>NZ_CM160060.1:0-5658255 GCF_056712265.1 Klebsiella sp. F11
GTGTCACTTTCGCTTTGGCAGCAGTGTCTTGCCCGATTGCAGGATGAGTTACCAGCCACAGAATTCAGTATGTGGATACGCCCGTTGCAGGCGGAACTGAGCGATAACACGCTGGCACTGTATGCGCCAAACCGTTTTGTGCTCGATTGGGTAAGGGATAAATACCTCAATAATATCAATGGACTCCTCAATGATTTTTGCGGTGCTGATGCCCCACAGCTGCGGTTTGAAGTCGGCACTAAACCGGCGGTACAGCCGCAGCGCGGCGCGGTAAACAACGTCGCGGCAGCCGTGCCGGCCGCGCAGGTGCAGATGGCGCGCGCTGCGCCGGCTATCGTGCGTCCGGGCTGGGATAACGTCCCGGCTCCGGCGGAACCGACCTACCGCTCCAACGTCAACGTCAAGCATACCTTTGATAACTTTGTCGAAGGTAAGTCTAACCAGCTGGCCCGCGCGGCGGCGCGTCAGGTTGCGGATAACCCGGGCGGCGCCTACAACCCGCTGTTCCTTTATGGCGGCACCGGTTTGGGTAAAACCCACCTTTTGCACGCGGTCGGTAACGGCATCGTTGCGCGTAAACCGAACGCCAAAGTGGTCTATATGCACTCCGAGCGCTTTGTTCAGGACATGGTTAAGGCCTTGCAGAACAACGCCATCGAAGAGTTTAAGCGCTACTACCGCTCCGTCGACGCCCTTTTGATCGATGATATTCAGTTCTTTGCTAATAAAGAGCGTTCGCAGGAAGAGTTTTTCCACACCTTCAACGCCCTGCTCGAAGGCAATCAGCAGATCATTCTCACCTCGGATCGCTATCCGAAAGAGATCAATGGCGTTGAGGATCGTCTGAAATCACGCTTCGGCTGGGGGCTGACGGTGGCGATCGAGCCGCCGGAGCTGGAAACCCGCGTGGCGATCCTGATGAAAAAAGCGGACGAAAACGACATTCGTCTGCCGGGGGAAGTGGCCTTCTTTATTGCCAAGCGCCTACGTTCCAACGTCCGCGAGCTGGAAGGGGCGCTGAACCGCGTCATCGCGAACGCCAACTTTACCGGCCGGGCGATTACCATCGATTTCGTGCGCGAAGCGCTGCGCGATCTGCTGGCGCTTCAGGAAAAGCTGGTCACTATCGACAATATTCAGAAGACGGTGGCGGAGTATTACAAAATTAAGGTAGCGGACCTGCTGTCTAAACGCCGCTCCCGTTCGGTGGCGCGTCCTCGTCAGATGGCGATGGCGCTGGCCAAAGAGCTGACCAACCATAGTTTGCCGGAAATCGGCGACGCGTTTGGCGGCCGCGACCATACCACCGTGCTGCACGCCTGTCGTAAGATTGAGCAGCTGCGTGAAGAAAGCCACGATATCAAAGAAGATTTTTCCAATTTAATCAGAATATTATCCTCGTGACGCTATGAAATTTACCGTAGAACGTGAACATTTATTAAAACCGCTGCAACAGGTAAGCGGCCCGTTAGGTGGTCGTCCGACGCTGCCTATTCTCGGTAACCTGCTGCTTCAGGTCTCGGAAGGCGCGCTGTCGCTCACCGGCACGGACCTGGAGATGGAAATGGTGGCGCGCGTTGCGCTGATGCAACCGCATGAAACGGGCGCAACGACGGTTCCGGCGCGTAAATTCTTTGATATCTGCCGCGGCCTGCCTGAAGGGGCGGAGATCGCGGTGCAGCTGGAAGGCGATCGGATGTTGGTGCGCTCCGGGCGCAGCCGCTTCTCGCTATCGACGCTGCCTGCCGCCGATTTCCCGAATCTCGACGACTGGCAGAGCGAAGTTGAATTCACCCTGCCGCAGGCGACGATGAAGCGCCTGATTGAAGCCACCCAGTTTTCAATGGCCCATCAGGACGTCCGCTATTACTTAAACGGAATGCTGTTTGAAACCGAAGGCGACGAACTGCGCACCGTGGCTACCGACGGGCACCGCCTGGCGGTCTGCTCGATGCCGCTGGGCGAATCGCTGCCAAACCATTCGGTGATCGTGCCGCGTAAAGGGGTGATTGAGCTGATGCGCATGCTCGACGGCGGCGATACGCCGCTGCGCGTGCAGATTGGCAGCAACAACATCCGCGCCCACGTTGGCGACTTCATCTTTACCTCGAAGCTGGTTGATGGCCGTTTCCCTGACTACCGCCGCGTATTGCCGAAAAATCCCGATAAGCACCTGGACGCCGGCTGCGATATCCTCAAGCAGGCGTTTGCCCGGGCGGCGATTTTGTCGAACGAGAAGTTCCGCGGCGTGCGTCTGTACGTCAGCGAAAATCAGCTGAAAATCACCGCCAACAACCCGGAGCAGGAAGAGGCGGAAGAGATCCTCGACGTTTCCTACTCCGGCAGCGAAATGGAAATCGGCTTTAACGTCAGCTACGTGCTGGACGTGCTGAATGCGCTGAAGTGCGAAAACGTGCGTATTTTGCTGACCGATTCGGTGTCGAGCGTGCAGATTGAGGATGCGGCGTCGCAATCGGCAGCCTACGTCGTCATGCCCATGAGGTTGTAGAAAATATCGGGCTATCTTACTTGTTATTCTGGCTCCGGGCAGTGCTCGCAATCCTCGCGTACTTTAGTACGCTCCGGTTGCTGCGCGCTGGCCGTAACCAGACTAACTGCGACGATAACGCCCTGGCTATGAGCTGATATGTCGCTATCTCGACTTCTGATTAAAGACTTCCGCAATATCGAAAATGCGGATCTCGCCCTATCCCCCGGCTTTAACTTCCTGGTTGGCGCCAACGGCAGCGGCAAAACCAGCGTGCTGGAAGCTATTTATACGCTCGGCCACGGCCGGGCGTTTCGCAGTTTGCAGATTGGTCGCGTCATCCGCCACGAGCAGGAGTCGTTTGTGCTGCACGGGCGCCTACAGGACGCAGAGCGTGAGGTCGCCATCGGCCTGACCAAAGACAAGCTGGGCGACAGCAAGGTTCGTATTGACGGTACCGATGGGCACAAGGTCGCCGAGCTGGCGCATTTAATGCCGATGCAGCTGATTACGCCGGAAGGGTTTACTTTGCTCAATGGCGGACCCAAATACCGTAGAGCCTTCCTTGACTGGGGATGCTTTCACAATGAAGCCGGGTTTTTTACCGCCTGGAGCAACCTGAAGCGCCTGCTGAAGCAGCGCAACGCCGCGCTGCGTCAGGTCGGCCGCTATGCGCAAATTCGGCCCTGGGATCTGGAGCTGATCCCGCTGGCGGAGCAGATTAGCCGCTGGCGCGCCGATTACAGCGCCGCTATCGTCGAAGACATGGCGGATACCTGTAAGCAGTTTTTACCTGAATTCTCTCTGACCTTCTCTTTCCAGCGCGGCTGGGAAAAAGAAACGGATTACGCCGAGGTGCTGGAGAGAAACTTCGAGCGTGACCGCATGCTGACCTACACCGCCCACGGCCCGCACAAAGCGGATTTCCGCATACGCGCCGATGGTGCGCCGGTCGAAGATACCTTGTCACGCGGACAGCTCAAACTCCTGATGTGTGCGCTACGGCTGGCACAGGGCGAGTTTTTAACCCGCGAAAGCGGGAGACGCTGTCTGTATTTGATAGATGATTTTGCCTCGGAACTTGATGACGCGCGGCGCGGGCTGCTTGCCAGCCGCTTAAAAGCCACGCAGTCGCAGGTTTTCGTCAGCGCAATAAGCGCTGAGCACGTAATGGACATGTCGGACAAAAATTCGAAGATGTTCACCGTGGAAAAGGGTAAAATAACGGATTAACCCAAGATTAAATGAGCGAGAAACGTTGATGTCGAATTCTTATGACTCCTCCAGTATCAAAGTCCTGAAAGGGCTGGATGCGGTGCGTAAGCGCCCGGGTATGTATATCGGCGACACGGATGACGGCACCGGTCTGCACCACATGGTATTCGAGGTTGTGGATAACGCTATCGACGAAGCGCTCGCAGGGTACTGTAAAGACATCGTTGTCACCATCCATAGCGATAACTCCGTCTCCGTACAGGATGATGGCCGCGGCATCCCGACCGGCATTCACCCGGAAGAGGGCGTATCGGCGGCAGAGGTCATCATGACCGTACTGCACGCGGGCGGTAAATTCGATGATAACTCCTATAAAGTTTCCGGCGGCCTGCACGGCGTGGGCGTTTCCGTGGTTAACGCCCTGTCGCAGAAGCTGGAGCTGGTGATTCAGCGCGATAATAAAGTTCACCGTCAGCTGTACGCCCACGGCGTGCCGCAGGCGCCGCTGACCGTGACCGGCGATACCGAAAAAACCGGCACCATGGTACGTTTCTGGCCGAGCTATGAAACCTTCACCAACGTGATCGAGTTCGAATATGAGATTCTGGCAAAACGCCTGCGCGAGCTGTCGTTCCTGAACTCCGGCGTCTCCATCCGCCTGCGCGACAAGCGCGATGGCAAGGAAGACCACTTCCACTACGAAGGCGGCATCAAGGCGTTCGTTGAGTATCTCAACAAGAACAAAACGCCAATTCACCCGAATATCTTCTATTTCTCCACCGAAAAAGACGGTATCGGCGTTGAAGTTGCGCTGCAGTGGAACGACGGCTTCCAGGAAAATATCTACTGCTTCACCAACAACATTCCGCAGCGCGACGGCGGGACTCACCTTGCGGGCTTCCGCGCGGCGATGACCCGTACCCTGAACGCCTACATGGATAAAGAAGGCTACAGCAAAAAGGCTAAAGTCAGCGCCACCGGCGACGACGCCCGCGAAGGCCTGATTGCCGTCGTTTCCGTGAAAGTACCGGATCCTAAGTTCTCCTCGCAGACCAAAGACAAGCTGGTCTCCTCCGAGGTGAAATCAGCGGTAGAGCAGCAGATGAACGAGCTGCTGAATGAATACCTGCTGGAAAACCCGTCCGACGCCAAAATCGTAGTGGGCAAAATTATCGATGCCGCGCGCGCGCGCGAAGCGGCACGCCGCGCCCGTGAGATGACCCGTCGTAAAGGCGCGCTGGACCTGGCTGGCCTGCCTGGCAAGCTGGCTGACTGTCAGGAACGCGACCCGGCGCTCTCCGAACTGTACCTCGTGGAAGGGGACTCCGCGGGCGGTTCTGCCAAGCAGGGCCGTAACCGTAAAAACCAGGCTATCCTGCCGCTGAAGGGTAAAATCCTCAACGTCGAGAAGGCCCGTTTTGACAAGATGCTCTCTTCTCAGGAAGTCGCGACGCTGATTACCGCCCTGGGCTGCGGTATCGGCCGCGATGAGTACAACCCGGATAAGCTGCGCTATCACAGCATCATCATCATGACCGATGCGGACGTCGATGGTTCGCACATTCGTACCCTGCTGCTGACCTTCTTCTACCGTCAGATGCCGGAAATCGTTGAGCGTGGCCACGTCTATATTGCGCAGCCGCCGCTGTACAAAGTGAAGAAAGGCAAGCAGGAACAGTACATTAAAGACGATGAAGCGATGGATCAGTACCAGATCTCCATCGCCCTCGATGGCGCTACCCTGCACACTAACGCCAGCGCCCCGGCCCTGGCCGGCGAAGCGTTAGAGAAGCTGGTTGCTGAGTTCAACGCCACGCAGAAAATGATTGGCCGCATGGAGCGTCGCTTCCCGAAAACGATGCTGAAAGAGCTTATCTACCAGCCAACGCTGAGCGAAGCCGAGCTTTCTGACGAGCAGGCCGTTACGCGCTGGGTGAATGCGCTGGTAACCGATCTGAATGAGAAAGAGCAGCACGGTAGCCTGTGGAAATTCGACATTCACGAAAACAGCGAACAGCAGCTGTTTGAGCCGATTGTTCGCGTCCGTACCCACGGCGTAGATACCGATTATCCGCTGGATCATGAGTTTGTGACCGGCGGCGAGTACCGTCGTATCTGCACCCTGGGTGAGAAGCTGCGCGGCCTGGTCGAAGACGACGCGTTTATCGAACGCGGCGAACGCCGTCAGCCGGTTGCCAGCTTCGAGCAGGCGCTGGAGTGGCTGGTGAAAGAGTCCCGTCGCGGCCTGGCTATCCAGCGCTATAAAGGTCTGGGCGAGATGAACCCGGATCAGCTGTGGGAAACCACCATGGACCCGGATAGCCGCCGTATGCTGCGCGTCACCGTTAAGGACGCGATCGCCGCTGACCAGCTGTTCACCACCCTGATGGGCGACGCCGTTGAACCGCGCCGCGCCTTTATCGAAGAAAACGCCCTGAAAGCGGCAAATATCGATATCTAAGCCGCAGATTCCCCGGTCTGGCGCTTCGCTGACCGGGGTAGGCGTTTGATAAACCCGGATCGCACGCTCAACGGCGTCATCCGGGTTTTTTTACGCAGGAAAAGGGGAATCTCTCCTGCCAAACCATCCTCGTTTTCCCTGGTTTCTGTTGCTGTTTTTTGAGCGGAATCGCGTTAGCATGAGTCAGGACTCATCTTACCTGGGGATCTCATGGCCATTAAACTGATTGCAATTGATATGGACGGCACGCTTCTGCTGCCGGACCATACCATCTCTCCTGCCGTTAAAACCGCGATTGCCGCGGCGCGCGCGCGCGGCGTCAACGTGGTTCTGACCACCGGTCGGCCGTATGCCGGCGTGCACAGCTACCTGAAAGAACTGCACATGGAGCAGCCGGGAGACTACTGCATCACCTACAACGGTGCGTTAGTGCAGAAGGCCAGCGACGGCAGCACCGTTGCGCAAACGGCGCTGAGCTATGATGACTACCGCTATCTGGAACAGCTTTCCCGCGACGTCGGCTCCCACTTCCACGCGCTTGACCGCAATACGCTGTATACCGCTAACCGCGATGTAAGCTACTACACGGTGCATGAATCCTACGTTGCAACCATCCCGCTGGTCTTCTGTGAAGCCGAAAATATGGATCCCAACATCCAGCTGCTGAAGGTGATGATGATTGATGAGCCGGTGATTCTGGACCAGGCCATCGCCCGCATTCCGGCAGAAGTGAAAGAGAAATATACCGTGCTGAAAAGCGCGCCATACTTCCTTGAGATCCTCGATAAGCGCGTCAATAAAGGCACCGGAGTGAAGTCGCTGGCCGATGCGCTGAATATCAAGCAGGAAGAGATCATGGCGATTGGCGATCAGGAAAATGATATTGCGATGATCGAGTTCGCCGGCGTCGGCGTGGCGATGGATAACGCGATACCGACCGTTAAAGAAGCGGCAAACTTTATTACCAAATCAAACCTTGAAGACGGCGTGGCGTATGCCATTGAAAAATATGTTCTAAATTAAGCCCTCTTCCCTGGAAATCAGCCCGCGACCCTCGCGGGTTTTTTTATGCCTGCCGTTTCCCCGCCATTAATATTCTTATCATCAATTGTCGTTTTTGTGATCTAAATTGTAGTACAACACGGTATTGTTGTACTACATTGTGGTCACGGGCAATGATGAGTGCTATCACGTTAGTACTACAAAGTTGAGGCGAAATCCGGCGGTCACGGTAAAGTAGAGCAGTACATACAGAGCACAAGGACTCTCCATGACTCTCAATAAAACCGATCGCATCGTTATCACGCTGGGCAAGCAGATCGTCAGCGGCAAATACGTTCCCGGCTCGGCGCTGCCGGCGGAAGCGGAGCTGTGTGAAGAGTTTGAAACCTCACGCAACATTATTCGCGAAGTGTTTCGCTCCCTGATGGCCAAGCGGCTGATAGAAATGAAGCGCTATCGCGGCGCCTTCGTCGCACCGCGTAACCACTGGAACTACCTGGATACTGAGGTGCTGCAGTGGGTGCTGGAGAATGATTACGACCCGCGCCTGATTGGCGCGATGAGCGAAGTGCGAAACCTGGTAGAGCCGGCCATCGCCCGTTGGGCGGCGGAACGCGCAACCTCGGGCGATTTAGCGCAAATCGAAGACGCGCTCAACGAGATGATTGCCAATAACCAGGACCGGGACGCCTTTAACGAAGCCGACATTCGCTATCACGAAGCGGTGCTGCAGTCGGTACATAACCCGGTGTTACAGCAGCTGAGCGTGGCAATCAGCTCGCTGCAGAGAGCGGTATTTGAACGAACCTGGATGGGCGATGAAGGCAACATGCCGAAGACCCTCCAGGAACATAAGGCGCTGTTTGATGCCATCCGGCATCAGGATAGCGAAGCGGCGGAGCAGGCGGCGCTCACCATGATCGCCAGCTCAACACGAAGGCTGAAGGAAATCACATGACATCACGCTACATCGCAATTGACTGGGGATCGACCAACCTGCGCGCCTGGCTTTTTGAGGGCGACAGGTGCCTGGAGAGCAGGCGGTCGGAAGCAGGCGTCACCCGCCTCAACGGCAGGTCCCCGGCCGCGGTGTTTAGCGAGATCACCGAAAACTGGCGCGATGAAGCCACGCCGGCGGTGATGGCGGGAATGGTCGGCAGCAACGTGGGCTGGAAGATCGCCCCATATTTACCGGTTCCGGTCTATTTTTCGGCTATTTGCCAACAGTTAACCGCCGTTGGCGACAATATCTGGATCGTTCCCGGCCTTAGCGTCTCCCGGGACGATAACCGCAACGTGATGCGCGGCGAAGAGACGCAGCTGCTTGGCGCACGCGCGATCGCTCCTTCTTCCGTCTACGTGATGCCCGGCACCCACTGCAAATGGGTGCAGGCCGATGGCGAGCAAATTGTTGATTTTCGCACCGTGATGACCGGTGAACTGCATCATTTACTGCTGCAACATTCGCTGGTGGGCGCCGGCCTGCCGCAGCAGGAAACCTCTGCGGAGGCGTTTTCCGCCGGCCTCGAGCGCGGGCTGATCTCGCCCGCCGTATTAGCGCAGCTTTTTCAGGTTCGCGCTTCGCACGTGCTGGGCACGCTACCGCGCGAGCACGTCAGCGATTTTTTATCCGGTCTGCTGATTGGCGCCGAGGTTGCCACCATGAGCGAAAGCGTGATTGACCAGCAGATAACCATCGTGGCCGGAGAAGCGTTGGCGAACCGCTATCAGCAGGCGCTGGCCGCATTTGGCCGCCAGGCGACGGTTATTTCCGGCGATACGGCTTTCCAGGCGGGTATCCAGTCCATCATCCAGTCGGCCTCCTTATCGGCCGCGCCCGCTCGCTGAATTGAGCCGGCGACCGGGGATGCCCGGGCCCGCTGTCCCGACGCAGTCTGAATGATTTTGTCTAAATAAGGAGCATCGCATATGCAGTGGCAAACTAAGCTTCCGCTGATCGCTATTCTGCGCGGCATCACGCCGGAAGAGGCGCTGGCGCACGTTGGCGCCGTTATCGACGCGGGCTTCGATGCCGTCGAAATTCCGCTGAATTCTCCCCGCTGGCAGCAAAGTATTCCGGCCATCGTCGAGGCGTTTGGCGATCGGGCGCTGATTGGCGCAGGCACCGTGCTGCAGCCGGAGCAGGTTGACGAGCTGGCGAAGATGGGCTGTCGGCTAATCGTTACGCCCAATATTCACGCTGAGGTCATTCGCCGCGCGGTGGGCTACGGCATGACCGTTTGCCCCGGATGCGCTACCGCCACGGAGGCTTTCACCGCGCTCGATGCGGGGGCCGGCGCGCTGAAGGTGTTCCCGTCCTCCGCGTTTGGCCCGGATTATATCAAGGCGCTGAAGGCTGTTTTACCGCCAGAGGTTCCCGTCTTCGCCGTCGGTGGCGTAACGCCGGAGAACCTGGCGCAATGGATTGATGCCGGCTGTGCCGGCGCCGGGCTGGGGAGCGATCTTTATCGCGCCGGACAGTCCGTCGAGCGCACCGCGCAGCAGGCGGCCGCATTTGTTAAAGCGTATCGAGAGGCAGTGCAATGAAAATAACCAAACTGACTACTTACCGTTTACCTCCGCGGTGGATGTTCCTGAAAATTGAAACCGATGAAGGCGTCGTTGGCTGGGGCGAGCCGGTCATTGAAGGGCGCGCGCGTACCGTCGAAGCGGCGGTGCACGAGCTGGGGGAGTACCTGATTGGCCAGGACCCGGCGCGTATTAACGACCTGTGGCAGGTGATGTACCGGGCCGGCTTCTATCGCGGCGGCCCCATTTTGATGAGCGCCATTGCCGGCATCGATCAGGCGCTGTGGGATATCAAAGGCAAAGTGCTCAATGCTCCGGTATGGCAGCTGATGGGAGGCCTGGTGCGCGACAAAATTAAAGCCTACAGCTGGGTCGGCGGCGATCGCCCGGCGGAAGTTATCGATGGTATTAAAAAGCTGCGCGGGATTGGTTTTGATACCTTCAAATTAAACGGCTGCGAAGAGATGGGGGTTATTGATAATTCCCGCGCGGTAGACGCAGCGGTCAATACCGTGGCGCAAATTCGCGAAGCCTTCGGCAATGAAATTGAGTTTGGTCTTGATTTCCACGGCCGCGTCAGCGCGCCGATGGCCAGGGTGCTGATTAAAGAGCTGGAACCGTATCGCCCGCTATTTATTGAGGAACCGGTGCTGGCAGAGCAGGCGGAATATTATCCGAAACTGGCGGCGCAAACCCATATTCCACTCGCGGCGGGTGAACGTATGTTCTCGCGCTTCGAATTCAAGCGGGTATTGGAAGCGGGCGGTCTGGCCATTCTGCAGCCGGACCTGTCGCATGCGGGCGGCATTACCGAATGCTATAAAATTGCCGGCATGGCTGAGGCCTATGATGTGGCGCTGGCGCCGCACTGCCCGCTGGGTCCGATCGCCCTGGCCGCCTGCCTGCACGTCGATTTCGTCTCACGCAATGCGGTTCTCCAGGAGCAAAGCATGGGTATCCACTACAACAAGGGCGCGGAGCTGCTCGACTTTGTGAAAAATAAAGAAGACTTCAGTATGGAAGGCGGCTTCTTTAAACCGTTAATGAAGCCTGGGCTGGGAGTGGAAATTGACGAAGCCAGAGTGATTGAGCTCAGTAAAAATGCGCCGGACTGGCGTAACCCATTGTGGCGTCATGAGGATGGTTCCGTCGCCGAATGGTAATGTCCGTCATACTTTGTACCGGTGATGCGTTGGCTGTATTTTCTTACCCCAGTCACATACAAACGTATGCTCCTGGGAATGCGAAAATTCGCCGCCTTTCCCCGGCACAAATTATTTAGCGCATTACGCTTAAGCTATTAAAAAAAATTCAAATAAACCCTCTGTAATTACAGGGCATGGTGAGCGGTTTCGCTATGCCCAAAATCTGGAGACAGATTGCTATGGATATATCAGTGACAGCTGCAAAAACCGGGCGCCGTCGTTATTTGACGCTGGTTATGATCTTTATTACCGTTGTTATTTGCTACGTTGACCGGGCTAACCTTGCCGTCGCGTCAGCGCATATTCAGGAAGAGTTTGGGATTAGCAAAACGGAAATGGGCTATATTTTTTCTGCTTTTGCCTGGCTATATACGCTGTGTCAAATTCCCGGCGGTTGGTTCCTCGACCGCGTCGGTTCGCGAATGACCTACTTTATTGCCATTTTTGGCTGGTCGGTGGCGACGCTATTTCAGGGCTTTGCCACGGGGCTGATGTCGCTGATTGGTCTGCGAGCGATTACGGGCGTGTTTGAAGCCCCGGCTTTCCCGACCAATAACCGCATGGTGACCAGCTGGTTCCCGGAGCATGAGCGCGCATCGGCGGTCGGCTTCTATACCTCCGGTCAGTTTGTTGGGCTGGCGTTCCTGACGCCGCTGCTGATCTGGATCCAGGAGCTGCTGAGCTGGCACTGGGTGTTCATCGTCACCGGCGCTATCGGTATTGTCTGGTCGTTAGTTTGGTTCAAGGTTTACCAGCCTCCGCGCCTGACTAAAAGCATCAGCAAAGCCGAGCTGGACTATATCCGCGACGGCGGCGGCCTGGTGGACGGCGATGCGCCGGTCCAAAAAGAGGCGCGACAGTCGATGACCGCGGCCGACTGGAAGCTGGTATTCCATCGTAAGCTGGTCGGCGTCTACCTCGGGCAGTTTGCCGTCACCTCCACGCTGTGGTTTTTCCTGACCTGGTTCCCCAACTACCTGACTCAGGAAAAGGGGATTACCGCGCTAAAAGCGGGCTTTATGACCACGGTGCCGTTCCTTGCCGCGTTCGTTGGCGTGCTGCTCTCGGGCTGGCTGGCGGACAGGCTGGTGCGAAAAGGCGTGTCGCTGGGCGCCGCGCGTAAAACGCCCATTATCTGTGGATTGCTGATCTCGACCTGTATTATCGGCGCGAATTACACCAACGATCCGGTATGGATTATGACCCTGATGGCCATCGCCTTCTTCGGTAACGGCTTTGCTTCTATCACCTGGTCACTGGTGTCATCGCTGGCGCCGATGCGCCTGATTGGCCTGACCGGCGGCGTGTTTAACTTTGTCGGCGGTCTGGGCGGGATTACCGTTCCGCTGGTTATTGGCTATCTGGCGCAGGGATATGGCTTTGCTCCTGCTCTGGTTTATATTGCCGTCGTGGCTCTGATTGGCGCGCTTTCCTACATTGTGCTGGTGGGCGATATTAAACGTGTAGGCTAATTCTTGCCGATACTATACCCTGATGCGAACGCCGTGCATCAGGGTAGTCCTATGAAACAAATCACTTTTGCCTCTCGTCATCATCAGTTGACCAATACGCGCGTCTGGACTGCGGACAGCCAGTGGCTGGTTTTTGACGTCCGCCCTTCCGGGGCCTCCTTCACCGGGGAGACGATTGAGCGGGTCAACGTCCACACCGGCGCGGTAGAGACTATCTATCGCGCGCAACAGGGCGCTCACGTTGGGGTGGTGACCGTTCATCCGACGAAAGATGCCTACGTCTTTATTCACGGGCCTGAACGGCCGGACGAAAGCTGGCATTATGATTTCCACCACCGCCGCGGCGTAGTGTCGTTTCAGGGCGAGTGTCATAACCTCGACGCGATGGATATCACCGCACCTTATACCGCGGGCGCGCTGCGCGGCGGTAGCCACGTCCACGTTTACAGCCCTGACGGCCAGCGGGTGAGCTTTACCTATAACGATCACGTGCTGCACGAGCGCTCGCTGGCGCTGGATCTGCGCAACGTTGGGGTGGCCGTGCCCTATGGCCCGGTGGTACCGCGTGGACAGCATCCGCGTGAATATGGCGGCAGCCACTGGTGCGTGCTGGTCAGCCGGACGACGGCTGAGCCGACGCCGGGCAGCGATGAAATCAACCGCGCCTATGAAGAGGGCTGGGTCGGTAACCATGCCCTGGCCTTTATTGGCGACACGCTATCGGCAGAGGGGGAAAAGGTTCCCGAGCTGTTTATCGTCGCCCTGCCGGAGAGCGAACAAGGCTGGAAGCTGCAGGGCGATGCGCCGCTGGCGGGAACCGATACGATGCTCCCCGCGCCGCCGGCCGGAGTGATGCAGCGGCGCCTGACCTTTACCCATGACCGTCGCTATCCGGGATTAGCCACCGCGCCGCGCCACTGGGTGCGGGCTAATCCGCAGGCGACGGAGATTGCGTTTCTGATGCGCGATGACGCCGGCGTGGTTCAGCTGTGGCTGATTTCGCCGCAGGGTAGCAGCCTGCGACAGCTCACCGCTAATCGTTCCGATATTCAGTCTGCGTTTAACTGGCACCCGTCGGGCGAATGGCTGGGATTCGTGCTGGATAATCGGATTGCGCTTTGTGACGCCCGGTCGGGCGCGGTAACCTTTTTAACGGCCGAGGGGGAAAGCGCGCCTTCGGCGGATGCGATCGTCTTTTCGCCGGATGGCAAATATCTGGCATGGATGGCGGAGGTGGACGGCTATCGTCAGCTGTGGACCACCGAGGTTACGCGTTAGATCAAGGATTTGGCATTGACGCTGGCGGGATAACCGAATTGGTCGCCAGCGACTCTTGTTCGCTTTTTTCTACGCGCGATTTTATCGAGCTATCGGTACGGAACATATCCCACGGCAGCAGCAGCGTATCCATCACCGCGGTGAGGGGCATATCCAGCGCTACCAGGGATTTGGTGCCCCAGTTGGCATCGCTGTTGCCCAGCATCTGCGCGCTGGCTCGCGTTCCCGGGTAGGTTCCTTCCTTGCCGCCGGTATGAGACATCACGCTGGAGCAACCGCTCAAGCCTACCATTCCACCGAACAGGACCAGCTTTAACAGACCGCTTTTCATCATTCTTCCATTATTGTTTCGGGCATTGAGATAACCATTTATCGGTTATATCGGGCCATCCTCTGAATGCATAGCGTTATTACGCCGCACTGTGGCAGGCATCGCATTTTGCTTTTTGTGCTACCCCCAGTCTAAGCAATCGTCGGCAAACTGCAAAAAAAATTGCGGCATTCGTCTTGAAAAACGCGCCGGGAAACCCATTTTAGAAACGTGGCCCAATGAGAATACGCCTGCGGGGTATTCCGGGTAATAACGACCTGTCCATGATGGAAGGTCATAAAATTCTCGCTGATTTCAGGAGCTATTTATTATGCGTAATTTCGATCTCTCTCCGCTGTATCGTTCTGCTATTGGTTTTGACCGCCTTTTTAATCTGTTAGAAAACAATCAGAGCCAAAGTAATGGCGGCTACCCTCCGTACAACGTTGAGCTGGTAGACGAAAACCATTATCGCATTGCGATCGCCGTTGCCGGCTTTGCCGAAAGCGAACTGGAGATCACCGCCCAGGATAATCTGCTGATCGTCAAAGGCGCCCATGCCGGCGAGCCGCAAGAGCGTACCTACCTCTATCAGGGCATTGCCGAGCGCAACTTTGAGCGTAAATTCCAGATCGCGGAAAACATCCACATCCGCGGCGCGAACCTGGTGAACGGTCTGCTGTATATCGAACTGGAACGCGTGATCCCGGAAGCGGATAAACCGCGCCGTATCGAAATCAACTAATCCCGTTGGGTCGCCCGCGCGGCCCGCTATTGAAACTTGCTCGCCGTCAGGGGGCAGATGCGGGTTATCAAACCTGCGGTATTCACTCGCTTCTTAGAAGGAGAAACACACTATGCGTAACTACGATTTATCCCCGCTGCTGCGTCAATGGATCGGTTTTGACAAACTGGCCAACGCTCTGCAAACCGCCGGTGAAAGCCAGAGCTTCCCGCCTTATAACATCGAAAAAAGCGACGATAACCACTATCGCATTACCCTTGCGCTGGCCGGTTTCCGTCAGGAAGATCTGGACATTCAGCTGGAGGGGACGCGCCTGAGCGTGAAAGGCGCGCCGCAGCAGGCGGACAAAGAGACGAAGTGGCTGCATCAGGGGCAGGTAAGCCAGGCCTTCAGCCTCAGCTTTACGCTGGCCGAAAATATGGAAGTCTCCGGAGCCACCTTCAACAACGGCTTGTTGCATATCGACCTCACCCGCAATGAACCGGAGGCGGTTGTCCCGCAGCGGATCGCGATTAGCGAGCGCCCGGCGCTCGACAGCTAATTTGGCAAGACCATCAAAGCCCCGATTCTGCGGGGCTTTTTTTTGCCCTCCCGCGCTGCAATGACCGCCAGAAATACCCGCTACGCGCTTGCGATGACCCGCTGATTATTGTGCGCCAGGCTGCATACAGGCCCGGAGGGTTGGGCCATAATCCCTGTCATTACTAATGTTATTCACAGGGAAAACACGATGAGTGATATAGCATTGACCGTCAGCGTCCTGGCGCTGGTTGCGGTTGTCGGATTGTGGATCGGCAATGTCAAAATTCGCGGCGTGGGTTTTGGCATTGGCGGCGTGCTGTTTGGCGGTATCATCGTCGGCCACTTTGTCGATCAGGCAGGCGTTACCCTCAGCGGCCCCATGCTGCACTTTATTCAGGAATTCGGCCTGATCCTCTTCGTCTATACCATCGGTATTCAGGTCGGGCCGGGGTTCTTCGCCTCTCTGCGCGTCTCAGGTCTGCGCCTCAATCTCTTTGCCATCCTCATCGTGATCCTCGGCGGTCTGGTGACCGCGGTACTGCATAAGCTTTTTAATATCCCGCTGCCGATAGTGCTCGGTATTTTCTCCGGGGCGGTCACCAATACCCCGGCGCTGGGCGCCGGGCAGCAGATCCTGCGCGACCTTGGCGTGCCGCTCGATATGGTAGATCAGATGGGGATGAGCTATGCCATGGCCTATCCGTTTGGCATTTGCGGCATTTTGCTCACCATGTGGCTGGTGCGCCTGTTCTTTCGCGTCAACGTCGACAAAGAGGCGCAACAGTTTGATGAGAGCAGCGGCAACGGCCATGCGCTGCTGCAGACGATTAACGTTCGCGTTGAAAACCCTAACCTGAATAATATGGCGATTCAGGACGTACCGATGCTCAATAGCGACAGGCTGATCTGTTCGCGCCTGAAGCGCGATGAGCTGCTGATGGTCCCGGCTCCCGGCACGCTGATCCAGACCGGAGACCTGCTGCATCTGGTGGGGCGCCCGGAGGATTTACACAATGCGCAGCTGGTGATCGGCAAGGAGGTTTCCACCTCGCTTTCCACTCGCGGTACCGACCTGAAAGTTGAGCGGGTGGTGGTGACCAGCGAGAAGATCCTCGGCAAGAAAATCCGCGATCTCAACTTTAAGCAGCGCTATGACGTGGTTATCTCGCGGCTTAATCGCGCCGGCGTGGAGCTGGTGGCCAGCAGCCATGCCAGCCTGCAGTTTGGCGATATTCTTAACCTGGTCGGGCGCCCGGAGGCGATTGACGCGGTTGCCGCCGAGCTGGGTAACGCGCAGCAAAAACTGCAGCAGGTCCAGATGCTGCCGGTATTTATCGGCATTGGTTTAGGGGTGCTGCTGGGCTCTATCCCGCTGTTTATTCCCGGTTTTCCCGTCGCGCTTAAGCTGGGGCTGGCCGGCGGGCCGCTGATTATGGCGCTGATCCTCGGGCGAATCGGCAGCATCGGCAAGCTGTACTGGTTTATGCCGCCCAGCGCCAACCTTGCGCTGCGCGAGCTTGGGATCGTGCTGTTTTTGGCGGTGGTTGGTCTGAAGTCGGGTGGTGATTTTATCCTGACGCTGACTCGCGGCGACGGCCTGAACTGGATAGCCTACGGTATTTTCATCACCGGCATTCCGCTGCTGACGGTGGGTATTCTGGCGCGAATGCTGCTGAAGATGAACTATCTGACCCTCTGCGGCATGCTGGCCGGTTCTATGACCGATCCGCCGGCGCTGGCTTTCGCCAACAACCTGCACGCCACCAGCGGCGCGGCGGCGCTGTCGTATGCCACGGTCTATCCGCTGGTGATGTTTTTACGCATCATCACCCCGCAGCTCCTCGCCGTGCTGTTCTGGGGGATAGGCTAACGGGCCATCGAGGTGGACGCGGCGCAAATGGTAGTCCACCTGATACACGCTGGCGTTGCGAAACATAACCGAGTAATTGAGAAATTCGCCGCTGTCGCTGTAGGAGAGCGAGGTGACACGCAGCAGCGGCGTCTGCTCCGGCACGTTCATTGACTGCGCCAGCTGCCTGTCCGCCAGCACCGGAGAGAGGCTCTCGTAGTTACCGCTTATCGTTAGCCCGCACTCCTTCTCGATGTAGTCAAATTTTGACCCCTCCAGATGCACCAGCGACAGATTACGAAACAGTTTTACCGGCATATAGCTGTCTTCCAGCATCAGGGGCTTCCCATCAACGTAGCGCACGCGTCGCGAGAAATAGATCCGCTCGTTAATCTGAATCCGCAGCTGGCTGGCAATCGCCGGTGGGGCGGGCATTACCTCGAAAACCAGTACCTGACTGACCACCTCTTTCCCCTGCTGGCGCAGCACTTCGGCGAGGCCGGTAAGGTTGGTCGTTTCGTGGTGCAGGTCTTTGCGCGCGACGTAGGTGCCGCTTCCGTGCCGCCGCACCACCAGCCCCCAGTTCACCAGCAGGTCGATGGCTTTGCGAATGGTCATCCGCGCGACGCCAAACTCCTGCGCCAGCTTTTTCTCTCCCGGCAGAGGGCTGCCGATGTTGAAATCCGATGAATTGAGCCGCAGACGCAATCTTTCCGCAATCGATTTTTAGATCACCAGTAGACCTCTATTTCAGTAACAGAGGTGATTATCAAACCTCTGTTTCGTATTAAAAAACATTAAATTACATGCGTATATGCTGATTTTTTTTCAGCCCCATGTTGGGTGGAATTGTTGTTGTCTATTTTTTATTAAAAAAGTAGACAACATTGCGGTTATTAAAACCATGAAAGCGATCACGAATCGCACCGACATTGCATGTTGGATGATGGGTAAATTCCTATTCTCGCTTTAGGCCGATACTCAACACAAATAAGGCCTCTCTTACCCTACTGGTTGTTAAATGAGGATTTTAAAATGCTCAGTCAAATACAACGTTTTGGCGGTGCCATGTTTACCCCGGTTTTACTGTTTCCGTTTGCCGGGATCGTGGTCGGAATAGCCATTATGTTACGCAACCCGATGTTTGTCGGTGAAGCGCTTACGGCTCCCGATAGTTTATTTGCGCAAATTGTTCACATTATTGAAGAGGGCGGCTGGACGGTATTTCGTAATATGCCGCTGATTTTCGCCGTCGGCCTGCCGATTGGCCTCGCTAAACAGGCGCAGGGCCGGGCCTGCCTGGCGGTGCTGGTTAGCTTCCTCACCTGGAACTACTTCATCAACGCGATGGGGATGACCTGGGGCCACTTCTTCGGCGTCGACTTCTCCGTCGAACCTACCGCCGGCAGCGGCCTGGCGATGATTGCCGGGATTAAAACGCTGGATACCAGCATCATCGGCGCGATCGTTATTTCCGGCTTCGTGACGGCGATCCATAACCGCTATTTTGATAAACCTCTCCCGGTTTTCCTCGGTATTTTCCAGGGCTCCTCGTTTGTCGTTATCGTGGCGTTCCTGGCGATGATCCCCTGCGCCTGGCTGACGCTATTGTGCTGGCCGAAAGTACAGATGGGTATTGAATCTCTGCAGGCGTTTTTACGCTCGGCCGGGGCGCTCGGGGTTTGGGTTTATATTTTCCTTGAACGGATCCTGATCCCAACCGGCCTGCATCATTTTGTCTACGGTCCGTTTATCTTCGGCCCGGCGGTGGTGGAGGGCGGCATTCAGATGTACTGGGCGCAGCATCTGCAGGAGTTCAGTCAGAGCACCGAGCCGCTGAAGGCCCTGTTCCCGGAAGGCGGCTTCGCCCTGCACGGCAATTCGAAGGTCTTTGGATCGGTGGGGATTGCGCTGGCTCTCTACTTCACCGCCGCCCCGCAAAATCGCGTCAAGGTTGCCGGGCTGCTGATACCGGCCACCCTGACCGCCATGCTGGTCGGCATTACCGAACCGCTGGAGTTCACCTTCTTGTTTATCTCTCCGCTGCTGTTCGCCGTGCACGCCGTGCTGGCGGCGACGATGGCGACGGTGATGTATATGTGCGGCGTGGTGGGCAACTTCGGCGGCGGTCTGCTGGATCAGTTCCTGCCGCAGAACTGGATCCCGATGTTCCATAACCACGCGTCGATGATGTTTATTCAAATCGGCGTCGGGGCGTGCTTCACCGGCATCTACTTCGTTATCTTCCGCACCCTGATCCTGCGCCTCAACCTGAAAACGCCGGGCCGCGAAGAGAGTGAAATCAAGCTCTACAGCAAGGCCGACTACCAGGCGGCGCGCGGCAAAACCAGCGCCGCAGGCGCGACGGAGGCCAAGCTCGGCCAGGCCGCAGGCTTCCTGCAGGCGCTCGGCGGGGCGAGCAATATCGAGAGCATCAATAACTGCGCCACCCGCCTGCGTATCACGCTGGTCGATATGGCGAAAACGCAAAGTGACGACGTCTTTAAAGCGCTGGGCGCCCACGGGGTGGTGCGGCGCGGCAACGGGATTCAGGTCATCGTCGGCCTGCACGTTCCTCAGGTTCGCGACCAGCTTGAAACCCTCATCAAAGATTCTCTACAGACCGAACAAAACACCATGACGGAGGCAGTATCATGAAAAAATTCTCAGTTGTTATCGCAGGCGGTGGCAGTACCTTTACCCCGGGCATCGTATTAATGCTGTTGGCGAATCAGGACCGTTTCCCGCTGCGGGCGCTGAAATTTTATGACAACGACGGCGCGCGGCAGGAGACTATCGCCGAAGCCTGTAAAGTCATTCTCAAAGAGCAGGCGCCGGATATTGAGTTCAGCTACACCACCGACCCGCAGGCGGCGTTTACCGACGTGGATTTCGTGATGGCGCATATTCGCGTCGGTAAATATCCGATGCGTGAAAAAGATGAAAAAATCCCCCTGCGCCACGGCGTGCTGGGCCAGGAAACCTGCGGGCCTGGCGGCATTGCCTACGGAATGCGTTCGATCGGCGGCGTGCTGGAGCTGGTGGACTATATGCAAAAATATTCGCCGAACGCGTGGATGCTGAACTACTCCAATCCGGCGGCCATCGTGGCAGAGGCGACCCGCCGCCTGCGTCCGAACGCGAAAATCCTCAACATTTGCGATATGCCGATCGGTATTGAAGGGCGGATGGCGCAAATCGTCGGCCTGAAAGACCGCAAGCAGATGCGCGTGCGCTACTACGGCCTTAACCACTTCGGCTGGTGGACGTCGATTGAAGATCTGCAGGGTAACGATCTGATGCCAAAACTGCGGGAATATGTCGCTAAATATGGCTATGTTCCGCCATCTAACGACCCGCATACCGAAGCGAGCTGGAACGATACCTTTGCCAAGGCAAGAGACGTGCAGGCGCTGGACCCGGACACCATGCCGAACACCTACCTCAAGTACTATCTGTTCCCGGACTATGTGGTTGCGCACTCCAACCCTGAGCGCACCCGCGCAAACGAGGTCATGGATCATCGTGAGAAAAACGTCTTCAGCGCCTGCCGGGCCATTATTGCCGCCGGTAAATCATCTGCCGGCGATCTGGAGATCGACGAACACGCCTCGTACATCGTTGACCTCGCGGCGGCGATCGCCTTCAACACCCAGGAGCGCATGCTGCTAATTGTGCCGAATAATGGCGCCATCCATAACTTTGACGCCGACGCGATGGTTGAAATTCCGTGCCTGGTTGGCCATAACGGGCCGGAGCCGCTGACGGTTGGCGATATCCCGAACTTCCAGAAAGGGATGATGGGCCAGCAGGTGGCGGTCGAAAAACTGGTGGTCGATGCCTGGGAACATCGCTCCTACCACAAGCTGTGGCAGGCCATTACGCTGTCGAAAACCGTGCCGAGCGCCTCCGTCGCTAAAGCGATCCTCGACGACCTGATTACGGCCAATAAAGAGTACTGGCCAGAGCTGCGCTAATCCCTCCCTCTAACCGGCATCCGTTGGGTGCCGGTTCTTCCCTCTTCCCCTGTTCGCGATGAATTACGCTATGCTGGAGCCTGGCCGTGGCACGAACAAGGAACCCTGATGAAAATCTCCCGCGTCGGCGAAGCGCCGGATTACCGCTTTTCACTCGCCAATGAACGTACTTTTCTCGCCTGGATCCGTACGGCGCTGGGCTTTCTCGCCGCCGGCGTTGGCCTCGATCAGCTGGCGCCCGACTTTGCCACGCCGCTGATTCGCGAAGCGCTGGCGCTGCTGCTGTGCCTGTTTGCCGGCGGCCTGGCTATTTACGGCTATCTGCGCTGGCTGAGTAATGAAAAGGCGATGCGTCTGAAACAGGACTTGCCCTATACCCGGACCCTGCTGGCGATCAGTATTCTGCTGATGATTGTGGTCGTGGTGGTGATGGGACTGGTGCTCTACGGTGGATAGGCGGCGGATGCGGCGGGAGAGCGATCCGGGCCTGCAGCCGGAGCGCACGTCGCTGGCCTGGTTTCGCACGCTGCTGGGCTACGGCGCGCTGATGGCGCTGGCTATCAAGCATAACTGGCACAGCGCGGGGGCGCTGTTCTGGCTGTCGATTGCCGTGCTGGTTGCCGTAGCCATTATGCTCTGGCGCTATACCCGCAGTCGCAACCTGATGGATATCAACGAGAGCGATTTCGCACACTCCCGGGCGATACGTGACAAATTTTTGATCTCTCTCGCAGTGCTTTCGCTGGCGTTAATGTTTGCTGTAACTCATCTACGGCAGATTGTTTTATTCATTAAGGATGTGACATGACAGGACGTTGCCACAGCAGGAGTGCCGCAGAGAGGGAGCTGAAGGTACTGGACGTCAATATTTATCGCCATCACTGCCAGAGTCCGCGGCAATATTATCACCAGCTACGCCAGCAGGGCGTTTCAGCGATCCGCTTTGTTCCGCAGCTTCAGCCGGAAGATGCCGAATCCTGGGGGGAGTTCCTGTGCGCGGTTTTTGCTATCTGGGTACGCGAAGATATCGGCCGGATCCTGGTGTTGCCCTTTGAGAGCGCCCTGCGTGGCTGGTGTGGTGAACCGGTACGTCCCGCCGACGCGCCGGTTACGTCGGATTGTCGCGACTGCCCGTGGCTGAGGTTATGCGGCGGTGATTGCCCGCCGCCGGATGCGGGCAAGGGGCAAAACCCGCTGTGCGCGGGCTATCGCCAGTTTTACAGCATGAGCGCGCCCTATATGCGTGTCATGCGTGATCTACAAAACCAGCAGCGGTCGCCCGCCGAGCTGATGCCGCTGCTGCGCTAACGGCGGGCTAGCGCCCCTTCGCCAGGTACTGCGCCATCTCTTCTTCCGGCACCATGCCGCCGCCGGTGGCCCACACCAGGTGGGTGGCGTTCTGCATCTGCTCCGGGCTAAAGCCGTGCATCTGGCGGTAAGTTTCGCTTGCGCAAACGTGCTGCGGCCCGGCCATGCCCGCCAGCGCCGACGGCTCGAGGCGGATATTTTCAGCCTGCGCCAGCCAGCCCAGCATGTCGTACATCGTCTGGTCGTCGAGGGTGTACAGACCATCCAGCAGACGCTCCATCGCCCGACCGACGAATCCCGACGCCCGGCCAACGGCGAGCCCGTCGGCGGCGGTCAGGTTATCAATACCTAAATCCTGGACCGCAATCGCGTCGTGCAGTCCGGTATAAATCCCCAGCAGCATACAGGGCGAGTGGGTCGGTTCGGCGAAGAAGCAGCGCACGTGGTCGCCGAAGGCCAGCTTGAGGCCAAACGCCACTCCGCCAGGGCCGCCGCCAACGCCGCACGGCAGATAGACGAACAGCGGATGATCGGCATCGACCGCGCGGCCCTGTTGAGCAAACTGGGCCTTCAGACGCTCGCCGGCAACGGCGTAGCCGAGGAACAGCGTGCGCGAGTTTTCGTCGTCGATAAAGAAGCAGTTAGGGTCTGATTCGGCGGCTTTACGCCCCTGCTCAACCGCCACGCCGTAATCCTGATCGTACTCCACCACCGTCACGCCATGGCTTCGCAGCTTCGCTTTCTTCCACGCCCGGGCATCGGCGGACATATGCACGGTGACCTTAAAGCCGATGCGCGCGCTCATGATGCCAATCGACATGCCGAGGTTGCCGGTGGAGCCGACGGCGATGCTGTAGCGGCTGAAAAACTGTTTAAACTCGGGCGCCAGCAGCCTGCTGTAGTCGTCCGCGGGGGTGAGCAGTCCGGCCTCCAGCGCCAGCTTTTCCGCGTGGGTCAGCACCTCGTAAATGCCGCCCCGCGCTTTAATTGAGCCGGAGATCGGCAGATGGCTGTCCTTTTTCAACAGCAGCTCGCCCGCCACCGGCTGCGCAAATTCCTGCTCCAGCCGCGCCTTCATGGCCGGGATCGCCACCAGCTCGGATTCGATAATCCCGCCGGTAGCCGCGGTTTCCGGGAAGGCCTGCGCCAGATACGGCGCAAAGCGATCGAGGCGGGCGCGAGCGTCCTGGACGTCTTCACCGGTCAGGCCGACGTAGGGTAAACCCTCGGCCAGAGAAGTGGTGGCCGGGTTAAACCAGGCGGTTTCTTTCAGGGCAATCAGCTCCTTCAGCAGAGGAAACTGTGCGATTAAAGTGGTCATGTCAGCGTTTTTCATATTACGTCTCTTTGGCGCTCAGATGATGAAAGAAAGCAGGGACGTGCAGGCCAGCGCAAGTAAGGATGCGATAAATGTGGCCGTTGTATAGTATTTGAACGTCTCGTTCAGGCTCGCTCCGCAGTATTGTTTGACCAGCCAGAACAGGGAATCGGTGACGATCGTGCAGCCAATGGCGCCGGAACCGATGGCAATGGCGATGATCTCCGGACTTACACCGGGATAGAGCGGCAGCATCGGGGCAACGATGGCGGTAGCGCCCATCATCGCGACGGTGGCTGAGCCGACCGCCGCGTGGAGGATCAGCGCCACCAGCCAGGCCAGCAGGATGGGGTGCATATGCATGTTCGACAGAATCACTGCCAAAGAGTCGGCCAGGCCGCTGCTTTTCAGTATGGCGTTGAACGCGCCGCCGGCGCCGATAATCAGCAGAATATTGGCAATCGAGCCGAAGCCGTTTTCGGTATGAGTCAGCAGCACGCTCATCCCGAGATTCTGGCGGATGCCGAGGATGTAGTAAGCCACGAAGACGGCAATAAACATGGCGGTGATCGGGTTACCGATAAACTCCAGCAGCATGTACAGCGTGCTGCCTTTGGTCATATTCAGCTCGGCAACGGTTTTTACCAGCATCAGCGCGATAGGCAGCAGGATGGTAAAGAGCGTGGCGCCAAGGGATGGCAGCGTCTCTTCCTGACGGACTTCCATGTTGGAAAACTCGGCGGGAACCGGCTTAAACGGCAGGCGGTCGCCGAGAAGCTTAAGGAACAGCGGGCCGCCAACCAGCGAGGCCACCAGCCCGACCAGCAGGCCGTAGACAATGACCGTGCCGATATCGGCGCCGAGCTTATTGGCAACGAACAGCGCGGCCGGATGCGGCGGGACCACGCAGTGGACGGCCATCAGCGCGGTACACAGCGGAATAGCCAGCTTCAGCAGCGAGGTGCGGGTCTTTTTGGCGATGGAGAATGCCAGCGGGATCAGCAGCACGACGCCAACTTCCACAAACAGCGTAATCCCGCAAATCAGGCCGACCAGCACCATAATGACGTCAACTGAAAGCCAGCGGCAGCGCTGGAGCGTCAGGCCGATACGCTCTGCGGCGCCGGAGACCTCCATCATTTTGCCCAGAATGGTGCCGAGGCCGATGACCGCCGCAAGGAAGCCCAGGGTGCCGCCAATCCCGCTTTCAATGGCGTTTACCATATCCAGCGGGCTCATCCCCATCATTGCGCCGACAAAAAAGCTGGCTAACAGCAGCGCCAGGAAGGGATGAAACTTCAGTTTGACGATAGTTAACACGATCAGCTCGATGCTTATCAGCAGCGTGCTCACAACCCAAATCTGCGACTCCATACCCCACCTCGCCTGTGAATAATCTGCGCTTATTGAACGGAAAAACGCCACCGGCTGACAAACGATATAATTGCTCCTTCAGATGAATCAGATTGAATCAAACTAGTGATTAACGTCTAAAAATGGCGGAATTTTGCGCCATGAATCACTTTTATTCATCTTTAAAACGGCGGACGGCGGCTCGTTTCTTTACAATCAGCGGTAATAAATAGGGGAGACGGAAGATGGATGCGCTAAAAGAGAGAGGTAACCGGCTGCTTAACGGCTGGCAGCTGTCAAAGCTCTATACCTTTGAGGTGGCCGCGCGGCACGAGTCCTTTGCCCTGGCGGCGGAAGAGCTGTCGTTGACGCCCAGCGCGGTGAGCCACCGCATGAACCAGCTTGAAGAGGAGCTGGGGATTCAGCTGTTCGTGCGCTCGCACCGCAAGGTGGAGCTCACCCATGAGGGCCGGCGGGTGTTCTGGGCGTTGAAGTCATCCCTCGATAGCCTGAATCAGGAGATCCTGGATATCAAAAACCAGGAGCTGTCCGGCACCCTGACGGTCTACTCGCGGCCGTCGATCGCTCAGTGCTGGCTGGTTCCGGCGCTGGGCGACTTTACCCACCGCTATCCGTCGATCTCGCTGACCGTGTTGACCGGCAACGATAACGTTAATATGCAGCGCGCCGGCATCGACCTGGCTATCTACTTTGACGATTTGCCGTCATCGCGGCTCAGCCACCACTTCCTGATGGACGAGGAGATTGTGCCGGTATGCAGCCCGGACTATGCGCGCCGGCACCAGCTGCAGCAGAATCCCGATAACCTCCAGCACTGCACGCTGCTGCACGATCGCCAGGCCTGGAGCAACGACTCCGGCACCGACGAGTGGTTTAGCTGGGCGCAGCAGTTTGGGGTTAATATGCGGCAATTGTCGGGGATTGGCTTCGATCGTTCCGACCTGGCGGTGATTGCGGCGATGAATCACGTCGGCGTGGCGATGGGGCGAAAAAGGCTGGTGCAAAAGCGGCTGGAGAGCGGGGAGCTGATCGCACCGTTTGGCGAGATGACGCTGAAATGCCACCAGCACTACTACGTGACCACGCTGCCGGGCCGCCAGTGGCCAAAAATCGACGCCTTTATTAACTGGCTGCAGAGCCTGGCGCAGGCATAAGGCATAGCGGCGGGATGGGGAACCCGGGCGGGACGCCTTGCGTCGCGGCCCGGGGAGAAAAGCGAAAGCCCTAAACCGGCTGCTGATGGCGGCTAAAGCGCGACGCCAGCGGCAGCCAGCACAGCATAATCAGCAGCCCCATCAGCATCATCAGCAGGCCGAGGCTGCCCTGGCCGGTCTGCGGCATCATGGCCGAGAGCCAGGCCAGGACGCCGGAACCGATATTCTGCAGGCCGCCAACCAGCGCGCCGGCGGTACCGGCGAGGAACGGGAACGGCTCCATTGCGCCGCTGGTTGCCAGCGGAAACAGCATGCCGGCGCCGAAGAAGAACAGCGCGGCGGGCACCAGCAGCGTCCAGACGGTCATGACGCCCATCAGCCCCGGCACCCACATCATAATTCCCGCCAGCAGGCAGCAAATCACCGATTGCCACATCAGCGTCGGGAAGCGCCTGTTCGGCCGTCCGGCGAACCAGGCGCCGAAGAAGGCCGCCGGGATCGGCAAAATAAACAGAATACTGACCGCCATGCTGCTTAAGCCCAGCACGGCGCCCATCAGCACGCCGGAGCAGGCCTCAAAAACGGCAATTCCCGCGAGGCCGCCAATCAGCATCAGCAGATAGCAGTTGAACGCGCCGTTGCCAAAAAGCGTGCGGTAGCTGGTGGAGAGGCGGGTGCGCGGCGCGGCGGCCGGGCGGGTTTCCGGCATCCAGCGCGCCATGCTAAAGGTCACCGCGGCGCACAGCACCAGCAGGAAGGCGTAGCAGGCGCGCCAGCTCCACAGCGTATTGAGGATCCCGCCAAGCAGCGGCGCCAGCAGCGGGCTGACCAGAATACCCATATTCAACAAGCTGTTGGCATGCCTTAGCTGCGCGCCTTCGTACAGATCGCGCGGCAGGGTTCGCGCCATGACGCCGCCGACGCCGGTGCCCATTCCCTGAATCGCGCTGGCGGCAATCAGCACCGTCAGGCTATGGGTGGTGATGGCGATCAGCGTTGCCAGCATAAAGATAGACATCCCGACCAGAATCACCGGGCGCCTCCCGACGCGGTCGGAGAGCGGCCCGTAAAAGAGCTGGGATACGCCGTAGGTCAGCAAATAGGCCGCCATCACGCTCTGCACGGCGCCTTCGCGGGCGTTGAGCGAGACGGCCATGTCGGCAATGGCCGGAATATATATGGTCTGCGCCATCTGGCCAACGGCCACCAGCACGACCAGCATCAACAACAAATTGAAGTTCTTATGCCGTTTCATGTCGATGAATACTTTGTGAGTAGAGGATAATAAAGAATATGTGACTGGCACATCCCGAAAACGATGGAGGAATCTACCACATAAAAATGACAGAACAACCACCCGGCGGCGATTGTCGGGGAATTAAAGGCAGGTTTTGTAAACAATCATCGGCAACTAATGTTGCCATGATGCGCTAAGAGAGGCGCAGCAGGATCGCGCCGGCGGCGATGCCGCAGGCGGCAACGATGCGCAGCGCCATAACCCGCTCTTTGAGCAGGACAAAGGCGATGAGCGCGCCGAACAGAATTGAGGTTTCACGCAGCGCGGCCACGACCGCCAGCGGCGCCTGGGTCATGGCCCACAGCGCGAGGCCGTAGGAGCCCATCGTACTGGCGCCCCCGAGCAGCCCCTTGCGCCAGTGCTGGCTCAGATAGCGGCTAACCTCCCGCCGGCGGGTGACCAGCGACCAGGCCAGCAGGCTGCAGCCGTTCATCAAAAAGGACCACAGCGTGTAGCCCAGCGCGGAACCGGATAGCCTGACGCCGGTGCCGTCAACCAGCGTATAGCCGGCAATAAAGCAGGCGTTAATCAGCGCCAGCACCACGCCGCGCCGCGAGCTGGCCCGCCCGTTGTAGGCCATCGCCAGGATCGCCAGGCAGATGACCCCAATGCCTGACCACGCCAGAGGAGAGAGGCGATCGCCGAGAAACACAACGCTAATTATCGCCACCAGCAGCGGCGCCGTGCCGCGCATCAGCGGGTAGGTCTGGCTCATGTCCGACACCTGGTAGGTTTTGGCTACCAGTACGGTGTAAACCACCTGAAGGGCGCTGGAAAGCAGCAGATAGGGCGCGCTGGCGAGGGACGGCTGCGGCGCGAAGGGCAGCAGCAGCAGGGCAACGATCGCCGCCGAACCGCTCACGCTAATTGCCGCGTACATCTTATCGCCGCTGGCTTTGACGATCGCATTCCAGCTAGCGTGCAGCAGGGCGGCGAACAACAGAATGCAGAAAACGTTTATCGTCATGAGGGCGGAGCACCGTGGTGGCGTGGTGATGAAACTGTAACATGCGCTTTTTCACCCAGCCAGAGATGGCTACAGCGAGCAGAACAGACGATGCGTCACCCGCGGCTCATCGTAAACCGGACGGAATCCCAGGCTTTCATAAAACGGCCACGCCGACGACGGCGCGTGGGTATTGAGGAAATCGAACCAGGTGCCGGAGTGGGTGATAACCGCCGCCAGCAGCTGCTGCCCGACGCCCTGGCGACGGTAGCGTTCGCCGATGTACAGGTGGCGAATGCGCCCGGCCCGCGGCTGCTGGCTGTAGGCGTCAACGTTCAGCCCGCAAACGCCCACCAGCTCTCCTCCACAGAAGGCCCCGAGCAGCTTTTCTCCCGGCGCGTTAAAGCGGTTCTCTCCGCTTTGCCAGTTCTCCGCCAGGCGGCGCAGCATATTAAAGTGCTGGGCGAGGCTTTCGCTACGCAGGGCGAGAAATCCGGCGTCGTCCGGCGTGGTGGCGGCAATCAGCAGCGGTGGCATACGTTTCTCCATCAGTCAGCGCAGGTTAAGGGAGACTGCCTGTAGAGGGGCGGTTGCCCGCCCCTCCCAGGTGCGGCCTGAACCTGAATCAGCGGAACTGTTTCAGGACAGCATCAAGCAGTTGCAACGCGGCAACCATGAGTTTCAGGATAAGCAGGATAATATCCATCGTGCCCATACGCGTCTCCTCGGTAAAGGAGCACAGCCGGCTGGCGTACCTTTCCGCCGCCTGTTGCCAGCCAGGATCTACGCCGCTGCCTGAACACGTTGCCGTGCCCGAAAGACATTAGCGTATTTGTTGACGTAACACAGTGTGCTCTTTCAGGGTTAAGGCGCTGACGGCACCACCCGTTTCAGCCAGGACTTGATTGCGCCGGTAAACATGCGGCCCCCGAATGGCACAGAGTGAACGCTTTCAGTATAAGCATATACTGTATAAATAAACAGTATTTTTCTCGACAAAAATCCACCGCCGATCCATACTCTATTTTATGAAAAACCGTGGCTAAAATTGCGTGAACTGCCGTGAACGCGTATACTTTTGCCGTTGATGTAATACAGTGTGCTTGCGGTTACCAGCCGCAAAATGCTGAAAGAAAAACCTCGCTGCGGCGGGGTTTTTTGCTTTTTCCCGCCGGGTTAAAAAATTGTGATCCTCCGCGCAAATCTCCGCGGTTGAAAATAAATCCGTTGTTTAATGGCCGCGGCTGTGTTTGTATAAATTCAGCTAATTTTTCGACACAAAGGCCCCTAATGAACGCTTCCATGCTGACTTCGACCCTACTAAAAACCGCGCCTGCCGCGGTGGTCGTCGTGCGTGTGGTGGTCGTCGTCGGCAATGCGCCGTAGGGTCCGGAACAACACGATTCCAAACCCCGCCGGCGCAAACCGAGCGGGGTTTTTTTTCGACCCTCGCCCGGTAGGTCGGCTCAGAATAAAAGGACTGGAGCATGGCAAGTTCGGGCACAGCATCACAGAAAATGCGCTTCACCGGCGCGCAGTTAGTTGTTCATTTACTGGAACGTCAGGGGATCACCACGGTAACGGGTATTCCGGGCGGCTCCATTCTTCCGGTCTACGACGCGTTAAGCCAAAGCAAGCAGATTCGCCATATCCTGGCGCGTCACGAGCAGGGGGCCGGATTTATCGCCCAGGGCATGGCGCGTACCGAGGGCAAGCCGGCGGTGTGCATGGCCTGCAGCGGCCCGGGGGCGACGAACCTGATCACCGCCATCGCCGACGCGCGCCTGGACTCAATCCCGCTGATCTGTATTACCGGTCAGGTGCCGGCCTCAATGATTGGCACCGATGCGTTCCAGGAAGTCGATACCTACGGCATCTCTATCCCCATCACCAAACACAACTATCTGGTTCGCGACATCGCCGAGCTGCCGCAGGTGATGAGCGACGCTTTTCGCATTGCGCAGTCCGGGCGTCCGGGGCCGGTGTGGATAGATATTCCTAAGGACGTGCAGAGCGCGACCATCGAACTGGAGGCGTTGCCCGAGCCCGGCGTTCGCGCGGCGGCGCCTGAGTTTGACGGCGCCAGCGTACGCGAAGCGGCGGCGATGATTAATGCCGCTAAGCGCCCGGTGCTCTACCTGGGCGGCGGGGTGATTAACGCTCCGGAGCAGGTTCGCCAGTTGGCGGAAAAGGCCAGCCTGCCGACCACCATGACCCTAATGGCGCTGGGCATGCTGCCAAAGGCGCACCCGCTGTCGCTGGGTATGCTCGGCATGCACGGCGCGCGCAGCACCAACTTTACGCTGCAGGAGGCTGATTTACTGATCGTGTTAGGCGCGCGTTTTGATGACCGGGCGATTGGTAAAACCGAGCAGTTCTGCCCGAACGCGAAGATTATTCACGTCGATATCGACCGCTCCGAGCTGGGTAAAATCAAGCAGCCCCACGTGGCTATCCAGGGGGATGTCGCCGAGGTTCTGGCGCAGCTGATCCCGCAGGTTGAAGCGCAGCCGCGCGACGAATGGCGTCAGCTGGTCGCCGATCTGCAGCGTGAATTCCCGTGCACCATTCCGCAGCAGCAGGACCCGCTCTCTCATTATGGCCTGATTAATGCCGTAGCCGCCTGCGTGGATGATGAAGCGATTATTACCACCGACGTGGGCCAGCATCAGATGTGGACCGCGCAGGCCTATCCGCTGAACCGCCCTCGCCAGTGGCTGACCTCCGGCGGCCTGGGCACCATGGGCTTTGGCCTGCCGGCGGCGGTGGGCGCAGCCCTGGCGAACCCGCAGCGGAAGGTTATCTGCTTCTCCGGCGACGGCAGCCTGATGATGAACATTCAGGAGATGGCCACCGCCGCTGAAAATCAGCTCGACGTAAAAATCATTCTGATGAACAACGAAGCGCTGGGCCTGGTGCACCAGCAGCAGAGCCTGTTCTATCCGCAGGGGGTATTTGCCGCCACCTATCCGGGGATGATTAACTTTATGCAGATTGCCGCCGGCTTCGGCCTGCAAACCTGCGACTTAAATCACGAAGCCGATCCGCAGGCGGCGCTGCAGGCGATTATTGACCGCCCCGGCCCGGCGCTGATTCATGTGCGAATCGATGCCGCAGAAAAAGTTTATCCGATGGTACCGCCGGGTGCGGCAAATACAGAAATGGTGGGGGAATAAACCATGCAACAGCAGACTCATGACAACGTTATTCTGGAACTCACCGTACGCAACCACCCTGGGGTCATGACCCACGTTTGCGGCCTGTTCGCCCGTCGCGCCTTCAACGTGGAAGGCATCCTCTGCCTGCCGATTCAAAACAGCAATCAGAGCCGCATCTGGCTACTGGTCAATAACGATCAGCGCCTCGAGCAGATGATCAGCCAGATCGATAAGCTGGAGGATGTCGAGAAGGTAACGCGCAATCAGTCCGACCCTTCCATGTTCAATAAAATCGCCGTCTTTTTTGAGTGAGCTAGTCGCTCGACGCATCCGGCGTGATGACTTTTACCGACCCGTTCCGGCAGTGCAGCGCGTAGTCTGCCGGTAGAGGGCGATCGCTGATCAGGACATCAAAGGCCGACAGCGGGGCGATGCTGGCGGGCGCGACGTCATCGAACAGCCCGTAGCGGGCGAGCAGGATTTTGCGTAACCCGCGATCCAGCGCCTTGCGCTTAGTGGTGAGATCGTCGGGGTTAAACCAGCTCACGCCGAAGTGTTCGTGCACGCCGCTGGCGGAGATAAACACCTTCCGCGGATTCAGCGAATCGAGAGCCGAGGGGTTGCTGGCATCATAAAAGGCATCGCTCTTGGCCCGGTAGGTGCCGCCGCAGAGGATGGCGGTGGCGTTAGGCTTTTCATTCAGCGCCATAAACACCCGGTGCGAGTAGCAGATTCCGGTAAAGGTAATGTCGTCCGGGATCATGCCGATAACCAGCGGCATCTCGCTGCCGTTATCAAAAAAGACGAGGTCGTTTTCGCTGACCAGCCCGGCGGCGAGGATGGCGACGGACAAATCGTCCCGGTGATGGGGGCTTTTGCCCGCCGGCGCAGCGCTGGCCGAAGGCGACGAGGGTTTGTTCACCATCACCACGTAGCCGCCCAGCAGCGTCAGCGGTAGCGGTTGGTCACTCTCGAGGCTGAGATCCCGACGAATGGTCATTACCGACACTTCCAGCATCCGCGCGGCTTCTTTAAGGTGGATGCGGTCAGTTTTCTTGAGCAGCTCCATCAGACGCCGGATACGTTCTTTTTGCTTTGTTTCCATTCACCTTCTCCGCAGGTCCGGGTAAAAATGTTCCTTTAGTAACATTTATCGTTCATCGAAACATTCCGCATTCACACTACTATACTGTGGGCTATCGAGAATTAAAAGCGGGGAAGATCGCGTCTTGTTAATTATAAATATACTATTTTCAATATCTTATTTTAATATCCCGCATTTTACGCCCAACGCCTATACCGAGCGGCTGAACAGGGGTGGTTGTTAAATAAACAGACTGTGATTCTGCAATCGCGATCCTGGTCACAAATGATACTAAAGTAACATGATAATGTTACTATAATATCATTGTTATGTGATTGTTTCTAAGAGGTAGTAAAATGGATATCGCGGTTATCGGCTCAAATATGGTGGATCTGATCACCTACACCAATCAGATGCCAAAAGAGGGGGAAACCCTCGAGGCGCCCTCTTTTAAAATTGGCTGCGGCGGTAAAGGCGCCAACCAGGCCGTCGCGGCAGCCAAGCTTAATTCTAAAGTCCTGATGCTGACCAAGGTCGGGGACGACATCTTCGCCGATAACACGATTCGCAATCTGGAGTCCTGGGGCATTAATACGACCTATGTTGAAAAAGTCCCCTGCACCAGCAGCGGGGTGGCGCCGATTTTTGTCAACGCCAACTCCAGCAACAGTATTCTGATTATTAAAGGCGCCAATAAGTTTCTCTCCCCGGAGGATATCGACCGTGCCGCCGAAGATTTAAAAAAGTGCCGGCTGATTGTGTTACAGCTTGAGGTACAGCTGGAGACGGTATATCACGCCATTGAATTTGGTAAAAAGCACGGCATCGAAGTGTTATTAAATCCGGCGCCGGCGCTGCGTGAATTAGATATGTCCTACGCCTGCAAGTGCGATTTTTTCGTCCCCAATGAAACCGAGCTGGAAATATTAACCGGACTACCCGTCGATAGTTACGATAATATTCGCGCCGCCGCTCGCAGCCTCGTGGAAAAAGGGCTGAATAATATTATCGTGACTATGGGTGAGAAAGGTGCGCTATGGATGACGCGCGATCGGGACGTGCACGTTCCGGCGTTTAAGGTCAGCGCGGTTGATACCAGCGGCGCCGGCGACGCCTTTATCGGCTGTTTTGCGCATTACTACGTCCAGAGCGGCGATGTTGAAGCCGCGATGAAAAAAGCCTCGCTCTTTGCCGCCTTCAGCGTCACCGGCAAAGGTACCCAGTCGTCTTATCCCAGCATTGAGCAATTCAATGAATATCTGGCGTTAAACGAATAACCCTCTGCACTGTAAAAGGTAGCACTATGAACGATAAAAACATCGTTCAGATGGCCGACGGCTATCTGAATAAAACCCCTCTGTTCCAGTTTATTTTGTTATCCTGTTTATTCCCGCTATGGGGATGCGCTGCGGCATTAAATGATATTTTAATTACTCAGTTTAAAAGCGTATTTGCGCTGAGCAACTTTGCCTCGGCGCTGGTGCAAAGCGCCTTTTATGGCGGTTATTTTTTAATTGCCATTCCGGCTTCGTTAGTGATTAAAAAAACCAGCTATAAGGTGGCGATTTTAACCGGCCTGACGCTTTATATCGTCGGCTGTACGCTCTTTTTCCCGGCCTCGCACATGGCAACCTACACCATGTTCCTGGCCGCGATTTTCGCCATTGCCATCGGCCTGAGCTTCCTTGAGACCGCGGCGAACACCTACAGCTCAATGATCGGTCCGAAAGCGCAGGCGACGCTACGCCTCAATATCAGCCAGACCTTCTATCCGATTGGCGCCGCGGCCGGCATCCTGCTGGGCAAATATTTGGTCTTCTCCGATGGTGAAAGCCTGGAAAAACAGATGGCGGGCATGAACGCCGAACAGATCCATAACTTTAAAATCCTGATGCTGGAAAACACTCTTGAGCCCTACAAGTACATGATCATGGTACTGGTGGTGGTGATGGTGCTGTTCCTGCTGACCCGCTTCCCGACCTGCAAAGTGGCGCAGACGGCGAACCATAAGCGTCCGTCGGCGCTGGATACCCTGCGCTACCTGGCGAAAAACGCCCGCTTTCGCCGCGGGATTATCGCCCAGTTTCTCTACGTCGGGATGCAGGTCACCGTCTGGTCGTTCACCATCCGCCTGGCGCTGGAGCTGGGCGATATCAACGAGCGTAATGCCTCAACCTTTATGGTCTACAGCTTCGCCTGCTTCTTCATCGGCAAGTTTATCGCCAACATCCTGATGACGCGCTTTACGCCGGAAAAAGTGCTGATTATCTACTCGGCGATCGGCGCGCTGTTCCTCGCCTACGTGGCGCTGGCGCCAAGCTTTAGCGCGGTGTACGTGGCGGTGCTGGTGAGCGTCCTGTTTGGACCCTGCTGGGCAACCATCTATGCCGGAACCCTCGACACGGTTGATAACGAGCATACCGAAATGGCCGGAGCGGTGATTGTGATGGCGATTATCGGCGCGGCGGTGGTGCCGGCGATTCAGGGCTACGTCGCGGACATGTTCCACTCTCTGCAGGTGTCGTTCCTCGTGCCGATGCTGTGCTTCATCTACGTGGGCGTCTACTTCTGGCGCGAGTGCAAAGCGCGCCGCGCCCTGACCGAAGCGACGGCCTCCTGAGGAGAATCATTATGACGACACGTTTAACCCTATGGCGTCAGCTGTTTACCGAGCATCCTCGCGTCCTGCTGGCAAACGATGCCTTTACGGTCATCGCGTTCCGCTACGCCAGCGGCGTAGAGGGCCTGCGGGTAGAGAACTCGCGCGGCCACCTGGTTATTCTGCCCTGGCTGGGGCAAATGATCTGGGACGCGGAGTTCGATGGTCACGATCTGACGATGCGCAATATGTTCAGCGAGCCGAAGCCGGCGGCGGAAGTGGTGGCCACCTACGGCTGCTTCGCCTTCCACTCCGGGCTGCTGGCGAACGGCTGTCCTTCGCCGGAGGATACGCATCCGCTGCACGGCGAAATGGCCTGCGCCGCGATGGATGAGGCCTGGCTGGAGCTGGGGGAGGAGAGCCTGCGGGTAACGGGACGCTACGAATACGTGATGGGCTTCGGTCATCATTATCGCGCGCAGCCCGCGGTGGATCTGCATAAAGGGAGCGCGCTCTTTGATATTCACATGGCGGTCACCAACCTCGCCTCCGTCGCGATGCCGCTGCAGTATATGTGCCATATGAACTATGCCTACGTGGCCGGGGCCTGCTTTAGCCAGAATATCCCCGACGACGCCCTCGCGCTGCGCGAGTCGGTACCGGCCCACGTGCGGCCGACCGAGCGGTGGCTGGCGTTCAACCGGCGCATTCTGCAAGGGGAGGCATCGCTGTCCGCGCTGAACGAGCCGGACGACTACGACCCGGAAATCGTCTTTTTCGCCGATAAGCTGGATCGCTACACCGACAGGCCGGAATTTCACATGACGGCCCCGGATGGCACCACGTTTATCACCCGCTTCTCCAGCGCAGAGCTGAACTATGTGACCCGCTGGATCCTCTATAACGGCGATCAGCAGGTGGCGGCTTTTGCGCTACCGGCCACCTGTCGCCCCGAAGGATTCCTGGCGGCGCAGCGTAACGGCTGATCTGGTCAAGTTAAACAGGACACTTTTTTCTCAGCCATCTGTTCATATCGCACTGGCGATAAATACCCATTCGAAGCATGGTTTCTGTCAAGATTGTAATAACGCATATAGTCTGCAACATCACGTTTCATACCTGCCCGCGTCTGCTGCGGGATCAACAGCACCCATTCATGTTTCAAACTGCCCCAAAAACGCTCCATTACCGCGTTATCCCAGCAGGCGCCAACATCTCCCATGCTGCTTCTGAGTCCGTAACTGGTTAACTGCGTTTGGAAGCGCTTGCTGGTATACTGCGCTCCACGATCGGTATGGACGACCAGCCCTGTCGGTGGATTGCGCAGGTTGTAAGCCTGCATGAGAGCCCGGCAAACCAGCGACGATGTCATTCTCTTGTCAATGTGCCAACCGACGATCCGGCGGGAATATAAATCCATGATCGCAGCCAGGTACAACCAGCCTTCACCCGTTTTCAGATACGTAATATCACTCACCCATATCTGGTCCGGTCCGGGAGGATTGAAGTTCTGATTCAACAGATTTGGTGCAAAATCAGCCCCTTTCTTCGGTTTCGTTGTGACCTTCCAGGCACGGCGTTGCCGGCAGAGAAGTCCCTCTTCGCTCATGATTTTTCTAACGCGCCAACGACTTATGGTGACGCCTTCTTCACGGAGCTTTTTAACCAGCGTTCGGCTCCCGGCACTTTCCCGACTGGCAGAGAATAACGCCTTGAGCATCACCCTGACTGCGGTATCTTTCGACGGGCAGGCTATCGGCTTTTTTCGCCAGGCATACCATGCGGACGGGCTAATGCGCATCACGCGACAAAGCGTCCGTAGCCTGTAATTACCTGCGTTATCGAGGATAAACTGGTATCTCACGACATGTGCTTCGCAAAGAAGGCGCTCGCCTTTTTTAATATTTCCTTCTCAATGCGTAACTCTTTGTTTTCTAGACGTAGCCTTCGGAGTTCAGCTTGTTCATCTTCACTAAGCGGACTTTCATGGCGCTGGCGCGCGGCGGCGACCCAACTGCGCAATGTTTTGGCGCTGATCCCCAAAGAAGTTGCGGCACGCGCAATGGAGTAATTTTGCGTCAGCACCAGGGCCACCGTTTCCTTCTTAAATTCTGGCGTAAACTTTCGCTTCTGATTCACTAAACACCTCCATTTTGGATGTAAGTTTAGTGTCCTGATTATTCGACCACAGCAAACATGTACTTTTCGATGAAGGCACCGATGACCTTTTCGTGCAATTCGATGGAACGTGAAAAACATATTGTTTTGCGTGCCAGCCGCTTGATACGGGTTCGCAGCGTCAGATTGTTTCGCTCAATGCGCTGTGTGAAAATTTTACCAGTCAGATGTATCTCCTTCGGCACCTCTCTGGCATAACTGCCCCAGTTATCGCTGGTAATCATGCCGATGCTAAAGGGCGTCAACAGGGCCAACAGTTCCCGACATGTCTCATCGGTACGTGGGCCGAAAGTATAAGCCAGTACGCCACCCGTTTTGGTATTGTAAGCATACCAGAGCCAGTGCTGCCGGGCTTTACTGCCAACAAAGCCCCACTGCTCATCAAGCTCGCAGATGAGTGCCACATCGGCATGAGCGACAGGAGAAGCGGTTATCCGGGACGGCGAGAGCTTTTTAATGTCCGTATGACGGTATTGATACCGACCTTAAGAACTCTGGCGGTATCGCGGACGCCGGCACCGTTGTGTGCTAGTTCAACTATCTGTTCTTTTACACCGGGTTTTCTGGCTTCATAGGTATAAGCCAGCTGAAAAACGCGGCGACATGACCGGCAACGAAAGCGCTCGTGCCCGGAACAGCTGTGCCCATGGCGATAAACAGAATCGGAATGGCAACGAGGACAATGAACAGTAACGGTAGCCATAGAAAGCCCTAAATACCAGTAGCATATCATGGTTTTCTATCGATTGAAGGCATTACCCAAAAACGGGAGTGACCATAGATTCCTAACCATGAACGATATGAAGGGAGCTACTCAGAGGGTTTCTGAACGAGTATTTTTGTTAAAATCCAGAATAGCGCGATACTCAATATAATCCAGAATGCCGAGCTATAATCGATCCATACTCCCCAATGCTTTGAGCTGTTAATAAGCCAGTATCCACCACATACATTGAGAGCGCTGACAATCAAAGCAGCAGGAATTGCGATGGTTCTCTTGAACAGTAAGTGCCCGATAGCGATGCAAAAAAAAACCAATCCTGTACCGTTCAAAGAAAAGTAGAGGATTAAGCCGTTAAAGCTATCTGCGTCCATTTTAGGTCCTTTCGCTGTTCACATACATGTCCGGAAGGTTCTTAGTATGTTAAAACTGAGATATCAAAAGGTACGCCATAGGCTTCAATCCGCCAAATAGCTGGTCATCATTTCGTGGAGCGCATATCAAAAATCATCATGTTGAGGGCGCTGATCAAAGTCTTCCTGCGTGTTATATATTTCCCATTCCGGCGCGGTGGTAGATGACGGTTTCTCTGCGTCATTATCTGAAACAGACATCCTCCTGCCGCTCGGTCTCACCGTCTTTGCGCTGATCACGCTGTCAGCGATTACCTGGTACCCCTGCTGTGTCGTGCCATCCTGCCCGGTCCACTGATTAAGCTGCATGTTGCCCGACACGCTAACAAAGTCGCCTTTGACATGTCGCGCCAGAGCATCAGCCTGCTTACCAAATGCGAGAACGCCCAGCCAGAAAGTAGCCTGTCCGTCCTCAGCAGCATTGCATGGTAGCGATACCGCCAGCCGTGCCATTGCCATATTTGTTCCCTTGCCTGTTGTTCTGGTATTCGGATCGGCGACCAGACGCCCGTATGCGGATATATGTACTGTCATTTTCAACCCTGGGTTATATCAGCTCTATGGCATATGAACGACAAGCGCTCTCTTAGAGGCGTGTCCACTCAGTCTGGGTCAATCATATACCATACTGTCCGCTTCACGCGAAAAGCAGACATCTACACTTCTTGTGTCAATAGCAAGTATGTCTACTTAAATAAAATCGTGAGAGGTTTTTAAATCAACCTCAACATCAGCCTTCTTACCAACTTGTTGAAAAATTCGTTGTACACCTACTTGAAGTGGTCATGACTCAAATTTAGTGTTGTAGTATGCTTTGCTTTCTGGATTTATGATGGCAAAGATTGATGTGGTATGCCCACGTTGGTAATGCCTCTAATTAGTTGAATGATGTATAATGCCCGCTTTTGAGGTTTTCTCATGGCCAGCGTTAACGTTCATTGTCCCCGTTGTCAGTCTGCTCAGGTTTATCGCCATGGTCAGAACCCTAAAGGCCGTGACAGATTTCGCTGTCGTGACTGCCACCGCGTGTTTTTACTCACCTATACCTATGAAGCCCGTAAGCCGGGTGTCAAAGAGAAAATTACCGAAATGGCCTTCAACGGTGCCGGTGTCCGGGATACGGCAAGAACGCTAAAAATCGGCATTAACACCGTCATCCGCACTTTAAAAAACTCGCGCCGAAGCGAATAACATCCTCTCCGGTTGCCCATGCAGATGTGGCTCTTATCTGTGAACTCGATGAGCAATGGGGCTTTGTCGGCAGTAAAGCCCGGCAGCACTGGCTCTGGTATGCCTACAACACCAAAACAGGGGGCGTTCTGGCTTATACGTTCGGCCCCCGTAATGATGAGACATGTCAGGCGCTGCTGGCGTTATTGACCCCCTTCAGCACCCCCCATTTCAGGGTAGTTGTCGCCTCTGAGTGAAAAAAATCGGGGGGGCCGGAGACGACAATGAAAATCTATTCACCTGAGCGTAAAGCGGCTGTGATCGCCAGAATGCTTCCACCGCATAATCAACCAGTCAGCCAGTTATCACGCCAGGAGGAGATCCCAATAAAAACGCTTTACCACTGGCGCTCAGAGGCGGGTATTTCCACTCTGCCGGTATCCGGACAGAAAACACCTCCCAGTGAGTGGTCTCAGGAAGCGCGTTTTGCTGTACTGGTTGAAACGGCCCCGCTTTCTGCCCATGCTGTAGCTGAATACTGTCGCCGTAAGGGCCTGTATCCTGAGAAAATTCAGCAGTGGAAGGACGAGTTAATGCAACCCGGTCAGCGAGAAGAAAAAGCCGAAATAAAACGATTAAGAAAAGAAAACCAACAACTTAACCGTGAAATTGCCCGTAAGGATAAAGCGCTTGCCGAAGCTGCAGCGCTGTTGCTCCTGGAAAAAAAGCTGAAGGCGTTGTTCGACGAAGAAAACGAGGTCGAATGACGCGCACTGCCGGCAGGCTACGGTTGATGACGATAGTGCAGGAAGCCGTCGCTGGCGGGGCCCGACTGAGTGAAGCCTCTCGCTGCGTTGGGCTGAGCGAGCGGACCCTGCAACGCTGGCAGCAGATACCGGACGATCGGCGAACCTCGACGCCACGGCCAGCCCCGAAAAACAAGCTCAGTGCTGAAGAGGAAAAGCAGGTGCTGGCCATCTGCCATGAACCCCGGTTCGCCAGCCTGCCGCCATCGCAAATCGTTCCGGTGCTGGCTGATGAGAACCGCTATATCGCCAGTGAATCAACGTTCTACCGGGTGCTGCGGCGGGCGGGAGAAACCACGCACCGTGGCCGGCAGAAGGCCCCGCAGAGCAAACCACTGTCGACCTGGAAGGCGACAGCCCCCAGACAGGTGTGGTCATGGGACATCACCTGGCTGAAGTCGCAGACGGCGGGCCACTGGTTCTACCTGTACCTGATAGAAGATGTATTCAGCCGTAAAATCGTGGGTTACGAAGTGTACCTGGTTGAAAGCGGTGAGTATGCGGCAGAGCTGTTGAAACGGACGGTGCTGAGCGAGAGTTGCTGGCAGGAGCCGCTGGTGCTGCATGCAGATAACGGTGCGCCAATGAAGTCGCAGGTGCTGCAGGTGAAGCTTGCAGAACTAAAGATCACGCCGTCGCACAGCCGGCCGCGGGTGAGCAATGACAACGCACATGTAGAGTCACTGTTCAGGACGCTGAAATACGTGCCGGCATGGCCGGATAAGGGCTTCGCGACGCTGGAAGATGCGCGCGCCTGGGTGGAAAACTTCGTCGGCTGGTACAACGAAGAACACCGGCACAGCGGCATCCGCTACGTCACGCCAGGCCAGCGGCACAGGGGTGAAGATCATGCTCTGCTTGCACAACGGAAATCGGTGTATGAAGCAGCAAAAATGCAGACCCCGCATCGCTGGTCTGGGCCAACGCGCAACTGGAGCCGACAGGATGAGGTGTGGCTAAATCCGGAGCGGGAAACCCTGGCTGCATGAATTAACTGAGGCGACAACTACCTTGACACGCGCCGGGATCACCGATTCCGACAATCCGATCGCGGATTCCGGAGCCAGGATCACGGATTCCGACGGATGACCAAATCTGGCCGGAACAAATCGGAATTCGTGGTCGAATTAAATCGGAAAGTGCGATCGGATTAAATCGGAATCAATGGTCGGTTTGGGTCGGAATATGCACCTGGCTTTCAGATGCAGGTTGATTTCACCATCATCAGACTCGGCCATAACCCACTGCTGGCCTTCGTCGCCACGCTGGGCTGGAGCCGCGCGACTTTCGTCAAGTTCTACTCCAACCAGGATTCCGCAGCCTGGTGTGATGGCATTGAGTCTGCGCTCAGGTTCTTCGGCGGGACGCCGCATCAGCTGTTGTTCGACAACGCCAGGACTATCATCATTGAGCGCGATGTCTACGGCCCCGGCAAGCATCGATGGAACCCGCAGTTAATGCATGTCGCAGAGAAGTATGCCTTTACCCCCAAGGTCTGCCGCCCCTATCGCGCCAGAACCAAGGGCAAGGTTGAGCGATTTAACCATTACCTCAAGAACAGCTTTGTTGTGCCCCTTACCGCGACCTTCCGCCAGGCCGGGCTGGTACTGGATGTACCCGCCGCCAACGCACGCATTGGCGAGTGGCTGCTCACCGTTGCGAACATGCGAGTTCATGGCACCACTGGTGTACCGCCTGAACAGCGCATGCCACGTGAACGGGCAGCACTACTACCGTTACCGAAGGTGACGTTGGCACTGCCCGCTCCAGTCCCGACGGTCAACCCGCGTCCGGTGCCCACCGAGAGCCTGCAACATCCTTTGGCAACGTACCAGGCTTTGCTGGAGGCGCAGGCGTGAACCTTCAACATGATCGTATTACTGCGCTCTGCGAACAACTCAAGCTCGACCGGCTGCCGGCAGAGTGGCCAGGTGTGGCACAGACGACCATCGACAACGACGGCACCCATGCCGACTTCCTGGAAGCGGTTTTGCAGCTTCAGCATGATGGCCTGAACGAACGGCGTCGGCAGACTATTTTGCGGTTATCAGGTCTGCCGGTGATAAAAACGCTGGAACAGTTCGATTACGCCTATGCCAGCGGCGTGCCGCGAAGTCAGATCCAGGAGTTGGCGGGGCTGGCGTTTATCGAACGCACGCCAAAGGCGTGCTATGTTCTGTCGCTGATCCCCAGCGACGCTGCGGCTTTGGCGATGGTATAACCCTGCTCACTGACCAGGGCCACGGCTTCCTTTTTAAACTCTGGGGTAAATGTTCTCTTTTTCATCACTAAACACCTCCGTTATGGATGTAAGTTTAGTGTCCGGTTTATTCGACCACATCAGTCCCTGAGGGCTGGTTATTCAGTACAGGGCAATGACAGGTTTCTTGATGCCGCAGGCATGAGCGTAGCGGGTCAGTGTGTCGATGCTGGCTTTGGTGATGTTGTTTTCCAGACGGGAAATAACCGGAGGTGTAACCCCCATGCGTTCAGCAACCTGCGCTTTTGTCAGGTTGTCATGTTTACGCCATTCCGCAAGTAGCTCTCTGAGCTTCTCCTTGCGTTCTTCTTCCTGCCATGCAGCGCGATATTCATCGTCCTGCATCCACTCGTTATGCAGTTCTTTATGGCTTACCAGTTTCATTAAGTACCTCCGCTAACCGCTTTTTGGCGAGATCGATTTCTTTTGCTGGCGTTTTCTGTGACTTCTTGATGAAAACCCGGAGCATGATGATGGTATTGCCTTTGTGGTATACCCAGATACCCCTGGCTATGTCCGTTCCCATCGTGCGGATCTCAAAAAGTCCATCGCCCAGGGGCTTCGTGTCCGGCTCCCGCAGTAATCGGGCGTCATACTCCAGTTTGCCGATGAGACGGTCAAACTTCACCCTGATTTTTACGGGTAATGTTGTGGCTTCTTCCCTGGCTTCCGGGTGATAAACAACGCTAAACATGTGACCTCCCATTCCTATCAATATTAACCTACAGGCTAATTACGGTCAAGATAAAATTAACCTATAGGCTAATTTTGTTAGCGGTTAGCGCAGCTACCCGGTCACTACCCTGTTAGCGTGAGTTTTCGTTCCACTGAAGAACTGGGGTTTATGGGGTCCGTCTGGAATTCGGAAATTATCCTACGTTAAGCTTTTCAAGCTTAACGGGTGATTTCGTTCCATTGGGGTAATGGGAGCGAAGCTACAATATGACAACATTTGTCTGGGATGGAGCTCCGACAGCAAACCATGATCAGCTTAACGCCTCAAATATCATGTCCATCGAAAACCCCTTGTACTGGAGGTAGCGGATCTGTTTGTTTTTTTCTTTGGCTTCTGATGCCACCGCATCACCAAATTTACTGACTTTCAGTTCCCTTGCCATGGCATACCAGTCCACATCCACTTTCTCCAGCATCTGCTCGACCAACTCCGGAGAAAAACCTTTTTGCCTGATCTCCTGTTTGATTCTGGACGGGCCATATTTTTTTCGAACATGTTTATCAATCATGTGCGTTATCAGTCGGTTATCATCCAGATAACCACACTCAACCAGCCTCGACAACGCCTTGTCGATATTTTCTCTGTTTTCCGTCATCTTACTCAGTGTCCGGGCCAACTCACCGGATGCGTAATCCCGCCTTGCCAGTAGTGACACCGCGTGGTCATACAGTTCCTGTGATGTCATGAGACATCTCCGCTATAACGGATACCGTCCTTTCCTACTGATAATCCTTTGATTTTATCTGCCATCAACGGCCAGAGTGCGGTTTTACGTTTATGTTGTTCATAGAGCGTTCTGAGGTAGTCCTTTGTTTCCGGAAGCTGAGGGCAATCTTCCAGACCTTCGCCGTAATCGATGGCTTTTTTCATGTCTGAGGCGGCATAGCTGTAATACTTGCTTTTTGATTGCTGAATGTTGTCCTCCACCAAAAAGCGACGCAACAAGGTCGCCGTATGCGCATAGCCGTGTTTGTACAGGGTGCTGGATAATGTCCGTAAAAATGAATGGGTGATATAAGCCAGCGAGTCGGTGAGGTTGTTTTTTTGCATGGCCATAATACAGGCGTCGATTAAATCATACCGTTCGATGTCTGACGCAAAACAGACATACGGCGCTAAGCCTGTATCTTTTGCTATTTTCAGGAATGCAGGTCTGTGATCGACATTTTTTTCACCGACTTTTGTGTACAGATGATAAAAACGGGTATCACATTGAAAAGTGAATGCTGTAATACAGTGGGCTTTGGCTTCCTCTTTTCTCCCTTCTTCAATCAGGGCCTGAATGAAGAGTTCATTCCATATAATGTTATCCGTGATCTCCTCATCGTCAGCCCGCTGGCTGTTTAATACAGCGAGGGCATCATCGGACCGCAGATCTTCCATAAGTAATCTGACATAATCAAAATAATGGGTGGAATGGCAAAACTCATCGTTTTTAAACGCCATTGTCAGAAAATCGAGGTCTTTTATTATCATACTGAGACCAAGAGCTTCCCGGGGGGATTTTTTTTGATAATACATATCACGGATTACACGTAAAATATCCGTGCCGAGTAATGTCCGGTATTTTTTAAATATCTCAATTCCAAAATAGAATTCTCTTTCAACAACGGTGAATATTTTTTTAGCGATGGATACTGGATCGTTGTTTTTTTGTGCTTCCAGTGATTTCATCCACGCATCCAACAGAATGGTATAGTAACTCATCCAGCTTCCGCTGGAAGTGTCCACGTTCCCTGTGAATTTTTCGAACTCAAGCATCATTTTTACGCTCAGACTTTCCGCTTGCTCGGGGAGCTCGTGGGCGATACCCACAAGGGGGTTCGCTATACTGCGTGTCAGCTCGTCAAAAAAGGCATCGGCATCATAGTAATCATAAAAACGTTTGCTTTTGGCTCTTCTGGCATACTCCTTCTCGACGGCTTTAAGTACCTCAGCTGCCGATAGCAGATACCCATTCACCAGTGTGGCCCTGGCCTGCTTATTATCCTGTATCAGGTCATAGATAATATTGACCAGCACGTCATGACTCATCTCTGAAAGCTGTGCGGTTTGTTTTTTTGTTAACGGTGCCATGAAGCTCCTCCTGAGGCTGGCTGTATGAAACACCTGGGCCTGTTATTTGCCCCTTCAAGCTATAAAATCATCCCGGATTAACAGGATGAACTTGCCGCCTTTATTCTGTGAATAGTTTGCCACGTCGTACTGAACTGACGGGCAACAGCACTGATGCTGTCTCCGGCTTTCAGACGGATGATCACCGCCTGCCGTTGTTCCTCATTCAATGCAGGTGGACGCCCGAAGCGTTTTCCTGCTGCCTTTGCCCTGGCAATACCAGAATGAGTACGTTCAAGAAGCAAGTCACGTTCGAATTCGGCCACCGCCGAAATCACCTGCATGGTCATTTTCCCCGCCGAGCTGGTAAGATCAACACCGCCCAGCGCCAGGCAGTGAACCCGAATGTCTGACTTTGCCAGTTGTTCCACGGTCTTTCGTACGTCCATCGCATTGCGTCCCAGACGGTCAAGTTTGGTGACAATCAGCACGTCGCCATTTTCCATACGGTCAAGTAGTCTGGCAAAACCGGGGCGTTCGCTGGCGGTCACCCAACCGCTGATATGTTCTTCGACCAGTCGCTGAGGTCTGACGGCAAAACCGGCGGCTTCAATTTCCCGGCGCTGGTTTTCCGTGGTCTGCTCCAGCGTGGACACCCGGCAGTAAGCAAATACTCGTGACATGGCGTAATTTTCTGTACGAAATAGATGTACGAATCATAATGCATGTACGAAACGAATTACACTTACTTTCGTACATATTTTGCAGAGGGTGTACGAAACCGACCGATTTCGGACATATTCTGTGAGGTATCATTGAACATCATCAAGCTGACAGCTTCAGGGGCTGTAACGGGGCCGGTCCCCTTCCCTGCTGTTCTGGTCTCTCCGGGCGTACTGTGCCATCACATAGGCGCATAATGGTTTACCGTGAGATGACGGATTAGCGGGCAACAGTGCTGATACTGGCCCCGCTTTGAGGCGTCCGGTTACTGTCTGCTGCTGTTCCCGGTACAGCGCCGGAGGCGGCCAAATCGTTTACCTGTCTGCTCTGACAGACAGATTACCTTAGTGACTGCATTCCCTCGGGAACGATATAACGATGGCCGTCATATCGCAGGAGACTACGGCTGATATCTTTACCATTATCAATTGAGTCGCACTGACCCTCCTTGTTTGTAAAAGCCCCAGTTTTTTCCGTTCGGGTCGTGACCATGAGATTGGCAGCCCCATTATTTTTTTCCTTGTCAATGACGAGTGTGCGGCTTATGTCTTCGAAATGCCCATCGCAGATGCCATCCCATTCACCGGTGTCTTTGTTTACTTCCAGACGTTCAAGGACAGGCCGAAGTGAAGAACCACTCATATCGAACAACCATAGTCCAGTCTGATAGAACGGATTTGCACGGGAGGAGCCCTCTCTCGATATGCGAAGGCCAAAGGCCAGGCGATCATCAAACAACCGATAAGCTGCTGTGTCCAAATCAAGCTGGTTCAGACTAATGGCGTCCTCATCAAGTATGTTCACGAGACGGAGGCGCGCGACAGGCTTAAAGTTGTCATGGTTCAGCACTGCGACTTCGATATCGCCAACCGCGCGGTGTTCGCCTTGTTCTTTCAGTAACGGCAAAGCGACAAGCAGAAACCTGGGATAAGCCGGCCATTGTCGGCAGATCATCGTATAGGGGTCGCCAAGATGGTGGTCAGCGGAAATCGTTACAGACGCGCTACCAACGGTATAATTAGATCTCGTTTTTTCAGCTCGGGGATACAGTGCTTTCAATATTTGCTCTGCTCCTGATCCACAGTCGTTATCATGATTAGAGGCATGGACAGGCTCTATGAAAAGGAGTGCGGCGGCAAGTACTGATAAGCTAATGCGGATTATCAAAGGCATATATTCCTTTTCATTAAAGATGCAGATCAAGACATCTGAGGGTTTTTTTTGGCTTTGTTTGTGTATTCTGGCGAACCTGGACGGTTATTCCGGGGGGATGTGAATTGTCGTGCCAGAGACATTATCAATATACCAGCCAGCAATTACGGTGGCGATACTGATTTGAAAATGCTTTCAGTGCATTTTTTGCACGACCAGCATCCTGCTCTGATGTCGATGTCCGGAGATAATCGAAAACGAACATTTTTTGGCACTGTTGCAAAGTTCGCGATAAGGTAGCCTGTAGTTTTATTGAAAGGCCTTATATTTCAAATGCTCTGCTCACCAGGCGCATCTCGCCCAGGGGATCTCCATAATAAAATGATGAGGCCTGTCCCTTGCGTAGTGCCCGCATCACTTCAATACCCTTTATTGTGGCGTAAGCCGTCTTCATGGATTTAAATCCCAGCGTGGCACCGATTATCCTTTTCAGCTTGCCGTGATCGCATTCAATGACGTTATTGCGGTACTTAATCTGTCGGTGTTCAACGTCTGACGGACACCGGCCTTCGCGTTTGAGCAGGCCAAGCGCACGGCCGTAGGTGGGCGCCTTATCCGTGTTGATAAATCGCGGGATCTGCCACTTCTTCACGTTGTTGAGGATTTTACCCAGGAACCGGTATGCAGCTTTGCTGTTACGACGCGGGGAGAGATAAAAATCGACGGTGTGCCCCCTGCTGTCGACGGCCCTGTAAAGATAAGCCCACCGGCCATTCACCTTCACGTACGTTTCGTCAATGTGCCACGGGTTCCGCTCGGAAGGGTTACGCCAGTACCAGCGCAACCGTTTTTCTATTTCAGGTGCATAACGCTGAACCCAGCGGTAAATCGTGGAATGATCAACGTTGACTCCGCGTTCGGCCAGCATCTCCTGCAGTTCACGATAACTGATGCCGTATTTACAGTACCAGCGTACCGCCCACAGGATGATGTCGCGCTGAAAATGCCGGCCTTTGAATGGGTTCATGTGCTGCTCCGTCAGCAAAAAGGTGAAGATGAGTTTATCACCAGCAGATTTTTGCAACAGTGCCGAGAAAGATGACATCATTATCTGTACCAAAATGGACCGTCTCGGACGCAATACAGCTGATATGATCCATATCGTTGACACCTGCTATAAGAAAGGGATCGCCATCCGGTTTCTGGAAAACGGCCTCAGTACAGAAGGTACAATGGGGAAAATGGTGATTCAGATCCTGGCAGCTGTGGCAGAAGCTGAGCGCGAGCGCATTCTGGAGCGAACCAATGACGGACGGATGGCGGCAATGGCATCGGGTGTCAGATTTGGCAGGAAGCCGCATCCGGCAACTACATTGGCTTTTGCTCTCATGAAAAAGGGGCTTTCCTTGAAGGCCGTTCAGGAAAAAACGGGCATTTCACGCGCTACTTACTTCAGGATAAAAAAACAGTTTAATTCCCCTGGATAATTTGACATTTGTTTTAACAACACCCTGTAAGGATGCATTTTGCCCAGTCTCCCCGGCCATGAGAGGCTGCCGCCTGAGATGCGAAACCCCAGTCATATTCAAGGGTGATGAATTCTACGTCCCATGTATTCTCTGTTTTCGTCAGTTGATCTGGTCAAGTTAAACAGGACACTTTTTTCTCAGCCATCTGTTCATATCGCACTGGCGATAAATACCCATTCGAAGCATGGTTTCTGTCAAGATTGTAATAACGCATATAGTCTGCAACATCACGTTTCATACCTGCCCGCGTCTGCTGCGGGATCAACAGCACCCATTCATGTTTCAAACTGCCCCAAAAACGCTCCATTACCGCGTTATCCCAGCAGGCGCCAACATCTCCCATGCTGCTTCTGAGTCCGTAACTGGTTAACTGCGTTTGGAAGCGCTTGCTGGTATACTGCGCTCCACGATCGGTATGGACGACCAGCCCTGTCGGTGGATTGCGCAGGTTGTAAGCCTGCATGAGAGCCCGGCAAACCAGCGACGATGTCATTCTCTTGTCAATGTGCCAACCGACGATCCGGCGGGAATATAAATCCATGATCGCAGCCAGGTACAACCAGCCTTCACCCGTTTTCAGATACGTAATATCACTCACCCATATCTGGTCCGGTCCGGGAGGATTGAAGTTCTGATTCAACAGATTTGGTGCAAAATCAGCCCCTTTCTTCGGTTTCGTTGTGACCTTCCAGGCACGGCGTTGCCGGCAGAGAAGTCCCTCTTCGCTCATGATTTTTCTAACGCGCCAACGACTTATGGTGACGCCTTCTTCACGGAGCTTTTTAACCAGCGTTCGGCTCCCGGCACTTTCCCGACTGGCAGAGAATAACGCCTTGAGCATCACCCTGACTGCGGTATCTTTCGGCGGGCAGGCTATCGGCTTTTTTCGCCAAGCATACCATGCGGACGGGCTAATGCGCATCACGCGACAAAGCGTCCGTAGCCTGTAATTACCTGCGTTATCGAGGATAAACTGGTATCTCACGACATGTGCTTCGCAAAGAAGGCGCTCGCCTTTTTTAATATTTCCTTCTCAATGCGTAACTCTTTGTTTTCTAGACGTAGCCTTCGGAGTTCAGCTTGTTCATCTTCACTAAGCGGACTTTCATGGCGCTGGCGCGCGGCGGCGACCCAACTGCGCAATGTTTTGGCGCTGATCCCCAAAGAAGTTGCGGCACGCGCAATGGAGTAATTTTGCGTCAGCACCAGGGCCACCGTTTCCTTCTTAAATTCTGGCGTAAACTTTCGCTTCTGATTCACTAAACACCTCCATTTTGGATGTAAGTTTAGTGTCCTGATTATTCGACCACAGCAAGTATTGCATATCTGGCATGCGGCGTGCCATTTTCTATGACGTGAGGATAAGGATGCTCATCAGCATATGCTGGCAGGCCAACACTCCCGCGATTGACGATAATACCGCCATTATTCTGACTGACTTTACGCGGCAAATGGGTATGACCGCACAGGATGACTTTCGCATCTGATGTTCCCGCACGTTGAATAATTTCCTCAGGTGTTGCCTCTCTCAGACCGTCAGGCGTTACGGTTTCAAGAAAGTACGTCATGTCGTCATCAGGAGTGCCATGTACCAGGAGTACATCCTGGTCAATCCGGAGCGTGGCAGGTAAGGATTTTAACCATATCCGATGGTCATCTCTGAGTTGTCTGGTTGCATACTGATCTGAGGGGCTCATTTGTGCGTAAGTCAGATCGAGCAACTGACGCTCATGATTGCTGTGGTCGAATAATCAGGACACTAAACTTACATCCAAAATGGAGGTGTTTAGTGAATCAGAAGCGAAAGTTTACGCCAGAATTTAAGAAGGAAACGGTGGCCCTGGTGCTGACGCAAAATTACTCCATTGCGCGTGCCGCAACTTCTTTGGGGATCAGCGCCAAAACATTGCGCAGTTGGGTCGCCGCCGCGCGCCAGCGCCATGAAAGTCCGCTTAGTGAAGATGAACAAGCTGAACTCCGAAGGCTACGTCTAGAAAACAAAGAGTTACGCATTGAGAAGGAAATATTAAAAAAGGCGAGCGCCTTCTTTGCGAAGCACATGTCGTGAGATACCAGTTTATCCTCGATAACGCAGGTAATTACAGGCTACGGACGCTTTGTCGCGTGATGCGCATTAGCCCGTCCGCATGGTATGCCTGGCGAAAAAAGCCGATAGCCTGCCCGCCGAAAGATACCGCAGTCAGGGTGATGCTCAAGGCGTTATTCTCTGCCAGTCGGGAAAATGCCGGGAGCCGAACGCTGGTTAAAAAGCTCCGTGAAGAAGGCGTCACCATAAGTCGTTGGTGCGTTAGAAAAATCATGAGCGAAGAGGGACTTCTCTGCCGGCAACGCCGTGCCTGGAAGGTCACAACGAAACCGAAGAAAGGGGCTGATTTTGCACCAAATCTGTTGAATCAGAACTTCAATCCTCCCGGACCGGACCAGATATGGGTGAGTGATATTACGTATCTGAAAACGGGTGAAGGCTGGTTGTACCTGGCTGCGATCATGGATTTATATTCCCGCCGGATCGTCGGTTGGCACATTGACAAGAGAATGACATCGTCGCTGGTTTGCCGGGCTCTCATGCAGGCTTACAACCTGCGCAATCCACCGACAGGGCTGGTCGTCCATACCGATCGTGGAGCGCAGTATACCAGCAAGCGCTTCCAAACGCAGTTAACCAGTTACGGACTCAGAAGCAGCATGGGAGATGTTGGCGCCTGCTGGGATAACGCGGTAATGGAGCGTTTTTGGGGCAGTTTGAAACATGAATGGGTGCTGTTGATCCCGCAGCAGACGCGGGCAGGTATGAAACGTGATGTTGCAGACTATATGCGTTATTACAATCTTGACAGAAACCATGCTTCGAATGGGTATTTATCGCCAGTGCGATATGAACAGATGGCTGAGAAAAAAGTGTCCTGTTTAAATTGACCAGATAAGCTGACCAGTCAACAAGGCCATAGGCGTCAAGAGACGATAGTAACTTATTGAAAATAATGTTAATCACTCCTGACTTAGACCAGCGGTTAAAACGGTTGTAAACGGTCTTCCATGAACCATATCGCTCAGGCAAATCGCGCCAGGGTGCGCCTGAACACAGCACCCAGAACATGCCGTTGATGATCATACGATGTTCTGCCCATGGACGTCCGGCCCTTGGTATTGCTGGTTCAGCAGGTAATAGTGGCTGGATGAGAGCCCATGCTTCATCGGGGAGGTCGTAGCGAGCCATAGTTCAATGTGTTGTGTAAACAGACAGTTACTATAGCTCAGGAGATTAAGGGACACAGCCTAGTTTTCCGGCCCAAAAGTGGGCAGAAGCACAGGCTTCCATGCCGATCAAACATGGAGGGATGTTGGCAAAAAAGGAAAGCATTTTTGCTCGTTTGAGTTGCTTGTTGAACAACCGCTTGCCGTGTTCGTCAATTCCGTGGACCTGGAAAACCTCTTTTGCCAAATCGATGCCGATAGTTTTAACGTTCATGATGGCCGCTCCGCTCAAGTAGTGGCGATTTATCGTCCCACTGTGGCACAAGATGTAGGGGGCGACCATTCCATTAACAAAGCCTCGCTTATTGTGCTAGTCTGAAACTGGTAGCTCATTAACTTCATTATTAATGAGCCTATCTCAATAGGCAATAAAAACGGGGCTTAAAATAGTAATTTCTAATGCTCCAGTCAATGTAATCCGGTGATCTGCCCGCAGCCAGAACACCAGTTGGAACGAGTATCTATTACCTACTGGGATAGGCTCTAAGAAAAAATAAAGGTCGGCTAAACAATCAATCTTAACCAAATGGAATTTAACATGGTAAAAATAAGCAAACTTGTCTGGACTGGCTTGGCAGTCAATATCGCATCGATAGCGCTCATTTCACTTTATTTATCTCAGGATGAATTAGTAATAAATTACGAAGAGCCCCTACCCGCTAAGTTTACTTCAATATTTATTATTATATTCTCAATATCAATCGTTATGCAGATTATCAGCCTGTTTCTTTTATCTAAAGCTCCGAAAACAGGCCGTGCGTTCGCTTTCATAACTACTGTCCTCATGCTGCCATGGAGCATGATCTTTTATATTGGATACTTATTCAGCTATGAATGGCGTTACAACCAGGGGCTGACCCCATTTGTCATTGATCTCCACCGACCTCTCGACATCAGACTTGGATTTAATTTAAAAAAATTCACATTATCCGGCATTGCGTGCATAGTCCTCGGTATCGTTATCGGCCTGCTTGGCATCAATACCGCTTGGGTGGTTGTCGCCGCCGGACTAGTGACACTGATCAATGCGTTTCGCTTAGAAAAACGTATTATGATTGGTCTAGCACAAGATAAGCTAATTATCACGCCGGCGGTGTATGCCGATACTTATATCGTCCCGCTTAGCGACGTTACGCTTATAAAGGATAAACCTCAATCGTTTAAATTACAGATAACATCGGCCGGCGTTGACAGAACTATCACCATTACGAAAAGAAAAGATCAACAGGTGGAGTTTGGTAAAATCATAGAGAAGATTGCGACAGGCATCACGGTCGAGCGTTGAATAGTAGCGCCCTTACAGGGCGACCGTCACCGCTTTGCCGTTCCGATGGTATTCACGACCGGCACACAACTTTATATGTACTGTACCCGTGATCATTGAAATTGCTTGATTTCGTCGGTGCTGAGGATCATGCTCAGGCCATGAACGTAAAACTGACCTCCGCACAGATTGCCGCCCTTGAGGCCCAGCACCGGCAGAGTCGTGACCGCCGTGTCTGCGACCGGATACGCTGCGTGCTGCTTTCTGCTCAGGGCTGGTCTCCTGCCATGATTGCGCAGTCTCAGCTTATTCATGAGACCACGGTTCTGCGTCATCTTTCTGATTATCTCAGCGACGGTAAACTCACCTCTGATAACGGCGGTTCGCAGGTGATGTAGTCGAATAAACCGGACACTAAACTTACATCCATAACGGAGATGTTTAGTGATGAAAAAGAGAACATTTACCCCAGAGTTTAAAAAGGAAGCCGTGGCCCTGGTCAGTGAACAGGGTTATACCATCGCCAAAGCCGCAGCGTCGCTGGGGAGCAGCGACAGAACTCTGAGGGGATGGGTTGTTGGCACCCGTCAGCAGAGTGAAAGCGAACTCAATGAGAATGAGCGGGCAGAACTTAAACGCCTGCGCAAAGAAAACAAAGAGTTACGCCTTGAGAAGGACATTTTAAAGAAGGCGAGTGCCTTCTTTGCGAAGCACATGTCGTGAGATACCTGTTTATCCGCGATCTTGCCGGTGAGTTCGGTGTCAGGCGGCTTTTCCGGGTGATGCGGGTCCCTGGTATGCGTGGCAAAAAAGACCTGTTGTCACCTCCCCAGACGATGTCGGTATCCGGGTCAGACTGAAAGCCCTGTTTGCCGCCAGCAGAGAAAGTGCCGGCAGCCGGACTCTGGTTAAAAAGCTTCGTGAAGAAGGTGTCACAGTCAGCCGCTGGCGGGTGATGAAACTCATGCAGGAAGAGGGACTGGAATGCCGTCAGCACCGGGCTTATAAAGTCACGACAAAGCCTCGTGCAGGAGCAGAAGTTGCGCCCAACCTGTTGTGCTGTGGTCGAATAATCAGGACACTAAACTTACATCCAAAATGGAGGTGTTTAGTGAATCAGAAGCGAAAGTTTACGCCAGAATTTAAGAAGGAAACGGTGGCCCTGGTGCTGACGCAAAATTACTCCATTGCGCGTGCCGCAACTTCTTTGGGGATCAGCGCCAAAACATTGCGCAGTTGGGTCGCCGCCGCGCGCCAGCGCCATGAAAGTCCGCTTAGTGAAGATGAACAAGCTGAACTCCGAAGGCTACGTCTAGAAAACAAAGAGTTACGCATTGAGAAGGAAATATTAAAAAAGGCGAGCGCCTTCTTTGCGAAGCACATGTCGTGAGATACCAGTTTATCCTCGATAACGCAGGTAATTACAGGCTACGGACGCTTTGTCGCGTGATGCGCATTAGCCCGTCCGCATGGTATGCCTGGCGAAAAAAGCCGATAGCCTGCCCGTCGAAAGATACCGCAGTCAGGGTGATGCTCAAGGCGTTATTCTCTGCCAGTCGGGAAAGTGCCGGGAGCCGAACGCTGGTTAAAAAGCTCCGTGAAGAAGGCGTCACCATAAGTCGTTGGCGCGTTAGAAAAATCATGAGCGAAGAGGGACTTCTCTGCCGGCAACGCCGCGCCTGGAAGGTCACAACGAAACCGAAGAAAGGGGCTGATTTTGCACCAAATCTGTTGAATCAGAACTTCAATCCTCCCGGACCGGACCAGATATGGGTGAGTGATATTACGTATCTGAAAACGGGTGAAGGCTGGTTGTACCTGGCTGCGATCATGGATTTATATTCCCGCCGGATCGTCGGTTGGCACATTGACAAGAGAATGACATCGTCGCTGGTTTGCCGGGCTCTCATGCAGGCTTACAACCTGCGCAATCCACCGACAGGGCTGGTCGTCCATACCGATCGTGGAGCGCAGTATACCAGCAAGCGCTTCCAAACGCAGTTAACCAGTTACGGACTCAGAAGCAGCATGGGAGATGTTGGCGCCTGCTGGGATAACGCGGTAATGGAGCGTTTTTGGGGCAGTTTGAAACATGAATGGGTGCTGTTGATCCCGCAGCAGACGCGGGCAGGTATGAAACGTGATGTTGCAGACTATATGCGTTATTACAATCTTGACAGAAACCATGCTTCGAATGGGTATTTATCGCCAGTGCGATATGAACAGATGGCTGAGAAAAAAGTGTCCTGTTTAACTTGACCAGATCATGAGGAACACATCAGTGGGTCAGTCGCGGCCAGCGAAAGACCGGGATTTATCAGGCTTCTTGACCGCATGGAAAATGGTGATGTACTGATTGTCACCAAACTTGACCGCCTTGGCCGCAATGCGATGGATATAAGAAAAACCGTCGAACAACTTGCAGTGTCTGACATTCGGGTACATTGCCTGACGCTGGGTGGCGTGGACCTGACCAGTCCGGCAGGGAAAATGACAATGCAGGTGATTTCAGCCGTGGCTGAGTTTGAGCGGGATTTGCTGCTAGAGCGTACGCACTCTGGTATTGCGCGGGCAAAAGCATCCGGAAAGCGGTTTGGACGTCCTTCAGTGCTGAATGAAGAGCAGAAAACCACGGTGATTGCACGGATTAACGCCGGGATCAGTATCAGCGCCATTGCCCGGGAATTTAATACTACCCGGCAAACCATACTCAGAGTAAAGACTGGGCAGTCATGACCCTGAGTTCTCAGCTGTACGGTCTGCTATGTGCCAAGAGCGGGCGTTGTCGATATAGGTGATGTATTACGGGATCAGGCTGTGCAGAGAAAAAGCAATTAGCAACATCCCGCCCGCAATGTTGACGTATCTTTTGAGCATTAATGGGTTGGCTTTTTTTACTGAAAAGATCAGTATTTGGCTTACAGCGTAAAGCCAAACGCTCATGACGACTACATGTACTGATGCCAGTGTCAGATAGTTGCAAACACCTCCCTGTATCCCTGCGAACTGCGAAACGACTGTCAGATAGAAAATGATGGCTTTAGGATTCAAAACATTCGCTATCCAGGCCTCTCTTAAAGTCACCGAATGCTTCGTATCAGCAAACCCTTCTGGGTTTGCCCTTATGCCGTTACGTATGAGCATCGCTCCTAACCAAAGCAGATAGGCGGTTCCGAAAAATTTCAACACAGCAAAAGTTGCTGGAGACGATATGAGCACAGCGGTAATACCAAACCCTAGTAAGCGTAAACCCAGTGCCGTATGTAGCCATTAAACCAGTACTGGTAACTTAGACGCCCACTTGTTACAGACGGACATCTAAGTATGGAATCCCAATACTGGCGAAAAGAACCCCGCAAGAATTATTCGAATGACTTCAAGCTCCGTATGGTTGAACTGGCTTCCCGTCCCGGCGCCTGCGTTGCTCAGATTGCCCGTGAAAACGGCGTTAATGATAACGTCATCTTCAAATGGCTGCGGCTCTGGCAGAATGAAGGCCGCATATCGCGCCGCCTTCCGGCTACCGTAGTGACTTCATCACTACCAACGATACTACCTGTTGAGGTTGTACCTGATCCGACTCCATCTGGCAGGATGAACACTGAGCCAGCTCAGTTCTCAGCGCTGAACGCCTCCTCCTGTTGCGTCGAGTTCCGCCACGGCAAAATGACGCTTGAGAACCCGTCACCGGAGTTGCTGGCCGTGCTGCTCCGCGAGCTGACCGGGAGAAGCCAATGATATCCCTCCCGTCAGGCACCCGTATCTGGCTGGTTGCTGGCGTCACGGATATGCGTAAATCGTTCAATGGACTGGGCGAGCTGGTACAGCATGCACTTGATGAAAATCCGTTCTCCGGGCACCTGTTTATCTTCCGTGGCCGCAAAGGTGACACCGTGAAGATCCTCTGGGCTGATGCTGACGGTCTGTGCCTGTTTACCAAACGGCTGGAGGAAGGCCAGTTCATCTGGCCTGCTGTACGCGAGGGTAAAATCGCCATCACCCGCTCACAACTCGCCATGCTCCTCGATAAGCTGGACTGGCGTCAGCCAAAAACAGCCCGACTTAACTCACTGACAATGTTGTAAAAAGAGCATGACCGCATTATAAATGAGGTCATGAGTCAGGACTATATCGCCCGTATCGCCGCGCTGGAAGACGCGCTTCGCCAGAAAGACAGTCGGCTCAGCCTCGTTGCAGAGACTGAGTCGTTCCTGCGTTCTGCGCTGGCCCGCGCAGAAGAGAAAATAGAGAACGAAGAGCGCGAAATAGAGCATCTGCGGGCACAGATAGAAAAACTACGGCGGATGCTGTTCGGTACCCGCTCCGAAAAACTTCGCCGACAGGTTGAAGACGCCGAAGCCCTGCTGAAACAGCAGGAGCAGCAAAGCGATCGTTACAACGGCCGGGATAACGATCAGCAGGTTCCGCGTCAGCTTCGACAGTCGCGCCATCGCCGTCCTCTGCCTGACCATCTTCCACGCGAAATAAACAGGCTGGAGCCCGCCGAAACCTGCTGTCCGGACTGCGGCAGCGATATGGCATACCTCAGAGAAGTCAGCGCAGAGCAACTGGAGCTGGTCTCCAGCGCTCTGAAAGTGATCCGCACGGTCAGGGTGAAAAAGGCCTGCACCCGATGCGACTGCATCGTTGAAGCGCCTGCGCCATCACGCCCTATCGATCGGGGTATCGCCGGTCCGGGTCTGCTGGCCCGGGTGTTAACGGCCAAATACTGTGAACACCTGCCGCTATATCGCCAGTGCGAAATCTTTGCCCGTCAGGGCGTGGATCTGAGCCGGGCTCTGCTCTCCAACTGGGTGGATGCCTGTTGCCGGTTGATGATCCCGCTGGATGAGGCTCTTTACCGCTACGTGATGGACTGCCGCAAACTGCATACGGATGACACTCCGGTGCCGGTACTGGCACCGGGCAGAAAGAAGACGAAAACCGGGCGCATCTGGACGTACGTTCGCAATGACCGGAACGCGGGGTCGTCAGACCCGCCCGCAGCGTGGTTCGCCTTCTCGCCGGATCGGCAGGGGAAACATCCTCAACAACATCTTCGCCATTACCATGGCGTTCTGCAGGCCGATGCCTTCGCTGGTTACGACAGGTTGTTCAGTGCAGAGCGTGACGGCGGCCCGCTAACAGAAGCAGCCTGCTGGGCCCACGCGCGCCGAAAAATCCACGACGTCTATATAAGTACTCAGACGGTCACAGCAGAGGAAGCCCTGAAACGTATCGGTGAACTGTACGCGGTAGAAGAGGAAATACGCGGCCTCCCGGCAACTGAGCGGCTGGCAGCCAGGCAGTCCCGGAGTAAGCCGCTGCTGGCATCCCTGCATGTGTGGTTGGAGGAGAAAAGCGCAACGCTGTCGAAAAAATCCCGGTTGGGGGAGGCGTTCGCATATGCCCTGAACCAGTGGGATGCGCTGTGCTACTACTGCGATGATGGCCTGGCAGAGCCTGATAACAACGTGGCAGAACGCGCGCTGCGAGCTGTCTGCCTTGGCAAGAAAAATTATATCTTCTTCGGGAGCGATCACGGTGGTGAGCGTGGAGCCCTGCTGTACGGTCTGATCGGTACGTGCAGGCTGAATGGCATCGACCCGGAGGCTTACCTACGCCATATCCTGAGCGTTCTGCCGGAGTGGCCCAGCAACAAAGTGGCTGAACTTCTGCCCTGGAACGTGGATCTCACCAATAAATAGCCGTCAATACGGCACTCGCTGAACGCTTACGACCACAGCACGGCTTACTGATGAAGGAAAGTGAGGAATTTTCTGCGTGGTGGCCTCTGCAGGATGTCTTGCAGCAGCCATCGACAGTAAAGCGCATTCAGCACCCTTCTGAGGGTTTGATCGAATTTGAATATCTGAATCTTGATGTCAGCCAGTCACCGGGTATGCGGTTTATAGTCTGTACGCCACGCACATTATAATTTCAGAATGAAATTATTTTAATGCCGGGGAATGTTCGTTTTTCGCTCATAGCTGCCCGTCATGTCAGCTCAAAAAACAGGCTTAACGTAGGATAGATTCCGTTTTCCAAGCGGCCCCCTACCTTGACGGACTTCTAGCCTGTACCTGCCGGGACAGGGCGTATCCTTCCGCGTCTTAATGCATGAATTCAGTAAAAGGTTTTACGTCCGGTGAAATTACCCACCCAGCCTGCAGGATTGGTAAAAATTCGAATCGCTGTGAAATTCGGATATTCACCACAGTCAAACCAGTGCCTGGTACTGGCCGGGACCCGCAGTAAATCACCCGCTCCACAGGTCAGCCGGTACACCTTGTCTTCCTGCGGAACGAAAAATGTACCACTACCACTGACGAAAAAACGCACTTCATCCTCTGTGTGCGTATGTTCCTGCAAAAATTTTTCACGCAGGGACTGCCTGTCAGGGGAATCAGGTTTCATACGTATCACATCTGCCGTTGTGTAACCTTCCTGTTGCTTAAGCCGCTCAATATCCGAGTGCGGATGACGGTGTTAATGCCGATTTTTAGCGTTCTTGCCGTATCCCGGACACCGGCACCGTTGAAGGCCATTTCGGTAATTTTCTCTTTGACACCCGGCTTACGGGCTTCATAGGTATAGGTGAGTAAAAACACGCGGTGGCAGTCACGACAGCGAAATCTGTCACGGCCTTTAGGGTTCTGACCATGGCGATAAACCTGAGCAGACTGACAACGGGGACAATGAACGTTAACGCTGGCCATGAGAAAACCTCAAAAGCGGGCATTATACATCATTCAACTAATTAGAGTCATTACCTCAGGTCGTGACGCAGAGTGACGTGTTTGTCGTCTGTTTACCGCCCGGCGGTCAGCCGGTACTGCCGGGGCAGGGCGTCACCTTCCGCATCTGCCTGCCAGCCGCAGGAGGCCAGCAGGGTCATCAGGCCTTCAGCACGCCCGGTGATGCGCGCCGTCAGGGGACTTACCTGTCCCCCGTTCTCATCAAACGCCGCATCCAGATTCGTGTGCAGCAGATACACCCCGTTCACCGCATCACTCAGGGGTACCGCATGGCGCCCCGACCACTCCCGGTCGCTCAGCACGCGGTACTGCCAGCCCGCCTCTTTTGACATTTCCACTGCATACGTCAGGCGGAACAGGTCACTCTGCACCTTCAGGTCGCCGCTGCAGGCGCGCCAGAAGTAATCCAGCTTTCCGGAAAGATTTGCCCTCACGCCATACAGACGCCCCTGCTTCAGCAGCCACTCGATGTCCGGAGTGACCTCCCGGGGAAAGCGCCGCTGCTTCAGGGCGGTGGCCAGCCAGCGGGTGAGGAACAGGTTTTCCTGTGCCGCAGAGGTCACGGAGCCCTCCCGGCGGGCCATCCCCAGAGCAATGAGGGCGCACCATGCCAGATGTCCGGTTTTCTGAGTCTGTGTCACGGCACCCGATATCCTGTCATTTAGCGTCCTGCGGGGGGACGCGCTTCTTCGAAGCGAATCGGGCGCGGATGGCGGCGATTTTCTGCCGGGCATGATGTTCGTCGGACGCGGTGACGACCCCGGCGGGCTCACCGCTGAGGTCCGTACGCGGAGTGCCGGCAATGACGGTGCGCAGGTATTCCATGCGGCTGACCAGAAAGCGGATAGCCTTCAGCCACTCATCCTCAGTGAGTCCGCCCTGCGGGTGAAGCGCAATCCACACCCTGACGTCCGCTGAAATCCCGGCCTTCACCGGGCGGAACTGCCCGACCCCGGCCTCCGGCCAGAGGTGCGGAAAGACCGCCACCACCTTATTCACGGTAGCCCATGAGCGGGCAGTGCGGCGCTGTTTTTTGCTGAGCGCGGGTTTCGCAGGGGGGACTGACTCAGGCATGGTGTCTCCGTTCAGGGGCCTGTCACTCCCGGTATTTTAACATATCCTGATGATATCACGCACAATTCTGTCCTTTTTTTCATGCGCTTCAGCGCATAAAAGGCGGCATGACGAAGGAAAACAGGGCGCAGAAGTGAGGCCGCCACAGCCCGGCGTCAGCCGGTACGGGCCTGAAAGGTTTCACCGTTCATCCGCGTCAGCGGCCCGTGAGGGGGTAGTGACCGGGTAGCTGCGATAACTGCCAACTTTCCTTCCCTCACCTTCACGCACAAACGAACGTTTATGCAACTATACCCATTAAACTTCAAGATGCATGATGTCATCTTGTGAGTCCGTCATAACAACGGCACTCTGTGGCAACACAACATGCATCTTGAAGTATCGTGAGTATAAATGCCCCTCTTGCACAGCAGGCATAAAAAAGCCCGGCGGGAAGGCCGGGCAAGGTTACCAATACCTGATGCCTCAGGCGGTCTGCAAACTTTGTTTCTTCTTCTCGCGGCGAATTTTACGTTCTTCAAATACCGCCACGATGGCCATCAGGCAGATACAGCCGATTGCCGCCGCGTCCAGCGCCGCGAAGGTGCCCGCCCAGCCGGTGAGGCCGAAGACCGGCGTGCCGTCGGCAATCATCCCGAGGCCCAGCTTGGCGAAGCTGTCGCCGATCAGATAGGCGAAGGTGCCTTTAATGCCGTCAGCGGCGCCGATGGCTTTTTTCGGCACAAAGCCGACGGCCGCGACGCCAATCAGCAGCTGCGGGCCAAAGACTAAAAAGCCGAGGGCAAACAGCGATGCCAGATAGACATACTGATTGCTGGCATGCTGGTAAACGCCGAGCGTCGCAATGATCAGCGCCAGCGCGACGCAGGCAACCAGCGCCCGGCGGCCGTTGGCCAGATCCGACAGCCAGCCCCACATCAGGGTGCCGACCAGCGCGCCGACTTCAAACAGGGTAAAGCCCTGAATCGCCACCTCTTTTGACAGCTTCAGCTCCTGGAAAGCGTAAACGGTTGACCACTGGTCGATGCCGATGCGCACCACGTAGAGGAAAATATTGGAGAAGCACAGCAGCCAGATGACTTTGTTTTTCAGCACGTACTCAACGAAGATCTGCCACTTGGTCATCGCGCTATCTTCGGTCTCTTTATCTTCTTCGCTGATCTCTTCCCCGAACAGCTCTTCGGCGTTGCCGAGGCCGTAGGATTCAGGGGAGTCGCTACCAAAACGCAGACCGATAAAGCCGACGATCAGCGCGATAATCGACGGGAAGATAAACATTCCGATAACGTGGCCGTCGAACAGGTAGTTGGCGCCAAACAGCGCTACCCCTGCCGCGCCCGCGCCGCCGAGGTTGTGGGAGATATTCCACATCCCGAGGTACGATCCGCGCTTGCGTCGCGGCGTCCATTTGGTAATCGTCGAGTAGCTGCACGAGCCGCCGGTGCTCTGGAAGAAGCCGCTCAGCGCGTAGAAGGCGATCATCAGGAACAGGCTGGTCGACCCGGCGCCCATGCTGGCGCTGAAGCCGAGCATGCAGATGGCGGAGAGGATCAGCATAAACGGCAGGAACTGCTTGGTGTTTTTGCCGTCGGCGTAGTAGGAGACCAGCGTTTTACCCACGCCGTAGGTGATCGAGAAGCCCAGGCCAATCATCCCCAGCTGGGTCATGCTCAACCCGTAGGTTGAAATCATGTCGTTCTGGGCGATGTTAAAGTTCTTGCGGATCAGATACATGGTCAGGTAGCCGATAAAGACTACCAGATAGGACTGCATGAACGGTTTAAACCACATCTTGCGCCGCACGTCGAGCGGCAGATCCAGGGTCGGTTTACGTACCTGGTTTAAAAAGGCCAGCATAGGACACTCCCGGTTTTCCCTTGATGCCTCAAGCCTCAGGTACGTTGGCGATGCTCGCCTGCCGCCTTCCTGCAACATGAACTATTTTGGGAAAATGATTTTGAATGACCGCTATTGTAAAAACTGGCCGTGCGGCTGGCCTGAGACAGCGTCCAGGTGAAACCGGGAAAATTTCTTAGTTTTGCCGCACTCGGGGTAAAAAGGAGAGCCAGGTCACGCTTCGCTGGCGGTTCTCGGCGCCTGGGCATTTAAAAATGGCAGCAGCAGCAGCGCCGAAATACCGGCGGCGATGGTGATCACCACAAAAAAGCCGCTCCAGTGCCAGACGTCCATCACCTGGGCCAGCGGCCAGCCGGAGAGCGAGGCGCCCAGATAGGCAAACAGCCCGACAAAGCCGGTTGCCGCCCCCGCCGCGTCCCGGTGCGAGCACTCCGCCGCCGCCATGCCGATCAGCATCTGTGGGCCGAAGACGAAGAAACCGGTGGTAAAGAAGCAGGCGGCCTGCATCACGTAGCTGGCAAACGGCATCAGCCACAGGCCGCCCACCGAGAGCATTATTCCGGCGGCAAAAATCAGGTTCATCGGTCCGCGGTTGCCGTTGAACAGCTTGTCCGACCCCCAGCCCGCCACCAGCGCGCCGATAAACCCGCCCAGCTCAAACATGGTCACCGCCGAGTTGGCGGTCACCAGATTGACCCCCAGGGTCTCCGACATGTAGAGATTGCCCCAGTCGTTAATCGCCGCCCGCACCACGTAAACCAGCACGTAGCACAGCGACAGCAGCCAGATATAGGGGTTCGTTAATACGTATCTGTAGAGGATCTCCCGGCGCGTCAGGCCCTGCCCCTCCTGCTGCTGGGCGATCTCCAGCTCGTCGTGACGCCAGTCGCCTACCGCGGGCAGCCCCACCGCCTGCGGCCGGTCGCGCAGCCGCCAGCAGAGAAACAGCCCGGCGAGGATCGCCAGCATGCCGGCAATCATCATCCCGGCGCGCCAGCCGTAGTGCAGCGCCGCGGCGCCGATAACTATCGGGATCAGCGCGCCGCCGACGTTATGGGCCGTGTTCCACAGCGCCCACCAGCCGCCGCGCTCGGTACGGGAGTACCAGGCGGTCAGCAACCGGGCGCACACCGGCGAGCCCCAGCCCTGGAAGAAGGCGTTCAGCGCCCACAGCAGCGCGAAGGCCCACAGCGAGGTGGAGAAGCCGAACAGGATATTGACCACCCCGGTCGCAATCAGGCCGAGACCCATAAAGTAGCGGGCGTTGGAGCGGTCGCTGACGATGCCGGATAAAAATTTAGACAGCCCGTAGGTGATGTAAAACAGCGTCGCCAGCAGGCCGATATCGCTGCGGGTCAGCACGCCGCCGGCGAGAATCTCCGGCACCGCGGCGTTAAAGCTTTTGCGCGTGAAGTAGAACAGCGCGTAGCCCAGCCAGATGGTTAGCAGAATATGGCGCCGCCAGTAGCGATAGCGCTCGTCCAGGGCCTGCTTATCTGCTATCGGCGCGGCGTCGGGCGGGGATTTCATAAAGGTAAACATCATCGCTCCTCAGGCGTAGCGCAGCGGCAGGCTGACGCAAACCCGCGTGCCGTGGGTGCAGGAAATGGTTAGGGTTCCGCCCAGCGCCGTCACGCGCTCGCGCATGCCGATCAGGCCAAAGCCCTGCGGTGCGGTGCCCGGCGGCAGGCCGCTGCCGTCATCCTCAAGCACCAGCATCAGCCGCTCGTCCTGCTGCCAGCCCTGCAGCGTGACCGCGCTGGCGCTGGCGTGCTTGACGATATTGTTCAGCCCTTCCTGGCAGACGCGATACAGGGTGACGCGCTGGCTTTCGCTCAGCGTGGATTCATCGATGCGCCAGTCGAGGTGGCTGACCATACCGCGATCTTCAAGCTCCATTTCGCGCATCAGCGAGCGTACCGCCTGTTCGAGGGTCAGATCGTCCAGCTGCCGTGGGCGCAGGCGCCCCAACAGGCGGCGCACCGAGTCATAGACGCCCAGAGAGAGCTGCTCAATCAGCTGGCTGCTCTGCCTGACGCCGCCGTTCTCCGGCGCCAGCCGCTGCACAATGCCGGCCTGGGTGCGGATGGCGGTGATGGTCTGGCCGATATCGTCATGCAGCTCGCGCGCCACGTCGCGGCGCACGCTCTCTTCGGTTTCCAGCAGCCGCTCCGCCAGCCGCCGGTTGCGCGCCAGCTCGCTTTGCAGCGACTGGTTCAGCTCGCGCAGGCGCTGAATGCCGGCCCCCAGCAGCAGGCCGGTCAGGCTTTGCGCCAACAGGGAGAGCAGTAAATCCACCGGATGGTCGTGCCAGGTCTGGCTGGCGATGAGGGCGATCGCGTTCATCAGGGCGGCAATCAGCGCCCCCTGCCAGCCGTAGTGCCAGGCGAGGGCGATAATCGGCAGCGCCAGGCAAAAAGGCGTAAAGCGCGAGAGCTCGGCGGGCAGCCCCAGCTGCAGCCACAGGCTGACCATAAACAGCAGCAGATACCAGATCAGGTGCCGCCCGCGCCAGTTCACCGGCTGCGAAACCAGCGCCGGCCCCAGCGGGCGCCAGACGGTGCTGGTGAGGTAGTGCCAAATGACCAGGCAGGTTGGCGCCAGCGTCAGGCCGCCGGTGAGGGTCAGCAGCAGGGCGTTAAGGCCATCGCTTCCTTCGCCCAGCCACGGCAGCGATTGCAGCAGCGCGGCGGCGATCAGCGCCCCGCCCTGGCGCAGCAGGGTCAGCCAGTCGCGCTGCTGGCGATAGCGCGAAATCAGCGCCACCGGCAGCAGGGTCAACAGGCTGCCGATCGTCAATATTATCGGATGGGCCAGCGCCACTTCCTGCGCCAGCCAGAAGATCAGCAGCCATTCCGCCCCCAGCAGCACCGGCCAGTAGCCGCGCGGGCACTGCAGCATCAGGCCAAGGCGCAGGCCGAAGGGAAACAGCAGCACTGCGAGATCCGCGCGGTCCACCACGTGCAGGCTGATGCTCCACAGGCAGAACCACGCGGCGGAGAAGATAAAGAAGCAGTCGGCGACCGAGAACAGCCGCGAAAACAGCGCCTTCACTGCCAGCTATCGAACATGCGCCGCGCCAGCTCGACGTCGTTGCTGACGCCGAGCTTTTCCAGCAGGTTGGTGCGATGAACGTGGACGGTTTTTGGCGATAGCCCAAGCTCGGCGGCAATCTCTTTCACCGCCATGCCCTGGGCCAGCTTTTCCGCCACCTGCCGTTCGCGCCTGGTGAGCGGGTCCTGGCGACCGGCCGCCAGCTTCATGGCGATATCCGGTGTCAGGTAGCAGCCGCCGGTCGCCACCGTGCGGACGGCGGCAATCAGCTCGTCCGGGCTGCAGCGTTTGGAGAGAAAGCCGCGGGCGCCGGCGTTCAGCGCCTGTTCCACCAGCGCCGGGCTGTCGTGGACCGAAAGCATAACGGTCGCGATACCTTTGGGCAGTTGGCTGAGCAGCTCAAGGCCCGAGATATCCGGCATCGAAATATCGCAAATGCAGACCTGCACGCCGCGGCCCGGCAGGCCCGCCAGCGCCTCGCGGCCGGAGCCAAACTCCGCCACCACCTGGAAATCGGCTTCCAGCGCCAGCAGCTGCGCAAAACCGGAGCGGACGATGAGATGATCGTCAATAAGGGCAATGGAGGTCATGGCGTTTCCCGGCGGATAAAAAAACGCGCTTACCTTAGCGATAAGCGCGCTGCTGTTCAAGCCTTGAGCACTATTATCCTTATCAGCCGTCGATGCCGGTGGTCACGCTGAAGGTCCGGGTCTGCTGCGGAGCCAGCGAGATCAGGCTGCCTGCTGTGGTCGAATAATCAGGACACTAAACTTACATCCAAAATGGAGGTGTTTAGTGAATCAGAAGCGAAAGTTTACGCCAGAATTTAAGAAGGAAACGGTGGCCCTGGTGCTGACGCAAAATTACTCCATTGCGCGTGCCGCAACTTCTTTGGGGATCAGCGCCAAAACATTGCGCAGTTGGGTCGCCGCCGCGCGCCAGCGCCATGAAAGTCCGCTTAGTGAAGATGAACAAGCTGAACTCCGAAGGCTACGTCTAGAAAACAAAGAGTTACGCATTGAGAAGGAAATATTAAAAAAGGCGAGCGCCTTCTTTGCGAAGCACATGTCGTGAGATACCAGTTTATCCTCGATAACGCAGGTAATTACAGGCTACGGACGCTTTGTCGCGTGATGCGCATTAGCCCGTCCGCATGGTATGCCTGGCGAAAAAAGCCGATAGCCTGCCCGTCGAAAGATACCGCAGTCAGGGTGATGCTCAAGGCGTTATTCTCTGCCAGTCGGGAAAGTGCCGGGAGCCGAACGCTGGTTAAAAAGCTCCGTGAAGAAGGCGTCACCATAAGTCGTTGGCGCGTTAGAAAAATCATGAGCGAAGAGGGACTTCTCTGCCGGCAACGCCGTGCCTGGAAGGTCACAACGAAACCGAAGAAAGGGGCTGATTTTGCACCAAATCTGTTGAATCAGAACTTCAATCCTCCCGGACCGGACCAGATATGGGTGAGTGATATTACGTATCTGAAAACGGGTGAAGGCTGGTTGTACCTGGCTGCGATCATGGATTTATATTCCCGCCGGATCGTCGGTTGGCACATTGACAAGAGAATGACATCGTCGCTGGTTTGCCGGGCTCTCATGCAGGCTTACAACCTGCGCAATCCACCGACAGGGCTGGTCGTCCATACCGATCGTGGAGCGCAGTATACCAGCAAGCGCTTCCAAACGCAGTTAACCAGTTACGGACTCAGAAGCAGCATGGGAGATGTTGGCGCCTGCTGGGATAACGCGGTAATGGAGCGTTTTTGGGGCAGTTTGAAACATGAATGGGTGCTGTTGATCCCGCAGCAGACGCGGGCAGGTATGAAACGTGATGTTGCAGACTATATGCGTTATTACAATCTTGACAGAAACCATGCTTCGAATGGGTATTTATCGCCAGTGCGATATGAACAGATGGCTGAGAAAAAAGTGTCCTGTTTAACTTGACCAGATCAGTTCTACTGATTGGAGGCATTACCAACGTGGGCATACCACATCAATCTTTGCCATCAGAAATCCAAAAAGCAAAGCATACTACAACACTAAATTTGAGTCATGACCGCCGAATTTACACCACGTCCTAAGACTCTACCCTCATTCATCGAGAAATACATGTTCTACTAATTGGAGGCATCACCGGAATTAGCAAGCGGGGGGATACTTATTTACGGACATTATTAATTCATGGGGCAAGGGCTGCGGCACTGTGCTCTAAAGATCCCGGGTCATGGATAACAGAAATGAAAAAACGGCGTCCGGCAGCAGTTGTTACTGTCGCGATGGCAAATAAACTTGCACGTACGATTTGGGCTATAGCCGCCCATGGGCAGGTATATGATAAAACTCACATTAGTATTAGGCCCTGTTGATTACCAGTTCGGATGAATAAATAGCAGTTGAAGGATGAATGTTAAAAGGTTGCTGTGGCAGTCGACGCGATGACAATGACAGGTAAGACCGGGACCCGTTAAACCTGGACATCACTTTGAGCCTGAAGCTCGCAAGGTGAATTAGGTACGGGTTGGCGGATCTCATAGTGGCCCGCAGCGCTGGCTGCAATAAGGCCGGATATAGAGCTGCAACCTACCGTCAACGTCAAAACCATGAATGCCTTGCAAACGGGATGCGTTCATATAGGTGATGTGCTGCCAGTCGCAGTCGGGAAGAATGTGGGTCTGCTGTGCAATCCACTGTTCCGTGGCTTTAAATCCGCAGGAGCTGCAGGCTCTTGAGCCACAGCTCTGGCAGAAGAAACGGGAGTGAGAGCAGTCCGGAGAAGAACAACAGTAACGGCGGACGCCCATGGCGGTGGTGCCGCAGGCGAGCATGCGTTCAACGGAGAGCCGGGTCCACGGGCTGACGGTATCACCGAATTTTTCGAGGAACTTGTTCCAGCCGTCATCAATGGAGAAAAGCAGCTTTGCGGGGCGGGGGATATACATGGTGCAGAGTATAAAACGGGGCAGCGGTCATGAACATCCCCGAAGCTGCGCAGCAGCGCCGCTCACGCCAAAGGCGTGCTATGTTCTCAGGAGCCCCGATAAAAATCATCGGGGACGCAACCGAATATCAGTATGACGAAATCCGTCACGCTGTCCGATCACAAAAACTCCGATCAGCGAAAGTCATTGAGTGGATATCTATTCCGAATATGCCGTTTTGCCTAGGTCAGAACAGTTTCTCCGGACGAAACAGGGAAGGGGCGTAGGGGCGGAGCTGTACAGAATCACCTGAATGTTCAGACTGGCGCGGAGAGAGTGAAAGACCTCAAAGTCAACTTTTGCACACGCATTAAATGATAATAATTACCATTTACATTTGTATTGATCTGTTCCCCGTTGATTAATTCACCGCTGCTCTTGCTCAAACCTGACGAGTCCATAGAAAGGAACTTTTTTAGTAAGTTAGGTCGGAATAAGTCCATATGCTAATTGGGGTTTGACGGTCAATGATGTAAAAAACCACGTTAAGAAGATAATTCTTTGTCTGCGAGAGGGGTTATTTAAACGCGGATAATCAGCAAACCCAGTTCTTCAAGCTGCTTGAGGATAGTTTCATCGGCCTGTTTCCCGGTAATCACCAGGTCTATTTCCTCTGCCTGGCTGAACAGCATCCCGGCGCGTTCACCAACTTTGGTGCTATCTACCAGCACCGCGAGCTTACCGACGACATTAAGCATTTTTTGCTCCGCCATCGCCGTCAGCATATCGGTTTTATACAGACCTTCGGCGGTCAATCCTTTGCCGCTGGTGAACATCCAGTGCCCGGCGTAAAGGCTGTTTTCGCTGCCCTGTGGGCTTAGGGTGATAGAGTGGCTGCGGTTATACTGCCCACCCATAATGATGACGCTGTCGTGTTCCTGCTCGATCAGATAGTTGGCCAGCGGTAAATAGTTGGTGATGATCTGTACCGGTTTACCGCACAATTCTTGCCCAAGCAGGAATGCTGTAGAGCCGCAGTTTATGACGATGCTTTCGCCTGGGTTCACCAGTTGCGAAGCCGCACGCGCAATCCGCATTTTCTCATCGTGGTTTTGCGCCTGGTGAATATTCATTGGCGACCAGCGCGGGCGCTGCTCGCTGATGGCTTCCGCACCGTTGCGGACCTTTTTCAACTTGCTGCTTTCATCGAGTTTGTTGATATCGCGTCGTGCCGTCGCCGGAGAAATTCCCAGCCGTGAAATCACCTGCTCCACGGTGACAAACCCCGTTTGTGCCAGCATATCCAGTAAAACTTGATGTCTTTGCGCTTCCGTCATGAGCAAATCCGATTAAAAGTGATAAGCAAAGATGATATTTGAAATCAGGTGAAAATACTAATGCTGACGGGGATAATTTCCGGCGGGCGTCCCGCCGGAGAAACCTTACAGGAACGACCTGAAGGGCAGGTCCGGTTCCGTGGTGAAGCAATCGTCGAATCCGCGCGGATAGTGATATTCGAAATTGTCTTTATCCAACGGCCAGGTGAATTTCCCACCCACCTGCCAGATGAAAGGCTTAAAGCCATACTTCAGGCGGTCTTTTTTCATCTCCCACAGAACGCGGATTTCCTGCGGATCGGCCTGGAAGTTTGACCAGATATCGTGATGGAATGGGATCACCACTTTGGTATTCAGCGACTCGGCCATGCGCAGGATATCGGCGCTGGTCATTTTGTCGGTGATACCGCGCGGGTTCTCGCCATAGGAACCGAGAGCCACATCAATCTGGTGTTCGTTACCGTGCTTCGCGTAGTAGTTGGAGTAGTGGGAATCGCCGCTATGGTACAGGTTGCCGCCCGGCGTTTTGAACAGGTAGTTCACCGCGCGCTGATCCATTCCGTCCGGTAGTACGCCTGCCGCTTTTTGATCCGCGGGTAAGGTAATCAGGGCCGTACGGTCAAAAGCGTCGAGCGCGTGGATTTCAACGTCTTTTATTTTGACCACATCACCCGGCTTCATCACGATGCAGCGCTCTTTCGGTACGCCCCAGCCAATCCACAGATCGACGCAGGTTTGCGGGCCGATAAAGGGCACGTCATCGGCGCAGTTCTGCATAACCGCGGCGGCCACGTTCACATCAATGTGATCGTTATGATCGTGGGTAGACAGCACGGTATCGATCTGGCGAATGGCGAAGGGATCGAGAACAAACGGGGTGGTTCGCAGGTTGGGTTGGAGTTTTTTCACGCCCGCCATGCGCTGCATCTGATGGCCCGTTTTCATCAGCAGGTTCCCGTGGCTTTGCTTGCCGGTACCGCACCAGAAATCGACGCAGATGTTGGCTCCACTTTCGGATTTCAGCCAGATGCCCGTACAACCCAACCACCACATAGCAAAGGTGCCCGGTGCAACCTGCTCTTGTTCAATTTCTTCGTTCAGCCAGCTACCCCATTCCGGAAAAGTGTTCAGGATCCATGATTCGCGGGTGATGGTTTGCACTTTACTCATTTATTTTCCTCTCACGTATTATCAAAATGAATCACCATATGATTTGTTTTGATTGATGATGTCATCATTTGTTCAGGATTTCAATCCTGAATTTTGCCTTTCATGAGAGGGTTTGTGGGGGGGGAAAGAGGTGGATACATACTTTATGATATGCGTTTGAATTTATTTAATTGATTTAAATGAACTATTTTTAATTTTAGAAAATAAAAATTAATACCATGACAGATTGAATGATTATTTGCGGCGTGCGTCACAATTAATCAAATGTAATCTTGATGTGATTACTTTTGATTATTAGAGTGATAATAACAACCAACTTGGGCGTAGCGTACATTCAGAGCGTCCACCTTCTGGAGTGTGTTATGGAGATTCTCTACCACATCTTTACCGTGTTCTTTAACCAGGTTATGACCAATGCCCCGCTGCTGCTGGGTATTGTGACCTGCCTGGGCTATATCCTGCTGCGTAAAAGCGCCGGCATTATCGTTAAAGGGACAATTAAAACCATTATCGGTTTTATGCTGTTGCAGGCCGGCTCCGGCATTCTGACCAGCACGTTTAAACCGGTGGTGGCGAAAATGTCTGAAGTTTACGGCATCAACGGCGCTATCTCTGATACCTACGCCTCCATGATGGCGACTATTGAACGGATGGGCGATGCCTACAGTTGGGTGGGCTATGCCGTGCTGTTAGCCCTGGCGCTGAATATTTGTTATGTCCTGCTGCGGCGTATTACCGGTATTCGTACCATCATGCTGACCGGGCACATCATGTTCCAGCAGGCGGGGCTGATTGCCGTCTCTTTTTATATCTTCGGCTATCCGATGTGGACGACGATTATCTGCACGGCGGTGCTGGTGTCGCTCTATTGGGGCATTACCTCAAACATGATGTATAAGCCGACCCAGGAAGTGACCGACGGCTGCGGCTTCTCCATCGGACACCAGCAGCAGTTCGCTTCATGGATTGCTTACAAGGTCGCCCCGTATCTGGGTAAAAAAGAGGAGAGCGTTGAGGATCTCAAGCTGCCGGGCTGGCTGAACATCTTTCACGACAACATCGTCTCCACGGCCATCGTGATGACCATTTTCTTCGGCGCGATTTTGCTCTCCTTCAGCATCGACACCGTACAGGCGATGGCGGGTAAAACCCACTGGACGATCTATATCCTGCAAACCGGCTTCTCGTTCGCCGTCGCTATTTTCATTATCACCCAGGGCGTACGCATGTTCGTCGCCGAGCTCTCTGAAGCGTTCAACGGTATCTCCCAGCGCCTGATCCCCGGTGCCGTGCTGGCGATTGACTGTGCCGCGATTTATAGCTTTGCGCCAAACGCCGTAGTCTGGGGCTTTATGTGGGGCACCATCGGCCAGCTGATCGCCGTCGGTATTCTGGTCGGCTTCGGTTCATCCATTCTGATTATTCCGGGCTTTATCCCGATGTTCTTCTCTAACGCCACCATCGGCGTGTTTGCTAACCACTTTGGCGGCTGGCGCGCGGCGCTCAAGATTTGTCTGGTCATGGGGATGATTGAAATCTTTGGCTGCGTCTGGGCGGTGAAGCTGACCGGTATGAGCGCCTGGATGGGCATGGCGGACTGGTCAATTCTGGCGCCGCCGATGATGCAGGGCTTTGCCTCCATCGGTATCGCGTTTATGGCCGTCATCATCATTATTATTGCACTGGCTTATATGTTCTTCGCAGGGCGCACGCTGCGTGCTGAAGAGGACGCGGAAAAACAACCGGCAGATGCTTCTGCTCAATAAGGAGTTTTGGCTATGACCGTACGTATTCTGGCTGTATGTGGCAATGGGCAAGGAAGTTCCATGATCATGAAGATGAAGGTGGACCAGTTTTTGACTCAGTCAAATATCGATCACACCGTGAACAGTTGCGCGGTGGGTGAATACAAAAGTGAATTAGGCGGTGCGGATATCATCATTGCCTCCACTCATATTGCCGGTGAGATTAGCGTCTCTGGCAACAAATACGTGGTTGGCGTGCGCAACATGCTGTCGCCGGCGGATTTTGGCCCAAAACTGCTGGAAGTAATCAAAGCGCATTTCCCGCAGGATGTGAAGTAAGGACGTCAAATGAAATTACGTGATTCGCTTGTGGAGAATAACTCCATCCTTTTGCAGGCTGATGCCAGTACTTGGCAGGAGGCTGTAAAGCTGGGCGTTGATTTACTGGTGCAGGCTGATGTCGTAGAGCCGCGCTACTACCAGGCCATTCTGGATGGCATAGCCCAGCATGGCCCCTATTTTGTGATTGCTCCCGGTCTGGCGATGCCGCACGGTCGCCCGGAAGAGGGAGTTAAGAAAACCGGTTTTGCGCTGGTCACGCTGAAAACGCCGCTGGTTTTTAATCATGAGGATAACGACCCGGTCGATATTCTGATCACCATGGCGGCCGTGGATGCCAATACCCATCAGGAAATCGGCATCATGCAGATCGTCAATCTGTTTGAAGATGAAGCAAATTTTGACCGTTTACGCACCTGCCGCACCGCGCAGGAAGTGCTGGAATTAATTGATAACGCCACGGCAGCAGCCGTTTAAAAGGAACACTAAAATGTCATTACCTATGTTGCAGGTTGCGCTCGATAACCAATCCATGTCTTCCGCGTATGAAACGACGCGCCTCATAGCCGATGAAGTGGACATTATTGAAGTCGGTACCATTCTTTGTGTGGCTGAAGGCGTACGCGCCGTTCGCGATCTGAAGGCGCTCTATCCCAATAAAATCGTGCTGGCGGACGCCAAAATCGCCGATGCAGGTAAAATTCTCTCCCGCATGTGCTTTGAAGCCAACGCCGATTGGGTCACCGTGATCTGCTGCGCGGACATCAATACCACCAAAGGCGCGCTGGACGTCGCGAAAGAGTTCAACGGTGACGTCCAGATCGAACTGACCGGCTACTGGACCTGGGAGCAGGCACAGGAGTGGCGCGAAGCGGGTATTCAGCAGGTGGTCTATCACCGTAGCCGGGATGCCCAGGCGGCCGGTGTGGCGTGGGGCGAGGCGGATATCAGCGCTATCAAATGCTTGTCCGAAATGGGTTTTAAAGTCACCGTCACCGGCGGCCTGGCGCTGGAAGACTTACCGCTGTTTAAAGGTATTCCCATTCACGTCTTTATCGCCGGTCGCAGTATTCGCGACGCTGCTTCCCCGGTAGAAGCCGCCCGACAGTTTAAACGTTCTATCGCCCAGTTGTGGGGCTAAGGAGCGGTCATGCTGTCAAAACAAATCCCGCTCGGCATCTATGAAAAAGCGCTCCCAGCAGGAGAGTGCTGGCAGGAACGCCTGCGGCTGGCGAAAGAGCTCGGCTTTGATTTCGTCGAAATGTCGGTAGATGAAACTGACGCCCGTCTGGAGCGGCTCGACTGGAGCTGGGAGCAGCGCCTTGCGCTGGTCAACGCGATTGCTGAAACCGGGGTGCGGGTACCCTCTATGTGCCTGAGCGCCCATCGCCGCTTTCCGCTCGGTAGCGAAGACGACGCGGTTCGGACTCAGGGCCTGGAGGTTATGCGCAAAGCGATTCGGCTGGCGCAGGATGTGGGTATTCGCGTTATCCAACTGGCGGGTTACGACGTTTACTATCAGGAAGCCAACAACGAGACGCGCCGTCGTTTCCGCGACGGGCTAAAAGAGAGCGTCGAAATGGCGAGCCGTGCGCAGGTCACATTGGCAATGGAGATCATGGATTACCCGTTGATGAATTCGATCAGTAAGGCGCTGGGATACGCTCATTATCTGAATAATCCTTGGTTCCAGATTTATCCGGATATTGGCAACCTGTCGGCATGGGATAACGATGTGCAGATGGAGCTGCAGGCCGGGATAGGGCATATCGTGGCGGTGCATGTGAAGGACACTAAACCCGGCGTGTTTAAAAACGTCCCGTTTGGCGAAGGAATTGTTGATTTCGAACGCTGTTTCGCAACGCTTAAACAAACCGGTTACTGCGGACCTTACCTGATTGAAATGTGGAGCGAAACAACAGACGATCCTGCAGCTGAAGTGGCGAAGGCGCGCGATTGGGTGAAGGCTCAGATGGCCAGATCTGGCCTGGTGGAGGTGGTATAATGCAAAAGCTCAAACAGCAGGTCTTCGAAGCCAATATGGATTTGCCACGCTATGGGCTGGTGACCTTTACCTGGGGCAACGTTAGTGCTATCGACCGCGAATGCGGGCGGGTGGCGATTAAGCCCAGCGGCGTCGCTTACGAGTCCATGAAAGTCGACGATATGGTGGTTGTGGATCTGGAAGGCAACGTGGTTGAAGGCCAGTACCGTCCTTCTTCCGATACTGCCACACATCTGGCGATGTACCGTCGCTATCCGGATCTCGGTGGCGTGGTGCATACCCACTCAACGCACGCAACGGCCTGGGCGCAGGCGGGGCTGGCCATTCCCGCACTAGGTACGACCCATGCGGACTACTTCTTGGGTGACATTCCCTGCACCAGGGCGTTAAGCGCCAGGGAGGTTGAAGAGGCTTACGAGCTGAACACCGGGCTCGTGATTATCGAAACCCTAGGCGCGGTGGAGCCGCTGCATACGCCAGGGATTGTGGTGCATCAGCACGGGCCTTTTGCCTGGGGAAAAGATGCTCACGATGCGGTACACAACGCAGTGGTGATGGAAGAAGTGGCGCGGATAGCTTGGATGGCTCGTAACATCAATCCGCAGCTGAAGCCCATAGATCGCTGGCTGATGGACAAACACTTTATGCGTAAGCACGGGCCAAACGCCTACTATGGGCAAAAGTGAAGCATGTGCTCCGGAGCATTTTATCTTTATGATGAATCAACCAGTCAGCTCCGGAGCCATTAAGTATATCTACACCGGGAAATATCAAAGGAGCGATATCTGCCCAATTGAGTATGAACTTTTTGTATAAAGAGCCTGTACATAGATTTGTGTAATTGCCTGATTTTGATATGTTCAATCCAACATCAAAAACAGGTTAATTTATGGACGAAAAACAGTTGCAGGCTCTGGCTAATGAACTGGCCAAAAATCTCAAAACCCCTGACGATCTCAACCAGTTCGATCGCCTGCTCAAAAAAATCAGTGTTGAGGCGGCGCTCAACGCCGAAATGACCCATCACCTCGGCTACGATAAACATCAGCCCAAACCGGCGACCAACGCCCGCAACGGCTATACCCAAAAGACAGTTATCACTGGCGATGGCCCGCTGGAGCTGCGTACACCGCGCGATCGCGATGGCTCAACTGGTAAAGAAAAACCAGACCCGGATCACCGGGATGGATAACCAAATTTTATCGTTGTACGCCAAAGGGATGACCACCCGTGAGATCGCCGCCGCGTTCAAAGAGCTGTATGACGCGGATGTCTCACCGGCCCTGGTCTCAAAGGTCACCGATGCTGTCATTGAGCAGGTTGTCGAATGGCAAAATCGTCCACTGGATGCAGTCTGTCCCATTGTTTATCTTGACTGTATCGTCCTGAAAGTCCGGCAGGACAGCCGCGTTATCAACAAATCTGTGTTCCTGGCACTGGGTATCAATATCGAAGGCCAGAAAGAACTGCTGGGTATGTGGCTGGCCGAAAATGAGGGTGCGAAGTTCTGGCTTAATGTGCTGACAGAGCTGAAAAACCGTGGTCTGAACGATATCCTCATCGCCTGTGTTGACGGGCTGAAAGGCTTCCCCGACGCCATCAACGCGGTGTATCCGGAAGCCCGCATTCAGCTGTGTATCGTGCATATGGTGCGCAACAGCCTGCGGTTCGTCTCCTGGAAGGACTACAAAGCAGTGACCCGTGACCTGAAAGCCATCTATCAGGCTGCCACGGAAGAGGCCGGCTTGCAGGCTTTGGAAGCGTTCTCCAGTGCCTGGGACAGCCGCTACCCGCAGATAAGCCGGAGTTGGCAGGCAAACTGGACCAACCTGACGACGTTCTTCGCTTACCCGGCAGACATCCGCAAGGTGATCTACACGACCAACGCCATCGAGTCGCTGAACAGCGTGATCCGGCATGCAATCAAGAAACGGAAGGTATTCCCGACAGACGACGCGGTGAAAAAGGTGGTGTGGCTGGCAATCCAGGCGGCATCACAGAAATGGACGATGCCGCTGAGGGACTGGCGTATGGCAATGAGCCGCTTTATTATCGAGTTCGGTGACCGCCTGGACGGTCACTTCTGAGAAAAGGCATTTACACAGAATCATGTACAGGGTCTAGAGCGGTCACATATGATACCCAAATTTACACTCTTGACCCTGTACATGATTGTCTTCATAATCATTACCTTACCGGATAAGCCGATGGCCTCCACCATACTGCCGAATTTACACCTCGTACTAAGACTCTACCCTCACCCGGAGGAACATCTTATATGTCCACACACCACCAGTTCATATTTCCTCGTTATCCGCATTTGTCGCCGCCTGACTGGCCAGCACTCGAAGAGCGTCTGTTGACCGATCGCTATATATTGGAGCTACGTGGAGACCTTGTGCCATATGAAGATTTGTACAATCTGAGCATCGCAATAGCTAGCAAAGAAGCTAATTCTTACTTATGCTGCAGTGATGCACGCAATACAGGTGATGTAATCCAGCGGTACAAGGCGTCAGGTTATTTGCCGGATGCTTTGCCCGTGCGGCATAATGATACTATTCGCGAAACATTTGCATTGATGGCTGCCCATGGTGTGGATCTCGAACCATATTTTTTTTCGCATGATGAGCAGAGCAATTGGAGTAGCCCGCACTACTACTTAGGCCCTACGGCACGCGCTTGCCTGGATACCAGAGCGCGCTCCGAGTACGATGACCACCCGACCAGTTTCTGCTTAGTGCTGTTGGCCTACGATGGTTCTAAGCCATTTGTAGGTGCCGGTGAGGATCTACTAGCTCCCTGTGTGCCTGATTCGGATCTACCATTGCAAGAAATGCCGCCATTTGGCTCGTACATAGATTTCATCGGCGCAGCTTATGAAGATCCTGCTGTGCAATGGTGTGATCCACAGGACGGGCGCCACTATCATTTATTCGACTTGGATTGGCAGTTCAGCCTTGCGTTGGGATATCGCATGATACGTGCTAATTGCCTAACACAAGATAGTGCGGAGTCCCTGGCGCAGGCGATAAGCCGTATTGTCGATCATCCCATGATCTGCAGCAACCGACACCTTTGATGTCCGTAGACTACATTCTTACCGATCTCGAGGGCTGTCCAGTCATCATCTTTGATGATGTTGTTAACGAAATTGACGATGAGCACCGTGACGGTATCTGGCGTACATTCTTCGAGGACGGCCTGCTTGCGTTTTCCGACCCAAACCGACCATTGATTCCGATTTAATTCGCCCCCCCATGTCAGGGTAGTTGTCGCCTCTGACTGAAAAAAATCTAGGGGGCCGGAGACGACAATGAAAATCTATTCACCTGAGCGTAAAGCGGCTGTGATCGCCAGAATGCTTCCACCGCATAATCAACCAGTCAGCCAGTTATCACGCCAGGAGGAGATCCCAATAAAAACGCTTTACCACTGGCGCTCAGAGGCGGGTATTGATCTGGTCAAGTTAAACAGGACACTTTTTTCTCAGCCATCTGTTCATATCGCACTGGCGATAAATACCCATTCGAAGCATGGTTTCTGTCAAGATTGTAATAACGCATATAGTCTGCAACATCACGTTTCATACCTGCCCGCGTCTGCTGCGGGATCAACAGCATCCATTCATGTTTCAAACTGCCCCAAAAACGCTCCATTACCGCGTTATCCCAGCAGGCGCCAACATCTCCCATGCTGCTTCTGAGTCCGTAACTGGTTAACAGCGTTTGGAAGCGCTTGCTGGTATACTGCGCTCCACGATCGGTATGGACGACCAGTCCTGTCGGTGGATTGCGCAGGTTGTAAGCCTGCATGAGAGCCCGGCAAACCAGCGACGATGTCATTCTCTTGTCAATGTGCCAACCGACGATCCGGCGGGAATATAAATCCATGATCGCAGCCAGGTACAACCAGCCTTCACCCGTTTTCAGATACGTAATATCACTCACCCATATCTGGTCCGGTCCGGGAGGATTGAAGTTCTGATTCAACAGATTTGGTGCAAAATCAGCCCCTTTCTTCGGTTTCGTTGTGACCTTCCAGGCACGGCGTTGCCGGCAGAGAAGTCCCTCTTCGCTCATGATTTTTCTAACGCGCCAACGACTTATGGTGACGCCTTCTTCACGGAGCTTTTTAACCAGCGTTCGGCTCCCGGCACTTTCCCGACTGGCAGAGAATAACGCCTTGAGCATCACCCTGACTGCGGTATCTTTCGACGGGCAGGCTATCGGCTTTTTTCGCCAGGCATACCATGCGGACGGGCTAATGCGCATCACGCGACAAAGCGTCCGTAGCCTGTAATTACCTGCGTTATCGAGGATAAACTGGTATCTCACGACATGTGCTTCGCAAAGAAGGCGCTCGCCTTTTTTAATATTTCCTTCTCAATGCGTAACTCTTTGTTTTCTAGACGTAGCCTTCGGAGTTCAGCTTGTTCATCTTCACTAAGCGGACTTTCATGGCGCTGGCGCGCGGCGGCGACCCAACTGCGCAATGTTTTGGCGCTGATCCCCAAAGAAGTTGCGGCACGCGCAATGGAGTAATTTTGCGTCAGCACCAGGGCCACCGTTTCCTTCTTAAATTCTGGCGTAAATTTTCGCTTCTGATTCACTAAACACCTCCATTTTGGATGTAAGTTTAGTGTCCTGATTATTCGACCACAGCATATTTCCACTCTGCCGGTATCCGGACAGAAAACACCTCCCAGTGAGTGGTCTCAGGAAGCGCGTTTTGCTGTACTGGCTGAAACGACCCCGCTTTCTGCCCATGCTGTAGCTGAATACTGTCGCCGTAAGGGCCTGTATCCTGAGAAAATTCAGCAGTGGAAGGACGAGTTAATGCAACCCGGTCAGCGAGAAGAAAAAGCCGAAATAAAACGATTAAGAAAAGAAAACCAACAATTTAACCGTGAAATTGCCCGTAAGGATAAAGCGCTTGCCGAAGCTGCAGCGCTGTTGCTCCTGGAAAAAAAGCTGAAGGCGTTGTTCGACGAATAAAACGAGGTCGAATGACGCGCACTGCCGGCAGGCTACGGTTGATGACGATAGTGCAGGAAGCCGTCGCTGGCGGGGCCCGACTGAGTGAAGCCTCCCGCTGCGTTGGGCTGAGCGAGCGGACCCTGCAACGCTGGCAGCAGATACCGGACGTTCGGCGAACCTCGACGCCACGGCCGGCCCCGAAAAACAAGCTCAGTGCTGAAGAGGAAAAGCAGGTGCTGGCCATCTGCCATGAACCCCGGTTCGCCAGCCTGCCGCCATCGCAAATCGTTCCGGTGCTGGCTGATGAGAACCGCTATATCGCCAGTGAATCAACGTTCTACCGGGTGCTGCGGCGAGCGGGAGAAACCACGCACCGTGGCCGGCAGAAGGCCCCGCAGAGCAAACCACTGTCGACCTGGAAGGCGACAGCCCCCAGACAGGTGTGGTCATGGGACATCACCTGGCTGAAGTCGCAGACGGCGGGCCACTGGTTCTACCTGTACCTGATAGAAGATGTATTCAGTCGTAAAATCGTGGGTTACGAAGTGTACCTGGTTGAAAGCGGTGAGTATGCGGCAGATCTGTTGAAACGGACGGTGCTGAGCGAGAGTTGCTGGCAGGAGCCGCTGGTGCTGCATGCAGATAACGGTGCGCCAATGAAGTCGCAGGTGCTGCAGGTGAAGCTTGCAGAACTAAAGATCACGCCGTCACACAGCCGGCCGCGGGTGAGCAATGACAACGCACATGTAGAGTCACTGTTCAGGACGCTGAAATACGTGCCGGCATGGCCGGATAAGGGGTTCGCGACGCTGGAAGATGCGCGCGTCGGCTGGTACAACGAAGAACACCGGCACAGCGGCATCCGCTACGTCACGCCAGGCCAGCGGCACAGGGGTGAAGATCATGCGCTGCTTGCACAACGGAAATCGGTGTATGAAGCAGCAAAAATGCAGACCCCGCATCGCTGGTCTGGGCCAACGCGCAACTGGAGCCGACAGGATGAGGTGTGGCTAAATCCGGAGCGGGAAACCCTGGCTGCATGAATTAACTGAGGCGACAACTACCTTGACACGCGCCGAGGTCGTCACGCTGTTCCCGCAGGCTGCGTGCATATTCCGATGAATCCGACCACGGATTCCGACGCTCAGGATCACTGCTTTTGACGTTATGAGAATTAAGTTTTTGTGTCTCTATGATGTAGCCCCCTGAAACACCGGACAGTAGCTGTATCTCCAGATAAGAGATAGGCTTAAATATATGTCTAACAACCATGTTAATTTTGAGATGACCGGGATCCTGTTAGGGCAAGAAGCCCGTAAGCGTAAGACTCCGCAAGAGAAAATTGCCATCATCCAGCAAACAATGGAGCCGGGTATGAATGTCTCCCACGTTGCTCGTCTGCACGGTATTCAGCCCAGTCTGCTGTTTAAATGGAAGAAGCAATATCAGGAAGGTAGCCTCACCGCCGTTGCGGCCGGAGAGGAAGTGGTTCCGGCTTCGGAGCTGGCGACTGCACTCAAACAGGTCCGGGAACTACAGCGTCTCCTGGGTAAGAAGACGATGGAAGTTGAGATCCTCAAAGAAGCGGTGGAGTACGGCCAGTCGCGAAAATGGATAGCGCACGCGCCCTTGTTGCCAAAGGACGGGGAATAGCTCTGGTTAGTCGCACCATGAGCGTGTCGCGTGCGCAGTTATCACTGCGGGTGAGCCGCTCTGCCGACTGGCAGGACAGGCGCAGCAACCAGCGTAATGACGAAGCTGATGCAGAGATACTGTCGGAGATCCTCGGCATCATCAGCGACATGCCCAGCTACGGTTACCGGCGGGTGTGGGGTATCCTGCGTAAGCAACGCCGTGTAGAGGGACTTCCACCGGTGAACGCCAAACGGCTTTACAGGATAATGAGCGAGCATAACCTGCTGTTGTTGCGTGATAAACCAGAGCGTCCGAAGCGGGAGCATAAAGGCAAAATCGCGGTAGCGGAAAGCGATATGCGCTGGTGTTCAGACGGCTTCGAGTTCGGTTGTGACAACGGCGAGAAGCTTCGGGTGACGTTCGCACTGGACTGTTGCGACCGGGAGGCCATAGACTGGGCAGCGAGCACGGGAGGCTACGACAGTTCAACGGTACAGGATGTGATGCTGAGGTCAGTGGAAAGGCGCTTCGGTAGCACGCTGCCGGGTAAACCAGTGCAGTGGCTGACAGATAACGGTTCAGCGTACACCGCGCATGAAACGAAGAAGTTCGCGCGAGAACTGAATCTGGAGCCGTGTACAACAGCGGTGAGCAGCCCACAAAGTAACGGCATGGCCGAACGGTTCGTGAAAACGATGAAGGAAGATTACATCGCGTTCATGCCAAAACCAGATGTGGGAACAGCGCTACAGAACCTTGCAGCGGCGTTCAATCACTACAATGAAAATCACCCGCACAGTGCGCTGGGATATCACTCTCCGAGAGAGTACCGGCGGCAGCGGGCATCGTTAACTTAAGATACAAAAGCTGTCCGGAGATGGCGGGTCAAGATCACTGGTGAAGAAAAACCAGACCCGGATCACCGGGATGGATAACCAGATTTTATCGTTGTACGCCAAAGGGATGACCACCCGTGAGATAGCCGCGGCGTTCAAAGAGCTGTATGACGCGGATGTCTCACCGGCCCTGGTCTCAAAGGTCACCGATGCTGTCATTGAGCAGGTTGTCGAATGGCAAAATCGTCCACTGGATGCAGTCTGTCCCATTGTTTATCTTGACTGTATCGTCCTGAAAGTCCGGCAGGACAGCCGCGTCATCAATAAATCCGTGTTCCTGGCGCTGGGTATCAATATCGAAGGCCAGAAAGAACTGTTGGGGATGTGGCTGGCCGAAAACGAGGGTGCGAAGTTCTGGCTCAATGTGCTGACAGAACTGAAGAATCGCGGCCTGAATGACATCCTCATCGCCTGTGTCGACGGTCTGAAGGGCTTCCCGGACGCCATCAACACGGTGTATCCGGAAGCCCGCATCCAGCTGTGCATCGTGCATATGGTGCGCAACAGCCTGCGGTTCGTCTCGTGGAAGGATTACAAAGCTGTCACCCGTGACCTGAAGGCCATCTATCAGGCCCCGACGGAAGAGGCAGGGCTACAGGCCCTGGATGCGTTCTGCGGGGCATGGGACAGTCGCTATCCCCAAATAAGCCGCAGCTGGCAGGCCAACTGGACCAACCTGGCGACGCTCTTCGCTTACCCGGCAGACATCCGCAAAGTCATCTACACAACCAACGCTATTGAGTCGCTGAACAGTATGATCCGGCATGCCATCAAAAAGCGTAAGGTGTTCCCGACGGATGAGTCAGTGAAAAAGGTGGTGTGGCTGGCCATCCAGGCAGCCTCACAGAAATGGACGATGCCTCTGAGGGACTGGCGTATGGCGATGAGCCGCTTTATTATCGAGTTCGGTGACCGCCTGGACGGTCACTTCTGAGAAAAGGCATTTACACAGAATCGTGTACAGGGTAAGAATGGCGGCTTAGCGTTGCATTTCGAACTTGAATCCGCCCTCGACCAAAGCAGCAATATTTGGATTGGTGCTTTCCTGCATATGAACTAAGGCAACTTGGTACAGTACCTGCTCTTCGGTAAGAGTACAAAAAGAAACATTTTTCCATCCATTTTTTTGCATAAATTCAGGGACCAGACTGACTCCCCGTCCCGAAGCTACAAGGGCTACAATAGTTTCCATCTGTGAGGCTCGCTGGACAATCTCCGGAGTAAATCCTTTCTTTTCACAGCTCTCAATAATCGAACGATAAAGGCCGGGCCCTTCATGTTCCGGAAATAATATCCAGGGTTCCCCGGCAAGAGCAGAAAGTGGCAGAGTTCTGCTTACTGCAGCCGGGTGCTTCTGTGGTAAAACAGCCATTAGCCGGCAACTGAAACATCCATGATACGACAGTTTCTGTGCGGCATATTCAGGAACAGGTAATACCACTATCCCCACGTCAAGAGTTCCTCCGATAAGAGCCGAAACCTGTCGGGCAGTTGTCATCTCCTTCAGTTCAAGAACAATTTCAGGACATGAGATGTGCAAACGTGTGATCATTTCGGGCATCAAATATCTGACGGCGGTAGCTACAAACCCGATACGTAGGGTTTCTGTCATACCCCGGGCTGCACGTCTGGTCAGCAGCAATGTCCTTTCCATCTGCTCCAGCGTCGTAATCGCTTCCTTCTGCAGAACTTTACCTGCTGGAGTGAGGGCCGTTATACGATTTGTTCGCTCAAAAAGGCGGGTGCCCAGCATGTCCTCCATATGACGAATCGCTGCTGTCAGGGGGGGCTGAGCCATATTCAGGCGTTCAGCGGCCTTACGAATATTCATCGTTTCTGTAACCATCAGGAACTGCCGGAGATGCCGAAGGGTGAGCATGAGCGATACCTCGAAAGTATTTTGATGGCCTCAATATAGTATTAGACACATTTAAAATCTCAGTGAAAATACTTATAAACTGATTTCTTCGTAGACCGGGAGCAGGGGGAGGGGAATAATGATATTTCTCATGTTATTACGATGGTTACGGTGCGGGAGTTTTACTCTGCTGTTGTGCTCAGCTTCGGCATTTTCCGCCCCGGATAATTCCCATCCGTCGATGGTCATACGTACTGACCGGTATATTACCCTGAAGGGAGGCGGGCAACTCTTCGTAAGGGAGGTGAATCTGATATCCGGGCAAAGGTCACTATACGCCCCGGTTCTTTTAATCCACGGAGCCCGCGTTCCCGGCCTTGCTTCTTTTGACCTGCCAGTTAAAGGCGGCTCACTGGCAGAGGACCTCGCCCGCGCCGGATTCCAGGTTTACATACTCGATTTGCGGGGCTACGGAAAGTCAAGCCGGCCAGCTGAAATGGATTTGCCGCCTAACCACTCCCCCCCCCCTTATAAGTACAGCTGACGCAGTCAGTGACCTGAAAGTAACGGTTCGTTCCATCCAGATGTGGAGCCAGTCTAACCGCGTAAGCTTGCTGGGATGGGCAACCGGTGGACAATGGGGAGGCGCTTATGCATCTCAGTATCCGCATACAGTTAAAAGCCTTATTTTATATAACAGTCTTTATGGAGGAAGCAGTCATCATCCCACACTAGGGTATGGTTCTCCTCTCGACACCCCAGGGCATTCTGGGAATTTTAATACCGAAAAATTTGGAGGATGGCGCCTGAACACGCGGAAAAGCCTGTTTACGGCCTGGGATAACAGCATTCCTGTGAAAGATAAGAGTCGGTGGCGGGATGACGCTGTGAAACGTGCTTATGGGGATGCCGCTTTAGACTCTGACATAACATCATGGGACAGAACACCTCCGTCTTTCCGGGCACCGACTGGTGCATTGGCGGACAGTTTTGAGCTGGCAACGGGCAGAAAGCAGTGGTCGGCAAATTCTCTTGTTTCGGTTCCTGTCTTGTTTATCCGTTCCGCGCTGGATTTCTGGAGCCGACCTGAAGACGTGGATGCCGTTCTTGAAGATGCTCCTGTAGCAGAGGCGGTATTGATTCCACAGGCTACTCACTTTGTACATTTAGATCGCAGTACGTCGGGCAGAAGTTTTTTCCTTTATTCAGTCATTAAATTCCTGACCAACCAACCAACCAACCAACCAACCAACCAACCAACCAGATAAATTCTGAATAAATGAGGTCTATATACAGATGGCTATTGAACAAAAAAAAGCGATTGTAACCGGAGGCAGCAGTGGCATAGGTTTTGGAATAGCGAAAAGCCTCGTTAGGGACGGTTATCTCGTCACCATTATGGGAAGGAACGAAGCGACGCTTCAGGCTGCTGTGACAGAGCTGGGCTCTTCTGCCTCCTGGAAGCGGGTCGATGTCAGCAAGAGCATGGACGTGCGGGCAGCTATTGCCGAAACCGGGCGAATTGATGTGCTAGTGAACGCCGCCGGATTTACTCGTAGCGTCAGCCTTGATACCTCATCCGATGAAGCAGAATCTAGCTGGGATGAGGTTGTCGGAGCCAATCTCAAGGGGAGTTTTTTGATGGCTCATAGTGCATCCAGCCTTCTGACGAGTCCCGGGGGCCGTATCATCAATATCAGCTCCATAGGAGCACAAAGAGGTGGCAGCCGTCCTGGCAGTCTTGCTTATGCAGCCGCAAAATCAGGTCTTCACGGGTTAACCTATGCCCTTGCCCGTGAGCTTGCTCCCCGGGGAATCACGGCGAATGTCATTGCGCCGGGATTTATCGCTGAAACTGGCTTTACCAGAGCGTGGCCTTCAGAGCGCGTGTCTGCCATCGTCTCAGAGACGCCCATGGGGCGTCCAGGAACCCCAGCCGATATTGCTGGAGCAGTTATGTGGCTGGTTTCCGAGGCGGGTTCTTTTGTCACTGGCGCTATCATCCCTGTTAACGGAGGATGGCGAATGGGATAAGAATATGACGCAGATATACCCAAAAAACTTCAAGGTGTAGTGGCACACTGATACTGGCCACCTGGTCGGAGGTGATATGCTCACCCCAACAACACGACAGGTGATCAAATGGCTAAACATTTCACGGCAGAATTTAAGCTCGAAGCAGCAAAGCTGGTTGTCGACCACGGCTATACCTACTTAAAGGCCGCTGAGGCGGTTAATGTCAGCCATTCAGCTATTACCCGCTGGGTTAATAAGCTGAAACTCGAGCGCCAGGGTAAAACGCCTGCCGGACTTCCTCTGACGCCAGAGCAGCTCGAGTTGCGTGAAATGAAGAAATAAATCCAACGTCTTGAAATGGAAAATGAAATCCTAAAAAAGGCTACGGCTCTCTTAATGTCGGACTCACTCAACGGTTCACGGTAGTCGACAGGCTGAGAGCGCGGTATCCGGTTTCCGCGTTGTGCCAGACTTTTGAAGTTCATCGCAGCAGCTACAGGTACTGGCAGGCTTCGGCCAATGAGCCCGACGGTGAGCGCGTGGCTAAACACAGCCAGGTTATGGAGGCCTGGAACGCCAGCGGCGGCTCTGCCGGTGCCCGAAGCATCGCTTCCATCGTCACCAGGGACTCTGGTGTCAAAATGGGACGCTGGCTGGCCGGTAAGCTGATGAAAGAGCTGGACATAGCCAGTTGCCAGGTACCGGCGCACAAATACAAACGCGGCGGCAACGAACATGTTGAGATACCCAACCATCTCAACCGCCAGTTCGCGGTCACCTCACCAGACCTGGTCTGGTGCGGTGACGTGACCTACATCTGGACGGGAAAATGCTGGGCGTATCTGGCGGTCGTGCTGGATCTGTTCGCCCGTAAACCGGTGGGCTGGGCGATGTCGACGTCGCCGGACTCGGCACTGACGGTCAAAGCGTTGCAGATGGCCTGGGAACTACGCGGTCGGCCAGCGGGCGTGATGTTCCACAGCGACCAGGGCAGTCTGCTGTGGTCGAATAATCAGGACACTAAACTTACATCCAAAATGGAGGTGTTTAGTGAATCAGAAGCGAAAGTTTACGCCAGAATTTAAGAAGGAAACGGTGGCCCTGGTGCTGACGCAAAATTACTCCATTGCGCGTGCCGCAACTTCTTTGGGGATCAGCGCCAAAACATTGCGCAGTTGGGTCGCCGCCGCGCGCCAGCGCCATGAAAGTCCGCTTAGTGAAGATGAACAAGCTGAACTCCGAAGGCTACGTCTAGAAAACAAAGAGTTACGCATTGAGAAGGAAATATTAAAAAAGGCGAGCGCCTTCTTTGCGAAGCACATGTCGTGAGATACCAGTTTATCCTCGATAACGCAGGTAATTACAGGCTACGGACGCTTTGTCGCGTGATGCGCATTAGCCCGTCCGCATGGTATGCCTGGCGAAAAAAGCCGATAGCCTGCCCGTCGAAAGATACCGCAGTCAGGGTGATGCTCAAGGCGTTATTCTCTGCCAGTCGGGAAAGTGCCGGGAGCCGAACGCTGGTTAAAAAGCTCCGTGAAGAAGGCGTCACCATAAGTCGTTGGTGCGTTAGAAAAATCATGAGCGAAGAGGGACTTCTCTGCCGGCAACGCCGTGCCTGGAAGGTCACAACGAAACCGAAGAAAGGGGCTGATTTTGCACCAAATCTGTTGAATCAGAACTTCAATCCTCCCGGACCGGACCAGATATGGGTGAGTGATATTACGTATCTGAAAACGGGTGAAGGCTGGTTGTACCTGGCTGCGATCATGGATTTATATTCCCGCCGGATCGTCGGTTGGCACATTGACAAGAGAATGACATCGTCGCTGGTTTGCCGGGCTCTCATGCAGGCTTACAACCTGCGCAATCCACCGACAGGGCTGGTCGTCCATACCGATCGTGGAGCGCAGTATACCAGCAAGCGCTTCCAAACGCAGTTAACCAGTTACGGACTCAGAAGCAGCATGGGAGATGTTGGCGCCTGCTGGGATAACGCGGTAATGGAGCGTTTTTGGGGCAGTTTGAAACATGAATGGGTGCTGTTGATCCCGCAGCAGACGCGGGCAGGTATGAAACGTGATGTTGCAGACTATATGCGTTATTACAATCTTGACAGAAACCATGCTTCGAATGGGTATTTATCGCCAGTGCGATATGAACAGATGGCTGAGAAAAAAGTGTCCTGTTTAAATTGACCAGATAAGTAAGCGCCGGTATCGCAAAGGATATGGCAAAAAGCGGAGCCCGATACCTGACGCCGTGTCCATCGAGCAGAGACCAGCCGTTGTTGATACCCGCAGCCGACTGGCGGACTGGGACGCGGATCTTGTTTTGGGCAAGCAAGGCACTGGCGCAATCGTTACGCTGGTCGAGCGTAAAAGACGAATGTATCTGACGAAAAAAGTGTTTTCGAAAGACTCGTCCGAGGTGGCCGCCGCCATTATCTCGATGCCGGGCGGCTACAAAGATGTCTGCCATACCATCACGTTTGACAATGGCAGGGTGTTTACCCGGCACAAAGAGATCGCGGCAGCGCTGGAAACGGAAACCTACTTCGCTCACCCCTATGCCTCATGGGAGCGGGGTCAGAACGAAAATACTAATGGCCTGTTGAGGCAGTTTATCCCGAAAGGGACTGACCTGACGGCGGTTACGGATGAGGAGCTCCGCAGGTACCAGGGAGCGTTGAATAGCAGGCCACGAAAATGTCTGGGGTTCCGGCAACCTTCAGTGGTTTTTGCAGAGCTAAGAATGGCGGCTTAGCGTTGCACTTCGAACTTGAATCCACCAGGTCGTAACGAGTCATAGTTAAAAATGATGAGGAAACAGCCGGTTAGTATAACTCATGGGATTAAGGGACACAGCCTAGTAAGGGGCGTCCATCACACCACTACATACGGCTAATCGGTAAGCAGGTTACGGGAAAAGAGATGAATATCGACACCGGGTTTACGTCGCCACAGCCGCGCTTTCCGCGCGCCAGTTGCTGCTGTTTTCCCGGTCTCCTCAAACATCCCTGATGCTTCGAAGCGCCGGATCAAGCTTTTTCGCTGGATAGGCTGACCAAGGATGATTTCCGTTGCATCCAGTAGCTGACCATGAGTAAATGTATCTGGTAAACAGTAAACAGGTAATAAAGAATACATCGTTTTTTGACGTAATCGATGCAGCCCGGCGTCGATTATCTTTTTATGATCGAAGGCTAGTGAATAGCCGTCCAGCTGTTCCACCGGCACCCAGCTGGCATCGCTGACGCTGGCAATATGCGGCTGACAATCGCACCATGAGATTAATGCAAACCAGGCGATAGTCAGACTCCAGCCACGCGGATCGCGATCCGGGCCAGAGAAAGTGTCCAGCTGTTCCAGCCATGAGGGGGTAACACCGGTTTTCTCCGTCAGCTTCCGACATGCAGTTGCTCGCGTCGAGTCGTCGTGCTTCATGTCGATAAAGCCGCCGGGTAGCCCCCACAGACCCTTCTTGGGCTGGTTTGCCCGCTTGACCAGCAGCACACAAAGCGACCGTTGATGCAAGGTGAACAGGACGCTGTCCACAGTGACCAGCGGCGATGGGAAACGACTGGCGTCGTAGTGATTCAGGTAGTCGGCATCGGTGACCATAAAGCACTCGCAGCAGAAAAACAACGCTCACAAGTGTACCAGCCGCTTTCAGGGCAGCAAGCTTCTATTTTAATATTATTTTTCAGATGATTAATCTTGGTATTGGATTGAGCTAAATTTATCACTTGCATTTAATGTGTCTTAAGGACATTATTAATTTTGTCTTAGGGACACGATTTGATAGAAAGAGGTCATTATGAGCGAAAAGTTTACACTACAACTGGATAATAAGGCCTTTACGATTGCCAGTGCCGTCTATCCTGATGGCGCAGTTTGGCTGAAGGTGCGCGATGAACTGCCGTCAACCGCCCGTCTGATGCGCATCCGGGCGGTTGCTCTACGCGACATGAATGATTTTATGCTGTTGGCGCAGTTGGTGGAGGCTGTACGCCATGTGACCGACGTGGAGTTTAGTCATCTGGAACTCCCTTGGCTGCCGTGGGCACGTCAGGATCGCCATATGGTGCCGGGTGACAGCTTTGCCTTGAAGGTCTTTGCCCATCAGCTTAATGCTCTTGGCTTTGACAAAATTTTGGTTCTTGACCCGCATAGTGATGCTGCGGCGGCTGCAGTCAATAATATGGTTGCTATTGCTCAGGAGCACTGTCTTCTACAAAGCGCTGTTCTGCGTCAAGCCATTGCTGCCGGGAAGCTGATACTGGTGGCGCCGGATGCCGGCGCGCTGAAGAAAATTCATCCTGTCGTTAAAGCCTGCGGAGCTGGGGAGTTCGCGATCCTCAGTAAAGAGCGTGATCTTGCCAGCGGCGCATTGACTGGCTTTTCCCTGTTGGCCGGGGATGTAGCGGGTAAAGATGTCCTTATTGTCGACGACCTGTGCGATGCAGGCGGCACCTTTATCGGCTCGGCACAGGTACTGCGAGAGGCTGGCGCCCGCAGCGTGAGTTTGTATGTCACCCACGGCGTTTTTTCCAAAGGTATAGAGCATCTGCTGAATAACGGCATCGATGCTATTTACACCACTACCTCTTTTACTTCTCAGGCCTTGGCTCACCCGCAGCTGGAGCTAATCGATATTGATGCCATTTACCGTACACATTGGAGATAACAAGATGAAAATCAATCCGATTCTGGCTATTGACGGTTATAAGGTTTCCCATCACATGCAGTACCCACAGGGTACAACGAGGGTTTATTCTAACTTCACGCCGCGTAGCGATCGTTTTTTTCAGTCGCCGCTGGCGGATGGCAAGCTAGTGTTTTTTGGTTTGCAGGGTTTTATGCAGTGGTTTTTGGTGGATTTATTTAACGAAGCTTTTTTTGCACGCCCGGAAGAGGAGGTCGTTAGCGAGTATAAGCAGGTGATGGACGGTTATCTGGGTCGCGACGCGGTTGATGTGGGGCATATTCGCGCGCTGCATCGATTGGGGTATTTACCGCTGCATATAAAAGCGCTGGACGAAGGGATGAAAGTACCGATGAGAGTACCGGTGCTGACCATTACCAATACGCAGGCTGAGTTCTTTTGGCTGGTAAACTATCTGGAGACTGTGCTTTCTGCGGAGCTGTGGAAAGCGTCAACCAATGCCACCATTGCCCATCACTATCGTCTGATTTGCGAACGCTGGGCGGAGAAAACCTGTAATGACCTTGCTCACCTCGATTTTCAATGTCACGACTTTTCATTTCGTGGAATGTCCGGGCTACATGACACCGCGCTCTCGGGCTGCGGACATCTGGTTAGCTTCAAAGGTACTGACAGTCTGCCTTCGCTGTTGTATGCCCGCAATTATTACACCAGCAGCGAAGATGAGCTTATCGGTGCCAGCATTCCAGCCACGGAACATAGCGTGATGTGTATGGGCGAGCGCGAGCAGGAAATAGAGACTTTTCGTCGGCTGATTACCGATGTACACCCGCAGGGGTTCGTCTCTATCGTTTCGGATACCTGGGACTACTGGCAGGTGCTGACTGAATATACCCGCGAGCTGCAGGCGATTATTATGCAGCGTCAAGGGCGAGTGGTATTCCGTCCGGACAGCGGAGATCCGGTTAATATTCTTTGCGGAACCTCTGCTGATGACGACACTCGAAGCGAACGCAGCGCCGAGGAAAAAGGATCCGTTGAGGTGTTGTGGGAAATCTTCGGAGGCACGATCAACGAAAAAGGGTACAAAGTGCTCGATTCTCACGTTGGCCTGATTTACGGAGATTCTATTACTCTCGCCAGAGCCAATGAGATCCTGCGGCGCCTGGAAGCGAAAGGTTTTGCCAGCTCTAACATAGTATTCGGCGTGGGGTCATTTACCTACCAGTACAATACTCGCGATACCTTTGGCTTCGCGATGAAGGCGACCTGGGGGGAGGTGAATGGCGAGGGGAGAGCCCTCTTCAAGGAGCCGAAAACCGACAATGGCCTCAAACGTTCGGCGCGCGGTCTGCTACGCGTTGATAGGGATGCTATGGGAGAACTGCAGCTGCACGATGGACAAACGCAGGAACAGGAACTACAGGGAGAGTTAAAAACGCGCTTTCTTGACGGCAAACTGTACGGCTATGAATCGCTTTCGCAGATCCGTGCCCGACTGGCGGCTCAGCGTTAAGCTGCGGCAAAAAGGGTTAAAAAAGATTCTGTCGCATTAAGACGCCGTCAGGTAACATGCTGTTTTTTTGGTTCTGTCGCATTAACGACAACAGGTCAGCAGAAGTCATGTTGTCTTTTTTTAGGCGGCCAACAGATAAAATTGCTCTGCAGGCGACAATCCTTCGCCCGCAGGATGATGAAGCTGTCCTTTACGGATCATTTTTACCAGCTCAATGCCTGCCAACAGGCACCGGGCCCGCCGAAACGATTTGAATCCTGGCATCGGTCGCGTCCGTCGTTTGATGTTCCGGTGATCGGGGTTTGAGGGCCAACCGTACGAAAATGTCCTGTTTCGGACGCCCTTTAGCACTGCTGTCCAAAACTGAGTGAAATTTCACGAGGCCAATGTTATGTCAAAAAAAACGGCACTGTTGCAAAAATCTGCTGGTGATAAACTCATCTTCACCTTTTTGCTGACGGAGCAGCACATGAACCCATTCAAAGGCCGGCATTTTCAGCGCGACATCATCCTGTGGGCGGTACGCTGGTACTGTAAATACGGCATCAGTTATCGTGAACTGCAGGAGATGATGGCCGAACGCGGTGTCAACGTTGATCATTCCACGATTTACCGCTGGGTTCAGCGTTATGCACCTGAAATGGAAAAACGGCTGCGCTGGTACTGGCGTAACCCTTCCGATCTGAACCCGTGGCACATTATCGCGAACTTTGCAACAGTGCCGTTTTTCGTCCATAAATCAACCTGCTTTTGATGTTGGATTGAACATATCAAAATCAGGCAATTACACAAATCTATGTACAGGCTCCCGGAAGCCGAATGCCCGTTACGAATGACATTCTGTGTTCTGGTACAACGTGGGCATACCACATCAATCTTTGCCATCAGAAATCCAAAAAGCAAAGCATACTACAACACTAAATTTGAGTCATGACCCATTTTTTTGCTCCTGGCCTCAAAACAATACCGTTGTTATCCAAAACATCTACTTTAATGCCGGGGTATTTATGCTGGAATTGTTCAATCACACCTAGGCAACTCCCACAAGCAGGACGTTCTGTAAAGATATACTCACGATACTTCAAGATGCATGTTGTGTTGCCACAAAGTGCCGTTGTTATGACGGACTCACAAGATGGCATCATGCATCTTGAAGTTTATTGGGTATAGTTACAGACCCTTTTGCAGCGACGTTTTTACCTAGCTTATCAGCAAGATTATCAAGTATTTTATATTCGGAATCGGTATTGCGTGCTATCAATTCCCCTGCCTTATTAGGGAGTTCACTATATTTGAAATTGTTGCCCCCTTACCTACAAGACCTTTTCCTGCAGTACTGACACTACTGTGTGCCGCCATTTCCTTAGGCATGCCTTCTACATTGATGCTGGCCACTGCGACGTTACCACTGCGTTTCGGATCTGATGGCAAACCAGCCCTCAATTCTGTGACCCTGCTCTTAAACGTAGCCGCCTGCTGAATAGTCTTCTCATTGACCAGATACCCTTTCCAGGCGCTGGTTGGCCCTACCAGTTTGGATGACAGGTACTGGTTGCCGACGTTCGCTTTACCCATACCGGCAAACGTACTGGCGATAGAAACCGCCATCACCGAAGCATTCACCCGGTTCGGTGACCACCCGGTCAGTTTGCTGATTTGTTCATGGTTAGGAAACCCAATAAGGGCCGATTGAGTTAATGAGATGGTCACTCCCTTCTTCTCGGAACTATGCTGAGGGTAGGCTTTCATTCGGAGAACTATCATGGAAAACATTGCGCTCATTGGTATCGACCTGGGTAAAAACTCTTTCCACATCCATTGTCAGGATCGCCATGGAAAAGCGGTTTATCGCAAAAAATTCACCAGACCAAAACTGTTTGAATTTCTGGCAACATGCCCGGCAACAACCATCGCGATGGAGGCCTGTGGTGGTGCTCATTTTATGGTGCGTAAACTGACCGAGCTGGGTCATACACCAAAGCTAATCTCGCCCCAGTTTGTTCGCCCGTTCGTCAAAAGTAACAAAAACGACTTTGTTGATGCAGAAGCCATCTGCGAAGCGGCATCACGACCGTCAATGAGGTTTGTTCAGCCCAGAACGGAGTCTCAGCAGGTGATGCACGCCTTGCATCGGGTAAGAGAATCGCTTGTCAGGGATAAGGTGAAAACCACCAATCAGATGCATGCTTTTTTACTGGAGTTTGGTGTCTGCGCCCCAAAAGGTCCTGCGTTGATAAAGAATTTTGCAGAAATTCTGGAGACAAACAAATTTCCGCCCTACCTTGCAAGATTACTGCAGAAGCTGCGTGAGCATTATGATTATCTCCTTGAACTAATTACAGATCTGGATACTTGATCTTGACCCGCCATCTCCGGACAGCTTTTGTATCTTAAGTTAACGATGCCCGCTGCCGCCGGTACTCTCTCGGAGAGTGATATCCCAGCGCACTGTGCGGGTGATTTTCATTGTAGTGATTGAACGCCGCTGCAAGGTTCTGTAGCGCTGTTCCCACATCTGGTTTTGGCATGAACGCGATGTAATCTTCCTTCATCGTTTTCACGAACCGTTCGGCCATGCCGTTACTTTGTGGGCTGCTCACCGCTGTTGTACACGGCTCCAGATTCAGTTCTCGCGCGAACGGTAGAGTCTTAGGACGTGGTGTAAATTCGGAAGGATGGTGAGAGCCATCGGCTTATCCGGTAAGGTAATAATGGTATGAAGACATTATCCAAAAGGAACAAACCGATGGCTGACAACAGCATGACATTCACCAATACCCTGATGCAACCCGGCGGTGAGGACTTTCTGCGTGAACTCACCGCATTTATGCTCAACCGCATCATGGAAGCCGATGTCACCCAGCGCATCAACGCGGAGCCCCATGAGCGCAGTGATGAGCGTGAGACCTACCGCAACGGCTATCGTGACCGCCAGTACAACACCCGGCTCGGTACGCTGGACCTGCGCATCCCGAAGCTGCGGGAAGGCTCGTACTTCCCGTCCTTCCTCGAGGCCCGCAGGCTGTCGGAGAAGGCGCTCAACGCGGTTATCCAGGAGGCGTGGATAAATGGCGTCTCCACCCGCAAGGTGGACGCCCTGGTCCGGTCGATGGGAATGACCGGCATCTCCCGCAGCCAGGTGTCGTCCATCTGCCGCGGCATCGATGAGCGTGTGCAGGCCTTCCTGCAGCGACCGCCGGAAGGGGAATGGCCCTACCTGTGGCTGGATGCGACCTACGTGAAGGTCCGCAAGAACGGCCGGGTGGTCAGCGTGGCCGTTATAATCGCCTGCGCGGTCAGCCTGGACGGTCGCCGGGAGATTATCGGGATGGGTATCGGCGAGTCAGAAGCCAAAGCGTTCTGGCTGGCCTTCCTGCTGAACCTGAAGGAACGCGGCCTGGAAGGCGTGAAGCTGGTTATCTCCGACTCGCACAGCGGGCTGAAAGCGGCAATACAGCAGGTGTTCTGTGCCAGCTGGCAGCGCTGCCGGGTCCACTTCATGCGTAATGTGATGGGGCGCGTCAGCAGGGCGAACCAGTCAGTGGTGCGCGCGGCGCTGCAACAGGTGTTCGTGCAGACCGATGAGAAAAGTGCCCATGCGACCTGGCGTGAGGTCGCCGGCCAGCTGGAAAAAAGCGCGCCGGCAGTCACGGAGATGATGGACGAGGCGGAAGCAGACGTGCTGGGGTACTTCGGCTTCCCGAAAGCGCACCGGGTGAAAATCCACTCCACGAACACACTGGAGCGTCTGAACAAAGAGGTGAAACGGCGTGCTGATGTGGTGGGTATCTTCCCCAACGAAGAGAGCATCATGCGGCTGCTGGGTGCGGTGCTGACGGAGCAGAACGAAGAATGGCTGTTGCAGAACCGCTACCTGCCACAACACAGCATGGCGGAGATAGACCAGACTGGTGAAACCGAAGTAATCGAAGCGCTGCCACTCAGCGCATAACGGGCCCATTACCGGACCGGAAGACTGTAACTGAATTTACACCACCTTGACGGACTCGACCGCGCGAACTTCTTCGTTTGCTGTGGTCGAATAATCAGGACACTAAACTTACATCCAAAATGGAGGTGTTTAGTGAATCAGAAGCGAAAATTTACGCCAGAATTTAAGAAGGAAACGGTGGCCCTGGTGCTGACGCAAAATTACTCCATTGCGCGTGCCGCAACTTCTTTGGGGATCAGCGCCAAAACATTGCGCAGTTGGGTCGCCGCCGCGCGCCAGCGCCATGAAAGTCCGCTTAGTGAAGATGAACAAGCTGAACTCCGAAGGCTACGTCTAGAAAACAAAGAGTTACGCATTGAGAAGGAAATATTAAAAAAGGCGAGCGCCTTCTTTGCGAAGCACATGTCGTGAGATACCAGTTTATCCTCGATAACGCAGGTAATTACAGGCTACGGACGCTTTGTCGCGTGATGCGCATTAGCCCGTCCGCATGGTATGCCTGGCGAAAAAAGCCGATAGCCTGCCCGCCGAAAGATACCGCAGTCAGGGTGATGCTCAAGGCGTTATTCTCTGCCAGTCGGGAAAGTGCCGGGAGCCGAACGCTGGTTAAAAAGCTCCGTGAAGAAGGCGTCACCATAAGTCGTTGGCGCGTTAGAAAAATCATGAGCGAAGAGGGACTTCTCTGCCGGCAACGCCGCGCCTGGAAGGTCACAACGAAACCGAAGAAAGGGGCTGATTTTGCACCAAATCTGTTGAATCAGAACTTCAATCCTCCCGGACCGGACCAGATATGGGTGAGTGATATTACGTATCTGAAAACGGGTGAAGGCTGGTTGTACCTGGCTGCGATCATGGATTTATATTCCCGCCGGATCGTCGGTTGGCACATTGACAAGAGAATGACATCGTCGCTGGTTTGCCGGGCTCTCATGCAGGCTTACAACCTGCGCAATCCACCGACAGGGCTGGTCGTCCATACCGATCGTGGAGCGCAGTATACCAGCAAGCGCTTCCAAACGCTGTTAACCAGTTACGGACTCAGAAGCAGCATGGGAGATGTTGGCGCCTGCTGGGATAACGCGGTAATGGAGCGTTTTTGGGGCAGTTTGAAACATGAATGGGTGCTGTTGATCCCGCAGCAGACGCGGGCAGGTATGAAACGTGATGTTGCAGACTATATGCGTTATTACAATCTTGACAGAAACCATGCTTCGAATGGGTATTTATCGCCAGTGCGATATGAACAGATGGCTGAGAAAAAAGTGTCCTGTTTAACTTGACCAGATCAGTTTCATGCGCGGTGTACGCTGAACCGTTATCTGTCAGCCACTGCACTGGTTTACCCGGCAGCGTGCTACCGAAGCGCCTTTCCACTGACCTCAGCATCACATCCTGTACCGTTGAACTGTCGTAGCCTCCCGTGCTCGCTGCCCAGTCTATGGCCTCCCGGTCGCAACAGTCCAGTGCGAACGTCACCCGAAGCTTCTCGCCGTTGTCACAACCGAACTCGAAGCCGTCTGAACACCAGCGCATATCGCTTTCCGCTACCGCGATTTTGCCTTTATGCTCCCGCTTCGGACGCTCTGGTTTATCACGCAACAACAGCAGGTTATGCTCGCTCATTATCCTGTAAAGCCGTTTGGCGTTCACCGGTGGAAGTCCCTCTACACGGCGTTGCTTACGCAGGATACCCCACACCCGCCGGTAACCGTAGCTGGGCATGTCGCTGATGATGCCGAGGATCTCCGACAGTATCTCTGCATCAGCTTCGTCATTACGCCGGTTGCTGCGCCTGTCCTGCCAGTCGGCAGAGCGGCTCACCCGCAGTGATAACTGCGCACGCGACACGCTCATGGTGCGACTAACCAGAGCTATTCCCCGTCCTTTGGCAACAAGGGCGCGTGCGCTATCCATTTTCGCGACTGGCCGTACTCCACCGCTTCTTTGAGGATCTCAACTTCCATCGTCTTCTTACCCAGGAGACGCTGTAGTTCCCGGACCTGTTTGAGTGCAGTCGCCAGCTCCGAAGCCGGAACCACTTCCTCTCCGGCCGCAACGGCGGTGAGGCTACCTTCCTGATATTGCTTCTTCCATTTAAACAGCAGACTGGGCTGAATACCGTGCAGACGAGCAACGTGGGAGACATTCATACCCGGCTCCATTGTTTGCTGGATGATGGCAATTTTCTCTTGCGGAGTCTTACGCTTACGGGCTTCTTGCCCTAACAGGATCCCGGTCATCTCAAAATTAACATGGTTGTTAGACATATATTTAAGCCTATCTCTTATCTGGAGATACAGCTACTGTCCGGTGTTTCAGGGGGCTACATCAGTCACCCAGCGCATCAACGCGGAGCCCCATGAGCGCAGTGATGAGCGTGAGACCTACCGCAACGGCTATCGTGACCGCCAGTACAACACCCGGCTCGGTACGCTGGACCTGCGCATCCCGAAGCTGCGGGAAGGCTCGTACTTCCCGTCCTTCCTCGAGGCCCGCAGGCTGTCGGAGAAGGCGCTCAACGCGGTTATCCAGGAGGCGTGGATAAATGGCGTCTCCACCCGCAAGGTGGACGCCCTGGTCCAGTCGATGGGAATGACCGGCATCTCCCGCAGCCAGGTGTCGTCCATCTGCCGCGGCATCGATGAGCGTGTGCAGGCCTTCCTGCAGTGACCGCCGGAAGGGGAATGGCCCTACCTGTGGCTGGATGCGACCTACGTGAAGGTCCGCAAGAACGGCCGGGTGGTCAGCGTGGCCGTTATAATCGCCTGCGCGGTCAGCCTGGACGGTCGCCGGGAGATTATCGGGATGCTGTGGTCGAATAATCAGGACACTAAACTTACATCCAAAATGGAGGTGTTTAGTGAATCAGAAGCGAAAGTTTACGCCAGAATTTAAGAAGGAAACGGTGGCCCTGGTGCTGACGCAAAATTACTCCATTGCGCGTGCCGCAACTTCTTTGGGGATCAGCGCCAAAACATTGCGCAGTTGGGTCGCCGCCGCGCGCCAGCGCCATGAAAGTCCGCTTAGTGAAGATGAACAAGCTGAACTCCGAAGGCTACGTCTAGAAAACAAAGAGTTACGCATTGAGAAGGAAATATTAAAAAAGGCGAGCGCCTTCTTTGCGAAGCACATGTCGTGAGATACCAGTTTATCCTCGATAACGCAGGTAATTACAGGCTACGGACGCTTTGTCGCGTGATGCGCATTAGCCCGTCCGCATGGTATGCCTGGCGAAAAAAGCCGATAGCCTGCCCGCCGAAAGATACCGCAGTCAGGGTGATGCTCAAGGCGTTATTCTCTGCCAGTCGGGAAAGTGCCGGGAGCCGAACGCTGGTTAAAAAGCTCCGTGAAGAAGGCGTCACCATAAGTCGTTGGCGCGTTAGAAAAATCATGAGCGAAGAGGGACTTCTCTGCCGGCAACGCCGTGCCTGGAAGGTCACAACGAAACCGAAGAAAGGGGCTGATTTTGCACCAAATCTGTTGAATCAGAACTTCAATCCTCCCGGACCGGACCAGATATGGGTGAGTGATATTACGTATCTGAAAACGGGTGAAGGCTGGTTGTACCTGGCTGCGATCATGGATTTATATTCCCGCCGGATCGTCGGTTGGCACATTGACAAGAGAATGACATCGTCGCTGGTTTGCCGGGCTCTCATGCAGGCTTACAACCTGCGCAATCCACCGACAGGGCTGGTCGTCCATACCGATCGTGGAGCGCAGTATACCAGCAAGCGCTTCCAAACGCAGTTAACCAGTTACGGACTCAGAAGCAGCATGGGAGATGTTGGCGCCTGCTGGGATAACGCGGTAATGGAGCGTTTTTGGGGCAGTTTGAAACATGAATGGGTGCTGTTGATCCCGCAGCAGACGCGGGCAGGTATGAAACGTGATGTTGCAGACTATATGCGTTATTACAATCTTGACAGAAACCATGCTTCGAATGGGTATTTATCGCCAGTGCGATATGAACAGATGGCTGAGAAAAAAGTGTCCTGTTTAACTTGACCAGATCAGGATGGATATCGGCGAGTCAGAAGCCAAAGCGTTCTGGCTGGCCTTCCTGCTGAGCCTGAAGGAACGCGGCCTGGAAGGCGTGAAGCTGGTTATCTCCGACTCGCACAGCGGGCTGAAAGCGGCAATACAGCAGGTGTTCTGTGCCAGCTGGCAGCGCTGCCGGGTCCACTTCATGCGTAATGTGATGGGGCGCGTCAGCAGGGCGAACCAGTCAGTGGTGCGCGCGGCGCTGCAACAGGGTAAGCGTAAACCCAGTGCCGTATGTAGCCATTAAACCAGTACTGGTAACTTAGACGCCCACTTGTTACAGACGGACATCTAAGTATGGAATCCCAATACTGGCGAAAAGAACCCCGCAAGAATTATTCGAATGACTTCAAGCTCCGTATGGTTGAACTGGCTTCCCGTCCCGGCGCCTGCGTTGCTCAGATTGCCCGTGAAAACGGCGTTAATGATAACGTCATCTTCAAATGGCTGCGGCTCTGGCAGAATGAAGGCCGCATATCGCGCCGCCTTCCGGCTACCGTAGTGACTTCATCACTACCAACGATACTACCTGTTGAGGTTGTACCTGATCCGACTCCATCTGGCAGGATGAACACTGAGCCAGCTCAGTTCTCAGCGCTGAACGCCTCCTCCTGTTGCGTCGAGTTCCGCCACGGCAAAATGACGCTTGAGAACCCGTCACCGGAGTTGCTGGCCGTGCTGCTCCGCGAGCTGACCGGGAGAAGCCAATGATATCCCTCCCGTCAGGCACCCGTATCTGGCTGGTTGCTGGCGTCACGGATATGCGTAAATCGTTCAATGGACTGGGCGAGCTGGTACAGCATGCACTTGATGAAAATCCGTTCTCCGGGCACCTGTTTATCTTCCGTGGCCGCAAAGGTGACACCGTGAAGATCCTCTGGGCTGATGCTGACGGTCTGTGCCTGTTTACCAAACGGCTGGAGGAAGGCCAGTTCATCTGGCCTGCTGTACGCGAGGGTAAAATCGCCATCACCCGCTCACAACTCGCCATGCTCCTCGATAAGCTGGACTGGCGTCAGCCAAAAACAGCCCGACTTAACTCACTGACAATGTTGTAAAAAGAGCATGACCGCATTATAAATGAGGTCATGAGTCAGGACTATATCGCCCGTATCGCCGCGCTGGAAGACGCGCTTCGCCAGAAAGACAGTCGGCTCAGCCTCGTTGCAGAGACTGAGTCGTTCCTGCGTTCTGCGCTGGCCCGCGCAGAAGAGAAAATAGAGAACGAAGAGCGCGAAATAGAGCATCTGCGGGCACAGATAGAAAAACTACGGCGGATGCTGTTCGGTACCCGCTCCGAAAAACTTCGCCGACAGGTTGAAGACGCCGAAGCCCTGCTGAAACAGCAGGAGCAGCAAAGCGATCGTTACAACGGCCGGGATAACGATCAGCAGGTTCCGCGTCAGCTTCGACAGTCGCGCCATCGCCGTCCTCTGCCTGACCATCTTCCACGCGAAATAAACAGGCTGGAGCCCGCCGAAACCTGCTGTCCGGACTGCGGCAGCGATATGGCATACCTCAGAGAAGTCAGCGCAGAGCAACTGGAGCTGGTCTCCAGCGCTCTGAAAGTGATCCGCACGGTCAGGGTGAAAAAGGCCTGCACCCGATGCGACTGCATCGTTGAAGCGCCTGCGCCATCACGCCCTATCGATCGGGGTATCGCCGGTCCGGGTCTGCTGGCCCGGGTGTTAACGGCCAAATACTGTGAACACCTGCCGCTATATCGCCAGTGCGAAATCTTTGCCCGTCAGGGCGTGGATCTGAGCCGGGCTCTGCTCTCCAACTGGGTGGATGCCTGTTGCCGGTTGATGATCCCGCTGGATGAGGCTCTTTACCGCTACGTGATGGACTGCCGCAAACTGCATACGGATGACACTCCGGTGCCGGTACTGGCACCGGGCAGAAAGAAGACGAAAACCGGGCGCATCTGGACGTACGTTCGCAATGACCGGAACGCGGGGTCGTCAGACCCGCCCGCAGCGTGGTTCGCCTTCTCGCCGGATCGGCAGGGGAAACATCCTCAACAACATCTTCGCCATTACCATGGCGTTCTGCAGGCCGATGCCTTCGCTGGTTACGACAGGTTGTTCAGTGCAGAGCGTGACGGCGGCCCGCTAACAGAAGCAGCCTGCTGGGCCCACGCGCGCCGAAAAATCCACGACGTCTATATAAGTACTCAGACGGTCACAGCAGAGGAAGCCCTGAAACGTATCGGTGAACTGTACGCGGTAGAAGAGGAAATACGCGGCCTCCCGGCAACTGAGCGGCTGGCAGCCAGGCAGTCCCGGAGTAAGCCGCTGCTGGCATCCCTGCATGTGTGGTTGGAGGAGAAAAGCGCAACGCTGTCGAAAAAATCCCGGCTGGGGGAGGCGTTCGCATATGCCCTGAACCAGTGGGATGCGCTGTGCTACTACTGCGATGATGGCCTGGCAGAGCCTGATAACAACGTGGCAGAACGCGCGCTGCGAGCTGTCTGCCTTGGCAAGAAAAATTATATCTTCTTCGGGAGCGATCACGGTGGTGAGCGTGGAGCCCTGCTGTACGGTCTGATCGGTACGTGCAGGCTGAATGGCATCGACCCGGAGGCTTACCTACGCCATATCCTGAGCGTTCTGCCGGAGTGGCCCAGCAACAAAGTGGCTGAACTTCTGCCCTGGAACGTGGATCTCACCAATAAATAGCCGTCAATACGGCACTCGCTGAACGCTTACGCAACAGGTGTTCGTGCAGACCGATGAGAAAAGTGCCCATGCGACCTGGCGTGAGGTCGCCGGCCAGCTGGAAAAAAGCGCGCCGGCAGTCACGGAGATGATGGACGAGGCGGAAGCAGACGTGCTGGGGTACTTCGGCTTCCCGAAAGCGCACCGGGTGAAAATCCACTCCACGAACACACTGGAGCGTCTGAACAAAGAGGTGAAACGGCGTGCTGATGTGGTGGGCATCTTCCCCAACGAAGAGAGCATCATGCGGCTGCTGGGTGCGGTGCTGACGGAGCAGAACGAAGAATGGCTGTTGCAGAACCGCTACCTGCCACAACACAGCATGGCGGAGATAGACCAGACTGGTGAAACCGAAGTAATCGAAGCGCTGCCACTCAGCGCATAACGGGCCCATTACCGGACCGGAAGACTGTAACTGAATTTACACCACCTTGACGGACTCGACCTTTAATCGCTGTGGCTGGCAGGCAGAGCCTGAAGAGTGTGCCTCCCTGTCCCACCAGTTTACGCTGATACCAGACTGGGTGTGTGAGGAAAGGATGATTAGTGGCGGATCTGCGCAAGGTCGTCAGCGGTCAGACCGGTCATCTTCATGACCGAATCGAGATCGAGGCCATTGACCAGCATGGCACGGGCAATTTTCAGCGAGGCTTCACGCTCACCTTTTTCGATACCACGTTGTTCACCCAACTGGATGCCCTTCTCGATGCCCTTCTCGATGCCCTTCTGCTCAAGCTGTTGTGCGATGGTCATGAGTGCGTCTCCGTGTTGCGGCACACGCTGTGCCAGTTCGCGTACAAAGGCTTCGGCGTCCGATGTTTCGCCTGCCTGTACGATATAGTGTACCAGCGATAATACCTGGGATGAAGAAAGATATCCGGCCAGCAAAATCGCCGCCAGCCTGTCCACCAGTTCTGCAAGGTCCCGATGATGAATATGCTTCTGCAGCAGGGTCAGAGCAGCCATACTGCGGTGGCCGGCAATTTCCTCATCCGGAATGACGGTCACATCAACCAGCGGAAAAGGACGGGTGTAGAGTCTGCCTGCAAGTTCCGGGTCGTCAAACCCGTCGAGCCACCGGGTGGAGTACGGATACGGGCTGCGCTTGCCGCTGTAGAACAGCACCGGAATCACCAGCGGTAATTTCCTGTGGCCCGCGTCAAGGTGGCGCTGCATCGCGGCAATGGCGTAGCGGAACATTCTGGAGGCCATGTGTTTATCCGGGGAAGACTGATGCTCGATGAGAACATGAATGTATCCCTCACCGGAGGTGGTTTTCAGGCTGTAGAGGACATCGCTGAAATACTGCCGCAGGTCATCCTCGACAAACGAACCGGATTCCAGTTTCAGCGTGCTGAGGTCGCAGATGGCGCGTAACTCTGTAGGGAGATGGAGTTCCATGAAATCCCGGGCAATATCCGGCTGGGTCAGAAACTGCCGGAATGTGGCATCGTGGGGAGTGGGAGTGCTGCTTTTTTTCTTCATCAACCCTGGCTCTGAAAAATGACCCGGTTATGTTATCACAGCGCGGAAAACGCTGACACAGGCAGAGAGCGGAATGCCCACGGCTTCAGAGGACGGTGCCGGGGTGGTCCTGCACCTCTTCTTTACGCTTTTTCTTTGTTGCAGACGCGAATTACAGTCATTCTGGATACGCCTGCCAGGCGGGCAGTTTCCCGCAGCGATTTTCCATGAGCCAGGCGTAAAGTGCGTATCAGGTCATGTTTCTGCGCATCGGCCACCCTGCCCCGGTATCTGCCCTCCGCCTTTGCCTTACTGATGCCTTCCGCCTGACGACGTCGCCGGTCCTCGTAATCTTTTCTTGCGATGGCCGCAAGCATATCCAGCATCATGCCATTGACGGCCTTCAGCATGCTGCGGGTAAAATCATCGCTGGCGACACGGGTCAGCGCCAGATGGCTGGTTGGCAGGTCAAGACTGACTATGGCCAGCTGTTTGTCGGTGAGCTGTTTTCTGAGAGTCTCCCAGCCGGCATCATCCAGGCGTGTAAGTCTGTCGACCTGTTCGATGAGAATGACATCACCGGGTTCCGCATCCTCAAGAAGCCTGACCAGTTGAGGGCGGTTCATTGTCGTTCCGGATACATTATCAATATACCAGCCGGCAATACGTTGACCGTGCTGGTTAGCGAATGCTTTCAGTGCATTTTTCGCACGACTGGCATCCTGCTCTGATGTCGATGCCCGGAGATAACCGAAAACGAACATTTTTTGGCCTTGTGGTAACGTTTAAGTGGTATTGGTATTCATGGTATCACTTATGTGGTCACAATAATATGAGAGTTCCTGTTTATGAATGGTATACATGAAGTATATTCCAATGTGACCGACTGACGCGCCTGCCGGGCTTGTCCAACCTCTCGCCTGCTCAAAAACGAGTTTGAACAGACTCACGGTTTTGTATCACGCGTATTAATCCTGATTTCTTTATTGCCTGGACTGCCTGTTTGCATTTGATCTTGACCCGCCATCTCCGGACAGCTTTTGTATCTTAAGTTAACGATGCCCGCTGCCGCCGGTACTCTCTCGGAGAGTGATATCCCAGCGCACTGTGCGGGTGATTTTCATTGTAGTGATTGAACGCCGCTGCAAGGTTCTGTAGCGCTGTTCCCACATCTGGTTTTGGCATGAACGCGATGTAATCTTCCTTCATCGTTTTCACGAACCGTTCGGCCATGCCGTTACTTTGTGGGCTGCTCACCGCTGTTGTACACGGCTCCAGATTCAGTTCTCGCGCGAACTTCTTCGTTTCATGCGCGGTGTACGCTGAACCGTTATCTGTCAGCCACTGCACTGGTTTACCCGGCAGCGTGCTACCGAAGCGCCTTTCCACTGACCTCAGCATCACATCCTGTACCGTTGAACTGTCGTAGCCTCCCGTGCTCGCTGCCCAGTCTATGGCCTCCCGGTCGCAACAGTCCAGTGCGAACGTCACCCGAAGCTTCTCGCCGTTGTCACAACCGAACTCGAAGCCGTCTGAACACCAGCGCATATCGCTTTCCGCTACCGCGATTTTGCCTTTATGCTCCCGCTTCGGACGCTCTGGTTTATCACGCAACAACAGCAGGTTATGCTCGCTCATTATCCTGTAAAGCCGTTTGGCGTTCACCGGTGGAAGTCCCTCTACACGGCGTTGCTTACGCAGGATACCCCACACCCGCCGGTAACCGTAGCTGGGCATGTCGCTGATGATGCCGAGGATCTCCGACAGTATCTCTGCATCAGCTTCGTCATTACGCTGGTTGCTGCGCCTGTCCTGCCAGTCGGCAGAGCGGCTCACCCGCAGTGATAACTGCGCACGCGACACGCTCATGGTGCGACTAACCAGAGCTATTCCCCGTCCTTTGGCAACAAGGGCGCGTGCGCTATCCATTTTCGCGACTGGCCGTACTCCACCGCTTCTTTGAGGATCTCAACTTCCATCGTCTTCTTACCCAGGAGACGCTGTAGTTCCCGGACCTGTTTGAGTGCAGTCGCCAGCTCCGAAGCCGGAACCACTTCCTCTCCGGCCGCAACGGCGGTGAGGCTACCTTCCTGATATTGCTTCTTCCATTTAAACAGCAGACTGGGCTGAATACCGTGCAGACGAGCAACGTGGGAGACATTCATACCCGGCTCCATTGTTTGCTGGATGATGGCAATTTTCTCTTGCGGAGTCTTACGCTTACGGGCTTCTTGCCCTAACAGGATCCCGGTCATCTCAAAATTAACATGGTTGTTAGACATATATTTAAGCCTATCTCTTATCTGGAGATACAGCTACTGTCCGGTGTTTCAGGGGGCTACATCAGAAATTCCGAAATGAATATATGCCCATCTGTTTCCAAAACATGCTTTTGTTGAGTAGTAAGCATCATGCATGCTCGATTTTTATACGATTAATGCAGTTTATAACTTACCTCATTTCGATGCAAAACAATTAATGATTTTGCAGATAACTCATCACAATCTAAATGAAAAATATTTATCTTTATTAATCAATTCATTAGGTGGTGATAGGTGAGTGCGGGGTGACGAATATTCTTCACTAATGGTGAAGAATGGGCGTAAAGAACCGGCTTTCGCCGGTTCGAATTGGTCATTACGCCGTTCTTTCTCCGCATTTCAGCAGCCAGTCAGCGTTGCTTTCCTCCCTGAGGGTCAGGTTGGTCTGCATGTCCTGATTTGTCCGTCGTTTATCTTAATTCAGTCCGTACTCTTTCAGCATTAACGGCAATCCAAGTCCAAACATTTTCAGACTGAGCACATTTTTGTAACCCTGCGATTCCATATAGACCAGATAGGCGTGATAGAGATAGTTACGTGGCTGGCGCGGGATGATAGCGGCGCAGCCTGAGGCCACCTTTGCACCTGCATTAAAAGCGGTTCCTTAAGCGGGCAGGCGTGGTGGGGAGAGCATTGCGCGCTGATGTAGATATTTAATGTTCGCTCCCAGTGCCTTTAAGTTCACTAGCTCAAGAATTTTAAACTAGTCATAATTTTTCATTCATGTGATTGCTTTCATTGATTTTTGTAGATCACATGTTTATTTTATCTTCACATTAACTATTATGTTGAGGATTTTATGAAGTATCAGATGCTAGTTAGTATTTTGGACAAGATAAGATATGAAGCTCCAGATAAGCAAACTAAGACCTATAGGCCCGATTCATCAGATATAGAGAAGGTAAATTCCGCTAGAGCAAGAGCATATATTCACTTGTATTTAAAGGTAAGCTTTGGATTAATGAGTTTTGTTGAGCGAGAAAGGTTTATAACTGACGGAAGTTATGATGGTGGAATAGATGGATATTATATCGATAATGAATCCAAGCATATTTATATAATACAGTCTAAATTCAGAACAACTAAAGATAACTTTGAGTCAAAGGACATATCCTACGATGAAATACTTTGTATGGATGTTGATAATATACTCGGTGGGAATGATCGTGATGATAATGGTAATTCATATAATGGGAAAATCAAACAACTACAAAGAGAAATAAGTGAGTTGTCAGATATTGCTAGGTATTCTTATAAGATTATAATTTTGGCTAATTTAAAGGACATACCTCAGAATCGTTTAAAGAAACTATACCCGTGATCATTGAAACTGCTTGATTTCGTCGGTGCTGAGGATCATGCTCAGGCCATGAACGTAAAACTGACCTCCGCACAGATTGCCGCCCTTGAGGCTCAGCACCGGCAGAGTCGTGACCGCCGTGTCTGCGACCGGATACGCTGCGTGCTGCTTTCTGCTCAGGGCTGGTCTCCTGCCATGATTGCGCAGTCTCAGCTCATTCATGAGACCACGGTTCTGCGTCATCTATCGGATTATCTCAGCGACGGTAAGCTCACCTCTGATAACGGCGGTTCGCAGGAGCATCTGACTCCCGGGGAGTCTGCCGAACTTCGTCAGCTTCTGACTGACACTGTTCACATCACGACGGCCAGTATCGTGTCGCTTGTCCGTGACCGCTTCGGTGTGCGCTACAGCATTCCGGGTATGAATAAGTGGCTTCACCGCAACGGGTTCACCTGGAAAAAACCGTCAGGTATTCCCCATAAGTTCTGCCCGGCACAACAGCAGCAGTTCATGACGCATTATGAAGCGCTGAAGCAGGCTGCCGGTGACAGCGAACCCATTCTGTTTATGGATGCGGTACATCCGACGCAGTCAACGAAGCTGAGCTGTGGCTGGATAAGAAAGGGGGAACTGAAAGCGGTGAAAACCACCGGGAGCCGGACCCGCCTGAACATCATCAGCGCCCTCAGCGTGAACGACCTGGCCCGGACGGTGACCCGTGATTATCCGCAGATTAATGCGGATGCTATCTGCCGTTTTTTTATTGCAGTTCGCCAGACTTATCCGGTGTCGCAGAAAGTGCATCTGATACTGGACGGTGCGCCTTATCACCGGGCATCGCTGGTTAAGGACTGGGCCTTCGTGATGAATATTGAACTGCATTATCTGCCGCCGTACAGCCCGAACCTGAACCCGACAGAACGGTTGTGGAAGGTGATGAATGAGCATGTGCGGAATAACCGGTATTTTGCGTCAGCGAAAGCCTTCAGGGACGCGATAAGAGGATTTTTTGAACGAACCCTGCCGGAACTGGGGCAGAAACTGGGCTGTCGTATCAACGACAATTTTCAGGTGCTCAGTTCCGTGTCAGAGACATAACGACGTATAGCGTAAGGTGTTCACCTGTGAACAAAATAACTCTCATTGATCATGTTGCAATAACTGTTGCCGACCTTGAAGTATCTTACTGTTTTTACGATAAATTGTTTGGTGCAAAAATTCATGCAGAGTACGCCCCCTTTGGGAAACTGCTTGTAAGGCAGGTATCGCTGGGTGATATTGTCCTGAGTTTACATCAGGTTGAGAATGGCGTGGAACTTGTAGCTAAAAGGCCAATGCCAGGGAGTGCTGATTTATGCTTCCGGTGGGGAGGGACAATTCTCAGCGTGTTAGAGCTACTTGAGAAAAACGATATCGAAATAATCCATGGCCCGGTGCCCCGTGAAACGAGTTCAGGTCAGCCATCACAATCTGTTTTCTTTCGGGATCCTGATGGAAATCTGCTGGAGTTAATGGCTGCTGATAATAAAGACCAAGGTTAAAATACTCAATAAAGTCAAAAATAAATATTTTCATCTGCAGGACTTAATGTGGCTCCCTGAAACAATCTGCACTTTGAAGTTTATTGAGTATAACTGATGGATACGCTTCGATAGTTTTCGACTATACACGAACTTACAGTGAATTAGTATTTCCTGTAGTGTCCGGAACATTGTTCACTGCGCATGATATATGTATACCAATGGATTTATCTAATAAAAATGCAGGTAGCAAGATTAGTTATACCGTAAAAACAAAAGTTAGTGATTGTGAGATAACAGTTTTGTTTGCCCCTGTTATTGAAATCGCTAAAATAATGAGTAAATATAAAAATTCAATTTTAAAATACAATCCGAGAAGTTACTTGGAGTTGGAGGGGCAAATTGTTAATAACTCAATAAGAAAGACAATTCTTGGAAGCGAAACAAATGAGTTCGCATTGTATAATAATGGAATAACAATGATTTTCGATGAAACATATATCAATGAAAGGATTGGCCAGAAAAATAAAGCACAATTAAGCGTTAAGAATCCTCAGATAATAAATGGTGGGCAGACCTCGTATATCCTCAGTAGGATTTATGAGGAGAATATAGATAATGATGTTGAGGCAATATTTGATGGTAAAGAAGTTTTACTAAAGGTTATAACATTAATTGATAATGATAGTCATACCGACAAGTTAGAGTTAATTGATGCTATCTCAGAGACGACCAATAAGCAAACTCCTGTTATTAATGCGGATCGTTTCGCAAATGATTCAATTCATCAGAAAGTACAAAAAATAGTGTTTGATAAATATGGTTTACTATATGAAAGGAAAAGAGGCGAATTTGCAGATGGTTTGAAAAGTGGTTATATCGAATCTTATCAAGTGATAGAGCGAAATCTTTTTCTCCGCATCTATTTTTCTGCGAATGGTCATATTAACCAAGGATCGCAAAAGAAATTATTCCAGAAAAACTCTTTGTCAAAATTGAGACTTACGGATGAAGAGTTACATAGGTTTTTTATTGCTTATCATGTTTTTAATGCGTTAACAGGTAGACTGGAAAAAAGAAATCATCACCTTAATTTGAGAAGAATAAATAAATCGCACTATGCTAAGCTTTACTATTACAATGAATTATTCCCAGATGGAAATCTTGAATCGCTAAGTGATAATTTGGTTGTTTTAGAATTAAAGTGGGATGAATTCATGAAGTACGCGATCGAAGTGAATAGTGGTATAAAGAAATATTGGTTTAGAAATGATGGTCAGATAATAGCCTTTAACGAGGACAAATACTACAATAGCGAGCGATTGGAACAAGATCTTATGAGCTATAACAATGTCAAGTAAATGATAAGGGAGTTGTACTCCCTTTAGTTTATCACTATACCATTGCAACATTGTTTTTCGATTTTCAATATATTGTGCATGATTGTATGTTCCACGAATACTGTTCTTATTTACATGTGCTAACTGCATTTCAATCCATGCACTATCAAATCCTTGTTCATGCAAAATTGTCGACATCGTATGTCTAAATCCGTGACCTATTGCGTGTCCTTTGTAACCTAGTAATTCAATCACTTGTGACACGCTTTCTTTAGAGATAGATTTGCTACGGTTATTCCTACCAATAAAAATATAGGGATAATGTTCGGTTAATGGCTTGAGCTGCTTGAATAAATCGAGCACCTGAGTAGATAGTGGAACAATGTGAGGCCTACGCATTTTCATACGTTCAGCGGGGATTTCCCATATACCTTTCTCAAGGTCAACCTCTTCCCACGTAGCAAAGCGCATCTCCTGCGTTCTTACACCAGTCAACATGACTATCTTCGTAGCATTTTTGGTGATGATGCTACCGGTATACGCTTCGAGATCCCGAATAAAATGAGGCAATTCTTCGGCAGATAGAAATGGATGATGTTTTTGCTTAGGAACGGCTAGAGCGATGGCTAAATCAGGCGCAGGATTGTATTCAGCACGGCCAGTTATGATTGCGTAGCGATAAACCTCACCGCACCTCTGACGCACCTTACGCGTTTTCTCTAGTGCTCCACACTTCTCTATTCGTCGCAATACTTCAAGCAGTTCTAACGGTCTGATTTCACTGATAGGACGTTTACCAATGAACGGGAACACATCTTGCTCGAATGTCTTAATGATTTCTTCGCGATAGGCCACTGTCCAGCGGTCAGCTTTGTTGGCGTGCCATTCTCGACATATGGCTTCGAATGAATTCTCTGTTGAGAGTTGCTGTGCCAGCTTTTGGGCTTTACGTTCTTCGACTGGATCAATGCCATTTGTGACCTGTTTACGGGCCGTATCTCGTTTCTCTCGTGCTTCTGCGAGGCGTAGCTACCAAATGACATTAGCCTTGCTTTACCGGCAAAACGAAAGCGGAAGCACCAGCCCTTTGAACCGTCTGGATTGACGAGTAACGATAAGCCTTGTCCGTCATTCAATATGTAGCGCTTGTCTTGAGCCTTTGCTCGTCTGATTTGTATGTCTGTAAGTGCCATGTGTATAAGTCAAAAATGTGTATAAAAATCTATACACATCACTATATATTTTTCATGGATTCAGGGAGAACTTGTCAGACGATTACGGATGAGGGATTTTCTATATGTATTTAAAATAAAGGGATTTTTAGACGTTCTAGGATAGCAGCGGAGCAACTGGCGGAAGATCACAGGAGTTGAACCTGCCCGGGACCGCTGGCGGCCCCAACTGGATTTGAAGTCCAGCCACCTCACCGGAGATGACGATCTTCCGCGCCTCGATTGCTACATGGAGGCGGGGCGCATTATAGCTACTTTCAGGCATTTACCACATACCTAAACGCACTTTTTTACTGTTAAAACTGGACTTTACAGAACACTCCTGGTCAAATCCCTTCAAAATCCGTGGCTTACACTTTTTTACATTCCCGCGCGTTAGCGCAATCTCCCCTTCGGCGGGGTTCTCGCGTCGATTATCCCCTCGCAAACGCCCGGAAAGATGCTGCGCACGACGCCGCTGGAGTTAAGAAAAGCCTGAAGCGCCGCTCCGATGGAGGGACAACGGCGCCGCTTTTTTGCTAACCACGCCCGATGCCGCGGCGGTAAAAGGTTTTTTTATTCCATTTATTCTAAAAAAGTAATTTCTGTTTCATTCCGGTGACTCACGCCACAGACAGTTTTGCCGTTCGGTGGTAGCGTACTCTGCCGCTGAGAGGAGCCCGGAATGGATTTAGAAAACATCTTTCGTGACGTTAAGCTGAGCAAAACGGAAATGACCGTCCTGCGCTCTATTCAGCACGATCCTGAACGCTGCGTGCGGGAGGGGATCCGCGCCGTCGCCGAGCGCTGCTACAGCAACCCCTCTTCGCTGGTGCGTCTGGCAAAGAAGCTCAAGTTCAGCGGCTGGCTGGAGCTGGTCTATTTTATTAAATTCAATATCACCATGCCTAAGCTCGATGTCACCAACGACATCGACTATATGAGCATTCTGCCGGCGGAGCAGATCACCCCGCTGCTGGAAAGCCTGCAGCAGCACCGCATTCTGGTTCACGGCAGCGGCTTCTCGCAGCTGATTGCGCAATATATTTATAATAAGTTTCTGGTGACCGGCGTAAACGCCAGCCTTGCGCTGTGGCCGGATTATGAAATTCTTGAGCAAAAAAACGCCGCCAAATTCGACTCGATCTGGATAATTTCTAAATCGGGGCGCAGCAGCTCGGCGTTAAACTGGGTGAAGGCGCTGGAGGGGAAAGAGATTAACCTGGTCTGCTTTACCGGCGACTATCAAAGCCCGCTGGCCCAGGCGGCGGATACCGCGTTTATTATTCACGACCCGCAGAAGTTTGATGATGATATTTACTGGAGCAACCCGTTTTTCGGCTACTGCATATTAGGCTTTGAGCGCTTCCTGAAGATGTGGTTTATCCAGACTTCAAAAGGGAATACGGGCGATGCCCCTTAGACGCGGCGCCGCAGCGCTTCCGGGCTGCGGCGCTGAGGCTGCAGCCCGGAGGCCGGCGGAGACTACCGCCAGTCGGCAACCAGCTTATCGTCGAGGTAGGCGTTAACCAGCTTCTGCGCCAGCGACCAGGAGCCGACCAGCGGATGGGCCATCAGCGCCCGTATCGCCAGCGACTTATCCCGCTGCAGGATCGCCGCCACCGCCAGGCGCTCATACTCTTTGACGCTGGCGATCATGTTCTTCTGCGCCGTCGGCACGTGCGCCGGGGTGACCGGCTTCAGGCCGTCTTTGCTCAGATCGCAGCTAATCTCAATCACGTCGTCCGGGCGCAGGAAGTCGAGGGTATCGTTGTTGGATATCGACACTACGATACGCTTGGTGGTGGTGCTGTTGACCGCTTCCAGAATATCCAGCGCTACGCCCGCGTAGCCGCCGGTATCCGGCTCTTCGATAAACTGCTGCAGGGTGAGCGGCTCGCGGGTATGGAACTTCTCCTGCTGCGACTCATTCTGCATATAGCTGTTTTCCCGGCGCAGGTAGTGCTTCATCCAGATATTGAACGCCGCCTCCGGATTGGCCTGTACGTCAACGGTTTGCAGCTCATCGCGCATATCGCGGTTGATGCGGGCGATCTGCTCCCCGCGGGTTTCCGGCGCTTCCTGAATCGCTTTTAACGCCACTTCGCGGTAGTAGTAATAGTAGAGATATTCGTTCAGCAGCTGCTTATCGCACAGTTCAACCAGCTCGGGCGAGAAGTACTGCATCGCCGTTTTACGATAGAGGTCCGGGCTGGCGATCAGGCGCTCGGTCACGTCCTCTCCGCGCACCGTGAAGTGGGTAAACCACGAGAAGTGGTTCAGGCCGTAGCACTCGACGCCAAGGTCACGCTCGTCGCAGCCGAGGATCTCCGGCAGTTCGCGAATCAGCTCCGATGGCGCATCGCAGATACCGTACACCCGGCGCTTAAAGCCGGACTTGATAATCGCCTCGGTCACCAGCCCTGACGGATTGGTGAAGTTAAACAGGATCGCGTCCTCGGCGGCGTGCTCTTCGATGAGCCGGCAGTAGTCCAGAATCGCCGGAATCGAGCGCATCGCCATGGCAAAACCGCCGGCGCCGGTGGTTTCCTGGCCTAAAGTATTATGCTCAAGCGCAATGCGCTCATCGCGAATACGGCTCTCGTCGCCGCCGACCCGCAGGGTGGTAATAACGTAGTTGGTATTCGTCAGCGCGGCGACCGGGTCGCGGGTAACGCTAAAGTGAATATCCGGGCGGATAGCCTGAAAGACGTAGCGGGCGATCTCGCCAAAGATGGCCAGGTTATCAGCGGAGCTGTCGAGAAATACCACTTCCGTTAAGCCAATGCGGTGCGCGTTATAAGCCAGTGATTTTGCCAGGAACGCGGAGCGAACGCCGCCCCCGCCTAATACGGTTAATTTCATAAATAACTCCTGATTAATTTTCTGCGAGCCAGCTATCAACCCGGGAACGAACCTGTCCCACCTTGACGCCATAAATAACCTGTACTTCATTTCTGTTGCGTACGACGCCATTGGCACCGGTGCTTTTCAATATATCGTCGTCAACCAGTTGCATATTTTTAATTGCAACCCGCAGGCGGGTGAAGCAGTTATCAATGGAAATAATATTATCCTTGCCGCCTAAGCCATTAATAATTTCATCGGTGACCGCCGACTTATCGTTCATTTTTTTACGATAGTCCGCTTTGCTATATAGCTTCACATTTTCGTCGTCTTCGCGGCCCGGGGTTTTTAAATTCAGTTTTACTACCAGGGTGCGGAAAATAACGTAGTAGACGGCAAACTGCCCGATGCCGATCAGCACGTAGCCGGGCCAGCGCGTTAACGAAACCGGCAGCGGCAGGTTATAAATCAGGAATTCGATCAGCCCGGATGCGCCCCACGGGCGAACGGTAAAGATGTCGCAAATTGCCTGGGATGCGGCGGTTAACGTGGCGTGAATCACCCACAGCAGCGGCGAAACAAACAGGAAGGTGAACTCAATGGGCTCGGTAATCCCGGTCAGCATTGAGGTGATAATGGCGGGCAGCAGAATCGCCTTAGCCAGCATTTTCTTCTCAGGCTTCGCGGTGTGGTAAAACGCCAGAGAGGCGCCGGCCAGGCCGAAAATCGTGGTCATCCCCTGCTGGGAGAAGCGCAGGGCGTCGTTCATCACCGGGGTGAGATCCGGATGGCGCATATAGGCGAGGAAAATCGCCTGGGTGCCGGAAACGACCTGGCCGTCAACGTTCAGCGTGCCGCCGATCTGCGTCAGCTGGAACGGCGACCACACGAAATGGTGCAGGCCGGTGGGGATGAGGAATTTTTCAAAGAAACCGTAGACGAAGACGCCCGCGACGCCGGCGTTTTTCATAAACCCGGTTAACGCCGCGATGCCGTGGGTCATAAACGGCCAGATCCAGGTGAAGGCGATGGCGTAGAAAATGATGACGGGCGTCATGGCCACCAGGGTCAGCTTCGCGCCGCCGTACATCGACAGCGCGCCGGGTAGCTCAATGGTGGAGACTTTATTATGTACCCAGGCGATGGTGCAGCCGAGAATAATGCCGAGGAATACTCCCATATCGACGACGACAAACCCTAAGAGCTGCGTCTGGCCGGTGCCGTAATATTCACCGTTAATTTTTTCGGCAATGCCGTGAGTATGCTCCAGCCATGAGTGGTTGGCCCCCAGGAACATGATAAAACACATGACCGAAACCAGCGCCACTTCCGTTTTTTTATCTTTTGCCAGACCGTAGCTAATACCCACGCAAAAGAGTAATCCGAGATTGCCGAATAATGGCCAGAAGGTATCGCCGAGCAGCTGGCCAAGCTGATGTAAAAAGCTGGTTTCGGAAATTAATGTTGGGTTGGTTAAGACAGAACTGAGTGCCAGAATTAAACCGATGACCGGCAAGAACAATACAGCACCGATCATCGCTCTGGAGAATTTTTGCATATTCTCCAGCGCATGTTGACGTATTGCGGACATAGTTGTTCCTTTTATTTTTGTAGGTACAGGGACTTTAATTATTTTTTACTTCCAGCGTTTTGGTTATAGCAATTCTGCATTTTGAAAGGAACATGTTGCGGGAAATAGGTACAAACAGCCGCAAAATGGCAACAGGTTTCAGGGGCGGGAAATATGGCGAGGCCTTCTCCCGGCAGGGAGAAGGCTGGAGGACGAGGAAATTAAGGAGCGACAGACGCGGGCTGGGTGCCGCTTACCTCGCCGCTGCGCATCACCTGCGCAACCTGCTGTTTTTCCATATTGGTCGCGCTGAGCTGGCCGTTAACCGTCGGCCTGAGCGGCGCATCGGCCAGCACGCTGCCGCTGGCGGTTAGCTGGAAGTTACCGTCACCGGAAACCGGCAGCGCGGGCCAGCCCCACGCCTGCAGGACGCTTAACGGTACGCCGCGCCCGTTCAGGCTGAGGTTAACCTGGCGCTGGGGGAGCTGCGACACCGCGGCGGTGGCCTGCAGAATACCGCGCTCGGTAAAGGCGCTAAGTTCGTTGATATTGACCGTTGAGGCGTTGGCGCTGAGCTTAAGCGACGGGCGCCGGACGTCAACGCGGTTAAAGGTGGCGGCGGCGGCGTTGAGCGTTGCGCTGCCGTTCCATACGCCCCAGCGCCGATCCTTCACCAGCTGCAGCTCGCCGCCGTAGCCGTCGAGGGCGGTGACCTGCCACGGGAACTGCGGGTCGATATCGATAACCAGGTTGCGGCTGGCGCCGAATTTCTTCAGCGTCAGGCTCTGCAGCCACGTCGGCAGCGGCTCCATCCACAGCTGTTTCCAGTTTTCCGGCAGGGTATATTCCAGCCCGGCAAAGGCGGTGTCATCCAGCACCAGCGCCTTGCCGTCGCGCAGCCAGCGGCCGGAGGTGCGCACCATCCCGCCTTCCCAGCGCGAGGTAAACTGACGCAGGGCGATACCCTGCGGCGAGAATTCGGCGTTCAGGATAGGATCGAGGAAGTGCAGCGAGCCGTTAATGAATTCGTTGGCGTTCATCGACAGGGTACCGTCCTCGCTCTGCCAGTCGCCGTGGCTCAGGGTCAGATTGCGCAGGCTGAGGTCCAGGCCGGTGACCGCCCAGTCGGTTCCCTGTAGGCTGGCATCGGTGACGTCGAGGCGGCCAATTTGCAGCGAAGGGACGGTGGTCAGCGGAGCGAAGAAGTCAGCCAGCGCTTTATCGCTCTGCAGGCGGGTTTCATTCAGCTGCAGATTATCAACCAGCCAGCTGCCGTCGGCGCTGCGTTTAGCGTTGCCGGTTAGCGTTCCGCGGGCAACGTCGGCGCCGAGGGTAGAGAGCGTGACTTCGCCATTATCGATAGCACCATGAATCAGGACGTTGCTGGCCTCAACCCCGTTGAGGGTCAGCGAACCCGCGCTCATCTGAATCTGCGCTTTTTTCCCCAGCACGTTGCCCGCTTCCGGCGCCCACGGGCTGACTCCGCCGGTTACCCGCTGCGCGCTCAGGTCCCAGCCGGTTTCCGGGCTGTTGAACGCCATATTGCGCAGCTGCAGGCTATCGGCGGCAAAAGGCAAAGAGGCGGAGGAGGGGGAGAGGTTTAACGTCCCGTCGCTGAGCACAATCTCATCGGCATGCAGCGGATCGCTGAACTGGCGGGAGCTGAAGCCGATATCCACCGTTTTGGCGACCAGCGTCGGCGGCTTACCGTCGCGACCGAACGTCACGTTTTGCAGCCGCAGGTGGAGAGGCGCCGAGAAGTCGTGATCCATCGCATCGAAGGAGACCTGCCAGCCGGTGCCGTCGCTCAGCCAGGCGCTGGCCTGACGCGCGCCCCAGTGGGTCTGTAGCAGGAACCAGGCGGCAACGATCGCGACCAGCAGAACGGTCAGCAGCCAGAGAATCAACTTTCCAGGAAATTTCATGATCTTACATCCTGAGCGAGGCACATAAGGCTGTTATGCCCGAATTATGCGCAATCCTCAAGACAGGAATGGGCGAATAAGAGGATGTGAAGCAGCGAAGAACGTAATACGTGAAGTTGCCCCGGCCGCAGCGCACGGCCGGGGAGCGGGCCCGGATTAATTTTTCTCTGGCGGGAAGACCAGATTCAGCACAATCGCCGTAATACCGCCGGCGGCGATACCGGAAGAGAGCAGGTTCTTCAGCCAGTCGGGGGCGAACTGCAGGATCAGCGGCTGCTGGGAGACGCCGAGACCCACCGCCAGCGACAGGGCGATAATCAGGATCGCCCGGCGGTTCAGCGGCTCGCGGGAGACGATACGCACGCCGGATGCGGCGATAGTACCGAACATCACCAGCGTCGCGCCGCCGAGCACCGGCTCGGGGATATGCTGCACGAAGCCGCTGACCGCCGGGAACAGCCCGAGCGCGATAAGCATCAGCGCCACCACAAAACCGACGTAGCGGCTGGCCACGCCGGTGAGCTGGATCACGCCGTTATTCTGGCCGAAGCAGGAGTTCGGGAAGGTATTAAATACCGCCGAGACGAACGAGTTCAGGCCGTTGGCCAACACGCCGCCCTTGAGACGCTTCATATACAGCGGGCCGGAAACCGGCTGCTCGGAGACGTCGGAAGTGGCGGTGATATCGCCGATGGTTTCCAGGGAGGTGATCATGAACACCAGCATCAGCGGCAGCAGCAGGTTCCAGTCGATCCCCAGGCCGTAATAGAACGGGGTCGGCACCATAATCAGGCCGCCGTCGGTCGGCGCGGTATTGGCGGGGAGCATATCGAGCAGCCAGGCCGCCAGGTAGCCGGCCGCCATCGCGATCACCAGCGAAGCGATGCGCAGGTAGGGGTTGCGCTGACGGTTAAGAATAATAATCAGCCCCAGCACGATACCCGCCAGCAGCAGGTTTTTCGGCGCGCCGAAGGTGTGGTCGGCCATCGCCGCGTAGCCGCCGCCGATGGAGGTCAGGCCAACCTGAATCAGCGACAGGCCGATAATCATCACCACCACGCCGGAGACCAGCGGGGTAATGACGCGTCGCGCAAGGTGCAGAATGCGGGAGAGGACCATTTCCGTGCAGCTGGCCAGCATCAGGGTGCCGAACAGCGCGGCCATCATCGTCGGCACGTCGGCGCCGCCGGTTTTTAGCGCGGTACCGCCCATAATTAGCGGGGCGACGAAGTTAAAGCTGGTGCCCTGGATGGAGAGCAGTCCGGAGCCGACCGGTCCCCAGGCCTTAATCTGAATAACCGATGCCACGCCGGACGCGAACAGCGACATGCTGATAATGTGCTGCGTATCCTGGGCGGGAAGACCCAGAGCCTGGCAAATTAACAGCGCCGGCGTGATCACCGCGACGAACATCGCCAGCAGGTGCTGGAAGGCGGCGAACAGCGTTTGTGGAAGCGGGGGGCGGTCTTCGAGGCGGTAGATTAATTCGCTGGTTTGTTTATGCGCAACCGGTTGCGCATTTTCTGGCTCGGCGGTATTCACGGACATCACAAGCAATCCCAAGGTGGCAAAGCGGGGATTTTAGCGGACTATAGTGCAAAAGCAAACGTTTGCCAGCGTTTACGGAAAAATAATTCCGCCGAAAAGGTGTGGGGAAAAGGCATTCGTGTGGCGGGACGAAAAAGAGGCCCGGAGGCGGTGCCGGGCACCTTAATCCGGGCGAAGAAAAAACGTTGCGCATGAAGCCGTCGCCCCGGCAAGCGCTGCGCTACCGGGGCCGTATCGGCGGGATTACTCTTCGTGCTCTTCCCACGCCAGGGCGCGTTTCACCGCTTTTTTCCAGCCGCTGTAGCGGTAGTTACGTTCGGTGGTTTCGATCCCCGGACGGAACTCGCGCTCGATCACCGCTTTCTCCTGCAGTTCGTCCAGGTTCTGCCAGAAGCCGACCGCCAGACCGGCCAGGTAGGCCGCACCCAGCGCCGTGACTTCACGGACTTCCGGGCGCTCGACGCGGGTGCCGAGAATATCGGACTGGAACTGCATCAGGAAGTTGTTGGCGACCGCGCCGCCGTCGACGCGCAGCGCGTGCAGACGGATGCCGGAGTCAGCCTGCATCGCCTCCAGCACGTCGCGGGTCTGATAGGCGATAGACTCCAGAGTTGCGCGGATAATGTGGTTAGCATTTACGCCGCGGGTCAGGCCAAAGATCGCGCCGCGAGCGTACGGGTCCCAGTAGGGCGCGCCGAGGCCGGTAAACGCCGGAACCACGTATACGCCGTTGGTATCCTTCACCTTGGTGGCGAAATATTCGGAATCGAACGCGTCGTTGATCAGCTTCATCTCGTCGCGCAGCCACTGAATAGAGGCGCCGGCCATAAAGACCGCCCCTTCCAGGGCGTAGTTCACTTCGCCGCGCGGGCCGCAGGCGATGGTGGTCAGCAGGCCGTGGGTCGAGGCAACCGCTTTCTCGCCGGTGTTCATCAGCATAAAGCAGCCGGTGCCGTAGGTGTTTTTCGCCATCCCCTCTTTGACGCACAGCTGGCCGAACAGCGCCGCCTGCTGGTCGCCCGCGATGCCGGCGATAGGAATACGCGTGCCGCCTTTACCGCCGATGTTGGTCTGGCCGTATATCTCGGAAGATTTGCGCACTTCCGGCAGCATGGCGCGCGGAATATCCAGCGCGTCGAGCATTTTGTCGTCCCAGTCCAGATCGTGGATATTGAACAGCATGGTGCGCGAGGCGTTGGTGTAGTCGGTGACGTGCACGCGGCCCTGGGTCATTTTCCACACCAGCCAGGTGTCCACGGTGCCGAACAGCAGCTCGCCGCGCTTAGCGCGTTCGCGCGAGCCCTCAACGTGATCGAGGATCCACTTCACCTTGGTGCCGGAGAAGTACGGGTCAACGACCAGCCCGGTGACCTGACGGATATACTCTTCCATGCCGTCACGCTTGAGCTGCTCGCAGATCTCGGCGGTGCGGCGGCACTGCCAGACGATGGCGTTATAAATCGGTTTGCCGGTTTCACGTTCCCAGACGATGGCGGTTTCACGCTGGTTGGTGATGCCAATGCCGGCGATCTCGTCGGAGCTGATATCCGCTTTTGCCAGCACTTCTACCAGCGTGGAGCTTTGCGAGGCCCAAATCTCCATCGGGTCGTGTTCGACCCAGCCCGGCCGGGGATAAATTTGCTCAAATTCACGCTGAGAAACGCTGACGATATTGGCATTGTGATCCATCACTACGGCCCGGGAGCTGGTGGTGCCCTGGTCGAGCGCAACGATATATTTTTTGTCGGTCATAGTATGAGTCTCGTAGTCAGATTACAGCGAAGCTTTGGATTGCGTCGTTGAGGTGGACGTGACGTCCTTCTCCTCGACTTCGCAGATGTCGCAGGGCAAGTGGCGGCCAATCAGCTTGCGATAGCCGAACGCGCCCAGAGCGGCACCGACCACCGGCGCGCACAACGGCACCAGGAAATAGGGAATATCTTTGCCGCCGGTGAAGGCGACCTCACCCCAGCCGGCAAGCCAGGCGAACGTTTTCGGCCCAAGATCGCGCGCCGGGTTCATCGCAAAGCCGGTCAGCGGGCCCATCGATGCGCCGATGACGGCGATTAACAGGCCAATCAGCAGCGGCGCCATCGGGCCGCGCGGGATGCCGTTGCCGTCGTCGGTCAGCGCCAGAATCACGCCCATCAGGATAGCGGTTATCACCATTTCTACCGCAAAGGCCTGCATGAAGTTGATATGCGGGTTCGGGTAAGTGGAGAAAATACCTGCCAGGTCAAGACTTTCGACGCTACCGCGCACCATATTATGCGAGTGTTCGAAATCGAGGAAAAGATTGTAATAAAGCCCGTAAACTAATGCCGCAGCGCAAAAGGCGCCAGCGAATTGCGCAACGATAAAAGGAACAACTTTACGTCCGTCAAAGCAGGCGAACAGCCACAGCGCGATGGTAACCGCCGGGTTAAGGTGAGCACCGGACACGCCCGCGGTCAGGTAAATCGCCATCGCGACGCCCAGACCCCAGATGATGCTGATTTCCCATTGACCGAAGCTGGCTCCCGCGACTTTGAGCGCAGCGACGCACCCAACGCCGAAAAAGATCAACAACCCGGTACCGAGGAACTCTGCGATGCACTGGCCTTTTAGTGTTGATGTTTGGCTCATAATCGAATCCTGAAACAAAGTGGTGATTATTGTAAGTATGAAGGTCGTCGTCGACCACGCTGCCATGTAGGCATAGTGTTAATTTATCGTTAACGAACAAAAACGAGAAATATCGAACTCAAAATGTGTGTGCCAGCTCAAGAAAATGAGCGTTTTCGCGCCACAAACGCGTGTTGTAGCACATTAAAGAGCGTTTACGGCCGCGCAGCGCTAACCCAATGATTAACAATTGCCGGAGAAGCGACGGCGATAAGCGCCGAATAAGCCAGGTAAAGGCTGAAAAGTGTTGCAAACCGCAATCTGCGCGGGTTGTCGCTGGACAGGGAAGGCGGGGATTCATACAATCGACTGCATCACCACTGTAGTGCGCTTATTTTCGTTAAGGCGTCAACGCGTATACGAAACGGACGGTTTCTATCAACGCCTTGCAAGTTCAGGAGAGGTATGACGATGTCATTAGAAGTGTTTGAGAAGTTAGAGTCAAAAGTACAGCAGGCGATTGATACCATCACGCTGTTGCAGATGGAAATCGAAGAGCTGAAAGAAAAGAACAACTCGCTGGCGCAGGAAGTTCAGGGCGCGCAGCATAGCCGTGAAGAGCTGGAGCGTGAAAACGGCCAGCTGAGAGAGCAGCAGCAGGGCTGGCAGGATCGTCTGCAGGCGCTGCTGGGTCGCATGGAAGAAGTGTAACCCGCTCCTCCTCGCCCTCTCCTGTCCGGGAGGGGGTTAGTTTTACTCCTTTGTATATTCCCCCAAGTTATAGCCAATCTTTTTTTATTCTTTAATCATTGATTCGCTTTCTGGCACGCTTAGTTCATCACAACACGACATATAGAGAGCGGTGCGATGAATAAGTGGGGCGTGGGGTTAACTCTGTTGCTGGCATCCGCCAGCGTTCTGGCAAAAGACATTCAGCTATTAAACGTATCTTACGATCCGACGCGCGAGCTGTACGAACAGTACAACAAAGCGTTCAGCGCGCACTGGAAGCAGGAAACCGGCGATAACGTGGTGATCCGTCAGTCTCACGGCGGCTCCGGCAAGCAGGCGACCTCGGTCATTAACGGCATTGAAGCTGACGTCGTGACCCTGGCGCTGGCCTATGACGTCGACGCGATTGCCGAGCGCGGCCGCATCGATAAAAACTGGCTGAAACGCCTGCCGGATAACTCTGCTCCTTATACTTCAACCATCGTGTTCCTCGTGCGCAAAGGCAACCCGAAGCAGATTCATGACTGGAACGACCTGATTAAGCCGGGCGTGTCGGTCATTACGCCAAACCCGAAAAGCTCCGGCGGCGCGCGCTGGAACTATCTGGCGGCCTGGGGCTACGCCCTGCACCAGAATAACGGCGACCAGGCGAAAGCCCAGGAGTTCGTGAAGGCGCTGTTTAAAAACGTCGAAGTGCTGGATTCCGGCGCCCGCGGCTCAACGAATACCTTCGTTGAACGTGGGATCGGCGATGTGCTGATTGCCTGGGAAAACGAAGCCCTGCTGGCGGCAAACGAGCTGGGTAAAGACAAGTTTGAGATCGTCACCCCGAGCGAATCGATTCTGGCCGAGCCGACCGTTTCCGTCGTGGATAAGGTGGTCGATAAAAAAGGCACCCGCCAGGTGGCGGAAGCCTACCTGAAGTATCTCTACTCTCCGGAAGGCCAGGAGATTGCGGCGAAGAACTACTATCGCCCGCGCGATCCGGCCGTCGCCAGCAAATATGCCAGCGAGTTTCCGAAGCTGAAGCTGTTTACTATCGACCAGGAGTTTGGCGGCTGGACCAAAGCCCAGAAGGAGCACTTTTCTAACGGCGGGACCTTCGACCAAATTAGTCAGCGTTAACCTCCCCCCTCAACGCCCGGTTTAATCACCGGGCGTTTTCATTTGGTCATCAAATTACGCTACTCTTCCGGTTCTGGCTGAGACAGGAAAACATAATGCGAAGAGTACGATACCTTTTACTGGGGCTGGCGGTGGCTGCTGCGGCGGCAGCGGCGGGCGGCTGGTACTGGCTGCGCTCCGGTAACCCCGATGCGCTGCGGCACATCGTGTTGCAGCAGTGCGTGGTCAACCAACAGCAGCAGCAAAACCCGTCCCCCTGCGCTGAGGTCAATCTGCAAGGCGGCTATGTCCTGTTTAAAGACCGTAACGGGCCGCTGCAGTATCTGCTGATGCCGACGTACCGGATTAACGGCACCGAGAGCCCGCTCCTGCTCAACCCTCAGACGCCAAACTTCTTCTGGCAGGCCTGGCAAGGGCGGGAAATTATGAGCGAACGTCGCGGCTCGCCGGTAGCGGATAACGCGGTTGCGCTGACGATTAACTCCCGCAGCGGACGCACGCAGAACCACCTCCATATTCATATCTCCTGCCTGCGCGAGGACGTTCGCGCCCAGCTGGACCGCGAGGCTTCGACGATCAGCAGCCGCTGGCTGCCGCTGCCGGGCGGTTTGCTCGGCCATGAATACCTGGCGCGCCGGGTGACCGAAGCGGAGCTGGCCCAGCGCAGCCCCTTCCTGATGCTGGCGGAAGAGGTGCCCGAGGCGCGTGAACATATGGGACGCTTCGCGCTGGCGATGGCCAAACAGAGCGACGGTTCACTGGTGCTGCTGGCAACCGAGCGCAATTTGCTGACCCTCAACCGCGCCTCTGCGGAAGAGATTCAGGACCATAGCTGCGCGATCCTGACCTCCCGGTAGTTTTCTCCCCATCGGCGCCCTGCCGGTATCTTATTGATTCTCATCCCGGTTGCTACCGGGATGTAGATCCATACGTAAAATTAATGTGAATTTGATCAAAAGATATAAAGGTATACCTTTATATCTTTTTGGCGATCGTTACACTCTTCTCATAGTCATCTTATTGGATGACTTATCCATAAAAACGTTTTTATTTCACGTAGTGTCATCATCAATTGTTCGACAGATTTGCGCTTCTGAGCGTAAAGGAATTTCAACATGAAACTTTCTATCGTGGAAAAAATCGGCTTTGGTGCAGGGGATATGGCGATAAACGTTGTCATTATTGCTATGCAGCTGCTCCTCGCTTATTTCTATACCGATATCTATGGCCTGAGCGCCGCGGATGTCGGCGTGCTGTTTGTGGTCGTACGGTTGATCGATGCCATTATCGATCCGGCAATGGGGATCCTGACCGATAAGTTTAATACCCGCTGGGGGCGCTATCGTCCGTGGCTGCTGTGGTTTGCCGTGCCTTTTGGCTTTGCCGTCTATTTGATGTTTATCACCCCGGATATGGCGTATATGGCCAAGCTGGCGTGGGCCTACGGCACCTATATTCTGATGACGCTGGTCTATACCGCCATTACCATTCCCTACATCTCGATGATTGGCGTGATCACCGATGACCCCGTTGAGCGCCTGAGCGCCAACGGCTATCGCTTTGTTATGACCAAGATTGCCGCGTTTTTAGTGACGATCGTGGTGCCGATGCTGGCCGTCTGGCTGGGGCAGGGCAACAAGGCCCTGGGCTACCAGTTTTCGATGGGGCTGATGGGCGCTATGGGCGCGCTGCTGTTTATCTTCTGCTTCCTCACCACCCGCGAACGCAGCCTCCCGGAAATTACCTCTCTCTCCGTCGGCAAGCAGTTTAAGTATCTGCTGCGTAACGATCAGTGGCTTATCCTCGGCGCGGTTATTTTACTGCTGATGTGCGGCTACGTGATCCGCGGCTCCGTCGCCGCCTACTACGCGAAATACTACCTGAACGGCGGCGATAGCCTGATTTCGCCCTTCCTGACCACCGGCGTCGTCGCCTCGATTCTGGCGATGGTCGCCACCACCTGGGTCACCCGCTTCTGGGACAAAATTAAGATGTTCCGCTATACCCAGCTGACGACTTTCGTCCTCAGCGCACTGATGTACTTCTTCGTCGGCCGTGAAAACCTCGCGCTGGCGTTTGCCTTCTATTTTCTCATCAACTTCTTCTGCGACATGCAAATGCCGGTGTTCTGGTCATCTATCGCCGAGGCGGTGGATTACGGAGAAAAGAAAACCGGGCTCCGCGTCTCCGGCCTCGCGTTTGGCGGCATTCTCTTCTTCCAGAAGTTCGGCATGGGGATAGCGGGCGGGGTACTGGGCTTCCTGCTGAGCCACTTTGGCTATCAGGCCGACGTTGAGCAGAGCGCCCGTTCGCTGACCGGCATTGCGCTGATGATGACGTTAATCCCGGCGCTGTTCCACCTGGCGGTGGGCCTGCTGATGAAAAAGTATCTGATCAATAACCACTACTACCGCGATATTCAGCACCAGCTGGCGCAGCGGCAGGCATAAGGAGGCGCAGATGAACGCCATGAATAAGGTCTGGGTTATCGGCGATGCCTCCGTTGACCTGGTTGCGGAAAGGCAGGACAGCTACCTGAAGTGTCCCGGCGGCGCCTCGGCGAATGTCAGCGTCTGCGTCGCCAGGCTGGGAGGGCGGTGCGGCTTTATCGGATGCCTCGGGGACGATGATGCGGGGCGCTTCCTGCGCCAGGTGTTTCAGGATAACGCCGTGGATGTCTCATACCTGAGGCACGATGCGGCGCTGACCAGCGCGGTGCTGATCGTCAACCTGGCGGCCGACGGGGAGCGCAGCTTCACCTATCTGGTGCACCCCGGGGCCGATACCTACGTGTCGCCGGCGGATCTGCCATCGTTCCGCCCGCACGAGTGGTTTTACTTCAGCTCGATAGGGCTAACGGACCAGCCGGCGCGGGAGGCGTGCCTGGAAGGGGCGAAAAGAGCGCGCGAGGCCGGCGGCTACGTGCTGTTCGACGTCAATTTACGCAGCAAGATGTGGCGGGATACCGGCGAAATTCCCGCGCTGATCGCCCGCTCCGCGGCGCTTGCCTCCATCTGCAAAGTCTCTGCCGATGAGCTCTGCCAGCTGAGCGGCGCCGGCCGCTGGCAGGACGCCCGCTACTACCTGCGCGATCTGGGCTGCGACACCACCGTGATCTCATTAGGCGCCGAGGGCGCGCTGTTGGTGAGCCCCGAGGGCGAGCGGTGGTTTCCCGCTCCCCGCGTTGAGGTCGTCGATACCACCGGCGCCGGCGACGCTTTTGTCGGCGGCCTGCTTCACACCCTCGCGCAGGCTGACCGCTGGGACGCCGCGCTGCTGGCCGCCGCTATTCGGCAGGCTAACGCCTGCGGCGCGATGGCGGTAACGGCGAAAGGGGCGATGACCGCGCTGCCGTTCCCCGACCAGCTAAACACTTTTCTCTCCAGCCACGCGCTGGAACAAGCCATGACCGTGAAATAAGGAGTCATCATGCACGTTGAGCAAAACAAAATACTGGGATGCCTGGTTGGCGCCGCTGCGGCGGACGCGATGGGCGCGGCGACGGAAGTGCGAACTCAGCAGCAAATAAAGGACTATTTTGGCGGCTGGGTCACCACCTTTCAGCAGCCTCCCGCCGACACCTTTGGCCGCTGCAACGAGGCCGGGATGTGTACCGATGACTTTATCCAGGCGAAGTACATTATGGAGGCGCTGCTGCGCCATCGGCGGGAGGTCAGCGACGCGGCGATGCGCGAGGCGTTCCAGCAATGGCTGGCTTACCCCTACTACGCCAACTTTACCGGCCCCACCACCCGGGCGGCGATGAAGGCGATATTTAACGATACCCGCGCCTCTTTGCAGGGCGAGCTGGAGGGCGAAAAGCAGTCCGTACAGATTATTAATAAGGGCAACGCCGAGGCGACGAACGGCGCGGCGATGAAGATTTGGCCCGCGGCGGTGCTGCATCCCGGCAATCTCGACGCGGCGATTGACTGCGCGCTGCAGATTTGCCGCTTTACGCACAACAACGTGCTGGCGATGTCCGGCGCGGCGGCGATGGCGGCGGCGACCAGCGAAGCGCTAAGGGCGCAGACCGATGCCGACAGCATTATCGCGGCGGGGGTTTACGGCGCGCAGCGGGGCTATCTGCTGGCAGAAGCGCAGGGCGCGATGATGGTCGCCGGGCCGTCCGTCGCCCGGCGCATTGAGCTGGCCGCGGCGATCGGCAAGCGGCATCGCCACTGGGAAACGGCGGTGGTGGAACTGGCCGATATTATCGGCAGCGGGCTGCACGTCAGCGAAGCCGTGCCAGCCGCCTTCGGCCTGTTCGCGTGTTGTCCGAATTCTGCCGTAGATGCTATTATCTCCGGCGTTAATATCGGCAATGATACTGATACCGTCGCCACCATGGTTGGGGCGATCTCCGGCGCATTCCACGGCGTGGACGCTCTTCCCGCCGATTATTTAACGACCGTAGATCGGATGAATCATTTCGATTTAACAGAACTGGCCAGAGAGATCGCAGGGTAGCGAATTCGCCCTGCCGGGGACGGTAGCGCGTCCCCCGCTGGCGAAGACGCGAGGTGCGTAGTTTGCAGGTTGATAAAACGAGCTTTACCCCGCTTTATAAGCAACTATTTTTTATCATCTGTCAGCGGATCCAGAACGGCTCCTTGCCTTTAGGCAGCCAGCTGCCGACGCAAAAGGAGCTGGCCCGGGAGTATCAGGTTTCGCTGATTGTGGTGAAGCAGGCCTGGAGCGAGCTTATCAACGCGGGCATTATCTCCTCGCAGCGCGGGAGCGGTTCGGTGGTTTGCGCCATGCCGGAAGGGGTCAACTACGGCCATACCTTTCGCGGCATCACCCGCGATCTACAGGATGCCAGCGTTGCCGTTGAAAACCGCATCCTCGACATTGCGCCCCGTCGGGCGCGCGACGCCCTGGCCGATGGCCTGAGCCTGCCCGCGCATCAGCACTATCTTTTTATTTCGCGCATTCGCTACCTGAATAATCGCCCGTTCAACCATGAGAAAATCTATCTCGATCTGAGCTTCTTTCCCGGCCTCGAACTGACGGCTGAGGCGCTGGAGCACACCTCGCTGTATTCGCTGCTCAACGTCACCAGCGACTCGGCGATTGAAAAAGTGGAGGCCATTTTGCCCTCCGCGGAGCTGTGCGAGAAGCTGCAGGTTGCCGCCAACAAGCCGCTGCTGTCCGTGGCGCGACAGACGTTTCAGGCCGGTCGGGATATCCCCTTTGAATACTGCCGCTATTACGTGCTGTCGGAATATTTCGGCGAAATTCACTACCACTAACCGCGCGCTCTGCGCCGTGCGATAGCTCACAGCGCAGCCAGGCGGCCGGCCATCCCACCATATCTGGCATTTACCTGTCCGACCCGGCGTCGTATTCTTGCTGAAAAAAACGACAGGAGACAGGTATGTCGCTCTGGCTTTCTCACCCTCTGTTCCTTCCTTCCCTGATTGTCGGTATTACCATCCTGCTGTGGGCGACCTCCCTGCTGCCGGAGTTTATTACCGCGCTGCTGTTTTTCGCCGTAGCGATGATGGCGAAAATCGCGCCGCCGGAGGTTATCTTTGGCGGCTTTGCGTCATCGGCGTTCTGGCTGGTGTTCAGCGGTTTTGTCCTCGGGATCGCGATCCGTAAAACCGGGCTGGCGGACAGGGCGGCGCAGGCGCTGTCGGCCAGGCTCACCGACTCCTGGCCGCTGATGGTGGGCAGCGTGGTGCTGCTCAGCTATGCCCTGGCCTTCGTTATGCCCTCCAATATGGGGCGGATTGCGCTGCTGATGCCGATCGTCGCGGCGATGGCGAGGCGCGCCGGGATTGAGGACGGCACCCGCGCCTGGTACGGGCTGGCGCTGGCGGTCGGCTTCGGCACCTTCCAGCTGTCGGCGACGATCCTGCCCGCCAACGTGCCGAATTTAGTGATGAGCGGCGCGGCGGAAGGGTCGTACGGAATCCATCTCAACTACCTGCCGTACCTGCTGCTGCATACGCCGGTGCTGGGCTGGTTGAAGGGCGCGGCGCTGATCGCGCTGATCTGCTGGCTGTTCCCCGGCAGGCCGCATCCGCCGCGGGAGCGGACGCCGCTGCCGCCGATGAGCCGGGATGAGAAGCGCCTCGCCTGGCTGCTGGCGGTGGTATTGACCCTTTGGGTGAGCGAGAGCTGGCACGGCATCGGCCCTGCCTGGACGGGGCTGGCGGCGGCGGTGATTACGCTGCTGCCGCGGGTGGGATTTATCAGCGGGGAAGAGTTCTCCAGCGGGGTGAATATCCGCACCTGCATTTACGTCGCCGGGATCCTGGGGCTGGCGATTACCGTCACGCAGACGGGGATCGGCGGCGCGGTCGGCAACGCTTTGCTGCAGGTGATGCCGCTCGACAAAGAGAGCCCTTTTACCAGCTTCCTTGCCCTGACCGGGATCACCAGCGCCCTCAACTTTATTATGACCGCCAACGGCGTACCCGCGCTGTACACCACCTTTGCGCAGAGTTTTGCTGACGCCACCGGTTTTCCGCTGCTGAGCGTGATTATGATTCAGGTCCTGGGCTATTCGACGCCGCTGCTGCCGTATCAGGCATCGCCCATCGTGGTGGCGATGGCGCTGGGCAAAGTCCCGGCGCGGTCGGGGATGCTGCTGTGCATTGCGCTGGCGGCGGTCAGCTATCTGCTGCTGCTGCCGCTGGATTATCTGTGGTATCAGCTGCTGGGGAAACTATAAAAAAACCCGGCTAGCGCTACGCTAAGCCGGGCTGCGGATTCATCTCGCCGGGGCTCCCCGGCGTCGTGAATTACGCTTTTTTCGCTGCTTCTGCCGCTTTAACGATGACCGCGAAAGCGTCTGCTTTCAGCGATGCGCCGCCAACCAGCGCGCCGTCGATGTCCGGCTGGGTGAACAGCTCTGCGGCGTTAGATGCGTTAACGGAACCGCCGTACTGAATGATGACCTGTTCGGCCACTTTAGCGTCCACTTTCGCAATGTGGTCACGGATAAATTTGTGCACGGCCTGAGCCTGAGCCGGGGTAGCGGATTTGCCGGTACCGATAGCCCATACGGGTTCGTAAGCGATAACCACGCCTTCGAATGCCGCTGCGCCCTGAGTTTTCAGCACGGCGTCGATCTGACGCGCGCAAACTTCTTCCGTTTTGCCCGCTTCGTTTTCCGCTTCGGTTTCACCGATGCACAGAACCGGGATCAGGCCCTGCTCTTTCAGCACGGCGAATTTCTTCGCGATGAATTCGTCAGACTCTTTGTGGTAAGTACGACGCTCAGAGTGGCCGATGATGATGTATTCAGCGCCGACATCTTTCAGCATCTGGGCGGAGGTTTCACCGGTGAATGCGCCGGACTGGTTCAGGTCAACGTTCTGCGCGCCCAGGTGAATATGGCTGCCTTCTGCCGCATGCTTAGCCAGATCGATATACATTTCCGGCGGAGCGATAGCAACAGCACAGCCGGTCACGCCGGCCAGCTCGGTACGCAGGTTCGCTACCAGCTCGTTTACCATGTGGCGGCTGCCGTTCAGTTTCCAGTTACCCATCACTAAAGGATGTCGCATTTTAATTCTCCACGCTACATAAGCGAATTAAGGAATATAGCCGCCCCTGGGGGCAGCATGGTCTGTCAAACAGTATAGAGTTTCGTCGTTGGAAAGGCTTTGCTTTTTGTCATTTATTATTGCTCTCCAGCGTTTCAGATAGCGCTAGCTTAATCGGTTCAACCGCGAAGGTAAGCCCCTTTTCGCCGTTATCTGCCACTACATAGCGAATCGCGCCTTCGGTTTCGGCGAAGTAGCGTTTCCCTTTGCCGGCGGCGAGCAGTTTTTGCAGCTTTTGCCCGCTTTGCGCCGGACTTAATGTCGGGACGAACGCGCGCACAACGGCGCTCATATACTCCTGCGCTTTCGCCTTTGCCGCCTTCTGCTCCGGCCCCTGAACGGGCAGCCAGGTCACCTGCATTGATTTGATTTTGAGCGTGCCGCGCTCCAGCGCCGTGGAGGCGTACAGGTTTTCGTTAATCTTGCTGGCCGCCCGGGTCAGGTTAGCCCGATCGCGGCTGGAGGTAATCGCGCGAAATTCGTTGAGCTGCAGTTTGGGGTTCTCGGCGTTGAATTTTTCGCGAAATTCGCTGATGGAGATATCAAAGGCCGGCGCGCCGGAGAGTAGATAGGGCGCTGCGGAGGAGGTTTCTGGCTCGGCGGACAGCGCCTTATGGCCGACGGATAACGCCGTCAGCCCAATCAAACATAAGGTCGCCCACTTCTTCATACCGGTCCTTCCTTTTTTTGCCTGCTGACGATTAAAACGGGAACCGTCGCGCTTGTCAAAAAGTCACCGCTCCAGGGTAAACTACGCGAATGATGAGGATAAGGAATAAAACATGACCCTACAGCAGTGGATGTTCTCAATTAAAGGGCGTATTGGACGCCGTGATTTCTGGATTTGGATCGTTATCTGGATAGCGACCATGAGCGCGCTGTTTACCCTCGCCGGGTCAAATTTGCTGAATCTACAGACCGCGGCCTTTATGCTGGTGTGCCTGCTCTGGCCAACGGCGGCGGTGACCATCAAGCGGCTGCACGATCGCGGCAGATCGGGGCTCTGGGCGCTGCTGATGGTTCTGGCGTGGATGCTGCTGGCCGGGAACTGGGCGGTGATTCCGGGGGCCTGGCAGTGGGTGGTCGGCCGCTTTGTGCCGACGCTGATTATGGTGATGATGCTGATCGACCTGGGGGCGTTCGTCGGCACCCAGGGCGAAAATAAATTTGGTAAAGAGACGCAGGACGTTCGCTGGAAGGCGGAGTCCTGATCACCAGTAGTGTTCGGCCGTCATATGGCCCGGCCGGCGGCGCAGATGTTTGCTCATCTGCCGGGTATCCTTCAGCAGCTGCTGGGTATCCCGCACCATCTGCGGGTTGCCGCAGAGCATCACGTGGCTATTGTCAGCGTTCATCGGCAGGCCAACCGCCTCTTCCAGGGCGCCGGTTTCGATCAGGAACGGAACGCGCCCCGTTAGCATCCCCGGTACGGTTTCCCGACTGACCACCGCCTGGATGCGCAGCTTGCCCTTATAGCGTTCTTCCAGCGCCTGCATTTGCGGCAGATAGCTAAGATCGGCGGCATAGCGCGCGGCGTGAACCAGCACCAGGTTGTTAAAGCGCTCGAGGTCCTTGCCCTCTTCCAGAATCGACAGATACGGGCCGATTGCCGTGCCGGTGGCCAGCATCCACAGGGTGTCGCAATCCGGCACCTCTTCCAGCACGAAGAAGCCGGCGGCTTCGCTGACGATCTGCACGTCATCGCCCGGCCGCAGCGCGGCCAGCCGCGGGCTGAGTTTGCCCTCCGGAACCGTCACCAGGTAGAATTCAAGATCGGGATTGCTCGGGGCGTTCACGTAGGAGTAGGCGCGCTGCACGCGCTCGCCGTCAACGTCGAGGCCCAGTTTGGCAAACTGCCCGGCGGTAAACGGGTGAACAGGGGCCCGCACGTGCAAACTAAACAGCGCGTCGGTCCAGTATTCTACTTTTGTTACTTTGCCGCTAATCCAGTCCGCCATGATCTTCTCCCGTTGCGAAGCGTTGCCCTATCTTCGTTGCAGACGACAAAGATTTCCAGCCCAACGGGGCCGGAAAGCTCTATTGATCAAATATTAGCGCCTGCTTTAGCCCGTCCGCCGGACGGCTTACAGGATGTGCCGCTGGATATCCGGATCTTTGCGATCGAGATAGTGAATGGACTGGATACGGCGGATGGTGCGCGATTTGCCGCGGATCAGCAGCGTCTCGGTGGTGGCCATATTGCCCTTGCGGGTGATACCGTCCAGCAGGTCGCCTTTGGTGATCCCGGTGGCGGCAAAGACCACGTTATCGCTGCGCGCCATCTCGTCGAGGCGCAGCACGATGCCGGCCTCAATGCCCATCTCCTTGCAGCGGGCCAGCTCGTTCTCGCCGATGCGGCGGTTCTCTTCGCTGTCGCCCTTGACGTGGTGGCGGGCCAGCAGGCGGCCCTGCATGTCGCCGTCCAGCGCCCGGATAACCGCGGCGGATACCACGCCTTCCGGGGCGCCGCCGATGCCGTACAGAATGTCAACTTCGCTATCCGGCATGCAGGTCAGAATAGACGCCGCCACGTCGCCGTCGGGAATGGCGAAGACGCGAACGCCCAGCTGCTGCAGCTCGGCAATCACCGCATCATGGCGCGGCTTGGCGAGCACGGTCACCGTCAGCTCGCTGAGCGGCTTATTCAGCGCGCTCGCCACGTTACGCAGGTTCTCCGCCAGCGGCAGATTGAGGTCAATCGCCCCTTTCGCCCCCGGACCGACAATCAGCTTTTCCATGTACATATCCGGCGCATTCAGGAAGCAGCCCTTATCGCCCACCGCCATGACGGCCAGCGCGTTCGCCTGGCCCATCGCCGTCATCCGCGTGCCCTCGATCGGGTCGACGGCGATATCTACCGCGTCGCCGCGGCCGGTGCCGACCTTCTCGCCGATATAGAGCATCGGCGCTTCATCGATTTCACCTTCGCCGATGACGATAGTACCGTCGATATCAATCAGGTTGAGCATAATACGCATGGCGTTAACCGCGGCGCCGTCGGCGATATTTTTATCACCGCGGCCCAGCCACTTGTAGCCCGCCAGCGCGGCGGCTTCGGTAACACGCGAAAATTCGATGGCCAGTTCTCGTTTCATAATTCACTCGTTGTGAAGGAAAATTGCCCACGGCGCCGGGAACAGAGGCGTCAGGCGTTGGAATAGCGTTCGGTTTCCGGCATCCAGCGCTCGATAAGCGCCTGGGCCTGCTGTGGATAACGTTGGTGAATATGGCGGGCAATGCGCTGAACGTCCGGGATCATTGCCTTATCGCGCAGCAGGTCCGCGACTTTAAACTCGGCGGTGCCGGTCTGCCGGGTGCCGAGCAGCTCGCCCGGGCCGCGGATCTCAAGGTCCTTTTGCGCGATGACGAAACCGTCGTTGCTGTCGCGCAGGACCTGCAGGCGCAGCTGCGCCGTCTTCGACAGCGGCGACTTATAGAGCAGCACGCAGTGGGAGGCGACCGCGCCGCGCCCGACGCGGCCTCTGAGCTGGTGCAGCTGCGCCAGCCCCAGGCGTTCCGGGTTTTCAATAATCATCAGGCTGGCGTTAGGTACGTCCACCCCGACCTCAATAACCGTGGTGGCGATAAGCAGATGCAGCTCGCCCAGCTTAAAGGCCTGCATGACCGCCTGCTTGTCTGCCGGCTTCATCCGGCCGTGCACCAGGCCGATATTTAGCTCCGGCAGCGCCAGCTTCAGCTCCTCCCAGGTGGCTTCCGCCGCCTGCGCTTCCAGCAGGTCCGACTCTTCAATCAGCGTACAGACCCAGTAGGCCTGACGCCCCTCCTGGGTACAGGCGTTACGCACGCGGTCGATAATATCGCTGCGGCGGGTGTCCGGGATAGCCACCGTGGTGACCGGCGTACGACCCGGCGGCAGCTCGTCGATGGTCGAGGTGTCGAGGTCGGCGTAGGCGGTCATCGCCAGGGTGCGCGGAATGGGGGTGGCGGTCATGATCAGCTGATGCGGATGGAAGCCCTGCTGCTGGCCCTTTTCCCATAGCGCCAGCCGCTGGTGGACCCCGAAGCGGTGCTGTTCGTCGATAATCACCAGCGCCAGGCCGTTGAACTGCACCTGCTCCTGGAAAATGGCGTGGGTGCCGACAATCATCTGTACCTGCCCGCTAGCGATGGCATCCTGCTGCGCCTGACGCGCCTTGCCTTTTTGTTTGCCGGCCAGCCAGCCGACCTCAACGCCCAGCGGCGCAAACCAGCTGCGGAAGTTGGCGGCGTGCTGCTCCGCCAGAAGCTCCGTCGGCGCCATCAGCGCCACCTGCCTGCCGTGGGCGATGGCCCGCAGCGCCGCGAAGGCGGCAACCAGCGTTTTACCGGAGCCGACGTCGCCCTGCACCAGGCGCATCATCGGCACATCGAGCGCCATATCCCGCTCGATCTCGGCGGTCACCCGCTCCTGCGCGCCGGTTGGCTTAAAGGGCAGGGAAGCCAGCAGCTTGTTTTTCAGAGAGTCGTTCGCGCTGAGCGGCAGGGCGTGGAAACGCTGGGCGCCGGCGCGAACCGCCAGCATGCTCAGGTTATGCGCCAGCAGCTCTTCCAGAATTAAGCGCTGCTGGGCCGGGTGCTTGCCGGTTTCCAGCTCGCTGAGCTGGAGCGACGGCGGCGGGCGATGCAGCGTGCGCAGCGCCTCCGGGAGACTCATCATCCCCTGCGCCAGCTCGGGCGGCAGCAGCTCGGCGATAGCGCAGGTCTCCAGCAGCTCCAGCGCCTGATCGGTCAGCTTACGCAGCGTAGCCTGCTTGATACCTTCGGTGGTGGGGTAGACCGGAGTGAGGGTCTCCTGCAGGTCGGGCGTGCTCATATCGCCCTGCACGCGGTATTCCGGGTGGATCATCTCCGCGCCGTATTTGCCGCGCTTCGCTTCGCCGTAGGCCAGCACCCGGCGGCCGGCGGCAAGGCTGTTTTTCATCGCGGCGTTGAAGTTGAAGAAGCGCATGGTGAGAATACCGGAGCCATCGCTTATCTGACAGGTCATCATCCGGCGGCCGCCGAAGGTGATATTGCTGTTGAGCACTTCGCCTTCAACGGTGGCGTAGACCCCCGGCAGCAGTTCGCCGATTTGATATAGATGGGTTCGGTCTTCGTAGCGTAGCGGCAGATGCAGCAGAAGATCCTGCACGGTATGCAGGCCGATTTTTGCCAGCTTGCTGCTCTGCGCTGCGCCAACGCCGGTTAACGTGTTGAGCGGGACAGCATCCAGCAGACGGCTTTGCATCGGTTTACCTCGCTGCCTGCATCGTGGCCCACCACGCGGCGTCGGCTTCAACTTCGCCCTGGCCGTTGACGTGGGGATAGGGCAGACCTTTTTGTTTTGCCACCCTCGCCAGCACCGGATAACCACCCTCAAACAGCAGGCGCTGCTGCTCTTCTTCCGGCAGCATGCTGTTTTCGCGTTTATACATGCCCGCGTTCTGCCGCTGGCGCTGCGCTTCATACAGAATTAAGGCGGAGGCGACGGAGACGTTTAGCGACTGTACCATGCCGGTCATCGGAATAATGATGTCCTGGTCCGCCAGCGCTAAGGCTTCCGCGGTGATGCCGGTTTTTTCCTGGCCCATCAGGATACAGGTGGGCCGGGTGTAGTCTATTTCACGAAAGTCGACGGCTTTGTCAGAAAGATGGGTGGCGAGGATCTGCATGCCCTGGCCCTTCAAGTGACCGACGGCGTCGCCAATGGTATGGTGCGTTTTGACCTGTACCCAGCTGTTGCTGCCCGCGGCGGCGGAGACCATGGGGCGCATGCGGCTACTGGGCCAGATAGCGTGCACTTCGTGCACGCCAACGGCATCTGCGGTACGAATCACCGCAGAGACGTTATGAGGTTTGTGGACCTCCTCCATGCAGACCGTCAGGTCAGGCTGACGCCTGGCGAGCATCTCACAGATACGCGCATAACGCTGTGGATTCATAAGGCTAGTTTCGGTTACGGGTGACTTTTATCACGTCCGGCATCACGCGAATTTTGCGCATGATATTCGCCAGATGCACGCGATCGCGCGCCGTAAGGCGAATAAAGGCGCTGTAGACGCGGCCATCCTTTTCTTCCGTATTCAGGCTTTGAATATTGGAAGCGGCGGTATTGATCGCGGCCGTGAGGTTCGCCAGCGCGCCCTGGTGGTTAAACATATCCACCTTAATTTCGGTGATAAATTCCTGGGCGGTCTCTTTATCCCATTCGACGGCCATAAACTTCTCGGGCTCTTTCTGGTAGCCGCGAATGTTACGACAGGACTCATGGTGAATGACCAGGCCTTTGCCGGGGCTGACGTGGGCGATAATCGGATCGCCGGGAATCGGGCGGCAGCACTTGGCAAAGGTAATCAGCACGCCGTCGGCGCCTTTAATCGGCAGATGGCCGTGGCCTGACGAGGCGCTTTGCACCGGTGCGGTGACGGTTTCACCCTGCTGCAGGTTTTTCGCCACCACCACGCTCATCGCGTTGCCGAGGCCGATTTCCGCCAGCAGATCGTCCAGCGTCGCCAGCTTCATGCGCTCAAGCTCGCGCTGAACGTTCTCTGGCGGGATTTCTGCCAGCTTACGGCTGCCGCCGAGGGCGTGGTTAAGCAGCCGGCGGCCGAGGCTGACGGAGTCATCGCGCTTGAGGTTTTTCAACAGCTGGCGGATCTTCGCGCGTGCTTTCGAGCTGACGACAAAGTTCAGCCAGGCGGCGTTCGGACGCGCGCCCGGTGCGGTGATGATCTCTACCGTCTGGCCGCTGGAGAGCGGCTGCGACAGCGGATAGGGCTGGCGGTCAACGCGTGCGCCAACGCAGGCATGGCCGATATCGGTATGTACCGCGTAGGCGAAGTCCACCGGCGTCGCGCCGGCGGGAAGTTCGACAATGCGCCCTTCCGGGGTGAAAACGTAAATCTCATCCGGGAACAGATCGGATTTGACGCTCTCGATAAATTCAAACGAGCTGCCTGCGCTCTGCTGCAGTTCCAGCAGGCTCTGCATCCAGCGCTGGGCGCGGATCTGCGCGGTGGTGCTGCTCTCGCCGCCGTGCTCTTTATAGGCCCAGTGCGCCGCAACCCCCATTTCCGCCATCTGGTCCATGTCTTCGGTACGAATCTGTACCTCAACCGGGACGCCGTGCGGGCCGATCATCGAGGTGTGCAAAGATTGATAGCCGTTCGCTTTCGGAATGGCGATGTAGTCTTTCATCCGCCCCGGGCGCGGCTTGTAGAGGCTGTGCATCTGGCCAAGCACGCGGTAGCAGGTGTCGGCATCATGCACGATTACGCGGAAGGCGTAGATATCCATGATCGAGTGAAAACGCTGCTCTTTGAGCACCATTTTGCAGTAGATGGAGTACAAATGCTTCTCGCGACCGCTGACGCGACAGGGGATTCCCGCTTCCTGTAAACGCCCTTCGATTTCGGAGAGGATCTTCTGGATCATCTCTTTACGGTTGCCGCGCGCCGCTTTAACGACTTCTTTAATGACGCGATAACGATTGGGATACAGCGCTTCAAAGCCCAGCTCTTCGAGCTCGGTTTTAATGTGATGGATACCTAAACGGTGGGCCAGCGGGCTATAGATTTCCAGCGTTTCGCGAGCGATGCGGCGGCGTTTATCCGGGCGTAATGAGCCCAGGGTGCGCATGTTGTGGGTGCGGTCGGCAAGTTTGATGAGGATGACGCGGATATCCTGCACCATCGCCATAATCATCTTGCGAAAGTTTTCGGCCTGCGCCTCTTTCTTATCGCGGAACTTGAGCTTATCAAGTTTCGATACCCCCTCTACCAGCTCGGCAACGCTTTTACCAAAGAGCTGCTCCATGTCCTGGTAGGTGGCAGGGGTATCTTCGATCACGTCATGCAGCAGGGCGGCCATCAGCGTTTCGTAGTCGAGCTTCATCTCGGCCAGAATGCAGGCTACCGCTACCGGGTGCGTGATATAGGGTTCACCGCTTGAACGTGTCTGACCCTCGTGAGCGTCACGTGCAACGAGATACGCCTGCCGAAGACGCTTGATTTGCTCTTCCGGCAGGTAGTTTTGAATCAGCTGATTCAGGCTTTCAAACAGATACAAGGGCGACCCGCTGCGTTATTAACGACGACCTTCAGCAATAGCGGTAACTGCTTGTAATTCAGCGGCTTCCTGCTCTTGCTGTTCCTGACGATCGCGCACGTCGAGGATCTGGTTGTTGATCAGACCTTCTTCGATTTCGCGCAGTGCGATAACGGTAGTTTTATCGTTTTCTTCCGCTACCAGCGGATCTTTTCCGCCAACCTGCATCTGACGAGCGCGACGCGCGGCGACCAGCACCAGGTCAAAACGGTTACCAATTTTCTCTACAGCGTCCTGAACAGTTACGCGTGCCATACTTAAAATGCTCCACAGATGAAGAAAGGACTGGGCATGATACTGAATGTCGGTTCAGTCTGCCAACAGTTTGGTGATTAAAGCGCCATGTCGCTGCTTTTGGCGGCTCATGCGCAGGCGTTCGGCGCGGATGATGTTTTTCAGATCGCCGAGGGCGGTATCAAAATCATCATTCACAATAAGGTAATCATATTCCGCGTAATGGCTCATTTCTGCAACAGCCTGCGCCATACGTTTTGCGATCACCTCTTCGCTGTCCTGGCCGCGGCCGCGCAGGCGACGGTCAAGCTCATCTTTGGACGGCGGCAGAACAAAAATGCTGCGCGCGCCCGGCATTTTATGACGGATTTGCTGAGCGCCCTGCCAGTCGATATCGAGGAAGACATCAACGCCGGTTGCCAGTACCTGCTCGATGGCTTCGCGCGAGGTGCCGTAATAGTTGCCAAAAACCTCCGCGTGCTCAAGAAACGCGTCTCTGCTAATCATCGCTCTGAAATCGTCGTGATTAACAAAGAAATAGTGTTCACCGTGCACTTCGCCAGGACGCGGCGCGCGCGTGGTATGCGAAACAGAGACCTGGGAGTCGTACAGCGGTTGGGTTTTTAATAAAGCCTGAATCAGGCTGGATTTACCCGCGCCACTTGGGGCGGAAACAATATAAAGCGTGCCTTGAGCCATGAGAGTCTTTTGTATGTGATGGTCGAAAGAGAAACTACATACGAGCCTATTATACACGCCGCCGAGCCGTGACGTAGTCCCTGTCACACTTTTTCCCACGGTTTCTTTCATTTTGCCTGCTGTTTCCCTGATTTCTCTGTGAGTTGCCGTAATGACGGACAAACTCTGGAAGCCGGCTCGCGGCGCGGAAAAGCCCTTATCGCCGGTGAAGCCCCGTCGGCGGCAGAATGCCAATGGGCAAAAAGGAGGGCAGCGCAGTGCAAAAATGGCTTTGGGCGATAGGAATATGGATGACGGCGGGATACGGCCAGTCGGCCTGCCCCGCGTGGACGCAGGCGCGGGCTGAGCAGGAGGTTAGCCGCCTGAGTCAGCAGATTACCGGGTGGAAAAACGACTACTGGCTGCGCGGGGGCAGCGAGGTCGCTGATGACGTCTACGATCGGCTTTTAGCGCGGTTAATCGAGTGGCAGCGCTGTTTTGCCATCAAAACGCCGGTAATCGATGATTTACCGCCGCCCCGCGGCGAGGTCCGGCATCCGGTTGCCCACACCGGCGTGCGCAAGCTGGCGGAAAAAACCGACGTTGCGCGCTGGATGCGGGGCAAAACCGATCTGTGGGTGCAGCCAAAAGTGGATGGCGTTGCGGTGACGCTGCTTTACCGCCGCGGGCGGCTGGTACAGGCAATCAGCCGGGGAGATGGCCGGGCTGGAGAAGACTGGACGGCAAAAGTGAGGCAGATTCCCGGTGTGCCGAGGGTGACGAAGGGCGCGCTGGCCAATAGCGTGCTGCAGGGAGAACTTTTTCTCCGTCGCGCCGGACATATTCAGAAGCGGATGGGGGGAGTTAACGCCCGGGCGACGGTGGCGGGCGCCATGATGCGGCTGGATACGTCGACAGCGTTAGCGGATCTGGGGGTCTTTATCTGGGCGTGGCCGGACGGGCCCGCGGAGATGCGCCAGCGCCAGGCTCTGCTGCAGCAGGCCGGGTTTAGCGAGAGCGCCGGCTTTTCTCAACCGGTGGCAAACGTGGAACAGGTTGCGCGCTGGCGTGAACGCTGGCTAACGTCAGCGCTGCCTTTTGCTACCGATGGCGTGGTCGTGCGTCTCGGGAGAGAACCGGCCGGCCGCTTCTGGTCACCGGGGCAGGGTGACTGGGTCGCCGCGTGGAAGTATCCTCCGGCCATCCGCATTATGGAGGTGCGCGACATCCGCTTTTACGTCGGGCGTAGCGGGAAAATTGCCGTGGTGGCAGGGCTTGAACCGCAGCGGCTGGATGATAAGCAGGTAAAACGCGTAAACGTCGGGTCGCTGGCCCGCTGGCAAAAGCTGGATATTGCTATTGGCGATCAGCTGCAGATTAGCCTGGCGGGGCAGGGAATACCGCGGATAGACAGCGTGGTGTGGCGAACGGCCCAGCGTCAGAAGCCGCAACCGCCGCCGGCGCATTTTAACGCGCTGACCTGCTATTTTTTCTCCCCCGAGTGCGCCGGGCAGTTTCTTGCACGGCTGGTCTGGCTATCGTCAAAACCCGTACTGGACCTCGACAGCGTCGGCGAGTCCGTCTGGCGCGCCGTCCATCAGTCTCTCCGTATGGAGCATCTTTTTTCGTGGCTGGTACTTACCCCTCAGCAGCTGCAGTCGGTCCCGGGGATCTCTGCGCAACGCGGTCAGCGGCTGTGGCACCAGTTTAACCTCGCCCGCCAGCAGCCCTTTCTACGCTGGGTGCAGGCCCTGGGGGTGCCGGTGCCGCAGGCGGCGCTGGCGGGCCTGGCCGGAGATGGCTGGCCGCAGCTGCTGGCTCGAAACGCAGAGCAGTGGCGGCGCCTGCCGGGAGTGGGGAATGAAAGAGCGCGTCAGCTGGTGGCCTTTCTTCGCCATCCTGACGTTACCGCGCTGGCGCAGTGGCTCCGCGGGCAGGGTATCTCCGGTTTTTAATCCGCTCAGTGCGCGCCGTGATTGTAGTGGAAGACCGGTAAGCCTAGCTTCCAGCGCAGGGCCAGCATGCGGGCGGTGAAGCTAAACAGCAGGGTGGCGATGACCACCACGTCGTGGCTGCTGACGTAGTGCTGCAGGGCGATATAGAGAATGGCGGCGGCAAAAGAGATCCCGGCGTACAGCTCTTTCTGGAACACCAGCGGGATGCGCTTGCAGAACATATCCCGCAGCACGCCGCCGAATACGCCGGTGATGACCGCCGCGATGGAGGCGATAACCGGGCCTTCTCCCATATCGAGGGCAATCTGCGCGCCGATGATAGAAAACACCACCAGGCCGAGGGCATCCAGGGCCAAAAACAGCCGGCGCAGGTGGGGCATAACCGGGGCGGCAATGGTGGTCAGCACCGCGGCGACGGCAACAATGATGACGTATTCCGGGTTTTTGACCCAGCTGAGAGGATAGTGCCCGAGCAGGATATCCCGCACCGACCCGCCGCCCAGCGCGGTGGCGGTCGCGATAATGATCACCCCAAAGGTATCCATACGACGGCGTCCGGCCGCCAGCGCGCCGGTCATCGCTTCCGCGGTAATACCAATTAAATACAGAATATGAAGCAGCATAGATCCCCCACGATGAGAGCCGGCAGGTTAGCGATTTGTGCGCAGGATCACGACTGAGATTTTCTAAGGTGAACCATTTTCGCCTTGAAAAAATAATGCCTGATTTTGTCTGTTGCCTTTATTTATTGGGGGTTATGATGTTTTTTTGTCATATGTTGGATTAGAAAAAGTAATAAATAAGATCCGGGAGGGCCCGCTAAGGAAAATACGCGCTAAATACGTAATATTTAACTTGCGGCCTTTATCATTTCTTTTTCTCTTTCCGAGGCTTGTGAATATGACCGGAGTGACCGGCGAGAAAAACCACCTGCTCCGCCTGGCTGCTGTTGTTCTGACCGGCGTCCTGGCCGGGCTGTCGGGAATGGTTCTGGCGATGATTTTGCACGCTATTCAACACCTTGCTTTTGGGTACAGCCTCGATCGTATTATCGGTACGGAGTCATTTTTGCAGGGGGTAACGGACGCCTCCTGGCCTCGACGCTTTACGGCCATCGTCGGCGGCGGCGCCATCGCCGGGTTTGGCTGGTGGCTGCTGGGCCGCTACGGTCAGAAGCGGGTATCGATTTCCGCCGCCGTCGCCACGCCCGCGGTGCCGATGCCCGCTGGCACCACAACCCTGCACGCCTTGCTGCAGATCGTCACCGTGGCGCTGGGCTCCCCGCTTGGTCGGGAGGTGGCGCCGCGAGAGATGGGGGCGCTGGGGGCCGGTATCGTAGCGCGCAGAATGGGCCTGCATGAAGATGAGACTCGCACGCTGATTGCCTGCGGCGCCGGTGCCGGGCTGGCGGCGGTGTATAACGTGCCGCTGGCCGGCGCCCTGTTTAGCCTCGAAGTGATGCTGCTGTCGTTTAGCTGGGAGAAGACCCTGGCGGCCGTTGTGACGTCCGCCGTTGCTGCCTGGACGGCGACCCTCGGACTGGGGGATGAGTCGCAGTATCATTTTATCTCCGGGGCGCTCCCGGGCTCGTTTATGTGGTGGGCGATAATCGCCAGTCCGCTGCTTGGCGCGGCGGCGTGGCTGTTTCGTCGGGCCACCAGCGCCGCGCGGGCGCGGGTCAAGGCGAACTGGCAGATGCCGCTATTTTGCCTGCTGGCGTTTGCCCTGCTTGCCGGGCTGAGCCTCTATTTTCCGCAGCTACCCGGCAACGGCAAGGGCCCGATGCAGCTCGCGATCGGCGACGGGCTGGGATTTCATAGCGCGCTGGTGCTTCTGCTCCTGAAAGCGATCGTGATTCTGGCGGTGCTGCGCGGCGGTGCGGAAGGCGGGCTGCTGACCCCTGGCCTGGCGGTGGGGAGCCTGGTGAGCCTGCTGCTGAGTATGCTTTGGCAGCAGCTGGTGCCCGGCGGCGACGCCAGCAGCTTTGCGCTGGTTGGGGCGGCGGCTTTTCTGGCGGCGTCAATGCAGATGCCGCTAACGGCGGTTGCGCTGGTGATGGAGTTTACCCATATGGACCATAGCTATCTGGCCCCCACGCTGCTGTGCGCTGCGGGCGCGTTTATCACCTGTCGAATCCTGGACGGAAAGTACAGGTTCTGAATTGAAGGGATAAAAAAGGCTGGTAAAACCAGCCTTTAATCGATGTGCCTGCGGTTATTCGATGTTCTGAATTTGCTCGCGCATCTGCTCAATCAGCACTTTCAGCTCGATGGCAGAATTGGTGACCTCCGCATTAATCGATTTTGACGCCAGGGTGTTCGACTCGCGGTTGAACTCCTGCATCATAAAGTCGAGGCGGCGGCCAACGGCTTCTTTTTTCTTCAGAATGTTGTAGGTCTCTTTGACATGCGCTTCCAGACGGTCCAGCTCTTCGGCAACGTCGATACGCTGTGCCATCAGCACCAGCTCTTGCTCGAGACGGTTGTTTTCCAGCTGAACTTCCGCGTCTTCCAGCTTCGACACCAGGCGCTCGCGCTGCCACTGCAGGATTTCCGGCATATGGCTGCGAACTTTACCGACTTCGCTGCTGACGCCCTGCAGGCGCTGTTCGATAAGCAGCTTCAGCGCCTGACCTTCGGTCTCGCGAGCGACGATAAAGTCATCCAGCGCGCCGTTCAGTGCGGTGAGAATTTCGGCGGCAATAGCGTCGAGGTCCTGCTCCTGAGCGGCCATTACGCCGGGCCAGCGCAGGATATCAACCGGGTTGATTTCCCCTTCATCGCTCTGCATTTTTACCCAGTTGGCGGCGTTGACCAGCTGCTTCGCCAGGTTTTCGTTCAGGATCAGCTCACCCTGAGCGCTGGGATCCTGTTCAAAACGCAGGGTACATTCGATTTTGCCGCGGGTCAGACGCGCACGAATACGCTCGCGCACCACGGGCTCCAGGCTACGGAACTGCTCCGGCAGGCGGAAATAGGTTTCCAGATAGCGCTGGTTTACCGAGCGCAGTTCCCACGCGGCGCTGCCCCATTCGCCCTTAATTTCACGACGGGCATAGGCGGTCATACTGCGGATCATAGACGTTCCTGTTTTTAAAGGAGAGTGGGGGGGATTATAGCTTTCAGGGCCTTATCAGGATAGGAATAAGCGACCATTATCCGTATAATGCGCAGCCATATTCGTTTCAAGCCGGAGAGAACATCATGCGTCCAGCAGGCCGTAGCGCTAATCAGGTGCGTCCCGTAACCCTGACCCGTAACTATACCATACACGCTGAAGGCTCCGTGCTGGTCGAATTTGGTGACACCAAAGTGCTGTGCACCGCGTCAATTGATGAAGGCGTACCGCGTTTTCTGAAAGGCCAGGGTCAGGGGTGGATCACCGCGGAATACGGCATGCTGCCGCGCGCGACGCACACCCGTAACGCGCGTGAAGCCGCCAAAGGTAAGCAGGGCGGTCGCACCATGGAAATCCAGCGCCTTATCGCCCGCGCGCTGCGCGCTGCGGTAGACCTGAAGGCGCTCGGCGAGTTCACCATTACCCTCGATTGCGATGTGCTGCAGGCCGACGGCGGCACCCGTACCGCATCCATCACCGGCGCCTGCGTGGCGCTGGCCGACGCGCTGAACAAGCTGGTCGCCGCCGGCAAGCTGAAAACTAACCCGATGAAAGGCATGGTTGCCGCCGTTTCCGTCGGCATCGTTAACGGCGAAGCGCTTTGCGATCTGGAGTACGTGGAAGATTCCGCAGCGGAAACCGATATGAACGTGGTGATGACCGAAGACGGTCGCATCATCGAGGTGCAGGGCACGGCGGAAGGCGAGCCGTTTACCCATGAAGAGCTCCTGACTCTCCTGGCGTTGGCCCGAGGGGGGATCGAATCCATTGTCGCGACGCAGAAGGCGGCGTTGGAAAACTAGTTTTTAAGGCGACTGAGAAGTCGCCTTTTTTTTGTCCGTAGATCCATAGAATGCACGATGAGGAGCGAATCCATGAAACCATATCAGCGCCAGTTTATTGAGTTTGCGCTTAACAAGCAGGTTCTTAAGTTTGGCGAGTTTACGCTGAAATCCGGGCGCAAGAGCCCCTATTTCTTCAACGCCGGCCTGTTTAATACCGGGCGCGATCTGGCACTGTTGGGTCGTTTCTATGCGGAAGCGCTGGTCGACTCCGGAATCGATTTTGACCTGCTGTTTGGCCCGGCCTACAAAGGCATTCCTATCGCCACCACCACCGCGGTTGCGCTGGCTGAACACCACGACCTGGATTTACCCTACTGCTTTAACCGCAAAGAAGCCAAAACGCACGGCGAAGGCGGCAATCTGGTTGGCAGCGCCCTGCAGGGTCGCGTCATGCTGGTCGACGATGTGATAACCGCTGGTACCGCTATTCGCGAATCAATGGAGATTATCCAGGCCAACGGCGCCGAGCTCGCCGGCGTGCTGATCTCTCTGGATCGCCAGGAACGCGGTCGCGGCGAAATTTCCGCGATTCAGGAAGTTGAGCGCGATTACGGCTGCAAGGTGATCTCTATCGTCACCCTCAAGGACCTGATTAGCTATCTGGAAGAGAAGCCGGAGATGGCAGAGCATCTGGCGTCGGTGCGGGCGTATCGCGAAGCGTTTGGCGTATAGGTAATAAAGCCCGGGGCGCGATGCCGCCGGGCTTTGGATTATTTCAGCTGTGCGGCAACCAGCGGCCAGCGGGCGTCAAAATCGTCCGTCGGACGATATTTAAACTCGCTGCGCACAAAGCGCGACAGCATGCCTTCGCAGAACGCCAGCAGCTGGCTGGCCAGCAAAGATTCATCGGTGGCAAAGCCTTCACCTTCGCGCATTTTCTTCTCGCGCATCACCTGGCGTAGCTGAACTTCAATACGCTCAAATAGCTGGTTGATGCGGTCCTGCAGACGATCCTGTTCAAACATCAGCGCATGGCCGGTCAGAATACGCGTCAGCCCAGGATTACGCTCACCAAACCCAAGAATCAGCAGCACAATCAGGCGCAGGCGCGCGGATGTGTCTTTTTCATCTTTTAAAATCAAATTGATGCGCGTAATCAGACTGTCTTCGATAAACTCAATCAGGCTATCGAACATGCGGGTCTTGCTGGGAAAATGACGATACAGCGCCGCTTCGGACACGCCGACGGACGCCGCCAGTTTCGCCGTGGTAATACGTTGACTACCATCGCTGGATTCAAGCATTAGCGCCAGAGATTGAAGTATTTCCTCGCGACGATTCCTTTTCGCAGTTTGTTTTTCTGCCATGTTTTAAAATACCCCTGAAAATAAGCACTTGTCAGGCAGACATCCACAAAGCGGCCGCAAACGGTCATTTGCGGCGATGTTATTGCATTATTGCGCTTTGGGATGCGGGTTTTGTGTAGCCGGGCCTATGCGCGCCCTGAGTGACCGAAGCCACCTTCGCCACGTTCGGTGGCGTCAAAATCTTCCACCAGGTTAAATTCCGCCTGTACGACGGGTACAAAGACCATTTGAGCGATACGCTCGCCGGGCTCAATAGTAAAGCTCTGCTGGCCGCGGTTCCAGACGGAAACCATCAGCTGCCCCTGGTAGTCGGAATCGATAAGACCGACCAGATTGCCCAGTACGATGCCGTGCTTATGGCCCAGACCGGAGCGCGGCAGGATAACCGCCGCCAGGGACGGATCGGCGATATGGATAGCCAGGCCGGTTGGCAGCAGGGTCGTTGCGCCCGGCGCAAGCTCTACGGCGGCGTCGAGACAGGCCCGCAGGTCAAGTCCGGCAGAGCCGGAGGTGGCGTAGGTTGGCAGCGGAAACTCTTTGCCAACGCGCGGGTCCAGAAGCTTAACGTCGATTTTTTTCATCATAACGGGTCACGATCTCGTCGAGTAATAATTGGCCCAGGAGTTCCTTGCGCTCGTGCGGCAAGCGCTTATCTCCATCCTGCCAGAAAAGGTGTAATGCGTTGCTGTCGCTGTTAAATCCCTGATTTGGCTTAGATACATCGTTGGCGCAGATCAGGTCGAGATTTTTGCGAGCGCGTTTTTGCCTCGCGTATTCTTCCACATTATTCGTTTCGGCAGCAAACCCAACGACGTAAGGTCGGCTATCCGTTAGCGCAGCGACCCCGGCAACGATGTCCGGATTTTTGACCATTTTTATTGTTAATTCATCATCTTGCTTTTTGATTTTTTTCTCAGCAACGGTGATGGCGCGGTAGTCGGCGACGGCCGCACAGCCGATAAAAATATGCTGCTGTCGCACGCCGCCGTCGACCGCAGCCTGCATTTCTAAAGCGGTAGTGACGTCGATCCGCTGCACAAACGGCGGCGTCGGTAGCGAAACCGGACCGCTGACCAGGGTGACGTTCGCCCCGCGGCGTGCCGCAGCGGCGGCAATCGCAAAGCCCATCTTACCGGAGCTTTGATTGCTGATATAGCGTACCGGATCCAGCGGCTCGCGGGTGGGGCCCGCGGTAATCATGATGTTGAGATGTTGCAAATCTTTGACAGGCGAAAAATGCGCGGCCGCCATATCGACGAGGGTAAGCGGGTCAAGCATCCGGCCCGGGCCGATATCGCCGCAGGCCTGGCTTCCGCTGTCCGGGCCCCAGACCAGCAGGCCGCGCGAGGCGATGACCTCAAGGTTATGCTGCGTCGCGGCGGCGCGATACATCTGCTGGTTCATGGCGGGCACCACCGCAACCGGCGACGGCGTGGCGAGGCAGATAGTGGAGACCAGGTCGTTCGCCATGCCGGCGGCGACGCGGGCGATTAGATCGGCGGTTGCCGGGGCGAGGATAACCAGGTCGGCCCATTTTCCCAGCTCAATGTGGCCCATTGCGGCTTCTGCCGCCGGGTCGAGCAGGCTATCGGAAACCGGATAACCCGACACCGCCTGCAGGCTGAGTGGCGTAATGAAGGCCTTCGCGGCTTCCGTCATGGCGACCCGTACCTCGGCGCCGCGGTCGCGCAGGCGGCGTACCAGTTCAGGCGTTTTATAGGCAGCGATGCCGCCGCTCACGCCGAGAACGATCTTTTTACCAGCCAGACTCATCATGATTCTTTCCTGTTGGAGTACACCAGAATTCGCGCATCTTATCACAATCCCGTCGGCGTCGTGCGCCTGCCTGGAATTGACTTTGCGAGCCGCTACGCAAGGGTAAAAGGCGGCCATCGGCGGCGGCGAAAGGCTATGCCATGATACGGGGCGCACTGGAGAGGAGAGGCTGCGATGGATTTACTGGAACCCCTGTTGCCGAGGGAAAAAATGCTGCTCTACGGTATCGAAGTGCTGTCGGACGTTGAGCTGCTGGCGCTGTTTTTACGTACCGGCACCCGCGAGCAGGATGTGATGACGTTTTCGCACGACCTGCTCGCGCGCTTTGGCTCGCTATACGGTCTGCTATCGGCGGACAAGGCGCAGTTTGACAAGATCGACGGCATTGGCCTGGCGAAGTTCGCCCAGCTAAAAGGCGTCGCCGAGCTGGCGCGGCGCTATTTTAGCCGACGGATGGTAGAGGAGCCTTCTCTGGTGACGCCGCTGATGACGCGGGAGTTTTTGCAAAGCCAGCTGATGGACGAGGAGCGGGAGATCTTTATGGTGATCTTTTTAGATAATCAGAATCGGGTATTGAAACATAGCCGGCTTTTTTCTGGTACTCTTAGCCACGTTGAGGTGCATCCGCGAGAAATTGTACGCGAAGCCATCAAAGTGAACGCCGCTGCGGTGATCCTGGCACATAATCATCCATCCGGTAGCCCCGAGCCGAGTAAGGCCGACAGGTTGATTACCGAAAGAGTGATAAAGTGTTGTGGTTTCATGGATATACGTGTGCTCGATCACCTTGTTATCGGCCGCGGTGCGTACGTATCTTTTGCCGAGCGCGGCTGGATTTAGCCCCGAGCACGCGATCCTGCGGGATCTTTGTCTGTTCGGGACTTGAGCACATCGCCGAGTCAGCGTATACTACGCCACCTTTGAGAATCTCGGGTTTGGCATTTGGGCCTGGCAATCGATGGTTCACTTAGACACCCAATCATTCAGGTTGCATCAAGGCGGCCTGAAGGATGACGTGTAGAACTGCGATGACCGGGCTGTAAAGCCTGACGAGGCGCCAATACCCCATACGAAGCTCGAGCTAATTTGATTTTTGGAGAATAGACATGTCCCGAGTCTGCCAAGTTACTGGCAAGCGTCCGGTGACCGGTAACAACCGTTCCCACGCACTGAACGCGACCAAACGCCGTTTCCTGCCGAACCTGCACTCTCACCGTTTCTGGGTTGAGAGCGAAAAGCGTTTTGTCACCCTGCGCGTATCTGCTAAAGGTATGCGTGTTATTGATAAGAAAGGCATCGATACAGTTCTGTCCGAACTGCGTGCCCGTGGCGAAAAGTACTAAGTACTAAGAGGAAATAAATCATGGCTAAAGGTATTCGTGAGAAAATCAAGCTGGTTTCTTCTGCTGGTACTGGTCACTTCTATACCACCACGAAGAACAAGCGTACTAAGCCGGAAAAACTGGAACTGAAAAAGTTCGATCCAGTTGTCCGTCAGCACGTTTTATACAAAGAAGCTAAAATCAAATAATTTTAGCTTTGATGTAAAAAAACCCCGCCCTGGCGGGGTTTTTTGTTTTCTGGCCATCCCCATAATAAAGACATCTGCACTACAGCCGGAGACGCTATGCCTGAACTACCTGAGGTGGAAACCAGCCGACGCGGGATTGAACCGCATCTGGTTGGCGCAACTATTCTACACGCCGCTATCCGCAATGGACGCCTGCGCTGGCCGGTTTCTGAAGAGATCTATCGCCTGAGCGACGTACCGGTGCTCAGCGTGCGTCGACGCGCCAAATACCTGCTGCTGGAGCTGCCTGGCGGCTGGATTATCATTCATCTTGGCATGTCGGGAAGCCTGCGCATTCTGAGCGAAGAGCTGCCCGCAGAGAAGCATGATCACGTCGACCTGGTGATGAGCAACGGCAAAGTGCTGCGCTATACCGACCCTCGACGCTTTGGCGCCTGGCTGTGGACCAAAGAGCTGGAAGGACATCCTGCGCTGGCGCATCTCGGCCCGGAGCCGCTGAGCGACGATTTCAACGGCGCCTACCTACAGCTGAGGTGCGCGAAAAAGAAAACCGCCATTAAGCCCTGGCTAATGGATAACAAGCTGGTGGTGGGGGTCGGGAACATCTACGCCAGCGAATCGCTGTTTTCCGCCGGGATCCATCCGGATCGGCTGGCGTCGTCGCTATCGCATGAAGAGTGCGAGCGGCTGGTGAAGGTGATTAAAGCCGTGCTGCTGCGCTCGATTGAGCAGGGCGGAACCACGCTGAAGGATTTCCTGCAAAGCGACGGTAAGCCGGGATATTTTGCCCAGGAGCTGCAGGTCTACGGGCGTAAGGGCGAGCCTTGCCGCACCTGCGGCACGCCGATTATCGCCGGCAAGCACGCCCAGCGGGCGACGTTTTATTGTCGCCAGTGTCAGAAGTAGGGAGTCGTCCCGAAGGCATGAAGATTAGAGCTTTTTCAGCAGCGCCTGGTGCACGTTAGCCGGCAGGAAGTGGGAAACGTCGCCCTGATGGCGCGCGACCTCCTTAACCAGCGATGACGAGATAAACGACCACTCTTTGCTCGGCATCAGGAAGACGCTTTCGAGGGTCGGCATCAGGTGGCGGTTCATATGCGCCAGCTGCATCTCATATTCGAAATCCGCTACCGCCCGCAGGCCGCGAATCAAGATGTTGGCCTGCTGCGCGCGGGCAAAATTGGCCATCAAATCGCTAAAGCCGATGACCTCAACGTTGACGAGGTGCGCGGTCGACTGCTGCGCCAGCGCAATGCGTTCGTCGAGGCTGAACATCGGCTTCTTGCTCGGGCTGGCGGCAATCGCCAGCAGCACTTTGTCAAACATGCTGGCCGCGCGGGTGACGATATCGATATGACCGTTGGTGATAGGGTCGAAGGTCCCCGGATAAATCGCTTTTGTGCTCATAATTACACTCTCTCCGAGTAGCCGCGGCTCAGCGCCCACAGCTCGGTGTATTTATTAAACGTATACTGCGCGTTGACCACGGCGAGCAGCCAGCCCTGTTTACCATCCATCACGCCGCCGCGCAGCAGCAGCGTTTTCACAAATGCCCCCAGCGTATGGCCGAAGATGCTCAGCAGCGAGGTTTTTTTCCCCTTCTGATGGCGCTCCTGCGCCCAGGCGCTGGCGTAGGCCAGCTGCTTTTGCTGAAAGCCGGAGAAGTCGCGGCAGGTCAGATGCAGCAGGTCGCCGGCAAGTTCGATAATCTGCGCGCCTTTGGCATCGAGCGATTCGTGCACCAGATTATTGTTATAGCGGTAACTATGGCGCGGGTACAGGCGCATCACGCGATCGGGATACCAGCCGCTGTGGCGCATAAAGCGGCCGAGGAAATAGTTACGCCGGGCAATGCTGTAGATAGCGCCCTCTTTTGGCGCCGTCAGCGTCTGACGCAGGGAGTCCGCCAGCTCCGGGGTGACGCGCTCGTCGGTGTCAATCATCAGCACATAGTCGCCGGTGGCGTACTCCTGGGCGCGCTGGCGCTGAACGCCGTAGCCCTGCCAGTCGGTGTTGATATAGACCTGAGCGCCCAGGCTGCGCGCCAGCTCAACGGTGCCGTCGCTGCTGCCGGAATCCAGCAGCACGATCTCATTGGCCCAGCTTACCGACGCCAGACAGTCCGGCAGCAGATCCGCCGCGTTTTTGGCGATCATCACGACGGACAGTCGGATCGACATTAGTGGCTCCGCTGCGGCAGATAGGGTTGCAGTAACTGTAGCAGACGGGAGAGCGCGCCCTGGTTTTGGTGCAGCACTTCCACCGCGTGACGGCCGTACCACAGGCGGTAATCTTCGTCGGTCAGCAGGTTAGAAACCTGGGTAACCAGCGAATTCATGTCGGTCACGGTGATCAGACCATCATCCTGCTGCAGCCTGGCGCAAATATCTTTGAAGTTGAAGGTGTGCGGGCCCATTAGTACCGGGATGGCGTGCGCCGCCGGCTCCAGCGGATTATGACCGCCGCGCTCCACCAGGCTGCCGCCCACGAAGGCGAGGTCGGCGATGCCGTACAGCAGCATCAGCTCGCCCATGGTATCGCCAATCACCACCTGGGTGCTATTGGACGGGATCTCGCCGGTGCTGCGCAGGGTAAAGCTCATTCCCGCTTTCTGCACCATCTCCCGCGCGTCGCCGAAGCGTTCAGGGTGGCGGGGGACGAGGATCAGCAGCAGGTCAGGGAAGGTTTCCAGCAGCTTTTTATGCGCCTGCAGCACGATTTGCTCTTCGCCGTCATGGGTGCTGGTGGCGATCCACACCTTGCGGTGCGGCGCCCACTGGCGGCGCAGGGTGATGGCGCGGGCGGCCAGCTCCGGCGTGACCGAAATATCAAACTTCAGGCTGCCGGTGACCGCCAGCTGATTGCGCTTCAGCCCAAGGGAGATAAAGCGGCTGGCGTCTTCTTCATTCTGCGCGGCGATAAGCGTAATGCGGCTTAGCAGACGGCGCATAAATTTGCCCAGTTTGGCATAGCCCTTCGCCGAGCGTTCGGAGAGGCGGGCGTTAGCGATAACCAGCGGAATTTTGCGCTTGTGCAAGGCGGTGACCATATTTGGCCACAGCTCGGTTTCCATGACGATAACCAGCTTCGGCTGCACGGTATTGAGGAAGCGGTTCATCGCGCAGGGAAGATCGTAAGGCAGGTAGACGTGGTGCACGTCTTTGCCGAATGCGGACATTGCGCGCTCGGAGCCGGTTGGCGTCATGGTGGTGACGGTAATAGGCAGCGAAGGATAGCGGTGGCGCAGGGCGCGCACCAGCGGGATGGCAGCAAGCGTCTCACCCACGGAAACGGAATGCAGCAGAATCCCATCCGGCGCTACCTTGTTCTGACAGAAGCCATAACGTTCAGCCCAGCGTTTGCGGTAGGCGGGGGCCTTACGGCTGCGCAGCAGCAGTCGCAGCCAGACCAGCGGCTGAATAAGATAGAGTAGGGTGGTATAAAGCAATTCCAAGCGATTTATCCGTTTTATGTTTTAGCGGGCAAATTCTAAGCATTTAGCCCGTGTAAAGCTATCCCTTTGGCGGAAACAAAGGGATTCAGCGTCAGGCCGCGTTGCGATAGCGCTTAATACGCAGATAGCGCCGCCCAAGGCGCCAGCGTAAGCGGAACGTTCTGGCGTTTTTCCAGATCAGCTGCCAGATGCCGCGGTCGAAGAACTCTTGAATGATAATATGCTTTTTTGATTCATCTTTCATGCTATCGAAGGTATGAATAATTCCCAGACCCTCTTTCGCAATCTGCCAGCGGCAGGCGGAAATATGGCGCACCTTATCGGGATAGCGTCCGTTAATGGCGTCGAGCATCTCCAGAATCTTCATATAGTGACGGGCCGAGCGCATCAGCGTGTCGTCGTTATCCGGCTTATGCGATACCGATTCTGAATGGATGTAGTAATCGTAGAACTGTTCGCTGGTGTACTGCACGCGCTCCGCCGCCAGCAGCGCCTCGGTGGTCCAGGGAATATCCTGATGGCGCAGGCCCGGCTCGAAGTGAAAACGATGCTGCATGATAAAGTCGCGACGATAGATATTCAGCCAGGTCACGTGCAGGAACTTACGCGAATCCAGCGCCTGTTTTAGCCACACGTGTCCCGGCAGCACGCCGGTAGACGGCAGGCGGTCCGGAGGCAGGATCGGGTGGATATCGTTTTTGCTCTCGTACACGTAGCGGCCGTTACAGGTGGCGATGTCGAGATTGCCCTGCTCCGCCATCGCCAGCAGCGTGCGGTACATGCCAGGATAGAGCTTATCGTCGATATCCGGGAACGCCAGGTATTTACCGCTGGCGACCGCCAGGCCGGTGTTGCGCGCAACCGAGACGCCCTGGTTTTCCTGCTCCAGCACCCTGACGTTTTGTAGCCGCGTTTTCCACGCCTCAATAACCGCGAGGCTGCCGTCCGTTGAGCCGTCGTTCACCAGGATCAGTTCATAGCTTTCCAGCTGCTGTTGCTCAAGGCATTCAAAGAATTGCGCAAGGAATTTTTCGCCGTTATAGACGGCGGCCACGATGCTCAGTAAAGGCGTTTGACTCATAAATCATTCGATCCTGGTTAAATAACGGCGTCAGGCGCGGCGCAGCTGACGGTACTGCTGACAAATCGTATCAACGCTGAACCTTTCCAGCACGGATTGCTCAATGACCGGCGGGTTATGGTAAATGCTTTGCATCGTCTGGGCCAGCGCCGGGCCGTTGAGATCGGCGAGGCCGCGGGCCAATTCACCGGTGAGGATCTCCGTTATCCCGCCCGGGCAGCGGGTGCTGGCCACCGGCGTATTCAGCAGCAGCGCCTCTACGATCACGTTGCCAAAGCCTTCGCTATCCGAGCTGAGCACCAGCATCTTCGCCTGTTTAATCCACGGCAGAGGGTTTTTCTGAAAGCCTTTAAACAGCACGCGATCGCCGACCTGCAGCCGCTCCGCCAGCTGGCGCAGACGCTGTTCCTGCTCCGGTTTGCCCTGTCCCAGCAGCACCAGCGGCGCCTGGATGCCGCTCTGGGCATAGGCTTCAATCAGCCGGTCGTGACGCTTCCCGGGATGAAAGCGCCCGACGTGGATAATATAGTCGCCGGTTGGCTGCCCGCCCGGCATCTCCGCGCCGGCGCGCAGGGCGGCAATATCGAAGGGGTTATAAATCGTTTTCAGCTGCGCCGGGCGAATGGCGAACTGGCTGACCAGATCCTCGCCGACCGCATCGGAGACGGTTACCACATTGCGTCCCTGATAGACGCGCCTGATTTTCTGCTGCTTCATCCAGCGGTCAAAGCCGGTGCGGTGGCCGAGATACGATGTTGAGAAGACGCCGTGCAGGCAGAACCAGACGTTGCGCTGCGCGAGCGCGCGGCTACGGGCGACGATGCGGTCGGTTTTGTGCAGATTGGAGAGCACCAGATCGAAATCGCCCTGCCGCTCCGCTTCGGCGATGGCCGCGTCAAGCTGGCTCGCGCGGCGCGACAGCTCGGTCAGCTTGCGCCACGGTTTGCGGCAGCGGTCGATAATCACCCGGTAATCCAGCCCTTCCGGCAGCGGGTAGTCGCAAACGTCGCGCAGCGAAAACAGCGAGACGCGCTCCCCCTGGCGCAAAAAATGTTCCGCCAGCGTGAGCACCACTTTTTCCGCTCCGCCGCCGGGCAGGCCGTCGATGACAAACAGTATGCGCATAGCTATTTTACCAGCTCCTGATAGAAAGAGAGCAGCTGCGCCGACAGCCGTTCGCTGGTGCAGGTCATAATGCGCTCGCGCGCCCGGCCGCCTTCCGCCGAGCCCAGGGCGCGGGCGGGGAGCGCGGCTACCGCCTGCTGCAGCGCCGAAATATCGAGCGCGTCGCAAACAAAACCGTTGCTGCCCTGAATAATAAACTCCGATCCGCCGCAGCCGGTGGTGGTAATGACCGGCAGGCCGCAGGCCATCGCTTCAAGGATAACGTTAGGGAACGGATCGTACAGCGTAGGCAGCAGCAGGCCGTCGGCCATCTGATAAAACGGCAGGGTTTCCGACTGCATGCCGAAGAAGCGTACCCGCTCCCCGCAGTTCAGCGCTTTAGCCAGCGCCTGATAGCGGCTCTGCTGTTTATCTTTGCCCACCACCAGCAGGTAGCGATCGGTGAGAGCGATGGCGCGGATCGCCGCCTCCAGGCCTTTACGTTCAAAGCCGGAGCCGACGTAGATCAGGCAGGTTGCCCGCAGCGGCAGGTGCCACTGGGCGCGCAGCGCGGCAAAGGCCTCTTCCGTCGGCGGCAGGAAGCGCTGGTTATCAATCGCATTGTAGATAACGCGGATCTTCTCCGCCGGCAGGCCGAAGTCCTCAATAATCTCCTGCTTAATCATCTCCGCGTTGCAGATAACTCCGCGCAGGTGCGGGTCGTGATACATCTCGCGTTCGGCCCGCATGACGTAGCGGTGGTAGCGATCGGCGAACAGCAGGCGGCCTTTCCAGCCCGGGAGTATGCGCGAGCGCTGCTGGAGCCAGCGGCGATGGACGCCGTCGCCGGCACGATAGAGGTCGCAGCCCGGGATGCGCTCGTGGCTCTGAACCAGGTCGAAGTTTTCGGCCTGCCACAGCCGGCGCGCGGCGTCGGCAAAGCCGCGTTCGCGGCTGATGCGTCCCCATTTGCGCGGGTTGCAGATGCGAATATTCCACTCGGGCTTCACCGGCCCCTGCCATTCGCGGGTAATGACGTTCAGTTCAAGATTACTGCTATCGAGGGCCTCCAGCGCGCGGGAAACGAAACGCTCCGCGCCGCCGTCGGGGCGATATTTCTGCCGCACCAGGGCGAGCCTGAATTTGCTCATGCCAGCACCTTTTTGGCCGCCGCGATAACCGCGTCGGCGGGAATTAAATCGAGATAGCGCTCTTCCGTACCGGTATCAATGTCGTCAGGGTCGGGCAGAGGGCCAAAATCTCCGGCCCAGATGACTTCGCCTTTTGCCTGCCAGGGGCTCCAGAAGGTCAGTTTCGACGGCCCGAACAGCGCGACCAGCGGCGTGCCGAGGGCGGCGGCCATATGCATCGGTACGGAGTCCACGCCGATAAACAGGCGGGCGTGGTCAATGACGGCCGCCAGCTGACGCAGGGTTAGCTGCCCGGCAAGCGAGTGCAGGCGGGCGTGCGGGCAGCCGGCGATAATGGTCTCGACCATGCGCTTCTCTTTGGCATCCGGCCCGGAGGTCAGGACGATGGCATAGCCGGCGTCAGACAGCGCGTTAATCAGCGCACTCATCCGCTCTTCCCGCCAGCACTTAAAGAACCAGCGGGAGGTGGGCTGAATGACGATATAGTTATCCTCAAACCCTTCCGGCAGCAGCGCGCGGCTACTCTCCCGGTCCTGCTCGCTGTAGCCCATGCGCGCCGGGGCGTCATTAACGGCCAGCCCGAGGGGGGCCAGAATGGAGAGGTTCTGCTCCACCGTATGCAGGCTTTGATGCTCCCGGGTGGAGGCCAGGGCGGTATGGCAGAAGCGCCAGGCCGGATGGCGGCGCTTCGGGAAATCAAAGCCGATGCGCGTGGCGGCGCCGGTCAGGCGGGTAATAATGGCGCTCGGCCACTGATCGGCAAGGTTGAGCACCATGTCGTAGCGCTGCTGGCGTAGCGTGCGGATCAGCCGCAGCTCCATTTTGAGCTGATGAAGGGTTCCCTGCTTTTTCCAGCGGCGGTCAATCGCGTAAATCTGGTTAATATCCGCGTTCGCCGCGAGCATATCCCGGGTCTCTTCATAAAGCAGCACATCAACGCTGGCCGCGGGATACTGCCGTTTGAGGACGTGAACGAGCGGCGTGAGCAGCAGCATATCGCCATGATGGCGCAGCTTGATGATCAGGATGCGCGCCGGGTTCACGGGGCCGGGAGAGCGGGTTTCAGGGGTCATTCTCTGTTCTTCATTCAGTATCAGGGTTCCGATTCTAGGGGATCAGATAGATTGAGAGAAGCGTTGTCTTGCTCTACCATGACCCGATACGTATGGTCTGAGGACGTTTTCGTGCACAATCCCGCATTTCTCATCACGATTGATACCGAGGGTGATAACCTCTGGCAAAAACATGACAGCATTACCACCGAGAATGCGCGTTATTTACCGCGTTTTCAGCAGCTTTGCGAAAAGTATGGTTTTAAACCGGTCTATTTAACCAACTACGAGATGGCGATAGATCCATTCTATATCGAATTCGCCAAAGATGTGATTGCCCGAGGCACCGCCGAAATCGGCATGCATCTGCATGCCTGGAACAGCCCGCCGACCGACCCGCTGACCGCCGACGACTGGCGATATAAGCCCTATCTTATCGAATACGGCGACGCGGCGATGCGTGAAAAGGTCGCCTATATGACCGGTTTGCTGGAAGAGACCTTCCAGACCAAAATGGTCAGCCATCGCGCCGGGCGCTGGGCGTTTGATGAGCGCTACGCCCGCCTGCTGGTGGAGCATGGCTATCAGGTCGACTGCTCGGTGACGCCACGGGTCAACTGGAAAACGGCGAAAGGCGCCCCGCAGGGCGATGGCGGCACCGATTTTCGCCGCTTCCCGCAGCACGCCTATTTCCTCGACGAGAACGATATCAGCCGGGAAGGGAGCTCTTCGCTGCTGGAGGTGCCGATGAGCATCCAGTACAAACACAGCGCCCTGATGAACGGCATTAAGCAGGGTTATGACCGTCTGCGCGGCAAAGTGCGCTCGCCGTCGGTTCACTGGCTGCGGCCGATGGGCGGTAACGTTGAGACGATGAAAAAGGTCGTCGAACAGACGTTGACTCAGGGTAATGACTACGTCGAATATATGCTCCACTCTTCTGAGTACATGCCCGGCGGCAGCCCGACGTTTAAAAACGAGCAGGATATCGAACGTTTGTATGCGGACCTCGAAAGCTTCTTCAGCTGGCTGGCGCCGCGGGTTAAAGGGATGACCCTGGCGGAGTATTCCGCCTTCCGGAGAAATCCTACCTAAAAGCGTCAGGTATCATAGAGATATCTGACCTTTCTGGTGTAACATTATCCGCGTTTATATATTGGGCTTTTGGGTTCTTTCTGTGCGATGTGTTTTCATTTTCTGAGGTATTCATGAAGATAGTAACGGTATTGCGTTCTGGTGGTGATTATAATCATGATCATGTTCAGTGGTTGTATAAGCAATTACCGGATGATATCGAGAAGATTTGCTTCACTGACCTCACTATTCCGGGCGTTCAGACGATTAAACTAACTGAAAATCTTCCCGGCTGGTGGTCAAAAATTGAAATATTTGATCCGCAAAAAGTCGACGATGATATTTTCTATATAGATTTAGATGTGGTTGTCGTAGGTGACATCACGGATATTTTGCAAAATACCCGCCTGACTATGTTAAGCGATTTTTTCTTTCCGCAGAAAACTAAAAACTCGGCAATAATGCGCATCCCGCATGAAGAGAAATTTAAAGTATGGGAAGCTTTCAGACGCTATCCGCAGCTGTTTATGACGCGCTATCAGGGCGGTGGGGATCAGGAGTTTATCAGTAAAATATATCCTCAAGCAGCGATCTGGCAGGACATATTACCAGGACAAATTGTCAGCTATAAAAAGCATGTCATTAGTAAGAAAAAAAATGAACATGCGACCGGAAACGGTTCCGTACCTGTCGGAACTCGAATTGTATGCTTCCATGGAAAACCAAGGCCGTGGGATTGTGGCGAAGTATGGGTACCCCCATTTGTGAAAAGTTAATTAGACATGATCAGAGATAAGTTTCCGTTGATAATATTGCTGACAGCAATATTATCTTGCGCGGTAGTAACCCCAGAAAAGATAATGGGGAGAAATCTTTTTTACCTTTCCTCAATGATTACCGTTATTTATGCAGTAATAAAATTTAAATCTCTACGTTTCAAAGCTGAGGAAATTGTGCTAGCGGCTACTCTTTTTTTAATGGGAGCTTCGCAGCTGTTGTGGACATATAGATTTCCTGCTAATGCCACCGAAGTTTATATGGCTGATCTTAGCTATGCACGAACGGGTGCCTATTTGATTATTGGTTCAGTAGTTATGCTGCTGATTTCAGCAGTGCTACGACTAATTAAACCGTATCCAGGTCAGTTTATTAACTACCTGCTGCTATTAGGTTTTGCCTATTTGACATTATACGCACTGCATTTCCACTTTTTTATTTCTGATGATCGTCTGAGAATAGATAGTTCAGCAACGTTAAGTGCCTATATTTATGCGTTTTATACCATGATTACGCTTTATGCTTTATCATGTGTGAAAATTCGCTATCGTCCTGCGATAATTATTACAGTTGTTGTTTTGTCGTTCTGGATTATATTTTTGACGCAAACCAGGTCGGTGTTAATTTTCTACCCGGTAATTTTGTTATATTGTTTGCTGAAAAGCAAAATGCTGTCCAGGACAAAAGTCATAGCCCTGTGTGTGGCGTCTTTATTAGCCTCACTGGTGATGATTGAGTTTGCTGTTCCGACCATCAAGGTGCGGGCAGTGGAAGCTGTTACCGAACTGTCTGAATATCAAAATGATAACAACACCTCGCTGGGTGCCAGATTAAGCATGTGGCATACGGGGGTCTATGAGATATACGGCCATCCTTCAGGGGTCGGCTCTCAGGAACGCTATGAAATTCTGTCGCAGTTGATGCAAGAGAAAGAGCACGGTAATCCGGAGGGAATGCGTAACATGGTTTACCATTTGCACAATGACCTCATTGAGACGATGTCATTACAAGGCGTTATCGGGGGCATCATCTTACTGTGCCTGTACGCGGCAATGATTTTCTATGTTCATAGAAAAGGGCTATTATCGTGCGCCACTGCCTTTTTATGTGCGCCGGTTATCTTGTTCGGCTCAGTGGATTCCCTTTTTATTCATGACCGATTTATTGTCATGCTCATCGCCGGTCTCATGATTTTCGCGGGTCTATCGGGAGCCAAACCGGCACGAGCATGATCAGGTGAAAGAGGTGGCCTGTCCGGTCACTTCTTTCACCGTTTGGCTGAACGGTGCTTTACGGAATATATCGACAGGAACCGCGCTATTTATTGAGGTGTTGATGATGTCGATTCCGGAGCTTTGCATATAGCGGCTGGCCAGCGTAAGCGCAGGGAAAATCAGCGCAGTAACCTTGCTTTCGAGATAAGAAGGCAACTTATTTGCATCATTTTCATAAAATCGTGGTCGATTGAAATTATTCATATCCAGACCTGCGATGATAACTTTATCAAACCCAAGGTAGGCAATAATTTGCAGCGCCCAGTAGGCTACGGTGCCTGCATCGAATATCCCTTGACGAATATCGATAGAGAAAGCAATATTATCAATGCGCTCGTGCAATATTACCGTATCAAAATCGGTAAATCGGGCGCGAATGTCTTTGCTGACTACCCGAGGTTGATAAATTTTGTAGCAGGCATCTTCAACCAGCGCCAGCCGGCAGCGGATATTCTCCATGCCTATGCGATCGATAATTTTGGCAATACCGTGGGTAGTTGTGAAAAATAGAATCTGCGGATTTCTGACAATAGCGGAAATAACGTCCGGCTTGCGGTCGAAAAATTCCATATCCACGATAAGGTACAAGGAGAAACTGAGTTTTCCTTCCAGCGAGAAGGCACCATTCACGCCCATTACCGGTATGGTTCGAGGGATAACGGAAAAATCAATATCCTTAACCGATGGCCCCGTGGCGGTCAGCAGCAGTGGTCCGGAAAAGCTATTTTTCAGCTTGCTCAGGCTGCACAGCGGCACCGTTTTGCCTTTGTAAATCATTGAACAAATCTCACCCGACGCTGCGCGGGTTATCTTCGCCCACGGCCACAGGTTCTCATTGTGGCGAAAGGCGCGCGGGTGCGTGTAGCGATAGATTTGCTTAAACAGTGAACCCATCAGGCCAGTCCCCGGGAGGTCAGCTGCTGTAGAACCCGCGCGGCGCTAATATCCCCCGTGCTGCTGCCGTTTTCCGGACGCACGACGTACTGGTTTTGCCCATAACCGCCGATAAGCCCCGGATCGGTCGGGCCGTAGAGGGTGAAATTCGGCTTATCGAGCGCGGCGGTCAGATGACTCAGGCCTGTATCGACGGAAACCACGCCGCGGGCGCCGGCCAGGATCTGAGCGACCTGCTCCAGGCTCATGCGCGGCAGCACTTCGACAAAATCGTGGCCCTGCGCCAGCCGTTTGGCCCGTGCCTCTTCGTGCGGCGCGCCCCACGGCAGCTTGATCCGCAGTCCGCTGTCGGCAAGCAGGGCGATAAGCGCCTGCCAGTTCTCTTCCGGCCAGTGTTTATCATCGCGGGTGGTGGCGTGCAGGAAGACCAGATAGGGCGCGGCGCCGGCATTTTCCTGGCGCAGAAAGTGGCGGGCAATCGCGTAATCGCCCTGGGCCTCTGGCCTGGCGTAGCCGAGGCTTTTGGCAAACAGCTCGCGGGTGCGCTCAACGGCGTGCTGCTGCTTAGCGATATGGTGGCGGCGGTTATAGAACAGGCTGGCCAGCGGCTCGCGGGCGGTCTGCCAGTCCATGCCGTGCTTCACGCCGCGCGCCAGCCGGGTGACCAGCGCCGCGCTTTTCACCAGCCCCTGGGCGTCAATGATTGCGTCGTACTGCTCCGCCCGCAGCGCCTGACGAAAGGCTTTACGCTCGGCCTTCACCGGCGCGGAAAACCACGCCTTGCGCCAGCGGCGAATGGCCACCGGAATCACGCGGTCAACGCTTTGGTGCCAGGAGGGGATCTGGGCGAAGCCCTCTTCGACTACCCAGTCGAAACGAATTCCGGGGAAGGCCTGCGCCGCGTCGGTCAGCGCGGGCAGCGAGTGCAGGACGTCGCCCATAGACGAAGTTTTAACGATCAATACCCGCATCCGCTAGGCTTCCTCTTTTTCCGCTTTGTTCTGCAACAGCGGGTTCAGCTCTTCCAGCACGCGCTGCGGCGTAATATCGATCAGGCTCTGATGATATCCTTCTGCCGCTTCTCCTTTCCGCACCTTGTGGTAGCCGCTGATCAGACGGATCGTCCGCGCCTTATGCGACAGCGGCGGGGTAAAGTCGGGGCTGCTTGGGCCATACAGCGCGACCAGCGGGCGATTGAGCGCGGCGGCGACGTGCATCAGCCCGGAGTCGTTGCTGACAACCGCCTGGCAGGCGGCAATCAGTACCACCGCCTGTTCAAGCTGGGTTTCGCCGGCCAGGTTACGGCACCATGCCTGCTGCTGGGTGCTGAGAGCGGCCAGAATATCGTTGCCCGCCTCATGGTCCTTGGCCGAACCGAAGAGCAGCACCTGATAGCCGTCATCGATCAAATGTTTTGCCAGCTCGGCGTAGTGGTAGTGCGGCCAGCGCTTGGCCGGACCGAACTCCGCTCCGGGGCAGAAGCCGATAATGGGGCGATGGGTGGCAATATTGAAGGCGTCGCGGACCTGCGACTTTTCCCCTTCATGCACCTGCAGCTGCGGCCAGAGCAGCGGCTGCGGCAGATCCTTAGCGCCGCGCATCACGCCTTTGTCATAGGCTAAGGCCACGTAGCGCTCAACCATCAGCGGCCACGCGTCTTTATCCAGCGTTCTGGCGTCGTTCAGCAGGCCATAGCGCATCTCGCCGCGCCAGCCGGTGCGGTGCGGGATGTTGGCGAAGAAGGGAACCAGCGCCGATTTAAACGAGTTCGGCAGCACGTAGGCGCGATCGTAGCGGCGCTCGCGCAGGCTGAGCCCGAGCTTGCGCCGTTCGCCGATCTCCAGCGCGCCGTGGCCCAGCGGCATGGGAATGGCTTCGTTGACTTCCGGCATCCGTGACAGCAGCGGACGGCACCACGCGGGCGCCATCACGTCGATGATTGCCTGGGGATAGCGCGCCTTGAGCGTGCGATAGAGGCTTTGCGACATCATCATGTCGCCCACCCATGACGGGCCGATCACCAGTATTTTCATTCACTTCATCCTTCAAACGGTCTCTGCGTTGGCTGCCTGCGTTCACTCCGGTCACTTGCTTTTGTCAGCTCCCGGGGATTCACTTAGCTGCCAGAATGATTTTGTGAATTTGTATCGCTGTCGCGGTTGAGCCAGGCCATATATTCCGTTACGCCTTCGGCGACGGTCTTGAACGGTTTGTCATAACCCGCCGCGCGCAGGTTAGTGAGGTCTGCCTGGGTAAATGCCTGGTAGCGGCCCTTCAGCTTGTCCGGGAACGGGATGTATTCGATGCTGCCCTTCTGGTGGTACGCCAGGGTGGCATCGGCTACCGCCTGGAAGGATTCTGCCCGGCCGGTGCCGAGGTTGAAAATACCGGATGCGCCGTTCTCCCAGAACCACAGGTTGACCGCCGCCACGTCGCCGACGTAGACGAAATCACGCTTGAAGCCGTCGCTGCCTGCGAACAGTTTCGGACTTTCGCCATTATTCAGCTGGGTATTGAGGTGGAACGCCACGCTCGCCATGCTGCCTTTATGGCCTTCGCGCGGCCCGTAGACGTTGAAATAGCGGAAGCCGACGATCTGCGAATCGACTTCCGGCAGGATCTGGCGCACGTATTCGTCAAACAGGAACTTGGAGTAGCCGTAGATGTTGAGCGGCTGCTCGTATTCGCGGGATTCGATAAAGTCGCTGGTGCGGCCGCCGTAGGTGGCGGCGGAAGAGGCGTACAGGAACGGGATTTCGCGCTCCAGGCAGTAGTGAAGCAGCTCTTTGGAGTACTGATAGTTGTTATCCATCATGTACTTACCGTCCCACTCCGTGGTGGAGGAGCAGGCGCCTTCATGGAATACCGCTTCAATTTCTTCGCCGAACTCTTCGCCCGCCATTACCTGGATCAGGAAGTCTTCTTTATCCATGTAATCAGCGATGTTCAGGTCAACCAGGTTCACAAACTTGGTGCCATCTTTCAGATTATCTACGACCAAAATGTCGGTAATGCCTTTGTCATTCAGGGCCTTAACGATATTGCTGCCGATAAACCCTGCGCCGCCGGTAACGATGATCATAACAGTAACCTTTGAAGTATGGAGTCCAGAGATAATCCGGACATGAATGCTTCTATCATATCACCACATGAGACAGGCTTCAGCCCTTCGCAGAAAAGGTGCCGGGTGAGCGTGATTTATGCTGCAAATAATTCATTCAGGCATGCATCATCTCGTATCAGCGTATAGCTTTGGGTAATATGTGCCAAATTTTGCCGAATCTGGAGAGTTGCAATGCGTGGTGATTTTTATCAACAGTTAACCAATAGCCTGGATACTGCTCGCGCGGAGGGGCTGTTTAAAGAAGAGCGCATCATCACATCGGCGCAGCAGGCGGACATCACCGTCGGCGGCAATAGCGTGATTAACTTCTGCGCCAATAACTATCTTGGCCTCGCCAACCACCCGGAGCTGATTGCCGCGGCGAAAGCCGGTATGGACAGTCACGGCTTCGGCATGGCCTCCGTGCGCTTTATTTGCGGGACCCAGGACAGCCACAAAGCGCTCGAGAAGAAGCTGGCCGAGTTCCTCGGCATGGAAGATGCGATTCTCTACTCCTCCTGCTTTGACGCCAACGGCGGCCTGTTCGAAACCCTGCTGGGGCCGGAAGACGCGATTATTTCCGATGCTCTGAACCATGCGTCGATCATCGACGGCGTACGCCTGTGCAAAGCGCAGCGTTTCCGCTACGCCAACAACGACATGCAGGAGCTGGAGGCGCGGCTGAAAGAGGCGCGCGAGGCCGGCGCCCGTCACGTGCTGATCGCCACCGACGGCGTGTTCTCCATGGACGGCGTGATTGCCAACCTGAAAGGCGTCTGCGACCTCGCGGATAAATACGACGCGCTGGTTATGGTCGACGACTCTCACGCCGTCGGCTTTGTCGGCGAAAACGGCCGCGGCTCCCACGAGTACTGCGAGGTAATGGGTCGGGTGGATATCATCACCGGCACCCTCGGGAAGGCGCTGGGCGGCGCCTCCGGCGGCTATACCGCGGCGCGCAAAGAGGTGGTTGAGTGGCTGCGTCAGCGCTCACGCCCGTATCTGTTCTCCAACTCGCTGGCTCCGGCGATCGTCGCCGCCTCTATCAAAGTGCTGGAGATGGTGGAATCCGGCGCCGAGCTGCGCGACCGCCTGTGGTCCAACGCGCGCCTGTTCCGCGAAAAAATGACCGCGGCGGGCTTTACCCTGGCGGGCGCCGATCACGCCATTATCCCGGTGATGCTCGGCGAAGCGACCGTGGCGCAGAATTTTGCCCGCGAGCTGCAAAAAGAGGGTATTTACGTCACCGGATTCTTCTATCCGGTGGTACCAAAAGGCCAGGCGCGTATTCGCACCCAGATGTCTGCGGCGCATACCCCTGAACAAATTGAACGTGCGGTGGAAGCCTTTACCCGCATCGGCAAACAACTGGGCGTCATTGCCTGAGGGTGTGAGATGAAAGCGTTATCCAAACTGAAAGCGGAAGAAGGCATCTGGATGACCGACGTACCGGAACCGGAAGTCGGCCACAACGATCTGCTGATTAAAATCCGTAAGACCGCTATTTGCGGTACCGACGTACACATCTATAACTGGGATGAGTGGTCGCAGAAGACCATCCCGGTGCCGATGGTCGTCGGGCACGAATACGTCGGCGAAGTGGTGGGTATCGGTCAGGAAGTGCGCGGCTTTAAGCTGGGCGATCGCGTGTCCGGCGAAGGTCATATTACCTGCGGCCACTGCCGTAACTGTCGCGCCGGGCGCACCCACCTGTGCCGCAACACCATCGGGGTTGGCGTTAACCGCCCCGGCTGTTTTGCCGAGTATCTGGTGATCCCGGCCTTCAATGCCTTCAAAATTCCTGACAACATTTCTGACGATCTGGCGTCAATTTTTGACCCCTTCGGCAACGCCGTCCACACCGCGCTCTCCTTCGACCTCGTCGGCGAAGACGTGCTGGTTTCCGGCGCCGGCCCGATTGGCATCATGGCGGCGGCGGTCGCTAAGCACGTCGGCGCGCGCAACGTGGTGATCACCGACGTCAACGAATACCGCCTGAGCCTGGCGCGCAAGATGGGCGTCACCCGCGCGGTTAACGTTGCGCAGGAGAGCCTTGCCGACGTGATGGCCGAGCTGGGGATGACCGAAGGGTTCGACGTGGGTCTGGAGATGTCCGGCGCGCCGCCGGCGTTCCGTACCATGCTGGATACCATGAACCACGGTGGCCGGATTGCGATGCTGGGCATTCCGCCTTCCGATATGTCTATCGACTGGACCAAAGTTATCTTTAAGGGACTGTTCATCAAGGGGATTTACGGCCGCGAAATGTTTGAAACCTGGTACAAGATGGCGGCGCTGATCCAGTCTGGTTTAGATCTGTCGCCGATTATCACCCACCGTTTCGGCATCGATGAGTTCCAGCAGGGCTTTGACGCGATGCGCTCCGGCCAGTCGGGTAAAGTGATTCTGAGCTGGGATTAAACGTCCGTTATCCGCCGCGCCAGCAGATGAAACCCGTTTGCTGGCGCATCTCCAGGCGCCTGCGGGCGCTTTTTTATTGGGATGTGGATAACATTTCAAACATACTTCATTGCAAACGCACTATTTCTAAATCGATTTTTTGCCAGGTCGTTTATACAGTTTGTTTACCCATGCTTTAACCTTATAAATGCTATGCCTAAACTCGCCGTCTGCCTGCTAACCTGTGACTCCGCCCGCCTGCTGAGGGACGTTTTGCCGCCGCTATTACAGGTGGCGGATGAGTGTATTGTCGTTGATTCGGGCAGCACGGATGCGACGCTGGATATCTGCCGGCAGTTCGGGCTGCAGGTCCATCACCACGCCTATACCACCCACGGCGCGCAGATGAACTACGCTACGGCGCTGGCCAGCCACGACTGGGTGCTGTGTATGGATAGCGACGAAATCCTCGATGCCGAGGTCGTTGCCGTCATTCTCAGGCTCAAAGCCGGGCCGGATATCGATCCCGGCTGCGCGTGGCGCCTGCCGCGCTACTGGTACGTGCTGGGGGAGGCGGTGAGAACCATTTACCCCGTTTCATCGCCGGATTATCCGGTGCGCTTGTTCAACCGCACCGCGGCGGCCTTTAACGATCGCCCGGTGGACGATCGCGTCGTCGGCTACGGCCGCTCAATCAGGCTGCCCGGCCGCGTCCGCCACGATACCTTCTACTCGCTGCATGAAGTCTTCAATAAGCTCAATAGCTATACCACCCGGCTGGTTAAACACCAGAAGATCCGGCCGTCGCTGGCTCGCGGAGCTATCAGCGCGATTGGCGCATTTTTTAAGTGGTATCTGTTCAGCGGGGCGTGGCGTAGCGGAAAGGTTGGGCTGGTGACCGGGCTGTATGCCACCTTCTACAGCTTCCTGAAATATTTTAAAGCCTGGTATGCCGATGGGGATAAACGGGAATCCGCGGCAGAAAAGCATCCGGATTCCCGTTCCGTTTAGTTCGTCGGATTATCCCAGCCCTGCCATTTCAGCCGGTAATACTGCACCAGCGTGCTCTGGCTAATGCTTTCGCTCAGAATCGTAAAGAAGCGGCCGGCGTTCACCGGCTCCAGCGGACGCTGCGGCTTGCAGTACTTCACGCCGCGGAACGGATTATGCGGCTTCGTCGGCGGCACGCTCTGCGACGGCGGGACGGTACCCGGCGTGGAGGTATCCACCTGCGGCTCGTTTAGCAGGCTGCTCGGGCGCACGAGGGTAATGTCCGACGGCAGGCTATAGACCATCTGCTGCAGCACGCGCACCGTGGTGGGGTGCGGGTGGCCGATAGCAATCGCCGAACCGTTACGCCGCGCCAGGGCGATCGCCCGGTTGAACTGGACGCGGATATCCGCTTCATTCTGCGTATCGTCGAGGAACACCTTGCGCTTAATCACCTTCACACCGGTACCCTGCGCGGCGCGCATCGCCTGAGTATTGCCGATGGTCACGCTATCGAGGAAGTAGAGATTGTAGCGCTCCAGCGCCTGCATCACCTTCTGCATCCCGAACAGGTTAGAGGTCATCGCGCTGCCCATATGGTTGTTCAGACCCACGGCGTACGGCACTTTGCCATAGGCTTCACGGATGATGCGTTCGATCTCGGCGCTGCTCATGTCCGGACGCAGAGTGTCTTTTTCCAGCGGCTGCTTGCTGAGCGGCGCCATCGGCAGGTGAATGAGCACCTCATGGCCGAGGCCGTGCGCTTTGGTCGCCATTTCCCGGGCGTGCGGGGCATTGGGTAACACGGCGACGGAGATCGTGGCCGGCAGCGCCAGCACCTGGTTTTCCGTCTGTGGACGATAGCCAAAATCGTCAATAACAATAGAGAGTTTGCCAGCCAAAGCTGGCGCAGCGAAAGCCAGCGTACCGGCTACCGCGAGTGCAATTCTGCGAAATTGAAGCAAAACTTATCTTCCCAACCACGGCTGTGGATTGACCGCCTGACCCTGGCGACGAATTTCGAAATAGAGCGACGGACGGCCTTGACCGCCGCTGCTGCCGACGAGGGCAATCGCCTGGCCCGCACGGACCTGAGCTCCGACGCTGACCAGCGCGCTTTGATTATAGCCGTACAGGCTCATATCGCCTTTACCGTGCTCCACGACCACCACCAGGCCGTAGCCCTGCAGCCAGTCGGCGAGGATCACCCGGCCATCCGCTATCGCTTTGACCTCGGTGCCTTCAGACGCGGCGATAACCATCCCCTTCCAACGTAGTTCACCTTGCAGCTGTTCGCCATAGCGGTGAAGCAGCGTGCCGCGAACCGGCCAGTAGGCCTGGCCGCGCGGCGAACCCAGTCCGCCGGTACGGGACATCAGGGAACGTTCGCTTTCGGATGGTTTATAGGTGGTGCCTTTGCGGGATGCATCCTGCTGGCGATCGCGGACCGCCTGCGCCTCGCGGGCTTCGCGCTCCGCGCGAGCCTTAGCCGCCGCTTCTGCCTGGGCAACGCGGCCGCGCAGACGCGATTCGTTAGCCCGCATTTCGCTCAGCTGTTGTTGACCCTGCTGGATGGAGGATTCGAGGCCTGAAAGCGTCTTTTTACGCTCGTTGCGCGCCTGCTCAAGCTTAGCCTGCTGCGCGCGCTGCTCGTAAGCCAGCGTTTGCTGCTGGCTCTGCTTCTCTTCCAGCTCGGCCTTTTGCGCGGTGACCTCTTCGCGCGTCTGCTTCAGCTGCGCGATAGTCTCCTGGCGGGCCTGGTTGAGATAGCCGTAGTAGGCCTGGATACGCTGGTTGCGCTGGCCCTCTTCGCCGCTGAGGATCATCTGCATGCCGGTGTGCGGCCCCTGACGAAACGCGGCGTCCAGCTGGGCGGAGAGGTTACGCTCCTGCGAGGCGCGCTGGCGCTCCAGTTTGGCGATAGAGGCGTTCATCTCGTCAATCTGCTTGTTCAGCTGGGTCAGGGTGGCCTGGGTTTCGCGCAGCTTGCGGGCGGCGGCGGAGATGGCTTCTTCCTGGGTCTTTAGCTGAGCGAGCAGGGAAGAGCGCTGCTGCTGCTGCTGCTGTATCGCCCGCTGTTTAGCGGCAATATCGGCCTGAATGGATTTTAGCTGATCGCGATCGTCCGCATGGGCTGGTACGGCGCACAGCAATACGCCAGCGCTGAACGCGCTGGCGTAAAGAACGGATCGTACTGTCGTTGCGATCCATGTATTTGAATAAGTCGCCTTTCCCCTCATGGGGAAGGATTATTCCACGATGAACAGCGCCTTGCCAGTCATCTCTTGCGGGATTTCCATTCCCATCAGCGACAGCATGGTCGGCGCGATGTCGGAAAGTTTGCCATCGGCGGCCGCTTTTACGGTTTTATCACCGACGTAGATCAGCGGTACCGGCAGGTTGGTATGGGCCGTGTGGGCCTGGCCCGTCGCCGGATCGCGCATCTGCTCCGCGTTGCCGTGGTCGGCGGTGATCAGCAGCTGGCCGCCGGCGGATTCGACCGCGTTGACCACCTGATCGATACAGTTATCCAGCGTTTCGACGGCTTTAATCGCCGCTTCCATGACCCCGGTGTGGCCGACCATATCGCCGTTCGGATAGTTACAGATAATGGTGTCGTACTCGCCGCCTTTGATGGCCGCAACCAGTTTTTCCGTCAGCTCGGCGGAGCTCATTTCCGGCTGCAGATCGTAGGTCGCGACTTTCGGCGAGTTGATCAAAATACGATCTTCGCCCTTAAACGGCTCTTCGACGCCGCCGTTAAAGAAGAAGGTCACGTGCGCGTATTTTTCCGTTTCCGAGATACGCAGCTGCGTTTTATCGTTTTTCGCCATCCACTCGCCGAAGGTATTTGCGAGTGAGGCCGGCGGATAGGCGCAGGCGACTTTGATGTCGGCGGCGTATTCGGTCAGCATCACGAAATCGAGCTTAACCGCTTTCTTACGCGCAAAGCCGTCGAAATCGGCGTTGACGAAGGCGCGGGTGATTTCACGAGCGCGGTCGGCGCGGAAGTTCATGAAAATCAGCGCGTCGCCGTCTTCCATTGCCGCATCGGCCTGGCCCGCGGCGCGAATCACGGTGGCTTTGACGAATTCGTCGTTCTCATCGCGCGCGTAGGCGGCCTGCAGACCGGCAACGGCGCTATCGGCCTGGAACTCGCCCTGCGCCAGGGTCATCAGGTTATATGCCTGCTCGACGCGATCCCAGCGGTTGTCGCGATCCATGGCATAGTAGCGGCCGATAATCGAGGCCACGCGGCCTTTGCCGAGGGCGGCAAATTTGTCTTCGAACTTCGCCAGCGTGCTTTGCGCGCTGCGCGGCGGAGTATCGCGGCCGTCGAGGAAGGCGTGCAGGTAGATTTTCTCCGCGCCGCGCTCTGCCGCCAGTTCAACCATCGCCATGATGTGGTCTTCGTGGCTGTGAACGCCGCCGGGAGACATCAGGCCCATGATGTGCACCGCTTTACCTGCGGCAACCGCTTTGTCTACCGCCGCGGTCAGTACCGGGTTAGCAAAGAACGTCCGCTCTTTGATTTCGACATCAAGACGGGTCAGGTCCTGGTAAACGATACGACCGGCGCCAAGGTTAACGTGGCCCACTTCGGAGTTGCCCATCTGGCGATCCGGCAGGCCCACTTCGAGGCCCGAAGCGTCAATCAGCATATGAGGACGTTTCGTCCACAGCGCGTCCATGACGGGGGTTTTTGCGCTATAAATAGCGTTATCCTGCTGCTCTTCACGGTAGCCATAGCCATCCAGAATGACCAGTACCATAGGTTTTTTAGAAACCGACATTGCGACAACCTCATGCTCAAAGACAGAAAATTTGCGTAATTTTACTACAGCTGAATCGTTCAATTCACCGTGAAAGATCAAAGAAAGGGAGCGGCCAGGCCGCAGGGACACGGCAAGGAGGCGTTTTTTTCGCGGCGTGCCGCAGAAAATGCATTACATCGCGCTCACTGGCTGTATTTGCCGCAATGCACAGGTATACTCCTTGCCTGGTTTTTTTATCACTTAGTCGGGAGTTGTAACCCCCCATGCAAGAAATTATGCAATTCGTCGGCCGTCACCCCGTCCTGAGCATCGCGTGGATCGCGCTGCTGGGTGCGGTGCTGTTCACCACCTTTAAAGGGCTGACGTCGAAAATTAAAGTCATTACCCGCGGTGAAGCGACGCGTCTGATCAACAAAGAGGACGCGGTGGTTGTCGACCTGCGTCAGCGTGACGATTTCCGTAAAGGCCATATTGCCGGCTCCCTCAACCTGCTGCCGAGCGAGATTAAGGCAAATAACGTGGGTGAGTTGGAAAAGCACAAAGCACAACCCATTATAGTGGTAGACGGTTCCGGTATGCAGGCGCAGGAGCCTGCGAGCGCGCTGAATAAAGCCGGATTCGAAAAGGTCTTTGTACTGAAAGAAGGCATTGCCGGCTGGAGTGGCGAAAACCTTCCGCTGGTACGCGGCAAATAATTTACCCCGCGCCTTTATGACGTAGCAGGGTTCCCGCATTGCGGCTATCCGCAGAGCGCGCGCTTTGCCTGCGTTCTAAAATCCTCAGGGTAAAAACAGGAGTGAAGTCATGGCCAATATTGATATCTATACCAAAGCGACCTGCCCGTTCTGCGTGCGTGCTAAAGCGCTGCTGAACAGCAAAGGCGTGACGTTCAACGAGCTGCCGATCGATGGCAACGCGACGAAGCGCGAAGAGATGATTCAACGCAGCGGTCGCACCACGGTTCCGCAGATTTTTATTGATGAGCAGCACATTGGCGGCTGTGACGACTTGTATGCGCTTGATTCACGTGGTGGACTTGATCCCCTGCTGCGCTAATTTTGCGTCCACCCAGGCCGGGTAGGCGTATTTAAGGACAACACGAAAGGGTTTTACTATGTCAGAACAAAACAGCACCGAAATGACTTTCCAGATCCAGCGTATTTATACCAAGGATATCTCCTTCGAAGCGCCGAATGCTCCGCAAGTTTTCCAGAAAGACTGGCAGCCAGAAGTTAAACTTGATCTGGATACCGCTTCCAGCCAGCTGGCTGAAGGCGTTTATGAAGTGGTGCTGCGCGTGACCGTAACCGCCGCGCTGGGCGAAGAAACCGCATTCCTGTGCGAAGTACAGCAGGGCGGCATCTTCTCCATCGAAGGCATTGACGGCAACCAGATGGCGCACTGCCTCGGCGCATACTGCCCGAACATCCTGTTCCCGTACGCGCGTGAGTGCATCACCAGCCTGGTTTCTCGCGGTACCTTCCCGCAACTGAACCTTGCGCCAGTGAACTTCGATGCGCTGTTTATGAACTATCTGCAGCAGCAGGCTGGCGAAGGTGCCGAACAGCATCAGGATGCCTGATGAACGAACTTAATGCTGCAATGACTGTGATCGGTGCCGGCTCGTACGGCACCGCTCTTGCCATCACCCTGGCAAGAAATGGCCATCACGTTGTGCTTTGGGGCCATGACCCTAAGCACATCGCGACGCTGCAAAACGATCGCTGCAACGCCGCTTTTCTTCCTGACGTTCCCTTCCCTGATACGCTGCATCTGGAGAGCGACCTGTCGACCGCCCTGGCCGCCAGCCGCGATATTCTGGTTGTCGTGCCGAGCCACGTCTTCGGCCAGGTGCTGCGCCAGATTAAGCCGCTGATGCGTTCCGACGCGCGCCTGGTCTGGGCGACGAAAGGTCTCGAAGCTGAAACCGGCCGCCTGCTGCAGGACGTGGCGCGGGAAGCGCTGGGGGAGAATATTCCGCTGGCGGTGATCTCCGGTCCAACCTTTGCGAAAGAGCTGGCCGCAGGGCTGCCGACGGCCATCTCCCTGGCCTCGACGGACCCGCAGTTTGCCGACGATCTCCAGCACCTGCTGCACTGCGGTAAAAGCTTCCGCGTCTATATCAATCCAGACTTTATTGGCGTCCAGCTTGGCGGCGCGGTAAAAAACGTTATCGCCATTGGCGCCGGGATGTCCGACGGGATCGGCTTTGGTGCCAACGCGCGCACCGCGCTGATTACCCGTGGTCTGGTCGAAATGTCTCGCCTGGGCGCGGCGCTGGGCGCCGATCCGGAAACCTTTATGGGGATGGCGGGCCTGGGCGATTTGGTCCTGACCTGTACCGACAACCAGTCGCGTAACCGCCGCTTCGGCATGATGCTCGGCGAGGGCATGGATGTGCAAAGCGCGCAGGATAAGATTGGTCAGGTGGTTGAAGGCTATCGCAATACTAAGGAAGTTCGCGTTCTGGCACAGCGTTTAGGCGTTGAAATGCCAATAACCGAGGAAATTTATCAGGTATTGTATTGCGGAAAAATTGCGCGCGAGGCAGCATTGACCCTATTAGGTCGCGCGCGCAAGGACGAGCGCAGCAATTAGCCTTAAAGGAACCTTTGTCACCTCGATGACCCGGTCAGCATAGAACTGGCCGGTCATTATGCTATCGCCTGGAGTCAGCAATGTCGTGTGAAGAACTGGATATCGTCTGGAATAATATTAAAGCCGAAGCCCGGGCTTTAGCTGACTGTGAGCCGATGCTCGCCAGTTTCTACCACGCCACGCTGCTGAAGCACGAAAACCTCGGCAGTGCGCTGAGCTATATGCTGGCTAACAAGCTGGCCTCGCCGATTATGCCCGCCATCGCGATTCGTGAAGTGGTGGAAGAGGCCTATGCCGCCGACCCGGAAATGATCGCCGCCGCCGCCTGCGATATTCAGGCCGTGCGTACCCGCGACCCGGCGGTCGATAAATACTCCACGCCGCTGCTCTACCTCAAAGGATTTCACGCGCTGCAGGCCTATCGTATCGGCCACTGGCTGTGGAATCAGGGCCGGCGCGCGCTGGCGATTTTCCTGCAAAACCAGGTTTCCGTCTCCTTCCAGGTTGATATTCACCCGGCGGCGAATATTGGCCGTGGAATCATGCTCGACCACGCCACCGGCATTGTGGTTGGCGAAACGGCGGTGATCGAGAACGACGTCTCGATTCTGCAGTCCGTCACCCTCGGCGGTACTGGTAAAACCAGCGGCGATCGCCACCCGAAAATCCGCGAAGGCGTGATGATTGGCGCCGGGGCGAAGATCCTCGGCAATATCGAAGTGGGGCGCGGGGCTAAAATCGGCGCCGGTTCTGTGGTGCTGCAGCCCGTTCCGCCGCATACCACCGCCGCCGGCGTGCCGGCGCGCATCGTCGGCAAGCCGGAGAGCGATAAGCCGGCGATGGATATGGATCAGCACTTTAACGGCATCCACCATACGTTTGAGTACGGCGACGGGATCTAGCATCGGGCTATCTTAGCGGCCGGCCCGGCGTCGGGCCGCGCTAGCCGCCCTCACGCGCTGCGCGCAGTCCATTCCAGACTGCGCCGAAACGCCCGAGTAGTTAACTACGCAATACCGCGCCCGGATATCCCAGCTGGCGCCAGGCCTCATATACCACCACCGACACCGCGTTTGACAGGTTCATGCTGCGGCTGTCCGGCATCATCGGAATACGGATTTTCTGCTCTGCCGGCAGCGCATCAAGAATGCTGGCCGGCAGACCGCGGGTTTCCGGGCCAAACAGCAAAAAATCACCCTCCTGATAGCTTACCGCGCTGTGGGCCGGCGTGCCTTTGGTGGTGAGCGCAAACAGGCGCTGCGGGCTGGCGCTTGCGACAAACGCCGCGTAGTCGTGATGTCGCTGAACGGCGGTAAACTCGTGATAGTCCAGCCCGGCCCGGCGCAGACGCTTATCGTCCCAGGCGAAGCCCATCGGCTCGATGATATGCAGGCTAAAGCCGGTGTTGGCGCACAGGCGGATAATATTGCCGGTGTTCGGCGGGATCTCTGGTTCGAATAGTACAATGTTCAGCATGCTGCCCTGTCTCATTAGGCTCTTGATGGCGGGGGGCAGAATAGCAGATATTTCCCCGGCCCTCATCCCTGCGGGAGAGCGCCGGGCGGGCGAATTACGCGGCGTTACCCTGCTTCAGCGCGCCGAAGGTCTGCAGCGCGTCGGCGTTCTGCACCAGCGAGTCGCGGCTGATTTCAGCGATGGTTTTGGTCCCGGTCAGGGTCATCGCCACCTTCATCTCTTTCTCAATCAGGTTCAGCAGGTTGGCTACGCCCTGCTTGCCATGGGTGGCCAGCGCGTACAGATAGGCGCGGCCGAGCAGTACGCTATCGGCGCCCAGGGCAATCATCCGCACCACGTCGAGGCCGTTGCGAATTCCGCTATCGGCAAAAATCGCGATATCGCCCTTCACCGCATCGGCGATGGCGGGCAGCGCGCGGGCGGAGGAGAGGACGCCGTCGAGCTGGCGGCCGCCGTGGTTGGAAACCACGATACCGTCGGCGCCGAAGCGCACCGCATCGCGCGCGTCCTGCGGATCGAGGATCCCCTTGATCACCATCGGGCCGTCCCAGAATTCGCGGATCCACTCCAGGTCTTTCCATGAAATAGACGGATCGAAGTTGTTGGCCAGCCAGCCGATATAGTCTTCAAGACCGGTCGGCTTGCCAAGATAGGCGGAAATATTGCCGAGGTCATGCGGGCGACCGTTAAGGCCAACGTCCCACGCCCACTGCGGGTGGGTCATCGCCTGCCAGTAGCGGCGCATCGCCGCATTTGGGCCGCTCATGCCGGAGTGGGCGTCGCGATAGCGGGCCCCCGGCGTCGGCATATCCACGGTAAAGACCAGCGTGGAACAGCCCGCGGCCTTCGCGCGCTCCAGCGCGTTGCGCATAAAGCCGCGATCGCGCAGGACGTACAGCTGGAACCACATCGGGCGCTTGATGGTCGGCGCCACTTCTTCAATTGGGCACACGGAAACCGTGGAGAGGGTAAACGGAATGCCCTTATCATCCGCCGCGCCTGCTGCCTGCACTTCGCCGCGGCGGGCGTACATCCCGCACAGGCCGACCGGGGCCAGCGCCACCGGCATGGTGAGCTTTTCTTTGAACAGCGTGGTTTCCAGGCTCAGGTCCGACATATTTTTCAGCACCCGCTGGCGCAGCGCCACGTCGGAGAGGTCCTCAACGTTGCGGCGCAGCGTGTGCTCGGCGTAGGCACCGCCGTCGATATAGTGAAACAGGAACGGCGGCAGGATCCGCTGGGCGGCGGCGCGGTAGTCGCTGGCGGCTGAAATAATCATCACGAGTTCTCCCTGGAATTTTCATTGTGGGCGCCGGGCAGGCGGGTAATGCGCGCCTGGCGGGCCTGATCTTCATCAAAACGTTTAATCGTGGCGTGGACAAAGCCCAGGTGGGCCATCATCGCCTGGCGCGCGCCCTCGGCGTCGGAGGCAAAAATGGCGTCCATCACGGCCTGATGCTGTTCGGTCAGGCGGGCGAAAACCGGCGGCACAAGGTACATCCGCTGGCGGCTCTCCTTGACCGACGATTGCAGGAGGTCGAAAAAGCCGCGCATGGTCTGCAGCAGCACCACGTTGTGCGACGCCTCGGCAATCGCCAGGTGGAAGCGGACGTCGGCCTGGGAGGCCAGGTCCGGATCTTCGCTCTGGGTGGCTTCAAAGCAGAGGCGGATTTTCTCTTTTTCGCCATCGGTTGCCCGTATCGCCGCGTGCCAGGCGGTGCTGGCCTCAATGGCGTGGCGGGCTTCCAAAATATCAAAGCTGTAGTCGGGGTCGTCGGCGAGCAGCGTTTTCAGCGGCTGCACGATATTCTGTTCCGACCACGGCTCGTGCTGCCAGCGGACAAAGGTCCCGCCGCCGCGTCGGCTCAGCAGGAGCCCTTCGTTAACCAGCATCGCCAGCGCCTCGCGCAGCGAGTTACGCGATACGCCGAGCAGGGCGGCCAGCTGCCGTTCGGCGGGCAATCGCATGCCCGCCTCGAGGTTTTGTTCTTCAATCAGCTCCCGCACGCGACGGGCGACGTCGTCGGCAAGGCGCTTAGGCATGACTATCACGGGATCATCCAGGTTAAGATGTAGGCCTGCAGCGTGGTGATGACGCCGACCATACAGGTAAAGATCAGGCTATGTTTTACGGTAAAGCGGAACAGGTCAGACTCCCTGCCCACCAGGCCTACCGCCGCACAGGCGATGGCGATGGACTGCGGGGAGATCATCTTCCCGGTAACTCCGCCGGTGGTGTTGGCGGCAACCAACAGAATATCGGAAACGCCGATTTGCTGGGCCGCCGTGGCCTGCAGCGCGGCGAACAGCGCGTTCGACGAGGTATCTGAACCGGTCAGGAACACCCCCAGCCAGCCGAGGAACGGCGAGAAGAAGGTAAACGCGTGGCCGGTATGCGCCAGAGCGAGCGCCAGCGTTGACGACAGCCCGGAGTAGTTCGAGATAAACGCGAACGCCAGAACCATACCGATAGAGTAAATCGGCAGCGCCAGCTCCTTGAACGTGCTGCCAAAGGTGATCAGCGCGTCCTTCGGCTTCATGCGCAGCCAGACTACGGAAAGTATAGCCGCGAACAGAATGGCGGTACCGGTGGCCGACAGCCAGTCGAATTTATACACCGCGGCGTAAGGCGTCGCGGCGCTGACCACCGGCGGCATGCGCGCAACCATCTTATCGAGGAACGGCACGGAGATATTAATCACGAAGTCGTACATCGCCCCGCCTGGCGCAAACAGGGCCTTAAACGGCGGGATGCTCCACAGCGTGACGGTCGCGGTCAGGAACAGGAACGGCGACCAGGCGCGAATGACCTGGCCGGCGGTGTAGTGCGTGCGCGCCAGGGTTTGATCGACCTGCGCGGCGCCCATATCGCCAAAGCGGAAGATGCGCACCGGTTGCCAGCGCTTGAGGAACAGGGTCAGGCAGACCAGCGATACCAGCGAGGAGATGATATCCGGCAGCTCTGGGCCGAGGAAGTTTGAGCTGAGGTATTGCGCAATCGCGAAGGAGCCGCCGGCGACGATGACCGCAGGCCAGGTCACCTTGACGCCGCGCCAGCCGTCCATAATCGCCATAATCCAGAACAGCACGATAATCGTCAGGAACGGCAGCTGGCGTCCGACCATCTGGCCGATAGCGAAGCTGTCGATACCGGTGACCTGCCCGGCGACCAGAATGGGGATCCCCATCGCCCCGAAGGCTACCGGCGCGGTGTTGACAATCAGGCACAGGCCCGCGGCGTAGAGGGGATTAAAGCCGAGACCCACCAGCAGCGCGGCGGTGATCGCCACCGGCGCGCCGAAGCCCGCCGCCCCTTCGAGGAAGGCGCCGAAGGAGAAGCCGACGATCAGCATCTGCAGGCGCTGGTCCGGGGTAATGGAGAGAATGGACGAGCGGATAATCTCGAACTGCCCGGTCTTCACCGAGATTTTGTAGACGAATACGGCGGCAATAATAATCCAGGCGATGGGCCACAGGCCGTAGAAGAAGCCGTAGACCACGGAGGTCAGCGCGCGGTCGACCGGCATTTTATAGAACAAAAGCGCCACCGCCAGCGCAATGGCGACGGTCCAGGTGGCTGCGATGTACCCTTTGAGCTTGAGCTTAATCAGGGCAAAAAAGAAAAACAGAATCGGTAGCGATGCGATAAAGCTCGAGAGCCAGATATTACCGGCCGGATCGTAATTTTGTTGCCAGAGGTTCATGCAGGTCTCCATCGGGCCACCATGATGCCGTGCAGAGTCTGCGCTCCTTGCAGGTCACATCATTTGTAAAACTGGCCCAGCCAATAGGGTGTTATAGGATTAACGACAACGAATGGTTAACCAAATGTTATTGATGGGCAATATAGTTGTGACTAAAAATGATGGATATGTGAACTATTGGACGATTTAAGAAATCATTGGTTGGGCCAATTTGGCGAAATGCTGGGGGAGTGTGTTACGCAGAGAAAATCCCCTCTCCGGGCGGAGAGGGAAGGGGGATCAGAATGCGATTTTAGAGAAGCCGGTCATTTCCGTGAGCTTCATTTCACGACCCAGAGCGGTCATCGGGTGAACGATAACCAGGCCACGCACGCTTTTTTTCAGCTTGCCCATGTCGGCCTGCTCTTTTTTGGTGATCGCGCGGCGGTGCGGCAGGCTCATGAGCTTTTGCGCCTCTTTGCTCAGCTTCTGGCCCTGAACGGCGCGCAGGCGCACGATTTCCGCTTCAATGGTCTCTTTTTCTTTGTCCAGCTCGGCGTATTTGTCCGCGGCTTCAACCAGCGACATATCGGCTTGCTGATGGCGGATGGCGTCGAGACGGTCGCTCAAACGCTTGATTTCATTCTTTTCGACTTCTTTCATGGTGATTTAATCTATTAATAAAGGGGGGTCAACGCCATATAGTATGGGCTGTGAGTTGTGCTGTGGGTAGTTATTTATCGAAATCTCGCGGCTTTGCCCCGCGAAGCATTGTCGTCGGGAGTATTGCGGGCAGCTGTATCGGCAGCGTGCGATGCGCACAGGCGTGGTAGTCAGAGCGTGAGTTTCTGAAAAGCTTTTTTTAAGCTGATTCGGGAAATCAGCTCGGTCAGAGACAGCATCATCGTTGAGCGTACAACCTGCTGGTAGCGCAGCTTCTGCATCGCCAGCAGTTCCGCATCGCTCTCATCAAATAGCGGCAGAGGCGGCAGCGCGCTGACGCAGTGCAGTTCGCCAAAAGGCCCGAGGATCTCGTCGTCGGTAAAACCGTACTCGTTGCCGTCGTGGTTGAGCTCCTCGCGCAGGGCCATCAGCAGCTCGGCGTCTTCATACTCGGCGCGGCTAATCACCCCAAGGCCGTAAATTAGCTTCAGGCGTACGGAAAGGTCGCCCAGCGGCCCGTCGCCGTCCAGCAACGGTTCCACTGCGTATTTCACCGCGTAATCATCTTTGCGGAATACCTGAAGCACCAGGATATTAACCGCCTCAGTGAGTAGCTCGACGGCGGCGATCAGGAAGCTTCGTACGGTTTTGCCAGCATTCAGACGCTCAAGCACACGGTTTTCAAATGCCTGTGTTTCTTCCATTATTGCCTGCATATCTGACAGGAGTAGTCGTGGGCGCGGTTCGTGCCGCGCCTGTTCGTGCCTCATTTGATGGCGTTATAGTCGTTAACGGCCTCCAGCACCACGTCGCTTGCGGCATCCAGACCGGAAATCTGTGCCAGCGCGCCCTGCGGGCCCTTCTCGGCAATCAGCGCCGCCAGCTCCTGCGCCTGCGGATCCTCTGCGCTGCGGAAGTGCATCGCCGCCGCAATCCCTTTCACCAGATTGGCGTGCGGCAGGGCGTATTCCAGCGTGCCGAGCAGCGGCTTAACCAGGCGATCGCCCGCGCTGAGTTTACGCAGCGGCTGGCGGCCAACGCGCTCAACGTCATCTTTCAAATACGGGTTCTCGAAACGACCGAGAATCTTCTGGATATAGGCGGCGTGCTTTTGGGCATCAAAGCCGTAGCGCTTAATTAGCACCGCGCCGCTCTCTTCCATGGCTCCTTTGACGATGGTGCGAATTTTCTCATCGAGGATCGCGTCGCGAATCGTCTGGTGACCCGTCAGTTTTCCGAGGTAGGCGGTTATAGCATGTCCGGTGTTTAAGGTGAATAGCTTACGTTCGACAAATGCCATCAGGTTGTCGGTTAATTCCATGCCCGGGATCGCGGGCAGGGCGCCCTTAAACTGGGTTTTATCGACAATCCATTCGCTGAAGGTCTCCACGGTGACTTCCAGCGGGTCGTGGGTTGCGGACGCGGACGGCGGCACAATACGGTCAACGGCGGAATCGACGAAGCCGACGTGGGCTTCTACCCAGGCTTTGTCTTCTTCGGCCAGCGCGTTAAACACGTGGCCCTTCAGCTGCGTGGTTCCGCGCACCATGTTCTCGCAGGCGATGATGTTCAGCGGGGCTTCAAGCCCCTGCGCTTTACGCTTGACCAGCCCTTTGGCAATGGCCGGGGCGATGCGCTCCAGCACGACCGGGCCGACGGCGGTGGTGACCAGGTCCACGCTGGCAATCAGCTCAACGACCTCATCGCCGATGCTGCTCACGGCGTTGACACCGGAGACGGTGTCCACCTGCTCGTTTTCGCCGACAACGTGCACCTGATAGCTATGACGGGCGTTCAGGGCATCCAGAACGACCTGATTCACATCGGCAAATGTTAAGGTGATTCCCGCGTCGGCCAGCAGTTTACCGATAAAGCCGCGCCCGATATTACCTGCGCCAAAATGTAATGCTTTCATAGTATTAACCTTCAATTAATGTTTTTACCTGAGAGGGTTCGGGTGAGGCCTGTCCCTCACCCGAACCCTCTCTCCGACACGCGGAGAGAGGCTGGCGTTTCTCGTTATCCCGGACGCCGACGTCAGCGCCTCGTCCGGGCAACGGATTACGCTTTGTTCAGCAGCGCCAGCACTTCTTCCACGCTGGTGGTGTGCGTCAGGCGCTCAATCACCGTCTCATCGTCCAGCGCGTTGGTCAGGCTGGTGATGACCTGGATGTGCTCGTTATTGCGGGCGGCGATGCCGATGACCAGACGGGCAACCTCATCTTCCTCTTCGCCGAAACGTACGCCCTGCGGATACTGGCAGAACACCACGCCGGTTTTCAGGACGCGATCTTTCGCTTCGATAGTGCCGTGCGGTACCGCGATGGACTCACCCAAGTAGGTGGAGGTCAGCTTTTCGCGATCCAGCATCGCCTGCACGTATTCCGGTTCAACGTAGCCGCCTTTGACCAGCTGCTCGCCGGCAAAGAGGATGGCCTCTTCTTTGGTTGCCGCATGGCGACCGAGGAAGATATTCTCCGCCCCGAGTCGGAACAGGTGAGTATCGGCAGCGTCAAAGCTGTCCTGCAGGCTGTCGCGAACTTTCTCTTCGTTATCGGTATGGCGCTGCGCCGCGACCAGACGTTCGGTCAGGCTGGTGTACAGGCCGCTATCGAGGAAGTTGGTCAGCGAAATATGCTGAGCCTGCGGGACCTGGCGCATGGCGCGTTCGGTCAGGTCGCGGTGGGTAATCACCAGGTCGACGTCCGGCGGCAGGTTGTTAATCGCACAGTTGGTGACGGAGATATTGCTCAGTCCCGCATCCTGTACTTTCTTACGCAGCACGCCTGCGCCCATTGCGCTGGAACCCATACCGGCGTCGCAGGCAACGATGATTTTGCGCACGTGGCTCAGGTCGTTAGCGACATCGCCAGCGGCCAGCGGCGTTGCCGCGCCTTTGGAGGCGGACTTCATATCCTGCACACGGCGGGTTGCCGCATCGATATCCTCTTCCTCTTTCACTTTGCTGGTTTTCAGCAGAATGGCGGAGACCACGAAGGAGACGGCCATAGCGGCGATAATCGCAGCGATGTTAGCAAAGTAGGCGCCTTTCGGCGTCATTGCCAGTACGGCCAGGATGGAGCCCGGAGAAGCCGGAGACACCAGGCCACCGTTGAGGATGGTCAGGGTGAACACGCCGGTCATACCGCCGAGGATAACGGCGAGGATCAGACGCGGGTTCATCAGCACGTACGGGAAGTAGATTTCGTGAATACCGCCGAGGAAGTGGATAATTGCCGCGCCGCCTGCGGACTGCTTAGCATTACCGCGACCAAAGAACATGTACGCCAGCAGCACGCCCATCCCCGGACCCGGGTTCGCTTCAATCAGGAAGAAGATTGATTTGCCCAGCTCGTGGGACTGCTGAATACCCAGCGGCGAGAAGATACCGTGGTTGATGGCGTTATTCAGGAACAGGATTTTCGCCGGTTCTACGAAGATAGACGCCAGCGGCAGCATGTCGTGCACGACCATGAAGTTAACGCCCGCCGCCAGAATTTTGGACAGGACTTCAACCGCAGGGCCAATGCCGAGGAACGCCAGAATCGCCAGGATCATCCCGATGATGCCGGCGGAGAAGTTATTCACCAGCATCTCGAAGCCGGATTTAATCTTACCGTCTACCCAGCTGTCAAAATGCTTAATCGCCCAGCCGCCCAGCGGCCCGGCAATCATCGCACCGAGGAACATCGGCATATCGGCGCCGACGATCACGCCCATGGTGGTAATCGCGCCGACCACGCCGCCGCGCTCGCCGCCAATCAGCTTACCGCCGGTGTAACCGATCAGCAGCGGCAGCAGGTAGGTAATCATCGGGCCGACCAGCTTCGCCAGCGTCTCGCTTGGCAGCCATCCTGTCGGAATGAAAAGTGCGGTGATGATACCCCACGCGATAAACGCGCCGATATTTGGCATCACCATATTGCTAAGGAAACGACCAAAGCTTTGCACCTTGATCTTGATATCGGATGACATAAAACACCCCTTTTTCTGTTTTGCTTATCGCGTAGGCTAAAAGCCCGAGGCTTGTTGTTAGAGCCTATCCCAATAGGATTTTGTTCCAGACAATGATGCCGCAGGCAAAATGCAACATGGCCTCGTAATTTTCGGCCTTCTTTTCCCATCGGGTCAGAACCCGGCGAAAGCGATTCATCCAGCTATGAGTCCTCTCGACAACCCAGCGATGGGCTTTGAAGTCGGTGTTTTTACCTGCATCAGACTCCTCTTTACGGGACTGGATATGCGGCTCGTAGCGGCGGCTCTGTAGATACGTTTTCAGCCAGCCAGCTTCGTAACCTTTGTCCAGGCAGAGTCTGAGTTTTTGCCCCGGACGCCCCGTCTGAAGTGCATCGAGCGTATCTGCAACCAGTTTGATATCGTGCGTGTTCGCTGCTGCAACAACCAGCGACAGAGGAAGCCCGTTGGCGTCTGTCAGCAGGCTACGCTTTACGCCTTGTTTCCCTCTGTCCGTGGGATTACGGCCTGTTTTTTTGTTCCTGACAATGGCGATTTGGTCATACAGCCGTCCATCGACAGCCAGGACCAGTCAATGCCGTCCAGATGTTCGCAGGCAAGCAAACCGTTCTGCCAGAAGCGTTCGAAGACTCCCGCATCGCGCCATTCCTGGAAGCGTCGGTGTGCAGAACTCGATGAACATATCCCGGTGGCGTTCAGGGCGTTCCACTGGCAACCGGTCCTGAGGACGAAGAATATGGCATCCATGGCAGCACGGTTATCAACGCGTCTACGATGAGTCCCCAGTGGGTGGCTGGTTTTATGCTCCGGGATGAGTGGAGCCATTTTTTCCCATAGTTCGTCGCTGATCTGCCACTTGCTACCCGCCATACATTCCCCCTCAGAAATTACCGTAACGTATTATACGATAATTCCTTTTGGGATAGGCTCTTAATGTGGCGGCAGAGGAAGCCGGACCCTGATTGATAAAGCGAAATCTGGCACCGAATCGTAAAACTGTCCAGTCACCGGGCTTTTGTGTGACGCAGATCACATGAATATAGGCGATCGAGAGGTGTATATAGTGATATGCGTCACATAATGGCTGTGCAAAAAAGCGGCTGAGGGATAATTTGTCGCCAGAAACGCGCTTTAATGTGATAAATGTCACAATTTTGTATCTGATAATAATTATTTATATGTGATGCTTGTCACAAAATATCGTCGCTTGTTTTTAGCACCTGTGATCTCCGGCAGATTTCGCGGGCCGGCGTTGGCCCATGCGGATCGGTCGCGCAGCGGCCCGGGCTGATTGCCACAATGTCCCGCCTGCCTTTTGTCCGCTCCTGAACCATACTTAGATTTTTGTTGGCGAAAGGAGCAGGCAGTGAAACTGATCGGCAGCTACACCAGTCCCTTTGTGCGCAAAATCTCCGTCATACTGCTGGAAAAAGATATTCCCTTCGAGTTCGTCAATGAATTCCCCTGGAGCGAAACCAGCGGCGTCGCAAAATATAATCCTTTAGGCAAGGTCCCGGCGCTGGTCACCGACGACGGCGAGTGTTGGTTCGACTCGCCGATTATTGCGCAATATCTGGAACTGCTCGGCGTGATGCCGGAAATGCTGCCGACCGACCCGAAGGCGGCGCTGAAGGTACGCCAGCTGGAGGCGCTGGCAGACGGCGTGATGGAGGCGGCGCAGGCGCTGGTGCGCGAAAAGGCGCGCCCGCCGGCCCAGCAGTCGGAAACGGAGCTGCTGCGCCAGCGGGAGAAGGTGGCTCGCGGCCTTGATGCGCTGGAGGCCTACGCGGCCGACGGCACCCTGCGCGGGGATGAGATTAACCTGGCGTCGATCTCTGCGGCCTGCGCCATTGCCTATCTTAACTTCCGCCGCGTGGCGCCGGGCTGGTGCGCGACGCGGCCCCGGCTGATTGCGCTGGTTGAGGCGCTCTTTCAGCGCGCCAGTTTTGCCCGCACGGAACCGCCAAGGAGTTGACCCAGGCAGGTAACAGTTTCTGCGCGCAGGCGTTACAATTGTCGCTCAATTGTTGACTCCCTCTCCCGTCGGGAGGGGGGAAAATAACCTATCGCCAGGCTCATTCATGACTACCGATACTCGTGCGCTTTACACCCAGCTTCCGGCCACCGACCGTCTGCTCCGCGATCCCGCTTTTTCGTCCGTGCTGGCTCGATACGGCCATGCCCAGGTTGTCGCCCTGTTGCGCCAGATGCTGGAGCAGGCGCGGGAACACATCCGCCTGCGGCACGCGCTGCCCGACTGGTGTGCCGGCTGGGCACAGGAGGCCGAGCGGCGGCTGGCGCAGACGACGGAAAGCGCGCTGCGCCCGGTTTTCAACCTGACGGGAACGGTGCTGCATACCAATTTAGGCCGCGCGATCCAGGCCGAGGCCGCGGTGGAGGCGGTTACGCAGGCGATGCGGGCGCCGGTTACCCTGGAATATAGCCTCGACGACGGCGGACGCGGCCATCGCGACCGCGCGCTGGCGGATCTGCTGTGCCGCCTGACCGGTGCGGAAGACGCCTGCATCGTCAATAACAACGCCGCGGCGGTGCTGCTGATGCTGGCGGCAACGGCCGGCGGCAAAGAGGTGGTGCTCTCGCGCGGCGAACTGGTGGAGATTGGCGGCGCGTTTCGCATCCCTGACGTGATGCGCCAGGCGGGCTGCGTTTTACACGAGGTGGGCACCACCAACCGTACCCACGCGAAAGATTATCGCCAGGCCGTGGGTGAGAATACCGGCCTGCTGATGAAGGTGCATACCAGCAACTACAGCATTGAAGGTTTTACTAAAAGCGTGGATGAGGCGGAGCTGGCGGCGCTGGGCCGCGAGCTGGATATTCCGCTGGTGGTCGATCTGGGCAGCGGTTCGCTGGTGGATCTGAGCGCGTACGGCCTGCCTAAGGAGCCGATGCCGCAGGAGATGATTGCCGCCGGCGTCAGCCTGGTGAGCTTCTCCGGCGATAAGCTGCTGGGCGGCCCGCAGGCGGGGATTATCGTCGGTAAAAAGGCGATGATTGCCCGCCTGCAGCAGCACCCGCTCAAGCGCGCGCTGCGCGCCGATAAAATGACCCTTGCGGCGCTGGAGGCCACCCTGCGCCTCTATCTGCATCCGGAAACTCTGGGCGAGCGCCTGCCAACCCTGCGCCTGCTGACCCGCAGCGCCGAAGATATCCACGCGCAGGCGGCGCGCCTGCAGACGCGGCTTGCCGCGCGTTACCCTGACTTTGAGGTGCGGATAGAGCCCTGTCAGTCGCAAATCGGCAGCGGCTCGCTGCCGGTGGACCGCTTGCCCGGCGCCGCCCTGACCTTCACCCCGCGCGACGGCCGGGGCAGCCGGCTGGAGGCGCTGGCCGCGCGCTGGCGGGCGCTGGCGGTACCGGTGATTGGCCGGGTTAGCGATGGCCGCCTGTGGCTGGATTTGCGCTGCCTTGAAGATGAATCGCGGTTTATGGAGATGTTATTACCATGATTATTGCCACCGCCGGACACGTTGACCACGGCAAAACCACGCTGCTGCAGGCGATTACCGGCGTGAACGCCGATCGCCTGCCGGAAGAGAAATCCCGCGGGATGACTATCGATCTGGGCTATGCCTACTGGCCGCAGCCCGACGGCCGGGTGCTGGGCTTTATCGACGTGCCGGGCCACGAAAAGTTTTTGTCCAACATGCTGGCGGGGGTGGGCGGGATCGATCACGCGCTGCTGGTGGTGGCCTGCGATGATGGCGTGATGGCGCAGACCCGCGAGCATCTGGCGATCCTGCAGCTGACGGGAAAGCCGTCGCTGACGGTGGCGCTGACGAAGGCCGATCGCGTGGAGGCGCAGCGCGTTGACGAGGTACGCGCCGACGTCGAAGCGGTGCTGGCGGAGTTTGGTTTTACGCCCGCCGCGCTGTTTGCCACCGCCGTACCGTCCGGGCGCGGAATTCGCGAGCTGCGGGAGCATCTGCAGCAGCTCTCCGGGCGCGAGCATCCGCAGCATCAGCGCTTTCGCCTGGCGATCGATCGCGCCTTTACCGTTAAAGGCGCGGGGCTGGTCGTGACCGGCACGGCGCTCAGCGGGGAAGTTAAGGTCGGCGATACGCTATGGCTTACCGGCGTTGATAAGCCCGTGCGCGTGCGCGGCCTGCATGCGCAGAATCAGCCGGTCGAGCAGGCGCGGGCCGGTCAGCGCATCGCGCTGAATATCGTCGGCGATGCGCAAAAAGAGGCGCTAAACCGCGGCGACTGGCTGCTGTCGGTTCAGCCTCCCGAACCGGCCGGGCGAGTGATTGTCGAACTGCAGTGCCACGTGCCGCTCACCCAGTGGCAGTCATTACATCTCCATCATGCTGCCCGCCACATTACCGGACGCGTGTCGCTGCTGGAGGGAACGCTGGCCGAGCTGGTGCTCGATAGCCCTTTGTGGCTGGCGGATAACGATCGCCTGGTGCTGCGCGATATCTCCGCCCGCACGACGCTGGCAGGCGCCAGGGTAGTGACGCTCAATCCGCCGCGCCGCGGCAAGCGTAAGCCGGAATACCTGCAGTGGCTGCATACGCTGGCGAGCGCCGCCGACGACGCCCGGGCGCTGGAGGTGCATCTGCAGCGCGATGCGGTGCGTCTGGATGATTTTGCCTGGGCCCGGCAGCTTAGCGAAACCGGGCTGGCCGCGCTGATAGGCCGGCCCGGCTATCTGCAGGCGGGCAACGGCCTGCTCAGCGCCCCGCTGGCGGCGCGCTGGCAGAGCAAATTAGTCGATGCGCTGACGCGCTATCACGATCAGCATCGCGATGAGCCGGGGACGGGACGCGAACGCCTGCGGCGTATCGCCCTGCCGATGGAGGACGAAGCGCTGGTGCTGCTGCTGATTGAGCTGCTGCGCGAAAGCGGGGTTTTCCACAGCCACCACGGCTGGCTGCATCTGCCGGAACACAAAGCGGGCTTTACCGATGAGCAGCAGGCCGTTTGGCTGCGGGTGGCCGGCCTGTTTGCCGATGAGCCCTGGTGGGTGCGGGATCTGGCAAAAGAGGGCGGCGTTGAAGAGCCCTTAATGCGTGCGGTGCTGCGCCAGGCGGCGCAGCAGGGAGTGATTACCGCGATCGTTAAAGATCGCTATTACCGTAACGATCGGATCGTCGAATTCGCCGGGCTGATTCGCGAGCTGGATCTCGAGAGGGGATCGACCTGCGCCGCTGATTTTCGCGATAAGCTGAACATCGGCAGAAAGCTGGCGATCCAAATCCTCGAGTATTTTGACCGTATTGGCTTTACCCGCCGGCGCGGAAACGATCATATTCTGCGCGATAAGGCGCTGTTTCTTTAGCTGGACGGCGCTGGCGATGTCGCCGGGCGACAAAACGCGCGGCTACGCGTCCTGTTCGCCCCAGGCGCGTTCAACCTCTTCGGCGAGAATCTTCACGCCCGCTTCAATTTTCTCCGGGTCCGGGACGTAGTTCATGCGCATGCACTGGTGGGTGTGCGGCCAGGGCTTATCAAGGCCCGGGAAGAAGTAGTCGCCCGGCACCATCAGCACGCCGCGCTTTTTCAGGCGCTGATAGAGCAGCTCGGTGGAGATCGGCAGATCCTTAAACCACAGCCAGAGGAAAATAGCGCCTTCCGGCTTATGGATCAGGCAGCGCTCCGCCGGCAGGTAGCGGCGAATAATGGAGATGGTTTCCTGAACCCGCTGGTAATAGAACGGCTTAATCACCGTCTCCGACAGGCGCAGCAGATCGTTGCGCTTAATCATTTCGCACATCATCGCCGGCCCCATGCCGCCGGGAGCAAGGCTGATAATGCCGTTCATATTGCTGATGGCGGTCACGATCTTCTCGTTGGCAATGATAATCCCGCAGCGGCTGCCCGGCAGACCGAGCTTGGAGAGGCTCATGCACAGCACGATATTGGGATTCCATAGCGGCCTGGCGTCGCTGAAAATAATCCCCGGGAAGGGAACGCCGTAGGCGTTATCAATCACCAGCGGCACGCCGTGCTGATTGGCCAGCGCATCCAGCTTGATCAGCTCTTCGTCGGTAATCACGTTACCTGTGGGGTTGGTCGGGCGGGAGACGCAAATCATGCCCGTCTCTTCCGTCACCTGCAGATGTTCGAAATCCACATGATATTTAAATTGGCCTTCCGGCAGCAGTTCGATGTTCGGGCGGGTGGCGACGAACAGCTCCTCTTCGAGGCCCGAATCGGCGTAACCGATATATTCCGGGGTCAGCGGGAACAGTACCTTACGGGTGGTACCATCCGCACGGCGTCCGGCAAAGAGGTTAAATAAGTAGAAAAATGCACTCTGACTGCCGTTTGTTAGTGCAATGTTCTGTGGTTCAATCTCCCAGCCCAGCTCTTCACGCAGCATCTGCGCCAGCAGGCTCAGCAGTTCGCTTTTGCCCTGCGGGCCGTCGTAATTACAAAGCGCATCAAGGGCTTTACCGTTAGCCAGCATGTTGGCAAGCAGGTCGTGGAAGTAGTCATTCATTTCCGGGATTTGCGCGGGGTTGCCGCCACCCAGCATGATTGCACCCGGCGTACGCAGGCCGTCATTAAGGTCTTCCATCAAACGGGTAATGCCCGAATGGCGGGTGAATTTGTCGCCGAAAAGTGAAAATGTCATCGCGAATTATCTGTCGGTATGTCTGGAAAGTGGGTAACCATAACGCCAGCGTTGGCGAGGTGCAAATCTGCGGATGCGGGGAGGGGTTTGTTAATATGCTGAATTTTTGTGTTTCTGTAGATTTTTATTCTGTTGAGACGCCCTCGGTAGCCGAGGGCGTCGCTTATCCACTGACTAGCGCTGACCCACCCAAACGATCATGACTTTGTCATCGCCGCTATCGCGCACAAAACCGTAGCCCTGCGGCAGGGAAAGGGTGGTTTGCTTGCCCATACCGACGGCCGGATGGCGGGCGCGGAACTGGCCGAGCTTCTGCCAGTGCGCCACGCTAAGCGCGGCTTTACCCGTGACGTCCTGCCAGTTCATATCCGAGCGCGTGCCCTGCAGCGGATCTGAACCCGTCGGGCCAAAGGGCCGCGAGGACTCATCGCCGTAGAAGATTTGCACCGCGCCAGGGGCGAGCAGCAGCAGTTCGGCCGCCGAGCTGCCGCCTTCGCGGAACAGGCGCGTATCGTGCGATGAGAGGTAGCTCAGGACGTTAAACTGCTGCAGCTTGTCCGCCATCTGCTGCCAGGTCAGATCCATATTGGCCAGGCAATCCGCGGCCTTCGCCGCCTGATCCTGATAATCGAAGTTAATCATGGCGTCAAAACCGTGGCGATAGTAATCGCTCTGCATAACGCCGTGGCCCCAGGCTTCGCCGGTCATCCAGAACGGCGCATTATCCAGCGCCTTATCGGGGTTGGCCTTTTTCCACTCCGCCAGCGCGGCGGTGGCCTGGGTTTTCAACTGTTGCCAGGCGGCCTGCTCGACGTGCTTGGCGGTATCGACGCGGAAACCGTCAATGCCGTAGTCGCGCACCCACTGGCTCAGCCAGTGGGTCAGGTAGTCGCGCGGCGTGAAGCCGGGGATCTCTTTGGCGGCGGTATCCGCTTTCTGCTGATAGAAGTTCGGCAGGCCGGAAGGCGTGGTCGACTCCGTTTTCAGGTCCGGCAGGAAGGCCAGGGACATGGTCAGATCGTCAAAGCCGGGGTTGTCGTAGTCGCCGATATCGGTACGGATCCACTTTTTCCCCCACCATTTTTCCCAGCCGGCCTTATCGCTGAAGTTGATGTAATCGTTAAAGCTGTGCCAGCTCTGCCCCGGGCCGGGCTTCCAGTCGGTCCAGCGTTCGCCGAGCGTCTTTTTCAGCTCGTCGCCCTGCAGATAGAGGGAGCCAAATTTGAACTCCTGCATATCGGCGAGTGTCGCGTAACCGGTGTGGTTCATCACGACGTCAAACAGGATGCGCATGCCGCGCTTATGGGCCTCATCGACGAGACGGCGCAGGTCGGCTTCGGTACCCATGTTGGCATCCAGCCTGGTCCAGTCCTGCGCGTAGTAGCCGTGATAGGCGTAGTGCGGGAAGTCCCCCTTGGTGCCGCCGCCGACCCAGCCGTGTATTTGCTCCAGCGGCGAGCTGATCCACAGCGCGTTGACGCCCAGCTGCTGGAGGTAGTCGAGCCGGCTGGTCAGGCCCTGCAGGTCGCCGCCGTGAAAGGTGCCGATCTCCTGCATGCCGTCTTTGTGCCGCCCGTAGCTATTGTCGTTGGCGGGGTTGCCGTTAACGAAGCGGTCGGTGAGCACGAAATAGACCGTGGCGTTATGCCAGCTAAACGGCGCGGCGGCGTCGGTTTCCGCCCGTTCGAGCAGCAGCAGACCGTTGCTGTTGGGGGCCGGCTGGAGGGTCACTTTGCCGCCGCTCACCGTCGCGACGTTGCCGCTATAGAAATCACGCACCTTGCTGCCTTCGGCAAAGGTCTGACCGACGGCAATCGTCAGCGGCTGGCCCTGCCATTTCGGGCACTGGCGCAGCTGGGGCGTCGCCGCTGACGCCGTTTCGCTCTCCTTGAGGGTGATCATCAGCGTCGGCGTGCCGGAGCGGGTGTCGACATCAAGGGTGTACAGCCCTTCGCGGAAAACTCGCCACTGGGCGGGCGCGCCGCGGCAGGGTTCCATAGAGAGCATTTGGTTAAGCTTTATGGCTCCGGCGGGCTGCCAGCACTGCTGGTCAAAATTTATCTGCAGCGGACGTGTACCCTTCGCCACCTCGTTTTGGCTAATAAATCGGCCGGCGCCTTCTTCGGTGAAGGTGGGAAAGTTAGCGGTGTTCCAGGCGGCGAAGGCCATCCCAGGCAACAGTAGCGACGCGAGAGCAGCGAGTTTCATGCCGAAGTCCTGTAAGGTTTTTTGTTCAGTTTGCTCTTTTGGCCCGGGGATGAACTCATCCCACCCGCGCTTTTACGAGGAGGATGAAAAGGGGTGAGTGATTCAGTTCAAAAAATAGCCAAAAAATGCGACCGGGATAGCATTTTTGCGACGTTTCCCGCGGGCCGAAACCGATTTCAGATGACAGCTTTTAGGAATTGGACTATTTCTGTTAGTGCTCTCACTGGGTATTTTTGATACTATTCGCGATTCAATTAACGTTTTTTCGCATAAAACAAGGCGTTGGAATGCATATATCCGACCAGGAGATCTAATGATATCGATTCCCATTCGACGATATGGGGCTGCGATACTCATGTTACTTACCTGCATATTTTCAGGTAGTGTGTTGGCAACAACCCACACGGCAACAACGAGTCATAAAGCCCCGATAGTAAAGAAAAAAAGTAGTGTTAAGGTCAGCAGTAAACAAGAGTATTCTCGCAATAGTGTAAAGAGCAGTTCACTTCCTGATTTGCGAAAATACCCTTCCGGAACCCCAAGGAAAAAAGCGTTTCTCCGGACAGTTATGCCTTATATTACCAAACAGAATCAGGTGATTACCGCCGATCGTAGCTGGCTTGTTACCAAGCAGTATGATTCCCGTTGGTCGCCGAGCGAGCGCGCGCGTCTGAAAGACATTACCTCTCGCTATAAGGTGAAATGGGCCGGCAACACGCGTCATATTCCGTGGAATACGCTGATGGACCGCGTTGACATTATCCCTAACAGCATGGTTGCCACGATGGCGGCGGCCGAAAGCGGCTGGGGTACCTCGAAGCTGGCGCGCATGAACAACAACCTGTTTGGTATGAAGTGCGGCGGCGGCAACTGCAGCGGCGCGATGAAAGGCTATTCTCAGTTTGATTCGGTAGAGCAGTCGGTGCAGGCCTACGTGACCAACCTGAACACGCATCCGGCGTATAAATCCTTCCGCACCTCCCGCGCGCAGCTGCGTAAAACGGACCAGGAAGTGACCGCCAGCACCATGATTCATAAGCTGAAGGGCTATTCGACCAAAGGGTCGAGCTATAACAACTATCTCTTCGCGATGTATCAGGATAACCAGCGTCTGATTGCCGCACATATGTAACGTAAAATCCGTAATAAAAATGCCCGGCGCGCAGGCCCGGGCATTTTTTTCGCGCTTTTTCCGCTACATCATCACCTCGCTGTGCCGGTCGCGGTACTCCTTCGGCGTGACGTCGTACTCTTTCTTAAACACGGAATAGAAATACTGCAGCGACGGATAGCCGCACATCTGCGAAATTTCATTGATCGAGAGCGTCGTCGAAACCAGCAGGCTGCGCGCCTTTTCCAGCTTCTCGCTGTGAATGACCGTATGAATGGTTTCGCCTACCTCCTCTTTAAAGCGCTTTTCGAGGTTCGAACGCGAGATCCCGACCGCGTCCAGCACCTGCTCAACCTTTATCCCCTTGCAGGCGTGATTGCGGATGTAGTGCATGGCCTGAATAACCGAAGGGTCGGAGAGGGAGCGGTAGTCCGTCGAGCGTCGCTCAATGACGCGCATGGGGGGAACCAGCCTGCGCTGCAGCGGCAGCGCTTCTTTATCCAGCAGGCGGTGCAGCAGCTTTGCCGCCTGATAGCCCATCTGGCGGGTGCCCTGCGCCACCGACGATAGCGCCACGCGCGACAGGTAGCGGGTCAGCTCTTCGTTATCGATGCCGATGACGCAGAGCTTCTCCGGTACCGGAATATGCAGCAGCTCGCAGGCCTGCAAAACGTGGCGCGCGCGGGCGTCGGTAACGGCGATGATCCCGGTTTGCGGCGGCAGCGTTTGCAGCCAGTCCGCCAGACGGTTCTGCGCGTGCTGCCAGTTTTCCGGCGCCGTCTCCAGCCCCTGGTAGACCACGCCGCGATACTTCTCTTTGGCGACCAGCTGGCAAAACGCGTGCTCGCGCTCAACGGCCCAGCGTTTGCCGCCGGAGGTGGGCAGCCCGTAAAAGGCGAAACGATGAACCCCTTTCTCCTTAAGATGCAGGAAGGCGCTCTCAACCAGAGCGGCGTTATCGGTGGCGATATAGTGAACCGGCGGGTAATCCTCGGGGTGATAGTAGGAGCCGCCCACGCCGACGATCGGTATCTCGACGCCGGCCAGCAGCTTTTCAATTTCGGGATCGTCGTAATCGGCGATCGCCCCGTCTCCCAGCCACTCTCTGATGTTCTCTATCCGGGCGCGGAAATCCTCTTCGATAAAGATGTCCCACTCCAGCTGCGACGCCTGTAAATATTCGCCAACGCCTTCCACGACCTGCCGATCGTAGGCTTTGTTGGCATTGAATAACAGCGTAATACGGTGGCGCTTTTCAAACATAATCTCGTTCCCTGGTCATCTCTTGCTGGCCATACAATACCGGCCAATGCCCGAACTATTACAAGCGACTTATGCGGGAATCCGGCGGTAGCGCAAATAATTCGGGCATTCTGCTGTCCGGTGCGTCAGGCGCGCCGCTTGGTAGCGGAATCCATCCACACCGCCAGCAGCAGGATGGCGCCTTTAACGATGTACTGCCAGAAGGTAGCGACGTCCATCATGCTCATGCCGTTATCCAGCGCCGACATGATAAAGGCCCCCATTACCGCGCCGGCCACGCTGCCGACGCCGCCGGCAAGGCTGGTGCCGCCGATCACGCAGGCGGCGATGGCGTCCAGCTCGGCGATGTTGCCTGCGGACGGCGAGCCGGCCCCCAGCCGCGAGCTGAGGATCAGCCCGGCAATGGCGACCATCAGGCCGTTGATGGCGAACACCGCCAGCTTGGTCCGCTCGACGCTGATCCCCGACAGGCGGGCCGCCTCAAGGTTGCCGCCGATGGCGTAAATCCGCCGGCCAAAGGCGGTACGGGTGGCCATAAACATCCCCGCCAGCAGCAGCGCGGCGAGGATCAGCACCGGCGTCGGGACGCCGCGATAGTCGTTCAGCAGCCAGATTGCGCCGAGGACAAAAACGGCGGTCAGGGTCTGGCGGCCGACGGTAGCGGTTGAGGCGGGCGTGGTTAAGCCCAGCGCCTGGCGGCGCAGGCGACCGCGCCACTGCCAGATAATAAAAGCGGCCATGCCGATGACGCCGATACCGAAGCCAATGCCGTCCGGCAGGTAGCTCTGGCCGATTTGCGACATCGCCGGGCTGGTCGGGGAGACCGTGGTGCCGTTGGTGATGCCGATCAGAATCCCGCGGAACGCCAGCATGCCGGCGAGTGTGACGATAAACGAGGGCACCTTGCGGTAGGCGACCCACCAGCCGTTCCACGCGCCCAGCAGCAGCCCCATCGCCAGCGTCACGAGGATCGTGAGCGGCAGCGGCCAGCCGAGCCAGACGTCGAAGATGGCCGCCGCGCCGCCGAGCAGCCCCATCATTGAGCCGACGGAGAGGTCAATCTCGGCGGAGATAATCACAAAGACCATCCCCACCGCGAGGATGCCGGTAATGGCCGTCTGCCGCAACAGGTTCGAAATATTGCGCGCGCTTAGGTAGGCCCCGTCAGTAACCCATGTAAAGAACAGCATGATGACCACGATGGCGGCGATCATGACGAAAACCTGAAGATTCAGGCCCTTTAATCCGGGCAGGGTGGCGGAGGCTGATGGGGCCAGTTTTATCTCAGACGACGTGTTTTTCGACATGGTGTTCGCTCCTCAGTGCGGCTTCCATTACCTGTTCCTGGGTTAGACCCTGGTTGATTAAGTTGGCTTTCAGTTTGCCTTCGTGCATGACCAGCACCCGATCGCTGAGTCCGAGCACCTCCGGCAGCTCCGACGAGATAACGATCACGGCGATCCCCTGCTGCACCAGCTGATTTATCAGCTTGTAGATTTCGTATTTCGCGCCGATATCGATGCCGCGGGTGGGCTCATCAAGGATTAAAATGCGCGGGTTCAGCAGCAGGCAGCGGGCGAGGATCGCCTTCTGCTGATTACCGCCGCTGAGTCGGCCGATGGCCAGATCCGGCGACGAGGTTTTGATTTTCAGCCGCTGGATCGACTGCTGAATGCACAGCTGCTCCCCGGCGTCATCGAGGCTGCTTAGCGGGCCGCTAAACTGGTCCAGCGCGGCCAGAGTGATGTTTTTGCCAACCGCCATCACCGGCACGATGCCGTCTTTTTTGCGATCCTCCGGCACCATGGCGATACCGTGGGCAATCGCCTGCTGGCAGTGATGAATCGCCGCCGGCTGGCCGTCGATATAGATTTTCCCCTCCCAGCGCCCCGGCCAGACGCCGAACAGGCACTGGACCGCCTCGGTACGTCCGGCGCCGACCAGCCCGGCAATGCCGAGAATTTCGCCGCGATGCAGCGAAAAGGAGATATCGTTCACCCGTTTGATATGACGGTTGACCGGATGCCAGGCGGTTAAATTCTCGACGCGTAAAATTTCATCGCCGTGGGCGTGGGGTTCGCTGGGATAAAGGGCGGTAAGCTCGCGGCCGACCATCATGGTAATCACGTCATCTTCGTTCATGCCGCTGGCGTCGCGGGTGCCAATATGCTGACCGTCGCGGATCACGCAGATGGTGTCGGAGATGGCTTTGACTTCGTTGAGCTTGTGAGAGATATAAATACAGGCGATGCCGTGATTTTGCAGATCGCGAATAATGTTCAGCAGGATTGCCGTTTCCTGTTCGGTCAATGAAGCGGTGGGCTCATCGAGAATCAGTAAGCGCACCTGCTTGTTGAGCGCTTTGGCAATTTCAACCAGCTGCTGCTGGCCAAGGCCTAAATCCCCGACGCGCGTATCGGGCGAGATCGCTAAATTGACCTGAGCCAGCAGCTTCTGGCTGCGTAGGGTCATGGTTTCATAATCCAGCAGGCCGTGGCGGGAAATTTCCGCGCCGAGGAAAATATTCTCCAGCACCGTTAAGTGTTTAACCAGCGCGAGCTCCTGGTGAATGATGGCGATGCCCTTACGCTCGGTATCGCGAATATGGGCGGCCTGCAGGGTTTCGCCAGAGAAGATAATCTCGCCCTCATAGCTGCCGTGCGGGTAAATGCCGCACAGCACCTTCATCAGGGTAGATTTGCCGGAACCATTTTCGCCGCACAATGAGACAACTTCCCCGGCGTTAAGCCGCAGGCTGACATTATCAACGGCCTTCACCGCGCCGAAAGATTTGGTAATGTTCTTCATTTCAAGTAACCAGGACATAGATGCTCCGCATAAGCGATATCCGGCTGGACGAGAATAACGCCCCCGCGAAGGGGCGTCGGGGATTACAGTTCGCTCTTTTTGTGGAAACCGTCTTTAACAACCGTTTGGTCGATGTTGTCTTTATTGACTTCGATGGGCGTCAGCAGCCGCGACGGGACGTCCTTCAGCCCGTTATTTAAGGTCGCGTCGGCGTGCGGCGCCTTATCGTTACCGAGCTCGACGGCAATTTCTGCCGCCGTGGTGGCAAGCGTCACGATGGGTTTATAAACCGTCATCGTCTGGGTGCCGGAGATAATGCGCTTCACTCCCGCAAGGTCGGCATCCTGACCCGAGATCGCCACTTTCCCCGCCAGCCCCTGGGCGCTGAGCGCCTGGATTGCCCCGCCGGCGGTGGCGTCGTTTGAGGCCACGACCGCATCAATTTTGTTATTGTTGGCGGTCAGCGCGTTTTCCATAATTTTTAACGCGTTTTCCGGCAGCCAGCCGTCGACCCACTGATCGCCGACAATTTTGATTTTGCCGCCATCGATATAGGGCTTGAGCACCTTCATTTGCCCGGCGCGGAAGAGCTTGGCGTTATTATCAACAGGCGAGCCGCCCATCAGGAAATAATTTCCCTCGGGCACTTTATTGACCAGGCTTTGGGCCTGCATTTCGCCGACTTTTTCGTTATCGAAGGAAATATAGAAATCAATATCTGCGTTATTAATCATACGGTCGTAGGCGAGGACTTTGATCCCTTCCTGCTTCGCTTCTTTAATAACGTTACTTAAAACCTGGCCGTTGTAAGGAATAATAACCAGCACGTCGACGCCACGGTTTATCATATTTTCAATTTGCGACATCTGCGTTTCTTCATTACCGTTAGCAGACTGCACAAATACTTTTGCGCCTAATGATTCGGCCTTGTTGACAAAAATATCGCGATCTTTTTGCCAGCGCTCGAGGCGCAGATCGTCAATGGCCATACCAATTTTAACTTCTTTAGCAATACCCGCCATGCTGGTGAGAATGAGCGAAGCGCAGAGCGTGAGGCAAAGGTTCTTTATCTTCATAATAATAATACCTTTTTGTAAAGTGCAGGATAACACAAGCGGTAAAGGCAGACGGCCTGATACGTTGAAGATTCTTAACGGGGAAAAGGGTGCTGGCAATTACCTGTGCTTATTTTGGCGTTATGAAATTTAGTTTATTTGCTGATTTATGACCGCGATCTTATTTTAATCATCAGGGCTTCAGAAATTGTCTCTGTTTTTCATTGGGATACGCTATAAATAACGAATTGAGGGGGTGTTTATGCGATCTGGTGCACGTTTGCGGATTCTCTCAATCGCGGTGTGAAATAACGTAATTGAGGAAAGTAAAACAGCAACTCTATATTGGCTTATGACTTATTACCCGCCGCATCCCTGAATATGGAGTTCATTATGCAGACCTATTTCGATCAACTCGATCGCGTTCGTTATGAAGGCCCTAAATCCACCAACCCGCTGGCTTTCCGTCACTATAATCCGGATGAGCTGGTGCTGGGCAAACGCATGGAAGAGCACCTGCGGTTTGCGGCCTGCTACTGGCACACGTTCTGCTGGAACGGGGCCGATATGTTTGGCGTCGGTTCCTTCAACCGTCCGTGGCAGCAGCCGGGCGACGCCCTGGAAATGGCCAAACGTAAAGCCGACGTCGCCTTTGAGTTTTTCCACAAGCTCAACGTCCCCTACTACTGCTTCCACGACGTCGACGTCTCGCCGGAAGGCGCTTCGCTGAAGGAATACCTGAACAACTTCGCGCAAATGGTCGATGTGCTGGCGGCAAAACAGGAGCACAGCGGCGTGAAGCTGCTGTGGGGCACCGCGAACTGCTTCACTAACCCGCGCTACGGCGCAGGTGCGGCCACCAACCCGGATCCGGAGGTGTTCAGCTGGGCGGCGACGCAGGTGGTGAGCGCCATGGACGCCACCCACAAGCTGGGCGGCGAAAACTACGTCCTGTGGGGCGGCCGTGAAGGGTATGAAACGCTGCTCAACACCGACCTGCGCCAGGAGCGCGAGCAGATTGGCCGGTTTATGCAGCTGGTGGTCGAGCACAAACATAAAATCGGCTTCCAGGGGACGCTGCTGATTGAGCCGAAGCCTATGGAGCCGACCAAGCACCAGTACGACTACGACGCCTCCACCGTCTATGGCTTCCTCAAGCAGTTCGGTCTGGAAAAAGAGATCAAGCTGAATGTCGAAGCGAACCACGCGACCCTGGCAGGCCACAGTTTCCACCACGAGATTGCCACCGCCATCGCGCTGGGCCTGTTTGGCTCCGTCGATGCCAACCGCGGCGACCCGCAGCTGGGCTGGGATACCGATCAGTTCCCGAATAGCGTGGAAGAAAACGCGCTGGTGATGTATGAGATTCTCAAGGCCGGCGGTTTCACTACCGGCGGGCTGAATTTTGATGCCAAAGTGCGTCGTCAAAGCACCGATAAGTACGACCTGTTCTATGGTCATATTGGGGCGATGGATACGATGGCGCTGTCGCTGAAGGTGGCGGCGCGCATGATTGAAGACGGCGGGCTGGATAAGCGCGTGGCAAAACGCTATGCCGGCTGGAACGGCGATCTGGGCCAGCAAATCCTCAAGGGGCAGATGACGCTGAAGGAAATTGCTCAGCATGCCACGCAGCATAATCTGGCGCCTCAGCATCAGAGCGGCCACCAGGAGCAGCTGGAAAATCTGGTGAATCACTATCTTTTTGATAAGTGACGATCGTGCCCGGCGCGTCCGGGCATAGGCTATTTAGCATGCTTCGCGCCACGCCCAGCCGTGGCGCGCCGTTAAGGAGAGTCTGTATGTACATCGGGATTGATTTAGGTACCTCGGGCGTGAAGGCCATTTTGCTCAATGAGCAGGGTGAGGTACTGGCTTCGCATACTGAAAAGCTCAGCGTATCGCGCCCGCACCCCCTGTGGTCCGAACAAGATCCCGAGCGCTGGTGGCAGGCGACGGATGGCGCGATCAAAGCGCTGGGGGAGCAGCGCTCCCTGCGCGACGTGAAGGCTATCGGCATCGCCGGGCAGATGCATGGCGCCACGCTGCTGGATAAGCAGCAGCGGGTGCTGCGTCCGGCCATTTTATGGAACGACGGGCGCTGCGGCGACGAGTGCGTCCTGCTGGAAGAGCGGGTGGGGCGGTCGCGGCAGATCACCGGCAACCTGATGATGCCCGGCTTTACGGCACCGAAGCTGCTGTGGGTTGCGCGGCACGAGCCGGAGGTGTTTAGCCAGGTTGATAAGGTCCTGCTGCCGAAAGATTATCTCCGTTTACGCATGACCGGCGAGTTCGCCAGCGATATGTCTGACGCCGCCGGGACGATGTGGATGGACGTGGCAAAACGCGATTGGAGCGACGAGATGCTCGCCGCCTGCGGCCTGAGCCGCGATAACATGCCCGCGCTATTTGAAGGCAGCGAAGTGACGGGAGCGCTGCGCCCGGCTATCGCCGCGGCGTGGAATATGCCCCAGGCGCTGGTGGTGGCCGGCGGCGGCGATAATGCCGCCGGGGCCGTCGGCGTGGGGATGGCGGACGCGGGACAGGCGATGCTATCTCTGGGCACCTCCGGCGTTTATTTTGCCGTCAGCGACGGTTTTCTCAGCAAGCCCGAAAGCGCGGTGCACAGTTTCTGCCACGCGCTTCCCGGGCGCTGGCATTTGATGTCGGTTATGCTCAGCGCAGCGTCCTGCCTCGACTGGGCGGCGAAGCTGACCGGCCTCGGTACGGTTCCGGCGCTGATCGGCGCGGCCGAATCGGCGCAAGAGAGCGCGGGCCCGGTGTGGTTTCTGCCGTATCTTTCCGGCGAACGGACGCCGCATAACAATCCGCAGGCAAAAGGCGTCTTTTTCGGCCTGACCCATCAGCATGGTCCGGCGGAGCTGGCGCGCGCGGTGCTGGAGGGCGTGGGATATGCGCTGGCGGACGGGATGGACGTGGTTCACGCCTGCGGCATTAAGCCCGAGAGCATTACCCTGATTGGCGGCGGCGCACGCAGCCCGTGGTGGCGGCAGATGCTGGCCGACATCAGCGGACAGCAGCTGGATTACCGCACCGGCGGCGACGTCGGGCCGGCGCTAGGCGCCGCGCGGCTGGCGCAGCTGGCGCTACATCAAGGCGAGTCGTATTCAGCCCTGCTGCCCCAGCTGCCGCTGGAGCAGGCTCACCTTCCTAACGGTGAACGCTTTGCGCGCTATGCCCCGCGTCGCGAAACGTTCCGCCAGATTTATCAGCAGCTCCTGCCGCTGATGTCGTAGCGGCGAAAGCGGATTTTAGCGCTGCGCTAGCTCACCAGCCGGCGCGTGTCGATGCGCTGCACCAGCGCCGACAGCAGCAGGCTGCCCAGCAGCGCGGCGCTAAAAATCCACAGAATATCCAGCAGCGGCCAGCGGGTGAGCTCCAGGCCGCTGGCCCGCAGCGCGTGGATAATCAGCGCGTGGAAACCGTAGATCCCCAGAGAGTGGCGGGCGATAAGCGCCAGGCCGGGGAATTGACGTCCGTTGAGGGTATTTTTCGCCAGCGTCAGCAGGGATACCGCGCAAACAAACACCGCCGGACCGCAGTATAAATACCAGGTATCGCCGAAGTCGCCGCGCCACTTGAGCTCGTGCAGCGTACCGCGTGATATCACCCAGACGGCGCTGGCAAACAGCGCGGCGCATAGCAGAGTCAGCCATTTTTTATCCGTCTCCATCATGCCAATCGCCCGGCCAAGCACGCCGTACAGCACGTAATAAAAGGCGTCGCCGCTAATATAGAGATTGAGCGGCAGCCATTCGATACCGCCCGCTTTTACGCTCACCATATTGGGGTTGGCGAGAATGCCGATGACCAGCATCAGCGCCAGCAGCATCTTGCCGCTGGTCTGCTTAACCTGAATGAGCGGCGAGAGCAGGTAGATGACGATAATCGCGAAGAAAAACCACAGATGATAGAACACCGGCTTTTGCAGCAGGTTTCTTAGCGAAAGTTCGACGTTGATATGGGTAAACAGGGAGATGTAGAGCAGCGACAGGGCGCTGTAAAACAGCACGCACAGCACGATGCGCAGAAAGTGCCGCGGCCGGGCGCTGCGTTCGCCGAAAAACAGATACCCTGACATCATGAAGAAGAGCGGGACGCTGACGCGAGAGGCGGAGTTGAGCAGGTTGGCCATATCCCATTCCACCAGGCTGATGGCGTGGGGATGGGTGATGTACCAGGTTGTGCTGTGGATCATCACCACCATCATGCATGCGATGCCCCGCAGGCTCGTAATCCAGTTTATTTTTTCCTGCATCAGTACCTCAGTGGTTCCTGCTTAAACAGGGTCTGACTTCCCTGATACGGCGGTGTCGCAATGGAATATTCTGAGTTTTCCGCCGCCTGCTTGTAGAGATGTGGAGAGATTCGCACAATGTTCCGGTGATTTCACGTAATCTGCAAAATAACAATTTGCTAACAGGGCGGTTGAGGATAATGGTGATGAAATATTTCTTTTCTGGACTGCTGCTGCTTGCGCTTGCCGGCTGCAGCCAGACGCCGCCCCAGCCGCAGCAAAAAGCGCAAAGAGCGCGGATTACGCCGCAAATTACCCTGAATATGGAGCAGCTGTGTAAGGATAAGGCGGCAAGGCGCTACAGCACCGGGGCGAGGTTGGTTGACGTCAGCCATTTTGAACAGTTCCAGGGAAGCTATGAGCTGTCTGGCCATACCGAGCAGAATGAGCGCTTTATCTGTTCTTTCGATCCGGACGGCCAGTTTTTACATCTTTCGATGCGCTAAATGCCCCGCAGGCGCCGCATGATGGCGCTAATTTCCCCCATTTTGCTTAAACAACGCCGTTTCGTACTGTATATCTCGCAGCCAGCGGGTATACTGATCCCTTCCTTTAAATCCACACGTATCCAGCACGAAATAATATGCAAAAGTTTGATACCAGGACCTTCCAGGGCCTGATCCTGACCTTACAGGATTACTGGGCTCGTCAGGGCTGCACCATTGTTCAACCACTGGACATGGAAGTTGGCGCCGGCACCTCCCATCCAATGACCTGCCTGCGCGCGCTGGGGCCAGAGCCGATGGCGACCGCCTATGTGCAGCCTTCGCGTCGTCCGACCGACGGTCGCTACGGCGAAAACCCGAACCGCCTGCAGCACTACTATCAGTTCCAGGTGGTCATTAAGCCATCGCCGGACAACATCCAGGAGCTGTACCTCGGGTCTCTGAAAGAGCTGGGTATGGACCCGACTATTCATGATATCCGCTTCGTGGAAGACAACTGGGAAAACCCAACTCTGGGCGCCTGGGGTCTGGGCTGGGAAGTGTGGCTGAACGGTATGGAAGTGACGCAGTTCACCTACTTCCAGCAGGTGGGCGGTCTGGAGTGTAAGCCGGTTACCGGTGAGATCACCTACGGCCTGGAGCGTCTGGCGATGTACATTCAGGGCGTAGACAGCGTTTACGACCTGGTCTGGAGCGACGGCCCGCTGGGTAAAACCACCTACGGCGACGTGTTCCATCAGAACGAAGTCGAGCAATCAACCTACAACTTTGAATACGCCGACGTGGACTTCCTGTTCTCCTGCTTTGAGCAGTATGAGAAAGAAGCCCAGCAGCTGCTGGCGCTGGAAAATCCGCTGCCGCTGCCCGCCTACGAACGTATTCTGAAGGCCGCCCACAGCTTCAACCTGCTGGATGCGCGTAAGGCCATCTCCGTCACCGAGCGTCAGCGCTATATTCTGCGCATCCGCACCCTGACGAAAGCGGTGGCGGAAGCTTACTACGCTTCCCGTGAGGCCCTTGGCTTCCCGATGTGCAACAAAAACAAATAAGAGGCGGCCATGTCTGAGAAAACTTTCCTGGTGGAGATCGGCACCGAAGAGCTGCCACCAAAAGCCCTGCGCAGCCTGGCTGAGTCTTTTGCTGCGAACTTTACCGCCGAGCTGGATAGCGCCGGCCTCGCCCACGGCGCCGTTGAATGGTTTGCCGCCCCGCGCCGCCTGGCGCTGAAGGTGGCCGGCCTGGCCGCTTCCCAGCTGGATCGCGAAATCGAAAAGCGCGGCCCGGCGGTTTCTGCGGCGTTTGACGCCGAAGGTAAACCGAGCAAAGCGGCTGAAGGCTGGGCGCGCGGCTGCGGTATCACCGTCGAGCAGGCCGAACGTCTGGCGACCGATAAAGGCGAATGGCTGCTGTATCGCGCCCATGTGAAGGGCGAAAGCGCGGAAGCGCTGCTGCCGAACATGGTCGCGACGTCGCTGTCCAAACTGCCGATCCCTAAACTGATGCGCTGGGGCGCGTCCGACGTGCAGTTCGTGCGTCCGGTTCACACCGTGACCCTGCTGCTTGGCGACAAAGTTGTTCCGGCGACCATTCTCGGCATCGACTCAGATCGCGTCATTCGCGGCCATCGCTTTATGGGCGAGCCGGAATTCACCATCGATAGCGCCGAGCAGTACCCGCAAATCCTGCTGGAGCGCGGCAAGGTCATCGCCGACTACGAGCAGCGCAAAGCCGTTATCAAACAGGGCGCTGAAGAAGCCGCTCGCAAAATCGGCGGTAACGCCGACCTGAGCGAAAGCCTGCTGGAAGAAGTGACCTCGCTGGTGGAGTGGCCGGTGGTGTTGACCGCGAAGTTCGAAGAGAAATTCCTCGCGGTGCCTGCGGAAGCGCTGGTCTATACCATGAAGGGCGACCAGAAATACTTCCCGGTTTACGGCAACGACGGCAAGCTGCTGCCGAACTTCATCTTCGTATCGAACATCGAATCCAAAGATCCGATCCAGATTATTTCCGGTAACGAGAAGGTGGTGCGCCCGCGCCTGGCGGATGCCGAGTTCTTCTTCAATACCGACCGTAAAAAGCGCCTGGAAGATAACCTGCCGCGCCTGCAGACCGTCCTGTTCCAGCAGCAGCTGGGCACCCTGCGCGATAAAACCGACCGCATTCAGGCTCTTGCCGGCTGGATTGCCGAGCAGATCGGCGCGGACGTTAACCATGCGACCCGCGCGGGCCTGCTGTCGAAGTGCGACCTGATGACCAATATGGTCTTCGAGTTCACCGATACCCAGGGCGTGATGGGCATGCACTACGCGCGTCATGATGGCGAAGCGGAAGACGTGGCCGTGGCGCTGAACGAGCAGTACCAGCCGCGTTTTGCCGGCGACGATTTGCCGTCCAACCCGGTTGCCTGCGCGGTGGCGATTGCCGATAAGATGGATACGCTTGCCGGTATCTTCGGCATTGGTCAGCACCCGAAAGGGGACAAAGACCCGTTCGCGCTGCGCCGCGCCGCGCTGGGCGTGCTGCGCATCATCGTTGAGAAGAACCTGAATCTGGATCTGCAAACGCTGACCGAAGAAGCGGTACATCTGTACGGCGATAAGCTGACCAACGCCAGGGTTGTGGATGACGTCATCGACTTTATGCTCGGCCGCTTCCGCGCCTGGTACCAGGACGAAGGCTACGGCGTTGATACCATTCAGGCGGTACTGGCGCGTCGCCCAACCCGCCCGGCTGATTTCGATGCGCGCATGAAGGCGGTTTCGCACTTCCGCACGCTGGAAGAGTCCTCGGCGCTGGCGGCAGCCAACAAGCGTGTCTCCAACATCCTCGCAAAATCTGAAGAGACGCTAAACGATACCGTTCACGCCTCGGTGCTGAAAGAGGCCGCAGAGATCAAGTTGGCGACCCATCTGGTCGTGCTGCGCGATAAGCTGCAGCCGTTCTTCGCCGAAGGCCACTACCAGGAAGCGCTGATCGAGCTCGCCTCCCTGCGTGAACCGGTGGATGAGTTCTTTGAGAACGTGATGGTTAACGCCGAAGATCGGGACGTGCGTATCAACCGCCTGACGCTGCTGTCCAAACTGCGCGAGCTCTTCCTGCAGGTAGCGGATATTTCTCTGCTGCAGTAAGCGCCTTTTGGCAACAAAAAAACCTGCCTTCCGGCAGGTTTTTTTATGGCGCGAAGACGCTCATGGAGCAATCTCGTTGCCCGCAGGCTGGCCTTTAATTACTCCAGGTTGCCTGCCGTCAGGCTCTCTTTGTCGAAAGCATGGCTGACGTTAATGCGGTTTTGATGCCCCGACGTATCGATGTTTGAGCCCGCTTCCGGCGCTACGGCATGACGTTCTGCCGCCATGACGCCGGTTGACAGTGAGGCTGCCAGAAACAGGGCGGTCATCACGCTGATATTTTTCATCTTTTATTCCTTTTCATCGTGCTGTTGTTGTCGCCTGTGCAGCGGGTTCCGGCGGCCGGCACTCTCTACGAGAGCTATCAATGCGATTTATTTGGTCAGCTCGGCGGTCATATGAACGCGGTTGTTGAACTGGGCGCTGGTAATTTTGTAGGACGCACCTTGCTCAGCGGCCTGGGCGGCAATTTTGGCTTCTGCGCGATCCAGGGTGGAGGCGGTGGTGCTGATGCTCTGAGCGAATGCGCCGAAGGACATCATGGAAAGCGCGGTAACTACAACTAAAGTTTTGATGGATTTCATGGTCGTATTCCTGAGGTTGTTTATCTGTAATAGGGCGTTTTGCCCTGATGTGATAAATAATAGGCCGATCTACTGGTGATTAAAATCGGAACAATTTGCGCATCTTATTCAAAAAAATAGAATAAAATTTGATCGATAAATCACGGCGCTAATCGTTATGACCGACGGTAAATGCGCCCGGCAATTTGTCCATCGGCGCGGCTGTTTTTGCCCCGTAGCGGCGCGGGCGCGGAAAAAATAGTCTTGAAATGTGGCTGTCGGTGTGGCTATTCTGTGTCCCGACGAATCCCTCGTCTTACTGAGAGCACACTGAAAATGGATAACCACGCCTGCTGAATTCACTCCTTGCCAGCGCCACGTGCGGCAGGGGAAGTATCGATTTCATTCAGGAGTGCTTATGGCCCATTGTGCCCAATCCCCCGCTTTTATTTTGCATCAGCTCACCTGTCAGTTTGCGACGGGAGACACGCTGTTTGGCCCGCTAAATCTATCGCTGGAGACGTCGTTCTGCGGCCTGGTCGGCCGTAATGGCGTTGGCAAAACTCGCCTGCTTCGGCTGCTGGCGGGCGCTGATTCTCCTTCCGGCGGACATATTGAACGCTTTACCTCGCTGGCCTACGTTGCCCAACATCCGGCCATTGCTTCCGATACCACGCTGGCCGACCTGCTGGGCTATGAGCCCATATTCTCCGCCCTACGGCGGCTTGAGCGCGGAGAAGGTTTCGCTGACGACGTCGAGCGCCTGGAGGGTTTCTGGGATCTGCGCGAGCGCCTGAGCGCGGCGTTCGCGGATGCCGGCCTGCCCGAGTTCTCTCCCGAACGACCCGCATCGTCGCTGAGCGGCGGCGAGCGGGTGAAGGCCCTGCTCTGCGGGGCCTTTCTCTCAGGCTCAGACTATTTGCTGCTGGATGAGCCGACCAACCATCTCGACCGGCAGGGCCGCGAATGGCTGTACCGGCAGCTTGAGCGCCGGCGCGGCGGGGGAATTATCGCCAGTCACGATCGTGAGCTGCTGGCGCAAATGCCGCGTATCCTTGAGCTTACGCCGACGGCGCTGCGAAGTTACGGCGGGAGCTACGCCGACTACCGGCAGCAGCGTGATGCCGAGCAGCAGGCCGCGCGATCGGCGCTGGAGCATGCCGCGACCGAACGCCGTCGCACCAGGGCGCGGATGCAAAAAGAGCATGATGCCAGCCAGCGGCGGTCTGCGCAGACGCTGCGGATTGTTGATACGCTGAATATTGCCTCGTTTGAACGCGTGAAGTACAAAGGCGCGGCGAAGGAGCGCCCCGGGACGCTCCAGCGGCAGCATTGGGAACAAAACAGCGCGCTTAACGCCGCCGTCGCCCAGGCGTACGAGCGGGTAGAAGATGAGGCGTCGGTGATGTTCACTCTACCGGGGAGTCAGATCGCCGCCGGTAAACAGGTTCTGGCGCTGGAGGCCTTACGGCTGGCGCACTCGGCGGCGGCGCCGCTTAGCTGGCGTCTTGATGGGCCGATGCGCGTTGCGCTGCGCGGGCCTAACGGCTGTGGAAAAACCACGTTACTGAAAACGCTGGTCGGTCTCGAGCAGCCCGCTGGCGGAGAGTGCCGGCTGTCGGTTCATGCGGCCTGGCTGGATCAGCACCTGACGCAGCTGGACCTGTCGCTATCGGTTTTAAGGCAACTTAATCTTGACGATACGCCGCTGGAGGAGGGCGTGCTGCGCAGCCGGCTTGCGCAGCTGCAGCTGGGAGCGGATAAAATCAATCTACCGCTGGCGATGCTGAGCGGGGGAGAACGACTGAAAGCGGCGCTGGCCTGCGTACTGTGGCGGCGGGACGCCGCCCAGCTTCTGCTGCTCGATGAGCCGACTAACCATCTTGATTTAGCCTCTGCTCAGGCTATTGAAGCGGCGCTGGCCGGGTTTCCCGGCGCGATGCTGGTTGTGTCGCATGATGAGGCTTTTCTGCAGGGGCTGAAGCTCACCCACGTTTTAGCGTGGCGGGACGGCGGCTGGCATTTTGAGGCGAGCTAAAAGCCAAAAAACCGCCGTGCGACGTGGCGGTTTTCTGACGTTCAGATAAAAAAAATCCCCGCCGTCAGGCAGGGATCTTAAATTCTGAGCTTATTTAAGCTTACAGGCTGGTAACGTTGCCAGCTGCCGGGCCTTTAGCGCCGCTTTCGATGGTGAAGGAAACTTTCTGACCTTCATCCAGAGATTTGTAGCCATCGTTCATGATAGCGGAGAAGTGTACGAACACGTCTTTAGAACCGTCATCAGGAGTAATGAAGCCGAAGCCTTTATCAGCGTTGAACCATTTTACGATACCAGTCATTTTACCGGACATAGCGAAATACCTTTAAATAATAAATGAACCTTTCGGCGATACGGTCTGGACTACAGATTTGAAGCTATAAAGGGAAAGTTCACTACCGGGGTATCTAGGATAACCGCTCAAGGACTACTCTATACTAATGCTCTGTGGTCTGTACATCAAACCTGCGAGCATTAACTCATTTTTGAGATGCGATAGCAAACGTTTTTTTCATAGGAATTAAAACGGTCCTGAAGCAGGACCGTAATCAGTGTCCAATAAGATTATAGAACTTTACTCGAGAACTTGCCTTGAAAGCTTCGAATTAGCCTGGATCAGACGCATTAACTTGAGCTCGGTAGAAGAGGGCTTGACGCGTCTTGATTCCCACTCCTGCACCATCGCTACGCTGACGCCCATGGCATCGGCGAAATCGTCAATTTTCAGCCCGGTCCCTTTACGCAGCCGGTCGAATTCGCTGAACGCGGTTGGCTTGGGCGTTGAGGCGGTCGTGCGGGGAATATCTTTAAAAACAATTTGTTCCAGGCTGCTAAGCAATTCGAATATTGGATCTTTATATTCCATTGAGGACTCCTTTCTGTTGCACAGTAAAGGGTAGGGTTTGCTGAGTCCTCTTAAGAATAGTCAGAAAAAAGCGTGAACAACGATTACGGAGGTGATTATATGCCAGCAGACTTTCTTTTGCGGCCGGACAGCCCGGCGGGAGCTGGAGATAAGCCGATGATTAATCATCAGACGCGAGGCTTTGGAAAATATTTGTAAACGATAGTGTAAAAGCGAGGCCAGCGGCTCCCCGCCGCCTCGCATCGCAACGGCGATAAACGCCGCCAGCGGGCTATTTCCTGCGCAAGATTGTCAGGAAAGTGTATCCTGCGAGGCCGACCTGGACTATCCTTGTCAGCGTCTGGCACGTGTGTCTGTTTGCGCTTTTTTTGGCTGAAAGGAGTAAAAAAATGGCGACAGGAAAGTCCTGCTCTCGCTGGTTTGCGGCTGTTGCGGCCTTATTAATGGTGGTTAGCCTGAGTGGGTGTTTTGATAAAGAAGGCGATCAGCGCAAAGCGTTCATCGACTTCCTGCAAAATACGGCGATGCGAAGCGGCGAACGTTTGCCGACGCTGACCGCCGATCAGAAAAAACAGTTCGGTCCTTTTGTGTCCGATTATGCGGTGATTTACGGCTATTCGCAGCAGGTAAGTCAGGCGATGGACGCGGGTCTGCGCCCGGTGGTAGATAGCGTGAACGCGATCCGCGTCCCGCAGGACTATATCACCCAGCGTGAGCCGCTGCGTCAGGCAAACGGCGCGCTGGGCGTGCTGAGCCAGCAGCTGGAAAATGCCAAAATGCAGGCCGACGGCGCGCACAGCGCGCTGAAGCAGGGTGACGATCTGAAGCCGGTCTTTGACCAGGTTTACAACAAAGTGGTTACCGCGCCGGCAAATGCTCTGCAGCCGTTGATCCCTGCGGCACAGGTCTTTACCCAGCAGCTGGTGCAGGTGGGTGATTTTGTTGCTCAGCAGAATACGCAGGTGAGCTTCGCGGCGAACGGGATTCAGTTCCCGACCTCGCAGCAGGCCAGCCAGTACAACGCATTGATTGGCCCGCTGGCGGCTCAGCACCAGGCGTTCAATCAGGCGTGGACTGCTGCCGTTAACGCTACGCGCTAGCCGTAGCCCAGGCCCGGGGAAGGCGTTTATCGCGCCGTCCCCCGGGTTTCTTCCCGGCTGACGCAGCGCTCAGCCGGGCGAGAATGCCCCATTCCTGCCTATTTTACCTGCGGATTCACGCAGTTCTTATCGACGTTGCCCTGCAGCGCATCAATCAAATTATCCACCGCACAGGCCGCCATGTTGTAGCGTGTTTCATGCGTGGCGGAACCAATATGCGGCAGCGCGACAACGTTCGGCATGCTGAGCAGCGGGGAGTCCTGCGCCAGCGGCTCCTGCTCGAACACGTCGAGGCCGGCGGCATGGATTTCGCCATTCTGCAGCGCGGCAATCAACGCTTTCTCATCGACGACCGGGCCGCGCCCGGCGTTAATAAAGATGGCGGAGGGCTTCATTTTGGCGAACTTCTCCGCATTGAAAAGATGATGAGTCTCGGCGGTCAGCGGCAGGATCAGGCAGACAAAATCGACTTCCTCAAGCAGCGTATCGAGATCGCAGTAGCGGGCGTTGAAGCGCTCTTCCGCCTGCGGATGCTGGCTGCGCGCGTTATAGAGAATCGGCATCCCGAAGCCGGCGTGCGCGCGTTGGGCCAGCGCCATGCCGATGCGCCCCATTCCCACGATACCTAGCGTTTTGTGGTGCACATCGCTGCCGAACCAGTCCGGGCCGATGCTTTTGGTCCATTCACCCGCCTTCACGCGGTTGGCGACTTCCACCACCCGGCGCGAGGCGCTGAGGACCAGCGCCATCACCGTATCGGCAACGGTTTCGGTCAGCACGGTGGGCGTATGCATCAGCAGGACCCTGCGCGCGTTCAGCGCCGCAACGTCGAAGTTGTCGTAGCCCACGGAGACCGTTGAGGCCGCACGAAGATTGGGCATTTTCTCCAGTAACGCGGTATCAACTTTTTCGCTGGAGCCCAGCAGGCCCTCAGCCTGGGCAAACGCCTCGGCGTGCTGCGCGACGGTTTCGGCACTCAGGTTTTTCACCCGGGTGACGGTAAAGTGTTTTTCCAGACGTTGCTGCAGGTCGTCGGGAAGCGTTTTATAGAGAATAACGGACGGCTTCATGCGGATCTCCGTAGTATTAGGATGTCAGGCGTGACGAGCGCCAAGCGGGAGTTTTTGATTATTAGCAGGCTTAACAATTAAAGTAAGCCATACCGCGACGAAAAGCGCCACTCCCATAAAAATGTACGAGGCCGCCGGGCTGCCGGTCGAACCGTTCAGGTAGCCCACGAACCACGAGCCAAAGAAGGAGCCCAGCGCGCCCATGCTGTTAATCAGCGCCATCGCGCCGCCGGCGACGTTGCGCGGCAGCATCTCCGGGATGATGGCGAAGAAGGGGCCATAGGGAGCGTACATCGCTGCGCCGGCAATCACCAGCAGGGTATAAGAGGTCCAGAAGTGGTTCGCGCCGACGGCCCAGGAGCCGATAAAGGCCAGCCCGCCAATCAGCAGCAGCGGCCAGACGAACAGCTTGCGGTTCTGCAGTTTGTCCGAGGCCCAGGAGACGACGATCATCGCAATCGTTGCCGCCAGGTAAGGCACCGCGGAGAGCCAGCCAACCTCGACCATGCCCATATTTTCGCCGCCGCTGCGGATAATGGACGGCAGCCACAGCACGAAGCCGTATACCCCGATGCTCCAGGCAAAATACTGCATGCACAGCAGAATGACGTTACGCGAGCGGAAGGCTTCGCCATAGTTACGTACGGCCTTGATGCCCTGCTGCTCGCGCTCCAGCTGCTCCTGCAGCGCGGCTTTTTCGCTCTCCGACAGCCAGCTCACCTGCGACGGCTTATCTTTTACCAGCACCCACCAGCAGAAGGCCCAGATCACCGCCGGAACGCCTTCAATGATGAACATCTCGCGCCAGCCAAAGGACTGAATCAGATAGCCGGAAACCACCGACATCCACAGCACCGTGACCGGATTACCGAGGATTAAAAAGGTATTGGCGCGCGAGCGTTCGGACTTAGTAAACCAGTTGCTGATGTAAATCAGCATCGCGGGCATCACCGCGGCTTCGACGACGCCGAGAATAAAGCGGATAGCGGCCAGCGCCGGAATATTGTGCACCATACCGGTCAGCGAGGCGCAGGCGCCCCACAGGATCAGGCAGATAAAAATAAGTTTTCGCACGCTGCGGCGTTCAGCATAGATTGCCCCAGGGATCTGGAAGAAGAAGTAGCCGAGGAAGAAAAGGGCGCCCAGCAGCGACGAGATACCTTTAGTGATCCCCAAATCTTCGGTAATGCCCGCCGCGGAGGCGAAGCTAAAGTTGGCACGGTCGAGATACGCCAGGCTATACGTGATAAACACGATAGGCATGATGTACCACCAGCGTTTTGTTGCATTGGTTAAGCTGTTCATAGGCTTGCCTCTGTATGTGAGGTAACACTCACCGATAGAAAGGTGTCTTATGCCGCGCTGTATGTAGGGTACAGAGTGGCTACGATCGTTGCATTAAACGTTATTCGCCCAGCGCTTCGCGCGTCGGTAATCCTTCGCTATCGCCCTGAACCTGAATCGCCAGCGAGCCGATTTTGTTCCCGCGTCGTACCGCCTGTTCCAGCGCTTTGCCTTCCAGCAGGGCGCTAATCACCCCGACGGCAAAGCCATCGCCCGCGCCGACGGTATCGACGACGTTATCGACCTTTATCGCCGCGACGGCACCCTGCTCGCCCGCGGCCGTTTTATACCAGGCGCCATCGGAGCCGGTTTTGATAATCACGGCGCGCACGCCGCGGTTGAGATAGAAGTCGGCGATAGCCTCCGGCGTTTGCTGGCCCGTCAGGATGGTTCCCTCCTTCAGGCCGGGTAAAACCCAGTCGGCCTGGAAAGCGAGATGGTTGAGCTTTTCCACCATCTCGCCTTCGCTTTTCCACAGCACCGGCCGCAGGTTGGGGTCGAAAGAGATCGTTTTTCCCGCGGCCTTCATCGCGCCGGCGGCGCGATCCAGCAGCGCGTATGAGCTCTCCGATAGCGCGGCGGCGACGCCGCTCAGGTGCAGATGGCGGGCGCTGGTAAAGTAATCGGCGTGGAAATCATCCGGCGACAGGTGGCTGGCGGCCGATCCTTTGCGGAAATACTCCACGATGGGATCGGTTCCATTTTCAACTTTAGATTTCATCTGGAAGCCGGTGGCGTAGCGCGGGTCCGTGGTCACGCCGCGGGCGTCGATTCCCTCTTTTGCCAGCGAGTTAAGGACAAAACGGCCGAAGCTATCCTCGCCGACGCGGCTGACCCAGCCAACCTTCAGCCCCAGGCGCGCCAGTCCGGTGGCGACGTTCAGCTCGGCGCCGGCGACGCGTTTGATAAAATGTTCAACTTCCGCGAGGTCCCCGGTTTGGGTCGCGACAAACATGGCCATCGCTTCGCCGATGGTGATGACATCCAGGCTGTTTTCCATGGCTTAATCCTCGCGTAACAGGTTGACATAGCGGCGGGTGACGGCCGTCAGGTCATGGCCGATCAGCGGAAACTCGATGCCGCGTGGGGCGTCGGCAGGCAGGTTATCCAGCAGCGCCATCCAGCGCGGAGCGGCCTCATCGGGAGGAACGGCGCGGTACTGCTCGCGATGCGGCTGGGCCGCCTTCACGTGAATATAGCTGACGGCGGGCGCAAGATGGCGCGCTGCCTCTTCCGGCGAGTCACCGACCCACAGCCAGTTGCCCATATCAAAGGTCAGCGTCACCGGCAGGCTATTGACCCGACAGGCGGCCTTAAAGCGCTGCATCGGCGCCAGCTGGCCGCAATCGGTCTGATCGTTTTCCACCACCAGCGCCATGCCGCTCTCCTGCAGCGTGCGGCGCAGGGTCTCCAGCTGGTTGTTATGGATGAAGTGGCCGAGGGAGAGTTTTAACCATAGGGCGTTGAGGGTTTGCGCTTCCTGCAGCAGCGCCGCGAGGTGCGGATTAAGCGAGCCGTCGGCGGCAAACAGGGCTTCCGGCGCGGAGTAGCAGACCAGCAGGCCGTGGCTCTCTATCTCCGCGGCGAGCGCGGGCAGGCGGCTCAGCTCGCCGGGGCTGAATAGCTCGCGGCGAATCTCCACGCCGTCGGCGCCGGAACCGGCAATGAACGGCAGTACGGCGGACTGCCCGCCAAGCTCTCTAACGCGATCGTTGCCATAAGCGGCGGTCACGACAATGATTTTTCTGGCCATCTGACAAACTCCCGGTGGTTCTGTAGCGAATCTCTCTATTACGCTAGATGGTACCGGTTCCAAAGAAAAGGGGAGGATGTCTAATTTATGATCGTCATCACGAAGGATAATTAACGGGAGGTCGATCCGCGGACGATCAGCTCCCCGGAAAATACCCGCTCGCAGATTGGCTCATGGCTGCCTTCGATGCGGCGTATCACCTGTTCAACGGCGGCGTAGCCGATTTGCCACGTCGGCTGCTTGAGGGTGGTGATCCCGACGCCGGCGAGCTCCGCCCATTCCAGCTCGTCAAACCCGAGCAGGCCGATGTCGCTCCCCCAAATCAGATCAACTCGCTTAAGCGCGCGCGCGACCTGCAGCGTCAGGGCGCCGTTGGCGGAGATAACCGCTTTGCGCATTCCGCGATGGCCGAAGTGAAACTGGCGCAGCGCGGCGTCCAGCATCGCGCCGTCGTTGAGCGGAACTTCGGCATTTTCCGCGACGATCCCGGCGTGGCGCTGGACGGTGGCGCGGAAGGCGCTCAGCCGCTCCCGTCGCGTGTTGACGGAGCCTAGCGGCTCGCTCAGAAACAGCAGCGCCTCGAAGCCTTTCTCCACCAGATGTTCGGTGGCGGTGGTAGCGGCCTGGGCGTTATCCAGCCCGACCACGTCGCAGGCAAAATCGGGAATTTTTCGGTCGATCAGCACCATCGGCAGCGCCGACTGCTGCAGGCGATTGAGCCCCTCTTCGCGCATGCCGACGGCGTTGACCACAATCCCCTCAACCTGATAGCTGCGCAGCAGGTCGAGATAGTGCAGCTCCTGATCCAGCTCGTTGTTGGTATTACACACCAGCAGGGTGAAGCCTTTCTCGCGGCAGGCGGCCTCGATGCCGCTCAGCACGTTAACCGAGTAGGGATTGGTAATATCGGCGATGATCAGGCCAATCAGCCGGGTACGGCCGTGCTTAAGGCCGCGGGCCATCAGGCTGGGGCGATAGTTAAGTTCGGCAATCGCCTTTTCAATGCGCGCCAGCAGGTCATCGGAAAGCAGATGCTTTTCGCCGTTGAGGTAGCGTGAAATGCTGGTTTTACCGGTTTTTGCGGCTTTTGCCACATCGCTAATGGTTGCTCGCGCCGCTTTCGCCATGATGGCTTCCTTTGCTGAAATCTGGAGAACACCTTAGCGCGAAAATCCGCTATATCAAGCATTTTGCCCGCCAGGCGCCTCTTCGCGCAGCGGGATAAGGCGAATTTTCACGCGACGATTATTTCCTTAATCCATTTTATTCTTTGTCACCAGGCGCGCGACGGTTGATTATGGCGCCCGGATGTGGAGAAAATTCCCCGGATAACGTCCCTGTTTGTACGTAACAATTGAACGGCCGAATAACAGGCCGTCACCACACCTGCATTCGCTGACCAGGAGCCCGCTTTGCCAACCTCATCTGCAACTGAAACCATCCTCACCGCGGCCCATTGGGGACCGATGCTGGTTGAAACCGATGGTGAAAACGTCCTCTCTTCCCGCGGCGCGCTGGAAACCCCCTTTGCCAACTCTCTGCAAACCGCCGTGCGGGACCAGGTGCATAGCAAGACCCGGGTGCGCTACCCGATGGTGCGTAAAGGTTTTCTCGCCTCGCCGGATAGCCCGCAGGGCGTACGCGGGCAGGATGAGTTCGTCCGGGTGAGCTGGGAGCAGGCGCTGGATCTTATTCATGCTCAGCATCGGCGGATCCGGGAAAGCTACGGCCCGACGTCCATTTTTGCCGGCTCCTATGGCTGGCGTTCAAACGGCGTACTGCATAAAGCGGCGACGCTGCTGCAGCGCTATATGAGCCTGGCCGGCGGCTATACCGGCCACCTCGGGGATTATTCTACCGGCGCGGCGCAGGCAATCATGCCGTATGTGGTGGGCGGAAACGAGGTCTATCAGCAGCAAACCAGCTGGCCGATGGTGCTGGAACATAGCGAGGTGGTGGTGCTGTGGAGCGCTAATCCGCTGAATACGCTAAAAATTGCCTGGAACGCCTCCGACGAGCAGGGAGTGACCTGGTTCGATCGGTTGCGCAGGAGCGGCAAGCGGGTGATCTGCATCGATCCTATGCGATCGGAAACCGTTGATTTCTTTGGCGAGGATATCGACTGGGTGGCCCCGCATATGGGAACGGATGTGGCGATGATGCTCGGTATCGCCTGTACCCTGGTCGAAAACGGCTGGCAGGACGATGCGTTCCTGGCGCGCTATACCAGCGGCTATGAGATTTTTGCCCGCTACCTGACCGGCGAGAGCGACGGCGTGGCGAAAACCGCCGAGTGGGCGGCGGAAATTTGCGGCGTAAGCGCGGATAAAATCCGCGAACTAGCGCAACTGTTCCACGAAAATACCACCATGCTGATGTCCGGCTGGGGCATGCAGCGGCAGCAGTTCGGCGAGCAGAAGCACTGGATGCTGGTGACGCTGGCCGCGATGCTGGGGCAGATTGGCACCCCCGGCGGCGGCTTTGGCCTCTCCTATCACTTCGCCAACGGCGGCAATCCGACCCGCCGGGCGGCGGTGCTGGCCTCGATGCAGGGCTGCGTGGCGGACGGCATTGAGGCGGTAGAAAAAATTCCGGTGGCGCGCATTGTCGAAGCGCTGGAGAACCCCGGCGCGCCGTATCAGCACAACGGCATGGATCGATGCTTCCCGGATATTCGCTTTATCTGGTGGGCGGGCGGCGCCAATTTTACCCATCATCAGGATACCAACCGGCTGATCCGCGCCTGGCAGAAGCCGGAGCTTATCGTCATTTCGGAGTGCTTCTGGACCGCCGCGGCCCGCCATGCCGATATCGTCCTGCCGGCAACGACCTCCTTTGAGCGCAACGATATGACCATGACCGGCGATTACAGCAACCAGCATCTGGTGCCGATGAAGCGCGTGGTTGCGCCGCGCGACGAGGCCCGGGATGACTTTGAGGTGTTTGCCGATCTTAGCGAGCGTTGGGAAGAGGGCGGCCGCGCCCGTTTTACCGAAGGGAAAAACGACATCCAGTGGCTGGAAAGCTTCTACCGCATTGCGGCTCAGCGCGGGGCGAGCCAGCAGATTACGCTGCCGCCGTTTGAGCAGTTCTGGCAGGATAATCAGCTGATTGAGATGCCGGAAAACCCCGATAACGCCCGTTTCGCCCGCTTTGCCGCTTTCCGCGCCGATCCGCAGGCTAATCCGCTGAAAACGGCGAGCGGAAAAATTGAGATCCACTCGCCGACGATTGCCGGTTTTGCCTATCCCGACTGCCCGCCGCATCCGATGTGGCTGGCGCCGGACGAATGGCACGGCAGCGCGCAGCCGGGCCAGCTGCAGGTGCTTTCCGCCCATCCGGCCCATCGTCTGCACAGCCAGCTGAATCATACGACCCTGCGGGAGCAGTACGCGGTGGCTGGCCGCGAGCCGTTAACCATCCATCCGCTGGATGCCGAGGCGCGGCAGATTGCCGACGGCGATCTGGTGCGGGTATGGAATTCACGCGGTCAGGTGCTGGCCGGAGCGGTGGTGACGGAAGGGATCCGCCCCGGGGTTATCTGCCTGCACGAGGGGGCCTGGCCCGATATCGACCCGCAGGCGGGGATCTGTAAAAACGGCGCGGTGAACGTGTTGACCAAAGATATTCCAACCTCGCGTCTCGGTAACGGCTGCGCCGGCAACACGGCGCTGGCGTGGCTGGAAAAATACGCCGGCCCGGCGCTTACGTTAACGGCGTTTGATCCGCCGGCCAACGCATAATCCACGTCGGCTGCAGGGTATCGTCCTGCCATGCGCAGTCTTCTATCCGGAAGCCCTGCGCATGGTAGAAATTCACCGCCTGGACGTTTTTTTGGTACACCTCGAGGCTCAGCCAGGGATAGTGCCGCTTGACCTCGTTCAGCAGCGCGCTGCCGATCCCGCGGCGGACGGCCCCCGGCGCGACGAAAAGCGCGCCGACAAAGCGTGACTCCAGAACGCTGATAAAGCCTTTTATCTCCTCGCCTTCCTCCCACACCCAGGTGCTGGCGGCGGGAAGGTAAACGTCGCGCACGACCGCGACGCTTTCATGCCAGTACGTCTCTTTGATAAACGGATGCGCCTGGGTCGTGCTTTCCAGCCATAGCGCGAGCAGCGGACGGAACTCTTTAGCCTCCCACTTGCGGATCATCGGGACCTCCGGGGTAACAGAAACAGCCCGTGACGTGATCGTTCACCAGCCCACAGGCCTGCATAAAGGAGTAGCAGATAGTCGAACCGACAAACTTGAAGCCGAGTTTTTTCAGCGCTTTCGATAGCGCGTCGGAAGCGGGAGTCGTGGTGGGGATTTCCGCCAGCGTTGCGGCGTGCGATACCTGCGGATGATTGTCGACAAAGGACCAGACGAAATCAGCGAAGGAGTCGCCTTTTTCTTCCATCGCAAGGAAGGCCCGCGCGTTGCCGATAATGGCCTGAATTTTACCGCGATGGCGAATAATCCCGGCGTCCAGCAGCAGACGCTCAACGTCGGCCTCATCCATCGCGGCGACGCGAACCGGGTCGAACTGATGAAACGCCCGGCGATAGTTTTCACGTTTTTTTAGTACCGTAATCCACGAAAGCCCGGCCTGCTGGCCCTCAAGGCAGATCATTTCGAACAGCTTGTGGGGATCTCTTTGCTCTACGCCCCATTCGCTATCGTGGTACTGGATATAGAGCGGGTCCTGGCTAACCCATCCGCAACGCTGCATGTCCTTCTCCCTTAGCAATAAAACTTACGCGTTCACCTTGACGGCTGAAAGATAAAGATAATAGTTAATACAGGGATACCACTCCCAAATACAGGGGTATCAGATCCCATAAAAAACACAGCAATACTTCCGGTTTGGCTCTTTATGGAGTCGCTTTAATGATAATAAAGAAATGCAATGGCTTGTGGGGATACTTCCTCCCGGCATGCGTATCCGTATGGGTATCGTGCGTCTGTGGGGCGAACGCCTGGCAACAGGAATATATCGCTATCGATACGAAAAGTAATACCCCTGAACGCTACACGTGGGATAGCGATCACCAACCGCGCTATGAGGACATTCTGGCCGAGCGCATCAATTCAACCGGCGACGCCGCCGGATTGGCCTTCAACCAGGGGCTGGCGCCGCCGGATACCGGCCACGGCATGAGCGTGGGCTGGAACTTTACCTTAGCCAACGGCGTGACGTCAGGGCCGGTAGCAAGCTTGCGCAGCGATCTGCTGCAGCCGCCCCCGGTTCGCCGGGCTGCGGAAAGTAGCTACGTCAATACGCTCGGCTGGCGCGTGGATTATCAGCAGCGGTGGGGGATTCACCCGTGGGCGCAGGTGAGCTACAACCAGGCGCTCGCCTCAGAGCCGCCCTGGCCTGGCCGTACCCAGGACGGCGGCTGGCGGGACGTGACCTTTGGGGCGGATATGTCGCTCAATTCGCACCTTGCGGCGTGGGCGGCGCTCTCGCAGGCGGATAACCTGCCAACCGGGGCGAACTATCAGTATCTGATGGGGGTCAGCGCCAATTTCTAACGCGTATTTCCGTGCGGCGGCTGCCGACCTCGCCGCTGGCATAAGATCGTCAGGCGAATACGCTGCGGCTATTTTGCTGCCGTAATGTTAATTATGTCGTCCATATGTAGCGCGTTTAGTCCGACTCTTTAACTTAGCGATCACAGAACTGGCGCGCCGTGGTGAGATAGTAGGTGCTAACTTATCTCCTGTTATCAAACGCGCGCTCGATTCTCAATGTCATTCATTCCGGCATTCATGCATTTCATTCCCCGCTGACGGCATTTCATGCCTTTTCTCCCCTGCACCTGAGGGGACTTCGCTATTGTGGCGGCAGTTAATATTTCAGGACATCCGCTATGAACGCTACCAATACGCAATATACCCGCTGGCTTACGCTATTCGGCACGATCGTGACGCAATTCGCGCTGGGATCGGTTTATACATGGAGTTTGTTCAATAGTTCTCTTTCCGCCAAGCTGGATGAGCCGGTGAGCCAGGTGGCGTTCTCCTTTGGCCTGCTGAGCCTTGGCCTGGCGCTCTCCTCCTCGGTCGCCGGCAAGCTGCAGGAACGCTTTGGCGTAAAACGCGTGACGATGGCGTCCGGCGTGCTGCTTGGACTCGGCTTTTTCCTCACCGCCCACGCCAACAGCCTGATGATGCTGTGGCTGAGCGCCGGCCTGCTGGTCGGTCTGGCCGACGGCGCAGGCTATCTGCTGACGCTCTCCAACTGCGTGAAGTGGTTCCCCGAACGTAAAGGGCTGATTTCCGCCTTCTCCATCGGCTCCTACGGTCTCGGCAGCCTCGGGTTTAAATTTATCGATAGCCATCTGCTGGCCACCGTCGGGCTGGAGAAGACCTTCATTATCTGGGGCGCGATTGTGCTGGTGATGATTATCTTTGGCGCAACGCTGATGAAAGATGCGCCGAACCACGCCGTCAGCACCGGCAATGGGGTGGTGGAGAACGACTTTACGCTGGCGCAATCGATGCGCAAACCGCAGTACTGGATGCTCGCGGTGATGTTCCTCACCGCCTGCATGAGCGGCCTGTACGTTATCGGCGTGGCGAAGGATATCGCGCAGGGGATGGTGCACCTGGACGTGGCGACGGCGGCGAATGCGGTAACCATTATTTCTATCGCTAACCTGAGCGGGCGTCTGGTGCTGGGGATCCTGTCGGATAAAATTTCCCGCATCCGCGTGATTACGATTGGTCAGGTCGTTTCGCTGGTCGGTATGGCGGCGCTGCTGTTCGCCCCGCTGAACGCCACGACCTTCTTTGCCGCGATTGCCTGCGTGGCCTTTAACTTCGGCGGTACAATTACCGTGTTCCCGTCCCTGGTCAGCGAATTCTTTGGCCTGAATAACCTGGCGAAAAACTACGGGGTGATTTATCTGGGCTTCGGTATCGGCAGCATCTGCGGGTCGCTGATCGCCTCGCTGTTCGGCGGATTCTACGTCACCTTCTGCGTGATCTTCGCGCTGCTGATTCTTTCTCTGGCGCTTTCCACGACCATTCGCCAGCCGAAAAGCGAAGTTTACAGCGCTGCGCACGCCTGACGGCGCGGCGGACCATCAATTCACTAAGCGAATAATGCCAATCCGACCAGATATTTTGTAAATATTTGGTTGGATCACATTCCCTCCTGATACTTTTTCCTTCCTCTGTGGTCTACTTACCGCGCTTTGTAGAGGTTTCTCATAACTAACCTTAACGCACTCTATTAACCTGCTTGCTTATATCGCGTAAGTGAGGGGGGTTTTATCTCATCTTTTTCCAGGTTTTCTTGCATGAAATATATTAGAACGATGACGCAGCAGACGCTCAGTATATGGCTGGCGCTGTACATCGGCTGGTTTATGAACGTTGCCGTGTTTATCCGTCGTTTCGACGGTTATGCTCAGGAATTTACCTTCTGGAAAGGACTTTCCGGGCTTGTGGAACTGGTTGCGACCGTGCTGGTGACCTTCTTCCTGCTGCGTCTTCTGTCGCTGACGGGACGGCGGGTATGGCGAATATTAGCTACCCTGGTGGTGCTGTTCTCGGCGGCCGCCAGCTACTACATGACCTTCCTCAACGTGGTTATTGGCTACGGTATTATCGCCTCGGTGATGACCACGGATATCGATCTTTCCCAGGAAGTTATCGGCTGGCATTTGATTCTTTGGCTGGTGCTGGTCAGCGCGCCGCCGCTGCTGCTTATCTGGAATAACCGCTGCCGCCATACCCTGCTGCGGCAGATCCTTACCCCGGGCCAGCGGGTGAAGAGTATTGCTATTGTCCTGCTGGCGGGGCTGATGGTCTGGGGGCCGATTCGCCTGCTGGAGGTTCGCCAGAAGAACGTTGAGCGGAGCTCAGAAGTGGATATGCCGAGCTACGGCGGGGTGATTGCTAACTCCTATCTGCCCTCGAACTGGCTCTCCGCGCTGGGGCTGTACGCCTGGGCGCAGGTCGATGAATCTTCCGATAACGGCTCCCTGATTAACCCGGCGAAGAAATTCACCTACGTTGCGCCACAGGGGCTGGATGACACTTACGTGGTGTTTATTATCGGTGAGACGACCCGTTGGGATCACATGGGGATTCTGGGATATAACCGCAACACCACGCCGAAGCTGGCCGAGGAGAAAAACCTCGTGGCCTTCCGCGGCTACTCCTGCGATACCGCGACCAAGCTCTCTCTGCGCTGCATGTTCGTTCGCGAGGGCGGGGCGGAAGATAACCCCCAGCGTACGCTGAAAGAGCAAAACGTCTTTGCCGTCCTGCATCAGCTGGGCTTTACCGGCGATCTCTACGCCATGCAGAGCGAGATGTGGTTCTACAGCAATACGATGTCGAACACCATTGCCTATCGTGAGCAGATTGGCGCCGAGCCGCGTAACCGCGGCAAGAGCGTCGATGATATGCTGCTTATCGATGAGGTGAAGCGTTCGATGCTGAAGAACACCCGCGGTAAGCACCTGATTATTCTGCATACCAAGGGTTCGCACTTTAACTATACCCAGCGCTATCCGCGCAGCTTCGCCCAGTGGAAGCCGGAGTGCGTCGGCGTGGACAGCAAATGTTCGAAAGCAGAGCTGATTAACTCCTACGATAACAGCGTGACCTATGTCGATCACTTTATCGTTAGCGTGCTGGATCAGCTGCGGGATAAGAAAGCGATTGTCTTCTATGCCTCCGATCACGGTGAGTCGATCAACGAGCGCGAGCACCTGCACGGGACGCCGCGCAAGATGGCGCCGCCGGAGCAGTTCCGCGTGCCGATGATGGTGTGGATGTCGGATAAGTATCTGGAAGCGCCTGACCACGCGGCCTCCTTTGCCCGACTCAAGCAGCAGGCGGCGATGAAGGTCCCGCGTCGTCACGTTGAGCTGTACGATACTATTATGGGCTGTCTCGGATATACCTCGCCGGATGGCGGGATTAACGAGAACAACAACTGGTGCCGCGTTCCCGGCGCGAGCAAAGCGGCGCAGGAATAACGAGAGTGGTGAGTTTCTCGCCGCTTGAGTGATTTTTTCGTACTAAGGCATTGACGGGTGTGGGTCTCAGCAGTAAGATGCGCCCGCATTCGGTGATTGGCGCAGCCTGGTAGCGCACTTCGTTCGGGACGAAGGGGTCGGAGGTTCGAATCCTCTATCACCGACCAAATTTAAAAGCCCGCTCTTAGAGCGGGCTTTTTTTACGTCTGTGGCCAGTGAGGATGAGAACCTCCGGGGGCAGAGGTTCGACTCGAGCGCAGCGAGAGAACGTTGCTTTAGCAACGGCCCGCAGGGCGAGCCACGCAGTGGCGAAGTCATCCTCTATCACCGACCAAATTTAAAAGCCCGCTCTTAGAGCGGGCTTTTTTTACGTCTGTGGCCAGTGAGGATGAGAACCTCCGGGGGCAGAGGTTCGACTCGAGCGCAGCGAGAGAACGTTGCTTTAGCAACGGCCCGCAGGGCGAGCCACGCAGTGGCGAAGTCATCCTCTATCACCGACCAAATTTAAAAGCCCGCTCTTAGAGCGGGCTTTTTGCGTTTGTGGCCGGTGAGGATGTTTGTCAGCCCGGAGGCGTTCCGTTCACCGAACGTCTGGCAGAACATGCGGCCCCGGCGCCAGGTGACCGGGTTAAGGGGAAGATAACCGTCTTTCCCTTAACAATCCCCGCGGTCCCGCACGGAAATCGGTGCTGCGCACTGCGCTCACCTCCCGGCCTGCAGCCTGCGGTCGGCTCAACTCGACCTGCTCGCCCGTTCCGGGCTTGCTCCTGTCTCGATTCGCCTCTTGCCGCCATCCCTGGCGGCCAGCCCTTGTCTTCCGGCCTTCGGTTCGCCGATTTCAGCGGGGAGCCAGGGCCCCGCTGTACGCCTTTTCTTCACAGAAGGTTCAGCATCGCGGAGGGTGGGGGAGGGTATGAAGCGATGGTATGAAGTAATGGAACGAGATGAAGATATGAGGCGATGGTTGCTTAACTGAACGGCATGGTGTGTGTTGAATGATTTTAGCCGGTGAGGATGTTTGTCAGCCCGGAGGCGTTCCGTTCACCAGACGTCTGGCAGAACATGCGGCCCCGGCGCCAGGTGACCGGGTTAAGGGGAAGATAACCGTCTTCCCCTTAACAATCCCCGCGGTCCCGCACGGAAATCGGTGCTGCGCACTGCGCTCACCTCCCGGCCTGCAGCCTGCGGTCGGCTCAACTCGACCTGCTCGCCCGTTCCGGGCTCGCTCCTGTCTCGATTCGCCTCTTGCCGCCATCCCTGGCGGCCAGCCCTTGTCTTCCGGCCTTCGGTTCGCCGATTTCAGCGGGGGAGCCAGGGCCCCGCTGTACGCCTTTTCTTCACAGAAGGTTCAACATCGCGGAGTAAGGGAGGGTCGGTAGTATGCGCGTTGAGCGGACGTAGCGGGTGCGTGACTCTATCCGACTCGTCAAAAAGGCGCTGATCCCCGTTTCTACCCGCCTGTTTATCGTTTTGTGACATCTTCCATTGTATTTTTTTATATATGAACCGATCTTTTTTCGCGAAGCTTATGGATAAAGGCAGCATTTTTCGCTGTGCGCTTTAACGTTCGCGCTATTAATCGCTCACATATTGGTCACATGGTAATAAATTTTGGCCATTTGCCAGAATTGCTTATCACTACATGTTGGAGGGTATTAAGGCATTTATGCTGGCTCAGTGCCGGTAGCATAAATTTCTCTGCTGAAAATAGCCTCGCGGAGTTTTTTTAATCTTTGCCTGCGGTTTCTCACCCCGGATGTAAAACCAGGTTGGCTGTATTGACGTTTTCCCATTCTGTTGACAGATTGTAGGGCATGAGGGGCATTTCATGGAGAATCCGCACTGCAACTCAGTCGTTTTTGTGAAAGGAATCCCCATCTCTCTCAGCGCCCTCGGGCACAACCGACCAGACCGGGTAAAAAATAAATAAAGGTCGGGCGGAAATATGCAAACAACATCACATCTGGAGCAGAATAATGAGTATTTCCTTGAAAAAGTCAGGGATGCTGAAGCTTGGCCTGAGCCTGGTCGCTCTGACCGTTGCCGCAAGCGTACAAGCTAAGACCCTGGTTTACTGTTCTGAAGGTTCGCCGGAAGGCTTTAACCCACAGCTATTCACCTCTGGTACTACCTATGACGCCAGCTCGGTGCCAATCTATAACCGCCTGGTTGAATTCAAAACCGGGACCACGGAAGTTATTCCTGGCCTGGCTGAAAAATGGGACGTGAGCGAAGACGGTAAAACCTATACTTTCCACCTGCGTAAAGGCGTGAAGTGGCAGGACAATAAAGACTTTAAACCGACCCGTGACTTCAATGCCGACGACGTAGTGTTCTCGTTCGATCGTCAGAAAAACGCGCAAAACCCGTACCATAAAGTGTCTGGCGGCAGCTACGAATACTTCGAAGGCATGGGCCTGCCGGACCTGATTAGCGAAGTGAAGAAAGTGGACGATAATACCGTCCAGTTCGTGCTGACCCGTCCTGAATCTCCGTTCCTCGCCGATCTGGCGATGGACTTCGCCTCTATTCTGTCAAAAGAGTATGCTGACAACATGCTGAAAGCCGGCTCGCCGGAAAAAGTGGACCTCAACCCGATCGGTACCGGCCCGTTCCAGCTGCTGCAGTACCAGAAAGATTCGCGCATCCTCTACAAAGCGTTCCCGGGCTACTGGGGCACCAAGCCGAAGATCGACAGCCTGGTCTTCTCTATCACGCCTGATGCCTCCGTGCGCTACGCGAAGCTGCTGAAAAATGAGTGCCAGATCATGCCGTATCCGAACCCGGCAGACATTGCGCGCATGAAAGAAGATAAAAGCATTACCCTGCTGGAGCAGCCGGGTCTGAACGTCGGCTACCTCTCGTTCAACACCGAGAAGAAACCGCTGGATAATGTGAAAGTTCGCCAGGCGCTGACCTATGCGGTCAACAAAGAAGCGATCATTAAAGCCGTTTACCAGGGCGCAGGCCAGTCGGCGAAAAACCTGATTCCGCCGACCATGTGGGGCTATAACGACGACGTTAAAGACTACAGCTACGATCCGGAAAAAGCGAAAGCGCTGCTGAAAGAAGCCGGTATGGAAAAAGGCTTCACCATCGACCTGTGGGCAATGCCGGTACAGCGTCCGTACAACCCGAACGCGCGCCGTATGGCCGAGATGATTCAGGCCGACTGGGCCAAAGTTGGCGTCCAGGCCAAGATCGTGACCTACGAGTGGGGCGAATACCTCAAGCGCGCGAAAGCGGGCGAGCATCAGACCGTGATGATGGGCTGGACCGGTGATAACGGGGATCCGGATAACTTCTTCGCGACCCTGTTCAGCTGCGCGGCGGCGAAAGACGGCTCCAACTACTCCCGCTGGTGCTACAAGCCGTTTGAAGATCTGATTCAGCCGGCTCGCGCCACCGACGATCATAACAAGCGTATTGAACTCTACAAACAGGCCCAGGTGGTGATGCACGATCAGGCTCCGGCGCTGATTATTGCCCACTCCACCGTGTTTGAGCCGGTGCGTAAAGAAGTTAAAGGCTACGTGGTCGATCCGTTAGGCAAACACCACTTCGAAAACGTCTCAATCGAATAAAAACAGTGTGGTCCCCCTCTCCCTTCACCGGGAGAGGGAATTGACATTTGTGAGCAATGCAGACGTCCTGTCACCAGGCAGAGCGTCACTATAGAGAATCCGGGTTATGTTGCAGTTCATCCTCCGACGTTTGGGACTTGTCATCCCAACATTTATCGGTATTACCCTTCTCACCTTTGCCTTCGTGCATATGATCCCCGGTGACCCGGTGATGATTATGGCGGGCGAACGTGGTATTTCCCCTGAACGTCACGCTCAGCTGCTGGCCGAAATGGGCCTCGATAAGCCGATGTGGCAACAGTATGCCCACTATATCTGGGGCGTGCTGCACGGTGATTTAGGCATCTCGCTGAAAAGCCGTATTCCGGTATGGGAAGAGTTTGTGCCGCGCTTTAAGGCCACCATGGAGCTGGGCGTCTGCGCGATGATTTTCGCCGTCGTCGTCGGTATTCCGGTTGGCGTACTGGCGGCGGTAAAACGCGGTTCTATCTTCGATCACACCTCCGTAGGCCTCGCGCTGACCGGCTACTCCATGCCTATCTTCTGGTGGGGCATGATGCTGATTATGCTGGTCTCGGTGCAGCTTAACCTGACGCCGGTCTCCGGGCGCATTAGCGATACCGTATTCCTTGACGATACCCTGCCGCTGACCGGCTTTATGCTGATCGACACCGCTATCTGGGGCGAGCCGGGCGACTTTATCGATGCCTTGATGCATATGATCCTGCCCGCCGTGGTGCTGGGCACCATTCCGCTGGCGGTGATTGTGCGTATGACCCGTTCGTCGATGCTGGAAGTGCTGGGCGAGGACTATATCCGCACCGCGCGCGCCAAAGGGCTGACCCGGATGCGCGTCATTGTGGTCCACGCGCTGCGTAACGCGATGCTGCCGGTCGTCACGGTCATCGGTCTGCAGGTGGGCACGCTGCTGGCGGGCGCGATTCTGACCGAAACCATCTTCTCCTGGCCTGGCTTAGGGCGCTGGCTTATCGACGCGCTGCAGCGCCGCGATTATCCGGTAGTGCAGGGCGGCGTTCTGCTGGTCGCGACGATGATTATCCTCGTCAACCTGCTGGTCGATCTGCTCTACGGCGTGGTGAACCCGCGTATTCGGCATAGGAAGTAAGGGGCCATCATGTCACAAGTTACTGAAAATAAAGTTGTCGCCGCACCGGTGCCAATGACCCCGCTGCAGGAGTTCTGGCACTATTTCAAACGCAATAAGGGCGCGGTCGTCGGTCTGGTGTACGTGGCGATCATGATTATCATCGCCGTATTTGCCAACTTCATCGCGCCGTATAACCCGGCGGATCAGTTCCGCGACGTGCTGCTGGCGCCGCCGGCCTGGCAGGAGGGCGGGAGCTTCGCGCACCTGCTGGGAACCGATGACGTGGGCCGCGATATCCTGTCGCGCCTGATGTACGGCGCGCGCCTGTCGCTGCTGGTCGGCTGCCTGGTGGTGGTGCTGTCGCTGATCCTCGGCGTGGTGCTTGGCCTGGTGGCGGGCTATTTTGGCGGGGTTGCGGACTCTATCATCATGCGCATCGTCGACATCATGCTGGCGCTGCCTAGCCTGCTGCTGGCGCTGGTGCTGGTGGCCATCTTCGGCCCGTCGATTGTTAACGCCTCGCTGGCGCTCACCTTTGTCGCCCTGCCGCACTACGTGCGCCTGACCCGGGCGGCGGTGATGGTCGAGGTCAACCGCGACTACGTCACCGCTTCGCGCGTGGCGGGGGCCGGGGCGCTGCGTCAGATGTTCGTCAATATTCTGCCTAACTGCCTTGCGCCGCTGATTGTTCAGGCCTCGCTGGGCTTCTCTAACGCCATTCTCGATATGGCCGCTCTTGGCTTCCTTGGCATGGGTGCGCAGCCGCCGACACCGGAGTGGGGCACCATGCTCTCCGATGTGCTGCAGTTCGCGCAGAGCGCCTGGTGGGTCGTCACCTTCCCGGGTGTCGCGATCCTGCTGACGGTGCTGGCATTTAACCTGATGGGCGACGGTCTGCGTGACGCGCTCGATCCCAAACTGAAGCAGTAAGAGGTTCGAGATGGCGTTATTAAATGTTGATAAATTATCGGTGCACTTCGGCGACGAAGGGACGCCGTTCCGTGCCGTAGATCGCGTGAGCTACAGCGTGAATCAGGGCGAAGTGGTGGGTATTGTCGGTGAATCCGGTTCCGGTAAATCGGTGAGCTCGCTGGCGATTATGGGGCTGATTGATTACCCCGGCCGCGTGATGGCGGATAAGCTGGAGTTTAACGGTCGCGATCTGAAGCGTATTTCGGAAAAAGAGCGTCGCCAGCTGGTGGGCGCCGAAGTGGCGATGATCTTCCAGGACCCGATGACCAGCCTCAACCCGTGCTACACCGTCGGCTACCAGATTATGGAAGCCATCAAGGTGCACCAGGGCGGCAATAAAAAAACCCGCATTCAGCGGGCGATTGACCTGCTGACGCTGGTGGGCATCCCCGATCCGGCATCGCGTCTCGACGTCTATCCGCACCAACTCTCCGGCGGGATGAGCCAGCGCGTGATGATTGCGATGGCGATTGCCTGTCGGCCGAAGCTGCTGATTGCCGATGAGCCAACCACCGCGCTGGATGTCACCATCCAGGCGCAGATCATCGAGCTGCTGCTGGATCTGCAGCAGAAAGAGAACATGGCGCTGGTCCTGATTACTCACGATCTGGCGCTGGTGGCCGAAGCGGCGCACAAAATTATTGTGATGTACGCCGGCCAGGTGGTGGAAGCCGGCGATGCGAAGGATATCTTCCGCGCGCCGCGCCACCCGTATACCCAGGCGCTGCTGCGCGCGCTGCCGGAGTTTGCCCAGGATAAAGCGCGGCTGGCGTCGTTGCCGGGCGTGGTTCCCGGCAAATATGACCGCCCGAACGGCTGCCTGCTCAATCCGCGCTGCCCGTATGCTACGGACCGCTGCCGCAGCGAAGAGCCAGAACTGAACGTTGTGGACCACGGGCGTCAGTCCAAATGCCACTTCCCACTCGATGATGCCGGGAGGCCAACCCTATGAGTACCGAACAGGCCACCGCGCAACAGCTGCTGTTGCAGGCCATCGATCTGAAAAAATACTATCCGGTGAAGAAGGGGCTATTTTCCCCTGAAAGGCTGGTCAAGGCGCTGGACGGCGTCTCCTTTACCCTCGAACGCGGCAAAACGCTGGCGGTGGTTGGGGAGTCCGGCTGCGGGAAATCCACCCTCGGCCGCCTGCTGACGATGATTGAAATCCCTACCGGCGGCGAGCTGTACTACCAGGGACAGGATCTGCTGAAGCACGATCCGCACGCGCAGAGCCTGCGTCGGCAGAAAATCCAGATTGTGTTCCAGAACCCGTACGGCTCGCTGAACCCGCGTAAAAAGGTGGGGCAGATTCTGGAAGAGCCGCTGCAGATCAACACCTCGCTGAGTAAAGAGGAGCGCCGTGAGAAAGCGCTGGCGATGATGGCGAAGGTGGGGTTGAAAACCGAGCACTACGATCGTTATCCGCATATGTTCTCCGGCGGCCAGCGTCAGCGTATTGCTATTGCCCGTGGTTTGATGCTGGACCCGGACGTAGTGATTGCCGATGAGCCGGTCTCTGCGCTGGACGTATCGGTGCGTGCGCAGGTGCTGAACCTGATGATGGACCTGCAGCAGGAGATGGGGCTCTCCTACGTGTTTATCTCCCACGACCTGTCGGTGGTTGAGCACATCGCCGATGAAGTGATGGTGATGTACCTCGGGCGCTGCGTGGAGAAAGGGACCAAGGATCAGATCTTCAACAACCCGCAGCATCCGTACACTCAGGCGTTGCTGTCGGCGACCCCGCGTCTCAATCCGGACGATCGTCGCCAGCGCATTAAGCTGACCGGCGAGCTGCCAAGCCCGCTGAACCCGCCGCCGGGCTGCGCGTTTAACGCCCGCTGCAGCCGCCGCTTCGGACCCTGCACCCAGCTGCAGCCGCAGCTGAAGGAGTACGGCGGTCAGCTGGTGGCCTGTTTTGCCGTTGACCAGGACGAAAACCAGGATAAACACTCCGCCTGACGATCCCGCTGCTGCTGAAGGGCGAAAGCCTCTCGGCAGCAGCGTACTTGCCTGCTGCCCTTTTCCCCCGCAGAACAATGCGCCCTCTTTTTAAATGCATCAGCCCGTCGACCTATATATACAAAGTTGTAAAAGGGTTAAACTATATTAAATTGATTATATTGAACGCCTGTTATGCTTATCCGATATAAATGGTTGGAATAAAAATCTGGTTATTTTTATTAATAAGGTGAATCTGAGAGGCGCATTAAGACACCTCCTGGAAAATGGAGCTATCATTTCGGATAAGAACTGATAGGGTAAACGCATAACTATCAGTCAATTAAAGCCGCTCTGACCTATACCCGGATACCATCTGTCGCATAGCCGATCTTCCTGATCAACTTAACTTTATGAAAAACAATAAAATACTCTATGCTCTGGAGGTATAGGGTCTCAATAAAAGCAGCTAAAATATAATGAATTTAGAATCATGGGGTTATCTATGAACCATTATGATGATTTGCAGCGCTTCAAGGAAAAGACGCGGACACAAGGTCTTCATTTCAAGGACCTTTCATCACAATCAGCCGCCCGGGAACAGGGAGATTGGGTTATTCTCAATCAGCTCGCTCCCGGGGAAAAAGAGTCCTCGCTGGCAATGGGAGGGTCGGTGTCGTTGCCCCTGCCGCAGCAGGTCCCCGCGGATACGTTTCTGTGGGTTGAGGCTGCGCCAGCGCAGCCCGCTCCCGAGCCCTCTGCGCCGATCCTGACGCCACAATCGGCCCCCGCTGCCGTCGTGCCGGCTGCCGCTGCGCCGCTGCCTGCCGTTGCAGCCGCCGCCCCAGCGGAACCGATACCGGCGATCCCCGCTGCCGCGCCGATTGCCGCGCCTGCGCCGGTAACGACGCCCGCGCCGGCGATGAGCGCTGCGCCTCGTCCGCAGCCGGCACCGCTGCCGGCCGCGGAAGGTTATGCGCACTTATTTGCGACGAAAGTCGCTGAACCTGCGGCTAAAGATAAAGATCAGCCGCTTAAATCTCTTTTAGAAAGGATTGCGACATGCCGCTGATCTGCGTGTGTTCCCCAAAAGGCGGCGTGGGAAAGACGACCCTCGCAGCAAACCTGGCCTGGTCGCTGGCGCGCGCGGGTAGCAAAGTTCTGGCACTCGATTTTGACGTCCAGAACGCGCTGCGCCTGCATTTTGGCGTCCCGCTTGGTGATGAGCGCGGGTACGTAGCGAAGGCGCTCGAGCTGCACGACTGGAGCCAGTGCGTGCTAAGCGCGGGCAGTAATATCTTCGTGCTGCCCTATGGCGACGTGACCGAAGAGCAGCATCAGGCGTTTGACGACCGGCTCGCCAGCGATCCGCATTTCCTGACTCGCGGGCTGTCGGCGCTGCTCAACTATCCGGGCCTGGTTATTATCGCTGACCTTCCTCCTGGCCCCTCCGCGGCGCTGACGGCGTTAACGCCGCTGGCGGACCTGCACCTGGTGCCGCTGCTGGCGGATACCGCCTCGATGTCAACGCTATCCCATGTGGAAAAGCAGCGCTTAACCGGCGGTGAGCTCAATCATAAGCTCGGACACTTTTTCGTGATAAACCAGAGCGATAATCGCCGTCAGGTGAGTCGTGACGTGGTTGCGTTAATGGAGGATAAGCTGAGCGACCGCCTGCTGGGCATTATCCACCGTGATGAAAGCGTCGTAGAGGCAAATGCTTCCCAAAAGTCGATTCTCGACTTTAGTTCATCCTCTTCAGCCGCCTTTGATATTGAAATTATTGGCAAAAAAATCTCTGCGCTGTTGGGTATCAATATTGGCGACGGCACGGTGCACAGCCAGCCTCGCATGTCAGGGCTTTAACTTATTGCAGGGCTGCTGAATGAAAAAGTCACTTTTCTGGTTGCTGGTACTGCTGCTGTCGCCGGTTGCCGTGCTGGTCGTTATCACGCCGATGGACAGCCAAAAGCAGTATCTTTTTGGTCTGCTGAGCATCGGTATTCTGTTCTTAATGGGATTCAGTAAGAATCGCAGCGTTTCCGTCATTATGGTCGTGACTTCGCTGCTGATGTCGACCCGTTATATGTATTTCCGCCTGACGCAAACCCTGCATTTTAACTCCGGAATCGAGACGATTCTGGGGATGGGGCTTTTTTTGGCGGAAGTCTATATCTGGGTGATGCTGATACTCAACTACCTGCAGACGGTCTGGCCGCTGAAGCGCGAAATTGTCCCGCTGCCGGACGATATGAGCACCTGGCCGACGGTTGATATTTATATTCCCAGCTATAACGAACCGCTCGAGGTGGTCCGCGATACGGTGCTGGCCGCACAGTGCATTGATTATCCTGCGGATAAGATGAAAATTTATCTGCTGGACGACGGCAAACGCAGCGAGTTTGCGGTGTTTGCCGCCGACGTTGGGGTGGGGTACATCACCCGTAACGACAACAAGCATGCCAAAGCGGGCAACCTGAACCACGCGATGACCCTCACCCAGGGCGAGCTTATCTGCGTGTTTGACTGCGACCACGTCGCCACCCGCGTCTTCCTGCAGGCCACGGTGGGCGGCTTCCTCAAGGACCCGATGCTGGCGCTGGTGCAGACGCCGCACTACTTCTACTCGCCGGACCCGTTCGAACGCAACCTCTCCGTTGGGCGCAATATTCCCAATGAGGGGATGCTGTTTTATGGCCCAATCCAGCAGGGCAACGACAACTGGAACGCGACCTTCTTCTGCGGCTCCTGCGCCGTTATTCGCCGCAAAGCGCTGGAGCAGATTGGCGGTTTTGCGGTAGAAACCGTCACCGAAGATGCGCACACCGCGCTCAAGTTTCAGCGCCTGGGCTGGAAATCGGCGTTCCTCGATATCCCGCTGGCGGCAGGTTTAGCCACCGAACGTTTAGTGGTGCACGTCATTCAGCGAACCCGCTGGGCGCGCGGGATGACGCAAATCTTCCGCCTTGATAACCCGCTATTTGGCCGCGGGCTGACCTTCCAGCAGCGCCTGTGCTATCTCAGCGCCATGCTGTACTACCAGTTTGCGCTGCCGCGCGTGGTTTTTGTCACCGCGCCGCTGGCCTACCTGCTGTTTAACCTCAATATTATCTACTCCTCGGCGAGCCTGATCGTCTCGTATGCGCTGCCGCACCTGTTCCTCGCCATCTACGTTGGCTCGAGGATGAACGGCCGCTATCGCTATAGCTTCTGGGGTGAAATTTACGACATCGTTCTGGCATTCCACCTGGTGCTGCCGACGCTGGTGACGATGATTTTCCCCAAACGCGGCAAATTCAACGTCACCGATAAAGGCGGCCTGCTGGACGTCGGCTACTTCGACTTTACCGTGGTCAGGCCGCATTTGGTGGTGGCCTGTCTGCTGGGCGTAGGCGTGGTGGTCGGTCTCGTGCGCGCCATCGGCCACGACTATTTCGGCTCCGATCCGAACGTTATCGCGCTGAACGTCGGGTGGGGGATCTACAGCCTGATCTTCCTGCTGGCGGCGATTGCGGTGGCGCGGGAAACCCGCCAGGTGCGCAAAACGATCCGTATTGACGTGGATATCCCGGTGCTCATTCACTACGCCAGCGGCATTGTCTCCCGTAGCCATACCGCCGACCTGTCGATGGGCGGCTGCCGTATCACCGTGCCTGACGATCGCCACCTGCAGGATAAAATCGAAGAGATTGAGCTGATTCTGCAGTCCGGGGCGATCTGCATCCCGGCCGAGCAGGTTACCGCCGATGCGCGCTTTATTCGCCTCAAGTTTGATGAAAATATCCCGCTCTCCCTGCGCCGCGAGCTGGTGCGCGTGGTGCTGGCCCGCGCCGACGCGTGGATTAATCCGCCGCGTCCGCAGGACAGGCCGTTCCGCTCCTTCGCCACCATTCTGCGCTGCGTATTTGAGCTGTTCTGGCTGACGTGGAAAACGCGACGCGACCGGCGTCGGCAGCGTCCTGCTGCGCAGACCGCGCAGGAGGATGGCCAGCTATGAAGCGATTAACGACCCTTGCGCTGCTGATGGGGATGTTCTCCGCCCCCGCGCTGCATAGCGAAGAGGCGCCGGCCGATCGCTCGGCTCCGCTGAACTTCCCGCTGCCGGACGCGGCCAGCGATAGCGCGCCGGATGAGAGCGCCGCGCCTGCTCCGACGGCGGCGGAACCCGAATCGACGGAGGCGCCGGCCTCTCTGCCCGCGATGCCGCCGGTTAGCGATCCGGCTCCGGACGTGGTGCCGCTAACGCCGATCGTCGGTGGCAGCCTGAATCTGGCGCAAATGGGGATGCCGGACGGCATTATGCTGAGCGGCGGCCAGCTGCAGGGCGGCGTGAGCTTTACCCTGCCTTCCGATCAGGTGGTCACCCACGCCGAGCTGATGCTGGACGTGCGGGTCTCGCCGGAGATGGCGGCCCGCAACGCCACCCTGCAGCTGATGCTCAACGGCCAGCCGCTGGGCACGGTGCCGCTGGGTACGGACGGCGCCGATATCTCGCACTTCCAGCTCGATATCCCGGCCGCGCTGATGGTCTCGAGCAACAATTTAAGCTTCAAGGTGAACGACGGCGACGCCATGCAGTGTCAGCTCAACGCGCGCGACGCCTACGGCATCACCGTTTTACCGGCCTCGCGTTTTACCTGGGAAAGCCAGCCGCTGAATATCAGCAACGACCTGAGCTACTTCCCGCGGCCGTTCTTCGACAGCATGCAGATGACCCCGGCGGATATCGCCATCGCCTACCCGCAAAAATCGGGGGCGGATATCTTCAGCGCGGCGGCGCTGGTGTCGTCATGGCTGGGTATCCAGGCGGACTATCGCGGGATTGCTTTTAACGCCCTGCGCGATCGCTTGCCGGAGCGCAACGGCATTATCATCGGCCACCCGGGCGACCAGGTGGGCGGTGTGACCCTGCCGCAAACCGACCGGCCGCTGCTGCGGGTGGTTGATAACCCCGGCAACCCGAGCTACAAGCTGCTGCTGATCGTCGGCCAGAACGATGCGGCGCTGCGCGCGGCGGCCTGGCGGCTGACCCGCGGCAATATTGCGCCGCAGACCGCGAGCATGACGGTGGATCCGCAGGCCATTCCGCTGGGCAAACCGTACGACGCCCCGCGCTGGATCCCCACCGATCGGCCGGTCAAAATTAGCGAGCTGCTGCGTAAAGATCAAAGCCCGACGGTGAGCGGAGTGTGGCACGAGCCGCTGCGCGTTGCTTTCCGCGCGGCGCCGGATCTCTACCTGTGGGATGGCGAAACCATTCCCCTGCAGATTAGCTACCGCTTCCCGTCTGAAAGCTGGATCAACGAAGACCAGTCGCTGCTGAGCGTCACGCTGAACAACACCTTCCTGCACAACTTGCCGATGAACAAGCAGGGGCCGCTGGAGAAGCTTTGGCGTCACCTGGGCGGCGATGCCCGCCAGGAGCGCTTTACCATCCCGCTGGCGCCTTATCTGATCTACGGGGATAACCAGCTCTCGCTCTACTTCAACGTGGTGCCGAAGGATAACGCCCCCTGCTCGGTGCTGCTGAATAACAACATCAAGAGCCGCATTACCGACGACTCATGGATTGATTTGAGCAATACGCGGCACTTCTCGCTGCTGCCGAATCTCTCCTATTTCGTCGGCGCCTCGTTCCCGTTCTCGCGGCTGGCGGACTACTCGCAGACCGTGCTGCTGCTGCCGGAGCAGCCGTCGGAAACGCAGGTGGCGACCCTGTTAAACCTGGCCGCGCGTTCGGGTAATGCAACCGGTACGGCGCTGGCCAATAACCGGGTGGTGCTGGGGATCCCTGAGGGCGGCGCGGGCCTGCAGTACCTGAGGGAGCGCGACGTGCTGGCGGTCAGCGCCCTTGACCAAAAAACCTTTAACCAGCGCCTGCTGGCGGACTCCCCCTACAATCCGGTGGATAACCAGCTCAGCGTTCGCGAATCAGGAAGCTGGGCGAAGGTGCAGCGCTGGCTAACCGGCGACTGGACCTCCGCAAGCGTCGATGCCGACCGTTACTTCTCCTCCAGCAGCGCCTGGCGCGGTTTTATCAGCTACCGCTCGCCGTGGAATTCACGGCGTACGGTGGTAGTGGCAATGGCCAGCAATGACGATCAGCTCGCGAGGCTGAAAAGCGACCTCGACTCGCCGCGGATCAACGCCGGTATTCGGGGCGATACGGCGGTGATCACCAGCGATAACGGCGTACGCAGTTTCCAGGTCAGCACGCCGTTCCCAAGCGGGCAAATGCCCTGGTACATGATGGCTATCTGGTACGCTAACCAGCATTCCGGCCTGCTGGCGATCCTCGGGCTGATCGCCACATCGATAATTGGCCTGGCGTTAACCGCCATGTTTAAACGGCACGCTCGCAAGCGTTTGAGTTCGGGGGATGGCCAATGAAACGAGCGATTAAAATGAATAGCAGGGCAACCCGCAGACTATCAACCTTCTGCCTGTCAGGCGCGCTGACGCTTGGCGCGTTCGGCGATGCCCTTGCCGCGAGCAACGATGCCGCGCTGCAGGCGCTTTTTGTCCAGGCCAACTACTGGCATGAAAAATCCCACGACGAGCTGGCGATGGAGTCGCTGCAAAAGGTGCTGCTGGTTGATGCCAACAACACCCAGGCGCTGTACCTGATGGCGCTCTGGGCGCAGCAGGGGGGCGATCTTCAGGCGGCGGCGCAGTGGCGGGCGCGGCTGGCGAAAACCTCTCCGGACAGCGCCAGCCTGCAGGAGCTCGACAATGCCAGAAAAATGACCCAGGTGCCGCAGGGGCAGCTGAGCCTTGCGAGGCAGCAGGCGCGCAGCGGCAACGTGCCCGCCGCGCTCGCCACCTGGCGCAGCATGTTTAACGGCAACGTCCCGCCGGCGGGGCTGGCGGCCGAATACTACATGACGATGGCCAGCGATAAAGCGCTCTATCCGCAGGCGATCGGCGAACTGCGCCAGTACGTGGCGCAGCATCCGCAGGAGAACGCGCCGCGGGTGGCGCTGGGCAAAGCGCTGACCTGGCGTGAAGATACCCGGCGGGAAGGGATCGCCATGCTGGAGCCGATGGCCAGCGGCAGCAAAGAGGCCGATAGCGGGCTGCGCCAGGCGCTGCTGTGGCTGGGACCGCAGTCCGGCGACCAGCAGTTTTACGACACCTGGATGCAGCGCCACCCGCAGGATTCCGAGGTGCAGAACTACTATCGCCAGCGGCTAAGCGGCCAGGCGCGCGGGGAGGGGTACGCCAACCTCAACAGCGGCAACACCGCCGCCGCGAAGCAGCAGTTTGAACAGGTGCTGCAAACCAACCCGCAGGACGCGGATGCGCTGGCCGGCATGGGCTATATCGCCCAGCGTAACGGCGATTTCCAGGCGGCATCGCAGTATTTGACCCGGGCGGCGGATCTCGGCGGCGATGACTCCGCCGCCCGGCGCCAGCAGGCTGCCGATGCGCTGTTCTACGGCCAGCTGGCCCAGGCGCAGCAGGCCTATAAGCAGGGCAATATCAGCCAGGCGCTGGCGCTTTCCGCTCCGCTGGCCCAGCAGGGCGGGACGCGAGGCACCTCGGCGAAGCTGTTCCGCGCCGACGTTCTGCGGCATAACAAAGACCTGCCGCAGGCCGAGCAGACGCTGCGTTCGCTGCTCGACGAGCAGCCGCAAAACGGCCCGGCGCGGGAGAGCCTCTATTACGTGCTGCGCGAGCAGAATAAAACGGCGGAGGCGCAGGCGATGCTGCGCACGCTGCCGGAGAGCCTGCAGCAAAAACTGCAGCCGCGGGTGGTAACCGGCATGCCGGGCGATTCGCTGCGCCGGCAGGCGCAGGAGCAGGCCAGCAGCGGTAACGTGAGTGGCGCCATCGCGCTGCTGCGCCAGGGCGTATCCCGCTACCCGGATGATGCCTGGATGCGGCTTGATTTAGCCCGGCTGCTGCAAAAATCGGGCAACGAGAGCGAAGCCGCCTCGACGATGGCGGCGGCCTGGCGTCCCGGCGCCAGCAGCGCCTCGCTGTACGCCGCGGCGCTGTATGCCAGCGAAAACGGCGGCTGGCAGCAGGCGCAAACGCTGCTGGGGCGCATTCCCGCCGCCAGTCAGACCGGCCAGATGCGCGATCTCCATCAGCGGGTGAACTACAACCTGCAGCTGGTGACGGCGCAAAACTACCTGGCGCAGGGCAATACGGTTGCCGCCTCCAACACCCTGCGGGCGATGGCCGCCACGCCGCCGAAATCGCCGGCGGACGCCGGCAAGCTGGCGCGGCTGCTGGCGCAGAGCGGCGATGTCACGACCGCCGTCTCGCTGGTGCGCAACAATATCAGCGGCGGGATCTCGGGCAACGCCGGCGACTATGCCGATCAGGTGTCGGTGCTGAATCAGGCGGGCCTGACCCGCGAAGCGCAGAACCTGCTGAGCAACCCCCAACTGCAGGCCAGCAGTACGCCAACGCAGCTGGCGAGCATGCGCAACGGCTATGTGATCAACGAAGCGGATCATCTGCGCGAGCAGGGGAACTACGCCGCGGCCTACGATAAGCTGATGGGCGCGATGCAAAGCGACCCGCAAAATACCGACCTGATGTTCGCGATGGCGCGGCTCTACCAGAGCGGCAAAATGAACAAAGAAGCCGGGGTGGTTTACGACTATCTGATGACCCGGGATACGCCGGATCAGGCGGCGCGCAGCGGGGCGATTGACGTTGCGCTCTCGGCGGGCGACAGCGACCGTGCGCAGCAGCTCGCCGGCGGGCTGCGTCAGGATAATTCACCGGACCGCCTGCTGCTGCTGGCGCGGGTTGAAGAGGCGCAGGGGCATCATCAGCAGGCGATGACCTATCTGCGCAGCGCGCGCGGCAAGCTGCTGGGTCTGCAGAGCAGCAACAGCGCGCAAACGCCGACCGTTGGCGGCGTGCTGGCGGCGGATAACCCCTTCGTCGGCGTCTCCCGCACCTCGACGGCGACGCGCACGGCCTCGACCTACGGGCAGTATATGCCGTGGCAGGTCGCGCAGGTATCGACGGGCGACGGAACCTCGCTGCCGGGGATCCAGCGTCCCGACCTGCCGGTAGAGACCGCGCAGACCCGCACGCTGCGCCAGGTGGATACCATGATGGAGTCGCTGCAGGAGAAAACCGGCAGCTGGCTGCAGGGCGGCATGGAGGTGCGCGGACGCGATGGCGAATCCGGTACCAGCAAGCTGACGGAACTGAAAACGCCGCTGACCTGGTCCTCGTCGCCGTTTGGCGATTCGCGCTTTGATTTCACGGTCACGCCGATCACGCTGAACGCCGGAACCGCGACCGGCGACGCGTGGCGGCGCTACGGCGCGAACCCGCTCTCTAACGCGGTCTCTAATATGATTAGTACCGTGACCAGCGAGCAGGCGGCGATTGCGGCGATGACGGATACCGAGCGAACGACGTACTTTGCCAGCAACCCTGGTGCAGAGGCGCTGAGCTCGCTGGGGACGCTGAACGCCTCCGATTTTAACGCCACGACCAGCAGCGGCATGGAGAATCTGGCGAAGCTGGGAGCCTATGATTCCGGGCAGGTTGCCAGCTATCTGGCCGCCTCCAGCCTGAAACCGAACGTCGACCAGGCCAGCGGCTCGACGGACGCGCAGAAGGCCAACGGCGTCGAGCTGGCGCTGGCGCTGAGCGGGGATGATTACCGCGTCGACATCGGCAGCACCCCGCTGGGGCAGGATCTGAATACCGTCGTCGGGGGCGTGAAGTGGTCGCCGAAGCTGACCAACTACCTGTCGCTGATTTTCACCGGCGAACGCCGCTCGCTGACCGACAGCCTGCTCTCCTACGTCGGGCTGAAAGACGCCTACTCGGGGAAAAACTGGGGCCAGGTGACCAAAAACGGCGGCACCCTGCAGCTGAGCTACGATGACGGCGACGCCGGCTTCTACGTCGGCGGCGGAGGCTATAGCTATATTGGCGACAACGTCGCCAGCAACACCAGCGTTAACGCCAACGCCGGGGTCTACCTGAGGCCTTACCACGACGAGTATCGCCAGCTGCAGACCGGCCTGAGCATGAGCTATATGGATTACTCGAAAAACCTGAGCTACTTCACCTACGGTCAGGGGGGCTATTTCAGCCCGCAAAACTACGTGAGCGTCTCGCTGCCGGTCAACCTAACGGAGAAATACGATAACTGGACGATGAAGCTGGGGGGCTCGGTGGGCTATCAATCCTATAGCCAGGATAGGAGCGCCTACTTCCCGACCAACGCCGAGTGGCAGCGGACCCTGGAAACCGCCGTCACCAACGGGTTCGCCAAGGAAGCTTACTATTCGGCAACTTCGAAGAGCGGCATCGGCTACACCCTGCGTGCCGGTGCGGATTACAAGGTAAACAAACAGATGACGCTTGGCGGCCAGGTGGGCTATGACACCTTCGGCGATTATAACGAAAGCACCGCCGGTCTTTATATCCGCTATATGTTAGGAGATAACTGATCATGACGGAAAATAATAACGCGGAGGCGCTGGCCTGGTTTCAGCAGCAGCAAACGCCTGCCGGATGGTTCGATCTGCTGATCGTTATGGTGGATGGCATGCTCAACAACGCGGGCGAGCTGGAGAGCCTGCCCTTTCTGCGCCAGATGGGCGAGGCGCTGGCGGACAACTATCCTCTACCTGATGCGGAGACGGTCGGCCAGCTGGAGGCCAATATCAACCAGCTGCTGAGCCGTTTTCAGTGGGGAGTGGTCAGCGTCGAGGTCGGCGACGACGGGCTGCGGCTGCGCCATCGGGCGCTGCCGGTCAGCCGCGATGAAGCGCGTCGCGTTCGCTGGTGTAATGCATTCTGTGCCATACTCGAAGGGCTTTATTCCCGCTGGCTGAGGGGGCAGGGCGGCGGCGCGCACGTTGTTTTACAGCGTGAGCGGCTGTTTTCTGTGTCTGACGTTCAGTTTCTCTACTTTCATCCATAACGAGTGCACTTATGTCCTTGCGTGCTTTAGTCGCAGTCATGGTTACGACGACGATGATGGTGCTTCCCCGCGCGTGGGCCGATACCGCCTGGGAAAGCTATAAATCCCGCTTTATGATGGCCGACGGGCGAATCGTTGATACCGGCAACGGCAACGTTTCCCATACCGAAGGGCAGGGATTCGCCATGCTGCTGGCGGTCGCCAAAAACGATCGTCCGACCTTTGATAAGCTGTGGCAGTGGACGGATAAAACGCTGCGCAATAAAGACAACGGGCTTTTTTACTGGCGCTACAACCCCGTTGCGCCGGACCCGATTGCGGATAAAAACGACGCCACCGACGGCGATACCCTGATCGCATGGGCGCTGCTGCGCGCGCAGCAGCAGTGGGGAGAGAAGTCTTACGGCATCGCTTCCGATGCCATCACCGCGTCGCTGCTGAAATCAACGGTGATTACTTTTGCCGGTCATCAGGTGATGCTGCCCGGCGCGAAGGGCTTCAACCGCAACGATCATGTTAATCTCAACCCCTCCTACTTTATCTTCCCCGCATGGCAGGCCTTTGCCGCGCGTACCCACCTGACCGCATGGCGTACGCTGCAGAGCGACGGTCAGGCGCTGCTGGGTAAAATGGCGTGGGGTAAGGCGCAGCTGCCCAGCGATTGGGTGGCGCTGAGAGCGGACGGCAGGATGGAGCCGGCAAAGGAGTGGCCGCCGCGGATGAGTTACGACGCGATTCGCATCCCGTTGTATCTCTACTGGGCCGATCCGCATAGCGCTCTGCTGACGCCGTGGAAAAGCTGGTTTCAGAGCTATCCGCGGCTGCAGACTCCGGCGTGGGTCAACGTCAATACCAACGACGTCGCCCCGTGGTTTATGACCGGCGGCCTGCTGGCCGTTCGCGACCTGACCAGCGGTGAAGCGCAGGAGGATCCGCAGCTTAGCGCGCAGGATGATTATTATTCTGCCAGCCTGAAGATGCTGGCCTGGCTGGCGCATAACGACCGTCGCCAGGCAACGACCGGCGTCTGAACGGGCCGCGGGGGTGATACCCGGCGGCCTTTTTCGTTTTTACTGCGGATACGGTACCCAGCTTCCGCCATTCAGCTGGACGTAAGGTTTGCCCTGATACTGAATGACGATGGCGTTGGCGTTCTCCGAGACCGCAGCGCTTTGCGGCAGGTTGGCGGTGTACTGCGGCCAGTTGACGTTATCCTCGGTAAACATTTTGCCGTCGAGGGCGCGAACCACCAGTTCAGAGATTGCCAGATAGCTGCTCGGCTGGTCGATAATCAGCGGCGCGCCCTGGCGCGGCGCCTTCATGCCGAAGAACTTCACCGCCGCCGGTACGTTAGTGATCGACGGGCTCGGGATATCGCGCAGGCCGGAGACCTGGCGCCAGCGCACCGAAAACTGGTCGTGGGAACTTGGCGGCTCCGTCTCCTGGTCACACTCGCGGACGAAAACCGAGGCGCGCTACCCGCTGCTGAACCTGATTCCCACCGGGTATCGCGCCTATGCCAGCCAGTTTAGCGAGGAGGGCAGCAGCAGCCAGGGCTTTGGCTATACCGCCCGGGCGCTGGTCGAGCGGCGGGTGACCGGCAACTGGTTCGTGGGCGCGGCGGTCGATATCCAGCAGGCCAAGGACTAAACCCCGAGCCACGCGCTGCTCTACGTGCGCTACTCGGCCTCCGGCTGGCAGGGCGATATGAATATGCCGCCGCAGCCGCTGGTTCCCTACGCGGATTGGTAGCAGAATAGGCTGAATTACGCGATCAACCGTCACTCCACCCCCGTGTTCGCGTATACTCGTCGTACTTCGCGCCGCGGGGCTAATCGGCACGCCGGCCCGGCGCTTCGTACCCGTCCTGGCGCCTCGTTTAGCGCTCTTTGCCGGGCGTTTGCGAGCTATTTTGCAGAGATAAGCCGCCTGAAAATACCGGCGTTGATGGACGGAATCCGGACAGCATTCAGTATCAGTGGAGAACACAGTTGCGCGTCAGCCGCTCACTTACAATTAAACAGATGGCGATGGTCGCAGGCGTGTCCATGGCCTTTGTATTGGTTTTTTGCTCTATTTTGCTCTTTCACTTTGTGCAACAGAGCCGCTTTACTACGGCCACGCAGTTAGAAAGCATCGCCCGTTCCGTTCGCGAACCGCTCTCCGCGGCTATTCTGAAGGCGGATATTCCGGAGGCGGAAACCATTCTCGGTCGTATCCAGCCTGCTGGCATCGTCAGCCGGGCGGACGTGGTGCTGCCGAACCAGTTTCAGGCGCTGCGGATGCGCTTTATTCCCGAGCGCCCGGTTCCGGTGATGATTACCCGTATGTTTGAGCTGCCGGTACAGATATCGCTGCCGATCTACTCCCAGGAACGACCCGCTAATCCGCAGCCGCTTGCCTATCTGGTGCTGCAGGCCGACTCATACCAGATGTATAAATTCGTGATGAGTACGCTTTCTACGTTGGTGACTGCTTACTTCCTGCTGGTGCTGGTTCTGACGGTGGCGATCACCTGGTGCATCAACCGGCTGATCGTCCGTCCGCTGCGCAAGGTGGCGCGTGAACTCAACGATGTTCCGCAGCAGGAGCGTCTCGGGCATCAGCTGACCCTGTCGCGGCTGCATCATGATGATGAGATAGGCATGCTGGTGCGCAGCTACAATCGCAACCAGCAAACCCTGCTGCGCCGGCACGATGAGCTCTCTTTACAGTCCACCCGCTTCCCGGTCTCTGACCTGCCGAATAAGGCCTTCCTGATGGCGCTGCTTGAGCAGGCGGTGGCGCGCCCGCAAACCTCGGCGCTGCTGGTGGTCGCCTGCGAAACGCTGCAGGATACCGCCGGCGTCCTGAAAGAGGCCCAGCGCGAAATACTGCTGCTGACCCTGGTGGAAAAGCTGCGGGCAATCATCCCATCGCGTATGGTGCTGGCGCAGGTTAGCGGCTATGACTTTGCGATTCTGGCCAGCGGCATCACCGAGCCCTGGCAGGCGGTGACATTAAGTAAGCAAGTGCTCACTGCTATCAGCGAGAGCCTGCCGCTGCAGGGTATTCAGCTTCGCCCCTGCGCCAGCGTCGGAATTGCGATGTTTAATGGCGAACTGAGCGCGGAGCAGCTCTACCGACGGGCGTTTTCCGCCGCCGTCGCCGCGCGGCGCAAAGGTAAAAACCAGATTGAATTTTTCGATCCGCAGCAGATGGAGAAGGCGCAGCGTCGGCTGATGGAGGAGCACGATATTCTGGCCGCGCTGGAAAATCAGCGCTTCGCCATCTGGCTGCAGCCGCAGGTGAATACCGCCAGCGGCGAAGTGTGCGGCGCGGAGGTCCTGCTGCGCCAGCGCCAGGAGGACGGCAGCTGGCTGCTGCCGCCGGATCTGATGGCGCGTATTGAGGCCTGCGGGCTGATCGTTCCGGTCGGCTACTGGGTGATGGAAGAGGCCTGTCGCCAGCTTGCGGCATGGCAAAGCCGGGGCATTATGCTGCCGCTATCGGTAAACGTGTCGCTGCTGCAGCTGCTGCATCACGACCGGGGCGCAGAGATGCTGACCCTGCTCGCGCGCTATCGTATTGCGCCGGGCACGTTGATTATCGACATTACCGAAAGCCGCCGGCTGGACGATCCGCAGATGGTGGTCTCCCTGCTGCGCCCGCTGCGCGAGGCGGGCGTGCGCATCGCCCTCGATGATTTTGGCATGGGTTACGCCGGGTTGCGCCAGCTCCAGCATATGAAGCCGCTGCCGGTGGATATCCTGAAAATCGATAAGGCTTTCATCGATATGCTGCCCGAAGATGTCAGCATGGCGCCGGCGATTATTCAGCTGGCGCGCGGTCTTAACCTGCGCATCGTGGCGGAAGGCGTAGCGAGAGAGGAGCAGCGCCGCTGGCTGCATGAGGCCGGCGTCGAGACGGCTCAGGGCTCCCTGTTCGGTTGCGCCTTACCGCAGGAGGCGTTTGCGGCGCAGTTTTTACCGCTGAATGAAGAGGGTGAAAACCTGTAACGGGATGCTGACTTGTGCGAGTCAGCTCAAAGTTTTTAACAATTTCGTTGCAATATTACGCTTAGTTATTTCTGAAATGTTTCCCGGGTGTTACTTTTAAGCCACAGACGCCATATAACCCTTCCAGGTCTGTGGTTATACCCAAAGGACACCCTATGAAAACCTCCTTCTTCAAAAGCCTCTATTTTCAGGTTTTGTCGGCCATTGCGATCGGTATTCTGCTGGGCCATTTCTACCCGGAACTGGGCGCGCAGATGAAACCCCTCGGCGACGCCTTCGTTAAGCTGATTAAAATGATTATTGCTCCGGTTATCTTCTGCACCGTCGTGACGGGGATTGCCGGGATGGAAAGTATGAAGGCCGTTGGCCGTACCGGTGCGGTCGCGCTCCTCTATTTTGAAGTCGTCAGTACTATCGCGCTGATTATCGGCCTGATCATCGTCAACGTCGTGCAACCCGGCGGCGGTATGAACGTCGATCCGGCGACCCTCGATGCGAAGGCCGTGGCGGTCTACGCCGAGCAGGCAAAAGATCAGGGCATCGTCGCCTTCCTGCTGGATATTATCCCCGGCAGCGTAATTGGCGCGTTTGCCAGCGGCAATATCCTGCAGGTGCTGATGTTTGCGGTGCTGTTTGGTTTTGCCCTGCACCGTCTGGGCAGCAAGGGCCAGCTGATTTTCAACGTTATCGAAAGCTTCTCGCAGGTGATCTTCGGCATCATCAACATGATTATGCGCCTCGCGCCGATTGGCGCCTTCGGGGCGATGGCCTTTACCATCGGGAAATATGGCGTCGGCACCCTCGTGTAGCTGGGCCAGCTGATCGTCTGCTTCTACCTGACCTGTATTCTGTTTGTGGTGGTGGTGCTGGGCACCATCGCGCGGATGACCGGCTTTAGCATCTTTAAATTTATCCGCTATATCCGCGAAGAGCTGCTGATTGTGCTCGGGACCTCCTCGTCCGAATCGGCGCTGCCGCGCATGCTGGATAAGATGGAGAAGCTGGGTTGCCGTAAATCGGTGGTGGGGCTGGTGATCCCAACCGGCTACTCCTTCAACCTCGACGGTACCTCCATCTACCTGACGATGGCGGCGGTATTTATCGCCCAGGCGACCAACAGCCATATGGATATTTTCCATCAGATAACGCTGCTGGTGGTGCTGCTGCTCTCCTCGAAAGGCGCCGCGGGCGTTACCGGCAGCGGTTTTATCGTCCTGGCAGCCACGCTTTCCGCGGTGGGCCATTTACCGGTTGCCGGCCTGGCGCTGATCCTCGGTATCGACCGCTTTATGTCCGAAGCGCGCGCCCTGACCAACCTGGTGGGCAACGGCGTGGCGACTATCGTGGTGGCGAAATGGGTGAAAGAGCTGGATACCCAACAGCTGGATGATGTCCTGAATAACCGCACTCCGGCGAACAAATCGCAAGAATTATCCTCTTAAATCCATCTGTTAGGCCGTTGTCCCTTGCTGGACTCCGGCCTCCTGCGCATAATTAGGTATCGCTCCCCTGGGTTGGGGAGTGATACTAAATGATTATTTTACGTCTCCGTGCGACATTTTCCTCTCCGCGTGGTCTAACCGACGTACTTACTCACCATATTTTTGGCAGCCCTCCAGCGGGCTGCTTTTGTAACCAGGAACGTTCATCAGGGGTTCACATGCAGGGCACAAAAATTCAACTCTTAACGGGTGGTTTGCTGATGATGGCAGCGGCCGGTTATGTGCAAGCAGAAGCGCTCCAGCCGGACCCGGCCTGGCAACAGGGAACTCTCGCCAACGGGCTTCAGTGGCAGGTTTTAGCCACTCCGCAGCGTCCTAGCGATCGTATTGAAGTCCGCCTGTTCGTCAATATTGGCTCGCTGAGCGAAAGCACTCAGCAGAGCGGTTTTAGCCGCTTTATTCCCCGCCTGGCCTTGACGCAGAGCGGCAGCCTGCCGACGATGCAGGCGCGCTCCCTGTGGCAGCAGAGCATCGATCCGAGCCGCCCGCTACCGCCGGCGATCGTCTCCTATAGCGACACCATGTTTAACCTGAGCCTGCCGAATAACCGCAACGATCTGCTGAAAGAGGCGCTGAGCTGGCTGGCTGACGCCAGCGGGAAGCTGACGGTAACGCCGGAAGCGGTAAATCACGCCCTGCAGGGCAGCGATATGGTGGCGACCTGGCCGCTGGATACCAAAGAGGGCTGGTGGCGCTATCGCCTGAAAGGCTCTGCCATGCTGGGGCATGACCCCGCCGCGTCGCTGAAAAATCCGCTCGATGTTGCGCAGCTGAAAGAGTTTTATCAGAAGTGGTACACCCCGGACGCCATGACGCTGATCGTGGTGGGTAACGTCGATAGCCGCAGCGTCGCGGAGCAAATTAACAAAAACTTCGGCGAGCTGAAGGGCAAACGGGAAACGCCGGCCGCGGTGCCGACGCTGGCTCCGCTGCCGACGACGCCGGTCAGCATTATGACCAATACCGTGCGTCAGGATAAGCTGTCGCTCATGTGGGACTCTCCGTGGCAGCCGATTCGCGATTCGGTCGCGCTGCAGCACTACTGGCGCGACGATCTGGCGCGCGAGGCGCTGTTCTGGCACGTGCAGCAGAACTTGAGCAAAAACAATATCAAAGACGTGAGCCTCGGCTTTGACTGCCGGGTGCTGTACCAGCGCGCCCAGTGCGCGATCAACATTGAATCGCCGGGCAACAAGCTCAACGCGAACCTGATCGCGGTATCCCGCGAGCTGGCGAAGGTCCGCGATAACGGGCTACCGCAGGAAGAGTTCGATACCCTGCTGGCGCAGAAAAATCTCGAACTGCAAAAGCTCTTCGCCACCTACGCGCGTACCGATACCGATATTTTGATCAGCCAGCGCGTCCGCTCGCTGCAGAATCAGGTGGTGGATATCGCGCCGGAGCAGTACCAGAAGCTGCGCCAGGAGTTCCTTAATTCTCTGACCGTCGATATGCTGAATCAGTATCTGCGCCAGCAGCTGTCGCAGGATATGGCGCTGGTGCTGCAGCAGCCGCAGGGCGAGCCGGAATTTAACATGAAGGATCTGAAGGCGACGTGGGAGAAACTGATGCTGCCTGCGCCAACGGCGACGGTCGGAGGCGGCGAGGCGGCCGACGCGCACAGCGACGCAACGGATATTCCCCCCGCCCAGTAGGCCGGTTGACGAGGGGCTTCCCGGGCTGCGGCCGCTATGGCGTAGCCCGGGCGAGCGTTACTGCGGCATCGCTTCGCGCGGAATAATAGCCCCGCGATGCTGAATCACCGTGCTGGCGGTCAGGTGCCCGCGGGCGGCTGCGGACTTCGCGTCGCCGCCGGTCAGGCGCACTGCGAGGTAGCCGGCGCTAAACGAATCGCCGGCGGCGGTGGTATCCACCACCTTCTCTTTCGCCAGCTTCACGGCTGGGATCTCCTGCTGCGGCTCGCCGACAATCGACACCAGGCACGAATCCGCCCCGCGTTTTACCACCACCTCTTTGACGCCGGCGGCGTGCGTGCGGGCAATCACCTCTGCTACCGGTTTTTCACCCCATAGCGCATCTTCGTCATCCAGCGTCAGGAAGGCGATATCGGTACAGGTCAGCATTTGCTGATAAACCTGCTGAGTCTCTTCTTTGCTGGCCCACAGGCGCGGGCGGTAGTTATTGTCGAAGATCACCTGCCCGCCGTTAGCGCGGCATTCGCACAGCAGCGTGAGCAGCTTCTCGCGGCTCTGCGGGCTGAGAATGGCGAGGCTGATTCCGCTGAGATAGAGGTAGTCAAAGGTCGCCAGCTCTTCGCAGATCGCGGCGGACTGCTCGCTTTCGAGCCAGAATTTTGCCGCCGCTTCGTTGCGCCAGTAGTAGAACGTGCGCTCGCCGGTATCGTCGGTTTCGATGTAGTACAGCCCCGGCAGACGATCGGCCATGCGCTGGATCAGGTCGGTTTTGACCTCCTCAGCCTGCCAGGACTCCAGCATCTGCTGGCTGAACGCGTCCGTCCCCAGCGCGGTCACGTAGTGCACGGCGAGCGCGCTGGCGTCGGTCTGACGCGCAATATAGACCGAGGTATTCAAGGTATCGCCGCCAAATCCACGGTTTACCGCCGCGTTTTTCTCTGACAGCTCAATCATACATTCGCCGATAACGGCAATTTTTTTAGACATCATCATGACCCGAGATTGAATCGAAATTAGCGCTAGTGTGCGCCGCGTCGTTTTTATGGTCAATCATATTAAAACATCGTTCCATTATTTTTTTGACATCGCGCGCGTAATGTGACGAAAAGCGCATTTGGCGGAGAAAGATGCGCTTTTCAACTATATTCAGGACTGACGAGGAGCAAAGGAGCTGAGAGGGTATGACCACAACCCGCAAGACGATTGCCATTATCTCGGGAACGATAGTCCTGGTTATTGTTCTGTTTTTCATCGTGCTGGCGACCTTTGACTGGAACCGCCTGAAGCCAACCATTAACCAGAAGGTCTCCGCCGAACTGAACCGGCCATTTGCCATTCGCGGCGACCTCGGCGTGGTCTGGGAGCGGCAGCGCGACGAGCGGGGCTGGCGGAGCTGGGTGCCCTGGCCGCACGTCCATGCCGAAGATATCGTCCTCGGCAACCCGCCGGATATCCCGCAGGTCGTGATGGTGCACCTGCCGCGCGTCGAAGCCACGCTGGCGCCGCTGTCGCTGCTGAGCAAAACGGTGTATCTACCGTGGATTAAGCTGCAGCAGCCCGATGCCCGGCTGATCAGGCTCTCTGAGAAAAGCAATAACTGGACCTTTACCCTCGGTTCGGACGACGCTGCGGCCAGCCAGGCCGCGCCATCCGACTGGTCTTTCCGGCTGGATAATATTCTCTTCGATCGCGGGCGGATCGCCAATACCGACAAAGTGACGCGCGCCGATATTACCCTGACGGTCGACCCGCTGGGCAAACCGCTGCCGTTTAGCGAGGTCACCGGTACGGCAGACAAAGAGGGGCCGCAGAAGGTGGCGGACTACGTTTTTGGGCTGACGGCGAAGGGGAGCTATCGTGACCAGCCGCTCTCCGGCAGCGGTAAAATTGGCGGCATGCTGGCGCTGCGCAGCGAGGGGACGCCGTTCCCGCTGCAGGGCGACTTTCGCTCCGGCAATACCCGGGTAGCCTTTAGCGGGACGGTGAACGACCCGCTCAGCCTCGGCGGCGTCGATCTGCGCCTCAAGTTCTCCGGCGATTCGCTGGGGGATTTATACGATCTCACCGGCATCGTCCTTCCGGATACGCCGGCGTTCTCCACCGACGGACGCCTGCGGGCGGTCTTCAATCAGCAGAGCGGATCGCGCTTTAGCTATCGCGATTTTAACGGCCGCATCGGCGAAAGCGATATTCACGGCTCCATGACCTACACCACCGGCAAGCCGCGGCCGAAGCTGGAGGGCGACGTGGAGTCCCGCCAGCTGCGCCTGGCGGACCTCGGGCCGCTGATTGGCGTGAACGCAGACGGTAAGGCGAGCAAAACCGGGCAGCGTAAAGGCGAAGCGGCGCCGCAGCCGGCCGGGAAAGTCCTGCCCTACGATCGCTTCGAGACCGATAAGTGGCAGCTGATGGATGCCGACGTCCGCTTCAAGGGGCGGCGGATTGAACACGGCGGCACGTTGCCGATTAGCGACCTCAATACCCACGTTATCCTCGAGCGCGGCGATTTGCGCCTGCAGCCGCTGCGCTTTGGCCTCGCCAACGGCACCATCGCCGGCAGCCTGCACCTGCAGGGCGATAAAAAGCCGCTGCAGGGCAGCGCCAACCTGCAGGCCAGGCGCCTGAAGCTCAAGGCGCTGATGCCGAAGGTGGAGATGATGCAGAAGACCCTCGGCGAGATGAACGGCGATATGCAGCTGCGTGGCACCGGTAACTCGGTGGCGGCGCTGCTGGGCAACAGCAACGGCAATATCAAGCTGCTGATGAACGATGGCCTGATTAGCCGCAACCTGATGGAAATTCTGGGGCTGAACGTCGGTAACTATCTTATCGGGCAGATCTTTGGCGACGACGAGGTGCGGGTCAACTGCGCGGCGGCGAACGTTGACGTGGTTAACGGCGTCGCGCGGCCGCAGATCTTTGCCTTTGATACCGAAAATGCGCTGATTAACGTCACCGGCACCGCCAGCTTCGCCTCGGAGCAGCTCGACTTAACCATCGACCCCGAAAGCAAGGGGCTGCGCATTATTACCCTGCGCTCGCCGCTGTACGTGCGCGGCACGTTTAAATCGCCGAACGCCGGGGTGAAGGTGGGGCCGCTGATTGCGCGCGGTGCGGTTGCGGCCGCGCTGGCGACGCTGGTCACGCCGGCGGCGGCGCTGCTGGCGCTGGTGTCGCCGGCGGAGGGCGAAGCCAACCAGTGTCAGACGATTTTATCGCAGATGAAAAAGTAGAAGAGTAGAGGAGAGATGCCCGGCGCGGCGCGCCGGGCAGTAAAGGGTTACAGCGACCGGTGGCGGGTTTCGTGGGTCAGCAGCAGCGCAATCAGCGTCAGCGCGGCCATCGAAGCCAGATAGATCCCCACCGCCGTCAGGCCGTAGTTGCCCTGCAGCCAGGCGGCGATATAGGGCGCAACGGAGGCGCCAAGAATCGAGGATACGTTATAGGAGAACGATGCGCCGGTGTAGCGTACTTCCGTCGGGAACAGCTCCGGCAGCAGGGCGCCCATTGGGCCGAAGGTCAGCCCCATCAGGCTTAAGCCGATCAGCAGAAACGCGAAGACCAGCGCCGGCTGACCGGAACCCAGCAGCGGTTTAAAGGCGAACAGAGCGAAGAGAATAATCATCGAAGTGATGACGATCATGCTCTTACGACGGCCAAACGCGTCCGCCAGCAGGCCGGCAACCGGCACCATCACGCCAAAGCCAATCACCGCCATCATCAGCATCCACAGCACTTCATTGCGCGGCAGGCCGAGGCCCACCGGCGCCGCGCCGGTGCTGAAGGTCATCGAGTAGACGGTCATGATATAGAACAGGGTATAGGTGGCCAGCATGATAAAGGTGCCGAGCACGGTGACCCGCACGTGCTTAGTCAGCAGCGTCCCCAGCGGGATTTTCACCTGTTTCTTCGCCGCGGCGATTTTGGCGAAGACCGGCGTTTCATGCAGCGAAACGCGGACATACAGCCCGATAATCACCAGCACCGCGGAGAAGATAAACGGTACGCGCCAGCCCCACGCCATAAACTGCTGGTCGGTCAGCAGCCAGGAGAGCAGCAGGAAGGTGCCGTTGGCGAAGAAGAAGCCGATCGGCGCGCCCAGCTGCGGGAAGGAGCCGTACAGCGCGCGCTTGCGCGGCGGGGCGTTCTCGGTGGCCAGCAGCGCCGCGCCGCCCCATTCGCCGCCCAGGCCCAGCCCCTGACCAAAGCGCGCCAGCGCCAGCAGCATCGGCGCCAGAATGCCGATGCTCTCATAGCCCGGCAGCAGGCCGATGACTACGGTAGAGATCCCCATGGTCAGCAGCGAGGCGACCAGCGTCACCTTACGGCCGACGCGATCGCCGAAGTGGCCGAACAGCGCTGAGCCAATCGGGCGCGCGACGAAGGCAATGGCGAAGGTTGCCAGCGACTGTAGCGTCGCGGCGGCCGGATCGCCCTGCGGGAAGAAGATATGCGGAAACACGATAACCGCGGCGGTGGCGTAAATGTAGAAGTCGAAGAACTCAATGGCGGTACCGATGAGTGAGGCAACGACGACCTTATTGCGCGAGTTAACCGGTGTGGTTTCCTGCGCCTTGTCGAGCGTGGTGGCTGTGGCTTGCATAGATCTTTCTTATTTTTAGCGAACGAAAGGCCATATAGCCACAGCAAAAGCGACATTTCAATCTGTAACAGGGGGCGGGAGAGGCGAAAAAATGGGCAAAAAGCGGATAATTTTCGTGCCTGTAAAATATCTTCTATGAAATGCTTCACATAAATAAAATAATGGCAGATAAAACCAGGTTTAGGTTAAATAAAAGTTACGCATTGGATTTATCTGCTGAAATGATCGATCGGGCTGAATGATACCTCTCCATTCAGCCCGCTACGGCATCAATCGTGGGTTTTCCCCGGCATCCGGCGGTCGTCTTTATACTCGGCGGTGGCAATCCACGCCGCGCAGAAAAGCGTCAGGCGCGCGAAGAAATAGAAAAAGGCCATCAGCCCTAAAACGGAGCCAAACGCGGCGCCCGACGGCGACTTCACCAGCGCCGGCAGCGTCCAGGTCATGACGATTTTAATCACCTCAAAGCCGATTGCCGCAATCAGCGTGCCGCGAATCAGCGCCTTGCGCCGCGGACGGTGGCGCGGCAGACGCCAGAATATCCAGAAAAACAGCAGGTAGTTGGCGAAAATCGAGATCCCGAGGCCAATCAGCCGCCAGGCCGGTTTTAGCCACTCAATGTTATCGAGATACAGCGCGGAGATAATGGTCTGCTGCGCGGCGCCGGCAATGGAGGTAATGGAGAGGGTAATAATCAGGGCGACCAGCAGGCCGATTAATGAAATAAAGTCGCGGAAGTATTTTACCCAGATCTTTTCCTGATCCTGCGGCGTACGTTCCCAGACGTCGCGGGACTGGGCGCGAATGGCTTCCCGCAGGTTGCCCATCCAGTTAATGCCGGAATAGAGCGCGACCAGCAGTCCGACGATGCCGACGGTGGTGCGCTGCTGAACCGCGGTACTGATGGTGTTCTTCAGCGTCGCCGCCAGCGTCGGATCGCTGACGTTGAGCAGGATTTTATCGAAGATGTCCTGCAGCAGCGTCGGATGCCAGGTGAGGACAAAGCCGGCGGCGGCGAAGGAGACCATCAGTATCGGGATCATCGACAGAAACGAGAAGTAGGTGATGGCCGCGCCGAACTGATTGCCCAGGCGGTCGTTGAAGCGCTCGGCCGCGCGGATCAGGTGCGCAATAATCGGATTCCGCTGGACCTTTTCCGCCGTCCCGGTCACGCTTTTCAGCGCCTGGTTCGCTTTCTGCCCCACGGCGGATTCGTTGATGGCGGCCAGCTTGCTTTTACTTTTTTCCGGCTGCTGGCCCGGATCCTGGGTCGGGCGTGTGGCGTCGTTTTCCGGTGTCATTAGTTATTTCTTCCTTTCTTTACAGCGAGATTCAGCAAAAATTATATACGCAAAATGCCGATTGCGGCGGCGGAGCGGTAAACCCGACCGCGCGCCGGCAGGCAAAACGGGCCCGCCGCGGGTTAATCGACGTACTCTTTCATCACCTTACCCAGCCACTCCATAAACAGGTGTACGCGGCGCGAAAGATTGCGCCGATGCGGATAGATAATCGAGACCGGCAGCGGTTCCGCGCGGTATTGCGGCAGAATTTCAATCAGCTCGCCGGTACGCAGCGCGTCACGAACGCCGATGCGCGGCGCCTGAATAATGCCCAGCCCGGCGAGGCAGGCGGCCTGGTAGGTCTCGGTGCTGTTGACGGTCAGTATGCCGCCGGTTTTCACCCAGCGCGCGGCGCCGTCGCTGACAACCTCAAAACCCGCCGGACGGACGCCGAGAGTGCTGGCATAGTGGATCAGGGCATGATCGCCGAGATCGTCAAGAGAGTGCGGGTAGCCGAAGCGCGCCAGATACTGCGGGCTGGCGCAGTTAATTTGCGTCAGCTTACCCAGAGGACGGGCGATCAGCCCGGAATCTTTCAGCGCGCCGACGCGAACGACGCAGTCGAATCCTTCGCGGATCACGTCAACCAGCCGGTCGCTGCTGCTCAGCTCGAGCTCGATCCCCGGATACTGCTGCAAAAAGGCCGGCAGCCGCGGAATAATCAGCTTTGCTGCCACGCCGATGGGCATATCTACCCGCAGCCGTCCGCTGATGCTGGAGGGATCGTGCTGGAATATTCCGTCCAGCTCCTCGAGGTTGCTCAACAGGTCTTTAGCGCGCTCGTAATAGACCATCCCGTCCTGCGTCAGCTGCACCCGGCGGGTGGTGCGGTGCAGAAGGCGTGCGCCGAGGTGGCTTTCCAGCGCCTGGATCTGGCGCGACACGCTGCCTTTCGGCAGGCCCAGGGTGTCGGCGGCGCGGGAAAAGCTCTCCAGCTCCGCCACGCGAATGAACAGCTGCATTGCGTGAATTTTATCCATGCCTGAGGCCCATTGTTGTTTTCAAAGAAACAGTAAAACGTAATCTAGCGTATTTATTGTTTTCCTGTCAGCTAATAAGCTCTTTAACGATGCAAACGCAACCGATAAGGGGTTTCTGATGACGCAACGTATTGCTTTAGTGACCGGCGGCAGCCGTGGATTGGGAAAAAACGCGGCTCTGAAGCTGGCGGCGAAGGGAACCGATATTATCCTGACCTACCACAGCAACCGGCAGGCGGCGCTGGAAGTTGTCGCTGAAATCGAACAAAAAGGGGGTAACGCTGCGGCATTAGCGCTTAACGTCGGCGATACGGCGAGCTTCGAAAGCTTTGTTCTGCAGGTGGAAAAACTCCTGCAGCAGCGCTGGCAGCGCGGCACCTTTGATTATTTATTAAACAACGCCGGGATTGGTCTCAACGTCGCCTTTGCTGAGACCCGCGAAGCGCAGTTTGACGAGCTGATGAATATCCATTTTAAAGGCCCGTTCTTTCTGACCCAGCGTCTGCTGCCGCTGCTGCAGGACGGCGGGCGCATCCTCAACGTCTCAAGCGGGCTGGCCCGCTTTGCGCTGCCGGGATACGCCGCCTATGCATCAATGAAAGGGGCGATGGAGGTGCTGACCCGCTACCAGGCAAAAGAGCTGGGCGCGCGCGGGATCTCGGTGAACGTTATTGCGCCGGGGGCCATTGAGACGGACTTTGCCGGCGGCGTGGTGCGCGATAATGCGCAGGTAAACCAGCATATCGCGGCGCAAACGGCGCTGGGGCGGGTAGGGCTGCCGGACGATATCGGCGATGCGATAGCGGCGCTGCTGAGCGACGATCTGCAGTGGATGAACGCCCAGCGCGTGGAGGTTTGCTGTGGTCGAATAATCAGGACACTAAACTTACATCCAAAATGGAGGTGTTTAGTGAATCAGAAGCGAAAATTTACGCCAGAATTTAAGAAGGAAACGGTGGCCCTGGTGCTGACGCAAAATTACTCCATTGCGCGTGCCGCAACTTCTTTGGGGATCAGCGCCAAAACATTGCGCAGTTGGGTCGCCGCCGCGCGCCAGCGCCATGAAAGTCCGCTTAGTGAAGATGAACAAGCTGAACTCCGAAGGCTACGTCTAGAAAACAAAGAGTTACGCATTGAGAAGGAAATATTAAAAAAGGCGAGCGCCTTCTTTGCGAAGCACATGTCGTGAGATACCAGTTTATCCTCGATAACGCAGGTAATTACAGGCTACGGACGCTTTGTCGCGTGATGCGCATTAGCCCGTCCGCATGGTATGCCTGGCGAAAAAAGCCGATAGCCTGCCCGTCGAAAGATACCGCAGTCAGGGTGATGCTCAAGGCGTTATTCTCTGCCAGTCGGGAAAGTGCCGGGAGCCGAACGCTGGTTAAAAAGCTCCGTGAAGAAGGCGTCACCATAAGTCGTTGGCGCGTTAGAAAAATCATGAGCGAAGAGGGACTTCTCTGCCGGCAACTCCGTGCCTGGAAGGTCACAACGAAACCGAAGAAAGGGGCTGATTTTGCACCAAATCTGTTGAATCAGAACTTCAATCCTCCCGGACCGGACCAGATATGGGTGAGTGATATTACGTATCTGAAAACGGGTGAAGGCTGGTTGTACCTGGCTGCGATCATGGATTTATATTCCCGCCGGATCGTCGGTTGGCACATTGACAAGAAAATGACATCGTCGCTGGTTTGCCGGGCTCTCATGCAGGCTTACAACCTGCGCAATCCACCGACAGGGCTGGTCGTCCATACCGATCGTGGAGCGCAGTATACCAGCAAGCGCTTCCAAACGCTGTTAACCAGTTACGGACTCAGAAGCAGCATGGGAGATGTTGGCGCCTGCTGGGATAACGCGGTAATGGAGCGTTTTTGGGGCAGTTTGAAACATGAATGGGTGCTGTTGATCCCGCAGCAGACGCGGGCAGGTATGAAACGTGATGTTGCAGACTATATGCGTTATTACAATCTTGACAGAAACCATGCTTCGAATGGGTATTTATCGCCAGTGCGATATGAACAGATGGCTGAGAAAAAAGTGTCCTGTTTAACTTGACCAGATCAGTTTCCGGCGGGATGTACCTGTAGGCCCCCAGGCCGCGGCGCTAGCCCGCCGCGGAGGCGGAGCGGTGATAGTCGCGCGGCAGCAGGCCAAATAGCCAGTCGTTATGCCAGCGGCCGTTGAGCCAGTAGCATTCGCGCAGCTCGCCCTCCAGCAGAAAGCCGGTTTTCTGTAACAGGCTTTTCGAGGCGATGTTGCCGGCGGTAACGGTGGCGGTCAGGCGACGAACCCCGCCTGCGGAAAAGGCGAAATCGCACAATGCCTGCAGCGATTCGTAGCCGTAACCTTTGCCCTGGGCCTGGGGAGTGAAGAGGAATCCAACCTCAGCGCAGTCGTCCTCGTGGTGCCGATAGCCGGTTATGCCGAGCGGCACATGGGTGTGTCGATCGCGGACGATCAGGCACAGCCAGTGCCTGGCGCCCGGCGCCCACGGCGCCAGGCGGGAATCGAACGCTTCGCGGATCTCGGTGAGCGGGCGCGAGTCGGCAATATAGAGCATCACCTGCGGATCGCGCTGCAGGGCTAAAAAGAAGGACCAGTCATCCAGCTGCAGCGGCGAGCAGCGCAGCCGTGGCGTAAGCAGTTCGGGCATCGGTAAGGGTTCCAGCACAGGTCAATAGCCTGACCATAGCAGGACATTCTCCGCAGGAATAGCACCTGGTTATAATGGCTCGCCGTAGAGGCCGATCAGCCGACGCACCACGCCGTTGGTCCAGCCGAAACCATCCTGCAGCGGGTATTCCCCGCCGCCGCCCTCGTGCGGGACGCCGCTGGCAATATGGTACTTCTCAATTAGCTTGTGGTGCTGCTTGTAGAAGTGGTTCACCGTCTGCAGCCAGCTTTGGGCTATTTCATCGCCGAGCGGGTCCTGGCCGTACATTTTAAAGCCCTGCACCGCCATCCACTGCAGCGGCGCCCAGCCGTTGGGCCTATCCCACTGTTCGCCGCTCTCGTACTCCGTGGCCATAATGCCGCCGGGCGTCAGCAGACGGGCCCGCACGGCGTCGGCAAGGCGATCCGCCTGCTCATGGGTGGCCATTCCGACGTACAGCGCCACGATGCTGGCGGCCGAAAAGAGCGCCAGCTGCTCGCGGCGCCAGTCGTAGTCGCGAAAGCATCCGCCTTCGTCGTCCCACAAATAGCGGGTCACCGCCGCCCGGCGGTCGCTGGCCTTCTGGCGAAAAGCGGCTTCCGTTTCGCGATCGCCCTCCACGCCGGAGAGATTGGCGATGGTATTTTCCAGCTTGAACAGGAAGGCGTTCAAGTCGATGGGGATAAACTGGGTGGTGCGAATGCTCGCCAGGCGGGTAATATCGCGCAGCCAGCGGCTGGAGTAGTCCCAGCCGGAGGCGGCTCCGGCGCGCAGGTCTCGATACACCTCGTTAGGCGGGCGGCCGGAGCGCTTTGCCGTTTCCACATCTTCGCGCCAGGACTCGTCGCGCGGGGTGTCGCGATCGTCCCAGTAGCGGTTGAGCAGCGAACCGTCCGGCATGCGCACCGCGTGGCGATACGCCTGGTTGGGGATCAGCGACTCGGCGCCGTCCATCCAGAAGCGGTACTCCATCTTCAGGTGTTCAAGGTAGCGGCGGGCGCCGCGTACGCCGTCCTCTTCAAACAGCTCGACCATCAGGGCAAACACCGGCGGCTGGGAACGGCTGAGATAGTAGGTGCGGTTGCCGTTAGGGATATGGCCGTAGGTTTCAATCATCCAGGCGAAGTTATCCGCCATACACTTCAGCAGGTCCTCGCGGCCGCTCTCCGCCAGCCCCAGCATCGTGAAGTAGGAGTCCCAGTAGTAGGTCTCGCTAAAGCGGCCGCCGGGCACGATATACGACTGCGGCAGCGCCAGCAGCGACGACCACGGGATATGATCCTGCGGCTCGCGGGTGAGGATCGGCCACAGATGATCGATATGCTCTTTCAGGGATCGCTTAGGATCGGAAACGTAATCCTCCGCGCGATGATCCGGCAGCCAGAAGTGATCCTCGACAAACTGCCGCAAATCGAACCCGGGGGTGCGCTTCACCTGCCGGTAGTGGATTAAAATATCCAGCGGATCCTGCTTTGGCGCGCAGTCGGGGAAGGTTTTGCTGTCGGCGAAAATGCGCGATTTTTGCACGTGGGCAAACAGCTCCAGATAGCGATCGGCGGGGGTCAGGGCGTCAGATGCCGGGAACCCCTCGATAATTTCTGGCTCCGGTTCGGCGTCGAACATTTCATCCAGTTTTAACTCATACGGATCGGCTTCGTAGCGCAGATCGACGTCGATCTTCAACTCATCGCTATTATCGTTGCGTAATGTCTGGCTGGACATAGTGATACGGACCTCCGGATCGCGTCGCTTAATGGCGCCGGGTTTCTCCGGCATGGTTTTTAAGCTTAGTCATTCGCTTCGGTTTTCGTGGGGTAAACTGTGCGTCAGGTCACGCTTCTGCGCAAAATCCTGAAGCGGGGTTTTTTATTATTCTTTGATTTTTAATGATAATTTACGATTTGATGCTCTGAGTCGCGCGGAGAAATTCAGAGCAATCGTTTTGCAACAAAATCTTATTTTTTCATGCCGGCATGGGATCACTCCCACGCCGCTTCCAGCATCTCCAGCAGCTGTTCGCTGCTCAGCGTGACCGGGTTGGCTTTCATCGACGACGAGCCGCTGGCGGCCAGCGCGGCGGGCTCAAGCGCCCGATGCGCCACGCCAAGTTCATGCAGATTGCCGAGCCCCGCGCCGCGGCTCCATTCGCGCAGGCTCTCCCAGGCGGTGCCAGGATCGACGTTGAGCCCGTCGGCCAGCCAGCGGCGCACGTCGGTGAAGCGCCCGCGCAGGCTTTCATCGGTGACCAGCGATTCATTCAGCGCGAGGCCGAAGGGCAGCAGGCAGCCGCACAGCGCGCCGTGGGAGGCGTTGCTCAGGCCGCCCAGCGGCCCCGCGAGGCCGTGAATCACCCCGAGGCCGGCGTTGGCCAGCGCCAGGCCGCCGCACAGGCTGACCCAGGCCATCTCATCGCGGCTCTGCGGGCACTCTTTGGTCATCAGCGTTTTAAGCGCCTTAATGCCGCGCGGGATCGCTTCCCGGCACAGGGCGTCGGTAAACGGGTTGGCGCGGGTGCACAGCCAGGGTTCGATAAGCTGGGTGATCGCATCGAGGCCGGAGCCCAGCGTCACCGCCCGCGGCGCGTTATCGGTAAGCGACGGGTCGACGATCGCCAGGTCCGGCAGCATCCGGTCGTCGCGCAGGCTGACCTTACGCTGCTGCGGCACGACGTTAATTACCGCATTTTTCGTCACCTCGGCTCCGGTGCCGGAGGTGGTGGGGATGGCGACAAACGGCAGCGGATGCGCTTCCAGCACCCGCCCGCTGCCGACCACTTCCAGATATTCGATAACCTCTCCGGATGCCGGCACCAGCGCGGCGATCGCTTTCCCGGCGTCGATAACCGCGCCGCCCCCGAGGCTCACCACCGCCCCGACGCCCCTTTCGCGGGCCAGGCGTACGCCCTGCTCGATCGCCTGCAGGTCGGGCTCATGGGCGATGGAGAGGGTCGTGACTTCCAGCGCGTGGGCGCGAAGTTCGGCCAGCAGAACGTCGGCGCGCTGCGGGCTGGCGCCGTGCACCAGCAGCACCTTGTCGCTGCGCTGGGCCAGCCAGGGCGCAGCGCTCTGCGCCAGGCCGCGACCAAAACGGATATTTCCCGGGGTTAAAACGTTAAAGGGGGTCAGCATCACGGGCTCCTGTATCGGCAAAAAGGCAAACAAAGGCAAGCATCAACTATACCCTAAATCATTTGGGTTGCAGGAAGGCGGCAACGCAGGGAATTCCCGGGAGCTTACCCAGGCCAGCGGCTGGCGCGAGCGCGAGCGAGGAAAGCCAACGCACATGTCATTACATATTATCCGGCAGGCTGCCCCGTTGCTGGCTGTACTCGCGCAGCCGATGGAGTATGGTGAATAAAACGTCCCTTCGGTTAAGGAATCCCTGACAATGCTAAGAATACTGGGTAAACGCTCATCAATTAACGTCCGTAAAGCGTTGTGGACCTGCGAAGAAGCGGGCCTTGAGTATCAGCAGGAAGATTACGGTAGCGGATTTCAGCCGATTGATACCGCGGAGTTCCGTGCGCTGAACCCGAACAGCCTGGTGCCGGTGCTGCTGGATGACGACTTTGTCCTGTGGGAGTCAAACAGCATCTGTCGCTACCTGGCGCGCAAAGCCGGACGGGACGATCTGCTGCCCGCCGCGCCGCAGGCTGCAGCCGAGGTCGAGCACTGGATGGACTGGCAGGCCACGGAGTTTAATAACGCCTGGCGCTACGCGTTTATGGGGCTGGTGCGTAAGGACCCGCGCTTTCAGGACCCGGCGGCGCTGAAAGAGAGCATTGCCAGCTGGACCCGCTGCGTGCACATCGTTGAATCACAGCTGCAACGCACCGGCGCGTGGATGACGGGTAATCAATTTACGCTGGCGGATATCGTGCTCGGCCTGTCGGTTCACCGCTGGAAAATGACCCCTTTTGCCCACCCGGAACTGCCGGCGGTTGAGCACTGGTATATGGCGCTCAATCAACGTCCGGCATTTATGCGCCACGGCAATAACGGTACGGCGTGACGGCAGGATAAAAAAACGTCCAGATTTACATCGCCGCGGACGTTAAATTCAGCCTATTCGCTTTGCAATCACCGATGACTGCCGTGACGATCGGCGGGCAGAAGATTACCTATCAGGTGGGCTATATCGGCGGCTATTCCAGCTATATCGGCTTTGACAAAGCGAACCACAATGCGGTGGTGGTGCTGCAAAATAGCTTTAACTGAAGTAACTACATCGGGCATGCGATTTTGCAAAATCAGACGGCGGGAACGGATTATCGACTGCGCCGTGAGGCGTTGAAAAGGGCCCCGTGAGCACGGGGCCTTGAGGATTAGCGCATAGTAACGAACTCTTCCGCGGCGGTAGGGTGAATCGCCACGGTATTGTCGAAGTCCTTCTTGGTAGCGCCCATTTTCAGCGCGACCGCAAAGCCCTGCAGCATTTCATCCATGCCGAAGCCTATGCCATGAATGCCGACAATCTTCTCTTCCGGGCCGACGCAGACCAGCTTCATGCGGCACGGCTGGCGGTGCGAGGTCACGGCGGTGTACATCGCGGTAAAGGACGATTTATAGACCTTCACCGCCTCATCGCCGTACTGCTCGCGGGCCTGCGGCTCGGTTAAGCCAACGGTGCCGATTGGCGGATGACTGAAGACCACGGTCGGGATGTTGCTGTAGTCCAGATGCTCTTCCGGCTTGTTGTTGAACAGACGCTCGGAGAGGCGGCGACCGGCGGCAACGGCGACCGGCGTCAGCTCGACCGCTCCGGTGTTATCGCCCACCGCGTAGATCCCCGCCACGCTGGTGTTCTGGAACTTATCCACGACGATATAGCCTTTGTCATTGGTCTTCACCCCGGTAGCCTGGAGGTTGAAGTTATCGGTCTCCGGCTCGCGGCCGATGGCCCAAATCAGGCAGTCGACGGTCTGGCTGCGGCCATCTTCCAGAGTCAGGGTCAGGCTGCCGTCGGCGTTTTTCACCACCGCCTGCGGAATGGCCTGGGTATGCAGCTGCGGGCCTTCAGCGTTCATCACCTCAACCAGCGTCTCGACAATCAGCGGATCGAAGCTGCGCAGCGGCGCGTGCTTGCGCACGAACAGATGCGTCTCGGCCCCCAGACCGTTAATCACGCCCGCCAGCTCAACGGCAATATAGCCCGCGCCAACCACCGCCACGCGCTTAGGCAGCGCCGGCAGCTCGAAGAAGCCGTTGGAGTCGATACCGTACTCTACGCCCGGAATCGACGGGTGGCTCGGACGGCCGCCGGTGGCGATGAGGATATGATCGGCGGTCAGGGTTTCGCCGTTGACTTCAATCGTTTTGGCGTCGATAAAACGGGCGAAGCCTTTAATCACGTCGACCCGGTTTTTACCCAGCACGTTGTCGTAAGAGGTATGAATGCGGTCGATATAGGCGCTGCGGCTGGCAACCAGCCTTTCCCAGTCGAAGTGATTAATGGTGGTATCGAAACCGTAGTCCGGGCCGTACAGGTGAATCGCTTCGCGGATCTGCGCCGCGTGCCACATGATCTTCTTCGGTACACAGCCAACGTTAACGCAGGTGCCGCCCAGATCTTTCGCTTCAATCAGGGCGCACTTCTGGCCGTACATCGCCGCGCGGTTGATGGAGGCAATACCGCCGCTGCCGCCGCCGATAGCAATGTAGTCATAATGTTTGCTCATGAGTCATATCCTTAATATCTGAATGCTGCGATTGTATACCGGAAATCAATAGGTTCCGTCGATGACTGCGATTACTCCGGAACGATCCAGCTAACCGTTGCGTGGCCGATGCCGGTCGGCACCAGCTTTTTGTGCAGCCACGGCAGGACGTTGTTCATCTGCTGTTCCAGCTTCCACGGCGGGTTAATCACGATCATCCCCGACGCGGTCATGCCGCGCTGGTCGCTATCCGGGCGTACGGCAAGCTCGATCTGCAGGATTTTGCGGATGCCGGTTGCTTCTAACTCTTTGATCATGCGCTTAATCTGCGCACGCAGGACCACCGGGTACCACAGCGCGTAGGTGCCGGTCGCGAAGCGCTTGTAGCCTTCGTGAATGCCGGCAACCACCGCCTGGTAATCGCTTTTAATTTCGTACGGCGGGTCGATCAGAATCAGGCCGCGGCGGGAGGCGGGCGGCAGCTTAGCCTTCAGCTGCTGATAGCCATCGGACTTCTCCACGCGCGCGCGCTCGTCTTTCTGGAACTCCGCGCGCAGCAGCGGGAAGTCGCTCGGATGCAGCTCGGTCAGCTGCAGGCTGTCCTGCTCGCGCAGCAGATGGCGGGCAACCAGCGGCGAGCCCGGATAGTAGCGCAGCTGGCCGCTGCGGTTGAAGTGCTGAACCACGGATATATAGGGCTCCAGCTCGGCCGGCAGGTCATCCTGTTGCCAGATGCGGGAGATACCTTCCAGGTATTCGCCGGTGCGCTCGGCGTGCTCGCTGCTCAGGTGGTAGCGCCCTGCGCCGGCGTGGGTGTCCAGATAGAGAAACGGCTTCTCTTTCTCTTTCAGCGATTCAATGATCAGACTCTGAACGGTGTGTTTGAGGACGTCGGCGTGGTTGCCTGCGTGAAAGCTGTGGCGATAACTGAGCATGGATGCAGAGATTCCGGGAATTAAACAAGATAACCGATAGTTTACCGCAGATCCGTACGGATTACCGCTGTAGCGCCGTGCTGTTTCAATTGTGCCAAAAGCGTTGCAAAACATAACGGTGTCATAAAAGCGTCAAACGGTCGCGCTAGCGTCGCGTGCAGGCAAGGTAATCGTTTGAATAAAAGGAAAAATAATGAAACTGCGAATCACACTTCTGACGTCGGCGCTGATCCTGGCGCTGCCGGCGCTGGCCAAAGACGTTCCGCTGAATCAGGCGGCGGCGATCGCCGCCAGCGTAACGCCTGCGGCGCAGAGCCCGGCGTTTGACGCGCTGGAAAGCCAGACGCTGGCGGCGCTGCGCCAGGCGCTGAAAGGGGACGCCGCGACGCTCACCCGCGCCCAGCTGGAGCACGCTAAGCAGACGAAAACCCAGGCGGATAAGGCCTGGCTTAAGGCCAGCGGCTATGACTTCCAGGGGAAAGCGAACCAGCAGGCGGGGATTGCGCTGCTCTCGGCGTTCAGCAAGCTCCCGGATGCGGTGGTGAAGGATAACCTCGCTACCGTCACCGCCATTAACCGCGATGCCACCCAGGCCACCCGTCATCAGGCGCTGGCCGATGCCGAGGGGATAAACTATCTCTATTTCCTCAGCGATGCGCTGGGACCCCGGCTCGGCAAAGCGTTCCTTGCGGCCTACGACAAGGGCGAGCTGGGCAAGGCGGCGGCGCTGATTAAGGCCAGCGAAGTCAGCACCGGGGCGGCGAAAAAGCACTTCAATAACCCGCGCCCGTTCCTGATTCAGGGCAACACCATCCACCTGGTGCCGGACGACGTGGTGGTGAAGGATAACCAGCCCTATTCCGCCGACGAAGGCTCTTTCCCCAGCGGGCACACCAACACCGGCTATACCGATGCCCTGCTGATGGCCGAAATGATCCCCGAGCGCTTCGATGCGCTGGTGACCCGCGGGGCGCGCTATGGCTATTCCCGCATCGTGCTCGGCTTGCACTATCCGCTGGACGTGATGGGCTCGCGGATGGTGGCGCAGCGTAACGTCGCCCACTATCTCAACGATGCAAAATATCGTGCGCTGTTTAACGAAGCGCGCGACCAGCTGCGCGCCGCGCTGGAGAAAGAGTGCGGCACTTCGCTTGCCGAATGCGCGAAAACCGCCGGCAGGGACGATCCCTATCGCGACCCGGCCATGAGCGCGTTTTATCGCTTTACCATGACCTACGATCTGCCGCAGCAGAAGGGCGAGAAGCAGGCCCTGAAGGTACCGGAAGGGGCCGAGGTGCTGCTGGAGACCGCCCTGCCGCATCTTTCCGCCGCCCAGCGTCGGACGCTGATGGTGAAAACCGCGCTTCCGGCCGGCTATCCGCTATCGGGCGAAACCGCCGACCAGCAGTTCTGGCAGCGCCTCAACCTGCCTGCCGCCTGGCAGATGGCGCAGAAGGCGCATTAATCTCACCCAGCCCGGCGAAGCAGCGCGCCCGCCGGGATTTTGCCCAACGGCCGGGCTTATTGCAGCAATACCCGGCGCTGCGCATCGTGCGACATTGAAATTCACCCAACTATCCCCCATTCTAGATCCCATGCTAAAGCGCCGGAACGCGCGCTTCATTTCCCCTTTTCAACAGGACTGCGCATATGACCAATCCATTACTGACGTCTTTTTCATTGCCGCCTTTTTCCGCAATCAAGCCGGAGCACGTGGTGCCTGCGGTCACCAAAGCGCTGGACGATTGCCGGGCAGCGGTAGAGAGCGTCGTGGCGCAAGGCGCGCCCTATAGCTGGGAGACGCTGTGCCAGCCGCTGGCGGAAGTCGACGACGTGCTGGGGCGCATTTTCTCTCCCGTCAGCCACCTGAATTCGGTAAAAAATAGCCCGGAGCTGCGCGAAGCCTACGAACAAACCCTGCCCCTGCTGTCGGAATACAGCACCTGGGTGGGCCAGCACGAAGGTCTGTACAAAGCGTATCGCGATTTGCGCGACGGCGACCACTACGCCACCCTCAACACCGCCCAGAAAAAGGCGGTGGATAACGCGCTGCGTGATTTTGAACTCTCCGGTATCGGCCTGGCGAAAGAGCAGCAGAAGCGCTACGGCGAGATTGCCGCGCGCCTCTCAGAGCTGGGTAATCAGTACAGCAACAACGTGCTCGACGCCACGATGGGCTGGAGCAAGCTGGTGACCGACGAAGCCGAGCTCTCCGGGATGCCGGAGAGCGCGCTGGCGGCGGCCCAGGCTCAGGCGCAGGCCAAAGAGCAGGAGGGCTATCTGCTGACCCTGGATATCCCGAGCTACCTGCCGGTGATGACCTACTGCGACAACCAGGCGCTGCGCGAAGAGCTCTATCGCGCCTATTCCACCCGCGCTTCTGACCAGGGGCCGAACGCCGGTAAATGGGACAACAGCCCGGTGATGGCCGAGATCCTTGCCCTGCGCCACGAGCTGGCGCAGCTGCTGGGCTTTGACAGCTACGCTTCAAAATCGCTGTCGACCAAAATGGCGGAGAACCCGCAGCAGGTGCTCGACTTCCTGACCGATCTGGCGAAACGCGCCCGTCCGCAGGGGGAGAAAGAGCTGGCCCAGCTGCGCGCCTTCGCCAAAGCGGAGTTTGGCGTTGACGAGCTGCAGCCGTGGGATATCGCTTACTACAGCGAAAAGCAGAAGCAGCATCTCTACAGCATCAGCGATGAGCAGCTGCGCCCCTATTTCCCGGAAAACAGAGCCGTTAACGGCCTGTTCGAAGTGGTTAAACGCATTTACGGCATCACCGCCAAAGAGCGTACCGATATTGACGTCTGGCACCCGGAAGTGCGCTTCTTCGAGCTGTATGACGAAAAAGGCGAGCTGCGCGGCAGCTTCTATCTCGATCTCTACGCGCGCGAGCACAAGCGCGGCGGCGCGTGGATGGACGACTGCGTCGGCCAGATGCGCAAGCTGGACGGTTCGCTGCAGAAACCGGTGGCCTATCTGACCTGCAACTTTAACCGCCCGGTTAGCGGCAAGCCGGCGCTGTTCACCCACGATGAAGTGATCACCCTGTTCCATGAATTCGGCCACGGTCTGCACCATATGCTGACCCGCATCGATACCGCCGGCGTGTCCGGTATCAGCGGCGTGCCGTGGGATGCGGTTGAGCTGCCGAGCCAGTTTATGGAGAACTGGTGCTGGGAGCCGGAGGCGCTGGCGTTTATCTCCGGCCACTACGAGACCGGCGAACCGCTGCCGCAGGCGCTGCTGGAAAAAATGCTCGCCGCGAAGAACTACCAGGCCGCGCTGTTTATTCTGCGCCAGCTGGAGTTCGGTCTGTTCGACTTCCGCCTGCACGCGGAGTACCAGCCGGAGCAGGGGGCGAAAATCCTCGAGACGCTGGCGGAGATCAAAAAGCAGGTCGCCGTGGTGCCGGGTCCGTCGTGGGGCCGCTTCCCGCACGCCTTCAGCCATATTTTTGCCGGCGGCTACGCGGCGGGCTACTACAGCTACCTGTGGGCCGACGTGCTGGCGGCGGACGCCTTCTCCCGCTTTGAGGAAGAGGGGATTTTCAACCGCGAAACCGGCCAGTCGTTCCTCGATAACATCCTGAGCCGCGGCGGTTCTGAAGAGCCGATGATCCTGTTCAAACGCTTCCGCGGCCGCGAGCCGCAGCTTGACGCGATGCTGGATCACTACGGGATTAAGGGCTAATTTACCCGTCATACTTCAGGCTGCCTCTGCGGCAACCGCACTCACTCACCCCGGGCGCGTACGCTCCCGGGGATTTTTTCCCTCGTTGTCCTGAGGCAACGCAAATGATTTAGGGTAAAGCGGAAGTGAAAATCTGCTTAATTGATGAAACGGGCGCCGGAGACGGCGCCTTATCCGTTCTTGCCGCCCGCTGGGGGCTGGAGCATGACGAAGATAACCCGATGGCGCTGGCGATGACGCCGGAGCATCTGGAATTACGCAAGCGCGATGAGCCGAAGCTGGGCGGCATCTTCGTTGATTTTGTCGGCGGAGCGATGGCTCATCGGCGTAAGTTCGGCGGCGGACGCGGCGAGGCGGTGGCCAAAGCGGTGGGCGTTAAGGGCGACTATCTGCCGGAGGTGGTGGACGCCACGGCGGGGCTGGGGCGCGACGCGTTTGTGCTCGCCAGCGTAGGCTGCCGCGTGCGGATGCTGGAGCGCAACCCGGTGGTGGCGGCGCTGCTTGATGATGGCCTGGCCCGCGGCTATGCCGACCCGGAAATCGGCCCGTGGCTGCAGCAGCGTCTGCGGCTTATTCACGCCTCTAGCCTGACGGCGCTGGGCGATATTACGCCGCGGCCGCAGGTGGTCTATCTCGACCCGATGTTCCCGCACAAGCAGAAGAGCGCGCTGGTGAAAAAAGAGATGCGCGTCTTTCAGTCGCTGGTGGGGCCCGATTTAGACGCCGACGGCCTGCTGGAGCCGGCGCGTCGGCTGGCGACCAAACGCGTGGTGGTCAAACGGCCCGACTACGCGCCGCCGCTGGCGGACGTCGCCACGCCGAACGCGGTAGTCACCAAGGGCCATCGGTTTGATATTTACGCCGGGACGGCGGAGTAAACGGCCGTTCCCGGCCAGCGGCGCAAAGGTGCTGGTCGGGCTCCGGATTACACAAACGGCGCCAGCGGATCGGCAATCGCAAAGGCGATAGCCCTATCGGCCTTCGGAGGATAGATAAGCTCGCTGGTTATCGATATCTTCACCTTTTTCGCCTCCTCTCGCGTAAGCTTCACCTGCTGGTCCCAGCCTTCGGTATAGACCGCGCCCCAGGCGCCTAGGTCCAGGCAGGTGACGTAGTTTTCCTGAAGATAGGGCAGCGGCGCGACTTCCAGCAGGCTCGCCGCCGCTATTTGCCGTCGGCAGGGGTATTAATCATACGGTTGAGCCACGGCACCAGAATCGCCATCACGATCGTCACCGCCAGGGTCACCAGGCCAATCTTGCCGAACACGTTGGTGTAGATCGGCAGGGTCTGCAGCGGGTCGGTGATATTTTCCGGCACCGCGGTGAAGGTCGCCACGTATCCCCCCATCAGGAAGGCCGCCGCCTGCGTCAGGAACCACATTCCGAGGATAAAGCCCATCAGCTGCTGCGGCACCAGCGCGGCGACCATCGCCAGGCCGAGCGCGCTAATCAGCAGCTCGCCGAGGCTCTGGAACAGATAGACCAGCACGATAAACCACGGCGAGGTGAGCCCCTGCGCGTCGGCAAACCAGATGCCGGCGGCAGCGGCGGTCAGGAAGCCCAGCGAGCACAAGAACATCCCGAGGGTAAATTTCATCGGCATGGTCAGGTCGCGGCCTTTGTTGCCCAGATGAGTGTAAACTGCCGCCAGCATCGGGCTGGCGACCACCACCCAGAAGGGATTCAGCGCCTGGAAGCTGACCGGGTTAATGGTGATACCAAAGATTTGGTGGTGCACGTTGTTGATGGCAAAAAAGTTGAGCGAGGTGGGCATTTGCGCGTACAGGATGTAGAACAGCACTGCTTCCAGCATCAGGATAAAGGCGACAAACATCCTGTTGCGGCCGGTTTTATCCAGCTTAAAGGCCTCGCGAAAGAAGAAAATAACCACCGCGATGGAGAGGACGATCAGCACCAGATTGGCGATTTTCACGTTATGCATCAGCCAGGCGCAGAGGAAGACCATCGCCACCGTACCGGCCAGCACGTACAGCAGGTTGCGTAGAACCAGCGGCCGATGGTCGGGCTGCGAACCGATATCTTTAACCATCCCACGACAGGCGAAATAGACCAGCAGGGCGATAATCAGCCCCGCGCCGCACAGATTGTAGGTGACGGCATAGCCAAACTTCTCGGCAATCACCGGCGCCAGCGAGAGCGACAGCAGCGAGCCGATGTTAATCGACATGTAAAACAGGGTGAAGGCTCCGTCCAGACGCGCGTCGTCCGGGGGATAGCATTTTGACAGCAGGCTGGCGGGGTTGGCCTTAAATAGCCCGTTCCCGACGGCGATGGTGCCCAGAGCGATAAAAATGAGATCGGGTTTTAAGAGCGACAGCCCGGTCATGAAATAGCCGAGTGCCAGCACAATCGCTCCCAGCACCAGCGTCCTTTTGGTGCCTAGCAGGTGATCGCCGACGTAGCCGCCGATGGAGATCAGGCCGTAGACCAGCGCCGCAAATGCGCCAAAGGTAATAAACGCCTGTTCCTGAGAGAATCCGAGCTGTTTAACAAAGAATACCGCCAGGATACCCTGGACGCCGTAATAGCCAAATCGCTCCCATAACTCTACGAAAAAAATCATGAAGAACGGCCGCGGTTGCTGCAGCAGGCCCGTAGGTGCAGTTGTTTTCATATTCCTTCGCCTTGTCGTGCTATCCCAAAAAAGTATGAACGCGTATGCCAGAACGCGCTGAAAAAGTATGGTGACGCGCTATGCTGCGCTCACTGACTGAATAATTAGATTATTATATAGATATTTTTTCTTATAATTGGTTGATCACACTAACTGATATTAAATGTATGGATTGATATTCTGGTGATGAGCGGCGGGCCGATGTAAATGGTCCGTTGGAGAGCTTCGGATAATCGCGGGCGGGTGTCACCGGTGCGGAGGGAAAAGAAACGCCCGCATAAGCGGGCGCGGACAGGCCGATCTTGAAAAAAGCGGCAACGTTATTCGTCTTCTTCGTCGCGCAGCGGCACAATCAGCATATCGACATGTACGGTGTTGATCAGCTGGCGCGCGGAGGACATCAGCTTGCTCCAGAAGTCCTGATGGTGGCCGCAGACGACCAGGTCCATATCGTATTTTTTAATTGCATCGACCAGCACCTGACCGAGATCGCCGCTGCCGCTCAGGGTTTCCGTAATCGGATAGCCCGCGTTGCCGGAGAGCTCGCTCAGCGCATGGTGGGTCTCTTCAGAAATGCGCTTTTGCATGTCGCCCAGATTGACATCGATAAGACCGGTGTAGAGGTCGGAGTAATTCACATCGACGTGGATCAGGGAAACCTTGGCATTGTAGGGACGCGCCATAGAAACGGCTTTCTCTACCAGCACTTTGCTTTCCGGGGAGAGGTCTACTGCAATAAGAATATGTTTGTAAGCCATAGTGTTACTCCTTCCATAAGTTGTCGATGACCGTTGGACCAGACAGCTAGCGCTGCCGCTTCGCCCGCGTCCTGCGTGCTAATTCGCGGGGGTGCAGTCCGTTAAGGACTTAATTGTAGAAGATATTTCTACCTTATAGCGCCCCTCGCGCGCCGTCAATGCGCCTGGTTCACCTAATAGTTAAACAAATATATCCGTCTTAGGTATTGATAACGATTAACCTTGTGGTAAAAAAATTAACTGATCTCCTACACTATTTAATGAGCCGATCGAATAAATAAACGTGATTGGTATCGCACTCTTCTATTGTATGGGTTGGGTATTGGGGAGCGCTAGCCCCGGAGACGTCTCCGAGGGCGGGTCGCCGGGGAGGAAGTATGATCAGCACAATTGCGCTGTTTTGGGCCCTGTGTATCGTTTGTGTGGTGAATATGGCACGCTACTTCTCATCATTGCGTGCGTTACTGGTAGTGCTGCGTGGTTGCGATCCCTTGCTGTATCAATATGTTGATGGCGGAGGCTTTTTCACCTCTCACGGCCAGCCGGGTAAACAGATGAGGCTGGTCTGGTATATCTACGCCCAGCGCTATCGCGATCATCACGACGACGAGTTTATTCGCCGCTGTGAACGGGTGCGCCGGCAGTTTATTTTGACCAGCGCGCTGTGCGGCCTGGTGGTGGTGAGTCTGATTGCATTGATGATTTGGCACTGAGCATAAGAAAGGCGAGGCTAGTCTCGCCTTCTTTACATCGGAGTCAGGGCTTAACTGAGAATCTGAGGTTCGAGATATTGTCCTGGATTGAGATAACCTTCCCGCTGTAAGAGAGGTTCACGTCCCCGTTTTTATCTATGTCGGCGCTCGTAAGACTACCGGTCCCCTCAATCACCGGGCTCTTCTGCGTAAGCTGCTGGATAATTTCTGTATTGTTCCCTGCTATCTCATGCGACAGATAGTAACGATAGATTGTAGGCACCGTTGCGCCACCCCGGTTGTTGACGGTCATATAGAGCCAGACGCCGTCAGACAATTTATAAACACGCTGGAGCTCATCGCTCGATCAGGGCCAGAAGTGCCAGCGTAACGAACCGATGGATCCATCTAATAGCCGTGCTGAATGGCATAATTTATCCCTTCTCTGATATTGCGCCGTTCCGTAGGGTCATCTCCATATTACGCGACATTCCTTGACGGCGTGCTTCACGCATATTGCTCGCTATGACGATTGAACCAGGTCCGGGTAGGGGGACAGAAGCCATACATTCTCCACTGTGTGCTATTTTATCCTGCCCGGGATGATATTTTTTCCCCTCCAGGTTTTTTGAAAAAAAATGTTCAGACTTTCCTCAAGCCAGAAAAAGATTAAGTAAAACAAGGGACATAAAAAAAGCGGGTCAGTTTCCTGACCCGCTTTTTTGTCGCTCTCAGCTACTTAGATAAGCTTCAGCGCTATCCAGTAGAGCCCGCCTGACAGCACAATCGCCGCCGGGAGGGTGAGAACCCACGCCATCAGAATACTGGTGACGGTTTTTTTCTGCAGCCCGCCGCCGTCAACGAGCATCGTCCCCGCAACCGAGGAGGAGAGCACGTGGGTGGTGGAAACCGGCATCCCGGTGTAGCTCGCCAGACCAATCGATACGGCAGCGGTCATCTGGGCCGACATGCCCTGGGCGTAGGTCATGCCTTTCTTACCGATCTTCTCGCCGATAGTGGTCGCCACGCGGCGCCAGCCGATCATGGTGCCGATACCCAACGCCAGAGCCACCGCCATAATGATCCAGATTGGCGCGTACTCGATGGTGCTCAGCATATCGGTTTTCAGCTTCTTCAGCAGACGCTTATCATCGCCGTTCACTTCCGGCAGCTTCGCGACTTTGTCGGTGGTGTCGGAGATACACAGCATAATGCGGCGCATCTGGCTGCGCTGATCGAGAGAGAGCGCGTCGTAGCTTTCGATTCCGGTGAGCATCGTTTTCACGCGGTTAAGCGCGTTGACGGTGTTCGCCGGATGGCAGTGGAACTCGCCCGCAGCGGCCACGCCGGGTTCCGGCGACGGAATCAGCTGGTCAACGCCGGTTGCTTTCTTCAGCAGCTCAGGGCGCTGCTCGAAGAAGGTTTCCACGTTATTGACCGCATCGCGGGTACGGGTGATTTCGTAGCCGGAGGCGTTCATGTTTACCACGAAACCTGCCGGCGCGACGCCGATAAGCACCAGCATCACCAGGCCGATGCCCTTCTGACCGTCGTTCGCGCCGTGCGAGAATGACACGCCTATGGCTGACAGAATCAGCGCAATACGGGTCCAGAACGGCGGCTTTTTCTTGCCGTCTTTCTTTTCACGTTCAGCAGGAGTCAGGTGGATACGGGCGCGTTTCTTGGTGTTGCTCCAGTAGCGGCGCAGAATGAAAATCAGGCCGCCCGCTATCACCAGACCGACGATCGGCGAGACGATCAGCGAGGCGAAAATACCGATGACTTTCGGGATATTCAGCGCGTCAACCACCGAGGTGCCGGTCATCAACGCATTGGTTAAACCAATCCCGATGATGGCGCCGATCAGGGTATGCGAACTGGAGGCCGGAAGACCGAAGTACCAGGTGCCGAGGTTCCAGATAATCGCCGCCAGCAGCATGGAGAACACCATAGCAAGGCCATGAGCAGAACCCATATTAAGCAGCAGGTCGGTCGGCAACATATGCACAATGGCATAGGCTACGCTAAGACCACCCAACAGAACGCCGAAAAAGTTGAAGAGGGCCGCCATCGCCACAGCAAGCTGCGAGCGCATTGCGCGCGTGTAGATCACAGTTGCAACAGCGTTTGCGGTATCATGAAAACCGTTAATCGCTTCGTAAAACAGTACGAAAGCTAAAGCAAGCAATAGTAATAGCCCGGTATGGAAATCCAGACCGGCAAATAAATGTAGCATAGGACGTTACGCCATTTTGAGGACATGAACGCGGCGCATTATCAGTGACTTTGGCGGCGCGGGCAAAGTGAAATATAGACTTTTTTTGATTTCCTTACTCTTCAGGCGCAAAACGCTTGGGAGTAATCCTATATCTTTCAATGATGTACATAAATACTTAATTTTTCTCGCTGGTGTGACCAGCGTGAAATATTTACAATTCCCGACAATCGGGACATGAGGAAGCAGTGTGGAAAGGTTTGATGCCATTGTAATCGGCGCCGGGGCGGCGGGAATGTTTTGTGCGGCGCAGGCGGGACAGGCGGGGCTGCGCGTGCTGCTGCTGGATAATGGCAAAAAGCCGGGGCGTAAAATCCTGATGTCCGGCGGCGGGCGCTGCAACTTTACCAATATGTATATTGAGCCGGCGGCCTATCTCAGCCAGAACCCGCATTTCTGCAAGTCGGCGCTGGCGCGCTATACCCAGTGGGATTTTATCGAGCTGGTGGGGAAACACGGTATCGCCTGGCATGAGAAGACCCTCGGCCAGCTGTTCTGCGACGACTCTGCCGATCAGGTGGTCAACCTGCTGCTGGCCGAGTGCGAAAAGGGCGGCGTGCAGATCCGCCTGCGCACGGAGATCCTGAGCGTCGAGCGCGACGACGCGGGCTTCACGCTACAGCTTAACGGCGAAACGGCGGCGGCGAACCGGCTGGTGGTCGCCTCCGGCGGCCTGTCGATGCCGGGCCTTGGCGCCTCGCCGTTCGGCTACAAGCTTGCCGAACAGTTTGGCCTGACGGTGCTGCCGACCCGCGCCGGGCTGGTGCCTTTTACCCTGCATAAACCGCTGCTCGAGCAGCTGCAGACGCTCTCCGGCGTGTCGGTGCCGTCGACCATTACCGCCGAGAACGGCACGATTTTCCGCGAGAATCTGCTTTTTACCCATCGCGGGCTCTCCGGCCCGGCGGTGCTGCAAATTTCCAGCTACTGGCAGCCGGGGGAGTTCGTCAGCGTTAATCTGCTGCCGGATTGCCATCTTGAGGCGTTCCTCAACCAGCAGCGGGCGGAGCATCCGAATCAAAGTCTGAAAAATACCCTCGCCATGCAGCTGCCGAAGCGTCTGGTCGAGTGCCTGCAGCAGCGGGGGCAGATCCCGGACGTCACGCTGAAGCAGCTCAACCTTCGCGAGCAGGAGGCGCTGGTTGAAATGCTGACCGCATGGCGCGTGCAGCCCAACGGCACCGAGGGCTACCGCACGGCGGAGGTGACCCTCGGCGGCGTTGATACCAACGAACTCTCTTCCCGCACGATGGAAGCGCGAAAAGTGCCGGGACTCTATTTTATCGGCGAAGTGATGGACGTCACCGGCTGGCTCGGCGGCTATAACTTCCAGTGGGCATGGTCCTCGGCCTGGGCCTGCGCCCAGGCGCTGGCAGAGAAGTAGGGCGCTACTCCCCGGCGGCAGAAGGAGGCGTAAACAGCGACAGCCAGGCGCGCGCCGCCCCGTTAATCTCCTCTTTGCGGCTGACCCGGATCAGATTGGCGCAGAGCTCCGGGGCATCCAGCGGGCGATAGACGATGCCCGGAATGCCGACCTGCACCACCGGCTCGGGGACCAGCGCCACGCCCAGCCCGGCACCGGCCATCGCCAGCACGCTCAGCGTCCCCGACGCGCGCGAGACGAGGTGACTTTCCCCGCCGCTGAGCGCCTGCAGCGTTGACGCCAACCGCGCGTCCGCATCGTGGCTGGCGTAGAGGATCAGCGCTTCGTCCGCCAGCATCTCAACGGTCAGCCGAGCGTGAGCAGCCAGCGGGCTCTCCGCACTCATCGCCACAAATCGCTGCCAGCTGCCGACCGCCTCCCGGCGCAGCGCCGGGTGGTTTGCGCCCTGAAAATCCGGCAGATAGCCGATATCCAACTGGTCATGCAAAATGGCTTCGATTTGCTGGCGAGGCTCCAACTCCTGCACCTTGAGTTCTGCCTGCGGATAGCGCCGGTGGAAGAGCCGCATATCGGCAATCAGCCGCCCGCTGAGCACCGCGTTACCGGCAAAGCCGACCCGCACCTGGCCCATCTCCCCTTTGAGCGACCGTTCGACCATTAGGCGACTATGCTCGGTCTGGGCGAGGATATTTTGCGCCTGAACCTGCAGCAGTTTCCCGGCTTCGGTGAGCGTCACCCGGCGGCTTGAGCGGATAAATAGCGCGCCCCCCAGCTCGTTTTCGAGGTCTTTAATCTGCTTGCTCAGCGCGGGCTGCACGATGTGCAGGCGCTCGGCGGCTCGGCCGAAATGGCTCTCCTCGGCGACGGCCAAAAAGTAGCGTAGGTGGCGTAGTTCCATAGGGAACCTCATTCATCACTTAAAGTGATTGATCGATGAAATCTGTATATTTGAGTTTATTGCATCACGGGCACAAACTACACCCGGTTCACTAATCGGAGAGACCAACATGCATAGCCACCTGCAGGACCGCCAGCAGCTTAACGACCTGATGACCGGCTGGATCCATCGCGACCTGAGCGAATGGGATAAATTACGCGAGCTGTTTCACCCGGAAGGAACGATAGAAATTACCTGGTTTGCAGGGCTGGCCAGCGATTTTATCGATGGTTCGATGCGCATGGGTGCCTCTGAGCTGCGGACCCGCCACCTTATTAGCTCTCCGGTCGTACAGTTCAGCGACGACGGCAGCCGCGCGATCCTCGAAACCTGCGCGATGATTATTGCGGAAAACACCCGGCTGAATATCGGCTGCGAGTGCCACAACCGTTTTTACGATATGGCGGAAAAGCGCGACGGCGTGTGGCGGCTCTTCCACCGGCAGAGTATCTACGATATGGGGACCTTTACCTTCCCGCTGGGGCCGACTGAGATTGATTCGGCGCTGGCGGCAAAGTACCCGCGGGAGTACGCCGCGCTGGGCTATCTGCTTGAGCAGAGCGGTTTTCCGGTACAGCGGGTTTTTGCCACCCGAGGCAGCGATCTGGAGCGGGAGATGAAGGCGGCAGGCATGCGCTGGCTCTCGGCATAGCGTGGGCAAAGCGGGCCGCCGGGCGCGAGCCGGCGGGCCCGTACGCCGTTAGTTCAGACCAAGAAAATACTGGGCGATTTTGAAGTAGATAATCAGCCCGGTGCCGTCGATCAGGGTAGCGATAAACGGCGCGGAGACCACCGCCGGGTCAATGCCGACGCGCTTGAGCACCAGCGGGATCACCGACGATACCAGCGCGCTCCACAGCGTAATGCACACCAGCGTCAGGCTGACGATCAGCGTGATTTCCATGCCGATGCCCATCATCCAGGCGCGCAGGCAACCCGCCAGCCCGAGCGTAAGGGTAATCAGCAGCGACGTCGAGACCTCTTTGCGGATAACCCGCCCCATATCGCGCAGCCGCACTTCGCCCAGCGCCATGGAGCGCACCAGCGTGGAGGTGATCTGCGTGCCGCTGTTGCCGCCGGTGCCAATCAGCAGCGGGATAAAGAAGGCCAACGCAATGGCCGATTCCAGCGCCTCTTCAAAGTGCTGGATCACGCTGCTGGTGTAGGCTTCAGCGACGAACAGCAGCAGCAGCCAGACCGAACGCTTCTTCCACAGCGTCCACGGGCTTATCTCCAGATAGGGTTTCTCCAGCGGCAGCGTGGCGCCCTGCAGATGCGCGTCTTCGGTGACCTCATCTTCCAGCAGGTGGGCGATCTCCTTCTCCATCAGGCAGCCCACCAGCTCGCCTTTTTCGACCACCGGCACCAGCTCAAGCCCGCGATCGGCCAGTTCGGCCACCACCTGCTGGCGCTCGTCGTCGGGCTTTACGCGGAACAGGCAGCTGTCCATCAAGTAGCGAATGGGCTGAGTGGTATCGCTCTCCTGCAGCAGCTTTTTAACTGACAGGCTGCCGCGCAGCTTCCTGCCGGCGACGACGAAAACCTGGCCTGGAATATCATCGCTGCTGAGCTGCGAGACGAAGCGCTCGCGCGCTTCATGGACGCTGAGCTGCTCCGGCAGCGTAATAAAATCGGTACGCATGTACTGGGCGATCGCATCGCCGTCGAAGGCGGCGGTAGCCGGATGGGTGGCGCAGTATTGGATGGATGACATGGTGTAATTCCCTATAAAAAATCACTCATAGGGGCGAACAAGACAGGATGAGCACAGGCAGATCGTGAGCAGATCCCTACGTCCTGGTTTAGGTTGTGCCCCCTGATTAGACGTGAACGTCGCTGGCGGTTATTTTGGCCCAAGGCAAGGCGCGAGCGGTGTAGTTTGGGGGCCCAAATGCGCTGCGAGCAACGCGGTATTGGACCAAAATAGCCCCAGCCCTTCGGGACGCGTGCCGGAAGCGCGTACTCTGCGTTGTCGGGCTTGGGCATAGGGTTTCTATGCCCTGCCCCCTCCGCCTTGATTACGCGCTTCTGGCTCAGCGTCGACGCCGCGTATAATCAGGGGGCACAACCTCGAACTACACAACGTATCCGTCCGGCACGAATGCCGTCAGAAGTTACCTTGGCAACACCTTGATTCGATGGATGCCTGTATTTCCCTGAGTGGTCTCTCTCGATACCAGCAGGGCGGTAACTTATATTTGTGCAGGAGCCTCGCCATAACGAGATCGTTAAATGAGGCGCCATTATTCACGAAGTGGAATAGTTCATCATGCTTATGATTCAACAGGTTTATCAACTGTTGATAAACGGCGGCGAGACTACGGGTGGGCGTGCTCCTCGTCGGCGGTCAGGCAGTGCAAATGCCCGTGGCGTACGCCGCGCTGGGTAATCACCTCATCGGCGAAGCGCTGCACCTGGCCCATTTCCCCTTTTAGCACCGCAATCTCCAGGCAGTCATCGTGGCTGATGTGCACGTGCAGCGTGGCGACGGAGAGATCGTGGTGGTGGTGCTGGGTGGCGATCAGCCGGCTCGCCAGCTCGCGCTTCTCGTGCTCGTACACGTAGGAGAGCACCGCGTAGCCGCGCTGCTCGCTCTGTTGCGCGTGTTCATGCATCAGGGTATTGCGCAAAATATCGCGCACCGCTTCCGATCGGTTGTTGTAGCCCCGCTGTTCGCTGAGGGTATCAAGGGTGGCAAGGAGCTCATCATCAAGAGTCAGGGTTACGCGCTGCATGGCTGTTTCTCTTTGGTCAGGGAGGCTGGAAAAGCGGGAAGTACCGCGCGCTGTAGCGCCCGGCCCGCGGTGGACTGAAGACGCAGCGGGAAGCTTATCTCCGTGGTTTCAACAAGTTGCCCGCCCTCCATCACCATCACCCGCTGGCAAAAACGTTCGACCAGCCGCAGGTCGTGGGTGATAAACAGGCAGGCGGTAGAAAACTGAGCCTGCAGACGCTTGAGCAGGGCCACGATCTCCGCCTGCAGCACGAGATCCAGATTCGACACCGCCTCATCAAGGATCAGCAGCTGCGGCCTGACCACCAGCGCCCGGGCCAGGCACACGCGCTGGAGCTGTCCGCCGCTGAGCTGTAGCGGGCGCCTGTGGAGCAGGTCAGCGGAAAGATCGACCGCCTGCAGCATCGCCTGCACCTGCGCCATGCGCTCATCGCGCGAATAGCGGAACAGGTGGCGCAGCGGTTCGCTGATAATCTCGAGCACCGTTTTACGCGGATTCACCGCGCTCAGCGGGTCCTGAAAAACCAGCTGGATATCGCGGCGAAAGGCGCGCAGAGCTTCACCCTTGAGGGCCGTGAGCGGCGTGCCGCGCCAGGCGACGACGCCGCGGTCCGGCGACTCCAGCCCCACCAGCATGCGCGCGAGGGTGCTTTTGCCGCAGCCGCTGCGGCCGAGCAGGGCCACGGTCTCCCCCGGCGCAATGCTGAGGTCGATCTGCTGCAGCACCGCCGGGTGGTGCGGATAACCGTGGCTGACGCCGGCGACGTTAAGTAAATTCACGCTCTGTTCTCCATGCCATACAGCGCCAGGTGCGCCGCCAGCAGCCGCCGGCTAACCGGATGCCGCGGGGCGCTGAACAGGGTTGCCACATCGCAGCGCTCGACGATACGACCGCTATCCATCACCGCGACCTCGTGCGCCAGCCGCGCCACCACGCCCATATCGTGGGTGATCAGCAGCAGGCCCTGGCCGCGGGCGGTGACGATCTCTTCCAGCAGGTCAAGAATGCGCGCCTGGGCGACGGCATCGAGGTCGGTGGTGGGTTCATCGGCAAAGATAAACGGCGCCTCGCTCAGCACGGCGAGGGCAATCATCATCCGCTGCAGCATGCCGCCGCTCATCTCGAAGGGATAGCGCCTGAGCAGCCGGGCGGGGTTCTCCAGCCCCACCGCCTCCAGCGCGGCGATAAATAAGGCTTCATCCGGCTGCCGGCCGACGGCGCGGCAGGTTTCCCGGGCGTGAGCCGCCATGGTGTGCAGCGGGTTAAAGGCGCTACGAGGATTCTGCATGATGGTGGCGACGGTGCCTCCGCGCAGCTGCCGGCCGTGGACCGGCATACCGTCGAGCAGGATGCGCCCGGCGCTCTGCCGGACGCCCGGCGGTAGAACCTCAAGGGCCGCGGCGCAGGTCAGCGATTTTCCGCAGCCGCTGCTGCCGAGCAGCGCCAGCACCTGGCCGCGGCGCAGCGTCAACGACAGATCGTGGACCACAGGTTGCCCGGCGTGGAGGGTGAACTGCTCGAGTTCGATCTGCTGTGGCATCAGTGGCTATGCTCCACGATCAGGTGAGGATCGAGACGATCGCGCAGCGCGTCGCCCACCAGGTTAAAGGCCATCACGCTGATAAACAGCGCCAGGCCCGGCCACAGCATCTGCAGCGGCTGGGTCCAGATATACTGGCGCGCGTCGTTAATCATCACTCCCCACTCCGCGGTTGGCGCGCTGACGCCGAGGCCAAGGAACGACATTCCGGCGACGTGCAGCATCATATGGCCGATATCGAGGGTGGCGAGCACCAGCAGCGACGGCACCACCGCGCCCGCAAGGTGATCGACAAAGACGCGGACATGCCCCGCCCCGCACAGCCGGGAGGCGAGCACAAACTCGCGCTGGCGTAGCGAAATCGTCAGGCTGCGCACCATTCGCGCGTACCATGCCCAGTGCGACAGGGCGATGGCGATAATCACGTTAGTCAGCCCGGTCCCCAGCACGCCGACCATGAAAAACGACAGGATTGAGGTCGGGAAAGTCATAAACATATCGGCCACCCGCATGGTGAGCTGGTCGACCCGGCCGCCCATTAGCCCGGCGCAGCCGCCGATGACCAGCCCCAGCGTCAGCACCAGCAGCAGGCAGGCCAGCACCGCGCCGAGAGAAACCCGCGTGGCGGCCAGCAGGCGGGAAAGCGTATCGCGTCCCAGATGGTCGGTACCCAGCCAGTGCCGGGCGTCCGGTGGGAGCAGCCGCGCCGGTAGGTCAACGGCCTGCGGGTCGTAGGGCAGCCACCACTGGCCGGTGAGAGCAATCAGCGCCAGCAGGACAATGGCGATCAGCGCCAGGCGCACCGGCCAGCGGGCGGAAAGAAAAAGGTTCACCGGTGCGCTCCTTCATGGCGGCGAATGCGCGGGTCCAGCGCGGCGTTGAGCAGGTCAACCGTCAGGTTGCAGAGGGCAAACACCACCACCATCACCAGCGTGAAGCACTGGATCACCGAGTAGTCGCGGTTAAAGATGGCCGATACCGCGTAGCGCCCGATGCCCGGCCAGGCAAAGATATTTTCGATAATCATCGTCCCGCCAATCAGCTCGGCGATATGCATCCCGATAGCGGTCACCACGGGCAGCGAGGCGTTGCGCACAATATGACGCCGTTCGGTTTGCCGGTCGCTCAGCCCGCGCAGCCGCGCCCAGGTCACGTGCCGCTGGCCGGCAACCTCCAGCATGCTGGCGCGCAGCAGGCGGGCGTTGATGGCCAGCGACATCAGGGCTATCGACGCCGCCGGCAGAATAAGGTGCCGCCAGCCGCCGTAGCCCAGCGCCGGCAGCCACTGCAAGTAGACGGAAAAAAACATCACCAGCAGGAAGGCGAGCCAGAAGTTGGGCATCGAGACGCCGAGAAAGGCGATCGCCCGCACGATGAAATCCGCCGGGCGGTCGCGATGGCGGGCGGCCCAAATCCCCAGCGGCACGGAGGTGAGCAGGATAATGGCCAGCGCCGCGCCCGCCAGCTGCAGCGTGGCGGGCAGGAAGTGCATCACGTCGTCGATTACCGGCCGCTGGGTGGCGAAGGAGAGACCAAAATCGAGATGCAGCGCCCGCCATAGCCAGCCGGCGTACTGGGCGACGAGCGGCTGGTCCAGCCCGAGCATCGCGCGCGTGGAGGCCACCATCTCCGGCGTCGGCGGAAGATTTGATAAACGTAGATAGTCCAGCGCCGGGTCGCCGGTGCCGAGGCGCAGCATAAGAAAGATAATCACCGAGGCGGCGAAAATCATCGGCATCAGCAGCAGGATGCGCCGCAGTGCGTAGCGCCGCATCAGGGCTTCTCCGGCTGGATCAGTTCGAACGGAATCTCGGCGGCGATGGGCGCGTAAGGGATCGTGCCGAGCTCGGGTTTTGCCACTACCATCGTCGAGACGTAGCTGATGGGCAGATAGACCGCATCGTTATGCAGGCGGGTCAGGATGTCGCGATACAGCGCCTGGCGCTGAGCTTCGGCGGCGGTCGCCAGCACCTTGCCAATCTGCTGGTCGATAAGTGTCTTATCGGCTAACCCCAGCTGAGCCTGATAGTCGGCGTGGGAGGGGACGCGCATTGAGCTCATAAAGGCGTGCGGATCGTACGGCGCGCCCCAGGTACGGTTAAAAATCATACCGAAGCGGCCGTCGCGCTGGCGGGCGTAAATACTGCTCTCTTCTTCGCCGTTGAGCACGACGTCAACGCCCACCTGGCGCATATCGGCCTGCATAATTTCGGCCATGGATTTGCTCAGCGCGTCGGTGCCGATAAACGACATCTCTATGCGCAGCGGCTGGCCGTTTTTCCGGCGGATCTGCTCGCCCGCGGGCCTCAGCCAGCCGGCCTTCTCCAGCAGGGCGTTAGCCCGCTGCGGATCGTAGCGGCGCGGCGTCAGGCCGATATTGGCGTAGGGAACCGAAGGGGCGAACAGCGTGTCGGCGACCTGCTGGGTGCCGTACAGCGCGTTGTCGATCAGCGACTTTTTGTTGACCGCATAGTTGAGCGCTTCCCGCACCGCCAGCTCATTGGTCGGCGCTTTGGCAGAGTTAAGCGCCAGCATCACCGTTTCGACGGGCTGAGAGAGCTGGGTGCGCCAGGCCGGGCTATGGCTGAAACGCTCGAAGGTGTCCAGCGGCAGCAGGCCCTCGTTGCCGTACAGCAGATCGATATCGCCGGTTTCAAAGGCCACGGCGCGGGTCAGCGGATCCGGAATGACCTTCACGGTCACCTGGTCAAGCGCCGGTTTTTCGCCCCAGTAGCGTGGGTTGCGCACCAGCACGTCATACTGGTTGAGTTTGGTGGTTTTCAGCACCCACGGCCCGGTGCCGATGGGCGCCTTAATGCCGTGCAGGGTGCCGCCGTCAACGAACTGTGACGGGGCGATAAAGCGGAACGGACGCGGCAGCGCCAGCTCCTGGAGAAAAGGGTAGTAGGCGCTTTTGAGGGTGATTTGCAGCTGGGTATCGCTCAGCGCCCGGACATCGCTGATCTGGTTGGTTAGCTCCAGCCAGGCGTGACGCTGCCTGTTCGCCAGCACCGCCTGAAAATTGGCCACCGCCGCCCGGGCGTTAAACGGCTCGCCGTTGGAGAACTGTACGTCGTTGCGCAGGGTAAACAGCCAGACTTTTCTGTCCGCGGAGTGGCTCCAACTGCTCGCCAGCCACGGCTTGACCGAGCCATCCTGCTGATATTTGACCAGCGGTTCGTAGACCATGCTCTGGGCGAACATCTGGTTGGGGGTATAGAGGTGGGGATTCAGAGGGCCGACGTTAACCGGCCAGGCGGTCACTAGTTCACGCGCTGCCGCGCCGGTAAGCAGAGGCAGGCAGATGAAAACCGCCGTCAGAAGAGGGCGGATTAAGGTGCGGAGGATCGACAAGGCGTTAATCTCAGTGGACGGAAAAGTATGATGCTTTTAATAATTCATCATACTTTAGGGGTGACTCAGATCAATCAATGGCCCAATAGTATAAGAAAATCATATAGACGCGGCGCCGGGAGCGATCCTGCGGCCCGGTCGGCGGAAGGGAGCGATGCGCCTGCGGCAACTCTTTTTATCCGCGGCGGTGGCGTCGATAATGACGCTATTATTCATTATCCTGCTAGCCAATTAGTCGCCGATTTTTTTGCAAACCTGTAATACCCCGGAAATAATTTTGTGATCTATGTAAAATTTCTTTCTTTGGTATCTGCGGGTAACATTTTATTTATTGTTTAACGGTTTAATGTTTGTTTAATTTACCGCGCTGTGCTCCCGGCCGCTGCCGATCCAGGAACTCAATCCTTGCCGCTTAAAACAGCCATCACAGTTAATAAATTTATTTATAAAACAACTGGTTGTATTGACGATCGCCAACTATATTAATTTCTTAATATTATCCTAAGCAACCCCGTCTAAATTAAATAACGGCAAATACCCTGCAATGAAAATGTCGCATTGAAAGAACTTCATTTTCATTTTGTTTAAGTCCGCTGGCGCAGGATATTTTTTTCTACCGGTCTGAGTTTGTTCGGGCCATATACAGAGCAGGAAAATGATGAGCGAATTTTTGCCGTTTTCGCGCCCGTCAATGGGTGACGCAGAGCTGGCCGCGCTGCGTGAAGTTTTGCAATCAGGTTGGATCACCACCGGGCCGAAAAATCAGGCGCTGGAAGAGGCCTTCTGCACGCTAACCGGCAACCGGCACGCGGTAGCGGTCAGCTCGGCTACCGGCGGCATGCACGTCACGCTGATGGCGCTGGGCATCGGCGCCGGCGATGAGGTGATCACCCCTTCGCAGACCTGGGTCTCGACCCTGAACATGATCTGTCTGCTGGGCGCGACGCCGGTGATGATCGATGTCGATCGCGATAACCTGATGATCACCGCTGACGCGGTTGAAGCGGCGATTACTCCCCGCACCCGGGCCATCGTTCCCGTACATTACGCCGGCGCGCCGGCGGATATCGACGCCATTCGCGCCGTTGGCGAGCGCCACGGCATCGCGGTGATTGAAGATGCCGCCCACGCGGCGGGGACGTACTACAAGGGCCGCCACGTCGGCAGCCGCGGTAGCGCCATCTTCTCCTTCCACGCGATTAAAAATATGACCTGCGCCGAAGGCGGGCTGGTCGTCACCGATGACGACGAGCTGGCTGCGCGCATCCGTAGCCTCAAATTCCACGGCCTTGGCGTTGATGCCTATGACCGTCAGACCCTCGGGCGGGCGCCGCAGGCGGAGGTGATCTCTCCGGGCTTCAAGTACAACCTGGCCGATATCAACGCCGCGCTGGCGCTGGTGCAGCTGGAGAAGCTGCCGCACGCCAACCAGCGTCGCGCCGACATCGCCCGCCGCTATCTGCGCGAGCTGGCGGATACCCCGTTCGCGCCGCTGCAGGCGCCGGACTGGGAGCATCAGCACGCCTGGCACCTGTTTATTATCCGCGTCGATGAAGCCCTCTGCGGCATTAATCGCGATGCCTTAATGGAGCAGCTGAAAGCTATGGGCATCGGCACCGGGCTGCATTTCCGCGCGGCGCATACGCAGAAGTACTACCGCGAGCGCTTCCCGACGCTGTCATTGCCGAATACGGAATGGAATAGCGCGCGCATTTGTTCACTCCCGCTGTTCCCGGATATGACCGATGACGATGTCACCCGCGTTATCTCCGCTCTGCGCCAGCTGTCAGGACGTTAATATGTTTACTTATCCTCCCGTGAAGAAGGTCTCGGTGGTCATCCCCGTTTATAACGAACAGGAGAGCCTGCCGGAGCTCATTCGCCGCACGGATAGCGCCTGCGCCACCCTTGGGCGCGAATATGAGATTCTGCTGGTCGACGACGGCAGCAGCGATGACTCCGCCCGCATGCTGACGGCGGCGGCCGAAGCCGAAGGCAGCCGCGTCGTGGCGGTGCTGCTGAACCGCAACTACGGCCAGCACTCGGCGATCATGGCGGGCTTCAGCCACGTCACTGGCGATCTGATCATCACCCTCGACGCCGACCTGCAAAACCCGCCGGAGGAGATCCCGCGGCTGGTCGAGAAGGCGGACGAGGGCTACGACGTGGTCGGCACCGTACGCCAGAACCGCCAGGATACCTTCTTCCGCAAAACCGCGTCGAAGATGATTAACCGCCTGATCCAGCGCACCACCGGCAAGGCGATGGGCGACTACGGCTGCATGCTGCGGGCCTATCGTCGCCATATCATCGACGCGATGCTCAACTGTCACGAGCGCAGCACCTTTATCCCGATCCTCGCGAACACCTTTGCCCGCCGGGCGGTGGAGATCCCGGTGATGCACGCCGAGCGCGAGTTCGGCGATTCCAAATATAGCTTTATGCGCCTGATTAACCTGATGTACGACCTGGTGACCTGCCTGACCACCACGCCGCTGCGCCTGCTCAGCGTTTTCGGCAGCGTCATCGCCCTGCTGGGCTTTGCCTTCTCGATCCTGCTGATCGTCCTGCGCCTGGTACTCGGCCCGCAGTGGGCGGCCGAAGGGGTGTTCGTGCTCTTTGCCGTGCTGTTTATGTTTATTGGCGCCCAATTCGTCGGCATGGGCCTGCTTGGGGAGTACATCGGCCGCATCTATAACGATGTGCGCGCTCGCCCCCGCTACTTTATTCAACGTGTTGTTCGTCAGCCGGAAACGGCATCTCAAGAGGAAGATCGTTCATGAAAGCCGTAGTCTTCGCTTATCACGATATGGGTTGCGCAGGTATTCAGTCCCTGCTGGACGCCGGGTATGACATTGCCGCTATTTTCACCCATCCGGATAACCCCGGCGAAAACCATTTCTTTGCTTCGGTGGCGCGTATCGCTGCGGAACAAGGCATTCCGGTGTGGGCGCCAGACGATGTTAATCATCCGCTGTGGATTGAACGTATCCGCGACATGAAGCCGGAGGTCCTGTTCTCCTTCTACTATCGCAACCTGCTGAGCGATGAGATCCTCAATCTTGCGCCGCAGGGCGCCTTTAACCTGCACGGCTCCCTGCTGCCGAAGTACCGCGGCCGGGCGCCGCTGAACTGGGTGCTGGTTAACGGAGAGAGCGAAACGGGGGTCACCCTGCACCGCATGATCGATCGCGCCGATGCCGGCGATATCATCGCCCAGCAGCCGGTGGCCATCGGGGCCGATGACGTGGCGCTGACCCTGCACCGCAGGCTGTGCGCGGCGGCGTCCGAGCTGCTGGGCCAGGCGCTGCCGGCGATCCGCGAAGGCAAAATCGACCCCCGCGCCCAGGATGAGAGCCAGGCGACCTACGTTGGCCGCCGCACGCCGGAGGATGGCCGTCTTGACTGGGAGCAGCCAGCCCAGGCGCTGCATAACCTGGTCCGCGCGGTATCCGATCCGTGGCCGGGCGCCTTCGGCTATGCCGGCGCCAACAAATTTATCGTCTGGACGTCCCGCGTCCGCAGCGATCTGCCGGCGGCGAAGCCGGGGACGGTGATCTCCACCGCGCCGCTGGTGGTGGCCTGCCGGGACGGGGCGCTGGAAATCGTCACCGGTCAGAGCGATCGCGGCGTCTATATTCAGGGTACCCAGCTGGCGCAGGCCCTGGGCCTGGTCGCCGGCGCGGTGCTGAGCAGCAAACCGGTGGTGGCGATTAAGCGCCGCACCCGCGTGCTGATCCTCGGCGTGAACGGGTTTATCGGCAACCATCTGACCGAGCGCTTACTGCAGGACGATAATTACGAAATCTACGGTCTGGATATCGGTTCTGATGCGATTAGCCGCTTCCTCGAGAATCCGCGCTTCCACTTCGTCGAAGGGGATATCAGCATTCACTCCGAATGGATTGAGTATCACATTAAGAAATGCGACGTGGTTCTGCCGCTGGTGGCGATCGCTACGCCGATTGAATACACCCGCAACCCGCTGCGCGTGTTCGAGCTGGACTTCGAAGAGAACCTGAAGATTATCCGCGACTGCGTGAAGTACGATAAGCGCATTATCTTCCCGTCGACCTCGGAAGTGTACGGCATGTGCACCGATAAAAACTTCGATGAGGACACCTCGAACCTGGTGGTGGGGCCGATCAACAAACAGCGCTGGATCTATTCGGTATCGAAGCAGCTGCTCGACCGCGTGATCTGGGCCTACGGCGATAAAGCCGCCCTGCGCTTCACCCTGTTCCGTCCGTTTAACTGGATGGGGCCGCGCCTGGATAACCTCAACGCCGCGCGCATCGGCAGCTCCCGCGCCATTACCCAGCTGATCCTCAACCTGGTTGAAGGCTCGCCGATTAAGCTTATCGAAGGCGGCAAGCAGAAGCGCTGCTTCACCGATATCAGCGACGGGATTGAAGCGCTGTTCCGCATCATTGAGAATAAAGACGGCCGCTGCGATGGGCAGATTATCAACATCGGTAACCCGGACAACGAAGCCAGTATTAAAGAGCTGGCGGAGATGCTGCTGGAGTGCTTCGAGCGCCATCCGCTGCGCGGCAGCTTCCCGCCGTTCGCCGGCTTCCGCGATGTCGAAAGCAGCGACTACTACGGTAAAGGCTATCAGGACGTCGAGCACCGCAAGCCGAGCATCCGCAACGCGAAGCGCTGCCTGAACTGGGCGCCGACGGTACCGATGGAGGAGACCGTCGAGCATACCCTCGACTTCTTCCTGCGCACCGTTGAACTGGCGGATGATAAGAGATCATGAAACAGGTCGGCTTACGCATAGATGTTGATACCTTTCGCGGCACGCGGGACGGGGTTCCGCGGCTGCTGAGCCTTCTGGCCCAGCACGGGATTCAGGCAAGCTTCTTTTTTAGCGTTGGGCCGGACAATATGGGGCGCCATTTATGGCGCCTGATAAAACCGAAGTTTCTGTGGAAGATGCTGCGCTCAAAGGCGGCCTCGCTGTACGGCTGGGACATTCTTCTGGCCGGTACCGCCTGGCCCGGACGGCGCATCGGCGCGGGCAATGAAGAGGTGCTGCGCGCGACGGCGCATGAGCATGAGGTGGGCCTGCACGCCTGGGATCACTACAGCTGGCAGGCGTGGAGCGGCGTCTGGCCGCAGTCGCGGCTGGTGCTGGAGGTTGAGCGCGGCCTGCTGGAGCTGGAGCGGATTATCGGCCGTCCGGTGACCTGCTCCGCCGTCGCCGGCTGGCGCGCCGACCAGCGGGTTATCAAAGCCAAAGAGTCCTTCGATTTTCTCTACAACAGCGACTGCCGGGGCAGCCGCCCCTTCCGGCCGCAGCTCGGCAGCGAGACGCTGGGGACCGTGCAGATCCCGGTGACGCTTCCCACCTGGGACGAGGCGGTCGGCAGCGTGGTGGATGCCGGCGGCTTCAACCGCTATCTGCTGGACTGCATTCATCGCGACGCGGGGGTTCCGGTCTATACCATTCACGCCGAAGTAGAAGGCATCGCCTTTGCGCAGCAGTTCGATGAGCTGCTGACGATGGCGGCGCGGGAAGAGATTCAGTTTTGTCCGCTGAGCCAGCTGCTGCCCGCTGATTTTAGCGTGCTGCCGGTGGGCAAGGTGGTACGCGGTGAACTGGCCGGCCGGGAAGGCTGGCTCGGGCGTGAACAATTATTGAGTTCGGACGTATGAAAAGCATTCGTTATGGCCTTTCCCTGCTGGCGCTCTTTGCCCTGTATTACATACTGCCGCTGAATTTCCGCCTGCTCTGGCAGCCGGACGAGACGCGCTACGCGGAGATCAGCCGCGAAATGCTGGCCTCCGGCGACTGGGTGGTGCCGCATTTCCTCGGGCTGCGCTACTTTGAAAAGCCGATTGCCGGCTACTGGATTAACAGCATCGGGCAGTGGCTGTTTGGCCACAATAACTTCGGCGTGCGCTTTGGCTCGGTCTTCTCCATCAGCGTGACCGCGCTGCTGGTGGCCTGGCTGGCGTGGCGAATCTGGCGCGATAAGCGGCTGGCGATCCTCTCCGGGGTGATGTTCCTCACCGCGCTGCTGGTCTACGGTATCGGCACCTATGCGGTGCTGGACCCGATGATCGCCATGTGGATGGCCCTCGCCATGTGCAGCTTCTGGGGCGCCGCTCAGGCGCAGACCCGGAAGGGCAAAATGGCCGGCTATCTTCTGCTGGGCGTGGCCTGCGGGATGGGGGTGATGACCAAAGGCTTCCTCGCGCTGGCGGTGCCGGTGGTGGGCGTACTGCCGTGGGTGATTGCGCGCAGGCGCTGGCGAGAAGTGCTGACCTGGGGCTGGCTGGCGGTGGGCGTCTGCGCGCTGGTGGTGCTGCCGTGGGGGCTGGCTATTGCCCAGCGCGAGCCGGACTTCTGGCGCTACTTCTTCTGGGTGGAGCATATTCAGCGCTTTGCCGAGCAAGACGCCCAGCATAAGGCGCCGTTCTGGTACTACATTCCGTTCCTGATGGCCGGAAGCCTGCCGTGGCTGGCGCTGCTGCCCGGGGCGCTGAAGCGCGGCTGGAGCGAACGCGACGACGCCCGCGGCGCGCTGTATCTGCTGGGCTGGGTGGTGATGCCGCTGCTGTTCTTCAGCATCGCCAGGGGCAAGCTGCCGACCTACATCCTGCCGTGCTTCGGGCCGCTGGCGATTCTGATGGCCCGCTATGCGCTGGAGGCGGCGAAAGCGGGGGCCAGGGCGCTGCGCATCAACGCCATGATCAACATCGGCTTCGGCCTGGCCGGCCTGCTGGCGGTGGCGGCGGTCTCGCCGTGGAGCTTTATGCACAGGCCGGTGTGGTCGCAGATTGAGCTGTATAAATGCCTGCTGGCGGCCCTGATCTTCGCGCTCTGGGCGCTGGTGGGCTGGCTGTCGATGAAGAATAGCGCCCGGCGCTGGCCGCTCGCCGCCTGCTGCCCGCTGGGGCTGGCGCTGTTGGTGGGCTTCGCTATTCCCGACCGGGTTATTGATAGCAAGCAGCCGCAGTTTATGGTCGATATCGTCGGCGAGTCGCTGGCGCCGAGCCGCTACGTGCTGACCAATAACGTCGGGATTGCCGGCGGCCTGTCGTGGGAGCTCAGGCGCAGCGATATCATCCTGTTCGATAAGCAGGGTGAGCTAAAATATGGTCTCGACTGGCCGGACGCGCAGGGCCGCTACCTAAGCGAGGGCGACTTTGCTAGCTGGCTGGAGACGCATCGTCAGCAGGGGCCGGTGTCGCTGGTTCTGCTGATGGATAAAGGGGAGAGCATGAACGATCTGCCGCTACCGAAACCCGATAGCTCCTATGAGCTAGGGCGGGTTGTGTTTATCCAGTATCTGCCGCAATGAGCATCTGGATCTGCCTAGCCCTCGCCAGCCTGCTGAGCTGCGCCGGGCAATTGTGCCAGAAACAGGCCACCCGCCCGTCGAAATCCGGACGGCGCGGACGGCATATTCTCGGCTGGCTGGGGCTGGCGCTGCTGGCGCTCGGCGGCGGAATGCTGCTGTGGCTGAGCGTGCTGCAGGCGATCCCGGTGAGCATTGCCTACCCGATGCTGAGCCTCAACTTCGTCTGGGTCACCCTCGCGGCGTGGGGCGTCTGGCGCGAGCCGGTGGCGCGCCGTCACTGGGTGGGGGTCGGGCTGATTGTCGTGGGGATCGTCATTCTCGGGAGCAGCGTCTGATGGGCTTAATCTGGGCGCTACTCAGCGTCGGGCTGGTCAGCGCCGCGCAGCTGCTGCTGCGCGGCGCGATGGTGGAACTGCCGCCGCTGACCGATCTGGTCGCGTTTATCAGCCACCTTGTCCATCTCCGGACCGGCACCTTCGGCCTGGCGCTGGGGCTGGGCGGCTATCTGCTGTCGATGGTGTGCTGGTACTTTGCGCTGCACCGCCTGCCGCTCGCCAAAGCCTATGCGCTGCTGAGCCTGAGCTACATTGTGGTGTGGGCCGCGGCGATCTGGCTGCCCGGCTGGCACGAGGCCTTCCGCTGGCGCGCGCTGCTGGGCGTGCTGCTTATCGTCGCCGGCGTGCTGACCATCTTCTGGCCGCTGAAGCGCAAAGCATAGCTTAGCCCAACCGTTCGACCTTGAGCTCGAACGGCGTCGGCGTGCAGACCGCGAGGCTGAGGTCGCCAAGCTGGAGCTGGCTGACCGACAGCCGGCCGCGGAAGGTGCTGTCGACGCTGGCGATCTGCCAGGCGCTGCCGCCGCGCTGCTTAACGATGGCCTCTTTACGCGTCCAGATGCGCCAGAACGCGGCCAGCTGCTGCTCCGGCCGTTCGGCCTCCAGCTGAGCGTGCTCGCCGGCGCTAAATACCGCATTGGCGATCCGACGCCAGTTTTCACGCGGGCGAATGACTTCAATATCGCAGCCCACTTCTCCCTCGTCGCTGAGCAGCAGCGCAATATCGTCGCCGCTATGGCTGAGGTTAAACCACAGCGGCGTCCCGTCAGCAAACCCCGGCTTGCCCTGTTCGGCGTAGATAATCTCGGGCAGCGGCGTCATCGCCTGGGAGAGCAGCGCGCGGCCGGCCAGCCAGCCGGCGCGGCGCGCTCCCTGCGGCGCGAGGGCGGAGATCGCCGGCGGCAGCGCCCGGGTGTTTAAGGTCGAAATTTTCCCCAGCAAAAGCCGATACATATCAGGACCAACGCTTAATGATGATGGACGTATTGATGCCGCCAAAGGCGAAGTTGTTGCTCTGCAGGTACTCGCAGTCGATCCTGCGCGCTTCACCCATGATGTAGTCGAGTTCGCCGCACTGGGGGTCCGGCTGACGCAGGTTGAGCGTCGGGGCGAACCAGCCTTCGCGCATCATCTGCAGGCTCATCCAGGCCTCCAGCGCCCCGCAGGCGCCAAGGGTATGGCCAAAATAGCTTTTCAAGGAAGAGATCGGCACGCGGCTGCCGAAGAGGGCGGCGCTGGCCCGGCTTTCGGCGATATCGCCGCGATCGGTCGCCGTACCGTGGGCCGAGATATAGCCGATATCTTCGGGGCGTAAACCGGCTATGCTGAGCGCCTGCGCCATGCAAATCTGCATCGTTTCCTGCTGCGGCTGGGTGATATGCGCGGCGTCGCAGTTGGTGGCAAAGCCGACGATTTCGCCGTAGATCGTCGCGCCGCGCGCTTTGGCGTGCTCCAGCTCTTCGAGGATCAGCGTGCCGGCGCCTTCGCCAATCACCAGGCCATCGCGGCGCTCGTCGAACGGCGAGGGGGTGGTTTTCGGCTCATCGTTGCGCTGGCTGGTGGCGAACAGGGTATCAAAGATGGCCGCTTCGGACGGACAGAGCTCTTCGGCGCCGCCGGCCACCATCACCGTTTGATAGCCGTGGCGGATGGCTTCCCAGGCGTAGCCGATGGCCTGGCTGCCGGAGGTGCAGGCGCTGGAGGTGGGGATCACCCGCCCGCGCAGGCCGAAGAAGAGCCCGGTGTTGACCGCGGTGGTGTGCGGCATCATCTGCACGTAGGTGGTGCCGGTAATGTTATTGGTATGCTTTTCCATCAGCATGGTGGCAAACTCGCTCACCGGGCCGGTGCTGCCGGTCGACGAGCCGTAGGCAATACCGGTTTCGCCGTTCGTCAGCACCGTTTCGCCAATCAGGCCGGCCTGCTCCAGCGCCAGCTCGCTGGCGCGGGTGGACATCAGCGATACCCGACCCATGGCGCGAATACGCTTGCGGGTATAGTGCTCCGGTAGGGTGAAATCGTCGATCGGCGCGCCGAGCAGGGTGTGCAGGCCATCGTAGATTTGCCATTCCGGCATCTTGCGCACGGCGTTCTCGTAGGCGAGCAGCCTGGTGGAAACGTCCTGCCAGTTTTCCCCAAAGGCGGTGACGCCGCCCATCCCTGTAATCACGACACGGCGTGTCATAACATACCTCCATTGATGGAAATAACCTGGCGGGTAACGTAACCCGCAATGTCGGACATTAAATAGCTGGCCAGCCCGGCCACTTCCTCCGCCTGGCCCATACGCTTCATCGGGATCAGCGCCATCGCCTCTTTCTGCGCGGCCTCTTCCATCTCGATCATCCCGGTATCAATCAGCCCCGGCGCAATGCAGTTGACGGTGATTTTGCGTTTCGCCAGCTCGATGGCCAGCGCCTTGGTGGCGCCGATAATGCCCGCCTTCGCCGCGCTGTAGTTGACCTGGCCGCGGTTGCCCATCACCCCGGAAACGGATGATAGGGTGACAATCCGCCCGCCCTGACGGGCGCCGATCATTGGCATAATGCACGGCTGAATGACGTTATAAAAGCTGTCGAGGTTGGTGTGGATAATGCAATCCCAGTCGTCGTCGCTGAGCGCCGGGAAGGCGCCGTCGCGGGCGATCCCGGCGTTGCTTACCACGCCGTACCACGGGCCGTGGGCGGCGATATCCTGCTCCAGCACCTCGCGGCACTGCTCGCGGTTGGCGACGTCAAAGCTCAGCACCCGCCCGCTGCCGCCGGCGGCCTGCAGGGTCTCGAGGGTTTTCCGCGCGCCCTCGGCGTCGCGATGGTAATGAACGCCGACGGTAAAACCGTCCGCCGCCAGCCGGCAGGCGATGGCGCGGCCGATGCCCTTGCTGGCGCCGGTCACTAATACTGAGCGACTCATGGTTTCTCTCCCTGATTAAAAAGCGTCGTTAACTCTTCGGCGGTGGGCTGGAAGGTATTCACCCGGCCGGTTGCCAGCGCCTCATCCCCGGCGCTGATGGCGCACTCGAAGCTGCCAAAGCGCGCGTCCTGCATCAGCAGGCTGACGCTGATGGTCAGCGTCTGGTCGGCGGGCAGAATCCCGGCGGCGCAGGTCAGCTCTCTGGCGCCGAGCACCATGCCGAGCGCAATAGTGCTTTTCCCCTGCCGATGACGATGCCAGCCCGACCAGACACCGACGGTCTGCGCCATCAGCTCCAGCGCGAACCAGCCGGGCAGGTTGCCTTCGGCGTCAAGAAACGGCCCCAGTACGCCGCCGCTGGTGACGGCAACACGGCAAACGGCGGTTTCATCAGTGACCTCCAGCACCTCTTCCAGCAGCAGCATCGGCGCGTCGTGCGGCAGATAGTCGCCGGGCGATAAATAGTGGTTCATAACACTCTCCCGAGCAGAATGCTGGCGTTATTGCCGCCAAAGGCAAACGAGTTGGACAGGATAGTCGGACGGGCCAGCGGCTGCGTTTTATCGATAATGCCGCAGGCGGGCAGCGCCGGGTCGCGCGGCGAGAGGCTGAAATCCTGCGCGGGCAGCGGCAGGCTGCGCTGCAGAATCAGCATAGAGATTGCCGCCTCGGTAATCCCCGCCGCGCCCAGCGTATGGCCGGTCAGATGCTTGGTAGAGCTGCACGGCACCCGCTCGCCAAACAGCGCGCTGACGACCTGCGACTCCACCAGATCGTTAAGCGGCGTCGCGGTACCGTGCAGGTTGATGTAGCCCACCGCGTCGGCGGAGATACCGGCGTCGTCGAGCGCCTGGCGAATGGCGCGGATGGCTCCTTCCCCCTGCGGATGGGGGGCCGAAATATGGTGCGCGTCGCTGGACTCGCCCACGCCGAGCAGGGCGACGGGCTGCGGCTCGCGGGTCAGCAGCATCAGCGCCGCCCCTTCACCGATCGTAATCCCGCTGCGGTCGCGGCCGAAGGGCTGGCACAGCGTTGTGGAGAGGGATTCCAGGCTGTGGAAGCCGTTTACCGGCATTCGGCTGAGGGTGTCGGCGCCGCCGACAATCGCTACGTCCGCGAGGCCGGCCTCAATCAGCCGCCGCCCGCTGATTATCGCGCGGGCGCTGGAGGAGCAGGCGGTGGAAAGGGTAAACGCCGGGCCGTCGAGATCCAGCCAGCGGCTGAGAAAGCGCGACGGGTCGCCTAGCTCCTGCTGCGGGTAGTGCCAGGCCGCGCTCGCTTTTGCATTGAGGGTTAAGTCCACGTGCCTGTCGCCCTCATCGAGCCCGGAGGTGCTGGTACCGAGCACTACCGCTACACGGTCGCGGCCGTAGCGGGCGATAGAGTCGTCCACCTGCGGCTGAATCTGCGCCAGCGCCGCCAGCAGCAGCTGATTGTTGCGCGAACGGTGGGCGGCAAACGCGTCGCCTATGGCGGGCAGCTCGCCGTCAACGCCGCCGAGCACCGCCTGCGGCTGCCCCTGCAGCCAGCCGGCGCGCGGGCGCATACCGGGGGCGATGCCGCGCGTCAGGTTGCAGGCTATCTCGTCGAGGCTGTTGCCCAGCGCGTTGATCATGCCGACAGCGGAAATGTAGATCATCTCAGTCGCCCAAATATTGAATGGTGATGTGGTAGCCGAAGGCCCGCTGCTGAATGCTGATGGGCTCGCGGCGTCCTTTGCGGTTCAGGTAGGTGATTTCCGTCACCAGACTGCCGCGGGCGTTGCGCAGTTCGCGCCTGTCGCCGGCGTCGGTCAGCGTCCAGCCTTTCGGCAGCTGCGGCTGCCAGGCCGCTATCGGCCAGTGGCTGAGCATCACGTCGGCCAGCACCTGGCCGGCGGGCGGCATCTGCGGCACCACGATCGACTGTTCGGTATGCACGCCTTTCTCATCATAGGTAACGAGGAACAGGCGAATGCTCACCGATGAGAGCCCGGCCAGCGTCAGCTTTTGCGCATCGGCGTTGAGCATCACCAGCAGCGACTGGGTCTGGCCGTTAAAGCTGCCGGTCAGCAGCTGCTGCGAGCTGAGGGCCGGCGAGATGCCCGGCGCCGGGAGCGTCACGCGGGTGCCCGGCTCCAGCCACGCCTGCGGGCGGCCCTGCTGCGCCTTCTGCGAATGGCCGCAGCCGGCAAGGGCTAAGGTGGCGATCAGCGCGAGGGCGCGGCCGAATCTGAATTTGATCATCTTCTTTTTTTCCCTTTTTTGCCGGGCATCGCCAGAGGCGATAGCAGGAAGGCGGTGAAAATCCCGCTAACCAGCACGATGCCAAAGCTGGCGATCGCCTGGGTTGAGCTAAATACCAGCATGCCGAGGGTCAGCAGCGTGGTCATCATGGCCAGGCTGACGGCCAGCAGCGAGGTTAGCGGCGTGCCGCGCGGATTGCTGAAAAACAGCGTGTAGTTGATGCCGACTCCGAGCACCAGCACCAGCGCCAGCAGTGAAAACAGGTTGAGCGTATGGCCGCTGAGGGAGAGCGCCGCGAGGCCGCAGCCTAACGAGAGTACCGACGGCACGAGGCTGATAAGCCCTTTGCGCCAGCCGAGGCGCAGAACGGCTCCGCAGGCGATGGTGGCCAGCGCAATGCCCAGCAGCCCGGTCAGCAAATGGCGATAGAGGGCGAAAAGCTCGTCGAACGCGCTTTTTCTGTCGACCCACGCCACGCCGCTATATTTTGCGCCGAGGGCCTTCAGCGCCGGGCTCGCCTTCACGCCGTCAACCGGCACCAGTACGCCGCTCTCGCCGTCCTGCAGGGTTATCCACAGCAGGCGCCAGCCTTCGCTAGCCGGGCTGGCAAGCCAGGCTTCCACGCTGACCGGCATGGGACTGAGGTCCGGATTGATCGCCTGCAGCCCGGCGCTTTGCAGCACATGGCTCACCGCCGGGGAGGCCGCCTTCAGCAGCGCCAGATCCTGACGCTGGCGGGCCAGAGAGTTCAGCGGGATCGTCCGGTAGCCGTTGAGCAGGCCCTTATTTTTCGCCTGTTCCAGCGCGGGGACAAAGGTTTCCAGCCGCTCCAGCGTCTGCTGCGGCGTCCGCCCGTAGACCACGAACCACTTCTGATCGGCGCCCTGGCCAGTTAAGGTCGCGATGGTCTTTTCCTGCGCCAGCAGAGGCTGCGGCAGCGCCTGCAGTTGGGAAATATCGTCATCGACGCGCAGGGTGGCGATCCCCGCCAGAGAGAGCAGCGCCAGAATGACCGGCAGGCCGATGGTGAGCTTTTTATTGCGCCGCCACGCCGCCAGCCAGCGCAGCATCAGGACCATCGCCGGCACCGGGCGCACCGGCAGGCCGCGGGAGAGCAGCGGGTGCCAGAAAATAACCGTCAGGCAGGAGGCGCTGAGCCCGGCGGCGGCGAATACCGACATCTGGCGAATGCCGGGGAAGGGCGCGAGCATCATGATCAAATAAGCTACGACGACCGTCAGCAGCGCCAGCAGCAGCGCGTTGCGCACCTTGGCGAGGCTTTGCCACGGCGTGACCTCGCCGCCGTGTACCATCCGCTCGGTCAGGTAGTAGAGCGTGTAGTCGGCGGAAATACCGATAATGCTCATGCTCATTACCAGCGTCATCAGGTGCAGCTCGCCGAACAGCAGCAGCGTGGCGACGGTGCCCGCCAGCGCGCCGATGCCGATGGAGATCAGGCTCAGGATCAGCGGGCGCAGCGAGCGAAAGACCGCGACGATGAGCAGAATAACGCCGAGGATGGTGGCGACGCCGAGGGTTGAGATATCCCGTTTTGCCTGCTGGCTGGCGTAGTCGCTGTAAAATACCGTGCCGCGCGAGAGCAGCCGAGCCTGCGGATAGCGGGCCTTGAGCTCCGCCTCCAGGCCGGAGAGGGTGGTCACCAGGCGATGGGTTTGCTGCATATCAAACGACGGCCCCGCCAGCTCGCCGTGCAGCAGATACCACTGGTTGCCCTGCTTATCCTCGGTCACCAGCCAGCCATCCTTCAGCTGCATACGCTGGCCGTTTTTCGCCATCGCCAGCTGCGAGCCGCGCATCAGCATCAGCGGGTCATTTTGCAGCTCTTTGCCGCTGACCCCGGAAAACGCGGAATAGAGCTGGGAGAGGATCCACTGCGCCTGGGCTTCGCCGCCGTTTTGCAGGCGGGCGCGGGTGGCATCGTCAATCAATCCGTTGCGGTGCTGCCAGAAAAAAGCGCCCCAGGCCTGCTGGCCGGCGGCATCCATCGGGCCTTTCACCGTCGCCAGCGCGCGGGAACTCTGCAGCAGACTGAGCCACTCGCGGGCCACCTGCGGGTCGGCCTGCCTGCCGGGGCTCACCAACCAGACCAGCTGCCGGTCAAGGCGCTGCATAAAGCCCTCATTGAGGCTCGGAGGAACGGCGCCCAGCGTCTGCTTCGGCAGCATCGCCAGCACGCTGCTGTTCATCCGCGACTGGGGCAGCAGCGTCAGCAGCACGCCCAGCATCACCAGGCAGGCGAACCCCCACAGCAGCGCGAAGCTCCTGCGGTTACCGTGCAGCAAATCGTTGGCGTTCGTCATCGGTTAGTTGTGCTGGCGTAAGTTGATGTTGAGAAAGGGTGATATCGGTGCGGTCGCCCTGCTTATCGTTCAGCTGAATATGTTCCAGATAGGTCTGCCCGTCGAGATCGATGGTGGCGAAGATTTTATCCAGCGGCGTGGCTATCGGCGTCAGGCGCAGCGTCCAGCGGCCTGCGCCCGCATCGCTGAATTCAACGCGGAAGTTCTGCTCCAGCACCCGGCGGTCGGCCTGGAACAGCGCCCGCAGCAGATGGTTGAACTGGAACATCTGCGGGTTGCTGTCGGCGGTGATGACCTGCGGCGGCTGGCCGTTAATCGCCTGCACCATGCGCCGGTCGTCGAGCAGCAGCTGCATCGGGAACGGCCGGGTTTGATCCCACAGCAGGCCCTTATCGCGGGCGATCAGCATCGTTCCCTGGGATTGCAGCGGCTGCGGCAGATCCTTGATGGTGCGGGTTTGATCGAAGCGGGCGCGGATAACCGGCTGCTCGGTGAAGCGCTGCTGCAGGTCGTCGAGCGTCAGCGCGCTGACCAGCGGGCTAATGAGCAGCATCAGCAGGGGCCAGAGTTTCATGGCATGACCCCCATACGTTCAAACAGAACGTCCGGGCAGACGAAGCTCATTTCCCGGCTTTTCTCCTCCACCGCCACCTGAATGGTGTAGCCGGTGGTGGTCCGTTTGCCGCTGGCCGCGTCAACGATCTCATAGCCAATGCGCAGCCGGTTCTCGTACTCTTCGAGGCGGGCGCGTACGCGAAAGCGCTGCTCAAAGGTCAGCACGTCACGGTACTTGACGCGGGTGTCGACGACCGGCCACAGGTAGCCGGACTCCTTCATCTGCCGGTAGCCGTAGTCGAACTGATTGAGCAGCGCCTCGCGGGCAATCTCGAAGTAGCGGAAGTAGTTGCCGTGCCACACCACGCCCATCATATCGACGTCGTGAAACGGGACGGTCAGCTCTACCTCAGCAGTAAAACGGGGATCGTTCAGCACCCTTTACTCCTTCTCTTTGGCGTCTGGCAACTGCCAGAAATCGAAAAAATTGAACCAGTCCAGCGGTGAGCGCAGGGCGTAGTGCTCGAGGCGGCTGGCGTAGCGATCGACCGCGTGTTGTATCGCCTCCTCGCGCCCGTCGCGCGGCAGGATCAGCGGGTCGGCGAAGGGTTCGCAATGAATGTGCAGCTTGTCCTGCTGGCGGAGGGCGAAGATGAGCTGCACCGGACAGCGCAGAACCGATGCCAGAATAAACGGCCCCTGCGGGAACGGCGCCGGCTGGCCCATAAACGGGCTCCAGCAGACGCGCCACGTGCCGCCACGCTGGGGCGTCACCGCGATGCGGTCGCCGACGATCGCAATCCATTCTCCGCGCTCCAGCTTCTCTTTCAGCAGGATGGCGGTATCCGGACCGATATCGGTTACAGGCATCAGGTTCAGCCCGGCCTGCGGCGCCATCTCCTGCATGATTTGCTTAAAGCGGCGGGCGTTGTCGCTAAACACCAGCGCGTTGATGGTTTTGGTACCCTGCAGCTGCGCCAGCGCCCGGCAGGCTTCGACGTCGCCAAGATGCGAGGCCAGCAGCAGCTTGCCCCCAGGGGCGCTGCTGTGCAGCGTTTCCTGCGCGCCCGGCGCAAAAACCACGTCGCGATCGAAGCGGAGCTCACCGCGCCAGCCGGCGATTTTATCGAGCATCGCATGGCCAAAGCGCAGAAAGTGGCGATAGCTGTTCAGCGCAGGCAGCGGCTGCTGCCGGGCGATAAGCTGCGCCCGCACGCGGGAGAGCCAGTTCCGGGAGGCCCGGCGGGCGCGGTGCGCGCTGAGCCAGTAAACGGCGACTACCGGGTAGAGCAGCAGCGAAAACGCTTTGCGCCCCAGCAGACGCCAGACCAGCAGCATCAGGCGCATGCCCCACAGCCCTTTGACCTCCTCCTGCCGCGCCCAGTGTACGGGGGAGCGGCGCAGCAGCAGGGAGGGGATGCGCGGCAGCATGCCGAGGAACAGGCGGGTATGCATCCAGGAGATGCGGCAGTTATCCCTGAAGGCGTCAAAGTGAGAGAGCCCGTCCGGCGGATAGGTGACGCGCGTCGGCACAAAATAGCTGGGGTTGCCCTGCCAGTAGAGGCGGACCATCACTTCGGTATCAAAATCCATGCGCTGGCCGAGGGCGACGCGCTGCGCCAGGCGCAGCGTCGGCGCTATCGGGTAGACGCGAAACCCGCACATGCTGTCTTTCAGCTGCAGCGATAGCGTTTCGATCCACACCCAAACGTGCGTTATCCAGCGTCCGTAGAGTCGCGAGCGGGGAATGGAGTCGTCGTAAATCGGCTGGCCGGAAATCAGCGCCGCCGGATGGCTGCGGGCCAGCTCGAGCAGCTGCGGAATATCTTCGATGGCGTGCTGGCCGTCGGCGTCAACCTGCACGGCGTGGCTATAGCCGGCTTCGGCGGCGACCTGCAGGCCGCGGATCACCGCGACTCCTTTGCCGGCGTTTTCGTGCAGCCGAATCAGCGTGAGGTTCGGCTCCTGGGCCGCCAGCTCGCTAAGCCGTAGGCGGGTCTCCTCGCCGCTGCCGTCGTCCACCACAATGCAGGGCAGGCCGAACGGCTGCAGCCGGGCCAGCACGCGCGCCATCATTGCCCCGTGGTTGTAGCAGGGGATCACCACGCAGGGGCGGAAGGTTAGCGACACAGGCGAATCTTCCCGTTGCTGGCGGTATGGCGCGCCTCGCCGTCGTGGCGCTGATAGCTAAAGGTCAGTATCTGGCGCGCTTCCTGCCAGCTCAGGGCCAGCGTGACGGTGGTCTCCGGCAGCAGCGGCGCCTGGAATTTGACGTTTTGAATGCTGTGAAAGCGCCAGCCCGGCGCCAGCAGCGTAGTGGCGTAATGCATCGCCCAGTCGAGCTGCGCGACGCCGGGCAGCAGCGGCTGTACGGCAAAATGGCCGCCGAACCAGAAGAGGTTAGGGTCGAGGTGCAGGACGATTTCAACCTGCTGCGGCTGTGCCTGATGGCGCTCTATTTCATGGGGTATCATGAAAAAACTCCTGTAGTTGCGCATAGACACGCTTGTTCATACTGTTGACCGGGATGTCGTCAATCACGCGCCAGTAGCGGGGAAGCGCCACCGGTTCCAGCGTCGGGCGCAGCGCCTGGCGCCACTGGCGCTCAAGGGTTTTGCCCTCGAGCTGCCAGCGCTGACGGGTCTGCGCATCCAGCACCAGCAGCGCGCCAATCCCCTGGCGATCGCCGCGGGTGACCGGCAGAGCGGCCGCTTCGCGGATCCCTGGCAGGTTCAGGAGCCTGAGCTCTATTTCGCTGAGCGAAATCCGCTTCTCTTCAATTTTGACCACCCGCCCACGCCGTCCGGTCAGGCGGAACTGGCCGTTAGCGGTAAACTCCAGGGTATCGTCGATTAACAGCCCGTCTTCATCGGCGATAAGCGGTGAAAACAGGCGAAAAGATTCCCCCTGTTGCAGCAGCCTGATGCCGGCAAAGGGCTGCCAGGCCGCCGCTTCCTGGCGCCGCGAACGCCAGGCGATCACGCCGGTTTTGGTGCTGCCGTAAATTTCGTCCGTCCAGACCTTCAGCCAGTCGGCCGCCCGGGCGACATCTTCCGCGGGAAGCCGGCCGCCGGCGGAGAGAATGAGCTCTACCGGCGGCGGCGTCAGATGGGGATCGAGGCGTTTCAAAAACGCCGGGCTGCTGATGAACGCATAGCGGTAGCGCTGGCTCAGGGCGCTACCGCTATGCGTAAAAGAGCATCGCCGCGTGGAGCGGCAGGCCAAGGGCCATCGGCAGAAAGATGCGGAAGGTAAGCCCGTAGAGGTGCTGGGGCACCACCGAGGCGACGATGCGGCAGCCCTCAAGGCGGGTCGCAAAGCGCGCGGCCAGCAGTTCGGCCTCGCGGTCAAGATGGGCGATCGGTTTGATAACCCGCTTCGGCTTTCCGGTTGAGCCTGAGGTAAACAGCTCGACGCAGGCCTCCTCGGCGATGCTTTGCAACGTGCCGGGCTCCGCCATCGCGCGCCGCGCGCTGCCGATGACCAGCGAGGGTCCGTGCCAGTCGAGGGGCCTGTCGCTGAGTACGCCGTCAAACAGCGTCCGCTGCTCGTTCAGCAGCGAGCTGCGGCTATGTCCTGGGATCACCGGGATTTTATACGCGTGCAGGGTAGCCAGCAGCGCGACGAGAAACAGATAGCTGTCCTCAAAGCACAGCGCCCAGCGTTCGGCGTCGTGCTGTTGCAGCCGCTCGACCCACAGCGCCACGTCGTTGCGCAAATGGCCCAGGGTCCATGTTTGTTCATCCAGCCAGGCGATCGGCGTGTCCGACGGGCGCGAAGCGTCCAGCCAGCACGCCAGGGAGAGAGGCGCTATCATGACGATTCTCGCTTTATCATCCGCCGGCGCACCAGCCACTCTGCGGCCATCAGCGCGCCGATCAGCAGATAGGCAATCATGCCGTTCCATGCCGTCCATAGCGCCATATCGCCATACAGCGCGGTAAAGAGCGCCATGCTGCCGTTAAGAATAAAGAGGCCGCACCAGATTTGCGTCACCCGGCGGGTGTAGCGTACGCCGGCCGCGGAAAGCTGCGGGTCGCGCAGGCGCGCCAGCCGCTCAACGACCGGCATCGCGGACCACAGCGAGCCGCCGAAAACGGCAAGCATCACGGCGTTGACCACCAGCGGATAAAACAGCAGCAGCTGGTGCGTTTTTAGCAGATAGCTGGCGGTGCACAGTGCAATACCCGCCAGCGCCACCAGCCGGGTTACGGCGCGCAGCGGCCCCGCCTGTCGCCGGGTCTGGCGAAAGCGTAATAGCAAAATCAGCGTCATCAAGGGAAGCAGCCAGTGCAGGCTGTTGTGCGCGAGGCCCAGCCAGATTAAAAACGGCCAGGCCAGCAGGAGCAGGCTCGTCAGCAGCTGTATGCTCTTTGATGAAGGGGCGCCCGACATGCGGGTCAGGCTTCTCGGGACAAGCGTTCAACCGCATCAACCACGTCCTGTACGGTACGCACGGCCTTAAACTCTTCCGGCTTTATCTTTTTGCTGGTCTTCTTTTGCAGATGGACGATCATGTCGACGGCATCAATGCTGTCCAGCTCGAGATCTTCGTACAGACGTGCTTCCGGGCGGATCTCCTGCGGGTCAATTTCAAACAGCTTAACCAGAAGCGCCGAGACTTCTGCATAAATATCATGTGACTCAGTCATGGGGCGTGCCTCAGGTACGTTGAGCGTGGATGAACGCGGCCAGGGTCGCGACGGAGTAGAAGTGCTGGCGCATCTCGTCACTTTCGGCGGAAAGCACCACGCCGTAGCGGTTTTTGACCGCCAGTCCGAGCTCCAGGGCGTCAATGGAGTCGAGGCCGAGGCCGTCGCCAAAGAGCGCCGCGTCGGCGTCGATGTCGTCAGCCGACAGCTCTTCCAGATTCAGCGTGTTGATGATGAGATTTTTCAGTTCAAGATAGAGCGCTTGCATCATTAATTCCTGAAGTAGGCGTAGTACCTGATTGTAATTGAAGCAAAATATGCCGATTTAGCTGTCTTGCTGCCAGCGACGGTTCTTGTGAGTTTTCGTCGTAAAATTGGGCGATCGGCACCCGCTCGCCTACCTCGATGGTAAAGAGAGGCCTGGTCGCCGGCGCATCGTACCATTTACTGTTTTTGCCCAGCATATGTTCGCTGCAGCGAATGACCACTACGCGCAAATCGCTGGCGCAGCGCACGGCAATATTGGCCGCACCGCGCTGAAGGACCATCGGTTCGCCCGGCAGGGTGCGGGTTCCCTCAGGGAAAATTAAAATGGTATCGCCCTGCTGCAGCCGCTGCCGGCTGGCAGGCAGTAGCGCATCGGCCTGATCGTTAATTAAATAGTCCGCCGCTCGGATCACGCCGCCGACGAACGGGTTTTTCAGGAGGGCGCTTTTTACCAGGCAGTCGGTTTCGGGCATGATCGAAGCCAGCATCACGTAGTCGATCAGGCTTGGATGGTTAGCCACCACCAGGCATCCGCGCTCCTGGCGCAGGAGATCGTCGCCCACGATCCGGTAATCCAGCACCCCGACGGCTTTGACCACCGTTAAGAAGAGGCGAAAGCTGGCCGAGATGCTGCGTCGCGCCAGGCGACGGCGGCGAGATTTATCTCGGATCGCCACCAGCAACAGGTTAAACCAGACCACGGACAACAGCAGCCCGCCCAGGCCGAACAGCGCGAAGCAGACGCCGGTCATCAGCCCGCGCCAGGCGCGGTTGATGCGTGACAGAAGGCCGTTCATTAGCGGCTCCACTGCCACTGCAGGCGCTCGCCGGCGAGGGTAAAGGCCGGGTTCTCCTGCAGATAGTGGCGTAAAAACTGCAGGCTCTGCGGTAGCTCCGCCTCTTCGCCCGGCGCGGCGCGCTGCGTCGAGCAGCGCCACTCTTCGCCTGCTTCGATAACCAGCGCGAGCGCGTAGGGCCAGGTCGGCATCGCGGGGGGAAGATACGGGTGATAAAACTCCGGGAGATGACCGTCGAAATCGACCATCAGCACGCGCTGATAACCCGCCTGCAGCAGGCACATCGCTTCGCACAGCCCCTGCTGGAAGGTATCCCGCCCGGCGGAGAGCGAAGAGGAGACGACCGGCCTTTGGGCAGCAATGGTCAGGTTACCGACCGCTGAATTGTGTACGGAGAGCGCGAAGTCGGTAGGGGAGAGCGCCTGCTCCGTCGCCAGCGCGTGCAGGATGCGGTAGTTGCGTTCAAGCTCGCCGTGGCGGCTGGTGTACAGCACGGCATCGATGGGATGGCGGCGCAGCATCGCCAGCCCACACTCAACGGCCAGCCTGCTGCCGGAGCTGAGTCGTCTGGCGGTCATCATCGGCAATTCGCTGAGCTTTGCCTGAGGCGCCGCCGGATCGATGGCGTGCGAAAGCCGTGACCACTGCTGCCACTGCGTCGTTTCGCTAAGTCCTGGGGCTCTGCCCTGCCAGTCAATTATGTTTAGTGCAAATTTCATCAACGCGAGTCCGCGGTAAATCGGTGATTCCGGTAGCGATTTTAACGCGACCTTGTTATTTTTCTGCTGGCCTGCCAATACAGTATGACCGGCGCCAGGTTATCGGGCAGCGCCGCTGCCCGCATTATTTGCCGATCGATTTCGCGTATTTTCGATATTTTCGCGCATCAGTGCAATTTATTGTGACAAATCTAAGAGCATGAGCCGAATATTTTCATCGTTCTGCCCGCGGGCCGACGCGCATTGTCTGCGGTGCCAACCGCATATCGTACAGGGCGGTTCGCGAATACATAGGATAATGCCGAATCAAATGGCGGCCCGGCATATCCCGCGCGCCTTCAGGCGATTGCCGGCTGGCGTTAGCGGGATGATGCCGATATAGCGCCGGGCGCTATATTCCTCTTTAGGGGTAAGAAAACGACCTGTTCCTAAATCACTTCGTGCCGGAGCGCGGGGAGCGAACGCTTACAGGGCGCTTCCCGCCGCCAAATTAACCTGGATGTCTTTATCCAAATTATGTACCCAGCGGTTATAGTTTTTATGGATTTCACCGCCGGAGGCCATCAGGTTGAGGCTGCTGACGTAATGAATGGAATAACCGGTTGCGGAATAGTTAATTTGCACTTCAGCGACGTGATCGCGCGCCTGCTGGCGGGCTTTGATAATACCCGGCGCCGTTTCCGACATTATCCACTGGCGCTGTACGCCGGCTCTGAGAATAGCGTTTTTTACCTGAGCATCGGTATGACCTGCGCTGACCGTTGTCTGAATTTGTTCGATGGGCGCCGTACGGGCGCAGCCTGCCAATGTCCCGATAACGGCAATAGCCGCCAGCCACTTAACAACCTTTTTCATGAACGCTTCCTGTCGAATTATGGGTTATATGATGAGATGCCCAATGCTAAGAATAATTAATATCAGTCTCACCGGGCCGGAATTATGTCCCAGGTAAATATCTCGCGCGTTTCCGTTTTGACGTCGGGCGAGAAGGGTTTTCATCATAAAGCATAGAGCGCGAGGTCACCAGCGGTAATGAGTAATGATGATGGATTTCAGACGTTTAAAATTTCCTTTGAGAGCCTAAAGTTCACAAAAATTATACAATCATCGCTATTCTTCACCATCAAATTAATCAGTCGGCTTATTCAGTTATATCATTCACATCGTTTAATAATAAGCAAACTATTACCCGGCTATATAATGGGGGCATTATATCCTGGCGCTCAGAACGCAGGGGAGTTCAGCTTTATTCCCCTGACTGCGTGACGGAAAGCGTAAATCAATATTCTGTTCTGGTAGCTGCTTTTCAATGGATGACATGGTAATAGTGAAAAACTGAGTGGTATAAATCTGGTGAGCCCAATGCCCGAACCCGTTGCCGAAACGGCGCTTAGCGGATTCCGCCTCAATCTGCGGATTGTCTCGGTGGTTATTTTTAATTTTGCCAGCTACCTGACGATCGGCCTGCCGTTGGCGGTACTGCCTGGCTATGTCCATGAGGTGATGGGGTTTAGCGCTTTCTGGGCCGGGCTGGCGATCAGCCTGCAATACTTCGCGACCCTCCTGAGCCGCCCTCATGCCGGACGCTACGCCGATCTGCTGGGGCCGAAAAAAATTGTGGTGTTTGGTCTATGCGGCTGCCTGCTTAGCGGGTTGTGTTACCTGCTCGCTGCGGGCGCAAGCGGCTGGCCGATTTTAAGCCTGGCGCTGCTGTGCCTTGGCCGCGTAATCCTTGGTATTGGTCAAAGCTTCGCCGGCACCGGTTCGACGTTATGGGGCGTTGGGGTTGTCGGATCGCTGCATATCGGCCGGGTCATTTCGTGGAATGGTATCGTCACCTACGGGGCAATGGCGATGGGTGCGCCGCTCGGCGTACTGTGCTTCTCCTTTGGCGGGCTTTATGGGCTGGCGCTGACCATTATGCTGGTGGCGCTGACCGCTATTCTTTGCGCGCTGCCGCGGACCCCGGTTAAGGCAATGAAAGGCAAAGCGATGTCGTTTCGTGCGGTGCTGAGCCGGGTCTGGCCGTACGGAATGGCCCTGGCGCTGGCTTCCGCAGGCTTTGGCGTGATCGCCACCTTTATTACCCTGTTTTATGACGCCAAAGGCTGGGACGGCGCGGCTTTTGCGCTGACGCTGTTCAGCTGCGCGTTTGTCGGTACGCGGCTGCTTTTCCCCAACGGTATTCATCGCCTCGGCGGGCTGAACGTGGCGATGCTGTGCTTTGGCGTTGAGCTTATTGGGCTGCTGCTGGTCGGAGTAGCGGAGACGCCGCTGGTGGCTAAAGCGGGAACCTTCCTTACCGGCGCCGGCTTTTCGCTGGTATTTCCGGCGCTTGGCGTGGTGGCGGTTAAGGCAGTACCGCAACAAAATCAGGGCTCGGCGCTGGCGACCTATACGGTGTTTATGGATCTCTCGTTGGGGCTTACCGGACCGTTAGCCGGACTGCTGATGACGTGGGCGGGGATATCGACAATTTATCTGGCCGCGGCGGGGTTGGTGGCGATAGCCCTACTGCTGGGATGGCGGCTAAAAAAAATGGCCCCCGATGGCGACACCGGAGGCCATAACGTCTGACCGCGAATTACTGAATGGTCAGGGTATTGATGATGTTTTCCGCCGCGGTTTGCGCCTGCTGCTGGTTGTCTGCCGGCAGAGTGATCTGCAGGGTCAGCAATTTATCATCCACCTTGCCGAGAAGAACCGAAGACCAGGCGGTCTGTCCTTTGGCGGAGATGATGCTGTCCAGCTGCTGCAGGGTGTGGCCTTTGATCTCAATCGATTTATTGGTCACGACCTGCAGCTGCGGATCGCGGCTGCGCTGCTGCTCTTCCAGGCGCTGAGCCAGTACGGTTAAATCTTCATTGGTGCTGTCGCCGACAATCACGATCACCGCTTTCTGACCTGTTACATCAGAATAGACGTGCATGTTGTTGGCCTGGGTACCGAGCTTACCGCTCTGGTCGGTCATCCCCGCGGGCAGGGAGAAGGTCAGCTTGCCGTCCAGCAGGCTCACGGTTTGCCCGCTGGCGTTGCTTTCAGCCGCAGCCCCTTCGGTTGGCGCTTTTGAATCGCTGTTATCACAGGCCGCAAGGCCTATAACCAGCAGGCCAATACCGACATATTTAACCAAATTGCGCATTGACATCTTCCTTTCGATAAACGGCCATTAACGGCTCATGCGCTTATCTTATCACATCAGTCTGTGAGTACTCTTAACCTGGCTGCATTGCGGACAAATCAGATTTATCCGCCATTTTTTTCAGCAGCATATTCAACAACATGCCGTACATCGGTAGGAAGAATACGATGCTAATCAGCACCTTGAAACAGTAGTCGACGGTGGCGATTTCTCCCCAGTGGGCTGCCATAAAGGGGTCCGGGCTGCGCCAGAAGGCGATAAAGAAAAAGGCCAGGGTGTCGCTGACGTTGCCAAACAGCGTGGAGGCGGTGGGCGCCAGCCACCAGCGGCGATTTTGCCGCAGGCGGTTAAAGACGTGGACGTCGAGGATCTGCCCCAGCGCATAGGCCATAAAGCTGGCGACCGCGATACGCGCCACGAACAGGTTGAAGTGCGTGAGCGCGGCAAAGCCCTGCCATTCGCCCATATAAAACAGGGCAGAGACGCCGTAGGAGATCAGCAGCGCCGGGACCATCACCGCGAGGATGATGCGTCGCGCCAGCGGCGCGCCAAAAATGCGTACCGTCAGATCGGTGGCGAGGAAAATAAACGGAAAGCTGAACGCGCCCCAGGTGGTATGGAAACCAAAAATGGAGATCGGGAGCTGCACCAGATAGTTGCTGGAGGTGATCACCAGCAAATGGAATAGCGATAGCCAGACCAGCGCTTTTTTACGCTGTACGGTAGTAAAGGGATTCATATTGTGACCTTTTTATGCCCGTTATCCTTCAGGCTGCAGAGGCGTCGCCGCTGGTCTACAACACGAATGAGTGAGGGACTGAAATTTGGGGTGAGGGAACCCAATTAAAAACGGCTGCATGATACTGCGTTACGGACGTAATGCAACGGTTGTTTTTCGCGCAAACGTTAACCTGGCTTGCGTCGCGTGCGGGGGGCGGTAAACTAGGGCCGTTTTGTTGACGTGAGATGATAATGAGCGAACTTTTTTCCACTCCTGACCACACTTTGGATGCCCAGGGTCTACGCTGCCCGGAGCCGGTAATGATGGTGCGCAAGGCCGTGCGCACGATGCCGGTGGGCGAGACATTGCTGATTATCGCCGACGATCCGGCGACAACCCGCGATATTCCCGGTTTTTGCCGGTTTATGGAGCATGAGCTGGTTGCCCAGGAGATTAGCGCTCTGCCTTACCGCTATCTGATTCGCAAAAACCACTGAGCTCCCCGGTAAGCTCTGCGCCGCCGGGGAGCGTCCCGGCTACTTCTGGCGCAGCAGCCGCAGGGCGTTGGCGGTGACCAGCACCGTGGCGCCGGTATCCGCCAGCACCGCCAGCCACAGTCCGGTCAGGCCGAGCAGCGTGGTGACCAGGAAAATCCCCTTCAGACCCAGCGCTATGGCAATGTTCTGCCGGATATTGGCGTGGGTGGCGCGGGCCAGCGAAATCATCTGCGCGAGGCCGGTTAAGCGGTTATGGGTTAACGCCGCATCGGCGGTCTCCAGCGCCACGTCGGTGCCGCTGCCCATCGCAATGCCGATGGTGGCCGCCTTCATCGCCGGCGCGTCGTTGATGCCGTCGCCGACCATCGCCAGCGGCGCTTCGGCGTTGAGCGCCATCACCGCCGTGACCTTATCGGCAGGCAGCAGCCCGGCGCGGAACGTCAGCCCCAGCTCTCCGGCGATGGCCGCCGCCGCGCGCGGGTTATCGCCGGTGAGGATCACCCCCTGTACGCCGAGCTGACGCAGCGCGTCCACCGCCTGGCGGGCGTCGTCGCGTAGGGTATCGCGCAGCGCCAGAATGCCGAGCAGGAGATCCTCACGCAGCACCAGCACCACCGTCTGTCCGGCGCTCTCCAGCTGCCGAATCTGCTCTTCGTACTCTGCCGCCGCCCCTTTACCCGCCGCGCAAATCAGCACCCGACGGCCTTCGACTTCGGCTTCTATGCCGGAACCGGCCAGCGCCCGCTGGCCGCTGGCGACAGGGAGATTCAGCCCCCGCTGCTGCGCTTCGCGGACGATGGCCTGGGCCAGCGGATGGCTGGAGCCCTGCTCCACCGCGGCGGCCAGCGCCAGCAGGCCGTTCTCATCGATGTCGGCGGTGACAATCGTCGCGCTCACGCGCGGCTGGCCGACGGTCAGGGTGCCGGTTTTATCAAAGGCGACCTGGCGAACCTGCCCGAGCTGCTCAAGCGCGGCGCCGCCCTTAATCAGCGCGCCGCGACGGGCCGCGACCGCCAGCCCGGAGGTGATTGCCGCCGGAGTGGAAATGACCAGCGCGCACGGGCAGCCGATCAGCAGCAGCGTCAGCCCCTTATAGATCCACGGCAGCCAGGCGCCGGCAAAAAACAGCGGCGGTACGATAGCCACCAGCAGGGCGACGAGCATAATGGCCGGGGTATAAATACGGCTAAAGCGATCGATAAAGCGCTCAATGGGCGCCCGCCGCTCTTCGGCTTCCTCAATCAGCTTGAGGATACGATCGATCGCGCTGTCGCCGGGTTCGGAGATAACCGTCAGCTGCACCAGACGGTCAACGCTGGTGGCGCCCGCCGCCACGCGCTCGCCGGAGCTGCGCTCCACCGGGACCGATTCGCCGGTTAACGCGCTCTCATCGAAGCTGGCAAACGGCGTCATCAGCCGACCATCGGCGGGCAGGCGCCCGCCGGCGGCGACCTCAATCAGATCGCCGGGGCGCAGGTCGCGCTGGGCGACGGTTTCCCGCACGCCGTCGCGGACCCGCGTGGCGGTATCGGGCTTGAGGGCCATAAGCGCGCTGACGCCCTGGCGAGCGCGGCTGGCGGCCCAGCCTTCAAGGCGTTCGCCGATCAGGAACAGCAGCAGCACCATCGCGGCTTCGGCGGTGGCGCCGATAAACAGCGCGCCGATGGCGGCGACGCTCATCAGAGTCTCGATGGCGAACCAGCTGCCGCTTTTGATCAGCCGCAGCGCCTGGCGCGCGACCGGCCACAGGCCAACGAGGGTAGTGGCAACGAAGGCCAGCTCGCCGAAGGGATGGTTAAACTGCTCCAGCCCCCAGCTCAGGGCCATCATTAGCACCAGGGTTATCAGCGGCAGATTCTCCCGCAGCCGGGAGGTTTCCTGCTGCGGAGCATCTTCATCGCGCAGCCTGTAGCCCGCCGAGCGTACCGCGCTTTCTACCTGCGGGCGGATATCGCTCCCGGCGTTCACCAGCAGCTTTTCCGTGGCAAACAGCACCTGCACCTGGCTGACGCCCGGCACCTGGCGTACCGCGTTCTCAACCTTGCGGGCGCAGGCGGCGCAGTCCATGCCGTCGACCAGCCAGCTGTAGCGCGCATCGTTCAGGGGCTCTTCGCGGGTTTTCGCCGCGCAGGAGGCATCCGTACAGCAGTCGTCGGGCTGTGCGGCTACGGGTTTTAATGTGAATGACGAGAACTGGGGGACTTTTTTGTCCTGAGCTTCTGGAGTCGACATGACACCCTCCGGGTAATGATAATTTTCTCATTGCCCAGAGGATACACTCTGGAGTCGACTCCAGAGTCAAGGGTTAAATTAGAGGTATAGCGCGCGCACGATCAGGAAGTGTCCGGCGAAGTAGAACGCGGCGGCAATGGCGTTATCGGCGCGAAAGCGGCGGCGATAGTGGCTGACCAGCCAGACAATATTGCCCAGCAGCAGGAAGGCGGCGCCGATAAAGCCGGAGAGGGCGGTATCGGTCGGGCGCACGAACCACAGCTCTCCCGCCAGCCAGACCATCACCAGCGTCATGCCGATAAAGGTGAAGACCGGCAGACGCATCTCTTCCAGCCGGCTCCAGATAATTGCCAGCAGCAGCGCGCCAACGACCAGCAGCACCAGCGGCAGCGGCCAGAAAAATGACAGCGTCATCTGGCTGGCAAACCAGATGGTATAGAGCAGGTGCGAAAGGAAGAAGGCGCCGACGGCGTACATCACCCGCTGGCGCGGCAGCAGGGTCAGCGCGTCGCCGACCAGCGAGGCGCACAGGCCGGCCAGCACCAGATAGCTGATGGCGTTGAACATCGGCGCCTGCCAGGCAAGGAGCAGCAGCAGAATCAGCGTGACGGGTTTAAACAACCAGCGTTGCCAGGTTGGTCCACGGTAGGACGCATCGACATAAAGCCATGCGGAAAAACAGACAGCAATAAACGACCAAAGCATAGTGAGTCCCTGTATCTGTTATCGCTATACCCCTCGCCTTGCGGGCCGCAACCCGCCATGCATAGGGTATAAGTAGTTGTACTGATGGTACTAAAACTCAGTGTAGTGGCTCGGGCGGGCAGATGACAACGTTAATCAAGGCGCGGTATGCTGATTCCTGAGAATTCCTGGGAGTAAGACGAATGGGCAAGATCCCGCTGTTTTTTATTATTGTCGTGGCCATCATTGTGATAGCGGCATCGGTGCGCTACGCGCAGCAGCGACGGGAAAATAGAGACAACGACGCTGCGCCGCTGCTGCAAAGGCAGGTAGTGGTGAGCAATAAGCGGGAAAGAGTGATTAACGATCGCCGCTCGCGCCAGCAAACCGTCGCTCCGGCCGGCAGCGAGATGCGCTATGACGCCAGCTTCAGGCCGGAAACCGGCGGGCTCGAAGTCAGTTTTCGTCTCGAAGAGGCGCAGTATTATGCGCTTAGCGTGGGTGACAGGGGAGTGCTGAGCTACAGAGGCTCAAGGTTCGTCGCGTTTACGCCAGATCCCTGAGCCTGCCGCCATCACTTCTTACGCAGGGTGGCCTTGAGCTTTTTCTGCCAGGCGACCAGCTCGAACACGCCGAAGATAAAAATGCGCACCTGCTCGAAGCGGCCCAGCGGCGGCGCATCTTTCGGCTGAGTAGCCTTCAGCAGCGTCAGCTGCAGGCCGTGCATCAGGATCATAAAGATCAGCGCGACGTTGACGAAAATATTCAGCGGCTTAGGGAAAGGCTGAAACAGGTTTAACAGCAAAAACGCCCATACGCACAGCATCAGTGCCCGGCCCAGATTAATCAGCATTCTTTTCTCCTTGTGCCTCTCGTTGATAGAGGCGGTAGGCAACCTGTCCGGCCACTTTCTCACGATACAGGTGCCAGTTTTCCGGTACCGGCGGTAGGCCATTTTCGACTTCGCTCTCGACGTAGATCAGCGCCTCATCGGCGAGCCAGCCGTTGTTCTCCAGCAGCCGCAGCGTCTCTTCCAGCAGCCCTTTGCGAAAAGGCGGATCGACGAACGCTATCTGGTGCGGCGTGCCGGGCTGATTAAGCCAGGTCAGGGTATTGGCGTTGACCACCGTGCCGTTGCCGGCTTTCAGGGTCGCCAGGTTATTCTGCAGCTGTTGGGCAACGCCGCGCTCCATCTCCAGCAGCGTGGCGCTGCCCGCGTAGCGGGAAAGCGCCTCCAGCCCCAGCGCGCCGCTGCCGGCAAAGCAGTCCAGGCAGAGCGCGTCAACCATAGACGGCGCCAGCCAGTTAAAAAGGGTTTCACGAACCCGGTCGGTGGTCGGGCGCAGGCCCGGGCTCTCCGGCACCGGTAGCTTTCGGCCCCGCCACTGTCCGCCGATAATGCGGATCTGGCCGCTGCCTGCGTGGTTTGGTTTCTTCATCTCTCTGCTCAAGTCTCAACTTCCAGCCTGCTATTCTAGCGATCGAAGGCGGATGACGAAACCTTAATCCGGGGGCGGTGATGCGCGTTACGTTAAGTGATAGACTATCTGACTAATTTCATTATTTTTCAGCTTCCGCGACCGAATATGCCGAAGCTGTGCCATGAATAATCAGCGAGGAGTGTAGTCGCAAATGGCGAAAGAGAAAAAACGTGGCTTCTTTTCCTGGCTGGGCTTTGGACAAAAAGAGCAGGCGCCGGAAACGGAAGTTGAGCAAAAAGTAGAAGGGCAGCAGGACGCTGCGGAGCAGGCTCCTGCCGTGGAAGCGCCGGCTGAGGCCGTCGTTGCACCTGAGGCCGAAACGGAGCGCGCCCCGGCGCCGGAGCAAGCGGACCCGGAGGCCTTTGCCGCTGAGGTGGTTGAGGTTACCGAACAGGTTGTCGAAAGCGAGCAGCCTCATCCGGTCGCAGAAAGCATCGTGGAAGAGGCGGTTCAGCCGGCGGCAGCGATAGACGCTGTGCCGGCCGTTAGCGAAGCGACGGAAGAACTTGCCGCCGAGCCGGCTGTCGTAGAGCCGGAAGCTGCACCGGTCGTCGTCGAAGAAGCGCCGGTAGAAGAGCCGCTGGTGGAAGAGGTGATTGCTCAGCCGGCGGTTGCTGAAGCGCTTGTTGAACAGCTGCCGGAAGAAATTATCGCCCAACCGCAGGCCGCCGTCGTGGAAGAGGCGCTGATTGAGGACGAACCTGCGCTGTCGGACGATGAGCTGGAAGCCCAGGCGCTGGCGGCGGAAGCCGAGGAAGAGGACGAGCCGCAGGAAGCCGCTCAGATCGAGCAGGAAAAGCCGACGAAAGAGGGTTTCTTCGCCCGACTCAAGCGCAGCCTGGTTAAAACCAAACAGAACCTCGGTTCCGGATTTATCAGTCTGTTCCGCGGCAAAAAAATAGATGATGATCTCTTTGACGAGCTGGAAGAGCAGCTGCTGATTGCCGACGTGGGCGTGGAAACGACGCGTAAGATTATTAGCCACCTTACCGAAGGCGCCAGCCGCAAGCAGCTCCGCGATGCCGAAGCGCTGTATGGCCTGTTGAAAGAAGAGATGGGCGATATTCTGGCTAAGGTTGACGAGCCGCTGAACGTTGAAGGGAAAACGCCGTTTGTTATTCTGATGGTTGGCGTTAACGGCGTGGGTAAAACCACCACCATCGGCAAGCTGGCGCGTCAGTTTGAGCAGCAGGGCAAATCGGTGATGCTGGCCGCCGGGGATACCTTCCGCGCCGCCGCGGTCGAGCAGCTGCAGGTCTGGGGTCAGCGGAATAATATTCCGGTGATTGCGCAGCATACCGGCGCGGACTCGGCTTCGGTTATTTTCGACGCCATTCAGGCCGCCAGGGCGCGCAACGTTGACGTCCTGATTGCCGATACGGCGGGCCGTCTGCAGAATAAATCGCACCTGATGGAAGAATTGAAGAAAATCGTCCGCGTGATGAAGAAGCTGGATGAAAATGCGCCGCATGAAGTGATGCTGACAATTGATGCCAGCACCGGGCAGAACGCGATTAGCCAGGCCAAACTGTTCCATGAGGCCGTTGGCCTGACCGGCATCACGCTGACCAAACTGGACGGCACCGCGAAAGGTGGGGTTATCTTCTCGGTCGCTGACCAGTTCGGCATTCCGATTCGCTATATTGGCGTTGGTGAACGTATTGAGGATCTACGTCCGTTTAACGCGGGCGACTTTATTGAGGCACTTTTTGCCCGAGAGGATTAATAATGATTCGCTTTGAACAAGTCAGCAAAGCCTATCTCGGTGGGAGACAAGCGCTGCAGGGGGTGAACTTCCACCTGCAGTCGGGCGAGATGGCGTTCCTGACCGGCCACTCCGGCGCGGGGAAAAGTACCCTGCTCAAGCTTATCTGCGGCATCGAGCGGCCGAGCGCCGGCAAAATTTTGTTCGGCGGCCACGATATCAGCCGCCTGAAGAGCCGCGAGGTGCCGTTTTTGCGCCGCCAGATCGGCATGATTTTCCAGGATCACCACCTGCTGATGGATCGCACGGTGTTTGATAACGTGGCGATCCCGCTGATTATTGCCGGCGCCAGCGGCGACGATATTCGCCGCCGGGTATCGGCCGCGCTGGATAAAGTCGGGCTGCTGGACAAAGCGAAAAATCTTCCTATCCAACTCTCCGGCGGCGAGCAGCAGCGCGTGGGCATCGCCCGGGCGGTGGTGAACAAGCCGGCGGTGCTGCTGGCGGATGAACCGACCGGTAACCTCGATGAGGCGCTCTCGGAGGGGATTTTACGTCTGTTTGAAGAGTTTAACCGCGTAGGGGTCACGGTTCTGATGGCGACGCACGACCTGGGGCTGATCTCCAGTCGTTCGTATCGCATGCTGACCCTGAGCGACGGGCATATGCACGGAGGCCACTGGGGTGAATAAGCGCGACGCAATAAACCACATTCGCCAGTTTGGCAGCCGATTTGACCGCATCCGCAATGCCGCAGGGGCAGGCGGCGGGCGCAATGCGCCGAAGCGGCCGAAAGCGGCGCCGAATCCGGCTTCTCGTAAAAGTAACGTTTTCAATGAGCAGGTGCGCTACGCCTGGCACGGCGCGGTTCAGGATCTGAAAAGCACGCCGCTGGCGACCTTCCTGACCGTCATGGTTATCGCCATTTCGCTGACGCTGCCGAGCGTGTGCTACATGGTGTACAAAAACGTGAACAGCGCGGCATCGCAGTACTATCCATCGCCGCAGATCACCGTTTATCTGGAGAAGACGCTGGACGATGACGCCGCGGCGCGGGTGGTCGGGCAGCTGCAGGCAGAGCAGGGCGTGGAGAAGGTCAACTATCTGTCGCGGGATGAAGCTTTAGGCGAGTTCCGCAACTGGTCCGGCTTTGGCGGCGCGCTGGATATGCTGGAAGAGAACCCGCTGCCGGCGGTGGCGATTGTCGTGCCGAAGCTGGATTTTCAGGGAACCGACTCGCTCAACACCCTGCGCGATCGGATTAAGCATATCCAGGGAATCGACGAAGTCCGTATGGATGACAGCTGGTTTGCGCGCCTCTCCTCGCTGACCGGGCTGGTTGGCCGCGTCTCGGCGCTGATCGGCGTGCTGATGGTGGCCGCCGTGTTCCTGGTGATCGGCAACAGCGTGCGTCTGAGCATCTTTGCCCGCCGCGACACCATTAACGTGCAGAAGCTGATTGGCGCGACCGACGGTTTTATCCTGCGTCCGTTCCTCTACGGCGGCGCGCTGCTGGGCTTCTGCGGCGCGTTCCTGTCGCTGATCCTGTCGGAGATTATGGTGATGCGCCTGTCATCGGCGGTAACGGAAGTAGCGAAAGTGTTCGGTACTCAGTTTGAGCTCAGCGGCTTAGGCTTCGACGAGTGTCTGCTGATGCTGATCGTCTGCTCGATGATCGGCTGGGTCGCGGCCTGGCTGGCGACGGTGCAACATTTACGTCACTTTACTCCCGATTAAAAATTTTCTGGTATAATCTTTCCCTGCACTGACTGAATGTCTCTCTGCAGGGAAAGAGTCCCGGTCGTCTCTTCCCTACGCTTCATCTCCATGTCACATTTTGTGCGTAATGTATTCACACCGTTGCATGGAACTTGTGGATAAAATCACTGTCTGATACTAATGTGGGTGATATTCTCGTTGCTCATAAACGCTGGCATGTTTGTTGCCCGGCTGTCTAAGCGGGAACTGTCGCGCCAGACGATATCGATTGAGAGGATTTGAATGACCAAAGATATGCAAACTTTAGCCTTAGCCCCCGTTGGTAACCTGGAATCCTATATCCGGGCTGCGAACACATGGCCGATGTTATCGGCCGATGAAGAGCGGGAGCTTGCTGAAAAGCTGCATTACCAGGGCGATCTGGAAGCAGCGAAAAGGCTGATCCTGTCTCACCTGCGCTTTGTTGTTCATATTGCTCGTAACTACTCGGGCTATGGCCTGCCGCAGGCGGACCTGATTCAGGAAGGCAACATCGGCCTGATGAAAGCCGTACGCCGTTTTAATCCGGAAGTCGGCGTGCGCTTGGTCTCTTTTGCCGTGCACTGGATCAAGGCCGAAATTCACGAATACGTTCTGCGTAACTGGCGTATTGTGAAAGTCGCGACTACCAAAGCCCAGCGTAAGCTGTTCTTTAACCTGCGTAAAACCAAGCAGCGTCTGGGCTGGTTTAACCAGGATGAAGTCGAAATGGTGGCCCGCGAGCTGGGCGTGTCGAGCAAAGACGTGCGCGAGATGGAATCGCGTATGGCGGCGCAGGACATGACCTTCGACATGTCGTCGGACGACGAGTCCGATAGCCAGCCGATGGCGCCGGTGCTCTATCTGCAGGATAAAACGTCCAACTTTGCCGACGGCATTGAAGACGATAACTGGGAAGAGCAGGCGGCAAACAAGCTGACCGACGCGATGCAGGGCCTGGACGAGCGTAGCCAGGATATTATTCGCGCCCGCTGGCTGGATGAAGACAACAAGTCCACGCTGCAGGAGCTGGCGGATCGCTACGGTGTATCGGCCGAGCGCGTGCGCCAGCTTGAAAAGAACGCCATGAAGAAACTGCGTACCGCCATCGAAGCGTAAATCCGATCGGTACCAAAAGAAGCCCTCGCTACCCCAGCGGGGCTTTTTGTTTTTTATCCCTCCACGCTTCTGCCATATTAATTTCTTCTTCCGCTGGGCTTGAATGCCGGGCAGGCGCTATTGTTTTTAGAGAGGCATGGCTTACTCAATTCATGAAGGGAGAAGGCGGGTGAAAAATAACGATCTTAATCAGCGTCGCCAGCAGGCGACGCCGCGCGGCGTGGGCGTGATGTGCGATTTCTACGCGCAAAAGGCCGAGAACGCCACGCTGTGGGATATCGAAGGCCGGGAGTTTATCGATTTCGCGGCGGGAATTGCGGTGCTTAATACCGGGCACCGGCATCCCAAAGTTGTCGCCGCGGTGGCCTCGCAGCTGGAGGCCTTTACCCATACGGCCTATCAGATTGTCCCCTACGCCGGCTACGTCACGCTGGCGGAACGCATCAACGCTTTGGTTCCGGTCTCCGGCGCCGTGAAAACGGCCTTCTTCTCTACCGGCGCGGAAGCGGTAGAGAATGCGGTCAAAATTGCCCGCGCCTGGACCCGCCGCCCGGGAATCATCACCTTTGGCGGCGCTTTCCACGGCCGAACCTACATGACGATGGCGCTGACCGGTAAGGTGGCTCCCTATAAAATCGGCTTCGGTCCGTTCCCGGGTTCCGTTTTCCACGCTCAGTACCCCAATTCGCTGCACGGCGTCAGCAGCGAAGAGGCGATAAAAAGCCTCGAGCGCCTCTTCAAAGCCGATATCGCCGCGGATCAGGTGGCGGCCATCGTTATTGAGCCGGTGCAGGGCGAGGGCGGGTTTAACGTTGCGCCAGCTGGGTTTATGCAGGCGCTGCGCGCGCTGTGCGATACCCACGGCATCCTGCTGATTGCGGATGAGGTGCAGTCCGGCTTTGGGCGAACCGGCAAGCTGTTTGCGATGGAGCACCATAGCGTGCAGCCAGACCTGATAACCATGGCGAAAAGCCTGGCGGGCGGAATGCCGCTGTCGGCGGTTGCCGGGCGGGCGGAGGTGATGGATGCCCCGGCGCCGGGCGGTCTCGGCGGAACCTACGCCGGCAACCCGCTGGCGATTGCCGCCGCCCACGCGGTGCTGGATGTGATCGCCGAAGAGCAGCTTTGCCAGCGGGCAAACGAGCTCGGCCACCATCTGGTTGAAGTCCTTGAGCAGGCTAAAGCGACGTGCCCGCAGATTGCCGACGTCCGCGGGCGGGGGTCGATGATTGCGGTAGAGTTTTTCGATCCGCAAACCGGCGAGCCGTCGAGCGCGTTCGCCCAGACCGTCCAGCAGCGCGCTCTGGCTGAAGGGCTGCTGCTGCTGACCTGCGGCGTTTACGGCAACGTTATCCGCTTCCTCTACCCGCTAACCATCCCCGATGCGCAATTCCGCCAGGCGCTGACGATTATCCAGCGCGCGCTGGCCGCGTAACCTCACATCTCGCCACTCTGCGGAGTGGCGTTCTGCTTCAGTCACATAACTGTTACATAACCTAAAAAATTGTTGTTTCAAATTCTGAAAAATGGCATATGTTCTAGCATAGTGTGCTGCAAAGGCGCGAGCGGCAGACCTTAATCTAGCTATCATATGCTTTTCTTATGTGATTAATTAGAATAATGCGCTAAAAAACAACATCACAACAAATGCAAAAAACCATAATAGTGGGGAGCTTCAGGATGAATATGAAGGGTAAAGCGTTACTGGCAGGATGTATCGCCTTGATAATGAGCAACGCAGCGCTGGCGGAAGATATCAAAATTGCCGTAGTGGGAGCGATGTCTGGCCCGGTGGCGCAGTATGGCGATCAGGAGTTTACCGGCGCTGAGCAGGCGGTTAGCGATATTAACGCGAAGGGCGGCATCAAAGGCAATAAGCTGCAAATCGTAAAATATGATGACGCCTGCGACCCGAAACAGGCGGTAGCGGTGGCCAACAAGGTCGTCAACGACGGCATTAAGTACGTGATCGGCCACTTATGCTCCTCTTCTACCCAGCCGGCGTCCGATATCTATGAAGACGAAGGCATTCTGATGATCACCCCGGCCGCAACGGCGCCGGAGCTGACCGCGCGCGGATATAAAATGATTCTGCGCACCACCGGCCTTGATTCTGACCAGGGCCCGACGGCGGCGAAATATATCATCGATAAAGTTAAACCTCAGCGTATCGCGATCGTGCATGACAAGCAGCAATATGGCGAAGGCCTGGCGCGTGCGGTGCAGGATGGCCTGAAAAAAGGCGGCGCTAACGTCGTGTTCTTTGACGGTATTACCGCCGGTGAGAAAGATTTCTCCACGCTGGTGGCGCGCCTGAAGAAAGAGAATATCGACTTCGTCTACTACGGCGGCTATCACCCGGAAATGGGACAGATTCTGCGTCAATCGCGTGCGGCCGGCCTGAAAACGCAGTTTATGGGACCGGAAGGCGTAGCGAACGTTTCCCTGTCTAACATTGCCGGTCAGTCCGCTGAAGGCATGCTGGTCACCAAACCGAAGAACTACGACCAGGTGCCGGCGAACAAACCGATCGTTGACGCCATCAAGGCGAAAAAACAGGATCCGAGCGGCGCGTTTGTCTGGACTACCTACGCGGCGATCCAGTCGCTGCAGGCGGGCCTGAACCAGTCTGAAGACCCGTCGGCCATTGCGAAATACCTGAAGGCAAACTCCGTTGATACCGTGATGGGACCGCTGTCATGGGATGAGAAGGGCGACCTGAAAGGCTTCGAGTTCGGCGTGTTTACCTGGCATGCGGATGGCACCGCCACCGACGCCAAATAATTTAACCTTCGCCTTTCACGCTACAGGTGCGTTGGCTGCGCTCCTCAACCCCGGTCACTTACTAATGTAAGCTTCCGGGGATTTCAGAGCTTGCCGCCTGCCTGTAGCGCGAAATTCTCGGTTAAATAAATTGTCAATTTGTAGGCCGGATAAGAGAAAAATCCTGGTTAAATGAATGGTCAATTTGCTACCTGGAAAAGAGGGTGGTTATGGGTGAAATGAGAGTGATATCGTTGCCTGGATAAAGGTCATGCTGAATAAGCTGAAGCAATCATCGCCCGGATAAGGTGTGATGTGCCGCTATCCGGGATTCTCCCGCTGCGTTTTTAATGCTTTTCCCAACCGCCGTCATGGGCGCTGAAGCCCAGGGCCTGCATAAACGCTGACATGACGCGTGGGTCTTCAATGTCGCTATTCGCCATCCGCCAGCGAATGATTTGTGGATTTCTTTGCAGCACTTCTTCCAGCAGATACTGCCCGACGCCGCGACGACGGGTGACTTCACGCACGCAAAGCGCGCTCAGCTCGCCCTCGGCGCCGTCTAAGGTCACGCAAACGGCGGCCAGCAGGCGCTCGTTAAAGCGGGCGGCGTAAATAGCGTGGCTCTCATCCACGGGAACCTCGGCCAGATCGCGCGATAGCCAGATTTTCCCTAAATCAATGCGATCCTGATCGCTGAAGTGCGTTAAACGAATAATGGTCAGTTTCATGTGCGGCAAGTCCAGTCAAAACGGATGCGCCAGTGTACCGAAAATGACTCCCCGGCGGAGCGCTGTTTTTGGCGACTTCATCAGGTGATTCGTTTTCCTGGTACGGGCAGGCTAGCGCAATACGTCATGGATCGAAAAATAAGCAGAGTTTTAACCTAAAATGCAGCGTTTTATTCCGCCATATGTATCGTTATTTTATGCTGGAAACGGGTCTTTTTTTGTTTATCTTCTGGTTAATACAGAATATTATCTCTGCTTAATCGCCTGAAAAATAGAGATTTTAATCTGGTTTCAGGTAAAAAACTGCGCTAAACCATTAAAGATCATGGTAAAAGTAGCGTTGTTTAATAAAAGCACAGAATGCTTTTTAACCATAAAAATACAAAATATTTACACCAAATCACGAACGGGGTTCTGAAGCATGAAAAGGAATGCGAAAACAATCATTGCGGGATTAGTCGCACTGACCATGTCGCACGCGGTAATTGCCAAAGAGATAAAAGTCGCCGTCGTTGGCGCGATGTCTGGCCCGGTAGCGCAATGGGGCGATATGGAGTTCAACGGCGCGCGTCAGGCAATTAAAGATATTAACGCCCAGGGCGGGGTTAAGGGCGATAAGCTGGTTGGCGTGGAGTTCGACGATGCCTGCGACCCGAAACAGGCCGTCGCGGTGGCGAACAAAATCGTTAACGAAGGGATTAAATACGTTATCGGCCACCTCTGCTCCTCCTCAACGCAGCCGGCTTCGGATATCTACGAAGATGAAGGCATTCTGATGATCTCTCCGGGGGCCACTAACCCCGAGCTGACCCAGCGCGGCTATCAGTACATCATGCGCACCGCCGGCCTCGACTCCTCGCAGGGGCCGACCGCCGCAAAATATATTCTGGAAAAGGTTAAACCGCAGCGTATTGCTATCATTCATGACAAGCAGCAGTACGGTGAAGGCCTGGCGCGTTCGGTCCAGGAGAATCTGAAAAAAGGCAACGCCAACATCGTCTTCTTCGACGGGATTACCGCCGGTGAGAAAGACTTCTCGGCGCTGCTTTCTCGCCTGCAGAAAGAGAATATTGATTTCGTCTACTACGGCGGCTATTACCCGGAAATGGGCCAGATGCTGCGCCAGGCGCGGGCCAACGGGCTGAAAACCGTCTTTATGGGTCCTGAGGGCGTGGGCAATGCCTCGCTGTCTAATATCGCGGGCGCCGCGGCGGAAGGCATGCTGGTGACGATGCCAAAACGCTATGACCAGGATCCGGCAAACGGCGCTATCGTTGACGCGCTGAAAGCGGAGAAAAAAGATCCGAGCGGGCCGTACGTCTGGATTACCTACGCTGCCGTGCAGTCCTTAGCCCAGGCGATGGACAGAAGCAGCAGCCAGGAGCCGCTGGACTTAATCAAAGATCTGAAAGCTCACGGCGCGAAAACCGTGATTGGGCCGCTGAATTGGGACGAAAAAGGCGATTTGAAGGGATTTGAGTTTGGTGTCTTCCAGTGGCACGCGGATGGGTCATCCTCGGCCGCAAAATAAGACAACCACTCGTCATGGTTTGAGCCGCGGATGCGTCGCCGACGCTTATCCGCCCCGGAGCTCCCGGGGAGGGGAAAGTTTGCCGTCCGTCCGCCGCTCGAGTCGTTGAGAGTGGGATTCAACATCCCGCCTTGTCGGGTTTAGAAAGGTTACCTTATGTCCGAGCAGTTTCTCTACTTTCTGCAGCAGATGTTTAACGGCGTCACGCTGGGCAGTACCTATGCGCTGATCGCCATCGGTTACACGATGGTATACGGCATTATTGGCATGATTAACTTCGCCCACGGCGAGGTGTATATGATAGGCAGCTACGTCTCCTTCATGATCATTGCCGCGCTGATGATGATGGGCATCGACACCGGCTGGCTGCTGGTTGCCGCCGGATTCGTCGGGGCGATCATTATTGCCAGCGCCTATGGCTGGAGCATTGAACGCGTGGCCTATCGACCGGTACGCAGCTCCAAGCGCCTGATTGCGCTGATTTCCGCTATCGGGATGTCAATCTTCCTGCAAAACTACGTCAGCCTGACGGAAGGGTCGCGCGACGTGGCGCTGCCGAGCCTGTTTAACGGCCAGTGGACGGTGGGCAGCAGCGAAAACTTCTCTGCTACGATCACCACCATGCAGCTGGTGATTTGGATCGTCACCTTTGTGGCGATGCTGGCGCTGACGCTGTTTATCCGCTACTCGCGCATGGGCCGCGCCTGCCGCGCCTGCGCGGAAGACCTGAAGATGGCCAGCCTGCTGGGCATTAACACCGATCGCGTGATTGCCCTGACCTTTGTTATCGGCGCCGCGATGGCGGCGGTCGCCGGGGTACTGCTCGGCCAGTTCTACGGCGTTATCAACCCCTATATTGGCTTTATGGCCGGGATGAAAGCCTTTACCGCCGCGGTACTGGGCGGTATCGGCAGTATTCCTGGCGCGATGATCGGCGGCCTGATTCTGGGGATCGCCGAAGCGCTCTCCTCCGCCTATCTCAGCACCGAATATAAAGACGTGGTCTCCTTCGCGCTGCTGATTCTGGTGCTGTTAGTGATGCCTACCGGCATCCTCGGTCGCCCGGAGGTTGAGAAAGTATGAAACCGATGCATATTGCAATGGCGCTGCTCTCTGCGGTGATGTTCTTTATTCTGGCTGGCGTCTTTATGGGCGTGCAGCTGGAGCTGGACGGCACCCGGCTGGTCGTGGATACCGCGGCGGATATCCGCTGGCAGTGGATCTTCATCGGCACGGCGGTGGTCTTCCTCTTCCAGCTGATGCGCCCGCTGTTCCAGAAAACCCTGAAAAACGTCTCCGGGCCGAAGTTTATTCTGCCGGCCATCGACGGGTCGACGGTTAAGCAGAAGCTGTTCCTGGTGGCGCTGCTGGTCATCGCCGTCGCGTGGCCGTTTATGGTATCGCGCGGCACGGTGGATATCGCCACCCTGACCATGATTTACATCATCCTCGGCCTGGGGCTGAACGTGGTGGTGGGGCTGTCCGGCCTGCTGGTGCTCGGCTACGGCGGCTTCTACGCTATCGGCGCCTATACCTTCGCGCTGCTGAACCACTATTACGGCCTCGGCTTCTGGACCTGCCTGCCGCTGGCGGGGCTGGTCTCGGCCGCCGCGGGCTTCCTGCTGGGCTTCCCGGTGCTGCGCCTGCGCGGTGACTATCTGGCGATCGTGACCCTCGGCTTCGGTGAAATCGTGCGTATTTTACTGCTCAATAACACCGAGGTAACCGGCGGCCCGAACGGCATCAGCCAGATCCCTAAGCCGACGCTGTTTGGCCTCGAGTTTAGCCGCAGCGCGCGCGAAGGCGGATGGGATACCTTCAGCAACTTCTTTGGCGTCAAATACGACCCCAGCGATCGGGTGATTTTCCTCTACCTGGTGGCGCTGCTGCTGGTGGTCCTCTCGCTGTTCGTGATTAACCGCCTGCTGCGCATGCCGCTGGGCCGCGCGTGGGAAGCGCTGCGTGAAGATGAGATTGCCTGCCGTTCTCTGGGCCTCAATCCGACGCGCATCAAGCTGACCGCCTTTACCATCAGCGCCGCGTTTGCCGGTTTCGCCGGGACGCTGTTTGCCGCCCGCCAGGGCTTCGTTAGTCCGGAATCCTTTACCTTCGCCGAGTCGGCCTTCGTGCTGGCCATCGTCGTGCTGGGCGGAATGGGCTCGCAGTTCGCGGTCATTCTGGCGGCTATTTTACTGGTGGTATCGCGCGAGCTGATGCGTGATTTCAACGAATACAGCATGCTGATGCTGGGCGGTCTGATGGTGCTGATGATGATCTGGCGTCCGCAGGGTCTGCTGCCGATGACGCGCCCGCAGCTGAAGCTGAAAAAAGGTCAGGCCAAAGGAGAGCAGGCATGAGTCAGCCATTATTATCCGTAAGCGGCCTGATGATGCGCTTTGGCGGCCTGCTGGCGGTCAACAACGTGTCGCTCGAGCTGCGCCCGCAGGAAATTGTTTCGCTGATCGGCCCTAACGGCGCCGGGAAGACCACGGTGTTTAACTGCCTCACCGGCTTCTATAAGCCGACCGGCGGTTCGATTATGCTGCGCGACCAGCACCTGGAAGGGCTGCCGGGTCAGCAGATTGCCCGCATGGGCGTCGTGCGTACCTTCCAGCACGTGCGCCTGTTCCGCGAGATGACGGTGATTGAAAACCTGCTGGTGGCGCAGCATCAGCAGCTGAAAACCGGCGTCTTCTCCGGGCTGCTGAAAACGCCGACCTTCCGCCGCGCGCAGAGCGAAGCGCTGGATCGCGCCGCCGCCTGGCTCGAGCGTATCGGCCTGCTGGAGCAGGCTAACCGCCAGGCCAGCAACCTCGCCTACGGCGATCAGCGGCGGCTGGAGATCGCCCGCTGCATGGTGACGCAGCCGGAAATCCTGATGCTCGACGAACCGGCGGCGGGTCTGAACCCCAAAGAGACCAAGGAGCTCGACGAGCTGATCGCCGAGCTGCGCAGTCATCACAACACCACCATCCTGCTGATTGAGCACGATATGAAGCTGGTGATGGGCATTTCCGATCGCATTTACGTGGTAAACCAGGGCACGCCGCTGGCCAACGGAACGCCGGAAGAGATCCGCAACAACCCGGACGTGATCCGCGCATACCTTGGTGAGGCATAAGCATGGAAAAAGTGATGTTATCTTTTGACAACGTAAGCGCCCACTACGGCAAGATTCAGGCGCTGCATAACGTCAGCCTGCATATCAATCAGGGTGAGATTGTGACCCTGATTGGCGCCAACGGCGCGGGTAAAACCACGCTGCTTGGCACCCTGTGCGGCGACCCGCGCGCCAGCAGCGGAAAGGTGGTGTTTGACGGTAATGATATTACCGACTGGCAGACCGCGAAAATCATGCGTGAAGCGGTGGCGATTGTTCCGGAAGGGCGTCGCGTCTTCTCGCGTATGACGGTTGAAGAGAACCTCGCGATGGGCGGCTTCTTTGCCGACCGTGACCAGTTCCAGACCCGCATTAAGTGGGTATACGAACTGTTCCCGCGTCTGCTTGAGCGCCGCATCCAGCGCGCGGGCACCATGTCCGGCGGCGAACAGCAGATGCTGGCGATTGGCCGCGCGCTGATGAGCCAGCCGCGCCTGCTGTTGCTTGATGAGCCTTCTCTGGGCCTGGCACCGATTATTATTCAGCAGATTTTCAACACCATCGAACAGCTGCGCGAGCAGGGAATGACCATTTTCCTCGTTGAGCAGAACGCCAACCAGGCGCTGAAGCTCGCCGATCGCGGCTACGTGCTGGAAAACGGCCACGTGGTGCTTGAGGATACGGGCGATGCCCTGCTGGCTAACGAAGCGGTGCGTAGTGCCTATCTGGGAGGATAATCCAATCCTTTCACGCTAATTCCCGGCCACCCGGCCGGGATATCCCCTTGACGTGTCGCAGCTCCCACTTTCCAGTCTCCGATCTTTCATCGTCTTGCCATCTCTCTGACGCCTTACTATCTTTTTTTTGTAATAAAAGAGTTATTTTTCTGTAATTCGAGCATGTCATGTTACCCCCGCGAACATCAAACGCGTGAAATCGCGCATCTGGAACAACAAGAGAGATAACCGATGATATCGTTACGACATACGGCTTTAGGACTGGCGCTTAGCCTGGCATTTGCCGGCCAGGCCCTCGCAGTAACTACCATTCCGTTCTGGCACTCAATGGAAGGGGAGCTGGGTAAGGAAGTTGATTCTCTGGCGCAGCGTTTCAACGAAGCCAATCCGGATTACAAAATTACGCCGGTGTACAAAGGTAACTACGAGCAGAGCCTGAGCGCCGGTATCGCCGCATTCCGTACCGGCAACGCCCCGGCGATCCTCCAGGTTTATGAAGTGGGCACCGCGACGATGATGGCGTCGAAGGCCATCAAGCCGGTGTATCAGGTCTTCACCGATGCGGGCATTAAGTTTGATGAGTCGCAGTTCGTGCCGACCGTTTCCGGCTACTACACCGATTCTAAAACCGGCCATCTGCTCTCCCAGCCGTTTAACAGCTCCACTCCGGTGCTGTACTACAACAAAGACGCCTTCAAAAAAGCCGGCTTAGACCCGGAGCAGCCGCCGAAAACCTGGCAGGATCTGGCCGCCTATACCGCGAAGCTGAAGGCCGCCGGAATGAAGTGCGGCTACGCCAGCGGCTGGCAGGGCTGGATTCAGATTGAGAACTTCAGCGCCTGGCACGGTCTGCCGGTGGCCACTAAGAACAACGGCTTCGACGGTACCGACGCGGTTCTGGAGTTCAACAAGCCGGAGCAGGTGAAGCATATCACCATGCTGGAAGCGATGAACAAGAAGGGCGACTTCAGCTATTTCGGGCGTAAAGACGAGTCCACCGAGAAGTTCTATAACGGCGACTGCGCGATTACCACCGCCTCCTCCGGTTCGCTGGCTGATATCCGCCAGTACGCCAAATTCAACTACGGCGTCGGCATGATGCCGTACGATGCCGACGTTAAGGGCGCGCCGCAGAACGCCATTATCGGTGGGGCGAGCCTGTGGGTCATGCAGGGCAAAGATAAAGAGACCTACACCGGGGTGGCGAAATTCCTCGAGTTCCTCACAAAACCGGAAATCGCTGCGGAATGGCACCAGAAAACCGGCTATCTGCCGATCACTACCGCCGCTTACGATCTGACCCGTCAGCAGGGCTTCTATGATAAGAACCCCGGCGCCGATATCGCCACCCGTCAGATGCTGAACAAGCCGCCGCTGCCGTTCACCAAAGGCCTGCGCCTGGGCAATATGCCGCAGATCCGCAACGTTGTGGACGAGGAGCTGGAAAGCGTATGGACCGGCAAGAAAACCCCGCAGCAGGCGCTGGATTCAGCGGTTGAGCGCGGTGACCAGCTGCTGCGTCGTTTCGAGCAGTCGACTAAGTCGTAACGTATTGATGCCGATTGATTCAGGGCAGTAGATACAACGGACGTTCCCCGGTAGCGCTGCGCTTACCGGGGGATTCTGCCTTTGGCGATCGCCGCCAACAGCGAATCATTTGGCCTCATTGAGCAAAAGAGTAACCTCATGTCATCAACCCGTCCGGTATTCCGCTCGCGCTGGCTGCCCTATCTGCTGGTTGCGCCGCAGCTGATTATCACCATTATTTTCTTTATCTGGCCCGCCGGCGAAGCGCTGTGGTATTCGCTGCAGAGCGTCGATCCTTTTGGTCTCTCCAGCCAGTTCGTCGGCCTGGATAACTTCGTCACTCTGTTTCACGACCCGTACTATCTGGACTCATTCTGGACCACCATCAAGTTCAGCTCGCTGGTGACGTTCAGCGGTCTGATCGTTTCGCTGTTCTTCGCCGCGCTGGTCGACTACGTGATACGCGGCAGCCGCCTTTATCAGACGCTGATGCTGCTGCCCTACGCCGTCGCGCCCGCGGTCGCCGCGGTGCTGTGGATTTTCCTCTTTAACCCGGGGCGCGGGCTGATCACCCATTTCCTCGCCGAGATGGGCTACGACTGGAACCACGCGCAAAACAGCGGCCAGGCGATGTTCCTCGTGGTGTTTGCGTCGGTATGGAAGCAGATTAGCTACAACTTCCTGTTCTTCTTTGCCGCGCTGCAGTCGATCCCGCGCTCGCTGGTGGAAGCCGCGGCAATTGACGGGGCCGGTCCGATCCGCCGCTTCTTCAAGCTGGCGCTGCCGCTGATTGCGCCGGTGAGCTTCTTCCTGCTGGTCGTTAACCTGGTTTACGCCTTCTTCGATACCTTCCCGGTTATCGATGCCGCCACCGCCGGCGGTCCGGTTCAGGCGACGACGACGCTGATTTATAAGATCTACCGTGAAGGTTTTGCCGGGCTCGATCTCTCCGCTTCCGCCGCGCAGTCGGTGGTGCTGATGATGCTGGTGATTGTGCTGACGGTGGTTCAGTTCCGCTATGTTGAACGTAAGGTGCGCTACCAATGATTGAGAACCGCCCCGGGCTGACGATTTTCAGCCACACCATGCTGATTGCGGGGATTGCCGTCATTCTGTTTCCGCTGTACGTCGCTTTTGTCGCGGCCACGCTGGACAACAAGGCGGTCTTCGAGACGCCGATGACGCTGATCCCCGGCGGCCATCTTCTGGAAAATATGGCCATTATCTGGAAACAGGGCGTGGGGGCCAACAGCGCGCCGTTCTGGCTGATGATGCTCAACAGCTTCATCATGGCGTTCAGTATTACGGTGGGCAAAATCGTGGTGTCGATGCTGTCGGCGTTCGCCATCGTCTGGTTCCGCTTTCCGCTGCGCAACCTGTTCTTCTGGATGATTTTTATCACCCTGATGCTGCCGGTTGAGGTGCGAATCTTCCCGACGGTGGAGGTGATTGCCAACCTGAAGATGCTCGATAGCTACGCCGGCCTGACGCTGCCGCTGATGGCCTCGGCGACCGCCACCTTCCTGTTCCGCCAGTTCTTTATGACCCTGCCGGATGAGCTGATTGAAGCGGCGCGCATCGACGGCGCCTCGCCGATGCGCTTTTTCCGCGACATCGTGCTGCCGCTATCGAAAACCAATCTCGCGGCGCTGTTTGTGATCACCTTTATCTACGGCTGGAACCAGTATCTGTGGCCGCTGCTGATTATTCAGGACGTTAATCTCGGCACCGCGGTGGCGGGTATCAAAGGCATGATCGCCACCGGCGAGGGCACCACGCAGTGGAATCAGGTGATGGCGGCGATGCTGCTGACGCTGATTCCCCCGGTTGTTATCGTTTTAGCCATGCAGCGTGCGTTTGTGCGCGGTTTAGTGGACAGTGAGAAATAAAATGGCAGGACTTAAACTACAGGCAGTAACCAAAAGCTGGGATGGCAAAACCCAGGTGATTCAGCCGCTGACGCTGGACGTCGCGGACGGGGAGTTTATTGTAATGGTCGGGCCTTCCGGCTGCGGCAAATCGACGCTGCTGCGGATGGTGGCCGGGCTTGAGCGGGTGACCAGCGGCGATATCTGGATTAACCGCCAGCGCGTCACCGAGATGGAGCCGAAGGATCGCGGCATCGCGATGGTGTTCCAGAACTACGCCCTCTACCCGCATATGAGCGTGGAGGAGAATATGGCCTGGGGGCTGAAAATTCGCGGGATGGGCAAAAGCCTGATTGACGAGCGGGTGCAGGAAGCAGCGCGCATTCTGGAGCTCGATGGCCTGCTCAAGCGCCGCCCGCGCGAACTCTCCGGCGGCCAGCGCCAGCGTGTGGCGATGGGCCGCGCCATCGTTCGCGACCCGGCGGTATTCCTGTTTGATGAGCCGCTGTCGAACCTTGACGCCAAGCTGCGCGTGCAGATGCGCCTGGAGCTTCAGCAGCTGCACCGGCGGCTGAAAACCACCTCGCTGTACGTCACCCACGATCAGGTCGAGGCGATGACCCTTGCCCAGCGGGTGATGGTGATGAATAAAGGCGTGGCCGAGCAGATTGGCACGCCGGTAGAGGTTTATGAAAAGCCGGCCAGCCGCTTTGTAGCGAGCTTTATCGGCAGCCCGGCGATGAACCTGCTGGACGGCCGCATCAGCGATGACGGCAGCCGTTTTGAACTGGAAGGCGGCCTGCGCCTGCCGATCAATAGCGAGCATCGTCGCCACGCCGGGCGTAAGATGACCCTCGGTATCCGTCCGGAGCATTTTGCCGCAGGCCCCGAAACGGAGGGCGGCGTACCGCTGGTGATGGATACGCTGGAAATTTTAGGTGCCGATAACCTCGCCCACGGGCGCTGGGGCGAGCAGAAGCTGGTCGTCAGGCTGCCACATCAGCAGCGCCCGGCGGCGGGCAGCACGCTGTGGCTGCATCTGCCGCAGGATCATCTGCACCTCTTTGATGGTGAAACAGGACAACGCGCATGAGTAACTGGCCTTACCCCCATATCGTCGCCCATCGCGGCGGCGGAAAGCTGGCGCCGGAGAATACCCTCGCCGCTATCGACACCGGCGCTCGCTTTGGTCATACCATGATCGAGTTCGACGCCAAGCTGTCGAAGGACGGGCAAATCTTTTTGCTGCACGACGATAACCTCGAGCGTACCAGCAACGGCTGGGGCGTGGCGGGCGAGCTGGCGTGGCACGAGCTGCTGAACGTCGATGCGGGAAGCTGGTTCGGCCGCGAATTTAAAGGCGAACCGCTGCCGCTGCTCTCCGCCGTGGCGGAGCGCTGCCGTAAGCTGAACATGATGGCCAATATCGAAATTAAGCCCACCACCGGCACCGGCCCGCTGACCGGCAGGGTGGTGGCCTTAGCGGCCCGCGAGCTGTGGTACGGCATGACCGCGCCGCTGCTCTCATCGTTTGAAATTGACGCCCTGGAAGCGGCGCAGCAGGCGGCGCCGGAGCTGCCGCGCGGGCTACTGCTGGACGAGTGGCGTGAGGACTGGCGCGAACTGACCGCCTGGCTGGGCTGCGTGTCGATTCACCTCAACCATAAGCTGCTCGATGAAGAACGGGTGGCGAGCCTGAAGGCCGCCGGCCTGCATATTCTGGTGTATACCGTTAATAAACCCCAGCGCGCCGCCGAGCTGCTGCGCTGGGGTGTCGACAGCATCTGTACCGATGCGATAGACGTCATCGGCCCCAACTTCCAGCCGTAATCCGCCGGCAGGCGGCCTTTACGGGGCCGCCCGCCGCGGCAGCATGCCACCGTTATTATTCGGCAGCACCTGCTGCTGCGACGGGTTCAAATTTCCGCTCTGCGATACGCGCTGCTGGCCGTTATTCAGCTGCGTCTGCAGATGCTGCTGCTGAGCGCGCGTCTGGTTCTGTATATCCTGCTTGAGCATGTTCTGGTGCTGCTGCTGCTGGGCCTGCATCTGGTTTTGCATCCGCTGCTGGCTGGGGACGACATACCCCGGCTGGTTGGGATTGTTGGTGGTATTAAGCGGCTGCGCCAGGACGGTCAACGGCATCAGCGCCGCCAGAAATAGGATTGCTTTCATTATTCTCTCCTCCCGTGCGTGGGATCGCTTAAGTGTATCTCCTTTTCGGCATAACAATGATTTTTTAGGACTTATAAACCAGGCTTATGCAGGGATAAAAACACATTCAGGAGTATGGCAATGATAACAACACTATTCTGGCGTCAGGCGGTCATCGCATTGCTGCTGGCGGGCGGGAGTTTTACCGTCGCCGCAAGTCCCGCCCCGCCTCCCGTATCCTACGGCGTTGAAGAGGACGTCTTTCACCCGGTTCGCGCCCGGCAGGGGATGGTGGCGTCGGTTGACGCGCTGGCCACCCGCGTGGGCGTGGATATCTTGCGCCAGGGAGGAAACGCCGTCGATGCGGCGGTCGCCGTGGGCTATGCGCTGGCGGTCACGCACCCGCAGGCGGGCAATATTGGCGGCGGCGGCTTTATGATGCTGCGCACCAAAGATGGCAAAACGACGGCCATTGATTTCCGCGAAATGGCGCCGGAGCAGGCGACCCGCGATATGTTCCTCGATGATCAGGGCAACCCGGACAGCAAAAAGTCGCTGACCTCGCATCTCGCTTCCGGCACGCCGGGCAGCGTGGCCGGCTTCTCGCTGGCGCTGGAAAAATACGGCACCATGCCGCTGAACAAGGTGATCCGCCCGGCGATTAAGCTGGCCGAAGAGGGCTTCACGGTCAACGATGCGCTGGCGGACGACCTGAAGACCTACGGCAGCGAGGTGATTCCGGAACACGCCAACAGCCGGGCGATCTTCTGGAAAAACGGTGAGCCGCTGAAAAAGGGCGACAAGCTGGTGCAAAAACAGCTGGGGAAAAGCCTGGAGCTGATCGCCGAGCACGGACCGGACGCCTTTTATAAAGGGGCGATTGCCGATCAGATCGCCGATGAGATGCAAAAAAACGGCGGGCTGATCACCAAAGCGGACCTGGCGAACTACCGGGCGGTGGAGCGCACGCCGATAAGCGGCGACTACCGCGGCTACCAGGTGTTCTCGATGCCGCCGCCTTCCTCCGGGGGGATCCACATCGTGCAGATCCTCAATATCCTCGAAAACTTCGATATGCATAAGTTCGGCTTCGGCAGCGCGGACGCTATGCAGGTGATGGCGGAAGCGGAGAAGCGCGCCTATGCCGATCGCTCGGAGTATCTTGGCGACCCGGATTTTGTCAAGGTTCCGTGGCAGGCGCTGACCAGCAAGGCCTACGCCAAATCGATAGCCGAACAGATCGATATTAACAAAGCGAAACCCTCCAGCCAGATCCGCCCGGGCAAGCTGGCGCCTTACGAGAGCAATCAGACCACTCACTTCTCGGTGGTGGATAAAGACGGCAATGCGGTGGCGGTGACCTACACGCTGAATACCACTTTTGGCACCGGCATTGTGGCGGGGAACTCCGGTATTTTGATGAATAATCAGATGGATGATTTCTCGGCCAAGCCCGGCGTGCCCAACGTCTACGGGCTGGTGGGCGGCGACGCCAACGCCGTCGGGCCGAAAAAGCGCCCGCTGTCGTCAATGTCGCCGACGATTGTGGTCAAGGATGGCAAAACCTGGCTGGTGACCGGCAGCCCGGGCGGCAGCCGTATTATCACGACAGTGCTGCAAATGGTGGTGAACTCCATCGATTTTGGAATGAACGTGGCGGAAGCTACCAACGCGCCGCGCTTCCATCACCAGTGGCTGCCCGATGAGCTGCGGGTGGAAAAGGGCTTTAGCCCGGATACCCTGAAGCTGTTGACGGAAAGAGGGCAGAAGGTGGCGCAGAAAGAGGCGATGGGCAGTACGCAAAGCATTATGGTCGGCCCGGACGGCACGCTGTACGGCGCATCTGACCCGCGTTCGCCGGGTGATTTAACCGCCGGATACTAAGCGCGATCTTAACCCTCTCCCGGGTGGGAGAGGGTTGGGAAGGGCTACTCTTTCAGGCGCGCCATAAAGAGAGCATCGACGTACTCGCCGTTGCGCAGCGCAAATTTACGCCCGGTACCTTCAACGCTAAAGCCGTATTTGCGATAGACGGCAATGGCGGAGGCGTTATCAGCGAAGACCGTTAATTCAATGCGTTCGACGCGCAGCCAGTTATCGCACAGGTTTATCATCTCGCGCATCAGGGCGCTGCCGACGCCGCGTCCGTGAAAGGGCGCCGCCACGCTCATACCGAAGGTCGCGACGTGGCTGCGGCGCGGACGGGTTTCAACGCTCAGCATCAGGTGGCCGACGACCTGCTCATCAATGCTGGCGACCAGATGGTGGCCGTTAGGCCGGGGCTGTAGCCGCTCCTGCCACATTTCCATCGCCGGATGAGGAAGCTGTAGCGTGTCGTGATAGACCTCCGGGTGCGCAGTCAGCTGACGTAACGGTTCTGCATCGCGTGGTTCGGCGTGGCGTATCACTATCTCACTCATTCCTCTTCTCCTTAGCGCCTGGATATCAGGCTTTATCCGCTCATTTGGTCCCTTTCAACATCCCTGACTTTAAAAAAGGCGTCAACGGCTAATTTTTGCAAAAAGAAGTAGACAAGTGCGAATGAGAATGATTATTATTGTCCTGCATTCAGGGAGACCCTTGCGGAAAGCCTGAAAGCACGACATTGCTCACATTGCTTCCAGTATTACTTTAGCCAGCCAGGTGCTGGCTTTTTTTTTGCCTTTTTGCCGGTCATTTTCCGCCATCTTAAGCGGGTTAAGAGTTAAGTTCGTCGCCGGGGTGCGCTATGGTTAGGAGCAGAAACCTCAACTAAGGACTGCGTTATGACTCTGCACTGCGCATTTATTGGATTCGGTAAAAGCACCACCCGCTACCATCTTCCTTACGTTCTGCACCGCAAAGACCGCTGGCACGTGGCGCATATCTATCGCCGCAGCGCGAAGCCGGAAGAGCAGGCGCCGCAGTATTCGCATATCCACTTCACCAGCGATCTCGATGAGGTACTTAACGATCCGCAGGTTAAGCTGGTGATTGTCTGCACCCATGCCGATAGCCACTTTGACTACGCGAAGCGCGCGCTGGAAGCCGGCAAGAACGTGCTGGTGGAAAAACCCTTTACCCCGACGCTGGCGGAAGCGAAAGAGCTGTTTGCGCTGGCGAAGAGCAAGGGGCTGACGGTAACGCCGTACCAGAACCGCCGCTTTGACTCCTGCTTCCTGACCGCTAAGAAGGCGATTGAAAGCGGTAAGCTGGGTGAGATTGTTGAAATTGAAAGCCACTTCGACCTCTATCGCCCGACGGCGGAAACGCAGCCCGGATTAGCGCAGGATGGCGCTTTTTATGGCCTGGGCGTGCATACGATGGATCAGATAATCTCCCTGTTCGGCCGCCCGGATCGCGTGGCGTACGATATTCGCAGCCTGCGTAATCAGGCCAATCCGGATGATACCTTCGAAGCTCAGCTGTTCTACGGCGACCTGAAGGCGATTGTCAAAACCAGCCACCTGGTGAAGCTGGCGTATCCGAAATTTATCGTTCACGGTCATAAAGGGTCGTTTATCAAATACGGCATCGACCAGCAGGAAACCAGCCTGAAGGCCAATATCATGCCGGGCGAGCCGGGCTTTGCGGCGGATGAAAGCATTGGCCTGCTGGAGTTCGTGGATGATAACGGCGCGAGCGTGCGCGAAGAGCTGCGGGTGGAGCCCGGCGACTACGGGCGCGTCTATGATTCACTCTACGAGACCGTGGTGAACGGGGCGGAAAATTACATCAAGGAATCTGAGGTTCTCACCAATATGGAGATCCTTGAGCGCGGCTTCAGACAGCCCTCTCCGGCCACGATAATCCTCGATAAATAAGCTTTCTGAGCTCCTCTGCTCTTATTCATATTTTTTGAACAGAGGAGTCAATTTTCACCCTCTATGATCGTTAGCGGAATGAGTCCACACTTATTCCATCGCAAACATACGGGGGTGCAACATGATCTACTTACGCAAAGCTAACGAACGCGGTCACGCTAATCATGGCTGGCTCGATTCCTGGCATACGTTCTCTTTCGCCAACTATTATGACGCCAATTTTATGGGCTTTTCCGCTCTGCGCGTCATTAACGACGACGTGATTGACGCCGGCCAGGGCTTCGGGACCCACCCGCATAAAGATATGGAAATTCTGACCTACGTGCTGGAAGGGGTGGTTGAACACCAGGATAGCATGGGCAACAAAGAACAGGTTCCTGCGGGCGAATTCCAGATCATGAGCGCCGGTACCGGGGTGCGTCACTCGGAATACAACCCGAGCAGCACCGAGCGTCTGCACCTGTATCAAATCTGGATTATGCCGGAAGAAAACGGCATCGCTCCGCGCTACGAGCAGCGCCGGTTTGATGCCCTGCAGGGCAAGCAGCTGGTGCTGTCGCCGGACGCTCGCGAAGGTTCGCTGAAGGTGCATCAGGATATGGAGCTCTACCGCTGGGCGCTGCTGAAGGACGAGCAGTCGGTTCACCAGATTGCCGCGGAGCGTCGCGTGTGGATCCAGGTGGTAAAAGGTGAGGTCACCATCAACGGGACCAAAGCGACCACCAGCGATGGCCTGGCGATTTGGGACGAGCAGGCGATCTCGGTTCACGCCGATAGCGACAGCGAAATTCTGCTGTTCGACCTGCCGCCGGTCTAATACTCCGGCCAGCTTTCTGTCGGTCACCCGGTCGCTTGCGCGGCCGGGGATTTTTGGCGCTGCCGCTCGCCCGATTTCGCCCATTAACGCTAAATAAAGCCGTTAGCGCGCTTTTCTCCGGGAAGGTTGCGCTTTGTCCGTGATAAACTGAGAAAATCTCTCCCATTTATCACAGTCAGGACGATGAAAAAGAAAAGACCCGTACTTCAGGATGTAGCCGATCTTGTCGGCGTGACCAAAATGACGGTCAGTCGCTTTTTACGCAACCCGGAACAGGTTTCCGAGGCTTTGCGTGGCAAGATTGCCGTTGCTCTCGATGAACTGGGTTATATTCCCAATCGCGCCCCTGATATTCTCTCCAACGCGACCAGCCGCGCCATCGGCGTGCTCCTGCCCTCGTTAACCAACCAGGTCTTTTCCGAAGTGCTGCGCGGCATTGAAAGCGTCACCGATGCTTTTGGCTATCAGACCATGCTGGCGCACTACGGCTATAAGCCTGAAATGGAAGAGAAACGCCTCGAATCGATGCTCTCATGGAACATCGACGGCCTGATTCTCACCGAACGTACCCATACGCCGCGGACGCTGAAAATGATCGAAGTCGCCGGCATCCCGGTGGTCGAGCTAATGGACAGCCGCTCGCCGTGCCTCGATATCGCCGTCGGTTTTGATAACTTCGACGCCGCGCGCCAGATGACCGCCGCCATTATCGCCCGCGGCCATCGCCACGTGGCCTATCTTGGTGCGCGTCTTGATGAACGTACTATTATCAAGCAGAAGGGCTATGAGCAGGCGATGCACGACGCGGGCATGACGCCGTATAGCGTGATGGTCGAACAATCTTCTTCCTACTCGTCGGGGATTGAGCTGATGCGCCAGGCGCGTCGCGAATATCCGCAGCTTGACGGGATCTTCTGCACCAACGATGACCTGGCGGTCGGCGCGGCCTTTGAGTGCCAGCGTCTGGGATTGAAAATTCCGGATGATATGGCGATTGCCGGCTTCCACGGCCACGATATTGGCCAGGTGATGGAGCCGCGCCTTGCCAGCGTGCTGACGCCGCGCGAGCGGATGGGGCGCATCGGCGCCGAGCGTCTGCTGGCACGTATTCGTGGTGAAACAGTTACCCCTAAGATGTTAGATTTAGGTTTCACATTGTCACCGGGCGGATCTATTTAAACTGACAAGTTTGAAGTAGATCACACATATTCACTTCTGGCACCAATGGTGATTGCTTCTCCATTAGTCCGGTATGACAATGTTACCGATAACAGTTACCCGTAACAATCAATCTGCGCGCGCGCTTTCACGTCGAATCCCAACGGCCTGAAGGTCAACGCGTATGTGTCCAGTGGGAGGAAGCTTTGAGCACGACTAACCATGATCACCACGTCTATGTCCTGATGGGCGTTTCCGGCAGCGGAAAATCCGCCGTCGCCAGCGAAGTGGCGCATCGGCTGAATGCCGCGTTCCTCGACGGCGACTTTCTGCATCCGCGTAGCAATATCAACAAGATGGCTTCCGGCGAGCCGCTGAATGACGACGACCGCACGCCGTGGCTGCAGGCGCTGAACGACGCCGCCTTCGCCATGCAGCGGACCAATAAAGTGTCGCTTATCGTGTGTTCGGCGCTGAAAAAAAGCTATCGCGACATTCTGCGCAAAGGCAATCCGAACCTCTCCTTCGTCTACCTGAAAGGGGACTTCGACCTGATCGAAAGCCGCCTGAAGGCGCGCAAGGGCCACTTCTTCAAAACCCAGATGCTGGTGACGCAGTTTGAAACCCTGCAGGAACCCGGCGCAGACGAAGGCGATGTATTAATCGTCGATATAGATCAATCGCTGGAAGGCGTGGTCGCAAGCACCATTGAGGTGATCAACAAAGGCAGTAAATAGTGAGTACATTAACGCTTGTTTTAACAGCAGTCGGCTCCGTTTTGCTGCTGCTGTTTTTAGTCATGAAGGCGCGTATGCACGCCTTCGTGGCTTTGATGGTGGTTTCTATTGGCGCCGGTCTCTTCTCCGGGATGCCGCTGGATAAAATTGCGGCAACCATGGAAAAAGGGATGGGCGGGACGCTCGGCTTTCTGGCGATCGTCGTGGCGCTGGGGGCGATGTTCGGTAAGATTCTTCACGAAACCGGCGCCGTCGACCAGATAGCCGTTAAGATGCTGAAATCTTTCGGCCACAATCGGGCGCATTACGCCATTGGCCTGGCCGGCCTGATCTGCGCGCTGCCGCTGTTTTTCGAAGTGGCCATCGTGCTGCTGATTAGCGTCGCCTTCTCGATGGCGCGCCATACCGGTACCAACCTGGTGAAGCTGGTCATTCCGCTGTTTGCCGGCGTAGCCGCCGCCGCGGCGTTTCTGCTGCCGGGGCCCGCGCCGATGCTGCTGGCGTCGCAAATGCACGCCGATTTTGGCTGGATGATCCTGATTGGCCTGTGCGCGGCGATCCCGGGGATGATTATCGCCGGGCCGCTGTGGGGCAACTTTATCAGCCGCTATGTCGAGCTGCATATTCCGGACGACGTGACCGAGCCGCATCTCGGCGAAGGCAAAATGCCGTCGTTCGCCTTCAGCCTGTCGCTGATCCTGCTGCCGCTGGTGCTGGTGGGGCTGAAAACGGTCGCCGCGCGCTTTGTGCCGGTAGGCTCCAGCACCTATGAGTGGTTCGAATTTATCGGCCATCCGTTCACCGCGATTCTGGTGGCGTGCCTGGTGGCGATTTATGGCCTGGCGGTACGCCAGGGGATGGCGAAAGACCGCGTCATGGAGATCTGCGGTCACGCGCTGCAGCCGGCGGGGATTATCCTGCTGGTTATCGGCGCGGGCGGCGTCTTTAAGCAGGTGCTGGTTGACTCCGGCGTCGGCCCGGCGCTCGGCGAAGCGCTGACCGGGATGGGGCTGCCGATTGCGATTACCTGCTTCGTGCTGGCGGCCGCGGTGCGCATTATCCAGGGCTCCGCGACGGTCGCCTGCCTAACGGCTGTCGGTCTGGTGATGCCGGTTATCGAGCAGCTGAACTACAGCGGCGCGCAGATGGCGGCTCTTTCCATCTGCATCGCCGGCGGCTCAATCGTCGTGAGCCACGTCAACGACGCGGGCTTCTGGCTGTTCGGTTAGTTTACCGGCGCAACGGAAGCCCAGACGCTGAAGACCTGGACCCTGATGGAAACTATCCTCGGCACCACCGGCGCCATCGTCGGTATGATTGCGTTTTCGCTGCTCAGCTAAACGTTAATAAGAGGGCCCGGCGCAGCGCTGTCGGGCTCTTTTCGCCCGACGGCTAACGCCGTTTTTTATCCCCGCCTCAACGCCCTGTTTCCGCGCGAATCCATAACCCAGATCAACGAAACTGCGGCGGAAATGATTCCCTTTTCGCTACGCTTACACGGATAATCTATAGGGTTTTTATAAACGCCGACGGTGGCCGCTGGCGCATGAGATAAGCTGCTTTACTGATTGCCGGGCAATCATTGATTAATTTCACTTGCGACTTTAGCAGCATTTTGTAATGTGAGGGATGATCCAGCAGGAAACTGGCTTGGCACAAACAGCACACATCTCCCAGGAAATACGTTATGAAAAATGTTGGTTTTATCGGCTGGCGCGGAATGGTCGGCTCTGTACTCATGCAACGCATGGTTGAAGAGCGCGATTTCGACGCCATTCGCCCTGTTTTTTTCTCCACCTCCCAGCTGGGGCAGCCTGCGCCATCATTCGCTGGCAGCACCGGTACGCTTCAGGATGCGTTTGACCTGGAGGCGCTGAAGGCGCTGGATATTATTGTGACGTGCCAGGGCGGCGATTATACCAACGACGTATATCCAAAGCTGCGTGAAAGCGGCTGGCAGGGTTACTGGATTGACGCGGCCTCCTCGCTGCGCATGAAGGACGATGCGATCATTATTCTTGACCCGGTTAACCAGGACGTGATTACCGCCGGCCTGAACAATGGCGTCAAGACCTTTGTCGGCGGTAACTGTACCGTTAGCCTGATGCTGATGTCCCTCGGCGGCCTGTTTGCCCAGGATTTAGTCGAGTGGGTCAGCGTGGCGACTTACCAGGCGGCCTCCGGCGGCGGCGCGCGCCATATGCGTGAGCTGCTGACCCAGATGGGCCAGCTGCACGGCCACGTCGCGACGGAGCTGGCCAATCCGGCCTCCGCGATTCTGGAGATTGAGCGCAAGGTGACCTCGCTCACCCGCAGCGGCGAGCTGGCGGTGGACAACTTCGGCGTCCCGCTGGCCGGCAGCCTGATCCCGTGGATCGACAAACAGCTGGATAACGGCCAGAGCCGCGAAGAGTGGAAGGGCCAGGCTGAGACCAACAAAATCCTCGCCACCTCGGCGGCTATCCCGGTTGACGGCCTGTGCGTGCGCGTTGGCGCGCTGCGCTGCCACAGCCAGGCGTTCACCATCAAGCTGAAAAAAGACGTTTCTATCCCCACCGTTGAGGAGCTGCTGGCGGCGCACAACCCGTGGGCGAAAGTGGTTCCTAACGATCGCGATATCACCATGCGCGAGCTGACTCCGGCTGCCGTAACCGGCACCCTGACAACGCCGGTTGGTCGCCTGCGTAAGCTGAATATGGGGCCGGAGTATCTCTCGGCCTTCACCGTCGGCGACCAGCTGCTGTGGGGTGCCGCCGAGCCGCTACGCCGCATGCTGCGGCAGCTAGCGTAAATCACAGGATGAATAAAAAGGGGGTGTCTGACACCCCCTTTTTTTGCGTAATACACGGAGTACACGCGGATGTTCGATTTTTCTCAACGGGGGTAAGAAAGCCTTGGCTATGCTTTAGTAAGGAACGACGTTTCCTTACCTGAAGGTGGGACGGAGCAGAAGGACGCACATTGTGCTGCGCCGTTCAGGTCAAAAAAAGTCGCCAGATACAGGAAAGGGCGGCACTTACAACAGGATGAAACCATGTCTAATCATATTGATAGAGACGTGATTAATGAGCTTATCGCCGGCCATTTTGCGGACCCTTTTTCCGTACTCGGCATGCACGCCACCGATGCCGGGCTGGAAGTACGCGCATTATTACCCGATGCCACCGACGTGTGGGTGATTGAACCGAAAACCGGACGCAAAGTCGGCAAGCTTGAGTGCCTCGACTCGCGCGGTTTCTTTAGCGGCGTTCTGCCGCGGCGAAAAAATGCTTTCCGCTATCAGCTGGCCGTCACCTGGCACGGTCAGCTCACTCTGATCGATGACCCTTACCGCTTTGGCCCGCTGCTGCAGGAGCTGGACGCCTGGCTGCTCTCCGAAGGCACCCACCTGCGGCCCTATGAAACGCTCGGCGCCCACGCCGATACGATGGATGGCATCACCGGCACCCGCTTCTCGGTATGGGCGCCGAACGCCCGTCGGGTTTCCGTCGTCGGCCAGTTCAACTACTGGGACGGCCGCCGCCACCCGATGCGCCTGCGTAAAGAGTCGGGGATTTGGGAGCTGTTTGTCCCCGGGGCGCAGAACGGCCAGCTGTATAAATTTGAGATGATCGACGCGCACGGCCACCTGCGGGTGAAGTCCGACCCCTACGCCTTTGAAGCGCAGATGCGCCCGGATACCGCCTCGCTGATCTGCGGCCTGCCGGAGAAAGTCGACCGGCCGCCGGAGCGCAGGCAGGCCAACCAGTTTGATGCGCCGGTTTCGATTTATGAGGTCCACCTGGGCTCCTGGCGCCGCCATACCGACAACAACTTCTGGCTGAGCTATCGCGAGCTGGCGGAGCAGCTGGTGCCTTATGCCAAATGGATGGGCTTTACCCATCTGGAGCTGCTGCCGGTCAACGAACATCCGTTTGACGGCAGCTGGGGCTACCAGCCCACCGGGCTGTACGCGCCGACCCGCCGCTTCGGCACCCGGGAAGACTTCCGCTATTTCATTCACGCCGCGCACGCCGCGGGTCTCAACGTGATCCTCGACTGGGTGCCGGGCCACTTTCCCGCCGATGATTTTGCCCTTGCCGCATTTGACGGCACCGCGCTGTACGAGCACAGCGACCCGCGTGAAGGCTATCACCAGGACTGGAATACGCTGATCTACAACTACGGCCGCCGGGAGGTCAGCAACTTCCTCGTGGGCAACGCCCTGTACTGGATTGAGCGCTTCGGCATTGACGCCCTGCGCGTCGATGCGGTGGCGTCGATGATCTATCGCGACTACAGCCGGAAAGAGGGCGAGTGGGTACCGAACGAGTACGGTGGGCGGGAAAATCTCGAAGCGATTGAGTTCCTGCGTAACACCAACCGCGTGCTCGGCGAACAGACCCCGGGCGCGGTCACCATGGCCGAAGAGTCCACCGACTTTGCCGGAGTTTCGCGTCCCGCCCCGACGGGCGGACTCGGCTTCTGGTTCAAATGGAACCTCGGCTGGATGCACGACACCCTCGACTACATGAAGCTCGATCCGGTTCACCGCCGTCATCATCACGACAAGATGACCTTCGGCATGCTCTACAACTACACCGAGAACTTCGTCCTGCCGCTGTCCCACGATGAAGTGGTGCACGGTAAAAAATCGATTCTCGACCGCATGCCCGGCGACGCGTGGCAGAAGTTTGCCAACCTGCGCGCCTACTACGGCTGGCTGTTTGCCTTCCCCGGTAAAAAGCTGCTGTTTATGGGCAACGAGTTTGCCCAGGGGCGGGAGTGGAACCACGACGCCAGCCTCGACTGGCATCTGCTGGAAGGCGGCGACAACTGGCACCACGGCGTCCAGCGTCTGGTGCGCGACCTGAACCATACCTATCGTCGGCACAAGGCGCTGCACGAGCTTGATTTTGACCGCTACGGTTTTGAATGGCTGGTCGTGGACGACCACGAGCGCTCGGTGTTTGTCTTCGTTCGTCGCGACAGGGCCGGGAACGAGATTATCGTCGCCAGCAACTTCACGCCGGTGCCGCGTCACGGCTATCGCTTCGGGATAAACCAGCCGGGGCGCTGGCGCGAAGAGCTGAACACCGACTCGCTGTACTACCACGGCAGCAATACCGGCAACGGGGGAGCGGTGGAAAGCGAGGCGATCGCCAGCCACGGCCGCGAGCACTCGCTCGCGCTGACCCTGCCGCCGCTGGCAACCATCTGGCTGGTACGGGAGGCGCAATGACGACGCTTTCTCCAGGAAAGCCCGCTCCGCTGGGCGCAAGCTATGACGGGAAGGGGGTGAACTTTACCCTCTTTTCCGCCCATGCCGAGCGGGTAGAGCTTTGCCTGTTCGATGAGCAGGGGAACGAACGACGTTTCGATCTCCCCGCGCGCAGCGGCGACGTCTGGCACGGCTGGCTGGGCGGCGTCGGGCCGGGGCTGCGCTACGGCTATCGCGTTCACGGCCCGTGGGAGCCCGGGCAGGGGCATCGCTTCAACCCGGCGAAGCTGCTGCTCGATCCCTGCTGCCATCGGGTGGAGGGCGCGCTGCCTGACGATGAGCGTCTTCACGGCGGCGACCGGCAGCCCGATAACCGCGACAGCGCGGCGATCGCGCCGAAGTCGCGGGTCGTCGACCTGCGTTACGACTGGCTGGGCGACGAACCGCCGCGCACGCCGTGGGGTCAGACGGTCATTTATGAAGCCCACGTCAAGGGGCTGACGTATCTGCATCCCGGGCTGCCCGAGGCGATTCGCGGCACCTACCGGGCGCTGGGTCATCCGGTGATGATCGACTATTTCAACACGCTGGGAATTACCGCGCTGGAGCTGATGCCGGTGGCGCAGTTTGCCAGCGAGCCGCGCCTGCAGCGGATGGGATTAAGCAACTACTGGGGCTACAACCCGCTGGCGATTTTCGCCCTCGACCCGCGCTACGCCAGCGAGCCCGAGCGCGCGCTTGACGAATTTCGCGACGCGGTGAAGGCGCTTCACGCCGCGGGCATCGAGGTGATTCTCGACGTGGTGCTGAACCACAGCGCTGAAATCGACCTTGAGGGACCGACCTTCTCCCTGCGCGGAATCGACAACCGTAGCTATTATTGGATAAGAGAAGACGGCGACTACCACAACTGGACCGGCTGCGGGAACACCATCAACCTCAGCCATCCTGGGGTAGTGGAGTACGCCCGCCAGTGCCTGCGTTTCTGGGTGGATGAGTGCCACGTTGACGGCTTCCGCTTCGATCTGGCTTCGGTCATGGGACGGACGCCGGAGTTTCGTCAGGATGCGCCGCTGTTTGAGGCGATCCGCAGCGATCCGCAGCTGGCGGAGGTGAAGCTGATTGCTGAGCCCTGGGATATCGGCGCCGGCGGCTATCAGGTGGGCAATTTCCCGCCGCTGTTTGCCGAGTGGAACGACCATTTTCGCGATGTGGCGCGCCGTTTCTGGCTGCAGCAAAACGTGTCATTGGGCGACTTCGCCCAACGCTTTGCCGCCTCCAGCGACCTCTTTCAGCGCAGCGGTCGGCAGCCGGCGGCGGCGGTCAATCTGATTACCGCCCATGATGGCTTCACCCTGCGCGACTGCGTCTGTTTCAATCAGAAACATAATGAGGCGAACGGGGAAGATAATCGCGATGGGACTAACAATAACTACAGCAGCAATCATGGTATAGAGGGTTTAGAGGCTACGCTCGACGTGATTGAAAGGCGGCGCGATAGCGTTCACGCCCTGCTGGTGACGCTCCTGCTGTCGCAGGGTACGCCGATGCTGCTGGCGGGTGATGAACACGGCCATAGCCAGCATGGCAACAACAATGCGTACTGTCAGGACAACGCGCTGACCTGGCTTGACTGGGGCAAGGCGAACAGCGGGCTCACCGCGTTCACCGCCGCGCTGATTCATCTACGCAGCCGTATCCCCGCGTTAACCGGCAACCGCTGGTGGCAGGAGGGAGACGGCAGCGTGCGCTGGCTAAACCAACACGCGCAGCCGCTGAGCGCTGATGAGTGGCAGCATGGCGCGATGCGTATGCAAATCCAGCTATCCGAACGCTGGCTGATTACGCTGAACGCCACCCCAGAAGTTACCAGTATGGAATTACCCGCGGGGGAATGGCACGCCGTTCTTCCGTTCGCCGGAGAGAATAATCCGGTCATCATGGATGTCTGGCATGGGCCCGCGCACGGAGTGTGCGTATTTCAAAGGTCGTAAGTCCTGAGGCTTCCGGTAAGCTTCGCGGCGGCAACGCGGCGGGAAGGGCAGGAAGGCTGGGATGTAAAAAGGAGTTAATCATGGTTAGGCTAGAAAAGAACGATCCGTTGATGCTGGCGCGTCAGCTGCCCATCAAAACCGTTGCGTTGATTCTCGCGGGTGGTCGCGGTACCCGACTGAAAGATTTAACGATTAAGCGCGCAAAACCGGCCGTCCATTTTGGCGGTAAGTTTCGCATTATCGATTTCGCATTATCTAACTGCATTAACTCAGGTATTCGCCGTATTGGCGTGATCACCCAGTATCAATCGCACACGCTGGTACAGCATATCCAGCGCGGCTGGTCGTTCTTTAGCGAGGAGATGAACGAGTTCGTCGATTTGCTGCCGGCGCAGCAGCGCGTGCACGGGGAAAACTGGTATCGCGGCACCGCGGATGCGGTAACCCAGAACCTCGATATCATTCGCCGCTATAAGGCGGAGTACGTGGTGATCCTCGCCGGCGATCATATCTATAAGCAGGACTACTCGCGCATGCTTATCGATCACGTCGAAAAAGGGGCGCGCTGCACCGTGGCCTGTATGCCGGTGCCCATCGAAGAGGCATCCGCTTTCGGCGTGATGGCGGTCGATGAGAGCGACAGGATCATTGAGTTTGTCGAAAAGCCCGCCGTGCCGCCCGCCATGCCGAGCGACGCCAGCAAATCGCTGGCCAGCATGGGGATCTATGTCTTTGATGCCGATTATCTTTATGAGCTGCTGGCGGAAGATGATAACGATGAAAACTCCAGCCACGACTTCGGCAAAGACATCATTCCGAAGATAACCGAAGCTGGCATGGCTTATGCACATCCTTTCCCACTCTCCTGCGTACAGTCGGATCCCGAGGCCGAACCCTACTGGCGCGACGTGGGGACGCTTGAAGCCTACTGGAAGGCGAACCTCGACCTGGCGTCGGTGACGCCGGAGCTGGATATGTACGATCAGAACTGGCCGATTCGCACCCACATGGAGTCGCTGCCGCCGGCGAAATTCGTCCAGGATCGCTCCGGCAGCCACGGCATGACGCTGAACTCGTTGGTTTCCGGCGGCTGTATTATCTCCGGTTCGGTGGTGGTGCAGTCGGTGCTGTTCCCGCGCGTGCGGGTGAACTCATTCTGTAACATTGATTCGGCAGTCTTATTGCCAGACGTGTGGGTGGGGCGCTCATGTCGCCTGCGTCGCTGCGTGATCGACCGCGCCTGCGTGATTCCGGAAGGCATGGTGATTGGCGAACACGCGGAAGAAGATGCGCGTCGGTTCTACCGCTCAGAGGAAGGTATTGTGCTGGTCACCCGGGACATGCTGAGGAAGTTGGGGCACCCACAGGAGCGATAATGCAGGTCTTACACGTATGTTCAGAGATGTTCCCGCTGTTAAAAACCGGCGGTCTGGCGGATGTTATCGGTGCGCTGCCTGCAGCACAAATTGCAGAAGGTATCGATACGCGGGTGCTGCTGCCCGCGTTTCCTGATATTCGTCGCGGAATACCCGATGCGCAGGTGGTGACGCGCAGAGACACCTTTGCCGGCCGCATTACGCTGCTGTTTGGCCATTTTAACGGCGTAGGCATCTACCTGATTGATGCCCCACATCTCTACGATCGCCCGGGGAGTCCTTACCACGATACCAACCAGTATGCCTACACCGATAACGTACTGCGCTTTGCGCTGCTTGGCTGGGTGGGCAGCGAAATGGCCTGCGGGCTGGATCCCTTCTGGCGCCCTGACGTAGTGCATGCTCATGACTGGCACGCGGGCCTGACGCCGGCCTATCTGGCGGCGCGCGGCCACCCGGCGAAATCGGTGTTCACGGTGCACAACCTGGCCTATCAGGGGATGTTCTACTCCTGGCATATGAACGAGATCGAGCTGCCGTGGTCGTTTTATAACATGCACGGCCTTGAGTTCAACGGCCAGCTCTCGTTCCTCAAAGCGGGCCTTTACTATGCCGACCATATTACGGCGGTCAGCCCAACCTACGCCCGGGAGATAACCGAACCGCAGTTTGCCTACGGCATGGAGGGGCTGCTGCGCCAGCGGCAGCACGAGGGGCGCCTGTCGGGCATTCTTAACGGCGTGGATGCAAATATCTGGAATCCGCAAAACGATCTGCTGCTGGCCGCGCGCTACGACCGCGACAGTCTTGAAGACAAGGCGGAGAACAAGCGCCAGCTGCAAATTGCTATGGGGCTAAAGGTGGACGACAAGGTGCCGCTGTTTGCCGTGGTCAGCCGTCTGACCAGCCAGAAGGGGCTGGACCTGGTGCTTGAAGCGCTGCCGGGCCTGCTGGAGCAGGGCGGACAGCTGGCGCTGCTTGGCGCCGGCGATCCGGTACTGCAGGAGGGCTTTCTGGCCGCGGCTGCCGAACATCCGGGCAAAGTGGGCGTGCAGATTGGCTACCACGAGGCCTTTTCGCACCGCATCATGGGCGGCGCCGACGTTATCCTGGTTCCCAGCCGCTTTGAACCGTGCGGCCTGACGCAGCTGTATGGCCTCAAGTACGGCACGCTGCCGCTGGTGCGGCGTACCGGCGGCCTGGCGGATACCGTCACCGACAGCTCGCTGGAAAATCTGGCCGATGGCCTGGCCAGCGGATTTGTCTTTGAAGACAGCAATGCCCTGTCGCTACTGCGAGCCATCCGGCGCGCATTCGTTCTGTGGTCGCGCCCTTCGCTCTGGCGTTACGTGCAGCGTCAGGCGATGAATATGGATTTTAGCTGGCAGGTCGCAGCGAGCTCTTATCGCGAACTTTATCAACGCTTGATGTAACCCAGGAGTCATTGCGATGAATGTACCCTTTAGCTACGCATCACCGACGCTGAGCGTTGAGGCGTTAAAGCACTCTATCGCCTATAAGCTGATGTTTATAATCGGCAAAGATCCGGCGATCGCCAATAAGCATGAGTGGCTTAACGCCACGCTGTTTGCCGTGCGTGACCGGATGGTGGAGCGCTGGCTGCGCTCTAACCGCGCCCAGCTTTCGCAGGAAGTTCGCCAGGTTTACTACCTGTCGATGGAGTTTTTGATTGGCCGTACCCTCTCTAACGCGCTGCTGTCGCTGGGCATCTATGAGGATGTGAACAACGCGCTGGAGGAGATGGGGCTGAACCTTGAAGAGCTGATCGACGAGGAGAATGACCCGGGGCTGGGCAACGGTGGGCTTGGGCGCCTGGCGGCCTGCTTCCTCGACTCGCTGGCGGCGCTGGGCCTGCCCGGCCGCGGCTACGGCATCCGCTATGACTACGGGATGTTTAAGCAGAATATCGTCGATGGCCGACAGAAGGAGTCTCCGGACTACTGGCTGGAATACGGCAACCCGTGGGAGTTTGAGCGCCATAATACCCGCTATAAGGTGCGCTTCGGCGGGCGAACCCAGCAGGAGGGGAAAAAGTCCCGCTGGGTGGAAACCGAAGAGATCCTCGCGGAGGCCTACGATCAGATTATCCCGGGCTACGATACCGATGCCGCCAATACGCTGCGGCTGTGGAGCGCTCAGGCCAGCAGCGAGATCAATCTGGGTAAATTCAACCAGGGCGACTATTTCGCGGCGGTAGAAGATAAAAACCACTCCGAAAACGTCTCCCGGGTGCTCTATCCGGATGACTCCACCTACTCCGGGCGCGAGCTGCGCCTGCGGCAGGAGTATTTCCTCGTCTCCGCGACGGTGCAGGATATTCTTAGCCGCCACTATCAGCTGCATAAAACCTACGCCAACCTGGCCGACAAAATCGCTATCCACCTCAACGACACCCACCCGGTGCTGTCGATCCCGGAGCTGATGCGTCTGCTGATTGACGAGCATAAGTTTGGCTGGGATGAGGCGTTTGAGGTGACCTGTCAGGTCTTCTCCTATACCAACCATACCCTGATGAGCGAAGCGCTGGAGACCTGGCCCGTCGATATGCTGGGTAAAATTCTGCCGCGCCATCTGCAGATTATCTTTGAGATTAACGACTACTTCCTCAAGACGCTGCAGGAGCAGTATCCCAACGATACCGCGCTGCTGAGCCGGACCTCGATTATCGACGAGTCCAACGGCCGCCAGGTGCGGATGGCCTGGCTGGCGGTGGTGGTTAGCCACAAGGTTAACGGCGTTTCCGAGCTGCACTCGAGGCTGATGGTGGAGTCGCTGTTTGCCGAGTTTGCGCGGATTTTCCCGATGCGCTTCACCAACGTGACCAACGGCGTCACCCCGCGCCGCTGGCTGGCGGTGGCGAATCCGCCGCTGTCGAAGGTGCTGGATGAAAATATTGGCCGCACCTGGCGTACCGATCTCAGCCAGCTCAAGGAGCTGGAGCAGCATATTGATTATCCGACGGTAAACCAGGCGGTGCGCCAGGCGAAGCTGGAGAACAAGCAGCGGCTGGCGAACTATATCGGCCAGCAGCTTAACGTGGTGGTGAACCCGAAGGCGCTGTTTGATGTGCAGATCAAGCGCATCCACGAGTACAAGCGGCAGCTGATGAACGTGCTGCACGTCATTGCGCGCTATAACCGCATCAAGGCCGATCCCGACGCCGAGTGGGTGCCGCGGGTCAATATCTTCGCCGGGAAAGCCGCTTCGGCCTACTACATGGCCAAGCATATTATTCATCTCATTAACGACGTGGCGGCGGTGGTCAACAACGACCCGCAGATTGGCGACAGGCTGAAAGTGGTGTTTATCCCGAACTACAGCGTTAGCCTGGCCCAGCTGATTATTCCGGCGGCGGATCTCTCCGAGCAGATCTCGCTGGCGGGAACGGAAGCCTCCGGGACCAGTAACATGAAGTTTGCGCTCAACGGCGCGCTGACCATTGGTACCCTCGACGGGGCTAACGTCGAAATGCTGGAGCACGTGGGCGAGGAGAATATCTTCATCTTCGGCAATACCGCGGAGGAGGTTGAGGCGCTGCGGGCCAGCGGCTACAAACCGCGTGACTACTACGAGCAGGACCCGGAGCTGCACCAGACGCTGACGCAAATCGGTACCGGCCTGTTCAGCCCGTCGGAGCCGGGACGCTATCGCGACCTGCTGGATTCGTTGATTAACTTTGGCGACCACTATCAGGTGCTGGCGGATTATCGCAGCTACGTCGATTGTCAGGATAAGGTGGATGAGCTGTATCGTCACCCGGAGGAGTGGGCCACCAAAGCGATGCTCAACATCGCCAATATGGGCTACTTCTCTTCCGACCGTACGATTCAGGAGTACGCCGACCATATCTGGCATATCGATCCGGTGCGCCTGTAGCCACCGTTACGACATAAAAAACGGGGCCAGCAGGCCCCGTTTTTTTGATACTGACTCCGCCCTCAGGCTGCGCTGACTACGAGGCCAGAGAGCTCAGACTTTCCCACGTGCTGCGCCAGCCATGCGCTAATTCGCGCCTGCTGCTCCTCGTTCAGCCACATCCCCTGTTTGGTACGGCGCCAGATGGCGTCATCCAGGCTGCGCACCCACTCATGCTCCACGAGATATTTCAGCTCGGCTTCATAAAACTCGTGGCCAAAATCTTCCCCGAGGTCGGCAAGCGATGCCGCCTCGCCGAGCACCCATTCGCTGTTGCTGCCGTAGGTGCGAGCGTAGTGGCGGGCCATTGATTCGCTGATAAACGCGAAGCGGCGGCGCAGCTTCGCGGCGTAATCGTCGCGATCGCCGTCGATATCGCCCCCGGGCAGCACGGCGGTTTTGGTCCACGCCGGGCCGATGCCTTTATAGTACGGCGTCAGTTTCTCCAGCGCGTGCTCTGCCAGCTTGCGGTAGGTCGTCAGCTTGCCGCCAAAGACCGACAGCAGCGGCGCCTGGCCGTTTTCGTCATGAATATCGAGCGTATAGTCGCGGGTAATCGCCTGCGGTGAATCAGATTCATCGTCGCATAGCGGACGGACGCCGGAGTAGGTCCAGACGATATCGTCCCGGGACAGCGTCTTTTTAAAGTGAGCGTTGTAGGCGTTGAGCAGGTAGCTAATCTCTTTCTCATCGATCGCCACTTTTTGCGGATCGCCATTGTACTCCACGTCGGTGGTGCCGATTATCGAGAACTCGTCCATCCACGGGATCACGAAGACAATTCGCTTGTCTTCGTTTTGCAGAATGTAGGCCTGCTTCTGGGTATGCACGCGCGGTACCACGATGTGGCTGCCTTTAATCAGACGGATGCCGTAAGGTGAACGCAGGTGCATCCCTTCATCAAAGAAGTGTTTAACCCACGGGCCGGTGGCATTGACCAGACCGCGGGCCTGCCAGGTAAATTTCTCGCCGCTGTCGATATCTTCCGCCTCGACTACCCACAGGCCGTTTTCGCGTTTTGCCGAGATGGCCCGGGTGCGGGTACGGACCTCGCCGCCCTTGCGCACCACCATCTGCGCGTTCGCCAGCACCAGCCGCGCATCGTCTACCCAGCAGTCGGAATATTCGAAACCGCGCACGATTTCAGGTTTAAGTACCGATTCTGCACCAAATCGCAAGCCGGTTGAGCTGGGTAAGCTGGTGCGTTTTCCCAGGTGATCGTACATAAACAGACCAATGCGGATCATCCACGCCGGGCGCAGATGCGGGCGGTGCGGCAGGCGGAAGCGCATCGGGAAGGCGAGATGCGGCGCCATTTTTAGCAGCACTTCACGCTCGGCCAGCGCTTCGCTGACCAGGCGGAATTCGTAGTGTTCAAGGTAGCGCAGCCCGCCGTGAATCAGCTTTGAGCTGGCGCTGGAGGTGGCGCAGGCGAGATCGCGCGCTTCCAGCATCAGTACGGATAAACCACGCCCGGCGGCGTCTGCCGCGATACCGGCACCGTTGATGCCTCCCCCTATCACAATCAGATCTTTGGTTTCCACGTTCGCTACCTCTGACACTTTCGTTTAAGTTCACAAATGTTCGATATCGCTCAATATAGCAAACAAACGCGCCCTTGGTAACATCAAAAAAACATTTCAGAGTGATGCATGTAACATATTGGCGTTTATTTCGCGTCTGACGGTAAACTAGGCAGTAGAATCATGGCCGGCAACCAGCCTGCTAAATCCCCCGTAATAAAGAGACAAGAGCACATGGATCACTTTGAATGTATCAACGTAGAAGAGGCGCATCAGAAGCTGCAGCAGGCGATGGCGGTGCTGGTGGATATCCGCGACCCGCAAAGCTACGCGATGGGCCACACTCCGGGTGCGTTTCATCTGACCAACGATACGCTGGGCGCGTTTATGCGTGATAACGACTTTGAGACGGCGGTGATGGTGATGTGCTACCACGGCAACAGCAGCAAGGGCGCCGCGCAGTATCTGCTGCAGCAGGGCTATGACAAAGTCTACAGCGTGGACGGCGGCTTCGATGCCTGGCATCGTCACTTCCCGGCGGAAGTGGCGCACGGCACGCTCTGAGACGTTAGCGTATAGGCTTTAGGGTTCGAACGCCTTCCGTTGCGGGCATCGATGCTCGCCCGCGGCGCCCGTCGCCACGCACCCTGCATGATTTTGCGTATATACTGTCCCCCTTTGTGTGGAATAAGCGATCCGCTGCATGTTAATGATTACCTCTTTTGCCAATCCGCGCGTGGCCCAGGCGTTTGTCGACTATATGGCGACTCAGGGCGTTATCCTGACAATTCAGCAGCACGGCCAGAGCGACGTCTGGCTGGCGGATGAGAGCCAGACCGCGCGGGTGCAGGCCGAACTGACCCGCTTTCTCGAAAACCCCGCCGATCCGCGCTATCTGGCGGCAAGCTGGCAGTCGGGACAAACCAACAGCGGGCTGCGCTACCAGCGTTTTCCCTTCTTCGCGACCCTGCGCCACAACGCCGGGCCCGTTACGTGGGCGGTTCTCACGCTCTGCGTGCTGGTCTTTGCGCTGCAAAATGTCCTTGGCGACCAGCCGGTTATGCTACTGCTGGCCTGGCCGTACGATCCCGCGCTGAAGTTCGAGGTCTGGCGCTACTTTAGCCATGCGTTGATGCACTTCTCGCTGATGCACATTCTGTTTAACCTGCTATGGTGGTGGTACCTCGGCGGCGCGGTTGAAAAGCGGATTGGCAGCGGCAAGCTGGTGGTGATCGCCGTCATCAGCGCGCTGCTGAGCGGATTTGTTCAACACCAGTTTAGCGGCCCCTGGTTTGGCGGCTTATCCGGCGTGGTGTATGCGCTGATGGGCTACGTCTGGCTGCGGGGAGAGCGGGATCCGCAGAGCGGCGTTTATTTACAGCGCGGCTTGATACTCTTCTCCTTAGTATGGTTAATTGCTGGATGGTTTGATGTTTTTGGCATGTCGATTGCGAACGGCGCGCACGTAGCCGGCCTGGTGACCGGACTGGCGATGGCGTTTGTGGATACTCAGCATGTGCGAAAACGAACATAGAGACTCCCCGTCATCCATGATAAGCGAGTCAAATTTTCCCAGGGATATTGCATGAAACAAACACAACGTCATGACGCTATTATCGAGCTGGTAAAAAAACAGGGATATGTCAGTACGGAAGAGCTGGTGGAGCAATTTGCCGTCAGCCCGCAGACCATTCGTCGTGACCTGAACGATCTCGCCGAACAAAAAATGATCCTGCGCCATCACGGCGGCGCCGCGCTGCCGTCCAGCTCGGTCAACACCTCCTGGCACGACAGGAAGGCGACCCAGACCCAGGAAAAAGAGCGCATTGCCCGCAAGGTTGCCAGCCAGATCCCCGACGGGGCGACGCTGTTTATCGATATCGGTACGACGCCAGAAGCGGTGGCGCACGCGCTGCTGGAGCATAACGATCTGCGCATCGTCACCAACAACCTCAACGTTGCCAATACGCTAATGGCGAAGGACGATTTCCGCATCATTCTGGCGGGCGGCGAGCTGCGCAGCCGGGACGGCGGGATTATCGGCGAAGCGACGCTGGATTTTATCTCCCAGTTCCGTCTTGATTTTGGCATTCTCGGCATCAGCGGCGTCGATAGCGACGGCTCGCTGCTGGAGTTTGACTATCACGAGGTCCGCACCAAGCGCGCGATTATTGAAAACTCGCGTCACGTGATGCTGGTGGTGGATCATTCGAAGTTCGGCCGTAACGCGATGGTGAACATGGGCAGCATCAGCATGGTTGATGCGGTCTACACCGACGTGATGCCGCCGGCGGGCGTACTGAAGGTTATTAAGGACAATAACCTGCAGCTGGAGCTGTGCTAAACGGCGTCAGACGCCGTATCCCATCATTTTAAGCAGCCGCTGGGCGTGCTGAACGGCATCCTGGCGGTGCGCGACCCCGAGCTTCTGATACAGATTGCGAATGTGCGTTTTAATGGTCGTTGCCGCCACGTCAAGCTCGCCGGCGATCTGCTCGTTGCTATAGCCGGAATAGATCAGGCCGAGCACCTGCCATTCGCGCTGGGTGAGCGGGCTGGTGCGGATAAGCTCCGGGACTTCCGGGTGGTTGAGCAGCCGTTCGACAAAGCCTTCATCGAAGTGGGCGAACTTGTGGCGATGATGCTGGTTGATATCGCGCAGAATGCGCTGAGCGCGATGCTGCTCCAGCTCCGGCAGCGTATTAAGCTGAATAAGCTGGCGCAGCTGCTGGGCCATGGCCTCGCCTTCGATCACAAAGTGGTTGATAAAGCCGGTGCGGTTGGCGAGCGTGAGCGCTTCCAGCAGGACCTTTTGCGCCTCGCTCTTGCGTCCCGCCTGCCAGTAGAGCTGGTTGAGCAGCAGCAGGTTGCGGTTAATATCGCTCATCAGGCGCAGCGAGCGCGCGTTCTCATTGAGCTCTTCCAACACCATTTCGGCGGAGTCGAAATCACCGAGCAGGATTTGCGCCCTGGCGATGTTGCGCCACTGGCTCTGCAGGAAGTGGTTATTGGCGAACTCCGGCTTCGGCGTCTGGCGCAGCCAGTTGGCCGCCGAGGCTTTATCGCCGATCATCTGCCAGTAGATCACCCGCACCTTGTCGGCATTTGACACCCAGTCGCTGTGATAGTGGCCGTTGCCGAGCAGGTTTTCCAGCCGGTTCAGGTGGCTGCGGGCGTTGTCCAGATCGCCGCGCGCCAGCGAGCACTGCACCATTAGCGCCAGGCACTGCAGCTGCTGCTGCGGTTGATAGCTTGAAAGAACGTCCATCCCGCCGCGCGCGGAGGCCTCGGCTTCGTCCAGCCGCGCCCATGCCCACAGCAGCTGGGCGCGAATACGCAGCAGGAATTCGTGCATCGGCAGCTGTTCGAGATGCTGGTCGCGGATGAGCTGGAAGGCTTTTTCCTGAATTTCCCACGCCGCCTGCAGGAAGCCCTGGGCAAACAGAATCTCGCTCTGCTGGATCATGCTCCACAGGGCGTAGTGCCAGATATCGTGGCGACGCGCCATCTGCTCCGTCTGCTGCATTACCGCCAGCGATTTGCTCAGCTGGCCCTTGCAGTGCAGAACTTCGCCGTGCACCGAGGTGGCGACGATGCGGCTGTAGTAGCTTGCCAGCGGCAGCTCTTCTAAGGCCACCATTGCCAGACGTTCGGCTTCGTCCTGATCGCCGGCGTTAATGGCGACCTGCGCGCGCAGGGCGTTGAAGTCGCCGTGCATGGCGATATCCATCTCCGCGTCCATCTCCTGCTCGGCGCGGGCCAGCAGGGTGTTCACTTCGCTGTAGCGGTGCTGGCTCTGCATTAGCCAGGCCTGCAGCAGGATCAGCCGCGGGTTTTCCAGCAGGTTTGACCACGGCAGCGCCGCCAGCGACTGCTCGAGCAGCGCCAGCTCGCTGTGGTTGAACATGCCCCAGGCGTGATTAAGTAAAATATCGCGCAGCATTTTGGCATCGCCGGCCGCCAGCGCGTGGTGAATCGCTTCGCTCGGGAAGCCCTGCGCCATCCACCCTTCCGCCGCAGAGCGGTGAATTTCGGGCAGTTCGGTGGCGAGCTCCCACTGACAGCGCTGGCGCAGGAAGCTGCCGAACAGCGGATGGTAGCGGAACCACTCGCCGGAATCGTCCATGCGCTGCATGAACAACCCCTGACGCTCAATCTCCTCCAGCTGCATCTGGCCGTTTTCTTCACCGGTAACGCGGACGATGAGCGCATCGTTCATCGAACGCAGCAGGGAGCTTTTCAGCAGTACGCTGCGGGTGCGCGCGTCGACGTTGTCCAGCACCTCATCCACTAGGTAGTCGGAAAGGTGGCTGGCGTTAATCCCGGCGAGGCGGCGGGCGGAGTGCTGGGCGGAGGAGTTGTTCTGGCGCGCGGAGAGGGCGATAAGCTGGAGGGCCGTTGCCCAACCGGCGACGTCGTCGCACAGCCTGCTGCTGTCTTCAGCCTCAATAGGCGAAGCGAGGCGGCAGTCGAAAAACTGTTTGGCTTCCTGATGGGTAAACGCCAGCTGCTGGCTGCCAATTTCCAGCAGCTGATCGCGCACGCGCAGGTTGGCAATACCCAGCTGCGGCAGGTTGCGCGACAGGACCACCAGCGTCAGGTTTTCCGGCTGATGGCGCAGGAAGAAGCGCATGGCGTCGTGGATCACCGGATTATTGATCAGATGGTAATCGTCAATGACGAGGAATAGCGGGCGCTGCCACTCGGCAAGCTCGATGAACAGCTGCGCGAACAGCGAGGGCAGGCTGGCATACTGGCGCTTTTGCACCATTTTTTCGCTGGCCACGCAGTGGCCGCCGGTCGCCTGTTGAATCGAGGCGATCAGGTAGCTGGCAAAGCGCTCCTGTTGGTTATCGCCTTCATCCAGCGAGAACCAGCCGAGCTCATTTTTTCCTGCCGCCCACTGGGAAATGAGCGTGGTCTTGCCGTACCCGGCGGGGCTGGTGATCAGCGCGAGACGATAATTGTTCGCGCCGGAAAGTTTGGCCAGCAATCGTTCGCGAACCACGGTGTGTTCAAGGCGGACTGGGCGACTTAATTTAGACGGAATCAACATAGTTCAACATTTCGCTGTGCAAGAGAGGGGCGATTTTTTTTGCGCTTCGTAATTAATATCTAATAAGGTCGGCGATAATGAAAGTTATTGCAAGTTATGTCCGAATTTTATGCTCTTGAATTTGCACCGTGTCACAAATTCTCAATAAGATCGTCAGCATCCTAAAACCGGTACCAGTGTGCATGCCGTCTGGGTTTGCTCCACTTCCGCCTGCCGGGAAATTACTTGTATTCCCATTTTTTGTAGTTGTTTGTTTTTATTAAGTTAATGTCAGTTAATTCTGATCAGTAATCTCTTTGCCGTATTTACTTCATCAAGCATGCTTATTTTGCCGGAGAGCTAATTGTTATTTGCCGATTATTACAAAGGGCTTGTTTTATTCATCCGCGCGGTAGTGGCCTGTAACAAATCTGTTAGCACGGTAATTGAGCGATATATTGTTTCGAAGCGGCGAATTTTGCAGCATCTTTTTAGCCGGAGGCTACTGTTATAGTGGTCGCGATCACACTTTTTGCTCATCCCTGCTACTCCTCCCTGGCTAATCCCTGCCGGGATGAGGACGTTGCGCCGGGAGGTCGGCACACTAACGCTAACGTTTTAGTAAAGGACCCGGATTTCCTATGTCACAGACTTCTTTTAACAAAGATCGGTTTCAGGCTGCACTGACGCGTCAGTGGCAGCATTTTGGCCTACAGTCCGCTTCTGAGATGACCCAGCGTCAGTGGTGGCGTGCGGTGAGCGGCGCGTTAGCCGAGCTGCTGGCGGCGCAGCCGGCGGCCGAGGCTGCGGAAGGCCAGCGCCACGTTAACTACATTTCGATGGAGTTCCTGATCGGCCGTCTGACCGGCAACAACCTGCTTAACCTCGGCTGGTATCAAGGGGGCAGCGATGAGCTGAAGGCGCACGACGTCAACCTGACCGACCTGCTGGAAGAGGAGATCGATCCGGGCCTCGGTAACGGCGGTCTGGGCCGCCTGGCGGCGTGCTTCCTCGATTCGATGGCCACCGTCGGCCAGTCGGCGACCGGCTATGGCCTGAACTATCAATACGGTCTGTTCCGTCAATCTTTCGACGACGGCCAGCAGGCGGAAGCGCCGGATGACTGGGGACGTAGCAGCTATCCGTGGTTCCGCCACAATGAGCAGCTTGACGTGCAGGTAGGATTAGGCGGCAAGGTCTCGAAAAACGGGCTTTGGCAGCCGGCGTTTGTCATTACCGGCGAAGCCTGGGATCTGCCGGTGCTGGGCTATCGCAACAACGTCGCCCAGCCGCTGCGCCTGTGGCAGGCTAAGCACGCGCACCCGTTTAACCTGACGAAATTTAACGACGGCGACTTCCTGCGCGCCGAGCAGCAGGGTATCGACGCGGAAAAGCTGACCAAAGTGCTCTATCCGAACGATAACCACCAGGCCGGGAAAAAGCTGCGCCTGATGCAGCAGTACTTCCAGTGCGCCTGCTCGGTTGCCGATATTCTGCGTCGTCATCACCTGGCGGGCCGTAAGCTGGCCGAGCTGGCGGATTATGAAGTGATTCAGCTGAACGATACCCACCCGACGATTGCGATCCCTGAACTGCTGCGGGTGCTGATCGATGAGCACCAGCTGAGCTGGGACGACGCGTGGGCAATCACCAGTAAAACCTTCGCCTACACCAACCACACGCTGATGCCTGAAGCGCTGGAGTGCTGGGACGAGAAGCTGGTCAAAGCGCTGCTGCCGCGCCATATGCAGATTATCAAAGAGATCAACGCCCGCTTTAAGACGCTGGTAGATAAAACCTGGCCGGGCGATGAGCAGGTATGGGCTAAGCTGGCGGTGGTGCATGACAAGCAGGTGCGCATGGCCAACATGTGCGTGGTCAGCGGCTTTGCGGTGAACGGCGTCGCCGCGCTGCACTCCGAGCTGGTGGTGAAGGATCTGTTCCCGGAATACCACCAGCTGTGGCCGAACAAATTCCACAACGTAACCAACGGCATCACGCCGCGCCGCTGGATCAAACAGTGCAACCCGGCCCTGGCCGCGCTGCTCGATAAATCGCTGAAAAAAGAGTGGGCTAACGATCTCGACCAGCTGATTAACCTGGAGAAGTACGCCGATGATGCGGCGTTCCGCCAGAGCTATCGCGAGATTAAGCAGGCCAATAAGGTTCGCCTCGCCGCATTTGTGAAGGCCCGTACCGGGATCGATATTAACCCGCAGGCGATTTTTGATATCCAGATCAAGCGCCTGCATGAGTACAAACGTCAGCACCTCAATCTGCTGAACATCCTGGCGCACTATAAAGAGATTCGCGAAAACCCGCAGGCCGACCGCGTACCGCGCGTATTCCTGTTCGGCGCGAAGGCGGCGCCGGGCTACTACCTGGCGAAGAATATCATTTTCGCGATCAACAAGGTGGCACAGGCCGTCAACAGCGATCCGCTGGTTGGCGATAAGCTGAAGGTGGTCTTCCTGCCGGACTACTGCGTGTCGGCAGCGGAAATGCTGATCCCGGCAGCGGACGTCTCTGAACAGATCTCGACGGCGGGTAAAGAGGCCTCCGGTACCGGCAACATGAAGCTGGCGCTGAACGGCGCGCTGACCGTCGGTACGCTGGACGGCGCCAACGTTGAAATCGCCGAGCAGGTGGGCGAGGAAAACATCTTTATCTTCGGTAATACCGTGGAAGAAGTTAAGGCGCTGAAGGCGAAGGGTTACGATCCGCTGAAATGGCGTAAGAAAGACAAGCTGCTGGACGCGTTGCTGAAAGAGCTGGAAAGCGGTAAGTACAGCGACGGTGATAAGCACGCGTTTGACCAGATGCTGCATAGCCTGCTCAAAGGCGGCGATCCGTACCTGGTGCTGGCGGACTTCGCGGGCTATGTGGCCGCGCAGAAGCAGGTGGATGAGCTGTACCGTGACCAGGATGCCTGGACCCGGGCAACGATTCTGAATACCGCCCGCTGCGGCATGTTCAGCTCCGATCGCTCAATTCGCGATTATCAGCAACGTATCTGGCAGGCAAAACGCTAAGGACAGGCCTATGGAGATGAAACGCCTTGATAACGCCGCGCTGGCGGCGGGGATCAGCCCGAGCTACATCAACGCCCACGGCAAGCCGCAGTCGATTGCCGCGGTGACCAAGCAGCGTCTGCTTGATGCGATGCACCGTACGACGACCGCCGCGCAGGCGGCGGTTAATCCGCTGCCGAATGTACAGGTTTTCACCCACGGCAAAAAAATGTCGCTGCCGGTGGCCGGGCACGGTGAGTTTCAGTGGATCCTTACCACCGAAGAAGGGAAGCAGTATCAGGGGCAGGTAACAGGAGGCGACACGCTGTCGCTGCCGACGAAGCTGCCGGAAGGCTATCATACCCTGACGCTCACCCGGGACGGCGATCGCTGGCATTGTCGGGCGATTGTCGCCCCGGCGCGCTGCTACGAGCCGCAGGCCCTGAAAGAGGGGCAAAAGCTGTGGGGCGCCTGCGTGCAGCTGTATACGCTGCGTTCGGAAAAAAACTGGGGGATTGGCGACTTCGGCGACCTGCGCGCGATGCTGCCGGAAATCGCTCAGCGAGGCGGGGCGTTCATTGGCCTCAACCCGATTCATGCGCTCTATCCGGCTAACCCGGAAAGCGCCAGTCCGTATAGCCCCTCCTCGCGCCGCTGGCTGAACGTTATCTATATCGACGTTAACGCGGTCGAAGATTTCCGCCTGAGCAAAGAGGCGCAGGCGTGGTGGCAGCTGCCGGCGACCCAGCAGGCTTTACGGGCGGCGCGACAGGCGGATGACGTTGATTACACCGCCGTCACGACGTTGAAAATGACCGCGCTGCGCATGGCCTGGAAAGGTTTCTCGGCCCGCAGCGATGAGGCGATGACGGAGTTCCGTCAGTTCGTTCTGCGCGAAGGGGAAAGCCTCTACTGGCAGGCGGCGTATGATGCGCTGCACGCGCGGCAGGTCGAGCTCGATCCGCTGCGCTGGGGCTGGCCGGCCTGGCCAAAGGCGTATCAGGATATCTCCAGCCCGGAAGTGAAGGCTTTCTGTGCCGAGCACGCCGACGAGGTGGATTTTTACCTCTGGCTGCAGTGGCTGGCCTGTTCGCAGTTTGCCTCCTGCTGGCACACCAGCCAGCGCGATGCGATGCCGATTGGTCTCTATCGTGACCTGGCGGTGGGCGTGGCGGAGGGCGGGTCTGAAACCTGGTGCGATCGCGAGCTCTACTGCCTGAAGGCTTCCGTTGGCGCTCCGCCGGATATTCTCGGGCCGCTCGGGCAAAACTGGGGCCTGCCGCCGATGGATCCGCATATCATCGTCTCCCGCGCCTATGAGCCGTTTATCGAGCTGCTGCGCGCCAATATGCAAAACTGCGGCGCGCTGCGCATCGACCACGTGATGTCGGTCCTGCGCCTGTGGTGGATCCCGTACGGCGAAACAGCCGATCACGGTGCCTACGTCCAGTATCCGGTCGACGATCTGCTGTCTATTCTGGCGCTGGAGAGCAAGCGCCATCGCTGTATGGTGATCGGTGAAGATCTCGGCACCGTGCCGGTGGAAATTGTCAGCAAGCTGCGTAAGAGCGGCGTCTACTCCTACAAAGTGCTGTACTTTGAAAATGATCATGAGAAGACGTTCCGCGCGCCGCAGAACTATCCGGAGCAGTCGATGGCGGTGGCAACAACGCATGACCTGCCAACGCTGCGCGGCTACTGGGAAAGCGGCGACCTGACGCTCGGTAAATCTCTGGGGATCTATCCGGATGAAGTGGTGCTGCGCGGGCTGTACCAGGACAGGGAGCTGGCGAAGCAGGGGCTGCTGGATGCGCTGCATCAGTACGGCTGTCTGCCTAAGCGCGCCGGGCATAAAGCGTCGCTGATGACGATGACCTCGACCCTCAACCGCGGGATGCAGCGCTACATTGCCGACAGCAATAGCGCGCTGCTGGGCCTGCAGCCGGAGGACTGGCTGGAGATGGCTTCGCCGGTGAACATTCCGGGCACCAGCACCGAGTACCCGAACTGGCGGCGTAAGCTTGCGACTTCGCTTGAGCAGATGTTTGCCGATGCGCAGGTCAATAAGCTGATCAAGGATTTAGATAAGCGCCGCAGGGCGGCGGCAAAGAAGAAACCGTAGTGAGATCGTGCTTCCCCGGCGGCGGTAATTTGTCGCCGGGAAGCGGCTAAGGCGATAAATAAAAAGGCCGGGTAGCGTGACGCATACCCGGCCTTTTTTATGCTTACGTCTCTTACACAACCATTCCCAGCAGCAGACAGCCCACCAGACCGCAGACGGAGATAATCGTTTCCAGCATCGACCACGACTTAATGGTCTCGCCGATGGTCAGGTTGAAGTACTCCTTAAACAGCCAGAATCCCGGGTCGTTGACGTGGGAGAAAATCACGCTACCGGAGCCGACGGCGATAACCATCAGCTCCGGGCTGACGCCGGTGCTGGCGATCAGCGGAGCCGCAATACCGCCCGCGGTAATGGCCGCGACGGTCGCCGAACCCAGCGCAATACGCAGAACCGCCGCAATGGACCACGCCATAAACAGCGGGGACATGTTGGATTCATGCATCATCGAGGCGATGTATTTATCCATGCCGCTATCAACCAGAACCTGCTTAAAGGCGCCGCCGCCGCCGATAATCAGCAGCATCATGGCGATGATTTTAATCGACGAGGTCAGGGTTTCGTTGATCTGTTCCATCGAGCGGCCGCGGTTGAGGCCAAAGGTGAACAGGGCAATCAGGACGGCGATCAGCGTTGCCATCACCGGGTCCCCAAAGAACTCGGCCCAGGAGAGGAACGCGTGGCCTTTCGGCAGCACCATTTCGGCAACGGCGCGCGTCGCCATCAGCACCACCGGCACCAGAGAAGTCCAGACGCTGACGCCAAAGCCCGGCATCTCTTCTTCAGTGAAGGTTTTCGGGTTGTGCAGGCCTTCAGGAATCGGCTTATCGATATTTTTCAGGCAGCGGGCGAAGACCGGGCCGGCAAGGATCACGGTCGGGATGGCCAGCAGCGTACCGTAGAGCAGGGTTTTACCCATATCAGCGTGGAAGATGGTGGCGATCGCCGTCGGGCCCGGGTGCGGCGGCAGGAAGCCGTGGGTAACGGAGAGCGCGGCCGCCATCGGCACGCCAACGTACAGCAGCGGGATGCGGGCCGACGCGGCGATGGTGAACACCAGCGGCAGCATGAGGACGAAGCCCACTTCATAGAACAGTGCGAAACCGACGGTGAAGCCGGTCAGGACCACCGCCCACTGAATATGCTTTTTGCCAAATTTAGCGATGAGCGTGGTGGCAATGCGCTGCGCGCCGCCGCAGTCCGCCAGCAGCTTGCCGAGCATTGCGCCGAAGCCCATGATCAGCGCGAGGCTGCCGAGGGTGCCCCCAACGCCGTTTTTGATGGAGACGATGACTTTGTCCAGAGGCATGCCCTGCATGAGTCCGACGGCGAGCGCCACCAGAATCAAAGCGATGAAGCCGTTCATTTTGAAGCGGATCATCAGCAGTAATAACAGGGCGACCCCGATAGCAACGATGACTAATGGCATAATTTACCTGGCCTTTCATTTGTTATGGGTAACGTAAAACGTCAATCTTGTTCCGTTTGCTCCGGGCGGGGATACAAACTGTATGGCGCCATAAAATCGACTATCACTTCTTATCAGAAAGGATAGCTGGCTATTTTTATAGCAGCGGAGCCTGAGAGAGATGATACGGGTAACATGTGAAGGTTGAGAATCACCCTGGCGGTGAATATTTTAAATATGAGACTTAAGTCATACTCTTTCCCGGGTTGTTTGCCGGTACGACTAACGATAATGCGGAAGGGGGAACGCCAGAAGGGGCGGCCCGGCGGCAAAAGTCCGGCCGGGCTGGGGAGTGCGGTATGACGGACGGCTTAGTAGTAGGAGTGCTCGCCGCGCTGATGCTCGGTCAGATCGCGCACGCCTTTCAGGTCCGGGAATTCGTTCAGCAGCTGCTTCTCGATCCCTTCTTTCAGGGTCACATCGACCATTGAGCAGCCGTTACAGCCGCCGCCGAACTGCAGAATCGCCAGGTTGTCTTCGGTGATTTCCATCAGCGTCACGCGACCGCCATGGCCGGCCAGCTGCGGGTTGATCTGCGATTGCAGCATATATTCAACGCGCTCCATCAGCGGCGCGTCGTCGGAGACTTTACGCATCTTGGCGTTTGGCGCTTTCAGCGTCAGCTGGGAGCCAAGCTGATCGGTCACGAAGTCGATTTCGGCGTCTTCCAGGTACGGCGCGCTGAGTTCGTCGACGTAGGCGGTCAGCTGCTCAAACTTCAGCGTCGTGTCGGTGTCTTCCACCGCATCCGGCGGGCAGTAGGATACGCCGCACTCAGCGTTTGGGGTGCCGGGATTAATCACAAATACGCGAATTTGTGTCCCTTCTTCCTGATTTACCAGCAGTTTGGCAAAGTGCGCTTGTGCAGCATCGGAAATACGGATCATAGCGTTGGCCTAATAGTTGACTATTTTACTGGGTTATTATACGCCCATCAGCAGGGGTCTACAAGGTACGGCATATACACCATACCTGAACCGTCGCGGCGCCGTTTCGCAAAAGCAGGCGGGATATCTCGGCGACGGTGCTTCCGGTTGTGACGACATCATCCACAATGGCGATATGGTGGCCCTGAACGGATAATTCAAGCTGAAACGCATTTTTCAGGTTCCGTTTGCGCAGCCTCGCGGTGAGCTGGCGCTGGGTTCCGGTAGGGCGGCTGCGCCGTAGCGCGTCGCTGCGCCAGGCGGCGCGCGTCCAGCGGGCCAGCGGGCGGCACAGCAGATCGCTCTGGTTATAACCCCGCCGCCACTGCCGCCGCTGCCACAGCGGGACGCCGACAATCCGATCCGCAGGAGGCAGGTCTTCGCTCTGGCGGATACGCAGCAGCAGCAGGCGAGCCAGCGCCGGGGCCAGCTCCGGGTGTTGGGTAAATTTCAGCTGATGGATCAGGCCGCTTAGCGGCGGGAGGTAGTCGCCGACGGCCACCAGCCGCTGCCACGGCGGCGGATCCTGGATACAGCGCCCGCAGGGTGCGGTGTCGACGCCGGCGGCCAGGCCGCAGCGCGGGCACCGCGGCAGGCGGGGCGCCAGCGATGCGGCGCAGCGGGAGCAAAATCCCCAGCTGGCAACGGCCAGCGGCATTTGGCATAGCCAGCATAAGCCGTGTGCTGTTAGCATATTTCCCCCTCATATCTGGTGAAAAGAGAACGATAGCTGATGAACGACATCTGGTGGCAAACCGTTGGCGAAGGGAAGTGTCATCTTGTGCTGCTGCACGGATGGGGACTGAATGCCGGGGTGTGGGATTGCATTACGCCGCAGCTGGCTTCGCACTTCACGCTGCACGTAGTTGACCTGCCGGGCTACGGTCGCAGCCGCGGCTTCGGCGCGCTGTCGCTGGAGGAGATGGCGCAGCAGGTGCTGGCAAAAGCCCCCGAGCAGGCCATCTGGCTGGGCTGGAGCCTGGGTGGGCTGGTGGCAAGCCAGGTAGCCTTACGCCATCCGCAGCGCGTGCTGGCGCTGGTCACCGTCGCGTCGTCCCCGAGCTTCAGCGCCCACGGCGACTGGCCGGGCATTAAGCCGGAAGTGCTGAGCGGTTTTCAGCAGCAGCTCGGCGATGACTTTCAGCGCACCGTTGAGCGTTTTCTTGCCCTGCAAACCATGGGAACCGAAAGCGCGCGCCAGGATGCGCGGGCGCTGAAAAGCACCGTCCTGTCGCTGCCGATGCCGTCGATAGCGACGCTGAACGGCGGCCTGGAAATCCTCAAAACCGCCGATTTGCGCCAGCCGCTGGCCGCGCTGCCGATGCCTTTCCTGCGGTTGTACGGTCGCCTGGACGGCCTGGTACCGCGCAAAATCGTCCCTCTTCTTGATACGCTGTGGGAAAAGAGTGAATCCGTGGTCTTCGACAAGGCGGCGCATGCGCCGTTTATTTCGCATCCGCAGGCGTTTTGCGACACGCTGCTGGCGCTAAAAAGCCGGCTGAGCCATGCGTTTTAGCGCGCTGTGGCAAAAATCAGGCTCCTGGTAATACTTAGAGGGTCGCGGGGAATGATGATAGCCGTCGTCTTCGCGATCTATAAAAACAACCTTCTGGAGCATTGAAACTATGAAACTTATAACGAGTATTGTTGCATCTCTGGTGATTGGAACCCTGTCTTTTGGCGCCTTTGCGGCGAAAGAGATTCAAAAAGATGAAGTGGCGTCGATGAATCTGACGAAAATCGGCAGCATTACCACCGCCAATACGACCTCGCCGATGGACGCGAAGCGCGATCTGTCGGAAAAGGCGGATGAGCTCGGCGGTAAATACTTCGTGGTGATTGCCGGCGAGAAGAACGAAAAAACGGTTCACGCTAACGCCGACGTTTATAAATAATCCGCCAGGCGGGTCCTCTGGACCCGCTTCTCCAGTTCTTCACCAGCCCTCAACGCAGCGACCACCACTCCTGTAAGCAGGCCTTTCCTTCCGGGCAGCTTTTGCAGCTGCCGGACAGGCATCCCTCCGGGTCCTCGGCGATCCGCTGAACCTTACCCATGCCTTCGAGCCGACCCAACATGGCGTCAATCAGCGGCTGCGGCGCCTGCAGGCGGGCGCTGAGCTGCGCGGCCGCCATGCGCCCCTGCAGAGCCAGCATATCGTGTACTTCAATTAACGAAGCCATTCATCGCTCCTTAGTGGCAATCGCCGGCCGGGCTCTGGCAGCACGACGACGGCGTTTTGCGCGTCGCCAGCAGCGAGACGTCGACCCGACTGCGCGCGCGGCGCAGCAGGCCAAAGAGCACGATGTTGAACAGCACGACGGCGAGGATGCATGCCAGGCTGTAGCGTGGGTGCTGGCTAAAGCTCACGGTCTGATAGTAGAGCGTGGAGAGCGAGTAAGCGATGTTCAGCCCCCAGAGAATGGAGAACGACATCCAGCCGCGGCTTGATTCGCGGGCGACGGCGCCCATCACCGAGATACACGGGATATAGAGCAGGACGAAAATCAGGTAGCTATACGCCGCGGCGGCGCTGCCGAATTTGCTGCTCATCACGCCCATGGCGCCGGTTTCCATTTCGCCATCACCTTTGCTGGCTTCAATGGGGTTCGCCAGCACGCTCAGGCTGAAGGTGCTTTTCAGGCTCTGCCAGGTTTCATCCGCCGCCGCCAGCAGCTCGTCGCCGAGGTGGAATTCCTGAGGATTAAAGGCTTCATTCTGAATGTTTTCGGCGGTGTAAAGCGTGTTTAACGTGCCGACGACCACCTCTTTGGCCATTGCGCCGGTAAACAGCCCGACCGTCGCCTGCCAGTTGTCTTCATGAACGCCAATCGGCTTAAACAGCGGGGTAATGATCCGGCTCACCGACGCCAGCGCCGAGTCGTTAATGTTATCTACCAGCCTGCCGTTGAGCGAGAAGCTGTTGAACGCGCTGAGGAAGATGCTGACGATCACAATGACTTTACCCGCCCGCAGCACGAAGCCTTTCAGGCGCTGCCAGGTCTGGATGACCAGACTCTTGATATGCGGTACATGATACACCGGCAGCTCCATCACGAACGGCGAGGCTTCACCGCGCATAATGGTGTGCTTGAGCATCAGGCCGGTGAGGATCGCCATCACGATGCCCAGCAGGTACAGCGAAAATACCGCCAGCGCGCCGTTTTGCCCGAAGAAGGCGGCGGCGAAGACGGCAAAGATAGCCAGCCGCGCGCCGCAGGACATAAACGGCGCCATCATGATCGTCATCAGGCGCTCGCGCGGCGCATCCAGCGTACGCGCGCCCATCACCGACGGCACGTTGCAGCCGAAGCCAACAATCAGCGGCACGAAGGATTTCCCCGGCAGGCCCAGCGCCTGCATCAGTCGATCCATCACGAACGCCGCGCGCGCCATATAGCCGGAGTCTTCGAGGAAGGAGAGGAACAGGTACATCATGCCGATTTGCGGCACCAGCGGCAGCACGGTGTTGATGCCGCCGCCGACCCCCTGGGCGAGGAATACGGTCAGCCACTCCGGCAGATGCAGGGTATAGCCCAGCCACTGAATGCCGTGGATAAAGATAGCTACCGATCCGGCGTCGAATATCGGCTGCAGGGCGCCGCCGATGTTGATGGCCAGTAAAAACATCAGATACATGACGAACAGAAAAATGGGCAGCCCAAGCACCCGGTTGAGGATGATTTTATCCATCGCGGCGGTGAAGCGGCTCGGCTCGGCGGTCAGGGTGTTGCTGACGGCATCGCAGATGGCGGCAATGCTCTGGTAGCGGGCATCGGCAATATGCAGCGCCGGATCGTTAATCTCGTTGCCCAGGTTCGCAAGGACGGCATCGAGCCTGTCGGCGGCGTCGCCGGCGTAGGCGCGGCTATAAATATCGCCTTCCAGCATCTGCAGGCCGAGCCAGCAGCGCTGGCGCGATGAAATGTCACGGGACATAGCCTGCGCCAGCTTTTCCGCCTCGCGCAGCAGCGGCTGCGGATAGTGCACCAGCTCAATCTCTTTATTTTTGTGGTGACGATCGATAGCCATCTTCAGGGCTTCGATACCGCGACCGCGGGTCGACACCAGCGGGATAACCGGGCAGCCAAGCCGCGCTGAAAGAGCGTCGACGTCGATGCGAATTTTCTGCTTCTCGGCGATATCCAGCATATTCAGCGCCACAACGCAGGGGATCCCCAGCTCCAGTAGCTGGAGCGTCAGGTAGAGGTTACGCTCAAGGTTTGAGGCATCGACGACGTTAATCAGCAGGTCGGCGTCGCCGCTGAGAATATAGTGACAGGCAATCTGCTCATCCAGCGAGGTTTGCGAGGAGATGGTGGTCAGTGAATAGGTGCCGGGCAGGTCAACCAGCGTGACCTGATTATCCGTGGTGGTAAAGGCTCCCTCTTTACGCTCAACGGTCACGCCGGCCCAATTACCCACGCGCTGGCGCGCGCCGGTGAGCTGATTAAATAAAGTGGTCTTGCCGGAGTTAGGATTGCCAATTAAACCAATGGTTAACTTTTTCATATTTCAGACTCTTATTGCCGGGCCGGAAGTTATTGTGCAACCGCTTCCAGTTCTATTAAATCGAGATCCTTTTTACGTAATACCAGGCTCACGCGCCGGGTTTCGATATGAACAGGATCGCCAAGCGGCGCCACGCGTACGACGTTAAAAGAGGAGCCAGGCAACATGCCAAGGGATAACAGTTTCTGCCGGTAAGCCGGGCTTATATCGCGAGAGAAACCGGTAATTTTCCAAGCGCTATCGGGAGTGAATTGCATAGGGCCTACTTATATATCGCTAACTGAGCGAGAGTTTACCGTGCGCAGCGACTGTGCGGCATCGGGGAACATCGCCAACGAAGAAGAATTGATACTGTAAATAATGATAATGAGAATAGTTTTTATCATCAATACATAACTGGCGTAATAATAGACTTTGTGCGGAAATTCGCTGTTTTATTGATATGACTCAAGGTCTGTGCGATAGGATTAAATAAATAAAATATTACATTCTGACATTACTGTTTAATTGAGGTTTCATTGGTTAATGAAATGAATATTTAATAAATAGACTTGCGCTCGCGTTTATTAACAGACTATTGGAATTTATCGCGAAGCGTTTACGCAATATTGCTGAGCGATTAGCAGGAGATAGCCCCCCGGAACGGGGGGCAAAGAGGAGGGCTAGCGTTTTTTACCCATTGCCGCCGCCAGCGCGTCCATCATGGCGCTATTGCCGTTCGACTGCGCTTCACGGCCGCGCGGTTTTGCCGCTTTTGCCGGCGGACGATTGCCCTGCGGGCGCTCGCCGCCGCCGCGACGCGCGTTGCCTTCTCCGGGCTGTTCATCCAGACGCATCGTCAGGGCAATACGCTTACGCTGCAGGTCAACTTCCATCACCTTAACCTGGACGATATCGCCCGCTTTGACCACGGTATGCGGGTCTTCAACGAACTTATTCGAAAGCGATGATATATGCACCAGGCCGTCCTGGTGTACGCCGATATCGACAAACGCGCCAAAGTTGGTGACGTTGGTGACCGCCCCTTCCAGCACCATGCCCGGCAGCAGATCGTTCATGGTTTCTACGCCGTCAGCGAACTTCGCGGTTTTGAATTCCGGACGCGGATCGCGGCCCGGTTTTTCCAGCTCTTTGATGATGTCGGTCACCGTCGGGACGCCGAATTTCTCATCGGTGAACTCGCCAGGCTTGAGGTTGCGCAGTTCGCTGCTGTTACCCATCAGCTCTTTAAGCGCCTGCTGCGTAGCGGCCAGAATCCGCTCAACGATCGGATAGGCTTCCGGGTGCACGGTGGAGGCATCCAGCGGGTTATCGCCGTGGTTGATGCGCAGGAACCCCGCACACTGCTCAAAGGCTTTGGGACCGAGGCGACTCACCTTCAGCAGCTGCTGGCGGTTCTGGAACTGGCCGTTTTCATCGCGCCAGGCGACGATATTCTGCGCCATCATGCGGGTCAGCCCGGCGACGCGGGTGAGCAGCGGCACGGAGGCGGTATTGAGGTCAACGCCGACGGCGTTCACACAGTCCTCAACTACCGCATCCAGCCTGCGCGCCAGCTGCGTCTGGCTGACATCGTGCTGATACTGGCCGACGCCGATAGACTTCGGATCGATCTTCACCAGCTCGGCCAGCGGATCCTGCAGGCGGCGGGCGATAGATACGGCGCCGCGCAGGGAAACGTCAAGGTCCGGGAACTCCAGCGCCGCCAGCTCGGAGGCCGAATAGACCGACGCCCCCGCTTCGCTGACGATCACCTTCTGCGCGGTGACCTTCGGGAACTGCTGCTGCACGTCGAGGAAGAAGCGTTCGGTTTCGCGCGAGGCGGTGCCGTTACCGATAGCGACCAGCTCAACGTTGTGTTTTTGACACAGCCCGGCGACCGCCACCGCGGCTTTCGCCGCCTGGCCGGTGTGCGGATAGATGGTGTCGGTGGCGACCAGCTTGCCGGTGCCGTCAACGACCGCCACCTTCACGCCGGTACGCAGGCCCGGGTCGAGGCCCATCGTCGCGCGCAGCCCCGCAGGCGCCGCCATCAGCAGGTCGTGCAGGTTACGCGCAAAGACGTTGATGGCTTCATCTTCCGCGCGTTCGCGTACGGTGCCCATCAGCTCGGTTTCGAGATGCATCAGGACCTTGATGCGCCAGGTCCAGCTCACCACCCCTTTACGCCAGCTATCTGCCGGAGCGTTATTCAGGCGCAGGCCGAGATGGCTGATAATGATCTGCTCGCAGTGGCTCTCTTTCGGCGGCTCGTCGAACTGCGGGTCGGCGTTGAGGGCCAGCTGCAGGATGCCTTCGTTGCGGCCGCGGAACATCGCCAGCGCGCGGTGTGAAGGCACGGTTGAAATTGGCTCATGATGATCGAAGTAGTCGCGGAACTTCGCGCCTTCCTCTTCTTTCCCGCTGACCACGGTGGCGACCAGATGGGCGTTCTTCCACAGATAGTCGCGCACTTTTGCCAGCAGCCCGGCATCTTCAGCGAAGCGCTCCATCAGGATATAGCGCGCGCCGTCAAGGGCGGCCTTGGTATCCGCCACGCCGTTGTCGGCATTGATAAATTTGCCGGCTTCGGCCTCCGGGTCGTGGGACGGGTCGTTCCACAGCAGGTCCGCCAGCGGCTCCAGCCCGGCTTCGATAGCGATCTGCCCGCGGGTGCGGCGCTTGGGCTTATACGGCAGGTAAAGATCTTCGAGCTCGGTTTTGCTCAGGGTGGTGGCGATGGCTTTTTCCAGCGCATCGGTCAATTTGCCCTGCTCGCCGATCGATTTGAGGATCGACTGACGGCGTTCTTCCAGCTCGCGGAGATAGCCGAGGCGGGTTTCCAGATTACGCAGCTGCGTGTCATCCAGACCGCCGGTGACTTCCTTACGATAACGTGCAATAAACGGCACGGTGTTCCCTTCATCAAGCAGGCGAACGGCAGCTTCTACCTGTTCAGACCTGGCCTGAAGTTCACCCGCAATAATGCGGCAGAGCGAATCATTCATCATGGCTTGGCTTCATCTACTGGATCAAAAAAATCAGGGGATAGTTATACGGACTGACATCGCAAAATGCCAGTCGCGGCGGAGGTCTCTCGGAATCTTCCGGGCATAAATCCGGGCGCAAGGCGGCAGATAAAATAGCCTGATGGCCCAGGGATCTATTTGACGTATTCAATTTCGTTAACGTACCAGCTGGCTTCGCCGGCGGGCGTCTGGACGATAGCCAGGTCACCGACCTCTTTCTTCAGCAGGGCGCGGGCCATGGGCGAGTCGATCGAGATATAGTCTTTGCGGCCGAAGATTTCATCGTAGCCGACGATGCGAAAGCGCTTGCTGTCGCCGTTATCGTTTTCAATCTCGACCCACGCGCCGAAGAACACTTTACCCTCCTGCTGCGGGGAGTAATCAACGATCTTCAGATGCTCAAGACATTTGCTCAGATAACGCACCCGGCGGTCAATTTCGCGCAGGCGTTTTTTATTATACTGATAGTCGGCGTTTTCACTGCGGTCGCCAAGACTTGCCGCCCAGGTAACTTTTTTAGTGACTTCAGGGCGCTCTTCGCGCCATAGATAGTCCATCTCTTTTTTAAGTTTTTCATACCCTTCACGGGTAATCAGCGGCGTTTTCATTAATCGGTCTACCTTCTGATTGTCGGGCATTGCGCGGTACGTCATGCGTGATAATACCGACAGAATAAACAATGTGTCTTATGATTAAATGTATACTTAAGCTGCTGTAAAATATGCTTTGTAACAATTTAGCCTGGAATATATACCAGATTTAGCTGGTGGGCGGCACGGGCTTTTTTGAGAATACGCACTGACCATTGCAGTGAACCTTTGGGAGTATAAACAATGCAAGAGAATTATAAGATTCTGGTTGTCGATGACGACATGCGCCTGCGCGCGCTGCTCGAGCGTTATCTGACCGAGCAAGGCTTCCAGGTTCGAAGCGTCGCCAACGCCGAACAGATGGATCGCCTGCTGACCCGCGAGTCCTTCCACCTGATGGTGCTGGATTTGATGCTGCCCGGCGAAGACGGCCTGTCCATTTGCCGTCGCCTGCGTAGCCAGAGCAACCCGATGCCGATCATTATGGTGACGGCGAAGGGGGAAGAAGTTGACCGTATCGTGGGCCTTGAGATCGGCGCCGACGACTACATTCCCAAACCCTTCAACCCGCGCGAGCTGCTGGCGCGTATCCGCGCCGTGCTGCGCCGTCAGGCGAATGAGCTGCCGGGCGCGCCCTCGCAGGAAGAGGCGGTTATCGCGTTTGGTAAATTCAAGCTTAACCTCGGCACCCGCGAGATGTTCCGTGAAGATGAGCCTATGCCGCTGACCAGCGGTGAGTTTGCGGTGCTGAAGGCGCTGGTGAGCCACCCGCGCGAGCCGCTCTCCCGCGATAAGCTGATGAACCTTGCCCGCGGCCGCGAATACTCGGCGATGGAGCGCTCCATCGATGTGCAAATCTCCCGCCTGCGCCGCATGGTGGAAGAGGACCCGGCACATCCGCGCTATATCCAGACCGTGTGGGGCCTTGGCTACGTCTTCGTACCGGACGGCTCTAAGGCATGAAACGCGTGCGCTTTTCGCCGCGAAGTTCGTTTGCTCGCACCCTGCTGCTGATTGTCACCCTGCTGTTCGTCAGCCTGGTGACGACCTACCTGGTGGTGCTGAATTTCGCGATCCTGCCGAGTTTGCAGCAGTTTAATAAGGTTCTGGCATACGAAGTCCGTATGCTGATGACCGATAAGCTGCAGCTCGAGGATGGCACCCAGCTGGTGGTGCCTCCGGCCTTTCGTCGCGAGATTTATCGGGAACTGGGCATTTCGCTCTATTCCAACGAAGCGGCGGAAGATGCGGGTTTGCGCTGGGCGCAACATTACGAATTTTTAAGTCAGCAGATGGCGCACCAGCTCGGCGGGCCAACCGAAGTGCGGGTCGAGGTCAACAAAAGCTCGCCGGTGGTGTGGCTGAAAACCTGGCTCTCCCCGAATATCTGGGTGCGCGTCCCGCTGACGGAAATCCATCAGGGCGATTTCTCGCCGCTGTTCCGCTATACCCTGGCGATTATGCTGTTGGCGATTGGCGGCGCCTGGCTCTTTATCCGTATTCAGAACCGACCGCTGGTTGACCTTGAGCACGCGGCGCTGCAGGTTGGGCGGGGCATTATTCCGCCGCCGCTGCGCGAGTACGGGGCGTCAGAGGTCCGCTCGGTGACCCGCGCCTTCAACCATATGGCCGCAGGCGTTAAGCAGCTGGCTGACGATCGCACGCTGCTGATGGCCGGCGTGAGCCACGATCTGCGCACGCCGCTGACGCGTATTCGCCTGGCGACGGAGATGATGGCGGAGGAGGACGGTTACCTTGCCGAGTCGATTAATAAAGACATCGAAGAGTGTAACGCCATCATCGAGCAGTTCATTGACTATCTGCGTACCGGGCAGGAGATGCCGATGGAGCTGGCGGACCTGAACTCGGTGCTGGGCGAGGTTATCGCGGCGGAAAGCGGCTATGAGCGCGAAATTGCCACCGACCTGCAGGCGGGGGAGATCCCGCTGCGCATCCATCCTCTGTCCATCAAGCGCGCGCTGGCCAATATGGTGGTGAACGCCGCGCGCTACGGCAACGGCTGGATTAAGGTCAGCAGCGGCAGTGAAGCAAGCAGCGCGTGGTTCCAGGTCGAGGACGATGGTCCGGGCATCAAGCCGGAGCAGCGCGAGCACCTGTTCCAGCCGTTTGTGCGCGGCGATAGCGCCCGCAGCACCAGCGGTACCGGGCTGGGGCTGGCCATCGTGCAGCGTATTGTCGACAACCATAACGGTCGGCTGGAGATAGGCTCCAGCGAGCGGGGCGGGCTGTTGATCCGCGCATGGCTGCCGATCCCCGTCCATCGCGCCCTCGTGCCGGCGAGGCAGAACAAAGAGAGCTGATAGCGTGCTGCGCCAGGCTGTCAGCCCGCGAAGCCGGGCAACGAGGCATAAAGATTAGGCATAAAAAAGCCGGGCAAAGCCCGGCTTTTTCTTAACGCTCGTTCACGCTTAGCGCTTCGGCCCTGCGGCAACCAGCGCCGCGCCCGCCGGCGTATCGGTATACTTCTCGAAGTTTTCCACAAACAGCGTCGCCAGCTGCTCGGCCTTTTCCTGCCACTGCTCCGGCGAACCGTAGGTGTTGCGCGGATCGAGGATATGGCTATCCACGCCCGGCAGCTCGATTGGGATCTGCAGGTCGAACATCGGCAGCGTAAAGGTTTCCGCGTCATCCAGTGAACCGTTGAGGATCGCGTCGATGATCGCGCGAGTGTCTTTAATCGAGATGCGCTTGCCGGTGCCGTTCCAGCCGGTGTTCACCAGGTAGGCCTGCGCGCCGGATGCCTGCATGCGTTTCACCAGCACCTCCGCGTACTGCGTCGGGTGCAGCGACAGGAAGGCGGCGCCGAAGCAGGCGGAGAAGGTCGGCGTTGGTTCCGTCACGCCGCGCTCGGTTCCCGCCAGCTTGGCGGTAAAGCCGGAGAGGAAGTGGTACTGCGTCTGATCGGCGGTCAGGCGCGATACCGGCGGCAGCACGCCAAAGGCGTCGGCGGTCAGGAAGATAACCTTGGTCGCGTGGCCCGCTTTCGATACCGGCTTAACAATATTCTCGATGTGGTAGATCGGGTAGGAGACGCGGGTGTTCTCGGTCTTTGAGCCGTCATCAAAATCAATGGTGCCGTCCGGGCGAACGACGACGTTTTCCAGCAGCGCGTCGCGGCGAATGGCGTGGTAGATATCAGGCTCAGCGGCTTCGGAAAGCTTAATGGTCTTCGCGTAGCAGCCGCCTTCGAAGTTAAACACCCCGTCGTCATCCCAGCCGTGTTCGTCATCGCCGATCAGGCGGCGCTTCGGATCGGTGGAAAGGGTGGTTTTACCGGTGCCGGAGAGGCCGAAGAAGACGGCGACATCGCCTTTTTCACCGACGTTGGCCGAGCAGTGCATTGACGCGATGCCCTGCAGCGGCAGCAGGTAGTTCATGATCGAGAACATCCCTTTTTTCATTTCGCCGCCGTACCAGGTCCCGCCAATCAGCTGGATACGCTCGGTCAGGTTGAAGGCGATGAAGTTCTCTGAGTTCAGCCCCTGCTCCTGCCACTGCGGGTTAGTGCATTTCGCGCCGTTCATGACGATGAAATCCGGCTCAAATCCCGCCAGCTCTTCATCCGTAGGGCGGATAAACATGTTTTTGACGAAGTGCGCCTGCCAGGCCACCTCGGTAATAAAGCGTACGCTCAGGCGGGTGTCGGCGTTGGCGCCGCAGAAGGCGTCAACGATGAACAGACGCTTGCCGGAGAGTTGATGGGTAACCAGCCCCTTCAGGTGCTGCCAGGTCTCCTGTGAGAGCGGCTTGTTGTCGTTCTTGCCCTTACCCTTATCGGACCACCAGACGGTGTCACGGGTCGTATCGTCGCGAACGATATATTTATCTTTCGGCGAACGGCCGGTGAAAATACCGGTATCGACGGCGATAGCACCAGAACTGGTTAATACGCCACGCTCATACCCTTCCAGATTGGGGTCGAGCTCCTCCTGATACAATGTGTCGTAGTCGGGATTGTGGACGATATCCTGGACGTCGTTGATACTATAAGCCTTGAGATCCTGCGGGGTTAAACCATTATTAACGCGCATGTCACTGCTCCTTAGCCAATATATACTGCTTTAAATTGTAGGGGTTATTGAGGGGTATAGACCGCGACCAGGCTCATAGATTTACGTATCTCGACAAACGCCCTGCTGACGGAAAACACGGTGACTCCTGTCACGAAACGGGAGGATTATCTCAGGAAATTGGCGATTGGTGGGGATAGATGTTTATTAATGGTTAAAAAGTAATTAAAAAAACTGCTGAACTGTGAATGTAATCGCTTTCCTGAAAGAAAATTACGTAACACTTTCAGTGGGAATCGATTCATCTCGCGCGTAAAAAACTTGACGCCAGGAACGGCGGGGGAGCAACCCCCCGACGACGCGCCTGGCGGACAGGATGGTTAGTGAAGCTGGGGATCGGCCGGAGAAGCGTTATTGCGGATTTCAGCAATATCCATAGCGTTGAAGAGATAGTGATTGCCGCAGTAATCGCAGTGCATATCAATTTCGCCCTCGTCGGCCAGGATGCTATCAATTTCTTCATCCGGCAGCGTCTTCAGCGCGCCCGCACAGCGTTCGCGGGAGCAGGTACATTTGAACTCCACGTTCTGCGGATCGTAAACCGTGACCTCTTCTTCATGGTACAGGCGCCACAGGACATCGTTAGCCGGCAGGGTCAACAGCTCCTCGGCCTTAATGGTCTCCGTCAGGGTAGCCAGGTGTTCGAAATCAGCGGCCTGGGTGTCCTGCGCCGGCATCACCTGCAGCAGCATGCCGCCGGCCATCGGTTTTCCGTCATGTTCGCCGGTACGAATGATCAGGCGGGTCGGCAGCTGCTCCGAGCGCTGGAAGTAATCTTCCAGGCAGGCGGCCAGGGTTTCGCCTTCCAGACCGACAACGCCCTGATAGCGCTCGCCCTCATTCGGAGAGATGGTGATGACCAGATAACCGTTACCCACCAGCGTTTTCAGGTCGGCATCTTCCGGGATCTCGCCCTGGATGCGTGCGACGCCGCGCAGCTGCTGCTGGTTAGTGCCGTTAATCACCGCCAGAGAGAGAGGACCGTCTCCCTGCAGCTGCACGGTAATATCACCGGCAAACTTCAGCGTTGCGGTCAGCAGGCTGGTGGCCACCAGCAGCTCCGCCAGCACGGTTTTCACCGGCTGCGGATAGCTATGATTAGCCAGAATTTGCTCCAGAGTGTCTGAAACGGTAACCAGCTCACCGCGCACGGCATAGTTTTCAAACAGGTAACGATGTAATTGATCGTGTTGAGTCATAATAGTCTCTCTTGCTGGCAACAGCGCCGCCTGGCGTTCAGGTCGTTATTCACTATCGCCGTGTTTAAATCTCATCAGGTCGCGGCGCTCTTTCTTGTCCGGACGTCTGTCGGGATGCGGCATGGTTAGCGCGTTCATTTTGCGCGCCAGCGCCATTTTCTCGCGTTTCTCGATGCTCTCTACCGTCTCTTCGTACAGCGCAACGGCTTCGCTGGCGGGCCGGCGCTGTTCAGTTATGCCTTTTACGATGACGGTGCGTTCGTCGTTGCCCTGGCGTAGCGTCAGGGTAGCGTCCAGCTCAACGATTTTCCCGGGCTTGCTGCGCTGTCCGTTATAGTGCACCTTGCCGCCTTCAATCATCTCGCGCGCCAGCGCGCGGGTTTTATAGATGCGGGCTGCCCAAAGCCATTTGTCCAGCCTGATGGCGACGGCGGGCTTCTCTTTCATAGCCTCTCCTTTAGCATCAGCGAGGGGATCAGGCGCCGGTAATCATTCATGCCTGGATGGCGGGCGTAGCGCTTCTCCGCCAGCCCGGAATCCGGATTGGTCACCCCAAGGCAGTAGCGGATACCGTACTGCGCCGCCGCATCGAGGATCGCCTCGTTGTCATCCACAAACAGCGTCTTGCGCGCATCGAAGCCGGTTTCCTCAGCCACCGCATGCCACAGGCGCTGATCCTCTTTCGGATAACCAAATGTGTGGGTGGAAAGCAATAAATCAAGGTGTGCATCCAGACCGGTGTGCTCGAGCTTGACCGCCAGGTTGTGCGGATGGGCGTTGGTCAGCAGAATGCGCCGCTTGCCGCTGGCTTTGAGGGCATCAAGGAACGGCACGGTATCTTCGCGCAGGGCGGCTTTCGGTCCCTGCTCGCTGGTCATCGCACGAATATCCAAATTCAGGCGCTCGCTCCAGTAGTCCAGACAGTACCAGTTTAGCGTATGCTGCACCGCGTGATACTCCTGACGCATCGCCTCTCTGGCCTCCTGCAGGCTAAGGCCGCGGGCGGCTCCCCAGGTTTCCGGCACCAGCTTTTGCCAGAAATAGTTATCGAAGGCGAGGTCGAGCAGGGTGCCATCCATATCCAGCAGAACGGTATCAACCTTCTGCCAGGCGATATCAAAGCGCATGGTGAGTCTCCAGCGAGGGGAAATGCGCGACAGGTTAACACACCCCGTCGCGCAAAGGGTTACTCGTGATGTTCCGGCGCGGGGATGAGCACCGGGTTCAGGCAGCTTTCATAATATTTCTGAATCTCTTCCATCCGCTGGCGATGGCGCTGGTAGCGGCGGATCGCCAGCACGCCGTGCCAGAACGCGCAGCCGAGCATCAGCAGCAGCAGCAGCGTCGTGCCGAGATAGCGCCACAGCCCTGAGCGATCGGGAATGCGGTGTAGGTTGATATGCTGCGTGCCGTTGGCATCGGTATAGAGATTAGTGACGATACCCTCGGCGTGGAAAGGCGTATGCATCAGCATTCCGGCCAGCCGCTGCAGCTCGCCCCACTGGTCCTGGGCAGGGTAATCATACAGGCTGACGGTGGGCCACGGCTGATTGACCAGATTGCTGCCCTCATCGCTGGCGATTAAAAAACCGCCGGGAGCCGGGCTGTTCAGCGCCTGTGCCGCGCGCGACGTTTCGCGGAGTACGAACGGCGCCGTGGAGGTGGTCACCAGGTTTTCCAGCGACTCGGCGCTGACCGGGCGTAACAGCACGTTGACGCCGTCCAGCTTGCCCGAGCCGGCGCGTTTGGTCAGCGCATCCCAGCTGCGCGTATTGCCAAGGTTGACCAGCGCATTCTTCAGGCGCGTGCAGTCATCTTTTGCCGAGCACAGGCTGTTCGTTTTGCTCACGATATCGCCAAAATCATCCAGCAGCACCATGCCTGATTTCTGAATGGCCGAGCGCAGCGCCGGGCTGACGCGCGAATCGTCGTCCGCGTCCGGGTGCAGCTGGCGCTGGACGGACTGCATCAGCGCGGTGGCTTTGCCGACGACGTCAGACTCCGGCAGCGGCAGGGGAGGCGCATCGTTCCAGACGATTTGCGAGCAGTCAAACGGCATAAACGGCGAGCTCTCTTTTGCCGTCCAGGTATCCGGCGTGTGGATATTGCACATGCCGGTGCCCTTAAGCCGCAGGGTATCGCCGATGCGGACCTGCGACTTCTCTAACTGCGCTACGGTCGTCGCTTCAATCGTCTGCGCGCCTTTGAGCCACGAAAGCGTAAATTTAAACGGCATATTCAGCGGCACGCTGGCCCACAGCATCACTACCACCAGCAGGGCGCCGGCGGCGATAATGGCGCTGCGTAGCCAGTACTGGAGCGGGAAGTTCCTGACCTCATCGTGCAGCGACAGGAAGCGTCCCTGACGCGCGACGTGACGATTGAGGTAGATATCGACATCCGTTTGCTGACCGAGATCCTGGGCAATCCAGAGCTGCCAGTGGCGAGGATAGATCAGGTCGATAATACCCAGGGAGATATTATTGATGTGCTCCTGATCGTTTTCACCAAACAGGCCCCAGCGTTTTGGCATTCCACGCAGGCAGTGGATCTCCCGCAGGGCGTTTTTACGCGGCGGAGCGTACATCCCCCACAGGCCAGCGAGCAGCAGCAGGATCCCGCCACCGAGCAGCCAGGGAGTGAAAACGTAGGGGCCGATCAGGCTGAAGTAAAACAGCAGGAACGCGGCAACTATCAGCACCGCTTCGCGTAGACCGTCGGGGCGGTTCAGCGCATGCTCTTCCGCGCTCTCCTGGCGAATACTCAGCAGCTCGATCTGCTCGCTCTCTTCGCCGCGAATGGATGCCTGGGTTGCCGAGGCTCTTTCAAGCGCGTAGCCGCGGGCCTCCTGCGGATAGTCGCTGAGCGCGTGGCCGTTGAGCGCAATAACCAGCGGCAGGCTGTCGGTTGAGATCAGATCGAAGCTATTTTCGTCGTTGATGTGCTGCTCCCAAAACGGCGGCAGGTGGACCTCCACCGAATCAAGGAAGTAGCGCCATTTGTTCGGATCGTCGGTGGTGATGCCGTAGCGGGTGATGGCCCGGGTAACCGTAATAACGGTATCGCTCTGCGCGTTCAGCGTCAGCGAGACGGGCGCGACGCTGGCGCCCGTAGCCGGTATCTTCTGCGCCTGGCTGAGTCCTTCGAGGTACTTTTCGGCCTCCCGGCGCTCCTCGGCGGAAAGCTTGCGCGTAGCCGCATCGCTAAAGGCGCTCAGTAACGGGAGGCGACGACGCCTGGCGTGTGCGCGATACCACCACCCGATCAGCAGCGCGCAGAGCAGCAGTGCCGTGAAGAAAATCAGAAAGGTGCCCATGCCCATCCCATCATAGTTATTCTTTTGCCATTAACACTCAAAAGCCATCCTTCAGGACAATGCTACCTGCGGTTATGGGCCAGGGAAGAGCGCGAAATCCTCGGGTACGCTGGGTACGCGTCGGTTTCAGCGCGCTATCCGCTCAGGCTGCCCGCGACGCTAACGCCCGGTGGAAGAGGCTCGTTGCGTGCGCCTGCAGTTTGCTACCGGCAGATATTGTGTAAGTAAGGGAAAATTTATTGCGCATTACAGCAACATATAAGCTTATCAAAAACGTCAAACTGCAGGAATCAGTAAATTCTCAAATACATTTCAACCTATTGACTTTTTTATCTTTATGATTCTCTCATTGAGGCCGGCAACGTTGCAACTATGTAAATTAGTGGCGAATTGAATTGCCGAAAGCGTGCCCCATATCGCACAATGACCTCTGTAATCACAGCATAGACCGATGACGATGAGCAAATCATTACAAAAACCCACTATTCTCAATGTTGAAACGGTAGCGTGTTCGCGTCTTTTTAACGTTGAAAGCGTGGATCTCGAATTCAGCAACGGCGTGCGGCGCGTTTATGAACGCATGCGGCCCTCCACGCGTGAAGCCGTGATGATTGTGCCGATTGTCGACGACCATATTATTCTGATTCGCGAATACGCGGTAGGAACGGAGTCCTATGAGTTAGGTTTCTCAAAAGGACTGATCGATCCGGGTGAGAGCGTACTGGAAGCGGCCAATCGCGAGCTGAAAGAAGAGGTCGGCTTCGGCGCGCAGAAGCTGACGTTTCTGAAAAAGCTGAGCATGGCTCCCTCCTACTTTTCCAGCAAAATGAATATCCTGGTTGCCGAAGATCTCTACCCTGAGTCGCTGCCGGGCGATGAGCCGGAACCTTTACCGCAGGTGCGCTGGCCGCTCTCTGAGCTGATGACGCTGCTGGACGAAGAGGATTTTAACGAAGCGCGCAACGTCAGCGCGCTGTTCCTGCTGCGCGAATGGCTGCAGGCGCAGGGGCGGATGTAGCTCGAAGACGCGCCTTGCGGCGATGCGACGCATCGATCGTACGAAGAGATGAAAAAGAAAAAGCGCCCGCAGGCGCTTTTTTTGTCAGAACAGCTCGTGGGTCTCGCCACCGCCGTCGGTGAGTGTTGTACCGACTTCATGAACCGCCTGCTGGGTGGGCTGCGTGCCGTCAATAAAATACTCCGCACGGCTATTGCCGCCGCTGGCCAGCTGGCCGGTGCTGCGATCGATATTGACCGTGATTACGCCCGCGGGCGGCGTCAGCGGCTCTTCCGGTATGCCTTCAAGCACTCTCTTCATAAAGTCATCCCACGCCGGCTGGGCGCTTTTTGCTCCGCCCTCGTAACCGGAGATCTGATCTTTAATGGCGCCGGAAGCGGTGGTGCGGCCCAGATCGCGTCGGTGATCGTCAAAGCCAATCCATACCGAGGTCACGACGCCGGGGCCATAGCCTGAGAACCATGCATCTTTCGAGCTGTTGGTGGTCCCCGTTTTGCCGCCAATATCGTGGCGCTGGAGATCGCGGCCGGCGCGCCAGCCGGTTCCCATCCAGCCCGGCTCGCCGAAGATGTTGCTGTTCAGCGCGCTTTTAATCAGGAAGGCCAGCGGGGTGTTAATGACGTGCGGCGCGTACTCCTGGGCTCCGCTCTGGGCAACCAGCGCCTGGTTAGCCTGCTCAAGCTGCGGCTGCGGCTGCGGCGGGGCTGCCGGGTTCTGCGAATCTTCAGAGGTCGCCACCTCCTCAACGTCTTTATTCTCGAGGACGTTGGACTTTGGCGTATCGCCGTAAATCACCGGGGAGTTGCACTGCGGGCAGGCAACTTTCGGCCTTTCTTCGAAGATAACGCCGCCCTGATCGTTTTCTATCTTACTGATAAAGAACGGTGTAATCAGGAAGCCGCCGTTAGCCATCACCGAATAGCCGCGGGCAACCTGCAGTGGCGTAAAGGATGCAGAGCCCAGCGCCAGCGATTCGGTGTGCACGATGTTCTGCGCCGGGAAGCCGAAGCGCTGTAGATATTCCGCCGCGTAATCAACGCCCATCGCGCGCATCGCGCGAACCATCACCACGTTTTTCGACTGTCCCAGCCCCTGACGCAGGCGAATGGGGCCCGCGTACTGCGGCGGCGAGTTTTTCGGCTGCCAATCGGAACCCGCGCCGGCGTCCCAGCGGGAAATGGGCACATCGTTGAGCATGCTCGCCAGGGTTAGGCCTTTATCCATCGCCGCGGTGTAGAGGAACGGCTTAATGTTCGACCCCACCTGACGCAGGGCCTGAGTGGCGCGGTTAAATTTGCTCTGGTTAAAGTCGAAGCCGCCGACCAGCGCGATAATGGCGCCGTTTTGCGGATTAATGGAGACCAGCGCCGAGTTTACGTCCGGCACCTGCGACAGCCACCAGCTGCTGCCCACCTGACGGACCCAGATCTGTTGCCCCGTCTGCACCACGTCGTTCACCTTACGCGGCGTTGCGCCCTGCTGGGTATCGGAGATAAAGCGACGCGCCCAGCGCATGCCGTCCAAATTCAGCGACACCGACGTGCCGTCAGCGAGCAGCGCCACGGCTTCCTGCGGATTAGCCGACGTTACGACCGCCGGAGAGAGCGGCCCGGAGGCGGGCTGGTTTTTTAACGTCGCGATGATTTTCTTGCTGTCCCACGGGGTTTCACCCACCTTCCACAGCACGGCTGACGGTCCGCGGTAGCCGTGACGCATATCGTAGTCCAGCACGTTATTACGTACCGCCTGCTGGGCCGCCTGCTGGTTTTTACGGGTAATCGTGGTGTAGACGCGGTAGCCGTCTTCATAGGCCTGTTCGCCGTAGCGGTTAACCATCTCCTGACGCACCATCTCGCTGAGATACGGCGAGGAGAAGGCGATTTCCGGCGCATGGTAGCGGGCATCGATCGCTTCACTGCGCGCCTGGTCGTACTGAGGCTGCGTGATATAGCCTTCGCTCAGCATACGCGCCAGCACCACGTTGCGGCGTGCGGTTGCGCGATCCAGCGAGTATAGCGGGTTAAAGGTCGACGGAGCCTTCGGCAGGCCGGCGATGACGGCCATTTCGCTCAGGCTGAGCTGCTCGACAGATTTACCAAAGTAGACCTGCGCCGCGGCGCCGACGCCGTAGGCGCGGTAGCCGAGGTAGATCTTATTCACGTACAGTTCGAGGATTTCATCTTTGCTCAGCAGCTGCTCGATGCGGATCGCGAGGAATGCCTCCTTGATCTTACGCATCAGCGTCTTCTCCGGACTAAGGAAGAAGTTACGCGCCAGCTGCTGGGTGATAGTGCTGGCGCCCTGCGACGCATGACCAGAGAACATGGCGATGCTGGCCGCACGGAAAATACCGACCGGGTCGACGCCGTGATGCTCGTAAAAGCGGCTGTCTTCGGTAGCAATAAACGCCTTGAGCAGCTCGGGCGGCATTTGCTGCAGGGTCACGGGAATACGGCGCTTCTCGCCATATTGCGCAATCAGCTCGCCGTCCGCGCTGTAGACCTGCATCGGGATCTGCAGGCGCACATCCTTCAGGGTCGCGACGTCGGGGAGCTGTGGCTCAATATATTTATAAAGGCCAAAAATCGAGCCTGCACCCAGCAGAACGCAACAGACTGCAAGGATGAATAGATACTTTACGAACTTCACCGGAGATTTCTCATTTAGTTTTATTTGGGCAGTTTATAAACAAACGCGCGGTAGTATAAAGGCAAGCCTGGTGCATTGATAGAGCTCAACCGTAACGGCGGATAAGGAGATATCGGCATGGCTTTCAGGAACTGGCGAATAGGAATGCATATCCAGCAGGATAAGATAGCTATCGTGGCGCTGCGGTTTGAACGATCCCGCTGGGCGCTGTGCCGCTGGTGGCATATCGCGCTGGCGCCCGGCATCGTCCGAAACGGGCAGGTGGCCGACTGCGTGGCGCTGGCCGAGCGGCTGCGCGGCTGGCGACGGGAGCTGCCGCTACAGCATCAGGTGAGTATCGCGTTTCCGGCCAGCCGGACGCTGCAAAAAAGCGTTCCTCCTCCACAGCTTTCCCTGCGGGAAAGCGAGCAGGCGATGTGGGCGGCCAACGCCATGGCTCAGCAGCTGGAAATGCCAGTATCCTCATTATGCGTCGATTATAGCGCATCCTCGGCCTCCAACGAGTGGCTGGTGACCGCCGCTCAGCGGCTTGATATCGACGCGCTGCGCCAGCTTGCCGCCCGGTTAAAGCTCAGGGTGAGGGCGATTGTCCCGGATGCCAGCGCCCTCAGCGCCTTTTTCCCCTGGCTGCCGCCGGAACTATCAGGACTGGCGTGGCACGATGAAATTCACTGGATATGGGCTTTGCAGGATAGCTGGGGCAGCTGCCCGTGCGCAGAGGTAGCCTCATTCGCTCAGCTTTCTGCGCGATTAAACGCTCGCCAGCTCGGGCTTTGTGCGGCCCGGTCTGCCGATGAATATCGCTTTGATCCGTGGAGCGTGATCCATCGCCTGCAGCCTCCGCTCCCCTCCTGCGGCGATAGCTTCGCCGTGGCGCTTGGGCTGGCGCTGGGAGTGCGCTGATCGTGGCGCAGACTATCAACCTTCTTCCCTGGCGGGAAATGCGTCGGCGGCAGCGGCTACGCCTTTGGCTGCTCTCCGCCGGCGAGCTGCTGCTGGGCCTGCTGATGGCGCTGTCGCTTTCCCGGGCGTCGCGGGACGCGGACGACAGGTCAGGTTCAGTGAGGCTAGCCGCCGAAAATCAGCTGTACGCGGCACTCCAGCAGCGTGAGCGCCTGATGCAGGAGCAGCTTAGGCAGCATGAAAAGCAGCGCCTGCGCCAGCAGCAGCGGGAGCTGACCCGATCCTGGCAGCCGCGGCTGCGCCAGATTGCCTCGCTGGTGCCGGAACCGGCCTGGCTTACCCGGCTGGAATATCAGCAACACACCCTGACGCTCAACGGCCTGACCCTACGCCTGAACGCACTATCGACGTTGGCAACCGCGCTGACGACGGTCGATGGCTTTCGACTGGCAAAAACCGGTGAAACCCGACGCGATGCCGGTGGGCGCTGGTTGTTTAGTTTTTCTCTTGCAGGAGAAAGCCTTTATGCGGGCACTGATTGAGCACTGGAAGGCATCGCTTTTTCCCCTGCGCGGCGGCTGGCTGGCGCTGGCAATCGCGCTGCCGCTCGCCATCGCCGCCGGTTTGTGGCTGCTATCTCCGCCGCCGGCGCAGGAAAGCGGCCGCTCGGATCGGCTACGTCAGCAGTGGCAGAAGCTTTTGCCACTACGGGCAGCGCTGGCCCGGGAGGGGGCCGTCGGGCCCGCGAGCCGGGTTTTTTCCCCGCTTCATCTGCCGGTTGATGGGGCGGCGCTGATTGCGTGGCGGCCCGGAGGAAGAGGCGGGGAGATGGAGCTTGAGCTGCGCTGGCCGTCGGTACCGGCCCTGTTTGCCTGGCTGGCAGACTGCGGAATGCGGGTGACCGCGTTTTCGCTACATCCGCAGAAAAAGGTACTGCGGCTGAGCCTGCAGCTGGAGGCCGAAGATGCGGAGTAAATGGTGGCGCCTGGCGCTGCTGCTGTCTCTTCCTCTGGCCGCTGAGGAGCGCGACCCCTTCCAGCCGGCGGAAGATCGCTGTCAGGTGGCGCAGCTGACGCAGTGGCGCTACGGCGGGGCGATAGGCTCCCCGGAGCAGTGGATCGGTATCCTGCAGGACAGCGCGGGAAAGTGGCGTCGGGTGAGGGTGAACGACACCCTCGCGGCCGGCTGGCAGATTAGCCTGCTGACGGCGGAAAAAATCGAGATAACGACGGGGCCGGGATGCGACCCTTTGCACTGGCGCTGGCTGCGTGAGGAGAAAAAAGATGCGATGGATAAGCCTGTTATTTCTGCTGCCGCTGGCGGTCGCGGCGGCTAAAAAAGAGCCACCGATCTCTCTGGTGGTCGATGATGCCCCGGTGGTGCAGGTGCTACAAACGCTGGCGGCGCTGCGTCAGCAGAATCTGGTGGTCGCTTCCGACGTTAGCGGGACGCTCTCGCTGCAGCTGACTAACGTTCCCTGGCAGCAGGCCCTGCGCTCGGTCGTCGACAGCGCCGGGCTGACGTTCAGTCAGCAGGGAACGATACTGTACGTGCATACTCTGGCGTGGAAAAAAGCGCAGCAGGCGCAGCTTGAGTCGGAGCGCGCAAAGCGAGCACAGAACCTTCCCCTGCAGCGGCATAGCATTGTGCTGCGCTATGCTGATGCGGACGAGCTCGCGAAGGATGGCGACAAGCTGCTCGGCCCGCGCGGTAGCCTGACCGTCGATAAACGCACCAACCGGCTGATGATTCGCGATGACGCTGAGCATCTGGCCGTCCTGAAGTCCTGGGCTCTGGAGATGGACCAGCCCGTCGGTCAGGTAGAGCTGGCGGCGCATATTGTCTCAATGAGCGAAACCAGCCTGCGCGAGCTGGGGGTGAAATGGAGCCTGGCTGAAGCCAGCAGCCCGCCGGGCTCGGGCACGTTTACTGCGCTGGGCGGCCAGCTGGCGGTGAGCGATGCCAGCACGCGAGCAGGTTTTAATATCGGGCGCATCAACGGGCGCCTGCTGGCGCTGGAGCTGTCGGCGCTGGAGCAAAAGCAGCAGGTAGACATCATCGCCAGCCCGCGGCTGCTGGCTTCCCATATGCAGCCGGCCAGCATCAAGCAGGGGAGCGAGATACCCTATCAGGTTTCCCGGGGAGAGAGCGGCGCAACGTCGGTCGAGTTCAAAGAGGCGGTGCTGGGAATGGAGGTGACGCCAACGGTGCTGCAGCAGAACCGCGTGCGTCTGAAGCTGCGTATTAGCGAAAATATGCCGGGCCAGGTGCTGAAGCAGGAAAATGGCGAGGTGCTGGCGATCGATAAACAGGAAATTGAAACCCAGGTCGAGGTCAGCAGCGGTGAAACCCTCGCGCTGGGAGGGATTTTTTCACAAAAAAACAAATCGGCCCGCGACGCTATTCCGCTACTCGGCGATATACCCCTGCTTGGTCAGCTGTTTCGCCGGGACGGAAAAGATAATGAGCGCCGCGAACTGGTGGTCTTCATTACCCCACGTATTCTGGCAGTGCATTAGGCGTTTTTCTTGCTAAACACGTTTCAGGTGTTTGACGTGAGGACGGATTTAGCATACAAGGGGTACCGATTTGAGAGTCGGGTTCGGCATCAATCCTCCCTTTTTGTCCGGTGATTTATTCTCATAATCGTTCAAGACGTATTGAGGCGGTAAGCGGTTCTCCTGCAGAAACATAGTTAACTATGCATCCGGAGGCGAATAAGTGCAGCCAACGGCGAGGTAGTTTGAATAATGAAGCGTATATTCAGTTGCCAAACCTGCCGGAGTATTGAGATAATTTTTAGTCTGACTCTCGCTCTATTGCATATGAGGTTTCAGTTCATGTCCTGCTGCGCCAGGTGTTCGCGAAGCGGGTTTATCATTAACGAATAGTCTTAGTAGTACCGAAAAAATGGCAGAGAAACGCAATATCTTTCTGGTTGGGCCTATGGGTGCCGGCAAAAGCACTATTGGGCGCCAGTTAGCCCAACAGCTCAACATGGAATTTTACGATTCCGATCAAGAGATTGAGAAACGCACCGGCGCTGACGTTGGCTGGGTCTTCGATGTAGAAGGCGAAGACGGCTTCCGTGACCGTGAAGAAAAAATCATCAATGAATTGACGGAAAAACAGGGAATTGTGCTGGCAACAGGCGGCGGCTCTGTAAAATCCCGTGAAACGCGTAACCGTCTCTCCGCCCGCGGCGTGGTGGTCTACCTGGAAACAACGATCGAAAAACAGCTTGCCCGTACGCAGCGCGATAAAAAGCGTCCTCTGTTACAGGTTGAAGCGCCGCCTCGTGAAGTGCTTGAAGCATTGGCAGACGAGCGCAACCCGCTGTATGAAGAGATTGCTGACGTCACTATTCGTACTGACGATCAGAGTGCAAAAGTGGTGGCAAACCAGATTATTCATATGCTGGAAAGCAATTGATTCTGGCTTAATAAAGTGCGTCAGAGTAAAAGCAACTGAGGTGGACGTCGCGTTATGGAGAGGCTTACAGTAACTCTCGGGGAACGTAGTTACCCGATTACCATCGCGGCTGGTTTGTTTAACGATCCAGCTTCCTTCCAGCCACTGCAATCAGGCGACCAGGTTATGCTGGTCACCAACGAGACGCTGGCGCCGCTTTATCTGGATAACGTTCGTTCCGTACTGGAGCAGGCGGGTATTAAGGTCGACAGCGTTATTTTGCCCGATGGCGAGCAGCACAAAAGCCTGACGGTGATGGATACTGTCTTCACCGCTTTGTTGCAAAAACCGCACGGCCGTGACACCACTCTGGTAGCGCTCGGCGGCGGCGTGGTCGGTGATTTAACCGGCTTTGCTGCGGCTAGCTATCAGCGCGGTGTGCGTTTTATTCAGGTTCCAACCACCCTGCTGTCGCAGGTGGATTCTTCGGTTGGTGGTAAAACTGCCGTCAACCATCCCCTCGGTAAAAATATGATTGGCGCCTTCTGGCAGCCAGTTTCTGTCGTTGTCGATCTCAACTGTCTTAAGACATTGCCGGCGCGCGAACTCTCCTCCGGCCTGGCTGAAGTCATTAAGTACGGCGTAATTCTTGACGGTGAATTCTTCGACTGGCTGGAAAATAACATCGATGCGCTGATGGCGCTGGATGAAAAAGCAATGGCGTACTGTATTCGCCGCTGCTGTGAGCTGAAAGCCGAAGTCGTTGCCGCCGACGAGCGTGAAACCGGGTTACGTGCTTTACTGAATCTTGGACATACGTTTGGTCATGCGATCGAAGCTGAAATGGGCTATGGTAACTGGCTGCACGGCGAGGCCGTTGCTGCCGGTATGGTGATGGCTGCGCGTACGTCTGAGCGATTAGGGCAGTTCAGCGCGCAGGAGACGCAGCGTCTTATTACGCTGCTGCAGCGCGCGGGCCTGCCGGTCAGTGGGCCGCAGGAGATGAGCGCGCAGGCGTATCTGCCCCACATGATGCGTGATAAAAAGGTGCTGGCAGGCGAAATGCGGCTGGTGCTACCGCTCGCAATAGGGAAAAGCGAGGTTCGCGGCGGAGTGTCGCACGATGTAGTTCTTGGCGCGATTGCTGATACTGAGCAGGCGCAACAATAAGAAGGTCTGGCCGCGTTCGCGCGGCGTTATCATTTCAGGTGACATGCAATAGTCGTGAGCATAAGCCTTTTAGTGGGGTGTTAAATGGATGAATTCAAACCAGAAGACGATTTAAAAGCCGATCGCAACGATCGTCGCGCTGGTCGTTCCCGTCAGTCTTCCGAGCGCGATAGCGATCCGCAGATCAATTTTGATGATGTCGATCTTGATGCGGACGAGGGCCGTCCGACGCGCGCCAGTAAAGCCCGCCGTGAGCGCGATGAAGAAGAAGAGTATGAAGAGGACCTGGAGTCTGAAGAAGATGAGGTTGAAGAGCAGCAGGTTGAGCGCCGTCCGCGTAAGCGTAAGAAAGCGCCGGCGAAGCCTGCTTCTCGCCAGTATATTATGATGGGGGTGGGGATCCTCGTGCTGCTGCTGCTGATTGTCGGCATCGGTTCCGCACTGAAATCGCCGTCCTCCAACGAACAAGCGGCGACAGGTGAGAAGAGTATCAATCTGTCAGACGCGCAGGACAACGGCGCTCAGCCTGCCGCTCAGGACCAGACTGCGGGTAACAACGCCCAGCAGCAGGATGTTTCTCTGCCGCCAATCGCCTCTAATCCAACCCAGGGTCAGACTACCGCCGAGCCGCAGGGACAGCAGCGCGTCGAGGTTCAGGGCGATCTGAACAACGCGCTGACTCAGCAGCAGGGCCAGATTGACAGCGCGGTGGCAAACTCGACGTTACCGACCGAACCTGCAACCGTCGCTCCGCTGCGCAACGGTACGGCTCCGCGTCAGGCAACCACCGAGCGCCAGACGCAGACCGCCGCCGCTCCGCGTCCGGCCGAGCGTAAGCACAGCGTTATTGAGCCGAAGCCGATGGCTACCGCCAAAGCGCCGGTTGAGTCGAAGCCGGCACAGCCGAAGCGCGTAGAAAGCACCGCCGCTGCGGCGCCGGCGAGAACGCCAGCCGTAGAGCCAGCGAAACCTGCTGCGACCGCTCAGCCTAAGCCTGCCGCGACAGCTCAGGCTAAGCCGACTCCGGCCGCCGCGCCTGCGGCAACCGCTACGGCTGCTCCGGCAGCGACAGCGGCCGCTTCGGGTGGTAAAACTGCCGGTGACGTGGGCTCGATGAAGGCCGCTCCGTCAAGCAACTACACCCTGCAGCTCAGCTCTTCCTCCAACTACAACAATCTGAGTAGCTGGGCGAAGAAAGAGAAGCTGGATAAGTACGTCGTCTACGAGACTACCCGTAACGGTCAGCCCTGGTACGTGCTGGTCAGCGGCATTTACGCTTCGAAAGATGAAGCTAAACGCGCTGTAGCAACTCTGCCAGCGGATGTGCAGGCGAAAAATCCGTGGGCAAAACCGCTGCATCAGGTCCAGGCTGACTTGAAATAAGCCGCGGTGTAGTCTTAAGCGCAGGGTGCTGTCGGAGCTTTCTCCACAGCTGGAGAATGTGTAATTAGTTAGGCAGCATGAAAAAGAATCGCGCTTTTCTGAAATGGGCGGGGGGGAAATACCCCCTGCTTGACGATATAAAAAAACATTTGCCGCAGGGCGACTGTCTGATTGAGCCCTTTGTGGGCGCCGGGTCGGTATTTCTTAATACCGACTTTTCTCGTTATATCCTTGCGGACATCAACAGCGATCTGATCGGCCTGTACAACATCGTCAAACTGCAGACGAATGAGTATGTTGCCGCGGCGCAGGAGATGTTTACGCCTGAGAACAACGTAGCAGAGAGATACTACCAGCTCCGCGCTGAGTTCAATCAAAGCCAGGACCCGCTTCGTCGTGCGGTGCTGTTCCTTTATCTGAATCGCCATGGCTACAACGGTTTGTGTCGTTACAATCTGCGCGGCGAGTTCAATGTGCCTTTTGGCCGCTATAAGAAGCCCTATTTTCCCGAAGCCGAACTGTATCATTTTGCGCAGAAGGCGCAGAATGCCTACTTCTACTGCGAGTCGTATGCAGACAGCATGGCGCGAGCCGACGGGACTTCGGTGGTCTACTGCGACCCGCCGTACGCGCCTTTGTCTTCTACCGCGAATTTTACGGCGTACCATACGAACAGCTTTAATTCCGAACAGCAGGCCCACCTGGCGCAGCTGGCTGAGAACCTGTTCGAGCAGCGGGTCCCGGTTCTGATTTCTAACCACGATACCGCGCTGACGCGCGAATGGTATCGTCTGGCTAAACTGCACGTCGTCAAAGTTCGACGCAGTATCAGCAGCAACGGTGGTACCCGAAAGAAGGTGGACGAGCTTCTTGCTCTGTACCGTCCGCCGAAGACTAAATAATTTTCAAGGAGATGCGGATGAAGCAGTATTTGATTGCCCCTTCGATTCTGTCGGCTGATTTTGCCCGTTTGGGTGAAGATACCGCCAAAGCGTTGGCTGCAGGTGCAGACGTCGTGCACTTTGACGTGATGGACAACCACTACGTGCCGAATCTGACCATCGGCCCAATGGTGCTGAAAGCGCTGCGCGGCTATGGCATCACCGCTCCCATCGACGTGCACCTGATGGTTAAGCCGGTCGACCGCATCATTCCTGATTTTGCCGCCGCGGGCGCCAGCATCATCACCTTCCACCCGGAGGCGTCGGAGCACGTCGATCGCAGCCTGCAGCTCATCAAAGAGCACGGCTGTAAGGCCGGCCTGGTGTTCAACCCGGCAACTCCGCTGAGCTACCTTGATTACGTGATGGATAAGCTGGACGTGATCCTGCTGATGTCCGTCAACCCAGGGTTCGGCGGCCAGTCCTTCATTCCGCAGACCCTCGACAAACTCCGCGAAGTGCGCCAGCGCATCGATGCGTCCGGCTACGATATTCGCCTCGAAGTCGACGGCGGCGTAAAGGTCAGCAATATCGCGGACATTGCGGCGGCAGGAGCGGATATGTTCGTGGCCGGCTCGGCGATTTTCGATCAGCCGGACTACAAAACGGTCATTGATCAAATGCGCAGTGAATTAGCGAAGGTTAGTCATGGATAAATTACAGGCGATTCGCGGCATCGCGTTTGACCTCGACGGCACCCTGGTGGACAGCGCGCCGGGCCTGACGGCCGCCGTCGATAGCGCGCTGTACGCTTTAGAGCTCCCGATGGCGGGAGAGGATCGCGTTGTCACCTGGATTGGCAACGGCGCGGACGTTCTGATGGAGCGCGCCCTTACCTGGGCACGCCAGGAGCGCGCGACGCTGCGCGCGGCCGGGGGGAAACCTTCTGTCGATAGCGATGACATCCCGCAGGACGAGCAGCTCACGCTGCTGCGCAGGCTGTTTGACCGCTACTATGCTGAAGCCGCGGAAGAGGGCAGCTTCCTGTTCCCGGCCGTCGCCAATACGCTGGGCGCTCTGCACGCCAAAGGGCTACCGCTGGCGCTGGTCACCAATAAGCCGACGCCGTTCGTGGCCCCGATGCTGGCGGCGCTGGATATCGCTAAATATTTTACCGTGGTTATCGGCGGCGACGACGTGCAGAACAAGAAGCCGCATCCCGAACCGCTGCTGCTGGTTGCGGAAAAGCTGGGGCTGGCTCCCGCTGAGCTGCTGTTTGTCGGCGACTCGCGTAACGATATTCTGGCGGCGAAAGCGGCCGGCTTTGGCTCAATCGGCCTGACCTACGGCTACAACTACGGTGAGCCGATCGCGCTCAGCGAGCCGGATTATATCTTTGACCAGTTTAATGAACTCTTACCCGCTCTCGGGTTACCGTATAGTGAAAATCAGGAATTAAAAAATGACTAAGCCCATCGTTTTTAGTGGCGCACAGCCCTCAGGTGAACTGACCATTGGCAACTATATGGGTGCGCTACGTCAGTGGGTGGGCATGCAGGATGACTATCACTGCATCTACTGCATCGTGGATTTGCACGCCATTACCGCGCGTCAGGATCCTGAGAAGCTGCGTAAAGCCACGCTGGATACGCTGGCGCTCTACCTGGCATGCGGTATCGATCCGGCGAAAAGCACTATCTTCGTTCAGTCGCACGTGCCGGAGCACGCGCAGCTGGGCTGGGCGCTGAACTGCTACACCTATTTCGGCGAGCTGAGCCGCATGACCCAGTTCAAAGACAAATCCGCCCGCTACTCGGAAAACATTAACGCCGGTCTGTTTGATTATCCGGTGCTGATGGCGGCGGATATTCTGCTTTATCAGACCAACCAGGTGCCGGTGGGCGAAGACCAGAAGCAGCACCTGGAGCTGAGCCGCGATATCGCGCAGCGCTTCAACGCTATCTACGGCGAAGTGTTCAAAGTTCCTGAGCCGTTTATTCCTAAATCCGGCGCGCGGGTCATGTCGTTGCTTGAGCCGACGAAAAAGATGTCCAAGTCGGACGACAACCGCAACAACGTGATTGGCCTGCTGGAAGACCCGAAATCGGTCATCAAAAAGATCAAGCGTGCGGTAACGGACTCCGACGAGCCGCCGGTGGTGCGCTACGACCAGCAGAACAAAGCCGGCGTTTCTAACCTGCTGGATATTCTCTCCGGCGTGACCGGGCAGAGCATCGCGGAGCTGGAGCAGCACTTTGACGGGAAAATGTACGGACATCTGAAAGGCGAAGTCGCCGATGCGGTGTCCGGCATGCTGGTTGAGCTTCAGGAGCGCTATAACCGCTTCCGTAACGATGAAGCTTTCCTCAATCAGGTGATGAGAGACGGCGCGGAAAAAGCCAGCGCTCGCGCCTCACAAACGCTGAAAGCGGTATACGAAGCGATTGGCTTTGTCGCGAAGCCGTAAGCGGCGGCGATAAGCCGGAACGCATAGGGCCAGTAAAAAGGGCGGGTTAATCCCGCCCTTTTGCTTTTTTGCGCTTGTCCGCGCTGCTCGCCGAGAGGAGACGAAGCGGCAAGCCTTAGTGGTTAGAGAACCAGTTGAGCCTGTCGCGCAGGCTCACCACGCGGCCGACGATAATCAGCGCCGGGCTGGCCATCTGCTGCGCCAGCACGTCCAGCCGATCCAGGGTGCCGGTGACCACCTTCTGGCTGACCGCCGTGCCGTTTTCAACAATCGCCGCCGGCATATCCGCCGCCATGCCGTGGGCGATAAGCTTCTCTCTGATCGCCGGCGCCTGGTTTAACCCCATATAAAACACCAGCGTCTGCTTTTCTGCCGCCAGGTTTTGCCAGTCCAGCTCTCCCCCGGTTTTCAGATGCCCGGTGACCAGGCGAACGCCCTGCGCGAAGTCGCGGTGGGTCAAAGGAATGCCGGAGTAGGCGGAGCAGCCGGAGGCGGCGGTGATCCCCGGAACCACGGAGAAGGGAATGCCGGCATTGCACAGGGTCTCAAGCTCTTCGCCGCCGCGGCCGAAAATAAACGGATCGCCGCCTTTCAGACGCACCACGCGGCGGCCGTTTTGCGCTTCCCGCAGCAGGATCTGGTTAATCTCCTCCTGCGGTACGCAGTGGTAGCCCGCGCGCTTGCCGACGAACACCCGGTCGGCGTCGCGGCGCACCAGATTCATAATATCGTCCGAGACCAGCCGGTCATAAACCACGACATCCGCCTGCTGAATCTGCTGCAGCCCTTTTAGGGTCAGCAGGCCGGCATCGCCCGGCCCGGCGCCTACCAGCACGACTTCGCCGCGGTGATCCAGCGGTTCGGTCAGCAGCCGCTCGGTGGTGTCGGCGACGGCCTGCCGGTCATCGTTGGCTAACGACTGCGCCAGGCGATCGTTCATAAACAGCTTTTCCCAGAAGCGTCGACGCTCGCCCACCGTGGCAAACTGTTTTTTAACCCGCGCCCGCAGCTGGCCGGCGTAATGCGCCAGCTGGCCCAAATGGAGCGGCAGAACCGACTCCAGCTTTTCGCGCAGCAGCCGCGCCAGCACCGGCGAGGTTCCTCCCGAGGAGACGGCGACCATCAGCGGCGAGCGGTCGATAATCGAGGGCATGATAAAGCTGGCCTGCTGCGGCGAATCCACGACGTTACAAAAGATTCTTCGCGCTTCCGCCGCCTCGCTGACCTGCTGGTTAACGTCGTTGTCATCAGTCGCGGCGATCGCCAGCCAGCAGCAATCGAGCAGTTGGGGATTAAACCTGCCTTTAATCAGCGTCAGCATCTGTCCATCGGCCCACACCTGAAACTGCGGCGAGAATTCGAGGGCGTTAACCGTCAATTTGGCACCGGCGTCGAGCAGCAGCCGCGCCTTACGTTCGGCAACATCACCGCCGCCGACCAGCAGACAGTCGCGACCGCGCAGCTGGCAAAAAATGGGTAAGTGATCCACGGAGTATCCTCGCAGCAGGGCAATGGGAGAGGGTGAGCGGTCGTAGCATAGCAGCGGAAGAGTGACAAAATATACGACTTTTCCAGCGCTTACCGCTTAATGGGCATAAGCAGAATAGATGGTTCCCTCTGAGGAACAGAGGGAACCTCGGGACATCAGGCTTTAAGCTGAACTTTCCCGTCTTTTACCCGCGCGTCAAAATGGGCGATGGAGTGGCTCTCATCTTCCATACAGAAGCCATCACGTAGACGGAAGCGCTGCTTTTTCAACGGGCTGGCGACCCACAGATCGCCTTCGTGTTCGGCAATAATGCCGCGCGAAAGGACGCTGGCGTTGAAGAAGGGATCGATATTGCTGATCGCAAAAACCCGCTCGTCGTGATAAGGGCGGAACACGGCGACCTGCTGCTGGCCGAGCAGCGCGCAGACGCCGGTTGCCGGCACGATTTCGTCAATCTTGCAGATGTTTACCCACTGGCTCATGCGTTTTCCTCCACCAGGGTCACCGGGATACGCTCATACGGCGTGGCCGGGCGATGCTGTTCACGTTCCGGCACAACCTGAACGTTTGGGTCGCGCTGGGCGCTGTTGATAAAGTGCCTGAAGCGGGTCTGCGCTGCCGGGCTGTTGACGGTTTCGGTCCACTCGCAGGCGAAGGCGGCGCGCAGGCGGGCCAGCTCTTCTTCCAGGTGCTCGTTCAGGCCAAGCTTGTCGTCGATAATGACGCGCTTCAGGTAATCGATGCCGCCTTCCATGTTGTCCAGCCAGGGCGCGGTACGCGTCAGCTTATCGGCGGTGCGGATGTAGAACATCATAAAGCGGTCGAGATACCGGAGCAGCGTTTCGCGATCAAGGTCCGCCGCCAGCAGATCCGCGTGGCGCGGCTTCATCCCGCCGTTACCGCACACGTACAGGTTCCAGCCTTTTTCGGTGGCGATGATGCCGACGTCTTTCCCCTGCGCTTCCGCGCATTCACGCGTACAGCCGGAGACGCCAAACTTCATCTTATGCGGCGTGCGGATGCCTTTGTAACGGTTTTCCAGCTCGACGCCGAAGCCTACGCTGTCGCCAACGCCGTAGCGGCACCAGGTGCTGCCGACGCAGGTTTTGGCCATCCGCAGCGCTTTAGCGTACGCGTGGCCGGTTTCAAAGCCCGCCTCAATCAGCTGACGCCAGATTTCCGGCAGATCGTCTTTTTGGGCGCCGAACATGCCGATACGCTGCGAGCCGGTAATTTTAGTGTAGAGGTTATATTCGCGCGCGATACGGCCGATGGCCACCAGGCCTTCCGGTGTGATTTCGCCGCCCGCGGAGCGCGGGATAATCGAGTAGGTGCCGTCTTTCTGGATATTGGCGAGGAAGTTATCGTTGGTCTCCTGCAGCGGCGTATGCTGAGGCTTGAGGATGTACTCATTCCAGCAGGAGGCCAGCAGCGAGCCCACGGTAGGTTTACACACTTCGCAGCCGTAGCCCTTGCCGTGTTTCTCCAGCAGCTCATCGAACGTTTTAATGCCTTCGACGCGGATCAGGTGGAACAGCTCCTGGCGCGAGTAGGCGAAGTGTTCGCACAGGTTATGGTTAACTTCGATACCCTGTTTCGCCAGCTCGGCGTTCAGTACCTGGGTCACCAGCGGAATACAGCCGCCGCAGCCGGTGCCGGCTTTGGTTTCGGTTTTTAGCGCGGCAACGGTATGACAGCCTTTATTGATGGCGGAGATCAGCATGCCTTTGGTCACGTCGAAGCAGGAGCAGATTTGCGCGCTGTCCGGCAGTTTATCGACGCCAATTGAGGGCTTACCGCTGCCGGCATGGGACGGCAGAATCAGCGCGTCCGGGTTTTCCGGTAGTTCGATAGCGTTCAGCACCAGCTGCAGCAGGTTGCCGTAGTCGCTGGTATCGCCGACCAGCACCGCGCCGAGCAGGGTTTTGTTATCCGCGCTGACGATCAGGCGTTTGTAGACCTCTTTGCTCTCATCGAGATAGACGTAGCTGCGCGCGCCGGGCGTGCGGCCATGCGCATCGCCGATACCGCCAACGTCAACGCCGAGCAGCTTCAGCTTGGCGCTGAGGTCGGCGCCGGTGAAGGCGTTGTCCGCGCCGAGGATATGGTCGACGGTCACCTGGGCCATTTTGTAGCCCGGAGCCACCAGGCCATAAACGCGGTTGTTCCAGCTGGCGCACTCGCCGATGGCGTAAATATCCGGATCGGAGGTCTGACAGGTATCATTCACCACGATACCGCCACGCTGCGCCACTGCCAGACCGCACTGGGTGGCGAGCTTGTCGCGCGGACGGATGCCGGTGGAGAACACGATGAAATCGACCTGCAGCTCGCTACCGTCGGCGAATTGCATGGTTTTCCGCGCCTCGGTGCCCTGCTGGACGATCTCTTTGGTATTTTTGCTGGTATGAACCTTCACGCCCATACTTTCAATTTTGCGCTTCAGCTGCTCGCCGCCCATGTTATCAAGCTGCTCGGCCATCAGCATTGGCGCGAATTCGATAACGTGGGTTTCGACGCCGAGGTTCTTCAGCGCGCCCGCGGCTTCGAGGCCCAGCAGGCCGCCGCCGATGACGGCGCCGCGTTTGCTGCGGCGGGCGCAGGATTCGATGGCGTTGAGGTCTTCAATCGTACGGTAAACGAAGCAGTCCTGGGTTTCCGCGCCTTTAATCGGCGGGATCCACGGATAGGAGCCGGTTGCCATGACCAGTTTGTCGTAGAATACGGTGCGCCCCGCGCTGGAGTGAATGACCTTCTCCTGGCGGTTAATCGTAATTGCGCGCTCGCCGATCAGGACGTTAACGCCGTGCTTCTCGTAAAATCCTTCGCGAACCAGGGAGAGTTCTTCTGCGGTATGATGGGAGAAGTAGGATGACAGGTGGACGCGGTCGTAAGCGATACGGGGTTCTTCGCAGAACACGGTGATATCAAACTGTCCGGCAGGCGCCTTATCAAGAAGCTCTTCGATAAAGCGATGGCCAACCATGCCGTTACCGATAATAGCGATTCTGACTTTGCTCATTTTTGCCTCGATTTCTTTTCTAATACCGCCTACCTTAACGATTCAGCCGGTACACTTATTGATGCAAATCAAGTTCAATCCTGCCTACCACTTAATAGGTATTATCATGATTTTCTTGGGTTTTTATAAGTTATGGAAAACTCAGGCTTTTCCTTTTTGTTGCTTTTATGTACAAAAAAGGCAGCGGAACGCGATGGCGGGATGGATAAAAATTAGGCAACTTTAACGGGGGTCAGCAAGATGACAGCAGCACCACTTTGGTTGATTCAGAACGTGCGCCTGCCGGGCCGCGACGGGCTATGGCAGATAGCAATAGATAAAGGCTGCTTTGGCGACATTACCCCGATGGGCGAAGCGCATAGCGAGAGCCTTGAAGTGCTCAATGCCCGCGGCGGGCTGGCTATTCCACCGTTTATTGAACCGCATATCCATCTGGATACGACGCAAACCGCCGGCGAACCGAGCTGGAATCAATCCGGGACGCTGTTCGAGGGTATTGAGCGTTGGGCTGAGCGCAAGGCGTTGTTGAGCCATGAGGACGTCAAAGCCCGGGCGTGGAAAACCCTGAAGTGGCAAATTGCCAACGGCATACAGTTTGTGCGCACGCATGTTGATGTTTCAGACCCGACGCTGACCGCCTTAAAAGCGATGCTGGAAATGAAGCAGGAGGTAGCTCCGTGGGTAGATTTGCAGATAGTCGCCTTCCCACAGGAGGGGATTTTATCCTACCCCAATGGAGAGTCCCTGCTTGAAGAAGCGCTGCGCCTCGGCGCCGATGTGGTCGGGGCTATTCCCCACTTTGAGTTTACCCGCGAGTACGGCGTTGAGTCCCTGCATATCGCCTTTCGCCTGGCGCAGAAATACCAGCGCCCGCTGGATATCCACTGCGATGAAATCGACGATGAGCAGTCGCGGTTTGTCGAAACGGTCGCGGCGCTGGCGTTAAAAGAGGGGATTGGCCCGCGGGTTACGGCCAGCCATACCACCGCCATGCACTCCTATAACGGCGCCTATACCTCGCGGCTGTTTCGCCTGCTGAAGCTCTCGGGGATTAACTTTGTCGCCAACCCGCTGGTGAATATCCACCTGCAGGGACGCTTCGATGATTATCCCAAGCGGCGCGGGATTACCCGGGTAAAAGAGCTGATGGCGGCAGGGATCAACGTCTGCCTTGGTCACGACGACGTTTTCGACCCGTGGTATCCGCTGGGTACCGGCAATATGCTGCAGGTACTGCATATGGGGCTGCACGTTTGTCAGCTGATGGGCTATCAGCAGATTAACGACGGGCTGAAGCTGATTACCGACAACAGCGCCCGCACTTTTGGTCTGAGCGACTACGGCATTAGCACGGGGAATACGGCCAACCTGATTATTCTGCCTGCGGAAAACGGTTTTGAAGCGGTGCGCTGTCAGGTGCCGGTACGCTGGTCCATTCGTCAGGGGCGGGTGATTGCCACCACGCAGCTGGCGCAGACCTGGATACAGACCGATAGAGGCGGGGAAGAGCTGTTCTTTACCCGTAATAGCCCCTCTGCGGACGCAAAGGGGCCAAAGGTCTAGCGTGGCTTAGTGCGATCCTGCCTGCGCGCCGTGCTGGCGGTGGCGGGAGACGAAGCCGAGGATAATGCACATCACGAATACCACGGCATAGAGGCCGTTCGCGGTTTGCAGCGCCGCCAGCGGCCCGCTGGCGGCAACGATAGGCCCGGTGACCACGAAGGTCAGCATCGTCCCGATGGTGCCGCAGGTGAGCACAAAGTTAACCAGCTTCGGTGACGAAACTTTGGTCTGCAGCGAGCCCAGGGTAATCAGCGAGGTGTAGATAGCGCTGGAGAAGAAGCCAAGGGTCAGGATAAACCACGGCATATGCTCCGGGGAACCGTTAATAAACAGGTACATCAGCACCGTTGCCAGGCCCGCCAGAACGGTAAGAATGCGCTGCAGGTCGAAGAAGCGCAGGATGAAGCTGAATGACCACATACCGATCATGTACGACATCCAGAAATCGCTCACCAGCTTACCCGCGTCGCCAAGGCTCATGCCCAGGCCCTTGGCATATTCCGGCACCCAGGAGATAAAGCCCAGCTGGCCAAGGATGTAGCACAGCGCGGCGATGGAAAGAAACAGCACGCCGATACCCCACTTCTCTTTGACGACCGGCTGGCTGTCCTGCTGCGCTTTTTTACCCAGCACCGGGAATTCACAGCCGAAGGTCAGAACGAAGATAGCGACGTAAACCAGACCGATGCAGACATACACCCAGTACCACTCGATGCTGCGCGCCAGCAGATAGGCGGCAACCATCGGGAAAATCATTCCCGCCATGCTGAAGAAGGAGTCGGTGAACAGCAGGCGCGCGCCGCGCTGGCGGCCTTCATACATATGAGTGATCAGGAAGGTACCGATCGACATGGTGATCCCGCTGACCAGACCCAGCACGAACATTGCCGCGGAGAACAGCGTCAGGCTGTGGCCAAAGATCAGCCCGATTACCGCCAGTACCATCAGGATAAAGCCAAAACGCAGCTGCGTTTTCAGCGGTACGATTTCCATCAGCCAGGCGTTGAGGAAGATAGAGATCAGGATCCCGGCGTTGAGGAAGGTGAAGGTGTTGCTCATACTGGAAACGGGCAGATGGAAGTAATCGGCGATGTTCCCCATCACCATCCCGGTGACGATCACCAGCGCCCCGGTCAGGGCGTAGGAGAAGAAGCTGATCCATGTGAGCTTGATACGATTGCTGTTAGTCATGACTGGCCTGTGAATAGAAATGTAAAGCGCGTTGACTCTGCGCCAGGGCGAACAGATTTTATTCATTCGGGTGATGTAAGCAAACGTTTATTATGAAATGTAGTTCTTTTTGCATAGATTAGTGTGATGTAGATCGCTTTTAAATATTTAGCCGATCGACGGGCGGCTCGTTACAACTGTTTCAGCTACGTAAAATTAGGTAAAAGGCTGGCCCAGGATGCAAAGGCTCTTTAGAATCAAAGCACTTGCTTTTTTTCTGCTCCGTTAAGGAATCTCGATGCTCAAATCAACTCTGGCGGCGGTGGCTGCCGTTTTCGCTATTTCCGCTTTTTCCCCGGCTATGGCAGCGAAGGGCGACCCTCATGTCTTGCTGACGACTTCTGCGGGAAATATTGAGCTGGAGTTAAATAGCCAGAAAGCACCGGTTTCCGTCGATAACTTCCTGAAGTACGTGAACAGCGGCTTCTACAACAACACCACTTTTCACCGCGTAATCCCGGGCTTCATGGTGCAGGGCGGCGGCTTCAGCGAACAGATGCAGCAAAAGCAGCCGAACCCGCCGATCAAGAACGAAGCGGACAACGGCCTGCGTAACACCCGCGGCACCATCGCGATGGCGCGCACCGCCGATCAGGACAGCGCGACCAGCCAGTTCTTCATCAACATTGCCGACAACGCCTTCCTCGACCACGGACAGCGCGATTTTGGCTACGCGGTATTCGGTAAAGTCGTCAAAGGAATGGACGTCGCCGATAAAATTTCCCAGGTCCAGACGCATAACGTTGGACCGTACCAGAACGTGCCGTCAAAACCTGTCGTGATCCTCTCAGCGAAGGTCCTGCCTTAAGTTCTCCCGCGCGGGCGACTCACGCTCGCGCCGTTGTTTCCGCCTTTCTGCGTGACCCGAAATTGCTGCTTATACTTGTGGCACAGGGGACGATAAGAGAGGCGAGCATGCGTTCACTTACCGATAAGCAAAAATCCCGGCTCTGGGAACAGACTCGTAGCGTGAATTTTCAGGCCAGCCGTCGCCTGGAAGGAACCGCCGTACCTTTGGTGACGCTAAGCGCCGAGGAAGCGCTGGCGCGTCTTGCCGAGCTGAGGGGGCGTCATGAGCAGTAAATATGGCGACGATCGCGACCCTTATCTTTATCCCGCGCTCAACGTGATGCGCAATCGCCTCGGTATTCGCCAGGCGCAGCGCCTGGAAGAGGCGGCGTGGCAATTGACCTCCCTGCGTGCGGCAACGCTTGCGCTGGGGCCGCGCGTGCGCGGGCTGCCCTACCTCTGTTTTATCCATCATCAGCTGTATCAGGATATTTTTGACTGGGCGGGCCGGCTCAGAGAAGTTGATATCTATCAGGGCGATACCCCTTTCTGCCATTTTGCGCGGATAGAAAAAGAGGGCAATGCGCTGATGCGCTCGCTTGAAGAGGAAAATTACCTCAGCTGGCTTAGCCGCGATTCGTTCGTTGAACGCCTGAGCTGGTATTACGGAGAAATCAACGTGCTACACCCTTTTCGCCTCGGCAGCGGGCTGGCGCAGCGCATTTTCTTTGAGCAGCTGGCGATTCATGCCGGCTTTATTCTCGACTGGCGCGATATCGATCCTGAAGAGTGGAGCCGGGCTAATCAGCTGGGGGCAATGGGCGATCCGCAGCCGCTTGAACGGATCTTTGCCAAAGTGGTAAGCGAAGTGCGAGAATCTGAGTAGAATAGCCCGGTTTTGTTCTTTCCGGAGCCGCTATGATCCTGCTTATCGACAACTATGATTCTTTCACCTGGAATTTGTACCAGTATTTTTGCGAGCTGGGGGCCGAGGTGCTGGTGAAGCGTAACGATGAGCTGACGCTGGAGGAGATCGCGGCGCTGGCGCCGGAGAAAATCGTTATCTCTCCCGGCCCCTGTACGCCGGATGAATCGGGGATCTCCCTGGCCGTCATCGGGCATTATGCCGGGAAGGTGCCGCTGCTGGGCGTTTGCCTGGGTCATCAGGCTATCGCTCAGGTTTTTGGTGCCACCATCGTCCGCGCCGCCAAAGTCATGCACGGGAAAACCTCGCCAGTCAGCCACGACGGACGCGGCGTATTTCAGGGGTTAAATAATCCCCTCACCGTCACCCGCTACCACTCTCTGGTCATTGACCCGGATACTCTGCCTGACTGCTTCGAGGTGACGGCCCGCAGCGAGAGCGGAGAGATCATGGCTATTCGCCATCGCGAGTGGGATCTCGAAGGGGTGCAGTTTCACCCGGAAAGCATCCTCAGCGAGCAGGGGCATCAGCTGCTGGCAAACTTCCTCAAACGGTGATTTGTAGTTGCCATTGACTGATTTTTTATGCATATTTTGTGATTATAATATCACTAACATCATTGCATAACGAAGAAGGATGGCATCACATGGCAACTGAGCAACCGGCAATTACCCGCGCCACGTTCGATGAGGTTATTTTGCCGATTTATGCACCGGCAGAGTTTATTCCGGTAAAAGGTAAAGGTAGCCGCGTATGGGATCAGCAGGGCAAGGAGTACGTTGATTTTGCTGGTGGTATTGCCGTCACGGCGCTAGGTCATTGCCATCCGGCGCTGGTTGCGGCGCTGCATGAGCAGGGGGAAACGCTGTGGCATACCAGCAACGTTTTCACCAACGAACCGGCGCTGCGCCTGGGCCGCAAGCTGGTTGATGCCACCTTCGCCGATCGCGTGGTGTTTATGAACTCCGGCACCGAAGCCAACGAAACCGCATTCAAGCTGGCGCGTAACTACACTATTACCCGCCATAGCCCCTATAAAACCAAAATTATCGCCTTCTATAACGCTTTCCACGGCCGTTCGCTATTTACGGTCTCCGTTGGCGGGCAGCCGAAATATTCTGACGGCTTCGGGCCGAAGCCGGCGGATATCGTTCACGTGCCGTTTAACGACCTGCACGCGGTGAAGGCGGTTATGGACGATCACACCTGCGCGGTGGTGGTTGAGCCGATTCAGGGCGAGGGCGGCGTGATGGCCGCAACCCCGGAGTTCCTCAAAGGCCTGCGCGAACTGTGCGACCAGCACCAGGCGCTGCTGGTGTTTGATGAAGTGCAGTGCGGGATGGGGCGTACCGGTTCGCTGTTTGCCTATATGCACTACGGCGTGACGCCGGATATCCTGACCAGCGCGAAAGCGCTCGGCGGCGGTTTCCCGATTAGCGCCATGCTGACCACCCATGATATTGCCAGCGCCTTCCACGCCGGTTCCCACGGTTCAACCTACGGGGGAAACCCGCTTGCTTGTGCGGTCGCCGGCGCAGCGTTTGATCTGATTAACACGCCTGAGGTGCTGGACGGCGTCAACGCGAAGCGCGAACGCTTTGTGCAGCACTTGCAGCAGATAGATGCCCGTTTCGATCTGTTTAGCGATATTCGCGGCATGGGGCTGCTGATCGGCGCGGAGCTGAAGCCGCAGCATCGCGGCCGGGCGCGCGATTTCCTGTATGCCGCGGCGGATGCGGGCGTCATGGTGCTCAATGCCGGACCCGACGTCATGCGTTTTGTGCCTTCGCTGGTCATTGATGATAGCGATATTGATGAAGGGATGGCGCGCTTCGCGCAGGCCGTACAGCGCGTACTTAGCGCTTAGTTGCGCGTAGCCAGATGCCGTGATGCGGGCGCTGACGCCATGCCACCGACGAGATGGTGTGCATGGTGTTCAGATGATCGAGGATCCGCTGCAGGTGCTGCTCCATGGTACTCAGCGGGCCGCGGGGCACGTCCGCATCCTGCGACTCCATGATATTCACCTCTCCGGCGCTGCCCGGGCCATCGGTATCCAGCCGCTGCTGGCAGCGCTGTAGCGCAATCTCACAGGATTCAAGGTAGCGGCGGGCCAGATCCGGCGTCAGCATATTGTGCTCGCGGGCCAGCGTGGTCATGGCGTTGATATGTTCGACAATAAACTGGCTATGGGTGACCCACAGCTTCATATCGTCAAGATAACGTGAGTTAAAGCCGGGCTCCTGCATCGCCTGATTCAGCGAGTTATACAGCGAGTTATGCGCCTGATTGACGCGCATCCGCCGATAGGCCAGCGCCGGCGCCTGGTGGTCTTCGCTGAGAATGAGCCGGATGGCTTCCTGGTCCGCCTCCAGTGCGTCGTGGGCGTTTTTACGCAGCAGCCCGCTCTGCCACTGCGGCCACAGCCATACCATCCCGCCGAAGGCGATCAGGCACCCGATAAGCGTATCGATAAGCCTGGCGACGATAAACTGTTCTCCGTTGAGCGTTAGCAGCTGCAGGGTATACACCGCCGTGACGGTAAAGCCCACCATTGCCCAGCCGTAGCTCTTGCGAATAATCAGATAGCTCAATAGCGTGATAATCAGCATCGCGGTCAGCGTATAGCCCTCCGGGACGTTGAAGTGCAGCGTTAGTCCGGCAATCGCCAGGCCGGCAAGGGTCCCCGCCGCCCGGTGGACGATGCGGACCCGCGTCGCGCCGTAGCCGTTCTGGGTAACGAAGAGCACCGTCATCAGGATCCAGTAGGGTTTGGGAAGGTTTAGCGCGCTGCCCATCAGGCTTGCGGCGGTGAGCATCACGCAGATGCGGGCGGCGCTGCGCAAAGCCGGCGATTTATAAGAGAGATAGCTTTTCAGCGCAGGCAGCAGCGGCAGGCGCCGCTCCTTATCGGCCATCAGGTTACGCGCGTACAGCGGCCGCTGGGTGCGTAGCACCCTGGCAAGGCGGCCGAAGTGCCATGCGCAGAACTGCCCGACCGGGTTGTCGGGGTGCTGCGAGGCAATTTTCTCCAGCGCGCCGATCTGCTTATCCATGTTAAAGCGTTGCGGATAGCGGTGGTACAGGATGTCGTCCGCCAGTACCCTCAGCCGCGCCGCGACGGTTTGCGCATTCCAGCGGATTACCGCTTCCGCGTGGCTGCGTTCGACCAGCTTCTGCACCTCTTCCGGCTGATGCAGGCTGACGGAAATATGCTCCTGGAGATCGAGGGCAACCTGAAACGCCCGCAGCAGGCGCTTATGATCGTTACGCTGATTGGCCGCTAGCATATGCATCTGCTGGTAGCACAGGGTGATCAGATCGACGACCTTTTGCTGGCGGGTCAACAGAGGAGGCAGCGAGGTTGCCGGGTCGATATGCTGGGTCAGCAGGCTGTATTTGGCTTCACAGTAGTTGGCCAGCTCCCGGTACAGCAGGCTGAGCGATTCGCGCAGCGGCTGCTCGCGCCATAGCCAAAACCAGAACCAGTTGAATAGTCCGTACCACAGCGTGCCGAGCGCGTAGATCAGCAGCGGCTCCCAGACCGGCATATTGCCGGCGAGGCTCAGGGTAAAGATGGCGGCAATCAGCGAGGCGGGCAGCAGCCTCGCGTGCAGCGAGCTGATTTCCGCCGTGACGCCAAGGAGCAGGGTCAGGCCGCTGAGAATTAAAGGGAGCGGGATATCATGCTGGAGCAGGAGCTGAACGATCAGGCTGCAGCCGGCAAAAAGCGAGCCGCCAATAATCAGGCGTTTAAAGAAACGCTTATGCGGCGTATCAAGACCGGCGACGTTGCAGCATGCGGGAACCAGCGAGAACAGCAGGCCCTGCTGCAGATGACCGAGAAGGAGGCCAACTGCGACCGGCAGACACAGCACCAGCGTTTGCCGCAGTGCGTAGTTGACTTCAGGGTGGTAAATCAGCCTGCGCCACATAGAGGGAAAACAGAAACGGCGTATTGCAGGGGCAATACGCCGTTTTATCAGCTTAACGCGTGCCGTAGACGACGATAGTTTTACCGTGCGCGGAGATCAGATTTTGATCTTCCAGCATTTTCAGGATACGGCCAACGGTTTCACGCGAGCAGCCGACGATCTGACCGATTTCCTGACGGGTAATTTTGATTTGCATACCGTCCGGGTGGGTCATCGCGTCAGGCTGTTTTGCCAGGTTCAGCAACGTCTGGGCGATGCGGCCGGTGACGTCGAGGAAGGCAAGGTTACCCACTTTCTCAGAGGTAACCTGCAGACGGCGGGCCATCTGCGACGAGAGACGCATCAGGATGTCCGGGTTAACCTGGATCAGCTGACGGAATTTTTTATAGGAGATTTCGGCCACTTCACATGCGGTTTTCGCACGTACCCAGGCGCTACGCTCCTGGCCTTCTTCAAACAAGCCTAATTCACCGATGAAATCGCCCTGGTTGAGGTAAGAGAGAATCATCTCTTTACCTTCTTCATCCTTGATGAGCACAGCCACAGAGCCTTTGACGATGTAGTACAACGTTTCTGCTTTTTCACCCTGGTGGATCAGCGTGCTTTTAGATGGGTACTTATGAATGTGGCAATGAGACAAGAACCATTCGAGGGTAGGGTCTGTTTGCGGTTTGCCAAGCACCATGCGCGGTTATCCTCTGTTATAAGCTATCTCCGGGTGCCGACACTACACGGCATCCGGGCATGCAATCGTATTGTTTCCCTATGCCTGGGAAGCTGGCTGGTGATTTTTCTGCAGCCTGTAATGTGAATTCCTCTGCATACATGCAGTACATCAATGTAATACTGTAGCATCCTGACTGTTTTAGCATAGCTTTTGCCGCATGTCTCCTGGTGTCTCGCTTCAGCATGATGCAGGTCGCCTTCCGTTGCCAGATTTGTTATGTGCGCGTAATCTGTCAGGAAAATTGCAACCTTGGAGTTAAATTTTATGCAAGCTCGTGTGAAATGGGTCGAAGGGCTAACCTTCATCGGTGAGTCGGCTTCCGGCCACCAGATTTTGATGGACGGCAACTCCGGGGATAAAGCGCCGAGCCCGATGGAAATGGTGCTGATGGCCGCCGGCGGCTGTAGCGCCATCGACGTGGTCTCAATTTTGCAAAAAGGACGCCATGATGTGACCAACTGTGAGGTGAAGCTGACCTCAGAGCGTCGGGAAGAGGCGCCGCGCCTGTTTACCCACATCAACCTGCATTTTATCGTCACCGGCCGCGAGCTGAAGGATGCGGCCGTTTCGCGGGCGGTAGACCTGTCGGCGGAAAAATACTGCTCGGTGGCGCTGATGCTGCAAAAAGCGGTAAATATCACGCATTCGTACGAGGTTATTGAGGGCTAAGCCGAATGGCCAGCCCGTCGCCCCGGCTTGCGTCGTCGCCGGGGTTGCTAACGGCTTAACCGATCTTTTTCCCCGCCATCAGCCGTTCCACCAGCGGCGCCATGATCAGCTCCATCGCCAACCCCATTTTGCCTCCCGGCACCACCAGCGTATTGATATGCGAGATAAACGACCCTTGCAGCATCGCCAGCAGCCACGGGAAGTCGATATCCTGCAGGTTGCGGAAGTGGATCACCACAAAGCTTTCATCCAGCGAGGGAATGCCTTTGGCGGCGAAGGGGTTCGACGTATCAACGGTGGGGACCCGCTGGAAGTTGATATGGGTGCGCGAGAACTGCGGGGTGATGAAGTTAATATAATCCTCCATCGAACGGACGACCGAATCCATTACCGCCTCGCGGGAATGCCCGCGTTCGCTGGTGTCGCGGATCAGCTTCTGAATCCACTCCAGGTTGACGATAGGCACGACGCCCACCAGCAGGTCGACGTTTTGCGCCACGTTGTGCTGTGGCGTGACAACGCCGCCGTGCAGCCCTTCGTAAAACAGGACGTCGGTCGGCTCCGGCAGCGGCTGCCAGGGCGTGAAGGTGCCCGGCACCTGATTCCACGGCACGGCCTCGTCATAGGTATGCAGATATTTTCTCGACTGGCCGGTTCCGCTACGCCCGTATTCGAGGAAGGTATTTTCCAGCAGGCCGAAGTCGTTCGCTTCCGGACCAAAATAGCTGATGTGTTTCCCCTGATCCCGCGCTTTGCGGATCGCCATGTCCATTTCCGGGCGGGTATAGCGATGGAAGCTATCGCCCTCGACTTCGGCGGCACGCAGATTCAACTGGGCGAAGATCTTGCGAAAGGCGAGGCTGGTGGTGGTTGTTCCCGCGCCGCTGGAGCCCGTGACGGCAATCACCGGATGTTTGGCAGACATATCAACTCCCAGATTAAACGATGGTGTGGCGCCGCCTTAGCCGTGGAACTGCTTGCGGGGCATGATGTTGACCGTCTCGTGCAGCTCTGACCACACCAGTACGGCTTCTCCGCTTTTCAGCTGCTGTTTTACATCGGCGACCTTATCGGTCAGCGAGCGTTCATGTTCACCATAATCGGTGCCTTCGCGCAACACAAAGCTTTCAATCAGGTTATCCAGCGTTTCGGGATCCAGATCCTGCCAGGGAATAATCATTTTTTTCCTTCCAGCCAGCGCGTTAGCCAGTCCGGGATCCGTCTTTCCAGCCACATCTCCGGCCTGCGCAGCGTACCGCCGACAAACCCCACGTGCCCGCCCTGTTCGGTCAACTGATACTCGACGTTGGCCGGCAGCTGCTCCTGCGGCGGAATGGAATGATGGTCCATGAACGGATCGTCTTTCGCGTGGATGATCAGCGTGGGTTTAGTGATATCGCTCAGGCGCGGCATCGCGCTGCACTGGCGATAGTAGTCCAGCGCATCGGCAAAGCCGTGAATTTTGGCGGTGATGGTATCGTCAAACTCGCGAATGCGCCGCATGCCTTTTAGCTGGCGTAAATCAACCGGCAGCGAGCCCGGGTAGGCTTTTAGCTTGCGCGCGGCGTTGGCTTTTAACAGGTTGAGCAGATAGCGCTGGTAGACGCGGGAGAAGCCTTTATCCATATGGTAGCTGCAGGCCTCCAGCATGAACGGGGCCGACACGATGACCGCCGCGTCGAGCGGGACGCTATCGCCCTCGTTTGCCAGCAGGCAGCCCAGCATATTACCGCCCAGCGAGTAGCCGACGGCGGCGGTAGGCGCGGGACCAAATTCGCGCTGCAGCCGGCGCAGGAACCAGGTGCCGTCTTCCGTCTCTCCGGAGTGGTAGATGCGGTTATTACGGTTAGGCTCGCCGCTACAGCCGCGAAAATGCATCACCACGCCAAGCCAGCCGCGCTGCATGGCGGCGTGGATCAGACCGTGAGCGTAAGGGCTGCGCAGGCTCCCTTCCAGACCGTGAAAAACCACCAGCCGCGGTTTATTCCGGGCCAGCTCAGGATCTTCGCTCCAGGCCAAATCGATAAAGTCGCCGTCGGGGAGTTCAAGGCGCTGCCAGTGCGGAGTAAAGCCCAGTTTGCGGCGGATCAGCCGCGGCAGCATGGTTTGCAGATGACGATTGCCCACGCCGCGCATCGGGTGAAACTCGCGCGAGTCGTCTTCGGGGGGCGTCATTTCTGTGGGGGTGATTTCAACCATAGCACCAGAACAATTAAGAATCTTATAAATACTATACCGCGCATGCCGTGCGCAGGTTAGCCAATATGTGGTCTTGTGGCCAACTGGCAGAGGTTACGCAACAAGGAACGGGCGCGATATGGCCACCGTCGGCATGCAGAGAGGCCCCGAAAGCTCATGGTCTGTGAACCGTCGAGGCCGCGCGCTCAACCAGCAGGGCTTAGCCTTCCTGCAGCATCTGCTCCAGCTGTTCCTGCGCATCCAGCCAGGCCATTTCGCACTCTTCCAGCCCTGATTTCGCGCTGGCCTGCTGCTGCAGACACGCGGTCAGCTCTGCTTTGCGGGATGCGTCATACAGGCTGCTGTCGCCTAAAGTCTCTTCCGCCTGCGCGAGCTGAGCGTTGAGCTTATCCATCTCTTTCTCAAGACGGGTAATCTCTTTACGCAGCGGCTGCGTCAGGGTGCGCAGCTCCGCTTCCCGGCGCTTCTGGCCCTTGCGGGACTGGGCGCTGTTGCCGTTATCTTTTATCGCGTCAGACGACTGGCTTTCCTGTTTCTGCGAGTCGCTCAGCCACTGCTGATAATCTTCCAGATCGCCGTCGAACGGCTCAACTTTGCCGTCGTGGACCAGATAGAGATCGTCGGTGGTCGAGCGTATCAGGTGGCGATCGTGCGAGACCACCACCAGCGCGCCTTCGAAATCAATCAGCGCTTCGGTTAACGCCTGGCGCATATCGAGGTCAAGGTGGTTAGTCGGTTCATCGAGCAGCAGGAGATTAGGCCGCTGCCAGACGATAAGCGCCAGCACCAGGCGCGCTTTTTCGCCGCCGGAGAAACGCTGGGTCGCTTCGTTGACCTTATCGCTCTGGAAACCGAAGCCGCCAAGATAGTCGCGCAGCTTCTGCTCCAGCTCCTGCGGCGCCAGGCGCGCCAGGTGCTGCAGCGGCGATTCATCCGCCCGCAGGAACTCCAACTGATGCTGGGCGAAGTAGCCCAGCTTAATACCTTTCGCCAGCCCCACTTCACCCTGCAGCGGCTGCAGCTCGCCGGCCAGCAGCTTGATAAGCGTCGATTTACCGGCGCCGTTGCGCCCCAGCAGGCCGATGCGCGAGCCGGGAACCAAATTCAGCTTGATCGAGTCGAGGATGATGCGTTCACCGTAGCCGGCGCTGACTTTTTCCATCTTCAGCAGCGGGTTGGGCAGGCTTTCCGGCGCGCGGAAGCTAAAGTGGAACGGGTTATCGACGTGGGCCGGGGCGATAAGCTCCATGCGTTCCAGCATTTTAATGCGGCTCTGGGCCTGCTTCGCCTTGGTGGCCTTGGCGCGGAAGCGATCGATATAGCTTTGCAGATGGGCGACGCGCAGCTGCTGGCTCTCATACATCGACTGCTGCTGCGACAGGCGGGTGGCGCGCTGGATTTCGAACGAGCTGTAGTTGCCGGTGTACTCGAACATGCTCTGCTGTTCGATATGAATAATTTTATCGACGATCGGATCGAGAAAATCGCGGTCGTGCGAAATAAGAATTAGCGTGCCGGTATAGCTTTTGAGCCACTTTTCCAGCCAGATCACCGCGTCGAGATCGAGGTGGTTAGTCGGTTCATCCAGTAGCAGCAGGTCGGAGCGGCAAATCAGCGCCTGTGCCAGGTTCAGGCGCATGCGCCAGCCGCCGGAAAAGTCGCTCACCGGGCGCTCCAGCTGTTCGTTGCTGAAGCCCAGGCCGTGCAGCAGGCTCGAGGCGCGCGAGCGGATGGTCCAGGCGTCAATGGCGTCCAGCTTGCCGTGAACCGTCGCAATGGCGTGTCCGTCATTACGCTCGTTGGCCTGATTTAAATCGACCTCGAGCTGGCGATATTCCCGATCGCCGTCAATAACATAATCAATGGCCGGCTGGGCCAGAGCCGGGGTTTCCTGATTAACCCACGCCAGCTGCCAGTTGCCCGGAAAGGTCATACTGCCGCCGTCGGCGCTAATCTCGTTTTTCAAAAGCGCTAGCAGCGTGGATTTACCGCAGCCGTTTTTGCCCACCAGACCGACCTTTTGGCCAGGGTTGATGGTAGCGGTGGCGTTGTCCAGCAGGACGCGTACGCCGCGACGAATTTGTAACGAGGAGAAAACAATCATAAGGCGCCGTATGTTCAGACTATGTTAATTTGTCATTATGATAATGTAGTGTGGTAGCAAATTGCTCCACCGGGCCGCAATGGTAGCCCAAAATGAAGACGATACACAAAGTCATTCTGGTTGCGCTGAGGCGCAGCCGTTGTTCAGGCCACCAGAAGACATTGGGAGGGGAATGATGTCTCAGACAGCGAAGGTTTTGCTGCTGTATGCCCACCCAGAATCTCAGGATTCCGTGGCCAACCGGGTTTTGCTTGAACCTGCCTTACAGCTGCCGAACGTCACCGTGCACGATCTCTACGCACACTATCCGGATTTTTTTATCGATATTGCCTCGGAGCAGGATCTCCTGCGTCAGCATGAGGTGATTGTTTTCCAGCATCCGCTCTATACGTGGAGCTGCCCGGCGCTGCTAAAAGAGTGGCTGGACAGAGTTCTCAGCCGCGGTTTTGCCAGCGGCGCCGGGGGAAATCAGCTGGCGGGAAAGTACTGGCGCAGCGTGATCACCACCGGCGAGCCGGAAAGCGCCTACCGCCGCGATGCTAACCGCTATCCAATGAACGATATTCTGCGTCCTTTTGAGCTGACCGCCGGCATGTGCCGGATGCACTGGATGAGCCCGATTATTGTCTACTGGGCCCGTCGGCAATCGCCTGCCGATCTCAAAAGCCACGCGCGCGCCTATCGTGACTGGCTGGCCAATCCCATCGCGGCAGGAGGAGTCGTAAATGGAGGGCGCTGATCTGCTTTTGGCTGGCGTGCTGTTTCTGTTCGCCGCCGTCGTCGCGGTGCCGCTGGCCGCCCGGCTGGGGATTGGCGCGGTACTCGGCTATCTGCTCGCCGGGATCGCCATTGGCCCGTGGGGGCTGGGGTTCATCAACGACGTTGATGAGATTCTCCACTTCTCCGAGCTGGGCGTGGTGTTCCTGATGTTTATCATCGGCCTTGAGCTCAACCCGTCGAAGCTGTGGCGTCTGCGAAGCTCTATCTTTGGCGTTGGGGCGGCCCAGGTTTTGTGCAGCGCGGCGCTCCTCGGCGGCCTGCTGATGGTTACCGGATTCACCTGGCAGGCGGCGGTTGTCGGCGGGATTGGCTTAGCGATGTCCTCCACGGCGATGGCGCTACAACTGATGCGCGAGAAGGGGATGAGCCGCAGCGAATCCGGCCAGCTGGGGTTCTCCGTGCTGCTGTTTCAGGATTTGGCGGTGATCCCCGCGCTGGCGCTGGTGCCGCTGCTGGCCGGATCCGGCGGCGATCGCTTTGATTGGGTCACCATCGGGATGAAGGTATTGGCCTTTGCCGGCATGCTGATCGGCGGTCGTTTTTTGCTGCGGCCGGTGTTCCGCTTCATCGCTGCCTCCGGCGTGCGTGAGGTTTTTACCGCCGCGACGCTGCTGCTGGTTTTGGGATCGGCGCTATTTATGGATGCCCTCGGCCTGTCGATGGCGCTGGGGACCTTTATCGCCGGGGTGCTGCTGGCTGAAAGCGAGTATCGCCACGAGCTGGAAATCGCTATTGAGCCGTTTAAAGGGCTGCTGCTTGGCCTGTTTTTTATCTCCGTTGGCATGGCGCTGAATCTCGGCGTTCTCTACACCCATCTGCTGTGGGTGGCCGCCAGCGTCGCGGCGCTGGTGATGGTGAAAGCCCTCGTGCTGTACGTTCTGGCGCGGGTATATGGCCTTCGCAGCTCGGAGCGTATGCAGTTTGCCGGGGTCCTGAGCCAGGGCGGGGAGTTCGCCTTTGTGCTGTTCTCGTTACCGGCTTCGCTGCGGCTGTTCGAAAACGACCAGATGGCGCTGCTGCTGGTCACGGTCACGCTGTCGATGATGACCACGCCGCTGCTGATGACCCTGATTGATTACGTGCTCTCCCGGCGCTTTAACCAGCCGGAGGAGGAGGACGAAGCGCCGTGGGTTGAGGACGATAAGCCGCAGGTGATTATCGTCGGCTTCGGCCGCTTTGGTCAGGTCATTGGCCGCCTGCTGATGGCCAACAAAATGCGCATTACCGTGCTGGAGCGCGATATCAGCGCGGTTAACCTGATGCGCAAATATGGCTATAAGGTCTATTTCGGCGATGCGACGCAGCTGGAGCTGCTGCGCTCGGCGGGCGCGGAAGACGCGCAGTCAATCGTGATTACCTGCCACGAGCCGGAAGATACCATGAAGCTGGTTGAGATGTGTCAGCAGCATTTCCCGCATCTGCATATTCTGGCGCGCGCGCGGGGCCGCGTAGAGGCTCATGAGCTGCTGCAGGCCGGCGTAGCGCAGTTCTCGCGCGAAACCTTCTCCAGCGCGCTAGAGCTGGGGCGCAAGGCGCTGATCAGCGTCGGAATGCATCCTCATCAGGCGCAGCGCGCGCAGCTGCACTTTCGGCGTCTGGATATGCGAATGCTGCGCGAGTTAATGCCGGTACATACTGATACTCTGCAGATATCGCGCGTGCGGGAAGCCCGGCGGGAGCTGGAGGAGATTTTTGAGCGTGAAATGCAGAAAGAGAGCAGACAGCTTGACGGCTGGGATGAGTTTGAATAAAGGGTAAATCACTATGGCAGTGCGTAAACGTTTTATCGCCGGAGCAAAATGCCCGGCGTGCCAGGCCCAGGATTCGCTGGCGATGTGGCGTGAGAATAATGTCGATATCGTTGAGTGCGTTAAGTGCGGACACCAGATGCGCGAGGCGGATAAAGAGGCCCGCGAGCACGTACGTAAAGACGAACAGGTTATTGGCATTTTTCATCCGGACTAGCGTTATCCGTCGCCTTTTTTTAAGCTAGAGGGTACACGGCTGCAGAATTCCGCTACAATCTGCGCCACTATTCTTCCCATGCTCAGGAGATATCATGAAAGTAGCAAAAGACCTGGTGGTCAGTCTGGCCTATCAGGTACGTACAGAAGACGGTGTATTGGTTGATGAGTCTCCGGTAAGCGCGCCGCTGGACTACCTGCATGGTCACGGCTCCCTGATTTCCGGCCTGGAAACTGCGCTGGATGGTCATGAAGTAGGCGACAAATTTGACGTTGCGGTCGGCGCCAACGATGCGTACGGCCAGTACGACGAAAACCTGGTTCAGCGCGTTCCTAAAGACGTCTTCATGGGCGTTGATGAGCTGCAGGTTGGCATGCGTTTCCTGGCGGAAACCGATCAGGGCCCGGTACCGGTTGAAATCACCGAAGTTGACGACGAGCACGTTGTCGTTGACGGTAACCACATGCTGGCTGGCCAAAACCTGAAGTTCAACGTTGAAGTTGTGGCGATTCGTGAAGCGACCGCTGAAGAGCTGGAGCACGGTCACGTGCACGGCGCGAACGGTCACGATCACGACCATGACCACGATCATGACGGTTGCTGCGGTGGCCACGGTCACAGCCATGACCACGGTCACGAACATGGCAAAGGCGGCTGCGGCAACGGCGGCTGCGGCTGTCACTAAGACTCAACGTCTTTCAGGTCGCAGGCGCGTTGATTAGCGCTGTCGGTGATAAAAAGCGGGGAAACCCGCTTTTTTTACGCCTCAATAATGGGGCGGTGGCGTTTCTTCAGACTGCGATGCGATATACGATGACTGCGTCGCCTTCAGCTTTTCTACCATCAGACGCATATGTTCACGCATCTTTGCCATTTCGATCTCATGGGCGGTAACGGTCTTGTTGAGGTCTTCAATGGTGATTTCCTGATACGCCAGCCGGCTTTCCAGCTCCGCCAGACGACTCTCCAGTTTGCTATCGTGCATGAGTAACCTCTTCTGTCTTATCTCGCGGGCGGATTCTACTGAATTTTCAGTATTTGCGCAGCATCGTAACTGCGGACAGGAAACTAATTCATACAAAAATAGTCTGAAAACAGGCGATATTCAGGTACGTCCGTATGTAGATTTGTCCTGCAACGTTCTATAGTACATTTTTTGCTTTTTACGCTAACCCTGGGGTGAGATGCCCCGGCCCTGGAGAAATGGATGAAATCACTGTTTAAAGTAACGCTGCTGGCGACCACGATGGCCGTCGCGCTGAATGCACCGCTGACCTTTGCTGCTGATACCGCAGCGAAGACGGCACCTGCAACGGAAAGCAAATCGGCATTTAAAAATGACGATCAGAAATCTGCTTATGCGCTGGGTGCATCGCTGGGGCGTTACATGGAAAACTCCCTGAAAGAACAGGAAAAGCTGGGCATTAAACTGGATAAAGATCAGCTGATCGCTGGCGTTCAGGACGCATTTGCCGATAAGAGCAAGCTGTCCGATCAGGAAATCGAACAGACTCTGCAAGCGTTTGAAACCCGCGTGAAAACTGCTGCTCAGCAAAAAATGGAAAAAGACGCATCTGAGAACGATGCGAAAGGCAAAGCCTATCGCGACACCTTCGCGAAAGAGAAGGGCGTGAAAACCTCTAAAACTGGCCTGCTGTATAAAGTCGAGAAAGGCGGTACCGGCGACGCGCCGAAAGACAGCGACACCGTGGTTGTGAACTACAAAGGGACGCTGATCGACGGTAAAGAGTTCGATAACTCCTATACCCGCGGCGAGCCGCTCTCCTTCCGTCTCGACGGCGTGATCCCGGGCTGGACCGAAGGCCTGAAGAACATTAAGAAAGGCGGTAAAATTCAGCTGGTTATTCCACCGGATCTGGCCTACGGCAAAACCGGCGTGCCGGGTATCCCGGCTAACTCTACTCTGGTCTTCGACGTAGAGCTGCTGGATATCAAACCGGCGCCGAAAGCGGACGCGAAGCCTGAAGCTGCCGCTGATGCAAAAGCGGATGCCCCGAGCGCAGACGCTAAGAAGTAATGGCATTACTGCCGCCGCCTTCACGGGCGGCGGCTTTTTTATTTGGGGCAGATATAATTAAAACTGGAAAGTGCCTCAAGCGCTGTATTACTTTAGATAGCTTAATCTTATTAATGACGATGAGCCTGCCCTGACAAGCTACACCTCATCCTTCAAGCTGCCTCTGAGCTGGCTGCATTTGCTGACTTCAGCCTCTTACTGGATTCGGCCCTGGGTATCGTTAAGAGACTGCCCGTCTCTTACAAGAGCCAGCCTTCGGCTGGTCAAATTCGCCGTTGACGAATTTGTCTCAGATTTGCCGCCCTGGCGTACCTTGAACGGTTTTGTGTAAAAAATGACAGGCTCCTGAAAAGGAGTGCTTTTTTTCATGTCCAGGTCGCTTTTAACCAACGAAACCAGCGAGCTTGACCTGCTGGATCAACGTCCTTTCGACCAGACCGACTTCGATATCCTAAAATCCTATGAAGCGGTGGTGGACGGGTTAGCGATGCTCATTGGTTCCCACTGTGAAATCGTGCTGCATTCTTTACAGGATCTGAAATGTTCCGCCATTCGCATCGCCAACGGTGAACATACCGGTCGTCAAATCGGCTCGCCAATCACTGACCTGGCGCTGCGTATGCTGCACGATATGACTGGAGCTGATAGCAGCGTTTCCAAATGCTATTTTACCCGCGCTAAAAGCGGAGTGCTGATGAAGTCGGTGACGATTGCGATACGCAACCGTGAGCATCGAGTGATCGGCCTGTTGTGCATAAACATGAACCTCGACGTCCCGTTCTCCCAGATCATGAGCACCTTTATTCCGCCGGAAACGCCGGAGGTGAACTCGCAGGTCAACTTTGCCTCATCGGTTGACGATTTGGTCGCGCAGACCCTCGAGTTTACGATTGAAGAAGTGAATGCCGATCGCAACGTTTCTAATAACGCCAAAAATCGTCAGATCGTCCTGAACCTCTACGAGAAAGGTATCTTTGATATCAAGGACGCGATCAACCAGGTTGCCGATCGCCTGAATATCTCGAAGCACACGGTGTATCTCTATATCCGCCAGTTCAAAAGCGGCGATTTCCAGGGGCTGGATAAGTAATGCGTTTTGCCATTACGGTGACGGGTCCGGCCTACGGTACGCAGCAGGCCAGCAGCGCCTGGCAGTTTACGCAGGCCGTGCTGGAGGAGGGGCATGAGCTGATTTGCGTCTTTTTCTATCGCGAAGGCGTTTATAACGCGAACCAGCTGACCGCCCCCGCCAGCGATGAGTTTGACCTTGTGCGGGCATGGCAAAAATTGCACGAATCGCATGCCGTCGCGCTGCATATCTGCGTTGCGGCGGCGCTGCGGCGCGGCGTAACGGACGAGCATGAGGCGCAGCAGCTTGGTTTGTCCTCGTCTAATCTGCAGTCCGGATTCACGCTCAGCGGCCTTGGGGCGCTGGCGGAAGCCGCATTAACCTGCGATCGGATGGTGCAGTTCTGATGAAACGCGTTGCCTTTGTTTTTTCCTCCGCGCCTCACGGCTCCGCGTCCGGCAGAGAAGGACTGGACGCGCTGCTGGCTACCTCGGCGCTGACCGATGAACTCGGCGTTTTCTTTATCGGCGACGGCGTGTTTCAGCTGCTGCCGGAGCAGCGGCCAGGCGCAATACTGTCCCGGGACTATATCGCCACCTTTAAGCTCCTCTCCCTGTACGATATTGAGCAGCGCTGGATGTGCGCCGCCTCCGCCCGCGAGCGCGGTCTGGCGCCCTCCACGCAGTGGGTCATCGATGGCGAGTGGCTGGAGCCAGAGGCGCTGCGCGCCCGGCTCGATGATTTCAACGTGATACTGCGCTTCTGAGGCCACTATGCTCCACACTCTTAGCGTTTCCCCCTGGCATACCGATCTGGCCGCGATGCTGCGTCTGGTAAAGGCTGGCGACGATCTCCTGCTGCTTTCCGATGGCGTCACCGCAGCGGTCGCCGGCGGGCGTTTCCTTGAAATCCTGCTTTCCGCCCCCATAACCATCCATGCGCTGCAGGATGATATTGAAGCCCGCGGGCTGACGGGGCAAATTGCGGGCAGCGTCATCAGGGTTGGCTATACTGATTTCGTCAGACTTACGCTCAAACACCCTGGACAGTTGGCCTGGTAATGGCGGGATCGTTGTATATTTCTTGACACCTTTTCGGCACCGCCCTAGAATTCTGCGTCCTCATATTATCTGAGGCGATTTATTACGTGTTTACGAAGCAAAAGCTAAAACCAGGAGCTATTTAATGGCAACAATTAACCAGCTGGTACGCAAACCACGCGCACGCAAAGTTGCAAAGAGCAACGTGCCTGCACTGGAAGCCTGCCCGCAGAAACGTGGCGTATGTACTCGCGTATATACCACCACTCCTAAAAAACCAAACTCCGCACTGCGTAAAGTATGCCGTGTGCGTTTGACCAACGGTTTTGAAGTGACTTCCTACATCGGTGGTGAAGGTCACAACCTGCAGGAGCACTCCGTGATCCTGATCCGTGGCGGTCGTGTTAAAGACCTTCCGGGTGTTCGTTACCACACCGTTCGTGGTGCGCTTGACTGCTCCGGCGTTAAAGACCGTAAGCAATCTCGCTCCAAGTATGGCGTGAAACGTCCTAAGGCTTAATGGTTCTCCGTTAAGTAAGGCCAAACTGTTTTACCTTAATGTCACACTAAACTCTTAGAGTTTTGGACAATCCTGAATTAACAACGGAGTATTCCCATGCCACGTCGTCGCGTCATTGGTCAGCGTAAAATTCTTCCGGATCCTAAGTTCGGATCAGAACTGCTGGCAAAATTTGTAAATATCCTGATGGTAGATGGTAAAAAATCTACTGCAGAAGCTATCGTATACAGCGCGCTGGAGACCCTGGCTCAGCGTTCTGGTAAAAATGAACTGGAAGCTTTCGAAGTCGCTCTCGACAACGTTCGCCCGACTGTAGAAGTTAAGTCCCGCCGCGTTGGTGGTTCTACTTATCAGGTTCCAGTTGAAGTCCGTCCGGTTCGTCGTAATGCCCTGGCAATGCGTTGGATCGTTGAAGCTGCTCGTAAACGTGGTGATAAATCCATGGCTCTGCGTCTGGCGAACGAACTTTCTGATGCTGCAGACAACAAAGGTACTGCAGTTAAGAAACGTGAAGATGTTCACCGTATGGCAGAAGCCAACAAGGCGTTCGCTCACTACCGTTGGTAATCCCTTCGGAGTCATAGTCACCAGACGGGCGCTGCAGATAAGTCGCCCGTTTTGGATAACTTAACTGAACGCCTAAAGAAACAAACGAGGAATCAAATGGCTCGTACAACACCCATCGCACGCTACCGTAATATCGGTATCAGTGCGCACATCGACGCCGGTAAAACCACTACTACCGAACGTATCCTGTTCTACACCGGTGTAAACCACAAAATCGGTGAAGTTCATGACGGCGCAGCAACCATGGACTGGATGGAGCAGGAGCAGGAGCGTGGTATTACTATCACCTCCGCAGCGACTACTGCATTCTGGTCTGGTATGGCTAAGCAGTATGAACCGCACCGCGTCAACATCATCGACACCCCGGGGCACGTTGACTTCACTATCGAAGTTGAACGTTCCATGCGTGTGCTTGATGGTGCAGTAATGGTTTACTGCGCAGTTGGTGGTGTTCAGCCGCAGTCTGAAACCGTATGGCGTCAGGCAAACAAATATAAAGTTCCACGCATCGCGTTCGTTAACAAAATGGACCGTATGGGTGCTAACTTCCTGAAAGTTGTTGGTCAGATCAAATCCCGTCTGGGCGCGAACCCTGTTCCGCTGCAGCTGGCGATTGGTGCTGAAGAAGGTTTCACCGGTGTTGTTGACCTGGTGAAAATGAAAGCCATCAACTGGAACGAAGAAGACGCAGGCGTTACCTTCACCTATGAAGATATCCCGGCAGACATGCAGGACCTGGCCGATGAATGGCACCAGAACCTGATCGAGTCCGCAGCGGAAGCTTCAGAAGAGCTGATGGAGAAATACCTGGGTGGTGAAGAACTGACTGAAGAAGAGATCAAGAAAGCTCTGCGTCAGCGCGTTCTGAACAACGAAATCATCCTGGTAACCTGTGGTTCTGCGTTCAAGAACAAAGGTGTTCAGGCGATGCTGGATGCGGTAGTTGACTACCTGCCATCCCCGGTTGACGTGCCTGCGATCAACGGTATTCTGGACGACGGTAAAGATACTCCGGCTGAACGTCACGCTAGCGATGAAGAGCCGTTTGCTGCTCTGGCATTCAAAATCGCTACCGACCCGTTCGTGGGTAACCTGACCTTCTTCCGCGTGTACTCCGGTGTGGTTAACTCTGGTGATACCATCCTGAACTCCGTGAAAGCTGCACGTGAGCGTTTCGGTCGTATCGTTCAGATGCACGCCAACAAACGTGAAGAGATCAAAGAAGTTCGTGCGGGCGACATCGCTGCTGCAATCGGTCTGAAAGACGTAACTACTGGTGATACCCTGTGTAACCCAGATGCGCCGATCATCCTGGAGCGTATGGAATTCCCTGAGCCGGTAATCTCCATCGCTGTAGAACCGAAAACCAAAGCTGACCAGGAAAAAATGGGTCTGGCTCTGGGCCGTCTGGCTAAAGAAGACCCGTCTTTCCGCGTATGGACTGACGAAGAATCTAACCAGACCATTATCGCCGGTATGGGTGAGCTGCACCTCGACATCATCGTTGACCGCATGAAGCGTGAATTCAACGTTGAAGCGAACGTCGGTAAACCTCAGGTTGCTTACCGCGAAGCGATTCGCGCTAAAGTTACCGATATCGAAGGTAAACACGCTAAGCAGTCTGGTGGTCGCGGTCAGTATGGTCACGTTGTGATCGACATGTACCCGCTGGAGCCGGGCTCAAATCCGAAAGGATACGAGTTCGTCAACGACATCAAAGGTGGTGTAATTCCTGGCGAATACATCCCTGCCGTTGATAAAGGCATCCAGGAACAGCTGAAAGCTGGTCCGCTGGCTGGCTACCCGGTAGTTGATCTCGGTGTACGTCTGCACTTCGGTTCTTACCATGACGTTGACTCCTCTGAGCTGGCGTTTAAACTGGCCGCTTCTCTTGCCTTTAAAGATGGCTTTAAGAAAGCGAAACCAGTTCTGCTTGAGCCGATCATGAAGGTTGAAGTAGAAACTCCGGAAGAGAACACTGGTGACGTCATCGGTGACCTTAGCCGTCGTCGTGGTATGCTGCGTGGTCAAGAATCCAACGTTACTGGCGTTGTGATTCACGCTGAAGTTCCGCTGTCTGAAATGTTCGGATATGCAACTCAGCTGCGTTCTCTGACCAAAGGTCGTGCTTCTTACTCCATGGAGTTCCTGAAGTATGATGACGCACCGAACAACGTTGCTCAGGCCGTAATCGAAGCCCGTGGTAAATAAGCCGTAGGGTTAAACCAAAATCCCGTGCTCTCTCCTGAAGGGGAGAGCGCTATAGTAAGGAATATAGCCGTGTCTAAAGAAAAATTTGAACGTACAAAACCGCACGTCAACGTCGGTACTATCGGCCACGTTGACCATGGTAAAACTACTCTGACCGCTGCAATCACTACCGTTCTGGCTAAAACCTACGGTGGTTCTGCTCGTGCATTCGACCAGATCGATAACGCGCCGGAAGAAAAAGCTCGTGGTATCACCATCAACACTTCCCACGTTGAATATGACACCCCGACTCGCCACTACGCACACGTAGACTGCCCGGGCCACGCCGACTATGTTAAAAACATGATCACCGGTGCTGCGCAGATGGACGGCGCGATCCTGGTTGTTGCTGCGACTGACGGCCCGATGCCGCAGACTCGTGAGCACATCCTGCTGGGTCGTCAGGTAGGCGTTCCGTACATCATCGTGTTCCTGAACAAATGCGACATGGTTGATGACGAAGAGCTGCTGGAACTGGTTGAGATGGAAGTGCGTGAGCTGCTGTCTCAGTACGACTTCCCGGGCGACGACACCCCGATCGTTCGTGGTTCCGCGCTGAAAGCGCTGGAAGGCGAAGCCGACTGGGAAGCGAAAATCATCGAACTGGCAGGCTACCTGGATTCTTACATCCCGGAACCAGAACGTGCTATCGACAAGCCGTTCCTGCTGCCGATCGAAGACGTATTCTCCATCTCCGGTCGTGGTACCGTTGTTACCGGTCGTGTAGAGCGCGGTATCATCAAAGTGGGCGAAGAAGTTGAAATCGTTGGTATCAAAGACACCGCGAAATCTACCTGTACCGGCGTTGAAATGTTCCGCAAACTGCTGGACGAAGGCCGTGCGGGTGAGAACGTTGGCGTTCTGCTGCGTGGTATCAAACGTGAAGAAATCGAACGTGGTCAGGTACTGGCTAAGCCGGGTTCTATCAAGCCGCACACCAAATTCGAATCTGAAGTGTACATTCTGTCCAAAGACGAAGGCGGCCGTCATACTCCGTTCTTCAAAGGCTACCGTCCGCAGTTCTACTTCCGTACAACTGACGTGACTGGCACCATCGAACTGCCGGAAGGCGTAGAGATGGTAATGCCGGGCGACAACATCAAAATGGTTGTTACCCTGATCCACCCGATCGCGATGGACGACGGTCTGCGTTTCGCAATCCGTGAAGGCGGCCGTACTGTAGGTGCGGGCGTTGTTGCTAAAGTTCTGAGCTAATTATTTAGTTCTGAATTAAAAAGGGCGCTTCGGCGCCCTTTTTGCTGCCCGTCATTTAGGCCAGTAAGTGCGAGAGCGGCTAATATAAAAAAGTGCCGTATCAGGGTTATTATATAAACAGCCTATTGTAATCATAACTATTCTCATTTACACTTTGAGCATAAATTGAACGGGAGTGAATATGTACGTTTGTTTGTGTAATGGTGTAAACGATAAAAAAATTCGTCAGGCCGTGCGGCAATTTCACCCTCAATCCTTTCAGCAGTTGCGTAAGTTTATTCCCGTTGGAAATCAATGTGGTAAATGCGTTCGCGCCGCTCGCGAGATCATGGAAGATGAATTAACTCGCATGCCGGAATATAAAGAGATCGCCTGAGACCTCTGCCTTTTCTTTGACATCTATATAGTGCGAACTACGCTTCAATGAGTGGAAGCGGAGGGACTATATAATGAAAGGTGATGTCAAAGTCATAAGTTATCTCAATAAATTATTGGGAAATGAGCTTGTCGCAATAAATCAGTACTTTCTCCATGCCAGGATGTTCAAGAACTGGGGCCTGATGCGCCTCAACGATGTCGAGTACCATGAATCCATTGATGAAATGAAGCACGCCGATAAATATATTGAGCGTATTTTATTTCTTGAAGGGCTGCCCAACCTGCAGGATCTCGGCAAGCTGGGTATCGGTGAAGATGTCGAGGAGATGCTGCAGTCCGATTTAAGACTGGAGCTGGAAGGCGCCAAAGATTTACGCGAGGCTATCGCCTATGCCGACAGCGTCCACGATTATGTCAGCCGCGATATGCTGATTGAAATCCTCGCCGATGAAGAAGGCCATATCGACTGGTTGGAAACCGAGCTGGATCTGATCGGTAAAATTGGCCTGCAGAATTATCTCCAGTCACAGATTAAAGTTGCTGACTGACAGCGTTTGCCATCCACAGTAAAAGCCCGCTGCAGCCAAAAAAGGGCCAAACGGCAGCGGGTTGTTCAGGACCTCGCGACGCTTCCAGATAACAACGCGCAGAAGCAGCGCGGCGCAGGCAATCAGCGTCGCCATAAACACCAGCAGTGGCAGCCGCTGCCAGCCGTGCCAGGCGCCGAGAGCGGCAAGAAACTTCACGTCACCATAGCCCAACCCCTCATACCCGCGAACCCCTCTGTAAACCCAGTAGACTAAAGCAAAGGCCAGATATCCCGCGATGGCTCCCCAAACGGCGTTTTCCAGGCCCATCGGCATGCGACAAAGATAAAACAGCAGGCCAGCCCAGAGCAGGGGACAGGTCAAGCGATCGGGAAGTAGTCCATAGCGCAGGTCATGCCAGCAGAGCGCCAGAGAGAATCCGCAGTAGAAAAGCAGGAAGGGGAGAGTCATGTACATGGGATACCCCGGCGGATGAATCGTATGCGTCGATTTTGACCCGGCGAGGTGCGAGCAGCAAAGGACGATAGTGGGTTTTGCGCGCGGCGATCAGCTAAGTTTGCTATTTTTCAGCCGGCAACACCGTTCTTCCGGGCAGCCTCGCAAATATAAACGACGATTTTCTACGCAGCCCTTGTGTTGGGGCCGAATTTGCGTATAATGCGCGGGCCCGTCAAAGTTGGCGGGCCGGTTCGATATGAACCCTGATAGAGCTTTTAGCTATCAAACAATGTTCCCAATCGGGGAACTATGTAAGAACGGTTACACTCTCCCATCAATCGTAATGGGTATGAGGAGTAATCATTTCGTCTATAAATAATTGGAGCTCTGGTCTCATGCAGAACCAAAGAATCCGTATCCGTCTTAAAGCGTTTGATCATCGTCTGATCGATCAATCAACCGCGGAAATCGTCGAGACTGCTAAGCGCACTGGTGCGCAGGTCCGTGGTCCGATCCCGCTGCCGACCCGCAAAGAGCGCTTTACCGTTCTGATCTCTCCGCACGTCAACAAAGATGCGCGCGATCAGTACGAGATCCGCACTCACAAGCGTCTGGTTGACATCGTTGAGCCAACTGAGAAAACCGTTGATGCTCTGATGCGTCTGGATCTGGCTGCCGGTGTAGACGTGCAGATCAGCCTGGGTTAATCAGGTCATCGAGCGATTGAGAGGTTGAAACAATGATTGGTTTAGTCGGTAAAAAAGTGGGCATGACTCGCATCTTCACTGAAGATGGCGTATCTATCCCAGTAACCGTAATCGAAGTTGAAGCAAACCGTGTTGCACAGGTTAAAGACCTGGCTAACGACGGTTACCGCGCAATTCAGGTTACCACCGGTGCTAAAAAAGCTAACCGTGTAACCAAGCCGGAAGCTGGTCACTTCGCTAAAGCTGGCGTAGAAGCTGGCCGCGGCCTGTGGGAATTCCGTCTTGCCGACGGTGAAGAATTCACCGTAGGTCAGAGCATTAGCGTTGAACTGTTTGCTGACGTTAAAAAAGTTGACGTAACCGGTACCTCTAAAGGTAAAGGTTTTGCTGGTACCGTTAAGCGCTGGAACTTCCGTACCCAGGACGCTACTCACGGTAACTCCTTGTCTCACCGCGTTCCGGGTTCTATCGGTCAGAACCAGACTCCGGGCAAAGTGTTCAAAGGCAAGAAAATGGCAGGTCAGCTGGGTAACGAACGTGTCACCGTTCAGAGCCTGGACGTAGTACGTGTTGACGCTGAGCGCAACCTGCTGCTGGTTAAAGGTGCGGTCCCGGGTGCAACCGGTAGCGACCTGATCGTTAAACCAGCTGTGAAGGCGTAAGGGGATAGCAATGGAATTAGTATTGAAAGACGCGCAGAGCGCGCTGACTGTTTCCGAAACTACCTTCGGTCGTGATTTCAACGAAGCGCTGGTTCACCAGGTTGTAGTTGCTTATGCAGCTGGTGCTCGTCAGGGTACTCGTGCTCAGAAGACTCGTGCTGAAGTAACTGGTTCAGGCAAAAAGCCGTGGCGCCAGAAAGGTACCGGCCGTGCGCGTTCAGGTTCTATCAAGAGCCCGATCTGGCGTTCCGGTGGCGTAACCTTCGCTGCTCGTCCGCAGGACCACAGTCAAAAAGTTAACAAAAAGATGTACCGCGGCGCGCTGAAAAGCATTCTGTCCGAACTGGTACGTCAGGATCGTCTGATCGTTGTCGAGACGTTCTCTGTAGAAGCGCCTAAAACTAAGCTGCTGGCACAGAAACTGAAAGACATGGCTCTGGAAGATGTGCTGATCATCACCGGTGAGCTGGACGAGAACCTGTTCCTGGCTGCGCGCAACCTGCACAAGGTTGACGTACGCGATGCAACTGGTATCGACCCGGTTAGCCTGATCGCCTTCGACAAAGTCGTAATGACTGCTGATGCTGTTAAGCAAGTTGAGGAGATGCTGGCATGATTCGTGAAGAACGTCTGCTGAAGGTGCTGCGTGCACCGCACGTTTCTGAAAAAGCGTCTGCTGCGATGGAAAAAACAAATACCATCGTTCTCAAAGTTGCTAAAGACGCGACTAAAGCAGAAATCAAAGCTGCTGTGCAGAAACTGTTTGAAGTCGAAGTCGAAGTCGTTAACACCCTGGTCGTTAAAGGGAAAGTTAAACGTCACGGACAGCGTATCGGTCGTCGTAGCGACTGGAAAAAAGCTTACGTCACCCTGAAGGAAGGCCAGAATCTGGACTTCGTTGGCGGCGCTGAGTAAGTCGGAGGAGTAATACAATGGCAGTTGTTAAATGTAAACCGACATCTCCGGGTCGTCGCCACGTTGTTAAAGTGGTTAACCCTGAGCTGCACAAGGGCAAACCTTTTGCTCCGTTGCTGGAAAAAAACAGCAAATCCGGTGGTCGTAACAACAATGGCCGTATCACCACCCGTCATATCGGTGGTGGCCACAAGCAGGCTTACCGTATTGTTGACTTCAAACGCAACAAAGATGGTATCCCGGCAGTTGTTGAGCGTCTTGAGTACGATCCGAACCGTTCCGCGAACATCGCGCTGGTTCTGTACAAAGACGGCGAGCGCCGTTACATCCTGGCCCCTAAAGGCCTGAAAGCTGGCGACCAGATTCAGTCTGGCGTTGATGCTGCAATCAAAGCAGGCAACACCCTGCCGATGCGCAATATCCCGGTTGGTTCTACCGTTCATAACGTAGAAATGAAACCAGGTAAAGGCGGTCAGCTGGCACGTTCCGCTGGTACTTACGTTCAGATCGTTGCTCGCGACGGTGCTTATGTCACCCTGCGTCTGCGTTCTGGTGAAATGCGTAAAGTCGAAGCAGACTGCCGCGCTACTCTGGGCGAAGTTGGCAATGCTGAGCATATGCTGCGCGTTCTGGGTAAAGCAGGTGCTGCACGCTGGCGTGGTGTTCGTCCTACCGTTCGCGGTACTGCGATGAACCCAGTCGACCACCCACATGGTGGTGGTGAAGGTCGTAACTTTGGTAAGCACCCGGTTTCCCCGTGGGGCCTGCAGACCAAAGGTAAGAAGACCCGCAGCAACAAGCGTACTGATAAATTCATCGTACGTCGCCGTAGCAAATAATTTTAGAGGATAAGCCATGCCACGTTCTCTCAAGAAAGGTCCTTTTATTGACCTGCACTTGCTGAAGAAGGTAGAGAAAGCGGTGGAAAGCGGAGACAAGAAGCCCCTGCGCACTTGGTCCCGTCGTTCAACGATCTTTCCTAACATGATCGGTTTGACCATCGCTGTCCATAATGGTCGTCAGCACGTTCCAGTATTTGTTTCCGACGAAATGGTTGGTCACAAACTGGGTGAATTCGCACCGACTCGTACTTATCGCGGCCACGCTGCTGATAAAAAAGCGAAGAAGAAATAAGGTAGGAGGAAGAGATGGAAACTTTAGCTCAACATCGCCATGCTCGTTCTTCTGCTCAGAAGGTTCGCCTCGTAGCTGACCTGATTCGCGGTAAGAAAGTGTCGCAGGCCCTGGATATTCTGACCTACACCAACAAGAAAGCTGCTGTATTGGTCAAGAAGGTACTGGAATCTGCCATTGCTAACGCTGAACACAACGATGGCGCTGACATTGACGATCTGAAAGTTGCGAAAATTTTCGTAGACGAAGGCCCGAGCATGAAGCGCATTATGCCGCGTGCGAAAGGTCGTGCAGATCGCATCCTGAAGCGCACCAGCCACATCACTGTGGTTGTGTCCGATCGCTGAGACTCTGGAGACTAGCAATGGGTCAGAAAGTACATCCTAATGGTATTCGCCTGGGTATTGTCAAACCATGGAACTCTACCTGGTTCGCGAACACCAAAGAATTCGCTGACAACCTGGACAGCGATTTTAAAGTACGTCAGTTCCTGACTAAGGAACTGTCTAAAGCGTCCGTATCTCGTATCGTTATCGAGCGTCCGGCTAAGAGCATCCGTGTGACTATTCACACCGCTCGTCCGGGCATCGTCATCGGTAAGAAAGGCGAAGACGTAGAAAAACTGCGCAAGGTCGTAGCGGATATCGCTGGCGTTCCTGCACAGATCAATATCGCCGAAGTTCGTAAGCCAGAACTGGACGCTAAATTGGTTGCTGACAGCATCACTTCTCAGCTGGAACGTCGCGTTATGTTCCGTCGTGCTATGAAGCGTGCTGTACAGAACGCAATGCGTCTGGGCGCTAAAGGTATCAAAGTTGAAGTTAGCGGCCGTCTGGGCGGCGCGGAAATCGCACGTACCGAATGGTACCGTGAAGGTCGCGTACCGCTGCACACTCTGCGTGCTGACATCGACTACAACACCTCTGAAGCGCACACCACTTATGGTGTAATCGGCGTTAAGGTATGGATCTTCAAAGGCGAGATCCTGGGTGGTATGGCTGCTGTTGAACAACCGGAACCGGCTGCTCAACCTAAAAAGCAGCAGCGTAAAGGCCGTAAATAAGGAGCGTCGCTGATGTTACAACCAAAGCGTACAAAATTCCGTAAAGTGCACAAAGGCCGCAACCGTGGTCTGGCGCAGGGTACGGATGTTAGCTTCGGCACTTTCGGTCTGAAAGCTGTTGGCCGTGGTCGTCTGACTGCACGTCAGATCGAAGCAGCACGTCGTGCTATGACCCGTGCAGTTAAGCGTCAAGGTAAAATTTGGATCCGTGTATTCCCGGACAAACCAATTACCGAGAAGCCGCTGGAAGTTCGTATGGGTAAAGGTAAAGGTAACGTGGAGTATTGGGTTGCCTTGATTCAGCCGGGTAAAGTCCTGTATGAAATGGACGGTGTTCCGGAAGAGCTGGCCCGTGAAGCCTTCGGCCTGGCAGCAGCGAAACTGCCTATCAAAACCACCTTTGTAACTAAGACGGTGATGTAATGAAAGCAAAAGAGCTGCGTGAAAAAAGCGTTGAAGAGCTGAACGCTGAGCTGCTGAACCTGCTGCGTGAGCAGTTCAACCTGCGTATGCAGGCTGCAAGTGGCCAGCTGCAACAGACTCATCTGCTGAAGCAGGTGCGTCGCAATGTTGCACGCGTTAAGACTTTACTGACTCAGAAGGCGGGTGCGTAATGACCGATAAAATCCGTACTCTGCAAGGTCGCGTAGTTAGCAACAAAATGGAGAAATCCATCGTTGTTGCTATCGAACGTGTGGTGAAACATCCGGTATACGGTAAGTTCATCAAGCGTACGACCAAACTGCACGTACATGACGAGAACAACGAATGCGGTATCGGTGACGTGGTCGAAATCCACGAATGCCGTCCGCTGTCCAAGACTAAGTCCTGGACGCTGGTTCGCGTTGTAGAGAAAGCGGTTCTGTAATAGCGCCGTGTTCTCAATGAATAAACGGCTCAGCGATGAGCCGTTTATTTTTTCTACCCATATCCGATTCCCGGTGTTATAATGCCGCGCCCTCGATATGGGGATATTTAACGGCCCGATTTTGGGTCTCAGTAGTAGTTGACATTAGCGGAGCACTAAAATGATCCAAGAACAGACTATGCTGAACGTCGCCGACAACTCCGGTGCACGTCGCGTAATGTGTATCAAGGTTCTGGGTGGCTCGCACCGTCGCTACGCAGGCGTAGGCGACATCATCAAGATCACCATCAAGGAAGCAATTCCGCGTGGTAAGGTCAAAAAAGGTGATGTGCTGAAGGCGGTAGTGGTGCGCACCAAGAAGGGTGTTCGTCGCCCGGACGGTTCTGTCATTCGCTTCGATGGTAATGCATGCGTTATTCTCAATAATAACAGCGAGCAGCCCATCGGTACGCGTATTTTTGGGCCGGTAACTCGTGAGCTTCGTACCGAGAAGTTCATGAAAATTATCTCTCTGGCACCAGAAGTACTCTAAGGAGCGAATCATGGCAGCGAAAATCCGTCGTGATGACGAAGTTATCGTGTTAACCGGTAAAGATAAAGGTAAACGCGGTAAAGTTAAGAATGTCTTGTCTTCCGGCAAGCTCATTGTTGAAGGTATCAACCTGGTTAAGAAACATCAGAAGCCGGTTCCGGCCCTGAACCAACCGGGTGGCATCGTTGAAAAAGAAGCTGCAATTCAGGTTTCTAACGTTGCACTCTTCAATGCGGCAACCGGCAAGGCTGACCGTGTAGGCTTTAGGTTCGAAGACGGCAAAAAAGTTCGTTTCTTCAAGTCTAACAGCGAAACTATCAAGTAATTTGGAGTAGTACGATGGCGAAACTGCATGATTACTACAAAGACGAAGTAGTTGGTAAACTCATGACTGAGTTTAACTACAATTCTGTCATGCAAGTCCCTCGGGTCGAGAAGATCACCCTGAACATGGGTGTTGGTGAAGCGATCGCTGACAAGAAACTGCTGGATAACGCAGCAGCGGATCTGACAGCAATCTCCGGTCAAAAGCCGTTGATCACCAAAGCACGCAAATCAGTTGCAGGCTTCAAAATCCGTCAGGGCTATCCGATCGGCTGTAAAGTAACCCTGCGTGGCGAACGCATGTGGGAGTTCTTTGAGCGCCTGATCACTATTGCTGTACCGCGTATCCGTGACTTCCGTGGCCTGTCCGCTAAGTCATTCGATGGTCGTGGTAACTACAGCATGGGTGTCCGTGAGCAGATCATCTTCCCAGAAATCGACTACGATAAAGTCGACCGCGTTCGTGGTTTGGATATTACCATTACCACTACTGCGAAATCTGATGAAGAAGGCCGCGCTCTTCTGGCTGCCTTTGACTTCCCGTTCCGCAAGTAAGGTAGGGTTACTTAATGGCTAAGCAATCAATGAAAGCACGCGAAGTAAAGCGCGTGGCTTTAGCTGATAAATTCTTCGCTAAACGCGCTGAACTGAAAGCTATCATCTCTGATGTGAACGCAACCGACGAAGATCGTTGGAATGCAGTTCTCAAGCTGCAGACTCTGCCGCGTGATTCCAGCCCGTCTCGTCAGCGTAACCGCTGCCGTCAAACAGGTCGTCCGCATGGTTTCCTGCGGAAGTTCGGGTTGAGCCGTATCAAGGTCCGTGAAGCCGCCATGCGCGGTGAAATCCCGGGTCTGAAAAAGGCTAGCTGGTAATTGTCACCAATTGAATCACGGGAGTAAAGACAGATGAGCATGCAAGATCCGATCGCGGATATGCTGACCCGTATCCGTAACGGTCAGGCCGCGAATAAAGCTGCGGTCACCATGCCTTCCTCCAAGCTGAAAGTGGCAATTGCCAACGTGCTGAAGGAAGAAGGCTTTATTGAAGATTTTAAAGTTGAAGGCGACATCAAGCCGGAACTGGAACTGACTCTTAAGTATTTCCAGGGTAAAGCTGTTGTAGAAAGCATTCAGCGTGTCAGCCGCCCAGGTCTGCGCATCTACAAACGTAAAGATGAGCTGCCGAAAGTTATGGCGGGTCTGGGTATCGCGGTTATTTCTACCTCTAAAGGTGTTATGACTGATCGTGCAGCGCGCCAGGCTGGTCTTGGTGGCGAAATTATCTGCTACGTAGCCTAATCGGAGGAAAAAATGTCTCGTGTTGCTAAAGCACCGGTCGTTGTTCCTGCCGGCGTTGATGTAAAAATCAACGGTCAGGTTATTACGATCAAAGGTAAGAATGGCGAGCTGACTCGTACTCTCAACGATGCTGTTGAAGTTAAACATGCAGATAATGTACTGACTTTCGGTCCGCGTGATGGTTTCGCAGACGGTTGGGCTCAGGCTGGTACCGCGCGTGCCCTGCTTAACTCAGTAGTTATCGGTGTTACCGAAGGCTTCACTAAAAAGCTTCAGCTGGTTGGTGTAGGTTATCGTGCAGCGGTTAAAGGGGATGTAGTAAACCTGGCTTTAGGTTTCTCTCATCCTGTTGAACATAAGCTGCCGGCCGGTATCACTGCAGAATGTCCGACTCAAACTGAAATCGTGCTGAAAGGCGCTGATAAGCAGGTAATCGGCCAGGTTGCAGCAGATCTGCGCGCCTACCGTCGTCCTGAGCCTTATAAAGGCAAGGGTGTCCGTTACGCCGACGAAGTCGTGCGTACCAAAGAGGCTAAGAAGAAGTAAGGTAACACTATGGATAAGAAATCTGCTCGTATCCGTCGTGCGACCCGCGCACGCCGCAAGCTCCAGGAGCTGGGTGCAACTCGCCTGGTGGTACATCGTACCCCGCGTCATATTTACGCACAGGTAATTGCACCGAACGGTTCTGAAGTTCTGGTAGCTGCTTCTACTGTAGAAAAAGCTATCGCTGAACAACTGAAGTACACCGGTAACAAAGACGCGGCTGCAGCTGTGGGTAAAGCTGTTGCTGAACGCGCTCTGGAAAAAGGCATCAAAGATGTTTCCTTTGACCGTTCCGGGTTCCAATATCATGGTCGTGTCCAGGCACTGGCAGATGCTGCCCGTGAAGCTGGCCTTCAGTTCTAAGGTAGAGGTGTAAGATGGCTCACATCGAAAAACAAGCTGGCGAACTGCAGGAAAAGCTGATCGCGGTTAACCGCGTATCTAAAACCGTTAAAGGTGGTCGTATTTTCTCCTTCACAGCTCTGACTGTAGTTGGTGACGGTAACGGTCGCGTAGGTTTTGGTTACGGTAAAGCGCGTGAAGTTCCAGCAGCGATCCAGAAAGCGATGGAAAAAGCCCGTCGCAATATGATTAACGTCGCGCTGAACCACGGCACCCTGCAGCACCCGGTTAAAGGTGTTCACACGGGTTCTCGTGTATTCATGCAGCCAGCTTCCGAAGGTACCGGTATCATCGCCGGTGGTGCAATGCGCGCCGTTCTGGAAGTTGCTGGAGTTCATAACGTTCTGGCCAAAGCATATGGTTCCACCAACCCGATTAACGTGGTTCGTGCGACTATTGATGGTCTGGAAAATATGAATTCTCCAGAAATGGTCGCTGCCAAGCGTGGTAAATCCGTTGAAGAAATTCTGGGGAAATAAACCATGGCAAAGACTATTAAAATTACTCAAACCCGCAGTGCAATCGGTCGTCTGCCGAAACACAAGGCAACGCTGCTTGGCCTGGGTCTGCGTCGTATTGGTCACACCGTAGAACGCGAGGATACTCCCGCTGTTCGTGGTATGGTCAACGCGGTTTCCTTTATGGTTAAAGTTGAGGAGTAAGAGATGCGTTTAAATACTCTGTCTCCGGCCGAAGGCTCTAAAAAGGCGGGTAAGCGCCTGGGTCGTGGTATCGGTTCTGGCCTCGGTAAAACCGGTGGTCGTGGTCACAAAGGTCAGAACTCTCGTTCTGGCGGTGGCGTACGTCGCGGTTTCGAGGGTGGTCAGATGCCTCTGTACCGTCGTCTGCCGAAATTCGGCTTCACTTCTCGTAAAGCAATGATCACTGCAGAGATTCGTCTCTCCGATCTGGCTCACGTAGAAGGCGATGTAGTCGACCTGAACACGCTGAAAGCAGCTAACATTATCGGTATTCAGATTGAGTTCGCGAAAGTGATTCTTTCTGGCGAGGTAGCTCGTCCGGTAACTGTTCGTGGCCTGCGCGTGACTAAAGGTGCTCGTGCTGCTATCGAAGCTGCTGGCGGTAAAATTGAGGAATAAGTAGCAGATGGCTAAGCAACCGGGATTAGATTTTCAAAGTGCCAAAGGTGGACTTGGCGAGCTGAAACGCAGACTTTTGTTTGTTATCGGTGCGCTGATTGTATTCCGTATTGGTTCTTTTATTCCGATCCCTGGTATTGATGCCGCTGTACTTGCCAAACTGCTTGAGCAACAGCGAGGCACCATCATTGAAATGTTCAACATGTTCTCTGGTGGTGCTCTCAGCCGTGCTTCTATCTTTGCTTTGGGCATCATGCCGTATATTTCGGCATCGATCATTGTCCAGCTGCTGACGGTTGTTTATCAGCCGCTAGCAGAGCTGAAGAAAGAAGGGGAGTCTGGTCGTCGTAAGATCAGCCAGTACACCCGCTACGGTACTCTGGTGCTGGCGATATTCCAGTCGATCGGTATTGCTACCGGTCTGCCGAATATGCCTGGTATGCAGGGCCTGGTGATGAATCCAGGCTTTGCATTCTATTTCACCGCTGTTGTAAGTCTGGTCACAGGAACCATGTTCCTGATGTGGCTCGGCGAACAGATTACTGAACGTGGTATCGGTAACGGTATCTCAATCATTATCTTCGCCGGTATCGTTGCGGGTCTCCCGCCGGCCATCGCCCATACTATCGAGCAAGCGCGTCAAGGCGACCTGCACTTCCTCCTGTTGCTATTGGTTGCAGTATTAGTGTTTGCCGTGACCTTCTTTGTTGTATTCGTTGAACGTGGTCAACGCCGCATTGTGGTGAACTACGCGAAGCGTCAACAAGGTCGTCGCGTCTATGCTGCACAGAGCACACATTTGCCGCTGAAAGTGAATATGGCGGGTGTAATCCCTGCAATTTTCGCTTCCAGTATTATTCTGTTCCCTGCGACCATCGCGTCATGGTTCGGGGGCGGAACCGGTTGGAACTGGCTGACAACAATTTCGCTGTATTTGCAGCCTGGGCAACCGCTTTATGTGTTACTCTATGCGTCTGCAATCATATTCTTCTGTTTCTTCTACACGGCTTTGGTTTTCAATCCGCGTGAAACAGCAGATAACCTGAAGAAGTCCGGTGCATTTGTACCAGGAATTCGTCCGGGAGAGCAAACGGCGAAGTATATCGATAAAGTAATGACTCGCCTGACTTTGGTTGGTGCGCTGTATATTACCTTTATCTGCCTGATCCCGGAGTTCATGCGTGATGCAATGAAGGTGCCGTTCTACTTCGGTGGAACCTCGCTGCTAATTGTTGTCGTTGTGATTATGGACTTTATGGCTCAAGTGCAAACTCTGATGATGTCAAGTCAGTACGAGTCTGCATTGAAGAAGGCGAACCTGAAAGGCTACGGCCGATAACTGGTCGCCCGAGAAGTTACGGAGAGTAAAAATGAAAGTTCGTGCTTCCGTCAAGAAATTATGCCGTAACTGCAAAATCGTTAAGCGTGATGGTGTCATCCGTGTGATTTGCAGTGCCGAGCCAAAGCATAAACAGCGCCAAGGCTGATTTTTTCGCATATTTTTCTTGCAAAGTTGGATTGAGCTGGCTAGATTAGCCAGCCAATCTTTTGTATGTCTGTGCGTTTCCATTTGAGTATCCTGAAAACGGGCTTTTCAGCATGGTGCGTACATATTAAATAGTAGGAGTGCATAGTGGCCCGTATAGCAGGCATTAACATTCCTGATCACAAACATACCGTAATCGCATTAACTGCTATTTTCGGTATCGGCAAGACCCGTTCTAAAGCCATCTGTGCTGACACGGGTATCGCTGAAAATGTTAAGATCAGTGAGCTGTCTGAGGAACAAATTGAATCCCTGCGTGAAGCAGTAGGTAAATTTGTCGTTGAAGGTGATCTGCGCCGTGAAATCACCCTGAGCATCAAGCGTCTGATGGACCTTGGTTGCTATCGTGGTTTACGCCATCGTCGTGGTCTTCCGGTTCGCGGTCAGCGTACTAAGACCAACGCACGTACCCGTAAGGGTCCGCGTAAACCGATCAAGAAATAATCGGGGTGATTGAATAATGGCAAAGGCACCAGTTCGTGCACGTAAGCGTGTAAGAAAACAAGTCTCTGATGGCGTGGCTCATGTCCATGCGTCTTTTAACAACACCATCGTTACCATTACCGATCGTCAGGGTAACGCGCTGGGTTGGGCAACAGCCGGTGGTTCCGGTTTCCGTGGTTCTCGTAAATCAACTCCGTTTGCAGCTCAGGTTGCAGCAGAGCGTTGCGCTGAAGCCGTAAAAGAATACGGCATCAAGAATCTGGAAGTTATGGTCAAAGGTCCGGGTCCGGGTCGCGAATCTACTATTCGTGCTCTGAACGCCGCTGGTTTCCGCATCACTAATATTACTGATGTGACTCCGATCCCTCATAACGGTTGTCGTCCGCCGAAAAAACGTCGCGTATAACGCGCTCGTTTCTAGGATTGTTGGAGAAAGAAAATGGCAAGATATTTGGGTCCTAAGCTCAAGCTGAGCCGTCGTGAGGGCACAGACCTGTTCCTTAAGTCTGGCGTTCGCGCGATCGATACCAAGTGTAAAATTGAACAAGCTCCTGGCCAGCACGGTGCGCGTAAACCGCGTCTGTCTGACTATGGTGTGCAGTTGCGTGAAAAGCAAAAAGTTCGCCGTATGTACGGTGTGCTGGAGCGTCAGTTCCGTAACTACTATAAAGAAGCAGCACGTCTGAAAGGCAACACCGGTGAAAACCTATTAGCTCTGCTGGAAGGTCGTCTGGACAACGTTGTATACCGTATGGGCTTCGGCGCAACTCGTGCTGAATCACGTCAGCTGGTTAGCCACAAAGCTATCATGGTAAACGGTCGTGTTGTTAACATCGCTTCTTATCAGGTTAAAGCGAACGACGTTGTTAGCATTCGTGAGAAAGCGAAAAAGCAATCTCGCGTGAAGGCCGCTCTGGAGCTGGCTGAGCAGCGTGAAAAGCCAACCTGGCTGGAAGTTGATGCTGGCAAGATGGAAGGTACGTTCAAGCGTCAGCCGGAACGTTCTGATCTGTCTGCGGACATTAACGAACACCTGATCGTCGAGCTTTACTCCAAGTAAAGCTTAGTACCAAAGAGAGGACACAATGCAGGGTTCTGTGACAGAGTTTCTAAAACCGCGCCTGGTCGATATCGAGCAAGTGAGTTCGACGCACGCCAAGGTGACCCTTGAGCCTTTAGAGCGTGGCTTTGGCCATACTCTGGGTAACGCACTGCGCCGTATTCTGCTCTCATCGATGCCGGGTTGCGCGGTGACCGAGGTTGAGATTGATGGTGTACTTCACGAGTACAGCACCAAAGAAGGCGTTCAGGAAGATATCCTTGAAATCCTGCTCAACCTGAAAGGGCTGGCGGTGAGAGTTCAGGGTAAAGATGAAGTTATCCTTACTTTGAATAAATCTGGCATTGGCCCTGTGACCGCAGCCGACATCACCCATGACGGTGATGTCGAAATCGTCAAGCCGCAACATGTGATCTGCCACCTGACCGATGAGAACGCTGCTATTAGCATGCGTATCAAAGTTCAGCGCGGTCGTGGTTATGTGCCGGCTTCTGCCCGAATTCATTCGGAAGAAGATGAGCGCCCAATCGGCCGTCTGCTGGTCGACGCATGCTACAGCCCCGTAGAGCGTATTGCCTACAATGTTGAAGCAGCGCGTGTAGAACAGCGTACCGACCTGGACAAGCTGGTCATCGAAATGGAAACCAACGGCACAATCGATCCTGAAGAGGCGATTCGTCGTGCGGCAACCATCCTGGCAGAACAACTTGAAGCTTTCGTTGACCTACGTGATGTACGTCAGCCGGAAGTGAAAGAAGAGAAACCAGAATTCGATCCGATCCTGCTGCGCCCTGTTGACGATCTCGAATTGACTGTCCGCTCTGCTAACTGCCTGAAGGCAGAAGCTATCCACTATATCGGTGATCTGGTACAGCGTACCGAGGTTGAGTTGCTGAAAACGCCGAACCTGGGTAAAAAATCTCTTACTGAGATTAAAGACGTGCTGGCTTCACGTGGTCTGTCTCTGGGCATGCGCCTGGAAAACTGGCCACCGGCAAGCATTGCTGACGAGTAACCGGATCACAGGTTAAGGTTTTACTGAGAAGGATAAGGTCATGCGCCATCGTAAGAGTGGTCGTCAACTGAACCGCAACAGCAGCCATCGCCAGGCTATGTTCCGTAACATGGCTGGTTCGCTGGTTCGTCATGAAATCATCAAGACGACCCTGCCGAAAGCGAAAGAACTGCGTCGCGTAGTTGAGCCGCTGATTACTCTTGCCAAGACTGATAGCGTAGCTAATCGTCGTCTGGCATTCGCCCGTACTCGTGATAACGAGATCGTGGCAAAACTGTTTAACGAGCTGGGCCCGCGTTTCGCGAGCCGCGCCGGTGGTTACACTCGCATTCTGAAGTGTGGCTTCCGTGCAGGCGACAACGCGCCGATGGCATACATCGAGCTGGTTGATCGTGCTGAGCCGAAAGCAGAAGCTGCTGCAGAGTAATCTGTAGTAACGTAAAAAAACCCGCTTCGGCGGGTTTTTTTATATCCTCCTCATCTCTGCTTCATTACACTATCTGTATTCTTTTTGTTCATCCCCGGAGCCGTATGATGTGGTTGCTGGATCAGTGGGCAGAACGCCATATCCTTGACGCACAAAACAAAGGTGACTTTGATAATCTTCCCGGCCGCGGTGAACCGCTGACCCTGGATGACGATCTGCATGTGCCACCTGAACTACGCGTCAGCTACCGCTTACTCAAGAACGCCGGCTGTTTACCTCCTGAGCTGGAACATCGTAGAGAAGCCGTTGCGCTGGTTGATTTGCTTAAAGTCATTCGTCAGGATGACCCGCAGCATGTCGAACTGAGCCGCAGGCTTGCTTTGCTCGAGCTGAAGCTACGCCAGGCTGGGTTAAATACCGATTTTCTCCGTGGCGAGTATTCCGCGAGGCTGCAACACAAGATAAATGAGGAGTAAGTATGTATCGCATTGGTGAGCTCGCAAAGCTGGCGGATGTTACACCCGACACCGTTCGCTACTACGAAAAGCAGCAGATGATGGCCCACGACGTACGTACTGAGGGCGGATTTCGTCTTTATACCGACAATGACCTTCAGCGGCTACGTTTTATCCGCTACGCGCGGCAGCTGGGGTTTACGCTCGAATCGATCCGTGAACTGCTATCGATCCGCATCGATCCGGAGCATCATACCTGCCAGGAATCAAAGGGAATCGTGCAGGCGCGCCTGAGCGAAGTTGAGTCGCGTATTAAGGAATTACAAGCAATGCGCCGATCCTTACAGAGACTTAACGATGCATGCTGCGGCAGCGCTCACAGCAGCGTCTACTGTTCCATTCTTGAAGCGCTTGAGCAGGGGGCCAGCAGCGCCAATGCAGGGCGTTGATTTTTTGCGCGTGGAGATCTACACTCGCGTCGATCTCATTCACCATCAGGAGTAACTATGAGTCGCTATCAGCATACAAAAGGGCAAATAAAAGATAATGCCATTGAGGCACTGCTTCATGATCCGCTGTTCAGACAGCGCGTTGAGAAAAACAAGAAAGGGAAAGGAAGCTATCAGCGAAAAGAAAAATATGCAGGAAGGAGTGACCGGGAGGCCAGTGGCAAGAGAGTGAATCACTTTTTTACCACTGGCTTTCTGCTTTCTGTGGCCTGATTACGAACGGTTATTCTGCTCTTTTAACAGGTCACGAATTTCACTCAGCAATACTTCTTCTTTCGTCGGTTCCGGCGGTGCTGCAGGAGCCTCTGCTTTTTTACGGTTCAGATTATTCATCAGTTTAATTGCCATAAAGATGGCAAACGCTACGATGACGAAGTCAAAGACGTTCTGAATAAACACGCCATAATGCATCACAACGGCCGGGATATCTCCCTGAGCATCGCGCAGCGTGACGGCGAAAGATTTAAAATCGATCCCACCAATAAGCAGGCCAAGCGGCGGCATAATAATATCGGCAACCAGTGACGATACAATTTTACCAAACGCTGCACCAATGATGACACCCACTGCCAGATCGACCACATTCCCGCGCATCGCGAAGTCGCGAAACTCTTTTAAAATACTCATTTTATTCTCCTTGAACCAGCTGACAGGGATAAGTTTATCAAATGTATTTCCATTTTCCATTATTGTTGAATAACTGCATAAAAATATTATCCATTGATAAATAAAGGTTAATGGATATGGGCGCGTTACCGGCGCCCAAATAAATTACAGGAAGAAAGGGCTTGGCTGGAACAGCCGTTCGACATCGGAGATAAATTTTTTGTCGGTGAGGAACATAATTACGTGGTCGCCCTGCTCAATACGCAAATTATTATTGGCGATCATGACATCATTTCCGCGAACCACGGCGCCAATGATCGTCCCCGGGGGAAGCTTGATCTCATCGATCGAACGACCCACGACGCGTGAGGTGCTTTCATCTCCGTGGGCGACGGCTTCGATGGCTTCTGCTACGCCGCGGCGCAGGGAAGAGACGCCGACGATATCGGCTTTACGGACGTGGCTGAGCAGCGCTGAAATGGTCGCCTGTTGCGGGGAGATAGCGATATCAATAACGCTGCCCTGAACCAGGTCGACGTAGGCTTTTCGCTGGATAAGCACCATGACCTTTTTGGCGCCCATCCGCTTGGCCAGCATTGCTGACATGATGTTGGCTTCGTCATCATTAGTAACGGCAATGAAGAGGTCGACCTGATCAATATGCTCTTCTGCGAGAAGCTCCTGGTCTGAGGCGTCACCATAAAAGACGATGGTGTTTTGTAGCTTTTCCGCCAGCTCGGCGGCGCGCTGCTGATCGCGTTCAATTAGCTTCACGCTATAGTCTTTTTCCAACCGATGGGCCAGACCCGCACCGATATTTCCGCCGCCAACCAGCATGATGCGCTTATAGGGTTTTTCCAGGCGCTGCAGCTCGCTCATTACGGCGCGGATATGCTGAGATGCGGCGATAAAGAACACTTCATCTCCGGCTTCAACAATGGTAGAACCCTGGGGCCGAATAGGGCGATCGTGGCGGAAAATTGCCGCCACGCGCGTGTCGATATGCGGCATGTGTTCACGCATTGTCGAGAGCGCGTTGCCGACCAACGGACCACCGTAGTAGGCTTTAACAACCGCCAGACTCACTTTCCCTTCGGCAAAATTTACGACCTGCAGCGCGCCTGGATACTCAATCAGACGGTAAATATTGTCGATAACAAGCTGTTCCGGCGCGATGAGATGGTCAATCGGCACGGCTTCTGAGTGGAAAAGCTTATCGGCGTCACGTACGTAGTCCGGAGAACGAATACGGGCAATGCGATTAGGCGTATTAAACAGGGAATAGGCGACCTGGCAGGCCACCATATTGGTTTCATCAGAACTGGTGACGGCAACCAGCATATCTGCATCATCGGCTCCGGCCTCGCGCAGTACCCGTGGATGAGAGCCATGCCCCTGAACAACACGCAGGTCAAACTTATCCTGCAGGCTGCGCAGGCGATCACCGTTGGTATCGACCAGGGTAATATCGTTGTTCTCTCCGACGAGGTTTTCCGCGAGAGTTCCGCCAACCTGTCCGGCGCCCAGAATAATAATCTTCATCAGCAGCGATCCATTATTTCCGATGTTTGATCAGCTTAGCGTAAAAGAATCCATCACCCTCTTCCGCGTCGGGCAGATTTTGCTGTCCAGGCTGCTCAGGCGTCCCGCTAATGCTAAGTTCTGCGTCAGGGGTGCGCGTCAGGAATGCCGCAATTTGCTGACTATTCTCTTCCGGCAGAATTGAGCAGGTCGCATAGACCAGGGTGCCGCCGGGTTTTAAATGTGCCCAGATGGCATCAAGAATCTCAGCCTGAAGCTGCGCCAGCTCTGCGATATCGCGGTCACGACGCAGCCATTTAATGTCCGGATGGCGGCGAATGACGCCCGTTGCAGAGCAGGGCGCATCGAGCAGAATACGATCGAATTTTTCATCATCGCACCACTGCGCCGGATATCTGCCGTCACCCTGTTTTACCTGGGCTTTCATTCCCAGACGTTTCAGGTTGTCGTAGACACGGGACAGACGCTGGTCATCGATATCGACAGCCAGTACGCTGGCCTGCGGCGCGACTTCCAGAATATGGGTTGTTTTGCCGCCGGGCGCGGCGCAAAGATCGAGGATCCTTTCACCATTTTCCGGGGTCAGATAGCGCATACAGCCCTGGGCGGAAGCATCCTGAACGGTGACCCAGCCTTGCTCAAAGCCGGGAAGGGCGTGTACAGGCGCCGGCGTCGCCAGGCGGACGGCATCCGGATAATCCGGGTGAGAGAACCCCTGCATGCCCGCCTCTTCAAGGAGCGCCAGCCATTCATCGCGTGAGTGATGATTGCGATTAACGCGTAGCCACATCGGTGGACGCTGGTTGTTGGCATCCACAATGGCCTGCCACTGCTGCGGCCAGGCTTTTTGGAGGCGTTTGAGTAGCCATGCGGGGTGCAGGAAGCGGCTGTCGCTTGCGGCGAATTCGTTAAGCAATTCTTCCTGCTGGCGTTGGAACTGGCGCAGCACGCCGTTGATCAGCCCTTTGAGCTGCGGACGCTTAATCGCTACCGCACCTTCAACCGTTTCCGCCAGCGCCGCATGGGCGGGGATACGGGTGTGCAGCAGCTGATAAAAGCCGACCATAATTAAATAGTGAACGGTGCGCTGTTTTCCCGTCATCGGGCGAGCCATCAGCTTATTGATCAGCCATTCCATCTGACTCAGGGTGCGCAGGACGCCAAAGCACAGCTCCTGCAGCAGCGCTTTATCTTTTTCACCGACTTTCTGCTGCAACGGTGGCAGAACGTTGCTTAACGACTGCCCCTTCTCGACAACCTGTTCAACGGCCTGGGCCGCCAGACTACGTAAATTAAGATTTTTTTTCATAACCGCGAAAATAAAAAGGCCCGGTAGATCCGGGCTTTAGAAGTGACTACCGTCAGGAAAGACGGTTACCTGGGATAAACCACTCCCGGCGAGAATTGAGCAAATCCTGGGCACTCATCGCTTTTTTGCCCGCAGGCTGAAGGGATTCCAGATTCAGAATGCCATCACCGGTTGCCACCTGAATGCCCTGCTTGCTGGCTGCCACAATGGTGCCAGGTTCAGCGGAACTTGTTTCGGCGATAGCCGATGCCTGCCAAACCTTCACCGGCTGTTCGTCAATATCCAGCCAGCTCATCGGCCACGGATTGAAGGCGCGGATACAGCGTTCGAGCTGTTCGGCAGAAAGCGACCAATCAATACGGGCTTCTTCTTTGCTGAGCTTCTCAGCGTAGGTGGCTAAGGCTTCATCCTGGGCTTCAGGTTGAGTGGCTGCGTTAGCTAACTGAGCCAGGGTGTTCAGCAGCCCTTGCGGGCCGAGGTCGGCCAGCTTGTCATACAGGCTGGCGCTGGTATCTTCTGCGGTGATCGGGCAGGAGAGCTTATACAGCATATCGCCGGTATCGAGACCGACATCCATCTGCATAATCGTTACGCCTGTTTCCGTATCGCCGGCCCATAGAGAGCGCTGAATGGGCGCGGCGCCGCGCCAGCGAGGCAGAAGAGAACCGTGGACGTTAATACAGCCAAGACGCGGCATATCCAGAACCGCTTTGGGCAGAATCAGCCCATACGCAACGACGACCATGACGTCGGCATTAAGCGAGGAGACCAGCGCCTGGTTTTCCTGTGGACGCAGGGATGCCGGCTGGAAGACCGGCAAATTGTTAGCTTCAGCCAGCACTTTTACCGGGCTCGGCATGAGCTTTTTACCGCGGCCAGCGGGGCGATCGGGCTGAGTAAAAACGCCAACGATCTGGTGCTCAGACGACAACAGCGCGTCAAGATGACGCGCTGCAAAATCGGGGGTACCTGCAAAAATAATACGTAATGATTGTGACACGTTAATCCTTGTCCTCAGGCACGCGTACGCAAACGATCCAGTTTTTCAACTTTCTGACGAATGCGCTGTTGTTTGAGCGGCGACAGATAATCGATGAACAGTTTGCCTACCAGATGATCCATTTCATGCTGAATACAGATGGCCAGCAGGCCGTCTGCATCCAGTTCGAACGGCTTGCCTTCGCGATCCAGCGCGCGGATTTTCACGGTTTCGGCACGTGGTACCAGCGCACGCTGTTCCGGAATGGACAGGCAGCCCTCTTCAATACCGGTTTCACCGTCTTTTTCCAGCAGCTCAGGGTTAATTAACACCAGCTGACCTTCACGGTTCTCCGACACATCAATAACAATAATGCGCTGATGGATATCAACCTGGGTTGCCGCCAGACCAATACCTTCTTCCGCGTACATCGTCTCGAACATATCATCAACGATACGCTGAATTTCTGCATTGACTTCTTTGACCGGCTCGGCGACTTTGCGAAGGCGCTCGTCCGGAATATGTAACACTTGCAAAACTGCCATAAAGATCCAGAGTCGTATTCAGGAGTGGATAAGATTATTACCTCTATTCTAGACAAAACCCCCTCTAATTGACAGTCTCACTGTCCAATCGCAAGGATTGTTAAAGCCGCTTATGGCAGGGGAGTATGGATGGTGCCCGCAGAGATTTGGCTACGCCTGATGAGGGTAAACGGCCTGTATGGTGAGACGATGGTGAACGCCGCTCGCCGGATCGGCGCCGCAGCCGGGCTTAATAGCGAAGTTTTACGTCTCTGCGGCCTGAGTGCGGCGCAGTCGAGGCAGTTTTTGACCTTTGGCCAGCGGGATATCGACGCCACTCTGGAATGGCTGGAACAGCTGGAACATCATCTGCTGTCGGCTGACAGTCCTCTTTATCCACCGCAGCTGCGCGCAGCCGCTGATTATCCCGGCGCGCTTCTGGTTAAGGGGGACCTCGCCATTTTGCACAGCCGGCAGCTAGCGGTTGTCGGGAGCCGTGCGCATTCCTGGTACGGTGAACGCTGGGGGAGAGTGTTCTGCGAAGCCCTGGCACGCTATGGCATTACAATTACCAGCGGTCTGGCGATTGGTATTGACGGCGTGGCCCATCGCGGCGCGCTTACCGCGAATGGAAAAAGCGTTGCGGTGCTAGGGAATGGGTTAGGTGATATTTACCCGCGTCGGCATGCCGCTTTAGCAAGGCAGATTGTGGATAGCGGAGGGGCGCTGCTTTCGGAGTTCCCTCTTGCTACGCCGCCATTACCGGGAAATTTCCCTCGCCGTAATCGGATTATCAGCGGCTTAAGTATTGGGGTATTGGTTGTTGAGGCCGCATTGAGAAGCGGCTCGTTGGTTACCGTCCGCTGCGCGCTTGAACAGGGAAGGGAGGTTTTCGCGCTCCCCGGGCCGATAGGCAACCCGGGTTCAGAGGGGCCGCACTGGCTCATCAAGCAGGGAGCCGTCCCCGTTACGGCGCCCGAGGATATCGTCGAATACTGCCAGCATGAACTGCTATGGCTGGGTGATAGGCCATACGGCATAAATAATTGCACGGATCGTCCTCCCGTAGCATTGCCATTTCCTGAGCTCCTGGCTAACGTAGGAGATGAGGTAACACCTGTTGACGTTGTCGCTGAACGTGCCGGCCAATCTGTACCAGTGACCGTAGCTCAGCTACTTGAACTGGAGTTAGCAGGCTGGATCGCAGCTGTACCCGGCGGCTATGTCCGATTAAGGAGGGCAAGCCATGTTCGACGTACTCATGTATTTGTTTGAGACTTACATCCATAACGAAGCAGAAATGCGCGTAGACCAGGATAAGCTGACTCGGGATCTCACCGACGCCGGTTTTGAACGGGAAGATATTTACAACGCGCTGATGTGGCTCGAGAAACTGGCTGACTATCAGGAAGGCCTTGTCGAGCCCATGCAGCTGGCTTCTGACCCACTCTCTTTACGGATTTACACCGAAGAAGAGTGTCAGCGTCTGGATGCTAGTTGCCGAGGATTTCTATTATTCCTCGAGCAAATTCAGGTGTTGAACCTCGAAACGCGGGAAATGGTAATAGAGCGCGTTCTGGCGCTGGATACGGCAGAGTTCGAACTGGAAGACCTTAAATGGGTGATCCTGATGGTGCTGTTTAATATTCCGGGCTGTGAAAACGCCTACCAGCAGATGGAAGAATTACTCTTCGAAGTAAATGAAGGTATGCTGCATTAATCTTTTTGCAGCAACGTCGAGTATTTATGACCAAATCAGCACTGTTTCAGGTGCGTAAAAATGAGCCCTGTCCACAGTGCGGGGCTGAACTGGTAATCCGCTCCGGGAAGCATGGACCGTTTCTTGGCTGTTCGCACTATCCGGACTGTAACTATGTCCGTCCCCTGAAAAGTCAGGCGGACGGACATATCGTTAAAGTGCTGGAGGGACAGGAGTGTCCATCCTGTGGCTCCGTGCTGGTGCTACGCCAGGGACGCTTCGGTATGTTTATTGGCTGCAGCAGCTATCCGCAATGTCAGCATACTGAACTTATTGATAAACCTGATGAAACGGCTATCGCGTGCCCGCAGTGTGGTCAGGGGCATTTAGTTCAGCGTCGCTCTCGTTTCGGCAAAACTTTTCACTCCTGCGATCGCTATCCCGATTGCCAGTTCGTCATTAACTTCAAACCGATAGCGGGCGAGTGTCCCGAATGCCACTATCCGCTATTAATTGAAAAGAAAACCGCGCAGGGCGTTAAACGCTTTTGTGCCAGTAAACAATGTGGAAAGCCGATACCGGCGGAACAACTCAGTGAATAATAACCTGCAATCAGAAGCCGTCACCCATGCAGTGGCAGTTCTGAATAATGAACACGTCATCGCCTACCCTACAGAAGCCGTTTTTGGCGTTGGCTGCGATCCTGACAGCGAAACCGCCGTTATGCGCCTGCTGGACCTCAAACAGCGGCCGGTCGAGAAAGGACTGATTCTTATCGCTGCCAGTTTTGAACAGTTACGTCCTTATATAGATGACTCTCAGCTTAGCGCGGCGCAGCTGGCGGCGATTTTTAGCTGCTGGCCAGGACCAGTGACGTTTGTCTTCCCGGCGCGTAAAACCACCCCACGCTGGTTGACCGGGCGCTTTGACTCGCTGGCGGTACGGGTTACCGATCACCCGCTGGTGGTTGAGCTATGCGAGGCCTATGGAAAACCGCTGGTCTCGACCAGTGCGAATTTATCCGGCCAGCCTCCCTGTCGTACCACGGCTGAAGTTCACGCCCAGTTTGGCGCCGATTTTCCGGTGGTTAATGGGGTCACCGGCGGCCGTCAGAATCCGTCTGAAATTCGCGACGCCCTGTCGGGCGAACTCTTTCGCCAGGGGTAAGTGATGGAAAGCTACGCAGTCTTTGGAAATCCGATCGCCCACAGCAAATCGCCAGCCATCCATCGGCTTTTTGCGCAGCAGCTGCAGATTGCACATCCCTACGGGCGTATTCTGGCGCCACGGGATGAATTTATCAGTACCCTGAATGCCTTCTTTAATGAAGGGGGGTTAGGCGCCAACGTTACCGTTCCGTTTAAAGAGGAGGCGTTCGCTCGCGCCGATGAACTCACCGAGCGAGCCGCGCTGGCCGGGGCCGTGAATACCCTCAAACGTCTGGAAGATGGCCGTTTGCTGGGGGATAACACCGATGGTGTCGGGTTACTGAGCGATCTGGAGCGGCTCGGCTTTATTAAACCTGGCGTTCGCGTCCTGCTTATCGGGGCGGGGGGCGCATCGCGCGGCGTGCTGTTGCCGCTTCTGTCCCTCGATTGCGCCGTGACGATTGTCAATCGCACCAGCTCTCGCGCGCACGAGCTGGCGGCGCTCTTTTCTCATACCGGCAGTATCCGTGCGCTGGAAATGGATGCGCTGGCTGAACATGAGTTCGATCTCATTATTAATGCGACCTCCAGCGGCATTGGCGGCGAGGTGCCTGCGATACCTGCTTCGTTAATTAACGCGCACGTCTATTGCTACGACATGTTTTATCAGCAGGGTAGTACGCCGTTTCTGATCTGGTGCCAGCAGCATGGGGCGAAACAGTGCGCTGATGGTTTAGGCATGCTGGTGGCCCAGGCCGCTCATGCCGTTCTGCTGTGGCATGGCGTACTGCCAGACATTACCCCGGTGATTCAAACCTTGCACAAGGAATTGAATCCATGAATCAGGCGATTCAGTTCCCTGACAGGGAAGAGTGGGATACTGAAAAACAGTGCATTACTTTTCCCGCATTGGTTCATGGTATGCAGCTGACCTGTGCAATGAGCAGCGTAACCCTAGAGAAACGGTTTGGTGGGAAAGAGCCAGCACATTGGCTGGCTGAGTTTCGCGAACATCGCTGGGATCTTGAAGAAGAGGCGGATGAGATGATCCGCGATCAGCAGGAAGACGATCGGGGCTGGGTTTGGTTTTCCTGATCCAGGTAATCGTTCTTCCATTTTACATAGTTGTTTGCTGAATAGATCAGACCCGCTATTTCCGCCTCCGTCAGGGGGCGGATTTGTTTCACCGGGTTGCCAAAATAAAGATAGCCGCCCGCCAGTCGCTTGTTCTGTGGTACCAGACTACCGGCGCCAATCATGACGTCATCCTCTATTACTACTCCATCCAGCAGAATTGATCCCATCCCCACCAGCACCCGGTTACCAATAGTGCAGCCGTGCAGCATTACCTTATGGCCGATGGTGACATCTTCGCCAACGATCAGGGGATTCCCCTGTGGGTTATAGGATGATTTATGGGTGACATGCAGCACGCTACCGTCCTGGATATTGGTGCGAGCGCCGATTTGCACATAGTTAACGTCGCCGCGAATGGCAACCAGCGGCCAGATGCTAACATCATCAGCCATTCTGACATCGCCGATCGCTACGCTGGTGGCATCGATCATCACGCGCAGGCCTGTTTGTGGGAATAAATCTTTATAGGGACGTAAATTTGCGGACATGTTTACCTCGATAATTCAGGGTCGTGCGAAGACTTTGGTAGCTTTCTCCGCCGCCTGCAACCCTTTATTGTGGTAAAAACTGAGCAGATCGGACAATAACGCTGCGAAAAGGGCAAAAAAACATCATATGGAAAAAAAGATCGATAAAAGACTTGTGCAATAAAATGGGATCCCTATAATGCGCTCCCACTGACACGGCGGATGTGAATCACTTCACAGCAGATAGCTGGTTCGGTTGAAGAGAAAAATCCTGAATTAAAGGATTGACTCTGCAAGAGGAAAGCGTATTATACTCCACCTCGCAACGGTGAGCGAAAGCCGCGTTGCACTGCTCTTTAACAATTTATCAGACAATCTGTGTGGGCACTCAAAGTGACATGGATTCTTAACGTCTTCGGACGAAAAATGAATACCAAGTCTCTGAGTGAACATACGTAATTCATTACGAAGTTTAATTCAAGAGCATCAAACTTAAATTGAAGAGTTTGATCATGGCTCAGATTGAACGCTGGCGGCAGGCCTAACACATGCAAGTCGGGCGGTAGCACAGAGAGCTTGCTCTCGGGTGACGAGCGGCGGACGGGTGAGTAATGTCTGGGAAACTGCCTGATGGAGGGGGATAACTACTGGAAACGGTAGCTAATACCGCATAACGTCGCAAGACCAAAGTGGGGGACCTTCGGGCCTCATGCCATCAGATGTGCCCAGATGGGATTAGCTTGTAGGTGAGGTAATGGCTCACCTAGGCGACGATCCCTAGCTGGTCTGAGAGGATGACCAGCCACACTGGAACTGAGACACGGTCCAGACTCCTACGGGAGGCAGCAGTGGGGAATATTGCACAATGGGCGCAAGCCTGATGCAGCCATGCCGCGTGTATGAAGAAGGCCTTCGGGTTGTAAAGTACTTTCAGCGAGGAGGAAGGTGTTGAGGTTAATAACCTCAGCAATTGACGTTACTCGCAGAAGAAGCACCGGCTAACTCCGTGCCAGCAGCCGCGGTAATACGGAGGGTGCAAGCGTTAATCGGAATTACTGGGCGTAAAGCGCACGCAGGCGGTCTGTTAAGTCAGATGTGAAATCCCCGGGCTCAACCTGGGAACTGCATTTGAAACTGGCAGGCTTGAGTCTTGTAGAGGGGGGTAGAATTCCAGGTGTAGCGGTGAAATGCGTAGAGATCTGGAGGAATACCGGTGGCGAAGGCGGCCCCCTGGACAAAGACTGACGCTCAGGTGCGAAAGCGTGGGGAGCAAACAGGATTAGATACCCTGGTAGTCCACGCTGTAAACGATGTCGACTTGGAGGTTGTTCCCTTGAGGAGTAGCTTCCGGAGCTAACGCGTTAAGTCGACCGCCTGGGGAGTACGGCCGCAAGGTTAAAACTCAAATGAATTGACGGGGGCCCGCACAAGCGGTGGAGCATGTGGTTTAATTCGATGCAACGCGAAGAACCTTACCTGGTCTTGACATCCACGGAATTCAGCAGAGATGCTTTAGTGCCTTCGGGAACCGTGAGACAGGTGCTGCATGGCTGTCGTCAGCTCGTGTTGTGAAATGTTGGGTTAAGTCCCGCAACGAGCGCAACCCTTATCCTTTGTTGCCAGCGGTTAGGCCGGGAACTCAAAGGAGACTGCCAGTGATAAACTGGAGGAAGGTGGGGATGACGTCAAGTCATCATGGCCCTTACGACCAGGGCTACACACGTGCTACAATGGCATATACAAAGAGAAGCGACCTCGCGAGAGCAAGCGGACCTCATAAAGTATGTCGTAGTCCGGATCGGAGTCTGCAACTCGACTCCGTGAAGTCGGAATCGCTAGTAATCGTGGATCAGAATGCCACGGTGAATACGTTCCCGGGCCTTGTACACACCGCCCGTCACACCATGGGAGTGGGTTGCAAAAGAAGTAGGTAGCTTAACCTTCGGGAGGGCGCTTACCACTTTGTGATTCATGACTGGGGTGAAGTCGTAACAAGGTAACCGTAGGGGAACCTGCGGTTGGATCACCTCCTTACCTGAAAGAACCTGCCTTTGTAGTGCTCACACAGATTGTCTGATGAAAAATAAGCAGTAAAAAATCTCTGCAGGCTTGTAGCTCAGGTGGTTAGAGCGCACCCCTGATAAGGGTGAGGTCGGTGGTTCAAGTCCACTCAGGCCTACCAAATTCATCCTGAATACTGCGTTGTGAAACGACTCGCATACCTCAGTATGCTTCGTCCTTCCACGCCTTGTCTCAGTCTGAATTACCGGTACAAGAGATTAGTAATTACGATGGGGTTATAGCTCAGCTGGGAGAGCGCCTGCCTTGCACGCAGGAGGTCTGCGGTTCGATCCCGCATAGCTCCACCATCCTTTACTGCCCGAAACAAGAAAACTTCCGAGTGTTCCTGAAAAGGTGCACTGCGAAGTTTTGCTCTTTAAAAATCTGGATCAAGCTGAAAATTGAAACGACACATTGTTTCCTTTCTCCGTAATAAGAAAGGAAAAGCGGTGTGTTCGAGTCTCTCAAATTTTCGCAACGCGACTGTTTTACGAAACAGCTTCGGGTTGTGAGGTTAAGCGACTAAGCGTACACGGTGGATGCCCTGGCAGTCAGAGGCGATGAAGGACGTGCTAATCTGCGATAAGCGTCGGTAAGGTGATATGAACCGTTATAACCGGCGATTTCCGAATGGGGAAACCCAGTGCAATTCGTTGCACTATCGTTAAGTGAATACATAGCTTAACGAAGCGAACCGGGGGAACTGAAACATCTAAGTACCCCGAGGAAAAGAAATCAACCGAGATTCCCCCAGTAGCGGCGAGCGAACGGGGAGCAGCCCGGAACCTGAATCAGTTTGTGTGTTAGTGGAAGCGTCTGGAAAGTCGCAGGGTACAGGGTGATACTCCCGTACACTAAAATGCACATTCTGTGAGTTCGAAGAGTAGGGCGGGACACGTGGTATCCTGTCTGAATATGGGGGGACCATCCTCCAAGGCTAAATACTCCTGACTGACCGATAGTGAACCAGTACCGTGAGGGAAAGGCGAAAAGAACCCCGGCGAGGGGAGTGAAAAAGAACCTGAAACCGTGTACGTACAAGCAGTGGGAGCCTCTTTTATGGGGTGACTGCGTACCTTTTGTATAATGGGTCAGCGACTTATATTCTGTAGCAAGGTTAACCGTATAGGGGAGCCGCAGGGAAACCGAGTCTTAACTGGGCGTTAAGTTGCAGGGTATAGACCCGAAACCCGGTGATCTAGCCATGGGCAGGTTGAAGGTTGGGTAACACTAACTGGAGGACCGAACCGACTAATGTTGAAAAATTAGCGGATGACTTGTGGCTGGGGGTGAAAGGCCAATCAAACCGGGAGATAGCTGGTTCTCCCCGAAAGCTATTTAGGTAGCGCCTCGTGAACTCATCTTCGGGGGTAGAGCACTGTTTCGGCTAGGGGGTCATCCCGACTTACCAACCCGATGCAAACTACGAATACCGAAGAATGTTATCACGGGAGACACACGGCGGGTGCTAACGTCCGTCGTGAAGAGGGAAACAACCCAGACCGCCAGCTAAGGTCCCAAAGTCATGGTTAAGTGGGAAACGATGTGGGAAGGCCCAGACAGCCAGGATGTTGGCTTAGAAGCAGCCATCATTTAAAGAAAGCGTAATAGCTCACTGGTCGAGTCGGCCTGCGCGGAAGATGTAACGGGGCTAAACCATGCACCGAAGCTGCGGCAGCGACGCGTATGCGTTGTTGGGTAGGGGAGCGTTCTGTAAGCCGTTGAAGGTGGCCTGTGAGGGTTGCTGGAGGTATCAGAAGTGCGAATGCTGACATAAGTAACGATAAAGCGGGTGAAAAGCCCGCTCGCCGGAAGACCAAGGGTTCCTGTCCAACGTTAATCGGGGCAGGGTGAGTCGACCCCTAAGGCGAGGCCGAAAGGCGTAGTCGATGGGAAACAGGTTAATATTCCTGTACTCGGTGTTACTGCGAAGGGGGGACGGAGAAGGCTATGTTAGCCGGGCGACGGTTGTCCCGGTTTAAGCATGTAGGCGGAGGTTCCAGGTAAATCCGGAACCTTTTAACGCTGAGGTGTGACGACGAGGCACTACGGTGCTGAAGTAACAAATGCCCTGCTTCCAGGAAAAGCCTCTAAGCATCAGGTAACATCAAATCGTACCCCAAACCGACACAGGTGGTCAGGTAGAGAATACCAAGGCGCTTGAGAGAACTCGGGTGAAGGAACTAGGCAAAATGGTGCCGTAACTTCGGGAGAAGGCACGCTGATGGTAAGTGAAGCGACTCGCTCGTGGAGCTGAACTCAGTCGAAGATACCAGCTGGCTGCAACTGTTTATTAAAAACACAGCACTGTGCAAACACGAAAGTGGACGTATACGGTGTGACGCCTGCCCGGTGCCGGAAGGTTAATTGATGGGGTTATCCGTAAGGAGAAGCTCTTGATCGAAGCCCCGGTAAACGGCGGCCGTAACTATAACGGTCCTAAGGTAGCGAAATTCCTTGTCGGGTAAGTTCCGACCTGCACGAATGGCGTAATGATGGCCAGGCTGTCTCCACCCGAGACTCAGTGAAATTGAACTCGCTGTGAAGATGCAGTGTACCCGCGGCAAGACGGAAAGACCCCGTGAACCTTTACTATAGCTTGACACTGAACACTGGTCCTTGATGTGTAGGATAGGTGGGAGGCTTTGAAGCGTGGACGCCAGTCTGCGTGGAGCCATCCTTGAAATACCACCCTTTAATGGCTGGTGTTCTAACGTGGGCCCGTAATCCGGGTTGCGGACAGTGTCTGGTGGGTAGTTTGACTGGGGCGGTCTCCTCCCAAAGAGTAACGGAGGAGCACGAAGGTTAGCTAATCCTGGTCGGACATCAGGAGGTTAGTGCAATGGCATAAGCTAGCTTGACTGCGAGCGTGACGGCGCGAGCAGGTGCGAAAGCAGGTCATAGTGATCCGGTGGTTCTGAATGGAAGGGCCATCGCTCAACGGATAAAAGGTACTCCGGGGATAACAGGCTGATACCGCCCAAGAGTTCATATCGACGGCGGTGTTTGGCACCTCGATGTCGGCTCATCACATCCTGGGGCTGAAGTAGGTCCCAAGGGTACGGCTGTTCGCCGTTTAAAGTGGTACGCGAGCTGGGTTTAGAACGTCGTGAGACAGTTCGGTCCCTATCTGCCGTGGGCGCTGGAGAATTGAGGGGGGCTGCTCCTAGTACGAGAGGACCGGAGTGGACGCATCACTGGTGTTCGGGTTGTCATGCCAATGGCATTGCCCGGTAGCTAAATGCGGAAAAGATAAGTGCTGAAAGCATCTAAGCACGAAACTTGCCCCGAGATGAGTTCTCCCTGACTCCTTGAGAGTCCTGAAGGAACGTTGAAGACGACGACGTTGATAGGTCGGGTGTGTAAGCGTAGCGATACGTTGAGCTAACCGATACTAATGAACCGTGAGGCTTAACCTTACAACGCCGAAGCTGTTTTGGCGTGAGACGAATAGTCAGCTTGATACAGATTAACTGACAGGCCTTATGGCGTGTCGGAAAACAGAATTTGCCTGGCGGCAACAGCGCGGTGGTCCCACCTGACCCCATGCCGAACTCAGAAGTGAAACGCCGTAGCGCCGATGGTAGTATGGGGTCTCCCCATGTGAGAGTAGGGAACTGCCAGGCATCAAATTAGCAGTATGGCACTGACCTTTGAGGTAGTTAATTACTCAACGGAGTAATGACAAAAGCGAATGCTTTTGAACGTTGCGAAGCAACGACCCAAAGAGTCTTTGCGCGGTACCAAATTAAGCGTGCTGATATGGCTCAGTTGGTAGAGCGCACCCTTGGTAAGGGTGAGGTCCCCAGTTCGACTCTGGGTATCAGCACCAGTTTTTAAGTTAGAAAAAGTATTTTGAAGAATTTGCCTGGCGACGAGAGCGCGGTGGTCCCACCTGACCCCATGCCGAACTCAGAAGTGAAACGCCGTAGCGCCGATGGTAGTGTGGGGTCTCCCCATGTGAGAGTAGGGAATTGCCAGGCATCAAATAGAGCAGAAGGCCCAGTCGAAAGACTGGGCCTTTTTGCTTGCCTGCTATTTATGGATAAACGACAGCTCAGATCGGCCTAAAATGCCGGCGAGCGCTGCGTCCTGCGTTCCCGGAGCGGGCTTTATCATCAAAAAAAGGCCCGATCTCTCGACCAGGCCCTCTCTCTATATCTGTGCTTTCATGCGGGAATACGCCCTGTCCATCGGGATGGTAAGATTAACGGGTCAGCGCGACAATCCCCAGCGTTAAGCCCGCGACCGCCGCCGCGCCGCCGGCAATTGCCCCAGCCGTTTCCCAGTTATCCTGAGTCGTGCCTTTCATACAGGTATTGGTATGAACCAATCTGCCTTCGGAATCGTAGACCGGCACGCAGGGAGAGTCATGCGCGCAGCCGGCGAGTAGAGTTGCCAGCAGCGTGACTAAAATAAATTTCTTCATGATATTACCTCTGAATAATCCGTTTTACTGCATCGAGTGAGATACACGACGGAATAACCTATTTTACCATTGCTAATACGGAGGCTGGATAAAGGAAATCATCTCAATTTATGAGCTACGTAAATATCATGGAGATAAGTAGGGAATTGCGTAGAAAAAATGCAGAACAAAATAATGAAATAAAGCCGGTGGCGGCCGATTTTATAATTTATTAATGTAAAATATTGATTTTCATGGGTTTAAATAAAAATTTAAGATCGACATCTTTGCCGTATTCATAAGATCCTTAGCACAGGCGACGATCGGAACGGTATTTCTGGCCGGCATACCTGTCTCTGTGAATAATCCAGGCTGAAAATAAACGTCATTATTGAGCCCGCAAAACAACGCGCCGACAACCCCTCAAGGATCGCTCGCTTCCATAGTGCGCAGGCGCCAGGGTGAGCGAACGATGACCGGGACGAGGGTAAGCCGGTGCGGATCCCGCGCACGCCTCGAGGAAACATCGTCGTGATGTCAGTGAGCGCTCGCAGAGCCGCTGGCAGAGGACTTATATATCAGGTTGTCCCGTACCCCATATGCTGTTCGATAGCCTGCGTCAGCGCATCCCGCGCGGTCTGGGCATCTGTGCCGGGATAAGGGACGGATACTGCGCAGCTGGTAGATAACAGGAATCAGTTAATTCAGAGGGAGAATGCGGGAAAGGAGTAAACGCGAGGCAGTAAAAAGGCGCTTCCCCATGCCGAAGAGCGCCTTTTATTCAAGCAATTAACTGACTAGTATCAGTTCATGCCGTATTTTTTCAATTTTTTACGCAGCGTACCGCGGTTGATGCCCATCATCAGGGCAGCACGGGTCTGGTTACCGCGGGTGTATTGCATCACCATGTCCAACAGGGGCTGTTCTACTTCAGCCAGTACCAGCTCATACAGGTCACTAACGTCCTGACCGTTCAGTTGAGCAAAATAGTTCTTCAGTGCCTGTTTAACCGAGTCACGCAGGGGTTTTTGAGTTACCTGATCCTGAGAGTTAACGGTAGAAACGGTCAGTACGTCAGAATTTACGCGTTGTTCGAACATAGTTCTGTCAGCTCTTTATTTCTGTTTACGCAAAATTTTCGAAGTATGCCTCCAACGCCTCCAGCTGATCGCTGGCATCCTCTATGGCGTTGAATGTGCGCCGAAACTGGTCATTTGGAGCGTGCTCCTGGAGATACCAGGAAACGTGTTTACGCGCAATTCGGTACCCTTTTGCCTGACCGTAAAAGTCATGCAATTCCCGAACGTGAGCGCAAAGCAAGCGCTTAACCTCTGCCAGCGGCAGGGGGGGCAGCAGCTCTCCAGTGTCCAGATAATGCTGGATTTCCCGAAAGATCCAGGGTCTTCCCTGAGCCGCGCGGCCTATCATAAGGGCATCAGCCCCCGTATAGTCGAGCACAGCTCTGGCTTTAAGCGGGTCAGTAATGTCACCATTCGCGATAATCGGAATGGAAACTTTCTGCTTAACTGCCCGAATACTGTCGTATTCAGCGTCTCCGTTAAACAAGCAGGCGCGCGTGCGTCCGTGAATAGTCAGAGCCTGAATGCCACACTCTTCGGCCAGTTGGGCAATCTCTACGCAGTTACGGTGTTCCGGCTCCCAACCGGTGCGAATCTTGAGCGTCACGGGAACGTCCACTGCCTTGACGACCGCCGTCAGGATTAACTTCACCTGCTCGGGATGCTGCAAGAGGGCTGAACCTGCGAGCTTGCGATTCACCTTTTTCGCCGGGCACCCCATATTAATATCAATAATCTGGGCACCGCTTTCCACGTTAATACGGGCGGCTGCGGCCATCTCTTCCGGTACGCTACCGGCGATTTGCACGGTACGAATACCGGGCTCATCAACGTGCACCATCCGTAAACGGGACTTGTCGCTCTCCCAAACCTGCGGGTTGGAGGACATCATCTCGGAAACGGTTAAACCTGCTCCCATCTCATAGCACAGCGTCCTGAATGGTCTGTCAGTAATGCCAGCCATAGGTGCTGCGATCAGGCGATTTCTAAGCTGGTAGTGTCCGATGCGCATGAGTTAAGAAATGACCATACTGTGACTGCAAGGCGGCGTATATTACGCATTTTTTGCACGAGATGAAAGGCCAAACTTTGAGCAATCCCCTGTCACAGATCAATGAATCCAGGGGTAACGAAAATGCGTTGAATAAATTACCATATTAATCATTTAGTTAATTCGGTGTGGGTAATTTGTGTCCAATTATAAAATCGTAAAACTTATCTATTTTTCTTAGAAAAAGAGGCTCATTGGCGGCATAAAACGCTGTTTTTGTAGCCAAAAAAGCGCTTCGTAATGCGATCTGGCTCCCATTTCTTGACGTCATTTGGCGGCTACTGGAAACAAAAATGCGGCCCGCAGGCCGCATTGGCGCTTACTTCCGCTGGCCGATAATCCGGCACCACTCTTCTTTTTCCACCACCGGGTCGAGATTAAAGCGATCGGCGTAGGCTTCGCAGACGCCGTCAGCCTGGCTGGCAAGGATGCCGGAGAGGCCCAGCAGGCCGCCTGCCACGGGCAGCACGCTGATTAACGGAGCCAGCTCGCGTAATGGGCCAGCCAGGATGTTGGCGACCACGACGTCGGCGCTGAGAGCCTCTGGCTGATCCTGGGGTAAATAGAGCTCCAGACGCTCTGAGACGCCGTTACGTTCGGCGTTATCGCGGCTGGCCTGAATCGCCTGCGGGTCGATATCGATGCCGATGGCCTTCGCCGCGCCGAGCTTCAGGGCGGCAATCGCCAGGATCCCGGAACCGCAGCCGAAATCAATAATCGTTTTACCCGCCAGATCCAGCCCGTCCAGCCACTGCAGACACAGGGAGGTGGTTGGGTGGGTACCGGTACCGAAGGCAAGACCCGGATCGAGCATCACGTTAACCGCGTTGGCATCCGGCACGTCGCGCCAGCTTGGGCAAATCCACAGCCGCTCGCCGAAGCGCATCGGATGGAAGTTGTCCATCCATTCGCGCTCCCAGTCTTTGTCTTCCAGCTGCTCGATTTTGTACGCGAAGCCGGCGCCCAGAAGCGGGTGCTGCTCAAGGATGGCGATGACTTCGTTCATCTCGCTCTCCGCATCGAACAGGCCGATAACGTCGGTGTCTCCCCACAGGCGGGTCTCCCCCGGCAACGGTTCGAACACCGGCGTATCGTGGGTATCCTGGAAGGTGATAGAGACGGCACCGGCCTCCATCAGCGCATCGCTTAACTCTTCAGCGTGTGCGCCGGTTGTGTTCAGTTTCAGTTGGATCCATGGCATGGCAAAACTCTTTATTTATCAGTAGTCATAATAGGGGCCGGTGGGACGGACAGACCGAAGCGGTTGCCAATCACAAAAGCCAGCAAGCTTAACAGCAGCGAGGGCACAATCGGATGAAAGCCCAGGTATTGAATATTGAACGTCGCCAGCACGGCGTAGAGTACGCCGCCAACGATCATGGCGCTGAGGGCGCCGGTCGCGTTAGCGCGCTCCCAGTACAGACCCATCACCAGCGGCCATAAGAACACCGCTTCCAGGCCGCCAAAGGCCAGCAGATTGAGCCAGATGATCATCTCCGGCGGCCGCCAGGCGGCCAGCATCATCAGGATCCCGATAACCAGGGTGGTGGCGGTGGAGATCCTTTTCAGCTTTTGCTCATTATGCCTTTTGGCCGGCCGAGCGCTGAGCCAAAGATCCTTAACGATCGTAGCCGATGCCTGCAATAAGTGGGCGTTAACGTTCGACATGATTGCCGCCATCGGCGCCGCCAGGAACAGACCGGCGGCCCACGGCGGTAAAACCTGGACCATCAGCGTCGGGATCACCCGATCGGGAACGGTGAGGTGCGGCAGCACCGCGCGACCCAGCGCGCCGGCGAGGTGCATGCCAAACATCAGCAGAGCGATGACCACGGTGCCAATGATGATCCCGCGGTGAACGGCTTTGCTGTCTTTATAGGAAATGCAGCGTACGGCAGTGTGCGGCAGGCCGATAACGCCGAAGCAGACCAGCACCCAAAATGAGGTCATAAAGGTCGGGGTAAGGATACCGTCGACGCCGTGCGGCGAGACCAGCTGCGGATCGATCTTTTGTAAGGTATCAACGGCGTGATGCAGGCCGCCCGCAGCGTGGACCACCCCGACCAGCAGCACGATCGTGCCGATCAGCATCACCAGGCCCTGCATGGTGTCGTTGAGTACGCTGGCGCGAAAGCCGCCGAATGCGGTGTACAGGGCAATCGTGATACCGAAGATCAGCAGGCCGTGTTCATATTTAATTCCCGCCGCGGTCTCCAGCAGGCGCGCGCCGCCGATAAACTGCACGGCGATCGCCCCGACGAAGGCAACCAGCAGGCTTATGCTGGCGATCCAGACGACGGCGCGGCTTTGGTAGCGAGCCTGCAGCATGTCGTTGAGGGTGATGGCATTGTAGCGCCGAGCCAGAATGGCGAATTTCTTGCCGAGGATCCCCAGTGAAAGCCAGATCGTCGGTACCTGGATCATCGCCAGCAGCACCCAGCCGAGCCCGTACTTGTAGGCAGCCCCAGGCCCGCCGATAAACGAGCTGGCGCTGATATAGGTGGCGGTGAGGGTCATGGCCAGTACGAAGCCGCCCATGGAGCGGCTGCCGAGGAAATATTCGCTGAGAAAGCTGCCGCTGCTGCGTTTGCGCATGGCGTAAAGCGACAGGCCGAAGACCACGAACAGATAGGCAATCAGGATGACGACGATTTCAAGCTGCATCGCGATCCTCCAGCGGAATATCGCGGAATATGAAACGCACCATCGCCCAGCACAGCAGGATAAATACCAGCGGTACCAGCAGGCAGGCCATTTCGAACCAGTGCGGCAGCCCGGTGATGCCGATTGCGCTGTCAGGGAGGTAGGCCGCGGCCAGCCAGGCGGTAAGATAGAGAAGGGTCAGCCACAGCGCCCAGCGCGCTTCTTTGTGGGCCTGAACAAAACGATTGTCCATTTTTTAGTCCCGGGAGGATGAAGAAAGCGGGGATTGTACCGCATGGAAAAGAGGAGGGGAGAGAAAAAGAAAAAAGGCCGGGTTATCCGGCCTTTTGCTGCAATACAGGATTATTTTTCCTGCAGACCGAGCTTTTTCTCCAGATAGTGGATATTAGTCCCACCGTGCTGGAAGTGCTCGTCGTTCATGATGCGAATCTGCAGATCGACGTTAGTTTTGATGCCGTCGATGATCAGCTCCTGCAGCGCATTTTTCATGCGTGAAATCGCCACATCACGGTTTTCACCGTAGCAGATAAGCTTGCCGATCATTGAGTCATAGTACGGCGGCACGGTGTAGCCGGCGTAGATATGAGACTCCCAGCGCACGCCGAAACCGCCCGGCGCGTGGAAGCGGGTAATTTTACCCGGGCTCGGCAGGAAGGTATTCGGGTCTTCGGCGTTGATACGGCATTCAACCGCATGGCCACGAACCTGAACTTCTTCCTGCTTGATGGACAGCGGCTGGCCTGCGGCAATCCGCAGCTGCTCTTTAATCAGGTCCACGCCGGTGATCATTTCTGTTACCGGGTGTTCAACCTGAATACGGGTGTTCATTTCAATGAAGTAGAACTCGCCGTTTTCGAACAGGAACTCGAAGGTACCCGCTCCGCGGTAGCCGATATCAACGCAGGCTTTGGAGCAGCGCTCGCCGATGTAGCGACGCAGTTCCGGGGTAATGCCCGGCGCCGGCGCTTCTTCGACCACTTTCTGATGACGACGCTGCATGGAGCAGTCGCGCTCGGCCAGATAGATGGCGTTACCCTGGCCGTCAGCCAGTACCTGGATCTCGATATGACGAGGATTTTCCAGGTATTTTTCCATATACACCATGTCGTTGCTGAAAGCGGCTTTCGCTTCAGCTTTGGTCATGGAGATGGACTGCGCCAGCTCGGCATCGCTGCGCACCACGCGCATGCCGCGACCGCCGCCGCCGCCGGAGGCCTTGATGATCACCGGATAGCCGATGCGCTTCGCATGGGCGCGGTTAGCTTCCATGTCGTCGCCCAGCGGGCCATCGGAGCCAGGAACGGTCGGCACGCCGGCTTTCTTCATGGCGGTGATCGCCGACACTTTATCGCCCATCAGACGAATGGTGTCGGCTTTCGGACCGATAAAGATAAAGCCTGAACGTTCAACCTGCTCAGCAAAGTTGGCGTTTTCCGAGAGGAAGCCGTAGCCCGGGTGAATCGCCACCGCGCCGGTGATTTCAGCTGCGCTGATGATCGCCGGGATATTCAGATAGCTTTTTACGGACGGAGCCGGGCCAATACAGACCGTCTCATCCGCTAACAGTACGTGTTTTAAATCGCGATCCGCAGTGGAGTGCACAGCGACGGTCTTGATGCCCAGTTCTTTACAGGCACGCAGGATACGCAGTGCAATCTCGCCACGGTTGGCGATAACAATTTTATCCAGCATGTTCGCCTCGTTACTCGATGACTACCAGCGGCTCGTCAAATTCTACCGGTTGGCCGCTTTCGATCAGAATGGCTTTCACCACGCCGGCTTTGTCGGCTTCGATCTGGTTCATCATTTTCATTGCTTCGACGATGCACAGAGTGTCGCCCACGTTGACTTTCTGGCCGATTTCCACGAACGCCTTCGCGTCCGGGCTCGGGGTGCGGTAGAAAGTACCAACCATCGGGGAACGTACGATGTGACCACTGATTTCCGCTTTCGCCGGGGCTTCTGCCTGCGCGGCTACCGGTGCTGCGGCAGCGGGTGCCTGCGCCTGCATCATCGGAGCGGCATAAGCCTGCTGCATCACTGGATAGCCGGTGTTCGGAGCCGAGCGGCTGATGCGCACAGACTCTTCACCTTCAGAAATTTCCAGTTCGTTGATGCCAGACTCTTCGACCAGCTCGATCAGTTTTTTAATCTTACGAATATCCATGAGTGGGTTCCGTACTCTTTGTTTAGTGTGATTGTGACAGGCGTTTTACCGCCGTCTGTAAAGCGTATGAATAACCGTCCGCCCCCAATCCACAGATAACGCCTGCGGCGATATCCGACAGATAGGAGTGATGACGGAATGGTTCGCGGGCATGCACGTTACTCAGGTGGATCTCGATAAACGGGATGCTCACCGCAAGCAGCGCGTCGCGGATTGCCACGCTGGTGTGCGTAAACGCGGCCGGATTAATCAGGATATAGTCTACAGCGTCTTTAGCCTGATGAATTCGGTCGATTAGCGCGTACTCCGCATTTGATTGCAGGTGATCCAGCGCCACGTTCAGAGCCGCGGCTTCCGATCCCAAACGGTTAACAATCTCAGAAAGCGTGAGGGTGCCATACTTCTCGGGCTCACGTGTACCAAGCATGTTAAGGTTGGGGCCGTTCAAAAGCAAAATGCGAAACTTGTCAGCCATTGTGCGGCTATCTCCTGCCATTCTCGGGTAAAAAACAAAATATACCTTCGAAACGCACTTGTCACCTTTTCAGGGTCAGAAAACCCTGTCAGGAAAACCAAAGTCGCACATTATAACGATTTCGTAGCATTTGGCAGCTAAATACTGGTCTTATCAGGGAAGATTATCAACCGCTATCGTGAAAAGAGTCGCGGTTGATAAAAGATCTGCGGGAAACTGCACATATCCGGGGATTAGCGCCACCACTGGCGGAACTTCTTGTGACGCCATGCTAAAAGCACAACCGCCAGCCCGGCATAGATCAACGGCTGGGGGGACAATATCTTCACTGACCATAGATAGTGGATGGGCGCGAGAATCGCCACCAGATAGACGAAATTATGCAACGTTTGCCAGCGTCGGCCTAATTTTCGCTGCAGCGCCTGAGTCGACGTCACCGCCAGCGCCAGCAGGGTAAGCCAGCTGATAAAACCCAGCGTCAGGTATGGCCGGCTAACCAGCTCAGAACCCAGCAGCGCCAGATTGTTAATACCCAGCTCCAGCAGCGTATAGCTGGTCAGGTGCAGCGTCGCCCAGGCAAAACACCATAATCCCAGCAGGCGACGGGTACGAATCAACAGCGGCTGTTTAGCGTAGCGCGCCAGCGGTGAGACAAGCAAGGTTGCCAGCAGAAATTTAAGAGCCATCCTACCGGTAAAGTGTTGAATATCCTTTGCCGGGTCGGCGCTGAAGTACCCCTGCTGCGCGGCCCAGAATAGCCAGAGAAAGGGGAGAAATCCGGCCAGGTGGAGAATGACCTTCAGCCAGATAATCTGTTTTACGTTCAGACGCACTAGTAATTCTCCCGCAAATTCAGGCCCCGGTAGAGCGATGCCACTTCGTCAGCATAGCCGTTGAACAGCAGCGTCGGCTGGCGCTTGACGTCCAGCACGCCTCCGGAACCGATAAAGCGTTCCGTTGCCTGCGACCAGCGCGGATGATCGACGTGCGGATTGACGTTGGCGTAAAAGCCGTACTCATCCGGTCCCGCCAGATTCCAGGTGGTCGGCGGCCGATCGCGGGTGAGTTCGATACTGACAATCGACTTAATCCCTTTAAAACCATATTTCCACGGCACCGTCAGCCGTATCGGCGCGCCGTTTTGCGGCGGCAGCGCCTTGCCGTAGACGCCTACGCTCAGCAGGGTCAGGGGATGCATTGCCTCATCCAGGCGCAGGCCTTCTACATAAGGATAGGCCAGGCCGCCGCCGATAAAGCGATCTTTTTGCCCCGGCATCTGGTCGGGGGCGTAGACGGTTTTAAACGCCACGTAGCGGGCGCTGCTGGTGGGCTCAACCAGCGCCAGCAGCTTATGCAGCGGGAAGCCAACCCACGGCACCACCATCGACCAGGCTTCGACGCAGCGCATCCGGTAAATACGCTCTTCGAGCGGAAAGCGGGTGGTCAGATCGTGATGGTCGAGCGTCAGCGGTTTGGCAACCTCTCCGCCGATGGTCAGCGTCCACGGATCGGTGCGCAGGCTGCCGGCGTTGGCCGCCGGATCGGCTTTATCCAGACCGAACTCATAGAAGTTGTTGTAGCCGGATACCTTATCCTCCGGCGTGAGCGGCAGCGCGTTTTGCCACTCGGCGGGTTTGTTGAAGGTCAGCGCTTTGCCCGCCGGCGCGGGAGGGCGGTCGTGACCTTTGAACCAATCGAGAAGATCGGCTTTTGCCGTGGGGGAAAGGGAAAGGGCCGTTGCGGTAATCCCCAGGGTTTTCAGAACCTGGCGACGCTGCAGCATAAACACGGATTCTGCCGTGACGTCGGCTTCCGTTAGCTTTTTGTTTTTCATGACATCCTCCGGCATGCTTTTTCCTAAGCATGACGGAGGCGGAGAGTTATCGCGAATATGTCACGAAAAATTGCATATTAGGCGATTTTCACCAGCGTCCGGCCCTGGATTTGGTTAGCTATAATCTTCCCGGCAAAGGCCGGCGCTTCGGCGAGCGTAATCTCCGTGGCGCTTTGCGCGTAGAAGGATTCAGGCAGATCGCGAACCAGCCGCTGCCAGGCTTCAGCCCGGCGCGCGGGCGGCGTCATCACCGAATCAACGCCCTGCAGACGGACGTTACGCAAAATAAACGGCATCACCGTCGTCGGCAGCGCAAAGCCGCCGGCCAGGCCGCAGGCGGCCACGCAGCCGCCGTAGTTCATCTGAGCCAGCACCTTCGCCAGCACCTTGTCGCCAACGGTATCGACTGCGCCGGCCCACTGCTGTTTTTCCAGCGGGCGGGTTTCGGCAAACTCCTCGCGCCCGACGATACGCTGCGCCCCCAGCGCTTTCAGATAGTCGTGGGTGCTCTCGCGGCCAGAAACGGCGACCACCTGGTAGCCCAGGCGATGCAGCAGGGCGACCGCGGTGCTGCCGACGCCGCCGCTGGCGCCGGTGACCACGACCTCGCCGTCCTGCGGGCGAATGCCGGCATCTTCCAGCGCCATCACGCACAGCATGGCGGTGAAGCCGGCGGTACCGATAGCCATCGCTTTACGACCGTCCAGTCCTTCAGGCATCGCCACCAGCCAGTCGCCCTGCACGCGCGCCTGCTCGGCCAGGCCGCCCCAGTGGTTTTCGCCCACGCCCCAGCCGGTGAGCAGCACCTGCTGGCCTGCGTGGAAACGCGGATCTTCGCTGGTATGAACGACACCGGAAAAATCGATGCCAGGAATCATCGGAAAGTTGCGGATGATTTTTCCGCTACCGGTGATGGCCAGCGCGTCTTTATAGTTGAGGCTGGACCACTGAATATCGACGGTGACATCGCCCTGAGGCAGCCGGCTGGCGTCAATGGTTTGCACCGAAGAGATAGTTTTGCCATCCTGCTGTTCTAATATTAAAGCCTGCATATGCGGCTCCTTCATTTGCACAAAGATTGGAAAAATTTTTCTGCAGACTATACTCGCTATCGGCATTATTACGCCGATACAACGCAATAAATTGCCAGATACGTCAGCTTTGATAGTATGCCTCGCACTTTAGAAAGTTAGTGCTTACTTTGGGGAAAGCGCCAGTACCGGAGTCCGAAGATCTGTCGGGCAGTCATTCACACGCGGAGTTAACACAGGGATGCGATTAACGACGAAATTCTCAGCATTTTTCACGCTGCTCACCAGCCTGACGATCTTTGTCACGCTTATTGGCGCGTCGCTGAGTTTTTATAACGGTATTCAGCAAAAAGTAGAGAATCGCGTCCAGGCCGTGGCGACGGTGCTGGATAACCGCCTGATCTCTTCATCCTTTTCCCGGCTCGATCCGCAGATGGATGAGCTGATGACGCCGGTAGAAGTTGTGCGGGTTGATTTTCTCCTTAACGGCAAACCGGTATACACCCACACGCGTAGCGACAGCTACCGCCCGCTGGGCAGTAATAACCAGTTTCGGGAAATTACGGTCCCGTCGCTAAAGCACCCCGGCATCACGCTTCATCTGGTCTATCTCGATCCGATGGCCAATTACTTCCGCTCGCTGCACATTACCGGACCGCTCTCCGTCGCCATTGGCTTTATGGTGCTGATGATCTTTTTTTCCGTTCGCTGGATCCGTCGTCAGCTGTCAGGACAGGAGCTGCTGGAGCTGCGGGCGACGCGGATCCTTAACGGTGAGCGCGGACCTCAGGTGCGCGGATCGGTGCACGAGTGGCCGGTAAGCACCAGCAGCGCGCTGGATATGCTGCTATCCGAACTGCAATTTGCCAGCGATCAGCGAAGCCGTATGGATACGCTTATTCGCTCCTATGCCGCTCAGGACACCAAAACCGGACTCAATAACCGCCTGTTTTTCGATAACCAGCTCGCCACGCTGCTGGAAGATCAGGAAAAAGTCGGCTCGTACGGCATTGTGATGATGATCCGCCTGCCGGAGTTCGATTTGCTGCGCGATAACTGGGGACGCGCCGCTGCGGAGGAGCACTATTTCACGCTTATCAATCTACTTTCTACTTTTATTATGCGCTATCCCGGCGCGCTGCTGGCACGCTATCACCGCAGCGATTTTGCCGTCCTGCTGCCGCACCGCACCCTGAAAGAGGCAGACAGCATCGCCGGTCTGCTGCTGAAGGCGATGGACGCGCTGCCGCCCACGCGGATCCTCGATCGCGATGACATGATGCACATCGGTATTTGCGCCTTCCGCAGCGGACAGACCACGGCCCAGGTGATGGAGCGCGCGGAGGCCGCAACGCGCAACGCGGTTCTGCAGGGGAGCAATAGCTGGACGGTGTATGATGATTCGCTGCCGGAGAAAGGGCGTGGCAACGTGCGCTGGCGTACCCTGATTGAACAGATGCTCAGCCGCGGCGGGCCGCGGCTCTATCTGAAGCCGGCGGTGAATCGCGACGGCCGCGTTCATCACCGCGAGCTGATGTCCCGCCTGTACGACGGCACGGAAGAGGTGATTGCGGCGGAATATATGCCGATGGTGCTGCAGTTTGGCCTGGCGGAGGAGTATGACCGCCTGCAGATCACCCGGCTGCTGCCGTTTTTAGGCTTCTGGCCGGATGAAAACCTCGCTTTACAGGTGACGGTGGAATCGCTGATTCGTCCTCGATTCCAGCGCTGGTTGCGCGATACTTTGATGCAGTGTGAAAAATCGCAGCGTCAGCGCATTATTTTTGAACTTGCAGAGGCAGATGTTTGTCAATATATCGGCCGCCTGCAGCCGGTTATGCGGCTGGTTAACGCTTTAGGTATACGCGTCGCCGTGGTTCAGGCCGGCTTGACGCTGGTTGGAACCAGCTGGATCAAGCAGCTGGACGTCGAAGTCATCAAGCTACATCAGGGCCTGTCGCGTAATATTGAAAAACGCAGCGAGAACCAGCTGCTGGTTCAGAGCCTGGTGGAGGCCTGCAAGGGCATGCCGGTCCAGGTTTTTGCAACCGGAGTACGCAGCCGCAGCGAGTGGCAGGTCCTGTCTCAATGCGGCGTTACCGGTGGCCAGGGGGAATTTTTTGCCGCCTCACAGCCACTTGACACAAATGTGAAAAAATATTCGCAAAGATACTCGGTTTGATCTGCCGTTTAGCGTGATTTCACGTAGAATAACGCGCGCTATAGTGAAGGGGGTGTGCTTGTCTACCTGCCGGATTATCGCAACGTAAATGCCAGTCAATGACCTTTGACAGGTTGCAAATCGAAGCGCGGAGCGCTGCTGAAAATTTCAGCAGCGAACGGAGCCGGAAAATTTGTAACAAAGGAAATGAACTGCACTAATTTTCACCGTAGCAGATGATTTTTGCGCCTTGTCGCTGCTGCGTGTGGTTGGTAAAGTAAGCGGATTTTGTTTTCCGCCCCAGCTTTCAGGATTATCCCTTAGTATGTTAAAAAAATTTCGTGGCATGTTTTCCAATGACCTGTCCATTGACCTGGGTACCGCGAATACCCTTATCTATGTAAAAGGACAAGGCATCGTATTGAATGAGCCTTCCGTTGTGGCCATTCGTCAGGATCGTGCCGGATCGCCGAAAAGCGTCGCCGCTGTCGGTCATGAAGCGAAGCAGATGCTCGGGCGTACGCCGGGCAACATCGCGGCGATTCGCCCGATGAAAGACGGCGTTATCGCCGACTTCTTTGTTACCGAAAAAATGCTGCAACACTTCATCAAACAGGTGCATAGCAACAGCTTCATGCGTCCGAGCCCGCGCGTTCTGGTGTGCGTACCGGTTGGTGCGACCCAGGTTGAACGCCGTGCAATCCGCGAATCCGCTCAGGGCGCTGGCGCCCGTGAAGTCTTCCTGATCGAAGAGCCGATGGCGGCCGCGATCGGTGCCGGCCTGCCGGTTTCTGAAGCAACCGGTTCGATGGTGGTGGATATCGGCGGCGGTACCACGGAAGTGGCGGTTATCTCCCTGAACGGCGTGGTTTACTCCTCTTCCGTGCGTATTGGCGGCGACCGTTTCGATGAAGCCGTCATTAACTACGTGCGTCGTAACTACGGCTCCCTGATCGGCGAAGCGACCGCAGAGCGTATCAAGCATGAAATCGGCTCCGCTTACCCGGGCGATGAAGTGCGTGAAATCGAAGTGCGCGGCCGCAACCTGGCCGAAGGCGTTCCCCGCGGCTTCACCCTGAACTCCAACGAAATTCTCGAAGCGCTGCAGGAGCCGCTGACCGGTATCGTTAGCGCGGTGATGGTGGCTCTCGAGCAGTGCCCGCCAGAGCTGGCTTCTGATATCTCCGAGCGCGGTATGGTCCTGACCGGCGGCGGCGCGCTGCTGCGCAACCTCGACCGCCTGCTGATGGAAGAGACAGGGATCCCTGTCGTAGTTGCAGAAGATCCACTGACTTGCGTCGCGCGTGGCGGCGGTAAGGCGCTGGAAATGATCGATATGCACGGCGGCGACTTGTTTAGCGAAGAGTAGTCAGCCGAAGGTCCGGGGTGGCTCAAGGGTTGCCCCTGGTCTTAACTGACACGAGAATACGCATAGCCTATGAAGCCAATTTTTAGCCGTGGCCCGTCGCTACAGATTCGCCTTATTCTGGCGGTTTTGGTGGCGCTTGGCGTGATTATCGCCGACAGCCGCCTGGGTACGTTCAGCCAGATTAGAACGTACATGGATACAGCCGTCAGTCCTTTCTACTTTATTTCTAATGGTCCCCGGGAATTGTTGGATAGCGTATCGCAAACGCTGGCCACCCGCGATCAGCTCGAACTGGAAAACCGCGCGCTGCGTCAGGAACTGTTGCTGAAGAACAGCGACCTGCTGATGCTGGGCCAGTACAAGCAGGAGAACGCGCGCCTGCGTGAACTGCTGGGCTCCCCGCTGCGTCAGGACGAGCAAAAAATGGTGACCCAGGTCATCTCAACGGTTAACGATCCCTATAGCGATCAGGTGGTTATCGATAAAGGCAGCGTCAGCGGCGTTTACGAAGGCCAGCCGGTCATCAGCGATAAGGGCGTTGTCGGCCAGGTGGTGGCCGTCGCGAAGATGACCAGCCGCGTGCTGCTTATCTGTGACGCTACCCATGCGCTGCCGATCCAGGTGCTGCGCAACGATATCCGCGTGATTGCCGCCGGTAATGGCTGTACGGACGATCTGCAGCTGGAGCATCTGCCGGCGAATACCGATATTCGCGTCGGCGACGTGCTGGTGACCTCAGGTCTTGGCGGCCGTTTCCCAGAAGGGTATCCGGTGGGCGTGGTCTCTTCGGTCAAGCTGGATACGCAGCGCGCGTATACCGTTATTCAGGCTCGCCCGACCGCGGGTCTGCAGCGCCTGCGCTATCTGCTGCTGCTGTGGGGGGCCGATCGTAACGGCTCCAACCCGATGACTCCGGAAGAGGTTCATCGCGTCGCGAATGAACGCCTGATGCAGATGATGCCGCAGGTTCTGCCCGCGCCGGATTCCGTCGGACCACAAATGCCGGCCCCTGCTACCGGCCTGACGCCACCCGCGAAACCTCTGCCTGCAGGGGGGCAATAGTGGCAAGCTACCGTAGCCAGGGACGCTGGGTTATCTGGCTCTCGTTTCTTATTGCACTCTTGCTACAGCTCATGCCCTGGCCGGCGGACATCAGCGTCTTCCGGCCAAACTGGGTTCTGCTGATCCTGCTGTACTGGATCCTCGCGCTGCCGCATCGGGTGAACGTCGGCACCGGCTTCGTGATGGGCGCTGTTCTCGATCTCATCAGCGGCTCGACGCTGGGCGTTCGCGCGCTATCGTTAAGTATCATCGCTTATCTGGTCGCTCTGAAATATCAGCTGTTCCGTAATCTGGCGCTCTGGCAGCAGGCGCTGGTGGTGATGATGCTCTCACTTGCGGTGGACATCGTTGTTTTCTGGGCAGAGTTTTTAGTGATCAACGTCTCTTTCCGTCCGGAAGTGTTCTGGAGTAGTGTAGTAAATGGTGTGCTCTGGCCATGGCTATTCCTGCTAATGCGTAAAGTACGTCAGCAATTTGCGGTGCAATAAGGTTGATATGACAACTCTGTATCTTGCTTCAGGTTCTCCACGTCGACAGGAGCTGTTGACTCAGATGGGGCTCTCTTTCGAGCGCGTGGTTCCCGGTATTGAGGAACAACGCCAGCCGCAGGAGAGCGCTCAGCATTACGTGACTCGCCTGGCGCGTGAAAAAGCGCAGGCAGGCGTGGCGCTGGCGTCGCGCGATCTGCCGGTGCTGGGGGCGGATACTATTGTCATCCTTAACGGCGAAGTGCTGGAAAAGCCGCGCGATGCCGGGCACGCCGCAGAGATGCTGCACCTGCTTTCCGGCAAAACGCATCAGGTGATGACCGCGGTTGCCCTGGCGGATAAACGGCAGGCGCTGGATTGTCTGGTGATTACAGAGGTGACCTTCCGCCTGCTGAGCGAGCAGGATATCGCCGGCTACGTCGCCAGCGGCGAACCTTTAGATAAAGCAGGTGCATACGGTATTCAAGGGCTGGGTGGCTGTTTCGTCAGGAAGATTAATGGCAGCTATCATGCCGTAGTCGGCTTACCGCTGGTAGAAACGTATGAGTTGCTGAGTAACTTTAACTCACTGCGTGAAGAAAAGGGATAAAGATGACGGCTGAATTATTAGTGAACGTAACGCCATCGGAAACGCGCGTCGCGTATATCGATGGCGGTATTCTGCAGGAAATTCATATTGAGCGCGAAGCGCGGCGTGGGATCGTAGGCAATATCTACAAAGGTCGTGTTAGTCGAGTGCTGCCGGGAATGCAGGCGGCTTTTGTAGATATTGGCCTGGATAAGGCCGCGTTTCTGCACGCGTCGGACATCATGCCGCACACCGAGTGCGTCGCCGGGGAAGAGCAAAAGCAGTTCACCGTGCGCGATATCTCCGAGCTGGTGCGTCAGGGCCAGGACCTGATGGTACAGGTGGTGAAAGATCCCCTCGGCACCAAGGGCGCCCGTCTGACCACCGATATCACCATTCCTTCCCGCTACCTGGTGTTTATGCCCGGGGCCTCGCACGTTGGGGTTTCCCAGCGCATTGAGAGCGAAGCGGAGCGCGAGCGGTTGAAGAAGGTGGTTGCCGACTACTGCGACGAGCAGGGCGGATTTATCATCCGTACGGCGGCCGAAGGCGTACACGAACAGGAAATGGCCGCCGATGCCGCCTACCTCAAGCGCGTTTGGACCAAGGTGATGGAGCGTAAGAAGCGTCAGCAGACCCGCTATCAGATGTACGGCGAGCTGGCCCTGGCTCAGCGCGTGCTGCGCGATTTTGCCGACGCCCATCTCGACCGCATTCGCGTCGACTCGCGTCTGACCTACGAATCGCTGCTGGAGTTCACCGCCGAATATATGCCGGAGATGACCAGCAAGCTCGAGCACTACAGCGGCCGCCAGCCGATCTTCGATCTCTTTGATGTAGAGAACGAAATTCAGCGCGCGCTGGAGCGGAAAGTGGAGCTAAAGTCCGGCGGCTATCTGGTCATCGATCAGACTGAAGCGATGACCACCGTCGATATCAATACCGGGGCCTTCGTCGGCCACCGCAACCTTGACGATACCATCTTCAATACCAATATTGAGGCGACCCAGGCGATTGCCCGCCAGCTGCGGCTGCGCAACCTTGGCGGGATCATTATCATTGATTTCATCGATATGAATAATGAGGATCACCGCCGCCGGGTGCTGCATTCGCTGGAGCAGGCGCTGAGCAAAGATCGGGTGAAAACCAGCATCAACGGCTTCTCCCAGCTTGGGCTGGTGGAGATGACCCGCAAGCGCACCCGCGAAAGCGTGGAGCACGTGCTGTGTAAGGACTGCCCGACCTGCCACGGCCGCGGCACGGTCAAATCGGTTGAAACGGTGTGCTATGAAATCATGCGCGAAATCGTCCGCGTCCATCATGCCTACGACTCCGATCGTTTCCTGGTCTATGCTTCTCCTGCCGTCGCGGAAACCCTGAAGGGGGAAGAGTCCCACGCGCTGGCGGAAGTCGAAATCTTTGTCGGCAAACAGGTCAAAGTGCAAATTGAACCGCTCTATAATCAAGAGCAGTTTGATGTGGTAATGATGTAACCATCCGGTTGGCCCTCGCTCACTCTTCCGGCGGGATACTGGCCGGCACGAATGAACGCCGCGCTGAGGGGGCAGATAAAGGATGAGGTGCAATAGTTTGACAAGGAGAGATGCGTGAGGCGACTGCCCGGGATATTACTGCTCACCGTGGCGACACTGATAGTTGTCATCGCACTGCTGGTGAGCGGTCTGCGTCTCGTGCTGCCGCAGCTGGACGCGTGGCGCCCCCAACTGCTGGAGAAAATCTCCGCGATCTCCGGCGCTCCGGTCGATGCCTCACGGCTGAGCGCCAGCTGGGAGACCTTTGGCCCCACTCTCGACGCTCGCGATGTCAAAGCCGGCCTCAAAGATGGCGGCGAGCTGTCGGTTAAGCGCGTCACCCTCGCGCTGGACGTCTGGCAAAGCCTGCTCCACATGCGCTGGCAGTTTCGCGATCTCACCTTCTGGCAGCTAAAAATCCACACCAACACGCCGATCCAGACCAACGACGGCGGCGAGAGCCTGAAAACCGATCGCATCGGCGATCTGTTCCTGCGCCAGTTCGATCACTTCATTCTCCGCGATAGCCACCTGAGCTTCGTGACGATCTCCGGCCAGCGCGCCGAGCTGGCCGTTCCGCAGCTCACCTGGCTGAACGGTAAAAATCGCCATCGCGCGGAGGGCGAGCTGAGCCTTTCCAGCCTCAACGGCCAGCACGGGGTGATGAAGGTGCGGATGGATCTGCGCGATGAAAACGGCCTGCTGAACCAGGGCCGCGTATGGCTGCAGGCGGATGATATCGACGTGAAGCCGTGGCTGGGCCGCTGGATGCAGGACAATATCGCCCTGCAGAGCGCGCGCTTTAGCCTCGAAGGCTGGATGACTATCGACAAGGGCGATATCGCCGGCGGCGATGTCTGGCTGAAAAAGGGTGGCGCCAGCTGGCAGGGGGATGATCAGCCCCATCGGCTGGCGGTGGATAACCTGACGGCGCACATCTCCCGCGATAAGCAGAGCTGGGCCTTCCATATCCCCGATACGCGAATCTCGATTGATGGTAAATCCTGGCCCCGCGGCGCGCTGGCGATGGCGTGGATCCCGGCACAGGACGTTGGTGGGGACGGCCATTCGCGCAGCGACGAGCTGCGCATCCGCGCCAGCAACCTCGAGCTGAACGGTCTGACCGGCCTGCAGCCTTTTGCCGATAAGCTGGCGCCCGCGCTCGGCGAAATCTGGCGCACCACCCGGCCAAACGGCAAAATTAATCTCCTGGCGCTGGATATCCCGCTACAGGCGGCGGAAAAATCGCGCTTCCAGGCCAGCTGGAGCGATTTTTCGTGGAAGCAGTGGAAGCTCCTGCCCGGTGCGGAGCATTTCTCCGGTAGCGTCGCCGGGAGCGTAGAGAACGGCTCCCTGCATGCCAGCATGACGCAGGCGAAAATGCCCTACGAAACGGTATTCCGCGCGCCGCTGGAGATTGCTCAGGGCGATGCGACCCTTAGCTGGGTGAAGAATGAAAAGGGCTTTATGCTCGACGGGCGCAATATTGACGTCCAGGCGACCGGCGTGCGCGCTCGCGGCGGTTTCCGCTATCTGCAGCCGCAGGGGGATGAACCGTGGCTGGGCATTCTGGCAGGGATCAGCACCAATGACGGCGGTCAGGCGTGGCGCTATTTCCCGGAAAACCTGATGGGCAAAGAGCTGGTGGATTACCTCAGCGGAGCGATTAAGGGCGGTCAGGCTACCGACGCCACGCTGGTTTACGGCGGCAACCCGCACCTGTTCCCCTATCTGCACAACGAGGGCCAGTTCGAGGTTTCCGTACCGCTGACCAATGCCACCTTCGCTTTCCAGCCTGACTGGCCCGCGCTGACCGGCCTGGACATCAACCTCGACTTTATCAACAACGGGCTGTGGATGAAGGCCGATAAGGCCATGCTGGGCAAGGTGACCGCCAGCGATCTGGATGCGGCGATCCCCGACTATGCGCGGGAAAAGCTGCTGATCGACGCGGATATCAACGGCGCCGGTAAAGAGGTTGGCCCTTATTTTAAAGAGACGCCGCTCAAAGAGACGCTGGGCGCGGCGCTGGACGAGCTGCAGCTGGATGGTGATGTGAGCGCTCGCTTACATCTCGACATTCCGCTGGACGGGGAGCTGACGACCGCCAAAGGCGACGTGAACCTCAAAAATAACAGCCTGTTTATCAAACCTATCGACGCAACGCTGAACAACCTGAGCGGTAAATTCAGCTTTGTGAATGGCGACCTGAAAAGCGAGAACATGAGCGCCAGCTGGTTTAATCAGCCGCTGAACCTCAATTTTTCCACCACCGAGGGGCCGAAAGCCTTCCTGGTCGATGTGGGAATGAACGCCAGCTGGCAGCCGTCGCGTACCGGCCTGCTGCCGAAAGCTATCGATGAGGCGGTAAGCGGCAGCGTGCCGTGGGACGGTAAGGTGGCGATTGAGCTGCCGTATCGCGGCAGCGCAAGCTATAAGGTCGATATTAACGGCGATCTGAAAAATGTGAGCAGTCACTTACCTGCACCCGTAGACAAGCAGGCAGGCGAAGCGCTACCCGTGAAAATCAACGTCGCGGGCGGGCTAAACAGCTTTGATTTGACCGGCTCCATCGGCGCGAAAAACCATATCAACAGCCGCTGGCTGCTGAACCGTAAGCTGACGCTGGATCGGGCGATTTTAACCTCCGACAGCAAGGCCGTTTCTCCGCTCCCCGAGCAGGCTGGCGTAGAGCTGAATATGCCGCCGATGGACGGGGCGCAGTGGCTGGCCCTGTTCCAGGGCGGCGCGGCCAATGAAGTCAGCAGCAATATCATCTTCCCCGAGCGTGTTACCCTGCGGACGCCGTCGCTGACCTTTGCCGGGCAGAGCTGGAATAACGTCAGCCTTGTCTCGCGTCCGGAGGCCGGCGGTTCGAAGGTTGAAGCGCAGGGGCGCGAAATTAACGCTTCCCTGACGATGCGGCAAAACGCCCCGTGGCTGGCGGCCATTCGCTACCTCTACTACAACCCGGCCGCCGCGCAGAAGCGCGATGCGGCGCCGGCCGGCAGCAGCCCCTTTGCCGATAGCCGAATCGATTTCCGCGGCTGGCCGGATCTCCAGCTGCGCTGCGCGGAGTGCTGGCTGTGGGGGCAAAAATACGGGCGTATCGACGGCGACTTCGCGATTAGCGGCGATACGCTAACCCTCGCCAACGGGCTGGTGGATACCGGCTTTGGCCGGCTGACCTCCGATGGCGAGTGGGTTAATGCGGCAAGCGGCGTACGCACGTCGTTGAAAGGTAAGCTCCACGGCAATAAAACGGACTCTTTCTTCGGCTTCTTCGGCGTATCAACGCCGGTGAAAGGTTCGTCGTTTGATGTCGACTACGATCTGCACTGGCGCGCACCGCCGTGGCAGCCGGATGTGGCCTCGCTCAACGGGGTGCTGAAAAGCCATCTTGGTAAGGGCGAGTTTACCGACCTGAGCACCGGCCACGCCGGCCAGCTCCTGCGCCTGCTGAGCGTGGATGCGCTGCTGCGCAAGCTGCGTTTCGACTTCAGTGATACCTTCAGCGAAGGGTTCTGGTTCGATTCGATTCGCAGCACGGCATGGATTAAAGATGGCGTCCTGAACACCGATGATACGCTGGTTGACGGCCTTGAGGCGGATATCGCGATGACGGGCTCGGTGGACCTCGTACGCCGCCAGCTGGACCTGCAGGCCGTGGTGGCGCCGGAGATCTCGGCGACCGTCGGCGTGGCAACGGCGTTCGTGATTAACCCGATTGTCGGGGCCGCGGTGTTTGCCGCCAGCAAGGTGCTGGGGCCGCTGTGGAATAAGGTGTCTATTTTGCGCTATCGCATCACCGGTCCTATCGATCAGCCGCAAATCAATGAAGTGCTGCGGCAGGCGCGCAGCGACAAAAAGCAATGATTTGACGATTGCGGGGAATTATCGCACTCTCAATAGATAGCGTTCTACACCCGTTATATTTCAAGCTGCAGATGCGTTGGCTACGCGCGTTCGCCCCGGTTACGTCGTTCTCCAGGCTGTCGGGGTTTGTCACTTTCCGCCTTTCTGCAGCCTGAACTATTTTGGGTACTAATTTCCGCCTCACAGGCGGCAACAAACGAGTAGCAAACGATGAGTCTGAACCTGGTAAGTGAACAATTACTGTCGGCAAACGGCCTGAACCATCAGGACCTTTTTGCCATTCTTGGCCAGTTGGCCGAGCGCCGTCTTGATTATGGCGATCTCTATTTTCAGTCGAGCTATCACGAATCCTGGGTTCTGGAAGACAGCATCATCAAAGATGGTTCGTATAATATCGATCAGGGCGTCGGCGTTCGCGCTGTAAGCGGCGAAAAGACCGGCTTCGCCTATGCTGACCAAATCAGCCTGCTGGCGCTGGAACAAAGCGCGCAGGCGGCGCGTACCATCGTGCGCGACAGCGGCGACGGTAAGGTTCGCACCCTGGGGGCGGTGGAGTATAGCCCGCTGTATGCCAGCATCGATCCGCTGCAAAGTATGGGCCGTGAAGAGAAGCTGGACATTCTGCGTCGCGTGGACAAAACGGCGCGGGCCGCCGACAAGCGCGTGCAGGAAGTTTCTGCCAGCCTCAGCGGCGTGTATGAATTGATCCTGGTTGCGGCCACCGACGGTACGCTGGCGGCGGACGTTCGACCGCTGGTGCGCCTTTCCGTCAGCGTGCTGGTGGAAGATGATGGCAAACGCGAGCGCGGCTCCAGCGGCGGCGGCGGGCGTTTCGGTTACGACTATTTTCTGGGCAACGAAGAGGGCGAGGTTCGTGCCGACGCCTGGGCGAGAGAAGCGGTGCGCATGGCGCTGGTTAATCTCGCCGCCGTTGCGGCCCCGGCCGGCATGCTGCCGGTGGTATTGGGCGCGGGCTGGCCTGGGGTACTGCTGCATGAAGCGGTAGGCCACGGGCTCGAAGGCGACTTTAACCGTCGCGGTACCTCGGTGTTCAGCGGCCATATGGGCGAGCTGGTGGCGTCTGAGCTCTGTACCGTGGTCGATGACGGTACCATTGCCGATCGCCGAGGTTCGCTGGCTGTCGATGACGAGGGCACGCCGGGTCAATACAACGTATTGATCGAGAACGGTATCCTCAAGGGCTATATGCAGGACAAACTCAACGCCCGCCTGATGGGCGTTGCGCCTACCGGCAACGGCCGTCGCGAATCCTACGCGCATCTGCCGATGCCGCGCATGACCAACACCTACATGCTGGCGGGTAAATCGACGCCGCAGGAGATTATCGAATCGGTTGATTACGGTATCTTTGCGCCGAACTTCGGTGGCGGCCAGGTAGATATCACCTCCGGCAAGTTTGTTTTCTCCACTTCTGAAGCCTATCTGATTGAAAAAGGCAAGGTGACGAAGGCGGTGAAAGGGGCGACGCTCATCGGCTCCGGGATTGAAGCCATGCAGCAGATTTCCATGGTGGGGAACGATCTGAAGCTCGATAGCGGCGTTGGCGTTTGCGGTAAAGAGGGCCAGAGCGTGCCGGTTGGCGTCGGCCAGCCGACGCTGAAGGTCGATAAGCTCACCGTCGGCGGCACAGCCTGATTTTTCTCAAGACGCCTTCGCATTGGTCGAAGGCGTAACCCTTCCTGTACCTATCCCGCCGCGCGTTATCGCCAGCGGCTAATGGTCGAACCCGCGGCCGTGCATCCCCTGATAAATTTTCGCCACCTCGACAAAATATTCGGTCAGATAGTTAATGCACACCTGCACCTTCAGCGGCAGCTTGTCCTTTTCGGTATACAGCGCGTATACCGGGCGGGGATCCGACTGATAGCTTGGCAGCAGGATCTCCAGCTCCCCGCGGTTGATCTCTTCGATCGCCCACATCAGCGGAACGTAGGCGACGCCGACGCCGGCGGTCAGCCAGCGCACCAGGGTCATCGGATCGTTGGTGACGAAGCGCCCCTGCGGGATCAGCTTCGTCGAGATCCCCTCCGGCGCGATGATTTCGAATTCGTTATCCGGGCGCACGCTGTATTCAAGCCAGGAGTGGCTGGCGAGATCCGCCGGCTTTTCCGGGATCCCGGCCTGCTGAAGGTAGCTTTTTGCCGCGCAGAGCAGCATCGGCATCGACCCCAGGCGACGCGAAAAGAGGCTGGAATCCTGCAGCGCGCCGACGCGAATAACCACGTCCAGGCCGTCGGCGATCAGGTCCGGCGCCGGGATCCCGGTGACCAGATTGACCGACAGTCCGGGGTACTCTTTGAGCATCCCCGCGGTAATGTGGGCCAGGACATTCTGTGCCATAGTTGAAGAGCAGCCGACGCGCAGCGTGCCGATTGGCGTGTTGTTAAACGCGTAAAGCTGCTCATGGACGTCCTGGACTTCATGCAGCATCCGGCGGCAGCCCTGATAATAAATCTTCCCGGCTTCGGTTAAGGCAAGGCTGCGGGTGCTGCGGTTGAGCAGCTTTACCTGCAGTTCATCTTCCAGCCTGGACACGGTTTGGCTGATGGAAGAAACGCTCATCTGGAGCTGGCGGGCCGCGGCGGTAAATGAACCCAGTTCAACCACTTTGGCAAAAACGGACATGCGTTTTAGTCGTTCCATTATTCACTCTGACTTAAAAGTGATTTAGATCACATAATATAGATCATGCTGCAATTGTTACGTTACTATATTGTTAGCTACATAATAAATGCTTCACGCTTACCACCTGCACGCTTCTTATCAAGGTCATCATGAGTCTGTTTCCTGTCATCGTGATTTTCGGCTTGTCGTTTCCGCCGATCTTCTTTGAGCTGTTAATATCGCTGGCCATTTTCTGGCTGGTGCACCGACTGCTGGTTCCTACCGGTATCTATGACTTCGTCTGGCACCCTGCACTGTTTAATACCGCGTTATATTGCTGCCTTTTTTATCTGATATCGCGTTTGTTCGTTTGAGGTTGATGTGAAAACACTAACAAGAAATATCTTCCGTACCGCAATCACTGTGATACTGGTTATCCTGGCATTTGTCGCAATTTTCCGCGCGTGGGTCTACTACACCGCATCGCCGTGGACGCGCGATGCCCGCTTTAGCGCCGACATCGTGGCCATCGCACCCGACGTCTCGGGGCTGATTTCGCAGGTTAATATCAAGGATAACCAGCTGGTTAAGCAAGGCCAGGTATTATTCGTGATTGACCAGCCGCGTTACGAGAAGGCGCTGGCGGAGGCCGAGGCCGACGTCTCCTACTACCAAACTCTGGCGCAGGAAAAGCGCGTTGAAGCCGGCCGTCGTAACCGACTCGGCGTTCAGGCGATGTCCCGGGAAGAGATAGATCAGGCCAATAACGTTCTGCAAACGGTAGAACACCAGCTGGCGAAATCGGTAGCCAGCCGCGATCTGGCGAAGCTCGACCTTCAGCGGACGGTTATCCGCGCGCCGGCCGACGGCTGGGTGACCAACCTCAACGTCTACGGCGGGGAATTTATTACCCGCGGCTCTACGGCGGTGGCGCTGGTGAAGCAGAATACCTTCTACGTCATGGCCTATCTCGAAGAGACCAAGCTGGAGGGCGTACGTCCGGGCTTTCGCGCGGAGATTACCCCGCTGGGCAGCAACCGCACGATTAAAGGGACGGTTGACAGCATTGCCGCCGGGGTGACCAACGCCAGCAGCAGCAGCGACGCAAAAGGCATGGCCTCCGTGGACTCGAACCTCGAGTGGGTGCGCCTGGCGCAGCGTGTGCCGGTGCGGATTCGCCTCGATCGGCAGCAGGGGAATATCTGGCCGGCAGGGACCACCGCAACTGTGGTGATCACCGGCAAAGAGGACCGCGACGCCCGGCAGGCGAATTTCTTCCAGAAACTGGCCATGCGCCTGCGTGAGTTTGGTTAATCGTCATGGGGATCTTCACTATTGACCCCCGGCACCTGCGCTTTGCCGTTAAGCTGGCGAGTGCGGTGGTGTTGGCGCTTTTTGTCGGCTTTCACTTTCAGCTGGAAACGCCCCGCTGGGCGGTGCTGACGGCGGCAATCGTGGCCGCGGGTCCGGCATTTGCGGCCGGGGGGGAGCCCTATTCTGGCGCCATTCGCTATCGCGGGATGCTGCGTATCGTCGGGACCTTTATCGGCTGTATTGCGGCGCTGGTGATTATCATTCTGATGATTCGCGCCCCGCTGCTGATGATGCTGGTGTGCTGCCTGTGGGCCGGATTTTGCACCTGGATCTCCTCCCTGGTGCGGGTTGAAAACTCCTACGCCTGGGGGCTGGCGGGCTATACCGCGCTGATCATTGTGATCACCATTCATACCGATCCGATGCTGGCGCCGCAGTTCGCCGTCGAGCGCTGCAGCGAGATTGTGGTCGGTATTGTCAGCGCCATCGTGGCGGATCTGCTGTTTTCGCCGCGGTCGATCAAAAAAGAGATCGACCTTGAGCTGGATAACCTGCTGGTTGAGCACTACCGCCTGATGCAGCTCTGCGTGGCGCACTGCGACAGCGAAGTGGTGGATAAAGCCTGGGGCGCGCTGGTTCGCCGGACCAGCGCGCTGGAGGGCATGCGCGCAAACCTGATTATGGAATCCTCGCGCTGGGCGAAGGTAAACCGGCGCCTGAAGGCGATTAATACCCTCTCCCTGACGCTGATCACCCAGGCCTGCGAGACCTACTTAATCCAGAATTCACGCCCGGAGATGGTGACGGATGATTACCGCGAGCTGTTCGCCGAGCCGGTTGAGAGCGTGCAGGATGTATATCGACAGCTGAAGAGAATGCGCCGCTTTTTGACCTGGAAAGGGGAGCATAATACGCCGGTCACGATCTATAGCTGGGTTGGCGCTGCGACGCGCTATCTGCTGTTAAAAAGGGGCGTTGTCGGCAATACCAAAATTAGCCGTATTGAAGATGAAGTGCTGCGGGGCGAAGTGGTGATGAAGGCCGAGTCGGCCGAACGCCATCATGCGATGGTGAACTTCTGGCGAACCTCCATTTCGTGCATTCTTGGCACGTTGTTCTGGCTGTGGACCGGCTGGACCTCCGGCAGCGGGGCGATGGTGATGATCGCAGTGGTCACGGCTCTGGCGATGCGCCTGCCAAACCCGCGTATGGTGGCGCTGGACTTTCTCTACGGGATGCTGGCGGCCCTACCGCTGGGGGCGTTTTTCTTCCTCGTGATTATGCCCGCCACGCAGCAAAGCATGCTGCTGCTATGTATTAGCCTGGCGGTGATGGCGTTCTTCATTGGGATTGAAGTACAGAAGCGGCGGCTGGGATCGCTGGGGGCGCTAGCCGGTACCATCAATATCCTGGTGCTGGATAACCCGATGCAGTTCCAGTTCAGCCAGTTCCTTGACAGCGCTTTAGGCCAGATAGTCGGCTGTTTCCTCGCGCTGATGGTTATCCTGCTGGTGCGGGATAATTCGCGGGCGCGCACCGGGCGCGTGCTGCTCAATCAGTTTGTCTCGGCGGCGGTGTCATCGCTGACCACCAATACCGCCAGGCGCAAAGAGAACCATCTGCCGGCCCTCTATCAGCAGCTCTTCTTATTGTTGAACAAGTTCCCGGACGATATTGCCCGTTTCCGCCTCGCGCTGACGCTAATTATTGCCCATCAGCGCCTGCGGGATGCGCCGGTGCCGGTTAATGACGATCTGTCGTCATACCATCGCCAGCTGCGTCGCACTGCGGATCACGTGATCTCCGCCGGTAATGATGACAAGCGTCGACGCTACTTCTCCCGCCTGCTCGACGAGCTGGATATTTATCAGGAGAAGCTACGGCTCTGGGAAGCCTCGCCGCAGGTGACGGAGCCGGTTCGACGGCTGGTGGAGATGCTGCGTAAGTATCAGCATGCGCTGACGAATAGCTAAAGACCAAAACCGACGCCCGAAGCGTCGGTTTTTTTATCGCTATACTTATTCATCAACGGGACCCCTTCGATTGAGAAATATAAGGATGGTAAAGCGACCGTCCGGCGGTATGGTATTTAGCGGGGAATGGCGGCGGGTTTTAAGCGGGGGCGGGCGATGACGGTCTATACGTTTGATTTCGATGACATAGCGGAACAGCAGGATTTCTATCGCGAGTTTTCGCGCGTCTTTGAGCTGAATCGGGAGAGGGTAAACAATCTGGACTCGCTCTGGGAGGCGACCACCGGCGGCCTGCTGCCGCTACCGCTGGAGATTGAGTTTATTCACTTGAGCGATAAGCAGAGTCGGCGCTTTGGCGCTTTGATTTTGCTGTTTGATGAAGCGGAAGAAGAGCTGGAAGGGGAACTACGTTTTAACGCCCGGCAGGCATAAAAAAGCCCCCGACAGGCGGGGGCAAGTCGTCGGATAAGACGACGAGGGTTTATTTGTACAACTCAGCCGTCGCGTGCCAGGTATCGCCGGTACGGGCTTCAATAATACGGTAGCTGCTGGCGCCTTCTTTAGCGGCTTTCGCCGCCAGTTCCTGACGCATATCCATCGGCGCGCTGCCTACCTGTGAGACAGAAACGGTGCCTATAGACTGTAGGTTCTGAGCCTGTTCGGCGTTGACCTGATGTACGGCGGCGCTGGCGCCGAAGGAGAGTACCGAAGCCAGGCCCAGGGATGCGATGATCATTGCAGTTTTCATAATTTTTACTCCAACCATGTTGATTGCAGCGGCGGGAGGTTTGCTATGTACCTGGGCCGCTGGAGATATTCTGTATTCAGTGAATAACCGATAAGCGTTAAAACTTATTTATAAAGTTCTGCCGTTGCGTGCCAGTGGTCACCGCTACGCGCTTCGATAATGCGATAGGAAGAAGCCCCTTCCTCCTGCGCTTTTTGGTTCAGCAGCGCGTGCATATCCATCGGGGAAGAACTTACCGCGCCGACGGAAACGGTGCCGATTGACTGGCGGCCTTGAGCCTGATCGCTGTTGATTGAATCAGCGGCGAAAGCGCCAAAAGAGAGAACGGACAGGATACTGAGTGCAGCTACGGTTGTTTTGATTTTCATGATGTTCACCTCGTCGAATCTTATTATTGAGGGCTCTTGTTTCGTGACCCTCATCACAAAATCAAGTATACACTAATCACCAAAAATATTAATACCGTGCTAATTGTTTTGAGTGTAAATAATTACATAGGAATGTCTTTTTTATAACAGATAAGAATTAGAAATGTTGTTTATTAGCCAGGATGGTTAACTATTTCTAATAAAATCATAATGATGGATGTATTTGATATTTTGTGCGTTTTCGGCTGTTCCATTCAGTAAAGGAATGTATAGCAGTGAAAAACCACACTAAATGTTAAAGAAATGCTGCATTTTTTGAAGGGCCCTCCGGCGTCAGCCAGAGGGAGAGGGCTTAAAGCTCTTGTTCAAACAGGACCAGAATCGCGTCGTGCAGATCTTTGACGGTAAAGCCTCTGGCCGGGGTGGTAAAGATCGTGTCATCGCCCGCGATACTGCCGAGGATGCCTTCCGTTTTACCCAGGGAATCGAGAAGACGCGCGATAAGCTGCGCTGCGCCCGGGCTGGTGTGAATAACCACGACGGCGTCGTTATAGTCGATGTCCAGTACCAGGTTTTTCAGCGGGCTGGACGTCGTCGGAACGCCAAGCTCGGCAGGCAGACAGTAGACCATTTCCATTTTGGCGTTACGGGTTCGCACCGCGCCAAATTTTGTGAGCATGCGGGAGACTTTCGATTGGTTGATATTATCGAAACCTTGTTCCTGCAGCGCCTGGACGATTTCACCTTGAGAGCTGAATTTTTCTTCTTTAAGCAGTAGTTTAAATGCTTTAACCAGTTCTTCTTGTTTTGCCGAACTTCGCATAAGTCACCCGGATTATGGTGGTAAAAACAACATCATTATGCATAACCATGAATTTTTATGCAAATAATCCGCAAGGGGATAAAGTAAATAATGTTATGAAGGGGGCATATTTTAGCAAATAACCCTGCTAAGGAACATGCCTTCATCACGCGGCGTAAATAGCTGTAAAAGTAAATTAAATGTTATGAGAATGGTGTTGTTTTGCCGAACAGGCTGGGTGTATTGTAACCACTAGTCGGTCCGGTACTACGTTTTGCTGGATGGTCAGTCTCAGGGACGAAAATGCGAAGCGGATGAATCGCTGCGCACCAGAACGCATTCTTCAACCATACTTATTGTAATTGTTCATCTTGTGAATTAAGGTCCAGGCGACGGAGTAACGAAAGACTATATTAACCATAATAAGGAGTTTAGGATGAAAGTTGCAGTCCTCGGCGCCGCTGGTGGAATCGGCCAGGCGCTTGCCCTACTACTTAAGACCCAACTGCCTTCAGGTTCAGAACTCTCGTTGTACGACATTGCTCCGGTAACTCCGGGCGTGGCGGTTGATCTTAGCCATATCCCTACCGATGTAAAAATCAAAGGTTTCTCCGGTGAAGACGCGACCCCGGCGCTTGAAGGTGCTGATGTGGTGCTGATTTCCGCTGGCGTTGCGCGTAAGCCAGGCATGGATCGCTCCGATTTATTTAACGTTAACGCCGGTATCGTGAAAAATCTGGTCCAACAGATTGCCAAAACCAGCCCGCAGGCCTGCATTGGTATTATTACCAACCCGGTGAATACTACGGTGGCTATTGCGGCGGAAGTGCTGAAAAAAGCCGGCGTTTACGATAAGAACAAGCTGTTTGGCGTCACCACGCTGGACATCATCCGCTCTAATACCTTTGTCGCTGAGCTGAAAGATAAATCCTCATCTGATGTCGAAGTGCCGGTGATTGGCGGCCACTCGGGCGTCACTATCCTGCCATTACTGTCCCAGATCGCGGGCGTAAGCTTCAGCGAACAAGAGGTGGCAGACTTGACGAAACGTATTCAAAACGCCGGCACCGAAGTCGTTGAAGCGAAGGCCGGTGGCGGATCGGCAACACTCTCTATGGGCCAGGCGGCAGCACGTTTTGGCCTCTCCCTGGTCCGCGCGCTGCAAGGTGAGAAGGGCGTGGTGGAGTGCGCCTATGTTGAAGGCGATGGCCAGTATGCTCGCTTCTTCTCACAGCCGCTGCTGCTGGGCAAAAATGGCGTGGAAGAGCGCCGTTCGATTGGCACGCTCAGCGCCTTTGAACAGCAGGCGCTGGAAGGCATGCTCGATACGCTGAAGAAAGATATCGCTCTGGGCGAAGAGTTCGTTAATAAGTAAGATTGAGTTGTGAATAAAAAAACCGGACCACATCGTGCTCCGGTTTTTTTATGGCAGCTAGTTGCTTGCCGGGTATTCCTGCACGGCGATATGGAGGGTGATTTTCTTATCTTCGCGCATGATCACCACCGGAATTTCTGAACCCGGGCGGATCTCGGCAACCTGATCCATGGTTTCGAGAGCGGAAACCGCGGGCTTGTCGTTGACCGAGATGATCACGTCGTTGGCGCGGATCCCGGCCTGCGCCGCCGGGCCATCCGGCGCGACGTCGTTAACCACAATCCCCTGTAGCTGATCGATGCCGCCGCCCTGGGCATGCAGCGGCGCGATCTCGCGGCCGCTAATGCCGATATAGCCGCGGATCACTCGACCATCGCGGATCAGCTTATCCATGATTTTCGTCGCCAGCTGGAAGGGGATCGCAAAACCGATCCCTTCCGGCGTTTCGCCGTCGTTGCTTTTATCAAATGAGAGCGTGTTAATGCCCATCAGCTCGCCCAGCGAGTTGATCAGCGCGCCGCCGGAGTTGCCGTGGTTGATAGAGGCATCGGTTTGCAGGAAGTTTTGTCGACCCGTTGGGTTAAGGCCGATACGACCGGTGGCGCTGATAATCCCCTGGGTAATGGTTTGCCCGAGGTTATAAGGGTTGCCAATCGCCAGCACCACATCGCCAATATGCGGCACGCGTTTCGGATTAATCGGGATAACCGGCAGGCCGCCGTTGGCGTTGATTTTTAATACCGCCAGATCGGTCAGGGTATCAGACCCGACCAGCAGAGCCTCAAAGACGCGGCCGTCCTGCAGCGCGATGATGATCTGGTCAGCGTCGTTAATAACGTGCTTATTGGTCAGAATATACCCACGCTGGTCCATGATGACGCCGGAGCCCAGAGTCAGCTGATTTTGGCTGCTGCCGTTGAGGGCGCGATTATAGACGTTGACCACCGCAGGCGCCGCCCGGCGGACGGCAGAATTATAGCTGACGGGCGATTCGTCCGCGCTATCGTACTGGGCCGTCGTCGACAGATGCCATTGACGCAGCGAGGGCATTGCGGCCAGCAGCAGGCCCCCGACGATCAAACCAATGAGTACTGAACGTAAAAGCTTTCCAGGCATGATGCAGGTATCGTTGATGAATGGACAGGCGCAGCATAGCACGACTTACCGGCGTCGTCTTTCACGTTACCGGGACGCAGGGCGCGTCCCGTTGCCCGATTCCGGACCCGCGCATTAGCGCAGCAGGAGATAGATGCTTTCGTTACCGCGCATCACGTTAAGCGCGATCACCGCCGGCTTACTCTCCAACACCTTGCGCAGCTCGGCGATAGTGCTAATACGCTCCCGGTTGAGGCCGATGATAATATCGTCTTTATGCAGGCCGACCTGCGCCGCAGGGCTGGCTTTATCGACGCTATCAACCACCACGCCCTTGGTGCCGTCCTTCATCTGGCCATCGCTCAGCGATGCGCCCTGCAGGGCGGGGATGATCAGCTCGGCGCTGGCGCTGGAGGAGGTGCTCTTATCCAGCGTGACTTCAACGTTCATTGGCTTGCCGTCGCGCAGAAGCCCCAGCTTCACTTTCGTTCCCGGCTCGGTGGTAGCGATACGTGAGCGTAGTTCGGCAAAGCTGTTGAGCGGCTTGTCGTTCATGCTGACGATCACGTCCCCGGATTTAATCCCCGCTTTCGCTGAACCGGAGTTCGGCAGCACTTCGCTGACGAAAGCGCCGCGCTGAACGTCGATGTTCATCGCTTTGGCGATATCGGCGCTCATTTCAGTGCCTTTAATTCCCAGCAGGCCGCGCTTGATTTCGCCAAACTGAATCAGCTGCTGAGCAAGGGTTTTCGCCATGTTGCTGGGAATGGCGAAGCCGATGCCGACGCTGCCGCCGCCCGGCGCCAGAATCGCCGTATTGATGCCTATCAGCTCGCCGTTGAGGTTCAGCAGCGCGCCGCCGGAGTTACCGCGGTTAATCGAGGCATCGGTCTGGATGAAGTTCTCCAGCCCTTCCAGGTTCAGGCCGCTGCGGCCGAGGGCGGAGATAATGCCCGAGGTGGCGGTCTGCCCGAGGCCGAAGGGGTTGCCGACGGCGACGGCAAAATCACCCACGCGCAGCTTATCGGAGTCGGCGATGGCGATTTGCGTCAGATGGGTCGGTTTTTGCAGCTGTAGCAGGGCGATATCGCTTTGATCGTCGCTGCCGACCAGCTTCGCATCAAACTCGCGGCCATCGTTTAGCTGGACGCTGATCTTTTGCGCCTGGCTGATGACGTGATTATTCGTCAGCACATAGCCTTTTTCTGCGTCAATGATAACGCCGGAGCCGAGCCCCTCAAAAGGCTGAGCCTGCTCCTGCGGCGTATTGTCGCCAAAGTATTTTTTCAGCTCTTCCGGCATGTTCTGCGCAGAAGAGGCGGTGCCTTCAACCTGGACGCTAACTACCGCAGGCAGCACTTTTTCCAGCATCGGCGCAAGGCTTGGTACTGCCCCCTGGCCCGGTACCTGCGTGGGTATCGACGCCGTAGCCGTAGGTATAACGGACAACGATAACCCTATGCTTAACGCTAACGCACTCAACAGCAAAGTCTGTTTCTTCATTAGATGCTGGCTCTCGTAACCTGAGGTGTGTGGAAAAACGTCCCGAATGGCCTGATGTTATTGAATTTTCGACCAGGTAACAATGTGGTCAATGTTTTAAATTGTAGCTGGGATGTAGGGGAGAAGACGGGCGCAGAGAGTGCGCCCGGAAAATATTTTTACGCTAACCACAGGATTAGTCGCGTTTTGCACCGCCGCGCAGCAGGCCGGATGCGCCTTCAGAATAGTCGCGCGGCATCTGCACCGGCGCCTGATCGTTACCGGCTTCTGATTCAGCCAGACGGTTACGGAACGGATTGGCCTCCGCCATGGTATCCGGCAGCAGGTTGCTGGAGCTTTTTGCCATATGCTGGTACAGCTGGCGATAGTCATCGGCCATGTTATCCAGCAGTTCGGCGCTGCGGGCAAAATGGCTGACCAGCTCTTCACGATACTCTTCCAGCTCTGTTTTATTCTTTTCGAGTTCGAACTGCAGCGCCTGCTGTTGACGTAATTTGCGGTTGCCAAAACGCATGGCGACGGCACCGATGATGATACCGACAACTAGCCCAATCAGCGCATATTCCCAGGTCATGTACATCTCCCGTTGTTTTGTGGTTCCGTAGGGTGGCTATGAGGCTCTCCGCCTGCGCCCGATAGTGCCACTATAACCGCTAATTCCACAGAAGTGGAATCCTGGCGTATCATCGCGTAGTGTAGAACGGCCTTTTTTTCGACAATCGTGAGCTTTGACGTTACGATTTTCAAGGAATAACAATTAGATCATGCAAAGCCTGTCCCCAACATCGCGTTACCTTTTAGCTCTCAAAGAGGGCTCTCATCAGCCCGACGGCGTCCAGCAAGAAGCGGTAAGCCGCCTCGATACTATTTATCATGAACTGCAGGCAAAACCCGCGCCGACGCCGCAAAGCGGCGGCCTGCGGGCGAAATTTGGCAAACTGCTGGGCAAACGTGAGCCGGCGCCTGAAACGGGCTCCGCCCGCGGCCTGTATATGTGGGGCGGCGTGGGACGCGGTAAAACATGGCTGATGGACCTTTTTTATCAGAGCCTGCCCGGCGAGCGTAAGCAGCGCCTGCACTTTCACCGCTTTATGCTGCGCGTTCATGAAGAACTGATTGCCCTGCAGGGGCACAGCGACCCGCTGGAGATCCTTGCCGACCGCTTCAAGGCGGAAACCGATGTGCTGTGCTTTGATGAGTTTTTTGTTTCAGACATTACCGATGCCATGCTGCTGGGCGGGTTAATGAAGGCGCTGTTTGCGCGCGGCATCACGCTGGTGGCGACCTCGAATATTCCCCCGGACGATCTGTACCGTAACGGCCTGCAGCGCGCTCGCTTCCTGCCGGCTATCGAGGCGATCAAGCAGCATTGCGACATCATGAACGTCGATGCGGGCATTGATTACCGCCTGCGTACGCTCACTCAGGCCCACCTCTGGCTATCGCCGCTCAACGAGCAGACCCGGCAGCAGATGGATAAGCTGTGGCTGGCGCTGGCCGGCGCTAAGCGCGAGCAGACGCCCGTGCTGGAGATTAACCACCGCCCCCTGCCCACGCTCGGCGTGGAGAACCAGACCCTGGCGGCGTCGTTCACAACGCTGTGCGTCGATGCGAGAAGCCAGCATGACTACATTGCGCTGTCTCGCCTGTTCCATACTGTGATGCTGTTTGATGTCCCGGTGATGACGATGCAGCTGGAGAGCGAGGCGCGCCGCTTCATTGCGCTGGTCGATGAATTCTACGAGCGCCACGTAAAGCTGGCGGTCAGCGCGGCGGTGCCGCTGCACGAAATTTACCAGGGCGAACGCCTGAAGTTTGAGTTCCAGCGCTGTCTGTCACGCCTGCAGGAGATGCAGAGCGAGGAGTATTTAAAGCGCCCCCATATGCCGTGACGCGCCTTTCTCCCTCTCCCGCCGGGAGAGGGCCGAGGCACCAGCGCCAGGGGGCCAAAAAACCAATCCAAATCACATAAAGGGGTCGATCTTTGCCCGCGACTTCTCTATAATCTTGCGACCCCACGTTACGAGAAGGTTTTTTTCCCAAAACTTTCTATGCGCCGGCATAGGCTATTCGAAGGGGTAGGTTTGCTGGACAATGTCGTGTGAACCTCAACTGACTAAACGTTTGGGTGTTCACCAACGTGTAACTTATTTATTTGGGTAAGCTTTTAATGAAAACTTTTACAGCTAAACCAGAAACCGTAAAACGCGACTGGTATGTTGTTGACGCGACCGGTAAAACTCTGGGCCGTCTGGCTTCCGAACTGGCTCTGCGCCTGCGCGGCAAGCATAAAGCGGAATACACTCCGCACGTTGATACCGGTGATTACATCATCGTCCTGAACGCAGAAAAAGTTGCTGTAACCGGCAACAAGCGCGAAGACAAAATGTATTACCATCACACCGGCCACATCGGTGGTATCAAAGAAGCGACCTTTGAAGAGATGATTGCTCGCCGTCCTGAGCGTGTGATTGAAATCGCGGTTAAAGGCATGCTGCCAAAAGGCCCGCTGGGTCGTGCTATGTACCGTAAACTGAAAGTTTACGCGGGTAACGAGCACAACCACGCGGCACAGCAACCGCAAGTTCTTGACATCTAATCGGGATTATAGGCAATGGCTGAAAATCAATACTACGGCACTGGTCGCCGCAAAAGTTCCGCAGCTCGCGTTTTCATCAAACCGGGCAACGGCAAAATCGTTATCAACCAACGTTCTCTGGAACAGTACTTCGGTCGTGAAACTGCCCGCATGGTAGTTCGTCAGCCGCTGGAACTGGTCGACATGGTTGAGAAACTGGATCTGTACATCACCGTTAAAGGTGGTGGTATCTCTGGTCAGGCTGGTGCGATCCGTCACGGTATCACCCGCGCTCTGATGGAGTATGATGAGTCCCTGCGTGGCGAACTGCGTAAAGCTGGCTTCGTTACCCGTGATGCTCGTCAGGTTGAACGTAAGAAAGTCGGTCTGCGTAAAGCACGTCGTCGTCCTCAGTTCTCCAAACGTTAATTGCTTTCTGCTCACGCAGAACAATTTGCGAAAAAACCCGCTTCGGCGGGTTTTTTTATGGATAAAACGGCCGTTTTCCGCGGCTAAGTCACCCATTCTTACCACTTTTTCAGCATTTCCAGAATCCCCTCACCACAACGTCGTCAAGATCTGGTAAACTATCATCCAATTTTCTGCCCAAATGCTGGTGATTGTTCGTTTTTTGTTTCTTTCATAAACGAGAATCTCTTCCCGCGAATGGGGTTTTTACATCTGGCTGGCCATGCGTGGCTGGTAGCAGTACAAAATTCTGAATATACCTGGAGGTTTTCATGGCTGTCGCTGCCAACAAACGTTCGGTAATGACGCTGTTTTCTGGTCCTACTGACATCTATAGCCATCAAGTCCGCATCGTGCTGGCAGAAAAAGGTGTTAGTTTTGAGATAGAACACGTGGAGAAGGATAACCCACCTCAGGATCTGATTGACCTCAACCCAAATCAAAGCGTACCGACGCTGGTGGATCGTGAGCTCACTCTGTGGGAATCCCGCATCATTATGGAATATCTGGATGAGCGTTTCCCACATCCGCCGCTAATGCCGGTTTATCCGGTGGCGCGTGGTGAAAGCCGTCTGTACATGCAACGCATCGAAAAAGACTGGTATTCTCTGATGAATACCATTCAGACCGGTACCGCCGCGCAGGCTGACAACGCGCGTAAGCAGCTGCGTGAAGAGCTGCAGGCGATTGCGCCGGTCTTCACCCAGAAGCCTTATTTCCTGAGCGACGAGTTCAGCCTGGTAGACTGCTACCTTGCACCGCTGCTGTGGCGTTTACCGGTACTCGGCGTGGAAGTGATTGGCGCTGGCGCGAAGGAGCTCAAGGGCTATATGACTCGCGTATTTGAGCGTGACTCCTTCCTGGCTTCCTTAACTGAACCCGAGCGTGAAATGCGACTCGGTCGAGGCTAACCGATGGATGTATCGCAGCTAACGCCGCGTCGCCCGTACCTGCTGCGGGCGTTCTATGAGTGGCTGCTGGATAACCAGCTGACTCCGCATCTGGTTGTGGATGTGACACTGCCAAACGTACTGGTGCCGATGGAGTACGCGCGCGACGGACAAATCGTTCTCAACATTGCTCCGCGCGCCGTTGGAAATCTGGAGCTGGCTAACGATGAAGTGCGCTTCAATGCCCGCTTTGGCGGCGTTCCGCGCAATGTCTCCGTTCCGCTGGCTGCCGTACTGGCTATCTACGCGCGTGAAAACGGCGCGGGGACCATGTTCGAACCGGAAGCGGCTTATGATGAAGACGCCATCAGTCTGAACGATGACGAAGCATCGTTAAGCAACGAGAGCGAAACGGTGATGTCGGTGATTGACGGCGATAAGCCGGATAATCACGAAGACGATCCTGATGATACGCCGCCGCCGCGCGGTGGGCGACCGGCGCTACGCGTCGTGAAGTAATACGTTTTCAGGCAGGGCCATCAGGCCCTGCTTTTTTTATGCCTGCGCGCCGGGCATCAGCCAGCAGGCAATCGTCTCGCGCATCACTTTCCTTCGGGCAACCAGTGCTTCCGGGCGCTTCAAATCTTGCTGATAGATAATCGACAGCGTTGACTGGTTGATCAGATAGAAAAAACCCAGCGCCGACATCGTAATATTCAGCTGCATGGCATCGATCCCTGCTCGAATCGTACCGTCTTCCTGCCCGCGCTCAAGGATGCGCTGGGTGATCGCAAGCCAGCTGCTGTTAATCGGCACGATGGTATCCACTCCTTTCAGATGGCGTGCTTTCAGCTGGTTCTCACTGTTCAGAAGCTGAATAAATTCCGGGTTCTCGAGATAATAGTGCCAGGTGAAATCCATCAGCTCGAGCACCGCATCGCGGGCAGGCAGATGATCCAGTTCGAGCGCCGCTTCTTTGGTACGAATATCCTGATACGCCACCTGCAAAACGTGGGTAAAGAGCGTGTCTTTATTTTCGAAATAGTAATAGATCAGCTGCTTGTTCACTTTCGCCGTCGCAGCAATCTGATCGATCCTCGCCCCATCAAAACCATTCTCAGCAAACTCTTTTTTTGCCGCGTTCAGGATCAGGCATTTTGTGAGATCTGGATCATGCCTGCGCTTCGTTCTCGATTCCCCTTTCATAGGATCTCCATTCAATTTATTGTTTTAATTGTAGTTTTAAATAAATCAACCATCTAGTTGATTTTGCGAGGGCGATCATGATTTTAATTTTTGACTCTTTCTATACTGATTTCGAAGTTTCAACCATTTAGTTGAAATGTATCGCACTCAGCAGGGAGTATCCTCATGATCCACTCGCAGCGTCCGGTAGCATTGGTGACAGGCTCCACACGGGGAATTGGTAAAGCCTGTGCGCTCGCGCTTGCCAGAGCCGGGTTTCACGTCGCCATTAACGGACGTGATAACGACGAAGGCCGTGCCCGGCAACAAGCCATGGTAGCGGAATTAGAACAGTTTGGCATTGAAGCGCTGGCATTGCCGGGAGATGTCGCAGATTTACCGCTCCAGCAGCCTATGTTTGACAAGGTGTTAGCGCGCTGGGGGCGACTGGACTGCGTCGTCAACAATGCCGGGACTGCGGCGAAACAGCGCGGCGATCTGCTGGAGGTCACGCCAGAAAATTATCAGTACTGCCAGGACGTCAACACCAGGGCGATGTTCTTCTTTTGTCAGAAAGCCGCACGCGCCATGCTGCGGCAAGGTGAGCTTAACAATCAGCACCGTTCCATCATCAACATCACCTCCTGCAGCGCCCACAGTCTGTCGATTTCCCGTGGCGAATACTGCGTCTCGAAAGCAGCAGCAAGCATGGTCACGCAACTCTTCGCGTTACGTCTGGCGCAAGAGGGTGTGGGCGTATACGAGCTGCGTCCGGGCATTATCGCCACCGACATGACCAGCGGTATAAAACCAAAGTATGACCAGTTAATCAGCGACGGTCTGGTGCCCATGAAGCGCTGGGGGCAGCCGGATGATATCGCCGTTGTCGTTGATGCTCTGGCCAGCGGCAGACTCCCTTTCACCGTCGGTCAGATTATCGATGTCGATGGCGGCCTGAACAAATCCCACTTTTAATCACGAGGCACAACAATGGCTACAATTTCCGTTGGCATTATCATGCATGGTGTAACCGGTCGGATGGGTAAGAATCAGCATCTGATCCGCTCGATCGTCGCGATTCGTGAGCAGGGCGGTGTTCTGCTGGCAAACGGCGATCGGCTGTTGCCGGATCCTGTCCTGATTGGCCGCAATGAAGAAAAAATTGCCGCGCTGGCAAAACAGACGGGAATTACCCGTTGGGGTACTGATCTGGATGTCGCGCTTGCCAATCCTAACGACAGTATTTTCTTTGATGCCGCCACCACCCAGGCGCGCCCCACCTTGCTGAAAAAAGCCATTGCCGCCGGTAAACACATCTACTGCGAAAAACCGGTGGCGGTGAGCCTGTCCGAGGCGATGGAACTCTATCACTACGCAGAGCAGCAGGGTGTTTGCCACGGCGTCGTGCAGGACAAACTTTGGCTGCCAGGCCTGCGTAAACTGCAAATGCTCAACCAGGCAGGCTTCTTTGGTCAGGTGCTGTCAGTGCGCGGTGAGTTTGGCTACTGGGTGTTTGAAGGCGACTTACAGCCGACCCAGCGTCCCTCCTGGAACTACCGTCAGGAAGAGGGCGGCGGCATCATTCTCGATATGATCTGTCACTGGCGCTATGTCATCGACAACCTGTTCGGCGAAATCAAAAGCATCAGTTGCCTGGGCGCGACCCACATCCCGGAACGTTTTGACGAGCAGGGCAAGGTGTATAAAGCCACCGCTGACGATGCTGCCTATGCCACCTTTGAACTGAAAAACGGCACCATCGTGCAGATCAACAGCTCCTGGTGCGTGCGTGTGCGCCGCGACGATCTGGTCACCTTCCAGGTTGACGGCGTCAACGGCTCTGCTGTAGCCGGGCTCACCGACTGCCTGACGCAATCGCGAGTGAACACACCCAAACCGGTCTGGAACCCGGATGTCCGCCAGACGCACAACTTCTTTGAAGACTGGTCGCCAGTGCCGGACACCACGACTTACGACAACGCCTTCAAAGTGCAGTGGGAACTCTTCCTGCGCCACGTTCACGGTGAGATTGATTTCCGCTGGAACCTGCTCGAAGGGGCAAAAGGTGTGCAACTGGTTGAACTGGCCCTGCAGAGCTGGAAAGAGCGCCGCTGGGTTGATGTTCCGTCGCTGGTTCGTTAAGGGGGCACTATGCAACAACCCGATCCACGGCGGTTATCGCTGAATACCGCCACTGTCCGCCAACAGTGGACGCTAGATAAAATTATCGATGGCTGCGCCCGCCATGAGATTCGCGGCATCTCGCCGTGGCGCGATCAGGTGCAGGCGCTTGGGCTGGAACGCGCGGCCCAGCTGATTCGCAGCAACGAGCTGACCGTCAGCGGTTACTGCCGCGGCGGGATGTTTCCCGGCGTTGACGATGTGGCGCGGCGTGCGGCTGATGAAGACAATCGCCGGGCGGTCGATGAAGCACTGGCGGTGAATGCCGCCTGTCTGGTGCTGGTGGTCGGCGGCCTGCCTGGGGATTCAAAAGACATCGCCGGGGCGCGCAGCCAGGTGCGAGACGGCCTGGGCCGCCTGCTGGACTACGCGCGCAATGTGGGTATGCCGCTGGCTATTGAGCCCTTACATCCGATGTATGCCGCAGACCGTGCCTGCGTGAACACCCTGGAGCAGGCCAACGACCTTTGTGATGAGCTGGGAGATGACGGATTAGGTATGGCCGTCGATCTGTACCACACCTGGTGGGATCCGAAATTTTTCCAGCAGCTCACCCGCGCCGGGCACAAACGCATCCTTGGGTTTCACATCTGCGACTGGCTGGTGCCAACGAATCATCTGCTACTCGATCGCGGCATGATGGGCGACGGCGTCATTGATATCCGCGCTGCCCGCCTGGCCGTTGAGGCGCTGGGCTACGAAGGGGCGCATGAAGTGGAGATTTTCTCCGAGCATAACTGGTGGCAACGGGACCCTGACACGGTGCTGGCTACCTGCAAAGCGCGTCATATGACGCATTGTTAATCAGATTTTGGCTGTATCTGATGTCTCGTCAGTCTTACCAGGTTAGTCGAGGGAAATATGAATACAGATACAAAAAAGATGATACTGGTGTCGGTGCTTTGCGGCCTGGGCTACATGATGTACTCCGTGGATCGCATGACCGTCTCCTCTGCAATCGGGCTTATTGCCACGGATTTCGGGCTGGGTAAAGGCCAGTCAGGCGTCCTGATGAGCTCTTTCTTCTATGGCTTTATCGGGTTTTTGTTTCTGTCGGGGATTATCGCCGACAAACTCAGCGGCAAGCCGGTGCTGATTTTAGGCCTAGTAATGTTCTCGGTCGCCACCATGCTTACCGGTGTGGCAGGGAGCCTCAGCTCGCTGATTTTTTACCGCGTGATGACCGGCATCGGCGAGGGGGTTTTCTGGCCCGCGGCCTCGCTGGAAGTCGCCAACGTCACCACTGAGAAGCAACGCACCACGGTGATGTCTCTCTACTGGATGGGTTACCCGATCGGCGGCTTCTTTGGCACCTGGCTGGGTGCGGTACTGGGCCCAGAATATGGCTGGCGCTTCGTCTTCTATGTCGCCGGTGGCCTCGGGATTCTGGTGGCGATTGCCTACGCGGTGCTGGTGAAATCGGAGCCGAAGAAAGTCGTCACCGTAGCCAAACATGAAAAAATCCCGTTAAAACAACTCTTTCGTAACCAGTCCGTGATGCTGATGGCGTTCTACTACTTCCTGCTGCTGAGCGGCTGGTGGATTGTCCTGCTCTGGGCGCCCACGTTCCTGATGAACGTCAAGCAGCTCACTATCGGCACCGCTGGCACCATTGCGAGCCTGCTGGGGCTGACCGGTGCGCTGGGCGGTTTCCTGCTGGGGCGCATTTGCGATGGCGGTGATTTCTCCCGTAAGCGCAGCATCCTGATAGGTATCACCGTTGCCAGCAGCCTGCTTATGGCTGCGATGGTACTGCAACTGCCGGTGTTCGCAGTCGTCATCCTGGTTATGTTGCTTGGCCTGCTGGGCTACCCCGTGACGCCGCTGGTGCTCTCCTTTACGGCAGAGCTGGTGCCGTCACAGCTTCGCGGTTCGGCAATTGGCTTTGTGATGAATGTGGGCATGGCCGCAGGCGGTATTTCTCCGGTGCTGGCGGGCTATTTTGCCGACAAATACTCCATGTCTGCGGTCTGGTTTGTGGCGGCCTGCGTCATGGTGGTCAGTTCGGTGCTGCTCCTGGGCGTACGAAAAGTCGCAAAGCCAGTTAAAGAGATGGACATGTCCGGGCTGTCATCACGCGTTTAACGAGGTAAAACATGGCAATAACGATCCCGCAGTCGATCCTGGAGAACCTGACCAACGTAACCATGCCGCGCCATGTTTCGCTGGCGGAGCCGCAGCAAACCCTGACGATCGACGGATTTCGTATTCCGGTTTATCACTGCGATGCACTGGTGGTCGGCAGCGGTGCCGCCGGGCTGCGTGCGGCGGTAGAGCTCAAACGCCGGAAGGTGAATGTGCTGGTGGCGACTCAAACGCTGTTCTGGGGCACCTCTGCCTGTTCGGGATCCGATAAGCAGACCCTGCATACCGCGTCGACCAGCTTTAAGGGCGACAATTTCACCGCGCTCGCCTGGGCCATTGGCGCTGGCGGGTCGATGGACGCGGATACCGCGTACGTGGAATCCGTAGGGTCGGTTGAGGCGTTTATTGGCCTGAAAAGTATGGGGCTGCCCCTGCCGGAAGACCAGTATGGTGCGGTGCTGCGCTACCAGACGGATCACGATGAAGTCGGGCGCGCCACCAGCTGCGGTCCGCGCACCTCAAGACTGATGGTGAAGGTACTGGCAGAAGAAGCCGTGCTGCTGGGCGTGCCCTTTGTGGATCATGCCACGGCCGTGCGGTTACTGACCGAAGGTGAAGGGGAGAAGCGCCGGGTGGCGGGCGTTCTCGCCATCGTCAAAGGCGCCAGAGCGGAGGATAACCCATGGGGATTGTGCCTGATGCAAAGCCCGACGGTGGTGCTGGCGGCGGGTGGGCCTGGGGAGTTGTTCCGGGACAGCGTCTATCCGAAACGCTGCTTCGGTTCACTGGGGCTGGCGCTGGAGGCGGGCATTGCCACCGTCAATCTGACGGAGCATCAGTTTGGCATTGGCACCCGTCGAGACGAGTTTCCGTGGAACCTCTCCGGTACCTACGTGCAGAGCATGCCCTATATCTACTCCGTCGATGCGCACGGCCAGGAGCACAATTTCCTCGCCCGCTACTACCGCACCACCCGGGAGCTGGCTTCGAACATCTTCCGCAAAGGCTACCAGTGGCCGATTCATGCCACGCGAATGCTGGATTTTGGCTCAAGTCTGGTGGATCTGGCGATTTACAACGAGTCACAGGCTGGGCGCACCATCCTGATGGATTTTAACCGCAACCCGCTGCCGGTGCCGGACGACGAGCCTTTTGCCATCGGCAATCTCGACGAAGATGTTTATCATTACCTGCGCAACAACGATGCCTGCCTTGAGCTGCCCATTGCGCGTTTGCAGCGAATGAATCCTCTGGCTATTGAGCTATACAAGCATCATGGGCACGATCTTACGACGCAGCCGCTGCCGTTCAACGTTAACCATCAGCACATGAATGGCGGCATTGCGGTGGATACCTGGGGTCACTCCTCGCTGAACGGCTGTTATGCGGTGGGGGAAGCGGCAGGAACGCACGGCGTGACGCGGCCCGGCGGGGCGGCGCTTAATGCCGGCCAGGTCTTTGGCTTACGCTGCGCGAAGCACATTGCGGCGACCCCGCGTGAAGCCTCGGCGGCCCTGTTCGAGGCGCAAACGGCTCTGTTGCTGCGCCAGATCCAGCAGGACAGTCAGCATCCTGAGGCGTTGCCCATTGATGCGGTACGCGATGAGATCCAACAGCGCATGAGTGAGCGGGCCGGGTTTGTGTGCGACGCCGCGTTAGTGCCGGGCGCACGTCAGGCCGCGCAGCGTCTGAATCAGCGTATTGCCCAGTACGGGGTGGCGATTGCGCATCCCAATCAGGCGGCCTTCAGTCTACAGTGGCGGCAGATGGCGCTGGCCTCAGAGGCCCTGCTGGTGGCGCTGGATACCTATATCGCAAAAGGCGGGGGCAGTCGGGGGGCAAGGATGCTGTGTGCTGCCGATGGCGCGGTGGTGCCGCGAACCCGCGAGGGCGAGCTGTCTGACTTTCGGTTTATCCCGGAAAACCCCGAACACCGGCAGGAGCAGTTGCAGGTGACCTGGCACAATGGGGCATTCAGCGTGGAGGTAAAATCCCTGCGCGCCCTTGATGACCTGTCGACGATTTTCTTTGAGAAGAACTGGCCCGCGTATCTGACGGATGAAATATACCGTCGTTAGCGGTGCAGGAGAGTGGCAGGCGTTAACTTCGCCAGTCAGATATTCATGTGATATGATGAAGTTGTTGTCACGTTTGTCACTCTTCACTACCATGGCTGCTATGAAAGCAACAGATCCCCAACCAGAAAATACCGTTGAAAACGTCGGGCGCGCTTTGCGTCGCCGACCGCTGGCGCGTAAAAAACTGTCGGACATGGTGGAAGAAGAGCTTGAGCAGATGATTCGCCGTCGCGAATTTGCCGAAGGTGAAGCCTTGCCCTCGGAACGTGAACTGATGGAGTTTTTCAACGTGGGCCGCCCTTCGGTACGTGAAGCGCTGGCGGCGCTCAAACGCAAAGGGCTGGTGCAAATCAACAACGGCGAACGCGCCCGCGTGTCGCGCCCTTCTGCAGACACCATCATCGGTGAACTCTCCGGCATGGCGAAAGATTTTCTCTCCCGGCCTGGCGGTATTGCCCACTTCGAGCAGTTGCGCCTCTTTTTTGAATCCAGCCTGGTGCGCCATGCCGCATCTCACGCCACGGATGAACAGCTCGATCGCCTGAGCAAAGCCCTGGAGCTCAACAGCCAGTCACTGGATGACAACGCCCTGTTTATTCGCTCGGACGTGGAGTTCCATCGTGTTCTCGCCGAGATCCCCGGTAACCCGATTTTTCTGACCATCCACGTCGCCTTGCTCGACTGGCTGATTGCCGCCCGCCCAACGGTGCCGGAAAAAGAGTTACACCAGCACAATAACCTCAGCTATCAGCAGCATATCGAAATTGTGAATGCCATTCGTCAGCGCGATCCCGATGCCGCTGACGCCGCGCTGCACCTCCACCTCAACAGTGTTTTTGCCACCTGGCACGCCTTCGATAAACAGCAAAAATCCCGCGCCTGAACCCCTCAGGCCGCCCGTTTTGACGATCCCGTTTTCGATCCTATAGTGCGTTAGATCGCATTTCGCATCTTCACCCGCCAGTCTCGATCAATTGCAGTGGTATAATAGGTATAAAGGTATATAGTCAAAAATCACTTGATGCAACAGGAGAAGACAATGACCGCTCAATTACGAGGCGTGATGGCTGCGCTGTTAACGCCGTTTGATGCCAGTGAAAAACTGGATACCGAAAGCCTGCGCCGCCTGGTGCGTTTCAACATTCAGCAGGGGATAGACGGGCTGTACGTGGGAGGATCGACCGGCGAAGCCTTTGTGCAGAGCATCGCTGAACGTGAACAGGTGCTGGAGATTGTTGCCGAAGAGGCCAAAGGGAAAATCACCCTGATTGCCCATGTTGGCACGGTGAGTACCCATGAGAGCCAGCAGCTGGCGCAGGCCGCAAACCGCTACGGGTTTGATGCGGTGTCGGCCGTCACGCCGTTCTACTACCCTTTCAGCTTTGAAGAGCATTGCGCGCACTACCGTGCGGTCACCAATGCGGCCGACGGGCTGCCGATGGTGGTCTATAACATCCCGGCGCTGAGCGGCGTGAAGCTCACCCTCGATCAAATCGACACCCTGGTAACCCTGCCGGGCGTGGGCGCGCTCAAGCAAACCTCGGGTGATCTGTTCCAGATGGAGCAGATCCGCCGCGCGCATCCGGATCTGGTGCTCTATAACGGATATGACGAGATCTTTGCATCCGGCTTAATGGCGGGCGCAGATGGCGGCATCGGCAGCACGTATAACATCATGGGCTGGCGCTACATGGGCATTGCGAAAGCTCTGAAAGAGGGCGATGTGACCACCGCTCAGCGCCTGCAGGCGAACTGCAATGAGGTTATCGACTTGCTGATTAAGGTCGGTGTTTTCCGTGGGCTTAAAACCGTACTGCATTACATGGATGTGCTGGCGGTGCCGCTTTGCCGTAAGCCGTTTGCGCCGGTGGATGAGCGCTATCTGCCAGAACTGAAAGCCCTGGCAGACAGACTGCTTGCAGAAAAGGCATAACATCTCGTGCCAGATGCTGAGTATGGGTATCTGGCACCCTACATTTCGTCGGGAGCGTCACATGATTACAACAACCCAAAACATCCCGTGGTATCGCCATCTTAACCGGGCGCAATGGCGCGCCTTTTCTGCCGCCTGGCTGGGTTACCTGCTCGATGGTTTCGATTTTGTTCTGATTGCCCTTGTTCTGACTGAAGTACAAAGTGAGTTTGGCCTGACCACGGTTCAGGCGGCGAGCCTGATCTCTGCGGCGTTCATCTCCCGCTGGTTTGGCGGCCTGATGTTAGGCGCGATGGGGGACAGGTACGGGCGCCGCCTCGCGATGGTCACCAGTATTATTCTCTTCTCCGTCGGCACCCTGGCCTGCGGCCTGGCACCGGGTTTCACCACCATGTTTATTGCCCGTCTGGTTATCGGCATGGGGATGGCGGGGGAATACGGCTCCAGCGCGACCTATGTGATTGAAAGCTGGCCTAAGCAAATGCGCAACAAGGCGAGCGGATTTTTAATTTCCGGTTTTTCCGTTGGGGGGGTTGTTGCAGCACAGGTCTATAGCCTGGTGGTGCCGGTCTGGGGATGGCGTGCGCTATTCTTCATCGGCATCCTGCCGATTATCTTTGCTCTCTGGCTGCGAAAAAACATTCCAGAAGCCGAAGACTGGAAAGAAAAACATGAAGGCAAAACGCCGGTGCGCACCATGGTGGACATCCTCTACCGGGGTAAAAATCAGGTCATAAACGTGCTGATGACGGTCATTGCGGCCACATCGCTGTGGTACTGCTTTGCCGGAGAAATGAAAAATGCTGCGCTGGTGGCGATTCTCGGGCTGGTGTGTGCGGGCATCTTTATCAGCTTTATGGTGCAGAGCAGTGGCAAGCGCTGGCCGACGGGCGTTATGTTGATGGTGGTGGTGCTCTTTGCTTTCCTCTACTCCTGGCCCATTCAGGCGTTGCTGCCAACTTATCTGAAAACGGAACTGGCCTACTCTCCTTCGACCGTTGCCAGGGTGCTTTTCTTTAGCGGCTTCGGTGCGGCGGTCGGCTGCTGCGTGGGCGGTTTTTTGGGCGACTGGCTTGGCACCCGCAAAGCTTATGTGTGTAGCCTGCTGGCCTCACAGATCCTGATTATTCCGGTGTTTGCCATTGGCGGCAACAGCGTCTGGGTGCTCGGTTTTCTGCTCTTCTTCCAGCAAATGCTGGGCCAGGGGATCTCGGGCATTTTGCCTAAACTGATCGGGGGCTATTTCGACACCGATCAGCGTGCGGCAGGACTGGGGTTCACCTACAACGTGGGAGCGCTGGGCGGCGCGCTGGCTCCGATCCTCGGTGCCGTGATTGCCCAACGGCTGGCTCTCGGGACGGCGCTGGGATCGCTCTCCTTTAGCCTGACGTTCGTCGTTATCCTGTTGATTGGTCTGGATATGCCGTCACGCGTGCAGCGCTGGCTGCGTCCGGAGGCGCTGCGCACCCACGATGCCATCGACGGCAAACCGTTGAGCGGGGCGATAACCCGCGACGGCAACAAAAACGGCTTACTGAACACAAAAGGATAAGACCCTATGTCGTTGATTGCGCGAATGGAGACGTTGATTCACCGTCAGGGCGGGCTGGTGGTCTCCTGCCAGCCTGTTCCGGCAAGTCCGCTGGACAAGCCTGAGATTGTAGCCGCCATGGCGCTGGCCACCGAGCAGGCTGGGGCGGTGGCGCTGCGGATCGAAGGCCTTGATAACCTGCGCGCCGTTCGAGCTGTCGTCACGTTGCCGATTATCGGCATCATTAAGCGTGATTTGCCCGATTCGCTGGTGCGTATTACCCCCTTCCTGGAGGATGTTGATGCGCTGGCCGGGGCCGGTGCGGATATTATCGCGGTCGACGGCACCGAGCGTGCTCGCCCGGTTTCTGTGGCGGCGTTGCTGGAACGTATTCATCACCACGGGCGTATTGCGATGGCGGACTGCTCCAGCGAGAGCGATGGGCTGCTGTGCCAGAGTCTGGGCGCGGAGCTGATTGGCACCACGCTTTCTGGCTACATCGCGCAAGAGGTGCCGAAGGCGCCGGATCTGGCGCTGGTCGCCGCACTGAGCCAGGCAGGGTGTCTGGTGATGGCGGAAGGGCGATATAACTCGCCGGAATCGGCGGCGCAGGCGAAACAGCACGGGGCCTGGGCAGTGACGGTCGGATCGGCCATTACCCGGCTGGAGCACATCTGCCAGTGGTACTGCGATGCGCTTTCGGAGGCGGGAAAATGAGCGTGCTGGCGATTGATATTGGCGGCACCAAGCTTGCCGCCGCGCGGGTCGACAGCAACCTGAACATCCATGAGCGCCGCGAGATGCCCACACCGGGCAGCAAAACGCCAGACGCCTTACGTGCTGCACTGCAAACGCTGGTTGAGCCGCTCAAATCCCGTGTCCGGCAGGTGGCGATTGCGTCCACCGGGATTATTCGTGAAGGCACATTACTGGCAATCAACCCGCAAAACCTTGGCGGCCTGCTGCATTTCCCGCTGGTCTCCACGCTGGAAGCGCTGACGGGGATGCCCACGCTGGCGGTGAACGATGCGCAGGCGGCGGCGTGGGCGGAATTTCAGGCCTGCGAGGAGGACATCAGCGAGATGGTGTTTATCACCGTCTCCACAGGCGTGGGCGGCGGCGTGGTAAGCAGAGGGGCGCTGCTCACCGGGCGTGACGGGTTGGCGGGTCATCTCGGCCACACCTTAGCCGATCCTCATGGGCCGGTGTGCGGTTGTGGGCGAGTGGGGTGCGTGGAATCCATTGCTTCTGGTCGAGGGATTGCCTCAGCCGCGCAGGGCGAGCTTGCCGGATGCGATGCAAAGGCCATTTTTGCCCAGGCAGCGAAGGGGCATGAGCAGGCGCGAGCGTTGGTTCAACGCTCGGCGCAGACGCTGGCCCGGCTGATTGCCGATGTGAAAGCCACCACCGACTGCCAGCGCGTGGTGATGGGCGGCAGCATCGGTCTGGCACCGGGTTATCTTGCCCTGGTGCAAGAGTGCCTGGCGCAGATGCCCTCGATCTATCAGGTCGCACTGAGCGCGGCACATTACCGGCACGATGCCGGATTACTGGGTGCCGCATTGCTGGCACAGGGAGCAAACAATGGTCATCAGTGAAATCCCCTCGCTTCACGGCGCAGGTTTACACCCGGTGCTGGAAGACGCGCTGACGCTGGCGCTGGCCGCCCGTCCGCAGGAGAAAGCGCCGGGGCATTATGCGCTGCGTGGCGAGAGTATCTTTATGAATGTGATGCAGTTTACCACTCAGCCACCGGAGCAAAAACGGGCTGAATTGCATGAACAGTTTATCGATATTCAATTACTGCTCGCAGGCGGGGAGCGCATTTTGTGTGGCATTGCAGGTTCTGCGCGCCAGTGCGACGAATGGCACGCTGAGGAGGATTATCAGCTTTGCTCGGAGATAGCGAACGCGCAGGACGTCACGTTGACGTCGGGAATGTTTGCGGTCTTTATGCCGGGTGAGCCCCACAAGCCGGGCTGCGTGATGGAGAAAGCAGAAGAGATTAAGAAGGTGGTCGTGAAGGTGCGCGCCAGTCTTCTGAGCGCATAAAAAAAGCCGGATAAAATATTTATCCGGCCTTATTTCTCATGGCGTGAGCAGGTTACACTTCCAGGTAGTTGAGGATCCCGTCAGCCGCTTTGCGGCCTTCGGCAATCGCCGTTACCACCAGATCGGAGCCGCGGACGATATCACCGCCGGCGAAGATCTTCGGATTGCTGGTCTGGAACGCGTTTTCGTTACCTTCCGGGGCAATAATACGGCCCTGTGAGTCGAGCTCAACGCTGTGTTTCGCCAGCCACTCCATGCTGTGCGGACGGAAGCCAAACGCCATAACCACCGCATCTACCGGAATAACGTGTTCGGAACCGGCAACGATTTCGGCCCGGCGGCGGCCCTTCGCATCCGGCTGGCCCATCTCGGTGCGCGCCATCTTCACGCCGCACACTTTACCGTTGGCATTCACTTCAATGCCCAGCGGCTGAACGTTGAACTGGAACTCCACGCCCTCTTCACGCGCGTTTTTCACTTCGCGTTTGGAGCCCGGCATGTTCTCTTCATCACGACGGTAGGCGCAGATAACGTGAGTTGCGCCCTGGCGGATGGAGGTGCGCACGCAGTCCATTGCGGTGTCGCCGCCGCCGAGAACTACGACGCGTTTGCCTTCCATGCTGACGTAAGGCTCCTCCGGCGTTTCGCCAAAGCCCATCGTCTGCTTGGTGTTGGCAATCAGGAACGGCAGGGCATCATACACGCCGTTCGCATCTTCGTTTTCCAGCCCGCCGCGCATCGACTGATAGGTGCCTACGCCGAGGAACACGGCATCGTACTCTTTCAGCAGATCGTCGAGCTGAACGTCACGGCCCACTTCGACGTTGAGTTTGAACTCAATCCCCATGCCGGTGAAAATTTCCCGGCGGCGGGTCATAACCTCTTTTTCCAGCTTAAATGCCGGAATGCCGAAGGTCAGCAGGCCGCCGATTTCCGGATGGCGGTCGAATACCACCGCCTTCACGCCGTTACGGGTCAGGACGTCAGCGCAGGCGAGGCCCGCCGGGCCCGCGCCGATGATGGCGACGGTTTTGCCGACCTGCTTGACGCCGGAAAGGTCGGGACGCCAGCCCATCTCGAACGCTTTATCGTTGATATAGCGCTCGATATTGCCGATGGTCACGGCGCCAAACTCATCGTTCAGCGTACAGGAACCTTCACACAGGCGGTCCTGCGGGCACACGCGGCCGCATACTTCCGGCAGGGTGTTGGTCTGATGCGACAGCTCCGCCGCTTCAAAAATACGCCCTTCGTTGGCCAGCTTCAGCCAGTTAGGGATGTAGTTGTGAACCGGGCACTTCCATTCACAGTACGGGTTGCCGCAGGAGAGGCAGCGGTCTGCCTGCGCCTTAGCCTGGCCCTCTGAAAACGGCTCGTAAATCTCAACAAATTCAATTTTACGGATCTTCAGCGGCTTTTTTGGCGGATCAACGCGCTGTAAGTCGATAAACTGGTATACGTTCTGGCTCATCTGAATTCCTTACTGCGCCTGCACACGCAGCTCTGCTGCGCTACGACTACGGTGACCCAACAGTGCTTTAACATCGCTGGACTTTGGTTTAACCAGCGCGAACTTCGCCGAGAAGGCCGGCCAGTTGGCCAGGATCTCTTCCCCGCGTGACGAGCCGGTCAGCTGCACGTGTTCGGTAATCAAACCACGCAGATGCTCTTCGTGGATAGCAAGAGAGTCAACGTCGAGCACTTCCACCAGCTCCGGGTTCACGCGTTTGCGGAAGTCGCCGGCTTCATCCAGCACATAGGCGAAGCCGCCGGTCATCCCTGCGCCAAAGTTGACGCCGGTTTTACCGATTACGCAGACGATGCCGCCGGTCATGTACTCGCAGCCGTTATCGCCGATGCCTTCAACGACGGTAATGGCGCCGGAGTTACGTACCGCAAAACGTTCACCCGCGCGGCCTGCAGCGTACAGACGACCGCCGGTCGCGCCGTACAGGCAGGTATTGCCGATGATGCTCGCTTCATGGCTGCGGAAGGCGGAGCCTACCGGAGGACGAATGGCGAGCAGGCCGCCGGCCATACCTTTACCCACGTAGTCGTTCGCATCGCCGGTCAGGTGCAGCTCCACGCCGCCGGCGTTCCACACGCCGAAGCTCTGGCCCGCGGTACCGCTGAAGTGAGCGGTAATCGGGTCGGCAGCCAGCCCCTGGTCGCCGTGAGTCTGGGCAATGTAGCCTGACAGCGAAGCGCCAACGGAACGGTCGGTATTGCGGATGTCAAACCAGAACGTTTTGCTCTGCTTGCCGTCAACGAACGGTTTCGCCTGCTGTAGCAGCTGCGCGTTCAGCACGCCGTTATCAAACGGCGGGTTGTTCTCGGTGCAGTACAGCGCTTTGCCCGCATGCGGCTCGGCGGTTTCCAGCAGTTTTGACAGATCCAGCTTCTGCTGCTTCGCGGTAAAGCCGTCCAGCACCTTCAGCAGATCGGTGCGACCAATCAGATCCACCAGACGCTTCACGCCCAGCTGGGCCATCAGCTCGCGGGTTTCGCGGGCGATGAATTCAAAGTAGTTGGTCACTTTGAACGGCAGGCCGTGGTAGTGGTTCTTACGCAGTTTGTCATCCTGGGTCGCTACGCCGGTTGCGCAGTTGTTCAGGTGGCAAATACGCAGATATTTACAGCCCAGCGCTACCATCGGACCGGTGCCAAAGCCGAAGCTTTCCGCGCCGAGGATCGCCGCTTTGATGATGTCGAGGCCGGTTTTCAGACCACCGTCCACCTGCAGGCGAATCTTATGCCGCAGGCCGTTGGCCACCAGCGCCTGCTGGGTTTCCACCAGGCCCAGCTCCCACGGACATCCCGCATACTTCACCGAAGAGAGCGGGCTGGCGCCGGTACCGCCATCATAGCCGGCGATGGTGATAAGGTCGGCATAGGCTTTCGCCACGCCGGTCGCGATGGTGCCAACGCCCGGCTCGGAGACCAGCTTCACTGAAATCATCGCTTTCGGATTGACCTGTTTGAGGTCAAAAATCAGCTGCGCCAGATCTTCGATCGAGTAGATATCGTGATGCGGCGGCGGCGAAATCAGCGTGACGCCCGGTACCGAGTAGCGCAGTTTGGCAATGTACGGGGTGACTTTATCCCCCGGCAGCTGGCCACCTTCGCCCGGTTTTGCGCCCTGAGCGACTTTAATCTGAATAACGTCGGCGTTAACCAGGTAAGCCGGAGTGACGCCGAAGCGGCCGGAAGCAACCTGCTTGATGCGCGACACTTTGTTGGTACCGTAGCGCGCCGGGTCTTCGCCGCCTTCGCCGGAGTTGGAGAAGCCGCCGATGCCGTTCATCGCTTCCGCCAGAGACTCATGCGCTTCCGGGCTCAATGCACCGATAGACATGGCCGCGGTATCGAAGCGTTTGTACAGCTCTTGTGCCGGCTCAACTTGCGCGATATCGATCGCTTCATCGCCAGGATTCAGCGCCAGCAGATCGCGCAGCGTAGCGGCCGGGCGCTCGTTGACCAGCTGAGAATACTGCTGGTAATCGCGGTATTCGCCGCTCTGAACCGCCTGCTGCAGGGTGCGTACGACGTCCGGGTTATAGGCGTGATATTCGCCACCGTGAACGTATTTCAGCAGCCCGCCCTGAACCAGCGGCTTGCGTACCAGCCAGGCGCGTTTCGACAGGTTCAGCAGATCCTGCTGGAAGTCCTCGAAGCCCGCGCCGCCGATGCGGCTCACTACGCCGAAGAAACAGAGGTCGGAGACTTCGCGATGCAGGCCGACGGCTTCAAACAGCTTCGAACAGCGATATGAGGCGATGGTCGAAATACCCATCTTCGACATGATCTTGTAGAGACCTTTGTTGATGCCGTTGCGGTAGTTCAGCATCACCGTGCGGTAATCTTTATCGATGGCTTTGCTATCGACCAGTCTTGCCAGGGTTTCATAGGCCAGATACGGATAGATAGCCGTCGCGCCGAAGCCCAGCAGGACCGAGAAGTGGTGCGGGTCGCGGGCGCTGGCGGTTTCAACAATGATGTTGGCGTCACAGCGCAGGCTCTTATCGACCAGACGAGTCTGGATGGCGCCGACCGCCATTGGCGCCGGTACCGGCAGGCGATCTTTGGCAATGTTACGATCCGAGAGCACCAGCAGTACCGTACCGTTGCGTACCATCTGTTCCGCTTTGTCGCACAGCGCCTTCACCGTCTCGGCCAGGGTCGTTTCCGTGGCGTTGAAGGTGATATCCAGGGTGTCGGCGCGATAGTGCTCCTCTTTCATGGTGGTGAGCTGTTTGAAATCAGAGTACAGCAGAATCGGCGATTTGAAGCTCAGGCGGTGCGCCTGGCCTTCCGCTTCGCAGAAGACGTTCATTTCGCGGCCAATGCTGGTGGCCAGAGACATCACGTGCGCTTCACGCAGCGGGTCGATCGGCGGGTTTGTTACCTGCGCGAACTGCTGACGGAAGTAGTCGTAAATAATACGCGGCTGGCTGGAGAGCACGGCGAAAGGCGTGTCGTCGCCCATGGAGCCGACGGCTTCCTGGCCGTTCTCGCCCAGCACGCGCAGCACGGAGTCCAGCTCTTCAGAGCTGTAGTTAAACTGTTTCTGATAGCTGGCGAGGGTATCGTCATCCAGCTGGCGGCTGCCAACGTCTTCGTCAGGCAGGTCTTCGAACGGCACCAGGCGACGAACGTTTTTCTCCATCCATTCTTTGTAAGGATGGCGGCTTTTCAGGTCGTCGTCGGTTTCCGCCGAGTGCAGAATACGGCCACCGCGGGTATCGATAACCATCAGTTCGCCAGGACCCACGCGGCCTTTTTCAACCACTTCATCAGGCTGATAATCCCAGATGCCCACTTCGGACGCGCAGGTGATCAGCTTATCTTTGGTGATGACGTAGCGCGCCGGGCGCAGACCGTTACGGTCGAGGTTACAGGCAGCGTAGCGCCCATCGGACATGACGATGCCCGCCGGGCCGTCCCACGGCTCCATATGCATGGAGTTAAAGTCGAAGAACGCGCGCAGCTCCGGATCCATATCCGGGTTGTTCTGCCAGGCCGGCGGAACGAGCAGGCGCATCGCGCGAACGATATCCATCCCGCCTGCCAGCAGCAGCTCCAGCATGTTATCCATCGAGCTGGAATCCGAGCCCGTTTCGTTGACGAACGGTGCGGCATCGTGCAGATCGGGGATCAGCGGAGTCTGGAACTTATAGGTACGCGCGCGCGCCCACTGGCGGTTGCCGGTGATGGTGTTGATTTCGCCGTTGTGCGCCAGGTAGCGGAACGGCTGCGCCAGCGGCCAGCGCGGCACGGTGTTGGTGGAAAAGCGCTGGTGGAACAGGCAGATTGCCGACTCCAGACGCAGGTCCGCAAGGTCCAGGTAGAAGCGCGGCAAATCCGCCGGCATACACAGACCTTTATAGATATTCACCAGGTTCGACAGGCTGCAAACGTAAAAATCTTTATCATCCTGCAGGCGTTTTTCAAGGCGACGACGCGCGATGAACAGGCGACGTTCCATATCGCGCGGGCGCCAGCCTGCCGGTGCGTTAACAAAAATTTGTTCAATACGGGGCAGCGAGGAGAGGGCGATTTCACCGAGAACCCCGTCATTGGTTGGCACTTCGCGCCAGCCGACGATGGACAGGGTTTCACGTTGCAGTTCTTCTTCTACGATGCGGCGCGAGGCAGCGGCCAGTTCAGGATCTTTATTAAGGAACAGCATCCCAACGGCGTAATTTTTGGCTAAACGCCAGCCGCGTTCTTCCGCAACGATACGGAAGAAACGATCGGGTTTTTGCAGCAGCAAGCCACAACCGTCGCCGGTTTTTCCATCGGCAAGAATCGCGCCGCGGTGCTGCATTCGGGCCAGTGCGTGTATAGCGGTACGCACTACCTTGTGGCTAGGTTCGCCTTCTATGTGGGCGATCAGGCCGAAACCACAGTTATCCCTCTCAAGGGATTTATCGTACAACATATCAGTGAACCTCCCCAGGCTCTACGGGACACCCTCCGATACCTATTGCGCACGGGCACAGAAAGAGCATGGCGACGGGGTTTGCACCTCGCATTCGCCCTCTTTAAATCCTTTTCGCATCGGTACGCAAGTTTGAGGACTTGCTGTAAGAGGGAATCTCAATTACTGCATAAATATGATGAGCAGAGAGCTCATCCAGAAAGCTTCCAGCGGATTCCCAACTTATCGGGAATCCACACCTACGTCAAATGGCAATCTTATTTATACAAAAATGTGCTATGTGGTGTTTAATGTTATGATTATTAAAGATATTAATGGTTTTTTAACGCTATTGAAACGTACCGGAAAGCGTAATCTAGTGTGATCTGTCTCACTATATCGATAGCGGAACATTATCGTTCTGTGCTGAAGTGTCTTTTTATTGCAGAATATTTATCTGCTTATTATCTATGAAGCCAGAAATAACACTATTTTTGACCCCGGCGAAGATAATGGCAAACCAGAGGTTAAGTATAAGGAAAAGTCATCATAGAAATCGTGAATGAAATTGCAGTTATATTGAGTGGTTATGCAATGAGATAAGCGGTCACTCTGACGATTGATCCAGGTCATCGCCGTAGGTGACTAAAAATGGCAGGCTTGGCCCCTTTCTTCAGGCCGGTCTATCAGATTATGCAGTTACAAAAATTAGTCAATATGTTTGGTGGGGATCTTACGCGTCGCTATGGCGAAAAGGTACATAAACTGACGCTGCATGGTGGATTTAGCTGCCCAAATCGCGATGGCACCATCGGCAGAGGGGGCTGTACGTTCTGCAATGTCGCTTCTTTTGCCGACGAAGAGCAGCAGCACAGTTCGATTGCCGAGCAGCTGGCGCTGCAGGCGCAGCGGGTTAACCGCGCGAAACGCTATCTGGCTTATTTTCAGGCCTACACCAGCACCTTTGCCGAAGTGCAGGTGCTGCGTTCTATGTATCAGCAGGCGGTGAGCCAGGCCAATATCGTCGGGCTCTGCGTTGGCACCCGTCCGGACTGCGTTCCCGAGGCGGTGCTGGACCTGTTGACGGCGTATCGGGAGCAGGGTTACGAAGTGTGGCTGGAGCTGGGCTTGCAAACGGCGCATGACAAAACGCTGCATCGCATCAACCGCGGCCATGATTTTGCCTGCTATCAGCGCACGACCCGGCTGGCGAGGGCGCGCGGGCTGAAGGTGTGTTCACATTTGATTGTCGGGCTGCCGGGCGAAGGGCAGGGCCACTGCCTGCAAACGCTGGAGCAGGTTGTCGGAACCGGCGTGGATGGCATCAAGCTGCATCCGCTGCATATCGTCACCGGCAGCATTATGGCGAAAGCCTGGCAGGCCGGGCGTCTTAACGGCATTGCGCTGGATGACTATACCGTGACCGCCGGAGAGATGATTCGCCATACGCCGCCGGAGGTGATTTATCACCGCATCTCCGCCAGCGCCCGCCGTCCAACCCTGCTGGCGCCGCTGTGGTGCGAAAATCGCTGGACCGGGATGGTTGAACTGGACCGCTATCTGCACCAGCACGGCGTGCAGGGTTCGGCGCTGGGTCGCGCGTGGAACCCGACCGCCGCATAGCCCGTGAATAACACCGCGCCGCGCGGCCTGAAGTATGAAGAGGATCGGCATTTTTCGCACAACTTACGGCGCCTTGCTCAGAATTGGGTATTATTGTGCACAGTTGTGGCGAAGGAATCCCTTATGAAGCAAATCCGTATGCTGGCGCAGTACTATGTTGACCTGATGATGAAGCTGGGTCTGGTGCGTTTTTCCATGCTGTTAGCCCTGGCCCTGGTGGTGCTGGCGATTGTGGTGCAGATGGCCGTTACGATGGTGCTGCACGGCCAGGTCGAAAGCATCGATGTGATCCGCTCTATCTTCTTTGGCCTGCTGATTACCCCGTGGGCGGTCTACTTTCTGTCGGTGGTGGTTGAGCAGCTGGAGGAGTCGCGGCAGCGCCTCTCGAGGCTGGTGGATAAGCTGGAAGAGATGCGCGAGCGGGATCTGACGCTCAACGTGCAGCTCAAGGACAACATCGCCCAGCTCAATCAGGAGATTGGCGAGCGCGAGAAGGCGGAAGCCGAACGCGAAACGACGCTGGAACAGCTGAAAATCGAGATGAAAGAGCGTGAAGAGACGCAAATTCAGCTCGAACAGCAGTCCTCCTTCCTGCGCTCATTCCTCGACGCTTCGCCGGACCTTGTTTTCTATCGCAATGAAGATAAAGAGTTTTCCGGCTGTAACCGCGCGATGGAGCTGCTGACGGGTAAGAGCGAGAAGCAGCTTATCCACCTCAAGCCGCAGGATGTCTATAACGAGGAAGCGGCGGAGAAAGTGCTGGAAACGGATGAGAAGGTATTCCGGCATAACGTCTCTCTGACCTATGAACAGTGGCTGGATTACCCGGACGGGCGCAAAGCCTGCTTTGAAATCCGCAAGGTTCCCTACTACGATCGCGTCGGTAAACGCCGTGGCCTGATGGGCTTCGGCCGCGATATTACCGAACGTAAGCGCTATCAGGACGCGCTGGAGCGCGCCAGCCGAGATAAGACGACCTTTATCTCTACCATCAGCCACGAGCTGCGTACGCCGCTTAACGGCATCGTGGGGCTCAGCCGCATCCTGCTGGATACCGAACTTACCGGCGAGCAGGAAAAATACCTGAAAACGATCCACGTATCGGCGGTGACGCTGGGCAATATCTTCAACGATATTATCGATATGGATAAGATGGAGCGGCGTAAGGTCCAGCTCGATAATCAGCCGGTCGACTTCACCAGCTTCCTCGCCGACCTCGAAAATCTCTCCGGCCTGCAGGCGCAGCAGAAAGGCCTGCGCCTGGTGATGGATCCGACGCTCCCGCTGCCGCATAAGGTGATCACCGACGGCACGCGCCTGCGGCAGATCCTGTGGAACCTCATCAGCAACGCGGTCAAATTTACCCCGCAGGGCGGCAGCGTGACCGTCCGCATTCGCTACGATGAGGGCAATATTCTGCACTTCGAGGTTGAGGATTCCGGTATCGGTATTCCGCAGGCGGAGCAGGATAAAATCTTTGCCATGTACTATCAGGTTAAGGATAGCCACGGCGGGAAACCTGCCACCGGCACCGGGATTGGCCTCGCGGTGTCGCGCCGGCTGGCGCGCAACATGGGCGGCGATATCAACGTCGCCAGCCAGCCGGGACAGGGCGCAACCTTTACCTTAACCGTGCATGCGCCGGCGGTGGCGGAGGAAGTCGAAGACACCCTGGCGGACGATGAAATGCCGCTCCCGGCGCTGAACGTGCTGCTGGTCGAGGATATTGAGCTGAACGTGATTGTCGCCCGCTCGGTGCTGGAAAAGCTGGGCAACAGCGTCGACGTGGCGATGACCGGTAAGGCCGCGCTGGAGATGTTCGAACCCGGTGAATATGACCTGGTGCTGCTGGATATTCAGCTGCCGGATATGACCGGGCTGGACATTTCCCGTCAGCTCAAGCAGCAATATGCCGCCGACGAGCTGCCGCCGCTGGTGGCGCTGACGGCTAACGTCCTGAAGGACAAAAAAGAGTACCTGGACGCCGGCATGGATGATGTGCTGAGTAAACCGCTGTCGGTCCCGGCGCTCACCGCAATTATTAAAAAGTTCTGGGATTCGCCGGAAGACGACGAAGATGAGGCGCCGGCCGCTGATGCGGCTAAATCGGCGTCGGTGCTGGATATTCCGATGCTGGAACAGTACATCGAGCTGGTGGGGCCGAAGCTTATCAGCGACGGGCTGGCGGTTTTCGAGAAGATGATGCCTGGCTATCTGGCGGTGCTGGAGTCCAACCTGACCGCCCGCGACCAGAAAGGGATTGTCGATGAGGGCCATAAGATTAAGGGCGCTGCGGGCTCAATCGGCCTGCGCCATATTCAGCAGCTTGGACAGCAGATTCAGACCCCGGATCTGCCCGCGTGGTCAGATAACGTTGGTGAATGGGTTGAAGAGATGAAATCGGAGTGGCAGAACGATGCGGCGGTGCTGAAGGCGTGGGTTGCGGCGGCAGATAAAAAATGACCCCGGATAAACCGGGGTGCGCGAACACTGCGCCAACACCAGGGAACCAGTCGTTGCGCCACAATTTTTAGAGATATTTTTTACAGGGCACAACCTGAGGATTTGGTTTGCTCGCTGATTAAGATAGCAAACCTTAAATTATTTGTTACATGAATCAGTCAAATGTGTGAAGCAATGCGGGTAAATCAAAATTTTTGACTGGCTTCAGCGAATTTGCACTAAGGAGCAGGGGTGATGAAAAAGATAGGTGTCGTATTAAGCGGCTGCGGTGTCTATGACGGCACGGAAATTCATGAGGCGGTGATTACCCTGCTGGCGATTGCCCGTGGCGGCGCCCAGGCGGTGTGCTTTGCGCCTGATAAGGCGCAAACGGATGTTATCAACCATCTGACCGGCGAGCTTCTGCCCGAAAGCCGCAACGTGCTGATTGAAGCCGCGCGTATCGCCCGCGGTGAGATCCAGCCTCTGTCCGCCGCCCGGGCTGATGATCTCGATGCGCTGATTGTTCCCGGCGGATTTGGCGCCGCGAAAAATCTCAGCAGCTTTGCTTCGCAGGGCGGTGAATGTCGCGTTGACGACGAGCTGAAGGCGCTGACGCAGGCCATGCATCGGGCCGCTAAACCGCTGGGCTTTATCTGCATCGCGCCGGCGCTGCTGCCAAAAATCCTGCCCGCCCCGCTGCGGGTTACCATTGGCACCGATCTGGACACCGCCGAAGCGCTGGAGGATATGGGGGCCGAGCATGTGCCCTGTCCGGTGGATGACATTGTGGTTGATGAAGAGAATAAAGTTGTCACCACGCCGGCCTATATGCTGGCGCAGAATATCGCCGAAGCGGCGAGCGGGATTGAGAAACTGGTGGCGCGCGTGCTGGTTCTCACGGCATGAAGACCCGCTTTTCGCCGCTGCGGATGGTAAAGCGTGGGCTGCTGCGCGTGTTGCTGGTGGCTGCCGTCTTCTGGGGCGGCGGCATCGCGCTGTTTAGCGTACTGCCGGTGCCCTTCTCGGCGGTAATGCTGGAACGGCAGGTTGGCGCCTGGCTGAGCGGCAATTTTCACTATGTCGCCCACTCCGATTGGGTGGGGATGGATGAGATATCGCCGTGGATGGGGCTGGCGGTGATGGCGGCTGAGGATCAAAAATTCCCCGACCACTGGGGCTTTGACGTGCCGGCGATTGAAAAAGCGCTGGCGCACAATGAGCGCCATGAAAACCGCGTGCGCGGCGCCTCGACCCTGTCGCAGCAGACGGCCAAAAACCTGTTTTTATGGGATGGGCGCAGCTGGCTGCGCAAAGGGCTGGAGGCCGGACTGACGGTCGGGATTGAAACGGTATGGAGTAAAAAACGCATCCTCACCGTGTATCTGAATATCGCCGAATTTGGCGAGGGGACGTTTGGCGTTGAAGCCGCGTCGCAGCGCTACTTCCACAAGCCGGCGAGCCAGTTAACGCCGGCGGAGGCGGCGCTGCTGGCCGCCGTGTTGCCTAATCCGATCCGCTTTCGCGCGGATGCGCCGTCGGGCTATGTTCGCAGCAGGCAGGCGTGGATCTTACGCCAGATGCGGCAGCTCGGCGGGGAAGGGTTTATGCGGGAGAACAGGCTGTATTAATGGTGTCGGCGGTTGTGGTACCCCGGTAAGCATCGCGCGACCGGGGGAATAACCCCGGCGCTAGTCTTCGTCAAAACCGGCGTTAAACAGCGCAATAACCGCGGCCAGCGCTTCGACTTCCTGCGGACCGCTGGCCTCAATCTCAATTTGCCGACCCTTCGCGGAGTCGAGCATCAGCAGAGCAATCACGCTATTGGCTTCCGCCTCCGTGCCTTCATCGTTGCGCAGCAGCACTTCAGCATCGAAATTTTGCATCAGCTCGAACAGCTTCATCGCCGGGCGCGCGTGCATGCCCAGCTTGTTGGTGATCTCAACGCTCTGCTTTACGGTCATGATTTGCGTTTTTCCAGCGTCCGGTGACGCGACTGCACGTTCTTACCGCGCGAGCGGAAGTAGTCAGCCAGTTGTTCGGCGATATAGACCGAACGATGTTTACCGCCGGTACAACCGATAGCGACCGTCAGATAGCTGCGGTTATTGGTCTCCAGCATGGGTAACCATAGCTCAAGATAGCTGCGGGTCTGGTAAATAAAGTTGTGAACTTCCGTATGCCGGTCGAGGAAGGCGGCGACGGGCTTATCGAGGCCGGTCATCGGCCGCAGCTTGGGGTCCCAGTGCGGGTTAGGCAGGAAGCGCACGTCGAAGACGTAGTCGGCGTCGATCGGAATGCCGTGCTTAAAGCCAAAGGACTCAAAGACCATGGTCAGCTCGCGCTCGCGTTTGCCCAGCAGGCGCGTACGCAGCATTTCTGCCAGCTCGTGCACCGACATTTCTGAGGTGTCGACGATAAGGTCGGCGCGGGAGCGCAGCGGCTCCAGCAGCGCGCTCTCTTCGTCGATTGCGCTCTCAAGGGAGAGGTTTTTACTCGACAGCGGGTGCAGGCGGCGCGTGTCGCTGTAGCGACGAATCAGCGTATTGCGATCGGCATCAAGGAACAGCAGCTGAGGAGAAAACGCCTCAGGCAGGTTCTTCATCGCCTGTTCGAAGATTTCCGGCGACTCCGGCATGTTGCGCACGTCGATGCTGACGGCGGCGGAAATGTTTCTGTCGGCCAGCGATCTCGCCAGTTCGGGCAGCAGCACTACCGGCAGGTTATCTACGCAGTAGAAGCCCATATCTTCCAGCGCCCGCAGGGCGACGGATTTCCCCGATCCTGAGCGGCCGCTGACGATCATCAGTACCATGTACCGTTTCTCCTCAGTACGATAAAGGGGAGGCAATCGCTCCCGTTATGCGTCATCGCTGCTTCCTGCTTCGGTGATAATCTCATACAGCTCTTCGTCGCTTTGCGCGGCGCGCAGGCGGCGGCAAATCGTTTTATCCGCCAGCCGTTTTGCCACCAGCGACAGCGTATGCAGATGGGTTTTTGTCTGATCGGCCGGCACCAGAAGCGCAAATAGCAGATCGACAGGCTGGTTGTCGATCGCATCAAAGGCGATCGGCGTCTCCAGCTGCACAAAAACGCCAACGGCGCGCAGCGTATCCTCTTCAAGCTTGCCGTGCGGAATGGCGATGCCGTTGCCAATTCCGGTACTGCCCATTTTCTCACGGGTGAGGATCGCTTCGAATACCACCTGGGAGGGCAGACCTAGCTGCTTTGCCGCCAGCTCGCTGATGATCTCCAGCGCGCGCTTCTTGCTCTGGCAGTGAACCTGGCTGCGGGTGCATTCCTGGTTAAGGACATTGCTCAGTTGTAGAGCGGAATCGTTGTTCATCATAATTTCACCTGAGCTCGCTCTCTGCCAGCTGCCGACACTATCCGGCGGCTGGCAGGGGCGGTCGCCCGGACAATTAGTGTTGTTTTAGTTTATCTTTATGTTTTGTTAACTGTCGTGCCAGCTTATCGATGAGGCCATCGATAGCGGCATACATATCCTGCCCTTCCGCACTGGCATGGATTTCGCCACCGTTGACATGCAGATTGGCGTCCGCAATTTGCGTCACCTTCTCTACTTTTAACACAATATAGACCTGATTGATCCTGTCGAAAAACTGCTCCAGCTTGCTGAACTTCGCGTTGACGAATTCGCGCAGTGCCGGGGTGATTTCGACGTTGTGTCCTGTAATGTTGAGCTGCATAGTGTCTTCCTTATCGGTTGGGTCACACCAGCTGCTTACGCTGGTTAGACGGCGGAATGGATAAAGACTCTCGGTACTTAGCGACGGTGCGGCGCGCCACCATGATACCCTGTTCGGACAGGATGGTGGTGAGCTTACTGTCACTCAACGGCTTCGCGGGGTTCTCCGCGGCGATTAGCTTCTTCACCAGCGCGCGAATGGCGGTCGACGATGCCTCGCCGCCGCCTTCGGTATTCACGTGGCTGGAGAAGAAATACTTCAGTTCAAAAATTCCGCGCGGGCTGTGCAGGTACTTTTGCGTGGTCACGCGGGAAATCGTCGATTCATGCATTTCGACGGCCTGAGCGATATCCGCCAGCACCATCGGCTTCATAAACTCTTCGCCCTGCTCAAAGAAGGCCTGCTGCTGTTCGACGATGCAGCGGCTGACGCGCAGCAGCGTATCGTTGCGGCTTTCCAGGCTTTTTATCAGCCAGCGGGCTTCCTGCAGGTTACTGCGGATAAACTGGCTGTCCGCGTCGTTGCGCGTGCTGTTGCCCATTGCGGCGTAGTGCTGGTTAATTTTCAGGCGCGGGATGCTATCGGAATTGAGTTCTACCACCCAGCGATCGCTGACCTTGCGCACCAGCACATCGGGGATCACGTATTCCGGTTCATTAGTTTGGATCGATTGACCCGGGCGCGGATCTAACGACTGGATCAGATTAACCGCTTCTTTCAGCACCTCCTCTTTCAGCCGCGTAACGCGCATCAGAGAGCGAAAGTCGTGGTTGGCGAGCAGGTCGAGATGATCGCTGATGATAAGCCGGGCTTCTTCCAGCCACGGCGTCTCTTTGGCGTATTGGGAAAGCTGAACCAGCAGGCAGTCGCGCAGATCTTTTGCCGCCACGCCAACCGGGTCGAAACGCTGGATGCGCTTGAGTACCGCTTCCACTTCTTCGAGGCTGATTTCGTCATCGCCGATGCTCTCGACAATATCTTCCAGGCGAATAGTGAGGTAACCGGTGTCATCAACGGCATCGACGATCGAGGTGGCGATCGCGCGGTCGGTATCGGTGAACGGCGTCAGCTCCACCTGCCACATCAGGTAATCCTGCAGGCTCTGGGTCGTTTCGCCTTGATAGATAGGCAGCTCGTCGTCCTGGTAATCGACGCCGTTGCCCGACGGCGTGCCGGCGGTGTAGATCTCATCCCAGCTGGCGTCGAGCGGCAGCTCCTCCGGCATATCTTTTTGTTCAAGAGCGTCTACGGTATCCAGCGATTCGCGGTCCTCGACCTCTTTGGTTTCTACCTCATCGTGAAGATCGGTTTGCTCAAGCAATGGATTGCTCTCCAGCGCCTGCTGGAGTTCCTGCTGGAGTTCTAACGTGGACAGCTGCAGTAAACGAATGGCCTGCTGCAGTTGCGGCGTCATGGCAAGCTGTTGGCTTAGCCTTAATTGCAAACCTTGCTTCATATTCAGGGCTAATATCTCCGGCTAAAACGTCTGTAACTTCTACCCTATCAGAGTCTGAAGTCTTCCCCAAGATACACGCGCTTAACCTGCTCGTCTTCAAGGATTTGCTGTGGGGTGCCGTGAGCAATGAGATGCCCCTGGCTGACGATATAAGCCCGTTCGCAGACCGCCAGGGTTTCCCTGACGTTATGGTCGGTGATCAGCACGCCAAGACCGCTGTCGCGCAGATGCTCGATGATGCGTTTGATATCGATAACCGAAATGGGGTCAACGCCGGCAAAGGGTTCATCCAGAAGGATAAATTTAGGGTTGGCGGCCAGCGCGCGGGCAATTTCAACGCGGCGGCGTTCACCGCCGGAAAGCGCCTGACCGAGGCTGTCGCGCAGGTGCTCGATGTGAAACTCTTCCATCAGCTCTTTCGCGCGATCCTCGCGCTGTTCGCTGCTCAGATCGTCACGGATCTGCAGCACCGCCATCAGGTTGTCGTAGACGCTCAGACGACGGAAAATCGAGGCCTCCTGCGGCAGGTAGCCGATGCCCCGGCGCGCGCGCGCGTGCAGCGGCAGCAGGCTGATGTCTTCATCGTCGATGATAATATTACCGGCATCGCGCGGGACAATGCCGACTACCATGTAGAAGGTGGTGGTTTTGCCGGCGCCGTTCGGGCCGAGCAGGCCGACAATCTCACCGGAGTTGACGGTCAGACTGACGTCTTCCACCACGCGGCGGCCTTTATAAGCTTTGGCGAGATTCTTTGCAGTTAATGTTGCCATAACGAATTACTTACCTTTCTTTGGCTGAGCGGTGCCTTTGTCCTGCAGCTGCGAAGGAACCAGAACCGTAGTCACGCGCCCGCCTTTGTTGCTGAACGCCTGCATTTTCTGCTCTTTCACCAGATAGGTGATTTTGTCTCCCTGGATATTGCTATCGATCTGTTCCAGATGCGCATTGCCGGTCAGCACGACGAAGTCATTTTGCAGTTCATAATGCATTTTCGACGCGCGGCCTTTAACCGGCTTGCCGTTATCCTGCATCTGGAAGAAGGTTGCCGGATTGCCGTAGCCGTCGATCACCTCTTTACCCCGCTCGCCGCCGGGGCGCGTGACCACGACCTTATCGGCATTGATCTTGATGGTGCCCTGGGTCACGACGACATTACCGGTAAAGGTGACAACATTGCCCTGCATATCCAGCGACTGCTGATCGGATTCGATATGAATCGGCTGATCGGTGTCGCCGGTCTTTGCCAGTGCCGGCAGGCTGACGGCCAGTATGGCGCTGGCGAGCGCAATTTTAAGGCTGAGTTTGTTTGTTCTGAATTTCATAAGAGGTTCTAACCTTTTCAATCAGCTCGGCATTTTTGCTGCGCAGGTTGCCGCGCATTTTTAGGCCACTGGAATTAAATGTTGTCCCGTACAACGTCACCATGTCATCGGAGGTAACATCCTGCGTTACCAGGTTTATCTGGGCGTTATCCGTCGTAATTTTGCGCAGTTGAGAGTCAGGGCTTAGCGCATTCACCTCAACGTGCCCATAAAGATACAGCATACGATCTTTGGTCAGTTTGGCTTTATCCGCTTTGATTGACCAGCTTGGGACTTTGTTGGTATCAAAGGTGGTCATCACCGGCTGAGTGAACCACGACAGCTCTTGCGCAGAAAAATACGCGACGTGTTCGGCGATAAGGCGATAGTTAAGCGCCCCTTCCGGACTGTAAACGACGGTATCGGTATGCTCGCTGGTATAGGTTGGGTCATCAGGATTGACCTCCTGCTGAGCGCTATCGTCCGTACCCGCCAGGTTAAGGCCGATCAGGATCAGCGCGACCAGCGACAGTAAAATGATAACCCAACGTCTGGTTTTACTCATATTGATTGCCCTTTGGCCTCATCCAGCTTGCCCTGCGCCAATAGTAACAAATCGCAGACCTCGCGTACCGCTCCGCGCCCGCCGTTGATGCGGGTAACATAGTCTGCGCGTGGAAGCAGCAGCGGGTGCGCATCCGCTACGGCAACGCTTAAGCCTGTCTCAGCCATTACCGGCCAGTCGATCAGGTCATCGCCAATATAGGCCACTTCGTCCGCACGGACCGCCAGCTTGCTTAATAGCTCACGGAAGGCCAGCAGCTTATCGGACTGCCCCTGATACAGATGCGTAATGCCTAACGTCTGACAGCGATCTTCTACCAGTTTAGCGTTTCGCCCGGTAATAATCGCCACTTCAATACCTGAAGTCAGCGCGCAGCGGATCCCGTAACCATCGCGTACGTTGAACGCCTTCAGCTCTTCGCCGTTGTTGCCCATATAGATAAGACCGTCGGAAAGCACGCCGTCAACGTCGAGGATCAGTAACCGGATCTTCGCCGCGCGCTGGAGAAATTCAGGGCTTACCGGTCCGTAGCAGGTCGCCAGCAGAGCATCAGCATTATTCATTATTTTATCCTTACTTACACTACGCCTGCGCGCAGGAGATCGTGCATATGTACCACACCCAACAGACGGTCGCCATCGGCAACTAATACGCAGGTGATATGACGGGCTTGCATCAGATTTAGCGCATCGACCGCCAGGGTGCCGGGGCGGATGCGAATCCCACCCGGCGTCATGACCTCGGCGATGCCGGCATTACGCATATCGACCCCGGAATCGAACACCCGGCGCAGATCGCCGTCGGTGAAAATACCGATGATGTTCATCTCATCGTCGCAGACAGCGGTCATGCCTAAATTTTTACGCGTGATTTCCAGCAGCGCGTCGCGCAGCGTGGCCTGCAGAGTAACGTGCGGGATTTCATCGCCGGTGTGCATGATATCATTGACCCGCAGCAGCAGCTTGCGGCCCAGCGCGCCGCCGGGGTGCGACAACGCGAAATCTTCGGCGGTAAAGCCGCGCGCTTCCAGCAGCGCGACCGCCAGCGCATCGCCCATCACCAGCGCCGCGGTGGTGCTTGACGTCGGGGCCAGGCCCAGCGGACAGGCTTCTTTCAGCACCTTCACGCACAGGTGGATATCCGCCGCGCGCGCCATGCTGCTTTCCACACGGCTGGTGATGCAGATCAGCGGCACCCGCTGCCGTTTTAGCACCGGAATCAGCGCTAATATTTCGTTCGACTCGCCGGAGTTCGACAGGGCGATAATGACGTCCTGCGGCGTGACCATGCCTAAATCGCCGTGGGCCGCCTCGCCGGGATGAACGAAGAACGACGGCGTACCGGTGCTGGCGAAGGTGGCCGCCATTTTACGCCCGATGTGCCCGGACTTGCCCATCCCCATGACCACTACTTTGCCGGCGCAGCGGAAAATCGTTTCGCAGGCGCGCGTAAAATCTTCATTAATGTATTGATCGAGCTGAGCCAGACCTTCACGTTCAATTTCCAGCACCTCGCGGCCTGCCCGTTGAAAGTCAAAATCCGTTGGCAAATCTGTTTGCGACATAATGGTATCCCGATTCATTCACCAAAGAGCGGTGCTGCCCAGTACAGCATCGCCAACCAAACCACAAAACCGCCGACCAGCAGCGCCCCGGCGAGTCGGCCGGGCTGCCGCTTACGGCGCCAGCACAGCAGAGCGAAAACGACGCTGACCAGCATCATGACGGCATAGTCGCGCGTAAACGCTTCGGGGGCGAAGGATCCCGGGGCGATCAGCGCCGGCAGACCGAGAACCAGCACAATATTCAGGATATTGGCGCCAATGATATTTCCGATGGCGATATCATCTTCCCCTTTACGCGCGCCAGCAATCGCCGTTGCCAGCTCCGGCAGGCTGGTGCCGATGGCGACCACCGTGAGGCCGACGGTCAGTTCGCTGATGGCGAAGTAGTTCGCCAGCACGGTCGCATTATCCACCACCATGCGGGTCGCCATCGGCATGACAATCAGCGCTACCCCCAGCCACAGCAGGGCGACGGGAAGCGAGCCTTCTCGCGGCAGCTCCGCAATTTGTTCCCGGGTCAGGCTATCATTACCCTTACGCTCGGCGATGCGGGCTATTTTTACCGTGAACAGCAGCCACAGTATGGCGAGCGCCAGTAAAAAAAGACCGTCCATGCGCGAGAGCTGTCCGTCATACAGGACAAAGCTCGCGAGCAGGCTGACCAGCAACATTAGCGGCAGTTCGCGGCGCAGGATATCAGAATGTACGGTAAATGGATGGAGTAAGGCGGCGAAGCCAAGAATTAATAAGATATTGGCGATGTTGGAACCGATCGCCGTGCCGATGGCCAGATCGGTCTGCCCGTGCAGAGAGGCGGCCGCGGAGACGATGATCTCGGGCAGGCTGGTGCCGATGCTTACCACCGTCATACCAATGATCAACGGCGGGATCCCTATCATGCGGCACAGTATTGAAGCGGCGTAGACCAGACGATCGGCGCTGTAGACTACCAGCAGTAAACCAATTATTAACAGAGCCGTCGCTAAGAGCATCTAAAGTCCTTTCTTCAGGTATAATCGTCGCCTCGCTGATCGTCCGTACGCAGCGTAACGAATTCTTAATTTTGACTTTATGTTTGTCAAAAGTAAAACAAATGCCAGCTTTCGCTAACCCGTGCAGGTAAGATTCTGTAAAAATGTTGGGTTTATGGTGAAAGAAAGCACCATGCTTAGCCTGAGGGATGTTTTGTAAGGATGATTTTATGAGCCAAACTCTGGCGAATTTAGTCGAAGTACGCGGTATCAGCTTCTCTCGGGGCGATCGCGCGATCTTTGATGATATCTCGCTGTCGGTACCGCGCGGTAAGATCACGGCGATCATGGGGCCATCGGGAATCGGTAAAACGACCCTGCTGCGCCTGATCGGCGGTCAGATCCCTCCGGACAGCGGCGAGATCCTGTTTGATGGCGAAAACGTGCCGCAGATGTCGCGTTCGCGCCTGTATACCGTACGTAAGCGCATGAGCATGCTGTTTCAGTCCGGCGCGCTGTTCACCGATATGAACGTCTTTAATAACGTGGCCTATCCGCTGCGTGAGCATACGCATCTACCCGAAGCGTTGCTGCATACCACCGTGATGATGAAGCTTGAGGCCGTCGGCCTGCGCGGAGCGGCAATGCTGATGCCTTCTGAGCTATCCGGCGGTATGGCCCGCCGTGCAGCTCTGGCAAGGGCTATCGCGCTGGAGCCGGATCTCATCATGTTCGACGAGCCGTTTGTCGGCCAGGATCCCATTACCATGGGCGTGCTGGTGAAGCTGATTTCTGAACTCAACAGCACCCTCGGCGTGACCTGCATCGTGGTATCGCACGACGTACCGGAAGTGCTCAGTATTGCGGACTACGCATATATTGTGGCCGATAAGAAAATCGTCGCCCACGGCAGCGCCCGCTCACTGCGGGAAAATGCCGACCCTCGGGTTCGTCAGTTTATTGATGGTATCGCCGACGGCCCGGTGCCGTTCCGCTATCCGGCAGGCGACTATCAGCATGATTTATTAGGCATAGGGAGTTAACCGACTGATGCTGCTAAATATGCTGGCATCGCTTGGGCATCGGGGGATTAAAACCACCGCGGCCTTTGGGCGTGCCGGGTTAATGCTTTTCAACGCCGTCGTCGGCAAGCCGGAGTTTCGCAAGCACGCGCCGCTGCTGGTGCGCCAGCTATACAACGTTGGCGTGCTGTCGATGCTGATCATCATCGTGTCGGGGCTGTTCATCGGCATGGTGCTCGGCCTGCAGGGGTATCTGGTATTGACCACCTACAGCGCAGAAACCAGTCTTGGTATGCTGGTGGCGCTGTCTCTGCTGCGCGAGCTGGGGCCGGTGGTTGCCGCGCTGCTGTTTGCCGGGCGCGCCGGTTCGGCGCTGACCGCTGAAATAGGGCTGATGCGTGCGACCGAGCAGCTTTCGAGCATGGAGATGATGGCCGTCGATCCTCTGCGTCGCGTAATATCGCCGCGCTTCTGGGCTGGCGTTATCTCACTGCCGCTGCTGACGGTTATTTTCGTCGCGGTGGGGATCTGGGGCGGTTCGCTGGTTGGCGTTAACTGGAAAGGTATCGACGGCGGCTTTTTCTGGACCGCGATGCAAAATGCCGTCGACTGGCGAATGGATTTGGTTAACTGCCTGATTAAGAGTCTGGTTTTCGCCATTACGGTGACATGGGTGGCGTTATTTAACGGTTATGACGCCATCCCCACTTCCGCAGGGATTAGCCGGGCAACGACGCGCACCGTGGTGCATTCGTCGCTGGCGGTTCTGGGGCTGGATTTTGTGCTGACTGCGCTGATGTTTGGGAATTGAGTTCATGCAAACGAAAAAAAGTGAAATCTGGGTAGGCGTATTTTTACTGGCGGCGCTGCTGGCAGCGCTGTTTATATGCCTGAAGGCCGCGAACGTGACCTCTCTGCGGACCGAGCCGACGTATCGTCTTTACGCGACGTTCGACAATATCGGCGGCCTGAAGGCGCGGTCGCCGGTACGCATTGGCGGCGTGGTCGTCGGCCGGGTGGCGGATATTACCCTCGATCCAAAAACGTACCTGCCGCGGGTGGCCATCGATATCGATGAGAGCTACAACCATATCCCTGACTCCAGCTCGCTGGCCATTCGTACTTCAGGCCTGCTGGGCGAGCAGTACCTGGCGCTGAATATGGGTTTTGAAGACCCGGATCTGGGGACATCTATCCTTAAGGATGGCGGGACGATTCAGGACACCAAATCTGCCATGGTGCTGGAAGATCTGATTGGCCAGTTCCTTTACAACAGTAAAGGCAGCGACAATAAGAATTCTGGCGATGATCCGGCCGCCCAGGAAAGTCATACTGACGCAGCGCAGCCTGCCGCAACGACGCACTAATTCAGGAGAGACCCGATATGTTTAAACGCTTACTGATGATCGCCATGCTGGCGATTGCGCCATTGACTGCTGCGACCGCAGCGGATCAGTCCAATCCGTACAAGTTGATGAATGAAGCCGCGCAGAAAACCTTCGACCGCCTGAAAAACGAGCAGCCGAAGATTCAGGCTAACCCGAACTATCTGCGCGAAATCGTCGACCAGGAGCTGATGCCGTACGTGCAGGTGAAGTATGCCGGCGCGCTGGTGCTGGGCCGCTATTACAAAGATGCGACCCCGGCACAGCGTGAGGCCTACTTTACCGCCTTCCGCGAATATCTGAAGCAGGCATACGGCCAGGCGCTGGCGCTGTACCACGGTCAGACCTATCAAATCGCGCCGGAGCAGCCGCTGGGCGATGCGACTATCGTGCCTATCCGCGTGACGATAGTCGATCCTAACGGTCGTCCGCCGGTGCGCCTGGACTTCCAGTGGCGTAAAAACACCCAGACCGGCAACTGGCAGGCTTACGATATGATTGCCGAAGGGGTGAGCATGATCACCACCAAGCAGAACGAGTGGAGCGATCTGCTGCGTACGAAAGGCGTTGACGGCCTGACCGCGCAGCTGAAATCGATCTCCGCGCAGCCGATCACCCTGGAACAGAAAAAATAATGAGCGGGCAGCTGAGCTGGAGCCGCAGCGGCGACCGCCTGGCGCTGCAGGGGGAGCTGGACCAGGAGCTGCTGGTCCCGCTCTGGGAAGAGCGTGCGCAGGCGACCGCGGGCGTATCGACGATCGACCTGAACGCGGTCACCCGGGTCGATACCGCGGGCCTGGCGCTACTGGTGCACTTCGTGGCGCTGATTCGTCGCCAGGGCAGAGAGGCACAGCTGATCGGCAAGAGCGATAATTTGCAAACGCTGGTCGGTCTTTACAACCTTCCTGCCGATATGATCCCATAATTTTTCAGAGTGTTACCACTGGCGCTATCCGCAAAGCCTCATCAATATTTTCGGTGGGGCTTTTTGCTTGTTTAAGACCGCGCCACTTTCCTCTAAGATGTTGGGCTATTTTCACTACCAGATAAAATTTGAACCCATGGAAAATCATGAAATTCAGACCGTGCTGATGAACGCACTCTCCCTCCAGGAAGTCCACGTCTCTGGCGATGGCAGTCACTTTCAGGTTATTGCTGTGGGCGAGCTGTTCGACGGCATGAGTCGGGTGAAGAAGCAGCAGACTATCTACGCCCCGCTGATGGAATATATTGCCGACAACCGCATCCATGCTCTGTCGATCAAGGCGTATACCCCGCAGGAGTGGGCTCGCGATCGCAAGCTAAATGGCTTTTAAGCTGTAGGGATGCTCCCTGCAGCGTATATGAATTCTTAACAGAGAACAGAATCAATGGATAAATTCCGTGTTCAGGGTCCGACTCGTCTCCAGGGCGAAGTCACCATCTCCGGTGCGAAAAACGCCGCTCTGCCAATCCTCTTTGCCGCACTGCTGGCAGAAGAGCCGGTTGAGATCCAGAATGTACCGAAGCTGAAAGATATCGATACCACGATGAAGCTGCTGAGCCAGCTCGGCGCCAAAGTTGAGCGTAATGGTTCCGTATGGATTGATGCTGGCCCGGTTGACGTCTTCTGTGCTCCGTACGATTTAGTCAAAACCATGCGCGCCTCTATCTGGGCGCTGGGACCGCTGGTGGCACGCTTTGGCCAGGGCCAGGTTTCGCTGCCGGGCGGCTGTGCGATCGGCGCGCGTCCGGTTGACCTGCATATTACCGGCCTGGAGCAGCTGGGCGCTGAAATCAAGCTGGAAGAGGGCTACGTTAAGGCGTCGGTCAATGGACGCCTCAAGGGCGCGCATATCGTCATAGATAAGGTCAGCGTTGGCGCGACCGTCACCATTATGAGCGCCGCGACGCTGGCGGAAGGCACTACCGTTATCGAAAACGCCGCGCGTGAGCCGGAAATCGTCGATACCGCCAATTTCCTCGTTGCGCTGGGCGCGAAAATTAAGGGCCAGGGTTCTGACCGTATCACCATTGAGGGCGTAGAGCGTCTGGGCGGCGGCGTATACCGCGTTCTGCCGGACCGCATCGAAACCGGGACCTTCCTGGTCGCGGCGGCAATCTCCGGCGGTAAAATCGTCTGCCGCAACGCGCAGCCCGATACCCTCGACGCCGTGCTGGCCAAGCTGCGCGACGCGGGCGCCGATATTGAGACCGGCGAAGACTGGATTAGCCTTGATATGCACGGCGATCGTCCGAAGGCGGTCAACGTACGTACCGCGCCGCACCCGGGGTTCCCGACCGACATGCAGGCGCAGTTTACGTTGCTCAACCTGGTGGCGGAAGGCACCGGCGTGATTACCGAAACCATTTTCGAAAACCGCTTTATGCACATTCCGGAGCTGATCCGCATGGGCGCGCACGCGGAAATCGAAAGCAATACGGCAATCTGCCACGGCGTGACCCAGCTCTCCGGGGCTCAGGTGATGGCGACCGACCTGCGCGCATCGGCAAGCCTGGTGCTGGCGGGCTGTATTGCAGAAGGCACCACGATTGTCGATCGTATCTATCACATCGACCGTGGATACGAGCGTATTGAAGATAAGCTGCAGGCGCTGGGCGCGAATATTGAACGCGTAAAAGGCGAGTAAATCTGCTGTAGCAGCCCCCTGACGTCCGTCCGGGGGCTGCATCCTGTATTACCTCGATTCACTTCTCACTTTTCTTTTGGCGTATCATCTGCGTCCTGTCGATAAACCGATGGCTAATCGGGTCATGGTAGCGTGATGGCCAAATAGTCCAGGGCGTGGTTCCCAGCGCGTTAGCAATAATCAGTTCGCCTTTCGGCCACGGCCGGGTTAGCGCATTGGCCAGGGTAGAGGAGCTCAAGCCGTTGCGCCGGGACTCCGCCGCCAGCGACGTTCCTTTTTTGCGTAATCCGGCGATAATATCGGCCGGGTGCCAATCGTTGAACTTATCCATAAATTCTCCTGGTGGTAAGATTCCAGATCGCCCCAAGTGGACGACAGGCTCACTATACCCCTGGTTTATTAAGGTTCTAATAAGTTCCAGTAAATAGATCGAATATTCAGAATTCATCAAGGTATAGGGCGGTATTTAACAGGATGGGATTTTACTGGAACTTTCCCGCGCGAGGCGCGGGAAGGAGTGCAAGAGCGATTAGCGATCGCGCTGTACGGAGATGCGCGCAAGGCCGATGAGCGCTTCGCGCCACGGCGAGTCGGGTAAAACCTGAAGCGCGGCAATCGCCTTATCGGCTTCTTCTTCCGCGCGTTTTTGCGTCCATTCCAGCGAACCACAGGCGGCCATAGCCTCCAGAACGGCCGCCAGCAGGTGACGCCCGTTACCCTGCTCGATTGCACCTCGAATCATGGCGGACTGCTGAGCAGTGCCGTGGCGCATCGCATGCAGTAGCGGCAGAGTAGGTTTACCTTCGTTCAGGTCATCGCCCACGTTTTTACCAAGACGCTCGCCGTCGGAGCTGTAGTCCAGCAAATCATCGATCAGCTGGAAAGCGGTGCCCAGGTAGCGGCCGTAATCCTGTAATGCCCGCTCCTCTTCCTCGGTACAGCCGGCCAGAATCCCGGAGCACTGGGCGGCAGCCTCGAACAGTCGGGCCGTTTTGCTGTAAATCACCCGCATATAGTTTTCTTCCGTGATGTCCGGGTCGTTAACGTTCATCAGCTGCAGGACTTCACCTTCGGCAATCACGTTAACGGCTTTCGACATGACTTCCAGCACCTTCAGCGAACCGAGGCTGGTCATCATCTGGAAAGAGCGGGTATAGATAAAATCACCAACCAGTACGCTGGCTGCGTTGCCAAAAGCCGCATTGGCCGTGGCTTTACCACGACGCATATCCGACTCATCAACGACGTCATCATGAAGCAGGGTTGCGGTATGGATAAATTCGATCAGCGCGGCAATGGTGACGTGGGCGTTTCCCTGGTAACCGACGGCGCGCGCCGCGAGGACTGCGATCATCGGGCGAATACGTTTACCGCCTCCGCTGACGATGTAATAGCCTAACTGATTGATAAGCTGAACATCTGAGTCGAGTTGCTCAAGGATTGCCGCATTGACACCCGCCATATCTTGCGCGGTTAACTCATTGATTTTTTCTAAATTCATCGCAAAAGCCGGGCCACATGTCCTGCTACCGCGAATCCAGGTGGGTTCACAGCAGGATTAAGATAGAATTAAAAGAAGCTATGATTGTACTGAAAAAATGGCATAGATAAACGTTAGCGTGAAAGTTGTGTTTTTTTTCTGCGTTGAGCGACGATCGCTCTTGTCAAAGGCTCGCCTTTTGCGTAATATTCGCGCCCTATTGTGAATATTTATAGCGCACTCTAAATCACATTAAGAGGTGCGCGGAAGCGGAGTTTTATATGTACGCGGTTTTCCAAAGTGGTGGTAAACAACACCGAGTAAGCGAAGGTCAGACCATTCGCCTGGAAAAGCTGGACATCGCAACTGGCGAAGCTGTTGAGTTCGCTGAAGTGCTGATGGTCGCAAACGGTGAAGAAATCAAGATCGGCGTTCCTTTCGTTGAGGGCGGCGTCATCAAAGCTGAAGTTGTTGCTCACGGTCGTGGCGAGAAAGTTAAAATCGTTAAGTTTCGTCGTCGTAAACACTACCGTAAACAGCAGGGCCATCGTCAGTGGTTCACTGATGTGAAAATTACTGGCATCAGCGCCTAAGACCTGAGGAGAGATTTAAATGGCACATAAAAAGGCTGGCGGCTCAACTCGTAACGGTCGCGACTCAGAAGCTAAACGCCTGGGCGTTAAGCGTTTCGGTGGCGAAACCGTTCTGGCGGGTAGCATCATCGTTCGTCAGCGTGGCACTAAATTCCACGCTGGTAACAACGTAGGTTGCGGTCGTGACCACACTCTGTTTGCTAAAGCAGACGGTAAAGTGAAATTTGAAGTTAAAGGCCCGAACAACCGTAAATATATCAGCATCGTTGCTGAGTAAGGTTTTCGAGGTCCGGTAACGGATTAAAGCCCCGCAACGTGTTGCGGGGCTTTTTACATTAGAAGTCCGGAAAATTTTCCGCAGGTAAAACGGGCATGAAGCAGCAGGCCGGCATAGGTATTGTTTTGGCGCTCACCACCGCAATGTGCTGGGGTGCGCTGCCCATCGCAATGAAGCAGGTTCTGGAAGTGATGGAGCCGCCAACGGTGGTGTTCTATCGCTTTTTAATGGCGAGTATTGGCCTCGGATTGATCCTGGCGATTAAAGGCAAGCTGCCGCCGCTGCGTATTTTCCGCAAGCCTCGCTGGCTCATCGTACTGGCTATCGCGACGGGCGGTCTGTTCGGCAACTTCGTTCTGTTCAGCTCGTCGTTGCAATATTTAAGCCCGACGGCCTCGCAGGTGATTGGCCAACTGTCTCCTGTCGGCATGATGGTCGCCAGCGTCTTCATCCTTAAGGAGAAGATGCGCGGGACCCAGATTATCGGCGCGATAATGCTGCTCTGCGGGCTGGTGATGTTCTTCAACACCAGCCTGATAGAGATTTTTACCCGCCTGACGGATTACACCTGGGGCGTGATCTTTGGCGTGGCGGCAGCGACGGTGTGGGTGAGCTACGGCGTCGCGCAAAAGGTATTATTGCGTCGTCTGGCGTCACAGCAAATTCTGTTTTTGCTGTACACTTTATGTACGATTGCATTGCTGCCGTTGGCAAAGCCGGCTGTGATATCCCAGCTAAGCGACTGGCAGCTGGCGTGCCTGATCTTTTGTGGTTTGAACACGCTGGTAGGTTATGGCGCACTCGCGGAAGCGATGGCGCGCTGGCAGGCAGCGCAGGTGAGCGCTTTAATTACGCTAACTCCGCTGTTTACGCTGTTATTTTCAGATTTATTATCAATTGCCTGGCCCGATTTCTTCGTCAAACCGATGTTAAACCTGTTGGGTTATCTCGGTGCGTTTGTCGTGGTTGCGGGCGCGATGTTTTCCGCCATTGGTCATCGTCTTTGGGGACGCTGGCGTAAAAATGAAGCGGTTGTAGTAGTCCCCCGCTCAGGCGAATGATTTACGGAGAGTAAAATGAAGTTTGTTGATGAAGCAACGATCCTGGTCGTAGCAGGTGATGGCGGCAACGGTTGCGTGAGCTTCCGCCGTGAAAAATATATCCCGAGAGGCGGCCCTGACGGCGGCGACGGCGGCGACGGCGGCGACGTGTGGCTGGAAGCGGACGAGAACCTGAACACCCTGATCGACTACCGTTTTGAGAAAGCTTTTCGCGCTGAACGCGGGCAGAACGGGCAAAGCCGCGACTGTACCGGCAAGCGTGGTAAAGACGTCTCGGTGAAGGTGCCCGTAGGGACCCGCGTTATCGATCAGGGCACCGGCGAGACCATGGGCGATATGACCAAACACGGTCAGCGTCTGATGGTCGCTAAAGGCGGCTGGCACGGTCTGGGCAACACCCGCTTCAAATCGTCCGTCAACCGTACCCCGCGTCAGAAAACGATGGGTACGCCGGGCGATAAGCGCGACCTGCAGCTTGAGCTGATGCTGCTGGCAGACGTGGGGATGCTGGGGATGCCGAATGCCGGTAAATCTACCTTCATTCGCGCCGTTTCTGCCGCGAAGCCGAAAGTCGCCGATTATCCGTTCACCACGCTGGTTCCTAGCCTCGGCGTTGTACGTATGGATAACGAGAAGAGCTTCGTCGTGGCGGATATTCCGGGGCTGATTGAAGGCGCCGCTGAAGGCGCAGGCCTCGGTATTCGCTTCCTCAAGCACCTTGAGCGCTGCCGTGTGTTGCTGCACCTGATCGATATTGAGCCGATCGACGGCTCCGATCCGGTAGAGAATGCGCGCGTTATCATCGGTGAGCTGGAAAAATACAGCGAGGATTTGGCGTCGAAACCACGCTGGCTGGTCTTCAACAAGATCGACCTGATGGATAAAGCGCAAGCCGAAGCGAAGGCCAAAGCCATCGCCGAAGCGCTGGGCTGGGATGATAAGTTCTACCTGATTTCTGCGGCGAGCCAGCAGGGCGTGAAAGACCTGTGCTGGGACGTGATGACCTTTATCATCGAAAACCCCATCGTGCACGCGCAGGAAGATAAGCCGGCTGAAAAAGTCGAGTTTATGTGGGATGACTACCATCGAGAGCAGCTCGAAAGCGCCGAGCTCGACGCGGAAGATGACGAAGACTGGGATGACGACTGGGACGAAGACGACGAAGAAGGCGTTGAGTTCATCTACAAGCGTTAATTCTGCTTTGCCGGCGCTCCCCGCCGCGTAATGCCGGGCGGGGAACATAGCCGGACCACACAAAAAGGGCCGCATTTGATGCGGCCCTTTTGCATTAGTTATTATGGTACAAATCCTTATACAGCCGGCTCTCGAAGCGCACCAGCGGAATTCGGCGATTACGCTGATCGGCTGGCGGTACCGCATAGCCGGATAGATACTGCACGAAGGCGACTTTCTGCCCGCTGGCGGTGGTGATGAAGCCCGCCAGATTATAGACCCCCTGCAGGGAACCGGTCTTCGCGGAAACTTTACCATCCACGCCCGCCTGATGCAGGCCAGCACGATACTGCAGCGACCCGTCATGGCCGGCGAGCGGCAGCATCGAGATGAAGTTGAGCTCATTATCGTGCTGGGCGATATATTGCAGCACCTGCATCATCGTGGCGGGGGCAATCAGGTTGTGCCGCGACAGGCCGGAACCGTCGGCGATAATCGTATTGCCCAGATCGACGCCAGCCTGCTGACGCAGGATTTGGCGTACCGCGTCGGAACCCGCGCGCCAGGTGCCCGGCACGCCGAGACGCGCGTGGCCAATGGTGCGAAATACGGTATCGGCAATCATGTTGTCTGATTTTTTCAGCATGATGCGCAGGAGATCGTGCAGCGGCGCCGACTGGGTGGTCGCCAGCACGGTCCCCGGATCGTTGGCCAGGGTTTGGCGCAGCAGGGTCCCACTGTAGGTGATGCCGGCCTGGGTCAATTCAGACTTCAGGATCACCCCGGCATAGCTGGCGCCGTCCTGAATGGCAAAAGCCAGCGGCAGCGGTTCGCTACGCTGCGGCAGACAGCCGGTCAGGGTGTAGCGGTTAAGATCGCCGGGAACCACATCGAGCTCGCAGTACTGGGCTTCCGCAGAGCCGCGGGCCAGCGTGCGGACCTGGCTGAACATGGTGACCGGGTAATACGAAGCGACGCGAATAAACGCCAGATCGCCGGGTTTCTGCGCGCTGTACAGCGAGATCGAGAAACAGTTACGATCGACGATCGCCGCCGCCGGCGGGGCGCTAAAGCACTGCGTCAAATCGTTCCACGGCCAGCCCGGCGCTTTGTCATAGCTGGCGAAGACCGAGGTATCGATCAGCACGTTCCCTTCGATCCGCTGGACGCCGGCCTTCTTGAGCGTGGCCACCATATTGCGAATATCCTGCCGCCTGAGCGTAGGATCGCCGCCAAAACGGGCAATCAGATCGCCTTTCAGCACGCCGCCGTCGAGGGTGCCTTTGGTTTCCAGAGTGGTGGTAAAACGAAAATCTGGCCCCAGCTGGAGCAGGGCGGCCAGCGCGGTGATCACCTTCTGAGTACTGGCCGGTAGCGCCATTTGCTGGCTGTGAAGGTCTATCTCCGGTGTCGGGGAGCCAACCTTTTGCGCCATAAAGGCGAGGTTGGCACCCGCAGGAAGCTGATTGATGTACTCGTCAATGTTCGCCGCCTGAGCGCTAAGCGCAATGCCGGCAGTCAATCCGATGATAAATCTGGAAAATCGCATAATCTCGCGCTAACAACCTGAAACCAAGCCGTCATACTACGGTGCAACGCCCTGTAAAGTAAACGATGACCCATAGTGAACTTCAGGGTAAAATACGTATCAAATTGAAAATTGCTGCTGACCTGGGGAATGTTTCCCGGGTCGGTTTTCTTTTTGCTCCTGTCCTGCTTTTTGCCTGGCAGGTTGCGGAACGGTGATATCCGTTCCATGAAGGAATGATAAAGAGGTATAACAAATGCAAGCTATTCCGATGACCTTACGTGGCGCTGAAAAACTACGCGAAGAGCTGGATTTTCTGAAATCCGTACGTCGCCCTGAAATCATTGCCGCCATCGCCGACGCCCGTGAGCATGGCGATCTCAAAGAGAACGCTGAGTACCATGCGGCCCGCGAGCAGCAGGGTTTCTGTGAAGGTCGTATTAAAGATATTGAGGCCAAGCTGTCCAATGCGCAGGTTATCGATATCACCAAAATGCCGAACAACGGCCGCGTGATTTTTGGTTCGACCGTGAGCGTTCTGAACGTCGATACCGACGAAGAGCAGTCTTATCGCATCGTCGGCGACGACGAAGCGGATTTTAAGCAGAATCTTATCTCCGTGAACTCCCCGATCGCTCGCGGGCTGATCGGTAAAGAGCAGGATGATGTGGTGACAATCCGCACGCCAGGCGGCGAAGTTGAATACGAAATTATCAAGGTTGAGTACCTTTAATTCGCATTTCCCGCTACGCTGTTGATGGATTGTAAAGAAAGGAAAAAGGCCGCATAGCGGCCTTTTATCAACGTCCGGAGCATGGCATTTTGCTCGTCTACCCGCAGAAATCCCTCGTTTTACACAATGTTGTGTCGGGATTCAGGATATTCTTAGCGTGGCAGCGAGATTTTACGCTCTTTAGATGGGCGATACAGGACCAGCGTTTTACCGATGACCTGTACGTTACAGGCGCCGGTTTCGCGTACGATAGCTTCCACGATCAGGGTTTTAGTCTCGCGGTCTTCCGAGGCGATTTTCACCTTGATGAGCTCATGGTGCTCTAACGCTTGTTCGATCTCGGCCAGTACCCCTTCGGTCAAACCATTATTGCCAAGCATAACTACCGGCTTGAGCGGATGTGCCAGACCTTTCAGGTGCTGTTTTTGTTTAGTACTCAGATTCATCGTATTTTTTTGCTTACGTTGGGATTGAAAACGGTTCATTCTACCGCCATCTCCCATATATCGCCAAACTACAGTGCCGATTTTTACGTCGCAAAGTATGATGAACCCGAAACGGGAATGTTAAATGACAGGTAAAAAGCGTTCTGCCAGTTCCAGCCGCTGGCTTCAGGAACACTTTAGCGATAAATATGTTCTCCAGGCACAGAAAAAGGGGTTACGTTCCCGAGCCTGGTTTAAACTTGATGAAATACAGCAGAGTGACAAGATTTTTAAACCGGGGATGACGATTGTTGACCTCGGTGCTGCACCCGGAGGCTGGTCGCAATATGCGGTCACGCAGATCGGCAACAGCGGCCGCATCATCGCTTGCGATCTTTTACCGATGGATCCAATCGTTGGTGTGGACTTCCTTCAGGGCGACTTTCGTGATGAATTAGTCCTGAAAGCGTTACTTGAGCGCGTAGGTGACAGTAAAGTACAAGTTGTCATGTCCGATATGGCGCCAAACATGTGCGGAACACCGGCGGTGGATATCCCCCGGGCCATGTATTTGGTGGAGCTGGCGCTCGGAATGGCTCGTGATGTATTAGCGCCAGGTGGTAGTTTTGTAGTTAAGGTGTTCCAGGGCGAAGGCTTCGATGAGTATCTAAGAGAAATTCGCTCCCTGTTTACGAAGGTCAAAGTTCGTAAGCCGGACTCTTCCCGTGCTCGTTCGCGTGAAGTGTACATTGTAGCGACCGGGCGTAAACCATAACCGGTAGATTTCAAACGAAAGTTTGAAAGAAACTGGATATAGAGTATCCTGACGCTGTTTTTAACACAGTTGTAATAAGAGGTTAATCCCTTGAGTGACATGGCGAAAAACCTAATACTCTGGCTGGTCATTGCCGTCGTGCTGATGTCAGTATTCCAGAGCTTTGGGCCCAGCGAGTCTAATGGCCGTAAGGTGGATTATTCAACCTTCCTGCAAGAGGTCAACCAGGACCAGGTTCGCGAAGCGCGTATCAACGGACGTGAGATCAACGTTACCAAGAAAGATAGTAACCGTTACACGACTTACATTCCGGTTAACGATCCGAAGCTGCTCGATAACCTGTTGACGAAAAACGTCAAAGTGGTTGGCGAACCGCCGGAAGAGCCGAGCCTGCTGGCTTCCATCTTCATTTCCTGGTTCCCGATGCTGTTGCTGATCGGCGTCTGGATCTTCTTTATGCGGCAAATGCAGGGCGGCGGCGGAAAGGGCGCGATGTCCTTCGGCAAAAGCAAAGCCCGTATGCTGACGGAAGACCAGATCAAAACCACTTTTGCCGATGTCGCCGGTTGCGACGAAGCGAAAGAGGAAGTCGGTGAACTGGTTGAATACCTGCGTGAACCGAGCCGCTTCCAGAAGCTGGGCGGTAAAATCCCGAAAGGCGTCCTGATGGTCGGCCCTCCGGGTACCGGTAAAACGCTGCTGGCGAAAGCGATCGCCGGTGAAGCGAAAGTGCCGTTCTTCACAATTTCCGGTTCTGACTTCGTAGAAATGTTCGTCGGCGTTGGCGCATCTCGCGTGCGCGACATGTTCGAACAGGCTAAGAAAGCGGCTCCGTGCATTATCTTCATCGATGAAATCGACGCCGTCGGTCGCCAGCGTGGCGCTGGCCTGGGCGGTGGCCACGATGAGCGTGAGCAGACGCTGAACCAGATGCTGGTCGAGATGGATGGTTTTGAAGGTAACGAAGGTATTATCGTTATCGCCGCAACCAACCGTCCGGACGTTCTGGACCCTGCGCTGCTGCGTCCGGGCCGCTTCGACCGTCAGGTCGTCGTTGGTCTGCCGGATGTCCGCGGTCGTGAGCAGATCCTGAAAGTTCACATGCGTCGCGTTCCGCTGTCGCCAGATATCGACGCGGCAATCATCGCGCGCGGTACCCCGGGCTTCTCCGGTGCTGACCTGGCGAACCTGGTGAACGAAGCCGCTCTGTTTGCTGCCCGTGGCAACAAGCGCGTGGTCTCGATGGTCGAGTTCGAAAAGGCAAAAGACAAAATCATGATGGGTGCGGAACGTCGCTCCATGGTGATGACGGAAGCGCAGAAAGAGTCGACCGCTTACCACGAAGCAGGACATGCGATTATTGGCCGCCTGGTGCCGGAACACGATCCGGTGCATAAGGTGACGATTATTCCGCGCGGCCGCGCTCTGGGCGTTACGTTCTTCCTGCCGGAAGGCGATGCAATCAGCGCCAGCCGTCAGAAGCTGGAAAGCCAGATTTCGACCCTGTACGGCGGTCGTCTGGCAGAAGAGATTATCTACGGCGTAGAGCATGTTTCTACCGGCGCGTCGAACGACATTAAGGTTGCAACTAACCTGGCGCGTAACATGGTGACTCAGTGGGGCTTCTCCGACAAACTCGGTCCGCTGCTGTATGCGGAAGAAGAAGGTGAAGTATTCCTGGGACGTAGCGTAGCGAAAGCGAAGCATATGTCCGATGAGACCGCACGTATCATCGACCAGGAAGTGAAATCACTGATTGAGCGTAACTACAACCGCGCCCGTCAGATCCTCAATGACAATCTGGATATTTTGCATTCGATGAAAGACGCGCTCATGAAATATGAGACCATCGATGCACCGCAGATTGATGACCTGATGGCACGTCGTGACGTTCGCCCGCCGGCCGGCTGGGAAGATCCTGGCGCCAACAATTCTGGCAATAACGGCACCCCGAGTGCGCCGCGTCCGGTTGATGAACCGCGTACGCCAAACCCGGGTAACACGATGTCAGAGCAGTTAGGCGACAAATAAGTTAGCCGCTGTTGATGTGGTTGTGCATATCTAAACCCTGGGGCGTTCGCTCCGGGGTTTTTCTTTTTATCAATCTCTCCTGATTCAGGGATCTCGTGATGAAACTTGTAGCCCAGGGCTCAACCCTCGATCTCACCCACCCGCATGTGATGGGTATCCTTAACGTTACGCCGGACTCCTTCTCCGACGGCGGGGCGCACAATTCGCTGGTAGACGCGGTTAAGCACGCCAATCTGATGATTAATGCCGGTGCGACTATCATTGATATCGGCGGCGAATCGACGCGTCCCGGGGCGCTGGAGGTTAGCGTTGAGGAAGAGCTGGCGCGCGTGATCCCGGTTGTGGAAGCCATCGCTCAGCGTTTTGAAGTATGGATCTCGGTCGATACGTCGAAGCCTGATGTGATCCGTGAAGCCGCCCGCGTTGGGGCGCATATCATCAACGATATCCGCTCGCTAACGGAGCCTGGGGCGCTGGAAGCGGCGGCAGAGACCGGGCTGCCGGTGTGCCTGATGCATATGCAGGGACAGCCTAAAACCATGCAGGCAGCGCCGAAGTACGAAGACGTTTTCGCCGATGTGACGCGTTTTTTCACGGAGCATATTGTGCGCTGCGAGCGGGCTGGGATCGCAAAAGATAAATTGTTGCTCGACCCAGGATTCGGTTTCGGTAAAAATCTTTCCCATAATTATGAGCTGCTTGCTCGACTCGGCGAATTCCATCATTTTGGTCTCCCGCTGTTGGCAGGCATGTCGCGTAAGTCGATGATTGGTCAACTGCTGAACGTTGGGCCGACAGAGCGCCTCAGCGGTAGCCTGGCTTGCGCAGTAATTGCGGCGATGCAGGGCGCGCAGATAGTTCGCGTCCATGACGTCAAAGAAACGGTAGAAGCGCTGCGCGTGGTGGAAGCCACTCTGGCTACAAGGGAAAATAAACATTATGAGTAACCGTAAATATTTTGGCACCGATGGTATCCGTGGCCGCGTTGGCGATGCACCAATTACGCCGGAGTTTGTGCTTAAGCTGGGCTGGGCTGCAGGAAAAGTTCTCGCGCGTCACGGTTCGCGTAAAATCATTATCGGTAAAGATACCCGCATCTCTGGCTATATGCTGGAGTCGGCCCTTGAAGCGGGCCTGGCGGCTGCCGGTCTCTCCGCCTCATTCACTGGCCCAATGCCAACGCCGGCGGTGGCTTATCTGACCCGCGCTTTCCGCGCCGAGGCCGGGATTGTCATTTCAGCCTCGCATAACCCTTTCTACGACAACGGCATTAAGTTCTTCTCTATTGAGGGGACTAAGCTGCCGGATAACGTCGAAGAGGCGATTGAAGCCGAGATGGAGAAAGAGCTGACCTGCGTCGACTCTGCGGAATTAGGCAAAGCCAGCCGGATTGTCGATGCGGCCGGCCGCTACATTGAGTTCTGCAAAGGCACCTTCCCGAATGAGCTGAGCCTGAACGAGCTGAAAGTGGTGGTTGACTGCGCTCACGGCGCGACCTACCACATTGCGCCTAACGTCTTCCGCGAGCTCGGCGCACAGGTTATTACCATGGGCTGTGAGCCCAATGGCCTCAATATCAACGAAGAGGTCGGTGCTACCGACGTCCGCGCCCTACAGGCTCGCGTTCTGGCGGAAAAGGCCGATCTGGGGATTGCCTACGACGGCGATGGTGACCGCGTCATTATGGTCGACCATGAAGGCAACAAGGTTGACGGCGACCAGATCCTCTACATTATTGCCCGTGAAGGTTTGCGTCAGGGCCAGCTGCGCGGCGGCGCCGTGGGCACGTTGATGAGTAATATGGGGCTGGAGCTGGCGCTCAAACAGCTGGGTATCCCGTTTGCTCGCGCAAAAGTGGGCGATCGCTACGTGCTGGAGAAAATGCAGGAGAAAGGCTGGCGTATTGGCGCCGAAAACTCCGGCCACGTTATCCTGCTGGATAAGACGACCACCGGTGACGGCATCGTTGCAAGTCTGCAGGTCGTTGCCGCGATGGTGCGTAACCATATGAGCCTGCACGATCTGTGTAGCGGCATGAAGATGTTTCCGCAGATTCTGGTCAACGTGCGCTTTACCGATAGCAGCAGCAATCCGCTGGAGCATGAGAGCGTCAAAGCGGTTACCGCCGAGGTTGAGGCGGCGTTGGGTAAACGCGGCCGGGTGCTGCTGCGTAAATCCGGCACCGAGCCGTTGATTCGCGTGATGGTTGAAGGCGAGTACGAAGAGCAGGTGCATGAATTCGCTCACCGCATTGCTGATGCGGTTAAAAATGCATAGTCTTTGCTGCTAAGTGATTAAAAAGGCGGCGCTTGCCGCCTTTTTAATGTCCGGTAAACGTTTTTTTGCTGTTTTTTTCCGCAGTTGATAAAATGCGTCGAAATTGCCCTTGCGAAGGTCATTCGCTTTGGTTAGTATTCACACCCGCTTCAGTGGGAAACGTTAATACGTTCCGCTTTATTGGTCGAAGCAATTGGTATGCGGCGAATCCGCAAGGAACAGGTTGATTATGCAAGAAGCTCTTTTAGTTGTTTTCCTTATTGTGGCGATTGGCCTTGTTGGTCTGATCATGCTGCAGCAAGGTAAAGGCGCTGATATGGGAGCCTCGTTCGGAGCAGGCGCTTCCGGCACGTTGTTCGGTTCCAGCGGTTCAGGTAACTTCATGACCCGCATGACCGGTATCCTGGCTGCATTGTTCTTCATCATCAGTCTGGTGCTGGGCAATATCAACAGTAATAAGACCAATAAAGGAAGCGAGTGGGATAATCTGAGCGCGCCGAAATCCGAGCAGACTCAGCCAGCAGCGCCGGCGCAGCCGAGCAGCGACATCCCGCACTAATAAACAGTATCCGTACCGAGGTGGTGGAATTGGTAGACACGCTACCTTGAGGTGGTAGTGCCCTAACGGGCTTGTGGGTTCGAGTCCCATCCTCGGTACCATATTCCGAAAAAAAGACGCTGAAAAGCGTCTTTTTTTTGCCCTAAATCCAGAGCTGCTTATTTATAAATAACTCTCCGTTGGCCTTAATCCCATCCAGGCCGCTAAAGTCGCGCTCATCTATTTATTAGAGGTGAGTAGCGCAATGAAGCATTGCAGGCTGTTAATCGTTGCCGGGTTAGAAGAGAGCAATAAGGCCCTGAAGACCGTCCCTTTGGTTGTTTAAGCTTCAAGCGTCGCCAGCAGGCGATCCATTTCCCGCAGTGGTCCCATGTGTGGGGCCCAACAATCGGAAAAGATAAATCTGCGCGCAAGATTGCAGGCAATGATTATTAGATACCGCGGTCGATAAAATGATGGGGCTCAGGTTTTATGGCGCAATTCCGGGAAAGAAAAAAGCCGACGGATTAACGTCGGCTGAAAGAGTCGATAAAAAAGAGCTTATTTGTCTTTATTTTCCAGATTCTCAACCTGCGGCAGGCCGGTCGCCGAAGAGGCGGTGAGCAGGCCGGATTGAGCGTAACCGAACAGCTTATCGCGGGTATCGGTGATATCCAGATTACGCATGGTCAGTTGGCCAATACGGTCCTCTGCGGAGAACATTGAGTCGCCTTTCTCCATCGTCAGACGCTCTGCTTTATAGGTCAGGTTGTCGGAGACGGTGTTCAGAATGGAGTAATCATTACCGCGACGCAGCTCCAGCGTCACTTCACCGGTAATCGCGCTCGCCACCCAGCGTTGCAGCGCGTCACGCAGCATCAGCGCCTGAGAATCAAACCAGCGTCCCTGATACAGCAGACGGCCCAGCTGACGCCCGTGAGCGTGGTACTGCTCAATGGTATCTTCGTTATGGATACCGGTCAGCAGACGCTCATAGGCAATGTGCAGCAGCGCCATCCCCGGTGCTTCATAGATGCCGCGGCTTTTGGCTTCGATGATGCGGTTTTCAATCTGGTCACTCATGCCAAGCCCGTGACGGCCGCCGATGCGGTTTGCTTCCAGCATCAGTTCCACGTCATCGCTGAAGGTTTGGCCGTTGAGCGCGACCGGATGACCCTGTTCAAAGCGAATGGTCACTTCTTCCGCCGGGATCTTCACGCTCTCATCCCAGAACTTAACCCCCATTATCGGATTAACGATTTTGACGCTGGAGTTCAGGAATTCCAGGTCCTTTGCCTCATGGGTTGCGCCCAGCATGTTGGAGTCAGTTGAGTAGGCTTTCTCGACGGACATTTTGTAGTCAAAGCCGCAGGCAATCATAAACTCGGACATTTCCTGACGTCCGCCGAGCTCATCGATAAAGTCGCTATCCAGCCACGGTTTGTAAATTTTCAGTTCAGCGTTGGTCAGCAGGCCGTAACGATAGAAACGCTCGATATCGTTGCCTTTATATGTACTGCCGTCACCCCAAATGTTAACGCCGTCTTCTTTCATCGCGGCAACCAGCATGGTGCCGGTAACGGCACGACCGAGCGGGGTGGTGTTGAAATAGGTCAGGCCGCCGGTGGTGTTATGAAACGCACCGCACTGGATAGCGGCAATGCCTTCAGCAACCAGCTGCTTACGGCAGTCGATCAGACGAGCGCCCTCGGCTCCGTATTCTTTGGCGCGGCGCGGAATTGCATCGTAATCCTCTTCGTCCGGCTGGCCGAGGTTAGCGGTGTAGGCGTACGGTACCGCGCCTTTTTTACGCATCCACAGCAGGGCGGCGCTGGTATCCAGTCCACCAGAGAAAGCGATACCAATACGTTGACCAATCGGGAGATGCTTAAGAATCGTCGTCATAAAATAAAACCCTGCTAGATAGACTGTTGTGAGTTCGGTTTACCAGGTCCAGAACCTGTCCTATTTGACTATTCCGTTTGCCATTGAGGTTCAGGGTCATGCTTAAAAACCATAATGTATAACCATACACGCAGGTCTTCTCGCGCTCTCCATGCCAGGGTGGCGTAAAAATTAAGTCAAATGGAATATATCTCTATTGCATGTTTATGCATTAATTGTGAGTTTTCATTTAATCATCTTTTACGGGTGACCGGAAGTGATTCATGACTTTTTTGCTAAAAAAGGGTGCAATGCCAGCATAAACGATAACCGGACAATGTGAAAAATATGTTGACAAAATATAGGGTTTATCAATAGACTTTACCACGATTTTATGTCCCGTCTTCGGTACCAAATCCCAGCAGTATTTGCGTCTTTTGCTCAATAAGAGTAAAATACGCCACGTTTCAGGCGCGGGGTGGAGCAGCCTGGTAGCTCGTCGGGCTCATAACCCGAAGGTCGTCGGTTCAAATCCGGCCCCCGCAACCACTTTCCCTTTGAGTACTTTTTCAAATATACTGTGAGGACCTGGTCCTTCGTAGCCGAATTTGAAAGAATTCTCCTGGAAGTGTTCCAGATCGCAGTTGCGATCGCAGGGTTCAGTTATCTAAAACCCCGATTTATCGGGGTTTTTTGTTATCTGACTTCAGAATAACTGGGCTATACGCCCTTTTTTTATGTCTTGGGGGTGGGTTTGTCCACATTAGAGCAAAAATTAACAGAGATGCTCACTGCGCCGGTTGAAGCGCTTGGCTTTGAGCTGGTCGGCATCGAATTCGTTCGTGGTCGCACTTCTACACTGCGCATCTATATTGATAGTGATAATGGCATCAATGTTGATGATTGTGCTGATGTAAGCCACCAGGTCAGTGCTGTCATGGACGTCGAAGATCCGATCACCGTTGCTTATAACCTGGAAGTGTCTTCACCTGGTCTCGATCGCCCGATGTTTACCGCCGAACACTATGCGCGTTTTTCCGGTGAAGAAGTTTCGCTGGTACTGCGTATGGCGGTGCAAAATCGCCGCAAATGGCAGGGCGTTATCAAAGCGGTAGACGGTGAAATGATCACGGTAACCGTCGAAGGCAAAGATGAAGTGTTCGCGCTGAGTAACATCCAGAAGGCGAACCTGGTTCCCCACTTTTAACAGTCTGGATTGAGGTGAAAGGCCCCGATGAACAAAGAAATTTTGGCTGTTGTTGAAGCCGTTTCCAACGAAAAATCGCTGCCGCGCGAAAAGATTTTTGAAGCGCTGGAAAGTGCCCTGGCAACGGCTACAAAGAAAAAATACGAGCAAGAGATCGACGTGCGCGTGAGCATCGATCGTCGTAGCGGTGATTTTGACACCTTCCGTCGCTGGCTGGTCGTTGAAGAAGTTACCCAGCCGACTCGCGAAATTACGCTTGAAGCGGCGCGTTACGAAGACGAAAGCATGAATCCTGGCGACTTCGTCGAAGACCAGATTGAATCCGTCACCTTCGACCGTATCACCACGCAAACGGCAAAACAGGTCATCGTACAGAAAGTACGTGAAGCCGAACGCGCCATGGTCGTCGATCAGTTCCGCGAGCACGAAGGTGAAATCATCACCGGCGTGGTGAAAAAAGTGAACCGCGACAACATCACTCTGGATCTGGGCAGCAATGCTGAAGCCGTGATCCTGCGTGAAGATATGCTGCCGCGTGAAAACTTCCGCCCGGGCGACCGTATTCGCGGTGTGCTGTACGCGGTACGTCCGGAAGCGCGCGGCGCTCAGCTGTTCGTTACCCGTTCTAAGCCGGAAATGCTGAACGAACTGTTCCGCATTGAGGTGCCGGAAATCGGTGAAGAAGTGCTCGAGATTAAAGCCGCCGCTCGCGATCCGGGTTCCCGTGCGAAAATCGCGGTGAAAACCAACGATAAGCGAATCGATCCGGTTGGCGCCTGTGTCGGCATGCGCGGTGCGCGCGTTCAGGCGGTTTCTACCGAACTGGGCGGCGAGCGTATCGATATCGTCCTGTGGGATGATAACCCGGCGCAGTTCGTGATCAACGCGATGGCTCCGGCCGACGTTGCGTCTATCGTGGTGGATGAAGACAAGCACACCATGGATATCGCCGTCGAAGCGGGCAATCTGGCGCAGGCTATCGGCCGTAACGGTCAGAACGTGCGTCTGGCATCGCAGCTGAGCGGCTGGGAACTCAACGTGATGACTGTTGATGACCTGCAGGCTAAGCACCAGGCTGAAGCCCATGCGGCGATCGATACTTTTACTAAGTATCTTGATATCGATGAAGATTTCGCCACTGTGCTGGTCGAAGAAGGTTTCGCCACTCTGGAAGAACTGGCCTACGTGCCGGTGAAAGAACTGCTGGAAATCGACGGTCTGGATGAAGCCACCGTTGAAGCACTTCGTGAGCGTGCGAAAAATGCGCTGACCACGTTGGCGCTGGCTCAGGAAGAAAGCCTGGGCGACACCAAACCTGCCGAAGATTTACTGAATCTGGAAGGTCTGGAACGTCTGATGGCTTTCAAACTGGCTGCCCGTGGCGTTTGTACGCTGGAAGATCTCGCCGAGCAGGGCATTGATGATCTGGCTGATATCGAAGGCTTGACCGACGAAAAAGCCGGAGAGCTCATCATGGCCGCCCGTAATATTTGTTGGTTCGGCGACGAAGCGTAATAAACTGTAGCAGGAAGGAACAGCATGACAGATGTGACCATTAAAGCGCTGGCTTCAGAGATTCAGACCTCTGTGGATCGCCTGATACAGCAATTTGCTGATGCAGGCATCCGCAAATCGGTCGATGACTCTGTGACCGCGCAAGAGAAGCAGGCCCTGTTGACGCACCTGAACCGTGAACACGGCTCGGCGCCCGACAAGCTGACGCTGCAGCGCAAAACGCGCAGCACGTTAAATATTCCAGGTACCGGTGGAAAGAGCAAATCGGTACAAATCGAAGTCCGCAAGAAACGCACTTTTGTGAAACGCGATCCGCAAGAGGCAGAACGCCTTGCCGCGGAAGAGCAGGCGCAGCGTGAAGCGGAAGAGCAGGCCCATCGTGAAGCTGAAGAAACGGCGAAGCGAGAGGCGCAATTAAAAGCTGAACGCGAGGCCGCAGAACAAGCTAAACGTGAAGTCGCTGATAAAGCGAAACGTGAAGCTGCGGAAAAAGACAAAGTGAGCAATCAACAAACCGACGAAATGACAAAAACCGCCCAGGCTGAAAAGACCCGCCGTGAAAACGAAGCTGCAGAGCTGAAACGTAAAGCGGAAGAAGAAGCGCGTCGCAAGCTTGAAGAAGAAGCGCGCCGCGTGGCGGACGAGGCACGCCGCATGGCCGCAGAAAACGAAAAGAACTGGACCGAAACCCCAGAAACGCCGCCTGAAGAAACCTCTGACTATCACGTGACCACGTCTCAGCATGCCCGTCAGGCAGAAGACGACAACGACCGTGAAGTTGAAGGCGGTCGCGGCCGTGGCCGTAACGCCAAAGCAGCACGCCCTCAGAAGAAAGGCAATAAGCACGCTGAATCCAAAGCCGATCGCGAAGAGGCCCGTGCGGCCGTCCGCGGTGGTAAAGGCGGCAAGCGTAAAGGTTCTTCTCTGCAGCAGGGCTTCCAGAAGCCGGCTCAGGCCGTGAACCGTGACGTTATCATCGGCGAAACCATCACCGTTGGCGATCTGGCTAACAAGATGGCGGTCAAAGGCTCTCAGGTCATCAAAGCGATGATGAAGCTGGGCGCAATGGCGACCATTAACCAGGTCATCGATCAGGAAACCGCACAGCTGGTTGCCGAAGAGATGGGCCACAAGGTTATCCTGCGTCGTGAGAACGAGCTGGAAGAAGCGGTAATGAGCGATCGTGATACCGGCGCTGCGGCAGAAGCCCGCGCACCGGTTGTGACCATCATGGGTCACGTTGACCACGGTAAAACTTCTCTGCTCGACTATATCCGCTCCACGAAAGTGGCGTCCGGCGAAGCGGGTGGTATTACCCAGCACATCGGTGCGTACCACGTTGAAACTGAAAACGGCATGATCACCTTCCTGGATACCCCGGGCCACGCCGCGTTCACCTCAATGCGTGCTCGTGGTGCTCAGGCAACGGATATCGTTGTTCTGGTTGTTGCCGCGGACGATGGCGTGATGCCGCAGACTATCGAAGCTATCCAGCATGCGAAAGCCGCGCAGGTACCGGTTGTTGTCGCGGTTAACAAAATCGATAAGCCAGAAGCTGATATGGATCGCGTTAAAAACGAACTGTCTCAGTACGGCGTTATGCCGGAAGAGTGGGGCGGCGAATCTCAGTTCATCCCTGTATCTGCGAAAGCCGGTACCGGTATCGACGATCTGCTGAACGCCATCCTGCTGCAGGCTGAAGTTCTGGAGCTGAAAGCCGTTCGCAACGGCATGGCAAGCGGTGCGGTTATCGAATCCTTCCTGGATAAAGGTCGTGGTCCGGTTGCTACCGTTCTGGTACGTGAAGGTACGCTGAACAAGGGCGATATCGTTCTGTGCGGCTTCGAATACGGCCGCGTTCGCGCGATGCGTAACGAACTGGGTCAGGAAGTGCTGGAAGCGGGTCCGTCCATTCCGGTTGAGATCCTCGGCCTGTCCGGCGTTCCGGCTGCGGGTGACGAAGTTACCGTTGTTCGTGACGAGAAAAAAGCGCGTGAAGTTGCGCTGTATCGTCAGGGCAAATTCCGCGAAGTCAAACTGGCGCGTCAGCAGAAGTCCAAGCTTGAGAACATGTTCGCTAACATGACCGACGGCGAAGTTCACGAAGTGAACGTGGTACTGAAAGCAGACGTTCAGGGCTCTGTAGAAGCCATCTCTGACTCTTTACTGAAGCTGTCTACGGACGAAGTCAAAGTGAAGATCATTGGTTCTGGCGTAGGTGGGATCACCGAAACCGACGCCACCCTGGCTGCGGCATCCAACGCTATCCTGGTTGGCTTCAACGTACGTGCCGACGCATCTGCTCGCAAAGTGATTGAATCGGAAAGCCTGGATCTGCGCTACTACTCCGTCATCTATAACCTGATCGACGAAGTTAAAGCCGCAATGAGCGGCATGCTGTCTCCGGAGCTGAAACAGCAAATCATTGGTCTGGCTGAAGTGCGTGATGTGTTCAAATCGCCGAAATTTGGCGCCATCGCGGGCTGTATGGTTACCGAAGGCACGATTAAACGTCACAACCCAATCCGCGTACTGCGTGACAACGTGGTTATCTATGAAGGCGAGCTGGAATCCCTCCGCCGCTTCAAAGATGACGTTAACGAAGTCCGTAACGGTATGGAATGTGGTATCGGCGTTAAGAACTACAACGACGTTCGCGTTGGCGATATGATCGAAGTGTTCGAAATCATCGAAATCCAACGTACCATCGCGTAACCTTCGTCGACTATTGGGCCGTAGCGCCTTGTGCTGCAGCCCGGTATTGACGGAAGATCGCCGAGAACAGGCCGGGTTAGCGAAGCGCCACCCGGCAATAATTCTAAAAAGGGGCTTATGGCCCCTTTTTTGTCTTTATTCTGGAGAATTTATTATGGCGAAAGAATTTGGTCGCCCGCAGCGCGTCGCTCAGGAGATGCAAAAAGAGATTGCTATCATCCTGCAGCGCGAAATTAAAGATCCACGTTTGGGCATGATGACCACCGTCTCTGGCGTCGAAATGTCCCGCGATCTGGCCTATGCCAAAGTGTTCGTGACGTTCCTGAACGACAAAGATGAAGCCGCCGTTAAGGCAGGTATTAAAGCGCTGCAGGAAGCATCCGGATTTATCCGCTCGCTGCTGGGTAAAGCGATGCGCCTGCGTATCGTGCCGGAACTGACCTTCTTCTACGACAACTCGCTGGTTGAAGGGATGCGGATGTCTAATCTGGTGACCAGCGTGGTGAAGCATGACGATGAGCGTCGTGTGAATCCGGACGACGTCAAGGAGGACTAATGAGTCGTCCTCGTCGTCGCGGTCGCGATGTGCATGGCGTGCTGTTGCTGGATAAACCCCAGGGGGCTTCCAGCAATGACGTGCTGCAAAAAGTAAAACGTATTTATAACGCTAATCGGGCAGGGCACACCGGCGCGCTGGATCCGCTGGCAACCGGCATGCTGCCGATTTGCCTCGGAGAAGCGACCAAGTTTTCCCAGTACCTGCTCGATTCTGACAAGCGTTACCGCGTCATTGCCAGACTGGGTCAACGCACCGATACCTCTGATGCTGATGGTCAGGTGGTGGAGGAGCGCCCGCTGGCCTTTAGCGACGATGAGCTGGCCTCCGCGCTGGAAGGCTTTCGCGGCGAGACTCAGCAGGTGCCGTCAATGTATTCGGCGCTGAAGTACCAGGGTAAAAAGCTGTACGAATATGCCCGCCAGGGGATTGACGTCCCGCGCGAAGCCCGGCCGATTACCGTCTACGAGTTGCTGTTTATTCGCCACGAAGGCGATGAGCTCGAGCTGGAAATCCATTGTTCAAAAGGCACCTATATTCGGACGATTATCGACGATTTAGGCGAAAAGCTGGGCTGCGGCGCGCACGTGATTTTCCTGCGCCGACTGGCCGTCAGCAAATATCCCGTTGACCGTATGGTGACTCTCGAACAGCTGCAGGCGCTGGTTGAACAGGCGCAGGAGCAGGATATTCCCGCCGCGCAGCTGCTCGACCCGCTGCTGATGCCGATGGATAGCCCGGCGTCGGATTATCCGTTAGTTAATATTCCCGAAACGTCGGCGGTATACTTTAAAAACGGTAATCCGGTGCGTACTTCGGGCGCGCCGAAGCAGGGGCTGGTGCGCGTAACGGAAGGCGAAGACGAGAAGTTCCTCGGCATGGGCGAGATTGATGACGAAGGCCGCGTGGCGCCGCGTCGTCTGGTCGTTGAATATCCTGCCTGAGGGCTGTTCTTGCGATAAAAGCCGGCTGCGAGTAGAATATTGCCGCCTGACGTCCGCAAAAGTGTTTTAACATTTTCGGGCGTCGCATCAGGGGTCGCTGAATTAGAGATCGGCACCCTTTCTTTCTTTTAATTTTTGGAGTTTAAAATGTCTCTAAGCGTTGAAGCTAAAGCAAAAATCGTTTCTGAGTTTGGTCGTGGCGAAAACGATAGCGGTTCTACCGAAGTTCAGGTTGCACTGCTGACTGCCCAGATTAACCATCTGCAGGGTCACTTCTCCGAGCACAAAAAAGATCACCACAGCCGTCGTGGTCTGCTGCGCATGGTTTCCCAGCGTCGTAAACTGCTCGACTACCTGAAACGTAAAGATGTTGCACGTTACGCTTCGCTGATCGAGCGTCTGGGTCTGCGTCGCTAATTCTGCGAGTTTCAGAAAAAGGGGCCTCAGGGCCCCTTTTTTCGACCAGGCGGCAGCAATTAGCTAAAAACTCATGTATTGTTGCTATTAATGATCTTTGTGTAGAGGTTCGCGCGGCTAATGAGAGGCTTCATCCGCAGGGGCGGGTAAAGGTTGTCATTAGTCGCGAGGATGCAGAAGATCGGGTCATCTGACGCTATATCCTCGATATAGCGTCACTTTTTGATAAAAGGATAGAATTTTGCTAAATCCGATCGTTCGTAAATTCCAGTACGGCCAACACACCGTCACCCTGGAAACCGGCATGATGGCTCGCCAGGCCACTGCTGCTGTCATGGTAAGCATGGATGACACCGCGGTATTCGTTACCGTTGTCGGCCAGAAAAAAGCGAAGCCAGGCCAGGACTTCTTCCCGCTGACCGTAAACTATCAAGAGCGTACCTACGCGGCAGGTAAAATCCCGGGTGGTTTCTTCCGTCGTGAAGGCCGTCCAAGCGAAGGCGAAACCCTGATTGCGCGTCTGATTGACCGCCCGGTTCGTCCGCTGTTCCCGGAAGGTTTCGTTAACGAAGTGCAGGTTATTGCTACCGTTGTTTCCGTTAACCCACAGGTTAACCCGGACATCGTTGCCATGATCGGCGCTTCCGCTGCGCTGTCTCTGTCCGGTATTCCGTTTAACGGTCCTATCGGCTCCGCGCGCGTTGGGTACATCAACGACCAGTACGTGCTGAACCCGACTCAGGATGAGCTGAAAGAAAGTAAGCTGGACCTGGTGGTTGCCGGTACCGAAGCTGCAGTCCTGATGGTTGAATCCGAAGCTGAACTGCTGAGCGAAGACCAGATGCTGGGCGCGGTGGTATTCGGCCACGAGCAGCAGCAGATTGTTATTCAGGCCATCAATGACCTGGTGAAAGAAGCGGGTAAACCGCGCTGGGAATGGCAGCCGGAAGCCGTAGATGCCGCGCTGAACGCCCGCGTTGCGGACCTGGCTGAAGCGCGCCTGAGCGACGCTTACCGCATCACTGACAAACAAGAGCGCTACGCTCAGATTGGCGTGATCAAAGCCGAAACTATCGCCACGCTGACCGCTGAAGATGAATCCCTCGACGCTAACGAGCTGGGTGAAATTCTGCACGCTATCGAGAAAAACGCCGTTCGTAGCCGCGTACTGGCGGGCGAGCCGCGCATCGACGGTCGTGAAAAAGATATGATTCGTGGTCTGGACGTTCGTACCGGCGTGCTGCCGCGCACCCACGGTTCCGCACTGTTCACCCGTGGCGAAACTCAGGCGCTGGTTACCGCGACCCTGGGTACCGCGCGTGACGCACAGAACATCGATGAGCTGATGGGCGATCGTACCGACTCCTTCCTGTTCCACTACAACTTCCCTCCGTACTCCGTAGGCGAGACCGGAATGGTAGGTTCGCCGAAGCGTCGTGAAATTGGTCACGGTCGTCTGGCTAAGCGCGGCGTGCTGGCCGTGATGCCGACTACCGAAGAGTTCCCGTACACCGTACGCGTGGTTTCTGAAATCACCGAATCTAACGGCTCTTCTTCCATGGCTTCCGTTTGCGGCGCCTCTCTGGCACTGATGGACGCCGGCGTGCCGATTAAAGCCTCCGTTGCGGGTATCGCGATGGGTCTGGTGAAAGAAGGCGACAACTATGTCGTTCTCTCCGATATTCTCGGCGACGAAGATCACCTGGGCGATATGGACTTCAAAGTTGCGGGTTCCCGCGACGGTATCTCTGCGCTGCAGATGGATATCAAAATTGAAGGTATCACCAAAGAGATCATGCAGGTTGCGCTGAACCAGGCTAAAGGTGCGCGTCTGCACATCCTGGGCGTCATGGAGCAGGCGATTAACGCGCCGCGCGGCGACATCTCCGAATTCGCACCGCGTATCCACACCATCAAGATCAGCCCGGACAAGATCAAAGACGTCATCGGTAAGGGCGGTTCCGTAATCCGTGCGCTGACTGAAGAGACCGGCACCACCATCGAAATCGAAGATGACGGTACCGTGAAAATCGCAGCGACCGACGGCGACAAAGCGCAGCACGCGATTCGTCGTATCGAAGAGATTACCGCTGAGATCGAAGTTGGCCGTATCTACAATGGTAAAGTGACCCGTATCGTTGACTTTGGCGCATTCGTTGCCATTGGCGGCGGTAAAGAAGGTCTGGTGCATATTTCTCAGATCGCCGATAAGCGCGTAGAGAAAGTGACCGATTACCTGCAGATGGGTCAGGAAGTACCGGTTAAGGTTCTGGAAGTGGACCGTCAGGGCCGCGTGCGTCTGAGCATCAAAGAAGCAACTGAGCAGACTCAGCCTGTCAGCGCGCCGGAAGCTCCGGTCGCTCAGCAGGGCGAGTAAGGTTGCCGCTTGCCCTCCGCGTTTGCGGAGGGCGTATTACGGGCAGGACGCCTCGTTTGCAGCCGGGGAACTGGACGTTCATCCAATCGTTGTCTTCGGGAGTGGGAAATGAAGCCTTTTTTGCGCTGGTGTTTCGTGGCGACAGCTCTCACGCTGGCAGGATGCAGCAGCTCTGCCTGGCGTAAGGACGCAGTCCTCGCGGTGCCATTGCAACCGACTTTGCAGCAAGAAGTGATTCTGGCGCGCATGGAACAAATTCTTGCCAGTCGGGCTTTAACCGATGATGAACGCGCACAGCTTTTATATGAGCGCGGAGTGTTGTATGATAGTCTCGGTCTGAGGGCATTAGCGCGAAACGATTTTTCGCAAGCGCTGGCAATCCGACCTGATATGCCCGAAGTATTCAACTACTTAGGCATATATTTAACGCAGGCAGGCAATTTTGATGCTGCCTATGAAGCGTTTGATTCTGTACTTGAGCTTGATCCAACTTATAACTACGCGCACTTAAATCGCGGCATCGCCCTGTATTACGGGGGTCGTGCTAAGTTAGCGCAAGATGATCTGCTGGCGTTTTATCAAGACGATCCCAACGATCCTTTCCGTAGCCTGTGGCTTTACCTCGCTGAGCGCAAACTCGACGAGAAGCAGGCGCTTGAAGCACTGAAACAGCGCTTCGAGAAATCGGACAAAGAGCAATGGGGATGGAACATTGTCGAGTTCTACCTTAACGATATTAGCGAAAAAACGCTGATGGATCGTTTGAAGGCAGACGCAACGGATAACACCTCGCTCGCTGAGCATCTCAGTGAAACCAACTTCTATTTAGGTAAGTACTACCTAAGTCTGGGGGACAGGGACAGCGCTACGGCACTGTTCAAACTGGCGGTCGCAAACAACGTTCACAACTACGTTGAGCACCGATACGCATTGTTGGAATTATCGCTCCTGGGCCAGGAGCAAGATGACCTGGCAGAATCGGACCAGCAATAGCTGACGAACAAACATCAGCCCAATTTTTTATTGCCATCACCTTCGCGGGTGAGGGCGTTGTTGTTCGTTAATACATCTACTTTGAGCCGGTTCACACTTTTCAATGAAAATTACTGTAAATTTTCACGTTGAGTTATGTAGACTGGCCGCCATTAATTTTGAGGCACACGTACTACATGGCTGAATTCGAAACCACTTTTGCAGATCTGGGCCTGAAGGCTCCTATCCTTGAAGCCCTTAACGATCTGGGTTACGAAAAACCATCTCCGATCCAGGCTGAGTGCATTCCGCACCTGCTGGGCGGCCGCGACGTTCTGGGCATGGCTCAGACGGGCAGCGGTAAAACCGCAGCGTTCTCTTTACCGCTGCTGAACAATCTTGATCCTGAGCTCAAAGCGCCGCAGATTCTGGTGCTGGCGCCGACCCGCGAACTGGCGGTACAGGTTGCTGAAGCGATGACGGAATTCTCTAAACATATGCGCGGCGTAAACGTGGTAGCCCTTTACGGCGGCCAGCGTTATGACGTGCAGCTGCGTGCTCTGCGCCAGGGACCACAAATTGTTGTCGGTACCCCGGGTCGTCTGCTTGACCACCTGAAGCGCGGTACTCTGGATCTCTCTAAGCTGAGCGGTCTGGTGCTGGATGAAGCTGACGAAATGCTGCGCATGGGCTTCATCGAAGACGTAGAAACGATTATGGCGCAGATCCCGGAAGGTCATCAGACCGCCCTGTTCTCTGCCACTATGCCGGAAGCGATCCGTCGTATTACCCGCCGCTTTATGAAAGAGCCGCAGGAAGTGCGCATCCAGTCCAGCGTAACCACTCGCCCGGACATCAGCCAGAGCTACTGGACTGCTTACGGTATGCGTAAAAACGAAGCGCTGGTGCGTTTCCTGGAAGCGGAAGATTTTGATGCGGCGATTATCTTCGTGCGTACCAAAAACGCGACCCTGGAAGTGGCTGAAGCGCTGGAGCGTAGCGGCTATAACAGCGCCGCGCTGAACGGCGATATGAACCAGTCCCTGCGTGAGCAGACTCTGGAGCGTCTGAAAGACGGTCGTCTGGACATCCTGATCGCGACCGACGTTGCGGCCCGCGGCCTTGACGTTGAGCGTATCAGCCTGGTTGTTAACTACGACATCCCGATGGACTCCGAGTCTTACGTTCACCGTATTGGCCGTACCGGTCGTGCGGGTCGCGCAGGTCGCGCGCTGCTGTTCGTTGAGAACCGCGAACGCCGTCTGCTGCGTAACATCGAACGCACCATGAAGCTGACCATTCCGGAAGTCGAGCTGCCGAACGCAGAGCTGCTGGGCAAACGCCGTCTGGAAAAATTTGCCGCTAAAGTTCAGCAGCAGCTAGAAAGCAGCGATCTGGATCAGTACCGCGCTCTGCTGACGAACATCAAGCCGTCCGCTGAAGGCGAAGAACTGGATATCGAAACTCTGGCCGCCGCGCTGCTGAAAATGGCCCAGGGCGAACGTCCTCTGATCCTGCCGCCGGATGCGCCGATGCGTCCTAAGCGCGAATTCCGCGATCGCGACGATCGTTTCGAACGCCGTGGCGATCGTAACGACCGCGGCCCGCGCGGTGACCGTGCGGAACGCGGCGGGGAAGATCGTCCTAAGCGCGAGCGTCGTGACGTTGGCGATATGGAACTGTATCGTATTGAAGTGGGCCGCGATGACGGCGTCGAAGTTCGTCACATCGTTGGCGCTATCGCTAACGAAGGCGACATCAGCAGCCGTTACATCGGCAACATCAAGCTGTTCGGTACCCACTCAACGATCGAGCTGCCGAAAGGCATGCCGGGCGAAGTGCTGCAGCACTTTACTCGTACCCGTATCCTGAACAAGCCGATGAACATGCAGCTGATGGGCGATGCCCAGCCGCGCCCTGAGCGCCGCGGCGGCGAGCGTCGTGAAGGCGGCCGTGGTTTCGGTGAACGTCGTGAAGGCGGTCGCGGTTTCGGCGGTGAGCGTCGCGAAGGCGGCCGTGGTGATGGTCGTCGTTTCAGCAGCGAACGTGCGCCGCGTCGTGAAGGTCATGCTCCGCGCCGTGATGATTCCGCGCCGCGCCGCGAAGATTCCGCGCCGCGCCGCGAAGATTCCGCCCCGCGTCGTGACGACTCTTCAAGCCGTCGTCGTTTCGGTGGTGATGTGTAATTAGCGTCCGCTAGCGTAAAGTAAATGATACAGCCCCGATCTTAACGATTGGGGCTTTTTTTATTTCATTCGTACTCGTGTACTGGTACAGTGCTGCACGCTAACGATGAGCAAAGTATTATTGACTGGAGATTACGCTAAATGGCGACACTAACCACTACGGCATCGCGCCCGGCCTTATTTGGCGGCGTGGTGATTATCGGCGGAACTATTATTGGCGCGGGCATGTTCTCGCTGCCGGTGGTCATGTCCGGCGCGTGGTTCTTCTGGTCGCTGGCGGCGCTGGTTTTCACCTGGTTCTGCATGCTGCATTCCGGGCTGATGATTCTGGAAGCCAACCTGAATTACCGCATTGGTTCCAGCTTCGATACCATCACCAAAGATCTGCTCGGCAGGGGCTGGAACCTGATTAACGGCGTGTCGATTGCCTTCGTGCTCTATATCCTTACCTACGCCTACATCTCGGCCAGCGGCTCCATACTGCACCATACCTTTGCTGAAATGTCGCTTAACGTTCCGGCGCGGGCGGCAGGATTTGGCTTTGCCCTGCTGGTGGCGTTTGTCGTCTGGCTGAGCACCAAAGCGGTAAGCCGAATGACGGCGATTGTCCTGGGGGCGAAGGTCATTACGTTCTTCCTGACCTTCGGGAGCCTGCTGGGGCACGTACAGCCGATGACGTTGTTTAACGTTGCCGAACAAAACGCATCCTATATGCCGTACCTGCTGATGACCCTGCCGTTCTGCCTGGCATCCTTCGGCTATCACGGCAACGTCCCGAGCCTGATGAAGTACTACGGCAAAGATCCCCGCACCATTACGCGCTGCCTGGTTTACGGCACGCTGCTGGCGCTGGGGCTGTACGTTGTCTGGCTGCTGGTGACGATGGGCAATATCCCGCGCGCGGAGTTTATCGGCATCGCGCAGAAGGGCGGCAACATTGATGTGCTGGTGCAGGCGCTGAGCGGCGTGCTGAACAGCCGCAGTCTGGATCTGCTGCTGGTGGTGTTCTCAAACTTTGCGGTCGCCAGCTCGTTCCTTGGCGTGACGCTGGGGCTGTTTGACTATCTGGCGGATCTGTTCGGTTTTGATGATTCTGCGCTGGGGCGCTTTAAGACCGCGATCCTGACCTTCGTCCCGCCGGTTATCGGCGGCCTGCTGTGGCCGAACGGCTTCCTGTACGCCATCGGCTATGCCGGGCTGGCGGCAACAGTCTGGGCGGCAATCGTTCCGGCTCTGCTGGCCCGCGCATCGCGTAAACGCTTCGGTAGCCCACAATTCCGCGTTTGGGGCGGAAAGCCGATGATTGCGCTGATCCTGCTGTTCGGTGTCGGCAACGTGGTTGTGCACTTCTTATCGAGTTTTAACCTACTGCCGGTTTATCAATAAATTCGTCAGCTTCCCGGCTGGGGCTACGCTCATCCGGGAAGCTGTGGCAGATGTTAACCCAATAATTCCTCTTTCACCTGCATCGCCAGCTCAAACGAGTGCAGGCGCGCCTGATGATCGAAAATCTGGCCGTTCACCATCAGCTCGTCGGCCTGGGTTTCGCGCAATATCGACTCCAGACCGTGACGTACCTTCGCTTTATCCCCCACCAGAGACATGCTCAGCGCCTGCTGGACGCCGTATTGCTCGGAGGCGGACCACAGCTGGTGCATATTCTCCACTGGCGGCGGCAGCTGGCCGGTTTCGCCGCGGCGTAGCTTAGCGAAAGCCTGCTGCATTGAGGTGAACAGGAACTCCGCATCGCGATTGCTGTCGGCGGCAACAATATTGATGCAGACCATCGCGTACGGCTTCTCCAGCCGCGCGGAGGGCTTGAAATGGGTGCGGTAGAGGTGCAGGGCCTGGAACAGCATATCCGGCGCAAAGTGCGACGCGAAGGCGAACGGCAGGCCGAGCTGCGCGGCCAGCTGGGCGCCGTAGAGGCTGGAGCCCAGCAGCCATACCGGGATCTGCTCCCCGTAGCCGGGCACCGGGCGCACGTGCGGGTTCGGATCGCGGGCGTCGAACCAGTCAACCAGCTCTGCGACATCGCGCGGGAAGTTATCGACGTCGCCGCTCATATGACGGCGCAGTGCGCGCATGGTGGGCTGATCGCTGCCCGGGGCGCGGCCAAGACCGAGGTCGATACGCCCGGGATAGAGGGTATTCAGGGTGCCAAACTGTTCGGCAATCACCAGCGGCGAGTGGTTGGGCAGCATCACGCCGCCGGAACCGAGGCGCAGGGTGCGGGTGTTAGCCGCCAGATAGCCGATCAGCACCGACGTCGCGGCGCTGGCGATACCGACCATATTATGGTGCTCCGCCAGCCAGTAGCGGTGATAGCCGCGTTTTTCAGCCAGCAGCGCCAGGTCTAACGAGTGGGAGAAGGCTTCTTTCGCCGAAGAACCCTGCGGGATCGGCGCCAGATCGAGCACCGAGAATTGAACGGATTTGTCAGTCATAAAGGCTCACTTTGCTACAGCATCGTCATCAGATTGAAGGTCTTCTTCCAGCCTGGCGCATTTGGGACGCGCCGGCCAGAAAAGCTGCGGCTTCAATAGTGCATTAAAAAGCGGCGATAGCGATTAACAAAGCGAGCGGTTTATCAGTTCTGTAATTCCAGCCCGGCCAGCCGCTTCCAGTAACCATTGCACTCGCTGTTGGCGGTGAGCGGCAGCGGCGAGGCGCCGTTTTCGTTGGCCCGGAAGGCGTCGAGCATGGCAAAGACGCCGTTATCCAGCGGCGACAGGCGAACCATATCGACCAGGCCGCGCATCGACGCCAGTTCGTTACCGAGGTTATAGACGTATCCGCTCATGGTCTGAATACCGTTGAGCACGAACACCTGCTGGTTTTCCTGCGACAGCACGTTGCGGCCGTTGGGGTACTTGATGCAGCAGGTTTCACACTCATCCTTCGGCCTGTCTTCCGAGCGGGCGGTAAAGCAGCGCGCGGAGTAGGCCAGCGGCAGATGGCCGTAGCTCAGCACCTCAACCTCGAACCGCTCGCGGATCCCCAGCTCCTCACACTGCGTCAACAGGTTCATCAGCCAGTCGCGGGAAAGCTCGACCGGCATGCACCAGCGCACCATTCCCTGCCTGAGCAGCAGACGCAGGGTTACGGCGTTATAGCAGTTGAGCGCGTGGCCGGCGACAAACGGCAGCTTACGCTCAGCGCACATATTGACGACGCCCAGATCGCTGGCCTCAATCAAAAACTCGCCGTTCTCGACGTAGCGTTTTAGCTCTCCCAGCTCAGAGGAGGCCTGAACCAGGGCGAGGGTCGAGAGGACCACCTGCTTACCGCCGGCGGCCAGCATTTTCGCCATATCGATCCAGTCGCCGACTTTGGTCGCGCGGCGCTTGCTGCACACCGCTTCGCCGAGATAAATCGTGTCGGCGCTACAGCTTGCCGCCTGCTGGTAAAAGTCTTCCAGCGTCTCTTTTGGCCAGTAGTACAGCACCGGCCCTAATGAATATTTCATCACGTTTCTCACTGCCATTTACGGTGATATGCGCCAAGGGTGGTTTGCGTCCCCTCGGACATTGCGCCGAGAGTCTCCATCCATGCGGATTGTGGGACAAAATCCTGCGGAGAGGCCTTGCAGCGATCGATGGCCTGACGCCAGACCTTCGCTACCTGGGTGACGTAGGCCGGGCTGCGCTGGCGGCCCTCAATTTTCACCGAGGCGATATTCGCCGCCATCAGCTCCGGCAGCAGCTCAAGGGTATTCAGGCTGGTGGGCTCTTCCAGCGCATGGTAGCGTTCGCCGTCCACCAAATAGCGGCCTTTGCACAGGGTGGGGTAGCCGGCGTTCTCACCGTCCTGATAGCGGTCAATCAGGACTTCGTTAAGGCGCGACTCCAGGCCCTGCGGCGTTTGCTGCCAGCGAACGAAGCGCGCGGGCGAACAGGCGCCGACGGTATTCGGCGACTCGCCGGTCAGGTACGAGGAGAGATAGCAGCGGCCTTCCGCCATGATGCAGAGGCTGCCGAAGGCGAAGACCTCCAGCGGGACCGGGGTAACGCGCGCCAGCTGCTTGACCTGGTGGATGGAGAGCACGCGCGGCAGCACCACGCGGGCGACGTCGAAATTGCGGTGGTAGAAGCGCACCGCCTCCTCGTTGGTCGCCGACGCCTGAACCGAAACGTGACGCTCAATATGCGGATAGCGCTCGGCGGCATATTCCAGCATGGCGATATCGGCGAGGATCAGGGCGTCGGCCCCCAGCTGGGCGGCCATATCCACCGCGCGCTGCCAGCGGGCGTAGCCGTCCGGGTGGGCGAAGGTGTTGATCGCAATATGCAGCTTGCGGCGATGCTGATGGACGAAGCTGACGGCTTCCTGCAGCTTCTTTTCGGTGAAATTAAGACCGGCAAAGTGGCGGGCGTTGGTATCATCTTTCAGCCCGATATACACGGCATCGGCACCGTTTTCGATGGCCGCCTTAAGCGCCGGGAGGTTACCGGCTGGGCAGAGCAGCTCCATAATTTTTCCTGCAAAACGCGGCCTGTCGGCGACGCTGAATGGTTAACGAGCAGGAATTTTAGTTAACCTTCTGGTGACAATTTTTGATTTGAGGCAGTTAAAAGCGTATTGGCGGCGCCAATAATAGGTACCCGTCATGGTGATTTTGTTGATTTACGCCGCTATGTTGTTTATTTGATATGGCACAATAGCGGAACTGTTGCTTTCATGGAGTAAAGCTTGTGTTGGATAAATTGCGTTCCCGGCTGGTCCACTTTGGTCCGTCTTTGATGAGCGTGCCGGTTAAGCTGGCGCCTTTTGCCCTCAAGCGCCAGGTGCTGGAGCAGGTGCTCAGCTGGCAGTTTCGTCAGGCGCTGGCGGATGGAGAACTGGATTTTCTCGAAGGCCGCTGGTTAAGTATTAATGTGCGCGATATTGGCCTGCTGTGGTATACCTCAGTAAACGAGGGTCGGCTGGTGGTTCGCCCGGCGGCAGAGGCGGACGTCAGCTTTAGCGCCGATGCCAGCGATCTGCTGATGATTGCGGCGCGTAAGCAGGACCCGGATACGCTATTCTTCCAGCGTCGGCTGGTTATCGAAGGCGATACCGAGCTGGGGCTATACGTAAAAAACCTGATGGATGCCATTGAGCTGGAGCAGATGCCGAAAGCGCTGCGCATAATGCTGCTGCAACTGGCGGATTTTGTTGAAGCTGGCTTAAGCCGCCCGCGGAAACCTGAACAGACATCGGTAGGTGAGGCATGCTGATTCGAGTTGAAATTGGAATTGATGCACCGGGAATCGACGCTTTGCTGCGCCGAACCTTCGACGGCGATGCCGAGGCGCAACTGGTGCATGATTTACGGGAAGATGGCCTGATCACGCTCGGCGTGGTGGCGACGGACGATGAAGGTCAGGTTATTGGCTACGTGGCTTTTAGCCCGGTCTCCGTTGAAGGCGAAGAGCTGCTGTGGGTTGGCATGGCGCCGCTGGCGGTAGACGAAAGCTACCGCGGCCAGGGGATTGGTCGTCAGCTGGTCTACGAAGGGCTGGATTCGCTGAATGAATTTAGCTATGCCGCGGTCGTGACCCTCGGCGATCCGGCGCTGTACGGCCGCCTGGGCTTTGAACCAGCCGCGCGCTTCGATCTGCGCTGCCGCTGGCCGGAGACCTCTGAGGCGTTTCAGGTACGTGCTCTGGCCGATGACGCGCTGGAAGGGGTACACGGGCTGGTTGAGTACAGCGACCACTTCAATCGCTTCTAAGGCTCGCCAGCAGGGCTTCAAACGAACCATCTCCGGCAACGAGGCGCTCCTTCTGGCGCTTCGTTAGCTGCTTGATACGATACTCCACCCTTAGCGCTAGTGAGTGTTCACCAACTTCCTGACTAAAGGCCAGCTGCAGCGCGCCTTTCCCACGTAGAGCTTTCGCTCCTTTGCCTTCCTGATGCTGACAAAAGCGGCGAGAGACGTCGGTGGTAATCCCGGTATAGAGGCGATTATCGGCGGTACGAATCAGATAGAGAAACCAGCGCACGGTCCAAAGGTCGGTATGTTAAGGTGTGTGCACCATAGCATACTGGAGAAAAAAGATGGATACGCTTGCCGCGATCGGCCGCTGGCTGGGCAAACAGCACGTCGTCACCTGGTGCGTCGCCAGCGAGGACGAGCTCTGGTGTGCCAACGCTTTCTACATTTATGATGCTGAAAAAGTAGCGTTTTACCTCCTTAGCGATGAAAAGACCCGCCACGGGAAAATGACCGGCGAGCGCGCGAAGACTGCCGGCACGGTAAACGGCCAGCCGAAAACCGTAGCGCTGATTCGCGGGGTGCAGTTTAAAGGCGATATTCGCCGACTCCATGGAGAAGAGGAGGCGATGATGCGCCAGCGCTACGTGAGGCGCTTCCCGGTTGCCCGCGCGCTGCCGGCGGCGGTCTGGGAGATCCGCCCCGACGAGATTAAGTTTACCGACAATACTCTCGGCTTCGGCAAGAAGCTGCACTGGCTGCGAGACGCCGCGAGCGAGTAATTCCCCCTGCAAGCGTGCAAATCCTCCCTTTTCTTGCATACTTTTTCTCAAGCTATCCGCCGCCCGTCGCGGCGGAACTTCAGGAGAGATCATGAGCCAGGTGCTGATAACAGGCGCGACCGGTTTGGTTGGTGGGCACTTACTTCGAATGCTGGTGCGCGAGCCAACCATTTCGGCGATAGCCGCGCCCACTCGCCGCCCGCTGGCGGAGACACAGGGCGTATTTAATCCTCATGACCCTCAGCTGAGCGACGCGCTGGCCCAGGTCGTCGATCCGATCGACACCGTTTTTTGCTGTCTGGGCACCACGCTACGCGAAGCGGGGAGCAAAGAGGCCTTTATTCATGCTGACTATACGCTGGTGGTGGATACGGCGCTGACCGGACTACGGCTGGGGGCAAAACATATGCTGGTCATTAGCGCCATGGGCGCCGACCCGCATTCGCTGTTTTTCTACAACCGCGTCAAAGGGGAAATGGAGCAGGCGCTGCGCGCCCAGGCGTGGCGGAATCTGACCATCCTTCGCCCCTCGATGCTGCTGGGGGAGCGGGATAAAAAGCGCGTGAATGAAGCGCTGATGGCGCCGCTGTTCCGCCTGCTGCCGGGGAACTGGAAGTCTATCGACGCCGGCGACGTCGCGCGGGCGATGCTCAGCGAAGCGCTCGCGCCCTCTCAGGAAGGCGTCACCGTGCTGCCATCGGCAAAACTGCGTGAAATTGCCGCCAGCGAGGCGTAGTATTCAGCGCTTCGCTTTTAACCACATTTCTTGCTGGGGAATGCTATGACTGGTCAGTCTTCATCTCAGGCGGCGCCATCTTTTCAATGGTGGAAGCCCGCGCTCTTTTTTCTCGTCGTCATCGTTGGTCTGTGGTTTGTCAAATGGCAGCCCTATTACGGTAAGGCCTTCACCGCTGCAGAAACGCACAGCATTGGTAAATCTATTCTGGCCCAGGCCGATAGCAATCCGCTAAAAGCCGCGTGGGACTACGCGCTGGTCTACTTCCTGGCGGTCTGGAAAGCGGCGGTGCTGGGCGTGCTGCTGGGGTCGCTGATTCAGGTGCTGATCCCGCGTAACTGGCTGCTGCGCACCCTCGGGCAATCGCGTTTTCGCGGCACGCTGCTGGGGGCGATTTTCTCTCTGCCCGGTATGATGTGCACCTGCTGCGCCGCGCCGGTGGCGGCGGGTATGCGTAAACAGCAGGTGTCGATGGGCGGCGCGCTGGCGTTCTGGATGGGTAATCCGTTGCTGAATCCGGCGACGCTGGTGTTTATGGGATTTGTGCTCGGCTGGCAGTTTGCCTTGATTCGTCTGGTGGCCGGCCTCGCGACCGTGCTGGTGGTGGCGACGCTGGTACAAAAATGGGTTAAAGAGGCCGCGACTCAGCCGGCGCCCGTGCCCGAATTTGCCCCGCAAACTGCCGAGAGCGGTTTCTTCAGCCGCTGGCTGCGGGCGCTGTGGACGCTGTTCTGGAACACGATCCCGGTCTATATTCTGGCGGTGCTGGCGCTGGGCGCCGCGCGCGTCTGGCTGTTCCCGCACGCCGACGGCGTGGTCGGCAACACCCTGTTCTGGGTCATTGCGATGGCGCTTGCCGGCTGCCTGTTCGTTATCCCGACGGCGGCGGAGATCCCTATCGTTCAAACCATGATGCTGGCGGGAATGGGCGTTGCGCCGGCGCTGGCTCTGCTGATCGCCCTGCCTGCGGTCAGCGTACCTTCGCTGATCATGCTGCATAAGGCGTTTCCGGCGAAGGCCCTTTGGCTTACCGGCGGGCTGGTAGCGCTGTGCAGTACGGTTGTTGGCGGGCTGGCGTTACTTTGATGGTTTTTCCGGGCGACAACGCTGAGAGTTTGTCGCCCGGGATGCGGAGCTTACTGGATATAGGTAAACGCGGTGGTGACGCGAGAAACGCCGCTGACCCGGCTGGCGATATCCGCCGCCGCGCGACCTTCGCGGTCGGTCACCAGCCCCATCAGGAACACTTCGCCATTCTCGGTCGTTACCTTCACGTTCGATGATTTAACCTGGTCCGTGCCCAGCAGCTGGGAGCGCACCTTGGTGGTAATCCAGGTATCCGAAGAGGCGGTCCCTAAGCCTATCGGCTGACCCTGACGCACTTCATTAAAGACTTCCGTGGTTCCTTCGACGCCCATCGCAATTTGCTTGGCGCGCGCGGAGAGATCGGCCACCGGAGACTGGCCGGTCAGCAGCACTTTGCCCTGGTAGGCGGTGACGTTAATGCGGGCCTGCTTCTTAATTTGTTCATCTTTCGACAACGCGCTGTTGACGCGTAGCTCAAGCGTACTGTCATCGACCTGTGTGCCAACCGTCCGCGGGTCCGTTGCGGCTTTGGTGCCGACTGCCGCCGTACCGACGACTGCTGCGGCAACGCATCCCTGAAGCAGCAGCGCAGAAAGAAGGATGGCGAGGGGCGAGAGAGCCTTCATGTGTTCTCCTTATTCGTCCTGGTGTGGAAAAAGCGTGTTATCAATCAAATCACACAGACAGTTGACGGTAAGCATATGCATTTCCTGAATACGCGCGCTGCGATGTGAAGGAATGCGAATCTCGACGTCCTGCTGACCCAGCAGGCCAGCCAGCTCACCGCCGTCATAGCCGGTTAACGCAACGATGGTCATATCGCGAGTGACGGCCGCTTCAACGGCTTTGACGATATCCCGACTATTGCCGCGGGTGGAGATCGCCAGCAGTACGTCGCCGGCGTGCCCAAGCGCGCGCACCTGCTTGGCGTAAACCTCGTCATGCAGGCGATCGTTAGCTATTGCCGTTAAGACCACATTATCGGTATTTAGTGCAATGGCGGGTAAACCAGGGCGCTCCGTTTCGAAACGATTGATCATGCTGGCAGCAAAATGCTGTGCGTTGGCGGCTGAGGTGCCGTTGCCACAACAGAGGATTTTGTTGCCGTTGAGGAGTGACTGCACGAGGGTCATCGCCGCGCGGGAGATGGCGTCCGGGAGTGCTTCCGCTGCTGCAATTTGGGTTTGAATGCTTTCAGTGAAGCAGGCTTTAATTCTATCGAGCACGGGATCCCTTAAATTCGTTTACGCTATTCGCCAAAGGCGTTTTTCAGCCATTGGATGTCGTTTCCGGTGAAGGCTACCACATCGAAACGGCAATCCACAGTATCAAAGCTCCCATTATGTCGGGAGAGCCACAGACGCGCGGCGTGGAGGAGTCGTTGTTGCTTTTTCAGCGTGACGCTGGAGGCGGCATCGCCGTAGCCTGCGCTACGACGATAGCGCACTTCGACGAATACGGTAACCGCCCCGTCGCGCATAATGAGGTCGATCTCGCCGCCCCGTTCGCGGACGTTGGCGGCGATAAAGCGCAGTCCCTGACTTTCCAGCCAGCGGCGGGCCCGGGCTTCCCAGGCGTCGCCGGTTTGTTTGGTTAGTTGGCTGCGACGATCTGTCCGCGCTGGTACTTGAGCCATGACAGTTTCCTGGTGATCGCGCAGTCCGGCGTGGCCGTCAGATCGCCGGTATTACCGTTCAGCTCAAAGCCTGGAACCTGACGTAGCTGCGTGAAATGGTTGGCCAGCGACCAGGCATCGGCCCCCATCGCATACAGGCGAGCCAGCGAGTAGTCGTTATGCACGGCGGACAGCGCCTGCTGCATCAGCGCCGGGTTGCTGCCGGCCAGCATTGGGATCTCGCTGTACTGCAGGCCGTCCATCTCCAGACGGAAATCCGGGCCCGCGGTGCCCTGAGCGCTGCGGGAGCTGGCGTACAGCGTCACGCTGCTTTGGCTGCCGTTGCGCAGGGCAATCATCGGCTTGATATAGCCAATTTGTTCTGGCGTCGCGAGGATCCAGGCGGCATCGACACCGCCAGCGCTGCTGACAGGCTCGTCGCTCGGGCTGCCCGGCGCGCTATCCTGGGCGGAAGGCAGGGTCGACACCGGGCTACCGGTCAACGAGATGCCGCTGTTGACGCTGGACTTCAGCTCGGAGGTTGAGCCAATACGCTGCTGTAAAACCGTACCGCCGCCGATCTTCAGCCACTCGTTGGCAAAGGCGCTGACCACGCGATCGCCCAGCGATCCGCGCGGAACCAGCAGCAGCGGAGTCTGTTTGCCCTGATCGTGAATATGGCGTGCCGCATCGCGCGCTTCATCCTCCGGAGAGAGGGCGAAATAGCAGATATTGGCGCGATTCTCGACTTTTTCCGGCTGGTTCAGCGCGAGGACGTTCAGCGAGGTGTTGCTTTTAATGACCTCTTCGACGTTATTTTTGAGCAGCGGCCCGACGACGATGGTCGCGCCGTCCTGCTGCACCTGGGCCAGCAGCTGGCTCATCGGCTGGCTGGTGGTGTCATAGATTTTCAGTTCGGCGGCCGGGTTCGCCGGAGTTGAGGCAACCGTCTGGGCCTGCGGCGCAGTCACCGGCGGCTGAGCGGCGTCGGCAGCAGCCGGCGTAGCGTCCTGTGCGGGTGCCGGAGCGGCGGTGGGGGCCGCGGTTTGTGCAGCGGTCGGCGCCGTCGCCGGCGGTATTGCCTGGTCCGCTGCCGGCGTCTGTACCGGTGCCTGGGCGGCGTTTGCGGCGGTGAGATCGCTGGTTTCCGCCTGCGACGGGCTGACTACCTCGTCACCGGCGGCGTTTGCCGCCTGTGCCACCTGTGCCGGCACCGCGCTTCCGGCAACCGCCGGAGCGCCGTTTTTCGCCGCCTCAAATCCCTGCTGGATCGTGCGGCCAAATACCGCGGCCTGGCCGTTTAACGGCAGCAGCAGGGCGATTTTATTGGTTGATGCCGGCTTATAATTTTGCATATTCACCAGCGCCGTCGGCAGCATCTTCGCGCCCGGGTTTTGCGGATAGCGGGTCTGCCAGTCTTTGACCCCGGCTTTAAGCAGAGTCGGATCGTTACGATTATCAAACCACGTGCGCTGCAGATCCAGCCAGCCCTGCAGGACGTTCTCGTCGGCATTGATAACTAGCGCGTTGGCCTGATCCTGGGTCATCGACGTCAGCGCCTTCCAGGTTTCGTCAATATTCTTCTGCTGCTGTTTCGGCTGGCTTAGCAGCGGCTGCTGGGCGATAAGCGCGCGCAGCAGGGTAATGGACGGACGCCCCTGGCTGGCATCGATTTGCGCCTGCCAGTAGCGCGGCTGCTGATTGGTCTCGAAACTTGCCGGATCGAGCTTGCTCAGCAGCGCCTGAGCGCCCGGTAAATCGTTCTGAGCCAGCTTAACTTCTACCGCCAGCAGCGACTGCTCGCGAGCCTGCGTTTTGTCGAGGTTAGCCGGCAGCTGGTTGAACAGATCGATGGCCTGCTGCTTTTTGCCTTCCTGCAGCAGTGCACGAATGGCGAGTAATTGCCAGTTGGTCTTGCTATCATTCGCGCTTTGCTGCATTTGCTGTAGGTAGTAACTGGAGTTTGCCTGTGCCGTACCCTGTAAAAACGCCGTGCTTTGATCCGGGGTATGGGTGCCGCAGCCAGCGAAGATCAGAGCGGCCAGCAGTACGGGCAGACAACGCGCGGGTTTAGAACGAAGAAATGTTGACGGTACCATATGTATCCAGTGATATTTTTTTGGCTCAATGCTCAATATTAATTCGGCAATACGGACGAGACAATGAAACAACACGAATCAGCAGATAATTCTCAGGGGCAGCTCTATATTGTGCCCACGCCGATAGGAAATCTGTCTGATATCACGCATCGCGCGCTGGAGGTGTTGCAGGCCGTTGATTTAATTGCTGCTGAAGATACCCGCCATACCGGTTTACTGCTCCAGCATTTTGGCATTAACGCGCGATTATTTGCCCTGCACGACCATAATGAGCAGCAAAAAGCTGAAACCCTTCTGGCAAAGCTGCAGGACGGGCAAAACATCGCGCTGGTCTCCGATGCCGGGACTCCGCTGATCAACGATCCCGGCTATCATCTGGTGCGCACCTGCCGTGAGGCTAATATCCGCGTCGTGCCGCTGCCGGGGCCGTGCGCGGCGATTGCCGCCCTGAGCGCGGCGGGCCTGCCGTCGGACCGCTTCTGCTATGAAGGCTTTCTGCCGGCAAAGTCGAAGGGGCGTCGCGATACGCTGCAGGCGCTGGAAGAAGAGCCGCGGACGATCATTTTCTATGAATCCACTCACCGCCTGCTGGAGAGCCTGGAAGATATCTGCACGGTGCTGGGAGAGTCCCGCTACGTGGTGCTGGCGCGCGAGCTGACTAAAACCTGGGAATCGATCCACGGCGCGCCGATCGGCGAGCTGCTGGCGTGGGTGAAGGAAGATGACAACCGCCGTAAAGGCGAAATGGTGCTGATTGTCGAAGGGTTCAAGGCTCAGGAAGAGGCCCTGCCTGCGGATGCGCTGCGTACGCTGGCCCTGCTGCAGGCGGAGCTGCCGCTGAAAAAAGCCGCCGCGCTGGCCGCTGAAATTCACGGCGTGAAGAAAAACGCGCTGTATAAGTACGCGCTGGAGCAGCAGGGCGAGTAGGCTACCCTATATTCATAAGCCGGGCAGGCATAGCGCCGCCCGGCAGCTCTTACATTGCGCAGTACAAACAGGTTGCCTGCGGGTGTAGCCACAGGAACGATGCCGGAACGCGGGTTGATACCTTTCCTTCTCTGAACGCGGCAAACGCCTGCTGTTTTCCTTCACCGGCAACCAGCAGCAATACCTCTTTTGCCGCCAGGATATCCCCAAGACCGAGGGTGATCCCCTGCTCGACGGGAGCTGATGCCTGTTTCAGCATATCGTGCAGTCGGGTGCGCTCATCGAGATAGGTAATATGGCAGGCGGGTTCCATGGCGTCGTCCGGTTCGTTAAGCCCTAAATGACCGTTCTTGCCGATCCCCAACAGGCAAAGATCTAAACCGCCACAGCGCACAATCTGCTCAACAACCCGTTGGCATTCCTGTTCGTCAGCCTTATCGGAAGCAAACGAAATATAGCGATCGGGCGTGACGGCGAGCGGCAGGATAATCTGCTGCTGCAAAAACGCTTCGCAGGTCGCCGGGTTATCGGCTGATAGGCCAACCCATTCATCGAGTTTCACGAAGATGACCTGACTGGTATCCGTTTTTTGTGCCTGCGCCTTTTCAACAAACATTTGATAGGCCAGCAGCGGAGTAGCGCCCGTCGCCAGACAAATCACCGCGTCGGGCTTACGCTGAATGAGCGCCAGCAATCGCTCGCTGACGTCCTCGCTCAGCGCGCGGTAGTCGCTCAGTTCCTGAAACGTTATCGTGCTCATTTACAGAATCCCCAGCGCGGAACCCAGAATCGCCAGCACGAAGGTGACGGCGATCAGCAATACAGGGTGCGCCTTTTTCACCCGCAGCAGGTAATACATCAGCAGGGTGTAGCCCATCGGTAAGATGTTTGGGAACACCTTGTCGAAAAAGTCCTGCTGCAGCGCAACGTTATGCGTGGCGTCGATGGCAAAGGTGGTGACGACGTTAATGTGCACGTAGGACGCAATCAGGCCGCCAATTACCGTGATCCCAAGTATCGTCGCCGAACGGGCGATCATCTGCGAGTTTTCCCGTACCTTGTCTATCGCTTTTATCCCCACCGAATAGCCGACATGCGTCCAGCCCACGCGCAGGAAGAAGATGGCAAGATAGACCGCGAAGAACAAAATAGGCCCCAGCAGGTTGCCCTGGCTGGCGAAGGAGGAGCAGATCCCGGCCATAATCGGCAGCAAGGTGAACCAGAATATTGCGTCGCCGATGCCGGCGATAGGTCCGAAAAGCGCGACTTTCAGCCCTTTTATCGTGCTGCGGTCTTCACCTTTCTCTTCCATTGAAATCAGCAGACCCATCAGGAAGCCGACCAGGTTCGGGTGCGTGTTAATGAATTCCAAATGATCCTTCATCGCGGCGCTGAGGCCTTCTTTGTCGCCTTTGTAGATCTTCTTCAGGATCGGCAGCATTGCCCACGTAAACCCGCCGGCCTGCATACGCTCATAGTTAAAGCTGGCCTGAAGCAGAGAGGAGCGGAACCCCAGGCGAGTAATGTCTTTTTTACTGATTTCAGATCCCATTGCTGTAATCCTCTGCATCGTTTTTCTGGGTTGTCGCCTGCGCCTGCGCGGCATTTTTGGCTTTGGCGTTAAAGAATTCATAGACCGCAAACCCGGCGCCTAACACCGCAACCGGCAGCAGGTTACTGACCTGGATATAGCATACGAACAGGAAGCCGGCGATGAGGTAAGGGATGTACTGGGCCTTGAACATGACGCGCAGCAGCAGGCCGAAACCTACCGCGGGCAGTATGCCGCCTGCGACTTCAAAACCGTGCGTCAGCCAGGCCGGCATGGCTTTTACCAGCGCCTGCATCGCGCCCTGCGCAAGATAGGTACAGAGAAAGGCGATGGCAGCATAAGAACAGGCGACAATGAGCGTTGTGGTCCAGTTAAGACGGGAAAACGCCGCCGTATTCGCCTCCTTCGCGCACCTATCGGCCTTTGACATAAAGAGTGAAAATGCCGAGTAGAAAAACAGAATGACGTACTGCATCAGCAGGCTAAAGGGCAGCCCTAAACCAATTGCGGTTTTCGCGTCCACCCCGGTTGTCCAGGCGATGACGGTCGTCATTACACCTGCCATAATAGGGTTTGGCGGCTGCACGCCCCCGGCAGGGGTCAGGCCTGCAAAAGCCAGCTCGGTGAGACCGCCGGTGATCAAACCGATATGGATATCGCCAAGAATCGCGCCGGTAAGAGTACAGACGATAATCGGACGAAAAAGGAATAGCGCTTCCAGCCAAAAATCTATCCCAAGAACAAAAACTAACGCGGCCAGGGATATTCCCTGAAGGAGTGTAATTTCGTGCATTTTGTTGCCTCGTAACGGTGACTTTCGCTATTAGAATATCGAGACACTGCAATTAATCAGGAATGCCCTCTTTCGCATCACCAGGAACGTCCTGAATAAATAGATTTACGCCGCTGCGCTTGATAAATCGCAGATCGTCTAAATCGCTCTCATCGACATATACCTTGCTGCTGATCTGTTTTTTCCCCTCAGAGAAATGCATATTTCCTACGTTGACGTCTTTCAACGACAGGCCGCCTTCAATCAGCTTTCTGACAGTGGCCGGAGTGCGGCAAATTAGGAAAATCTTCTGATGAGGAGCCGCCTTCGCAATGATCGCGATCGTTTTCTCGATAGAGAAAAAGCGAATGCCGAAGCCATAGGTATCAGCGGTGATGCCCATAAGCTTTTGCTGTATATCGTCATTTGCGACTTCATCATCGACGACAATCAGTAAGTTGGCGCCAATGGTTGATGTCCATGTGACGCCAACCTGGCCATGTACCAGGCGGTTATCAATACGGGTTAATAAAATATTTGGAGTACTCATATTAGTAATTCCTGCCGATATAGGCTGTGCGTTGCGCGTTGTTGAAATAATATAATTATGTTTAATTTACGAAACTGATGGCGAACAGGTCACTAATTTATTCGCCGAACCGCAGACGTTGATTTTGCTTTTTACCACTTCTTTCATGGCGTCCATACCGACACGCATGTAATAGCGCGGGTCATTGCCATCAGGATGTTCGCCAAACCACTGTTTTACGGCACCGGAAAACGCAATTTTCAGCTCGGTAGCGACGTTGACTTTGCATACTCCCAGCTCGATGGTGCGGCGAACGTAATCGTCAGGGACATCGCTCGCGCCGTGCAGGACCAGGGGAACGTCAACCACTTCGCGAATCTCCCCCAGGCGGCGAAAATCAATTTTTGGCGTTTTGGTATAAAGCCCGTGCGCGGTGCCGATAGCCACCGCCAGGCTGTCGACGCCGGTAAGTTCAACGAAGCGTTTTGCTTCCTGCGGGTCGGTCAGAAACGCGCTTTCCGCATCAACGCTCATATCATCTTCCACTCCGCCCAGGCGGCCGAGCTCCGCCTCCACGCTGCAGTCACGCGCGTGGCAAAAATCCACCACCGATTTCACCAGCTTTACATTCTCGGCAAACGGGAAGTGGCTGCCGTCGATCATCGCGCTGCGCACGCCGGCGTTGACCTTGCGGCGGATATCGTCCAGCGATTCATGGTGATCGAGATGCAGCGCCAGCGGCATCTCGTAAGTGGTGGCGTAGGCGCTGCACAGGGCGTAGATCTCCTCCAGCGCAATGTGCTTAAAGGTTCCCGGCGTGCCGGCGAGGATCACCGGCGATCGCATTTCGCTGCACACCTCGAGGATCGCCTGGATCGTTTCGGCGTTATGAATATTGAATGCCGGCACCGCATAGCCCTTTGCCTGGGCATCCAGCAGAAGATATTTCGTTGAAATAATGCTCATGATGCGCTCCTCTCAAGCATTCCAGGGGTGAATGACAACGCCCTGCACCACGCGGTTAACCGTGCCGCTGGCGGAAGGGGTGTCGGGGGTATTACCCACGCTGATGGACTGCGCGAGCGCGAAGGCCTGGGCGTACATCAGGAAGCAGAAAGCCTGCTCGACGTCGTTAAAAGCGCGAGAAGGCGGCAGCAGGATGTGCGGGCCGGCGGCGATAACGGCGTCGGCTTCGGCGGCAATCGCCACTACCCGCATAGCCTGTTTGTCGCGGCGCAGCTCGGCCAGCAGATCGAGATCGTACTGACGGGTGTACGGGTGGCTGGAGATAAACACCACCACCAGAGTTTCGTTATCCACCAGCGATTTCGGCCCGTGGCGAAAGCCGGTTGGGGAGTCATAAAACGCCGCCAGCTTGCCGGCGGTCAGCTCGAGGACCTTGAGGGCCGATTCGCGCGCCGCGCCCTGTAATCCGCCGCTGCCGAGATAGACGATCCGCCGCCACGGCTGGTTGCCAAATACGCTGTCGCTAAAATCGCCGAGCGAGGTGAGGATCGTCTGACAACGATCCGCCACGTCGCGGAAGGTTTTGCTGCCGATCGCCTCGGGCGCGAGCACCGCCAGGCAGCTCGCCATCATGGTGGTAATACTGCTGGTCATCGCGAAGCCGCGGTCGTGCGTCTCCGCCGGCATCAGCAGGGCAAAGGCGTTATCGCTGTTTACCGCGTTTTGATACAGGCTGCCGGCTTCGTTGCAGGTAATCGACAGGTGGTAGCACTCCGGGACGAACTGATTGGCCAGCTCTACGGCGGCGACGCTCTCCGGGCTATTGCCGGAGCGGGCGAAGGAGACCAGCAGCAGCGGGTGCGCGGCGTTCAGATAGTCCATCGGATTGGTGACCAGATCGGTGGTTGGCACCGCGCTAATGTTTTTCCCGGTATGGCGCGCCAGCCAGGGCGAAACGATCTCGCCGATAAAGGCGGAGGTTCCTGCCCCCGTTAACACAATCCGCAGATCGTCTTTACGCAGCAACGGCGCGAGGAAGTCGTCGATCGCCGAACGGATATTGTCGATGTTGGTGAGCGAGCGGATCCAGCAGGCGGGCTGCTGGCGGATCTCGGTTTCTGTCCAGGTGCCGGTGGTGGCGGAGGTAGCGGTATAGGTTTCAGGCATAACTCAGTCCTTAGTCGTGTGAATTCCACATCAGACGCTGGCAAAATTGTCGCTATCTTTCGTTTCGTTTCACTTATTCACGTAATCGGTTAGGTAAAATTTATATGAAAGAAATCGAAAGTTCAATCAAAGAAACAGGAAATAAAACGAAAACTGTGATCGGAAAGCAATGCCTTTGTATATCCATTTGATAGATATATTTTTTATTTAAGTGACCGCGTCGGGATGTACGCTATTTCCGCAAGGAAAAGAAAGGCCTTGCGGAACGAAACCGAAGGCCAATATGACACACAATGAAAGGGCTAAAGGGGGAGAGCCTGGCCCTGAATCCAGATCTGCTGAAGGTGTAGTCGGTCATTTAGCGCAATAACATTTGCGCATTTCCCTGGCCGTAGCGATCCCAGCCGATCGTCAATGCCCAGCAGGCGGGCGGGGTGCAGCGACGCCATATGGATAGCCTCTTCCGGCGCCGCTCCCGCCAGCTCGACCATGTTGCGAACGGCCGCATCAAGCGACAGGGTGCTACCCGCCAGGCTACCGGAGGCCGTTCGTACAATACCGCCGTGCATCTCCACCTCTTCGCCGCACAGCGAATAGCGGCCATCGGGCATACCGGCCGCCTGCATCGCATCGGTAATCAGGACGGTGCGTTGCCCGGCGCAGCAGCGGCACAGGCGCATGGCGGCGGGATGGACGTGATGCCCGTCGGCGATAAGCTCCAGCCACGCCCGCGGCGTGGTGAATCCGGCGCCGACCATGCCCGGCTCCCGGTGATGTAGTCCGCTCATCCCGTTGTAGCAGTGCACCAGCCCGTCGGCGCCGGCCGCGAAGGCGGCGCAGGTTTGTTCATAGGTGGCGGCGCTATGGCCCAGCATTACCCGCACGCCCTGCCGTTTAAGATGATGAATCGCCGCTATTGCCCCCGGCTTTTCCGGCGCCAGCGCCACCACCCGCAGGGTTTGCCGCGAGCGGGCAATGAGCGTATCCAGCTCGGCGACGTCCAGCTCGCGGAACAGTTCAGGCGGATGGGCGCCTTTATTCTGCGGAGTGAAGTAGGGGCCTTCCAGGTAGCTGCCCAGCGCCAGCGCGCCGGGACCGCCGGAAAGCACGCGCCGGGCGATGCGCTCCAGCGCGCCGTGGATGGCCGGCAGCGGCGCGGTGACGGTGGTCGGCAGCCAGGCGCCTACCCCCTCGCGCGCTTTATAGACCGCCAGCCTGTCGAGCGCGTCCGGCGCTTCGTCCATCACATCAATACCCGCCCCGCCGTGGACGTGAATATCGATGTAGGCCGGGCAGAGCAGATCGGCGTCGCGAGCGGTCACGCCGGCGGGAACCGGCTCAACCGCGGCGATGACGCCTGCTTCAATACGCAGCTGATGATCGGCAAGCCAGCCCTGCTCGGTCAGCAGGCGCCTGGCGCGCAGAATGTGCGTCATATCCCTTCCTCAATCGGTTTCTCTTCGCGACAGCGCGCGAGCTCGTCGACCAGGCTGGTTAGCCCGCGGTGCCCGCACTCCAGCGCCTGCAGGCGAAACGCCTCGCCGTCCAGCCCCTCGCGCTCCAGCACCATCTCCAGCAGCAGCTGCAGGTTGGTGCCGGTAATCACTTCACGCCCCGGCTTTTGCATCGCCAGCGTCGAGGCCACGCGAAACGGCGTCCCGCCCAGCAGGTCGGTCAGAAAAATGATATCGTCTTCGGCGTCCAGCTGGCCCAGCGCCTGCTCAAGCTGCGAGGTGAGCAGCGCGGTGGTCGAGGTCTCCGGAAAATCGATCGCGATAAACTGCGGCTGCTCGCCGAGTATCTGTTTCATCGCCATTGCCATACCGCTGGCAAAGCCTCCGTGACCCGTCAAAATAATACCTGGCATTGCATACCTCTTTGTATTTACAGGAAGTGGCAGAATTTACCCACGACGCCCAGGACGACGGTGAGCGCGATAAGACGCAGCGGGCTCCAGCCGCGGCGCACCAGCCAGAACATGGTCAGGGTGTAAACCAGCGGCAGAAACGCCGGCATCAGCTTGTCGATAACATCGGTCTGCAGCTTCACGACCGCATCGCCCGCGGTGATTTCCAGCGTAGTGTTGAGACGCACGTAGGTTGCCACCAGCGCGCCAATTACCGTCATCCCGACGATTGACGCCGCGTGCCCGACCTTTTTGGTATTGGCTTTAATTAGCGGTATCGCCGCCACGCCCATACGATAAGCGTAGTGCGCGAGGCCGAAGCGCAGGCCGAGATGCACCACGTTAAACAGCACGATAAACACCACCGCGCCGAGGATCGACCCCTGCAGCGCGAGGCTGGCGCCAATGCCGCCGCAAATCGGCAGCAGCGTCAGCCAGAACATCGCATCGCCAATCCCGCCGAGCGGGGCGCCGACGGCGATTTTAGTGCTCTGGATGCTGTTGACGTCCTGCTTGGAGCGCTCCATTGCGAGGATGATGCCGATGACAAAGGTCACCAGGAAGGGGTGAGTGTTGAAGAACCCCATATGGCCTTTCATGGCGCGCGCCAGGTCGCGCTGGTTGGTGTGGATCTTTTTCAGCGCCGGCAGCAGACCATATAGCCAGCCGGAGGCCTGCATACGTTCGTAGTTGAACGAGGCCTGCAGAAGCATGGAGCGCCAGGCGACGCGGTTAATATCTTTTTTCGTCAGCTCCGCGCCGAGCGTCTGGTCTTCGTAGACGTTTTCATTCACGCCGGAAAGCAGCGTCTCTTCGGCGGTGGAAACGCCGGGCAGAGTGGTTTGATTAGATGCCATCTTCGAATTCCTCTTTCTGTGCCGCCGGCGCAGCCGGTTCTGGAGATTTACGCAGCAGGTCAATGAGCGCCATCGCCAGCGCGGCGGCGGCAATCGCCAACACCGGTAGCTTCAGCCAGGCTGCGGCGACAAAGCCGATGATAAAGTAGGGAATGTAGACATTTTTCATCATGATTTTCAGCAGTACGGCGAAGCCGATCGCCGGCATGATGCCGCCCGCCACGCCGAGGCCGTCAATCAGGCGCTCCGGCAGCACATCGATGGCGGTTTTCGCGTGCTCCGCGCCGAAGTAGATCGGCAGGAAGGCGCAGAGAAAATAGAAGACCCCTAACGCCAGCAGAGCCAGGTAGTTCACCCGCTCAATACCGCGAGTATCGGCGTTGGCCGCCATCCGGTCGCAGCGGGACATCACGCCGGACATCACCGAGAACAGGAAGGTGATCCCCATCTGTACCGCGACGGCGAAGGGAACGGCGACGCCAACGGCGACATCAGGCTTCACGCCGGTGGTTATGGCGAAGGTGGTACCGACGATAGTGCCGATAATCACGTTTGGCGGCTGGGCGCCCGCCAGCGGGGCCAGCCCCATCCAGACCAGCTCCAGCGTACCGCCGGTTAAAATACCGGTATGCAGATCGCCGAGAATCAGGCCCACCAGCGGGCCGAGGACCACCGGACGGTGCATATGGGTTAACCCGTTGAACATATCGAGGCCTGCGATAAAGGCAAGAATGCCTAATGCAAAAGCCTGCAACAGACTGATTTCCATTATGAATCCCTCAGAGTAGTTTAAAGAGATCCAAAGCGGGTTCTGTCGGAACGCCCTGAACGAAGCATTCCACCCCGGCGGCCTTCAGGCCGTTGAACGCGGCAATATCGTCAGCGTCTACAGAAACCGTTTTGGCAATGTGCTGTTTGCCGTTGGCGTAGTGCATATTTCCTACGTTGATACGCGTGACGGGAACGCCGCCCTCCACAAGCCTGAGGAAATCGGCCGGCGTTTTACAGACCAGCAGAATTTTTTGCCGGTCGGCGGCGCGGTGGATGTTGTCTATCACCTTCTGCAGCGACCAGAAGCGCACGGCGATCCCCTCCGCCAGCACCATCTCCATCAGATTTTGCTGTACCGAATCCTCAGCAACCTCATCGTTGGCCACCAGCACCAGGTTCGCTCCCGCAAACCCGACCCACTGCACCCCCACCTGACCGTGGATCAAACGTTCATCGATACGGCTTAAGACAATGTTTGGCATCGCGTTTTCCTCTTTGTTGTTATGCGTTATGGGACGTAACGCCCTGACAGGCGGCGTGGTACTGCTGCAGTATGTCCTGAATGTGGTCGATGATAAGATCCCGGGGTTCCGCCTTGAGATCGCCCTCGCGAACTTTGATGTACTGCAACGGCATATACTGGCTGATGAGCGGCAGCGGGATGGGAAAATCCGCCAGGTTACGCACCAGGCGGGCAAACGCCTCATCGATTTGACCGTCCGGCCAGTAGTAGCGAACACGGTCAGAGTAGCTGTAGCCGCGCGCCAGGCGCCGCGCGTTGCCGTCGCCGTGATAGTGGTTTTGCCAGTATTCCGGGCGATCGAGCATCACGTTTTCCAGCACCTGACGCAGGCCGGAGCAGGCTTTCGCGGGCAGGAGTTCCTCCTCTATTGCCGCCAGCGAGAACAGCGCTTCGCGCAGGGCGAAGGTGAGCGCCGGGCCGACTTTCAGGATGGCGAAGTGATCTTTCACCAGCTGGCGCAGCGCTTGCGGCGTCTGATAGTCCGTGGAGTGGGCTTCAAATATCAGCGTGTCATAGGCTTCCACCATGGCGCTCAGCGCCACGGCTTTCTGCGGCTGATAGTCGATAACGTTGATATGATCGAATTCGACGCCGGGCTGGACCACCAGCCCGATACTACGCGGCCAGATATTGCTCAGCCCCTGCTTTGCAAAGGCCTGACGATGCGCTTCCAGCGTCGCGCGCGCCGCATCGGGCGTGGTGACCTGCAGTTCGGTCAGCGTCTCATGGGCGCCGCCTGGTACGGGCACTTCGGTACCGATCACGTAGACCAGGTCGGATTCGCCAAAGTGCTCACGGCAGGTCTCTTCGGCTATCTTTGCCAGCCGGGCGGCGCGATCGGCGACGATCTCATCGGTTAACGGCAGCGGATCGCCCGCGCAGGACATGCTGCAATCGAGGTGGATCTTCTTAAAGCCGGCCGCGACGTAGCTCTTAATAAGATCGTCGGCGTTGGCCATCGCCTGGGCTGCGGGCAGGTTTTGCCAGCGGTTAGGGCCGAGATGATCGCCGCCGAGGATCAGCTGCGGCTGGGGGAAATCAAGCGAGCTGGCGAGCTGGCAGACAAAGCCGCGGAAATCGGCGGGCGTCATGCCGGTGTAGCCGCCGAACTGATCCACCTGATTGGAGGTGGCTTCGATCAGCAGCGGGGTATGCCGGGCGCGGGCGAAGCGAATGGCCGCTTCGAGTACCAGCGGATGCGCGGAGCAGACGGCATAAATTCCGCCTGTACTTCCTCTTTTATGCTGCGCTACCATTTCTGTAAGATGTTTCACTTTCCTCTCCATTGCGGATGGTAATGACGTTAATCTTTCGTTTTGTTTCATTTAATACTGCGCTATGGTGCTGTAAAAATAAAACGAAAGATAATGGTTTTCCGATCTGTTTCACAAAAGAAACATAATGAAAGGTTTCAGCGTCGAAGGGTGCGCCGCGATGCCGCGCTGCGGGGCTTGCATTCCGCTAAAAGAAAGGTGTTAATAGACAAAACGAAATGAAACGAAAGATTTAGCTAAAGGAATACCTATGAGCAGTCCCGACTCTTCTGCAGATAAGCGCATCAGCGGCACCAGTGAGAGGCGCGAGCAAATTATCCAGCGGCTGCGCCAGCAGGGAAGCGTGCAGGTGAACGACCTTGCTCTGCTATATGGCGTCTCGACGGTGACGATTCGCAACGATCTGGCCTTTCTTGAAAAGCAGGGCATCGCCGTTCGCGCCTACGGCGGGGCGCTGATCTGCGACGGTACAACGCCCGCGGCGGAGCCGTCAGTGGAAGATAAAAGCGCGCTCAATACCGCGGTGAAGCGCAGCATCGCGCAGGCGGCGGTAGAACTGATTCAACCGGGGCACCGGATTATTCTCGACTCCGGCACCACAACCTATGAAATTGCCCGTATGCTGCGCCAGCATACCGATTTGATAGTCATGACTAACGGGATGAACGTGGCGAATGCGCTGCTGGATGCCGAAGGGGTCGAGCTGCTGATGACCGGCGGCCACCTGCGCCGCCAGTCGCAGTCGTTCTATGGCGACCAGGCGGAGCAGTCGTTACAGAATTACCACTTTGACATGCTGTTTCTCGGCGTCGACGCCATCGATCTCGATCGCGGCGTGAGTACCCATAATGAGGATGAAGCGCGTCTGAATCGCCGGATGTGCGAGGTGGCGGAGCGGATTGTTGTCGTGACCGACTCAACGAAATTTAATCGTTCGAGCCTGCATAAGATTATCGATACTCAGCGGATTGATATGATTATCGTCGATGAAGGGATCCCCAGCGAAAGCCTTGAAGGGCTGCGCAAGAGCGGTATTGATGTGCGGCTGGTGAAGGGCTAAACGTGACCCCTCTCCTTGCAGAAGAGGGGCTCGAAGTCAGGCTATCCGGCGGTTAATCAGGTTACCGGCGCCGGGTTAAACACCGCCAGCTGGTTATGCAGCCCCCACGTATCTGAGAAGGTTTTCCTGCGGCCGCTGGCGACGGCGAGAATAAACTCAAACAGCTTCAGGCCCACCTCTTCGATGGTCTCTTCGCCGGTGGCGATAGTCCCGGCGTTAATATCCATTAAGTCATACCAGCGGTTCGCCAGCTCGGTGCGGGTCGCCATTTTAATGACCGGCACCGCGACGAGACCGTACGGCGTACCGCGGCCGGTGGTGAACACCTGAACCGTAATGCCGGATGCGACCTGCTGGGTGCCGCAAACAAAATCGCTGGCGGGGGTGGCGGCAAATATCAGCCCGCGTTTCGTCGGGCGCTGGCCCGGAGACAGCACCTCGACAATCGCGCTTTTCCCCGACTTGGCGATAGAGCCCAGCGCCTTTTCCACTACGTTGGCGAGGCCGCCCTTTTTGTTCCCCGGTGAGGGGTTGGCGCTGCGATCGGTTTGGCCGAGATTGAGATAGTTGTCGTACCAGGCCATCTCTTCGAGCAGGCGTTTACCGACCTCCTCATTCGCCGCGCGCGGGGTGAGCAGATGAATGGCGTCACGAACTTCGGTGACCTCTGAGAACATCACCGTCGCGCCGCAGCGGACCAGCAGGTCGGAGGCATAGCCGACCGCCGGGTTGGCGGTGACGCCGGAAAACGCGTCGCTGCCGCCGCACTGCATGCCGACCACCAGCTCGGAAGCCGGACAGGTTTCGCGCTGGCGCCGGTTGAGCTTCGCCAGGTGACGCTCCGCAACCTGCAGAATATCGTCGACCATTGATTTAAAGCCGACATGATGTTCATCCTGCAGCCGCACGATGCTGGCGCTATCCACGGCGACAGGCTGGACATCTTCCGTCCCCTGCAGCAGGCGCTCCGGCTGCAGCTTTTCGCAGCCGAGGCCAACCACCATCACCTCGCCGCCAAAATTCGGGTTCAGTGAGATATTGTGGATGGTGCGGATAGGCACCACGGCCGCCGGCGCGTTGATGGCGACGCCGCAGCCGTACAGGTGATTGAGGCCCACGACGCCGTCGACATTCGGGTACTTCGGCAGCAGGTCGCGTTCGATGATTTTGACCACGTAATCGACGACCCCGGCGACGCAGTGCACGCTGGTGGTGATGCCGAGCAAATTCTTGGTCCCGACGCTGCCGTCGGCGTTGCGATAGCCCTCAAAGGTATAGCCTTCCAGCGCGGGCTGCGCCTGCGGGACTTTGGTGGCCAGCGGCAGGGTATTCAGCGGCGGCGCGCTGGGTAGTTCTACCGTGGATTCGTCAATCCAGCTGCCGCGCGCGATATCGCGAACGGCGTAGCCGATGACTTCGCCATAGCGGATGATTTCGCCGTGAACGGGAATATCCACCAGCGCCACCTTATGGCCCTGAGGAATATGTTCAATCAGCTCCAGTCCGTCCGGGAAACGACTCCCGGCTTTCAGACCATTATCATTGACAATAATTGCCACATTATCGGTGTCGTGTACTTTTATATAAAACGCGCTGGGCGATTGTTGTCTAATTTCGATGTCGGCCATTGTCCAGTATTCTCCAGCAAGGTGGGGATAATAAAATAATAAGTTCTGGATTCGCAATTTAATTGCGGATGTTCTCAGTGTTGTGGAATTAGGATGTCAGGAGTTCGCTAGCAAAAATGTGATGGCGATCACTCATTGTCGTGATGGCCGCGCCAGCGGCGGTATCAAAGCATAAATATGTGCATTAGCGCCCATCATTATATGCATATGTTTAAAGTAATATTTATATTTACTGTATTAATTGTGCGCATGCACAATGCGCGGCGGATATCTGCTGTTTATACTGAATGACGATTTCATCACGCCGGATTTGCTATTCGATGTCTGTTTTTATTTTAAAGACATCTTTACAGTAGCGTTTAAATAATAAGAAAGTAACTCTCGAGTACCTGAGGTAAATAAAATGATGCTTGATACGGTTGAAGCAACAAAAAAGGGCTTGCCGACCCGATATTTAATTTTACTGATAATATTTATCGTCACCGCCGTTAACTATGCCGACCGCGCAACGCTCTCGGTTGCCGGAGCCGAAGTGGCAAAAGAGCTTCAGCTCAGCGCCGTGTCGATGGGATACATTTTCTCCGCCTTTGGCTGGGCCTATTTGCTGATGCAAATCCCCGGCGGCTGGCTGCTGGATAGGTTTGGCTCGAAGAAGGTCTACACCTACAGCCTCTTCTTCTGGTCGCTGTTTACCTTCCTGCAGGGCTTTGTTGACCTATTTCCGCTTGCCTGGGCCGGGATATCGATGTTCATTATGCGGTTTATGCTGGGTTTTTCGGAAGCGCCGTCGTTTCCGGCTAACGCCCGCATCGTCGCGGCCTGGTTCCCGACCAAAGAGCGCGGTACCGCCTCCGCTATCTTTAACTCTGCGCAATATTTTTCGCTGGCGCTGTTCTCGCCTCTGCTCGGCTGGTTAACCTTCGCCTGGGGCTGGGAGCACGTGTTTACCGTTATGGGGGTCATCGGTTTTATCCTCACCGGCCTGTGGGTAAAGCTGATTCATAACCCGACCGATCATCCGCGGATGTCAAAGCAAGAGCTGAAGTTTATCTCTGACAACGGCGCGGTGGTGGATATGGACCATAAAAAAACCGGCGGCAGCACGGCCAGCGGGCCGAAACTCCACTATATCAAGCAGCTGTTAACCAACCGCATGATGCTGGGCGTATTTTTTGGCCAATATTTTATCAACACCATCACCTGGTTCTTCCTCACCTGGTTTCCGATTTACCTGGTGCAGGATAAGGGGATGTCGATTCTGAAAGTGGGGCTGGTGGCCTCCATCCCGGCGCTGTGCGGCTTTGCCGGCGGCGTGCTGGGCGGCGTGTTCTCCGACTATCTGATTAAGCGCGGCTTTTCTATCACACTGGCCCGTAAGCTGCCTATCGTGCTCGGCATGCTGCTGGCTTCAACCATTATTCTGTGTAACTACACCGATAACACCGCGCTGGTGGTGACCCTGATGGCGCTGGCGTTCTTCGGCAAAGGCTTTGGCGCCCTCGGCTGGCCGGTCATTTCTGATACCGCGCCGAAGGAGATTGTTGGCCTGTGCGGCGGGGTCTTCAACGTATTCGGTAACGTGGCGTCGATTGTGACTCCTCTGGTCATTGGCTATCTGGTCAGCGAGCTGCATTCGTTTAACGCGGCGCTGGTGTTTGTCGGTTGTTCAGCGCTGATGGCGATGGTTTGCTACCTCTTCATTGTTGGCGACATCAAGCGTATGGAACTGCAAAAATAATTCACGGTTAAGTGACAAGGTATAAGCGATGAGTAACGATATCTTCCCGAACAAATTCAAGGCGGCGCTGGCAGCGCATCAGGTTCAGATTGGCTGCTGGTCCGCGCTGGCAAGCCCGATTAGCACCGAAGTCTTAGGCCTCGCGGGCTTTGACTGGCTGGTGCTGGACGGCGAGCATGCGCCAAACGATATGGCGACTTTTATCCCCCAGCTGATGGCCCTGAAGGGCAGCGCCAGCGCTGCGGTTGTGCGGGTCCCGACTAACGAGCCGGTTATTATTAAGCGCCTGCTGGATATCGGTTTTTATAACTTCCTGATCCCGTTTGTCGAAAGTAAAGAGGAGGCGGTGAACGCCGTAGCCTCCACCCGCTATCCGCCGGAAGGCATCCGCGGGGTCTCCGTTTCCCACCGCGCCAACATGTTTGGCACCGTGGCGGACTACTTCGCGCAAGCAAACAAAAACATCACCATCCTTGTACAGATTGAAAGCCAGCAGGGCGTAGATAGCGTCGATGCCATCGCGGCAACCGAAGGCGTTGACGGTATTTTTGTCGGCCCCAGCGATTTAGCCGCGGCGCTAGGCCATCTGGGCAATGCCGCTCACCCTGACGTGCAGCGCGCGATTCAGCACATTTTTGCGAGCGCGAAAAAGCACGGTAAGCCGAGCGGAATTCTGGCGCCGGTAGAGGCCGATGCGCGCCGCTATCTGGAATGGGGCGCCACCTTCGTTGCCGTCGGCAGCGATTTGGGCGTATTCCGCTCCGCCACGCAAAAGCTTGCGGATTCTTTTAAAAAATAACCCTCGGGATCAAAAGAGAGAGAACGTTATGACGATGAAAGTTGGTTTTATTGGCCTGGGCATCATGGGCAAGCCTATGAGCAAAAACCTGCTGAAAGCCGGTTACTCGCTGGTGGTCTCCGACCGTAATCCTGAAGCGATTGCCGAAGCGATTGCTGCCGGAGCGGAAACGGCGGCAACGGCGAAGGCGATTGCCGAGCAGTGCGATGTCATTATCACGATGCTGCCGAACTCCCCGCATGTGAAAGAAGTGGCTCTGGGGGAAAACGGCATTATTGAAGGCGCGAAGCCGGGCACCGTGCTGATCGATATGAGCTCCATCGCGCCGCTGGCCAGCCGCGAAATCAGCGAAGCGCTGAAGGCGAAGGGCGTGGATATGCTCGATGCGCCGGTGAGCGGCGGCGAGCCGAAGGCGATCGACGGTACGCTGTCGGTGATGGTCGGCGGCGATCGGGCTATCTTCGATAAATACTACGACCTGATGAAGACGATGGCCGGCTCGGTCGTGCACACCGGTGAAGTGGGAGCTGGCAACGTGACTAAGCTGGCCAACCAGGTGATCGTCGCGTTGAATATTGCCGCGATGTCCGAAGCCCTGACCCTCGCCACCAAAGCGGGCGTCAATCCGGATCTGGTGTATCAGGCTATCCGCGGCGGCCTGGCGGGGAGCACCGTGCTGGATGCGAAAGCGCCGATGGTGATGGATCGTAACTTCAAGCCGGGTTTCCGCATCGACCTGCATATTAAAGATCTGGCCAACGCGCTGGATACGTCCCACGGCGTGGGCGCTCAGCTGCCGCTGACGGCGGCGGTGATGGAAATGATGCAGGCGCTGCGCGCCGATGGTCTCGGGACCGCCGATCACAGCGCGCTGGCATGCTATTACGAGAAACTGGCGAAAGTGGAAGTCACTCGCTAACAAGAAGGGCGCGGAACGCGCCCTGTAATTCTTGCCTTGCGCGGCACTGTCAGGCTACATAACTATGAAAATCGTAATCGCCCCAGACTCTTATAAAGAAAGCCTTTCTGCCATTGAGGTAGCTCAGGCGATAGAAAAAGGATTTCGGGAAATTTTCCCTGATGCGGAGTATGTTTCCGTTCCGGTCGCCGACGGCGGTGAAGGCACCGTCGAGGCCATGATTGCCGCCACGCAGGGTTCTGAATATAGCGCTTTGGTCACGGGGCCGTTAGGTGAAAAGGTGAACGCCAGCTGGGGGATGTCCGGCGACGGTAAAACGGCGTTTATCGAGATGGCGGCCGCCAGCGGGCTGTGCCTGGTGCCACCGGCGCTGCGCAACCCGCTGCTGACGACATCGCGCGGGACCGGGGAGCTGATTCTCCAGGCGCTGGATCATGGGGCGAAAAATATCATTATCGGCATCGGCGGCAGCGCCACTAACGACGGCGGCGCCGGCATGGTGCAGGCGCTGGGAGCCAGCCTTCGCGACGCTAACGGCCGCGAGATTGGCTACGGCGGCGGGAGCCTCGCCAGCCTGAACGCTATCGATCTCCGCGATCTGGACGCCCGGCTGCAGGGATGTACCATCCGCGTAGCCTGCGACGTGACCAATCCGCTGACTGGCGATGCGGGCGCCTCGCGTATTTTTGGCCCGCAGAAGGGGGCGAGCGAAGCGATGATCCTCGAGCTGGATCGCAATCTTGAACACTATGCCGACGTGATAAAAGCCGATTTGCGCGTGGATGTGAAAAAGGTGGCGGGAGCCGGGGCTGCCGGCGGTATGGGGGCCGCGCTGATGGCGTTCCTGAATGCCGAACTGCGCAGCGGGGTTGAGATTGTCACCCAGGCGCTGAACCTGGAAGAGCATATTCTCGACTGCTCGCTGGTGGTGACCGGCGAAGGGCGGCTGGATAGCCAAAGTATTCATGGCAAGGTGCCGGTCGGCGTGGCGAGCGTGGCGAAAAAATACCATAAGCCGGTGATTGGCATTGCCGGCAGCCTGACCCGCGACGTTGGCGTGGTGCATCAGTTTGGCATCGATGCGGTATTCAGCGTGCTGACCAATATTACGACGCTGGAAGAGGCGTTTCGCGGGGCATCGGACAATATTTATCGCGCGTCGCGCAACATCGCCGCGACATTGCGGGCCGGGATGGCGATGGAGGGATGACAACCGACGGCAAACCCTCTATACTTCGCGCCGAAGCTGACCAGACAGTCGCCGCTTCGTCGTCGTCCTCCTTCGGGGGAGACGGGCGGAGGGGAGGAAAGTCCGGGCTCCATAGGGCAGGGTGCCAGGTAACGCCTGGGGGGGAAACCCACGACCAGTGCAACAGAGAGCAAACCGCCGATGGCCCGCGCAAGCGGGATCAGGTAAGGGTGAAAGGGTGCGGTAAGAGCGCACCGCGCGGCTGGTAACAGTTCGCGGCACGGTAAACTCCACCCGGAGCAAGGCCAAATAGGGGTTCATAAGGTACGGCCCGTACTGAACCCGGGTAGGCTGCTTGAGCCAGTGAGCGATTGCTGGCCTAGATGAATGACTGTCCACGACAGAACCCGGCTTATCGGTCAGCTTCAACTTTATTCAGAAAACCCCGCTTCGGCGGGGTTTTGTGCTTTCTGCGTGAATGAATGACTGTCCACGACACTCTTCATGAAAAGAAGGCGACTTATCGGTCAGCTTCAACTCATTCGACACAAAACCCGCTTCGGCGGGGTTTTGTGCTTTCTGCGTGGATGAATGACTGTCCACGACACTCTTCATGAAAACAAAGCTGCACGGCGGAGATAAAAATGGCCTGCTCAGGCGGGATAAAGCCGCGTCGGCCCCGGCAGGAGCCGATTTTGGGTATCAGGCGGCGTTTTCTTCATCCAGAAGCCGCGTTTCGGCTTCTGCAACAATGGCCTCCAGCTCGCTGAGCATCTCTTCGTAGCCAAAGCTGACGACGTTCGTTGTTTCCGGCAAGGTCGGCTGAGTCGGCGATGCGCTCTTCTTCGGTTTCTTCTTACTCACTGATAAGCTCCATGACTCCCGTTGTTACACCGGTAAATCTATCAGTAACGCGCGCAAAGACGTATCGGCAACGAGCGTAATGTTAGCTTCATCACGAATAAATGCGCCATCGCCGCAGGTCAGCGCCTGCTTTTCCTCTTCATGCGCCACGGCGTGCACGGTCCCGTGAATCGACTGCAGATAGGCGCGCGGCCCGTGAAGCTGGACGTTAATCCGCTCGCCTTTCGCGAGATCGAGATGATGGATCCAGACCTGCTGGCGTAGCTGCAAACTATCCTGCGCGCCGTCGGGCGACGCCAGCAGCTGCCGGGGACCTTCGGCGATGCTCATCTTCTGCACCAGCGGATTCTCGCGCTCCGGACAGGCGTCCAGCCACAGCTGCATCCGTGTTAGCGAACGATCTTTACTCAGATTATGCTCGCTGTAGCTGACGCCCGGCTGGGTCGAAATCAGCAGCGCTTCGCCAGTTTTAGCCTGCATGTGGTTGCCGTCGCTATCGCGGTACTCCGCTTCCCCTTCCAGGATCAGGTTCAGGATATCGACTTTCGGATAGGTACGCGGCTGAAACGATGCGCCCGGTGCCAGAACTTCCTGGTTGAGCACGCGCAAGGAGGCGTAGCCTAGCAATTTAGGGTCGAAGTAGTGTCCAAAGGAAAAGGTGTAGCGGGCCTGCAGCCAGCCGAAATCTGCTTGTCCGCATTGTTTGGCTGTTCGGGTAGTAATCATTGTCTTGACCTCTCTTTACACTAAATCAATGGTAAAGGTATGGACGCTGTATTGTTAGCCAGATATTCTGCCCGGTATATTCAAATTTCCTGAATGAGAGCGCTATGGCTAAAGAGAGAGCATTAACGCTGGAGGCGTTGCGCGTAATGGATGCGATCGACAGGCGCGGGAGCTTTGCCGCTGCGGCTGACGAGCTCGGACGCGTCCCTTCGGCACTTAGCTACACGATGCAAAAGCTGGAAGAGGAGCTGGACGTGGTGCTGTTTGACCGCTCCGGTCATCGAACAAAATTCACCAACGTTGGCCGCATGCTGCTGGAGCGCGGACGCGTCCTGCTGGAGGCAGCGGATAAGCTTACTACCGATGCTGAAGCACTCTCCCGCGGTTGGGAAACGCACCTGACTATCGTCACCGAAGCGCTGGTACCGACCAGCGACTTTTTCCCGCTGATTGAGAAGCTGGCGACCAAATCGAACACGCAGCTCTCCGTCATTACCGAAGTGCTTGCTGGCGCCTGGGAGCGCCTTGAGCAGGGCCGGGCGGATATCGTCGTCGCGCCGGATATGCACTTTCGCTCTTCGTCGGAAATTAACTCGCGTAAGCTCTATTCGGTGCTGAACGTTTACGTTGCGGCGCCGAATCACCCTATTCATCAGGAGGCCGAGCCGCTTTCCGAAGTCACGCGGGTGAAGTATCGCGGCGTGGCGGTGGCGGATACCGCCCGCGAACGTCCGGTGCTGACGGTGCAGCTGCTCGACAAGCAGCCGCGTTTAACGGTCAGCACCATTGAAGATAAACGCCAGGCGCTGCTGGCCGGGCTGGGGGTGGCGACAATGCCTTATCCGCTGGTTGAGCAGGATATTGCCGAAGGGCGCCTGCGGGTGGTCAGCCCGGAATATACCAATGAGATTGACATTATAATGGCCTGGCGCCGCGATAGCATGGGCGAGGCCAAATCCTGGTGCCTGCGGGAAATTCCCAAACTGTTTAGCGGGAAGTAAATCAGCGCCGCGCGCCGCCCGAAGGCGGCGCGCGTTGTTCACGATGAAAGGGGTTTGGGATCGGGCCCGAAGCGGTTATTTCCCGGCGTGCCGTTTTGGCAATTGAACACCAGAATCACCAGCCAGCCAATCACCGGGATTAATAGCAGCAGTAGCCACCACGCCGAGCGGTCCGTGTCATGTAAGCGCCGAAACTGTACCGCCCACCACGGCAAAAAGATCAGCACGCCGTAAATTGTCGTCAGGATGCCTTCACCTCCCGCCCGCTGCCAGCCCAGCATTTTATCGATAATGCTAAGCACGCCGGTGAGGATGATATTGACCAGAATAAACATCCAGTACTCTTTGCGGCGGGCGCGGCCGCCAAAGCCAATATAGTTTCTTATTACCTGCAGATACCAGTCCATGTTTATGCCTCGATTAGCCGTCAATCACTTGTTTTTAAAGCGATCGTAATAAGAATAGACGTGAATGAAAGGCGGGTAAATATCGCGGCTCTGAAATTTCAGGCGCCGCAAAGGGCGCCCGATATATCAGCGAAAAAGAAGGTCACGGCCGTGCGGCGCGTCGAGATCCTGCTGCGGACCGACGGAGATAATGCCGGTCGGGTTGATGGTTTTATGGCTGCGATAGTAGTGGTTGCGAATATGGCCAAAATCGACGGTCTCGGCGATGCCCGGCATCTGGTAGATGTCGCGCAGGAAGCCGTACAAATTGGGATAATCGCTGATGCGCCGCCGGTCGCATTTAAAGTGGGTGACGTACACCGGGTCGAAGCGCACGAGGGTGGTCCACAGACGAATGTCGGCTTCTGTCAGCCGGTCGCCGGTCAGGTAGCGGTGCTGGCCGAGGATCTGCTCCAGGCGCTCCAGCGAAGCAAATACTCCCTCAACGGCTTCGTCATAGGCCTGCTGGCTGGTGGCGAACCCGGCTTTATAAACGCCGTTATTCACGCTGTCATAAATCCAGCCGTTCAGCTCATCGATGCGTTCGCGCAGAGCAGGCGGATAGTAATCTCCGGCCGTCGCCCCCAGCCCATCGAAGGCGGTATTGAACATGCGAATAATTTCGGCCGACTCGTTGCTGACGATAGTTTGCTGCTTTTTATCCCACAGCACCGGCACCGTCACTCTCCCGGTGTATTGCGGATCGGCGTGCAGATAGAGCTGATAGAGAAACTGGTGCTGATACAGCGTATCGCCAGTGGCGTCCGGGAAGCTGCTGTCGAACGTCCAGCCGTTCTCGAACATCAGGGGATTCACCACCGAGACGGAGATAAACGGCTCCAGGCCTTTTAGCTTGCGCAGAATAAGGGTGCGATGCGCCCAGGGGCAGGCGAGAGAGACGTACAGATGATAGCGATCTTTTTCGGCAGCGAAGCCGCCATCGCCGCTCGGCCCCGGAGTCCCATCGGCGGTCAGCCAGTTACGGAAGGCCGAAACGGAACGCTTGAATCGTCCTCCGGTGGATTTGGTGTCATACCAGGTATCGTGCCAGACGCCGTCGACTAATTGGCCCATTTGTTCCTCCTTCAGACTGTAGATAGCAAAAGCGAGGAGATATCTCCTCGCTTTTTAATTCAGTATAGTGCGTTTACCACTTTTTATTCAGCACGCGGTCGATGCTGAATGCGCCCGGACCGGTGATAGCCAGCAGCAGGAAGCCACCTGCGATGGTCAGGTTTTTCATGAACATCAGCGAGTTCACGCCTTCAGCAAAGTTGCTGTGGAACAGGAACGCGGTCAGCAGGGTAAAACCGGCGGTGAACAGCGCGGTCGTGCGGGTCAGGAAGCCGAACAGGATGGCCAGACCGCCGCCGAACTCAAGCAGAATGGTTAACGGCAGCAATGCGCCCGGTACGCCCATGGCTTCCATGTATTGTTGAGTGCCTGCGTATCCGGTGATTTTTCCCCAGCCTGCGGTGATAAACAGGATTGGCATCAGGATACGAGCTACCAGTACACCAACATCTTCTAATTTTTTCATTTCTTACTCCAGAGAACCCAAAGGGCGGCGATTTTGTTTTTTGGCACAAACCTGCGTAGTTACGCGGGTTTGCTGTCGATGGAGGGAATATTAGCGAGAGGTTGAAGTAATTGTTAGCAAGGAAAACTGTAGATCTTCTTCAAGAATTCTGAGTAATTTTCTGTGAAACAGGCAAATAAAAAGGACCGGTTAAGGTCCTTCAGAACAAAGCTCGGGGAATACGCCCTAGCGCGATGACTGCTGGCGCAGCAGGCCTCTGACCATACGCCAGGTACTCCAGGCGCCGACGCCGCGCCGGGTCCAGCGCAGAAGAAAGCGAGGATGGCGCACGGACCAGATGGCCATGATGCCGCTGCCGACCATCGCCCACGAGCGAAGGTTTTGCAGCGTCAGCCAGCCTCGGTCAAGCGGCGCGGTGGCCGCCAGCCAGTCGCGGCGGCCGGCGGTTAAATCCAGCCGCTGCTGCTGGATCTGGCGCAGCAGAAGGGCCTTACGCCGCTCACGTTCCTGTTGACTGCTCACCGTCGATCGTCCTCCAGCAGCGCTCTGTCGTTAGCCAGCTCCGTGCGGGTGTGGCGCAGGAAGGTTGAACGCCGGGCCTTACGTAGCGTCCAGATACCGCCGATCAGCGAAGCGAGCAGCAGCACGGCGGTGGTCGTTATCATGACGTTCAGACGGTACTGCGGATCGACGGCCCAGATAATGAGCACCAGCAAGCTCATCAGTCCGAACGCGGCGAACAGCAGGGTCAGCCCCAGCATCAGAAACAGCTGGAAGAGGTTGGCCTTCTCTTCTTCCAGCTCCACGACCACCAGACGCAGGCGCGTTTCCACCATTTCGACCAGCAGCGAGACGATGCGCTGGCCAATGCCGAAAACGCTCTGACCCGGTCCTTGCGTGCGTTGAGAGTCCGCCATAATTAGCGACGCGTCAGCAGGACACCCAGCACCAGCCCAACGGCTGCGCCAATACCTACGCCGGTCCACGGATTTTCGCGAACGTATTCATCGGCGCGAGCCGCGCTTTCACGGGTCTGCCTGACGATGGCATCGCCGGTTTCGCTCAGGCGTACGCGGCTCTCTTTCAGCGCGCTTTCGGCTTTGCTACGCAGCTTGCCAATCTCTTCTTTCGACTTATCCGCGGAGGAGTTCAGCACTTCTTCCAGGGTATCAGCCAGAGTCTTCAGTTCTGCACGCAGGTCGTCTGCAACGTTATCTTTAGGCATCTTTCTCTCCTGTAAAGTGATCCATATACATACTAGTACTCACGTGACTCCAGCGCCTTAAGCTCTTGCTGCGCTTCATCAAGTTTATGCTGGCGTTTGCTGATTTTCTCAGCATTGCCTTTCTGTTCGGCTTCGCGCAGATCGCGCTGACGTTCGCTAATCTCTTCCCGCTGTTTGGCGATTTTTTGCTGGTGATCGGCTTTGAGCTTACTGTCGCTACAGTGGGCTTTCACTTCACTCAGCGCCTTGTTGAGGCCATCAATACGGTTCTGATTGTGATGCTTTTCGGCATAGCTAATCTCCCGCTGGATATCCTGCTCTTTTTCCTGACAGGGGGAGATGGCAAAAGCGCTGGAGCTAAGCGAAGTTAAAACCAGGATCAAAGCGATGCGGTGTTTCATGGATGCTACCTTCCATTGTGTGAGGGCATATCCGTAAGATATACCCGATCCAGTTGATTAACGTCAGCCCGATGGCTCCCGCAGTCTTAAGCATAGTAAGGAAAACAGGAAACCACCAAACTGCGTGAAAATATTCAGAATTTTGGAGGTTATCCAAATCTGTGTGGCGTGTCGCGCAGGCGGGTGAGCCATGCCGTCGGCGTGTTATTTTCCTCCTGCAAAGCAATAATATAGCCGTGCGGCAGGACGCGTCCCAGCACTTCTTTCGCCGCGATTCCCTGGGCGCTGGAATCAAATTTGATCAGCAGGCCATCTTTTTGCGGGGTGATGCTTTTAAAACGAATGCCGTTGGCATCAAGATGGTGCCAAACGGAAAAACCGTCCGGCATACCGACATCCTGACTGACCGGGTGGATAGCGAGGGTTGCTTCCTGCTGTTGCGCCGCCAGCCAAAGCCAGAACAGGGCGCACAGTAAAAGTGAACCGCCCAGCATCCAACCAGGCTTACGCAGAGAAGGGCGTTTTTTAACCATCATCAGCCCCGACTTCTGTGCTTTTTCTTCCACATCACAAACAGCGAGCCGATTAAGCCAAATACCAGCAGCACCACCGGCAGCAGCATCAGGCAGGACATGAGCTGATCTTCATATTTCAGGAATACCGGCGTCTTGCCCAGCAGGTAGCCCAGGGAGGTCAGAATCAGTACCCACAGCAGGCCGCTCATCCAGTTAAAGAACTGGAAGCGCGCGTTGTTCAGCCCTGAGATGCCGGCAATGGTTGGCAGCAGGGTGCGAACGAAAGCGATAAAACGGCCAATCAGCAGCGCGGAAAGCCCGTGCTTATGGAAAAGATGGTGCGCGCGCTGGTGGTAGTGGGACGGCAGGTGCGAAAGCCAGTTTTGCACGATCCGCGTATTACCCAGCCAGCGGCCCTGAATATAGCTCAGCCAGCAGCCGAGGCTGGCGGCCGCGGTAAGCAGCAGCAGCGTTTCGGGAAAGCCCATTGCGCCTTTGGCAATCAGGACGCCAACCAGGACTAACAGGCTATCGCCCGGTAAAAAAGCGGCCGGAAGCAGACCGTTTTCGAGAAATAAAATCACAAATAAGACGAAATAGAGCATGCCAATCATGGAGGGATTGGCGAGAGTTTCGTAATCCTGGCTCCATAAAGCATTTAACAATTGGGTTAATAGTTCCATTCACGATTCCTGGTACATCGGTTAACGGTACGTCTGAACGCAGTGTAAATTAGCGACATAGGTTGTTATTGGATTGTGGTCGCTGCTGATGCGATCTGAACGGATCCCTGTCTGACATCATCTTCTGCAGGTCGTTCCTGGCCACTTTTACGCGGAAAGGCCGGCCGCGATGGCTATCCGCGCCGCCGGGTATCTCTTCTTTTGCTCTCTGAACGGTTTTGCGCATCAGATAAACATTAGCAAATGCGAGCTGCAGAACGACGAAATGCATCTAATTGTAACAAAACCGCTGACTTTACGGCAGATAAATTGCAGTTTGTTGCTCGTTGATTTTGCTGATTGCGACGGCGGGTGGCGAGTGTCTTTACACAGGCTGACACTATAGATGTTTGCTTACCTGCTCAGGATGGCGGGCAGACGCCGGGCGCCCGCCCTGAAGGGGGGATAATGGCTTATTTTACGCCATTGGCGGCGGTATCGAGGTGAACCACCGGATTTTCCGCAAACAGGTAGCGATCGGCGTTGAATTCAAAATCATCGCTGGTTTCGTTGAACAGCATCAGCTTGGTATTTTCCAGATGCTGCCACATCGCCAGCTTCGCGGCATGCGGATCTTTACGAATCAGTGCTTTAAGGATCTGGTCGTGATCGTCGCACCAGCTATCGACGGTGCGGGTGTCGATATGGTCGTGCAGCTTTTTCCAGTAGGGGTTGTGCACGCGCTGGGTCCACATTTTCTCGACAATCGCCGCCAGCGCGGTGTTTTGAGTCGCCAGCGCCACCTGAACGTGAAACTGCAGGTCCCACTCGGAATCGCGGAAGCACTTCTCTTTCCGCGCCTTCTCCTGGATCTCCATAAGCTTCATGATGTCCTGCTTGGTCACCTGGGTGGCGGCAAATTCGGCGATATTGCTCTCAATCAGCTGACGGGCCTGCAGCAGCTCAAACGGACCATAGCTGGCGAACTCCAGGGCTTCGTCGATGGGCTGCTGGTACTTTGGATGGTTGGAGATAACGTGAATGCCTGAGCCTTTACGCACTTCCACATAGCCTTCGACTTCCAGCATGATAATGGCTTCGCGAACCACGGTGCGGCTAACGCTTTTCTCGTCGGCAATAAACCGCTCCGCGGGCAGTTTATCGCCCACCAGGTAGACACCCTGCTCAATACGTGCCTTCAGCTCCGCGGCAAGCTGTTGATACAAACGACGTGGTTCTGTGATTTCCATATTCGCTCCCGGAAGATGGCGACAATATGGGATTTGTTATACCACTTTTACGCGCATCCCACCACTGCCGGGCATGAAAAAGCCGCCTTTATCGCGGCGGCTTTGGCGGGTCAATCGAGCGGTGTCGACGCTAGCTTTGCGTCACCGGTTTACCGCTGCTGAGCGGGGTGGGGTCGTCGTCCGCCGATTTGTTCTTCAGTACGGTCCAGATGACGACGGCGCCCAGCAGGTCGAAGACCGCCAGCACGGCAAACAGCGGGCTAAAGCCGATGGTATCCGCCAGCGCGCCGACCACCAGCGCAAACATGGTGCTCGCCATCCAGGCCGCCATGCCGGTCAGGCCGTTGGCGGTCGCCACCTCGTTACGACCAAATACGTCGGAAGAGAGCGTAATCAGCGCGCCGGACAGCGCCTGGTGAGCAAAACCGCCGACGCACAGCAGGGCGATAGCCACGAACGGGCTGGTGAACAGGCCAATCATCCCCGGGCCAATCATCAGCAGGGCGCCCATGGTGACGACCATTTTACGCGAGACGATCAGGTTGACGCCAAACCAGCGCTGGAACAGCGGCGGCAGGTAGCCGCCAACGATGCAGCCGAGGTCGGCGAACAGCATCGGCATCCAGGCGAACATAGCAATCTCTTTCAGGTTAAAACCGTACACTTTAAACATGAACAGCGGGATCCATGCATTGAAGGTCCCCCAGGCCGGCTCGGCAAGGAAGCGCGGCAGGGCTATGCCCCAGAACTGACGGTTGCGCAGAATCTGCCACGGCGACATTTTCTTGCCGTTGTTGATCTGATGCTGAGACTCCTGGCCGCCGATGATGTAGTCGCGCTCTTCGGTGGTTAATTTTTTCTGATCTCGCGGGTGCTTATAGAACACCAGCCACGACATGGCCCATGCGAAGCTCAGGACGCCGGAAATGATGAACGCCATCTGCCAGCTGTGCATCACAATCGCCCAGACCACCAGCGGCGGGGCGATCATCGCCCCGATTGAGGAGCCAACGTTGAAGTAGCCAACGGCAATAGAGCGCTCCTTTGCCGGGAACCATTCGGAGCTGGCCTTCAGGCCGGCCGGGATCATAGCGGCCTCAGCGGCGCCGACGGCGCCGCGAGCCAGCGCTAATCCGCCCCAGCTGCCCGCCAGCGCCGTTGAGCCACAAAAAACGGCCCAGGCGATGGCGAAGAAGGCGTAGCCGATCTTGGTACCCAGAATATCAAGGACGTAGCCCGCCACAGGCTGCATAACGGTATAAGCGGCCGAGTAGGCGGCGATGATATAGGAATACTGTTGGGTGGAGATGTGTAACTCTTCCATTAGCGTTGGTGCAGCCGCAGCTACAGTGTTACGCGTCAGGTACCCCAGCACGGTGCCCAATGTCACCAGTGCGATCATATACCAACGTAACCCTTTAATTTTACGCATGTAAAACCTCATCGTTTGTTATATCTCTGCAGCGAGTGCAGCCATCTTCAAACCCGGTAAACGGGGCAGAGAAGGAGAAACGGAGGGTTCAGGGGGGAAAACCCATATGGCCCGAACCTTGCCATCAATCGTTTTGCTTAATTCGGTATCCGTACCGCTCAATGCGATGTCGTAAACCATCGCCAATACATTCCAACGGTTTATATCTTTCGACGGCAGAACGATAACTTGTCATACAACTTCAAAGGTTGAGTGCCGTCACAAATGTGGGAAAGTTTATAGGGGTATTATTCTTCGCGAGCAAAGCCAGTACTGACGCGGCCTGGCGGCGTGTTTACTCCTTTAGCGGTAATTTTTTTGTCAGTGTTTATTGATCTAACTCACGAAAAAGATTTTAGCCTCTGGAAATTGGTGTGATAACTTTGTCAGCATTATCGTCAATCATCTGAAGTGCCCCGCCGCGGGGCGAAGAGGAAATGAAAATGACAGCGTTTATGACCGAAGATTTTCTGCTTGATAGCGAGTTCGCCCGCCGCTTGTACCACGATTACGCCAAAGACCAGCCGATTTTCGACTATCACTGCCACCTGCCTCCGCAGCAGATTGCCGAAAATTATCGTTTTAAAAATCTGTATGACATCTGGCTGAAAGGCGATCATTACAAATGGCGCGCGATGCGCACTAACGGCGTTGCCGAACGCCTCTGTACCGGCGATGCGTCGGATCTCGAGAAGTTTGCTGCCTGGGCCGCCACCGTACCGCACACCATCGGCAACCCGTTATACCACTGGACGCATCTTGAGCTGCGTCGTCCTTTTGGTATTACAGGTAAGCTGCTCTCTCCGGCTACCGCCGATGAAATCTGGGATCGCTGTAACGCGCTGCTGGCGGATGAGCGTTTTTCCGCCCGCGGCATCATGCAGCAGATGAACGTGAAAATGGTCGGCACGACCGACGACCCGGTGGATTCACTGGAACACCACGCGGCGGTGGCAAAAGACGCGAGCTTCGCCACTAAAGTTCTGCCGAGCTGGCGTCCGGATAAGGCGTTTAATATCGACCAGGCGACCTTTAGCGACTACATGGCGACGCTTGGCGAAGTCTCCGATACCGATATTCGCCGCTTTGCCGACCTGCAGTCCGCGCTCACGAAGCGTCTCGATCACTTCGCGGCCCACGGCTGTAAAGTCTCTGACCACGCGCTGGACGTGGTGCTGTTTGCCGAAGCCAGCGAAGCCGAGCTGGATAGCATCCTCGCCCGCCGCCTGAGCGGCGCCGTCCTGAGCGAGCACGAGGTCGCGCAGTTCAAAACCGCCGTACTGGTCTTCCTCGGCGCAGAGTACGCCCGCCGCGGCTGGGTACAGCAGTATCACATCGGCGCGCTGCGTAACAATAACCAGCGTCAGTTCAAGCTGTTAGGGCCAGATGTTGGCTTCGACTCCATCAACGATCGGCCGATGGCGGAAGCGCTGTCGAAGCTGCTGAGCAAGCAGAACGAAGAAAACCTATTGCCGAAAACCATCCTCTACTGCCTGAACCCGCGCGATAACGAAGTGCTGGGGACCATGGTCGGCAACTTCCAGGGCGAGGGGATGCCGGGCAAGATGCAGTTCGGTTCCGGCTGGTGGTTCAACGATCAGAAAGATGGCATGGAGCGCCAGATGACCCAGCTGGCTCAGCTTGGCCTGCTAAGCCGCTTCGTCGGCATGCTGACCGATAGCCGCAGCTTCCTCTCCTACACGCGTCATGAATATTTCCGCCGCATCCTATGCCAGATGATCGGCCGCTGGGTTGAAGCGGGCGAAGCGCCGGCGGACATGCAGCTGCTGGGCGAGATGGTGCAAAACATCTGCTTTAACAATGCGCGAGATTACTTCGCCATTGAACTGAACTAAGACCCGAGGTCGGTTGACATGCAATACATCAAAATCCACTCGCAGGATAACGTCGCGGTGGCGCTGGCCGATATAGCGGCAGGCACGACGGTCGCCATCGACGATGCGGCGGTGACGCTCGTCCAGGATATCGTCCGCGGGCACAAGTTCGCGCTATCCGGCATTGCGAAGGGAGAAAACGTCATTAAGTATGGTTTGCCCATTGGTCATGCGCTGGCGGATATCGCGCCGGGGGAGCATATTCACGCCCACAATACGCGGACCAACCTGAGCGACCTTGACGAGTATCGCTATCAGCCGGATCTCGTCGAGCCTTCGGCGCAGCCCGCCGACCGCGAGGTGCAGATTTATCGCCGGGCTAACGGCGACGTCGGAGTGCGCAACGAGCTGTGGATCCTGCCGACCGTGGGCTGCGTTAACGGCATCGCGCGGCAGATCCAGAATCGCTTTCTGAAAGAGACCCAGGACGCGGAAGGCATCGACGGCGTTTTCCTCTTCAGCCATACCTACGGCTGTTCGCAGCTGGGGGATGACCATCTCAATACCCGCACGATGCTGCAAAATATGGTGCGTCATCCCAACGCCGGCGCGGTGCTGGTGATTGGCCTCGGCTGTGAAAATAATCAGGTCGATGCCTTCCGGGAGACGCTGGGGGATGTCGATCCGCAGCGGGTGCATTTTATGGTCTGCCAGGCGCAGGAAGATGAGGTGGCGGCGGGAGTCGAACATCTTCACCAGCTGTATGATGCGATGCGCCATGACCGGCGCGAGCCGGGTAAGCTTAGCGAGCTGAAGTTTGGCCTCGAATGCGGCGGATCGGACGGGCTGTCGGGGATCACCGCCAACCCGATGCTGGGGCGTTTTTCCGACTACCTGATTGCGAACGGCGGCACCACCGTGCTCACGGAGGTGCCGGAGATGTTCGGCGCCGAGCGGCTGCTGATGAGCCACTGCCGCGATGAAGCGACCTTCGACAAGCTGGTCACCATGGTGAACGACTTCAAGCAGTACTTCATTGCGCACAACCAGCCGATCTACGAGAACCCGTCGCCGGGCAACAAGGCGGGCGGGATCACCACCCTGGAGGATAAGTCGCTGGGCTGCACGCAGAAGGCGGGATCCAGCCAGGTGGTGGACGTCCTGCGCTACGGCGAGCGCCTGAAGGTGCGCGGTCTGAATCTGCTGAGCGCGCCGGGCAACGATGCGGTCGCGACCAGCGCGCTGGCCGGCGCCGGCTGCCACATGGTGCTGTTCAGCACCGGTCGCGGCACGCCCTACGGCGGCTTTGTACCGACGGTAAAAATCTCCACCAACAGCGAGCTGGCGGCGAAAAAGAAACACTGGATCGATTTTGACGCCGGCCAGCTGATTCATGGTAAAGCCATGCCGCAGCTGCTGGAGGAGTTTGTCGATACTATTGCCGGGATTGCCAGCGGCAGGCAGACCTGCAACGAACGCAACGACTTCCGCGAGCTGGCGATCTTTAAAAGCGGCGTCACCCTCTGACGATCCTTTGAACCATCAGGGGGAGTCCTTGTAAAAGCGGCGTATCAGATAATGATGCGCCGCTTTATTTTATCGGGAGCTCCCATGCGCGCGGGCTAGCCGCGCAGGGCGTTTTTCGCTAAACGCGCATCTTCCGCCTGGCATACCGCAGCGGTAAACATCACGTCGGTGGAGGAGTTAACGGCGGTTTCGCAGGAGTCCTGCAGGACGCCGATGATAAAGCCGACGGCCACCACCTGCATGGCGATCTCGTTGGGAATGCCGAACATATTGCAGGCCAGCGGGATCAGCAGCAGCGAACCGCCCGCGACGCCGGAAGCGCCGCAGGCGCACAGCGAGGCGACGACGCTCAGCAGCAGCGCCGTGGGCAGATCGACCGGAATACCCAGCGTATTTACCGCCGCCAGCGTCAGCACGGTAATGGTGATGGCCGCCCCGGCCATGTTCACCGTTGCGCCCAGCGGAATGGAGACGGAATAGGTGTCGCGGTCGAGGTTCAGCTTTTCGCACAACGACATATTTACCGGGATGTTGGCCGCCGAGCTGCGGGTAAAGAACGCCGTCACGCCGCTTTCGCGCAGGCACATCAGCACCAGCGGATAGGGGTTCCTGCGGGTCTGCAAGAAAACCAGCAGCGGGTTAACCACCAGCGCGACGACCGCCATGCAGCCGATCAGCACCAGCAGCAGCTGCGCGTAGCCCCAGAGGGCGGAAAAACCGGTGGTGGCCAGCGTCGATGACACGAGGCCAAAAATACCGATCGGCGCGAAGCGGATCACCAGCCTGACGATAAAGGTCACCGCATCGGAGACGTCATTGACCAGGCTTTTGGTGCTCTGGCTGCCGTGGCGCAGGGCAAAGCCGAGGCCAACCGCCCAGACCAGAATCCCGATATAGTTGGCGTTAATCAGGGCATGAATCGGGTTCGCCACGATGCTCATCAGCAGGCCGTGGATCACCTCGACGATACCCGACGGCGGGGTGATATCCGTAGCTCCTGTTGTCAGCTGCAGCGTGGAAGGGAAGATAAAGCTGAACAACACGGCGATCAGCGCGGCGCTAAAGGTGCCCAGCAGATAAAGAAATAAAATGGGGCGAATATTGGTCTTTTGCCCCTGCTGGTGGTTGGCGATAGAGGCCATCACCAGCATCAGAACCAGCACCGGCGCGACGGCTTTCAGGGCCCCGACGAACAGCGTGCCCAGCAGGCCAACGGCGATGGCGGCCGGTTTTGACAACAGCGCCAGCAGCACGCCGAGAACCAGGCCCAGTAAAATTTGTTTGACCAGGCTACCCTGGGACAGGCGCTTTAGCAGGCCCGATGGGGGAGTGTGAGTCGTCATTATTCATTCCTTCCAGTGATGTTGCGTCCGTTCCGGGTCGTATTATTGTTACGTTTATGTCCGGATGTAAGTAAATGTTTGCCAGGTCGAGTATACGGAAACAGCGGCGAGGAGGAAGCGTAAAATGCTGCTTATTGCGTCAGTATCTGATTTTTTAACTGTATTTTAACGATTTTGTGACATAGGTAGAGAAGGCGCGCGGCGAATGCCAAAGGCCGGGGGAGGAGATTCTCCCCCGGCCCGCGAGAGGCTTACTGCAGCCGCTTTTTCTTATCGTGCCGCTGGTTGACCCAGGCGTTAATCAGCAGCGTCAGCGCCAGAATCCCGCCTACCGCACCGAGCGAAACGCCGATCGGGATATGGTAGAAGTCGACGATCAGCATCTTGATACCGATAAACACCAGAATGACCGACAGGCCGTATTTCAGCATCGAGAAGCGCTCCGCCACGCCTGCCAGCAGGAAGTACATCGCGCGCAGGCCGAGGATCGCGAACAGGTTCGAGGTCAGGACGATAAACGGGTCGGTGGTGACGGCGAAAATCGCCGGAATGCTATCGACGGCGAAAATAACGTCGCTTATCTCCACGAGGATCAGCACCAGCAGCAGCGGCGTGGCGAACAGGACGCCGTATTGCCGGGTAAAGAAGCGCTCGCCCTCAATTTTATCGGTCATCCGCAGGTGGCTGCGGATCCAGCGAACCAGCGGCTTATCGCCAATGCCGGAATCGTCCTCTTTCGCCAGCGCCATCTTCACGCCGGTAAACAGCAGGAACGCGCCGAAGATGTAGAGCAGCCACTCAAACTGGGAGATAAGCCAGCTGCCGGCGAAAATCATCACCGTACGCAGCACGATCGCCCCCAGAACGCCGTATACCAGCACCCGACGCTGCAGCGCAGGCGGTACCGCGAAATAGCTGAACAGCATCAGCCAGACAAAGACGTTATCGACGGCCAGCGCTTTCTCGATCAGGTAGCCGGTGAGGAAGGCCAGCGCCTGCGGATCGGCAACCGCGCGCCCTTCGGTTTGCACCAGATACCACCAAAACGCGGCGTTGAAGAGCAGTGAGAGGGTAACCCACAGAATGGACCAGCCGGCGGCCTGCTTCATGGTCATGCTATGCGCGCCGCGGCGCCCCTGAAGCAGCAGATCGATAGCCAGCATGATCGCCACGACCACCGCAAATCCGCCCCATAACAACGGTGTGCCGACACTATTCATTACGATATTCCTTACATAAAAACAAAACGGCTGACGTCGGAAGACGGCAGCCGCTGCGTGTTTATGCATAGACCTCGCCTTCCGGCAAGGTCTCACTTACAACGCTAAAAGAACGCATCCACGGGACGCGGCCCTTTATCGTTGCCCGGCGACCGGATGCGCTTTAACCCGCATCGTAATGACGATCCACCGGCAAGGAAGTTACTCCCCTTTGCTCGTAACAAAATATTACAACTCATAAATAGCGTCAATGGTGGCCGACGGCCCCTTTACACTCTTTTACGCCGCCGGCAGGCTATCCGCCGGGAACACGACGCCGGTCTGGCGGCGGATCTCGCTCAGCAGCTTCGCCGTAATGCGGCTAACCTCCAGCCCCGGATGGGTCACCTGATTGGCTTCAACCAGCCGGGCAAACTCTTCCGCTTCATACAGCATCGTATTGATATGCTGCGGCTGCGTCAGATCCTGGGCTTTCCCGCCGCGCGGAATAAAGCACACCTTCTGGCATTCGGAGATTTTCTCGATCACCAGCGCGCCGGCTTCGCCCTGGATTTCGCTCGGCAGCGTCGAGTCGCTTACCTTTGAATGGTGCAGGGTGACGTTGAAATCAGGATAGCTCAGCACCACCGTGCCCTGGGCGTCGACGCCGCTCTCCAGCAGGCTGGCGCTGGCGTGGACGGCCCGCGGCTCGCCCCACAGCGCGACCGCCGAGGCCAGGCAGTAAAAGCCGATATCCATGATCGAGCCGTTAGAGAAGGCGGGGTTGAAGGTGTTCGGGTTCTCGCCGTCGAGATAGCGCTGATAGCGCGAAGAGTACTGGCAGTAGTTGATAAAGGCTTTATGCAGGCGGCCAACTTTGCCCAGCGACTGCTGCAGCAGCTGGAAGTTTGGCAGGCTGGCGGTTTTAAAGGCTTCGAACAGCACCACCTGATTTTCCCTGGCGGCGGCGATAGCGGCTTCGGCTTCGCGGATATTGGAAGCCAGCGGCTTTTCGCAAATTACGTGCTTTTTATGCGTCAAAAACAGATGCGTTTGCGGGAAGTGCAGGGAGTTCGGGCTGGCGATATACACCGCGTCAACGGCATCGCTCTGCGCCAGATCGTCCAGCGAGGTGAACAGGTGTTCCACCGGATAATCGTTAGCGAAGGCCTGCGCCTGTTCAAGGCTGCGGGAGTAGATGGCGGTGAGCTTATACTTGCCGGTTTCATGGGCGGCATCGACAAACTGGCGGGTGATCCAGTTTGTGCCAACAACTGCGAAACGTATCATAAAGGTTGACGAACTCCGTGAAAGGGAACCTTTTGTCACTCTAGCATGCCATCATGACAAAACCAGTGCGCTACTGCGCAGAACGATTTAGCGAAAGGTGCGTTAGCCACAGGCGGGTATCGAACTCCAACTGGTGGTACTGCGGCTCCATGTAGCAGCAGAGCTGGTAGAAGGCTTTGCTGTGGTCCTTCTCTTTCAGGTGCGCCAGCTCATGAACCACGATCATCCGCAGAAAGGCCTCCGGCGCGTCGCGAAACACCGTTGCGACCCGGATTTCGGCCTTCGCCTTCAGCTTGCCGCCCTGCACGCGTGAAATGGCGGTATGCAGGCCGAGCGCGTTGTTCAGCACGTGGATCTTGCTGTCATACATCACTTTATTCACCGGCGCCGCGCCGCGCAGAAAGCGGGTTTTCAGATCCTGGGTATATTGATACAAGGCCTTATCGCTGTTGACGTCGTGGCTCTGCGGATAGCGTTTTTCCAGTACCGCGCCGAGGCGCTGCTCGGCGATTAGCGTGCGCACCTGGGAGAGTAAACTCTCCGGATAGCCCTGCAGGTAAGTTAGTTGACTCATCAAAGCCCCAAATAAAAAATAAAAAGGGTATACTCACGCACCCTTTTCAGGGATAACGCCAAAATTTTACCACTCAGGAGGGCCGATGAGCCACTTAGACAACGGTTTCCGTTCACTGACACTGAAACGTTTTCCGGAAACGGACGACGTTAACCCGCTGCAGGCGTGGGAAGCGGCGGATGAATACCTGCTGCAGCAGCTGGACGATACGGAGATTAACGGCCCGGTCCTGATTCTGAACGATACCTTTGGCGCCTTGAGCTGCGCGCTGGCCGAACATGCGCCTTACAGCATCGGCGACTCGTACCTCACCGAGCTCGCCACCCGTGAGAACCTGCGCCATAACGACATTGCCGAATCCAGCGTCAAGTTTCTCGACAGCACCGCCGAATACCCGCAGGCGCCGGGCGTGGTGCTGATAAAAGTGCCGAAAACGATGGCGCTGCTGGAGCAGCAGCTGCGCGCGCTGCGCCTGGTGGTGACGCCGCAAACCCGCATTATCGCCGGCGCCAAGGCGCGGGATATCCACACCTCGACGCTGGAGCTGTTTGAAAAGGTGCTGGGCCCGACCACCACCACTCTGGCCTGGAAGAAAGCGCGCCTGATCAACTGTACCTTCAGCGCGCCCGCGCTGGCCGATGTCCCGGAAACCCTGAGCTGGAAGCTGGACGGAACGGAGTGGACGATCCACAACCATGCGAACGTCTTCTCCCGCACCGGTCTGGATATTGGCGCGCGCTTCTTTATTGAACACCTGCCGTCGAACCTCGAAGGCGAGATTGTCGATCTCGGCTGCGGCAACGGCGTGATTGGCCTGACGCTGCTGGAGAAAAACCCGCAGGCCAGCGTGGTGTTCGTTGATGAATCGCCGATGGCCGTTGCCTCCAGCCGCCTGAACGTTGAAACCAACATGCCCGAAGCGCTGGACCGCTGCGAATTTATGATTAACAACGCGCTGTCGGGGGTGGAGCCTTTCCGCTTCAACGCCGTGCTGTGCAACCCGCCGTTCCACCAGAAGCACGCGCTGACGGACAATATTGCCTGGGAGATGTTCCACCACGCGCGCCGCTGCCTGAAGATCAACGGCGAGCTGTACATTGTGGCCAACCGCCACCTGGACTATTTCCATAAGCTGAAGAAAATTTTCGGCAACTGCACCACCATCGCTACCAACAATAAGTTCGTGGTATTGAAAGCGGTGAAGGCGCGCAGGCTGCGCTGATTGACCGACCTGCCGGCGGCGGCTGCCCGCATAGGCGCAGCGCCGCCGGCAGGCGCGGCTAAATCTCCAGCGCCAGCCGGGTTCCCTGGGCTATCGCGCGGCGGGCGTCGAGCTCCATCGCCACGTCGCAGCCGCCGATCAGATGCACCGTTTTCTCCGCCGCCCGCAGCGGTTCCGCCAGTTCGCGCCTCGGCTCCTGGCCGGCGCAGATAATCACCCGATCTACGCTGAACAGCCGCGCTTCGCCGTCGATCGTCACGTGCAGCCCCTCATCGTCGATCTTCTGATAGCTCACCGCCGGGATCATCTGCACGCCGCGCGCCAGCAGGGTGGCGCGGTGGATCCAGCCGGTGGTTTTGCCTAAGCCGTCGCCGGGTTTACCGACCTTACGCTGGAGCATGACGATCCGGCGCGGGCTTTTCGGCAGCCGGGGGCCCTCCGCCCGTAGCCCGCCCGCGCTCTGCAGGCTGGTATCAATTCCCCACTCCTCGCAGAATCCGGCAATATCCTGACTGGTGGCGGGCCCCGGCTGGCTGAGGTACATCGCGGTATCAAAGCCGATGCCGCCGCAGCCGATAATCGCCACGCTGTCGCCCACCGGCGCCTTATCGCGCAGCACGTCGAGATAGCTCAGCACCTTCGGATGAGTAATTCCGTCGATATCCGGCATTCGCGGGGCGATGCCGGTGGCGAGGATCGTCTCATCAAACGCCATCAGCCGATCCGCGTCGATCGGCGTATTCAGCCGCAGATCGACGCCGGTCAGATCGAGCATTCGCCGGAAGTAGCGCAGGGTTTCATAGAACTCCTCTTTGCCGGGGATCTGTTTGGCGATATTAAACTGGCCGCCGATCTCCTTTTGCGCGTCGAACAGCGTCACGTGATGCCCGCGCGAGGCGGCGTTGACGGCAAAGGCCAGCCCGGCCGGGCCCGCGCCAACCACCGCCAGCCGCTTCGGCGCGGCGGCGGGGATGACCGGCATCAGGGTTTCGTGGCAGGCGCGGGGGTTGACCAGGCAGGAGGTCACTTTGCCGACGAAGATCCGATCGAGGCAGGCCTGATTGCAGCCGATGCAGGTATTGATCTCATCCGCCCGGCCGCTTTGCGCCTTCGACAGAAACTCACCGTCGGCGAGGAAGGGGCGGGCCATCGACACCATATCGGCGTCGCCGCGGGCGAGGATCGCCTCCGCCACCTGCGGATCGTTAATTCGGTTGGTGGTGATGAGCGGAATCGACACCGCGCCTTTCAGCTTGCGGGTGACCCAGCTGAAGGCGCCGCGCGGCACCGGAGTGGCGATGGTCGGAATGCGCGCCTCGTGCCAGCCGATGCCGGTGTTGATTATCGTTGCGCCCGCCGCCTCAACGGCTTTTGCCAGCGTAATCACTTCCGGCAGGGTGCTGCCGTCGTTCACCAGATCGAGCATCGACAGGCGATAAATAATAATGAAGTCGTCACCCGCGCGCCGGCGTACGGCCCGCACGACCTCGACGGCAAAGCGCATGCGCTGGACGTAGTCGCCGCCCCAGCAGTCGTCGCGCCGGTTGGTGCGCGCGGCGAGAAATTCATTGATCAGGTAACCTTCCGAGCCCATCACCTCGATGCCGTCGTAGCCCGCTTCCCGCGCCAGCTGGGCGCAGAGGGCAAAATCATCGATCAGCTGCAGAATCTCATCGTGGCTCAGGGCGTGTGGGGTAAAGCGGTTAATGGGGGCCTGCAGCGCCGAAGGGGCGACCAGCTGCGGCTGGTAGCTGTAGCGGCCGGTATGCAGGATCTGCAGGGCGATCTTGCCGCCTTCGCGATGCACCGCGTCGGTAATGTGCCGGTGATGCGCGAGGTGGCTGGCGTCGTTGAGCACCGCGCCGCCGGCCATCGTGACGCCGGAGGCGGCGGGGGCCACGCCGCCGGTCACAATCAGCGCGACCCCGTGGCGGGCGCGCTCGCCGTAAAAGGCCGCCAGCCGCTCCGCGCCGTCGGCGTGTTCCTCCAGCCCGGTATGCATCGACCCCATCAGCACGCGGTTTTTAAGCTGGGTAAAGCCCAGATCGAGCGGAGCGAATAACGACGGATAGTGGCTCATAATGGCTTCCAGTAGCGAATATGTAACATTATTGTTATGTGGTCGGATGAGTTACTAATTTAGCCGTCGCGGGCAAAAAGGGAAAAGGGGAGTGCGGCGATTGTGATGGGATTCAAAGAATGATGCGCGGCCGGGCGCCATCGGCTCTCTTCCCGATGGCGCGGTGAACGACGGGCTGAGTTTAGCAGCGGCGGGCAGCCGGCTCCAGCCCCGGCGCCTGCCACATGGAGGTGGTCAGGCCGCTGTCCACCAGCCCGAGCTGGTCGGCGTAGACCGACTGCCATCTGCTCATCATCTCCTGATAGAGCTCGCGATGCGCCGGGTCAGGGGTAAACACCCGATGCCAGCTCACCAGCTTCTCACCCGTCTCCGCCATATCGGCGTACAGCCCGGCGCCGGTTCCGGCGGCGATGGCGCAGCCGAGGGCGGTGGCCTCGCGCACCACCGGGACGCGCACCGGCAGGCCGGTGACGTCGCTGAGGATCTGGCTCCACAGCGCGCCTTTCGAACCACCGCCGGCGAAGACCAGGCTATCGAAGGTGACCCCCGAGAAGCGGGAGATTTGTGCGAGGTTGCAGGCGGAGACAATCGCCGCATTCTCTTCCAGCGCGCGGAACAGGGTCGCTTTATTGCACTTTTCCGGGTCGATGGAGAGGTTAATAAACGACGGCGCGGCGTGGTACCACTGCTTAAAATGCATCGCATCGGAGAAGATCGGCATCACCCCGTGGGAGCCGGCGGGAACCCGGCCGGCCATCTCCTCCAGCAGGGAGTAGGCATCAACGCCGAGGCGCTCGGCTACCAGCTTCTCTTCGGCGCAGAAGGCGTCGCGGAACCAGCGCATGGTCAGGCCGGTAAAGAAGCTAATCGACTCTGCCTGGGCCATGCCGGGAATGACGTGGGGATTGACGCGAATATTCATCTCCGGGTCGGTGCGCGGCTGCGGCAGGTTGACCACCTGCTGCCAGAAGGTACCCCCCAGCACGGCGGTCTGCCCCGCGCGCACCACCCCGAGACCGAGGCAGCCCAACTGCACGTCGCCGCCACCCATTACCACCGGCGTGCCCGCCCGCAGCCCGCACTGCTGCGCCGCGGCGTCGGTGACCGCCCCCAGCAGCGTGCCGGTTTCTTTCACCGGCGAGAGCATATCGGCGCGCAGCCCGGCCATATCCAGCAGCGCCGGACGCCAGTCGCGGCTGAAGAGATCGAGCATCCCGGTGGTGCCGGCGTTTGACGGGTCGACGGCCAGCTCGCCGGAGAGTTTTGCCGCCAGCCAGTCGCTAATCATGGTGATGGTGGCCGCCTGGCGATAGATATCCGGGCGATGGTGGGCCAGCCACAGCAGGCGCGGCATGGCGCTGAGCGCCAGGGTCTGACCGGAAACCTCATACACTTCGGACTCAAAGCGGAAATCGTGGATCTCTTTGAGCTCCGCCACCTCGCGGCTGGCGCGCGCGTCGACGTTGGCGCAGGCCCAGATGGCCTCGCCGTTGCGGTCATATAAAACGATGCCTTCGCGCATCGAGCAGCAGGCAACGGACTGAATATCCGCCGCGCCGAGGTGGGCGGCGGCGAGCGCCTGGCGGATGCACTGGCAGGCCAGCTGCCAGTTGGTGATAAGGTCGAACTCCATCGAGCCGGGAACATTTTCCACGCTCAGGTGCTTCCATTCGGCCTGGCCGACCGCCACCTGGCGCCCCGCAAGATCGAAAATGACCGCCCGAATGCTGCCGGTCCCGGCATCTAACGCTAACAGGTAACTCATGACATGCGCCTCGCTGGTGTTGCGCGGCGCAGGGCCGTCAGGAGGCCAGCGTGAGCACCGCGCGTGCTGTTGTCTCTTCCGTTACCAGGCCATTAATCCGCTTGCCGATCAGGGCCGCGTAAATCGCCTGCGCTTTTTCCGTTCCTCCGGCAACGCCGACGATGGTCGGCAGCTGCGCCAGCTCGTCGAGGGTTACGCCGAGCAGTTCCCGGTGAATTTCCAGACCCTCAACCCGCCTACCGTCGGCCTGCAGGAAGTAACCTAAAATGTCGCCTATCGCCCCTTTGCGGGCGTACATCAGCTGTTCGCCCTCGCTGATATAGCCGGAACGCAGAATGGTGGCGTCGCGGCGCTGGTCGATAGCCCCGATGCCCACCACCGCCGCGTCCGCCGCGGTGGCGGCGAGGATCACGTCGCGTACGCTCGACTCCCGACGCAGGATCTCGGCGACGTCGGCGGAGGAGACCCGCAGCGGAGCCGGGATAATGCTGACGCTACAGGCGGCGTCCAGCTGGCCGATGCCGGTCATGTAGGGGCCCACGCCGCCGGAAAGGGTCACCAGCCGCACCTGCTGAGAGCTGATAAAACCGCTCAGATGCTGCAGGCAGCTCATGGTGGCTTCGCCAAAGCCGACCGCCAGCAGCTGCCCCGGCGCCAGGACGCCCATCAGCGACTGCGCCGCGCCGATCCCCAGGCGGGTATTCATCGGCGGGGTGTTCAGCGCCGGCAGCACGCGCGCAATCTTGAGGTCGAAACGCCGCTGCAGCTCGGTCTCCAGCGCCAGGCAGCCTTCGTAGCGGGAGTTGATCTGCACGCGGATCACCCCGGACTGGCGACCTTTCTCCAGCAGCCGGGAGATCTTCAGCCTTGGCAGCCCCAGGCGCTCGCCAATGTCGTTCTGCGTCAGGCCATCGTGGTAGTAGCACCAGGCGACCCGCGCCACCAGCTCTTCCTCGGCTAACGCCAGCCCGGCGTAGCGGCTCTCTTCCGTAATGCGTTTTTCGCTCATAAAGTGAACTCTTATAAAAATTTAGATCATATGTTCGCTCTTGCACGGTCGGAAAATGTGAGCCGGCCGGCAAAACCGATCTTTGGCTGTTCGCTGGTTTTTTCCAAACGATCTAAAGCATAAAACTGTGATCCTCGCACGGTTGTAAATATAGTTCAGGGTCTACGCTTTTGAACATTATTAAATTAAAAAATCATTTGTTCAAACCGAGGCGTGATAATGAAGCCACTGCTTGAAGCCCGCCAAATCTGCAAACAGTTCTCCGGCATTAGCGTGCTGAAGGCGATTGATTTCACGTTATTTTCCGGCCAGGTGCACGCCCTGATGGGCGGCAACGGCGCCGGAAAATCGACGCTGATGAAGATTGTCGCCGGCGTAGAAACCCCCGACAGCGGCGAGCTGGCCCTCGGCGGCAGCACCTTTGCGCGTCTGACGCCTGCGCTGGCCCATCAGCAGGGCGTCTATCTGGTGCCCCAGGAGCCGATGCTGTTCCCCAACCTGACGGTGCGGGAAAACATCCTGTTCCGCCTGCCGAAGCGCGCCGATAGCGCCGCGCTGCTGCAGGAAAAGCTGCAGCAGCTCAGCTGCCAGCTGAACCTCGACGCGGCGGCCAGCACCCTTGAGGTGGCGGATCAGCAAATGGTCGAGATTCTGCGCGGCCTGATGCGCAAAGCGCAGATCCTGATCCTCGACGAGCCCACCGCCTCCTTAACGCCGGGCGAAACGGCGCGTCTGTTTTGCCAGATCCGCGCGCTGCAGGATCTCGGCGTCGGCATCGTCTTTATCTCCCACAAGCTGCCGGAGATCCGCCAGATCGCCAGCCACGTCTCGGTCATGCGCGACGGCGCGGTGGTGCTCAGCGGGCACACCGCAGACTACAGCGACAATCAGCTGGTGAGCGCTATGACCCCCGCCGACCGGGAGCACGCCCTCAGCGATACGCAGACGCTGTGGCTGGCGCTGCCGGGCAACCGACGCACCCAGCCGCAGGACTTCCCGGTGCTGCGGGTGGAGGATCTCACCGGCGAGGGCTTTATCGATCTAAACCTTGAGATCTACGCCGGGGAGATCGTCGGCCTCGCCGGGCTGGTGGGATCCGGGCGCACCGAATTTGCCGAAACCCTCTACGGCCTGCGGCCGCCGCGGGCGGGGCGGGTCTGGCTGGAGAACCGCGACATCAGCGGCGCCAGCGTCCGCGCGCGGCTTGCCGGCGGGCTGGTCTATCTGCCGGAAGACCGCCAGGTCTCCGGGCTGTTTCTCGATGCGCCGGTGCGCTGGAATACGGTGATGTTTAACCAGCCGTCGCTGTGGCAGCAGGATAAACGCGAGGCGGCGGTGGTGGAGCGCTATCACCGGGCGCTGGGGATCAAATTTGCCGATAGCGACCAGCCGGTGCGCACCCTCTCCGGCGGTAACCAGCAGAAGGTGCTGCTGGCGCGCTGCCTTGAGGCCAACCCGCTGCTGCTGATCGTCGACGAGCCGACGCGCGGCGTGGACGTCTCCGCTCGCGCCGATATCTACCAGCTGCTGAAAAGCGTCGCCGCGCAGAACGTGGCGGTGCTGATGATCTCCAGCGATCTGGACGAGTTCGTTGGCCTGGCCGAGCGGGTGCTGGTGATGCATCAGGGTCGACAGAGCGGCGAGCTGGAGCGGCAGGCGGTGACCGTCGAACGCATGATGACGCTGGCATTTGGAGGAGCGGCATGAAAACGTTATTGAAAAATCGCGAACTGAGCGCCTTTCTCGCCATCGTGGTGCTGTTTGCCGGGCTGGTGGCGCTCAACCCGGCCTACTTCAGCCTGCAGACCCTGGGGATGATCTTCGCCAGCTCGCAGATCCTCTGCCTACTGGCGCTCGGGGCGACGCTGGTGATGCTGACCCGCAACATCGACGTTTCCGTCGGTTCAACCGTCGGCCTGAGCGCCATCGCGGTGGGCGTGGCGCTCAACGGTGGCTACGGTCTGATGGCGGCCATTGCGTTTGCGCTGGCGATCGGCGCGCTGGCGGGGGCCTTTAACGGCCTGCTGGTGGTGGGGCTGCGCATCCCGGCGATTGTCGCCACTCTTGGCACACTCGGGCTGTACCGCGGGGTGATGCTGCTGTGGACCGGCGGTAAATGGATCGAAGGCCTGCCGGATAGCCTCAAGTCGCTCTCGGAGCCGGCATTTATCGGCGTCTCGCCGCTGGGCTGGCTGGTGCTGATACTGCTGCTGGCCGGCGCCTGGACGCTGTCGCGCACCGCCGCCGGCCGCGATTTCTACGCCGTCGGCGACAACCTGACCGCCGCGCGCCAGCTTGGCGTGGCGGTCAACCGCACGCGGATGCTCGCCTTCACCCTTAACGGCATGCTGGCCGCCTGCGCGGGCGTCGTTTTTGCCGCCCAGATTGGCTTCGTGCCCAACCAGACCGGCAGCGGGCTGGAGATGAAGGCCATCGCCGCCTGCGTGCTCGGCGGGATTTCCCTGCTCGGCGGCACCGGGACGCTTATCGGCGCGTTTCTCGGCGCCTTCTTCCTCACTCAGATTGATACCGTGCTGGTGCTGCTCAGGCTCCCGGCGTGGTGGAACGACTTTATCGCCGGCCTGGTGCTGCTCGGCGTGCTGGTGCTCGACGGGCGGCTGCGCCAGGCGCTGAGCCGCCACCAGCGGGCGCTGAAATATGCCCGCTTTCAGCCCGGTAACAAGGGGGGAAAGCGCGTGGCCCCGTTCACAAAGCGTAAAAACAAAGAGGTGGCGTGATGAAGCTCAGCTGGGAAAGCGCGCTGCTGGCGCTGCTGGTGGTGGAAATTCTGCTGTTCGGGGCCATTAACCCGCGGATGCTGGATATCAATATGCTGCTGTTCAGCACCAGCGATTTTATCTGTATCGGCATCGTGGCCCTGCCGTTGACCCTGGTGATCATTAGCGGCGGCATCGATATTTCGCTCGGCTCGACCATCGGCCTGTGCGCCATCGCGCTGGGGGTGATGATGCAGGCGGGCTGGCCGATGGGGCTGGCCATCCCGCTCACCCTGGCGCTGGGCCTGCTGTGCGGGCTGATTAACGCGGCGCTGATCCACTACACCGGCATCAGCCCGCTGGTGATCACCCTCGGCACTCTTTACCTCTACGGCGGCGGGGCGCTGCTGCTCTCCGGCATGGCGGGCGCGACCGGCTATGAAGGGATTGGCGGCTTCCCCGACGCCTTCACCGCCTTCGCCAACCTGACGCTGTTCGGCCTGCCGCTGCCGCTGGTGCTGTTTATCGTCATCACCTTTTTCTTCTGGCTGCTGGCCCACCGCGGGCGCTTTGGCCGCCATCTGTTTCTGCTCGGGCAAAACCCGCGCGCCGCGCGCTATGCCGCGCTCTCCGTTAACGGCATACCGTACGTGCTGTACGGCCTGGTGGGCGTGGCCTCGGCCATCGCCGCGCTGGTGATGGTCTCCTATTTTGGCTCGGCGCGCTCGGACCTCGGCCGCGACCTGCTGATGCCGGCGCTGACCGCCGCGGTGCTTGGCGGGGCCAATATCTACGGCGGTTCAGGTTCCATTATCGGCACGGCGCTGGCGGCGCTGCTGGTGGGATATTTACAGCAAGGTCTACAGATGGTCGGCATCCCCAACCAGGTGTCGAGCGCGCTGTCAGGGGCGCTGTTGGTTGTGGTGGTGATGGGGCGCTCGCTGAGCCTGCACCGTGAATGGGTGCGTATGACCTGGCGACGCCTTTCTCGCGCATACCCTCAATAACAATCGGAGCATAAACATACGATGAACACCAAACGAATCCTGCAGATGAGCGCCCTGGCGCTGGCGCTGAGCGTGGCGACCGCCCAGGCCGCAGACCGCATTGCCTTTATCCCTAAACTCGTCGGCGTGGGCTTCTTTACCAGCGGCGGCAACGGCGCGAAAGAGGCGGGCAAGGCGCTGGGCGTCGACGTCACCTACGACGGCCCGACCGAACCGAGCGTCTCCGGGCAGGTTCAGCTGATCAACAACTTCGTCAATCAGGGCTACAACGCGATTATCGTCTCCGCCGTGTCGCCGGACGGCCTGTGCCCGGCGCTCAAGCGCGCGATGCAGCGCGGCGTGAAGGTGCTGACCTGGGACTCCGATACCAAACCCGAGTGCCGCAGCATCTACATCAACCAGGGCACCCCGCAGCAGCTCGGCGGCCTGCTGGTGGATATGGCCTCGCAGCAGGTGACCAAACCCGCCGCTAAGGTGGCGTTCTTCTACTCCAGCCCGACGGTAACCGACCAGAACCAGTGGGTTAAAGAGGCCAAAGCGAAGATTGCCAAAGAGCATCCGAACTGGCAGGTGGTGACCACCCAGTTCGGCTATAACGATGCCACCAAATCGCTGCAAACCGCTGAAGGCATCTTAAAAGCCTACCCGGATCTCGACGCCATTATCGCCCCGGACGCCAACGCGCTGCCGGCGGCGGCGCAGGCGGCGGAGAACCTCAAACGTCAGGGAGTGGCGATCGTCGGCTTTAGCACCCCGAACGTCATGCGTCCGTACGTCGAGCGCGGCACGGTGAAGGCTTTCGGCCTGTGGGACGTGGTCCAGCAGGGGAAAATTGCGGTTAACGTCGCCGATCGTCTGCTGAAAAAAGGCGATCTTAACGTCGGCGATAGCGTGGATGTGAAAGATATCGGGACGCTGAAGGTCGAGCCGAACAGCGTCCAGGGCTACCAGTATGAGGCGAAAGGCAACGGCATCGTGCTGCTGCCGGAGCGCGTGGTGTTCACCAAAGAGAACATCAATAACTACGACTTCTGACGGGGGATGAAATGGCAGATTTAGACGATATCAAAGAGGGGAAGGACTTTGGCCTGGGTCGACCGCAGCAGAACGTGCTCTACGGCCTGAAGGGCTGCGGCTCGCTGGAGTGGGGGATGCAGTCCCGGCTGGCGCGCATCTTTAACCCACACAGCAACCGCACGGTAATGCTGGCCTTCGACCACGGCTATTTTCAGGGGCCGACCACCGGGCTGGAGCGGATCGATCTCTCCATCGCCCCGCTGTTCGCTGAGACCGATGTGCTGATGTGTACCCGCGGTATTTTAAGAAGCACGGTACCGGCGGGCACCAACAAGCCGGTGGTGCTGCGCGCCTCCGGCGGTAACTCGATCCTCAGTGAGCTTTCCAACGAGTGCGTGGCGGTGACGATGGAGGACGCGCTGCGCCTCAACGTCTGCGCGGTCGCGGCGCAGGTCTATATCGGCAGCGAATACGAGCATCAGTCGATCGGCAACATTATTAAGCTGGTGGACGCCGGGAACCGCTACGGCATGCCGGTGCTGGCGGTTACCGGGGTCGGCAAAGAGATGACCCGCGACGCGCGCTATTTCTCGCTGGCCAGCCGCATTGCCGCCGAGATGGGGGCGCAGTTCGTAAAAACCTATTTTGTTGAGGAAGGCTTTGAAAAAGTCACCGCCAGCTGCCCGGTGCCGATCGTGATCGCCGGCGGCAAAAAACTGCCGGAGCAGGAGGCGCTGGAGATGTGCTGGCGAGCGATCGACCAGGGCGCATCCGGCGTCGATATGGGGCGCAATATTTTCCAGTCCAGCGCGCCGCGCGCTATGCTGAAGGCGGTGAAGAAAGTGGTCCACGAGAATATGAGCGCCCGCGAGGCGTATCAGTTCTGGCAGGAGGAGAAGCAGGGGGAGCTGAAATGAATGTGACGCTGGTCGAAATTAATATCAAGCCGGAGCGGGTGCGTGAGTTTCTCGAGGTCTTTCGCGCGAACCATGAAGGGGCGCTGCAGGAGCCGGGCAACCTGCGCTTCGACGTTCTGCAGGACCCGGAGGTGAAGACGCGGTTCTTCATCTATGAGGCCTATACGGATGACGAAGCGGTGCTGGCACACAAAAAAACGCCGCACTATCTGGCCTGCGTCGAGAAGCTGGATGAGATGATGTCGCAGCCGCGGCAGAAGCGCAGCTTTATTGGCCTGCTGCCGGAATAGCATCGGAAACTGGCCTGCGGGATCGTCCGGCGAACGGATTACCGCAGGCCACGTCCCGGCTGGAGGGGGGCGAGGGACATTTCCGTGGATACGGGGATGTACCACTTTAGGGGCCAGGTCATTGGTGGCGATTTTAACGCCGTGGTGAAGAAAGATTTTATTGCTCAGTAAACCAAAGAGTGGTTCGCAGTATGGGCCTTATCCATTCATTGATCTGGAAAATATAATTTGCTTCGGGAATTTAAATTTCAATTGAGAGCCTCCCTCCATAAATAATCCTTTCGTACAACAGAATGAATTTATTCTCACGTCGCTTCTACAATATTCGGTTTAGATGTATCATCCTTCACTATTCTTACCGCAGCGCACTGCGATCTTTTTTTATTGTTTATGTCGCGTGTATGGTTATGCCTTAATACCGTTAGCGGCTCCAATGAATCCCACTCTTGATATATTCAGCATGTTTATACATCCAGAAATGAACTGCTAATTAAAGTATTAATTAGCACTCTACGAATGAACACTTCGAGAGTTTAAAGTTTTTTTGTGATTTTTATTTGAGTTGTTTGTTTTTTCGGCATATATTCCATGTAACAATATTAAAAGTAAGGACACTTTATGAAGGCCTCAAGCTATTTAAAGATGAAGTTACAAAGTGACAGGCAGTTAGCTGTTTATGGACAACAGGGCGTGACCTCCACATGGAAAGCAATGAAGGGTATTGGTTCTGATATTTACTCAGGAATTGAGCGGGTAAGCTGGTATTCCTCATGTCTTATCCCGTCATATCACGATATTTGCGAGCAATTGTACTCCGAAGAAAAAAGGATGATATATTCCATCCGTTCCATTTACCGATACCGTGACGTGATAGGTCATATGCTCTACCTCTACTTTCAAATGGTCATAGATGATACGGAAAATGGAAACCAAAAGGGCATGATGCGTTCTACTGATTCAATAGCCGCAGGGATTGTTGCCAGTATGCCAGCAAATAGGGCTACGCGTTTGGGCCTTGCAGTTGCCTTGTCTGAGGCATTATCAATGTCAGAGTTAGTATCTCGTACGATTGTTGAAAGGCTTGCAGTGCGGGTTCCTAAAGTTGTTTGGATATTCCAGGTATTTGGGAGCGATCAGAAATGTGCTCTTGCTGCCCGTAGGCTAAAAATGCTGGAACCAAAATACTACGCAATACTCTACAACGCAGAATTAGAAATGCTTTACTACTTTCTTGAACCCATTTTATCCGACATGATAAAAAATTTTCAGATAAAATATTATCAGAATTTCGATTGTTTTTATTCTGCTGTAAAGAGAAAATACTATGTTTAAAACCATACTGTCACTTATTTTTAATGAAGGACTTCTTTTGGTTTGCCTTATAGGGTTTGCTTTTTTTTATCTTGAATTCTTCCCGAGATATTGGTTGGCACTAACAGTAGTTTCAATCATAGTACTAATCATTATATTACCTAAGTTTACGGCACGATTTGATAAGTACGACAAATAATTACTACGAAAAGGATCTTTTATGTCGAACCCAGCTTATTTATGGTTGACGGATGAAAATGGTTCACCGATGGTTGGCCCATCGCTTGTATTGGGTCGTGAAGGTGCTATCGAGTTGAAATCGTTCACCGATAACGTCAATATTCCAGTTGACGGCAATACCGGAAAACTGACCGGTACGCGTGTTCATATGCCGATCATGTTCCAAAAAGAATTCGATCGCGTGACTCCAATGCTTTATCGCGCGCTAAGCACCGGGAAAACCCTGCAATCGGCGACGTTCAAAATGTACCAGATTATTGAGGCTGGATTAGAGCAGGAGTACTTCAATATTATTCTTGAAAACGTAAAGCTGACGTCAATCACACCGGATTTATACCCAGGAGCAAATACAGGAACGCATCTTGAAACGGTTCTTATGCGCTATGAAAAAATTACCTGGAAGCATTGCGATGGTAATATTATCTATACTGACTCATGGAATGAATGGGCGACATATTAACTTGATGGGCAAACGGCGCATTGTATAAGGATGAAAGCCGGGCGATAACGCGTCTCCCGGGTCAGTATGACGGAACGGCAGGCGTAAAAAAGCCCGGTGAATATCGTTTTCACCGGGCTTTTTGTTGACTATCCTCAGGCCTCTTCCACTGAAACCCGCAGCTCGGCCAGCGCGTTCCGCGCCGCCTTCAGCACCAGATCGCACTGCTCGAGGGTCAGCGTCAGCGGCGGTTCGATGCGGATCGTCCTCGCGTTGTTCAGGGTGCCGGCCACCAGCACCCGCTGGCGGAACATCAGGCTGGCAAAGCTATAGCCGATTTCGTTATCCACGAATTCAATGGCCATCAGCATCCCTTTACCGCGGACCTCGTTTACCAGTTCCGGATACTCGCGAGCCAGCAGGCGGAAGCCGTCCAGCAGCAGGTCGCCTTTCTGCTCGGCCTGCGCCGGCAGATTCTCCGTCAGCAGAACGTTGATCGTCGCCAGCGCCGCGGCGCAGGCCAGCGGGTTACCGCCGAAGGTAGTGGTGTGCAGGAACGGGTTGTCGAACAGCACCGAGAACACCTCCTCGGTGGCAACCGTCGCGCCAATCGGCATCACGCCGCCGCCGAGCGCCTTGGCGAGACACAGAATGTCCGGCTGGACGTTCTCATGCTCGCAGGCAAACATTTTGCCGGTGCGGCCCATACCGGTCTGCACTTCGTCGAAGATCAGCAGCGCGCCAAACTCGTAGCACAGCTTACGCACCGCCGGGAGATAGCCCTGCGGCGGCAGGATCACTCCGCCTTCGCCCTGGATCGGCTCAAGGATCACCGCCGCGACGTCATCGCCGGTTTTCTTACACTCGCTGAGCAGCGTGCGCATGGCGTTGATGTCGCCAAACGGCACGTGACGGAATCCCGGCAGCAGCGGCATAAACGGCTTACGGAACGTCGATTTGGCGGTAGCGGACAGCGCGCCCAGCGATTTGCCGTGGAAAGCGCCGCTGGTAGCCACAAAGGTAAACTTGCCGCGCGGGGACTGATAGGCTTTAGCGAGCTTCAGCGCCGCTTCGACCGATTCGGTGCCGCTATTGGAAAAGAAGCTGTACTTCAGCTTGCCCGGGGTCAGGGCCGCCAGCGTTTTGGCGAGCATGGCCCGCAGGGGGTCGAGCAGTTCCTGACTATGAAGAGGTTGCTTAGCGAGCTGGTGCTCTACGGCGGAAACAACGACTGGATTACGGTGCCCTACATTAAAAATTCCAAAGCCACCCAGACAATCAATAAACTCTTGCCCCTGGGTGTCGACAAGCGTATTTAAACTTCCCGCCTGCCACTCTACGGCTCCGTAATCCCCGCCAGCGGTAACAGATTTTCGATATGCTAAAAACCCCGGATTCACGTGCTCTTTAAAGTACTCTCTGACCTCCTGGTTAAGTGCTTTCATCTCCTCATGATCGAGCGTTTGCTTCTCAATGAGATTCAGTGCGTGTGCGCTACAGGCCAGAGCCGATGCGCTGGAAGGTAACCTGTTCAAAGTGTGCTCCTGGGATGGGCGTATCACATGATACTGAGTTAAGTATTGCAGGGATTACGCCACTTCGGTGCAGGAGCTGAAAATCGGGATAAACGCAGCGTGAAAGCGCGATTGCGCAATATTTAATCTTATAGCGATATTATTGGCATGCTTTACTCCTGAGCGGGCGCGGCATGCGCTCCGCGGACCTGGGCCGCGTGCTTCGCCGCGGTGCGCTTTGCCCAACGCCGGGGCAGAAGCGCACCGCGACGGTTTAATCGAGCTGGGAAATCTCCATCGCCGCGCGGTCGATGACGGCAATAATCTGCTTGAGCTGCGCTTCGCTGATGGCCTGCTGATTCACTTTTAAATCGAGCACGGCTTTAAAATTCCCCAGCGCCCGCTTCATCTGCGGATTTTTGCGCAGCTCGTAGCCGACCATCCGCGCCTGAAGACGCTCCTGAATATGGGTCAGGGACGGCAGGTTTTCCTCGTGCAGGCGGCGACCGTCTTCGCTGATTGAGATTTTTTTGCGCCCGTTTTCCTCTTCAACGCCGATCAGCCCCTGATCCTGCAGCATGTCGAGGGTGGGGTAGATAACGCCCGGGCTCGGGCTGTAGTTGCCCTGGGTCAGGCTCTCGATCTCTTTAATCAGCTCGTAGCCGTGGCTGGCGCTGCGGGTGAGGATATCGAGGATAACCAGCCGCAGCTCGCCGTGACCGAAGAAGCGCTGGCGCCGCCCGCCGCCTCTTCGCCCGCGATCGCCTCGTTCAGCGTGATGATCGCGCGAGTCGTGCTCTTCTTCATGATGGTTGTGCATCGTTAGCTCCTGTTTATTTTGATATATCTAATTTATATCTAAATGTATTTACCAGGCAAGCATGATGAAGGTGTTAATTTCAATGAATTGAAATAAAAGGATATTAAGTTACTTTTTGGACTTTTATGCCCTTTGGTTAGGCTATATCAAAAAAGATCTTGCATTCTTTTTTAATGGCAATCATTATCATTTGCAGCAAGTTTAGATATATCTATTTAATTTCACGAAGGCCGCTGATGATGACAACAATGAAAAAAACGCAGTATCCGCAACGCGTACAAAACGAACTCCGTTTCCGCGAGCTCACCGTGCTGCGCGTGGAGCGCGTGGGCGCCGGCTTCCAGCGTATCGTGCTGGGCGGCGAAGCGCTGGATGGTTTCGTTTCGCAGGGTTTTGACGACCATACCAAGCTCTTTTTCCCGCAGGAGGGGGCGACCTTTACGCCGCCGCAGGTGACGGATGAAGGTATTAACTGGGGCGAGGGCGTGCGCCCGGCGAGCCGCGACTACACGCCGCTGTACGACGCCGAACGCCACGAGCTGGCCTATGATTTCTTTATTCATGACGGCGGTATCGCCAGCCGCTGGGCGCTGGAGGCAGGCGTTGGCGATAAGCTGGTGATTGGCGGGCCGCGCGGCTCGCTGGTGGTGCCGGAAGATTATGCCTGGCAGCTGTACGTTGGCGATGAGTCCGGCATGCCCGCGCTGCTTCGCCGCCTGCGGGCATTAAGCCAGCTGCCGGTTCGGCCGCAGGTGACGGCGATCGTCACCATCGCCGATGAATCATATAAAGACTATCTGGCGGAGTTCGAAGGCTTCAACATTGAGTGGCTGGTGGGCCATAATCCGTCCGCCGTTGCCGAACGTCTGGCGCAGGTGAACGTCCCGGCGGAGGACTACTTTATCTGGGTGACCGGTGAAGGCGCGGTGGTGAAATCGCTGCTTGAGCGCTTTAAGGGGGAAGAGATTGACCCGCAGCTGGTGCGCTCCCAGGCCTACTGGCACAGTAAGTAAGCGCCGCGCAATCCCGGGCCGTATTGCCAAAACTCCCAGCTTTCCTACATTCCCGCAGGCGCCTGCGGGAATGTCCGACTCGTTCTATTTCTCCGCCAGGGCCTTAAACACCATCGCCACCGCGTAGGCGCCCGGATCCATATTGCCCAGCAGGCTGTCGCTATTGAGATACGACGCGCGCCCGGCGTTGGCTTTGCTGGCGTGAAGGGTGCTCTCCGCCCCGGCCTCGGCCGCGGCAAACGCCGCCCGCAGGTCTTCAGGCGCCGCCAGCAGCGACGCCAGCGCCGGCTGCAGCGCGTCAATCATGGTGCGATCGCCTTCGTCCGCCCCGCCGTAAAACTTCATCTGCGCCAGACCGGCGTTCAGCGCTTCGGCGACGCCGGCGCCCTGTTCCAGTTTCTGCCCGGCGGCGGTAAAGAAAATAGACATCAGCACGCCGCTGGAGCCGCCCATCACCACGGTCAGGCGTTCGCCGATCAGCGCAAACAGGGTGGCGAGGTCGGCGAGCGGCAGCTGGCGGAGAGTCAGCATGTCGGCCACGTCGCGTGCGCCGGCGGCGAAGGTTGAGCCGGTGTCGCCGTCGCCGACTTTGGCATCCAGCGCGTTCAGATGAGCCTCAAGATCGGACAGCGTGGCGGTCACCGTCCCGACGTAGCCCGCCACCACGCTATGGTCTGAAGGCTGGAACTCGACGCGGCTGCTGCGCAGCGAGCAGGGCATAACGCCGACGGCGCGCGGCTGAACCGGCTTCTGCCAGCCGGCGGCTTCCACCTCGGAGAGCAGCGCTTTCTCAATGCTCTCTTCCAGCACGATCGCGGTAATCGAGAAGCCTTTCATATCCAGGGCGGTGACCAGCGAAGCCGGGCCAATCAGCCAGTCAATGCGCTGATGGAGCGGGGTGTTAGCCAGCTCGCGGGTGAGGATCGCCATTTCCGCGACAGACACGCCGCCGAGATTATTGAGCATCACCGCCAGGCGGCCGGTTTCCGGCAGGGCCGCGGTCAGCTTCTCCACCATCAGCTGCATAATCTGCGCGCTGTTCTGGGTGGCGATAACTGAGGCGCCGGGCTCGCCGTGGATGCCCATCCCCAGCTCGGCCCGATCCTGATGACGACGCGGGGCCTCTTCAGCCTCCTGCGGCAGGTGGCAGCTGGAGATCGCGAGGCCGAGGCTGCAGGTGTTGTTCGCCGCGTGCTGCGCTTCACGCAGCACGGTTGTCAGGTTGTAGCCGCGTTCGGCGAAGTAGCCCGCCACCTTGTGTACCAGGATGGTCCCGGCGATGCCGCGCGGATGTTTGTTATCCGGCAGCGAAATATCGTCGCCGACGATCAGCATCTCGACGCGGTAGCCCAGACGGCGCGCTTTCTCCGCCGCGAGGCCAAAGTTCAGGCGATCGCCGGTATAGTTCTTGACGATCAGCAGGCAGCCCGCTTCGCCGGTGACCGCCTGGATGGCCGTCAGCACCGCGTCGACGCTCGGTGAGGCAAAAATATCGCCGCAGACGGCGGCGGTGAGCATACCTTTACCAATAAAGCCCACGTGGGCCGGCTCGTGGCCGGATCCGCCGCCGGAGATCACCGCGACGTTGCTCTTATTCAGATCGCTGCGCACGACCACGCGGATCGCCGGATCGCTCTCCAGCCGCGCGAGGTTATTCCACGGGCTGGCGATAATCGCCCCTTCAATAACGTCGCTGACGAGGCTGCTGCGCTGATTAAAAAAGAATTGAGACATAACGGTTCCTGGAGGTTGAGCGAAAAAAATCCCCGGAGGCGCGGCCTCCGGCGTGAGGTCAGTCGGCAGGAAGCGGGCTACCTGCGGATAATGCGCCTTCCGGCGACATCAAGGGTGATGGCATCGCCGCTGCGCAGCGTTTTCAGCGCGTCGCCCTGCTGGCACAGGCAGGCGATCCCGGCCTGGCGCGCGATAATCGCGCCGTGGGAAACGTCGCTTCCCTCCTGCAGGCAGATGCCTTTGACCTGCCGGGCGTCGAGCTGCACGACGGTAGAGGGGAAGATATTATCGGCGATGATAATCACCGGTTCATTTACCGCCAGCGGCAGCTCGCTGCGGCCCTGAAGATGGTGCAGGGTGCGGTGGAGCAGATCTTCGATATCAATATAGCGCGCCTGCAGATAGCTATCGCTCAGCCGGCGATACTGCTGGCTGAGATCGACCAGCACCTGGTACCACGCCCACTCGGCGCAGCACTGCTCCTTGCTCAGGATGGCGCAGGCGGCGTCATAGAGCTCCGGGTCGTCGAGCAGGGTATGATGGCCGGAGAAAATGGCCGCGATATCGGCGGAGTAGCGCTCCTCCGCCAGCCGGGTCAGGGCGTTGAGATCCGCCAGCGTCTGGTCGATGGCCTGCTTCAGGCGCCGCTGCTCTTTGACGCTATTGGCGCTGTTTCGCCGCCGCGGCTCGGCATGCGGCAGGGGATAAAGCAGCGCCTTCCCCTGGACCCGCGCGGCGCAGGGGGCGGGGGACGCCGGGGCGGCATCCGGCTGCTCGCCAAAATTCTCCGCCGCCAGCGCCTGGAATGCGGCCAACGCCGCCTCGGCATCCGGCCCGCGGGCCAGCAGCCTTAGCCTGTCGTCGCGGCGCACCTGCAGCAGCGCGATCTTATTGATGCTGTCCGGCGCCACGCACTTGCCGTCTTTCTCCAGCAGCAGATCGGCGCTGAAGCCGGCTAGCGCCGCCACCAGGCGCGAGGCCGGACGAACGTGCAGGCCGTTGTGGTTGTGAATCACCACCGAAACCGACCGCGCGCCGTCGTCATCGGCAAAGGGAGCCGCCTCGGGGGCGGCCTGGGCGGGCGATGGTAACCCCAGCTGGAGGCGCTTGGCTTCCAGCGCGTTCATGGCATCCTCGATAACCTTGTCGATCGTTGATCCCGTCGCCGCGCTGACCGTCGCCGCCAGCGTACCTTCGACCAGCGGCGCCGCGCAGAGGCGAACCTTCGCGGCGATGGCCGGATCGAGAAGATCCAGCGCCGTTTCGGCGCTCAGCAGGGCGCTGCCGATATCCATTATCACCAGCACGTGATCGGCGTCGGCAACGGACTCAATGGCCTCCATCACCTTAATGGGATCGGTGCCGATCGGGCTCTCGGGATCGTCAATCCCGGCGGCGATCGCCAGCCGGCAGCCGTCGCCGATTAACATCTGCCGGGCCAGCTCGCCGACGCCTTCGCCCAGACGGGCGCTATGAGACACAATCACCAGGTTTACCATCGCTTTTTCCTTACTCTTTGGCTGCCGCGGCCAGCTCCTGAATCATAAACATCACCGAGGTCGCGCCCGGATCCTGATGCCCGATGCTGCGCTCGCCGAGGTAGCTGGCGCGGCCCTTGCGCGCCTGCATGGTGATGGTGGCGCGGGCGGCGATCTCCGCCTGCTGGCTGGCGGCGTCCAGCGCGGCGTGCAGCGACAGATGCTGCTCGCTGGAATGGCGCAGCGATTCCACCACCGGTAGCCAGACGTCGCACATCGTTTTATCTCCCGGCTCCGCCTTGCCGCGGTTGACCACGCCGTCCGCGCCTTCGCGCATCATCTGGTACAGCTCGTCGAGGCTGAGGCTCTGGTGCGCCTGGGTCACCTGGGCCGCGCGGATAAAGAAGGTGCCGAACAGCGGGCCGCTGGCGCCGCCGACGTTGGAGAGCAGCGTCATCCCGGTATTTTTAAGGATAAAACCGATGTCCTTATCGGCAATCGAGGGCAGCTTTTCCACCACCTTGCTGAAGCCGCGATGCATGTTCAGGCCGTGGTCGGCGTCGCCGATTTCTTTATCCAGCCCGGTGAGAAAATCCCGCTCTTTGGTAAAGATCTCGCCGCAGCGGTAGAGCCAGTTAACGATCTGGGTTCTGTTCAGTGACATGTTGTGCTCCTTAATGGCCCCAGTTCAGCGCCGGGGTGTGGACAGGGGCATCCCACAGGGCCAGCGTCTCGTCGTCGGCCTTCAGCAGGGTGATGGAAAAGCCCACCATATCCAGAGATGTGCAGTAGCTGCCGATAAGGCTGCGGGCGATGGCGATCCCGCTCTCTTCGCAGCGTTCGGCGAGGCGGTTGTAGACGCCGTACAGCTCCGACAGCGGCGTGGCGCCGAGGTTGTTGACCAGCGCGATGACGCGGTCGCCGTTCTGTAGCGCCTGTTTACTCTGCTGGACGTCCTGCCAGCAGCCTTTGGCCGGGTCCCACTGGCGCAGGGTGCGGCTGTAGGTGCCGTTTTCCAGCAGGGTGGCAAACATTTCGTCCACGGTTTGGTTGAGAGAGCTGAAGGCGCGGCGGTCAATCCCCGGTTCGCCGTGGATGCCGACGCCGAACTCCATTTCGTTATCCTGCAGCTCAAAGGAGGGCTGCCCGGCGGCCGGAACGGTGCAGGCCGCGAGGGCGACGCCGATGGAGTGGCCGAGGTTATTGAGCCTGCGGCCCAGCTCGGCGCAGGCTTCCAGCGAGTCGCCGCGTTCGGCGGCGGCGCCTACCAACTTTTCAATCAGCACGGTGTTGGCCACGCCCCGGCGGCCGGCGGTGTAGAGGCTGTCCTTCACCGCCACGTCATCATCGATCACCACGGTGGTGACCTTGACGCCGCTCTCGTGCAGCAGCTCGGCGGCGGTTTCGAAATTCAAAATATCGCCGGTGTAGTTTTTGACGATCAGCAGCACGCCTTCGCCGCCGTCGATGTTCATCGCGCACTCAAACATTTTATCCGGCGTCGGGGAGGTGAAGATCTCCCCGGGACAGGCGCCGGAGAGCATGCCCCGACCGATGTAGCCGCAGTGCATTGGCTCATGCCCGCTGCCGCCGCCGGAGAGCAGCGCCACTTTGCCGGCGACCGGCGCATCGGCGCGGGTGACGTACACCGGGTCCTGATGCAGCGTTAATTCGGGATGGGCCTTCGCCAGGCCCGCCAGCTGTTCGCTCAGGACATCTTCGACACGATTAATCAGTTTTTTCATCTTCATGCTCCGTCGCAGTGGTTCGATGCGGCCTCTCTGCTGGCGGAGGCGGTCATCGTGTAGGGTTTCGCCAGCTGATGAGAGATGCCCGGCGATGTAGTGATTCTGGCTGAGTTGACGAAAAATAAAATCTGCCCGAAGTTGGTTTCATTCCGGAACGCGATTGCTAATAAATGTTCTGTAATGAAACGTTTATTGCGAAGAAAAAAGCAAAATGCGACCCAGAGCAGTTTTTTTCATACCGCCGCACGGCGGATAAGCGGCGATGACGAAGCGGGTTTTTAGTTTTTTTTCGCGGCAAGAGGCCGATTTACCGGTCAGCTATGCTGCCTGCTGCGCAAATTTTCGCTGAACGGGCGGATCGGGATCGCAATCCCGGCGTTTCATCGCGATTAATGTTTCAATATGAAACGCAAAAATATTTTTACTGTTCCATATCAGAACAAAAAGGCGAAAGATTTTTTTGCTCTCCGCTCGCCCTACAGTGATTGCATCGCTCCGGCAGCGCTCCCGTTCCCCTCGTTAGTAGAAGGCTGAACGCAGCGGCGCCAGAGCTCATAGAGCTCATCATGTAAAAAAATGCACTTATTTGAGGATGAAAGGAATGCTAAAAGTTATTCAATCTCCAGCCAAATATCTCCAGGGACCCGATGCATCCACGCTGTTCGGCGAGTACGCCAAAAACCTGGCGGACAGCTTTTTCGTGATTGCCGACGACTTCGTCATGAAGCTGGCGGGAGACAAGGTGCTTAACGGCCTGCATAGCCACAATATTAGCTGCCACGCCGAGCGCTTTAACGGCGAGTGCAGCCATGCGGAAATCAACCGCCTGAGCGCGATTCTGCAGCAGCACGGCTGCCGCGGCGTGGTGGGGGTTGGCGGCGGCAAGACGCTTGATACGGCGAAGGCCATCGGTTTTTACCAGAAGCTGCCGGTGGTGGTTATCCCGACCATCGCCTCCACCGATGCGCCAACCAGCGCGCTGTCGGTTATCTACAGCGAAGCGGGGGAGTTTGAAGAGTATCTGATCTACCCGAAAAACCCGGATATGGTGGTGATGGATACGGCGATTATCGCCAAAGCGCCGGTGCGCCTGCTGGTGGCCGGGATGGGCGACGCGCTCTCCACCTGGTTTGAAGCGAAGGCCTGCTTTGACGCCAGAGCTACCAGCATGGCGGGCGGCCAGTCCACGGCGGCGGCCTTGAGCCTGGCGCGCCTGTGTTATGATACGCTGCTGGCCGAGGGGGAAAAGGCGCGTCTTGCCGCCCAGGCGGGAGTGGTCACCGACGCCCTGGAGCGCATCGTCGAAGCCAATACCTACCTCAGCGGTATCGGCTTTGAAAGCAGCGGTCTCGCCGGGGCGCACGCGATCCACAACGGCTTTACTATTCTGGAAGAGTGCCACCATCTGTACCACGGCGAAAAAGTGGCGTTTGGCACCCTGACCCAGCTGGTGCTGCAAAACAGCCCGCTGGAAGAGATTGAAACGGTGCTGAACTTCTGCCAGAAGGTGGGTCTGCCGGTGACCCTTGCGCAAATGGGCGTCAAGGAGGATATCGAAGGGAAAATTGCGGCCGTGGCGCAGGCGACCTGCGCGCCGGGCGAAACCATCCACAATATGCCGTTCCCGGTCACCGCCAGCAGCGTCTACGCCGCGATTCTGACCGCCGATCTGCTGGGGCAGCAGTGGCTGGCGCGGTGACAGCGCGCCGCTAAGCCTCTTTTCCGGAGAGCAAAGAGGCCTTTTCTCCCCTTCGGCAGCGACTGCCGGAGGGGTTGTCGTTTTTAACACAGTCGTTTTTAACACAGCGGAAACGGATATGACTGCGCAGACTCAGAGCTTTTCTTCGGTGATAACCCAGTCATGGCATCGCTGCAGCAAGTTTATGCAGCGGGAAACCTGGCAGGCGCCGCACCAGGCGCAGGGGCTGACGTTTGAATCGATCTGCCGGCGCAAGACCGCGCTGCTGACGATTGGCCAGGCGGCGCTGGAGGACGCCTGGGAGTTTATGGATAACCGCCCCTGCGGGCTGTTTATCCTCGACGAATCCGCCTGCATTCTCAGCCGCTGCGGCGATCCGCAGACCCTTGACCAGCTTGCCGGGCTGGGCTTTCGCGACGGCAGCTACTGCGCGGAAAGCATCATCGGCAGCTGCGCGCTCTCCCTGGCCTCGATGCTCGGGCAGCCGGTAAAAACCGCCGGCGACAGCCACTTTAAGCAGGCGCTGCGGCCGTGGTCGTTCAGCTCGACGCCGGTGTTTGATAACCACGGCCGGCTGTTTGGCTCGATCTCGCTGTGCTGCCTGACGGAGCAACAGGCGACGTCGGATCTGTCGCTAACCCTCGCCATCGCTCGGGAGGTGGGCAATTCTCTGCTCACCGACAGCCTGCTGGCGGAGTCCAACCGCCATCTGAATCAGATGTACGGCCTGCTGGAAAGCATGGACGACGGGGTGATGGCGTGGAACGAACAGGGGACCCTGCAGTTCCTTAACGCGCGGGCCGCGACGCTGCTGCATCTCGACGCGCAGGCCAGCCAGGGGCGCAATATTAATGAGCTGGTCACCCTGCCGGCGCTGCTGCGCCGGGCGATTAAGCACGCGCGCGGGCTGAACCATGCGGAGGTCACCTTCGAAAGCCAGCACCAGTTCGTCGATGCGGTGATTACGCTGAAGCCGATTGTCGAAGAGCAGGGCAACAGCTTTATTCTGCTGCTGCACCCGGTAGAGCAGATGCGCCAGCTGATGACCAGCCAGCTGGGCAAGGTGAGCCACACCTTCGAGCAGATGTCGGCGGACGATCCGGAAACCCGGCGGCTGATCCATTTTGGTCGCCAGGCGGCGAGGGGCGCTTTTCCGGTGCTGCTGTGCGGGGAGGAGGGCGTCGGCAAAGAGCTGCTCGGCCAGGCGATCCATAACGAAAGCGAGCGCGCGGGCGGCCCCTATATCGCGGTGAACTGCCAGCTGTACGCCGACGGCGCGCTCGGGCAGGACTTTATGGGCAGCGCGCCGACCGACGACGAAAACGGCCGCCTGAGCCGGCTGGAGCTGGCCAACGGCGGCACCCTGTTTCTGGAAAAAATCGAATACCTGGCGCCGGAGCTGCAGTCGGCGCTGTTGCAGGTCATTAAGCAGGGCGTATTAACCCGCCTCGAAGCCCGGCGGCTGATCCCGGTGGACGTCAAGGTGATCGCGACGACCACCGTCGACCTCGCCAACCTGGTGGAGCAGAACCGCTTTAGCCGCCAGCTGTACTACGCGCTGCACTCATTTGAAATCGTGATCCCCCCGCTGCGGGCGCGGCGCAGCAGTATCACCTCGCTGGTGCATAACCGCCTGCGGAGTCTGGAAAAGCGCTTCTCGTCGCGCCTGAAGGTGGACGACGACGCCCTGGCGCAGCTGGTGAACTACTCCTGGCCGGGGAATGATTTTGAACTGAACAGCATTATTGAAAACGTCGCGATCAGCAGCGACAACGGGCACGTGCGCCTGAGCAACCTGCCGGAGTACCTGTTTACCGAACGTACCGGCAGCGATACCTCCTCGTCGCTGCTTCCCGCCAGCCTGACCTTCAGCGCCATTGAAAAAGAGGCGATTATCCACGCCGCCCGGGTGACCAGCGGCCGGGTTCAGGAGATGTCGCAGCTGCTGAATATCGGGCGCACCACGCTGTGGCGCAAGATGAAACAGTACGACATCGACGCCGGCCAGTTTAAGCGTAAACGTCTGGAGTAGGCGCCTACTCGCCGTACAGCGGCAGGGCAGCGGCGGCGTCGCGGCACAGCCATTGCGTTCGGCGCTGGGCCAGCCTCGCCCGCTGCTGCGCCGTCGGGGGACGCTCGCTGACGACGTAGTCAAAATCACCGACGTGGCCGTTGCGGCACAGCGCCGTGCGGCCAAACTTGGTGCTGTCGATCGCCAGCACCGTGACGTCCGCGCCGGCGGTTAACGCCCGCCGCGCCACTACTTCATCATCGTTAAAATCGTACAGCTCGCCGGCTTCGTCGATGCCGCCGACGGAGACCACGCCGATATCCACCCGGTAGCGGCTAAAGAACGCCAGGGCGTCGCCGCCGATAATATCCAGATCGCGCTTGCGGATACGCCCGCCGGCGATGGTCAGCGCGCACTCCGGAAGCTGGCTGAGCGGCTGCGCGGCGTGCAGATTGTTGGTGAAGACGGCGAGAGAAACGCTCTTCGGCAGGGCGTGCGCCGCCATCTCCACCGTGGTGCCGGTGCCGAGGAAGCAGCTTTGCACCCCGCAGAGCAGCTGCGCAACCTGCTCGCCAATCCAGCGTTTGCCGTTGATATTGACGATCTCCCGCTGCTGGTAAGCGATATTTTCGCGGGCGAAAGGCGCGACCAGGCCGTGGCGGCGCAGCAGCAGCCCCTGCGCCGTCAGCTCCCGCAGATCGCTGCGTATGGTTTGCAGCGAGACGCCAAAGTGCCTGGACAGCGCTTCAATGCTGATTTCGCCGCGTTCTGTCGCCAGGGCGACAATGGCGCTGCGACGGGTTTCCGGTGTCATGTTTCCTTCCTGTCACGCTATTTTCGGCCATGCTAGCGCGGCAATATGAAACTATGACTACGAAAGAAGGTGGTCATATTTTTGTCAGATTCCCCTGTTTTAATCGTCGCAACGAAAACACGGGGACGGAACGATGAATAACAAAAACGCGCTGGCGGCGATGCTGCTGACCATCATGAGCGCATCGGCTTTTGCCAAATCGACGCTGACGCTCTACACCAGCCAGCCCAACGAAGACGCGCAGACCACCGTCAGCGCCTTTGAAAAAGCGCACCCTGACATTGAGGTGAAATGGATCCGTGACGGAACCACGAAACTGACCGCCCGCCTGCAGGCCGAATTAGCCGCCGGCGCCGGCGCGCCGGACGTGCTGCTGATCGCCGATAGCGTCACTATGGAAGCCCTGAAGCAGCAGAATTTACTGGCCGGCTATCGCTCGCCGCAGGCCGGCCGCTTTGACGCCCAGCTGTATGATAAAGACGGCTACTACTACGGCACTAAGCTTATCACCACCGGCATCGCCTGGAATACCAGGGCGCCGGTTAAACCCACCTCCTGGCTGGATCTCCTCAAGCCGGAGCTGAAGAACATGACCACGCTGCCCAGTCCGCTATACTCCGGGGCGGCGCAAATCCATCAGGCGACGCTGATGAGCGCTCCCGACCTCGGCTGGCAATACTACGAGAAGCTAAAAGAGAACGGCGCGATGCCGCAAAGCGGCAACGGCGCGGTGATGAACGCCATCGCTTCCGGCAGCAAGGCCTACGGCGTGCTGGTGGACTACATGGCCATTCGCGAAAAGGCCAAGGGCGCGCCCATCGAGTTTACCTTCCCGAAAGAGGGCGTCAGCATCGTCACCGAGCCGGTGGCGATGCTGAAGAACGCCAAAAACCCGCAGGGCGCGAAGGCGTTTATCGATTTCCTGCTCTCGCCCGAGGGGCAGAAGCTTGTGCTGCAGCAGGGCTACCTGCCGGCCGATGCGTCCCTGCCGGTGCCGAAGGGCTTTCCGCCGCGCGACAGCATTAAGCTGATGCCGTTCGACGCCGCCAAAGCGCTGGCCGACACCGAGGCGAACAAAAAGCGCTTCGCCGACCTGTTCGGCAGCCGCTAATCGATGAGCGATATGACCCTGCGGCAAAACGCCGGCGGCGGCTCGCTGAAGGGGCTGCTGTGGCTGTTATTATGCCTGGTGGCGCTGGTCAGCCTGCTGCCCAGCCTGCGCCTGCTCATCGCGGCGCTGCTCGACTGGCGGCAGGGCAGCGACAGCAGCCTGTGGCGCGTGCTGAGCAACCCCGCGACCTGGAACGCGCTGTACAACAGCCTCTATACCAGCGGGCTGGGAACGCTGATCTCGCTGCTGCTCGGCAGCCTGTTCGCCTTTTGCCTGGCGCTAACCAATATCCGCTTTAAACCGGTGTGGGTGTTCCTGTTTATGCTGCCGATGATGATCCCGCCGCAGGTCACCGCCCTGAGCTGGCTACAGCTCTTCGGGCCGAGCAGCATTCTGCTCAACAGCATCGGTCTGGCGCCGGGATTTGGCAGCGCTAATCCGCTCTACTCCGCCGAGGGGATCGCCCTGCTGCTCGGCATTCAGCATGCGCCGCTGGTGTTTCTGGCCCTGCGCACGCAGCTGCAGTGCCTGCCGAAGGAGCATATCGAAGCGGCAAGGCTCAACGGCGCCTCGCTGTGGCGGGTCTTTTTCGATATCGTGCTGCCGCTGTGCCGCACGGCCTTATGGGGCGGGGCGGCGATTGCTTTTGTTTCCGCCCTCGGCAACTTCGGCATTCCGGCGATGCTGGGGATCCCGATCTCGTTGTTTGTGCTGCCGGTCTATATCTACCAGACGCTCTCCAGCTTCGGCCCGTCGATGCTCAACGAGGTGGCGGCGCTGTCGGTGCTGATGGGCGTGCTGGCGATCGGGATTGTCATCGTCCAGGGCCATATGCAGCGCCGCTACGCGCTGCCGCTGATCGGCATGGCGGGGCGGGCGCTGGGGTTCTCGCTGGGTAAGTGGCGGCTGGCGACGGAGGCGCTGCTGGGCGTCGTGCTGTTCGCTATTCTGGTGGCGCCGCTGCTGGCGCTGATCGCCACCTCGCTGGTGCCGACGCTCGGCGTGCCGCTCAACGGCGAGACCCTGACCTTTGCCGCCTGGCGCGGCGTCGTTGACGCCCAGAGCGCCACCTGGCGCGCGTTGACCAACAGCATGCTGCTCTCGATTTGCGCCGCGGCGGTGCTGATGCTGCTCAGCCTGCCGCTGGCGTGGCTGCTGGTGCGCCATCCCACGCGGCCGCTGCGCTGGCTGCACGCCATTATCGATATTCCCTACACCCTGCCCGGCGTGGTGCTGGCGATCGCCTGCATCCTGCTGTTCGCCCGCCCGCTGCCGCTGCTGAATATCAGCCTTATCGGGACGCTGACGATTATCTTTTTTGCCTATTTGGCCCGTTTCCTAACCGTCTGCCTCAAGCCGGTACACAACAGCATGCTGCAGCTGGACCCGGCGATGGAGGAGGCCGCCAGCCTCGCCGGGGCGAACGTTTCGCAGCGCCTGCGCCACATCGTGCTGCCGCTGATGGCGCCGGCGGCGTTTGCCGGCGCGCTGCTGGTGTTCCTCTCCGCCGTCAACGAGCTGACGGTATCGGCGCTGCTGTGGAGCGCCGGGAAAGAGACGCTGGGGGTGATGATTTTCAACCTTGATGAGAGCGGAGATAAGGTGCTGGCGTCGGCGGTGTCGGTACTGGTGGTGGCGGTGGTGGCGGTGGTGATGCTACTGCTCAGCGCGCTCGGCAGATATTTACCCAAAGGAGTGATCCCATGGCAGAACTGAGGCTGGAGCGGCTCGGTAAAGTGTTCGGCAGCCAGGCCGTGGTGCGGGACCTGAGTTTGACCATCCCGCAGGGCGCCTTTACCGCGCTGCTGGGGCCGAGCGGCTGCGGCAAAACCACCACGCTGCGCATTCTTGCCGGCCTCGAGCAGCTGAGCGAAGGGCGCCTGCTGCTGGGGGATCGCCTGCTGGCGGATAGCGCCGTCCACCTGCCGCCGGAGCAGCGCGATATGGGGATGGTGTTTCAGTCCTACGCCCTGTGGCCGCATATGACCGTGGCGGAGAACGTCGGCTATCCGCTCAGGCTGCGTAAAGTTAACGGCGTCGCCCGGCAGAAGCGGGTGATGGAGGCGCTGGAAGTGGTCGAGCTTGGAGCCTACGCCGGGCGTTCGCCGCAGGAGCTGAGCGGCGGTCAGCGTCAGCGGGTGGCGCTGGCGCGCTGCCTGGTCTCCGAGCCGCAGGTGGTGCTGCTGGATGAGCCGCTGGCGAACCTCGATCGCCACCTGCGGGCGACGATGGAGCAGACGTTCCGCGAGTTTCACCGCCGCACCGGCGCGACCTTTGTCTACGTAACGCACGACCAGGCGGAGGCGATGGCGCTGGCCAGCCATATCGCGGTGATGCATCAGGGGGCGCTCATGCAGTGGGGCGCGCCGCAGGAGCTCTATCAGCAGCCGCAAAACGCCTGGGTGGCGCGCTTTATCGGTATGGGGCAGGTGCTGTCGCTGGCGATCCCCGGCCAGCAGCGCCAGCTGGACTGCGCGCTGCTGCACGCGGGCTTCTCCGCCAGCCAGCATGCGGCGGCGCAGCCGGTGCTGGTGCGCCCGGAACACGTGCAGCTCGCGGATAGCGGGCTGAGCGCGGAGGTGGAAAACTGTATCTATCAGGGAGAGCGTTATCTGGTGGATTTACGCCTCGCGGACGGACAGCCGCTGAGCGCCTTCCACCACTCGCCGCTGCGGGCGCAGCAGAGCGTCAGCGTACGCCTGACCCAGGGCTGGCGTCTGGAGGCGGCGTGAAGATCGAGGTCATTAGCGGCCAGGGCCGCAAGGCGCCGGCGGCCATTTTGCTGAGCACGCCGCGCCAGCGCATCCTGCTGGATGCCGGCGGCGCGCTGGAGCCGGACGAGGCGCCGTGGCCGGTTCCGGCGGATATCGACGCGGTTCTGCTAAGCCACGATCATGTGGATCATATTGCCGGGCTGAACCGCCTGCCGGCGGAGATTCCCGTCTACTGCAGCGCCGTCACCGCCCAGGCGCTGCCTGCGGGCCGCAACGTCCACCCGGTGGTGGTGCGCGGGCAATTTTCCCTCGGCGAAATAACCGTCACCACCGGCAGCTGCGGCCACGCCTGGGGCGGGATGTGGTTCCATCTGAACGTGGCGGGCGGCCTGTTTTACAGCGGTGATATCAGCATGGAGTCACTGCTGTTCCGCTTTGACGTGCCGCCGCCCGCGCGGCTGGCGCTGGTGGATGCCTCCTACGGCTTATACGATGCGCCGCAAAGCCGGCAGCGGGAAAAGCTGCGCGCGCATCTGCTGCAGCCGACCCTCTGCCCGGTGCCGCCCTCCGGGCGCGCCGCCGAGCTGGCGCTGCTGATGGCGCGCGAAAACCGCGCGGATATCGCCATGGACGCCGCCTGCCTGAGCATGCTGACGCAGATGGCGGAGCATGACGACGGCAGCCTGCAGCATGGCGCCGCCGCGGAGCTGCGGTCGCTGGCCGCGGCGCTTCCGCTCTTTTCGCCCCGCGCGCCGCTGGTATTGGCCGCCGACCCCGACGGCATGAGCGGCATGGCGGGCGCGCTGCGGGCGCGGGAGGATTTTCAGCATCGAACCCTGTTTACCGGCCATCTGAACCAGCTTGCGCATCAGCAGTGGCTGGCGGGCGACGTCGATTTTTGCCGCTGGAACGTTCACCCCACCGTCAGCTGCCTGCAAACGCTGGTCTCTCAGCTCGCCTGCCGCTATTTCGCGCCGCTGTTTACCGCCATTGACAACCCGCTTCAGTGGCAGCAGGCGCTGGGCTGCCAAATTATGACTCATCCGACGATAGAGATGGAACTATGCCAATAATCTGTAAGCCTTTTGTCTTCGTTCGCCACGGCGAAACGGCCCTGAACCGGGATAAACTGATCGGCGGAAGTACGGACGTGCCGCTCACCGAGGAGGGCGAACTGCAGGCGCAGGAGGTCCGCGCGCTGCTGGGCCGCTATCGCTGGAACGGCGTCGCCGTCAGCCCGCTGCTGCGCGCGCGGCAAACGGCCGAGCTGGCGCTCCCCGACGTACCCTATACGGTGTTCGACGATCTGCGCGAGCGGGACTGGGGGGAGTTAGAGCAGCGTCCGTGGACGGAGCAGCCGCCCTATGAAGAGACGCCGCCGGGTGGGGAGAGCTGGGAAGCGTTTTGCCACCGGGTGACCGGCGCGCTGAATACGATCCTGTCGCAGTACGAGCGGCCGTTGATTATCGCCCATTCCGGCGTGTTTCGCGTGCTGCGCCGCCATGCGCTCGGCACTCCCTACGGCCTCCGTCTCGGTAACGTGGTGCCGATGTGGATTTCACCCGGACAGCAGCCGAACGAGTGGCGCATCGTCCCACTGGAGGAAGCCGACGAGCGCTAAGCCCGCCCCCATCCGCCTCCTTCCGAACGCTTCCGCCCCGGCGCGGTCAAAAAAGCCAGTTGAAAATGAGAATCATTTATGTGATTTATAGTGGCTTTGATGCAGGCTCCGCAGGGAAAAGTTAATGTCCAATATTGAGCTGCAGGTGCTGTTTGAGCGTCATGCCCAGCCGCTGTTGGCGTATCTCAAAAGCCAGCTTCACGATGCGCAGCTGGCTGACGATCTGATGCAGGAGAGCTTTGCCCGCCTCTTTGAGCATTATCCGCAGGGAAAAATTCAGGATAGCGAATCCTATCTGTTCCGTACGGCGAGGAATCTGCTGTTCGATCATTACCGCCAGCAGCAGCGACGGCAAACCACGGCATTCAGCGATGATGAGATGGCCCATTTTCCCAGCGACGATCCGGGCGCCGAGCAGCGCGTGATTGATCGGCAGCAGGTTGAGAGGATTATCGGCCAGCTGATGAACCTGCCGGAGCGGACGCAGGCTATTTTTCGCCTCAGCCGGCTTGAGGGGCTGCCGCAGGCGGAAATTGCGGCGCGGCTGGGCGTATCGCTCAGCACCGTAGAGAAACATCTGGCGCAGGCGCTGGCTACCCTGATGTGCGGAATACAGAAATAATGGCATTTTTTTTACGGGTTTTACCTGGTTCAAACGTCTTAATGATTAACCCGGATAGTCAGGAAGCAGTGAAATGAGTCAGTTGAGTGAGGCAATACGTCAGCAGGCCGCGCTATGGGCTGTGAAAATGGCCGAGCGGTCGCTGACGGATGATGAGGAGCGGGAGATGGCCGCGTGGCGGGAGGCCGATCCGCAGCATGCCGACGCGCTGATTCAGGCGCAGCAGCTGTGGCTGATGCTCGGCACGCTGCCGCGAGCGGCCTCGGGCGCCCGGGCGGCGGATACGCTATCGCCCAGGGTGGTTCCTCTACCTCTGCCCGTCCCGCCGGCGGCGAGCGCTCGTTCCCGCTGGCGCTACTGGGCGACCGCCGCCGTCGTCGTGCTGGCGTCCCTGCCTGCACTGCTTCTGCTCCCCGACGCCTGGCTGCGCTGGCAGGCCGATTATTACACCGCCGCTGGCGAAGTTCGCCAGGTGACGCTGCCGGACGGCAGCCGGGTCGATCTCGATAGCCGCAGCGCCATCGAGCTGCATTTCAACGCCCGGGAGCGGCGGGTTACGCTGCTCTCCGGCAACGCCTGGTTTACCGTGGCGCCGCTGAGCAGCCGCGAGACGCGGCCCTTTCGCGTAGAGGCGAACGGCGGCACCACCCAGGCGCTGGGTACGCAGTTCAGCGTCGATCTAGACGGCAGCGGGGCGGACGTGGCGGTGCACGAGCACAGCGTGCGGGTCAGCTATAAAGGGCAGTCGCTGGTGCTGGCTGAGCAGCAGGGCGCGCGCTATGCCGATAATCGCCTGACGCGGCACTCGGTTTCGCCGGCGCAGTTCGCCTGGCGGCGCGGCTGGCTGATTATCGACCGGCAGCCGGTAAGCGAGGCGATCGCGCGGATAAACCGCTACCAGAACCAAACGGTTGTCGTCGTCAATCCGGCGCTGAGAAAGCGGACCGTCAGCGGCGCGTTTGCGCTCAATCAGCCCGATCGCGCCGTTGAAACCCTGCGTCAGACCCTCGGGGCAAAGCAGGTGACGCTGCCGGGTATGACGCTCCTGTACTAAGTCCCGCGGGCGTTTTGCGGGGCCATTTTTATATTTTTACTTTTTCTAAAAAATTTTTACGGGTTTGTGTACGTCGTTCGTCTTTATTGTTGAATGAGATTGATTACTATTATCAACGATAATTGAGTACACACATGCACCCATTACAGCCCCAATTTTGCAAAAGCCGTCGTCGCCTTGCTTTTGCCATATCGCTGACGTTAGCGCTGACCGCGCCGGCTCTGAGCCAGGCCGCGTCGGCAGCAACGGAAGCGGTAAAACAGAACAAAACCTTCGCCATTCCCCCGCAATCTCTGCAAAGCGCGCTGCTGCGATTTGGCGAGCAGTCCGGCGTGCAGATTTTTTTTGAAGACAGCACGGTCCAGGGGATGAAGTCGCAGCCGCTGAACGGCACGATGCCCATCGCCGCCGCGCTGCGCCAGCTGATTGGCAATAACGCCGTGGCGCCGGAATTTACCGCCGACGGGCAGATTATTCTCCGCGCGCGGCGCGCCGATGAAACCCGCATCGGCGGGCCGGTGAATGACGATACGCTGACCGTGACCGCCACCTTAAATTATTCCGCCGATGACTGGGTCTACGAGCAGCCTCGCTCCGTCAGCGTGATCGATCGCAAGAAGATGGACGACCGGCCAGCGCGGCACGCGGCGGATATCCTCGAACAGACCGCCGGCGTTTACTCCAGCGTGAGCCAGCAGGACCCGGCGCTGTCGGTGAATATTCGCGGGATGCAGGACTATGGCCGCGTCAACATGAACATCGACGGCATGCGGCAGAACTTCCAGAAGAGCGGCCACGGCCAGCGTAACGGCACCATGTATATCGATCCGGAGCTGCTGAGCGGCGTCACCGTCGACAAAGGCACCACCGGCGGCATGGGCAGCGCCGGCACGCTGGGCGGCATCGCCACCTTTAACACCCTCAACGCCAGCGATTTTATCTATGACGGCAAAGAGCTGGGCGGCAAGCTGCACGCCAGCACCGGCGATAACGGCACCCGCTTTATCGGCAGCGGCGCGCTGGCGTGGGGCAATGAGACGGGGGATATTCTGCTGGCCGCCAGCGAGCGCCACCTGAGCGACTACTGGCCGGGCAATAAAGGCGATATCGGCGACATTCGCGTCAACAACGACACCGGTAACTACGATCGCTACGCCAGCGCGTTAAAAAACAATCAGATTACCGACAGCCGCTACAAGATGCTGTCGCGGATGGCGAAGGTGGGCTGGAATCTGCCCGCCAACCAGCGCCTGCAGCTGAGCTATCTGCAAACCCAGGTGAGCTCGCCGACGGCCAGCACCCTGACCGCTGTCGGCGAAGGCGATGATCGGTCGCTGGGCTGGAAGCAGAGCGGCTACGACATGGTGATGGCGCGCAACGTCGCCCTCGACTACAGCCTTGCGCCCTACGATCGCGACTGGCTCGATCTGCATGCCAAGCTCTACTACGTCGATACCGACTCGAACAGCGATACTTACGGCAGCGGGACGACGGACGATTACTGGACGCAAACCCGCCTGCGCACCTACGGCGCCCAGCTGCAAAACACCTCACATTTCTCGCTGGCCGCGGAGCATACGCTGAAGGCGAACTACGGCGCCGAGTTTTACTATGACAAAGCCACCAGCCGCTCAACGTCTGAGGATATGGAGGGCGTGACGCCCGGCGGAAATCGTTCGATATTCAGCCTGTTCTCGACGCTGACCTACGAGTACGACGACTGGCTCACCGTCGAAGGCGGGCTGCGCTATGACCGCTATCGTCTGCGCGGCACCACCGGCATGAACTATCCCGAAGCGACCTACACCATTGATAATCCCTGCACCTCGCGTCGTCTGAGCGGCTGCGTCATCTCCAGCTCTTACCATGAATGGTTGGTGGATCGCGAAGAGTCCCGGGTGTCGCCGACGCTGGCGCTGGCGGTGAAACCGGGCGTCGACTGGCTGGAGCTGTATACCACCTACGGCCGCTCCTGGCGTCCGCCGGCGATTACCGAAACCCTGACCAGCGGCAGCGCCCACGGCGACTCCACGCAGTATCCCAACCCGTTCCTGCAGGCGGAACGCTCTCGCGCCTGGGAAGTGGGGGTGAACCTGCTGAAAGGCGGTCTGCTGCAGGAAGAAGATCGCCTGGCGGTGAAGGTGGCCTACTTCGATACCAAGGTATCGAACTACATCAGCATGGCGATTGACCGCGAAAAGCCGGGCATCACCCAGCCGGGGCTAGGCAACACCGCCTACGTCAATAACCTCAACAGCACCCGTTTTCGCGGGATCGAGTATCAGCTGAACTACGATGCGGGCTTCGTGTATACCGACTTCACCTACACGCACATGATCGGCAAAAACGAATTTTGTGCGCGGAAAGCGTGGCTGGGCGGCAAGCAGCAGGGGGCCGGCAGCGCCAATAACTGGTACTGGGAAGATAATGACGAGGCGAACAACTTCGTGACCTGCGATGGCGGCAGTCAGTTCAGCTCCGCCGCGTTCCTCCCCGGCGATCGCGGCTCGTTGACCCTCGGCGGTCGCGCCTTTGACCGCAAGCTCGACGCCGGCGTCACGGTGCGCTTTGCGCCTGGCTATCAGGATCACAGCGTGCCGAGCAACTACCCCTATCTGGCCGACTGGCCGCGCTACACCCTGTTTGACCTTTACGCCAGCTACCGCGTGACCGACAACCTGACGCTGCGCGGCTCCGTGGAGAACGTCTCCAACCGCGCCTACGTGGTCAGCTACGGCGAGACTCTGGGCAATACCTTGGGCCGCGGCCGCACCGTGCAGGGCGGCATCGAATACCGCTTTTAACCCCCGTATGACGCGGCGCAGTTCGGGCGTGCCCGGCACGTAAAAAGGCCGCGATATCTGTAATATCAGGAGACCAATATGGCATTTTCAGTGGATTACGACAGCTCTGTAGGCAGCTATAGCATTCATGATTATTTGGCTGAATGGTCAGCTACGTTTGGTGACGTTAACCATACCAACTGTAACGTGGATGATAGCAACACAGGCGGCTTCTACGGCGGTTCGCTGTCCGGAAGCCAGTACGCGATCACCAGCACCGCGAACAATATCACCTCATTCGTGGCGGAAGGAAACTTAACCTATACCCTGTTTGCCGACCCGGCGCACACGCTGTACGGCTCCCTCGACGGCCTGTCGTTCGGCGACGGCCTGCAGGGCGGCAGCTCTTCGCCGTACAACATCCAGGCGCTGGACGTTAGCTTCAGCGGTCTGGGCCTGAGCAGCGCGCAGTCCGAAGGTCATGACGGCATCGTGCATGAGGTGGTTTATGGCCTGATGTCCGGCGATACCAGCGCGCTGGAAACCGCGCTGAACGGCATTCTTGACCAGTACAACCTGAGCATCGATTCGACCTTCGATCAGATCGCGGCGGTCGTGGGCTCATCGGCAACCGCAGACCATACGGACCTGCTGGCGGCATAACCCTACCGTTTCCCCGCCGCGGCGGGGAAACGGTTCAGGCAGGAGAAAGAATGAGCGAAACTCAGGCGCCTCTGGCAGGACGGCAGGAGATTCTGGCGGCGCTGGCGACCTGCCGGCGCGGCTTCTGGTGCGTGGCGCTGTTTACCGCGGCGATCAATATTCTGATGCTTTCGCCGGCGCTGTATATACTGCAGGTCTACGATCGGGTCCTGCCGTCCGGCAACCTTATGACGCTGACGATGCTGACCCTGATGATCGTCGGCCTGCTGCTGTTTCTTGGCCTGATGGAGTGGGTGCGCAGCGGGCTGGTTATCCGCCTCGGCGCGCAGCTGGATATGCGCCTTAACGCGCGGGTGTTTGACGCCGCGTTTGGCACCAACCTGAAAACGGGCAATGTCCTGGCCGGCCAGGCGTTAAACGACCTCACCAGCTTACGCCAGTTCGCCACCGGCAGCGCGCTGTTCGCCTTTTTTGACGCCCCCTGGTTCCCCCTCTATCTGCTGGTGGTTTATCTGCTGCATCCGTGGCTTGGCGTTCTGGCGACCCTCGGCGCGGCGCTGCTGCTGGCCCTGGCCTGGCTCAACCTGCGCTTAAGCCAGCCGCTGCTGGAGCGGGCGGGAAAGGTGGCGCTCCACGCCAGCCAGCGGGCCAACGGCCAGCTGCGGCAGGCCGAAGCGATAGAGGCGATGGGGATGCTGCAAACTCTGCGCCAGCGCTGGCGCTGCCGGCACGCCGAGTTTTTACATTTGCAAAGCCGCGGCAGCGAGAGAATGGCGCTGATCACCTCCCTGACGCGCACGCTGCGCCTGGCTCTGCAGTCGCTGATGCTCGGCTGCGGCGCGCTGCTGGCGGTCAACGGCGATATCACCTCCGGCATGATGATCGCCGGCTCGATCCTGATCGGTCGCGTGCTGGGGCCTATCGATCAGCTGATCGGCAGCTGGAAGCAGTGGCTGGCGGCCCGTGAGGCCTGGCAGCGGCTGCAGGTGCTGCTGGCCGCGAATCCGCCGCAGCCTGAGCGTTTACCGCTGCCCGCGCCGCAGGGACATTTACGCGTTGAGCAGTTGACGATTACGGCGCCGGGAGGCCGTCAGCCCATATTAATGCAGCTGCAGTTTTCGCTGGTTGCCGGCACCGTTCTGGGGGTGATTGGCGCCTCCGGTTCCGGTAAAACGCAGCTGATGAAGCAGCTGGTTGGCGTGCAGAAACCGCTCTCCGGCAGCGTGCGGCTGGACGACGCCGAAATCCACCAGTGGGATAAAACGGCGCTGGGGCCGCATATCGGCTATCTGCCGCAGGATATTCAGCTGTTTGCCGGGACGCTGGCGGAAAACATTGCCCGCTTTGGCGAAGTGGATGCCGACAGCGTGGTGCTGGCCGCGCAGATGGCCGGCATCCACGCGCTGATTTTACGCCTGCCGCAGGGCTATGACACGGTGCTGGGCGAAGGCGGCAGCGGCCTGTCCGGCGGCCAGCGCCAGCGGGTGGCGCTGGCCCGCGCGCTCTACGGCCTACCGGCGCTGGTGGTGCTGGATGAGCCGAACGCCAACCTCGATAAAGAGGGCGAAGCGGCGCTCCAGCAGGCGATTTTGACCCTCAAGGAGAAAGGAAAAAGCGTGGTTCTGGTGACCCATAAACCGGATATTCTGGCGATTACCGATCGCCTGCTGGTGCTGGCCGGCGGCCGGATGCAGCACGAGGGCCCGAGCGCCGAAGTGCTGAAAAAGCTGCCGGGCATGGCCCGCGCGGCGAGCTCCGGCGCGGTGACGCCGATCGGCGCGGGACGGCACGGCGGTTTTAACGTGGGCTATACCGCGGTGTCGCCGCGGGCCAGGGCTGAGGGCAAATCATGAAAGCGCTGACGTTATCGGAGCAGCTGGCCGGGTACGAGGCGGCCTTCAGCGAGCGCGCCTATTTACGCTGGGGGCTGTGGCTGGTGCTCGTTGGGTTCGGCGGTTTTCTCTGCTGGGCCAGCTTCGCGCCGCTCGACCGCGGGGTGCCGGTTTCCGGCAGCGTGGTGGTGACGGGCAACCGTAAAGCGGTGCAGCATCCCGGCGGCGGGGTGATTGCGCAGCTGCGCGTCCACGACGGCGAGAAGGTGCAGGCGGGCCAGGTGCTGGCGGTGATGAATACCGCGACTACGCAAACCCGGCGCGACGCGCTGCAAAGCCAGCTGCGCAGCCTGCAGCTGCAGATGGCGCGCTGGGCGGCGGAGCGAACGGGGCAGAATGAGATCGTGCTGCTGCCCGAGCTGGCGGTAGTGCGGGATGAACCGGAGGTGGTGGAGCAGCTGGCGCTGCAGCGTCAGCTGTTAATCAACCGTCGCGCGGCTCTGCGCAGCGAGCTGGCGGCCATTGATGAAGGCGTGGCCGGCACCCAGGCGCTGCTCAGCGGCATGCAGTCTTTACTGAGCAGCAAGCAGCAGCAAAAGCGCCTGCTCAACGAGCAGCTCTCCGGCATCCGCGGGCTGGCGGCAAAGGGCTACGTGGCGCGCAATCAGCTGCTGTCGATGGAGGGGGAGCTCGCCAGCGTGGAGGGGGAGATTGCGCAAACCCACGGCAGCATCGGCCGGCTGCAGCGGCAGGCGATCGAGCTGCGGCTGCAGGCGCAGCAGCGCCGGGATGAGTACAGTAAAGAGGTCAATACCCAGCTGGCGGACGGCCAGGCGCAGATCGCCGCGCTGAAAAACCAGCTGGAGAAAGCGCAGGCCGATCTGCAGGATACGCAGATTAAGGCGCCGGAGGCGGGAACGGTGGTCGGGATGGCGGTATTTACAGAGGGCGGCGTGATTCAGGCCGGGCAGCAGCTGATGGAGATCGTGCCGGAGGATTCGCCGATGGAGGTCGAAGCCCGCGTGCCGGTCGAGCTGATCGATAAGGTGCATCAGGCCCTGCCGGTGGAGCTGCTCTTTTCCGCTTTCGATCAGAGCACCACCCCGCGCGTGGCGGGGGAGGTGACGATGGTCGGCGCCGACCGCCTGGTCGATGAACAGACCGGGAAACCCTACTACGCGCTCCGCGTTAAGGTCACGCGGGAGGGGATGGACAAGCTGCAGGGACTGACGATTCGGCCCGGCATGCCGGTTGAAGGGTTTATCCGCACCGGCGAGCGTTCGCTGATGAACTATCTGCTGAAGCCGCTGACCGACCGCCTGCACCTGGCGCTGACCGAATCCTGAGGGGGCCTGCCGGTAAGCGGGTTTCAGGCGAGCGGGAAAATAAAAAGGACTTAGCCATTTTCATGGTTAAGTCCTTTTCTTGTCTGGTGGCCCCTGCTGGACTTGAACCAGCGACCAAGCGATTATGAGTCGCCTGCTCTAACCACTGAGCTAAGGGGCCGTGGCGAGGGATTATAAAGTAACTGGCAGACGCAATCCAGCCTAAAACGCGCGGCTGCTGTTTTTATAAACAACGCATTTTCAATCCTTTATAATTAGCTTTTAGCTATTGAGCAGGGGACAAGATGATTAACGATATTCTGGCGCCGAACCTGCGGGTGGTCTTCTGCGGCATCAATCCGGGAAAATCCTCCGCCCATACCGGCTTTCACTTCGCGCATGCGGGGAACCGCTTCTGGAAGGTGATTCACCTGGCGGGCTTCACCGACCGGCTGCTGAAGCCGGAAGAGGAGCTCCAGCTGCTCGACACCCGCTGCGGGATCACCATGCTGGTGGAGCGTCCGACGGTGCAGGCCAGCGAAGTAGCGCTGCAGGAGCTGCGCAGCGGGGGACGAGAGCTGGTGCGGAAAATAGAAGAGTATCAGCCGCGGGCGCTGGCGGTTCTTGGCAAGCAGGCCTTTGAGAAGGCGTTTCAGGTCCGTAGCGTGCAGTGGGGCAGGCAGCAGGCGACCATCGGGGCGACCGAGCTGTGGATGCTGCCCAATCCCAGCGGGCTGAACCGGGCGACGCTCGATAAGCTGGTGGAGGCGTATCGCGAGCTTGACGACGCGCTGGCGTCGCGTGGGCTATAGCTTTCGTGTCTGGAGGCCAACGCCGGGCAAAAAAAAGCTCCCCGCAGGGAGCTTTTTGCATTTATTACCTGACGATTAATCGTCGAGGAAGCTACGCAGAACCTCAGAGCGGCTCGGGTGGCGCAGCTTGCGCAACGCTTTCGCTTCGATCTGACGAATACGTTCGCGGGTAACGTCGAACTGTTTACCCACTTCTTCCAGCGTGTGGTCGGTATTCATGTCGATACCGAAACGCATACGCAGGACCTTCGCTTCACGGGCGGTCAGGCCAGCCAGAACGTCGTGGGTGGCGGCGCGCAGGCTCTCCGTGGTGGCGGAATCCAGCGGCAGCTCGAGGGTGGTATCCTCGATGAAATCACCCAGATGCGAATCTTCATCGTCGCCGATCGGCGTTTCCATGGAGATCGGCTCTTTGGCGATTTTCAGCACCTTACGAATTTTATCTTCCGGCATCAGCATGCGCTCGGCCAGCTCTTCCGGCGTCGGCTCGCGGCCCATTTCCTGCAGCATCTGGCGGGAGATACGGTTGAGTTTGTTGATAGTCTCAATCATATGCACCGGAATACGGATGGTGCGCGCCTGATCCGCGATGGAGCGGGTGATCGCCTGACGGATCCACCAGGTTGCGTAGGTGGAGAACTTGTAGCCGCGGCGGTATTCGAACTTATCTACCGCCTTCATCAGGCCGATGTTACCTTCCTGAATCAGATCGAGGAACTGCAGGCCGCGGTTGGTGTATTTCTTGGCGATAGAAATAACCAGACGCAGGTTTGCTTCAACCATCTCTTTCTTCGCACGGCGGGCTTTCGCTTCACCGATGGACATACGACGGTTGATATCCTTAACCTGCTCAATGGTCAGGCCGGTTTCTTCTTCAATCTGCTGCAGCTTCATCAGGCCGCGCTGAACGTCTTCTTTGACGTCGTGCAGCTTTTCAGACCACGGCTTGTTCATGGCAACGGCCGCGTTGAACCAGGTTTCGCTGGTTTCATTGCCGGTGAACAGCGTAATGAAGTTTTTCTTCGGCATTTTGCACTGTTCGACGCACAGCTTCATGATGATGCGTTCCTGAGTACGCACTCTGTCCATCATGTTGCGCATGCTGCCGACCAGGTAATCGAACTGTTTCGGTACCAGGCGGAACTGCTTAAAGACTTCAGACAGCTTGAGAATCTCTTCCTGCGCTGCGGCGTGGCTGCGGCCTTTTGCTTTGATGGTGTCGCGGGTCAGCTCGTACTGCGTACGCAGCTCGGCGAATTTCTCGCGCGCCAGCTCAGGGTCGATGCTGTTGTCGTCATCGCTGCTGTCGTCGTCTTCTTCTTCTTCATCTTCTTCGTCGTCATCCATCTCTTCCTGAGACAGTTCGGAGCCGACGTGCGTGGCGGTTGGCGCCAGGTCTTCTTCGGCGTTCGGATCGACGAATCCGGTGATCAGGTCTGACAGACGCGCTTCTTCAGCTTCAACGCGATCGTACTGTTCCAGCAGGTAGGTAATGGCTTCCGGATATTCGGCAACGGAGCACTGGACCTGATTGATCCCGTCTTCGATGCGCTTAGCGATGTCAATTTCGCCTTCGCGGGTCAGCAGTTCCACGGTACCCATTTCGCGCATATACATGCGCACCGGGTCGGTCGTGCGTCCGATTTCTGATTCAACACTGGACAGAACCTGTGCAGCAGCTTCTTCTGCATCTTCGTCGGTGTTGTTGCTGTTTTCAGCCAGCAGCAGATCGTCGGCATCCGGCGCTTCTTCCATCACCTGAATGCCCATATCATTGATCATTTGGATGATGTCTTCGATCTGATCGGAGTCGACGATATCTTCCGGCAGATGGTCATTGACCTCGGCATAGGTCAGATAGCCTTGCTCCTTACCACGTTGGACAAGAAGCTTCAGCTGTGACTGCGGGTTTTGCTCCATAAGACGGTATCCACACTTAATTCGTTTGATTGGTGTTGGCAGACAAGCTGCCAGCATTTAAAGCGAGGGCGTACTTATATTATTGCCGCTGCGCCTCAGCGCGGCTGTCGGGGGCTTCCCGAGCGATATTCGGCACTTAAGCCGTGCAATTCATTTTTTTGCCAGCTCCTGGCTGATAGTCCAGAGCTCCCGGCGTTCCTCACTGCTTAAGCCGTGCGTGCGATCGCGGGCTATCAACTCTTCCTGTCGCAGTTCAAGCAGTGAATCAAACATATGGTTAAGCGAGTCGGTGAAGGTTTTTTCAGCGATATCTTTATCTGCTATATCGTCCCACATCGACAGTTTTTCAAGGGTCGCGGCCTCATTTGTGCCGCGATACTGCTCTAAAAGTTGTCCGGTGGTCAGACCCGGCTGCGACAGACAGGCGTTAACCAGTTCGCTGAACAGGCCCAGTCCCGGTATTTTACGCTGATCCAGGCCCGCTAAAGGCGGTACCAGCGGTGCCAGATCCGGATTTTGCACCAGCAGTCCTATCAGTATACGCATGGTCGTGCGTTTTAGCTGTGGAGCAGGGCGCGGCGCGCCATTTTCTGTCATTTTTGGCATTAAACGCTCAAGCTGGGCGTCATCTAAAATCCCCAGCTTGTTGCCCAGCTCCTGGCGCAGATAGATGCGCAGGGTCTCGCCCGGAACCTGAGTGATCAGCGGCAGCGCCAGCGTGCTGAGCTGCGCGCGCCCGTCCGGGGTACTCAAATCAACCTGCGGCAGCAGGCTGTTAAACAAAAACGTCGAGAGCGGCTGAGCCTGCTCCATCCGCGCTTCAAACGCAGCCTTGCCCTCTTTACGCACCAGCGTATCCGGGTCTTCGCCGTCGGGCAGAAACATAAAGCGTAGCTGACGGCCGTCGGACATATAGGGCAGCGCCGTCTCCAGCGCTCGCCATGCGGCCTCGCGGCCCGCCCGGTCGCCGTCGTAGCAGCAGATGACCTGATTGGTCGCCCGAAACAGCAGCTGAATATGATCGGCGGTGGTCGACGTACCCAGCGACGCGACGGCATAGTTAATGTCGTACTGCGCCAGGGCTACGACGTCCATATAGCCTTCGACAACCAGCAATCGCGGCGGTTCGGCGTCGTTCTGCTGCGCTTCATACAGGCCGTACAGCTGGCGACCTTTATGGAAAATATCGGTTTCCGGGGAGTTAAGGTACTTCGGCAGGGCATCGCCCAGCACGCGACCACCAAAACCAATGACCCGGCCTCGCTTATCGCGGATCGGGAACATCACCCGTTCGCGGAAGCGGTCGTAACTGCGTCCCTTATCGTTAGTCACCAGCATGCCGGCGTCGATAAGCGACTGGCGGTTTTCCTGATTGCCGCCAAAACGTTTTAAAACGTTATCCCAACCGGGGGGCGCGTAGCCAATCGCAAAGCGCGCAATGACCTCGCTGCTTAAACCACGCTTCTCCAGATACTGGCGCGCAGGAGCGGCGGCGGGTTGCTGCAAAGACTGCTGATAAAACGCATTCAGACCATCCATCAGCTGATAGAGGCTTTGCCGCTGATGGCGCTCAATCTGACTGGGTCCGTTACCCGCTTCGTACGGCACTTCAAGGTTGTGCATGGCGGCCAGCTCTTCGACCGTCTCCACGAACTCGAGCTTGTCGTAGTTCATCAGGAAGTCGACGGCGTTGCCGTGCGCACCGCAGCCGAAGCAGTGGTAAAACTGTTTTTCACCGTTGACGGTAAAAGAGGGGGTTTTTTCGTTATGAAATGGACAGCACGCATGGTAATTCTTGCCCTGCTTTTTGAGCTTTACCCGCGCGTCGATAAGATCGACGATGTCGGTGCGCGCCAGCAGGTCATTGATAAATACGCGTGGGATTCGTCCAGCCATAGGCCCCGTAAATTATACACCTTATCCGACAAGCTGCTTCAGCGCCGATGCGTTCCTGCCGCCGGCGTCAGCCAGCTCTTAGGATTCGCTCTTTTGCTGCTTTGGTGCATCCTGAAGGGTGGGGCATATATGCTAATGCATAAACGAAAATAAGCCGCGCATTCCTTGCGGAAGCACGGCCTTACAACTTACAACTCAGCCTGAATTGAGGGCTTTAGCCCTCAACAGATTAGTACAGACGAGTGCGGCGTGCGTTTTCGCGAGCCAGTTTCTTCGCGTGACGTTTCACTGCAGAAGCTTTAGCGCGCTTACGTTCGGTAGTCGGTTTTTCATAGAACTCACGACGACGAACTTCCGCCAGAACACCTGCTTTTTCACAGGAACGCTTGAAGCGACGCAGAGCTACGTCGAACGGCTCGTTTTCACGTACTTTAATTACCGGCATGTGCCTCTCACCTTTGATTAATTCGGTTTGCTGCTGGCATCAGCGCCAGCTTATTTCAAAATGGTGCGGAATTTTACTGCAACTACTGCTGCTTTGTAAAGCACCTGCGCCCTTTTTGAAAGGACTTTTATAAGGGTGAGGAGTATACACGAGGGTTCTTCCTGGGGCGAACAAAGTTTTATATCCGCCGCCCCGGCGAGCGTCCCGGGCCGGGCTTTCCTCGCCCGCCCGGCCCGCGTATCCCCTGCGGGCGTCGGGCCGTGTCGCGCTGCCGCCCGGCATTCTTAGGGTATACATCAACCCGCATTGGTCCTAAACTGCGCGCTATTAGAGCGAGGTAAAACAAGACATGCGTGTACTGGGTATTGAAACATCCTGCGATGAAACCGGCATCGCCATTTACGACGATAAGCAAGGCCTGCTGGCCAACCAATTGTATAGTCAGGTGAAACTGCACGCTGACTACGGCGGCGTGGTGCCTGAGCTGGCTTCGCGCGATCACGTGCGTAAAACGGTGCCGCTGATCCAGGCGGCGCTGAAAGAGGCCGGGCTGACGGCAAAAGATATTGATGCGGTTGCCTACACCGCCGGGCCGGGGCTGGTCGGCGCGCTGCTGGTTGGCGCCACGGTAGGCCGCTCGCTGGCGTTCGCCTGGAACGTGCCGGCGATCCCGGTGCACCATATGGAAGGGCATCTGCTGGCGCCGATGCTGGAAGATAATCCGCCGGACTATCCTTTTGTGGCGCTACTGGTTTCCGGCGGCCATACCCAGCTGATTAGCGTGACCGGTATCGGTCAGTATGAGCTGCTGGGTGAATCGATCGATGATGCGGCAGGGGAAGCATTCGATAAGACCGCGAAGCTGCTGGGCCTCGATTATCCCGGCGGCCCGATGCTCTCTAAAATGGCCTCCCGGGGCAGCGAAGGGCGTTTTGTCTTCCCGCGGCCGATGACCGATCGTCCGGGGCTGGATTTTAGCTTCTCTGGCCTGAAGACCTTTGCCGCCAACACCATCCGCAATAATGAGGATGACGAACAGACCCGGGCGGACATCGCGCGGGCGTTTGAAGATGCGGTGGTGGATACGCTGATGATTAAGTGCCGTCGGGCGCTGGAGCAGACCGGCTTTAAGCGCCTGGTGATGGCGGGCGGCGTAAGCGCCAACCGCACGCTGCGCGCGAAGCTGGCTGAGATGATGCAAAAGCGCGGCGGGGAAGTGTTCTACGCCCGCCCCGAGTTCTGTACCGATAACGGGGCGATGATCGCCTACGCCGGAATGGTGCGCCTGCGTACCGGCGCGAAGACCGAGCTTGGCGTCACCGTGCGCCCACGCTGGCCGCTCGCCGAGCTGCCGGCGGCCTGATCCCGCTTACGGGCCGACCTCGCGTCGGCCCGCCTTTCTGCGTTATTCCATACTCTTACACAGCGAGCAGATCGCCCCCTGATGTTTTGCCGAGTGCATCACGTCCGGACGCTCGTACTCTTCCCGGCAGGTAATGCAGCGGTACACGGTGGTGGAGGCGTTCCCCTGCGCGTCGTAGCGCGGTTCGGCAATGCCGTCATCGTGCCGTTTGATGTAGTAGCGGCCGCGGGTCAGAACGCCCATCAGCGGCGTCATCACCAGGGCTACGGCCAGCGCAATCAGCGGCGAGAACGGGGCGAGAGTGGCGCCAAGCAGGCCGAAGAAGGAGCAGATAGAGAGCCCGGCGGCGAGAGCAAAGGAGACCACGCCCACCGGGTTAACGTTATGGATCATCCCCCGGCGATATTCCGGCTGGGCCGGCGCCAGCTTCAGCAGGCCTTTGTTAACGGTGATATCGGTGGCGACCACCACGACCCAGGCAATGGCGAAGTTGGAGTAAAAGCCGAGGATCCACGACAGGGCGCTGAACATATCGCCCTCCATCAGCGCCAGCGCAATGGCGAGGTTGACGACAACAAAGACGATCCGCCCCGGATAGCTGCGGGTGGTGCGCGTCCAGGCGCTGGTCCAGGCCAGCGAGCCGGAGTAGGCGTTGGTGACGTTAATTTTAATCTGCGAGATAACCACCAGCACCACGGCCAGGGTCAGCGCCAGCCAGCCGGGCACCAGATTGTCAAAGACGCTGACGAACTGCTGAACCGGCTCGGTGTTATGTACCGCCGGGAAGCGGGTCAGCAGGTAGAAGCCGAGGAAGGCGCCAATAATCTGCTTAATCGCGCCCAGCACCACCCAGCCCGGACCGGCGGAAAAGACCGCCAGCCACCAGCTCCTGCTGTTCTGCGCCGTTTTCGGCGGCATAAAGCGCAGATAGTCAATCTGCTCGCCGATCTGCATGATCAGCGACAGGCAGACCCCGGCGCCCAGCATAATGGCGGTTAAGTCCACGCGCGAGGCGTCGTTTTTGCCGGCGAAGTTCATAAAGCCGTCCACCAGCGCCGGGTCTTTGGCGATAAGCCAGGCCACCGGCACGACCATCAGCACCAGCCACAGCGGCGTGGTCCAGACCTGCAGACGGGTCAAGGCCTTCATACCGTAAACGACCAGCGGCAGCACCATCAGGGTGGCGATGAGGTAGCCCATCCACAGCGGGATCCCGAGGCCGACCAGCAGCCCCTGGGCCATAATCGAGCCCTCAAGGGCGAAGAAGATAAAGGTAAATCCGGCAAAAATAATGCTGGTAATGACCGAACCAAAATAGCCGAACCCGGCGCTGCGGGTGATTAAATCGAGGTCGATGTTATAGCGGGCGGCGGTGATCGCCAGCGGAATGCCGGTGAGGAAAATCACCAGCGCGGCCAGCAGGATCGAGTAGATGGCGTTGGTGGTGCCCCACGCCATGCCGATGCTGGCGCCGATAGAGAAGTCGGCCAGATAGGCAATGCCGCCCAGCGCGGTGACGGCGACAACGCCCGGCCCCCAGCGGCGAAAGCTCAGCGGGGCGTAGCGCAGAGTGTAATCTTCCAGGGTTTCACGGGAGCCGGATGGGCCGGTTTGTGCAGGTAGCTCGGTTTTTATATCCAGTGATGACATAGTCATTCCTTAATGGTCAGGTATGACTGTAATTAGCAAACCTTATGCCACTTCGTAGAGCAGGCGCCGCCGGGAGCGGAGGAGGAGGAGAGGATAAAAAGAGGGCGTTGAATGCACCATCCTTGCGCGGGCGCGTTCGGATGGTGCAGGGCCTAGCGGCGCAGCATGCCTTTGTCTTCGAGGAAGTCAATGATGCTCTGCAGGCCGTCGCCGCTTTTCAGGTTAGTAAAGGCCCACGGACGCTCGCCGCGCATCCGCATGGTGTCGCGCTCCATTACTTCCAGCGAGGCGCCCACATACGGTGCAAGGTCGGTTTTGTTGATCACCAGGAAGTCCGATTTGGTGATCCCCGGCCCGCCTTTGCGCGGGATCTTCTCCCCTTCCGCCACGTCGATAACGTAGATGGTCAGATCGGCCAGCTCGGGGCTAAAGGTGGCGCTGAGGTTATCGCCGCCGCTTTCGACGAAGATCAGCTCGAGGTTGCCGAACTTTTCGCTTAGCGCCTCCACCGCCGCCAGGTTCATCGACGCATCTTCGCGGATGGCGGTATGCGGGCAGCCGCCGGTTTCGACGCCGACGATCCGCTCCGGCTCCAGCGCGCCGGCTTCGGTAAGGATGCGCTGATCTTCTTTGGTGTAGATGTCGTTGGTGACGACGGCCAGCTGATAGGTGTTGCGCATCGCTTTACACAGCGCTTCCAGCAGGGCAGTTTTCCCGGAACCGACCGGGCCGCCGACGCCGACGCGCAGCGGATGTTTGTAGTTGTTCATGTTTTCTCCTAAGAACGGAATAATCGGGAATACTGCGTTTCATGCCGGGCGGAGGCGATGGCGGCCAGCGGCGTGGAGGAGCCGATCGCCTCGTCCGGGGCGGCAAGCGCGCTGGCCATATCCGCCGCATAGCGGTCGCACAGGCGGATGATCAGCTGCTGCGCGGCCTGCTGGCCAAAGGGTACCAGCTTAACGCCGGCCATCACCGCGCCCTCAATCCAGCTGTAGCCGAGGCTCAGCGCCAGATCGGCAAGGGGGATTTGCCAGCGCACGCCAAGCCAGGCCATCCCGGCCAGCTGGCTTTGCTGGCACAGCGTGCGCCACTCTTTCGGGCACTCCGGCTGCCAGTCGGCAAGCAGCCTGGCGAACGCCGCCCCGCGATTGCGCTCCTCTTCGCGCAGCTCGCGGGTTTCTCTGCAGGCGAGCAGATACGCCGCCCAGCGCCGGGCATCGGGCAGGCTGTTATCCTCGCAGGCGCGATAGAGGCGGGCGAACAGCGGCAGGTCGACGGTAAAAAAGCTCTGCTCCATCTGCCGCAGCTGCCAGCGCTCGAAGGCCTGAGTATCGGCCACCCAGCCCGCCTCTACCGCCCACTCCAGCCCCTGCGACCAGCTATAGCCGCCCACCGGCAGGTTGCTGCTGGCCAGCTGCATCAGCCGCAGGCGCTTTTCCGGCGTCGGCATTTAGTGACCGTGCTCGTGGTGGTGGTCGTCGTGGCTATGGCCATGATGATGACCGTGGCCGTGCCCGTGGCTCTCGCTGGCGTAGGCGCCGGCTTCCGGTTCGAACGGCAGCCGGGCGAAGATCACCTCCAGGCCGAACTGGCGCAGCATATCGTCAAGCACGTGGTCGTGGTGGTAGCGCAGCTCGCCGGGCATAATCTGCAGCGGAACGTGGCGGTTGCCGAGGTGATAGCAGGCTTTCGCCAGCGTAAACGGATCCTCGCAGCACACCACGGAGACGCCCTCATCGGCGGCAACGACCGCGACAAACTCGCTGCCCTCTTCATTGCTCAGCACGTCGCCGCCCCGCAGCAGCAGGCCGCGCGGCAGCAGCAGGCCCGCTTCGCGCCCGTCGTTAAGGGTGACTTTGATTCGGCTTTTTACCCGCACATCAATCGGCAGCGTGACGCTGGCCGTTGCCTGCGCCGTCGTCTCCACGCGTTGGGTCAGATACAGCATCCGGACTCCTTAAAACAGAAAGTAACGTTGCGCCATCGGCAGCACTTCTGCCGGTTCGCTGGTTATCAGCTCCCCGTCAATGCGCACCTCGTAGGTTTGCGCATCAACGGTAATATTGGGCTGCAGGCCGTTATGGATCATGTCGGCCTTCTGCAGCGTTCGGCAGCCCTTCACCGCGGCCGTGGCGCTGTGCAGATTGAGGCGCTGCGCCACGCCGCTGTCTATCGCCGCCTGCGGCAGGAAGGTCAGCCGACAGCGATGGCGGGCGCTGCCCAGCGCCCCGAACATCGGCCGATAGTGCACCGGCTGCGGGGTAGGAATAGAGGCGTTAATATCGCCCATCGGCGCGACGGCAATCATCCCGCCCTTCACCACGCACGCCGGCTTCACGCCGAAGAACGCCGGGGACCACAGCACCAGGTCCGCCAGCTTGCCGGCCTCAATCGAGCCGACCTCGTGGGCGATACCGTGGGTCAGCGCCGGATTAATGGTGTATTTGGCGATATAGCGCTTAACGCGAAAGTTGTCGTTGCCGCCGCGCTCTTCCGCCAGCGGGCCGCGCTGGACCTTCATGCGGTGGGCAACCTGCCAGGTGCGCAGCACCACCTCGCCGACGCGGCCCATGGCCTGCGAATCGGACGAAGTCAGCGAAAAGGCGCCGATATCGTGCAGGACGTCCTCGGCGGCGATGGTTTCGCGGCGAATGCGCGATTCGGCGAACGCCACGTCCTCCGCTATGTCCGGGTCGAGGTGATGGCAAACCATCAGCATATCGAGGTGTTCATCGATGGTATTGACGGTGTAGGGCAGCGTCGGGTTGGTGGAGGAGGGCAGAATATTGGGGTGCGCGCAGGCGGTAATAATATCCGGCGCGTGGCCGCCGCCGGCGCCTTCGGTATGGAAGGTGTGGATGGTGCGCCCGCCAATCGCCGCCAGCGTATCTTCGACAAACCCGGACTCGTTGAGGGTATCGCTGTGAAGCGCCACCTGAACGTCCATCTCATCGGCGACGGTCAGCGCGCAGTTGATGGCCGCGGGCGTCGCGCCCCAGTCTTCGTGGATTTTCAGACCAATCACGCCTGCCGCCACCTGCTCGCGCAGCGCGTCAGGGTTGGAGCCGTTGCCTTTACCCAGCAGGCCGACGTTGACCGGCAGGCTATCCGCCGCCTGCAGCATCCGCGAAATATACCACGGCCCGGGGGTGCAGGTGGTGGCGTGGGTGCCCGCCGCTGGTCCGGTGCCGCCGCCGACCATGGTGGTGACGCCGGAGACCAGCGCCTCTTCCGCCTGCTGCGGGCAGATCCAGTGGATATGCGTATCGACGCCGCCGGCGGTGACTATCTTACCTTCGGCGGCAATGATCTCCGTCGCCGCGCCGATAGGGATGGTGACGTTGGGCTGGATATCCGGGTTGCCCGCTTTGCCGACGGCGAAGATGCGCCCCTCTTTGACGCCGATATCCGCTTTCACGATCCCCCAGTGATCGACGATCAGCGCGTTGGTCAGCACCAGATCGACGCACTCCGCTGAGAGCATTTGCCCCTGGCCCATGCCGTCGCGGATCACCTTTCCGCCGCCGAACTTCACCTCTTCGCCGTAGGTGGTGAGATCGTCCTCGACCTCGATCCACAGCTCGGTATCCGCAAGGCGCACCTTATCGCCGGTGGTGGGGCCAAACATATCGGCATAGGCCTGGCGTGAAATTTCACTCATCGTTTGCCTCCAGTTTTCCCATTACCGCGCCGCGAAAGCCGTACACCGCGCGGGCGCCGGCCAGAGCAACCAGCTCTACTTCGCGCTTTTGCCCCGGTTCAAAACGGACCGCGGTACCGGCGGCGATATTCAGGCGATAGCCAGTCGCCTGCTCGCGGTCGAACTTCAGCGCCGGATTCACTTCGGCAAAGTGGTAGTGCGATCCCACCTGGATCGGCCGGTCGCCGTGATTCTCAACGATTATGCTGCGGGTCGTGCGGCCGGCGTTAAGGGCTATCTGGCCGGGTTTGACTTGATACTCGCCTGGGATCATTGCGAAGCCTCAGATTATCGGATTGTGGACGGTGACCAGCTTCGAGCCATCCGGGAAGGTGGCTTCGACCTGGATGTCGGGGATCATTTCCGGCACGCCCTCCATCACCTGACTGCTGGTCAGGACGTGGCGGCCCTCTTCCATCAGCGCCGCTACGCTATTGCCGTCGCGGGCGCCCTCCATAATAAAGGCGCTAATTAACGCCACCGCTTCCGGGTAGTTCAGCTTCAGCCCGCGGGCCAGGCGACGTTCCGCCACCAGCGCGGCGGTAAACAGCAGCAGCTTATCTTTCTCTCTGGGTGTCAGTTCCATAGCGCTCTCTCAGGTCAGCCAGATTCGGGGAGGAACCGGGAGTTTCCCGGTCAGATGCGGGCGCATAAACTGCCAGATATCGCGCATCGCCCGCTGGCACAGCAAATTATCATCACTTAACAGTCGGACCGTCAGCAGGCCGTCGGTCAGGCTGGCGCCGGCGTAGCTGCCCAGCCCGGTCAGTCGTTCGCGCACGCCGTCGAGCAGGGCCTCATGTGCCGGATAGAACAGCAGCGTTCCCACCCACGGCCGGCGGGCGATGCTATCCAGCTGGCCATCGGCGAGGTGTAGCCGTTCCACCAGCAGCGGCGACTCGTCAATCCACACCTCCAGCCGGTTCATGAGGGTGCCGTGGCTAAAGTCTTCGCCCATCACCGGGCGGCCGAGGCACAGCAGATCCCAGGCTAAAAGAGCGCTGGTGGCGCAAAGGTGAAAGCTGGTATGCAGATTAGCCCGCGCGCCGGGGAAAAAAATGGCGTCCTGGGGCAGCCACTCCAGAATCGCGTGCGGCGCGACGGTGAAGCGCTGGTGCAGGCGCGCCTGCGCGCCGCTGCTGCGGTAAAACTTGCTGGCGCCGGGCATGGTCATCAGCGCGTGGCTGCCGCCGTCGAGGACGGCGCTAATCGTCAGCTCGTCGCCGCCAACGATGCCGCCCGGCGGATGCAATAAATAGAGGTGGCAGGTTTCTTCTTCAGGGTAAAAAGGGCGCTGAACGGTTAACGGGCCAGCGTGGCGGGAAGCGGTCAGGACCGTTTTACCGCCGATAGGTTGAAAGCGGAGATCCAGCGTAGCCTGCCAGCCTTTTTTAGTCTGTGGTAACACGGTGCCGTGCAATGTTGCGCCCCTGCGAACTCAAGATAAAACAGCAGCGATGAGTATTGATCGGCCGCAAAGCATCCCGATCATATGAAAAGCTTATGGTTGTTATCCGGCAGGCAGACCGGTGGCGCGGATGGGGCCCGTCCCTGGACCTTCCCCCGCAGGCGGGATGGCTACATGTTGAAAAGTTAAGGGACGGTGGGATAAAGGGCGCTCAGCACGAGCGCCCGGGGGTAACGCTATTTATCCTGGTAATCCTCGGCGTCGATATCGTAGCCCGAAGGTTCCCAGCGGATGGCCAGCAGCGACAGCAGGCCGATAAGCGGCGCCGCAGCGATAACCCAAAATACGCGCGTATCCAGCGCCGCGACCAGCAGCGGGAAGAGGAACAGCGACAGCGTCGAGCTGCTGCGCATCAGGGTTTGGTTGAGGCCGACGCCGACGCCGCGCAGCGAAGTCGGGTAGCTCAGCGAGGCGAAGGTCATGGTGTGCGCGCCGGGGCCAAAGCCCTGGCCGAAGAGGAACAGCGCCAGCATGGCGACCGCGGCGATCCCTTCGGCGGCGCCTTCCGGGCGGCCAATCAGCGCCAGCCCCAGCAGCGCCGTCAGCTGGCAGGCGTATCCCGCCAGCGACATTTTCCACGCCCCCAGGCGCGGCACCAGCCGTACCGCCAGCAGCCCGCCGACGAAGGCGAAGAGCAGGTTCAGCGCCAGCGAGATCAGGATCGTGGTCAGCATCGACTGGACGAAGAAGCTGGAGATAATCACCGGCAGGCCAAAGGCGACGGCGTTGTAGGCAAAGGATGAGACCACGGAGAGCAGCGTCGCCAGGGTCGTACGGCGCAGGTAAGTCCCCTGGAACAGGCGTAAATAGTTGCTCCACTGCGCTTTTTTCACCGCCGGCGCCGGTTTATCCAGCGCGTCCTGCGCCACGTGAGCGTTGATGTTGTATGCCTGGCGCAGAATGGAGGCCGCTTCACGCAGGTTACCCTGATTGGCGCCCCAAACCGGCGACTCGCTCATGTAGCGGCTGCGAATGGCGATAATCACCAGCGCGGGGATCGCGCCGAAGCCGAGAATCAGCCGCCACAGCCAGTCGCTGTGGCTTTCCGGCAGCACGGCGTAGAAAAAGAGCACCAGCAGGTACGAGGCGCTAATCGCGGCGTACCAGGTTGGGCACCACATGGCGACGCTGGCGGCTTTGTTACCCGGCCCTTTGAGCTTAGAAAATTCGCTCAGGAAGGCCATCGCCACCGGCAGGTCGATACCTACGCCGAGCCCCATGACGAACCGGGCGCCGGTGAGAACATATTCGTTGGGCGCCAGCGCGCAGGCGATAGCGGCAACCACGAAGAACAGCATATCCGCCATAAAGACGCGGTAGCGGCCGATTTTATCCGTTAGATAGCCGCCCAGCAGCGCGCCGACGATGGCGCCGAAGGTGATGGCCGAGGCCACCATGCCGGTGCCGGCGGGCGTCAGGCCGAATTCGCGGGTAATATCCTTCAGGCCAAAGGCCAGGGAACCAAGGTCGTAGGCATCGAGGAAAATCCCGCCGAGCGCGATGCCCATAACGATGCGCGCGTTGCTGCGCCCGCTGCCGCCCTCGTTAATCAGGCGCGAAACGTCCGCCGCGCCGCGTATCCATCGAACTTCCCCGTCGGGCGACCCTGCCGCCGCAGCCGGCGTCGCGTTGATTACGTCTGTCATATTATTGTTCTGTTGTGTTTTATCCGAAGATTCAGAGTAAACATCACGGGGCGGGGCAATAAATCACTTTTGGTTATAAGACATAACTAAGTGATTGTTGTGAAAGGATTATCTTTTAAACGGCGATGTGGCGGAATGATTGGCTATAAGGCCGGGGAATCAAAAGATATTGTCGGGGAAAATCGTGCCCGGCGGCGCCGGGCGCGGAGATTATTTCTGCCCGGGCTCTTGCTTGTTTTTCTTCAGCCGGGCCCAGATTTTGGTCTCCTGGCGACGCCACAGGCGCTGGATGTTGTCGTGATGGCGCAGGAGGATCAGGCAGGAGAGCATCGATACCGGAAAGGTGTACTGCGGCTTGAACCACCAGACGTAGAACGGGGCAATAAGCGCGCTGACGATGGCGCCTAGCGAAGAGTAGCCGCTGAGCAGAATGGTCAGGAGCCAGGTTCCGGCCATGACGCCAGTGAGATCCCAGCCGATGGGCGCGATAGCGCCGAAAGCGGTCGCAACGCCCTTGCCGCCGCGAAAATTAAAGAACACCGGCCAGATATGACCAATGCAGGCGGCGATCGCCACCAGGCCCAGCCAGAAAGGGGTCAGACCGAGTGCCCATGCGCCCCAGACCGGCAGCATGCCTTTGAGCACGTCGAAAATAAGCACCGTTACGGCCGCTCCCTTGCCGCCAATTCGCAGGACGTTGGTCGCCCCGGGATTGCCTGAGCCGCTATCGCGAGGGTCGGGCAGGCCGGCGAGGCGGCAAACCAGAATGGCGCTGGAAATTGAGCCGCAGAGGTAGGCAAGGATAACGAGTCCAGGCGCGATTGCACTCATCAGCTGTTCCATTTTGAAAGTGTCGTTTTATCCCCGTCATCCTTGGCGCGGCCGGTGCGTTGGCTCTCCTCGCGCGCCCGGATACATAGTGACGCTATGCTCCCGGAAGCTCGCTGCGCCGCCGCCTTCCTGCAACGCAAATTATTTAGGGGATGTCTTTGCATCTGTGGATAATACGCATAATTCGCCGGAAGTGGTATCCGGTTTAGCCAAAAAGCGGGCAGGTCGTGATGGATATTGTATTTATAGAGCAACTTTCGGTAATCACCACTATTGGTGTTTACGACTGGGAACAAACCATTGAGCAGAAGCTGGTGTTCGATATCGAAATGGCGTGGGATAACCGTAAGGCGGCCTCCAGCGACGACGTCAGCGATTGCCTGAGCTATGCCGATATTAGCGAGCTGGTGATTAACCACGTTGAGGGCGGGCGTTTTGCGCTGGTGGAACGCGTGGCTGAAGAAGTTGCCGATCTGCTGCTGGCAAAATTCTCCTCACCGTGGGTGCGGATTAAAGTCAGTAAACCGGGAGCGGTTGCCCGCGCGGCCAACGTCGGCGTCATCATTGAGCGTGGCCTTAATCTGAAACAAAACTTTTAAGGTCATATTGATTAAACAATTTGGGCTTATACAGGTCTTAGTGCCGGCCATCAGGTTATTTTATTTGCCATATTCTCCCCGAACGGGGCTCGAATTCCGCGCGTACTCCGTGTACGCTCCGGAATTGACGCGCCGTCCGAGGCCAAACTGGCTGCCCCAATGACGCCTGATGGCATGGCTCGTAGTGCCTGGTTTTTTCATTTTACTTTTAAAGGGTTTATTGGATGAGCGATATACACTCGCTGCTGGTGGCGGCAATATTGGGTGTGGTTGAGGGTTTGACGGAGTTTTTACCTGTTTCCAGCACGGGTCATATGATTATTGTGGGCCATCTGCTGGGGTTTGAAGGTGATACTGCAAATACGTTTGAGGTGGTCATTCAGCTAGGTTCTATTCTTGCCGTGGTCGTTATGTTCTGGCGTCGCCTGTTTGGCCTGATCGGCATTCATTTCGGTAAAGCACCTGCGCATGAAGGGCTGGGCAGCGGACGCTTATCGCTTATCCATATTTTACTGGGGATGATTCCGGCGGTAGTGATGGGCCTGATATTCCACGATACCATTAAGTCGCTATTTAACCCGGTCAACGTGATGTACGCGCTGATTGTCGGCGGCGTGCTGCTGATTGCCGCCGAGGTGCTGAAGCCGAAGGAGCCGCGTGCGGTAGGCGTTGACGATATGACCTATCGTCAGGCGTTCGTGATTGGCTGCTTCCAGTGCCTGGCGCTGTGGCCGGGCTTTTCCCGCTCCGGCGCGACGATTTCCGGCGGTATGCTGATGGGCGTCAGCCGCTATGCGGCCTCGGAGTTCTCGTTCCTGCTGGCGGTACCGATGATGATGGGCGCCACCGTGCTGGACGTATATAAAAGCATCGGCTTCCTGAACGCCAGCGATATTCCGATGTTTGCCGTCGGCTTTATTATGGCGTTTATTGTGGCGCTGATTGCGATTAAAACCTTCCTGCAGCTGATTAAACGTATTTCGTTTATTCCGTTCGCTATCTACCGCTTTATCGTGGCGGCGGCTGTTTACGTGGTCTTCTTCTAAGGCCCTGGCCCTCAGCCCTGCGGCTGAGGGCAGCGTTCTTCCTTCCACTGCGCGATCGCCAGAATGCGCCGCCGCGTCAGCTCCTCGCGAATCTCCGGCCCTTTAAAACCTTCCGCCACCACCGCTTTCGTTGAGACCGACCGGGCGACATGCCACGCTTCCAGCAGCAGGCGCCCCTGCGGATAGTCGCAGGCCTCGAAGCCGGTTCGGCCGCGGACGTCGGCCTCGCTGGTAAGGGCAATTTTTTCCACCCGCTGCGGCTTGCGCCAGGCATCGATGCTGTCGAACAGCTTGACCAGGGTTTTGGGCTGCAGAATCGGCAGGGTATGAATCAGATCGTGGAATTCGGCCACCAGCTTCGCCAGATCGCGGATCTCATTCGGGACGCGCAGGCGGGCGCAAAGCTGCTCGACCAGCCTGACGCCGGCCGGCCCGTGGCCGTGATGACGAGGCCAGAGCTCTTTTGGCGTCAGCCCTTTGCCCACATCGTGGCACAGGGTGGCGAAACGCACGTCGATTTCCGGCGACAGCATCGCCGCCATGGTCAGGGTCATCAGGGTATGCAGGCCGGTGTCGATTTCCGGATGCCATTTGGCCGGCGCGGGGACGCCGTACAGCGCCTCGATTTCCGGAAACAGCACGCCGAGCGCGCGGCAGTCGCGCAGGGTCTGGAAAAAGACCTGCGGGTTGCGGGTGCCCAGCGCGCTCTCGGTCTCTTTCCATACCCGCTCCGGCGTCAGGTGCGCCAGCTCGCCGGCATCGGCCATCGCGCGCATCAGCGTCATGGTGTCATCCGCAATGCGGAAGCCAAGATGGGCGTAGCGGGCGGCAAAGCGCGCGACGCGCAGAACGCGCAGCGGGTCTTCGCTAAAGGCCGGGGAAACGTGGCGCAGCAGGCGCTGGCGCAGGTCGGACTGGCCGCCGTAGGGGTCGATAATCTGGCCGTCCGTATCCTGGGCGAGGGCGTTAACCGTCAGGTCGCGGCGGAGTAAATCCTGTTCGAGGGTGACGTCAGGCGCGGCGTAGCAGGTGAAGCCGGTATAGCCGGCGCCGGATTTACGCTCGGTTCGCGCCAGGGCGTACTCCTCCCGGCTTTGCGGGTGCAGAAACACGGGAAAATCGCGGCCTACCTGCTGGTAGCCCGCGTCAAGCAGCTCTGAGGGCTCGGCGCCCACCACCACCCAATCTCTGTCTTTGACCGGTAGTCCGAGTAATGCATCCCGGACGGCACCGCCGACCAAATAAATCTTCACGCCTGATTCTCCCGTCTCCACTTTGCGCTGGATGATACGTAAGTCTGGCAGAGAAGACGAATTAGTTCATCCACCGGTCTTTACGCTTGCGGCTCGGGATCAGATGCGGCAGCACCAGACCGAGCAGCAGGCCAACGCCCAGCACGCCGCCGCCGTACATAAACCACTGCATGATGATGGTGCGCTGCTTATCATCAAGCTGCAGGTTCGCGGCGTTGACCTTTTTCTGCGCGATAACCAGCTCATTTTTCAGCTTCTGGTTCTCATCTTTCAGGGCGTTGATGGCGTTATCGCTCCCGGCGACCTTTTTCTGCATGTCCGCCGTGCGCTGGTTCCAGGTGGTGTCGATGTTGTTAAGCTTGTCGGTCAGGGTCTTAACCTGATTTTCGAGATCCGGTACGCGGGTGCGCAGGCTGGGCTCATTGCTCAGCTCTTTCAGCGGAATCCAGGCGGTACGGCCGTTGCCGTCGCGGATCTGGGCGTAATTGGTGCTGTCGTTAGTCTGCAGCAGAGAGACCTGCTCTCCGGCATTGATGGTTCCCTGGAGGCGATAATTATCGCCAGGACCGGTGCGGACCCAGGTGTTAAGTTCATCAGAAACATAGCGTTTTTCTTCTGCATGAACCGCCGTAGCGGCGCTAAGCGCCAGCAAAGTTATCGTAATCAGGCGTAATTTAGGCATCAGGTCATCGTTTGGTCATAAAAAGTTGAACGATAGTAGTGGCATCACCATGGCGACGCAAAGTTTTCCGCCACAATCGGAAACATCCAGGAGGTGGCCCGGCAAAATGCGCATTGCATGGCTATTCGCCGCAAAATATTATCTACTGACAAGAAATATTGGCGTTAGTTCGCCGTATTTTCCCTGCAGAGCACAGAAGCGGAAGAATTCAGTCATGGCGCAAGAAATCGAATTAAAATTTATCGTCTCCGACAGCGGTGTGGAAACACTGCGTCAGCACCTTAATACGCTCAATGCGCAGCATGCGCCCGCAGGACAGCTGCTCAATATTTACTATGAAACGCCGGATAGCTGGCTGCGCCGTCACGATATGGGGCTGCGTATTCGCGGCGATCGCGGTCGCTACGAAATGACTCTGAAAGTTGCCGGCCGGGTGGTGGGAGGGCTGCACCAGCGCCCGGAGTACAATATCCCGCTGGAGAAACCGGAGCTGGCCCTGAGCCTGCTGCCGGCGGAGGTCTGGCCGCAGGGCGAACTGCCGGCCGAGCTGGCGCAAAGCGTACAGCCGCTCTTCAGCACGGATTTTGAACGCGAAAAATGGCTGGTAAGCGAAGGCGATAGCCAGATTGAGATCGCCCTCGATCGCGGCGAGGTGAAGGCCGGCGAGCATCGGGAAGCCATCTGTGAACTGGAACTGGAACTGCTGTCCGGTAATACCGCAGATGTCCTGACCCTCGCCCGTCGTCTGCTGGATACCGGCGCGCTGCGTCAGGGAAGCCTGAGCAAAGCGGCGCGAGGCTACCATCTGGCTCAGGGCGGCGGCGAACGTCCGCTGACCGCGCTGGATGTCCTGTTGGTTAGAGCGAAGTCCAGCGTCGAGCAGGGCATGGAGGCGGCGCTGGAGAGCGCCCTGGCCCACTGGCTTTATCATGATGAAGTCTGGAGCCGCGGCAATCCTGCGGCAAAAGGCGAAATTCTGCGGGCGATTGCCCGCCTGCGCCATACGCTGGCGCTGTTTGGCGGCATCGTGCCGCGTAAAGCCACCGCGGCGCTGCGCGAGCAGCTAAGCGAAGCGGAGGCGGCGCTATCAGAGGCCGAAAACGCCCAGGCGGCGCTGTTCAGCACCGCCACCGTCGGCGCGAAGCTGATGCTGACGGAATGGCTAATAAGCCGCGGCTGGCGCGGGTTCCTCAATGAAAATGCGCAGAAGAAAATTGCCGGGTCGTTTAAACGCTTTGCCGATATTCAGCTTTCGCGGGCGGCGGCGGAGTTAAAAAAGGCATTCCTGCAGTCGCTGGGCGACGAGTATGCAGGCCAGCTGCCGCGGCTGGCGCGCGAAATCGACACTGTTCAGCTGTTAGCCGGCGCCTACGCCGAGGCCGCATCGCCGTGGCTGGAAAACTGGAAAGAGCTTCGGCGGGCCGTTGAGCACCGGGACAGCAGCGTCATTGAATATTTCCGTCGCCAGGCGCTGGCCGCGGAACCGTTCTGGCTGCATAGTGGAAAACGATAATTTCAGGCCAGGGAGACCCCTATAATGCCGCTTTCTTCGCAGTTACAGCAGCACTGGCAGACGGTTGTAGACCGGCTGCCGGCGGATTTTCCATCATCAACGTTAAGTCCGCAGGCGCAGTCGGTTATGGCGTTCAGCGATTTTGTCGAGCAGAGCCTGGTTGCCCAGCCGCAGTGGCTGGCGGAGCTGGAGAGCTCGCCGCCGGCAGCGGACGAGTGGCGCCACTATGCCGACTGGCTGCGGGCTGCGCTGGCGGAGGTCAACGACGAAGCGGCGCTGATGCGCGAGCTGCGCCTGTTTCGCCGGCGGATTATGGTGCGCATCGCCTGGGCCCAGGCGCTGTCGCTGGTCAGCGAAGAGAGCAGTCTGCAGCAGCTCAGCGCGCTGGCGGAGACGCTGATTGTCGCCGCCCGGGACTGGCTGTATGCCGCCTGCTGCCGGGAGTGGGGCACGCCCTGCAGCGCCGAAGGTAAGCCGCAGCCGCTGCTGATCCTCGGGATGGGCAAACTTGGCGGAGGAGAGCTTAACTTCTCCTCCGATATCGATCTGATTTTTGCCTGGCCGGAGCACGGCGCAACCCGCGGCGGCCGCCGCGAGCTGGATAACGCCCAGTTCTTTACCCGCCTCGGCCAGCGTTTAATTAAGGCCCTCGATCAGGCCACCCAGGACGGTTTTGTCTACCGCGTGGATATGCGCCTGCGCCCGTTTGGCGACAGCGGCCCGCTGGTGCTGAGCTTCGCCGCGCTGGAGGATTACTACCAGGAGCAGGGGCGAGACTGGGAGCGCTATGCGATGGTGAAGGCGCGGATCATGGGCGACAACGAAGGCATCTATGCCAGCGAGCTGCGCGCCATGCTGCGGCCGTTTGTCTTCCGTCGCTATATTGACTTCAGCGTGATCCAGTCGCTGCGGAATATGAAAGGGATGATTGCCCGCGAGGTTCGCCGCCGCGGGCTGAAGGACAATATCAAGCTCGGCGCCGGCGGGATCCGCGAAATCGAATTTATCGTTCAGGTCTTTCAGCTGATCCGCGGTGGCCGCGAGCCGGCGCTGCAGCTGCGGGCGCTGCTGCCAACCCTGGAGGCCATTGATCAACTGCACCTGCTGCCGGAAGGCGATGCTTCCCGGCTGCGTGAGTCCTACCTGTTTTTACGTCGCCTCGAGAACTTGCTGCAAAGCATCAACGATGAGCAGACGCAAACCCTACCGCAGGATGAGCTTAACCGCGCTCGCCTGGCGTGGGGGATGCGCGTTGCCGACTGGGAGACGCTCAGCGCGCAGCTGGAAGAGAAAATGGCCAGCGTCCGGCGGGTGTTTAACGAGCTGATCGGCGATGACGAAGCCCAGTCGCCGGATGAACAGCTTGCCGAGTACTGGCGCGAGCTGTGGCAGGACCCGCTGGAGGAGGATGATACCAGTCCGGCGCTGGCGCATCTCGATGATGGCGATCGGCGCAGCGTGCTGGCGCTGATCGCCGATTTCCGCAAAGAGCTCGACAGGCGCACCATTGGCCCGCGCGGGCGGCAGGTGCTGGATCAACTGATGCCGCACCTGCTCAGCGAAGTCTGCTCCCGCGCCGATGCGCCGCTGCCGCTGGCGCGCATTACGCCGCTGCTGACCGGCATCGTGACCCGCACGACCTATCTGGAGCTGCTCAGCGAGTATCCCGGCGCGCTGAAGCACCTGATCGCCCTGTGCGCCGCCTCGCCGATGGTCGCCAGCCAGCTGGCGCGCCATCCGCTGCTGCTGGACGAGCTGCTGGACCCGAATACGCTCTATCAGCCGACGGCAACCGACGCCTATCGCGATGAGCTGCGCCAGTATTTACTGCGCGTACCGGAAGAGGACGAAGAGCAGCAGCTGGAGGCGCTGCGTCAGTTCAAGCAGGCGCAGCTGCTGCATATTGCCGCCGCGGACATCGCCGGCACGCTGCCGGTGATGAGAGTGAGCGATCACTTAACCTGGCTGGCCGAGGCGATGATCGACGCGGTTGTTCAGCAGGCGTGGATGCAGATGGTGGCGCGCTATGGCCAGCCGACGCACCTGCGCGACCGTCAGGGCCGCGGTTTTGCCGTCGTCGGCTACGGCAAGCTGGGCGGCTGGGAGCTGGGCTACAGCTCCGATTTGGATCTGGTGTTCCTTCATGATTGCCCGCAGGAGGCCATGACCGACGGCGAACGCGAGATTGACGGCCGCCAGTTCTATCTGCGTCTGGCGCAGCGCATTATGCATCTCTTCAGCACCCGCACCTCTTCCGGGATCCTCTATGAAGTGGATGCGCGCCTGCGTCCGTCGGGCGCCGCGGGCATGCTGGTCACCACCGCCGACTCATTCGCCGACTATCAGCAAAACGAAGCCTGGACCTGGGAACATCAGGCGCTGGTCCGCGCGCGGGTGGTCTACGGCGATCCGGAACTGCAGACGCGGTTTGATGAGATTCGCCGCGCCATTCTCACCCGCCAGCGCGAGGGGGCTACTTTGCAGACCGAGGTGCGGGAAATGCGTGAGAAAATGCGCGCCCATCTTGGCAATAAGCAGAGCGATCGCTTTGATATTAAAGCCGATGCCGGCGGGATCACCGATATTGAATTTATCACCCAGTATCTGGTCTTACGCTATGCCCACGACAAGCCGAAGCTGACGCGCTGGTCCGATAATGTGCGCATTCTGGAGCTGCTGGCGCAGAACGACATTATGGACGAAGAAGAGGCCCGGGCGTTGACCCATGCCTACACCACGCTGCGCGATGCGCTGCACCATCTGGCGCTGCAGGAGCAGCCGGGAAACGTCGCGCCGGAGGCCTTTGCTCAGGAGCGTGAGCAGGTTAGCGCCAGCTGGCAGAAGTGGTTGATGGCTTAACTAAAAAACCGGGTGTGCTATTATCGCGCGCAAAATTTGCATCTCGCAGGAGAGAGTAATGAAAGTAACGCTGCCGGAGTTTGAACGAGCAGGAGTGTTGGTGGTTGGCGATGTGATGCTGGACCGCTACTGGTATGGTCCCACCAGCCGTATTTCCCCTGAGGCCCCGGTGCCGGTGGTGAAAGTGGAAAATATAGAAGAACGCCCCGGCGGCGCGGCAAACGTAGCGATGAATATCGCGTCGCTCGGCGCGACCTCGCGCCTGGTGGGCCTGACCGGGATTGACGATGCCGCCCGCGCGCTGAGTAAAGCGCTGGCCGACGTCAACGTGAAGTGCGACTTCGTTTCGGTGCCGACGCACCCGACCATCACCAAGCTGCGCGTGCTGTCACGCAACCAGCAGCTGATCCGCCTTGATTTTGAAGAGGGCTTCTCCGGCGTCGATCCGCAGCCGATGCACGAACGCATCCAGCAGGCGCTGGGTTCTATCGGGGCGCTGGTCCTCTCTGACTATGCGAAAGGCGCGCTGGCCAGCGTGCAGACGATGATTAAGCTGGCTCGGGACGCGGGCGTGCCGGTGCTGATCGATCCGAAGGGTACCGAATTTGAGCGCTATCGCGGCGCCACTCTGCTGACCCCGAACCTCTCCGAGTTTGAAGCGGTGGCCGGGAAATGTAAGGACGAAGCGGAAATCGTTGAACGCGGCCTGAAGATTATTGCTGATTTTGAACTCTCCGCGCTGCTGGTGACCCGCTCCGAACAGGGCATGACGCTGCTGCAGCCGGGCAAACCGCCGCTGCATATGCCAACCCAGGCACAGGAAGTGTATGACGTCACCGGCGCGGGCGATACGGTGATTGGCGTACTGGCGGCGACGCTCGCCTCGGGCAACACGCTGGAAGAGGCGTGCTATTTCGCCAACGCGGCGGCCGGCGTGGTCGTCGGCAAGCTGGGCACCTCCACCGTTTCGCCGATCGAGCTGGAAAACGCGGTGCGCGGGCGCGCGGAGACCGGTTTTGGCGTGATGAATGAAGAAGAGCTGAAGCAGGCGGTTGCCGCAGCGCGCAAGCGCGGTGAGAAAGTGGTGATGACCAACGGCGTGTTTGACATTCTGCACGCCGGCCACGTTTCGTATCTGGCCAACGCGCGCAAGCTGGGCGATCGCCTGATTGTGGCGGTGAACAGCGATGCGTCGACGAAACGTCTGAAAGGCGAGTCCCGTCCGGTGAACCCGCTTGAGCAGCGGATGATCGTGCTGGGCGCGCTGGAGGCCGTTGACTGGGTAGTCTCTTTCGAAGAGGACACGCCGCAGCGCCTGATCGCCGGGATCCTGCCGGATCTGCTGGTGAAAGGCGGGGATTACAGGCCAGAACAGATTGCCGGAAGCGAAGAGGTCTGGGCAAACGGCGGTGAAGTGCTGGTGCTCAATTTTGAAGATGGCTGTTCGACCACCAACATAATTAAGAAGATCCAGAAAGATAGCGGGAAGTAATGTTTTCCCGCCGAACGGTGGCTTGACGATGGTCCCGATAAGCATGGCGCGATCGGGAAAGTAGCGAAAAAGTTGTACTTAAAGCGGCCCGCGATCGTCCGATCGCGGGCTTTTTTTATTTATTGATGGTGGAAATGATTCAGCGCAAGAATTGTTCTTGTTTTGCGCATTTTTCGCGCAAAAAAAGTTAACGTAAAGATAAATACTGAAGTCAGTAAAGCATATGACCACTCAGAACACCAACGGCTGAAGGAGTATGCGGATGAACCATAACGACCTGTATTCAATGAATAATTTTGACTTTTTGGCGCTGAGCTTTGCCAGAATGCGCGCGCAGGGCCACGTCGTTGATCTTGAGGCCATCGTCGGCAATATGGATGAGGATCATCGTGAATGGTTTTGCCAGCGGTACGAGCTCTACTGTCGTCAGGTCTGCCAGGCGGAGGCGCCGGCACGAGAGCTGGAACACTGATACAACAACGGGCCTGATGGCCCGTTATTTTTTACTGCTTCTCTTCAGCGCCCGGCGCGGCCGAACGGCTTTCCAGATCGTTAATGCGCTGTTCGAGTAAAGCCAGCTTTTCGCGGGTGCGCAGCAGCACCTGGGTTTGTACGTCAAACTCTTCACGGCCTACCAGATCCAGGCGGGTCAGCTGTGACTGGAGCACCTGACGGATCTTTTTCTCCACGTCTTCCCCAAGGTCACGAAGGCCTTTCGGCATCGATTCATGGACCTGGCGGGCAATTTGTTCAATTTTTTTCGGGTCAATCATGGTGGTTTCCTGCTCTGGTCGATTTACCGTCCATTGTAGTGCGATCGGCGCCGCCTATAAACCAGAAATGTTTGAAGCTTATGCATTGCCGAGGATAATCAATAGCGTTATAGTTATCCCGCTTATTCTCAGGGCGGGGCGAAATTCCCCACCGGCGGTAAATCAACCATAGCGTTGAAAGCCCGCGAGCGCTTTTTGCGACAGCAGAAAGGTCAGCAGACCCGGTGTAATTCCGGGGCCGACGGTTAGAGTCCGGATGGGAGAGAGTAACGGCTCAGCCGGATTGCGATCCGCTTGCGTTGACTTTTGCCGCTTAACCGGCACTCCTAAGACTGCCCTGATTCTGGTAACCATAATTTTAATGAGGTTTTTTTACCATGAATCAGACGCTCCTTTCCTCTTTTGGTACCGCTTTTGAACGTGTGGAACACGCTTTAAATGCACTGCGCGAAGGCCGCGGTGTGATGGTGCTGGATGATGAAGACCGTGAAAATGAAGGCGATATGATTTTCGCCGCCGAGACCATGACCGTTGAGCAGATGGCGCTGACCATTCGCCACGGCAGCGGTATTGTTTGCCTGTGCCTGACCGATGAACGCCGCAAGCAGCTCGACCTGCCGATGATGGTGGAAAATAACACCAGCGCCTACGGCACCGGCTTCACCGTGACCATCGAAGCCGCGGAAGGCGTCACCACCGGCGTATCCGCAGCCGACCGCGTCACCACCGTGCGCGCCGCGATTGCCGATGGCGCAAAACCATCCGACCTGAATCGTCCTGGCCACGTATTCCCGCTGCGCGCCCAGGCGGGCGGCGTGCTGACCCGCGGGGGCCACACCGAAGCCACTATCGATCTGGTGACTCTCGCGGGCTTCAAGCCGGCCGGGGTTCTGTGTGAGCTGACCAACGACGATGGCTCGATGGCCCGCGCGCCGCAGTGCATCGAATTTGCTCAGCAGCACAATATGGCGGTGGTCACCATTGAAGATCTGGTGGCCTACCGTCGCGAGCACGAGCGTAAAGCCAGCTGATCCGGCTTAGCCGTGCTCCAAAGCCCACGTCACCGTGGGCTTTGTTGTTTTGGCGTCAGCCAATGCCCATCGCCTGCAGGGCCACGAGGCTAAATCCCATACCGCACAGCACGCCATAGCCTGGGTTGCTTTGCCGATCGATCTCTTTTGCCAGCGGCATGAGCTCATCAACCGATCAACGCCGACATCCCCTCGGCGCCCGGCGCGGCGGGGAGCATTTCCATCAGCGAGATAAGCAGTGAGAGGAAAACGCGTCCTTTACCGCGGCTTACATTCAAATTTTCTGATGATGATCATCACGCTTATCTGAGTTTATCCTGATGCAAAAACGCGTAATGTGAAGGCATCAAATCTCCTCTACTCAAGGATATCATCATGTCCCTTACCCGAATGCCGGCGTTGTTTTTAGGCCACGGCAGCCCGATGAACGTGCTGGAAGATAACGTCTATACTCGCGCCTGGCGGCATCTGGGCGAAACCCTGCCGCGTCCGCAGGCGATTGTGGTGGTCTCCGCACACTGGTTTACGCGCGGTACCGGCGTCACGGCGATGGAAGCCCCGAAAACGATCCACGATTTTGGCGGCTTCCCGCAGGCGCTGTACGATACGCACTATCCGGCTCCGGGCTCCCCTGAGCTGGCACAGCGCCTGGTTGAGCTGCTGGCGCCGGTACCGGTGGCGCTGGATAAAGAAGCATGGGGCTTCGACCATGGCTCGTGGGGCGTGCTCATCAAAATGTACCCCGACGCCGATATTCCGATGGTGCAGCTGAGCATCGACAGCAGCAAGCCGGCGGCCTGGCACCTGGAGATGGGGCGCAGGCTGGCGGCGCTGCGCGATGAAGGCATTATGCTGATCGCGAGCGGTAACGTGGTGCATAACCTGCGCACGGCGCGCTGGCACGGTGAAAGCACGCCGTATCCCTGGGCGGAGTCGTTTAATGAATATGTGAAAACGAATCTGACCTGGAAAGGGCCGGCTGAGGAACATCCGCTGGTGAACTACCTGGCGCATGAGGGCGGGTCGCTGTCAAACCCGACGGCGGAACACTTCCTGCCGCTGCTGTACGTGCTGGGCGCCTGGGACGGCGAAGAGCCGATTTCCATACCGGTAGAAGGAATGGAGATGGGATCGTTAAGCATGCTGTCGGTGCTGGTTGGGGCGTAGCGGGAAAATGGAGCTGCCCCGGCAGACGCAGCGCTGCCGGGGCGGGATACTACTCGACGAAAATGTGCGGATAGAAACGTGAAAGATCCTGGGTGATCAGCGCCCGATCTTCGCGAACGCCGATCCCGGCTGGCTTATCGTCGATCAGCCAGCTGCCGATCAGCGTATAGCTGTCGCCAAACTTCGGCAGCGGATAGAACTCCTGCACGATGGTGCCTTCTTCGCCGTACGGGCCTTCTACCGCTTCCAGCACCTTGCCGTTTTCAACGATCGACACGTTTGCGCCTTCGCGGGAGAAAATCGGCTTGATGACGTACTTCTCCATTTCGGGATGCGCGTCTTCGCTGAACCAGGATGCCAGCAGGTTAGGGTGGTTCGGGAACATCTTCCACAGCAGCGGCAGCAGCGCCTTGTTGGAGATAATGCTCTTCCATGCCGGCTCAAGCCAGCGTACGCCGGCGTCCTCCAGCTTGGTGGAGAAGACCTCGCGCAGCATATACTCCCACGGATAAAGCTTGAACAGATTGCCGATAACCTGATCCTGAACGTCGGTAAACTGGCCCTTTTCGCCCAGGCCGATATCTTCGATATAGAGGAATTCGGTGGCGACGCCGGCTTCGGCAGCGCAGTCCTGCAGATACTGGACGGTACCGCGATCCTCTTCGGTATCGCGGCAGCACGCCATGTGCAGCAGCTGGAAGCCAAACCGTTCGCGCAGCTCGGTAAAGCGCTCAATCAGCTTTTCCTGCAGGCTGTTGAACTGATCGCTGCCAGCCGGCAGCAGGCCGGCGTTGAGCTGATCTTCCAGCCAAATCCACTGAAAGAACGCCGCCTCATACAGCGAGGTTGGCGTATCGGCGTTGTTCTCCAGCAGCTTGGGCTCGCCAACGCCGTCCCACGCCAGGTCAAGGCGCGAATAGAGCGACGGCTGGTTGGTTTTCCACGACTGGCGCACGAAGCCCCAGGTGTGTTTGGGGATGCGGAATTTGGCCATCAGATCATCGCTGCCGATCACGGTTTCCACCGCCTGCAGGCACATCTGATGCAGCTCGGCGGTAACGTCTTCCAGCTTCTCAACCTGCGCCAGGGTCAGCTTGTAATAGGCCTCTTCGCTCCAGTACGGCTCGCCGTACATGGTATGGAAGTTAAAGCCGTATTCGGTCGCCTTTTCGCGCCAGTCCGGGCGCTCCGTGATGCTGATTCTTTCCATGAGCGTTAGCCGCCCATTGAACGCGAAGAAGAGGTGCCTGCGGCGCTACGCTGCATGGCGGACTGCTTCGCCACCGACTCGCCGAAACCGCCGCGGGTCACGGTGCTGGTGGTTGCCGGTTTCGGCGCCATCGCCGTCTTCGGTACGTTCATCGTACGGCCTGGCTGCGCGGCGCCGTAGCTCTTGCCGCCGGCGTCGGTGTACTGACCATAGGCCGGGCTGGCCGGGTTTTTCGAGCTGAACAGCGGCTGCTGCGCGCCCATGCCGCCGCCCATCATGCGGCCCATCATGTAGCCGGCCATCAGCGGCATCCAGAAGCTGCCGCTGCTTTGCGCCTGGGCCTGATTTTCCGGCGCGACGCCGGCCTGAGCCGGCGCCTGCTGGCACTGGCCTTCACCGAACTCTGCTACGCAATCTTCGCGGGTAGCGTACTTCGGTGCGGTACGTTCGGCTTCTTTGGTCGCGTTATTGAAGGCGGTTGTACACTCTGCGCTTTTGCCAGGGTTGGCAGCGGAGCAGTCGTCAGCGTTTTGATACAAAGAAACCGTCTCGTCGCTTTTTTCGCAGCCGGCGAGCATAAAGACGGCCGTCACGGCGAGCGCGACCGGCGTCAGATGACGAGCGCTCCAGCTTTTGCGGAACGAGGCATGATTAATATTTTTTGTCCGTTTCATGTTTGTCTTCCTGGACCCAGTGGTATGGCGTTTTGTTAACGCTCAGGATAGAGGATGAGTGGTGGAAAATGAAGCGAAGAGGGGCGGAAAGCAGGGGATCTTTACGTTGCCTTACGTTTAGCGCTCCGCTTAACGGAATCCGTTACGCGGAGCGCGATGACGCAACGAAGATTACTGGCGGAAAGGATTCGCGCCGCTGGTTTTCGTGGTGCGGGTAGAAGCCGGCGTTGCCGCAGGCGCCGCGCTGCTGCCGTAGCCGTCGGCGCTGGCGTCCTGCTGCGGGTTCTCCGGCGCAACGCTATCCGGTGAGGTGTCGACAGGTTTACCCAGGGTATTGTTCAGCGCAGTCAGATCCTGCTCATTCAGAGTACCGAGCGCGGACTTGATGTTCAGCTGGTTAATCAGATAGTTATAACGCGCGCTGGAGAGCTGCTGCTTGGCGTTATACAGCGTAGTTGTCGCATCCAGCACGTCAACGATGGTACGCGTACCAACGGAATAGCCGGCTTCCATCGCATCCAGAGAGCTCTGGGCAGAGACCACCGCCTGTTTGTAGGCGTTGATGCTGCTGATTGAAGCGTTGATGTTATTAAAGGAAGAGCGAACGGTCTGCACCACGGTACGGTGCGAGCTTTCCAGCTGTTCGCTGGCTCCGACGAAGTTGTACTGCGCCTGTTTCACCTGCGAGTTAACCATCCCGCCCTGATAAAGCGGCAGCGAGAAGCTCAGACCGATTTTGTTCTGGCCGGCGTCGGTGTCACCATAGCGCGAAGGGTCGTTGGTTTTTGAACCGTTATAGGTGGTATTGGACACCCCGGTTGATGCTGTTAAATCCAGAGTCGGCAAATGGCCGTCCTGCGCCTGGCGAATTTGCTCACGCGCCAGATCCTGGTTCAGACGAGCCTGCAGCAGCGACAGGTTGCGGTTTTCCGCTTCCTTCAGCAGCGCGTTTACCGCTTGCGGCTTGTTGGTTTTGAAGCCGTCAACGTTCAGCGACGACAGCTGCGGATAGTAGTTGCCGGTCACCTGACGCAGCGCTTCAACCGCGTTGTCGAGGTTGTTACGCGCGGTGACTTCGTTGGCCAGCACGGAGTCGTACTGGGAACGGGCGTTCTGCACGTCGGTAATGGCAACCAGGCCCACGTTAAAACGCTGAGTGGTCTGATCCAACTGACGATAGATCGCCTGTTTCTGCGCTTCGGTATAGGAGAGCGTATCGATGGCGCTCAGCACGTTAAAGTAGGCCGTAGCGGTGTTCAGGATCAGCGTCTGCTGGTCGGTCTGATAGGTGACGTCCTGAATACCGGCCGCTTTTTCCTGCAGCGTGAGGGCGCGCCATTTCGACATATCGAACAGCGTTTGCGTGAGCTGCAGCGAGCCGCTGGTGACGTTAGAGTTAATGCCGTTGCTGTCGCGATAGCCGTTAGTATAGGTATAATCTGCACCCAGATCGAGCTGAGGCAGTAACGGGCTACGTGCTTCGTTGATCTTTTCGAATGCAGCATCGCGATCGGCTGCTGATTTACGCAGGTCAGGATTGCTGATACGCGCCTGCTGATAAACCTGCATCAGGTTTTCTGCCTGGCTCATGGCGCTGAAGCCAGTCAGGCCCAGGCCGATAAGGATGGGGAAAAATTTCTTCATTTGCATTCCTTGTTGTGAAGCATAAAGCGCTGCCCAAAAGCTAAATATATCTGCTGATTGTATAGAGTCTGTCGCCGTAAAAAGTTGGCGTTACGTGCCATCCGGCGGTAATTTGCACCAATCTAACATACGGACTGTAAAACGGTAGCCAAACGGCTTATAAATCCCTACTTTCGAATTCGCAGGACACCGACAATGAGCAAGCCCAACAAGCAGGGAATTACCTTCGCTAAAAACGATGTAGAAATTATTGCACGCGAAACGCTTTATCGTGGTTTTTTTTCGCTGGATCTATACCGTTTTCGCCACCGGCTGTTTAACGGCGGGATGAGCGGCGAAGTGACGCGTGAAATTTTTGAACGCGGGCATGCCGCCGTCTTGCTACCCTTTGACCCAATACGTGATGAAGTTGTGCTGGTCGAGCAGATTCGCATTGCCGCATATGACACCAGCGAGAGCCCGTGGCTGCTCGAAATGGTGGCTGGCATGATTGAAGAAGGCGAAACGCCTGAGGACGTCGCCCGGCGTGAAGCGGTAGAAGAGGCGGGCCTTGACGTTGGACGGATAAAGCCGGTGCTGAGCTATCTGGCGAGCCCCGGCGGCACCAGCGAGAGGCTGTCGATTCTGGTGGGGGAAGTCGATGCGACGACGGCCAACGGCATTCACGGCCTGGCGGATGAAAATGAGGATATTCGGGTTCATGTGGTCAGCAGGGAGCAGGCTTATCAGTGGGTAGAAGAAGGGAAGATCGACAACGCAGCTTCTGTCATCGCGCTGCAATGGCTGCAGCTGCACTATCACAATTTACGTAATGAGTGGTCAAAATGAAGCGTTATACGCCTGACTTCCCGGAAATGATGCGCCTGTGTGAAACCAATTTTGCCCAGTTGCGCCGCCTGCTGCCGCGAACCGATGCAGTGGGCGATATGGCGGGCTACCAGGTGGGCAGTGCGCAGTACCGGCTAACTATCGTTGAATCGACCCGCTACACTACACTGGTGTCGATTGAGCAAACGGCGCCGGCGGTAAGCTACTGGAGCTTACCGTCCATGACGGTACGCCTGTATCATGATGCGATGGTGGCCGAAGTGTGTTCGAGTCAGCAGATTTTTCGCTTCAAAGCGCGGTATGATTATCCTAATAAAAAGTTGCATCAACGCGACGAAAAGCATCAAATTAACCAGTTCTTAGCCGACTGGCTGAGATACTGTTTAGCACATGGAGCGATGGCGATTCCGGTTTGTTAGCGTCGTGAAACCTAAGGACACCATTTGGAAAGCCTGTTAAACCTTCCTTTGGCTGGTGAGGCCAGAGTCAGGATATTACAAATTACTGATACTCACCTGTTTGCTGAAAAACATGAAACGCTGTTAGGCATCAATACCTGGGAAAGCTATCAGGCCGTGCTGGAAGCCATCCACGCCTCGCAGCGCCAGTGCGATCTGATTGTCGCGACAGGCGATCTGGCACAGGACCACTCGGCCGCGGCCTATCAGCACTTCGCTGAGGGTATCGCGAGTTTTGCTGCGCCCTGCGTTTGGCTGCCGGGCAATCATGATTTTCAGCCGGCAATGTACAGCACGCTGCAGGAAGCAGGCATTTCCTCCGCCAAGCGCGTTCTGCTCGGCGACCGCTGGCAAATACTGCTGCTGGACAGCCAGGTATTCGGCGTTCCCCACGGTGAGCTGAGCGATTTTCAGCTGGAGTGGCTTGAGAACAAGCTCGCGGCAGAACCTGAACGCTATACGCTGCTGCTGCTGCATCATCATCCTCTCGCCTCTGGCTGCAGCTGGCTGGATCAGCATAGCCTGCGCAACGCCGCGGCGCTCGATCGCGCGCTAGCCGCCTTTCCCCGCGTCAGGCATCTGCTGTGCGGCCATATTCATCAGGAGCTGGATCTCAACTGGGGCGGACGACGCATGATGGCCACGCCGTCGACCTGCGTGCAGTTTAAGCCGCACTGCGACAACTTTACGCTGGATACCGTTTCTCCCGGCTGGCGCTGGCTGGATCTGCATCCCGACGGCACCCTGACGACCGAAGTTTGCCGCCTTAGCGGCGTGAAATTTCACCCGGATATCGCTTCAGAAGGATACTGATGGCTACGCTCCTCTATCTGCACGGATTTAATAGCTCTCCGCGGTCGGCTAAAGCCACGGCGCTGAAGGCGTGGCTGGCGCAAAATTATCCTGAAATTAACATGGTGGTACCGGAGCTGCCGGTTTACCCCGCGGAAGCGGCTGAGCTGCTGGAAGCGATTGTTCTCGAACACGGCGGAGAACCGCTGGGCGTTGTCGGCTCCTCGCTGGGAGGCTACTACGCAACCTGGCTATCGCAGTGTTTTATGCTGCCTGCGGTGGTTGTAAACCCGGCCGTGCGCCCGTTTGAGCTGCTGAACAATTTCCTCGGCCTCAATGAGAATCCGTACACGGGGCAGCAATATGTGCTAGAGTCTCGGCATATTTACGATCTCAAAGTCATGCAAATCGACCCGCTGGAATCGCCCGACTTACTCTGGCTATTGCAGCAAACGGGCGATGAAGTGCTGGATTATCGCCAGGCCGTTGGCTACTACGCCTCATGCCGGCAGACGGTAGAGGAGGGCGGCAATCATGCATTTGTCGGCTTTGAAGATCATTTCACTCAGATTATCGATTTTCTGGGCCTGCGCTAAGCATCCCTGGACGACCTACGAATACACACCATGACGCAATCTTCATACAACGCTGATGCCATTGAGGTACTCACCGGGCTAGAGCCGGTTCGCCGCCGTCCGGGAATGTACACCGACACGACACGTCCTAACCATCTTGGTCAGGAAGTTATTGATAACAGTGTGGATGAAGCACTGGGCGGCCACGCCAAACGCGTGGAGGTCATTCTGCATGCCGATCAATCGCTGGAGGTTATCGACGACGGGCGAGGTATGCCGGTTGATATCCACCCTGAAGAAGGGGTTCCGGCGGTTGAGCTGATCATGTGTCGGCTGCACGCGGGCGGCAAATTTTCCGGCAAGAACTACCAGTTCTCCGGCGGCCTGCACGGGGTGGGTATTTCGGTGGTCAACGCCTTGTCGAAGCGCGTTGAGGTTAACGTACGCCGCGACGGCCAGGTCTACAGCATTGCGTTTGAGAACGGCGATAAGGTTGAAGATCTGCACGTTACCGGCACCTGCGGTAAGCGTAACACCGGTACCAGCGTGCACTTCTGGCCGGATGAAAGCTTCTTCGATAGCCCGCGCTTCTCCGTCTCGCGCCTGACCCATTTGCTCAAGGCCAAAGCCGTACTGTGCCCCGGCGTGGAGATCGTTTTCCGCGACCTGGTGAACAACAGCGAGCAGCGCTGGTGCTATGAGGACGGCCTGACGGACTATCTGCGCGAAGCGGTGAACGGCCTGCCGTTGCTGCCGGAACAGCCGTTTGTCGGCAACTTCTCCGGTGAAACCGAAGCGGTCGACTGGGCGCTGCTGTGGCTGCCGGAAGGCGGCGAGCTGCTAACCGAAAGCTACGTCAACCTGATCCCGACCATGCAGGGCGGAACGCACGTTAACGGCCTGCGCCAGGGCCTGCTGGAGGCGATGCGCGAGTTCTGCGAATATCGCAATATTCTGCCGCGCGGCGTCAAGCTCTCGGCGGAGGATATCTGGGATCGCTGCGCCTACGTGCTGTCGGTGAAAATGCAGGATCCGCAGTTCGCCGGCCAGACCAAAGAGCGCCTCTCCTCGCGCCAGTGCGCGGCCTTCGTCTCCGGCGTGGTAAAAGACGCCTTCAGCCTGTGGCTGAACCAGAACGTCCAGGCCGCGGAGCTGCTGGCCGAAATGGCGATTTCCAGCGCCCAGCGCCGGATGCGCGCGGCTAAGAAGGTGGTGCGTAAGAAGCTGACCAGCGGCCCTGCGCTGCCGGGCAAGCTGGCGGACTGCACCGCCCAGGATCTCAACCGTACCGAGCTGTTCCTCGTGGAAGGGGACTCGGCGGGCGGGTCTGCCAAGCAGGCGCGCGACCGCGAGTATCAGGCGATCATGCCGCTGAAGGGCAAGATCCTCAATACCTGGGAGGTCTCTTCGGATGAAGTGCTGGCCTCGCAGGAGGTGCACGATATTTCGGTGGCGATCGGTATCGATCCGGATAGCGATGATTTGAGCCAGCTGCGCTACGGCAAGATCTGTATCCTCGCGGATGCGGACTCCGACGGCCTGCACATCGCCACGCTGCTCTGCGCGCTGTTCGTTAAGCACTTCCGCACGCTGGTCAAGCACGGGCACGTCCACGTAGCGTTGCCGCCGCTGTACCGCATTGACCTCGGCAAAGAGGTTTACTACGCGCTGACGGAAGAAGAGAAAGCCGGGGTGCTTGAGCAGCTCAAGCGCAAGAAGGGTAAACCGAACGTGCAGCGCTTTAAAGGGCTGGGTGAAATGAACCCGATGCAGCTGCGTGAAACCACGCTTGACCCTAACACCCGCCGTCTGGTTCAGCTGATTATCAGCGATGAGGACGAGCAGCAGACCACCGCGATGATGGATATGCTGTTAGCCAAGAAGCGCTCGGAAGATCGCCGCAACTGGCTGCAGGAAAAAGGCGATATGGCGGATATTGAAGCCTGAGCCGGCCGACGGCAGGCGTAGTACAAAAAAGGGAGCCGCTGGCTCCCTTTTTACTGGCCGTAATACCGCCGGCCCGCGGATTATCTTAAACCCCGGGCTGCAGGATACGAATGCTGACTTCCAGCACGTCGCCCTTCACCGCTTCGCCGTGGGCTTTCATATGCGGAGTTTGCAGGTGCGCTTCGAGATGCGCTACGCTTTCCCACAGTTCCACCATCACGATGGAATCGGGCGAGGTGCTCTGAAAGCTGACGCCTGAGGCGTGGTCGATCATCGCCGTGTAGCCGTGGCAGCCCTCTTCCTGTAAAACCAGCGGAATTGTTTTGGCGAACTGATCCAGCACCGCCTGGCGATGGTGCTGGCCAGGGCGGGTACGAATTTCTGCAATCACTGTCAACATGATGTACTCAACTCCTTCTGTATATAGACCTTTAGTTAACCAAAAATCTGCGCCAGATGCTTGCGATATTCTGCGATGTAATGCGGAACATCAGGCATTTTAATCACGTCGTTAGCGATAAAGGTCGGCAGGGCGGTCATGCCGAGGAACTGGTTGGCCTTGTGGAACGGCAGATAAACACCGTCAACGCCGACGCCGTGGAAGAACTGCGCTTCATCGGTAAAGGCTTCCATCGGCGCGTTCCAGGTCAGGGAGAGCATGTAGCGCTTGCCCTGAATTAAACCGCCTGAGCCATATTTTTTGCTGGCATCGGAGCGGGTGCGGCCGTCGCTGGCGTACAGCGAGCCGTGGCCTTCGGTGAAGACATCATCGATGTACTTTTTCACGGTCCAGGGCGCGCCCATCCACCAGCCCGGCATTTGCCAGATGATGACGTCGGCCCAGAGGAAATTTTGTACTTCTTCTTTAACGTCGTATTCGCTTTCGGCATGGACGATTTTAACATCATGCCCAGCGTCGCGCAGATAACCATCCGCGACCTCGGTCAGGGTGTCGTTTAGCTGGCCGTTAGAGTGGGCGAATTTTTTTGCCCCGTTGATAATCAGAATGTTGCTCATTTTTTACCCCTGGCGTTTCAATTTTGTCGGTTATTTTAGCCCACCGGTCAGGACGGTAAAATGAGCAAAATGTGCAAAGTCTTTTGCTTTTTTAGCAATAATCCCGCTACCAGCCGACCCGCGCCTCAAAGCCGCCGTCGGGGGCGTTATCGAAGGTAATCGTCAAGCCGTGCAGGGCGGCAATGCGGCGGACGATAGAGAGCCCCAGCCCGCTGCCCGGCTCATCCTGGCCGGGAGGGCGATAAAAGCGCTCGCCGATACGCGCCAGCGCTTCGGGGCTGATGCCCGGGCCGTTATCGCAAATGCGAAACCCGCGGGCGTCGGGGATGATATCCACCCGGCTTCCGCGCGGGCTGTAGCGTACGGCGTTATCCAGCAGGTTACGCACCAGCAGGCCAAGCAGCAGCGGCTGACCCACGCGCGTCACCTTCGCGGCGTGCGGATGCAGGCGTAGCTCGATGCCCGCCTGCTGCGCCGGATGGTACATCTCCATCACCGCTGACTGCAGCAGCTCGTCGATGGCGACGCTATCCACGTCTTCGAGCTCGGCCAGGGAGTCGAGGCGCGACAGCGTCAGCAGCTGATCGACCAGCCGGGTGGCGCGATCGATCCCGACGTGCAGCTGCGCCAGCGCCCTTTCACGGCCCTGCGGGTCGTCCATCGACAGCTGGGCAACTTCGGTCTGCACCTTCAGCGCCGCCAGCGGGCTGCGCAGCTCGTGGGCGGCGTCGGAGGTAAAGCGGCGCTCGCGGATCATGGCGTCGTGAGTTCGGGCAAACAGCTGATTCAGCGCATCGACCAGCGGGCGGACCTCGCTGGGGATTCTGGCGACGCTGAGCGATTCCTCCGAATCCGGCGCGCGCAGGCGCAGGGTGCGGGCGAGCCGCTTGAGCGGCGCCAGCTCGCGGCTGAGCAGGACGATCAGCAGCAGAAACATCAGCGGCAGCGCCACCAGCCAGGGAGTCAGCTGCGAGGTGACGATATCCAGCGCCATCTCCCGGCGGTAGTCCCACTCCTGTCCGACGACAATGCGGTAGCGGCCGTCGGCGGTGGTGAGCTGCAGGAAGCGCCACTCATCATCATCGTTATGCAGGTAGCCGTCGCTGAAGCCTTCCCGTCGCTTATCCCCCGGAATATCCTCGCCGTTTTCGCTATCGTGCAGCACCATTTTGCCGTCGGCGCTAAAAATGGCGAAGGCCAGCGCATCGTCGTCAAGGTGGCCATGCCTGACCTTCTTTTTCGTCCGCACCTGAGGAGGAGAGGTATGCAGCTCGGCGAAATTCATCGCGCTCAGGCGACGGGCAAACAGCAGCTGCTGGGTATCAAACAGCTTATCCAGCTTGTGGGCGGTCTGCTGCCAGGCAATAAACGAGGCGCTTCCCCATGCCAGGCCGGTGAGCAGGAAAAAAAGCAGCGTCAGGCGAACGCGCAGGCTTAGCCGACCCAGCTGTTTCATGCGTCCCCCAGGGTGTAGCCAATGCCGTGGACGGTGCGAATAAAGTCGCTGCCGAGCTTGCGGCGCAGATGGTGTACGTGGACCTCCACGGCGTTGCTGGAGACATCGTCGTCCCAGCTATAGAGTTTTTCTTCAATGAGCCTGCGCGGCAGCACGCGTCCGGCGTTGCGCATCAGCAGCTCGAGCAGGGCGAACTCTTTGGGCTTCAGCGCCAGCGGCTCCCCCGCGAGGGCGATCGTCAGGCGGCCGGGGTCGAGAGTGACGTTGCCGTGGCGCAGCTCGCTGCTGCTCTGGCCGTGGGCGCGACGTATCAGCGCTTCGAGGCGGGCGGCGACCTCAATAAGCGCGAAGGGCTTACACAGATAGTCATCGGCGCCGAGCCGAAGCCCTTCGACCCGCTGGCTGAGCGCATCGCGCGCGGTGATGATCAGTACCGGCTGGTGGTGACCTTTATCGCGCCATTCGCGCAGGATATCGAGACCGTCGATGCCGGGCAGCGTCAGATCGAGGATCACCGCGTCATAGGGAGCGGCGTAGAGCGCGGCTTTTCCCTCTTCGCCGCGGGTGAACCAGTCGATGCTAAAGCCCATTTTGCTCAGCCCGGCCTTGATGCCGTCGCCGATGAGTTTGTCGTCTTCCACCACTAAAATACGCATTGGCCTGCTCCTGTGGCTCGCGGATATACGCGCAGTAAAACGCGTTGCTGCGCCCTCTGTACAGCAATAAAATTTCTTTTTTCCGCTTAAGAAGTTGTTAAGTTTTGCCCGCTCTAATGGTGGCGATATCAACATCAAGGGAGAACTCATCATGAAGAAAATCGCCGCAATGACCGCAATCGTTGCTTTAGTTTCTATGCCGGTGCTGGCCGCCGAGCAGGGTGGTTTTTCCGGCCCTGGCGCCGCGCAAACCAGCCAGACAACCGCGCAAAAAGGCGGCTTTGTGGGCCCGAACGGCAGCGTGACGACGGTGGAGAATGCCAAATCCCTGCGTGACGACGCCTGGGTGACCCTGCGCGGTAAAATCGTTGAGCGCATTTCCGACGATCTTTATAAATTCCAGGATGCCTCCGGGACGGTGAATGTCGATATTGACCACAAGCGCTGGAATGGCGTCACCGTGACGCCGAAGGATACGGTGGAAATTCAGGGTGAGGTCGATAAGGACTGGAACTCGGTGGAAATCGACGTGAAGCAGATAAGTAAAGTCGCCCCGTAAAGCCTCTGAGCGGGGCGCCGCTGCCGCTCCGCGTAGCAGAATTCTCAACCGGTCTAACGCCCTGTGACTCAGGGCGTTAGATAGGGTATTATCGCGGGTAGTTTTGCCGCCCGAACGGTCGGTACCCAGATTGAGGATTCACGATTAATGAGCGATATGGCAGAGCGCCTTGCGCTGCATGAATTTACGGAAAACGCCTACCTGAACTACTCCATGTACGTCATCATGGACAGGGCGTTGCCGTTCATTGGCGATGGCCTGAAACCGGTCCAGCGGCGCATCGTGTATGCGATGTCCGAACTGGGCCTGAACGCCAGCGCTAAATTCAAAAAATCCGCCCGCACCGTCGGCGACGTGCTGGGTAAATATCACCCGCACGGCGATAGCGCCTGCTATGAGGCGATGGTGCTGATGGCGCAGCCGTTCTCTTACCGCTACCCGCTGGTGGACGGTCAGGGCAACTGGGGCGCCCCGGACGATCCCAAATCCTTCGCCGCGATGCGTTATACCGAATCCCGCCTGTCAAAATATGCGGAGCTGCTGCTGGGCGAGCTGGGTCAGGGAACCGTTGACTGGGTGCCTAACTTTGACGGTACGATGCAGGAGCCGAAAATGCTGCCTGCGCGTTTGCCGAATATTCTGCTCAACGGCACTACCGGTATCGCCGTCGGGATGGCCACCGATATTCCGCCGCACAACCTGCGCGAAGTGGCCAAAGCGGCCATCACCCTGATTGAAAAGCCGCAGACTTCGCTCGACGAGCTGCTGGATATCGTTCACGGACCGGATTACCCCACCGAAGCTGAAATCATTACCCCGCGTGCCGAGATCCGTAAAATCTATCAGAACGGCCGCGGCTCGGTGCGCATGCGCGCGGTGTGGAAGAAAGAGGACGGCGCGGTGGTGATTAACGCGCTGCCGCATCAGGTTTCCGGCGCCCGCGTGCTGGAGCAAATCGCCGCCCAGATGCGCAATAAAAAGCTGCCGATGGTGGACGATCTGCGCGACGAGTCGGATCACGAAAACCCGACCCGGCTGGTGATCGTCCCGCGCTCTAATCGCGTGGATATGGATCAGGTCATGAACCACCTGTTCGCCACCACCGATCTCGAAAAAAGCTACCGCATCAACCTGAATATGATTGGCCTGGACAATCGCCCGGCGGTCAAAAACCTGCTGGAGATCCTGGCGGAGTGGCTGGTCTTCCGTCGCGATACCGTCCGTCGCCGCCTGAACTATCGTCTGGAGAAAGTGCTCAAGCGCCTGCACATCCTCGAAGGTTTGCTGGTGGCGTTCCTGAATATCGATGAAGTCATCGAAATCATCCGCAGCGAAGATGAGCCTAAGCCGGCCCTGATGTCGCGCTTTGGCATCAGCGAAACCCAGGCGGAAGCGATCCTCGAACTGAAGCTGCGTCATCTTGCTAAGCTGGAAGAGATGAAAATCCGCGGCGAGCAGAGCGAGCTGGAAAAAGAGCGTGATAATCTGCAGGCTATTCTGGCGTCCGAGCGCAAGATGAATAACCTGCTGAAGAAAGAGCTGCAGGCCGATGCCGACGCCTTCGGCGACGACCGCCGTTCGCCGCTGCGCGAGCGGGAAGAAGCGAAGGCGATGAGCGAGCACGATATGCTGCCGTCCGAGCCGGTGACCATCGTGCTGTCGCAAATGGGCTGGGTGCGTAGCGCCAAAGGCCACGACATTGACGCTCAGGGGCTAAGCTACAAAGCGGGCGACAGCTGGAAAGCGTCGTCGAAGGGCAAGAGCAATCAGCCGGTGGTGTTTATTGATACCACCGGACGCAGCTACGCCATCGACCCGATTACGCTGCCGTCGGCCCGCGGCCAGGGCGAGCCGATTACCGGCAAACTTACGCTGCCGCCGGGCGCCAGCGTCGAGCATATGCTGATGGAAGGCGACGACCAGAAGCTGCTGATGGCCTCCGACGCCGGCTACGGCTTCGTCTGCACCTTCAACGACCTCGTCGCGCGCAACCGCGCCGGTAAGGCGCTGATCTCGCTGCCGGACAACGCGCGGGTGATGCCGCCGCTGGTGATTGAAGACGAGTCCGACATGCTGCTGGCCATAACCTCTGCCGGACGCATGCTGATGTTCCCGGTCAGCGATCTGCCGCAGCTGTCAAAAGGCAAAGGCAATAAAATTATCAATATTCCGTCTGCGGATGCCGCTTCCGGGCAGGATGGCCTGGCGCATCTGTTCGTCCTGCCGCCGCAGAGTACGCTGACCATCCACGTCGGCAAGCGTAAGATCAAGCTGCGCCCGGAAGAGCTGCAAAAAGTCACCGGCGAGCGCGGTCGCCGCGGTTCGCTGATGCGCGGGCTGCAGAAAATCGATCGCGTGGACGTTGATTCGCCGCATCGCGCCTCGGCGGGCGATAGCGACGAGTAATATGGGCATCCTCCTCCACGGGGGAGGATGTTAACATTTGCCGCCAAACCGTTGTTTATTCGGTCGTTGCGATTAACAATAGACGCAAAATCATTCAAGATATGCCGGGGTAGTCAGTCGCTCCCGGCGTCTTCAACGGGCGAATAACGAATCTGTATCCTGATTAATACCCGCGGCGGCCCGCAAGGGTCGGAGAGCGCAGCCTGCGGTATCACGGGTATTATTCTCAGCGGTTTGGGTTTTAGAGGTAGCTATGCTATTTATTTTTCGACTAATTATCGTTGTTATTTACTGTATTTTTGTCTGCATATTTGGCTGTATTTACTGCTTATTCAGCCCGCGTAATCCGAAACACGTGGCGACTTTTGGCCATCTTTTTGGTCGACTCTCGCCGGTATTCGGCCTGAAGGTTGAGACGCGCAAGCCCGCTGATGCGCAAAGCTACGGCAACGCGATATACATCGCTAATCATCAGAACAACTATGATATGGTGACGGCAGCAAACATCGTGCAGCCGCCAACCGTCACCGTGGGTAAAAAGAGCCTGGTGTGGGTGCCGTTCTTTGGCCTGCTGTACTGGCTGACGGGGAACCTGCTGATCGATCGTAATAACCGGGCGAAGGCGCACGGGACGATCGCCCAGGTGGTGAATACGTTTAAAAAACGCAAAATATCTTTTTGGATGTTCCCGGAGGGAACGCGCAGCCGCGGCCGCGGCCTGCTGCCGTTTAAAACCGGCGCTTTTCACGCGGCTATTGCTGCCGGCGTGCCGATTATTCCGGTATGCGTTTCTAATACTTCGAATAAAATTAAACTCAACCGCCTGAATAACGGCCTGGTCATTGTTGAGATGCTGCCGCCGGTTGATACCAGCGAGTTTGGTAAAGACGGCGTGCGCGCGCTGGCGAAACACTGCCGCGAGCTGATGGCCGCGAAGATTGAAGAGCTGGATCGCGAAGTCGCGGAGCGCGAAGCCGCGGGTAAGAAATAGACAGGAAACGCCGCGATAGCGCGGGCCTGGTGCTAGCGGGAAACGAATTCCCTTTCTGATTTGTCAGTATTTCATGGAGTTAATATGTCACTCAGTCGGCGTCAGTTTATTAAGGCTTCAGGCGTAGCGCTATGCGCGGGAGCCGTGCCGCTGAACGCACATGCCGCCGGCCAGCAGCCAGAACTGCCCGTTCCTCCGCTGCTCGAGTCGCGTCGCGGCCAGCCGCTGTTTTTGACCCTGCAGCGCGCGCACTGGTCCTTTACGCCGGGCACCCGCGCGTCGGTGTGGGGCGTAAACGGTCGCTATCTTGGGCCGACGATTCGCGTGTGGAACGGCGATGACGTTAAGCTGATCTACAGCAATCGGCTGGCGGAAAACGTCGCCATGACCATTCGCGGCCTGCAGGTTCCCGGCCCGCTGATTGGCGGCGCGGCGCGCATGATGTCGCCGAACGCCGACTGGGCGCCGGTGCTGCCCATCCGCCAGAGCGCCGCCACTCTGTGGTACCAGGCGAACACGCCCAACCATATGGCCAAACAGGTCTACAACGGCCTGGCGGGGATGTGGCTGGTGGAAGACGAGGTCAGCAAAAACCTTCCCATTCCTAACCACTACGGCGTTGATGATTTTCCGGTCATCATTCAGGACAAGCGGCTGGATAATTTCGGCACGCCGGAATATAGCGAACCGGGCAGCGGCGGCTTCGTCGGCGATACGCTGCTGGTGAACGGCGTGCAGGGCCCGTACGTGGAGGTTTCGCGCGGCTGGGTGCGCCTGCGCCTGCTGAACGCCTCTAACTCCCGCCGCTACCAGCTGCAGATGAGCGACGGCCGTCTGCTGCACGTTATCTCCGGCGATCAGGGTTTTTTGCCGGCGCCGGTCTCGCTGAAGCAGCTCTCTCTGGCTCCCGGCGAGCGGCGTGAGATCCTGGTGGATATGACCAACGGCGACGAGGTGTCGATTACCTGCGGCGAGGCGGCGAGCATCGTCGATCGCATTCGCGGTTTCTTCGAGCCCTCGAGCATCCTGATTTCGACCCTGCTGTTAACCCTGCGCCCAACGGGCCTGCTGCCGCTGGTTACCGACAGCCTGCCGGTGCGCCTGCTGCCGACGGAAATTTTGACCGGGACGCCGACCCGCAGCCGCGATATCTCTCTCGGCGACGATCCGGGGATTAACGGTCAACTGTGGGATCCGCAGCGCATTGATATTACCGCCCTGCAGGGAACCTGGGAGCGCTGGACGGTACGCGCCGATATGCCGCAGTCGTTCCATATCGAAGGGGTGATGTTCCAGGTGCGCAACGTCAACGGCTCGATGCCGTTCCCGGAAGATCGCGGCTGGAAAGATACCGTCTGGATCGACGGCCAGGTGGAGCTGCTGGTGTACTACGCCCAGCCCTCCTGGGCACACTTCCCGTTCCAGTTCCTCAGCCAGACCCTGGAGCTCGCCGACCGCGGCTCGATTGGCCAGATCCTGGTGAATCCGGCGCCGTAATGCCGATCCCCTGGCCGGGTCCCGGCCGGGGGTAACAAAATCTCCCTTCATTTTCTGCGGTAATCCGGCTTATAATCGCCGCCCTTTGGCTATTTTTTTATCATTTTTCCCCGGAAGCAATATGAGCGCAATATCCCTGATCCAGCCGGATCGTGACCTGTTTTCCTGGCCGCAGTACTGGGCCGCCTGTTTTGGCCCCGCGCCGTTTTTACCCATGTCACGCGAAGAGATGGATCGACTTGGCTGGGATAGCTGCGACATCATTCTGGTCACCGGCGATGCCTACGTCGATCACCCAAGCTTCGGCATGGCGATCTGCGGCCGCATGCTGGAGGCACAGGGGTTCCGCGTCGGGATAATTTCCCAGCCGGAGTGGCATAATAAAGATGACTTTATGCGCCTCGGTAAACCGAACCTGTTCTTCGGCGTCACCGCCGGCAACATGGACTCGATGATCAACCGCTACACCGCCGACCGCAAGCTGCGCCATGACGACGCCTATACCGCGGGCAACGTCGCCGGCAGGCGTCCGGATCGCGCCACTCTGGTCTATACCCAGCGCTGTAAAGAGGCGTGGAAAGACATCCCGGTTATTCTCGGCGGCATTGAAGCCAGCCTGCGGCGTACCGCGCACTATGACTACTGGTCCGATACCGTGCGCCGTTCGGTGCTGGTTGATTCGAAGGCCGATATGCTGATGTTCGGCAACGGTGAACGCCCGCTGGTGGAGGTGGCCCATCGTCTGGCCGCCGGCGAGCCGATTACGCAAATTCGCGACGTACGCAATACCGCCATCATGGTGAAAGAAGCGCTGCCGGGCTGGAGCGGCGTCGACTCCACCCGTCTCGATACGCCGGGTAAAATCGATCCGATCCCGCATCCGTACGGCGAAGATCTGCCGTGCGCGGATAACAAAACCGTTCAGCCGGCAAAGCAAGAGGTTAAACCGGTCACCGTTCAGCCGCCGCGCCCGAAACCGTGGGAAAAAACCTACGTTCTGCTGCCGTCCTTTGAGAAGGTCAAAGGGGATAAGGTCCTGTACGCCCACGCGTCGCGTATTCTTCACCATGAAACCAACCCCGGCTGCGCCCGCGCGCTGATGCAAAAGCACGGCGAACGCTATATTTGGGTTAACCCGCCGGCGATTCCGCTGTCGACGGAGGAGATGGACAGCGTGTTTGCGCTGCCGTATCAGCGCGTTCCGCACCCGGCGTACGGCGATAGCCGCATCCCGGCATATGAGATGATCCGCTTCTCTATCAATATTATGCGCGGCTGCTTTGGCGGCTGCTCTTTCTGTTCGATAACCGAGCATGAAGGGCGCATTATTCAGAGCCGCTCCGAAGACTCGATCGTTAACGAAATCGAGGCGATTCGCGACACGGTTCCCGGCTTCACCGGGGTGATTTCCGACCTCGGCGGCCCGACGGCCAATATGTATATGCTGCGCTGCAAGTCGCCGCGCGCGGAGCAGACCTGCCGTCGCCTGTCGTGCGTATATCCGGACATCTGCCCACATATGGATACCAACCACGAGCCGACGATTAATCTCTACCGCCGCGCCCGCGATCTGAAGGGGATCAAAAAAATTCTTATCGCCTCCGGCGTGCGCTATGACATTGCCGTGGAGGACCCGCGCTATATCAAAGAGCTGGCGACCCACCATGTGGGCGGCTACCTGAAGATCGCCCCTGAGCATACCGAAGAGGGCCCGCTGTCGAAGATGATGAAGCCGGGGATGGGCAGCTATGATCGCTTCAAAGAGCTGTTCGACACCTACTCAAAGCAGGCGGGGAAAGAGCAGTATCTGATCCCGTACTTTATCTCCGCGCATCCGGGCACCCGCGATGAAGATATGGTGAACCTGGCGCTGTGGCTGAAGAAAAACCGTTTCCGTCTGGATCAGGTGCAGAACTTCTATCCGTCGCCGCTGGCCAACTCAACCACCATGTATTACAGCGGCAAGAACCCGCTGGGCAAGATTGGCTATAAAAGCGAAGACGTGGTGGTGCCGAAAGGGGATAAGCAGCGCCGCCTGCATAAAGCGCTACTGCGCTACCACGATCCGGCCAACTGGGCGCTGATCCGCCAGGCGCTGGAAGCCATGGGCAAAAAGCACCTGATCGGCTCGCGCCGCGACTGCCTGGTGCCTGCGCCGACCCTGGACGAGATGCGCGAAGCGCGTCGCCAGAATCGCCATATTCGCCCGGCACTGACCAGGCATACGCCGGCTGAGCATCAGCGCCAGACGCCTGCTGCTGGCGCGAAAAAACGCGTGCGCTCGGCCTCCCGCTAAGACGAAATTCCCCGGCAGCGCAAGGCTTGCCGGGGTGAAGGAATAAAGGGATGAGGTCGCCCGCAGCAGGCGGCCGCGGCGGCGCCGTCCGGGATAAGCGAAAACCGCTCAGCGGTCAGGAAGAAGGGTTAACCGCCAAACTGGTCAGGATCTGGCCCGAGGCGCTTGTTGATATCCAGCTTCGCCATTGCTCCCAGTTCGTCTTTATCGAGGCGGAAATCCCAGACGTTAAAGTTTTCCGCGATACGCGAAGGGGTCACCGATTTAGGGATCACCACCAGGCCGTTATCGAGATGCCAGCGGATCACGACCTGCGCCGGCGTTTTGCCGTACTTATCGGCCAGCTCGCGGACGATTTTCTGATCGAATACGCCTTCGCCGCCCTGAGCCAGCGGGCTCCAGGATTCGGTCTGGATTTTGTGCGTCGCGTTCCAGGCGTGCAGCTGGCGCTGCTGCAGCAGGGGATGGAGTTCGACCTGATTAATCACCGGCACCACGCCGGTTTCGTCAAGCAGCCGCTGCAGATGGTGGACCTGGAAATTACAGACGCCAATGCTTTTGGCCAGCCCCTGTTCTTGTAGCTCAATCATGCCCTTCCAGGCTTCAACGAAATGGTCGATCGCCGGAACCGGCCAGTGCATTAAATACAAATCGACGTAGTCGAGCTGCAGCTTGCTCAGGCTCTCCTGCAGGGCTTCATGCGGGCGTTTTTGATCGTCGTTCCATAGCTTGGTGGTGATAAACAGCTCATCGCGAGGGACGTCTGCCTGGCTCAGCGCGCTGCCGACGCCGGCTTCGTTTTGGTACGCGGCGGCGGTGTCAAAAGAGCGATAACCGACTTCCAGCGCCTTGTGAATGGCGGAGACGACCTCCTCGTTGCCTGCTTTCCACACGCCGAGACCCAGCTGTGGCATCAGGTTGCCGTCGTGCAGTTTTATCACGGTTGGATGTGTCATGCCTTCCTCCTGTTAATGAAGCTTAGCGGGGTACATCTCGCTAAGGGATAGCATTAAGTCTGGACGAAATAGCTAAAAACGGTAGTCAAACTCCTCTCCTTCGCATCCGAAGATGAGAAGGAGAGGGGATATCAGCAGGGGAAAATCAGCGTGCAGCCTCGTAAATACGGCGGCTGACGTCGAGAGTGATATCCTGGTTTTCACCGAGCTGAGTCATGCCGTGTTCTTCCAGTTTAGCCAACAGCGCCGGGATGGAGCTACCGTCTAGACCGTAGCCGCTCAGGCGAGTCGGCACGCCGAGCTGTTCGAAGAAATTGCGCGTTGCGGCGATGGCCGCGTCGATGCGCTCATCTTCAGAGCCTTCGGTAATATTCCACACGCGGGCGGCGTACTGCAGCAGCTTAGCGCGTTTGGCATCGCGTTTTTCATTCCACAGCACCGGCAGAACGATGGCCAGGGTCTGGGCATGATCGAGGCCGTGCATGGCGGTCAGCTCATGTCCCAGCATATGCGTTGCCCAGTCCTGCGGAACGCCGGCGCCGATCAGGCCGTTTAACGCCTGGGTGGCGGCCCACATAATGTTGGCGCGCACGTCGTAGTTCTCCGGCTCCTGCAGCGCTTTCGGGCCATCTTCGATCAGGGTCAGCAGGATGCCTTCGGCAAAGCGGTCCTGGATTTTGCCATCAACCGGATAGGTCACGTACTGCTCAACGGTATGGACAAATGCGTCAACCACACCGTTGGCAACCTGGCGCGGCGGCAGGGTGTAGGTGTAAACCGGATCGAGGATCGCAAACACCGGCTGCACGTGGGAAGACATAAAGGCGCGCTTGTCGCCGGTGGTTTTACGCGAAACGACGGCGCCTTTATTGGACTCGGAACCGGTCGCCGGCAGGGTCAGCACGGAGCCCATCGGGATCGCGTTTTTGACGTTTTTACCGTGAGTTTCGAGGATTTCCCACGGATCGACGTTTTCATCATAATGCGCGGCCGCAGCGATAAACTTTGTCCCGTCGAGTACGGAACCGCCGCCCACCGCCAGCAGGAAGGTGATCTGCTGTTCACGGGCAATTTTGACCGCGTTCATCAGCGTTTCGTAGGATGGGTTCGGTTCAATGCCGCCGAATTCCAGTACCTCAAAGTCGCTCAGCGCGCTCAGGGCCTGATCCAGCACGCCGGTTTTTTTCACGCTGCCGCCGCCGTAGGTGACCAGAATGCGGGCTCCCGCCGGGATTTGATCGCGCAGGTTTTCGATGGCGCCTTTACCAAACAGGATACGGGTTGGGGTATATAGATCGAAATTGTTCATTGCTCATCACCTCAATAAGAGAAAACTGCCGACGGAGAAGATATCCCGGCCAGATGACGGACATTGTGGTCCCGTCACCCGTTCCCCTCAATGCACATTCCTGCCGATGTCTTGCCCATTTCTCCGTAGGGCTGGAGAAAAAGCTGCGGAATGCGCACAATAAAGTCGTGAAAAAACGACTGGAGAGTCACCGTAAATGAAGCGTTCCCGGATCTGTCAGCTGCTAACTGAAAAAGTTAATACGCTGAAAAATAACGAACAAAAACTCAGTGAGCTGCTGCCTGATATTCGCTTATTGTACGGTACGCAGCCGGGGACGCGCACGCCGGTGATGTATCAGCCGGGCATCGTTTTTCTCTTTTCCGGTCATAAAATTGGCTACATAAATGAGCGGACTTTCCGTTACGACACCAATGAATATCTGCTGCTGACGGTACCGCTGCCGTTTGAGTGCGAGACCTTCGCGACGCCGGAGGTTCCGCTGGCGGGGCTGCGGCTGAACGTGGATATTCTGCAGCTGCAGGAGCTGCTGATGGATATTGGCGAGGATGAGCGCTTCCAGCCCGCGGTGGCATCGAGCGGAATCAATTCGGCGGCGCTCTCTGAGGAGATTCTGTGCGCCGCTGAACGGCTGCTGGACGTGATGGAACGGCCGCTGGATGCGCGCATTCTGGGCAAACAGATTATTCGCGAGATGCTCTACTACGTGCTGACCGGACCGTGCGGCGGCGCGCTGCTGGCGCTGGTCAGCCGACAAACGCACTTCAGCCTGATCAGCCGCGTCCTCAAACGCATTGAAAGCCAGTACACCGAGAACCTGAGCGTCGATCAGCTGGCGGCGGAGGCCAATATGAGCGTCTCGGCGTTTCATCACAATTTTAAATCGGTCACCAGCACCTCGCCGCTGCAGTATCTGAAAAGCTATCGCCTGCATAAGGCGCGGATGCTGATGATCCACGACGGGATGAAGGCCAGCGCGGCGGCGATGCGCGTAGGCTACGAAAGCGCGTCGCAGTTCAGCCGGGAGTTTAAGCGCTATTTTGGCATGACGCCGGGCGAAGATGCAGCGCGGATCAGAACGATTCAGGGGATGTAACGGGAAACGCACGCTTCGGGAAGGCGCACTGGCGCCCTCCCGGAAAGGTCAATCAGGCGCTGCAGAACTTTTTCTTAATGACCACCAGCAGCGTACCCAGCAGGCCGGCAACCAGCAGAGCGATAGGCAGGACCATCAGGCAGGTCATTACCTGATCTTCGTGGCGCTTGACGAAAGGAATCATGCTTAGCGCATATCCGAGTCCGGTGACCACGCTGACCCACAGCAGCGCGCTGAGCCAGTTGAAGAACTGGAAGCGGCGGTTGGAGAGCCCCGAAATCCCGGCCATCGTAGGCAGCAGGGTGCGGACAAAGGCCAGGAAACGACCGGCCAGCAGGGCCAGCAGCCCGTGCTTATCAAACATGCAGGTCGCACGCTGATGATATTTTTGCGGCAGATGGGAAAGCCAGCCCTTCACGGTCTCGGTATTGCCGAGCCAGCGCCCCTGGACATAGCTCAGCCAGCAGCCGAGGCTGGCCGCCGTCGTCAGAATGGCAAGGGTGGGCACAAAGTCCATGACGCCTTTAGCAATCAGCGCACCGGCGAGCAGCAGCAGGCTGTCTCCGGGTAAAAATGAGGCCGGCAGCAAACCGTTCTCGAGAAACAGGGTCGCGAACATGACCAGATATACAACGCCCACAACGTGAGGGTTCGCCAATGCGGCAAAATCATGTTGCCAGAGCGCGGCGACAATCTCTTGAATAACAACCATGGACTTTCCTAAGTGGTACCGTATTTTTGCCTAGTGTACTCCTGAAGAGCCCAGAACACCTTGATCCCGGGCGCAACAAAAGCGGCCGCCTCTAACAGAACGTCCGCAATTATTGCCACTGGCCGTCACTTTACACGATACGCGCGAAGCCCGCCGCTAAATCCGCCAACAGATCGTCAACATTTTCTAAACCGATATGGACGCGGATCAGCGTGCCGCTGAAATCGACTTCTGCCTCGGGGCGGATGGCGGCGATGTGCTCCGGCTGGTTCGCCAGGATTAGCGATTCAAAACCGCCCCAGGAGTAGGCCATGCTGAACAGGCTGAAATTGTCCAGATAAGCGGACAGCTCGGCATCGTTCAGCCGCTTATTGAGAATAAACGAGAACAGGCCGCTGCTGCCGGTGAAGTCGCGCTTCCAGAATTCATGCCCTTTGCTGCCCGGCAGCGCGGGATGGTTGACCCGTGCCACCTGCGGATGCTGCGCCAGCCATTCGGCGATGCGCAGGCTGCTCTCGTGGTGCTGACGCAGACGCACGCCGAGAGTGCGCAGGCCGCGGCTGGTCATATAGGCGGTATCCGCGTCGAGCATCTGCCCCATCAGATAGGCGTTCTCGCGCAGCTGGTCCCAGCAGCGCGCGTTGGCGACCGCGGTGCCGACCATCGCATCGGAGTGGCCAATCAGGTATTTGGTGCCGGCCTGAATCGAGATATCGACGCCGAAATCCAGCGCCCTGAACAGCACGCCAGCCGCCCAGGTGTTGTCGATCATAATGATTGCCTCGGGGGCGACGCTGCGTACGGCCGCGACGATCGCCGGAACGTCGTGAACCTCCATAGTTATCGACCCCGGAGACTCGAGGAACACCACGCGGGTATTCGGCTGGACCAGGCGGGCGATATCGGCGCCAATCAGCGGATCGAACCAGCCGGTGCTTACGCCGAGCCTGGCAAGCACTTTGGTACTAAAATCCTGGCTCGGCTCGTAGGCGGTATTGGTCATCAGAACGTGATCGCCCTGCTCAACAAACGCCAGAATCGTATTAGCCACCGCCGCCGCGCCGCAGGGGAACAGGGCGCAGCCGGCGCCGCCTTCCAGCTCGCACATGGCTTCCTGCAGCGAGAAGTGGGTCAGCGTGCCGCGACGGCCGTAAAACAGCTCGCCCTTCGCCCGGTTGCGGGTGGCGTGTTTCTTATCTTCGACGGTGTCGAACACCAGCGATGAAGCGCGCTGAATCACGCTGTTGACCGATCCTAAGGTATATTTTTTACTGCGCCCGGCCTGGACCAGGGAGGTATCAAGATGTTTGTCAGCCATGTTTTTTGCCTGTTTTTATACGTCTGGACGTCTAAACTAGCATGAATACCCGGATGTGTACCGGCTTACGGCGGATACAGGCAAAAATTTTACCAAATCCCCCGGCGGCCACTTTTTTACTGCGTAAGCGCAGGGAAAATAAACGTGATTTGCTGCACAGTGTAAATACTAATGAGAACCACTATCAATTCGATGCCGTTTTGATATTATTGTGCTCAGATTTTGTGATTTACGTCCTGGAGACTCAGAGTGGGTAATAATTTGATGCAGGCGGATCTTTCCGTTTGGGGTATGTATCATCATGCCGATATTGTCGTTAAGGTCGTGATGATCGGCCTGATTCTGGCGTCGATAGTCACATGGGCTATCTTCTTCGGCAAGGGTGCGGAAATCCTCTCCAGCAAGCGCCGCCTCAAGCGCGAACAGCACCTTCTCGGCGAAGCGCGCTCCCTCGATCAGGCCAGCGATATCGCCAACGCTTTCCATCCTAAAAGCCTGAGCTCACAGCTTATCAACGAAGCGCAGAACGAGCTCGAGCTCTCGGCTGGCGTCGAAGATAACGAAGGTATTAAAGAACGTACCGGTTTCCGCCTTGAGCGCCGCGTGGCGTTTGTCGGTCGCTATATGGGCCGCGGTAACGGCTACCTGGCGACCATCGGCGCCATCTCCCCGTTCGTCGGCCTGTTCGGTACCGTCTGGGGCATCATGAACAGCTTCATCGGCATCGCGCAGACGCAAACCACCAACCTCGCGGTTGTCGCCCCGGGCATCGCGGAAGCGCTGCTGGCAACGGCAATTGGCCTGTTTGCCGCTATCCCGGCGGTGGTTATCTATAACGTCTTCGCCCGCATGATCGGCAGCTACAAAGCCACTCTCGGCGACGTTGCTGCCCAGGTTCTGCTGCTGCAAAGCCGCGATTTGGACCTCAGCGCCAGCGGCACTACGCCGGTACGTACCGCGCAGAAATTACGAGTAGGTTGATGCTTTATGGCGATGCATTTTAACGAAAATCTCGATGATAACGGCGAAATGCACGATATTAACGTGACGCCGTTTATCGACGTCATGCTCGTGCTGCTGATTATCTTTATGGTGGCGGCCCCGCTGGCGACGGTTGATGTGAAGGTGAACCTGCCCGCGTCCTCCAGCCAGCCGCAGCCGCGTCCGGAAAAGCCGATCTACCTGTCGGTGAAGGCGGATAAAACCATGTTCCTCGGCAACGATCCGGTTACCGAAGAGACGATGGTTAATGCGCTGAATACGCTGACCGAAGGTAAAAAAGACACCACCGTCTTCTTCCGCGCCGATAAAACCGTGGACTACGAGACGATGATGAAGGTCATGGATACCCTGCATCAGGCGGGCTATCTGAAGATTGGTCTGGTGGGCGAAGAGACCGTTAAAGCGCAGTAGCCCTCACCGACATCTCTCCCCAGGCTGGCCTTGCGCCAGCCTTTTTTACGTCTGCCGATCCGCTGCGCCGACGGGATGTTGCATTCAGGCTGGCGGGTTGCGATATAATGCCGCTCATTTTTTTAACTTACAGGGTCTTATGGAACGTTTTCTGGAAAATGCCATGTACGCCTCACGCTGGCTGCTGGCACCGGTTTATTTTGGTCTCTCTTTGGGGCTGGTGGCGCTGTCGATCAAATTTTTTCAGGAGATTCTCCACATCCTGCCGCAGATCTTCAGCGTAGGGGAGTCGGACCTGATCCTGACCCTGCTGTCGCTGGTGGATATGACGCTGGTCGGCGGCCTGCTGGTGATGGTGATGTTCTCGGGGTATGAAAACTTTGTCTCTCAGCTGGATATCAACGAGGGCAAAGAGAAGCTCAGCTGGCTGGGGAAAATGGATGCCACCTCGCTGAAAAATAAAGTGGCAGCCGCCATCGTCGCTATCTCCTCCATCCACCTGCTGCGGGTGTTTATGGACGCGAAGAACGTGCCGGACAATAAGCTGATGTGGTACGTCATTATCCACCTGACCTTTGTGCTGTCGGCGTTTGTGATGGGCTATCTCGATCGCCTGACCAAAGTTAAGCACTGATTCCTGACTGCCCGGCGGCGTTTAGCTACCGGGCCAGCGGTTTACTTATCCGACGAAGCCTGCCACAAATTGAGCTGACCATCCGCCACGTGCTGGTCGATCTGCGTCAGCTCTTCGGCGCTGAACGTCAGGTTTTCCAGCGCCTGGACGTTCTCTTCCAGCTGCTGCGGACGGCTGGCGCCAATCAGTACCGAGGTCACCCGGTTATCCTTCAGCAGCCAGCTCAGGGCCATTTGCGCCATGCTCTGACCGCGGTCGTGCGCCATCTCCTGCAGCAGGCGCAGGCTCCGGACGTTCGACTCGCTGAGCATCGTTTCCGTCAGGCCGCGATCTCGCTTCCCTTCATAGAACATCCGCGAACCTTCCGGGATCTGCTGAAGATACTTGCCGGTCAGCAGGCCCTGCGCCAGCGGCGTAAAGGCGATACAGCCGACGCCATTCTCCTCGAGGGTATCCAACAGTCCGCTGCTGTCGACCCAGCGGTTAAGCAGGTTATAGGAGGGCTGATGGATCAGCAGCGGAATTTTCCACTCGCGCAGGAGCGCCGCCATCTGCTGCGTGCGTTCCGGCGAATAGGAGGAGATGCCGACGTACAGGGCCTTACCGCTCTGCACCGCCTGCGCCAGCGCGGCGGCGGTCTCCTCCATCGGCGTGTTCTCATCCACGCGATGGGAATAGAAAATATCGACGTAATCCAGCCCCATGCGCTGCAGGCTCTGGTCGAGGCTGGCCAGCAGATATTTACGCGAACTGCCGGATCCATAGGGCCCCGGCCACATGGAATAGCCGGCTTTGGTCGAGATAATGAGTTCGTCACGGTGGGCGGCAAACTCCTCGCGCAGCAGGCGGCCGAAGTTTTCCTCGGCGCTGCCGGGCGGCGGCCCGTAGTTATTGGCCAGGTCAAAATGGGTAATGCCCAGATCGAAGGCCTTGCGAAGCAGGGCGCGCTGGTCATCGAGGGCATTACCGTGGCTAAAGTTGTGCCACAGGCCCAGCGATAGCGCGGGCAGCTGCAGGCCGCTTTTGCCGCAGTAGCGATACTGCATCCGATCGTAGCGGCCAGGGTTAGCGAACCAGGACATGCTCTCTCCTTTTTAATTTAAAACGACGTTCTACTTTATACGCTAAACCGCTGAGCAGGCGTTTGCTGGATCACACTGCGCGAGATTTCTGGCATCCCGGCGAGCTTATGCTTTGCTTAAAGGGCCTTCACTTACGGAGAACATGCGATGACGCGACTGACGGCCAAAGATTTTCCGCAGCAGCTGCTCGAGTACTATGACTACTATGCCCACGGCAAAATCAGCAAACGCGAATTTCTCCAGCTGGCGGGGAAATATACGGTGGGCGGAATGACCGCGCTGGCGCTGTTTAACCTGCTGAAACCCAACTATGCCCTTGCGGAACAGGTGGCGTTTACCGACCCGGATATCCGCGCGGAGTATATTCACTACCCCTCTCCCGACGGGCATGGCGAAGTGCGCGCTTACCAGGTAACGCCGACGAAGATGACCGGCAAAGCCGCGGCGGTGGTAGTGGTGCACGAGAACCGCGGCCTCAACCCCTATATTGAAGACGTTGCCCGGCGGGTGGCGAAGGCGGGCTATATCGCCCTGGCGCCGGACGGCCTGAGCTCCGTCGGCGGCTATCCCGGCAACGATGATGAGGGGCGGGAGCTGCAGCAGAAAGTCGATCCCGTGAAGCTGATGAACGACTTTTTTGCCGCGGTGGCGTTTATGGCGAAGCATCCGCAGGCGACGGGAAAAGTCGGCATCACCGGCTTTTGCTACGGCGGGGGCGTCTGCAACGCCGCCGCGGTGGCGATCCCCGAACTGGCCTGCGCGGTGCCGTTCTACGGCCGGCAGCCGCCGCTCAACGAGGTCGACAAGATTCAGGCGCCGCTGCTGCTGCACTACGCCGGCCTTGATAGCGGCATCAACCAGGGCTGGCCGACCTACGAAGAGGCGCTGAAAGCGCAGCATAAGATCTATGAGGCCTATATTTATCAGGGGGTTAATCACGGCTTCCATAATGACTCTACGCCGCGCTACGACCGGGCCGCCGCGGAGCTGGCGTGGCGGAGAACTCTCGCCTGGTTCGGGAAGTATTTGCGCTAGCGCGATCGGCTGAAATAGCGCTACCCCTTGCTTAAAAAATCGCTATATAATTTTGTATATAACGATTGGGGGGAAAGCGATGGATAACCATTTTGGTAAAGGTTTAATGGCCGGGCTACAGGCGGCTCAGGCTGACAGCGCCAGCAGCGCCGCGAATTTCTGTGCCGACTATATGCGCGGGTTTGTGCTTGGCTATTCTCAGCGGATGTTTGAAAAGACCGGCGATCGCCAGCTTAGCGCGTGGGAGGCGGGGGTACTGACCCGTCGCTACGGCCTGGACCGGAACATGGTTATGGATTTCTTTAAGGAGGGGAGCTCCTGCACCGCGATGCGCTACTTTATGGCGGGATACCGCCTGGAGCGCTAATAGCCGAAGGCCGAAGCCTTCGGCTGGGGGGCTTATGCCTGGCGCTTGTCTTCGGTCTGGGTATCGAAGTCGCTGGCGCTGTGGCGCTCGTGAAGCTGTTCGTTAAGCGGGCCGTTGGTGCGGTTAACGATCCGTCCGCGCTGAACCGCCGGACGGCTGCCTACATCCTGCGCCCAGCGCAGAACGTTTTTATAGCTCCCGGCGTCGAGGAATTCGGCGGCGTTGTAGACGCCACCGAGTACCACGTTGCCGTACCACGGCCAGATAGCCATATCGGCGATGGTGTACTCTTCACCGGCTACGTAGCGGCTGCGGGCGAGCTGTTTGTCCAGCACGTCGAGCTGGCGCTTGGCTTCCATGGTGAAGCGGTCGATAGCGTACTCGATTTTCACCGGCGCGTAGTTGAAGAAGTGGCCAAAACCGCCGCCGAGGAACGGCGCCGCGCCCTGCAGCCAGAACAGCCAGTTCAGCGTCTCGGTGCGTCCGGCCGGATCTTTGGGCAGGAAGAAACCGAACTTCTCCGCGAGATAAAGCAGAATGCTGCCGGACTCGAACACGCGCGTTGGCGGCGTGGTTGAGCGATCGCTCAGGGCAGGGATTTTTGAGTTCGGGTTCACCGCAACGAAGCCGCTTGAGAACTGATCGCCTTCGCCGATCCGAATCAGCCAGGCGTCATACTCCGCGTCGCTCACGCCCAGCGCCAGCAGCTCTTCCAGCAGGATCGTCACCTTCTGGCCGTTAGGCGTTCCCAGGGAATAAAGCTGTAGCGGATGCGAGCCGACCGGCAGCTCTTGTTCATGGGTTGCGCCGGAGACAGGACGGTTGATGTTGGCGAACGCGCCGCCGTTGTTCTGCTTCCATTCCCACACTTTCGGGGGTTGGTAGTTATTCTCTGACATGCTGCTCTGCCTTTGTAGTGAGGTGTTCAGGGAGTGTAGCAGGTGGCGTATTAAGGATTTAACAGTGTGAGGCTTATTCACCCGCTGCCGATATTCCCGGACGGCTTCCCCGGCCGCGTTACGCTCGCCGGGGCAACGCCCTAAATCAGGCCATTATCCGCGCGGCCCAGACGCTGATATCGTCGCCGCTGCCGAGATCCGCCTGCACCAGCCCGTTGACCATAAAGGTCGGCGAGACGTGGATACCGTTCTGGCGCGCATATTTGCTGTGCCATTTGATCTCCGCCTGCAGCTCCGGGCGGGCGAAGGCGTCGGACAGTAAAACGTGGCTGTAGCGCTCGATACGCTCGACGATTTGCTGCGGCGTGGCGTTCATATTCGGCCCGCTGCAGTGGTCGGTAAATTCAAACTCTTCGCGATGATCGGCCACCGCTTTAAGCACTTTATGCGCCTGCTCTCTGCCGTGCGGCAGGGTGGAGGCCGCCAGAATGCAGCGCACGATAACCCCCGAGAACATATGCCAGGGCTGGGACTGCAGGCGAATTTTGATGGTCACGTTATCCGCGCCGACCTCGTCGAGCAGGTCGTCGAGCTTATTGAATGCGCGTACCGAATACGGGCAGGTTGGCTCCAGAAAAACCTCAAAAGTACGCGGACCATGTCCCCAGACCAGCGGTTGTGCTTGCAGATGCGGTTGTGTGCTCATAATCAACTCCTGACGTTAATTCGCGATTTGTTGTTATATCTGAGATAAACGATATCACTTTTGCCCTGCGGCGCAGGGTTATTTTCCGTAAGGGCACAATTCGCAAACCGAATGAGTGGTATCATTATTCCACCTCTGTCTGGTAAGTGCCTGCGGCAGGATAAGAAGAGGGAGTTTTGTTCCGCCAACTGCCCGGGCTGCATTAATTTGAGGTCAGGCTAATGAGCAAAGGATCGACAAGCAGCGATGCCCCTTTTGGTACATTGTTAGGCTACGCGCCGGGCGGCGTGGCAATCTATTCATCGAACTACAGCAGCTTAAATCCGCAAGACTATCCGGATGACGCCACGTTCCGCAGCTATATCAACAACGAGTATATGGGGCACAAATGGCAGTGCGTCGAGTTCGCGCGCCGCTTCCTGTTTCTCACCTACGGTTTTGTCTTCACCGACGTCGGCATGGCGTATGAAATCTTCTCCCTGCGCTTTCTGCGCGAGGTGGTTAACGACAATATCCTGCCGCTGCAGGCCTTTGCTAACGGCTCGCGTCGTCCGCCGATGGCGGGCTCTCTGCTGGTCTGGCAGAAGGGCGGCGAGTTCAAGCATACCGGCCACGTGGCGGTGATTACCCAACTGGTGGGGAATAAGGTCAGGATCGCCGAGCAAAACGTTATCCACAGGCCGCTGCCGCAGGGCCAGCAGTGGACGCGTGAGCTAACCCTCGAGGTGAAGGAGGGCGTCTATACCCTGAAAGATACCTTTGCGGATACCCAAATCCTCGGCTGGATGATCCAGACCGCCGATACCGAGCACAGCCTGCCGCAGCCGATGCTGCCGGGCGAGGCGATGGCCATTCGCGGCGCCCGCCTGCCGAACAACGGGCAGTTTCGCGGCAAGTGGCTGAACGAGAAAGATACGCTGCAAAAAGCCTACGTCGACGCCAACGGCCACTTTATTAACGCTGACCCTTACCAGTATTTCACCATTACCGAAAGCGCCGAGCAGGAGCTGATCAAGGCGACCAACGAGCTGCATTTGATGTACCTGCACGCCACCGATAAGGTGATGAAAGACGACAGCCTGCTGGCGCTGTTTGATATCCCAAAAATTCTCTGGCCGCGCCTGCGCCTCTCCTGGCAGCGGCGTCGCCACCATATGATTACCGGCCGCATGGATTTCTGCATGGACGATCGCGGGCTGAAGGTCTATGAATACAATGCCGACTCCGCCTCGTGTCATACCGAAGGCGGGCTGATCCTCGAACAGTGGCTGAAGCAGGGCTACTACGGCAGCGGGCATAACCCGGCGGAAGATCTGCTGGATGAGCTGGCGGGGGCGTGGAAGCACAGCCGGGCGCGGCCTTTTGTGCACATCATGCAGGATAAGGATCTGGAGGAGAACTATCACGCGCTGTTTATCCAGCGCTCGCTCACCCAGGCCGGCTTCGACAGCAAGATCCTCTTTGGCCTCGACGAGCTGCGCTGGGATGCCGCCGGGCAGCTGATTGACGGCGACGGGCGGCTGGTTAACTGCGTCTGGAAAACCTGGGCATGGGAAACCGCCATCGAGCAGGTACGCGAGGTCAGCGCCGACGAGTACGCCGCCGTGCCGATCCGCACCGGCCATCCGCAAAATGAGGTGCGGCTGATTGACGTTCTGCTGCGCCCCGAAGTGCTGGTATTCGAACCGCTGTGGACGGTGATCCCCGGCAACAAGGCGATTCTGCCGGTGCTGTGGTCGCTGTTCCCGAATCATCGCTATCTGCTGGATACCGATTTTGTCGTTAACGACGATCTGGCGAAAACCGGCTATGCGATTAAGCCCATCTCCGGGCGCTGCGGGAACAACATCGATCTGATAAGCCCCGACGACGAGGTGCTGGATAAGACCAGCGGGCGGTTTGTCGATCGCAAAAATATTTACCAGCAGCTGTGGTGCCTGCCGAAAGTGGATGGTAAATACATCCAGGTGTGCACCTTTACCGTTGGCGGCAACTACGGCGGCACCTGCCTGCGCGGCGACGATTCGCTGGTGGTCAAAAAAGAGAGCGATATCGAACCGCTAATTGTGCTGAAAGACAACGATAGACGATAATCCCGGCGGCGCCGAATCGCACGGCCCGCAAAATCCCCGGCAGGCGTCGCGCTGCCGGGGTATTTTGGTACCAAATAGTTAACAAACCACAACAACAAGACAGACAGAAAAGGAAAATAATATGCACGATCGGCGACTCGCCGCCCGCGCGGGGGAACTCAAGCCCTCCGCCGTCCGCGAACTTCTCAAGCACAGTAAACTTCCCGGCGTTATTTCACTGGGCGGTGGGATCCCGGCTCCGGAGCTGTTTGATACCGAAGGCCTGAATCTGGCGGTGCAGCAGGCGATGGGCGGGCGCTTCAACGATGCGTTCCAGTACGGCTTGACCGAAGGCTACCCGCCGCTGCGTCAGGCCGTCAGCGAGCTGTGTCAGGCGCGCGGCGTTGCCTGCCCGGCAAGCCACGTCTATATCACCTCAGGCTCGCAGCAGTCGTTGGATATCGTCGCCCGTACGCTGCTCGATCCGGGCGATGCGATCGTCGTCGAGCGCCCGACCTATCTGGCCGCGCTGCAGGTGTTCCAGCTGGCGCAGGCGAATATCCTTAGCGTCGATACCGATGACGACGGCATGCTGGTGGAACAGCTGGCGGACCTGCTGGAGACAACGAAGGTGAAGGCCGTGTACCTGGTGCCAACCTTCGGCAACCCGGGCGGCAAAACCCTGAGCGCCGATCGCCGCCGTCGGGTGGTTGAGCTGGCGAAGCAGCATGATTTCGTGATTATCGAAGACGATCCCTACGGCGAAATCAGCTTTACCGACGAAGTTCGCCGTCCGCTGTATCAGTACGCGCAGGAGCTCGGTTGCGAAGACCAGGTGGTCTACACCTCGACGTTCTCCAAGATCCTCGCCCCGGGGATGCGCATTGGCTGGATCGTGATGCCGGACTGGCTGGCGCAGCAGACGGTGATCGTTAAGCAGGCGGCGGATCTCCACACCAACATGCTGTCGCAGGTGATTACCGCGGAATATCTGGCGATGAACCGCCTGGAGAGCCAGATCGCCCTGATTCGCGAAGACTATCGCAAGAAGTGCGTCGCGCTGGCCGATGCCCTTGAGAGCCAGCTTGGCGAGCATCTGGAGTTCAGCCGACCAAAAGGCGGCATGTTCCTGTGGGCGCGCTTCCGCTATCCGTTCGATACCATGGAATGGATGAAAAAGACCCTCGAAAACGGCGTGGTCTACGTGCCGGGCGAAGCGTTCTATAACGATAATCCGGACACCCGCACCCTGCGCCTCTCCTACTCAACGGTGTCGGAAGCGGGTCTGCTGACCGCCGTCGAACGCCTGGCAAAGTCGCTGTAATTACCGCGCTTTTACTCCGCGTCGCCAGACGGCGCGGAGCCTTCACGCTTTTCCGCACAACGATGAGCCGTAGCCTGGTTGAATGACGCCTGCTGGAACAGCCCGTAGCGCTTCATGACGAGCGCATACGGGCATGTAAAATAAGAGAAGAGAACTGCGCGCTGGAGGTTAATCCTGCTCGCTGATGCGATCGTCGAGCCAGATCAGCATTAATGAAGAGAGAAAAGCAACTGCCGCTGTGCCAATAAATAGCAACATAAGAAATACCTCAGAGGTTTTTAATTATTTTTCTAATTTTACCGGTGAGTGGGTGCTTTTGTCGGAGATGGTGATTTTGGTGGTGTGCTGGGATGTCGCGAGGGTGAAAAAATCGTCGGCATCAATATCAAAGTTAAGAACAATTTCCCTGTATTTTCCGCAGTTAATTAATTCTTTGGCTTCTTTCATACTACCGGCTGTAATAGTAGGCATGGTTTTATCTCGTTTGAAAAACTGATAAGCAAAATAAGAGCTTGTGCGTATCAGATCAACTACTTTTTATGGTAACAGCAGCCATTGCCAACGGTTATGCAAGCGAACTCCCTGATTTTTTGCAACATAATTTCTGTTTCACCTTTACGCATCGCGTAACGTTTCGTCGATCCCGCCGGGTGCTGCGCAACTCATCGGCGGGGCGACGTTTAAGATGAAATTGGTGCCGTCCCGGCCTCCGGCGGACGCCCGCGGGAATGTGGGCGTTCGGGTCATCAGGTCGGCAGGCCTTCGACGAGGGTAATCATCGCTTCGGCAACTTCCGCTCGCGCCGCCCTGGCCTGCTGATACTCGGCGGAGTGGTAGCAGGCCAGGGCGCTTTCCATATCGGCAAACTCAATCAGCACGTGTTTGGCGAAGGGCTGGCCCTCGAGGGTTTGCGCCTGGCCGCCGCGGGCAACAAAGCGCGCGTTATAGCGGCTAAAGGCCGCCGGCGCTAAATCCATATAGCGTTGATACTGCTCCGGATCGTGAATATTCACGTGGGCAATCCAGTACGCTGCCATCGTCTACTCCTGTCGGGAAAGGATCTCTTTTGCCAGCAGCGAGGCTTCGCTGAGGTGATCAAAAACCGCCTGCTTTGCCAGCGGCGGATCGTTGCTGTCGATGGCGTGATAAATGCGCGACATCCGCTCAAAGCCGGCGACCTGGCGTTCGGGCGACGCCAGCGTTAGCGCGCGCAGGCGGCTGATTCGGCTATTGAGGCGCTGCACGATTTCCCACGCGATAGTGTGCTTCGCAACCTGAAACAGGGTCTCATAGAAGGCCTGAGAAGCCTCAACGCGTTTGATATCGTCATGCTCGCGCGAGGCCTGGGCAATTTGCTGCAGCTGCGCATACAGGCGAGCTTTATCCTCCGCATTTGCCAGCCTGGCGCAATCCCAGGCCGCCTCCTGCTCAAGCAGCATGCGAATGTTGTAAATCTGCTCGGCGCTCTCCCAATTGAGCACCGCAACGATCGGCCCTTTTTTGGGCAGGGTTTCGATCAGCCCCTCGGCTTCAAGATAGCGAATGACCTCCCTTACCACGCTGCGGCTGACGCCAAGCTGTTCGGTAAGCTGGCGCTCAACCAGCCGGTCGCCGGCTTTGAAATAGCCGGCGATAATCGCCTGACGGACCTTGGTCAGGGCCAGCTCGCGCAGCGTGACCGGTACGGTCTCAATTTTTAGCGAATGGTTATCAACCATCAAATCCCTCTGTGTTTATCGAATGAGTCAAAAGCGGCTACACGGCCCGCAGAGGAGAATCGTTTTACTATTAGCACCCTTTTGTTCGGTGACGCAATGCCCGCTCATGCAGGATAACCCCGCTTTTCCGTGGTCTGAAATGAGCAAAATTGCGCTGGCTCACAAATCTAAACTCTGCTGAATAAAAAAACATCTCCCGGCGAAAAATTAATTACTTTGTTGATTTTATTATTCTTTTGTTCGCCTCTCTCCGCCATCCCGAAGGCGAGCCGCGGGGGACGTATTTGCCAAATCGGTCAACGGTTCCCCTTGGCTAAACGCGAAGGTAATCACTGAGTTACTTCGTACCGCAGGCTGTCAGGGAGATGACAAAACCGCAAAATTAATCATACCGTATTATGGTATACCATATTTTGACAGCTTAATTTCGCCAATGCTATACCACTCCCGAAACATTTAATTAGCAATTCATTAACCATGTTGAGGAGAGTTTATGCATCCCGCGATTCGTAAAACGTTAGTCACAACGGAAACGGTCTATGTTGATGGAGGTAAAGCGGCGGCGAAACCGCTGGTGATGATTGCTGCCGCGGCGGTCATTCGCAACCCGTGGGCAGGGCAGGGTTTTGTCGATGACCTGACGCCGCAGATCCGTGAGTTTGCGCCGATTCTGGGCGAACTGCTGACCCGCCTGATTATCAACGAGACGGGCAGCGGCGAGAATATCGAAGCCTTTGGCAAGAGCGCGGTTGTCGGTCTCGACGGCGAGCTGGAACACGCCTCCGCGCTGATTCACACCCTGCATTTCGGTAATCATTACCGCAGCGCGGTGCAGAGCAAAAACTATCTGGCCTTCAACAATACGCGCGGTCCGGCTAACTCGGCGGTGCTCATCCCGATGATGCATAAAAACGACGAAGGCAGCCGCGAGCACTATCTGACGATGCAGTTCAATATCAGCGATGCGCCGCGCTATGACGAAATCCTGGTGGCCTTAGGCGCCGCAACCGGCGGCCGTCCGCATCACCGCATTGGCAACCGTTATTCCGACCTGAAAGAGTTAGGCCATGATGCGCAAAACCCAGCTGCTGTCTGACCGCCAGATGCGGGTCAGCTACCTGGAGGCGGGCGAAGGCAAGCCTCTGGTCCTGATTCACGGCGTCGGTATGAATGCGGCCTCGTGGTATCCGCAGATAGAGGCGCTAAGCCGTGATTTTCGGGTGATCGCCGTTGACATGCCGGGACACGGGAAGAGCGATGCGTTCCGTCAGCCCGTCACCCTGACGGACTATGTTGGCTGGCTATCCGATTTTCTTCACACCCAGCCGGAGGCGCGTTTTGCCGTTGCCGGGCACTCTATGGGGGCGCTGATTACCGCCGGGCTGGCAATCGATCATCCGCAGCAGATTAGCCATGCCGTGGTGATGAGCGGCGTTTATCGCCGCAATGAGGCCGCCAGCCGCGCGGTGCGGCAGCGCGCCAGTGAGCTGGCGGCGGGCGAAGCTCAGCTCGATTCGCCGCTCTCGCGCTGGTTTAGCGACGATGCGCGCGAGGCTCTTCTGCGCGAGCAGGTCGGGGGCTGGCTGGCCGAAGTCAATCCGCAGGGCTACGCCGCGGCCTATCAGGCCTTCGCCGACGGCGACCGGCTGTACGCCGATCGCTGGCAGGAGATGCGCTGTCCGGTGCTGGTGCTCACCGGCGAGCTGGACGCTAACTCCAGCCCGCAAATGGTGCGGGAGATGGCCGCCGCGGCGCCGCAGGGGCAGGCGGTGATCGTGGCCGGCGCGCGGCATATGGTCAGCCTGACCGATGCCCGACGGGTAAATCATGAAATGCTGAGCTTTTTGCAGTACGACCCCGCGTCACAGGGCAACAGAACCGAAACGGCAGGACTTTCTTATGCAAACAGATAAACGTAGACAGCTTCGCGACGCGTTTGGCGCCTTCATGACCGGCGTCACCGTGGTGACCAGCCGCGATAAAAGCGGCGAACCCATTGGCTTCACCGCTAACTCATTCTCATCGGTCTCGCTGGATCCGGCCCTGCTGCTGGTCAGCATCGATAAGCGTTCGGCAAATTACGCCAACTTTACCGAGTGCCGTTTTTTTGCCATTAACATTCTTGCCGAGCAGCAGCAGGAGACTTCCAATATCTTTGCGCAGAAGGTCGACGATCGCTTTGGGGCGATCGACTGGCGCGCCAGCGAAAACGGTACGCCGCTGATTGATGACTGTTCCGCATGGTTTGACTGCGCGCTGGAGCAGGTGGTGGACGCTGGCGACCACGCCATTTTAATTGGCAGGGTCGAGGACTTTGACTCGACCGGTACGGCCGGCCTGGGCTACTACCGCGGCGCATATTTCACGCCGTACCACAACGCGCAAGCGCTAATTAACCGGCTCAGCGTTGAGGTCAGCGCGCTGATTGAGCTCAAGGGCCGGGCGGTGATGGTCGGGCATGAGGGCAGCTATCGTTTGCCGACCCGCAGCGTCGCAAAGGGCAGCGTCAGCGATACCCTCAACGCGCTAATCAGCGAACTGGGCGTTCACGCCAGTCCGGGGTTTGTCTACTCGGTTTATGAAGATCGCCAGAACAACAAGCAGCATATTGTCTTCCTGTGCGCGCTGCCGACCGAGGCGGAAGGCGAGCTGCCGGTGCTGCAAAACGCGCAGTGGTTCGATCTGGAAAAAATCGCCGCGCTGCCGGTTAGTGACTCGGCGCTGAAATCGCTGATGAACCGCTTTGTTCGGGAAAATGCCGTCGGTAATTACAGCATTTATTACGGCGACGAGCTCAACGGCCTGGTCAAACAATTCGCCAGCTGAACCTAATCTGGAGCCTCTGATGAAACTCTCATTATTTATCCATATGGAACGAATCTCGCCGGATGAGCCGCAGGATCGGCTCTACAGCGAGATGATGACGCTATGTGAAATGGCTGACCAGGCGGGAATGCACGCTATCTGGACCGGTGAGCACCACGGTATGAATTTCACGATTGCGCCGAATCCGTTTATCAACCTTGCCGATTTAGCCAACCGAACCAAAAACGTGCGCCTGGGTACCGGCACCATCGTTGCCCCGTTTAACCACCCGCTGCGGCTGGCCGGGGAAGCGGCGATGACCGATATAATTACCGGCGGTCGCCTGGAGCTGGGGATCGCTCGCGGCGCCTATAGCTACGAGTATGAGCGCATGATGCCCGGCCTCACCGCCTGGGAAGCCGGGCAGCGGATGCGCGAGCTGGTGCCGGCGGTGAAAAAACTGTGGGAGGGCGATTATGCTCATCAGGGGGAGTTCTGGCAGTTCCCGTCATCCACCTCTTCGCCGCAGCCGAAGCAGCAGCCGTATCCGCCGATCTGGATTGCCGCCCGCGACCCCAACAGCCATGAGTTTGCCGTGGCCAACGGCTGTAACGTGCAGGTGACGCCGCTGCACCAGGGTGAAGAGGAGATCGTCCGCCTCGCCGAGTGCTTCCACGAAACGCGCGCCCGCCTGGCGCCGGAAAAACCGCTGAAAATTATGCTGCTCCAGCACGGTTTTGTGGCGGAAGATGAAGCCGATGCCTGTCAGGCAGCGCGGGAGCTGAACCGCTTTTACAACTACTTTGGCGCCTGGTTTAAAAACGAGCGTCCGGTCAGCCAGGGACTTATTCAGCCGCTGAGCGAGGAGGAGATTGCGGCTAACGGCTACTACTCCGCGGAGGCGATGCGCAAAAATCTCGCTATCGGTATGCCAAACGAGGTGATTACCCGGCTGAAGAAGTATGAGGCGCTGGGTTATGACGAGTTTGCCCTGTGGATCGACAGCGGAATGCCGTTCGCGCGTAAGAAAGCCTCGTTGACCCGCTTTATCCAGCAGGTTATGCCCGAATTTCATTAACAGGTGCCGAGATGGAATCGTTCAAGCTCTATATTGATGGTCGTTTTGAATCTGGTGCCGCCAGCTTCGTATCGCTTAACCCGGCCACGGCGCAGCCGTGGGCAGAGATAGCCGAGGCGCGAAGCGACGAGGTGAACCGCGCGGTTGCCGCTGCGAAGCGCGCCTTTGAGGCCCCGGAGTGGCGCGGGCTGACCGCCAGCGCGCGGGGGAAGCTGCTGCTGAAGCTGGCGGATCTGGTGGAACAACATGCCGGAGAGCTGGCGCGGCTTGAAACCGCGGATACCGGGAAGATTATTCGCGAAACCCGCTCGCAGATCGCCTACGTCGCGGAGTACTACCGCTATTACGCCGGCCTGGCGGATAAGATGGAGGGACGGACGCTGGCCATCGATAAGGCGGACACCGAGAGCTGGACCCGGCGCGAGCCGGTAGGGGTGGTAGCGGCAATTATTCCGTGGAACAGCCAGCTGTTTTTGTCGGCGGTGAAAATCGGCCCGGCGCTGGCGGCGGGGTGCACCCTGGTGGTGAAAGCCGCGGAAAGCGCACCGGCGCCCCTGCTGGCCTTTGCTCGCCTGATCGCTGAGGCCGGCTTCCCGCCGGGAGTCTGCAACGTGATTACCGGATTTGCCGAGGAGTGCGGCACCGTGCTGACCACGCACCCTGACGTTGCCCATATCGCCTTCACCGGTGGGCCGGAAACGGCGCGCCATATCGTGCGTAATAGTGCGCGAAACCTCAGTAAAACCACGCTGGAGCTGGGGGGCAAATCGCCGTTTATCGTGTTTGACGATGCCGATCTGGATAGCGCCGCTAACGCCCAGGTGGCGGCGATTTTTGCCACATCGGGGCAGAGCTGCGTGGCCGGCTCGCGGCTGCTGGTTGCCGAAAGCGTGAAGGAACGGCTGCTCGAAAAGCTGGTGGTGCGCGTGGAGCGCATCGTTATCGGCGCTCCTGACGATGCGGCGACGCAGTTTGGTCCGCTATGCACCAAACGGCAAAAATCGCTCATTGAAGAGGTTGTTAATCGTTCTCTGGAGCAGGGCGCGCGCTGCATCGTCGGTAATTATTCCGTCGATTCCCCGGGCTATTACTTTCCGCCAACGATACTCGACTGCTCCTCCGTGCCGCAGGCCGAAAGCGTTGTTCGCGAGCTCTTTGGTCCGGTTCTCTCCGTCGTGACCTTTCGCGACGAAGCCGAGGCGATTCGCCTGGCTAACGCCACAGATTACGGCCTGGCGGCGGGGGTTTTCACCCGCGACCTGGCGCGAGCCCATCGCGCGACGCGCGACCTGCGCTGCGGCGTGGTGTGGATCAACACCTACCGGATGGTCTCCCCGCTGGCGCCCTTTGGCGGCTACGGCCTCTCCGGCCACGGTCGGGAAGGGGGAATGGAGGCGGCGCTGGAGTTCACCACCACCAAAACGGTATGGCTACGCACCAGCGATGAGCCTATCGACGACCCTTTTATCATGCGCTGAATCACGCTCGATCGGTATTCGTCGCGCTATGGCCGGCGCGACGGCAGCTGCCGTTGTCTCATGAAGAGCGCGCGGCCGCTGTCTTAATGGAATAACCCACCCAGCCTGTAGTCCACCGGGATCATGATGAGCCCAGGCCAGGTCATGCTCTTTTTTTAGTATCCGAACCCTACACATTAAATAAAAAATCCCCATTAGCGGAGGATCGAATGTCCCGGAGTCACGTAATTGAAAATAAGACGGTTGACTATGTGCCCGAGAACGAGCGGCATGGTCAGGCGCGCAGCCTGTTCACCCTGTGGTTCTGTACCAATATTGCCCCTCTGGCCGTGGTGACCGGAGCAATATCTGTCCAGACCTTCCATCTCAATATTCTGTCGGCCGTCAGCGCAATTGTTGCCGGCCATATGTTCGGGGGCGTATTTCTGGCCCTGACGTCGGCCCAGGGGCCGCGGGTGGGTATCCCGCAGATGGTCCAAAGCCGGGCCCAGTTTGGCCGCTACGGCTCGCTGCTGGTGGTGGCTTTTACCACCGCGATCTATCTGGGCTTTTTTATCTCTAACGTTACGCTGTCCGGCAAGGTCATCAATAACGTGATCCCCACGCTGCCGGTGACCAGCGCGACGGTTATTGGCGCCATTGCGGCGACGATTATCGGCGTGATTGGCTATCGTTTTATCCATCGCATTAATAAAATTGGCGCCTGGATCATGGGGATTGCGCTGGTGGCGGGGCTTGTCATCATGCTGCTGCAGCCGCTGCCCGCCAGCTTCTGGCATCGCGGCGCGTTTAGCCTCAGCGGATGGTTTGCGACCTTCTGCATCTGTGCGGTCTGGCAAATGAGCTTCTCACCCTATACCTCTGACTACTCGCGCTATTTACCCGCCGGTATCGGCGTCTTTAAACCATTTATCTGCACCTGGCTTGGCGCCTGCAGCGGCACCATTCTGGCGTTTATGGTCGGCGTGGTGGCCATCAATACGGTGGGCGGTGAAGGCGATGCGATGATGGCGGTGCGCCAGGCGACGGGTTGGCTGGGGCCGATTCTGATGGTGCTGTTTTTGTTGAATATTATCTGCCATAACTCGATGAATCTGTATGGATCTGTGCTATCGCTGATTACCGCCGTACAGACTTTTCGCCCGGAGTGGCGGCCGGATGCTCGGGTGCGAATGATTTTCTCGGCCATTGTTCTGGCGGGGGGCGTGCTGGTTTCCGTGGCGGCAGCGGCCAACTTTGTCGCCTTTTTCCTCAATCTGATTTGGGCGCTGATCGGCGTGCTGATCCCGTGGTGTGTGATCAATCTGCTCGATTTCTACGTTATCAACAAGCAGCGCTACGATATTGCGGCCATCTTTAGCGCGGACGGCGGGCGCTACGGTCTGGTGAACGGTCGCGCGCTGCTGATCTACTTTGCCGGGGTGCTGGTTCAGATCCCGTTTGTTGAAAACGCCTTTTTTACCGGACCCTGGGCGCACCTGATCCCCGGCGCCGATATTTCGTGGATGATAAGCCTGGTCCTGACCAGCGCGGCGTATCTGCGTTTTCATCGCCGGGACCCGTTGCCGTTGGAGATGCGTGAGCAGGAGCGCGTTACGCACGGTCTGTTGGATAACGGTTCCTGAAGGATGCGGCGCGGGCTGGATGCCCGCGCCTGTGCTGCCGCCGGTCTGTCGGCGGGCAGAGTGTTTACAGCAGGCCGGCCTTCTTCGCCGTACGGTCGACGGCGCGTTTGGTCTTTTCAACCAGCTCGTCCAGCTCGCTGCGTCCGGCGATCAGCGCCGGCGCCATGATCATCCGCCCCAGCGTCGAGCGAATAATCACCCCCTCCTCAAAACCGATGGTCCGGCAGCGCCAGGCCAGCTCGTTCTCATTGGCGAAGCGTCGGCGGGTGCTTTTATCTTCCGCGAACTGCAGGGCGGCGACGAGGCCGGCGCCCTGAACTTCGCCGATCAGCGGGTGATTGTCGAACACCTCGCGCAGCGTTTTCTGCAGATACGGGCCGGTGTTATCGCGCACGTTGGTGACGTGGTTTTCATCGCGCAGCGCCTTCAGGTTGGCAATCGCCACGGCGGCGGCAACGGGGTGGCCGGAGTAGGTCAGGCCGTGGGCGAAGACGCCGCCTTTTTCAACCAGCACTTCCGCCATGCGTTTGCTCAGCACCAGGCCGCCCATCGGCACGTAGCCGGAGGTCAGCCCTTTGGCGATGGACAGCGTATCCGGCTCGAAGCCGAAGTACTGATGCGCGAACCACTCGCCGGTTCGGCCAAAGCCGCCAATAACCTCATCGGCGCACAGCAGGACATCGTACTTCCGACAAATGCGCTGGATCTCAGGCCAGTAGCTTTCCGGCGGGAAAATCATCCCGCCCGCGCCCTGGAACGGCTCGGCGATAAAACCGGCCACGTTTTCCGCGCCCAGCTCGAGGATTTTCTCTTCAAGCTGACCGGCGCAGCGCAGGCCAAACTCGTGCGGCGTCAGGCTGCCGCCGTGCATGTACCAGTAGGGCTCATCGATATGGGCCACGTCGGGGATCATGCCGCCCATGCTGTGCATCGCCTTCATCCCGCCCAGCGCGGTGGCGGCCAGGGTTGAGCCGTGATAGCCGTTCCAGCGGCCAATCATCACCTTCTTCTGCGGCTTGTCGAGGATCTGCCAGTAGCGGCGAACGGTGCGGATCAGCACTTCGTTCGATTCAGAACCCGAGTTGGTGTAAATCGCATGGCTGTAGTGCGGCGGCAGCAGGCTGAACAGCAGCTCGGAGAGCTCGATCACCGTCGGGTGGGTGGTATGGAAGAACATATTGTAATACGGCAGCTTAGCGAACTGCGCCGCCGCCGCATCCGCCAGATCCTGGCGGCTGTAGCCGAGCTGGGTGCACCACAGGCCGGACATGCCGTCGAGATACTTGTTGCCGTCGTTATCCCAAAGGTACAGGCCCTCCCCGCGTACCATTACGCGAGGCCCCTCGGCGTTCAGCGCCTTTTGGTCGAGAAAGGCGTGGATATGGTGCGCGGCATCCGCGCTTTGATAATCCGTGGTGCTGCGCTGCGGGTTATTCGGGGTAGTCATCTTCTCTCTCCTGTAAGGGGAATCTAAAAATGCGCAAGCTGCCGGGTGCTAGCGAAACTGGAACCAGGTCGTTTTGCGGCTGGTGAACTTATCAAAGGCGTGCAGCGACAGGTCGCGGCCAAAACCAGACTGCTTATTGCCGCCAAACGGCACGGTGACGTCCAGCGCGTCAACGGTATTCACCGATACGGTACCGGCGTTAAGTCGTCCGGCAACGCGATGGGCGCGGTGGAGATCGTCGGTCCACAGCGAGGCGGCGAGGGCGTAAATATGCTGATTGGCCAGGGTGACGGCCTGCTGCTCGTCATCAAAAGGCATTACGGCAAGCACCGGGCCGAAAATCTCCTCCTGCCACAGGGCGGCGTCGGTATTCGAGGCTTCAATCAGCGTCGGTTCCACGTAGTTCGCGACGCCGTCGATCTCGATATCGCGGCCGCCGATGAGTACCCAGGCGCCGGCGCGTTCGGCCGCGCGGATGGCGCTGATGACTTTTTGCGCATGCGCCGCGCTGACCATCGCGCCCATTTTGGCCTCAGGATCGAAGGGGTGAGCCGGCGCCCATGCCCGCATTTTTTCCTGCAGCTTCGCGATAAATTCGGCGTAAATCGTCCGCTCAACCAGCAGGCGAGAGTTAGCCGAGCAGACTTCGCCTTGGTTGAAGCAGATGCCGAAAGCCGCTTTCTCGGCGGCGAGGTCGAGATCCTGACAGTCGGCGAAGACGATATTGGCGCTTTTGCCGCCGCACTCCAGCCAGACCTGCTTGAGGTTGGACTGCGCGGAGTAGGCCATAAAGGCTTTGCCGACGGCGGTAGAGCCGGTGAAGGTGATGGTATCGACGTCGTTATGCAGGCCTAAGGCGCTGCCGGCTTCGGTACCCAGGCCGGTGACGACGTTCAGCACGCCCGCCGGGAGGCCCGCCTCAAGCGCCAGCTCCGCGAGGCGCAGCGCCGAAAACGGCGAATTCTCGGAGGGCTTGAGGATCACGCTATTACCGGCCGCCAGCGCCGGGCCAAGCTTCCATGAGGCGAGGTCGAGCGGGAAGTTCCACGGCACGATGGCCGCCACGACGCCGATTGCTTCGCGGGTGATTGTCGCCAGAGAGCCCTTTTTCGCAGGCGCCACCTCATCGTAAATTTTATCCACGCTTTCGGCGTACCACGCGAAAACGTGCGCCGCCCCGGGGACGTCGACGTTCAGCGCGTCGTTGACCGGTTTGCCCATGCTCGCGCTCTCCAGCAGCGCCAGCTCTTCGCGATGCTCGAGGATCAGCGCCGATAGCCGCAGCAGAACGCTCTTGCGCTCCTGCGCGGAGAGCCCCGACCAGATGCCTGAGTCAAAGGCCCTACGGGAGGATTGCACTGCGATAGCAATATCTTCTGCCTGAAGCGCCGTGACCTCGGCGAGCACCGCGTTGGACGCGGGGTTGATCGCCGGGAAAACGCGGCGGCTTTTGGCGAGGTAGGGGTGGCCATCGACAATGGCATGGCTGATAAAGCGCTGCTCCTGCAGCCTGCTCTGCCAATAGTTTCTGTCAGTCATAAGCCTCTCCGTTACTGTGTTGCGTAATTGTTATTTATTTGTTGCCGTTAATTCATGATGCCGGAGGGGGGAGGAGTGAGAAAGGACTAAAAATTTAGGTAACCTCCATAAAAAACTTTGTTAGCCCGGCAAAGAGCCGCCGGCGCGATGATTTCTGCGATGGCGCTTTATGTGACGCTGCTCAAAAGAATTCGTTGCCTTATTTTTTAATAATATGTAATTAAAGGGATTTTATTTTCACGACGGACTTTTAACGTCGGCTTATGATGGCGCGTCTGGCGATATTTAATATTTCCAGAAATGGTATAAAGGAACTAAAAAAATATAACCGCTCTTTTTTAGCCGTCGCCGCAATGCCGCCGTCACGTGACGAGGCCGCCGTTTTTTCAGCGCCTGAATGTTAATTTTCTGTAAAAGTCTGACCGATGTCGGATTGTTGATCTTTATTTGCCGGCGGGGTTGCGCCCGAGGGGGAGCATAGTTTAATCCTGTTCAGATTATCTCTTTGCCAATAAAAAATAAGGTATCGTATGCCCCATTTCACCCTGAAACAGCTCAAATACTTTGTTGCCGTTGTCGAAGCGGAGAGCATTGCTGAAGCCTCCCGGCAGCTGCATATCGCGCAGCCGTCTATCTCCATTGCGGTTAAGACGCTGGAAGATATGTTTGAGCAGCAGTTTTTTATTCGCCATCATGCGCAGGGGGTTTCCATGACCTCCAGTGGGCAGCGCTTTTATGAAAAAGCGAAGGAGCTGCTCCGGCTCTCGTACCAGTTCGAGCAAAACTCGAGGGCCGACAACGAGCTGGTGTCAGGAATTATCTCTATCGGCTGCTTTGAGACCGCGGCGCCGCTCTATTTACCGTCGCTGATCGCCGGGTTTAAGACTATTTATCCGGATATCACCATCAAAATTTACGACGGCGAGCAGCATGAAATTACCCACGGCCTGCACCGCGGCCGCTTCGACCTGGCGTTTATGTACGATCTCGAACTGGATATTTCCATTCAGACCGAGAGCCTGAACGCCCCGCAAAAGCCCTACGCGCTGCTGCCGGCGAGCCACCCGCTGGCGCAGCGGGCGTCGGTTAAGCTGTCGGAGCTGAGCCATCTGCCGATGGTGCTGCTGGATGTCGTCCCCAGCCGTAACTATTTCATCAGTATTTTCAAAGATAAAGGCTACAACCCGCAGGTGGCCTATAGTTCGCCGTCGATTGAGATGGTGCGCTGCATGGTCGGCCAGGGGCTGGGCTTTTCGGTTCTGGTGACCCGCCCTGTTTCTGATATCACCTACGACGGACAGCGGGTGCGCTGCGTCGATATTCAGGATGAGATGGCCAACTCGACGCTGGTAATGGCCCATCTGCGCAGCAGCGAGCCCACGAATCCCGCTAAGCTGTTTATGGAATATTGCCGCAACGCGGTGCTCAGTCCGCCGCAGCAGGAGGTGCGGGTGGCCTGACGCGGATTTTATTCAGCGCAGCGGCCCACGCTCGCATGGGCCGTTTTTATATTGCGCGCTTTATTTTCTGAATATAAAAAAACGATCCTCTGCATATATTTTTTATACCCTCTCGCCTTTGCTCTCTTACCCACGATAAATCATCATTAAGCATAAAATATTCGACGGCTGTTTTGCGATGCCGTGATTTTATCTTTTATATTCAAGGTGCTGCGCTCTGCCTCACTATTTTATTCTCAGGTTCTAAATTTATAATAATTTACCTGTTTGTTACTGTTTATTAACCTCGGTCCTGCGCAGTGGTTTATTCCTGGCGATTAAACTCCATTCGAAGGACACATTTATGACCGTAGAAAAAACAGAAATTGATACGCTGATTGTTGGCGGTGGTCAGGCCGGTATTGCCATGAGTGAGCACCTGACTCAGCTGGGGATCTCGCATCTGGTTATCGAGAAAAACCGTATCGCGGAGGCCTGGCGCACCGGACGCTGGGATTCTCTGGTGGCGAACGGCCCGGCGTGGCACGACCGCTTCCCGGGAATGGAGTTTAAAGGCGGCCAGCCGGATAGCTTTATTCCCAAGGACGACGTGGCGCAATACTTTGAAGATTACGTCAGGAAATTCTCTCTGCCGGTGCGTACCGGCGTGGAGGTCAAAAGCGCGGTTCGCAACAGCGGGCGCCCCGGATTCACCGTTGAAACGACGGATGGGGTGATCGAAGCGCAGCGTATCGTTGCCGCGACCGGGCCATTCCAGAAACCGGTTATTCCGCCGATTGCGCCGAAAGAGGGCAGCATTCATCAGATCCATTCCGCCAAATACTATAACCCGGAGCAGCTGCCTGCCGGCGCGGTGTTGGTGGTCGGCGCCGGCTCTTCCGGGGTGCAGATCGCCGATGAGCTCCAGCGCGCGGGCCGCCAGGTCTATCTCTCCGTCGGCGCCCACGACCGGCCGCCGCGCTCCTACCGCAACCGCGATTTCTGCTGGTGGCTGGGGGTGCTGGGCCTGTGGGACGCTCCCGCCAGCGAGCCGGGGAAAGAGCACGTAACCATCGCGGTGAGCGGCGCCCACGGCGGGCGGACGGTAGATTTTCGCGAGCTGGCGCAGCGCGGCATCACCCTGGTCGGGCTGACGAAGGCGTTTGCATCCGGCGTCGCGACCTTCCAGCCGGACCTGTGCGACAACATCCGCCGCGGCGATGAAAACTACCTCTCGCTGCTGGACGCCGCCGACGCCTACGTTGCCGCCAACGGCCTCGATTTACCGCCAGAGCCCGCGGCGCGTGAATTTTTAGCCGATCCGCAGTGCATGACGTCGCCGATCCTCTCTCTGGATCTGGCGCAGGCCGGGGTGACGAGCATTATCTGGGCGACCGGCTACGCCGTCGATTACGGCTGGCTCAACGTAAATGCCTTTAACGAGCAGAATCGCCCTCAGCACCAGCGCGGCGTGTCCAGCGAGCCGGGGGTCTATTTCCTCGGCCTGCCGTGGCTGTCGCGGCGGGGGTCGACCTTTATCTGGGGCGTGTGGCACGACGCGAAGCATATCGCCGACCATATCGCCACCCAGCGGAAATACAGTCAGTACCGGGATGCCGGTCAGCGCTGAACTATAGCTATCAATCAGGATAAAAATGATGCCGACACATACCCGTATTCGCATGTTTAACACCAAAGAGACCTATCCCAATCAGACCCTGGACAACGATTTGTGCCAGGCCGTGCGCGCCGGTAACACCGTTTACGTGCGTGGCCAGGTGGGCACGGATTTTGAAGGCAATCTGGTGGGGCTGGGCGACCCGCAGGCGCAGGCCGAGCAGGCGATGAAAAACGTCAAGCAGCTGCTGGAAGAGGCCGGAAGCGACCTTTCGCATATTGTGAAAACCACCACCTATATTATCGACCCGCGCTATCGTGAGCCGGTCTATCAGGAAGTCGGCAGGTGGCTGAAGGGCGTATTCCCCATCTCCACCGGGCTGGTTATCTCCGCCCTGGCGCAGCCGCAGTGGCTGATGGAAATTGACGTGATCGCCGTGATCCCCGATGGCTATGTGAAATAAGGAGTCGCCATGACGTTTTCTATCGCGGCATTCTGCCCGGAAACCGGGCAGTTTGGCATCGCTATAAGCTCCTCGAGCATTGCCGTCGGCGCCCGCTGCCCGTGGCTGCAGGCGGGAGTCGGCGCGGTATCCAGCCAGAATATCACCCTGCCGGCCCTTGGCCAGCTGACGCTCGCGCAGCTTGAGCAGGGGCTGGCGCCGGAAAAGGCGCTGCGCAAGGCGCTGGCGGAGGATGATTTCAGCCGCTATCGGCAGATTATCGCCATCAACGCCAGCGGGGAAACGGCCTCGTTTAGCGGCGATAAAACCCTCGGCATCTATCACGTCGCCGAAGGGGTGAACTGTATCGCCGGCGGCAATATGCTGGCCAGCCCCGCGGTAGTAGAGGCGATGGTTGCCGAATTCCAGCAGGCCGAAGGGGAGATGGCGACGCGCCTGCTGGCCGCTCTGCAGGCGGGGCTGAACCTCGGCGGCGAGGCCGGGCCGGTGCACTCTGCGGCGGTAAAAGTGGTGGATGATTACTCCTGGCCGCTGGTCGACCTGCGCGTTGACTGGCATGAGCAGGATCCGATTGGCGAGCTTACCGCGCTGTGGCTGGCGTACGAGCCGCAGATGCAGGCCTATATTACGCGCGCGCTCGACCCGCGGGAGGCCCCCAGTTACGGAGTACCCGGTGATGAATAGCGACCTGAAACAGATCCTGGCAACGCTGCTGGCATTCGATACCACCAGCCGCGAATCGAATCTGCAGCTGATTAATTATATCGATGAGTATCTCCGCGGTTATGGCATAGCCACGCGGCTTTTCTTTGATGAGGAAGGCAAAAAAGCCAACCTCTACGCCCGCTTTGGCCCCCCGGGGCCAGGAGGCGTGATGCTCTCGGGCCACACCGACGTGGTCCCGGTTGACGGGCAGCGCTGGACGGTGCCCCCTTTTGAACTCACCCTGCGCGACGACCTGTGCTACGGCCGCGGCAGCACCGATATGAAAGGCTTTATCGCCTGCGTGCTGGCCGCCGTTCCCGACTTTCTCTCCCAACCTTTACGCATGCCGCTGCATCTGGCCTTCTCCTACGATGAGGAGGTCGGATGCCTTGGCGTACGCAGCCTGGTGGACCATCTTAAAGCCTCAAAGGATAAGCCGGCGCTGTGCATTATCGGCGAACCCACCGAGATGCGTCCGGTCTACGGCCATAAAGGTAAGCTGGCCATGCGCTGTACGGTGCAGGGCAAGGCCTGCCATTCGGCCTACGCGCCCAGCGGCGTCAACGCTATCGAATATGCGGCAAAGCTGATTACCCGTTTAGGTACGCTCGGCGAAAAGCTGGCGCAAAGCCAGGATAGCCGCTTTGACCCGCCTTACAGCACGCTGCAGGTTGGGGTGATTCACGGCGGAGCGGCGCTCAATATTGTGCCGGAAAGCTGCCAGTTTGATTTTGAAATCCGCCATCTGCCGGACGTCTCGATCGAGCCGACGCTCGCCGAGCTGCACGGCTATGCCGCGGGCGAGCTGCTGACCTCGATGCGGGCGACTGCGGCGCAGGCGGATATTACCTTTCGCCCGCTCAGCTGCTATCCGGGCCTGCTCAGCGATCCGCAGTCGGAATTTGCCGGCTGGCTGGCGCAGTGGGTGGGAAGCGAGGCGTTTTCCACCGTGGCCTTCGGCACCGAGGGTGGTCTGTTTGACGAAGCGGGGGTCGCCACGCTTATCTGCGGGCCCGGAAGCATGGATCAAGGGCATAAAGCGGATGAGTTTATTGCCGTGGCTCAGCTGGAAAAGTGCCTGACGATGCTGGGTAATCTGCGCCGCTGGATGATGCTGTCTTAACGTTTCCGCGCCTGGGTTCAGGCGCGTTTTTTCCCCTCTAACCCTCCGCTTATTTTCATCCCCGCCCTGCGCCCTGTTCTGCCGCCGTATACGGATAAAAAAACTCCGGATAGTTTATCCGGAGTCAGCAAAACGGACTGAATATACCCGCTATACCTCAAGCTGCCGCCTTCCTGGCGCTCGGGTTATTTAGGGTCTTAAAAGCGAAGCGCTAAACTTTCTCTTTCACCAGGCTGATACTCTTCACCGTTTTTGCTTTAGAGAGAGCGTAATAGACCGGTGAAACCACCAGCAGGCCAATAATCCACGATAAATCAGCTCCGCCAAATGCGGTCGCAATCGGGCCGGTATAAATAGCCGTCGACATAAACGGTACTTCAACTAATATCCCCAGCAGGTAGCAGAAGATGGCGGTAGCATTAAAGTAGCCGTATATTCCGCCGTCGCGCTTAAAGAAGGAGGCAACGTCATATTCGCCGTGCGCGACGAGGTAATAATCCACCAGGTTAATTGCCGTCCACGGCACCAGGACATACAGCAGAACGGTAATAAAGTTGGTATAGATTAATAAAAAGTTTTCCTGCCCATAGATCGCCAGCGCTATTTCGAGGAGCATCGTCAGGATGGCGGTGATTATCCTTGCGCGAGCCATCGGCGACCAGCCGTCAATAAAGGTCTGGCCCAGGGTTAGCGTACAGAGCACGCCGCAGTACAGCATCATCGAGTTCGTGGCGGCAATCCCCAACGCCAGCACCACGATGACTACCGCGCCGAAGCCGCCGGTGAGGTCAATAATCCCCTGAATAATATCATCATTGCCAATGCTAATCGCCACCAGCGCCCCGAGAACCATCGGCAGATAAGAGCCTAAGATGCAGCCAAAGTAGCTGGCGTAAAAGACGCTTTTGTCGTTGGTGCTGTAGGGCATATAGCGCGAGTAGTCAGAGACATAGGGCGCGTAGGCCAGCTGCCACAGCGCGGCAATAGAGACCGCGCCGAGGAACCCGACCTTATTGAAGCCGCCGCGATCGAGAAAATCGATCGGCAGCCCGTGAATAAAGACGATCCACAGAAAGGTCGCGGCCAGCACAATACCGGATATCCACGACATAATTCTGGCGTAGGAGTGAATGATCTTATAGCCGAAAATGGTGGCAAACAGGCTCAGAGCGCCGACGATAATAATCCCGATATCGGAGTTCATCGGCTTATAGATGGCGTGCATGGACTGCCCGCCTAGTACCAGGCTGGAGGCGGTAAAGCCGATATACATTAATACGACAATGGACACCACCAGCACCGAACCATAGGAGCCAAACTGGCCCTTGGTTTGTACCATTTGCGGTACCCCCAGCCTGGGACCCTGTGCGGAATGCAGGGCCATAAACAGCCCGCCGACCAGACTTCCAATAAATAGCGCAACGACAGACCAGAAAAAAGAGAGATGGAAAATGGTTACCGACATCGCCCCGGTGATAACGGTTAATAGCATGATGTTAGAGCCAAACCAGATGGTAAATAGATCGCTCGGTTTACCGTGGCGCATATTAAGAGGGATAGGTCTGATGGTATTACTTTCGAGATTTTCAACGTTGACAGGTTGATGTTTAGTCATGGCGCTCTCTCATCACTGTGGGTCTATACCGTGAATTCTTCTGGCAACAGCAGGCCGCTAGCTGAACGAACGCAGCCAACAACGAGGTCGTCTGAAGCATCATGGGTATAAATCAGCGTTAGATTGATATTCCAATGAGGAGTACAGCTAATCTACTCATCATAACATTTCGTTTACTATTCTCACAATCTCGTATCATTTTGGAAATTATTAAAAATGTCGAACGTCGATATAAAAAAGTGCTTTACCCGGGCCCCGCGGCCTGATTGTCGTCGACTGACGGTCATCTCGCGCCATTTTTTAGACGTTTATTCTGTTATTCTTCTTGTTTTAAACTTAACGGTCCGGGAGGATGTTTTAAGCCAGATAATCATTCGTGCAGGAACGTGTGGCGCGGAATGATTGATGGTCAGAAATATGCGAAAGGCATATTTATTGTAGGGAATATAAAGCGCGCATTAATTCGCCATAAAATGACGATGAATCCGCAGAGTGGTCAATTTAATTTTAAATAAATCATTGGTTTGCCTGGCGGATCTGAAATCATTCAGCCGCTGCGCATAAATAAAATATGCGAGGCTCTTCACAATAAACGGCATTTATTCATAGTGTGCGATGGATCAATATTTAAAACATGCCGCCCGGGTTTTGATCTGATTAATTCAGAAGCAGCGGCCGCTGAATATATAAAGAATAACCCGCCGGGATGGCGGGTTATTCTTTTCTGGCAGGGGATCAGTAGCCGACGTTGTATATCCGCCCGGTCTGGATCCCCTCCACGCTGCGGCGATATGCCTGGGCCACCGCGGCGGCCGGAACGCTGGCAAAGCCCGGGAAGAAGCCGTCATAGGCGGTGGCCGATTCGGTCAGCACCGTGGGGCTGATCAGGTTGATGCGGATCCCGCGCGGCAACTCGCAGGCGGCGGCGCGGACAAAGCCTTCCAGCCCGGCGTTAACAGTGGTGGCGTTGACGCCCTGGGAAATCGGCTCATGCGCCACGATCCCGCTGATAAGGGTAATAGAGCCGCCGTCGTTCAAATAGCGCTGGCCGGTGAGCGCCAGGCGGATTTGCCCCAGCAGCTTGTCCTGCAGACCCTGGTTGAACTCCTCGTCGGTCATAGTGGCCAGCGGGCCAAAGAACAGGTTTCCGCTCGCCGAGACAATCGCATCAACCTGGCCAATTTTCTCAAACAGCGCCTGCACGCTCTGCTGGGAGGTGATATCAACCTGATGGTCGCCCTGAGTACGACCGACGCGAATGACTTCATGCTGACGACTGAGTTCTGCGGTGACCGCACGGCCCACGGTACCGCTGGCCCCAATAACGACGATTTTCATGGCTGACTCCTGATAAGTTGTGAGCCTCTATTCTTTAATGAAATGGATATCGGATAAACTGGCAAAAAGTTAGATGATTACTAACCTGAGGTTCGGAATATGGATAAGCTGCGCGGAATGGAAACGTTTATCGCCGTGGTGGAGTACGGCAGTTTTACCGAGGCGGCATCGCACCTGGAGATGTCGGCGGTGATGGTGGGCAAGTATATCGCCCTCATCGAACGCCAGCTGGCGACGCGCCTGCTTGAGCGCAACACCCGCCGCCAGAGCCTGACCGACGCCGGGCGGGTCTATTATGAAGAGGCGAAACGCGTTCTGGAGCAGGTGTCGATCGCTGAAGGCTCGGTGGAACGACTGCGGCTGGCCCCCGCGGGGACGCTGCGCATTAGCGCGCCGACCTCATTTGGCGCCTGCGTCATGGCGCCGCTGACCGCCACTTTCCTCCAGCAGTGGCCGGACGTGCGCGTGGAGCTCGATCTGACCAACCGGCTGGTCGATCTGGTGAATGAGGGGTTCGATCTGGCGATCCGCATCGGCGATATTCACCATACCGACCTGGTGGCGAAATATCTCTGCGCCTACCGGATGGTGATTTGCGCCGCCCCCGACTACCTCCGCCGCCACGGCACGCCGGCGGTCCCGGCCGATCTTGCCGGCCATCTCTGCCTCTCCCATACGGTGTGGACCGCGCGCAACGAGTGGAAGCTGCCGGGAATAGCGGAAGAGGTGCGCTGGAGGCGCGATGCGATCCTGCGCTGCAACGACGGCTACGGCCTGAGGATGGCGGCCATCGCCGGAGCTGGCCTGCTGCTACAGCCGGAAGTGCTGCTGACGGAGGATCTTGCCAGCGGAAAACTCGTCCGCGTGCTTGAGGCCTATACCCCCGAACCGCGCCCGGTGCATCTGCTGTGGCGTCAGGATCTTCGCCCGTTGCCGAAGCTCACCCGGTTTGTCGAACACGCGCTGAACGAGGGCGGACGCTATTTATGAACTATTATTATCTGGTCTGGTCTGATGAACGTTCTTCATAGATCACTTCTGCTAAAAGGAGATTGGTATGAGTTTATTGAGTTTTGTGAAAGAAGCGGGCGAGAAAATCTGGGATGCGGTATCGGGCGGGGATAAAGAGAGCCAGGCCGATAAGCTGAAAAAGCATATCGATGCGCTTAATCTTCCCGGCGCGGATAAAGTCAGCATCACCGTGGCCGAAGACGGCACCGCGACGGTCAGCGGCGACGTCGGCTCGCAGGAAGATAAGGAAAAAATTATGGTGGCGGTGGGTAACGTCACCGGCATTGCCCAGGTTAGCGACAACGTGAGCGTCACGCAGAGCGGCACCGAGAGCCGCTACTACACCGTGAAATCCGGCGATACGCTGAGCGCTATTTCTAAAACCGTGTACGGCTCGGCGAACGACTATCAGCGGATCTTTGAAGCCAACAAGCCGATGTTGAAGCATCCCGACAAGATTTATCCGGGACAGGTGCTGATTATCCCGAATAAGTAAGACGGGAAAACTGGCGTTATGCACGATCTATTATTATGGAGTCGGTAATGGGACTACTTGATCAAATTGGCGGCATGCTCGGCGGCCAGGCCGGCAAAGCGGAGCAGCTGCAGGCAATCATGGCCTGGATCCAGCAGCAGGGGGGCGTTCAGGGGATCATCGAAAAATTCCGCAGCGGCGGCCTGGGCGAGATCGTTGAATCCTGGATCGGCCAGCAGGGCAATATCCCGGTCTCAAGCGACCAGGTCACCTCGGTCTTCGGATCCTCTGCGCTGCAGGATCTTGCGGCAAGGCTCGGGCTCGACCCGCAGACCGCCTCGTCGCTCATCTCCGAGTATCTGCCGAAAATTGTCGACGGCTTATCTCCAGAAGGCGAAGCCCCCGCGCAGCAGGATCTGCTGTCTGAAGGCGTGAACCTGCTGAAAGGCAAGCTGTTTGGCTGAGCGCGGTTACGCGCAGCCGATACGCCAAAAGTAAAACCCGCCGGTCGGCGGGTTTATTGTTTTAGTCCCGCAGCGCCTGCTGCCAGTCGGCAATCAGATCCTGCGCGTCCTCAATGCCGACGGAGAGGCGAATGAGCTGAGGCGTAATGCCGTTTGCCAGCCTCTGCTCCAGAGGAATGGAAGCGTGGGTCATGCTAAACGGCTGGCTGACAAGGCTCTCCACGCCGCCGAGGCTCTCCGCCAGCGTAAACAGGCGCAGCCTGCCGATAACCTGCTCGGCATAGCGATCGTCGCCTTTCACCACCAGCGAAATCATCCCGCCGGGCAGCGCCATCTGCCGGCGCGCCAGCTGATGATGCGGATGCGACGCCAGCCACGGGAACCACACCTTTTCCACCTGCGGCTGCTGCTCCAGCCATTCGGCGAGCGCGAGGGCGTTGCTGCTGTGGCGCTCCATGCGCAGCGCGAGGGTGCGGATGCCGCGCAGCGTCAAAAAGCTGCTGAAGGGGTCGAGCACGCCGCCCACCGCATTTTGCAGATACCCGAGCCGCTCCGCCAGCTCGCGGTTGTCGCCGACCACCGCGAGGCCCGCCACCACGTCGGAATGGCCGTTGAGATATTTTGTCGCCGAGTGCACGACGATATCAAAGCCCAGCTCGAGGGGACGATGAATAGCCGGTGAGGCGAAGGTGTTGTCGGTGACGCTGATGAGATTATGCCGCCGGGCAATCGCCGCGATGGCGCTGAGATCCGCCAGCTTGAGCAGTGGGTTGGTCGGCGTTTCAATCCAAATCATCCGCGTGTCCGGCCTGATGGCCGCCTCAATCGCCGCCAGGTCGTCGGGCTTGACCCAGCTGACCCGCAGGCCGGCGCTGCGGCGGCGGACGTTTTCGATCAGCCGCCAGGTGCCGCCGTACACGTCGTCGACGACCACCAGGTGGCTGTCTTTATCCAGCAGCTCAAGCACCGTGGAAATCGCCGCCAGCCCGGAAGCAAAGGCGTAGCCGCGGGTGCCGCTCTCCAGTTCGGCAATCGCCGTTTCCAGCGCATGGCGGGTGGGGTTGCCGCTGCGCGAGTATTCATAGCCGGTATGCTGCCCGGGCGCCGGCTGTGCGAAGGTGGAGGTGGCATAAATGGGCGGCATCACGGCGCCGTGCGCATCATTAAAAGTGCCGCCGTGTACGCTCAATGTATTTAAGTTTTTCATGGTCGATCCTTAGTGTTCAAGTCGGTTACGCCAGGTGGTCAGCACGTCGCTGCGGGTGATCAGGCCGAGAAAACGATCGTTATCGGCGATGACGGCCACCAGGCCGCGATCGAAAATGGCTTTTAGCGCGCTTTCCGGCGCGCGTTTATCGAGGGTTTCGACGTTGCGGGTCATGGCCTCTCTGACCGGCAGCGCAAAGCGCCGGCTGTCGCCCTCGACGTGGCTAATCAAATCCCACTCGTCGACGATGCCAACGACGCGGCCGTTCTCCAGCACCGGCAGCTGGGAGATGTCGTACAGGCGCATGCGCGCAAGAATGGTCGCCAGGGTGTCGTCCGGCGCGGCGGTGACGGTGGCGTCTTCGTCATGACGCAGGGCGATAAAATCGGTTAAATCGCCGCGCGAGGGACGGGTCAGCAGCCCCTGCTGGCGCATCCAGTCATCGTTGAACATTTTCGACAGATACTTGTTGCCGCTGTCGCAGGCAAAGGTTACTACGCGTTTGGCGGTGGTCTGCGCCTGGCAGTAGCGCAGGGCGGCGTGCAGCAGCGTGCCCGTTGAAGAGCCGGCAAGAATGCCTTCGGTCTGCAGCAGCTCCCGCGCGGTCGCAAACGCCTCGCGGTCGGTGACGCGATAGGCGGTATGAACGCCGTCGAGATGGGCCAGCGGCGGGACAAAATCTTCGCCAATCCCCTCGACCAGCCACGATCCCGCTTCGCCGGAGCGGCCGGTTTCTACCCGATCGGCGAGGATCGATCCCGCCGGATCGGCAAGAATAAACTCCGTTTTCGGCGAGTGTTCGGCAAACCACGCCTGCAGCCCGCCGAGGGTACCGCCGGAGCCGACGCCCACGACGATGGCGTCGATATCGCCATCCAGCTGGGCGAAGATTTCTGGCGCGGTGCTGCTGCTGTGCGCCAGCGGATTGGCCTCGTTATTAAACTGATCGATATAGAACGCCCCCGGCGTCTCCTCCGCCAGGCGGCGGGCGTAATCCTGATAGTAGGCCGGATGGCCTTTATTAACATCGGAGCGGGTGAGCAGCACCGTGGCTCCCAGCGCCCGCAGATGGAATATCTTCTCGCGGCTCATTTTGTCGGGGACGACGAGGATCAGGCGGTAGTTCTTTTGCGCCGCGATGAGCGCCAGGCCGAGGCCGGTATTGCCGGCGGTGGCTTCAATAATCGTGCCGCCGGGCTTCAGCTTACCGAGGCGCTCGGCCTCGTTAATCATCGACAGCGCGACGCGATCCTTAATCGAACCGCCGGGATTTTGGTTTTCCAGCTTCAAAAACAGGCTACAAGGGCCGGTCTCCAGCTTATGCAGCTGAAGCAGGGGCGTGTGGCCGATAAGTTCGCTAACAGAATGAAAGAGTGACATAACGATTTACCCATTCGTATCGAGATGACGAATGGTAGGTCTGTGAATTTGGCAAATTAAAGAATATTTAACCGCTCATAAGAGCAAAATGGAATATAAGATGCTATTTAGCCATCCGGAGGGAAAGGTTGTTAGCCGCCTGGGTGTATTGATATCTGAAAAAACGCTTTTTTGGCGTAATTTTCAGCGATTAATGCCTTTTTGCGGCGACGCAAATGCGTTTTTCAGCAAAGTATGGCTAAAAAAAACATAGCCGCAAATATCAGGATGGAGCGAGTCTTTTACTCTGCCGATGCATAGCTGGTGGCCGAAAACAAATAACAAAGCCGGCTATTCAATACCGTTTTTGATAGATACGTCAGGGCTCGGACGCATGATAACCTTTTATTAAATTAGACCGCTTTGCGATTTCCTCCGGGCTTATTTAGCCAGCGGCGGAAGAAAAGGTGAGATGTGCCTGAATTTATATCATTAGCGATAAGTTCATTCTGGCCGATGCTGTATGCCGGGCTGGTTTTTACTATCCCCATTACGTTAATTTCGTTTGCCCTCGGCCTCGGGCTGGGGTTTATCGCGGCGCTTATCAGGCTATACGGGCCGCGACCGCTGCGGCTGCTGGTGCGTTTTTACGTCTGGGTTATCCGCGGCACGCCGCTGCTGGTGCAGCTGTTCCTGATTTTTTATGCGCTGCCCGGCATCGGCATTACCCTCGACGCTTTTCCCGCCGCGGTGATCGGCTTTACGCTGAACGTCGGGGCCTTCACTTCCGAGGTTATCCGGGCGACGCTGCTTTCCGTGGCTAAAGGGCAGTGGGAGGCCGCGCACTCGATCGGGATGGGCTGGTGGCAGTCGCTGCGCCATATTATTTTGCCGCAGGCCGCGCGGGTGGCGGTGCCGCCGTTATCAAATACCTTTATTTCGCTGGTGAAAGATACCTCGCTGGCGTCGGTGATCACCGTTCCGGAGCTATTTTTAGCGGCCCAGAGAATTGCCGCCGTGACCTATCAACCATTAATACTCTATACCGAAGCCGCTCTTATCTATTTATTAATTAGCTCGGTGCTGTCGTACCTGCAATCGAGGCTGGAGGCCCGGTTAGAAAAAAATACCTCAGGCAAGGAGCAAAATAATGATAACGCTGTCCGGGCTTGAGAAAAGTTTTGCCGGGCAAAAGGTCCTGCACGATATCTCTTTAAATATTGCCGAAGGGAGCGTCACCGCGCTTATTGGGCCATCGGGAAGCGGCAAAAGCACGCTATTACGCTGTATTAACCTGCTTGAGCTGCCGCAGGCCGGGAAATTAACTATTGGTCAGGAGAATATTACGTTCTCTGCGGATGCCGCGCCGAAGAGAAAGGATATCCGGCGTATTTGCCAGCAAACCGGAATGGTTTTCCAGAGTTTTCAGCTGTTCCCTCATTTGTCGGTACTGGAAAACATTATGGCGGGGCTGATTGTGGTGCAGAAATGGCCCGTCGAACGCGCGAGGGCCCGCGCCGAAGAGCTGCTGGCGAAGGTGGGCCTGCTGCATAAGCGTGATGCCTGGCCGGCGATGCTGTCAGGCGGCCAGCAGCAGCGCGTGGCCATCGCCCGCGCGCTGGCGCCTTCGCCCAAGGTGCTGCTCTGCGATGAGCCAACTTCGGCGCTCGATCCCGAGCTGTCGCTGGAGGTGATTGCGGTTTTGCGTCAGCTGGCGCAGGAGGGGACAACCATGCTGATCGCCACTCACGATCTGCGGCTGGCCGCCAGTATCGCCAGCCAGGTGGTGTTCCTTGAGTCCGGGCAGATTATTGAGAGCGGCAGCTCGCGGGATATTTTTACCCGAGCGAGGAAAACCCGGACGCAGATTTTTATTTCCACATTAACCGAAACGTTTCCCGATTCCTGGGAAATTTAAAACAACAATACGGCACGGCAGATTAAGGAGTTAATGATGAAAGTACTGATGACGGCACTACTGGCCACCGCGATCCAGCTCGGCGTGGCGTATGCGGCGGCGGCGCAGGACGACCTCGCAAAGATTAAAACGGCAGGCGTGTTTAAGGTCGGCACCGAAGGGACCTTCCCGCCGTTTACTTACCACAATACGGCGGGAAAACTGGTGGGTTTTGACGTTGATATCGCGCGTGAAATTGCCAAACGGATCGGCGTAAAGGCCGAGTTCGTTGAAGGCAAGTGGGATGGTCTGGTGGCCGGCCTCGATGCCAACCGCTACGACGCGGTGATAAACCAGGTATCCATTACGCCCGAGCGGCAGGCGAAGTACGACTTCTCCGATGCCTACATTTCCCCGAAAGCCGTGCTGATCGTCAATGAGAAAAACGCCGACATCCACACCTTTGCCGATTTAAAAGGCAAAAAATCGGCGCATACCCTGACCAGCAACTACGCGCAGATTGCCCGCGAAAACGGCGCCGAAGTGGTGGGTACCGACGGCTTCGACCAGTCCATTGCGCTGGTGGCGCAGGGACGGGCGGATGCGACCATTAACAGCAACCTCTCATTCCTCGATTTCAAAAAGCATAAACCCGACGCGCCGGTAAAAATTGTGGCCGAACGTCCCGACGCCGAGCAGGAAGCGGTATTAATCCACAAGGGAAATCCGCAGCTGCGTCAGGCTATCAATACGGCGCTGGCGGGAATTAAATCCGATGGTACCTGGCTGCGGATCTCCAGGGAGTATTTCGCCGCCGACGTGTCGAAATAAGGGCGCGGCGGCGTTACTGATAGGAAAAGGTAATGCTCGCGAGGGCCCTGGCGCTGCCCGGCACCAGCTCACCGGTGCGGACGTACTGCGCCTGGAACGGGAGTGACAGGATTTGGGTCGCCGTCGTGCTCTGGATAAAGAACTGGTTGGCGGTACCCGCTGCGGAGCTGTCTGGCCCCATCATCAGCGGGCCGCTGCCGTTATAAAAGAACTGCACGCCGATACCGGAGGCGGTTGAATCGCTGGTCAGCGTCACGACGGAAGAGGTGTTAGACGGAGTGGTCTGATCGGTCATTACCGCATACAGCGCTACCCGATCGTCGCAGGTCAGGCTGACGTTAAACGACCCCGATGGCGACGTGCTACCCACCTCGGGCAGCGTATGAATATCCGGCTCGCCCAGATCGATGCTGGCGCTTTTGGTGCCCACCGTGCAGCCGCTGGCCGTCACCGTAATGGTGGTGGGATTGATGATCACCTGCGCCGTTTTGACCTCGTTATTGTAGGCCGTCAGGATCGCGGCGCTGATGGCCGAGGTTTGATAGACGCCGGACTTCAGCGCGCTTCCTGTTTTAATAAAGGTTACTTTTGCCGACCAGCCCAAATCATAGGCGAGGGGGCTAGTGCCATCCGCGGGATAGCTTTGGGTGACGCCGGTTTGCAGCGGCACGTAGGTTGTGCCGTTAAAATCCTTCAGGCCGATGATATAGCCGACGCCGGGGACTCCGGTTTCGAACACGGCATAGTTGACGCCATCCACGTTGACGGTGATTCCCGCGGACACCGCGCTGGCGCTGGGTTCGAGGGTCCCTTTGGTACAGATAAAGATGTATCCGCACCAGAACACCTGCTGCACGTCGACCGATGCGCTCCAGGTCGAGCCGATAATATTGCCCGGGATCACCGAATCCGCCGGACCGACGTAGTCCATCGGCTGCGGGGAGAGCACGATATCGGATTTCCAATCCAGCGCCGCAGCGTTCAAGCTGGCGCACAGCCAGCCGATAAGCAGTAAAAAACGCATTATTGATACTCCGTAGTCCAGGTGGCGATGGCTGAAACGTCTCCGGCGCTGACGGCGGCGCCGTTGGCCGCCAGCCGGGCATAAAATGTCATCTGCACGCGCTCATCTCCCGACTCGCCGTAGGCCGCCGTTTGGGCCTCCAGCGGGATCGGTACCCCGTCTTTATCGAGGATTTGCACCGCCACGCCGCTCGCGCCGCCGCCGTCGACCTTAATCAGCTGCGGGTTGAGATCGTCCGGCGTGCCGCTAAAGCGGATCTTCACTCCGGCAAAGGTTGGGCCGCACTCTTCCAGGGCGAGCGTGAAGGCCCGCTTGATATTGCTTACCGCTCCCGGCGCGCGAAACTGCTTCATACCGATGGTGCCCAGGGGGACGGTTTGCTCCGCTGACTCGGTGGAAACCACGCAGGTATTGCCGATCAGGTTTCCGGTTACCGAGACCAGCACGTCGTAGCCGCGGGCCGGAGCGGCGAGGGCGATAAGCAGCGCTATACCTGATATCCGGGCCGCTACTGGCATACTGCCTCCTGGGTATAAAGGCCCGTACGGGCGCTGTAACCCTGCGGGTTCAGGCGATATTTAGCGACGCACCTTTTGTCGCTGCCCTGCCCCCAGACGGCGCTGAGCGTGCCTTCCGCCGGCAGGCCGGTGAGATAGAGGCTGCCGCCATCGCCCACGATGCCGCTGGTTTGCTCATCGGCGAGCGTGACGACGGTACCAAACGGCAGCGCCTCGCTGCGGGAGCGGAGCGTGAACAGGGCCTTTGCGCCCCGGCGGGTGACGATGGTGGCGCGCACCAGCGCGCCATCGGTCGGCGTTTTACTGACGATGGCGTTCTCCAGCTCAACGTCGTTTCCGGCGGTCGTGACGTCCAGCGCCACCTGGTTGACGCGATAGGGCGTGGCGTACGGGATGACGGCATAGCCGCGGCTATCGGTTTTGATCCCTTTGTGATTAAGCACCGCCACGCTCGCCGCTCCCGGCGCCTTGACGAGGATGTTGGTATTCCCCAGCGGCTGGCTGAGGGTCAGGCCATCTTCATGCAGCACCGCGCCGCCGCTCATGCCGTAGCTGAGGCTGCGGGAGTCGCCGGAGTAGCTGTAGCCCAGGCCGTAATCGCCCCGCTGGCCTTCGTACTGCAGCGCGACATCGCCGCCGTACCGCTGCTGCGTGCCGTAGCGCTGGTTGACGTTGTAGAACAGGTTCTCCTGCCCGGGGACGTAGCCGCTTACCCCCGCGCTGCCGGTGGCTCCCGTTGAGTCCGCCCGGGTGGTGGTAAAGCGCGCCCTGGTGGCCAGCTGCGGGTTGCCGAACGGTACGGAAAGCGACATCGCCACAATGTTATCTTTACGGCTATCGAACAGGCTGGTGCTGCGCTGAAAGCTCACGCCAACGGAGACGTTGCGCACCATCGCGTTCCACGCAAACTGCATGCTTTGCGTTCTGTTGGCGGTGCGCCAGTAGGTTTGCCGATCCCACGACAGGGAAAGCGAGCCAAATTGGCCCATTGGCTGCGACAGCAGCAGCTGATTCTTCGCCTTGTGCGACATATTCAGGTTGTACACGTTCTCATAGCTGGTGGTGACGGTGCCGTCGGCCCCGGTGACCTGCTTCGTCGTACCGCCCGTCATCCCCTTATAGGCGGTGTCGCTGAGGGTATAGAACCCCTGCGTTGAGTAGCGCAGCGAGTAGAAGTTAAAGCGCGTGCCGATGCTGTTCAGCAGCTTGCTGTAGCGCAGACGCACGGAATCCCCGCGGTAGGTCCGATCGTCGGCCAGCACGCTGCGCGCGTGGGTCACATCGACGGAATAGGCGCCAAAGCGCCCGAGATTTTGCCCAATGCCCAGCGCGAGCCCGCTGTAGCGCTCTGCAAGCTGGGCGCCGCCGTAAAAGGTGAAGCCGTATTTCCAGCCGAAAAACAGCTCTCCCTGGGCAAAGGTCGGGGTGTTCTGGCTGCCGATGGGGCGGAGCTTTCCGGCGCCGAGGGCGTATTTTATCTGCCCGCTGCGCACGAGGTTCGGCACGCTGGCAAACGGCACGGTATAGTGCGTTTTGCTGCCGTCGCTCTCCTCAATCGTCACCCGCAAATCGCCGCCGGACGACGTGGGGTAGAGATCTTTCAGTATGAACTCCCCGGCGGGAACACTGGTTTGATAAATGGTGTTGCCGTTCTGCTGTACGGTGACGGTCGCGCTGCTGCGGGCGATGCCGCGAACCTCCGGCGCATAGCCGTTCAGGCTGGCAGGCAGCATATTATCATCGGTTTTCAGCGCGAGGCCGCGCAGGCCAACGGAGTCAAAGACCTGAGCGGAGGTGTAGGTTTCCCCGGCGTACGCCTGCGCTTCCAGGGCGGTGATATCCCGCTGCAGCCAGGTCTGTACGTGGGTAAGCGTATTCGCATCTTTGGTCCACGTCGTGTAGTCGCGCAGCCGCCAGGCGCCCAGGTTTACGCCGCTGTTCAGGCTAACGAACAGCTGCCGGGCGCGGGTGCGCTTATTGCCCCGGTACTCATTGCTGGCGCCGTTAACGATATAGTTCAGCCATGCGGCAGGGATCCCGGTCTCCCGGCTCTCAGGGCTGACGTAGCCACGCGGAAGATTGCGCATATAGCTTTGCGGCAGGCTGAGATTGAGCGTCAGCGTCTTCTGGTCGAAGTCAAAGCTGGCGTCGGGAAACTGGTGGTTTAAAAAATAGCACTGCCGGGTCAGCGGCGGCTCTTGCGTGGCCTGGCGGCTATCAATGCCCAGGGCGGCAATCTGCTGCGCCGTGACGCAGGGCTGAGCCTCCTTCCGGGCCGCACTTTTATCAACGCTGAATTCCACGTTGCCGGTGAAGGCGTAGTTTTTATTGATGTAAACGTTAATGTTGTATTCGCCCGGCGGTAGGGCGCTCCCCGCATTGACCCACGAGAGGTCGGCAATATTTCCGCTTTCGCCGTTGAGGAACGCCGGGTTAAATTGCAAATCGTTCTCTGCGGCAGAGACATACCGAACGGCATGGCAGATCATCAGGGCACAGACGATTCTTGCTTTCACGCGCTCACACCTTTCTTATTTTATTTCCGGTTCAAAGACAGGCTGACGGCAGGCGTCCACGCGCCGTAATCATTGATGGTCTGATAGCTAAAAGTACTTGCCTGACTGAATGAGCCCGCCAGGGTGACGCTGGCTTTTGGCGGCACCATCGCCGGCTGCACCGGCTTGCCGTCGACTTTTAAATTGATGGTGGTGAGGTAATAAGGCGTTGGGTTATTGAGCGTAATTTTGCCCGCACGGTAGTCGCCGGTTATTTTTTTCCAGCCTTCGCTGGCGCCGCTTCGCAGGCCCTCGGGACGGTAAAAAACTTTTATGCGGTTTGCTGAAGCGAACTGCAGTGAATTGCTGGCAGCGCTTTTGGATTGCTGCGGAATGGCTTTGACCGTAATCCAGTACAGCGTTTCCCGATCCTGCGGCAGGGATTTACCGCTAAACATAATCTTCACCACGCTCTCGGTCGCCGGTTTTAAGACATACAGAGGCGGCGTAATGACGAAATCGTTGGAGCGCCTGTCTTGCTGATCCTCAACCCATGACTGGATGAGGAATGAGGCGTCGGGATGCGTGTTTCTGACCTGCAGCATCGACTGGTTCGCGCTGCTGAGGTAGACCATTCGCGTCGCGCCCAGCCCCACGCCGCCGGCGCAGGCTACGGATGACCACAGCGAGCCGAACAGGCAAATCCATATTAATGAGCGCATAGCGTCTCTCTCCCTGAAGGTTGAGCCTGGCCCGGCGACGCGGCCGGGCCAGAGGATTACGAATAGGTTACGGTGTAGGTGGCGACGGCGCTGGCATCTCCGGCCGTGGCGTTGCCCTGCGGAGAGTAGTATTTGGCGCTGAAGTTCAGGGTGTTCGAGCCGCTACGCAGCTCGACGGGAGCCGCGGCCTCGCCCAGCCTTACGACGTTGCCCTGTTCGTCATACAGGCGAATGGCGACGTTTTGCGCCGAGGCGCTGCTGCCGTTTGAGCCGACGGCCAGGCCGTCGGCATCGGTGCTGTCCGGCGTGCCGGTGAAGGTCACGGCAACCGTCGTGGCCGGGATCGGCTCTTCCTCGGTGCCGGCGGAGGTGTCGGCGACTTCACAATCTTCAAGAACGATGGTGAACGCCTTCGCCGTGCTGGCTTCGCTGCCTGCCGCGGCCAGCGTAGCGGTACGAACTTCCCCCAGATCGACGTCAATATTGGCTCTGTTGGCGCTGATGGCGCAGGCCGAGGTTACGACGCTGCCGCTGAAGTTTACGGTGCCGCCGCTGGTGGTGGCGGCCAGCGAGGAGCCCGCAGGCAGCAGGGCCGCAATGCCGAGCGCCAGCAGAGTTTTGCTAGTTAAGTAAGCTTTCATTGTTCTGATTCCATAGTTTTGTTATGACGAGATTGACTCTGAAGGCCGCAGAGCTAGCTGGTTAAAAACACCAGTAAATCTGTTTTATTTCTGAGCCCGAGTTTTCTTATTGCTGAGCTTTTTAACGCGCTGACACGGCGGTATGAAAGCTTCTCTATTTCTGCTATATAACGTATATCCAGTCCTTTTCTCAGTCTCTTCAATACCCTCCATTCCCCTGGCGTCAGCGAAAGTGCCATTGATTTCTTTTTGGGCTGATAGCGGTTTTCCGCCATTTTTAATAAACAGGTTCGCCAGCGATAGAGCGGATCCTGTAATGAAATATAGGCATCAATATCGCCATGTACCCACAGTGATGAATTTACCGCGGCGGAATACATATATATAAGCATCTCCGGGTAGCTGGCTTTAATCGTTTTTATGTATGCCAGGCAATCCATTCCGATATGATGTTTTTCTATTCCGGAGATGAAAGTGACGTCAATTTTGGTTACGGCTAAAAGATCGTCAAGGTGCTGGTAATCATTGATCGATGTTGTGATCTGAATATCAGCGTACATTCCTTGTAATAAGGCGGTAATGCCGCCACGCGCGAAGCGATCGCCGCCAATTAACGCTATATTTAAATGATGCTGTAGCCCAGGTTTATTCGCCATGTTTTTCCCTCGATTTATAATAGTAATGAGGTCAACCTGTATGCGTATGACAGGTATCAACCTGTATTGCTGTATTTTCGCAGCAATTAAGCCTTTTACTTTGTAGTGCTACTATACCTTGAGAGATGAATACGTAATCTCAATTAATCTTAATTTATATTAATTGCTGAGAAGGCGGCCGCCCGGTGAGCCCGTTCGCCGACCTGTACTGGCTTAATCGTGGGCGAGCTGGCCCCGCGTCCCCGCGAAGGGCGGTTTTTCAGACCGCTTCTTATCGTTTTTTCTCACCGCTTCCGGCGCGCGTGAAGCCGAAGTTAATCTTATTTTTTTATTTTAATATCAGTAGGTTGATTTTTTATTCTGCGGGAGAACGTGGCGATGGAGTGAACGAGAAGAGCGCAAGGATGGGCCTGCAGGGCCGCGTTTTTGCGTCGGTTGAGTGAAGATAGGATCAACTTAAGAAAAGTTAAGACAAGAGCGTGGACGCCCGTCAGGCGACGGCCGATAGCGGGCTAAGGGCGGGGTTAGCGTTTATTGTACTTCAGTTAACCTGCAGAACAATGACAGGAAAATAAGATATTTCGCCAGTGGCTGTGATATACAGCGCCTGGTTTATCGGCCATATTAGCCCCTCAGAGAAGGGATGGATTCATCTCTTCTTATTCATATGGTGATAAGACCTGGGTACTTCCGACATGCTTTAAGCGGAGATTTTTCACCGACTGTATGCACAAGCATTATATCATCAACGGAATAGTTGAATTCCATCCCGTGGACGGTACGCTGCGCGATCTTAACAACCCGGATCGCGTGGTGGTGCTCAATTCACCCGCGGGGCGCTGTTTATTATTATTAATAGAACGGGCCGGCTCGATTGTGACTCAGCAGGAGTGTATGGATATCGTCTGGCAAAGGCGAGGGATGCTGGTTTCACCTAATACCTATTACCAGAATATTTCGGTTCTGCGTAAGGGATTGAAAAAAATTGGCTTTCAGAACGATCCGATCGTTACTATTCCGCGTATTGGATTAACGCTGGCCAGCGAAATGACGATAACGATTAAAGAGGTTCCGCGGCAGGCGTCAGAGGATGAAGAATATGCTCCCACGGCGTCGGATGACGCGAGCGTTTCACCGGCTGAACCTACGCCGCCGCCCGCAGTAGCGGTTTATTCACCGTCGCGTCAGCGGTGGTGGATGAAAGCGTTATTTGTGGTTTTGTTATTTGCCAGCGCAGGGGGGATTAATCATGAACTTTCCCGGGAAAAGCTTTTTATTGATGACTATTACTTTGCAAGTACCGTGGGAGCGTGCCGGGTTTATCTGGCAAACAGCATCCAGGCGCAGAGCGATCGGGCGAGGGCGTTGACCTACGTCGGGCAATTTAAAGATGGCTGCGTGAACTATCCATGGGTGTATATCAGCCGGTACGCTCGGCTGCCTCGAGCTTCCGTTATTCGGTGCGATCGGTCGATGAAGGAGCCAGGCCGCTGTATTTCAGACTATTTTATTGAGGATCGTTAGCATGGCCCATCATCGTCAGGTGCTTTATCTGTCCTGCTTTTGCCTGCTGCTTGGCGCCGTGCTGGCCGGTTATTTTTTATGGCGTCGCTATTACGTTGTGCCGTTTTCCTGTCGGGTGAGCTTTGTCCAGCATCATCCGGATACGACCCTCGTTTTATGGATGAACTACACCGTCGATGGGAGGAGCGGGACGCTCAGCATCAACGGCCACGTGCAGGGGGAACCTGGCAGAATAATTAACCGTAAAATATCGTTTCTGGCGACGCGCAGAGGCAGCGCTTACTACCTGGTATCAGAACACAATATTAAATTTCCGGACGATAACGTGGCGGATAGCTGGCTGGAAAAATATGAACCCCTGTTTTTCGTCTACCCGGCAAAAAATATCTATATGCGCATTCATGAACAGGAGAACGGTAGCTATCTCTTTATTTTGGGAACGCTTCCGACCTACGTGTGCAGCAGCGCCACAAGACAGACTGTGGAGCGGTAAACCGCTACCGTCGGCTGGCGCTTCCGTCTACCGCTCCAGCGCGCCCGCCCGCTTATCCAAACTGTCGCGTTATAGTCAGCCAATATGGGCACTATTTGGAATTAACGCCTGAAAAAGATACGCTCCGTCACGAGATAAAAAGCCAGTACGCCGACGCCCGCGGCGGCTGAAAATAAAAGATGAGCTATATTGTTGTCACGTTCTTTGCGCCACCGCTACTCGCTCCCCTGATATCGGAGATATCTCTATGAAACTATTACATCTCATCGCCCTGGCTCCTCTATTACTGCTGCCGGCAAGCGCATTGGCCTCCTCGGCGGCCGCGTGGCAGGAATTTGATACGGTCGTTCAGCGCTCCTGCCTGGCAAAAAGCGACCTGTTGCATAAAAAGGTGACAGGGCAGCGCGTCGATTTTAGTGATGATGTCGGCTACTCGGCGCTTATTATTTCCGGTAAAAGAGTCGATATCGGCAAATCGCAAACGGTGAAATCTCTCTGTCTGTATAACCGGCAAAAACAGACCGCCAGCCTTGCCGATATGCCATAAGTTGACACTCCTCTCCCCTGAAGGGCGATCTCTCCTGGCGCATTTGGGCCGAAGCTCTGCCGGCTTCGGCCTCTGCGGCCGTCAGCGAAATTTACGCGAACGTATCCTTTTTAATATTCTCTAATTTATTGTTTTTAAACAAATATAAATGACTGTGCTTCCATCTTTCTCTGCCCGGCGAAAGTTATCACAAATTTGTGAACGTTTCGGGAGGATTTGATAAGAACTCCCTCTGTAAATTGACATCATTCCTTTTTCATAGAACGCGGGGCGATGATGTTAAACAGACGAAATTTCCTGTTGGGAGGCAGCGCGATCGCAGCTGCCGTCCTGGCGGCAGGGCGCTTCCCCTCTTTGTTTGCCGCTGATAGCAAAGCGACCGCCGCTCCGGCGGGGGCAAAGTTTGCCATAACGCATAGTCCGCAGGAGTGGCAGAAGCTCCTGACGCCTCAGCAGTATTACATCCTGCGGGAGGCGGGGACCGAGAGGCCTTATTCCAGCCCGCTGAACGATGAACACCGGCGCGGCACTTTCGTCTGCGCCGGCTGCCAGCTACCGCTTTTCTCCTCCGCCGCTAAATTTGACAGCCACACCGGCTGGCCCAGCTTCTGGCAGCTGCTGGATGACGCGGTGGCAGAGAGCCGCGATAGCTCATTTGGCATGGTGCGCGACGAAATTCATTGCCGCCGCTGCGGAGGGCATCTGGGCCACCTGTTTAACGACGGCCCGGCGCCGACCGGACTACGCTATTGCATGAATGGCGATGCGATGCTGTTTAGACCGGAAAAAATATAGCCCCACGGTCCACAATAAGGACGCTGATTATGCTGGTTATTTTTCTTGCTTATCTTGGGGGGCTGTTGACCATCGCCAGCCCCTGTATTTTACCCGTGCTGCCGTTTGTTTTCGCCCGTTCGGATCGGTCGTTTATGCGTACCGGTCTGCCGCTGCTGGCGGGGATGGCGATAACCTTTACGCTGTTTGCCACGCTGGCTGCCGTGGGCGGTGGCTGGGTGGTGGCGGCCAACCAGTATGGTCGTGACGCCGCGCTGGTGTTGATGGCGCTGTTTGGCATAACGCTGCTGTTTCCCCGTCTGGCGGATCGGGTCATGCATCCGCTGGTTTCTGCCGGGAACACCCTGTCAAACCGGATTACCGCCGGTAAATCCTCCGGCGCGGGCAGCTCATTTTTGCTGGGTATTGCCACCGGTTTGCTGTGGGCGCCGTGTGCCGGGCCGATCCTCGGTCTGGTTCTGACCGGCGCAGCGCTGCAGGGCGCGAATATTAACTCCACCTTGCTGCTGCTGGCTTATGCCGCCGGCGCGGCGACTTCGCTGGCGCTGGCGCTGCTGATTGGCGGTAAAGTCTTTGCCACCATGAAGCGCTCGCTGGGGGTTGGGGAGTGGATCCGTCGCGCGCTCGGCGTCGGGATGCTGATGGGCGTGGTGGCGATTGGCTTCGGACTGGATACCGGCGTGCTGGCGCGGATTTCGACGGCATCAACCGGCGGTATTGAACGGGCATTGATACAAAAATTCTCTCCGGGCAGCGGCAAAAACGCCGCGGCGCCTGCGGTGACCCCCGCCAGCGCCGTAGCCAGTACGGCTGATAGCGGCACAGCATCTTTGTTGAGCGATTATGGGCTGGCGCCGCCGCTGACCGGCGCCGTGCAGTGGTTGAACTCGCCGCCGCTGACCCCGGAAGCGCTGCGCGGCAAAGTCGTGCTGGTGGACTTCTGGACCTACTCCTGCATCAACTGCCTGCGTTCGCTGCCCTATGTTAAAGCCTGGGCGGAGAAGTACCGCGATCGGGGGCTGGTCGTGGTTGGCGTGCATGCGCCGGAATTCGCCTTTGAAAGAGATACCGGCAACGTCGCGAAAGAAGCGAAAAAGCTGGGCGTCACGTATCCGATTGCGATCGATAACGACTACCGCATCTGGCGTGCCTTTAATAACCAGTACTGGCCAGCTCACTACTTTATCGATGCCAGCGGGCATATCCGCTACGAACACTTCGGCGAAGGCGATTATGACCGCTCTGAACACGTGATTCAGGAGTTGCTGCGTCAGGCGGGGGCAAAAGATGTCGATAACAGCGTCAGTACGGTTTCAGCGACGGGCGTCGAACAGGCCGCCAGCGGTCAGAGCAATATTTCTCCGGAAACCTATCTCGGCTATTCGCGCGGAGCAAACTTTGCCTCCGATAAGGTCAGCGAAGACCAGCCTGCTGATTACCATATTGCGGCGCTGCCCCTCGATTCATGGGGGCTGGAAGGACGCTGGACGATTGGCGACGAGCACATCACGCTGAACGGCAGCACCGGCAAGATCGCCTATCAGTTTCATGCCCGCGACCTGCATCTGGTTCTGGGGCCGGGTAAAGACGGGAAACCCGTTCGCTTTAAGGTGCTGGTTGACGGTCAGGCTCCGGGCAGTATGCGCGGGGCCGACGTGGCCGCCGACGGTAGCGGCACGGTGACGGAGCAGCGTTTGTATCAGTTAGTTCGTGGGTCTGATGGGGTGGGTGAACACACCTTCAGCATTGAGTTTAAAGATCCGGATGTAAGCGCATACGCTTTCACATTTGGCTAATACAGGTGGTGATGAAGATGAAAAAAATGACCCGTTGTATCCGTGCCGTAGGCGCTTCGGCTCTGGTGGTGAGCGCGCTGGTGTTCCAGAACGTCGCCTGGTCTGAAGCGGAATCCGCGGTAGTTATTCCTGCACCGCTGCAGGATGAGGCGCCTGCTGAGGCGGGCCTGGAAACCGCCGTCCTTGCCGGCGGCTGTTTCTGGGGCGTGCAGGGCGTATTCCAGCACGTTAAGGGCGTCACTAATGTGACTTCCGGTTATACCGGCGGCAAGGCCCGCACCGCGTATTACGATAGCGTGAGCACCGGGATGACCGGCCATGCCGAGTCGGTACAGATTACGTTTGATCCGAAGCAGGTGACTTACGGCCAGCTGCTGCAGGTTTTCTTCTCGGTCGCGCATAATCCGACGGAGCTGAACCGGCAGGGGCCGGACTACGGTACGCAATATCGTTCCGCGATATTTCCGATGAGCGATTCGCAGGAGAGGGTGGCGAAGGCCTATATTGACCAGCTTAATGGCAGTCATCGTTTCAACGCGCCGCTGGTGACTAAGGTTGAGGAACGCGCCAGCTTCTATCCGGCGGAGAAATATCATCAGAACTTCCTCAACGACAATCCGGATTATCCGTACATTGTGATCAATGACGAGCCTAAAGTTGAGCAGCTGAAAAAGAACTTCCCGGCGCTGTGGAATAGCGAACCGGTGCTGGTGAAAGGTTAATGATTCCCCACCGCGTCGCCGTCAGGGGACGCGGTTTTCCGTTTCAGTGCGGGAGGCTATTTTTGCCGGCCGGGATCTGGCGGATGCGGGAAGAGGTAATATTTTTTATCGCCAGTTTGTTATGATCCGCTTTCGGGCGCAGGAGCAAATTTATACCCCATGCCCCAGACGGTTAGCAGGCGCTCCGGCACCGCCGGGTTACGTTCAATCTTGATCCGCAGGCGGTTAATATGCGTATTGACCGTATGCTCATAGCCTTCATGCTGATAGCCCCAGACCTGATTGAGCAGGCTCATGCGCGAGAACACCTTGCCTGGGTTTTTGGCGAAAAAATAGAGCAGATCGAATTCACGCGGCGTGAGCTCCACCGGTTTGCCGTCCAGATGCACCTCCCGGGCGATGGGATCGATTAACAGGCCGTTAAAGCGCAGCATCCCGGCGTCCATTTTCATGGCGCCGATCATTGCTTCCGGCGGCGAAACAGGGCCTTGATGCGGGCGACCAGCTCCAGCATGGAAAACGGTTTTGCCAGATAGTCGTCGGCCCCGAGCTCCAGGCCCAGCACGCGGTGTATTTCGCTGGAGCGGGCGCTGATAATAATGATCGGCGTATAGCGGGTCATGTTACGCGCCCGGCGGCAGATCTCCAGCCCGTCGATCCCGGGGAGCATTAAATCGAGGATCAGCGCATCCCAGCCGCCTTCTTCCAGCAGGGCGACGCCCTTATTACCGTCATTAGCATGGGTAATGTCAAAGCCTTCATCGTGCAGATGAAGGGAGAGAAGATCGGCAATATCTGCATCATCTTCGACGATCAGGATTTTTTTTGCCGTTACGCCAGCCATGTTGAGCTCCTCGTTTTGCTGTCTACCTTAGAGCTTACACAACTCCCTCTGCTGGCGATGAAATATCACATTTTATTTAAACTTGAGTGAGGCTTTGGGGAACAGATGTGGCGGATAGTCGGTGATGGTATCGCGGGTATATCGACAATAACTGAGGAAAACAGGATGAAAAAATTAGCTATTCTCGCACTGTCAGCCGTCTGTGCTATGGGTTCCGCGGCGGCGAGCTATGCGGCAGATTCAATGAGTGAAACGTCATCGACCACCATGATGAAAGCGGACCCTAACGCCGGCGCAATGATGAAGGGCGATAATCATTCCGGCACCATGATGATGAAAGGTGACAAGCATTCAGGCGCCATGATGAAAAAGGAGAAAAAGCACGGAGATGCGATGGCGATGAAAAAAAAGGACGAAGTTAAAAAATCCATGTGATGCCAGGCGCTGGCGCGGCGTTTCGGTGAAAGGCACGCCGCCAGCGTTTTTTGTGGGAACGTCGCAGTCCGGCGCTGCCGAACTGCCTTGATGCGCAGCGCAATCAGTACAATAATCGCGCATATGGATGTTTCCTCCCTGAATGCAGGCTGCCATGATCGTAAAAATCGTTTGTCTGAGTCTTCTTTGCATCATCGTGCTCTCTCTTGGCGCCAGCCTGGCCCAGGCGATGCATCAGCGGGAGCACGGCTCGCAGGAAAGCTGGTGGTCCGCCCGCCGTGACTCAGCGGGGCTGGCGCCCGATCCTCGGCAAAACGCCAGGCTGGCCATTGTGCAGGTTTACGCTGCACCGACCTGGGGATGGAGAGGCGTGGTGGCGGTACATCCATGGATCATCTATAAACGCGCCGGCGAGACGGAATATAGTCGTTATGAAGTGATTAGCTGGGGAGGCGGGGAAAAGGTGCGTCGCAATCGCAATCCTGCGGATGGCTACTGGTTCGGTGCGAAGCCCCGTTTGCTGGTGGAGCACCGGGGACAAGAAGCCGAAGCCATGATTCCGCAGATTGTCGCAGCCATTGCCAGCTATCCCTGGCCGAATACCTACCACGCCTGGCCGGGGCCAAACAGCAACACCTTTATTGCCCATATTGGGCGCGAGGTGCCTGCACTCAAGCTGGATATGCCCGCCAACGCGGTGGGAAAAGATTTTCGCTCGCTGCTGAATCCCATCGGCCTCCCGCCATCCGGACGCGGGATACAGGTGTCGGTGCTGGGGATTGCCGGTGTTACGCTGGGGGCCGAAGAGGGATTTGAACTCAACCTGCTGGGACTGAACGTGGGGCTGGATTTCACGCCGTTACGTATGCGTCTGCCGTTTATTGGCGGCCTGGGCGATGACAATTTGCGCAATGACCCTGCTAAATAACGCTACTATCCGCCATTGCCTATATCATCTCTTGCTGGCAAGAAAGAGCGGTATTGGTATTTTTATTGTTATGTCATGACTTAAACATAATCGAACGTATTCGATGGAGAGTCCGGCCGTAGAAATGCAAAAAACCGCCTTTTGGGCGGGTTCTTTAATAAGTGGTGCCCGGACTCGGACTAACGCCGAAGGCGTTGAACGACGCGCCTGTCGCGTCGGCCCCGAAGGGGTGAGCCGCTGGCGGCGAATAATCGAACGCAGTTCGATGGAGAGTCCGGCTGCAGAAAAGCAAAAACCCAGCCATAGGCTGGGTTCTCTGAATAGTGGTGCCCGGACTCGGACTAACGCCGAAGGCGTTGAACGACGCGCCTGTCGCGTCGGCCCCGAAGGGGTGAGCCGCTGGCGGCGAATAATCGAACGCAGTTCGATGGAGAGTCCGGCTGCAGAAAAGCAAAAACCCAGCCATAGGCTGGGTTCTCTGAATAGTGGTGCCCGGACTCGGACTAACGCCGGAGGCGTTGAATGACGCGCCTGTCGCGTCGGCCCCGAAGGGGTGAGCCGCTGGCGGCGAATAATCGAACGCAGTTCGATGGAGAGTCCGGCTGCAGAAAAGCAAAAACCCAGCCATAGGCTGGGTTCTCTGAATAGTGGTGCCCGGACTCGGGAACATTCAGTTATCTATTAAGTTGAAAATCATCATAAAACCCATTCCAGCAGATTGTCAAGACCCGCAGTTTGACCCGTATTTTTCTTTGTAGATCAAATGGTGGGTCGGTAGCACGAAGATAAGTCCGGTTCGTTCCTTTGGTTCGATTCCTAGTACTGTCTGTCAATCGTAATGACATTAGCGTTACGCATGCTGTATAATTTGTCTCCAGAGATAGACACAGGGGCATGACATCATGCCAGTGACGAATAACGTTTCCCTCAAACGCGAAACGTTAAATCTACGCATCAAACCTGCTGAGCGTGATTTCATCGACCGTGCGGCGAAAGCCAGAGAGAAAAAAACGTACTGATTTTGTCTTGGAGGCTGCCCGCGTTGCCGCAGAGGAAACGCTGATCGAGCAGCGCATCATTATGGCCGATCCAGACGCCTATCAGGAGTTTCTTGCCCGTCAGGATCAATCCCCCTGCACGCACTGCGTAAAGCCATGCAAATCCGCGCGCCGTAGGAACTTTCAGCTCCCGAGCGACTCCATGCCGGGCATGTGCTATCCGCATAGTGCTGAGGTGTGGATTCTAGGGGAAACTGGCTGAAACAACGGACGATGAAAAAATCAGCAAGCTGGCTCATCCAGGACATTTGTTTGCTGCGATGGCTCGAAAGTGCTGTGATGGTAAATACTGCACTCGGACACTTTTGCCGCAATATGCCTGACCCGATCCCGGCAGTCGTGTTGGGCCGTCTGGCGGTCGATAAGTCATTACATGGTCAAGGGAATAGGTAGGGGTTGGTGAGGGGTATTGGTCCATGCGCTGTCTGATGAAGTGCGGGAGTTTTACCTACGGGTGGGGTTTGACTCTTCGCCAATTGACCCAATGATGCTAATGGTAACACTGGGGTGATTTGGTTAGAGAGCGTTTATTATTGCGGACAGATAACGCGAGATAGATCCTCTGACTGGGATAGCCTTTGCCAGTGACTGGCTAATAAGTAAGCTAAACCTGGATTACCTTTCTGTCAAGACCACCAGAATGACCACCAACTGATGAAATGTGACAGACCTGATGACGGGCCCCTCATCAGTAGACTATCGAATCGAATTCTCTGACCATGAATGTCGCAAATTAGTGACCTGCTCAAGATCAGCTAGAACGCATCTTAAAAAAAGATGTTTTTTTTATCTATAACACAGGGGGGATGGAGGGCTGGAAAAAAGTTAGCTATGCATACGCCGTGGACAGATTCTTATTCGTTTTAATTGAATCCCCCCCTTTAATTGGAATTAAAATTTAAATATTTTAATTTTTTAGTTTTAATTAATAGATTAAATCTAAATAAAATGATTTTGTACTAATTACAAAAGCACTGATTATTTGTACATTGAAAAGAAAAAAACAGACACATCTTATAGCTATATTCTCTGGTGATGGGGGTAATAATGTCTGAATTGAATGTAGTCAATGACCATGGAGTACGGCTACTCAGCCTGAATGGTGGTGGGGCCAGAGGGATATTTACAATCAGTGTGCTTGCTGAGATTGAGAGGATACTTGCCTCTAGGCATCCTGACCAGGAAATCAGAATTGGGGAGTACTTTGACCTCATCACTGGGACATCAATAGGTGGGATCTTGGCCTTGCTAAAGGCAAGAGTGCTCGCGAACTGGAACGTGTTTTCTTAGATAAAGCGAATGATATCTTTCCAACTAGATGGTGGCTGTTCAATCTCCTTAAATCATTTGTTGCTCCTATTTATAGTAGTACACCCCTTCGGCAAACAATTGAAACGATGATCGGTGGTGAGACCACCTTTAACCGGTACGGTAACGAATAAGTGGCTTCTGCCCCTTATAAAGATGTGTTATGACCAATTCGCCGGTAACCTGTCCCTTTGTTACGTCGTAGCCTATACCATTGGAAGGATCAATAATCTCGTAATAGTTGTTTAGGGGGATAGTGTAAAGGTTACTGTCTTCCGCGCAGACGGCAAGAATTGATGATTCCTGAGAGGCATACATACAGCTATATACCTGTGCCCCCCATACTTCACCAATGTTCCTTAACAGCGACGGCGTCGTTAGTTCACCAACAGTAAGGATCAGCTTCACACTTGTAGCGGATGGAGCCTGCCCTAAATCTTTAATAAAACGTGCAACTGAAATAGCCACCGCTGGCGTGCAGACCAGTGCGGTTATCTGCAATTCATTGATCAACGCCATGACACGTTTCATTCCTACTACAGGCGAACGAGGTCACATTTTCACAACACTGTAACCAAGGCTGCGAAATACATCTTCAAACGTATCACCTGTTGAATGAAGCTCACTTGGCCCCATGACTCCTACAATATGTTTTGAACCATGCTGTTCAAATATATCCCGGTAATGAATAATAAGGGGGGGGTATTATGGATTGAATCGGTTTCATTACGGGGATAAGGTGTCGGTTTTCCTGTTGTACCGGTTGTTTCGTAATAAATCCAGCTTTGGTCGAGTGATGCGGATGCTAATGATGCGCCGTGATTTCTCTGGTCATTTTTGGTCGTAAATGGAAGAGTGTTTATTTTATTTATTGACAATGATTCAATGTCAGCAGTGGTCAATTCCTTTAAATGTCCATGATAGAAAGGGGAGTTTTCAGAGGCATACTTAACGATTTCTCTAAGTTTTTTATTCTGGTGAGAGAAAAGCTGTTCCAAACCCATATTGCCTGCATTAAAGTCACAGTGCTGATGATAAACTTCTTTTGCTTGCTCGATTATTCTTTCTTTGAAAATAGCATACATTTTGTCTTCCTCAGCTAAGAAAAATTTCGAGTAAAATATTAATGTGTGCGGAGAATCAATCAGCAGTATATCCACTGCTGACTTAGTGATTATTTAAGGTGAATCATTTGTAGAGTGGGAGATTCCCTGTCATTTTTGTCACTTTCTTTTTAGGGCCAATGATTCCAATTGCTACCAGCTCAATATTATCACTTTTCACTAAGGATATTTTTTCGCCATACTCTTCATACGTTTTGCATGACTGTGCCAGTGCACTAAATGGCATAACATAAACTTCATTATCACTTTCTGCAGTGGCTTGTATTTCATGAAGGTATTCACCTGACGCCAGCAGAATAGGAAGCGGACTATAAATCACGCCAGGGTAATTCACATCGTCAAGGCTTTGCATATCTGGACCAACGAGATTTTCAACTGTGCGTCCAAAACTAATTCCAATGACGCTTGCCGCATTCATAGCAAGACCGGCTGGAAGGCCTTTATCAATAATAATCGTACAGCGATGTTGGCTCGCATCAAATTTCATATTTAATCCTCAATTCTATATTAATTATTTAACGGGCGTTGAGAAGGTCATTTAATACAGAGAGCAGACCACTGTTCAGTGTAAAGTCACTGGGTAGTTCAATATCAGAAACCTTCCAGTCCGCGATAGATTTCTATTTTGCAACACCTCTCTGGTGATCAGGATGGATAATATATGAATTAAGACTTTCACTATTTTCAAACAGGCCAATCACCACGAAATCCGCTGCAATATCTCGCATTGTGATATTTCTGCCGCAGGTCCATCCTTTTATTTCATCAATGTGATTTGGGTGGGCACGCGTTGCTCTTTCTGCATCAATGGCTTCCAGGGATGACCAGTTCCATGGGTTCCTGAACGTAAACATGACGATATGCATTAACATATGATTCAGTTCTTCCCTTATGCTGTTTGTAATAACTCATTGAAAAAGTAGACACATTATGCAGCAGCTAAATGGAAATTTGTTACCTATATCATTTACTTATTTCATGTTTTTAGGTAATAATTACCTGTTAGTGCTTTCAAAAAGAAAGGATTTTTCCCTTATGGCGCTTAGTCCGACAGATATGAAGATCCTCAAACTTTTACAAGATGATGCTCGTGTAACGAACCAGGTACTGGCGGAGAAGATAGGCATGTCAGCGTCTCCTTGCTGGCGAAAAGTTCGCAAGCTTGAGGAAGATGAAGTGATTCAGGGTTACCGGGCTGTCCTTGACCGTAAAAAGATCGGTCTGGGGGTGATGGTTTTCATTCGGGTAGCCATTGATAGCCACAGTGAAGCGGAGGCCAAGAAATTTGAAGAAGAAGTGACCGCGTTGGAAGATGTGGTTGCCTGCTATAGCATCGGTGGGGATGCCGACTTTCTGCTGCAAGTGGTGGCATCTGATCTGGACTACTATGCTGATTTCGCAATGTCAGTTGTACGCAGACTGCCGGGAATTAAAGAAATGCAGAGTATGTTTGTCCTTAAAGAAATCAAGCCACTTGTTACTTATCCAATAAAAAAACTGCCCGAGTAGTCTGCTGCCGCCTGGATGGTCAGAAACTGATCCCTCCAGGTTTATAGCGACTTTCCTAACAGGCTATTTTCCCACCCCAAACCCCAAACCCCAAACCCCAAACCCCAAACCCCAAACCCCAAACCCCAAACCCCAAACCCCAAACCCCAAACCCCAAACCCCAAACCCCAAACCCCAAACCCCAAACCCCAAACCCCAAACCCCAAACCCCAAACCCCAAACCCCAAACCCCAAACCCCTTTCACCGCTGCGGAGCAAGGGGCGCTACGTCCGGTTATGCAGGGGCAGATTTTTCTCCTGTGCGCTTTTCGTTCCTGTATCGGCTTCCGGTTAATCGTTTCCCGGCACAACCCGTCCCGCAAGGGTAAATGGCACGCATTCTGCGCCCTTGCGGGACTGAACGATGCCGGGAAAGCGAACCGTCAGGCGATGCGAAGACGAAAATCACACCATTGACGGAGAAAAAATCATGACGATTTCCCTGCATACCCAGACTAGCGCTAACACCGCAGCGGCGACCAGCGTATCCCCGCTGGACCCGTCAGGCTCCCCAAAAACGAAATTTTCCAAACCCAAAACCGATCTTTATCAGACCGTTACCGACAGCATCATTACGGCGCTGGAGGCCGGAGTGAAGCCGTGGGCGTGTCCCTGACAGCGTGTGCCGGGTATGTCCGGTTTGTCCTCCAACTACGCTACCGGCGCGGCTTACAGCGGCATGAATATCATGTTGTTGTGGTGCAGCGCGTCAAAACAGGGATTCTGTGATCCTCGCTGGATGACCTATAAACAGGCGCAGGCTATGAACGTGAGGATGTCGAACGCCTGGCGCACTTACTTGCTCTGGTACGAATAGCACTGGCCGCTAAACCTTGTGATTTTTTTGGCATGGCTTTCATGAGTCTGGAGCTTGGTGATAAACATCGTGGGCAGTTTTTTACACCTTGGAGTGTGGCATCCATGATGGCCAAACTGCAATTCACCGGACTGGAGCAACGGTTGTTGACCCAACCGTTCGTGACGATCAGTGAGCCTGCGTGTGGTGCCGGCGCCATGATGATCGCCGCTGCGGCCGAGATTCAGGCGTTGGGGTATATGCCTTCACAGTATATGTGGGTTTCCTGCGTTGATATCGATGTGGTAGCCATGTCGATGGCATATATTCAGTTGTCTTCGCTTGGCATTCCTGGAGAGATTGTGTTGGGGAATGCACTGGCAGATGAACGGCGATTGGTGATGTGTACCTGAGGGATCCCCAGAAAATCTAGTTATACCAATTCAGATTTAAAAATCTGACAGTCTGGTTTGAGCGAAGTGCGGAAGTTCACAGTTGGACTTAAAGTATATGGAGGCAATGCTAACTTACCGCATATTAATCAATGGTGGCAGGAAAATTACATGACCGATGGCTCGTCGCAACTAAGAGAGATTATGGAAAATACAACTAAAATTCAACACTTTATATCTCAAGCAGAGCAGCGTAGTAACTGCATTGACGAGAGCAGACCAAAAGATATGCAGCGAATCTACAAATTTGAAATCGAAGACCGAGAAAAAGGAGTTGTTCGCTTGATTAACCCTGAAGGTGCTAAAATAAAGAAGAACCTCTTTTTTTATGATCTTTTTAGTTTCGACGTGAAAAGCTCAAAGTTAAGAAAAAATTTTGAGGACTTTTTTCAGAAATTTGAAATGGACTTAGTTCCAGCAACAAAGATCCTTATCTCCGAATCAAAGGTAAATTCTGTAAGCGATATGTTGAAGGATGCTGCTGTACGAGTGTTCAAAGCAAAGATCATGGGAATGATTAGAAACCCATATTTAATTTCTCAAACAATCGACATGTTTTATCAGTCGGTGGATTTTCAACCAACTGACCCTCTTTTGCTAAAAAACTTTTCCGCTATTCGCGTGGGAAAAAAACCTCACCTAAGCGAGGTTTGCGCAATGTTTGGGGTGACGAGTGAGCAATATTTCCAGTGGCTGGAAATTATTTTTCTAGCTTTAATGACTCCGCCAAAAGTAACGAAAAGTATCTTAGAGTTGACTATTGAGGAGATGGTTGAGTCGGAGGGAAATATGTGTCATTTGATACTAGCAACCTTTGACAATATTCCGGGCAGGAGAGTTGCTGTACCTGATACCGGCTACCTCCAAGGAACTAATGATCCTAATCATAATGCGTTTCTTTTCAATTTGAGTCGAAGTGCGTTTGCTATATTCAATGTGGTGAACTTGCCAAAGCAGAACCTTGAAAAAATACCGGCGAGCATGAATGGAAAAATAGGGTCGTACAAAATAAACTTTTCAGCACTGCATCATCACAATAACATGAGCCTTCTTGAAAAATTTAACCGTCTGGCAGCATATCAAGCCCATTCTCATATTTTTTGTGCCGAACCTAAGATCTTTGGAGTTACCACTATTTAATGATTACAATTAATTTATTTTAGGTTGAGTAGTAACAAATGTCCGCTGTTGGCACAGAACGGCCTGTCAGATTAGATTAATCTCGTGCCATAGCAGTGTCATGTCACACTAAGCTAATACAATCTATACTCAATAAACTTCAAAGTGCAGATTGTTTCAGGGAGCCACATTAAGTCCTGCAGATGAAAATATTTATTTTTGACTTTATTGAGTATTTTAACCTTGGTCTTTATTATCAGCAGCCATTAACTCCAGCAGATTTCCATCAGGATCCCGAAAGAAAACAGATTGTGATGGCTGACCTGAACTCGTTTCACGGGGCACCGGGCCATGGATTATTTCGATATCGTTTTTCTCAAGTAGCTCTAACACGCTGAGAATTGTCCCTCCCCACCGGAAGCATAAATCAGCACTCCCTGGCATTGGCCTTTTAGCTACAAGTTCCACGCCATTCTCAACCTGATGTAAACTCAGGACAATATCACCCAGCGATACCTGCCTTACAAGCAGTTTCCCAAAGGGGGCGTACTCTGCATGAATTTTTGCACCAAACAATTTATCGTAAAAACAGTAAGATACTTCAAGGTCGGCAACAGTTATTGCAACATGATCAATGAGAGTTATTTTGTTCACAGGTGAACACCTTACGCTATACGTCGTTATGTCTCTGACACGGAACTGAGCACCTGAAAATTGTCGTTGATACGACAGCCCAGTTTCTGCCCCAGTTCCGGCAGGGTTCGTTCAAAAAATCCTCTTATCGCGTCCCTGAAGGCTTTCGCTGACGCAAAATACCGGTTATTCCGCACATGCTCATTCATCACCTTCCACAACCGTTCTGTCGGGTTCAGGTTCGGGCTGTACGGCGGCAGATAATGCAGTTCAATATTCATCACGAAGGCCCAGTCCTTAACCAGCGATGCCCGGTGATAAGGCGCACCGTCCAGTATCAGATGCACTTTCTGCGACACCGGATAAGTCTGGCGAACTGCAATAAAAAAACGGCAGATAGCATCCGCATTAATCTGCGGATAATCACGGGTCACCGTCCGGGCCAGGTCGTTCACGCTGAGGGCGCTGATGATGTTCAGGCGGGTCCGGCTCCCGGTGGTTTTCACCGCTTTCAGTTCCCCCTTTCTTATCCAGCCACAGCTCAGCTTCGTTGACTGCGTCGGATGTACCGCATCCATAAACAGAATGGGTTCGCTGTCACCGGCAGCCTGCTTCAGCGCTTCATAATGCGTCATGAACTGCTGCTGTTGTGCCGGGCAGAACTTATGGGGAATACCTGACGGTTTTTTCCAGGTGAACCCGTTGCGGTGAAGCCACTTATTCATACCCGGAATGCTGTAGCGCACACCGAAGCGGTCACGGACAAGCGACACGATACTGGCCGTCGTGATGTGAACAGTGTCAGTCAGAAGCTGACGAAGTTCGGCAGACTCCCCGGGAGTCAGATGCTCCTGCGAACCGCCGTTATCAGAGGTGAGCTTACCGTCGCTGAGATAATCCGATAGATGACGCAGAACCGTGGTCTCATGAATGAGCTGAGACTGCGCAATCATGGCAGGAGACCAGCCCTGAGCAGAAAGCAGCACGCAGCGTATCCGGTCGCAGACACGGCGGTCACGACTCTGCCGGTGCTGAGCCTCAAGGGCGGCAATCTGTGCGGAGGTCAGTTTTACGTTCATGGCCTGAGCATGATCCTCAGCACCGACGAAATCAAGCAGTTTCAATGATCACGGGTATAGTAAACCAACATCATATCGGTATACCTTTGGTGTAATTTCTTTAATCCCGAGTCAAGCGACAGGGTATTTAATATGAGTGGAGAATGTCGAAATACGTTCTCCGCCAGTTTTAACAGCGAAATGACTCGCCTGTTTTTCACTGTGTTTGCCTGATATTTATGATGTATCCCTCTGTTTTCAAGACTAAAACCACTTAACCACATAATGATACTGGCTAAAGTCGCGATCAGGCTCAACACGGCGACTCGCTCAAGTGAATGGCTGGTTCCAAGCCTCAGGCCAAATCCCCAGCGAGGATTTTTTTCATCCCTGAAATTTTGCTCAATCTGCATTCTTCGGCTGTATAATTTCATTACCTGTTTTGGTGAGAACTCGGTGTTATTTGTGAAAATAAACCAGGGTGATTTCCCTGCAGTCCGGGCTTTAGCCGTCACCGCTGCCCTGGCAGTTCTGTCCTTTGAGCGTTTGAATTTACGGCCTCTGGATTTACTTTTATAAAGGTAGAAATGGCCTTCATGCTGTGCTTCTTTACTTCGCCCCAGCAGACCTTCACCTAAATAAATTGCCGTTGCTGATGCCTTTGTCCCTGAATCCAATACCTTTTCCCATCCATCACCAACATTGTAATAGTGATTACCCAGTACCCGGCAAATATAAGTCCAGCCACGGGAACTGACCTGCTGAAACCACCGCCCCTGAAAACCGGCGTCTGTAATAACAATGACATCAGTTTCAGCTGTGAAGCATTCAGAAAGCGACGCAAGAAAACGCTCATGTACCTCAGCATTCGCCGTCTGAGATGACGGAACGACACAGCTCATCAGCGGTAAAGAACGTCCATCACATGCCAGGCTTGCCCGCAGTAGCTGGAAACGGGAAGCATGATAAGCGCTCCAGTCAATGAGTATCACGGCACGGGGCATTCCCTGCGTAATTCTCTGAGTAACCCGCTGAAAAATGGTTGAAACCTCATTTTGCAAATGGGGGTTCCCCAGCAGTCGGTCCACACGCTTTATTTTGTTTTTTACCGATGCAGTTCCGGTTAAATGACGTCCGATACTGGTAAGCGTAAGAGAGGAGCCATTTATTACAGCACTGGTTGCGTCAATCAGTGAGTTTTGACGGTACAGATGCAGAGGCTCCAGTACATTTTTAAGGAATTTTCGGCATAACGAACGAGCAGGCATAGGGTTATCTCATTGAATTATTGAAATAATCAATAAGATCATAAATCCCGGTACCTGTCATTTTTTCTGGGGATTCCTCAGGATGTGTACCCCGATGCATTGGTTGGGAAAATGGCCACTTCGATTACAGACGCTTAGAGAGTTTAAAGCGATTAGTTGACAACAATCGCCCCTGACTGGGGCGATTATCTTCAACACGTATTAATTAAGAGGTCTGTTTTACGAGGCGGTATTATTGGCCAAGACTGATTCTATAGCTTTTTTGATATCATTTAATCTGACCGGTTTAGTTAAAATAGCCACATCTTTGATTGGGCTTTCACTCGTATATATCTGATTAACTTGAAATTGCATTTTTCAGTAACGGGAAGTTGTCATTAATACGGCCAACCAGAGTCCGGTGATAGCAGGTAATTTAACGCTGAAGAAGCGATGTATTTCCTCCCGGAACACCTTTGGTGAGGTAAAATAACGATTGTTCCTTACCTGTTCATTCATCACTTTCCACAGCCTTTCTATCGGATTCTGATTGGGGCTGTATGGCGGTAGGTAATGAAGTTCTATATTCAGCAGATAAGCCCATGTTTTTATCTGCTCCGTCCGGTGATATCCGGCACCGTCAAGGATGATATGAACCTTCTGTTTTATCGGGTACGTTTCACGGACAGCAATAAAGAACCGGGCGATATTATGGCTGTTAATTTTGTCATATTCCCGGATGACCGTCCGACTGATATCGTTCAGGTTCAGGGCTCCCATAAGGTTCAGACGGGTACGGCTTCCGGTGGTTTCTACCGCATGGGCCTTTTTTCCGGCAGGCATCCACCCATAAGCGAGTTTTGTTCCCTGCGTCGGATGCACGCCATCAATGAACAGAATGGGTTCATCGTCACCAGCCTGCTGTTTCAGTGCATTGTAGGTTTCCACGAACGCCTGCTGTGCTTCCGCGCTGTATTTATGCGGTATGCCAGCCGGTTTTCTGTAACTGAATCCGTTACGGTACAGCCACTTATTCATGCCCGGAATGGTATAGCGGATGCCCACATCCATCAACCAGCTCAATGATGCTCTGTGTGGTTGGAAGAAGGTGACTGACAAGATGACCCCGCAGTTTCTGGGTCTGTTCTTCGCTGAGATGACTCTGAGAACCGCCATTTTCTGGCGCCAGTTTTTGCTCGCTCAACCAGTCATTGAGGTGGCGGCGAACCGTTGTTACATCAATCAACTGCGATTTGGCGATCATGGCAGCAGACCAGCCTTCATCAGCAAGGAGAACGCATCTTATTCTGTCACAAACGCGCAAGTCCCTGCTGCACTTGTGCAGCACTTTCAGGGCAGTTCGTTGTTCAGAAGTCAGATGTATTTTCATAGCGTTGAGCATGATCCTCATTTTGTACAAAATCAAGCATCTTCAATGATCTCGGGTATATGCACTAATAAATATGAAAGGCGTGTTTTTATTTGGTCCTTTATTCTCTTTGACTCTCTTATATAAGTCATCATCTGTCATTATAGGCATCTGCAGATCGCTCAAAACAAGATCGAATGATTTTTCGATATAATTTCTCCAAAGCCCGCTCTGGGGAGGTCGTATACTCGACTGTAAACTCATGCTGAAGAATTGACACCAATGATTCACAGGCCATTTCATTATCATCGATAATTAAAACCCTGATCCCTTTGGCTGAAAAAGTGATATTATCCATATCGGCGGGAATGACCGTTTCTTCATGTAAGATTCGAATGAAACATATCTCGCAAATGCAACAAATATGATGCGAATAATATATTCATATTATCATAAATAATTTAAATTCTACTAATTATGGTAGTGGTAATGCGGTGTTTATTGCGTTGATGTGATCCATTCTCTTTTTTGAATAATCTGTTTAAATTCAAATTATTGCTGTGTATTTTGGTGAGCCAAATTGAACTTATTGATTCGGCCAGTTGAAGTATGAAGTTTCACGCGGCATATTTGACACGCGGGTCCTGGAAGAAGCTTTTGACCCGTTCGGGGGATTTTTCGAGGTAGGTCATGTGTTCAGTCGAGGCATGCTTCAGTTTTGCTTTCGTTCGTGCTGGAACCTTTGTGCCGATAGCATGTTTGAGATCGGCATTCAGGCGTTCTTCCGGATTCAGTTCCGGACTGTAGCTGGGCAGATAGAAGAGTTCGATCTTGTCCTGCCGTTCAGCCACCCACGCCTTGACCGGCTTGCTGTGATGGACCCGAAGGTTGTCAAGGATCAGAAACACCTTCTTGTCAGCCTCCTTGATTAAGGCTTTCAGAAATTCGATCAGCTTGTCGGCATCGAAGGCTTCGTCAATGATCATCCAGCGCGTCTTGCCCGCTGGCGCGTAGCTGCGTCCGCGCACGTCGGTGTTGACCAGCGCGGTTTCGTCGCCCCAGTGAATCTCGCCACCTTCAGCTTTGGCGCGGGTTTCAATCGCCGGATATTGTTCGTCCTGCCATGCCTGAACAGCCTCAGGGCGCTGCTCGTAAGCCTTCTTGATGGGTTTTTGCGGCGTGAAGCCCCTGCGGGACAGTATAGTTGCCAACGCCACGTACAGAAAGCTTGATGCCGCATTCGCGTTCGATCAGTTGCATGACCGCCGCTCGGCTCCAGAGCGGAAACTCCATCTTCAGTTGCTCTGGCCGTTTGTCACAAATAATCCGCTGAATGGCGTGTTCCTGATCCGCCGTCAGCGTGCGCCCATGACCGGCGCGCTTGCCACGCATTCCGGGCTTGACTGCCGCCATTCCCCCCGCCTCATAACGATCAAGCGTGCCTCGAACCGCCGGGTACGACAACCCGCTCAGTTCCACAGTCCGCATCACACCATAGCCCTTGCGATGCAGCCGCACCACCTGCTTGCGCCGCTCGTGCAGTTGCTCCACCGTCGAATATCTCGCGTCATCTTTTTCCATGCCTAGCATGATGTGGGAGATTTCAAAAAATTCAAGCATTATCGTGCCGGCTCAATAGCACGCTTTGTATGGGTTTTTAGTGGGAATAATTCTGTATTTTCATGAGCGACTCATAAAATACCAGGAAATTGGAAGGCAATATTGAATTGATGGCCGGCTTATGTAAACTTGTGGGCTGATTGTCAAAATATGTCAGGAAGACACTGGGCCTTATTCTGAAGGGCTCGTGCGGTAGCTATGCCCTTAGAATAGTAACGCCCCGAAAATATCCTGGCTATTTTAACAATAGCACTTAAGTCAAACTTAACTCCCTTATCTTCATCATCGAAATATCGCTACGGAAAAGCATATGAAAATGCGCGTACTGTTTTCACTTCTGTTTGTAATGGCGGTGGCGGGCTGTAAAGCGCCGCAAAAACCTGTGATCAACGACGATACGATCGAGACCAGCCAGGTCAACGGCGTTACCTTAACCCACCGTCACGCTGTGACGCCGCCGACGGAGTTCACGCCGGTCAACGAGCCGTATCGTGCCATGTATCCGGCTTCCCTGATGAGCCGACCTGACTTCGGCGGCAAAGTTATCCGTAATCTCGAGACCGGAAAAACGTACGTGGTGCTGGGGCAGGTTGAACACTACTGGGTGGCGCTCGCCGACGAAGGCAACGATCAGCTGATTGGTTACGTCCCGATGCGCGCGGTTATCAAGGCCGATCAGTACGATGCCGCCGTGCGTAAACAGGCCATTCGTCATAAGACGCGTAAAAAAGCGACCTGTGTCGATGTTGATGGCAACAGCAAAGCCTGTAAAGACAGCGCTAACGGTACCTGGATCCTGAACTAAACGGCTTTCATGAGCGCATTTTTATGAATAATACAAATTTTCATAAGCTGTGGTTATTCTTTTACGCGGCGATTTTCGCCCTGGTCAGTGGTTGTACGTCGTCTTCACACAGCGCCCCCTCCCGCTACAATCTGCAGTTTCAGGCTCATCCACAAATCAATGAATCTGCGCCGCTTAAGGTCCGGGTGCTTTTGCTGAAATCCGATGCGGATTTCATGTCCAGCGACTTCTACTCCCTGCAGAACAACGCGTCAGCCACGCTTGGCGCGAATCTGCTGAACAGCGACGTGTTCTTCCTGATGCCGGGACAGCTGTCCAAAACCCTCAGTGGGCAAAGCTCTCCGGAGGCCCGCTACATCGGCGTGTTGGCGGAGTATCAGGTGCTAGATGGCAAAAAATGGCGCGTTTCACTCCCTCTACCTGTACCTGGCGAAAATCATATCTACCAGTTCTGGAAATGGTCCGCAGATGAACTTCAGGCCAACGTTTTTCTCGACGTGAACGGCATTCGGGTCATCAGCCAGTAACGCGCTTCAACACAGGAAACACATCATCATGACGAAAGCAGAAAAGGTCGTCTGGACCGAAGGCATGTTCCTGCGTCCACACCATTTTCAGCGGACTGAAAGTTATCTGCTCAACCATGTTCGTGAATGGGGTGCGCTACAGCGATCATATCTCTGGGGCTTTCTTGACGTAGAACTGGATGAAGCGATGCTTCGTCAGGGATGCATTGCCCTGAGCTACTGCACTGGCTTGCTGCCGGACGGCACCTTTTTCCAGGTGCGTAACGGGCGCAACGGTCCTGTACCGCTGAAAATTCCTGACAATCTCACCAACGAAAAGGTGGTGCTCGCACTGCCGATACGTCGTGGCGAGAGAGAAGAGGTGATTTTTAGCGAAGAGCCGGCCTCGCTGGCGCGCTTCATCGCTTTCGAGCAAGAGGTGGAAGACGATAACGCCATGTCGGTGGGGGATGCCACCGTCCAGTTTGGCCGCCTGCGTCTGACTCTGATGCTGGAAAAAGATCTCACGGCAGAATGGACCGCCATCGGCGTGGCATTAGTGACAGAGAAGCGTAACGACAATCACGTGCGGCTCGACAACAGCTATATCCCGCCGATGCTCAACGCCAACAACAGCCCGCAGATTTACAGCATGATCAACGATCTGCACGGTCTGCTGGTGCAGCGCAGCCAGCAAATTGGCGGTCGTCTGCGCCAGCCTGGCCGCTTTAACACCTCTGAACTGATTGAGTTCACGCTGCTGTCGCTGGTTAACCGTCATCTGGGCGAGGTTTCTCATTTAAAAACCCTCCCGCTGTTGCATCCCGAAACGCTCTGGCGCAGCTGGCTGCCGTTTGCGACCGAGCTTGCCACCTGGACGTCCCAGCGTGCCGCCGAAAGCGTGCTGCCGATTTACGATCATGACGATCTGGCAAACTGCTTCAGCAAGCTGATGCTGATGCTGCGTCAGGGGCTGTCGCTGGTGATGGAAGACCACGCGATTCAGCTGCCGCTTAACGAACGCTCTCACGGCCTGAACATCGCCACGGTGCCTGAAACCAACATGGTGCGTGAGTTCGGCTTCGTGCTTGCGGTTAAAGCCAACGTGCCAGGCGAACACCTGCAAACCCATTTCCCGGCGCAGATGAAGGTCGCGCCGGTCTCGAAAATCCGCGATCTGGTTCAGCTTCAGCTGCCGGGCATTATGCTGCGCGCCATGCCGGTCGCGCCGCCGCAGATCCCGTGGCATGCCGGCTATAGCTACTTTGAACTGGAGAAGGGCAGCGAGCTGTGGCACGAGATGGATAAGTCCGGTGCATTCGCCCTGCATCTAGCAGGGGAATTCCCGGGGCTGGATATGGAGTTTTGGGCCATCCGTAGCCCGACAGAATAATAAAGCGAGCGCTTAATATGCAGGAACGACAGGACACCGGCAGTGATGCCGCCTTTACCGGAGCCAGTAGCAACAATCAGCTGGTGGCGGCCGCCAATCCGCTGCTCAATGCGATTCCGCAGATCCGTCACTCGATCTCCCATGACGATCAGGTGGCGTTACGCCAGCGCCTGATCGATGAGATTCGCCGTTTCGAAGTCCGCTGCCAGCAGGCGGGGCTGCCCTACGAAGTGATCGTCGGGGCACGTTACTGCCTGTGTACGGCGCTCGATGAGGCCGCCGCGCTCACCCCCTGGGGTAGCAGCGGCGTCTGGTCAAGCAATGGCCTGCTGGTGACGTTCCATAACGAAACCTGGGGCGGCGAAAAGTTCTTCCAACTGCTAGCGCGCCTGTCGCAAAACCCGCGCGACCACATTCTGCTGCTGGAGATGATCAACTACTGCCTGCTGCTGGGCTTCGAAGGACGCTATCGGGTGCTGGATAATGGCCGCACCCAGCTTGAAACCATCAAGCAGCGGCTGTGGCAGATGATCCGTGGCGTGCGCGGTAGCTATCCGCCGCCGCTTTCTCCTCATCCGGAAGATCGTCCCGTGCTACGCAAGCTCTGGCGGCCGATGGTTCCCCTGTGGGCCTGCATGGCGCTGGCCGGGTTTATCGCCTGCCTGTTTTATATCGTGCTTAACTGGCGTCTTGGCGATAACACCAACCCGGTGCTGGCGAAGATTTATCAGTCCCAATTGCCGGAAACCACTATTCAGCAACCGGCGCGTCAGCTTCCGGCTGTGCTGAACCTGCGCGGCTTCCTGAAACCTGAAATCGAGGCTGGCCTGGTCGCGGTGAAAGACGAAGCGGATCGCAGCGTCGTTATCCTGAAAGGCGACGGGCTGTTTGCTTCTGCCTCTACCGTCGTGCGTGACCGCTATGAACCGGTCATCCACCGCATTGCGCAGGCGATGAATAACGTCAGCGGCAAAATTCTGGTGGTGGGCTACAGCGACAACGTGCCGATCCGCAGCGCGCGCTTTGCCTCTAACTATGAACTCTCTCTGGAACGCGCCCGCTCGGTACAGAAAATGTTGCAGGGAAGCCTCTCTCAGCCTGGCCGCGTGAAAGCGGAAGGGCGGGGCGAGATTAACCCGGTGGCGCCGAACACGACGCCTGAAAATCGCGCCCGTAACCGCCGTGTGGAAATTACTCTGCTGGTGTCGCCTGAAAACACTCAGGCTGAGCTGAACGGATTGCCGCAAGGAAACTAAGGAATGCTGACTACACTTCTTTCCATTTTGACCAACCGCATTCTGTGGAGCTTCCTCGGCGTCACGGCGCTGGCGGCGGTGATCTGGATGATTGGTCCCCTGTTGTCCATCGTGGACACCCGACCGCTTGAGTCTGAACAGAACCGTATTATCAGCATTGCCGTGGTCTATCTGCTCTGGGCACAGGGCCACATTCTGCCGCGCCTGTACAACGCCTGGCTGAACCGCAAGCTGATGGACAAGCTCAAAGAGAACACTGCCAGCCCTGAAGCGGCGGATCCGCAGAAGCGACTGAACAGCGAGGCGCAGATCCTCGCCAGCCGTTTTGATGAAGCCGCGCAGATGCTGAAAAAAGCGCACTTTAGCAAAGCGGGCCAGGGTGCCCAGTGGACGCAGCGCTTCAGCACGCAATATCTCTATCAGCTGCCGTGGTACGTCATTATCGGCGCGCCGGGCTCCGGTAAAACCACGGCGCTGGTCAATTCCGGGCTTCAGTTCCCGCTGGCCGATCGTTTCGGTAAGACCGCGCTGCGGGGCATTGGCGGCACGCGTAACTGCGACTGGTGGTTCACCAATCAGGCGGTGCTGCTGGACACCGCGGGCCGCTATACCACCCAGGAGAGCGAGCAGGTGCAGGACGCCGGCGAATGGCTGGAGTTCATGGGGTTACTGCGTAAGTATCGCCGTCGCCAGCCGATCAACGGCGTCATCATCACCATCAGCATTTCTGACCTGCTCACTCAGTCTGCCGAAGCGTCCCGCCAGCAGGCGGTGAACCTGCGTCAGCGTCTGTCCGAGCTGCATGAACAGCTGGGTATCCGCTTCCCGGTGTACGTGATGGTGACCAAGGCCGACCTGCTTAAAGGCTTCCGCGCCTGGTTTGCCGACTACGATAAAGCGCAGCGCGACCAGATCTGGGGCTTTACCCTGCCGTGGGAGCAAACCAAACACGCCGATTACGACCTGATGGGCAACTTCCAGCAGGAGTTTTCTCTGCTACAGCAGCGCCTCGATGCCGGGCAACCGGAAACCATGCTGAAAGAGCATGACGCGAAAACCCGCGCAGAAGCGTATCTCTTCCCGCAGGAGTTCGCCGCGCTGCGTCCGCTGCTGGCAGACTACCTGAGCACTGTCTTTGCCCGCTCCAACTTCGAAACCGAGTTCTCTCCGCGCGGGATCTACTTCGCCAGCGGGACTCAGGAAGGCTTGCCGTTCGACCGCGTGATGGGTGAACTGAACCGCGCGCTGTCGCTGCCGGAAGGGGGCGAGGCGGATAACTGGGATTCGGTCAGCAAAGAAGCGCCTATTCCGGGTGCTAAAGGTCAGAGTTTCTTCATTAAGAACCTCCTGCAAAACGTCATTTTCCAGGAAGCCGGGATCGCGGGCGAAAACCGCTGGTGGGAGTTGCGCAACCGGGCGGTGATCTGGTCCGGCTACGCGGCACTGCTGGCCCTGCTGGTGATCCTCGGCGGTCTGTGGCTGACCAGCTATGCCAAAAACAAAACTTATCTGGCAGAGGTGGATGCGAAGGTGCCGATGCTGGACCAGCAGAACAAAGCGTTACAGAACCAGCCGCAGCGTGACCTGTTCGATCTGCTGCCGCTGCTGAATGGTCTGGTCGACCTGCCGAAAAGCGACGCGTTTGATGTGAACGATCCGCCTGTATCCCGCCGTATGGGGCTCTATCGTGGGGATGACGTCAGCGATGCCGCGCAGTCTTTGTACCAGAAAGCGCTGGATCAGATGCTGCTCCCTGCCGTCGCCATGCACATCACTACCTGGCTTCGCAACGACAACGGCAGCGATGTGGAATACAGCTATGAAGCGTTGAAAGCCTATCAGATGCTGTATCAGCCGAAGCACTATGACGGCAAATTCCTGCATTCGTGGGTGATGCTCAATCTGCAGCGTAACCTGCCGCAGAACGTCACGAAGGCACAGCTGCAGCAGCTTGAATGGCACCTGACGCAGCTGCTGGAGCCGAAGATTCAGGCCTCGCCGTACGCACAGGATGAATCTCTGGTTGCTCGCGAAAGAGCGATGATCAACCAGCAGCCGCTCTCCACGCGCGTATACGGTCGTCTCAAGCGCCTGCTGGAACATGATGACAACCTGAAGCCGGTCTCCCTTTCCGACCTCGGCGGACCGCAGAGCGAGCTGGTGTTTTCGCGTAAAAGCGGCAAGCCGGTGAGCGAAGGCGTACCGGGTCTGTATACGCCGGACGGCTACTGGAAAAGCTTTAACGGCCAGATTGACAGCGTCACCACCGCCCTGCACGAGGACGACGCCTGGGTGCTGGGGGCCGCGATGGCGCAGGAGGATAAACAGCAGATCGACAACGCCGTGCGTCAGCTCTACATGCGCGACTTTATCGCTAACTGGGATCGCTTCCTCGCCGACATTCAGCTCAATAACAGCGCCGACCTTTCCCAGCGCATCAACACCGCGCGCCTGCTCTCCGGCGCCAATTCGCCGCTGCGCCGTCTGGTGCAGAACCTGAGCCAGGTCCTGACGCTGTCACGCAATGCGCCAGCGCCAGAAGATGCAGGTAAAGTGCAGGCGCAGAGCAACCGTGCGACCCGTACGCTGGAAGCCCTGTTCAGCAACAATGACGCAGCGCCGACCCAGGCCGCCGTGGTCACCCAGGCGCCGGAACAACTGGTCACCGACCACTATGCGCCGATGATTGAGCTGGCGCAGCCGCTGGAGAAGGGTGGGAAGACCATCGTGTTTGATGATTTTCTCAAGCAGGTGGATGAACTCTATCGCTACCTGACCGCCGTCCAGGACGCGGCCAACAGCGGGATGCCAGCACCGGGCGGTGAGGTGATCAGCCGTCTGCAGGCCAGCGCCGGTCGTCTGCCGGGCGGGCTGCAAACCATGTTCAGCAACATGGCGGTTGGCGCCAGCAGCGATACCCAACGTCGTGACCTGGAAAACGTACGTAAGCGAATTAACGTTGAAGTGGGCGGATTTTGCCGCCAGGCGATTGCCGGTCGCTACCCGCTGGTGCGCAGCGCCAGCACCGAGGTCACCCCTGACGATCTCGCGCGCATGTTTGCGCCGGGAACCGGGCTAATGGATGCTTTCTTCCGCGACAATCTGACCAATAAAGTGGACACCACGCAGGCCAACTGGCGCTTTATGCCGGGCATCGACGGGAAAACGCTGCCGGGAAGTGAAGGGCTGCTGAGACCGTTCCAGCAGGCCCAGTCGATTCGCGACGCCTTCTTTGCTAATGGCGCAACGACGCCGTCCTTCAAGGTGACGGTTCGCACCGTGCGAATGGATAACACCATTCTGAACCTGACGCTTGACGTTGACGGTCAGCTGCTGCGCTACAGCCACGGTCCGCAGGCCGTGCAGATCATGAGCTGGCCGGGGCCGGGCGGCACCAACCAGGTACGCATGCAGCTGGGGCTGGCGAACGGCAGCACGGCGACGCTGGTCACCAACGGCGCCTGGGCGCTCAACCGCTTCTTCGATAAAGCGAGCACCAGCCCGGGCGCGGGTAGCCTGAGCCGTCAGGCCACCTTCAACGTCGACGGACATCAGGTCACGCTGGAGTTTGCGCCAAACAGTATTCGTAACCCGTTCCAGCTTCCCCGTTTCTCATGCCCATAACCGCAAGGACAGCCGTATGACGAATACCCCTGCGATGAACCGCTACAGCTGGTATGGCAAGTTACCCAGCGCCGGAGATTTTTTGCAGCGTCGCTTTCCTGACACTTTACAGCGCCAGTGGTCACACTGGTTTCAGGTCGGTCTGTTGGCCTGGCAGCAGGAAGAGCAGCGCAGCGGCGAGCGCCAGTTCCGGAAAGCGCCAGTCTGGAATTATGTGGTACCACCCATGCTGGGCAGCCAGATGATCCAGATGGGCTGTCTGCTGCCCGGCCGCGACAGCGTTGGCCGACAGTATCCGGTTTGCCTTCAGCTGAGCTTCGCCCCGTCAGAGTGGTCGATCAGCCTGCTCAGCCAGGCCGAAAGCTGGTACCAGCAGATTGGGCGCCTGGGGTTGCACGCGGTGCGCAACAGTTTTTCCGCCTCGCAGCTGGATGAGATACTGATGACCATTCCGGTGCCGCAGCCGGTCGAACCGCAAAAGCGCTCCGACATCCTGGATGTGATTGGCTATGACGAGGACGGCCAGAGCACGCTGGGCTGGCCTCAGGCGGCGGAGTGCTTTGATCCGCTGCGTCAGACCAGCTACTGGTGGACCAACCGCTGCGACGGTTACCCGCTATACACCCACGTGCACAGCGGTAACTTTACCGGGCAGCTTTTCACCTTACTGTTCGACCCGGCAGGGGGCGCCCGTCCGGGGCGTCACGGTCTCTATCCGCCCATGTTTGAATAAGCAGGAATCTCATGAATATCGAAGAATTTCTCGCGCCAATAAGCCCCGACAAGCCCTGCGGCGAAAACCTGGAGTACGACGCCGACTTCCAGATCATGAATCAGGCCAGTCAGGGGAAAGCGGAACAGCAGTTTGGCGACACCATTATCCCGGCAGAGCCTGCTGACTGGAATACGGTAGAAAAATTCGCCACCAGTCTTCTGACCCGCACCAAAGATCTTCGCGTCCTGCTGGCGTTAACCCATGCCTGGACGCGCCGCCGTGGGCTTACGGGCTACGCGGACGGATTATTGCTGGTGCAGGAGGCGATCGCCCGTTACTGGGAGACGCTCTATCCGCTGCTGGAAGAGTATGGCGAAACCGATCCGTTCTATCGCATTAACGCCTTGGCCGGGCTGAGCGATAAATCTGACTTGACCGTCGCCGTGCGAAACGCCTCGCTTCTGCGTTCAAACAGCGATGAAATTTCGCTCCGGGATGCCCAGGCCCTGCTGGATGGCAGCAAGACGGAATGTCCGGACTATCCCGGTGGGCGTCCACGGCTGATTGACGAGCTGGCCCGCGGCGACCAGCCGGGAACCGCAGCGGTTATCGTCATTAACGAACGTCTGCTGGCGATTCGCGAGTTGCTCACCGGGCATCTCGGTGAAAGCGGCGTGCCTGAGATGGAACATCTGCTTAAAACCGTGGGGCTGGTGGCCAGCGCCTGTCAGGTGACCGACATCAGCAAGCTGCTGCCGAACCGTGAAGCGCAGGCAGAACCACAGGCCGAGCAGCAATCGGCGGCAACGCAACCCGTTCAGCCGGTTACCGACTGGCGAAGCGTGCAGGTCACCAGCCGCGCCGACGCGCAGCTGATGCTGGAAAAAGCGAAGCAGTATTTTGCGCAGTACGAACCGAGCCACCCCGCACCGCTGATGATTGAACGGGTGCAGCGACTGTCAGAACTTAACTTTATGGACATTATTCGCGACCTGGCGCCAGACGGCGTTAACCAACTGGAAAACATCTTTGGGCGCCGCGAATAGCGCGTCCAGGCATTATGACGACAGGCATGGAGCCTGCCGTTTCACCTTCACCGCGCATCTTTGATGGAGAACATCATGGCAATGAGTAACAGTGGGCAGAAATTCATCGCACGTAACCGTGCCCCCCGCGTCCAGATCGAGTACGACGTAGAGATCTACGGTGCAGAACGTAAGATTCAGCTGCCGTTTGTGATGGGCGTTATGTCCGATCTGGTCGGCAAACCGGTTGAAAATCTGCCGGCCGTCGACGAGCGTAAATTCCTCGAAATCGACATCGACAACTTTGACGAACGCATGAAGGCGCTGAAGCCGCGTGTGGCGTTCCAGGTGGATAACACCCTGACCGGAGAAGGTAAGCTCAACGTGGATCTGACCTTCGACAGCATGGACGACTTCCTGCCGGATGCGGTGGCCCGCAAGGTTGAGCCGCTGAACAAGCTGCTGGAAGCGCGTACCCAGCTCTCCAACCTGCTGACCTATATGGACGGCAAAAACGGTGCGGAAGAGCTGATCGCTAAAATTCTGCAGGATCCGACGCTGCTCAAATCCCTGAGCCAGTTGCCGAAAAATGACGAAAGCGCGAAAGGTAGCGAGGAATAATCGATGAGTAACCAGACTCAACAACATGAGCAGCAGGCGGGTCAGGCGTTCAGCCAGGATGAATTCAGCGTGCTGCTGAACAAAGAGTTCCGCCCGAAAACCGATCAGGCCCGCTCAGCCGTAGAAAGCGCGGTCAAAACCCTGGCGCAGCAGGCGCTGGAAAATACCGTCACTTTCTCCAACGACACCTACCGCACCATTCAGAATCTGATTGCCGGTATCGACGAGCAGCTGTCACAGCAGGTGAACCAGATCATTCACCACGAAGAGTTTCAGAAGCTGGAGAGCGCCTGGCGCGGTCTGAGCTACCTGGTGAACAACACTGAAACTGACGAGATGCTGAAGATCCGCTTTATGAGCATCTCCAAGCAGGAGCTGGGTCGCACCCTGAAGCGCTTCAAGGGCGTGGGCTGGGACCAGAGCCCGATCTTCAAGAAAATCTACGAGCAGGAGTACGGTCAGTTCGGCGGCGAGCCGTTTGGCTGCATCGTGGGCGACTACTACTTCGACCACAGCCCGCAGGACGTTGAGCTGCTGGGTGAAATGGCGCGCATCGGCTCTGCGGCGCACTGTCCGTTTATCACCGGTACCGCACCGGGCGTGATGCAGATGGAATCCTGGCAGGAGCTGGCTAACCCGCGCGACCTGACCAAGATCTTCCAGAACACCGAATACGCGGCCTGGCGTTCACTGCGTGAATCAGAAGATGCCCGCTATCTGGGTCTGGTGATGCCGCGCTTCCTGTCGCGCCTGCCGTACGGCATTCGCACCAATCCGGTCGACAGCTTTGACTTTGAAGAGCAGACCGACGGCGCGAACCACAACAGCTACTCCTGGGCGAACGCCGCGTATGCGATGGCCGCCAACATCAACCGCTCTTTCAAAGAGTACGGCTGGTGCACCTCGATTCGCGGCGTGGAGTCCGGCGGGGCGGTGGAAAACCTGCCGTGCCACACCTTCCCGAGCGATGACGGCGGTGTGGACATGAAATGCCCAACCGAGATCGCCATCAGCGATCGTCGTGAAGCCGAGCTGGCGAAAAACGGCTTTATGCCGCTAGTTCACCGCAAAAACTCCGACTTTGCCGCCTTCATCGGCGCGCAGTCGCTGCAAAAACCGGCGGAGTACCACGATCCGGATGCGACCGCTAACGCGCGTCTGGCCTCTCGCCTTCCGTACCTGTTCGCCTGCTGCCGTTTTGCCCACTACCTGAAGTGCATCGTGCGCGACAAAATCGGCTCCTTCCGCGAGCGCGAAGAGATGGAGCGCTGGCTGAACGACTGGGTAATGAACTACGTGGACGGTGACCCGGCGAACTCCTCTCAGGAGACCAAGTCCCGCAAACCGCTGGCGGCTGCGGAAGTGCAGGTGCAGGAGATTGAAGACAACCCGGGCTACTACGCCGCGAAGTTCTTCCTGCGTCCGCACTACCAGCTGGAAGGTCTGACCGTTTCTTTGCGTCTGGTATCTAAACTGCCGTCGCTGAAGACGAAAGACTCGTGATAATGAGTGCCGGCCCAAGAGGGTCGGCAAAGTAAACTACATTGGCATAATTCATATAGAAAACCATCAACATTCATTAACTTCAGGAGGAATCAACATTGGGAACGAGTTCACCAAAAGAAATTGCAGATGGCATGTTGAAGATTTTTGATACGCGTAAACAAAGTGGCCCAGAAATTTTCGCTCGCAGCGCGGTCGATGGTTTTATGTCAATCCCAGAAGACTTATGGATGTTAACCAAAGATTTTCTGGATACAGACCATCGGTGGCGAAATGAAACAGATAAAATTAGGTTGTTAACGCTAATCAAAAAAGGGCTTACATCAGAAGATGTGCGTCGGTTAATCAATACAGTGGTCAACCGTTATCTGTCTGGTTTATCTGAAGAGCAATCTAAGGAACTCCTCCTAAAAGTGGGTGGGGCGCAAGTAGGTGGTATAGCCTTTAAAATGGTTTTCGTAAATGAATTAATTACGTTATTCGTTTCAAAAATTGTTCCGCGATTTCTTGTTTCTGCAGGACTTACTGGTGTATTAAGTGTGGGAGCTTCAATTTCTCGCTCAGTTTATACCTCATACGATCTGTTAAAATTAAACAAAAATGTTTACTATGAGTTGCGTGGTGCGGGTGATTTAGATTTATTATATTTTCTCGTTGAAGATAATGTTAAACCATTTATTGAAGCTATAAATTTCCAACAGAGTCATGGTGCTATAGATAAAGAGATTTTTAGCCAATTTTTAGCAGGAGCTACTCGTGTTTGAAAGAGCATCAAAGTACGTTATAGTCTATCTCATGCTTATTGTTTCATTTATGCTTTTTTTCTCAACTCTTGGCTATTATATTTTTGTTTTTGATTGGTCGCTAACTACCTTAGAAATAACGATAAATGCAGCTCTATTAATCATTCTTTTAGTTGCATCTATCGCTATTTACTATTTTGCGGAAAAATTAAAGTCAAGGCTTTGATTTACGCAAGAACTTTAGCGAGAAGTAAAATGCCAAAAGGCTGACCAGCAGGAAAACTAATTTCCCAAAAAGTAAGCCTGCAGAAATTGTAGCGATTTTTTCTAATGAAAATACATACCAGGCTGATTGAAAAAGATCTACAGTTGTGAAAGTTGCGATAATCAAAAATATAACGGTAAGTATTAATAACAATATTTTCTTCATGTTCTGTTGCCTTAGACCAATGATAGACGATTGAAAATATTCTAGATGATACAGCGAATGATTGTCTAGCGCTTAGTTACCATGAAGTGTGACTTACAAAATTTAGGGTGGTTGCAATTGCAGGCACTCTGAAGAGTCTGTACGAAGTTCGAATTCGTCAGACTAGAGGCAGAGGTAAAATATGGATGGTTTTATTCAGCCCCATGCTTTCCTGTTTGCCATATAAGTGCTTTTTCGAAAGCAATATTGTTCATCCACGAAGAGTAGATATTATGGCTATTGATATGTTTCTGAAGGTCGAGGGTGTTACGGGCGAATCTAAAGATTCTAACCACACCGGCTGGACTGATATTACCTCCTTCTCCTGGGGCGCTTCCCAGCCAGGTAATATGAGCGTTGGCGGTGGAGGCGGTGCCGGTAAAGTCAACTTTAACGACCTGCACGTTAACGCGCTGATCGACAAATCCACCACAGCTATCCTGAAACACTGCGCCAGCGGTAAACACCTGACTAAAGTTGAGCTGTCCGTCTGTAAAGCCGGCGGCCAGCAGGTGGAATACTCCCGCATCACGCTGGAAGATGTGCTGGTCACTTCTGTTCAGTACACCGGTGCAGACAACGGCGATACCGTTGGTGTGACCTACGCATTCCAGGCTGCGAAAGTGAAACAGCAGTACTGGGAGCAGACCACGTCTGGTGGTAAAGGTGCTGAAAGTAGCGCTGGCTGGAACATCAAAGAGAACAAAGAATCGTAATTGCGAATGTGGCCGGGGAGTTTTCCCCGGTCATTATCAACCGGGAAGGAAGATAGCATGGCAAGCTTGCAGGAAGGAGGCGCCCGTCCTCTCACTATTAGCGAATTTCAAAAACCCTAAGGATTGGCGGGTATGGTTATGAAACAGCTATTCGGTGTGTTGGCGGTCATGTTAACGGTGAGTGCCTGTGTATCTCATCCGGCACAATATCAGTCGCTTTCGGTTACGCTAAAGAACAACGAACCCTGCTTTGCTATTCCCGCTAATGCCGGGTTAGACGCGCCTGTCATCAGCCATTCGCCCACCATAATGAAACGCGCGGGAAATGAATGGAAAGCGATATCGCCGCCGTCAACGTTTAGCCCTGAGGTGACATTAACGACCCAACAGTGTCGCCAGTGGAAGGGGATTGCGTGGCAAGCCGGAGAATATGATGTTGCCCTGAAAGTGTCAGGGAAAAACGATTCTATTTGCTATGCGGCCCGTTTCACCTTACAAGAAGGTCCTTCAGGCCAGTTTAAGCTTACGCAGACTGAATAGAATGTGTTAACCCCAAACACCGCCGTTCTCGCCCCGAGAGCGACAGCCCCATCCTGAGCATCTTACCAAGGAGAACTTGATGTCTCATATGCGTCCTGCTTTTGGCGCCGCCTGGAACCGATTCAGAGAAGTGAACGTAAACGTAGAGCAGGTTGGCAAGTTATTGGGTGGAAAAGTTCAGCATAATATCAACGCCGGTATTTTTAAAAACGCCTGCCCAATACGTATGAGTTACGTTTTAAATTACTGTGGTATTCCGATTCCTTCTAACAGTAAATATGCGACAGTGACCGGAAACGACAAAAAGCGCTATATGTTCCGCGTTAAAGATATGATTGCATTTCTACCCACGGTACTGGGCAATGCAGATATGTCAGTCTCTTCCCCAACGCCTGCCCAATTTGCTGGCAAGCAAGGTATTATCATCTTTACCGGTCACGGCTGGAGCGATGCAACCGGGCATGTAACACTCTGGAATGGAAATATTTGCTCGGATGACTGTCATTTCCTTGGTTCTCCGGGAAATGGTTCGTTTATTCCTACCAACGCAACATTCTGGAGCCTGAAATGAAACTTTTACTGCTGCTCGTGTTGGCATTAAATGCCTCTGTTGTTTATGCCCAAACGCTGCCTGATATCAGCGCTTTTTCTCAGCAACAAATTTTTGAAAACTGGGTGCAAAACCGGTGTATCGGTAAGATTGCGGACAGCAAAGCCCTGAAAGCTGATGCAGAGGCCAGTGCTGCCGCCTGGCTCGAAGCAAGCAATCTCCCAGCTGAGAATTTTGAAAAAGCCGACAAGGTGATTGTTTCTTTACTGAAAGAGAAAGTAGGCGGTACTGAGCCGGGTCATTATCAGGTACTGAAGTGCAACTTAATCGCCAATAGCGACGCGATTCGTCTGCTCAAAACGCCAGAATAGAACAGATGGAATCGGCCCCAAACGCCGCCGTTCTCGTCCCGAGAGCGGCAGCGTTTGAGCGCTAATCATACCAGCAGGAATACGCCATGCGATTCACGATTATTTCTACGAAACCCGGTCATCAGCCGCCGCAAAGCAGCTGTGATTTTTACGCCCCGGGCGGCACCATTGGGCGCGGTACGGATAACAATCTGGTATTGCCGGATAATGACCGCACCATCTCTCGTCTGCAGGCCATTGTTCACGTGGACGCCCAGGGTGAATGCCGCGTGACCAACCGTGGCAGTGTCACCCGCGTGGTATTAAATGACATTCCGCTGGAGCGAGGGCGTCAGGTTGAACTGCAGGATGGCGACATTCTCGGTATTGATGACTACCGTATCGAAGTCACCGAACTGATCCACGATACCCAGCCCGTGAGCCATATGGCGGCCAGCATGCATCAGCAGTCGCGTCCGACAGCCGCCCCCGCGCCCGCTCCACAACCGAAACCGGCGAGTGCCGCACCGCGCGGGAAGGCCGAGCCGACCGCCGTGCCAACGGAGATCTGGGATAGCCTGATGCAGGAGTTCTCCATCTCCGACAGCATCTCCAGCAACCGCACAAAACCGCAGCCTGCTGCATCGCACGATCCGTTCTCCCAGCCTGCGGCCCCGGAGCGTAACGCCGAAGATCCGCTGGCGATGTTCAACGACAGCGAACCGAAGCTTGAGCGGAAGAACGTTGACCCGGACACGCTGTTCAGCGATGAAGCGTTGTTCAAAAAAGAGAGTATTTTTGACGACGTCACCCCGTCAACCCTGCTGCAGCCGGGCGAGACGAGCCCTGTGAAGCCAGAAGAAGAGGCGACGGATGAGCTCGATCCGCTGGCCCTGTTTGGCGGTAAGGCCAGCGCGCCAGTCGCGCGCAATGACGACCCGCTCGGGCTGATGGGCGGCGCGCTATTGACCCATCCGGATGACATTATTGACGAAAAGCCTGAGCCAGTGCCGGAACCTGAGCAGGAAGAGGACGTGCTGGCCGATTCTCCGCTGTTCTCCCCTGAACCGCAGGAAGAACCGCGTGCTGAAGAAGAACCCGCGCGACCGGATTACGCAGGCTTTACTATGCCAACGCCACAGGCCGTTGCGCGCAGCAGCGCTCAGACCCCGAGAGGCCGCCTGCGCATCGACCCGGTCAATAACGCCGCCGCCCCAACCGCTACGGCGAACAGCGGTGAGAAGGGCGAAGTGTTGCAGGGCGAGCTGCTGGAGGCGCTGCTGGAAGGCATGGGTCTGAGCGAAATGCAGCCCGTCCCGCAGTTTGACCGGGAAAACATGCGTCAGCTGGGGCAGATCCTCGGCATGTTCTCTCAGGGAACCGTGGCGCTGCTTTCCTCGCGCTCCATCCTCAAGCGCGGCGTGAAAGCCGATATGACCATGGTGCTGGACGATGCCAACAACCCGTTCAAGCTGTTGCCGACCGGCAAAACCGTGCTGATCCAGATGTTCGGCACCCCGATGCCGGGCTTTATGCCGCCGACAAAATCCGTGCGCGACGCGCTGATCGATCTGCAGGCGCACCAGCTGGGCATGATCTCCGGTATCCGCGCCATTATCGCCGCGATGCTGCAGTCCTTTAATCCGGAACAGCTGGAAGAGCAGGCGAAGCAGAACGGGATGACCTCTCGTCTGGCGCTGCCGGGCAGCCGCAAAGCCGCCCTGTGGGACTATTTTGTGCGCAGCTATAGCGAGACGGCTGGCGAGATTGAGGATGACTTCCACACCCTGTTCGGCGAGGCCTTCCTTCATGCGTATGACATGGAGGTAAATCAGTACAAAGACTCACAGAGCGGATCGGAAGACAAATGAATATCGCAACGGCTTCTCTCTCCCGCCAGGGGACGCGCGCCAGCAACCAGGATCAGACGGGAGAAACCATAGGGGAACGTTCAGCCTGCTTTGTCGTCTGCGACGGAATCGCGGGCCTCCCGGGCGGTGAGGTGGCTGCAGAGCTGGCCCGCAACAGCATTATCTCCCGCTTCGATGGCGACAAACATCTTAACGCGCAGCATATCCGCGACTACGTGCAGACGGCGAATCGTACGATCCTCAGCGAACAGCAGGCCGTGCAGGACTATCGCCGGATGGGCACGACGCTGGTCAGTCTGTTCATTGACCGTGATTACGGGCTGGCCTACTGGGCGCATGCCGGAGACAGCCGCCTGTACCTGTTTCGCCGGGGATGGCTGTGGCATGTGACCACCGACCACAGCCTGGTGCAGCAGATGAAAGATGCCGGGCACCAGACCGACAACCTGAACAGCAACCTGCTCTATCTGGCGCTGGGGATTGAAAACGGCGGGCCGGAAGCAAGCTACAGCGACGTGGTGCAGGTGGAAGACGGCGATGCCTTTTTACTGTGCACCGACGGGTTCTGGCATGGCGTCAGCGAAGAGCAAATGAAGCAGTCGCTGCATATGGTCAATACGCCGCAGGAGTGGCTGACCTTAATGAACCAAATCATTCAAAAGAATGGCGAACAGGAGGGGAATGCTCAGGATAACTATACTGCCCTGGCGGTATGGATGGGCAACCCTCAGGACACCACTTTGCTGCACACCCTCTCTGACGCAGCACAATTTCTTCCCTGCGGAACTGATTAGACACACAAGGAACGATATGAAACTTTGGCTATCGGGTTTGGCACTTCTGGCGGCGACCTCCACCGCTCAGGCTGAAAATTTCCGCATCGTGCAGTCTCCTGCGCAGAAGCTGGATATCTGGATCGACAACATCAAAGACAACACTCCGCAGAGCTGGTGTAAGCCTGAGGTGGCGCTGCGTATTGTGGCGAACGGCAAGAAAGACGTTTCCGTGCTGGAGAACTTTGTGCCGCGCCTTGGCGCACTGCTGGAACACCAGTGCAGCAAAGTGAATAAACTCAGCTGGACGCTCAACGACCCGGCGGGAACGACGCTAGCGCAGGGCACGGCAGGCAAAGCGCAGGACTGGGCGCTGGTGGTGAAACAGGAGCAGGCCGCGCCTGCTGCGACCGTCACCGCAACCCCAGCCAGAGGCTCGTTACTGCCGCCAGACCAGAACGCTGCATCCCGCACTGTCGCGGCCGACCGTACGCTGTGGCAGGAATTTACCCTGCAGGACGGCTGCCACCTGCGCACCTTCTGGGAAGGTGGCGCTTCCGCTCCGGCGCTCTTTATTCCGGATTCTGACACCACCCGCTGCGGTAACGGCAGCTGGCTGAGCGGACACACCGTTGTTTCGCAGTCCCGCAACGGCGGACAGAAAGAGATGGCGGTGACCTACATCCATGGCTTCCCGGTGACCGGACTGAATCAAAGCGCCGACCCTGAAAACGCGCTGATCACCTCCGTCAACAAAGAGCGCATGGTATTCAGCACCCCAAACAGCGATCAGAGCTGGATGATCCTGCCTTACGACAACGCCCTGAACAGCTGGAAAAGCAACGGCACGGTGGCGGTAGAGATTTCCCGCGAGATCGCCAGTGATGACGCCAAACTGCAGGCGCGCATTGCCGAAGCCAAACAGACCTGGGACGCGTGGGTGACTCCGGGTACCTCGCTGAATATTGTCCTGATTGATACCCTGCGTCCTCAGCTGCGCGATCCCGCAGTGGGCGCATGGCGCGCGGCAAACTAAGGAGTGGCGATGAATACGCTCTATCAACACCTGGCGGGTGAGCCGCTCAGCGATGCGCTGCGTCGTCTGGAAGCCGATATCAAAGTCCGTCCGGCGGATGCCGATCTCCGCGCCGCATTTGTACAGTTTCTGATCCTCAGCGGCAACTGGACGCGCGCCCTGACCCAGCTGAAAAGCTGGGTGGCGCTGAAGCCCCAGGCGAAGCCCACCGTTACGCTGCTGGAGCAATCCATCCAGGGCGAGCTACAGCGCGCGCAGGTGATGGCGGGGCAAGCGCGTCCGGCCATGCCTGACACCCAGTGGCCGTGGCTGACAACCCTTGCTGCGGCGCTGTGTGAAGAGAGCGCGCACGCGCAGACGCTGCGTCTGGACGCGCTTGACCAGGCTCAGACCAACCCAGGCCGCATCATCCTCGAAAACGATGAGACGCAGGCGTTTGACTGGCTGATGGACGGCGATGCCCGCCTCGGCCCGGTGTGCGAAACCCTTGTGAACGGCCGTTATTTCTGGCTGCCGTTTAGCGCTATCGCCGAGATCCGTTTCCAGGCACCCGCCAGCGTCACCGATCTGGTCTGGCGTCACGCGCTGGTGCGTCTTACCGACGCTACGGAGCAGGTGTGTCAGATCCCGGCGCGCTATCCGTTTGTTGAAGACGCTTCAGATGCCGTCATGCTCGGGCGTACGACCGAATGGTTGCCGCTCGAAGCTGACGGTACGCTGTACGAAGGGCGGGGCCAGAAGGCGTGGCTGAGCGAACAAAGCGAATACCCGCTGCTTTCCCTGAACCTTGTGACGTTTGCGACGGATGAAGCTGATGAGTAATCCCGCTGGCGAAGGCGATCTGCTGCGCAGCGGCTGGCAAGCCCGTAGCAAGCAGGAGAAGGTGGGGGCGCGCGATAAAATGCAGCCCTCGCTGCTGGATCGTCTCACCGATAACGACCCGGAAAAAAAACGCGAGTCGGCTAGCAGCAATCTGATCACTCATGCCGCCCTGCGCCGCAATGTGCTGCGGGATCTGCAGTGGCTGTTTAACACCATCAACCACGATGCCTCCGGCGATTTGAGCGCCTTGCCGCACGTGAACCGCTCGGTGGTCAACTTCGGCATCGCGCCGCTGGCCGGAAAGAGAATGTCGGATATCGAATGGCACGATATCCAGCGCAAGCTCACCGAAGCGATCATCAATTTTGAGCCGCGCATTTTGCCGCAGGGGCTGCAGGTCCGCTGCGTGTCGGATACCTCCTCGCTGGATCTGCACAACGTGCTCTCCATCGAGATCAAAGGGCGACTGTGGTGTGTGCCATACCCGCTGGAGTTTCTGTTTCGTACCGATGTCGATCTGGAAAACGGCCATTTTGAACTGAAAGATGCGGGGTGATCATGGAAAGTAAACTGCTCGAATATTACAACCGTGAGCTGGCCTACCTGCGCGAAATGGGGGCCGAATTCGCCGAACGCTACCCTAAGGTCGCCGGGCGGCTGGGTATGCGCGGCATCGACGTGGCGGACCCGTATACCGAACGTCTGATGGAGGGCTTCGCCTTCCTGACCTCCCGCGTGCAGATGAAAATGGACGCGGAGTTTCCGCGCTTCTCCCAGCGTCTGCTGGAGATGATTGCGCCTAACTATCTCGCGCCCACGCCGTCGATGGCGATCGCGGAGATTGAACCCGACAGCAGCCGGGGCGACCTGAGCAAGGGCTTCATTGTGCCGCGCGGTACCATGATGGATAGCCTGGCGCTGAAGAAGACCGGCGTGACCTGCAGCTATACCACGGCGCACGAGGTCAACCTGCTGCCGCTGAAAATCGACAAGGTCGAGCTGGGCGGCGTGCCCGCCGATCTGCCGCTGGCGCAACTGGGGCTGAGCCAGCGGGGGATCAACAGCGCCTTACGGATCCGCATCGCCTGCGACGGCCCGCAAAACCTCGGGCACCTGGATTTCGACCGTCTGGAATTCTTCCTCGGCGGTCCGGATATTGAAGCGCTGAAGCTGCTGGAACTGGTAATGGAGCACCACGCCGGGATCGTCTGTCAGACGGTCAGCCCGCAGCCACAGCGACTGCTGCTGGCGTCTGACGCGCTGCGCCAGGAGGGCTTTGAGCCTGACCAGGCGCTGCTTCCGGACGATCTGCGTAATTTTGACGGCTACCGCCTGCTGCAGGAGTATTTCGCGTTTCCGGCCCGCTTCCGCTTCATTAGCCTGAGCGGTCTGAGCACGCTTATCGAACGCTGTGAAGGCGAAAAAGCCTTCGACATCTTCATTCTGCTGGATAAGTCGGATCAACAGCTGGAGCGGGTGGTCGATGCCAGCCATCTGGCGCTGCACTGTACGCCGGTCATCAACCTGTTCCCTAAGGTCGCGGCGCGTCAGAAGCTGAATGAAGGCCAGCATGAATACCATCTGGTGGTCGATAACATTCGTCCGCTGGATTATGAAATTTACGCGGTCAAAAAAATCCATGGCAGCGCGGACGGTCAGCGTGATGACCAGACGTTTCGTCCATTCTGGAGCACATGGAGCGGCGATGCGGGCAACTATGGTGCCTATTTTTCCCTGCGTTGCGAACAGCGCGTGCTGTCCGAGCACGCCCTGCGCTACGGCACCCGCACCGGCTATATCGGCTCGGAGGTTTTCGTCTCGCTGGTGGACGAGCAGCATGCCCCCTGGCAGGAAAACCTGCGCTATATCTCTGCCGAGGTGCTCTGCACCAGCCGCGACCTGCCGCTGATGCTGCAGCAGGAGCTCGGGCAGTTCATTATGGCCGACTCCATGCCGGTGAAATCCCTCACCCTGCGTAAAGGGCCGACGCCACCGCGTCCGGCGCTGGCAGAAGGGTTCAGCACCTGGCGGCTCATCAGCCAACTGCAGATGAACTACCTCAGCCTAATGGACAGCGAAAACGAAGAGGGTGCAGCCGCGCTACGCCAGTTGTTAGGGCTGTACGCCAACCTGGCCGAAACGCCCGTTGCGCGTCAGGTGGAGGGGGTACGCCACTGCGTGCTGGAGCCGGTTCACCGCCGCGTGCCTGAACCAGGCCCGGTCGTTTTCGCCCGCGGGATCGGCATTACCCTGACTGTCGATGAGCGAGCTTTTTCCGGTGCCAGCTCGTGGCTTTTCGGCAGCGTGATGGAACGTCTCTTTGCCCGTCTGGTGTCCATCAACAGCTTTACGGAGTTCACCCTGAAAAGTCAGCAGCGCGGCGAGATTGGCTACTGGGCGCCGCGCATGGGTAAAAGGGCGCTGATATGAGTGACACTGCTGCACCGCTGCGCGTACATCGCCTGACCAGGTTGTCGGATGCGTTCTGGAGCGGGGTCCGTGAGACGCCCTGGCGCTACGATCTGTTTCAGCTGTTAAGGCGCATTGATGCCCAGGGCGGCGAGCGTTACCCGCTGGGACGCGCGCCGCTGCCGAAATTTGAGCCGCTGCGTATCGGCCAGCAGCCGTCGATGAGTTTTGCACCGTCGACGCTGGCCCAGGTACGTCAGCGGGAGGAAAACGGGCTGCATGAGGTGTCTATCCTCAGCTTCGGCCTGTTTGGCCCGAACGGCCCGCTGCCGGTCCACATGACCGAGTACGCCCGCGAGCGTATTTATCATCATCAGGACACCAGCCTCAGCGCGTTTGCCGATCTGTTCCACCACCGCCTTGCGCTGCTGTTTTACCGCGCCTGGGCGGATGCGCAACCGGCGGTCTCTCTGGATCGCGCCGATAACAGGCGCTTTGAGGGCTACCTGGCGTCGCTGATTGGCATGGGGCAGCCGGGCCAGATGAACAAAGGCAGCCTGAGCGCGCATGCTCGCTTTACCCACGCCGGACACCTGACCCGTCACGGGCGGGATCCGGAGGGGCTGGAGAAGATCCTGCGCAACTATTTTAAAGCGCCGGTCAAACTGGTGAGCAACGTGCCGCAGTGGATGCCGCTTTCTACGCGCGAGAAGGCGCAGCTGGGAGCAGGACGGCGCATGCCGCGCATGGGTGAGTCCGCTTTTCTCGGCGTCGCCGTCCGCGACGTGCAGCATAAGTTTCGCATCGAAATTGGCCCGCTGAGCGCGGAGGAGTACAACCGTTTTCTGCCGGGTGAAGCGTGGGTCACCGAGCTGCGCGACTGGGTGCGTCAGTACGCCGGGGTGGAGTTTGAATGGGAAACACAGGTGATCCTGCGTGAAGACGCGGTGCAGGGCACCACGCTCGGCAGCGCCGGGCGATTAGGCTATAACACCTGGCTGGGCCTTCAGCCGCAGCCTGTCCCGCGTGGCGATCTGGTGTATCGCGCAGAGCGGTAATCCTTCCGTATACCGAATCATTGTTAATGGAAACTAACATGTCAGAAATTAGCCGTGCCGTGCTTTTCGGCAAACTGGATACGCTGTTATTTACCTCTCTGGAAAGCGCCACTGCGTTCTGCAAGCTGCGCGGCAACCCCTATGTTGAGCTGGTGCACTGGCTGCATCAGCTCATGCAGCAGCAGGATGGCGATCTGCAGCAGGTCATCCGCCACTTTGCCCTTGATGAACAGCAGCTGACGCGCGATATCGTTGCGGCGCTGGATGTGCTTCCGCGCGGGGCGAGTTCCGTTTCCGATCTCTCCGAGCATATCGACAGCGCGGTGGAGCGCGCCTGGGTCTTTGGCTCGCTGAAGTTTGGCGTGAGCCGTATCCGCGGCGGCCATTTGCTGATCGGCATGCTTAAAACCTGGAATCTGGCCAACGTGCTGAAAAGCATCTCGGCGCAGTTCACCCGCCTTAACGTCGAGGTGCTGCTTGAGCAGTTCGACGCTATCTGCGCCAACAGCAAAGAGACGCAGCAGGCCGCTGCCGCCGTCGATGCACCGGCGGGTGCGGTACCGGCGGCGCAGGGGACGCTGGCCCAGTACGGCCAGGACCTGACCGCCCGCGCCCGGGAAGGGAAGATTGACCCGGTTGTTGGGCGCGGCGAGGAGATCCGCCAGATGGTGGATATTCTGATGCGCCGCCGCCAGAACAACCCGCTGCTGACCGGGGAAGCCGGGGTCGGCAAAACTGCCGTCGTTGAAGGGCTGGCGCTGCGTATCGCCGACGGCGACGTGCCGGAGCCGCTGCAAAATATTCAGCTGTGGCTGCTGGATATCGGCATGTTGCAGGCCGGAGCAGGCATGAAGGGCGAGTTTGAAGCCCGTCTGCAGGCGCTCATTAACGAAGTCCAGTCCAGCGCCACGCCGATTATCCTGTTTATCGATGAGATCCACACCCTGGTTGGCGCAGGCGGCCAGCAGGGAACCGGCGATGCGGCGAACCTGCTGAAGCCTGCGCTGGCGCGCGGACAGCTGCGAACCATCGGCGCCACCACCTGGGCGGAATACAAAAAATACATCGAGAAAGATCCGGCGCTGACCCGTCGTTTCCAGACGGTGCAGGTTCACGAGCCGGACGAAGCGAAAGCCATTCTGATGCTGCGCAGCACCGTGTCACCGCTGGAGACGCACCACCAGGTGCTGCTGCTCGACGAAGCGGTCAGCGCGTCGGTAAAGCTGTCGCATCGTTACATCCCGGCGCGTCAGCTGCCGGATAAAGCCGTTGCGCTGCTCGACACCGCCTGCGCCCGCGTCGTGGTCAGCCAGAGCGCGCCGCCTGCGCAGCTGGAAGACTGCCTGCGCCATCTTGCCGCGCTGGAAGTGGAAATTGAGATTGCTGAGCGCGAAGCGCGCGTCGGTGCCGGTGACGCCAATCGCGTGACGGCTTTACTCGACGAACGCGAGGCGTATGAAACAAAACGCGAAGCTCTGGTCCAGCACTGGGAAGAAGAGCGCAGCCTGGTACAGGAGATTATTCGCCTGCGCGCCGCGCTGTTTGCGGCGGACGATGAAGATAGCGCTGAGCTGCGCCTCCAACTGACTGAGCAGCAGCAGGCGCTGAACGCCTTACAGGGTGACGAGCCGCTGCTGTTTGCGGCTGTGGATGAAAACGTGGTTGCCGCGGTGGTCTCTGACTGGACCGGGATCCCGCTGGGCCGGATGGTGAAAAACGAGATCGACGCAGTACTCAATCTCGCCGACACGCTGAACCAGCGCGTTATCGGCCAGCGTCACGGTCTGGATCTGATTGCCCGCCGCGTGAAAACCGCGCGGGCGAAGCTTGACGACCCGAACAAACCGGTGGGCGTCTTTATGCTGTGCGGCCCGTCCGGCGTCGGTAAAACCGAAACCGCGCTGGCGCTTGCGGAATCATTGTACGGCGGCGAGCAGAACGTTATCACCATCAACATGAGTGAGTTCCAGGAGGCGCATACCGTTTCCACCTTAAAAGGTGCGCCTCCGGGGTACGTAGGGTATGGTGAAGGCGGGGTGTTGACCGAGGCCGTGCGCCGCCGCCCGTATAGCGTGGTGCTGCTGGATGAAATTGAAAAAGCGCACCCGGACGTCCACGAGATCTTCTTCCAGGTCTTTGATAAAGGCTGGATGGAAGACGGCGAGGGGCGCCACATTGATTTCCGTAACACCATAATTATTCTGACGTCCAACGTTGGCACCGACCTGATTAGCGCCATGTGCGCCGATCCGGAGCTGATGCCGGAGCCGGACGCCTTGAGCGGCGCGCTGCGCCAGCCGCTGCTGGAGGTGTTCCCACCCGCGCTGCTGGGCCGCCTGCTGGTGGTGCCGTACTACCCGCTCAGCGACGAGATGCTGGGGCAGATTGTTCGCCTGCAGCTCAAGCGTATTCAGCGCCGTCTGGAAGAGAATCACAGCATTATTTCTGAGTTTGACGACAGCGTGGTGGAACAGATTGTTCAGCGCTGTACCGAGGTGGAGTCCGGTGGCCGCATGGTGGATGCTATTCTGACCAACACCTTACTGCCTCAGATGAGCCAGATCTTACTTACCGCCAGCCGTAGCGACGAGCAGTTCAGACGTCTGCACGTCACCTGCGAGCAGGGCGAGTTTCACTGTCAGTTTGCCGCGTAATAATCATCAAGAGAACTGTAAAAGATGACGGATAATGATAACAATCGGACTGTCCCAAACGCGCTCCCGGTCGGGTACCGCTTCAACGAGTTTGAAATTAAAGAGGTGATCGGCGGCGGCGGTTTTGGCATTGTCTATCGCGCGTGGGATCACCAGCTCGAACGCATTATCGCTATCAAAGAATTTATGCCTTCCTCGCTCGCCGTGCGCGGCGACGACATGACCCTCGTGCTGCGCAGCGAGCGCTTCGGCAAAGCGTTTTCCGCAGGCCTGAACAGCTTTATTAAGGAAGCCCGTCTGCTGGCGCGCTTTAACCACCCGAACCTTCTGCACGTCCTGCGCTTCTGGGTGAAAAACGACACGGCTTACATGGGGACGCTGTTTTACAGCGGCACCACGCTTTCGCGTCTGCGTGAAGAAAAGCCGGAGCTGATCAACGAGGCGTGGATCCGCCGCACGCTGCCGATGCTGTTCGGTGCGATCAAAACCATCCACGACGAAGGCTACCTGCACCGCGACATCTCTCTGGATAACATTCAGATCCAGGATAACGGCCTGCCGGTGCTGCTCGATTTCGGCTCCGCGCGCCGCACCATTGGTAACCTTTCTGATGAAACCGAAACCATGCTGCGCCCGGGCTTTGCGCCGATTGAGCAGTACACCGACGACAACGAAAGCGAGCAGGGTCCGTGGACGGATATTTATGCCCTTGGTGCCGTGCTGCGTACCCTGATTGTGGGATCTCCACCGCCGGTCAGCGTGGTGCGCTCTATTCAGGATACCTGCAAACCGCTGGTGGAAATCATGCCCCAGGGTTATTCCATCCCGCTGCTGCAGGCCATTGACCGCGCGCTGGCGCTGCACATGGAGGACCGTCCGCAGTCTATCGACGAATTCGCGGCGCTGATTGAGATGCCTGTGGCAGGAATCGATGATGTCCTGGTGGCCAAAAAGCCGGGCACGATGCTGGTGCCGGTGGAAGAAGACGCGGCTACGTCTGCACTCGACTGGCTGCGTTATAAAATACCGGGGCTGGTCGCTGCGGGTGTGCTGGTGGGGGTAGTTGCGGGTGCGATGTTGTTCGGCGGTAGCGATCAGGACGCGACGCAGCAGACGGCTGCCGTGAGTCCACCACCAGAGACCACCGCCACCGCGCCGGAAACCAAGCCGGAGGCTGCGAAGGTACCACCAGTTGCCACCGCGCAACAGAGTGCGCCGCCTGTCGACGCCAGCCCTGTCGTGCTGGTCTATATCCGCATGCACGATGGTGAAACGTTGAAGGTTAACGGCGAGCCAAAAGCGCTGCGTCCGGGGAATAATGGCTACGCATCGCTTAAATTACCCGCGGGTGAGATCAAAATTGACCTGGAAGGGAATGGAAGAACGCGTACCCAGACGCTGGATATTACGAAGCCAGGGACCTGGCTGGTGAATCCGTAAGCGAGCGGGTAAAAGGACGGAGCGAATGTATAACATCAGGTTTGTCTATCTTTTTAGCGAGAATGTATCGCCAGCGCTGTTCGCGAAAATTATCCGCCCGTCCGTCGCCGGGCAGTGGATTATGTCGGTTCCCGACAATTCGCTGCGCTCACTCTTTACTCGCTATGATTTGCTGCACTCCATCAGTGGCGCGAATCCATATCAATCTGGACGCGATACGCGCAAGCTAATTGTGCAGGATCTCGACATGGGTAGAGTGGCGGCCATTGACGAGAGTTATCGAAACTGGTCATCAGTGACGGAGATGTTTTATATCAATGCTGACGGGCGATTGCAGGCCGCCTCGAATACGGGGCTAGGCTGGTATCCGGTGAGTACGATTATCGACCGTTACGAAACCATGGTGAGAACGTATGGTTCGCGTCCTGCGCCAACGGTATTGCCGAAGCAGGTGGTGAAATCGAAAGCGGCGCAGGTGCCGGACGAGCCGACACCAGGGAAAGAGGGAAAAAACCTACGCGGCGCAGTTGCAGGAGATGACCAAAGCAGAACGCTGGCAGGCGCGTAAGGATCTTATTGCTAAAGGGAGCAATAGCCTATACCCGGATGCGCAGATCGCGGCTAAATGACTGGCGGCGAACAATATCGCGGTGGAGAAAGCGAAACTGGCAGAGAATGTGTATAAGACCGTTAACCCGCTGGAAGCCACGCCTGGGGTACCGGAGGGGGGGACGGATATTAGTAATGATGCGGGGCGTTGGACAAATTAGGTCTCAAAAGCAATATACTTTATGATAAGACCGACTCACCTGATTTTCTTTCACGCATTTATCAGCCTGATCCAGACGTTTTTGGTAAAGACATGAATCCTACGTTAGTATTTAGAGGCTCCAGGGAATCAGAGTTTTTTTCAATGAAAAATATGGCTGACTGGAAGAATAATGCCGCGCAAGGATTAGGAATGGAATCTGATTATTATAGAAAAGCCATTCAAATTGGGAAGCAATTATATAGGGCGGGTCAAAAAATAGACATTGCAGGCCACTCTCTGGGAGGGGGATTAGCGTCAGCTGCCTCAATGGCGAGCGGTCAGGCTGGATGGACATTTAATGCGGCAGGTTTGCATTCAAGCACTGTTGAAAAATATGGCGGAAGTTTGCTTGGTAATGCAGACAACATTCAGGCTTATCGCGTTGAAGGAGAACTACTTACAAAAGTTCAGGAAGTTAATCTTGCGGAAGACTATAAAATGTTGAAAGGTCACATACCAACACTTATCGCCAAAGAAGAAATCTCTGCCATTATGCCTAACGCGGCTGGGATCGTACACGATCTCCCTGGTGGAACAGGAGGCCCTTTGGACCGTCATGGAATTGGTCAGGCAATAAATTGCATTGAACAGCAAAAGGATGAAGACATTTCTATTATCAGGAGCCGCGTGTGAAATCATTTTTAACAAACTGGATAGTGCTTTGTTTGATATTAATGGTTCAGGGGTGTAAACAAAAAATGGATTTAAAACCAGATAACTATTTTAGCGGGCAGCAGCTTACATTAGCTCGTGCAATCGAAAATGGCGAGGTTGATAAGGTTATTAAATTAGCTTCAGAAACAGATTTAAACAAGCCCGGTAAAGAAGATATGACATTGTTATTTTGGGCTGTCATGAATTCAATAAACGAGAATGAAACGCCGAGCTGTTTGAAAATCATCACTATTTTGGTTAAGTCTGGTGCAGATCCCTTACAGCCTAGACCAAAAGGAGGCAGTAGTCCGGCTGAGTTTGTGTTAAAAGCAGACAGTAGTGTCTGGATACAGGCTATGCTTGATGGGGGATTATCACCAAATGCAAAAGATAAAATTTTTGATGAGCCTATTATATTTCAAACTATTGAGGCCAAAAATACTGAAACGCTGCAAGCTATGCTTGATAAAGGAAGTAATATTGATGTGATTGATTCTTTAGGCAAAGCGTTGTTAATTGATGCCCTTGACTACAGCGCCTACGATCATGTGCTCCTTTTATTGCAGCATGGAGCAAACTCTGAGATTAAAGCTGAAAGCGGCTGGACAATGGGAAATCAATTGCAACTTGAACTGAGCAGAGCCAAAGAGGATAGCGAGCACTACAAGAAACTTAACGAAATTAAAGATTCACTGATACAACACGGCGGGAAATGGCCACCAGAGCCAGTAAGACGAGAGGCTGAGTGATTAAATCTGCTAAAATTTTCTATTTTTGGGGCGTTATGGATGTCATCGGGATTGTCTTTTACTCGATTGGCCCGTTCCGTTTACTCGAGTCATGGTGGGATGCTACCAGAGGTAACCTGGGGGTTATCATCTTTATGCTCATAGCCGAAGGTGTAAAGGGTTTATTGACGGGGACTTTTTATCTCGTTTACCTCCTGTGGCCCGTTTCACTATTGTTTTCTGCATGGTTCTTTTTCACAAAGCATCGATATGCGGTCCGACTTGCTCTTGCGCAGGAAATCCTACGATTTCTCACCATGAGTTGCTCTGTGACGCTGTTCCCTATGAGTATCGTTGGTCTGGGAATCAGCATTATACCCCTCAATATTGCTTTGTTTGTTATTTCTGAAGTACTAAAGATTACATCGTTAATATTTATACTTAAACAGCCAGTCACCAATAGCGGGGCTTAATTTTAATAGCCCGTCCCCAGACTTTGGCATTACTCCAATCTTTTACATCGCATAAGCCATATGGATTAACGATTATGCTCAACCGAATTACCGTTCAGCTCCCGGTTGAGGGGCTGCTGTTCTGGAAACTCTCCGGCCGCGAGGCGATGTCCGAGTCGTTCGCGCTGACGCTGACTCTGCTCGGCACAGATGCGCGCATTGACCGCAGCAAACTGCTGGGCCAGCCGGTCACGGTGACCATCCCCACGCAGAACCTGCTTACCCCCCGTTATATCAACGGCAAGGTGACGCGCGTGGCGGTGAGCGCCGTGGAGCTGACGGGCACCCGATACGCGGTGTACCAGCTGACGGTGGAGCCGGACCTGTGGCCGATGAAGCGCGACCGTAACCTGCGTATCTTCCAGGGCCAGACGGTACCGCAGATTGTCAAAACCCTGCTGGGTGAGCACCAGGTCAACCTCGAAGACAAACTCACCGGCAGCTACCGGGTGTGGGACTACTGCGTGCAGTATCAGGAATCGAGCCTGGACTTTATCAGCCGCCTGATGGAGCTGGAGGGGATCGCGTATTACTTCAGCCACGAGGCGGACAAACACACGCTGGTGCTGACCGATGCCGCCACCCAGCACCAGCCGTTCAGCGGCTACGAGGTGATTCCTTACCACCAGACGCCGTCCGGTGGCAGTACGGATGAAGAGGGCATCAGCCAGTGGGCGCTGGAGGACAGCGTCACGCCGGGGATTTACAGCCTTGATGATTACGACTTCCGCAAGCCGAACGCGTGGCTTTTCCAGGCCCAGCAGAACCCGGCGTCGCCGAAGCCAGGCAGCATTGATGTGTACGACTGGCCGGGGAGATTTGTCGAGACGGGACATGCAGAGTTTTATGCCCGCATTCGTCAGGAGCGCTGGCAGGTGGAGCATCAGCAGATTCAGGCGACGGCCACCGCGGCAGGCATTGCGCCGGGGCACATCTTTACCCTGACTAACGCGCCGTTCTTCAGCGATAACGGCGAGTATCTGGTGACGGCCGTGGGCTACCACTTCGAGGAGAACCGCTACGCGAGCGGCGAGGGGGAAACCATTTACCGCACCGATTTCAGCGTTATCCCTGCATCGGTGTCTTATCGTCCGGCACAAAGCACGGCATGGCCGCGCACCTACGGTCCTCAAACCGCGAAGGTTGTCGGGCCGCAGGGGGAGAGTATCTGGACGGACAAGTATGGCCGCGTGAAGGTGAAGTTCCACTGGGACCGGCTGGCGAAGGGTGATGACACCAGCTCCTGCTGGGTACGCGTGTCGAGTGCCTGGGCGGGTCAGGGCTACGGCGGGGTGCAAATCCCGCGCGTCGGCGATGAGGTGGTGGTGGACTTTATCAACGGCGACCCGGACCGTCCGATTATCACCGGCCGCGTGTATAACGAAGCCAGCATGCCGCCGTGGGCGCTTCCGGCTGCCGCGACGCAGATGGGTTTTTATAGCCGCAGCAAAGATGGCCATAAAGACAATGCCAATATTCTCCGTTTTGAAGATAAAGCTGGGCACGAGCAGATCTGGATCCATGCAGAGAAAAATATGGATACGGATATTGAAAATTCTGAAACCCATGATGTCGGTGTCGATCGTAGAAAAACCGTCGGACAGGATGAAAATATTACGATTAAGCGGAACCTGAAATCAGATGTAGGTAATAATGAAACGCATAATATTGCTAACAAGCACGTTATAAACGTTGGGAAAGATCAAACCGTCTTGACCATGGATAAAGAAGGTAACGCGCTGCTGGAATCTGTGACCACGATTAAACTTAAAGTTAAAGAAAACTATATTCTGATCGCCCCGGATACCATTGAGATTCACGTAGGCGAAGGCAACCTCAAAGCAGAGGCTGTGGAACAAGCCGTCTTCAAAGGTGATGAACTTACAAAACTGGGTGATGGTATTAATACCGAGCTCAAGGCAAATGATACGGTGAGCATAACGGGAACTAACCTTACTGATATTAAGGGCGCGATTGTAAAAGTTAACAGTTAATTTGCGTACAGAGAACGCTATTATGGGAAAACCAGCCGCCAGAGCGCGCATTGATTCCAGCGCACATACTGGCCCAATTCAAAGCGGAAGTCCCAACGTAATTATTGGCGGATTTCCGGCGGCACGAAAAGGCGATCCGCTTTCATGCTCTCAACATGGTCAGGGAAGTATCCTCAGCGGTTCAACAACGGTATTTGTGAACGGTTTACCTCTCGCCAGGGAAGGCGACAAGACGGGTTGCAATACCTCAGCGACCCCTGCGGTCGCAACCACTCAACCTGCACCTCCGCAATATTGGGGAGGAACGGCGGCGAAGGATGCGGGTAAAGATGGTGCTATACATGGCGATGTTTACGACGCCCGGGTGCTCGGCGCCTATGCAAGTCTGGAAGATAAATCCGGCTTTGGAAAACCCGATACGGCTTCAGCAGGATTCGCGCTTGCCGATATCACGGTCGGGAATACAAAAAACCAGGATAATTATAAAGGCGAGGTTCGTACAAAAGTAGGGGTGGCGAATGCCAGCGGCACGTTAGTGACCGATCGGGCCGATTACGGAGCTATTAACCTCAATGCTAACGCTACCGCGATACAATATGGCGCCTCGGGTAGCATTGGAAAAGAAGGGGAGCAATACGGCGGGGTTGGTGGGGACGTTTATCTGGCAACCGCTGAAGCGAAGGCCGTCAGTGAAATGTACGACGGTAATAAAGGACGTTATGGTTTTAATGTGGAACTTGGCGCAGAAGCAGCGGCGGTCAAAGGAGAAGCGACGGCTAAAGCCGATTTTTATGGCGTAGTCGTTGCCGATGGCAAACTTTCAGGGAGTGCAGGGAGCGCTGGCGCTTCTGCTGGCGTGGGAACCTGGATTGATAGTACGGATTATTCGTTTAACCTCAAGGTGTCAGGTGAGCTTGCAGTGGCGCTTGGTCTGGGAGGGGATGCCAGTATCAAATTTGCTCTCAAACCGATCCTTGACTGGATTTATGACGATGATGAGAGTAAGCCTTCTCCAACGGCGGGCAGTGGCGATGGTGTGATTAAGACGGGCTGTGTTACAGTCCTGATAGGAGATTAAAATGTGTAAATGGGGAACGTTGTGATGCATTGGTTTTTCTTTATTCTCTTTATGATTTGGACGCTAGCGCTAATCTGGAATGGAAAAGATTTATTTAACAAAAAACAATGGCTTCTGGCAGGGTTGATGTTCGTTCTGGTGCTAGTGGCTACAGTTGTCATTGGCTTTACGTTGAAATGGCTTTCTCAGTCAATGTCATTATTTTCCGTCGCATCGGCCAAACATTATTCGATCATCTTATCCATGTCTTTCCTGTGCGTCTGGGGATTAAAGGTCACAGTAGTCCTGCTGTGCACGTTATTTTCCGGGATTATGGGAGGGCACAAAAGATACAACGCAGAAAATTATGAAAAATTATCGTCTATGACACGTGCCGTGGCGCCTGGCTTACTTATCTTTGCTAAAAGCTTAATTACTCTCGGAAGCTTCCTTATGTTTTCGGGTTTATGGCTTAAGTAAGCGCGACGAGTGAGGTTGCATTATGGTTACTGAAAAAAAATATCTTTTTCCTCTCGAGATGAAGGACCAGGAAAAAGAGATTCGGGAAAAATTCTGGAAATGTCTCTATACCTCCTCAGAAAAAGAGATGCTTCATTACTGGCTACTGTTACCACAGAATGTTAAGCCAGCAGAGTTAAAACCGGTCACGTTTCAGGAGGTTGGACTGACGAATATCGGACGATACATCGCCGACGATACCGGCCCCTATATTGAAGTCTGGGCTGCATGTGAACACTGCCAGTGGGAGATGAATGCGTCAGACTGGCTTATCAATAAGCTCGACTTAATGGGCGAGAAAGTACTGAGCCAGAGGATAATTACGCATCCTTCAGGAAGTGGGAAATTTGCGGATATCCTGTCTATTAAGAAGATGCCATCGGGTGATGAGGTCGTTTCACGGTATACGGTGCAAAAGGATTATAATCCTGTAAATGGTGGAGGGAATTACTTTCTTTTGAAAACGGCTTGTGGTTCGAAGGATTACAACTCGATTGCCGATACTATTTCCCTGATTGCTATAAACTGGGATTTAATGCATCGCAGCAACCTGATGCTTTCAGAACTGTTGAAAACAGTTAGCCTTAGCAACAAAAATGACAGTGGATTTAAAATTCCGGATTCATGGCAGGTGAGTACACTGGATGATAATCGTCTGGTAATTGAACACACGTTAGATAATGTCAACCATGGAGTGATTAATTTCTGTCTTTTCCGTCAGGCTGATTATCCTTCTGCACAGGCTATTTTCGAAGAAGCAACTGCGCGCTTTAACCGTCACGATAGTGCGGTCTCTCTTGCGACGTCGGACATTGCCAGCATTCCAAATGATATCAATCTCACGTTTACAGGCGATCTTTACAGCTGTACTGGAGAGGTTGTCAGTGCTGCTGAGAATATCAGGGCTTATTACGACATGCGTATCTTCAAAATTAATGATTTGTGGTGTTACGTTGAGGTGGTTGGGCCCCATCGTAATCATCGGGATTATTATTACGAAGCCAATAAACGATGCATGGAAATCATTCTTTCTACATTTCATGTGAAAGAATTATGACTTCACAATATTAATTTAATATCATCCATATAAAACCACAGAAAATGTGGTTTTATTTTTGTTGCATGGGAATAATGCCTTACCGCTACGCATTGTCATATCCACAGCATAGCCGCCAGCGAACTGAAAATTAGTTTACTTCTTGCACTGAGATTAGCCCATAGTGGAATAAAGATTATGCTCAACCGAATTACCGTTCAGCTCCCGGTTGAGGGGCTGCTGTTCTGGAAACTCTCCGGCCGCGAGGCGATGTCCGAGTCGTTCGCGCTGACGCTGACCCTGCTCGGCACAGATGCGCGCATTGACCGCAGCAAACTGCTGGGCCAGCCGGTCACGGTGACCATCCCCACGCAGAACCTGCTTACCCCCCGTTATATCAACGGCAAGGTGACGCGCGTGGCGGTGATCCATGCGCTTACTGAGCTGGCAGAACGCTACCTGATTCCGGGGCTGGCAGAGTGACAGGGGTTTCAATTTCCCTGCGAATTTTCCGGGCATCGGGTTCCCGGAAAATTCGCAGGCTGCGGGTGCGGGCGGCAAAGAGCCCGCAGATCCCGCAAAAGGAATTTTAACCCCAGTAATTACGCTACTAGCGCAGCTTAGATCGGGATGAATATTATGTTATTGGAGCGCTGCGTGTTTAAGCAGAAGTCAGTGAGTCCCGCAGGAGGACTTACAACAGGCTCAGGTTGAAGGGGGAATGGATTATTTTATCTGTATTAGTTTAGATCTGCTCTGACACTTTTACGGTACAGGGATAAAGCTAATCTGATAGGTAGCTCTGTGCCAGAAGAGGAAATCCATTCCATAGTCGAACAAATAACAGAAAAAACATTAATGGCAATAAGCTAAAACTGCAGAACATTTGTGCTATAATCACTGTTTATTTATATACATATAGTTGCCATGGACGTCATGAAATGAAGAAAGTGATCTTATTCCTTTGCCAGGGATTAGAAGAGTATGAAGCTAGTGTATTTACTGATGCTATTGGTTGGACAACAACATACGGATTAGAGCCTGTAGAATTGGTAACAGTTGGTTTACGTGAAAAAGTTAAATGTGCCTGGAGTTTCACAATCGAACCAGAATATAAATTACATGAAGTTGATGTTAATTGTTTTGACGCTATTGCGATTCCTGGGGGAATGAGTCGGGCTGGCTTTTATGAAGACGCATTTGATGAACGGCTTCTGAGTCTTATTCGAAAATTTAATGCACAAAACAAAATTATCGCTTCTGTCTGCGTTGGCGCTTTAGCTGTAGCAAAGAGTGGCGCTCTTCAAGGACGAACGGGCACGACATATCATCTGAGTAGTAAGCGTCAAATGCAGTTGTTAGAAATGGGTGTCAATGTTGTTCAACGACCTATTGTAGTGGACAGCAATATTATTACTTCTCAAAGTCCAGCAACAGCTATTAATGTTGCATTTACATTAATAGAAAAACTGACATCTAGAGCTAACGTTGAGAGAATAAAAGAAGGTATGGGATTTTAATATCCTATGTCTTTGCGTTGAAAATTCACCCGGATAAAGTGCCAGTGCTTCGTTCATAGCTGACTGTAATATTTATTGCGTGCTGTATGAGAAAACTGTCAGATCAAGTATGAACTAATACATTTTATCCTGGCGGCCATATTATCGGCCTCTGCCCTGAGGGATTGTAAACGCTGCGCCAGGATGTCCACGCTTTCTTCGAGTTTATGACTCTGTTGCTGAATATCCTCCATCGTCTCTGATAAAACATCATGGAGCAAAACAAAATTGGCGTGGAGGGCATACACAAAATCGCTGCCGCGTATCAGTGGTTCTTCGCGTGGCATGCTCTGCTGTGCGGAATGAGTCATCCATGTGACGAGTGCTTTCGCGCACATTCAGTGAGTACGTCCGAAAGCGGGTCGGCGTTTCTGTTCATTTTGTTGTCCTGTTTGTTTTGAAATCATGGGTTTTGCCAGGTAATACGCTCAGTTGAGCGTCCCTGTCGTCCAGCGCGGTCTAAAAATTCGCGAGAGGGCTGATATTCGACGTCTGTCGGGCTGGGTAACCTCCCGGTCATTGCAGGGTGTCTATTATCCTGTGTACATTCACAATAGAGGCTGGTGTTTTAGTCGCGGTTGGTGGATGCCTGTTCCAGTTCATCCAGCGTGCGGAAGAGAAACATCTCGCGGTTCTTCGTATCAAACGGAACCGGAACGCTGTTTCTCATCACCGTCCTGATACTGCCAAACAGCCTGATCAGCGATTCTTTCGTTTTATCATCCGGCATAACATACATCACATAGTGCCAGCGCCCGGCGTCGCTGGCGGCCAGATGACTGTTAATTATGTTGATATAGCGGGCTCGGGTTTTCAGCGAGCGCTCGGTTTCCACCGCGACGATGGCACCGCTGCTCAGGGTAATAACGCCATCCGGTCGGTGCCTGACACCCGGATACTGCGCCATAAACGCCCCCCGGTCGCCGTTAAGCCAGCCTGTACCGCCTTTTTCCTCCAGGGCCAGCCTGACTCGCTGGTTTAACAGGCGATGTTCCAGTGTCCAGTGCCTGAGTTTTCCCGGCTCAAAATAAGCGGGGAAAACAGGGTCATCCGCGTTAACCACCCTTGCCAGACCCGGCATGGTGATCCCCCACAATGCCTTTTTCCCGGTCAGTACCGGATATTCATGTTTACTCAACAAGCCCAGCGCAACCGCTTTATTCAGCAGGTTATACATGGCATGGTTATGTTTTCCTTTATAGCCGACAACTTTTTTTAAGGTTAAAAAATCAGAGAAGGTTTCTTCCTTTAGAAAACTCAGCAATGCCTCCATTCTCCGGTTTGCGGCTTCATTTCTTTCAGCAACGTTATGAATAAGCATCGACAGCCTCACAGGTTAATGGACGGTTTGTGAATCTGATGGTCTTTTTCGGTATGCAGCGGGTGTTTATGCTCAAATGACAGCAGGTCGATATATTGCTTTTTCGCCGGTATATGAAAAAGTTTTGTGGCCTTCGCCAGATCATTCTGGGTAAATACAAAACCAATAAATTTCGGCAGATTAAGCAGCATATTGCTGTCGATATAATAACGTTCGGCCTGGCGGATCATCCGGTCAGTTTCCATTTTCTCCGTCAGGGAAATATCCGTTTTCACTTTTCTCATTTCATCGTCAACCAGAATAGAGCCGGTCATTCTGGCCACCCAGTCGGCGGTATCCGGATCGCGAAGGCGATAAACCAGCATGAACTTGCAGTTCTCAATCACTGAACCGGCGACGGCATCCCCCTCCAGATCTGCCGGGCAGTCATATAAATCTTTCACCGACTGATGCGCCATGATGATATGCACACCTTTATCTCTTGCCGCGCCAAGCCCCTCAAGCGCCGGGCGGGAAAGGTGATATTTAAGTTCATCCAGAAAAATAGCGACAGGCCGGGGCTTACCTTGTATCCGGTCCCGCGTTTCGGCTATCTGGATAAGTCGGGTTAAAATCATGCGTTGCGCCGAAATGATTTTCTGATTACGCATTGAACCGATGATGTAACAGCATCCGCCCTCATTAAATATTGTCTTTAATGAAAATCCGTTGCGGGCGTTAATTGAGTTCACTAAGGCGATTTCCTCCAGCTCGCCATAAAAAGCAGGCACATCTTCACTGAGAGATTTCACAAAGTCGGTATTGAATAAATCCCGTAATGTCATGCCTTTTTCATAAACAGCCGCCGTATTTCTGGCGGCCCGTCGGTCGGCAATACGATAAAAGTCAGCGCCTTCGCCTTTTTTCCCCAGGCTGAAACCGGCATTAAACAGCTCCTCCAGTTGTTCATGAGAAATATCAGCCAGTAAATCCAGCTGGAAATGAAGGTCATTCAGGTTAATCAGGACAAACGGTTTTTCCGCTTTCAGGCAGGCGTCCCGCAGGACATGCGGAGCCCACTCATCATTTTTGGGATCTTCAACAAATACCCCGTCACCTGACAGTATTGCCGTAAGCGTTCAGCGAGTGCCGTATTGACGGCTATTTATTGGTGAGATCCACGTTCCAGGGCAGAAGTTCAGCCACTTTGTTGCTGGGCCACTCCGGCAGAACGCTCAGGACATGGCGTAGGTAAGCCTCCGGGTCGATGCCATTCAGCCTGCACGTACCGATCAGACCGTACAGCAGGGCTCCACGCTCACCACCGTGATCGCTCCCGAAGAAGATATAATTTTTCTTGCCAAGGCAGACAGCTCGCAGCGCGCGTTCTGCCACGTTGTTATCAGGCTCTGCCAGGCCATCATCGCAGTAGTAGCACAGCGCATCCCACTGGTTCAGGGCATATGCGAACGCCTCCCCCAGCCGGGATTTTTTCGACAGCTGCTGTGGTCGAATAATCAGGACACTAAACTTACATCCAAAATGGAGGTGTTTAGTGAATCAGAAGCGAAAGTTTACGCCAGAATTTAAGAAGGAAACGGTGGCCCTGGTGCTGACGCAAAATTACTCCATTGCGCGTGCCGCAACTTCTTTGGGGATCAGCGCCAAAACATTGCGCAGTTGGGTCGCCGCCGCGCGCCAGCGCCATGAAAGTCCGCTTAGTGAAGATGAACAAGCTGAACTCCGAAGGCTACGTCTAGAAAACAAAGAGTTACGCATTGAGAAGGAAATATTAAAAAAGGCGAGCGCCTTCTTTGCGAAGCACATGTCGTGAGATACCAGTTTATCCTCGATAACGCAGGTAATTACAGGCTACGGACGCTTTGTCGCGTGATGCGCATTAGCCCGTCCGCATGGTATGCCTGGCGAAAAAAGCCGATAGCCTGCCCGCCGAAAGATACCGCAGTCAGGGTGATGCTCAAGGCGTTATTCTCTGCCAGTCGGGAAAGTGCCGGGAGCCGAACGCTGGTTAAAAAGCTCCGTGAAGAAGGCGTCACCATAAGTCGTTGGCGCGTTAGAAAAATCATGAGCGAAGAGGGACTTCTCTGCCGGCAACGCCGTGCCTGGAAGGTCACAACGAAACCGAAGAAAGGGGCTGATTTTGCACCAAATCTGTTGAATCAGAACTTCAATCCTCCCGGACCGGACCAGATATGGGTGAGTGATATTACGTATCTGAAAACGGGTGAAGGCTGGTTGTACCTGGCTGCGATCATGGATTTATATTCCCGCCGGATCGTCGGTTGGCACATTGACAAGAGAATGACATCGTCGCTGGTTTGCCGGGCTCTCATGCAGGCTTACAACCTGCGCAATCCACCGACAGGGCTGGTCGTCCATACCGATCGTGGAGCGCAGTATACCAGCAAGCGCTTCCAAACGCAGTTAACCAGTTACGGACTCAGAAGCAGCATGGGAGATGTTGGCGCCTGCTGGGATAACGCGGTAATGGAGCGTTTTTGGGGCAGTTTGAAACATGAATGGGTGCTGTTGATCCCGCAGCAGACGCGGGCAGGTATGAAACGTGATGTTGCAGACTATATGCGTTATTACAATCTTGACAGAAACCATGCTTCGAATGGGTATTTATCGCCAGTGCGATATGAACAGATGGCTGAGAAAAAAGTGTCCTGTTTAACTTGACCAGATCAAGCGTTGCGCTTTTCTCCTCCAACCACACATGCAGGGATGCCAGCAGCGGCTTACTCCGGGACTGCCTGGCTGCCAGCCGCTCAGTTGCCGGGAGGCCGCGTATTTCCTCTTCTAGGGGTTTGACGGCCAATGATGAAAAAAACCACGCTAAGAGGATAGTTAATTGTTTATAAAGGAATTTAAACCCCTTAAGCCATACATCCCTTTCTGCAATTGATAGCACCAATTCGGAGTTAACTCTCTCTGGACTGGGATTTCCACATGGAGGCGTAAGGGCCGTTACCCTCAAGTAAATCAGTATGAGACCCCCTCTCAGTTATCTGGCCATTTTCAAGTACCAGTATTTCATCCGCCTCTACTACTGTTGAAAGTCGGTGGGCAATAATCATTGTCGTGTGATTAATGCTGATTTCACGCAGGCTGGTCTGAATCTCGCGCTCTGTGGCTGTATCAAGTGCACTTGTAGCCTCGTCGAATATCATGATCCCTGGGCGCTTCAGAATGGCTCTGGCAATTGACACTCTCTGTTTTTCTCCTCCAGAGAGTTTCAGCCCCCGCTCGCCGACGCGGCTGTCATAGCCATCGGGCAGGCTCAGGATAAAATCATCTATCCGGGCTGACCTGGCCGCCATTTCAATATCCTCCTGAGTGGCATCAGGTCTGCCATAACCGATGTTGTATCTGATTGTTTCGTTAAAAAGAACGGTGTCCTGAGGAACAATTCCAATTGAAGCTCTGAGAGAAGACTGGGTGACATCTCTTATATCCTGTCCATCGATGCGAATGCTTCCTCCTGTTATGTCGAAGAACCGGTACAGAAGCCTTGAGAGTGTCGATTTCCCGGCTCCTGTTGCTCCCACTATCGCAACAGTTTTACCTGCGGGAACAGTGAAGCTTATCCCGTTGAGAATTTTCCTCCGGCCATCGTAACTAAAAAAGACATTATCGAACTCAATATGTCCGGCAACATTATCGATGTTTGGTAAGCGTTCAGCGAGTGCCGTATTGACGGCTATTTATTGGTGAGATCCACGTTCCAGGGCAGAAGTTCAGCCACTTTGTTGCTGGGCCACTCCGGCAGAACGCTCAGGATATGGCGTAGGTAAGCCTCCGGGTCGATGCCATTCAGCCTGCACGTACCGATCAGACCGTACAGCAGGGCTCCACGCTCACCACCGTGATCGCTCCCGAAGAAGATATAATTTTTCTTGCCAAGGCAGACAGCTCGCAGCGCGCGTTCTGCCACGTTGTTATCAGGCTCTGCCAGGCCATCATCGCAGTAGTAGCACAGCGCATCCCACTGGTTCAGGGCATATGCGAACGCCTCCCCCAGCCGGGATTTTTTCGACAGCGTTGCGCTTTTCTCCTCCAACCACACATGCAGGGATGCCAGCAGCGGCTTACTCCGGGACTGCCTGGCTGCCAGCCGCTCAGTTGCCGGGAGGCCGCGTATTTCCTCTTCTACCGCGTACAGTTCACCGATACGTTTCAGGGCTTCCTCTGCTGTGACCGTCTGAGTACTTATATAGACGTCGTGGATTTTTCGGCGCGCGTGAGCCCAGCAGGCTGCTTCTGTTAGCGGGCCGCCGTCACGCTCTGCACTGAACAACCTGTCGTAACCAGCGAAGGCATCGGCCTGCAGAACGCCATGGTAATGGCGAAGATGTTGTTGAGGATGTTTCCCCTGCCGATCCGGCGAGAAGGCGAACCACGCTGCGGGCGGGTCTGACGACCCCGCGTTCCGGTCATTGCGAACGTACGTCCAGATGCGCCCGGTTTTCGTCTTCTTTCTGCCCGGTGCCAGTACCGGCACCGGAGTGTCATCCGTATGCAGTTTGCGGCAGTCCATCACGTAGCGGTAAAGAGCCTCATCCAGCGGGACCATCAACCGGCAACAGGCATCCACCCAGTTGGAGAGCAGAGCCCGGCTCAGATCCACGCCCTGACGGGCAAAGATTTCGCACTGGCGATATAGCGGCAGGTGTTCACAGTATTTGGCCGTTAACACCCGGGCCAGCAGACCCGGACCGGCGATACCCCGATCGATAGGGCGTGATGGCGCAGGCGCTTCAACGATGCAGTCGCATCGGGTGCAGGCCTTTTTCACCCTGACCGTGCGGATCACTTTCAGAGCGCTGGAGACCAGCTCCAGTTGCTCTGCGCTGACTTCTCTGAGGTATGCCATATCGCTGCCGCAGTCCGGACAGCAGGTTTCGGCGGGCTCCAGCCTGTTTATTTCGCGTGGAAGATGGTCAGGCAGAGGACGGCGATGGCGCGACTGTCGAAGCTGACGCGGAACCTGCTGATCGTTATCCCGGCCGTTGTAACGATCGCTTTGCTGCTCCTGCTGTTTCAGCAGGGCTTCGGCGTCTTCAACCTGTCGGCGAAGTTTTTCGGAGCGGGTACCGAACAGCATCCGCCGTAGTTTTTCTATCTGTGCCCGCAGATGCTCTATTTCGCGCTCTTCGTTCTCTATTTTCTCTTCTGCGCGGGCCAGCGCAGAACGCAGGAACGACTCAGTCTCTGCAACGAGGCTGAGCCGACTGTCTTTCTGGCGAAGCGCGTCTTCCAGCGCGGCGATACGGGCGATATAGTCCTGACTCATGACCTCATTTATAATGCGGTCATGCTCTTTTTACAACATTGTCAGTGAGTTAAGTCGGGCTGTTTTTGGCTGACGCCAGTCCAGCTTATCGAGGAGCATGGCGAGTTGTGAGCGGGTGATGGCGATTTTACCCTCGCGTACAGCAGGCCAGATGAACTGGCCTTCCTCCAGCCGTTTGGTAAACAGGCACAGACCGTCAGCATCAGCCCAGAGGATCTTCACGGTGTCACCTTTGCGGCCACGGAAGATAAACAGGTGCCCGGAGAACGGATTTTCATCAAGTGCATGCTGTACCAGCTCGCCCAGTCCATTGAACGATTTACGCATATCCGTGACGCCAGCAACCAGCCAGATACGGGTGCCTGACGGGAGGGATATCATTGGCTTCTCCCGGTCAGCTCGCGGAGCAGCACGGCCAGCAACTCCGGTGACGGGTTCTCAAGCGTCATTTTGCCGTGGCGGAACTCGACGCAACAGGAGGAGGCGTTCAGCGCTGAGAACTGAGCTGGCTCAGTGTTCATCCTGCCAGATGGAGTCGGATCAGGTACAACCTCAACAGGTAGTATCGTTGGTAGTGATGAAGTCACTACGGTAGCCGGAAGGCGGCGCGATATGCGGCCTTCATTCTGCCAGAGCCGCAGCCATTTGAAGATGACGTTATCATTAACGCCGTTTTCACGGGCAATCTGAGCAACGCAGGCGCCGGGACGGGAAGCCAGTTCAACCATACGGAGCTTGAAGTCATTCGAATAATTCTTGCGGGGTTCTTTTCGCCAGTATTGGGATTCCATACTTAGATGTCCGTCTGTAACAAGTGGGCGTCTAAGTTACCAGTACTGGTTTAATGGCTACATACGGCACTGGGTTTACGCTTACGTATTGCCTGATAAAGCAGGACACAGGCGCTCACCCCTTTACCGGAGCCGGTGGTGCCGATAAGGTCGGCGTGCTGGGTCTGAAATTCTTCGGCGGTGATATATTGCGGCTGATTGTCTTTATCCAGCCCGATGAAAATACCTTTTTTCAGATTAATATAATCCAGCGGATTATATTCGATGCTGTCAGGCAACATATCCCTGACGTCACGAACATCCGTTCTGATATTCCTTTCCAGTTTGCTTTTCTTAATCATCCGGTGTTTTAAACTGTCGATTTCTCCGGCCAGCAACCGTCGGGCGGTAATGTGAAAGGCCAGACCGGCAAGCGTCAATCCGATCGTCAGTATCCAGAGTGATAACCTGAGCAGAATGTGGTTATCGAGTACCGTAAAGAAAAAACTCAGCCCCTGAATGGTCAGTGGTGACAGCGTGCCGGATATAAAGAAGAAGATGGACACGCACGCCACCGATTTTAACCAGAAGGGGGCATTTTTTCTTTCCTCACGTGGCAGATGAAAAATAAAGGGCAGCGTCAGCCCGGCACACAGGGATAATATGACCGGGTTGTGTTGCATCCAGAGCAGAAAAACAGAAAAGGCATCCGAAAAGGCATTCAGCCTTTGGATCAGATGAGTTCCCATTGCAGTGATCTCCGGTCTGATTTCGGTGTGACGGGCGCACCACATGGGCGTCACCGATGGACGTGATACCCCACGTCCCTGCACGACGCCCGGCGGTGACGCCCATAAAAGGACGAAAAGCACTGAACGCCTGCGGCGCTCATGCCCGTTATCCGCGCTTTCAGAAGTCTGCCGACCGGTGGTCGTCCGTCCCTGAAACGCCCGCATGACGGGCAACGGCGTGTTTCCTTTGTCCTGGCTGGACGCCCTGACAGCCAGAAACATGGGGGCAATGTCTTCGCTGAACGCTGCGTCAAAGCCCCCAGGGTCAAAGGCGGCACACCGTCGCACGCTACGCGCGACCAACCCCTTTAAGACGCGCGTTTCGCCTGTTTTTTCTCGCAGGCTCCAAAAAACGGGAACGCTGCTTTAAAGGGGTTGGTCGCGCCTGATCGGTCATATTCCCCGCTGGGGCGGGAAATATGACCTGGCTTGACGGTGTGCGGGGCTGGCCCCCCAAATAAACCGCTGTCGTGGGCGACAGCTTTTCGCTCGCTGGGGCGGCGAAATTTATTCGGCTCCCCCCGGCCTGCTCAATTCGCTTGGGGCGAATGTTCGCAGGTGGGCGCGGTGCCTGAAAATTAGCAATTTCTGCGAAATTGAATTTTCTGTCCTCACTCCACGTGCTTATTTTACGGCTTAACAATTTCTCCGAAATTGAAGCCAGAAATAAGCACGCCTGAAACTCCGCAGTCTGTCAGTCTTTGGCGTCATTCGATACATTATTAATGTCTGTGATTCACATCTGCTCGCGGGCTATTTCAGCCCGGCATTCCCGTTCAGCGTTTAATACCGAACGGTATGCCTCATCATCGGTCTTCGTTCCCTGACTTTCGGCATACCGCCTGAGCTTCTCTGCGTCCGGTTCATTAAGCTGTGACAGATGATGTCGCAATAAACCGATAAACCGGCTCTCATATATCTCGTAGTAAAGCCCGCCTCCCTGATGTGCTTTTTTTGACAGAGAATCATAGATACACGTGACAGATATTCTGTCGTGATGTATTGAGTGGGTGTTGGAAATAAACAAGTCTTCTTTATCCAATTTTATTTCTCCATGCAGGAAATGTATTAATATAATGGCCGGGGTTTTATTACCCTCTGACTCTGCCAAATCTGGACAGGATTTTATTCACCGCTTCCGGATCAGCACTGGCGCATTCCCCCAGAAAAGCTTTTCTGGCATTCAGCGTATGATTGGGTAAAAATCCGTGCCGGTTCTTTTTGGCGATATTAAAAAAGGCCCGTTCGGCAGAATGGCATTCGCTCCCTCCATTGTTTCCGGTTGCTTTACCGTACATACACAGCACCACTTCGCACGGGTTAGCAGCGAAAGAATAAACAGGCGTCCCGGCAGCAATGCACAGCATTACCGCCGCAATAGCGGAATATTTCATGATGGAGCCCTTACTGTAAGATGAATTTCAGGATGTGAGAGGGAGGATTTAATGCGAAAAATAAATATGGGTGTCACTGCATGTCAGGCAGTCAGAGACTGGCTGGTATGCAATAACACTATTTGCGCCATACTGACGCAGCCAGTCTTTTGCAGTAAAGAATTCTGCGCCTGAGGGCGCGGCAACAACAATACGCGCTGAGTGGGCGACCGCGTAAAATACGGCGGGCGTCCAGTGTGTCTCATTAAAATTCCGTGTGTGAATGGACAATAACCATTTATCTTTAACCACAGGAGACGGAATAATAACCGGATTGTCACGCCACTGTGGTAAACCGGTATTGACTGACTGACCCGCTTTCTCCCATTCAACAGGAACCGGTTGCGGGGGTGAAGAACAGCCGGAAAGTACCAGCGAAAATAGCAGCATATTAATAACCTTTATCATGCTTTCATCTCCTCAAAAAAAGCGCTACGGTGCAGTGGTCGGAAATAAATATCATTCATCCGGCGCACATTACCGTCTAAATCAATGCTGACGATAACGTCCAGACTGTCCAGTACCTTGCGCAACATAAAGGTGTAAGGGAGTCGGGCGCACTGCGGATTTTCATAACCGCGGGTAATAAACCCGTCCACCGCTTCCCTTGTCGAACCGGCATGAACAGAGGTCATACTGCCTTCATGGCCGGAGCCGGTTATTTTGAGAAAATCCCAGGCTTCGCCGCCCCGCACTTCGGTTAATAGTATGCGGTCGGGATTCATGCGGTAATTCCAGCGCAGCAGGCTGGCGGGCGTCACAATTGACCCTTTTTCATCTGCCGATTCTGACGGATAAAAAAGGTGGACGTAGTTTTTATGCATAAAGAAGGTGATTTCCGGGTTATCTTCAATGGTCGTAATACGCAGATGAAGGGGGATATAACCAATCAGCATCTTCATATAGGTGGTTTTCCCGGTACTGGTTTCCCCGGCCACCGCAATGGTTTTACCGTACTCCACGCACTTCTCCATAAAGCGCGGAATATCTTTCGCGTGATATAAGGTCAGTAATTCCTCATCATGTGTCTGCGTTTTTTCTGTACCGGCCACCCGGTTATAAAACCCGGCGTCGATATAGTCCTGATGCGGGATTTGTACCTGTGAAGGTTTACGCAGCGTGATGGACACCGTTTCACGCTCGCAGGCCGGGGGCACGATGACCTGACAGCGTTCGCCGGATTCCAGCGTGGCGGACAGCCCCGGCTTGATATCTTCGATATTGTCGCCGTGATGCTTCGCCAGACACCGGGCGAAGTTGTAGCAGCCCTCGTAATCCAGCGGAACGGCGTACTGTGCCCAGACGCCGTTAATTTTGGTGAAAAGTTCGCCAGGACGATTGACGGCGATCTCCGTCAGTCCGGGAAGTGCCAGAAAATCGCCAAAAAATCGCTGCTTATAGCGGTCCAGTGAGATGTTTTTAGCGGTCATTTTTCATCCTCAGCGTATAGATGCCGGAAAAATCAATATCCTGTCCGGTGACCAGGTTGATGATCTCACCCTGATTTTTGTGCACGGTTGGCGGGATATTGATGCTGTTTTCCAGTGTGGTGCGTGCCATATCTGCCATGGCCTGACGGCTGTTTTCGGTGTAGTCGGTATTACGATCTTTCTGACCCGCGCTGTCGGAAGCCCATGCCGCAACATCGGGGATCATACCGACCAGTAATGCGCCCCCGAATCGCTCGCTGAAATGCGAATCGATCCAGCCGTCAACACCCGCCTCGCCCAGTTCCCCGGCAGCGCGGGTATCAACCAGCGGAATATCAAGATAAGGGGGCTGGCGGGTACGCAGTTTCGTGATGATGAGGAAGGCGCGGCCCTGTCCGTGCGTCATTCCCGTTTCCGCACCCGTCTGGTAAATGCCCGTGGCGGTGGTCCCTTTTTCAATCAGCTTCGTGTTACCGCTGGCGCTCCAGATATCGTCGGCGATCGTGCAGCGGATTTTCCCCGCCCGATCCGAGACAAAGCGGTAATCCAGTGAGCAGGGAATGGCGGTATTTTCCGGCACATACAGATCCGGGTTGTAAGGAATGCGCCGGACCGCTGCCGGGGATGATTCCGTTGGTGTCGGTGTGGTGTCTGTCTGCTGACCAGTAGAGGTTACCTGTGTCATTTCCTGCTGTCGGGTCCGGACCGGGTTTCGGGCCGCAGCGGCAGAGCTGTCCCTCCGGACCAGAAAACGGGCTTTATCCAGTTCCGGCGGCGTCTCCGGCCCGGTGACCGTCGTACTGCGCGGGATGCTGTCCACTGGTTTCGGTGTGTCCGCCCCGGTATCGTGCGCCCCCAGATCGGTACGCTGCCGGTAATCGCTCCGGTTCGGCTGTGGCGCGGCATCCTGTCGTTTTTCTTCACCCGGCTGCCAGAGAAGATTGCGGTATACCCAGTTGCCCGCCCACGCCAGCCCAATCAGCGCAACGGCGGCGAGCGCCAGAAACGCGGTGGCTTTCCCGCGCCTGCGCTTTTTCAGTTTGTTGATAGCGGGTTGTACCGGATCGTTCTCTTCATCCTCCTGCATGGTGAGAAGCGCCGCTTCCCGCCTGGCACGGGCCTCGCGCTCAAGTGCAGCAATGTCGTCCTCCGGTTGCGCCGGGGAGGATCGGGACTCATCAGGTTCAGGATGCGGGTGTTCGTCGTTCATCTGCATGACTCCTCTGTTATCAGTGGGTGACGGGCTTTTCCACCCGTTCGACCTGCGGGGAGACGGTGGCACCATCAGCGGCCCGGACCCGGCCGAATCCACGATTTTCCAGGCCGACCACGGCGTTGCCGGAACGCAGAACCAGACGGGGCGTGGCCTCCTGAATCACCAGGACTGTGAAGTTGCCTTTTCGGCGGACACTGCTGTTAACCACATGCTCCTGGCCGTTCAGCACTTTCGTCACGGAGGGAATGGATTTGGCGGGGGAGAAACCCACGAAGGTAAAGCGGCCATCGTCATACGCGAAATCCGGGACAATCCGGGCGCTGTCGTGCCCCGGATAACTGAGGTAGTCCCAGTTGCGCGGCGTCTGCGCGGCATTCAGGGCCTGCTGAATGTCGGCCTGCTGCTGTTTTTGCTTACGCTCCAGCGCGCTGGTCGCTGCCTCACGGCTGGCCTTCTCCCGGTCTTCGCCCGGATAGCGGTAACTCACCTGGTAAGCGGGCTGCTGCGGGGATTTATCATCAATGACGTTCAGCTCGACGTTGTACAGCCGCCGGGTAGTGACAACCAGCAGGTTGGTGTGCCAGTCCCGGCTGTTGGGCGGGATGACCACCTGTGTGGTGTTCCCGTCCGCGCCGGGCGCACCCTGAATGAGCGCCACCGGGCGGACACTGACCCGGTTGGCGTCCGGCGTGGCTTCCCACGCCTCCTCAAAACCGGGTCTGGCGCTGATAACCGCCTCGTCGCTGTCAAAGACCAGCGTGGTCATAAAACCGGGCCGGGTACTGACGACGGTGACGTTCTGCGGGTTATAAACCACCTGCTGAACGCGGGCGTCGTAGCGGCTCGCCTGCGGGATGGCGGCACTCCATGCGGTGCCGCACAACATCAGCGCAAGCAGGATAAAGATGATGCTTTTCATTATTCGCCTCCCCGGATTTCACGGTCTGCCTGCCAGCTGGTCACGGTAAACCCGAACGGGTTAACTTCCCGTTCGGTATCGCTCATTTCCCTGCCGGGGTCGGAGTGGAACGTCAGGCGGGCATCCCAGTATTCGGTGCGGGTGCTGTTGTCCGCGAGGCGGCGGATAATCTTTTTGTAACGCAGGGTGGCGACCTTGTCGGGGTCAGTGCCCCCGGTGAGCTGGTTTGACAGGATGTCGATCCGCACGGTATGCGCCCCGTTCTGGTACACTTTGTCCGGGGCGTCTTTACCGGCATACAGCGCCAGATAGTCATCGTTGACCTGCGGGCTGTTGTAAATCTGTACCGTGGCGTAATCGTCCTGGAGGGAGGGATAGACATACCGCTCACGCAGGCTGACGTAGCTGGCGGTCATCGCCTTCTGATAAGCGTCTTCCGCCGTCAGGTGGGTTTTTGACACACGGGTGACGTGCTCCACACGTCCGGTATGATTATCCACGGTGTACAGTTCAACGACCGTCTGTTTCAGGGGCAGCATCAGCACCAGGGCGATGAGCGCCAGCATGGCGGTAAGCAGGCCCGCGCCGCCCACCATAAACCCGGCTTTTGTGGCGCGTTTGTCCCGCTCAATCATCTGCTGCTCGAAGGTGCGGGAATCCGCAATGAGGGTTTGTTCACTCATGACTGTTTAACTCCGCCATAATCTGTGGGGTGTTCACGGGGACGCCCTGGCCGCTAAAAGCAGGAGGACGGGGAGACTGCGCGCAGCCGGAAAGCGCGCACAGCAAAGCCAGCGCAATCAAGCGTTTCATGGGGTATTCCCTCAGGGAGATCAGTGGAATGAAAACAGGGCTATGTTTTCACCAGGGGTGTAACGGGGGTATTTCGACCAGGGATGGCCGGTTTAACGATGGAATTTCTGAACGGCGGCTTCTCCTGACTGCGCCAGCCGCCGGGCTTCGTTGCGGGCGATCATCTGCTCAATCGCATACTTACGCGCTTTCGCCGCGCTGTATCCCGGACCGCTACCGGGTTTACCCGCGCTGGCATCTCTCCAGCCCTGGAGCGTGTCCTGAACGGCGCGGGTTGTCTGCTTCCCGGCTCCTGCGGCCAGTTTTCCGGCACCAAATGCCGCCGCGCCAATACCCACCGCCGCCAGTCCCTGCATGGATATGGTCGCACTCGCCCCGGCGAGTGCTCCGGCCAGCCTGGCGGAGAGGTAAACCAGTATTGCCGCGCAGATACCCGCCAGGCAGACCTGTGCGCCTAACTCCACAATGTTGGATTGTGCGGATATTTGTGTTGCAATAGCTAACCGCGAGTTTAAATAATTAACGACAATGCGTAGCGACAACGCAGAAAACAGAACCGTTAATATGGCTGCGAAAATATTTTGCAGCCAGTTGTTAAACATGGGGCGTAAAAAAACATACAGAAGACAAAAAATAAATATGGGGGCTGTAATGCTCAGGAGTAAAATCATGACCTCCGAGACCATTGAAACAAATGCTGTCACAATCATTAATACGAATATCCCCAGCCAGACATAAAATTGAGCGGTCATACCCTCATCTTTTATATAAGTTGAGTTATCCATATCGTGTAACGTTTTACCTAATACCTTTGCTTTATCCCATACTGAGTCCAGTAACTGCCATATATTATCGCCACCGGAAAATCCCTCCTTTAAACCATTAATAGCGTCGATAACGCTGTCAAGATAACCGCTGACATTTGCCACAAAGGACAGGATGATCGCCATCCTCATGATGTCCCACATGACATCCTCCATTGGCGTGGACAGCTTACCCGCCAGGGTCTGGTATCCACGCCACAGGATATAGAGGGTGGCTGACGTTGCCGCCAGCCCCACCATCATGGAGGAGTATGACATCATCAGTCCCTTTGTGGCGTCGGTGACTCCTCCTATCAGGTGTTTTTCAACACCGATAAATACACCACCGGGCATAATAACCTCGCTATGAATTCAGGTCGGGAGTGGGGGCATTTAACTGTTGAATCTGATAATGAGCTTCATTGGCGTTTTTACAGTTTTCTGAGGCATCGCCGGTCTTCTGGCATTTCTCATACACCGCTTTTAGCTCATCGGGATGATCCCTGTACCACTGGGTCGTTTTGGCTTCTTCTTTGCAGCCGCTAATGACGACGAATAATAAGGACAGGAAAGAAAGGATTAATAAACGCATGTGAGACTCCTTTAGCCGTTTAAATCAGGGGTCGGCGCATTTAACTGTTGCTGATTCCACTGTTTAATACGCTCGTTCTCCAGCACTTTTTCGCGCTTTTCTGCTGCCTTCACGCTGATTTCCCACTGGTCAGTGAGCGTGTTCAGCATTACTGATTTTAGCTGAATACTGTTGGCAAGGTCCTGAGATTCCTTTGTGTCTCTGGAAAGTGCGATACGGTTCGAGAGGCTGTTAATTTCCCCCAGCGTCTGGCTGACCTGCCCCTGGATCTCGTCAGTCTGCTCAAACTGAATCGCTTTATTGATGACCTGTTGCTTACAGGCTCTGGCGTAACTTTCGGATTGTTCTGTGTTGCAGGTGTCGAAAATTTTATACTTTTCGTACAGGGCGTCGAACTGTCCGGAAGAACCGCCGGACAGAAGCAGATCATTGAGTGCCTGCCCTGGTTTGCGCAGTTTCTCAAGGTCGGATTTCAGGCTTTTTGCCTGATCAACAAAGTCAGCAATATCACGGACACCGGTGGCCGTTGCCAGCTGATCTCTATACGCCTGGATCTGGCTCTGATAATGCTGCGCAGTCTGCATCCAGCGCTGCGCTTCTTTCAGCCATTCAGCCTCACGCAGCGGATCGGCATCCACCAGTATGGGAATACCGGCGTGTGCCAGCGGGCTGGCCATCACGCACGCGAAAATCAGGGCATGAAAACGCCGTTTCATCATGGTTCTCCTGTGGGTTGTCAGAGTGCCTGAGCCAGGTAAGGTTCCAGCCATTCATGGGGCTGCATCCCTTCCCGGTACAGGAAATCGAAGATTTCGAGGTTGTCGGCGCTGCCGCTCATGACCCGCGTGTATCTGCCGATACCGGAGAGGTCGAGCGTCACGCGTGCCGCAAAACGTTTTGTGTCGCCGCGCCTGAACTGATTTTTTACCACCACATACTGGCGGGCCTGCGGATCCAGATTTTTCACCACATCGAACACTTCCGGCTCAAACTTCATCCCGTCAACATAGTGCGCACGGTCGGCGCCGGGGTTGGCTGCCAGGATCTGCGTTCCGCACTGCTCAATCACGGCGGGCGCAATTTCATCCCTGATGATCTCCGCCGGTGACTGGGTGCCCACAACCAGCATCCCGTTCAGTTTACGGATGGTTTTCAGGCGGTTATAGGCGAAATCCTTAAAGATCGGGTCCCGAAGCCACTTCCAGAACTCGTCCATGAATATGACCAATCGACGTCCGTCGAGCAGACTGGTAATGCGGTACAGCAGGTAAAAGGAGATCGGCGCACAGACGTTCGCGTCATCCAGAAACTCCGTGCCGTCAATGCCAAAGTTATCGCAGTGGCTGATATCGAAGGTGTCTGAGGCGTTATCAAATACCCAGCCGAATTCGCCGCCCTGCGCCCACTGCGACAGGCGAATGATCTGGTCAAGTTAAACAGGACACTTTTTTCTCAGCCATCTGTTCATATCGCACTGGCGATAAATACCCATTCGAAGCATGGTTTCTGTCAAGATTGTAATAACGCATATAGTCTGCAACATCACGTTTCATACCTGCCCGCGTCTGCTGCGGGATCAACAGCACCCATTCATGTTTCAAACTGCCCCAAAAACGCTCCATTACCGCGTTATCCCAGCAGGCGCCAACATCTCCCATGCTGCTTCTGAGTCCGTAACTGGTTAACAGCGTTTGGAAGCGCTTGCTGGTATACTGCGCTCCACGATCGGTATGGACGACCAGCCCTGTCGGTGGATTGCGCAGGTTGTAAGCCTGCATGAGAGCCCGGCAAACCAGCGACGATGTCATTTTCTTGTCAATGTGCCAACCGACGATCCGGCGGGAATATAAATCCATGATCGCAGCCAGGTACAACCAGCCTTCACCCGTTTTCAGATACGTAATATCACTCACCCATATCTGGTCCGGTCCGGGAGGATTGAAGTTCTGATTCAACAGATTTGGTGCAAAATCAGCCCCTTTCTTCGGTTTCGTTGTGACCTTCCAGGCACGGAGTTGCCGGCAGAGAAGTCCCTCTTCGCTCATGATTTTTCTAACGCGCCAACGACTTATGGTGACGCCTTCTTCACGGAGCTTTTTAACCAGCGTTCGGCTCCCGGCACTTTCCCGACTGGCAGAGAATAACGCCTTGAGCATCACCCTGACTGCGGTATCTTTCGACGGGCAGGCTATCGGCTTTTTTCGCCAGGCATACCATGCGGACGGGCTAATGCGCATCACGCGACAAAGCGTCCGTAGCCTGTAATTACCTGCGTTATCGAGGATAAACTGGTATCTCACGACATGTGCTTCGCAAAGAAGGCGCTCGCCTTTTTTAATATTTCCTTCTCAATGCGTAACTCTTTGTTTTCTAGACGTAGCCTTCGGAGTTCAGCTTGTTCATCTTCACTAAGCGGACTTTCATGGCGCTGGCGCGCGGCGGCGACCCAACTGCGCAATGTTTTGGCGCTGATCCCCAAAGAAGTTGCGGCACGCGCAATGGAGTAATTTTGCGTCAGCACCAGGGCCACCGTTTCCTTCTTAAATTCTGGCGTAAATTTTCGCTTCTGATTCACTAAACACCTCCATTTTGGATGTAAGTTTAGTGTCCTGATTATTCGACCACAGCAGAATGCTCAGACCGTTCTCCTGGGCTTCTTTAGTGGCAGGTTCAGGAAGATTCTCCAGCAGGCGCGTAATACCACAGACACGGTATTGCGGCTCGTTGCTCATCACGGCGTTAACGGCGTCGTTCAGGCGACGCTCATCACGGGGCGTGATGGTCGCGCCGTTACGCGTGCACAGCAGTTTCATCAACTGACTGATGAAACTGATATTGCGTTTCGTGGGCGACAGAGAAAACGGGTTCCACCCCGTGGGGTCGCCATGCGTGATACGGTAGTAACGGCCGCCCAGCGCCCGGATGTTCATTTCCGCGCCCCGGTCCTTATCCAGATAAACGGTGGTCAGCCGTTTCGTTTTCGCGTCGGGCGAAAAACTGTCCGCGCGGCTATATTTCTGCTGCATGTTTTCAAGGAAAGTCATCAGCATGGTTTTCCCCGAACCGTTGGTGCCGAGAATGCAGGTGCTGGCCGGGTTCTTCTCGTTGAACTCGTCCTTGTCCGCCAGCGTGTTATGCAGGTTCAGGTAGTAGCCATCCCCTGACGGGGTGTGCAGCAGGGCCATCGCATCCCCCCAGGGCGCGTTATCGCGCTTGCCGGGGTAGAAATTATGCAGCGCGGCCAGCTCCACAAAGTTCAGGCTGCTCAGTTCACCCACGCGTGGCCGCAGATGATAGTTGCCGGGCAGTTGCGCCATATATGCCGCTGACAGTGAAAGCGCTGCCGGAACCGGGGTGATGCCGAGATTGTTCAGGGCATTGCTGATTTCACTGGTATCGGCCACCAGACTGTCCAGCGTGCGGGAAAACACCATGATGGAGAAATGGTGTCTGCCAAAGGCGATTTTCCCCGATGTCAGCAGGTCAAGCGCCACATCCAGATCCAGCCGCTGTGACACCGCATCATCATCCGAACTCATTAACAGACGTCGGGTGCGTTTGATGGCCTTCCGGGCTTCCTCGCGTGACATGCAGGTGTAGGACTGCGTTACCACGTAATCACAGGGCGCGTACAGCAGTGAATCCATCATCCCCGTCGCAGTCTCCTCCGGGAACTCCTTCACTTCCAGCCCCCGGAAATAGTGTGTACCGCTGGTGTGGTTTATCTGCCCGGACTCCGTCGAGAAGAACAGCGCCGCCGACCCCATCACCGAATACGCGGCGGCGCGGGTGACACGCACTCTGCGCCACTGGTGTGTCAGCAGGTACTCATAAAAGGATAACTGGGAGGAGAATACCGCGTTGCCTTCGGTGAAGGTGCCAAGAGGACGCGCAGCATAGCGTGACAGTGCGGTATCGAGCGAGCCTTTAATTTCCAGCATTTCCCGCAGCGCACCGTCAAGCTCTTTCAGTTTCTGCCCGTCTTTCATGCGCCTGCGTCCGGCCTTTTCCAGGCGGACAAAGGGGCGGTAGCAGACGGTCAGGAACAGGCGGTTACGGCGAAACGGGTCAGCCGCAAGCGAGGTATAATAGAGACGGCTGATTTCATCGGCGTAAGGGTTGCCGGACGCCTTGTGCAGCGAGTCTGTGAACGGCCCCCGCACATTGTGGATATAAAAGGTGACCGGCACTCCCTCGAATGAACGGATGAGTCTGTGCAGCTGGTTCCGGTCGGAACTGAGCGTGTCTTCTGACTCGCAGTCAAACGGGGTACCCGTCAGTTCCCAGGTACAGTAGAGGTCACTATTGGGAGAGCGAACCACATGCTGATGAATATGCGATGAATACGGGAGGTACTTTCTGAGCGTGGCACACTGATTCAGTTTCATGGCGGTGAGAAACTCCGTGATATCAACAGCCTCATGCTCAACGGGCATAAAGGCGGTTGCGCCGAACAGACGGTTTGCTGCCGGTTTTCCTCTTGCCCTGAGCCAGATGGCAATCAGGCTGAACCGCATGGGTTCATTCCTGGTGAGCGACTTCATCACCAGAAATTCAACCGGGAGCAGTGCGAGGAAAGCGACGGAAGTCCAGACCGCGACGATGATGGTGAATCCCGTGACACCGAGAAGGGGCACCATCGGCACCCCCCATAGTGCCGCCGGGCGTTTCATTGCCTTGAGCAGCTTTGCCATAGGTGACCTCTCAGCTCATCAGCAGCGCGCCGATCTCACTGCCTCCACCAATCAGGATCCCGCCGATGATGATGTAGGCGCACTGCGACAGGCTTTCGCCTTTCCAGAGCGTTTTGTAACCCACCCAGATCACGGCCACGGTGATGGTGATGGCCGCCAGGCCATGCAGGCCGGTGGAGACTTTCTCCATCACGGTGTTCGCCCGTTCAAAACCGTCGGCCAGTGCCGGAATGGCAGAAAAAGCCGTTAGCACACCGGCAGAAACGGAGCTTGTCGCCGACTTTAGCTTGCGGAAAAGCGTCATTATTCTTCCTCCTCACGGGGTGACCGGGAGAGACCCCGGCGCACTGACGGCGCGGATATTGGTGAGATGGCGATGTTGTCCTGACGGAGTTTCGCGGGGATGCCACGCACGACGGTCCCCGGCCAGATCACGCGGGGGCGAGACGGGGGATCGGCAGGGATGGCTTCCAGGGGCTGCGAGGTTGTGGAACTATCCTCGCGGGTGCCGGGTACGGCATAGCGGGGAGATGCCGGTGTTAAACCTATTCGCTGCACATAGCTCGTTCCGGAAAATACGGCTTCCGTCTGTTGTCCGGTATGGAAATTGCCGGAGTAATAACAACTCAGGGCTCTTTTCAGGGTGCCGCCACGGCGGTAACAGTCACTAAGGATGCGTTCAAAGACAGACAGATTGGTGCAGGGATCAAGCAGATCGGTGGCCGCCACTCCGTAGTGACGGAAATTGGTGCTGGTGATTTGCATCAGCCCGACGGAATAACGCCGGTCCTGTATGGCAAGACGACGGATAATGCGCTCAGCATCGGCCCGGCTGGCGGGAAGATGGGAGATAACAGGATTGTCACCGGAGGCTCTTCTGGCTCTGGGGAGTATCTCGGCGATGGCATAAGGATTAAAACCGGATTCCACCCGTGCCACATCGAGTGCGGTGGACGGATGAATGCTGGCGGCACACTGCATGGCCGCCGCCAGAAAGGCTGTGGTGGAAAGCATGATGGCCTCGGGATTGCAGGCAGCGTGCAGGTCAGCGGACCCTGCGCGCTGCGGAGTAAGGAGTGATAAAGAAGAGTTAAAGCGTGGTTTCGCCGGATTCCGCGCTCTGTGGCGGATTGTTATCCTCCCGGGGTTCAAGCAGGACCAGTTTGCCGGAGACGGCAATACCGGGCGTCAGGACAATATTCAGGCCGGGCTTACCGTTATGGGAAAAGGCCACACCGACTTTTGTCCACCAGGTATTTTTCTCACCCTGTGAGTCCGGCTGACTTTCCTGGGTAACATAGACGTAATAAACGGGTTTTCTCATGATGTCCCCTTTAATGAAATGGTGAGAAATAACATTTTCGATCACATCCCGATCCTGCATTCCGGTTTTAACGGGTCAGCGAGAACATTCAGCGGCACCCTGAATTGTGGTTTTATGACAGCCCGTTCCGTATTATTAAAGAGCAACACTCGGCCCGGACGAATTAACGTCTATCAGGGCAACCATTCTGTAATGGCGTGTTTAGCATGGGGGATCGGGATCGAGTCATGAACAATAAACTCAAAACAAAAATGAAAGAGTTAATCGGATGGATAAATAAAGAAATGGGAGGGCAGGAAAGGAAGTGGAAGTAAGTTATGAGAGTTTTTTTTTATTTTCTGATACAGATAAAGACGTATGGGGCATTTATTTCCCATACGTCTTTTTGCTCACATTTAACACCGACGGCGTTCAAGTTTATCCTGACATTCCGTACAGGTTGTTACGCCTGGTAGTGCCTGCCGTCGTTTTTCAGGAATAGGTTTACCGCATAAACGGCAGTGGAATAATGATGGTGTTGTTCCTGGTTTGAAACGACTCTGTTCAATCATCTCTTCCAGCCGCTGCTCATTAAATTCCTGGTCGCGGTCGATCTCATCCGGCATGTGATGCCCTCCTGCTGGCGGCTTCCTGTTCGCAAAGTACGATACGCTTCCAGACGGTGGTGAGAGACAGACCTTCGGCGTCCGGCAACAGCTTTTCCGTCACCTGCATCATGGCGGTCAGCGCGTCGGAGGATTCAAGATTATCCACCCGGTATTGTTGCCATTGCCGCCAGATTTCGGCATCCGTCTCTTCGTCCGGCTCAGGCGTCCGGCCATAAGGCACGCTGACACCCAGCAACCGGCGGCGAAAGCAGGTTTCGTTGGAGGTGAGACCAAAATACTGGTTGAGCAACGCGATGGAACCACCCAGTCGGATCGCCCGGTTAATCAGCCGCTGGTACCGGACATCCTGACGAGCCTGTGCCATCAGATGGCGTAAAACATCATGGCGAACGCTGATTGAGACAAACGGTGCTGATGACCGGCTGACAATAAACAGCTCATCAAGCGATAGCTGATTGAGGACAGTCATTTCGTCGAAGGTGAATCCCAGGGTTTCACAGTGGCGAAGGTTGCCCTCTTTCAGCGCGTGCAGTGCATCGGTTAATACGGCGAAATTCAATGATGGGATCATTCTGTCATATCTCCACACTGTTTTCTAAAACGGATAAATAGGGAAGGATTGAGCTAATATGAGATGAAAAAAATCGGTGATTGTTTTTCACCTCCACTCCCCCCGAGATGTTTTCAGCGGTTAGCTAATTTAAGGTTTATCCACTCATCTATTTCGAATTCGATCCAGGCCACGCTGGCTGGACCAATCTTTATTGACCGTGGAAAGGTGCCGTTTTTCATATACAGGTAGACTTGGGAGCGTTTCAGGCCGGTTTTTTCTTCAACCTGTTTTAAGCGTAATAACTGATGAGATGTCATAACTTCCTCCAGTACAGAAATTGGGATGGGCCCGGAGATGACAAAAAAACACAGAGGGATAACGGAGGGGAAGTGAGTAAGCCCGTATTACGGATGCTGTCACTCGTAATACGGGTTTTCAGATTAAAAAATGAATGTTGTTTTAATTTGATGGTGTAGTGGAGGAAGGTGAGCCGCGTTCAAGTGCGGTTTTTAGCGTGTCTCCGCTCAGTCGATCGGTAATACCCTCGGCGGAGGCCCATTGCTCGAAAATGGACAGTAGTTTATAAGGTTGTTTGATTAATGGACTAATCGTGTCATTATGTTTACAGGCAAGCCAAAACATACGAGATAACGGTGTGGATATTCGTGTTGAAGACGATGTGATAGTTTTGTTTTTAACAGGAGTGTTAATTATTTTTTCAAGTTCTGAATACCGTATGACTAAACAGGCATCCGGAGGTAAAGTATAAACTGGAAAATAACCGAATCGACTTGCCATCTGTGGTGAAATATATTCATTAATATTTGACTCGATACTCTTAGGTGATTTTTTTATTTGCTGTTCTATTCTTGCCTTCCATGTGGATTTTTCGAATAGCTGAAAAATTTCACCGGATAACGAAACCGATATCCCATAATTTACATCATTAGCTCCTGTTAGTGGCAAAGGAATGTTAAGAGATTGGGCCAGTAATGACTGAACTATAACATATTCGTACCCAAGCAATGTTGTGTCAATAACTCGTTGCCTGGGAGAAAAGAGCTTTCCACTGGTGCTGATAATTAATTTGATGCCATTAGTGAAATTGTTTCCTTCAAGTAAACAAAGTTGCGCTAAAAAAGAGCTTCCTACTGTTCGTAGTTTAATCTTATTGTTTGTTATTTGCACCTTCCTTAAAATAACAGGTGATTGGAAGTAAATAGATAAATATATATTTCCACATAAAGCATGACGATAGAGGTCACTGACTGTTAAATTTTTATTCATAATCTGACTAGCTATAGTAGCTGCTTCTTGTATAGTTACCCAATCCAACATTATATTTTGGGTGTTTGATATAGTACTATTTAATGACATGCTAGAGCTCCTTTTATATAACAATATCTTTGAAGTAATCAAAGTGGATAGTGTTATCTGATAGGGCTTGAAATATGTCGCTGTGACGAAAATAATAAATGCAAGGATGAGTAATATACGTTTATATTTTGTTGGATAACTATCAGGATATAATTTGAATTCAATAAATTAACGAGAAAAAACAAGTGACTGATAAGCAGGTGATTAAGTACTGATGATTGAGATGTTCTCTTTACTATTTAAGGCGTTAATGCTCTGCTCATATATAGAAAAAATGTACTTATTGAGGCGACTGAAAGGATGGAGAAACCTGATAGTCAGCTTGTTATTATAAACCGGCCTTATGGCCGGTTTCCTTTTATGTATGACATTTGGCCATTATTTTAAAAAATATTTGGATGTTTTTTTATTTTTAGAAATTGTATGATTGCGCCCAGAGTTGCAACAATCCCAGCTGATGTAGTAAGCACCCAAGGGGATAAATCCTGCAAGAGAAGAATACCCCCCATCGCGGCACCGATTGCACTACCCAGGTATAAGGCAGACTCATTGAGAGCAACCGCTAAATTGCCATCCCCTTGTTGCTCCCGAGCCTTAATTAATTCGTTATTCTGCGGTACTTGCAATGCCCACCCTACCGCTCCCCAGATAGAAATTGGAATCATTACGAGCCATGCGCTTGTGGATGCAGCTGGCGGTAGAAGGAATAACGAAATGGCTAAAGTAACCATGATACTAAAGCTAAGTACTGGTCCTCTAAAGCGATCGACCAGCGGACCAATTAAAAAGCTGCCTATTACACCACCAATCCCCCAAACCCACAGGTAAGGAGTGACGGAATGTATAGCACCATAATTTGAATCAGAGAGCAGTGGAGCGATGAAAGTGTACATACCAAGGCTGGCAACTGCAGCCAATAAAGATACGAGAAGAATTGTGACAACATGCATATCAGTAAGCAGCATCAGCTTGTGCTTAAGTGATATCGTCTGAGCTTTAGGCAGCACCGGGAGTTTCGTAATGAGTCCTAATAAAGCAATTGCTCCTAATAATGCAACTAACCACAGGGCTGCTGCCCACCCAAAACGTTCGGCTAACAGGAGGCTAAGCGGAACCCCAAGCACAGTCCCACTTGCCATTCCTCCCATGATAACAGAAATGGCTTTTCCCCTTTGATCAGGCTCTGAGAGCGCTGCTGCACCGGCAATACCCATTGCAAGATAAATACCCGCTCCTACTCCTGCGATTGCACGGAATATCAACAATACGGTGAAATCAGTTGATAACGCACTGGCAGCATTAGCTATCACAAACAGACCTAGGGCGAATAATAAACCGCTGCGCTGTCGGTGAGCAGGTAAAAATGCAACAAATACGGGTGAACCGAGACCATATGCAAGAGTGAAAGCAGTTACGAGTTGGGCAGCTATCGCAGTCGAAACTGAAAATGATGTTTGTATCATTGGTATCAGCCCGGCAGTCACATATGAAGCCATACCCAGAGCGAAAGCTCCTAAGGCTATAAGATATACAGTGGATCGAGTATTTAGAGCCATAAAAATTCCTAATCTCGAATTTAAAATAGGGGTAAATGATTACCCTCTGATGGAAATCAAAAAGAAAGCGAAACGTTGTAATTCTTAGAGCCTATCCCAAAAGGAATTATCGTATAATACGTTACGGTAATTTCTGAGGGGGAATGTATGGCGGGTAGCAAGTGGCAGATCAGCGACGAACTATGGGAAAAAATGGCTCCACTCATCCCGGAGCATAAAACCAGCCACCCACTGGGGACTCATCGTAGACGCGTTGATAACCGTGCTGCCATGGATGCCATATTCTTCGTCCTCAGGACCGGTTGCCAGTGGAACGCCCTGAACGCCACCGGGATATGTTCATCGAGTTCTGCACACCGACGCTTCCAGGAATGGCGCGATGCGGGAGTCTTCGAACGCTTCTGGCAGAACGGTTTGCTTGCCTGCGAACATCTGGACGGCATTGACTGGTCCTGGCTGTCGATGGACGGCTGTATGACCAAATCGCCATTGTCAGGAACAAAAAAACAGGCCGTAATCCCACGGACAGAGGGAAACAAGGCGTAAAGCGTAGCCTGCTGACAGACGCCAACGGGCTTCCTCTGTCGCTGGTTGTTGCAGCAGCGAACACGCACGATATCAAACTGGTTGCAGATACGCTCGATGCACTTCAGACGGGGCGTCCGGGGCAAAAACTCAGACTCTGCCTGGACAAAGGTTACGAAGCTGGCTGGCTGAAAACGTATCTACAGAGCCGCCGCTACGAGCCGCATATCCAGTCCCGTAAAGAGGAGTCTGATGCAGGTAAAAACACCGACTTCAAAGCCCATCGCTGGGTTGTCGAGAGGACTCATAGCTGGATGAATCGCTTTCGCCGGGTTCTGACCCGATGGGAAAAGAAGGCCGAAAATTACGAGGCCATGTTGCATTTTGCCTGCGGCATCATTGTCTGGAACAAAATCCTATTGGGATAGGCTCTTAATCCATGTATTTAAACCTATGGCAAGTTCTATGCCCATACGGTCATACATGGGAGACAGGTCGCCAAGCGGCTTCTCTAATGTCTGTTGAACACGCTTACGATCTAATAAGGGTATAACAGGCGAATTAGAGTCTTCTAAAATAGCCGTTAACGATTGACGTAAAGCTCTTTCGTATGCAGGGTCTTGGGTTGAGGGATATGGACTCTTAACACGATTTGAAATACTTTCAGGCAAAATATCTTTAGTCGCAGCTCTTAAAATACTTTTTTCACGACCATCAAACGCCTTCATTTCCCAAGGAATATTAAAAGCATATTCTACCAGCCGGTGATCGCAAAAGGGTACACGGACTTCGAGACCTACAGCCATGCTCATTCTGTCCTTTCGATCAAGTAAGGTCTGAACAAACCGGGTCAAATTGACATAGCTCATTTGCCTCATACGATGATTGGTTTCGTTCTCTCCCGGCAGCACGGGAGTTTCTGCCAGAGCTTGCCTGTAGCTATCCTGCAAAAAATCATCCATTCCAAGTTTATTCAATAAGCTCTGTGAAAAAAGCGTCTTTCCGTCAAAGTATTTTCCCGTGACGGAGGTTAGCCATGGGAAGGTTTTAGCCGCTATGGCTTCAGGATCATGGAACCAGCGATATCCACCAAATACTTCATCTGCAGATTCACCAGAAAGCGCGACAGTTGAATGCTGTCTTATACTTTGAAACAGTTGATAAAGAGAAGGCCACATGTCGCCCCAAAAAGCGGGTGGCAAATCCAAAGCATGTACGATCTTGGAGCGTAGATCAGGATCGGCCATTGAGCTACTATCGATTATAATTTCTCCATGCTTGGAATTGATTAGTTCAACCAAGTCTCGTACAAAAGGAGCATCAGGAGTACCGCGGACTCCATCTCCAGTGAATTCTGTACCATGATTGGCAAAATCTACTGAGAAAGAACGGATATTCTCCTTTCCGGCGGCAAGGAGTTTTTTAGAAGCCAAAGCGGTAATAATGGATGAGTCCAGACCACCAGATAAAAGACTACATAACGGCACATCAGCAACAATATGTCTGTCGACGATATCCTCAAGCAGATCGCGGGTATGCTTTATTGTCTGCTCAAGTGAATCCTGATGTTCATGCGCTTCAAGTTTCCAGTAACGGCTTTTATAAAGCCCATCATGTGAAACTTTTATACACTCTCCGGGTAAAACCTCTCGCATCCCTGAAAATATCGCCTGCCCAGGTGTTTTTACCATCTCTAATATTTCCCTCATACCATCGGCATCCACTTTACGAGGAACAAGGGAATTAGCTAAAAGAGCTTTTGGCTCAGATCCAAAAATTATACCATCTTCTGTTTGAAAATAATAAAGAGGCTTTACACCCATCCTGTCGCGAACAAGAAAAAGTTCCTGTTTTAGGCGATCCCATATAGCGAAGGCGTACATGCCATTTAATTTTTCAGGAAAGTTGTTACCCCACTGAAGGTATGAATGTAATACTACTTCTGTATCACTTCGTGTCTCGAAGCGGTGGCCTAAACTTTGAAGCTCTGATCTTATCTCTTGAAAATTATAAACTTCACCTGTATATGTGATAACCGCCGCAGCACGATATCCATTATAATTGGCTATCATAGGCTGTCGTCCCCCTTCAAGGTCAATAACAGACAGCCGACGGTGCCCTAATCCAATAGGTCCATCTATCCACAGACCTTCAGCATCAGGACCTCGTAAAGCCATTGTATCTGTCATTCTTTGCAACGTTTTCCGCTGCGATTCTAAATTTTGGCTATAAGAAAGCCATCCAGTCATTCCACACATAATTTCACTCCAGAAAGAAAATGTTTATCCGAGGCTTTCTAAGTCAGTATCGTGAGGTAGCAGAGCTCGAGTTTGCCCCCGTATATAACGTGCTGGTAATGTCGCCAAAACTTTTTGACTAATTTCATCCAGCAATTCTTGCAGACTAAATGTTGTGTTAAGGTCAGCAAATGGTTGAAGAGGGGGAACGTTGTTTGAAACATATAAAACTACGTCTTTGCAGAGCTTAGACAATTTTTCTACAGTCTCTAGGCCGGGTTTACTGGGTTCAGTTTTTAAATCTAACACGGTGACATTTTTACCATTTACATCGCGTGTCCAGATTTCAAGGTGGTCGCTATCCCATTCTGGAGTGTCATAAATAATCCGTGCGTGATATAAAAATCCCTCAAAATCTATAAAAGTAAAGTCTACGTTCCGCTGGCGTTCAACATTGACGAAACTGCTATAGCCAGCAACTGGCGAATTACCTATTTTTGCTGTGAGTAAAACAGTATCAAGTATATTATCTCCCGAAATGGAGAAGTCTGATTTTATACCCAACGCTGCTTCTAACTTTAATGGGCTATCTTTAGGGTAAATAAAGTTTATAAGATCTAAGGCATGAATTATTTCACTAGTTACGCCACACGTAGGCCGATAATCATTAATGCGATCTTTTCCCCAATAAAATGATGCTCTGATTAGCGTCCATTGCCTTCTTTTTATTTCATCACGTAGTTTCTGAGTCGCCTCTGAGTAACGCTCTACGAGATCAAGTGCAAAGCCTTTGATGTTTACAAGTGAATTTTTAAAATCGGTCCAATTTTCATTGGGAATAGCTAATGGTTTTTCACAAATAATAAATCCGTTAAAGTATTGTAACTCTTTGAGGATTTTTACATGGCTATGATCATTTACACTTACAACGACTATATCAGGGCAGAATGTATTCACTGCCTCAGAGACTTTATCAAAATATGGTAATGCTTCACTTCGCTTATGTCTGCCAACATAAGAAAATTGCATAGGAATATCTAATTCTATTCCCAAGTGAATGAATGAACGGAGATAGCGCTGTCCTGCGTAACCAAGGCCAATAATGAGTACCTTCATAACCTATTTCCTCCATAGATGAAAATCTTTTCAGAGCTGGCCGTAAACCCAAGCTTTTCATAAAGGCATTCGGCTTCTGGTGTTGATTCAAGTACAACTTTTGAAACAGCTTTTTCCTCAAACCACTTTAATATATTTTTCATAATACATAAGGCGATGCCTTGTCTTCTCCACTGAGGAAGAACAACTACAGATTGCACCCAACCGCACATTCCAGTAACACAATCTGGAGCAGGGGGCCGATTATCAATGATTCCTGTGGCACACCCTGTAAGCTGTCCTTCACACTCTGCGACAACTATCCTGATGTTTTTGTTTCTGCCATGAAGTTCATGTAGCCATTTAACGTACTCATTTTTCCAGATATTACTTTCTTGCGGATTACGACTTGTGTAACTGGTGTTGTGATTGCCGTCCAGTAAAATAGCTCGCAGAGCTATACCCGTGATCATTGAAACTGCTTGATTTCGTCGGTGCTGAGGATCATGCTCAGGCCATGAACGTAAAACTGACCTCCGCACAGATTGCCGCCCTTGAGGCTCAGCACCGGCAGAGTCGTGACCGCCGTGTCTGCGACCGGATACGCTGCGTGCTGCTTTCTGCTCAGGGCTGGTCTCCTGCCATGATTGCGCAGTCTCAGCTCATTCATGAGACCACGGTTCTGCGTCATCTATCGGATTATCTCAGCGACGGTAAGCTCACCTCTGATAACGGCGGTTCGCAGGAGCATCTGACTCCCGGGGAGTCTGCCGAACTTCGTCAGCTTCTGACTGACACTGTTCACATCACGACGGCCAGTATCGTGTCGCTTGTCCGTGACCGCTTCGGTGTGCGCTACAGCATTCCGGGTATGAATAAGTGGCTTCACCGCAACGGGTTCACCTGGAAAAAACCGTCAGGTATTCCCCATAAGTTCTGCCCGGCACAACAGCAGCAGTTCATGACGCATTATGAAGCGCTGAAGCAGGCTGCCGGTGACAGCGAACCCATTCTGTTTATGGATGCGGTACATCCGACGCAGTCAACGAAGCTGAGCTGTGGCTGGATAAGAAAGGGGGAACTGAAAGCGGTGAAAACCACCGGGAGCCGGACCCGCCTGAACATCATCAGCGCCCTCAGCGTGAACGACCTGGCCCGGACGGTGACCCGTGATTATCCGCAGATTAATGCGGATGCTATCTGCCGTTTTTTTATTGCAGTTCGCCAGACTTATCCGGTGTCGCAGAAAGTGCATCTGATACTGGACGGTGCGCCTTATCACCGGGCATCGCTGGTTAAGGACTGGGCCTTCGTGATGAATATTGAACTGCATTATCTGCCGCCGTACAGCCCGAACCTGAACCCGACAGAACGGTTGTGGAAGGTGATGAATGAGCATGTGCGGAATAACCGGTATTTTGCGTCAGCGAAAGCCTTCAGGGACGCGATAAGAGGATTTTTTGAACGAACCCTGCCGGAACTGGGGCAGAAACTGGGCTGTCGTATCAACGACAATTTTCAGGTGCTCAGTTCCGTGTCAGAGACATAACGACGTATAGCGTAAGGTGTTCACCTGTGAACAAAATAACTCTCATTGATCATGTTGCAATAACTGTTGCCGACCTTGAAGTATCTTACTGTTTTTACGATAAATTGTTTGGTGCAAAAATTCATGCAGAGTACGCCCCCTTTGGGAAACTGCTTGTAAGGCAGGTATCGCTGGGTGATATTGTCCTGAGTTTACATCAGGTTGAGAATGGCGTGGAACTTGTAGCTAAAAGGCCAATGCCAGGGAGTGCTGATTTATGCTTCCGGTGGGGAGGGACAATTCTCAGCGTGTTAGAGCTACTTGAGAAAAACGATATCGAAATAATCCATGGCCCGGTGCCCCGTGAAACGAGTTCAGGTCAGCCATCACAATCTGTTTTCTTTCGGGATCCTGATGGAAATCTGCTGGAGTTAATGGCTGCTGATAATAAAGACCAAGGTTAAAATACTCAATAAAGTCAAAAATAAATATTTTCATCTGCAGGACTTAATGTGGCTCCCTGAAACAATCTGCACTTTGAAGTTTATTGAGTATACAAGACTATTAATATCCTTAGCCTTTGCCACACGAAATTTAATCTGAGATTGGATCTTCTCCATTATTATGCCACCTGAACTGAAGGTTTTATCTGTTTCAGCGGAATATCAAAATATTGAAATACTTCTAGTAATGATTTAGCAAGATGCTTAATCTGGTCTTCGCTGTGATTAGGTGTGGCGTTAACTCTAAAACGCTCAGTTCCAACAGCAACAGAAGGATAATTTATAGGTTGTAGGTAGATCCCGTGTACTTTCATTAAGCGTTCTGCAGCTGACTTGCATTTGACCTCGTCCCCTACCAGAACCGGTAAAATATGAGTTGTAGAGCATGTCATCACCGGAATATTCAGTTGGTCAAGTTTCGAACGTAGAAGTTTGGTGCGTTCCTGAAGCATTTCCCGTTCTTGTGGATGTTTTCTTAGATAATTAACGCTAGATAAGCAACCTGCTGCTATTGCTGGTGGTAATGATGTCGTAAAAATAAAACCAGTTGCGAAGGACCTTATAGCATCTATCATCCATTTTCGGCCAGTAATATACCCTCCAATCACACCTATAGCTTTGGCCATTGTGCCCTGTATAATATCGACTTTATCTGCCACACCGACCTCAGCAGCAATACCCTCACCATTGGGTCCATACATGCCAATAGCATGTACTTCATCAAGATACGTTAAAGCATTATACTTTTTAGCCGCTTCGACAATAGATTTAATAGGGGCGATATCGCCGTCCATTGAATAAACTGATTCAAAAATAACTATTTTGGGGCGTGTTAATGGATACTGAGAAAGAATTTGAGTGAGATGGTTAACATCATTATGTTTAAATACCTGTCGCTCTGTTTTAGTTGAACGTATACCGTTAATTATTGATGCGTGGTTCTGCTCATCACTTATTACTACGCAATCAGGTATTTGCCTCAAAAGGCATTGTAATGTTGCGTCGTTGGAGCTAAAACCAGTTGGGAAAACTAAAGCTGCTTCTTTACTATGCCATTCGGCAAGACTACTTTCAAGTTTCCCAAATAATCCATGTGTACCGCCAATATTACGAGAACCACCTGAACCAGCCCCATAGGAATCGATAGCCTCATGCATGGCTTGTCGAACAATGGGATGTTGTGACATTCCAAGATAATCATTACTGCACCACACTACAACAGGTTTGGTCTCTTCTCCTTCAAGACGAGCGAGAGGGTAGCTACCACATATACGATTTAAAGTAACAAAAGTACGATACTGACCTGAAGATTTAAGGTCGTTCAGCTTTTCATTCAATAAATTCTGGTACATTTTTCACCCCTGCAATTTTACAAAAACCATGGAAGTAAAGTCGCTGTACTCTTGGCAACCATTAGGAGCCTAAGCGCCTTTGAATCACATTGTGTCCTGGATTTTTTACGGTTACAATCTAACTGATTATGCTATTACTAGGAGTGATGTGATGAGAACAGTTCGCAACATGCAGCGAACACGCAAAGAACTATCTCAGTTTTTACGTAGCCGTAGGGAACGTCTTGAGCCAGCCGATGTGGGGTTGACATCTACAGGAAGAAGACGCACACCAGGTCTTCGTAGAGAGGAAGTTGCTGCGCTTGCGGGGGTAGGGCTGACCTGGTACACATGGCTGGAACAAGGCAGAGATATTAGCGTTTCTGCGGCATTTCTTGACAGTCTTTCACGTGTCTTAAAACTCGATGCCGCCGAACGCCGCCATCTCTATCTTTTGACGCAGCAACGGCCACCAGTTGAGCCGGGTAAAACGTGGTGCATCGTTCCCCCCCTTATCCATCGTCTCATGGGAAATTTAAAGACAAGTCCAGCCTATGTAATAAATTTACGCTGGGATGTCATTGCATGGAATAAAGCGGCTGATCGGGTTTTCCACTTTTCACATTATGCGGCAGAACGCAGGAATCTTCTTTGGATGATCTTTGCTGACCAAGCTACACGCATGTTATTTGAACCATGGGAAGAACAAGCTCACCAGTTGATTTCACATTTTCGCAGAGACTTCGTCAGAGCAACGCAAGCTCCTGATATTTGCGAATTAATTAAGGATCTAGAAAACATTGATCCAGACTTTAAAACTTGGTGGCACGAGCAGGATATTCATGGTCCTTATTATGGGAAGCGTCAGTTAAATGTAGAAAAGATAGGATGTGTATCTTTTGAACATACGATGTTGACAATTGACCAGGACAGACATTTAAGGCTGGTATATTATGCTGTCACTGAAGGTAATGATGCTGGTTTTAAGTTTGAGGAGTGGGTATCTTCTGATCCGGATTAAATTGTTAGAAATTAAATTTTCTTAACTAAGTTAAATATTTTATAAGGGACCTGTAAACAGGCGTGATTAGCAGAATGCAGTCTGTAATCATTTCTGTTGTGGTCTTAATATGGTTATAAGAAGTGAGTTTCGATATTCATCATATAACTATATGAAAAATTTAGATTTGAATAATAGGCTGAAATTTTTCCTATTATTCAAATGGTTAAAAATCAATTATATTTATAGTGAAATCGATTTCTGACTACATCTTATCGTTCAATAAATAGTAGCGATCTTATGCTGTCGAGCATAAATATACGGCGCGACGTAGCCCTCACGGTTGACGTCCAAATAATCCGACCACCACTGCATCATTTCGATTCTGGCTTCCAAATGCTCCGCCTTATGCACGTAAGCAGCCCGCACGCCGTTGCGCTCTTTGTGGCTCATCTGTCGCTCAATGGCATCCTTTGACCAGCGTCCGGACTCATTCAGGGCACTACAAGCCATAGTTCTGAAGCCGTGACCGCAGACTTCGGTTTTGGTGTCGTAGCCAATCATGCGCAGCGCCTTGTTGATAGTATTTTCACTCATTGGCTTATCCATTGAATGCGCTCCAGCAAAGACAAATACTGACTCTCCGGTAATTTCCTTAATCTGTTTCAGCAGAGCAACCGCCTGTTGCGACAGCGGCACCAGATGTTCATCCTTCATTTTTGTGCCACGCTCTGAAAACCTCACGTCTTGTACGGCCTCACGCTTTGCAGGCACCGTCCAGGTATGTGCTTTCAGGTTGAACTCGTCCCAGCGTGCGAGGCGAAGTTCACTGGAGCGCAGAAAAACATGCAGATTCAGCTCCAGCGCCAGACGAGTCAGTTCCCTGCCTTTGTAATTATTCATCTTCTCCAGCAGTTCTGGTAGGCGTTTCAGCGGCAGGGCGGGGTGGTGTTGGGTCACCACTGGGGTCACGACACCCTCCAAATCGTAAGCCGTGTTATATTTAATCACGCCCTGCTGCACTGCGTGGCGCATGATTTTGGTCAAGTACTGGCGCACCCGTCCGGCAACGTCATGCACACCTTTATCGTCGATGGCCTTAACAAGTTGCGCCAGATGGCGGGTTTCAATCTTTGCGATGTCCATCGCGCCAATCCCAGGTAAAACGTAGCGTTTCAGACAGGTGAGGATTTTATCGGCGTGCGCGTCAGACCAGAGCTTAAGGCTGCTGGTGTGCCATGCCGTAGCGGCATACTGAAATGTGCGGGATTCATCAACGGCGGTGTCATCCGTCTTGCGAAGCTGAAAAGGGCTGATGCCGGACGCCAGAAGCTTCCGAGCCGCATCGCGCTTTTCGCGGGCTTCCGCCAGTGTAGTTTGAGGATAGGGGCCAAAGGCCAGACGGCTTTCTTTACCGCCGAGGCGATAGCGGAAATACCATAGCTTAGCGCCGCTGGCGGATACCGTGAGGTACAGGCCTTGCGAGTCAGTGAGCTTATAAGATTTTGTGAGAGGTTTTGCTGAGCTGATTTTGCTGTCAGTTAACATGTGAGGGTCACTCCAGTTGTCGAACTGAATGACCCGCAATCTGACCCCATTTTTTCCGGATACTAAGGGATAAATCAAAACGTATCGGAAAGACTTTTTACGCCAACCTATTGAATTACAACAACATAGAGATTCATAGGAAAGCATAAAAAAAGAATAGTGGTGCCCGGACTCGGAATCGAACCAAGGACACGGGGATTTTCAATCCCCTGCTCTACCGACTGAGCTATCCGGGCAACGGGGCGCATTAAAACCGATTCGCCTCGCTGCGTCAACGAAATTTCATCAAATCAACGCAGGATGGACAATCTATCACCACATTGCATTAAAAGCACGCAGCTTCAGGCGAAAAAGAGGCTCCAGGCTGCCGATAGCGGCATGGCCAGCACCAGCGCCGGCAGCATATTAACCACCGCAAACATCTTGATACCGCAGATGCGCAGCCCGGTCGCCAGCAGCAGCATGCCGCCGACGGCGCTGAAATCGGCCATCATCATCGGGGTCGTCAAGGGCATAATTAACGCGGCGCAGGCCGCCAGGCTGAGCTGAATAGCCAGCATCGGAACGCTTATCGCCGCGACGGCAATGCCGAGGGAACAGGCAAAAATGGTGGCGGTGAAAAAGTCGAGGAACGCTTTGGCGATAAGAATACTGGCGTCGCCGGTCATGCCTTCGCGCATCGCGCCGAAGACCCCGGTTCCGCTGGCGCAGAACAGGACGATAATCGCGACGTAGCTCTGAACAAAAGAGTCATGGGCGGCGACCCGCCGCTTGCCCTTCGGCGAAAATATCTGCTGGAGTCTGCCAACCAGCGCGTTGGTGCCTTTCTCCATATTACATACTTCACCAAGCAGGGCGCCCAGCAGGGTGGCGAGCACCATCACCGGCAGGTTGGCGCATTTAACCACTAACAGAATACCAATGCCCAAAGAGGCGAGACCAAAAATAGAGGTCATCGATGTGCGGATGCGCTCCGGCAATCTCTGGCTTAACAGTGCGCCAACGATGCCGCCTGCCAGCACCGCGCCGGCGTTAATAAAAGGCCCTGTAACCACAGCGTGCTCCCGTTAATTATCCCTAATAAGTGCATTATTATGAACCTGCCACGGCGTAAAGGCTCGTGGAACAGTGATGTTACTGCATATGTAATTCATCTTGCCTGGGTATAGCAAAGGTGACATTATTGCGCGAATTTTCTTCTCTTCAACTATGAGGCCGCCGGAATGACCACATCGCCAACGCATTGCCGCCGCGCGCGGATGCGCAAGCCGCCTCATCTTGCTACTCTTAGTCTCGATCCTCTTCCCCTCATGCGGTGAAGGCAGCGCATGCTCACTGCAGGACAACAGTAAAAGCGGACCTGGTCTGCTTTTACTGATGTCGGGCGGTCGGAGCTGGAATCCAGTCGGACCCTGACATTTTGTTGGACAAGGCGTGAACGCCCTGTCTGAGGCCTTTTACTCTCCGGAAACGGGTATTCGCGCTAATGAAATCAATGCACATTGCCGCCAGCTGCGAGCTGGTCCCCCATCTTTCCACCCACCGTCGCGTGGTGGCGCTGGACAGTACCGATTTTACCGATGTGGCGGCAGTCGTCATTACCGCAGCGGACAGCCGCAGCGGCATCCTCTCCCTGCTTAAACGTAGCGGGTTTAATCTACCGGTTTATCTGCTCAGCGAAAGCGAAGTAGCAAAGCCGGACGGCGTCGCGGCGGTGATCTCAGGCAAAGAGCAGGAGTGGCTGGAGCTGGAGGCGGCCGCCTGCCGCTATGAAGATAACCTGTTGCCGCCGTTTTTTAACACCCTGACCCAGTACGTAGAGATGGATAACAGCACCTTTGCCTGTCCGGGACATCAGCACGGGGAGTTTTTTAAAAAACATCCGGCGGGCCGCCAGTTCTTTGACTTCTTTGGCGAGAACCTCTTCCGGGCCGACATGTGTAATGCCGACGTCAAGCTGGGCGATCTGCTGATTCACGAAGGCTCCGCCAAGCACGCGCAGAAGTTCGCGGCGAAGGTGTTCCACGCCGACAAGACCTATTTCGTCCTCAATGGCACCTCGGCGGCGAATAAGGTGGTCTGCAACGCGCTGCTCACCCGCGGCGACCTGGTGCTGTTTGACCGTAACAACCACAAATCCAACCACCACGGCGCGCTGATTCAGGCCGGGGCCACGCCGGTCTACCTGGAGGCCTCGCGCAACCCGTTCGGCTTTATCGGCGGCATCGATGAGCACTGCTTTGATGAAGGCTACCTGCGCAACCTGATTCGCGAAGCGGCGCCGGAAAAGGCCGATGCGCCGCGGCCGTTCCGCCTGGCGGTGATTCAGCTCGGCACCTACGACGGCACCGTCTACAACGCCCGTCAGGTGGTGGATAAAATTGGCAGCCTGTGCGACTACATCCTGTTTGATTCCGCGTGGGTCGGCTATGAGCAGTTTATTCCGATGATGGCCGACTGTTCGCCGCTGCTGCTCGATCTGACGCCGGAAGATCCGGGCATTTTCGTCACCCAGTCGGTGCATAAACAGCAGGCCGGTTTCTCGCAAACGTCGCAGATCCACAAGAAGGATAACCACCTGCGCGGCCAGGCGCGATTCTGCCCACACAAGCGGTTGAACAACGCCTTTATGCTGCACGCGTCAACCAGCCCGTTTTACCCGCTATTTGCGGCGCTGGACGTGAATGCCAAAATTCATGAAGGCGAAAGCGGCCGCCGGCTGTGGGCTGACTGCGTGGCGCTGGGGATTGAAGCGCGTAAGGCGATCCTCGCCCGCTGCAAAATGATTCAGCCGTTTGTTCCGCCGACGGTGGCCGGGCGCCCGTGGCAGGATCATCCGACCGAAGCGATCGCCCGCGAGCGGCGTTTTTTCAGCTTTGAGCCGGGCGCCAGCTGGCACGGTTTTGAGGGCTATGCGGGCGATCAGTACTTCGTTGACCCCTGCAAGCTGCTGCTGACCACGCCGGGCATCGACGCGCAAAGCGGCGAATATACCGATTTCGGGATCCCGGCGACGATTCTGGCGCACTACCTGCGCGAGAACGGCATTGTGCCCGAGAAGTGCGATCTTAACTCGATTCTGTTCCTGCTGACCCCGGCCGAGAGTGCTGAAAAAATGGCCCAGCTGGTGGCGATGCTGGCGCAGTTTGAACAGCATATCGAAGCCGATAGCCCGCTGGCCGACGTGCTGCCGACCATCTATAACAAGTATCCGGTGCGCTATCGCGACTACACCATTCGCGAGCTATGCCAGGAGATGCACGATCTGTACGTCAGTTTTGCGGTTAAGGATCTGCAAAAAGAGATGTTCCGCAAGCGGAGCTTCCCGCGGGTGGTGATGAATCCGCAGGATGCGAACCGCGAATTTATCCGCGGCAACGTCGACCTCGTGCGCCTGAGCGAGGCCGAAGGCCGCATTGCGGCGGAGGGGGCGCTGCCCTATCCGCCGGGCGTGTTGTGCGTGGTGCCTGGCGAAGTGTGGGGCGGGGCGGTGCTGCGCTACTTCCTCGCGCTGGAGGAGGGCGTCAATATGCTGCCCGGCTTCTCGCCGGAGCTGCAGGGCGTCTACAGCGAAACGGATCCCGACGGCATCAAGCGGCTGTACGGCTATGTGCTGAACCAGGCGGCTATGCGCCTTTCTTAATAGCGGACCCTCTCCCGCAGTATGTCGGGAGAGGGGATGCGGTGGCTCAGCCCGCGCTATGTCGGTACATTCTGCGCGGATGGCCAATCTTACCGTATTGCATCTCCACACTGAGAAAACCGCTCTCCACGCAGTGTTCCAGATAGCGGCGGGCGGTGGTTTTACTCAGCCCCGTCGCGCTCGCGACTTCGTCCACCGAAAAGCAGCGCAGCGTATGGTGGCTAAAGAGATTTTGTACCCGCGCCAGCGTATTCCCCTCTATGCCTTTGCTGCCGTTATCCTGACGGTAGTTTTTCGCCTGCAGTTGATACAGGGAATCCACGTTTTGCTGATCGACGATCTTCCACACCCGCTGCTGTTCAGCGAACTGCATAAAGCGCTCAAGTGACTGGTTAAGACGCTTCCACGATACCGGCTTGAGGATGTAGTCGAACGCGCCGTTGCGGATCGCCAGGCTACAGGTATCCATATCGCTGGCGGCGGTGATAAAAATGACCGAACAGAGGGTACGTGCCAGCAGCGCATTACCGATAAGCGTAATTCCTTTCCCGTCCGGCAGGTAATTATCCAGCAGCACCAGCTGCGGCCGCTTACTCTCAATTTGGGTCTGCGCGTCGGCCAGGGATGACGCAATGCCCACCAGCCGCAGGCCCGGATGTTTGCCAATCAGCTCCGCATGCAGCTGCGCCAACGCGTGTTCGTCTTCCACGATCAGTACATCGATAAGTTCATGTTGCATAGTCGGTCTCTTCTGGTTCCTGTTCCGGGCGCCAGGCGGTTCCCGTGGCGGGAATAAACAGTGAAAAAATCGCGCCGCGGGGCATATTGTCGGCGACCTCGATCGTTCCGCCAGCCTGGCTGACGTAGCTGTCGATCAGGTACAGTCCGATACCGTGGTCGCCGCAGGTTTTGGTGGTGATGCCGCGCTCAAATATCCGCTCGCGCAAGGCCGGTGTAATGCCGACTCCCCGATCGGCCACTTCGACGATCAGCTCTTGCGCATTCAGCGTGATCAGCACCTCTACCGGCTCGTGCGGCAGCGGTGCGCGCTGCGTCGCTTCAATGGCGTTATCCAGCAGGTTGCCGATAATCGAAATCAGCTCTGCTTCGGCAAGCGGGGCGAAGGGGCTCGCCATCCGGCAGGCCGGATCGAAGCTGAGTTGCACCCCTTTTTCGCGGGCGCGGGAGGCCTTGCCTAACAGCAGACCGCACAGCGTTGGCGAATGAAAGCGCGACGAGATAAAGTCCAGCAGCTCCTGGGCGTGTTCTGACTGGGCCTGAATATAGCCAATGGCTTCCTCATAACGCCCCATATGCAGCAGGCCGGAGAGCGTGGTCATGCGGTTGAGCTGCTCATGGCGCATGATGCGCAGATTGTCTACGTAGCGTTTCACCTGGCCGATCGGCTGTCCGCGCAGCTGTCGGGCGGGCTGATTCAGGCCCAGCAGCTTCCGCGCAGCCTGGTTGATCACCTCGATCCGCAGATGGTCATCGATAGCGATCACCCCTTCGTAGATCGACTCCATCATCGCTTTTTGCTGGCGCACCAGCAGGCCGATTTCACGCGGCTCCAGCGAGAAAATCTGCTTCTTAATGCTGCGGGTAAAAAACCACGAGAACACGAACAGGGCAACGAGCAGCAAAACGGCAGCGAGCAGAATATTGACGGCTTTACTGACGGTAATGGTGTCGAGGTAGCTGGTGAGGTAGCCCACGGAGACAATACCCACCACCTGACCGTCATCGCCGAATATCGGTGCTTTGCTGCGTAGCGAAATCCCTAAACCCCCCTGGCGAATGGTGGTGGTGGTTTTGCCCTTCAGCACCTCCTCATTATCACCGCCGACGAGCAGAGTGCCGACCCGGTCGGCGAAGGCCGAATGAAACAAATGACGGCCCTGATTATCGCCGACGACAATAAAACTGGCGTCACTGCGCGCCGCTATTTTATGCATAAAATTAGTGATTGCGCTAATATCCTTGTGGGCGACATTTTCACGTAATACAGGGATGATGGCGATCTCTTCTGCTTGTATTTTTGCCCGCGTACTCATTTCCATATACAGCTGTTTTTCGACATCAATATAATAATAGCCTCCCAACAGCACGAAGAGCACTGAGAAAAAGACCGTCAGTGAAATGAACAGCTTTATTTGAAATGAAACTTTCATCGCTATCACGCTGGGTATCAAGGGAAGTGGCTAATATATCATCTTTTTTCCGGCTGACATCTGCTTTGCCGGAAACTTGTGATCCTTTGCACAAGCGCTCTGCATGAGAAAAATATTGCAGTCGCCACAGATCTTAAATTTAGGTTAATAAATGTTATTTGTTTGTTCATTTTAGAAAATAAACCATAAAAACCACGCTAATAAATAAACTGTGAATCACATTAAATAAAAGAAACCATTAAAACCATAGCGTCCATTAAAGTTTCGGTTTTAATATGCTGAGTCTCACATTAAGTCTGCTTTGGGCACATTAAGCTGCCTGCACAAAATAACCAAGGGGCTTAATCATGAGCACAACTGACGATTCTTTCTCTGTTACCCAGGACCCAATTGATATTCATAAACCTTCGCTCAAAGAGCGCTGGTGGCATATTATGGATAGCTGGAAAGTGGGGATTATTCCTTTACCGCTGTTTGTTCTTGCCGGACTGCTGATCGCCATCGATTGTCTGGGGGGGAAGTTACCGAGCGATATCGTGGTGATGGTTGCCACGCTGGCGTTTTTTGGTTTTGCCTGCGGCGAATTCGGCAAGCGTCTGCCGATTGTCGGCAAGCTCGGCGCGGCGGCGATTTGCGCGACGTTCATCCCTTCGGCGCTGGTCTATTATGGTCTGCTGCCGGACGTGGTGGTGGAGTCGACGACGAAGTTCTACAAATCCACCAACATCCTCTATCTCTATATCTGCTGCATTATTGTCGGCAGTATCATGAGTATGAACCGCACCGTGCTGATCCAGGGTTTCCTGCGCATCTTCTTCCCGATGCTGTGCGGGGAAATCGTCGGCATGATCGTCGGCATGGGGGTGGGGCTGGCGCTCGGCCTCGAACCATTCCAGATCTTCTTCTTTATCATTCTGCCGATCATGGCGGGCGGCGTGGGTGAAGGGGCGATCCCGCTGTCGATCGGCTATGCGACGTTGCTGCATATGGATCAGGGCGTGGCGCTGGGACGCGTCCTGCCGATGGTGATGCTGGGCGGCCTCACCGCCATTATCATCTCCGGCTGTCTGAACCAACTCGGCAAACGCTATCCGGACCTGACCGGTGAAGGCCAGCTGATGCCAAACCGCGCGAATACCGATGAAACGGCCTCACAGCCTGCCTTCTCCGGCAAAGTCGACGTCACCACCATTGCTTCCGGCGCGCTGCTGGCGGTACTGCTGTATATGCTGGGGATGCTGGGCCACAAGCTGATTGGTCTGCCTGCACCGGTTGGCATGCTGTTTATGGCGGTGCTGGTGAAGCTGTTTAACGGCGTCTCCCCGCGCATTCTTGAAGGTTCTCAGGTGGTCTACAAATTCTTCCAGACCTCTGTGACCTATCCCATCCTGTTTGCCGTTGGCGTAGCGATCACCCCATGGCACGAACTGGTCGCCGCTTTCACCGTCAGCAACCTGCTGGTGATTATCAGCACCGTCTCTGCGCTGGTGGCGACCGGTTTCTTCGTCGGCAAAAAGATTGGCATGCATCCGATTGATGTCGCCATCGTCTCCTGCTGCCAGAGCGGACAGGGCGGCACCGGCGATGTGGCGATTCTGACCGCCGGCAACCGTATGAGCCTGATGCCATTCGCCCAGATTGCCACCCGCATCGGCGGGGCGATCAACGTCTCCATCTCGCTGTTGGTTCTCGGCAACTTCCTCGTTTAAGTTTTCAGGAAAACATCATGAAACTCGCAAGCTTTATCTATCAGGGTACCCGTAGCTTTGGCATCGTCAAGGCGGAAGGGATGATCGATTTAGGTCGTCGCCTCGGCGATCGCTACGGTGATCTCAAGGCGCTGCTGCAGGGCAACGGGCTGGCGGAAGCCGGCCGCTATCTCAACGATGCGGTCGATGTGCCGATGAGCGCCGTCACCTTCCTGCCGGTGATTGAGCAGCCGGAAAAAATCCTCTGCGTCGGCATGAACTATGCCGAAAAGCGCAAAGAGTTCGACCAGCACAATCCGGCGCCGACGCTGTTTGTTCGTTTCCCTGATTCGCAGACGGCGCACAACGCGCCGGTGTTGAAACCGCGCCATTCCAGCGAATTTGACTACGAAGGCGAACTGGCGGTGATTATCGGCAAAGGCGGCGAAAACATCCGTCGCGAGGAGGCGCTGCGCCACGTTGCCGGCTACAGCTGCTACATGGATGGCTCCGCACGCGACTGGCAGCACAGCTGGTTTACCGCGGGGAAAAACTGGCGGCAGACCGGCGCATTCGGCCCGTGGATGGCGACCGCGGATGAGATCCCGGATCCGCATCAGCTGACGATCCGCACCTGGCTGAACGGCCGGATGGTTCAGGATGACAACACCAGCAGCATGATCCACAAGGTGGCGGAGCTTATCGAGTACTTCAGCACCTTCACCCGCTTAAGCCCGGGCGATGTGATCATCACCGGATCGCCGGGTGGGGTGGGGAAAAAGCGTAACCCGCCGCTGTTTATGCAGGAGGGCGATCGCATTGAGGTTGAGATTGAGCATATTGGCCATCTCAGCAATGTGATCATGGAAGCGCCAGCCAGCACGCTGACGACGGCACACTGAGTAGGGCGTGATGATGGACTCGCAACCCGCTATCGACTTTCGCTTCACGGAAGTGGCCCAACACCCGGAACGTTTGAGCCAGATTCGTTACCTGCTGACGGACAGCGGTCTGGGGATGGACAACGATATCATGCTGTTTGTTGAGGCCTGGTCCGGAAGGCAGCTGGTGGGCTGCGCGGGGCTGGCCGCCAACGTTATCAAATGCGTGGCGGTCGATGAGCAGCTGCGCGGCGTGAACCTTAGCGCGCGGCTGCTGGCTGAAGTGGAAAACGTCGCCCTCGCGCGCGGCCATTTTCATCTCTTCCTTTGCACCCGGCCCTGTAACGAGGTGCGCTTTGCCCGCAGCGGCTTCTGGCCTGTCGCCCGCAGTGGCAATAACGCGGTATTGATGGAAAACACGCCGCAGGGCATCGCCCGCTACTGCCGTTCGCTGCGCGGAGAGCGCCGGCCTGGCCAGGATATCGGCGCGATTGTCATGAACGCTAATCCGTTCACGCTTGGCCACCGTCATCTGGTGGAACACGCGGCGGCACGCTGCGACTGGCTGCATCTGTTTGTGGTACGTGAAGACGCCTCTTTCTTTCCGTTCACCGCGCGTCTGGAGATGGTACAGGCCGGAGTGGCACATCTGCCGAATGTCTCCGTGCACGAGGGCTCGCAGTACATCATCTCGCGCGCCACTTTTCCGGCCTACTTCCTGAAAGAGAGCGGAAAAGTGCAGCAGGCGTGGAGTGAAATCGACGTGCTGATCTTTCGCGACTACATCGCGCCGTCTCTCGGCATTACCCATCGTTTTATCGGCTCCGAGCCGTTTTGCGATATCACCCGTCAGTACAATCAGACGTTGCATGAACTGCTGGCTGGCCACATCCACGTTGAGGAGGTGGCCCGTATTAAGGCCGGGGGCAGCGCCATTTCGGCCTCGGAAGTCCGTCGTTTACTTAAGACAGAGCAGTATTCTCGTATTCGGGACATTGTCCCGGAATCCACTTTCGCGCATCTCGAAGCGCACTACAGCGCGGAAGTCGCTTAACTATCAGGAAACGAACATGAAAATTGTAAGGGAGGCGCTGGCCGGTACGCAGGAGTCCAGCGACCTGATGGTGAAAATCTCCCCCGCCGACGGCGAGCTGGAGATTGTCATCCACAGTGAAGTGATGAAGCAGTTTGGCGAGCAGATTCGTCAGGTGGTTGAGGAAACGCTGCGCGCGATGGTGGTGCGGCAGGGATTGATTATCATCGAAGATAAAGGCGCGCTGGATTGTGTCATTCGTGCGCGACTGCAAAGCGCGGTGCTACGCGCCGTCGATGAACCGCATATCGACTGGAGGACACTGTGATGAACAGGCTCCGTCGTAGCATGTTATTCCTGCCGGGCGCTAACGCAGCCATGCTCTCTACCGCCTTTATTTACCGTCCCGATTCGATCATGTTCGATCTTGAGGACGCGGTGGCGCTGCGTGAGAAAGACAGCGCGCGCCTGCTGGTCTGGCATGCGCTCCAGCACCCGATGTATCAGGATATCGAAACCGTGGTGCGCATTAACCCGCTGAGCACGCCGTTTGGCTTGCTGGATCTGGAAGCCGCCGTGCGGGCTGGCGTGGATGTGATCCGATTGCCGAAAACCGATACTCCGGAAGATATCGACGAACTGGAAAGCCACCTGGTGCGTATCGAGCGCGACTGCGGGCGTGAAGTGGGGTCCACCCGCATCATGGCGGCGATTGAGTCGGCCGTTGGCGTCATTAACGCCGTGGCCATTGCCCGTCGTTCCCCACGGCTGATTGGGATTGCGCTGGCGGCCTTTGATTATGTGATGGATATGCAGACCGAGCGCAGCGACGGTACCGAACTGTTCTACGCCCGCTGCGCGGTACTGCATGCCGCCCGGGCAGCCGGTATCGATGCCTTCGACGTGGTGTGGTCAGACGTGAACGACGAAGCCGGATTCCTGCGCGAAGTCGAGTTGATCCGCAGAATGGGCTTTAACGGCAAATCGTTGATTAACCCGCGTCAGATTGACCTGCTGCACAATGCGTATGCGCCAACCCGGCAGGAGGTCGAACACGCACAGTTAGTGATTGAAGCCGCGCAGGAGGGGGAACGCAATGGCCTGGGCGTGGTCTCGCTCAACGGCAAAATGGTCGATGCCCCGATTATTAACCACGCACAGAGAGTGCTGGAACGCGCGGCCGCCTCTGGCGTGCGCCGTTAAGGATAAAACAATGAACCAGACAGAACTTCTCCATGCGACCTTCCCTCATCTGCGGGATTTAAAACCGTTTGATTCTGCCCTCAGCGCTACGCCCTGGCTGGCCGACGTGGAGGAAAAGCATCGCCGTAAGCTGTGTGCATCCCTCGAAGAGGCGGTGGCGCGCAGCGGCCTGCAGGACGGAATGACTATCTCCTTTCACCATGCCTTCCGTGAAGGCGATCGGGTGATTAACAGCGTAGTGGCGAAGCTTGCGCAAATGGGTTTTAAAGGCCTGACGTTGGCTTCCAGCTCACTGATGACCTGCAACGATGCCCTTATCGAACATATCCAGAACGGAGTGATTCGCCGCATTTATACCTCAGGGATGCGCGGGAAACTGGCGGAGGCTATCTCCTACGGAGTGATGGATGAGCCGGTGCAGATCCATTCCCACGGCGGGCGGGTGAAATTACTACAGGATGGTGAACTGAATATTGACGTCGCGTTTCTCGGTGTGCCGTGCAGCGATGAGTTCGGCAATGCCAACGGTACCCACGGGCGCTCCTGCTGCGGTTCGCTCGGCTATGCGATGGTCGATGCGCACTTTGCCCGGCGGGTGGTGCTGCTGACCGAAGAACTGGTGCCTTTCCCCAATATGCCGGCGAGCCTGATGCAGGATCAGGTGGATTACATCGTACAGGTTGATAGCGTGGGCGACCCGGCGAAGATCAGCGTCGGTGCGGCGCGCGTCACCAGTAACCCGCGTGAACTGATGATCGCCCGCTATGCGGCAGATGTGATTGAGCACTCCGGTTACTTCAGAGCCGGTTTTTCGATGCAGACCGGCTCCGGGGCGGCGGCTACCGCCTGCACCCGCTTTATGGAAGAGAAGATGGAGCACGGCGGCGTGAAAGCCCGCTTTGCGCTGGGTGGGATTACCGGCAGTCTGGTGGATCTGCACGAGAAAGGGCTGATTGACAAGCTGCTCGATACGCAGTGCTTCGACGGTCAGGCGGCCGCTTCGCTGGCGCGCAACCCCAATCACGTGGAGATCTCCACCAATGTCTATGCCAACCCGGGCAGCAAGGCGGCGAGCTGTGACCAGCTGGACGTGGCTATTCTCAGCGCGCTGGAAATCGACGTCGATTTCAACGTTAACGTGATTACCGGTTCCGACGGCGTGATGCGCGGGGCGTCCGGCGGTCACTGTGATGTGGCGGCAGCGGCAAACCTGACTATTGTCGTCGCCCCGCTGCTGCGCAGCCGCATTCCCACGGTAGTCAAGCGGGTGACGACGCGACTGACGCCGGGAGAAAGCATCGACGTGCTGGTCACCGACCACGGGATTGCGGTGAATCCGGCGCGACCGGAGATCCGCGCGCGCCTGATTGCCGCCGGGATGAACATCGTCGATATCGACGCGCTGTATGCGCGGGCTATCTCGCTAAGCGGGATCCCAAAACCCATTGAATTCACAGACAAAATCGTCGGCGTCATTCGCTACCGCGACGGGCGGGTGATTGATACCGTGCGCCAGGTTAAGGAGTAGCAACATGAACACTGCGACACCCGCGGCGGCGGGTGTCAGCCTTGAGGCGTGGCTGGCGGCGAAAGAATGCCGCGCGGCGCGCCAGGCTGACTGGCTAAAACGTTATCAACAGCCGATTATTTCGCTGACCCTGGTAACGCCGGGAACGGTAAAAAATAGTCTCCGCTACCGCAATACGATGGGCGTGGCGCTACAGATGTGCGACCAGCTGCTGTGGGAGAACCGCTGGCCGGTGCGGGATCGCCAGATACTGTGGCTCCCGACGGGGCCTGAGGCGATGTGGTCCGTGGCGCACAATGCGCCGGAGATCAAGGCCCACTGCGTGACGTTAGAGCAGAGCCATCCGCTCGGCAGGCTGTGGGACCTGGATGTGATCTGCCCGCAGGATGGCCACGTTGGCCGCCTGTCGCTTGGCCTGCACATGCGCCGCTGCCTGGTGTGTGATGAGCCGGCGCATGTCTGCTCTCGATCGCGCAAGCATCCGATCGGGCAGGTGGTGGGAAGTGTGGAGAAGATTATCAATGACTGGTTTGCCCGCGACTAAATTTTGCGCCATTGAGGTCCCTCGTCTGGCGGAAGAGGCCCTCTGGCAGGAGCTGGAGCTGACCCCTAAGCCGGGGCTGGTGGACCGACTCAACAACGGGGCTCATCACGATATGGACCACGCTCTGTTTGTCCGCAGTATTACCGCGATTGCGCCGTGGCTCTCCCGCTTTACCGCGCTGGGGAGTGACTACGCAGACCAACCGGCAGGCGAGCAGTTGCGCCTGCTACGCCCGATGGGCATTGCCTGCGAGCAGGCAATGTATGCCGCAACCGGTGGCGTGAATACTCATAAAGGGGGGATATTTGCTCTCGGGCTACTCTGTTTTGCCGCCGGAAGGGTGCGGGAGGTGACCGCGTCAAGCCTCTGTCGCGAAGTGGGGATTCTGTGCAGGGGGCTGGTGGCCCGCGAGCTGGCTGGCCGCAGCGTGACAACAACCGCAGGCGAACGTCAGTTCCGGCAGTTGGGTTTAACCGGCGCCCGCGGTGAGGCGGAAAGTGGTTTTGCGACGGTACGTCGCGTCTTGCCCCAGTGGAACGGCCGCCAGCTGCATGATTTGCTCCTGCGCCTGATGGCGGTGAATCCGGACAGTAATCTGGTGTCGCGCGGCGGTATTCACGGGCTGCGATATGTGCAGAGCTATGCGCGAACGCTGCTGGCAAACGGCTGGGATCGCCGGCGTTTACTGGAGATGGACCGGGCGCTGATAAGGCGTCATTTAAGCCCGGGAGGGAGTGCGGATTTACTGTCGGTGGCGTGGGTTTTAGCGAAGTGCGGTTAATTTCCCTCCCCCGAAGAGAGGGGAGGGAACAATCGGTTAATGCGCGGGGGTGGTCTGCACGCCGGCCGGTACACGCTCGTGTTTGTATTTAAACAGCGCGACGAAGGCGAAGGCCAGAACCAGCGAGTATCCGGCGAAGATCAGCCACACCGGCTGCCAGTTGGTGATGCCGTCGGTGGTATACATCTCCACTACTTTCCCGCTGACGATGCCGCCGAGAATGCAGCCAAAGCCGTTGGTCATCATCAGGAACATCCCCTGGGCGCTGGCGCGAATTTCCGGTCTCACCTCTTTCTCGACGAACACCGAACCCGAGATGTTGAAGAAGTCGAAGGCGCAGCCGTAGACAATCATCGACAGAACCAGCAGCACGGTGCCGAACGGCGTCGGGTCGCCGTATGCGAACAGGCCGAAGCGCAGCATCCACGCCACGATACTGATCAGCATGACGTTCTTAATGCCGTAGCGGCTCAGGAAGAACGGGATGGTCAGGATAAACAGGGTTTCGGAGATTTGGGAAATCGACATCATTACCGACGCATGTTCGACGATAAAGCTGCCCGCGAACAGCGGGTTATTGTCGAAGCTGTGCAGGAAGGTATTGCCGAACATGTTGGTGATCTGCAGTTCAGCGCCTAACAGCATGGAGAAGATAAAGAAGATCGCCATCCGCTTGTTTTTGAACAGGGCAAAGGCGTCCAGGCCCAGCATAGTGCTCCAGCTCTGGTTTTTCTGCTGGTTAGAGACCGGAATATGCGGCAGCGTCAGGGTGAACAGCGCCAGCACGACGGAGAGCGTTGCGCCGATATAAAGCTGCATATGGCTCAGCTCGAAGCCGGCGAAGCTGACGGCCCACATGGCGATGATAAAACCGATGGTTCCCCAGATACGAATCGGCGGGAAATCGGCGACGATATCCATCCCGGAGGATTTCAGGCGATAGTAGGAGATGGTGTTAATCAGCCCGAGCGTTGGCATATAGGCCAGCGAGTTGAGGAGAATAACCAGGAACATCTCACCCGGCGTGGTGACCTGGGCCGCCATAAACAGCGTCCCCGCCCCGACCAGATGGCATAGCGCATACACCCACTTCGCGCTGATCCACTTATCCGCCACGATACCCAGCAGCGTAGGCATGAACACGGCGGCGATACCCAGCGAGCTGTATACGGCACCGATTGACGCTCCGTCAAACTTAAGCGTCACAAACATATAGGAGCCTAGCGTAGTCAGCCAACTACCCCACAGGCAGAACTGCAGAAACGACAATATTTTAAGCTGCAGCTTAAGGTTCATGTTATTTTCCTCACGAGTAAGCGGGGGAGCTGTTGTTATGGTTACATTCAGGGCTACGATTTGATGAAATTCTATCAGTAAGCGGCATCATGTTTTGTTACCTTCCGCAAATAAATGCAATCCATATTAATTTGCAGATTAGATTGTGACGCAAATAACGTTTTCGTATGGAGCGATGCGGAAAAAGGCTGGACGACCCGGCTCTCGCGCTGAGAGCCGGGTAAAGGAGGGCAATCCTATTTGCGGCGGTAGGATTTCTGCGCCGTGTTGACTTTATACAGGTAGCGGCGGGATTCCCCGGAGGGGTGGCGGGTGGTGAGCGTCGAGTAGACGTCGCCCGGCGTCATGCTGATAATGATATTGGCGGCCTGGACCTTATCGCTGGAGAAGACCCGCAGCACGCTGCCCGCGCCGCCGTTATAGGCGGTGATGACCGCGTAGCGCCGCGAGGTGGGGTTGTCGATGCCGGCGAGATAGACGTTGTTCAGCATCGCCAGATATGCGGTACCGGTGTCGATATTGTTGGCCGGATCGAACAGGAAGCTGCGGCTCGGCAGGCCCGATTTCCCCTGAGCGCGGAAAACGTCTTTCCCGGCGCTGTGTTGGACGACCTGCATCAGGCCCAGCGCGTCGGAGTTGCTGACGGCGTAAGGGTTGAAAGAGGATTCGGTCTGCATAATCGCCAGAATCAGCGACTCGTCAATGCCGTACTTCCGCGCCGACTGGCGTACCATGCCGATATATTTATGCGCACGCTTATCGAGGTGGTTCGGCACCAGGTTGATGGTGATGCTGTAGATCATCCGCGGGCCGTTGCTGCGGCTCTTAAGGCGAGTTTGCAGTAGATAGTCGGCAAAGCGCGCGGCGCGCCACTCCCAACGAATCGACGCGCCGGTGTTATCCACCACCTGGCCATAGAGAAACGGCTCTTTCGAAATCTGAATGTCGTCGACGTCGGAATAGAGGTCGATGGAGTTCGGATCGTCGCCCATCAGCAGGGTTTTGATAATCGCCTGGCGCAGGCGCCCGGCAGGATCGGTGCCGGCGATGGTTTCAACGGTGATGGTCCCCTCATCAAAGTTGATGTGGCTGCGGGTCTGATATTGATCGGTGTACTTAACGTAGTCCTTAGGCCCGGCAAGCAGAACCTCGTTATAGCCCCAAATATTTTCGACGTTATGGGCGAACTGACCCATCAGGATATCGAAGCCGTTGGTGTCTTTAACCCAGGCCTCGTTGTACTCGCCACCTCGTTTATTCGAGGTGGAACACGAAACGAGCAAAGGCGCAATGAGCGCTAGCGCTAAATATTTTTTCATCATTCCGGGAGCGTGCGTTGTGTGGATTGTGCGTAACCGCGGTCTGGCGCTTACGATTTTTCCTGCGGCGTATAGCCTTCGATATGCACATCTTTGCCTTCAAACAGGAACTTGATCATCTCCTGTTCCAGCAGCTTGCGGTGCTCGACGTTCATCATGTTGAGCTTCTGCTCGTTGATCAGCATGGTCTGCTTGTGCTGCCACTGGGCCCAGGCCTCTTTGGAGATCTCGTTATAGATGCGTTTGCCGAGATCGCCCGGGTAGAGCTGGAAATCCTGGCCATCCGCTTCGCGCTGCAGGAAGGTACAAAAAATAGTTCTGCTCATGATTGATCCTCTTTAATTCGCCAGAACGCTATACCAGCGCCCCGGCCTTCAGCTGTTGCAACAGACGTTCCACGGGAGCCGCCAGACCGACCGACGGCGGCTGCGCTAAGTTATACCAGAGTGCGCCGGCTTCATCCATGCATGCGCCTGATGAGTGCACTGTAAGCCACATCGGCACAATATCCAGGTGGAAATGGCTGAAAGTGTGGCGAAATGCGGTCAACTGCGTCAGATTATTAGTCTCGATCTGCCGCTGTGTCAGCCACTCGCGCAGCGTCTCTTCGTCTTCAAACTGTGGAAAGCAGAATAATCCGCCCCACAGGCCCACCGGCGGGCGCTGGGTGAGAAACACCTCGTCGCCGTGCTGCATCAGCAGAAAATAGCCGCTGCGTTGCGGAATAGTCTGCTGCGGTTTCTTGCCTGGATATTGAGTCCATGAATTATTGGCGTACGCCTCGCAGCCGTTATTCAGCGGGCAAAGCTCGCACTTGGGCTTCGAACGGGTGCAGACGATCGCCCCGAGATCCATCATCGCCTGGTTAAAACGCTCGACGCCTTTGGCCGGCGTGACCTTTTCGCTAATCCCCCACAGCCGCTTCTCGACCTCTTTTTTCCCCGGCCAGCCGCTTACCGCATAGCAGCGTGCCAGCACGCGCTTCACGTTGCCGTCGAGAATTGGAAAGTGCTTACCAAGAGAGAGCGATAAAATGGCGCCCGCCGTCGAGCGCCCGACTCCGGGCAGCGCGGCCACTTCGTCAAAGGTCTGCGGGAATTCGCCGCCGTGCTGGCTGGCCACCTGCTGCGCCGCCTTATGTAAATTACGCGCCCGGGCGTAGTAGCCGAGGCCGGTCCACAGATGCAGGACTTCGTCCAGCGGGGCCTTCGCCAGATCGCTCACCGTTGGGAAACGCGCCATAAAGCGTTCAAAATAAGGGATAACCGTTGCCACCTGCGTTTGTTGCAACATCACCTCGGAGAGCCATACTTTGTAGGGCGTTTTGCCGATTTGCCATGGCAGGGTTTTACGCCCGTATTTGTCGTACCACTCCAGCACCTGGGCTGAAAATTGCGCGGCGAGAAAAGTCAAAGCTGCAGCTCCGGAATTGCGATAACAGGGTGGCAGATTGCAGCACAAGGGCGAGAGGCTGTAAACCCTTGCATCCGTCGGGTAACTTTGGATAATGCCCGTTTTCCGCACACATTCACAAGCAGACCTAACCTTTATGAAAAACGACGTCATATCTCCGGAGTTCGATGAAAACGGCCGTCCTCTGCGCCGCATTCGTAGCTTCGTCCGCCGCCAGGGCCGCCTGACTAAAGGGCAACAGCACGCGTTGGATACTCTCTGGCCGGTGATGGGCGTTGAGTTCACCGATGCACCGCTTGATTTAGCTTCGCTGTTTGGCCGCGAGGCGCCGGTCACCTTAGAGATCGGTTTTGGCATGGGCGCCTCGCTGGTGGCGATGGCTAAGGCGAAACCGGAGCAGAATTTCCTCGGTATTGAAGTCCACTCTCCGGGCGTCGGGGCGTGCCTCGCTTCCGCCGAGGAAGAGGGTGTACAAAACCTGCGCGTGATGTGCCACGATGCGGTCGAAGTGCTGCACACCATGATTGCGGATAACTCCCTCAATATGGTGCAGCTGTTTTTCCCTGACCCGTGGCACAAAGCGCGGCATAATAAACGCCGCATCGTGCAGGCGCCGTTTGCTGAACTGGTGAAAAGCAAGCTCAAGCTCGGCGGCGTTTTCCATATGGCGACCGACTGGGAGCAATACGCCGAGCATATGCTGGAAGTGATGTCGTCGCTCGACGGCTATCGTAACCGGTCTGAAAGCAACGACTATGTACCGCGCCCGGAATCGCGCCCGGTAACCAAATTTGAACAGCGTGGCCATCGTCTTGGCCACGGCGTATGGGACTTAATGTTCGAGAGGGTGAAATAATGGCAAAGAATCGTAGCCGTCGTCTGCGTAAGAAAATGCATATCGACGAGTTTCAGGAAATGGGCTTCTCCGTCGCCTGGCGTTTCCCGGAAGGGAGCAGCGAAGAGCATATCGACCAGACCGTAAATGACCTGATCAACGAAGTGATTGAGCCGAACAAGCTGGCGTTTGACGGCAGCGGCTACCTCTCCTGGGAAGGCCTGATCTGCATGCAGGAGATCGGTAAATGCACCGAAGAGCACCAGGCGATTGTCCGCAAGTGGCTGGAAGAGCGGCAGCTTGCCGACGTGCGCACCAGCGAACTTTTTGACATCTGGTGGGACTAAGTTTGACCAGGGTCGGCAATTGCCGACCCGCTTTGTCTGAAGGGAGTTTTATGATGCGCAAAACGCTGCTGGCGGTGGCGCTGTCCGTTACCGCTTTAACCGCGCATGCGGACTACCAGTGTAGCGTCACGCCGCGTGACGACGTGATCCTCAGCCCGCAGCAGGTGCAGGTGAAAGGGGAGAACGGCGATCTGGTGATTATGCCGGACGGCAGCCTGACCTGGAACGGAAAACAGTATTCCCTGAACGCGGCCCAGCGCGAGCAGGCCCAGGACTATCAGGCCGGCCTGCGCAGCAGCCTGCCGTGGATTGACGACGGCGCCCGCGCCCGGGTTGAAAAAGGCCGCACGGCGCTGGATAAAATCATCACCGAGCAGGTGGGAACCAGCAGCAGCATGCACGGCCGCCTGACCAAACTGGACACGCAGCTAAAAACCCAGATGAACCGTATTATTGAACACCGCAGCGATGGGTTGACCTTCCACTATAAAGCGATCGATCAGGTCCGCGCCGACGGCCAGCAGCTGGTCAATCAGGCGATGGGCGGCATCCTGCAGGACAGCATTAACGAGATGGGCGCGAAGGCGGTTCTCAAGGGCGGCGGCAATCCGCTGCAGGGGATCCTCGGTAGCCTCGGCGGCCTGCAAACGGCGATTCAGGAGGAGTGGAAGAACCAGGAAGCGGATTTCCAGCAGTTCGGCAAAGACGTCTGCAGCCGGGTGGTTTCCCTTGAAGAGAGCCGCAAGGCGCTGGTGAGCTCGCTGAAATAACCTTTTCTTTCATTGCGCGGCCCGTAACGTCCGAACCGCGCAATATTCTCTTTAAACCTCTCGATTCAGGCACGCCCGTGCGACACGCGGGAGCGGCGGGCCAGCGAGTCGATAATCACCGCAATCGCCAGCACGCAGCCGGTAATGATATAGCGCAGCGATGAGGGCAGATTCAGCAGCGTCAGGCCGTTCGAAATCGACTGAATCACGATGATCCCCAGCAGCGCGGACCAGGCGCTGCCGCGCCCGCCAAACAGGCTGGTGCCGCCGATCACCGCCGCAGCGATGGCGTTGAGGTTCACGTCGCCGGTGCCGGCCTGCTGGCTGGCAGAGGCCAGGCGCGAAGCCGCCAGAATCCCCCCGAACGTCGCCAGGGTCGCGCAGAGCACGAAGGCGCTGACGTAAATAGCCCTGACGTTAATTCCCGAACGGCGCGCGGCCTCCCGGTTGCCGCCGACCGCAAACATCGAGCGGCCCCATTTTGTCCGCTTCAGCGCATAGTTGAGCACCATCGCAGCCGCGACAAACAGACCAAAAATCCACGGCACGCCGCGGCCCAGGTTGAGATAGAAAACGGCGGCCTCAAAAATCACCGTCAGCAGCGCCGCGCGCAGCAGCAGCGAACTAACGGACTCGGCGGAGAGGTTGGCCTGCAGGCGGCGTACGCGGGTTTTCAGGCCAAACGTCAGCAAAGCCAGGCCGGGCAGCAGCGCCATGGTATGGGAGAACCAGCCCGGCATCACCATCAGCTGGCCGAAGCGAACCAGCGGCGAGGCGTAGGGCAGGTTGATGCTGCCGCTGGGGCCGAGAATGTACAGCTGCATTCCGAGCAGCGCCAGCAGGCCGGCGAGCGTCGCCACGAAGCTCGGCATCCCGACCCGGTTATAGAGCACGGCGTAAATCAGGCCGACGGCGATGCCGCACAGCAGCGCGACGCCGATAGCCGCCGCCACTGGCCAGCCCGCGTTGACCCACAGGACGCCGACCATCGCCGAGGCCAGGCCGCTCATCGAACCTACCGAAAGGTCGATTTCCCCCAGCATCAGCACGCAGACGATCCCCAGAGAGATAAAGCCGACGGTGGCGCAGTCAAAAAGCAGGTTAACGAGGTTGTTCGGCGCAATAAACACCGGGTTGAGCCAGGTAAACACCAGGGAGATAACGATCAGCCCGGCGATCACCGGGGCGGTGCCGAGATCGCCGGTCTTGATGCGATTGATTTGCGCACGCAGCGCGCCGAACAGACCATCGTTGTGCTGGACGCGCTCGTCGCTGCGATCCAGGGCCGGGCGGGATTCTGTCTTGCTGTTCATAAAATTAAACCACTCCAGAAGAACTTAACTGTGATTTACGTTCAACGCGGCGCGAAACGGCGTTTTCCGTTGCGCCGGTAATGGCGGCGACCAGCTCCTGGTTGGTGGCGTCGGGGGTGAAGACCCCTTTATTGCGCCCGAGGCGCAGCACCACGATGCGATCGGCCACCGCGCGCACGTCTTCCATGTTATGGCTGATAATAATGACGCCGAGGCCGCGTTCGCGAACGCGCTCGATCAGGTTGAGCACTTCTGCCGTCTGGGCGACGCCGAGGGCGGCGGTCGGCTCATCCAGCATGATAATTTTCGGATTCATCAGCAGAGAGCGGGCAATGGCCACGGTTTGACGCTGGCCGCCGGAAAGCGAAGCGATGGGTTCGCGCACCGACGGAATGCGCGCCGCCAGCTCCTGCAGCAGCGTCCACGCCCGCACCTCCATGGCAACTTCATCCAGCTGCAAAGGCGAGATCTCCTGGCCTAAAAACAGGTTGGCTACCACGTCCAGGTTTTCGCACAGCGCTAAATCCTGGAAAACCGTGGCGATGCCGTATTCCAGCGCCTTCCCCGGGCTATCAAGAGTGACGACCCTGCCGTCAAACTCGATGGTGCCGTCGGTGGGCTGATGCACGCCGGCGAGGATTTTGACCAGCGTAGATTTTCCCGCGCCGTTATCGCCAACCAGCGCCACCACTTCACCGGCGTGGACCTCCAGCTCGATATCGGCCAGGGCGCAGACGGCGCCAAAGTGTTTAGAGACGTTGCTGAGCTTCAGGATCGGTTGCCCGGCGGGGGATGTTTTCCCTTGTTCTTGCGACATGGAAGAGACCTCAATTATTGCGAAACAACGCCCGCCGTTGGATGACGGGCGCGTGGGCAAAATTACTTTTCGATGCCTAACTTCTGGCAGGCTGCGGCGTATTCGCCGGTACAAACCTGAGCGTAGGTCTGGATCTTTTTATCGAAGATTTCCGCTTTAATATTTTTCGCGGTGATCACCGCCGGGGTGAAGAGCTGCGAAGGGGTGTTGTACAGGGTGGTGCTGGCCTGCGGCTTCTTACCCTGAATAAAATCAACGGCCACTTTCGCCGCCGCCGCGGCGACGATTTCAGACGGTTTTGAGATGGTGTTGTACTGGTCGCCGGCAATGATCAGCTGCAGCGCGGCGATGGTGGCGTCATTGCCGGTCACCGGCGGCAACGGCTGGACGCCGGCGGCTTTGAAGGCGGCAATCGCCCCGCCGCCGGTACCGTCGTTAGCGGCAACCACGCCTTTGATTTTGTCACCAAAGCGGGTTATCTGCCCGGCCGCCCACTCCTGCGCTTTTGGCGGCGCCCATTCCGGCGTATCAAATTCCGCCAGGGTTTTGTAGCCCGACTCTTTCAGGCCGCGGTGGATACCGTCGCGGATCAGGCCCGCCGCCGCGTCGGTCGGAGATCCGTTGATTTGCAGCACCCCGGCATCCTGCGGTACGCCGCTCTCTTTCAGGTGGTCGGTCAAGGACTTAGAGATGGCATAGCCAATGCCTTCGTTATCAAACGAGACGTAGAAATCAGCCGGTTTCGCCGGGATCGGGCGATCGTAGGCGATCACTTTGACGTCCTGCGCCTGGGCGTTGGCAACCAGCGCGGCGGCGGCGGAAGAGTCCACCGGATCGAGAACGATAACTTTCGCGCCCTGGGCGATGACCGAGTTGAACTGCTGCTGCTGCAGGCTGGCGCTGGCGTTGGCGTTTTGATAAATGACCTTGCAGTCGGCGCACAGTTTGCTCATTTCCGTCTTGAAGCCAGGAAAATCATGCTGCTCGTAGCGCGTCGACGCCTGGTCGGGCATTAAAAAGGCGACCGTGGCGGATTCCGCGGCCTGTGCTGAAGCGGTAACGCCGGCGGAGATTGTTGCAAGTGCGATAAAAACTTTACGGTAATTCATTGCCTTACCCTCTTTTTTATATGCTTGAGCCCGCCGGCCTCGGCCGACGTCATAAAGACTTTTTTAATAAGAGTTACCAATAATTCACATGTAGGATACTTCGGTTTTACATTTGCTCAACCGATGAAGCAGGATTACCACCGCGCAAAAAAGGAGTCAAGAAATGGAAAAATATCGATGTGTATTTGTGACTGTCTGCAAAGATCTGAATAAAAAAGGCGCAGGGGATTTGACCGAAGCGCGGAGGGAAAGCGGCCGTAAGAGTGGAGGAAACGCGGGGAAAAAAACGGGCGGCGAAGGGCCGCCCGGATGCTTAATCTTCGCTGAGGAACAGCTCCAGCAGCGAGTTTAAAAACAGTTTACCGTGCTCGGTTATCTGCCAGCTGCGCGCGTCTTCAGCCAGGTAGCCCTGGGCGATGGCGGCATCAATTTGCGGGCGAATCACGCTCTCATCCAGGCCGGTGTAGCGGCTGAACTCGTCGCGCGGCGCGGCTTCCAGCAGGCGGAAACGGTTCATAAAGAATTCGAACGGCTTATCCGCCGCCTCGACGTCGTGCTGGCGCTCAAGGTAACGGCCTTCCATGTAACCCCGCGGATGGCGCGTTTTCGCCGTGCGCAGAATGCGTCCGTCAGGGAAAGTAACCTTACCGTGCGCCCCGCAGCCGATGCCGAGGTAGTCGCCAAAGCGCCAGTAGTTAAGATTGTGCTGGCACTGATAGCCGGGTTTGGCGTAGGCGGAGGTTTCATACTGCTGATAGCCTGCCGCCGTCAGCAGCCGATGCCCTTGCTCAAAAATATCCCACAGCGCATCGTCATCCGGCAGCACCGGCGGACGGGAGCCGAAGAGGGTATTGGGCTCAATCGTCAGCTGATACCACGACAGGTGCGGCGGGTTGAGCTCGATGGCCTGGCGCAGATCATCCAGCGCTTCGTCCAGAGACTGGTCCGGCAGGCCATGCATCAGGTCGAGGTTGAAGCTGCGCAGGCCGAGGCCGGTGGCCAGATGCGCCGCGCGTTTCGCTTCGGCCGGGCCGTGAATACGTCCCAGACGCTGCAACTTTGCCTCGCTAAAGCTCTGCACGCCGATGGAGATCCGGTTGACCCCCGCGCGCTGATACTCGACAAAGCGATCGGCCTCCACGGTGCCGGGGTTGGCCTCCATGGTGATCTCGGCGTCGGCGGCCAGCGGCAGGCAGGCGCGAACGCCGTCAAGCAGCGTTTGCATCGCCGGCCCGGAGAGCAGGCTAGGGGTGCCGCCGCCGATAAAAATAGTCCTGATTTCACGGCCCTGGGCGTAGTGCGCGTCGGCCTGCAGATCGTTGAGCAGGTGCTGCACGTAGTCGTCGTGCGGCACCTCACCCTTTAACGCATGCGAGTTAAAATCGCAGTACGGGCACTTCTGCACGCACCACGGGATGTGAATATACAGGCTCAGAGGCGGCATATTAGCCATTACGTAATGCTTCCAGTAACAGTTTCAGCGCGCGCCCGCGGTGGGATATCGCGCTTTTTTCTTCACGGCTCAGCTCCGCCGCGGTTTTCCCCTCGGACGGAACAAAGAAAATAGGGTCATAGCCAAATCCGCCGCTGCCTGCCGCGCTGCGGGCAATCACGCCGGGCCAGCTGCCGTGACAAACAATCGGCGTCGGATCGGCTGCATGGCGCAGGTAGACCAGCACGCAGTGGAACTGCGCCTGGCGCTTATCGTCAGGGACGTCGCGCAGAGCATCGAGCAGCTTTTCCAGGTTCTGCTGGTCGCTGGCATCTTCGCCGGAGTAGCGAGCGGAGTAGATCCCCGGCGCGCCGCCGAGCGCATCTACCGCCAGGCCGGAGTCATCGGCAATCGCCGGCAGGCCGGTAATCTCTGCGGCATGACGGGCTTTCAGAATGGCGTTTTCGATAAACGTCAGGCCGGTTTCTTCGGCGTTGTCGACTCCCAGCTCGGTTTGAGCAACGATATCCAGACCGAAATCTTCCAGCAGCGAGGCCAGCTCGCGGACCTTTCCGGCATTGCCGGTGGCGAGAACAACTTTTTGCATGATTAATCCTGTTTAGAGCGAGGCTCTTATTCTGTCAGCGCCGCGACCTGAGTCGGGATCTGTTGCGGGTTGATGATTTTTATCTGCTTGTGGCGGCCCAGCTCGCCTTTTTCAAGAAGCACCTGGCTTTTCGCGACGCGAAACTGTTTGGCGAGGAACTTAATCAGGTGGGCATTTGCCTGACCATCAACGGGCGGGGCGGTAATGGCGACTTTGAGCTCGTCGCCATGTAAACCAACGATGCTATCGCGGCTGGCCTTGGGCTGAATATACAGCCGCAGGACCAGCCCGTCGGCGCAGGCTTCGACGGCACTCATAGCGCCATCCACAGCCCCGGAAGCAGCACGTTACCGGTTGCCTGAAGCAGTTCGGAAATGCCCATATTAATCACGTACAGCAGCAGAACCAGCACCATCGGCGAGAAGTCGATCCCGCCCATCGACGGCAGCATTCTGCGAATCGGGCGCAGCAGCGGGTCGGCGAGCTGCATCAGCACGTATTCAACCGGGCTGCGGCCCTGGCTCACCCAGCTCATAATCGCCATCAGCAGCAGGACCCAGAAAATCAGCAGGCCGATAGTCTTAATCAGAATCAGCAGCGCGGAAATCCAGATAATCGGCTGGAAGGTGACCACCATAAACAGCACGATGGCTTTGATGACGCAGAGAATAAAGGCCAGCAGCAGCGAGGCGCTATCGAGCGGCCCCATGGCCGGGATAATGCGGCGCAGCGGCCCAACCACCGGCTGGGTTGCCTTCACCACAAACTGCGAGAAGGGGTTGTAAAAGTCGCAGCGTGCCCACTGCATCCAGACGCGTAACAACATGATCATCGTGTAGAGTTCAATGACCGTTGAAAGCAGGAAAGTCAACGTCTTCATGGCGTTCCTCAGATTCCTTAATTTTTGCTGTAGTCGCGCGCACCGAAGATTGCGGTCCCGATGCGCACCATAGTGCTTCCCGCCGCGATAGCGGCTTCCATATCATCCGACATTCCCAGAGACAACGTATCGACCGCAGGGTAGTGCGCCTTAAGTCGCGCAAATGCTACCGCCATTTGTTGGGCGACGGCAAACTGCCTTACATATTCTGACTCGGGGGCCGGAATGGCCATTAACCCGCGCAGCCGCAGATTCGGCAGGGCGTCGATCTCTGCCGCTAGTGCATCGAGCGCCTCAGGCGGAATGCCTGATTTGCTGTGCTCGTCGCTGATATTAATTTGAATCAACACGTTAAGCGGCGGCAGATGCGCCGGACGCTGCTCGCTAAGCCGGGCGGCGATCTTCAGCCGGTCGACGGTGTGGCACCAGTCGAAATGCTCTGCCACCAGACGGCTTTTGTTCGACTGCAGCGGACCAATAAAGTGCCACTGCAGATGGTGAACCCCGGCATCCTGAAAGTGGCGAATTTTCTCCACCCCTTCCTGCACGTAGTTTTCACCGAAAGCTACCTGACCTGCAGCCACCGCTTCTTCGACCGCGCTCGCAGGTTTGGTTTTACTCACTGCAAGCAGCGTAACTTCTTCTGGTGAGCGGCCGCAGCGGGCGACAGCGCCTGAGATTTTGTCCCGGACCTGTGCCAGGTTATGCGCAATATCGTTCATATTCCGAGGATGAGTTATGGAGCTGGAAGAAATCGTGGCCCTTAGTGTAAAGCATAACGTCTCCGATCTACACCTGTGCAACGCCTCGGCGGCGCGCTGGCGTCGTCAGGGGAGGCTGGAGCCCGCGCCCTTCACCTCGCCGGAGATCGGCAAAATACTCGCGCAGTGGCTCAACGATGAGCAGCAGGCCCAGTGGCAGGCCAGCGGGCAGGTTGATTTTGCGCTGGCGCTACCCGGCGGGCCGCGCCTTCGCGCCAGCGCATTTGCCCACACGCGCGGGCTATCGCTGGCGCTGCGCCTGCTGCCGGAGGCCTGCCCGCGGCTTGATGAGCTGTGCGTCCCCGCCGCGCTGGCCGAGCTGCTCAATGAAGAGAGCGGGCTGATCCTCGTCACCGGCGCCACCGGCAGCGGTAAATCGACCACCCTCGCGGCGATGGTGGGCTATCTCAATCAGCGCCTCGATGGCCATATTCTGACCCTTGAAGATCCGGTGGAGTTTGTTCATGGCAGCGAACGGTGCCTGGTTCAGCAGCGCGAAATTGGCCGCCACGCGCCGTCGTTTGCCGCGGCGCTGCGGGTGGCGCTGCGCCAGGACCCGGACGTTATTTTGCTGGGCGAGCTGCGCGACAGCGAGACCATCCGTCTGGCGCTGACGGCGGCGGAGACCGGGCACCTGGTGATGGCCACGCTGCATACCCGCGGCGCCGCGCAGGCGGTTGAGCGTTTGGTTGACGTTTTTCCTGCGCAGGAAAAAGAGCAGGTTCGCAGCCAGCTGGCGGGAAGCTTATGCGCCGTGCTGGCGCAAAAATTATTGCCGGATATATCCGGCGGTAGAGTTGCGCTATTCGAGCTTTTGGTAAATACCCCGGCGGTGGCAAATTTGATCCGCGAAGGGAAAACCCATCAGCTGCCCGGCGTTATGCAGACCGGACAGCAGAGCGGAATGCAGACTTTTACGCAAAGTTTTCAACAGCGTGTGTTATCAGGTCGCCTGCAGCCGTCGATTTAATATTCAGTTATCGGGGCAGCTTATTGTTATCGTAATGTTTTATTAATGTTCTTTGAAATTGATTTTAAATATAGGTAAGAGTAAATGACAACGTCAGAATAATGAGCTGCAGGGATTTTATTTGGTATTATCCTCGCAGAAACGGGAAAAAGTTTAGATTACCTTTTGACACTTTTAATGAATTCACATTATGCTGTTTGTGGGGATGGGATGATTCCCATAATATATTGTTTTGATATGTAAGTTTACTTCAATTTATTAATGAGTATGTGATTTTTTGTTTTAATTCATTTAACCACCATGATGGTGGGTGCGCGCTAAGGAGAGTTTTAAGTGATTAATTTATCAGGTGACTATTCTCATTCTCGTCAGGTTGTCTTTATTACTCACCCGTCGATTCAGAGTAAGTCCTTTGTCAGCGGATTGGCAGAAACCTTATCGATGGCAGTTACCCTGCATAATATCAATAAGCCCCTGACGCAGCGCCTGGCGAAGGACTGCGTAATATTATTTGATATTGCCGTAGCGAATAAAAAGCTGAACGGAGTGTGGCGGGATATTATTCGAACGCACGCCGAGAATCCGCGACTGCTGATTATCAACAGCGCGCAAAAGTATGAGCTCTATGAGATGGCGCAGTGGCCCGCGCTCTACGGCGTCTTCCGCCATGACGATGACGCATCGCGTTTAATTGAGGGCGTTAAGGCCGTGCTGAAGGGCGAACAGACGGCCGAGCTGAGCGTGATGCATCCTGCGATGTACGCGGCGAATCATGCATCGGTACCGACGGAAAGCTCTCCGCTGACTGAGCGGGAATGTGAGATCTTAAACGAGCTGCGCTGCGGTGCGACGAATATGGATATCGCCCGGGCGCTGTTCATTAGTGAAAATACGGTGCGCACTCATCTGTATAACGTCTTTCGCAAGCTGAGCGTGAAGAATCGTACCCAGGCGGTGAGCTGGGCTAACGAACATCTCCGTCACTAGGTTATCACGATGATGGCACCGGCTTCGGCGGGCTTAAAAACCCTGCTCGAAGTAGCTTTCCAGAATAACCACCGCCGAGGCCGAGTCGATGCTGCCTTTATTCAGGGCGCGGAATCCGCCGTGCTCGAAAAGCCCGGCGCGGGCCTCCACTGTGCTCAGGCGCTCATCGTGTAGGGTAATCTGTACCCCAAAGCGGCCGTGAATTTTATTGGCGAAGTTGCGCGCGCGCGCGGTTAGCGGCTGTTCGGTGCCGTCCATATTCAGCGGCAGGCCGACGATAACGGCTTCCGGCTGCCACTCTTTCAGCAGCTTTTCGATAACGTTCCAGTCCGGCTTCCCGTCCTGCGCTTTTAGCGCCGGGAGAGGGCGGGCGGTGCCGGTAATGCGTTGCCCAACCGCGACGCCGATGCTTTTGGTGCCAAAATCAAAGCCCAGTAAGGTTCCGCTCATTACGCGTGCCCCGCAACGCCGGGCATCGTCACAATATCGATCCCAATCAGCTTTGCCGCTTCGCGCCAGCGATCGGCAATCGGCGTTTTAAACAAAATATTCTGATCCGCCGGGGCGGTGAGCCAGGCGTTATCAAGCAGCTCCTGCTCCAACTGCCCCTTCTCCCAGGAGGCGTAGCCCAGCGCGACCAGCACGTTGCTCGGCTGTTTATCGGTACCGAGGGTTTCCAGCACGTCCCGCGACGTGGTGATCACGGTATTGTCGGAAATACGGATACTGGAAGAGAAATCAGAGGGCGGCGAGTGCAGAATAAAGCCGCGATCTTCCGCCAGCGGGCCGCCAAGCATGACTGGCTTATCGAGGCGAATATCGGGATTGCGCGGCTCGGCGACAATTTTCAGCTTTTCCAGAATCCCGTCAACCTGCAGATTTTCCAGCGGTTTATTGATAATGATACCCATCGCACCGTCATCGTTGTACTCGCAGATGTAAACCACGGAGCGGCGGAATATGGGGTCCTGAAGGGCCGGCATGGCAATCAGAAAGTGATGCTGTAAATTCATTGTCAGAGGTTCTGTTCCTGGTGGTTCAAAAAGCAGCATTCAGTATGCGGGCAAAGTGCCGCCCTGTCGATTCAACTTTATCTTTCACGCTACGGGCGCGTTGGCTTCCTCGCTCGCCCCGGTCACATAGTAAACTATGCTCCCGGGCGCTCGCTGCGTTGCCGCCTTCCCGTAGCGCGAAATCTTTCGTTGAATCTATCGGCTCGAAGGGAGAAAGGTAAAAAAGCGAAGAGCTAAGAGTTAAGAGCAAAGAATAAAAGGGCGTTGGCCCCTTTACTCTTAAGCTTTAGTGGAAGCAAGCTGGCCGGTTCCGGATGCAACAAGGACGCTGCGTTTTCAACCGGCTCATCCGTGAGCCCCGGGATTACTTAGCTATGCGCTTCTCGATGGCGTCCATCAGCATCCCGGTGATGGAGACCGGGAAGGCGGCCTCAATCTCGCGCACGCAGGTTGGGCTGGTGACGTTAATTTCCGTCAGGCGATCGCCGATAATATCCAGACCGACGAAAATCAGGCCCTTGGCCTTCAGCGTTGGGCCGACGCGGCGTGCAATCGCCCAATCGCTCTCGGTCAGCGGGCGCGCTTCGCCGCGGCCGCCGGCGGCGAGGTTACCGCGCGTCTCTCCGCCCTGCGGAATACGCGCCAGGCACCAGGGAACCGGCTCGCCGTCGACCACCAGCACGCGCTTATCGCCGTCCTTAATGGCCGGCAGATAGTTTTGCGCCATGCAGTAGCGGCTGCCCAGATCGGTCAGCGTTTCCGCGATCACCGGCAGGTTAGGATCGCCCTCTTTCACGCGGAAAATAGAGGAACCGCCCATGCCGTCCAGCGGCTTGAGAATAATATCGCCGTGCTTTTCCCAGAAGGCTTTCAGCTGCGCCTTGTTGCGGGTGACCAGCGTCTCCGGCGTCAGGTCGGCAAACCAGGCGGTAAACAGCTTTTCGTTACAGTCGCGCAGGCTCTGCGGCTTGTTGACGATAAGCGTGCCCTTATCTTCGGCGCGTTCCAGAATATAGGTGGCGTAAATGAACTCGGTATCGAACGGCGGATCCTTACGCATCAGAATTACGTCGAGATCCGCCAGCGGCAGATCCTGCTCGCCGCTGAACTCGTACCACTTGTCGTAGTTCTGCTCAACGCTCAGCGTGCGCGTACGGGCGCGGGCCTCGCCGTTGATTAAGTACAGGTCGTTCATCTCCATATAGTGGAGTTCGTAGCCACGACGCTGGGCTTCCAGCAGCATGGCGAAGCTGGTGTCTTTCTTGATGTTGATGGTTGCGATGGGGTCCATCACGATGCCGAGCTTGATCATTATTATTCTCCGTTAACGCTTCAACCTAAGTCGCCAAAACGCACCTGTAGCGCGGTAATGGCGGTTAGCGCAGTTGTCTCTGTACGCAGAACGCGCGGTCCCAACAGAATATCAGTAAACCGGTAACGAGCGGTCATCGCGATCTCTTCCGCCGACAGCCCCCCTTCAGGGCCAATCAGCAGCCGAATACGCTCCACCGGCAGCGGCAGCGTGTTGATGCTGGCGCTGGCGCGAGGATGCAGGTTCAGCTTCAGGCTATCATCCTGCTCCGCGCACCAGGCCTCCAGCTGCATGGCCGGACGAATCTCTGGCACCACGTTGCGGCCGCTCTGCTCGCAGGCGGCGATGGCGATTTTTTGCCACTGCTGGATCTTCTTCTGCAAGCGTTCGGCATCCAGTTTAACGCCGCAGCGCTCGGAAAACAGTGGCGTAATGAGGCTTACTCCGAGCTCGATCGATTTCTGGATGGTGAATTCCATCTTTTCACCGCGCGACATCACCTGGCCAAGGTGAATATGCAGCGGCGATTCGCGATCGTCGCGCTCGCCGCTGACGATCTCAACCGTCACGTTTTTCTTGCCCGCGTCGACGATAGTGGCATCAAATACCTGATTGCTACCGTCAAAAAGCTGAATGGCCTGGCCTTTGCTCATTCGCAATACGCGGCCAACGTGGTTCGCCGCGTCGTCGCAAAGAGCTATCCGGCTACCGACGACAATCGGCTCGGGGTGGTGGATGCGGGGAGTGCGCATGCTTGTTATTCCGTTCTTCGCGCAGGTCCTCTCTTCCTCGCCGTCGCGGGAGAATAGCGGGACCTGCAAATTAACAATTGCCGCTAGTGTAGGTTAGCTCTTTTGCGCCTGGCAAGCCTGCTGGACGTAAGGATTGTGGTTGCCCTGAACTTTAGCGATCCGCTCATCGCGTTCGCACTCCCAGCTTGTGACCGGGTAAGTCTTATTCCAGGCGGTAAATAGCTGGGTCTGCTGGCGGGAAAGGGTGAGCTGATAGCTATCGCGCATATAGAAGTAGGTTCGCGCAATTGCCCCGCGGGCGCGCGCCGGCGGCTCGGCGACTTTATCTTTAAAATCGACCTTCATCGCGCACTGGCCGTACTGGCCTTCGCCGCCGTTCCACTGGCTGTACATATAGTTAGCGCGGTCGCCGTTGACCTCGCCGACTGCCGGCTGCAGGTTGTGCATATCGCTTTCCATCCGGCGGTAAACCGGATCTTTGGCGCAGTTTTTACGCCCGCCGTCCTGCCAGCACCGGCGCTGGTGGCCAAACTGCCACGCCGGGACGACGTGCTCCCACTCGACGCGGCCGGCGCGGTTTTCGTTTTTACGCACCTTATAGCCGCAGGATTGCAGATTGATAACGCCTTTTTTACCCTGCCAGTCGATTTTGCAGCCGCAGTAGAAGTCGCCGGGGGCATCGGCGTTAACCTTCACTCCGGCGGCTTTTGCCTGGGAAAAACTGTGGATTCCTTCGGCCATAGCCTGACCGCTACAGGCCGCAGCCAGCAACGCTGCGGCAAAAATATGCGTACGGGACATCGTGAACTCCGTGTCAAAACGAGCCCGCAACGTAGCGAATGCGATTGTCAGATGCAATCAGTCAGATCAGAAAATTTCCAGTTATACCCGATATTTACTCTTCCGCGACCAGCAGATCGCCGCAGCGAACACAGCGGTAGGTGGCTTCCCCGCGGGTCACGCGATTGTGACGGCGAACGGTAAGCTGATGCTGCTGGCAGCGGCAGCGGTAGGGGAAGGTATTCTGGCGCACGGAATCCAGCTCGAAGCGGTGGGTGCGCTGCGCCGGCACGCCCAGCACGCTTTCCATCATCCACTTCCACTCTTTGCCGTGCGGCGCCACGCGGCCGAAGTGTTGCCACACCAGCAGATGCGCCAGCTCGTGCGGCACCACCTCATCGATAAACGCCTGCTGATTTTCCAGCAGCAGTACCGGGTTGAGGCGAATTTCGTTCTTTTCTAGCCAGGCGGTGCCGGCGGAGGTTCCCCGCTGCTGATAGACCAGCGCGGGTTCCGGATAGCGGCGCTCAAGCTTGAGGTTCGCGAGGGCGAGTTTTTCCCGCAGGCTGCGCATCACGGCCTGCTGCGTAGCGATGGGAATTCGGGGTGTCTTCATAGCGCCAGAGGATAGTGCGGCGAGGAGAGGAGAGCAAGAAGAAGCTTCCTCCCGCGAGGGGAGGAAACGCGGTGATGGCTAGTCGCGAGCGCCGATTTCACGCAGCGGGCGGCCCTGCATCAGGTTACGTTCGATGTGTTCCAGCGAAACGTTTTTGGTTTCCGGAATAAGCCACAGGGTCAGGAAGATGAACAGAATATTCAGGCCGCCATAGACCCAGAAGGTGTTCGCGCTGCCCAGCGAATTCAGCATGGTCAGGAAGGTCGCACCGACGATCATGTTAGCGATCCAGTTGGTGGCCGTGGAGCAGGTGATGCCGAAATCGCGGCCCTTCAGCGGCTGAATCTCTGAACACAGCACCCAAATCAGCGGGCCAGCGCTCATAGCGAAGCCGACGATAAACATCAGCAGCATCAGCACGGAGAAGTACTGCGCGGTCGTGGAGTGGATGCCGATATGCATCATGCTGCCCAGCACGCCCATGCCGACGGCCATGACGATAAAGCCGAGGATCAGCGTTGGCTTCCGGCCCCAGCGGTCCACCAGGCCGATGGCGATAAAGGTCGCCAGCACGTTGGTCAGGCCGACGATAACCGTGCCCCACATCTGCTCGGTGGTGTTGGCGTAGCCCGCCAGCTCAAAGATCTTTGGCGCATAGTACATGATGACGTTCATCCCGGTGAACTGCTGCATCACCTGCAGCAGAATGCCGAGGAACACCGCGCGGCGGAAGTTGCTGTTCTCTTTAAACAGCTCCCAGCCGGACTGTTTGACCTTCAGGCTTTCGCGGATTTCATCGAGCTCGCGTTTGGCTTCCGCGCTGGTATCGCGCAGGCGCAGCAGCACGCGTTCGGCATCGATAAAGCGGCGTTTGGCGGCAAACCAGCGCGGGCTGTCCGGCAGGAAGAAAACGCCAATCAGCAGCAGGACGGCCGGGATGATAATCACCCCGAGCATCCAGCGCCATGCGCCGCTGTAGCTGAACGCGGTATCCGACAGATAGGCGCCGAGAATACCGATGGTGATCATCAGCTGATACATCGAGATCATGCTGCCGCGAATTTTCTCCGGGGCGATTTCGGAGAGGTACAGCGGGGCGGTATAGGAGGCGACGCCCACCGCCAGGCCGAGCAGCACGCGGGAAATCAGCAGCACCTCAACGTTCGGCGCGGCGGCGGAGCACAGGGAGCCGACAACGAACAGGATAGCGCCGATCATCAGGCTTTTCTTCCGGCCGAGCTTGAAGGAGAGCCAGCCGCTGCCGACCGCGCCGACGGCGGCGCCGAACATCATGGTGCTCACCACCCATTCCTGAGTGTGAGCGCTAATCTGGAACTCTTTGGCAATAAAGGGCAGGGCACCCGCAATGACGCCGATATCAAGACCGAAAAGCAGGCCGGCCAGTGCGGCGAGGAAACAGACAAAGAACGTCATCGTTTTGTTCGAGCGCCCTTGTTTTTTGTTGTCAGGCATAACGCCCTCCAGTTGAGTTATTGATTCTGTCGATGCTTAGAGTAGGGGAGCGCGTGGCAAAAAAATGTGATTGCAATCACGACTGTGTAATCGCTTACACCAAAGTAAAGAAACGTAATCAATAAATATTCATGTAAATCAATATGATGATTAATTTTAGTCTATGAGGTAAAAAACGCAAATCAGACTAGCCTGAAATGTTATGTAACATTGTGCTTTAATGTTTCATTTACGCTACGTTAGCGCTAAAGAGTGGCGATTATCCTTATGTAATCGCTTTCATTGTTTTTACCGTGCGGGAGCGGATGGCGACAGGATGAGGGGAAGCGAGGAGTTGAGCGCAAGAAAAAGGCCAGCGCGAAGCTGGCCTTTGAAACGGTACAGCGTGCGGGTTAGTTATTTCAGACCGGCAGCTTCGCGCAGCAGGGCGGCTTTGTCGGTTTTTTCCCATGGGAAATGTTCGCGACCAAAGTGACCGTATGCTGCGGTTTCTCTGTAGATTGGGTGCAGCAGATCCAGCATCTGGATCAGGCCGTACGGACGCAGGTCGAAGAATTCGCGCACCAGCAGGGTCAACTGCTCGGAAGCAATTTTTTCGGTGCCGAAGGTTTCAACCATGATAGAGGTCGGTTCAGCCACGCCGATTGCGTAGGAAACCTGAATCTCACAGCGGTCGGCGAGGCCTGCGGCAACGATGTTTTTCGCCACATAGCGGGCCGCGTAGGCCGCGGAACGGTCAACTTTCGACGGATCCTTACCGGAGAACGCGCCGCCGCCGTGACGAGCCATGCCGCCGTAGGTATCAACGATGATTTTACGTCCGGTCAGGCCGCAGTCGCCCATCGGGCCGCCGATAACGAAGCGGCCGGTCGGGTTGATAAAGAATTTAGTGGCGCTGTTCAGCCATTCGGTCGGCAGAACCGGCTTGATGATCTCTTCCATCACCGCTTCCTGCAGCGATTTCTGATCGATATCTTCCGCGTGCTGAGTCGACAGCACCACCGCATCGATGCCGACGATCTTGCCGTCGTCATACTGGAAGGTCACCTGGCTCTTCGCATCCGGACGCAGCCACGGCAGGGTGCCGTTTTTACGTACTTCAGCTTGACGCTGCACCAGACGGTGGGCGTAGGTGATCGGCGCCGGCATCAGCACGTCGGTTTCGTTGGTGGCGTAGCCAAACATCAGGCCCTGGTCGCCGGCGCCCTGCTCCAGCGGATCGGCACGGTCAACGCCCTGGTTGATGTCCGGGGACTGCTTGCCGATGGCGCTCAGCACGGCGCAGGAGTTGGCGTCAAAGCCCATATCGGAATGCACGTAGCCAATTTCACGAACCGTATTACGGGTGATCTCTTCGATATCAACCCATGCGCTGGTGGTGATTTCACCGCCAACCAGAACCATGCCGGTTTTGACGTAGGTTTCACACGCGACGCGGGCTTTCGGATCCTGTTCAAGGATCGCGTCAAGCACGGCATCGGAGATTTGGTCAGCAATTTTGTCTGGATGCCCTTCTGATACGGACTCGGACGTAAAGAGGTGTTTTGCCATGTTTTATTTTACCTGTGGAGTATTCGTATAGCTCATACTGTTGTGTGGAGAGGCTTTGTTAGACGACTCTACCAAAGCTTGCAGGTAGTGACACGAGCAGTCTGAGTGTTAATCAGTATAGACGGATTAACTTCTGGACGGCTATTTTAGGTCAAATCTTAATCCCATTTCCAGACTTTTTTGATGCGCATCGCATTTATGCGCAATAGTCGGTGGAAATTTTTCCTGCCAGACGCGGCAACACGCATATTTTTATTTTGCATTTTAGCCTGCTTATCGGTATAAAACGCCGCGCGCGGCTCATTATGACAGCGCACGAAGAGTACCTCGTGACGCCACTTCCAGCCGGGTTAAGCACTCTGTGTTAACAGAATCCCGCAGCGGCCCTTGCGCCTGCTGCCAGGTAGATAGCTTTGGCTTGTCGCTGGCCCGTTTCGGGGCAGCGTGGAGGTGATACCAGATAATGAACCCACGTTTTTCACCTGATTCGTCGCGTCGTTCCGTCGCGCGTCACTATCCCGCAATCTGCATCTCTTTCATGCATACCTGCCGATGTTCTACCCATTTCGGCGCTTCTCAGGATTCCAGGGCCGGAAGGTCGTCAGAAAACTGAACAAGGGCTCTCTTGCCGCTATCGCAAGAGTTTTCTCGTGGTTTCTCCGGACTGTCACACTAGGTTCGGGTACGTGTTTTATTATCATATGAAGAAGAAACCGGTCGCGCAGCCGCAGCGCCAGCACTATCTGCTGGGGTTTAGGACTGTTCATGGGTTGTTATCGCGTCTTTGGACTGCGATAGTGGTTAACTGTCTTACACTTATTACTAAAAATTGAGGTTCGCTATGTCTGACGACATGTCTATGGTTTCGCCTTCGTCAGCAGGCGAACACGGTGTACTACGTTCTATGCAGGAGGTGGCGATGAGCTCCCAGGAAGCTAGCAAAATGCTACGTACTTATAATATTGCCTGGTGGGGTAATAACTACTACGACGTCAACGAACTGGGCCATATCAGCGTTTGCCCGGATCCTGACGTACCGGAAGCGCGCGTCGACCTTGCCGAATTAGTCAAAGCGCGCGAAGCGCAAGGGCAGCGCCTGCCTGCGCTGTTTTGCTTCCCGCAGATCCTGCAGCATCGCCTGCGCTCGATTAACGCCGCCTTCAAGCGCGCGCGCGAGTCTTATGGCTATAACGGCGACTACTTCCTGGTTTACCCGATCAAGGTTAACCAGCATCGCCGGGTGATCGAGTCGCTGATCCACTCCGGCGAGCCGCTGGGCCTCGAAGCGGGCTCAAAGGCCGAGCTGATGGCGGTGCTGGCGCATGCCGGCATGACCCGCAGCGTGATCGTCTGTAACGGCTATAAAGACCGTGAATATATCCGCCTGGCGCTGGTGGGCGAAAAGATGGGCCACAAGGTCTATCTGGTCATCGAAAAGATGTCGGAAATCGCCATCGTGCTGGAAGAGGCCGAGCGCCTGAACGTGGTGCCGCGTCTTGGCGTCCGCGCGCGTTTAGCCTCGCAGGGCTCCGGTAAATGGCAGTCCTCCGGCGGCGAGAAATCCAAGTTCGGCCTCGCGGCGACGCAGGTTCTGCAGCTGGTTGAGATTCTGCGCGCGGCGGGGCATCTGGAAAGCCTGCAGCTGCTGCACTTCCACCTCGGCTCGCAGATGGCCAACATTCGCGATATCGCCACCGGCGTGCGCGAATCGGCGCGCTTCTACGTCGAGCTGCACAAGCTGGGCGTCAATATTCAGTGCTTTGACGTCGGCGGCGGCCTGGGCGTGGACTACGAGGGTACCCGCTCGCAGTCCGACTGCTCGGTGAACTACGGCCTCAACGAGTACGCGAACAACATTATCTGGGCGATCGGCGACGCCTGTGAAGAGAACGGCCTGCCGCACCCGACGGTGATTACCGAATCCGGGCGTGCGGTTACCGCGCACCATACCGTGCTGGTCTCCAATATTATCGGCGTTGAGCGCAACGAATACACCGAGGCGACCCCGCCTGCGCAAGATGCGGCGCGCCCGCTGCAGAGCATGTGGGAAACCTGGCAAGAGATGCACGAGACCGGCAACCGCCGCTCCCTGCGCGAATGGCTGCACGATAGCCAGATGGATCTGCACGATATTCATATCGGCTACTCTTCCGGCACATTCAATCTGCAGGAGCGCGCCTGGGCGGAGCAGCTGTATCTGAACATGTGCCATGAAGTGCAGAAACAGCTCGACCCGAGCAACCGCGCGCACCGGCCAATCATTGACGAGCTGCAGGAGCGGATGGCGGATAAAATTTACGTCAACTTCTCGCTGTTCCAGTCGATGCCGGACGCGTGGGGCATCGATCAGCTGTTCCCGGTGATGCCGCTGGAAGGCCTGGACATGGTGCCTGAACGCCGCGCGGTGCTGCTGGATATCACCTGCGACTCCGACGGCGCGATCGATCACTACGTCGACGGCGACGGGATCGCCACCACCATGCCGATGCCGGAGTACGATCCTGAGAACCCGCCGATGCTGGGCTTCTTTATGGTCGGCGCTTACCAGGAGATCCTCGGCAACATGCACAACCTGTTCGGTGATACCGAAGCGGTGGACGTGTTCGTCTTCCCTGACGGCAGCGTCGAAGTCGAGCTCTCCGATGAAGGGGATACCGTGGCGGATATGCTGCAGTACGTGCAGCTGGACCCGAACACGCTGCTGACCCAGTTCCGCGATCAGGTGAAAAACTCCGGTCTCGACGAGGCGCTGCAGCAGCAGTTCCTCGAGGAGTTTGAAGCCGGCCTGTACGGCTACACTTATCTGGAAGACGAGTAAAATGCGCCGGGCCCTCTCTGGTGTAAGGAGGGGGCATCAGGTCACGCAAACGCGATACCGACTTGAACCCGCACGCATTAACGGCGATAATTCGCCCAACAAGCAGTCACCCTATTCAAACCCTTCCTCGTCGGGCCTAACGACGCGGAGGGGTTTTTTTATGTGCATTTTTAACTATATCGCCTGTAAAAAGAGGTCACACCCATGAGCACTTTAGGTCATCAATACGATAATTCCCTGGTCTCTAACGCGTTTGGTTTTTTGCGTCTGCCGCTGAACTTCCAGCCGTACGACAGCGACGCCGACTGGGTGATCACCGGCGTTCCTTTTGATGCGGCAACCTCCGGTCGCGCGGGCGGGCGTCATGGCCCGGCGGCGATTCGTCAGGTCTCTACCAATCTGGCCTGGGAAGGCAACCGCTTCCCGTGGAACTTCGATATGCGCGAGCGTCTGAACGTTGTCGACTGCGGCGATCTGGTTTACGCCTTCGGCGACGCGCGCGAAATGAGCGAGAAGCTGCAGGCGCATGCGGAAAGACTGCTGGCGGCCGGGAAGCGTATGCTCTCCTTCGGCGGCGACCACTTCGTCACCCTGCCGCTGCTGCGCGCGCACGCAAAACATTTCGGTAAAATGGCGCTGGTGCATTTCGATGCCCATACCGACACCTACGCCAACGGCTGCGAGTTTGACCACGGCACCATGTTCTACACCGCGCCGAACGAAGGCCTGATCGATCCGAACCACTCCGTACAGATCGGGATCCGCACCGAGTTCGATAAAGACAACGGCTTTACCGTGCTGGATGCCGGCCAGGTGAACGATCGCACTGCTGACGATGTTATCGCTCAGATCAAACAGATCGTCGGCGATATGCCGGTCTACCTGACCTTCGACATCGACTGCCTGGATCCGGCGTTTGCGCCGGGCACCGGTACGCCGGTGATCGGCGGGCTGACTTCGGATCGCGCGATCAAGCTGGTACGCGGCCTGAAGGATCTCAACATCGTCGGCATGGACGTGGTGGAAGTGGCGCCGGCCTACGACCAGTCCGAGATCACCGCCCTGGCGGCGGCGACCCTGGCGCTGGAAATGCTCTATATCCAGGCGGCGAAAAAGGGCGAATAGGCCCTAAGCGCTCACGGCTGCTGCGCGACGCATGCGCAGCAGCAGTACGCCTCCGGCAAGCAGGGTGACCACCTGCGACGCCACCAGTACCGAAAACCCTGAACTGACCGATCCCACCGACTTCATCACCAGCCCCATCAGCAGCGGGATAAACGCCGCGCAGATATTGCCAATACCGTTAATTATTCCGTAGGCGCTGCCTACCGCCTCTTTCTCCGCGTGGTGCTGCACCACCGCCGGTATCGCCGCCCCCTGAAGCCCCCAGAAGATATTGGCCGACAGCATAAACAGCGCCAGCCACGTCGGCTGATGGCTGAGCATCAGCGCCAGTATCGAGCAGGCGGTCAGAAAGCCGCCGCTAATAAACAGCAGCGGAGCCTGCTCGGGACGCATTTTATCGAGCAGCACGCCGCCAAGAAATTTTGAGCCAAGGCTGAGCAGAAAGGGGATCGCCGCCAGCACGCCGGTCGCCTGTAGCGAGAAGTGATGCTCATCGCGCAGCCAGGCCGGTAGCCAGGCGCTGCTGCCCCACAGATAGCTGAGGGTGGCGATCTCAACCAGCAGGATCCAGCCGAGGAGCGGCGTCCGCCAGGCCAGCTGAAAGGTCCGCTTAAAGCCGGAGCGCTCCTTTTTCGCCGCCGCCGCCGGAGCCGGCAGGAAGCGCCAGATCAGCCCGCCGCCGAGCAGCAGATTGAGCGCGGCCAGGCTGTAAAAAGAGCCCTGCCATCCCTGATGTTCGATTAAAAAGGTGACCAGCGGAAAGCCCGCCGCCAGCCCCAGCGAGACCCCGAGCGCGGTGACCGCGTTCGGCTTGCCGACTTCGCCGGCGGCGAAGCTGTCGCGGATAAACCGCGTTTTGAGTGAAAACAGCGGCCCTTCCGCGATGCCTAAGATAACGCGGGCGATCAGCATCCCGAACAGCGAGCCGAGCAGCGGCGAAACGGCGCATACCGCCGCCCAGATAGCGATGCCGATCTGCAGCCCCTGCCGGTAGTGCAGCCGGTTTTCTATCAGCGGAGTCAATAGTAATGCCGAAAGCCCGTAGCCCACAAGAAAGCAGGTCATCAGCATTCCCTGTAACATTCTGTTTTCATTTAGCTGAAAGTGGGCGGCGAAATCAGGATTAATTATCATCACGGATATATTCACCCGGTCAATATAAGAAATGATAATTAACAACATCAGCGCGATTGTTCCCTGCCATCTTGCGGTCATTTTATTCTTTTCTCCCGGTTTTTTATGAATTAACGACGCTATTTTTAATTCACGGTGATAGTCACGCAGGTAAAATGATTCACAGGTGAAACTAACTGTTTTATAAGTAATTAATTAAAAAATGTTTCACTGGTGAAACTCTGTGTGGCGCGGCTTTATCATTTTTAATGATTATCAGGAAAGGAAGTCAATAGTCATTTTCGAAAAGTTAAGCGCCGGCTTAATGTATTTTTACGCCACGTTTTAAATATCACAATTTCATATTACCGCAATTTTTCGTGATCGATTGCACACTTAGCTAATTAAATCACGATCGGTTAACAAATCCTTCACATTGACGCTTGACGAAAGATTGAACGCTTTTATATTGACCGTATTAAATAAGAAACAGAGTTTCATATATGAAACAAAGCCTGGAGGATCGTGATGAGCTGGATAGGCGTATGTGACGCAGAGCAGGTACAGGAAGATTTCCCTTTTAGCGGCAATATCGACGGTAAAGAGATCGGCATCTATCTGATTGATGGCGAGTATTACGCGCTGGAGGACGTCTGTCCCCACGCCTACGCGCTGTTAAGCCAGGGCTTCGTAGAGGATGGCAAGGTCGAATGTCCGCTGCATGAAGCGGTATTTGATGTGAAAACCGGTCAATGCCTGCACGGTCCGGGCGGCCGTAGCCTCAATCGTTACCCGGTGCGGGTGTTCGACAATCAGATCCAGATTACTTTTATCGAGGAGAGCGTCGCATGAGCGAAACCCTGAACTTCAACCCGGCGCTGCCGGAAAGCCGCCAGTTTACGCCGCCCGCCGAAGGCGGAAACGGCAATATCCACAGTCCGGGCGACTACGCCAATCTTATCTGGCAGACCCGCAGCCGCGCGCCGGAGAGCTGGGAGCTGCAGCTGATTGCCACCCTCGAAGAGCTGTTTGAGCAGGGGGCGGAGAGCCTGGCGCAGCTGGTGGACGGTCTGAACGATCTTCGGATGCACGACCAGCAGGGCGAACCGTGGAGTGAAGCCAGCTTCGAGGCTTTTTTACAGGTAAACGGATACTGAGGACACAGCGATGACGACAACGGTACAAAACTATCTCGATAAAGGGTTACGCGGCCTGTGGTATCCGGTGCTGGCAAGCTGGGAAGTGCAGTCCGCGCCTGTAGGCATTACCCGCCTCGGCGAACAAATTGTGGTGTGGCGTAACCAGGACGGTCAGGTGCAGGCCCTGGAGGACCGCTGCCCGCACCGCGGCGCGCGCCTGTCGATGGGCTGGAATCTCGGCGACCGCATCGCCTGCTGGTATCACGGCGTGGAAGTGGCGGGCAGCGGCGAAGTGAAGGATGTCCCGGCGGTCGACAAGTGTCCGCTGGTGGGCCAGCAGTGCGTGCGCAGCTATAGCGTTCAGGAAGCGCACGGGGCGATCTTCTTATGGTTTGGCGCCACGGCGAATCAGCAGCCGGATGAGCTGAGCTTCCCGGAAGAGCTGGCTAACGGCGACAAATACAGCAACTTCCTCTGCACCGCCGCGTGGAAGTGCAACTATCAGTACGCGCTGGAAAACGTCATGGACCCGATGCACGGCACCTATCTGCACTCCTCCTCGCACTCGATGGCGGAAGGCGAGCGCAAAGCGGAAATGGTGCTGCAGCCGACCAAAACCGGCTTCATCTTTGAGAAGAAAGGGCAGAGCGGCGTCAACTTTGACTGGGTGGAGCTCGGCAACAGCGGCGCCTGCTGGATGCGCCTCTCCATTCCTTATAAGAAGCGTTTTGGGCCGGGCGGGCACTTCTTTATCGTCGGCATGGTGGTGCCGGAAGATAACGACAACTGCCGGGTCTTTTTCTGGCGCATTCGCGGCGTGCAGGGCTGGCAGCGCGATATGTGGCGCTTTATGTACCGCAACCGCCTGGAAAAACTGCACTGGGAAGTCCTGGAGCAGGATCGCGTGGTGCTGGAGAGCCTGGCGCCGAACGCTCGCGACCACGAATATCTTTATCAGCACGACGTCGGGCTGTCGCGCCTGCGCCGCATGATGCAAAAAGCGGCCAAAGAGCAGCTGGCGGCGCGCGAAGAACAGCAGGGCGCCGCCTGATGAACGGATTATTGAACGGTAAACGCATCGTGGTGACCGGCGCCGCGCGCGGGCTGGGCTATCACTTCGCTAAAGCCTGCGCGGAGCAGGGGGCGAAGGTGGTGATGTGCGACATCCTGCAGGGTGAACTGGCCGAGAGCGCGCATGGGCTCAGGGAACAAGGTTTTGCCATCGAGTCTTACGTTATCGATCTGGCCGATCCGCGCTCAATCGAGCAGGTTTTTAGCGCGATTGGCGAACGGGGCTCCATCGACGGGCTGGTGAATAACGCCGCGATGGCCACCGGCGTCGGCGGCAAGAATATGATCGATTACGATCCGGATCTGTGGGATCGGGTGATGTCGGTTAACGTCAAGGGCACCTGGCTGGTGACTCGGGCGGCGGTACCGCTGCTGCGTGAAGGCTGCGGGATCGTTAACGTGGCGTCGGATACCGCGCTGTGGGGCGCGCCGCGCCTGATGGCTTACGTCGCCAGCAAAGGCGCGGTGATCGCCATGACCCGCTCAATGGCGCGGGAGCTCGGCGAGAAGCGCATTCGCATTAACGCTATCGCGCCGGGTCTGACCCGGGTTGAGGCCACCGAGTACGTTCCGGCTGAGCGTCATCAGCTGTATGAGAACGGCCGGGCCCTGAGCGGCGCCCAGCAGCCGGAAGATGTCACCGGCAGCGTGGTGTGGCTGCTCAGCGAGCTGTCGCGGTTTATCACCGGACAGCTGATCCCGGTCAACGGCGGATTTGTTTTTAACTAAAGAGGCGAGGCGGTATGGCAAACGAGCGGGAAGTGAAGTACCTGGTGCCGGGCCTGGAGCGGGGGTTGGAGCTGCTGCTGGCGTTTGGCGAGCAGCATCGCGATCTGACCTTCGCCGAGCTGCATCGGCTGGTGGATATGCCGAAAGCGACCGCCTATCGCGTGGTGCAGACGCTGGAATATATGGGCTTTCTGGAGCGCAATCCGCGCACCAATACCTTTTCGCTCGGGATGAACGTCCTGCGTCTGGGCTTTGAATACATCGCCTCGCTGGATGTGGCGCAGGTCGGCCAGCCGGTGATTGAGCAGCTGCGCGATACCAGCCAGTGCAGCAGCCACCTGGCGATCCGCGACGGGCGCGACATTATCTACATCGCCCGCGTCAGCGCCGCCGGCTCGCGCATTAATCAGGTCAGCATCGGCACCCGGCTGCCGGTTTACTGCACCTCGCTTGGCCGCATGCTGCTGACCGACGTCTCCCGCCGCGAGTTTGAGCTGCTGTTTCCCGACGAGCGGCTGCCGGGCAATACGCCGGGGCAAATTCACGACCGCGAAGCGCTGTGGCAGATGGTGCAGCAGGATAAGGCGCGGGGCTTCGTGATCGGCGAATCCTTCTACCGTCACGGCATCTCCTCCATCGTGTACCCGGTTTACGATCGCAGCGGACGGGTGGCGGCGGTGGTGAGCATCCTGGTGCCGTCGGATGAGATCCCGCAGGCCGACCGCGAGCGGCTGCAAAACGATGTCAGCATGGCGGCGGACAAAATTTCAGGCTTCCTCGGGCATTTAGCTCAGGCTATTTAAATCAACAGGTTAACTGCAGGCGCTGATACGCGTCGGGCATGTTTTACGCCCAAATCCGGGCGACAGAACGGTAAAGAGGCTACGAACGATGAGTGTAACCGGAATTGAAAAGCTGGAATTTGGCGTCGACGACCTGACCCACAGCGCCAAATTTATGCGTGATTTTGGCCTGACGGGCGATGCCGACGGCCGGCGTTTTACCACCCTGAGCGGCGCTCAGGTCATGCTCAACCCGATAAACAGCCCGGATCTGCCGCCCGCCTTTGAGGCGGGTAACACCCTGCGCCGAATGACCTGGGGCGTGGCGGACCAGGCGGCGCTGGAGGCGCTGCGGCCGAAGCTGGCGCAGCAGCCGGCCTTTCGCGAAGTGGACGGCGCCCTGGAGTGTCAGGACCCGAACGGCATGACGCTGCGGGTTCAGGTGAGTCGGCAGACGCCGGTTGAACTGGACGTTGAGCCGATCAATCAGTGGGGCGACGTGCGGCGGATCGATACGCCAAGCCCGGTTTACGAGCGCGCCCAGCCGATCAACATCGGCCACGTGGTGTTCTTCGTTGAGGAGCTGGCGGCGGTAGAGAACTTCTACCGCGAGGTGCTGGGTTTCCAGGTTTCCGATCGCTATATCAACCGCGCGGTGTTCCTGCGCTGCGGCGCGCGCGGCGGTCATCACAACCTCTTTTTATTACAGCTGCCGACCCCCAGGCGCGGCCTTAACCACGTCGCCTTTACGGTGCGCGATATCCACGAAGTGATCGGCGGCGGCATCGCGATGAACAAAAGCCAGTGGAGCACCTTTATCGGCCCCGGCCGCCACCCGGTCTCTTCGGCCTATTTCTGGTACGTCAACAGCCCGACCGGCGGCGCGTTCGAGTACTACACCAACGACGACTATCTGACGGAAAACTGGCAGCCGCGCGAGCTGGAACACTCCCTGGTTTCCTTTACCGAGTGGGCGGTGGAGGGCGGTATTGACCACGACACCCGCCGCCAGCAGAAAAAGCCGGAGGCGGTATGACGGTGCGGATAGTGATTATCGGCGGCGGCCAGGCCGGCGGCTGGGCGGCAAAAACGCTGCGTGATGAAGGCTTTGACGGCGAGATTTGCGTCATCGCCGAAGAAGAATGGGATTTTTACGAGCGCCCGCCGCTGTCGAAAGCGGCGCTGCTGGAGGCCGAACCGGCGCTGCCGCGTCTGTTTAGCGCGCAAGCTCAGCAGGCGCTGGACCTGAAGTGGTATCGCCCGCAGCGCGCCGAGGCCATCGATCGCGAGGCGAAAACCGTGCGCCTGAGCGGCGGTGAGCGGCTGGCCTACGACCGGCTGCTGATCGCCACCGGCGGCCGCGCCCGCCTGCCCGGCGAGGCCTGGGTGCAGCATCCGCAGGTCTACACCCTGCGCCACTGGCAGGATGCCCGGCGCCTGAAGGCGCGCCTGGCGACCAGCTCCCGGCTGGCAATCGTCGGCGGCGGCTGGATTGGCCTCGAGATCGCCGCCTCGGCGCGCAAAAGCGGCGTCGAGGTCACGCTGTACGAACAGCAGCCGGCGCTGTGCATGCGCTCGGTAAGCGGCGAGGTGTCGCAGGAGCTGGAGTGGCTGCACCGCGAGCAGGGGGTTAACGTGCGCACGGGATGCGGCGCGCTTGGCCTCGAAGATAGCGACGGCCTGCCGGTCATTCGCTGCGATGGCCAGCGTCAGACCTTCGACGCGGTGGTGGTGGGGATCGGCGTCGATCTTAACCTCGAGCTGGCGCAGGAGGCGGGCCTGCCGGTCGATCGCGGGATCGTGGTCGATGCCCAGGGGCGAACCGCCGATCCGGCTATTTTCGCCGCCGGCGACGTTGCCCGCCATCATCGGTACGGTCTGTGCATTCAGTCGTGGGCCTTTGCCCAGAACCAGGCGGTGGCGACGGCGAAGGCGATGCTCGATCCGCAGGCCGAGGGTTACGACGAAGCGCCGTGGCTGTGGTCGGATCAATACGCGCACAATATCCAGATCCTCGGTATTCCCCAGCCGGGCACCCGGACGGTGGTTCGCCGCGATCCGCAAGGGCCGCTGTTTTTCTCGATCGATAGCGGCGGCCGGCTCAGCCAGCTGGTGGCGTTTAACGATGCGCGCACCGTCAAGCTGGCGAAACGCTGGATGGCGGCGGGGAGGGATCTTTCCGCAGTGCCGCTCGACGATCTGACCTTTTCGCTGATGTCATTGCGATAACACCCGCGCACCCTTAAGGGGGAGAGATGACCACATTAGAGACAAACACCGCGCCCTCCGTGGCGGGCGGTGAGGGCGTCCACGCGCCTGAAAAAGCGGTTCGCTGGGCCATTCCGCTCGCGCTGCTGGCCTGCGTGCTGCTGGCGTTCTTCGACAAAATCAGCATTGCGGCGCTGTTTTCCGATAGCCACTTCCAGCAGGCGATGGGCATCGGTTTTGATACCACGCGCCTCGGCATCCTGATGAGCGCCTTTTTACTGAGCTACGGTTTCTCCTCGGTCCTGCTCAGCGGGCTGGGCGACCGCATCGCGCCGCTGCGCCTGCTTACCGGCATGATGGTGGCGTGGTGCGTATTGATGGTGATGATGGGCTTCACCCGCAGCTACGGCGCCATGATCGTGCTGCGCGTGCTGCTCGGTATCGCCGAGGGGCCGCTGTTTCCGCTGGCCTTCGCCATCGTGCGCCATACCTTTCCGCAGCGCCTGCAGGCGCGCGCCACCATGCTGTGGCTGCTCGGTACGCCGGTCGGGGCGGCCATCGGCTTCCCGCTCTCCATCTGGCTGCTCAGCACCTTCGGCTGGCAAAGCACCTTCTTTGCGATGGCGATGCTGACGGTGCCGGTGCTGATTTTTGTCCGTATCAGCCTGCGCGGCATCCGGCTGGAGGGCAAAACCTCCGCGGCCGAGAGCCCGCGGGAAGAGCGGCGCAGCGCCCGCCGGGAGCTGTTTGTCAGCCCGCACTTCTGGATGATCTGCATCTTCAATATCGCCTTCCTCGCCTATCTGTGGGGCATCAACGGCTGGCTCCCCGGCTACCTGATTAAGGGTAAGGGCATTCACCTGGAGCATGCCGGCTGGCTGTCGTCGATGCCGTTTATCGCCATGCTGCTTGGCGAAATTATCGGGGCGTGGCTGTCGGACCGTGTGGATAAACGCGCGGCGGCCTGCTTTATCTCGCTGGCCGGGGCGGCGCTGGGGCTGGCGGCGGTGATGCACTTCACCACTCCGCTAACGGTTATCGCGGCGATGAGCTTTAGCACCTTCATGTGGGGAACCGGCGCCCCCAATATTTTTGCCCTGCTGGCGAAGGCGACCCATCCCCGGGTCAGCGCCACGGCGGGCGGGATTTTCAACGGGTTGGGAAACTTTGCCGGCGCCCTGTCGCCTGCGGTGATGGGCGCGCTGATCGCCTTCACCCACAGCATGGATTCCGGACTGATTTTTCTGGCGGTGATGGCGGTCGTGGGCTGTCTCCTGTTGCTGCCGCTGCTAAGACGTTACTGAGGAGAAAACGATGACAGATTCAAGCGTAACTGCAAAACAGGGCCTCAAGCCTGAACACCTGACGATGGAAGAGTGGATTGAGTCGCGTATCGCGCGCTTTGAGGGGCGTAAATATGACTGGAACGCGCTGAAGTTCCAGGCCGATTTCGACCCGAAATATCGTCGCGCCCAGATGCGCTACATCGGCACCGGCGCCACCGGCGTCGCCAGCGACACCAATACCGTGGCGGCGGAGAATTTCACCTTCTCCACCATGGTGCTGCCGGCGAAGTGCGAAGGGCCGCTGCACCTGCACGATGACGTTGAAGAGGTGTTCTTCATGCTCAAGGGGCAGATCACCCTGATGATTCAGGACGGCGACAGCTACACCGAAACCGTGCTGCGCGAGCGCGACCTGATCTCCGTCCCGGCGGGGATCTATCGCGGGCTGTTTAACCACGGCGAAGAGGAGGCGCTGATGTGCGTGATGCTCGGCACCCGTAAGCCGAATATCCCGACCTATCCGCAAGATCATCCCCTGTCGAAAGTGAAGCGCGGTTAAGGAGGCGGCATGACGGGTTTTCGTGAACAGGGGAGCGGCACGCCGCTGATGCTGCTGCACGGCATCAGCTCCGGCGCGGCCTCCTGGCATAAACAGATGGCGCTGCCTGGCTACCGCGTGCTGGCCTGGGATATGCCCGGTTATGGCGAAAGCCCGATGCTGTCGGCCGAGCGTGCGGATGCCAGCGACTACGCCGAGGCGCTGGCGCGGCTGCTCGACCGAGCCGGCGTTGAGCGGGCGGTGCTGGTGGGCCACTCGCTGGGCGCGCTGGTGGCCAGCGCCTTTGCGGCAAAGTATCCCGGGCGCGTTCTGCGCCTGGTTTTAGCCGACGCCGCCCAGGGCTACGGCCGGGCGGAAGCCGCGCAGCGTGAAAAAGTCTGGCACGGCCGGCAGCGGCAGATGGCCGCCGGCGGCGAAGCTATGGCGCAGGACCGGGCGGCGAAGCTGCTGCACCCCTGTACCGATAAAGCCAACGTCGCCGCCGTCGCCGCCGGCATGCGCAGGCTGCGCGCCGAGGGCTATCTTGCCGCGGCGTGGATGCTGGCCCATGACGATATTCACCGCTGGCTTGGCGATTTTCGCGGCCGCTTCGAGGCGTGGTGCGGTGAACAGGACGCTATCACCCAGCCGGAGCTGGTGCACGGCCTGGCGCTGCGCTACGGCATGCCTTACGTCGGCATCCCGCTAGCGGGGCACGCCAGCTATCTCGATAACGACACATTTTTCAATCAACAGCTTTTACGGGTAGGGGAAGAGGTGCGCGATGAATGCACAAATTGAAGGCCGCGTAGCGGTGGTCACCGGCGGGTCGTCAGGGATTGGCTTTGAAACGCTGCGCCTGCTGCTGGCCGAAGGGGCGAAGGTCGCCTTCTGCGGCCGCAATCCGGACCGGCTCGCCAGCGCCCACGCGGCGCTGCAAAACGAATATCCCGGCGCGGAGGTCTTCTCTTATCGCTGCGACGTGCTGAAAGAAGAGGAGGTGCAAGGCTTTGCCGAGGCGGTCGCGGCGCGTTTTGGCGATGCCGACATGCTGATTAATAACGCCGGCCAGGGGTACGTGGCGCACTTCGCCGATACGCCGCGGGAGGCGTGGCTGCACGAGGCGGAGCTCAAGCTGTTCGGAGTGATTAACCCGGTAAAAGCCTTTCAGGCGCAGCTCGAGCGCTCGGATATCGCCTCGATCACCTGCGTTAACTCGCTGCTGGCGCTGCAGCCGGAGGAGCACATGATCGCCACCTCCGCGGCGCGGGCGGCGCTGCTCAACATGACCCTGACGCTGTCGAAGGATCTGATTAGCAAAGGCATTCGCGTGAACTCCATTCTGCTCGGCATGGTGGAGTCCGGCCAGTGGCAGCGGCGCTATGAAAACCGCGCGGACAAGAGCCAGAGCTGGCCCGAGTGGACGGCGGATATCGCCCGCAGGCGCGGCATTCCGATGGCGCGCCTCGGCAGGCCGAATGAGCCGGCGCAGGCGCTGCTGTTCCTCGCCTCGCCGCTGGCGTCGTTTACCACCGGCGCGGCGCTGGATGTCTCCGGCGGCTTTTGCCGTCATCTGTAAGGAGTCGAGATGAAAAAGATCATGCTCATCGGCTATGGCGCAATGGCGCAGGCGGTGATTGAACGGCTGCCGCCGCAGGTTGCGCTGGGCTGGGTGGTGGCGCGCGAGGCGCACCACGCGGCGATCCGCCGGCGCTTCGGCGATGCGGTGGTGGCGCTGGAGGACCCGCAATCCTGCGCGGAAACCCCGGATCTGGTACTGGAGTGCGCCAGCCAGCAGGCGGTGGCGCAGTACGGGGAGGGGATCCTCAAGCGCGGCTGGCATTTGGCGGTAATTTCTACCGGCGCGCTGGCGGACGGCGAGCTGGAGCAGCGTTTGAACCGGGCGGGCGGCCGATTGACCCTGCTCTCCGGCGCGGTGGCCGGCATCGACGGCCTGGCGGCGGCGAAAGAGGGCGGCCTTGAGCGGGTGACCTACCGGTCGCGCAAAAGCCCGGCCAGCTGGCGCGGCAGCTATGCGGAAAGGCTTATTGACCTCAACGCGGTCAGCGAAGCGAAAATCTTTTTTGAAGGCAGCGCGCGCGAAGCGGCTCGCCTGTTTCCGGCGAACGCTAACGTTGCGGCGACCGTCGCGCTGGGCGGCATCGGAATGGACGATACCCGGGTACAGCTGATGGTCGACCCTCTGACCCAGCGCAATACCCACACGCTGCACGTACAGGGCGCGTTTGGTGAGTTCCGTCTGGAGCTCAGCGGATTACCGCTCGCCAGCAACCCAAAAACTTCCACCCTGGCGGCACTGAGCGCGGTTCGCGCCTGCCGCGAACTGGCATAACGCAAAGAGGCGGCGATGGATGAGTTAAAGATTTTTATCGGCGGTCGCTGGCGCTGCGGCGGCGGCAACCTGATGCACAGCCAGTTTCCCGCCGACGGCTCGGTCAACGCCACGCTGCATGCGGCAAGCCTTGACGATCTGCATGAGGCGATCGCGCTGGCCGAAAGCGCCTGGCGCCAGCCGGCGTGGCGCAGCATGCTACCCCATCTGCGGGCAAAAATCCTGCATAAGGTGGCGGATATTATCGAATTCCGCCTTGAGGAGCTGGCGCGGATGCAGAGCCGCGACAACGGCAAGCCGCTGGCGGAAGCACGGGGTCTGGTGATGAGCGCCGCGGGCAGCGCCCGCTACTTCGCCGCCGCCTGCGAGCTGCTGGAGGGCGAACTGCCGACGCCGCGGCAGGCGGATCTGCTGACGCTCAGCCGCTACGAGCCACTGGGCGTGGTGGCGGCGATCACCCCGTGGAACTCGCCGATCGCCAGCGAAATGCAAAAAGTGGCCCCGGCGATTGCCGCCGGTAACGCGGTGATCCTCAAGCCGGCGGAGGCCACGCCGCTGATGGCGCTGGAGCTGGCGCGGATCTTCGAACTGGCCGGCTTACCCGCCGGGCTGCTCAGCGTCCTGCCGGGGAAAGGATCGGTGATTGGCGACGCGCTGGCCCGCCACCCTCTGGTGCGCAAAATCTCGTTCACCGGCGGCACCAGCACCGGACGTCATCTGGCGCACGTGGCGGCGGAAAAGCTGATCCCGGCGTCGCTGGAGCTCGGCGGCAAATCGCCGACCATCGTGCTGGAAGATGCCGATATCGAACAGGCGGCGCGGGGTATCTGCTACGGCATCTTCAGCTCCGGCGGCCAGGCCTGCATCGCCGGCTCGCGGCTGTTTGTGCATGAAAAGGTCTACCCGCAGCTGATGGCGCGCCTGCTGGAGCTGACCCGCGGGCTCAGGGTCGGCCATCCGTTTAGCGCAGAGACCCACGTCGGGCCGCTGATTAATGAAAAGCACCGCGACAGCGTGCTGGAGTACGTCGAGCTGGCGAAACGCGAAGGCGGCCGGGTGCTGTGCGGCGGCGAGATCCCGGCGGATCCGGCGCTGGCGGCGGGCAGCTATTTTCAACCGACGATCGTGGAGGGGCTGACCAACGCGGCCCGCGCCTGCCGGGAGGAGATCTTCGGCCCGGTGCTGGTGGCGATGACCTTCAGCGATGAAGACGCGCTGATCCAGCAGGCCAATGATTCTGTATACGGCCTGGCGGCGGGGATCTGGACGCGGGACAGCGGACGCGCCCTGCGCTTAAGCGAGCGTCTGGAAGCCGGAACGGTGTGGATCAACACCTATAAGGTTTTCTCCATTTCGACCCCGTTTGGGGGCTTTAAAGAGAGCGGCCTGGGCCGCGAAAAAGGGATTCAGGGACTCAAGGCCTGGATGCAACAAAAGAGCATTTATCTGGCGACGGGTAATAGCGTCAACCACTGGTGCGACTAAGAGAAGGGTGTGCAATGAGCGAAATGATAACCGTCGGCGACGCCATCGCCAGAACGCTGGAGCAGTACAACGTTGAGGCTATTTACGGCGTCATCTCTATTCACAACCTGCCGATCGCCGATGCGGTAGGGCAGCGCGGAAATATCCGCTTTGTCCCGGCGCGCGGCGAAGCCGGATCGGTCACTATGGCCGACGCCCACGGCCGTTTTTCCGGGCTGGGGGTGGCGTTGACCAGCACCGGCGCCGGGGCCGGCAACGCGGTCGGGGCGCTGGTGGAGGCGATGAACGCCTGCACGCCGTTGCTGCACCTCACCGGCCAGGTGGAGAAAACCTGGCTCGATGCCGACACCGGGTTTATTCACGAAACCCGCGATCAGCTGACCTTCCTGAAGGCCAGCTCGAAGCGCGCGTACCGCGTCAGCAATGCGAATCAGGCGATTGCGATTCTGCATAAGGCGATTCAGGAGGCGCAAACGCCGCCGTGCGGGCCGGTATCGGTTGAGATCCCGATTGATATTCAGGGCGCTAAAATCCCGGGATCGCTGGTGACCGCCGCGCCGAAAGCGGCCCCGACGGCGGCCGTCGATAGCGCCGCCGTCGATTCGCTGTGGGCGCAGCTTCGGCAGGCCAAACGGCCGCTGCTGTGGCTGGGCGGCGGGGCCATCGGCAGCGAGGCGGCGGTGAAAAAGCTCGCCGATGCCGGAATGACCGTGATCTCCAGCACCCACGGCCGCGGCGTGCTGCCGGACGGGCATCGCGCCAGCCTGCGCGCGTTCCATAATTCGCCGTCCGTTGAAGCGCTGATGGCGCAGTGCGATTTTACCCTGGTGGCGGGCTCGCGCCTGCGCAGCAACGAAACCCGCTCCTGGACCCTGGAGCTGCCGTCGCCAAGGGTGCAGATTGATATCGACCCGGCGGCGGCCAGCCGCAACTACCTGATGGATAACACGCTGATTGCCGACTGTAACAGCCTGCTGGCGGCGCTGGCGGAAAAAGCGCAGGGGCGCGAATGGGGCAATGTCCAGTGGGATGAGGAGGTCAAAGAGGCGGTCGCGCTGGCGGAACGCGGGCTGCGCGAGCAGTGCGGCGCCTACGTGCGGCTGAACGACGCCATCGCTCAGGCGCTGCCAGAGGACGGGATCCTGGTGCGCGATATCACCGTTTCCGGCAGCCTGTGGGGGAGCCGTCTGTTCCGTGCCCACGGCCCGCTTATGAACATCCACTCGCTGGCGGGGGCCATTGGCATGGGCCTGCCGATGGCGATCGGTACGGCGATCGCCAACCCGCAGCGTAAGGTTGTCGGCCTCGTCGGCGATGGCGGCCTGAGCCTGAACCTCGGGGAGCTGGCGACCCTGGCGCAGGAAAAAGCCAACGTCACGCTGCTGATTATGAACGACGGCGGCTACGGCGTGATGCGCGGGATTCAGGATAAGTATTTCGGCGGCCGCCAGTATTACAACGAGCTGCATACCCCGGACTTCACGCTGCTGGCGCAGGCTATCGGCCTGCAGGCGTGGAGCGTTGAGCGGGCGGAGGATTTCCAGGCGGTCATGACCGAAGCGCTGGCGATGCCGGGGCCGTCGGTGGTAGAGGTGAAAATGGGGCAGATTGGCGCGCTGCGCTTCGCCGGGCCGCCGCAGAAAACGCTGTATTAAGTATTTCCCCTCTCCGCCGTCGCAGAGAGGGGAAGCGGGGTTATTTAATGCCGTCGGCCTTCATGCGATCGCGGATGTGCTGAGCGCGCTCTGCGGAAGCGGGGTGATCGTCAAACATGGAGCTCTGACGCCCGGCTTCCAGCTTGGCCAGCTTCTCGAAGCTGGTGGCCAGTCCCGACGGATTAATTCCGCGCTTACGCAGCAGATCGTAGGAGTAGTCGTCCGCTTCCGACTCCTGGCGCTGGGAGAACTGCGAGTTCACCAGCTTTTCGCCCAGATCGCCCAGCTGGGACTGGGACAGGCTGCCGACGATACCACCCGCCGACGCGGCGGCGGCGCGAACGGCGTTGGTGCCGAGCGCCACCTGCATACCTTTCTTCACGTGACCGAGCGCGACGTGGCCCATTTCGTGGCCGATAACCGCTTCCACTTCGTTATCATTCATGATGTCCATCAGGCCGCTGTAGACGCGGATGCAGCCGTTGGCCATCGCGAAAGCGTTAACGTCTTTGGTTTCATAGACTTTGTAGTTGACCGGCTGGCCGTTGATATTGTCGCCCAGCGCGGTGGCGATTTTGTTCAGGCGCTTACTGTATTCGCTGCTGGCCGGCGAAAGCGTGGCTTTGCCGTCCATCTCTTTACAGGCCCGATCGCTGAGCGCTTTGACCTGCGCGTCGCTCAGAGAATAGGCCTGGAAAGCTTCGGCGCCGGAGCTGAGGAGGGCGTTGGAGTCCATGTTCTGACATCCGGTAAGGGTTGCTGCAATCCCAAAGGCAAGAATAGTTGAACGAATTTTCATTTTTATCTTCCACAATCTTACGATTATTTGTCTGAAAAAGGCGACGATAAGCATGTCGCATCCTGCTCAAATTATAAAGAGTATTGCGTGAGACGGGCGAGAGGATTCCGGGGTAGCACAACCTGTTCCGGAGATTTCTTAAACCGCAAAAGGATGCTCCATGTACATGCTTTGCCGCTTGGGTTACATTGTTGTCACTTTTTCTGGCGTAGCCCAAAACGCGCTCTCGTCAAGTCGTTAAGGGTATGGCCTTCAACAGTCCGAACTGGAGTCAAAATGTCCTCACGTAAAGAGCTTGCTAACGCTATTCGTGCGCTGAGCATGGACGCGGTACAGAAAGCCAAATCCGGCCACCCGGGTGCCCCGATGGGTATGGCTGACATTGCCGAAGTCCTGTGGCGTGATTTCCTGAACCATAACCCGAACAACCCGGCCTGGGCCGACCGCGACCGCTTCGTGCTCTCCAACGGCCACGGCTCGATGCTGATTTACAGCCTGCTGCACCTCACCGGTTATGACCTGCCGATTGAAGAACTGAAAAACTTCCGTCAGCTGCACTCCAGAACACCGGGCCACCCGGAAGTCGGCTACACCGCCGGCGTGGAAACCACCACCGGCCCGCTGGGCCAGGGGATTGCCAATGCCGTCGGCATGGCGATTGCCGAGAAAACCCTGGCGGCGCAGTTCAACCGTCCGGGCCACGATATCGTCGACCACTTCACTTACGCCTTCATGGGCGACGGCTGCATGATGGAAGGCATTTCTCACGAAGTGTGCTCCCTGGCCGGTACCCTGAAGCTGGGCAAGCTGGTGGCGTTCTATGACGACAACGGCATCTCCATCGACGGCCACGTTGAAGGCTGGTTCACCGACGATACCGCCAAACGCTTTGAAGCCTACGGCTGGCACGTGGTGCGCGGCGTGGACGGCCATGACGCCGATGCCATCAAGCGCGCGGTGGAAGAAGCGCGCGCGGTGACCGACAAACCGTCCCTGCTGATGTGCAAAACCATCATCGGCTTCGGTTCGCCGAACAAAGCCGGCACCCACGACTCCCACGGCGCGCCGCTGGGCGACGCGGAAATCGCGCTGACCCGCGAGGCCCTGGGCTGGCATCACCCGGCGTTTGAAATCCCGTCTGACATCTATGCGCAGTGGGATGCCAAAGAGGCCGGTCAGGCGAAAGAAGCGGCGTGGAACGAGAAGTTCGCCGCCTACGCCAGCGCCTTCCCGCAGGAAGCGGCTGAATTCACCCGCCGTATGAAAGGCGAGATGCCGGCCGACTTCGACGCGAAAGCGAACGAGTTTATTGCGAAGCTGCAGGCGAACCCGGCGAAAATCGCCAGCCGTAAAGCGTCGCAGAACGCGATTGAGGCCTTTGGCCCGCTGCTGCCGGAATTCCTCGGCGGCTCCGCTGACCTCGCGCCGTCGAACCTGACCATCTGGTCCGGCTCGAAGGCGATTAACGAAGACACCGCCGGGAACTACATCCACTACGGCGTGCGTGAATTCGGCATGACCGCGATTGCCAACGGGATTTCCCTGCACGGCGGCTTCCTGCCGTACACCTCCACCTTCCTGATGTTCGTGGAGTATGCCCGTAACGCGGTGCGCATGGCGGCGCTGATGAAACAGCGTCAGGTGATGGTCTACACCCACGACTCCATCGGTCTGGGCGAAGACGGTCCGACGCACCAGCCGGTTGAGCAGGTGGCTTCCCTGCGCGTGACGCCGAACATGAGCACATGGCGTCCGTGCGACCAGGTGGAGTCGGCGATTGCGTGGAAATACGGCGTGGAGCGTCACGACGGCCCGACGGCGCTGATCCTGTCGCGTCAGAACCTGGCGCAGCAGGAGCGTACGGCAGAGCAGCTGGCGAACGTTGCCCGCGGCGGCTACGTGCTGAAGGATTGTGCCGGCCAGCCGGAGCTGATCTTCATCGCCACCGGTTCTGAAGTTGAACTGGCCGTGGCTGCCTGGGACAAACTGACCGCTGAAGGCGTGAAAGCGCGCGTGGTTTCCATGCCGTCTACCGACGCGTTTGACAGGCAGGACGCGGCGTACCGTGAATCCGTACTGCCGAAAGCGGTCTCTGCCCGCGTGGCGGTGGAAGCGGGTATCGCCGACTACTGGTTCAAATACGTGGGCCTGAACGGCGCCATCGTCGGGATGACCACCTTCGGTGAGTCTGCCCCGGCGGAGCTGCTGTTCGAAGAGTTTGGCTTCACCGTTGAGAACGTTGTCGCGAAGGCGAAAGCGCTGCTGTAGTTCTGAGCAACGCGTACCGCGACGATAGTCGAAGAATGAGCCGGGCTAACGCCCGGCTTTTTTGTGGCCGTTATTCCCGACGATCGCTTCGCGGCTGCATATTATTCCAGTGAAAGTGTGATGTATGTCAGATTACACGCTTCTGATGCTGGACAAGCATTCCTTTTATTCCGCGTTTGGCTTATTCTAGCTGAAGCGTTTCAGTCGTCTAAATGTTCGACAATTAATCAATCAGTCGCAGTTTGCGACGGGTAAGGTTTCCCTCCGGGCGTGGCTGGATTACTCTGTCTGCCACCTCATATCAGGGATAACCTTGCAGGAGACCTATGACCATACGCATTGCGATTAATGGCTTCGGTCGCATAGGACGCAACGTGGTTCGCGCTTTATATGAATCCGGGCGTCGTGCGGAAATTACCGTGGTGGCAATCAACGAGCTGGCGGATGCTGCGGGCATTGCACACTTGTTGAAATATGACACCAGCCATGGGCGCTTTGCCTGGGACGTTCGCCAGGAGCGGGAGCAGCTTTACGTTGGCGACGACGCCATTCGCCTGCTGCACGAAGCTGCAATAGAGGCGCTACCCTGGCAAGAGCTGGCGGTTGATATCGTACTGGATTGTACCGGGGTTTACGGCAGCCGAGAGCATGGCGCAGCCCATCTCCAGGCCGGCGCGAAGAAGGTTCTCTTCTCGCATCCCGGGGGCAACGATCTCGATGCCACCGTCGTGTTCGGCGTGAACCATGACGAGCTGCGTGCAGAGCACCGCATTGTCTCCAACGCCTCCTGCACCACCAACTGCATTATTCCGGTCATTAAGCTGTTAGATGATGCTTACGGCATTGAGTCAGGGACGGTAACGACGATCCACTCCGCCATGCACGATCAGCAGGTTATCGACGCCTATCATCCGGATTTGCGCCGCACGCGCGCGGCCAGTCAGTCAATTATTCCGGTTGATACTAAACTTGCGGCGGGGATCGCGCGTATTTTCCCGCAGTTTAACGACCGTTTTGAAGCGATCGCGGTTCGCGTACCGACGATAAATGTGACGGCGATCGACCTGAGCGTCACGGTGAAAAAACCGGTAAAGGCTATTGAAGTCAACCAGTTGCTGCAAAAAGCAGCGCAGGGAACATTTCATGGTATAGTTGACTATACGGAATTGCCGTTAGTCTCGACAGATTTTAACCACGATCCGCACAGCGCCATCGTTGATGGCACCCAGACGCGGGTGAGTGGAGCGCATTTGATCAAAACGCTGGTCTGGTGCGATAACGAATGGGGCTTTGCTAACCGGATGCTGGACACCACGTTAGCGATGGCCGCTCAAGGTTTCAGGTAAAGCGCGTGAGCGCTTGCAAAACTTTATGAATCAACGAGAGGATTCACCATGTCTGTAATTAAGATGACCGATCTGGATCTGGCTGGTAAACGCGTTTTTATCCGTGCCGATCTGAACGTACCAGTTAAAGACGGTAAAGTAACCAGCGACGCGCGTATTCGCGCTTCTCTGCCGACCATTGAGCTGGCTCTGAAGCAGGGCGCTAAAGTGATGGTCACTTCTCACCTGGGTCGTCCGACCGAAGGCGAGTACAACGAAGAATTCTCTCTGCTGCCGGTTGTTAATTACCTGAAAGACAAACTCTCCAGCCCGGTACGTCTGGTTAAAGATTACCTGGACGGCGTTGACGTTGCCGCCGGCGAGCTGGTTGTTCTGGAAAACGTTCGCTTCAACAAAGGCGAAAAGAAAGACGACGAAGAGCTGTCTAAAAAATACGCCGCGCTGTGCGACGTGTTCGTTATGGATGCGTTCGGCACCGCCCACCGCGCCCAGGCTTCTACCCACGGTATCGGCAAATTTGCCGACGTCGCCTGCGCCGGCCCGCTGTTGGCTGACGAGCTGGACGCGCTGGGTAAAGCGCTGAAAGAGCCGGCTCGCCCGATGGTTGCCATCGTCGGCGGTTCTAAAGTTTCCACTAAGCTGACCGTTCTGGACTCCTTGTCTAAAATCGCTGACCAGCTGATTGTCGGCGGCGGTATCGCCAACACCTTCGTCGCCGCTCAGGGCCACAACGTGGGCAAATCCCTGTACGAAGCTGACCTGGTTGACGAAGCTAAGCGTCTGCTGACGACCTGCGATATCCCGGTTCCGACCGACGTTCGCGTCGCGACTGAATTCTCCGAAACGGCGACCGCAACCCTGAAATCTGTTAACGACATCAAAGATGAAGAGCAGATTCTGGACCTCGGCGATGTTTCCGCACAGAGGCTGGCTGAGATCCTGAAAAACGCCAAAACCATCCTGTGGAACGGCCCGGTCGGCGTATTTGAGTTCCCGAACTTCCGTAAAGGAACCGAAATCGTGGCTAACGCTATCGCCGACAGCGAAGCGTTCTCCATCGCAGGCGGCGGCGATACCCTGGCGGCCATTGACCTGTTTGGCATCTCTGACAAAATTTCCTACATCTCTACTGGCGGCGGCGCGTTCCTCGAATTCGTGGAAGGTAAAGTACTGCCAGCAGTAGCAATGCTCGAAGAGCGCGCTAAGAAGTAAGTTTGTACAGGCGGGTAACATCGCCTGTTTTTCAAATTCTATTCAATTGTCGCTCTAAATAATTCGCGTTGCCGGCAGGCAGCGACACGGCGAACCCCGGCGGCTTATGCAAGTTAGCGGCGGCGGTAAGCGAGAAGAGCCAACGCACCGGCAGCACGAATTGTGACGAGCAGAAACGGCCGAAGATACAGGACTACGTAACATGTCTAAAATTTTTGATTTTGTAAAACCTGGCGTGATCACTGGTGATGACGTTCAGAAAGTGTTCCAGGTAGCTAAAGAGAATAACTTCGCACTGCCAGCGGTTAACTGTGTGGGTACTGACTCCATCAACGCCGTTCTGGAAGCAGCTGCAAAAGCTAAATCTCCGGTTATTGTTCAGTTCTCTAACGGCGGTGCGGCGTTCATCGCGGGTAAAGGCGTGAAAACCGACGTTCCTCAGGGCGCGGCAATCCTCGGCGCTATCTCCGGCGCGCACCACGTTCACCATATGGCTGAACACTACGGCGTGCCGGTTATTCTGCACACCGACCACTGCGCGAAGAAACTGCTGCCGTGGATCGACGGTCTGCTGGACGCGGGTGAAAAACACTTCGCCGCTCACGGCAAACCGCTGTTCTCTTCCCACATGATTGACCTGTCCGAAGAGTCCCTGCACGAAAACATCGAAATCTGCTCTAAATACCTGGCGCGCATGGCGAAACTGGACATGACCCTGGAAATCGAACTGGGCTGCACCGGTGGCGAAGAAGACGGCGTGGACAACAGCCACATGGACGCTTCTGCGCTCTACACCCAGCCGGAAGACGTTGATTACGCGTACACTGAACTGAGCAAGATCAGCCCGCGTTTCACCATCGCTGCTTCCTTCGGTAACGTGCACGGCGTGTACAAGCCGGGCAACGTGGTTCTGACCCCGACTATCCTGCGCGACTCTCAGGAATATGTTTCTAAGAAACATAACCTGCCGCACAACAGCCTGAACTTCGTCTTCCACGGCGGTTCCGGTTCTTCTGCTCAGGAAATCAAAGACTCCGTAAGCTACGGCGTGATCAAAATGAACATCGATACCGATACCCAATGGGCAACCTGGGACGGTATCCTGCAGTACTACAAAACTAACGAAGCTTACCTGCAGGGCCAGCTGGGCAACCCGAAAGGCGAAGACCAGCCGAACAAGAAATACTACGATCCGCGCGTATGGCTGCGTGCTGCTCAGGCGTCCATGGTGACTCGTCTGGAGCAGGCATTTAAAGAGCTGAACGCGATCGACGTTCTGTAAGAAAATTCTGTTTCTTACCCTGAAGCCCGCTTAACTGCGGGCTTTTTCGTTTCTGTGCCAAAGGATATTCCAGAGAGAAACTGTGATCGACTTGGCAAAACAGGCGCTTATTGTTTACCCTTAACCTACCTGCCGTTTTGCAGGCCTGGTTTTTTATTTCCCGCCCGGGTTATTCATAAGGAATGTTAAATGGAAGATTTGAACGTCGCCGATAGCATACACAACGCCAGCTCGTGGCTGGTGCGTAATCAGGAGCTGCTCCTGAGCTATGCCGTCAACATCGTCGCGGCGATCGCGATTATTATCGTCGGGATGATCGTCGCGCGCATGGTGTCGAACACGGTTAATCGTCTGATGCTGGCGCGTAAGATTGATGCCACCGTTGCCGATTTTCTTTCCGCGCTGGTGCGCTACGCCATTATCGCCTTCACCCTGATTGCCGCCTTAGGCCGCGTCGGCGTGCAGACGGCGTCGGTGATTGCCATACTCGGCGCCGCCGGTTTAGCCGTTGGTCTGGCGCTGCAGGGCTCGCTGTCCAACCTCGCCGCTGGCGTGCTGCTGGTGATGTTCCGCCCGTTCCGCGCGGGTGAATATGTCGATCTCGGCGGCGTGGCCGGCACCGTACTGAACGTGCAGATTTTCTCCACCACCATGCGCACCGCCGATGGCAAAATCGTGGTGATCCCGAACGGTAAAATCATCGCCGGTAACATCATTAACTTTTCGCGCGAACCGGTTCGCCGCAACGAATTTATTATTGGCGTCGCCTACGATGCCGATATTGATAAGGTGAAGCAGCTGCTGACCAATATTATCGAATCCGACGAGCGCATCCTGAAAGATCGCGAAAGGACCGTACGTCTCAACGAGCTGGGGGCGTCCTCGGTTAACTACGTGATCCGCGTCTGGAGCCAGAGCAGCGATCTGCAAAACGTTTACTGGGATGTTCTGGAGCGTATCAAGCGCGACTTCGACGCCAACGGCATCAGCTTCCCGTACCCGCAGATGGACGTGCACGTTATCCGCCCGCAGGAGCAGGCGGAGTAGCTCCGCGCCCGTACTCACCGAAGGCCAGCGTCCGCTGGCCTTTATTAGCTCTTCTTATCAATGATTAATATTATAAATTTCCTCTAATGATTCTGGCGCGTTATATTCACCTGCATTAACGACCTCATCGGAAAAACCACTATGTTATCGTATTACTTTCAGGGGCTTGCCCTGGGAGCGGCTATGATTTTGCCGCTTGGGCCGCAGAATGCGTTTGTGATGAATCAGGGGATTCGCCGCCAGTATCATCTGATGATTGCGCTGCTGTGCGCCATTAGCGATCTGCTGCTGATCTGCGCCGGTATTTTTGGCGGCAGCGCGCTGCTGATGCAGTCGCCGTGGCTGCTGGCGCTGGTGACCTGGGGCGGCGTGGCCTTCCTGCTATGGTACGGTTTCGGCGCGCTGAAGACGGCCTTTAGCGACAATCTGGAGCTGGCGAGCGCGGAGGTGATGCAGCAGGGGCGCTGGAAAATTATTGTCACCATGCTGGCGGTAACCTGGCTGAACCCGCACGTCTATCTCGATAACTTCGTGGTGCTCGGCAGCCTGGGCGGGCAGCTGGCGGTTGAGCCGAAGCGCTGGTTTGCGCTCGGCACCATCAGCGCTTCGTTCCTGTGGTTTTTCGGCCTCGCTCTGCTGGCGGCCTGGCTGGCGCCGCGTTTGCGCACCGCCCGGGCGCAGCGGATCATTAACCTGCTGGTTGGCCTGGTGATGTGGCTGATTGCCGTCCAGCTGGCGAAAGATGGCCTTTTACATCTGCAGGTTTTGTTCAACCAGGCTTAGTCCGATGGACTTTCCGCGTATACGCGTTAAGCTTGCTGGCATGCGTCCATATATCGGCGACCAATGTAGATGGAGAAACGACAGTGAAGTTAAAGCTCATAGCCCTGGCGGCAGCAATCGGATTCAGCTCAATGGCGGCGCAGGCAAATGAATTGCCAAATGGCCCCCACATTGTGACTTCGGGGACCGCCAGCGTTGCTGCGGCGCCCGATATTGCGACCCTGGCAATTGAGGTCAACGTTGCCGCGAAAGATGCCGCATCGGCGAAAAAGCAGGCCGATGACCGCGTTGCGCAATACCTCTCTTTCCTGGAAAAGAACGGCATCGCCAAGAAGGATATCAACTCCGCGAACCTGCGTACCCAGCCTGACTATGATTACCAGAACGGCAAAAGCATCCTGAAAGGCTACCGCGCCGTGCGCACCGTCGAAGTGACGTTGCGCCAGCTGGACAAGCTTAACGGTCTGCTGGACGGCGCGCTGAAGGCCGGTCTGAACGAAGTTCGCTCGGTATCGCTGGGCGTTGCGCAACCGGATGCCTATAAAGATAAGGCGCGTAAGGCGGCGATCGACGATGCCGTGCACCAGGCTCAGGAGCTGGCTGCCGGCTTCCACAGCAAGCTGGGCCCGGTTTATAGCGTTCGCTATCATGTCTCGAACTATCAGCCGAGCCCGATGGTTCGAATGATGAAAGCCGCCGATGCCGCGCCGGTTTCCGCTCAGGAAACTTACGAGCAGGCGACGATCCAGTTCGACGATCAGGTGGACGTGGTCTTTGAGCTGCAGCCTGGTCAGTCAGCCCAGCCGGCTCAGCCAGAGCCAGCTCAGCCGGAGAAACCGGCCGCTGCGGCGCAGTAAGCCAGATGCAAAAAAGCCACTTCAGCTGAAGTGGCTTTTTTTATGCCCGGCGTTTAGTCCTGGCGCAGCACCTTGTGGCCGTAGGCAATCAGCGCATCGGTGACCCGGCGCATCATCCGGCTCTCCGGCGCGAAACGATGCCAGTAGAGCATCCGGCGCTGGAACAGGCCCGGCGTTAAATCGATAAGCTCGCCGCTGTTCAGCTCTTTCTCAATCTGCAGATGCGGGATCATACAGCAGGTGGTGCCCTGGCGCGCGAGCTGCACAAAGGCTTCCGATGAGTTAACGATATGACAAGGCACGCTGCCCGGCGGCAGATCGAAGTTCTGCTGCAAAAACGCCTGGTGCATGTCGTCGAGATGATCGAAGGCCACCACCGGCGCTTTGAGCAGCGCCGAGCGGGTTACGCCGTTGGGAAAATAGCGTTGCGCAAACTCTTTCGAGGCGACAAACAGATAGTCCAGCGCCCCGAGCTGATCGACCAGGCAGCTTGGCAGCGCCTGCGGCTGGATACTGACCGCCCCGACAACCTCGCCGCGGCGCAGGCGCTCCTGGGTGCGGGTTTCGTCTTCCACCTGCAGGTTCAGGCGAATAGGGGAGTCGGAAAGCACGCTGGAGAGCGCCGGCAGCAGCCAGGTCGCCAGGCTGTCGGCGTTTACCGCCAGCGACAGCAGCAGCGGCGTGGAGCCGGTTTGTTCATCGCCCAGCCACTCCTCTTCCAGCAGCTCAACCTGACGCAGCAGGGCCAGCAGCTTCTGCCCCTGCTCGGTTGGACGCGGCGGCACGGTTCGCACCAGCAGCGGCTGGCCGAACATGTTTTCCAGCTGTTTAATACGCTGAGAGACGGCGGACTGTGTTATGCATAGCTTCTGCGCGGCGCGCTCAAACCCACGTTCTCTTATCACCGCGTCCAGCGCCTGTAGTGTTCTGTAGTCCGGTCGTTTCATTGCTCTGGCGTACCCCCATAACTTTTCATTAACTTGCACTATGACATAAATTTCTTTTTGATGAAGACGAAAATAGTCTGCTCAGATGTGTGATCCCCGTCGCAGGGACAATAACACCCCCGATGTTCTATAATGCGCCTCAGGTATTCACATCTCGGACCATAATCATGACGCAAGATGAACTGAAGAAAGCAGTAGGCTGGGCGGCATTGCAGTATGTACAGCCGGGCACCATCGTGGGAGTCGGCACCGGCTCCACGGCCGCGCATTTTATTGATGCGCTGGGCACAATGAAGGGGCAGATTGAGGGGGCCGTTTCCAGCTCCGATGCCTCCACCGAAAAGCTAAAAAGCCTCGGCATTCCGGTATTCGATCTCAATAGCGTCGATCGTTTGGGTATTTACGTGGACGGCGCCGATGAGATCAACGGCCATATGCAGATGATTAAAGGCGGCGGCGCGGCGCTGACCCGCGAGAAGATTATCGCCTCGGTCGCGGACAAGTTTATCTGTATCGCTGACGCCTCCAAGCAGGTCGATATCCTCGGCAAATTCCCGCTGCCGGTAGAAGTTATTCCTATGGCTCGTAGCGCCGTGGCGCGTGAGCTGGTGAAGCTGGGCGGCCGTCCGGAGTATCGTCAGGGCGTGATCACCGATAACGGTAACGTCATCCTCGATGTTTTCGGCCTCGAGATCCTCGACGCGATTGCGCTGGAAAATGCCATTAACGGTATCCCTGGCGTCGTGACCGTGGGGCTGTTCGCCAACCGTGGCGCCGATGTCGCGCTGATCGGCACCGCCGACGGCGTCAAAACCATCGTCAAATAATCCGATCGGAGGGAGCGAATCGCTCCCTCGCAAATATTTTTTCGTCAGGATGAATTCGGTGACTTCTGTCACATTTATGCAACTAGCCTGAGTAACAATCTACCTTTCTTTCCCTTTCTGGTTTTTTGTCCTGCTATTTCCCTCTGAGTGATATTTCTTCAGGACGTCGACGCAAACGTTCATATTGCCGCGATAGTTTTTTTTGATATGTTGCTGGGATGAAGTGTCGTTCCGCACGACACCAGATAAGACAAAACAGGACGGGGAAATGGCTAAGGTATCACTGGAAAAAGACAAGATTAAGTTTCTGCTGGTTGAAGGTGTGCATCAAAAGGCGGTGGATAACCTCCGCGCTGCAGGCTATACCAACATTGAATTTCACAAAGGCGCGCTCGATAACGAAGCGCTGAAGGCCTCGATCCGTGATGCCCATTTCATTGGCCTGCGTTCCCGTACTCATCTGACGGAAGAAGTCTTCGCTGCCGCAGAAAAGCTGGTCGCCGTCGGCTGCTTCTGCATCGGTACCAACCAGGTCGATTTGGACGCGGCGGCCAAACGCGGTATCCCGGTCTTTAACGCCCCGTTTTCTAACACTCGCTCCGTTGCCGAACTGGTCATCGGCGAGCTGCTGCTGATGCTGCGCGGCGTCCCTGAAGCGAACGCCAAAGCGCACCGCGGCGTGTGGAACAAACTGGCGGTCGGCAGCTTTGAAGCGCGTGGCAAAAAGCTCGGTATTATCGGCTACGGCCATATCGGTACGCAGCTGGGCATTCTGGCCGAATCGCTGGGGATGCACGTCTATTTCTATGATATTGAAAGCAAACTGACGCTCGGTAACGCCACCCAGGTGCAGCATCTCTCCGACCTGCTGAATATGAGTGACGTGGTGAGCCTGCACGTGCCGGAAAATGCCTCTACCAAAAATATGATGGGCGCGGAAGAGCTGGCGCTGATGAAGCCTGGCGCGCTGCTGATCAACGCCTCTCGCGGTACCGTGGTCGATATTCCGGCCCTCTGCGATGCGCTGGCGAGCAAGCACCTGGCGGGCGCGGCAATCGACGTCTTCCCGACCGAACCGGCGACCAACAGCGATCCGTTCACCTCGCCGCTGTGCGAGTTCGACAACGTGATCCTGACGCCGCATATCGGCGGTTCTACCCAGGAAGCGCAGGAGAACATCGGTCTGGAAGTGGCGGGCAAGCTGGCGAAGTATTCCGACAACGGCTCAACCCTTTCTGCGGTTAACTTCCCGGAAGTGTCGCTGCCGCTGCACGGCGGCCGCCGTCTGCTGCATATTCACGAAAACCGTCCCGGCGTGTTGACCGCAATCAACCAGATCTTTGCCGCTCAGAGCATCAACATTGCGGCGCAGTATCTGCAAACCACTCCACAGATGGGCTATGTGGTTATCGATATTGAAGCTGAAGAAGATGTAGCGCAGCAGGCCCTGCAGGCGATGAAGGCGATTCCGGGCACCATCCGCGCGCGTCTGTTGTTCTGATTAACATCGAGGATCCCTGCGGGGATCCCTTTAACCTATGCATAAATCTCTGCTGAATACCGGCGTTTTGCTCCTGCTGCTGCTCCTGGCATGGACGGGATTGGGCACTCACGACCGTCTCACGTGGCTGATGGAAGTGACGCCGGTCATTATCATCGTTCCGCTGTTGCTGGCGACGCGTTCGCGCTATCCGCTTACCCCGCTCCTGTACACGCTTATCTTCTTTCACGCCATCATTCTGATGGTGGGCGGGATGTATACCTATGCCAAAGTGCCAATTGGTTTTGACGTGCAGGCGTGGCTGAACCTAAGCCGCAATCCGTACGATAAGCTGGGCCACTTTTTTCAGGGGCTGGTGCCGGCGCTGGCGGCGCGGGAAATTCTTATTCGCGGCGGCTACGTCCGCGGGCGCAAGATGCTGTCATTTCTGGTGTGCTGCATCGCTTTGGCCATCAGCGCCACCTACGAGCTGATTGAATGGTGGGCGGCGCTGGCGATGGGGCAGGGAGCGGACGATTTTCTCGGCACCCAGGGCGACCCGTGGGACACACAGTCGGATATGTTCTGCGCGCTGCTGGGGTCGTTGGCGACGATCTTCCTGCTAAGCGGCCGGCATAACCGGCAGCTGAGCCGGCTCGGTCTTTCATAGCCTACGGCCACTGCCATAGCTTTGAGGGTGTGACCACCGCGGGCAGCGGGATATCCCACTGCTCCGCCGGCAGCGCGTCGACCTGCTGGCAGTCGTGGGCGTAGCCGACGGGCTGCAGCGGGTACTGCCGCCAGTTTTGCAGCGTCCTGTCGTAAAATCCCCCTCCCATTCCCAGGCGCTGGCCGAACGCGTCAAAGGCCACCAGCGGCGTAATCAGCACATCCAGCCGGGAGAGCGGCAGCACGTCGCGCACGTCGAGCTTTGGCTCGTGAATTTTCAGGCGGTTTATCACCAGCTCGCTGTGCGGATGATAGTGTAAAAACAGCAGATTTCCCGGGCTGAAAGGGTGGAGCACGGGGAGATAGACGCGTTTTCCCGCCCGCCACAGCTGCTCAATCAGCGGCTGAGTATCCAGCTCGCCATCGAAGGAAAGAAACAGCGCCACGGTTCGCGCGAGGGTCACCGGCGGATAGGCCATCATGCGGTTCGCTCCCAGCGCGGCGAGGCTGGCCTGCTGTTCAGGCGTCAGCGCGCGTCGAAGCTGGCGGATGTGCTGGCGAATCTGCTGTCGGGTTAAGCGGGTATCAGAAATTTGGGTCATGAAAGATCGCCTGATCGGGCATTATCACGTCACGACGTGAGCCGGTTATGCATGTAGGCGTAGTGTAATACAGAGTAGATGAAATGCTAAAAGTGAAGTCGTACGAAATGAAGCGCGAATAAAGAAGGGAATCTCCGAGATGCCGCCGCAGGCTGTAACCCTTGAACCCTTGGTTCAAGGTGAATGCGTCGTCACAGTTTTAAGGCTTCTCGGACGAACCGAGCATGCTCACCAACCGTGGAGCGCCACATTCTTGTGGTATGAAATATCGGCTCAGGGGACTGGCCCGCTTGCAAACATCTCAGAGAAATTCTGTTCTGCGATTACTCTAACACAGTTAATTGCAAAGTGTTATTCAAACTTCGGCCCGGTTCTTTCGCTTATGCGACCTTGCTCGAGCAGCGCCTGCTCGATGGTCTGCTGAAGCATCCGAATACGCTGTTCCATACTGGAGGCGTAGTCGCGGGTTTTCGCTTTTTCCTGAGTTAACTCATAGCTGATGTTCAACGCGGCGATGAAGACCAGCTGCTCAGTATTTGTGACTCTAGTGCGTTCTTTTAAATCTTGCAACCGCTGATTCAGGTCGTCAGCTGCCTGACTCAAGGCATCCCTTTGTTCAGGCGGGCAATTCACGCGGAGTGAACGGCCAAAAATTTGGAGATCGACGGGTTGTGCAGACATGCCACCTTCCTGCTGATTGACTGCGCGGCCTTCACGTCCGTACCCAGGACGACGAAGGGGCGACACTATAGCTACCCTGATGCGAAGGTACAAGCCCTATTCTGGTTCACCAGGGTCCAAAGTGGTAGCATATCATGAATATTCCTCCCAACGATGACGAATGCGCATGTCTATACAGAACGAAATGCCTGGTTACAACGCCGTAGACCAGTTACTTAACCAACAGGGCGTGGGCTTAACCCCGGCAGAAATGCACGGCCTAATCAGCGGCATCCTGTGCGGCGGCAATAAAGACAGCAGCTGGCAGCCGCTGGTGCACGACCTGACGAACGAAGGTCTCGCATTCGGTCACGAGCTGGCGCAGTCTCTGCGCAGCATGCATTCTGCGACCAGCGACTCGCTGGAAGACGACGGCTTTCTGTTCCAGCTCTATCTGCCGGAAGGTGAGAACGTGAGCGTGTTTGAACGCGCCGACGCGCTGGCCGGTTGGGTTAACCACTTCCTGCTGGGCCTTGGTGTGACTCAGCCGAAGCTGGATAAGGTCAAGGATGAAACCGGCGAAGCCATCGACGATCTGCGCAACATTGCGCAGCTGGGCTACGACGAAGACGAAGACCAGGAAGAGCTGGAGATGTCGCTGGAAGAGATTATCGAGTACGTACGCGTTGCCGCGCTGCTGTGCCACGAAAACTTCTCGCGCCAGCAGCCAACCGCACCGGAAGTACGCAAGCCGACACTACACTAATTACAATTTGTTGAGGGGGCGTCATGACACAGCAGGAATTTCTTTCTCGTCGCCAGGCGCTGTTAGCGCAGATGCAGCCGGGCAGCGCGGCGCTCATTTTCGCCGCACCGGAAGCGGTACGCAGCGCAGATTCGGAATATCCCTACCGGCAGAACAGCGATTTTTGGTACTTCACCGGCTTCAATGAGCCTGAAGCCCTGCTGGTGCTGATTAAAAGCGACGAAACCCATAACCACAGCGTGCTGTTTAACCGCGTCCGCGATCTGACGGCGGAAATCTGGTTCGGCCGCCGCCTTGGGCAGGACGCCGCGCCGTCGAAGCTCGGCGTCGATCGCGCCCTGGCGTTCAGCGAAATTAACCAGCAGCTGTATCAGCTGCTGAACGGCCTTGACGCCATCTATTTTGCGCAGGGCGAATATGCCTACGCCGATAAAATCGTCTTCATGGCGCAGGAAAAGCTGCGTAAAGGCTCGCGCCAGAACCTGCAGGCGCCAAATTCCGTCATCGACTGGCGGCCGATAGTGCATGAGATGCGCCTGTTCAAATCGCCAGAAGAGCTCGACGTGCTGCGCCGCGCCGGAGAAATTTCCGCGCTGGCCCACACCCGGGCGATGGAAAAATGTCAGCCGGGGATGTTCGAATACCAGCTGGAAGGCGAAATCCTTCATGAATTCAACCGTCACGGCGCCCGCTTCCCTTCCTATAACACCATCGTTGGCGGCGGCGACAACGGCTGCATTCTGCATTACACCGAAAACGAGAGCGAGCTGCGCGATGGCGATCTGGTATTGATCGATGCCGGCTGCGAATACCGCGGCTATGCGGGCGATATCACGCGCACCTTCCCGGTGAACGGCAAATTTAGTCCGGCCCAGCGCGAGATTTATGACATCGTCCTCGAATCGCTGGAAACCGCGCTGAGGCTCTACCGCCCGGGTACCTCTATTCAGGAGGTTAATCAGGAAGTCGTGCGGATAATGGTCGTTGGCCTGCTGCGCCTCGGCATTCTTAAAGGGGACGTTGACGAGCTGCTGGCTAACAATGCGCACCGCCCGTTCTTTATGCACGGCCTGAGCCACTGGCTGGGGCTGGACGTACATGATGTCGGAAACTACGATGTCGACCGCTCCCGGGTTCTCGAACCGGGCATGGTGCTGACCGTTGAGCCGGGGCTGTATATTGCGACGGACGCCGAGGTGCCGCCGCAGTATCGCGGTATCGGTATCCGCATCGAAGACGATATTGTGATCACCGCTGACGGCAATGAAAATCTGACCGCCGGGGTGGTGAAAAGCGCGGACGACATCGAAGCGCTGATGGCCGCGGCACCGCGATCATGAGCGTGCTGATCGTTGGCGGCGGCATGACCGGCGCGACCCTCGCTCTGGCTATCTCCCGGCTGACCGACGGCGCGCTGCCGGTTCATCTGGTGGAAGCGGCGGCGCCGGACTCCTCGCGGCATCCTGGATTTGACGCCAGGGCGATTGCGCTGGCGGCAGGCACCTGCCAGCAGCTGGCGCGCGTCGGTATCTGGCAGGAGATCGCCGACTGCGCGACGCCAATTCAGCGCGTGCACGTCAGCGACCGCGGCCACGCGGGGTTCGTCACGCTGGAGGCGCAGGACTATGGCCTCGCGGCGCTGGGCCAGGTCGTTGAGCTGCACGATATCGGCCAGCGCCTGTTTGCGCAGCTGCGCGAGGCGCCGGGCATTACCTTGCACTGTCCGGCCAAAGTAGAGAACGTCCGCCGATGGGAGGTGGGCGTTAGCATCACCCTGGACAGCGGCGAAACGATTGACGGCAGGCTGCTGGTGGCGGCGGACGGATCGCGCTCGACCATCGGCGCCCGCTGCGGTATCAGCTGGCAGCAGCAGCCCTACCAACAGCTGGCGATCGTTGCCAACGTCAGCACCGCTTTGCCCCACGAGGGACGCGCCTTTGAGCGGTTTACCGAGCACGGTCCCCTGGCGATGCTGCCGATGTCGCAGGGCCGCTGTTCGCTGGTGTGGTGCCACCCTCAGGCGCGGTATGACGACGTCCTGAGCTGGTCGGATGCACGTTTTTGCCACGAGCTGCAGCAGGCGTTTGGCTGGCGGCTGGGGCGCATAACCCACGCCGGAAGGCGCAGCGTTTATCCGCTGGCGTTAACCACCGCTTCCCGCGCGGTTTCCCATCGCCTGGCGCTGGTCGGCAACGCGGCGCAGACGCTGCATCCCATTGCCGGACAGGGGTTTAACCTCGGCCTGCGCGATGTGATGAGCCTGGCGGAAATCGTTGCCCAGGCCGGCGCCAGCGGCCGCGATCCCGGCGATTATGCCTTGCTTGACCAGTATCAGGCGCGGCGTGCGGATGATAAGTCCGCCACTATCGGCGTGACCGATGGCCTGGTTCATCTGTTTGCCAACCGCTGGGCGCCGCTGGTTGCGGGGCGCAACGTCGGGCTGATGGCAATGGAATTATTTACTCCGGCGCGCGATGCGCTGGCGCAGCGTACCCTCGGTTGGGTCCCCCGTTAAGGAGTTGAACGTGCAAAGTGTTGATGTGGCCATTGTGGGCGGTGGCATGGTGGGGCTGGCGGTGGCCTGCGGACTGCAGGGTAGCGGGCTGCGCGTCGCCGTACTTGAGCAGGCTGAGCCACAGCCGTTGGATGCCGACGCGCGACCGGCGCTGCGGGTCTCGGCGATTAACGCCGCCAGCGAGAAGCTCCTGAGCAAGCTTGACGTCTGGTCAACTATTATCGCCCGGCGCGCCAGCTGTTATCACGGTATGGAAGTGTGGGATAAAGACAGCTTTGGCCGCATCAGCTTTGATGACCAAAGCCTGGGCTTCAGCCATCTCGGGCACATTATTGAAAACGCGGTGGTGCACCACGCGCTGTGGCAAAAGGCGCAGCGCTGTTCTGACGTCACGCTGCTGGCCCCGGCGCAGCTGCAGCAGGTAGCATGGGGTGAGAACGAAGCCTTTCTCAGCCTGCAGGACGGCAGCATGCTGACCGCCCGGCTGGTGGTCGGCGCCGACGGCGCCAACTCCTGGCTGCGCAACAAGGCCGATATTCCGCTGACCTTCTGGGACTATCGCCATCACGCGCTGGTGGCCACCATCCGCACCGCGGAGCCGCATAAAGCCGTCGCGCGCCAGGCCTTCCACGGCGAGGGTATTCTCGCTTTCCTGCCGCTCAGCGATCCGCACCTGTGCTCTATCGTCTGGTCGCTATCGCCGCAGGAAGCGGAGCAGATGCAGCAGGCGGACGAGGCGACGTTTAATCAGGCGCTGAATATCGCCTTCGATAACCGCCTCGGCCTGTGCCAGCTTGAGAGCGAGCGCGAAGTTTTCCCGCTTACCGGCCGCTACGCGCGCCAGTTTGCCGCCCATCGCCTGGCGCTGGTTGGCGACGCGGCCCACACCATCCACCCGCTGGCCGGGCAGGGGGTGAACCTCGGCTTTATGGATGCCGCCGAGCTTATCGATGAGATCCGGCGCCTGCATGCCCAGGGCAAGGATATTGGCCAGCATCTGTATCTACGTCGCTATGAGCGCAGCCGCAAGCACAGCGCCGCGCTGATGCTGGCGGGGATGCAGGGCTTTCGCGAAATGTTTGCCGGCAGCCATCCGGCGAAGAAGCTGCTGCGCGATATCGGCCTCAAGCTGGCCGATACGCTGCCGGGCGTCAAGCCGCAGCTGATCCGCCAGGCGATGGGCCTGAACGACCTTCCGGCCTGGTTACGTTAAGCGCGTCACACTTCTCTCCCCGGCCCTCGCGCCGGGTTTCCCCGTCTCATTTGAAATAATCTAATCTCAGCCGTTTTTTCGCATTAGTTTTATTAATGCCTCTCTTTTTTTGTGAAAGAAATCAGGCCCGTTTATTCGCATAAAATATCATCATCACCTGCCTGTCACTTTTGTTATGTTAATTTTATGTGGCATAAATCGCTTTTTGCCAGTCAATAATTCTGTAGAGTTTTCGGCGAGATTTGGTCATAAGCTAATGTGATGTCCTGATTTACCTTATGGTTTAACGCCGGTTTCGGTGGTAAGTTCAGGCCAAAGGTAACGTTTGCGTCGGCGCCAGCGAAGGGCCCCGATGCCGGATTTCGCGGGGCGAAATCGCCGCCAAAAAAAGTAGCTGGTTCCGTTTTATTCGACGAGGAAAAGATGGCTCAACAGACTCCGTTGTATGAACAACACACGCTGTGCGGTGCGCGCATGGTGGACTTCCACGGCTGGATGATGCCGCTGCACTACGGTTCCCAGATTGATGAGCACCATGCGGTGCGCAGCGATGCCGGCATGTTCGACGTCTCGCACATGACCATCGTCGACTTCCACGGTAGCCGGATTCGCGAGTTCCTGCGCTATCTGCTGGCTAACGATGTGGCGAAGCTCACCGTCCCGGGCAAGGCGCTGTACAGCGGAATGCTGACCGCTTCGGCGGGCGTTATCGATGACCTGATTGTCTATTTCCTGGCGGAAGACTATTTCCGCCTCGTGGTTAACTCCGCGACCCGCGAAAAAGACCTCGCCTGGATTAGCCAGCAGGCTGAACCCTATGGCCTGGAGATAACCGTGCGCGACGATCTGGCGCTGATCGCCGTTCAGGGGCCGCAGGCGAAAGAGAGAGCCGCCACCCTGTTTAACGAGCAGCAGCGCCAGGCCGTTGCCGGCATGAAGCCGTTTTTTGGCGTACAGGCGGGAGATCTGTTTATCGCCACCACCGGCTATACCGGCGAGGCGGGCTATGAGATTGCGCTGCCGAAAGAGCAGGCCGCAGATTTCTGGCGCAGCCTGCTGGACGCGGGCGTGAAGCCCTGCGGCCTCGGCGCGCGCGACACGCTGCGTCTGGAAGCCGGGATGAACCTGTACGGCCAGGATATGGACGAAGGCGTCTCCCCGCTGGCGGCAAATATGGGCTGGACCATCGCCTGGGAACCTGCCGATCGCAACTTTATTGGTCGTGAAGCGCTGGAGCTGCAGCGTGAAAAAGGCACCGAACAGCTGGTTGGCCTGGTGATGACCGAGAAGGGCGTGCTGCGCGGCGGTCTGCCGGTGCGCTTTACCGACGCTGACGGTAATCAGCACGAGGGCATTATCACCAGCGGAACGTTCTCCCCGACGCTGGGCTACAGTATTGCACTGGCACGCGTACCGGCGGGCATCGGTGAAACGGCCGTCGTACAGATTCGTAACCGCGAAATGCCGGTAAAAGTGACTAAACCCGTTTTTGTGCGTAACGGCAAAGCCGTTGCGTGATTCCCCCTTTTGGAGATGAATGATGAGCAACGTACCAGCAGAACTGAAATACAGTAAAGAACACGAATGGCTGCGCAAAGAAGCCGACGGCACCTACACCGTTGGCATCACCGAGCACGCGCAGGAGCTGCTTGGCGATATGGTTTTCGTCGATCTGCCAGAAGTCGGGACGACCGTTGACGCCGGCGATGACTGCGCCGTTGCGGAGTCGGTCAAAGCGGCCTCGGATATCTATGCCCCGATTAGCGGCGAGATCGTGGCGGTGAACGAAGAGCTGAACGACTCCCCGGAGCTGGTTAACAGCGAACCGTACGCTGCCGGCTGGATCTTCAAGATCAAAGCCAGCGATGAAACTCAGGTCGCGGCGCTGCTGGACGCGACGGCCTACGCCGCGCTGTTAGAAGACGAGTAAGTACCTCCATCCTTCACGCCACAGGCGCGTCGGTCGCTGGCTTTTGTAAGCCGCGGAGCGTCGCTGCCCGCCGCGTGAATGATTTTGCGTATTAAGGCCCGGCGAGCATTCGTGATCCACCGGGCACACCAGTCAGACAATTACGATTCACTGCACGTTTCAGGAACCATCGCTCATGACTCAGACTTTAGGTCAGCTTGAAAACCGCGGCGCCTTTATTGAACGTCACATCGGTCCGGATGCTCAGCAACAGCAGGAGATGCTGAAAACCGTTGGCGCCGATTCGCTTAACGCCCTGATTGGCCAGATTGTGCCGCAGGATATTCAGCTGGCAACGCCGCCGCAGGTTGGCGACGCGACGACGGAATTCGCCGCGCTCGCGGAGCTGAAGGCGATCGCCGGGCGTAACAAGCGCTTTAAGTCTTACATCGGCATGGGTTACACCGCCGTGCAGCTGCCGCCGGTTATTCAGCGCAATATGCTGGAAAATCCGGGCTGGTATACCGCGTATACCCCCTATCAGCCGGAAGTGTCGCAGGGCCGTCTGGAATCGCTGCTCAACTTCCAGCAGGTCACGCTCGATCTGACCGGGCTGGATATCGCCTCCGCCTCGCTGCTGGATGAAGCAACCGCCGGCGCGGAAGCGATGGCGATGGCTAAGCGCGTCAGCAAGCTGAAGAACGCGAACCGCTTCTTCGTGGCCGCCGACGTGCATCCGCAAACCCTGGACGTGGTGCGCACCCGCGCGGAAACCTTCGGCTTCGATGTTATCGTCGATGATGCGGACAAAGCGCTCGATCATCAGGACGTTTTCGGCGTGCTGCTGCAGCAGGTCGGCACCACCGGCGAAGTGCACGATTACTCAGGCCTGATTGCCGAGCTGAAAGCGCGCAAGGTCGTGGTGAGCGTGGCGGCCGACTTTATGGCGCTGGTGCTGCTGATCGCTCCGGGCAAGCAGGGGGCCGATATCGTCTTCGGTTCCGCCCAGCGTTTCGGCGTGCCGATGGGCTACGGCGGCCCGCACGCGGCCTTCTTTGCGGCAAAAGATGAATTCAAACGCTCCATGCCCGGCCGTATTATCGGCGTATCGAAAGATGCCGCCGGCAACACCGCGCTGCGCATGGCGATGCAGACCCGCGAGCAGCATATCCGCCGCGAGAAAGCGAACTCCAATATTTGTACTTCCCAGGTGCTGCTGGCCAACATCGCCAGCCTGTACGCGGTCTTCCACGGCCCGGCGGGCCTGAAGCGTATCGCCGGCCGCATCCATCGCCTGACGGATATTCTCGCCGCCGGCCTGCAGAAGAAAGGGCTCAAGCTGCGCCACGCGCACTACTTTGACACCCTGTGCGTCGACGTTGCCGATAAAGCCGCGGTGCTGGCGCGCGCCGAGGCGCTGGAAATTAACCTGCGCAGCGACATTCACAACGCGGTCGGCATCACCCTTGATGAAGCGACCACCCGCGAAGACGTGCTCAACCTGTTCCGCGCGATCCTTGGCGACGCGCACGGGCTGGATATCGATGCGCTGGACAAAGACGTGGCGCTCGACAGCCGTTCGATCCCTGCCAGCATGCTGCGCGACGATGCGATCCTCACCCATCCGGTATTTAATCGCTATCACAGCGAAACCGAGATGATGCGCTATATGCACTCCCTGGAGCGGAAAGATCTGGCGCTGAATCAGGCGATGATCCCGCTGGGATCCTGCACCATGAAGCTTAACGCCGCGGCGGAAATGATCCCGATCACCTGGCCCGAGTTTGCCGAGCTGCACCCGTTCTGCCCGGCAGAGCAGGCGGAAGGCTACCATCAGATGATCGCCCAGCTCTCCGACTGGCTGGTGAAGCTGACCGGCTATGACGCCGTCTGCATGCAGCCGAACTCCGGCGCCCAGGGGGAATACGCCGGCCTGCTGGCGATTCGCCACTACCACGAAAGCCGCAATGAAGGCCATCGCGATATCTGCCTGATCCCAAGCTCGGCGCACGGCACCAACCCGGCGTCCGCGCAGATGGCAGGGATGCAGGTGGTAGTGGTGGCCTGCGATAAAAACGGCAACATCGATCTCGCCGATCTGCGCCTCAAGGCGGAGCAGGCGGGTGAGAACCTCTCCTGCATCATGGTGACCTACCCGTCAACCCACGGCGTTTACGAAGAGACCATTCGCGAAGTGTGCGAAATCGTGCATCAGTTCGGCGGCCAGGTTTACCTCGACGGCGCGAATATGAACGCGCAGGTGGGCATTACCTCTCCGGGCTTTATCGGCGCGGACGTGTCGCACCTCAATCTGCATAAAACCTTCTGCATTCCGCACGGCGGCGGCGGCCCGGGCATGGGACCGATCGGCGTGAAGGCGCACCTGGCCCCGTTCGTGCCGGGCCACAGCGTGGTGCAAATTGAAGGCATGCTGACCCGTCAGGGCGCGGTTTCTGCGGCGCCGTTCGGCAGCGCCTCCATTTTACCGATCAGCTGGATGTATATCCGCATGATGGGCGCGGAAGGGCTGAAGCAGGCCAGCCAGGTGGCGATCCTCAACGCCAACTACATTGCGACGCGCCTGAAAGAGGCTTTCCCGGTGCTCTATACCGGCCGCGACGGCCGTGTGGCGCACGAATGCATTCTGGATATCCGTCCGCTGAAGGAAGAGACCGGCATCAGCGAGCTGGACATCGCCAAGCGTCTGATCGATTTTGGTTTCCACGCGCCGACCATGTCCTTCCCGGTGGCCGGTACGCTGATGGTTGAGCCGACCGAATCGGAAAGCAAAGCCGAGCTGGACCGCTTTATCGAGGCGATGCTGGCGATCCGCGGCGAAATCGACCGCGTGCAGGCGGGCGAGTGGCCGCTGGCGGATAACCCGCTGGTTAACGCCCCGCACACCCAGGGTGAGCTGGTTGCCGAATGGGGTCATCCGTACACCCGCGAGCTGGCGGTGTTCCCGGCAGGGCTGGCGAACAAATACTGGCCGACGGTGAAGCGTCTGGATGATGTTTACGGCGACCGTAACCTGTTCTGCTCCTGCGTCCCGCTGAGCGAATACCAGTAATTCTCTGATTAGACTATCTTTTAAAGGCGCTGCGGCGCCTTTATTTTTTGGGAGAAGAAGATGGCTGTAGTATTGATTACCGGCGCCAGCCGCGGAATCGGCAGGGCGACGGCGCTGCTGCTGGCGCAGGAAGGCTATACCGTGGCGGTGAATTATCATCACAACGTGAACGCGGCGACGGAAGTGGTGAATGAGATTATTGCCCAGGGCGGCAAGGCTATCGCCCTGCGCGCGGATATCAGCGACGAAGCGCAGGTGATGGCGATGTTCGCCGGCATCGACCGCCTTGGTGAACCCCTGAGCGCGCTGGTGAATAATGCCGGCATTCTGTTTACCCAGAGCTCTGTCGAAGAGCTGAGCGCCGAGCGGATTAACCGGGTGCTGAGCACCAACGTCACCGGCTATTTTCTTTGCTGCCGGGAAGCGGTGAAGCGAATGTCCCATAAGCACGGCGGGAAAGGCGGTGCGATTGTGAACGTCTCTTCCGCCGCATCGCGGCTGGGTGCGCCGTTTGAGTATGTCGACTACGCCGCGTCGAAAGGGGCGATCGATACGCTGACCACCGGCCTGTCGCTGGAGGTGGCGGCGCAGGGCATTCGCGTTAACGGCGTGCGTCCGGGCCTGATTTATACCGAAATGCACGCCTCCGGCGGAGAGCCTGGACGAGTCGATCGCGTGAAGTCGATGCTGCCGATGCAGCGCGGCGGGCAGCCGGAAGAGGTCGCCCAGGCCATCGCCTGGCTGTTGAGCGACAAAGCCTCCTACGTCACCGGCAGCTTCCTTGAACTGGCCGGCGGGAAATAACCTCCGGTCAATGTGAAATCCCGGGCGGCAACCGCCCGGGTCTGCGAGGTTATGACGCCAGCCACAGCCGCAGGCGCATCCCCCAGCCGCTGGTCCAGCCGGTGGTGACGGATTTCACCTCGCCGCGAGAAATCACCACCAGGGTTGGCGTCACCTGCACATCCCACTGCGCTGAAAGCCGCCCGTCGGGATCGTTAACCGTCGGCAGCGCCATTTTTTTACGCGCCAGCCACCTCTCCAGCGCCGGGCCATCGCCGGAGCGCAGCGCCACCGTCATGACGTTGCCGCCATCGGCGGCCAGCGCCGCGACGGACGGCGTGGTGTAGCGGCAGATCCCGCACCACGTCGCCTAGACGTAAAGCAGCAGCGGCCGCTCCTCGCTCATGGCGCGCAGATCGACCGTCCGACCGTCAACGGTTTGCAGCGGCGTGCTGATAAAATTCTGCGGCAGCGCGGGCCGGCGCAGATAGTCCATCCCGCCGATAGCCGCTGCCGCGAGCAGCAGCAGGATAATCAGCTCGCGCAGCCAGCGGCGCAGCTTACCGGCCACGGTTTTTTGCCAGCTGCTCTTTTACCAGCCCCTCCAGATCGGCATATGAAATGGCGCCGGAGACCATTTCGTCGCCGACGATAGTCGCGGGAGTCCCCTGAATATTCAGCACCTGGGACAAAATCAGGTTCATCTTCAGTGAGTCCATCGTGCCATCATCTATCTTTACGCCATCGGTGGCGGTCTTCTGCCTGGCGGCGAGAATGCTGGCATCGTCGTGATAGCCTTTTTTCGCCATCAGCCGCTGGTGCAGCGCCAGGAATTTGTCCGGCTGCTGACGCCAGGTTGAAAGCGCCGCTTTGGCCGCGTTTACCGAGCTTTGCCCCTTAAACGGCAGCAGCTTGACGATCAGCAGGACGTCGGGATTATCGTGGACGATTTTTTCCAGCAGCGGATCGAACTGCTTGCAGTAGGGGCAGTTGTAGTCGGTAAACGACACGATGGTCAGGCGCGGCGCTTTGGCCCCAATGCGCGGGCTATTGGGATCGTTAAACAGCAGGTCCGCCAACTGGGCGTCGGAAGATGACTCTGCCTGCGGCGCCGGGGCGGCGAAGGCAAAAGCCGAAATGCACAGCAGCAGGAGGGCGGTAATCGTTCTCATCATTGTTGTCCTTTGGCGGCGGATAGCGTGGCGAGCAGCGCTTCACGGTTTAACAGCGCGGGAAGTATCTGACCCTGGGCTAAATCCGGCCCATAAATTTGGTTGAAAGGGACCGCGGCGCTGCCGCGAGCGTTTAGAAAACGGCTGATGGTGTCCGACGGCCGGCTCCAGTCGCCGCGTAGCGCCACCACGTCGGGGGCGGAGAGCGCGTCCTGCACCTCATCGCGCAGCAGCACGTTGTATTTATTCGCTTTGCAGGTCACGCACCAGTCAGCGGTAACGTCGATAAAGACCCGCTTATGGTCGGTCAGGGCGGCGGTAATGGCCTGCTCGCTGAGCGGCTGCCAGTTTACCCGGTCGCGTCTGGCGCCCTGGTCCTCCGGCGGGGAAACGAAGGCGACCGCCGCCGCGACGACCAGCGCCAGCGCGCCGGCCCGCAGAGCCGTACGCCAGCGGTAGCGCCAGGCCGTCGCAATCAGCAGTACGACCGCTAATATCACCGCCAGCGCGAGCACCGGCGTGCGGCCGATATGCACCGTCAGCAGGCTCATCAGCCACAGCGACGAGCCGAGCATCATCAGTCCGAGCGCCACCCGGACGACGTTCATCCAGCGGCCGGGGCGCGGCAGGCGCAGGGCGAGTCCGGGCCAGGCGGCAACCAGCAGCCACGGCAGGCTCATGCCTAATCCCATCATGAAGAAGATGCCCCACAGCAGAGGCAGCGGCGCCACCAGCGCCACCGAAACCGCGGTGCCGAGAAAAGGCGCGGTGCACGGAGTTGCCAGCAGCGTGGCCAGCGCGCCCTGGGAGAAGTGCCCCATCAGGCCGTTGCCGCCGCGGGTAGCGAGGAAGGTGCTGGCGCGGGAGGAGAGGCGGATCTCCAGCAGCCCCAGCAGGCTGGCGCTGAACAGCACCATCACCAGCGTCATGACGCCGATAAACCACGGGTTCTGGAACTGGATCCCCCAGCCTAAGGCCTGATTGCCGAGGCGCAGCAGCGTCATCATCAGCGCCAGGGCGAGGAAAGAGGTTACGATACCGCTAACCGAGGCGAGGAACTGTCGCCGCACCGCGCCGCGCTGGTGAACGCCGGTTTGCACCAGCGAACCGAGCTTCATCGCCAGCACCGGCAGAACGCAGGGCATGACGTTGAGGATCAGCCCGCCGGCCAGCGCCATCAGCAGCGCCCACCACCACGACGTAGCGGGAACCGGAGACGCTGCGCTGATAATGAGCGAGCTCTCCTGCGCCTGGCCGCCGTCGGCCAGCACCAGCGAGAGGCGCTTATTGCGCAGGTCCGGCGCCGCCTCGCCCCAGCCGTCGGTGACCGGCAGCGTGGCGGTGAGGGTATCGCCCTTGATGGTAAAGGTAGGTTTAGCGAAATCGACGTCTTCCATGCTGTCGATGAACAGGGAGGGCTGCTGCCAGCCGGCTTCACGAACGGCGGTCACCGTCAGTCTGCCGCTGCTGTAGCCGGCGGAGAGGTGCGTCGTCAGCCCGTCGGGCAGCGGCAGGGCGCCCATTGCGCGGGTATAATCGTAGCCAAAGTCGTTGTCCGCCGGAGCGGTCATATCCAGCGAGAAGGGATAGTCGGTCAGAATGCAGACGTTGCTGCAGGTGGAAAGCGTCAGCACGCCGCTCAGCGTCGCAGGAAACTGGCCGCGGATCGCCATCGGGAAACTGACGCTGTCGTGATAGCCCTGGGTCGAAATACCGGCAACGTCAAAACGCTGCGGCACCGGCCAGCGCCAGCTCACCGCCAGCGGCTGATGCCAGGCGATCGCCGGCGCGATCCCGCCTTCTCCCGGCGAGCGCCAGTAGGTTTTCCAGCCCTTTTCCAGAGCCACGTCCAGCAGCAGGCGGGCCGCGCCGCCGCCCTCGTTTTGCGCGCGCAGCCTGACGCTGGCGTGTTGATTATCGGCGGCGCGTAGCCAGCCGCTGTCGGCGGCCTGGCTTGCGGGCAGCCATAGCCAAAGCAGGCAGACCAGCAGTCGCCTGAATACCATAAGCATAAATTTTCTCCGTAAATGATTGATTAACCTGAGCTGTCAGGAAAAGTTCTCATTCACGGAAGACGCATAGCCGCAGGTGCACCCGTAGCCGGGGAGGGGAGATAACGCGGGGCGGCCACAGCCGCTCAATGCGCGGCGGCACCGCCGCCAGCACCGTCAGCAGGAGAGCGAAAGCGAACAGGGCCCCTTCAAACAGCACCGGCGGCGAGGCCAGCAGCGACTTTGCACTCAGCTCGCAGGGGGTGACCGGCGCGTCGGCGTTGTCCGGCCCCTGCTGGGCCGACTGCGTCACGGCGGCGGCGTCCATCATCAGCGCGTGCAGCCCCGCCATACGCTGCGCGGTGCATACCAGCACCACCAGGCAGGCAAGAACTACAAGAAGAATGGCTTTGCGCTGTTGCTTAATCATGATCGCCCCAAATATTCACGTGGCCTATCTTAGCGGCCTGAAGCATTTTGGCAATGCGAAAGCTGTAAAGAAGTGTCCGGGCGGGGGAGAACTCCTCTCCCCGAAGCGGAGAGAGGAGAAGGCGGCAGGGCGAGAGATCAGAGCTTTTCGCCGTTGCTGGCAATCACTTCTTTGTACCAGCTGAAGCTCTTTTTCCGCGAGCGGGACATATCGCCGGTACCGTCATCGTGCTTATTGACGTAGATAAAGCCGTAGCGCTTGCTGTACTGGCCGGTGGTGAAGGAGACGCAATCGATGCAGCCCCACGGGGTGTAGCCCATCAGCTCGACACCATCGTAAGTGACCGCTTTGATCATTTCTTCAACGTGGGCGCGGAGGTAGTCGATGCGATAGTCATCGTTGATGCTGCCGTCCTCTTCGACTTTGTCGTAGGCGCCAAAGCCGTTTTCCACGATAAACAGCGGCTTCTGATAGCGTTCATACAGCTCGCACAGCGCGTAGCGCAGGCCCACCGGGTCAATTTGCCAGCCCCAGTCGGAGGCCTTCACGTGCGGGTTCGGTACGCTGCCTTCAAAGCCGGAAATGGCGTCGCCGCTGCCGCCTTCGGCCTTCACCGCGTTGGTCATGTAGTAGCTGAAGCCGAGGTAGTCGCAGGTGCCTTCGCGCAGGATCTGCTCATCGCCCTTTTCCATCCTGATGCTGAAGCCGCGTCGCTGCCACTCGTTCAGGACATAGGTTGGGTAGTAGCCGCGCAGCTGCACGTCGGTGAAGACGTAGCGTTCGCGCATCGACTCCTGAGCGAACATCACGTCTTCCGGCTTGCAGGAGAACGGATAGAGGGCGACCATCGCCAGCATGCAGCCAACCTGCATCTGCGGGTTGATGCGCCGCGCCGCCTTCACCGCCAGCGCGCTGGCCACGAACTGATGGTGCAGCACCTGGTACATGGTCTCTTCCGGGTTTTCATGTTCGGTATAGACCACGCCGGAGCAGCAGTAGCCGAACAGCGGCGCGCGCCAGTTACGCTGGTTGTTGATCTCGTTAAAGGTCATCCAGTATTTCACTTTGTGCTTATAGCGCTCGAAGACCACCTCGGCAAAGCGCACGAAGAAATCGACGACTTTACGGCTGGTCCAGCCGCCGTACTGCCGCACGAGGTGCAGGGGCATTTCAAAGTGGGAGAGGGTAATAACCGGTTCGATGTTGTACTTCAGCAGCTCATCGAACATGTCGTCATAGAACTGCAGCCCCTCTTCGTTCGGCTGAGCTTCGTCGCCGAGCGGGAAGATGCGGGTCCAGGCGATGGAGGTGCGGAAACATTTGAAGCCCATCTCGGCGAACAGCTTGATGTCTTCTTTGTAGCGGCCGTGGAAATCGATGGCTTCGTGGTTGGGGTAGTATTTACCCGGCTCAACCTGGTGGGTAATCTCGCGCGGCACGCCGTGGGCGCCGCCGGTCAGCACGTCGCAAATGCTCGGACCTTTACCGCCCTTATTCCAGCCGCCTTCAACCTGGTGCGCCGCGACCGCGCCGCCCCATAAAAAATCTTTCGCTAAGGGGATTTTTTTCATTGCTGCTAATCTCGTCTGATGTTTCGTTGGTTTCGAGTCTAGCAAAGGGCATATAAATGTCACGATATAACAATTTGCCGCTCCTGGAATATGTTACATCGAAAAAACAGGGTGTTATTTTTAGGCTATTTTACGGGCTAATTTACGCCCCAGGCTTTCAAGAATATAAATCACCGGAATTTGCGTCGTAATATCGTAGACGCCGCCGATGCGCGTTTGCGGGATGTGCCAGGAGAGGTTGAAATCCGCCAGCTTCGCCAGCCGCGAATGCTCGTGGCTGGTTATCGACATCACCTTGCAGCGGTGGAGGCTGAACTGGCCGGCAAAGCGCAGGATCTCTTCGGTTTCGCCGGAAACGGAGAGGACGATCGCCAGCGCGTTGCGGGCCATATCGTTAGTCACCGGAAAATAGGGATCGTCGATATGGTTACTGAATTTCCCGACGTTGGAGAAGAACCGTGCGCCATATTTCGCCAGCGCGCCGGAGGTTCCGGCACCGACGAAAATAATACGCTCCGAGGCAAGAATAATATCCACCGCGCGCTCGAGTAAATTATCAAATTCATCGTTATTGACGCTTTTAAAAAAACTCATTATTTCGCTGGCGCCGATATTTGCCTGTAGAGGCTCATTCTGCTCGAGATATAATTTAAAGCGTATGCGAAACTCTGAGTATCCCTCACACTGCAGCTTGCGGCAGAAGCGCAGCACGGTGGTGGTGGAAACGCCGGCGGCTTCCGCCAGCTCGCGGATGGTCATATACATCACTTTGTCACGATTCTTAATGACGTAGTGGTAGACCATCATCTCAAGATTATTGAGACTGGCAATAGCGGCGTGGGAGAACATACTCACGGTAATAACTCACAATTCAGAATGACCAGGACGGAATCATATCATGCAGCCGAATGACATAACCTTTTTTCAGCGCTTTCAGGACGACATCCTTAGCGGCCGCAAAACGATCACCATCCGCAACGCCGCGGAGTCGCATTTCAGGGTCGGCGATGTGCTGCGCGTCGGGCGCTATGAAGATGACGGCTATTTCTGCACGATTAGCGTGGTCGCGACCTCCACGGTAACCCTGGCGACGCTGAGCGAACGGCACGCGCAGCAGGAAAATATGACCCTCGCGCAGCTGCGGCAGGTCATCGCGGAGATCTACCCGGATGAAGGGCAGTTTTATGTCATTGAATTCAAACTGCTTTGATAAATAGCGCACGCCTGTTAGGTGAAATTTAACTGTAATATTATGATTTTAAACTGCTTACAAATATTCATCGTTTTATTTTAGCTAACAGGTGTTCACTGGAATCATTCTCAGTTACCCTAGGTGAGCGTTGAAAGCTTTCATGTTTTCGGAGTCAAATATGGTTAGTAAACCATTAATCACCCAGGGATATTCTCTGGCAGAGGAAATTGCCAACAGCATCAGTCACGGGATCGGTCTGGTGTTTGGGATCGTCGGCCTGGTGCTGCTGCTGGTGCAGGCGGTAGACGCTAACGCCGGCGCGATGGCGATTACCAGCTACAGCCTCTACGGCGGCAGCATGATTCTGCTGTTTCTCGCCTCCACGCTCTATCACGCGGTTCCGCACCAGCGGGCGAAGCTGTGGTTGAAAAAATTCGACCACTGCGCCATTTATCTGCTGATTGCGGGCACCTATACCCCTTTTCTGCTGGTGGGGCTCAACTCGCCGCTCTCGCGCGGCCTGATGATCGTTATCTGGAGCCTGGCGCTGCTGGGGATCCTGTTTAAGCTGACCATTGCGCACCGCTTTAAAATCCTGTCGCTGGTCACCTATCTAACGATGGGCTGGCTGTCGCTCATCGTGGTTTATCAGCTGGCGATTAAGCTGGCGGTTGGCGGGGTGACGCTGCTGGCGGTCGGGGGGATCGTCTATTCGCTGGGGGTTATCTTCTACGTCTGCAAGCGGATACCCTACAACCATGCGATCTGGCACGGCTTTGTCCTCGGCGGCAGCGTTTGTCACTTCCTGGCGATCTATCTGTACGTGGGGCAGGTTTAAATCATCGGCGAGCGGGGAAAGTAGCGTCAGCGCCGCCTCAGGGCAGGGCGCTGACGCCATTATCTGCAGGCGAAAGGCTACTCTTCTTCCAGCGAGTACGGCAGCGGGGTGATGCTTAGCGTGCCGGCATCGTCGCGTACGCGGAATACGCTATCCGCCTCCATGTCATTATTCATCACCACCTGCACCAACAGCTGACCATCATCTAACTGTACGGCGGCCAGCACGGTGCCGGTGCGGCGCCAGTTCTCGCCCATCTGCAGCTCAAGGTCTTCCCCGGCCTGCGGAACGCGGCTGGCTTTCCCGCTCAGCAACCACAGCGCCCGCTTGTTGGCTCCGCGGAATTTTGCCCGAGCGACCATCTCCTGCCCGGTATAGCAGCCTTTTTTAAAGCTGATGCCGCCCAGCGCCTGCAGGTTGGTGGCCTGCGGCAGAAACTGCGCGCTATTGGCGCTATCGATGACCGGTAAACCCGCTTCAATATTCAGCGCCAGCCACTGCTGGCTGTTGTTCAGCTGGGCATCGCTGCGCAACGCTTCGGTGACGCGAGTCGCCGTTGCCGCGTCGGTCACCAGCAGGAAACGCTCCGCCGGATGCGCAAACCACAGCAGGCTGGTGGCGCCGTCGGTCACCACCTGTTTATCGGCATTCGGCAGTTCGCTGAACAGCGGAGCCAGCGCGGCGCGGGCCTGGAAACCGGCTATGCCCAGCAGGACGAGCTCATCGTCCGCGGCGATGGTCACCTTAGAGAACACCGCGTACTTTTTCAGTTCGGTTAGCTGCGCGTCGCGCAGGCTGCGGCGCTCAATCCACGCGAAGCCGCCGTCGCGGCGAAACACATGCAGGTTGCTCCACATTTTACCCTTGGCGTCACAGTGCGCGGCCAGCAGGTGGCGATCGTCAGTCAGCGCGCTGACATCAGCGGTGATCTGCCCCTGCAGATATTTCTCCGCATCCTGACCGGTGATCGTTGCCAGCGCCCAGTCATCCAGGGTCATCAGCGTTAACGGCAGCCGCGCGGAAGAGGAGGGCTGACGTGGAGGAAAAGGTGTAAAAGCCATAGTCATGTCCTGAATAGCTTAACGCAGAGTGAGTGACTAATGGTAAAAGAGCTATGGTGCAATGCAAGCGCTTTCGGCAGGCCATTTGTGCCCTAAAGGCGTAAGAGGGCGAACGAAGGAAACGGATAAAACCATAATAAATTTACGGTTTTTGTGGAATGCTGCTCGCGCTTCTCGATAATGCTGTAAAGTAAGTGCCAAAAACGGGTTAAACTAACCTATAGCCTAAATAATTCGAGTTGCAGGAAGGCGGCAAGTGAGCGAGTCCCCAGGAGCTTACTCGGGTAAGTGGCTGGGAGGAACGAACGTGGCTAACGCACATGCAACTTGAAGTATGACGGGTATATACCTTTACGCTGGAAGGATAACATGGACATTACTAATAAAGCCCGCATCCACTGGGCATGCCGCCGGGGTATGCGTGAACTCGACATCTCCATCATGCCGTTTTTCGAGTATGAGTACGATACGCTCAGCGATGAGGACAAGCTGCTGTTCATCCGGTTGCTAGAAAACGACGACCCGGATCTGTTCAACTGGCTGATGAATCACGGCGAACCCTCCGACGCGCAGCTGCAGCGGATGGTAAAATTAATCCAGACTCGGAATCGGGAACGTGGTCCTGTGGCAATCTGATTTACGCATTTCCTGGCGTTCGCAGTGGTTCTCGCTGCTGCTCCACGGCGTAGTGGCGGCTATCGTTCTGCTGATGCCCTGGCCGCTCAGCTACACCCCGTTATGGCTACTGCTGCTCTCTCTGGTGGTGTTTGACTGCGTACGCAGCCAGCGGCGGATCCACGCCTGCCAGGGAGAAATAAAGCTGTTGACCGATTCCCGGCTGCGCTGGCAAAAAGCGGAGTGGGAGATCGTCGGCATGCCGTGGGTTATTAACAGCGGGATGCTGCTGCGTCTGCGCGATACGCAAACGCGTCGCAGCCAGCACCTGTGGGTGGCGGCTGATAGCATGGATGCGAGGGAGTGGTGCGATTTGCGCCGGCTGGTGCTGCACAAACCGGCGCAGGACTAAGAGCCTGGCGCGCCAGGCTCGCCGCTAATCTCAGGCGAACTGTTCGGCCATTTCCGCAAGGATTTGCTCGCACCAGCTCTGGATACGATCGTCGCTCAGGTCATACTGGTTCGTTTCATCGAGCGCGAGGCCAACGAACAGCTGGCCATCGGCAACGATTGGCTTCTGGCTGGTGAACTCATAGCCTTCGGTCGGCCAGTAGCCGATAAACTTCACGCCCCGGGTTGCCAGCCTGTCGTGCAGCATGCCCAGCGCGTCGAGGAACCACTCGCCGTAGCCCAGCTGGTCGCCCATGCCGTACAGCGCCACTATCTTATCCTGCAGATCCAGGGTCTCGAGCTGTGGCCAGATGGCCTCCCAGTCTTCCTGAATCTCGCCGAAATCCCAGGTCGGGATGCCGAGGATCAGCACGTCGTAGCCGGTCATCAGCTCGGGGGAGTCATCTTTCAGGTTGTGCAGGGTCACTAATTCGGAGCCGATAATATCGCGGATTTTCTCCGCAGCCATTTCGGTGTAGCAGGTACTGGAACCGTAAAAAAGGCCTATGTTCATGGCGTAAACATCTCAATTCATGCTGTGACTTTGCGTCTAGTCTACCAGAAAGGTGATGATAGCCGTCATACTTCAGGCAGCCCGTCGCCGCCGTTTTTGTCCAGTCGTGCGGCTTATTTGGGTATACTGGGGACGATTTAACGAGCAAAGAGGCCGATGTGGAACAGGATCTGGCACAAATCGAACAGTTTCTTGATGCCCTGTGGCTGGAGCGCAACCTCGCGGAAAATACGCTGAGCGCCTACCGTCGGGACCTGACGATGGTCGTGGAGTGGCTGCACCATCGCGGGCTGACGCTTGTCAGCGTCAGCGGGGAGGATCTCCAGTCGCTGCTGGCCGAAAGGCAAACCGGCGGCTACAAGGCCACCAGCACCGCGCGGCTGCTGAGCGCGGTGCGCCGCTTTTTCCAGCATCTGTATCGGGAAAAAATCCGTACCGACGATCCCAGCGCGCTGCTGGCGTCGCCAAAGCTGCCGCAGCGCCTGCCGAAAGATCTCAGCGAAGTACAGGTGGACCGCCTGCTGCAGGCGCCGCTGGTGGAGCAGCCCCTGGAGCTGCGCGACAAGGCGATGCTGGAGGTGCTGTATGCCACCGGCCTGCGCGTCTCGGAGCTGGTGGGCCTGACGATGAGCGATATCAGCCTGCGCCAGGGCGTGCTGCGGGTGGTGGGGAAAGGCAACAAAGAGCGGCTGGTACCGCTCGGCGAAGAGGCGGTGCTGTGGGTTGAGAACTACCTTGAGTATGGCCGTCCCTGGCTGCTGAACGGCGTCGCCTCCGACGTACTCTTCCCCAGCCAGCGCGCGCAGCAAATGACCCGGCAGACGTTCTGGCATCGCATTAAGCACTATGCGGTGCTGGCGGGGATCGACAGCGCGAAGCTCTCCCCGCACGTTTTACGCCACGCGTTTGCGACGCATTTGCTCAATCATGGCGCCGACCTGCGCGTGGTGCAGATGCTGCTGGGACACAGCGATCTCTCGACGACGCAGATTTACACCCACGTGGCGACCGAGCGTCTGAGACAACTTCATCAACAGCACCACCCGCGGGCGTGAGTGCTGCATAAAAAGGATTGAGTATGAAAAAAGGTTTACTGATGTTCACCCTGCTGGCGGCAACGCTCTCCGGCGCGGCGCACGCCGACAGCGCGACGATCAAGCAGTCGCTGGCCAAGTTGGGCGTGCAGAGCACCGACATTCAGCCCTCGCCGGTTGCCGGCATGAGCACCGTGCTGACCGACGGCGGCGTGCTGTACGTGACCGACGACGGCAAGCACGTTATCCAGGGGCCGATGTACGACGTCAGCGGCGCCCAGCCGGTTAACGTCACCAACTCGCTGCTGGTGGGCAAGCTGAACGCGCTGGAAAAAGAGATGATTATCTACAAGGCGCCGCAGGAAAAGCACGTTATCACCGTCTTTACCGACATCACCTGCGGCTACTGCCACAAGCTGCATGAAGAGATGAGCGACTACAACGCGCTGGGCATCACCGTTCGCTACCTGGCCTTCCCGCGCCAGGGGCTGCAGAGCCAGACCGAGCAGGACATGCAGGCCATCTGGTGCGCCAAAGATCGCAATAAAGCCCTGAATGACGCGATGGGCGGCAAAGGCGTACAGCCGGCCAGCTGCGGCGTGGATATCAGCAAGCACTACACGCTCGGCGTGCAGTTCGACGTCAACGGTACGCCGGCAATGGTATTGAGCGACGGCTACCTGCTGCCGGGCTATCAGGGGCCGAAAGAGCTGAAAGCCTTCCTCGATGAGCATCAAAAACAAACCAGCGGTAAATAATTCGCGTGAAACAACAGACACAACTGCGCCGCCGTGAGGCGGCCGACGGCGCGGAGCTTCCCGCCGACCTTTCGCCGCTGCTGCAGCGGCTCTACGCGAGCCGCGGCGTACGCAGTGCTCAGGAACTGGAGCGCGGCGTTAGGGGCATGCTGCCGTGGGCGCAGCTCAACGGCATCGACAAAGCCGTTGAGATGCTCTACGACGCCTTCCAGCAGGATTTGCATATTGTAATCGTCGGCGATTTTGACGCCGATGGCGCTACCAGCACCGCTCTGAGCGTGCTGGCGCTGCGCGCGCTGGGCTACGGCAACGTCTCCTATCTGGTGCCGAACCGGTTTGAAGATGGCTATGGCCTGAGCCCGGAAGTGGTCGATCAGGCCCACGCCCGCGGCGCGCAGATGATCATGACCGTCGATAACGGCATCTCCTCGCACAGCGGCGTCGATCGCGCGCACGAGCTGGGGATCCCGGTGGTGGTTACCGATCACCACCTGCCGGGCGACACGCTGCCGGCGGCGGAGGCCATCGTCAACCCGAACCTGCGCGACTGCGGCTTCCCGTCAAAATCGCTGGCCGGAGTCGGGGTGGCGTTTTACCTGATGCTGGCGCTGCGCACCTTCCTGCGCGATAAAAACTGGTTCGAAACGCGCGGGATTGCCGCGCCTAATCTCGCCGAGCTGCTGGATCTGGTGGCGCTGGGCACGGTGGCGGACGTGGTGCCGCTGGACGCCAATAACCGTATCCTCACCTGGCAGGGGCTGAGCCGCATTCGGGCGGGCAAGTGCCGTCCGGGAATTAAGGCGCTGCTGGAGATTGCCAACCGCGACCCGCAGAAGCTGGCGGCCAGCGATCTCGGCTTTGCCCTTGGCCCGCGGCTGAACGCGGCGGGAAGGCTGGACGATATGTCGGTGGGCGTGGCGCTTTTGCTGTGCGATAACGCCGGCGAGGCGCGGGTGCTGGCCAACGAACTGGATGCCCTGAACCAGACCCGCAAAGAGATTGAACAGGGGATGCAGGCGGAAGCGCTCACCCTGTGCCAGCAGCTTGAGCGCAGCAGCGAGGCGCTGCCCGGCGGGCTGGCGATGTATCACCCGCAGTGGCATCAGGGCGTGGTCGGCATTCTGGCCTCGCGCATTAAAGAGCGTTTTCATCGGCCGGTTATCGCCTTTGCGCCGACGGGAGACGGGCTGTTAAAAGGTTCCGGCCGCTCGGTGCAAGGGCTGCATATGCGCGACGCGCTGGAGCGTCTCGACACGCTCAACCCGGGGCTGATCCTCAAGTTTGGCGGCCACGCGATGGCGGCGGGGCTGTCGCTGGAAGAGGCCCGCTTCGAAGAGTTCCAGCAGCGCTTCGGCGAGCTGGTGACCGAATGGCTGGACCCTGCGCTGCTGCAGGGGGAAGTGGTTTCCGACGGTCCGCTGGACGCCGGGGAGATGAGCATGGAGGTGGCGCAGATGCTGCGCGACGCCGGGCCGTGGGGGCAGATGTTCCCTGAGCCGCTGTTCGACGGCCGTTTCCGCCTGCTGCAGCAGCGTCTGGTGGGCGAGCGGCATCTCAAGGTGATGGTCGAGCCGGTTGGCGGCGGGCCGCTGCTGGACGGCATCGCCTTCAACGTCGATACCTCGATGTGGCCGGATAACGGCGTGCGCGAAGTAACCCTCGCCTATAAGCTCGATATCAACGAGTTTCGCGGCAACCGCAGCCTGCAGCTTATCATTGACCATCTTTGGCCGCTGTGACGAATAAACCGGCAACAAAGAGGCCGCCTGAAGGCTGAAGTGGCTATAAAAGAGAGCGGGGATCCGGTACAATTCCGCTCTTATCACCGCATTTTGACCAATCCATTAAAAGAAAATCGATCATGTTTGAAATAAATCCGGTAAAAAACCGTATTCAGGACCTCACGGAGCGCTCCGACGTTCTTAGGGGGTACCTTTGACTATGATGCTAAGAAAGAGCGTCTGGAAGAAGTAAACGCCGAGCTGGAACAGCCGGACGTATGGAACGAGCCCGAGCGCGCACAGGCGCTGGGCAAAGAGCGTTCTTCTCTGGAAGCCATCGTTGACACCCTCGATCAGATGTCCCAGGGTCTGGAAGACGTTTCCGGCCTGCTGGAGCTGGCCGTTGAGGCCGAAGACGAAGAGACCTTCAACGAAGCCGTCGCCGAGCTTAACGTGCTCGACGAGAAGCTGGCGCAGCTTGAATTCCGCCGCATGTTCTCCGGCGAGTACGACAGCGCCGATTGCTACCTCGATATTCAGGCCGGCTCCGGCGGCACCGAAGCGCAGGACTGGGCCAGCATGCTGACGCGCATGTATCTGCGCTGGGCCGAAGCGCGCGGCTTTAAGACCGAAATTATCGAAGAGTCTGAAGGCGAAGTGGCGGGCATCAAGTCCGTGACCATCAAGATTATCGGCGATTACGCCTACGGCTGGCTGCGTACCGAAACCGGTGTTCACCGCCTGGTACGTAAGAGCCCGTTCGACTCCGGCGGCCGTCGCCACACCTCCTTCAGCTCCGCGTTCGTTTACCCGGAAGTCGATGACGATATCGACATCGAGATCAACCCGGCGGACCTGCGTATTGACGTTTACCGTGCCTCCGGCGCGGGCGGTCAGCACGTTAACCGTACCGAATCCGCGGTGCGTATTACCCACATTCCAAGCGGGTTAGTCACGCAGTGCCAGAACGACCGTTCGCAGCATAAAAACAAAGACCAGGCCATGAAGCAGATGAAAGCCAAGCTTTATGAACTGGAGATGCAGAAGAAAAATGCCGAGAAGCAGGCGATGGAAGATACCAAATCGGACATCGGCTGGGGCAGCCAGATCCGTTCTTACGTGCTGGATGATTCCCGCATTAAAGATCTGCGCACCGGGGTGGAAACCCGCAACACTCAGGCGGTGCTTGACGGCAGCCTGGATCAATTTATCGAAGCAAGTCTGAAAGCAGGGTTATGAGGAACCAACATGTCTGAACAACAAGCACCGGGCGCTGACGCGGCAATTGACCTTAATAATGAACTGAAAAGCCGTCGTGAAAAGCTGGCTGCGCTGCGCGAGCAGGGTATCCCGTTCCCGAACGATTTTCGTCGTGACCATACCTCAGACCTTCTGCACGCTGACTTCGATGCGAAAGAAAATGAAGAGCTGGAAGCGCTGAACGTTGAGGTTTCCGTCGCTGGCCGCATGATGACTCGTCGTATCATGGGTAAAGCCTCCTTCGTCACCCTGCAGGACGTCGGCGGCCGCATTCAGCTGTATGTGGCGCGTGACGATCTGCCGGAAGGCGTCTACAACGAGCAGTTCAAAAAGTGGGACCTCGGCGATATCATCGCGGCGCGCGGCAAGCTGTTCAAAACTAAAACCGGCGAGCTCTCTATCCACTGCAGCGAGCTGCGTCTGCTGACCAAGGCCCTGCGCCCGCTGCCGGACAAGTTCCACGGCCTGCAGGATCAGGAAGCGCGCTATCGCCAGCGCTACCTGGATCTCATCTCCAACGACGAATCCCGCAACACCTTTAAAGTGCGTTCGCAGATCCTGGCCGGCATTCGCCAGTTCATGGTCGGCCGCGGCTTTATGGAAGTTGAAACCCCGATGATGCAGGTGATCCCCGGCGGCGCCTCCGCCCGTCCGTTTATCACCCACCACAACGCGCTGGATCTGGACATGTACCTGCGTATCGCGCCGGAACTGTACCTCAAGCGTCTGGTTGTCGGCGGCTTCGAGCGCGTGTTCGAGATCAACCGTAACTTCCGTAACGAAGGCATCTCCGTACGCCACAACCCAGAGTTCACCATGATGGAACTCTATATGGCGTATGCGGACTATAAGGACCTGATCGAGCTGACCGAATCCCTGTTCCGCACCCTGGCGCAGGATATTCTCGGCAATACCGCGGTGCCTTATGGCGATCAGACCTTTGACTTCGGCAAGCCGTTTGAGAAGCTGACCATGCGCGAGGCTATCAAGAAATACCGTCCGGAAACCGAGATGGCGGATCTGGATAACTTCGACTCCGCGAAGGCAATTGCCGCCGCCGTCGGCGTCAAGGTTGAGAAGAGCTGGGGCCTGGGCCGCGTTGTGACCGAGATCTTCGAAGAAGTGGCGGAAGCGCACCTGATCCAGCCGACCTTCATCACCGAGTACCCGGCAGAGGTTTCTCCGCTGGCGCGTCGTAACGACGAGAATCCGGAAATCACCGACCGCTTTGAGTTCTTCATCGGCGGCCGTGAAATCGGCAACGGCTTCAGCGAGCTGAACGATGCCGAAGACCAGGCGCAGCGTTTCCTCGACCAGGTGAACGCGAAAGCCGCCGGCGACGACGAAGCGATGTTCTACGACGAAGACTACGTGACCGCGCTGGAGCACGGCCTGCCGCCGACCGCTGGCCTGGGTATCGGTATCGACCGTATGGTGATGCTGTTCACCAACAGCCACACCATCCGCGACGTGATCCTGTTCCCGGCGATGCGCCCGGTTAAATAAGACCCACCGCGAACGATCAAACCCCGGCCTGCGTGTCGGGGTTTTTTTATGGTCGCCGCCGCGCTTCTGCGCGATGGCCGTGCGAGGAGGCGTTATCGATCCTCAGCGCAGTGGCGCAACGTAGTCTTGCAGCGCCGCGCGGGCGTCCTCATCCAGGGCCTCCAGCACCATCCACGGGCTGAAGGCCCACGGCGTTATCGCCAGCGCGTTGAGCAGATCCGCCAGCCTGCACCATTGATAGTCCATGACCTCATCGCTATTCGGCCGCAGCGGGCCGGCGACGCGGGCGGCGTATACCGGGCAGACTTCGTTCTCGACGATGCCGTTGGGGGCGACGGCCCGGTAGCGAAACCGCGGGGCGATCGGCACGATATCGGTGATTTCGGCGCCGAGCTCAAAGCGGCTGCGCCGCGTAACGGCCTGTTCGAACGTTTCGCCCTCCTGAGGGTGTCCGCAGACCGAGTTGGTCCACACGCCCGGCCAGGCCTTCTTCTCCAGCGAACGGCGGGTGACCAACAGCTGGCCCCGTTCGTCAAACAGCCAGCAGGAAAACGCGAGGTGTAGTGGGGTATCTAAGGTATGAGCGGCATACTTTTCCAGCATGCCGGCTGGCTTATCCTGCTCGTCCAGCAAAATGACGTGTTCCCCGGTCATAACGACTCCTGAAAATAAAAAATGACCCGGTACAAACCCGCCGGGCCATGTACTCAGGCCGTTAGGGTAGACCATTCGCGGACGAAAGGCATTACCAAAACAAGCCCAGGAAGCGGACAGTTGACGGGAAGGCGCGTCACAGGCGGCCGTCCGCCGGGCGTTTAATCCTTAAGGGTAAGAGGCGTATCGATTGGGGATCCGGCTGCGGGCTGGTATGATAATCGTCCATTCCGACGAGGTGAGAGTTGTGTTGAGTGCAGGACGCCCGATGAGAAAACGCTTTTATATCGCTATGATGTTGGTTAGCAGCCTGGTGATTGCCGGATGCTCCAGCTCATCCGATTCCGGTTCCGCCTATACCGTTAAGCGCGGCGATACGCTGTACCGCATTTCCCGCACCACCGGCACCAGCGTCAAAGATTTGGCCCGGCTGAATAATCTTTCGCCGCCCTATACCATCGAAGTGGGGCAGCGCCTGAAGCTGAACAGCGCGTCGGGAACGAGCGGCGGCAAGAGCGCGAAGAAAAGCGCCGCGACCCGCACCGCTGCGGCTAAGCCGCCGGCCGCTCTGCCGCCGGTCACGTGGCCGCCGGTAGGGCAGCGTTGCTGGCGCTGGCCGACCAGCGGTAAGGTCATCCTGCCTTACTCCTCAAACGATGGCGGCAATAAGGGCATTGATATCGCCGGTACGCGCGGCCAGCCGGTATATGCGGCCGGCGCGGGGAAGGTGGTGTACGTCGGCAACCAGCTGCGCGGCTACGGTAATCTAATCATGATTAAGCACAGCGATGACTACATCAGCGCCTATGCGCATAACGATAAAATGATGGTCAACAACGGCCAGAGCGTGAAGATAGGCCAGCAGATCGCCACGATGGGCAGCACCGATGCCGACTCCGTGCGTCTGCACTTCCAGATACGCTACCGGGCAACGGCCATCGATCCGCAGCGCTATTTGCCGCCGCAGGGCAGTAAGCCTAAGTGCTAACGGGTTATTTTATCAGCAGTTAGCATGGGCCAGTCTTGTCAGACGGTGCGTAAGGTCTATAATGGCCCTCGCACCTCTTCGCGGGCGTAGTTCAATGGTAGAACGAGAGCTTCCCAAGCTCTATACGAGGGTTCGATTCCCTTCGCCCGCTCCAGATCTCTCTCCTTGTGGCAAGCCTCGATAAAACTCATTTTCTTTCAATGGGTTACCTTGGATAAGTTGTCGCGATCGTTCTACCATTGAACGACGAGTACCAACACAAGAAAATCGCTCCGCTCCGCTTGTTGCTGTATCACCAATGAGGCTTTATGGCTTCTATTGCCTAAAAATCAGAAGTTTCGTGGAAGAAAACTGTCCTGTGTCCGATTGCATAGTAGTACGATAAGCGAAGAAGTCATTAGCAATTAAAGGGTTACTGATGGATACAGTAGAACAACTTAATGAAACATACTTCTATAAAGGTGTCTGCAACATTTCGGCGGGTGAGCTATTTTTCTGGATCTTTCTCGATAAGATTGATGAACAGTTTGGCGGGATCTCTGACGTTATAGAGATGGCCTGTATTGTTCTTGGTCTACCTTTGTTGAAAACCAGAGGCAAGCCATACGGTGCGACACCTGGCACCTCAATTGCTTCTAAGTATTCCCGCGATTTGCTCAACGTAAAACTCCCTATCAGACTTCCCACTATAACCAATGCCAGTATCAAGTACTTAAAGCCAATGATGACTAACAATTTAGGCGCATTCGTCGGGCGCTCAATCCCTGTTATAGGCTGGGCACTATTGGCGAGTGATGTCGCTCAGATTACCTATAAAACGGTGAATACCTACAACACTGTAGCCAGAAAAGAAGATCGCGTATGGTGACAGATGGTGAAGTATTAGAGTTTTTCCGAGGAGAGTTATCTCTTGCAGTAACCTTTACTTTTAAGCCTATCCCAATTGAGTTTGATACGCCGTTACAAGGCTACGCTGAATGGGATGAATTGCCTTATGCAATCGAGGATTTCGGGGAAAAATTTAACGTCGATGTATCGGCGATCAATTTTGATGCCTACTACCCGTGGGAAAGAGATTCTGTATACCGCAAATGGTTTAACAAAGAGCCGATCAGGCAAGTATCAAAGCCGCTAACTGTACGAATGTTCGCAGAGTCAGCTAAAGCCGGACGCTGGTTATACGATTGATTACAAGGAGTTTTAAGAATGGCTGTACCTGTACACTTATTTTTGAAAGATGATGGCGGCGCGGTAATCCGTGGCGGTTCCGATGTTCAATATCGTGAGGGGAGTGTCGAACTTCGCGGTCTTACACATAATCTCAGCATTCCTACCGATGGCGCTACAGGAAAATTGACGGGCACACGTAAACACGCGCCATTTCTGTTCGATAAAGAGATTGATTCTTCCAGCCCATACCTTTACAAAGCCGTTGCCACTGGCCAGACGCTGCAAAGTGCTGAATTCAAGTTCTATCATATTAATGACGCTGGTCAGGAAGTGGAATACTTCAATATTCTGCTGGAAGGTGTGAAGGTTGTTTCTGTAACGCCAATTGTTCACGACACTCGGACTGTAACAGGTACGGGGCATTTGGAGAGCGTGCAACTGCGTTATGAAAAAATCACCTGGCGTATTGTGGATGGTAATATCCAGTATACAGACGCCTGGAACGAACGCCCAACGACATAAAGAAAGGGGGCGTTGCGCTCCCCCTCGTATAACCCTGTAAATAATTCTGTGTAACTGCCGCCGCATTAAAGACGATCGCTCAGGCGGTCACCGAACTCGATAATAAAACGGCTCATTGCCAACCGCCAGTTCTGGATCGGCATACTCCATTTTTTGACGCATCCCGGCGCCATCATTGATAACGCCGCTCTGGGAGGGCGTTTGTCTGCGGCAGCTAAGGCCGCACCTTGCGACTGGTTTCTTTTGCGGTTTTGTTATTTTGCGCAAGATCGGTCAGGCAAATCACATCGCCTTTGCGCATATTAAGAGGCACGGAGGAAGCCATGTGTGATAACAAGACCGATAGTTACGCCAGACGTTTTAATCAGGTTTTTGATTATATTGACCGCCATCTCGACGACGCGCTGTTGCTGGAAAAACTCAGCGAAGTGGCCTACTTTTCGCCATTTCATTTCCATCGTCAGTTTTGCAGCTATTGCGGCATGCCGCCTGGTCGTTACATCCAGATGATGCGCTTAAAACGCGCATCCTATCGGCTGGCTTTTAATCCGTTAGAGAGAATCACCGATATCGCGTTCGACGCCGGTTTTCAGCATGCCGAATCATTCAGCCGCGCCTTCAGGCAAATGTTTGGTCTGTCACCGACGCAGTTTCGCCAGCGTCCCCTCTGGGTCGACTGGCATCAGCGTATATCAGAAGCTTATCAAACGAGGAGAAAAACGATGCAAGGCCAGGTCAGGATCATTAACTTTTCCGCCACGCCGGTTGCCATGTTGAGCCACCGCGGCCAACCGGAGCTCATAAACGAAACTGCGGCCCGCTTTATTGAATGGCGAAAAGGCACGGGTCTTTCACCCGTTGCCAGCAGCCAAACGTATGGTGTTGCTCCGGACGATCCGGCCACAACGCCAGCGGATGAATTTGAGTTCCATATTTGCGGAACGGTAACGTCACCGATTGCCGAAGATAATCGCTTCGGGGTGGTTAATAACGAAATCCCCGCGGGCCGATGCGCGGTGCTGCGCCATCAGGGATCGCACGATGCGTTAACCGGCCTGGCGCAGGCTCTGTATCGCGACTGGCTGCCCGGTAGCGGAGAAGAGCTGCGCGACTTCCCGCTCTTCTTTCACTACCACAACTTTGTGCACGAGGTGGCGGAACATGAATTGCTCACGGATATCTATTTGCCGCTGAAATAAGCCGATCCTGGCTACCGCCGCTGCAGAAGTGAGAGGCGCCGGGAAGTTTCCCGGTGCGTTTTTTCTCCGGGGGAGTGGCGTCGTCCAGATTTAATCTGGGACTTCAACTTCCCCGGGCAGCCCTCCCATCTTTCTTTCGGCCGGTAGCGGTTTGCCTTCCTCTTATCCCCGATTAAAGCGCGTTTTCGCCGCTTCCGTTACCGGAGTATAAAGTGAAATCAACGAGCCTTCGGGATCGCGAAACTGCGCCGTCCTGTTTTCCCAGGGTAAATCTTTCGGGGGGGTGCCCCTATTAAGTTGTCAAGCATGTTATGACGCCGTAGGGGTATAAAAAGTCCCGTCACGCATCATGGCGAACAGGACGTCACAACGCCGTCTTGCGAGAGCGATAAGCGCCTGGTTGTGGCGTTTTCCCTGGCTCATTTTGCGTGTGTAGTAAGCCCTGGAGATCGGATCTCTGAGCGCAGCGAAGGCTGACAGGAACAGCGCCCGTTTGAGCGTCTTATTACCCCGTCGTGAGGGATGCTCCCCTCGTATGGATGAACCGGAACGCCGGGTTACAGGCGCAAGACCGGCATAAGCTGCGAGATGTGCAGCAGAGGCGAAGGCGCGGCAGGCAACCTCTGTGAGGAGTCTGGCAGCGGTCCTGACACCGACTCCGGGCATGCTGGTCAGGACCGGGTAAAGAGGGTGAGCAAGAACCCGTTGTTCTACCTCAAGAGCCACCTCGTCTCTTTGCTTACGCAGTGTGATGAGCTGGAGAGCCAGGCGGGGCAGAACAACGACAGCGGCATTCGTGCCGGGAACGACGACGGTTTGCTCTGTCAGTGCCTGGGTGATATCTGCAGCAAGGCGCTTTCCCAGACGAGGTGCGAGTTTGCAGAGCTGGGTTGCCAGCTTCTTCTCACCCAGCGAAGCGAGTTTTTCGGGTGAGGGATATCGCTGGAGAAGATCGAGTACTGCCGGATGATCCAGCCGTGGGCCCAGAACACGTTCCAGTGCCGGATGTATCTGGGTCAACAGGCCACGGATACGGTTGCTGGCCTGCGTTGTTTGTGCAGCAAGATCATCATCGAAGCCGCAGAGCATGGAGAGTTCGGCGATTTGCTCGTCAGCCAGCTTTAGTGTGCGTAGCGCATGAGGCAGAGTACGTGCTGCTTCGGCAATGATGGCCGCATCACGGGCATCGGTTTTGGCTTCACCGGCATGTAAGTCGGCGATGCGGCGCATTGCCAGTCCGGGGAGGTATCCGACAAGGATGCCTTCAGAGCGGGCAACTGCGACGGGTAACGCGCCGATGGTGGCAGGCTGGTCAACAACCAGCAGTATCTGACCATGCTGTTTCAGGTCAGATATCAGCGACCGGAGTTTGTTTTCATCGTTGGGTAACGCTTTATCGAACAGGCGCTTACCTGGACGATTAACGGCAACAGCGTGATGAGTATCTTTACCGACATCAACACCGATAAAGACCTGGACTGATTCGTAACCACTAGATTCGGTCATTCTGTCTCCCTGTTTATACGGGTTAACCAGATAACCACGGGGAGCAGGTACCGGCATCCACGTTACAGACGGTCCCGACATGATGTCTGACCTGCCCCCTATTAGCGGTTACCAGCGCCCCACCAGACCCGGTGACATCACCCCCCGGATCATGGACGACAGGGGGCAGTAATCATGCCGGGTCTGGCTGGCTAACACCCCATTATAAGGGGTATGAATAAAGTAACGGGGGGCGGGTTGTGGCTATGTTTTAAGTTCAGATTACGATATGCCCCCTTTGATGTTTACGGCCGAGGAGCTGGAAGCCATCTTTCTTGGCGCAGAGCTGGTGCGGCGCTTACCGGATGCGACTCTGGCGAATAACGCCAGCGACGTGCTGGCAAAAATTGCCTCGGCGGTCCCCGCACGGCTGCTCGGTTATTTATCTTATTCGGCAGTAGGGATAAAACCGGATGAGTCAGGCAGCTGCAAACCCGATACGCGAAAGATACGCATCGCTATTCGGGAAGGCAAAAAGCTTTTACTGGATTACTGCTCCAGCTCCGGCGACATCACTCAAAGAATCGTTTGGCCGGTGATGCTGGGCTATGACCAGACCAGCTGTCTCCTCATTAGCTGGTGCGAGCTACGCGGCGGCTTTCGTCATTTCCGGGCTGATCGAATGCGCCAGGCGACGATATTGCATGAAAATATTGGCACCAGCAGGAGTGAACTCAGAAACCGTTGGGAACGCTGGCGGGATAATGAGATGAAACAACGCAGCGCAGAGTAATGTACAGGCACTCCCCGCTATTCGAGGGAAGGAGGGTTTTTGCTGAAAATAATCCATCCATACATTGAGCTTTGCTGAACTTAATGGTTTTGTCTTTGCCAGCGCGGGATGGTACATGCTTGCACTCGCCGTGATTTCCCAGCTGCTGAGTCGCATTTTGCATAGGCTGCCGAATAAGCAAAGAGCAATGGAGACGCGAGAGATGTTTTAATATCGGGATCGACGCCGATAATTAAGCACACCATCTGGCCCGCTTCCGCGTCAAGTTCGGCGGCGGGCCGGATGTTTTATTGCACCCTGTGTGCCAATGGCCTGAGGTAGCGCGGAATAGAGAGTAGCTCCCGGCGATTTCAGGCTTCTCTTGCAGATATTCAATCAAACGGCGGCCTGTCGGCTTAACATATTCAGCAACTGCTCCACGGCGGCTATTTCCACCGCCTGCATGGCGTAACAAATGCCGACCCGGCGCAGTAGCGGATAGCCGGGCAGCTGACGCGAGCTCAGCTCGCAGCGCGATTCAACCAGCGAGCGGGGGGCGATCGCCAGACCGAAGCCCGCCTCTACCAGATCGAGCGCCAGGCTAAAGCTTCCGGCGTTGGCGCTGGGGGCGCCGGCCGAGGCGCCGTAAAACGGCAGGAATCGCTGATGGGAGTCGTGAGCCGGATACATCACCCACGGCTGGCTACAGAGCTGTTCCGACGTCAGCTCCGCCAGCTGGCCCAGCGGGTGCGCGGCGGGATAGGCCAGCACGTAGCGCTCTTCGAACAGCGGCATAAAAAGCTCATCCTCGCAGCGCAGGCTTTCGCAGCCGAGGCGAATATCGCCCGTACAGCCGGGATCGAGCGTGACCAGGGTGTCCGGCATCGCCAGGCGGATCTTCTGCAGCAGCGGATCGAGGCAGGGAGAGGCGATATCCTGCTCAATGCCAATACTCAGCGGCAGCTTGTCCTGGCGCTTGCGAAAGCGGGTGCTTAGCGCGGCCATATCCTGGATCATCCGGCAGGCGTGAGGATAGAGCGCTCTCGCGTCCTCGGTCACCTCTACTCCTCGCGGCTTGCGCACGAAAAGCCGCGTTCCCAGCTCCTCTTCCAGGGCCTTGATGGTGGCGGATAGCGCCGGCTGCGTCAGACTTAACTGTTCAGCCGCGCGGGTAATATTTCGCTCTTCAAACACGCAGATGAAGGCGCCGAGCTGTCGTTTATCCATAGTTATTTTTTATGGCTGTGAGAAAAACAAACCATTTTTCACCATATCTATGCGGATTTAAAGTAGCGCCATCAATTTTATTTATGAGGTAACGCCATGAACGCTGCAGTAAAACCTTTAGTTGTGATTACCGGCGCAAGCTCCGGCATTGGCCTGGCGACCGCCAGACTGCTCTCAGAGCGCGGACATGCGCTGCTCCTGCTGGCCCGTCGCGTCGAGCGTATGACGGCGCTAAATCTGCCGAACGCCCTGTGCCGCGCGGTGGATGTTACCGACCGCCAGGCGGTCGCCGCGGCGATCGCCGAAGCGGAACAGCAGTTCGGGCCGGTGGATGCGATGGTGAACAACGCCGGCGTGATGCTGCTGGGTAACATTGACCAGCAGGATCCGGATGAGTGGGAGCAGATGCTGGACGTGAACGTCAAGGGCCTGCTGAACGGCGTTCATGCCGTCACCAAAGGGATGGTTGAACGCAAGGCCGGCACCATTATTAACATCAGCTCCATTGCCGGGCGCAAAACCTTCCCTAACCACGTGGTGTACGTCGGGACCAAGTTTGCCGTCCACGGCCTGTCGGAAAACCTGCGTGAAGAGCTGTCGCCGCATAACGTGCGGGTGGTGGTGATTGCGCCCGGCGCCGTCGAGACCGAGCTGCTGAGCCATACCTCCAGCGACGACATTAAGGCCGGTTACCAGGCGTGGAAGCAGGATATGGGCGGCAAAGTTCTCAGCCCGGAAGACGTAGCCCACGCTATCGAGTACGCCTACTCCCAGCCGCAGTACGTCTGCATTCGCGAAATTGTCCTCGCCGCGACCCGCCAGGGCGCGTAGCGGTCCCCGCTAAAAGAAGGGGGGGGGATGACTCCTCCCTTCAACCCCTGTGCGATCCCCACACCAGCGCCATGCCTTCGCTCTCCGGGCGCACCAGCTGAAAGCCAAATTTTTTATACAGTTCGGGAACGTCGGCGACCAGGCTGACGTAGGCGCCCGTCGGCGCATGCAGCTCAAGCCAGGCCATCAGATGCTCCATGATTTTTCGCCCCAGCCCCTTGCCCTGATGCGCCGGATCGACGGCAACATCGACAATCTCGAAGTTAAGCGCGCCGTCGCCAACGATGCGTCCCATGCCGACAATTATCCCGGAATGCTCCACGTATACGCCGTGGCAGCTGCGGGGCAGCGCGCGTTTCGCCGCCTCAAGAGGGCGGGGCGTTAAACCGGAGATGACGCGCAGGCGACAAAAATCGTCTGCCGGAGGAACGGTTTCCACAATGGCGTAGGTTGCTGACATGTATTGATCTCGATAGTGGGCGTTCCCCTGTTTACCATCAACCACGCGTTCGCTCAACCGCTGCGCGCGTCGCCGGCAAACTACCGATCCGTCGGCAAAAATAGAAATGAATAAAAACGGGGCCAGGCGCGTTTACCGGTTATCAACACTGAGGATAACCCACTATGATGCGCACAGTTTCCGCTATCGCCTTCGGGCTCTTGCTCGGCCCGGCGCCGCTGTACGCGATGCCGGTTAGTTACGGCATCAGCACCCCCGATACCGCAATCGGGCTTTCATGGCACGCTTTCGGCGGCACCTCGCAGGCGCACCTTGCCGGCGTAACGGGGGAACTGACGCTGGATACGGATAATGACATGGACGATCGGCTGAGCGTCAATATCCCGGTCGCCACCCTCGCGGCTTCCAATAATCTGCTGACCTGGCAAATGAAAGGCCCTCTTTTTTTCGATGCCGATCGTTATCCAGCGATCCGTTTTACCAGCAGCCGCGTGGTGGCGCTGGGAGGCGGGCGCTTTCGGGTTTTTGGCTACCTCGGCGTAAAAAATATTCTGCGCCCGGTCATGCTGGAAGCGGCTCTCAAAGATTCGACGAGCAACCCCGTCGGCCGGGAGGTGCTTTCGCTGCATGCGACGACCGCCATCTCTCGTGCGGCTTTTAATATGGACAGCCTGGCGGCGCTGGTGGGCGATACCGTCACCATTGATATCGCCATTGAGGCTAAAATTCGGCATCGGGCATAACGCCCACGCGCGCTATTCGCGTGGGAGTTATCTAACGACGGGGATTAACGGCCGGGCAGCATCCGGGACAGCACGTTATCGCGAAGCAGGTAGTGGTGGGCCAGCGCCGCCAGGGCGTGGGCGCAGGCGAGAGTAATGAGCGCCCACGCCACGTTATTGTGCCACTCTCCCAGGGTATGCCTGAGCGTGGGATCGATGCTCACCCAGCCGGAGAGATCGAGCCCGCCAAAAAAGCGGAACGGCTCCTGCTGCGCCCAGCGAAATAGAAAGCCCAGCGTGGCCTGGGCGAACAGCAGCAGGTACAGCATCCCGTGGACGGCGTGCGCGGCAAGCTTCATCGGGCGCGGCTGCCGGGCCGGGGGCAGGGCGTAGCGCGGGATGCGCTGGCTGATAATACGCCACAGCAGGCGCACGACGATCGTCAGCGCCAGCAAGATGCCGAACGAGATATGCAGGGCCTGCAGCTCTTTTCGCAACGGCGTGCCGCGCTCCAGCCACGCCCAGATATGGGCGCTGGAAAAGAGAAAGATGACGCAGGCGGCGGTCAGCCAGTGCAGCGTCAACGTGAGGCGATCATAGCTCTGGCGCTGCGCGGTGGGGGACAGTTCTTTCATAGTAGGGGACTCCATCAGCGGTGTTTGATGATGGGTAAACGCGCCAGGGGGAATATCTATTCGGAAAATTTTTCTATCGGGCGCTCGTCCGCACGGGTCGGTTTATTGCAATTTTGTTACATTCATTACATAACGGCGGCTGCGGCATTGCCTGCGCCGCGCTAACAGGCATCATAAAACAACTTTCCGCCAAGAGTATTGCATCATGATCAGAGTCGCCCTGGTGGATGACCATGTGGTCGTTCGCTCCGGTTTTGCCCAGCTATTAAATCTGGAAGACGATCTTATCGTGGCGGGGCAGTACAGCAGCGCCGCCGAGGCGTGGCCGGCGCTGATGCGCAGCGAAATTGATGTTGCGGTGCTCGACATCGCCATGCCCGATGAGAATGGCCTGAGCCTGCTCAAACGCCTGCGCCAGCGGCAGCCGGGGTTTCGCGCCATTATTCTCAGCATCTACGACACCCCGGCTTTTGTGCAGAGCGCCATCGATGCCGGGGCGAGCGGCTATCTGACCAAACGCTGCGGCCCGGAAGAGCTGGTGCAGGCGGTACGTTCGGTGGGGATGGGCGGCCATTACCTGTGCGTTGATGCGCTTAAGGCGCTGCGCGGCGGCGAATCGTCGCCAAAAGCGCTCGACGTCCTGACCCCGCGCGAGCGGGAGATATTCGAGCTGCTGGTGAAAGGGGAGAGCGTGAAGGCGATCGCCTTCAGCCTGGCGCTGAGCCATAAAACCGTCCACGTTCACCGGGCTAACGTGCTGAGCAAGCTGCAGTGCGGCAGCACCATCGAGCTGGTGCATTTCGCTCTCGATAATCAGCTGCTGACGGGCCATTGATGACACGCGCCTCCCGCCATCTGATCCTGACGTTGTTTATCACCCTGGCCTGGGGAAGCGGCTGGCTGATGCTGTGGACGCTCAGCTTCTATTTGACCCACAACGGCCAGCAGGCGGTGCTGTTCCTGCCCCAGGGCGTCTATCTGGCGCTGCTGATCCTGCTGCCGCGCCGCTTTTGGCCGGCGGTGGTCCTGCCGCCGCTGGCGGCGATCGGCTGGCTGCGCAGCGAGCAGCTGCTGACCGGCTACACGATCGCGATCGTCCCGCTGGTGGGCATGTTCTCGGCCTCTATGGCGCAGCGTTTCTGGTACCGTTTCCCGCTCTACTGGCAGCGGCTGTCGCTGCTGATCGCCGCGGTCAGCGCCAACGCGCTGCTCCAGACCCTGACCCTGATCGCCTTTTTGCAAAGCCCCGCGACGCTGCTCGGGCTGGCCTCGTTTACCGGCGGCGTGCTGCTGACGCCCTTTGTCTATCTGATGTTCGAGTTTTTGCGCCAGCAGCATCGCTATCAGCTGCTGGGGCTGGATACCAGCAACCCGCCGCTGCGCGCCTCGCTGATTATCTGGTGCAGCCTGTTTTTTATCATCGGCATCGGCACCCAGATGGTGCTCTCCCCGGCGCTGGAGCGGCTGCTGCTGATCGTGGTGTTTTTGCCTAACGTGGTGATGGCGTGGAAGTTTGGCTGGCAGGGCGGGGTGCTGTCCGGCCTGCTTGGCAGCATGATGATCGCCATCGCGCGCCAGGTGGGCGGCGGGTTTACGGACCTGCTGGAGCTTGAGATTTTCCTCGCCACCCAGTCGCTGCTGGGGATCGGCCTTGGCATCGCCATCAGCCGCCAGCAGCATCTGGCGCTCAATCTCGATCGCTATCGCCGCCGGCTGGAGCAGGAGCTGCAGACCCGGCGCGAGCTGACGGAGAAGCTGATCCACACGGAGGAGGATACCCGCAAGCATCTCGCCCGCGAGCTGCATGATGAAATCGGGCAGAACATCACCGCCATTCAGATCCAGTCGCAGCTGGTCAAACGGGCCGGCGGCAGCACCCTGGCGATTGAGGCCGCCGGACAAATCAACGCCCTGGCCCAGCGCATTCACCACTCCACCCGCCAGATGCTGCGCCAGCTGCGCCCCCCGGCGCTGGACGAACTGTCGCTCAAGGAGGCGCTGCACCATCTGGTGAAGGAGTTCGCTTTTGCCGAGCGCGGGATTGACTGCCGCTTCGACTACCGGCTGGCGACTCCGCCGGCCAGCGAAACCCTGGTCTTTACCCTCTATCGCCTGCTGCAGGAGCTGCTCAATAACGTCAGCAAGCACGCCGGCGCCAGCGAGGTGGCGATCCTGCTTTGCCAGCAGGGCGACGGTCTGTACCTCGAGGTGCGGGATAACGGCAGCGGCCTCGGCCCGCAGAATACGCCAGGCTTTGGCATGCAGGGCATTCGCGAGCGGGTCCACGCTCTCGGCGGCGAGCTGACCCTGGAATCACGCGGCGGCACGCGCGTAATTGTTAACCTGCCCACATTTTCGTCACAAACACTTCGTTAACCAGGAAAAAGTCTTAGCCGCCCCGGACTTTCTCTCATCCATTTTGCCCCGCGCTTTTATATCGTCAGCCTAAACGGAGAACGCCATGCCCGCACTGTCTGCCGCACAGATCGCCCAACGCTACCGGACCCAGCGCCCGAGGCTGCTGCTGTGCATGGTCATTGGCTACGCCGCGTTCTACCTGACGCGCAAAAGCATCAACTACGTGCTGCCGGTTTTGCAGCTGGACATGGGGCTGAGCAAAAGCGACATCGGGCTGATCGGCTCGCTGTTTTATCTGAGCTACGGCCTGTCGAAATTTGCCGCCGGATTGTGGCATGACGGCCACGGACAGCGGGCGTTTATGGGGATTGGCCTGCTGGCGACCGGGGTGCTGAACGTGCTGTTCGTGTTTAGCCACTCCCTGCCGGCGCTGCTGTGTATCTGGACGCTAAACGGCTTTTTCCAGGGATGGGGATGGCCGCCCTGCGCCCGGCTGTTAACCCACTGGTACTCGCGCAACGAACGCGGCTTTTGGTGGGGATGCTGGAACACCTCCATCAATATCGGCGGAGCGATTGTGCCGCTGATTTGCGCCTTCGCCGCCCACTTTTGGGGCTGGCGGGCGGCGATGCTGGCGCCGGGGATCATCAGCATCGTACTCGGTATCTGGCTGACCACGCAGCTGCGGGGTACGCCGCAGGAGGAGGGGCTGCCGACGGTGGGCGAGTGGCGCAACGATCCGCTGGAGCTGCGCCAGGAGCTGCAGAGCCCGCCGATGGGGCTGTGGCAGATGCTGCGCACCACCATGCTGCAGAACCCGATGATCTGGCTGCTGGGCGCCTCATACGTGCTGGTGTACCTGATCCGCATCGCGCTCAACGATTGGGGCAACATCTGGCTGGCGGAGAGCCACGGCGTCAATCTGCTGAGCGCCAACGCCACGGTCATGCTGTTCGAGGCCGGCGGACTGCTCGGGGCGCTGTTTGCCGGCTGGGGTTCAGATTTGCTGTTCAGCGGCCAGCGCGCGCCGATGCTCCTGCTGTTCACGCTGGGGCTAATGGTCTCGGTCGCCGCGCTGTGGCTGGCGCCGGTGCACCACTACGCGCTGCTGGCGATGTGCTTTTTCAGCGTCGGTTTTTTTGTCTTTGGTCCGCAGATGCTCATTGGCCTTGCCGCCGTTGAGTACGGGCACAAGCAGGCGGCGGGTTCGATCAGCGGTTTTCTCGGCGTGTTTGCCTATCTGGGGGCCGCGCTGGCCGGCTGGCCGCTGTCGCAGGTTATCGAACGCTACGGCTGGTCGGGGATGTTCAGCTTGCTCTCGCTGGCCGCCGTTTTGATGGGTTTATTACTGATGCCTCTGCTGATGTCGGGCGTCACCGTTTCTCGCAATCACACAACATCCTGAATGGCTGAATAATGAAAACAACGCTTCTCTCTACCCTCATTGCTTCCGGACTCGCGCTCGCCGCCCTCAGCGGCGCGGCGCAGGCTAAAGGCCGCCTGGTGGTCTACTGCAGCGCCACCAACGAAATGTGCGAAGCCGAAACCAAGGCGTTCGGCGACAAGTACGACGTTAAAACCTCGTTTATCCGCAACGGTTCCGGCAGTACCCTGGCGAAGGTGGACGCGGAGAAGAAAAACCCGCAGGCCGACGTCTGGTACGGCGGTACCCTCGATCCGCAGTCGCAGGCCGGCGAAATGGGGCTGCTGCAACCGTATAAATCGCCTAACCTCGCGCAGATCATGGAGAAGTTCCGCGATCCGGCGAAGGTGAAGGGCAACCTCTCCTCGGCGGTTTACGTCGGGATCCTCGGCTTCGGCGTCAACACGCAGCGGCTGAAAGAGAAGAATCTGCCGGTGCCGAAATGCTGGAAGGATCTGACCAAAGCGGAATACAAGGGCGAGATCCAGATTGCCGATCCGCAGAGCTCGGGCACCGCCTATACCGCGCTGGCAACCTTCGTCCAGCTGTGGGGGGAAGATCAGGCGTTTGATTATCTGAAGCAGCTCAACGCCAACGTCTCCCAGTACACCAAATCCGGCATCGCCCCGGCGCGTAACGCCGCCCGCGGCGAAACGGCGATCGGTATCGGCTTCCTTCACGACTACTCGCTGGAAAAAGAGCAGGGCGCGCCGCTGGAGCTCATCTCCCCGTGCGAGGGCACCGGCTACGAGATTGGCGGCGTCAGCATTCTGAAGGGCGCGCGCAACGCGGATAACGCGAAGCTGTTCGTTGACTGGGTGCTGTCGAAGGATGCCCAGGAGCTGGCGTGGAAGAAGGGCAAATCCTATCAAATCCTCACCAACACCACGGCGGAAACCTCGCCAAACTCGCTGAAGCTCGATGACCTCAAGCTCATCAGCTATGACATGGATAAGTACGGCTCAACGGAAGTACGTAAAGCGCTCATTAATAAATGGGTTGCCGACGTGAAGATGGGTCAATAAGCCCGCGACAAGTGGTTATCGTCCGGCGTCCCCGCCGGGCCAACAACACCCGGAAAACTTATGTCACACACATTAGCTCTTCATCCCGCGAAAAAACGGGATGCGGTATTCCTGTGGGTTTTACTCGGCTGGCTGGCGTTTGCCCTGCTGCCGGGCTGGAGCCTGGATTACGGCCTGCTGGAGTCGACGCGCGACGAGATCCTCGCCGCCTACGGCTGGTCGCAGGTCAACGTTAGCTGGCTATGGTACCTGCTGCCTAGCCTGCTGCTGGTTCGCCCGCTGAGCGAAGCGCGCCGCGAGCAGCGGGCCCGCCACTACTTTGACGCCGGCTGGGCGCTGCTGTGCATGGCCTTTATCGTCATCAGCGCCAGCGTCGAGGGCCGGGGTTTAGGCTACGCCGCCATCGTGCTGTTCGTGGCGCTGGGCGCGATCATGACCCTGGCGCTGACGCGCCTCGAGTGGCTGGGCGGCGACCGCTTTGTGATTGGTTCGCTGATTACCATCATCGCGCTGATCGGCATTTTTATCGTCTGGCCGAGCATCGCCATTTTTATCCCGATGTTCACCAACGCCGCCGGGGAGTTCGCGCCGCTGGCGTTTGTCAGCGTCCTCTCCCAGGCGCATATCGTACAGGTCATTATCAACTCGATCCTGCTGTCGGTCGCAGTCGGGATCGGCTGCACCTTCTTCGGGCTGGTGCTGGCGATTTACACCACCCGCATCGCGAAGCGCAGCGCCATCATCGGACGCATCTTCTCGATTCTGCCGATCGTCACGCCGCCGTTCGTGGTAGGGCTTGGCGTCACGCTGATGATGGGGCGCTCCGGCTACGTGACCGAATTTATGGTGACCTGGTTCGGGCTGACCAACACCAACTGGCTGTACGGTTTTACCGGCATCTGGCTGGCGCAGGTGCTGGCCTTTACCCCGATGGCGTTTATGATCCTCGACGGCGCCATCAAGACCATTCACCCCTCGCTGGAGGAGGCGTCGTATACCCTGCGCGCCAGCCGCTGGCAAACCTTTAACGGCGTATTCGTCCCGCTGCTCAAGCCGGCGCTGGCGAACGCCTTCCTGATCGTTATCGTGCAGTCGCTGGCCGACTTCAGCAACCCGCTGGTGCTGGGCGGCAACTTCGACGTGCTGGCGACGCAGATCTACTTCTACATTACCGGCTCGCAGCTGGATTATCAGGCCGCCAGCACCCTCGGCGCGTTCCTGCTGCTGTTTTCGCTGCTGGTGTTCTGCGTGCAGTATATGTGGATCGGCAAGCGCTCCTACGTGACCGTTTCCGGCAAATCCTACCGCGGCGACGTGCAGCCGCTGCCGGCGATGCTGGTGCGGGGCGTGGTGGCCCTGCTGGCGATCTGGATTGCGTTTAACGCTCTGCTCTACGGCAGCATTTTCTACGGCAGCTTCACCGTCAACTGGGGCGTGGACTACACCCTGACGCTGGATAACTTTATTAAGCTCTTTGGCCAGGGGATGAGCGACGGCGCGTGGCCTTCGCTGCTTGATACCCTGCTGTACGCCGGAATTGCGGCGCCGATCACCGCCGCCTTCGGGCTGCTGATCGCCTGGGTGGTGGTGCGCCAGCAGTTCAGGGGCAAAAAGACCATCGAGTTCACCACCATGCTGTGCTTCGCGGTTCCCGGCATCGTGGCGGGGGTATCGTACATTCTGGCCTTCAACAGCGCGCCGGTTTACCTCACCGGCACGGCGGCGATTGTGATTATGTCGATGGTGATGCGCAACGTGCCGGTCGGCATTCGCGCGGGCATCGCCGGCCTCGGCCAGATCGATAAGTCGCTGGATGAGGCCTCGCTAAGCCTGCGCGCCGGGAGCCTACGCACCATTACCCATATCCTGCTGCCGCTGCTGCGCCCGGCTATTTTGTCGGCGCTGATCTACAGCTTCGTGCGCGCCATTACCACCGTCAGCGCGATTGTCTTCCTCGTCACGCCGGATACCCGGGTGGCAACGGCCTACATTCTCAACCGGGTAGAAGACGGCGAATACGGCGTGGCGATCGCCTACGGCTCCATTCTGATAGTCGTGATGCTGGCGATTATTTTCCTCTTTGACTGGCTGATCGGCGAGGCGCGAATCTCCCGCTCAAAAGCCAAAAATCAGGCGTAATTCTATGACTCAAAAACATTTCGTTGAGCTGCGCAACGTCGGCAAGCGCTTTGGCGATAACACCGTTATCGAAACCATTAACCTTTCCATTCCGCAGGGGCAGATGGTGACGCTGCTCGGGCCGTCCGGCTGCGGAAAAACCACGGTGCTGCGGCTGGTGGCCGGGCTGGAAAAGCCCACCAGCGGGCAGATTTTTATCGATGGCGAAGACGTCACCCACCGCTCCATCCAGCAGCGCGATATCTGCATGGTGTTCCAGTCCTACGCGCTGTTCCCCCATATGTCGCTGGGGGAGAACGTCGGCTACGGCCTGAAGATGCTCGGCGTATCGCGCAGCGAGACAAAAGCGCGGGTGAAAGAGGCGCTGGCGATGGTTGACCTGGAAGGCTATGAGGATCGCTTTGTCGATCAGATCTCCGGCGGTCAGCAGCAGCGCGTGGCGCTGGCCAGGGCGCTGATCCTCAAGCCGAAGGTGCTGCTGTTCGACGAGCCGCTGAGCAACCTTGACGCCAACCTGCGCCGCAGCATGCGGGATAAGATCCGCGAGCTGCAAAAGCAGTTCAATATTACCTCGCTGTACGTCACCCACGATCAGAGCGAGGCCTTTGCGGTCTCCGATACGGTGCTGGTGATGAACAAAGGCAGCATCATGCAGATTGGCTCGCCGCAGGAGCTGTACCGTCAGCCCGCTTCGCGCTTTATGGCCAGTTTTATGGGCGACGCGAACCTGCTCCCGGCCAGCTTCAGCGCCGAAAGCGTGGAGATCCACGGCTATCGCCTGCCGCGTCCGCCGCACTTTACCGCCAGCGGAAGCGGCACCGTCGGCGTTCGCCCGGAGGCGATTACCCTCAGCCAGCAGGGGCTTGAGAGCCAGCGCTGCGTCATCCGTCACGTGGCCTATATGGGGCCGCAGTATGAGGCGATCGTCGAGTGGCACGGCCAGCAGATTTTGCTGCAAATCAACGCCACCCGCCTGCAGCCCGACGTCGGTGAGAGCTACTACCTGCAGATTCATCCGTACGGGATGTTTATGCTACAGGATGCCGCCTAGGAGCCCGGCCCCCCGCTTCGCGGTGGGGGGCCGCCGGCGTGCGACGCCGGTGAAAAATCAATAACCCTATTTATCCCCATTTCCCGCCGTAGACTTCGCCAACCCTACATTTATCCCGGTTTTAATCACGCTATCCAGCCACCGCGGGCTATCCATTTATACTGAATGGATATTCAATAACTTTTTGTTTATAAACAATAAAATAATAAAATCTGTCGTAGTGGCAATGTCAACACTATTTGCGCCGCGTCAAACTTAAAATCTATAAAAGTAGACGTTTGTCGACTTTTCATCTAAAAAGTCTGGGTAAGGGGCTAGACAAAACCACCATCTGGTTATCAAATAGTTAAATAATATTAAATTTTAAGTAAATGATTGGCCAAATAAAAAAATGGTCAACGCGCTTTCCGCGATTTACAGGCGCTTCGGCGCACCTCATTGGGAGAAGTTATGCATTCCTCTGTTAATAAAAACGAAAGTCGGACCTTCTTTGGTCATCCCTATCCGCTAGGGTCGCTGTTTTTTACCGAAATGTGGGAGCGATTCTCTTTTTACGGCATTCGCCCGCTTTTAATCCTGTTTATGGCCGCCACCGTCTATGACGGCGGCATGGGGCTGGCGCGCGAAAACGCGTCGGCGATCGTCGGTATCTTTGCCGGCAGTATGTACCTCGCGGCGCTGCCCGGCGGCTGGCTGGCGGATAACTGGCTGGGTCAGCAGAAGGCCGTGTGGTACGGCTCGATTCTGATTGCGCTGGGCCATCTGTCGATTGCCCTCTCTGCGTGGATGGGCGACACCCTGTTCTTCATCGGGCTGATGTTTATCGTGCTTGGTTCCGGCCTGTTTAAGACCTGCATCTCGGTGATGGTCGGCACGCTGTATAAGAAGGGCGACGCGCGCCGCGACGGCGGATTCTCGCTGTTCTATATGGGCATCAATATGGGCTCGTTTATTGCCCCGCTGATCTCCGGCTGGCTTATCAAATCCCACGGCTGGCACTGGGGCTTCGGCATCGGCGGCATCGGGATGCTGGTGGCGCTGGTTATCTTCCGCCTGTTCGCCGTTCCGGCCATGAAGCGCTACGACAGCGAAGTGGGCCTCGATTCCACCTGGAACAGCCCGGTGGCGAAGAAAAACGGCGTCGGCGCCTGGCTGCTGGCGCTCACGGTCGCGGTCGCGGCGGTGATTGTCCTGATTGCTCAGGGCGTTATCGTGATTAACCCCGTGGCGGTCGCCAGCACCCTGGTGTACGTCATTGCGGCGTCGGTGGCGCTGTACTTTATCTATCTGTTCGCCTTTGCCGGCCTGAACCGCAAAGAGCGCGCTCGCCTGCTGGTGTGCTTTATCCTGCTGGTCTCCGCCGCCTTCTTCTGGTCGGCCTTCGAGCAGAAGCCGACGTCGTTTAACCTGTTTGCCAACGACTACACCAACCGCACCATCGGCAGCTTCGAAATTCCGGCGGTATGGTTCCAGTCGATTAACGCCCTGTTTATCATTCTGCTGGCGCCGGTATTCAGCTGGGCATGGCCGGCGATGGCGCGTAAAAACGTCCGCCTGAGCAGCATCACCAAGTTCGTTATCGGCATTCTCTGCGCCGCCGGCGGCTTCGGTCTGATGATGCTGGCCGCTGAGAACGTGCTGAGCAGCGGCGGGGCGGGGGTATTGCCGCTGTGGCTGGTGGGCAGTATTCTGATGCTGACCCTGGGCGAACTGTGCCTGAGCCCGATTGGCCTGGCGACGATGACCCTGCTGGCGCCGGAAAGAATGCGCGGCCAGATGATGGGGCTGTGGTTCTGCGCCAGCGCGCTGGGTAACCTGGCCGCCGGCCTGATTGGCGGCCACGTCAAGGCCGACCAGCTGGATATGCTGCCGGATCTCTTCGCCCGCTGCTCGATTGCGTTGCTGATCTGCGCCGCCGTACTCTGCGTGCTGATTGTTCCGGTGCGCCGGATGCTGGACAATACCCGCAGCAAAACCGCGCAGGAGCCGGCGGCTAACGCCTGACGGTAAAAGAAACGATATCCTGCAAACCGGCGCCTGATGCGCCGGTTTTTTTTCGTCTGCGAGCTACGCCTCCCGGCGCGTGCAGCGGTAAATGAGCGGCACGGCAAAGGCGTACAGCACCACCACCGACAGCCAGATGGCTCCGGGCCACCACGCCCTGAGGGCGAAATAGAGCGACGAAAAGGCCAGCGGCGCGACGATCGACGCCAGGCTGACGGTGGAGGCCAGCACCCCCTGCAGCTGCCCCTGCCGATCGGCGCCAACCTGCCGGGTGGCCAGCGACTGCAGCGCGGGCGTGCCGATCCCGCCGAGGGCGATAAGCGGCATCACCGCAAAAACAATCCAGCCCTGCTGGGCCAGAGACAGGATAATTAGCGCTATGCTGGAGCTGGCGATGCCGCAGAGAATGGCCCCGCGTTCGCCAAGCCGGCGGGTTGCCGGGCCGGGCAAAAAAGCCTGCGCCAGCGCCTGGCACACGCCGAACGCGCCCAGCGACAGGCCGACCCACAGCCCGTTCCAGCGAAACATATCCTGCCCCCACAGCGTCCAGCAGGTGCCGTAGACCTCCCCGGTGGCGCTTAAGAAGAAGAACACCAGCGCGATGCTGAGTAGCCCTTTGGCCGAGAATAGCCAGCGCATGGGTCGCAGGGGATTGAGCTCGGCGCGCGCCATTTTGCGCTTCGTCGGCGGGCGCGACTCCCTCAGGGCCAGCAGCGCCAGCAGGAAATTAGCGCCGTTCAGCACCGCGGCGACGAGGAACGGCAGGCGCAGGGCGTAATCGCCGAGCACGCCGCCGAACACCGGGCCGATGATAAATCCCGCGCCGAAGGTGGCATTGAACAGCCCGAAGCGGCCGGCGCGCTTTTCCACCGGCGTCACGTCCGTCAGCCACGCCATCGCCACCGAAAGGTTGGCGCTGGTGAGGCCGGCGATGGCCCGCCCGAGCAGCAGCAGCCAAAGGTGGCTGGCAAAGGCCATCAGCAGATAGTTGAGCGCCGCTCCGGCCAGCGAAATAAGCAGTATCGGGCGGCGGCCGAAGTTATCGCTGAGCGCGCCGAGCAGGGGGGCGAAAATAAACTGCATCAGGGCGTACAGCGCCGCCAGAATGCCGATGTAGGGGGCGATGTCGGCGGTATGGACCACCTCTTTAAGCAGCTGCGGCAGCAGCGGGAAAATCAGCCCGATGCCGACGGCATCGAGCCAGATAGTGATAAAAATGACGCTCAGGGTTCTGTTCATGGTCGGCTCAACGCGGGGCGCTACGCATAGAGGGTGTCCTGCGCGGCGGCGCGGGCGGCGTGAAAGCCGCGTTCGAGAAGGGCGAGAAAGCGCTCGCGCACGACGTCGGCGGGCTGCTCCTGCTGCTGGCGCAGCGCGTCGCCGTAGGCGATGCGCCAGCCGTTGAGCACGATGCTGGCGATCAGCTGCGCCTGCGGGTCCGCGGCGGGCTGCTGAAGGCGCGACGCAATAGCGGCGCCCAGCGCCTCGGTCAGGCGGGCAAACTGCTCAAGGGCGTAGGCCTGTAGCGACGGGCTGGCCTCAACGCCCTGCCAGAAGGTCGCCACCCGCCGATCCATTCTCATCAGCGGATGCTGCTGGCTTATCAGCTCCTGGGCCAGCGCTTCCAGCACCGCGACCGGCGTCCGTTCGGGATGCTGCCCGAAGGCCTGCCGCAGCAGCTGGTGGACTTCATCGATGCGATCGAAATAGAGCTCCTCTTTACGCGGGAAGTAGTTAAACACGGTCATTTTCGAGACGCCGGCCGCGGCGGCAATATCGGCAATGGTGACGTTATCAAAACCGTGCTGAATAAACAGTTCGGTGGCGGTGTTGGAGAGCTGCTGGCGCGTAAGGCGCTTTTTTTGCTCGCGCAGACCCTGCGCCTGCTGGTGGGTATTCACGTATTCGCTCCGTCGGGCTGGTGTGGATAATTTTATGTCGAGTAAAATATTATGATCGATATAAAATTAAGTCCAGCGCTATGATGCATAGCCGGCAGACGAGCGGGTGAGGTGAAGCGAGAAATTATGCGAGAAGTTAAGCGACAGAAGGCGGGCGGGCTGAAGGAGAGGTCAGGAGCCGAACCGCGCGGTGAACGCGGCCCGGCGTCAGGATTTAGCGGTAGACGATGCCACCATCGATGAGGATCGCCTGACCGGTAACGTAGTCAGAATCCGGGCCGGCCAGATAAGAGACCAGGCTTGCCACGTCGTCCGGGGTTTCGGCACGCCCCAGCGCGATGCCCTCCACGTATTTCTTGTAGGTTTCACCCACCGGCGCGCCGGTGATCTCGGAGAAACGCCTGTCGATCTCGGTCCACATGCCGGTACCGACAATCCCCGGGCAGTAGGCGTTTACGGTGATGCCGCGGCTGGCGTACTCTTTGGCCGCCGCCTGGGTCAGCGCGCGGACGGCAAATTTGGTGGCGGAGTAGATCCCCAGCAGAGCGAATCCATCGTGCCCGGCAATGGAGCAGGCGTTGATTATTTTACCTTTCTGCTGACGGTCGATGAATTTTTTCGCCGCGGCCTGAATACCCCACAGCGTGCCCTGGACGTTGATGCGCATGATGCGATCGACCTCTTCCGGGGTGACGTCGGCCAGCGCCTGTACCTGAGCAATCCCGGCGTTGTTCACGATAATATCGAAGCCGCCCAGCTGCTTTTCCGCTTCGTCAACCGCGGCGTAAACCTGCTCGCGGTCGGCTATATTGGCCACGAAGGTGGCCGCCTTGCGGCCCAGGGCCTCAACCTCGGCGGCGACGGCGGCAATCCCTTCCGGGTTAACGTCGACGAGCATCAGCGACGCGCCATCTTTCGCCAGACGTAAAGCAATCCCGCGGCCAATGCCCTGACCCGCGCCGGTGACCAACGCCACTTTATTTTCGATAGCCATTTCTACTCACCTTGAGCTGATTAATAAACGACGGCTGCCCGATGCGTGGCGGGCCCGGTGCGGGAAGGGCGCAGCGGACCAGGGGAGCATCAGCGGCAGAGAATGGCACTACTCTATAGCGGCGGATAGGCGTGGCCTACCCCCCAGCTGGGGGGGAATGGGGCGCGGTGATGAAAAGCTGGAGCGCGCTCGGATATCGCAGCGATACCTTGGTTCAACCGCCTCTCCTTGGGTACACTCGGGGAATGGACTGGCTGAAAAGGTAACGGCACGATGGAATTTTTGCCCGCAACGGATGACCCACTGAGTGGATGCGTTCCCGAGGAGCCTTTGGCTTTTACGCGCCAGCTGCCGCTTATCGCCACCCGCTTTACGCCGCCTCGCTCACCCGGTTCGCTGCAGCTGCGCGAGCGCCTGCTGCGGCGCCTGGACGCCGCCACCGGCAGCGCGTTGACGCTGGTGTGCGCCCCGGCCGGGTTTGGCAAAACGACCCTGCTGGCCCAGTGGTACCACCATCGCCAGCGGCAGGGGGACGCCCTGGCCTGGCTGAGCATGGATGAAGACGACGCCCCGCCGGCGCTGTTTATGCGCTATCTCCAGGCGGCGCTGGCGCCCCTGTGGCAAGGGTGGAGCCCGGCGTTTCTCCGGCCGGATGATGGCCCGACGGCCGATCTCAGGCTGTTTCTGGCGGAGCTGGTGAACCAGCTGCACCGCTGCCCGCACCCGCTGTATCTCATCATTGACGACTACCAGAATATCTCCCACCCGGCGATCCATGCCGGGCTCAGCTGGCTGCTGAACCACGCCCCGGCCGCCCTGCACCTGATTATCGGCAGCCGCTGCCAGCCGGCTCTGGAACTCGGCCGGCTGCAGATACAGGATCAGCTGGTGGAGGTGGACGATAGCGAGCTGCGCTTTAACGTCGGCGAAGCCAGCGCCTATTTTGCCGCCGCGCTGGCGCCGGGATTCAGCCAGCAGGAGATCCCCCGGCTGCTGGCCCTGACGGAGGGCTGGGTAGCGGGGATGAAAATGGCCACCTTATCCGGCGGCCCCGCGCACTCCCACCCGGCGGCGGGCGGGCTGAACGCCGGCTCGCGCTCGATCGCCCGCTACCTTGACGAAGTCATTTTTGCCCCCTTGCCCGCCGAGGTGTTCGATTTTCTCCTGCAAACGTCGGTGCTCAACCGACTGCATCCGGCGCTATGCGACGCCGTCACCGGCCAGTCTAACGGCGAAGCGATGCTGGCATGGATTGCGCAGCGCAACCTGTTTCTTTCCGCCCTCGACGCGGGCGGGCTGTGGTTTCGCTACCATCCGCTGATGCGCGACGCGCTGCTTTCTCGCCTGCAGCGCGGCGGCAAGGAGGAGATTCGCCGGCTGCACGAGCGCGCCGGCGCCTGGTTCGCCGGGCAGCAGCTGTGGGCGGAGGCGATCCGCCACGCCCTCGCCGCCGGTAAGGGCGGCGCCGGGCACGCGGAGGCCGGGGCGCAGTCGCTGGCGGAAGAGGGGGACATCGACACGATGGTGCGCTGGATCCGCTATCTGCCGGCGGACTTCGACCCTTCGCGCATCGATCTGCAGATTAACCTCGCCTGGGCGCTGGCGCACCGCTTTCGCTTTCAGGATGCCCGCCAGCTGCTGGACGCGCTCGAAGCCCTGGCGGCGGCCAGCGGCGAAGCACTAGCCCACAGCTCGTGGGTCAAGCTGCGCGTGGTGCGGGCGATTTGCGAAGCCTTTGCCGAGAATATTCCGCAGAGCGTTGCCATCGTCGAGCCCCTGCTGCGGGAGGTGCCCTGCGGCGACGTGTGGGTTGATGGCCTGGTGTGCAACATTCTCAGCTACTGCCATCTGGCCAACTCCCGGCCGCAGCAGGCGCTGGACGTGCAGCAGCGGGTATCGGGGGAACGCGAGGCCAGCCGCAATCTGTTCGTCGGCGTGTACCGGGCCTTCGTTATGGCCCAGGGATACCTGCGTCAGGGCAATCTGGCGGAGGCCGAGCGTCAGGCCAGCCGGGCGCTGGAGGCTGCGGAACGGCAGACCGGCGCCCGCTCCAGCAGCGGCGCGACACTGGCGCCGATTCTCGCCGAAATCGCCTGGGAGCAGGGAGAGACGCAGCGCATTGACGCTCTGCTGACGCTGCGCCTGGAGACGATCGATGATTTTTGCCCGCCGGACGGCTTTAGCCGCTGCTATATCGTGCTGGCGAGGCGGGCGCGGCTCGACGCCCGCCCGGAGGACGCGGAGTCCCTGCTGCTGCACGCCGAAGGGCTGGCGGCTCAGCGCGGATGGCTGCGGGCGCAGGCGCCGCTGCTGGCCGAGCGAATCAGCCAACTGCTGCAGGACGGCGACGCCTCCGCTGCCGAAGCGCTGCTCTCCCGGCTGCAGGCGCTGGCCGGCGACGCGGACAAAAGCGACGTGGCGCACGCCTCGCTGGCTTTAAGCCACAGTCGGGTGCTGATGGCTCAAGGGGAAGCGATGGCGGCGGCGCGGCGGCTCGATGCGCTGGCGACCGCCGAGGAGCGCTGCGGGGAGTGGCTGTTCGCCGTGCGCCTGCGGCTGCTGCAGGCCGGGGCCCTGTGGCTGGCGAATGCCCGGGAGGAGGCCGTGGCGGTCGGCGTTCCCGCCCTGCGGCGGGCTATTCGTCAGAAGCTGCTGCGCAGCATTCTGGACGGCGGCCCGGCGCTGGCGTCTCTACTGCAGCTGATCGCCAGGCGCGGCGCGGCGGGGGCGGAGTTCAGCGCCGATTTGACACAGCTGCTGGCGCAGTTTGCCGTCGCTGGGATCTCGCTCAGCGCCGCGCCGCCGGACGTACGCCTAACCGAGCGGGAGCGGCAAACCCTGCGCCTGATTGCCGAAGGCTACTCGAATAAGGGGATGGCGCGGGAGCTGGGGATTTCGGCGGAGACCGTCAAATGGCACCTCAAGCAGCTGTACGAAAAGCTGCAGGTCAGCGGCCGTATTCAGGCGCTCAACCAGGCGCGCGAATGGCAGCTGCTAAGCTAGGTGCGCCGTCATGTGCGCGGGGCCGCCGGATTTATGGCTGCTGGCCCACTTCCGCCAGCGGGCTGCGGTAGTCGCCGCCCAGCGCTTTGATCAGCGTAACGTCGGTGCTCAGGCGCTGGGCCTGGATATCCAGCAGCATCAGCTGCTGGGCGATGGCCGACCGACGCGCTTCCTGGGCGGCGTAATAGCTGACCAGCCCCCGCCGGTAGTGCGCGCTGGCGCTGTGGGTGGTGGCCATCGCCGCCGTCACCTTCAGCTGCTGGAGCGCCGCCTGCTGGTTGAGATCGTTGAGCTGGCTCGAGCTTATCGCCACGTCGCGAACGGCGTCGAGCACCGCCTGATTGTACTGCTTAATCAGGATATTGCTGGCGGTGCGCACCGATTTCAAATTGGCGTTCAGACGGCCGCCGTCGAAGATCGGCAGATAGAGGCCGGGCAGCAGGTTGATCTGCTGGAAGGTCGATTTAAACAGATCCCCGACGCTCAGCGCGTTATATCCCCAGAAGGCCTTGATATCGAAGTGCGGGTAAAACGCCGCCTTCGCCGCATCGACCTGGCTTAAAGAGGCGGTGACGTAGCCGCGCAGCGCCTGCAGGTCCGGGCGACGGGCCAGCAGCTCGAAGGAGAGCGAGTCGGGGAGCGTTTCCTGCAGCGCCGGCAGCGGCGCCGGGTGGATCTCCGGCATGCTGTGCGCGTCGGCGCCGATCAGCGCGCGCAGGGTTTCGCGATACTGGGTCAGGGCGCCTTTGGCGGCAATGGTCTGCTGCTGCGCCGCCAGCAGCTCGGCTTGGGCGTTGGCGATATCGACGCTATCCTCCACGCCCCGGCGGGTGCGGTGCTCGTGGGCCTGCACCGACAGGCGGGCAATCTCTTCCAGCTGCTCGAGCAGCGTAATTTTCTGGAAGGTGGCCTGCATCGCGAAGTACAGCTGGGCTACGCTGCTGGCGAGATCCAGCTCGATACCGGCGGTTTCCGCCTGGCGCGCGTTCTTCTCGCCGATGGCCGCCGCGACGTGGGCGCGGTCGGCGCCCCAGAGATCGATATTCAGCGTGGCGCCGACCCCCACCGTATTCAGGGTATACCAGGGGCCGTTTTTATCGACCGGCAGGGAGTAGGAGTAGGGCCAGGTGAACTGCCTGTTGGTCACCCGCAGACGGTTTTGCGCCGCCACCGCGGTGGCCTGCACGCCCAGTGCCGACTGCGCCAGCTCAACGGTGGACTGGGACTGCGAAATGCGCAGCCGGGCGGCCTGCATGGTCGGGGAGTTCTGCAGGGCGCGGTTCACCAGCATGTTGAGCTGGGCGTCGTCATAGCCTTCCCACCATCTGGCCGTCGGCCAGCCGCTGTTCGCCAGATGAATCACCTGCGCGAGCTCGGCCTGCTGCGGGTTGACTATCCTGACCTGCGCCGGGTCGTCCTGAATCAGCGCGCACCCGGCGAGCAGGACGACGGCGAGGGGTGAGTAGCGCAGGTAGCGTGCTGCGGTGTCCATTTTTCTCATGACTTATCTGCCTGTCGCGGAGTAGCTGAAGGTGCGGACGACCACGTCGGTAGCGTCGTCAGTAGTGTCGCCAGCGGCGGCCCAAATGGGTTGTGCGGATCCGGCTGCACTCCGTGGGGCAGCGCTGGCGCGGGCCGCTGGCGCTCGATATCCTCGGCGTAGGCCTGGAGCTGCCCGGCGCTGCGGCGCAGGAAATCATCGCCCGGCGCGGCGTACAGCCGGTAGCCTTCGCTCAGCCGCACGATCTCCTGGGCCTGAAGCCAGGTCGCTTTGACCGGCCAGGTTTTGGTCTCCGGATGCGGATGGGCCCAGGCGTTGAGCGGCTCGGCCGCCACCCGATGCATCAGGGTTTCGGCGCCGTTCAGGGAGTGAAACAGCGGCACCAGCCTGACCTCATCATCCCCGGCGCGCAGGTAGTCCGCAATCTGCCGGTAGAGCCGCGCGAGGCGAGATTTAAGCGGCAGGGCTTCGCTATCCGGCCACAGGTAGAGGTGCACAATCGACGACACCAGCACCCCGAGCAGGATGCCGATAACCCGATCGCGCAGCTCGGTGAGATTGGCCAGCGGCCCGAACCAGTTGAGGAACGCCAGCGAAAAGGTAAAGCCAATCTGGATCCCGGCGTAGGCGATGCGCTCCGAGCCGGCCGCAATCCACGCCGACAGCGCCATTACCGGTAGGGCCATCGCCAGCAGCCCGACGATGGACTCGGTATGCGGCTGAACGTAGACGATCATCAGCAGCGCCAGCAGGGTGGCGAGCAGGGCGCCGCCGATACGCAGCCAGGTTTTCTGCAGGGTCGCCCCCAGCCCCGGCTGGGCGACAATCACGCAGCTCAGCATAATCGTATGAATGCCCTGCCAGTCGGCGGCGGTGTAAAAAACATAGCACAGCAGGGTCGCGAGCAGCGTTTTGAGGGCGAAGTGCAGATAGTCCGGGTTGCTCCAGGCATCGGGCAGCAGCAGCGGGGCCTTTTCCTCTTCCCCTGCCGGCAGCGCAACCGCTTCGCCGCGGGCCAGTTTGCCCAGAGTGGCGGCCATCTCCTGGAGGATCACGCCGTTGGCGCTATCCCGGGCGACGATCTCCGGCCGCGCGGGCAGCGCGTCGGCGTGCAGGCTTTCGGCCAGCGCCGAGAGCGCGGCGGCAAGCTGCTGGCGCTCGGCGGGATGGTCGTCCCCCGGCTGAAGCAGCGCCGCCAGGTGGTAGCAGTGCAGCGCGGCGGCCATCAGCGATTGCCACCCCTGCGGGTCGGCGGCAATCTCCGGGCTGGAGCGGGCGGCCTGCTTATAGAGGGCGCTTAGCTGAGCGAAGCTTTCGGCAACCTCTTTAAACGTCGGCTGGTCTTTCAGATCGCCCGGCTGGACGAGCAGCCGCGCGACCTGGCGCAGCTGCCCGACGATCCGCGCCTTGAGCTGATAGCCGGGAAACGCCTGCTGGAAGCAGGCGTTAACCAGCAGCGTGACCACAATGGCGGTGTTAATGACCACCCACAGCCACAGCAGCAGGCGCACCAGAATCTCGCTTTGGCTGGTCATCGACGGGAAGGTTTGCGCGTAGATCACCACCAGCGCCACCACGAAGAAGGCCATCCCCAGCTTGCCCAGCACCCGCATCAGGTAGATCGCGCCGAAAAACAGGAATACCGAGGCCACCAGGCGGATCAGCGGATAATCATAGGTCCATTTGATGATCAGCAGCACGGAGCCCAGCGCCACGCTGACGGTGATAAAAAACACCACGCTCACCAGCTTGATCATCAGCACGTTCGGCTGGCTGACGTAAAACACCACGATCAGCGCGACGGCCAGAAAGGGGATCTGCAGGGTCATAAACAGGACGATCAGCACCGCGCAGCTCAGCGTCAGGCGCAGGGTATAGTTGGCCCGCCCCGGCGCGTCGCGGAGTTCCCGGCTCAGGAACGACCAGAAGTTCTGCATGCCGCCCCCTTACTGCGGCTGAAGCACGGCGCTGGCGGAGGCGCCCATGCGGAACAGTTCAGGATCGGGATCTTTAACGGCGATCTTCACCGGGAAGCGCTGGGAAACGTGGACCCAGTTGATGCTCTTCTGAATAATCGGCAGCCCTTCAATCACGCTCCCGCCTTCCGGCAGCACCCCGGAGCCCACGGAGTCCACCACCCCGGCGAAGGATTTGTCGTGGTTGGTCATCACGGTGACCCGCGCCGGAACGCCCGGGCGGACGTTTTTCAGGTCGGTTTCGCGGAAGTTGGCGATCACGTACCAGCGGTCGTCATCCATTAAGGTAAACACCGGCTTGAGCGCCGAGGCGTACTGGCCGACGGTGGTTTTCAGCGCCACCACCACGCCGTTGAAGGGGGCGCGGACTTCGGTAAACTCGAGATGCAGCTCCGCCAGCGCAATCTGCGCCAGAATCCCCGAGCGCTGGGCAACCATCGCGTCTACGCCGGAGACGGCGGCAGAGGCCTGCTTCGCCTGCAGCAGCGTCGCCTGTAGTTCGGCGCGGGCGGCCTTCTCCGCGGTTCGCGCCTGATCGAGATCTTCCTGCGAGGCGAAGCCCTGAGGCACCAGCGGCTCGAGGCGGGTGCGGGAAGAGGTGGTCTGCTTAACCAGCGCCCTGGCGCGCTCTACGGCGGCGGCCACCGACTGGGCGTTGTACTCCTGGGCCTTAACCGTGCGCTGGGTCAGCATGATCTGCGCGTCCAGCGTGGTCAGCCTGGCTTTGGCGTCGTCGAGCATCGCCTGGTAGGGACGCGGATCGATGCGGAACAGCAGATCGCCTTTCTTCACCCGCTGGTTGTCGCGGATTGGCATATCGACGATCCGCCCGCTCACCTCCGGCACCACGTCAATGGTGTCGGTATAGACGTAGGCGTCGTTGGTGGCCGGCGAGGTCTGGAGCTGCCAGATAACCACAATAAGCGCCACGATCGCGGCGAGGACGAGGGCCAGCAGGGGCCACTTTTTCCGTAATACGCTTGGGCTGGAGTTTGTCATAGCGGCTTAGTTAACAAAGAAAAGGAACCACAGGATTGTGGCGAACAGGAACATCAGCGCCAGGTAGCTGAAGACCAGCGGCGAAAATCGCGGCTGCCAGCCCCGGCGGACGATCAGGATATGGCAGGGAATGAGTAAAAATACGCCGCCCAATAAACAGAAGAACCAGCCGGGAAATGCGGCGCCTAATACCGGGATCGCCGGCGATAAAGAGCAGCCGGAAATGAAAGGCGCGGCTAATAATAGTGCCGGAGGGGCCAGCTTTACTATTCGATTCAAGGGAGGGCTCCTGAGCGCTCATATCATGTGGAATCAGTTTAATCTCACTGCGTGCAATCAGGAAGACTCAAGACCGATATTTCTGCCGTCGGTTGAGACCGGGTTTTACAAAGCGGGTGAATATAAACGCATTTATTTTGCGTTAATAGCGGAGGCGGCGACGAAATAGGGGCGGAGGGTTTCTGCCGTTGTCCGTAGTCAGCGTCTTCCGCCAGGGCTATGCTTAAGCCTGAAAAATAAAAATAGTGGGGCAATGTCATGGATAAGCAGCTACAGGACGCGGGTTTCGCGTCTACAGCGGAGAGAAAATCGATGTCTATTTCAATACGCAAATCTGCCAGCACTCGGGAAATTGCGTACGCGGTAGCGGAAAGCTCTTCAATCTGAAACGTAAGCCGTGGATCGCGCCGGACGAGGTGGATGTTGCTACGGTCGTGCGCGTCATCGATACCTGCCCGAGCGGCGCCCTGAAGTATCGCCAAAAATAAGTGAGGACGTGATGGAAATACTGGAAGGCCATAATAAGTTTTACGTCAATGACGCCGAGGGTAATCAGGTCGCCGAAATTGTCTTTGTCCCCACCGGAGAGCATCTCAGCATTATTGAACATACCGACGTCGACGCGAGCCTGAAAGGGCAGGGCGTGGGTAAAAAGCTGGTGGCGAAGGTGGTGGAAAAAATGCGCGGCGAGCAGCGTAAAATTATCCCGCTATGCCCGTTTGCTAAACACGAGTTTGATAATACCCGCGAATATGATGATATCCGCGCCTGATATAAATACGCCGGCTTGCGCCGGCGCTAAATTTTAGAGGATGAAGGAAGGCGCGCTTGCCGCATTCGGGATCTATTTTCAGCCGCTTATTTGGTTTACAAAAAGCGTAATCTGAATTTTCTGGAACCCTGCGCGCAGGCTTATTTCGGCTGCGCGTTTCCGGCTTAGCGCATAAAGCACGCGGCATCTGCTGGTATCAGGTCGCACTTTCGTTTTCCAGCCTCTGCCTTTTACGCAAATGCGGGAAAATGGTCATCCATACCGCCACCACCACCAGCGTGCCGATCCCGCCAAGCGCCGCGGCCGGCACCGCGCCCATCCACGCCGCCAGCAGGCCGGACTCAAACTCGCCGAGCTGGTTCGAAGTATTGATGAAGATGGCGTTCACCGCGTTCACCCGGCCGCGCATATCGTCCGGCGTATCAAGCTGCACCAGCGCGCCGCGAATGACCATGCTCACCATATCGAACCCGCCCAGCGCGGCCAGCGCCACGAGGGAGAGCCACAGCTTCGTCGAGAGGGCAAACAGCAGAGTCGCCAGGCCAAAGCCGGCCACCGAGGCGAACATGATCATGCCGACGTTTCTCTCCAGCTTGTTGCGGCTGAGCCAGACGCCCACCAGCAGGGCGCCGACCGACGGGGCACCGCGCAGCATCCCCAGCCCCCACGGGCCGGTATGCAAAATATCCTGGGCGAAGATCGGCAGCAGCGCCGTCGCCCCGCCGAGGAGCACGGCAAACAGATCGAGCGAGATCACGCCCAGAACGTCTTTTCTCTCACGGATAAAATGCACGCCGGCAAACAGGTTCTTGAGGTTCATCGGCAGGCGGGTTTGCGGCGGCCGCTCGTAGCGCAGCTGGCTCACCAGCACAATCGAGAACAGATAGAACAGGGCGGAGACGCCGTACACCACCTCCGGACCGGCGACGTACAGCAGGCCGCCCAGGGTTGGGCCGACGATCACCGCCGCCTGTCCTCCGACGGAGCTGGCCGCCATCGCGCGGGCGAGGATCGGCGGCGGCACCAGCGCCGGCAGCATCGAGGTGATCGCCGGCCACTCGAGGGCTTTCGCCACCGAGATTAAGAAGACCAGCCCCCAAATCTCAACTTTGTCCGCCCAGTGCAGCAGCGTCAGCGCCACCAGGCCGAGTAGCGCCGCCCATTCGATGAGCTGGCCTAACAGCACAATGCGCCGGCGATCGAACTGATCCGCGAGGTGTCCGGCGGGCAGGGCCAGCAGCACGGAGGGGAGGAACTGCATCAGGCCGATCATCCCCAGCGCCATCGCGCTGTGGGTGATGGCGTAAATTTGCCAGCTAACGGCAACCGAAAACATCTGAAAGCCAAACGATGAACAGGTGCGCGCCAGCCAAAAGGTGACGAACGACCTGTGCCGCAGCAGCGAATCGTCCGCTGCGGATACCAGTGAACCCATAGTCCTATCCCATTCAAAACCCATGTTCCGGCCGGCATCGAGGCGCTGACCCGGTGAGCAGCCCGTAACGGGCTCTTGTTATCTTTTTTTGCACATTGCAGAGTGCGGTATCTTGTCCGTGCGGACAGTGGCGAGGCGTGCGCTTAGCATGCGGTTGATTATCTTAAATGGGTTTCAGCATGCGTGTCTAAGTATTCGCCGTTTTGCCCGGCGGCTCGGGCTTAGCGCGCCGGGTCAGTTCATCGATCAGAGCTCGCAGGGCGGGTGAAACGTGACGATGGCCGGAATAGTAAAGGCAAAGTCCGGGATACGCCGGACACCACTCCTCTAAAACCCGTTCAAGACGGCCGTCGCGCAATGCGTCCATGGCAAGGTGATCGGGTACAAAGGCGATCCCTATTCCATCGATCGCCGCCTCCACCATTATGGGCTGATCGCTCAACGTCAGCGGCCCCGTGACGTTAATCTTTTCAATTAATCCTTTACGTTCAAACTCCCAGCGATAGATCGCCCCGCTGTCAAAGCGAAAACGTATGCAATCGTGGTGATAAAGATCCTGCGGAACGGCGGGGCGCCCGCGGCGCTTGAAATAATCGGGCGAGGCGATAGCGGCGAAACGGACCGGCCCCATGAGTGAAATCGCCACCATATCCTTTGGCACCGCCTCGGCCAGACGGATGCCGGCATCGAAGCCGTCGGCAACGATATCGCTGAGTCTGCCATCGCTAACGATATCGAGGTGAATGCCGGGATAGCGCGCCAGAAAGCCGGCCAGGATGGGTTTCAGGATCAGGCGAATGGCGCCCTCGCTGGCGTTAATCCGCACCGTTCCAGTGGGAGTCTGGTCATGTGAATCGAGTTCCTGCAGCGCATCGCTAATCGCATCCATTGCCGGACGTAATTTGGCAACCAGGCGCTCTCCCGCCTCGGTCAGCGAAACGCTGCGCGTGGTCCGATGAAAAAGCCGGACGTTCAGCCGCTTTTCAAGAGCCTTGATCGAATGGCTGATAGCCGACGGCGTCATGTTCAGCTGGATCGCCGCCGCACGGAAGCTGCGGTTAACCGCGACGGCCAGAAAAGCGGTAAAGGCTGAAAAGTCAGCGCCCTTCAATTGGTGAATATCTTTCATCATCACATCAAAAATTGCGTGGATTGTTTTGATAATCCACGAACCATAGACTCGAAATAGCAGGAACTCAACATGCTTCGTTAACTTTGCGTTTCCCATTAACGGTAACCGCGCGCCCGTCAAGCGCGAACCTGCTTCCCTCATCAACGACCAGTGAAATAAGGATAACCAAATGAAAATGAAAGCGATTGTTATGACCGGCGCCAACCAGCCGTGGGAAGTCCAGGAGCTTCCTGTCCCTAAGGTCGAGCCCGGGCAGGTGCTGGTAAAAGTGCATGCTTCAGGCATGTGCTACACCGACGTGTGGGCAACGCAGGGGTATGGGGGCGATATTTATCCGCAAACTCCGGGTCATGAAGTTGTCGGGGAGGTTGTCGAAGTTGGGGCCGGGGTCCACACGCGCGTGGTGGGGGATCGCGTGGGTACCACCTGGGTGCAATCGTCCTGCGGCCGCTGCCCATACTGTCGTGAAAACCGGCCGTTGACGGGCCAGACGGCGATGAACTGCGTTCAGCCGCGTACCACCGGCTTTGCCGCGCAGGGAGGCCACGCGGAATATATTACGATTGCGGCTGAAGGAACCGTGCTTCTGCCCGACGGGCTGGATTACGTCGATGCGGCGCCCATGATGTGCGCAGGCTATACCACCTGGAGCGGTCTACGCGATGCCGCGCCGCAGCCCCGTGAGAAGGTGGCGATTGTCGGCATCGGCGGGCTGGGGCATGTCGCGCTACAGCTCTCCCGCGCCTGCGGGTTTGAAACTATTGCCGTTACCCATTCAGCGGACAAGCATTCGCTGGCTCGCCAGCTGGGGGCCGACCATGTAGTGGCGAACGGGAAAGCGCTGCGGGAAATGGGCGGCGCGGACGTGCTGCTGGTCACCACCAACCACTTCAATGTGGCTGAGGATGCGCTCACCGGTCTGAGGGCCGACGGCAGGGTGGTGCTTTGCGGACTTGATTTTAACCGGCCGTTTTCGATCTCCTCAGAAGGCGTGCCGTTTCACATGATGCGCCAGCGCGTCATCGGCTCAACGCATGGCGGGCAGCACTACCTGAGCGAGGTGCTCGATCTGGCGGCAAAAGGTAAAGTGAAGCCGATCGTGGAGACATTTTCGCTGGATCAGGCTGCGGAAGCCTACGAGCGCCTGGCCTCCGGCAAGATGCGCTTCCGGGGCGTGTTTACGCCCGCGCGCTGATGCGGACGAAGGCGCTATTTACCGCGCGAGAGCGGAGCTGAAAGGGGGGCATTATTGCCCCCGCAGCCGGCCGCTCCGGGGTTGAGGCTGAGGAAACTTTTAAGGGGAATGGGGAACGCGGGGCAGCGGATAGCAGGGCGGGGCCATGGATTATGCGCGTATGCTATAGTTTTAGGCTTCTCTGTGGATGAGAAGGCGTTTAATCACCCCATCACGACAGGAAATGTAATTTGCCTCAACCCCCGGAACGGTCGAAGCGTCGGACCGCATTTATTGCGGATACCGTGGCGCTGATCCTCTTTTTCACGACAACCGGCATCATTAACGGGTAATGCCTCTAATTAGTTGAATGATGTATAATGCCCGCTTTTGAGGTTTTCTCATGGCCAGCGTTAACGTTCATTGTCCCCGTTGTCAGTCTGCTCAGGTTTATCGCCATGGTCAGAACCCTAAAGGCCGTGACAGATTTCGCTGTCGTGACTGCCACCGCGTGTTTTTACTCACCTATACCTATGAAGCCCGTAAGCCGGGTGTCAAAGAGAAAATTACCGAAATGGCCTTCAACGGTGCCGGTGTTCGGGATACGGCAAGAACGCTAAAAATCGGCATTAACACCGTCATCCGCACTTTAAAAAACTCGCGCCGAAGCGAATAACATCCTCTCCGGTTGCCCATGCAGATGTGGCTCTTATCTGTGAACTCGATGAGCAATGGGGCTTTGTCGGCAGTAAAGCCCGGCAGCACTGGCTCTGGTATGCCTACAACACCAAAACAGGGGGCGTTCTGGCTTATACGTTCGGCCCCCGTAATGATGAGACATGTCAGGCGCTGCTGGCGTTATTGACCCCCTTCAGCATTGGCATGATAACGAGCGACGATTGGGGAAGCTACGCCAGAGAGGTGCCGAAGGAGATACATCTGACTGGTAAAATTTTCACACAGCGCATTGAGCGAAACAATCTGACGCTGCGAACCCGTATCAAGCGGCTGGCACGCAAAACAATATGTTTTTCACGTTCCATCGAATTGCACGAAAAAGTCATCGGCTCATTCATCGAGAAATACATGTTCTACTAATTGGAGGCATTACCGGAAAGCTGTTGCTTTCCCGCATATTCAACTCATGGACACTATTTCCAACATCGCCAGGAAAAGGCCGCGCAGCCTTGAAAGATCAGCCGGCTTCGCCGCGCAGCCGGTGACGGTAATGTTTCAGGACGACGTGTGTCACGATCTGTCCGTACATAAAGCCACCCAGCCCGGCCAGGATTACGGTGCCGGCAGTACCGAAAAAATGCGCTCCCACGCCGGCGAAGGCTCCGCAGAGGACGAGGCCGGCCCAGGTCTGCCAGTGACGGAAAGCTGATTTATATGCGCTACGCCACCTTCTCCCACGCTCCCTCAGGGGTAGGCCGGCCAGTTCGGGAATGCTTTTCAGGGTCCAGTAGATTTTCACGGTGTCGTCCTTTTTCCGTTGATTACGCAATGAAAAACATAACACACCCGACAGGAAATGTTTTATGTTCACCGCCACTTCTGATTTACTCCCTTGATGGTGCCGCGGAGGCCATCAAGTAACCGTACGTCAGCCGCGTCATCATGATGCTGACGGCCAAAGGAGTCCTCCGCTCGGGAAGCTATAATTTTCAGTGAAATGATCTGCCGGAAGAGCTTTCAGTTAGTGAAGGAACTCTGACTCGGGATGCAATAACGAGCGCGGCGCTTAGCATAATCAATCCTGCAGTAATGAACACACCAGTTATGCCGCTGAAGCCACATACCAGACCACCTACTGCGGCACCTGCGGCAATTGAGGACTGAACCGCCGCGACCACCATGCCTCCTGCACTCTCTGCCTCATCTGGCAGAGTGCGCGTAACCCAGTTTGACCACGCCACCGGCACGCCCCCAAATGCCAATCCCCATAGCATGACCAGCATCGCCAGCCCGACTATCGACATCGGAATTGTGATCATGCCCAGCGCTGCGACCCCCACCAGAACAGGCATGACGATGAGCGTCAGGCGCAGGCTGCGTTCCATCAACCAGCCTGCCGACAGCGTCCCGAAAAAGTTAGCAACTCCAAATCCGAGCAACATTAGCGCCAGCTCATCACCTTCAATATGAGCGAGACCTTCCAGCGCAGGTCGTATATATGTAAAAAGCGCATACTGCCCGGTGTGTGCCAGCACGCAGCCAAGCATGCCCAAAGCAACACCTGGCCGCTGTAGCAGGACGTATACCGATGATGTTTTGCTACGAACAATTGGCGCCATGCCGGGCAGCGTGAACCACTGAAAAACTAACGTGATCGCCCCAACTCCGGCGGCGGCAAGAAAGGCGCTACGCCAGCCAAAAAGCCCGCCCAGATAACTACCCAGCGGTACAGCAACAACAGTGCCTACCGCTATGCCACTAAAAATAATCGACAGCGCGCGCGGAACCAGCGTCTCCGGCACCAGTCGCATCGCTACCGCCGCCGCCATGCTCCAGAATCCACCCAGCGCAATCCCCAGCAGCACCCGCATTGTCAACAGCATTCCAATGTTCCATGCAAGTGCCACCATCAGGTTTGAAACGATCATCAGCACAGTGAAGCTGAGCAGTACGGTGCGCCTGTCCAGCATGCGCGTTAATCGAGGCACCAGTAGTCCGGCAAATAATGCTATTATCGCCGTAACCGTAACTGCCTGACCGGCCATCGATTCCGATACGTCCAAATCCTGCGCCAATGGAGTTAATAAACTTGCAGGCAGATACTCAGCGGTCAGCAAGCCAAAAACCCCCAAGGTCAATGAAAATACCGCCCGCCAGGCGGGTTTATCGTTGTTCAATTCAGCTTTACAGGCTGTTACACACGCTTCATTAGTCATCACTGCTTTTCCTGACAAATTGTATGAAAAAGCGAAGTCTATGCAACCGGGCCTGGATGATCTATGCTCTAAAAACCTCTTTTTTTAACCCAAAACCCGAATATGTCAGAGTCATCCTCCTTTGCACTCTCATCTACGCTCATCAGCGAACTGCTATCCGGTCTGCGGCTTAAAGGCGTGCAGTATCGCCGAATTCAGACAGGCCATACTTTTGGTTTGAAATTCACCAGTCGGCCTGGTCATACTTACCTGCACTATGTCGCCGTGGGGGATGTGGTGCTTCAAACAGCAAATGGCAATTGTCTTGCGCTTTCCGCCGGGGAGGCGGTATTTATTCCGCACGGCGGCGAGCACCAGCTGTTGTCGGCAACCGCCGTTGACGTGCTGGATATCGATGATTTTGAGGCGGCCCCCCTTGATGAAAATGTGAGTGGGCTTGATACCTGTCCCAGTACCCAGGAAACGCCAGGCGCCATCCTGTTTTTTGGTTGTATGGAGATCGATTTAGGGAGCATGCAAAGGCTGGCTGGTGTGATGCCTGAAATCATGCTTGCCGATGCGAATGGCACGAACTGGCCGGGGCTTATGCATATACTTGATGCGATGAAGAGTGAGATATGTTCCGGACGTGTAGGCTATGCTGGCATTCTCGCCAGGCTGGCTGATGTGGTTGCCGCAATGTTTATCAGAGGCTGGGTGGAAAGCGGTTGCGATAATAGCCCTGGACTGGCGGCAGCCCTGCGTGATCCGCGCCTGGCTCGCGCCATCCTGGCGATTCACCGCGAACCGAACCGGGACTGGAGCGTGGCCGAACTCGCCGCCGAATCGCATATCTCCCGATCTGCATTCGCAGAGCGGTTTCAGGCAACGATCGGCATACCACCGCTGCGCTATGCAACTGAAGTGCGGATGTACCTGGCTGTTCGCTGGTTGTCGTCAGAGAAAATCACCGTCGACGTCGCATCGCAACGCTTGGGATACTCCTCGCAAGCAGCCTTCAGCCGGGCCTTTAAACGCGTGACGGGCAAGTCTCCCGGGGCCATGCGCATGATTCGATAATCTCTGTCGGCTCTCTGATAATTGCGGCCAAAACAGCGCTGAAGGCGGAATCAGAGGTAAATGACAATTGACGTTAGCTCCTCGCTCTCAACTGACCAACAGCACAGGCATCCGCTTCGTACCCGGAGCGGATGCGAGCAGATATTACAGAACAAGGGTCAGGCCAATATTGAATACGCTATTAAGTCAGCGAACTCTCAGTAAGGAAAAAGTTCGCTGCACGCTCGTTTGAATGGCGGTCTGGGGGGAGTAAGGATATCTACAAATCAAAGACATGCTTCGGAAACTGCGTAGCTATCCTCGAACATGCGAAAACGGGTAATAAGACCATCTTCAATGTGCATATCGAGTACAAACTCGGTTTCAATCAGCTTGTTCGTTTTTTTAACGCGTGATGCAAGCTCACCGATAGCCACTACATGCTTATCTTTGATAAGAATATCTTTGATTTCAAAATGTTCTGATGAAATCTGCGATCGGATTTGCGCATAGAATTCTGCTGCACCTTTTCTGCCGTGTTTGCGGCCAATCCAGGGAACTACCTGAGTATTTCCGGCGACCAGCCAGTCTACATTTTCACTAACCAATTCAGCTATTTCATTCACATCTTCTGCTGTGGCTATACGATGAAAAAAAGCTTCCGTTACTGCCTGCGGTGTTTGAATTGTCATAGCTTGCCAATCTCAGTAATCGTCGTTAAGGGTCTTTAGATTAATTGATTGCCTTAAAAATCACCTTATCCTACGGTGCCGTTAAGTGATGCAATTGAGAGCGGTTGGCACGTTACTCATTCTTATGGCTGCATTCGCAATACGATCTGCCGGTTTATCTACCTGGCATGCTTTTACTTGATGTAGCCCCCTGAAACACCGGACAGTAGCTGTATCTCCAGATAAGAGATAGGCTTAAATATATGTCTAACAACCATGTTAATTTTGAGATGACCGGGATCCTGTTAGGGCAAGAAGCCCGTAAGCGTAAGACTCCGCAAGAGAAAATTGCCATCATCCAGCAAACAATGGAGCCGGGTATGAATGTCTCCCACGTTGCTCGTCTGCACGGTATTCAGCCCAGTCTGCTGTTTAAATGGAAGAAGCAATATCAGGAAGGTAGCCTCACCGCCGTTGCGGCCGGAGAGGAAGTGGTTCCGGCTTCGGAGCTGGCGACTGCACTCAAACAGGTCCGGGAACTACAGCGTCTCCTGGGTAAGAAGACGATGGAAGTTGAGATCCTCAAAGAAGCGGTGGAGTACGGCCAGTCGCGAAAATGGATAGCGCACGCGCCCTTGTTGCCAAAGGACGGGGAATAGCTCTGGTTAGTCGCACCATGAGCGTGTCGCGTGCGCAGTTATCACTGCGGGTGAGCCGCTCTGCCGACTGGCAGGACAGGCGCAGCAACCGGCGTAATGACGAAGCTGATGCAGAGATACTGTCGGAGATCCTCGGCATCATCAGCGACATGCCCAGCTACGGTTACCGGCGGGTGTGGGGTATCCTGCGTAAGCAACGCCGTGTAGAGGGACTTCCACCGGTGAACGCCAAACGGCTTTACAGGATAATGAGCGAACATAATCTGCTGTTGTTGCGTGATAAACCAGAGCGTCCGAAGCGGGAGCATAAAGGCAAAATCGCGGTAGCGGAAAGCGATATGCGCTGGTGTTCAGACGGCTTCGAGTTCGGTTGTGACAACGGCGAGAAGCTTCGGGTGACGTTCGCACTGGACTGTTGCGACCGGGAGGCCATAGACTGGGCAGCGAGCACGGGAGGCTACGACAGTTCAACGGTACAGGATGTGATGCTGAGGTCAGTGGAAAGGCGCTTCGGTAGCACGCTGCCGGGTAAACCAGTGCAGTGGCTGACAGATAACGGTTCAGCGTACACCGCGCATGAAACGAAGAAGTTCGCGCGAGAACTGAATCTGGAGCCGTGTACAACAGCGGTGAGCAGCCCACAAAGTAACGGCATGGCCGAACGGTTCGTGAAAACGATGAAGGAAGATTACATCGCGTTCATGCCAAAACCAGATGTGGGAACAGCGCTACAGAACCTTGCAGCGGCGTTCAATCACTAGAATGAAAATCACCCGCACAGTGCGCTGGGATATCACTCTCCGAGAGAGTACCGGCGGCAGCGGGCATCGTTAACTTAAGATACAAAAGCTGTCCGGAGATGGCGGGTCAAGATCACCGATAGTTTTCCTCAGATCGATCGCGAATGCTTTGTTATAGAAGGTGTTAATCTTCAGCGTTTTATGGGCATACTCGGTGCCGGTTTACCCAACGAAGAACGCCTTAAACTAGGTACTTTCGTGGCGGATCGGAGTGCTGAGGCTATTGCTAGTGGGGATAGATTTTTCCAGAGGCATGCGGCCATCCTAGGAAGTACTGGTTCAGGTAAGAGTTGGGCTGTAGCCCTAATACTAGAGCGAGCAGCTAAACTTAAATATCCGAATATCGTTGTGTTCGATATGCATGGTGAGTACGCCACACTTGCTGACAAAACCAAAGGAGGTTACGCACAACGATTCCGTATCGCCGGACCAGGAGACCTTACTGCACCTAAAGATGATGCACTATTTCTGCCGTATTGGTTACTGAATCGAGATGAAATGTTGTCGATGATTCTTGACCGTAGCGATCAGAATGCCCCAAACCAGGCCTCTCGTTTCACTCTTCATGTTCGGGATCTTAAAGGCGCAACTCTGGACTCATCTGGTAAGCCGAAAGTCAAAGAGACATTCACTGTAGACTCACCAATACCTTACGCTATTTCTGATTTAGTTGCTCTTTTAACCAAGGATAATATAACGAAGGGTGTCGGGAAAAACGGAGCTGCTGTAAAGGGGGACTGGGAAGACAAGCTGACACGTTTTCTTTCTAGGCTGGAAGCAAAACTTGATGATCGCCGATATGGTTTTATGTTTTCCCCACCTCCTGAAGCTCTCGATTATGGATGGCTTGCCAAACAGATTATAAAACTACTTCGAGCTGATTCTGGTAACGGTATTAAAATTTCGATTTCTCTGAAGTTCCTGCTGATGTCCTGCCAGTAGTGACAGGAACGCTAGCCCGACTACTCTATGATATTCAGTTCTGGATGAACGCAAATTCTCGTACGCCAATCACTTTACGGTAATGCCTCCAATCAGTAGAACATGTACTTTTCGATGAAGGCACCGATGACCTTTTCGTGCAATTCGATGGAACGTGAAAAACATATTGTTTTGCGTGCCAGCCGCTTGATACGGGTTCGCAGCGTCAGATTGTTTCGCTCAATGCGCTGTGTGAAAATTTTACCAGTCAGATGTATCTCCTTCGGCACCTCTCTGGCATAACTGCCCCAGTTATCGCTGGTAATCATGCCGATGCTAAAGGGCGTCAACAGGGCCAACAGTTCCCGACATGTCTCATCGGTACGTGGGCCGAAAGTATAAGCCAGTACGCCACCCGTTTTGGTATTGTAAGCATACCAGAGCCAGTGCTGCCGGGCTTTACTGCCAACAAAGCCCCACTGCTCATCAAGCTCGCAGATGAGTGCCACATCGGCATGAGCGACAGGAGAAGCGGTTATCCGGGACGGCGAGAGCTTTTTAATGTCCGTATGACGGTATTGATACCGACCTTAAGAACTCTGGCGGTATCGCGGACGCCGGCACCGTTGTGTGCCAGTTCAACTATCTGTTCTTTTACACCGGGTTTTCTGGCTTCATAGGTATAAGCCAGCTGAAAAACGCGGCGACATGACCGGCAACGAAAGCGCTCGTGCCCGGAACAGCTGTGCCCATGGCGATAAACAGAATCGGAATGGCAACGAGGACAATGAACAGTAACGGTAGCCATAGAAAGCCCTAAATACCAGTAGCATATCATGGTTTTCTATCGATTGAAGGCATTACCACCTTGGCTAACCTATAATGCTAGACATGTATAATGGACTGGATTTTATCTCTCTGACGCTGGCTGAATGGACAGAGATACATGTGTAAGTATCCCGGCAAAACGAACCATTCACTTTAACAGATATGTCAATTTCTGTTTATCGCTCATAGCTGCCCTTTAGTGTTGTCGTTCATCTCGTTGCCTGTACTCTGACTCGCCCCCCGTGTCCAGGGTATGGGCTGAGGTGTTCGACAGCCTGCCGTTCTCTCGGGGGGCAGGGGATACATACCATCAATACCGCTTTTGATGACAGAAAAATTGCGTGCTCTTATTAATAATGCAACGTTACATGAAGTTATATTATTTCCTGAATCAACTTCGCAATAATCAAAACTGTCCATGCAATATATACTGTGTTTTTATTCAGTGCGATATAATGAAGCCAGATAAAATTTCGCTTGTCATAATGGAAGGATGGAATAAACAGGGAGATTTTTAAAGAGCGCGGAAAGAAGGTGTACCACCACCTTCTTTCCGCTAACCACAGACAACTAAGCCGGAGTTGAATATGGCTGAGCAGAATTTTAAGCCAGAAAGTGCTATTGCCAAAATAGAATCTGATGAATCAGAAACCAGTAGCGAAAATTGCGAGCTGCTACGTAAAAAATCCGTTAAGCACTTGCAGAATAGATCCACAACGGAGTCATCACAACCGCTTAACCGCACGGAGTTTTATGACCGTATGCGGCATGACTATATCCCGCTCCAGGGTGACTGGCTTTCGCAGGCCGGATTTACGCCGGGTATGCCGGTAAAAATCAGAGTGATGCCAGATTGCATTGTGATCACCGCCCAGAACAGCCGGGAGCTGTTCGGCTGTGCCGAAGGGTTAAGCGCGGCTCATTTCAGCAAGAAGAAAATGGACTTGTGGATCAAGACGTTTCCCGGTGCGCTTAATGATACCGGTGACCTGCCGGTCATCCGGCGGGAGAAGCCACGCTATGATTGCCTGAAGCGAAGCCGTGACTGACCCTTAAGGTAAAATCCCGGCTCAGGCGCCGGGATTTATGTGAAGATCAATCAGGATCTGAAGGAGGCGATTTGCGGGCTTTGCGTTCATCTAGTTTGGCGAAGAGCCATGAACCCAGACCTCCCGCGGTGCCCGCGATAATACTTACAACGATGATGTCTTTGATGACTTCTCGCGTTAAATTCACCTTACCATCAAAAATTAAGTCGATAGCAACGCTAGCGATAAAGAAAAAAACAAAACAACAAACAATAAGGTAAATAACATTTAAAAACAAAAGGCTTAAAGTTATTCTCTTATTTTTCATCATGATTAGCATCCTTTTCATTTATTTTATCTTTTATTTTATTACCAATAAATTCACCACCAACAGAACCAATAATATCACTCACGAAGCCAGAGCCTGGGCCTAAAGCCGGTTCCAGGACAGAGGGCGCGATCGAACTAACTGCGGTACCGAATGCCCAACCAGCTCCTGTACCTGTTAAAGCGCCACTGTCAGGCCCGTCAGTAAATAGAGTTCCACCTGCAGCGATCCCTGCGTTCTGCCATATGCCACGCCCAGGAGCCAGAGCTCCGGTAATCCCCGCAGAAATACTTCCCTTATAATCCCATGTCTTTTGTTGATTTTCTGGCAAGCCCTGATTCTTCTCGCTGTTTATATCGAACCACTGATACGTTCCGTTAGCAATTTCTGCGATTGCTGCGCCACCTACAACTTTACCGATCGACGCCGCTGGTCCTAAATACGCGGCTCCCGCAATCAGTACCCCATCCTTATAGCCATCCACAATCACTTTTGTGATGTTAGCACCTTCAGGCAGGTCACCTTTAGCCAGTTTATCCAGTCCAGCCTGTGTCTGCTCCGGCGTCAGGTTTTTATCTACTGCATACTGATTCCAGGAAGCTGCTGCAGCGCCATAGTCATTCAGCCCGGATGGCAGGCTGAACATATCATTGTTCTCTGATGTGTTCTTACCGGCCTGGCCGCCTGCCACTGCACCGCTTGTATCTCCCCCGGCGAGCCCGCCCGCCAGACCGCTTGCCAGCGTGCTTAGCGCAGACACCGTTTGTTTTTGTGTTTCGCTCAGTTTGCTGAAATCATCTGTACCATATAGCGCTTTCGCTATCACTGATGTTCCGATAGCTGCCGTTGCGGCACCCGCAGCGCCTGCTGCTGCACTGTTTCCCTGTAATTCAGCCGCAACCCCGGCCATGACGGCATGAGCCATTACCCGGCTGGTTTCATTCGGTGAGTATTGCTTAATAACCTCCGCCACATACGGCGCTGCGCCGCCGGCCAGAGCGGCCTTCAGGTCCCCTCCCGCCAGGCCCTGCACGGCGGCAGTAGCCGCCTGAATCGCCTGCTGGACGCTGCTCCCGGTGCCCCATTGCTGCTGCGCGGCCTTATAGCCTTCGGTAGCGGCCAGCTGAGCGTTATATCTCTCCCAGGCCTCCTTGCTGGCGCCTTTTTCCGGCTCGTTGATCTTTTCCTTCGCCAGCTCGGCCTTACCTGCGTTGATGGCGTTAATCTGTCCCTCGGTGCGCGCAATATCCGCCACCTGGTTGCCAATCTCGCCGATCAGTTGGGTCTGCTGGAGGCGCTGCTGCTCCTTCTCCTTATCGAAGATCGGCGACAGGGTCTGGTTGGCATGCTCCACGTCGCGGCTGAGGTTCGCCACGTCCTGCTGTTGCTTACCCTTATCCCGCACGATGATGCCGCCGTCGCTGACCGCCGCGTGGGTGGTGCTGCTGTCGTGGCCTTCGTTGTTCCCGCCGGTCAGCAGGCCGTTGGCCATATTGCCGGCAAACTGGCTGCCGATGCTGCCGCCGATGCTGCCGCCGGTGCTGAAGCCGACGCTCTGGTGTTCGGTTTTAAAATCGGCGCGGTTGTCGATATCGCCCCAGCCCAGCGTGCCGGTATCCAGCCTGTTCTTGTCCGCCGTCGCCGTCGAGCCAATCACCGCTCCATCCAGCCGGGTATGCTCGCCGACGGTGATGTCATAGCCGCCTTTGCCGGCAAAGATGCCCGTCTGCTCCACCACGGAGTCGTAGTTGCTGTGCATCTTGTCCTTGCTGAGGTTGACGCTGGCGGAGCCGCTCATGGAGCCGAAGGTGAAGCTGCCCCCGGCGCTGGCGTTCTGCTGTTTTGAGTCGTAGCGGTCGCTGTCCTGCTCGGAGGTGAGGGTCAGGTTGCGGCCGATATCGGCGATAACCGTGTCGCCGCTGACCTGGGCGCCGGTGAGGGTGGTGTCGCGTCCGCTGTTGAGGATGAGGTTGTTGCCGGCATCGACGGTGGTTTCGCTGTGGGTGGTGCCGTTGCCGCTTTCGCTGCCTTTGCCCTTGTTGACGCTGGCGGAGACGCTGATCCCCCAGCCGCCGGAGCCCACGCCAATCCCGACGCCGACCGTGCCGCCTTTGCTTTCGTTTTTGCCTTCAAGCAGCGAGGTGTTTTCAGCAGAGAGCAGGTTCAGGTCGCGGCTGGCGGAGAGGGCCACGTCGTTGCCCGCCTTCAGCTGGCTGCCGACCGCGTTCAGGTCGCCTTCGCGGGCGGTGATGCTGAGGTCGCGCCCCGCCGTCAGGCTGCTGCCCTGGGCGGTGGTCTGCTCGCTGCGCTGGGTCGATTTCGACGACTGGCTGCCGTAAGAGAGGCTGACGCCAACGGTATTGTTGTTGGTCGGATCGTTGCCCTGCGCCGCATCCAGACGCGCGGCCTGGCCAGCCTGCACGCCGGAGAGGGCCGCCTTCACCCCCTGCAGAGCCTGCAGGCGGCTGCTGCCGGCGGATTTAGCGTCCTGGGTGGCCTGCACCACGCTGTTGAGGGCGCTGCCCGCCGCGCCGGAGAGGGCCAGGGTCAGGCCGGAGGTTTTCTGTTCGACCACGTGGGTCTGCTGACTCTGGTTTTCGGCGGCGGTAATGGCGACGTTTTTGCCGCTCAGGGCCATGTCCTGGCCGGCGATCAGATCGGAGCCGTTGACCGTCAGGTTGCCGCCCGCGCGCAGCGTCAGGTCGCCGTTCACGCTGCCGACGGTGCTGCCCGCCCGGGTAACATCCGCCCCGGTATCGGTGGTTTTCACGCTTTGGGTGCCGTAGCTGAAACCGATCCCGCCGGAGCTCATTAGCCCCGATTTTTTCTCCTGCTTCAGGTGCTGCTCGCTGTTGTACTCATCCTGGGTGTCGATCCGCAGGTCGTTGCCCGCCCGCAGGGCCACGTCGCCGCTGCCGGCCACGCTGCTGCCGCGCACGGTGAGGTCGTTGCCGGCGGTGATGCCGACGCTGTCGCCGTTCAGCTCGCTGCCCTGGGCCGTCTGCCGCGACACGCTGTCCTCGGTGCGGGTGGTGGTTTTGGACAGCCAGCCGCTGCTGCCGGTGACCTTGTGGCGTTCGTCCAGGTCCTGGCTGTTTTCGCCCGCCGCGAGGGTGACGTTGTTGCCTGCGCCTAGGTTCAGCGCCGCGCCGGAGGAGAGGAGGGCGCCGTGGGCGCTGAGGTCGTGCCCGGCGCTCAGCGTGACGCTGCCTTTGCCGGTCACTTCGCTGCCGGTGCTGCTGCTCTGGCTCTGGCTGAGGGCGTTGTCGGCATCCCACACCAGATTATCGCGCCAGGCGGTGGTGACGTCGTTGAGCTGGATATCGCGCCTGGCCACCATCTGGACCTCGCCGCGTTCGCCGCTGGCGACCACCTGGGCGCCGCTGAGGGTGATATCGCGGCCAGAGTGCAGCGTCAGCCTGCCGTCGTCGCCCTGGACATAAATGCCGGAGACGCTGTCGATGGTGGTGCGGCTGAAGCGGTTATCGCCGCTGACGCTCCGGGCGTCGGCGAGGGTGGTGGTGGCGTTGATGTCCCGTCCGGCCACCGCCTGCAGGCTGCTGTCGCCCTGGATGATGCCGCCGATGTTATTGATATCGTTGCGGGCGTTCAGGCGTACGTCGTCGCCGAGCAGGGTGCCCGCCCGGTTGGTGATATTGTCGGCGTCAAGCTGTAGGACGCGGCGGCCGTTAAGGGTGCCGCTGTTGAAGAGGTCGCCGTTGAGTTTGATGCTGACGTTATTCCCGGCGAGCAGCGCGCCGGAGCCGTCGATGTCGCCCGGTTTGACTTTGGCGTAGACCTGCGGCACCAGCACGCTCTGCAGCGAGCCATCCGGCATCTTCACGGTGGTATTCACCAGCCAGACGATATCGCCGGTCAGCAGCGCCATCTGCTCGGGGGTCAGCGCCACGCCGCTCTTCAGCGCGTACTGTTTGCCGAAGGTGATGCCATGATCCATCAAGGCTTTAAACTGCTCTTCGTCGCTGGTGTAGCCGTCAAGGTAGCGCTGGCCGGTCAGGGCGACCACCTGCTCGCGGATCAGCCGCTGCTCGTAGTAGCCGTCTCCCAGCCGTTTCAGCGTCGTGTCGCCGTTGCCGGCCAGCGCCTGCTGCATGTAGTCGCTGCCGAGCCACTGCTTCTGGTTGGTGAAGCGCGGATCGGTCTCCACCAGATACGGCACGTCGGCGGCGGGATTGACCGTAAACAGGCTGTTATCCGGCAGGGTGGTATTCGGGCCGACGATGCGAATCGCCCCTTCCGCGGGCGTGACCTCAAACTGCTGGCCCGCCGGCGGCGTGACCGGCTCGCCGGGCGAGACGGTGTGCTGACCGGCGACGGCACCCGCGATGCCGATCGCCGCCGCCGTGCCCTGCGGGGTCAGCGGCGCGATGGTGAGCGACGTACCCTCGACGCTGCCGCCGCTGATGAGCTGCCCCGGCTTCAGGGAGATGCTCTGAATTTCGGTCGGCGGCGTATATGCGGTACGGTCGCGGCCCTGCTCGTCGCCCCCTTTATGGCGAATACGGTAGTAGTGGGTGGCGGTACCGACGTCGGTGGTCCGGCGCTCGCCCGTTACGTCGTCGTTTTTCACCTCCCGCAGGCCGGCGATCGCCAGGGTACCGCCGGCGATGACCTGGCTTTTATCGTTCAGCAGGCGGTCGCCGGTGAGCGTTATATTGCCGCCGGCGAGGATCTTCGCCGGGTCGGATTCGAGGATCCGCGTCTCTTCCACCGTGCGGGTATAGTCGAACTGGTTGAAGCTGTCGTTATTGCTGCCGGTGTCATCCGGGGTATTCAGGTTGCGCAGGCCGTCGGCGGAGTTACCGTCGACAAACACGCCGTCGTCCGCGGCGTTCCAGCGGTTGGGGGAGCCGGTGTGCTGATATTCGGTTACCTGTTCCTGAGAAACGGTGACGATCCCGGTGGTGAAGCGATCGTTGATGTTGTTGATCTGCCCGGCGGCGATCGTCATATCCCCGGCGGATTCGATCGTCGCGCTGTGGTTATCGATCGTTCCCGCCCGGCCGATCGCGGCGCCGTTATCCCCCAGCGTACCGCCAATCAGCAGATCGCCGCCGCTGTAGATCAGCCCGTGATCGCGGTTGTTCAGGGTCTGTACCCCGAGGTCGACGCGCTCGCGCCCGGCAAGGGTCGCCGCCGTGCCGTTTTCCGCCAGGTTGTTGAAGGTGACGGCATTGACGCCAATGGCGTTGCCGTAGATGCGCCCGCTGCCGCTGTTGGTGAGGGTTCCGGCGTTAATTCGCGTATAGCCGCCGTCGATCAGCCCGGCGTTGAACAGCGTGTCGCTGACGTTAAGCGTGTTTTGTCCGGCGTTAATTTCGCCGCTGGCGCCGTTGCTCAGGCTGCGGCTGGTGATGTCGAGTCTGCTGCCCGCCAGCAGCTTACCGCCGTTGGTGATATCTCCCGCGGAGGCGAGCGTGAAGCTGCCGTTGGCCACCATCGTCCCGCTGTTATTCAGCGACCGGCGGCTGCTCAGGGACATATCGCCGAGCGACAGCAGCTGGCCGCCGCCGTCGAGACTGTCCGCGTCGATGCGCAGCATCTCGCCGGCTTTTACGGTGCCGCCCTGGTTTAGCAGCGCCAGCCCGTCGCCGCGAATATCTACCGTCCCGGAGGCCGCCAGCCCGCCGCTGCGGTTGTCGAGCTCGCCGTCGTTGCGCACCGTCAGCGATTTATCGGCCAGGATCATCCCGCTCTGGTTATCGAGCGCCTCGGTGGCGAGCGCGATGTTCTGCGCCTCCAGCCCCTGATTGTCGCCGAGGGTGTTGTGGTTGATAAGCCGGGCGGCGGCGAGCGTGAGCGTCGCGCCGCTACGCATCAGCCCGGAAATATTGTCCACGATGCCGCGGGCGCTATCGATCAGCAGATCGCCGACGCTCTGGATCTCTCCGCCGCCGTTGTGCAACTGCCGGCTGCGCAGGGTGGCGGCTGCGCTGCTGATGATGCTGCCGCTGCGGTTGCTGATGTCGTCCGCGGCGAGCGTCAGGCTCCCGCCGCTCTGGATCAGGCCGCTGCTATCGTTGACCAGCTGCCCGCCGTTAACGCTCAGCGCCCGCTGCGCCGCCAGCTGGCCGCCCTGGTTGTCCAGCCGGTCGGCGCGGAGCAGGACGTCCGCGTTGCTAAACAGGGTGCCCTGGCGGTTGTCGAGGGCGCTGACGCCAACGTCGAGCGCGCCGCCCGCGCCGACGATCCCGCCAGCGTTATCCAGCGTGCCGCCGCTCAGCGTCATCGCGCCCAGCGCCTTCAGGCTGCCCTCGTGGTTCAGGAAGGTGCTGAAGCTGGCGTTCAGCGCCTGCTCCGCGGCGAACTGACCGGCACGGTTATCAACATCGCCCCCTTTGAAGGTGAGCGTCCCGCCGCTGGCGAGGTAGCCGAACTGGTTATCGAGCGCGCCGCTGCGAATAGCCAGCGCGCTGTGCGAGTACAGCGATCCGAACCGGTTGTTGAAGGTGCCGTCGGCGAGCGCCAGCGTGGCCCCGTCGGCGACGATAACCCCCTGCTGGTTATCCAGCCCGGCGGCGCTGATGGTCTGCGTTTTGGCCGCTTCGATGCGGCCCTTACTGTTGCTAACCGTCTGCGCGCTGCGGATCTCGCCGCTGCCGGTGGCGGCGGAGATCAGCCCCTCGCTATTGTTGAGATCCCCGGCATTGATCCGGTTATCGCCCGCCGCGGCGAGGGTGCCCAGGCGGTTATCCAGCGTCGCCCGGGTCTGCGCCGTCAGGCTGCCGCCCTGCGCCGCCAGTACTTTCCCGCTGCGGTTATCGACGGCGTGCGCCGCGAGCTGAATATCGCCGTTGGCGGCAATTTCACCTTCCCGGTTATCGATATCGCCCGGCAGATTAACCGCCAGGGCGCCGCCGCCGGTCTGCACCAGCTTGCCTTTGCGGTTCGAAAGATGCTGCGCGGAGAGGGTTATCGCGTCGGCGCTGAGCGTGCCGCCGTCGTTGTTGAGCGTTTGGCCGCTGCGCAGGGTCAGATCCCGGGCGCTGACCCCGGCGTTTTGCGTCAGCAGGTGGCCCGCGCCGCTGTCCAGCTCGACCCGCTGGCCCTGGGTCTGGCTGCCGCTGACGTCTACGCCCTGGCCGCTGGCGTGCAGGTTTCCGCCGGCCAGCGTCTGGCCGTGGACGCTCAGCTGGCCGTCGGCGTGCAGCCGCAGGTCGCCGCTCTCCGCCAGCTTGCCGTCATTTTGCACTCCGGCGGCCAGCACGCTGCCGCGGCTGCCGGTGAGGCTGGCCGCCTGAATGTCCACGTTATGGCCGGCGGTCAGCGCGCCGTCGTTGCTGAACTCGCCAGCGGTGCGGACGGTTGCGTCTTCGCTGGCGCGCAGCGTGCCGCTGTTTTCAATGCGGCCGTCGGCGGTCAGGCTCACGCTCCCGGCCTGGGCGCCGATGGCGCCGGCGTTACGCACACCGACGCCGCTTTCGGTGCCGACCATGCGGATTTTACCCGCGTACATGCCGCCGAGGCTGGCGACATCCACCGCCAGCTGCGGGCGGATGGCCGGATCGTCGCCGGTTTTTTCGATACGCTGGTGGGCGGCATCTACCCGGTTGCGCCCGGTGGTGACCCGCAGATCCTTGGCCCACAGCCCGGCGTTAACCTTCACCGAGCGGGCAATAATATCGGTGTAGTCGGCCCCCGAGCTGTCCATTCCGGCGCCTTCAATGGCCACTTCGCCGCGTTCGACCTGATAGCCGGTGAGATTGCCGTTGTTGAGCTGCGCCTGGCCGGTGGTCAGGGTGGCGCGGTTGGCGTTGATAAAGCCGCAGCCGTTACAGGTAATGCCGGATGGGTTGGCGATCACCACCTGGGCCTTTTTGCCGGCCACTTCAATCATTCCGTTCAGCCGGCTGGGGTCGCGCGAGTTGACCTCGTTAAGAATGACCTTCGCTTCGCCTTTCGCCAGCCAGGGGTTCCCCGCCACCATGCCGCCCAGCTGGGTCTGCACGTTTTTATGCGAGTTATTGAGGATCGCCCCCTGCTGGTTGACGTCGAACTGGCTGTAGGTATTGCGCGATACCCCGGCGGCCGACGGGGTCTGAATATTGACCTGCGGCGTGCCGTTGGCGCTCTGCATCACCGTTGGCTGCTGGTTTTTCGGCGCGCCGGCGTCGGCGACGATATTGGCCTGCGCCGGGTGAATTACCCCCATCGCCAGCCACAGGGCGAAGCTGATGGCGCTGATTTTGCCGTGCAGCCGGCGCGGGAGGCTTACCGGCGCGGAAGAACGCGCCGAGCCGGCGCGGCCGGAGCGGGCGATGTCCGCCACCACCATCAGCATGCCGCGCGCTTTGTTGAAAACAATACGGTAGAGGTTCTTATTCATGGTTTAGTCCTTTAAACGTTTCCGGCAGGTCGACGGCGAGCGGGTGAGCCCGCCGCCAGCTTCTGGCCTGTTCGCGGCTGACCCGGCGGCCGTGGAACATCACCACCCGCTTGCCGCGCTGTTCGCCGCGGTGATAGAGCGCCCGCGCGCAGTGGTCGGCAAAGACGTCCTGGCGCATCAGGGCGTTCATGGCGGCGGTGTGGCCGAATGGCGCGATCCAGTCGCAAAACCACATCCGATCGCCGCTGTTCCAGTCGGCCTCCGGCATCTCAATCGCCGGACGGGTGAGGTAGCGGGCTTCCGACTCCTGGTTAAGCCACGCCCAGCTAAGAAAAAACGCCGGCCGGTCGTTCTCGACTACCAGCACATACTGGCGGCGCTTGATAATCGGCAGCAGCAGCGTGGGCAGAGCGTGCAGCGGGGCGTCGCGGTGCATTGGCGAATGCATCCATAGCCAGACGCTGGCCCCCAGCACTTCGGCTTCGTTGTCCACGCCGCCGAAGATCAGCGGCGCCTTAATGTCGTATTGTCCAATGCGCATCACCAGCTCCAGTTCAGGTTGAAGCCAAGAGTCACGGCGCTGGTATGGAATCCATCCGGCTTCGAGAATGGCGTGCCGGCGAACAGGTCATAGCCGGTGCTGAAGGCGCTGCCGCGCACGCCGATAACGCCGCCGGCCAGGTGTTGGCCGATCGGGTAATCAGCGCTGTAGCCGCCGACCTCACCGTAGTCCGCGCCGAGATAGAGCTCCTGGTTCTCCAGCGGCGTACGCCAGGCCAGATCGTTGCGCACGTACCAGCCGTGGCTGGCGCTGAGGGTGCGCTCGCCGTCGAATCCGCGCACCGTCCAGCGGTTGCCGATGGCGAACTGATCCTGCGGCGTCAGCGGGGTGTTGCTGATCTGGCGCAGATACTGCACGTTGTAGCGGAAATTCTCGCTGCCGATGGTAAAAGGCAGGTCGAGCTGGGCGTTGAGCTGGGTGATTTTGCTCAGCGCGGTGGCGTCGCCGACGTACTCTTCCGGCGCGGGCCGGGCGCCAAACCAGCGGGTGCCCCGCTGGTAGCTGGCGCCGAGGTCGAGGGTGGCCTGGCCGATATAGTGGCGATGCTGCAGTCCCACGCGCCAGGCCGCCGTCTGGCGACGCTGGACGCCCACTTCGGTATCGTCGATGTAGTTGCGGCTTTCGCGGGCCAGCACGTCGTAGGTGAAGGTCGTTTTCTGCGTCCCGCTGCGGTGCAGAACGCGGCTGAGCTGCACGTCGAGGTTTTTACTTCTGCCGCTGTAGCGGTAGTCGCCGTTCAGCCCGGCCACCGTCTGGTGATAGTCGTAGTCGCTGCCGGTGATCCCCAGCATCCAGTAGCCGTACGGCACGGAGTAGTGGGCGATGTAGTTGCGGCTTTTTTTGCCGCCGCTGTCGTCGAGATCGTGGCTGGCGGAGACGTAGAGCAAGTCGCTGAGCGAGAAGGGGTTATCCAGCGACAGCGTTACGCCGCCCTGATAGCGGCCGGTGGTTTCGGTGCCCGAGTCGTCCAGCGACAGCCCGAGGCGCCACGTCTTCGCCTGCTTACGCGTAATGACGATATCGCTCTCGCCGGGGTTCTCACCGGGGACAATTTCCATACTCGCCTCGACGGTGGGCAGGCGCTGGAGGTTTTCCAGCCCCTGTTCGATATCGCGCAGGTCGAGCAGATTGCCCTCATGGGCCGGAAAGGCGCTATACAGCCGGATATAGTCGTCGCTCTGCTCCGTTAGCCGCACCCGGCGCACGTAGCCCGGCACGATCGCCAGCTTCAGGGTGCCGCTTTTCAAATCCTGCGATGGGGCCAGCACGCGGGTGGTGATCCAGCCGCCGTCGACCAGCCGGTTTTGCAGGGTGCTCATCAGCAGGTTAATCCCTTTCCCGCCGAGGCAGCGCCCCTGCGCCTGGTCGGCGATGCGCTGCAGCGGCAGCCAGCGGGGGAGCGCTTCCTGACCGCTCAGCGCCACGCGCTGGATGGGAAAGCAGGGGGTTTCCGTCGGGAAGGGAATTTGGCCGAAGCCGGAAGAGGGCTCAGAGAGGCGTACGTCCGGGGTCGGCGGCGTCAGCTGCTGCTCCAGCGCCTTCTGACGCTGCTGCTGAATAATAAACTGGTCATCAGGGCCGGCGGCGTGGGCCGGCAGGAGAAAAAACAGGCCTGACGCTGAAGCGATCGCTTTGCAAATAGTAGCTTTGCGGCTCATTGGCATCCTTGCAATGTGAAAATGAACAAAATGTGATTTTGTGTAAAATTGTTCAATTTTTGTCAAGAAAAGGGAACCAGGCATATTCCGAAAAAGCGCGCCCCCTCTGCCGGGACGCAGGTGAGTGGAGGGTGGGGATCGGCATAAACCGCTGTGATTTCAGCAGGAAGCGCGTTCTATCAGGCCGCAGGCGCGGCGCAGCGTCCCGGAGAAAAGCGTTGAATAAGATCTGCGAGATTGTCGTGATTGACCGGGGGCGCGATCAGGTAGCCCTGAAATCGGTCGATCCCCAGCGCCTTCAGCATATTCAGCTTTTCCAGGCTATCCACCCCCTCGGCAACGCAGCGGCTGCCGGTCAGCTGGCAGTAGTAGATCAGGCTTTTTACCAGCGCCAGCGCGTGGGGGTCGTGCTGGAAATCATTCACGATGCTCATATCGAGCTTGTACTCGCTAAAGCGCACCGCGCGTACCGGAAACAACACGCTGCTTTGTGAAAAGCAGTCGTCGAGCATAATGCGAAAGCCCTGCTGCTGTAATTTCACGATATTACCGCCGATCTTGCCCTGGCGGTTAAGATCGACGGTTTCGGCAAATTCCAGTACCAGCCGCTCCGCCCAGCGTGGATCGCCCAGCTGCTGGCGGGCCGCCTCCATCATCCGCATGAGGTTGTCATGCCCGGCGATAGCCGGCGGGACGTTTATCGAGAAGTAGAACTCGCCGCGATGCTGATTGATGCCCTGAACCGCTTCCCGCAGCGCAAAGGCGGTGAGCAGCAGCCACGCATACTCCGCGCGCACCAGCGGCAGAAACTCGCCGGGCAGCAGCACATTGCCGCTGCGCCGCCAGCGCGACAGCACCTCGATCCCCTTGAGCATCAGCCGGCCATCGGTAATGGGCTGGAATACCGGAAACACCTGCCGACAGTGGATCGCGTGCACGAACTCGCGCTCAAACGCCGAAAGCGTGGCGAAAGCCTGCGCTTTGTGCCCTTTTGCCTGGCTTCCGGGGAAGCGGGTGGCGAGATGCGGATGCTGTTCCACCATCTTTTTCAGTCCTGACAGTTTCTGGTTATAGAGGGTCTTATGGCTAACCCCGCGCAGCTCGGCCTGGCGGGTGATGCTGTATCCGCGCAGCCAGTCCAGCGCGGCGTTGAACTCGGGCTTGCTCAGGCCCGTAGGGGGAATGCCGCGCGCTGCCGCCTCGTCAGCGGCCAGCGTCTCCAGCGACGGGTAGCCCGGGGCCGTCTGGCCCAGCAGCGAGGCCAGCTGCCGGCAGGGCAGGTCGGAGGCGGCGGTTTTGACGGCGGCAAGACGGCGGCGGTCGCCTACCAGGTGTAGCAGCGTTTGCCATAGCCAGCCGGCGGGGCTGCGGCTGAGGATCAGCATCGGCAGCGCGCTGGCGCTACGCTCGAGCAGCAGCCCCGCGTGGCGCAGGGTAAACAGCAGCCAGAAGGGATCGTCGGGCAGAAATACCACGACCCGGCCGAGGCTGGCCGGGTCGGGAAGAGAGGGCGTTTCATGGGCCTGAGGCGATAAAAACCTCGGCCGCCGCCCGCCCGCGCCGATCAGCGACGAGAGCCCCTCCGCGGCCATCGAACAGGGCGAGAGCACGCACTCCACCGCCGGGGCGGGCGCCTTACTGGTAGACAAACGTCACTCCAATAATTGACTGCACGTTGCCGGCGGTGACCTGCCCGCTGGTGCGCGCGTACTCGGCCGTCAGCCCAAGGCTAACCGGCGACGTGCCGACCGTACCCAGCGATACCGGGCTGTTGGCGGCTACCGCCGTACCGCCGCGGGTCAGCTGCACGCCGATCCCCTGCGCCGGCGAGGCGGAGGCGGTATTGGTAAAAATCGCGTTGCCGGTACCGGTGGTGGTGCCCGACAGGTAGTAGCCCAGCGTCTGGTTCTGCGCGCAGTGCACCGTCAGCGGAACCGCCATCGAGCCGGGGTAGTCCGGCAGCGTCACCGTCACGTCGCGGGCGGAGACGTCGCAGCCGCCGGTCGGCACCACCACGTCGTTATTGGCATAAATATTCCAGACGAACTGGTAGGAGTCGCTGTTGTAGTTGTTGGTCTGGTGGAGGATCAGCACGGCAATCAACGAGCCGGAGGTGATGGCGATCCCACCGGCGGTGCTGACTGGCGTCAGGTAGAGCACGGTTGGCCACGGCTTATCGGTGGTCGAGTCGTAAATCACCCGCGAGGTTTCCGCCGTGGTCGGGAACGGGTAGGAGCTGCCGTTGTATTTTACGGTACCGGAGAAGCTCGACAGCACGCCGCCGTAGGCGGAGCCGCGCTGGAGGGTCACGTAGTCGGTGATGGTCTGCGGATAGTCGTTATGGCAGAAAATCTGCGTCGACAGATCGACCACCAGGTTCTGCCCGACGCTCACCGCAGGGGAGAGATTGACGTAGACGTTGGCGCTGCCGCCGCCGATGGGGATGGTTTGTCCGCTGGCGGTTTTACAGGCGAAGGACCAGGCGTTAATCGACCAGCCCATCATCGCCAGCGCCGCCAGCAGGGTGACTAATTTTTTCATAAACGTACTCTCCTGATTCAGGCGTAGGTGTAGGTGACGTTAATCACCGCCTGAATGGTTCCCTGGGTGGCGCCGCCGTTCACCGTCAGCGCTCTGACCTGCAGCGGGAAACGGACGGACTGGGTGGCGTCATCGACCTGCACCGATTGAGTGGCGCCGTTGTTCAGCGTGGCGCCGCCGCTGTCCTGCAGCTCGAGCTGGATATTGCCGGCGGTGCCCTGGTTTTTGTAATAGCCGGTGCCGTCCGCGGTGCCGCTGAAGGTGGCGACCACCCGCGAGGTGCCCACCGGGCAGTTGCTTAAATCGAGCGCCACGCTGTGCCAGGGCGAAGCGGCCCCCGCCTGGACCAGGCTGAAGGTGTAGAGATCGCCGAGGTCGACGGTGGCGTGCGTGGTCGACACCGTGCACGGTTTGGCCACCACCTTGCCGTTCACGGTGATGGTGACGTCGGCGGCCTGTAGCGAGGAGGCGGCCATGAGCAGCGCGCCGGCGACCAGCCATCGTGGGGGAGTCCATTTCATCTCAGCCTCCGGTTACTGAAATTCCAGCGTAAAGGTCGCTGTGGCGTTAACGTGCCCGGCGGTGACCGGGACCTGGGTCGCCATCAGGCGGGCGTAAAAGTTCAGGATATTGGTCTGCCCCGGGGTCAGGGTGGTCCAGGCTATCGCCGGGGAGGCGGCGTTCAGCGGCAGCATCGCCTGCTGCGTATCGAGGATCTGCACCCCCATTCCCGCCGCGGCCGACGCGCCGCTGTCCAGCTTCAACAGGCTGGTGTTGGCGCTGTCCGCCACTCCGGTGAAGCCCACCTTCACCGCGGTAACCGAGCTGCCGCAGGGCGACAGGACGATGCGAAACGGCACCGCGGGCGTGGTGGCGCCGACGGCGTGAAACTGTCTGGCGGCGTTATCCAGCAGATCGACGGTAAAATCCTTTGATTCTCCCGCCACCGCGCAGGCGTTATCCCGTACGTAGCCGCTGATGGAGATGGTGCTGTCGGCGGCGAAGGCGTTGGCCACGGCAAGCGACAGCACGGCCAGCAGCAAATAGAGCGATTTAGTCATCATGATCCTTTCCTTAGCGGCATACGGCGGAGAGCTGGCTCAGCGCCTGCTGCTGACTCTCCGGCGGCAGGCGATAATCAGCCACGCAGCTGGCGTCCGGCCCGTCTCCCCACTTCACCTGTACCCGGCCGGCCAGCGGCATCCCGCTCAGGTAGACCTGGCCGTTATCGGCGACAATGCTGCCGCTCTGATTGCTCGTCGAGGTCACCATGGCGCCGAACGGTACCGGCCTGCCGTTGTGGGTGAGGGCCATCAGCAGCTTCATCCCGACGTGGGCCCTGAAGTCGGCGCGGACGATCGCGCCATGGGTGGGCACCACGCTGACCACGGCGTCGTCAAGATCGACGTTGTCGGCGAGGGTGTTGGTATCCAGCGCCACCCGGTTTTCCCGGTACTCGGTGGCGTAAGGCAGCACCGCGTAGCCGCGCCAGTCGGTGCGCACGCCGGTCTGATTCTCTACCTTCACCTTTTCCGCGCCGGGCGCTTTGATAAGCACCACCGTGTCGTTCAGCGGCTGGCTTAAGGTCACGCCGTTGGCATGGGCCAGCACGCCGCCGCTGACGCCGTAGTAGAGCTGCTTAAAGCCGTCGCTGCGGCTGTAGCCGACGTTGACGTTGCCGTAGCCGCCGCGATAGTTCAGCGCGGTATAGCCCGTGCCGCCGCTGTTGCCGGCGCCGCCTCCGGCGTAGCCGGTCTGCACGCTGTAGCTCAGGTTGTTATCCTCCAGCAGCGTGCCGTAGAGCCCGGCGAGGTTGGTCATCCGGCCGTCGAGGTCGTGCGACATGCTGTAGCTGGCGCTGGCGTGGCGCCACGCGGATTTGCTGTCCGAGCGCAGCCAGTGGCTGAACGGAATGTTGACGTTGACCGCCAGCATCTGGTCGCGCCCCTGCTGCCAGGCGTTTTTGGTCAGGCTGTAGCTCAGCGTCCAGTTGATATCGTCCACCGCGGCGTTAAGCCCGGCCTGCAGCTGCTGGTCCGCCTTGCCGGTTGACCAGTAGCTCTGATGACTGCCGCTCAGGTAGAGCGTGGCGGTGCGCCCCAGCTGCTGGGTGACGCTGACCTGCACCTTGCCGCGCTTGCTGTAGGCGAGGTTGTAGTAGTCGGTGAATTTGGGCTTCACCTGGATAACGCCGTCCTGGGTCTCGACGTCGTAGCCGCTCATTCGGCTATAGGTAGTATCGGCAAAGCTGTAGTAGCCCCGCGTGGAGTAGCGGTAGCCCACCAGCTGAATATTGGTGCCGATTTCGTTAAGCGATTTGTTATAGAGGAAACGCAGCGACTGCCCCTGATGAGTGCTGTCGTCGGGCAGGGTGGCGTTTGCCTGGGTCACGTCCAGCGACACGGCGCCGAACTCGCCCATGTTTTTGCCGACGCCGAGGTTAAAGGCGCGGTAGCGGTCGGCGAGCTGGCTGCCGCCGTACAGCGTCCAGCCCGCCGCCAGGCCGTGGAGCAGCGTCCCCTGGAAGAATTTCGGCTTCTCCTGCTGGTCGTTGCCGCTGCGGTACTCCCCCGCCGTCACGGCGAAGCGCGAATGGCCCTCGCGCTGCAGCACCGGCACCGTTGACCACGGCACGGTAAAGATCTGGCGGGTGCCGTCGGTCTCTTTAATGGTGACCTGCAGATCGCCGCCGTTACCCGCAGCGTAGAGGTCGTTGATGGTGAACGGCCCCGGCGGCACCGTGCTTTGGTAAATTTCGTAGCCGTTTTGCCTGATCGAGACCTGCGCCGTTCCCCGGGCAATCCCGTGAATGACCGGGGCGAAGCCTTTCTGGCTGTCCGGCAGCATATTATCGTCAGAGGCCAGCTGGGCGCCGCGGAAGTTGATGCCGTCGAACACGTCGCCGTTGGTATAGCTGTCGCCGAGCGTCAGGCGCGAGCGTAGGGGAACAATATCCCGCTCCAGCCAGCTGTTGACGTGCTGCCACTTATTTTCGTTGTTCGATGAACTGCCGCCGCTGCTGTAGCTCCAGGTGGTGTTATCCCGCAGGCGCCAGGCGCCGAGGTTGAGGCCGCTTTGCAGATTGAGCCAGGCATAGCTGCTGCTGCCGCCAATATCGTTGCGCACGTTGTTGCCGGTGAAGTTGTAGTTCAGCAGCCCGGCGGTAATTCCGTCATCCCACAGTTCCGGGGGAATATAGCCGCGCGCGCGGTTGCCCATAAAGGCCTGGGGAACGGTCAGGTACAGGCGCTGCTGGCCGACATCGAAGCGGCTGGTGGACTCTTTGATCATGGCGGCGAGCGGGACGCAGGCGTCGGCGGCCAGCGCCTCCATTCCCGCCACGGCGTGCGTGTTGACGCCCATGCTCGCCAGATCTCCGCGGGTCAGGCAGGGCGCGAGGCGATGATCCTCTTCCCCGGCCTTAAAGGTCACGTCGCGGGTGGTCATAAAGCCGTTGTTCAGATAAATGTCGACCCGATAGGTGCCGGGCGGCACCTCCTGCCCCTTCTCGAAGTTCGAGAGGTCCGCTACCGCCGCCGGATCGTCGGCCAAAAAACGCGGGTTAAAATAGAGCTCCGCCCGCGCGGCAAAGGGCTGCGCGGCCAGCGCAAGCAGCAGCGCCCCCGCAAAACGCGGGGCATGACGCCGGGCGCGCGGAGAAACCAAACGGTTCGGTCCATATTTCAGATGTGACATAATCCCTCCGGTCCGAAGTCGCCCGGCTGTCAGTTCTTATTATATTTCAGGGGATAACGCTGGTTTCCCCGTAGCTATTGCGCGACGCCCTTCATCCGCGGGGTCAGCGCGCCGTAGTCGTTAATCGTCCGCCAGGAGATCTCCCGGCCGGCGTCCGGCGGCAGCTTCACCGAGGCTTCGCCCATCGGCGGAACCAGCGCGTTTTCCAGCACCCGGGTTCCGGCGTTGAGCTCGGTTACCGTCAGGTAGTAGGGGGTAGGATTAATCAGCGTGAGGGTGTTTGCGCTGCGGCGAAAGCGCAGTTTCTCCGTCGCCTGATCCGGCGAGAGCGCCAGCTTAGCCGGGCGATAGTAGAGCTTGATGCGGCTGATAATCGCCAGCTGCAGGGTATTGTCGCTGAGCTTCGATTTATCCATCGACGGGATGGCCTTAACGTTCATCCAGAACAGGCTTTCGCGATCCTGCGGCAGCTGATTGTTGGTGGCGTCGATGATCCGCAGGGTGTTCTCTTTTTTCCCCTGCATGGCGAACAGCGGTGGGGTGATCACAAACCGGCCGTCCTTCTGACCGTCGGCATTTTCTACCCACGACTGAATCAGATAGGTGCTGCTGTCGTCGTTATTGGTGACCGCCAGCTGAACCTGCTTTTGTCCGGCAGGGTAGATAACCCGGGTGGCACCCAGCGCTACGCCCGCGTCGGCAGCGGTGCTAAACCCGCCGGCGGCGATCATCAAAAATCCCGCTACCAGGCTTTGCGTCATCCGCAGTCTCTTTCTCACGTTTTCCCCTTTTATACTCACCGTTGTTTCCCGTATCCGGTATGCCTGCTGGCTGGTTACTGATAGGTCAGCGAAAACCAGGCCTGAGCGTTCGCGGCTCCGCCGGTCACCTGACGTCCGGTCGCCCGATATTTGGCGACAAAATGTAGCGTGGTCGGTCCGCTATACAGCCGTGACCAGGCCGCCGCTGGGCTATTGAGCGGGATCGGATGGTCCTCGCCGTCAAACAGCGCCACGCCGACGCCGGTGGCGATCCCCGGGCCTTCGCCCACCGAGAGCACGTCCGGATTTTTGCCATCAGCCACGCCGTGAAAGGTCACGCCCACCCGCTGGCTGACCGCGGTACTGCAGTCCTGCAGATGGATAGCGAAAGGAACGGGGTCGGTATCTTCGCCCGCTGAATGAAACCTATTGCTGCTGATTTGCCCCATATTGACCGTCAGCTGCCGGTCTCCCGCTTCCACGCGGCAGGATTCGGCGATGATCACGCCCTGGAAACGCATGCTGCCGCCGGGCAGGGTGACGTTCCACTGGTTACCGGCCAGCGCCAGCGGCGGCAGCAAAACGATCAGCAGACCTGATTTCATTCCTTGCATCGTAATTACCCCAGTCCTGTATGGATAACGGGCCATCCTGGCCCGACGAGCATCCGTGCGTGATGAGTGAATTACTCGTACTGAACTTTGAAGGTTGCGTCGGCGTTAGCGGTACCGGCAGTGGCCGCGCCGGTTGCGTAGTAGCGAGCCTGGAATGGAATGATGTTGGTGCCATCGTTCAGCGTGGTTGCCGAACTGAAGGTCGCTCCGTCCAGCGCCAGCGCGGTGCCGGTGTTGTCGAGGATCTGGAGGCCGACGTTAGTTGCGCCGCCGGCTGCGGAGTTTTGCAGCGCCAGTACGGTGGTGTTGGTGCTATCGACCGCCGTGCCGGAGAAGGCAACGGAGGCTTTAGTTGCAACGGTAGTATCGCAGTCGTCCAGCTGGATGTTGAAGCCGACGGCGGAGCTGGTGCTGCCCGCGGTAGCGAGCTTGGCTGAACGCACCTGGCCCAGCTGCACGGTTTGATCGATTGAGCCGGCGTCGACTGCACAGGCCGCGTTGACCACTTCCCCTTTAAAATGCACCGTCCCGCCGTTTACCGTGGTGGTATCGGCCAAAGCCGCCGCGGAGCTCAGGGACAGGGCTGACAGAACAACGATTGCCAGTGTTTTGATTTTCATGTTGTTTTCCTTTAAACAATATCGATATTACGAACCGAAATTGGCAGTCTTTGTGCCTTCCAGGCATTCCATATGTCAGCCGAATGGTCCGACTGCCGGCTCTGCTCAGTTTTTGCCCCAACGATGAGTCAATTGGGGCCATTTTGACTCATTGGATTAAAGTGCTTATGTGGTGGGTATTTTTGGGTTTTATGTTTTTGTTATGGGTGTTTTTGCGCTTTTATTTGGTGTTTTGTGCTAAATTTTTATTTTTAATAGCGTAGGCGGCGCGGGCGATTCGGCGGAGAGGAGAAGACGAGGTTACGAATGTCAGAGAAATGAAAGTAAAGAAATGTCGAGGTAAAAAATGTTGTTAATCAGCTAGATATTTATTATTTTTGGAAATATATGCACTTGCCGGTTGCAAAATATTACAAAACATTTTTATGATATAAACAGTTTGGCCCCAATTGACCTGTTCATTCAAGAAATTTATCTTATTTATCAAAGTAATAATTTATTTCTTCTGTTCAGGGATACTTTTATCCAGCAAATTATTTCTTTCCCATAATCCGGCAAAACGCGCGGCGTTGCTGGCGGTATAGCGCACCGTATGGCGAATATTGCGATGTCCCAGATAATCCTGAATCAAACGCGTATCTGTCCCTCTTTCGGCAAGCTCGTAGCCGCAGGCGTGACGCAGCATGTGCGGATGGGTGTGGGTGGCGGTTCCGGCCTCTTCGCCGGCGCTGCGGATAATGCGATACGCCTGCTGGCGCGAGAGCTGGCTGCCGCGGCGGGAGATAAAAATAGCGTCGGTGGTTTGTGCGGCCTTCCAGCCGGCGCGAACCTGAGTCCAGCGCTCAATCGCCTCCAGCTCGTCAAAGCGCAGCGGGTGGATGGTGGAAAATCCGTTCTTCAGCCGGCGGACGTTGATGCGCCCCTCGCTGAGGTCAAGATCGCGGTAGTGCAGGTTGAGTAGTTCACTAATGCGCATGCCGTGGCGAAACGCGAGCAGAATAAGACAATAATCGCGTTCGCCGGTGGGCCCGTGGCGGACGGCCAGCATCATAGCCTGAACTTCTTTGCCGGTAAGAAAACGACGTCGATTCACAATACATTGCTCCTGTATTTAATTTATACCAAGGCCTCAGCCTGAAAAAACGTCAGGCTGATTGAAAAATAATCCGCGATGTTAAAACCGTATTATATGAAGGTATTTAAGTTCAAATAGGCGATCGCATTACATTTACACATGGCTAAAATATTGCCACGCGATAATTCTTATTTTTATGGATTTTATGGCATACCACAATAGCGTGGCCGGTAATCGTTGCCAGGTTCATAAAATCAAAAGGGAAAAAGTTAGCGCTGGCGATATTATAGATGAGAAATAGCGCGCAAGAGTTTAAAACTCGTCCCGTCAGGCTATTTTAGTTTGCCGCATTAGCCGATCGCAGCTGCCGGAACCATCTGATTTTTCAGGCCCTTCTGGATGATCGTAGCGAATAACCCTCAGCCGTCGCGCCATTCGGGTTGATGCGCATGGCAATCGTTACACCTGATGATAAATAGCGAACGGATATCCGGAATATATACAGGGATATCGCTATTTGATTCTATATTGATGAAATAAGAACTTGCGGGAACATTAATCGCAATTAACGCATGGTTAATCTTTATTAATGTTTCCCCGGCCGCGGTTCGTGGCAACGCCCTCCCTGGCGTTGGCTGCGATTACTGGATAAGGCTAAGGCGTTGCTTCTCTTCGGCGCTGTCCCAGATGCCGTAAAAGCGCCCGGCGTTACTGGCGGTGTACCAGACGGTATGGCGGATATTGCGATGCCCGAGATAGTCCTGGATCAGTCGCGTATCGATCCCCATATTGGCTAACGCAAATCCGCAGGAGTGGCGGAGCATGTGCGGATGTATTTCCAGCGACAGCCCGGCGTGGTCTCCGGATGAAGAAATAATTTGGTAAAACTGCTGGCGCGAGAGGGGGTTGCCTTTGCGTGACAAAAATAGCCACTCGCTGTCGCTATCGGGATAGTCGCTGCGGATATCCAGCCAGTTTTTTAATGCCTGAATCTCTTTATTCAGCAACGGATGGGTGGTAGAGAATCCTTTTTTCAGCCGATGAATATAAATACATTTAGAGCGGAGATCGATATCGGATATTTGCAGGCGGCATATTTCGCTGGCGCGCAGGCCGTGAATAAAACACAATAACGTCAGGCAGTAATTACGCGCGGCGTGCGCTCCGGTATTAGCTGCTTTTAACAGCGACTCTATTTCGGCTCGAGTCAGGAAGTTCCTTTTTTTGATATCAGCATTGTTTTTCATTATCATCCCTTTTTATTTCAGGCATACATTACGTTCTGGCCAACGTCTGCAGACCAGTTTTTACATCCGACTGTAATTTTAAATTGCTAACTGCACCTTCCCGCCGTGCTTTTAGAGGACCGGAAAGGTATTCCGGCATATATTACAGCCGGGTTAGCTCATTACGTTTGAGATAATGAATGAAGCAGAAAGTATCTCCACGCTTGAGGAGCGGTAGCTTCATAAAAGAGTCATTATGGTAGTTTATTTTATTGAAAACATGAGGTTTTGCTGGTGGCTTTAACGTCCGCTTCATCCTGCTTTTCTCCTGGTTATGCGCGCCATAAATATAGAGGCACAGGCTGTGGTCTGGCGCACGCCTGACGCATCGTAGTGTCATAATTAAACTCCCGGCGGGCTTGTCATCATTCCCTGACGGAGGATTCAGGCCGCGGACCGCAGATGAATAATGCGTAAATGTCCCGCAGCCTGCGAACAACGATATGCACGACGGATAGCATTCACTGCATCACTACAACAGCGCCTAAACCATACTGCAAAATTTATGCGGAGAATAGTAATAATAAGTAAAGCGATATGTGCGGCGCCGGCGGTGAATTATTTACTCCGGCGATCGGGAAGAAACTCCTCCGCCATCGCTGAGCCAACTGCATGCTTTGCCTGCGAATTGTTTGGAGTCTTTTGGAGCTATCTGGAATTTTTTGGTGTCGTTTTTTTACGGATAAATAAGCGTGCTAATTTTATTGCGTAGCCTGAGATGATGATTATTCGCAGCTGAAACGCAATTTTAGATCCGCCTGGCAGGATATTTTATGGTGCGGGAACCGTCCCGGGAGGCTGATGGAAATAGCGCTGTCCGCTGCGCCATAAATTTACGCAGCGGAATCAGCGAGTAAACGCTCAGCGCAATATTGATCCCCGTTTGCCCCCCGGCGTCGGCATTATCCGAGCTGCTCGTAGAATAATAGCAGGGCAATAATCACCATAATGATGCCTGAAAGCATGCTGACTCTTTGCGCCGCCCGGGGGCGGGCGCCTAATACCGTTTTGGAGCCGTAGCCGACCAGTAAATAGATTACCGTGCAGGTTATCAGGTGCAGGCTGCCCAGCGCCAACATCTGCATCGCCAGCGACCAGCTGCCGTGAGGATCGGTAAACTGCGGCAGCAGGGCGAGGAACAAAAGAAAGACTTTTGGATTCAGGCCGCTAATGCAAAGCCCTTTTATTGCCCAGCCCTGCCAGCTGTCCGTCCGCCGTTCGGCGGCCGACGGCGCCGACGGATGGCGTAAAATTCCGATACCGAGCCACAGCAGATAGGCTGCGCCCAGTAGCGTGATGGCCGACAGCGCCAGCGGATATCCGGCGATCAGCACCCCAACGCCGGCGACCACCACGAGGGTTGCCAACAGATGCCCCGACATCAGTCCCGCCACCGCAGGAACTACCCGTCGCCCGTGAATACCGGCGCTGATAGCGTAGGCCCAGTCGGCCCCCGGCGTGACGATCAGCAGAAAAGAGACCAGCCAGAAGCTTGCGATAAAACTCATTTCCATAGCGGGCTCTCCCCACCGGGGTTGGATCCATTTTGCATGGCGATTGCGCTCAAACTCTTGCGAAAAGTTAACCGCAAGAATATCGGGAATGACGCGCAATGAGCTTTCAATGTTATGCTTAAAACACCCTTTAAAAGCGAAAATCTTCCAAATGGACAGCATAGATCGAAAAATTCTTGCCGAGCTGCAGGCCGACGGCCGGCTCTCGATAACCGAGCTGGCGGAGCGGGTCAATCTCAGCCTCTCGCCGTGCCATCGGCGGCTGCGGGCGCTGGAGCAGGACGGGACCATTACCGGCTATCGCGCCAGTCTCGATCCGGTGAAGATGGGCTTTAACTTCACGGCGATCGTCTTTGCCACCTTAAAAGAGGGGGATAAGCGAGCGGTGAGCGCCTTTGAAGAGGCGGTCGAAGAGATCCCGCAGATCGTGCTGGCGCAGCGCCTGTTCGGCGATCCGGACTATTTGATGCACGTAGTGACCCGCGATCTGCCGGCTTTTCAGAAGCTGTATGATGACAAGCTCTCCGCGATGCCCGGCGTTCAGCACCTGCGATCGACCCTGGTGATGAAAACCGTGGTGCAGGATCGTCCTTTTCCGCTGGAGAGCCTGAATTCGTCGCGATAGCGCCGCTGGGTGAAGATCTTTTTATTGAGCCGCTGCGTCTGCGCCACTCTGACCTCGCCGGCGGCTGCTACTCCTCTTCCAGCAGGCGCATCAGTTCCGCCAGCGCATCGTTGAGCCGCTGGCGCTGCTGCGCAGAGAGTCCGGCGAGCAGCCGGCGTTCGTTTTCGACGTGCGTTTCAACCGCGCGATCGATAAGCTCCCGCCCCGCTGGCGTCAGGGCTACCAGCATGCTCCGCGCGTCCTGCTGATTCGCCAGGCGGCAGATGAATCCCCGTTTTTCCAGCGCTTTCAGGCGATGGGTCATGGTGCCGGAGGTGATCATCAGCGTCGAAAAAAGCTGGGTCGGCGAGAGGGTAAACGGCTCACCCGCCCGGCGCAGGGTCGCCAGCATGTCAAATTCCCAGCGCACCAGATCGTGCTGGATAAAGGCTTCTTCGACGCGCGGCTCCAGCAGCATGGCGCAGCGCTTCAGGCGGCCAATCGGCCCCATCGGGCTACAGTCAAGATCGGGACGCTCCCGTTTCCACTGTTCAAGAATGCGGTCTACGGCGTCTGTTTGCGGTGATTTGTCCATTTGTGCCTGGTTACCTTGATATCAAGATATTTATCGATACATACTTGACTGACTAATTTACCTTGATGTGAAGATAAAATCATGACCTTTCTCTCGCGCTCTCCCATTTTTGATCTGCTGCTGACCGCCCTGGCTCCGGCCATCTGGGGGACAACCTATATCGTGACCTCGCAGCTATTGCCAGCGGACAGGCCGTTTATCGCGGCGCTGCTACGGGTGCTTCCGGCGGGGATCGCCCTGTTAATCTGGTGCCGCCGCTTTCCTTTGCGCAATGAGTGGTGGAAGCTGGCGGTCACCGGGAGCCTCAATATTGGCGCCTTCCAGGCGCTGCTATTTATTGCCGCCTATCGCTTACCCGGCGGTCTGGCGGCGGTGATCGGCGCCATTCAGCCGCTGCTGGTGATGCTGCTGGCCTGGTCCGTGGACAGGCAGCGGTCGCCGTGGATGGCGGTCGCTGCGGCCTGTACCGGCGTTATCGGCATGGCGCTGCTGCTGCTCTCTCCGCAGACGGTGCTGGATCCGCTGGGCATCGGCGCGGCGTTTTTAGGGGCACTCAGCATGGCGCTGGGCACCTGGCTCTCCCGGCGCTGGGCGATCTCGCTCCCGGTGGTGGCGCTGACGGGCTGGCAGCTGCTGATTGGCGGTGTGGTGCTGGCACCGATTGCGCTGCTGGTCGATCCGCCTTTACAGCAGGTGACCCTGATCCAGGCGGCGGGCTATCTGTGGCTGTGCGTGGCGGGGGCGATGCTGGCGTACGGCCTGTGGTTCCGCGGGATTAGCCGCCTCTCGCCGGTGGCGGTATCGGCGCTAAGCCTGCTCAGCCCGGTGACCGCGGTGCTGCTGGGCTGGATTATTCTCGGGCAGAAGATTCAGGGGCTGGCGCTGGTGGGGCTGATCGTGGTGCTGCTTAGCGTGCTGTCGATTCAGCGCGCGCTAACAAAAAAGGCCCCATAAAGGGGCCCGACATTGCTGCACGGTTGCTGCGCGGCGGGAGCCAAACGGGCCGCCTTCAGGCGGCCGGTCCGGCAGCTCCCTCTGCAACCATTCTCTTATTTGGAGAGCTCGGCGGTCATATGTACCTGGTTACCGGTGTAGGCTTCGGTAATGTGGTAAGACGCGCCCTGATCTTTAGCGATAGTCGCGATTTTAGCTTCCGCGTTGTCCAGGGTATCTGCGGTCACGCTGACCGGGTGCTGAGCGAAGCTAGCAAAAGAAACCAGGGACAGCATACCGGCGGCGGCAAGTAATTTTACGTTTTTCATGGTGTTTTTCCTTTTAACTTTACAGGTGGAAAGCGCTGTGCTTTCGATGGGCTTATAATAAGTTTGCTAACTATCACGTGCGTTGCAAAAAGTGCGATTTAGATCACACTTTTGTGCCATTAAGATGACGGTGAGGTGACATTTAAATTTATCTTAATCAATAAAAACAGCAGGTTGTTGAGACCTGCTGTGATTTATTGCTCCGGAAAAATAAACGCCGACGGCGTGGAGATTTTTCTTCCGCGGGGCTTTAGTTATTGTTTTGGTGAATGATTTGGTTGTTTTTTGAACCGCGCGGCGTGGGCAATACTTCGTCCGCCGGCGAAGTATTGCCGGGGCGGGCGGCATAGAGTGGCGGCACAGCTAAATAAATAAGGATGACACAATGATTGCCGTACTCTTTGAAGCCGAGGTTGCGCCGGCAGGCCAGACGCGCTACCTGGAGCTCGCGGCGGAGCTTAAGCCGCTGCTCAGCACGATCGATGGTTTTATCAGCATTGAGCGTTTTCAGAGCCTGACGACGCCGGGGAAAATTCTGTCGCTTTCCTGGTGGCGCGATGAGCAGGCGGTGCTGGCGTGGAAAAATAACCTCGCCCACCGGGAGGCCCAGCAGGAGGGCAAAGCGAATATCTTTGCCGCGTATCGGATCCGCATTGCCCGGCTGATGCGCGAATACGGCGCGGAAAAAGGCGAGGAGCGCGGCCATGTATGATATTTATGTGATATTGCCAAACCGGCCTGGCGCGCTGGCGCTGCTGGGACAAACGCTCGGCAGCGGCGGGGTGGGCCTGGAGGGTGGGGGTGTCTTCACCGTCAACGATCTGTGTCATGCCCATTTTCTGGTGGCCGACGGCGAGCGCGCCAGAGCGACGCTGGAACAGGCCGGGATCCCGGTGGCAGCGGTCACGCAGCCGCTTATTCGCCGGCTGAAGCAGGAGCAGCCGGGAGAGCTGGGGGTCATCGCCCGCGCGCTGGCCGGGCAGGGGGTCAATATTCTGACCCAGTACAGCGACCATGCTAATCGCCTGATTCTGGTTACCGATAATTTCCCGCTGGCGCAGGAGGCGACGCGCCGCTGGGCCACTAACGCGTGAGGCATTATGCTTAAACCTGCCGCAGTCATTACCGATGATGAGTCGCTGGCCGTCGCCATGGCGGCGATGGCTTCCGCCATGGCCGATAGCTCACGGGTGAAAATGCTCTGTGCCCTGATGGACGGCCGGGCCTGGACGGCCACGGAGCTGGCTACGGCGGCGGACATTTCCGCCTCCACCGCCAGCGCGCACCTGAGCCGCCTGGTGAACGGCCGGCTGCTGGTGTGCCTGGCGCAGGGGCGGCACCGCTACTACCGGCTGGCGGGGGCGGACGTCGCCGGCTTAGTGGAGAATATGATGACGATGGCCGGAAAGGGCGCGCTGACGCTGAGCACCCGCACGCCGGTTAATTTACGCCGGGCCAGGACCTGTTACGATCACCTCGCCGGCGAGCTGGCGGTGGATATCTATCACTTTTTACTGCACGAGGCCTGGATTACGCCCGACGGATCGGCGCTAACGGCGGCGGGGGAAGCGCACTTTTCCCGCCTTGGGATCGTCCTGGCCGGCGATCGCCGACGTAAAGCGTGCTGCGCCTGCCTGGACTGGAGCGAAAGGCGCTTTCATGCCGGCGGGAGCGTCGGCGCCGCGCTGCTGCAGCATGGTCAGCAAAAGGGCTGGTTTATTCTGACGCCGGGCTTTCGCGAGGTTTCCGTTAGCGCGGAAGGAAAGCGCGCCCTGGCCCGCCACTTCCGGCTGTCGCTGTAGGTGCGACAGCCGCGGCCGTCAGCTCAGCGCGGCGGTTGCACCTGGTGTATTGGATCTCGCGTAACCCGCTATCGCTATTATTCAGATTGTTCCCGATGGCCATCAAATAGCAATATTTGTCATTATATTTACTCTCCACAGATATATCCTTTGTGCCTTATCCCTCCTGAAGTAAATAACAAAGACATCGTTTGTAATTATTATTATCCATTAATTAATAGGCTATGGCTATCGTCGGCGTGATGTAACAAGTTATAAGCAAATGTATATTTACCAGCGAAAAATAGCATTCTTTGACGCCGACAGCATTATCGAATTCATTATTTGAATTCGCGTCCTGACGCCTTAAATATTGCGGCTTCCGGTCAGTCGAAGTTTCTATTCACAGTTGCAGCGGTGGGCATCGCATAACGCTTCTTATCGCCTGCAGATTTACTGTTGGTTTATTGATACAAAACTCACTCTGACAAGGAAATGGCAATGAAAAAGGTTCTTCTCTCTGCAGCAATGGCCACGGCATTTTTCGGTATGGCAGCGGCAAATGCGGCTGATACCAATGTTGGCGGTGGCCAGGTTAATTTCTTCGGTAAAGTTACCGACGTATCTTGTACTGTTTCCGTAAACGGCCAGGGCAGCGATGCTAACGTTTACCTGTCTCCGGTAACCTTAACTGAAGTGAAAGCGGCGGGTGCAGACACCTACCTGAAACCGAAATCTTTCACCATTGACGTCTCTGATTGCCAGGCTGCTGACGGCACCAAACAGGACGACGTAGCTAAACTGGGCGTCAACTGGACCGGCGGTAACCTGCTGGCCGGCGCGGCTGGCAAACAGGTTGGCTACCTGGCTAACACCGAAGCTTCCGGTGCGCAAAACATCCAGCTGGTTCTGTCTACAGACGACGCGACTACTCTGAATAACAAAATCATCCCGGGCGACAGCACTCAGCCTAAAGCAACTGGCGATGCTTCTGCCGTTCAGGATGGCGCGCGCTTCACCTACTACGTTGGCTATGCAACCAGCACCCCGACTACCGTAACTACCGGCGTGGTTAACAGCTACGCTACTTACGAAATTACCTACCAGTAATTATCGTCTGAAAATAATCGCCTCGATTGAGGCGGTTATATTCCTGATAAAGCGGCAGCCGCTGCCGCTTATTTTTTTTCCCGTCTGAGGTCAGCATGAAGCGTATTGCCCTTTGTTTCTGTTTCATTTTTAGTTTTGCGGCCAATGCCAACAATATTATTGTTAACGGCACCCGCTTTATTTATCCCGGAAATGAAAAAGAAATAACGGTACAGCTTTCTAATACCGCAGATCGCCCGGCGCTGGCGCAGGCCTGGCTGGATAACGGCAACGCCGACGCCACGCCGGATACGATTACTACGCCATTTATTATTACGCCGCCAATATCCCGCGTGGATGCCAAGAGCGGGCAGACCTTACGTATTAAGCTTGGCAGCAGCGCGGGGCTTGCCAAAGATAAAGAGACGCTGTGGTGGCTTAATCTACTGGAAATACCGCCGGTAGAAGCTAATCCAAAAAATGAAGGGCAGAACATCCTGCAGCTGGCGATTCGTTCGCGCTTTAAGTTTATCTACCGCCCGACCGGATTGGGCAACCGCGACGTTGCGCCGGAGAAATTAGCGCTTTCTGCCAGCGGTAGCAGCCTGTCGGTCAGCAACCCTACGCCATTTTATCTCACCGTGAGCCGTATTTCCCGTGACGGCGGCAAGGCCCTGAACAGCAAAACGGTGATGCTTGCTCCACAGTCCAGTCAGACCGTTGCCCTCTCTTCCGCCGTGAGCAGAGGCGAGACCCTGACGATTAATAATATCAATGACTATGGCGCAGATGTGGCAGTGAAAGTAGCCGTTAAATAAGGGACACTACCATGAAGCAGAGGACTATCAGCCCGGGAAGGTTAAGTTCGGCGATCGCCATGGCGCTGCTCTGCTTTCCACCCTTTTCCAGCGGACAGGAAAACCCGGGAACGGTATACCAGTTTAACGACGGCTTCATTGTTGGCAGCCGGGAAAAGGTCGATCTGTCACGCTTCTCCTCCAGCGCCATCTCTGAGGGGACCTATTCGCTTGACGTCTATACCAACAACGAGTGGAAAGGGCGCTACGATCTGAAGGTCACCCGCGACAAAGACGGCAACATGGGGATCTGCTACACCAAAGAGATGCTTGAACGTTACGGCATTGCCGCGGAAAAGCTCAACCCCCAGCTGGGGAAGCAGGAAGGCTACTGCGGGCGTCTGAAAGAGTGGCGTAACGAAGAAAACGTCAAGGACAACCTGATTCAGTCCTCCCTGCGGCTGGAAATTTCCGTGCCGCAAATCTACGAAGATCAGCGCCTGAAAAACTATGTCAGCCCGGAGTTCTGGGATAAAGGCATTACGGCGCTGAATCTCGGCTGGATGGCCAATACCTGGACCAGCCACACCTCGGGGAATAACGGTTCCGATAACAGCAGCGCCTATCTGGGGCTTAACGCGGGTCTCTCCTGGGACGGCTGGCTGCTCAAGCACGTCGGTAACCTGAACTGGCAGCAGCAGCAGGGGAAAGCGCACTGGAACAGCAACCAGACCTATCTTCAGCGGCCGATTCCGCAGATCAACTCGATCGTCAGCGGCGGGCAGATTTTCACCAACGGTGAGTTCTTCGACACCATCGGCCTGCGCGGGGTAAACCTGGCGACCGATGACAACATGTTCCCTGACGGCATGCGCTCCTACGCGCCGGAAATCCGCGGCGTGGCGCAGAGCAACGCCCTGGTGACGGTGCGTCAGGGAAACAACATTATCTATCAGACCTCGGTACCGCCGGGTCCGTTTACCCTGCAGGACGTCTACCCTTCCGGCTACGGTAACGACCTTGAAGTTTCGGTCAAAGAGGCCGATGGCTCGGTGCAGGTGTTTAGCGTTCCCTATGCCTCGGTGGCCCAGCTGCTTCGTCCGGGGATGACCCGCTATGCGCTGTCGGCCGGTAAGGTCGATGACAGCGGGCTGCGTAATAAGCCGATGCTCTACCAGGCGACCTGGCAACATGGCCTGAATAACGTCTTTACCGGCTATACCGGCGTTACCGGCTTTGACGATTACCAGGCGTTCCTGCTGGGGACCGGGATGAATACCGGTATCGGCGCGCTGTCGCTGGATATTACCCAGTCGCGGCTGAAAAGCGACACCCTCGACGAGAGCGGCCAGAGCTACCGCGCTACCTTTAACCGGATGTTTACCGATACCCAGACCAGCATCGTGCTGGCGGCCTATCGTTACTCAACCAAAGGCTACTACAACCTGAACGACGCGCTGTATGCCGTCGACCAGGAGAAGAACCGCAACAGCAGCTACACCCTGTGGCGGCAGAAAAACGGTATGACCTTCACCGTTAACCAGAACCTGCCGGACGGCTGGGGCGGTTTTTATCTCAGCGGGCGAATCTCTGATTACTGGAACCGTTCGGGCACCGAGAAGCAGTATCAGCTGAGCTACAACAATATGTTCGGTCGCCTTTCGTGGTCCGCCAGCGCGCAGCGCGTGTATACGCCGGACAGCTCCGGCCACAATCGCGACGATCGCATCTCGCTCAACTTCAGCTATCCGCTGTGGTTTGGCGAGAACCGAACCGCCAACCTGACGTCGAATACCTCGTTTAATAACTCCCGCTTTAGCAGTTCGCAGATCGGGATTAACGGTTCGCTGGATAGCGAGAACAACCTCAACTACGGCGTCTCGACGACCACCGCCACCGGCGGTCAGCATGACGTTGCGCTGAACGGCAGCTACCGCACGCCGTGGACCACCCTGAACGGCAGCTATAGCCAGGGCGAGGGCTATCGTCAGAGCGGCCTGGGCGCCAGCGGGACGCTGATCGCCCATCGTCACGGCGTGGTGTTCTCGCCGGAAAGCGGCAGCACGATGGCGCTTATCGAAGCGAAAGATGCCGCCGGCGCTATGCTGCCGGGTTCGCCGGGTACCCGCGTCGACGGCAACGGCTACGCCATCCTGCCGTATCTGCGCCCGTACCGGATTAACTCCATCGAGATCGATCCGAAGGGCAGCCATGACGATATCGCCTTCGATCGCACCGTGGCGCAGGTGGTGCCGTGGGAAGGCAGCGTCGTGAAGGTGTCGTTTGGCACCACGGTACAGAACAACATCACGATTCAGGCGCGCCAGGCGAATGGCCAGCCGCTGCCGTTCGCTGCCAGCATTTTCGATCCGAGCGGCAAAGAGATCGGCGTGGTCGGCCAGGGCAGCATGATGTTTATCAGTGACGCCAGCGTTCAGCACGCGACCGTTAAGTGGAGCGGCGGGCAGTGCACGGTGGAACTGGGCAAGGCAAAATCAAAGGAAACGGTATGTCGCTGAGTAAACAACTGACGCTTTTTATTGGCTTAATGGCGCTGGGGACCACCTCCGCCTGGGCCGCCTGTACGCGCCTGTCGCAGCCGACGGTGAGTCTGGATATGGTCGTCGGCAGGGTTGTCGTCCCGCCCGATCTGCCGGTGGGCTCGGTGATTGTCTCCCGGGACTGGACGATGAGCGCGTCGGGCGGGGCCAGCTACAGCTGTACCGCCGGCACCAACCGCTTTGCGGCGAAGATTGTCTCCACCGGCGCCACCGATCTGGGGAATAAGGTCTACTCCACCAACGTGCCGGGCATCGGCATGCGCTTTAGCCGCGGCGGCTCGACGGTTAATATCGTCTATCCCGACGTCTACTCATCCACCATCAACCGCACCACCAACTACTCGCTGGAAGGCTCCCGCTTTACGCTGGAGATTATTAAAACCGCCGCGACTACAGGCAGCGGTACTCTGGCGGCGGGGAAATATACTTCCTACGACTGGGAGCGGGGCAGCAACCCGATTCTGGAAACCTACCTCAGCGCCAATGCGATTACCGTGGTCTCGCCGTCCTGTACGGTGCTCAGCGGTAAGAATATGAACGTTGACGTCGGGACCATTAAGCGCAGCGATCTGAACGGCGTCGGCACCTACGCCGGCGGCAAAGATTTTAATATTGAGCTGCAGTGCAGCGGCGGGCTGAGCGCGACCGGCTATGCCAATATCGAGGCCTCTTTCTCCGGCACGCTTGCCACCGGTACGACCGTCACCCGGGGAGCGTTGCTGAACGAAAAGGCCGGCAGCGCGATGGCTAAAGGGATTGGGATTCAGGTGCTAAAAGGCGGCGTGCCGGTTGAGTTCAATAAGAATTACAACGTCGGTACCCTAAGCAACCAGGAAACGCGCTACATCACGATACCTTTCCTGGCGCGTTTTTATCAGTACGCGGCGGCCACCAGCACCGGCGAGGTTGAGTCTCATATGATCTTTAACCTGACGTACGATTAATTCGGGAGGCGGGTATGAAGAAAAATGGATATAAGCATAGCGGCAAACGATTTGCCGGCCTGCTGGCGATGAGCGGCCTGCTTGTTGCCTCTTCCGCCGCGGGTTTTATGACCAACTATGATAACGGGCGGGTGGATTTTGCCGGCCGGGTAACGGATATCTCCTGCAGCGTGGCGCTTAACGGCGGCCATAATGCCGGCAGCGGCAGCGTTTGGCTGGCGCCGGTAAGCCTGGCGGAGGTGCACGATCGCGGGGCCGGAGCCTTTATGAAAGCGCAGCCCTTTACCCTTGAACTGTCGAACTGCCAGCTGCGTCACGACGGCGGCGCGGCGGACCAAAGCGAAGTCCGTGCGGTGAACGTTCGCTGGATCGACGGGTTTATGGTCAATAACGTCAACAATGAAAATGCGGGCTATCTGGCGAACACTCTGCCGGACGGCGCGCGTAACATTTATCTGGCGCTGTCGACTAATGACAATAATACGCTGGATAAGAGCAATAAAATTGTGCCGGCCGATCCGCTGCAAAACCGGGTGCCGATTAAAGAAAAAGCGCTAGATGGCGGCGTATTTACCTATTATATCGGCTACGTTTCCCCGGCGCCGGAAAAAGCCACCTCCGGTCCGATGACCAGCTGGGCGACCTGGGAGCTGGTTTATAATTAAGCCCCCGGGCGCGTGGGCGCAAAAGCGCGCTTTCCGGCAGCCGTTTGGCATTATTCGCGCGGAAAAAATGCCGGAGAGCCCGGCATTTTTTAAATGACTTTATCTTCTTCAACCAGCTCTTCAATGCTAACTTCTTTCCAGTAGTGTCCCTGAATAGCGAACCACGACATTCCCTGTAGCCATTTTTTATGCGCCTCGCTTTCTACCCCTTCAATAATAACGTTATGGTTGTTGTGGGCAAGGAAAGTCACCAGCGCATCCATTAGCGGTCGTCCGGACTCTTTTTGCATTAAATGCCAGAAAAAGTCTTTGTCGATTTTTACATAATCGAAATGATAGCCACGAATGGCGTTAATGCCCGCATTGCCAGCGCCGAAATCATCCAGCCAGAGGGTGGTGGTTTGCGTGCTTTGCCAGGCGCTAAGTGCATTATTAAGCAGGTTATTAGAATTTTCCGTCACTTCAAAATGGACGCAGCCCAGGCGCTGAATATACTCTTCGATCTGCGGCTGGCGTAAAATGCTGAGGATATGGTCGTCCACGTTGATGGTGGCAGAAATATTATTCTTAATAAACCACGCCTTATGCTTCTCAATCAGCGCCAGCTGCTCCATGAAAATACTTTCGCGGAGCGTTTTATTGGCGTGGCGGAAGAAAAACTCGGGTGCTACGGGAATATAATCGAAGCGGCTCAGGCATTCAACGGCAACCAGTTTGTCCTGCGGCGAGAACATTTTCTGAAAAACATAACGAACAGAGATATCGCCACGTGATAAGTTATGGTCTGAAAATATGTTAGCGTTCATTTTCTCGTGTCGGAAATTTAGCAAGCGGAGGCTGCAGAGTGAAAATATTATAAGGGACCTTGATGCCGATGTGAATTTTTATTAAAAGCAAGTGACCAATTGATGACAATATTTTGATTGGTCACTTGCTTTGGTTTTCAGGGCGCGGCGAAAACGTCTAACACTGATACATGGTGACTATTTTTTTATTCATAACCCGGGAGCTGCCCATGTCGAGCTTTTTCATGATATGAATGCGATGGCTGTGCACCGTTTTATGATCAATGTTGAGAACCGCCGCGATACGCTTGTTGTTATAGCTGGCCATGAGCAGCTCCAGCACCTGAAGCTCTCTGAACGAGAGCTTTTTATGGGTTAGCATAAACCGGTAATCGACGGCGGAGGTCGGCACCTTTGTGCTCTCTGAAAAATCGTTAAGCGATGATTTTTCAGTTAAAACAAGCAAGTTTTCTAAAAAAATCAGCTCCCGACACAGCCCGGCGATATCGCTCCTGACGATCAGCACCAGCCGGACGCAGCGCGCCAGGCAGAAGCGCATTTTGTTTAGTAAGCGCACCGTGTCGGCAGCAGAAATATCCTTATGAATGACGTTGAAAATAATAATTTTAGCCTGAGGGAGGGCCTCCCCTTGAATGATATTGTGATAGCTTAAGGTGATAACGTTTTTATTGTTATCAATCATATAACGATGTATTGATTGACCGATAAGGTTGTCATCGGTGTATAGCAATATGCTGTCCAAGGGCTCAGATTCTCTTTTTTCTCTTTGCTTCAAGAATCAAATCAAGCAGTATTTTCTCTATTTTTCTCTTGTCGTCGTGATGGCGGAACTTAAACTGACAGGAAACCTGATGATAGCTTTCCCTCTCTTCATTCTCCTCATCGAGGGTCACCGTCACGACATTTTTGACCACCAGGTCGACGGTGATCTCCCCATATTCGGCGAGGGAAAGAATCGAATTTTTAAGAACTGAATTGTGGGTGAGAAACTTGAGATTGGGGTCTTTGGCCATCAGCGCGCAGCCGCCGTCTGAAATATCTTTAATTTCAAAAGTGTAGTTCTCGCCATTCTTATGGCGGCCATGACAAAAGAAATCATGCTGATGCTGTAAGCGAAATCGCGGATCGCGCCGTCTTTGAACCACCTGGATACATTCCGGTAAGGTAAATGAGACTTTATTACTTTTGGCTGAACTACTCCCCGAATGTTTCTTCAGCGTTGAGCAGAACTCTATCTTTCCTGAATCGCTATGCAGAACAAATTTGAATTTATGCCCCGGAGGGATTTTGCTGTGGGTGACGATGTGGAATTCTGAAAAATCTACACGCGCCAGTTGAGTAATGAAGCTTTTGTTATTAAAGAAAATCTCTATCTCAGACTGTTTTCTGAGTTCCTCCCTGAAAATAGCAATGATCTCATACTTACTGGCCTTTATTGTTCCCTCTGTCATGTGAAGTCCTTGTTAATTATTATATTGTGTATGGATTTTTTATAGCAATAGCAACATTCTGATTGTGTTAACCAGATGTTTTAATGAGCATTTGATGTTATTAGCTATCTTTTTCACTAAATTGATTCGTATAAACGTCGAATGGGCAGTTGTTTTTCCTGTAATCAATAGTTCATTAATGAGCATAGATACAAACGACTGCGGCCTCCAATAAGGAGGCCGGTCGAAGAGTATAAAGTGGCGCTATGGATAGGGATAGTCGCAAAAAAACGGCTGGGGGCAAATACCCATTTGTAGGATCTATAGTGCCAGCAGCGTTGAGTTAATTCCAGGCAAATATTAGCGCCAGAAGACCCCTGTCGCCATGCGCTTAGAAGCGTTGGCGGCAGGGGACGGTTGCTCAAAGTTTGAGGTTATCTAAGGTACTGAGAGCGCCGGCGGGCAGGGTTAAGGCGGCTGCGGCAAGGTTTTCTTCAAGATGCTGGCGCGATGAGGTGCCGGGGATAAGCAGAATATTGGGGGCACGCTGCAGCAGCCAGGCGAGGGCGACCTGCATCGGCGTCGCCGCAAGTTCGGCGGCGATATCGTTCAGCTCCTGTGCCTGAAGCGGCGTAAAGCCCCCGAGCGGGAAGAAGGGAACGTAGGCAATATTCTGTGCTGCCAGCGCGTCAATAAGCTCGTCATCCTGGCGATTCGCGACGTTATATTGGTTCTGCACGCAGGCGACGGGCGTCAGCTTTTGCGCGTCGGCGACCTGCCTGGCGGTGACGTTGCTGAGCCCAATGTGGCGGATTAACCCTCGCTCCCTGAGCTCGAGCAGCGTCGTCAGCGGGCCTTCCAGCGATCCTTCGGCCGGACCGTGGGTGCCCAGCATGCTGCGCAGGTTTACGACCTCCAGCACGTCGAGATTGAGGTTTCGCAGATTATCCTCAACCGCCTGGGTTAATTCCGCCGGCGACATGGCCGGCAGCCAGTTCCCCTTTTCATCGCGGCGGGCGCTGACTTTGGTCACGATGCAGAGATCGTCAGGGTAGGGATGCAGCGCCCTGCGGATCAGCTGGTTGGTGACGTGCGGGCCGTAAAAATCGGAGGTATCGATATGGTTGACCCCCGCGGCCACCGCCGCCTGCAGTACGCGAATCGCGTTTTCAGGATCGGCGGGCGGGCCGAATACGCCGGAGCCCGCTAGCTGCATTGCCCCGTATCCCAGGCGATAAACCTGACGGTCGCCTAAGGTGCCGGTTCCGGATTGCCGTACGTTGGACATAGAGACTCCCCCTGTAGTATGCACTGCCTAAGTGTAAACCGGTCAGGGGATATCCAGCGGCGGGAATATTAGCAGAACGTGCGGCAACGGCGGTGGCCGTCGCCGCGGGGGAGGATTAGCTAAAGAACATCACCGAAACGCACAGCAGACCGACGACCAGGGTAATGAAATTCCCCGGCGATCGGTACGGCCTGAGGGCAGGAATGATGTACGTCGATAGGGTCGGCATGATGAACAGGATCATGGCGATCAGCGGTCCGCTGATGGCGTAGATCATCGAGATGGCGTTGGGATTAATAAAGCACACCGCGAAGGTCAGCGCCGAAACCAGCAGGATCGACATCGCGCGGTTAAAGGCGCGGCTCTTGCGGATCCCCATCTGCCCCAGCGACGTTTTCACGATTTCGCTGGCGCCCTCAATCACCCCGAAGTAGGTCCCGAGGAAGGATTTTGACATCGCCACCACCGCCACGACGATCCCGGTTACCGCCAGCCAGGCCGGGGAGCCGGGCATCATCGATAGCGCGGAGAGAATAGTGACGCCTTCATCGCGCGCGCTTGCAATATAGGAGGCCGGTATCGCCAGCAGGCAGCTGACGACAAAAAACAGCACGCTGGCGCAGATGATGGTGTAGGCCACTTTCATGATTTTTTTGCATTTACCCATCGCCTGCTCGCCGTATTTCTCCTGCTGGTCGATAGCAAAAGTGGAAATAATCGGCGTATGGCTAAAAGCGAAAACCATCACGGGGATAGAGATCCAAACCTGGTGGAAGGTATGCGAGGTCAGCTGCATCTGGCTGGTGAGGTGCGCGGGCTGCCAGTCGCCGATCAGGTAGATAGAGAGGAACAGGAAGCAGGCGATCAGCGGAAACACCAGAAAGCCCATCACCTTAATGGTGATGTGACGGCCCATCAGGAAGATCAGATTGAGGACCAGAACGACGGCAAGGCTGAGCAGCGCGCGCGCGCCGGCGGTAATCGGTATATGTCGCGCCAGCTGTTCGGCCAGGGAGTTGGTGATCGCCACGGCGTAAATCAGGACCACCACGAAAAAGGCGAGGAAGTAGAGCCCGGTGATCAGATTCCCGACCTTCTTGCCGTAATAGTGATTGACCGCGCCGGTGATGCCAGCGCCGGGAACAACCTTAGCGGAGAGAATAAACTGACTCAGCGCCCTGTGCGGCCAGTAGGTCAGCGGCCATGCGACCAGCGCGGTGATGAGCAGAACAACGGCGCCGGCGGACCCTAGCTGAATCGGCAAAAACAGAGTGCCAGCGCCTACGGCAGTGCCATATAAGGCAAAACTCCAGAGAGTTTCTTCTTTTGACCAAATTTTAGACATTGTATAAATTTATCAACCATAAAACCAAAAAAAAGGAGTGTAATTTACCACACCTGCCCTTTGGTCGTGGTGATAGTTTTCGCTGACGGGCCGCGTCGGGAGCGGCAGCCTTTAGCTGCGCACGGGGATCCGCCGTTGGCGATACTTGAGCACCCGAACGCGCAGCGTGTCCCAGACCCAGTTAAACAGCATGGTGTAGGGCAGGAAGAACAGCATAAAGCCAATTTCCAGCATAAACGCCTGCAGCAGCGAGACCCCGAGGAGCAGCGCGACGGCGGTGACGCCGATAACGATAAATCCGCTCTCAAAGCCAATGGCGTGCAGGGCGCGAACCTTCAGGTTCCTGATCACGCGGGAAACCGGCCAGATACGGTCAAAGAGCATGTTATAAATCAGGTTCCAGACCATCGCCAGCGTCGCGAGGAGAATGCTCAGGCCGCCCATTTCGACCACCGATCGCTGCATCAGCCAGGCCGCGGTGGGAGCGAGGATCAGCGTGGCGAGGCCCTCAAAGCTGACCGCGTGAATAATACGTTCTGTCAGCGACTTACGCTGCAGGTTGCTCTGTTGCATGGTGTTTATCTCCGGGTAACGCCGGCGTTCACGGCCCTTTATTAGCGATGTCGGCTGAACGCGTGGTAAGAAATTACTCCGCATTTTATGGGTAAATATGATAAACAAAAGATAGTATCCATCGATAAAGTAGATAGTTCATGCGCTATTCTTCCGAAGCACTCACCGCTTTTGTCGAAGCTGCGGCCTGCGGCTCGTTCTCCGCCGCCGCGCGCCGCTTGCGCAAAAGCCAGTCCACCGTCAGCACCGCTATCTCAAACCTTGAGGCCGATCTCGGCGTGACGCTGTTCGATCGTTCAGCCCGTCAGCCGGTGCTGACGCCCCAGGGCGAGCAGGTGCTGGGCTACGTGAAGGCGATTCTGGCGGCAAGCGACCGACTCGATGAGCTGGCTATTTCTCTCTCCGGCGAAACCGAGGCCCGGCTCACCTTTGTGCTCTCCGATACGCTGCATCCCGATGTCCTTGAAGATCTGCTGGAGCAGTTCGACCGCCGTTTTCCGCACACCGAATTTGAGTGCCTGATCGGTGAGGATGAGGACGTTGTCGACCTGCTGCAAAAGGAGCGCGCGCAGGTGGGGCTGATTGAGGCCCGGGATAGCTATCCTCCGGAAATCGGCTCTACGCGCCTGCCGCTACAAACCGCGATGGCGATTTACGTGGCGCCCCGGCACCCGCTGGCGACGCAGGGGAGAGTCGTCTGGGATGAGCTGCACAGCTGGCGCGAGCTGCGGCTGAGCACCTATCTGGAAAGCAGGAACGGTCCTGCTCACGGGCAGGTATGGTCAGCGCCCAACTACCTGCTGCTGCTCAGCATGACGGTCCAGGGGCTGGGCTGGTGCATTTTGCCCTGCGCGCTGGTGGAGGAGTTTGCCGGCGTCGACACGCTGGTGCCGCTCGATATTGCGGGCTGGCCGCGGGCGATTTCCGTCGATTTATTATGGAACAGGCGGGCGCCTCCGGGCGAGGCGGGCAGCTGGCTGCGCCAGCATTTACAGCGTCAGGAGCAGTAAAATCGCCGCAAATCTTTGTGATTTACCTCACTTTTTTTAAACATTTGCGAAATCTTTTGATAACAATTCTCTACTATGTTGGTGTTTCTTTGCACAGAGGCAGGCAGAGGTAGAGGATGAAAGATGTCGTGATCGTCGGCGCGCTGCGGACGCCTATTGGCTGCTTCCAGGGGACGCTATCGCGCCACTCGGCGGTGGAGCTGGGGAGTCTGGTGGTTAAGGCTTTGGTCGAACGAGCCGGAATCGATCCCCACGCTATTGATGAAGTGATCCTCGGGCAGGTTTTAACCGCCGGCACCGGGCAGAACCCCGCGCGCCAGTCGGCGATCCGCGGCGGGCTGCCGAATACCGTTTCGGCGATCACCATTAACGACGTGTGCGGCTCCGGGCTGAAGGCCCTGCATCTCGCCACCCAGGCCATTCAGTGCGGCGAGGCGGATGTGGTGATTGCCGGTGGTCAGGAGAATATGAGCCGCGCGCCGCACGTGTTGACCGATAGCCGCACCGGGGCGCAGCTGGGCAACAGCCAGCTGATCGATAGCCTGGTTCACGACGGTCTGTGGGACGCGTTCAATGATTACCATATGGGCGTAACGGCGGAAAACCTGGCGCGGGAGTACGGCATCAGCCGCGAGCAGCAGGACGCCTGGGCGCTGAGCTCGCAGCACAAGGCGCGGCGGGCGATCGACTCCGGCCGCTTTCGCGACGAGATTGTCCCGGTGATGACCGAGCAGAACGGCGCGCCGCGACGGGTGGATACCGATGAGCAGCCGCGGGTGGACGCCAGCGCGGAAGGTCTGGCCCGCCTGCTGCCAACCTTCGACCGCCTCGGTTCGGTAACCGCAGGCAATGCCTCAACGATTAACGATGGCGCGGCGGCGGTGATGATGATGAGCGAGGCGAAGGCGCTGGAGCTTGGCCTGCCGATCCTCGCGCGGATCCGCGCGTTCGCAAGCGTAGGCGTCGATCCGGCGCTGATGGGGATTGCGCCGGTACATGCGACCCGCCGCTGTCTGGAAAGAGCGGGCTGGCGGCTGGACGAGGTTGACCTTATTGAAGCCAACGAGGCGTTTGCCGCGCAGGCGATTTCGGTGGGCAGGGTGCTGGAGTGGGACGAGCGGCGGGTCAACGTCAACGGCGGCGCCATTGCCCTCGGTCACCCTATCGGCGCCTCCGGCTGCCGCATTTTAGTTTCACTGGTCCACGAGATGATCAAGCGGGACGCCCGTAAAGGGCTGGCCACGCTGTGCATCGGCGGCGGCCAGGGCGTCGCGCTGGCGGTGGAGCGAGCGTAACCGCCAAAAGAAGTCTCTTCCTTTCTAAGCCTCCTTGTGATCCAGGAGGCTTTTTTATTGGCGTTAAGCCCCCTTTTCTCGACGTATTTCGGTAAAAAAAGGCGAATAACGGCCTCTTTTGTTGAGCGTTGTCACGTCTTTATGTGCCATGTTTTTTGAAACAAATAATTACGATCTCGATCACTAAAACATGGTGCCTTAAAAAATAAAATTCAGTTTCATAAAAAAGAAACATAATTTTAATTTTGAGGGGTACCCTATGTTGACACGATCTCTGGCTCTTGCTGCTCTCTGCGCCGCCTCTTTTGCCGCCTCAGCCGTTACGGTGGATTTGCGTCATGAATTCATCGACGGCGGTAAAACCGATAAAACCAACGCCGACCGCGTCGCCGTTTCGCACCGGTTCGCCAACGGCTTTGGCTTCTCCGTCGAGGCAAAGTGGAAGTCGGGAGGGGATAACACCGATCAACCTTATTCAGACTTCGTGGGCAACGGGCACGAAGAAACCATCAGCTGGCAGTGGAAGGCGAACAAGAATTTCTCCGTCACGCCGGGCTTTAATATTGAAAGTAACGACAGCCGTTCGATCTATAAGCCGAATCTGCGCGTGCAGTATAGCTTCGATAACGGTTTCTACGTTGCCGCCCGCTACCGCTATGACTACACCCGCTATCCGGCAAACGCGGGCAAAGAGGACGATAAAGTTAACCGCGGCGATGCATGGGCAGGCTTCGTGATGGGCGACTGGCGCACCGAGCTGAACTACGTTTATGCCCGCAGCAGCGAAGGTATAAATCGTAATAACAATAAACCCTACTCCCAGGAATATAACGTCAAGCTGGCCTATAAGCTGGATAAAAACTGGGCGCCCTACGGCGAGGTGGGTAACGTTGGCGTCAACGATCGCAGCGACCGCCAGACCCGCTTCCGCGTAGGCGTAGCGTACACCTTCTAACCTGAACAACCGCCTCATTCGTTTACCCCGGCGCGGTTAGCCGGGGTTTTGCCGTTAATCGGCCGCCATCCTCTGTTGATGATCGCCCGCTTCACCGGCTCCGCCCGAATGTGGCGGGGAGCGGGGCAAAAAAAAGCCCTCCGCGAAGGAGGGCAAGGCCAGTTACAGAAGTACGCAATCAAACTCAGGTTACAACAGGTTATGCCGGCAGCATCTCGCGCTGCTCGGGCAGCTTCGCGATATAGATAGCCGGTTTACCGTCTTTATCGGAGCTAAACAGAATCGCACCGTTGTCCGGCGTAAAGGAGGGGTGCGGATGGGTCACCTGGCGGCTGTTATTGAGCGTTGCCCAGGAGGTATCGTGGCGCGCAACGCGGAAATAAGCCCGCTTCGCCACGTCGAAAACGTACAGATAGGGGTCGTTATCGATGGTATAGCCGCCGGTATCTTTTACGTCTACCGGAGTGCCGGAACCGTCGCCTACCAGCAGCGTGCCGTCAAAATTACTCATCAGGTGCGAGCAGGAGGGCATCTGCATCAGCGCTTCGTTCACGCCGCTGTCCGGGTTAAAGCTGTAAATGGTTCGTCCCTGCTGGCCCTTCAGGTAGGAGACGTACACCAGCGCGGAGCCGTCCGGCACCCAGAACTCGTGAGTGCAGCTTTCGCCTTGCGCATGCTCTTTGACTTTACGTACGCCGGTGCCGTCTTCATTCACCAGCCACATGCGCGCGTCTACGAGATCGTGCGGACCTTCGTGGCAGAAGGCGACGGTGCGGTCATCAAACGGTCGATAAATAGGATGGCCCAGCCAGTTTTTCTCTTCATGGATGGTGCGGCTTTCACCGGTTTGCAAATCGACGCCCAGCAGGCGGCAGCGCGGGCCCTTATGGAAGAAGTCGTGGAAAGTCTGCCAGTCGTTAAGCGGCGTCCAGTCGCTTTTGGCGATCTCGATGCCCACCAGCTTGCTGCAGTCGCTGTTGGCGACCCAGGTTCCGTAACCCACCCACTCATCGGCGACGCGATAGACCTCGCGCTCCTGCAGCGTAGCGAGGTTGACCTCCAGCAGCGAGCGGTCGTTTTTAACGTAATAAAGCGAAGTATCGTCCGGCGAGAGGAAGCCGCCGAAGGTATTGTCGCCGGCCCCTTCGGTGAGCTGAACGGCTTCGGCCGCGGCGATATCCAGCAGGTAGTAGTTCCAGTGCCCGTCGAATTCACCGGCGAACAGCAGGTGGCTGCCGTCGTTGAAAAAGCATTTCTGATAGAAATAGTTACGATGGCAGGTCACTTCCGGAGGGGTTAAGCGGGTGACCTCTGTCCCGGTATCGGGATCGCGGCTGACTTTGTAGTTGAGTTTGACCCGCATGCCTTTAGCCATGATGTACTCCTTTTCCTTCCTGCGGTAGCGGCTCCCTGAGGGGCGTATTACCGGATGAGATTGATTTAAAAGATGGGTGTTAATTTATCAAAACATCGTTTCATTATTTGTGATGGCGAGCGCAGTTCACAATAACTTCCTGCGGTGGATCGCGTTTTTTTGGCTACGAGCAGCGGCATTGCGGCGGAACTTTGTTTTTATACCATCTTTTTACGATCTGATGATTATTTTCAAAGTTAACATAATTGTTTGTATTTAAACGAATTTATTTCGATCTTCTCTCAGGGTGGAGCGGCGCTTCGTGATCTGATTTGCATTTTTAGCATTTGCCGACTTAAAAATTGAAACGATGTTTTAATAATAATTGTAAATGACCTTGCCTGGCGATAAGATGATGTCACCAGTAAAACGGAACTCTGTTTTATTTTTATGATGGGGAAGTCCCAGAGAGTTCTTCTTACCATATGGCCAGCGCAAGCAGCCGGTCGAACCTATAGAACCTCGCCTGTGTAGTGCGGGCTATCTGAAAGATAAAGGAACCAGGTATGATACTCGATACATTCTCTCTCCAGGGTAAAGTGGCCGTTGTGACCGGATGCGACACCGGTCTGGGCCAGGGCATGGCGGTAGGGCTGGCGGAGGCGGGCTGCGATATTGTCGGTATCAATATTGTTGAGCCCAAGGAAACGATTGAACGCGTCACCGCGCTGGGCCGTCGTTTTCTTAGCCTGACCGCCGATCTGCGCCAGGTTGACGGGATCCCGCAGCTGCTGGAGCGCGCCGTCGCCGAATTTGGCCATATCGATATCCTGGTCAACAACGCCGGCCTGATTCGCCGTCAGGACGCCCTCGAGTTCAGCGAAAAGGACTGGGATGACGTGATGGATCTGAACATCAAGAGCGTCTTCTTCATGTCCCAGGCGGCGGCGAAGCACTTCATTGCGCAGGGCAACGGCGGCAAAATCATCAACATCGCCTCAATGCTCTCTTTCCAGGGCGGCATCCGTGTTCCCTCCTACACCGCCTCAAAAAGCGGCGTGATGGGCGTCACCCGCCTGCTGGCGAACGAGTGGGCGCAGCATAACATCAACGTCAACGCTATCGCGCCGGGCTATATGGCGACGAACAATACTCAGCAGCTGCGCGCCGACGAGCAGCGCAGCGCTGAAATTCTTGAGCGCATTCCGGCGGGGCGCTGGGGCCTGCCGAGCGATTTGATGGGGCCAGTGGTGTTCCTCTCCTCCCGCGCGTCTGACTACATCAACGGCTATACCGTTGCGGTGGATGGCGGCTGGCTGGCGCGTTAGTTTTCCCCGCTTTGGCGGATAAAAACCTGCCCCAGACGGCGGGTTTTTTTATCCGTGAACATTAATTATCCATATTGATAAATGAAAATAATCCATATTAATTGGTTATAGAGTGGCGATAAATCGCATGAATATTGGATTTTTATCAGCTGCTGATAAATTTTCGTGCCGACATGAAAGTTGAATGTCCATCACAAAACGATGACTGGTAGCTAATTAGTCCATATTTTTGGCATCTCCACCCTGACACATTACCCCGCCGATCCCGTACTTTCTCATCACGTCTTACTATGTTCTGGCAGGGGAAAATGACCTCAATTAATAATGACTCTACGTTAATGCCGCGTACGCAGCGCGATACCCAGCGCATGAACCAGTTTGTCTCCATTGCCGCCGCGGTGGCCGGACTCCTGTTTGGCCTCGATATCGGGGTGATTGCCGGGGCGTTGCCCTTTATTACCGATCATTTTGCCTTATCCAGCCGCCTGCAGGAGTGGGTGGTGAGCAGCATGATGCTGGGCGCCGCCGTCGGCGCGTTGTTCAACGGCTGGCTCTCTTTCCGCCTCGGGCGTAAATACAGCCTGATGGTCGGGGCAATACTTTTTGTGGCCGGATCCATCGGCTCCGCCTTTGCCAACAGCGTGGAGGTCCTGCTGCTGGCGAGGGTTCTCCTCGGCGTTGCCGTCGGGATCGCCTCCTACACCGCGCCGCTTTATCTCTCTGAAATGGCAAGTGAAAATGTCCGTGGGAAGATGATAAGCATGTATCAGCTGATGGTGACGCTGGGGATCGTGATGGCCTTTTTATCCGATACGGCGTTTAGCTACAGCGGCAGCTGGCGCGCCATGCTGGGGGTGCTGGCCCTGCCTGCGGTCCTGTTGATTATTCTGGTCGTGTTCCTGCCCAACAGCCCGCGCTGGCTGGCGGAGAAGGGGCGCCACGTCGAGGCGGAAGAAGTGCTGCGCATGCTGCGCGATACCTCGGAGAAAGCCCGGGATGAGCTCAATGAAATTCGCGAAAGCCTGAAGCTCAAGCAGGGCGGCTGGGCGCTGTTTAAGATCAACCGCAACGTCCGTCGGGCGGTGTTTCTCGGCATGCTGCTGCAGGCGATGCAGCAGTTCACCGGGATGAATATCATCATGTACTACGCGCCGCGTATTTTTAAAATGGCGGGCTTCACCACCACCGAGCAGCAGATGATGGCGACCCTCGTCGTCGGCCTGACCTTTATGTTTGCCACCTTTATTGCGGTGTTTACCGTGGACAAAGCCGGACGTAAGCCGGCGCTGAAAATCGGCTTTAGCGTGATGGCGCTGGGCACGCTGGTGCTCGGCTACTGCCTGATGCAGTTTGATAACGGCTCCGCGTCAAGCTGCTTATCCTGGCTTTCCGTCGGCATGACCATGATGTGCATTGCCGGCTATGCCATGAGCGCCGCCCCGGTGGTGTGGATCCTGTGCTCGGAAATTCAGCCGCTGAAGTGCCGCGACTTCGGTATCACCTGCTCGACCACCACCAACTGGGTATCGAATATGATTATCGGCGCGACCTTCCTGACCCTGCTCGACGCGATTGGCGCCGCCGGCACCTTCTGGCTCTATACCGCGCTGAACGTCGCCTTTATCGGAGTGACGTTCTGGCTGATCCCGGAAACCAAAAACGTCAGCCTTGAGCACATCGAACGCAACCTGATGTCCGGCAAGAAGCTGCGCGATATTGGTAACTGATTACAGCGACGCTCTCGGCAGCCAGGGGCTGGCAACCCGCACCGTATCCCGATGGCTGTCGCCGTTAATAATATGCAGGGCGCTCAGACTCCCTATTTCATAATGCGGAAGCTGCACCGTTGAGAGCGGCGGTAAAAACAGATCGCCAATGCCGACCATATTATCGTAACCCACCACCGCCACGTCCTGCGGAATGCGCAGGCCCTGCGCCAGCAGCGTCTGATAAACCATAAAAGCGATGCGATCGTTACCGCAAATCACCGCATCGAACCGTGGCTTACCTTCGCGGATATTGGCCAGCAGCATCGCCGGGATGTCGCGGTAGTGCTCATCGCCATACTCCATATAACGGTGTTCGAGCGTATGCGGATCGATACCCGCTTCCCGACAGGCGCGCTCCAGCCCCTGGCGTCGGCGCACGGTCGCCAGATGTTTCGCCGGCAGATGCAGGCACAGCGGGCGGCGATAGCCCGCCGCCAGCAGAGCCTGCACCGCCGCATACTGACCCTGCTCGTCGTCCGGAACATAGCTGGCCACCGGGTCGTGCAGGCTTTCGCAGTTGGCCAGCACGCAGGGGAGGGTCAGCAGCTTGGCCGGGAGCGGCACCTGGCGCAGCCCCATGGTGGTGTAGATAATCCCGTCCGGTCGGTGGGAGAGCAGCAGATCGACGATAGTTTCCGGGCTATCGTCGGAAAACATATTGACCACGAAGCTGTTCCAGCCGTGCGCCCGCGCGGTTTCTTCGATTGAGAGCGTAATTTCCACCGAGAAGGGGGTGGTGACGGTATCCAGCGCCAGTACTCCGATGGTGTTTGGCGTAGCGTGGGCGCCGCGTATTTTTTTGGCGGAGAGATCGGGGACGTAGTTGGTCTGTTCAATGGCGGCCTGAACGCGAGCCAGAGTCTCTGGCTTCAGGCGCTCCGGGCTATTCAGCGCCCGTGAGACCGTCATTAGAGAGACATTCGCCAGTTTTGCCACATCTTTCAAAGATGCCATATTTACTACTCCAACGCTGTCGTCAGGCAACAGGCTATATAACTAAGTCGCTGATGTAAAAGGATCATGCGATATTCTATCGCAGGTTGTGCCGCAGCGATGGCGAGGAATATTTGATCGCGATCGCATCTCTGTTATGTTAACGTTAACTTATGTGATTAACATCATGTATTTCAGCTAAAGAGCATGAGCTTTGCGTTTTGTTAACGTTACCATCTGCGCATTACTCCAACAGAGAACGTCATGATGAAAGCACATCACTCTCACAGCTATCCGATACTCAGCGCCTTACTGTTTTTCTTTTTCGTGACCTGGTCTTCGTCCGGCTCTTTGCTCTCTATCTGGCTCCATCAGGAGGTCGGACTGAAGGCGGGGGATACCGGCATCATCTACGCGGTTCTCTCCGTTTCGGCGCTGTTTGCCCAAATTTGCTACGGCTTTATTCAGGATAAGCTCGGCCTGCGTAAAAACCTGCTCTGGTATATCACCGCGCTGCTGATCCTCTCCGGGCCCGCCTATCTGCTGTTCGGCTACCTGCTGGGTATTAACATTTTTCTCGGCAGCGTTTTTGGCGGGATCTACATCGGCCTGACCTTTAACGGCGGGATCGGCGTGCTGGAATCCTACACCGAGCGCGTGGCGCGCCAGAGCCAGTTTGAGTTCGGCAAGGCGCGGATGTGGGGATCGCTGGGCTGGGCGGTGGCGACCTTTTTTGCCGGCCTGCTGTTTAACATCAACCCGAAGCTGAACTTTGCCGTCGCCAGCTGCTCCGGCCTGGTATTCTTTGTCCTGCTGGCGAGGCTGCGGGTCTCCTCTGCGCCGCAGGCGATGGAGGAAGCGGTGGCGGGCGGCAAGGTGACGCTGGAGGACGCGCTGCGTCTGCTCACTCTGCGCCGCTTCTGGGCGCTGGTGTTTTTCGTCGTCGGCACCTGTATTTACGGCGTCTACGACCAGCAGTTCCCGGTCTATTTCTCCTCGCAGTTCGCCACGCTGCAGGAGGGCAACGCCATGTACGGCTACCTGAACTCATTCCAGGTGTTTCTTGAGGCGGCAGGGATGTTCTGCGCGCCCTGGCTGGTTAACCGCATTGGCGCGAAAAATGGCCTGATTTTCGCCGGTATGGTGATGGCGCTGCGGATGGTGGCCTCCGGGCTGGTGGAGGGGCCGCTGCTCATCTCAATAACCAAGCTGCTGCACGCGGTCGAGCTGCCGATCCTGCTGGTATCTATTTTTAAATACAACAGCTTAAACTTTGATAAGCGCCTCTCATCGACGCTCTATCTGGTGGGCTTTGCCTGCACCAGCTCGGTTATCGCGACCGTGCTGTCGCCGCTGGCGGGCTATAGCTACGAGATATACGGCTTTGCCCGGTCCTATTTGATTATGGGCCTGCTGGTGTTCTTCACCACCTTTATCTCCATCTTCTTGCTGCGCTCGGCTAAGTCACCATCCGACCCGATGATGCCGCAACCCTCCGTTATTTGAATGACAAGAGTGAAGACTATGACCTACTCAATTAGCAACGCCGAACGGGAACTGCAGGCGAAAAGTGGTGCGCTGAACCTGCGCTGGTACCCGCGCTACCATCTTGCCGCCCGCGCGGGCTGGATCAACGATCCTAACGGCCTGGTGTGGTTCGACGGCTGGTATCACGCCTTTTACCAGCACCATCCCTACTCGACGCAGTGGGGGCCGATGCACTGGGGCCATGCGCGCAGTAAAGATTTAGTGCACTGGGAGCATCTGCCGGTGGCGCTGGCGCCGGAAGGCCCGGAGGATAAGGACGGCTGCTTCTCCGGCTCCGCGGTGGTCGACGGCGATACGCTGGCGCTGATTTATACCGGGCATAAATTCCACGGCGACCCGAACGACGAGGCCAACCTGTATCAGGTGCAGTGCCTGGCGACCAGCCGCGACGGCATCCACTTTGAGCGCCAGGGGATGGTCCTCGATACCCCGCCGGGGCTGCACCATTTCCGCGATCCTAAGGTGTGGCGCGAGGGGGATAGCTGGTACATGGTTGTCGGCGCGCGCCTCGGCGACGTCGGCCAGGTGCGCCTCTACCGTTCGGCCGATCTGCGCCAGTGGCAGGACGCGGGCGTGCTTGATGAGGCGGAAAAAGAGATGGGCTACATGTGGGAGTGCCCGGACTTTTTTACCCTCAACGACAGGCGCGTGCTGATGTTTTCTCCGCAGGGCATGGCGGCGCAGGGCTATCAGAATCGTAACCTGTTCCAGAGCGGCTACCTGCTCGGCGACTGGCAGCCGGGGGGGAAGTTTGTGCGCGAAGGCGAGTTTGTAGAGATGGACAGCGGGCATGATTTTTACGCGCCGCAGAGCTTTCTGACGCCGGATGGTCGGCGAATCGTTATCGGCTGGCTGGATATGTGGGAATCGCCGCTGCCGGAGCAGCAGGACGGCTGGGCGGGGATGCTCTCGCTGCCGCGCGAGCTGAGCCTGAGCGCCGACAGCCGGCTGCGGATGCGCCCGGCTAAAGAGGTCGAAAGCCTGCGCGGAGCGTGGTTCCCGTGGCCGGTAAGCACCTTGAAAAACCAGCAGACCACGCTGGTGGAAAACTGCGAGGCGATGGAGGTTATCCTGCATTGGGATAGCGCCAGCTGCAGCGCTGAGCAATACGGCCTCCGCTTTGGCGACGGCCTGCGGGTCTACGTTGATGCGCAGATGCAGCGCCTGGTGCTGGAGCGTCACTATCCGCAGCATCGACTGTGCGGCGCGCGCAGCGTGCCGTTAACCGCCGGGGCGCCGCTGAAGCTACGGATATTCTTCGACAGCTCTTCCGTCGAGGTCTTCGTTAACGAGGGCGAAGCCTGCCTCAGCAGCCGTATTTATCCGGATGCTGACCGCCGTGAATTAACCTTATTTGCGTGGAGCGGATCCGCCAGCTTATCTGAGGCCGGAGCCTGGCAGCTCGAATAACATCGTCACTGTTTTATTTGGTCGTTAATAACCCGTCTGCGACGATGGGCGGGTTATTATTGCCGTGCTGGTAATGCCTCTAATTAGTTGAATGATGTATAATGCCCGCTTTTGAGGTTTTCTCATGGCCAGCGTTAACGTTCATTGTCCCCGTTGTCAGTCTGCTCAGGTTTATCGCCATGGTCAGAACCCTAAAGGCCGTGACAGATTTCGCTGTCGTGACTGCCACCGCGTGTTTTTACTCACCTATACCTATGAAGCCCGTAAGCCGGGTGTCAAAGAGAAAATTACCGAAATGGCCTTCAACGGTGCCGGTGTCCGGGATACGGCAAGAACGCTAAAAATCGGCATTAACACCGTCATCCGCACTTTAAAAAACTCGCGCCGAAGCGAATAACATCCTCTCCGGTTGCCCATGCAGATGTGGCTCTTATCTGTGAACTCGATGAGCAATGGGGCTTTGTCGGCAGTAAAGCCCGGCAGCACTGGCTCTGGTATGCCTACAACACCAAAACAGGGGGCGTTCTGGCTTATACGTTCGGCCCCCGTAATGATGAGACATGTCAGGCGCTGCTGGCGTTATTGACCCCCTTCAGCATTGGCATGATAACGAGCGACGATTGGGGAAGCTACGCCAGAGAGGTGCCGAAGGAGATACATCTGACTGGTAAAATTTTCACACAGCGCATTGAGCGAAACAATCTGACGCTGCGAACCCGTATCAAGCGGCTGGCACGCAAAACAATATGTTTTTCACGTTCCATCGAATTGCACGAAAAAGTCATCGGCTCATTCATCGAGAAATACATGTTCTACTAATTGGAGGCATTACCGATGAAAGAGGGGCGCGGACGCAGCAGCAGCGGCGGCAACTTCCTGCTGAGCAAAAATCTCGACAGCTGGTACGTCGAGGTGAATACGCTGGTGGAGGACGGCAGCACGCTCTTCGTCGATCGCAACTATCACGGCAACGCGCTGGATAACCAGAAAAACGTCGCCTATGTGCGTCCGGTGGTGGCGTGGCACTCCGGCGCGTGGTCGGTGGCGGCGGCGATGGAGAGTAACCTCGTCAATAACGCCTACGGCTATCAGGACTCACGCGGCCGCTGGGTCGACCAGTCGAGCCGTACCGGCTACGGCATGACCATGAGCTGGAACACGCAAAAGGCCGACCCGCAGGATGGCGCGGTGGTGAATCTGAGCACCGCCTATCTTGACGCCACGGATGAACAGGACTTCAGCGCCGGCATCAACGCGTTGTGGCATCGCGTGGAGCTGGGCTACATCTATGCGCATAACAAAATCGACCAGTTTAATCTGGCGGGCGTGAGCGCAGAATGCGACAACGAGTGCGCCGTGCTTGCCCCGGGACGCTATGACATCCACACGCTGCACGCCTCGTGGCTGCTGCCGAATATCATGGATATGGCGAATTTTAACATTTACCTCGGCGCCTACGCCTCGTGGCTGGATTCATCGGCGGAGAAAAGCGCGGGCGCGGACGAACGCTACGGCGCTCGCGTGCGCTTCAAATACTTCTTCTGAGGATAAAGAAAACCGCCGGTCCTGGCGCCCGGCGGGATGATGTTGTCTTTCGTGGCGGGCTTCTGGCAAGTCCTCCCGCAGCGGGAGCCGCGGGGAGGTTTGGCAGGGTGTAATTAGCGCATGGCGCGCTTGAGAATGCGGTCCGACTGACGCTGGAAGTCCACCGCCGTCTCTTCCACGGATTTCTGCCCGTAATCGATGTACTGCAGGGAGGTACCGAACTGGGCAACGATCTGCGGATCGTCGAAGTACGGCGACACGGAGAGCTTCGCCGGCAGAGACTGCGCCAGCCGCAGCCCGGAAACCGCCGGATCGTCAACCTTGATCGTGCCGTCTTCGGTCAGGTACTGCACCGCGACTTTACTCAGCGGCACGCCGCGCTCGAGCCCTAAGGTATCGACCCCGGCTTTGTTGTTCAGCAGGAAGTTAATCACCTTCGCCGCCGCTTCCGGGTTTTTCGTCGATTTACCGATCGAGAGCATCTGCGCGGGCTTAAAGAACAGGCCGGCGTCGGTGGCTCCCGGCAGCATGGGGTATTCGCCCAGCGCCAGCTTCGCCGGCGGCTTGAGGTTGTCGGAGTATTTGTTAATGGTGGAGTTCCACATATAGGTTCCCGCCCATTCGCCCTGAATCCACGGCTTCATCTCATACATGTTGCTCTTGCCGAATGAGGCAAAGTACTTGGTATCCGGCATCACGTGGCTGTCGATAAGCTTTTTATACATCTGGAAAAACTCGACCCACTGCTCTTTGCTGTAGGAGAATTTCTTGGTTTTATCGTCGATAGCCGGCTGGTTGTACTTCTGAATCATGTAAGAGTTCAGCAGCGCCAGGGTGTCCTGGTGCTCCAGCACCACCGGGTAGTACTGCTTGCCGAGCTTGCTTTCAAAGGCTTTTCCCGCCGCCATCAGCTCGTCCCAGGTTTTGGGGAACGCGACGCCGGCTTTTTCCCAGGTTTCATCGTTAAAGTAGAACACCCGGGCGGTGACGGAAATGGGAATGCCGTTGAGCTTGCCGTTAACGGTGGTGGACTGCAGCTCCTTCGCGTCAAACTGGCTGAGATCGATGACGTCCTTCATCTTATTCAGGTCGTAAAAGCCGTCGCCATTTTTCGAGAAAATAGGCAGCCAGTTCCAGTTGGTCTGCATCACGTCAGGCTCGGTGCCGCCGGCGATTTGCGTGGTCAGGCGCGAGAGGTGGCCGTCCCAGCCGGTATATTCCGACTTGACGTTAATATCCGGATTCTGCTTATGAAATTCTTCCAGCGCTTTCAGGGTCACCTGATGGCGGCCGTTGCCGCCCCACCAGGACATGCGCAGGTTAACGTCCTGCGCCAGAGAAGGGAGCGCGGTCAAGCCCAGAGTGGCGGAGATTGCGGCGCTTAAGAGCACTTTTTTCATTTTAATACTCCAGTGATTACAGAGAGATGTTCTGTTCGGTCGACGCATCAAAGAGATGGCACTTGTTGAGATCGAACCGGTAATAGATCTTACGATGCAGGCCTTTTTCGATAATCGGCCTGGCTTCGTCGGAAGGGACGCGGGCGGTCAGCTCATAATCGGCGACTTTCATATAGACAAAGAACTCGTGGCCCATATTTTCCACGCGAACCATCTCGCCGGAGCCGCAGCCTTCGGCGAACGGCTGGTCCGAGATGGAGACAAACTCCGGGCGCACGCCGTAGAACAGCGGCTGGTCTTTGTAGCCTTCGGCTTTGCTCTGCAGCGCGTCGTTGAGGGGCAGCAGATCGTCGCCGATGTTCATATGCAGGCGGCCGCTGCGATCAACCAGCTTGCAAGGGCGGATGTTCATCTCCGGCGCGCCGATAAAGCCGGCCACAAACATATTCTTTGGCTTGTGGTACAGATTATCCGGGGTGTCCACCTGCATGATGTGGCCCAGCTTCATCACGCAGATGCGGTCGCCCATGGTCATGGCTTCGGTTTGATCGTGGGTGACGTAAACGGTGGTCGCCGGCTTGCCGGATTTCTTCAGCTGCTTGTGCAGGTCAGAGATTCGGATGCGCATCGAGGCGCGCAGCTTGGCGTCGAGGTTAGAGAGCGGCTCATCGAACAGGAACACGTCCGGCTTTTTAACAATCGCCCGGCCAACCGCCACGCGCTGGGCCTGGCCGCCGGAGAGCTGGCGCGGCAGACGGTCGAGCAGCTCCTCCAGCTCGAGGATTTTTGCCGCTTCGTTAACCTGGCTTTCAATCTGCTCCTTTGGCAGCTTGCTCAGCTTGAGGCCAAAGGCGAGGTTTTCGCGCACCGTCATATGCGGATAGAGCGCGTAGTTCTGGAATACCATCGCAATGCCGCGCGCCTTCGGGGCGAGGTTATTGACGATTTTCTCCCCGATGCGTACTTCGCCGCCGCTGATGGTTTCCAGGCCCGCCAACATGCGCAGGGTGGTGGATTTGGCGCAGCCGGACGGCCCGACGATCACCATAAACTCCCCGTCAGCGATTTTCAGATCGATAGCGTGTACCGCTTTAAAGCCGTTGGAGTAGACCTTTTCCAGTTTGTTGAAAATAACTTCAGCCATGTTTTTCCCTCTTAACCTTTAATCCCGCTGCTGGTGACGCCCTGTACGAAGTAGCGTTGAGCCAGGAAGAATACGATGATGGATGGCAGAATGGAGATGCTCGCCATTGCCAGAATTTCGTTCCACGGAGCGCCTTCCGTAACGTCGATAGACATTTTCAGCGCCAGCGCGATCGGATACTTATCGACGCTATAGACGTAAATCAGCGGACCAATAAAGTCGTTCATTGACCACATAAACTGGAACAGGGCGACCGAGATAATCGCCGGTTTTAAAATCGGCACCACCACGTACCACAGCACCTGGATGGAGTTGCAGCCGTCAATCTGCGCCGCCTCTTCCATATCGCGCGGCACGCCGCGCAGGAACTGGATCAGCATGAAGACGAAGAACCCTTGGGTGGCGAAGGCCAGCGGCAGGTACAGCGGCATATAGCTGTTCAGCATCCCCATTTCGCGGAACATCAGGTACTGCGGGATAAGCAGTACGGTGCTCGGCAGCAGCATGGTGGTGATGAGGGTGGCGAACCAAAACTTCTTCCACGGGATCTCGAAGCGGGCAAAGCCGTACGCCACGATGGTGGAGGAGATAATGGTCAGGATCACTTTCGGGATCACATACTTGAAGGTATTCAGCATATAGTGGCCGAAGTTGTATTCGGTCCCGGTTTTCCAGCCGTTGATAAACCCGTCCCAGGTCGCGTGAGCGGGCCACAGGCTTAGGGTGGTGAAGATCTCATGGTTCGGTTTGAACGATGCCGAGAACATCCACACCAGCGGATAGAGCATCAGCAGGCCCACGATCAGCAGGATCACATAGCGGACGCTGGCGTTTATTTTTTCACGGCGCAGCGTTCTGGCAACCTCGCGCTCTGCGATATCACGAGCCGCGGAAATTTGTTGGATATCAGCCATTTTTGCCTCCCTTATCGGCGGAATAGAACACCCAATATTTCGAAGACTTAAAGGCAATAGCGGCAAATACCGCGACGACCAGGAACAGCACCCATGCCAGCGCCGCGCCGTAGCCCATATCGAAGTACTTAAATGCGGTGTCGTAGATATAGAGCGAGAACAGATAGGTGGAGTAGGTCGGGCCGCCGCCGGTTATCACATACGGTCCGGTAAACTCCTGGAACGCCTGGGTGGTTTGCATAATGAAGTTGAAGAAAATCACCGGCGTAATCAGCGGCACCGTGACCTTCATAAACATCTGCCACTTCGAGGCGCCGTCGATCATCGCCGCTTCGTACTGCGATTGCGGAACGTTCTGCAGCGCCGCGAGGAAGATAACCATCGCCGAACCGAACTGCCAGACGCGCAGCAGGGTCACCGACATCAGCGCCAGCGACGGCTCGCCGAGCCAGTTGACCGGGTCGAAGCCCAGCACGCCGATAAAGCTGTTCAGCAGGCCGTCGATAGCGAACAGCGCGCGCCACAGCACGGCGATAGCCACGGAGCTGCCGAGAATAGAAGGAATATAATACGCGGTACGGAAGAAACCGATTCCGCGCAGCTTAAAGTTCAGAACAAAGGCGATGCCCAGCGCAAAGGCCAGCTTCAGCGGAATGGTTAAAAAGACATAGGCGAAGGTGACGCCCATGGACTTCCAGAAGAGCGAATCTTCGGTCAGCATGTAGCGATAGTTTTCAATGCCGTTAAATACCGGCGGACTCATCAAATCGTACTCAGTGAAACTGAGGAAGAAAGATGAAACAAAGGGAAAGGCGGTAAAGATTATCAGCCCGATGATATAGGGCGATATCCATGCCAATCCCAGGAGCTTGTTTTCATTCATACATACCTACCTGGCTTACGAGTTTGTAAAACGGATTCGGTTTAAATCCGGCGAGCTTCAAGCTGCGGGCGTCACGTGCGCTGAAAGGTAGCCGGAAAAATTAATCTGTTGCTGGTGTCTGTGCTGGCGCTTCCTTCCTTGTTGAACCCTGCGTTGGTCTCGGTTGTCACCCGCCGTTTCTTGCCGGGCGCGCCTCTGCTCGGCTTTGCTATGCCCGGCGCTTCTCATTTTATAAAACACCGTTTTAATTTTATTTTATTGCTATTTATTACGGAGTCATTCGATTCATAACGGAAATGTGATCGGAGTCGAAACGATGTTTCAAAAAATGCGATGGTCGACGTTTTACACCGCCCGTAAGGGGCTGAGGGAGAGGCTAAGAGTGTGAAGTGAAGAAGGTTTGAGGCATTTGATTGCCCGGCTAATGATTTAATTTTCACCTATTTATTAACAAATAATATGGCGGAGGAGGGAGGACGAAAGCGTAGAGGGGCATGCCGGCGGCATGCCCGGGGGAATATTAGCCTGGCAGAAAATCCTGACGCATGGGCGTAAAGGTATCCAGCAGGGTTCCCGCCTTCAGGCATACGCAGCCGTGCATAATATTCGGCCGCTTGTAGAGCGTGTCGCCGGCGCTAACCACATGTTTCTCATCACCGATCGTGAATTCGAACTCGCCTGAAAGCACGTAGGTCAGCTGCTCGTGAGGGTGGTTATGCATCGGCCCGACGGCCCCGGCGTCAAAATTAACCTCAACTGCCATCATTTTGCCATCGTGCGCCAGAATACGCCGGGTCACGCCGTTACCCAGATCGTCGAGGGTGGTCTCTTTATGAAAAATAAACATCCGCTGGTCCCGTAGTTAAATGAAACAATGTTTCATTTAACTTATAGGATAATTTTCTAAATGGAAACGATCGACGAGAGAAGTGGAAAGCCGATCACATGTTTGTTTCTCCGGGGTAACCATAAAAGGAGCGAATGGCGAAAACGAGCGGCCGCTGGTGCCCGCAGAAAGGCCGGGATTTGATACCGCGGCCATTCATGCCGCGGACGCGATGGCATTTATGCTTTCTTAAGCACCGTATCGAGCGGGCGCTGAATCTGCGCCAGGCTGTGCTGTAAATGGTGAATAAAGGCGTCGACCAGCGCCGAGCCGGGGCGGTGCAGCGGGCGGATCATGCTGACGGTAAAAGGCACATCGACGCTGAAGCGGCGCACCGCGACGCCGCTTTCAGCATAGTCAAGGGCGGTGAGCGGATTGACGATCGAGATGCCGACGCCCGCACGCACCATCGCGCAAATCGACGCCGCGCTGTGGGTTTCGACCACCATCCGCCGCTTGACCTGATGTTCAAGGAACAGAGCGTCAAGCAGCTGGCGATAGCTGTCGGTCCGCGACAGGCTGATGTAGTTTTCGCCGTGGAAATCGGCGGGGGTCAGAACCTGCTTCGCGGCGAGCGGGTGGCCCTGCGGCAGGACGCAGACTTCATTCAGCGTCAGCAGCGGCGTGCGTTCGGTTCCGGCGGGGGTATGCAGGGTTTCGGTCAGGCCAAGATCGTGGCGCTGGGCGGAGAGCCACTCCTCCAGCAGAGGCGACTCCTGGGGGACAATCTGCAGGCTGACCTCCGGATAGCGCGCCAGAAACGGCTGCAGCAGCAGCGGTAAAAACGACTGGGAAAAGACCGGCAGGCACACCACCGACAGCTCGCCCTGGCGAAACTCGCGCAGGCTTTCCGCCGCGCTGACGATTCTGTCCAGCCCGTACCACGACCGCTGTACCTCTTCAAACAGCCGCAGCCCCTGCACCGTGGGCTGCAGGCGGCCGCGAGCGCGCTCAAAAAGCTTCAGCCCCAGCCCCTTTTCAAAGCGCGCCAGCTCCCGGCTGACCGTCGGCTGCGAGGTATGCAGCATGCGGGCGGCCTCGGTCAGATTGCCGGTGGTCATCACCGCGTGGAAGATTTCGATATGGCGCAAATTGACGGCGGGCATGGCGGCTCTCGGGTGGCATCAGGTATCCATATCATTTTTGCATAGACTCACGATAAAACGATATTTTTTATTCCCTTCGGGCTATGGCGTAATCATAAAAAAACACGCCCAACGCAGACAACGCCGGAGTTAACCATGCCACGCTCGCTTTACGCCACCGATACCGACCTGACCGCAGATAACCTGCTGCGCCTGCCCGCCGAGTTTGGCTGCCCGGTATGGGTTTACGACGCGCAGATTATTCGCCGCCAGATTGCCCAGCTCAGCAAGTTTGACGTGGTGCGCTTTGCGCAGAAAGCGTGCTCGAATATTCATATCCTGCGCCTGATGCGCGAGCAGGGCGTGAAGGTGGATTCCGTGTCGCTTGGCGAGATTGAGCGCGCGCTGGCGGCGGGCTACGATCCGCAGCAGCATCCGGAAGATATTGTCTTCACCGCCGATCTGATCGACGACGCAACGCTGGAGCGGGTCAAGGAGCTGCAGATCCCGGTCAACGCCGGATCGGTGGATATGCTGAGCCAGCTGGGGGAAGTCTCGCCGGGCCATCGTGTATGGCTGCGGGTCAACCCGGGATTCGGTCACGGCCATAGCCAGAAAACCAATACCGGCGGTGAGAACAGCAAGCACGGGATCTGGTACAGCCATCTGCCGGCGGCGCTGGAGGTGATGCGCCGCTATCAGCTGCAGCTGGTGGGGATTCACATGCACATTGGCTCAGGGGTGGATTATGCCCACCTCGAGCAGGTATGCGGCGCGATGGTGCGCCAGGTGATCGAGTTTGGTCAGGATCTGCAGGCGATCTCCGCCGGCGGCGGCCTGTCGATCCCGTACCGCGAAGGCGAAGAGGCGATCGATACCGATCACTATTACGGTCTGTGGAACGCCGCGCGCGAGCAGGTGGCGAAGCACCTGGGGCATCCGGTGAAGCTGGAGCTCGAACCGGGTCGTTTCCTGGTGGCGGAATCCGGCGTGCTGGTCTCTCAGGTGCGCAGCGTGAAGGAGATGGGCAGCCGCCACTTCGTGCTGATTGACGCCGGCTTTAACGACCTGATGCGTCCGGCGATGTACGGCAGCTACCACCATATCAGCGCCCTGGCGGCGGATGGTCGCGACCTCAGCGCGGCGCCGATGATTGAAACCGTGGTCGCCGGGCCGCTGTGCGAATCCGGGGACGTCTTTACCCAGCAGGAAGGGGGGAAAGTGGAAACGCGCCTGCTGCCTGATGTGGCGCCGGGCGATTACCTGGTGCTGCACGATACCGGCGCCTACGGCGCGTCGATGTCCTCGAACTACAACAGCCGCCCGCTGCTGCCGGAAGTGCTGTTCGATAACGGCAGCGCGCGGCTGATTCGCCGCCGCCAGACCATTCAGGAGCTGCTGGTCTTAGAGCAAATCTGATCTAAAAAGGGACCCGTCGTGACCGACTCGCGCAGCACCAGCGTGCCGGTAAACGGCGGGATCGTTTCGATCGGCTGATGGTTGGCAAGCTTGATCGCCTGATCGATGGCGGTGGTGATCATATTGTCGATGGGCAGATAGACCGTCGACAGGCCCGGCTCCAGCCATTTTGCGCTGGGGGCGTCATCAAAACCAAATAGCGAAACGTCCTGTGGGATCCGCAGCCCCGCCTGATGCAGCGCTTTTGAGGCGCCGAGCGCCATATCGTCGTTACAGGAAAAAAGCGCGCTGAACGGCGTTTTCTCCTCCAGCAGCTCTCGGCACAGCTCGTAGCCGCGGGTCATCGTTGAATCGCCGTATTTCACTTTCGCCGGATCCCACGCAATACCATTTTTCTTCAGCGCCTTGCGGTAACCCTGCAGGCGGGCTTTGCCCGTTGGCGTGTGCATAGGAACCGTCAGGCAGGCGATCTCGCGATGGCCCTGAGTAATCAGATAGTTCACCGCCTGGAAGGCGGCATCCTCCTGCTCGAAGAACACGCAGCGATCGCGGGCGAGGCTGACGTCGCGGTTAATCACCACCAGCGGCATATCGACGGCGTCGATCAGCGACATGATCTTCTTTTCGCTCATATGGCGGGTATAGAGGATGATGGCGTCGCACTGACGATCGGCAAGCATCTGCACCGCTTCTTCTTCGCGCTCCGGCGCATCGTGGCCGTCGGTGACAATCAGCTGCTTTCCCCAGGCTTCGGTCTGGCGCGAGGCCTGCTGCAGCAGACGGCCAAAGTAGAAGCCGTCGAAGGTGGAAACCACCAGTCCGATGCTGTTACTCGTGCGGTTGGCCAGCGAACGGGCGAGAAAGTTCGGCCGATACCCCAGCTCCTCCATCGCTTTGAATACCTGCTGACGGGTACTCTCTTTTACCTGACCTGTGCCGTTCAACACGCGGGAAACCGTCGCTTTAGAGACGCCTGCGCGAATTGAGACATCCAGCATTGTAGCCATTAATCGATTCCTGATATCACGTGGTGTTTCGCAGTTTATCACAGACATTCAGGGGGATATGACCTCTACGCCGCGCAAAAAACTATCGGGATCACGCTTTTTGCAGGAACTGCGCCGCGGTGAAAATCGATGTCGCCAATGCGGTATGCCAATATTTAATTTTATAAAAAATCTGGAATGCCAAATTGCGCGTTGAGATCTGAATCACAGAACTTTTTGCCGCCAGTTACTATTTTTTTGGTATGCCAAAAGGTGCTCGGCTGTACACCTGGCGCGCAAAAAGCCCTTCAACCTGAGGTATCCTCTATGGCATTGCAGGAAAAATTGATCGACTCACTGGGGAGTTTCGCCACGAAATTCAACAGCTACCGCTACATCATGGCGATAAAATCCGCCTTTATTACCCTGATGCCGGTGATCATCGTCGGCGCCTTTTCGGTGCTGATCTCAAACATGGTGCTGGACCCGAAAAACGGACTCGCCAGCTTTCAGTCGCTATCGTTTCTCGCCGCGCTCAAGCCGATTACCAGCGCTATCAACTATGCGACCCTCAACTTCCTTAATATCGGCGCCGTTTTTCTGATCGGCATCGAGCTGGGGCGCATTAACGGTATCAAGAGCCTGTTCCCTGGGCTGCTGGCGGTGATTTGCTTTATCTGCGTCACTCCAACCACCGTCGAGATGATGGTCGACGGCCAGATGCACGTGGTCAAAGACGTGCTGCTGCGCCAGTTTTCAGATACCCGCAGCCTGTTCCTCGGCATGTTTATCGCCATTTTGTCGGTAGAGATTTACTGCTGGCTGGAGACGCGCAAGGGCCTGAAGATAAAGATGCCGGATACCGTGCCGCCGAACGTGGCGGCGTCGTTTTCGGCGCTGATCCCGGCGATTATTACCACCACCGCCATCGCTACCTTTGGCTTTATTTTCCATCAGCTAACCGGCATGTATCTGTATGACGCGGTCTATCTGGTGGTGCAGCAGCCGCTGGAGCGTGTGGTGCAAAGCCTGCCGGGGATCCTGCTGCTGATGTTCGTCGCCCAGCTGTTCTGGGTGATCGGTATTCACGGCAATCAGATGATCAAACCGATCCGCGAGCCGCTGCTGCTGGGGGCGATTACCGTCAATATGAGCGCCTTCGAGCAGGGAAAAGAGGTGCCGAATATTATCACCATGCCGTTCTGGGACGTCTATATGAGCATCGGCGGCTCGGGGCTGACCATCGGCCTGCTGATTGCGGTAATGATCGCCAGCAGGCGCAAGGAGATGAAAGAGATCGCCAAACTGTCGATTGGCCCGGGGCTGTTCAATATTAACGAACCGGTGATTTTCGGTATGCCGATCATGCTCAATCCGATCCTCGCGATCCCCTTTATCATCACGCCGCTGGTGACCGGCAGCATCGGCTACTTCGCGACGGCGGCCGGATTTGCCGGAAAAGCGGTGGTGATGGTGCCCTGGACTACGCCGCCGCTGATTAACGCCTGGCTCTCTACCGCCGGTTCGATGGGGGCGGTGGTGACCCAGCTGGTTTGTATCATCACCGCGGTACTGATTTACCTGCCGTTTGTGAAGATTGCCTCCCGCCGTCTGGAAACCGCGCAGCGGCAGGCGGAAAACTCACAGATCGCCAACAACGCCTGAGGATATGATGAGCACAAAAAGGATTGCGATTCCCAACGATTTTATCCTCGGCGCGGCGGCCTCCGCCTGGCAGACCGAGGGCTGGAGCGGCAAGAAAGAGGGGCAGGACTCCTGGCCCGATCTCTGGTACAAACGCGACCGCCACGTCTGGCATAACGGCTACGGCCCGGCGGTGGCCACCGATTTTATCAACCGCTTTCGTGAGGACGTCCAGCTGATGAAGCTGGCGGGGCTGACCCACTACCGCACCTCAATCAACTGGTCGCGCTTTCTGACCGATTATGAAAACGTCACGGTTGATGAGGAGTATGCGGCCTACTATGACCAGCTGTTCGACGAGCTGCTGGCTAACGGTATCGAGCCGATGATCTGCCTTGAACACTACGAGCTGCCGGGCTATCTGCTGGAGCAGTACGGCGGCTGGGCGGCCAAAAAGGTCGTTGAGCTGTTCGTGCGCTACGCGGAGAAGGTGTTCGCCCGCTACCATCAAAAGGTCACGCGCTGGTTTACCTTCAATGAGCCGATTGTCGTGCAAACCCGCGTCTACCTTGACGCGCTGCGCTGGCCCTACGAGCAGAACACCAGCACGTGGATGCAGTGGAACCACCACAAGGTGCTGGCGACGGCGAAGGTGGTCAGGCTGTTTCGCGACAGGGGCTATCGCGGGACGGTAGGCTGCATTCTCAATCCGGAGGTGACCTACCCGCGCTCAGCGGCGGCGCACGACGTGCGCGCGGCGGAAGTTTACGATCTGTTCTATAACCGTATCTTCCTCGACCCGCTGGTCCACGGCGAGTATCCGCCAGAACTATTTGCGCTGCTGACGCAGCACGACGTCGCCTGGGAGTATAGCGCCGAAGAGCTGGCGATTATCCGCGACAATACCGTGGATGAGCTGGGCATTAACCTCTACTATCCGCACCGGGTTAAGGCGCCGTCGCGCGCCTGGCACCCGCAGACGCCGTTCCATCCGGCCTGGTATTACGAGCCCTTCGAGCTGCCCGGGCGGCGAATGAACGCCTCCCGCGGCTGGGAAATCTATCCGCGCATTGTCTTTGATATGGCGATGCGGATTAAACATGATTACCGCAATATTCCGTGGTTTGTCGCCGAAAGCGGTATGGGCGTCGAAAACGAAGACCAGTTTCGCAACGACGAAGGCACCATTGTCGACGCGTACCGTATTCGCTTTATCAGCGAGCATCTCTGGCAAACGCTGCTCGCGCGGGAGGCGGGAGCCAACTGTCACGGCTATATGCTGTGGGCGTTTACCGATAACGTGTCGCCGATGAACGCCTTTAAAAATCGCTACGGGCTGATTGAAATCGATCTGCAGAACGACCGGGCGCGGCGGCCGAAGGCTTCCGCCAGCTGGTTTCGCGCGCTGCGCGAAAGCCGCGAGCTGACGCTGGATATCGACGATGAGTTGCGCTAGCCCGGCGTAAATTTTGCTAAGATAGCGCCGATATGGATTCACTCGCAGATAAGGCACAGGTGATATTGTGGAGAAGGCTATCATTCCGCCGGAAAAGAAACCCTACCAGGAAATTGGCGATGATTTGCGCGCCCAGATTGCGCAGGGGCGTTATCCCATCGGGTCGCGGCTGCCGCCGGAACGCAATATCGCCGAAACCTACGGCGTCAGCCGCACCATCGTCCGCGAAGCCCTGCTGATGCTGGAGCTGCAGGGCACGGTCGATATTCGCCAGGGCTCGGGCGTTTACGTGATGCGTATCCCCCACGAGGACGATAGCGAGGAGGAGCAGATGCTGAGCAGCGACGTCGGTCCGTTTGAGATTCTGCAGGCCCGCCAGCTGCTGGAGAGCAATATTGCCGCCTTTGCGGCAAAAATGGCGACGCGCGCCGATATCGACAACCTCAAGCGCATCATCGAGCAGGAGCAGCGGGCGATTGCCAGCAACGACGCCTCCCAGGATAACGCGCGGATGTTTCACCTGGTGCTGGCCGGGGCGACGCAAAACCAGATGCTGCTGGCAACGGTTGAGCGTATCTGGCTGCAGATGGACAGCAGCCCGCTCTGGCAGCAGTTTAACGTGCATATCGCCAGCCGCGCCTATCGCTTGAAGTGGCTCGGCGAGCGGCAGGCGATTCTCGCCGCGCTGCGCCGCCGCGACGTGATGGGCGCCTGGCAGGCGATGTGGCAGCACCTGGAAAATGTGAAAAACAGCCTGCTGGAGCTGTCGGACGAGGACGCGCCGGACTTTGACGGCTACCTGTTTGAGTCGGTGCCGATCTTTCAGGGAAAGCCGGTATGACCATTCTGCCCCTCTACGCTGCGCCGCAGCACGCGCCGCAGGTCGCGCAGTGGCTGTGGCAGGCCTTCGGCGGCGAGACGCTGCCGCAGGCCTTTTTTGCCAGCATCGTCGCCCACAGCCAGACGCCGGGGGCGCTGCCGCTGACCTTTATTGCCGTTGATGGCGATCTTTTGCTGGCAACGGTGGGGCTCTGGCGCTGCGATCTGATCAGCCGTCAGGACCTGTTTCCGTGGATGGCGGCGCTGTACGTCGCCGAAGAGGCGCGGGGGCAGGGGCTGGCGGGGAAACTGCAGCGGCACGTTATTGATTATGCCCGCCGGAGCGGCTATCCGCAGCTGCATCTCTACTCCGCCTGCCGGGATTTTTATGAGCGCTTTGGCTGGCGCTATATCGGCGAGGGCCTGGACTATCCGGCCACCGCCGTGCACCTCTACCGCTACGACCTGTCGCTCTCCGACGGGGCGACCACCGAGTGACGGCGCACCAGCGTCGGGCTGAACAGGTGGGTGATTTCCGGCGGCGGGAGCCTGTCCGCCAGCGCTAGCGCCAGTTCGGCAGCCTGGGTCGCCATGGTGACAATCGGGTAGCGCACCGTGGTCAGACGCGGGCGAACGTAGCGGGATATCAAAACGTCGTCAAAGCCAATCAGCGAAATCTCGCGCGGCACGTCGATGCCGTTATCGTTCAGCACCCCCATCGCGCCCGCGGCCATCGAGTCGTTGTAGCAGGCGACGGCGGTAAAATTCCTGCCGCGTCCCAGCAGTTCGGTCATCGCCTGTTCGCCGCCGCTTTCATCAGGCTCGGCAAACGTCACCAGCCGATCGTTAATGGCAATGCCGCTCTCTTTGAGCGCGTCGTAGTAGCCCTGCAGACGATCTTCGGCATCCGAAATCGGGTGGTTAGAGCACAGATAGCCGATGCGGGTATGACCCTGCTGAATCAGATGGCGTGTCGCCAGCCACGCGCCGTAGCGGTCGTCCAGCGCGACACAGCGCTGCTCAAAGCCGGACAATATGCGGTTGATAAGCACCATGCCGGGAATTTGCTTCATCAGCCCGGCCAGCTCGTCATCGGGGATCGTTTTAGCGTGTACCACCAGCGCCGCGCAGCGGTGGCGGATAAGCTGCTCAATCGCCTGGCGCTCTTTTTGGATGCTGTGGTAGCCGTTGCCAATCAGCAAAAAGTTGCCGGTATTGTAGGCGACCTGCTCGACGGCTTTGACCATGGCGCCGAAAAAGGGGTCGGAGACGTCGCCCACCACCAGGCCGACGGTTTCCGTTGACTGCTGCGCCAGCGCGCGGGCGTTGGCGTTCGGGTGGTAGTTGAGTATTTCCATCGCTGCGCCGACCGACTGACGGGAGGCTTCACTGGCTTTCGGGGAGTTGTTGATCACGCGGGATACGGTAGCGACGGACACTCCAGCGAGTCGGGCTACATCCTTAATTGTCGCCATACCAGACCTTTTATAGGGAAAGCGTTTACATTTAGGTTATGTTACGGGAAAGCGCGGCAGATTCAAGGATAAGGGCTAACGGTTTAACGCAAATGTGATGCAGGTTTGCTCTGCTGATGACTAAGTTACACACAGCCGGCGCGGTGAATGAAACGGCAGGGGGTAAATTCACACCTTTGGTTACACTTTGCGATTAGCTGTTGCGAATGTTCGCTGGTTTCTCCGCTCAATGCATTGATATTCTGGCTATCCCAGAGGTATTGATAGGTGGAGTCGACTTCACGTTGACCACTTTAATTACACCAGCCTGCGCAGATGCGCAGGTTTTTTTTGCCCGCCGTTCGCCGCTGTTACAGTTAGCGAAAATGGTAATAACTGGTTGCACTTAGGCTCATTCCCTTGCGTTTTAGCGCTGGCGTCGCGGGGCTAAAAAACCGGACAATCAGGGTCCCAGAGGTATTGATAGGTGAGTTTCTTAAGTACGCTTTTCGTACTGATTATCTTGCACCGACCTGCGCAGATGCGCAGGTTTTTTTTATTCCAAAAAATTCTCCCCCACACTGCTTTCAAATGCCTTCTCGTGTAACCTGCAATGACTTAATAACCGGTCAAATGGAGTTGTTATGCTTTTGGCATTTTTCAGGCTGCTGTTCAAAGGAATGTACCGGGTCAGGTTGACCGGTGACACGCAGGCTCTGCATGGCAAAAAAGTCCTCATTACCCCGAACCACGTCTCTTTCCTCGACGGGGTCCTGCTGGCGCTGTTTCTTCCCGTTCGCCCGGTCTTTGCGGTGTACTCTTCCATTAGCCAGCGCTGGTTTATGCGCGCGCTGTCGCCGATTATCGACTTTGTTCCCCTCGATCCGACAAAACCGATGTCGATTAAACACCTCGTGCGCCTGATTGAGCAGGGACGGCCGGTGGTTATCTTCCCGGAAGGGCGCATCTCGGTGAGCGGATCGCTGATGAAAATCTATGACGGCGCCGCGTTCGTCGCCGCGAAGTCGCAGGCCACCATTGTACCGCTGCGTATCGAAGGCGCCGAGCTGACCCCGTTCAGCCGGCTGAAAGGGCTGGTCAGACGCCGCCCGTTCCCGCGCATCCGGCTGCACCTGCTGCCGCCAACGCATCTGCCGATGCCGGAAGCGCCGCGGGCCCGCGACCGCCGCAAAATCGCCGGCGAAATGCTGCATCAGATAATGATGGAAGCGCGGATGGCGGTGCGCCCGCGGGAAACGCTGTATGAATCTCTGCTGGCGGCGCAGGACCGTTTCGGCGCGCGGAAAAACTGCGTGGAAGATATTAACTTTCAGCCGGATACCTATCGCAAGCTGCTGACCAAAACGCTGTTTGTCGCGCGAATTCTCGAAAAATACAGCGCTCAGGGCGAGAAAATCGGCCTGATACTGCCGAACGCCGGGATCAGCGCGGCGGTGATTTTTGGCGCCATCGCCCGCGGGCGCATTCCGGCGATGATGAACTATACCGCCGGAGTAAAAGGCCTGAGCAGCGCGATTACCGCCGCTGAAATCAAAACCGTGTTCACCTCCCGCACCTTCCTCGATAAGGGCAAGCTCTGGCATCTGCCGGAGCAGCTGACCCAGGTGCGCTGGGTATTCCTTGAAGATTTAAAAGGCGAGGTGACCGCCGCCGATAAGCTGTGGATCTTCAGCCACCTGCTGATGCCGAAGCTGGCGCAGGTCAGGCAGCAGCCGGAAGATGCGGCGATTATTCTCTTCACCTCCGGCTCGGAAGGTAACCCCAAGGGCGTGGTGCATAGCCACAAGAGCATCCTCGCCAACGTCGAGCAGATTAAAACCATCGCCGACTTTACCGCCAACGATCGCTTTATGTCGGCGCTGCCGCTGTTCCACTCCTTCGGCCTGACGGTGGGCCTGTTCACGCCGCTGTTTACCGGAGCGGAAGTATTTCTCTATCCCAGCCCGCTGCACTACCGGGTGGTGCCGGAGCTGGTCTATGACCGCAACTGTACGGTACTGTTCGGCACCTCAACGTTCCTCGGGAACTATGCCCGCTTCGCCAACCCCTATGACTTTTATCGTCTGCGCTACGTGGTGGCCGGGGCGGAAAAACTTCAGGACAGCACGAAACAGCTGTGGCAGGACAAGTTTGGCCTGCGCATCCTCGAAGGCTATGGCGTAACCGAGTGCGCGCCGGTGGTGTCGATTAACGTCCCGATGGCGGCGAAGGTGGGCACCGTTGGGCGGATCCTGCCGGGAATGGACGCGCGCCTGCTGGCGATGCCGGGCATTGAACAGGGCGGTCGTCTGCAGCTTAAAGGGCCGAACATTATGAACGGCTATCTGCGGGTGGAAAATCCGGGCGTGCTGGAGACCCCCGCGGCGGAAAATCAGCATGGCGAAACGGAGAGCGGCTGGTACGACACCGGGGATATCGTCACCTTTGACGAACAGGGCTATGTGCGTATTCAGGGGCGCGCGAAGCGCTTTGCTAAAATTGCCGGTGAGATGGTGTCGCTGGAGATGGTCGAGCAGATGGCGCTGGCGGTCTCTCCTGACAAAATGCACGGCACGGCCATCAGGCAGGATGCCAGCAAAGGCGAGGCCTTAGTGCTCTTCACCACCGATAATGAACTGAATCGCGAAAAGCTGCTGCGCTACGCCCGCGAGCACGGCGTGCCGGAGCTGGCGGTTCCGCGCGACATTCGCTGGCTGAAGCAGCTCCCGGTTCTCGGCAGCGGCAAGCCGGACTTTGTCACCCTTAAAAGTATGGTTGAAGAGACGGAACATTCTGATGAATGAGTCAGTACACACTAACAATTCGCTGTACTCGAAGGGGATGGTGGCGGTTATCTGCGCCCAGTTTTTATCGGCGTTCGGCGATAACGCGCTGCTGTTCGCGACGCTGGCGCTGATGAAGCAGCAGTTCTACCCGGACTGGAGCCAGCCGGTGATGCAGATGCTGTTTGTGGGCGCTTACATTCTCTTTGCGCCGTTTGTCGGGCAGTTTGCCGACTGCTTCGCCAAGGGGCGAGTGATGATGGTCGCCAACGGCATGAAGCTGGTTGGCGCCGGCTGTATCTGCTTCGGCGTGAACCCGTTTCTCGGCTACACCCTGGTCGGTATCGGCGCGGCCGCCTACTCCCCGGCGAAATATGGCATTCTCGGCGAGCTGACCACCGGCGATAAGCTGGTGAAGGCCAACGGCCTGATGGAGTCCTCGACCATCGCGGCGATTCTGCTGGGCTCAATGGCGGGCGGCATCCTCGCCGACTGGCACGTGCTGGCGGCGCTGGCCCTCTGTGCGCTGGTCTACGGCGCCGCGGTGGTGGCGAACCTGTGGATCCCGAAACTGCCGGCGGCGCGTCCGGGACAATCCTGGCGCTTTACGCCGATGACCCACAGCTTCTTCAGCGCCTGTAAAACGCTGTGGCGCAGCGGGGAGACGCGCTTTTCGCTGGTGGGTACCAGCCTGTTCTGGGGAGCCGGCGTAACGCTGCGCTTCCTGCTGGTGCTATGGGTTCCCGTGGCGCTTGGGATTTCGAACAACGCTATGCCCACCTACCTGAACGCGATGGTGGCGGTAGGGATCGTGCTGGGCGCGGGAGCGGCGGCGAAGCTGGTGACGCTGCAGACGGTCTCCCGCTGCATGCCTGCCGGGATTCTGATTGGCGTCGCGGTGATCTTTTTTACCCTCCAGCATGCGCTTCTGCCGGCGTTTGGCCTGCTGCTGCTGCTTGGCGCGTTCGGCGGTTTCTTTATCGTGCCGCTCAACGCGCTGCTGCAGGAGCGCGGGAAGCATACCGTCGGCGCGGGCAACGCGATTGCGGTGCAGAACCTTGGCGAAAACGTCGCCATGCTGCTGATGCTGGGATTCTACTCGATGGCGGTCAGGGCGGGCATTCCGGTGGTTGGTATCGGGGTGGTCTTTGGCGCGGCGTTCGCGCTGGCTATCGCCGCCCTGTGGTTTTGGGGACGGCGGCGCTAAGGCGGCTTGCGCTTAGAAGGGCTACGGCGCTGGGCGTGCCGTAGCCCGCAAAGGCCGCTTACGGCGCCGGGTAGGTATAAACCCAGTGTACCGCTTCAATCTCTGCCAGCACCTCTTCGCTGAGCTCAAGATGCAGGCTTTCAACGTTGGTCTTCAGCTGTTCCAGCGAAGTGGCGCCGAGTAGCGTGCTGGCGACAAACGGCTGACGGCGCACGAAGGCCAGCGCCATTTGCGCCGGATCGAGATTATGCCGTTTTGCGATATCGACGTATGCCGCTACCGCCAGCTGCGTCTGCTCGCCGCTGTAGCGCGTAAAGCGGCTGAACAGGGTGTTGCGCGCCCCGGCCGGCTTCGCGCCGTTGAGGTACTTGCCGGTCAGCGTGCCGAACGCCAGGCAGGAGTAGGCCAGCAGCTCAACGCCTTCATACTGGCTGACTTCCGCCAGGCCCACTTCATAGCTGCGGTTCACCAGGCTATACGGGTTCTGGATGGTGACGATGCGCGGCAGGTCGTGCTTATCCGCGAGGTGCAGATAGCGCATTACGCCGAACGCCGTCTCGTTGGAGACGCCGATATAGCGGATTTTGCCGGCGCGCTGGAATTCGGTGAGCGCTTCCAGGGTGTCCAGCAGGGTGACCACCGGCGCGGAGTCGCTCCAGGTGTAGCCCAGCTTGCCGAAGCAGTTGGTCGGGCGCTGCGGCCAGTGAACCTGGTAAAGATCGAGATAATCGGTCTGCAGGCGCTTCAGGCTATCGTGCAGCGCGTCGCGGATATTTTTGCGATCCAGGACGTGATTCGGACGGATGCTGCTGTCGTTGTTACGCGCAGGGCCGCTGACTTTAGAGGCGATAACCAGCTTTTCGCGGCTACCGTGTTTCGCCAGCCAGTTGCCGACGTAGGTTTCCGTCAGGCCCTGGGTTTCCGGGCGCGGCGGGACGGGATACATTTCAGCGACATCGATCAGGTTGATGCCCTGGCTGACAGCGTAGTCGAGCTGTTGGTGAGCGTCGGCCTCGCTATTCTGTTCACCAAAAGTCATAGTGCCCAGCCCCAGCGTGCTGATTTCGAGAGAACTGTGTGGGATACGGTGATACTGCATAGCCGGCTTCCTTTTTTATTGACAAGATCAGGCTTTCCCCGACAAAGGAGTATCAAAATGGCAGAGGGGAAGAAAAAGAGGAAGTAAAAAGATCAAAAAAGCCGGGCCGGTAGGGTCCGCAGGCTGCTGCAGCGGACGTATCAGGTTTACCCGACTCTTTTCTTAACACCGTGATTTATTGCCGAAGACGCGTTGCCAGGCGTTTAGCCGCGGCAATCTTTTAGCGCTTAATAATCTGTGAAACGTCGTCACGATTGATCTGCATTTTATTGCCCTGCTGATCTTCGTAGCTGATAAGACCGGTATCGTCGTCAACCGCCGGCTTGCCGTCGGTCAAAATCATGCGCCCGTCTTTGGTCGCCATAACGTAATCGCTGCTGCAACCGGAAACCGAGAAGGCCAGTCCTACGGCGGAAATCAACACTGCCCATTTTTTCATCGTTAACACCTCTATAATGGTCGCACCTCACACCAGTGTATTAATAGCCTGATTTGTGGGACATAAAAAGCGGTAAAGTCTTAAAAAAGATTGCAGCCCAGGTGTGGGCTGCATTTTTGCGGGCTACAGCGGATTTTTTTTATTACGCAGCAGGTTGAGGCTTTCGACGGCAATCGAGAAGAACATCGCGAAGTAGATGTAGCCTTTCGGGATGTGAATACCGAAGCTTTCAAGCATCAGGGTAAAGCCAACCAGAATCAAAAACGCCAGCGCCAGCATTTTCACCGACGGATGGCGGTCAACAAAGTCGCCAATCGAGCGGGCGGCAAACATCATCACTAGCACCGCGATAACCACCGCGGCCATCATGATGAACAGGTGATCCGAGAGGCCAACGGCGGTGATTACCGAATCGAGGCTGAAAATGATATCCAGCAGCATAATCTGCACAATGGCGCCCATAAACGAGTGGACGTTGGTCTTCGGTCCCTCATCTTGCCCTTCGATCGCCTCGTGGATCTCTTTACTGGCTTTCCAGATCAGGAACAGGCCGCCGAGCAGCAGGATCAGATCGCGCAAGGAGACGTCGTGGCCGAACGCGCTAAACAGCGGATTGGTCAGCTTCACGACCCAGGCGATAGAGGCCAGCAGCGCAAGGCGCATCAGCATTGCGCCCATCAGCCCGATGCGTCGCGCGTGGGCGCGCTGGGCGGTGGGCAGTTTGGCAACAACCAGAGAGAGAAAAATAATATTATCGATCCCGAGTACGATTTCCAGCAGCGTCAGCGTACCCAGCGCCAGCCAGGCGTTAGGATCGGTTATCCATGCAAATAACATTGTTCAAAGTCCTGCAAAAAAGAAAGTCGCAATTATATGCAACCCGGCAGGCAGAACAAAAAATTAATCGTGGCCGAGCAGAAAATGGCGGGCCAGCAGGGCGGCGGTGAAGTTTTTTTTCAGATAGAAACCGCGCGGCAGGGTGAGGATCGGTTCGCCGTGCGCGCCGATGGCCTCGGTTAAGGCTTTGCTGTTGGCGGCTTTCGGCCGCAGCTGCAGCACTTCGCCGTGGCGGGCGGTAATGCGCTCGACCTGACCCAGCACGATCAGGTCCATTAACTCCTCCCAGTCCATTCGCAGCTGGCGATCCTCCTCTTCGCTGGGGGTCCACAGCAGCGGCGCCCCGACCCGACGCTGGGCGAGCGGGATCGCGCGATCGCCCTCTACCGGAACCCACAGCACGCGCTTGAGCTTATGGCGAACGTGGCTGCTCTCCCAGGTGACCCCGCTGTTGCCGGTGAGCGGCGCGACGCAGACAAAGGTGGTTTCCAGCGGCCGCCCCTGCGCGTCGACGGGGATTGTTTTCAGCTCGACGCCCAGCGCGGCGAAATCCTGTTCGGGTTTACTCCCGGCGCTGGCGCCCAGCCAAACCTCCAGCAGGATGCCCGTCCAGCCTTTATCGCGCTTCAGATCGCGCGGAATCGGAATTCCCGCCAGCGCGGCCAGCTCGCCCAGCGAATAGCCCGCCAGCCGCTGGGCCTGGGCTAAAAGCTGCTGCTGGGTTTGCGGCGGTGCAAGCAGGGGCGAAAGGGTGGGCATAAGATAAAACCTCTGGCTAAAAAATGAGCGCTATTTTTGTGCATTGTGGATAGAGTTTACCTTTTCCTGGGTAAGTATGACAATTTGATGATTCATATGACTTTTTTTGGGCTTTTTTGCCGCGTAAAAAATGATCGCGGCGGGTTTTCCAGAACTGGTCACTGGCAATGAACAGGATCTTACACCATGTTATCCACAGAAAAGTGGGATAACTGGGGAAAAGCACCACTACTGTTTTCATTTACAGCCTTGACGTGCGACGAAAATCGAATTTTTAGACAAAATATGGCCGATGGACTTGCGTAATCTGTGGATAAAACCGGCATTGCTCGATCTTTCATCAGCGCCGGGATCGCATATGTGATGATCATCACGTTATACTGTAATTTATGAAAGAAATACATTATAACTAAATGAATATAATGAAATTATTGAAGATGACTATGCGTAAGCGGTTCAGATTACTCCGGGTTTTCCCTGGGTAATTCCATACTTCTTCACAACTCTATCCACAGAAAAAGTGAATAAAATGGCGCTGCGATAGCCGCCGCTGTTTATAACTCTGCTGATAACTGTGAGTTATTCAAATGTTATTCGTGAGCCGTGTGACAAGAGAGTGGTTTACCGTTTCCGGCGAGTGTGAAACAATCGTTCACATTGAAGATTATTTTGAGGTAGTCCGGTGATTGATGACGATGGCTACCGCCCAAATGTCGGTATTGTAATCTGTAATCGCCAGGGCCAGGTCATGTGGGCCAGGCGCTATGGCCAGCACTCGTGGCAGTTCCCGCAGGGGGGCATTAATCCAGGAGAATCAGCCGAGCAGGCAATGTATCGGGAATTGTTTGAAGAGGTTGGGCTAAGTCGTAAAGATGTCCGCATTCTGGCCTCTACCCGTAACTGGTTGCGTTACAAATTGCCTAAACGTTTGGTGCGTTGGGATACTAAGCCGGTTTGTATCGGCCAGAAACAGAAGTGGTTTCTTCTGCAGTTGATCGGCAGCGATGCGGAAGTCAATATGCAAACCAGCAGCACCCCCGAGTTTGACGGCTGGCGCTGGGTTAGCTACTGGTATCCGGTTCGTCAGGTGGTATCGTTTAAGCGCGACGTTTACCGCCGGGTGATGAAAGAGTTCGCCAGCGTCACCATGTTGCTGGCCGAAACCGCACCTAAGCCGCAAAGCGCGCCTGCATATCGACGTAAAAGAGGTTAAGCCACGCACATTATGCTCACTCGGTTACGAGAAATCGTCGAGAAGGTCGCGAGCGCGCCGCGTTTAAACGAGGCGCTGGATATCCTGGTTACGGATATCTGCAAAGCGATGGAAACGGAAGTCTGCTCGGTGTATCTGGCCGACCACGACCGACGCTGCTACTACCTGATGGCGACTCGCGGGCTGAAAAAACCTCGCGGGCGCACCGTTGCGCTCGCTTTTGACGAAGGCCTCGTGGGCCTTGTCGGGCGCCTTGCGGAGCCCATCAACCTTGCCGATGCGCAAAAACACCCCAGCTTTAAATATATTCCGGCTGTCAAAGAGGACCGTTTCCGCGCTTTTCTGGGCGTGCCGATTATCCAGCGCCGTCAGCTGCTGGGCGTGCTGGTGGTGCAGCAGCGCGAGCTGCGTCAGTTTGACGAAAGCGAGGAGTCCTTCCTCGTTACCCTCGCGACGCAGATGGCCGCCATTCTCTCCCAGTCGCAGCTGACCGCGCTATTTGGCCAGTATCGCCAGACGCGGATCCGCGCGCTGCCCGCCTCATCGGGGGTGGCCATCGCCGAAGGCTGGATGGACGTCAGCCTGCCGCAGATGGAGCAGGTATACGAAGCCTCGACGCTGGACACGGTTTCCGAACGCGAGCGTCTGACCGGCGCGCTGGAAGAGGCGGCCAACGAGTTTCGTCGCTACAGTAAGCGCTACGCCGCCGGGGCGCAAAAAGAGACGTCGGCTATCTTCGACCTCTATTCACACCTGCTCTCCGACGCCCGCCTGCGTCGCGAACTCTTTGCGGAAGTCGACAAAGGGGCCGTCGCCGAATGGGCGGTAAAAAAAATTATCGAGAAGTTCGCCGAGCAGTTCGCGGCGCTCAGCGACGGCTATCTTAAAGAGCGGGCCGGCGATCTGCGCACCCTGGGCCAGCGGCTGCTGTTCCATCTCGACGATACCACCCAGGGGCCAAACACCTGGCCGGATCGCATCGTTCTGGTCGCCGACGAACTCTCGGCGACGACGCTGGCGGAAGTCCCCCAGGACAGGCTGGTCGGCGTTGTCGTACGCGACGGGGCGGCCAACTCGCATGCGGCCATCATGGTGCGCGCGCTGGGGATCCCGACGGTCATGGGGGCAGATATTCAGCCTTCATTGCTGCATGGGCACACCCTGGTGGTGGACGGCTACCGCGGCGAACTGCTGGTCGACCCGGAGCCGGCGCTGCTGAAAGAGTATCAGCGTTTAATCAGCGAAGAGAACGAGCTCAGCCGCCTGGCGGAAGATGACCTTGAACGCCCCTCTGAGCTGAAAAGCGGTGAGCGGGTGAAGGTCATGCTGAACGCCGGCCTGAGCCTCGGCCATGAAGAGAAGCTCGGCGGCTTTATTGACGGCATCGGCCTGTACCGCACCGAAATTCCCTTTATGCTGCAGAGCGGCTTTCCGTCGGAAGAGGAGCAGGTTGCCCAGTATCAGGGCATGCTGCAGATGTTTAACGAGAAGCCGGTTACGCTGCGCACCCTCGACATCGGCGCGGATAAGCAGCTGCCGTATATGCCGATCAGCGAAGAGAATCCGTGCCTCGGCTGGCGCGGGATCCGCATCACGCTCGATCAGCCGGAGATCTTCCTGATTCAGGTGCGGGCAATGCTGCGCGCGAATGCCGCCACCGGTAACCTCAGCATTTTGCTGCCGATGGTCACCAGCCTCGATGAGGTCGATGAGGCGCGCCGTTTGATCGACCGCGCCAGCCGCGAAGTTGAAGAGATGATTGGCTACGCCATTCCGCGCCCGCGACTCGGAGTGATGCTGGAGGTGCCGTCGATGGTCTTCATGCTGGCGCAGCTGGCGAGCCGCGTTGATTTTATCTCCGTCGGTACCAATGACCTGACGCAGTACATCCTCGCCGTCGATCGCAACAATACCCGGGTGGCGAATATGTATGACAGCCTGCATCCGGCGGTGCTGCGGGCGCTGGCGATGATTGCCCGCGACGCCGAACGCTTCGGCATCGACCTGCGGCTTTGCGGTGAAATGGCCGGGGATCCGATGTGCGTCACCATCCTGATTGGCCTTGGCTATCGCCATCTGTCGATGAACGGCCGGTCGGTGGCAAGGGTCAAATACCTGCTGCGCCGCATTGATATCGAAGAGGCCCAGGAGCTTTCGCGGCGTAGCCTGGAGGCGCAGATGGCGACGGAAGTTCGCCATCAGGTGGCGGCCTTTATGGAGCGGCGTGGGCTGGGTGGGCTGATTCGCGGCGGAAGATAGTTTTGCTAAGGCGCCTGCGCCGCAGTCCGGGCATAGCGCGCCGCCTGCGGGGAATTCTCCGCCGCTTATTCGCATTCGTATACATATCTTTTACACGCCCGGCGCGGATCGCGCCTGGCGCTTATGCTATCATTCGTAACCTTTGGAGCGCCCGTTTTCTGCGAGTGCGCAAGATTACCGCCGTCCACTTCCGGCGGAATAACAAGTCTTTATGGTGACAGATGAATAGTGGCTACCTGCATTTTCCGGAGTTTGATCCGGTAATATTTTCCGTTGGGCCAGTCGCCCTTCACTGGTACGGCCTGATGTACCTGGTTGGGTTCGTTTTTGCGATGTGGCTAGCCACCCGTCGGGCCAATCGTCCGGGCAGCGGCTGGACTAAAAACGAAGTTGAAAACCTGCTGTATGCCGGGTTCCTCGGGGTCTTCCTCGGCGGCCGTATCGGCTACGTCCTGTTCTACAACCTGCCGGTATTTTTGCAGGATCCGCTCTATCTGTTCCGCGTCTGGGACGGCGGTATGTCGTTCCACGGCGGCCTGATCGGGGTGATTCTGGTGATGATCATTTTCGCCAAACGCACCAAACGCACCTTCTTCCAGGTTGCTGATTTCATTGCGCCGCTGATCCCGTTTGGCCTCGGCGCCGGTCGTCTGGGCAACTTCATTAACGGCGAGCTGTGGGGCCGCGTCGATCCGAGCTTCCACTACGCGATGATCTTCCCCGGTTCGCGGGCGGAAGACATGGCGCTGCTGCCTTCGCACCCGGAGTGGCAATCGCTGTTCGACACCTACGGAGCCCTGCCGCGACACGCCTCGCAGCTGTACGAACTGGCGCTGGAAGGTATCGTCCTGTTCCTGATCCTGAACCTGTTTATCCGCAAGCCGCGCCCGACCGGCTCGGTCTCCGGCCTGTTCCTGATCGGCTACGGTCTGTTCCGCATTATCGTTGAATTCTTCCGTCAGCCGGATCAGCAGTTCACCGGCGAATGGGTCCAGTACATCAGCATGGGGCAGATTCTTTCGATTCCAATGGTGCTTGCGGGTATCATTATGATGGTCTGGGCGTACCGCCGTCGTCCGCAGCAACAAACTTCTTGAGGAACCATGAAACAGTATCTTGATTTGATGCAGAAAGTGCTCGCCGAGGGCACGCAAAAAAATGACCGCACCGGTACCGGCACGATTTCGATTTTCGGCCATCAGATGCGTTTTAACCTGCAGGAAGGCTTCCCGCTGGTGACGACCAAGCGCTGTCATTTACGCTCCATCATCCACGAGCTGCTGTGGTTCCTCCAGGGTGACACCAACGTTGCGTACCTGCACGAAAATAACGTCACCATCTGGGATGAATGGGCGGATGAAAATGGCGATCTGGGGCCGGTGTACGGCAAACAGTGGCGCTCCTGGCCCGCGCCGGACGGCCGCCACATCGACCAGATTAGCAGCGTGATGGAGCAGCTGAAAAACGACCCGGACTCGCGCCGAATCATCGTTTCGGCGTGGAACGTCGGCGAGCTGGATAAAATGGCGCTGGCGCCGTGCCACGCGTTCTTCCAGTTCTACGTCGCCGACGGCAAGCTCTCCTGCCAGCTCTATCAGCGCTCCTGCGACGTGTTCCTCGGCCTGCCGTTCAATATCGCCAGCTACGCGCTGCTGGTGCATATGGTGGCGCAGCAGTGTGACCTCGACGTCGGAGACTTTGTCTGGACCGGCGGGGATACGCATCTCTACAGCAACCATCTTGAGCAGACCGACCTGCAGCTGAGCCGCGAGCCGCGCCCGCTGCCGAAGCTGGTGATCAAGCGCAAACCGGCGTCGATTTTCGACTACCGCTTTGAGGACTTTGAAATCGAAGGCTACGATCCGCATCCGGGCATTAAAGCGCCGGTGGCGATTTAATCTCTACGCTATTCTGTGACAGATAAAACCGGCGCCCGCGGCGCCGGTTTTTTTATGCCGGCTTAGCGGGTCCACCCCCGGCAGAGCGCCCTGACCGATGCCGGGGCGCCGCTTTTGCTCACCTGCTTCCTGATTTTCTGCAACCCGCTGTAAATCTCCCGATACTCTTCGACGCGCCGCGCTAACCGCGGAATAGCCCCTCGCGCCTGGGCCGGGTGATCCCCATACTCGCCCTATGAACAGACAAAGCGGCTATACCCTAATTGAAACCCTGGTGACGCTGGCGCTGGTGGCGATCCTCGGCGCCAGCGGGATGTTTGGCTGGAACCGCTGGCAACAGCAGCAGCGATTGTGGCAAACCGCCGTTCAGGTTCGCGACTATCTGGTGCTGCTGCGCGATGACGCCAACTGGCATAACCGCGATCGGCTGCTAAGCGTTGGGCAGGTGGAGCAGGGCTGGTGCCTGAGCGCTGCTGATACCCCTGCCGACTGTGCGGCGAAGGGGCCCTTTACGCTGCGTCCGCACTGGCCTGAAGTCGCGCTGACTACCATCACGCCAGGCCTGGGTTTTTACGGCCTGCGCAACAGCGCCTGGGCCGGGCATATCCGTCTGCAAAGCGCCGGCGACGGCTGGAATATTATTGTCTCTAACTGGGGCCGCATCCGCCTTTGTCGCGGCATGGAGAGGGCATCATGTCTGTAAACGCGCGAGGATTCTCGCTGCCGGAGACGCTGATTGCGATGGCCATTGGCTCCGTTTTACTCCTCGGAACCGCGCGCTTTCTGCCCGCGCTGCAGCGACAGGTGCTGAAGCAGACGCAGCAGCACTCTCTGGACAATGAGCTCTGGCAGCGGCTGTACGCGATCGCTAAGCATTTGCAGCGCGCCGGCTACTGTCTCGGCAGCTGCGTCGGGCAGCCGCTGTATATTGCCGGCAGCGGCGATTGCGTCATTGTCCGCTGGGACAGCGCGAGCGACGGCGTCTGGAATACCTCGCCGGAGGCTATGTCCGATGCGACGGGGTTTCGGCTGCGCAACGGCGCGCTCGAAACGCGGCGCGGCGCGGAAAGCTGCGGAGAGCAAGGCTGGGAGCGCATGACCAACCCCGGCGCCATCGAGGTGACCCGTTTTCAGGTTCAGCGCCACAATATTACCGGCTTTGCCTCGGAGCTTAGCATCCTACTGGCCGCGCGCTCGACGCTGGATCCCCGCATTACGGCGCAGGCGGAGTACAGCGTGACGGGATATAACCTGTGAACCGCCAGCGCGGGCTCTCTTCGCTGCTGATGGTGCTGCTCCTGCTGGCGCTCGGCAGCCTGCTGTTGCAGGGGCTGAACCAGCAGCAGCGTTCGCTGCTGACGCAAACCGCCGGCGAAACCCGGGCGCTGCGCGATACCGCCGGCGCGCACTCGGCCCTGCAGTGGGGGAAAATGCTGGCGTGGTCGGCGCAGGAGGCGCAGGCATGCCGACACTCCGGCGCCGACGGCTGGCGCGTCTGTCTGCGGATTTTTAACGACGCGTCGGCGCTGCTGATCGCCGCCAGCGGCAGCGTGCTGCTGTGGCAGTCTGGCCGGGTTGAGCAGGGAAGCGTGCGCTTCTCGCCCCACGGCTGGAGCGATTTTTGCCCGCTGAAGGAGGCGAGCCTATGTCAGATCCCCTGACCCGCCAGCGGGGCTTTAGTCTGCCGGAAACCCTTCTGGCAACGGTGCTGCTGGCGATAGTCATCACCGCGCTAGGCGGCTACCAGCGCGGGCTGGCCGGCGGCTTTATTCAGCTGAACCAGTATCGCCAGCTGTGGCGCGATGCGTGGCGCTATGGCCAGCTTAAGCCGCCGGAATCCCCGGCAGGCGGGAGCGTCACCCGCTTGCAGACATCGACAGCAAGATGTGTCAGCATCACGGTAACGATCACCACGCCGCTGGAAAAGCGGGTACAGATGACCCGGCTGCACTGCCCGGTCGGCCAGTAGTCAGGAGCGAATATGTTAAGGGTCTACCACTCAAACCGTCTGGACGTACTTGAAGCGCTGATGGAGTTTATCGTCGAGCGCCAGCGGCTGGACGACCCTTTTAAGCCGGAAATGGTGCTGGTGCAAAGTACCGGGATGGCGCAGTGGTTGCAGATGACCCTCGCAAAGCGCTTCGGCATTGCCGCCAATATCGAGTTCCCGCTGCCCGCCAGCTTTATCTGGGACATGTTTGTGCGCGTGCTCTCCGATATCCCCGGCGAAAGCGCCTTCAGCAAGCAGAGCATGAGCTGGAAGCTGATGACTCTGCTGCCGCAGCGGCTGGATGACGAAGCCTTCGCCCTGCTGCGCCACTACCTCAGCGACGATAGCGACAAGCGTAAGCTCTTTCAGCTGGCGGCCAGGGTGGCGGATCTCTACGACCAGTATCTGGTCTATCGCCCGGAATGGCTGATGCGCTGGGAAGCCGATGAGCGCGTTGACGGCCTGGGGGACGCCCAGCAGTGGCAGGCGCCGCTGTGGAAAGCGCTAGTCGAACATACCGCCGGGCTGGGACAGCCGCTGTGGCATCGTGCCAACCTGTACCAGCGCTTTATCCGCGCGCTTGAGGACACGGATGAGCCGCCGGCCGGGCTGCCGTCGCGGGTCTTTATTTGCGGCATCTCGGCGCTGCCGCCGGTCTATCTGCAGGCGCTGCAGGCGCTCGGCAAACACGTTGATGTCTACGTCCTTTTCACCAACCCGTGCCGCTACTACTGGGGCGATATTAAAGACCCGGCGTTTCTGGCAAAGCTGATGTCGCGCCAGCGCCGCCACCATCGCGAGCCGCGAGAGCTACCGCTATTTCGCGATGCAGAGCAGGCTCCCGGCCTGTTTAACGACGACGGCGAGCAGGATGTCGGCAACCCGCTGCTGGCCTCATGGGGCAAGCTGGGACGCGACTACATCTACCTGCTGGCCGGGCTGGAGCGTTACGAAGAGCTGGACGCATTTGTGGATATCGCTCCGGATAACCTGCTGCATAACCTGCAGTCGGATATCCTTGAGCTGAGCAATATGGCGGTGGCGGGGCGCACGGCGCAAGAGTTCGCCCATAGCCGCGACAAGCGCCTGCTCGCCCCAAACGATCGCAGCCTGAGCATCCACGTTTGCCACAGCCCGCAGCGCGAGGTGGAAGTGCTGCACGACCGGCTGCTGGTGATGCTGGAGGCGGACCCCGACCTTACGCCGCGCGATATTATCGTGATGGTGGCGGATATCGACAGCTACAGCCCCTATATACAGGCGGTGTTCGGCGCCGCCAGCGGCGAGCGCTGGCTACCGTGGGCCATCTCGGACCGCCGGGCCCGCGAGTCGCACCCGGCGCTGCAGGCGTTTATTACGCTCCTTTCCCTCCCCGACAGCCGCTTTGCCAGCGAAGACGTGCTGGCCCTGCTGGATGTCCCCGTGCTGGCGGCACGATTTAATATCGATGAAGAAGGGCTGCGCTATCTGCGCCAGTGGGTGAACGAGTCCGGCGTGCGCTGGGGCATGGATGACGATAACGTGCGCGAGCTGGATCTCCCCGCCACCGGCCAGCACACCTGGAGCTTTGGCCTGACGCGGATGCTGCTGGGCTATGCGATGGACAGCAGCCAGGGCGAATGGCAGTCGGTGCTGCCGTACGACGAATCCAGCGGGCTGATTGCCGAACTGGTGGGCAACCTGGCGTCGCTGCTGATGCAGCTCAACCTCTGGCGGCGCGGCCTGGCGCAGGAGCGACCGCTGGCGGAGTGGCTGCCGGTTTGTCGCGATCTGCTCGACGACTTCTTCCTGCCTGACGGCGAAACGGAAGCCGCGCTGGCGCTGATTGAACAGCAGTGGCAGGCGGTAATTGGCGAAGGCGCGCAGGCGCAGTATACGCAGACGGTGCCGCTCTCTTTACTGCGCGACGAGCTGGCGCAGCGCCTCGATCAGCAGCGTATCAGCCAGCGTTTCCTGGCCGGCCCGGTCAATATCTGTACCCTGATGCCGATGCGCTCTATTCCGTTCAAAGTTGTTTGTCTGCTGGGGATGAATGACGGCGTTTACCCACGCGCCCTGGCGCCGCTAGGCTTTGACTTAATGAGCCAGAAGCCGCAGCGCGGCGATCGCAGCCGTCGCGATGATGACCGCTACCTGTTCCTCGAAGCGCTGATGTCGGCCGAGCAGAAGCTCTATATCAGCTATATCGGCCGCTCCATCCAGGATAATAGCGAGCGCTACCCGTCGGTGCTGGTACAGGAGCTGGCTGATTATATCGGCCAGAGCCACTGCCTGGAGGGAGACGAGGCGCTGGACTGCGACGCCAGCGAGCGACGGGTCAAAGCGCATATTACCCATCTGCATAGCCGCATGCCCTTCGATACGGCCAACTTCCGCGACGATGAAGAGCAAAGCTACGCCCGGGAGTGGCTGGCCGCCGCCAGCCAGCAGGGGGAGGCGCACGGCGACTTTATCCAGCCGCTTCCGGCAGCGGACATCGACACCCTGCCGTTTGAACAGCTGCTGCGCTTCTGGCAGCACCCGGTTCGCGCCTTCTTCCAGCAGCGGCTGCGGGTAAATTTCCGCTCGGAGGAGAGTGAGATCCCGGACGATGAGCCGTTCACCCTCGAGGGGCTGAGCCGCTACCAGCTCAACCAGCAGCTGCTGAATACGCTAATTGAACAGCAGGACGCCTCGGTGATGTACCGCCGCTTCCGCGCGGCGGGCGAACTGCCCTATGGCGCCTTCGGCGAACTGGCCTGGGAGACCCAGCGCCAGGAGATGCAGAATCTCGCGGAGCGGGTAGTCGCCAGCCGCCAGCCGGGACAAAGCATGGAAATCGATCTGCAATGTAACGGAGTCAACATAACCGGATGGCTGCAGCAGGTACAATCTGACGGCCTGCTGCGCTGGCGGCCTTCGCTGCTCAGCGTGGCGCAGGGAATGCAACTTTGGCTGGAGCACCTTGTCTACTGTGCTGGCGGCGGAACCGGCACTAGCCGGCTGCTGGTGCGTAAGGAAGGCGAATGGCGTTTCCCGCCGCTGGCGCAGGAGCAGGCGAAGGGATATCTTGATGAGCTGGTTGACGGCTATCTGCAGGGCATGTCAAAACCGCTGCTGCTGCTGCCTGAAAGCGCGGGGGCGTGGCTAAAAACCTGTTATGACGCCGAAAAGGATGTCATGTTAATGGACGACGAGACGCAGCAAAAAGCGCGCAGCAAGTTTCTGCAGGCGTATGAAGGCAACATGGTGATTAGCGGTGAGGGTAGCGATGTCTGGTACCAGCGCCTGTGGCGCACCCTTGAGCCTGCTTACTATGACGAAATCATTGCTCAGGCGCAGCGTTATCTGTTGCCGGTATTTCGTTTCCATCAGTCCGAATAGAATTGTCATAGTATAAAAATTGCGCAGATGACGGCTCTTCAATTATCATGCGCAACGAATCACGGACTGATGTTTTTATCAACGCTGTGCCCAGCGCAGCGAAAGTTTGTTAATGGTGAGGTCCGTGAATGCCCCGTAGTTTATGGTTCAAGGTTATTGTAGTGCTGGCTGCCCTTTGGGCGCCGTTAAGTCAGGCAGACACCGGATGGCAGCCCGTTCAGGAAACCATCCGCAAAAGTGAAAAAGATCCGCGTCAGTATCAGGCGATCCACCTCGATAACGGCATGATCGTTTTGCTGGTCTCCGATCCGCAGGCGGTAAAATCACTGTCGGCGCTGGTGGTGCCGGTGGGGTCGCTGCAGGATCCGGAAGAGCACCAGGGTCTGGCGCACTTTCTCGAGCACATGACGCTCATGGGCTCGAAGAATTACCCGCAGCCTGACAACCTTGCAGAGTTCCTGAAAATGCACGGCGGCAGCCACAACGCCAGCACCGCGCCCTATCGTACCGCCTTCTATCTCGAAGTTGAGAACGATGCGCTGGACGGGGCGGTCGATCGCCTGGCGGACGCCATCGCCTCTCCGCTGCTGGATAAAAAATACGCCGACCGCGAGCGTAATGCGGTCAATGCCGAATTAACCATGGCGCGTACCCGCGACGGGATGCGCATGGCCCAGGTGAGCGCCGAAACCATAAACCCGGCGCACCCGGCGGCGCATTTCTCCGGCGGTAATCTTGAAACGCTGAGCGACAAACCGGGAAAACCGGTTCTTGCTGCGCTGCATACCTTCCGCGACAGCTGGTACTCCGCGAACCTGATGAAGGCGGTTATTTACAGCAATAAACCGCTGCCGGAGCTGGCGAGTATCGCCGCCAAAACCTACGGCCGGGTGCCGAATCATAATATCGACCGGCCGGTGATTACCGTTCCGGTGGTGACCGATGCGCAAAAGGGCATCATCATCCACTACGTGCCGGCGATGCCGCGCAAAGTGCTACGCGTTGAATTCCGCATCGATAACAACAGCGAGCAGTTCCGCAGCAAGACCGACGAGCTGGTGACCTACATGATTGGCAACCGCAGCCCGGGTACGCTCTCCGACTGGCTGCAGAATCAGGGCCTGGTGGAAGGCATCCGCGCGGACTCCGATCCGGTGGTGAACGGCAACAGCGGGGTGCTGGCGATCTCCGCGACCCTGACCGATAAGGGCCTGGCGCATCGCGACGAGGTCGCTGCGGCGATCTTCAGCTATCTCAACCTGCTGCGCACCCAAGGCATCGATAAACGCTATTTCGACGAGCTGGCGCATGTGCTGGCGCTCGACTTCCGCTACCCCTCAATCAACCGCGATATGGACTACGTCGAATGGCTGGCGGACACCATGATCCGCGTGCCGGTAGAGCATACTCTCGACGTGGTGAATATTGCCGATCGCTACGATCCGCAGGCGATTAAAGACCGCCTGGCGATGATGACCCCGCAAAACGCGCGCGTGTGGTACATCAGCCCGCAGGAGCCGCATAACAAGAGCGCCTACTTCGTCAATGCGCCGTATCAGGTGGATAAAATCAGCGCGCAGACCTTTGCCGACTGGCAGCAGAAAGCGAACGCGATTGACCTTAAGCTGCCGACGCTCAACCCCTACATTCCGGATGATTTTACGCTGATCAAAAGCGATAAAGCCTATCCGCATCCGCAGCTGATCGTCGATGAACCGACCCTGCGGGTGGTCTATGCGCCGAGCCAGTACTTCGCCAGCGAGCCGAAGGCCGACGTGTCGCTGGTGCTGCGTAACCCGCAGGCGATGGACAGCGCCCGCAGTCAGGTGATGTTTGCGCTGAATGATTATCTGGCGGGAATTGCCCTCGACCAGCTCAGCAACCAGGCTGCGGTGGGCGGCATCACGTTCTCAACCGGCGCCAACAACGGGCTGATGGTCAACGCGAACGGCTATACCCAGCGGCTGCCGCAGCTGTTCACCGCGCTGCTGGACGGCTACTTCAGCTACGCGCCGACCGAAGAGCAGCTGGAACAGGCAAAATCCTGGTACGCGCAGATGATGGACTCGGCGGACAAGGGCAAAGCCTACGATCAGGCGATTATGCCGGCCCAGATGGTGTCGCAGGTGCCGTACTTCCAGCGCGAGGAGCGCCGGGCGCTGCTGCCGTCAATCACCCTCAAGGACGTTCTGGCATACCGTGACAACCTGAAAGCGAAAGGGCGTCCGGAGCTGCTGGTGATTGGCAACCTGACCGCCGGGCAATCCACCGACATGGCGCGCCAGATTCAGCAGCAGCTGGGCTCCGACGGCAACGAATGGTGCCGCAACAAAGATGTGCTGGTTGATAGCAAACAGCTGGCCATTTTTGAAAAAGCCGGCAGCAGCACCGACTCGGCGCTGGCCGCGGTCTTTGCGCCGCCGAATATCGATGAGTACAGCAGCTCTGCCGCCAGCTCTCTGCTCGGGCAAATTATCCAGCCGTGGTTCTATAACCAGCTGCGTACCGAAGAACAGCTGGGCTACGCGGTCTTTGCGTTTTCGATGAACGTCGGCCGCCAGTGGGGCGTCGGCTTCCTGCTGCAAAGCAGCGATAAGCAGCCCGCCTTCCTGTGGCAGCGCTTCCAGGCCTTCTTCCCGACGGCGGAGGCAAAGCTGAGGGCGATGACCGCGGAAGAGTTTGCGCAAATTCAGCAGGCGACGATCGCCCAGATGATGCAGGCGCCGCAGACTTTGGGCGGGGAAGCCTCGCAGCTGAGCAAAGATTTCGATCGCGGTAATATGCGCTTCGATTCACGTGATAAAGTAGTGGCTCAGATTAAACTGCTGACGCCGCAAAAGCTTGCCGACTTCTTCCATCAGACGGTGGTGGATCCGCAGGGCATGGCGATATTATCCCAGGTATCCGGTAGCCAGAATGGTAAAACCGATTACGCCCTGCCGCCGGGCGGCAAAGTCTGGGAAACCGTCAGCGCATTGCAGAAATCCTTACCCCTGATGCGAGAGAATGAATGACCGAAACCGCCGAGCCTCTTGACCCCCTGCGCTTGCCCCTGACGGGCGAGCGCCTGATAGAAGCCTCTGCGGGCACCGGAAAGACCTTTACCATCGCGGCGCTGTACCTCCGGCTGCTGCTGGGGCTGGGCGGAGAATCCGCCTTTCCCCGGCCGGTAAGCGTGGAGGAGCTGCTGGTGGTGACCTTCACCGAGGCGGCGACCGAGGAGCTGCGCGGTCGTATCCGCAGCAATATCCACGCTCTGCGTATCGCCTGCCTGCGTGAAACGGCCGCCGACCCTCTCAACGCCGCGCTGCTGGCGGAAATTCCGGATAAAAACCAGGCCGCGCAAACGCTGATGCTGGCGGAAAGGCAGATGGACGAAGCGGCGGTTTTCACCATCCACGGCTTCTGCCAGCGCATGCTCAGCCTCAACGCCTTTGAGTCCGGCATGCTCTTCGAACAGCAGCTGATCGAGGACGAATCCCGCCTCCGTTACCAGGCCTGCGCCGACTTCTGGCGCCGCCACTGCTACCCGCTGCCGCGCGAGATCGCCGCGGTTATCCACGAAGCGTGGAAAGGCCCGCGCGATCTGCTGAAATCCCTCGACCGCTGGCTACAGGGCGAAGCCCCGCAGCTTAAATCCCCGCCGGCGCAGGAAGAGACGCTGGCCGAGCGCCATCGGCAAATCATCGCGCGCATTGACGCGGTGAAGCGGCAGTGGCGCGAGCAGGTGGGCGAGATTGAAAGCGTGCTGGAAAACTCCGGCCTCGACCGGCGTAAGTTTAACCGCGGCAATCAGGGTAAGTGGATAGAGAAAGTCAACGCCTGGGCGCAGGAAGAAACGCTCGGCTACCGCCTGCCGGAGGCGCTGGAAAAATTCTCCCGGCCGTTCCTCCACGAACGTACCAAAGCGGATGGCGAACCGCCGGTTCACCCGCTGTTTAGCGCCATTGAGGCGCTGCTCTCCGCGCCGCTGACCCTCACCGATCTGGTGATCGCCCGGGCAATGGTGGAGATCCGCGAAGCGGTGGCGCGCGAAAAGCGTCGCCGCGGCGAGCTCGGTTTTGATGACATGCTCAGCCGCCTCGATGACGCCCTGCGCAGCGAAAGCGGCGAAGCGCTGGCCAGCGCTATCCGTCAGCGCTTTCCGGTGGCGATGATCGATGAGTTCCAGGATACCGACCCGCAGCAGTACCGCATTTTTCGCCGCATCTGGCGGCGGCAGCCGGAGACGGCGCTGTTGCTTATCGGCGATCCCAAACAGGCCATTTACGCCTTTCGCGGCGCGGATATCTTTACCTATATGAAGGCGCGCGGCGACGTTGCCGCGCACTACACGCTGGATACCAACTGGCGCTCCGCTCCGGGGATGGTGGAGAGCGTCAATCGCCTGTTTAGCCTCGGCGATAATCCGTTTATGTTCCGCGAAATCCCGTTCATGCCGGTAAAGTCGGCGCCGAAAAACCAGCATCTGCGCTTCAGCGTCGACGATGATACGGTTCCGGCTATGAACATCTGGCTGATGCCGGGCGAAGCGGTGGGCGCGGGGGATTATCAAGCCTTTATGGCCCAGCTCTGCGCTGCGCAAATTCGCGACTGGCTGAGCGCCGGCCAGCAGGGGCGCGCGCTGCTGTGGCGCGACGGCACCTCCCGGCCGGTGCAGGCTTCCGATATCACGGTGCTGGTGCGCAATCGCCAGGAGGCGTCGCTAATCCGCGATGCGCTGCAGCTTCTGGCGATCCCCTCGGTCTATCTCTCCAACCGCGATAGCGTATTTGAAACGCCGGAAGCGCAGGAGCTGCTGTGGATACTGCAGGCGGCGCTGGCGCCCGAACGTGAAAACACGCTGCGCAGCGCGCTGGCGACCTCGATTTTCGGTCTGAACGCCCGCGATATTGAAAACCTGAACCAGGACGAGCGCGCGTGGGATGCGCTGGTGGAAGAGTTTAGCGACTATCGCCGCATCTGGCGCCAGCGCGGGGTGATGCCGATGCTGCGAGCGCTGATGACCGCCCGGCATATTGCCGAAAACCTGCTGGCGACGAGCGGCGGCGAGCGGCGCTTAACCGATATCCTGCATATCAGCGAGCTGCTGCAGGAAGCGGCCAACCAGCTGGAAAGCGAGCATGCGCTGGTGCGTTGGCTGACGCAGCGCATCGCCGAGCCGGACAGCAATGCCTCCAGCCAGCAGATGCGCCTGGAAAGCGACAAGCATCTGGTGCAGGTAGTCACCGTCCATAAATCGAAAGGGCTGGAATATCCGCTGGTGTGGCTGCCGTTTATCGCCCGCTTCCGCAAGCAGGATCAGGCGTTTTATCACGATCGCGACTCCTTTGCGGCGGTGCTCGACCTTGAACAGAATGAGGGGAGCCTCGAGCTGGCGGAAGCGGAGCGCCTGGCGGAGGATTTACGCCTGCTGTACGTAGCCCTGACGCGAGCGGTCTGGCACTGCAGCCTTGGCGTGGCTCCGCTCAGCACCCGGCGCAGCGACAAGCCGGGCGACAGCGATTTTCACCACAGCGCGCTGGGGCGCCTTCTGCAGGGAGGCGAAGCGATGGATGCCGCGGGGCTGGCGGCCCGCCTGCAGGCATTCTGCAGCGCGGATATTGCGCTGCAAACCCCCGGCGTTGCCGATCGGCAGCCCTGGCAGGCGCCGCAGGAGGTTCTTCCCCCGCTGTCGGCGCGAATGCTGGCGCGTGCGATCGTCGATGACTGGCGGGTCACCAGCTACTCCGGGCTACAGCAGCATGGCCACAGCCCGGCGCAGGATTTACTGCCCCGTCTTGACGTTGACGCGGCCGGCGTAGGGGAGGTGATCGAGGAGCCGGAGCTCACTCCCCAACAGTTCCCGCGCGGGGCGTCGCCGGGGACATTTCTGCACGGCCTGTTTGAAGCCCTCGACTTTACCCAGCCGGTTCCCGCCGACTGGATGGCGGAAAAGCTGCGGTCCGGCGGCTTTGGCGAACAGTGGACGCCGGTGCTGACCCAATGGCTGGATGACGTTCTGCGCACGCCGCTGCCGGGCGCCGATATCGCGCTGAATCAGCTCGCAGCGGCGGACAAGCAGGTTGAGATGGCGTTTTATTTACCCATTGAGGCCCCACTGGATCCGCGGCGCCTGGACGCGCTGGTTCGCCGCTACGACCCGCTTTCGGCGCAGTGCCCGGAGCTTGATTTCCGTCAGGTACGCGGAATGCTGAAAGGGTTTATCGACCTGGTGTTTCGTCATAACGATCGCTACTACCTGCTGGATTACAAATCCAACTGGCTGGGGGACGATCGCGAAGCCTACACCCGGCAGGCGATGGCGCAGGCGATGCGCACGCATCGCTATGATTTACAGTACCAGCTCTATAGCCTGGCGCTGCACCGCTATTTACGCCACCGCATTGCTGACTATGACTATGAGCGTCACTTTGGCGGCGTCATTTATCTCTTTTTACGCGGAATGGACGGACAGGACGGCGGGCAGGGGATATTTACCACCCGCCCCGAGCGGCCGCTGATCGATGGCCTCGACGCCCTGTTTGCCGGCGAAGTTCAGGAGACCGCCTCATGACCATGGATGAGCTGCTGCTTGAGGCAGCAAACCAGCGTTTGCTACGTCCGCTTGACGTTCAGTTTGCGCTGATGGTCGCTCAGGATGCGCACCCGGCGGTGAGGCTGGCGGCGGCGGTGCTAAGCCGCGATGCCGGCGAAGGACACGTTTGCCTGCCGCTCTCGCGCCTTGCCGCTGACGACGTGCTGAGCGGTAAAGCCGCCGACCTGCGCGAGCAGCTGCTGGCGCAGGCCGGCGCGCCAGATGACTGGTCGGCGCTGCTGCTCTCTTCGGCGGCGGTGAGCCGCGGGGAGCGCCCGACGCCGATGATCCTCTGCGGCGAACGGCTTTACCTTAACCGCATGTGGCGTAACGAGCTGGCCGTCGCACGCTTTTTTAACGAAGCCAATCAGGCGCTGAGCGTCGATGAAACGCGGCTGGCGTCGACGCTGGATGCGCTCTTCCCCGCCGGGGACGATATCGACTGGCAGAAGGTGGCGGCGGCGGTGGCGCTGACCCGGCGCATTGCGGTGATTTCCGGCGGTCCCGGCACCGGTAAAACCACCACCGTCGCCAGGCTGCTGGCGGCGCTGATTCAGATGACGGATAAACCCCGCTGCCGTATTCGTCTGGCGGCGCCCACCGGCAAAGCCGCCGCGCGCCTGACCGAATCGCTGGGCAGCGCGCTGCGCCAGCTGCCGCTAACGGATGAGCAGAAGGCGCAGCTGCCGACTGAGGCCAGCACCCTGCATCGTCTGCTGGGCGCGCAGCCGGGCAGCCAGCGTATGCGCTATCACGCCGGTAACCCGCTGCACCTCGACGTGCTGGTGGTGGATGAAGCCTCGATGATTGACCTGCCGATGATGGCGCGCCTGATTGACGCGCTGCCGGCGCACGCTCGGGTGATTTTCCTCGGCGACCGCGATCAGCTGGCTTCGGTGGAGGCCGGCGCGGTGCTGGGGGATATTTGTGCCTGGGTGAACGCGGGCTATACCGCCGAGCGTGCGGCGCAGCTGAAGCGGCTGACCGGCCTGCCGGTACCTGCCGGCGAGAGCGAAGCGGCGGGCGCTCTGCGCGACAGCCTGTGCCTGCTGCAGAAAAGCTATCGTTTCGGCAGCCACTCCGGTATCGGTAGCCTGGCCCGGGCGGTTAACGCCGGCGATCGGCTCGGCGTCAAAACCACCCTGCGTCAGCCGTTCGACGATATCGTTCTGCATCCGCTCAGCACCACCGAGGAGTATGAGGCGATGCTGACGCAGGCGCAGGCCGGCTACGATCGCTATCTCCAGCTGCTGCGCGAACGGGCGGAGCCGGAGGAGATAATTACCGCTTTCGGCGAGTTCCGGCTGCTGTGCGCCCTGCGCGACGGTCCCTACGGCGTTAGCGGGCTGAACGAACGGCTGGAGCTGATGCTCAATCGTCAGCGGGCTATCGCGCTGCCGCGGCATTCGCGCTGGTATGAGGGGCGTCCGGTGATGATCTCGCGCAACGACAGCGCGCTGGGGCTGTTTAACGGCGATATTGGCATTGCGCTGGAAAGGGGAGACGGGCTGCGCGTCTGGTTCCCGATGCCGGATGGCAGCATTAAGTCGGTGCAGCCGAGCCGTCTGCCGGAACACGATACCGCCTGGGCGATGACGGTGCATAAATCCCAGGGCTCGGAGTTTGACCACGCGGCCCTGATTTTGCCTTCCCGCAGCGTGCCGCTGGTGACGCGTGAGCTGGTGTATACCGCGATAACCCGCGCCAAACGGCGGCTCTCGATTTATGCCGATGAGCAGGTGCTTACGCAGGCTATCGTGGCGCGCACCGAGCGGCGCAGCGGGCTGGCGGAGATCTTCGCCAGCGGCGGGCAGCCTTAGCTTTCAGTTGCTTCCCCTTTGTCAGCCTGGCCGGCAAAGGGGAGCGGTCGCTCAGCCGAGGTCGGCCATCATCACCTTGGAGCGGCGCTGGTAGTTGTACATCTCTTTCTTACTCTCCGGCAGCAGGTCGATATCCACCGGCGTAAAGCCGCGCTCCTGGAACCAGTGGATGCTGCGGGTGGTCAGCACGAACAGCTTGCTGAGCCCCATCTGTTTTGCCTGGGTCGCAATCCGATTTAGCAGCACCTCCCCGCGCGATGAGCTGCGGTAGTCCGGATGGACCGCCACGCAGGCCATCTCCCCGATTTTCTCTTCCGGGAATGGATAGAGCGCGGCGCAGGCGATTGTCGTGTTATCGCGCTGGATGATGGTGAATTTATCTATTTCCATCTCCAGCTGCTCGCGGGAGCGGCGCACCAGAATCCCCTGCTGCTCCAGCGGGCTGATCAGCTCAAGAATGCCGCCGATATCGTTGATGGTGGCGCGGCGAATCTGCTCGGCGCTTTCCATAACGATCTGGGTCCCGATACCGTCACGGGAGAACAGCTCCTGCAGCAGCGCGCCATCTTCCCGGTAGCTGATCAGGTGGCAGCGACGCACGCCGCTGCGGCAGGCTTTCACCGCGCCGCGCAGGAAGCGCACGGTACCGGAGTTGTAATCTTCTTCCGCTTCCAGCTCCTCAACCCGCGCCTGGGCTTCGTTCGGGAACAGCTCGGAAACGATATCGCCCTGCTGGTTATATACCCCCTGCGACGAGCAGAAGCCGATCATTTTTTCCGCTTTCAGTTTAATAGCCAGCTGGGTGGCAATCTCTTCTGACGTCAGGTTAAAGCTTTCGCCGGTGACCGATACCGCAACCGGGCCCATCAGCACGATGGCGCCGTTATCAAGCTGGCGGTGGATCGCCTCTTCATCAATGCGACGAATGCGCCCGCTGTGGCAATAATCGACGCCATCGTCGACGCCAAGCGGCTGGGCGATAATGAAATTGCCGCTCACGACGTTGATGTGGGCGCCCTGCAGCGGGGTATTGTTGAGGCTCATCGACAGGCGCGCGGTAATTTCCAGCTGCAGCATGCCGGCGGCCTGCTTAACCAGTTCGAGGGTTTTGGCGTCAGTCACGCGCGTCTGCTTGTGGTACAGCGGCTCATGATGATGTTCGGCCAGATTGGCGTCGATCTGCGGACGCGCGCCATAGACCACCACCAGGCGAATGCCCAGGCTATGCAGCAGACCAATGTCATTGACTATGCTGGAGAAATTCTCATGCTCAATGGCTTCTCCGCCCAGCATGATGACAAACGTTTTTCCCCGATGGGCGTTAATATAGGGAACAGAATGGCGGAATCCTTCTACCAGTTCGGTGCGACGTTCCTTCACCATGACAACAACCCTCAATGCATGATTATTCGTAATAAGTGTATTTTTATTCTGTTTTCCCGCTAAACGCAAGCCCCAATTTGTCCCAAAATGGCGAAAGAACTGTGACTTAAAGCGCGCCACCAAAGATTGTTTACCCTTTTATTGATGACAGGTTATACGGCTTTCGTTAAAGTTTCTGGTCAATCTGTTTGTTTTAGATACGAATGCGTTTTTATTGCTTGGGAGTGGCATGCCGGGATACAAGTCAGGATTAAGCCGTCGCCGTTTTTTACAGGGGGCGAGCGCGATGTGGTTAATGAGCGTCAGTCCGGTGGGCTTAGCTGCCGTCGCACGGGTCGTCGCCGTGCGCGTCTGGCCGTCGTCAACCTATACGCGCGTGACGGTGGAATCCAACCACGTGCTGAAATATCGGCAGTTTGCGTTGAGCAATCCGGAGCGGCTGGTGGTCGATCTGGAAGGGGTTAATCTTAATTCCGTGCTAAAAGGCATGGGCGGCAGCATCCGCGACGACGATCCCTATATTAAATCCGCGCGCGTCGGGCAGTTCGATCCGCAAACGGTGCGCATGGTGTTTGAGCTCAAGCAGAATGTGAAGCCGCAGCTCTTTGCCCTTGCGCCGGTAGCCGGCTTTAAAGAGCGGCTGGTGATGGATCTCTATCCGTCTACGGCGACCGACGTGCAGGATCCGCTGCTGGCGCTGCTGGAGGACTACAATAAGGGCGATCTCGAGCGTCAGGTGCCGCCGGCGGAAAGCGGGCCGAAGCCGGGTAAAGCCGGGCGCGACCGGCCGATTGTGATTATGCTCGACCCGGGACACGGTGGCGAAGACTCCGGCGCGGTCGGTAAATACCGCACCCGCGAGAAAGACGTGGTGCTGCAGATCGCCCGCCGACTGCGGGCGCTGATCGAAAAAGAGGGGAATATGAAGGCCTATATGACCCGCAATGAAGATGTCTTTATTCCCCTGAAGGTGCGCGTCGCCAAGGCGCAGAAGCAGCGCGCCGATCTCTTCGTCTCCATTCACGCCGATGCCTTTACCAGCCGCCAGCCGCGCGGCTCGTCGGTGTTTGCGCTCTCAACCAAAGGCGCTACCAGCACCGCGGCTAAATACCTGGCGCAAACCCAGAACGCCTCCGACCTGGTGGGGGGCGTCAGCAAGAGCGGCGACCGCTACGTCGACCATACGATGTTCGACATGGTGCAGTCGCTGACCATCTCCGATAGCCTGAAGTTTGGCAAAGCGGTGCTGCAAAAAATGGGCAGGGTTAACGATCTGCATAAGAACCAGGTCGAGCAGGCGGGCTTCGCGGTGCTGAAAGCGCCGGATATCCCGTCGATCCTCGTGGAAACGGCGTTTATCAGTAACGTTGAGGAAGAGCGCAAGCTGAAAACGGCGGCCTTCCAGCAGCAGGTCGCCGAGTCGATTCTGGCGGGAATTAAGGCCTACTTCGCCGATGGCGCAACCCTGGCAAGGCTTGGCTGATAGAAGGAGCGGAGATGGCCCTGTTAAAGAGCGCCCACGGCGGCAATACGCGGGAGGCGGCGGCGCTGCTGGGCATTCAGCCCGAGCTGCTGCTCGATTTTAGCGCCAACATTAATCCGCTGGGTATGCCTGAAAGCCTGAAACGCGCCCTGATCGCTAATCTTGAGCGCGCGGAGCGCTATCCGGACGTCGACTATCGGCAGCTGCACGAGGCGCTGGCCGAACACCATCATATTCCGGCCTCGTGGATCGTCGCAGGCAATGGCGAAACCGAATCGATTTTCACCGTCGTAAACGGCCTGAAGCCGCGTCAGGCGATGATTGTGGTACCCGGCTTTGCCGAATATCGCCGCGCGCTGCGCTCGGTGGACTGCGCGATCCGCGAGTTCGCGCTGCGGGAAGAGGACGGCTGGCAGTTGACCGAGGCCCTTCTCACGGCCCTGACGCCGGACCTCGACTGCCTGTTCCTGTGTACGCCCAACAATCCAACCGGCCTGCTGCCGGAGAGCCAGCTGCTGGCGGCGATTGCCGCTCGCTGCAAGGCGCTGAGCATCGCGCTGATCCTCGATGAGGCCTTTATCGATTTTATTCCCGACCAGCCGGGGTTTATTCCTCTGCTGTGCGATAACCCGCATATCTGGGTACTGCGCTCGCTGACCAAATTCTACGCTATCCCCGGCCTGCGCCTGGGCTATCTGGTCAACGGCGATGAACGCGCCGTCGCCCGGATGCGCGAGCGGCAAATGCCGTGGTCAATTAACGCGTTCGCCGCGCTGGCGGGGGAGATCATTCTGCAGATCGCGCCTACCAGCAGAAAACCCGGCAGTGGCTGGCCGAAGAGGGGCCGCGCTTTTACCAACGCCTGCGCCAGATTCCCGGCCTGACGGTCTATCCGGGTCAGGCAAACTATCTGTTTCTGCGCCTCGATATGCCGGGCATCGACCTGCAGTATGCGCTGCTACAGCAGCATATTTTGATTCGCAGCTGCGCCAACTATCCCGGCCTCGGGGCGGGCTATTTCCGCGTGGCGATCCGCAGCGCGGAGGAGAATCAACGCCTGCTGGCGGCGCTGGCGCAGATCCTTTCCCCCAACGTCTGACTTCGCAAGCCGCCGGCGCATCCGTGTGGCATAATGCCGTTCCTTATTAAGCGAACGGCAGAGCTTCAGGGTGCTTTCGCGATAGAAACCAACGGGTGCCAGCGGCGGGAGTAAAATTCTCTACCGCTGCGCTGCTGACGCTAAGCCAGAAATCCTGCCCGTTGGCCATCATCAACAACCTCGGTGGCAAGCAGGGTGCTCAGAGGCGTACCGGCGAAAGGATCCCGCGGGCGCACCTTTATTCCCCCCCGACCACCCTGAACAGGAACCGGGTATGGCGGCAGGACTCCATTCATCTATTTCCGTACGCCGGCAGGCGCCTGCGAGGTTCGCGCGATGACGCTGCTTGCCTGGTGCGTTGCCTGGCTCCTCGATATCATCATCGGCGATCCGCCGCGCTGGCCCCACCCGGTACGCTGGATAGGCCACCTCATTACCGTCGTGCAACGCGTCGCCAGGCGCTATTGCCACAGCGACAGGGCGCTACGCATCGGCGGCGCGCTGATGTGGCTGGTGGTGGTGGGGCTGACGTGGGGCGTATGCTGGGGCGTGCTGACGCTGGCGGAGAGTATCCATCCCTGGCTTGGCTGGGTGCTTGAGGTGTGGATGATTTTTACGCTGCTGGCCGGCCGCTGCCTCGCGGATTGCGCCCGGGCGGTTGAACGTCCGCTGCGCGCGGGCGACCTGGCGCAGAGCCGCGAGAAGCTTTCGTGGATCGTCGGGCGGGACACGTCCCGGCTCCAGCCGCAGCAGATTAACCGCGCGGTGGTGGAGACGGTGGCGGAGAACACCGTCGACGGCATTATTGCCCCGCTATTCTTCCTGCTGCTCGGCGGCGCGCCGCTGGCGATGGCCTACAAGGCGGTGAATACCCTCGATTCAATGGTGGGCTACAAGCACGAGAAGTATCGCGCCATTGGCATGGTCAGCGCCCGCCTTGACGATGTCGCCAACCTTATTCCCGCCCGTCTGAGCTGGCTGCTGCTGAGCGTGGCGGCCTTCTTATGCCGCAACGATGGTCCCCGGGCGCTGCGTATCGGCTGGCGCGATCGCTATAACCACAGCAGCCCCAACTGCGGATGGCCGGAGGCCAGCGTGGCCGGCGCGTTGGGGATTCGCCTGGGCGGCCCAAACAGCTATTTTGGCCAGCGGGTAGAAAAACCGTGGATTGGCGACGAGGTGCGCGACGTTTCGGTGGACGATATTCCCCGCACGATTCGGCTGATGTGGGTGGCGTCAACCCTGGCGCTGGCGCTGTTTATGCTGGTGCGCTACCTGCTGGTCGGCGCGGCGTAAACGAAAGATGAGTGTTAATGCGAAGGCGACAGAACGCGATAAAGGAGTCCTTATGACGCAGGCAATCATGTTGCAGGGTACGGCATCCGACGTGGGAAAAAGCGTGCTGGTGGCGGGGCTGTGCCGAATTTTTCACCAGGACGGCCTGCGCACGGCGCCGTTTAAATCACAGAACATGGCGCTGAATTCGGGCATCACCGCCGATGGCAAAGAGATGGGGCGGGCGCAGATCTTTCAAGCCGAAGCGGCGGGCATCGCGCCGGATGTGCGCATGAACCCGATACTATTAAAGCCGACCAGCGATCTGAAAGCGCAGGTGGTGCTGATGGGAAAAGTGGCGACCGATATGGACGCGGTGAGCTACCACGAATACAAGCCGCGCCTGCGCGAGCAGATCCTTGCGGTCTATCGCAGCCTGGCGCAGGAGTATGATGTGCTGGTCCTCGAGGGGGCCGGCAGCCCGGCGGAGATCAACCTGCGCGATCGCGATATCGTCAACATGGGCATGGCTGAGATGGCGCAGTGTCCGGTGATCCTCGTCGCCGACATCGACAGAGGCGGCGTGTTTGCCGCCATCTACGGAACGCTGGCGCTGCTTGAGGAACAGGAGCGCGCGAGGGTGAAAGGGGTAATCATCAATAAGTTTCGCGGCGATGTGGCGCTGCTCCACTCGGGCATCGAACAGATTGAAGCTTTGACCGGCGTTTCGGTGCTGGGCGTGCTGCCGTGGCTGGAGGTCGATCTGGAAGATGAAGATAGCGTGGCGCTGCAGAAAGGGAAATATCTGCGCACCGGGCAGCGGGAGATCGACATTGCGGTGGTGCAGCTGCCGCATACGTCCAACTTCACCGATTTCAACGCGCTGGCGGCGCAGCCGGACGTGCGCGTGCGCTACGTTAGTCATTCCCGGGATCTGCCGGCCAGCGACCTGGTGATTCTGCCCGGCAGCAAAAACACCCTGGGCGATCTGCAGTGGCTGCGCGAAAGCGGGATGGCGCAGGGGGTGCTGCAGGCGCATCGGCAGGGGATTCCGCTGCTGGGGATCTGCGGCGGCTACCAGATGCTCGGCGAGACCATCGTTGATGACGTGGAGTCCGGCCTGGGCCGTTTGCCCGGCCTGGGGCTGCTCAGCACCGTAACGCAGTTTGCACCACATAAAACCACCACGCAGGTCGAGGCGACGACGGCGGCCGTGCTTCCGGGCTGGCTGGCGGGCGCCTCCGCGCTACGCGTGCGCGGCTACGAAATTCATATGGGCGAAACGACCCGCCAGGGCAGTTGCCGGCCGCTGCTGCAGCTGGAAAAAAACGGCCAGCCGGTAGCGGACGGGGCGCTGACCGAAGACGGGCTGGCGTTTGGCACCTACCTGCACGGCCTGTTCGACAACGATGATTTCACCCGCGCGCTGGTCAACGGCCTGCGCCAGCGCAAAGGCCTGGCGGCGCTGGATACTACCCTTCGCTACGCGCAGTATAAGTCGCAGCAGTTCGATATCCTGGCAGACGCAATGCGTCAGCACATTGATATTGAAGCAATTTACCGCATCATGCGCCAGCATCAGGAGCCATTATGCTGATCCTCGTTACCGGCGGCGCCCGCAGCGGGAAAAGCCGCCACGCCGAGGCGCTGATCGCCGGTTCAGCGCAGGTTTTGTATCTCGCCACCTCGCAGATTTTTGATGAGGAGATGGCGGCGAGGATCCAGCACCACCGCGATAGCCGGCCGGCGCATTGGCGCACCGTCGAGGGCTGGCAGCATCTTGATAAGCTAATTACCCCGCACGGCGATCCCGACGAAGCTATTTTGCTGGAGTGTATCACCACTATGGTGACCAACCTGCTGTTTGCTCAGGGCGGCGATAGCGATCCCGACGGCTGGGATTATGCGGCGATGGAGCGGATGATTGACGACGAGATTCACGCGCTGATCGCCGCCTGCCAGCGCTCCCCGGCGAAGATCGTGGTGGTCACCAACGAAGTGGGCATGGGGATTGTCCCCGAAAATCGTCTTGCGCGGCATTTTCGCGATATCGCCGGCCGGGTTAACCAGCGCCTGGCGGCGGCTGCGGATGAGGTCTGGCTGGTAGTATCAGGTATTGGAGTCAAAATAAAATGATCAAACTATTCTGGGCAACGCTCTCTTTTCTCAGCCGTTTACCGGTACCGGAGCGCTGGTCGCAGGGGCTGGATATCGATCGCTACGTTCGCGGCATTGTCACCTTTCCCGTGGTCGGCGCGCTGCTGGGGCTGCTGAGCGGCCTGCTGTTTCTCGCCGTGCAGTCGTGGTGCGGGCTCCCGCTGGCGGCGCTGTTCGCCGTACTGGCGCTGGCGCTGCTCACCGGCGGCTTCCACCTCGACGGGCTGGCCGATACCTGCGATGGGGTGTTTTCCGCCCGCGGTCGGGAACGGATGCTGGAGATCATGCGCGACAGCCGGCTGGGAACCCACGGCGGGCTGGCGCTGATTTTTGTCCTGCTGGCGAAGGTGCTGGTGGTCAGCGAACTGGCGCTGCGCGGCACGCCGATGCTGGCGGCGCTGGCGGCGGCCTGCGCGGCAGGGCGGGGGACCAGCGTGCTGCTGATGTACCGCCAGCGCTACGCGCGGGAAGAGGGGCTGGGCAACGTATTCATCGGCAAGGTGAGCGGGCGCCAAACCTGCGTCACCCTGGGACTCGCGGCGATTCTGGCCGCCGTGCTGCTGCCGGGCATGCGTGGAGTGGCGGCGCTGGCGGTCACCGCGGCGGCGATTTTCATTCTCGGCCAGCTCTTAAAGCGCACCCTCGGCGGGCAAACCGGCGATACGCTGGGGGCGGCGATTGAGATCGGCGAGCTGATCTTCCTGCTGGCGCTGCTGTAAGCAAGCCTGCGCCATGGCTGCAGGCGGCGATGGCGCACCTGGCGATGAGGCCGGATCCGGGTATTGGCGCGAAGAAAGGTCGTGCGGTGCTGTGAACCGGCCGGGCTGAAGCTATCGTGCGGGGAGCGCAGAAACAAAAAAACACCCGTCAGGGTGTTTATTGTGTTGGTTGCGGGGGCCGGATTTGAACCGACGACCTTCGGGTTATGAGCCCGACGAGCTACCAGGCTGCTCCACCCCGCGTCCGTCTTTACTCTTCATCGAGTAAACTTGCATCAGATTTTATTTGGTTGCGGGGGCCGGATTTGAACCGACGACCTTCGGGTTATGAGCCCGACGAGCTACCAGGCTGCTCCACCCCGCGTCCGTCTTTACTCTTCCATCGAATAAAGCTTACTTCTCTGATTTTAATTGGTTGCGGGGGCCGGATTTGAACCGACGACCTTCGGGTTATGAGCCCGACGAGCTACCAGGCTGCTCCACCCCGCGTCCGTGGATGCGCACTATACTCTGCTAACGTTTTGATGCAACTCTTTTTCAGCTAAATCGATAATTTTGTAATGAATGATGTAGAAAGAATCGTTTTTAGCGCGTTTTTTAGCCGATTTTGTGTTTGTGCTGCTATCGCGCATTTCAATAGCCCTGACGGTTTGTTATCTTCCCTCTTCACCAACCGGTACTGAGCAGCAAAAGAAGAGATACCATGAAAGGATGTTGGGCAAAGTATGTGGCAACCGGAGCAATACTGGCGATGCTCGCCGGCTGCTCCTCGAAACCGACCGATCGCGGTCAGCAGTATAATGAAGGAAAGCTCACCCAGCCGTTTTCACTGGTTAACCAGCCTGATGCGGTCGGCACGCCGATTAACGCGGGCGACTTCTCCGAACAGGTCAGGCAGATCCGCAGCGCCTCTCCGCGCCTCTATAACAGCCAGAGCAACGTCTATAACTCCCTGCAGCAGTGGCTACGCGCCGGCGGCGATACCCGCACGCTGAGCCAGTTCGGCATTGACGCCTGGCAGATGCAGGGCGCCGATAGCTACGGCAACGTGCAGTTTACCGGCTACTACACCCCGGTGGTGCAGGCGCGCCACACGCGTCAGGGGGAGTTCCAGTATCCGATTTACCGCATGCCGCCGAAGCGCGGCAAGCTTCCGTCTCGCGCCAGCATCTACGCCGGCGGGCTGAGCGACAGCTACATCCTGGCTTACAGCAACTCGCTGATGGATAACTTCATTATGGATGTCCAGGGCAGCGGCTATATTGATTTTGGCGACGGCTCGCCGCTGAACTTCTTCAGCTATGCCGGGAAGAACGGCTGGTCGTATCGCAGCATCGGCAAGGTTCTTATCGATCGCGGCGAAGTGAAGAAAGAAGATATGTCGATGCAGGCGATCCGCGAATGGGGCGAAACCCATAGCGAAGCTGAAGTGCGCGCGCTGCTCGAAGAGAACCCCTCCTTCGTCTTCTTTAAGCCGCAATCCTTCGCCCCGGTGAAAGGCGCCAGCGCGGTACCGCTGATTGGCCGCGCGTCGGTCGCCTCTGACCGCAGCATTATCCCGGCGGGCACCACCCTGCTGGCGGAAGTGCCGCTGCTGGATAATAGCGGCAAGTTTAACGGTCAGTACGAGCTGCGCCTGATGGTTGCGCTGGACGTCGGCGGCGCGATTAAAGGTCAGCACTTCGATATCTATCAGGGTATCGGCGCGGAGGCCGGGCATCGCGCAGGCTGGTATAACCACTACGGCCGCGTTTGGGTGCTGAAAAACGCCCCGGGTGCGGGCAACGTCTTTAGCGGTTAACTCTCCTTTTTCCGGCTCCCCGACGACACGCGCGCGTCGGGGAGCCGGTCATTTTATTCTGAGGTTATATGTCAGTTGTAATTAGCGACGCCTGGCGCCAGCGTTTCGGCGGTACGGCGCGTTTGTATGGTGAAAAAGCGCTGCAGTGCTTTGCCGACGCGCACGTTTGCGTTGTGGGCATCGGCGGCGTCGGCTCCTGGGCCGCGGAGGCGCTGGCAAGAACCGGGATCGGCGCCATTACCCTTATCGATATGGACGACGTCTGCGTCACCAACACCAACCGGCAGATTCATGCGCTGAGCGGCAACGTCGGGCAGGCGAAGGCCGAGGTGATGGCGGAGCGTATTCGGCTGATCAACCCGGAATGCCAGGTGACGGTGATTGACGACTTCGTGACGCCGGAGAACGTCGCCGAATATATGGGCGCGGGCTTCAGCTACGTGATTGACGCGATAGATAGCGTACGGCCGAAGGCGGCGTTAATTGCCTGGTGCCGTCGCTATAAGGTGCCGCTGGTGACCACCGGCGGCGCGGGCGGGCAAATTGACCCGACCCAGATCCAGGTGGCTGACCTGGCGAAAACGATTCAGGATCCGCTGGCGGCGAAGCTGCGCGAGCGTCTGAAGGGACAGTTTGGGGTGGTGAAAAACAGTAAGGGCAAGCTCGGTATCGACTGCGTGTTCTCCACCGAGGCGCTGGTTTATCCCCAGGCGGACGGCAGCGTATGCGCCATGAAAAGCAGCGCGGAAGGACCTAAGCGGATGGACTGCGCGTCGGGCTTTGGGGCGGCAACGATGGTTACCGCCACCTTCGGCTTTGTCGCCGTATCGCACGCGCTGAAGAAAATGCTGGCGAAAGCCGAACGTCAGGGTTAAGCCTCGCGGGCCGCGGCGAGCACCGCTGCGCCCAGCGCGGCGAGTCCCTGGCCGCGGGAGGCGCTCAGCTGGGCGCGCAGCCCCAGCTCATCGAACAGCGCCAGCGGATCGTGGTCCAGCAGCTCGGCGGCGCTTTTCCCCTCGGCGGCGGTCAGCAGCACGGCCAGCAGGCCGCGAACGATGCGGCCTTCGCTGTCGCCGAAGAAATGCAGCCGGCCGTCGCGCAGGGTGTGCCCCAGCCAGACGCGGTTTTCACAGCCGGTAATCTCCGTCGCGCGGGCTTTAGCCTCCTCCGCCAGCGGCGGCAGCTTTTTGCCCAGCAGAATCAGCTGCCGGTACTTATCCTCCCACTGGCTCAGCGGGACGAAGGTTTGCCGCAGCGTCGCTTCGGTGATGGCGGTGCCAAACGGATGGTTCTGCAGGTAGGGAGTCGTCATTAGTCCACCAAAATTTCCAGAGCGCGGTCAACGGCGTGCACCAGCGCGTAAACATCATCCTGGGTATTATAAGGCGCAAACGAGGCGCGCAGGGTTCCGCTAACGCCAAGCGCCGCCAGCAGCGGCTGGGCGCAGTGCTGCCCGGCGCGAAGCGCGATGCCGGACTCCGCCAGCAGCGTCACCATGTCGCTGTGGTGCACGCCGGCGAAATCAAACGCCAGCAGGCTTGAGCTCTGGCAGCGGAAAGAGCGAAAGCCCGGGCGCTTCGCCAGCTCGTCCTCAGCCAGCGTCGCCAGGCTGCGGCTCCAGCTTTCGGCCTGGGCGATGTCCGTCTCCTGCAGCCACTCCAGCGTCGCGCTCAGGCCAATGACGCCGGCGACGTTTGGCGTGCCGGCTTCCAGCCGATGGGGTACGGGCTGGGTTTTAAACCCATCGAAGGTGACTTCGGTAATCATTTTCCCGCCGCCGAGCCACGGCGACATGGCGTCCAGCAGCGCGCTTTTACCGTACAGGGCGCCAATCCCCGTCGGGCCGTACAGCTTGTGGCCTGAGAAGGCGTAAAAGTCGATATCCAGCGCCTGAACGTCGGCCGGAAAGTGCACCGCGCCCTGGGCGCCGTCGACCATCACCACCATTCCGGCCTCGTGGGCGAGGCGGATCGCCAGCGCCAAATCCGGGCAGCCGCCGGTTACGTTGGACATCTGGCCAATGGCCAGCATCCGGCTGCGCGTCGTAATCAGTGAGGACAGGCTCGCCACGTCGGGCAGGCGATCGGCGCCGATGGGCAGCTTCACCACCCGGGCGCCGGTTTGCTCGGCCACCATCAGCCAGGGAACCAGATTGGCGTGATGCTCCGCTTCGCTGACGATGATTTCGTCGCCGGGCCGCAGGCGCGGGCGAACGTAGCTCTGCGCCACCATGTTAATGGCCTCGGTGGTGCCGCGGGTCCAGACGATATCCTTACCCGACGGGGCGTTGAGCAGCGCCGCGACGCGCTCGCGGGCGTCTTCATAGCGTTCGGTCAGGCGCCGGGCGGCGGCAAACTGGCTGCGGTGCACGTTGCCGCCGCTGAGGCGATAGAACCGATCGCTGGCCTCGATGGTGGCCAGCGGCTTCAGCGCCGTCGCCGCGCTATCAAGGTAAACGCCGGCGTCGGCCAGAGCGGGAAACTGCGCGCGAAACTGAGCGGGATTGAATGCGTTCATGGAACTCCTCGTTGCAATACGCCGATCGTCGCGCAATTTATCCGTCAGGGCAAGGCTGACAAGCACGGGACAGAGAAGAGAGGGGAAATTCAGGGCAAAAAAAAGCACCGCGCGTTGCGGTGCTACATTAAATCACTATGGACAGACAGGGTAAATGTACAGGAAGTGAAAAGGGGGTAGCTTAGCCACCGTGGTCCGCAAAGACAGACCAATTGCAAACACAACAACACAACATCACAACCGTAAGCCAAAAGCTTGTTGGAACACGCATTCCAAAAAAAGCTCTTCGTTCCGGCTCAGGAAGTGCGGCCACTATAGGTATTTGCTGGTAGAACCTCAACGGACAAATTATAATGTCTCAGATAAAAAAAACTAATAGGTTAACTGTTGTTTCCTGTTTGTTAAATTGCCTTAACATCTAAGCCAGAATAACCATGTCAAAGCGATTACCACCTCTGAATGCATTACGTGTTTTTGATGCAGCCGCACGTCATTTAAGCTTCACTCGCGCAGCCGATGAGCTTTTTGTGACCCAGGCCGCAGTCAGTCACCAAATCAAGTCACTAGAGGACTTTCTTGGGCTGAAGCTGTTTCGGCGGCGCAACCGTTCGCTGCTGCTGACGGAAGAGGGCCAGAGCTATTTTCAGGATATTAAAGAGATTTTTTCGCAGCTGACGGAGGCGACGCGTAAACTGCAGGCGCGAAGCGCAAAAGGGGCGTTAACGGTCAGCCTGCTGCCCAGTTTTGCGATTCAGTGGCTGGTCCCGCGCCTTTCAAGCTTTAATTCAGCTTATCCGGGAATCGACGTCAGAATCCAGGCCGTGGACCGTCAGGAAGATAAGCTGGCGGATGACGTCGACGTGGCGATTTTCTACGGCCGCGGCAACTGGCCGGGGCTGCGCGTCGAAAAACTGTACGCCGAGTACCTGCTGCCGGTGTGCTCGCCGATGCTGCTGACCGGCGACAAGGCGTTGAAAACGCCTGCGGATCTGGCGCAACATACGTTATTGCACGATGCTTCCCGTCTCGACTGGCAAACTTATACCCGCCAGCTGGGTCTAAGCCATATTAACGTCCAGCAGGGGCCGATTTTCAGCCACAGCGCGATGGTGCTGCAGGCGGCCATTCACGGGCAGGGAGTGGCTCTCGCCAATAACGTGATGTCCCAGTCCGAAATCGAGGCCGGCCGCCTGGTCTGTCCGTTTAATGATGTTCTGGTCAGTAAAAATGCCTTTTATCTGGTTTGTCATGACAGCCAGGCTGAACTGGGTAAAATAGCCGCCTTTCGGCAGTGGATACTGGCAAAAGCGGCGAGTGAACAAGAAAAATTTCGCTTTCGTTACGAACAATAAATAATTGTAGGGTAATAACATGACCAGCCGTTTTATGCTGATATTCGCCGCGATAAGCGGTTTTATCTTTGTTGCTCTGGGCGCCTTCGGCGCGCACGTGTTAAGCCGGTCGCTGGGCGTGGCGGAAATGGCCTGGATCCATACCGGCCTTGAGTACCAGGCCTTCCATACGCTGGCCATTTTTGGCCTGGCGGTGGCGATGCAGCGCCGCATCAGCATCTGGTTCTACTGGAGCAGCGTCTTTATGGCGCTGGGTACCGTTCTGTTCAGCGGCAGCCTTTACTGCCTGGCGCTGTCGCATTTGCGCCTGTGGGCGTTTGTAACGCCGGTGGGAGGCGTCAGCTTCCTCGCTGGCTGGATTTTAATGTTAATTGGTGCAATTCGTCTGAAACGTAAGGGCGTTGTTCATGAATAAGGTTGTCCTCTATTGTCGCCCCGGGTTTGAGAAGGAGTGCGCAGCAGAAATTACCGATAAGGCATCCCGCCTTGAGGTGTTTGGTTTTGCCCGCGTCAAAGATAACGCCGGGTACGTGGTTTTTGAATGCTATCAGGCGGAAGATGGCGACAGGCTGGCGCGCGAGCTGCCGTTCAGCTCGCTGGTTTTTGCCCGCCAGATGTTCGTGGTGGGCGAGCTGCTGCGCGACCTGCCGCCGGAAGATCGCATTACGCCGATTGTCGGCATGCTGCAGGGCGTGGTGGAGAAGGGCGGCGACCTGCGGGTTGAGGTGGCCGATACCAATGAAAGCAAGGAGCTGATGAAGTTCTGCCGCAAGTTTACGGTTCCGCTGCGCGGGGCACTGCGTGAAGCGGGCGTGCTGGCCAGCTACGAAACGTCGAAGCGTCCGGTGGTGCACGTGTTCTTTATCGCTCCGGGCTGCTGCTATGCCGGCTACTCCTACTCCAACAACAATTCGCCGTTCTATATGGGGATCCCGCGGCTGAAATTCCCTGCCGACGCCCCGAGCCGCTCTACGCTGAAGCTGGAGGAGGCGTTCCACGTCTTTATCCCGGCCGATGAGTGGGATGAGCGGCTGGCCAACGGCATGTATGCGGTGGATCTTGGCGCCTGTCCCGGCGGCTGGACCTATCAGCTGGTGAAGCGCAATATGTGGGTGTCGTCGGTCGATAACGGCCCGATGGCGCAGAGCCTGATGGATACCGGGCAGGTGACCTGGCTGCGCGAAGACGGCTTTCGCTATCGTCCGACCCGTAACAACATCTCGTGGATGGTGTGCGACATGGTAGAAAAGCCGGCTAAGGTTGCGGCGCTGATGGCGCAGTGGCTGGTCAACGGCTGGTGCCGTGAGACTATCTTCAACCTCAAGCTGCCGATGAAAAAGCGCTATGAAGAGCTGTCGCGCAATCTGGCCTACATCCAGGAGCAGCTGGATGAGCACGGCATCAATGCGCAGATTCAGGCGCGCCAGCTGTATCACGATCGCGAAGAGGTGACGGTTCACGTCCGTCGCCTGTGGGCGGCCGTCGGCGGCCGCCGCGACGAGCGCTAATTTAGCGTCGCCTCCCGGATAGCGGCCCCGCTATCCGGACCCGCTTCTCCCGCCGGCTATTTCGCCGCGATGGGCTCATCGGAAATGATGTGCGTCACGTCATCGAGATGGCCGATGCTGGCCTCCCCCGAGCGATTAAACTTGCTCTTATCGATCAGCAGCAAAGACTGCGCCGCCCGCTTGAGCAGCAGGGATTTGAACTCGGCGTTTACCGTATTTGAATCCCAAAGCGCGCCGTTGCTGTCGATGCCTTCGCAGGAAAAAACGAACAGATCGATCTCCAGCGACCTGAGCTGCGGGATAAGCGAGGTGCTGACGTAGCAGCCGTATTTACGCTGCAGGGTGCCGCCCGAGCAGGTGAGCTGAATGTTCTCGCGCTTGCTCAGCTCCTGGCAGATGGGCTGGCTGTTGGTAAACACGTGGAGGTTGACGTCGGGGAGCTGGCGGGCCAGGTACCAGCAGGTGGAGCTGGCGTCGAGGGCGATAACCATTCCCTCTTCTATCCAGGCAAGGGCCTCGCGGGCGATATCCGCCTTGTGGGCATAGTGGCTTTTGAGGCGGATATGAAACGGATCGCCGCTGTCCTGGCTCTGGCGGTGAATGATCTTGACGCGTCCGTGGTTACGCAGCACTTTTCCCTGCGACTGCAGTTCGCTGAGGTCGCGTCGAATTGTCTCTTTACTGACCGCAAGCTGCAGCGATAGGGCTTCAGTCGTCAGGCTGCTATGGTTGATCAGCAGGTCTATTATCGCCTGCTGGCGTGCCGCTTTCATGTTCTCTCACCCTGTCAGTCAATAAACGCCCGCATCAGGCGGGCGCTCCGGCATGAGATTACGGCGTTACTCCTTTTTTTAAAAGAATATTCCCGTACTTCGCGCGCTCCCCTGTGATAACGATCGCAAAGGTTTTTTGCGCCCGCTCGTAGAACGCAAAGCGATCGATGCGGGTGATTCTCCTTCAGCCACAGCAGCTTATACAGCGTGTTGAAGCTGAAGGCCCCGACGCCGGAGATCTCCTGCAGCCGCCGGGTTGGCATGATGCGGCCGATATCGCGCATCACCGCCGCGGCCTCGCTGGCGTTGGGGGTCGACGCGCGGGCGACAATCTGCCCCTGGCGATCGACGGCGATGGCGCTGGCGCAGGCGGCGCTTGACGACGTGTGCACCGGCGGCAACCCGCGGGAAGCCAGCCTGGCGGAGATTATCGAGCTTTACCACTCCGCCTGGTAAACGCCGAGCTGCCGAGGATTCAGGGCGATACCGGCTATCGCCCTCCCTGCTGAACGGCGGCCGCCGGCTGTACCAGCTAAGCGACTACACCAACTACGCCAACTACGCCAACTACGCCAACTACACCAACTACACTAACTACACCAACTACGCCAACTACACCAACTACACCAACTACACCAACTACACCAACTACACCAACTACACCAACGACATCGGCTACACCAACTACACCAACTACACCAACGACATCGGCTACGCCGTCAGGCGCAGCTGCTGCAGGTTGCCGTCGAGCTGGAGGTCGGTCTGCAGACGGGCGATGTCGCGGCAGGTGAACGCCATCTCCTTGTGCTCTTCCAGCTTCTTGCGCCATTTCTCCGCCACCTCGTCGAGGCGGGCGTAAATTCCCTCCAGATCCGCAAACTCGGTTAACAGCTGGGCGGCGCTTTTGGGGCCGATACCCGCCACGCCCGGCACTTTTGAGCTGCTGATTCCCGCCAGGCCCCAGTAATCGGGCAGCTGCTGCGGGGTCACGCCAAACTCGTTGGCAATAAAGGGGGCGTCCAGCCAGCGCTTCTGGAAGTAGTCGCGGATGCGAACCGTGGGCGAAAGCAGCTGACAGTAGCCTTTATCCGTGGAGACGATGGTGGCCTGGTGCCCGGCCTGGGCGACCTTCATCGCCAGAGTGGCGGCGAGATCGTCGGCTTCGCTGCCCGCTAAGGCCCAACAGCGTACTCCGCGCTGCTCGAACGCCGCGCGGATCGCGGGCATTTCGGCCTCCAGCGTCTCCGGCATCGGCGCGCGGCCGGCCTTATATTCCGCCAGACGCCGGTGCCGCCAGCTGTGGGCGCGATCGTCATCGTCAAATACCGCCACCGCGTGCGTGGGCTGACTATGGACGATCAGCTGCTCCAGCGCGTGCAGGCAGGTGTCAACGCAGGGCGAACCCTGCACCGCGTGAATGCGGCGGATCAGATTGAGCGCGTCGACGATTAACAGATGAACGGCCACAGGTCTCTCCTTATCATTTAGCCCGGCGGATGAACGGCCCGCCGGCCTGGTCGGGCGCCGTGCCCGACCCATGTTCTCAGAAAGGTAAGGGTATCATTGCCGTGCGCAGGAGGCTATCGACGCAGGGATAATCGGGAACGCGCCTCGTAAAAGCGGGCTAATCGGCGTGCAGCAGCAGGCCAAGGTCGCTATGGGCCGCTTCCCCGTACCAAACGGCTTCGCGCACGGAAACCGGTTTGCTGATAAGCCCGAGGGCATAAAAGCGGTCGGCGATGGTCTGCTGGGCGCGGATGACCTTAAGATCCATCATCCGCGGGCGATGGCTGCGGCGGGCGAGGGCAAGGGCCAGCGAATCGACGTTAATGCCTAATTCGGCGGCAAGCAGGCCGGCGGCCTCTTCGCGCCGGCTATCGATAAACTGCCCGGTTTGCGTCAGCTCGTGCAGCAGGCGCTGCATGATGTCGCCGTTGCGATTGACGTAATCGCGGCGTGAGAGATAGAACTGATGGTTGTGCACCCGCCCCTCGCCGCTGGCGACCACCCGCAGCTCCCCGGTATGTTCGGCGTCGCTGAGCAGCGGATCCCACATCATCCACGCGTCAACCGCCAGGTAATCGCTGGCGGTGAGCGGGTACTTCGGCGGGATGTAGACCACCTTCACGTCGTTCAGGCTCAGCCCGGCCTCTTCCAGAATCTGCAGCAGCAGCCAGTGCACGTTGGAGCCCTTATTCAGCGCAATCCGTCTGCCGCGCAGATCGCTGAGGGCGCGGATCTCGCTATGCTGCGGCACCACCATCGCCACGCTTTGCGGCGCCGGCGGCTCCCACGCGACGTACACCAGCTCGGCGTTGCTGGCCTGAGCAAAGACCGGCGGCGCTTCGCCGGTGGTGCCAAAATCGATCTCATTGCAGGCGAGGGCGTGCAGCAGCTGCGGCCCGGCCGGAAATTCGCTCCACAGCACGCTGACGCCAAGGCTGGCGAAGGCGCTTTCGAGGCTCTGCCGGGCCTTTAAAATGCCGAGGTTGCCGAAGCGCTGATAGCCGATGCGCAGCTCGCGGTCTACGGACTCGGTTTCGGCTAACCGGCGCGGCGCCGGTTCCACCCGGCGGCGGCTTTTAATCATGCCGATGTTGGCCAACTGGGTACGCAGAGTGTGGCGACTGATCCCCAGCAGGGCTGCGGCCTGGCTTTGATTATCGTCGCAGTGGGCCATGGCGCCGCGGATCAGCGCGCCGGTCATGCGCTCCCATAGCGCGTCGCCGGGCTGGGCGAGCTGCTGGTGGATAAAGTCGTCCAGTTCAAGATCCGTTGCCGTCTGCGGTGCGGCGTGCAGCGTGGTCAGGCGCAGCTGGGCGGGGGTAATCTCCTCCTCTTTGCTGAGCAGCACCGCGTTATGCAGCGTGTTCTCAAGCTCGCGGATATTGCCGGGCCACGGGTAGTCCATCAGCCGGTCCAGCGCCTCGGGCGCCAGATAGCGGGTCGGGCGCCCCAGACGGCGGGCGTAGAGCGATAAGAAATGGTTGGCCAGCAGCGGAATATCCTGGCGGCGCTGGCGCAGCGGCGGCAGCGGGACGATGGCGATATTCAGGCGGTAATAGAGGTCTTCACGGAAGCGGCGTTCGCGGATCGCCTGCGCCAAATCCACGTGGGTGGCGGCAATCACCCGCACGTTGACTTTAATCGCCCTGCGCGAGCCGACGCGGGTAATTTCGCGCTCCTGCAGCACGCGCAGCAGCTTAACCTGCAGCGGCAGGCTTAACTCGCCAATCTCATCGAGCAGCAGCGTGCCGCCCTCGGCGGCCTCAAACCAGCCGGGGTGCCCCTGCACCGCGCCGGTAAATGCCCCCTTCTCGTGGCCGAAGAGCTCCGCCTCCGCCAGGCTTTCGGTGAGCGCGCCGCAGTTTACGGCGAGAAAGGGCTGCTGGCGGCGATGGCTGTGGTGATGCAGGTAGCGGGCGACCACCTCTTTACCGGTGCCGGTTTCACCGACGATCAGCACGGTGGCCTCCGTGGGCGCCAGTTTATCCAACAGGTTCTGAAAGGCTTTTGACGCCGGATCGATCAGCACCGGAGTATCGGCAGGGGATTCAGGATTGAGCATGGTAGTTCTCCGCTAAATAACGCCCTGAACTTATCCTCTGGCGGCGGCGCTAAACACGGGCAAACTCTGTGGTTTTGTTGCAAAAGCGGCAGGCTCGCCCCATCCGCTGGCGCATTTGCAACAGCCTGACGAGCGCTGAATTTTAGTAATTATTTGATTTTATTTACTTAATTTAACTCTCCGCATTGGCACGATTATCGCTAACACTCATATAACCAAATTAAAACAACTCTTCGATGAATATCGAATATGGTTATATAGGAAATGGATAATGACGCAGAAAGCTAGCGATAAGATCAACGTGTTTTGGTTCTTACCCACCCACGGCGACGGCCGCTATCTGGGCACCACCGAAGGCGGGCGCCCCGTTGATTTAGCGTATTTACAACAGGTTGCGCTGGCCGCCGATAGCCTCGGCTACTACGGCGTGCTGATCCCGACCGGTAAAAGCTGTGAAGACTCCTGGCTGGTGGCCTCGGCGCTGGCGCCGTTAACCCGCCGCCTGCGCTATCTGGTAGCGGTACGTCCGGGACTGCAGCCGCCAACGCTGGCGGCGCGCATGGCGGCAACCCTCGACCGCCTGTCGGAGGGCCGGCTGCTGATCAACGTGGTTACCGGCGGCGATCCGGTGGAGAACAAGGGCGACGGGATTTTCCTCGACCATAGCCAGCGCTATCAGGTAACCCGTGAGTTTCTTGACGTTTACTCGCGCCTGCTGAAAGGCGAAAAGGTGGATTATCACGGCGAGCATATTCGGGTTGAAGGGGCGGAAGTGCTCTTTCCGCCGGTGCAGGAAAACGGCCCGCCGCTCTACTTCGGCGGCTCTTCGGAGGAGGCCATTGACGTCGCCGCTGAGCAAATCGATAGCTATCTGACCTGGGGAGAGCCGCCTGAGCTGGTGGCGGAAAAGTTGGCCATCGTGCGCGAGCGCGCCGCCGCCCGCGGCCGCACCCTGCAGTACGGCATTCGCCTGCACGTCATCGTCCGTGAAACGGAAGAGGAGGCGTGGGCCGCCGCCGACCGTCTGATTGCCCATCTGGATGACGACACCATCGCCCAGGCGCAGAAAATTTTTGCCCGCATGGACTCCGCGGGCCAGGCGCGGATGAGCGCCCTGCATAACGGCTCCCGCGACAACCTGCGCATCGCCCCGAACCTGTGGGCCGGCGTTGGCCTGGTGCGCGGCGGGGCGGGCACGGCGCTGGTCGGCAGCCCGCAGCAGGTCGCGGACCGCATTCGCGAATATCAGGCCCTCGGCATCACCAACTTTATCTTCTCCGGCTATCCGCATCTTGAAGAGGCCCACCGCTTTGCCGACCTGGTCATGCCGCTGCTGCCGCTTGCCGGCAACGCCCAGCCCAAAGCGCGCGGCGTCAATACCGGGCCGTTTGGCGAAACCATCGGCGGCGATAAGCGGCCGGTTAAACAGGTCAGCGCCAGCTGAGCGGGAGGTGGACATGCTTTTCTGCCTCCAGAGAGGGATTGCCGATGAGCGCTGAACCGCAGGTGGTCATTATCGGCGGCGGGTTCAGCGGCGCCGCCGTGGCGATTGAGCTGCTGCGCCTGGCCCCGCAGGGGCTGCGGGTGACGCTGCTGGAGCCTCGCGCCGTACCCGGCGCCGGGGTGGCCTACTCCACCGCTGAGCCCTCCCATCGCATCAACGTCCCCGCCGCGCGGATGCAGCTGGCGGGCGAGGAGGAGGGCGCGTTCGACCGCTGGTATCGCGGCCAGCCGGCGTTCGCCGCCGACCCGCAGGCGCGGCGCGAGGACGGCGCGCTCTATCCGCAGCGCGGCCAGTTTGGCCGCTACGTCAGCCAGCGCTTTGCCGATGCGGCGCGGGCTAGCGCCGGGCGGCTGGTCCATCTGCAAGAAGAGGCGCTGGCCTATGGCCCGGACGGCGTCACCACCGCCGGCGGTCAGGTGCTGAAATGCGATCTGCTGATCCTCGCGGTGAGCCACCCACCGCCGGCGCTGCCGCGCCTGGCGGCCCCGTTTATTGACCATCCGGCGCTGATTGCCAACCCGTGGCGTGCGGACGCGCTTGCCGACGTTGCGGCGGATGCGCGGGTGGCGGTGATGGGCACCGGGCTGACGATGGCCGACAGCATCGCCACCCTGGCGCGGCTCGGGCATCGCGGCCCGGTGACGGCATTTTCGCGCCACGGCCTGCTGCCCCGCGGGAACACCAGCGGCGGCGTCGAGCCGTGGCCCGGCGACTATCGCCAGGGCACGCTGCGTCAGCGGCTGCGGCGGGTGCGGGAAGATATCCGTCACGCCGCGGAGCAGGGGCAACCGTGGCAGGTGGTGCTGGACGCGGTGCGTAACCAGGGGCAGAGCATCTGGCAGGATCTGACCTTTGCCGACCGCCAGCGCTTCCTGCGCCATCTGCGCAGCTACTGGGATGTGCATCGCTACCGCATTGCCCCGCAGGTCGCCGATGTGCTTAGCCAGCGCCAGCGCGACGGCAGCCTGAAGGTGCAGGCTGCAAGGCTGACGGCGCTGGAGGGCGATGCCGGCCGGCTGACCCTGACCCTGACTCCGCGCCACGGCGAGCCTCACTCGCTGACCGTCGATCGCCTGATCCTCACCACCGGCCCCGCGCACGGCGGTCTGATCGACAGCCAGCCGCTGCTGCGCGACCTGGCGCAGGCCGGGCTGATCCGCGCCGACGCGCTGGGGCTCGGGCTCGACGTCGACCCGCGCTCCCGGGCGATTGGCCGCGCGGGCGTGGTGACGCCAAAGGTACTGATTTCCGGCCCGGCGGCTCGCGGACGTTTTGGCGAGTTGATGGGGCTGCCGCAGGTCGCCGACCACGCCGCCGCGGTTGCCGCCGAAGCGCTGGCGACGCTGGGGCTCGAGGGTTCTTTCATTATTCATGATTAAGCGTGTGCCCCTTGCCGGGACGCACCGTGGAGAAGTGCTATGTCATCACAACGCGAAATTCGTCTTAATGCTTTTGATATGAACTGCGTCGGCCACCAGTCGCCGGGGCTGTGGACCCATCCGCGCGATCGCTCATGGCAGTACAAGGATCTGGACTACTGGGTTGACCTCGCGCGTCTGCTGGAGCGCGGTAAGTTCGACGGCCTGTTTATTGCCGACGTGCTGGGCATCTACGACGTGCTGAACGGCAACGGCGATGCCGCCATTCGCCAGGCGACGCAGGTGCCGGTGAACGATCCGCTGGCGCTGATTACCCCGATGGCGCTGGTGACGGAGCATCTTGGCTTTGGCCTGACCGCCTCGCTGTCGTTTGAGCACCCGTACCCGTTTGCCCGCCGCCTGTCGACCCTTGACCATCTGACCAAAGGCCGGGTGGGCTGGAATATCGTCACCTCATACCTGGAAAGCGGGGCGCGCAACATTGGCCATCAGGCGCAGACCGATCACGATGCGCGCTACGACTACGCCGATGAGTATCTCGACGTGGTCTATAAGCTGCTGGAAGGCAGCTGGGAAGACGGGGCGGTGCTGCGCGACCGCGAACGTGGGATCTTCAGCGATCCGCAAAAAATCCATCCGATCAACCACCAGGGCAACTTCTTCTCGGTGCCGGGGATCCACCTCTGCGAGCCGTCGCCGCAGCGCACGCCGGTACTCTACCAGGCCGGGGCGTCGAGCCGCGGGAAGCAGTTTGCCGCCGGCCACGCCGAGTGCGTGTTTGTCGCCGCGCCGTCAAAAACGCTGCTTAAAAAGACCGTGGCCGACATTCGCCGCCGTGCCGCGGAGGCCGGGCGCGATCCGCGCAGCATCCTGATTTTCAACCTGCAAACGGTAATCGTCGGTGAAACCGACCGCGAGGCGCAGGCCAAATGGCAGGAGTATAAATCCTACGTCAGCTATGAAGGGGCGCTGGCGCTGATCTCCGGCTGGACCGGGATCGACTTCGGCCACTACCAGCCGGATCAGGTGCTGAAGTATCTGCATACCAACGCCATTCAGTCGGCGGTTGAGGCCTTTTCCACCGCCGACCCGGACCGCCAGTGGACGGTGCAGGCGCTGGCCGACTGGGTGGGAATTGGCGGCTTCGGCCCGCTGATCGTCGGCAGCGCGCAAACCGTGGCCGACGAGCTGCAGTCGTGGGTCGAAGAGACCGATGTCGATGGTTTTAACCTCGCCTACGCCGTGACCCACGAAACCTTCCGCGATGTGGTGGAGCTGCTGATTCCCGAGCTGCAAAAGCGCGGCGTCTTCAAGCAGGAGTACCGCGAAGGCACGCTGCGCGAAAAACTGTTCGGCGCCGGGCCGCGCCTGGCGGCGCCGCATCCGGGTGCCGGCTACCGGCGCGGCGTGCGTATCGACGCCGGGGCGGAGGAGAAGGTGACATGATCGAGATAGACGACCTGCATAAAAGCTACCGCACGGCGGACGGGCGGGTCAGCGAGGTGCTGAAAGGGCTGTCGCTGCGGGTGCCGACCGGCTCCATCACCGCGGTGGTGGGGCCAAGCGGCGCGGGTAAATCGACCCTTGCGCGCTGCATCAGCCTGCTGGAGCGCCCCGATAGCGGCAGCATCCGGGTTAACGGCAACGACCTGTCGCTGCTCAGCGGCGAGGCGCTGCGCCGCGAGCGGCGGGCGATCGGTACCGTGTTCCAGTCCTCGGCGCTGCTGAACCGCAAAACGGCCTGGCAAAATATCGCCCTACCGCTGGAGTACCTTGGGGTGGTGGAGCGGGATGTTAAAGCCCGGGTCGGCGAACTGCTGGAAAGCGTTGGCCTGAGCGATAAGGCGAACGCCTGGCCGGCCCAGCTCTCCGGCGGCCAGCGCCAGCGCATCGGCATCGCCCGCGCCCTGGCGCTGCGTCCTTCGGTGCTGCTGGCGGACGAGGCCACCTCCGGGCTGGATCCGCAGGCTACCGCCGCGGTGCTCAATTTGCTTAAACGCCTGCGCGATGAGTATCGCCTGGCGATCGTGCTGATTACCCACGAGATGGACGCGGTACGCGCGGCGGCGGATGCGGTCGCGGAAATTCGCGACGGCGCGATCCTCCAGTTCGGCGAGGTGAAAGAGCTGCTGGCGCGCCCGGATTCTCTGCTCGGGCAGCAGCTGCTGCCGCTCTCTCCGGTGGCGGCCCATAGCGATCTGCTGCTGCGCCTGAGCTATCGCTGGGATGTGCCGGTGGCCACCGACTGGATCAGCCGCCTGAGCCAGCAGTTTGCGCTGCAGATCGACCTGCTTGGCGGCCACGTTGAGGTAATCAACGGTCGGCTGGCGGGGCGGCTGCAGGCGGGAGTACGCTTTCAGGGCGAGCGCCTGTCGGCGGCGCGGGTGTTGGCGCTGCTGGCGCAGCTCGGTATCGCGGCGGAGGTGCTTGACGGCGCGCCGGAACTCAAGGAGGCGGTATGAAACCTTCGGTAATCAGCCAGGATACCCCCTGGAGCGAGATCCATACGCTGCTGCTGCCGGCCTACGGCGAAACCTGGCTGATGGTGGCCATCGTGATGCTGTTTGTGGTGACCCTCGGCGGAGTCGTCGGGGTGGTGCTGTTCAACGCTTCGTCGCGCGGCCTGTTCCCGCACGCCGCGCTCTACCGGGTGCTGAACTGGGTGGTGAACATGGGGCGCTCCCTGCCGTTTCTGGTGCTGATGGCGGCGATTATTCCCTTCACCTTCTGGCTCACCGGGACGACGATCGGCATCCCGGCCGCGGTGGTGCCGATGATCGCCGCCGGGGTGCCGTTTTTCGGCCGGCTGGTGGAGAACGCCCTGCGCGAGCTGCCGGCGGAGGTCACCGCCGTGGGGATCGTCTGCGGCGGCTCGCGCTGGCAGATTATCCGCAGCGCCCAGCTGAGCGAAGCCCTGCCCGCGCTGGTGGCGGCGGTGACGCTCAACCTGGTGTCGATGATCGAATATTCCGCCATCGCCGGCACCATCGGCGCGGGAGGGATCGGCTATCTGGCGGTGGTGTACGGCTACCAGCGCTTCGACAATCACATCATGATCGCCACCATTATCGCGCTGATCGCCACTATTCAGCTGATTCAATTTTTCGGTGACCGTCTGGTCAACAAACTTCGCCACACGCAGGGGATCTCTTCATGACAACAGAACAGTTTGAGTTACGTAAGGCCCGCCGCTGGCCGTGGCTGGCGGCGCTGGTGGTGATTGTCGCGCTGGCCGCCGCCTTCTGGTGGTGGCGGGCTCAGGCCCAGGCGCAGCAGGTGGTGTTCGGCACTACCCTGAAAATTCATTATGAACCGGCGATGGCCGGCGAGCAGCGGATCATCGAGTATATCGGCGAGCATATCGCGCCGGACTACGGCCTGAAGCTGGAGGCGGTGGGGGTACAGGATCCGGTGCAGGCGGATCGCGCGGTGGCGCAGGGGGAGTACGCCGGGACCATCTATCAGCACCAGTGGTGGCTGAAGCAGGTGGTGGATGCCAACGGCTTCGCGCTTTCCACCACGGTGCCGGTGTTCCAGTGGGCCTTTGGCATTTACTCCGATCGCTATAAGTCGGTCCAGGATCTGCCTAACGGGGCGACGATCGTGGTGCCGGACGATGGCGCCAACCAGGGGCAGGCGCTGTGGCTGCTGCAGCGCATCGGCCTGATTACGCTCGACCCGGCGGTGGAGCCGCGCACGGCGAAGCTGAAGAATATAGTCGGCAACCCGCATCAGTTCAATTTCAAAGAGCTGGACCTGCTCACCATGCCGCGGGCGCTCAATTCGGTGGATGCGGCAATCGGCTACGTCTCACAGTTTGATGCCGGAAAAGTATCGCGTGACAGAGGCATTCTATTCCCGCCGGCGCCGCGCACCTTCGCTTCGCAATTAGTCATCGGCACGCCTTATTTATCGCAGGAGAATATCGTCAAATTAAAACAGGCGTTTTCCGACCCGCGCATCCAGAGCTGGCTGAAAACCACCGACGATCCGCTGGTGAAAGACGTGCTGGTGCCGGTTTCCGCCGAATAATCTGCGCTGCTGAGCGATCTCGCAGGACGGGCGAAGGCCCGTCCTGTTGTTGGCGTTTTATTTAATTAACTTATTGAATATATTGATTTTTATATGCGTATTTGTTGGTTTCATTTTATTAAAGGTCGGCCTATAACTGCGATCGTCTGCACAACATAATAAGGTGAAAACATGAGTACGCTGTCTGTTGATAATCCCGGTGCGGCCTCCGCGCCGGTGAGTAGCGTCGGGGACGTGGCGCGGCTAATTAATTCGGGCAAGGATCAGGCTAAATATGCGCGGATGATTGTCTTCCTCGCTCTCGGCGGCGTCTTCCTTGACGCCTATGATTTAACCACGCTCTCCTACGGCATTGATGATGTGGTGCGCGAATTTCAGCTGTCGCCGCTGCTGACCGGCCTGGTCACCTCATCCATTATGGTCGGCACCATTTTTGGCAACCTGATCGGCGGCTGGCTGACGGATAAATATGGCCGCTATTCGGTGTTTATGGCCGATATGCTGTTTTTCGTCGTCTCGGCTATCGCCGCGGGGCTGGCGCCCAACGTCTGGGTGCTGATCGCCGCCCGTTTCCTGATGGGCATCGGCGTCGGTATCGATCTGCCGGTCGCTATGTCCTACCTCGCTGAATTTTCGCGTTTTACCGGCAAAGGTAACAAGGCCTCGCGCCTCGCCGCCTGGTGCCCGATGTGGTACGCCGCCTCGACGGTCTGTTTTCTGATTATCTTCGGCCTCTATTTTCTGCTGCCAAAGGAGCATCTCGACTGGCTGTGGCGCGCCTCGCTGCTGTTTGGCGCGGTTCCGGCGCTGCTGATTATCGCCGTGCGCAGAAAATTTATGAATGAATCGCCGCTGTGGGCGGCAAACCAGGGCGATCTGACCTCGGCGGTGCGCATTCTGCGCGACTCCTACGGCATTGCCGCTCACGAAGCGCCGGCTGAACGCCCCGCGCCGCCGCCGAAGGTGAGCTTCCGCGTGCTGTTTGCAAAGCCGTACCGCGAGCGCACCATCGTTGCCGGGGTGATGAATATCTGTATCTCCTTTGAGTACACCGCCATCGCCTTTTTCCTGCCGTCGATCCTCGCGCAGTTTCTCGGGGCCGGCGTGTTTGAAACCATCTCCGCTTCGCTGGGGCTGAACGCGCTGTTTGCCTTTACCGGCGGGCTGCTGGGGATGCATCTGGCGTGGAAATATCCGTCGCGCCACGTGGCGATTGCCGGCTTCGCGCTGCAGTTTATCGCCCTGATTGTGCTGGCTCTGGTGGGTCAGCCGCAGGCTACCGTCGGCGTGGTGCTGGCGATTGCGATGCTTGGGCTGTGGCTGTTTGCCGAGGGCTTTGGCCCCGGCGCGCAGCTGATGATCTATCCGGCGCTCTCCTATCCCACCTCGATTCGCGCCACCGGCGTCGGCTTCAGCCGGGCGCTCTCCGGGATTGGCAGCGCGCTGGCGCTGTTCGTGCTGCCGCTGCTGCAGGCCTCCCTCGGCACGCAAATGTTCTGGGTGGTATCGCTGGCCGCCCTGATTCCGATCTTCTTCCTGCTTGCGGTTCGCCACGAGCCGACGCGTCACGACATTGACGATAGCCACCATTAAGGAACAGATGATGACATTACTCTCTACCGGTACCGATTACGAACAGCTGGCGGCGGCCTTTCGGCCGATTTTCTCGCGCATTGCGCAAGGGGCGGCCAGCCGCGAGCAGCAGCGTATTCTGCCCGAGGAGCCGATTCGCTGGCTGAAGGAGGCGGGATTTGGCACGGTACGCATTCCGCGGGAAAAGGGCGGCTGGGGCGCGTCGCTGCCGCAGCTGATCGCCCTGCTGATTGAGCTGGCCGAGGCCGATTCAAACCTGCCGCAGGCGCTGCGCGCCCATTTTGCCTTTGTTGAGGACCGTCTGAATCAGCCGGATTCCGCGCAGCGCGATCGCTGGTTCCAGCGTTTTCGCGACGGGGAGCTGGTGGGCAGCGGCTGGACCGAAATCGGGGCGGTGAAGCTGGGGGAGGTGACTACTCAGGTGACGCCGGACGAGCGCGGCTGGCGGCTCAGCGGCGAGAAGTTTTACAGCACCGGGACGCTGTACGCCGACTGGATTGACGTTTTCGCCCGCCGCAGCGACAACGGCGGCGACGTGATAGCGCTGGTCAGTACCGGGCAAAGCGGGGTGGAGCGCGAGGACGACTGGGACGGCTTTGGTCAGCGTCTGACCGGCAGCGGCACCACCCGTTTCCGGCAGGCGCAGGTTGAGCAGGAGCACGTCTACGATTTTGCCGAGCGCTTTCGTTACCAGACCGCCTTCTATCAGCATATCTTACTGGCGACGCTGGCGGGTATCGACCTGGCGGTAGAACGCGATGCCGCCGAAGGGGTGAAAAAACGCTCCCGTATGTACAGCCACGGCAATGCCGCCGTGCCGCGCGATGATCCTCAGGTGCTGCAGGTGGTCGGGCAAATCAGCAGCTGGGCATGGGCGACCCGCGCGGCGGTGCTGCAGGCGGCGGAGTCTTTACAGCAGGCCTATGTCGTTCACGCCAGCGGCGACGAGGCGCTAATTGCGCAGCGCAATCGTCTGGCGGAAGTCGAAGCGGCGCAGGCGCAGGTGATTGCCAGCGACTGGATACCGCGGGCGGCGACCGAGCTGTTTAACGCCCTTGGCGCCTCGGACACCCGGGTCGGCAAAGCGCTCGATCGCCACTGGCGCAATGCGCGCACGGTGGCCTCGCATAATCCGGTTATCTATAAAGCGCGCAATATCGGCAACTGGCTGGTCAACGGCGAAGCGCCGACCTTTATCTGGCAGATAGGCAACGGCGAGAAAACGCAGGGGTAAGGAAGGCGGCGACGGGGAAAACCGTCGCCGTTAATCACTATTTATCCTGCGACCAGGTGGCGCTGCGCACGTCCACTTTGACCGGCAGCAGGCCGACGCGGGTGAAGGTATCCGCCAGCGCCTGCTGTTCGTTATAGACCGCAGGCGTCATGCGCTCGGCGCCGTAGGGCAGGCGGGCGAGCGCTTTCAGCCAGATAGCCTTATCCAGCCCGGTGGAGGTCGCCAAAATCCCGGCGGCGTCGTCCTGATGGGCGTTAGCCCAGCCGCTGAGCTGGCGTAACTCATCCACCACCTGTTTTGCCGTATCCGGGTGGTTTTCGGCAAATTTGCGGCTGGCGAGATAGAAGGTGTAGTGCGGCACCAGCCCTTCAGCGTTGCGGATCTGCCGCGCCTTCGCATTGGTTTCGACTTCGGCAAGGTACGGGTCCCAGATAACCCAGGCATCAATGGCGCCGCGCTGGAAGGCGGCGCGGGCATCGGCCGGAGGCAGATAGACCGGCGTGATATCTTTATAGCTCAATCCGGCTTTTTCCAGCGCCGCCACCAGCAGGTAGTTGACGTCGGAGCCTTTATTCAGCCCCACGCGCTTGCCTTTCAGGTCGGCCACGCTGCGAATCGTCGAGTTTTCCGGCACCACGATGGCTTCGGTTTTGGGGTTCGCCGGGGAGTGGGCGAGATAGACCAGATCCGCCTGCGCCGCCTGAGCGAAGGCCGGCGGGGCGTCGCCGGTGGCCGCCAGGTCGATGCTGCCGACGTTCAGCCCTTCCAGCATCTGCGGGCCGGCGGGAAACTCGATCCAGCGCACGGCGATCCCCTGTTTTTTGAAGGTCTCATCGAGGGTGCCGCGATATTTCAGCAGGGCGAAAATATTGGCTTTTTGATAGCCGATGTTAACGGTTTCCGGCGCCTGTGCCAGCGCGGAAGCAGAGAGGCCGAGCACCAGCGGCAGTACGGCCAGATGGAACCTTTTGGACATGATTTGTTCTCCTGTAGCGGTTAAGCGTAAGGTAACAAATTGCCCTTATAACCAATAAATAACTAAATTTTAATCTATATAACAAAAGTGTCGGTTGGCGCGGCGGGGAGGGAGGGAGAGTGCCCGGCAGGCGCGGCTACCGGGCAGGAGAGGGCTTAATCGCAGGCGACGATCTTCATCGCCAGGCCGCCGCGCGACGTTTCGCGGTACTTGGCGTTCATATCCTTACCGGTTTCGTACATCGTCTCGATGACCTTATCGAGGCACACGCGCGGTTCGCTGGTGCGGCGCAGCGCCATCCGCGCCGCGTTCACCGCCTTGACGGCGGCGATGGCGTTACGCTCGATGCACGGCACCTGCACCTGGCCAGCCACCGGGTCGCAGGTCAGACCCAGGTTGTGCTCCATACCGATTTCGGCGGCGATGCACACCTGGCCCGGGCTACCGCCCAGCAGCTCGGTTAAGCCGGCCGCCGCCATCGAACAGGCCACTCCGACCTCGCCCTGGCAGCCCACTTCGGCGCCGGAAATCGAGGCGTTCATCTTGTACAGTGAGCCAATCGCGCTGGTCACCAGCAGGTAGCGCGCCAGAGAGTTGGCGTTGACCTGGCGGATAAACTTATCGTAGTAGGCCAGCACCGCCGGCACGATGCCGCAGGCGCCGTTGGTTGGCGCGGTGACCACGCGGCCGCCGGCGGCGTTCTCTTCGTTGACTGCCAGGGCGAACATATTAATCCAGTCAACCACCGCCATCGGATCGCTGTTGGTATTGTCCTGGCTAACCAGCATCCGGCGCAGGGCGGCGGCGCGACGCGGAACCCGCAGTTTGCCCGGCAGTACGCCTTCGGTGGTGATGCCGCGTTCGATACCGCCGCTCATCACTTCCCAGACCGCGGCGAAGTGCTGCTCCAGCTCTTCTTTGCTGTGCAGCGCCAGCTCGTTTTGCATCATCAGGCCGGAAAGCGAGAGCCCGCTTTCGCGGCAGTGTCTTTGCAGGTCGGCCGCATTTTTGTATGGATAAGGAACCACGGGCGGCGCTTCATTGGTCAGACCGAAATGTTCTTCATCGACAATAAACCCGCCGCCGATGGAGTAGTAAGTCTGGGCGTAGAGCACCTTGTCGCCGCCGAGAGCGGTAATGCGCATGCCGTTTTCATGCAGCGACAGGTTGTCGGCATGGAAATTCATGCAGCGGTCAACCGGGAAGTCGACTTCCTGCTGGCCGTTTGCCAGCATCAGGCGCCCGTGGGTGTTGACGTCCTGAATAAACGCAGGGATCGCGTCAATGTCGACGCTATCGGGCATGTTGCCTGCCAGGCCCATAATAATCGCAATGTCGGTGTGGTGGCCTTTACCGGTCAGGGAAAGGGAGCCGTATACGTCGACGATGACGGTGGTGACCCTGGCAAGCAGCCCGCGTGCGATAAGGTCGTCGGTGAACTGTTTGCCCGCTTTCATTGGCCCCACGGTGTGGGAGCTGGAAGGGCCAATGCCGATTTTAAAGATATCGAATACGCTGATCATGATGCACATCCAGAACTGTCGGAAAGCGCGCCGCCGGCGGGCGGCGCGAGGGGGAGATTAGCTGAACAGAGAGTAGAAAATGGCGGAGATAGCAATCAGGCCCATCAGTACCACGAAGACGTTGCTGACGTGGCCGCTGTATTTGCGCATCGCCGGGACTTTCTGAATCGCGTAAATCGGCATCAGGAACAGAATCATCGCGATAATCGGGCCGCCGAGGGTTTCGATCATACCCAGAATGCTGGGGTTCAGCGTCGCCACGATCCAGGTGGTGACCAGCATGAACAGCGCGGTAATCTTGTTCAGCTTATTGATTTCGATGGTTTTACCCTTGCCACGCAGGGATTTAATCACCATGCCGTTAAAGCCTTCACGGGCGCCGAGGTAGTGGCCGAGGAAGGATTTGGTGATGGCAATCATCGCAATGATCGGCGCCATCCAGGCAATCAGCGGGGCGTTAAAGTGGTTCGCCAGGTAAGAGAGAATCGAGATGTTCTGATCTTTCGCCGCCGCCAGGTCCGCCGGGGAGAGGCTCAGTACGCAGCTGAAGACGAAGAACATCACGGTGAGCACCATCATGATGTGCGCGCGAGCGAGGATGCTGGAGCATTTTTTCTCAGCGCCCTGGCCGTACTCTTCACGCTTCGCCACGGCGAAGGAGGAGATGATCGGCGAGTGGTTAAAGGAGAAGACCATCACCGGAATCGCCAGCCACAGGGTCATCCACAGGCCGTTGCCGGTAGAGGTTGCGCTGCTCAGGGAGAGGGTTTCCAGCGCCGCGCCGTTCCATTCAGGGATCAGATACAGCGCCAGAATCATCAGGGCGACCACAAACGGGAACACCAGCACGCTCATCGCTTTAACAATCATCTGCTCGCCGAAGCGCACGATGGTCATCATGCCGACGATCAGGATCAGCGAGAGAATCGCGCGCGGCGGCGGCGTCATCTGCAGCTGGTGCTGCATAAAGCTCTCGACGGTATTGGTAATCGCGACGCTATAAACCAGCAGAATCGGGTAGATAGCAAAGAAGTAGAGCAGGGTAATCAGCTTACCTGCGCCAACGCCAAAGTGTTCTTCTACGACTTCGGTGATGTCTTCGCCCGGATTCTTACCGGAAAGCACAAAACGGGTCATCCCGCGGTGGGCAAAGAAGGTCATCGGGAAAGCCAGAATAGCCATGATGATCAGCGGGATCATACCGCCGACCCCGGCGTTGATCGGCAGGAACAGAACGCCCGCGCCGATGGCCGTGCCGTACAGGCCAAGCATCCACATGGTGTCCGTTTTGCGCCATCCGCTGCGGGTTGCGCCCGAAACGATAGTGCTGGTTTGCGTGGTTTCCATCTGTATCTCCTGGAGGAAGCGATAAAAAATAATAAATAAAATCAATTAAGTAATATTAAATTCGTTTGTTTACGGTTTTTTCGTGATTTTCTCCGTAACAAGTGGGGCGGAAAGATACATTCATATTGGAAATCTATCAGTGATCGCGATCTCAATTGCAATAATCCACTTTCAAGGTGGGTATTTTTAGTCCAACAGTCTGTTTCTGGTGTTCAGCCAGCTATTTGTGTCGCGAAGGCTAACATTTGCAGCATATGAGATAAAAGCACGGCGGCTTAATAACGAGGTTTTTGCTGTAAAAATGGAGTGTTCTCGATGTTTTAGCTATCAGACGTCTCTTTTGTGGTGATATTTATTGCTGTTTTTGGAAAGGCAAACGATTGGCTTTGTAAAAAGCTACAAAACATTCACAGCTGAAATGAATTTCTGACAGGACACGCGGGGAGGTCGGGGTCGGTAGATTATCGTGCTGGGGAGCGGAGAGCGGAGAGCGGGAGGGTTGGAATGCAGGCGTACAGCGTGCGGATTGAATTGCCCGGGCAGGGCGTCAGCCGCCGCCCGGGCAGGGTTACAACAGGGCTCAGGAGCCTATTTCATAGCAAGGAATATAGGCGCTGCCGCCCGGTAGCTTCATGCGGTGCTGGGCGACGAAGCCCTGCAGCAGATCGTCCATCCGGCGCATGATCTCCGCATCACCGTGCAGCTTATAGGGGCCGTATTTTTCAATCGCCTGGATGCCGACCTCTTTGACGTTCCCGGCGACGATACCGGAGAAGGCGCGGCGCAGATCCGCGGCCAGCACTTCTACCGGCTGGTCCGGGTAGAGCTTGAGGTTGGCCATGTTTTCGTGCGTCGGATCGAACGGCATCTGCAGGTCCGGCGAAATACGAATCGACCAGTTAAAGCTGTAGGCGTCGTCGGTTTCCCGGCGGCTCTCTTTCACCAGCGGCATCGCTTTCTTCAGCTGACGCGCCACTTCGCTGGCGTCGTCAATGATAATCTTGTAGTGACGGCGCGCCGATTCGCCCATGGTGTGGACGATAAACTCATCCAGCACGCGGAAATAGTTCGCGCTCTCTTTTGGCCCGGTGAGGATCAGCGGCAGGACCTGCGCCTTGTTGGCCGGGTGCATCAGAATGCCCAGCAGATAGAGCAGCTCTTCCGCCGTCCCCACCCCGCCCGGGAAGATAATGATCCCGTGGGCGATACGCACGAAGGCCTCAAGACGCTTTTCGATATCCGGCATGATGATCAGCTCGTTCACCAGCGGGTTCGGCGGCTCGGCGGCAATAATCGAAGGTTCGGTCATGCCGATAAAGCGGCTGTCTTTGTAGCGCTGCTGGGCATGGCCAACCGCGGCGCCTTTCATCGGCGCTTCCATCGCGCCCGGGCCGCAGCCGGTGCAGATATTCAGCTCGCGCAGGCCGAGCTGGGTCCCGACGCGGCGGGCGTAGAGATATTCGGTCTCATTGATCGAGTGGCCGCCCCAGCAGACGATCATATTCGGTGCTTCGCCGACGTGCAGGGCGCGGGCGTTACGCAGAATCGAGAACACCAGGTTGGTGATATGCACCGAGCTTTCGAGGTCGAGGTTTGGCAGGCGAACGGTATTATGAATCTGCCCGTAAACGAACAGGATGTCGCGCAGCACGGCAAACAGGTTGGCCTGCAGGGAACGGATAATACGCCCGTCAACGAACGCCTCTTCCGGCGGGTTGATCAGTTCCAGCTTTACGCCGCGTTCGCGACGCAGCACGTTAATATCGAAGTTTTCAAAACGAGACAGCAGTTCTTTGCTGTTATCGGTCAGGCTCCCCGAGTTGAGCACGGCAAGCGAACAGTTGCGAAAGAGTTGATACAGGTCGCTGCTGGCGGTGCGTTTAAGCATATCCACTTCCAGCTGTGACAGCATATCCATTGAACCAAGCGGGCTAACATGTGTAATCAAGTGAACTCCTTAACAGGACGATTATCGTCTTCCTGTGATTACAATAGCCTTGCCTGCGGCGTTTCCACAACCTTGCGTACGCGTGAAGGCACGCAAAGTTGTGAAAATTCTTTACTACTGGCGCGCCAGGCGAGCGATAGCCGGAACAAAGTCCGCGTTGCTGCGCCACGGGTTGATATCGAGGCCGCCGCGGCGGGTATAGCGGGCGTAGACGGAGAGCGACTGCGGCCGGCAGAAGCGCAGGAGGTCGTTGAAGATCCGCTCGACGCACTGCTCGTGAAACTCGTTGTGATGACGGAACGAGACCAGGTAGCGCAGCAGCTTTTCGCGATCGATTTTTGGCCCACGATACTGGATTTGCACCGAACCCCAGTCCGGCTGATGGGTGATCAGGCAGTTAGACTTCAGCAGATGGCTCACCAGCGTCTCTTCGACGATTTTGTCGCCGGCGGCGCCCAGCAGGTGGTCGGTGCTGAATTCATAGTTATCAATCGCGATATCCTGATCGTCGATGCAGGTACCGTGCAGATGGGCCACCGGCTGGCCTTCGAGTTCGTCGAGGCGATAGAGCGCAACCGTCACCTCGCCCCGGGCGCAGGCGCTAAGGTCGCGCGTCAGGGTCGCCTGCACCTCCTGCCAGTCGGCAAAGCGGGTCTGGTTAAAGCTGTTTAGATAGAGCTTAAAGCTTTTGGACTCCACCAGGTTCACGCTGGTATCGCTCAGCTCGACGTGGCCCACCGCCACCTGCGGCAGGCCTTTTGCGTTCAGCCAGGAGAGCTCGTACAGCGTCCAGATATCGCCGCCGTGGAAGGGCAGGCTGTCGGCGTGGAGACCCAGCGGATCGCGGTTCAGGCTGCGCGGCACGCCCTGCAGCAGGGATGCGTCGTAGGTATCGCGGTAATCGGTTGATTTACCGAGCGTCAGGCCGGCCAGAGCCTGATGATTCTCATAAGAAGACATGTTTCACCATAGTAAAGCGGGTACACTATTTGCTAAGTGTATCCTGGCTAACGTGAAGAGAGAAACCGGTGGACAATCAGACCGCAGAAGCGCTGCAAGCATTTACCCAACGTTATTGCGACGCCTGGCAGCAGCAGCGCGCAAGCCTGCCGCGCAGCGAGGAGCTTTACGGCATCCCGTCACCCTGCATCAGCGCGACGGACGCTGACGCCGTTTTCTGGCAACCGCAGCCCTTTTCCCTCGCCGCCAATATCAGCGCGGTTGAAAGGGCCCTGGATATTGTGGTACAACCGCCGGCTCATCGTTATTATACCACCCAGTTTGCCGGCGATATGCAGGCGCGCTTTGCCGGTGAGACGATGACCCTGCTGCAAACCTGGAGTCCGGATGACTTCCAGCGCATGCAGGAAAATCTAATTGGTCATCTGGTGGTGCAAAAACGTCTGAAGCTGTCGCCGACGCTATTTATCGCCACGCTGGAGAGCGAGCTGGAGGTTATTTCCGTTTGTAACCTGAGCGGCGAAGTCCTCAAAGAGACGCTCGGCACGCGCAAGCGTACGACTCTTGCTCCCTCCATTGCGAGTTTCCTGAACCAGCTTGAGCCGGTTGTTTAACCCGTCCTGCCTGCCCATTTGTGAGAGATCTCTTACAAGACCTGTAAGAGATCGTCATTATTTAAGTCATTTTTCAACTTTTTAATTTTAAATAAATCATTATAATTCAGTGTGTTATTTATTATCGCGTCTTTATTGGTGGGGAATAATCTTAAGAGATTGTCGTATGAAGGCTTGTAAGACGAGGCGGAATCAGTGATCCTATGTACGTCGACAGGAAGTCGCGAAATGAAGTGAACATCAGGATGATGACGCTTCTGCAGGACCCGCCGGGAAGGCGTAGCAGGGACAGGTTTCAGGATGAAGCACAGGATAACGCAGGATTGCGTAAAGGACACCTCCAGGATGGAGAACGTGAGCCGCTCATGATGAACGGTGGATCAGGAAGATCGGGATAGACTTAAGGACAGGTAATTTCGCATCGGGGTGGTGTGAAAGCAGGATGCACTAGTTTATGGATGAACATGGTCAGGAGACCTCAGGAAAAGTTTTCACGGACGAGCAGGGAGCACCAATGTAGCCGGATTGCTGCGAAACGAACCGGGAGCACTGTTTATACAGTGCTCCCTTTTTTTATTTCTCTTCTGAATTTGCTATTCTGCGCCGGTTTACAACTCATCGAGGTTTCCCCCATGACTCTTCACCTCAGCGTGCGCGAGCGCCTGCACGCTATTGAAGCGCTGCTGCGCGACACGCGGTACTGGCAGGAAAATGCGCCGCAAAGCAGCGCCTTTGCCAGCGACAGCCCGTTCTGCATGGATACCATGGAGCCGCTGGAGTGGCTGCAGTGGGTACTGATCCCTCGTATGCATCAGCTGCTGGACGGCGAACGGCCGCTGCCGCAGAGCTTTGCCGTCGCCCCCTATTATGAGATGGCCCTTGACGCCTCCCACCCGCTGCGCGAGCGCGTGCTGGCCGAGCTGCTGCTGCTCGATACCCTTTTTGCGAGCGACGGCGCCTGATGCTGGAAATTATCTATCAGGACGAGTGGCTGGTGGCGGTCAATAAGCCTTCCGGCTGGCTGGTCCACCGCAGCTGGCTGGATCGCGATGAGAAAGTGGTGGTGATGCAAACGGTGCGCGATCAGATTGGCCAGCACGTCTTTACCGCCCATCGCCTCGACAGGCCGACCTCCGGCGTCCTGCTGATGGGGCTATCGAGCGAGGCGGGAAGGTTACTGTCGCAGCAGTTTGAACAGCACCAGATGCAAAAGCGCTACCACGCTATTGCCCGCGGCTGGCTGACCGCAGAGGCGCTGCTCGATTACCCGCTGGTAGAAGAGCTGGATAAAATCGCCGATAAATTCGCCCGCGAAGATAAAGGCCCGCAGCCGGCGGTGACCCACTATCATGGCCTAGCGACGGTGGAAATGCCGGTCGCCACCGGACGCTACCCGACCACGCGCTACAGCCTGGTTGAGCTGGAGCCTAAAACGGGACGTAAGCACCAGCTACGCCGCCATCTCTCCCACCTGCGCCACCCGATTATCGGCGACAGCAAGCACGGCGATCTGCGGCAGAACCGCAGCGCGGCTGAAAACTTTGCCTGCGACCGCCTGATGCTGCACGCCAGCCAGCTCTCGCTAACCCATCCATTTACCGGCGAGCCGCTGGTCATTCGCGCCGGCCTCGACGAGACGTGGATGCGGGCGCTGTCGCAATTTGGCTGGCGAGGCCTTCTGCCGCTAAATGAAAGGGTTGAGTTTGCTGGCGACAGCGGTCAGGATGAACGGATTGAGGTCAATCCAGGGAGATAAACATGGCAGAAGTCGGGATTTTTGTCGGTACGATGTACGGTAACGCGCTGCTGGTCGCTGAAGAGGCTGAAGCCGTTTTGAGCGGTCTGGGCCATAAAGCGAAGGTATTCGAAGACCCGGCGGTTCAGGACTGGGAGCCCTACAGCGGAAAATACGTGCTGGTCGTGACGTCAACGACCGGACAGGGCGATCTGCCGGATAGCATCGTCCCGCTATATGAAGGCATTAAGGATATGTACCAGCCGCACCTGCGCTACGGCATTATCGCGCTTGGCGACAGCACCTACGCTAACTTCTGCGGCGGCGGCAAAACCTTTGATGCGCTGCTGCAGGAGCAGGGCGCAAAGCGCGTCGGCGACATGCTGCTGATTGACGCCAGCGAAGACCCTGAGCCCGAAGGCGTCTCCAACCCGTGGGTTGAACAGTGGGCGACCCTGCTCGAATAAGCGGATGAAAAGCGACGCTCTCTACCTGGAGGGCGTCCCTTCTGCAGGCCAGCGCCGGACAAACGGTCCAGGAGATCATACCCGCGCCCGCCGGTCAGGGCTTCAGGCATCTGCATAATAGCCGCTTTACAGAGTGGTCTTTTCCGGGCCTTTTCACCGGGTCAAGAGAGATATTTCACACTCCTGCCGTTTACATCGTCGCCTGCCGCGCTAAGCGGCGACTGCTTTTCATTTCCGTGAACTACCCCCCATCTGATTAGGCATAAGCCATAAATCGATTTCAGCGCGTCCCGCAAAGCTGTGTATGTGCACGGTGAGCCGGCCAGGTCCTCTTTTTATACTTTCCCTGCCAGTTTGAAAAAGCAAAATGCCGGATAAAACGAAAACACCAACACGTCATTCTGATTACCCTACAGGTTGTGCTGTTCAGAATGAACGTAGCTAATTGCTATGATTCAGGAGTGCAACAATGAGTACATTAAGTCAGGCGGCGAGCGGCGCGGAAAAACGCACCAACGCCCGCTACTGGATAGTGGTGATGCTGTTTATCGTCACCTCTTTTAACTACGGCGACCGCGCGACGTTATCGATTGCCGGTTCGGAAATGGCCAAAGATATTGGCCTCGACGCGGTGGGCATGGGCTACGTTTTCTCAGCGTTCTCATGGGCCTACGTCATTGGACAGATTCCCGGCGGTTGGCTGCTCGATCGCTTCGGCTCAAAGCGGGTCTATTTTTGGTCGATCTTCATTTGGTCGATGTTTACCCTCCTGCAGGGCTTCGTCGATATCTTTAGCGGTTTCGGCATTATCGTCGCCCTGTTTACCCTACGCTTTCTGGTTGGGCTGGCGGAGTCGCCATCCTTCCCCGGCAACAGCCGCATCGTAGCCGCCTGGTTTCCCGCGCAGGAAAGGGGGACGGCGGTGGCTATTTTCAACTCCGCGCAATACTTCGCGACCGTCATCTTCGCGCCGATCATGGGCTGGTTAACCCATGAGGTCGGCTGGTCTCACGTCTTCTTCTTTATGGGCGGACTGGGGATCGTGATTAGCTTCGTGTGGCTGAAAGTGATCCACGAGCCGAATCAACATCCCGGCGTCAACAAGAAGGAGCTGGAATATATTGCCGAAGGCGGCGCGCTGATCAATATGGATCAGAAGAAAGGCGCGCAGAAAGTGACGTTCAGCGAAAAATGGGGTCAGATCAGGCAGCTGATCGGATCGCGCATGATGGTCGGGATCTACATCGGCCAGTACTGCATCAACGCCTTGACCTACTTCTTTATTACCTGGTTTCCGGTCTACCTGGTGCAGGCGCGCGGCATGTCGATTCTGAAGGCCGGGTTTGTCGCCTCCGTACCCGCCATCTGCGGTTTTGCCGGCGGCGTGCTCGGCGGCATCATCTCCGACTGGCTAATGCGCCGCACCGGCTCGCTGAATATTGCCCGCAAAACTCCCATCGTGCTCGGCATGCTGCTGTCGATGGTGATGGTGTTCTGTAACTACGTTAACGCGGAATGGATGATTATCGGCTTTATGGCGATGGCCTTCTTCGGCAAGGGCATCGGCGCGCTGGGCTGGGCGGTGATGGCGGATACCGCGCCGAAAGAGATCAGCGGCCTCTCCGGCGGCCTGTTCAACATGTTCGGCAACATCTCCGGTATCGTCACGCCTATTGCGATCGGCTATATCGTCGGGGCCACGGGGTCATTCAACGGCGCGCTGGTTTATGTCGGGGTGCATGCGCTGGTAGCGGTGCTGAGCTACCTGGTGCTGGTGGGGGATATTAAACGCATTGAACTGAAACCTGTTGGGGAACGCTAACGATGAATACTCAATCTACTCCGATCGTCACCGACATGAAGGTGATCCCGGTTGCCGGGCATGACAGTATGCTGCTGAATATTGGCGGCGCGCACAACGCCTGGTTTACCCGCAATATTGTGGTACTCACCGACAGCGCGGGCAACACCGGGATCGGCGAGGCCCCCGGCGGCGAGGTGATCTATCAGACGCTGGTGGACGCTATCCCTCAGGTGCTGGGACAGGAGATTGCGCGGCTGAACAAAGTGGTTCAACAGGTGCATAAAGGCAATCAGGCGGCGGATTTCGACACCTTCGGTAAAGGCGCCTGGACCTTTGAGCTGCGGGTTAACGCGGTGGCGGCGCTGGAAGCCGCGCTGCTGGATCTGCTGGGCAAAGCGCTGAATGTCCCGGTCTGCGAACTGCTGGGGCCGGGCAAACAGCGCGACGCGGTCACCGTTCTGGGCTATCTCTTCTATATCGGCGATCGTAATAAAACGGATCTGCCCTATCTGGAGACCACTCCGGGCCAGCATGACTGGTACCACCTGCGGCATCAGGGGGCGCTGAGCGGCGAAGTGGTGGTCCGCCTCGCCGAAGCCGCCCAGGATCGCTACGGCTTTAAAGATTTCAAGCTTAAGGGCGGCGTGCTGCCGGGCGAGCAGGAAATTCACACCGCTCGGGCGCTGAAAAAACGCTTCCCGGATGCGCGTATTACCGTTGACCCGAACGGCGCCTGGCTGCTTGATGAGGCCATTGAGCTGTGCAAAGGCCTGCAGGATGTGCTGACCTACGCCGAAGATCCCTGCGGCGCCGAGCAGGGATTTTCCGGTCGGGAAGTGATGGCGGAATTCCGCCGCGCCACCGGCCTGCCGGTTGCCACCAATATGATTGCCACCAACTGGCGCGAAATGGGGCACGCGGTGATGCTCAATGCGGTGGATATCCCGCTCGCCGATCCGCACTTCTGGACGCTATCCGGCGCGGTGCGTGTCGCGCAGCTGTGCGACGACTGGGGGCTGACCTGGGGCTGCCACTCAAATAACCACTTCGATATTTCTCTGGCCATGTTTACCCACGTCGGCGCGGCGGCGCCGGGCAATCCGACCGCTATCGATACCCACTGGATTTGGCAGGAGGGCGACTGCCGCCTGACCAAAAATCCGCTGCAGATTGAAAACGGCAGGATTGCCGTGCCGGACGCGCCGGGCCTGGGCGTGGAGCTGGACTGGGAGCAGGTGCAAAAGGCGCACGAGGCCTATAAGACGCTGCCCGGAGGGGCGCGGAACGACGCGGGGCCGATGCAGTACCTGATCCCGGGGTGGAAATTTGACCGCAAACGTCCCGTTTTCGGCCGCGATTAATTAGAAAAGGATTAAATCATGACGACGCAATTCTCAACGCCGGTAGTCGCTTCTATGCAGGTTATCCCGGTGGCCGGCCACGATAGCATGCTGATGAATCTCAGCGGCGCGCACGCTCCGTACTTCACCCGCAATATTGTGATTATTAAAGATAACTCGGGGCATACCGGGGTGGGCGAAATTCCTGGCGGAGAGAAGATCCGCCAGACCCTGGAGGAGGCCGCGGCGCTGGTGGTCGGCAAAACTCTCGGCGAATATAAAAACGTGCTCGGCGCCGTTCGCCAGCAGTTTGCCGACCGCGATGCCGGCGGGCGCGGTTTGCAAACCTTCGACCTGCGTACCACTATTCATGTAGTGACCGGGATTGAAGCGGCGCTGCTGGACCTGCTTGGCCAGCACCTCGGCGTGAACGTGGCTTCGCTACTGGGCGACGGGCAGCAGCGCAGCGAAGTGGAAATGCTCGGCTACCTGTTCTTCGTCGGCAACCGCCAGGCCACGCCGCTGGCCTATCAGAGCCAGACCGATGAGAAGTGCGACTGGTACCGGCTGCGCCACGAAGAGGCTATGACTCCGGATGCCGTGGTGCGTCTGGCGGAAGCCGCTTACGAAAAATATGGTTTCAACGATTTTAAACTCAAAGGCGGCGTGCTGGCCGGCGAGGAGGAGGCCGAGTCCATTGTGGCGCTGGCGAAGCGCTTCCCGCAGGCGCGGGTGACGCTTGACCCGAACGGCGCCTGGCTGCTCGACGAGGCCATCGCCATTGGCAAAGCGCTGAAAGGGGTGCTGGCCTATGCGGAAGATCCGTGCGGGGCCGAGCAGGGCTACTCCGGCCGTGAGGTGATGGCGGAATTCCGCCGCGCCACCGGTCTGCCAACGGCGACCAATATGATTGCCACCGACTGGCGGCAGATGGGTCATACCCTGTCCCTGCAGTCGGTGGACATTCCGCTGGCCGACCCGCACTTCTGGACCATGCAGGGATCGGTTCGCGTGGCCCAGATGTGCCATGAGTTTGGCCTGACCTGGGGCTCGCATTCGAACAACCATTTTGATATCTCGCTGGCGATGTTCACCCACGTCGCGGCGGCGGCGCCGGGTAAGGTCACCGCCATTGATACCCACTGGATCTGGCAGGAAGGGAACCAGCGTTTGACCCGACAACCTTTTGAGATCAAAGGTGGTATGGTGCAGGTACCGTCGACGCCTGGCCTTGGCGTAGAGCTCGATATGGACCGCGTTATGCAGGCTAATGAACTGTATAAAAAGCACGGTCTGGGCGCTCGCGACGATGCGATGGCGATGCAGTATCTGATCCCCGAGTGGACGTTTAACAACAAGCGCCCGTGCATGGTGCGCTGAGAAATAGCCGGTCCCTGCGGGGGCCGGTAGCGTTTTGATAGCGGGTGTTGGTTCATATTAAGGACAGCTTATGAAAATAGTCATTGCACCGGATTCATACAAGGAGAGCCTGAGTGCGCTGGGCGTAGCGACCGCAATAGAGCAGGGGTTCAGGGAGGTTTATCCCGATGCAGAGTACCTCAAGCTACCGGTCGCCGACGGCGGTGAGGGGACCGTTGAAGCGATGGTCGCCGCCACTCAGGGGCGTCTGGTGCGGGCTGTCGTTACCGGCCCTCTCGGCGAGCCGGTGGACGCTTTTTACGGCGTTTCCGGCGACGAACGCTGCGCCTATATCGAAATGGCGGCGGCCAGCGGCCTGGAGAGCGTTCCGTCGGCGCGCCGTAATCCGCTGCTCACCACCAGCTGGGGAACCGGCGAGCTGATCCGCCACGCGCTGGATAGCGGCGTGAAGCAGATTATTATCGGTATCGGCGGCAGCGCCACGAACGACGGCGGCGCCGGGATGGTGCAGGCGCTGGGCGGCAAGCTGCTGACGGAAGATAACCGGCAGATCGCGGCCGGCGGCGCGGCGCTGGAGCAGCTGGCGAAGATTGACCTCCGCGAGCTGGATCAGCGGCTGGCGGATTGCCGCATCGAGGTGGCCTGCGACGTCACCAACCCGCTAACCGGCCCGGAAGGGGCAACGGCGGTATTTGGCCCGCAGAAAGGGGCGACGCCGGCGATGATCGATCGCCTCGACCGCGCGCTGGCGCATTTCGCGCAAATTATCCATCGCGACCTCGACATTGATGTCCTCAATCTTGAGGGCGGCGGAGCGGCGGGCGGAATGGGCGCCGCGCTCTACGCGTTTTGCGGAGCGAGGCTGCGCCCGGGGATTGAGATTGTGACCGACGCCCTGCGTCTCGCGGAGCGGGTGGCGGACGCTGACCTGGTGATCACCGGCGAAGGGCGCATCGACAGCCAGACTATCCACGGCAAGGTGCCGGTTGGGGTGGCTAAGGTGGCGAAAAGCTACGATATCCCGGTGATTGGCATTGCCGGCAGCCTGAGCGCGGACGTGGGCGTTGTGCATCAGCACGGGCTGGATGCGGTCTTCAGCGTACTCAATTCCGTCTGCACCCTGGAAGAGGCGCTGGAAAATGCCGCCGATAATGTGCGCATGACGGCGCGCAACGTGGCGGCGATACTGAAAATGGGGCAAAAGCTGTAGCTGCGCTCCGCGGGGCCGGGCCGCTGCCCGGACCCGCAGAGTCAGCCGGGCTAGACGCCCATTAGCCTGCACGCTTCCCGCGTGACGTTATCCATCTCATCCAGCAGTTCCAGAAGCTCGGGCTCCAGATCCTCGGCGACGGTTCCCGCGCGCAGCTGGCTCTCGATGGTCTGACACAGCTTCTTCAGCCGCGGCACGCCGCTGTAGCTGCAGCTCCCGTGAAGCTTATGAATCAAATCCAGCAGCCCTTCCGGCTCTTCGCCCACCAGCTGCTCTTCCACCTTGTTACGTACCTCCGGCATAAAGGCGAGCAGCATCTGCAGCATCTCCCGCGCCAGGTCCGGCTTCATCGCCGCCTGGCGCAGCGCCAGCTGCCAGTTGAGGGTGACGTTATGATCGATCGGGGGTTCAATCACCTCGGCCGCCAGCGGGGCGGCGGCGTGCATTCCTGGCTGATAGCGCAGCAGCAGGCTGTGCAGCTTCTCCTCTTCAATCGGTTTTGCCAGGTAGTCGTTCATGCCGGCGCTCAGCAGTTTCTCTTTTTGCCCCTCCAGGGCGTGGGCCGTGACCGCGATGACCGGCGTTTGCTGATGGTGGGGAAGGTGGCGAATGAGCTCGCAGGCGCGAATGCCGTCCATATCCGGCATCTGAATATCCATCAGCACCAGATCCAGCTGCATCTCCCTGGCCAGCTCCACGGATCGCTGGCCGCTCTCGCATAGCGTGACGTGCTGGACCAGGTCTTCCAGCAGTACGCCGATAAGCTTCAGGTTTGCCGGATTATCGTCAACCGCCATCACCGTCATCGGCAGCTTGCTGCTGTCGATATGCGTCAACATCACCGCCGGCTGCGTCCGACAGGAGGCGGTTAGCGCGGGGAGTAACCGGGTTGAGGTCAGCGGCTTAAGCAGGCAGGCGGCCACGCCCTCGCGCTTCAGCGCTTCAGCGTTGATCTGCCCGTGGCAGGGGAGCGCGAGAATTAAATTGTCCGCCATCGCGCAGGCTTTGGTGAGCTTATCCTTGTGCTGATTAAGGTCGCGCATGGAAACCGGAATGCCGGCCAGCAGAATATCGTAATGCGTCTCCGGCAGCGCGGAAAACGTCGGGCTATAGACCACTTCCAGCGGCGTGTTGGCCAGCAGCTCCATCGTGCACTGGGCCGCCGCCGCGTTGGCTTCGATGTACGCCAGCGTTTTCCCCTGCAGACAGTCGGTGAGCGGGCTGTCGGGAATCGCGTTCGGGTTGAGATCGAGGCTGATATGGAACCAGAAGGTTGAGCCGCGGTTAGGCTGGCTGTGGAAGGAGATATCGCCTCCCATCTCCCTCACCAGCCGCTGGGTAATGACCAGCCCCAGGCCGGTGCCGCCGTGACGGCGGGAGATGCTGGCATCCGCCTGGCGGAAAGCCTGGAACAGCCGCGACTGGTCGCGCTCCGGAATGCCGATTCCGGTATCGTGGATTTGGATCTCGATCTGCACGCGGGAGTTGCCGATCGCGCGCTGCTCCACCAGCACGTCGATATTCCCGTGCTCGGTGAACTTGATGGCGTTGCCCACCAGGTTGGTGACGATCTGCTGCAGTCGCAGCGGGTCGCCGATAATATTATCCGGCACATCATTTTTGATGTTCAGCGTCAGCTCCAGCCCCTTATCGTGGGCCGAGTGCGCCAGCAGGGTCACCACCTCATCCAGCGAACTGCGCAGCAGGAACGGTATGCTCTCAAGAATGAGCTTACCCGCCTCCAGCTTGGAAAAGTCCAGCACGTCGTTGATGATGGCCAGCAGGTTGTTGGCGGAGCGCTCGATGGTGGTCAAGTGATCGCGCTGGGTGGCGTTTAAATCGGTTTTCAGCGTCAGGCGGGTAAAGCCAATCACGCCGTTAAGCGGCGTTCGCAGCTCGTGGGACATATTGGCGAGGAACTCTGACTTGATGCGCGCGGCTTCCTGAGCGCGTTTTTTCGCCAGATCCAGCTCCACGTTTTGGATCTCCATCTGCTCGAGGGTTTCGCGCAGATCGGAGGTCGCCTGATCGATATTGTGCTGCATCTCTTCATGATATGCAGCCAGCGACATCGCCATAGAGTTGATGCCGTTCTTCAGCATATCCAGCTCGCCGAGCATAAAGCCTTCGACGCGGCTATCCAGCTGCCCGCGGCGAATGCGGTCAACGGTATTGACCATATTGCGGATCGGCCCGGTGACGTCGCGCATCAGCCGCCAGCCGAAAATCAGCGCAATCCCAATGCAGAACAGCATCATCACGCTGGAGATAAAAATCTCTTTGTACTGCTGCAGGCGTACCGATTTGAGATCCAGCTCGAGGGCCACGTAGCCCAGCATGTTGCCGGGCATTTTGGCATCGGTCACCGGCGACTCGTCGGGCGAATAGCTCTCCGAGACGATCGGCGTGCGCAGGATCATCACGTCGCCTTTGCGGGTCACGCTGAGCTGGCGGGGAAACTTTGCCCCCTTGTCCAGCCGCAGCTCACTGGGGTTAAGCTGAAAATTGGAGGTCACAAAGAGCCTGTTTTGCGAATCATAAATTGAAATTGCGCGCACAATATCCGAGTGACGACGGTGCAGGACGCTAATCAACTGCCCGATAGATTCGCGGTTTTGCAGATTCATGCCATATTCACTGGAGACCGCCAGCGGCTCGATAATGCTGGCGCCGGCGTCTTCCAGCTGACGCTGCAGGTCGTGATAGCGATGCGCGACGAAGAAAATGCTGAGCAGCAAACCAATAAGTACGGTAGGCGCCAGAATAAGAATCATCATGCGAGCACGTAGGCTGTAGTTGGTCATGCGGTTCCGTTATGGGAGAATAAGAGTCAGTATATTTGATTGAGACAAATCTCTACGATGGCGCAATTCTACTCTGCAAAACGGCGTGTGACGACGCGCCAGATCATAACCGTTACAGTCAATGACCTCGATCCCTTTGGTCAGGGCGTCGCTCGTCACCAGGGAAAAGCGCTATTTGTTCGCGGCCTGCTGCCGCAGGAGCAGGCCGAGGTGGTGCTGGTTGACGATAAAAAACAGTACGCTCACGCCGGGGTGAAACGCCGCCTCAACGACAGCCCGCAGCGCCAGACGCCGCGCTGCCCGCACTTTGGCGTCTGCGGCGGCTGCCAGCAGCAGCATGCCAGCGTTGAGCTGCAGCAGCAAAGCAAGCGCGCCGCGCTCGGGCGGCTGATGAAGCGCGATGTCGAAGAGATTATAGCCGCTTCGCCGTGGGGCTATCGCCGACGCGCGCGCCTGAGCTTGAATTATCAGCCAAAGACCCAACACTTACGGATGGGCTTTCGTCAGGCCAGCTCCAGCGATATTGTCGACGTGGTGCAGTGCCCCGTTTTGGCGCCCGCTCTTGAGGCATTGCTGCCGGCGGTGCGCCAATGCCTGAGCAGCCTGAAATCCGTGCGTCAGTTGGGCCACGTTGAGCTGGTGCAGGCCGATAACGGGCCGCTGATGGTATTGCGCCATACCGCCGCGCTGCCCGCCGGCGATAAAGAAAAACTGGAACGATTTTCGCAATCTAACGGTCTTTCCCTGTACCTGGCGCCGCAAAGCGAGATACTTGAACATATTGCCGGCGAAGCGCCATGGTATACGTCAGACGGACTACGCTTAGTGTTCAGTCCGCGCGATTTTATCCAGGTTAACGACGGCGTTAACCAGCTGATGGTGCGTACGGCGCTCGAGTGGCTGAATATTCAGCCGCAGGACCGGGTGCTGGATCTGTTCTGCGGAATGGGCAATTTTACCCTACCGCTGGCGCAGCGCGCCGCGCAGGTTGTCGGGGTTGAAGGCGTTCCTGCTCTGGTCGAGAAGGGGCGAGAAAACGCCGCGCTGAACAATCTGCATAACGTCACATTCTTCCACGAAAATCTGGAAGAGGACGTGACCCGCCAGGCCTGGGCGAAGCGCGGCTTTGATAAAATACTGCTCGATCCGGCAAGAGCCGGCGCGGCCGGCGTGATGCAACATATTATAAAACTGGCCCCGCAGCGCGTAGTCTATGTCTCCTGTAACCCGGCGACACTGGCGCGCGATAGCGAACTGCTTTTAGGGGCGGGGTATGAAATCCAACGCCTGGCGATGCTGGATATGTTCCCGCATACCGGGCATCTGGAATCAATGGTGCTGTTTGAGCACAAGCTTACACAAAATCATACGAATCGCATTGAGGTGGCAGTAGAGTAAATCCTCAGCGGCCCGTTCGGCTCAGCGACTGAGGCGAGCGACGGGCGCCGGCGTTAATACGATTTGCAGGATGAAGTGTATAAGTTGAGGCTTGCCGACTTCGGCAGGCCAGGTCCCTTAAGGAGAGGACAATGGTTGCGGTAAGAAGTGCACATCTAAATAAAGCTGGTGAATTTGACCCGAATAAATGGATCGCGAGTCTGGGCATTTCCAGCCAGCAGTCGTGTGAGCGCTTAGCCGAAACCTGGGACTATTGTCGTGAGCAAACGCAGGGACATCCGCGCGCGGACCTTCTGCTATGGCGTGGCGTGGAGATGGTTGAAATCCTCTCCACGTTGAGCATGGACATTGATACGCTGCGGGCTGCGATGCTGTTCCCGCTGGCGGACGGCGAGGTCGTCAGCGAAGAGGTGATGCAGGAGAGCGTCGGCAAATCCGTGGTCACCCTGATCCACGGCGTACGCGACATGGCGGCCATCCGCCAGCTCAAGGCCACCCACACCGACTCCGTCTCCTCCGAGCAGGTGGATAACATTCGCCGCATGCTGCTGGCGATGGTCGACGATTTCCGCTGCGTAGTCATCAAGCTCGCCGAACGTATTGCCCACCTGCGGGAAGTCAAAGACGAGCCCGAAGATGAACGGGTGCTGGCGGCGAAAGAGTGCACCAATATCTACGCGCCGCTGGCCAACCGCTTAGGCATCGGCCAGCTGAAGTGGGAGCTGGAGGACTACTGCTTCCGCTACCTGCATCCGGACGAATATAAGCGCATCGCCAAGCTGCTGCACGAGCGGCGAATCGACCGCGAGCACTACATTGACGAATTCGTCGGCCACCTGCGCTCGGAGATGAAAACGGAAGGCGTTAAGGCCGAAGTGTACGGCCGGCCGAAGCATATCTACAGCATCTGGCGGAAAATGCAGAAAAAGCACCTCACCTTCGATGAGCTGTTTGACGTGCGGGCGGTGCGCATTGTCGCCGAGCGCCTGCAGGACTGCTACGCCGCGCTGGGGATAGTCCACACCCACTACCGCCATCTGCCGGATGAGTTCGATGATTACGTCGCTAATCCGAAACCTAACGGCTACCAGTCTATTCATACCGTGGTGCTCGGCCCCGGCGGCAAAACGGTAGAAATTCAAATTCGTACTCGCCAGATGCATGAGGATGCCGAGCTGGGCGTCGCCGCGCACTGGAAGTACAAAGAGGGCGCCGGCGCGGCGGTGGGCGGCGGGCGCGGCTACGAAGACCGCATTGCCTGGCTGCGTAAGCTGATCGCCTGGCAGGAAGAGATGGCGGATTCCGGCGAAATGCTGGATGAAGTGCGTAGCCAGGTCTTTGACGACCGGGTTTACGTCTTTACGCCGAAGGGCGACGTGGTCGATTTACCCTCCGGCTCGACGCCGCTCGATTTTGCCTACCACATCCACAGCGATGTCGGCCACCGCTGCATCGGGGCGAAAATCAGCGGACGCATTGTGCCGTTTACCTATCAGCTGCAGATGGGCGATCAGATTGAAATTATCACCCAGAAGCAGCCCAACCCGAGCCGCGACTGGCTGAACCCGAACCTTGGCTACGTCACCACCAGCCGCGGGCGCTCGAAAATTCACGCCTGGTTCCGCAAGCAGGATCGCGATAAAAACATTCTCGCCGGGCGGCAGATCCTTGACGATGAGCTGGAGCATCTTGGCATCACTCTCAAGGATGCAGAAAAACATCTGCTGCCGCGCTACAACTTCAACGAGCTGGACGAGCTGCTGGCGGCCATCGGCGGCGGAGATATTCGCCTTAACCAGATGGTCAACTTCCTGCAGGCGCAGTTCAATAAGCCGAGCGCGGCCGAGCAGGATGCGGCGGCGCTGAAGCAGCTGCAGCAGAAGAGCTGGGCGCCGCAGAATCGCAGCAAAGACAACGGCCGGGTGGTGGTCGAAGGCGTCGGCAACCTGATGCACCATATCGCGCGCTGCTGCCAGCCGATCCCCGGCGATGAGATTGTCGGCTTTATCACCCAGGGGCGCGGGATCTCGGTGCACCGGGCGGACTGCGATCAGCTGGCGGAGCTGCAGTCGCACGCGCCGGAGCGGATCGTCGATGCGGTCTGGGGGGAAAGTTACTCCGCGGGCTACTCGCTGGTGGTGCGCGTGGTCGCCAACGATCGCAGCGGCCTGCTGCGCGATATCACTACCATCCTCGCCAACGAGAAGGTCAACGTGCTGGGCGTGGCCAGCCGTAGCGATACCAAACAGCAGCTGGCCACCATCGATATGACCATCGAAATCTATAACCTGCAGGTGCTGGGCCGCGTGCTCGGCAAGCTGAACCAGGTACCGGACGTTATTGATGCCCGCCGTCTGCACGGCGGCTAATGGTTTAGCCCTCCATCCATGGCCCTCTCTCCTTTGGGGAGAGGGCTACCGCGCTGATTTTCTCCTGCGTTGACACCGGGGGAAGCGAAAAAGACCAACATTTTGCAAGGAATCGTCATGACTCAAATCGACCGCCTGCTCGGGATAATGCAACGCCTGCGCGACCCGGAAACCGGCTGCCCGTGGGACAAAGAGCAGACCTTTGCCACCATTGCCCCCTATACCCTCGAAGAAACCTACGAAGTGCTGGATGCTATCGCCCGCGAAGATTTTGACGATCTGCGCGGCGAACTCGGAGACCTGCTGTTCCAGGTGGTGTTCTACGCCCAGATGGCGCAGGAAGAGGGACGTTTTGCCTTTGACGACGTGTGTGCCGCGATTAGCGATAAGCTGGAGCGCCGCCATCCGCATATCTTCGGCGACGCCAGCGCCGGCAGCAGTACGGAAGTGCTGGCGCGCTGGGAAGAGATCAAAAGCGCCGAGCGGGCGGAAAAATCCCAGCACTCCGCGCTGGATGATATTCCGCACAGCCTGCCGGCGCTGATGCGCGCGCATAAAATACAAAAACGCTGCTCGGGGGTGGGCTTTGACTGGACCTCGCTGGGTCCGGTGCTGGACAAGGTGCACGAGGAGATCGACGAGGTGATGCACGAAGTGCAGCAGGCGGTAGTAGATGAGGCTAAACTGGAGGAGGAAGTTGGCGACCTGCTGTTTGCGACGGTCAATTTATCCCGCCATTTAGGCGTTAAAGCCGAAGTCGCGCTGCAAAAAGCCAACCTGAAGTTTGAGCGCCGCTTCCGCGAAGTTGAGCGCATTGTCGCCGCGCGCGGACTGGAGATGACCGGCGTTGACCTTGATACCATGGAAGAAGTGTGGCAAGAGGTAAAGCGGCAGGAAACTGATCTCTAACGGGTTTTCGCGATCAAGCGCGATTTGTGTGATTTTTTAAATGACAAGCGCTTGATTTGCGTCAAAAACATTTACCCAAAAGGGGCTATTTTCTCACTCCCTGTGTTTGTTATGGCCTGGAAAGGAGGCGGAGAATGAAAGTTTGTGGCGCTCGTCGTGTTCGGGTATACTACTTTCCCGTCCTGGTTATTCCATCGTTTCACCCTAACTTCTCAGGTTCAGCATGACAACGAACTATATTTTTGTGACCGGCGGGGTCGTATCCTCTCTGGGTAAAGGCATTGCCGCAGCATCCCTCGCAGCTATTCTCGAGGCCCGTGGGCTTAACGTGACCATGATGAAACTGGATCCGTACATCAACGTCGATCCGGGTACCATGAGTCCTATCCAACACGGGGAAGTGTTCGTTACTGAAGACGGCGCTGAAACCGATCTGGACCTGGGCCATTACGAGCGCTTCATCCGTACCAAAATGAGCCGCCGCAACAACTTCACTACGGGGCGTATTTACTCCGACGTCCTGCGCAAAGAGCGCCGTGGTGATTACCTGGGCGCAACCGTACAGGTTATTCCGCACATTACCAACGCGATTAAAGAGCGCGTGCTTGCCGGTGGCGAAGGTCACGACGTGGTGCTGGTTGAAATCGGCGGTACCGTCGGCGATATCGAATCCCTGCCGTTCCTCGAAGCGATTCGCCAGATGGCGGTAGAAATCGGCCGCGAGCATACCCTGTTTATGCATTTGACCCTGGTGCCGTACATGGCGGCAGCCGGCGAAGTCAAAACCAAACCGACTCAGCACTCCGTAAAAGAGCTGCTTTCTATCGGTATTCAGCCAGATATTCTGATCTGCCGCTCCGATCGGGCGGTCCCGGCGAACGAACGTGCTAAAATTGCATTGTTCTGTAACGTCCCGGAAAAGGCCGTTATTTCTCTGAAAGATGTCGATTCCATTTATAAAATTCCGGGCCTGTTGAAATCTCAGGGGCTGGACGATTATATTTGTAAACGATTCAGCTTGAACTGCCCGGAAGCAAACCTGGCCGAATGGGAACAGGTTATCTACGAAGAAGCTAACCCGGCAGGCGAAGTCACCATCGGTATGGTCGGTAAGTACATTGAGCTGCCGGATGCCTACAAATCGGTGATTGAAGCGCTGAAACACGGCGGTCTGAAAAATCGCGTGACCGTAAACATCAAGCTGATTGATTCGCAGGATGTGGAAACGCGCGGCGTCGAAATTCTGAAGAATTTAGATGCTATCCTGATCCCGGGCGGCTTCGGCTACCGCGGCGTTGAAGGTAAGATTGCCACCGCGCGCTATGCGCGTGAAAACAATATTCCATATCTGGGTATCTGCCTGGGTATGCAGGTTGCGCTGATTGAGTTCGCGCGCAACGTAGCGGGGATGGAGAACGCCAACTCCACGGAATTTGTGCCAGACTGTAAGTTCCCGGTCGTGGCGCTGATTACCGAATGGCGTGATGAAGAAGGCAACGTCGAAGTTCGTTCCGAGAGAAGCGATCTCGGCGGCACCATGCGCCTGGGCGCGCAGCAGTGCCAGCTGGACGAAGATAGCCTGGTGCGCCAGCTGTACGGCGAGCCGACAATCACCGAGCGCCATCGTCACCGTTACGAAGTCAACAACATGTTGTTGAAGCCTATTGAAAATGCGGGCCTGCGCGTTGCGGGCCGTTCCGGGGACGATCAGTTGGTCGAGATCATCGAGGTGCCGAACCATCCGTGGTTTGTGGCCTGTCAGTTCCACCCGGAGTTTACTTCGACGCCGCGCGACGGCCATCCGCTGTTTGCTGGTTTTGTTAAAGCAGCAGGCGAGTATCAGAAGCGTCAGGCGAAGTAAAAGAGTTAGAACGGCAATGCACCCATCCGGGTGCATTGTTTGTCTGGAGTTTTAGTTTAACTTGTACTGAGGAAAATCTAATGTCCAAAATCGTTAAAGTCATCGGTCGTGAAATCATCGACTCCCGTGGTAACCCGACTGTTGAAGCCGAAGTACACCTGGAAGGTGGTTTCGTTGGTATGGCAGCAGCTCCGTCAGGTGCTTCTACTGGTTCCCGCGAAGCGCTGGAACTGCGCGATGGCGACAAATCCCGCTTCATGGGCAAAGGCGTACTGAAAGCCGTTGGCGCGGTTAACGGCCCGATCGCTCAGGCAATCCTTGGCAAAGACGCCAAAGACCAGGCCGGCATCGACAAGATCATGATCGATCTGGACGGTACTGAAAACAAATCTAACTTCGGTGCGAACGCAATCCTGGCCGTGTCCCTGGCAAACGCCAAGGCAGCCGCTGCCGCTAAAGGTCAGCCGCTGTTCGAACACATCGCCGAGCTGAACGGTACCCCGGGCAAATACTCCATGCCGGTTCCGATGATGAACATCATCAACGGCGGCGAGCACGCGGACAACAACGTCGACATCCAGGAATTTATGATTCAGCCGGTTGGCGCTAAATCCCTGAAAGAAGCCGTACGTATGGGTTCTGAAGTGTTCCATAACCTGGCTAAAGTTCTGAAAGCTAAAGGCATGAACACCGCAGTGGGTGACGAAGGCGGCTACGCGCCGAACCTGGGCTCCAACGCTGAAGCTCTGGCGGTTATCGCTGAAGCGGTTAAAGCTGCCGGCTACGAGCTGGGCACAGACATCACCCTGGCGATGGACTGCGCGGCTTCTGAATTCTACAAAGACGGTAAATACGTTCTGGCTGGCGAAGGCAACAAAGCGTTCACCTCTGAAGAGTTCACCCACTTCCTGGAAGACCTGACCAAACAGTACCCGATCGTCTCTATCGAAGACGGTCTGGACGAATCTGACTGGGACGGCTTTGCATACCAGACTAAAGTTCTGGGCGACAAAATCCAGCTGGTTGGCGACGATCTGTTCGTAACCAACACTAAGATCCTGAAAGAAGGCATCGAGAAAGGCATCGTTAACTCCATCCTGATCAAATTCAACCAGATCGGTTCCCTGACCGAAACTCTGGCTGCGATCAAAATGGCGAAAGACGCTGGCTACACTGCCGTTATCTCTCACCGTTCAGGCGAAACTGAAGATGCTACCATCGCTGACCTGGCGGTAGGTACTGCTGCAGGCCAGATCAAAACCGGTTCTATGAGCCGTTCTGACCGCGTTGCTAAATACAACCAGCTGATTCGTATCGAAGAAGCGCTGGGCGAAAAAGCACCGTACAACGGTCGTAAAGAGATCAAAGGTCAGGCATAAGCCCGTCTTTATCTGATATGAAAATGCCAGTCTGCTGACTGGCATTTTTTTTGCCTGCAGAGCGGCGGTTATTTAAAGTCGACGGCCATCTGCTGCGGAATGGAAAGCCCGCGGGTCGTTTGCACGCAGCGGTCAATATAGTCGGTAAAGCGCGGCGGTTTCGGCATCCCCATGCTCAGCAGCTTATCGTTGCTGAATCGCACGTTAAGCCCGGCGAAGGCGCCGTACAGGCGCATGGCTTTGAGCATCAGGCGCTCATTGCACGGACCAAAGATATCTTTTAGCTCCCGGCGCATCTTCACCAGCGTCTCATAGCTCACCTGGGCATAGCTTTCGCCGACGGGCAGCCGCTCCAGTGCGGAGGCCATCGCGCTGTCAATCTCGGCAAACCTGACGCTGTTTTCTTCCCCCGCCGAGATATGTACTACTTCACCGCGGGGCAGCGGGCTATCGAGCAGCATCAGCAGCGCGTCGGCGCAGTAATCAACGGGAATCACGTCGATCCTGTCCTCCATCGAACACATGAACTTTTGCAGCATCAGGCCCATGCTGAATACCCAGAAGATGCTGCTGGAGGGCTGGCAGCCGTGGTGGGTATGGCCGACGACGATAGAGGGGCGGGCGATCGCCAGCGGCAGCGTCGGGCACTCCTGGCGCATCAGGCGCTCGATGGCCGATTTAGAGTGCGTGTACTCGACAAGGTGCTCGGCGCGCTCGCGGAATTCGGCGCTTTCCGCGACCAGAGAGTCAGGCTCCGGCGAGCACGACATTGCCGTACCAACGTGCAGGAAGCGCTGCAGCCCGGAGACCTCGGCCATGCGTTGGGCAAAGCGGATCGTTCCCTCAACGTTGACTTTCCAGATCAGCGGGTTATTGCCGAACGAGGCGACGGCGGCGCAGTTGAGCACGTGGGTAACGCCGTTGAGGCGCGGATCGGCAAGAAATTCTTCCGGATTGGCCAAATCACCCAGCAGGATGTGCCGGACGCTCAGCGTCGCCAGCGTCTCCTCGGCGATGTTGAATTTACGCAGATTGTCTTTAACCCGGGCAAGCGCTGCTTCACCATTACTGGCACGAACCAAAAGCAGCAGATTCACCCGATTTTTTTGCTTCAGGATATTCTCTAAAACTGCCCCACCCAGAAATCCGGTAACGCCTGTAATTAATAATGTCTTCATGAATACAGTCTCATCATGGTTAGTCGGGTGGATTCTAGGCGGGCCAAACTAAACGGCGGATAAATGGGAAATGGGCCATTTAAATCAATTCTTAAGGCCGTATTAAGGTTATGAGCGGGCGCGGATCGGATTCGACATCAGACTATTTATAAAGATTCGAAGTTTCATGTATCCGTTTGTACTATTATGTTTTTGTTGACTATTTTATTTATCTTTCAGGTTTTTATATTTTTCATTAATGTAATATTTAAAATTTTTTGTTACATCAACGATGTAAATCTAAAAAATAAAATGAATGATTAATTCGGCGCGGGTCATGCATAAACATAGCGGCACGAAGAGTCAGAATAGCCGCAGTTTTATCGCCGCGAGATAACGGGGCGCCGCCGCAGCTGAGGACAAGACCTGGGCGCGCAAATCTGCGATAATGATCGTTTAGCACCTAAACAGAGATGATTATGCAGTACCCGATTAACGAGATGTTCCAGACCTTGCAAGGCGAGGGTTACTTTACCGGCGTGCCCGCCATTTTTATTCGCCTGCAGGGATGCCCGGTTGGTTGCGCCTGGTGCGATACCAAACATACCTGGGACAAACTTGCCGATCGGGAAGTGTCGCTGTTTAGCATTCTGGCTAAAACCAAAGAGAGCGACAAGTGGGGCCCGGCCAGCGGCGAAGATCTGCTGGCGATTATTGGCCGCCAGGGGTGGACCGCTCGTCACGTGGTGATCACCGGCGGTGAGCCCTGTATTCACGATCTCACCCCGCTGACGACCCTGCTTGAGCATAACGGCTTCAGCTGTCAGATTGAAACCAGCGGCACCCACGAAGTGCGCTGCAGCCCGCGCACCTGGGTGACGGTTTCACCGAAGGTCAACATGCGCGGCGGTTACGACGTGCTGTCGCAGGCGCTGCTGCGCGCGGATGAAATCAAGCACCCGGTTGGCCGCGTGCGCGATATCGAAGCGCTGGATGAACTGCTGGAAACGCTGACCGACGACAAGCCGCGGATTATTGCTCTGCAGCCCATCAGCCAGAAAGAGGATGCGACGCGTCTGTGCATTGAGACCTGCATCGCCCGCAACTGGCGGCTCTCGATGCAAACGCATAAGTATCTGAATATTGCCTGATAAACCGCCGGGTAGAGCTCCTCTGCCCGGCGCCTCCGCTACGCGTTCGACCAGCTTTGAATCGCGTCTACGTTTTCCAGATTTCCGTGGATGACCGCATACGACTTTTTCAAAATTGGATCGGTATACGTGGTTAACTCCCTGAAAATCCCCTTATTTAACGCTTCATAGCGGCTGGCATTCTCTTCTACCGGCATGAATGTATCTTTTACCCGCACCATATTTGCCACCGCGGCCGCGTAAGAGGGGTACAAACCCAGGCCAACCGCGGCGTTGATTGCCGCGCCGAGGCTGGCGCAGCCGTTAATCGCGTTGCGTCTGGCCGGCAGGTTAAAGACGTCGGCGAAGATCTGCATAAAGAGATCGCTGTTCGAACCACCGCCGGTAATGATGATATGTTTGGCGAAGTGATTCATTTCATCGCACATATTGTCGTAGTTATTTTTCAACGTCAGCGCAACGCTCTCGAGAATGGAGCGATAAATCCACGCGTAATCCATGCTGGAATCAAAACCGATCATGATCCCGCGCTTATAGGGCTCCCAGGGATTCGTTAACCAGTCCAGCACGGTCATTAGCCCGTTGCAGCCCGGTGGCACCGCGGCGGCCTTTTTATTTAGCAGATCTTCCGGCGACAGGCCCTGGGCCCCGGCGTCCTTAATCAAGGATTCGCCCAGCATGTCCCGCAGCCAGCTCACCGTCCACATCCCCTTGCGAATGCCGTACCCCTCATACAGCAGCGTCTCGGGAATGGAGGACATAATCGGCCAGTAGGCGACGGGATCTTTCGGCAACGCTTTGCCGTTCATCATCAGGGCGATGTAGGTGCCCAATGAGATAACCGCCGTTTCATCATCCAGTAGCCCTGCGCCGAGCGCTTCAACCGGCTTATCGCTGGTGGTGCAGATAACCGGCAGCCCCGCCGGGAAGCCGGTGGCAAGGGCCGCCTGGCCGGTAATATAGCCCAGCACCGTTCCGGGCATCTGCACGTCGAATAGCATCCGGCGCGGGATATTAAACTGCTTAACGACCTCAGGATTGTCGCTCCACCCCCAGGTTTTATAATCCACCGGCCACTGGCCAAAGTAGTTGGCGATATTGTCCTTAAACTCGCCGGTTAAGCGGTGCGAGAGATAGCCGGAAAATGAGGTGACCCAGGCTACGTCGGGATTAGTATGTTCATAAGGCCGGGTGACGCGGGCGTCCTGCCAGCTAATCAGCGGCTCTGCGGGCGTACCGTCGGCTTTAAGCAGCGCGCGGCAGCAGCGAATCGAGCCGAGACCGATGCCGACAATATCCGCTTGCTGGCCGGTAAACCGGCTCATCAGATCCTTTCCGGCGCAGCACAGCGAGGTCCACAAATCATCATCAGGATGCTCCGCCGTATCGGCGTCCGGCGTGTGCATCGGCTGCAGCAGGCCCTTTCCCTCGCAGACCACGTTTCCCTGCAGGTCGTACATCACGACCTTGGTGCTCTGGCTCCCGCCATCGATTCCAATGATGTATTTCTTCGACATTATTATTCTCCTTTAAATTTTCATCATCACTCGCCGGCAGTCTCTGCGGCCAGCGGTGCCTCGCGTTCTGTCGCGGCGTCGGTGCGGCGTATTTTTCGAAACAGCAAAAAGGTAAAGAGGATCACCATGCACAGCGCGGCGAGGCCCATCAGCCACATGTTGCGGTAGGCGTCCGCGGCGGGAAGAGTGTCCTGCCAGTGGCCGACGATCGGATAGACAAAAACGTCGGGCAGGAAGCCAATGACCGAGCAGATACCGACGGTGGTTCCCATAATATAGCCCGGCGTTCTTGCTTCGCCGGGGCAGGCCCAGTAGAGGCCGCGCGAAGCGTAGCAGGTGAAGCCCAGCAGCAGAATCAGGCCGATCCCCATCGCCACGGACTGCGGATTTGAATTGGTGGCCAGCAGGGCGACAAGCGCCAGCACCCCGACGATCGACAGCAGCTGAATGACGCGGGTTGGGGATTTGACTCTGCTGTAGGTGGTAATAATGCCGCCCAGCGGGCCGCAAATCGCGCGGAAGATTTTGTTAATGACAATCCCCATGTAGCTCGCGGCCACCAGCGACATACCGTACATTTCCGTCAGGTAGTTGGTGGAGTAGCTGAGGATGGCGTAGATGGTAAAGACGCCAAAAATGACCATGCTGCAGTACCAGGTAGTGCTGATACGCAGGACGGCGAGAATATCGCTAAGCTGAAACGTTTTTTTCTCTTCCTGCGCCGCGCCGCCGCGCTGGGGCGCATCGCTGACAAAGAACCAGCACAATATCCCCAGCAGGATGTAAACCACGCTGTAAATCAGGATAACGACCTTCAGGCTATTGCTATCATCGGGCGCGAAGCGGGAAAACGCCCACATGGTAAATACCGCCAGCGACGTAACGCCAACGCCGCGCAGCCCCTCCATCCAGCCCATGATTTTTCCCTGCTCGCTATGATCGCCGAGCAGCGAGGCGGCCTTAATTGACACTGACCACAGCATCAGAATGGTGGTGATGGCAAAGGCGACCTGAATGCAAAGCATGGCCCACAGCGGTGGATAGGTCGCCATTATTAGGCCAAGCAGGCCGGTAACGATCATTGCCGAAGTAATCATTTTGCGATGCGAGAATTTATCGGCAATAACCCCGCTGGGCGCATAGAGAATAATGGCGGTAATACCAAAAGTGCTCATAATTAAGCCAATTTCGGTATTGCTAAACCCCATAAATTTTGCCATTGGGATTTGATAAATATAGCGCAAATAGGCAAGGTCAAAGCTGACTCCGCCGCTAAAACTAATAATGGCGAGGGTTATCCAACGGCGATATGAATTCTGTTGCATATCGTGATCTCATTTTGAATAGACGAAAAAAAGAGAAAAGTAAACCGCCTTTGCAGGTGGATTACTTTTCTCTGGTCTCTAGTAATTGCGATTAGGAATAACATGCCGACGTGGGTTTTAGTGTGAGAATAATCACGCTTCGTAGTTTTACGCGTAAATTATGAATGAAATATTTATCTGTGATTGCGATCACATTAGGTGTCCGGACGCTGTGCTAAAAATTTAGCTCAGTTACCAGAGACAATGAGAAAGGTAACTTCCCTCTCGTGGGGGAAGTTACCTTTCTTTTTTTTTGCCTAAAGGAATTTGGAGCCAGCTATGTCAATCGAATCTCTTAACGCGTTCTCAATGGATTTCTTCTCTCTGAAAGGTAAACCGGCAATTGTCACCGGCGGCAATAGCGGACTGGGTCAGGCTTTTGCCATGGCGCTGGCGAAAGCCGGCGCGAATCTGTTTATCCCAAGCGTCGTCAAGGATAACGGAGAGACAAAATAAATTATTGAAAAACAGGGTGTTGAAGTTGAGTTTATGCAGGTGGATATTACCACTAAAGGCGCGCCGCAGCGGATCATCGCCGCCTGCTGTGAGCGCTTTGGCACGGTGGATATCCTGGTCAACAATGCCGGAATTTGTAAGCTGAACAAGGTGCTGGACTTCGGCCGCGCGGATTGGGATCCGATGATCGATGTTAACCTGACGGCGCCGTTCGAGCTCAGCCACGAAGCGGCAAAAATTATGATCCCGCAAAACAGTGGCAAAATTATTAATATCTGCTCATTATTTTCTTATCTTGGCGGCCAGTGGTCACCGGCTTATTCGGCGACGAAACACGCGCTTGCCGGTTTTACTAAGGCATATTGCGATGAGCTTGGTCAGTATAATATTCAGGTCAACGGCATCGCCCCTGGCTATTATGCAACCGATATTACGCTGGCTACCCGCAGCAATCCGGAAACCAATCAGCGCGTTCTGGACCATATTCCGGCAAACCGCTGGGGTGATACTCAGGACCTGATGGGGGCAGCGGTGTTTTTAGCCAGTCAGGCGTCAAATTATGTTAACGGCCATCTGCTGGTAGTCGATGGCGGCTATCTGGTACGTTAATTTTCAACCGGTGGTTTCTGTATTTGTATTAATTATGTCACACAATATCATTCAGGATGCGTCGGGGCCGTAAATAATAAATCTCCGGTAACATAGAACGCAGTGTTATTGGGGTTTATATCGGCCATTAATAAAGAAGCAGCCTGAAGGATGACGTGTTTATTCCGAATTCATTATCAGGAAGGTATTATTATGTCTTTATCCCGTGAAGCGATTGTTGACCAGTTATACTCAATAAACTTCAAAGTGCAGATTGTTTCAGGGAGCCACATTAAGTCCTGCAGATGAAAATATTTATTTTTGACTTTATTGAGTATTTTAACCTTGGTCTTTATTATCAGCAGCCATTAACTCCAGCAGATTTCCATCAGGATCCCGAAAGAAAACAGATTGTGATGGCTGACCTGAACTCGTTTCACGGGGCACCGGGCCATGGATTATTTCGATATCGTTTTTCTCAAGTAGCTCTAACACGCTGAGAATTGTCCCTCCCCACCGGAAGCATAAATCAGCACTCCCTGGCATTGGCCTTTTAGCTACAAGTTCCACGCCATTCTCAACCTGATGTAAACTCAGGACAATATCACCCAGCGATACCTGCCTTACAAGCAGTTTCCCAAAGGGGGCGTACTCTGCATGAATTTTTGCACCAAACAATTTATCGTAAAAACAGTAAGATACTTCAAGGTCGGCAACAGTTATTGCAACATGATCAATGAGAGTTATTTTGTTCACAGGTGAACACCTTACGCTATACGTCGTTATGTCTCTGACACGGAACTGAGCACCTGAAAATTGTCGTTGATACGACAGCCCAGTTTCTGCCCCAGTTCCGGCAGGGTTCGTTCAAAAAATCCTCTTATCGCGTCCCTGAAGGCTTTCGCTGACGCAAAATACCGGTTATTCCGCACATGCTCATTCATCACCTTCCACAACCGTTCTGTCGGGTTCAGGTTCGGGCTGTACGGCGGCAGATAATGCAGTTCAATATTCATCACGAAGGCCCAGTCCTTAACCAGCGATGCCCGGTGATAAGGCGCACCGTCCAGTATCAGATGCACTTTCTGCGACACCGGATAAGTCTGGCGAACTGCAATAAAAAAACGGCAGATAGCATCCGCATTAATCTGCGGATAATCACGGGTCACCGTCCGGGCCAGGTCGTTCACGCTGAGGGCGCTGATGATGTTCAGGCGGGTCCGGCTCCCGGTGGTTTTCACCGCTTTCAGTTCCCCCTTTCTTATCCAGCCACAGCTCAGCTTCGTTGACTGCGTCGGATGTACCGCATCCATAAACAGAATGGGTTCGCTGTCACCGGCAGCCTGCTTCAGCGCTTCATAATGCGTCATGAACTGCTGCTGTTGTGCCGGGCAGAACTTATGGGGAATACCTGACGGTTTTTTCCAGGTGAACCCGTTGCGGTGAAGCCACTTATTCATACCCGGAATGCTGTAGCGCACACCGAAGCGGTCACGGACAAGCGACACGATACTGGCCGTCGTGATGTGAACAGTGTCAGTCAGAAGCTGACGAAGTTCGGCAGACTCCCCGGGAGTCAGATGCTCCTGCGAACCGCCGTTATCAGAGGTGAGCTTACCGTCGCTGAGATAATCCGATAGATGACGCAGAACCGTGGTCTCATGAATGAGCTGAGACTGCGCAATCATGGCAGGAGACCAGCCCTGAGCAGAAAGCAGCACGCAGCGTATCCGGTCGCAGACACGGCGGTCACGACTCTGCCGGTGCTGAGCCTCAAGGGCGGCAATCTGTGCGGAGGTCAGTTTTACGTTCATGGCCTGAGCATGATCCTCAGCACCGACGAAATCAAGCAGTTTCAATGATCACGGGTATAAAAGAAATCGTCGGTTCCGATCGCGTGATTACCGATGAAACCGTTTTAAAGCGCAACAGTATTGACCGCTTTCGTAAATATGCCGACATCCACGGCGTCTTTACGCTGCCGCTGCCCGCCGCGGTCGTTAAGCTAGGCTCAACCGAACAGGTTTCAAGCGTGCTGTCGTTTATGAACCAGCATAAGATCAACGGGGTCCCGCGTACCGGCGCTTCGGCGACCGAAGGCGGCCTCGAAACCGTCGTGGAAAACTCGGTGGTGCTGGACGGCGCCGGGATGAACCAAATCCTGAATATTGATATCGAAAACATGCAGGCAACCGCGCAGTGCGGGGTGCCGCTGGAAGTGCTCGAAAACGCGCTGCGGGCAAAAGGCTACACCACCGGCCACTCGCCGCAGTCTAAGCCGCTGGCGCAGATGGGCGGCCTGGTGGCAACCCGCAGCATTGGCCAGTTTTCCACGCTGTACGGGGCGATCGAAGATATGGTTGTCGGGCTGGAAGCCGTGCTGCCCGACGGCACCGTCACCCGCATCAAAAACGTTCCGCGCCGCGCCGCCGGGCCGGATATTCGCCATATCATCATCGGCAACGAAGGGGCGCTGTGCTATATCACCGAAGTGACGGTGAAAATCTTCAAGTTCACGCCGGAAAATAACCTGTTCTACGGATACGTGCTGGACGATATGAAGGTGGGCTTCAGCATCCTGCGCGAAGTGATGGTGGAAGGCTACCGTCCGTCGATTGCCCGTCTGTACGATGCCGAGGACGGCACCCAGCACTTCACCCATTTTGCCGATGGTAAATGCGTATTGATCTTTATGGCCGAAGGCAACCCGCTGATAGCGAAAGCCACCGGCGAAGGGATTGCGCAGGTCGTTGCGCGCTATCCGCAGTGCCAGCGCGTAGACAGCAAGCTGATCGAAACCTGGTTCAACCACCTCAACTGGGGCCCGGAAAAGGTGGCCGCTGAACGCGTGCAGATCCTTAAAACCGGCAACATGGGCTTCACCACCGAGGTATCGGGCTGCTGGAGCTGCATCAATGAGATCTACGAAAGCGTGATCAATCGCATCCGCACCGAGTTCCCGCATGCCGACGACATCACCATGCTGGGCGGTCACTCTTCCCATAGCTATATGAACGGCACCAACATGTATTTCGTCTACGACTACAACGTGGTGGACTGTAGGCCGGAAGAGGAGATTGATAAGTACCACAACCCGCTCAACAAGATTATCTGCGAAGAGACCATTCGCCTCGGCGGCTCGATGGTGCATCACCACGGAATTGGTAAACACCGCGTTCACTGGAGCAAGCTGGAGCACGGCAGCGCGTGGCCGCTGCTGGAAGGGCTGAAGAAGCAGTTTGATCCAAACGGTATCATGAATACCGGAACGATTTACCCGATTGAAAAATAACGGCCATACCCAAAATATTTCGGGTTGCTTGCGGACGGCAAGATGGAGCATGGATAGCGTTGCGCCAGGGATAGGCAAACGTAGCAGGCGGCTTGAAGTATGACGGCTATACACGGCTTCCCAGCGGGGAAGCCGCTTTTACCGGACCATGAAGGGGTAGACATGAACGCTTCACCGGTGCGAATGGACGACCTGCCGCTTAACGGCTTTCACTGCCGCATTGCCGCACTAACCTTCGGCGCGCATCTGGTTGACGGCTACGTCCTCGGCGTCATCGGTTACGCCATTATCCAGCTGACTACCGCCATGCGCCTGACGCCTTTTATGGCCGGGATGATCGGCGGGGCGGCGCTGCTTGGCCTGTTTATCGGCAGCCTGATCCTCGGGTGGGTCTCGGATCATATTGGCCGGCAGAAGATTTTCAACCTCAGCTTTGTCCTGATTACCGTCGCCTCTTTTCTACAGTTTTTCGCCACCACGCCTGAACAGCTCATTGGCCTGCGGATCCTGATAGGCATTGGCCTGGGCGGGGATTACTCCGTGGGCCATACGCTGCTGGCCGAATTCGCGCCTCGCCGGCATCGGGGCATCCTGCTCGGCGCGTTTAGCGTGGTGTGGACCGTCGGTTACGTTCTGGCAAGCCTCGCCGGGCACCATTTTATCAGCGACAACCCGGAGGCCTGGCGCTGGCTGCTGGCCTCGTCCGCGCTGCCGGCCCTGCTAATCACGCTGCTGCGCTGGGGGACGCCGGAGTCTCCGCGCTGGCTGTTGCGCCAGGGCCGCTTTGCCGAGGCCCATGCCGTGGTGCGCCGCTGTTTTGGTCCGCATGTGCTGCTCGGCGATGAGGTGGCGGCGGCAAGCAATAAACGGATCGGAACGCTGTTTTCACCGCGCTACTGGCGGCGAACGGCATTTAACAGCATCTTTTTCGTCTGCCTGGTGATCCCGTGGTTCGTTATCTATACCTGGCTGCCCACCATCGCGGAAACCATTGGTCTTGAAGATGCGCTGACCGCCAGCCTGCTGCTGAACGCGCTGCTGATCGTTGGCGCGCTGCTGGGCCTGGTATTAACCCATCTGCTGGCCCACCGTCATTTCCTGCTCGGCAGCTTTCTGCTGCTGGCGGCGACGCTAATCGTTATGGCCTGCCTGCCGGCGGGCAGCCACTGGACGCTACTGCTTTTTATCTTATTCAGCACCACGATTTCGGCGGTCAGCAACCTGGTGGGGATTTTACCGGCGGAAAGCTTTCCGACGGATATCCGCTCGCTGGGCGTTGGTTTCGCAACCGCCATGAGCCGGCTTGGGGCCGCCATCAGCACCGGCCTGCTGCCCTGGACCCTGGCGCAGTGGGGGATGACGATTACTCTTTTGCTATTGGCCGGCGTACTGCTGATCGGCTTTGTGGTGACCTGGCTGTGGGCTCCGGAAACCAAAGCGCTGCCGCTGGTGGCCGCCGGGAGCGGCGATAAAAGACAAGGAGGCGCGAATGAACGTTCTGTTGGCGTTTAAGCCGGAGCCGGACGCCGGCATGCTGGCGGAAAAAGACTGGCAGGCCGCAGCGCTGGATACCCGCGGGCCGGATGTCGCATTGTTGCGCAGTGCCATCGGCGCCGATGAGCAGGCCGCCGCCGCGCTGCTGTTGGCCCAGCGCGGCGCGGGCCTTGAAATGACCTTGACCGCATTAAGCATTGGCGACGATCGCGCACTGCACTGGCTGCGCTACTTTGCCGCGCTGGGCTTTGACCGGCATGTGCTGCTGGAAGCGGCTGCGGATCTGCGCTTCGCGCCGTCGTTTATCGCCGGACAGATTGCCGACTGGCAGCGCGGCCACGGCGGAGAGCTGATCGTGACCGGCTGCCAGAGCAGCGAAGGGCAAAATGGCCAGACGTCGTTTCTGCTGGCGGAAATGCTCGGCTGGCCCTGTTTCACCCAGGTTGAACGCTTTACGCTCGAACCGCCTTTCGCCGTTGTCGAGCAGCGAACGGACGCCGGCATCCGCCGCTGCCGGGTGCGCCTACCGGCGGTGATTGCCGTCAGGCAGTGCGGCGAAGTGGCGCTCCCGGTGCCCGGCATGCGCCAGCGCCTGGCGGCGGCGAAGGCGGATATCGTGCGTCAGGCGGCGACCACGGAGGCGCAGCCCGACGTTCGGTGCCTGCGCCTGACGCGCCCGGCTCCGCAGCAGGCGGCCGCTATCGTTGAGGGCGCAACGGCGCAGGAGAAAGCCATGGCGCTGTGGGAGAACTATTTATGCCAGAGGATGCGGCCATGAAGATTGCGGTGGTGATGGCGCCCGGCGATAGCGCCGCGGTGGGCGGCTGGCTGGCGGCAAACGATCTCGCGCAGGCGGATCTCGAGCGCTGGACTATCGACGGCGAGGCGGAGGTTGCCGGGCAGCTTCTGGATGCGCTGGTGGTTCAGTGGCGGCAGACGCCGGTGGATATAGTGCTATTCCCGGCGGGGGCGCTGGCCGATGAGCTGGCCACGCGGCTGGCCTGGCGCCTGGGGGGCGGCAGCGTATGCCAGGCGCTATCGCTGAACGCGGCGGAAGGTTGGGTGACGAAGTCCCATTGGGGCAACGCGCTGACGGCCACCCTGGAGGCGAGCTCCCGGCCGCTGTGTCTCTCCCTGGCGCGCCGGCCCGGGGTGAAGGCGGGCGGAGATTTTCCCGCTGACCTGCCGGAGCGCCGTATCGTCCCCGCGGCGCAGCCCGAGTGGCTAACGGAGATTGAGCGCGTTGAGCGCGCGGGCGCGCACCCTTTGGCGGCGGCGGAGCGGGTGCTGGTTGTCGGGCAGGGCGGGGAAGGGGCCGATGCGGAAAGCATTGCGGCGCTCGCGCGGCGGCTGGGCGCGGAGGCGGGCTACAGCCGGGCGCGGGTGATGAATGGCGGCTACGACGCCGATCGTCTGGTGGGGATATCCGGCCATCTTCTGGCCCCGAAGCTCTGCATTGTGGCGGGCGCATCGGGGGCGGCGGCGCTGATGGCGGGAGTGCGCGATAGCCGATTTATCGTGGCGATTAATAATGACGCCGACGCGCCGGTGTTCTCTCAGGCGGATGTTGGCATCGTGGATGACTGGCTACCGGTGCTTGAAGCACTGGCAGCCAGCGCGCAGGATTAGCTAAGCTGCTTTGCTAATTTCCAGACGCCGGTGTTGGTGGTCGACAGGGCCGCAACGCCGGCTTTCATCGCATTGCGCGCGTCTTCTTCGTCGCAGACCAGGCCGCCGGCAATCAGCGGCTGGTGAATCTTCTCCGTCACCCACCCCAGCACTTTTGGCATACAGCCCGGCAGGATTTCAATACAGTCCGGGTTGGACTGCGCCACCTGCTTGTCGATATTGTGAAAGGAAATAGAGTCGACGATAAACAGGCGGTGGATGCAGAAAAAGCCCTCCGCCCTGGCCGCTTTTAGCATCGGCGCTTTGGTGCTGATGATGCCGTCCGCTTCGGTCACCAGCTTCAAAAACTGAATCACCACCTCTTTATTCGACGCCCCCTCCAGCAGGTCGACATGAATAAACGCGTACTTACCGGCGTTTTTGATTTTCTTCACGATGTTGCTGATGGTGCAGATATTGCCGTACAGCACGGAGATAAACTGGCACTCGGAATCGATGGCTAACTGCAGGCTGGCGTTATCTTTGACGGCCGCGATGACCGGATTTTGTCGTAGCAGGTGTAACAGGGGCATGGTGTGTCCTTTATATTTTACTCGTTATAATTCAGGCTGCAGATGCGCGAGCGTTCCTGCAGCCTGAATTATAACGAGTCGTTTTATTAGCCGAAACGGAACGTAATACCGAATCCAGATTCAGGATAGCGCCATTCTTTCAGCGTTGCCTCATCGCATAACAGCCGGCAGGTGCCGCACTCCAGGCATCCCCGGTAGTCGACCTGCACGCCGCCGTCCGCCGTTCGTGAAAAAAGCCCGGCGGGACAGGAGGCAATGAGCAGCTCGACGACTTCCCGGTCGGGCGCCGACGCCGGGACAATATGCGGACCGGCGGCGGGACGCCAGACGTTACGTGCTACAGACATCGTATGCTCCTGACAAGATCGCCTGCCAGATGACGCAGGCCGTGACGGCGAAGGTGACGCCAGACTATCTGGCGCAGCGGCGGGACGGGGGCTTCGCCCTGCTGCCAGAGTTCGCGGGAGATATCGTCCATCAGCGTGGGCCATCGGCGATACCAGCCGGGGCGCTGCAGCAGCGCCGGAACGTGCCGGTAGCGCTGGAGAACGTCCCACAGCAGGCTGCGCTCGATCTCCTGATGGTATGGCGCAAACAGATTTTGCGGCGCATCGTGCCGGCAGGCTTTGACTAACGTGTGCGCCGCCGCCTGGGCGCCGATTAAGGCCATGTCCATACCGCGCACGGTGAAGCCGGTATTGACGCAGGTGCGCAGCGCGTCGCCGACCAGCAGCCAGCCCTCTCCGGCATACTGCGCCGGCATGCTGTGCAGACCGCCCTCGGGTACCAGATGCGCGCCGTATTCCAGCGTTTCGCTGCCGCGCAGCAGCGGGCGCAGGGCCGGATGAGATTTAAGCCGCTCCAGCAGCCCGGCGGCAGGCACCGCGCCTTTGCCCAGCGAGGAGAGCGGGCAGACGATACCGAAGGAGAGCGTATCCTGATTGGTGTAAAGGAACGCGCCGCCGGGTAAATCTCCGCAGACCCCGCCGGTGAATATCATGGCCGCCCCCTCGTTGCCCTCGAGGCGGAAACGATCTTCCAGCGTTTTTCGCTCCATAGCCAGCACCGCTTTGATCCCCAGCGCCATAGAGGCTGGAGAAGGGCGCGGGAGCAGGCCGTGGCGCTCCGCCAGCTCGCTGTTGGCCCCTTCCGCCAGCACGACGTAGCGGGCGCGCAGCGTTTCGCTATCGCAAATAACGCCGCAAACCCGGCCGTTTTCACGATACAGCGCCGTCACCGTCGCGCCGGTAATGCACTGGACGCCTTCGCCTTCGGCCTGGCTAACCAGCCACGGATCGAAACGGGCGCGCAGCAAACTCCAGGAGTCGCCGCCGGGCTGCAGGCTGGAGTAGGCCGTGGCGCCATCGTCGGTCAGCAGGGTCAGGTTTTCCTGGGTGATGCGGCGTTCGAGCGGAGCGGATTGCTGAAAGTGGGGGAGAAGGTCGGCGAGCGCGCGGCAGTACAGGCGCCCGCCGGAGAGATTTTTACTGCCGGGAAGCTCTCCGCGTTCGAGCAGCAGAACCGACAGCCCCGCCCGCGCGCAGCGTAGAGCGCAGGCGGTGCCGGCTATTCCCGCACCGATGATAATAATATCAAAATCGTCAGCCATGTTACGCCCCAGTGACCCAGAGCGCATAGGCTAACATGACGTTATTTAAGGAATATTGACCATCGACACAAAGGCTTTAATCACTCGCCGCGATAGACGCAGCCCGCCGTGCAGGTCTCTTTAATCATCACTGCGCTCAGCAGCGGCACAACGGGTTTAATCTGTTGCCAAATCCAGCGCGCCAGCACTTCGCTGGTCGGGTTCTCGAGCCCTGGAATATCGTTCAGGTAGTAGTGATCCAGGCGATCGTAGGTCGGCTTGAAGGCGGCCTTAAGCTCGGCAAAATCCATGATCCAACCCGTATGCGGATCGACTTCGCCGGTGATCTCCAGACGTACCATAAAAGAGTGACCGTGCAGGCGGCCGCACTTATGACCTTCCGGTACGTGGGGCAGGTGGTGGGCGGCTTCGAAGGTGAAATCTTTGAACAGGGTGGTGGACATCTTTTACTCTCAATAAGACAAAAAACCGCCGTAGGGTACCGGAAAGCACATTTTTTAGCATTAACTAAAACGGCCCTGAGCGGAAAATCGCCGCCTTTGCCGCGCTCATGTCAATTATCTCTTTATATTTCATATGGTTGTTTAATCGATTTTGTTGTTAATAACTATAAGTAAAACAGGTTAGTCCATTTGGTTATTTGTTATTTCCATCACTTCTTTAATTGTTATTATCAGCGCCGTTAACCTTACATTCTCTTCTGTTTTTGCCGCGCTGACAGGGTGCGAATAACAGCTTTGCTTACTGGAACATAACGACGCATGACGACACAGGTCCCACCTTCCAATTTGCTGCCGCTTAACCCGGAGCAGATGGCGCGCCTGCAGGCGGCCACGACAGATCTCACCCCGACCCAGCTGGCCTGGGTTTCCGGCTATTTTTGGGGCGTGCTGAACCAGCATTCCGGCGCGGCGGCTGCCGCTCCGGCCCCGGCTGCGGAAGTCCCGAGCATTACGCTGCTTTCAGCCTCGCAAACCAGCAACGCCCGCCGCGTGGCCGAAGCGCTGCGTGACGACCTCCAGGCTGCGCAGCTGAACGTAAAACTCGTTAACGCAGGCGACTACAAATTCAAACAAATAGCCTCCGAAAAGCTGCTGATCGTCGTGACCTCAACCCAGGGCGAAGGCGAGCCGCCGGAAGAAGCCGTCGCGCTGCATAAATTCCTGCTCTCGAAAAAAGCGCCGAAGCTCGAAGGCACCGCCTTTGCGGTGTTTGGCCTCGGCGATACCTCCTACGAATTCTTCTGCCAGTCGGGTAAAGATTTCGACAGCAGGCTGGCCGAGCTCGGCGGGGAGCGCCTGCTCGATCGCGTCGATTCCGACGTTGAGTATCAGGGCGCCGCGGCCGAATGGCGCGCCCGCGTGGTCGAGGTGCTGAAAGCCCGCGCGCCGGCGGCGACGCCGGCTCAGCTGGCGACCAGCGGCGCGGTCAACGACATTCACACCAGCCCCTATACCAAAGAAGCGCCGCTGACCGCGACGCTCTCGGTAAACCAAAAAATCACCGGCCGCGACTCCGAGAAAGACGTGCGTCATATTGAAATCGATCTTGGCGACTCCGGCCTGCGCTATCAGCCCGGCGACGCGCTGGGCGTCTGGTACCAGAACGATCCGGCTTTGGTCAAAGAGCTGGCCGAGCTGCTGTGGCTGAAGGGCGACGAGCCGGTTACCGTCGAAGGCAAAACCCTGCCGCTGGCGGAAGCGCTGGAGTGGCATTTCGAGTTAACGGTCAATACCGCTAACATCGTTGAGAATTACGCGACATTAACCCGCAGCGAAACGCTGCTGCCGCTGGTGGGCGATAAGGCGCAGCTGCAGCACTATGCCGCCACCACGCCGGTCGTCGATATGGTGCGCTTCTCTCCGGCGCAGCTGGATGCCCAGGTGCTGATCGACCTGCTGCGCCCGCTCACGCCGCGCCTGTACTCGATCGCCTCCTCGCAGGCGGAAACTGAAAACGAAGTTCACGTGACCGTCGGCGTGGTGCGCTATGAGATCGAAGGCCGCGCGCGCGCCGGCGGCGCTTCCAGCTTCCTCGCCGATCGCGTGGAAGAAGATGGCGAAGTCCGCGTCTTTATCGAACACAATGACAACTTCCGCCTGCCTGCCAACCCGCAGACTCCGGTGATCATGATTGGCCCGGGTACCGGCATTGCGCCATTCCGCGCCTTCATGCAGCAGCGCGCGGCGGAGGGGGCCGAGGGCAAGAACTGGCTGTTCTTCGGCAACCCGCACTTTACGGAAGATTTCCTGTACCAGGTTGAGTGGCAAAGCTACGTCAAAGAGGGCGTACTGAGCCGCATCGATCTGGCCTGGTCCCGCGCTCAACAACAAAAAGTCTACGTTCAGGACAAGCTGCGCGAGCAGGGGGCCGAACTGTGGCGCTGGATTAATGACGGTGCCCATATTTATGTCTGCGGCGACGCCAATCGCATGGCGAAAGACGTTGAGCGGACGCTGCTGGAAGTGATTGCCGAATTCGGTGCGATGGACGCCGAAGCGGCGGACGAATTTTTAAGTGAGCTGCGCGTTGAGCGCCGTTATCAGCGAGATGTCTACTAATGAGCGAAAAACATCCTGGACCGCTGGTGGTCGAAGGTAAACTGACCGACGCCGAGCGGATGAAGGTAGAGAGCAACTACCTGCGCGGCACCATCGCGGAAGACTTAAACGACCCCCTCACCGGCGGCTTTAAAGGCGATAACTTCCTGCTGATCCGCTTTCACGGCATGTATCAGCAGGATGACCGCGACATCCGCGCCGAACGTGTGGCGCAGAAGCTGGAGCCGCGTCACGCGATGCTGCTCCGCTGCCGCCTGCCGGGCGGAGTGATCACCACTAAGCAGTGGCAGGCAATCGATAAGTTTGCCGCCGATAACACGATCTACGGTAGCATTCGTCTGACCAACCGTCAGACCTTCCAGTTCCACGGCATTCTGAAGAAGAACGTCAAGCCGGTGCACCAGATGCTGCACTCGGTGGGGCTGGACGCGCTGGCGACGGCCAACGATATGAACCGTAACGTGCTCTGCACCTCTAACCCAAACGAGTCTCAGCTGCACGCCGAGGCCTACGAGTGGGCGAAAAAGATTTCCGAGCATCTGCTGCCGCGCACCCGCGCCTACGCCGAGATCTGGCTCGATCAGAAGAAGGTTGCCACCACCGACGAAGAGCCGATCCTGGGGCAGACCTATCTGCCGCGTAAGTTCAAAACCACCGTGGTGATCCCGCCGCAGAACGATATCGATCTGCACGCCAACGACATGAACTTCGTGGCGATTGCCGAAAACGGCAAGCTGGTGGGCTTTAACCTGCTGGTCGGCGGCGGCCTCTCGATTGAGCACGGCAACAAGAAAACCTACGCGCGCACCGCCTGCGAATTCGGCTATCTGCCGCTTGAGCACACTCTGGCCGTGGCGGAAGCGGTGGTCACCACCCAGCGCGACTGGGGCAACCGTACCGACCGTAAAAACGCGAAAACCAAATACACCCTGGAACGCGTTGGCGTTGAGACCTTCAAGGCCGAAGTTGAGCGCCGCGCCGGCATTAAGTTCGAGCCGATTCGCCCCTACGAGTTTACCGGCCGCGGCGATCGGATCGGCTGGGTAAAAGGTATCGACAATAACTGGTACCTGACGCTGTTTATTGAAAACGGTCGTATTCTTGATTATCCGGGACGTCCGCTGAAAACCGGCCTGCTGAAGATTGCTAAGATCCATAAAGGCGAGTTCCGCATTACGGCCAACCAAAACCTGATCGTTGCCGGCGTGCCGGAAGATCAGAAGGCGAAGATCGAAAAGCTGGCTCGCGATCACGGGCTGATGAACAGCGTCACCCCGCAGCGTGAAAACTCGATGGCCTGCGTCTCCTTCCCGACCTGCCCGCTGGCGATGGCCGAGGCGGAGCGCTTCCTGCCGTCGTTTATTGATAAGGTGGACGGCGTGATGAGCAAGCACGGCGTGAGCGAGGAGCATATCGTCACCCGCGTCACCGGCTGCCCGAACGGCTGCGGCCGCGCGATGCTGGCGGAAGTGGGCCTGGTGGGTAAAGCGCCGGGCCGTTACAACCTGCATCTCGGCGGCAACCGCAGCGGAACGCGGATCCCGCGCATGTATCGCGAAAACATTACCGAGTCGGAAATTCTCGACTCGATAGACGAACTGGTCGGGCGCTGGGCGAAAGAGCGCGAAGCGGGTGAAGGCTTCGGCGACTTTACGGTGCGTGCGGGTATCGTGCGCCCGGTGCTCGATCCAGCCCGTGATTTCTGGGAATAAACGTCTTTATCCGCGCCTGACGATCCCCTCCCCAGCTACGGGGAGGGAATGAGGCGAGGGGAAAATAACGAGGTAACTATGTCCGTACTCGATCTCAACGCGCTAAATGAGCTGCCGAAAGTTGAACGCGTGCTGCAGTTGGCGGAAACCAACGCCCGGCTGGAGAAGCTCAGCGCCGAGGAGCGCGTGGCGTGGGCGCTGGAAAACCTGCCCGGCGACTACGCGCTCTCTTCAAGCTTTGGTATTCAGGCGGCGGTTAGCCTGCATCTGGTTAACCAGATCCGTCCGGATATTCCGGTGATCCTCACCGATACCGGCTACCTGTTCCCGGAAACCTATCAGTTTATCGATGAGCTTACCGATAAGCTGCAGCTCAATCTGAAGGTTTACCGCGCTGAGATCAGCCCCGCCTGGCAGGAGGCCCGCTACGGCAAGCTGTGGGAGCAGGGCGTTGAGGGCATTGAGAAATACAATGACATCAACAAGGTCGAGCCGATGAACCGCGCTCTGCAGGAGCTGAACACCCATACCTGGTTTGCCGGCCTGCGCCGCGAACAGTCCGGCAGCCGGGCAACCCTGCCGGTGCTGGCGATTCAGCGCGGGGTCTTTAAGGTGCTGCCGATTATCGACTGGGATAACCGCACCGTTTATCAGTATCTGCAGAAGCACGGCCTGAAATACCACCCGCTGTGGGATCAGGGATATCTCTCGGTGGGAGACACCCACACCACCCGCAAATGGGAGCCGGGGATGGCGGAGGAAGAGACGCGCTTCTTCGGCCTGAAGCGTGAGTGCGGGCTGCACGAGGGTTGAGACCAATCCCGGACGGCGTTTGGCGTCGTCCGGGAATACTGCGCCGGGTCTTTTACTCAGAGGCGCTGCCAGCCAGGCCCTCCCGTTTACTGTAATAACTCGCTTCGCCTTCTGACGATACCAGTACCACCTGCGCGGACGGCCGGTGTTGTTTCTTGCGAAACCGTTCAAGCGCCTCCTCGCCGGGGAGTAAGAATCCTGCCGATCGCTTTTTCCACCATGATAGACGTACCGATAACCGACTCATTTCCCAGCGGAAGTCGCCCTCCGTCACGACAGGATGCAGCTCACCTTCCTCGTCCTGCCAGGCGAGGTAGACGTCAACGCTCTCTTCGCCCAGGCGGGTCGAAAACTCCCGGTCTTTATCCCATAAGAAATCGCTGGCCTCCCGATCGTAGCCAATATCGTAGCGCAACAGATTTTGCGTTGCGACGGAACGCTGGCTCAACACTTTGCCGAAGTCGACGTCGGAAAGCGCCTGCAGGCTGGCCGGGGCGGGAATTTTTTGTTCATAGACGCCATCAACTAACGCTCTGGCATTTTCCGGCATCCTGATTTCGCCATATTGACGCAGCAGCGTCTGAGTACGCCATAAGCAGGCGTGGTCGGAATAAACGAAGCCGGTACCTCGCAGTTCTTGTCCCAGCCAACCCTGCCCGGCCTGTTCCTGCCATTCGGGAGCTAAAATATGCAGTATCGGCGGCTGACGTTCATCGGGCGGCATCGCTTTACGCTCGCCGTCGGCACTGCGGATATGGCGCTGTAGCCGACCGGCGCGTTGGATCAATAAATCTATTGGCGCCAGATCCGAGATCATCCAGTCAAAATCCAGATCGAGGCTTTGTTCAACAACCTGTGTCGCGATTAGTACTTTACCCCTCCGCGATGAAACGAGGGCATCTTTGCCAAACCAGCCGAGGGTTTTATCCTCAATGGCAATACGATCGGCAAAGGCGAAGCGGCTGTGGAAAAGTAGCAGGTCCTGTTGAGGAATGCGCTTTTCATGTAATAGCTGCTGATAAGCTTCACGTGCGTCATCAACCGTATTGCGGATCCAGCATACGCATTGCCCGGCTTGCACCGCATGATAAATAATATCCAGCGCTTCCCGACGTTGCTGAATCCAGCTGACGGCAACGGTACGCTGAACCTCGGGGCGCGTGGAGAGCGCCTCTTCTGTCAGCCCCGTGGAGGAGAGATGGCTTAACCAGGGATAGCCTGCATCATTCGCCGTTTCGGTAGCGGTAAATCCCGCGCCGTCATTAAATGCGCTGAGTAACTTTTCGCGCAGGGCGGCGGGGAGCGTCGCGCTTAAAATAATGGCACTTCCGCCCTGGGCAGCATGGAAGCGAAGTAACCCTTCCAGTAGTTTCACCATATAGCCGTCGTAGGCATGGACCTCATCCAGCAGCAAAATTTTGTCGCGCATTCCCAGCAGGCGTAGCGACTGGTGGCGGAAGGGCATGACGGCCATTAATAGCTGATCTAAGGTCCCCACCCCAACTTCCGCCAGAAGCGATTTTTTTCGCGAGTCGGCAAACCAGATATGGCATTCACCGGCGGCGTTACCGTCGTCGCGAGAATAATCTTTAGCCGCTTCCCCTGTTGGCTGCCAGACCGACTGTCGGAACGCGTCCGACATCTGTCGACCACCGTGCGCCAGCATCAGCGACGGCCTGGCATCTGTGGTAAACAGCGCGTGATAAGCCGCCGTCAGGCGTTGATACATGGCGTTTGCTGTCGCCATTGTTGGCAGTCCAACGTAGAGCCCGTGCCCTTTGTTGGCGGACATTAAACGATGAGTCAGGATTAACGCCGCTTCGGTTTTCCCTGCTCCGGTAACATCTTCCAGGATGACCAACTGCGGACCTGGCGCAGAGATATCCAGCGTAGTTGCTCGCTGCTGGAGAGGCGTAAGAGTTTGAATAAAAGGGAATAGTGCTCGATGGTCCAGATAGCGGCTATGCTGTGACCGCTGCGGGATTTTGAGGATGGCTCGTTGTGCCTTTTCGCAGGCAAAGGGCCAGTAGGCTCCCAAAGTCATAGGGCTGCTGAGCGGTGGAAATTGTGTTTCGTCCGAGCCCATCCAGTCGGCGATGGTGACTATGCCGGCAAAAAACCAGCTGTGCTGCTTTAAGCGCTTTCTTCCCGCTTTGACTTTCCATTCTGGAGGCAGCGTAAAGGGAAATAGCTGACTTAATGTTTCCAGATAATGCGTTGCTGCTGCGATATCTTCGTCACTGAATGCCAGAGGGCTGCTATTTTTCAGCGTATCAGGGGGGATTCCGTGGTGGCCGGTGCTGACAAGCATCCAGATATTTAAGGCACTTTCAAAACCGGAGCGATTTTCCGAGGCAATACCTGAAATAATTTCATTATTACCTTCAGACCATGCTGCAAATAATTTATTCCATAAATAAAAGCCTAAAGAATCGTGCCGCTCAAAAGCTGAAATACCGTTAATGGGAGGAACCAACGGTGAGTCGGGAAATAGCGCATATTTTTGAAATCCTCGCGCATATTTTCCGATATCGTGGCTGGCAAGGAGCCAGACGAGCCAGTTTTCTGCGTCTGCCCCCGTAATGCCGCATTCTCTTAATATATCTTTAGTGTTGAAAATATTGTTTTTAACGATGAAATATCCGCATGCTGCGACGTCAAGGCAATGATATGCCAGCAGATGATAAGGGTTCGTTTTGCTGTCCGCTGTTTTTGCTGTCTTTCCCCAGTAGCGGAGATACTGCAGGCTTTCAGTCATCATCTTTTGATTTCCAGGGCAAAGATGCAGGGGCTGGCCGGCCGTTCAGTTTCGCAGGGAAGGTCTCCTGGACCGCCAGCCGGCACGCCATTTTTCAGAGGTGAAATGCGACCCTTTTACCCGTCGGGAGCTTCACGTCGATACTCAGCTCGCCGCCCAGAGCGGTGACGTAACGTTTCAGGGTCGACAGGCGGGGATCGTTATCCGCCTGCTCCATTTTTGCTACCGTTGGCTGCTTAACGCCCATCGCCGCCGCCAGCTCCGTTTGAGAAATATTCAGCTCTTCCCTAAGCATATTCAAAGCGATTGTCTGGCGAAGCTCTTCCACTTTTTCGGCAATACGCTCCCGGCTTTCTGGATTTTGCTTAGCCATAAGTTCTTTAAGGGTGGCCATAATTCATTCCTCATTTATTCAGGTGCTTACGGTATTCATTATCGGCAAGTTTGAGCATGTCCCTATAAAATTTCTTTTCGTTTAATCCCGTTTTGTCCCCGGCACATAGCACGATGCCATGGCGGGAAGGATCAAACGCAAAGAAGGCCCTGATGGGATTACCTTGATGCTGTACGCGCAACTCTTTCATGTTTGGAAAAGCAGAATCATTCACGGTGTCCGCAAACGGTCTGCCTAACTGCGGCCCATACTCGGATAAAATCACCATCGCGGCCAGCATGTCTTCCTGCAGTGCGCCTGTTTGCGCTTCAAACCACTCATCGAAAGCATCCGTAGTTTCTATGTCCCACATTGCGATCCCTCATAGCCAGTAAGCTATGACAAGATTATAGCTTACTGGCTATGAGGGCAACAGCTTTCGATCCTCTATAGACACTTTTTATTCCTGCAGACGCGGTAAATCATTTGCAATTGGGAGACTGGTTCATTTTTTTTCTAATTATTAGTATTAAAATGCAGGTGATAGTAACTTTGGCAAGATTAAATATCTTCTTGATTTATTATAAGCTGCTTCTTGTTCTATTATTGATGGCATTCTAAAACCTGGTTACGATGTTTTCTACGCAAATTTTGGGCAGGGTGCCAATCCTGTTTTTCTCTTTAAATAAGCGGTTGGTTCTGCTGCATTCCAGTTTTACAGGAGTAACTCTATGGATTTGAGTACGGAAAAATGGCTTCCTGTCCTTTTCTCCGACGGAGAAAAAACGAAAGTTGCGCTATGCGATATTCTGGATAACAGAATTCAGGATGTCGCGTTTCCTCGGGCTGATTTTCAGGGGGCGGCATGGCAAATGTTGACGGGCATCCTGCAATGCGCCATCGCGCCTGAAGATAAAGACGACTGGGGAGATACCTGGAATGAGGGTATTGAGCCAGAAAGATGGCGGCAGGCATTGCGTACCCTCTCTCCCGCTCTACAGTTTGGCGAACAAAAGCCCTCCTTTCTACAAAGCTACGATCCCCTTGATGCCGAATATAGCACCATCGCCGGGCTGCTGATTGATGCGCCCGGTGGCAATACGCTAAAGCTCAATAAAGATCATTTTGTTAAGCGAGGTAGCGTTGAACAAATATGCCCCCACTGTGCGGCGATAGCCTTGTTTGCGGTACAAACTAACTCTCCGGCCGGCGGCGCGGGCTATCGGGTCGGAATGCGCGGCGGCGGGCCGCTTACCACGCTGGTGGTTCCGCAGGAAGAAGACAAGTTCCCGCTCTGGCGGAAGCTCTGGCTCAACGTTTTACCCCAGGAAAGTGCGCCGACCTCAGCGCAGTTTCCCCTGATTTTCCCCTGGCTTGCGCCGACCAGAACCAGTGAAAAAGCGGGGAATGTAGTCACGCCGGAAAATGCGCATCCTTTGCAGGCGTACTGGGGAATGCCGCGACGTATTGAGCTGGATTTTACCCATACTGAGGCGGGGATCTGTGATTTATGCGGCGGAGAGCATGAGTCGCTGTTGCGGCAAATGCGCGGCAAAAACTATGGCGTTCAATATGACGGTTGGCGGCATCCGTTTTCCCCCTATCGCCAGGCGCTGAAAGATCCTTCCTCGCCCTGGCTGGCGTTAAAAGGGCAGCCGGGCGGCATCAGCTATAAAGACTGGCTGGGGCTTATTCTCGAACGTGAGGATAAATTTAACAAAATGCAGCCTGCAAAGGTGGTCCGCTCCGCCAGCCAACGAAAAAATATCGGACTGTGGTGTTTTGCATGGGATATGGATAATGCCAAAGCCCGCTGCTGGTACCAGCACCGCATTCCGTTAATCAGCACCTCTCATGCGGAACAATTTCTGGAAGCGCTCAATAAAGTCGTGGTACTGGCTTCAGAGGCGCTGTTGTTACTGAGAAATGCGCTGAAAAGCGCCCGGTTTGCTAATCCGAAAGAAGCCAAAGTTGACTTCAGCATGATAGATGTCGCCTTCTGGCAGGAAACTGAGCCTGCTTTCCGAACGCTGCAAGGTGTCCTGGCGGTGGATTCATTGCGTAAAGAGACATCGACTCATGGCGCAGTGAAGGTATGGGAACGTGAGCTACACGCCTATCTCTTTCACGTTTTTGACCGCGAAATACTGACTGACGCCGATAGCCCGGACGATATCCTGCTGCGTCAGCTGAAGGCGCGGCAGGAGCTTGAAAGCAGCTATCGTAAACATAAAGCGTATAAGGATGTACTGGCGCTGATTGAATAACAGGAGGAGGTTAAAAATGCTGAATAGTCATACTGCGGCATTGCGCAGAATCACCCATCCCAAGGCACAAAAAGCGCTGATTAACTGGTTTTCCGCGCTATCTGAGAGGTACTCGACGCGCGAGAATCAGCGCATTAACGGCCGCGCCTGGCGGGCAGAGCTGAAAAGAATGGATCCGCCTTATGGCGCAATGATGTGTGAAAGATACGGCGCGCTTCGTCAGTCTCTACTTGAACATATGCCGCTGCAACCTCTTGATGAAATGGCGCTGGCGCTGTTTGCCAGCGTCGCCGCGCATATTAAGAAGCATAACGAAAAAACAAGTTTTGCCGCGCAGCTGGGGGAAAAACTCAACGGATCGACGCCATGTGTTTCTACTCTACGCTTTGAACGTTTGCAAAAGGCTTCCGATCCGGAAACGTTTTGTCAGCTGTTAATCCACGCGGTGACGATTCGCGGTCATGAAGGGGTTAATGTCTTATCGCTGGCCGACAGCATTTTTTTGTGGATGGAAGAGTGGCAAAGACGAGAAGAGCATAAGTCGGAACCTCGCGATCCCTTTGAGCGAAATCGCATCCGCTGGGCGAATGAATATCTTTCTGCGTCATATAGCAAATAATCATTTTTAGAAGGATTTAACGATGACAACCTTTATTCAACTGCATTTATTAACCGCCTACGCGCCTGCCAACCTTAACCGCGATGAATCCGGTAGACCTAAAACAGCATATATGGGGGGCGTGGAGCGTCTGCGCGTTTCGTCGCAAAGCCTGAAGCGCGCCTGGCGCGTATCTGACACCTTTGAAGAAGCGCTGGATGGATTCATCGGCAAGCGTACCCGACGCATTGGCGTGGATTACGTTTTCCGGCCGATGATTGCCGGCGGTATTACGGCGAAAGTAGCGAAAGGGGCGGCAGAAAAAATTGCGGCTCAGTTCGGTAAGCTAAAAAACGATAAAAATGCGCCCGATGAAAAAAATCTCGAAATTGAACAAATTGTCCATGTTAGCCATCACGAAATTACGTTAATTAAACAGCTGGTTGATACGCTAATTGCCGATAAGCGTGAACCCAGTGAAGAAGAAGTTAAGCTGCTGAGAAAGGAGCAGCGTAGCGTAGATATGGCGCTGTTTGGTCGTATGCTGGCATCAACGCCGGAGTTTAATGTCGAAGCTGCCTGCCAGGTTTCGCATCCGCTAGGGGTGAGCGCCGTGACCATTGAATCTGATTTTGATGTAGCCCCCTGAAACACCGGACAGTAGCTGTATCTCCAGATAAGAGATAGGCTTAAATATATGTCTAACAACCATGTTAATTTTGAGATGACCGGGATCCTGTTAGGGCAAGAAGCCCGTAAGCGTAAGACTCCGCAAGAGAAAATTGCCATCATCCAGCAAACAATGGAGCCGGGTATGAATGTCTCCCACGTTGCTCGTCTGCACGGTATTCAGCCCAGTCTGCTGTTTAAATGGAAGAAGCAATATCAGGAAGGTAGCCTCACCGCCGTTGCGGCCGGAGAGGAAGTGGTTCCGGCTTCGGAGCTGGCGACTGCACTCAAACAGGTCCGGGAACTACAGCGTCTCCTGGGTAAGAAGACGATGGAAGTTGAGATCCTCAAAGAAGCGGTGGAGTACGGCCAGTCGCGAAAATGGATAGCGCACGCGCCCTTGTTGCCAAAGGACGGGGAATAGCTCTGGTTAGTCGCACCATGAGCGTGTCGCGTGCGCAGTTATCACTGCGGGTGAGCCGCTCTGCCGACTGGCAGGACAGGCGCAGCAACCGGCGTAATGACGAAGCTGATGCAGAGATACTGTCGGAGATCCTCGGCATCATCAGCGACATGCCCAGCTACGGTTACCGGCGGGTGTGGGGTATCCTGCGTAAGCAACGCCGTGTAGAGGGACTTCCACCGGTGAACGCCAAACGGCTTTACAGGATAATGAGCGAGCATAACCTGCTGTTGTTGCGTGATAAACCAGAGCGTCCGAAGCGGGAGCATAAAGGCAAAATCGCGGTAGCGGAAAGCGATATGCGCTGGTGTTCAGACGGCTTCGAGTTCGGTTGTGACAACGGCGAGAAGCTTCGGGTGACGTTCGCACTGGACTGTTGCGACCGGGAGGCCATAGACTGGGCAGCGAGCACGGGAGGCTACGACAGTTCAACGGTACAGGATGTGATGCTGAGGTCAGTGGAAAGGCGCTTCGGTAGCACGCTGCCGGGTAAACCAGTGCAGTGGCTGACAGATAACGGTTCAGCGTACACCGCGCATGAAACGAAGAAGTTCGCGCGAGAACTGAATCTGGAGCCGTGTACAACAGCGGTGAGCAGCCCACAAAGTAACGGCATGGCCGAACGGTTCGTGAAAACGATGAAGGAAGATTACATCGCGTTCATGCCAAAACCAGATGTGGGAACAGCGCTACAGAACCTTGCAGCGGCGTTCAATCACTACAATGAAAATCACCCGCACAGTGCGCTGGGATATCACTCTCCGAGAGAGTACCGGCGGCAGCGGGCATCGTTAACTTAAGATACAAAAGCTGTCCGGAGATGGCGGGTCAAGATCACATTGAATCTGATTTTTTCACCGCCGTTGACGATCTGAATAATAAGGAAGAAGACACCGGCTCCGGTCATATGGGCGAGCAGGGCTTTGCTTCGGCGCTTTTCTATACCTACGTCTGTATCAGCCGCGATTTACTGGTGGAAAACCTTGGCGGTAATGAGGAGCTGGCGAAGCGTGCTATTGCGGCGCTTACCGAAACGGCGCTTACGGTTTCTCCAACCGGTAAACAAAACAGCTTTGCTTCTCGAGCTTATGCTTCCTATGCGCTAGCGGAAATCGGTAAAAAACAGCCGCGCTCTTTGGCTGCGGCATTTTTCCAACCGGTACGCGATGCCGATCAAATTACGGCAGCTGTTACCCGCTTAAAGCAGCAGCGCGACAGCTTTGATCGCGTATATGGGAACTGTACTGATGATTATAAAGAATTGAACGTACAGAAAAGTGAAGGATCGCTGGCGGAATTACTGGCCTTTGTTAGCCAGTAAGGATGAATGATGAAGGAATATTTAGTTTTCCAACTGTATGCGCCGTTGGCATCGTGGGGCGAAGAAGCTCCCGGTGAGATCCGTCCTTCGGCGGCGGTTCCTACACGCTCAGCATTGCTGGGATTACTTGCCGCAGCGCTGGGTATTCGGCGGGATGAAGAAGAGCGGCTGAATAGTTTTAATCAGCATTACCATCTGGCCGTGCACGCGCTTTCTTCTCAGGAACGATGGCTCCGGGACTACCACACCGTAAGCGCACCGCGAGAAAACAAAAAGTATCGTTACCATACGCGACGGGATGAGCTTACCCTCGCGCCGGATGAGGTCGGAACGCTGATTTCGCAGCGGGAGTATCGTTGTGACGGTTACTGGCACGTGGCATTAAGCGCCACGCCCGGCTCGCCGTGTACGCTTGCGGAATTACACAATGCATTATTGACTCCACATTTCCCTCTCTATCTTGGGCGTAAGTCCTGTCCTCTGGCATTACCGCTGGCGCCTCGTTTAATGCTCGGTGCTTTAAAGGACGTCTTTATCCAGGCGAGGCAGGAAATGTGCCCGGTGGAATTAAGCGGCGCCACCTTGAGTGAAGGCGTTTGTTACTGGGATGACCCTGATGAGGTCAGCCTGGCCTGGCAGCAAAAACAGCGTAGCAATAATCAACCCGTAAGCCGCCAGCGCTGGCAGTTTAGTAGCTATACCCGCTTCAGCGGGCCATTGCAGGGGAGATCCTAATGTACCTGTCTCGTATCCAGCTCCGGTTTAATCATTTACAACCGGAAATGTTGAAAAAATGGGATTCGGCCCGGCCTTACGCCAGCCATCAGTGGTTATGGCAGCTCTTTCCCGAACAGAAAGAACGCCAGTTTTTGTTCCGTCAGGAAGAACATGGCGGTTTTTTTATGCTCTCAACAACGCCGCCGTTAACGCAGCACGCTCTATTTTTCGTCGAAACTAAATCATTTAATCCGCAGCTGGCTGAGGGGCTGGTGCTTGATTTTCAGCTACGCGCTAATCCGGTGATTACCCGCAATGGTAAACGTAGCGATGTCATGATGAATGCAAAACACGAGGCGAAGGCGAACGGTCTGGCGCAGGAAAAGTGGTGGGAACTACAGCAGCAGGCTGCGCAGGACTGGCTGGAAAGGCAGGGGAATCAACATGGTTTCCGTTTGCTTGAACCGGAACCTGATGATTTTACCCAATGGGCCGGCACGGATAGCAGTGAGATACAGACGCGGTGCGGATGCGTGCAGGCGTATCAACAGCACCGTTTTGTTCGCAAAGCGCAGGATAATCCGATTGCTTTTAGCAGCGTCGATTTTTCCGGCACGCTTGTGATTACCAATGCTTTATTGTTTGAACAGGCGCTGTTTTCTGGGTTAGGCAAAAGCAAAGCGATGGGATGCGGGATGTTGATGGTGAAAAGGAGGCGCTGATGAGTTGGCTTCCTCTTAACCCGACCCCATTGAAAGATCGTGTGTCGATGATCTTCCTTCAGTACGGGCAGATAGATGTGATCGACGGTGCGTTTGTATTAATCGACAAAACGGGAGTTCGTACCCATATTCCTGTTGGATCTGTAGCTTGTATTATGCTTGAGCCGGGAACGCGTGTTTCTCATGCCGCCGTTCGTTTAGCCGCTCAGGTGGGGACGCTTCTGGTATGGGTGGGGGAGGCAGGAGTTCGCGTGTATGCATCGGGTCAGCCGGGCGGTGCGCGTTCAGATAAATTACTGTATCAGGCAAAGCTGGCGCTGGATGATGATTTGCGTTTGAAAGTCGTGCGCAGGATGTTTGAGCTGCGCTTTGGTGAGCCGGCGCCGGGCCGTCGTTCGGTAGATCAGCTACGTGGAATTGAAGGGAGTCGGGTTCGTGCGACCTATTCATTGCTGGCGAAACAGTACGGAGTTAAGTGGCAAGGTCGCCGCTACGATCCCAGGGATTGGGAGAAGGGCGATAATGCATTAGTTCAGCGACGGCTTGTCTCTATGGCGTGACGGAGGCAGCCGTACTGGCTGCCGGATATGCGCCAGCTATTGGCTTTGTGCATACCGGTAAACCCCTTTCCTTTGTCTACGATATCGCAGATATCATTAAATTCGACACCGTGGTGCCAAAAGCGTTTGAAATTGCCCGCCGCAATCCGATCGAACCTGACAGGGAAGTTCGTCTGGCTTGTCGGGATATTTTTCGTAGTGGTAAGACGTTAGCGAAACTTATTCCGCTCATTGAAGATGTTCTTGCCGCGGGGGGTGATGCCTCCAATTAGTAGAACATGTATTTCTCGATGAATGAGGGTAGAGTCTTAGGACGTGGTGTAAATTCGGCGGTCATGACTCAAATTTAGTGTTGTAGTATGCTTTGCTTTTTGGATTTCTGATGGCAAAGATTGATGTGGTATGCCCACGTTGGTAATGCCTCCAATCAGTAGAACATGTACTTTTCGATGAAGGCACCGATGACCTTTTCGTGCAATTCGATGGAACGTGAAAAACATATTGTTTTGCGTGCCAGCCGCTTGATACGGGTTCGCAGCGTCAGATTGTTTCGCTCAATGCGCTGTGTGAAAATTTTACCAGTCAGATGTATCTCCTTCGGCACCTCTCTGGCATAACTGCCCCAGTTATCGCTGGTAATCATGCCGATGCTAAAGGGCGTCAACAGGGCCAACAGTTCCCGACATGTCTCATCGGTACGTGGGCCGAAAGTATAAGCCAGTACGCCACCCGTTTTGGTATTGTAAGCATACCAGAGCCAGTGCTGCCGGGCTTTACTGCCAACAAAGCCCCACTGCTCATCAAGCTCGCAGATGAGTGCCACATCGGCATGAGCGACAGGAGAAGCGGTTATCCGGGACGGCGAGAGCTTTTTAATGTCCGTATGACGGTATTGATACCGACCTTAAGAACTCTGGCGGTATCGCGGACGCCGGCACCGTTGTGTGCCAGTTCAACTATCTGTTCTTTTACACCGGGTTTTCTGGCTTCACAGGTATAAGCCAGCTGAAAAACGCGGCGACATGACCGGCAACGAAAGCGCTCGTGCCCGGAACAGCTGTGCCCATGGCGATAAACAGAATCGGAATGGCAACGAGGACAATGAACAGTAACGGTAGCCATAGAAAGCCCTAAATACCAGTAGCATATCATGGTTTTCTATCGATTGAAGGCATTACCCCGCGGGGGAAATTCAACCTCCAACTCCACCTGAAGATTCACAACCCGTTGCGATCCCGCTTCCTGTCTCTTTGGGAGATTCAGGCCATCGGAGTAGCTGAAGATGAGCATGCTGGTTGTTGTGACTGAAAATGTACCACCGCGACTGCGAGGAAGACTGGCAGTCTGGCTTCTGGAGGTCCGCGCTGGGGTTTATGTTGGCGATGTGTCGACCAAAGTTCGCGAGATGATATGGCAACAAGTCACAGCTTTGGCGCAAGAGGGAAATGTCGTGATGGTATGGGCAACAAATACTGAATCAGGATTTGAGTTTCAGACTTTTGGTGAAAACCGACGTATTCCGGTAGACCTGGATGGCTTGAGACTAGTGTCATTTTTACCCATTAAAATTCAATAAGTTAGTGTTCTTTAAAAATACGAAAAAGTTGGTGGGATTTTGTGTGTTGAAAAAAGTCTTTTAGTTCAGTTGTATAGGATAAGAGTGTTCCCCGCGCCAGCGGGGATAAACCCCTTGTGGTATCAGAGAAAGGCGGTGACGGTAAGTGTTCCCCGCGCCAGCGGGGATAAACCGAATGCGCGGCAGGCTTTCTGCTAGTTCCCGCAGTGTTCCCCGCGCCAGCGGGGATAAACCGCGCCATCGACTTTAGGCTCCACCTGAGCTTTGGTGTTCCCCGCGCCAGCGGGGATAAACCGGCGACGGCGGTTAAGGCCGGGAGCAAGACCCGGTGTTCCCCGCGCCAGCGGGGATAAACCGTCTGAGTGTGACAGCGCAGCTGCTATACGCGGGTGTTCCCCGCGCCAGCGGGGATAAACCAGGGATTGGCGCAGTAATTCCCAATCTTCTGACGTGTTCCCCGCGCCAGCGGGGATAAACCGCGCCACTGGCGGTAGCCATTGGTAGCAGTGAGGTGTTCCCCGCGCCAGCGGGGATAAACCGGTATCCATCCAGAGCAGGGTGCCGCCGTCATAGTGTTCCCCGCGCCAGCGGGGATAAACCGACTGTTTTTGCCGGCGTCGAGGCTCCGGATATGTGTTCCCCGCGCCAGCGGGGATAAACCGCGTGCTCGCACCTGGGCATGGCTTGGATTGGAGTGTTCCCCGCGCCAGCGGGGATAAACTGCCATACGGCTATGCGCGCTGACCGAGCCGCAGGTGTTCCCCGCGCCAGCGGGGATAAACCGAGAGTGCGCTGACGTGCTGGGGCTATACGAAGTGTTCCCCGCGCCAGCGGGGATAAACCGGATTAACGGATGGAATTCATCCTCCCACCCTTGTGTTCCCCGCGCCAGCGGGGATAAACCGCCGACAATTTCGCCCGTGTTACCTTGATTCCTGTGTTCCCCGCGCCAGCGGGGATAAACCGTCATGCCATGCCCGTGGTCTGCACTGGGATGTGTGTTCCCCGCGCCAGCGGGGATAAACCGGCAGACATGAAACTGGGTGCTGATACCTCGGCGTGTTCCCCGCGCTAGCGGGGATAAACCGGAAACCCCATTAGAGAATCCTCCCCATATTCAGTGTTCCCCGCGCTAGCGGGGATAAACAGCCAAAATCACTGCGAATTGTTCAGCTGTCGGCGTGTTCCCCGCGCTAGCGGGGATAAACCGATGCGCATCACCGGCACGGTGACCACTTCACGGTGTTCCCCGCGCTAGCGGGGATAAACGTAAGCGGCTCATACAGGCCGTCTTTAATTTTTGCCCGTGTTTCCTACCATGGACACTTTCGCGAACATGGACACTACCGTGGACAAAAATACGCCATACTCCAGAAGGCCCTGGATCACTGCTGCACTCAGCCTGCGGTTTAACGACGCACTGACTTACCGTGAAATCGCTGAGCAACTGAGCATCAGTACCTCCGCTACGCATAAAATGTTCAAGCGTTTTCGCCGCACGGGTATCAACTGGCCGTTGCCAGAGGATTACACGCCTGAGCGCCTCGAAGAGGAACTTTATGCCTTTAATCTTGAAACAAATCTTCCTGTCAAAAAACGCCGCCCGGACTGGCCACTGGAGTTCAAAATCCGCATGGCGGAGCTGAGCCTGCAGCCGGGGGCCTGTGTGGCAGAACTGGCGCGGGAACATGGCGTTAACGATAACCTGGTGTTTAACTGGCGTAATCTTCATCGACAGGGACTGCTGGACCCTGCCAGCAGGGCCGCTCTCATTCCGGTCACCGTGGAGCCGCTTTCGCCGCCATCCAGACACAACGGGGCCGTATCATCAGACCAGCCACCGGTCATCAGTTGTAAGCTGACACTGCCGGGCGGCAGCCTGAGCCTGACCGGGCCACTGACGCCGGAGCTGCTGCGTGCACTGGTCAGCGAACTCAGGGAGGGTAAGGCATGATTAACTTTCCGGCTGGCTCGCGCATCTGGCTGGTCGCCGGCGTGACAGATATGCGCTGCAGCTTCAACGGGCTGGCGGTGAAAGTGCAGAACACGCTGAGCACGGACCCGTTCAGCGGGCACCTGTTTATCTTCCGCGGCCGGCGTGGTGACATGATAAAGGTGCTGTGGGCTGACCGTGACGGTCTGTGCCTGTTCACCAAAAGGCTGGAACGGGGGCGCTTCGTGTGGCCGGTGACCCGCGACGGAAAAGTCCACCTGACGCCCGCACAGCTGGGAATGCTGCTGGAAGGCATTAACTGGAAACACCCGCAGCGGACGGAACGCCCTGGAATACGCATATAAGCTGCTGTAAAGTGATGGTATGGACACCCCGAACCCTGATGAAAATGCCCGGCTCAGGGCACTGTTGCAGGAGCAGCAGAACACCCTCCGCCAGATGACGGAGTATAACCGCCTCCTCTCACAGCGGGTGGCGGCGTACGCCAGCGAGATAAACCGGCTGAAGGCGCTGGTCGCGAAACTGCAGCGCATGCAGTTCGGCAAGAGCTCTGAAAAGCTGCGTGAGAAAACGGCACGTCAGGTGCGCGAAGCTGAAGAACGCATCAGCGCTCTGCAGGAAGAGATGGCGGAAGTTCTGGGTGAGCAGCATGATCCGGAGTTGCCTCAGCCGCTGCGCCAGTCTTCCGCCCGTAAACCTCTGCCTGCCTCGCTTCCCCGAGAAACCCGCATTCTGCCGCCTGCCGAAACCGCCTGTCCGGCGTGCGGCGGTAACCTCAGCCCGCTGAGCTGCGACGTGTCGGAGCAGCTGGAGCTTATCAGCAGCGCCTTTAAGGTTTGCTGTGGTCGAATAATCAGGACACTAAACTTACATCCAAAATGGAGGTGTTTAGTGAATCAGAAGCGAAAGTTTACGCCAGAATTTAAGAAGGAAACGGTGGCCCTGGTGCTGACGCAAAATTACTCCATTGCGCGTGCCGCAACTTCTTTGGGGATCAGCGCCAAAACATTGCGCAGTTGGGTCGCCGCCGCGCGCCAGCGCCATGAAAGTCCGCTTAGTGAAGATGAACAAGCTGAACTCCGAAGGCTACGTCTAGAAAACAAAGAGTTACGCATTGAGAAGGAAATATTAAAAAAGGCGAGCGCCTTCTTTGCGAAGCACATGTCGTGAGATACCAGTTTATCCTCGATAACGCAGGTAATTACAGGCTACGGACGCTTTGTCGCGTGATGCGCATTAGCCCGTCCGCATGGTATGCCTGGCGAAAAAAGCCGATAGCCTGCCCGTCGAAAGATACCGCAGTCAGGGTGATGCTCAAGGCGTTATTCTCTGCCAGTCGGGAAAGTGCCGGGAGCCGAACGCTGGTTAAAAAGCTCCGTGAAGAAGGCGTCACCATAAGTCGTTGGCGCGTTAGAAAAATCATGAGCGAAGAGGGACTTCTCTGCCGGCAACGCCGTGCCTGGAAGGTCACAACGAAACCGAAGAAAGGGGCTGATTTTGCACCAAATCTGTTGAATCAGAACTTCAATCCTCCCGGACCGGACCAGATATGGGTGAGTGATATTACGTATCTGAAAACGGGTGAAGGCTGGTTGTACCTGGCTGCGATCATGGATTTATATTCCCGCCGGATCGTCGGTTGGCACATTGACAAGAGAATGACATCGTCGCTGGTTTGCCGGGCTCTCATGCAGGCTTACAACCTGCGCAATCCACCGACAGGGCTGGTCGTCCATACCGATCGTGGAGCGCAGTATACCAGCAAGCGCTTCCAAACGCAGTTAACCAGTTACGGACTCAGAAGCAGCATGGGAGATGTTGGCGCCTGCTGGGATAACGCGGTAATGGAGCGTTTTTGGGGCAGTTTGAAACATGAATGGGTGCTGTTGATCCCGCAGCAGACGCGGGCAGGTATGAAACGTGATGTTGCAGACTATATGCGTTATTACAATCTTGACAGAAACCATGCTTCGAATGGGTATTTATCGCCAGTGCGATATGAACAGATGGCTGAGAAAAAAGTGTCCTGTTTAACTTGACCAGATCAGTTATCGAAACACAGCGGCCGAAGCTGGCCTGCTGCAAGTGTGACCATATCGTTCAGACCCCGATGCCCTCCAAACCCATTGAGCGCAGCTATGCCAGCCCCGGTCTGCTGGCCCGAATCGTCACGGCGAAGTTCGCAGAACATACGCCGCATTATCGTCAGTCAGAGATATACCGTCGTCAGGGCGTGGAGCTGAGCCGGGCCACGCTGGGGAGATGGTCCGGGGCGGTAAGTGAACTGCTGGAGCCGATGTATGACCTGCTGAAACAGTACGTGCTGATGCCGGGCAAAGTGCATACCGACGATATCCCGGTACCGGTTCAGGAGCCGGGCAGCGGAAAAACCCGTACGGCCCGGCTGTGGGTGTACGTGCGGGATGACCGCAACGCGGGGTCACAGCTTCCGCCCGCGGTCTGGTTCGCGTACTCACCGGACAGAAAAGGCGTTCATCCGCAGCATCACCTTGCCGGGTACAGCGGTATCCTGCAGGCAGATGCTTACGGTGGCTACAACGCGCTGTACGAAGACGGAGTTATCACGGAAGCGGCCTGCATGGCGCATGCAAGGCGGAAAATCCACGACGTTCACGTCCGTACACCAACGGATATCACCACCGAAGCGCTGAAGCGCATCGGCGAGCTGTACGCCATCGAGGCGGAAATACGCGGCAGCCCCGCAGATGAACGGCTGGCGGCAAGGAAAGAGAAAACCATCCCGCTGATGCAGTCACTGTACGACTGGATACAGGTGCAGATGACGGTGCTGTCACGCCACTCGGATACGGCGAAGGCATTCGCGTACCTGCTTAAGCAGTGGGATGCGCTGAACCTGTACTGCCGTAACGGATGGGTGGAAATCGACAACAATATCGCAGAGAACGCTCTTCGTGGCGTAGCACTGGGCCGGAAAAACTGGCTGTTCGCAGGTTCGGATGCGGGCGGGGAGCGAGCAGCGGTACTGTACTCGTTGCTCGGCACCTGCCGGCTGAACGGCGTGGAGCCAGAGGCGTGGCTGCGCTATGTGCTGGGGCATATCCAGGACTGGCCGGTGAACCGGCTGCGGGATCTGCTGCCGTGGAAAGCCGATCTCACATCTGCATAAGCGTCAATACGATCTGGGTGTGACGCTTATGATTAGATTATGTTCTATCAGCGAAATCTATCAGATGAAGTCTGATCTGATGCTCGTCTGCGTAAGCGTTAATAGGGTCTGTATGTGATGCTGACATTCATACCGGAAACGTAGCAGAAAAAAACGCCCGGCCAGGCGGTATCACCGCCAGGTCGGGCATACTCACAAACAAGTGGAAATTTCTGTTTAGTTAAACCGTCCGGTAATTGCCGCAACCCGTTCGCCAAATTTAACCGCAGTTTCCAGATCACCGGATGCAATTTTATCCGCGCCTGCATCTGAAGGTGACTGGACGAGAAGACCGACAGAACCACCCAGGTTATTAACATCCTCGCGAGTGGCTGATAACGTATTGGATGGCGGTAGTCCCAGACTTACCCAGATCCCACCATGCTGGGAGGCCAGTGTTTGCAGGTATTGCAGAGAAACCTGTTTGTCACCGTTCAGGCTGGCGCTGTTGCTGAATCCGGCAAAAATTTTATCCTGCCAGCCACGGGTGAACCAGACTTTGGAGGTGGCGTCCGCAAACTTTTTGAACTGCCACGGTACACTACCCATATAGGTAGGCGCACCAAAGATAATGGCCTTCGCATCATTCAGTTTTTGCCAGTCACTCTCCTGAATGTCGCCATATTCATCAACGGCAATCAACTCAGCCTGAGCACCTGATGCCACTTTTTCTGCCACGCGCTTTGTATGACCATAACCGGAATAATAAACTACTACGATACTCATGAAATATCTCCTTGATTAAATTGGACTATTCATTTCCGGATGGCAGACGGTATTTACCCGCGCCCAGAAACATAATGCACAATCCGCCTATGAAATAGAGTGCTTCGTTTTCAAGCCCCCAGGCTCCTACTTTGGTAATCGTGAAAAATTTCCCCATACCAACCAGTAACGTGGCAATCAGAATATTGAACGCATAAACGAATGCCGCAGGCCGGGTGAACCAGCCGAGAATGATAAAGACTGGCGCGATAATCTCACCGATAAATACGCCATAAGCAATAAATCCGGGAAGTCCTCTGGCTTCCAGCAGACCAGAAATCCAGTCAACACCGTGGCTTATTTTAGCCACGCCGTGGAATATCACTAATATTCCAAACGTGAGCCGCAGTAAAAGCCTCCCGAAATCTGGATGATTCGTATACTGGCTAAATGCAGAATTAAACCGATTTAACATTTTCTGTTTCTCTTTTTATTTCTTTATTTCAGTCAGTGTACCTTTCCGGCGGGAAGCTGAGCCGTCCGGTAAGAAGATATTGGTATAAGCAATTCCGTTACGGAAATCATCCACATGGACCACATGCTGACCCGCACGGCGTGACCAGTAGATCATATATACGTCATTCCCCATCGGCGTTACGGTAATCGGCACCGTAGCCGTGTTTTTGCCATCGGGTGACGTAAAGTGCATTTCATGGGCTGAAGGGAAATCAAGCCGGAATTTCTGATCGCCAAAATCGACGTTATAAGATTTCCCGAGTGGGGAAAATTCAGCATCGGTAGCCTGTGGCACTCTGTGCGGATCAGTTTCCTGTGCCACAGTAACGCCGGAAAATCCGACAGTGACGGCAGCAACCAGTATGGCCGGGAGCAGTTTGTTACGTAACATGGTATTTCCTCGCGTCAGAACTTTTGCCATTTTTGGCCTCTTAGTATCAAATAGAAACTGCGGCCTATTTATACACATGATCTTCAGATCAAGGAATAAGGCACCCTAATGCCACCAGGTATCACTAATGAAACCTGAGAGGAGAAGCTATCGTTATGACTAATATGCATTTTACTTACGATGTTTATGATGATCGTTGTCCCACGCGCGATGTGCTGGCCCGGCTGGCCGACAAATGGGCGTTACTTATTCTTGGTCGTCTGGAGCGCGGCCCAGCCCGGTTCAATGCCCTGCGGCGTGATATCAGGGGCATCACCCAGAAAATGTTGACCCAGACACTGCGCAAACTGGAACGGGATGGGCTTGTCTCACGCGAGGTTTATGCAACTGTGCCGGTGACGGTGGAGTACAGCCTGACTCCTCTGGGTCAGACGCTGACCGAAACCGTTACGGTCGTCGCTCGTTGGGTGGAAAACAATATGGATGCCATGCTCGCAGCGCAGGCAAGCTGGGATGCGGCCATAACCGGCGGCGCGACCCGCTGACGTTGAAGGCGTATCTCACATCTACATAAGCGTCAATACGGTCTGGATGAGACGCTTACGGATAAACCGGCGAACAGGAATATAACGTTCGCCTGGCTGCAGTGTTCCCCGCGCTAGCGGGGATAAACCGCGCGATGGTCTTGCTGACGGTAAAACCGACGTGTGTTCCCCGCGCCAGCGGGGATAAACCGCCTGGCATGTACGTAACGGCCGGCTGGTAGTCGTGTTCCCCGTGCCAGCGGGGATAAACCGACATGTCGGTCGATGACTTGATGGCGGATATCGTGTTCCCCGCGGCAGCGGGGATAAACCGGCGGGCTGAACGTGGATGCCTCGTTCTGGAATGTGTTCCCCGCGGCAGCGGGGATAAACCGAGAATTTTAAAATGGCGACTTTGCTGGCTACGGTGTTCCCCGCGGTAGCGGGGATAAACCGTTCCGGACTCCTGTTTCCGGCAGTGGATTAAAGTGTTCCCCGCGTCAGCGGGGATAAACCGGATACGGACTTTAAAGTCTGGCTTGGGATCATGTGTTCCCCGCGTCAGCGGGGATAAACCATTCACGATATCCATTACCAACTCGTTATCTTATGTTCTCCACCCCTGCGGATATAAACCGCAGTGTGCATTACTGCCAGATAACGTAGGAACGTACTCTTACTACAGCAGCAAAACACCAGCTAGCCGCGCTTATCGGCCTTCGCCAGCTCTTTTACCAGCGGCAGCATCACCTTGACGACGTCGCGGCTGCGGCGTTCGATACGGCCGGGCAGCGCCTTGTCGATATGCTGCTGATTATCCAGCTGAACGTTGTGCCAGCTTGAGCCGTCAGGGAAGGCGGGGGATTTTGCCCGCTGCTGGAAACCATCTTTCTTACCGAGCGACCAGTTGGTGGCTTCTACCGACAGCACCGGGATCCCGGCGCTGTCAAAAACGCTGGCGTCGTTACAGCAGCCGGTGCCCTGCGGATAGTCGCGGTTCAGTCCTGGATTACTGAAAGCGGCAACTCCTTTGCTACGCGCGATGGCCAGCGCCCGGTCGCGGGTGAGCTTGCGAATCGGCGCCGGCGTGCTGCGGCCGCTATTAAAATAGAGCTTGTCGCCGACCACCAGGTTATCGAGGTTGATCACCAGCAGGGTGTTTTTCTTCTCCTCGTCGCTCATCCGCTGCAGCAGATTCTGCGCCCCGAGACGCCCCTCCTCTTCACCGCTGGAAGCGATAAAGCGAATCCCATAATGGGTGGGCACGTTTTTGAGTCGTTCGGCCAGCTCCAGCATCACGCCAAGGCCAAGGGCATTATCGTCGATCCCCTGCAGGGTCAGGCCGCCGAGGTTCTTTTCCACGTCGCTATCGCTCATGGGCGCGTAGGTGTCGAGATGCGCCATGATGATGATCTGCTGGCGCGCCTTGCCCTCGTGGGCGGCAATGACCGTGCTGCCGGTAACGTTTTGCCAGTTCTGCCGCTGATTTTTGGTGGTGTAGATATAGCGCGTATGAAAGCTGCGGATATCGCTCTGGTAGCCCATCTGCGCGAACTGCTGACGCAGGTAGTCCGCCGACAGCATCTCTGCGGGCGAGCCGGTCATTCTTCCGGGGAAAACAGTCGCGATATGACGAGCCTGCGTATTGGCGGTTTCGCCCATAGCGCTAAAAGCCGGGGCGGAGAAGACAAAACCTGCGCCAAGCGCCAGTGGAAGCAGGCGGCGGCACAACGCGGAAAACATATGAGGGTCCTTACGGCAACATAACAATTTGACCCGCTTAGTATGAAACTGTGACCGGGCTTAAACAATTTCATTTGCTCTTAAATAGCGGAAAAGTCGCATGTTAAGCACTTTTTGAACTTTGCTTTCCCATGCCGTTATTCCTTTGAGTAACAACTCATTCCATTTCGTAATTTCATTTGCTCTAAGCGGCACCCTATAGTCGCACCATGACTGATTGTAAGCGAGTTGTTGCAGCGTGGATTATTTGCCCCTATTTGCCGAACTAAAAGAGCGGCCGGTGCTGGTTATCGGCGGCGGCGAGATTGCCGAGCGCAAGATAATGTTTCTGCGTCGGGCTGGGGCGAAGGTGCAGGTTGTGGCCGCTGCGCTATCCGATGAGCTTGCGGAACAGGTCGAGCGCCGGGAAATCGCGTGGCGCGCGCAAGCGTTTCAGGAACAGCAGATCGATGACGTTTTCCTGGTGATTGCCGCCACCGAAGACGACGCGCTGAACCAGCGGGTTTCCGCCGCGGCGAACGCCCGTTTCCGTTTGGTTAACGTGGTGGACAATCAGCCGCTCTGCTCGGCGGTCTTTCCCTCCATTGTCGATCGCTCCCCGCTGCTGGTGGCGATCTTTTCCGGCGGAACGGCGCCGGTTCTGTCGCGGCTGATCCGCGAAAAAATTGAAGCGCTGCTGCCGAGCAATCTCGGACGCGTTGCCGAAGCAGCGGGTGGCTGGCGGCAGCATATTAAAACCCATCTGACCACCACCGCGGCGCGGCGTCGTTTCTGGGAGCGCGTTTTCAACGGCCGCTTTGCCAGCCTGATGATTGCCGGTGATAAAGCCGCCGCGAATAAGGCGCTGGAGGAGGAGCTTTATCGGCCGGAAAAGCGGCTGGGTGAAATCATCCTGGTCGGCGCCGGGCCGGGTGACGCGGGGCTCCTGACCCTGCGCGGCCTGCAGGCCGTTCAGCGGGCGGACGTGGTGTTTTACGATCATCTGGTTACGCCGGAGATTCGCGAGCTGGTGCGCCGCGACGCGGAGATGATCTGCGTTGGCAAACGCGCCGGCGAGCATTCGGTGCCGCAGCACGAAACCAATCGGATGCTGGTCGAGGCGGCGAAAGAGGGCAAAACCGTGGTGCGCCTGAAGGGCGGCGATCCGTTTATTTTCGGCCGCGGCGGCGAGGAGCTGCAGGCGGCAGCGGCAGCGGGAATATCGTTTCAGGTTGTCCCCGGCGTGACCGCAGCTGCGGGCGCGACGGCCTATGCCGGAATTCCGCTGACCCACCGCGATTATGCGCAGAGCGTGACCTTTGTCACCGGCCACTATAAGGCTGACAGCGATTCGCTCGACTGGGCGCTGCTGGCGCAGAGCCGGCAAACGCTGGCTATCTATATGGGCACGATGAAGGCGGCGGTCATCAGCGCTCAGCTCATCGCCCACGGGCGCGACGGAAGTACGCCGGTAGCGGTTATCTCTCGCGGCACCCGCGCCGATCAGCAAACGACGGTCGGCACGTTAGAACAACTGGAACAGCTGGCGAAAGACGCCCCGATGCCGGCCCTGCTGGTGGTGGGTGAGGTGGTGCAATTACATCAGCAGCTCGCCTGGTTTCAACATACAACGAACGCAGAAGGCTTTGGCTCTTCTGTGGTCAATCTGGCTTAGGCCCGGTGCAACAGGCTTTATAAGGAACGGTAATGGACCAAAAACGACTCACTCACCTGCGACAACTGGAGGCGGAAAGCATCCATATCATTCGCGAGGTGGCCGCCGAATTCTCCAATCCGGTGATGATGTACTCCATCGGCAAAGATTCCAGCGTGATGCTGCACCTGGCGCGTAAAGCGTTCTATCCGGGAACCCTGCCGTTCCCGCTGCTGCACGTGGATACCGGCTGGAAATTCCGTGAGATGTACGAGTTCCGTGACCGCACCGCGAAGGCCTACGGCTGCGAGCTGCTGGTGCACAAAAACCCGGAAGGGGTGGCGATGGGCATTAACCCGTTTGTCCACGGCAGCGCCAAGCATACCGACATCATGAAGACCGAAGGCCTCAAGCAGGCGCTGAATAAATATGGCTTCGATGCCGCGTTCGGCGGCGCCCGCCGCGACGAGGAGAAGTCCCGCGCCAAAGAGCGGATCTACTCCTTCCGCGACCGCTTCCACCGCTGGGATCCGAAAAATCAGCGCCCGGAGCTGTGGCACAACTATAACGGCCAGATTAACAAAGGCGAAAGCATCCGCGTATTCCCGCTCTCCAACTGGACCGAGCTGGATATCTGGCAGTACATCTACCTGGAAAATATCGAAATCGTGCCGCTGTACCTGGCGGCAGAGCGCCCGGTTCTGGAACGTGACGGCATGCTGATGATGATCGATGACGATCGCATCGACCTGCAGCCGGGCGAGGTTATCAAACGGCAGATGGTGCGTTTTCGCACCCTTGGCTGCTGGCCGCTGACCGGCGCGGTGGAGTCCAACGCGCAAACGCTGCCGGAAATTATTGAAGAGATGCTGGTCTCCACTACCAGCGAACGTCAGGGCCGCATGATTGACCGCGACCAGGCAGGCTCGATGGAGCTGAAGAAACGTCAGGGGTATTTCTAAGGAGCCGCCATGAATACGACAATTGCACAACAAATTGCTGATGAAGGCGGCGTCGAAGCCTACCTGCACGCGCAGCAGCACAAAAGCCTGCTGCGTTTTCTGACCTGCGGCAGCGTCGATGACGGCAAAAGTACGCTGATTGGCCGACTGCTGCACGATACCCGCCAGATCTATGAAGATCAGCTCTCATCGCTGCATAACGACAGCAAGCGTCACGGAACCCAGGGCGAGAAGCTGGATCTGGCGCTGCTGGTGGATGGCCTGCAGGCGGAGCGCGAGCAGGGCATCACTATCGACGTGGCCTACCGCTATTTCTCTACCGAAAAGCGCAAGTTTATTATCGCCGACACCCCGGGGCACGAGCAGTACACCCGCAATATGGCGACCGGCGCCTCGACCTGCGATCTGGCGATCCTGCTGATCGATGCGCGCAAAGGCGTGCTGGATCAGACCCGTCGTCACAGCTTTATTTCAACGCTGCTGGGCATTAAACACCTGGTGGTGGCGGTCAATAAAATGGACCTCGTAGCGTTCAGCGAAGAGCGCTTTAATCAGATTCGCGAAGAGTACCTGACCTTTGCCGAACAGCTGCCGGGCGACCTCGATATTCGCTTCGTGCCGCTTTCCGCGGTGGAAGGGGACAACGTTGCCAGCCAGAGCGACAAAATGGGCTGGTACAGCGGCCCGACGCTGCTGGAAGTGCTGGAAACCGTTGAGATCCATCGCCAGGTCGAAAGCCAGCCGCTGCGTTTCCCGGTGCAGTTTGTTAACCGTCCAAACCTCGATTTTCGCGGTTTCTCCGGCACCGTAGCCTCCGGCAAGGTGACGGTCGGCCAGCGCCTGAAGGTGCTGCCGTCGGGCGTGGAGTCGAGCGTAGCGCGTATCGTGACCTTTGACGGCGACCTGCAGGAAGCCGGCGCCGGGGAAGCGATTACTATCGTGCTGAAGGATGAGATCGATATCAGCCGCGGCGACCTGCTGGTCGATGCGCAGGCATCGCTGCCGGCCGTGCAGAGCGCCAGCATTGACGTAGTGTGGATGGCTGAACAGGCGCTCTCTCCGGGCCAGAGCTTTGATATTAAAATTGCTGGCAAGAAAACCCGCGCCCGCGTGGACGGCATTCGCTATCAGGTTGATATTAACAATCTGACCCAGCGGGAGGTGGAAGCGCTGCCGCTCAACGGCATCGGCCTTGTGGATTTGACCTTTGACGAGCCGCTGGTGCTGGACAAATACCAGAACAACCCGGTGACCGGGGGGCTTATTTTTATCGACCGCCTGTCGAACGTCACCGTCGGCGCTGGCATGGTGCGCGAGCCGCAGGAGCAGGCCCAAACGTCCGCTTCGTCGTTCAGCGCGTTTGAGCTGGAGCTCAACCAGCTTATCCGCAAGCATTTCCCGCACTGGGACGCGCGCGATCTGCTGGGAGGCAAGTAATGGCGCAGCATGACGAAAACGTCGTCTGGCATGCCCATCCGGTCACTCAGCAGCAGCGCGAGCAGCGCCACGGCCATCGCGGCGTGGTGCTGTGGTTTACCGGCCTCTCCGGCTCCGGTAAATCTACCGTTGCCGGCGCGCTGGAGGAGGCGCTCCAGCAGGCGGGCGTCAGCACCTATCTGCTGGACGGCGATAACGTTCGCCACGGCCTGTGCAGCGACCTGGGCTTCAGCGACGACGATCGCAAAGAGAATATCCGCCGCGTGGGTGAAGTGGCCAAGCTGATGGTGGAGGCCGGGCTGGTGGTCCTGACGGCCTTTATCTCCCCGCACCGCGCCGAGCGCCAGACGGTGCGCGAGCGTCTGGGGGAAGGGCGCTTTATCGAAGTGTTCGTCGATACGCCGCTGGCGATCTGCGAGGCGCGAGATCCAAAAGGGCTGTACAAGAAGGCGCGAGCGGGCGAACTACGCAATTTCACCGGGATTGACTCCGTGTATGAGGCACCGGAAAAGGCGGAAATTCATCTGGATGGTGAACAATTGGTAACAAATTTGGTGCACCAACTATTAGACCTGCTCAGACAGCGAGATATTATCAGATCCTGAAACGGTGGCGGCACTGAGATGCTGGTCGCCCGGTGAACAGGATTTGATATGCGCAATACCCAGAACCTCAGTATGATTCGTTCAGAACCACCTCCGGTGGCGAGTGACGAGACCACCTGGTCTTTGTCAGGAGCCGCCGTGGGATTTATCTCGTGGCTGCTGGCGCTGGGTATTCCCTTCCTTATCTATGGCAGCAATACGCTGTTTTTTCTTCTCTACACCTGGCCGTTCTTCCTTGCACTGATGCCGGTAGCCGTTGTGGTCGGTATTGCGCTGCATTCGTTGTTGAATGGTAAACTCCTCTATAGCTCGTGCGCGACGATTTTGGCTATCGGACTGATGTTCGGCCTGCTGTTCCTGTGGCTGCTGGGATAGTCCTTTTGGCGTATGAATCAAGCCTGGGTATCGACGACAAAAATGTGGTACAGTCCCCGCGTTACGCGGCATCGTCCGCGCGTCGGAGTAGAACGCTTGGACGAGTTATCGGATGATGATGCCGTTTTTCAGGGGGCAGGATGGGTAAATTAACGCTGCTATTATTGGCTTTGCTGGTCTGGCTACAGTACTCGCTGTGGTTCGGTAAAAATGGTCTGCATGACTATAGTCGGGTTAATGACGATGTCTCCGCTCAGCAGGACACTAACAATAAATTAAAGGCGCGCAACGATCAGCTGTTTGCGGAAATCGACGACCTCAACGGCGGTCAGGAAGCGATTGAAGAACGCGCGCGCAACGAGCTAAGTATGACCCGCCCGGGTGAAACGTTTTATCGTCTGGTCCCGGATGCGTCTAAACGCAATCAGGGATCGGCGCAGAATAATCGCTAAAAATAAGCCCAGGATTACGACATGGCAGCCACTTTTCCGGGCGTTTGCGCCGTGGTGCCGGCGGCCGGTTTTGGCCGTCGTATGCAAACGGAATGCCCGAAACAATATCTCTCAATCGGTAACAAAACGATTCTCGAGCACGCGGTTGCCGCGCTGCTGGCCAACGCCTGCGTCCAGCGCGTGGTGATTGCCGTCAGCCCCGGCGACGTCCGCTTTAGCCAACTGCCGTTGGCTTCCCACCCGCAGATTACCGTCGTTGACGGCGGCAGTGAACGCGCCGACTCCGTGCTTGCTGGCCTCAAGGCGCTGCCCGATGCGCAATGGGTGCTGGTGCATGACGCCGCGCGCCCGTGCCTGCATCAGGACGATCTCACCCGCCTGCTGGCGCTGCGTGAAACCAGCCGCGTTGGCGGCATCCTTGCGGCGCCGGTTCGCGATACCATGAAGCGGGCCGAGCCCGGCAAAGTCGCCATTGCCCATACCGTCGATCGCAACGACCTGTGGCATGCGCTGACGCCGCAGTTTTTCCCGCGTGAATTACTTTTTGACTGCCTGACGCGCGCGCTCAACGAAGGCGCGACCATCACCGACGAAGCGTCGGCGCTGGAGTTCTGCGGCTTCCATCCAGAACTGGTGGCCGGACGCGCGGATAATATTAAAGTGACGCGCCCGGAAGACCTGGCGCTGGCAGAATTTTACCTTACCCGTTCCCGACACCAGGAGAAGGCTTAATGCGAATTGGACATGGTTTTGACGTACACGCTTTTGGCGGTGAAGGCCCGATCGTTATTGGCGGGGTGCGCGTTCCCTATGAGAAGGGGCTGCTGGCCCACTCCGATGGCGACGTCGCGCTGCATGCGCTGACCGATGCTCTGCTGGGGGCGGCGGCGCTGGGGGATATCGGCAAGCTGTTCCCGGACACCGATCCGGCCTTCAAGGGCGCCGACAGCCGCGCGCTGCTGCGCGAAGCCTGGCGCCGGATTCAGGCGAAGGGCTATACCCTCGGCAACGTTGACGTCACCATCATTGCCCAGGCGCCCAAAATGCTGCCGCATATTCCGCAGATGCGTGTTTTCATCGCCGAAGATCTGGGCTGCCATATGGACGATGTCAACGTGAAGGCGACGACCACCGAAAAGCTCGGCTTTACCGGCCGCGGCGAAGGCATTGCCTGTGAAGCGGTGGCGCTGCTGCGTAAGGCGGCACAATGATCGCCTTCAACGAACTCACCTGGCTGCACGGTAAACCACTGGGGCAGGGGCTGCTGAAAGCCAGCCCGGAAGACTTCATGGTGGTAGAAGACCTCGGCTTTGCGCCCGACGGCGAAGGTGAGCACGTGCTGGTGCGGGTCCTCAAAAAGGAGTGCAACACGCGCTTCGTCGCCGACGCGCTGGCGAAATTCCTTAAAATACATGCCCGGGAAGTGAGCTTTGCCGGGCAGAAGGACAAGCACGCGGTGACCGAACAGTGGCTCTGCGCCCGGGTGCCGGGTAAAGAGATGCCTGACCTCAGCAAATTTCAGCTCGAAGGCTGCCAGGTGCTGGAGTACGCGCGCCATAAGCGCAAGCTGCGCCTCGGCGCGCTGAAGGGCAATCAGTTCACCCTGATCCTGCGCGAAGTCAGCCATCGCGATGACGTCGAGCAGCGCCTGCAGGCCATCGCTGCCGGCGGGGTGCCGAACTACTTTGGCGCCCAGCGCTTTGGCATTGGCGGCAGCAACCTGCTGGGCGCGCTGCGCTGGGCCGAGAGCGGCGCCCCAGTGCGGGATCGCAATAAACGCAGTTTTTGGCTATCGGCGGCGCGTAGCGGCTTGTTTAATCAGCAGGTCAGTATTAGATTAAAAAAAACAGAATTTAATCAGGTTGTTGATGGCGATGCGCTACAATTAGCGGGGCGCGGCAGTTGGTTTGTCGCCGCGCCTGAAGAGCTGGCGGCGCTGCAGGCGCGGGTTGATAGCCGCGAGCTGCTGATTACCGCTGCGCTGCCGGGGAGCGGCGACTGGGGCAGCCAGCGTGATGCGCTGGCCGCAGAGCAGGCGGCCGTGGCCGACGAGACGCAGCTGCAGGCGCTGCTGGTGCGGGAAAAAGTAGAGGCCGCGCGCCGGGCGATGCTGCTCTATCCGCAGCAGATGCGCTGGAACTGGTGGGATGACGTAACCGTTGAACTGCGTTTCTGGCTGCCGGCGGGCAGCTTCGCCACCAGCATGGTAAGGGAACTTATCAACACAACGGGTGACTATGCGAATATTGCTGAGTAACGATGACGGGATACATGCGCCGGGCATTCAGACCCTGGCGAAGGCCTTACGGGAATTCGCTGAGGTCCAGGTTGTCGCACCCGATCGTAACCGCAGCGGCGCATCGAACTCCCTGACGCTGGAGTCCTCTCTACGCACCTTCACTTTTGACAATGGCGATATCGCCGTCCAGATGGGCACCCCGACGGACTGCGTCTATCTCGGCGTTAACGCCCTGATGCGCCCCCGTCCGGATATCGTGGTTTCCGGTATTAACGCCGGGCCGAATCTTGGCGATGACGTTATCTACTCCGGTACCGTAGCCGCCGCGATGGAGGGGCGTCACCTCGGCTTTCCGGCGCTGGCCGTTTCGCTAAATGGCCATCAGCATTACGCCACCGCGGCGGCCATCACCTGCACCATTCTTCGCGCGCTCAGCCGCGAGCCGCTGCGCACCGGGCGGATTCTCAATATCAACGTCCCCGATTTGCCGCTTGAGCAAATTAAAGGCATCCGCGTGACCCGCTGCGGCAGCCGCCATCCGGCCGATCAGGTGATCCCGCAGAAAGATCCGCGCGGCAATACCCTGTACTGGATTGGCCCGCCGGGCGAGAAGCACGATGCCGGGCCCGATACCGACTTTGCGGCGGTAGATGAAGGCTACGTGTCGGTGACGCCGCTGCACGTTGATTTAACCGCCCACCAGGCCCATGAAGTGGTCACCGACTGGCTCGATCGCGTCGGAGTAGACAGCCAATGGTAAGCAAACGTGTTGAAAGCCTGCTGAATCAGCTCCGCACTCAGGGCATTGTCGACGAGCGCGTGCTCGAAGCCATTGCGCTTGTGCCGCGGGAAAAGTTTGTCGATGAGGCTTTCGAACATAAGGCGTGGGAAAACACCGCGCTGCCGATTGGCCAGGGGCAAACCATTTCGCAGCCCTATATGGTGGCGCGGATGACGGAGCTGCTGACGCTGACGCCAGAGTCCCGGGTGCTGGAAATTGGCACCGGCTCGGGCTATCAGACGGCGATCCTGGCGCAGCTGGTGCACCACGTCTGTTCGGTCGAGCGAATTAAGAGCCTGCAGTGGCATGCGCGGCGTCGCCTTAAACAACTTGATTTACATAATGTTTCAACCCGTCACGGCGATGGATGGCAGGGTTGGAAGGCGCGAGCGCCTTTTGATGCGATTATCGTCACCGCCGCGCCGCCGGAAATTCCGCCGGCGCTGCTGGCGCAGCTGGATGAGGGCGGCGTGCTGGTTTTACCGGTAGGTGAAGAGCATCAGTTTCTGAAACGGATCCGTCGTCGCGGTAATGAGTTTGTGATTGATACCGTTGAAGCCGTTCGCTTCGTTCCCCTGGTCCAGGGCGAGCTGGCGTGAGACCCGGATTATTCCAGGTTTTTTTTGCCTGATTTTAGGCGTAGGGTGGACACATTTTCAGTGTCCTGGCCGGGCGTTGCCCGGTAAGCAAGATATTGGTAGTTAACCTATTCCTGGGGGATAAATGAGCGCGGGAAGCCCAAAATTTACCTTAAGCCGTATTGCGGCACTATCGCTGGTTTCACTCTGGCTGGCAGGCTGTTCGAATACGAATAATCCGCCTGCGCCGGTCAGTTCGGCTGGAGGCGCCTCCTCCTCCGGGACCAGCTCCGGGATGCTGATTACCCCGCCGGCGAAAACGGGCGTTACCGCCGTGCCTCAGGTACAGCCGGTTCAGACCCGGCCGACGCAAATTCAGCCGATGTCCCCGCAGCCGGTAGCCCAGCAGCCGCTGCAGACCGTGAACGGCAAGATCGTTTACAACCGCAAATATGGTGATATTCCGAAAGGTAGCTACACCGGCGGCAGCACCTACACCGTCAAACGCGGCGACACGCTGTTCTATATTGCCTGGGTCACCGGCAACGATTTCCGCGACCTGGCGCAGCGCAATAATATCCCGGCGCCGTACGCCCTGAACGTCGGCCAGACGCTGCAGGTCGGTAACGCTGCAGGCCAGCCGATCACCGGCGATAACGCCGTTGCCCAGGCCAGCGCTCAGGCCAGCGGAGGTGCGACGGCGGCCTCACATCCTGCACAAAAATCAACCGCAGTGGTTGCGTCGCAACCAACTATTACGTATTCTGAATCCTCAGGTGAACAGAATGCTAATAAGATGTTGCCGAACAATAAGCCTGCGACCACGGTCGTTGCGCCGGTTACGGCTCCAGCTATCAGCAGCAACCAACCGACTGCAAGCAGCACGTCAACCAGTTCGCCGATCTCTTCATGGCGCTGGCCGACTGATGGCAAGATTATTGAGAACTTTAGCGGCGCTGAGGGCGGTAATAAAGGTATCGATATTGCAGGCAGTAAAGGACAGGCTATCGTCGCGACCGCTGATGGACGCGTCGTCTATGCCGGTAACGCGCTGCGCGGTTACGGTAATCTAATTATCATCAAACACAACGATGATTACCTGAGTGCCTACGCTCACAACGATACTATGCTGGTCCGGGAGCAGCAGGAAATTAAAGCGGGGCAGAAAATTGCTACCATGGGTAGCACCGGAACCAGCTCGACAAGATTGCATTTTGAAATTCGTTACAAGGGGAAATCCGTCAACCCGCTGCAGTATTTACCGCAGCGATAATTTGGCGAAGTACGCATAAGCATAACGTCAGTTAAAAGGCGCCGGGGCGGTGCTCTGTATTAGGACCCTGTCCTGGCGACGTTTGAATGACATTTAGCGAAGGTGCTTTGCTCAGGGATCACGGGTAGGAGCCATCTTTATGAGTCAGAATACGCTGAAAGTTCATGATTTAAATGAAGACGCGGAATTTGATGAGAACGGAGTTGAGGCTTTCGACGAGAAGGCCTTAGTAGAAGAGGAACCCAGTGATAGCGATCTGGCCGAGGAAGATCTCCTGTCGCAAGGCGCAACGCAGCGCGTGCTTGATGCGACTCAGCTCTATCTTGGTGAGATTGGTTATTCCCCGCTGCTGACGGCTGAAGAAGAGGTCTACTTCGCCCGACGTGCATTGCGTGGTGATGTTGCTTCACGCCGCCGGATGATAGAAAGCAACCTGCGTCTGGTGGTAAAAATTGCCCGTCGTTATAGCAATCGTGGTCTGGCGCTGCTGGATCTGATTGAAGAGGGCAACCTGGGGCTGATCCGCGCGGTTGAAAAGTTTGACCCGGAACGTGGGTTCCGTTTTTCGACTTATGCGACCTGGTGGATCCGTCAAACGATTGAACGGGCGATCATGAACCAAACCCGTACCATTCGTTTACCTATCCATATTGTTAAAGAGCTGAACGTCTATCTGCGTACCGCGCGTGAGCTGTCCCATAAGCTGGACCATGAGCCGAGCGCGGAAGAGATTGCCGAACAGCTGGATAAGCCGGTTGATGATGTAAGCCGTATGCTGCGTCTGAACGAGCGCATCACCTCAGTGGATACTCCGCTGGGCGGTGACTCGGAAAAAGCGCTGCTGGATATTCTGGCCGATGAAAAAGATAACGGCCCGGAAGACACCACGCAGGACGATGACATGAAACAAAGCATCGTCAAATGGCTGTTCGAACTGAACGCCAAGCAGCGTGAAGTCCTGGCGCGCCGTTTTGGCCTGCTGGGCTATGAAGCCGCTACGCTTGAAGATGTAGGTCGTGAAATTGGCCTGACCCGCGAACGCGTGCGTCAGATCCAGGTTGAAGGCCTGCGCCGCCTGCGGGAAATCCTGCAGGGTCAGGGGCTGAACATCGAAGCTCTATTCCGCGAATAAGACATTTCATAAAAAAGGCCCGATCGTGCGATTGGGCCTTTTCCTTTTTTAGCCCCGCATGACTCTACCCCTGCGAGGTCTCCTGCAGGTGGCGCCACAAAATCCGGTCATTCTCCTGCCTGAACACCACCGTTGACCAGCGCACCGTCGCCGCCTGACCGGGAAGGGTCTGCGTTTCGCGATAGAGCACCGCCGCGCCGCCGCTCTGGCCCAGACCAAGGCAGTGGTGAGCTTTAACGTGCGCCAGCTGGAGAGCGAGCTTGGCGTCACTCTGCTGTTACGCTCCACGCGGCGGCTGACCCTGACGGACGCCGGGACGCTGTTTTATCAGCGCGGCGTCGGGCTGCTGAAGGCGGCGGAAAATCTCCAGGACGAGGTGCGGGCCAGCCACGTCGGATTGAGCGGCGAGCTACGCATCACCACCACCCCGGAGTACGGCGCGCGGGTGATTATTCCCGCCCTGGCCGAGTTTAGCCAGCTGCACCCGGCGCTGCGCGTGCGCCACGTTTCCTCCTCGCATCATGCCGATTTAATTTCTGAACGCTTTGATGTCGCCATTCGTCTCGGGACGCTGGCGGACTCGCGCTACCGCGCGGCGCTAATTTCGCGTTTCGCGATCCTGCCTGTGGCCGCTCCCGCGTGGCTGGAGCAGCATCCGCTGGGTACCCTCGAAGACCTGGCTCAGGCCGAGTGGATTATTCATGAGCGCCTGCAAACCCCGCTGCGCTGGCAGCTGAGCGGATTGGCGGAGAAGGCTATTGGCTTTGAGATTAAAAAGACCCCGCGTCTGTCGGCGGATAGCGCCAATGCGCTAATGGCCTTCGCCCTTGCCGGCAGTGGCGTGGCGCTGCTGCCGGAGTGGCTGGTGGCCTCATCGCTGGCGCAGGAGCGATTGATCCATTTGCTGCCGGAGGTGAGCTTTCCGTCGCAGGGAGTGTATGCGGTCTATCCGGATGCGCGGCACGTGCCGACTAAGGTGCGGGCGTTTATCGATTTTTTACGCCTGCGGGTGGGGTAATTCAGCGGCTTTTTCAGCCGGTCCTGCGCTTCAGTACCCGGGCGAAGCGCTGCCGCCCGCCCGGGAATGACGTCCACAGAAGGGGGCCGTTACGCCAGGCTCTTCAGCCGATAAATCCACTCGAGCGCCTGACGCGGCGTCAGCGTATCGGGGTCAAGATGCTCCAGCGCTTCGAGGGCCGGGGAGGTCTCTTCCGGAGCCGACAGCAGCGACATCTGCGTGCCGTCAACCTGGGTTGCCGCCGCGTTGGGCGAAATGCTCTCCAGCTCGCGCAGCTTCTGCCGCGCGCGCTTGATCACCTCTTTCGGCACCCCCGCCAGCGCTGCGACTGCCAGGCCGTAGCTTTTGCTTGCCGCGCCGTCCTGAACGCTGTGCATAAAGGCGATGGTGTCGCCGTGCTCCAGTGCGTCGAGATGGACGTTCGCCACCCCTTCCATTTTCTCCGGCAGCTGGGTGAGCTCGAAGTAGTGGGTGGCAAACAGCGTCAGCGCTTTTATCTTATTCGCCAGGTTCTCGGCGCAGGCCCACGCCAGCGACAGGCCGTCGTAGGTCGAGGTGCCGCGGCCAATTTCGTCCATCAATACCAGGCTGTGCTCGGTGGCGTTATGCAGAATATTGGCGGTTTCGGTCATTTCCACCATAAAGGTAGAACGGCCGCTTGCCAGATCGTCCGCCGCGCCGACGCGGGTGAAGATGCGGTCGATGGGGCCGATGTCGACCTTTTGCGCCGGAACGTAGCTGCCGATCCACGCCAGCAGCGCAATCAGCGCGGTCTGGCGCATATAGGTACTTTTACCGCCCATGTTCGGGCCGGTAATAATCAGCATCCGGCGCTGCGGCGACAGGGCCAGCGGGTTGGCGATAAACGGCTCTTTTAGCACCTGTTCCACCACCGGATGGCGACCTTCGACAATGCGGATGCCCGGCTTATCGCTAAAGGTCGGGCAGCAGTAATTGAGGGTTTCGGCGCGCTCGGCGAGGTTAATCAGCACGTCCAGCTCCGCCAGCGCGCTGGCGCTCTGCAGCAGGTCGGCAAGGTGCGGCAGCAGCATATCAAACAGGCGATCGTAGAGCTGTTTCTCCAGCGCCAGCGCCTTGCCCTTCGAGGTCAGCACCTTGTCTTCATACTCCTTGAGCTCGGGAATAATGTAGCGCTCGGCGTTTTTTAGCGTCTGGCGACGGACGTAGTGAATCGGCGCGTGCTGGCTTTGGCCGCGGCTGATCTGGATGTAGTAGCCGTGGACCGCGTTGTAGCCCACTTTCAGCGTATCCAGCCCCAGCCGTTCGCGTTCGCGCAGCTCAAGCTTATCGAGATAGTCCGTGGCGCCATCGGCCAGCGCGCGCCACTCGTCGAGCTCTTCGTTATAGCCCGGGGCAATCACGCCGCCGTCGCGCACCAGCACCGGAGGCGCGTCGATAATGGCTTTTTCCAGCAGCTCGCGCAGCTCGGCGAACTCGCCCATTTTATCGCGCAGCTGCTGCACCGGGGCGCAGGGGACGTCGGCCAGCATTTCGCGCAGCGCCGGCAGCTGCTGGAAGGCGTGGCGCATGCGGGCTAAATCGCGCGGCCGTGCGGTGCGCAGGGCCAGGCGCGCCAGAATACGCTCCAGATCGCCGACCTGACGCAGCACCGGCTGCAGCTCGCCGTAGCGCTCCTGCAGGGCGCCGATGGTCTGCTGGCGCTCGCAAAGCACCGCGGAATTGCGCAGCGGCATATGCAGCCAGCGTTTAAGCATCCGGCTGCCCATCGGGGTGACGGTGCAGTCGAGCACCGAGGCGAGGGTATTGTCGGTGCCGCCGGCCAGGTTCTGGGTGATCTCGAGGTTGCGGCGGGTGGCGGCATCCATAATGATGCTGTCCTGCTCGCGCTCCATGGTAATCGAGCGGATATGCGGCAGGGAGGTGCGCTGGGTATCCTTGACGTACTGCAGCAGGCAGCCCGCCGCGCACAGGCCGCGCGGGGCGTTCTCGACCCCGAAGCCCACCAGGTCGCGGGTGCCGAACTGTAAATTCAGCTGCTGGCGCGCGGTGTCGATTTCAAACTCCCACAGCGGGCGACGGCGCAGGCCGCGGCGGCCTTCAATCAGCGCCGCTTCGGCAAAATCTTCGGCATATAGCAGCTCTGCCGGGTTGGTGCGCTGCAGCTCCGCGGCCATGGTTTCGCGATCCGCGGGCTCGCTGAGGCGAAAACGCCCGGAGCTGATATCCAGCGTCGCATAGCCGAAGCCTTTGCTGTCCTGCCAGATGGCGGCCAGCAGATTATCCTGGCGCTCCTGCAGCAGCGCTTCGTCGCTGATGGTGCCGGGCGTGACGATGCGTACCACTTTGCGTTCGACCGGCCCTTTGGTGGTGGCCGGATCGCCAATCTGTTCGCAAATCGCCACCGACTCGCCCTGATTCACCAGCTTCGCGAGGTAGTTTTCCACCGCATGATGGGGGATCCCGGCCATCGGGATCGGCTCGCCCGCCGAGGCGCCGCGTTTGGTCAGCGAGATATCCAGCAGCTGCGAGGCGCGCTTTGCGTCGTCATAGAACAGCTCGTAAAAGTCGCCCATGCGGTAGAACAGCAGGATCTCCGGATGCTGCGCCTTCAGTTTAAGGTACTGCTGCATCATGGGGGTATGGCTTTCTAAGCCTTGTGCTTCGTTATGTTTATCATTGATTTTACACATTTTTAGCCTTTTGCGCTAGTTTTCAAGTGAGTGTGTTAGGCTACATATAACACACTCAAAAGTTCAATTTGTAGCCCACGTGTAACTCAGTTATGATTTTGGTATCAGAAAAAAACACAACTAGGCTACACAGGTTGATTTATGAACATAATTCTTTCTAAAACAATGATTCTCAACAAGTTGTCAATAGACGTGCGACCCAGGGTTACTTTTGATGGTTTGATTGACTATGAGCCAAATCCAGATCGTAAGCCTTACATCGTCTTTGATGCTCATCGTGACGCTCCTGTGGGTTTCGGCGTTAAGGTCAGTGCTACAAAGAAAACGTATGTTCTACAACGTCGAGTTGCATCTGATCGTATCAGCACAAGAGAAAGTGGTAAATCAAGAGTCATCAAAGCGAAGGTAGGAAACATCGAAGACTTTTCATCATTAGAACAAGCACGTGATGCCGCTAGGCTACTTGCTCAAACAATGGTGAGCACAAAGCGAAATCCTAATGCGATCAGGCGTGAACTTGATGCAGCAGAATTAACATTAAGTGAGGTATTCGCTCAGTACAGGAATCATCTCACATCAAGAGCTAAGCCCGCTAAACCTAATACATTAGCTGTTTTCGACAAAGCAGAAAATCGCTTAAATGAGTGGCGTAGATACAGAATCAAAGATCTGTCAGGTGCAGCGATTTTAAACAAGTTTGATGAAATCGCTTCAAGAGCACGAACAGCAGCAGAGCAAACATTTCGGTGGGCTAATGTAGCTGTACGGCATGCAATAGAGATGGAAGCAATCAACGCCCAAACACAGCAGCGTGCAGCGTCATTGACTTACAACCCTTTTACGATTTTATCTGTCCAAAAGAAGTATAGAACACGCTCAGAGCTTGAAGAATCGTACAGAGAAAAGAACGTAAGAAACCCGCTTTCACCACGAGACACGCTGAAACAGTTTTTAGATGCGTTGTACTATAAACGCTTTACAAATCGGTTAGGGGCTGATTATTTGCTCGTCACAATTTTGAGCGGCACAAGAAAAGAAGAGTCAGCTTCGCTATGCTGGCGTGAAAAAATAACAGACGAAGAAGCCAAAATAACTAACTATGTTGATTTAGATAATCGAGTTATGTTTTTCTACGATACGAAAAACAGAAATAATCATACATTGCCTATATGTGATGCTATGTATAGAATTTTAGAAGATAGAAGAGATCTCGTCGAAGAGACTTACATAGGCTATGCCCGGCTAGAAAAATATGTTTTCCCTGCTCGCTCTAAAAGAAGTAAGACGGGGCATTATTCTGACTCACAAGAGTTACGCATTAAACTTTGCAAAGAAGCAAGATTAGTAAAGTTAGGTATGCATGATCTACGCCGAACATTTGGGCGTGTTGCGGAAGAACTAGCCTCTTATTCAGTAGTTAAAAGATTGCTCAATCACAGAAATACGATTGACCCAACAGAACGTTATGCCGATCCTGATTGGAACCGATTAAAAGAATCCTTGCAACGCATTGAACTAAATATTTTGTCTAAGTCGCCACGGCTCTATAACGATCTTCTTGCATCTGAGAAATATCCACCCTTAAATATGTGAAGTATTTTAATATATTATAAGGGCACATTTTTATACCATGTGCCCTTATTTAGTACCATCAGTAGTGATAGAAAAATGTTGATATTATATATTTTCTATAGAATGTACAGTAATAGAATCCATCCCACCTTTGACCTCTGTCAAAGAGTTAGAGGGATTCAGCAAGTATTCGACTATCTGATCGCTTGTAGGTTCGCAATTCCAAGTAATGATAATTGTATTGGTTGTTGGAGTGGTAGATTTATTATTAACTGTATATGTTATTTTATATTTATTGCTCATCAAACATTCCTCTCATGTTTTTTTGATATTGCTCTGACGATTTTAATGAGTCATAAAAGAAACTCCATTTTCTAAAAGCATTATCTTTAGAAATTAAACAAAAATTAAGTGCTATTCCAGGCCACACTGATCCCGTATTATTTGAAATTTTTTCCTCCATAGATTTACTGCATTTAACATCTTTATCAAATTCAATTAATGTTGATTTATTATTTATAATGTTATTTTGTATATGCGCTCGTAAAAAAGAAAGATATACATCTTCATCTTTTATAGCTGTATCGTAGCAATCAATATAAGAAGCATTGTCAACACTTATATCTTGACAGCTTTTAAGCTTTTGTTTAACCCCAGTGCTTACTCTGGAATAAATATCAGTTTCAAATGATGAATCAGCCAAAGCTGAAATACTTGTCATAGATATGATTATAGTTAAGGCTATTTTTTTATACGTGCTCATGTTAATATTTAACCTTAATGTGGTATAAGGTTTCCCTTTATCACCTTCGCGTCATATAGTCAATGATTATTTTTCTTTTATGCTAACCAACACCTAAAAATCCAATTGACTTAAACAGTCTATAAAATTTAGGCTATCGATAAATATATTGCATTCTGGCTCCACTAGGTCTAAATCAGCACAGAAATCAAATATATCGTATACATGATTTCTGTCATGAACCATGTAGTACTCATATTCATTAATCATAACTCTATGACCACAATCAACAAGTCTCCTGTGATCTCTCCTCTTAGCTTTTTTCTCTTCATTAAGTTCTATAATACTATTATTAAGTTCTTTAAGATTACGAGAGGTTGGTGCATCATCATACAATTGCATTTTTAGATGAATATTTTTGTCGTAATCGATATTCATCGCTTTCTTAAATATATCCATTTCGACCTTTTTGTTTTCAATGGATTTTACAATAGAAAAACGTTTGTTAAAGAAGGCAGTTTCTAATGTTGATTTTTCAACGTAGTATTCTTTTTCTTTTTCAGAGAAACCAGCAAGAAAGATATGGCTATCTTTTATTTCATCAAGATTGCATTTATCTTTTATATTATCTAAAAACTCTTTTTCATTATAGTATTTACCAGTGTTTTCTTTTTTTATTTTTGCTTTTTCTTCTTTATAAGCACCGAAAAAAGAAATCAATCTTTTACCCCTAATCTGTTTATCATGTTCCCATGACCAGTTATCACCATTAAATATACTGTCATCTTTCGTCATATATTTCGTTACGTAATAGATTGCTCTTTCAGCATTGTCATTATCAAAGAAGTTTTTAGTAGTTAAATAATCTTCAACAGCTAGTTTTTCCAGATCGTCTTCTGCTGTCAATTCTATGCCTGTTTTCTTCTTCTTTTTTCGCTCTTTTTTCTTCTGTTCGTTTATTTTATTTTTCTCTATGCCCTTGTCAGATAATAATCTTCTAATATTAACAATAGCACCATCAGGATAATCAGCGTCATTCCACTCTAATCCATATCTTTTAAATCCTTTTTTAAGCCACATAGTCCAGATTGCAGATAGTTTTTTTTCTGATAGATAATAGTTGCAGAAATAGCTATTTTTTACTTGCCAAAGATCATGTATATGAGGGTGGCAATGTTTAGGACCTGTTTTTCCTCGTGTAGTTTCAAAACATCTGAAACCACCAATAAGGAACTTTGTAAAAGGTTCTCTACGAAGCATTTCGCTATGCGCCCAACTCATAGCAGACATGACTTTATTCTCATCTTCTATGAGAGGGTTTTTAACTGTGAAGGTTGGCATTAAAAAACTGTCATTATCTCTTTCTTCTGACACCCTGGGAACAATTTGTTTTATCTGATCCTGTAAGAGAAAAGATCTTATTCTCTGACAGTAAGGACATAATCTATCACGACAGCGATGATTTAAAAGGCTTGTAGCTTTATCATTCGCGACAAGATAAAAACCTTTTTGGCGACAAGCATAGATTCTACCAGCCCTTTTTAGAATAGTGTTGTTTTTAGAAACATTGGCTTTTTTATAGACGTGTTTTGCTATTTCTATATTATGAGACTTTCTTTTATTCAATATACCTGCATTTGCAGGAGCTATGTCTTTTAGTCTCAATGAACTAATAACGTTAGAATTATAGATAGAGTCAAATATATTTTTAAAGTTTTTTGCTGGTTCTTTATTATTATATTTGACATTTTGTTTTTCTTGTATAATATTAAACATGTAAACGATTTAAAACCTCTTTATTTATTTAGCCTTCGTAAGTTAATAGATAAGAGGTTTTTTTCTTTTTGTCAAATATAAGTATTCCGAATAAATATATTATCATAGTATTTCCATCATAATCCTTTGTCTATTTTTAGTTTTTTATCAGCTCTTAGGTATTTTTATAAAAATACCCGCAGCAGGGCATCCCAAAATATATAGAAACAACTCTTTTTTCTTACGAACAATATGCTTGCAAGCCCCGTTCCGTAAGGCTTGCAAGCATATTGTGCATTGCGAGTTGTTTCTATATATATCAAGGGGAGGGGCGCGGACAATGTGCGCCATATTTCATTTTCTGCAATGTTTTATTTTTTGTTGATATTTTTGCAATGCTTATTAGGAAGGGACAATAAGGGGGAATCCCCCCTTATTTAAAATGGCTATCATATTTAACGAATAACACCACTTTTCATCTTAATAACTTTCCATGCCATGTTTCCATTATTGTGTGTATTAAACGTTCTGTCACCAATGTCAACGCCAGTAATATTCACTTTCTGACCTTTTTTGTATTTCAGAATATCATCATCTTGACCAGCATAGTAGTTCAACAGAACTGCGCCGCCACAGTAATTGGTGTCGGAAGTCTTGAAGATAATCGCATAGGTTTTATGATCACGCTGTGCACCAAGATACTTCATAGTATCATAAGCTTCCTGTGCTTCTAACACTGTTGCGTTATTTATAGAAACTCTTTTGCCAATCCAATTTTTCTTACCGGCCATTGCATTAGCTTCATAATCACGGCAAATAGCCCCTAATCCGTTAACAGTGTTGACGGGAAGGTTATCCGCTTCGGATGTACTACTTTTATTACCAGAAGGGCTTAAAACACTATTTAAAGAAGAGAATGACGAGCTTAATGTATCAGCAGCATTATTTAACTGCTGGCACCCTGCTGTCATCAAAAACGATGGGGTAATGCCTTCAATCGATAGAAAACCATGATATGCTACTGGTATTTAGGGCTTTCTATGGCTACCGTTACTGTTCATTGTCCTCGTTGCCATTCCGATTCTGTTTATCGCCATGGGCACAGCTGTTCCGGGCACGAGCGCTTTCGTTGCCGGTCATGTCGCCGCGTTTTTCAGCTGGCTTATACCTATGAAGCCAGAAAACCCGGTGTAAAAGAACAGATAGTTGAACTGGCACACAACGGTGCCGGCGTCCGCGATACCGCCAGAGTTCTTAAGGTCGGTATCAATACCGTCATACGGACATTAAAAAGCTCTCGCCGTCCCGGATAACCGCTTCTCCTGTCGCTCATGCCGATGTGGCACTCATCTGCGAGCTTGATGAGCAGTGGGGCTTTGTTGGCAGTAAAGCCCGGCAGCACTGGCTCTGGTATGCTTACAATACCAAAACGGGTGGCGTACTGGCTTATACTTTCGGCCCACGTACCGATGAGACATGTCGGGAACTGTTGGCCCTGTTGACGCCCTTTAGCATCGGCATGATTACCAGCGATAACTGGGGCAGTTATGCCAGAGAGGTGCCGAAGGAGATACATCTGACTGGTAAAATTTTCACACAGCGCATTGAGCGAAACAATCTGACGCTGCGAACCCGTATCAAGCGGCTGGCACGCAAAACAATATGTTTTTCACGTTCCATCGAATTGCACGAAAAGGTCATCGGTGCCTTCATCGAAAAGTACATGTTCTACTGATTGGAGGCATTACCAACGATGGAAAGCATAAAGCGGCAATGGTTCTTTTCATTAAGATGCACCTATGTCTTTTAATAAAGCTATCTGTACCAGATGGTTTTATTTCTTTTTGAAAAATAAATTACCAGAATAGGGAGGAGCAACATCAAGATGAAAATGCCATATCCAACCACTGAACTGTGCGCCATCACCCCAGCACAAACACCGAAAATCGCACCAAAGATACCGCATGGAATGATTGTGGCAGCAACTTGTCTTTCCTGCTTCTGCAAATGACGAGCAAGTGAGCTGACTTTTTCAGCCCCACAACCACGACAAACCGTAGCTTCCTCATGAACTGCGGCTTTACAAAATGGGCACTCTGACATGTTCTTTCCTTAGTATGAGTTCATAACTAATTGATATAATTGATCCCTTTCGAAAGGACTGTCATATCGTTTGTATCGATCAAAAATCAAATTATGATAGGTTTTAACTATTATATTATCTTTTATTGATCGATTAAATCAATTGTTTTACCGATCGATGATATGTGTTTTGATAGTTTTAGGCTATCATATAGTGAAATATGATCGTTGTTACCGATCAAATTGGTCATTAAAATCATTTGTCTAATAGGTAGAGGGTTCACTTCGTTCGCCTTCTACCCTTGCCAAGTTTTTCTATGGTAGAGTTGTCAATCACTAAATCGGAACCCTTAAAAGGGAACCTCCGATTTAGCGTTTGACAATTTAAACTATGGGGTGTTGTGTGGTATTTACAGACAAAGAAAGAGTAGAAATAGTGGTACAAGAGATTAGCACTCTTGATGATGCAGAACTGGACATGATAGGCGAATATTTCGAAGATGAAAAAATGAGAAAAGATTTTATGTTTAGGAACGATGGAAAACCAAACATTGAACTAATACTAACTCATTTTGATATGTTAGATAGCTTAAAACAAAGAGCTATCATTCATTTTGCTAAGTACGAAACTTATAAAAGGGTCTAAAAAAAGGGTTATTATCTGTATCAGCTCAGATTTGAGCTGATAGTTTATAAAGACTTTTTCATAAAGATACGGCTCGTTCCCTCGGGTTTGCAGTCAATTCGCCCGAATTCTTCCCAACCGTGTTTTTTGTAGAATTCAGGGGCCTGAAAGCTAATTGTGTATAAGAATGCTGCAGTACAGCCCCTTTTCCTTCCTTCCTCCTCAAAGCGGAAAAGGATTTCTGTGCCAATCCCCATATTCCGCAACTCCGGTGGAAGATAGAAAAGATCTATAAAAAGTAGACCTAATGAAGAGCGCCCTTGCATTCCCCCTAGTACTTCACCATTTTTATTTGATTTTATTAATACAGCCAATGGCTGGCGATCACTCATCCCTGTCATTAATTCGTTGAAATTGTTAAGACCTTCTTCAATAGGAAGTAATTGTGTAGCGTCAGGATTTGCGCAGACTTCTAAATTTATCTCTTCGACAATACTATTCATCTAAAATGTCCATTTCAATTTAAATTATGTTTAAATATACAGTATACAGATACAATATCAAGAGCTTTGTCGTATAATGTTCGCGTTTAAGTTGCCCCATCAACTTTCGCTTATGGCACAGGGCTGCCTGTCAGATTAGGTTTTTCTCTGTGCCATGGGTGTGTCAGGTCGAATCCTAGCTGATATACTTTATCTATTCATATCCAACAATGCTAATGCATCTTCTGATAATTCTGGTTTCTTATCAGTTTTATCAGCATTTGAAAGGGGCGGAACCTTTGCCGTGGGCTGATCTTCATTTTTAGGCTTATCATTATTTAAACGCCACGCGTTTAAAATCTCTAATCCTCGGTCTTTATTCTGTTTTTGATTAATATAGTCTTTTTTACGTTCCAGAAAACCGAGCATAAAAGGTAAGTTATTTTCAAGCTCTTTATGGTCTAAATCTAATAGTTTCATTATCGCAGTGCTGAAAACAATAATATTGTGCGTGCGTTCTCTTCTTTCTGCTTCTTTCTGTTTTCTATTTCGTTGTACCACTTTATTTTTAATCGCATTAAGTTTTTGTTGATGATATATGAGTTTTTCTTCTAGTGTTTTTCCTGCCATTTTTTACCTCTCTTATTATTTTGTGGAATTCTTGCCATAGGCATTGTATCGCTTCGCTCGCCGTGCCGATCGCAAATAATAAAATATTTTTTTGATGCATTTATTTAAATATTGGATTTAATGCATTGCATTTTTATTATGTCTATTTATTAATATATTTCCGTCAATTTGTCAAAAGTGAATATCCATGTTAAAACTTATATATAAAGAAAAACGAGATTTTCATTGCAGTTATTTTCAGAGCGACCAGCGATGAAAAATAACAAAGCAATGCCCGCTTACACAAAAATTTCGCTGCGCTTATTTTTGTAGCGGGTCTGGCGGGAGCCTCTAAAATCAAAAGCAAAAAAAGAGAAACACAAGAGAAAAGGATTACACATGGCTATATATAGTTTTCAATGTAAGATAGTTTCCCGTGCAGGAAAACTCAATAATGCAGTCGCTCATGCTGCATATATTAATCGTCAAGATCTACATAATGATCGTGATGGTTCAACATGGAAGTATGCGAAAAAGCATGATGATATTTATCATTCTGATGTTTTGCTTCCAGAGGGTGCAGACCTTAAATTTAAAGATGCTTCTTATCTTTGGAACGAAGTAGAAAAGAAAGAAAATCGTTCTAACAGTCGCCTTGCTCGTTCGTTCATTATTGCTTTACCTAATGAGTTAAAGCATGAGCAGAATAGAGAACTACTTGAAGATTTCATCACGGAACATTTTACTAAACAGGGCATGATTGCAAACTATGCTATTCATATTGATAACCCTGAAAATATTCATGCCCACATTATGACAACGACAAGGGAACTTGCCATAAACGGTAAGGAGTTTGCAAAAAAGAACGTGATCGGAAGAACATGGAATAACGATGAAATGTTAGAGCAGTGGCGAAAAGGTTGGGCTGATATAGCAAATAAGCATCTTGCAAAATATGGCCATCAAACACGCATTGATCACCGTACACTTGAAGCACAGTTAAAAGATGCTCTTGATAACTTTGAATCAGATCCATCCGCCGAAAATTATAAAAAGGTTATTGAGTTAGACAGACCTGCAACTAAATACATTAACAGGCGTGATTTTAATGATGATGTGAAAAATCAACGTGTCTACGAAAGACAAGAACACGATAAAAAAGTTGATGAGGAATACCAATCATTTAAAAATATATTAAATACAAAGGAGCCTATTATTATTGATCTTAAAAAACCAGAGAAGAAAAAAAAAGAATCTAAACCTGTTGAAATTGTAAAAGTCAGAAGACCACGCAATAAAGTTATGTTTTCCTCTCCTGATACAACATCTAAAAACAATGAGATAAAATCCCCGCTCGCACGTAAACCAGCATCTTCATATGCTGGAACGAGTGCCAATAGCGAAAATAAGGTGTTAGACGTTCATAAAGCAAAGAAAAACGACACCCCAGGAAAACAGCTATCTAAAATGGCAGGGGCATTAATGATGGCGTTCGTAAATCGTATACAAGACATTTTTGCAGGTAAGTTTGAGAAAAAAACAAAAGAAGAATCCAACCATCAAGGGGCTGTCAGTAATAGTGTTTTAAAGAGTCCTGCTATTCAACAAGAGAAGAAAGGTAATGACTCCAATTTATTGGTAATGATTTATCGTCAGATAGTGCCCAATGACTTTGTCATGCAGTTCCACTGATTTTGAGAACGACAGCGACTTCCTGCCCAGCCGCGCCAGATGCTGCCTCAGGTTCAGGTTGTGCCGCTCAATACGCTGCGTGTAACGCTTGCTGATAACGTGCAGCTTTCCCTTAAGACGGGATTCATACAGCGGCCAGCCGTCTGTCATCCATACCACCACTTCAAAAGCCGACAGCAGGCTCAGAAGACGTTCCAGTGTGGCCATGGTCCGCTCACCAAAGACGTGTGCCACCACCGTCCTGCGTATCCTGTCATACGCGTAAAACAGCCAGCGCTGGCGCGATTTGGCCCCGACGTAACCCCACTGCTCGTCCATCTCCGCACAGACGATGACGTCACTTCCCGGATTTATCCGGGAGGTTACTGACTGTGGCCTGAGTTTTTTAAATGGCGGAAAATGGTGTTGAGGCCAATGCCCATAATGCGTGCGGTAGCGCGGCAACCGACTCCGTTCATGGCCATATCAATGATTTTCTGGTGTGTACCGGGCTGAGAAGCGGCATAAGTGAACTGAAGCTGCCATGTTTTACGGCAGTGAGAGCAGAGATAACGCTGATGCCCGGCAGTACTTTTGCCGTTACGCATCACGCCCTCAGTGGCGGAACAGGAGGGACAGCAGACGGAGACGGAAGCCACAGGTGCACCTCAAAAACACCATCATACACTAAATCAGCAAGTTGGGTGCATTACCGAGAAGAAAGACGATAGCGTCATGGTTGATCCCGTTACCAGAAGAATGATTTCAACAGTTCAATGGGACAAAATGACAGAGTACTCAAACAACTACAACAGTACAGAAAACAACAAGGCTCTGTTTGAACGCGAGAAAAAAATCAGGGAGCAATCCGAGCCTAATCCACGCCCTCGACCAGGGCCTAAACCTGAGAAGCACAAAAAATACAAGTATACGCCTCATTAACACTCGACATTGTTTTGTTCGGGTGTTACTTTAGACCTTCTCACCATTCTGTACGTTTTTTAATCCCCCAAGAAGTAACCCATAAGTAACTCAAACTTCCTTACAATTATTATTCTTGTTTTAAATCAACGTGTTAAAAAACATAAAAAATACTGCTGCATCATTGGGGTGTGGGCGTCGAGATTGTCGATTGTACTCATAGAAAGTTATCCAGCTCCCTGGGTTTTAATGGGTTGCGATCTTTTTTGTTTTCGTTGGTATCACATTGGAGAGACATCATAACGGAGATACGACTTTCAGGGAAAGTGACGAAACGAGATGCAGCGATCCGCGTTCCAGTTGCTAAAGCGGGTAGCGCGGACGATCGCGCTACCCGCGGCGGGATTAGGGCGCCAGATAGACCTGCGGGATCGCGTGGTCGGGGTGCTGGCCGGTGCGCACGTCGGCGCCGTACCAGCGGCTGATGATCGGCTGCTGTATCACCTCATGCGGCGTGCCTTCCGCCACCAGCTTCCCCTGATGCATCAGCAGGATATGGTCGGCCCACAGCGCGGCGAGGTTAAGATCGTGCAGCACGATGCAGACGTGCAGCATGCCGCTGCGGGTCAGCCGCTTCAGCAGGCGCAGCAGGTGCTGCTGATAGTAGAGATCCAGCGCCGAGGTCGGCTCATCAAGAAACAGCCAGCCCTGCGGCGCGTTGTCGCGCCACAGCTGGGCGAGGCAGCGGGCCAGCTGCACCCGCTGCTGCTCGCCGCCGGAGAGCGAAGGGTAGCGCCTGCCGGCCAGATGGTCGCAGCCGGTCTCCGCCATCACCCTGCGTACCGTCTGCAGGTCGGGGGTTTTGCCCCACGGCGAGCGCCCCATGGCGATCACCGTCTCAATGGGCCAGTCGGCGTGCAGCTGCGTGCGCTGCAGCATCACCGCCCGGCGGCGGGAGAGCGCCTCCGGCGTCCAGCTTTCCAGCGGCCGGTCCTCCACGATCCGTTCGCCGCTGTCGGGGGTTAAAAAGCCGGTCAGCAGGCGGAGCAGGGTCGATTTGCCCGCGCCGTTCGGGCCAATCAGCGCCGTCATTCCGGCTGCGCTCAGCTGCAGAGAAATATCGTTAATCAGCAGGCGTTGGCCGACGCGCAGCGACAGAGAGCGGGCGATATAGCTGTTATCCATTGAGCGTCCTCTGCTGGCGGAAAATAAGCCATAAAAACCACGGCGCGCCGAGCATGCTGGTCAGCAGGCCGACCGGCATTTCGGCGGGCGCGGCGACGGTGCGGGCGAGGGTATCGGCGAGGAGCAGTAAAATCGCGCCGGCGAGCAGCGAGCCGGGGACCAGGCCGCGATGGTCCGGCCCCAGCCACATCCGCATCAGATGCGGAACCACCAGGCCAATAAAGCCGATCACTCCGCTGACGGCGACCGACGCCGCCACCAGTAGCGCGCTGCACAGCAGCAGAAGTCGCTGCAGCGCCCGGACGTTGACCCCGAGGTAGTGCGCTTCTTCATCGCCGAGCTGCAGTAAATTGAGGCGCGTCGCCATCAGCCATACCGCCGCTGACGCCGGAACCATCAGCGTGGCCGCCACCAGCAGCGTAGGCCACTCGGCCTGTCCGAGGCTGCCCATTCCCCACAGCGAAAGCTGGCGCAGCTGCGTGTCGTTGCTTATCCACGCCAGCACGCCCACCAGCGCGCCGCACAGCGCGTTGATGGCAATCCCGACCAGCAGCAGGCGCGACAGCGAGCCGCCGCCGGCCCGGCTGAGGATAAAAATTACCACCATGACCGCCATGCTGCCGATAAACGCCGCCAGCATCGGGGTGTAGAGCGCCACCAGCACCGGGACCGACAGCGGCAGCACCAGCCAGCAGGCTACCGCCAGCGCCGCGCCGCTGCTGATCCCCAGCAGGCCGGGGTCGGCGAGCGGGTTGCGAAACAGCCCCTGCATCACGCAGCCGGAGAGCGCCAGCGCGGCACCCACCAGCAGCGCCAGCAGCACGCGGGGCAGGCGAATCGTCAGCCAGATATGGCGCAGCACTTCATCGCCGGACGGCCACAGGCTGGCGAGCGGCAGACGCATCGCCCCGAGAGTGGTGGCGAACAGCGTCAGCCCTGCCAGCAGCAGCAGCATGAGCCACAGCGTTCGGGCGGGAGCAACGCGCATCAGGGCAGCTGCTCCGCTTTTTGCCGCAGTTCGAGCACCGCCTGCGGCGTGCGCGGGCCGAACCCGAGCAGCGCCATATCGTCAATCACCAGCACCTGCTTATTGCGGCCCGCCGGGGTTTGCGCGAGGCCGGGGAGCTTCCACAGGCCCGCTTCGCCTCCCATGCCCTTAAGCCCGTCGGCGGAAATCACCACCAGGTCCGGCAGGCTGGCGATCACCCCCTCCTGGGACATGCTGCGGTAGTGGTCGAAGCCCTGCATCGCGTTCTGCAGGCCGGCGGCGCGGATTGCGCCATCGGCCGCCGTCTGCTTCCCGGCAACCAGGGTGCTCATTCCGCCGTGGCTGAGAATAAACAGCACCCGCTTGTTAAGCGGCCGGGTGGGGATCTGCGCGATCTGCTGGTGCAGCGTCTGCAGCAGCGCATCGCCCTGTGCCTGTTTGCCTAAGGCCCCGGCAATCGTAGCGACCTTGTTGTCGATCGCCGCCAGATCGTAGCCGCCCGGTACGTCGATGACCTTCACGCTGCTTTCCTGCACCTTTTTTAGCACCAGCGAAGGCTGGGCCTGGGCGCTGGCCAGCACGAGGGTCGGACGCAGCGAGAGGATCCCTTCGGCGTTGAGCTGGCGCAGATAGCCAACGTCCGGCAGCGACTGGGCCTCGGCGGGCCAGGTGCTGGTGCTGTCTTTGGCGACCAGCTGCTGCTGGGCATCGAGGGCGTAAACCACTTCGGTGACGTCGCCACCGAGGGTGATGATGCGCTCGGCGGCGGCGCTGGCAAACAGCGGCAAGGCCGTCAGCAGTACGAGCCAGCGCTTCATGCGGTCTGTCCTTCCGTCGTCAGACGGTCAACCTGGCTGCGCCACTGCTCCTGCTCCGGGTGGCCTTCGCTGCGCTGGCCGAAGAGCTGGGCGATCTGCGTGCCATCTTTGGCGAACAGCTCGACGCTGGTGACGTGACCGTCAGCGGTCGGCTTGCGGGTCACCCAAACCTCATCAACGCTGTCTTCGCGCAGGTGCAGCGTAAAGGTGCTATTGAAAATATTGAGCCAGCCGCGCATCGGCAGCAGCTTTTCGAGCGCGCCGGTGAAAATTTGCACGCAGCCGCGGTTGCCGACGAAAATCATAATTTCGTTGCCCTCTTCGCGGACGGTGCCCAGCAGGCGCGGCAGGGCATCGTTTTCAATGCGGCAGGCGAGGTCGTCGCTCACCGCCCGGAAAGCCTGCTGGCGCGACAGATTGTGCTTTCTCAGCAGGACGAAGAACTGGTGCACGTCGGTCATCGCGCGCCATTCGCTCTCCAGCGCGGCTGCGTCGACGGTATCGGCATATTTTGCGATCTCCGCCGGACGAATTTTCAGCGGCGTTGGTTCGTTTTGGGTATGCTCAGCGATCAGCGCGTCCCAGGCGACCATATCGGTTTGCTCGATGGCGTAGACCTTCAGCAGCGCGTCGCCGTGATGATCGAAGAACTGAATGCTCTGACGATCGTTATCGGTCAGGTGGAACGCGCTAGCCCACTGGCTGAGAAACAGGCGCAGGTCGAGGGCCCGCGGGTTGAGCACCAGCCCGGCGTGGCCGGTGAGGTGCTGGTGGGTAAATTCGCCGACCTGCTCGTGTACCGCGTATTCGTTGCGGCAAATGCACTTCGTTTCGCCGACCGCTTCCAGCGCGGCCAGAATCGCGCGCGCGTCGTCCTGCAGACGCACGGCATCGTAGCCGAGGCGAGCTTCGGTCAGTTCGGCTTCGCTAATCCCCATTTCGGCGGCGATATCGCGGGCGTATTTGGCGGAAGATTGCGCTTTAGTGGTCAGATAGCGCTGCCACAGCGGGGCATGTTGATGTTGAGCGTCTCGCATAATTCACATCCTTCTCTACGATGAGTATCCCCGGCACGATGGCCGGGGGCAGGTTTCTTATTATCTGGCCGATCAAAAATCGACGTTCACGCCCAGCTGCCAGGTACGGCCAGGCATCGTCGCCAGCGCTTTGTCGTTGGCATCCTGGTTGGTCGATGTCTCAATATTACGGCTGCTCAGGTAATCCCAGTATTTACGATCGGTAATGTTGTAAATCCCGCCGTTCAGGCGCACGTTCTTCGCCACCTGCCAGTAAGCGGTCCAGTCGAGCATGCCGTAGCCGGGCACGCGCATATATTCGCTGGTGGAATCTGTGATCGCCGAGCCGGTGTTGGTATAGCTTTCGCGGTTGGTGGTGCTGGCACGTTTGCCCTTAACAAAGGTCGCGGTCAGCGCGGTACCGTACACTTTTGCCGGGTCGTCCCACGCCACGCCGACGATAGCCTTCATTGGCGCGACGCTATCGAGGTCAACGTACTTGTCGCCGTTATAGCTGGACTTCGATTTCCCTTCGCTATAGCCGTAGGCGAGGGTGGCGCTCAGGCCGTTAACCTCTTCAAACCAGGTGCCAAAGTTAAATTTGGCGCTGATTTCGCCGCCGTAGATATAGGCCTTATCGCGGTTTTCCGCCTGGTAAATGGTGTAGATATTTGACGGCACGTTGGTGAAGTGATCCGGGTTGCCGGAGCGGGTATAGCGGCTATAAGCGATAAAGTTTTTATAGCTGTTGTAGAACAGCGCGGTGCGCATGGTGATGCCTTCCGTCACCTCGCCCTTCATCCCCCACTCGAAGTTATCGCTGGTTTCGGTTTTCAGATCGGTGTTGCCGATCAGCGCGTACTGCGCCCGTCCGGCATAGCTGGAACCGAGGTTCCATGAGCCGTACAGCTGGCTGGCGTTCGGGAACTGCGCGCCGCGCTGGTACTGCAGGTAGGTCATCAGGCGCGGAGTCATCTCGTACTGCAGGGTCAGCGACGGCAGCGCCTGGGTATCGGAGTTCTTACCGTACAGCGTCGAGACGGCGGAGCCGGTCAGCACGCTGCTGTTGGTGGTCAGATCCGAGAGGTTCTCAGGCTTGGTAGATTGGTGCACTACGCGAATGCCCGGGATCACGGCGAAGTTATGGCTGTCTAGATCGAAGTTAATCTTATCCTGCACGAAGCCGGCGATGACGTAGCCGCGGCTATCCGCTTCCGGCTGCATGATCGCGCTGTAGACGCTCGGCACCGGGGACTGGCTGAACGGACGCTGGGTTTTGCTGGTGCTGGCGTTGAGGCCGCCGCTCAGGTCATGACGGCCCACGGATTTGGCCAGCGCGGTCTGGAACCCCCAGGTGTCGGTGTCAAAGTTCGAGTTCACGGTCTCCATTGCCAGGGTGGTGCTATCCGGCATATAGGTCCAGTCATGGGCCTCGGTATGCTGGTAGTAGACCTTAGTCGACATGCTATCGATATAGTCGTTCATCGGCGTCCAGTCGTCTTTCAGGCTCAGGCCCCAGCGACGCGTCTGGCTGGTCTGGTTGGCGGTGCCGATAACGCTGCTGCCGCTGGAGTCCCAGGTGTCGTAATGCGTATGGTTGGTTTTATGGTAGTAATCGAAGGTGCCGGTCAGCTTGTGCTCTTCATTTGGCTGCCAGATCCCGGAAGTCATAAAGGCGTCGGAGTGCCAGTTGGCCGGGTATGAATCGATCGTTCCGCTGTTATTTTCCGTTTCCTGACCGTCGCGACGGCTGTAGACGAAGATCCCGCGCAGGGTCTCATCGCCGCCGGCGATGGTGACGCCGTTGTGCCAGCTGCGGTCGGCGGAGTCGTAGCCGCTCTGGTAGCCGAAGGCGCTGGTTTTGCCCGGACGCAGGTAGTCATCGGCAGATTTCGGACGGAAAGAGACGTTACCGCCGATGGAGCTGTTGGCCGTTTCGGTGGAGGTGGCGCCGGACTGAATATCAATGCTGCCGTACATGTACGGGTCAATGTAGTCGCGGCCGATGCCGAAGGTGTTGAGGCCCGCGCGGCTGACGTAGCTGCGTCCGGTGGCGTTCGGCTGGGCGATACCGTCGACGTCGATACCGACGCGGTTGCTCTCCATGCCGCGAATGTTGTAGCCGGTGTAGCCGCCGCGGTCGAAGCCGCTTTTGCCGTTGCCCGATCCGCCGCTGGCGCCGGTGGCGCCAATCAGCGGCTCATAGCGCATGATGGAGCCGAAATCTTTGGCGCCTTTGTCCTGCAGATCCTGAGCGCTAATGGAGTGTTCGCTGCCTGCTTTCAGCACGGGAGCCGGTGCGGTCACGGTCATCACCTCCGAGCTATCATCGGATGATGCATCGCTGGTAAGGTTTTTATTGGTGCTGTCAGCCGCCCCGGCGGTGGTCTGATAAATTGCTGCGAGCAAAGAAGTCACCAGCAGGCTTTTTTTAAACCATGCCGTTGACTGAGTGGATTTGTACATAGTAGCCACGCCTTGATAATTATTAGTATTGGCCCACGCGTTACTTCCAGATTGGTCGATTCACCCCGTGATTTCCCTTTGCTGGCGAATTCCTTCCCTGTGATCCTGCTAATACTAATGATAAGTATTTCCATTTGCAACCAATTCATTATATCTCCACATTTTATCCATAAAGTTGATTACAATTCGGCTTAACGATTAACGTACCTGATCATTTGGGTAAGGATTATTGAGGACAACAATGACTAAACGCGCCATTACCATCACCTACTGCTCCCAGTGTAACTGGATGCTGCGCGCCAGCTGGATGGCGCAGGAGCTGCTGCACACCTTCAGCACCGATATCGCCTCGGTCACGCTGGTGCCGGGAACCGGGGGAATATTCACCATCAGCGTGGACGATGTGCAAATCTGGGATCGCAAGCAGGATGAGGGCTTCCCCGATGCGGCGGAGCTTAAGCGGCGGGTGCGCGACGTCTGCTTCCCGGAAAAATCGCTGGGACACGTGGATAAACCGGCCTAATCCTCAGGGAGTAAGCGGCTGCGCCGCGCCGTCTGAAGGTGTATTATAGGTGCATCTTTGTTGCCGAGGGCAGGCTATGGCGGGTAAACGTATCGATCGCGAAAAAGAGACCATCAGCAGGATGATTTCGCTCTATCAGCGCCGCTGTCCGGATGCCCTCGCCGACGCGGAGCACTATCAGGCGCTCAATGCCTATGCCGATAAGCGGCTGGATAAATGCGTGTTTGGTGAAGAAAAGCCGGCCTGCAAGCAGTGCCCGGTGCACTGCTATCAGCCGGCAAGACGCGAAGAGATGAAGCAGATCATGCGCTGGGCGGGGCCGCGAATGCTCTGGCGCCACCCGATATTAACCATCCGTCATCTGATTGACGATAAGCGGCCGGTCCCCGAGCTGCCGGAAAAGTACCGGCCTAAAAAATAGCCGGCGCTAGCTCTCGGCCTCCGCGGATTCGGCCTGCGTCCGGCTATCGCGCATCGTCGTATAAACGAACGTCATGACGAACAGCGCGGTGAACAGCACCACGATGGTGGGCGCCGGGGCGCTATCGAGATAGAACGACAGCCAGACGCCGCCCAACGAACAGCCCACGGCGAGCGCCACAGCCAGCAGCAGGGCGCTGATAAAACGCCGGGTCAGCAGCAGGGCGATAGCGCCCGGGGCGATCAGCAGCGAAATCGACAGAATAATCCCCACCGCTTTCAGCGTCGCGACGATCGTCAGCGCAATCATGCACAGCAGCCCATAGTGCAGCAGCCCGCAGCGGAGGCCGCTGGCCTTAGCCTGATGTGGGTCGAAGGCGTGCAGCAGAAAATCGCGCCACTTCAGCCCAATAATCAGCGCAATAGCCAGCGCGATTAGCGAGGTTTGCGCGATATCGCTGGCGGAGATGCCCAGCATATCGCCGAACAGAATATGGTCGAGATGGACCTCGGACTGAATGGCGACGTACAGCACCAGGCCGGCGCCAAACATGCCGGAAAAGACGATCCCCATAATCGTATCGCGCTTGATGCGGCTGTTGTCATCAAGATAGCCGGTGGCAATGGCGCAGAACAGCCCGGCAATAAAGGCGCCGATGGCGAACGGAATGCCGACGATGTACGCCACCACCACGCCGGGAAACACCGCGTGGCTCATGGCGTCGCCCATCAGCGCCCAGCCTTTAAGCACCAAAAACACCGACAGCAGCGCGCAGGGAACGGCAACGATAGCCGCCACCAGCATGGCGTTGATCATAAAAGGGAACTGGAACGGGTCGAGCAGAGCGGTCAGCATGAGGCCTCCCTGGTGCGATGGCGGCTGGCAAGCAGGCCGTGCTTTGGCGCGAAAATAAATGCCGCCAGAAACAGCAGCGTTTGGGCCACCACGATAATGCCGCCGGTGGCGCCGTCCAGATAGTAGCTCAGCCAGGCGCCGAAAAAGCTGGTCAGGCTGCCGATGGCGACGGCAATCGCCAGCAGGCGCGGAAAGCGGTCGGTGAGCAGCCAGGCGGTGGCGCCGGGGGTGACCACCAGGCAAATCACCAGAAACGCGCCCACGGTCTGCAGCGCCGCCACGGTACAGGCCGCCAGCAGGGTGAAGAACAGCAGCTTGAGCCCGGTGGTGTTGAGGCCGATGGAGCGGGCGTGGCTTTCATCGAAAAAGGTCACCATCAGATCTTTCCACTTCAGCAGCAGGATGATTATCGAAATAAAACCGATCGCCGCCAGCTGGATAATATCCTCCGGAGCAATCGCCAGAATATTGCCGAGGATAATGGTCTGAATATTGACCGAGGTGGGGTTGAGCGACACCATAAACAGCCCGATGCCGAAGAAGGAGGAGAAAATCAGCCCGATAATGGCGTCTTCCTTGAGCTTAGAGCGCTGGTTGAGAAACAGCATGCTGCCCGCCGCCAGCCCGCCGGAGAGAAAGGCGCCCAGCGCAAAGGGCAGGCCGAGCATATAGGCCCCCGCCACGCCGGGAACGATCGAGTGGGAAAGGGCGTCGCCAATCAGCGACCAGCCTTTCAGCATCAGGTAGCACGAGAGAAACGCGCACACGCCGCCCACCAGCGCCGAGACCCACATCGCGTTCAGCATATATTGATAGCCAAACGGCTCCAGCAGCCAGCTCATCCTTCTCCTCCCGTCGCCCGGCGGCTGATAAACGGCCGCTCATCGTCGGTAATAATCCGTTCCTCGCCGCCCTTGAGCACCACGTGGCGCAGCACGCCGCTAAAGGCAAGCTCGAGATTCTCGGCGGTAAAGGTGGTCTCGGTTGGGCCGCTCGCGAGGACGGTGCCTTTGACCATCACGGTGTAGTCGCAAAATTCGCTGACCGAGCCGAGATTGTGGGTTGAGACCAGCATGGTGCAGCCTTCGTCGCGCAGCTCCCGCAGCAGGGAGATGATCCGCGCTTCGGTCTGCACGTCGACGCCGGTAAAGGGTTCATCCAGCAGGATCACCTTGCCCTGCTGGGCGATGGCCCTGGCAAGGAACACGCGCTTCTTCTGGCCGCCGGAGAGTTCGCCGATCTGCCGCTGGCGGTATTCGCTCATCCCCACGCGCGCCAGCGCCGCGTCAACGATCTGGTGGTCGCGAGCTTTTGCCCGCCGCAGCCAGCCCATATGGCCGTAGCGGCCCATCATCACCACGTCCTCCACCAGCACCGGGAACGACCAGTCGACCTCCTCGGACTGCGGGACGTAGGCCACCAGATTTTGCCGCAGCGCCTGGTTGACCGGCCGACCGAGGATCGCAATCTCGCCGCGCGCCAGACGCACGAAGCCCATCAGCGCTTTAAACAGGGTTGATTTCCCCGAGCCGTTGACGCCGACCAGCGCGGCAATCGAACCCTGCGGGACGCTGAAGGAGGCATCCCGCAGCGCGGTATGGCCGTTGCGGTAGGTGACGCTGACCCTGTCGATGACCAGCCCCGCCGACTCTGTACTCATGACTGTTTCCTCAGGCCGTCGTTGATGCCCTGGACGATGGTTTGCGTGGTCACCCGCAGCAGATCGAGATAGGTCGGTACCGGGCCGTCGGCGGCGCTCAGGGAGTCAACGTAGAGCACGCCGCCGTAGTGGGCGCCCGCTTCCCGCGCGACCTGGCGCGCCGGCTTATCGGAGATGGTGCTTTCGCTGAAGATGGTCGGGATATGCTCTTTTTTCATGGTGTCGATGGTTTTGCGCACCTGCTGCGGCGTGCCCTGCTGGTCGGCGTTAATCGGCCATAGGTAGCGCTCCTGCAGGCCGTTATCGCGGGCGAGGTAGGAGAATGCACCTTCGCTGGTGACCAGCCAGCGCTTATCCTCCGGCAGCTTCGCCAGCTGCGCTTTCAGCGGCGCCATGGTCTGGTGGATTTTTTCCTTATAGGCCTCGGCGTTGCGGCGATAGACGTCGGCGTTGTCGGGATCGTATTTCACCAGCGCGTCGCGGATGTTATCGACGTAGATTAGGGCGTTGTCCGCCGACATCCACGCGTGCGGGTTGGGCTTGCCGTTATAGGGGCCGTCGCTGATGCCCATCGGCTGAATGCCGTTGCTGACCACCACTTCCGGCACGCCGTTGAGGTGCTGATAGAAGCGGGCGAACCACAGTTCGAGGTTCAGGCCGTTGGCGAGAATGAGCTGCGCTCCCTGGGCGCGCTTGATATCGCCCGGCGTGGGCTGATACTCATGGATCTCGGCTCCCGGTTTGGTAATTGAGCTGACCTCGGCGGCGTCGCCGGCCACGTTCTGCGCCATATCGGCGATCACCGTAAAGGTGGTGATGACCTTAAATTTCTCCTTCGCCTGCGCGGGGGCGGCGGCGAAGATCGCCAGGGTGGCGGCAAATATCAGGTGTTTCAGCGGTGGCAGGTGCAGCATAGGTTCCCTCACAACGTTGCGATTAATTAAGCATCATTTATAGCCTGTGCTATGTTATATAGCACAGGCTATTGATAAATGGAAATGATTATTATTTAGATGGCGGGGTAATAATGAGCGTGGGAAGAATAGATCGGCGTAGCGCCGCCGGTTAGCGGGCGTTCTTAATGAACAACGCCGCTTCACGCAACGTAGAGTGCAGCGGCGTTTTGAGCATGACTTAAGCGCAGGTGGCGATGAGGATCGCCGACGCTTTGATCAGCGCGATGACGCGGCTGCCCTGGGCGAGCTGCATCTCCTGCTGGCTTTCGTTGGTGACCACGGCGACAACCTCAAAACCGGCATCGGTTTGAATATGTACGGTGTCGTTGACAGCGCCCTGCGTTACGCGGGTCACGCTACCGGCAAACTGGTTGCGCGCGGAGAACTTCAGCCCGCAATCTTCGGTCGCGAGGGTGACCCACGGCGCTTTAATCAGCGCGATGGCCTCTTTTCCTGCGGCCAGGCCCAGCGCCTCCCTGCTGCTGTGGGTGACAATTGCCACCAGCTTCGCGCCGCCCGCGAGGGTTAATTCAATCTCATCGTTGACTGCGCCCGTGGCTACCGCGCTGACCGTGCCGGCGAGCTGGTTACGTGCTGATACCGCCATAGAATCTCCTTATGTACCCGATTGAGTGCGTGTCGAACCTATAGTAGCTCATCTTTGGACATGCCCCATCTTTTCATCCGCGAAAGCAGGGGGGACGCTTTAGGCCCGGGCGCCGGAAGCGCTGGCGAGGTGAGGCTTCCCCGGACGGGCCGCGCCGCCATCCGGGGGATGACCGTTACGCCAGATCTTCGCCGTTGCTGGCAATGACCTTTTTATACCACCAGAACGATTTCTTGCGCTTACGGTCGAGGGTGCCGTTGCCGGCGTCATCGCGGTCAACGTAGATGAAGCCGTAGCGTTTGCTCATCTCGCCGGTGGAGGCGGCCACCAGGTCAATGCAGCCCCAGCTGGTGTAGCCCATTACCGGAATACCGTCAGCGATAGCGTCGCCCATCGCTTTGATATGCTCGCGCAGATAGCTGATGCGGTAGTCGTCGTTAATCTCGCCGTTGGCGTCGATTTCATCCCGCGCGCCGAGGCCGTTTTCCACGAGGAACAGCGGCTTCTGGTAGCGGTCATACATCATATTCATGGTGATGCGCAGGCCGAGGGGGTCGATTCCCCAGCCCCATTCGCTGGCCTGAATATAGGGGTTTTTTAACGACTTCACGATATTGGCCGCGTTGGTGTTGCTGGCGTTCATCTCCGCCGAGGCGCAGCGCGAGGCGTAGTAGCTGAAGGAGACAAAATCGACGGTGTTGCGCAGGATCTCGTCGTCGCCCGGCTCTTTGACAATCGTCACGCCTTTCTCGCGGAGCATCCGCGCCGCCCATACCGGCCAGGCGCCGCGCGCCTGCACGTCGATAAAGAGCAGGTTTTCGCGATCTTTCTCCAGCGCCATCCACACATCTTCCGGCTTGCAGGAGTAAGGATAGAAGTTGCCGCCCGCCAGCATGCAACCCACCTGGTTCTGCGCGTTCACCTCGTGGGCGATTTTGGTCACCTGGGCGCTGGCAATCAGCTCGTGGTGCGCGGCCTGATACTTCACCTGATCCTGATTCTCCCCCTCTTCGAACGCCAGGCCGGCGCCGGAGTAGGGGCTGTGGAGCATGATGTTGATCTCGTTAAAGGTCAGCCAGTACTTCACCAGCCCGTCAAAGGCTTCAAAGCAGGTGCGGGCGTAGTGGGTAAAAAAACCGACCATTTTGCGATTGCGCCAGGAGCCGTACTCGGTCACCAGGTGCATCGGCACGTCGAAGTGGCACAGGGTTACCAGCGGCTCGATATTGTGCTTTTTGCACTCCTCAAACAGCGAACGGTAGAAGGCGATCCCCTGCGCGTTCGGCTCCCGCTCGTCGCCGTTGGGGAACAGGCGGCTCCAGGCGATGGAGGTGCGGAATACGCTAAAGCCCATCTCCGCCATCAGGGTGATGTCCTCTTTATAACGATGATAAAAGTCTATCGCCGTATGGCTGGGATAGAACTCATCGTCACGCAGCTGGAAGCGCTTTTCCAGCCCCAGCTTGACCGGCAGGCGCCTGGCGCCGTGGGGAAGGGTATCGACGGTGGTCAGCCCTTTGCCGCCCTCCAGATATGCCCCTTCAGCCTGGTTAGCGGCCAGCGCGCCGCCCCATAAAAATCCTTGTGGAAAAGTCGCCATGCGTTACCTCTGTATCAAAAATTATATTCAGGCGTGGGATGCTTCGCTCGTCGCCTGGCGCTGCCGGGCATCGGCGGCGGCATCTTCCACCGGGATATCCTCAAAGCCGAGCAGCAGGGTCAGAACAAACGACAGCACCACCGCCAGCGCCATCACGCCGAAGACCCAGACGAGAGTCATTGGATTCGCCGGATCGAAGAACTGGACGCTGGTAAACAGGCCCGGCGCCGCCATGGAGTGGCTGGCAAGCCCGGCGATGCCGGCGACCGCGCCGCAGATAAAGCCGCTGATCAGGCTGGCGATCAGCGGGCGCTTGAGCCGTATCGCAACCCCGTACAGCGCCGGCTCGGAGATCCCGGCGAGAATGGCCGACGCGGCCGCCGCCAGCGCCGTCTGGCGCAGCTCCGGGTTTTTCGTTTTCCAGGCCACCGCCAGCGATGAGCCGCCCAGCGACAGGTTGGCGCCGATTTCCGACGGCATCACCATCCCCTCTTTGCCGCTTTCGGCAATGGTCTGAATGATAGTCGGCGTAAAGACGCGGTGCATCCCGGTCATCACCAGCAGCGGCCACAGGGCGCCCATAATCGCCACCGACAGCCAGCCGAGATAGTGGTGCACGGTGTAAACCAGCGCCGAGATGGCGCTACCGATCCAGATCCCCAGCGGGCCGATCAGCAGAATGGCCAGCGGCGCGGCGATCAGTACGATCAGCATCGGCTTGAGGAAGTTTTTCGTCACCGCTGGGGTGATCCTGTCGACCCAGCGCTCGATATAAGAGAGGCACCATGTCATCACCAGCGCCGGGATCACGGTGTAGGTATATTTCACCGCGGTGACCGGAATAAAGGCGAATTCGACGTGTTCGCCCTGAGCGGCTTTGGCCATCAGATCGATAAAGCTCGGATGCACCAGCACCCCGGCAATGGCAATCGCCAGCGACATATTGGTTTTGAATTTGACCGCCGCGGAGGCGGCGACCATCAGCGGCAGGAAGAAGAAGGCGCCGTCGCCAATCACCGTCAGAATGGTGAGCGTTGGCGCGCCCTTCGTCAGGACGCCGCTCATTTCGAGGATCATCGCCAGCAGTTTGACCATCGATCCGCCGATAATCGCCGGGATCAGCGGCGACATGGTGCCGATCAGCGCATCGAGGATCCCGGCGCCGACCCGCCTGAAGGTCAGCGGCGGCTTGCCGACGGGCTCCGCCGGGCGCATCTCACCCGGCAGCAGGCTCATCACTTCACGGTAGGCCTGGGAAACGGTGTTGCCGACGATCACCTGACACTGGTTATCGCTGCGCACGACGCCCAGTACGCCTTTCAGCCCTTTTAGGGTCGCGCTATCCACCCGCTCGTTGTCTTTGACCACGAAACGCAGGCGGGTCATGCAGTAGGTGACGGCGCTGACGTTATCCACGCCGCCAATCGCCGAAACGATCTGCTGCGCCAGGGCTGCATAATTTTTAGACATCGGATTTTATCCTGTTTATCAATGAGGTACTGGCTTTTCACCGCGCCATAAAGCGGCGTGGCATCGTGCATGTGTAGGAAACCGGTTCCACAAAATCATGATGAGTTTCATACTGGTAAACAAGATCTAAAAAAATACTATTTTCATTTTGTGATTTTGATCGGATTATGCCGCGGAAAAGAATCCGCTCCGGGGCGCGCGTGGAGGCTGTAAAACGGCAGGGCGTGCAGTACACTGCGGGCATCTTTTTGCAACAGGAAGAACAACATGGCAACGATGCTGGAGGTCGCTAAGCGCGCAGGAGTGTCGAAAGCGACGGTTTCGCGGGTGCTATCGGGCAACGGCTACGTCAGCCAGGAGACGAAAGATCGCGTGTTCCAGGCCGTTGCCGAAAGCGGCTACCGGCCGAACCTGCTGGCGCGCAACCTCGCCACCAAAAAGAGCCAGACCCTCGGACTGGTGGTCACCAACACCCTCTATCACGGGGTCTACTTCAGCGAGCTGCTGTTCCAGGTTGCGCGGATGACCGAAGACAAGGGGCGGCAGCTGATTCTGGCCGACGGCAAGCACAGCGCCGACGAAGAGCGGGCGGCGATTCAGTACCTGCTCGACCTGCGCTGCGACGCGATTATTATCTATCCGCGTTTTCTCAGCGTCGATGAAATGGACGCCATCGTTGAGCAGCACGACCGGCCGATCATGGTGCTTAACCGCCGCCTGCGGCGCAACGCCAGCCACTGCGTCTGGTCCGATCAAAAAGCCTCGGCCCTGGCCGCGGTACGGCAGCTCATCGCCCGCGGCCATCGTGAGATCGCGTTTATCACCGGCTCGCTGGATTCCCCTACCGGCATCGAGCGCCTTGCCGGCTACAAAGAGGCGCTGGCTCAGCACGATATCGCGCTCAACGAAGCGCTAATCGTGAAGGGGAAATGGACCCCGGAAACCGGCGCGGCCGGGGTTGAGACCCTGCGCCAGCGCGGCGTCAGCTACAGCGCGCTGGTGGCGAGCAACGATGATATGGCGATTGGCGCGATGAAGCAGCTGCATCTGCACGGTGTGAAGGTGCCGGAGCAGGTCTCGGTGATTGGCTTCGACGACATCGTACTGGCGCCCTATATGATCCCGGCGCTCTCCAGCGTCAAAATTCCGGTGCCGGAGATGATCAAAGAGAGTATTAACCGGCTGATTTTTATGCTCGACGGCGGCGATTTCAAACTCCAGCAAACCTTCTCCGGCGAGCTGATTGAACGCGAATCTCTTACCGCTGGTCCCGGCGCCTGAGATCGTCATCAGGAGCGTCAACGGCCTGACGTTAGTGTGAAGAGGCGCCCTGCGCTAACGTCCGCACAACCGGCTGCTGGTTTGCCGATTGACGTTTTATCTGGTGGATTTTACTCTGCTATTTCCGCATCAGCTGCCTGCCGGTGATGGAACAATCGCGTTCGGTCGGGCGCCGGCAGGTTCACAGGATACCATCATGATAGTGACGATTTTACGCCAGCAGCCGCGCGCGGCGGCGCTGGTGCTGGGGCTTATTGTGGCCAATCTGATCGCCTGGGTCTGGGCGTGGCAGGCCTTTGGCGATAGCGGCGCGCTGATGGCCGCCAGCCTGCTGGCCTGGGGATACGGCCTGCGTCATGCGGTCGATGCCGATCATATTGCGGCGATCGATAGCGTGACGCGCAAGATGATGCAGCAGGGGCGGCGTCCGTTCGGCGTGGGCGCCTGGTTCTCGCTTGGGCACTCGTCTATTGTGGTGCTGGCCTCCGCCGCCATTGCCGCCACCGCGACGGCGTTCGGCCAGCAGATGAGCTGGTTTCACGATACCGGCAGCGCGATCGGCACCGCCGTTTCGGCGCTGTTTCTGCTGCTGATGGCCTTTATCAACCTGGTTATTCTGCGCAGCGTCTGGCGCAGCTTTCGGGCGTGGAAGCGCGGGGAGAAGGTGAGCGATGAGGTGGCGGCGGGCGGCGGGATGATGAGCTGGCTGTTCGGCAAAACCTTCCGCCTGATTAGCCGCAGCTGGCAGATGTACCTGGTCGGCTTTCTGTTCGGCCTCGGTTTTGATACCGCGACAGAAATTGGCGTGCTCGGCATCTCCGCCGCCAGCGCCTCGAGCGGCATCTCTATCTGGTCGATTATGGTCTTCCCGGCGCTGTTTGCCAGCGGCATGGCGCTGGTGGATACCCTCGATAACGTCCTGATGGTAGGCGCCTACGGCTGGGCGTTCAGCAAGCCGCAGCGCAAGCTCTATTACAATATGACCATTACCGGAACTTCGGTGGTGGTGGCGCTGTTTATCGGCGGCATGGAAGCGCTGGGCCTGCTGATGGATAAGTTTGCGCTCAGCGGTGGGCCGTGGCGCTGGGTGGGGGCGCTGAACGATAATCTTGGCAACGCCGGCTTTGTGGTTATCGGGCTGTTTGTCGCCTGCTGGGTGCTGTCGGTGATTAACTATCGCTGGCGCGGATACGATAATCTGGCGCAGTAGGTCGGGGGATATCGTTCCGGCTCGCGCATTATTCACCAGAGCCGGGAAAGGCAGCTATTTAGAAGAGCGAAAAGCCCGTAAACCACCGCCTTCAGATCCTGATTGATCTTCATAAAAATCCCGGCCGCCTGAGCCGGGATTTTACCTTAAGGGTCAGTCACGGCTTCGCTTCAGGCAATCATAGCGGGGATTCTCCCGCCGGATGACCGGCAGGTCACCGGTATCGTTAAGCGCACCGGGAAACGTCTTGATCCACAAGTCCATTTTCTTCTTGCTGAAATGAGCCGCGCTTAACCCTTCGGCACAACCGAACAGCTCCCGGCTGTTCTGGGCGGTGATCACAATGCAATCTGGCATCACTCTGATTTTTACCGGCATACCCGACGTAAATCCGGCCTGCGAAAGCCAGTCACCCTGGAGCGGGATATAGTCATGCCGCATACGGTCATAAAACTCCGTGCGGTCAAGCGGTAGTGGTGACTCCGTTGTGGATTTATTCTGCAAGTGCTTAACGGGTTTTTTACGTTCCAGCTCGCAATTTTTACCACTTATTTCTGATTCATCAGAATCTATTTTGGCAATAGCACTTTCTGGCTTAAAATTCTGCTCAGCCATATTCAACTCCGGTTTAGTTGTCTGTGGTTAGCGGTGTGGAAGTGCTGGTAACACTTTCATACCGCGCTCTTTAAAAATCTTCCTGCTTATTCCATCCTTCCGTTATGACAGGTGAGGATCTTATCTGGCTTTATTTATTGTACTGTACTGAATAAAAACACAGTATATATTTCATGGACAATATTGATTATTGCGACGTGGATTCAGGAAATAATATAACTTCATGTAACATTGCATTATTAATAAAAGTATACAGGTCTTTTGCCATTGGTCGCGGCATTGAGGGTATCTATCCTCTGTCTTCTGTCAAGAATGGCGGACTGACGAATACCTCTCCCGGTCTCCTGGAAACTGGGGCGAGCCAGATGTTACAGGCAACAAGGTGAACGGTAATGCTAAAGGGCAGCTATACCCGTGATCATTGAAACTGCTTGATTTCGTCGGTGCTGAGGATCATGCTCAGGCCATGAACGTAAAACTGACCTCCGCACAGATTGCCGCCCTTGAGGCTCAGCACCGGCAGAGTCGTGACCGCCGTGTCTGCGACCGGATACGCTGCGTGCTGCTTTCTGCTCAGGGCTGGTCTCCTGCCATGATTGCGCAGTCTCAGCTCATTCATGAGACCACGGTTCTGCGTCATCTATCGGATTATCTCAGCGACGGTAAGCTCACCTCTGATAACGGCGGTTCGCAGGAGCATCTGACTCCCGGGGAGTCTGCCGAACTTCGTCAGCTTCTGACTGACACTGTTCACATCACGACGGCCAGTATCGTGTCGCTTGTCCGTGACCGCTTCGGTGTGCGCTACAGCATTCCGGGTATGAATAAGTGGCTTCACCGCAACGGGTTCACCTGGAAAAAACCGTCAGGTATTCCCCATAAGTTCTGCCCGGCACAACAGCAGCAGTTCATGACGCATTATGAAGCGCTGAAGCAGGCTGCCGGTGACAGCGAACCCATTCTGTTTATGGATGCGGTACATCCGACGCAGTCAACGAAGCTGAGCTGTGGCTGGATAAGAAAGGGGGAACTGAAAGCGGTGAAAACCACCGGGAGCCGGACCCGCCTGAACATCATCAGCGCCCTCAGCGTGAACGACCTGGCCCGGACGGTGACCCGTGATTATCCGCAGATTAATGCGGATGCTATCTGCCGTTTTTTTATTGCAGTTCGCCAGACTTATCCGGTGTCGCAGAAAGTGCATCTGATACTGGACGGTGCGCCTTATCACCGGGCATCGCTGGTTAAGGACTGGGCCTTCGTGATGAATATTGAACTGCATTATCTGCCGCCGTACAGCCCGAACCTGAACCCGACAGAACGGTTGTGGAAGGTGATGAATGAGCATGTGCGGAATAACCGGTATTTTGCGTCAGCGAAAGCCTTCAGGGACGCGATAAGAGGATTTTTTGAACGAACCCTGCCGGAACTGGGGCAGAAACTGGGCTGTCGTATCAACGACAATTTTCAGGTGCTCAGTTCCGTGTCAGAGACATAACGACGTATAGCGTAAGGTGTTCACCTGTGAACAAAATAACTCTCATTGATCATGTTGCAATAACTGTTGCCGACCTTGAAGTATCTTACTGTTTTTACGATAAATTGTTTGGTGCAAAAATTCATGCAGAGTACGCCCCCTTTGGGAAACTGCTTGTAAGGCAGGTATCGCTGGGTGATATTGTCCTGAGTTTACATCAGGTTGAGAATGGCGTGGAACTTGTAGCTAAAAGGCCAATGCCAGGGAGTGCTGATTTATGCTTCCGGTGGGGAGGGACAATTCTCAGCGTGTTAGAGCTACTTGAGAAAAACGATATCGAAATAATCCATGGCCCGGTGCCCCGTGAAACGAGTTCAGGTCAGCCATCACAATCTGTTTTCTTTCGGGATCCTGATGGAAATCTGCTGGAGTTAATGGCTGCTGATAATAAAGACCAAGGTTAAAACACTCAATAAAGTCAAAAATAAATATTTTCATCTGCAGGACTTAATGTGGCTCCCTGAAACAATCTGCACTTTGAAGTTTATTGAGTATATAAGTGAGGAGAGGACTTTAAATGCAGTTAAAACTGAGAGAAGTCCTGCTATATTGGGCATGAAAGAATGCCACTTATGTCTATATAAATTCAAAATACAGCGCATCATAATTATTTGCCTTCTTTTGGCACACAGGAGACGACAGGTTAAGCAAACCTGGAGACAGAGCATGTCTTATATTGACGTGCCGTCAATAAAGTGAATGATGGATATTTGCAGAAAACGCATGCTACTGGCATATCTATCAGTTGAATTGTTTTTCGTACATATCTACATGATGTTTGAAAAATTTATCGTAATCCTTAGAATCACTAATTAATACGGTAACTGCTATAGCAGGTTCATCCAGATCTTGTGAGAAATCTTCGATAGCGATAAAACCACAGATTATTTCTTCATCAGTTTCGCTAATGAATAATCTACAGCCCGTTGTATCGGCATTTGGAGAGTAGAACTGAGTTGGTCTTAAAGCTCCATGAACGATTCCCATCGGAGGATCACCAAATTCTAATTCGGATACACCAATAGCTTTGTCATCTTTTCTAATCTCGAATATCATTTCATTCTCCTTACACCATTGATTTTTTGGCAATAACCCTCGTTAATAAATAATCTAACAATGCCTCGGAAAAATGGGAAGTTACTTATCAGGAATGTCTGCTATTGGCACTCATGGCATCTACACCACGGCGCCCACCTGGTCCTAACTGGACAGTAAAATGTCTCTATCCAGCTGTACCTGCCTGTGGCATCTATCTCAGTAAGACCTGAATCAGCTGAACGAAGATATACACCGTCGCTGCCGCTTGTATTGCCCGGAACCCCCATCTCAGATAGCGCCATTGATGGCGCTCCCTGGCATCAGCTGCTTCAATAGCGGGGTCAGAATTTTTTATTTTCCTGGCCCTGGTCCGGAATTCATCGATTACCCACAGGATGAGAATAAAGATGATGAGGGTTTTCTGAAGAATGGGATTATCCACAAAGAGTAACTCCGGCCTGCTCGCTGATAAAGGCAGAATAGATGAACCTCCTTCACTTAGCCATTACTATATGTAGGGGTAAAATTAATTTTCATCCTGAAGGATTTTGCGGTGATTCTGTCCATGGCAGGGGAGCGTAAGTCTGCTGGGTACTCTTCACCTTTCACACACGTCTTTTGGCGTTAGCCCATTCACTTTGCGAAACCAGGGAGCAATGGACGCAATTGGTTGGGCATTGTTACCAGATAAACATTTCTCATAATAAGCTGGCCTGGCTAAGGCGCTCTGACAAACAAGTCGATAGCCCAAAAGGAAGCAGGGGCGCAGATAGCATTCTGGCCGTATACGATGGTGATGGTGTTGAGAGAGGGGCCGGATATACAAACGCAATATACCCCCGTTACACAACTAAAGAGAGGGGTTGTATAACGGGGGGATCCATACACGGGCAAGGCGTTGACGTCGCGACCCGGGAAAGCGCTTAGCTCACCAGCTGCTTGAGCAGGGCAAAGGCCTCTTTCATTCGGTCTTCGCTGACCACAAAGGCGCGCAGCCGGTTTTCCGCATCCACGCCTTTAGCCACCAGGCCGTCGTTGGCGGCCACGATATTCCACGTCAGGTCTTCGCGCCGCGTATCTCCGGCCAGATGCAGCGGGAGATCCGGGGTTTTCACCTTCACCAGCATCGGCGGCAGCTTCAGCTCGCCCGGCTGCTCCAGCAGATTTTTGCTCAGGCACATGGCGCTGAGCAAAATAGGCTGCAGGAACGGCAGCACCATGCCGTTAATTTCGGCGCAGTCGCCGAGGGCAAAAATTGCCGGATGGCTGCTGCGCAGGCGGCTATCGACCACCACGCCGCGGTTAATCTCAAGGCCTGCCCGACGCGCCAGGGCGGTTTCCGGGCGCAGGCCGGCGGCGGCAACAACCGCGTCCACGGTCACGCTGCGCTGGCGGTCGACGGTTACGCGGATGCCGTCGGCGGTTTGCTCCAGCCCTTCGAGCTGGGTTTTCAGCATCAGGTGCACGCCCATGTCGGTTAATCGATGCTGCAGGCGGCTGCTGGCCTCTGGCGGCATCAGCGCCGACAGCACGCTGGCGGAATTGTCGACCACCGTCACCGCTTTGCCGGCGCGGCAGAAATCCATCGCCAGCTCGCAGCCAATCAGCCCGCCGCCGACGATCAGCACGCGGCGCGCGTTGTGGAGCCGGGTTTGGGCGGCGCCGTACTCCCGCTGGCTGTTGAGAGTGAGCATCAGCTCGCGGCCCGGCACCGGCGGAATAAACGGCGCGGCGCCGGTCGCCAGCACCAGCTTGTCATAGCGCCACTCGCGATCCTGGCTTTTGACCACTTTGCCCTCGGCGTCGATATCGCTCACCCAGGTATGCGGGAACAGGCGCAGATTATACTGTTCGGCAAACTCCCCGGCGGTTTGCAGGGTCAGATCCTCGGCGCTCTGACCGCGGCTGATGACGTGGCTGAGATCCGGTTTGTTGTACTCATCCATGCTGTCGGCGGCGATCAGCGTCAGCGGGATCTGCGGGTCCTGCTTACGAATATTTTTTACCAGCTGGCGGGCCGCGAAGCCCGAGCCGATGATGACGATGCCATCACTCATTTTGCCTCCGTTGCCAGAACGTCAAAGACATCTTTGCCGAGAGAGCACTCAGGGCACAGGAAGTTATCCGGCACGTCGCTCCACGGGGTGCCAGGCTGGACGTCCTGGTTCGGTTCGCCTTTCGCCGGATCGTAGATCCACTGGCACACGCTGCACTGCATTGACGGGCCGAGGTCGGCCGCTGCCGCCGCGGCGCAGGCGCAGTCGCTCTGTTCAGCCGACGTTTTTTTATCAGCGCTGGCCGGCAGCGGGGAGAGGGCCCACTGGCGGGCGATTTCGCGGCCGTGCTCGCGGCAAATTTCCAGCGCATCCAGGTCCGGGCGCCATTTCGCCTTCAGGCTCAGGGACATTTCAAAACTGGCATCCTGCAGGCGGGTAGAGAGGCGGTCAACCGCGCCGCCGCTCCAGCCGTGGGAGCCAAAGGCGCTGGCGCGCTTGTTGCGAAAACGCAGGCCGGTCATCTCCTCCACCAGGCCGGCGATTTTCGGCATCATGACGTTGTTCATGGTCGAGGTGCCCACCAGCACGCCTTTTGAGCGGAAGACGTTGGTGAGAATTTCGTTTTTGTCGCTGCGGGCGACATTAAAGATTTTCACCGCCACGCGCGGGTCGATGTCGGTGATGCCCTGGGCGATCGCGTCGGCCATCATGCGGGTGTTGTTGGACATGGTGTCGTAGAAAATGGTGATGCGATCTTCCTGATAATCCGCCGCCCATTTCAGATACAGCTCGACGATTTGCGTCGGGTTATCGCGCCATACCACGCCGTGGGAAGTGGCAATCATATCCACCGGCAGGTTGAACCCGAGGATTTCGGTAATTTTCGGCGTCACCAGGCGGCTGAACGGCGTCAGGATATTGGCGTAGTAGCGCTGGCACTGCTCGAACAGCTCGGTCTGATCCACTTCGTCGTTGAACAGGTGCTCGTCGCAGTAGTGCTGGCCGAAGGCGTCGTTGCTGAACAGCACCGCGTCGCCGGTCATATAGGTCATCATGCTGTCCGGCCAGTGCAGCATCGGGGTTTCCACGAAGATCAGCTGCTTACCGTTGCCGAGATCGAGGCTGTCGCCGGTTTTCACCACGTTAAAGTTCCACTCCGGGTGATGGTGGTGGCCGGTGATGGAGTCGATGGCGTTGGCGGTGCAGTAAATCGGGGTGTCCGGGATCGAGTTCATCAGCTCGGTCAGCGCCCCGGCGTGGTCCTCTTCCGCATGGTTAATTACGATGTAGTCGATATCGGCGAGGTCGATTTCGCCGCGCAGGTTCTGTACGAACTCGCGGCTGAATTTATGATCCACGGTATCGATCAGGACGTTCTTTTCTTCGCGAATGAGATAGCTGTTGTAGCTGCTGCCGCGCAGCGTTTTATATTCGGTTCCGTGGAAATCGCGCACTTCCCAGTCGCGTTGGCCAACCCAATGAATGTTATTTTTAACCAGAATAGACATAGCAACCTCAATTAATTCAGCGTTTTCAAAATAAGATGTTTTGCTTATATCAAGTTGCGTGCCAACTTTTTAATCTATTGATTTTGTTTGTTTTGTTATTTTTGATTAAAAACGTTGATGTCAAAATGACAATGGTTAAAATAGTCGTTATGACTATTGTGATTGTCAAAATGACAGCGAGGCGGCAATGAGCTTTTCCGTAGAGGCGCTGGCGAAAATCGCCATTGATTTGCAAAGCGATATCGGCCACGCCGACCGCTTCTCGCGGCTGATTGCCACCCTGCGGCAGATCCTCGGCTGCGATGCCTCGGCGCTGCTGCGCTATGAGGCGCATCAGTTTGTGCCGCTGGCCATCGACGGCCTCGCCCACGACGTGCTGGGGCGGCGCTTTTCCCTCGAAGGGCATCCGCGTTTAGAGGCCATCGCCCGCGCCGGCGACGTGGTGCGCTTCCCGGCGGATAGCGACCTGCCGGACCCGTATGACGGGCTGATCCCCGGTCAGGAAAGCCTCAAGGTTCACGCCTGCGTAGGGCTGCCGCTGTTTGCCGGGCAGACGCTGATCGGCGCGCTGACCCTCGACGGCATGGACGCCGACCGCTTTGACAGCTTCAGCGATGAGGAGCTGCGGCTGATTGCCGCGCTGGTGGCGGGGGCGCTCAACAACGCGTTGCTGATCGCCCGCCTGGAGAACCAGAACGTGCTGCCGGAGCCGAGCGCGAGCTACCCGGCCGCCGAACGGCAGGAGATTATCGGCCTTTCGGCGCCGATGCTGCAGCTGAAAAAGGAGATTGATATCGTCGCGGCGTCGGATCTCAACGTGCTGATTGACGGTGAAACCGGCACCGGCAAGGAGCTGGTGGCGAAAGCCGTGCATCAGGGCTCGCCGCGCGCCGCCAATCCGCTGGTCTATCTTAACTGCGCGGCGCTGCCGGAAAGCGTGGCCGAGAGCGAGCTGTTCGGCCACGTCAAAGGGGCGTTTACCGGGGCCATCAGCAACCGCAGCGGCAAGTTTGAAATGGCCGATAACGGCACGCTGTTCCTCGATGAGATCGGCGAACTGTCGCTGGCGCTGCAGGCAAAGCTACTGCGGGTACTGCAGTATGGCGACATTCAGCGCGTCGGGGACGATCGCAGCCTGCGGGTGGACGTGCGGGTGCTGGCGGCCACCAACCGCGACCTGCGTCAGGAGGTGGTCGAAGGGCGCTTTCGCGCCGATCTCTATCACCGGCTGAGCGTCTTTCCGCTGTCGGTGCCGGCGCTGCGCGAGCGGGATCAGGACGTGGTGCTGCTGGCGGGCTATTTCTGCGAGCAGTGCCGCCTGCGGATGGGGCTGGGGCAGGTGGTGTTAAGCGGCGCCGCGCGGGCAAGGCTGGGCGCCTGGTCGTGGCCGGGCAACGTCCGCGAGCTGGAGCATGCGATTCATCGCGCGGTGGTGCTGGCGCGGGCAACCCAGGCGGGGGACGAAATCGTGCTGGAGCCGCAGCACTTTCAGTTTGCCGGCGACGCGCCGAACCCGGCGAACGCCGCGCCGCTGGCGCCGACGCAGACTATAAACCTGCGCGAGGCGACGGAGGCCTTCCAGCGCGAGGCGATCGCCAGGGCGCTGGCGGAGAATAACCGCAGCTGGGCGGCGGCGGCCCGGGCGCTGGCGCTGGACGTCGCCAACCTGCATCGGCTGGCGAAGCGTCTGGGGCTTAAAGAATCCCGGCCTGATAAAAGTTCTGCAGGTTAATCGCGCCGACCAGCTGGCCGCTCTCGTCCACCACCGGGGCGGCGCTGATTTTGTGCTTCATCAGGCGCTCCCTGGCTTCAATCGCGCGGCTCTCGGCCTGCAGCGTCACGCCGCTGCGGGTCATCGCCCGGCTGACGGTATCCTCGAGGGTGCCGCCGCCCACCAGCCAGCGGCGCAGGTCGCCGTCGGTGAATACGCCCTCGACGCGGTTTTGCGCATCGCATACCGCTACCAACCCCAGCCCGGTGCGGCTGAGTTCGAGCATGGCGGTCATCACGCTGGCGGCGACGTCAACGCGCGGCACGTCATCGTCGCGGCGCATCAGGTGATGGACCTTATTCAGCAGTCGCGCGCCGAGCGCGCCGGCCGGATGCGAGCGGGCAAAATCTTCTTCGTTGAAGCCGCGGGCCTGCATCACCGCCATCGCCAGCGCGTCGCCGAGCATCAGGGTGTTGACGGTGCTGGAGGTCGGGGCGAGATGCATCGGGCAGGCTTCGCGCTCTACGGCGATATCCAGCACCGCCCTGGCCGCCAGCGCCAGCGGGGATTTCGATTTGCCGGTCATCGCCAGCAGGGGAATCGATTTTTCCTCCAGCCGGGGCACGATCAGGTCGAGCTCCTTCGCCCCGCCGGAATAGGAGATAAAGAGCATCACGTCGCGGCTATCGAGCATCCCCAGATCGCCGTGCAGCGCCTCCGCCGGGTGGACAAAAAACGCCGGCGTACCGGTGCTGGCAAAGGTGGCGGCCAGCTTTTTGCCGATATGGCCCGATTTACCGATGCCGGAAACAATCAGTTTGCCTTCGCAGTGGATGATGGTTTCCGCCGCGCGGATGAAGTCGTCGCCCAGGCGCTCGGGCAGGCGGCTCGCCTCCTGGAGCTCCAGCAGCAGGGTCTGGCGTCCGGCTTCTAACAGAAAGTTACTCATGATCTTCTCCAGTAATAATAACTTTGATGCCTTGCTCTTCCAGCGCCCGCTGGAACGTCGGGTCGATGCCGGCATCGGTAATCAGCATATCCACGCTTTCAAGACCGCAGACGATGTTCGGGCTCTTGCGGCCAAACTTCGACGAGTCAGCCATCAGGATCACCTCCCGGGCGGCGTTGCACATCGCTTTACTGACGGTATACACCTCGTTGAAGGTGGTGACGCCGGCGTTGAGGTCGATGCCGTCGGTCCCCATAAACAGCTTATCGAAGCTGAACTGCTCGAAGGCATTCTCCGCCAGCTGTCCGTGAAAGGACGCCGATTTCTTGCGAAAGGTGCCGCCGGGCATCAGGATCGTTTGTTCGTTATCGAGCTCAGAGAGGGCGTTGACGATATGCAGGCTGTTGGTCATGACCGTGATGTTATTGAAGCGGCTGAGCAGGGGCACCATCTGCAGCACCGTGCTGCCGGCGTCGAGGATGATCGAGTCGCCGTCGTGGATGAAGCGCACGGCGGCTTCGGCGATGCGCGCTTTCTTGGCGGTATTGATCAGCGTTTTATGATCGATAGGCGGGTCGCTTTCGTCTTTATTCAACACCACTCCGCCGTAGGTGCGAATAACGGTGCCGGCGTGTTCGAGGGTAACCAGATCCTTGCGGATCGTCGTGCCGGTGGTATCGAAGTGTTGCGCCAGCTCTTCGACCGAGCATTTACCCTGCGACTGCAGATGCTCAAGAATAGCTGCCTGTCGCTGACGTGGTTTCATAGCGGTTATATCCTGCGTTTAAAGTTTCGATATGATAATTTCGCAAGATATTTACTTTTACAACGAAATTATACATGTTTCGGTTTAAGCGCTAATGATAGTGCATTCCGACAGAGCGAATCATGGGGGAAGATCATATCTGGCCGCAATTCCTGCAAAAGTTTGCCTTCAAGCGCCGGGATTTGCTGCGGACGGGCGAAGACGGTCAGGCCCTTCATCAGCAGCGTGCCGCTGACGCGGTCGTGTTCATCAACCGCGATGGCGACGATGGCCCGCGGCTTGAAGCGGCCCGCCGAGCGCCCGACGCCGACGCGCCCCTGCAGACAGAGTTTATCAAACGCGCGGTTAAAGCGGCGGATCTGCCAGCCGCCGAAGGCGAGCTGGGCGATCCAGGCGATAGCGGCGACGGTAATCAATGCGCTAACCATGAACATTTCCTTAAGGCGTGGTATCGGGAAGAACCCGGACCGCGGCGCGATCCGGGAGCCGGCGGTTAAAACATCACCTGGCCGCCGGTGACGTTGATGGACTGCCCGGTGCAGTAGGAGGCCTGCGGGCTGGCGTAAAACATCAGCACGTTAAGCACGTCCTGATAGTCGCAGCCGCGCTTGAGCGGAACCTTGTCGATGTAGTACTGCTCGACCTGATCTTCGGCGATACCGAGCTTGTGGGCGTACTGCGGCAGCAGCGACTGGAACATCGGCGACTTCAGCAGGTTGCCGAGCATCAGCGCGTGGACGGTAATGCCGTACTCCGCCAGATCCAACGCCAGCGACTGGGTCAGCCCGACGCCGCCGAACTTCGCCGCGCTGTAGCCGGAGTTATGCTTGCTGCCCACCTTGCCGGATTTGGAGTTGATCTGAATGATGCGCCCCTGAATGCCGTCGCGGATCATCAGCCGTGAAAACTCCCGGGCGCAGAGGAAATAGCCCACCAGGTTGACCTGCAGCGAGCGGTCGAAGTCGCCCAGCGCAAAGTCGCTAATAAAGGCCGCTTTGGCGATCCCGGCGCTGTAAACCAGCAGATCCACGCGGGCGAATATCTCGTCCACGCCGCGGGCGAGGGCGACGACGCTGGCCTCGCTGGTCGCATCGGCGCCGAAACCGTACGCCGTCCCTTCGCCATATTCGGCGTTAATCGCCTGAGCCACGCGGGTGGCCTTATCGCTTTGAATATCCACCACCGCCACGCGATACCCCTGGGCGGCGAGCCCACGACACAGAAACTCACCTAAGGTTTGTCCTCCGCCGATGACAACAGCAACCTGACTCATAGTTCTCTCCTTACAGCTTAAGCAAAAAATTTCAGTACGCAGCCGGGGGCGATCGCCTCCGGCACGGGGCCGGCCACGTGCACCGTCCCCGGAAACTCCGCCACGTGGTGGCCGTCGAAGCGCAGCGTGATATGGCCCAGCTCGCGCAGATTCTGTTCCGCCACCTCGCCCACCGCGGTGACCGGATAGCGCTGTTCTCCCAGCTGGAGCTGCGCCCCCGGCGCCAGCGCGCCGACAAGCTCGCCGTGGTTGTGAATAAAGCAGTACTCTTCGATATCCGCCGGCGCGCCCTCGCGGAAGGTAATCAGCATCCGATCCTCCAGCGCCATCGTCGCGCTGGCGCCGATGTGCGTAATGGTGGTCTGGTAAATCACGGTCATCTTCAGGAACCTCTTATTGGTAAATAAATCCGGAAACGAACCAGGCGATCAGCACCGTTGGCGCGCCGGTCAGGAAGCGGCTGACCAGCACCGACGGGACGCCGACGCGCACCGTCTCCTGCCGGGCTTCGGCGAGCGACAGGCCGACCGGAATAAAGTCGCAGGCCGCCTGGGCGTTAATCGCAAACAGGGCGGGGAGGGCGAGATGCGGCGGAATATTGCCGAGGCCAATCTGCACGCCGATCAGCACGCCGATAACCTGGGCGATCACCGCGCCAGGGCCGAGGAACGGCGACAGCAGCGGGAAGGAGCAGATCAGCGCCAGGGTCACCAGCCCCAGCGGATGGCTGGCGAGCGGCGCCAGGCCGTGGGCAATCCAGTCGCCGATGCCCGAGGCCATGATGATGCCGATCAGCGCCGAGACGAAGGCCATAAACGGCAGGATGGTTTTCAGCACCGTGTCGATGGTGTCGCGCCCGGCCTGGAACAGCACTGCTACCACGGAGCCCATTCCCATGCCGACCCTGGCCAGCAGGCCGTCGCTCTGCTCGGTGATTTTTTTACTGGCGTCGTAATCGCGGCCCGCGGGCTGAGGCGGGGCCGGTTCGCCGGCGTCGGCGTCGGCGCCGTCGACGGGATGGATATTCTCTTCCTTAACGCCCGAGACGTAGATGTCCTCAAGGATATACTGCGCCAGCGGCCCGGACTTGCCGGTGGCGTGGATATTGACGGTCGGAATACGCCGCTTCGGATAGATGCCGCAGCGCAGGGTGCCGCCGCAGTCGATAATGGCGACGCCGATCTCATCTTCCGGCGGTTCCCCCTCTTTAAAACCGTCCACGGCCTGCCAGCCGGTGAGGAGAGCGAGCTTGTCGACGATGGCCGGGCGGGTGCCGGCGGTGATGTAGACTATTTTTTTGCCTTCTACGGCGTCCAGCTCCAGCGGGCCGCCCCAGCCGCTGGCCCCTTTTTCAATACGAATACGCGTCATGATGCAGCTCCGGACAGATGCACTTTTTGTGCAAGCTGGATGGCCATTTTTTTCTCAAAAATGGAGGTTGTCAGATCGGTCACCCAGCCGCGGAAGAAGTTGGTCACCAGGCCGACCAGCAGATAGCTCACCGCCAGCGGCCCCAGCGGCAGGCCGAGGGTGGTTAAGCCGTTGGCGATCCCGAGATAGACGAACAGCTCGCCGGGGTTGATATGGGGAAACAGGCCGTTCATGGAGTGGCAGCTGTAGGAGGCCGCCGCGTAGTAGCTGGGCTTGTACTTCTCGGGCATAAAGCGCCCGAGGCTCAGGGTCATCGGGTTGCAGAAAACGAAGGTCCCGATGCAGGGCAGCAGCAGGTAGCGGGAGACGGGATTCCCGGCGCAGCGCTGCGCCAGCCTTTCGATCCGCTGCTGGCCGATAAAGTTGATCAGCGCGTTCATGATAACCAGCAAGCTGATCAGCAGGGGCAGGATCCCGGTTACCATCCCGGTAAAGACCTCGCCCCCCTTCTGAAACAGGCCGATAAACCATTCGGCGCCGTGGGTAATAACTTCGATCATTATTCTCTCCTCTGTAGCGTTATTTTTCTTGCTAACTGGCAGCTGATTTTAATCACTTTGAAAGATTTAAAAGTGTTAAAATGATCGCAAAATGAAAGATAAATATTTTAATTTGAAAGTTTATTGCCGATGGGATGAAAATTTTACCCTGAAAATGTGCAGGGAAGAGGGACCTGGCGGGAGTAAAGGGCGAAGGGCAGGACTATTTTGCCCGCCAATAGATTGCCGCTTCCTTGTTGATGGCCGCATGCTTTACCATAATTACCCTTTGCCGAATTTGTTAAATGGAAGTCCCATGTTGAAGCGTCGCTATCTGGCATTACTCCCGCTGTGCGTACTCCTCGCTGCCTGCAGCAGCAAACCTAAAGCCACCGCAGTAACGGAGACCACGGGAGGATCCGGTGGCTTCCTGCTGGAGCCGCAGCATACCGTTATGAATATGGGGGGAGATTTCGCCAACAATCCTGCTGCGGAGCAGTTCATCGACAAAATGGTGAGCAAGCACGGGTTTGACCGGCAGCAGCTGCACGAAATTCTCTCCCAGGCTAAGCGCCTGGATTACGTCCTGCGCCTGATGGACCGCCAGGCGCCGAGCGGACTGCCGCCGACCGGGCCGACCGGCGCGTGGCTGCGCTACAAAAAGCAGTTCATCACCCCGGATAACGTGCAAAACGGCGTGGCGTTCTGGAATCAGTATCAGGACGCGCTGAACCGCGCCTGGCAGGTCTACGGCGTGCCGCCGGAAATCATCGTCGGTATTATCGGCGTGGAAACCCGCTGGGGCCGCGTGATGGGGAAAACCCGCATTCTCGACGCGCTGGCGACGCTCTCCTTCAGCTATCCGCGGCGCGCGGAGTACTTCTCCGGCGAGCTGGAAACCTTCCTGCTGATGGCGCGTAGCGAAAGCGACGACCCGCTGGACCTCAAAGGCTCGTTCGCCGGCGCCATGGGCTACGGCCAGTTTATGCCCTCCTCGTATCGCCAGTACGCGGTGGATTTCAACGGCGACGGGCATATCAACCTGTGGGACCCGGTGGATGCGATCGGCAGCGTGGCTAACTACTTCAAGCAGCACGGCTGGGCGAGCGGCGATCTGGTCGCGGTACCGGCAATGGGCCAGGCGCCGGGGCTGGAGAACGGCTTTAAAACCAATTACAGCCTATCGCAGCTGGCGGCGGCCGGCCTGACGCCAACGCAGCCGCTGGGCAACCATCAGCAGGCGAGCCTGCTGCGCCTCGATATCGGCACCGGCTACCAGTACTGGTACGGGCTGCCGAACTTCTACACCATTACCCGCTATAACCACAGCACCCACTACGCGATGGCCGTCTGGCAGCTCGGCCTGGCCGTTTCCCAGGCCCGCGGACAGTAAGCCTTCCCGCCGGCTCCCCTCCGCCCGGAGGGGAGTCTGTAACATTTTGCAGCATTTCCCCTCGTTGACGCTGATTTACATTATCCCGCCGATCCAATAATGTTATGTTATAACATATTTATTGGGGCAAAGATGTTCATCTCTCTTTTTTCGAGCTCGGCCGCGCTGCGCGTGGGCTTCGCCTGCGCCCTGCTGGCGCTGCTGTGGCTGGCGACATGGTGGGCGGTAACCCTGCCATGATTGAACTGGAAAACCTGGTCGCCGGGTATGGTGAGCTGGCGATTACCCCAGCGCTGAGCGGCGCTATCGCCGCGGGCAGCCTGACGGCCATTGTCGGCCTCAACGGCTGCGGTAAATCGACGTTGTTGAAAACGCTGGCCGGATTTATTCCCCCGGTGAGCGGTCGCCTGCGCTGGACGACGTCGCGGCCGGTCATCGGCTGGCTGGCGCAGCGGCATTCGCTGGAATCACAGTTTCCCCTCGTGGTTCGGGACGTGGTGAGCCAGGGCGCCTGGCCGCAGGTCTCGCTCCTGCGCGGTCTGGGCGGCGAGATCCGCCGGCGCATTGACGCGGCGCTGGATCGCGTCGGCCTGGCGTCAATGGCGAAAACGCCGATTGAGGCGCTGTCCGGCGGGCAGTTTCAACGCATGCTGTTTGCCAGGGTGATGGTCCAGCAGGCCCCGCTGGTGATGCTCGATGAGCCCTTTACCGGGATCGATGAGTCCACCAGCCGTGAGCTGATGACGCTGATCCTCGAGATGCACCGGCAGGGGCAGACCGTGCTGGCGGTGCTGCACGACAATCAGCGCGTCGCCGAATACTTTCCGGAAACCCTGCTGCTGGAGTCGCGAAACGCCCGCTGGGGCGAGACCGGCAACGTGCTTCCCGCCTTTGACTCCGCGAGGCTGGCATGATCTGGCACACCTTCTTTCAACCTTTTATCGAATTCGGCTTTATGCGCCGCGCGCTGGTGGTATGCCTGGCGCTCTCGCTGAGCACCACCATGCTCGGGGTTTTCCTGCTGCTGCGGCGCATGAGCCTGATGGGCGATGCCCTGTCGCACGCGATTTTGCCCGGCGTGGCGGTGGGCTATCTGCTTAACGGCATGTCGCTGCTGGCGATGTCGGTCGGCGGTTTTATCGCCGGCATTGCGGTGGCGCTGGTGGCGGGGTGGGTCAGCCGCCGCACGCCGCTTAAAGAAGACGCCAGCTTCGCCGGGTTTTATCTGGGATCGCTGGCGCTGGGGGTAACGCTGGTATCGCTGCGCGGCTCCAGCGTCGATCTGCTGCATCTGCTGTTTGGTTCGATTCTGGCGGTGGATAACGACGCGGCGCTGTTCGTCGCCGGGGTCGCCAGCCTGACGCTGGTTTGCATCGCGCTGCTCTATCGCGGGCTGGTGAACGAGGCTTTCGACAGCGCGTGGCTGCAGGTGAATAACCGCCGGCTGCCCGCGCTGCTGCACGGCCTGTTTCTGGCGCTGCTGGTGCTGAACCTGGTGGCGGGTTTCCAGGTGCTGGGCACCCTGATGGCGGTGGGGGTGATGATGCTCCCGGCGGTGGCCGCCTGCTGCTGGGCGCGAACGCTGCCCGCCATCCTGCTGCTGGCGGCGCTGATCGGCAGCGCCTGCGCCTGGATGGGGCTTAGCCTGTCGTGGGCGGCGAATTTGCCCGCCGGCCCCGCCATCGTGCTGACCGCTAGCGGGATCTTTTTTATTTCGGTGTTTTTTGGCGCGCGCAGCCGGCTGGTGGTCGGCTGGCGCAAATTAATGGGGTAAGGAAAATATGATGAAACGTACCGGGGTAGTTTTGGCGCTGGCGCTGGGCCTGGCGGCGCAGGGGGCGATGGCGAAAACGCTCAACGTGGTCAGCAGCTTTTCGGTGCTGGGCGATATCGTGCAGCAGGTCGGCGGCGAGCACGTTCACGTCGATACGCTGGTTGGCCCCGACGGCGACCCGCACACCTTTGAGCCATCGCCGCAGGACAGCGCTTTGCTCAGCAAGGCCGACGTGGTGGTGGTCAACGGCCTGGGGCTGGAAGGGGGGGTCGACCGGCTGATCAAGGCATCGGGATTTAAAGGCGAGCTGGTGGTGGCGTCGACGGGCGTAAAAACCCATACCCTCGATGAAGACGGGAAAACGGTGACCGATCCGCACGCCTGGAACAGCGCCGCCAACGGCGCGCTTTACGCGCAAAACATCCTTACCGGGCTGGTCAAAGCCGACCCGGAGGATAAAGCAGCGCTTGAGACCTCCGGGCAGCGCTATATCGGCCAGCTCAACGAGATTCACGGCTGGGCGAAGAACCAGTTCAGCGCCATTCCGCTGGCTAAACGTAAGGTTCTGACCAGCCACGATGCGTTCGGCTACTTCGGCCGCGCCTACGGCGTGACCTTCCTTGCGCCGCAGGGTCTGTCGTCGGAGAGCGAAGCCAGCGCCGCGCAGGTGGCAGCGCTGATTAAACAGATCAAAGCCGATAACGTGCACACCTGGTTTATGGAGAACCAGCTCGACCCGCGGCTGGTGAAGCAGATTGCCAACGCGACGGGCGCGCAGCCGGGCGGCGAGCTCTATCCGGAAGCGCTGTCCAAACCGGGCGGCGTGGCGGACAGCTACGTGAAAATGATGCGTCATAACGTTGAGCTGATTGCCGCCAGCATGAAGTAGCGCGCTATTCCACGGTCCCGGCCCTCGGGACCGTTCATTTTCGCAAGCCCCCTCGTAAATTCATCTCCTCATCCCCATATCGGTGCTGAAAGTGCTATCTTTGATGGCCTCTTTATCTGGCTTATACGGGGCGACGATGACAGATTCAGAATTAATGCAGCTGAGTGAGCGCATTGGGCAGGCGCTGAAGGCGCAGGGCGCGACGGTGAGCACGGCGGAATCCTGTACCGGCGGCTGGATCGCGAAAGTGATTACCGATATCGCCGGCAGCTCGGCGTGGTTTGAGCGCGGTTTTGTCACCTACAGCAACGAAGCTAAATCCCAGATGATCGGCGTCAGCGAAGCGACGCTGCTCGAGCACGGCGCGGTGAGCGAGCCGGTGGTGGTGGAGATGGCGATTGGCGCACTGCGCGCCGCGCGCGCCACCTACGCGATCTCGGTGAGCGGCGTGGCCGGGCCGGACGGCGGCAGCGCGGAAAAGCCCGTCGGAACGGTGTGGTTTGGCGTGGCCTGCGCCAACGGGCAGGGGGTCACGCGGCGCGAAAGTTTCGCCGGCGACCGCGAGTCGGTGCGCCGTCAGGCCACGGCCTACGCCCTGCAGCTCCTCTGGCAACAATTTCTACAAAACACTTGATACTGTATGAGCATACAGTATAATTGCTTCAACAGAACAGAATTCACTACCCGGTTCCACCCGGCATGACAGGAGTAATAATGGCTATCGACGAAAACAAACAGAAAGCGTTGGCGGCAGCACTGGGCCAGATCGAAAAACAGTTCGGTAAAGGCTCCATCATGCGCCTGGGTGAAGACCGTTCCATGGACGTGGAAACTATCTCCACCGGCTCGCTTTCGCTGGATATCGCCCTCGGCGCCGGCGGTCTGCCAATGGGCCGTATCGTCGAGATCTACGGGCCAGAATCTTCCGGTAAAACGACGCTGACGCTGCAGGTTATCGCCGCCGCACAGCGTGAAGGTAAAACCTGCGCCTTTATCGATGCGGAGCACGCGCTGGACCCGGTATACGCCCGCAAGCTGGGCGTCGATATCGACAACCTGCTGTGCTCTCAGCCGGATACCGGCGAGCAGGCGCTTGAGATCTGCGACGCGCTGGCGCGCTCCGGCGCGGTAGACGTGCTGGTAGTCGACTCCGTTGCGGCGCTGACGCCGAAAGCGGAAATCGAAGGCGAGATCGGCGACTCCCACATGGGCCTCGCGGCGCGTATGATGAGCCAGGCAATGCGTAAGCTGGCGGGTAACCTGAAGCAGTCCAACACGCTGCTGATCTTCATCAACCAGATTCGTATGAAAATTGGCGTGATGTTCGGTAACCCGGAAACCACCACCGGCGGTAACGCGCTGAAATTCTACGCCTCCGTGCGTCTGGATATCCGCCGCATCGGTGCGGTAAAAGATGGCGATAACGTCATCGGTAGCGAAACCCGCGTGAAGGTGGTGAAGAACAAAATCGCCGCGCCGTTCAAGCAGGCTGAGTTCCAGATCCTCTACGGCGAAGGCATCAACTTCTTCGGCGAGCTGGTCGATCTGGGCGTGAAAGAGAAGCTGATCGAGAAAGCGGGCGCCTGGTACAGCTACAACGGCGACAAAATTGGTCAGGGTAAAGCGAACGCTATCTCCTGGCTGAAAGAGAACCCGGCCGCGGCGAAAGAGATCGAGAAGAAAATTCGCGAGCTGCTGCTGAACAACCAGGACTCCACGCCGGATTTCGTGGTTGATGGCAAAAGCGAAGAAGAAAGCGAACAGGATTTCTGATACCGTCAGGTAATTATCTCCCGAATCGTTCAGGTGGCAGGGCAGGCAAAGCCGGCGCGCATGCGGCTTGAATAAGACGGGAAAACGAGGGGCTGCTTATGCGGCCCTTTTGCTTTTTGATTATCGAGGTGCCCGTGACTGAATCTTCATCCCGCCGCTCCGGCTACGCCCGCCTGCTGGATCGCGCGATTCGTATCCTGGCGATGCGCGACCATAGCGAACAGGAGCTGCGGCGCAAGCTGGCCGCGCCGGTTATGGGGAAAAATGGCCCCGAGGCGCTGGACGTGACGCCGGAAGAGGTCGACCGGGTTGTGGCCTGGTGCATCGAAAACCGCTACCTCGATGACCTGCGCTTTGTCCGCCAGTTTATTGCCAGCCGCAGCCGCAAAGGCTACGGTCCGGCGCGCATTCGCCAGGAGCTAAACCAGAAAGGTATCGCTCGCGAAGAGAGCGAGCGCGCGATGCGCGAGTGCGAAATCGACTGGGCGCTGCTGGCGAAAGAGCAGGCGCAGCGAAAGTATGGCGATCCGCTCCCCACCGTATTTGCCGAAAAAGTGAAAATTCAGCGCTTTTTGCTGTACCGCGGCTACCTGATGGAAGATATCCAGGAAATCTGGCGAAATTTTGCAGATTGACCCATCGGGGATTTTACTTCCCCGTAAAGAAAACTTATCTTATTCCCACTTTATTCCGTCCGGCCGCTGGCTGTTTAAAAGGCAGTCAGCGCCCAGGGCGATTATTCCTTATACACAAATCATTCGCGCTGCATCAAGGCAGCAACGGAGCGAGTCCCTGAGGCGTACGCAGGTACGTGACTGAGGTGCACGAGCGCAGCCAGCGTAGAGGCGGCGCGAAGGATGAAGTGTATAGCTTGATTTCAGGATAATTATGAGCAAGAGCACTGCTGAGATCCGTCAGGCGTTTCTCGACTTTTTCCATAGTAAGGGACATCAGGTAGTTGCCAGCAGCTCCCTGGTGCCGCACAACGACCCGACCCTGCTGTTTACCAACGCCGGGATGAACCAGTTCAAGGACGTGTTCCTTGGCCTCGACAAGCGTAATTATTCGCGTGCGACCACCTCGCAGCGCTGCGTTCGCGCGGGTGGTAAACATAACGATCTGGAAAACGTCGGCTACACCGCGCGCCACCATACCTTCTTTGAAATGCTGGGCAACTTCAGCTTCGGCGACTACTTCAAGCAGGATGCTATCAAGTACGCATGGGAGCTGTTAACCGGCGAAAGCTGGTTCGCTCTGCCGAAAGAAAAGCTGTGGGTAACCGTTTACGAAACCGATGACGAAGCGTTCGACATCTGGGCCAACGAGGTTGGCGTTCCGCGTGAGCGCATTATTCGCATTGGCGACAATAAAGGCGGCGCGTTTGCCTCCGATAACTTCTGGCAGATGGGCGATACCGGCCCCTGCGGCCCGTGCACCGAGATCTTCTTTGACCACGGCGACCACATCTGGGGCGGCCCTCCGGGAAGCCCGGAAGAGGATGGCGATCGCTACATTGAGATCTGGAACATCGTCTTCATGCAGTTTAACCGTCAGGCCGACGGCACTATGGAGCCGCTGCCGAAGCCGTCCGTGGATACCGGAATGGGCCTTGAGCGTATCGCCGCCGTTCTACAGCACGTGAACTCTAACTACGACATCGACCTGTTCCGTCAGCTGATCGAGAACGTGGCCAAAGTGACCGGCGCCACCGATCTGACCAACAAGTCTCTGCGCGTCATTGCCGATCATATTCGCTCCTGCGCGTTCCTGATCGCCGACGGCGTGATCCCGTCGAACGAAAACCGCGGCTACGTGCTGCGTCGTATCATTCGCCGCGCCGTCCGCCACGGCAATATGGTCGGCGCAAAAGATACCTTCTTCTGGAAACTGGTTGCGCCGCTGATCGAAGTTATGGGATCCGCCGGCGAAGATCTGAAGCAGCAGCAGGCTCAGGTTGAGCAGGTTCTGAAAACGGAAGAAGAGCAGTTTGCTCGTACCCTGGAACGCGGCCTGGCGCTGCTGGACGAAGAGCTGTCTAAGCTGAAAGGCGACACTCTCGACGGCGAAACGGCCTTCCGCCTGTACGATACCTACGGCTTCCCGGTTGACCTGACCGCGGACGTTTGCCGCGAGCGCAATATCAAAGTTGACGAAGCGGGCTTCGAAGCGGCAATGGAAGAGCAGCGCCGTCGCGCGCGTGAGTCCAGCGGTTTCGGCGCCGACTACAACGCGATGATTCGCGTTGAGGGCGCTTCTGAGTTTAAAGGCTACGATAGCCTCGAGCTGAACGGCAAGGTCACCGCGTTGTTCATCGACGGCAAGGCGGTTGATACCGTCAGCGCCGGCCAGGAAGCGGTGGTGATTCTGGACCAGACGCCGTTCTATGCGGAGTCCGGCGGCCAGGTCGGCGACAAGGGCGAGCTGAAAGGCACGGGCTTCTCGCTCATCGTCAGCGATGCGCAGAAGTACGGCCAGGCCATTGGTCATATCGGTAAAGTGGCCGGCGGTACCCTGAAGGTGGGCGACGCGGTGCAGGCCGATGTCGATCGCGCCCGTCGCCAGCGTATCCGTTTGAACCACTCCGCGACCCACCTGATGCATGCGGCGCTGCGCCAGGTTCTCGGTACGCACGTGGCTCAGAAAGGCTCTCTGGTAAATGACAAAGCGCTGCGCTTTGACTTCTCGCATTTTGAAGCAATGAAGCCGGAAGAGATCCGCGCGGTTGAAGATTTGGTCAATGCGCAAATTCGCCGCAACCTGACTATCGAAACCAACATTATGGATATCGATGCGGCTCGTGAATCTGGCGCCATGGCGCTGTTCGGCGAGAAGTATGATGACCGCGTTCGCGTTCTGAAAATGGGCGATTTCTCCACCGAGCTGTGCGGCGGGACTCACGCTTCACGCACCGGCGATATCGGCCTGTTCCGCATCACTTCCGAATCCGGGACCGCCGCGGGTGTGCGCCGTATTGAAGCGGTGACCGGCGAGGGCGCGATTGCGAGCCTGCATTCGCAAAGCGATCTGCTGGGCGATATCGCACAGTTGCTGAAGGGCGATAGCCATAACCTCGGCGATAAGGTACGCTCCGCGCTGGAACGCACTCGCCAGCTGGAAAAAGAGCTGCAGCAGCTGAAGGAGCAGGCGGCAGCGCAGGAGAGCGCAAACCTCTCCAGCAAAGCGGAAGAGATTAACGGCGTTAAGCTGCTGGTCAGCGAGCTGGCCGGCGTCGAGCCAAAAATGCTGCGTACCATGGTTGACGATCTGAAGAACCAGCTAGGTTCAACGGTTGTTGTGTTAGCCACGGTGGCGGATGGTAAGGTTTCTCTGATTGCCGGTGTGTCTAAGGATGTGACGGATCGCGTGAAGGCAGGGGAGCTGGTTGGTATGGTCGCTCAACAGGTGGGCGGTAAAGGGGGCGGTCGTCCGGATATGGCTCAGGCCGGCGGTACCGATGCGTCTGCTCTCCCCGCTGCATTAGCCAGTGTGAAAGGCTGGGTAAGCGCAAAACTGTAATAACTATAAACGCATAGGTACCGTGATCTGCGGATTACGGTACCTTGCAAGAGAAGCACTGATAACGATAAAGTCGGGTTGAAGTTGTGTATATCGGCTAAACTTAGGTTTAACAGAATGTGATGCCATGACTGCGTTACGCCGTGAGGCGTTTGTCATCGCTTACTTTTTGGCGTTATATGATGGATAATGCCGGGATACGAGAGACCCGACTCTTTTAATCTTTCAAGGAGCAAAGAATGCTGATTCTGACTCGTCGAGTTGGTGAGACCCTCATGATTGGAGATGAGGTCACTGTGACAGTTTTAGGGGTTAAGGGTAACCAGGTACGTATTGGCGTTAATGCCCCTAAAGAAGTCTCCGTGCATCGTGAAGAGATCTACCAGCGTATCCAGGCTGAAAAATCCCAGCAGTCCAGTTACTAAGGCTTTCGCGCCTCGCGATTTCGTGAGGCGCATCCCGCCGCCAGCCGATTTCTCTCTATTTTCTACTTCAGACGCCTCTCTTTTCCGCTACTTGCCCATCGTCGACTATCTTTATTTTTTGCCTGTAGCAGGCCGTAAACCCTCAATTTCTGTTGATTAAACGCTCTTTTTGCCGTTTTTGCAGGCTGATTGCGCGGTAAGTGTGCAAACGGAAAAAAGGTCTCGAAAAATTGTTTGACTTATAAGTATCAGAAAGTAATATGTGCGCCATCGCAGCGACGAAGAGCAGAAACAAGTTCTTCGAAGCACTCGAAAGAGGCGTGTGGTGAGGTGGCCGAGAGGCTGAAGGCGCTCCCCTGCTAAGGGAGTATGCGGTCAAAAGCTGCATCCGGGGTTCGAATCCCCGCCTCACCGCCATTTTGCATCCGTAGCTCAGCTGGATAGAGTACTCGGCTACGAACCGAGCGGTCGGAGGTTCGAATCCTCCCGGATGCACCATCTTCTCAGAGATAACAGCGACTCTGTTGTTTCATGGTCTGCGAAATTACCGCAAGCACCAGGGAGGATAACGTCGCATAAGCGACGGCCCGTAGGGCGAACACAGTGAGTCATCCTCCCGGATGCACCATCTTGTGAAGCGTGGCAATGTTTAATTTGCGGCGCTTGCTGGTAGTAAAGAAGTTCCCCTGATGCATCCGTAGCTCAGCTGGATAGAGTACTCGGCTACGAACCGAGCGGTCGGAGGTTCGAATCCTCCCGGATGCACCATCTTCTTCGAGATAACAGCACTTTTGTTGTTTCATGGTCTGCGAGATAACCGCCAGCGCCAGAGAAGTTAACGTAGTAAAGAAGTTCCCCCTGATGCATCCGTAGCTCAGCTGGATAGAGTACTCGGCTACGAACCGAGCGGTCGGAGGTTCGAATCCTCCCGGATGCACCATCTTCTCTGAGATAACAGCCACGCTGTTGTTTCATGGTCTGCGAGATAATCGCAAGCACCAGGGAGGATAACGTCGCGTAAGCGACGGCCCGTAGGGCGAACCCAGTGAGTCATCCTCCCGGATGCACCATCTTCTTCGAGATAACAGCAAATCTGTTATTTCATGGTCTGCGAGATAATCGCCAGCGCCAGGGAAGATAGCGTAGTAAAGAAGTTCCCCCTGATGCATCCGTAGCTCAGCTGGATAGAGTACTCGGCTACGAACCGAGCGGTCGGAGGTTCGAATCCTCCCGGATGCACCATTTTCTCCTGAAATAACCCCAACATTATTACTTCATGGTCTGCGAAATCATCGCCAGTACCAGGGAGGATAACGTCGCGTAAGCGACGGCCCGCAGGGCGAACCCGGTGAGTCATCCTCCCGGATGCACCATTTTCTCCAAAATACTCCCAATATTATTGCTTCATGGTCTGCGAAATAGTCCCGCGTTCGAAAACATTGTCGCCCAACCTCCCGTCAGCCGCCGTCGCTTAGCCGTTTCAGCACGCTCTTCCGCACTTTTTTATATTGGCAAGTTGCTCTTTCCACTATAATTTACCCCTGTATATCGACCTGATTCGGGTGAGATGAGTGCAAGGAGAGAAATCCATGAGATGGTTCAAAGCAATACCTGCCTTTTGCGCGACGCTTCTGGTCGCCGTATCTCTGGCTGGCTGTGCCGGATCGGCCACTAAGGAAAGCACCGGCGGCTATATCGACGACACCGTCGTGACCACCAAAGTTAAAACCGCGCTGTTTAACGAAAAAGAGATCAAATCCACTGAAATTAGCGTGCAGACCTTCAAAGGTCGCGTTCAGCTGAGCGGCTTTGTTTCGTCGCAGACGGATGCTAATCGCGCCGTAGAGGTGACCCGCAGAGTGCAGGGCGTTCGTGTGGTTGAGAATGATTTGAAAATCAAATAAGCCGCTGTATGGTTATGATAAAGGCGCCCTGTGGCGCCTTTGCTGCTTCTGCCTCCGCCCGCGACAATATGCGCCTTTTACGATAAAGTAGCCTTTTCCTATCCGGTTGGTGAGAACACGATGTACGAACGTTACGCAGGACTTATCTTTGATATGGATGGCACTATTCTTGATACCGAGCCGACGCATCGCAAGGCCTGGCACGAGGTTCTGGGCCGTTACGGAATGCGTTTCGACGAGCAGGCGATGGTTGCGCTCAATGGTTCTCCGACCTGGCGTATTGCCCAGATGATTATCGAACTGAACCAGGCGGATTTAGACCCCCACCGGCTGGCGCTGGAAAAGACCAGCGCCGTCAAAGCGATGCTGCTGGATAGCGTGCGCCCCTTACCGCTGATTGAGGTGGTAAAAGAGTGGCACGGCCGCCGCCCGATGTCGGTGGGTACCGGCAGCGAAAGCGCCGTTGCGGAAGCGCTGCTGGCTCATCTCGGCCTGCGCCACTATTTCGCCGCGGTCATTGCTGCCGATCACGTAACCAACCACAAGCCTGCTCCTGATACCTTCCTGCTGTGCGCCGAGCGCATGGGCGTTGCGCCGGGAAAATGCGTGGTGTTTGAAGACGCTGACTTTGGTCTGCAGGCCGCACAGCGTGCGGGAATGGATGCCGTCGACGTTCGGCTGCTGTGAGCGACGCGTTCGCGCTGATATCGCTGTTTGCCAGCAGCTTTCTCAGCGCCACGCTGCTTCCCGGCAATTCGGAAGTTGTGCTGGTTGCGATGCTGCTTACGGGAGCGAGCCAGCCGTGGATTCTGGTATTAATAGCAACAATCGGCAATAGCCTTGGAGGGGTAACTAACGTTATTCTGGGGCGCCTGTTTCCGCTGCGCAAAACCTCGCGCTGGCAGGAGAAGGCATCCGGCTGGCTAAAGCGCTACGGCGCGGTCACATTATTATTAAGCTGGGCGCCGGTGATCGGCGATTTGCTGTGTTTACTGGCGGGATGGATGCGCATTTCCTGGGGACCAGTGCTCTTTTTTTTATGCCTTGGTAAAGCGCTGCGCTATATCGTCATTGCGCTGGTTACGCTTCAGGGCATTACATGGTGGCACTAATTGTGGAGCTGAGGCACTCCCGGCAGGCCGTAACAATAACGTCTGCTGGAATAACCTGTATGGTCACCATTACAATTATGCTTATTCAAATGATTTCGACAGGCGGGAGGTCAAATTGATCCCGGACGTATCACAGGCGCTGGCCTGGCTGGAAAAAAATCCGCAGGCGCTAAAGGGCATTCATCGCGGCCTTGAGCGCGAAACGCTGCGCGTTAACGCCGATGGCTCGCTGGCCACTACCGGCCACCCTCAGGCATTGGGTTCGGCGCTGACGCATAAATGGATTACCACCGATTTTGCTGAAGCCTTGCTGGAGTTTATTACGCCGGTTGATGGCGATATTCAGCACATGCTTACCTTTATGCGCGATGTTCATCGCTATACCGCCCGCCACCTCGGCGATGAGCGGATGTGGCCGCTGAGCATGCCTTGCTATATTGCTCCCGGCCAGGACATCGAACTGGCGCAGTACGGCACCTCGAATATCGGCCGTCTGAAAACGCTGTATCGTGAAGGATTGAAAAACCGCTACGGCGCGCTGATGCAAACCATCTCGGGCGTGCACTATAACTTCTCTCTGCCGATGGCGTTCTGGCAGGCGAAGTGCGGCGTTGAGGATGAGGAGAGCGGGAAAGAGGCCATTTCGGCGGGTTATTTCCGCTCGATCCGCAACTACTACCGCTTTGGCTGGGTGATCCCGTATCTGTTCGGCGCGTCTCCGGCGATCTGCTCCTCTTTCCTGCAGGGGAAACCGACCACGCTGCCGTTTGAGAAAGCGGAAAACGGCATGTACTACCTGCCGTACGCAACCTCCCTGCGCCTGAGCGATCTCGGTTATACCAATAAGTCGCAAAGCAATCTCGGAATTACGTTTAACGATCTGCAGGAGTATGTGGCAGGATTGAAGCGGGCGATTAAAACCCCGTCGCAAGAGTATGCGGAAATTGGCCTCGAGAAAGAGGGTAAGTACCTGCAAATTAACAGTAATATTCTGCAGATTGAAAACGAGCTCTATGCGCCAATCCGCCCGAAACGCGTGGCCCGTAGCGGCGAGACGCCGTCGGACGCGCTGCTGCGCGGCGGAATCGAATATATCGAAGTGCGTTCGCTGGATATCAACCCGTTCTCGCCGATTGGCGTGGACGAGCAGCAGGTGCGCTTCCTCGATCTGTTTATGGTCTGGTGCGCGCTGGCCGACGCGCCGGAAATGAGCAGCGACGAGCTGCTGTGCACGCGCACTAACTGGAATCGGGTGATTCTTGAAGGGCGTAAGCCGGGCCTGACTCTCGGGATCGGCTGCGAAAGCGCGCAGTTCCCGCTGGCTAAGGTGGGTAAAGATCTGTTCCGCGATTTGCGCCGCGTTGCGCAGATACTGGACGGTATTCACGGCGGCGATGCCTATCAGCAGGTGTGCGACGAGCTGGTTGCCAGCTTCGACGATCCGGAATTAACTTTCTCAGCGCGCATTCTGCGTTCTATGCTTGAAGAAGGGATTGGCGGCACCGGTAGAGGGCTGGCCGATCGGTATCGTACGATGCTGCGGGAAGAGCCGCTGGAGATTTTACGCGAAGAGGATTTCATTACCGAGCGTGAAGCGTCAGCCGTGCGTCAGCAGAAGATAGAAGCGGAAGATAGCGAACCGTTTAGTGCTCTGTTAGCGAGACACGCGTAGCAAAAAGCGGTACAAAAGAAAAAGGCCACATCAATGTGGCCAAACTTTCATCTCTGATTCAGGGATGATGATGATAATAAATGCGCGTCTTTCACATACTCAGACTAGCGGGTGTCAAAAGAGTTCATTTTTATTTAAAAAAAATCACTATCGGAGGTGAAGAATGCCGTTGTTAGATAGTTTCACAGTCGACCATACCCGAATGGAAGCCCCTGCGGTGCGCGTCGCGAAGAAAATGAACACGCCGCACGGCGATGAAATTACCGTTTTCGATCTGCGTTTTTGCATACCGAATCAGGAAGTGATGCCGGAAAGAGGCATTCACACGCTTGAGCACCTGTTCGCGGGCTTTATGCGCGACCATCTCAACGGTAAGGGTGTGGAAATTATCGATATCTCTCCGATGGGTTGCCGCACGGGCTTCTATATGAGCCTGATCGGTACGCCGGACGAGCAGCGCGTAGCGGATGCCTGGAAAGCGGCAATGGCCGACGTGCTGAAGGTAAAAGAGCAGAGCCAGATCCCCGAGCTCAACGTTTACCAGTGCGGTACCTACACCATGCACTCGCTGGAAGAAGCGCAGGAGATCGCGCGTCATATCCTTGAGCGCGACGTACGCATCAACAGCAATGACGAGCTGGCGCTGCCGAAAGAAACGCTGCAAGAACTGCATATCTAGTTCTTCTGCCCCGGCCCGGCGATAGCGTCGGGCCGATATCCTTACGCCGCGATGTCGACGACTTCCCGCTTCTCCTTTCAGTACCGTTCCCTGGTGCCCTTTGCCCATGATTACGCCCATGGCGATAGCGAGCCGTGGCATCAGCACGACTGCGTCCAGCTGCTGCATATCCTGAGCGGCGTGGTGCGCGTTGAGACCCCGGCCGGCTACTGGGTCGTGCCGCCGGGGCGCGGCGTCTGGCTGCCGGCGGGGACGCCCCACGCGCTGCGCATCACCGGCAAAGTCGCGGCGCGTACGCTGTTTATCGATCCCCTTGCCCGCGCCGATCTGCCGTCATCGTGCCAGATCGTGCAGATCTCGCCGCTGCTGCGCGAGCTGATCGTCGCTTCGCTGACGCTGGCCGAACGCTACGATCCCGGCAGCCGCGACGAGCGCGTCTATGAATTAATTCTTGATGAGATCCGCGGCATGACCGTGCTGCCGTTTGGCCTGATCGAACCGCAAAGCGAAGCGCTGCGCCGGCTGTGTCAAAAGGTCCGCGAAACGCCGGGCGACGCCTGGGGCAGCCCCCAGGCGGCAAAAGAGAGCAATATGAGCGAGCGGACGCTCAACCGCCATTTCCAGCAGCAGACCACGCTGACCTGGAGCGAGTGGGTGCGCCGGGCGAAGCTGATGGAAGCGCTGGTGCGCCTGGCGCAGGGGCAGTCGGTCCTGCGGGTGGCGCTGGACCTTGGCTACGGCAGCCACAGCGCCTTCAGCGTCATGTTCCGCCGGGTGATGGGGATGGCGCCCAGCGATTACTTCCGCTCGCCGGATGAGTGATCGCCGCCGCTGAGCGCATTGCACAGCGCCTGGAGCGAGGCGCGAGCGACATCGTTATCGATCCCGACCCCCCAGCGGCTGTCGCCATTCGGGAAGACGCAGCGGATATAGGCTACCGAACGGCTGTCGCTGCGCTCGCCGAGGGTATGCTCATGATAATCCTTAATCACAAAGGGCTGCTTAAGCAGCGCGCCCAGCCCGCTCGCGGCGGCGGAAAGCAGCCCGTTGCCGTTGCCCTGCAGCCTGCGCGTCTCGCCGTTGACCCTGAGCGTCGCCTGCAGCGAGAGCTGGCCGTCCTGCTGACCGTCGCTTTGGTAATCCAGCAGCGCCAGCGGCGGCTGCGCCACCAGGCCGTAGCGTTCGCGAAACAGCAGCCACAGGGCGTTTTGCGTCATCTCCTTGCCGTGGCTATCGGTTGCGCGCTGCACGTGCAGGCTGAAATCCTGCTGCAGCATGCGCGGCAGCTTTAAGCCGTGATTCTGCTCAATCAGCCACGCGCTGCCGCTCTTACCCGACTGGCTGTTGACGCGGATAACCGCCTCATAGCTGCAGCCGATATCCTGCGGGTCGACCGGCAGGTAGGGCATTTGCCAAATTTCGCCGGGCCGGCGGGCGTCGAACCCTTTCTTAATCGCATCCTGATGCGAGCCGGAAAAGGCGGTATAGGCGAGGCTTCCGGCCCACGGATGGCGCGGGTGAACCGGTAGCTGGTTACAGCTCTCCACGATCTCCACGACCCGCTTCATTTCCGCGAAGGTGAGCCGGGGATCGACGCCCTGGCTGTAGAGGTTCATGGCGAGGGTCACCAGACAGACGTTGCCGGTGCGTTCGCCGTTGCCAAACAGGCAGCCCTCAACGCGATCGGCGCCGGCCATCACCGCCAGCTCGGCGCTGGCAACGCCGGTTCCGCGATCGTTATGTGGGTGGACGCTGATGCAAACGTCGGCGCGGCGCGAGAAGTGACGGCAAAAATACTCGATTTGATCGGCATAGACGTTGGGGGTATTGACCTCCACGGTGGCGGGCAGGTTGATGATCATCGGGCGTTCGGCGCAGGGCTGCCAGATGTCCGCCACCGCTTCGCAGATCTCCAGCGCAAACTCCGGTTCGGTAAAGCAGAAGGTTTCCGGCGAGTATTCATACTGCCAGCTCGTTTGCGGCTGCCGTTCGCACTGCTGGCGGATCAGGCGGGTGGCGCGGGTCGCCAGCTCAACCACCTGCGCTTTCTCCATGCCGAAGACCAGCCGGCGAAACAGCGGCGCGGTGGCGTTATAGAGGTGCACGGTGGCGCTGCGGGCGTCGCGCAGCGATTCGAAGGTGCGCAGGATTAAGTCTTCCCGCGCCTGGGTCAGCACCTGAATGGTGACGTCCTCGGGGATACGCTGCTCCTCAATCAGCTGGCGAACGAAGTTGAAATCAGTCTGCGATGCGGACGGGAAGGCGACTTCAATCTCTTTGAATCCGCACTCCAGCAGCAGGTTCCAGAACTGCAGCTTGCGCGCGCCGTCCATCGGTTCCGCCAGCGCCTGGTTGCCGTCGCGCAGGTCGGTAGAGAGCCAGCGCGGCGCGTGGGCGATCTGCCGCTCCGGCCAGCGGCGGTCGGGCAGGGATATGACCGGCGAGGGGCGATACTTTTGGTGAGGATTTTTCAGCATGATGAGCTCCTTGGGTTGGATCTTAATCCTGCACGACAAGGAGAGCGGGGCGCTTTAGCGCAGTGGACAGAAACTAGCGCAAACTGGACAGGCGGGCGTTTTTATCCGCCAATAAAAAAGGGATCCGCAGATCCCTTAGTATTCACGCTAGTGCGCACCGCCTCCGCCGCCGCCGGCGCTGAACGGCGGTCGGGCAAACCACACCAGCCCGAGCAGCAGGATAAAGATCCCCGCCGAGACCCAGAATATTTCGTTGGCGGAAATAATCAGCCCCTGGTCGGTTATCTGCTGAGCTATCCAGCCGGACGCCTGCTGCTGGGTCATCCCCAGCCCCTGCAATTGGTCGTATATCTGCTGGGCGTTAGGATTATAGGGCGTGACTGACTCGGTGAGCTGCGCATGGTGCAGCGCCTCGCGGTTGGTCCACATGGTGGTAGTTATCGAGGTCCCGATCGAGCCCGCCAGCGTACGGGTGAAGTTCGACAGGCTCGAGGCCGCCGCCAGCCGCTCTGCCGGCAGGCCGGACAGGGTGATGGTGGTCAGCGGCATAAAGAAGCAGGCCACCGCGAAGCCCTGGATAAACTGCGGCCAGGCCGAAGCGCCGAAGTCCATTCCCGGTTCGAAGGTCCACGCGCGCCAGTAGAAGCACACCGCATACATGATAAAGCTGAAGGTCACCAGCCGACGCATATCGAGCTTATGGGCAAAGCGGCCGATAATCGGCGAGAGCAGGACCGGGATCACCCCAACCGGCGCCGACGCCAGGCCCGCCCAGGTCGCGGTGTAGCCATATACCTCCTGCAGCAGCTGCGGCAGCAGCACGATAGCGCCGAAGTAGAGCATATAGGCGAGGCTGATGCACAGACAGCCGATGGTGAAGTTTCGCGACTTAAATAGCGAAAGGTCGACTATCGGGTTTTCATCGGTAAGCTCCCAGACGATCAGGAAGCTGATGGCCACCACCGCCACCACCGTCAGCACGACGATCTCCGTGGAGGCGAACCAGTCCAGCTCCTTGCCGCGGTCGAGCATCACCTGCAGGCTGCCGATACCGACTATCAGCAGCGCCAGCCCGACGCCGTCGATGCGCCGCTGCTCGGTGCGGGTTTCCCGGCTGCGCAGGGTTTGCAGCGTCATTATCACCACCGCAACGCCAATCGGGACGTTGATAAAGAAGATCCAGCCCCAGTGGTAGTTGTCGCTGATATAGCCGCCGAGGATCGGTCCGCAGATTGGCGCCACGATAACCGTCATCGACCACAGCGCCAGGGCGATGGAGCGTTTTGCCGGCGGGTAGTTGCTGAGCAGCAGGCTCTGCGACAGCGGGATCAGCGGACCGGCGACGATCCCCTGAATCACGCGGAAGAAAATCAGCATCGTCAGGCTGTTGGACACGCCGCAGGCCCAGGAGGCGATGGCAAACGCCACCGTTGACCACAGGAACAGCTTCACTTCCCCTACGCGTTTTGCCAGCCAACCGGTTATCGGAATGGAGATGGCGTTTGCCACCCCAAACGAGGTAATCACCCAGGTGCCCTGGCTCAGGGACGAGCCAAGGTTACCGGCGATGGTTGGGATAGCCACGTTGGCGATAGTGGAGTCCAGCACCTGCATGAAGGTCGCAAGCGACAGCGCAATGGTCATGATGACCAGCTGCGCGCCCTCCAGCGGTTTTTGCTGTTGCATTACGCTCACCCCGAATTATCCGGCGTTAGCCTGGATGATGCCGTCGATCAGTTTATTCACCGGCTCAAGGGCGATTTCACGGGCATTGCTTTCATAAGCCGGGTCTTTACGCGTCTGGTTAGCCAGCACCGCGCCGTCGCGGTTGGTGGTATCCACCTCAACCAGCGTAGAGAGGCCAATACGCAGCGGGTGATCCGCCAGCTGTTTTTCATCGAGCTCGATACGCACCGGCAGACGCTGGACCACTTTAATCCAGTTGCCGGTGGCGTTTTGCGCCGGCAGCAGGGAGAAGGCGCTGCCGGTCCCCATATCCAGCCCCACGACCTTGCCGGTATATTTCACATCGTCGCCGTAGATATCGCTGATGACGGTGGCCGACTGGCCGATGCGCATATGCGCCAGCTGGGTCTCTTTGAAGTTGGCGTCAACCCACAGATTCGTCGCCGGAACGACCGCCATCAGCGGAGTGGTCGGGCTTATCTGCGCCCCGGGCTGTACCGAACGGCGGGAAACGTAGCCGCTAATCGGGCTGACGATCTGCGTACGCTGCAGGGCCAGCCAGGCGTTACGCACTTCGGTGGCCGCCTGCAGGACGGCAGGCTGCTGCTCGAGGCGGGTGCCGAGGATAATGGCCTGATTGGCGTTAAACTGCTGCACCGCCACGTCGAGTTCGGCCTGGGCGCTGGCGACGGTATCGCGAGCGTGCTGCAGCTCCTCGCGGCCGATCAGGTTAGCGGCTCCCAGCGGGATACGGCGGTTGAGGTCGGTTTGCGCCTGCGAGAGCGCGGTTTTTTTGACGTCGATATTGGCCTGCAGCTGCTTGCTGTTGATCATCGACTGACGGGTTTGGCGCACGCTGGCGGCCAGCTGGGTTTGCGCTTTCTCAAACGCCTGCTGGGCATCGGTCTGGTCGAGGGTGACCAGCGGATCGCCTTTTTGCACGAAATCAGTGTTGTCGGCCCAGACTTTCGTCACGCTGCCGGAGACCTGCGCCATGATTTGTACCTGATTCCCTGCCACATAGGCGTCATCGGTCTCTTCATAATGACGCAGTACCAAAAACCAATAAATCCCGTATGCCACGGCAACAATAATAAAGAGCAATGTCAGCAGCAGAAGGGCACCTTTGCGCTTCCCTTTTTTGCTGCCCGGTTGCTGCGGGGTCTGGCTCTCCGCATTTGCGCTCATGTTATTCTCCACGATCTTATTATTTCACATCGGCAGGGCCGACCTGTTTATCAGAAAGGCCAGCAGAAGATCTGCTGGCCTGGTCTGTTTTTCCTTGTCAATTCAGACAATTTCGAGCGGCTCCACGCTTAGCGCAGGGACTCCGCAAGCACACCGTCCTCTTCCATCTGGTCAAGACGACCAAGCAGTTTACGGGTGATGTGCTCGAGCTGATCTTTTTCGCTGGTGCTTAAAGAAGACCAGAGCTGATGCAGGCAGTTGTGCTGCGGAGGCAGAACCTCGCGCAAAAACTGATGGCCTTTGTCGGTAAGCTGCAGATGCAGACAGCGGCGATCGTTATCGCTTTCACGGCGTTCAATCCAGCCGCGTTTTTCCAGCTCGTCGGCAATGCGCGTGGCGTTGGTGCGTGACGACCCCAGGGCGCAGCTCAGCTCGGAGGGCTGAATGCTGTGGTTTTCCTGAGATTCCAGGGTGATCAGCGCCATAAACAGTGTCTCGTTAATTCCCTGCGCTTTCAGCATTTTATTGCGATTTTCCAGAAGCTTACCCTGCATGTGCATGCAGAGGCGAGTAAGCAGAATCTCCTGGAACGGGAAATCTTCGTGACGGCTGGCGCGGAATTTGAGCATTTGCTCAATGGGAGTAAACGAACTATCCATTTGGGTATGACCTCATTAATTACAGTCGATATAATAACTATTGTGACAAATAAATCAAATGAATTATTGACTAAACTTGATACGTTAAACCTATATCACTGGAGTGAAATCTCTTTGCCGTTTCGTAGGTTAGCGCAGGTGAGTGACGGGAGATAGTGAGTCGGCAGGAGCGGAGGCGATTTTGTGGAATAGTGAAAGAGAAGCGGCGCCCGGGCAGGGCGCAGAAGGCGAACCCGGGAACCTCCGGCGGCGTGACGCGCGCCGGAGCGATAGGACAATCTGACGAGGGCAGACTATTTCTGCGCCGCCAGCGCCTCTTTCAGCCAGCCGTCAAACTGCTGCTGGTGGGCTTTAATCCAGCCGTCAACGTGACCCTGGATATCCGCTTCCGAAGCGTGGCCTTCGTGCATCATGGCGTTTTCGGCGTTGATGTCGGCAATCGGCAGCTTCATGATGCTGAACAGCTTCGCCGCCGCCGGGTTTTTCTCGGCCCAGGCTTTGTTGGCCACGATATGCATGGTGCTGACCGGGAAGCCGTAGTTGGCGCCGTTAGCCAGTTTGGTATCGATGTTCTTCTGCACGCCCGGCAGGGAGGAGAACGGCACCTGCAGCCAGACCACATCTTTACCCGGCTTCAGCACGTCGCTGACCCAGTACGGCGTCCAGGTGTAGTAAATCACCGGTTTGCCTTCTTTATAGCGGGCGATGGTATCGGCCATCATCGCGGCGTAGTTGCCCTGGTTGTGCACCACGGTGTTGCTCAGGCCGTAGGCGTCAATCTGATGGTTGATGACCGCTTCGCAGCCCCAGCCAGGCGTACAGCCGGTGAGATCGGCCTTGCCGTCGCCGTTGGTATCGAACAGTTTGGCGATTTTCGGATCTTTCAGCTGATCGATAGACTTAATGTGATACTGCTCGGCGGTTTTCTTATCAATCAGATAGCCCTGCGCCGCGCCGTTCACATAAACGCCTTCGCGGTAGAAGCTCTTGTCCCCGCCGGCGGCGGCGTACATGTCGTCATGCAGCGGCTGCCAGTTAACGGCGGTAAAGGTGGCGTCGCCGGAGGCGAGGGAGGTGTAGCCGACGTTATAGTCAACTTCGCTCGGCTTATCGACGGTGTAGCCCAGCTTCTCCAGCGCGCGGCTGACCAGCAGGGTCTGGAAGGTCTCTTCGGTGATGGTGCTCTGAATCGGCTTGACGGTAATGCCTTTACCCGGCAGGTCGGCGGCAAAGGCGCCGGTGGCAATGAGAGCGGTGAACGCTGTGGCAAGAATCGCTGTATGTCGCATCGTTGTTCCTCTATACATATGAAAGGATAACTGCTGGCCCGGCAGGCGCAAAGCCGCCGGGCGATGAGAAGGTTATTTACTGAAGGGGCGGGTGATGAGCCCCAGCGGGCCGGTGGCGTACCAGCGGCGGCTGCCGCGGCTGCGCGAATCGCGCCCAACGGCCTGAGTCAGGCGGTCAAGAATGATGGCGAGGATCACAATCCCGACGCCGCCGACGCTGGCGAGGCCCATATCAAGACGGCCGATCCCGCGCAGCACCATCTGGCCGAGGCCGCCGACGGCGATCATCGAGGCGATAACCACCATCGACAGCGCCAGCATCAGCGTCTGATTGACCCCGGCCATAATGGTCGGCATCGCCAGCGGCAGCTGAACTTTAAACAGCAGCTGGCGCGGGCTGGCGCCGAAGGAGCGCGAGGCCTCAATCAGATCCGCCGGCACCTGGTTAATCCCCAGAATGGTCAGGCGCACGATAGGCGGCAGGGCAAAGATAATGGTCACCACCACGCCTGGAACGTTACCAATCCCGAACAGCATCACGATGGGCACCAGGTAGACGAACGCCGGGGTGGTCTGCATGGCGTCGAGCAGCGGACGAATAACTTTTGCCGCCCGCGGGCTGCGCGCCAGCCAGATCCCCAGCGGCAGGCCGATCAGCATGCAGAACAGCAGGGCGGTCAGCACCAGCGCCAGGGTGACCATCGCCTGCGACCAGGCGCCGATAGCGCCGATAGCGATGAGCGAGATCAACGTGGCGACGCCCATGCCGACGCTGGAAATTTGCCAGGCGATCAGGGCGAATAGCACAATCGCCACCGGCGCCGGCATCCCTAACAGCAGCTGCTGGAAGGCGCTGAGGATGTAGTCCACCGGCACGCGGATCCCCTGGAACAGCGGGCGGAAGTGCATCACTATCCAGTCGATACCGTGGGTGACCCAGCTGTCGAGCGGGATCAGCGTTTTATGGAACGGGTCCATAATGTTGAAATGTTCCGGCTGCGGCGCCGGGGCGCTGTTCAGCCAGTCGGCACCGCCGCCGCCGTCGGTCGGCGCGGCGGCCGGAGCGCCCCAGGCATCGGCAGATTGCGCGGCGCTATCCGCCGCCGGTGCGGTATCCCACGGGTTAGATTGATCAGCCATTGTTTGCCCCCTCGCGATCTAAAGCCTGCAGCAGCATGCGTTTCGAAATGATGCCGATATACTGATGCCCTTCGTCCACAACCGGCACCGCGCACGGCGCCTGGCCTACGTGGGAGAGCAGGTCGCTGAGCGACGTTTGCGCATCCACCGCCAGCGGGGAGTCGAGTAGCGCCGCGTCAATTCCCTGACCTTCGCTCAGCGCGGATTTCAGCGAATCAATGGAGACAATGCCGACAAACTTATTACCGCGCTCGATCACATAGCCATATTCGCGGTCTTCATCCTGCAATAATTTCAGCGCCGAACGGGGGCCAAAGCCCGGCGTTTTACGAATTAAGCCAACCGGGCTTCTGCGGGCAATATCTTTGGCGCTGAACACCTGGCTAATATCAACGCCGCGGAAGAAGGTTTTCACATAATCATTGGCCGGATTATTGAGGATTTCATCCGGAGTACCGACCTGAATAACCTCGCCATTTTGCATGATGGCAATCCGGTCGCCGATGCGCATGGCTTCATCAAGATCGTGGGAAATAAATACCACGGTACGCTGATGTTTTGCCTGTAATTTTGTCAGCTCATCCTGCATTTCGGTACGAATTAAGGGATCGAGAGCCGAGAAGGCTTCATCCATTAATAAGATATCGGGGTTAATCGCCAGCGCGCGGGCGAGCCCAACGCGTTGACGCATCCCGCCGGAGAGTTCATCCGGATAAGCGTGAGCGTAGTTTTCCAGGCCGACCTGGCGCAGCGCTTCCAGCGCTTTCTGCTGGCGTTCCTGGGTTGAGACGCCGGCCAGCTCCATGCCGAAGGCGGCATTGTCCAGCACGGTCATATGCGGCATCAGCGCAAATGACTGAAATACCATTGCGATTTTTTTTCTGCGCACCTCGCGCAGCTCGGCCTCTGAGATTCTGGCGATATCGACGCCGTCAATCAGCACCTGCCCGCGGGTGGGTTCAATCAGGCGATTGAGAAGGCGAACCATGGTGGATTTTCCCGATCCGGAAAGCCCCATGATGACGAATATCTCGCCTTCTTCAATGGTCAGACTGGCGTCTTTTACGCCAAGTGAAAGCCCCGTTTTTTCCAGCAGTTGTTCTTTAGTAAATCCTTTTTCAATATATTTGAACGCTCGCTGCGGATGCTCGCCAAATATCTTATAGAGATTCTTAATTTCTAATTTAATTGCCATGCAATAGAGAGTTTCCCGTTATTTGTATTATGTCGATATAGTACCTGGTGGAGATAATTACCTTTTTACACCCTAACATACTCAGATTCTGTGACAACCCTCAATGTCCGCGGATAGCCGATATGGCACGGGGCCAATGCCGGCGCACTCCCCGTGATATAAGGGCTGAGCGTTGATTGCGCTACGGAAATATTTTTAACGATCGCCGGGTAATTATTGTCAAAATCGCGGGGGTTGGGCTGAATATGACAGGGGGATTTCCTGATAATATCGGAACGAATAATGGTATGATGAATGGAAATAATGTGAAAGAGATCACCAGGAATCGAGTGAATATATTCCTGGTGAAAGTAAGGTTAAAAGTCCCAGTCGGCGTCGGCGGTTTCTTCGGTTTTACCCATCACGTAGGACGATCCTGAGCCGGAGAAAAAGTCGTGGTTTTCATCGGCGTTTGGCGAGAGCGCGGCGAGGATCGCCGGATTGACCGCGGCCATTTCCGCCGGGAACAGCGCCTCATAGCCGAGGTTCATCAGCGCCTTGTTGGCGTTGTAGCACAGGAAAGCCGTCACCTCCTCGGCCCAGCCGCTTTCGGCGTACAGCTCATGGGTATAGGCCAGCTCGTTATCGTAGAGATCCATCAGCAGGTTGAGGGCGAAATCCTTCAGCTCCTCGCGCTTTTCGGCGCTGACTTTTTCCAGCCCTTTTTGATATTTGTAGCCGATGTAGTACCCGTGCACCGCCTCATCGCGAATGATCAGGCGAATCAGGTCGGCGGTATTGGTCAGCTTGCCGCGGCTGGAGAAGTACATCGGCAGCCAGAATCCGGAATAGAAGAGGAAGGATTCGAGGAAGACGCTGGCGATTTTCTTCTTCAGCGGCTCGTCCGCCCGGTAATACTCCAGCATCAGCTCGGCTTTGCGCTGGAGCGGGGCGTTCTCTTCACTCCAGGCGTAGGCGGCGTCGACGTCTTTGGTCTGGCACAGGGTGGAGAAAATCGAGCTGTAGGAGCGGGCGTGCACCGCCTCCATAAAGCTGATATTCGACATTACCGCCTCTTCGTGCGGGGTGAGGGCGTCGGCCATCAGCGCCGGCGCGCCGGCGGTGTTCTGAATGGTATCGAGCAGCGTCAGGCCGGTGAACACGCGGATAGTCAGCTGCTGCTCCATCGGGCTGAGGGCCTGCCACGCGGGGATATCGTTGGACAGCGGCACCTTTTCTGGCAGCCAGAAGTTACTGGTCAGGCGGTTCCATACCTCCAGGTCCTTGTCGTCCTGAATCTTGTTCCAGTTAATGGCGCTAACGCGCGATAGATAGGTCATCGGGTTCTCCTTACAGCGCGCAGGACACGCAGCCCTCAATTTCGGTACCTTCCAGCGCCAGCTGGCGCAGGCGGATGTAGTAGAGCGTCTTAATGCCTTTTTTCCACGCGTAAATCTGCGCCCGGTTGATATCGCGGGTGGTGGCGGTATCGGGGAAAAAGAGCGTTAAAGAGAGCCCCTGATCGACGTGTCGCGTCGCCTCGGCGTAGGTGTCGATAATTTTTTGCGGGCCGATTTCATACGCGTCCTGGTACAGCGCCAGGTTTTCGTTGGTCATAAACGGAGCCGGATAGTAAACCCGGCCGGTTTTGCCCTCTTTGCGGATCTCTATCTTCGAGACGATCGGATGGATGCTCGACGTCGCGTGGTTGATATAGGAGATCGAGCCGGTCGGCGGCACCGCCTGCAGGTTGCGGTTATAGATACCGTAGCGCATGACGTCATCGCGCAGCTGCTGCCACATTTGACGGTCGGGCAGGGTGACGCCGGCACGGGCGAACAGCTCGCGAACCTTCGCCGTTTTCGGCTGCCAGTCGCCCTGCAGATACTGCTGGAAATACTCCCCGCTGGCGTAGCGCGATTGCGAGAAACCGGCGAAGCGCTGGCCGCGCTCGCGCGCCATCAGCATCGAGGTATGCAGCGCATGCCAGGTCACGGTGTAAAAATAGAGGTTGGTGAAGTCCAGCCCCTCCGGGCTGCCGTAGGCGATGCCTTCCCGCGCCAGATAGCCGTGCAGATTCATCTGCCCGAGCCCGATGGCGTGAGACGCCGCGTTGCCGGCCGCCACCGAGGGCACCGAGCGAATGTCGCTCATATCGGACACCGCCGTCAGGCCGCGAACGGCGACCTCAACCGTGCGGGCAAAGTCGGGTGAATCCATGGTATGGGCGATATTTAGCGAACCGAGGTTGCAGGAGATATCCTGGCCGACGCTGGCGTAGTCGAGGTTCTCGTCAAAGGTCGACGGGGTGTTGACCTGCAAAATTTCCGAGCACAGGTTGCTCATATTCACCCGCCCGGCGATCGGGTTGGCGCGGTTCACGGTATCTTCAAACATGATGTACGGGTAGCCGGACTCAAACTGAATCTCCGCCAGCCGCTGGAACAGATCGCGGGCGCGGATCCAGCGCTTGCTGACCCGCTCGTCGGCGACCAGCTGCGGGTACATCTCGCTGACGGCGATATCGCCGAACGCTTTACCGTATAGCCGCTCGACGTCGTAGGGCGAGAACAGCGCCATCTGCGCGTCCTCTTTCGCCAGCTGGAAGGTCACATCCGGGATCACCACGCCGAGCGACAGGGTTTTGATACGGATTTTCTCATCGGCGTTTTCGCGCTTGGTGTCGAGGAAGCGCAGGATATCCGGATGATGGGCGTGCAGGTAGACCGCTCCGGCCCCCTGGCGGGCGCCGAGCTGGTTGGCGTAGGAGAAGGCGTCCTCCAGCATTTTCATCACCGGAATCACCCCCGAGGACTGGTTTTCGATGCGCTTAATCGGCGCGCCGGCCTCGCGCAGGTTTGACAGCAGGAACGCCACGCCGCCGCCGCGCTTTGAGAGCTGTAGCGCCGAATTCACCGCCCGGCCAATCGACTCCATATTGTCTTCGATGCGCAGCAGGAAGCAGGAGACCAGCTCCCCGCGCTGCTGCTTGCCGGCATTCAGGAAGGTCGGGGTCGCCGGCTGGAAGCGCCCGCTGAGGATCTCATCGGTCAGCTGGCGGGCCAGGGTTTCGTCGCCCTGCGCGAGGCTTAGCGCCACCATACAGGTGCGGTCGGCGAAGTGCTCAAGGTAGCGCTTGCCGTCGAAGGTTTTCAGCGTATAGCTGGTATAAAACTTCCAGGCGCCGAGAAAGGTCTGGAAGCGAAAATTATGGCGCCCGGCGTGGGCAAAGAGAGCCAGCACAAAGCTTCTGTCATATCTCTCCAGTACGCTGGCGTCGTAGTAGCCTTCGGCCACCAGCCACTCCAGCTTATCGTTCTGGCTGACGAAAGAGACGGTGTTGGCCTCGACGTGGGTCGCCATAAAGGCGTCCACCGCCTGGCGGTCCTTGTCAAACGGGATGCGGCCGCTGCTGTCGTACAGATTCAGCATGGCGTTCAGGGCGTGGAAATCCGGCGCCTCTATGGTTAGACGTTCTGCGGTTGTTGTTGCCAAAATTCGCTTACTCCTTTACGCACGTTGTCGACATCTTGTGGGGTGCCCATCAGCTCAAAGCGATAGAGGTACGGCACGCTGCATTTCTGCGCGACAACGTCGCCGGCCCGGCCGTAGGCGTCGCCAAAGTTGCGGTTGCCGGCAGCGATGACGCCACGAATGAGCCGTCGATTGTGGGGATCGTTTAAAAAGCGGATCGCCTGGCGCGGCACCGCGCCTGCGGTTCCGCCGCCGCCGTAGCTGGGGACGATGAGAATATAGGGCTCGTCTACCTGGATCCGCTCCCGCTCGTTAAGCGGAATGCGCACCGCGGGCAGCCCCAGACGCTGGACGAACCGGTGCGTATTTTCGGAGCTGCTGGAGAAGTAGACGATGAGGCTCATGCGCTGGCCGCCGCGGCGGGATGCAGGCGATTAATCATATCCGGACGGAAGCCGGACCAGCGGGTCTCGCCGGCAATCACCACCGGCAGCTGGCGAAAGCCCTGCTCGCGCAGCATCTCGGCGGCGTCGGGATGATGCTCGATATTGACCATCTCGAAGTCAAACCCGCGGCTCTCCATGGCGCGCTTGGTAGCATGGCACTGAACACAGTCGTTTTTAGTGTAAATAGTAATGCGCATGATTCGTATTTCCATTTAAGATAACAGGACGGCGCAAAAAGGCGCAGCGGTTGGTATCGGGTAACTGTTCAGGAAATACTAGATGTAGTTGTAGAAAAGTTCAACCACGCAATATATAGCGTTTTAAAATAAGAAAAACCCCCACGGAGCGATCCTGTGAGGGCGGTGGCGGCCGGGCGTAAACTACAGGCGCATGCTGACGGCAAGGCGGTTAAAGGCGTTCATCAGGCTGATGGCGAAGGTTAAATCGCTGATCTGACGGGCGCTAAAGTGCTCCAGCAGCGGCAGATAAACCTCATCTTCCGCGTGGCTGCTGGCGATGTGGGTCACCGACTCCGTCCACGCCAGCGCCGCGCGCTCCGCGGCATCAAAGTGGGCGCTTACCCGCCAGCCGGCCAGCGCGTCCAGACGGCTCTGGGCGACGCCGGATTTGCGCAGCGCTTTACTGTGCATCTCCAGGCAGAAGGCGCAGCCGTTAATCTGCGATACGCGCAGGTAGACCAGCTCCAGCAGCGTGCCGTCGAGCGCGCTTTTTTCCAGCGCCACTTTCGCTTGTACCAGGGCGTTATAGACTTCCGGACTCAGTTCATTATAGGGCTGACGCAGTGTGCTCATTTTTCTCTCCACATTAAGAGCTATCCCTTAGGCTGCCCGGAGCCCCGGGCGGACGTCAACGGTGACGTCGGATGAGATAGTCTCTAAGACGGCAGCCAAAATAGCACTATAATGGACTGCAAAAGATAGCCATATTTTAATGAAAAAAGCAGACCATAATGGAAGCCAAAAAAGCGCCGCACTATCAGCGTATCGCCCGCCAGCTGAAGTCCGCCATTGAGCGCGGCGAGCTGGCGCCGGGCAGCCGTCTGCCCGCCAGCCGGGTCTATGCCCAGGAGCTTGGCGTATCGCGGGCGACGGTGGAAAACGCCTGGGGCGAGCTGGTGGCTCAGGGATGGCTTGAGCGGCGCGGCCAGGCGGGAACCTTCGTCAGCGAGCGTCTCAGCCCGCAGCAGGAGCCGCCGATGCGTCTCGCAACCGGCGGCGAGCCGACCGCGCCGCTGCCGTTTAAAATGGGTCTGCCGGCGCTGGATCTTTTTCCGCGCGGCCTGTGGGCGCGGGTGATGGGCCGCCGCCTGCGCACGCAAACCCGCTTCGATCTGGCGCCGGGCGAGCCCTGCGGCGAGCCGCTCCTCCGCCGGGCGATTGTCGATTATCTCCGCCTGTCGCGCAGCATTGAGTGCCAGCCGGAGCAGGTGCTGGTGACAGGCAGCTACGCCGCCTCAATGACGCTGATCCTGCGTAGCCTGGCGCAGCCCGGGCAGAAAATGTGGATGGAAGATCCCGGTTTTCCGCTGATCCGCCCGGTGGTCACGGGGCAAAATATCATCATTAATCCGATCCCCGTCGATGATGAAGGCATGGACGTGGACTACGCGCTGCGCCGCTTTCCCGACGCGCACTTCGCGCTGCTGACGCCGGCTCACCAAAGCCCGACCGGCGTCGCGCTCTCGCTTGCGAGACGCAGACAGCTGCTCGCGTGGGCGGCGCAAAATGACGGCTGGATTATTGAGGATGATTACGATAGCGAGTTTCGCTACCGGGGCAAGCCGCTGTCGCCGCTGAAAAGCCTCGACGCCCCGCAGCGGGTGATCTACTGCGGGACGTTCAGCAAATCGCTCTTTCCCGCGCTGCGCGCCGGGTGGCTGGTGGTTCCGCCGCCGCAGGTGGCCGCCTTCCGACGCCAGGCGCAGCTAATGAGCTGCAGCGTGCCGACGCTGTGGCAGCAGACGCTGGCCGATTTTATTCTGGAAGGTCATTTCTGGCGCCATCTGAAAAAAATGCGCGCCAGCTACGCCCTGCGCCGCCAGTGGCTGGAGTCGGCGCTCGCCGCCGCCGGCTTTGCGGTAGTGCCGCAGCTGGGCGGCATTCAGTTGGTTATTGCCGTGCCCGGCGACGACCGGCTGCTGGCGCGGCGGGCAAGGGAGGCCGGGCTGGACGTACAGGCGCTGAGCGACTGGCGGATGCACAGCCGCGGCGAGGGCGGGCTGCTGGCGAGCTTTACCAATCTGACGTCAGCAGAGATGGCCGCTGACCTCGTGGGTCAGCTCAGGCTGGCCTTGCGCAGCGGCGAGAAGTAAAAAACCCCTGCATGCCGGGGCATACAGGGGTTGACGCGCATTTGTTATCTTCGTTTTACGTTTATATTATCGACGTAAATTCAGCAATACGCCAATAAATAACCCAACTGCGGCGGCGGCGCCGACGCTTTGCCAGGGTTTGTCGCGCACGTAGGTGTCGGCACAGTCGGCGGCATCACGCGCGGCCTGCTGCACGCGGTTGTTGCCGTTGATGCGCGCGCGGGTCTCTTTCAGCAACGCCTGCGCCTTTTTGCGCGCCGCGTCGGCTTCGTCTTTTGCATCGCTGCCCCACGATTTCAGCACTTCTTCCAGCGTATCCGCTAATTGGCTGACATCGTTATGAATATCCTCAGCGCTTTCATCTACATTGTTGCGATTCACACGGTTGGCCATTGATTTCTCCCTTAATTTCATCGATACCCGCCATACTTCAGGTAGCGCTCGCGCTGCAACCCGAATTATTTAAGGTAGAGCGATTAAGTGTAGGACAGGATTTTGAATTATGCTTTAAACCGTGGTTTCTGGAATTTTCCGAAAGCCCTGCCAGGCGCGAATAAGGTAAGGTAAATGTGCGGTAAAAGATAACGAGGAATGAGTATGTATTTAAGACCCGATGAGGTGGCGCGTGTTCTTGAAAAAGCCGGCTTCACCATGGATGTTGTGACGCAAAAAGCGTACGGCTATCGCCGTGGCGATAATTATGTTTATGTGAACCGTGAAGCGCGCATGGGGCGTACCGCTTTAATTATTCATCCGGCGCTGAAAGAGCGCAGCAATACGCTGGCGGACCCCGCTTCGGATATCAAGACCTGCGATCATTATGAGCAGTTCCCACTCTATTTAGCCGGCGATGCGCAGCAGCATTATGGTATTCCACACGGATTTAGCTCACGTATTGCGCTTGAGCGTTTTCTGAGCGGCTTATTTGGCGAAGCGCAGCCGACGATGTCGCATAATTAACCGGGGGATTTGCGCATCGCTGTGCGGGCGGAATTCAGCGGAGGGACGATAACAAGGACGTGGCTGCGGTAAGCGACTGGCGCAGGCCAGTCGCTGGTGGTCACCGGCTCAGGCTTTCGCCTGGTGCCAGGCGCTGACGCGGAACAGACGACGGCAGTAGTCAAGGAAGTAGCCATACGCGGCGCCCATCAGCATTGACACGACAATATTCGAACTTACCGCCGCGGCAATCTGATGCCAGTCGGCGCCCACCACAAACAGAATCGCGACGTACACCGGCGACTGGAAGGTTACATAGGCAACGACGTCGGCAATGTTCTTCATCCAGCCTTTCGGGCTGATATGGTTCGCCATGCGCATCGCGCGGTCGCGGTAAAAACCGTAGGGTACGGCAATAATAATGTTTACCGGAATCGCGACCAGACGTGAAGATAACGACTGCTCAAAAGTCATTCCGGAGAGGAAAATCTCGATCATCATGTTTACGACGGTGCAGTACACGACCATCGCAAAGGTGTCTGCTACCGCATGGCGCAAGCGGGACTGCGCAGAGAACATCGGTATGCTCCTCGAAAATAAAGTCTGTCACGCCAGAAAATGCGCGTCGTTATAGCGTTTTTTGGCTGCCTGTTATGATGTGAGTAGGTTATATCTCTGGCTTAAAGGTGGCAACTAGCTGTAAATTTTTATTTAAAGGCTTTTTGTCTATAAAATACTCTGAGAAAGGCGGTTCGCTGAGCGTTTCGCCAGTTTTATGCTGATTATTATTTTTATCGTTAATTATCAATATATTGAGATTGTTGTGTTTATGTTGCGCAAAAGATAATGCCGTTGAAGAAGTCCCCTGCCAGCGTGACTCTCGCAGAGTAATGTGATTTACGTCACTTATGGAGTTATTTGCCAACAAATTGCGCTTTTAACAGAGTAATATTCTTAAATGGTTCGATTTTGTACATGCGGTTTTAATGAATGGCTATGCAGACGCCGCCAGGCGCGGGCGATATTATGCTCAGGTTCTACGGATCCTCGCGATGTGCGCATACCGGAGCCCCGCGCGATAATAGACCTGCTCCGCAAAAGCCGGCTTCCTGGGTTATGTATAAATAAATTCGCTACGAAATTATCTTTATATATTTATAGGGGAGGTTAAAGGTGCTAATAAATAATCGCCGCCATTAAGCTGGCCGCGTAAATTTGTTTTATTTGTCATTCTGTTTTTTTAAAATTTATATCTTTAATGTTACCGGAACTGAATAATATCCGCTCGCTGCGTGCCATCACGCGTGAATTCTCCATTGACGCTCTTGACGATATGCGGGAAAAGCTCAGGGCCGGCACTGAAAAAAACTCACCCAACGGCAGGCTTCCGGTGAGCAGAAAGCGGAATATCAGGAAAAAAACTGGACCGGCCAGGGCCGCATGCCGAAGCCGATCGCCCGCGCGATCCCGGCGAGTAAGACGCTGAAGAGTTTGCTGATTTAATATTTGTCCCCGCAGCTGCAGGTTTGTTGTAACAGTGGGAAATAACGGTGGGGCGACCCACCGTGAATATTAGCACACGCCGAAATCACCGTCTTCGGTATAGGGCGTAACGTCGACCGTTTTGAGGGTAAGCTTCTCGCCCTGCTCGTTGCTGGCCTGTACGGCGACAATTTGATCGCCATCGACGGTCACTACTTTAAGCTTTGGACCGCCCGTTCGCGGCTGTACCAGATCGCCCGGTGAATACATTCTCTCTCTCCTCTGCGTGAATAATCCGACGCCTCATCCTGTTACCTGGCCTGACCCAGCGTCGCGATTGCGGATATTAACCATAGCTCAGCTAAACGGCAGGAGACAACTGACCTGAAGGAGTATCTCTCAGCGTCGGTTCCACGGCATCACCGCCAGCAGGCGCGCCATGCCGCAAAAGCCGGTGATCCCGGCGAAGGTCAGCCCGGCGCCGACGAAGGCGCTCAGCAGGAAAAAGCCGCTGCTGAGGCCGTATCCCAGCGCCACGCCGAGGAGTATCAGCCCGCCGGCGGCGATCTGCACCTGGCGCATCAGCAGCAGCGGCTGGGATTTATCTTCTTTAACCGGCAGGCCCGCCGCTTTCCAGGCCTGAATACCGCCGGCCAGCAGCCTGACCTGCGCCGGAGCGGCGGCGGCCAGCAGGCGAATGGCGTTATTTTGCGTCCGCGAGCCCGCCTGGCAGTGGAAAATAATCGTCTCATCTGCGCTGGCGTGCAGCGTGGCGCCGCCGTTCAGGGCGCTGAGCGGAACCAGCTCGGCGTCGGGAATATGCTCGCGGGCATACTCATCGGCGTCGCGGATATCAATTAATCTGGCGCCCCGGGCGATTTGCGTCCGGGCTTCTTCAGGAGAAAGGGTGGCGATAGTCATGGCGGCTCCTTAAGGGCAATAGATGGCCTTCAGCGTGGCGATAATCCGCTGGACGGCAGGATCGGTGATGAAGTAATGGATGCGCTGCGCCTCGCGCCTGCTGTCGATGAGGCCTTCGTCGCGCATACGCGCCAGATGCTGTGAAGTTGCGGAAGGGCTCAGGCCGGTAATCAGCGCCAGCTCGCCGGCGCTGGCTTGCGGTGCGTCGCAAAGCGTGCACAGAATCATCAGCCGGTTGGGATTACTCATTGCTTTTAACAGGGCCGCGGCTTCCCCGGCGCTGACCTGCAGTTCTTGTGGCGTGTTCATCTCTTTATTTTAGTATTATCTAAATTTAGCTTATTCTAAAATAAAGGGGCGCATAACGCCAGCGCGGATGGCGGTATGTTGCTGTGTTGGCGGGGCGCGATGCCCCGCGGAGGGCTAATTGCGTCCCGATCGCGCGGCCCGGCGGTATAGCGTGCTGCGCGCTACGCCCAGCGCCTGCGCCGCTTTACTGACGTTACCGTTGTAGGTGGTCAGGGTATCGGCAATCAGCTGGCTATCATGCTGCTGCAGCCCGCGCGGCGCGGCGGGCGCCGGCGTTGCCCGGTACTCGGCGGGCAAATCGTCAACCCCGAGGCGGGCGCCGTCGTCGGCCAGCGCCAGCAGCACTTTCATCAGGCTTTGCAGCTGGCGCACGTTGCCCGGCCACGGCTGACGGGAGAGGTTCTCCAGCAGCTCCGGCGCTAGCTGCATCCGGCGCTGGCCCGCGCCGAGCGCCTGCCAGAGCCGCTGGATAAACGCCGGCAGCGCCGGCCAGTCGCGCAGGGGCGGAATGGCCAGGGCAAATTCCCGCAGGCGATAGAACAGATCCTCGCGAAACTCGCCGTCGGCGACGCGCTGCGCCAGGTTGCGGTGGGTCGCGCAGATCACCGCGAAGTTGACCGGCGAGCTTTGGCTGGCGCCGAGCGGAGTGACCTCTTTTTCCTGCAGCACCCGCAGCAGCCGCGTCTGCAGCAGCATCGGCATATCGCCAATCTCATCCAGGAACAGCACGCCGCCATCGGCCTCGCGGATTTTACCGATATAGCCGTTTTTACTGGCGCCGGTGAAGGCCCCCGGCTGATAGCCAAAGAGCTCCGACTCAATCAGCGATTCGGGAATGGCGGCGCAGTTGATGGCCACAAACTTACCGCTGCGCCAGCGGCTATGCTGATGCAGCGTGCGGCTGACGTACTCTTTTCCGCACCCCGTTTCCCCCTCAATGCACAGCGCGATGCCGGCGTTGAGCAGGCGCAGCATTTTTTCCCCTTCGCGCGGGCCGGCGAAGGGGAGGTCGACGCCGGGAGGGGCCGCTACCGCCACGGCGCTGCGGGTGGGGGCGCGTAGCCGATAGTAGTAGCCCTGCCGGCGCACGGTGAGCGGCAGCGGAACGCTGACCGCGGTTTGCGTCAGCAGCGGAAAGAGCTGCTGGAAGGTGATATGGCCCAGCTGCTCGCTGCTGAGCCCCAGCTCGCGCATCGCCAGCCGGTTGCCGGCGGTGAGCACGTTATCGGAAAAGACCAGCAGCAGCTCCTCGACGCTGTCGAGCTTCTGCGGCTGAGAGTGCAGGCTCATCAGCCACTGCTGCGGGTGTAGGCTCTGTTTTACCCACAGGTACTCGATCTGCTTAGCCGCCTCTTTCACCCAGCCCAGGGTATGCGGGTGCGGGAAATGCGCCGGCCCGGAAATATCCAGCACGCCGGCAATTTGCCCGTCGGGGCTCTGAATGGGGATCGCCGCGCAGTAGAGATCCTGGTTGCTGGTGAGAAAATGCTGGCGGCCGTCAATTTCACAGCTGTCATCAATCGCCAGCGCGGTGCCGATGGCGTTGGTCCCGCGACCGCTCTCGCTCCATAAATTTCCCGGCGCGAGGGCAAAGCTCTGCGCCTTCTGCATGGCGTGCATATTGCCGAAGGTTTGCAGCACCAGGCCGCTGGCATCGGAGAGGATCACCACCGACTGTAGGTCGGCGACCTTACGCGACAGGGCGCCAATCACCGGCTGCGCAAGCTGCTGCAGCCCGCTATGGCTGGCCAGCAGATCCGCCAGCTCGCCGGAGCGCAGGCGCGGGAAGTCATCCGTCGTGGGCTGCAGGCCATACAGCTGGCTGCGAAACCACGAATCGCTGAGCAACGGATTAGCTGTTCCCTCCGGGGCGAGGGTAAACGGGTTTCCTTGCACGGAGCACCTCATGGTTGACTGAGTTATGTTGCAACATTGTAGCTTTGCGGTTTCTTATGTGTTGCGATTTGCGACACAGAAGCAAAAATCGGCGCCGTATATAAAAGCGACAACTATTAATATTTTGATTTTATTTAATATTTTTAATGGCGAGAAAACTGGCACAACCCCTGCAATAGCGTTGCAGCAGCGGGCAAGCGCAAAAAACCAATACGCCGCTGCGCCTCAACCCTACAAGAAGGAGATTGCAATGCGTTATGCTCATCCTGGCACCTCAGGCGCGTTAGTTTCACTCAAATCCGCCTACGGTAACTATATTGACGGCAGGTTTGTCGAGCCGCTCGGCGGCGAATTCTTTATGAATACCTCCCCCGTAGACGGGAGCGACATTGCGCAATTTCCCCGCTCCGATGCCAAAGATATCGATTTTGCCCTTGATGCCGCGCACCGCGCCGCGGAGGCATGGGGCAAAACGTCGGTCCAGCAGCGCTCCAATCTGCTGCTGGAAGTTGCCGATCGTATCCAGAAAAACCTCGAGTACCTGGCGGTGGCGGAAAGCTGGGATAACGGTAAGCCGATCCGCGAAACGCTGAACGCCGACCTGCCGCTGGCGGTCGATCACTTCCGCTATTTTGCCGGCTGCCTGCGCGCGCAGGAGGGAAGCACCGCCGAGATCGATGAAACCACCGTGGCCTATCACTTCCACGAGCCGCTGGGCGTGGTGGGGCAGATCATTCCGTGGAACTTCCCGCTGCTGATGGCGGCGTGGAAGCTGGCGCCGGCGCTGGCCGCGGGCAACTGCGTGGTGCTTAAGCCGGCAGAGCAGACGCCGCTGAGCATTACGCTGCTGCTGGAAATTATCGGCGATATCTTCCCGCCGGGCGTGCTGAACGTGGTGCAGGGCTTCGGTAAAGAGGCCGGCGAAGCGCTGGCGACCAGCAAGCGGATCGCCAAAATCGCCTTTACCGGCTCCACGCCGGTCGGGCGGCATATTATGGCCTGCGCCGCGGAGAATATTATTCCCTGCACCGTTGAGCTCGGCGGCAAGTCGCCGAACATCTATTTTGCCGACGTGATGGACGGTGAAGACGACTATATTGAGAAGGCGGTGGAAGGGCTGGTGCTCGGCTTCTTCAACCAGGGCGAGGTGTGCACCTGTCCGTCGCGAGCGCTGATCCACGAGTCCATCTACGAACCGTTTATGGAGCGGGTGATGGCGAAAGTGGCGCAGATTCGCCGCGGCGACCCCTTCGACACCGACACGATGATCGGCGCCCAGGCCTCGCGCCAGCAGTTCGACAAGATTCTGTCGTACATTAAAATTGCCCGCGAAGAAGGCGGCCAGATCCTCACCGGCGGCGAGCGCGCCAGCATTACGGCGGAGCTGGATAACGGCTACTACATTCAGCCGACCCTGATTAAGGGGCGCAACGATATGCGCAGCTTCCAGGAGGAGATTTTTGGTCCGGTTATTGGCATCACCACCTTTAAGGATGAAGCGGAAGCCCTGGCGATCGCCAATGAGACCCAGTTTGGCCTCGGGGCCGGCGTCTGGACGCGGGATACTAACCTGGCCTATCGCATGGGGCGCGGGATTAAAGCGGGCCGCGTGTGGACAAACTGCTACCACATCTATCCGGCCCATGCGGCGTTTGGCGGCTATAAGCAGTCCGGCGTCGGGCGCGAAACCCACAAAATGGCGCTCAATGCCTACCAGCAGACCAAAAACCTGCTGGTGAGCTACGGCACCGCGCCGCTCGGTCTGTTTTGATTGAACCTCCGCCGCGTCACTCCGTGACCGGCAGATAAAACCGCCACCTTATGCTCAGGTGGCGGTTTTTTTAGTTTACGCCGCTGCGGGCAAGGGCCTCCGCTTTCCAGCAGCGGGCCGAGGTGCCGTTAGCCAGCGGGCGCAGCGGCTGCGGCTTTTCACAGCCCGCGCCGGCGAAGGGGCAACGATCGCGAAAATAGCAGCCTTCCGGCAGATGCCGGTTGCCGGGCAGCTCGGTGTTGCGCGGCGCGTCGCCCAGCGGCATGCCAATGCGCGGCACCGAATCCATCAGCAGCCGGGTATAGGGATGAGCCGGGGCGTCGAGGACCTGGCGCGCCTCGCCCATCTCGACGATTTGCCCGAGATACATCACCGCCACGCGGTCGCTCATATGACGCACCACCGAGACGTTGTGCGAGATCAGCACGAAGGTCAGGTTTTGCTGTTTTTGCAGCTCAACCAGCAGATTGAGGATCTGCGCCTGCACCGAAATATCCAGCGCCGAGGTGGGCTCATCCAGCACGATAATATCCGGCTTCGCCGATAGCGCGCGGGCAATCGCAATGCGCTGGCGCTAGCCGCCGGAAAAGGCGTGCGGCAGGCGGTCGAGGTACTCCGGGCGCAGCCCAACCTGCAGCGCCAGCCGTTCGGCGAGCGCGCGCCGCGCCTTTTCGCCGGGTCGCGACTGGATCCATACCGGCTCGGTGATGGTTCGCCAGACGGGCAGACGCGGATCCAGCGAAGAGAGCGGGTCCTGGAAGACCATCTGCATGCTGCCGGCATCATGCCCGGCTGCGGAGTCCCCGCCGCGCTCGAAGCGGCCGGAAGAGGGTTTGAGCATGCCCATCAGCAGCCTGGCGAGGGTGCTTTTTCCGCAGCCGGATTCGCCAACGATACCCAGGGTTTCGCCGCGATAGGCCGTCATATCCAGGCCGTTTAGCGCATAGACGCGCTCGACGACCTTACCGCGCCAGTTCTTGCGCGCCGGAAAGTTAAGATGAACATCGCTCAGCGTTAATAGTCTGTCAGACATGGGCGTTCTCCCGTTGCGGATACCAGCAGGCCGCCTGCTGGTCGGTGTCTTCTATCGGTCGCAGCATCGGGACTATCCCACAGCCCTCGCCGGCGGCGAAGCAGCGCTCGCGGAAGGCGCAACCGCCCGGCAGGCGCGCGAGATTTGGCACCGTGCCGGGAATCGATTGCAGCAGCGATCGTGGTTCGCCGTTATCCGGAGCGCTGTTCAGCAGGCTAACGGAGTAGGGATGCAGCGGATGATGCAGCACCTGCGGGGTGGAACCGCTTTCGATAACCGCCCCGGCGTACATGACGTACAGCCGATCGCAGACCTGGGAAACCACCGCCATATCGTGGCTGATAAACAGCACCGCGGTTCCGGTGGCCTGCGCTTTTTGCTTTAACAGGCGCAGGACCTGGCGCTGGACGGTGACATCCAGCGCGGTGGTGGGTTCGTCGGCAATCAGCAGGTCGGGCTCGCAGGAGAAGGCGATGGCGATCATCACCCGCTGACGCATCCCGCCGGAGAGTTCGAAGGGATAACGCTCCATCACCCGCTGCGGGTCGGCGATCTGCATATCCGCCAGCAGCGCGGCCGCCCTGGCGCGCGCCTCGCGGGCGGAGAGCGGACGGTGCTGGCGGATAACGTCCACCATCTGTTTGCCAATCCGCCGCGTCGGATTCAGGGCGGTCATCGGCTCCTGGAAAATCATCGCCACCCGGCGGCCGCGAATATCGCGCATCTCTTTTTCAGTCGCGCCGAGGATATCGTCGCCCATCAGGGTCACCTGGCCGCTGTGAATCTGATAGCTGTCCGGCGGCAGCAGACGCATCGCCAGCATCGCGGTGACGGATTTCCCCGAACCCGACTCGCCCACCACGCCAACAATTTCGCCGCGGTCGATATGCATGGAGACGGCGTTCAGGACGTGCACCGCGCCCTGGTAGACGGGGAAGCTTAAACGGACGTTATCGATAGTCAGAACCCGGTTATTCATTAGCTGCGTCCTCCGGACTTCGGATCCAGTAAATCCTGAATCCCGTCACCAAACAGATTAAAACCGACGGCGGTAATCAGAATGGCGGCGCCGGGGAAGGCGCAGTACCACCACTGATCGAGAACATAGTTACGGCCGTTGGCCACCATCGCCCCCCATTCGGCGGTGGGCTGCTGGGCGCCGAGGCCGATAAAGCCCAGCGTCGCCGCCATCAGGATGGCGCTGCCGATATCCAGCGACGCCTGCACCACCAGCGGCGGCAGCGCATTGCGCAGGATATGCCAGCTGATCAGGTGCCAGCGGGAGGCGCCGAAGGTGACGGAGGCCTCAACGAAGCTGTGCTGGCGCACCACCAGCGTCTGCCCGCGGGCGAGGCGCACGTAAAAGGGGATCCGCACGATGGCGATCGCCAGCATGGCGTTGAACAGGCTGGGGCCTAACGCGGCGGCCAGCGCCATCGTCAGCACCAGCGAGGGGATCGACAGCATGATATCCATCAGCCGCATGATCAGCGCGTCGCTGCGCCCGCCCAGCACGCCGGAGAGGCAGCCCAATAGCGAACCGCCGATCCCGGCGATCAGCACCACCGCCAGCCCGGCGGCGATCGATTGCTGGCTGCCGATCAGCACCCGGCTAAACAGATCCCGGCCCACTTCGTCGGTGCCAAACCAGTGGCTCAGCGACGGCGCCTGCAGGCGGGCGGTCAGATCGATGGCGTTGGGATCGTGCGGCACCAGCCAGGGGGAGAAGATCATCAGGAACAGCATGATCAGCATAATGCCGCCGCCGATCAGCGTCAGCGGGCTTTTACGTACCAGCCACAGGCGGCGTTTCCACGCGTGGCTGCGGGCGGCTTTCACGCCGACGCCGGGGCGTTCCTGGGTCATCATCACTTAGCTTTCTCCCCGACCCATACGCGGGTCGATCCACAAATAGAGCAGGTCAACGAGCAGGTTGACCAGCACGTAGGCAAAGGACACCACCACGGCGAAGCCCATCACCGCCGGGAAATCGAGCGCCTGAATGGAGGAGACTACGTAGGCGCCCATGCCCGGCCAGGCGAAGACGGTTTCGGTCAGCACCGCGCCGTACAGCAGGTCGCCCAGCGCGAGGCCGAGCACCGTCACCGAGGGGATCAGCGCATTGGGCAGGGCGTAGCGCATCACGATGGTCCACTTCGGCAGGCCGCTGGCCAGCGCGGTGCGGATATAATCTTCGCTGAGCTGCTCCAGCATCGCCGAGCGAATCTGCCGGGCCACGATCCCCAGGTGGACGAAGGTCAGGGTGGTGGCCGGCAGAATCAGGTGCTGCAGCGCGTTGAAGAACACCTCAAAGTTGCCTTCCAGCAGCGCATCGATCAGGTAGAAGCCGGTCACGTGGGGCGGCGGGTCAAACCAGTCGTCAAGCCGTCCGCTGCCCGGCAGCCAGTTGAGCTTGCCGTAAAACAGGACGATCACCCCCAGGCCCAGCCAGAACGCCGGGGTGGAGATGCCGGTGAGCGCCATCAGGCGTACCAGATGATCGGTCCAGCGGTTGCGGTACACCGCTGAGAGCACGCCGAGCGGAATGCCGACCACCAGCGCGATAAGCAGCGCGCATATCGCCAGCTCCAGCGTCGCGGGGAAGAAGGTTTTCAGATCCTCCAGCACCGGGCGTCCGGTACGGATAGAGGTGCCGAGGTCGCCGTGCAGCAGCGCGTTGACGTAGTGCAAAAACTGCTGCCAGAGCGGTAAATCCAGCCCCAGCTGCTGGCGAATATGGCGCACGATCTCGTCGCTCGCGCGATCGCCCGCCAGCAGCCGCGCCGGGTCGCCGGGAATAAGGTGCGAAATAATAAAGGTGATTGCGCATACGCCGGCGACGACGAGGATCAGCCCCCAGCTGCGTTGTCGTAGTAAACCCCAGAAACTCATCATGACGTCCTCTGCCGGGCCGATAGCGGCCCGGCATCACAAGGTTAAGGTGCGGCCCGCTATTTGCGCATCTCGGCAATATTGAAGATCTGCTCGAGCATCGGGTTAAAGACGAAGCCTTTGACCTCTTTGTTCATCGCCACCTGATAGTTTTTCTGGAACAGATAGACGTAGGCGGCCTCATCGATCACCGTTTTCTGCGCCGCCTGATAATCCGCGGTTCGCTGCGCCTGATCGGCGGTGGAGACCGCCTTCTTGAGCAGGGCGTCAACCTGCGGGTTCTCGTAGAATGAACGGTTGCCCGGCAGCCCTTTCTTATCCGACTCAAACCAGTAGTTCATGAACATATAGGGATCGGCGAAATCCGGGCTCCAGTTGCCGATGGCGATGTCGTAATCCCCTTTGCCAATCCGCTCGCGCATGGTGGCGTTAGCCAGCTTTTCGAGCTTCACCTGGATACCCAGCGCCTGAGATTCGCCTGGGTGGAGAGGGCGATAGGCTCCCAGTTCGGGTCATTATCGGAGTAGAGGAACGACAGGGTTTTCGGCTTATCCGCCACTTTCTCCAGCGCGGCTTTGGCCTTATCTATATCAAGTGAGTACTGCATGGCGCTGGCGTCATAGCCCCACATGCCGTCCGGGATCGGGCCGCGCATCTGCTTGCCGTTGCCACCGAGGATCCCGCTGACCATCCCTTTATAGTCGGTAGCCCAGGAGACGGCGCGGCGAAGATCGACCTGATTCATCGGCGCCTTGCCGTTGTTAAGGTACAGATAGGTGACGCGCAGCGCCGGATAGTCATACACCGCGACCTTATCCTCTTTTTTCAGCGCCGCGAACTGGTCTACCGGCAGGGCATCGGCAATATCCAGATCGCCCTTGGTCAGCTGCAGGCGGCGGGCGGAGCTTTCGCCGATAATCTTCACCGTCACCCGCTTAAAGACCGGCTTAATGCCGCTGTAGTGCGGGTTGGGCACCAGCACCAGCTGCTGGCCTTTCTGCCAGCGCTGCAGCATATAGGCGCCGGAGCCGGCGGTATGCTCCGCCAGCCAGCCGCGGGCGTCGTCGGCGGCGTTAGCCTTCAGTACCGCCGGGTTGACGATCGACGCGCCGTCGTTGGCGAGGGTATGCAGGAACGGGGCGAAAGGCTCCGGCAGGGTGAAGCGGACGGTGGTGGGATCGACGGCTTCAATTTTCAGCCCGCTCGGGAAGGCTTCCGAAGGACCCTGCTTAATGCGCATCAGGCGCTCGAACGAGAGCTTGACCGCCTCGGCGGTGACCGGCGAGCCGTCATCAAACTGCATGCTTTTGTGCAGCGTAAAGGTCCAGGTTTTACCATCATCGGAGACCTGCCAGCTCTCCGCCAGCTCGCCCTCGACGTCCGTTGAACCTTTACCGTCATCGGTTTTATATTTCACCAGCCGCTGATAGGCCGGGTAGGTGACCGTCCAGTCGTTGTTATCGATGGTTACGGCCGGATCGAGGGTCTGCGGATCGGCGGCTTTGCCGATGACCAGCATATCTTTGGGAACCGCGGCATAGGCCGGCGCGACGGCGGCGGCCAGCGCCACGGCCAGCAGCAGCGGACGAAAACCGGTTAAGGAGGTACGCATCTTTTTCATGGAATTACTCCGTCAGTCTTAGCGGGAGCCAGGCAGGCAAAAACATCATCAAGGAGCGGATAACCGGCCGCGTCCGGTAGTTCGAAGTGCCACCATTCCGTGGAAATACCCTTAAAGCCGCCGCCAAACATCACGGCGTTCAGCAGCAGGCGATGACGCTGAGCGGCGGCAGGAACCGCCGGGTGGTAAGGGTGAGAGAGAGCGTCCATCTCATCGAAGGCGGTGCCCATATCCAGCGGCTGGCCGTTTTCGTCGATTAACGTCACATCAATAGCGGTACCGCGGCTGTGGTTCGAACCCAGCGCAATCGGCACCACGTAGTCCTGGTTCGGACAGGCGTTCCACAGCAGCTGCTGAGCCTGCTGCGGACGATAGGCATCGAGAACCTGCAGATTCAGGCCTGCCAGACGGGCGATGCGCAGGGATCTCTCCAGCGCCTCCGCCGCGTCCGGATGCAGCAGGCAGCGGGCTTCGGCATAGATGGGCTGGCCGGTAATGTTATCGGCGCTGGCGTACTTGAGATCGATGGCCAGCGCCGGAAACCGCGCGCGGATATCGACCAGAGTGACTTGCTGATTCATCTGTTATTTCCTGTCCTGGAGCCTGGCGAGCAGGCGCTTATTCACGTTCAAATTGACCAAATTCCTGCTGCAGCGCGCGGTTCTCAGCCAGCCGCTGCGACAGCGACGGCCCGAGCCGCTCGACCACCGCCGAGAGCAGCAGGTTGAAAAGACAGCTGATTGGCGCGAGCGAATCCCAAAAGTGGCCGGTATCGGTTTTGACCTGCAGCAGATCGAGCGGATAGTCGCGGGCCCACGGGCACCAGATGTCGGTGACCAGCGCGGTGGCAATGCGCCGCTCGGCGGCCACCCGGCAGAACTGGCGGGCGGAGCTGGAGTAGGCGCGGGTATCGGTGATCACCACGTAGGGATGTTCATATTCGGAGTTCAGCGCCTCCAGCCAGCTGCCGGAGCTGCCGTCGGCGTAGGTCACCCGCGGGCGCAGATACTCAAGATGGCTAAAAAAGGCGTTGGCGAGACCGCGCGTGGACTGAATGCCGATCACAATCACCGCGTCGGCCCGGGCAATCCGCTCGCTGATGCGGGCGAAGGTCTCCTCCTGCGCCAGCTGATAGACGTAGCGGATAGCGTCAAGCTCCATCTGCAGCGACAGGCTGGCGCGGTCGGGCTGCGCCTGCTGCTGGGCCCAGGAGTCGAGGCGATCGACGACCCCCCAGTGCTTATAGGGCAGCGGCGCGCGATCCTTCAGGCTGTTTTTAACATCGTCGAGGTTGCGGTAGCCCAGCTTGCGCAGATAGCGGCCGACGGTGATCCCGCTGGTGCCGGTTGCCTGGGCAATGCTGTCCGCGGTCTCAAAGGGGATATGCTGGCGATGGCTCAGCAGCCAGCTGCCGATGCGCTTCTCGCTGGGCGTCAGCTGGCTGAAGGTGGCCTCAATGGTGCGAAACAGCCGATCGCTACTATCGTTCATCCTCACCCCCGGTGATATTTGGTTCTCATAAGTCATTACGCTGTTACTCAGCTAACAAAGCACAATGCATGCCATCTCTTACGGAACACCGTCGTTTGCGGTATGACGGGGAAAAGAGTGGAGGCAGGCGAACTATGAGCGTAGATTTTCAGCAAAATATGCACAAAGAAGGTGCAACATTTCCTGGTTGTGCATCACAAAAAGAAAACATATGGTTAACAAAATTATCATTAATGCCCGTTAACGAAAAAAATACCGGCGGGGATCAGACGCTTAGAATTAACATAACTGACTAATTAATAAGGATGATGGTATGAAGGTTAAGGTTTGTATTGCCCTGGCGCTGGCGAGCGTGGCCTGCAGCAGTTCGGCACGCGATATGCAAACAATTCAGCAAAGCGGCGAGCTGAGGGTCGGCGTGCCGGGAGATTACGCCCCGCTGGCGTTTCATAACGGTGCGGGGGAGCTGCTCGGCTATGACGTTGACATGGCGAAAGATCTTGGCGAGAAGCTGGGCCTGAAGGTGGCGTTCGTGCAGACCAGCTGGCCGACGCTATCGGGCGATCTGCAGGCCGATAAGTTTGATATCGCCATGGGCGGCGTCACCGAAACGCCGGAGCGGGCGAAAGATTTCGCCCTCAGCCATCCGGTGGTCGCCAACGGCAAAATTGCCCTCGCCAGCTGCATGGCCGCGCCGGCGCTGGGGAGCCTCGAAAAAATCGATCGGCCGAACGTGAAGGTGATTGTGAACCCCGGCGGCACCAACCAAAGCTACGTTGATGCGCATATTAAACATGCGCAGATTATCCGGGTGAAAAACAACGTTGATAACCTCGAAGCGCTGCGGCGGAAAACCGCCGATATGATGGTGACCGACCTGATTGAGGGCATCTATTACCAGAATAAAGAGCCCGGCGTCTTTTGCGTCGCCAACGAGCAGCCCTTCCCGGGAACCGCCAGCTTTAAGGTCTACATGATGAACAAGGATAATCAGCCGCTGCTGGAGAAGGTCAACCGCTGGCTGGATAGCCAGGATAAAAACGTGCTCAAGCAGAAGTGGAAAATTCACGAATAGGCGCTGGCGATTGCCTCATTGCCGGGTAAAGTGGCTGTTTTACCCGCCGCGCAGGCGCCCTGCGGCCGCATCGGACAGCGGCCGGGATAAACCGGATAACGATAATTGATGAATGCTGAGATAACCCTGCCGGTCAGGCAACAGAACAACAATATTATCCGCCTGGCGACCGCACAGGCGCTGGCGGGGGCCAACTCGGTGGTCTTTTACGCCACCGGAGCGATTGTCGGCAACGCCATCGCTCCCGATAGTACCCTTGCCACGCTGCCGATCGCCATTTTTGTCCTCGGGATGGCGGCCTGTATTTTACCCTTTGGTGCCCTGGCCAGAAGGCGCGGGCGCAAAGCGGTCTTTATGCTGGGCACCGGCGCCGGGGTTCTGACCGGCATGCTGGCGGCGCTGGCGGTGGTGCTCGGCGCATTCTGGCTCTTCTGCGTGGCGGCATTTTTGGGTGGCGCCTACGCGGCGGTGGCGGTGTCGTTTCGCTTTGCCGCCACCGATGGCGTCGGCGCCGAGCGCCGCGCCCGGGCGCTGTCGCTGGTCATGGGCGGCGGCGTGGCCGCCGGGGTGATCGGCCCGATGCTGGTGACCGGCACGATGAACCTGTGGCCGGCGCATACCTTCGCCATGACCTTCATTGCCCAGGGCGCGGTGGCGGCGGTTTCGGCGCTGGTGCTGCTGGGGGTCAAGTCCGCGGAGCCGGTGGCCCAGGCGCGGAGCGGCGGCCGCCCGCTCGGGGATATTGTGCGCCAGCCGGGTTTTGCCCGCACGGTATTCAGCGGGGCGGTGGCCTACATGGTGATGAACTTCCTGATGACCGCCGCGCCGCTCTCCATGCACCTGCACGGGATTTCACAGCAGGCGTCGAACCTCGGCATTCAGTGGCACGTGGTGGCGATGTACGGCCCCGGCTTTTTTACCGGCAGGCTGATCGCCCGCTTCGGCGCCGGACGCATTAACGCGACGGGGCTGGCGCTTCTCGCGCTGTCGGTGCTGGTTGGGCTGTCCGGCACCGAGGTGATGCACTACTGGGTATCGCTTATCCTGCTGGGCATCGGCTGGAACTTCGGCTTCACCGGCGCCTCGACGCAGATTATGGACTTCCACCGTCCGGAAGAGAAAACCCAGGTACAGTCGCTGAACGACTTTATCGTTTTCGGCGTGATGATGGTGGGGGCCTTCGCCTCCGGCGCGCTGATGAATCTCTTTGGCTGGAACGCCGTGCTCTGGGGCTCGCTGGTCCCGGTAATGGCGGCGCTGCTGTTCGGCGCGCGCGCCAGGCGCCAGCGCTAAAGCGGGTCAGCCTGGACGATGCGCCCCGACTCCAGCTTGATGATGCGGTCCGCGAGGTGGAAGTAGCGATCGTCATGGGTGATGGCGATGATGGTTTTGCCCTCGGCCTTCAGCATCGGCAGGATCTCAAGATAAAACACCGCTTTAAACTCCGGGTCCTGATCGGCCGCCCACTCGTCGAACAGGTACAGCGGGCGCTCCTCAAGCCACGCCTGCAGCAGCGCCAGCCGCTTGCGCTGCCCCTGCGACAGGGCGGTGGTTGAGAAACGTCCCTCGGCAAAGCGGACCTTGTGCTGCAGCCTCAGGAGCTGCAGCAGATGGTTAACCTGCTCCGCCGTCCTCTCGTGGACAAACGCCACGTCGTCGAAAAGGAAAAAGTCGTTAAATACCGCTGAAAATAGCTGGCGATAGCCCTCCTGCTGGTCGTCGGCAAGGGCGCGGCCGTTAAGCACGATCGCGCCGCTATCCGGCGGATAGAGCCCCACCAGCAGGTTGGCGAGGGTGGTTTTACCGCTGCCGTTGCCGCCGACGATAAACACCAGCTCGCCCGGGGAGAAGCGCATATCGAGCGGACCAAGGGTGAAGCTTTCCCCATCTTCCCCCTGGTATTGATAGCGAATGGCTTCCAGCGCCAGGCAGCGGAAGGGTTCTGCAGGCAGAGGGCGCTGCGGCTGCTCCGGCGGCAGATCCTCGCGCAGCTGCTGTACCCGCTGCAGCGCGACCCTGGCGCTGGCGAGGGTTGGCAACGATGATAGCACTCCCTCCACCGGCACAATCATATATAGAAATATCATCACGTAGCCGGTGATGGTCGCCGGCTCCAGCGTCAGCAGGTCGCGCAGGCCAAACAGCACCAGGCCGATAAAGGCGAAGAACAGAATGCTGCCCCAGCTGGTGGCGAGCCCGTACAGCACGTAGCCGCGGGTGCGCTGCCGGCGTACGGCCTCGATGTTATCGGCCAGCTCGCCGGCGACGAAGCGGCGGCGGCGGTCGGCGTTGAGGCGATATTCGCGTCCGCCGTCAAACAGCTTTTTGCACTGCTGAATCAGGGTATCTTCCCGCTGCCGCGACTGGCGCAGCAGCCCCATCGCCCGGCCGTGCGCGGCGCGATAGCCGAGGCTGCCGAGGGCGATGGCCGCCAGCGCCAGCCCGAGGACGCTGGCGGAGAGGGTGGCGAGATAAATCAGGCAGCCGGCGATTACCGCGCCGTAGATGAACAGGTTGGGCAGGCTGACGAAAAACACCACCAGGGTGTCGAGGTCCTGGGTGAGCACCGAGATGGTTTTGCTCATCCCGGACTTCTCCAGCTGCAGCCAGCGGGTTTCGCTGACCTGGCGGGTCAGCTCGCCGCGCAGGCGCGCCTTCACCCTCTGGCCAAGATACATAAAGGTAGTCTGCGAGATAACGCGAGTTGCCAGCATCAGCAGCGCCAGCAGCGCAAACTGCACGCCGGGCCCGAGCCAGCGGTCGGTCTGCGGCAGCGTCAGGCTGTGGTTAATCATCGCCAGCAGCGAAGCGTTGCTAAAGCCGCTAATCAGCCCGGCGACCACCGCCAGCAACAGCCAGCCGCCGACCATTCGAAACAAAACCAACAACACCGACATGTGAAATTCCTTATTCATTGCTCACAATGCGTTATGCGAATTAACGATGGGCCCTGGGGCGGATCAGCGGCCAGACCAGCAGCGGAACGCCGATAAGCGATGCCACCAGCCCAACCGGCAGCTGGCGCGGATAGAGCGCGTTGCGCCCCAGCCAGTCGGCGACCGTCATAATGACCGCCGACAGCAGCGCCGCGGCGTACAGCTGCGCCAGCGGCCCCTTGACCCCGAGCCGGCGCGCCAGATGCGGCCCCAGCAGGCCAATAAACGACACCGGGCCCACCAGCAGGGTCGCCAGCCCGGTCATGACCGCCGCCAGCGTCAGCACGCCCAGGCGGGCGCGGGGCAGGGAAACGCCCAGCGAGCCGGCGACGCCGCCCAGCGGCAGCAGCACCAGCCAGCGGCGAAACAGCGGCGCCAGCGCCAGCAGGATCAGGGTGGCGATAAACAGCACCTGCGCCAGCGGGGCGCTGATGTAGTAGGTGCTGCCGGTCATCAGCGGCAGCAGCACCGCGCTGGCGGCAAGGTTATTGAGCATCACGATGCTCACCGCCGCCTGACAAAGGGCGTTCAGCGCCAGGCCGTTGAGCAGCACCCGCTGTGGATTAAAGGCGCTGCGGCGGCTGTTCCACATCGTCAGCAGCAGGCTGATGAGCGCCCCGGCGAGGCTGCTGAGCAGCAAAAAAGCGCTGCCCTGGGTGGGGAACAGCAGGATATAGGCCGTCACCCCCATCGCCGCTCCGCCGCCGATGCCCAGCACTTCCGGACTGGCCAGCGGGTTACCGCTCACCCGCTGCATCAGGACTCCCGCAGCGGCCAGCAGGGCGCCGGCGCTGATGGCCGCCAGCAGGCGGGGGATCCGCAGCGGCAGCAGCTGCGCCAGCTCGCCGCGGGTTGCCCAGTGCCAGTGGCTTAGCCCGTGGCCGAGGAACAGCGAAATCGCTATTGCCGCCGCCAGCGCCAGGGCCGCCGCCCACGGAACCCAGCGGCCGGCGGGCTGCGCCGGGACCAGCGGCGGCGGGGAGGTATCAATCCCGTGCTGGCGGGCGTGGCGCGTCAGCAGGATCAGCAGCGGCCCGCCGGTTAGCGCGGTCAGCATCCCCACCGGCAGCAGCTGGCCGTTGAACAGAGAAACCTTTGACACGCAGAGGTCGGTAAACCACAGCAGGCCGGCGCCGGTCAGCGCGCTGTGCAGCATCAGCTGGCGCGACGTGCGGGCGCCGCCAAAACGGGCAAGATGCGGCGCGGCGAGACCAAGAAAGCCAATCACCCCGACGACGTTGATAATCAGCGCGCTCATCGCCAGCGCCAGCGCGACCGCGGCGCCGCGAATGCGCAGCGGCGAGGCGCCAAGGCCGCTGACCATCGTTTCCGGCAGCTGCAGCAGCTCCAGCGGGCGCAGCAGCAGGGCCAGCAGGAGCATGCACAGTGCCAGCCACGGCAGCAGGGCCAGCAGCAGGTGACCATCTTCCTGCGCCAGCGAGCCGCCGCCCCACATCAGGACGGTCAGCAGAAAGCGGTCGTTGACGATAGCGATCAGCATCGTCAGCGCGCCGCACCATAAGTTGATCATCATGCCGGCCTGAATCATCACCAGCGGGGAGAGACGCTGGCGCCAGCTCAGCAGCAGCACCAGCAGCAGCGCCGCCAGCTCGCCGCCGATAATTACCGCCAGCCGCGGGGCGCCGGTCAGCGCCGGCAGCCACAGCGAAGCCAGTCCCATCGCCAGGGTCGCGCCCGAGGTCAGGCCGAGGGTCATCGGCTCCGCCAGCGGATTGCGCAGCGCGCGCTGCATCAGCCAGCCGCACAGGCCGAGGGTGGCGCCGCTGACGATGGCCATTCCCTGACGTGGGAGCCACATGCCGTGCAGGATAATGGCCTGCGGCCGCGCGTTTTGCGCGCTGAATAGCGCATGAAACCCGCCCTGATGCAGCACGTCGCTGACCGCCAGCAGCAGGGAAATCAGCCACAGCGCGGTGATAACGCCCCACGACAGGCGACGGGAAAAGGGTTCAGGCATCGCGCCACCCCACCATCAGCTGGCTGAAAATATCGGCAAAACGCCCGGCGGTTACCAGCGCCCCGGCGTCGCTGATGGGCTGCTCAATCAGCCCGATCGGGTAGCGCGAGGTCAGCGGCAGCCGCTGCCAGAGCGGGCTTTGCCGCCAGCGGGCCACCGCGTCGCGCCGCTCTTCGGCCACCAGCAGGATCAGCCGCGCGTCGAGGGGGGCGATGCGGGTCAGCTCCATCAGCACGCTGCCCTCCGCGCCGCCGCCGCCGGACCAGCCGTTGCGCATACCGCAGGCCGCCAGCACGTCGCCGGGCAGGCTGCCGCCGGTATAGAGCTGCAGGTGCAGGGCGTCGACCGGAGTGGCGAATATCACCGGCTGGCGCAGGGTTTGCGCGTAGCCGCGGGCGCGGGCGATTTGCTGATGCAGGCGGGCGAGCAGGCTCTGCGCCTGCGCCTGGCGCTGCAGCGTGGCGCCGAGACGGCGCGTGGATTCGATGAACGCGCCCAGCCCGTGGGCGGGAAGCGTCAGGATCGGGGCAATCTTTTCGAGGGCCGGCTTGAGCAGGACGTGCTGGGGAGTGACCACAATGCGGTCAGGACGCAGCGCGTAGAGGGTTTCGAGGTTCGGCTGAAACAGCAGCCCCAGGTCCTGCACCGCCGGCGGCAGGGCGGGCGTGGGGATTAGCTTGCGATACCAGTCCGGCGCCGAGACGCCGGCCGGCGTCACGCCGAGGGCGAGGATCGTCTCCGCCAGCCCCCAGTCGAGCACCGCCAGCCGTTGCGGAACCGACGTACCGCTGACCCACGACAGCGCGGGGGCCAGCAGAGCGGCGGTTAACAACCTGCGTCGAGAAAGCATAGTTACCACTTGTAGTTCACGGTGGCCACCAGCTGGCGCTTCATCGCATATTCGCAGCCGTTATCCTGGCAGGAGGCGAGATAGGTTTTGTTGGTCAGGTTGGCGGCGTTAAGCGCCACGCCCCACTCGCGCCACTGATAGCCCAGCCGCGCATCGTACACCGTAGCGGCCGGGACCTTCAGGCTGTTATCGGTGGTGGCGTAGCTGCTGCCGACGTAGCGCACGCCGCCGCCGATTGAGAAGCCGTCCAGCGGGCCGCTGAGCGCATATTGCGTCCACAGCTTAGCGCTGTTGCGGGCAATCCCTACCGGATGCTTGCCTTCGCTGCCGTCGTTGGCGCTGGTGACCTGCGGATCGGTTAAGGCCCAGGATGCCAGTACCGACCAGGCCGGGGTGATGTTGATTTTCCCGTCCAGTTCGATCCCCCGGGAGCGGATCTCGCCGGTTTGCACGCTGTAGCTGGCGTGATCGGGGTCGGGAGTGGCGACGTTGGTTTCGCGCAGGTTAAACAGCGCGAGGGTAAACAGGGCGTCGAGGCCGACCGGATCGTACTTCAGGCCAATCTCCGACTGCTTACCTTCGGTGGGCTTAAAGGAGCGTCCGTAGAAATCGCTGCTGCTGCTCGGCACGAACGATGTGGAGTAGCTGACGTAGGGCGCAAGACCGTTATCGAAGTGGTAAAGCAGTCCGGCGCGTCCGGTGGTGGCGTAGTCGTTACGCTCGCTGCGCGCGTCGGTGATCAGGTCGGTGCTTTTGGTTTTCGCCGCGTCGTAGCGCCCGGCGAGGCTCATGATCCAACTGTTCCATTCCAGCTGATCCTGCAGATAGAGGCCGGTCTGATCCATCGTCGAGTGGGTGCTGCTGTCGAAAGGCGGTTTTACCACCGGGGTGCTGTAGTCCGGATCGCGATAGTTGATCGGGCTGGCATCGCCGTAGCCGGACTGGCTGCGCACCGAACTGTGCATGCGATCGATACCGGCCAGCAGGGTGTGCTGCAGCGGACCGGTTTGCAGATGGAACTCCGCCTGGTTATCCACCGCGAAGTTGACCATCGTCTCTTTCAGGTTCATCGAGTAGCGGTCGATCAGCGGCGCGTCGGCGTGTACGCCCCACGGATAGACCATCAGGTAGTCGCCGGTGCTGCTGATATAGCGCAGGTTCTGGCGGAAGGTGACCGTATCGTTAAAGTCGTGGCGGAACTGATAGCCGATACTGCCCTGCTTGCGTTCGTACTTATCGAAGCCGGGCTGCCCGCCATAGAAGCTGGAGGAGATCTGGCCGTTCGGGTTATGCGTCAGCGTGCCGGAGACCGGCATCTGGTTGTAGAAGCCGCTGTCCGGGTCCTTGCGCAGCTGCGCCAGGAGCGTCAGGCTGGTGCGATCGCTCGGCTGCCAGGTTAACGACGGGGCGATGTCATAGTGCTGATAGCGGGTGTGATCGACTTGGGTTTCGGTATCGAAAAAGGTGCCGGCCACGCGGCCCAGCAGGGTTTTATCATCGTTCAGCGGCCCGGTCGCGTCGAAGCCGGTACCAAACTGGCTGTGGTTGCCGGTGGTAACGTACACCTCGCCGCCGGGTTCGGCCTGCGGGGTCTTGCTGACCATGTTGACGATCCCGCCGGGGTTAGCCTGGCCGTAGAGCACCGAGGCCGGACCTTTGACGACCTCAATGCGCGACAGCAGGAACGGGTCCCACGCCGGCCGGCTCCACCAGGCTTCGCGCGGCAGGCGCAGGCCGTCGAGATACTCGTCGGCTTCAAATCCGCGCACGATAATGGTGTCGAAACGGGTGTCCGGTCCGGAGCTTTCCGACGAGACGCCGGAGACGTAGCGCAGCGCTTCCGGGATCGTTTTCGCCGCCTGGGCGGCAATTTGCGCCTGGGTGACGACCGCAATACTTTGCGCGGTGCGGCTAATCAGCTGGCTGGATTTGCTGCCCGCCGTCGCGCTATGGGTGACGATATTGCTTTCGTCATCCTGCCCCTGGACGTCGGGAGCGGCGGTGACCACCATCGTCTGTTCTTTTGTGCTATCCTGCCCGTTATCCGCAGTGAAGGCCTGCCCGCTGTATCCTGCGATGATCGTACATGCCAGTACTTTCAACGGTTTATCCCTGAAAAGCTTGCCAATCTGTCTCATAGCATTTCCGACTGTTATTAGAATTGGATGGAAATGATAATTATTCACCTTTAAAAGAGAAGCCCGTCCGTGGCAGAATGGCGCTACTGGTCACCTGGATGTCGCCATTCGGACAAAAGTTGTCTCTAAACGCAGCAGTACGCACAAATGGTGAGAATCAGACAAAGGGCAGGTGAAGATGACAACCCAGCACGCGATTGAAGGTCTGCGCCAGCTGAAGTATACCCCGGGCAGCGAAGAGCCGGTTCATCAGCATGAACAGGGGCAGCTGATCTACGCCCTGCGCGGCGTGGCGAAAATTGTTACCCCGCAGCATATCTGGCTGCTGTCGCCGGGGCGCGCCATCTGGCTGCCGGGCGGCCTGCCGCACGGGCTGCAGGCGGTTGACCACGTGGTCACGCAAAACCTCTACTTAACCCCCCCGGCGTCGCGACGTTTCAGTGAGCGGTGCCGCGGGCTATCCGCTACGCCGCTGCTGCACGCGCTTATCGCCGCCGGCTTTGAAGAGGGGCTGACGGCGGAGCGGCAGGCGCTGGTTTACGCCCTGCTGAGCGACGAGCTGGCGCGCCTGCCCACCAGCCTCCTGTGCCACGTGACGCTACCCAGCGACCGCCGGGTGCGCCAGGTGTGCGATACGCTCTGTCGCGAGCTGGATCACGCGGCGACTCTCGCCTGGTGGGGGCAAAAGGTGGGGGCCAGCGAACGGACCCTGGCGCGGCTGTTCCGTGAGGAGACGCAGCTGAGCTTTTCCGAATGGCGTCAGCAAATTCGCCTGCTGGAGGCGGTGTGTAATCTGGCCCGCGGCGTGGCGGTGAGCACCCTGGCAAACGAGCTGGGCTACGCCAGCGCCAGCGCCTTTATCGCCATGTTCCGCAAAAAGCTGGGCGTTTCGCCCCAGCGCTATATCCAGGCCGCCGGTGTGAAGGGGTAAAGAAGCTGTCTTAGATAAATATTATTTATTATCAAGTAGTTATTTATTTTACGTCGTTCTGTGTGTACTCGGTGTGTAAAATTACACACTGATCACAATTCTCAATCCGTCATCATGATTTAATCCTCTCAACCAAAACGGAGAGGAATACTCATGAAACACATGATGATTTGTTGTGGCGCTGGCGTAGCAACCAGCACCGTTGCGTTAAATAAGCTGCAGGAGTTCCTGAAAAAAGAAAATATCCTCGACAAGGTGCGTATTTCGCAGGGCACCGTGGCGGAAGCTAAAACGCGCGATGATATTGACTTTATTGTCTCGACTTCACCGGTTGCGCTTTCCATTCCGGTTATTAACGCTCTGCCGCTGTTGACCGGCATGGGCACCGATAAAGTTTTCAGCAGCGTGAAAGAATTAATTCTCGCCGAGGGTTAAGCCATGTTTATTGTTGATTATATCGTGGGCCTCGGCGCCTCGGTGATGATGCCGCTAATATTTATGATCCTCGGGCTGATATTACGCCTGTCGCTGAGTAAAGCCCTTAAGGCCGGTTTAATGGTGGGGATTGGTTTTATCGGATTAAGCATTACCGTTAATCTGATGATCGACTCTCTGACGCCGGTCAGCCATGCGCTGGTGGAGCGCTTTGGCCTGAACCTCACCGTGCTGGACGTGGGCTGGCCCGCGGCGGCGGCGGTGGCGATGGGGACCCGCGTGGGCGCGCTGGTGATTCCGGTGTGCGTGGCGATTAACGTGCTGATGCTGTACAGCAAAACCACCCGGGTGCTGAACGTCGATATCTGGAACCTGTGGCACCACGCGTTTACCGGTTCGCTGGTCACGATTATTACCGATAGCCTCTGGCTGGGTATTTTTGCGGCAGCAATTAACTGCATCGTCACTATGGTTATTGCCGACCGTACCAGCGGCGACGTCGAGAAATATCTGAACCTGCCGTCTATTTCCGTGCCGCACGGTTTCTCCGCCTCGTTTGTACCGGCGGCGTGGCTGGTTAATGCGATTGTCGATCGTATTCCGGTGATTCGCGATATTAAAATTGATACCGAAGTGATTCAGAAAAGGCTCTCTATTCTCGGCGATCCGGCGTCGCTTGGCGCAATTATCGGGGCGCTGCTGGGTATTATTGCCGGGATCGAAGTGAAGGCCATTTTACAAACGGCAATTACCATGGCGGCGGTGATGACCATTATTCCGCGAATGGCCAAAATGCTGATGGAGGGGGTCTATCCGATCAGCGAACGTATTCAGGAAATTGCCCAGTCGCGCGCCGGTTCGTTCGGTAAAATTGCCATCGGCCTCGACTCGGCGGTCAGCGTCGGTCATCCGGTGACGCTGTCGGTATCGATGCTGATGATCCCTATTATGCTGGTGCTGGCGGCGATTATTCCGGGCAACCAGTTCCTGCCCTTCGCCTCGTTAACCGGCCTGCCGTTTGCCTTTGTGCTGGTCACCGCGGTATGTCGCGGCGATATGTTCCGTACGCTGCTTACCGGCCTGCTGACGCTCAGCCTGGCGCTGCTCATCGGCACCAACCTGGCGCCGATCGTCACCAGCACGGCGGTGAGCACCGGCTTCTCCCTGCCGCAGGGCACTACAAGCATCAGCAGCGTCGATTACGCCGGAGCCATGCTGCCGTGGGCGATTATTCAGGGCTTCCACTTAAAAGAGATTGGGGTCGGTATTTTAACCTTATGCACCCTGGCCCTGATGATCTGGAACCGGCGCAAGCTGGCGCAGGAAAACGAGCAGTTGGCTGAAGCAAACGCGGAGGTGGGGAAATGATGTTTAGCGCGCAGCGCGTGGTGAAGTTCACCGAGGCCGTCAGCCGGACGGATCTGCTGACCCGCCTGGCGGCAAGCCTGCAGGCCGATGGCCTGGTTAAGCCGAGCTTTAGCGAAGGGGTGCTGGAGCGGGAAAAGGTCTATCCGACGGGGATTTTTATGGAGACCCACAGCGTCGCCATCCCGCACACCGAATTTGAGCACGTCAACCGCACCGGTTTTGCCATCGGAATCAATCTTGCGGGCGTTGAGTTCCAGCGCACCGACGAGCCGGAGGAGGCGGTGGTTCCCCGGATAGTGGTGATGATGGCAATTGATGAAACCTGCGAAAAGGTGGCAATTATTCAATCCTTGTTCGCCCTGCTGGCCGATAGCGATCGCGTTAACGAAATCGTGAAAATGACGCCAGAGGAGATTGCAAAAGTGTTCACCGATGCCATCGTCACGCAGTAAGATAAAATGATGGGCTCAATACGATAATGCCGGCAGCAAAGAGGGACAAGATGTTACGAATCAGCGACGTCATAGAGTTAGCGATGGTGAGTCGTAAAACTATCTATAACGCGATCAACAGCGGCCGGCTGAAGTACCAGCTGGTCAACGTTGATAATCGTCAGGTTCGTATGTTTTTCGAAGAGGACGTCTTCGAAGCGTTCCCCAAAACCAGCCGGGTTAGCACCACTCAGGAACAGGAAGTGCAGGCGCTGCGAGAGGAAGTGGCCTCCCTCAAGTTTGCGCTGGCGGAGCTGCAAAAAGCGGTCAACGCCATGGATCCTGAGGGTAAGTACGAAATGACCAGCGTAAAAGAGCCGTCAAAAACGCCCGACCGCTAGCCGGCGGCCGGGCGCCGCGTTATCAGACGATATCGTCCACCACGCCGCCGTCAACGCGCAGCGCCGCCCCCGAGGTCGCCGAGGCCTGGGTCGAGCAGACGTACACCACCATATTCGCCACCTCCTCCACCGATGCCGCGCGCTGAATCACCGACGCGGGGCGATGGGCCATGACAAACTCTTTCGCCAGCTGCTCCAGCGGTTTCCCGGTCCTCGCGACTTCTTCTTTCATCATTTCGGCAAAGCCGTCGGAAAGGGTGGGGCCCGGCAGCACGCTGTTGACGGTGACGCCGCTGCCGGCGACGTATTTCGCCAGCCCGCGCGCCAGCGACAGCTGGGCGGTTTTGGTCACCCCGTAGTGGATCATATCCGCCGGAATGTTGCGCGCCGACTCGGAGGAGATAAACACCACCCGGCCCCAGCCTTTTTGCACCATCGCCGGCAGCAGGGCCCGCGATAAGCGCACGCCGGACATCACGTTGGTCTGCCAGTAGTTTTCCCAGGTCTCGTCATCGGTTTCGTAGAAATCCTGCGGGCCATAGATGCCGGCGTTGTTGACCAGAATATCGATGCCGACCAGCGCCTGCAGCAGCTGATTCACGCCCTCGGCGTCGCTCAGGTCGGCGACCGCCGGACGCGCGCTGGCGCCGGGGACTTCGTTTTGCAACCGGGCGATGGCCGCGTTAACGCTGCGCTCGCTGCGTCCGTTAATGACGACCTCAGCCCCGCTGGCGGCGAGGCCTTTGGCGATAGCGAAGCCAATCCCCGCCGTTGATGCGGTCACCAGCGCGACCTTCCCCGATAAATCAATCTTCATAACCCTGGCCTTCTTGCGTGAGTAACAGACCATTAAGCGTAGCAGCTGACGCCTGCGCCGGGCGGGGAGAGAGGTTGCAAGGTGTTAATAGCCCATCTGTTTATTGACCAGATTTTTCAGCGGCAGCGCCTGCTGCAGACGCTGAATATTTTCCAGCAGCTGACGGGCGATCACCTGCGCCGGGGCGATGGAGGCGATATGCGGAGTGATGACCACCCGCGGATGCGACCACAGCGGATCGGCGTCCGGCAGCGGTTCGACGGGAAAGACGTCCAGCACCGCGCCCGCCAGCCGGCCGCTGTCCAGCGCCTGCAGCACGTCGTGATTTACCATATGCTCGCCGCGTCCGCAGTTGATCAGCACCGCTCCGGCCGGGAGCTGGTCGAGCAGGGGCTGCGCGAGGATGCCGCGGGTCTGCTCGGTGAGCGGCAGCACGTTGATCAGCGCGTCCAGTTCGCCCAGGAAACCAGCGGCCTGCGCATCGCCGTGGTAGCAGCGCACGCCCGCCAGCCGCTTTTCGCTCCGCGCCCAGCCGGAGACGCAGTACCCCAGCCCGGCAAGACGGGCGGCGATGTAGCCGCCGATTTCACCGAGCCCCATCACTCCGACGCGAAAATCGCCGGCGGCCCGCTGCGGGTAGGCCTGCCACACCCGCTCGCGCTGATGCGCCAGCATGCGGTCAAAATGGCGCTGAAACCACAGCACGCCCCACAGCGCATATTCGAACATCCCGTGACGGAAATCTTCGTCCACCACCCGGCATAGCGGAACCTGGCTGGCGAACACCTCTTCGGGAAGGTGGTCAACCCCGGCCGAAGCGGCCTGGATAAGCTTTAGCTCCGGCGAGCGGGCCAGCAGCTGAGGATCGGGAAACCAGCAGCTGGCATACTCCGCGCGACCTGCCGCCGGATGGTCGGGGAGGACCGCCGTCACGTCGGGGAAAAGGCGCAGCGCGTCGCAAATCTCGCGGGCGTAGTTTGGGTCGTTGCAGTCGACAACGATAGTCAGGTTCGGCATAGGCGTTAGTCTTTATAAGAGGTGTCGAGGCGGTTAAGGCGGCGCAGCCACGCCTGCCAGACCAGCTGGCGCTCGTGCTCCACGCCCATCAGCTGTTCGCAGGCGTGCTGGCTCAGGTGCGCCGGGATGAGGTGAATCGGGCTGAGCGGAGCGAGCTGGGCGGCGGCCAGCTGAATTTCGCAGGCGCGGTTGAGGTAGTACATGATGCAAAACGCATCGGCGACGCTGCGTCCCACCGACAGCAGCCCGTGGCTCTGTAAAATCATGGCGATATTATCCCCGAGCGAGCGCTGAATACGCTCGCGTTCGTCGAGGTCAAACGCCACCCCTTCATACGGGTGATAGCCGACGCGCTGATAAAACTCGGTGCTGATCTGGTTAAGCTGCAGCAGGCCATCCTGACAGGCTGCGACCGCCATGCCCGGCAGAGTATGGGTGTGGATCACGCAGTGGGCATCCTCCCGCGCCATATGCACCGCGCTGTGGATGGTAAAACCGGCCGAGTTAGCCGGAGCGTGGCCTTCCACCACCTTGCCCTGCATGTCGACGACAATCAGATTGCTGGCGGTCACCTCATCGAACATCATGCCGAACGGGTTAATCAGAAACCGTGGTTCGCCGTCGCCCGGCAGGCGCACGGAAAAGTGGGTATAGAGGGTATCTTCCCAGCCAAACAGCGCCGCCAGGCGGTAGGCGGCGGCCAGATCCTGGCGCAGTTCACGTTCAGTAGCCATTTATTGTACTCCCATAAATTCACGGATGCGGGTCAGTGGCGGATCGCCGGCGCCGTCGCGGATGCGCCGTGGCGGCACATCGCTGACCACCACGCCGTTTTCCATCATCACCACCCGGTCGGAAATGGATAGCGCGAAGTCCATCTCGTGGGTCACGATCAGCATCGTCATCCCTTCGCGGGCGAGAGACTGAATCACCTTCAGCACTTCGCCGACCAGCTCCGGATCCAGCGCCGAGGTGGGTTCGTCAAACAGCATGATGTCCGGTTTTAAGGCCAGCGCCCTGGCGATGGCGACGCGCTGCTGCTGGCCGCCGGAGAGCTGCCAGGGGTACTTTTCGGCGTGGGCCAGCAGCCCGACGCGGTCCAGCAGATAGAGGGCCTGCTCTTTTGCCGCGCGGCGATCGGCCAGTTTGTGGTACAGCGGGGCGAGCATGACGTTGTCGAGCACCGACCGATGAGGAAACAGGTTGAAGCTCTGGAAAACCATGCCGATGCGGCGTACGCCGGCGCGCATCTGCGGCTTATCGACGATCGCCGCGCCTTTCAGGTAATCTTCGCCGTAGAGAATAATTTCCCCGCCGTCTAGGCTTTCCAGGGCGTTGATGGTGCGGATGAGGGTGGTTTTGCCCGACCCGGACGGCCCGATGATGCTGATGACCTCGCCGTTATCGACCTTCAGGTCGATGCCTTTCAGCACCTGATGCTGGCCCCAGGATTTTTCGATCGCCCGCAGGTCGAGAGCCGGCGGGCTGCCGCTGGCGGCTTCGGCCTTCACCGCCTGCGGCGGCGCTTTCAGGCTCTGGCGCAGGGTCTCGCATTCGGCGTCGTTGAAGGTTTGCGGGCGCTTTTGCTGAATATCGAGCCGGTTTTCCAGCGCCCGGAACAGCCAGGTAAATACCGTCACCACCATCACGTAGTACACCGCTACCGCCAGCAGGGTCTCCATCACGAGGAAGTTCTGCGCATACAGGCGCTGGCCGGTGAGCAGCAGTTCCGGCAACGAGATCACCGACAAAATCGAGCTGAGTTTAATGATGGTGATGTATTCATTAATCATCGTGGGCAGCGAGATGCGAAACGCCTGCGGGATAATAATCAGGCGCTGAATGCCGATAAAGCTGAAGCTTAAGGCGTGACCGGCTTCGCTTTGTCCTTTCGCCACCGAAATTAAACCGCCGCGATGAATTTCCGCCATATAGGCCGCCTCGGTGACGGTCATCGAGACCAGGCCGGCAATAAACGGAACGCCGAGCAGCGGCTGGGTGGCCGGAAACAGCTGCGGCAGGTTATAGACAAATACCAGCAGCACCATTAGCGGCACGCTGCGGAAAAACCAAATATAGAGTTCGACGGGAACCTTCAGCCAGCGCGGGCCGGAGAGCTTCGCGCAGGCTAAAAGAAAACCTAATACCAGGCCAATAAACCACGACAATGCACTGACGACGATGACGGTCACGCACGCCTGCCAGAATGTCCCAATGCTAAATAACGAGAAAAAGTATCCCCAATCGAACTCCATACCGACTCCTGTTGCGCATTGGCTTGATCGTATTTAATCGATGCGTTCTAAGTTGTATTTCTTGATGATGGCGTCATATTTGCCGTTGGCTTTTAAGGTGGCTAACGTCGATTTAATCGCTTCCACCAGTTCGCTATTGCCTTTGCTGACGTAAATCCCCAGCGGCAGGGGGTAGACCAGCCGCGTGGAGCTGATTGCCAGCCGTCCGCGGCTCTTGTCGACAAGAATTTGCGCCGCCGGAGCGATCTCTAACTGCGCGTTAATGTTTTTCGATATCAGGGCCTGAGAGACTTCCGGGGCGGTCGGGAACTCCTGAATGCCGATCGCCGGTTTGCCGTTTTTCAGGCAGTACTCATCGGAGTGATTTTTCAGGCTGGCGACCCAGCTGGTGCCCTGCTGCAGCCCGACCTTGACGCCGCAGAGATCATCTTCCGTTTTCGGCTGAATATCGCTGCCTTTCAGGGCGATAATCGACGCGCCGGATAAGGCGTAAGGCACGGCGTCGGCCTGTTTAAGGCGCTCCGGCGTGACGTACATCCCGGAGATTACCGCGTCATATTTCTTGCCAATCCCCAGAATCAGGCTGGTGAATTTGGTGTCGATCAGCTGCGGTTTGGCCTTCAGCTGCTCGGCAATCAGCGCGGCGAACTCCGGGTCGAGGCCGACGATGTTGTTATTGCTGTCGTAGGATTCAAACGGCGGATAGGTCACCTCCATCCCGACTTTAAATACGCCATCCGTCAGCAGTTCTGCCGCCTGGGTCAGCGGTGAAAAGCAGGCGGCGACGGCGATGCCCACCGCCACACGGCGCGAGAGCTTATGGAGCGTTTTTTTCATCATGTATCCTCACGGGTTAGTAACGGTTTTTTGCTGGGCTTGTTTTTTCAGATGGCCAAAGGTGTTGGTGCCGCGGGCGCGCTCCGGGAGCTGCAGCTCGCCTTTGTTGACCTTCTCGCGCAGGTAGCGGTAGGTCTGCAGCGCCTGGCTCCACATATGCTCGCCGATGCTCAGTTCCTGATAGTCGCTGGCCTCCCCGGCGGTTAAAAAGTTGGGCAGCGGGCGGATCAGGGTGTGGTAATCGCAGGCGAAGAACAGCGGGAAGGAGTAGCGCTCCTGCGGCACCTTGCGGACACGGTGGGCTGTAGCAACAAATGTGCCAGCGCTTAGCACTTCCAGCATGTCGCCGATATTGATCACGAAAGCCTCTTCGCCGGCGGCGTTCTTCAGCGGCGGCGCGTCAATCCAGGCGCTATCTTCATTCAGCACCTCAAGGCCGGGCTGGTCGGCGAGCAGCAGGGTGAAGCATTCGTAATCGGTGTGTGCACCAATACCGGGAACGTCTTCGGCGCTGGCGTCAAAGGGGTAGTGGATCAGGCGCAGCTTCGACGGCGGGCAGGTCACCATCGCCTTGAAATACCCCTCCGGCAGGCCAAGGGCGAGGGCGAAGGCGTCAAACAGGCGATGGCCGAGGGCAAACACGGCTTCATAGTAGGCCAGCACCCGGGACTGAAACTCGGGCAGCTGCGGCCACTCGTTGGCGCCAATCAGCGGCGTGCCGGCCAGCACAAACGGATGGTCATCCGCGGCCTGAAAGCCAATATCAAACGCTTCTTTGTGGTCCGGTTTACCGGAGCCGTAGATCTCTTCCCCTTCCGGGACGTAGCCTTTGTGGCTGCGGGAGTGGCCGATGTAGTACTGCATCTTTTGATCCATCGGTAGGGCGAAGAGCCGTTTGGCCGCCGTGCGGATCCCGGCGATCAGCTCAGGGTCAATGCCGTGGCCGGTGATGTAGAAAAAGCCGACCTCCCGCGCCGCTTTGCCGATGGTGTCGGCGACGGCCTGACGTTTTGCCAGGCTATCGCTGGCAAGATCGCTGATATCGATGGTCGGTAACTCAGTGAAAGAACTTTTTGCGACGCTCATTACGACAGATCCTTTTCGGTTAGCGATAAAAACTCGGCGAAATGCTGCTGTTCATGTTTCGCCATCCACGCATTCAGCGACCACAGGTCGGCCACCGGGACGTTGGTGAACGGCAGGTGGTGCAGATAGCCGTCGGGGCCAAACTCGGGCGTCAGGGTGGTCTGCTGATACCCGCGCCGACGCTGCGACTGCCAGACCTGCTGCCAGAAGCGCTGCTGGAACCCCAGCGCAGCCTGATATTCCGGCGCCGCCGGATGCGGCACCTGCGGCCCCTGGTCGTAGCCGGCGCGGGCCTGAACGTGGTGGACGCGGTCGATAAAGGCGCTGAAATCATCGCAGGGGTCATCCAGCAGTCGCTCGCTCACCACCAGCCAGTGGCTGATATCGGCGGTAAAACGCAGCTGCGGCAGCTGCTGGATAATTTCCAGGGTCAGCCACGGGCTATACAGCGAGGTGGCGCGATGGGTTTCAAAGCTGCAGGCCACCTCGCAGGCGGCGGCCAGCTCGTGGGCCCGGCCGAGAAAATCCACCTGCTGTGCCAGCGGCCAGCGGTCGTTGCCGGCCAGCAGATTGACGAAGCGCGGATTCAGCGTCCTGGCGTCTTCAAAGCGGCTTTTTAAGCGCTCCAAATGCTGGCGCGGCGTTTCGGCCTGCGCCGGGATCACGCCGCCGCCGCTAAAGACGATAGCGATATACTCCAGCTCGGACTCCTGCAGGCGTTGGGCCAGCGTCTGGCGCTCATCGGCGCTTAGCGGCACGCGGGCCTCGATGCCGCAGCAGCCGACGCTTTTTAGCTCGCTGAGGGTTTGTTGCCACGGAGTCGTCACGCCCCAGAGGGTGCGAAAAACCTTGAGCTGCATGGTTGGCTGCATTCGGAATCCCCTATGGATATTTCGCGCCCGGCAGGACGCAGAGCATTTCATACAGCAGGTTGGCCGCCAGCTGGGAGGTGTTGCCGCTGATATCGTAAGGCGGGGAGACCTCAACCAGGTCGCAGCCAATCAGGTTCAGGCCGCGGCAGCCGCGGACGATCTCCAGCGCCTGAATGGAGGTCAGGCCGCCGACTTCCGGGGTTCCGGTGCCGGGCGCCCAGATGGGATCGAGGCTGTCGATATCGAAGCTGAGGTAGACCGGGCCTGCGCCCATCTGCTGGCGAACCTCCGCCATTAACGGCGCCAGCGACCGGTGCCAGCACTGCTCCGCCTGCACCAGACGAAAGCCCTGGTCGACGCCCCACTGGAAGTCGCCGGCGGCGTAGCCCTGGGCGCGCTGGCCAATCTGCACCACGCGTTTAAGATCCAGCAGCCCCTCTTCGACGGCGCGGCGGAAGGTGGTGCCGTGGGCGATTTTCTCGCCGAACATCTCGTCGTTGGTGTCGGTGTGGGCATCCACATGAATCAGCCCCACCGGGCCATGTTTTTTGGTCAGGGCGCGGAGAATCGGCAGGGTGATGGTGTGGTCTCCCCCGAGAGTCAGCGGGATGAGCGGAAAACTATTTAAGCCGGTGTAGTAATCCTCGATGATCTGCACCGATTTGAGCAGGCTGTAGGTGTTTATCGGTACGTCACCGATATCGGCCACCGACAGCGATTCAAAAGGCGCCGCGCCGGTTGCCATGTTGTAGGGACGAATCATCACCGATTCGGCGCGGATATAGCGCGGTCCGTAGCGGGTGCCGGAGCGCTGCGACGTGCCGATATCCAGCGGGATGCCAACGAAAGCCGCGTCAAGCCCCTGTAAATCTTCGATAAAAGGCAGTCGCATCATCGTTGCGCGGCCGCCGAAACGCGGCATCTCGTTGCCGCCCTGCGGTTGATGAAAGACGTTGTCCATTTCAGCTCCTGAATCTGACGCACAAATGCTCGATGAGGTGATAGTGCGAAAGATGTACTGGACTTTAAATCGTCTGCTGCAAATACTTAGTTCATTTAACGGTGAACTAATCATGCTCAACGACGGTAGCCTTAACATTCGCCAGCTGCAGATTTTTGAGGCGGTGGCCCGCCTTGAAAGCTACGGCAGGGCCCAGCAGGAGCTGGGAATTTCGGTGTCGGCGATCAGCAACGCGATGTCTCAGCTGGAAGGTCAACTGGGGTTTAGCCTGTGCCAGCGCGGGCGCGGCGGCTTTGCGCTGACCGAGAAAGGACAGCAGTTTTTACAGCAGGCGATTCGCGTGCTCAGCGAGCTGAACGAGCTGGAACGCCAGTCGGCGCTGCTGAAGGGCGAGCACAGCGGCACGATTTGCATCTCGACGCTCGACTCGATTGAAACGGAAACCGCGCTGTCGCTGCCGGTGGTGCTGCGCAGCTTCAGCGATAAGTTTCCCCACGTGCACATCAAACTGATTATCCGCACCCCGGCGGAGCAGCTGAACGGCGTGCTCAACAACCATATCGATCTGGCTATCGGCAGCTACAACTCCCAGGTGCATAACATCATCAGCGAGCCGCTCTATCGCGAGCAGCACTGGCTCTACTGCAGCGACCTGCACCCGATGTTCTTCAGCCGCCAGCTCGATAAAGAGCAGATCAGCCAGTGCCCGCTGGTGACCCGCAGCTACTGGAACACCAGCGATCTGCGGCGGCGCGGCTTCAGTAAAGGCAGCGCCACCGTTGAGACGGTCGATGCGCAGCTGCTGCTGATCCTCTCGGGGAAATATATCGGCTATCTCCCGGAACACTACGCCTGGCCGTGGATCAAGGAGAACCGGCTGCGGGTGCTGCTGCCCAACGAATTCGGCTTCCAGTCGCCGTTCTCGGCGATTTGCAAACGCGGGCGCAGCAACGAGCCCTATCTGAAAGAGTTTCGTAATTTGCTGAAGAAGAATACCGTCGCTAGGCCGAAGTGGAACTATTAAGGGCCGTCTGCCCCTGCGGCGGGCGATCGGGCGCTGGCCGCTGCCGAAGCGCGGGCGACAAAGCGAAAATAGCAGAAGTAGCCGATCGACGCCGTCAGGCAGAGCATATAGCCAAACGACTCGCTGCCCTCTTCGACGGCGTTTTTCACCGCCCGGGCGTAATCCTCGGCGAGGATGGCGAACCACAGGCCGTGCATCCCGAACAGACGCGAGAAGACCAGCACCGCCAGCAGGCCGCTGAGCATCATTCCGTAAAAAGGCGTGCGGGTATATTGCGCCAGCTGCGCAAGGGTCTGGCGGAAATGGATGAGCGGATAAATAAGCGTACAGAGCGTGGAGAAGAGGGCAAACCAGACCCAGCTGCCGTGGGAAATCAGATCGAAGGCCGCGTCCAGCTCGCGGATTAGCATGGCGAGGAAAAAGCCGCCGACGAGAATATTGCAGTAGCGCAGAAGCGCATATTGCTTTGCCAGGCAGAAGTGAATCAGCACGATTGCCGCCAGCACCAGCTCCTGCATGATTTCGGTGAGCGAGATTTCCGCAATGTTGTTATCGAATACCCGTACGTCAATCCATAGACAGAGTACCGCGACGGCGGAGGCGGCGCCTGCGCCGAGGAAAAAGAGAAGGCTTCTGAGTACAGACATTAGCACCACGTTAGATATTGAAAAACAATATGGTAAGTGCCGTGTTTATAACTTCCTCTTCACTTCGTGCTCCTTTTCCGCGGTTTTTTAACCTATCGAGCTTTTTTGCGCCCAGGTCGGCGCCAAACGGCCGCGCGGCCTGGGACAGCCCGACGGGTTACTGGCTCATGCTTAAAATCGTGCGGATGTTGCGGGCGCTGGTGGCGATGATATCGATCGCCCCGGTGCGCAGCGCGCCCATAATCGCCATCGCTTTGGTATTTTCAGAGGCAATCGCAATCACGCAGGGGATCTGCTTGAGCTCTTCAACGCTCAGGCCAATCACCCGGTTGTCCATCACCGTGTTGACGTGCTCGCCGCGGGAGTTGAAGAAGTCGTAGCCGGCGACGTCGCCGATGACGCCCTGGTTAATGCTGGCATCGTTGATCTCCTGCGGCGTGAACCAGCCCAGCTTCACCATGTAGCTCTCTTCGTTCATGTCGCCGATGCCAACCAGTGCAATATCGGCTTTGCGGGCGCGATCGAGGGTCTCTTTAATGGTGCCGTTCTGCAGCAGCAGCTCTTTTAGCTGCATGTTTTCGACATAGGCCGGCGCGTACAGCGACTCGCTGCTGCCGCCAAATTTCTTCGCCAGCAGGCGGCTAATATGATCGGCATTGATGATATCGCCCGGGCGATGGGTGCCGCCGATGCCGCAAATAAAGCGGCAGTCGCGCGCCTGGATGGTGCCGGAGAATTCGGCGACCGCCGCCACGTTGCGACCCTGACCTACCGCCACCACCACGTTATCTTTCAGCATATTGTTAAGGTGGCTGGAGACCAGGGTAGCAACCTGGCGACGCTGCTCCTCTTCATCGTTATGGTCGAGGGCGATAAGCGCGCGGCTGATGGGGAAACGATCTTTGAGCTGCTTCTCAAGCTGGGTGCTGAAGATCGGGTGGTAGCGGACGTTGATCTCGACGATCCCTTCTTCTTTTGCCCGTTTCAGCAGACGTCCGACCTTAATACGCGAGAAGCCAAATTTGTTGGCAATCTCTTCCTGCGTTATCTCATCACTGTAGTAGGCTACGGCAATCTCGGTGAGTAGCTCATACTCCTGGGACGCGCTCGATTTTTCCATTCGGCTGCTTTCTCCACGCGGTAGATTAATGTTTAGGGGGTGAACATTTGCTGAAAGTATATCAGAAACGTTTTTACCTCAAGCAGGGTAAGCGCGACGGCCCTCCATGAACCCGTCGCGCCTGGGGAAGGGCGGCTAGCTCTCCGGGCGCCCGACCGCTATCTGCTGCGCTTCGGCAAGAATTGACGCAAAGGCCTCGGGCCGGTGGGCAAAACGGCCAAGAAAAATGCCGTCAACGTCGGGCCACAGGCGGCTGAGCAGGCCTGGGCCCGCGCTTCCGCCGTAGATAACCTGAAACTGCGGGCCGTAATTTTGCCGCAAATGCGCGCGCAGCTCCCGGCAGACGTGGCGGATATAGTCGTCGCTGGCGGGCTTTGGCGCGCCGATGGCCCACTGCGGCTCCCAGGCAAAAATCGTCGGCGGCAGCGCGTCGTCTCCGCGGTGCGCCAGCAGCTCCTGCACCTGACCGATGGCCCAGGCGGCGGCATCTTCAGCGCGCATTTGCTGCTCTTCACCAATACAAACGACCGGCGTGAGATGAGTTGCGTAGGCCATATCGATCTTCTGGTTGATGACGTCGGTGGTTTCGCCGAAGTGGCGGCGCCGTTCGGCATGGCCGAGCTCGACGTAGCGGCAGCCCATCTCCTGCAGCATGGCGGCGCTGCTCTCGCCGGTCCAGGCGCCGGGCGGGGTGGCGCAGATATTCTGCGCTCCCGTGGCCATTGCCGTTCCCTCAAAGCAGCGCAGCGCCTCCGCCACCGCCGGCATTGCCGGGAAGGTGAACAGCTGCAGCCGCGCCGTCAGCTCTGCCGGCTGCTGGCGCAGCAGCTCGGCAACCTGCTGGCACCACGCCCGGGTTTGGCCATAGCCAAAATAGGTTTTATGGCTGGTGCCGACGATGGGGCTTAGGGACATACGTTCTCCCGGGGTTCTTGAGTTTCTGCGTTATCGCTCAGGCAGGCGCCCACCGCGGCGATAATCATCGCCAGCGACACCGCGCCGGCGTCCGGCGTGCCGAGGCTGCGCTCCGCCAGCGGGCGGGCGCGGCCGATTTTCGGCAGCAGCTGGGCGGTATCCTGCGCGCTCTGGCGGGCAACGCGTTCGGCTTTATCCCAGGCCTGCGCGAGCGAGAGACCCTCGTCCGTTGCCGCGCTCAGCGCCTGGCTAAACGGCAGCAGCACGTCGACCAGGGTTTTATCGCCGGGTTTGGCTTTGCCAAAATGCATCACCCCGGCGTTGGCTTTGGCGATGGCCAGCGCAACCCGCGCGGCGTCAGGTTTTTCCTGATTGCCGATGGTGATACCCAGCGTATTAAGAATCACGCCCCAGATGGCGCCAGAGGTACCGCCGGCCTCATCGGCCCAGGCGTCAGCGGCGAATTGTAGCAGGGTACCGGCTCCGGCGCCCTGTTCCAGCACCTTTTTCGCCGCGCTGCGGGCGGCAACGACGCCGCGCTCCATACCGATGCCGTGGTCGCCATCGCCGGCGATGGCATCGATACGGCCAAACTCCTCGGCGTTATCAATCACCGTTTGCGCGACGGCGTCAACCATCCGCATCACCTTAACGGCGACCTCTTTCGATTCGGCGCTGCCCTGGGGAATTTTGACCTCGCCGCTCTGCTCCAGGCGCTGCGGATCGAGAGGGACGTGCGGCAGGACGGAGCCGCGGCTAAAGGCGGGAGTGGTGGCCGGGGCAAGCCACAGGGCCTCCAGTTCGTCATCAAACCAGACGAAGGTCATCGACATCCCGGCCATATCAAAGCTGGTGACAAACTCGCCAATCTGAATGTCAGCCACTTCGACGCCGGCTTTCTGCAGCAGCGGCTGCACGTCGTGCCAGAAGACGAACAGCTCTTCATATTTCACCGAGCCAAGACCGTTAATGATCACGCCCAGGCGCGCGCCTTTGGTTTGCGCGATAGCCTGCGGGCGCTCTTCCAGCAGGGTGCTGGTGAGCATCTGCGCCAGCTCGTGCGACGACACGGTGTCCAGCTCGCTAATGCCCGGTTCGCCGTGGATCCCCATGCCAAAGCCCATCTTCCCTTCCGGAATGGTAAACAGCGGATGCTCCGCGCCGGGGAAGGTGCAGCCGCTGAAGGCGAGGCCCAGCGAGCGCGTTTGCTCGTTGGCGCGGCGGGAGATAGCCAGCACCTCGGCCAGGGAATCGCCGCGCTCTGCGGCGGCGGCGGCGGCTTTAAACACCACCAGATCGCCGGCTACGCCGCGGCGCTTCTCTTTTTCAGCCAGCGGCGCGCTGGAGACGTCGTCGGTGATGGCCATGGTTTCACAGGGAATCCCCTCGGCGCGCAGCCGCTCGCAGGCGAGACCGAAATGGAGCACGTCGCCGGCGTAGTTGCCGAACATCAGCAGCACGCCGCCGCCGTTATTGGCCGCCCGCGCGACGGAGCAGATTTGCTGCGCCGAAGGTGAGGCGAAAAGATTGCCCATCGCCGCGCCGTGGGCCAGGCCCTGACCGACCAGCCCGGCGAAGGCGGGGTAGTGCCCGGATCCGCCGCCGACCACGACGGCCACGCTGCCCTGCCTGCTTTGCGTGTTACGTACGACCCCGCCCGGAACCTGGCGCACCATTGACGCGTGGGCGCTGACGAAGCCCGCCACCATTTCTTTTGCGAAGTCTGACGGTCGGTTAAAAATCCAGCTCATTTTGTCTTCTCCAGATGATTTGTATTTAGTTTCCCAGCCGCCAGTTTCTGGCCATTTGTACCATCACAAATGAACGCTAGCAGATCACATGAATCAATCAAATGTTCAGCAGGTGGATATGTGATCGAGGTCGTGATTTGCTTAATAAAGCTATTTTTTGTGCTACAGCCCCTTTTTTAACCGTCGTTTTCTTGCTAAACCTTATTGCATACGAACAACTAGTGAACTTTAGTTCAGTTAAGCGGCCGGTAATTCCAGCCTGAATCCATCACACGATCGGCTTCTGAACATAAGTTTGATACTAACGCTGTCATTAATGAGGTAAGAAAAATGTTGAAAGTCGCAATCGGCGCGGATGATGCTGCGACCGGACTTAAAAATCTGGTAAAGGAACATCTTCAGCAGCGGGACATCGAGGTCGTTGATTTTAGCCACGACGTGGTGGGAAATGAGCAGATCTACCCGGATATCGCCTTTAACCTGGCTTCGGCTATCCGCGAAGGCACCTTTGAACGCGGGCTGCTATTTTGCGGTACCGGCATCGGGATGGCGATTGTGGCGAATAAGGTGCCCGGCATTCGCGCCGCGCAGTGTCATGACGTTTACTCGGCCGAGCGCGCCCGCAAAAGCAACAATGCGCAAATCATGACCCTCGGCGCGCGGGTGGTGGGCAGCGAGCTGGCGCTGATGCTGGTCGATACCTGGCTTGCCTCCGAGTTTGAAGCCGGGCGTTCCGGGCCGAAGGTGCAGCGTATCGATTACTACGAAACGCTGGTTCACCCGGACGGTGCGGCCCGCGCAGACGAATAAAGGAGTCATCACGATGACCATTCTGGAAAAACTGAAAGAAGTGACCACCGTTGTCGCGGACAGCGGTGATATCACCGCGATCCGTGAGTACCATCCGCAGGATGCCACAACCAATCCGTCGCTGATCCTCAAAGCCGCCGCGCAGCCGCTCTACCGTCCGCTGATCGAACAGGCCATCGCCTGGGCCGGCGAGCAGGGCGGCACGGCGCAAACGCGGCTGATTAACGCCAGCGATAAGCTGGCGGTAAATATTGGCCTCGAGCTGCTGGGGCAGGTGCCGGGCAAAGTGTCGACGGAGGTGGATGCCCGCCTCTCTTACGATCGTGGGCTGTGCGTGGCGAAAGCGCGCAAGCTGATTCGCCTGTATGAGCAGGCCGGAATCGATCGCTCGCGGGTGCTGATCAAGCTGGCCGCGACGTGGCAGGGGATTAAGGCGGCGGAAGAGCTGGAGCGCGAAGGCATTCACTGCAACCTGACGCTGCTCTTTTCATTTGCCCAGGCGCGCGCCTGCGCCGAAGCGGGAGTATGGCTGATTTCGCCGTTCGTCGGGCGAATTTACGACTGGTATCGCGAACGCGACCTGCTGAAGGACGATGCGGCGGAGAACGATCCTGGCGTCGTCTCGGTGCGCAATATTTACGATTACTATAAGAAGCACCGCTACCCGACGGTGATCATGGGCGCCAGCTTCCGCAAAACGGCGCAGGTAATTGCGCTGGCCGGCTGCGATCGCCTGACCATTGCTCCGGCGCTGCTGGAGGAGCTCAGCCGAATGGAGGGCGATCTTCGCGTTGCGCTGGTGCCGCCGCAGGCCGGCGAAATGCCGCCGTCGCCGCTCACCGAGTCCGAGTTTTACTGGCTGCACAATCAGGACCCGATGGCGGTTGATAAGCTGGCGGAAGGCATTCGCCTGTTTGCCCAGGACCAGCAAAAGCTGGAGGCGATGCTCAGCGAGCTGCTGGAAAAACAGGAGGCGGACGATGTCATCGCGTAGAGAACTGGCCAACGCTATTCGTGCGCTGAGCATGGACGCGGTACAGAAAGCCAAATCCGGCCACCCGGGTGCCCCGATGGGTATGGCTGACATTGCCGAAGTCCTGTGGCGTGATTTCCTGAACCATAACCCTAACAACCCGGCCTGGGCCGACCGCGACCGCTTCGTGCTCTCCAACGGCCACGGCTCGATGCTGATTTACAGCCTGCTGCACCTCACCGGTTATGACCTGCCGATTGAAGAACTGAAAAACTTCCGTCAGCTGCACTCCAGAACCCCGGGCCACCCGGAAGTCGGCTACACCGCCGGCGTGGAAACCACCACCGGCCCGCTGGGCCAGGGGATTGCCAACGCCGTCGGCATGGCGATTGCCGAGAAAACCCTGGCGGCGCAGTTCAACCGTCCGGGCCACGATATCGTCGACCACTTCACTTACGCCTTCATGGGCGACGGCTGCATGATGGAAGGCATTTCTCACGAAGTGTGCTCCCTGGCCGGTACCCTGAAGCTGGGCAAGCTGGTGGCGTTCTATGACGACAACGGCATCTCCATCGACGGCCACGTTGAAGGCTGGTTCACCGACGATACCGCCAAACGCTTTGAAGCCTACGGCTGGCACGTGGTGCGCGGCGTGGACGGCCACGACGCCGATGCCATCAAGCGCGCGGTGGAAGAAGCGCGCGCGGTGACCGACAAACCGTCCCTGCTGATGTGCAAAACCATCATCGGCTTCGGTTCGCCGAACAAAGCAGGCACCCACGACTCCCACGGCGCGCCGCTGGGCGACGCGGAAATCGCGCTGACCCGCGAGGCCCTGGGCTGGCATCACCCGGCGTTTGAAATCCCGTCTGACATCTACGCGCAGTGGGATGCCAAAGAGGCCGGCCAGGCGAAAGAAGCGGCGTGGAACGAGAAGTTCGCCGCCTACGCCAGCGCCTTCCCGCAAGAAGCCGCCGAGTATACCCGCCGTATGAAAGGCGAGATGCCGGCGGACTTCGACGCGAAAGCGAACGAGTTTATTGCGAAGCTGCAGGCGAACCCGGCGAAAATCGCCAGCCGTAAAGCGTCGCAGAATGCGATTGAAGCCTTTGGCCCGCTGCTGCCGGAATTCCTCGGCGGCTCCGCTGACCTCGCGCCGTCCAACCTGACCATCTGGTCCGGCTCGAAGGCGATTAACGAAGACACCGCCGGGAACTACATCCACTACGGCGTGCGTGAATTCGGCATGACCGCAATTGCCAACGGGATTTCCCTGCACGGCGGCTTCCTGCCGTACACCTCCACCTTCCTGATGTTCGTGGAGTATGCCCGTAACGCGGTGCGCATGGCGGCGCTGATGAAACAGCGTCAGGTGATGGTCTACACCCACGACTCCATCGGTCTGGGCGAAGACGGCCCGACGCACCAGCCGGTTGAGCAGGTGGCTTCCCTGCGCGTGACGCCGAACATGAGCACATGGCGTCCGTGCGACCAGGTGGAATCGGCGATTGCGTGGAAATACGGCGTGGAGCGTCACGACGGCCCGACGGCGCTGATCCTGTCGCGTCAGAACCTGGCGCAGCAGGAGCGTACGGCAGAGCAGCTGGCGAACGTTGCCCGCGGCGGCTACGTGCTGAAGGATTGTGCCGGCCAGCCGGAGCTGATCTTCATCGCCACCGGTTCAGAAGTGGAGCTGGCGGTTGCCGCGTGGGACAAACTGACCGCTGAAGGCGTGAAAGCGCGCGTGGTTTCCATGCCGTCTACCGACGCGTTTGACAGGCAGGACGCGGCGTACCGTGAATCCGTACTGCCGAAAGCGGTCTCTGCCCGCGTGGCGGTGGAAGCGGGTATCGCCGACTACTGGTTCAAATACGTGGGCCTGAACGGCGCCATCGTCGGGATGACCACCTTCGGCGAGTCTGCGCCGGCGGAGCTGCTGTTCGAAGAGTTTGGCTTCACCGTTGAGAACGTTGTCGCGAAGGCGAAAGCGCTGCTGTAGCCGGCGGTAAAATATTGTGCTGCCCGGCGCCAGACGGCGACCGGTAGCCCCGATGATTGAAATAAGGAGGGAATCAGCATGAGCAACCTTGTGATTGGCGTAAATACCGCGATGTTTGACGGCCTCGATACCGACGTCGCCTTTAGCACCATAAAAAAAGCCGGGTTTCATTACGTTGAGCTGGCCTATAACCAGGGCTACGTGGGCGATATGCCGCCCGAGCTCTTTGGTGCGGAAAACGCGGCGCATATTCGTGAGCTGCTGGAAAAACACCAGCTGGGCACGTATGCGCTGGGGGCGACGATGAATATGGGCGCCGCGGATGCCGTGGAGCAGTTCAGCCAGCGCATCCGCTTTGCCAGCATGATTGGCGCCAAATGGCTCAACGTCTGCGTCGGCAGAAGCGCCGACCGCGCGCGGATTATCGATAACCTGCGCGAGCTGGCGGCGGTTGCCGCCGAGCACGACTGCACGATCTGCCTGGAAAACGGCGGCGATCCGAATTATGACGTCTTCCGCCTGGCCGACGACGGCTTTGCGCTGCTGGACGCTATCGGTAGCCCGGCGGTGGCCTTCAACGTTGATGCCGGCAATATCGTTTCGCTGTGTCCGGACGTCGATCCGATTGAGCAGGCGATCGCCATGCTGCCGGGGGCTCAGCATTGCCACCTGAAGGATCTACAGGTCCGCGACGGAGAGGTGCACTTCACGCCGATGGGCTACGGACAGCTGAACTATGTGCCGATGCTGAAAGAGCTGGAGGCGCGGGCTATTCCCTGTAGCCTGGAGATCCCTTTGCGCATGCATCGCCAGCGCGACAGCTATCCGGTGAGGGGGGCTTCGCCCATCGATCCGGCGTACAGCCTGGAGGTGCTGATCCAGTCCCGACAGATGCTGGAAAAATGGCTGGGCTACCCTCCAGGCGCCTGATAAATAAAAATGCGTCATCGCTGAAATTCCGGGTAAAGGATATAAGCCGCTGGCGCAATTTATTTTATTTTTAATCCCGTAGCTTATTCTTATTTATCATTGAGAATGAACTAAAGGTTAGTGGCGGTATTTTATTTGGGGTTATAAAAATGATTATAAGCACATTTCCATGTTCTGTGATTAAAGTCGCATACGGTTTATGACGCATATGTTGTTATGTTTTTAACATAAGTTCACTGGCTGCTCTTTTGTTCGTAATAATTCAAAAGCGTAACTAATGTTCACCGGGTACTTAACGCTCATAGATTAATTTCGTTTTATTTTTTTAACGACTTTTAAAATCGAAGGTTAATTATGTCTGACTCTACACTTACTCCAATACCCAATACCAGGAAACCTACCAACTACCGCTGGGTTATCTTTGGTACAATGTTCTTCTTATTAGCCGTTAACCTGATGGATCGTATTACTTTATCGATCGGGATGCCCTATATAAAAGAAGAGTTCGATCTTTCACCAACCATGCAGGGTTTGATTCTCAGCAGCTTCTTCTGGTCCTATGCGCTGCTGCAGGTGCCGGGAGGCTGGCTGCTCGACCGCTATGGTCCGCGTAAAGTGATCACCGGCGCGCTGTTTGGCTGGGGGTTCTTCCAGGCCATTATCGGTCTGGCGAGCGGCGGGATTAGCCTGATCCTCTCCCGTATCGGCTTAGGGGCCATGGAAGCGCCGGTTTCACCCAGCGGCGCGAAGCTGAGCTCAACCTGGCTGACGCAATCGGAAAGGGGCCGCGGGGCGGTTATCATGGACTCCGGCAGCCCGCTGGGCGTGGCGATCGGCGGGATCATCGTCGCGCATCTCATCGTGCTGTTGGACTCATGGCGCGTCACCTTCGTGGTGGTGGGCCTGTTCACGATGCTGCTGGGCTTTGTGGCATGGCGAATTCTGCGCGACCGCCCGTCTGAACACCCGAAAGTTGACCCGCAGGAGGTGGCGTATATTGCCGCCGGCAACGTCAGCGGCGCGACCGGCGACGATAACACCGCGCCGACCAGGGGGCTGGGGATCAGCTGGTTTACTATGATAGCGATCATGATCGGCCGCGCCTCCTGGGGCATGGTGTACTGGGGGCTGCTGACCTGGGGACCGAGCTATCTGGCGCAGGCGCAGGGTCTGCAGCTGGCCTCTATCGGCAACTCGACGTTTATCATCTTTATCATGGGGACGCTGGGATGCCTGTTTAGCGGCTTCTTCGTCGACTTCCTGGTGAAAAGAGGCGTCAGCCATAACGTATCGCTGAAAAGCCTGCTGTCTATTTCCGGCATCGTCGGGCTGAGCGTGCTGTACGCGCTGTCAACGGTGACCGATCCGAACCTGGCGGTTGGCCTGCTCTCCGTCGCCGCCTTCTTTATGATGTTCGGCAGCCTCTACTGGAGCTTCCCGGCGATTCTGGCGCCGAAAGACCGCGTTGGTCTGGTTGGCGGGCTGATGAATATGGCGAACAGCTGCGCGGGGATTCTGGTACCGATTCTGGTGGGCGTTATTTTACAGGCCACCGGCAGCTTTGAAAGCGTGCTGGTCTATTTCGCCATCTGCGCCGGCCTCTACACCGTTGGAACGCTGTGCATTAACTTCAATAAATTACCGCTGAAAAACGGCCAGCTGTCGTACCAGAAATAAATAGCCGCTGAGTTATGCGGATAAATCGCTATTAAATACAGGATGCTGATATGTCAGTTATATTACGAGTGGATAAAGTACCGCAGACGTTAGCGGATGAGTTGGCGCTCGCCCACACGTTGTATGAATACAGCAAATTATCTGCTGAACAATTGCATGCCATTGCCGGGGAAGTCCAGGTAATATTAGCCAGCGGCGAGTCGAAGGTTGAAGCCGCGTTGATTAATCAATTACCGCAATTAAAATTAATCGCCGTATTTGGCGTCGGCTATGACGGCGTGGATATTCGTGCCGCCTCCGCCAGGGGCGTCCGGGTGACCAATACGCCGGATATTTTAACCGACGACGTTGCTGACCTTGGGATCGCCCTGATGCTGAACGTATCGAGGCGTATTACCGGCGCGCAGAAGTTTATCGAGCGCGGCGGCTGGCAATCCGGCGCCTACCCGCAGTCCACCAAAGTCAGCGGTGGGCGTCTGGGCATCGTGGGCTTCGGCCGCATTGGCCGGGCCGTCGCGAAAAGGGCGCAGGGCTTTGCGATGCGCATTGCCTGCTTCGATCGCAATCCCGTTGAGAGCAGCGAGGTGACCTACTATTCCGATCTGCTGGAGCTGGCGAAAAATAGCGACGTGCTGATGGTGTGCGCCAGCGCCGGGAAGGAGAGCCAGAAGTTGATTAATCACGACGTGCTGGCCGCGCTTGGCCCGCAGGGGATTTTGATTAACATTGCCCGCGGCAGCGTCGTGGATGAGGAGGCGCTGGCGGAGGCGCTCACCCTCGGCACGATCGGCGGCGCGGGTCTGGACGTTTTTGCGAACGAGCCCCAGGTTCCGCAGGCGCTGTTGAACCGCGATGACGTGGTGGTGACGCCGCATATCGGCAGCGCCACCCGCGCCACCCGCGCGGCGATGGCGCAGCTGGTTATCGATAATATCGCGGCGTTTTATGCCGGTAAGCCGCTGCTGACGCCGGTATCGGTGGCGTGACGTTAGCGTAATGCCAGGATCGCAATGCGGTTAATAAAATGCGGTTAATAAAAAGGGGCCTTTATGGCCCCTTTGCTATTCAGGCGTCGCTATTCAGGTGTTGCTATCCGCGCAGCGCTTCGCGCCAGGCGCTCTGCAGAAACTCGCGGCACTGGCGTTCGTTATCCCACAGATCGTCCTGCTCGGTGGTGCGCATTTCAACGGCAAGGGAGATAGGGCCGAGCTCCTTCGGTAGCGCAAGGCCCATTGCGGTGCGGATGATGTGCGCCGCCGATGCGGTGGTGAGGAATCCTGGTTCGCCAAATTTCATATGATAATCGCCGTAGCCCTCGGCCTGCGGGTCAAGGATGGCGTTAGCCAGATGCAGTTGTGAAATCAGCGGCGCGGCGAGCGTCAGCGATTCGACGAGATCTTCCTGATTCAGCGAGACGTGGGCGCTGTCCCAGGCAAGATAGAGCTTCGGGCAGTCCGGGCGTAGCGCTTGCATCCACTCCACGGTCTCATCCGTTGGGCCAATCAGCTGGCATTTATGCGCGAAGCGGTCGAGCGGCTCCACCTGTAAAATCATGTTGTCATACCGGGCAACGACTTCGCCGATGCGCACCAGCGCTTCGCCAAACCCCTTTTTTGCCTCTTCGCGGCGCGCGTCGCCGGGATCGCTGCCGCTCACCAGCGACAGTTTACTGGTGCCGCATTCGGCCGCCAGGTGGACCAGCTCGCAGGCGCGGCGGATGGATTTTTCCCTCAGCTCGGGGTCGAGGCTGCTGAGGTTGAGATGGTCTTTAAGCAGTTCGAAGGTCAGCCACTGGGTGACCTTCAGGCGCTGCTGTTCAGCGAGATGGCGGATATTCGCCGCGATTTCCGGGCGATGAATAATGCCGGTTTCAAACCCCCGGTAATAGCCGGTAGCGGCGATTTTGTCGATGACCTGTAAAACGGCGTTCTCGTCGCCGGCCAGCGGGAAAAAAAGTTCGGCGATGTGCGCCGAAGGGTACAACTCGGTCGTTGCTGTCATATCACTGCCTCCTTAAAGAGCGGGGTTAAGGTGTGGGCTAAAGGGTTACGCCAGGTGCAGGAAGCGCCTTATTGTCTGTGAACATTTTAATGATAACTGAACATATGAACAAACATAGAACGCGGGTAATGCGATAACCTTGACGCCGATCGCACTTTGCTTTGAACAGCGGTTATGCGCATATTTCTATTGATTTTATTTGAGATAATTTTTCGCCGTTGTGGGGCGTGCGCAAGCGTCGGCGGCGAAGTGCGGCGCAATAAGGAGCATTCAAGAGTTACCTTGATGTTCAAAAGTATGATGGCTGCGGGGGAGGGAAGGACTCTGCCAGGAGTCGTTGATTAAGCTGAGGATCTCGCGGCGGGTGAACCGTCGCCGGCGTTGTACGGCCAGACGGGCCCCTCGCAGGGCCTATCCGCGGGAAGAGGCGCCGGTTAAGCGCCTGTCTGCCCCCTGGCCCGGGCCGCCGTGCGGCAGCGCAAAGGCCGAAATCTACTCATCGTCGCGCTCTTTGGCGGCGCGCTGGCGTTCGTAGAACTCATCTTCCGCGGCGGTAATTTCATCCAATAGCGAGTCCATATCGACCGCGTGAACCTCTTCGACATAGAGGCCGGTTAGCGGCGTTTCCGGAGTTAATTTCCCGTCTTCATATAGCATCCAGATCTCTTTCGCATAGCGCGTCTTTAAGAGCTGCGGGGCGAACTGGCCGTAGTAGGCGGTGATGTTATTCACGTCGCGTTCGAACATGGACCGGGCATGGTTGTTTGCCGCGGCGTCTACCGCCTGCGGCAGGTCGATAATCACCGGCCCCTGCGCGTCAAGCAGGACGTTGAACTCCGATAAATCGCCGTGTACCAGTCCGGCGCACAGCATGCGCACGATATTGCGGATCATGGTCGCGAAATCAGCAACGGCTTCCTCTTCCGTCAGGGCCACATCGCTCAGGCGCGGGGCCACCGCGCCCTCGGCGTCGGTGATAAGCTCCATCAAGAGCACGCCGTCAAGGCAGATATAGGGCTGAGGTACGCGAACCCCGGCGTTGGCCAGGCGGAACAGCGCGTCGACCTCCGCCATTTGCCAGGTCTCTTCCTGCTGCTTGCGGCCGAACTTTGAGCCTTTTTGCATCGCGCGGTTATTGCGCGAGTTGCGGACTTTACGCCCTTCCTGGTACTGCACGGCCTGCTTAAAGCTGCGCTGTGCCGCCTCTTTGTAGACTTTGGCGCATTGGATCTTGTCACCGCATAAAACAGTGTAAACGTCGGCCTCTTTACCGCTTTTCAGCCGCTGAAGCACTTCGTCTATCAGGCCGTCATCGACCAGAGGTTGGATTCTGTTTGGGATTTTCATGCGGCTTTATACCTTATTTCAGACGCTTTTCGTACTGATAATACGGGACAGTCATCGTGTTCCCTCCTGGTCAAAATCATGACATTGCTCAGTAAGTGCGATGTTTTCTGCAATGGGTCATAAGGTTAACTGGAATCAGGGAAATTGTCCCGCAGGAATGCGGGCACAAAACGGCCGCAGGGCATGCGCGGTGCGGGCTCTTAGGGGGTCATCGCATCGCCGATGGCATATTTGGGGTCGGCTGGCGCAGCGGTACGGCCCCGAACCCGCCGGGCGATGCGTGAGGGCTGCGCTAAAGCCAGAAACAACGGCGGCCCTTAACAAATGGTCATACTTCGCTCCCGCGAATAGCACATAAAGTGCAACAATTATTCTTGCACTTAATTTAGCGCCTCCCTACAATCGCCGCGATAGTGTACTCGTAATTGATACATATTTTGTGGCGATGAGCGACACAAATGGCCTTCAGCCAGTCCGAACAAAGGAAGTGGCGCTGCGTCCCCCGCGGCGTCTTGTTCGGCGGCAACACAACCAGCGGAATAAAAATAATGAGCCTGCAAAAACCTTGGGTTAACTTTCATCGGCGTTTATTGGGGACGGCGCTGCTTGTCGGATGCGATGACGGCATCGCGCAAAACGCCGCGCCGCAGGCGCCTGCCGTCAGCGCCGCCGACGTGGTGGTTAAGCCCGTCAGCCAGTGGGATAGCTTTAACGGCCGCATCGAGGCGGTAGAGAGCGTCCAGCTGCGCCCGCGCGTCTCCGGCTATATCGATAAGGTGAACTACACCGACGGCCAGGAGGTGAAAAAAGGCGAGGTGCTGTTCACCATCGACGACAGAACCTACCGCGCCGCGCTCGAACAGGCGCAGGCGGAGCTCTCGCGCAGCAAAACCCAGGCCAGCCTGGCGCGCAGCGAGGCCGGCCGTACCGACAAGCTGGTGAACACCAACGTGGTATCCCGCGAAGAGTGGGAGCAGCGGCGTTCGGCCGCCGTTCAGGCGCAGGCCGATATGCGGGCGGCGCAGGCGGCGGTTGATGCGGCGCAACTGAACCTTGATTTTACCAAAGTGACCGCGCCTATCGACGGCCGCGCCAGCCGCGCGTTGATTACCAGCGGCAACCTCGTCACCGCGGGCGACAGCGCCAGCGTACTCACCACCCTGGTGTCGCAGAAGACGGTTTACGTCTACTTTGACGTGGATGAATCAACCTATCTTCACTACCAAAACCTGGCCCGCAGCGGGCAGGGTGCCTCCAGCAGCCATCTGGCCCTGCCGGTAGAAATTGGCCTGGTTGGAGAGGAGGGCTATCCCCATCAGGGCAAAGTGGATTTCCTCGACAATCAGCTCACCCCGAGCACCGGTACGATCCGCATGCGCGCGGTGCTGGATAACGCCCAGCGCCTGTTTACCCCGGGACTGTTCGCCCGCGTGCGCCTGCCGGGCAGCGCTGAATTCAACGCCATGCTGATTGACGACAAGGCGGTCTTAACCGATCAGGACAGAAAATACGTTTATATCGTTGATAAAGATGGTAAAGCGCAGCGTCGTGATATCACGCCCGGCCGCCTGGCGGCGGGCCTGCGCATCGTGCAGCAGGGGCTTAACCCCGGCGATAAAGTCATCGTAGACGGCTTACAAAAAGTGTTTATGCCGGGCATGCCGGTTAACGCGAAAACTGTCGCCATGACCGCCAGCGCCGCCCTTAACTGATCCCTTGACCTGAGAATCCGTCGTATGGACTTTTCCCGCTTTTTTATCGACAGGCCGATTTTCGCCGCGGTGCTGTCGATTTTGATTTTCGTCACCGGGCTGATCGCGATTCCGCTGCTGCCGGTCAGCGAATATCCTGACGTCGTGCCGCCGAGCGTGCAGGTGCGCGCGGAGTATCCGGGCGCCAACCCGAAGGTTATCGCCGAAACCGTGGCTACGCCGCTGGAGGAAGCGATCAACGGCGTTGAAAACATGATGTACATGAAATCCGTCGCCGGTTCCGACGGCGTGCTGGTCACCACCGTGACCTTCCGCCCGGGCACCGATCCCGACCAGGCGCAGGTTCAGGTGCAAAACCGCGTATCGCAGGCCGAAGCTCGCCTGCCCGAGGACGTTCGCCGTCTCGGGATCACCACCCAGAAGCAGTCCCCAACGCTGACCCTGGTGGTGCATCTGTTCTCGCCGAATGGCAAGTACGATTCGCTGTATATGCGCAACTACGCCACGCTGAAGGTCAAGGATGAGCTGGCGCGCCTGCCCGGCGTCGGCCAGATTCAGATTTTTGGCTCCGGCGAATACGCCATGCGCGTCTGGCTGGACCCTAATAAGGTGGCGGCGCGCGGCCTGACCGCTTCGGACGTCGTCGCGGCGATGCAGGAGCAAAACGTACAGGTTTCCGCCGGCCAGCTCGGCGCCGAGCCGCTGCCGAAAGAGAGCGATTTCCTGATCTCGATTAACGCCCAGGGACGCCTGCATACCGAGGAGGAGTTCGGCAATATCATCCTCAAAACGGCTCAGGACGGCTCGCTGGTACGCCTGCACGACGTGGCGCGCATTGAGATGGGCTCCGGCAGCTACGCGCTGCGTTCCCAGCTCAATAATAAAGACGCGGTGGGGATTGGTATCTTCCAGTCGCCGGGGGCGAACGCCATAGACCTCTCTAACGCCGTGCGCGCCAAGATGAGTGAGCTGGCGACGCGTTTCCCGGAGGATATGAAGTGGGCGGCGCCGTACGACCCAACGGTCTTCGTGCGCGACTCCATCCGCGCGGTGGTGCAAACCCTGCTGGAAGCGGTGGGGCTGGTGGTGCTGATGGGACTGGCCTGTAAGAACGCCATCCTGATCGTCGAGTTCGCCCGCGAGCTGGAGATGCAGGGGAAAGGGATCGTCGAGGCCGCGCTGGAGGCATGCCGCCTGCGTCTGCGCCCGATTGTAATGACCTCGATTGCCTTTATCGCCGGGACTATCCCGCTGATTCTGGGCCACGGCGCGGGGGCGGAAGTTCGCGGCGTTACCGGGATCACGGTGTTCTCCGGGATGCTGGGGGTGACGCTGTTCGGTCTGTTCCTGACGCCGGTATTTTACGTTGCGTTGCGCAAGTTCGTGACGCGCGGCAAGCCGGCAGCGGAAGTTCAGCCCACCTGATCCGGGTTGCCTTTGTCGCATAAAAAAACCGCCTTCACTGAAGGCGGTTTTTTACTATTTAGGAGCGCCGGCGCGCCGGATTTAGTGCGCCTTTTTGGCGAGCTCGTCTGCTTCGAGCAGCTGCAGGCAGCCGCTGATATCGCCTTTTTTAACCTTTTCCAGCGCGCTTGCCACGGTATGGCGAGCCAGCACGTTCAGAGACGCCTGTTCGGCTTCGTCGGCGATGGACTTGAAGTACCAGCAGGCGTTGGCGCTGACCACGCAGCGGGCCGGGACGTCGGGACGCGAAGCCCACAGCTTTTTGTCTTCAATAACGGAGACGTAGATATCGCGCAGGGTGATTTTATCAGCCGGACGGCCGAGGTGGATGGAGCCGTTGCGCCCCAGCGTCGAGACGATAATGCCGTCGCGCGTGAGGGGGACCATCAGTTTACGGATAAAGCTCGGATTGGCTTCCAGGCCATAGGCGAGGATCGCGCTGGTCGAACGTTCACCCAACTGCTCCGCCATCGCTACGCTGAGAACCATCTGCAAAGCTGTCGGGAAGCGGTAATCTAGCATTTCATCTTCCTGGGTCGCGGTGAATATTTTTCTTTTTGGCACCGCAGAGGTGAGTGATCAATAAGCACAATATAACAAATAAGGCGACTTTTTAGAAGGAATCCCCGCCAGGGAGGGCACGCAAAGTCCATTTTTACCGTGGGTCTTTAGCGGGCGGGGGAGGATGGCTACGGGGGGGGGTGCCCCTATTAAGTTGTCAAGCATGTTATGACGCCGTAGGGGTATAAAAAGTCCCGTCACGCATCATGGCGAACAGGACGTCACAACGCCGTCTTGCGAGAGCGATAAGCGCCTGGTTGTGGCGTTTTCCCTGGCTCATTTTGCGTGTGTAGTAAGCCCTGGAGATCGGATCTCTGAGCGCAGCGAAGGCTGACAGGAACAGCGCCCGTTTGAGCGTCTTATTACCCCGTCGTGAGGGATGCTCCCCTCGTATGGATGAACCGGAACGCCGGGTTACAGGCGCAAGACCGGCATAAGCTGCGAGATGTGCAGCAGAGGCGAAGGCGCGGCAGGCAACCTCTGTGAGGAGTCTGGCAGCGGTCCTGACACCGACTCCGGGCATGCTGGTCAGGACCGGGTAAAGAGGGTGAGCAAGAACCCGTTGTTCTACCTCAAGAGCCACCTCGTCTCTTTGCTTACACAGTGTGATGAGCTGGAGAGCCAGGCGGGGCAGAACAACGACAGCGGCATTCGTGCCGGGAACGACGACGGTTTGCTCTGTCAGTGCCTGGGTGATATCTGCAGCAAGGCGCTTTCCCAGACGAGGTGCGAGTTTGCAGAGCTGGGTTGCCAGCTTCTTCTCACCCAGCGAAGCGAGTTTTTCGGGTGAGGGATATCGCTGGAGAAGATCGAGTACTGCCGGATGATCCAGCCGTGGGCCCAGAACACGTTCCAGTGCCGGATGTATCTGGGTCAACAGGCCACGGATACGGTTGCTGGCCTGCGTTGTTTGTGCAGCAAGATCATCATCGAAGCCGCAGAGCATGGAGAGTTCGGCGATTTGCTCGTCAGCCAGCTTTAGTGTGCGTAGCGCATGAGGCAGAGTACGTGCTGCTTCGGCAATGATGGCCGCATCACGGGCATCGGTTTTGGCTTCACCGGCATGTAAGTCGGCGATGCGGCGCATTGCCAGTCCGGGGAGGTATCCGACAAGGATGCCTTCAGAGCGGGCAACTGCGACGGGTAACGCGCCGATGGTGGCAGGCTGGTCAACAACCAGCAGTATCTGACCATGCTGTTTCAGGTCAGATATCAGCGACCGGAGTTTGTTTTCATCGTTGGGTAACGCTTTATCGAACAGGCGCTTACCTGGACGATTAACGGCAACAGCGTGATGAGTATCTTTACCGACATCAACACCGATAAAGACCTGGACTGATTCGTAACCACTAGATTCGGTCATTCTGTCTCCCTGTTTATACGGGTTAACCAGATAACCACGGGGAGCAGGTACCGGCATCCACGTTACAGACGGTCCCGACATGATGTCTGACCTGCCCCCTATTAGCGGTTACCAGCGCCCCACCAGACCCGGTGACATCACCCCCCGGATCATGGACGACAGGGGGCAGTAATCATGCCGGGTCTGGCTGGCTAACACCCCATTATAAGGGGTATGAATAAAGTAACGGGGGCGTAAGTGGGATTCCAGGGAACGAAATGCGTGAGCCGCGTTGCGGGACGATAAAGTGTTTGCTTAAAGGGGAGGTGAGCGTGGCAGGGTGCTGTTGCCGGGTGGGGGAGGGTCTCGAAGTCACGGCGGAAATGAGCTGGCTTCAAAGTTCTTGGAGGTAAACTGAAGACGCAAAAAAGCCCGCAGGGCTTGCACCGTGCGGGCTTTTAGGACTTCGTATCAGGCTCTGGTGATCGTCAACCAAGAGGCTGGTGGGAGTTGAGCCCGTGCCCCAAATTCCTGCATAGTATTCTAACCAAAATAAAAACAGTAAATTACTATTAAATACAGTAAGTACAACATTATACAGTATTTGTTTTTTTATGTGCTTTGAACGCTCCATTGCTATTTTCTGCCAGATTTCTAACGCGTTACGGTACATTATCTGTTAGATTTTAGGGTCTTTTCTGCGATATTTATGGTTGAAAGTTTATGTAGGAACAGTAGCCCTATGCTGATACCCATTAGCACACAGTAAGAAGCTAAGGAAAACTTAATCATAGTAGATGACTTGTCTATTTTTTCTACCAAGTTGCTACTAAGCATAGTGCTATATAAAAAAGGTATTGCTACCACAAAACCACTTATGAAATAGATGATGAGGCTGACGATTTCCACTGCTTTTCGCCAAACCCAGAAACGATATTTTTTTTAGTCCACTGAAATATTGTTGGTTTATCAGTTATATATAGAAGCTTTTGGCACTTGCTATAATTATCTACATCTCTTACTGGATCTTTGGAACGTAAGAGTATTCTCCTCTGTTCTGGAGTCAAGTTTGAGTCTTTAGTTAATGCTGAGATACCATATTCTACAGCAATTCGCTTAAAATTTTCGTCATTAGTATTTTTATAGAGGTTGTGCGAAAACTCGCTAATCGCTTTTCTGGAATTAAAGACTTTATCCCTTTTATATATCCAGCCAGCCTTCAATCCAATGATTGATACAATAAATGGAAGCAAGGGAGATAAGTTTTTCAGTACTTCTATCATTCTAAGATCCATCCTAACAACTCCGAATGTAATTTAAATTAGCCAAGGTTCTTTTGGTCACGACATCTTCTAGATAGTCAGGCGAAAAGTGGACGTAAACCATCGTCATTTTTATACCAGAATGTCCCAGAATATCGTACAGGACTGTAAGCATACACATTTTAGTATCACGAAATTTTTGAAATTTTCCTGGCGGAATAAGGTTTGGTTTGTCTTGCCATTGGCGGATTTCCATAGTTTTAGGCACCTCAAAAACAATAAAGCTTTATGAGGTGCCTAACAAGGTGCCTAAAAGGTTCGGATTTAATTAGTTCTCTTCGGACTTCGCGGGACAAATTGAGGGCACAAAAAAGCCCGCAGGGCTTGCGCCGTGCGGGCTCTTAGGACTTCATCGGATGACTCTGGTAATCACCGATGGAGAATTTTGGTGGAGCTGGCGGGAGTTGAACCCGCGTCCGAAATTCCTACATCCTCGGCACTACATGCTTAGTCAGTCTTTACATTCGCCTGGCACCTGCGGACAGACACGCCACTACCAGACTAGCCTGATTAGTTTTAACGCTTCAACCCCAGGCAGGGTTTCCACGCGATCTCTTTTGGGTTTGACCTCTCTTTGATCCCCGTCTTAAGAGCGGAAGCTAGGGAGAGAGGGCTCAGAGCAGGTTATTAAGCTGCTAAAGCGTAGTTTTCGTCGTTTGCGACTATTTTTTTGCGGCTTTTTACGAGGCCAACCGCCCCTCGGCATGCACCTTGGGTTTCGCGAATCCCGTCGAATCCAGAATCAGCCCCAATGTGTTAGAGCAAGTATAACAGATTTATGAACAGGCTTACCAGCCCTCGTTCGGTGATTTATGGCGCCTGGTTGGGTAAAAAAGCAGCATCAACAACGATATAGCACAAGGGCCAGCTAAGCTGGCCCCTGGAGAAGGAGGTTAACGTCCGGCGTGTTTCATAATGCGCGCTTTATCGACCGCCCATTCACGGTCTTTCAGATCGGTACGTTTGTCGTGCTGTTTCTTACCTTTCGCTACGCCGATTTTGACTTTGCACCAGGCGTTTTTCCAGTATAACGACAAGGCAACGACGGTATAACCTTCCCGGTTAATACGGCCGTACAGCGTATCGAGCTCGCGCTGATTCAGCAGCAGCTTACGGGTGCGCGTCGGGTCGCAGACGTAGTGGGTTGAAGCCACGGCCATTGGCGTAAAGTTGGCGCCAAACAGATAGGCTTCGCCGTCCTTCAGGATCACGTAGCTATCGCCGATGTTGGCTTTACCGGCGCGCAGAGATTTGACTTCCCACCCTTGCAGGGCAAGACCCGCCTCGTATTCATCTTCGATAAAGTATTCATGACGGGCGCGTTTATTCAGCGCAATGGTGGCTGATCCAGGTTTGTGTGCTTTTTTCTTAGTCATAGTGTCCTGAAGTCATCGCTTATCTTATACATAGTTACCTCAATCCATCCTGCGAGGTGTAACGCGTTATCTTAGCACGAGTTGTGGCACAGCGTTTTTTTTAGCAGCAGATAAATGATATTATTTGCGCCGTGTTTAAATGTGGAACTTGCTATGCCTCAGATTAGCCGTACTGCGCTGGTGCCGTTCAGCGTGGAGCAGATGTATCAACTCGTAAACGATGTGAAGTCCTACCCTGATTTTTTGCCAGGCTGCACCGGTAGCCGCGTGCTGGAGTCCGGACCGACGCAGATGATGGCGGCGGTTGATGTGTCTAAGGCTGGCATCAGTAAGACCTTCACAACGCGGAATACGTTAACCAGCAACCAGAGCATCCTGATGAGCCTGGTCGATGGCCCGTTTAAATCGCTTATTGGCGGCTGGCAGTTTATTCCGCTGAGTCCGGATGCGTGCAAAATCGAATTCCACCTCGATTTTGAATTCACCAACAAGCTGATTGAAATGGCGTTTGGCCGCATTTTTAAAGAGCTAGCGCTCAATATGGTGCAGGCGTTTACCACCCGGGCGAAAGAGGTTTATCGTGTCGGCTAAAATCGTCGTTGAAGTCGCCTACGCTTTGCCTGAAAAGCAGTATCTGCAAAGCGTAAAGCTGGAGGTAGGGGCGACCGTCGAACAGGCGATTATTGCCAGCGGCCTTCTGACTCTGCGCGATGATATCGACCTTGCGAAAAACAAGGTGGGAATTTATAGCCGCCCGGCGAAGCTGCACGATGAGGTTCATGATGGCGACCGGGTGGAGATTTATCGGCCGCTGATTGCCGACCCGAAAGAGTTGCGGCGCCAGCGGGCAGAAAAAAAGAACGACGAGAAGTAGGGCCGGCTGGCATAAAAAAAGCGCTCAATGAGCGCTTTTTGCGTTTACGGAGCGGTATGGCTACCGCCGCTGTGCCTTACTCTTTGGTCAGAGCCGGTTTGTTATCGATGTTGGTTAACACGCCGCTGTTGTTAAAGGTCAGAGTGAGGGTTTGCTGGGTAATGTTTTCATGGCCAGGCTGCTGACGGAAAACGTAGAACCAGGTGTTAGTGCCAAACGGATCCGACATCATTGGGGTTCCCAGAGCATAAGCAACCTGCTGTTGCGTCATGCCGACACGAATTTTTGCTACATCGTTAGGTGCCAGATAGTTACCCTGGTTGATGTCAGGACGGTAAACCACTCGTTCCAGAGTGGAACAGCCTGCGGTCAACATAAGAAGAACCGCTGCGGCAGCAGTCAGCGTTTTACAGCGCATAGTGATTTGATTCCTTTTCGGGCCCGAACAGTACGTGGCTCATCTGTAATATGCCGATAATAATAGACCTTTGCCCAGTTGGAAACCTTCGACTGCAGGTCTTGCGGCAATTTGCTGTTCACTATGACTCTGCGGAAATCAAAAAGTTTACGCCGCGAGCAACTCTTTCGCGTTCGCCAGCGTGTTGCGCGTGACTTCGCTCCCGCCCAGCAGGCGGGCCAGCTCCTGCAGACGCGCGCGTTTATCCAGCGGATGCATGTGGGTTTCGGTCATCTCGCCATCGGTCTCTTTGCAGACGATGAAGTGATGGTGGCCGCAGCCGGCCACCTGCGGCAGGTGAGTGACGCACATGACCTGAGTTGATTCCCCCAGCTGGCGCAGCAGCTTGCCGACCACAGCGGCCGTTGGGCCGCTGATACCGACATCGACTTCATCGAAAATCAGGGCCGGCGTTTCCATCTTCTGCGCGGTAATGACCTGAATCGCCAGCGCAATACGGGATAGCTCGCCGCCGGAGGCCACTTTAGCAAGAGGTTGCAGCGGCTGACCGGGGTTAGTGGTCACGCGAAACTCGATGCGATCCGCGCCTTCGGCCGTCAGATGACGCTCATCAAAGGCGATGTCGATGGCAAACACCCCGTGAGGCATGGAAAGTGAGTGCATACTTTCAGTGATCAGCCGGGTCAGCTCATCGGCGCTGCGCTGCCGCGCGGCGTGCAGCTGGCGGGCCGTTTCCAGCGCCAGACGGTGATGTTCAACCACCGTCTGGCTGAGCGACTCCAGCGAGCCCGCGCTGTCGTCCAGCAGGCGCTGCTCTTCTAACAGCACCTGGTAGAACGCCGGCAGCTCTTCCGGCGTAATTTGGTGCTTGCGGGCGAGAGAAATCTGCCGCGAGATGCGCTGCTCCAGTTCGAACAGGCGGTTCGGGTCGAGATCCAGGCGGTCGTTGTAGTGACGCAGCTCGTCGGTTGCCTCGCTAAGCTGAATTGACGCTTCTTCCAGCATATCCAGCACGCTGGCGAGCTTGCCGTCCATGCCGACCAGCTCGCCCACCAGCTGCTTAGCGGCGTAGAGCTGGCCCTGCAGGTTCGCCTCTTCGCCGTCCGCCATCACCGTCAGCGCATGCTGACAGGTGCTCAGCAGCTGGCCGCTGTTGGCCAGGCGCCTGTACTCTTCGTCGATTTGCTCGAATTCACCCTGCTGAGGACAGAACTCGTTCAGCTCTTTTAGCTGGTACTGCAACAGGTCGGCGCGGGCGGCGCGCTCCTGGCTCTGCTGCTGATGCTGCGCCAGCTCGCGGCAGCTCTGGTGCCACTGGCGATAATGACCGGCCATGAGCTGAGTAAGCGCATACTCAGCGGTATAACCATCGAGCAGCGTTTTTTGGTGTTCTGGCTTGGTTAACAGCTGGTGCGCGTGCTGGCCGTGGATCTGGATAAGCAGCTGACCGAGCTCGCGAAGCTGGGAGAGAGGAACGGCGGTACCGTTAATGAAGCCGCGCGAGCGGCCGTCGGCGCTGATGACGCGGCGAAGTAAACACTCACGTCCGCTTTCCAGCTGGTTCGCTTCCAGCCAGCGCTGCGCGGCGGGCGTATCCTTCAACGCGAAGCGCGCGCACAGGTCCGCGCGGCTGGCGCCTCTTCGCACCATGTCTGCTTCCGCTCTGCCGCCAAGGCACAGGCCAAGCGCATCAATGGCTATCGATTTTCCCGCACCGGTTTCCCCGGTGATGGCGGTCATGCCGCTGTGAAAATCGATCTCCAGTTCACGAACGATAGCAAAATTACTGATGGTGAGTTGCGCCAACATAGCTGCCTTCCTGTATGAAAAACCAATACTGTGTTTTCGTACAGTATAGACTGGTTTTTTATACAGTAAAGAGGCGGCTTATAAAATCAGAATAATTTTTTCGACCAGCCGAGCTTGGTGCTCAATGTATTGAAATAGCTGTAATCTTTCGGGTGAATAAGATTCAGGTGGTAGTCGCAGCGGTGAATTAAAACATATTCACCGTCCTGAATCGGCAGGGCTATCTGGCTGTCGCAGCTGATCTCAAGGTCGCTGCAGCGCTGGGAGAAGCGCAGGCGAATGGTGCTGTCGCCGTTAATGACCAGCGGGCGGGCCGAGAGCGTATGCGGAAACATCGGCACCAGGGTGATGGCATCGAGCGAAGGTGTCAGAATGGGGCCTCCAGCTGATAATGAATAGGCGGTGGAGCCCGTCGGGGTGGAGATAATCAGGCCGTCGGAGCGTTGGGAGAAGGCAAACACCTCGTCGATGTAGACCTCGAACTCGATCATGTGCGCGACCTTTCCCGGGTGCAGAACCACTTCGTTAATCGCCGTGCTAATGCGCTTCGGACAATCCTGCTGGCAGACCTGGGCTTCCAGCAAAAAGCGTTTTTCGGCGATATAGTGGCCTTCAAGCACGTCGGCAAGCTGCTGCAGCGCGTTATCCGGGTCGAGATCGGTCAGAAACCCGAGGTTGCCGCGGTTGATGCCGATGACCTGAATATCATACCGCGCCAGGGTGCGCGCGGCGCCGAGCATATTGCCATCGCCGCCAACGACGACCGCCAGATCCGCCTGCTGGCCAATTTCCGCCAGCGTTCCCGTTTTGACGTTGCTAAGCTGTAGCTCATGGGCGATCTGTTGTTCGACCAGAACTTCATAGCCTTTGCTGCACAGCCAGCGCCAGAGCATTTCATGTGTGGTCAGCGCGGTTGGGTGACGAGGATGCCCCACAATGCCTATACACTTGAAATGGTTCTTCATGTTCTGGATGTCCTTGCGTTAAATGAATGATGACAATCTGACTGCTTCCCTTGAAACCCGGAAACTGATCCCCATAATAAGCGAAGTTAGCGAGATGAATGCGAAAAAAACGCGGAGAAATTCATGAGTAGTAAAGAACAGAAAACGCCTGACGGGCAAGCCCCGGAAGAAATTATCACGGAACAGCACGACAACGTTGAGGCGGTTGAGCCTGAGGTTTCTGCTGACCAGGTGGATCCGCGCGATGAAAAAATTGCGAATCTGGAAGCGCAGCTGGTTGAAGCCCAGACTCGTGAACGCGAAGGCATCCTGCGCGTAAAAGCGGAAATGGAAAACCTGCGTCGTCGCACCGAGCTTGACGTGGAAAAGGCGCATAAATTCGCCCTGGAGAAGTTCGTTAACGAACTGCTGCCGGTGATTGATAGCCTGGACCGCGCGCTGGAAGTGGCCGATAAAGCCAACCTGGACATGGCTTCGATGGTTGAAGGTATTGAGCTGACGCTGAAGTCAATGCTGGACGTTGTCCGTAAGTTCGGCGTGGAAGTTATTGCCGATACCAACGTGCCGTTGGATCCTAACGTTCATCAGGCCATCGCCATGGTCGAGTCTGAAGACGTGGCGGCGGGCAACGTGCTGGGCGTAATGCAAAAGGGCTACACCCTGAACGGCCGTACCATTCGCGCAGCGATGGTGACCGTGGCGAAGGCGAAGTAATTCGCTGTAAAGCGGCCGCCTGCGGGTGGCCGTTTTTTTATGCTTTATTAACCGGCACTGCCGCCGATTCGGCAGCAAAAAAACGGCGAACCGAGGTTCACCGCTTCATTGAGCAGACTGCCGATTATTCCGCCGCGCTTTCACGAATCGGCTTCACCGGCATCACCTTCACCTGCTTAATCATATTGTCCTGAACGTCGAGAATATCGATGTCGTACTGCTCGATGCGCACGCGGGTGCCGGGAGCCGGGATCTCTTCCAGCGCTTCAAGAATAATGCCGTTGATCGTGCGGGCTTCGTCTTCCGGCAGGCGCCAGTTAAACGCCTTATTGATTTCACGAACGTTGGCGCTGCCGTCAATAATCACCGAACCGTCGTTAAGCGGGGTCACCTCCTCCGCCAGAGTGGGCGACATCGAGGTGGTGAAGTCGCCGACAATCTCTTCCAGAATATCTTCAACGGTCACCAGGCCCTGGATATCGCCGTATTCATCGACCACCAGTCCTACTTTCTTCTTATTGCGCTGGAACTTCACCAGTTGCGTGCTCAGCGGTGTGCCTTCCGGCACGAAGTAAATCTCGTCCGCGGCTCGGAGCATCACCTCTTTGGTGAACTCTTTTTTCTCGGTCATCAGGCGATAGGCTTCGCGGACGCGCAGCATGCTGATGGCGTCATCCAGCGAACCGCGGTAGAGCACAATACGGCCGTGCGGCGAGTGGGTGAGCTGGCGGACGATGGATTTCCAGTCATCGTTAATATCGATCCCGATAATCTCATTTCGCGGCACCATAATATCGTCCACGCTGACCTTCTCGAGGTCCAGCACCGACAGCAGCATGTCCTGATTGCGGCGGGAGATTTGCGTACGCGATTCATTCACGATGGTGCGCAGCTCGTCTTTGCTCAGTGCTCCGCTGATAATAATATCGGCCTTGATGCCCATGATGCGCATCAGAAGGCGGGTGATGGTGTTCAGCAGCCACACCAGCGGCATCATCAGCACCTGCAGCGGCGCCAGCAGGAGGCTGCTCGGATAGGCGACCTTCTCCGGATACAGCGCGGCGATGGTCTTGGGGAGGACCTCGGCAAATACCAGCACCACGAAGGTCAGAACGCCGGTGGCAATCGCCACGCCGGCATCGCCGTACAGGCGCATACCCACGATAGTCCCCAGCGCGGAGGCGAGAATATTGACCAGGTTGTTGCCGATCAGCACCAGGCTGATTAAACGATCGGGTTTGCGCAGCAGCTTTTCGACGCGCCTGGCCTGACGGTTGCCCTGCTTCGCCATATGGCGCAGGCGGTAGCGGTTCAGCGTCATCATGCCGGTCTCAGAACCGGAGAAATAGGCTGAGATGATCACCATGATAATCAACGTTACGATTAGCGTGGTGGTAGAAATGTGTTCCAGGAGGGACTCCTTAAAGCCTATCCCACCGGGCGATTACCGGCCCGAACCGGCAGAGCCTGGAACCTTCGCATACTCAGAGTATGCGGCGGTTGCTCCGCGTTGCCGGCGTTCAGACGGCCTGTCGTAATGCTGCCCGGTGTGGTTGCTCGTAGTCTGGATTTAGCTAATAAACTGCTGAAGGACGCGGCTGCCAAAATAAGCCAGCGTCAGCAGGCCTGCGCCGGTGACGTTAAACCAGACGACCCGGCGACCGCGCCAGCCTTCATGGTAGTGTCCCCAGAGCAGGACGATATAAACGAACCATGCCACGATCGACAGCACGGCTTTATCAATATTTTCCGTACTGAACAGGTTGTTCATGTAGAACAGCCCGGTGCATAGCGTCAGCGTTAGCAGCACCACGCCGACCTGGGTGATATGAAACATTTTACGTTCAATACTCATCAACGGCGGCATTTCGTGGCTAAAAACCAGCTTTTTGTTTTTCAGCTGGTAGTCAATCCAGGCCAGCTGCAGGGCATACAGGGCGGCGATGATCAGCGTGGCGTAAGAGAAGAGCGACAGGCCAATGTGCACCAGCATACCCGGGGTTGTTTCCAGGTGTGTGATGTATTCGTTGGGCACGAAGGTGGCGAAGGCCAGATTAATCAGCGCAAAAGCGTAGACGATGGGCAGCAGCAGCCAGCCTCGGTTGCGCGAAGCGACGATGGTCATCACCGTACAGATCATCAGGCTGACCAGCGAGCCGACGTTGAGTAAGCTGAGATTTTGCCCGCTATCGCCGCCGGGGAAAATGCGTGACTCTAGCGCAAAAGCATGACAAATCAGCGCAATAGCTGCGGAAACTATCGCCATCCGCCGCCAACTGCTGTTCTTTTGCAGCAGGCCGGGAACGATCAGCGCCAGGCTGACGGAATAGGCGACAAGCGCGAGTAGAGCAAAAACAGGCATAGGGGCGTCGACTGTTGACTAAAAAGAAAGAGAAGCAGTATAGCGTTACGCGACGTCGGCTCCAACCGTTGCATCACATCCCGGTACATGTCGTGTTATACTGCGGCAAATTTGTATTTGTGGTGTCGCTGCGGCGACCGACAGTTTCCACCTCAGGCGAGAGACAATGTTTGATAATTTAACCGATCGTTTGTCGCGTTCGCTGCGCAACATCAGCGGCCGCGGACGCCTTACCGAAGACAATATTAAAGAAACCCTGCGCGAAGTGCGCATGGCGCTGCTCGAGGCGGACGTTGCTCTGCCCGTCGTGCGTGATTTCATCAGCCGCGTCAAAGAGAGCGCGGTGGGTCATGAAGTTAACAAAAGCCTGACTCCGGGCCAGGAGTTCGTCAAGATTGTACGCAACGAGCTGGTTGCGGCGATGGGCGAAGAGAACCAGGCGCTGGATTTAGCCGCTCAGCCGCCGGCCGTGGTGCTGATGGCGGGCCTGCAGGGGGCGGGTAAAACCACCAGCGTCGCGAAGCTGGGTAAATTCCTGCGCGAGAAGCACAAGAAGAAGGTGCTGGTGGTCTCCGCGGACGTTTATCGCCCGGCGGCGATTAAACAGCTGGAAACGCTGGCCGGGCAGGTGAGCGTTGATTTCTTCCCGTCCGACGTCGGCCAGAAGCCGATCGACATCGTTAACGCCGCGCTGAAAGAAGCGAAGCTGAAGTTCTACGACGTGCTGCTGGTGGACACCGCCGGTCGTCTGCACGTCGATGAAGCGATGATGGACGAAATCAAGCAGGTTCACGCTACCCTTAACCCGGTTGAAACCCTGTTCGTCGTCGATGCGATGACCGGCCAGGATGCGGCGAACACCGCCAAAGCGTTTAACGAAGCGCTGCCGCTGACCGGCGTGGTGCTGACCAAAGTGGACGGCGACGCCCGCGGCGGTGCGGCGCTGTCGATTCGTCACATCACCGGTAAGCCGATTAAATTCCTCGGCGTCGGCGAAAAAACTGAAGCCCTCGAGCCGTTCCATCCGGATCGTATCGCCTCCCGTATCCTCGGTATGGGCGACGTGCTGTCGCTGATCGAAGATATCGAGAGCAAGGTTGACCGCGCGCAGGCTGAAAAGCTGGCCTCCAAGCTGAAGAAGGGCGACGGCTTCGACCTGACCGACTTCCTCGAGCAGCTGCGCCAGATGAAGAACATGGGCGGCATGGCCAGCCTGATGGGCAAGCTGCCGGGCATGGGGCAGATCCCGGATAACGTTAAGTCGCAGATGGACGATAAAGTGCTGGTGCGGATGGAAGCGATCATCAACTCGATGACGCTGAAAGAGCGCGCTAAGCCTGAGATTATTAAAGGTTCGCGTAAGCGCCGTATCGCCGCGGGCTGCGGGATGCAGGTGCAGGACGTTAACCGTCTGCTCAAGCAGTTTGACGATATGCAGCGCATGATGAAAAAGATGAAGTCGAAAGGCGGCATGATGAAGATGATGCGTGGCATGAAAGGGATGATGCCGCCGGGCTTCCCCGGTCGTTAATACGCGTCATAATTCAAGCCGCAGATGCGTTGGCTGCATTCGCTCACCCCGGTCACGTACTTGCGTACGCTCCCGGGGATTTGCTCACTTGCCGCCTGCCTGCAACTCGAATTATTTAGCGTATTGTAGTTTTGAATTGATTTTTGCACAGAAATCAGTAAAATTTTCGGGATTTTAATATGACACCCGGGCCCCGTTCCTCGATGGGGCCCGGTTGTTCTATTCACACAAGAGGATGTTATGGTAACTATTCGTTTAGCTCGTCACGGCGCTAAAAAGCGTCCGTTCTACCAGGTTGTTGTCACCGACAGCCGTAATGCACGCAACGGCCGCTTCATCGAGCGCGTTGGTTTCTTCAACCCGATCGCTTCCGCGAACGAAGAAGAAACTCGTCTGGATCTGGATCGTATCGCTCACTGGGTTGGCCAGGGCGCTACCGTTTCCGATCGCGTAGCTACGCTGATCAAAGCAGCGAACAAAGCAGCTTAATCTGTCACGGTGGTCATGATGAGCAAGCAACACACCGCACAAGCACCCGTTGATCCGATCGTATTGGGTAAAATGGGTTCTTCCTACGGTATCCGTGGTTGGCTCAGAGTGTTTTCCTCCACCGAAGACGCCGAAAGCATTTTTGACTATCAGCCCTGGTTAATTCAGAAGGCGGGTCAGTGGCAGGTCGTTGAGCTGGAAAGCTGGCGCCACCACGATCAGGATATCGTCATCAAGCTGAAGGGCATTGACGATCGCGATGCTGCGAATCTGCTGACTAATTGCGAAATTATCGTGGATTCATCGCAACTGCCGAAGCTGGAAGAGGGCGACTACTACTGGAAAGACCTGATGGGCTGCCAGGTTGTCACCACCGAAGGCTATGGCCTGGGTAAAGTCATCGATATGATGGAAACCGGGTCAAATGACGTTCTCGTCATTAAGGCAAACCTGAAAGATGCGTTTGGCATCAAGGAGCGGCTGGTTCCGTTCCTCGATGGGCAGGTTATCAAGAAAGTCGATCTCGCTACTCGAACAATCGAAGTAGATTGGGATCCTGGTTTTTAAATTCTCCGAATAAACGGTAAAAGACGGCGCTATGGGGATTGGCTTGTGTTTATAGGTATCGTTAGCCTGTTTCCTGAAATGTTCCGCGCAATTACCGATTACGGGGTAACTGGCCGGGCAGTAAAAAATGGCCTGCTGAGCATCCAGAGCTGGAGTCCTCGCGATTTCGCGCACGACCGGCACCGTACCGTGGACGATCGTCCTTACGGCGGCGGACCGGGGATGCTAATGATGGTGCAACCCCTGCGGGACGCCATCCATGCAGCAAAAGCCGCGGCAGGTGAAGGCGCTAAGGTGATATATCTGTCGCCTCAGGGACGCAAGCTTGATCAAGCGGGCGTCAGCGAACTGGCAACAAATCAGAAGCTGATTTTGGTGTGCGGTCGCTACGAAGGGATAGACGAGCGCGTAATTCAGACCGAAATTGACGAAGAATGGTCAATCGGCGATTACGTTCTCAGCGGTGGTGAGTTACCGGCAATGACGCTGATTGATTCCGTTTCCCGGTTCATTCCGGGGGTTCTGGGTCATGAAGCTTCGGCAACGGAAGATTCCTTTGCCGATGGTCTGCTGGACTGCCCACACTATACCCGTCCTGAAGTGTTAGAAGAGATGGAAGTACCGCCGGTATTGCTGTCGGGAAACCATGCTGAGATACGTCGCTGGCGTTTGAAACAGTCGCTGGGCCGTACCTGGCTTAGAAGACCTGAACTTTTGGAAAACCTGGCTCTGACTGAAGAGCAAGCAAAGTTGCTGGCGCAGTTCAAAACTGAACACGCAAAACAGCAGCATAAACATGATGGGATGGCGTAACGCCCCCAATATCAGTTTACCCAGGATAAGAGATTAAATTATGAGCAACATTATTAAGCAACTTGAACAAGAACAGATGAAGCAGGACGTACCTTCCTTCCGTCCGGGTGATACCGTGGAAGTGAAAGTATGGGTTGTTGAAGGTTCCAAAAAACGTCTGCAGGCATTCGAGGGCGTGGTTATCGCTATTCGTAACCGCGGTCTGCACTCTGCATTCACTGTTCGTAAAATTTCCAACGGCGAAGGCGTTGAGCGTGTCTTCCAGACTCACTCTCCGGTAGTTGACAGCATTGCTGTTAAACGTCGTGGTGCTGTACGTAAAGCTAAACTGTACTACCTGCGTGAGCGTACCGGTAAGTCTGCTCGTATCAAAGAGCGTCTTAACTAAGATTCGCTTTCGCGACATCCTGATGAAAAGAGCTGGCCTGATGGGCCGGCCCTTTTTTTATCTTTGTTTTAACTATCTTGATGTAAATCATTTACAATATCGCCCTCACGATGGAGGGGCGGTGGCCGGCAATATTTATCGACAGTCAGCACATCAACGGCGGGCCGCATGGCTGGCGCTGTTGTCGATCCTGCTGATCGTCGTCGCGCCGCTGATCTCTATCTCATTGCAAAAAGATCCGATGGGTGCGATGCCCGGAATGCACCACGCGATGATGATGGCGGAAACGCCTCATGCCATGGAAATGCCTCACGGCATGAAGATGTCCCACTCTGCTCCGCCGGCGTCCACGCCTGCGCACACCATGCCGGCTGACCACGCCGAGGCCTGCGGCTACTGCGTGCTGTTAGCCCACGTGCCGGGCCTGCTGCTGGCGCTGGCGCTGCTTATCACCTTCATCCTGCGTCGGCTGCGTATCTTTACGGCTCGTCCGGTGCTAAAACACTGGCACTACTTCCCCTGGCTCTATCCCGATACCCGCGCGCCGCCGCGCCAGTCTGCTGTTTCCTGTTGATAAAAAATAATGTGCGCACCGCGCAACGTTCTTTTTTTGCTTTCAGAAAGGAAAAGTATGACAACCTGCACCTCGCGCGCGGCATGGCTGAACCTGCTGCGACGCCTTCATTTTTATATTGGCCTGTTTATCGGGCCGTTTATCTTCGTGGCTGCGCTAACCGGCACGCTGTACGTTGCCACGCCGCAGCTGGAAAGCTGGCTGTATCACGACGCGCTGCGCGCGACATCCATCGGCGACAAGCAGCCGCTGAGCGCCCAGATAGCGGCCGCGGAGGCGCTGACTCAGGGAGAGCTGCGCCTGCAGGCGGTGCGTCCGTCCATGGTCGCCGGCGAGACCACGCGGGTGATGTTTGCCGATCCGCGCCTGGGAGAATCGGAGTCGCGGGCGCTGTTTATCGACCCGGTGACCCTGCAGGTTAAAGGCGATATGACGGTCTATGGCACCAGCGGCATTTTGCCCCTGCGCCAGTGGATTGATTATGCGCACAGGTCCCTGCTGGCGGGAAATATTGGGCGGCTGTACAGCGAGCTGGCGGCGTCCTGGATGTGGGTTGCCGCGCTGGGGGGCATTGCGCTGTGGGCAATGACCCGGCCCCGTCGGCGCATCAATAACCGCCTGCAGAATACGCGCCGGCTGCACGTTTCTCTTGGCTGGGCGCTGCTGGGAGGCATGCTGCTGTTCTCGGCGACCGGCTTAACCTGGTCGCAGTGGGCCGGCGATAATGTCGATAAGATGCGCGCCGCTTTCGGCTGGCTGACGCCGCAGGTCAATACTCAGCTGCACGCCGCGATGCCGATGGCTCACGACGCGCATGCTGAGCATCATATGGGGAATATGGCGATGCCCGAAACGATGGCGCCACCGTCTGGCGAGCGGTTTGACCAGGTGCTGACGCTGGCGCGTCGCGCAGGCCTTGATGCCCGCAAGCTTGAAATTCGCCCGCCTAAGGAGGATGGCGTCGCCTGGACCGTTAGCGAAATCGACCGTGGCTGGCCGACGCAGGTTGATGCGGTGGCAATCGATGGTGAACGGATGCAGGTTGTCGACCGCACGCGCTTTGCCGATTTCCCACTGATGGCGAAACTTACCCGCTGGGGCGTTGATTTCCACATGGGGATCCTGTTTGGTCTGGCTAATCAGCTGCTGCTGATCGCCTTTGGCTCGGTGCTGTGCGTGACCATCGTCGTTGGGTATCGCTTATGGTGGATTCGCCGTCCGCCGAAGGCGACGTTTAACCCGGCGGGTACGCTGGTGCAGGCCTGGCTTAATCTGGCATGGCCCGCCCGTATGCTCGCGCTGGTGATTGCCGTTCTGCTGGGGCTGGCGCTGCCGCTGATGGGCGCCAGCCTGCTGCTGTGTATTGCCGTTGACTATCTGCGCTGGCGTTCGGCCAGCGCAGCGACGCTCGCCAGCTCAGTAGAGTAAGGGAGTTAAGGCGTGCTGATAACAACCGTCACCCGGCGGTTTTCGGCACGCCCTTTTGCCGTATCGTTGCTGGCAATCGGATATTTTTTACCCAACCCGCGGGTCGTTAAATTGCCGCGCGGGATATTGGCGCCTTCCGCCCACGCGTCGGCTACGCTGTTTGCGCGCTTCAGCGACAGCATCTCGTTGTAGCCATCTTCACCATAGTTATCGGTATGACCATCTAAACGACTGTGGGTAATCCCGGTTGCGGCGAGACGAGACGCCATGCCGTGAATCTGCTGCTGGCTATCGGGGCGCAGGTGGTAGTCGTTTTTATCGAACAGGATGGTGTCAGATATGCCGAGGGACCAGTCGCCGTTACTTTCCGTAAAGCCGTAGGACTTCATCGCCGCAACCTGCTGCGGAGAGAATTTTCCTTGCGGAGCCTGGCAGCCGGTGAGAAACACCGCGGCCAGCAGCGCGGGAGCACAATATTTCCTGAGAATGAGAATTCCTTTTATTTTTGTATCTGCTGCAAGCGTTGATTTTTCATCCGATACATATTTTGATCGGCAAACTCTTGCAGATTTTCGGCAGAAGTATGCTCCCACGCCAGGGCGTAACCAATACTGAGCGACAGGGTAGCGGTATGGCCGTTGTGCAGATTAAACGGCTGGAGAAACTGTGCCGAGAGTAAAGCGCACTGCGCCTGAACTTCGACCTCGGTGTGGACATTGCGCAGCAGGATGGCAAATTCGTCGCCGCCGAGCCGCCACGCCTGATGTTGGGTGCCGGCAAACGTCATCAGCCGGCTGGCCACTTCGATTAAGACCTTATCGCCCGTCGCATGCCCCCAGTTATCGTTGATGAACTTGAAGTTGTCGCCATCAAGGAATAGCAGCGCGGAGCTGCGGTGGGTCACGTCGTCATTCATCAGTTTATTGATGACGCCGCGAAACGCCGCACGGTTGGCAAGTCCGGTCAGCGGATCGTGCAGAGAGCTGCGCAGGAGCTGGGCGTTTTTGGCCTGCAGCTGCCGCTGCCAATCCTCCATCTCGCCGAGCAGGCTGTTAAAGTCCTGGGCGAAAAGATGAAACTCCTCGATGTGCTCTTCGGGAACGCGACGCGAGAAGTGACGGTTTTCCCGGATATCGTGCACCACTTCGGTAATGCTCTGCAGCGCGGTGACGATGCCGCGGTGTAGAGAGTGGGTCAGCAGCAGGGCGATAAAGGACGCCAGCAGGATGCTGCCGGTCAGGACGATAATCGAAATACCGAGGAAGTGGCTTATCAGCCGGTCCAGCGCGGTCAGGCGAAGCTCGCCGATAATTTTCCCTTCATGCCAGATGGGCTGCGTGGTCGGCTGCGGGAAAAGCCACCTGCTGATGAGGCCGCTGAGCTTTTCCTGGTTTACCAGATCGTGGTTATGCCAGAGAGCAAAATGCGTTTTCTGGCTATCAAGCACCAGCGCTTCGGAAAACTGTCCCTGCTTCCCCAGCGTCGCCAGCGTATCTTCTGCCGCCGCGCTATCGTTAAACACCAGCGCCGCTTCGAGGCTGCGGCTCATGGTCGCGGCGGTCAGCTCGAGATTCTTCTGCGCATATTGTTTCAGCGTGAATACGGAGGCGGTGCTGAGCAGCAGCCAGACCAGAGTCATCGAGATGATTACGCTTATCATGCTGATACGGCGTAGCGCTCTTTTAAAGGTGGGGCGCGGGCCCTGAGGATAATCCTTATTCATGTGCGTTTTTCCGGGCAAGCATCAGTACATCTGGATTGACCCGCACACCGCTGTGCGTCAGGACATCAAGATTAACGGAGAATTTGACCCTGTCGTCATTGATGATCAGGCAAAAAGCACTGCCAATAGCGCAATCGGTATTCTGTTCCGCGATAAGTAATAGGGGCCTTGACCGGTATTTAGAGGTGAATTCGGACTGCTGTGACGGCGATTCGCTGCCAAAATAAAAGCCATCACAAACCGTATTCAATGCTTCCTCTGTACTGTGAACAACAACCGGCTGATAGGGCAAAGCCTCAGGCGATTGCTGGGTCAGGCTGTGGGTGTAGCGTGACGTAGAGAAAATACACAGTCTGGGCGGGGCAGAAAGTTCTGGCCAGCGGGTATACGTCACGATCCCCGAAACAATGGCTCGCACATTTGCAGACGGCCCGGCGGCAAAAGCGGGATAGCTGACGATGAATAACAAAGAGATCAAAAAAAGACGGTGAAGCTGTTTCATTAACGGATCCGTCTGGGGTCGTCATGGTACGTGAATTGCAGTGCGCTAATGCCTGGCCGAAGAATAGCATTGTTGGTGAAAACCGTCATTAGCCCTGGCCTTTGCAATACGTTAATTCTGGCCAGGATTTTTCGTAAAGAAAAGGTGGCCCAACGGATAATTTTTTAGCGGCCATGGGTGGCGTTGTTAACTTAAGTTTACATTTATTGGCGGGTGAGTAGCCATTTATTTTGCTGGTGTAAAGTAAAATTTACGTAATATGGATTGAAAACTTTACTTTATGTGGTATCGTTACGTCACTCCTCAGTGAGGAAAACACTATCGCAAACGAACTACCCAGGATCGCAATCATGCAAAAAGACGCGCTGAATAACGTACATATTACCGATGAACAGGTTTTGATCACTCCGGACCAGCTGAAGGCTGAATTCCCGCTGAGCCTTGAACAAGAAGCGCAGATCGCGCAGTCCCGTCAGACTATCTCTGACATTATTGCCGGCCGCGATCCGCGCCTGCTGGTGGTCTGCGGCCCTTGTTCAATTCACGATCCGGAAGCGGCAATTGAGTACGCTCATCGTTTTAAAGCACTTGCCGCAGAGGTCAGCGATAGCCTCTACCTGGTGATGCGCGTCTATTTTGAAAAACCCCGTACCACCGTCGGTTGGAAAGGGCTGATTAACGATCCGCATATGGATGGCTCGTTTGATGTTGAAGGCGGTCTGAAGATTGCGCGTCGGCTGCTGGTCGAGCTGGTAAACATGGGGCTGCCGCTGGCAACCGAAGCGCTGGATCCCAACAGCCCGCAGTACCTCGGCGATCTGTTCAGCTGGTCGGCGATCGGCGCACGTACCACCGAATCCCAGACGCACCGCGAAATGGCATCCGGCCTGTCGATGCCGGTTGGCTTTAAAAACGGCACCGACGGTAGCCTGGCGACGGCGATTAACGCCATGCGCGCCGCAGCGATGCCGCACCGCTTTGTTGGGATCAACCAGGCGGGTCAGGTCTGCCTGCTGCAAACCCAGGGCAACCCGGATGGCCACGTCATTCTGCGCGGCGGTAAAGCACCAAACTACGGCCCGGCAGATGTCGAACAATGCGAAAAAGAGATGACTCAGGCGGGACTGAAGCCGTCGCTGATGGTAGATTGCAGTCATGGTAATTCCAATAAAGACTACCGCCGTCAGCCAGCGGTGGCAGAATCCGTCGTCGCGCAGATCAAGGATGGCAATCGTTCCATTATTGGTCTGATGATTGAGAGTAATATCCACGAAGGCAACCAGTCCTCTGAGCAGCCGCGTTGCGATATGAAATACGGCGTATCCGTCACCGATGCTTGCATCAGCTGGGAAACCACCGATGCGTTGCTCCGCGAACTTGATAAGGATCTGCGCGGCCATCTGGCGGCCCGTCTGGCGTAAGAGGATTGTATGGTTGCTGAACTGACCGCGTTGCGCGATCAAATTGATGAAGTTGATAAAGCGCTGCTGGGCCTGCTGGCTAAGCGCCTGGAGCTGGTGGCTGAAGTGGGCGAGGTCAAGAGCAAATACGGCCTGCCCATTTACGTCCCGGAACGGGAGTCGGCGATGCTGGCCTCCCGCCGCGAAGAGGCGGCCGCGCTTGGCGTGCCGCCGGATCTGATTGAAGATGTGCTGCGTCGCGTGATGCGCGAGTCCTATTCCAGCGAAAACGACAAAGGTTTTAAAACGCTGTGTCCGAACCTGCGTCCGGTGGTGATTGTCGGCGGCGGCGGGCAGATGGGGCGCCTGTTCGAGAAAATGCTGACGCTTTCTGGCTACCGGGTACGTATTCTGGAGAAAGAAGACTGGCCACGGGCGACGGAGATTGTTGCCGACGCCGGGATGGTGATCGTCAGCGTACCTATTCACGCCACGGTTGAAACGATTGCCCGGCTGCCTTCGCTGTCGGCGGACTGTATTTTGGTTGATCTGGCGTCAGTTAAAGCGGAGCCGCTACAGGCGATGCTGGCGGCGCATAATGGCCCGGTGCTGGGATTGCATCCGATGTTCGGTCCGGACAGCGGCAGCCTTGCCAAGCAGGTGGTGGTCTACTGCGACGGTCGCCAGCCGGAAGCCTATCAGTGGTTCCTTGAGCAAATTCAGGTTTGGGGCGCTCGCCTGCATCGTATCAGCGCCGTCGAGCACGATCAGAATATGGCGTTTATTCAGGCTCTGCGCCACTTTGCGACCTTTGCCTACGGCCTGCACCTGGCGGAGGAGAACGTTCGCCTGGAGCAGCTGCTGGCGCTGTCGTCACCGATCTATCGGCTTGAGCTGGCGATGGTGGGCCGTCTGTTCGCCCAGGATCCGCAGCTTTACGCCGATATTATTATGTCGTCGGAGAGCAACCTGGCGCTGATTAAGCGCTACTACCAGCGTTTTGGCGAGGCGATTGGCCTGTTGGAGCAGGGGGATAAACAGGCGTTTATCGACAGCTTCCGTAAAGTTGAGCACTGGTTTGGCGATTATGCCCAGCGCTTCCAGAGCGAAAGCCGTACGCTGCTCCGTCAGGCGAATGATAACCGGCAGTAGCTGAAAACCGTATATAATCAAAGCCAGAGGGGCAACCCGCTGGCTTTTTTTATAGGGATGAAAACGATGGCTGAACCGCAACCGCTGTTTGATTACGCCGGGCACCTGCCGGAATGCCCGACCTGGAGTGACGCTGAGCAGGCTTTATACTGGGCCGATATTATGGAGTGCGAAATTCACCGCTACGACGTCCGCAGCGGCGAGCATCAGGTCCTGCAATTTCCCGAAGAGGTCGGCTGCTTCGCTCTGCGCGAGAAGGGCGGTTTTATCGTGGCGCTGCGCAGCGCTATCTGGCTTACCGATGCGCACGGCCTGCTGCGGCGCAAAATCTGCGATAACCCAGGCAACCCGCAGCTGGCCCGTTTTAATGACGGCGGGACCGATCGCGATGGACGCTTTTACGCCGGGACCTTCTGGGCGCCGGGTGATTATAATGGCGCGCTGCTGATGCGTATCGACAGCGATCTTACCCCGCGCGTTATCCAGTGCGATATTCATGGCGCTAACGGCCTGGCCTTTAGCGAGGATCGGCGCTGGATGTATACCTCGGATACGCCGAATGCCGTTATCTACCGTACGCCGCTGGATGAGCAGGGCGAGCCGGGCATCCGTGAGGTTTTCCGGCGCTTTCAGCCGGGAGAAGGGATTCCCGACGGCGCGGCCATCGATGAGGAAGGGTGCTACTGGAGCGCGATGTTTGACGGCTGGCGTATAGCGCGCTTCTCGCCGACCGGTGAACAGCTGGAAGAGTATCGTCTGCCGGTACGCTGCCCGACAATGGTCTGCTTTGGCGGGGCGGATATGCGTACGCTGTTTATCACCACCACCCGGGAAAATATGGCTGCGGATGAAGTGGCGAGATATCCGCTCTCCGGCGCTATCTTCACCCTGCCGGTTGCGGTAGCAGGGATGAAGAAGCGGACGTTTATCGAGCGCTAGATCGGCTCGACGGGCACCACGTTTTCGCCAGGATAGCAGCCCAGCACTTTCATTGAGCGGGTGATCTCCGCCAGCTCCTTGAGCGCCTTGCGCATGGGAATTGACTCCAGGTTCGCCTGGATATCCAGATAAAACATCTCTTCCCACGGATTGCCGTAGATTGGGCGCGACTCCAGCTTGGTCATGATCAGGTTGTGGTTGCGCAGGACCAGCAGCGCTTCGACCAGCGCACCCGCCTGCTGGCCGGTCGCGATGAGCAGGGTGGTTTTTGCCGGAACCTGATCGGAAACGTTCACCGCCTTGCGCGCCAGCACCAGGAAGCGGGTGATATTTTGCGTTTGGTTGGCCTCGCAATGTTCAAGCACCTGCAGTCCGTACAGCGCCCCGCCGGCTTCGCTGCCCAGCGCCGCGATGGTTGGCGATTTGGCCTGTGCGACTTTCTCCATCGCCGCCGAGGTACTTTCGGTATATTCGATTTTCCAGTGCGGATAGCGGCTTAGATACTGGCTACACTGCTGGAACGGCTGCGGATGGCTGTAGACGGTATTAATTTGCTGCGGATCGGTAGAGGAGGCAACCAGAACGCAGTGATCGATAGGGATCGTCAGTTCGCCAACGATCGACAGGCTGGTGTGCTGCAGCAGATCGTAGACGTCGTTGATCCCGCCGGAGCTGGTGTTTTCGATCGGCACTACCGCGTAGTCAGCCTGGCCGGTCTCAACCTGGTCGAAGATATCGGCAAACCTGGCGCAGCCGCTTTCGATAAACTGTTCGAAATGGCGGGCCGCATATTGCCGGGCGGCAAGGTGCGAGTATGACCCTTTTGGCCCCAGAAAAGCCACGCGCGCTGAATGCGGATTGATCTTATTCAGATGCTGCTGCAGCAGGGTTTGCTGGGTGAGAACGGAATCCTCGATGATCAGCTGGAACAGGCGGGTGATGTAGTGCGCATCGAGATGGTGGGCTTTGCCCAGCGTCATCAGGCGTTCCAACAGGTCACGCTCGCGGTCGATATCGCGTACCGGGCGATGCGATGCCAGCTTTGCTTTGCCGACTTCGACAGCCAGCCCGCGGCGCTCTGCCAGCAGCGCGAGCAGCTTTTCATCCAGGGCGCTTATCTTATCGCGCAGAGCCAGTAATGGATTTTCCTCGGTCATATGTGTTGCCTTTCTTGTTATTGGTTTAGATACCTTAAATCTTTCAGGCTACCGGCAGCGCGCGTGCAGCCTGAAAAATAGCGGGCATAAATAAAAAAGGCCTCCCTGGTGGGAGGCCTTGTAGTTCGTCTTCGCATTCTTTATCACACGACGAATTGCCTCCCAATCAGGGGAAGGTAAAAAAGAATGCGAAGAAGAACGGCAGTAGTTTCAAGATGAATTCCTTTAATCGGCTGGGATTACAGTACCCGGACTGTTTTCATCCTGTCAATAAAAAACGCGCCCGAAGGCGCGTGGCGTTACACAATATTAAGTTAAGGACAGTAAAGTTCAGGATTACTCTTCTTCTTCCACAAAGCCTGCCTCTTTCACCGATGTTGCGGCGCGGCGGGCTTCCCCTTTGTGTTGCACTTTGTTCAGCTGCCGTTCCAGCTTGTTGATTAATTCGTTGATTGCGGCGTACATATCTTCATTGCGCGCGCTGGCAACCAGATGGCCGTTTGGCGTATTGATGGTTGCGTCAGCGACAAAACCCTGCGGCTCCTTGGAGAGAATAATGTGCGGGTTGATTAAGTGGGTTTGCCATTTATCCAATTTGGCGAGACGGTCTGCGACATGCTGGCGAATAGCCGGAGTAATTTCCATTTGCTTGCTGGTAATGTTCATTGTCATAAATTTTACCTCTTGTCTTTCCCGTCTTGGTGAACTCAGCATACCTCGCCTAATGTCAAAATTCGTGATTTAAATCACATTTTAATGTCACTTTTTGTCAACAAATGCAATTTGTGAGGCAGGACAGGAACGGGGGAGATTTTACTTGTCGAACCGCGGAAAGAGAGTCATATTTGATGGGATGTCCTGGTGCTAAAACGCTTCAGCGTACAAGCCAGATGAATAAAAAAACGGCAGCCTTAGGGCTGCCGTTTTGCTGATATCAAATATCAAAAGCGATCAGGTATTTTTACTGTTAGCCGCAATAATTTTGGCCACCTTATCCGCCTGCGCGTTCATCTGCATCTGGCGATAGGCGTTTTCCATTTTCGGCAACGCATCGCGGGTAGCCTGCGCATCCGGATAGCTGCGCAGCATGCCGTCAACGCGGTTTACGACGGCAACCCACGCGCCGCGGTCGGTATAGTAATCAACCACCGACAGTTCGTACTTCGCCAGACGATCCTTCAGGAACACCATACGTTTGTAGGCGTCGGTCGAATACTGGCTGTTCGGATAGCCGCGCACCAGCTTCGAGAAATCGTTGAAGGCATCGCGCGCGTGCTGCGGGTCGCGATCGGAGCGATCGACGCCGAAGAATCCCTGCAGCGCGCTGTCATCCAGAGCCATATTTGTCAGACCACGCATATAAATGACGTAATCAATGTTAGGATGGGTCGGGTTCAGACGAACAAAGCGGTCGATGGCCGCCTGAGCTAACGGCAGATCGGCATTTTTGTAGTACGCATAAATCAGGTCCAGCTGTACCTGTTGGGAATAAGGGCCGAACGGATAGCGATTATCCAACGCTTCCAGTTGCGTTATCGCCTGTTTCCAGTTACCGTCCTGCAGTTTTTGCTGGGCAGTCGCGTAGATTTCATTCGGCGGATTATCAGGCACCTCTTCCTTTGAGCCGGAGCAACCCACCAAAGCCAGGCTCAGTGTGGCAGCTGCCACCAGGTATTTCATGCGCGTCATGACGTTTTGACTTCCTCAAAATGTTTATGCGGGAGAATCTCTGTTCCTGCTCCCGATTAAGACCAGCTACAATAGCACACTATATTATACGGCAAAGCCGTAAAACCCAACGTTAAACGAAGAAGCTGTATATGGCACAACGAGTACAACTCACCGCAACGGTGTCCGAAAATCAACTCGGGCAACGCTTAGATCAGGCTTTGGCCGAAATGTTCCCGGATTATTCGCGTTCGCGCATAAAAGAATGGATCCTCGACCAGCGAGTGCTGGTCAACGGCGCTGTCAGCGACAAGCCGAAAGACAAAGTTTTAGGGGGAGAAAGCGTCTCTATCGATGTTGAAATCGAAGAAGATGTGCGCTTCGAACCGCAGGATATTCCGCTCAATATCGTCTACGAGGATGACGACATCCTCGTGATCAATAAACCGCGTGGCCTGGTCGTTCATCCGGGAGCCGGTAATCCTGACGGTACTGTGCTGAATGCGCTGCTGCACTACTATCCGGCGATTGCCGACGTTCCGCGTGCGGGCATTGTCCACCGCCTGGATAAGGACACCACCGGCCTGATGGTTGTGGCGAAAACTATCCCGGCGCAAACGCGTCTGGTGGAGTCGCTGCAGCTGCGCGAAATCACCCGTGAATATGAAGCGGTAGCGAGTGGCCACATGACCTCTGGCGGTACGGTTGAAGAGCCGATTAGTCGTCACCCGACCAAACGTACGCATATGGCGGTGCACCCGATGGGGAAACCGGCGGTAACGCATTACCGCATTATGGAGCATTTCCGCATTCATACGCGCCTGCGCCTGCGTCTGGAAACCGGCCGTACTCACCAGATCCGCGTACACATGGCGCATATCACCCATCCGCTGGTCGGCGATCAGGTCTACGGCGGCCGTCCGCGTCCGCCGAAAGGGGCGTCAGAGGCGTTTATTACCGCGCTGCGCCAGTTCGATCGCCAGGCCCTGCACGCTACCATGCTGCGTCTGTATCACCCGGTCAGCGGTATTGAGATGGAATGGCATGCGCCGATCCCTCAGGATATGGTCGAGCTGATTGATGCCATGCGCGCCGATTATGAAGAACATAAGGACCGAATTGACTGGCTATGACTAAACTGATTGTACCGCAATGGCCAATGCCGGAAAGCGTGGCGGCCTGTAGCTCCACGCGCGTTGGCGGCGTCAGCCTGCCTCCGTATGGCTCGCTCAATCTGGGCGCCCATTGCGGAGACAATCTGCCCGATGTCGAAGAAAACCGCCGGCGGATGTTTGCCGCCGGCGGGCTCCCTGCGTATCCGGTGTGGCTTGAACAGGTTCACGGTACGGCGGTGCTGAAACTCGACGGCGGGCCGTATGCCTCAAAACGCGCGGATGCGTCCTACTGTAATACGCCGGGCACCGTTTGCGCCGTGATGACCGCTGACTGCCTGCCGGTGCTTTTTTGCAACCGTGCGGGCACCGAAGTGGCGGCGGCGCACGCCGGCTGGCGTGGATTATGCGACGGGGTGCTGGAGGAGACGGTCGCCTGCTTCGCCGATAAGCCGGAAAATATTCTGGCGTGGCTCGGCCCGGCTATCGGCCCCAACGCGTTTGAGGTCGGCGCGGAAGTTCGTGAGGCCTTTATGATCAAAGACGAGAAGGCCGACAGCGCTTTTCGTCCGGCGGGTGAGAAATACTTTGCCGATATCTATCAGCTGGCTCGCCAGCGCCTGGCCAACGTCGGCGTGGAGCAGGTCTTCGGCGGCGATCGCTGTACGCTAAGCGAAAAGGATGATTTTTTCTCTTATCGTCGCGATAAGACTACGGGTCGTATGGCGAGTTTTATCTGGCTGATATAACCTGGCGCATCAAGACGGTCCGGAAGGCAGACTTATTTTTCGCATAGTTCAGGTCATTAACCTTGAATAATTGAGGGATGACCTCATTTAATCTCCAGTAGCAAATTTGACCTGTTATGGGAGGAGTTATGCGTCTGGACCGTCTTACCAATAAATTCCAGCTTGCTCTTGCCGATGCCCAGTCGCTCGCGCTAGGGCACGACAACCAATTCATCGAACCTCTTCATCTAATGAGCGCCTTGCTAAATCAGGAAGGGGGATCGGTACGTCCTTTATTAACGTCTGCGGGCATTAACGCCGGCGAGTTAAGCACCACTATTACCCAGGCGTTGAGCCGTTTACCGCAGGTTGAAGGCACCGGCGGCGACGTGCAGCCGTCCCAGGATCTGGTGCGAATTCTGAACCTTTGCGACAAGCTGGCGCAAAAGCGGAAGGACAACTTTATTTCGTCGGAACTGTTCGTTCTGGCGGCGCTTGAATCACGCGGTACGCTAACCGATCTGTTGAAATCTGCCGGTGCAACAACCGCCAATGTGACTCAGGCGATTGAACAAATGCGTGGAGGTGAAAGCGTGAACGATCAGGGTGCCGAAGACCAGCGTCAGGCATTGAAAAAATTTACCGTCGATCTGACCGAGCGTGCTGAACAGGGCAAGCTGGATCCGGTCATTGGTCGTGATGAAGAGATCCGCCGTACCATTCAGGTTCTGCAGCGGCGGACGAAAAATAACCCGGTACTTATCGGTGAGCCTGGCGTTGGTAAAACGGCCATCGTTGAAGGTCTGGCGCAGCGTATCGTCAACGGCGAAGTGCCGGAAGGGCTAAAAGGCCGCCGGGTACTGGCGCTGGATATGGGCGCGCTGGTGGCAGGTGCTAAGTATCGCGGAGAGTTTGAAGAGCGTCTGAAAGGCGTGCTGAACGATCTCTCGAAGCAGGAAGGCAACGTCATTCTGTTTATCGATGAGCTGCACACTATGGTCGGGGCGGGGAAAGCGGACGGCGCAATGGATGCCGGCAACATGCTGAAGCCCGCGCTGGCGCGCGGTGAACTGCACTGCGTCGGTGCGACCACTCTTGATGAGTATCGGCAATATATTGAAAAAGATGCAGCCCTGGAGCGGCGTTTCCAGAAGGTCTTCGTGGCCGAACCTTCGGTGGAAGACACCATTGCGATTCTGCGTGGCTTAAAAGAGCGCTATGAGCTGCATCACCATGTGCAGATCACCGATCCGGCTATCGTCGCGGCCGCAACGCTGTCGCATCGCTACATTGCCGACCGACAGCTGCCGGACAAAGCGATTGACCTGATTGATGAAGCCGCTTCCAGTATCCGTATGCAGATTGACTCGAAGCCGGAGGAGCTCGACCGACTCGACAGACGTATTATTCAGCTCAAGCTGGAGCAGCAGGCGCTGAAAAAAGAAGCCGACGAGGCAAGCCTGAAACGTCTGGATATGCTGAATGAAGAGCTGGCGGATAAAGAGCGTCAGTATTCCGTATTAGAAGAAGAGTGGAAGGCGGAAAAAGCGTCGCTCTCCGGAACGCAGACGATTAAAGCCGAGCTGGAGCAGGCAAAAATCGCCATCGAGCAGGCGCGTCGCGTTGGCGACCTGGCCCGGATGTCTGAGCTGCAGTATGGCAAAATCCCGGAGCTGGAAAAACAGCTGGCAGCGGCCACGCAGTCTGAAGGTAAAACGATGCGTCTGTTGCGTAATAAAGTGACGGATGCGGAAATTGCCGAGGTGCTGGCGCGCTGGACCGGTATTCCGGTCGCGCGGATGCTGGAGGGCGAACGTGAAAAACTGCTGCGTATGGAGCAGGAGCTGCATAGTCGGGTGATTGGTCAGAACGAGGCGGTGGAAGCGGTATCGAACGCCATTCGCCGTAGCCGCGCCGGCTTGTCCGACCCTAACCGTCCTATCGGCTCGTTCCTGTTCCTTGGGCCGACCGGCGTCGGTAAAACCGAGCTGTGCAAAACGCTGGCGAACTTTATGTTCGATAGCGATGATGCGATGGTGCGTATCGATATGTCCGAGTTTATGGAAAAACACTCGGTCTCGCGGCTGGTGGGTGCACCTCCGGGATACGTCGGTTACGAAGAAGGTGGCTATCTGACGGAGGCCGTGCGTCGTCGTCCTTATTCGGTAATCTTGTTGGATGAGGTCGAAAAAGCGCATCCTGATGTGTTCAACATTTTGCTGCAGGTACTGGATGACGGGCGTTTGACGGACGGGCAGGGGAGAACGGTCGATTTCCGTAATACGGTCGTCATTATGACCTCCAACCTCGGCTCCGATCTGATTCAGGAACGCTTTGGTGAGCTGGATTATAGTCATATGAAAGATCTGATTATGGGCGTTGTTAGCCAAAGATTCCGGCCGGAATTCATCAACCGTATCGATGAGGTCGTGGTATTCCACCCGCTGGGTGAAAAACATATTGCCTCTATTGCTCAGATTCAGCTCCAGCGTCTGTACAAGCGTCTGGAAGAGCGTGGCTATGAAGTGCGTATGTCCGATGAGGCGCTGAAGCTGCTCAGTGCGAACGGTTACGATCCGGTATACGGTGCGCGGCCGTTAAAACGAGCCATTCAGCAGCAGATCGAAAACCCGCTGGCGCAGCAAATCCTTTCTGGGGAACTAATTCCCGGTAAAGAGGTGCAGCTGGTGGTGAAAGATGACCGGATAGTGGCAGTGCAGTAAATCACAAAACGACAAAAACGGGCCCAATGGGCTCGTTTTTGTTTAAAAACCAGGCAAGAATTAAAGCCTGAACGTGGTTTTGTGTGAAAAGTAACCGATCGAATTGTTTTTTTGAATTTATACTTGTCACCTCAGAATTACCGCCTATAATGCGCCTCCACTGACACGGAACAACGGCCAGGGCGCCGCCGGGTCAGCAGGCTTCAGCGCTGAATATCAGCCGCGAAAGCCGACGGAGAAAAGCAAAATAAACGCTTGACTCTGAATGAGGAAAACGTAATATACGGGACCTCGCGACAGAGCGCTAAAGCGCGTCGCACCTGCTCTTTAACAATTTATCAGACAATCTGTGTGGGCACTCAAAGTGACATGGATTCTTAACGTCTTCGGACGAAAAATGAATACCAAGTCTCTGAGTGAACATACGTAATTCATTACGAAGTTTAATTCAAGAGCATCAAACTTAAATTGAAGAGTTTGATCATGGCTCAGATTGAACGCTGGCGGCAGGCCTAACACATGCAAGTCGGGCGGTAGCACAGAGAGCTTGCTCTCGGGTGACGAGCGGCGGACGGGTGAGTAATGTCTGGGAAACTGCCTGATGGAGGGGGATAACTACTGGAAACGGTAGCTAATACCGCATAACGTCGCAAGACCAAAGTGGGGGACCTTCGGGCCTCATGCCATCAGATGTGCCCAGATGGGATTAGCTTGTAGGTGAGGTAACGGCTCACCTAGGCGACGATCCCTAGCTGGTCTGAGAGGATGACCAGCCACACTGGAACTGAGACACGGTCCAGACTCCTACGGGAGGCAGCAGTGGGGAATATTGCACAATGGGCGCAAGCCTGATGCAGCCATGCCGCGTGTATGAAGAAGGCCTTCGGGTTGTAAAGTACTTTCAGCGAGGAGGAAGGTGTTGAGGTTAATAACCTCAGCAATTGACGTTACTCGCAGAAGAAGCACCGGCTAACTCCGTGCCAGCAGCCGCGGTAATACGGAGGGTGCAAGCGTTAATCGGAATTACTGGGCGTAAAGCGCACGCAGGCGGTCTGTTAAGTCAGATGTGAAATCCCCGGGCTCAACCTGGGAACTGCATTTGAAACTGGCAGGCTTGAGTCTTGTAGAGGGGGGTAGAATTCCAGGTGTAGCGGTGAAATGCGTAGAGATCTGGAGGAATACCGGTGGCGAAGGCGGCCCCCTGGACAAAGACTGACGCTCAGGTGCGAAAGCGTGGGGAGCAAACAGGATTAGATACCCTGGTAGTCCACGCTGTAAACGATGTCGACTTGGAGGTTGTTCCCTTGAGGAGTGGCTTCCGGAGCTAACGCGTTAAGTCGACCGCCTGGGGAGTACGGCCGCAAGGTTAAAACTCAAATGAATTGACGGGGGCCCGCACAAGCGGTGGAGCATGTGGTTTAATTCGATGCAACGCGAAGAACCTTACCTGGTCTTGACATCCACGGAATTCAGCAGAGATGCTTTAGTGCCTTCGGGAACCGTGAGACAGGTGCTGCATGGCTGTCGTCAGCTCGTGTTGTGAAATGTTGGGTTAAGTCCCGCAACGAGCGCAACCCTTATCCTTTGTTGCCAGCGGTTAGGCCGGGAACTCAAAGGAGACTGCCAGTGATAAACTGGAGGAAGGTGGGGATGACGTCAAGTCATCATGGCCCTTACGACCAGGGCTACACACGTGCTACAATGGCATATACAAAGAGAAGCGACCTCGCGAGAGCAAGCGGACCTCATAAAGTATGTCGTAGTCCGGATCGGAGTCTGCAACTCGACTCCGTGAAGTCGGAATCGCTAGTAATCGTGGATCAGAATGCCACGGTGAATACGTTCCCGGGCCTTGTACACACCGCCCGTCACACCATGGGAGTGGGTTGCAAAAGAAGTAGGTAGCTTAACCTTCGGGAGGGCGCTTACCACTTTGTGATTCATGACTGGGGTGAAGTCGTAACAAGGTAACCGTAGGGGAACCTGCGGTTGGATCACCTCCTTACCTGAAAGAACCTGCCTTTGTAGTGTCCACACAGATTGTCTGATGAAAAGTAAATAGCAAGGCGTTTACGCGTCGGGAGTGAGGCTGAATAAGGCTGCTCGCTTTCTATTAATGAAAGCTCACCCTACACAAAAATATCACTCAGTGAGTGATAAGCAATTTTTGTGTCCCCTTCGTCTAGAGGCCCAGGACACCGCCCTTTCACGGCGGTAACAGGGGTTCGAATCCCCTAGGGGACGCCACTTGCTGGTTCGTGAGTGAAAGTCGCCGACCTCAGTATCTCAAAACTAACTCAGTGAGTTATGTTTGAGATATTTGCTCTTTAAAAATCTGGATCAAGCTGAAAATTGAAACGACACACGTTGAGTGTGTTCGAGTCTCTCAAATTTTCGCAACGCGACTGTTTTACGAAACAGCTTCGGGTTGTGAGGTTAAGCGACTAAGCGTACACGGTGGATGCCCTGGCAGTCAGAGGCGATGAAGGACGTGCTAATCTGCGATAAGCGTCGGTAAGGTGATATGAACCGTTATAACCGGCGATTTCCGAATGGGGAAACCCAGTGCAATTCGTTGCACTATCGTTAAGTGAATACATAGCTTAACGAAGCGAACCGGGGGAACTGAAACATCTAAGTACCCCGAGGAAAAGAAATCAACCGAGATTCCCCCAGTAGCGGCGAGCGAACGGGGAGCAGCCCGGAACCTGAATCAGTTTGTGTGTTAGTGGAAGCGTCTGGAAAGTCGCAGGGTACAGGGTGATACTCCCGTACACTAAAATGCACAGATTGTGAGTTCGAAGAGTAGGGCGGGACACGTGGTATCCTGTCTGAATATGGGGGGACCATCCTCCAAGGCTAAATACTCCTGACTGACCGATAGTGAACCAGTACCGTGAGGGAAAGGCGAAAAGAACCCCGGCGAGGGGAGTGAAAAAGAACCTGAAACCGTGTACGTACAAGCAGTGGGAGCCTCTTTATGGGGTGACTGCGTACCTTTTGTATAATGGGTCAGCGACTTATATTCTGTAGCAAGGTTAACCGTATAGGGGAGCCGCAGGGAAACCGAGTCTTAACTGGGCGTTAAGTTGCAGGGTATAGACCCGAAACCCGGTGATCTAGCCATGGGCAGGTTGAAGGTTGGGTAACACTAACTGGAGGACCGAACCGACTAATGTTGAAAAATTAGCGGATGACTTGTGGCTGGGGGTGAAAGGCCAATCAAACCGGGAGATAGCTGGTTCTCCCCGAAAGCTATTTAGGTAGCGCCTCGTGAACTCATCTTCGGGGGTAGAGCACTGTTTCGGCTAGGGGGGCATCCCGACTTACCAACCCGATGCAAACTACGAATACCGAAGAATGTTATCACGGGAGACACACGGCGGGTGCTAACGTCCGTCGTGAAGAGGGAAACAACCCAGACCGCCAGCTAAGGTCCCAAAGTCATGGTTAAGTGGGAAACGATGTGGGAAGGCCCAGACAGCCAGGATGTTGGCTTAGAAGCAGCCATCATTTAAAGAAAGCGTAATAGCTCACTGGTCGAGTCGGCCTGCGCGGAAGATGTAACGGGGCTAAACCATGCACCGAAGCTGCGGCAGCGACGCGTATGCGTTGTTGGGTAGGGGAGCGTTCTGTAAGCCGTTGAAGGTGGCCTGTGAGGGTTGCTGGAGGTATCAGAAGTGCGAATGCTGACATAAGTAACGATAAAGCGGGTGAAAAGCCCGCTCGCCGGAAGACCAAGGGTTCCTGTCCAACGTTAATCGGGGCAGGGTGAGTCGACCCCTAAGGCGAGGCCGAAAGGCGTAGTCGATGGGAAACAGGTTAATATTCCTGTACTCGGTGTTACTGCGAAGGGGGGACGGAGAAGGCTATGTTAGCCGGGCGACGGTTGTCCCGGTTTAAGCATGTAGGCGGAGGTTCCAGGTAAATCCGGAACCTTTTAACGCTGAGGTGTGACGACGAGGCACTACGGTGCTGAAGTAACAAATGCCCTGCTTCCAGGAAAAGCCTCTAAGCATCAGGTAACATCAAATCGTACCCCAAACCGACACAGGTGGTCAGGTAGAGAATACCAAGGCGCTTGAGAGAACTCGGGTGAAGGAACTAGGCAAAATGGTGCCGTAACTTCGGGAGAAGGCACGCTGATGGTAAGTGAAGCGACTCGCTCGTGGAGCTGAACTCAGTCGAAGATACCAGCTGGCTGCAACTGTTTATTAAAAACACAGCACTGTGCAAACACGAAAGTGGACGTATACGGTGTGACGCCTGCCCGGTGCCGGAAGGTTAATTGATGGGGTTATCCGTAAGGAGAAGCTCTTGATCGAAGCCCCGGTAAACGGCGGCCGTAACTATAACGGTCCTAAGGTAGCGAAATTCCTTGTCGGGTAAGTTCCGACCTGCACGAATGGCGTAATGATGGCCAGGCTGTCTCCACCCGAGACTCAGTGAAATTGAACTCGCTGTGAAGATGCAGTGTACCCGCGGCAAGACGGAAAGACCCCGTGAACCTTTACTATAGCTTGACACTGAACACTGGTCCTTGATGTGTAGGATAGGTGGGAGGCTTTGAAGCGTGGACGCCAGTCTGCGTGGAGCCATCCTTGAAATACCACCCTTTAATGGCTGGTGTTCTAACGTGGGCCCGTAATCCGGGTTGCGGACAGTGTCTGGTGGGTAGTTTGACTGGGGCGGTCTCCTCCCAAAGAGTAACGGAGGAGCACGAAGGTTAGCTAATCCTGGTCGGACATCAGGAGGTTAGTGCAATGGCATAAGCTAGCTTGACTGCGAGCGTGACGGCGCGAGCAGGTGCGAAAGCAGGTCATAGTGATCCGGTGGTTCTGAATGGAAGGGCCATCGCTCAACGGATAAAAGGTACTCCGGGGATAACAGGCTGATACCGCCCAAGAGTTCATATCGACGGCGGTGTTTGGCACCTCGATGTCGGCTCATCACATCCTGGGGCTGAAGTAGGTCCCAAGGGTACGGCTGTTCGCCGTTTAAAGTGGTACGCGAGCTGGGTTTAGAACGTCGTGAGACAGTTCGGTCCCTATCTGCCGTGGGCGCTGGAGAATTGAGGGGGGCTGCTCCTAGTACGAGAGGACCGGAGTGGACGCATCACTGGTGTTCGGGTTGTCATGCCAATGGCATTGCCCGGTAGCTAAATGCGGAAAAGATAAGTGCTGAAAGCATCTAAGCACGAAACTTGCCCCGAGATGAGTTCTCCCTGACTCCTTGAGAGTCCTGAAGGAACGTTGAAGACGACGACGTTGATAGGTCGGGTGTGTAAGCGTAGCGATACGTTGAGCTAACCGATACTAATGAACCGTGAGGCTTAACCTTACAACGCCGAAGCTGTTTTGGCGGATTTGAGAAGATTTTCAGCACTGATTCAGAGTTGAGTACGCAATAATTTGCGCAGCAGCAAGGCGACAAGCGGAGGAAAGGAAGGAGCATACTGAAGTATGTGACTGAGTTTACGAGCGCAGGCAACGCAGCTGATGCGATAAAGAATGGCGTACTGAGCACAAAGAATTTGCCTGGCGGCAACAGCGCGGTGGTCCCACCTGACCCCATGCCGAACTCAGAAGTGAAACGCCGTAGCGCCGATGGTAGTGTGGGGTCTCCCCATGTGAGAGTAGGGAACTGCCAGGCATCAAATAAAACGAAAGGCTCAGTCGAAAGACTGGGCCTTTTGTTTTGTCTGACGTTTGTCGGTAAGCGCTCTCCGGAGGAGGACAAATCCGCCGGGAGCGGATTTGAACGTTGCGGAGCAACGGCCCGGAGGGTGGCGGGCAGGACGCCCGCCATAAACTGCCAGGCATCAAATAAACAGAAAAACCTCATGTGAAAGCATGGAGCCTGTACATAGATTTGTGTAATTGCCTGATTTTGATATGTTCAATCCAACATCAAAAACAGGTTAATTTATGGACGAAAAACAGTTGCAGGCTCTGGCTAATGAACTGGCCAAAAATCTCAAAACCCCTGACGATCTCAACCAGTTCGATCGCCTGCTCAAAAAAATCAGTGTTGAGGCGGCGCTCAACGCCGAAATGACCCATCACCTCGGCTACGATAAACATCAGCCCAAACCGGCGACCAACGCCCGCAACGGCTATACCCAAAAGACAGTTATCACTGGCGATGGCCCGCTGGAGCTGCGTACACCGCGCGATCGCGATGGCTCTTTCGAACCGCAACTGGTAAAGAAAAACCAGACCCGGATCACCGGGATGGATAACCAAATTTTATCGTTGTACGCCAAAGGGATGACCACCCGTGAGATCGCCGCCGCGTTCAAAGAGCTGTATGACGCGGATGTCTCACCGGCCCTGGTCTCAAAGGTCACCGATGCTGTCATTGAGCAGGTTGTCGAATGGCAAAATCGTCCACTGGATGCAGTCTATCCCATTGTTTATCTTGACTGTATCGTCCTGAAAGTCCGGCAGGACAGCCGCGTTATCAACAAATCTGTGTTCCTGGCACTGGGTATCAATATCGAAGGCCAGAAAGAACTGCTGGGTATGTGGCTGGCCGAAAATGAGGGTGCGAAGTTCTGGCTTAATGTGCTGACAGAGCTGAAAAACCGTGGTCTGAACGATATCCTCATCGCCTGTGTTGACGGGCTGAAAGGCTTCCCCGACGCCATCAACGCGGTGTATCCGGAAGCCCGCATTCAGCTGTGTATCGTGCATATGGTGCGCAACAGCCTGCGGTTCGTCTCCTGGAAGGACTACAAAGCAGTGACCCGTGACCTGAAAGCCATCTATCAGGCTGCCACGGAAGAGGCCGGCTTGCAGGCTTTGGAAGCGTTCTCCAGTGCCTGGGACAGCCGCTACCCGCAGATAAGCCGGAGCTGGCAGGCAAACTGGACCAACCTGACGACGTTCTTCGCTTACCCGGCAGACATCCGCAAGGTGATCTACACGACCAACGCCATCGAGTCGCTGAACAGCGTGATCCGGCATGCAATCAAGAAACGGAAGGTATTCCCGACAGACGACGCGGTGAAAAAGGTGGTGTGGCTGGCAATCCAGGCGGCATCACAGAAATGGACGATGCCGCTGAGGGACTGGCGTATGGCAATGAGCCGCTTTATTATCGAGTTCGGTGACCGTCTGGACGGTCACTTCTGAGAAAAGGCATTTACACAGAATCATGTACAGGGTCAAAGCATGGGGTTTTTTGTTGTCCGCGGTTCAGGAAAAACAGCAGTAAAATCGGCCGGATTGAGCGCCGCAATTCACGAGCTATTCCACCGGCAGCTGCAACATAAAAGCCTACCGTCGCCGCCTCATCACCATATTTCACTCTATCCTCGCTCCTGCTCTATCGTTCATTCCGAATAGCCGCATGACGAAAATAAATGTGAACCAAATCACATATAAAATTATAACAATTATATAACATTTGTTTTACTAATTGATTTGTCTAAGTGACGTGGCACGCCCGACGAGACAGATTGCAGTCTTTGCTGGAGCAGAATGACAATGGTAGAAAGTAGTATTAACGAACGGGGATCGCTGAAGCATGCTGATACCCGTCGTCGTATATGGGCGATTGTTGGAGCATCTTCAGGGAATTTGGTCGAATGGTTTGATTTTTATGTCTACTCATTCTGCTCTCTCTATTTTGCGCATATCTTCTTCCCCTCAGGAAACACCACTACCCAGCTGCTACAAACCGCAGGCGTATTCGCCGCCGGCTTTCTGATGCGCCCAATTGGCGGATGGCTATTTGGCCGTATTGCCGATCGCCGCGGTCGCAAAACTTCGATGCTTATCTCGGTGTGCATGATGTGCATGGGGTCGTTGGTTATTGCCTGTCTGCCGGGCTACGCGACGATCGGCACTGGGCCCCTGTACTCCTGCTACTGGCCCGCCTCTTCCAGGGCATCTCGGTCGGCGGTGAATACGGAACCAGCGCAACCTATATGAGTGAAGTTGCCGTTGAGGGGAAGAAAGGTTTCTACGCATCCTTCCAGTACGTAACCCTAATCGGCGGGCAGCTGCTGGCTGTGCTGGTCGTCGTGGCGCTGCAGCAGATTCTCAGCGATGAACAGCTGCACGCCTGGGGATGGCGTATTCCTTTTGCGCTGGGAGCGCTACTGGCTGTCGTGGCGCTATGGCTCCGGCGCCAGCTGGATGAAACTTCGCAGCAGGAGACTCGAGCGCTAAAAGAAGCGGGATCCTTTAAAGGATTATGGCGTAATCGCCGGGCGTTCATGATGGTGCTGGGCTTTACCGCCGCCGGCTCGCTAAGTTTTTATACCTTTACGACCTATATGCAGAAATACCTCGTCAATACGGCAGGGATGAGCGCCAGCACGGCCAGCATTATTATGACCGTTGCTCTGTTTTTCTATATGCTGGCCCAGCCGCTATTTGGCGCGCTATCGGACAGGATTGGTCGGCGGACCTCAATGCTCTGTTTTGGCGCGCTCGTGACTCTTTTTACCGTACCGATTCTCAGCGCGCTGCAAAGTGTGACTTCGCCATATGCTGCGTTCGCCCTGGTTATGTGCGCCTTGCTAATCGTGAGTTTTTATACCTCGATCAGCGGTATTTTGAAGGCTGAGATGTTCCCGGCTCAGGTACGCGCGCTAGGCGTTGGTTTATCCTATGCGGTCGCCAATGCGCTGTTCGGCGGCTCGGCTGAATACGTCGCGTTGTTGTTAAAATCAGTCGGAGCAGAGCACGCGTTTTACTGGTATGTCACCCTCCTGGGCGCGTTGGCTTTCTTCGTCTCGCTGATGCTGCACCGTAAAGGCAAGGGATTACGTCTGTAGGTATTACTGATGTGCCAGCTGCCACACCGCATAGCCGGTAGTGGCGCCGGCCACGTCCCAGGCAAAATCTTTCCAGCTCCAGCCGCTCCCCGCCGGGCGGCTATCCCACAGCTCCTTCGACGCGCCGAGGCTTACCGAAAACATAAAGCCGATGGCGGCGCTGCGATCGCGACTGTAACCCTGATGCTGAGCGTACTCGTTACCCGCTGCAGAGAGCATGGCGGAGGCGAGAAAGTGCTGGGCCTTATCCTGACCACGCCATGAATCGTTGGCCATGTGGCTACAGCCGGTCAGCAGCAGAGGAGCGATGATGATAACTGTACGCATAACGATCCCATAAAAAAGCCCCGGCGAAGCGGGGCTGCAATTCAGAGAATACGGCTGATAAGCCGGTCGATACGGATGCGCCTCAAACGGCGAATCAGCTTACGCACTTTTACCGGATAATCGGCGATGCTTTGCAGGTCGCGATAGTGTTTCACCACCGTCGTATGCTGGCGAATCAGATGCAGCTCTTTTTCACGCATCGCGCCAAGCTGGTGCTGCGGATCGTGAATAAGAATGGCGTTTTCCAGATCCAGGCGCCAGGCGCGCGGATTAAGATTATTGCCGGTCAGCAGCATCCATTCGTCATCAACCCACATGCCTTTCAGATGATAGCTGTTATCGTCATCTTTCCACAAACGGACAATCAGCTGATCGGTGTTGACGTAGTACTGCAGCCGGCTCAGGAAACGGCGCAGGTTGATTTCATACAGATAGGGGAGCGCGCCGATAATCTTAAACGGCTGATCTTCCGGAATATAGAAATCGTTCGCCGTCTTATCGCCGACGATGATCTCTACCGTCTTCCCGCTGCGCAGCAGCTGGATGATATTGCGCACCAGCAGGGCCGGAAGGTTAAAGTACGGCGTGCAGATAGTCAGCTTCCGTTCCGCGCAGGGCATCAGATGGAAGATGGTTTTGTTGAGCAGGCTTGATTTCCCGAGGCCGACCAGCGGCGTCACCGACAGCCGATCGTCGTCAGCATCGGCGACATAACGATAGCCGCTGTCCCGCAGTTCCTGACGATACTGACGGATATCATTTTTAATTTCCGGGCTTTTTGGGCGATCGGCTCTGTCGAGGCGGTTCACGCCGCGGCCTTCGACCAGATTATGTTCAACCCACTCGAACATCACGTCGGCCATTTTGCCGTTGCGAATGCACTGGTAGCGGTCGTAGCGATATTTGTCATGCTGATGAAGATAAACATCATTCAGGCTGGCGCCGCTGTAAAGCACGCAGTCATCAACGATGAAACCTTTAAAATGCAGTACGCCGAGCGCCTCGCGGGTATTCACCGGCACGCCGTAAACCGGAATATCAACGCCGGGATTTTCCTGCGCCATGCGGCAGTACCAGTCGGCGTTGGTGTTGGCCGCGGCGGCGCCAATGCGCCCGCGCTGGGCCCGGTGCCAGTCAACCAGGATGCGAACATCTAATTCTGGACGCTGGCGTTTGGCGTCATAGAGTGCCTGCAGAATTCCTTTGCCGCCATCATCTTGCTCCAGATAGAGCGCAATAATGCAAATACGCTGGGTGGCGTGAGCTATCTTTGCCAGTAACGCTTGCCGAAAATCCGCGGGAGCGTAAAAGAACTCGATATCATCAACTGACTGAGAAAGCTTAGGGAGTTGGGCAAGGTGTTGTTGATGTTTATTGCGCTTAAATTTTGACAACATCACAGTGCGTTTCTTCTCTGTTTATTGAAGGGTCTTCTGTACCATGCAGATGACGTAAGCGGGCAATAATAACATTACTACCCGCTAATGTGCTCAACAATTGCGGCCGCCAGTTTATGATTGTTGCGCCGGAAATTGCAGGGACAGGCTGACAATCCCGTCTTCCAGCTGAATATCCACCTTGAACCCCAGCTTCCTGGCAAGGCCGATCATGCCCCGGTTATTGGGCATCGTGATTCCGTTCAGCCGCTGCAGGCCATGGTTTTGCGTATAGGTAATCAGCTTCTCCAACAGCCGGCGCCCCAAACCTAAACCCTTCAAATCAGAGCGGACCAGGACGGCGAATTCCGCATCAATATTATCGGGATCGGAAATCGCGCGCGTGACGCCGAGGATTTCTTCTCCTTCCGCAGTCGCGCGTACGGCAACAAAGGCCATTTCTCGATCGTAGTCGATCTGCGTCATATTGGCTAAATCATCGTGGGTAAATTCATTGATCTCGCTGAAGTAGCGGTAATAGAGATCTTCTTTAGTTACCTGCGCAATAAATGCCAGCAGCTGCGGTTCATCCTCGGGCAGAATCGGGCGGAACAGGCAGCGTTCGCCATTTTTCAACACCACCCACTCCTCCTGCTGCTGGGGATAGGGGCGTATCGCCAGCCGGCTTTCGCTATCGCCGGTAAACGGGGCAAGGCCTAGCGTTACGTCGAGCGCGGTAAACTCGCTGCCGGACGCCAGCAGGGGGTGAATGTCCAGCCGCTGGATCTCCGGGCAGTCGACGATAAGGTTCGACACCTGAACCAGCAGCTGGCTTAAGCCGGAGATATCCAGCGGACGCAGGGCGCTGCGGCCGCGGATCTTTTTGCTTTTGATCGCCTGGATCACCAGATAACGGGCAAGGTTCATGTTAAGCGGCGGCAGGGCGACGGCGGCCTGATCCTCCGGGCGCCATTCGACGCCGCCTTCACCCAGCATAATCAGCGGGCCGAAAACCGGATCCTGTTCAACGACTACCCGCAGCTCCTGCGCTCCGGCGCGATTCGCCATGCTCTGTACCAGCAGGCCATGAATGCGCGCCCGCGGCCAGGTCATTTTGACCCGGTCAAAAATAGCATCCGCCGCCTGCTGCACTTCGGCGGCGGTACGCAGATAGAGCATCACGCCCTGAACTTCCGACTTGTGCGGGATATCCGGGGAGCGCAGCTTCAGCGCGACCGGATAGCCAATTTGCTCGGCGATGTGCACCGCCTCGGCGCTGTCGGCGGCAATCCACGTCGGTAGAGTATGGATACCGTAGGCGTGCAGCACGGGGCTGACTTCATGGGTATCCAGAGTGGTAGCGCCTTCGGTTATGGCCTGCTGCAGCAGCGTATGGGCTTCTGCAGTGTTGGCCGTGACCATATCCGAGAGCACCGGCGTCTCCCGCAACTGCTTCTGGTTACGCCGATATTCCACCATATGCATAAAGGCGGTAATCGTGCCTTCCGGCGTACGGTAGGTGGGCAGCCCGGCATCGCTAAACAGGCGTCGGGCCTCCTGAGAAGAGTATTCTCCGCACCAGTTCGTCAGTACCGTAACGTACTTGCCGCGCGGATGGTTTTTTAAGGCATCAATCAGCGCCAGGGCGCTTTCGGTTCCCGGAGCGGCCGCGCTCGGCGAGTGAATGACCAGCAGGGCATCGTAATCCTGGCTATCCAGCAGCACGTTGAGCGCCTTGAGATAGTGCTCGCTGCTGGCATCGTCGCGCAGATCCAGCGGGTTAGCGATGTCGATACTTCCCGGCAGCACCTGACGCAGCCTGTCGCCGGTCTCGTCGCTTAGCGACGCGAGTTTGCCATTGCGCAGCCAAAGTTCGTCCAGCGCCAGCGCCGCAGGAGCCGCGCCGTTGCTGATAATCATTAATTTCTCGCCGCGCAGCGGGCGCATATGGCTCAGCGTCTCAACGGCGGAGAACAGCTCATGGGTATCCTGCACCCGCAGCAGGCCCGCGCGCTGAATCGCGGCGTCCCAGGCCGGGTCCATCCCCGAGTTGACGTGCAGCAGCTTTTGCGCCGCCGGGCTGCGTCCGCTTTTAATCACCAGGATCGGCTTATTGCGCGATGCGCTCCGGGCCGCAGAAACAAAGCGGCGGGCGTCGCTGAGGTGTTCGAGGTAGAGCAGAATGGCGCTGGTTTTGCTATCGCGGGCGAGGAAATCGAGCAGATCGTCAACGTCAATATCGAGGCTGTCGCCTAGGGCAATAAAGTATGAGAAGCCCATCTCGCGCTGCTGCGCCCAGTCAAGAATAGTATTCGACACCGCCGCGGACTGGGAGATGAACGCCAGTTTGCCCCGACGAATCGGCACCGGCGAAAAGCTGGCATTCAGCCCTTGCCAGGGCGCCAGCAGCCCGAGGCTATTGGGGCCCAGCAGGCGCATCTGATAGCGGGCGGCACGCTCAAGCAGCGCCGGGTACTGCTCCGGCGGCGAGGAGAGGATAATGCAGGTCTTGCAGCCCTTTTGCCCCAGCGCCTCAAGTAGCTCAAGGTTTCGCCGGGCGTTGGTGCAGAGTACGGCAAGATCGGGAGTAAACGGCAGGCTGTCGATAGTTGGCCAGGCCAGCACGCCCTGAACGGCTTTCCACGCCGGAGTGACCGGCAGGACCGGGCCGTTGAAGCCCCCGGCCAGCAGGTTGCGCATCATCAGATAACCGGCACGCTGCGGTTTCATTGATGCGCCAATGACGGCGATCGACTTTGGTCGCAATAATGCTTCCAGGCCTCGTTGGCTCATACCGGTCTCCTTTGATTCCCAGTGACCGGATGATTTTAAACGTTTTCCGCCTCATGTGCTGTGATACTGCCCTTATGCTGCGTCTTTCCCGCCAGATAGCGGCTTCTGAACAGGCTAAAGTGATCGCCGAGCGCCGCCGCGGCCTTTGTGTCCCCGGCGAGATCCAGCAGGGCAATGGCCACTTCTGCCGTACAGTATTGCCCCTCAGCGTGGGCCTCTCTCAGGCGATAGGCCGAGATACGCGAAAGATCGACGGAAATGACCAGCAGCGCGTCAAGGTATGGGCTCTTGCGGAACATTTTCCGCGCTTCGGTCCAGGTGCCGTCAAGCATGATAAACAGCGGCGGCTTGCCCGCAGGCGGCGAGCTCAGCACCTCGCGTTCCGTTCCGGCATACGACGCCGGGAAAACGACCATCGGCTGGTAGCCAGGATCGGATACCAGATCGAGCAGCGCCTGCGGCGGCTCGGTTCGCGACCACTGAAACGCCTCGGTGTCCGGCAGAATATCGGCGATAAGGCGCCCGGTGTTGCTTGGCTTCATCGGTTCAGTATCGAACATCACGAGGCAAAAACGGCTGGCCGCCGCCGCGGGCGCGAGGGTTGCGCACAGGCACTGCTTCAACGGCAGCAAACAGCGTTGGCAGCGGTGGATGCGGTTACCGCGGGCAAGAAAGGGACGGGTCGCGCGTGCGAGACGTTCGGCACGCAGGCGAAGAACGGCGTTATCAATCATGGGGGATCGCTAAAAGAAAACGCTATTGTCGCAGAGGAGAAAACGGGGCACAAGCGCGCCCCGTTAGGTTTACTGCTGGTTGGCTTCGTTGAGCCAGCTGTCGAACGGCGCTTTGGGTACCGCTCCGTTCAGCATGTCGATGACTTCGCCGTTTTTAAACATCATAATGGTCGGAATACTGCGGATGCGAAAACGCGCGCTTAGCTCGCGCTCTGCTTCGGTATTGACCTTCACGAAGCGCATTTGGCCGCTGCGTTCTTCCGCAACGTCTTCAAAGATCGGGGCGAAATTACGGCAGGGGCCGCACCATGGGGCCCAGAAATCGACTACAACCGGCAGATCGTCCTTCAGCAGTTTATCCAGCATTGCCCCGGTCGCGTTGATGACGTCGCCGTCAAAAAGATCGTGGCCGCAGCGTCCGCACTTAGCGCCATCGGCGCTACGATCGTCGGGGATGCGGTTGAGAGCCTGACAACTGGCACAAACGGTATTCATAACTAACCTCTGGTTATGGGTTGCAGCGCGGCACGTGGCCGATTTGTATCTGTAATGTTACATATTATCGATTAGGTACCGTTAAACAACAATGCGTTTTGTTCGATGAATACGATAGACCCCATCTTTTAAACGAAATAATGGCGAAGCGGTGATACATCGGTTAATCTGCGCGCTTCGCGCAGCGCAGGTGGAGAAAATTGATGAGCGACGAACTGAAAAATAAAAGCGGCAAGGTCAAAGTGATGTATGTCCGCAGTGATGATGATTCTGACAGACGCACCCATAACCCGCGTACCGGGAAAGGGGGAGGGCGCCCAGGAAAATCTCGTGTTGACGGCCGCAGCCGCCCTGCCCGCGATGAAAGAAACAGCCGCGGCGACGACCGCAAACGTGACGATCGTAAACGCGATGATTTCGATCGTGATGGGGGTTCCCCGTGGCGTACCGTCTCGCGCGCACCGAATGATGAAGCCGCAGCAAAACCGGATCACGGCGGGATTGGCGGTAAAAGTTTTATCGATCCTGAAGTGCTGCGTCGCCAGCGCGCGGAAGAGACCCGCGTGTACGGCGAAAATGCCTGCCAGGCGCTTTTCCAGAGCCGTCCGGACGCGATCGTTCGCGCCTGGTTCGTGCAGAGCGTTACCCCGCGCTTTAAAGAAGCCCTGCGCTGGATGGCGGCCAACCGTAAAGCCTATCACGTGGTTGACGAAGCCGAGCTGGCGAAAGCATCCGGCACCGAGCACCACGGTGGAGTCTGCTTCCTGATTAAGAAACGTAACGGGACTTCCGTTGCGCAGTGGGTCGCGAAGGCCGGTGCACAAGACTGCGTCCTGGCGCTTGAAGATGTTGGCAACCCGCACAATCTTGGCGCCATCATGCGCAGCTGCGCCCACTTTGGCGTCAAGGGCGTAGTGGTTCAGGATGCCGGCATGCTGGAGTCCGGTGCGGCTATCCGTACCGCAGAGGGCGGCGCCGAGCACGTAGAACCGATTACCGGCGATAGCTTCCTCGACACGCTGGAGCAGTTCCGCGCGGCGGGCTATGCGATTGTTTCTACCTCCAGCCACAACGGAACGCCGCTCTACAAAGCCGAGCTGCCGAAGAAAATGGTGCTGGCGTTAGGCCAGGAGCGCGATGGTCTGTCCGATGCGGCGATCTCCAGCGCGGATCTGAACGTGGCTATCGAAGGCACCGGCAACGTCGAAAGCCTGAACGTCTCGGTCGCGACCGGCGTTCTGCTGGCCGAATGGTGGCGCCAGAACAAGGCCTGATGCCCGACCAGCCTGAAAAAAATGCCAGCGTAATGCTGGCATTTTTGTCTTTACGCCTCCGCGGCTGGTAAAGTCGGCATCCAGTCAATCGGCGCCTCGCCGCGTTCGGCCAGCCACTGGTTAGCTTTGACAAAATGGTTGCTGCCGAAAAAACCGCGATGGGCGGAGAGCGGGGAGGGATGCGGCGCCTTCAGCACGCAGTGGCGCTGGCGGTCAATGATGGCGCCTTTCTTCTGCGCATGCGCGCCCCAGAGTAAAAATACGACCCCTTCCCGATGCTCGTTGATCAGCGCGATAACCTTATCGGTAAAGGTTTCCCAGCCGAGGCTGGCATGGGAATGCGCCTGTCCTGCGCGCACCGTTAATACCGTGTTGAGCAGCAGCACGCCCTGGCGCGCCCAGCTTTCGAGATACCCATGCGCCGGGCGGCTGAATCCGGGGACGGTCCCCTCCAGCTCTTTATACATATTCAACAGCGACGGCGGAATCTGGATACCCGGCAGCACGGAGAAAGCCAGGCCGTGCGCCTGTCCAGGCCCGTGATAGGGGTCCTGACCGAGAATGACCACTTTGACATCACCAAGCTCGGTATAGCGAAAGGCGTTGAAGATATCTTTTTGCGGCGGATAAATGGTGATGCCCGAGCGGCGCTCTTCGGCGACGGTTTTCAGGGTATTGACAAAATAGGGCTGCTGCTTCTCATCCGCCAGCACGTCGTGCCAGGTCAGTGGGGTGGTCATCCTGCTCTCCTGCAAAAGGGGTATCGCTATAGCTTAACTGCTTCTTTCTGCATAACAAAATCGGCGCCGTTTTGCTGACGTTTTTCCTGTAAAAATAGTTGAAAATTTACAAAATTATTTTACACCCCCCCCCTGTGGCGTAACTTGATGTAAAACAATAATATCCCTTCATACCCACTTTTAATTAGTGGTTTTTGTTGATTTAGGTCAAGGAATGCCGGGTGTTCGGCTGATATATATACACTCATACAACAATGGTTTTACCAATTGGCCATGAACGGCCAACGGCACGAATAAATATTGCCTAAGGGAGGCATCACATGATTACAGGTATCCAAATTACTAAAGCGGCAAACGACGACCTGCTGAACTCTTTCTGGCTGCTGGATAGCGAAAAGGGCGAAGCGCGCTGCCTGTGTGCAAAAGGTGGTTTTGCTGAAGATGATGTGGTTGCGGTGAACAAGCTCGGCGAAATCGAATACCGTGAGATCCCGCTCGATGTTAAACCGGAAGTCCGCGTTGAAGGGGGTCAGCACCTGAACGTGAACGTCCTGCGTCGTGAAACGCTGCTGGATGCGGTCGAACATCCGGAAAAATACCCGCAGCTGACCATCCGCGTGTCGGGCTATGCGGTGCGCTTCAACTCCCTGACTCCGGAGCAGCAGCGCGACGTTATTGCTCGTACTTTCACCGAAAGTCTGTAAGCGTTAGCAAAAACCCCCGGTTCAATTGAGCCGGGGGTTTTTTATTGTGTCGTGCTACCGCTCCTCTCGCACCAGCAGCGTGGTGAGGGTGAACGACGCTATTAGGGCGATCGCCACGCCCGACAGCGCAAAGATAAAGTAGGGCCCGATATAGGCCGGCAGGCTAAAAATGCTCGATAAAATATAGCCATACAGCCGTACGCCGAAGAAAGCGATAAAGGCTGAGGCCAGCGAACTGGCGACGGTGGCCGCGATAAACGCTTTTTTATAGCGCGTTAAGACGCCAAACAGCGCGGGCTCGGTGATCCCCAGCAGCGCGGAAACTGCCGCGGACAGCGTGACCGTACGCTGCTGGCGGTCTTTACTCACGCGCCAGATAGCAAAGGTGGCGCCCGCTATCGACATATTGGCCATAAACATCATCGGCATCAGCATGTCGTAACCGCGATCGCTGAAGTTCTGCAGGGCAATGGGCGTCATCGCGTGATGCATGCCGGTCAGAATAGCCACCGGGCGAATAGCCCCCACAACCAGCCCGGCAAAACCGGCGGAAATGCCGAACAGGCCTTCAATAAACCACGCCAGCGCTTTGCCAAGCCAAATGCCAATCGGACCAATAATCACCAGCGCCGCCAGCGCGCCGAGAAATAGCGCCAGCGTCGGAGTGAACACGGTTTTCAGCACTTCGGGCATAATGCGATCGACCCAGGCGTGGATATATTTCAGCGCCAGCACGGAGAAAATAACCGGGATCACGCTGGAGGCGTAGTTGAATACGGGGATGGGAACGGCGTTGAGCAGCCACAGCGCGGAAGCCGCCCCCTCGTGATGGGCCGCCAGCGCCTTCGCGGCGTCAATCAGCGTCGGGTACATCAGGCAGGCAGCGACGGCGACGGCCAGATACTCGTTAGTCTTAAAGATCTTTGCCGCCGAGACGGCAAGAAAAAAGGGCAGGAAATAGAATACACCGCTGGCGATAAGATCGACGATCATCACGGTGTCGCTATTTTGCGGCACCGCCTTCAGCGCGATCAGCCCGGCCAGCAGGCCTTTTATCATCCCGGCGCCGGCAATGGCCGGGACGATCGGGCCAAAAACGCCCGAGACGGTATCCATAAACAGCGACACCAGCCCCTTCCGGTGGCGGGGCTTTTCGGTAGTCTCTTCGCCGACGGTACCTAATGCCGCGAGCAGGCCTTCATACCAGCTATTGACCTTCGGCCCGATGATGATTTGAAACTGATCGCTCTGCAGCTGCGCGCCGAGCACGCCGGGCAGCTTTTTAATCTCTTCTTTTTCTACTTTGTTATCATCAATTAAATCAAAGCGTAATCGGGTCATACAGTGCCAGACGTTATTTATATTTTCTTTTCCGCCAATCAGCAAAATAATTCTGCTGATTGTATCCCGCGTCTCCATACCGGCTCCTGAAGCAATGTGTTGTGCTGTTTAGGTCGTGAAATGGTAAGTAAGCTGATTTATAAAAACAAACCAATAAAATATGAGCTCAGTCACAAATTACCGTTGTTATAGGTGGTTTTAGCTTGTTTCATATAAATTGGTTTGGTTTTTAGCGAAATTAAATCCGTTTTACGAACCAAAATTTAATAAAATAAAAAGGTTTACCTTGCGTAATAAATAGGGCGAAGATAATTGGCATTATCTTTTATTTTTGCCGCAGGGAGCCTTGCCGTGAATGCCACGCTAATTACCGATATTGAGTGTTTTATCACCCGTCCCGATCGTCATAACCTGGTCGCGGTGCGCGTGACCACCGACAAAGGTACCGTCGGCCACGGCTGCGCGACTTTCCAGCAGCGCCCGCTGGCGGTCAAAACGATGGTTGATGAATACCTCAAGCCGCTGCTGCTTGGCCGCGATGCGAATAATATCGAAGACCTCTGGCAGATGATGAACGTCAACGCCTACTGGCGAAACGGGCCGGTAATGAATAACGCCATTGCCGGCGTTGATATGGCGCTTTGGGATATCAAAGCCCAGCTGGCGGGAATGCCGCTGTACCAACTTTTTGGCGGCAAATCGCGTGACGCTATCCCGGCTTACACCCATGCCAGCGGTGAGACGCCGGAAGCGCTGTTTATATCCGTTGAGCGTCTGCTGGAAGAGGGCTATCGCCACATCCGCTGCCAGCTCGGTTTTTACGGCGGAACGGCGCGGGCGATGCATACGCCGGAGAACCCAACGCCGGGCGCCTATTACGATCAGGATGAGTACATCAGGAATACGGTGGAGATGTTCCGGCTGCTGAGAGCGCGTTACGGACATCGTTTTCATATCCTCCATGACGTCCACGAACGGCTCTTCCCGCAGCAGGCGCTGCAGCTGGCGAAGCAGCTCGAGCCCTATCAGCCGTGGTTTATTGAGGATATTTTAGCCCCGCAGCAGAGCGCATGGCTGGCGCAGATCCGCCAGCAAAGCGCGATTCCGCTCGCGATGGGCGAGCTGTTTAATAATCCGGCCGAATGGCACGACCTGATCGTTAAGCGGCAGATTGATTTTATCCGCTGCCACGTTTCGCAGATTGGCGGGATTACGCCGGCCCTGAAGCTGGCGGTTCTCTGTCAGGCGTTCGGCGTGCGCGTGGCGTGGCACGGGCCAGGCGATATGACGCCGATTGGGGTTGCGGTCAATACCCACCTGAATATCTATCTCAGCAACGCCGCAATTCAGGAATTTATTCCGCGTTCTGCGGCGACCGACGCGGTATTCCCCGGCGCGCCGGTCGTCAAAAACGGGTTTATCTATCCACCCACGGCGCCAGGGATTGGCGTCGGTTTTAATCAGCAGCTGGCGCAGACGTATCCGGTGGTCTATCGTCCGCATGACTGGACGCAGAGCCGCCTGCCCGACGGCACGATCCACACGCCGTAATTAGTCCGAGGGCGCCTGGCGGAAGGTTAAGCTGTCGCGATTGTGCGGAATGACGTAGGTGCAGGAGTAATTGATATCGATAATATCGCTGATTTCATACACCTGCCCGCCGTCGAGAATGCCGCGGTTGTTTATATGCATCGCCGGGATGCCTTTTTTACAGCCCAGCAGAGCGGCCTGCTCCCGGCTGACGCTCACCGCCTGATAGGTCGTGAGCAAATGCGAAATTTGATAGCCTTTGGCCAGCACGTACTGCTGCAGCGAGCGTTCGATAACCTTCCGGCTAAGATCGGCAAAGGCGGCGGCCGGCATCCGCGAAATCTCAATCTGCACCGCTACGTCATCAACGAAGCGCAGGCGGCAAAATTGCCAGATAAACTCCTCATCCGTTATGCCGAAAATCTGCTGCTCCTCGCGGTCGGGGCGCTTTTTATGCAGGCTGATTGTCCGATAGCGCATTCGATCGAAGCGTTTTTCGGTGATGGAGTTATAGACCAGCGGGTTGTTGCTCATCCGCTCGTTGATCCAAATCCCTGAGCCTTGCACGATGCGTATGACGCCGATGTCGGCGAGTTTTTCCAGCGCCTGGCGGATGGTAAACCGTGAGACGCCGTACTCCTCTGCCAGCCGGCGTTCAGGCGGGAGCTTGCGGGGACCTGGGTCATTATGCTGGTAGATTTTGCTGAGCAGATCCTGGGTGACGAAATCTTTTTTTTTCATGATGACGCATTCCTCGCTCAGCGGCCCACAGGGTAACGCTGCCTGTCGCTCCCCGCGGTGCTGTCGCCCGCGGGCGTAAATGCAGAAACGCCGGGATATCCCGGCGCTCTTTTACTCTTAGCTGGACTGCTGCGGCGTATCGCTGCCGCTCGGCTTACGACGTTTGCCGATATTTTTAGCATCGCGGTGACGTTTCTTCACGCGCGGCTTTTCTTTTTCTTCTTTTTTCTTCTCTGCGCGTTTGGCCAGCACTTTCTTAGACGGTTTGCCGGTTTGCTTCTCGCTCGGCGCGCGGGTGGATGGACGCAGTTCGTCGATAACGCGCGCCTTCAGCGGCTCATCGATGTAGCGACCAATCTTGCCCAGCAGCAGGTGGTCATGGGCTTCAACCAGAGAAATCGCCACGCCTTTCTTGCCGGCGCGGCCGGTGCGACCGATACGGTGCAGGTAGGTATCCGCGGTGCGCGGCATATCGAAGTTAAAGACGTGGCTAACGTCCGGGATATCGATCCCGCGCGCGGCGACGTCGGTGGCAATCAGCACGTTCATGCGGCCGTCGGTCATGCGCTTAATCGCTTCGTTACGTTTCGCTTGCACCATTTCGCCTTCCAGCCAGCAGGTGTTAATGCCGGCTTCGCGCAGCCAGGATGCCAGCTCGTGAACGCGCTCGCGCTTGCGCACAAAGACGATAGAACGGGTGGTGTCCGGCTGCTGCAGCAGGTTGATCAGCAGAGCGGTTTTATGCTTAACGTCATCGGCGCGGTAGTACCACTGATGGATTTTCTTGCGCTCGCGGGTGGAAGGAGAGGCGGAGACCTCCACCGGATCTTCCAGCAGGCGCTCGGCAAAATCTTTGATGGCATCGCCTTCGAGGGTCGCGGAGAACAGCATGGTCTGCTTACGCCAGCGGGTTTCACCGGCAATATGTTCGATATCCTGCGCGAAGCCCAAATCCAGCATTCTGTCCGCTTCGTCGAGGATCAGCGTTTTTACCGCCCGGCAGTCGAAGTTTTCTTCTTTAATATACTGCAGCAGGCGGCCGGTGGTGGCGACCACGATATCCTGGTTTTCGCTGAACACTTCCGCGTGGTTCATGAACGCGACGCCGCCGGTGATGGTGGCGATATCGAGATGGGTGTGCGCTGCCAGCTCGCGCGCATGATCGGCAACCTGCATCGCCAGCTCGCGGGTTGGCGTCAGGATCAGAATACGCGGAGGCCCTGACTTCTTGCGTGGGAAATCAAGCAGGTGCTGCAACGCTGGCAGCAGATACGCCGCTGTTTTACCGGTGCCGGTCGGGGCTGAACCGAGAATGTCACGGCCATCGAGCGCAGGCGGAATAGCGGCGGCCTGAATGGCTGTCGGGCGTGTGAAACCTTTATCCTGGAGGGCTTCCAACAGGTTTTCGTCGAGTTCAAGTTCGGAAAAAGTCGTTACAGTCATTATCTACCTCTGAGTGGACCGCCGATTATAGACGTTACGCGCGCAATGTTCATCTGTTTGTAAGGCTATCTGTTCTCCGGTATTGTGCATAGCCTTAAGCTCAGGAGTTTTAGTCCGCAAGGTTGTCAGGATGTCTCAGTCGAAGTTCGCGCTGCCGCGCAATGGTTTTACGTTTAAACAATTCTTTGTCGCTCACGACCGCTGCGCAATGAAAGTGGGCACCGACGGCATTTTGCTCGGCGCCTGGGCGCCGATTGCTCAGGTTAAACACGTGCTGGATATCGGTACCGGCAGCGGCCTGCTGGCCCTGATGCTGGCCCAGCGTACCGGGGAGCAGGTGGCGCTGGATGCGGTTGAGCTGGATGAAGAGGCGGCAGATCAGGCGCGGGAAAACGCCCTGGCTTCCCCGTGGCCCGCCCGCATCCGGGTGCATCAGGCCGATATTCAGCGGTGGCAGCCGCCGCAAACCCGACGCTACGAGCTGATTGTCAGCAATCCGCCCTTTTTTGCTGAAGGCGTGCCCTGCGCAACGTCGCAGCGCGAACAGGCGCGATATACCACCACGCTCGATCACGTAACGCTATTAAGCTGCGCCGCGGAGTGTATCACGGAAGAGGGCTTTTTCTGCGTGGTGCTGCCGGTGGATATTGGCGATGCCTTTGCCCAACGCGCGCAAACGATGGGGTGGCATCTGCGTTTACGCACCGACGTGGCGGAAACGGAAATGCGCGCGCCGCATCGGGTGCTCCTTGCCTTCTCGCCGACGGCGGGGGAGTGCTTCAGCGACAGGCTGATTATCCGTGGGCCAGAGCAGCAATACTCCGAAGGGTTTACCGCGCTGACCCAGGACTTCTATCTCTTTATGTGAGTTTCCGGCGCGAGAACCGACGGTCCGCTATCCGGCAGCAGATCCGGGTAGTCCAGCGTATAGTGCAGGCCGCGGCTCTCTTTGCGCAGCATCGCACAGCGGACAATCAGCTCGGCAACCTGCACCAGATTACGCAGCTCCAGCAGGTTGTTGGAGACGCGGAAGCGGGCATAGTATTCGTCGAGCTCCTGCTGCAGCATGGTAATGCGCCGCAGGGCGCGTTCCAGGCGACGGGTGGTGCGCACAATCCCGACGTAGTCCCACATCAGCAGGCGCAGCTCGTGCCAGTTGTGCTGGATAACCACCAGCTCATCGGGGATTTCAACCTGGCTCTCGTCCCAGGCCGGCAGGTCGTTAACCGCCTGGACCTGAGATATGGTGCGCCGAATATCTTCGGCGGCGGACCAGCCGTAGACCAGGCATTCGAGCAGCGAGTTGGACGCCATGCGGTTGGCGCCGTGGAGCCCGGTGTAGCTGACTTCGCCGATCGCATACAGCCCCTCGACATCGGTCCGGCCGTTATCGTCGACCATCACCCCGCCGCAGGTGTAATGCGCCGCCGGCACGATAGGAACCGCTTCTTTCGTCAGGTCGATACCGAGACCGAGCAGCTTCTCGTAAATCATCGGGAAGTGCTGACGAATAAAGGCTTCGGGCTTATGGCTGATATCCAGATACATGCAGTCAACGCCGAGACGCTTCATCTCATGGTCAATAGCGCGGGCGACGACGTCGCGCGGCGCCAGCTCGCCGCGGTCGTCAAAATCGGGCATAAAGCGTGAACCGTCCGGACGCTTCAGATGGGCACCTTCGCCGCGCAGCGCTTCGGTCAGCAGGAAATTGCGCGCCTGAGGATGGTATAGCGCGGTAGGGTGGAACTGATTGAACTCAAGATTGGCGACGCGGCAGCCCGCGCGCCAGGCCATCGCGATGCCGTCGCCGGACGAGACGTCCGGGTTCGTGGTGTATTGATACACCTTGGCCGCACCGCCGGTTGCCAGAACAACGGCTTTCGCCCCCCAGGTCTCAACCTTTTCTTTATTACGGTTCCAGATCCACGCTCCGACGACCCGACGATCGCCGGGCAGGCCAATCTTATCGGAAATAATCAGATCGACGGCGTTGCTGCGTTCGAGCACGCGGATATTGGGGTGCGACAGGGCCTGGCTGACCAGGGTGGTTTCCACCGCTTTACCGGTGGCATCGGCGGCATGGAGAATGCGGCGATGGCTGTGGCCGCCTTCACGCGTCAGGTGATAGCTCTCCTCACCGTTGGCCTGGACCTGGGTATCGAACAGCACCCCCTGATCGATAAGCCACTGTACGCAGGGTTTGGCGTTACTCGCCACGAAGGAGACGGCGTGACGATCGCAAAGGCCCGCTCCGGCGATCAGCGTATCCTCCACGTGAGATTCGATGCTGTCCGTTTCATCAAAGACGGCGGCGATGCCGCCCTGCGCGTAGAGGGTAGAGCCTTCGCTGATCGGGCCTTTGCTCAGTACGGTGACCGAACTGTGCTCCGCTAAACGCAAGGCAAGCGACAAACCGGCAGCGCCGCTGCCAATAATCAATACATCACAGGAGAACTCAGGAGTTGTATTCATGGCCTTTGTTTAATTTACTAAACACAATTGCGCCACAATAGCACCAGGTCGTGATAAATCGTACATTTTTTTTACCGTTTGTTGTGGTAACTAAACATACGGCGCCAAACCGGCGGGAACAAAACGAAAGAAAATATTTGCGAAGCAGATCGTTAGCTTCAGATTTTATAGTGAAATATAAACCGTGTTACGTTACCCTTCTCGCGGACCTTACGCTTTTTCCTCATCATCTTATCTGCGGCTGAGTAACGGGACTTATAATGAGAGATAACAAATCGTCCGCCGTTGCCAGACAAAAATCAAAGGCGTAACGGAACTTTATTGTTTTCAGGTACTCCAACGACTGCTTGCTCATAATGCAGTGATTGGGTAGTGCTTTGAAGACTCATGGGAATTAGGTTTGGGGAGACATTACCTCGGATGAGCGAGCAGTTAACGGATCAGGTCCTCGTCGAACGGGTCCAGAAAGGAGATCAGAAAGCGTTTAACCTGCTGGTGGTGCGCTATCAGCATAAGGTCGCGAGCCTGGTCTCCCGCTACGTGCCGCAGGGCGATATTCCTGACGTTGTTCAGGAGTCGTTCGTAAAAGCATGGCGTGCGCTGGACTCTTTCCGGGGGGATAGCGCTTTTTATACCTGGTTATATCGTATCGCCGTAAACACGGCGAAGAATTATCTGGTTGCTCAGGGTCGTCGCCCACCGTCCAGCGATGTCGATGCCAATGAGGCTGAAAACTTCGAAAGCGGCGGGGCGCTGAAAGAAATTTCGAACCCTGAGAACTTAATGTTGTCAGAAGAGCTGAGACAAATAGTTTTTCGTACCATTGAATCGCTCCCGGAAGATTTACGCATGGCAATTACGTTACGGGAGCTTGATGGCCTAAGCTATGAAGAGATAGCCGCTATCATGGATTGTCCGGTAGGAACGGTGCGTTCACGTATATTCCGGGCACGAGAAGCTATTGATAATAAAGTTCAACCGCTAATCAGGCGTTGACGATAGCGGAATACTGAAAAGGGTATCAGGCATGCAGAAAGAAAAACTTTCGGCCTTAATGGATGGTGAAACGCTGGATAATGAACTGCTTAATGAGCTGAGCGGTTCTTCTGAAATGCAAAAGACCTGGGAGAGCTACCATCTCATCCGCGATTCGCTACGAGGCGACACCGCCGAGATGCTCCACTTTGATATCTCAGCGCGCGTGATGGCCGCCATCGAAAACGAACCCGTTCGCCAGACGGCGCCGCTTATTCCCGAATCTCAGCCGGCACCGCATCAGTGGCGTCAGATGCCTTTCTGGCAGAAAGTGCGTCCGTGGGCCAGTTCGCTTACGCAAATGGGCGTCGCCGCGTGCGTATCTCTTGCTGTTATCGTCGGCGTCCAGCAGTATAATGGGCAAACCGAGTCATCTCAGCAGCCTGAAGCGCCGGTGTTTAACACCATGCCGATGATGGGCAAAGCGAGCCCGGTCAGCCTGGGCGTACCGGCAGATGCGTCCGCAGGATCCGGTCAGCAGGTGCAGGTCCAGGAGCAGCGTCGTCGTATCAATGCTATGCTGCAGGACTATGAATTACAGCGTCGCCTGCATGCCGAACAGCTTCAGTTTGGTCAAGCTCAGACTCAGCAGGCCGCTGTTCAGGTACCGGGTTATCAAACTTTAGGAACGCAATCGCAGTAATGAAGCAACTTTGGTGTGCCATGTCGCTCTTGGCAGGCAGCCTGTTCTTCTCTGTCAACGCCTCGGCTGATACTTCTTCCGGGGCGTTGTTGCAGCAAATGAACCTGGCTAGCCAGTCCCTCAATTATGAGCTGTCCTTCGTCAGTATCAACAAACAGGGCGTTGAGTCGCTGCGTTATCGTCACGCGCGGCTGAACAATCAACCTCTCGCTCAGCTGCTGCAGCTCGATGGCCCGCGCCGTGAGGTTGTGCTGCGCGGTAATGAAATCAGCTATTTTGAGCCCGGGCTCGACCCGTTCACCCTGAACGGCGACTACATCGTTGATTCCCTGCCTTCTCTGGCCTATACCGACTTCAAGCGTCTGGCATCCTACTACGACTTCATCTCCGTGGGGCGCACGCGTATTGCCGATCGCCTGTGCGAAGTGATCCGCGTGGTGGCGAGAGACGGAACTCGCTATAGCTATATCGTCTGGCTCGACGCGGAAACCCGGCTGCCGATGCGGGTTGATTTGCTCGACCGCGATGGTGAAACCCTCGAGCAGTTCCGGGTTGTGTCCTTTAGCGTTGGCGATAAGGTGAGCAGCAGCATGGAGACGCTGGCCAAGGCCAATTTGCCTCCGCAGCTGTCGGTGCCGGAAGGGGGCGATAAAGCCAACTTCAACTGGGCGCCAGCCTGGCTACCGCAGGGTATCTCCGAGATATCCAGCAGCCAGCGCCGTCTGCCAACCTTCGACGGCCCGGTTGAATCTCGCCTCTATTCGGACGGGCTGTTTAGCTTCTCGATTAACGTGAACCGCGCAACGGCAAACAGCAGCGATCAGCTGCTGCGCACCGGGCGTCGTACCGTGAGTACCACGGTACGCGACGGCGCGGAGATTACCGTGGTGGGTGAACTGCCGCCGCAAACGGCTAAGCGCATTGCCGACAGCATCAAATTCAAGGCCGTACAATGATTAAAGAGTGGGCGACCGTCGTTTCCTGGCACAACGGGATGGCGCAGGTACACTGCGACGTCAAAGCATCCTGCAGCAGCTGCGCCTCGCGCGCCGGCTGCGGTAGCCGGGTGCTCAATAAGCTGGGGCCGCAAACCAGCCACACCATCAGCGTGCCCAGCGCGCAGCCGCTGAGCCCTGGACAAAAAGTTGAGCTCGGCATCGCGGAAAGCAGCCTGTTAGGCTCCGCGCTGCTGGTGTATATGGCGCCGCTGGTTGGGCTGTTTGTGATGGCATCCCTCTTCCAGGTGCTGTTCGCTAATGATTTTGCTTCCCTCTGCGGCGCGCTACTCGGCGGCGTCGGTGGATTCCTGGTTGCGCGCGGGCTCTCTCCCGGCCTGGCCGCCCGGCAGTCGTGGCAGCCGATCATCATTAGCGTCGGTTTAGCGCCCGATTTAGTGCGTATCGAGAACCCCTCTTCAGAAGCAGGCCAGTGATTCCACTGGCCTTTATTTTTTATTTACCATTCCCGTAAGAGCCCGCCATTTACTCCGGCTATGCTAGCTGTAAGAGCATTTCCTGGTTTCAAGGATGTAGTGTAGAATGCGGCGTTTTCGGATTAAAAAACGTCAGGCACAGAACAGTGGCCTCATGATACGCGTAAGGCATAATTAACTCTAAATATGAAGAATATACGTAACTTTTCAATCATCGCCCACATCGACCACGGTAAGTCTACGTTGTCTGACCGTATCATCCAGATTTGCGGTGGCCTTTCCGATCGTGAAATGGAAGCTCAGGTACTGGATTCCATGGATCTTGAGCGTGAGCGCGGCATTACCATTAAAGCACAGAGCGTCACCCTGGATTATAAGGCCACCAACGGTGAGACCTACCAGCTGAACTTTATCGACACCCCGGGACACGTCGACTTCTCCTACGAAGTTTCGCGCTCTCTGGCCGCCTGCGAAGGCGCGCTGCTGGTTGTCGATGCCGGTCAAGGAGTTGAGGCCCAAACGCTGGCGAACTGCTATACCGCGATGGAAATGGATCTGGAAGTTGTGCCGGTCCTTAACAAAATCGACCTGCCTGCGGCCGATCCGGAGCGCGTGGCGGAAGAAATTGAAGATATCGTCGGCATTGACGCCGCCGATGCGGTGCGCTGCTCGGCGAAGACCGGCGTAGGCGTTCCGGACGTGCTGGAGCGACTGGTGCGCGACATTCCGCCGCCGGAAGGTGACCCGGACGCCCCGCTGCAGGCGCTGATCATCGACTCCTGGTTCGATAACTATCTCGGCGTTGTTTCGCTGGTGCGTATTAAAAACGGCACCATGCGCAAGGGCGACAAAATTAAGGTCATCAGTACCGGGCAGGTTTATAACGCCGATCGTCTCGGTATCTTTACGCCGAAACAGGTCGATCGTACCGAGCTGAAGTGCGGCGAAGTAGGCTGGCTGGTATGCGCGATTAAAGACATCCTCGGCGCGCCGGTGGGCGATACCCTGACCACTGCCCGTAACCCGGCGGACAAAGCGCTGCCAGGTTTCAAAAAGGTCAAACCGCAGGTATACGCCGGCCTGTTCCCGGTGAGCTCTGACGATTACGAAAGCTTCCGCGATGCGCTGGGCAAGCTGAGCCTCAACGACGCCTCGCTGTTCTATGAACCAGAAAGCTCGACGGCGCTGGGCTTTGGCTTCCGTTGCGGCTTCCTTGGCCTGCTGCACATGGAGATCATCCAGGAGCGTCTGGAGCGCGAATACGATCTGGACCTGATTACCACCGCGCCAACGGTAGTTTATGAAGTCGAGACCACGGCGAAAGAGGTTATCTACGTCGACAGTCCGTCCAAGCTGCCGCCGCTGAATAACATTTACGAGCTGCGCGAACCTATTGCCGAGTGTCATATGCTGCTGCCGCAGGAGTACCTCGGCAACGTCATTACCCTGTGCATTGAGAAGCGCGGCGTGCAGACCAACATGGTTTACCACGGTAAACAGGTTGCGCTGACCTATGAAATCCCGATGGCGGAAGTGGTGCTCGACTTCTTCGATCGCCTGAAGTCAACGTCCCGCGGCTACGCGTCGCTGGACTACAACTTCAAGCGCTTCCAGGCATCCAACATGGTGCGCGTCGATGTGCTGATCAACGGCGAGCGCGTCGATGCGCTGGCGCTAATCACCCACAACGATAACGCTCCGTACCGCGGCCGCGAGCTGGTGGAAAAGATGAAAGAGCTGATCCCGCGTCAGCAGTTCGATATCGCCATTCAGGCGGCAATCGGCAACCACATCATCGCCCGTTCCACCGTCAAGCAGCTGCGTAAAAACGTGCTGGCGAAGTGCTACGGCGGCGACGTCAGCCGTAAGAAAAAGCTGCTGCAGAAGCAGAAAGACGGTAAGAAACGTATGAAGCAAGTGGGCAACGTTGAGCTGCCGCAGGAAGCGTTCCTCGCCATTCTGCACGTCGGTAAAGACGGAAAATAACCATTAAGGAGCTGTCATGGCGAACATGTTTGCCCTGATCCTGGTGATCGCAACCCTGGTAACGGGGCTTTTATGGTGTCTGGATAAGTTTATCTTTGCACCGAAGCGCCGCGCAGCCCAGGCCGCCGCTCAGGCGGCGACCGGCGAAGGGCTTGATAAAACAACGCTGAAGAAAGTCGGCCCGAAACCGGGCTGGCTGGAAACCGGGGCCTCGGTGTTCCCGGTGCTGGCCATCGTGCTGGTGGTGCGCTCATTTATTTACGAGCCGTTCCAGATCCCGTCGGGCTCGATGATGCCGACGCTGTTGATCGGCGATTTTATTCTGGTCGAGAAATTTGCCTACGGGATTAAAGATCCGATTTACCAGAAAACGCTGATCGAAACCGGGCATCCGAAGCGCGGCGATATCGTGGTATTTAAATACCCGGAAGATCCGCGCCTCGACTACATCAAGCGCGCTGTGGGGCTGCCGGGCGATAAAGTCACCTACGATCCGCTGACCAAGCAGGTTACCATCCTGCCGGGATGCAGCTCCGGCCAGGCGTGCGGCAACGCGCTGCCGGTCACCTACTCCAACGTTGAGCCGAGCGATTTCGTTCAGACTTTCTCGCGCAGCAACGGCGGGGAAGCGACCAGCGGGTTCTGGCAGCTGCCGAAGGGCGAGAGCAAGGCGGACGGTATTCGCCTGACCGAGCGCAAAGAGACGCTGGGTGAGGTGACCCACCGTATTCTGACCGTGCCGATTGCCCAGGATCAGGTAGGGATGTACTACCATCAGTCCGGCCTGCCGCTGGCGACCTGGATTGTGCCGCCGGGCCACTATTTCATGATGGGCGACAACCGCGATAATAGCGCGGATAGCCGCTACTGGGGCTTCGTGCCGGAAGCCAACCTGGTGGGTAAAGCTACCGCCATCTGGATGAGCTTCGAAAAACAGGAAGGCGAGTGGCCGACCGGCGTGCGTTTATCGCGCATCGGCAGCATCCACTAATTTCCCTGGCCGATTCACGCTGCCGCTGCAATATCGGCAGCGTGAATTATTTAATATTTAAATCCATCCAAACTAACGACATCCCCTGTCGTTGCGTATAGAATATCCCCCCGAAGTTTTGGTTGTCTCTCGTAAGAGTGACACTGCACACGAAACCGCGTTGATTGTTTATTCTCTCAATAATTTGGGTTGCAGGAAGGCGACAAGCAAGCGCGCATGCAACGTGAAGTTGGCGAGAGTGCTCAGGTCGGTTTCGTGTGCTGCATTTTTGACGCATTCATCTATTGGTAACGCATGAACCCCATCGTAATTAATCGGCTTCAACGGAAGCTGGGCTACACTTTTAATCATCAGGAGCTGTTGCAACAGGCATTAACTCACCGCAGTGCCAGCAGCAAACACAATGAGCGCCTGGAATTCTTAGGCGACTCTATTTTGAGTTTTGTGATCGCGAATGCGCTCTACCATCGCTTCCCTCGGGTTGACGAAGGCGATATGAGCCGCATGCGCGCGACGCTGGTACGGGGCAACACGCTGGCGGAAATCGCCCGCGAGTTCGAGCTGGGTGAGTGTCTGCGTCTGGGGCCGGGTGAATTGAAAAGCGGTGGCTTCCGTCGTGAGTCGATTCTGGCTGATACCGTCGAAGCGTTAATTGGCGGAGTTTTCCTCGACAGCGATATTCAGAATATCGAACGTCTGATCCTCTCCTGGTACCAAACTCGTCTGGACGAAATTAGCCCGGGCGATAAGCAAAAAGATCCGAAGACCCGCCTGCAGGAGTATCTGCAGGGTCGCCACCTGCCGCTGCCGTCCTATTTGGTGGTTCAGGTGCGCGGGGAAGCACACGATCAGGAATTTACTATCCACTGCCAGGTTAGCGGCCTGAGTGAACCGGTGGTCGGCACGGGTTCCAGCCGTCGCAAGGCGGAGCAGGCTGCCGCCGAACAGGCGCTGAAAAAGCTGGAGCTGGAATGAGCGAAGAAAAAAATTACTGCGGGTTTGTTGCCATCGTTGGCCGCCCGAACGTGGGTAAATCCACGCTGTTGAACAAGCTGCTTGGGCAGAAGATTTCGATTACTTCGCGTAAGGCGCAGACCACCCGTCACCGCATCGTTGGTATCCATACCGAAGGGCCGTATCAGGCAATCTACGTTGATACTCCCGGGCTGCATATGGAAGAGAAGCGGGCGATTAACCGCCTGATGAACAAAGCGGCAAGCAGTTCGATTGGCGACGTTGAGCTGGTGATCTTCGTGGTCGAAGGCACCCGCTGGACCGCCGATGACGAAATGGTGCTGGGCAAGCTGCGCGACGCCAGGGCGCCGGTTATTCTTGCGGTGAACAAAGTCGATAACGTGCAGGAGAAGGCCGATCTGCTGCCGCACCTGCAGTTCCTGGCAAGCCAGATGAACTTCCTCGATATCGTGCCTATTTCCGCAGAAACCGGGACCAACGTCGATACTATCGCCGGGATCGTGCGTAAACATCTGCCGGAAGCGATTCATCACTTCCCGGAAGATTACATCACCGATCGCTCCCAGCGCTTTATGGCTTCTGAAATCATCCGTGAGAAGCTGATGCGCTTCCTCGGCGCCGAGCTGCCGTACTCCGTCACGGTTGAGATCGAGCGTTTCCAGGCCAACGAGCGTGGCGGTTATGATATTAACGGCCTGATCCTCGTTGAGCGTGAAGGGCAGAAGAAGATGGTGATTGGCAACAAAGGTGCCAAAATCAAAACCATCGGCATTGAAGCGCGTAAGGACATGCAGGATATGTTCGAAGCGCCGGTTCACCTCGAACTGTGGGTGAAGGTCAAATCCGGCTGGGCCGACGACGAGCGCGCGCTGCGCAGCCTCGGCTACGTTGACGATCTCTGAGTTAAATACTCTATGGCTTTCGAGGCGCAGGCAGGCGGCACGATCGCGAGTCTCCGGGAGCGTACCGCAGCCAGCGTCCGGAGTGAATGGACGCGGCCGGCGCGCCTGTCGCCTGCAAGACGACGCGTATGATGGAAGGCTGGCAGCGCGCTTTCGTCCTGCATAGCCGCCCGTGGAGCGAAACCAGCCTGATGCTGGACGTTTTCACGGAAGAGTCGGGCCGCGTGCGCCTTGTTGCCAAGGGCGCGCGTTCCAAACGCTCCAGCCTCAAAGGCGCCCTCCAGCCTTTTACCCCCTTACTGCTCCGCTTTGGCGGCCGTGGCGAAGTCAAAACGCTGCGCAGCGCCGAGGCCGTCTCGCTGGCGCTCCCGCTCAGCGGGGTTACGCTCTATAGCGGCCTCTACGTCAATGAGCTGCTCTCCCGCGTGCTCGAACACGAAACCCGTTTCTCTGGACTCTTTTTCGACTACCTGCACTGTCTGCAGGCGCTGGCCGGCGCGAGCGGTTCACCGGAACCCGCTTTACGCCGTTTCGAGCTAGCCCTGCTCGGGCATCTCGGCTACGGCGTCGATTTCCTGCACTGTGCCGGCAGCGGCGAAGCGGTCTCCGATACCATGACCTATCGCTACCGCGAAGAAAAAGGCTTTATCGCCAGCCTGGTTATTGATAACAGCAGCTTTACCGGGCACCATTTGAAGGCGCTGGCTAGCCGTGAATTTCCGGATAGCGATGCCTTACGTGCCGCCAAACGCTTTACCCGTATCGCCCTGAAGCCGTATCTTGGCGGCAAGCCGCTGAAGAGCCGGGAGCTGTTTCGCCAGTTTATCCCCGCCAGCGTGGCGCGAGCGGATAAAACAAATAATGAACAATGAGGATTGTCATGGCTGAATTACTGTTAGGGGTCAACATTGACCATATCGCAACGCTACGTAACGCTCGCGGCACCGCATACCCGGACCCGGTACAGGCCGCGTTTATCGCCGAGCAGGCCGGTGCCGACGGTATTACCGTGCATCTGCGCGAAGATCGCCGCCATATCACCGACCGCGACGTGCGCATCCTGCGTCAGACGCTGGATACCCGCATGAACCTCGAAATGGCGGTCACCGAAGAGATGCTGACCATCGCCTGCGAAACCAAACCGCATTTCTGCTGCCTGGTGCCGGAAAAGCGCCAGGAAGTGACCACCGAAGGCGGCCTGGACGTTGCCGGCCAGCGCGAAAAAATGCGCGACGCCTGCCGGCGCCTTGCCGACGCCGGCATTCTGGTTTCGCTGTTCATTGATGCCGATTTTGCGCAAATTAAGGCGGCGGCGGAAGTCGGCGCGCCCTATATCGAAATTCATACCGGCTGCTACGCGGACGCCGAAAGCGACGCTCAGCAGGCGAAAGAGCTCGAGCGCATTGCCAAAGCGGCCACCTACGCCGCCAGCCTGGGCCTGAAGGTCAATGCCGGACACGGTCTGACCTACCACAACGTCAAGGCCATCGCCCGACTGCCGGAAATGCATGAGCTGAATATCGGCCACGCGATTATCGGTCGCGCGGTGATGAGCGGCCTGAAGGAAGCGGTTGCTGAAATGAAGCGCCTGATGCAGGAAGCCCGTCCTTAATGGCTATTCTCGGGCTGGGCACGGATATCGTTGAAATTGCCCGCATTGAAGCGGTGATCGCCCGCAGCGGCGATCGCCTTGCCCGACGCGTTTTAAGCGATAGCGAGTGGGCAATCTGGGAGCAGCACCAGCAGCCGGTGCGCTTTCTGGCCAAGCGCTTTGCGGTGAAAGAGGCGGCGGCAAAAGCGCTGGGGACCGGGATTCGTAACGGTTTGGCTTTTAACCAGTTTGAAGTCTACAACGACGAGCTGGGTAAACCGAAGCTACGCTTATGGGGTGAGGCGAAGAATCTGGCGCAGCGCCTGGGGGTCAGCGCGATTCACGTCACGCTGGCCGATGAGCGCCACTACGCCTGCGCAACGGTCATTATCGAGAGCTAGATTTTATCCGCGTGGTGCATTAGCACAAACTTATCCCACAGCTGCTCTTCGTTCTCCGGGCGCGCCGGATCTTTGAGGATCGTATTGGGGATCGGGCACACTTTTTGACAGGTGGGCGTTTCATAATGGCCCACGCACTCCGTGCAGCGATCGCTGTTAATTTCATAAATGCTCTCACCCATCGAAATGGCCTCGTTCGGACACTCCGGTTCGCACATATCGCAGTTGATGCATTTTTTGGTAATTAACAGCGCCATCAGGTAATTCTCAGAAACAACACAAACAGGGCGGGCATTATACGCCCATTTTCTGCTCACACCAGTTTTTTCACCAGCGCCTCGCTGTGGCGAATGCGGTCCGGCGCATGCTCAAGATCCTGCTGCACCAGCGCCATAAACAGCAGATCCGTCAGCATCATCTGCGCGCTGGTCGAGGAGATCGCCGCGCTGCGCGTCGCCTGCTCTTCGGCAATGGTGTAGAGACACAGGGAGGCCTGCTGCTGCAGCGCGTTGGGGGTGAAGCCGGTGATCGCCAGGATCCGGCAGCCGACGCGCAGGGCTTCTGCCGCCGCCATGTTGATTTCACGCCGCTCGCCGGAGTAGGAGATGGCGAGCAGCAGATCGTCAGGCGACATTGCCTGGATGGTGGCCAGCAGGGCGTGCATATCCTGCTCGGCGACGGCGTTAACGCCAATCTTCATCAGCTTCCAGCTGAAGTTGCGCGCCACCAGGCCCGAGGCGCCGATGCCGGTAATAATGACCCGACGGGCGGTGCGCAGCAGCGCAACGGCCTCCAGCAGCTTCTCTTCGCTGTTAACGTCCAGCGAGGCGTGCATCGCCGCCACGTTATCCTTAATCAGCTTTTCACCCACCAGGCGCAGCGGATCGTCGCCGAGGATCTGGTTATGCACCGGGACCGACTGCGGATCGGGGGCGCTGGCCAGCGCTTCGCTTAGCGCCAGCTTCAGGGCCGGAAAACCTTTAAAGCCCATCTTCTGGGCGAATTTCACCACGCTGGACTGGCTGACGCCCGCTTCGCCCGCCAGCTGCTGCGAGCTCAGGTGACGGGTCTGGTCCGGCTCGGCGAGGATAAAATCAGCCAGCTTCTTATCGCTTGCCGCCAGCGAGGGATAGCGCTGACGAATGCGGATTAAACAGTTCATAGGTTTTCCTGAGGACAGCCTTCGCCTCTTGCTGAAAGAATTTTGTATTCGATTATAAGAGGATTATGGCGAATTAAAAATTCTACGGCGAGATTTCTTGATGCACGACCTTAACCCAAATTCAACGCCCGCAGATGTTTTTAATATTCAGGAGGCAAGGCTGGTAAGCTATCGCTAAGCCGTAATGATGAAAAGAAGAGGTTAGATTTGAATAGCGCTACGCGTCGGGTGGTCTTTTTTGATCTTGATGGAACCCTGCATCAGCAGGATATGTTTGGCAGCTTTATACGCTACGTCCTGCGTCATCAGCCTCTGAATCTGCTGCCGGTGATTGCGTTGCTGCCGCTTATCCTCGGCGGGCTGCTGATCAACGGCAGGGCGGCGCGCTGGCCGATGAGCCTGCTGCTGTGGGCGTCCACCTGCGGGCGCAGCGAGGCGACGCTCAGGCGCCTGGAGGCTAACTTTGTCCGCTGGTTTCGCCAGCACGTGACGGCGTTCCCGGTGGTGCATGCCCGGCTGACGGGCTACCTGACCAGCACCGATGCCGACGTCTGGCTGATCACCGGCTCGCCGCAGTCGCTGGTGGAGCAGGTCTATTTTGATACGCCCTGGCTACCCAAAGTGAACCTCATCGCCAGCAGAATGGCGCGGCGCTACGGCGGCTGGGTCCTGACCCTGCGCTGCCTGGGGCATGAAAAAGTGGTGCAGCTGGAGCAAAAAATCGGCGCGCCGCTGCGCTTGTATAGCGGCTATAGCGACAGCGAGCAGGATAATCCGCTGCTCTGCTTTTGCCAGCATCGCTGGCGGGTGACGCCGCAGGGCGACCTGCATCAGCTAGAGTGATAGTGTCTAATGCACGGCCGGCATGTATAATGCGCCCCGCTTTTGCACAGGAGTCCCCGCTTTGTCTGACCATGAACGCAATGATGAATACTGGATGCGCCACGCTTTGACGCTGGCTAAACGCGCCTGGGAAGAGGGCGAAGTGCCGGTGGGCGCCGTGCTGGTACACAATAATCAGGTCATCGGCGAGGGCTGGAATCGCCCCATCGGCCGTCACGATCCGACCGCGCACGCCGAGATTATGGCCATCCGTCAGGGCGGGCTGGTGCTGCAAAACTACCGCCTGATTGACGCTACGCTGTACGTGACGCTTGAGCCCTGCGTGATGTGCGCCGGGGCGATGGTCCATAGCCGCATCTCGCGGCTGGTATTTGGCGCCCGGGATGCCAAAACCGGCGCCGCCGGATCGCTAATCGATGTGCTGCACCATCCGGGGATGAACCATCGGGTTGAGATCGCCGAAGGCGTTCTCGCTGACTCGTGCTCGGCCATGCTGAGCGATTTTTTCCGCTGGCGGCGGGAAGAGAAAAAGGCGCTGAAAAAGGCGCGCCAGGAGGGCGAGGGCTAGTAGTGGCTCAGCCCGGGCATTTTGAATTTGGCGTTATCGACCAGCGCTTCGGCGCGGAACTGAAAGAACGGTAGCGTCCGCTCCTCCTTTTTATCTACCTCATCCGGCATCACCGCCGGATAGTCGCCGGCCATCGCCAGCGCCTGCTCGTCATTGCTCTCCTTCTCGGAGAGATAGCCCACCAGGCTAATATGGTACTTGCGAATGTTCTCGACGTAAGCGTACGCTTCATGGCCCCGCGCGTAGCCGTATTTCAGCCGGCTGTAGTAGGATTTTTGGCTGAGCAGCGGCAGGCGCTGCTTGACGTCCGCCCAGCTGTTGGGGTTACCTTTCTGTTTTTTCGTCAGGTCGATGGCGTCGAGAATATGCGCGTAGCCCATATTGTAGGCCGCCAGCGCAAACCAGATCCGCTCATCTTTGGGCACCGAATCCGGAACCTTATTCATCATATCCTGCAGATAACGCATGCCGCCGTTGATGCTCTGTTCGGCATCGGTGCGGTCGGTTAATCCCAGGCTCTGAGCGGTGTTTCTGGTGAGCATCATCATCCCGCGGACCCGGTCGGGGAGGTTGCCTGCGGGTCCCAGTGCGACTCCTGCCAGGAAATCGCCGCCAGCAGGCGCCAGTCGATCTGGCGGGCGTATTTTTCAAACATCGGCTGCAGATCCGGCAGGATATTTTCTACCGCCCGAAGGAAAGTGCGCGTATCGACATAGTCGAAATCGTTGCCGTGCCCGAGATACTTCTCTTCCAGCCGCGCCAGCGTGCCGTCTTCATTAATGTTGTTGAAGAAATCGAGCATCGCCGCCGACAGCGAATTGTCGTCGCCCTTGACGCTAAACCAGGTTACCGGCTGCTCATCGGTGATATCCAGCGCCACCGCCAGCTCAGGGTGAACGCGCTGAAACAGGCTGACCGCCACGGAGTCGGCGATGGTGTAGTTCAGATCGCCATCGATGACCGCCTGCATCAGCGCCGTGGTGCCGCGTTTCTCATCGACGCGCCAGCTGAGATCGGGGTATTTACTCTCCTTTAGCGCCTGCAGGTCGTTAATGGCGACGTGGCCCGGCGCGATAGCCAGCTGGTCCGCATTGAGGTTGGCAAGGGTACGCGGGCGGACGTTGCCGACCCGATAGACCAGCTGCTGCGATACCGAATAGTAGCTCGGTCCCGGCTGATAGTTCTTCACCCGCTCGGAGTTATAGACCAGCCCGGCGCCGAGCATATCGGCCTTACCGTCATCCAGATCGTCGAAGAGCTGGCTGATATTCTGCCGCACGGTGACCTTCAGCTTGACGCCGAGGTAGTCGGCAAACTGCTGCGCCAGCTCGTAATCAAGGCCGTAGCTTTTGTCATTGATAGCCGCAAAGGTCATCGGCGAATTGATGGTGCTGAGCCGCAGCTCTCCGCGCGATATGATTCCCGCAACCCGATTCTCCGGTTTTCCCGACCACGGGATCGACGGCCACAGGGCGGCCGCCAGCAGTAAGGTAACAATGCCGATGAGCAGATAATTAATCTTTAGTTTTTTCAGATGGTTAATCTTCTGCAGCTCTGTGTTCCTCAGCAGACTATGACCGGAAAAAGTAAAAGGTTGTCGGTGAATGTGCGGCATTTTGCTTAAGAATGCGCCAGTTGGCAACTTATTCGCGATGGAGGTCACATTTATTGATAAACGCGGCGAATGATTATATTTCCACGCAAACGGTTTCGTCAGGGGACAGGATTCACTATAATAGCGCCCGTTTCCCCCCTGGCTCATATTGAAAGCTTCGAAGACGAGAGACTTATGATGGAAATTTTGCGTGGTTCACCTGCACTGTCGGCATTTCGTATCAATAAACTGCTGGCACGTTTTCAGGCGGCCAACATCCCGGTAAGCACAATATATGCAGAGTATGTTCATTTTGCCGACCTGAACGCCCCGCTCGGCGGTGAGGATCGCGAGAGGCTGGCACGACTGCTCAAGTATGGCCCAAGCTTAAGTAGCCATACCCCAACCGGTAAATTACTGCTCGTCACTCCCCGCCCTGGCACCATCTCCCCCTGGTCTTCTAAAGCTACCGATATCGCCCATAACTGCGGCCTGGCACAGGTTGTGCGCCTTGAGCGCGGCGTGGCGTACTACGTTGAAGCCGGCACGCTGAGCGCAGAGCAGTGGGCCGTGGTTGCGGATGAGCTGCACGACCGAATGATGGAAAGCGTATTTAACGCGCTGGAAGAGGGCGAGAAGCTGTTCGCTCAGCATCAGCCGGCGCCGGTCACCAGCGTTGACCTGCTGGGCCAGGGTCGCCAGGCGCTGATTGACGCCAACCTCTGTCTGGGGCTGGCGCTGGCGGAAGACGAAATCGACTATCTGCAGGATGCCTTCAAAACGCTGGGCCGTAACCCGAACGATATCGAGCTGTATATGTTCGCGCAGGCTAACTCCGAGCACTGCCGCCACAAGATTTTTAACGCCGACTGGGTCATCGACGGCGAACAGCAGCCGAAGTCGCTGTTTAAGATGATCAAAAATACCTTTGAGAAGACCCCGGACTACGTCCTGTCCGCCTATAAAGATAACGCCGCGGTGATGGAAGGTTCAAACGTCGGTCGCTTTTTCGCCAGCCATCAGGAAGGGATTTACGACTACCACCAGGAAGCGGCGCATATCCTGATGAAGGTTGAAACGCATAACCACCCGACGGCGATTTCCCCGTGGCCGGGCGCGGCGACCGGCTCCGGCGGCGAAATCCGCGATGAGGGCGCAACCGGACGCGGGGCGAAACCCAAAGCGGGCCTGGTCGGGTTCTCGGTTTCTAACCTGCGCATCCCGGGCTTTGAACAGCCGTGGGAAGAAGATTTTGGCAAACCGGACCGCATCGTAACCGCGCTGGATATCATGACCGACGGCCCGCTGGGCGGCGCGGCGTTTAACAACGAATTTGGTCGTCCGGCGCTGAACGGCTACTTCCGCACCTATGAAGAAAAGGTTACCAGCCACAACGGTGAAGAGCTGCGCGGCTACCACAAGCCGATCATGCTGGCCGGCGGTATCGGCAACATTCGCGCCGAACACGTGCAGAAAGGCGAAATTAGCGTGGGGGCGAAGCTTATCGTCCTCGGCGGCCCGGCGATGAACATTGGCCTCGGCGGCGGCGCGGCATCGTCTATGGCATCCGGCCAGTCTGATGCGGACCTCGATTTTGCCTCCGTCCAGCGCGACAACCCGGAAATGGAGCGCCGCTGCCAGGAGGTTATTGACCGCTGCTGGCAGCTGGGCGACGCCAACCCGATTCTTTTTATCCACGACGTCGGCGCGGGCGGCCTTTCGAACGCGATGCCGGAGCTGGTGAGCGACGGCGGCCGTGGCGGTAAATTCCAGCTGCGCGATATTCTCAGCGATGAACCGGGCATGAGCCCGCTGGAAATCTGGTGTAACGAATCCCAGGAGCGCTACGTGCTGGCGGTGGCGCCGGACCAGCTGCCGCTGTTCGACGAGCTGTGCCGCCGCGAGCGCGCGCCTTACGCCGTGATCGGCGACGCTACCGAAGAGCTGCATCTGAATATGAGCGACAGCCATTTCAACGACCAGCCGATCGATCTGCCGCTGGACGTGCTGCTGGGTAAAACGCCGAAAATGACCCGCGACGTGCAGACCCTGAAGGCGAAAGGTGAAGCGCTGAACCGCCAGGGCATGACCGTTGCCGATGCGGTAAATCGCGTTTTGCACCTGCCGGCGGTGGCGGAAAAAACCTTCCTCGTCACCATCGGTGACCGTACCGTGACCGGTATGGTGGCGCGCGATCAGATGGTTGGCCCGTGGCAGATCCCGGTAGCTAACTGCGCGGTCACCACCGCCAGCCTCGATAGCTACTACGGCGAAGCGATGGCGCTTGGCGAACGCACGCCGGTGGCGTTACTGGACTTTGCCGCCTCCGCCCGCCTGGCGGTAGGGGAAGCGCTGACCAACATGGCGGCCACGCAGATTGGCGCGCTGAATCGCGTGAAGCTTTCGGCAAACTGGATGGCGGCGGCCGGACACCCGGGCGAAGATGCCGGCCTGTACGAAGCGGTGAAAGCGGTTGGCGAAGAGTTGTGTCCGGCTCTGGGTCTGACTATCCCGGTCGGCAAAGATTCGATGTCGATGAAAACCCGCTGGCAGGAAGGCGGCGAGCAGCGTGAGATGACTTCTCCGCTGTCGCTGGTGATCACCGCTTTTGCCCGCGTGGAAGATGTGCGTCGTACCGTCACGCCGCAGCTCTCCACCGAAGATAACGCCCTGCTGCTGATTGATTTAGGCAACGGCCGCAACGCGCTGGGCGCGACCGCGCTGGCGCAGGTCTATCGCCAGCTGGGCGATACTCCGGCGGACGTGCGCGACGTCGCGCAGCTGAAAGGCTTCTGGGACGCAATGCAGGCGCTGGTGGCTGAACGTAAGCTGCTGGCTTACCACGATCGTTCTGACGGCGGCCTGCTGGTGACGCTGGCCGAAATGGCCTTTACCGGCCACTGCGGCGTGGATGTGGATATCGCCGCGCTGGGCGACGATAGCCTGGCGGCGCTGTTCAACGAAGAGCTGGGCGGCGTGATTCAGGTCCGCGCCGCGGATCGCGAGGCGGTTGAAGCGCTGCTGGCGTCCCACGGCCTGGCGGAGTGCACCCACTACCTCGGTCAGGCAACGGCAGGCGACCGCTTTGTCATCACCGCCGACGGCAGCCCGGTATTCAGCGAAAGCCGCTCTACGCTGCGTACGTGGTGGGCAGAAACCACCTGGCAGATGCAGCGTCTGCGCGATAACCCCGAGTGTGCCGATAGCGAACACGCCGCGAAAGGCAACGACAGCGATCCGGGCCTCAACGTTAAGCTCTCCTTCGATATCAGCGATGATATCGCCGCGCCGTACATTGCGACCGGCGCGCGTCCGAAGGTGGCGGTGCTGCGCGAGCAGGGAGTCAACTCGCACGTGGAGATGGCCGCGGCCTTCCATCGCGCGGGCTTTGATGCCGTAGACGTGCACATGAGCGACCTGCTTGCCGGCCGTACCGGCCTGGCCGATTTCCAGGCGCTGGTAGCCTGCGGCGGCTTCTCCTACGGCGACGTGCTGGGGGCGGGCGAAGGCTGGGCGAAATCGATACTGTTCAACGACCGCGTGCGCGACGAGTTTGCGACCTTCTTCCATCGTCCGCAGACCCTGGCGCTGGGCGTGTGCAACGGCTGCCAGATGATGTCCAACCTGCGGGAGCTGATCCCGGGAAGCGACCTGTGGCCGCGCTTCGTGCGTAACCACTCCGACCGCTTTGAGGCGCGCTTCAGCCTGGTTGAAGTGACGCAAAGCCCGTCTCTGCTGCTGCAGGGGATGGTCGGCTCAATGATGCCTATCGCCGTTTCCCACGGCGAAGGGCAGGTGGAGGTTCGCGACGGCGCGCATCTGGCGCAGCTTGAGAGCAAAGGGCTGGTTGCGCTGCGCTTCGTGGATAACTTCGGTAAGGTCACCGAAAGCTATCCGGCGAACCCGAACGGCTCACCGAACGGGATTACCGCCGTCACCAGCGAAAGCGGTCGCGCTACCATCATGATGCCGCACCCTGAGCGCGTCTTCCGCACCGTGGCCAACTCCTGGCACCCGGAAAACTGGGGCGAGGACAGCCCGTGGATGCGTATCTTCCGCAACGCGCGTAAGCAGCTAGGCTAAACCGGTCCCAGGCGCTTTGCTCTAAAAGGCCTCCTGCAATAGCGGGGGGCCTTTTTGTTTGTGATGGATATCGCGGCAGGGTGTCGGGATTTACCGACAAACGCGGGGAAGGGGTGTCGCCAAATGGAGACATTTAAGTTGTTGATTTTAAAAGTTCCCATGAGGCCGGTTTTTAAGTGTTGCTAAATGGCGACACTGTGGCGAAAAATCAGACGTTGCAGTTCGGGGTGTTAAATGCATAAAACGCATTATATTTCATTGTGTTAATAAAATGTTTTGTAATGTGGCATAGAACGTGCATAATAATATGCAGTGGCTCATTCACCTTCTTATGTCAGCCCCTTCGGGATGCGCTACATAAACTTCGAATGACGCACAACAAGGTGCCTGCCGTCCAGCTCCTGATAATAGCTCCGCTTTATCAGCCATCGGGCGAAACGTCGAGTTAGGCACCGCCTTATTTCTTAATAAAGCCAGGCAAATGCCTGGCTTTATTATTTCCGCCCTATGGCAAGCCAGCGGCGTGATTATCCGCGCCGCTGACCGGCTTCGCCCCGGACCGTCGTCCTTCGTGCGGCAGATCCGCTGATTGCTCCTGTTACTCTGCGGCATCCTCGGTTAGCATCGTCTTAAGCTAACGTTTGAGGCTATATATTTGAAGCGACTCTCCCTTTTCCCCCGTTCGCTGCGCCAGCTGGTGACGCTCTCCTTTGTGCTGATCCTGCTACCGCTGCTGGTTCTGGCCTGGCAGGCGTGGCAGAGCCTGAACGCTCTCAGCGCCCAGGCCGCGCACATCAACCGGACCACGCTGGTCGACGCCCGCCGCAGCGAGGCCATGGTTAACGCTTCGCTGGAAATGGAGCGCAGCTACCGCCAGTACTGCGTGCTGGACGATCCGACGCTGGCGAAGGTTTATCAGAATCAGCGCCAGCGCTACAGCGAAATGCTGGACGCCCACGCCGGCGTCCTGCCGGATGAGAAAATCTGGCAGGCGCTGCGCCAGGATTTGAGCGACCTGGCGCAGCTGAGGTGTAAAAACAGCAGCCCTGAGGCAAAGTCCGCAGAGAGCCTGGAAGCCTTCGCCGCGAACAGCAGCATGATGGTGCAGGCCACCCGAACGGTCGTTTATTCCCGCGGGCAGCAGCTGCAGCAGGAGATCGCCGAACGCGGGCAGTTCTTCGGCTGGCAGGCGCTGGTGCTGTTCCTGCTTAGCCTGGCGCTGGTGCTGCTGTTTACCCGCATGATCATCGGCCCGGTAAAAGGAATTGAGAAGATGATTAACCGGCTGGGGGAAGGGAAGTCCCTGGATAACGCGGCGCTGTTTACCGGGCCGCGCGAGCTGCGCTCGGTCGGCGAGCGCATCATCTGGCTGAGCGAGCGCCTGGCCTGGCTGGAGTCGCAGCGGCATCAGTTTTTGCGCCATCTCTCCCATGAGCTGAAAACCCCCTTAGCCAGCATGCGCGAAGGTACGGAGCTGCTTGCCGACCGCGTCGCCGGGCCTTTGACCGCCGAGCAGCAGGAGATTGTCGAGATCCTTGATGGCAGCAGCCGCAACTTGCAAAAGCTGATTGAACAGCTGCTTGATTACAACCGTAAACAGGCCGACGGCCCGGTGGCGCGCGAGACGGTTAACCTGGCAGAGCTGGTCGAAAGCGTCGTTTCTGCCCACAGTCTGCCGGCAAGAGCTAAACTGATGCGAACGGATCTCAGCCTTGAGGCCCGCTTCTGCCAGGCGGAGCCGGCTTTGCTGACCAGCGTGCTGGATAATCTCTACTCCAATGCGGTGCACTATGGGGCTGAATCCGGTAACATTCATATCCATAGCTACCGGCACGGCGAGCAGGTGCGCATCGACGTAAGCAACAGCGGCGAGCCGATACCGCCGGCGGAAAGAAAAATGATTTTTGAGCCCTTTTATCAGGGAAGCCACCAGCGTAAAGGGGCGGTAAAAGGCAGCGGTCTCGGGTTAAGCATTGCGCGGGACTGCGTGCGACAAATGCAGGGCGAGCTCAGCCTGGTCGACGATAAACCGGGGCTTATCTGTTTTCGCATCACGCTCCCCGCCGCCGGGCCGGAAAAAATCAACACATAAATCAACAATGGGTGACTATGTCCCACTTTTTCGCATGGGTTCGTCCCGTCAAAGTCTGGCTGCTGTCCGGCATTTCCTGCCTGGCGCTGGCCGGATGTTCCGCGGCTTTATCGCCGCATACGGCAGGCGACAAGGCGCAGCCCGAACTGCCGCAGCACCAGGTGGCGGATTTCCTCTCGGTTGACTGCGCCGATATCTGGTCCCTGAACGGTGATATCAGCGACAAAAATCCGCTCTACTGGCTGCGCGGAATTGACTGCGCCGATCGCCTTTCTCCAGTGCAGGCGCGGGCGGAAGCCCGGCTGCACGATGACGACCGCTGGCAGAATGCGTTTAAGCGCGGCATTTTGCTGGCGGACGCCAAAATTACCCCGGATGAGCGGCGCGAGCTGGTTTCTCGCCTGGATACCTTCAGCGCGCAAATAGCCGTGCAGGTGCGCCCGCTTTATCAGCTCTGGCGCGACGGCCAGAGCCGGCAGCTGCAGCTGGTGGAAGAGCGCTCCCGCTACGCGAAGCTACAGCAGACCAACGATGTCGAGCTCGACGCGCTGCGCCAGCAGGAGCAGCAGCTGCGCGGCGAGCTGGAGCTCACCACGCGTAAGCTGGAAAACCTCACCGACATTGAGCGTCAGCTCTCCAGCCGCAAGCCGGGAGGAAATTTTAATTCTGACGTCGGTCACGGCGGCGATAAAGTCCCGGAGGCCACTCATGACGAGCCGTAAACCCGCGCGCCTGCTGCTGGTGGACGATGATCCGGGGCTGCTGAAGCTGCTGGGGATGCGCCTTGTCAGCGAAGGCTACAGCGTGGTCACTGCCGAAAGCGGCCCCGAGGCGCTGCGCGTGCTGGGGCGCGATAAGGTCGATCTGGTGGTCAGCGATTTGCGCATGGATGAAATGGACGGCCTGCAGCTGTTTGCCGAAATCCAGAAGGTGCAGCCGGGAATGCCGGTGATTATTCTCACCGCCCACGGATCGATTCCCGAGGCGGTGGCCGCGACCCAGCAGGGGGTATTCAGCTTCCTGACCAAGCCGGTGGACAAAGACGCGCTATATAAAGCCATTGATGACGCGCTGGAGCACAGCGCGCCGGCGACGGATGAGCGCTGGCGCCAGGCGATTGTGACCCGCAGCCCGCTGATGCAGCGTCTGCTGGAGCAGGCGGGGATGGTGGCGCAGTCGGACGTCAGCGTGCTGATTAACGGCCAGAGCGGCACCGGCAAAGAGATCGTCGCTCAGGCGATTCATAACGCCAGCCCGCGTCACGCCAAGCCGTTTGTCGCCATCAACTGCGGCGCCCTGCCGGAGCAGCTGCTGGAGTCGGAGCTGTTTGGCCACGCCCGCGGCGCCTTTACCGGCGCGGTCAGCAATCGCGAAGGGCTATTTCAGGCCGCCGAAGGGGGCACGCTGTTTCTCGATGAGATCGGCGATATGCCGGTGGCCCTGCAGGTAAAACTGCTGCGCGTCCTGCAGGAGCGCAAGGTGCGCCCGCTGGGCAGCAACCGCGATATCGACATCGACGTGCGAATCATCTCCGCCACCCACCGCGACCTGCCGAAGGCGATGGCCCGCGGCGAGTTCCGCGAAGATCTGTTTTATCGTCTGAACGTAGTGAACCTGAAGATCCCGCCTCTCGCCGATCGAACCGAGGATATTCCGCTTCTTGCCAACCACCTGCTGCGGCAGTCGGCCGACCGGCATAAGCCGTTTGTCCGCGCCTTCTCCACCGACGCGATGAAGCGGCTGATGGCCGCTAAATGGCCGGGCAACGTGCGCCAGCTGGTGAACGTGATTGAGCAGTGCGTGGCGCTGACCTCATCGCCGGTAATCGGCGACGCTCTGGTGGAGCAGGCGCTGGAAGGCGAAAATACCGCGCTGCCGACCTTTGTCGAGGCGCGCAATCAGTTTGAGCTGAACTACCTGCGCAAGCTGCTGCAAATTACCAAAGGCAACGTGACGCACGCGGCGAGGATGGCCGGACGCAACCGCACCGAATTTTATAAACTGCTGTCGCGCCACGAGCTCGACGCCAACGACTTTAAAGAGTAGCTCCGCGCCATAGCGCAAGTTATGATACGGTGAGCAACCGGTTACGCGACTAAGAGCCTATCCCACCAGGCGTTATTGTCGCAGGCAGTTTGAACACGGACAGCGCGGAAAAACCGGAGCGTACACGTAGTACGTGAGGATTTTGAGCACTGCCCAGGTTCAAAATGGCAAGTAAAATAGCCTTAGTGGTATAGGCTCTAAGACAGGAACACCATGAAAAAGATTGATGCGATTATTAAACCTTTCAAGCTGGATGACGTGCGTGAAGCGCTGGCGGAAGTCGGCATCACTGGGATGACGGTAACGGAAGTGAAGGGCTTCGGCCGTCAGAAGGGCCATACCGAGCTGTACCGCGGTGCGGAGTATATGGTGGATTTTCTGCCAAAAGTGAAAATCGAAATCGTGGTTACGGATGATATCGTCGATACCTGCGTGGATACCATTATCCGCACGGCGCAGACCGGTAAAATCGGCGATGGCAAAATCTTTGTCTTTGACGTGGCGCGCGTGATTCGTATCCGCACCGGGGAAGAAGACGACGAAGCGATTTAAGTTTTAACCCTCTCCCCGGCGGGGAGAGGGGCAGCAATTACAGCACCTTATGCGGGCCAAAGCATTCGTAATGAATGCGTTCGCCGTTCACGCCTAGCGCCACCAGCTGCTTCGCCGCGTGCTGCATAAAGGCGACCGGGCCGCAGAGGTAGAACTGCATCAGCGGGTCGCGCAGGCCCTCTGCCTGAGCGGTCAAATCCATCAAACCTTCGCTATTAAAACGCGCCGCCTGACGGTCCTTTTCGCCAGGGCTGCGATACCAGACGTGAGAAGCAAACTTAGGCAGGGCCGCACCCAGCGCGCTGACCTCATCGGCAAAGGCGTGAACCTCGCCGTTTTCCGCCGCGTGGAACCAGTTAACCTGCGCCGGATGCTGCGCTTTGGCCAGCGAATCCAGCATCGCCAGCATTGGCGTCTGACCGACGCCGCCGGAAAGCAGGGTTACCGGGGTTTCGGCGTCAACGGTAAGGAAGAAGTCGCCCGCCGGCGCCGCCAGGTGCACCACGTCCCCTTCGCTTGACGCATTGTGCAGCCAGTTCGATACCTGGCCGCCGTTCTCGCGCTTCACGGCAATGCGATAGCCTTTGCCATCCGCCTTACGCGTCAGGGAGTACTGGCGAATTTCCTGATATTCAAACCCTTCGGGCTTCAGCCAGACGGCCAGGTACTGGCCCGGCTGATAATCAGCCACCGGCCGGCCGTCCACCGGTTCCATCTCGAAGCTGGTGATCAGCGCGCTGCGCGGGGTTTTCTTCACGATGCGAAACGCGCGGGTCCCTTCCCAGCCGCCGGTCTTGCGGGCGCTATCCTGATAGATTTCGGCTTCGCGGTTGATAAAGACGTTTGCCAGCACGCCGTAGGCCTTGCCCCAGGCGTCGAGCACTTCCTGACCCGGGCTGAACATTTCATCCAGCGTCGCCAGCAGGTGGCCGCCGACAATATTGTACTGCTCCGGCCTGATCTGGAAGCTGGTGTGCTTCTGGGCGATTTTTTCTACCGCCGGCAGCAGGGCCGCCAGGTTGTCGATATTGCTCGCGTAGGCGGCAATAGCGTTAAACAGCGCCTCACGCTGATCGCCGTTACGCTGGTTGCTCATATTGAAGATTTCTTTGAGTTCGGGGTTATGAGCAAACATGCGATCGTAGAAGTGGGCGGTCAGCTTCGGACCGGTTTCAACCAGCAGGGGAATGGTGGCTTTGACCGTAGCGATGGTTTGAGCGTCGAGCATAGCAGCTTCCTTTAGTGTTATCTTAATGATGCATTTTAAATGCATCTTATATAAATAACCCTGCAATGTAAATGGTTCTTTAACACTCTCCCTCGAACCAGTTACAACATGAGAAATTTACATCACAAACCTGAAAAGAAATCCGTTGATACTTGCAGAGACGTTATTGCTCAAAGCCTTGTACCATGCGGAGCCAAACGTTTGCGTAAAATCGTTTGTCAAGACCTGTTATCACCGAACGATTCAGTTATACTGTGGGCCGTCGCCCAAAAAGGCCCCCTTTTAGAGCTGTAATCTATTGTTAGCTGAGCAGGAGATGCGGATGTTAAAGCGTGAAATGAACATTGCCGATTATGATGCCGAACTGTGGCAGGCTATGGAGCAGGAAAAAGTACGTCAGGAAGAGCACATCGAACTGATCGCCTCCGAGAACTACACCAGCCCGCGCGTGATGCAGGCCCAGGGTTCCCAGCTGACCAACAAATATGCCGAAGGCTATCCGGGCAAGCGCTACTACGGCGGTTGCGAATACGTTGATATCGTCGAGCAGCTGGCTATCGATCGCGCAAAAGAGCTGTTTGGCGCCGACTACGCCAACGTCCAGCCGCACTCCGGTTCGCAGGCTAACTTCGCGGTTTACACCGCTCTGCTGCAGCCGGGCGATACCGTTCTCGGTATGAACCTGGCGCAGGGCGGCCACCTGACTCACGGCTCCCCGGTTAACTTCTCCGGCAAGCTGTACAACATCATTCCTTACGGTATTGATGAGTCCGGTAAAATTGACTATGAAGATATGGCGAAGCAGGCGCAGACCCACAAGCCGAAGATGATCATCGGCGGCTTCTCTGCCTATTCCGGCATCGTTGACTGGGCAAAAATGCGTGAAATCGCCGACAGCATCGGCGCATACCTGTTCGTTGATATGGCGCACGTTGCCGGCCTGATCGCCGCGGACGTTTACCCGAACCCGGTTCCGCACGCTCACGTTGTCACCACAACCACGCACAAAACCCTGGCGGGTCCGCGCGGCGGCCTGATCCTGGCGAAAGGCGGCGACGAAGAGCTGTACAAAAAGCTGAACTCTGCCGTCTTCCCAAGCGCGCAGGGCGGCCCGCTGATGCACGTTATCGCCGCGAAAGCCGTGGCGCTGAAAGAAGCGATGGAGCCAGAGTTCAAAGTCTACCAGCAGCAGGTCGCGAAAAACGCCAAAGCGATGGTGGAAGTGTTCCTGAACCGCGGCTATAAAGTGGTGTCCGGCGGGACTGAAAACCACCTGTTCCTGCTGGATCTGGTGGATAAGAACCTGACCGGTAAAGAAGCTGACGCCGCCCTCGGCCGCGCCAACATCACCGTCAACAAAAACAGCGTGCCGAACGATCCGAAGAGCCCGTTCGTGACTTCCGGTATCCGCATCGGTTCTCCGGCCGTGACTCGCCGCGGCTTCAAAGAAGCGGAAGTGAAAGAGCTGGCCGGCTGGATGTGTGACATTCTGGACAACATCAATGACGAAGCGGTAACCGAGCGCGTTAAAGGTAAAGTTCTGGATATCTGCGCCCGCTTCCCGGTTTACGCATAACGCTTAGCTGTTGAAAGCGAATAAAAGGCCGCGAATGCGGCCTTTTTTACGTCCGTTGCCCGGCGATTAACGCCGGTCGAGGGAGAGGGTGCCCGGGCCGACTATCGCCAGCAGCAGGAAGGCGCCGGCAATGCTGACGTTTTTATAGAAGTTAATCATATTTGGCAGCACCGCATCGCCAGACATATCCCAGAAATGGTGGCCGATAACCGCCGTGCCGAGGGTATAAAAAATAAAGATGACCGCCAGCGGACGCGTGAAGAAGCCGAGAATAATCAGAATCGCCGCCGGAACCTCCATCACGATGGCGATAATGGCCGCCAGCGTCGGCAGCGGCGCGCCGGATGAAGCCATATACTGCACGGTGCCGCTAAAACCCATCAGCTTGGGGTAGCCAAAAATAATAAACAGCAGCACCACGGCAATTCGCGCAATCAGCAGCAGCAGGTGGCGCGAGGAACCAAAATCAAAATAGCGTAATGCGTTCATAACCAGCACCTTATGAAAGACGAGTTATTTAAACGTAATACACAATTTTGCTCCCCGCCACGCGCTGTCCGGGATTAGCGCAGCGTTTGTAGCTGCTCCTCAATGTACAGATAACCGATGCCCATCAGCTGCTGCGCCCGGGTTAGCTGGCCGAAGCCGATGTGGGTGGCGCGAGTGCGGGGGGCATCCCGATGATCAAAAGGATTGAACCCGGTCTGTCTGATAATGGTATTTAGCCACTCCTCGCCGAAGCCGCAGCTGCGCCCATAGAATAAAATATTGTTTATATTCAATATGTTCAAGAAATTGTAGAGACTAAGCCCGATGGCGTTTGCGGAGTCTTCCACCCAGGTATGAAGGCGTGAGTCACCCTGCTGCCATTTTTCGATTAGGGCATCGATGGTCAGCGCTTCCGGATTATCTGCGAGATCGGGCTGCGTTTTAAGCCATATCCGCGCCTGTTTTTGCAACGCGCTGAGGGAGGCCACGGTCTCCAGGCAGCCGTAGCGGCCACAATCGCAGGCTACGCCGTCAGGATTAATAATGGTGTGGCCAATCTGGCCGCTGCCATAAAGGCTACCTCGCCAGACCTGGTCGTTGATAACAAACGAGGAGCCAATACCGTAATCGACGTTGATAACGCAGAAGTCCCGATACTGCCCGTCATTTTGCCATTTCTCCGCCAGGGCCAGCATCACGCAGTCGTTATCGACCATTACGCGAACGTTGAGCTTTTCTTCCAGCAGATATTTCATCTCCACGGGCTGTTTCCAGGGAGCTTGCGGCATGGTCTGGGAGACCCCCGTTCCCGCATCAACCTGCCCATGAACCGCCAGAGCCAGATTGATTTTACGCCTGGGCCAGTTCTTACGGTATTGATGCCAGCACTTCTCAATCGCTGCCAGCAGCGCCTGAGGGGTTGGGGCGTCGATGGCGTGATATTCAACGTCACCTTTCGCACTCAGACAGGCGTTGCCAAGCTGACACTCGATGCTGGTTGGCGTGATGTTCATGCATAGAGTCCAGTCGCCGTCGGGTGCGATAAGCCAGGCGCCGCTGCTATGGCCGCGGGCGAGGCTGTCGTCCTGTACGTTGACCACGCGTCCTTCTTCTTCCAGCTCCTGGAGAATATTGCTGACCGCGGGGATCGAGATTTGTGCCAGCCGCGCGAGCGCCGATTTACTGGCTCGTTTCTTACGGTACAGATACTCCAGCAGCACGCCCTTGTTGTAATGGCGGATTTGCTGATTGTTAATGCAGGCTTTCATAAACTAAACCTTGTTAACTAAATTGCGTGATTATTGTGCGTAAATGCGCTGATTCTGTCTATTAAACTGCTCTCATTATTTCACTTCAGTATGTCTTGTTAACTTTGAGGGCATTATGAGTTCAGTAAACGTTTGGCAGGAAACGGTACATATTCCAACCTATGAAACGGGGGCTCAGGACGTTCATCCCATGTTCCTGGAAAATCGGGTTTATCAAGGATCTTCCGGGGCGGTGTATCCCTATGGCGTGACGGATACGCTGAGTGAGGAAAAAACGCTGAAGGCCTGGCAGGCGGTGTGGCTGGAAAATGATTACATCAAAATCATGATCCTACCCCAGCTGGGAGGCCGGGTGCACCGCGCGTGGGATAAGGTCAGACAGCGTGATTTCGTTTATCACAATGATGTTATCAAACCCGCGCTGGTTGGCCTGCTTGGCCCATGGATCTCCGGGGGGATTGAGTTTAACTGGCCGCAGCACCACCGTCCCACCACCTATATGCCGGTTGATTTTACGATTAGCGAAAACGACGATGGCTCAAAAACCGTTTGGGTTGGTGAGACGGAGCCGATGCATGGGTTGCAGGTAATGACCGGGTTTACTCTGCGCCCTCAGCGCGCGGCGTTGGAGATTGGGAGCCGGGTCTACAACAGCAATGCCACGCCGCGCCACTTCTTGTGGTGGGCGAATCCGGCGGTTAAAGGCGGCGATGGGCATCAAAGCGTATTCCCTCCGGATGTTACTGCGGTGTTCGATCACGGCAAACGTGCGGTTTCATCGTTCCCAATTGCCACCGGCACCTATTACAAGGTGGACTATTCGGCCGGCGTCGACATCTCGCGCTACAAAAATGTCCCGGTACCGACTTCCTATATGGCAGAAAAGTCAGAGTACGATTTCGTCGGCGCCTGGTGCCATGATGAAGATGGCGGGCTGCTGCACGTCGCAGATCATCACATTGCGCCGGGGAAAAAGCAGTGGAGCTGGGGTTACAGCGAGTTTGGTCAAGCGTGGGACAAGAATCTGACGGATGACAATGGACCCTATATCGAGCTGATGACCGGCATTTTTGCCGATAATCAGCCGGATTTTACCTGGCTCGATCCGTTTGAAGAAAAGCGATTTGAACAATACTTCCTGCCTTACCATTCTCTGGGCATGGTACAGAACGCTTCGCGCGATGCGGTGATCAAACTGCAGCGTGAAGAGAGCGGCATTGTATGGGGGCTCTATGCTATTTCGCCGCTGACCGCCTATCGGCTCAGGGTTAGCGAAGAGGGCAACCCGCAGCTGCTGCTGGATGAAATGATTGAGCTGACGCCATGCGTTGCCGCTCAAGGGACGTTAGCAGGTATTGATCCAGCTCGCCTGACGATGGAGCTGCTGGATAGTCACGGCAGATGCGTTTTGCGCTATCAGGAACATCAGCCGCAGGAGCTACCGTTGCCGGAAGTGGCGGTAACGCCCTTAAGCGCCAGTGCGATAAGCAGCGTGGATGAAGCGTGGTTTATTGGTCAGCACCTGGAGCAGTATCATCACGCCAGCCGCTCGCCGTTTGACTACTACCTGCGCGGCGTTGAGCTTGACCCGCAGGATTATCGCTGCAATCTGGCGCTGGCGATGCTGGAATATAACCGCTCTGACTACCCGCAAACCATCGAGTATGCGACCCAGGCGCTGTCGCGCGCGCATCGGTTGAACAAAAATCCGCAGTGTGGGCAGGCGAGTTTGATTCGCGCCAGCGCCAGAGAGCGATTGCAGCAGTGGCATGATGCGCAGGAGGATTTTTGGCGCGCGGTGTGGAGTGGCAATAGCAAGGCTGGGGGATATTATGGACTTGCCCGGCTGGCGACGCGTAGCGAACGCTACGAGGATGCGCTGGCATTTTGTCGGCAGAGCCTGCTGGCGTGTCCCACTAATCAGGATGTGCTGTCGCTAGAGATCTTCTTACTGCACCTCACCAGTCGTCGCAGCCAGGCCCTACGGCAGATTGAAACGCTGTTGGTCGACTATCCGCTAAATCCTACCTTGTGGTGGCTCAATGCAACAATATCAGGAGCTGAAGCGGATACGGCGCGATGGCTAGCAATATGCCAGTCGCGGGATATTAACGCGCTGCTGACCGCCGGGCTGGTGCTGAGCTGGGGAATGCCGGGGCAGGCGAAAGTTGTACTGGAGACGCTTAACTGTAAGAAGACGCTACCTCTCTATTTACAGGCCAGCCTGGCCGAAGGAAGCGAGCGCATCGCACTGATCAACCGCGCTCGTGAGGCGTTTCCTGACTTCGTGCGTTTCCCCAATCTGCTGGTGGAAGTGGCTGCGCTGGAGAATATAACCGAATGTTATTTTGCTCATCATCTGCTTGCCTGTTTCCACTATAGCCGGCGTAACTATGAGAAAGCGACGCAGCTGTGGCATCGCTGCGTTGAAATGGCTCCTGATTTTGCCGATGCCTGGCGAGGGCTGGCGATTCATGCATGGAATAAACAGAGTGATGCCCGCCTGGCGGCAGAGTATCTGGATAAAGCCTGCGCCCTGCAGCCGCAGGATGCTCGTCTGCTTTTTGAACGTGACCTGCTGGATAAGCTGACCGCGGTGGCGTCGGAAAAACGTCTTGCCCGGCTGGAGGCCAATCTCGCGACCGCCTTGAAACGCGATGATTTAACGGCGGAGCTGCTTCATCTTTGGCACCTGGCAGGCAGCGCTGAGCAGGCGGCAAACGTGCTCGCTACGCGTAAATTCCACCCCTGGGAAGGCGGTGAAGGCAAGGTGACCAGCCAGTTTGTTATCAACCAGTTATTACGTGCCTGGCAGTATCTTCAGCAGCAGCAGCCGCAGCAGGCGGAAGCGCTACTGCTATCGGCGCTGCACTATCCGGAAAACCTGAGCGAAGGGCGTCTCCCGGGACAGACGGATAACGATATCTGGTTCTGGCTCGGCGTTTGCGCCAGGCAGCAAGGCATGGAAGAACGCGCGGTCGAGTGCTTCCGCAAGGCAGCGTCGGGGGACCGGACGATCAATATTCATAGCTACTACAACGATCAGCCGGTGGACTACCTCTTCTGGCAAGGCGTGGCTCTGCGGATGCTTGGCGATCGTCTGAACAGCGAACATCTTTTCACTGAAATGTTGCAGTGGGCTGAGCATATGGAAACGGCGCGAATAGAGGCCGATTTCTTCGCGGTGTCGCAGCCTGACCTGCTGGCGTTATATGCCGATATCCAAAAGCAGCATCAGGAGAAGTGCCTTTTAGTACGAGTTCTGGCGACCGCAGGATTAGGCGGCGGATCGAGGTATGAACAGGCGCTGTCGGAACTGGAGGCGTTAAACCCAGCCTGGGCGAAAGCGGCGTTATTCCTGAAAACGCTGCCGTTTGTGCTGCACCTCATTAACTAAAGAGGGTTTACTGTAATTTTTGAGCGGTCTGACCTGCCGCTCTCATCGAGATGTTTAGAATATGTGAAATCGTGCTGCGGCAGGCCCGCCTGCCGTAGAAGCTAAACAACAATAAATGCCTGACCCTACAGGAGGCACGTATGTCTAAAAATAAGGCAGTCTCATTTTTTTTCTGTTTACTGTTAACGTCGTTGAGTATTTCAGTCCCCGGCTATAGCGCAATAAAAGATATCACCGTTGGAGCTATCTACCTCGATACCCAAGGTTATTACGCCGGCGTGCGGCAAGGGGTTCAGGATGCGGCAAAAAGCACCGATGCGAAAATCCAGCTGATTGAAACCAACGCGCAAGGCGATATTTCTAAAGAGAGTTCATTTATCGATACGCTGGTGGCGCGTAACGTCGACGCCATCATTCTTTCCGCCGTTTCAGAAAATGGCAGTAGCCGCGCGGTGCGTCGGGCCAACGAAGCCGGTATTCCGGTGATTTGCTACAACACCTGTATTAATGAGAAAGGAGTCGACAAATATGTCTCTGCCTATCTGGTTGGCGACCCACTTGAGTTCGGTAAAAAGCTTGGCGAGGCGGCGGCAGATTATTTTATTGCCAACAAAATTAGCGCACCGAAAATTGCGGTCATCAACTGTGAAGCATTCGAAGTATGCGTACAGCGGCGCAAAGGTTTTGAAGCCGCGCTGAAGGCGCGAGTTCCGGATATGCAGATTGTCGCGAATCAGGAAGGAACCGTTCTGGACAAGGCTATTTCGGTTGGTGAGAAACTGATTATCTCCTCGCCTGATCTGGACGCCATTATGGGAGAGTCTGGTGGCGCAACGCTGGGGGCGGTAAAAGCGGTTCGCAACCAAAATAAGGCCGATAAAATCGCCGTATTTGGCTCCGATATGACCACCGAGATTGCCCAGGAGTTAAACAGCCATCAGGTACTAAAAGCGGTGGTGGATATTTCCGGCAAGAAGATGGGTAACGCCGTTTTCGCGCAAACGCTGAATGTGATTAATAAAACCCCGCCAGCAAATAAGATTATCCCGGTTGCTATCGATATCTATACCAAATCTGAAGACGGTAAGCAGTGGCTGGCAACGCATGTCGATGGTTTGCCTTAATTCCCCTGTCGAACGCTGAGGTAAAGACCCAATGACGGCAACAGAAAAAACGGCGGTGCCGGTGGCACAGATCTTAGGGGGAAATAAGCGTTATCCCGGCGTAGTCGCGCTGGATAACGTTGATTTTACGCTATCAAAAGGTGAGGTTCGGGCGTTATTGGGGAAAAATGGCGCCGGGAAGTCCACCCTAATCCGCATGTTGACCGGAAGCGAAAGCCCCGATAGCGGCGAGATTTGGCTGGCCGGCACGCGTCTTGAGGGGAATGACGCAACGCTAACCCGCCGGGCAGCGGAGCTGGGGGTCAGAGCCGTGTACCAGGAGTTAAGCCTGGTAGAGGGATTAACGGTGGCAGAGAACCTCTGTCTCGGCCAGTGGCCGCGCCGCAATGGCATGGTTGACCAAAGCATTATGGCCCGCCAGGCCAGAGATGCATTGGCCGCGCTTGGCGCTGATGTTCCGCCAGATGCGCTGGTCGACACGCTCAGTCCGGCGCAAAAGCAGCTGGTAGAGATAGCTCGCGTGATGAAAGGTCAGCCGCGGGTGGTGATTCTTGATGAGCCAACCAGCTCGCTGGCCAACGCAGAGGTCGAGCTGGTGATCAACGCGGTGAAGCGAATGTCGGCCCTAGGCGTTGCTGTGGTTTATGTCAGCCATCGCATGGAGGAGATCCGCCGCATCGCCTCTTGCGCCACCATTATGCGCGATGGCCAGGTAGCAGGCGACGTCACGCTGGAGAGCACAACAACCCAGGAAATCGTATCGCTGATGCTGGGAAGGGAGCATATCGATCTTCCGCTGGTTAAATCTGAAATCGCGCTGACAACCCCGGTACTGCAGGTGGCCCGGCTGCGTCATCCACCCAAGCTTCAGAATATTAATTTTACCCTGCACCGTGGCGAAGTGCTGGGTATTGCCGGGCTGCTGGGATCGGGGCGTAGCGAACTACTAAAGGCCATTATCGGTTTAGAAACGTTTGCTGAGGGGGAAGTCACGCTAAATGGTACGCGCATCTCGCGTCCGCGGTATACCTCAATGCTCAAGAGCGGAGTGGGCTACACCCCGGAAAATCGTAAGGAGGCGGGCATTATTCCGCTGCTGGGCGTGGATGAAAATACGGTGATGACCAACCGGCATAAAGTTAGTCGGCGCGGCATTCTGAACTGGCAGAGGATCCAGCAATTGACCGCCGCGGTCATGAGCCGAATGACGGTCAAGGCGGCGAATACGGAGACCGCAATCGGGACGCTATCGGGCGGCAATCAGCAAAAAGTAGTGATTGGCCGCTGGGTTTACGCCGGAAGCGAAATTTTGCTTCTTGATGAGCCCACCCGCGGTGTTGATATCGAAGCTAAGCAGCAGATTTATCGTATTGTGAGGGAGCTTGCGGCTGAAGGAAAAAGCGTCGTATTTATTTCCAGCGAAGTAGAGGAGCTGCCTTTAGTCTGCGATCGTATTTTACTGTTGCAAAACGGCGAATTTACTCGCGAGCTTTTAGCTCCCGTTAATGTCGATGAATTAATGTCGGCAATTCTATCCACGCATTAGCCATAACGTTTATTGAGGAATTAACAGATGTCTGCCTCATCATTAACGCTGCCGCAAGGCAAAAATGTCGCATCTAAGCAGTTTATCAGTCGCCATATTAATGAAATTGGCCTGCTGGTGGTGATCGCTATTTTGTATCTGGTATTTTCATTTAACGCACCGGGATTTATTTCTTTAAACAATCAAATGAACGTGTTGCGCGATGCGGCGACGATTGGTATTGCTGCATGGGCGATGACGCTGATTATTATCTCCGGCGAAATTGATGTCAGCGTCGGCCCAATGGTGGCGTTTATTTCCGTCTGCCTGGCCTTTCTGCTGCAGTTCCAGGTACCGCTTAGCGTTGCCTGCCTACTGGTGCTAATCCTTGGCGCTGGGTTAGGAACCCTCGCAGGCGTATTACGCGGCGTATTTAGCGTGCCCAGCTTTGTCGCGACCTTAGGTTTATGGAGCGCCTTACGCGGCATGGGGCTATTCATGACCAATGCGCTACCGGTACCCATTGATGAAAATGAGGTCCTGGACTGGCTCGGCGGGCAGCTCTTTGGCATTCCCGTTTCGGCCCTCATTATGCTGATTCTGTTCGTCATCTTTGTCTTTATCAGCCGCAAAACCGCCTTTGGCCGCTCGGTGTTTGCCACCGGCGGTAACGCAACGGCGGCCCAGCTCTGCGGGATTAACGTCAGGCGAGTACGTATTTTGATTTTTACGCTTTCAGGCTTGCTCGCCGCGGTTACCGGCATCTTGTTGGCAGCGCGGCTTGGATCGGGCAATGCGGGAGCCGCCAACGGCCTCGAGTTTGACGTTATCGCCGCGGTGGTGGTTGGCGGTACCGCGCTGTCTGGTGGCCGCGGTTCGCTATTCGGCACATTATTAGGCGTACTGGTTATTACCCTTATTGGCAATGGGCTGGTGCTTCTGGGCATTAACTCATTTTTCCAGCAGGTTGTTCGCGGATTAATTATCGTGGTTGCTGTCCTGGCGAATATATTGCTGACCCAACGTAACAGTAAACTTAAACATTAATATTCATTAATTTGTATCGAGGGAATTATGAAAACAATGTTGGCTGCTTTTTTACCGGGGAACTCAAGCGTTGAGCTGCGGGAAGTTCCTGTACCAACCCCGGGGATTAACCAGGTCCTGATTAAAATGAAATCCTCAGGAATTTGCGGTAGCGATGTCCATTATATTTATCATCAGCATCGCGGTACCGCCGCCGCGCCGGAAAAACCGCTGTACCAGGGCTTTATTAATGGCCATGAGCCCTGCGGGCAAATTGTGGAGACGGGGGCCGGTTGCCGGCATTTCAAAGCGGGCGATCGGGTACTGGTTTACCATATTTCCGGCTGCGGCTTTTGCTCCAACTGCCGTCGCGGTTTTCCAATCTCCTGCACCGGGGAAGGCAAAGCAGCCTACGGCTGGCAGCGCGATGGCGGCCATGCGGAATATTTACTGGCGGAGGAAAAGGACCTGATTCATCTGCCAGATGCGCTGAGCTATGAAGATGGCGCGTTTATTAGCTGCGGCGTAGGGACCGCCTACGAAGGCATTTTGCGCGGTGAGGTTTCCGGCAGCGACAACGTTTTGGTTGTCGGGCTAGGACCCGTTGGCATGATGGCCATGATGCTGGCGAAAGGACGCGGTGCGAAACGCGTTATTGGCGTCGATATGCTGCCGGAGCGTCTGGCGACGGCAAAACAGCTGGGGGTGATGGATAACGGCTTCCTGGCGACAACGGAAAATCTTCCGGCGCGGATTGCCGAACTCACGCACGGTGGGGCGGATGTGGCGCTGGATTGTTCTGGCAATGCCGCGGGGCGTCTGCTGGCGCTACAGTCTACGGCGGATTGGGGAAGAGTGGTGTACATCGGTGAAACGGGGAAGGTTGAGTTTGAGGTCAGCGCCGATCTGATGCACCACCAGCGGCGTATTATCGGCTCCTGGGTGACCAGTTTGTTCCATATGGAGAAGTGCGCTCGCGATCTGACCGACTGGAAACTGTGGCCGCATAGCGCGATTACTCATCGTTTTTCGCTTGCCCAGGCGGGGGAGGCCTATGCGCTGATGGCCAGCGGTAAATGCGGCAAAGTGGTGATTAATTTCCCCGATTAAGGAGCCATGATGACGCTTTTTACACTAGATAACGGCCAGCTGCGGCTACAGGTTGCGGATCGCGGCGGCGCGATCGAGGGTCTATGGTGGCAGCATCAGGGGAAAACGCTCCCGCTGCTGCGTCCGGGCCTGAATAGCGGTGTGGCGGTGGAGTCCTCTTGCTTTCCGCTGGTGCCGTTTGGCAATCGGGTGAGCGGTAATCAGTTTTCATCGCCGACAGGAGAGCATCGGCTGGCGCCGAACGTTGAGTGGGATCGCCATTATCTTCACGGTGACGGCTGGCTGAATAACTGGTGCTGTGAGGAGCAATCGTCCTCGCAGCTAAGGTTAGAGTATGTCCACCGCCAGGGCGTCTATCAGTACACCTCGCAGCAGCGCTTTACCTTAAGCGAAAGCAGCGTTGAGGTGGAACTGAGCGTGACGAATGATGGCGACACGCTGCCGTTCGGACTGGGCTGGCATCCGTACTTACCGCTGTCGCATGGCACGCGGGTACAGGCGCAGACCGCCGGTTACTGGCTGGAGAGAGAAGGTTGGCTAACCGGAGAGCATCAGGAGAGTCTACCGCTGGAGCTGGATTTCAATCAGCCCGCGCCGCTCCCCCGACGCTGGGTAAATAATGGCTTCTCCGGCTGGGATGGTATCGCGACGATCCGGCAGCCGGGGCTGGGGTATCAACTCTCCATGACCACCGAACCGCCGGCGCCATGCTATTTTGTTTTTGTTTCCGATCCGGCATTTGATAAAGGCTATCAATTTGATTTCTTCTGTTTTGAGCCAATGAGCCACGCGCCTGACGATCATCATCGTCCAGGCTTTGGTCAATTAACCCTGCTTTCACGCGGCGAGAGCATGCGGCAAAAAATGATGCTGAAGGTCCATCCGCTTTAAGCCCGACCTGCCCGGAGACGGGCAGGTACAACTTCACCTTGCGGCTTTGCGGGTTTATCGCCAGACTGTCGCCTCCATTCGGGAGGAAATCATGGTCTTGCACTCCACGCGCTGGCTGGCGCTTAGCTACTTTACCTACTTCTTTAGCTACGGCATCTTCCTGCCGTTCTGGAGCGTCTGGCTGGCAGGCGCGGGGCTGACGCCGGAAACCATCGGTATGCTGCTCGGCGCCGGGCTGGTGGCGCGTTTTCTCGGCAGCCTGCTGATTGCGCCGCGGGTGAGCGATCCCTCGCGGCTAATCTCCGCTCTGCGGGTCCTCGCGCTGCTGGCGCTGCTGTTTGTTCTTGGTTTTTGGGCCGATAGCCGCGTCGCCTGGCTGATGGTAGTGATAGTCGGCTTCAACCTGTTCTTCTCTCCGCTGGTACCGCTGACTGATGCGCTGGCGAATACCTGGCAAAAGCAGATAACCATGGACTACGGGCGGGTGCGACTGTGGGGATCGGTGGCGTTTGTGATCGGCTCCGCGTTAACCGGCAAGCTGGTCAGCCTGTTTGATTACCGGGCGATCCTGGTCATGCTAAGCCTCGGTATCGCCTCAATGCTGCTGGGGATGCTGCTTAAACCCTCGGTGATGCCGCAGGGCGAGGTTCGCCACCAGCAGGCGGCCGGGCTCCAGGCATGGCTGAAAATGGTGCACCAAAGCTGGCGCTTCCTCGCCTGTGTCTGCCTGCTGCAGGGCGCGCATGCCGCCTACTATGGCTTCAGCGCGATTTACTGGCAGGAGGCGGGCTATTCCGCTTCGGCGATCGGCTACCTGTGGTCGCTGGGAGTGGTCGCGGAGGTGGCTATCTTTGCGCTGAGCAAAAAGGCGTTTAGCCGCTTTAGCGCGCGGGATTTACTGCTGCTTTCCGCCGCGTGCGGGCTGGTTCGCTGGACCCTGATGGGCTGGACCACGGCGCTGCCGTGGCTCATCGTCGCGCAGGTCCTTCACTGCGGCACCTTTACGGTATGTCATCTGGCGGCGATGCGCTATATTTCGGCGCGTCAGGGCGGGGAGGTTATTCGCCTGCAGGCGGTCTACTCCGCGGTCGCCATGGGGGGCAGCATTGCGGTGATGACGGTATTTGCCGGCTTCCTCTACCAGCACCTGCACCAGGGCGTTTTCTGGGTGATGGCGCTGGTCGCCCTGCCGGCTCTGGTTCTGCGGCCGAAGGCGGTGGCCTAGTCCTCAAGCATTTTACAAATATGCTGCCGCTGGTGATCGCTGAACATCTCCTCGGCGTGAAACAGCGGCGGCGAAAACAGCGGCAGCGCGGTAGCATAAGGGGTCACCACCAGCGCCACGCCCTTCGGCGGGCCTTCCTTTTGAAAAGCGTGAACGTTTTGATATTTGATATTGAGCGGCAGCAGGGTCAGCTCGCGCAGCTGCAGCTCGAGCGCCTGCTCAAGGTCGGGATTGTCATGGGTCAGCAGCACCACCTGTTTCTCGTGCAGCTCGCTTTTCTGCATCAGCCATGCGCCAAAAATCACCGCAATCAGCCCCACCTCCTCCTGATTAAAACGAACCCCGTAGGCGCTTTCAAACTCCTCCAGCGCCGTTTTGGTGGTGCGCATCAGGCGCGGATAGAGACGGTTCATCTCTTCCGGTAGCGCATTATCGATGCCGATCGCGAACACGCTACGGTTCAGCGCCTGGGAGAGATGAATATAGAGCTGGTCGCTCAGCCCCTGCTCGTCGCTAAACGTGCGGCCCGATAAATCCTGGAAACGGTGGATCAGCCCGGAGATAGCCAGATGCAGGCGTCGGTCCTGCCGATGGCCGTCGCGGATAGGATCGGGGGTTTTGAGCAGCATAAACAGCAGGGTCAGAAAGAGCTGCTCGCCGGCGTGCGGCGCGGTGGCGACCCGCCGCTGCCAGTGACGGATAATCTCCGCGGCGAGAACCGCCTCCGCCGCCTCCTGGGTCCAGCGCTGCTGCTGTTCGGTAAAGGTAGGCGTCAGCCCAAGATGGTGCTGAAGCAGGCAGTACTGCAGATACAGACGCAGGAAATGAATGTCCCGACAGTCAAATTGGCGGTTAAGCGTCCGGGCGCAGCGGTTGACCAGCGCCTGCAGATTGGTGTCGTCATATAAGGTGCGCGCCACGCCCTGCAGTTTAAGCTGCGTTTTTAATGCCGGGGTAAAATGGTGGCTGATAAAATGCGGGCACAGGCGCAGCGCCCGGCGTAAGCCGTGCAGCAGGCACAGGCGTTGATCGATTGCGGCGCCTTCAATCCGATAGCTGCCGTCCACCTGCAACGCGAGGGTCAACCGGTGGTAACGCTGAATTTCACGCTCCGTCTCCGCGATATCTTGCCGGGCCGTCGCCTCATCAACAAGGTTGATAGCGCTAAGCCGCTCGGGGGTGACCGGCTGCCCGGGCAGATAAAACATCAGCAGGGCCTGGTTACGGCGCTGTGGACTGGAAAGCGCAGATGGTGGTTCAATCACGGTCATCATCTGATAAGTTCCAGTTAGGGTTTTCGCTAAGAATAGCCAATGGATGCGCAGAGAGCAGAGCAGACTGGCGTCTTTACGTCAGGATTGCTGGATAGGTTCACAGAATTTTTCACGCGAGGAACGGATGAAGAGAGTGAAACAATGCACCGGTGCGGCATTTTTCATGGTTTTATCATTGAGCGCGCTGGCGCATCCGCATAGCTTTATCAGCCTGCGGACGGAGGCCGTCGCCGATAACGGCCAGCTCACCGGTTTCAAAATGCGCTGGACGATGGATGAGATCACCTCCTCAGACCTGCTTTACGACGCCGGGAACGCGAAGCCGGGAGATGAAGTCTGGAAAAAGCTGGCGGCGGAGGTGATGGCGAACGTCCTTGGGCAGCACTATTTCAGCGAGCTTTGGCATAACGGCCAGCACGTGAAGTTTGCTAATCGCCCCGACGGCTACGGTCTTGAGCGCGACGGGAGCCAGGCGGTTCTGACCTTTACGCTGCCGCTGGCTGAGCCGCAGCCCTTAGCGGGACAAACCCTGACGCTTTCAACCTTCGACCCGACCTATTACGTCGATATGTTCTATGAAAAGCCGGGCGATTTCACCCTGCCTGCGGAACTAAGCGCGGAATGTAAGGTTAAGGTCGTGACGCCAAAGCCGAATGAGAAAATGACGGCCTTTGCGCAATCGCTTGATAAAGCCGACGCGCCGCCGGAAGATATGGCGCTCGGAACCTACTTTGCTCAGAAGGTGACGCTGACATGTCGGTAATATTCTCAACTCCCACCCGGGCTTCCCGTCTGCGCCAGCTGTGGCCGCTGGCGCTGTTTCTCGCGCTGGCATCGGGCGCGGGCGTCTGGCTATGGCAGGCCTGGCCGGAGGTGATGCTGCAGAGCGCTATCTGGCAGCGGGCGCTAAACTTTGAGCTCAGCGGGCTACTCAAAGCGGTGGCGGAAAATCCGCGGGCGGCAGGGCTTTCGCTGCTGGCGTTTAGCTTTGTCTACGGCGTCCTGCACGCCCTGGGGCCGGGGCACGGCAAGATTGTGATTACCACCTGGCTGGCGACCCATCCCGCGAAGCTCAGGTCGAGCATTGCGCTGACGCTGGCCGCCTCGCTCCTGCAGGGGGCGGTGGCGATCGTGCTGGTGGTGGTGGTACTGACCCTGCTGCAGCTGCCCGCAAGGCAGCTGCATCTCAGCAGCTTCTGGCTGGAGAAGGGGAGCTATCTGCTGGTTGGCGCGCTGGGCCTGCTGCTGTGCTGGAGGGCGCTGAAAAAGCTGCGCGGGCAGCTGCGTCGGCCCACGTTTACCGCCTTTACGCCCCATCACGTTCACCACGCGCACTGCGGCTGCGGACATCAGCATATGCCGGCGCCGGAACAGCTGCAGAGCGGCGATGACTGGCGCGCGCGGCTGGCTATCGTGCTGTCGATGGGCATGCGTCCCTGCTCAGGGGCGATTATGGTCCTGCTGTTTAGTAAGGTGATTGGCGTATTTGGCTGGGGAATGGCGGCGGCGCTGACCATGGCGGCGGGAACCTCGCTGACCATCAGCGGCCTGGCGCTGCTGGTGCACGGCTTTCGGCAGCTGGCCGTTAGGCTTAGCGCGCATAAAACGCCGCCTCTCTGGCAGCAGGTTGGCTGGTCGACGCTGGCGCTGTCCGGCGGCGTCATCTTAGTGGCGGCGGCGGTGGTGATGTGGAGCAGCGCGGTGCCGGGCGGCGGCGGGCTGCGGCCGTTTTGAGGGATATTCTCACCCCGGGCGGCCGGGGTGAGGTGAGAGAGATTAACGCTTCAGCGCTTCGCTCAGCTCGTCACGCATGTTGGCCAGCATCGCTTTAACGACGCGCGGGTTACCCGCCACGATGTTGCCGCTGTGCAGGTAGTTATGGCCACCGGTGAAGTCGCAAACGATCGCGCCCGCTTCACGAGCGATCAGCTCGCCGGCGGCGAAGTCCCAGGGCTTCAGCGCGATTTCAAAGTAGCCATCAACGCGGCCTGCGGCAACGTAGGCCAGATCCAGGGCTGCGGAACCGGTGCGGCGGAAGTCGGCGCATTCGGTAAACATTTTGCCCAGAATATTCATGTAAGAGGTGGCGTGCTGTTTCGCTTTGAACGGGAAGCCGGTGGCGATAATGGTGCCATCCAGATCGCGAGCGGTGCTGCCGCGCAGGCGGTAGCCGTTCAGCTGAGCGCCCTGGCCGCGGGTCGCGGTGAACAGCTCGTTGCGCATCGGATCGTAAACCACGGCGACTTCGGTACGGCCTTTAATGCGTACGGCGATGGATACGGAGAAGTGCGGCAGACGTTTTACGAAGTTGGTGGTGCCATCCAGCGGATCGATAACCCATTGAACATCCTGATCTTCACCTGCGTGCTCACCGCTTTCTTCGGTGATAATGGTGTGCTGCGGGTAAGATTTGCGAATCGTTTCAATAATCAGCGCTTCGGCTGCTTTATCAACGTTAGTCACAAAATCATTGCTGCCTTTCTGGCTGGTTTCTACGGAGTCTGGCGTTTCGTAGTGCTTGGCAATTAAATTACCCGCCTTGCGCGCTGCGCGCACGGCGATATTCAGCATCGGATGCATCGGTCTCTCTCACTGGATGTTAAAGAACGGGAAAAAACGGCGCACATAATAACAGTGAAATCTGCCTATGTCTCCGTTTTATGATAGCATGCGCGAATAATCTTTAGCCGAAGAACACTAATGCTGCAAAATATTCGTATCGTACTGGTAGAAACGTCACACACTGGCAATATGGGCTCCGTGGCCCGGGCAATGAAAACCATGGGCTTGACTAATCTGTGGCTGGTTAATCCGCTGGTTAAGCCTGACTCGCAGGCGATCGCCCTGGCAGCCGGCGCCAGCGACGTTATCGGCAATGCGCATATCGTTGACACCCTTGATGAAGCCCTGGCCGGATGCAGCCTGGTGGTCGGCACCAGCGCGCGCTCGCGTACTTTGCCGTGGCCGATGCTCGACCCGCGCGAGTGCGGGCTGAAGAGCGTATCGGAAGGCCAGCACGCCCCGGTGGCGCTGGTATTCGGCCGCGAGCGCGTCGGTCTGACCAACGACGAGCTGCAGAAATGCCATTACCACGTCGCGATTGCCGCCAACCCGGAGTACAGCTCCCTGAACCTGGCGATGGCGGTGCAGGTCATCGCTTATGAAGTGCGGATGGCGTGGCTGGCGACGCAGGAGCAGCCGCAGGTTGAAGCGCAGGAAGAGGCGCCGGAAGAGGCGCCGTATCCGCTGGTGGACGATTTAGAGCGTTTCTACGGCCATCTCGAGCAGACGCTGCTGGCGACCGGCTTTATCCGCGCCAGCCATCCGGGGCAGGTGATGAACAAGCTGCGCCGTCTGTTTACCCGCGCCCGCCCGGAAAGCCAGGAGCTGAATATCCTGCGCGGAATGCTGGCGTCCATTGAGCAGCAGAAGAACAAAGAATAATCGCGCCTCTTTGCGGCGCATTAAAACGCCTCATACGGGCGCGCGGGCCAATGATCCGGCCGCTCGCAGAGGCGTCGGGAGTCCCGGCGCCGGGACGACAGGGCACAGATAGCCAAATACCTGACTAAAACAGTCAAGTAAATAGTTGACCAAATTACTCGGGAATGTCAGACTTGGCCCTGCTATGCAATACCCATATTAATAAAAAGCCCGGGCAGGGGCGAGTTTGAGGTTAAGTAAGACATGAGACTAACATCTAAAGGGCGTTATGCTGTGACCGCGATGCTGGACGTCGCGCTCAACTCTGAATCGGGCCCGGTTCCGTTGGCCGATATTTCTGAGCGTCAGGGGATTTCGCTTTCCTATCTGGAACAGCTGTTTTCCCGCCTGCGCAAAAATGGTCTGGTATCGAGCGTTCGCGGTCCAGGCGGCGGTTATTTATTAGGGAAAGAAGCCGGTAGCATCGCCGTTGGCGAAGTTATCAGCGCGGTTGATGAATCCGTTGACGCCACCCGCTGTCAGGGTAAAGGCGGCTGCCAGGGTGGCGATAAATGCTTGACCCACGCGCTGTGGCGCGACCTGAGCGAGCGCCTGACCAGCTTCCTGAATAACATCACGCTGGGCGAACTGGTGAACAACCAGGAAATCCTTGATGTTTCAGATCGTCAGCAGAGCTATGAATCCCAGCGTAATACCCGCACTCAGGAAGCGATTAACGTCAAACTGCGTGCGTAGTACTCTTTCTGTTTCAGCTTGCGGCGTATTAGCTGCAGGGTGAAACGTTCAGGGTAACAATTATAAAAGATTTTCGAATCAGGCCGGGATGTTGCGACATCCCGTATCCTCGGTCGTACATCAGGCCGGCCGCCTGGTTCCTTGCATTGAGTGATGTACGGAGTTAAAGAGCAATGAAATTACCGATTTATCTCGATTACTCCGCAACGACGCCGGTGGACCCGCGTGTTGCCGAGAAAATGATGCAGTTCCTGACCCTGGACGGGACCTTTGGTAACCCGGCCTCTCGTTCACACCGTTTTGGCTGGCAGGCTGAAGAGGCGGTTGATATCGCCCGTAATCAGATTGCCGAGCTGGTCGGTGCCGACCCGCGCGAAATCGTATTTACCTCAGGCGCAACGGAATCCGACAACCTGGCGATCAAAGGTGCAGCCAACTTTTATCAGAAAAAAGGCAAGCACATTATTACCAGCAAAACCGAGCACAAAGCCGTGCTGGACACCTGTCGTCAGCTGGAGCGTGAAGGCTTCGAGATAACCTACCTGGCGCCGCAGCGCAACGGGATTATCGATCTGAAAGAGCTGGAAGCGGCCATGCGCGATGACACCATCCTGGTCTCCATCATGCACGTGAACAACGAAATCGGCGTGGTGCAGGACATCGCCACCATCGGCGAAATGTGCCGCGCGCGCGGTATCATTTACCACGTTGACGCCACCCAGAGCGTGGGCAAACTGCCTATCGACCTGAGCCAGCTGAAAGTTGACCTGATGTCCTTCTCCGGTCACAAAATTTATGGCCCGAAAGGCATTGGCGCGCTGTACGTCCGTCGCAAACCGCGTATTCGTATCGAAGCGCAGATGCACGGCGGCGGTCACGAACGCGGCATGCGTTCAGGCACTCTGCCTGTCCACCAGATCGTCGGTATGGGTGAAGCCTACCGTATCGCGAAAGAAGAGATGGAAACCGAGATGGCGCGCCTGCGCGGTCTCCGTAACCGTCTGTGGGAAGGCGTAAAAGATATGGAAGAGGTTTACCTCAACGGCGACCTCACCCAGGGCGCGCCGAACATTCTCAACGTCAGCTTCAACTATGTTGAAGGCGAATCGCTGATTATGGCGCTGAAAGACCTCGCCGTTTCCTCCGGCTCCGCCTGTACCTCAGCGAGCCTCGAGCCATCCTACGTGCTGCGCGCGCTGGGCATGACTGATGAACTGGCGCACAGTTCCATCCGCTTCTCTTTAGGTCGTTTTACTACCGAAGAAGAGATTGACTACACCATCAACCTGGTTCGCAACTCCATTGGTCGTCTGCGCGATCTTTCTCCACTGTGGGAAATGTTCAAGCAGGGCGTGGATCTGAACAGCATTGAATGGTCACATCATTAATCGGTAGGTATTAAGGAGAATTTATCATGGCATACAGCGAAAAAGTTATCGATCACTACGAGAATCCGCGCAACGTCGGCTCTTTTGACAACAGCGACGACTCAGTTGGTAGCGGCATGGTCGGCGCGCCGGCGTGCGGCGACGTGATGAAGCTGCAGATTAAAGTCAACAATGAAGGTATCATTGAAGACGCGCGCTTTAAGACCTACGGCTGCGGTTCCGCTATCGCCTCCAGCTCCCTGGTTACCGAGTGGGTGAAGGGCAAGTCTCTGGACGAAGCTCAGGCTATCAAGAACACCGATATCGCCGATGAGCTCGAGCTGCCGCCGGTAAAAATCCACTGTTCTATCCTGGCGGAAGACGCGATCAAAGCCGCGATTGCGGATTACAAAAGCAAACGTGAAGCGAAATAATTAAGAGGTTATTGTATGTCGATTACTCTTAGCGACAGCGCAGCGTCGCGAGTGAATACCTTCCTGGCCAACCGCGGCAAAGGCTTTGGCCTGCGCTTAGGCGTCCGCACCTCCGGCTGTTCAGGTATGGCCTACGTGCTGGAATTTGTTGACGAGCCGGCGGCAGAAGACACCGTGTTTGAAGATAAAGGCGTCAAGGTAGTGATCGACGGCAAAAGCCTGCAGTTCCTCGACGGCACTCAGCTGGACTTTGTCAAAGAAGGCCTGAATGAAGGGTTTAAGTTTACCAACCCGAACATCAAAGATGAGTGCGGCTGCGGCGAAAGCTTCAACGTGTAATCTGTACTATATCCGCTGAATTTCGGCGCGGCGACAGCAGGCGAACGCCGCCGGTAAAGACGCGACCAGAGAGGCGCGGATATATAACCCCACTGCGGAGCACCGTGCGTGGGGTTTGCTTTATCTCGTTAACCCTGAGGTTACTATGGACTATTTTGCCCTCTTCGGGTTACCGGTCAGTTATACCCTTTCGCAAGAACAGCTGGCTGTCCGGTACCAGGATTTGCAGCGTCAATATCATCCCGACCGGTTCGCCAGCGCCAGCGCTGCCGAACAGCTCGCCTCCGTGCAGCACTCCGCGACGATTAATCAGGCCTGGCAAACGCTGCGTCATCCGCTGTCCCGCGCCGAATATATCCTTTCGCTTCACGGCTTCGATTTAGCCAGCGAGCAGCACACCGTGCGCGATACCGCGTTCCTGATGGAGCAGCTGGAGCTGCGCGAAGAGCTGGATGAGATCGAAAAAGCGCAGGATGAAGCGCGCCTGACCGCGTTTATTCAGCGGGTGAAGGGGATGTACGACGTTCGCCAGCGGCAGGTCGTTGAGCAGTTAGACGGCGAAGCGTGGGAGAGCGCGGCGGATACCGTGCGTAAGCTGCGTTTTCTCGATAAGCTTCAGAACGTAGCAGAACAACTCGAAGAAAAGTTTTTTGCACTCTAACGTATGCGGATCGCCGTGCAGCCAACGTAGCTGCAGCACAGATTATGACGAGTAAATTAATATTCGGAAGCAATTATGGCCTTATTACAAATTAGTGAGCCAGGCCTGAGTGCCGCGCCGCACCAGCGTCGTCTGGCGGCGGGTATTGACCTGGGCACCACCAATTCGCTGGTCGCCACCGTGCGTAGCGGCCAGGCCGAAACACTGCCCGATCGCCAGGGGCGCCACCTGCTGCCTTCGGTGGTGAACTACCACACGTCCGGCCTGAGCGTCGGCCATGACGCCCGCCAGAATGCGGCGCTGGATCCGGTGAATACCATCAGCTCGGTGAAGCGCATGATGGGCCGCTCGCTGGTCGATATTCAGACCCGCTACCCGCATCTCCCCTATCAGCTGCAGGCCAGCGAAAACGGGCTGCCGATGATTCAAACCGCCGGCGGTCTGCTCAATCCGGTCCGCGTTTCTGCCGATATCCTCAAGGCGCTGGCCGCCCGCGCGACGGAAGCCCTTGCCGGCGACCTCGACGGCGTGGTGATCACCGTCCCGGCCTATTTCGACGATGCGCAGCGCCAGGGCACTAAAGACGCCGCGCGTCTGGCCGGCCTGCACGTCCTGCGCCTGCTGAACGAACCGACGGCGGCGGCGATTGCCTACGGCCTCGACTCCGGTCAGGAAGGGGTTATCGCGGTCTACGATCTCGGCGGCGGCACCTTTGATATTTCCGTTCTGCGTCTCAGCCGCGGCGTCTTCGAAGTTCTGGCCACCGGCGGCGACTCGGCGCTCGGTGGAGACGATTTCGACCATCTGCTGGCGGACTATCTGCGCGAGCAGGCGGGCCTCGGCGATCGCCGCGATAACCGCCTGCAGCGCGAGCTGCTGGATGCGGCTATTGCGGCCAAAATTGCCCTCAGCGCGGCGGAAACCGCCCCCGTTGACGTCGGCGGCTGGCAGGGCGAAGTCACCCGCGAGCAGTTTAATGCGCTGATTGCTCCGCTGGTTAAACGTACCCTGCTGGCCTGCCGCCGCGCGCTGAAAGATGCCGGCGTGAGCGCGGAAGAGGTGCTGGAAGTGGTGATGGTGGGCGGCTCCACCCGCGTGCCGCTGGTGCGCGAACGCGTCGGCGAGTTTTTTGGCCGTGCCCCGCTGACCACCATCGACCCGGATAAAGTTGTCGCCATCGGCGCCGCCATTCAGGCCGATATTCTGGTCGGCAATAAGCCGGACAGCGAACTGCTGCTGCTCGACGTTATCCCGCTCTCGCTGGGGCTGGAGACGATGGGCGGCCTGGTGGAGAAAGTGATCCCGCGCAATACCACCATTCCGGTGGCTCGCGCCCAGGAGTTCACCACCTTTAAAGACGGTCAAACGGCGATGTCGATCCACGTCATGCAGGGCGAGCGCGAGCTGGTGCAGGACTGCCGTTCGCTGGCGCGCTTTGCGCTGCGCGGCATCCCGGCTATGCCGGCGGGCGGGGCGCATATTCGCGTTACCTTCCAGGTCGATGCCGACGGGCTGCTGAGCGTCACCGCGATGGAGAAATCGACCGCGATCGAAGCGTCCATTCAGGTGAAACCCTCCTACGGCCTGAGCGACAGCGAAATCGCCACCATGATCAAAGATTCGATGAGCCACGCCGAGCAGGACGTTCAGGCGCGAATGCTGGCCGAGCAAAAAGTTGAAGCCGCACGCGTTCTGGAAAGCCTGGGAAGCGCGCTGGCCTCAGACGCCGCGCTGTTAAGCGCCGCAGAACGTCAGGCTATCGATGACGCAACGGCGCAGCTGCGCGCGGTGGCGGCAGGCGATGACGCCGATGCAATAAAAGAAGCCATTAGAAATATAGACACACAAACCCAGGAATTTGCCGCACGCCGCATGGACCAGTCGGTCCGTACCGCGCTGAAAGGTCAATCCGTGGACGAGGTTTAATATGCCAAAGATTGTTTTTCTACCCCACCAGGACCTGTGCCCGGATGGCGTAGTTGTGGAAGCTGAGATCGGTGAGACCATTCTTGATGCTGCGCTGCGTAGCGGTATTGAGATTGAACACGCCTGTGAAAAATCCTGTGCCTGCACCACCTGCCACTGCATCGTGCGTGAAGGTTTTGACTCGCTGGCCGAAAGTACCGAAGATGAAGACGATATGCTGGATAAGGCCTGGGGGCTGGAACCCGACAGCCGTCTGAGCTGCCAGGCGCGCGTGACCGCCGACGATCTGGTCGTCGAAATTCCGCGCTACACCATCAACCACGCACGCGAGCATTGATATGGCACTGAAATGGACCGATAGTCGCGAAATTGGCGAGGCGCTGTATGATGCCTTCCCGGATCTCGACCCGAAAACCGTTCGCTTCACCGATTTGCATCAGTGGATTTGCGAGCTGGAAGAGTTTAATGACGATCCAAACGCATCCAATGAAAAAATTCTGGAGGCAATTCTGCTAGTCTGGTTAGACGAAGCAGAATAATTTTCGCGTCATGCTCCACGTTGCTGATGCGTTGGCCGCGTTCGCTCACCCCGGTCGCATAGTTATCTATGCGACCGGGGATTTGCTTACTTGCCGCCTTCCAGCAACGCGAATCATTTAGCGGAAAAATTTTAACGGGCTGCCATAGGGTGGCCCGTTTGCTAATAAGGATGAATAAAATGACCGAAGCCATGAAGATTACGCTGACGACCCAACCCGCAGACGCACGCTGGGGAGAAAAAGCGGCTTACAGCATTAACAACGACGGCATCACCCTGCATCTGAACGGTAAAGACGACCTGGGCCTGATTCAGCGCGCGGCGCGTAAAGTTGACGGCATGGGCATCAGGCACGTTGCGCTCGATGGTGAAGGCTGGAATACCGACCGCGCCTGGGCGTTCTGGGCCGGCTATAAAGGGCCGAAAGGCAGCCGTCAGGTTGAGTGGCCGGCGCTGGATGACGCGCAAAAAAGCGAGCTGGATAACCGTCTGACCATTATTGACTGGGTGCGCGACACCATTAACGCCCCGGCGGAAGAGCTAGGTCCGGAACAGCTGGCCCAGCGCGCGGTCGACCTGCTGTGCGGCGTTGGCTGCGATAACGTCTCTTACCGCATCACCAAAGGCGAAGACCTGCGCGAGCAGAACTATCTTGGCCTGCACACCGTTGGCCGCGGCTCCGAGCGCCCGCCGGTCCTGCTGGCGCTGGACTATAACCCAACCGGCGATAAAGACGCGCCGGTCTACGCCTGCCTGGTCGGGAAAGGCATCACCTTCGATTCCGGCGGCTACAGCATCAAGCAGAGCGCGTTTATGGATTCGATGAAGTCCGACATGGGCGGCGCGGCGACGGTTACCGGCGCGCTGGCGTTTGCGATTACCCGCGGTCTGAACAAACGCGTGAAGCTTTACCTGTGCTGTGCCGACAACCTGATCAGCGGTAACGCCTTTAAGCTGGGCGACATCATTCATTATCGCAACGGTAAAACCGTGGAGATCATGAACACCGACGCCGAAGGCCGCCTGGTGCTGGCCGATGGTCTGATCGATGCTTCGGCGCAGAAGCCGGAGCTGATTATCGACGCGGCGACGCTGACCGGGGCGGCGAAAACCGCGCTGGGCAACGATTACCACGCGCTATTCAGCTTCGACGACGCGCTGGCGGCTCGCCTGCTGGCGAGCGCGCAGGCGGAAAACGAAGCCTTCTGGCGTCTGCCGCTGGCGGAATTCCACCGCGGCCAGCTGCCGTCGAACTTCGCCGAGCTGAACAACACCGGCAGCGCCGCCTACCCGGCGGGCGCCAGCACGGCGGCAGGGTTCCTCTCCCATTTCGTTGAGAACTATCATCAGGGCTGGCTGCACATCGACTGCTCCGCGACCTACCGTAAATCCGCCGTTGAGCAGTGGTCGGCCGGCGCGACGGGGCTCGGCGTGCGCACGATTGCCAATCTGTTAACCGCAGAGTAAAAAATGGCGGGGCGCCAGCGCCCCTAATTGCCTCACCCCGGCCCGCGTCCGCGGCCGGGGATTGCTGATTCTGATGTTGTGAGAGCCATGTCCGAAACTAAAAATGAATTAGAAACGCTGCTGGAAAAGGCGGCGATTGAGCCCGGCCATCGCCCGGCCTTTTTCCGTACGCTGCTGGAATCCACCGTCTGGGTGCCCGGCGCGGCGGCGGAAGGTGAACAGGTTGTTGAAGATAGCGCCGTAGATCTGCAGCACTGGGAAAAAGACGATGGCGCCTCGGTTATTCCCTTTTTCACCTCGCTGGAGGCCCTGCAGCAGGCGGTCGAAGACGAGCAGTCTTTTGTGGCAATGCCGGCGCGTACGCTGATGGCGATGACCCTGGGTGAGACGCTGTTCCTCAACGCCAAACTGCCGGCCGGAAAAGAGTTTACGCCGAACGAAATCAAGCATCTGCTGGGCGAAGATGGCGGTCCGCTCAGCGCGCAAACCGTGCTGGAAGGCGGGCAGCCGCTGCTGCTGTCTGAGGTGGCCGAGCCGCCGGCGCAGATGGTGGATTCGCTGACCACGCTCTTTAAATCCCTGAAAACCGTAAAGCGCGCGTTTCTGTGCTCGATTAAAGACAGCGCCGACGCGCCGGCGAATCTGCTTATCGGCATTGAGGCCGAGGGGGATATTGAAGAGGTCATCCAGGCGACCGGCAGCGTGGCAACCGACACCCAGCCCGGCGATGAGCCGATCGATATTTGTCAGGTCGTGGAAGGGGAGAAGGGCATCAGCCACTTTATGATTGCCCATATCGCGCCATTCTATGAAAAGCGCTGGGGCAGCTTCCTGCGCGACTTCAAGCAGAACCGCATTATCTGATGACGGCGGGGCGCTAACCCCGCCGCTATTTTTATTGCGCCGGCTCGATCGGCAGATCCGGACGGGCGCCCCATTCGCTCCACGAACCGTCATACAGGCAGACGCCGTTAACGCCCAGGGTTGTCAGCGCCAGCACCACTACCGCCGCCGTAACGCCGGACCCGCAGCTGGCGATAATTGGCCGCTCGAAATCCACGCCCTGGCGCAGGAAAATATCATTCAGCTCGTCGATAGTTTTCAGCTCGCCGTTAATCACCAGCTCGGTCCACGGGACGTTCAGCGCCCCGGGAATATGCCCCCGGCGCAGCCCCGGGCGCGGCTCATCGACGAGTCCGTTAAAGCGCCCGGCCGGACGGGCGTCGACGACCTGGGCCGATCCTTCATGGCTCACCAGCAGCACATCGGTCAGGCGCTTTACTACCAGCGGATCGAAGCGGCCGTCGAATTCACCCTCCGGCAGCTGCGGATCGTTCTGCTCCAGCGGCAGCTCATCGCGCTGCCAGCCGGCCAGCCCTCCGGCGAGAATAGAGACTTTTTCTACCCCGAAGGTCCGCAGCATCCACCAGGCGCGCGGCGCCGAGAAGAGGTTGCCTTCATCGTAAACCACCAGATGCTTATCGCTGCTGACGCCCAGCTCGCGCATCGCCACGGCGAAGGCTTCGGCGCGCGGCATCATATGCGGCAGCGGGCTGGTGCGATCGGAAAGCGCTTCAATATCGAAAAATACGGCGTTGGGAATATGGCCCGCGCGATATTCGGCGTGCAAATCGCGATCTTCCTGCCCGGGAGGTGCCATTCGGGCGTCGATAATCTGGATTTCCGGGTCATCAATATGTTCCGCCAGCCAGTCGGCGGCGACAAAAAAAGAGGTGGACATGGAGGCCTCCGTTTTATTATCCATCAATGAATTGTCGACGTTTTCCCGCAGGCTGACAAGTAATGTGCGTCGGAGTTGCGACGCGGCTGACGCGGTAAAAAATCGATAGTCTGATTCTATTATGGCGGCTGGGCGTTTTTCCGCCCTTAGCGTATAATAATGCGTTTACTGTCTGCATCAGGCCGTTGGGCCAAGGGGTTAAAGGATGAAACCATTTCGTTTAGCGACGCTATCTCTGGCGCTGCTTACCGCGCTTTCGCTTGCCGGCTGCGACGACGGCGGCAAAACTCAGACCGCTGCGCCAGCCGCATCTTCTGCCGCGGATAATCAGGGCGTAGCGAAGCCGGACGCCGCCCAGCTTGCTAAGCTGGCGGAGAAGAGCAAAGGCAAGGCGCTGACGCTGCTTGACGCCTCGGAAGTCCAGCTGGACGGGGCGGCGACGCTGGTCCTGACCTTCTCCGTTCCGCTGCAGCCGGATCAGGACTTCTCCCGCAGCGTGCACCTCGTCGATAAAAAAAGTGGGAAGGTCGATGGCGCCTGGGAGCTGGCGCCGAACCTGAAAGAGCTGCGCCTGCGCCACCTTGAGCCGAAGCGCGACCTGATTGTCTCCGTTGACCCGACGCTGAGCGCCCTGAATACCGCGACCTTCGGCACCTCTTTTGAAAAAACCATCACCACCCGCGACGTTGCCCCCAGCATCGGCTTTGCCAGCCGGGGCTCGCTGCTGCCGGGCAAAGTGGTGGCCGGGCTGCCGGTGATGGCCCTTAATGTTGATAACGTCGACGTTAACTTCTTTCGCATCAAGCCCGAATCGCTGTCCGCCTTCGTCAGCCAGTGGGAGTACCGGAATTCGTTAAGCAACTGGGAGTCCGACGAGCTGCTGAAAATGGCCGACCTGGTCTACAGCGGACGCTTCGACCTCAACCCGGCGCGCAATACGCGGGAAAAGCTGCTGCTGCCGCTGGCGGATATCAAACCCCTGCAGCAGCCGGGCGTCTACGTGGCGGTAATGAACCAGGCGGGCCATTACAGCTACAGCAACGCCGCGACGCTGTTTACCCTCAGCGATATCGGCGTCTCGGCGCATCGCTACCATAACCGGCTGGACGTCTTTACCCAAAGCCTCGAAAACGGCGCGGCGCAGTCCGGTATCGAGGTTCAGCTGCTCAACGCCCAAGGGCAGACGCTGGCGCAGGCCAAAAGCGACGATCGGGGACACGTGACGCTGCAAACCGATAAAGAAGCCGCGCTGCTGCTGGCGCGCAAAGAGGGGCAAACCACCCTGCTGGATCTCAAACTGCCAGCGCTGGATCTGGCGGAGTTCGCCATATCCGGGGCTCCCGGGTTTAGCAAGCAGTTCTTTATGTTTGGCCCTCGCGATCTCTATCGCCCGGGGGAGACGGTGATCCTCAACGCGCTGCTGCGCGACGGCGACGGCAGGCCGCTGGCCGATCAGCCGGTGAAGCTTGAAGTGGTTCAGCCGGACGGCCAGGTGATCCGCTCTCAGGTGAGTCAGCCGGTGAACGGCCTGTACCAGTTTACCTGGCCGCTCGACGCCGGCGCGCCGACCGGCATGTGGCATATCCGCGCCAGCACCGGCGACAATCAGCCGCGCGAATGGGACTTCCACGTCGAAGATTTCATGCCCGAGCGGATGGCGCTGAACCTGAGCGCGCAGAAGGCCGCCGTGGCGCCGGATGCCGACGTGACCTTTGCCGTCGCCGGGGCCTATTTATACGGCGCGCCCGCCAGCGGCAACCAGCTGCAGGGGAAACTGTTCCTGCGCCCGCTGCGCGATGCGGTCGCCGCGCTGCCGGGCTTCCAGTTCGGCGACATTGCCGAGGAGAACCTCTCCCGCAGCCTCGATGAAGTACAGATGACGCTGGACGAAAAAGGCCACGGGGAAGTGACCACCGCCAGCCAGTGGCAGGATAGCCATTCGCCGCTGCAGGTGATTTTGCAGGCCAGCCTGCTGGAGTCCGGCGGTCGTCCGGTGACCCGCACCGTGCAGCAGGCTATCTGGCCTGCCGATGCCCTGCCGGGCATCCGTCCTGAATTCACCCTCAAAGACGTCTACGACTACCGCACCGACAGTACGGTGAAGCAGCCGGTGGTGGATGAAAACAGCACCGCCGGGTTTGAGATTGTCTACGCCGATGCCGCCGGAGACAAAAAAGCGGTCTCCGGGCTGCAGGTGCGCCTCATTCGCGAGCGCCGCGACTACTACTGGAACTGGTCGGATAGCGAAGGCTGGCAGTCGCAGTTCGATCAGAAAGATCTGCAGGAGGGCGAAGAGTCGCTGGATCTGCAGGCCGGACAAACGGCGAAGGTCAGCTTCCCGGTGGAGTGGGGTTCCTATCGTCTGGAGGTGAAGGATCCGGACGGCGCGGTCAGCAGCGTGCGCTTCTGGGCCGGCTACAGCTGGCAGGATAATAGCGACGGCGCGGGGGCCGCGCGTCCGGACCGGGTGACCATGAAGCTGGATAAACCGGCCTACAAACCCGGTGATACCATCAAGCTGCATATCGCCGCGCCGGCGGCAGGTAAAGGCTATGCGCTGGTCGAGTCCAGCGAAGGCCCGCTGTGGTGGCAGGAAATTGACGTTCCGGCCGCGGGGATGGATCTCTCCATTCCGGTCGATAAAGCCTGGAACCGCCATGACCTCTACCTCAGCACGCTGGTGATTCGCCCCGGCGACAAATCGCGCTCCGCGACGCCGAAGCGAGCGGTGGGGCTGCTGCATCTGCCGCTCGGCGATGAAAACCGCCGCCTGACCCTGGCGCTGGATGCGCCGGAAAAAATGCGTCCCAACCGGCCGCTGATGGTCAAAGTGAAGGCCAGCGTCAAAGAGGGCGAGACGCCGAAGCAGGTGAATGTCCTGCTCTCGGCCGTTGATAGCGGGGTGCTGAACATTACCGACTACGCGACGCCGGATCCGTGGAACGCCTTTTTTGGCCAGAAGCGCTACGGGGCGGATATTTACGATATCTACGGCCAGGTGATTGAGGGCCAGGGGCGGCTGGCGAGCCTGCGCTTCGGCGGCGACGGCGACGGCGACGAGCTCAAGCGCGGCGGCAAGCCGCCGGTTAACCACGTGACGATCGTTGCCCAACAGGCCCTGCCGGTAACGCTCGATGACAACGGCGAAGGAACCGTGACCCTGCCGATCGGTGATTTTAACGGCGAGCTGCGGGTGATGGCCCAGGCGTGGAGCGATGATGATTTTGGCAGCGCTGAAGACAAAGTGGTGGTCGCCGCGCCGGTTATTGCCGAGCTGAATACGCCGCGCTTCCTCGCCAGCGGCGATACAACGCGCCTGGCGCTGGATCTCAGCAACCTCACCGACAGGCCGCAAACCCTGAACGTTGCGCTCAGCGCCGGCGGCCTGCTGCAGCTTGCGCAGCCGGCAATCGCGCCGGTTGAGCTGGCGCCGGGTGCCCGTCGCACCCTGTTTGTGCCGGTGAGCGCCAAAGAGGGGTTTGGCGACGGCCAGCTCAGCGCGACCATCAACGGCCTGAACCTGCCGGGTGAGACCTTCGCCCCGCTGCAAAAGCAGTGGAAAATTGGCGTCCGTCCGGCCTTCCCGGCGCAGACGGTCAACGTTGGCGCGGTGCTGCAGCCCGGCGAAAGCTGGCAGGCTCCGGCGGAGCAAACCCTCGGCTTCTCGCCGGCGACCCTGCAGGGGCAGCTGGTGTTCAGCGGCAAGCCGCCGCTCAATCTGGCCCGCTATATTCGTGACCTGAAGGCCTACCCGTATGGCTGCCTGGAGCAGACCACCAGCGGGCTGTTCCCGTCGCTCTACACCAGCGCGGCGCAGCTAAAAACCTTAGGGATCGCCGGCGACAGCGATGAAAAACGCCGCGCGGCGGTGGATCTCGGCATCGCGCGCCTGCTGCAGATGCAGCGCGACGACGGCGGCTTTGCGCTATGGGATAAAAACGGGCCGGAGGAGTACTGGCTGAGCGCCTACGCGATGGACTTCCTGGTGCGGGCGGGCGAGCAGGGCTACAGCGTGCCGGCCAACTCTATCAATAACGGTAATCAGCGCCTGCTGCGTTATCTGCAGGAGCCGGGGCTGATGACCGTGCGCTACAGCGATGACGCGGCGGCCAGCCGCTTTGCCGCCCAGGCCTATGCCGCTCTGGTGCTGGCTCGTCAGCAAAAAGCGCCGCTTGGCGCGCTGCGCGAAATCTGGACCCGCCACGACCAGGCGCGCTCCGGCCTGCCGCTGCTGCAGCTCGGCATTGCGCTGAAAGCGATGGGCGACGTGCCGCGCGGCGAGCAGGCGCTGAAGCTGGCGATGAGCACGCCGCGTCAGGACCGGGAGCGCTGGCTGGGCGATTACGGCAGCGATCTGCGCGATGATGCGCTGAAGCTGGCGCTACTGGAGGAGAATAAGCTGCTGCCGGAGGCGCAAAACGCGCTGCTGAGCACGCTGGCCGATGAAGCCTACGGCCAGCGCTGGCTCTCCACGCAGGAGACCAACGCGCTGTTCCTTGCCGGCCGCACGCTGCAGGATTTACCCGGCAGCTGGCAGGCGCAAACCTCCTTACAGGCGCAGCCGCTGGCGGCGGATAAAGCGCAGACCCGCAACCTGACCGGCGACCAGCTGGCGGCGCTGCAGGTCAGCAATACCGGCAGCCAGCCGCTCTGGCTGCGCCTCGACAGCAGCGGCTATCCGCTTAGCGCCCCGCAGCCTTCAGGCAACGTGCTGGGTATTGAACGGCAGGTCTTCGATACGCGCGGGCAGCAAAAATCGTTGAGCTCGCTGCGCAGCGGCGAGCTGGTGCTGGTGAAGCTGGAAGTTACCGCTACGCGCAACGTGCCGGATGCGCTGGTCGTCGATCTGCTGCCGGCGGGGCTTGAGCTGGAAAACCAGAACCTGGCGAACAGCAGCGCCAGCCTGCAGGAGAACGGCGAGGCGGTGCAGAACCTGCTCAACCAAATGCAGCAGGCGGATATTCAGCATATCGAATTCCGCGACGATCGCTTTGTCGCTGCGGTGGCGGTAAACGAAGGGCAGCCGGTGACCCTGGTCTACCTGGCGCGGGCGGTGACGCCCGGGAGCTATCAGGTGCCGCAGCCGCAGGTGGAATCGATGTACGTTCCGCAGTGGCGGGCAACCGGTACGGCCAGCGGCCCGCTGATCGTCGCCCCGTAAATGCGGCGGCTGGTGAAGATCAGGCGCCGCTGGCGATGGCTGGCGGCGACGCCGCTCCTGCTGTGGCTGGCGCTGCTGGCGGCGGATCGCCTGTGGCCGCTACCGCTACGCGAGGTGGCTCCGGCCCGGGTGGTGGTGGCGCAGGACGGTACGCCGCTGTGGCGCTTTGCGGATAAGCAGGGCGTCTGGCGTTATCCGGTGACCCTCAATGACGTGTCGCCGCGCTATCTGCAGGCCCTGATCCAGTATGAAGACCGCTGGTTCTGGGAGCATCCCGGCGTTAACCCGCTGGCGATTGCCCGCGCGGCCTGGCAGGATCTTACCTCCGGGCGCGTTATCTCCGGGGGCAGCACCCTGACCATGCAGGTTGCGCGCCTGCTCGACCCGCATCCCCGAACCTTCGGCGGCAAGCTGCGCCAGCTGTGGCGCGCGCTGCAGCTGGAGTGGCATTTATCGAAAAGCGAGATCCTGACCCTTTACCTCAACCGCGCGCCGTTTGGCGGCACGCTGCAGGGGATCGGCGCCGCCAGCTGGGCTTATCTCGGGAAACCGCCGGCCCGGCTCAGCTACGGCGAAGCGGCCCTGCTGGCGGTGCTGCCGCAGGCGCCGAGCCGTCTGCGTCCGGATCGCTGGCCGCAGCGGGCCCAGGCGGCGCGCGATAAAGTGCTGGCGCGCATGCAGGCCCAGGGCGTGTGGTCGGAGACGACGGTGCGCGAGGCCACGGAAGAGCCGGTATGGCTGTTCCCCCGGCAGATGCCGCAGCTGGCGCCGCTGTTTTCCCGGCGGATGCTGGCGGGCAGCCGCGATGACAAGGTGGTGACGACCCTCGATGCCGGGCTGCAGCGCCAGTTGGAGGATTTAGCCCTCAACTGGAAATCGCGCCTGCCGCCGCGCAGCTCGCTGGCGATTATCGTTGTCGATCATACCGATATGCGCGTGCGGGGCTGGGTCGGCTCGGCGGATATTAGCGACGACAGCCGCTTTGGGCACATCGATATGGTGTCGGCGATCCGTTCCCCAGGCTCCGTACTGAAGCCGTTTGTCTACGGCATGGCGCTGGACGAGGGGCTGATTCATCCGGCCTCTCTACTGCAGGACGTCCCGCGGCGGTTTAGCGACTACCGGCCGGGTAACTTTGACAGCGGCTTTCATGGCCCGGTGAGCGCCGGCGACGCGCTGGTGCGCTCTCTGAACCTGCCGGCGGTGCAGGTGCTGGAAGCCTACGGGCCAAAACGGTTTGCCGCCACGCTGCGCAACGCCGGCCTGCCGCTGATGCTGCCGGCGGGCGCCGAGCCCAATCTGTCGCTGATCCTTGGCGGCGCCGGGGCCCGGCTGGCGGATATCGTGGCGGCGTACAGCGCGTTTGCCCGTCACGGCAGGGCGGCCCGGCTGCGGATGACGCCGGACGCGCCGCTGGTGGAGCGGCCGCTGCTGTCGCCGGGGGCGGCGTGGATCGTGCGGCGCATCCTGGCCGGTGAATCCCAGCCGGTGCCTGACGACTCGCTGGTTCAGGTGGTGCCGCTGGCGTGGAAAACCGGCACCAGCTACGGCTATCGCGACGCCTGGGCGATCGGCGTTAACGCCCGCTATCTCATCGGCATCTGGACCGGGCGGCCTGACGGTACGCCGGTGGTCGGGCAGTTTGGCTTCGCCAGCGCGGTACCGCTACTCAACCAGGTCAACAATATGCTGCTGGCGCGGCCGACGGCGGGGCGCGACGGGCTGCCCGCCGATCCGCGCCCGCCGTCAGTGAGGGCGGCCACTATCTGCTGGCCCGGCGGGCAGAACCTGCCGCCGGGAGACGCCAACTGCCGCCGTCGGCTGGCCACCTGGCTGCTCGACGATAGCCAGCCGCCGACGCTGCTGCTGCCGGGTCAGGAGGGCGTACGCGGTATCCGTTTCCCGGTATGGGTAGATAAGCACGGGCTGCGGGTGGCGGCCGATTGTCCGGGGGCGGTGGAGAAAAGCATCGACGTCTGGCCGCTGCCGCTGGAGCCGTGGCTGCCGGCGAACGAGCGCCGGCGGGCGAGGCTGGGGCCGGCATCGGCGGAGTGTCCGCCGTCGTCAGGCGCAGATGCCGCGCCGCTGGTGCTTTCCGGCATCCGCGATGGCGCGGTCATTAAGCGTTTGCCCGGCGCGGCGCGGGTGGTGGTGCCGCTGCAGACCACCGGCGGAGAAGGGAGACGCTGGTGGTTTCTCAACGGCGAGCCGCTGGCGGCGGCGGGGGCCGGCGCCAGCCTGACGCTGGAGCGGCTGGATAGCTATCAGCTGGTGGTGATGGATGAGGCGGGGCAGGTTGCGGCGGCGAATTTTACTCTACAATAAAGTCGGGGCGACAAGGCCCTGCTTTTTGTGTTGCCAAAGCTCGCGTTATTTTAACAAAATGTTACCTTCATCCATAGGCAGCGCCTGAGTTGCTCATTATAATGCGCGCCAGGCCATACGATCGTATGCCCAACAACATAAAATTTTATTAGAGGTAATCATGGCTATTGAACGTACTTTTTCCATCATTAAACCAAACGCGGTGGCAAAAAACGTTATTGGCGGCATCTTTTCTCGCTTCGAAGCTGCAGGGTTCAAAATCGTTGGCACCAAAATGCTGCACCTGACCGTTGAGCAGGCTCGTGGCTTCTACGCCGAGCACGAAGGTCGCCCGTTCTTTGACGGTCTGGTTGAGTTCATGACCTCCGGCCCGATCGTGGTCTCCGTTCTGGAAAGCGAAAATGCCGTGCAGCGTCACCGTGACCTGCTGGGCGCCACTAACCCGGACAACGCGCTGGCCGGCACTCTGCGCGCCGACTACGCTGACAGCTTCACCGAGAACGGCACCCACGGTTCCGACTCCGTTGAATCTGCGGCCCGCGAAATCGCGTTCTTCTTCGCCGAAGGCGAGGTTTGCCCGCGCACCCGCTAATCCTCGTCGTCTTTTCGACCGTCGCGGCGTTGGCTGCGCGCGTTCACCCCGGTCACATAGCTATCTATGCTCCCGGGGATTTACTTGCTTGCCGCCTTGCGACAATCGAAAAGCCATAGAGGGTGAAGTACGCAGCAACAGATTTTTTCATCATTGCCGCGTGCAAACGTGGTATTGATACACCAGACTTTGTACAATGCAGCGCCCCTGGACGAGCACTCGTTCATTGGGGCGCTTCTTTTTTCAACCCTCCTGGGGCCATAACGTGTAACAACGAGGCCGGAATAGATTATGTCTGAACATATTGTCACGCCTGATAACGCCGCTCTGACGGTGCCGAACAAAGATGCCAAAATTAACCTGCTGGATCTGAACCGTCAGCAGATGCGCGAGTTTTTCAAAAACATGGGCGAGAAGCCCTTCCGCGCCGATCAGGTGATGAAATGGATGTATCACTACTGTAGCGATGACTTTGATGATATGACCGATATCAACAAGGTGCTGCGCAATAAGCTGAAGGAAGTCGCGGAAATCCGCGCGCCGGAAGTCGTCGAGGAGCAGCGCTCCAGCGATGGCACCATCAAATGGGCGATTGCCGTCGGCGATCAGCGCGTTGAAACGGTGTATATCCCGGAGGACGATCGCGCGACGCTGTGCGTCTCCTCTCAGGTTGGCTGTGCGCTAGAGTGTAAATTCTGCTCGACGGCGCAGCAGGGCTTTAACCGCAACCTGCGGGTATCCGAAATTATCGGCCAGGTTTGGCGCGCGGCGAAAATCGTCGGCGCGGCAAAAATTACCGGCCAGCGTCCGATCACCAACGTGGTGATGATGGGAATGGGCGAGCCGCTGCTGAACCTGACCAACGTCGTACCGGCGATGGAGATCATGCTCGATGACTTCGGTTTTGGTCTCTCCAAGCGTCGCGTAACGCTCTCCACCTCCGGCGTTGTTCCGGCGCTGGACAAGCTCGGCGATATGATTGACGTCGCGCTGGCTATCTCTCTGCATGCGCCGAACGATACGATCCGCGATGAGATCGTGCCGATCAACAAAAAGTACAACATCGAGACCTTCCTGAACTCGGTGCGCGGATATATCTCCAAGTCCAACGCCAACCAGGGCCGGGTAACGATCGAATACGTGATGCTCGATCACGTCAATGACGGCACCGAGCATGCGCACGAACTGGCGGAGCTGCTGAAGAATACGCCGTGCAAGATCAACCTGATCCCATGGAACCCGTTCCCGGGCGCGCCGTATGGCCGCAGCTCCAACAGCCGCATCGACCGTTTCTCCAAGGTGCTGATGGATTACGGCTTCACCACCATCGTGCGTAAAACGCGCGGCGACGATATCGATGCCGCCTGCGGACAGCTTGCCGGTGACGTTATCGACCGTACCAAACGTACGCTGCGCAAGCGTATGCAGGGCGAAGCGATTGACGTGAAAGCGATCTGATAAATGTGCAGCGCGCAATATTTCACGCGCGCTGCACGGTAATGTTTACCCGGCGGGTGAACCAGGCCGCTTCGGCCAATAATTACGGTGCGTTTTTATCGACTTTGAGGCAGTATGTAGCGGCACAACAACCGCTTAGCATTCAATATTAATAAGTATCTGTGATAGTTCGCCATACGGACTTATACTGTTGGTTTGACGTTTAGCAGATGTTTCGCGGCGCGGGTTTTACCGGCGCTGACCTTTAAATTTCACGTACCAGTAGTTGTCGAATGAATACTGAAGCCACTCAAGATCATCAAGAAGCAAACACTACGGGCACGCGTCTGCGCAATGCCCGTGAACAACTCGGACTCAGCCAGCAAGCGGTGGCTGAGCGCTTATGCCTGAAGGTTTCCACGGTTCGTGATATCGAAGACGATAAGGCGCCCGCCGACCTCGCTTCAACCTTCCTGCGCGGTTACATCCGCTCCTACGCGCGTCTGGTGCATATCCCGGAAGAAGAGCTGCTGCCGATGATGGCAAAACAGGCGCCTATCCGCGCGGCGAAAGTTGCGCCGATGCAGAGCTTCTCTTTGGGCAAACGCCGTAAAAAACGCGACGGCTGGCTGATGAGCTTCACCTGGCTGGTGCTGTTTGTGGTGATTGGCCTGAGCGGCGCCTGGTGGTGGCAAGACCATAAGGCGCAGCAGGAAGAGATTACCACGATGGCCGACCAGTCCAGCGCTGAGCTGAACGCGGGCGACAGCGGCAGCCAGAACATTCCCTTAGATAATGGCGCCGATAGCCCGGCGCCGGATGCCGACAACAGCGTGGCGAACAGCGCGCCTGTGGATACCTCCACCGCGCCGGCTCCGGCCCCGGCGGCGCCGGCACCAACCGCGGCGAATAATAACGCCGTCGTTGCCCCGTCTCAGGCGCAGGTCGATACCGCAGCAGGCGCTGCGGCTCCGGCCTCTCCGCTGCCAACCGATCAGGCGAACGTGACCGCCGCCGCTGCGGCTCAGGACCTGGTGCTGAACTTCTCTGCCGACTGCTGGCTGGAAGTTAGCGATGCAACCGGTAAGAAGCTGTTCAGCGGTTTGCAACGCAAAGGCGGCAACCTGAATTTAAGCGGCCAGGCGCCTTATAAGCTGAAAATCGGCGCGCCGGCTGCGGTACAGATTCAGTATCTGGGTAAACCAGTCGATTTGAGTCGTTTTATCAGAACTAACCAGGTTGCGCGTCTGACCCTTAATGCCGAAACATCACCGGCGCAGTAACAGACGGGTGACACGGGAGATTTTTCATGCATAACCAGGCTCCGATTCAACGTAGAAAATCGAAACGAATTTACGTTGGGAATGTGCCGATTGGCGATGGCGCCCCCATCGCCGTCCAGTCGATGACCAATACGCGCACCACCGATGTGGCCGCGACCGTAAATCAAATCAAAGCGCTAGAGCGCGTTGGCGCGGACATCGTCCGCGTCTCGGTTCCGACGATGGATGCGGCGGAAGCGTTCAGGCTTATCAAACAGCAGGTCAACGTACCGCTGGTCGCCGATATCCACTTTGACTACCGTATCGCCCTGAAGGTGGCGGAGTATGGGGTGGATTGTCTGCGCATCAACCCGGGCAACATCGGCAACGAAGAGCGCATTCGCACGGTGGTTGACTGCGCCCGTGATAAAAATATTCCTATCCGCATCGGCGTCAACGCCGGTTCGCTGGAAAAAGATCTGCAGGAAAAGTACGGCGAGCCGACGCCGCAGGCGCTGCTGGAATCCGCCATGCGCCACGTCGATCATCTCGATCGTCTGAACTTCGACCAGTTCAAGGTCAGCGTCAAGGCGTCGGATGTTTTCCTCGCGGTGGAATCCTATCGCCTGCTGGCGAAGCAGATCGATCAGCCCCTGCATCTTGGGATCACCGAAGCCGGCGGCGCCCGTAGCGGCGCGGTAAAATCGGCGATCGGCCTCGGCCTGCTGCTTAACGAAGGGATCGGCGACACGCTACGCGTTTCGCTGGCGGCGGATCCGGTTGAAGAGATCAAGGTGGGGTTCGATATCCTGAAGTCCCTGCGTATTCGCGCCCGCGGAATTAACTTCATCGCCTGTCCCACCTGTTCGCGTCAGGAGTTTGACGTGATCGGCACCGTTAACGCGCTGGAGCAGCGGCTGGAAGACATTATTACGCCGATGGATATTTCGATCATCGGCTGCGTGGTGAACGGCCCGGGCGAAGCGCTGGTTTCGACGCTCGGCGTCACCGGCGGCAATAAGAAGAGCGGCCTGTACGAAGACGGCGTGCGTAGAGACCGGCTGGATAACGACGATATGATCGCTCAGCTTGAGGCGCGTATCCGTGCGAAAGCTTCGATGCTCGATGAAGCGCGCCGTATTGACGTCCAGCAGGTTGAAGAGAAATAATCCGGGGCAGCGTAAGACTTCCCGTGTATGATTGGACCCGCGGGCGCAACGCGCCGGGGTTCATTTTTGTATATATATAAAGAGAATAAACGTGGCAAAGAACATTCAAGCCATCCGTGGCATGAACGATTATCTGCCGGGCGAGACCGCTCTCTGGCAGCGCATTGAAGGCTCACTGAAACAGGTGCTCGGCAGCTACGGTTACAGCGAAATTCGGTTGCCGATTGTAGAGCAGACCCCGTTATTCAAACGCGCGATCGGCGAAGTGACCGACGTGGTTGAAAAAGAGATGTACACCTTCGAGGACCGCAATGGCGACAGCCTGACCCTGCGTCCGGAAGGGACTGCGGGCTGCGTACGTGCCGGCATCGAGCATGGTCTTCTGTACAATCAGGAACAGCGTCTGTGGTACGTCGGGCCGATGTTCCGCCATGAGCGCCCGCAAAAGGGCCGCTATCGCCAGTTCCATCAAATCGGGGTTGAAGTCTTTGGTCTGCAGGGACCGGATATCGACGCCGAGCTGATTATGCTTACCGCCCGCTGGTGGCGCGAGCTGGGGATCTCTGGGCACGTTGCGCTGGAGCTGAACTCCATCGGTTCGCTGGAAGCGCGTGCCAGCTATCGCGACGCGCTGGTCGCTTATCTTGAGCAGTTTAAAGATAAGCTCGACGAAGACTGCAAACGCCGCATGTATACCAACCCGCTGCGCGTTCTGGACTCTAAGAACCCGGAAGTGCAGGCGTTGCTGAACGACGCGCCGGCGCTGGGCGACTACCTGGATGAAGAGTCCAAACAGCATTTTGCCGGACTGTGCGCGCTGCTGGACGCCGCGGGCATCGCCTATACCGTTAACCAGCGCCTGGTGCGCGGGCTCGATTACTATAACCGCACCGTGTTTGAGTGGGTAACCACCAGCCTCGGCTCGCAGGGAACCGTCTGCGCAGGCGGCCGCTATGACGGTCTGGTCGAGCAGCTGGGCGGGCGGGCGACGCCGGGAGTCGGTTTTGCGATGGGGCTGGAACGTCTTGTTTTACTGGTCCAGGCCGTTAATCCGGAATTTAAAGCCGATCCTGTTGTCGATATATACCTGGTGGCCTCCGGAACCGATACCCAGTCCGCAGCGATGCGTCTGGCTGAGCGGGTTCGCGATGAGCTGCCCGGCGTTAAGCTGATGACCAACCACGGCGGCGGCAACTTTAAGAAGCAGTTCGGCCGTGCTGACAAGTGGGGCGCTCGCATCGCTCTTGTGGTCGGTGAATCAGAAATTGCTGACGGAAACGTGGTAGTGAAGGATTTACGCTCAGGTGAGCAAACTACCGTAACGCAGGATAGCGTTGCCGCGCATTTGCGCACACTTCTGGGTTAATCTCCCGGGAATCATTAGTCAGGAGAAGGACTGCGTGGAAACGTATAACAACGAAAACGATCAGATCGACGCGCTCAAGCGTTTCTTTGCCGAAAATGGCAAAGCGCTGGCCGTTGGGGTGATTTTAGGGATTGGCGCGCTGGTTGGCTGGCGCTACTGGAGCGCTCACCAGCAGGATACGGCCAGAGACGCCTCTTTAGCCTACGAAAACGCCATTTCCGCGCTTAAATCGGACAAGCCTGAAGCGCTGAATTCGGCGCAAAAGTTCGCCGCTGACAGCAAAAATGCCTACGGGGCGTTTGCTTCTCTGGAGCTGGCGCAGCGCTTTGTTGAGAAAAACGATCTGCAGAACGCTGAAAAGCAGCTCCAGCAGGGCTTAGCCGCCGCGCCGGATGACAATCTGAAGTCGGTTATCAATATGCGTCTTGCTCGCGTGCAGCTGCAGCTGAAAAATCCTGACGCGGCGCTGAAAACCCTTGAGGGGATTAAAGGCGAAGGCTGGACCGCGATTGTTGCCGATCTCCGCGGTGAGATTCTGCTGGATAAAGGCGACAAGCAGGGCGCTCGCGCGGCGTGGGAAGCGGGCGTGAAAAGCGATGCTTCACCGGCGCTCAGCGAAATGATGCGTATGAAAATAAATAATTTGTCCATCTGAGAGGGACTCGATGCAATTGCGTAAATTACTTTTGCCAGGGCTGCTTTCCGTTACCTTATTGAGCGGTTGTTCGCTGTTTAATAGCGAAGAAGATGTGGTGAAAATGTCGCCGCTGCCGACGGTGGAAAATCAGTTTACGCCGTCCACGTCCTGGAGCACCTCTGTTGGCGATGGTATCGGCGAATTTTACTCTAACCTCCATCCGGCCTTTGCCGACGGCGTCGTCTACGCCGCCGACCGTAAAGGCACCGTTAAGGCGCTGAGCGCCGACGACGGGAAAGAGGTGTGGTCGGTGAATCTGGCCGAGAAAGACGGCTGGTTCTCCCGCGCGCCTGCGCTGCTCTCCGGCGGCGTCACCGTCTCCGGCGGCCACGTCTATATCGGCAGCGAAAAAGCGCAGCTGTTTGCCCTGAATACCAGCGACGGTACCGTGGCATGGCAGACCCGCGTAGCGGGTGAAGCGATTTCTCGTCCGGTCGTCAGCGACGGCATGGTGCTGGTTCACACCAGCAACGGCCAGCTGCAGGCGCTGAACGAAGCCGATGGTGCGGTGAAGTGGACCGTTAACCTGGATATGCCGGCGCTCTCTCTGCGCGGTGAATCCGCCCCGGCGACCGCCTACGGCGCGGCTATCGTTGGCGGCGACAACGGTCGCGTTAGCGCGGTACTGATGCAGCAGGGCCAAATCATCTGGCAGCAGCGCATCTCTCAGGCCACCGGGCCAACGGAAATCGACCGTCTGAACGACGTTGATACCACGCCGGTTATCGTCAACGGCGTGGTGTATACCCTGGCCTACAACGGCAACCTGACCGCGCTGGATCTGCGCAGCGGTCAGATCATGTGGAAACGCGAGCTCGGCTCGGTGAACGACTTCATCGTTGACGGCAATCGTATCTACCTGGTCGATCAGAACGATCGCCTGCTGGCTCTGACCACCGAAGGCGGCGTGACGCTGTGGACGCAGAGCGATTTGCTGCACCGCCTGCTGACCGCTCCGGTGTTGTATAATGGTAATCTGGTTGTTGGCGATAGCGAAGGCTATATGCACTGGGTGAACCCGGAAGATGGGCACTTTGTCGCTCAGCAGAAGGTCGACAGCTCCGGCTTCCGTACTGACCCGATCGTCGCCGACGGTCGCCTGCTTATTCAGGCAACGGACGGCACGCTGTACTCGATTACGCGCTAAGTTACGCGGTAGTCAGGATTGAGAAACGGCCCCTGGTATACAGGGGCCGTTTTCCTGTTTTTAAAAGCGTCGTGAAAAACGGCGCTGCATAGTAATTTGTATGAGGCATTTAACATGATACCTGTGGTCGCGCTTGTCGGGCGCCCTAACGTTGGAAAATCCACGCTCTTCAACCGCTTGACTCGCACTCGTGATGCGCTGGTCGCGGATTTTCCGGGGCTGACTCGTGACCGTAAGTACGGTCGTGCTGAAGTTGAAGGCCGTGAATTTATCTGTATCGATACCGGCGGTATCGATGGCACGGAAGACGGCGTTGAAACGCGCATGGCTGAACAGTCGCTGCTGGCGATTGAAGAAGCGGACGTGGTGCTGTTTATGGTCGACGCGCGCGCGGGCCTGATGCCTGCGGATAGCGCAATCGCTAAGCACCTCCGTTCTCGTGAAAAGCCGATTTTCCTGGTGGCGAACAAAACCGACGGCATCGATGCCGATCAGGCCATTGCCGACTTCTGGACGCTGGGCCTCGGTGATATCCACCCGATCGCCGCCTCGCACGGCCGCGGCGTGACCAGCCTGCTGGAGCACGTGCTGCTGCCGTGGGCGGAAGAGATCGACCCGTCGGAAGAAGTCGACGAAGATGCCGCCTACTGGGCGCAGTTTGAAGCCGAGCAGAACGGCGAAGCGCCGGAAGAGCCGGTGGATGACTTTAATCCGCAGGATCTGCCGATTAAGCTGGCCATCGTTGGTCGTCCGAACGTCGGTAAGTCAACGCTGACCAACCGCATTCTCGGCGAAGATCGCGTCGTGGTTTACGACATGCCGGGCACCACCCGCGATAGCATTTACATTCCGATGCAGCGCGACGAGCGCGAATACGTGCTGATTGATACCGCGGGCGTACGTAAGCGCGGTAAAATTACCGATGTGGTGGAAAAGTTCTCGGTTATCAAAACGCTGCAGGCGATCGAAGACGCCAACGTGGTGCTGCTGGTTATCGATGCGCGGGAAGGTATTTCCGATCAGGATCTCTCCCTGCTGGGCTTTATCCTCAACAGCGGCCGCTCGCTGGTGATTGTCATCAACAAGTGGGACGGCCTGAGCCAGGAAGTCAAAGAGCAGGTGAAAGAGACCCTCGACTTCCGTCTGGGCTTTATCGATTTCGCCCGCGTGCACTTTATCTCCGCGCTGCACGGCAGCGGCGTCGGCAACCTGTTTGAATCGGTACGCGAAGCCTATGACAGCGCGACCCGTCGCGTGGGCACGGCGATGCTGACACGTATTATGACCATGGCGGCGGAAGACCATCAGCCGCCGCTGGTACGCGGCCGTCGCGTGAAGCTGAAATATGCCCACGCCGGTGGCTATAACCCGCCGATCGTGGTGATCCACGGCAACCAGGTCAAAGACCTGCCGGATTCCTACAAACGCTATCTGATGAACTACTTCCGCAAATCGCTGGAAGTTATGGGTACGCCGATCCGTATCCAGTTCAAAGAGGGCGAGAACCCGTTTGCCAACAAACGCAATACCCTAACGCCGAACCAGATGCGTAAGCGTAAACGTTTGATTAAGCACATCAAGAAAAGCAAATAAAACATAAACCCGCCGCTGGCGGGTTTTTTATATCTGCCAGCCCGCGCGCCGCACGGGGTGATTCCGGATAAAGGCATTCATGCACTCGCGGCGCTGCTGCAGCAGCAATTGCGCGGTCCGCACTGAACGGCGGTCGTGGTAAACTGGGCAGACGAAAACTGCGTAAGGAATTACCATGGAACTTGCCTGCCCCCTTTGCCACACGCCGCTGGAGCTGCAGGGCGGCCGCGCGCGCTGCGGCCGCTGTGAACAAGACTTTGCCGTAGAAGCGCGTTGTCCCGAATGTCACCGGCCGCTGGAGGTTTTAAAAGCCTGCGGGGCGATCGACTATTTTTGCCAGCACGGGCACGGGTTGATTTCGAAGAAGCGCGTTGAGTTCGCGCTGCCTGACCAGGAGTAGCTATTTATTCTTCGCGCGCGCTTTTTTAACGGGCGTGATGGTTTTCACTTCGCTTTCGACCCAGCCGTCATTTAAGCGGGTGGTCAGCAGATCGCCCGCCTTCACCTGCCTGGTTTGTTTCAGGACGCTTCCGTCGCTGGCGGAGGTGACGCTATAGCCGCGGGCGAGGGTCGCCAGCGGGCTGACGGCTTCCAGATGGGTCACCGTGTTGCCGAAACGCTCGCGCTGTTCGCTCAGGCGCGCGCGAATGCTCTCGGCGAGACGATACTCCAGCTGCTGGATACGCGACTGGCTGCGGTGAATACGCGGCTGCGGATTGTGCGCGCTCAGGCGCTGCAGGGCGCGCTGCTGGCGCTGATCGGCGCGCTTCATCTGCGTATCGAGGGCCAGACGCATCCGCTGGCGCAGCCGCTCAAGCGCCGTCTGTTGACGCGCCAGACGCAGCTGCGGATGCTGCTGCTGCAAACGGTGGAAAAGCTGGGTAAACCGGCGATGGCGGTTCGCGAGGAAATAGTCCATCGCCATTTCCAGACGCTGCTGCCCGGAGCGCAGCTGGCGCAGCAGCTCCTGCTGATTGCGGCTGACGATCTCGGCCGCCGCAGAGGGCGTCGGCGCCCGCAGGTCGGCGACAAAATCGGCAATCGTCACGTCGGTTTCATGGCCGACGGCGCTAACCACCGGAATGCGGCTGGCAAAAATCGCCCGCACCACCCGCTCATCGTTAAAGCTCCATAAATCTTCCAGCGAACCGCCGCCGCGGCCGACGATCAGCACGTCGCACTCCTGGCGCAGGTTGGCTAATTCTATGGCGCGAACGATCTGTCCCGGCGCGTCATCACCCTGCACCGCCGTCGGATAAATAATCACCGGCAGAGAGGGATCCCGGCGTTTGAGGACCTGCAAAATATCGTGCAGCGCGGCGCCGGTTTTAGAGGTAATCACCCCCACGCAGCGGGCCGGGGAGGGGAGCGCCTGCTTGTGCTGCTGGTCGAACAGGCCTTCTGCCGCCAGCTGCGCTTTCAGCTGTTCGTACTTCTGCTGCAGCAGCCCTTCACCGGCGGGCTGCATGCTCTCGACGATGATCTGATAGTCGCCGCGCGGCTCATACAGCGTGATATTGGCGCGCACCAGCACCTGCTGCCCGTGCTGCGGACGAAAGGTGACGCGGCGGTTGCTGTTGCGGAACATCGCACAGCGCACCTGGGCATTATCGTCTTTGAGGGTGAAGTACCAGTGGCCGGAAGAGGGCTGGCTGAAATTAGAGATTTCGCCGCTGATCCAGACCTGGCCCATTTCCTGTTCCAGCAGCAGGCGGACCGTCTGGTTCAGGCGGCTGACCGTAAAAATTGCGGGGGATTGAGATGGCAACATGTGAGCAAGATCAAACTTTAAATCAGCAGGTTAATCAGTCGATAGTAACCTGCCGCGGGGCGATAGCAAGTATTATTTGCAAAAAAGGGTAGATGCAATCGGTTACGCTCTGTATAATGCCACGGCAATATTTATCCACCCTGGTCGAGATATTGCCCATGCTACGTATCGCTAAAGAAGCTCTGACGTTTGACGACGTTCTCCTCGTTCCCGCTCACTCTACCGTTCTGCCGAATACCGCCGATCTCAGCACCCAGCTGACGAAAACCATTCGTCTGAATATTCCAATGCTCTCCGCAGCGATGGATACCGTAACGGAAGCGCGTCTGGCAATTGCCCTCGCACAGGAAGGCGGCATCGGCTTTATTCATAAAAACATGTCCATCGAGCGCCAGGCGGAAGAAGTTCGCCGCGTGAAGAAGCATGAATCCGGCGTGGTGTCTGACCCGCAGACCGTTCTGCCAACCACCACCCTGCGCGAAGTGAAAGAGTTAACCGAACGCAACGGCTTTGCCGGCTATCCGGTAGTCACCGAAGGTAACGAGCTGGTCGGGATTATCACCGGCCGCGACGTGCGTTTCGTCACCGACTTAAACCAGGCCGTGAGCGTTTATATGACGCCGAAAGAGCGTCTGGTGACCGTGCGCGAAGGCGAAAGCCGCGAAGTCGTATTTGCTAAAATGCACGAGAAGCGCGTTGAGAAAGCGCTGGTAGTGGACGAGAGCTTCCACCTGATCGGCATGATCACCGTTAAAGATTTCCAGAAAGCGGAACGTAAGCCGAACGCCTGTAAAGATGAGCACGGTCGCCTGCGCGTAGGCGCGGCGGTTGGCGCCGGCGCCGGTAACGAAGAGCGCGTTGATGCGCTGGTTGCCGCAGGCGTTGACGTTCTGCTGATCGACTCCTCCCACGGCCACTCTGAAGGCGTGCTGCAGCGCATTCGCGAAACGCGGGCAAAATACCCGAACCTGCAAATCATCGGTGGCAACGTGGCGACCGGCGCCGGCGCGCGCGCGCTGGCTGAAGCCGGCGTGAGCGCGGTGAAGGTCGGGATCGGCCCTGGCTCTATCTGCACCACGCGTATCGTCACCGGCGTAGGCGTTCCGCAGATTACCGCCGTTTCCGATGCGGTTGAAGCGCTGGAAGGCACCGGGATCCCGGTTATCGCCGACGGCGGCATCCGCTTCTCCGGCGATATCGCTAAAGCGATTGCCGCGGGCGCTGCGGCGGTAATGGTGGGCTCGATGCTGGCGGGTACCGAAGAGTCCCCGGGCGAAATTGAGCTTTACCAGGGCCGTTCATACAAATCCTACCGCGGTATGGGCTCCCTGGGCGCGATGTCCAAAGGCTCCTCCGACCGCTACTTCCAGAGCGATAACGCCGCCGACAAGCTGGTACCGGAAGGTATCGAAGGTCGCGTAGCCTATAAAGGCCGCCTGAAAGAGATCATTCACCAGCAGATGGGCGGCCTGCGTTCCTGTATGGGCCTGACCGGCTGTGGTACCATCGACACCCTGCGCACCAAAGCGGAATTCGTGCGTATCAGCGGCGCGGGCATCCAGGAAAGCCACGTTCACGACGTGACGATCACCAAGGAATCCCCGAACTACCGCATGGGCTCCTGATTTTCATCGCCCGGCCATGCGCCGGGCGATTTTATTTAATTGCTACTGCTCTGGAATAAACGTCAATGACGGACAACATTCATAAACATCGCATTCTTATCCTCGACTTTGGTTCTCAGTACACTCAGCTGGTTGCGCGTCGCGTACGTGAATTAGGCGTTTACTGCGAACTGTGGGCCTGGGACGTGACTGAAGCTCAGATCCGTGAATTCAACCCCAGCGGCATCATTCTTTCCGGCGGCCCGGAAAGCACCACTGAAGACAACAGCCCGCGCGCGCCGGAATACGTTTTCGAAGCCGGCGTGCCGGTATTCGGCGTCTGCTACGGCATGCAGACCATGGCAATGCAGCTGGGCGGCCACGTTGAGGCCTCCAGCGAGCGCGAGTTCGGCTACGCGCAGGTTGAAGTACAAACCGACAGCGCGCTGATCCGCGGCATCGAAGATTCCCTGAGCGCCGACGGCAAAGCGCTGCTCGACGTCTGGATGAGCCACGGCGATAAAGTCACCGCCATCCCGTCTGACTTCGTGACCGTTGCCAGCACCGAGACCTGCCCGTTCGCCATTATGGCGAATGAAGAAAAACGCTTCTACGGCGTGCAGTTCCACCCGGAGGTGACCCACACCCGTCAGGGCCTGCGCATGCTGGAGCGCTTCGTGCGCGATATCTGCCAGTGTGAAGCGCTGTGGACGCCGGCTAAGATTATTGATGATGCCATTGAGCGCATTCGTCAGCAGGTTGGCGACGACAAAGTGATCCTCGGCCTGTCCGGCGGCGTCGACTCTTCCGTTACCGCCATGCTGCTGCACCGGGCGATCGGCAAAAACCTGACCTGCGTGTTCGTTGATAACGGCCTGCTGCGCCTGAACGAAGCCGAGCAGGTGATGGATATGTTCGGCGACCGCTTTGGCCTGAACATTGTTCACGTTGCCGCGGAAGATCGCTTCCTCGGCGAGCTGGCCGGTGAGAACGACCCGGAAGCGAAACGTAAAATTATCGGCCGCGTATTCGTTGAGCTGTTCGACGAAGAAGCGCTGAAGCTGGAAGACGTTAAGTGGCTGGCGCAGGGGACGATCTACCCTGACGTGATCGAATCGGCGGCCTCTGCTACCGGTAAAGCGCACGTTATCAAATCTCACCACAACGTCGGCGGCCTGCCGAAAGAGATGAAGATGGGCCTCGTTGAGCCGCTGAAAGAGCTGTTCAAAGACGAAGTGCGTAAAATCGGCCTCGAGCTGGGTCTGCCGTACGATATGCTGTACCGTCACCCGTTCCCGGGTCCGGGCCTCGGCGTACGCGTGCTGGGCGAAGTGAAGAAAGAGTACTGCGACCTGCTGCGTCGCGCGGACGCGATCTTCATCGAAGAGCTGCATAAAGCCGACCTGTATAACAAAGTCAGCCAGGCGTTCACCGTGTTCCTGCCGGTTCGTTCCGTCGGCGTGATGGGCGACGGCCGCAAATACGACTGGGTTGTTTCCCTGCGTGCGGTAGAAACCATCGACTTTATGACCGCCCACTGGGCGCACCTGCCGTACGACTTCCTCGGCCGCGTCTCCAACCGCATCATCAACGAAGTGAACGGTATTTCCCGCGTAGTCTATGACATCAGCGGTAAGCCGCCGGCGACGATTGAGTGGGAATGATTTAACGCCCGGCAACCGCCTGCACGTTAGATCCATAACATCTCTAAGCCCGCGTAACTGCGGGCTTTTTTGTTTTTGTGTCCGGCCTTTTCCGGCTATCCCTTCCGCGCGCTACGCATTCCCGGGCGTTTCTCAACGTCCGGATCGGCCAGCAGCCGCGCGTAGGCTTCGCTCTCTACCGCGACCAGCGTGACCCGGCCCTCCCGGTTGTGATGCAGACCATAGCCGTATTTCTTCACCAGGGGAGAAGCGCGCAGGCAGGCCTGCGGCCTGGCGAAGAACGCTTCCGCCGTCACCGGGCCTTTGCGATCGTTCTCGACCGCGAGAAGCAGCTCATCTGACGTCATGGCGTATGGCTCGGCTGAAAGCCTGGCGAACTGCCGTTCGGCGATCGTGCCCTCTTTCGTCGGCGGCGTGGCCGTCGTCGCCGGACAATCATCCGCCACGGTAATCAGCGTATTCCGGTAATTGGTGCTGTGCATGGTCATATCTCGCTTAATCTGTTAGCCCAATTTATCGTCGGAGATTCGTTGGCTCCAAATCTGCTGCGTCCCTGAAGTATAGAAAATCCCCCTCCGGCGGCAAATCCGGGCTCCGCGGGCTGTGGAATATGGGCTAGCGGTCGGGAAATGGCGTGCAACAGGCCGGAGTTAGCTGAACGGCCGATCGCCGAGCGGATCGGGGTTATCCTGCTCCCCATCCTGCAAAAGCGCAGACGGCGGCGGAGCTACAGAGCGCGCATATCGGGCAGGAGGCATACCGACATATCGGGTGAACGCGATGCTAAAGCTGCTCGCCGACCGATAACCCACCTGAACGGCCAGCCGATCGATACTCAGTTTCCGGCCCCGCAACAGCTGCTTCGCCAGCGCCATGCGCCAGGCCAGTAAATATTCCATCGGCGGCAGGCCGACGATGCGGCTGAATCTGGCAAAGAAGGCCGAGCGGGAGAGGGCGGCTTTGGTGGCCAGCTCGGCAACCGTCCAGGAGTATTCAGGTTGAGTATGCATACAACGCAGCGCGATCGCGAGACGCTCGTCAGCCAGGCCGCGTCCCAGGCCTGGAACGGATGTGGTCTCCGTGCCGGATCGCAAGACCTCGATCAGTAGTACCTCAAGAAGTCGCTCCAGCACGAGCTCTTTTGCCGATCGCCGCTCTCGCGTTTCTTCGTCAATCAGCTGTATCAGCGTGGTCAGCCGGGGGCGATCGCGTACCACCACCACGTCCGGCAGCAGCGAGACCAGCAGCGCCGCATCCGACGCGGCGAAGCTGCAGTGGCCGATAAGCATGCGCAGATCGGCAGAACCCTGCTGGCGGCCAACGCGAAAATGTCCCTCGTTGATCCGCACGGGCGAAGTGAAGGGCATATCGTCCGGCGCATCGAGGCTGTCGTTGACCAGATCCTGCATTGCCGGGGCGAGAATAAAGTCGCCCGCACGGAGGATGAATGGTTGGTTCCCGGCGAAGGTGACGCGGCAGCTGCCTGCAAGAATCACGCAATAGAGGGGTTCGCCTGTCGCCTCACGATGGATCCGCCACGAGCCGGCGCACTCCACCAGCTTGGAAAAACGGGCGGCAGGCTGCAGCAGCGTAACGATCTGGGCAAGCGGATCGGGAGTCATGATCGAGACTCTCTCTAAAGTAATGACGACTGTAAGCTATATTACGTCCAATTTTTGGCGACTACTATAAGAGCGTCAACGTTTAATGGAGATGCTTATGCCTACGATATTGATTACCGGTTGTTCATCCGGCTTCGGTCTGGAAACCGCAAAGCTGTTCCTTGCCAGGGGTTGGGAGGTGATTGCAACGATGCGTACGCCGTCCGAAGAGGTGCTCCCGTCCTCTGAACGGCTGCGGGTGCTGGCGTTGGATATCACCGATCCGACCAGTATCGCGCAGGCGCTGGCGGCGGCGGGACCCGTCGACGTCCTGGTCAACAATGCCGGTTTCGGCGCGCCGGCGCCGGTTGAGCTTACCGCTGCGGAAACCGTCCATGCCCTGTTTCAGACCAACACCATTGGTACGTTGGCAATGGTTCAGGCCTTCGTGCCGCAAATGCGCCAGCGCCGGGCCGGCGTGGTCATTAACGTGACGTCTACGGTAACGGTCAAAGCATTGCCGATCGTCGGGATTTACCGGGCAAGCAAGGCGGCCGTCAATGCCTTCACCGAGTCTCTGGCGGTGGAGATGGCGCCCTTCGGCGTTCGCGTACATATCGTTTTGCCCGGCCGTTCGCCTGAAACCCGCTTCGGCGACAATGCCCGTCCCCACGTGCGCGGCATGGAGGAGCCAGACTACGCCCCGATGCTGCAGCAGTTTATCAAAAGCGTCCTGGAGGACCCGGGCCCGGTGACTCATGCCGGCGATGTGGCAGAGGCGGTCTGGCGAGCGGCGACCGACGCCTCTGCGCCGCTGCTTATTCCCGCTGGCGCCGATGCCGAACTTTGGATGGCTGAAGCCGGCCGCCAGGCGTAATCGCACATTTTTCAACCATGAGGGCAGATGCCGCTTTCCTGCCGCGCTGACCTTCAGGCGAAAAGCATTCCGCTGCGGTTACGGCGGATAATTCGACGAAATATCGATAAGCCCGCATGCGAACGGCACCTTACTCAACGGGTGCCGTTCGCATGCGGGTTTTTTATTGTGGGCAGGCCGGGAGACGGCCGTTGCCTTTCGCCGGAAAGCGGGTATTGGGGTCAATTGATAAAAAAGCTGCGCGAGCGGGAATAAAATTCAACGCCCGTACGTCTGCATGATGACGGCTCGCTGCGGGCCTTTCTCTGACCTCTTCAGGAGTGGACCATGTTAAGAACCAAATAGCTTGTCCCTGCTACTCTCTAAGATCCCATTCTCGATGACTCGCCGCCGCCGCGCTACAGCCTCAGCCTGCGCAACGTTCGCCACGCAGGCTGCTGCCCGGCGGCAGCGGGCCGGTGGCGCAGTTTATGTACCAGGACCGCAGCGGCAGACCCTGTATGTCTCCGATGAAAGGACCGCACACCGCATGGAGCCGCAGGGGAACACGGCTTTTCAGTTTGCCCGGCAGGGAAATATCAGCGTGTTTTACTGGATCGATCGCGGTTTTGGCTATGCGCTATCCGCGGAGGAAGACAAAGCGGAGCTGGCGCGGGTATCGAACGAGGTATGGCGGCAGTTAACGGATGCGCGCAGAGTGAAATAGCCGGCGCTGCTTGCGGCGATAAAAAAGCCAGATTCACACCGTGAATCTGGCTAACGGTGCGGACGGGGAAAGTATTAGCGCACCTGGACCTGGACCTGTACCGGTTTGCCGTGCTGCCCAGCGGTGCCTTTCACTATCACCAGGTAGCGGCGTTCATCGGCGTGGCGGCTATCAACCACCTGGCGGATAGGGCCAACGGCGTTGACGATTGCCGCCCCGGCCGGGTTAGTCATAAACTGCGCCAGCGGTTCCAGCTGGCCTTTACCTGCCGCATCCGGCGAGAGCGCCAGCAGATAGGCCTGCTTCGGTTCGAGGCCGGTGGCCGACGCCTGCAGGATCTGGGTTAGCCCCTGATCGAACAGCGACAGCGTCGTTGCCGGCTGTGCTCCTACGGCGGCATTTACGTTTTTCAGCGCCAAATGCGCGGCTTTGCCGGCGAGGCCGAGAGGAACCAGATTCTGCTTGCCGTCGCCCTGCGGTACGGCATTGGGCACATACACCACCGCCTGCGGCGCCTGGCCGATAGGAACGGTGGCAATGACTTTATTCGTCAGCGTATCAATGGCGGTCAGCGCATCGGCGTTTTCCAGGCCGACATAGACGCGGCTACCGTCGCCTGATGGCCAGACGCCGTGCGGCAGGTTGCCCACCGCAATGGTGGCGACCTGGCTGAAGTCATCGGTACGGTACACGTTCACCTTATTCAGACCGCCGATGGTGACGTAGGCGAAGGTCCCTTTGGCGTTATGCACAATGTTGACGTGGTTGGTAATCGGGCCGCTGTCGATCGTTTTGAGCAGGCTAAACGGCGGATGCGCATCGAACACCTGCACTTTGCCAACGTCTTTTAAGGTGAACCATACCTGCTTGCCGTCCGGGGTTGCCGCAATATTCGGGCAGAACGGGCTGGCCTGTTGAATGCTGCCGACAATTTTATGCTGCTTAACATCCACCACCACGATTTGTGGGTTGAAAGAGGAGCAGACATAGCCGTACTGGCCATCCGAGGAGAAAATCTGCATCCCCGGGCCGCCGGGGACCTTAATCCGCGTTTTCTCTTCGCCGCTGGCGCCGTCCAGCACGGCAACGTAATCTTCACCGCGCACGGTCACCCAGATTTCTTTGCCGTCCGGGGTAAAGAAGGCCTCGTGTGGCGAACGCCCGACGTAGGTCACGTGCTTCACCGCGTTGGTTGCGGTATCAATCAGGCTGACGGAGTTCGAGCCAATGGAGACCACGGCAAGCGTCTTGCCATCCGGAGAGAAGCCTAAACCATGCACCAGCACCTGACCTTTGTACAGCGGGCTGAGGTTGGCGGGCTGCGCATCGCCTAGTTTAATCACCCCGAGCAGGGTGTTGCTGGCCGGATCGGTGACCGATACGGTATTGGAGAACTGTTCTGCGGCATAAACGCGGTCGCGATGGCTCACGCCGATATCTGCCGCAGAGGCCGCATAGGGCGCTTGCCCTGCCGAGGCGAATGAGGACGCCAGCGCCACCGTTGCCGCCAGCGCCGAGCGTACGAATGTTCTTGTCATAATGGGTATCCCTTTAACTGTCGAGTATTATCGTGACCACTCAAGGTGGCTTATTTCCCCTGCGGAGCAGCAGGCTGGATTTGATCGGGGGCGGGTACAGCAGGAGGAAGCGGTTTGCCCAGCGCCTGGTGCATGGCGACGATCTCTTGCTGCTGGGTGACAATGATTTCCTGGACAATGCGTTTTAGCTGTTCGTTTTTGCCGTAACGCAGTTCGGCCACGGCCATATCCATCGCGCCCTGGTGGTGGGGCGTCATCATGGCAACGAAGTCCTCGTCGATGTTGCCCGTCGGCTCAATCGCCATTTTCGACATCATAGTATCCATCGCCTGCGCATTCTCTTTCCAGAACCCCTGTTCCTGCGTAAGCGCGGTAGCGTCAGCGGCGTGATGTTCATGAGCGCCTGCGCTCTGGCTCAGCAGCAGGCCGTTAGCAATAAGGAAATAGCGAACAATACGGTTCATAGCACACCCTTTAGCGAATCAATCAGGACCGGATGGGCCTGTCATGGCGCCTATATAAGCAAAGCGATGTATCAGGACTGTTTCTTACCGTGGGGGATTTTGTATTTGTATGTAGCGGGATGACGGAATGTTTCAGGCAAAACGACCCAGCGGACCTGATGGCGACAGGCTGCGGCCCGAAAGCGGCCCCCGCGCTGGATACAGTACGGTACAAAGCCCGACACTTTTGCGTAACAACTGCGATAAACTGGCCGCCGTGAGATCATGCCTGAGAAGAGGAAGTGCGCCGTGGAACATGTCGATCATATTTTGATTGTTGATGACGATCGTGAAATTCGTAGCCTGATAGCCGATTACCTGAAGAAAAACGGTCTGCGTACCACCGAGGCCGCGGACGGGCGGCAAATGCGCAGCTTCCTGGAAACCACGCCGGTCGATCTGATTGTCCTCGACGTGATGATGCCGGGTGACGATGGCCTGACCCTGTGCCGTGAGCTACGCAGCAGCAAGCATAAAGGCACGCCGGTACTGATGTTAACGGCGCGCAGTGAAGACACTGATCGTATCATTGGCCTTGAAATGGGGGCGGATGATTATCTGGTCAAACCCTTTGTCGCCCGTGAACTGCTGGCGCGAATCAAAGCGGTGCTGCGGCGCACGCGGATGATGCCGCCGAATCTGGTGATCTCTGAAGCCGCGCGTATTCTGGCGTTTGGCGACTGGGAGCTGGACACCACCTCGCGCAATCTGATCGATAAAGAGGGGGTGATGGTGGCGCTTAGCGGGGCGGAGTATCGCCTGTTGCGGGTTTTCGTGGACCATCCGCAGCGCGTATTAAATCGCGATCAGCTGCTGAATCTCACCCAGGGCCGCGATGCCGAGTTGTTCGAACGCTCGATTGATTTACTGGTAAGCCGCTTGCGCCAGCGTCTCAACGACGTCGCCCGCGAACCTTCTTATATTAAAACGGTGCGCAGCGAAGGCTACGTCTTTGCCATGCCGGTGGAGCTGCGCGAGGCCAGAGAGTGAAACTCCTGGCACAATGGTGGCCCAAACGTCTGGCATCGCGCCTGATGCTGATCTTGCTGCTGGGTTTGCTGCTGGCGAATGGTTTAACGCTGGGGCTGCTGTTGCTGGAGCGTTCTCAGAGCACGAAGGCGATGATGATGGACAATCTGGAGTATGACGTTGCCACCAGCATCGCCATCCTTGACCGTCTGCCGGTGGCGGAGCGTGCCGCGTGGACCGCGCGTCTCGATCGCAGTAACCATCACTATCTTTTACACGCCAGCCCGTCGGGCAAGCCCGTACAGAGCAAACGCCTGCAGGATACGGCGGCCGCCCTGACCCGGGTGCTGGGCGGGCGCTATCCGCTGAGCTTTAGCGTGGATCCGGTGAGCCCCGGGCAGATGATGGCGCATCTACGCCTGAGCGATGGCAGCCCGTTAACCATCGCTCTGCGGCCGCGCAATATGCCGTTTGCCCGCTGGCTGCCGATTGTACTGATCGGGCAGTTCATTCTGCTGCTGGGTTCCGCCTGGCTGGCGGTGCGCAGCGCGGTACGTCCGCTGACGGTGCTGACCCGCGCGGCCGAAACGCTGCATCCCGATCCGGGCGAAACCGTACAGATGTCGGAAGAGGGGCCGGTTGAGGTGCGTAACGCCGCGCGGGCTTTTAACGCTATGCAGGAGCGTATTACGACTTACCTGAAAGAGCGCATGCAGATCCTGGCGGCGATCTCTCATGATTTGCAAACGCCAATCACCCGCATTCGGCTGCGCTCAGAAATGATGGATGATACCGAAATCAAATCCCGACTCTTACAGGATCTTGAGGAGATGACGCTGCTGGTGCGCGAAGGGGTGGCCTATGCGCGTACCAGCGAAAGCAGCAGCGAAAAGCCCTGCCGCATTCAGCCGCACGCCTTTATCGATAGTCTGGTGTGCGATTATCAGGACACCGGTCAGCAGGTGGTCTTGCGGGGGAAATTAAACGGCTCGCTGAGCACCAAACCCCATGCGCTGCGGCGAACGCTGAGTAATCTGATCGATAATGCGCTCAAGTTTGCCGGTAGCGCGGAGGTGGCGGTGAGCCAGGACGCTGACACCATCACCATTGAGGTTCTCGATCGCGGTCCGGGGATTCCGCCGGCGGAGATGTATGCGGTAATGCAGCCGTTTTATCGGGTGGAAAATTCGCGTAATCGCGCCACCGGCGGTACCGGGCTGGGCTTAGCGATTGCCCAGCAGCTGGTGGCCTCGCTGGGCGGTGAATTGACGCTCGCCAATCGTCGGCAGGGCGGATTGCGAGTGACGGTGACCCTGCCGGGCAGCGGGCGCTGAAATGTATCGCAGTGTATATAAAGGCGGGACAGCGAAACCCCGGTACACTTTCACCCTATTGTCGATATGTTACCGATACATTGCGGTGGTGTAATTCAGTCATCGGGCAGCGAAACGTTTTAACGCTCTCTGCCCATGGTTAATTACACTTAGAGCCTATCCCAAAAGGAATTATCGTATAATACGTTACGGTAATTTCTGAGGGGGAATGTATGGCGGGTAGCAAGTGGCAGATCAGCGACGAACTATGGGAAAAAATGGCTCCACTCATCCCGGAGCATAAAACCAGCCACCCACTGGGGACTCATCGTAGACGCGTTGATAACCGTGCTGCCATGGATGCCATATTCTTCGTCCTCAGGACCGGTTGCCAGTGGAACGCCCTGAACGCCACCGGGATATGTTCATCGAGTTCTGCACACCGACGCTTCCAGGAATGGCGCGATGCGGGAGTCTTCGAACGCTTCTGGCAGAACGGTTTGCTTGCCTGCGAACATCTGGACGGCATTGACTGGTCCTGGCTGTCGATGGACGGCTGTATGACCAAATCGCCATTGTCAGGAACAAAAAAACAGGCCGTAATCCCACGGACAGAGGGAAACAAGGCGTAAAGCGTAGCCTGCTGACAGACGCCAACGGGCTTCCTCTGTCGCTGGTTGTTGCAGCAGCGAACACGCACGATATCAAACTGGTTGCAGATACGCTCGATGCACTTCAGACGGGGCGTCCGGGGCAAAAACTCAGACTCTGCCTGGACAAAGGTTACGAAGCTGGCTGGCTGAAAACGTATCTACAGAGCCGCCGCTACGAGCCGCATATCCAGTCCCGTAAAGAGGAGTCTGATGCAGGTAAAAACACCGACTTCAAAGCCCATCGCTGGGTTGTCGAGAGGACTCATAGCTGGATGAATCGCTTTCGCCGGGTTCTGACCCGATGGGAAAAGAAGGCCGAAAATTACGAGGCCATGTTGCATTTTGCCTGCGGCATCATTGTCTGGAACAAAATCCTATTGGGATAGGCTCTTATTGAGGTGACATATGAAAAACGTAAAAATGATTCTGGCTGCACTGATTCTTGGTTCTGTTTCCGCATCCAGCTTTGCGGCGGTGGAAACCACCATGCCGCAGGGGATGACCCGTATCGGTACGATTTCTGACAGCAGCGGCGCGACCACGCTTTCAGAACTGGACGCTAATCTGGCGGCAAAAGCGCAGGCCGCAGGGGCCAGCAGCTACCGAATTGTGGCCGCCGGCGGGAATAATCTCTTCTACGGTACCGCCGATATTTACAAGTAAGCATGCCCTGCCTGTCGCGCAATGCGAAATAAGGATATCCGCATTGCGTTTGCTTTTTCCTTACCCTTCTTTGTCTCCGACCCGGAGGCTTTTTACCCGCTTAGAGATTATCCCGCCTTAAGGCGGTTTTTTTATGCCGACATCCCATGCTGACGGCGAGGGGATTAGCGGGCTGCGGAGGGCCACGTCGCCAGCGCGTGCTCGACCAGCGCCTCAAGCATCTGCTTGCTGGCCCCGGCTTTGGCCTGTACGGCCATCCCCTGAGATAGCGTCATGACGAAGGAAGCCAGGGTGGCGCCGTCCGCCGATGGCGGTAAATCGCCTTCCCGACGAGCCCGCTCCAGGCGTTCGCTTAGCGCCAGCTGGGTTGCGGCGCGGCGACGAATCAGCTCGCGGCGAATGGGTTCCGCATCATCGGAACAGGCCAGCGCGCCGTTGATGCCCAGGCAGCCCGGATGGTCGGCGCTTGCCGTCTGGACGCTGGCCGATTCTCGCAGGATCCGCGCCACGACCTCGCGGGACGTCGGTTCATCCAGCGCCTCGCGCATAAATCCCATGTACGCGGCGTCGTAGAGATTGAGGGCCTTGAGGAAGATTTGTTCCTTGTTGCCGAAGGCCGCATAGAGGCCGGGACGGGCTACGCCGGTGGCCCGCGTGAGATCTTCGAGGGAGGTGCCCTCGTATCCTTTCTGCCAGAAGACAGAGAGCGCCGCCGCCAGCGCCTCATTTTCGTTGAACTGTCTGTGACGTCCCATTTCCGCTCCCCCCGATTTCAATACCGCTCAGTATAAATCGCTTGACACCTCAGCGGCAAATACAATACCGTTCGATACTGTATCGAACGGTATTGTATTTAAGGAGTGTTATTATGCTGAATACCCATGCTCCGCTCCACGATAAGGTCGCGCTGGTGACCGGCGGCGCGCGAGGTCTTGGCCTGGAAATTGTTCACCAGCTTGCTGCGCTCGGCGCCCACGTTATTATTGGCGCCCGCGATGAGCGCAAAGCCCGACAGGTGGCGGACGAGCTGCGTGCCCAGGGCGGGAAAGCATCGGCGCTTTGGCTCGACGTGACCCGCGAAGCGGATCGGCAGGCGGCCTGCGCGGAGATCGACAGGGCTTATGGCCGGCTCGATATTCTGATTAATAACGCCGGTATTCTGCTGGACAGTCCCGACGGCGGCACGCCGGCGACCCGCCCGCCGAGCGAGGCGCCAGCCGACGCGGTGCGTGACACATTTGAGGCTAACTTCTTCGCTCCCGTTTTTCTGACGCAGGCTCTGCTGCCGCTGCTGAGACGCTCGGCGGCGGGACGCGTCGTCAACGTATCGAGCATCCGCGGGTCGCTTGCCCATTTATCCGATCCGCATTCGCCGGTCTATCCGATTCGCGCGCTGGGGTACGACACGTCCAAAGCCGCGCTCAATGCCTTCACCATCCTGATTGCGGAAGAGCTGCGCGGGACAGCAATCAAAATTAACGCCGTTCATCCCGGCTGGCTACAAACCAGCATGGGCGGCGAACGCGCGGATATGAGCGTCGAAAGCGGCGCTCGTACCGTCATCCGCTATGCCTGCATCGGTGAAGAGGGGCCAACGGGCGGCTTCTTCTTCCAGGACCAGCGGCTGCCGTGGTGAGGCGGAATTTCCCTTTCAACCCAACCTACAGGAATTTGCAATGAATAAAACACTCGCAGGAAAAGTCGCGCTCATCACCGGCGGTTCGCGCGGTCTCGGCGCGGCGATCGCTGATGTTCTGGCAGAGCAGGGGGCGGATATCGCCATCACCTATGTCGCTTCCGCCGATAAGGCGCAGGCCGTTGTGGAGAAACTCATCGCGAAAGGCGTACGCGCCGTGGCGATCAGGGCCGACCAGGGGGATCCATCCGCCGCGGAGCCTTTGGTGCGCGAAGTGGTGGAGAAGCTTGGTCAACTCGATATTCTCGTCAATAACGCGGCCGTCGCGTGGCAGGGCAAAACGATCGATGCCCCCGATATCGATAACGCGGCGATGGATCGACAGTGGGTTATTAATACGCTGGGCGTGATCGCCAACATCCGCGCGGCGTCGCGGGTACTGCCGGACGGCGGGCGGATTATTTCGGTCGGCTCCGGCCTTGGCACGCGCATCGGTTTCCCCGGCACCACCGACTATGCCGCCAGCAAAGCGGCCGTGGTGGGCTACAGCAAGGGCGCGGCGCGCGATCTGGGGCCGCGCAACATCACCGTTAACGTGGTGCAGGCGGGCATCATGGATACCGACATGGCGGCCGGCGCGCTGGACCACCTGCCGCCGGTGGTGATGGCATCCCACGCGATTCAACGCTATGCCACCGTCGAGGAGGTCGCCGCGACGATTGCCTTCCTCGCCGGGCCGGATGCCGGGTTCATCACCGGCTCGGTGATTGACGTCAACGGTGGCTTCACGGCCTGATTCAGACGCGGTCGCTAACCGTCTCCGCCGGGAACTGACGCTGGTGCAGGGCAATCGCCAGCGCCAGCGCGGCCACGACCAGCGCGAGCAGCGCAGAAACCGCCAGGCTCCCCTCAACGCCCAGCCGATGGTTAAGCCAGGCGTAGGCAAACGGCGATGCGGCCGCCAGCAGCTGGGCGGGGATCAGCAAAATCCCGGTGCGCCGGGCGTAATCCTGCGCGGCAAACAGCTGCAGCGGCAGCGTGGCTTTGAATACCGTGGTTAAGCCATTAATGGCGCCATATCCCAGCACAAACCCGGCGGCGGCCCCCGCTAAATAGGGGCCGCTCAGGCCGAGCGCAAAGCACAGCGGCATCAGAAAAGTTGTTAGCAGCGTCAGCCTGAGCGGCGTTAATGCGGAACCGGAAGCCACCTCCAGAAAACGGGCGCCGGTTTGCCCGACTCCCCACAGCATCCCCGTCGCCACGGGCAGGCCGTAGCTGGCGATAAATTCCGGCAGGTGAGTAGAGGTGCCGTTAGAGACAAAGGTCACCAGCGCGATCAGCGCCGCATACAGCAGGCCAGCGCGTCGATCGTGGCGTGAGGCTGGCCGGGGGGCTTTACGCCGCGGCGTCAGCGGCAGCCGGGTATTCGGCATTGTGCACAGCAGCAGCGCGCTGAGCACGCCGAACAGCGCGTAGACCTGCAGCGCCTGTCGCCAGCCGATCGTCGTTAGCAGCCAGGCGCCAAGCGGCCAGAAAACGGCGGAGGCTAACCCGCCGGCCAGCGTCACCCGCGAGAGAGTCACTCTTGAGCGCTGCCCGTAAAGGTTGACCAGCGCGGCGAACAGCGCATCATACAGCGCCAGGCGCATACCGACGCCGGTCAGCAGCCAGGCGCTAAACCACACTGGCAGAGTATGCGCATTCGCCATAGTTAAACATCCGCCGGCGATTATCAGCGTGCCGGAGACCACCACGCGCTGGCCGCCGATGCGGGCCAGCAGGCGGGCAACAAAGGGCGAGACCATCGCCATCATCAGCATCGCAAGGGTCAGACCGAGATAGATTTGCGCCGCGGACCAGCCGGTATCCTGCGCGATGGACCGGGCAAAGGTGCCGGGCATATAAAAGGAAATGCCCCAGTTGATAAGCTGGTTGCATCCGGCAGCAAAGGTGAGCAGGGCGGGGGCTGAGTGCGATTTTTCGGTAACTTTCATGGTCTTCTGTTCAGTTATAAGGTTGTCGGCAGCATAACCCGCAGGCTATTGTGCAGGCAGACCCGTCCGTTTATGCCCCTTATAAGAGAAACTTTGCGATGATGACGCTGAATCTGGGAAACCTGGCGACCTTCCGGCTGGTGGTGCTGCGAGGGAGCTTTTCCGCCGCCGCCGACGTGCTGGGGCTGTCGCAACCCGCCGTCAGTTTGCAGGTGCGTCAGCTGGAGCAGTTCCTCCAGACCCGGCTGCTTGAGCGCACCGGGCGAGGCGTGAAGGCGACGGCGGCCGGCCTGACGCTGCTGGCTCACGGCGAACATATCGAGCAGGCGGTCAGCGCGGCGCTGCGGTCCGTCGGCGAGTTTAGCCATGAGGTCAGCGGCGCCATCGCCCTCGGTACCGGGGCAACGGCCTGTATTCATCTTTTACCGCCGATACTGCAGCAGCTGCGCGAGAACCACCCGCTGTTGACGGTGGGCGTGACCACCGGAAATACGCTCGACATCGTGCGGGCGGTGGAGGAAAACCGGCTCGACCTTGGGCTGGTGACGCTGCCGGCAAACGGGCGTTACCTGGCGGTGACTCCGGTTCTCGATGAGGAGTTTGTGTTTATTTTTGCCGAGGGCCAGGCGCTGCCGTCGCGGTTGACGCCTGACGTTCTGCACGCCCTGCCGCTAATAGCCTTTGAGGCGGGAAGCGGTACCCGGGCGCTGATTGACGGCTGGTTTGATGCCGCAGGCCTGACGATTGCGCCGGTGATGCAGCTCGGAAGCATCGAGGCGATCAAGCGCATGGTACGCGCGGGGCTGGGCTATAGCATTGTGCCGCGCATGGCGGTGGAGCACTCGGAGGATCGTCGCGGGCTAAGCGTTCACTCGCTGACGCCGTACCTGCATCGCCGGCTGGGCGTGGTGATGCGTCAGGATAAAATCCTCAGTAAAGGGATCGCCGAAATGCTGCGCCTGCTGCGGCACCCTGGCAACTGATCGGGCATCGAATACGGCGAGCGCCTTGCGTTACAGCCAGGCTACTCTCGGGTCGGCGTGACGGCCGGTGCGGAGGATTGCTGCGACTCTTTTTTGTCCTGATGATGGTACCAGGCGCCGATAGAGGAGTAGACGAAGCGTCCAAAGAAAAAGATAAAGCTGATAAGCAGTACGATACGGGTCATGCGACGGTTAAATCGATGGCGTTTACGCATACTGGGTGCCTGACTCACAAAAGGTTCCTTGAAGTATACCCATAACATGGGCGTTAGGCGTATTAAGGCACAGGAAAGGTGCGGGGTCAATTGATGGGAGGGTAAAAATGCCCCGGCTAAAGCATTAGTTAATGTTATATAACGTAATCGTTGCATTTACATGGTTTCTTTTTCCAGCGGCCGGCGGTAAAAATAAGCGGTAATGCCTCCAATCAGTAGAACATGTACTTTTCGATGAAGGCACCGATGACCTTTTCGTGCAATTCGATGGAACGTGAAAAACATATTGTTTTGCGTGCCAGCCGCTTGATACGGGTTCGCAGCGTCAGATTGTTTCGCTCAATGCGCTGTGTGAAAATTTTACCAGTCAGATGTATCTCCTTCGGCACCTCTCTGGCATAACTGCCCCAGTTATCGCTGGTAATCATGCCGATGCTAAAGGGCGTCAACAGGGCCAACAGTTCCCGACATGTCTCATCGGTACGTGGGCCGAAAGTATAAGCCAGTACGCCACCCGTTTTGGTATTGTAAGCATACCAGAGCCAGTGCTGCCGGGCTTTACTGCCAACAAAGCCCCACTGCTCATCAAGCTCGCAGATGAGTGCCACATCGGCATGAGCGACAGGAGAAGCGGTTATCCGGGACGGCGAGAGCTTTTTAATGTCCGTATGACGGTATTGATACCGACCTTAAGAACTCTGGCGGTATCGCGGACGCCGGCACCGTTGTGTGCCAGTTCAACTATCTGTTCTTTTACACCGGGTTTTCTGGCTTCATAGGTATAAGCCAGCTGAAAAACGCGGCGACATGACCGGCAACGAAAGCGCTCGTGCCCGGAACAGCTGTGCCCATGGCGATAAACAGAATCGGAATGGCAACGAGGACAATGAACAGTAACGGTAGCCATAGAAAGCCCTAAATACCAGTAGCATATCATGGTTTTCTATCGATTGAAGGCATTACCAAATAAGCTTTCTTAATATTAGCTAAATGATTTTTTGATTTATATCAACTGTCTGTTTTCGTTGGTAACTAGAATCTCCAGCCAGTTCCGCGTTGTTATTTCTTGCGCGGTTGAGATGGTTGGGTTGGATGCCTGCCTGAATATACCCTGCAGGAGTTTGGGTTATCCGTAGAGCATCTATGAGCATAATTAATCTGTACAGACAATATCGGGACAAATGGTGGGCGCTGCCGCTGGTATTACCCACGCTCTTACTCCCCCTGGCGAGATGGACGGATACCTACGCTGAACTCAACGGCAATGAGGTTCCTCTTTACTATTTACCGCTGGCGCTGGTATTGAGTCTGATGCTGTTTTTTGGCTGGGACGCGCTGCCGGGCATTATCATCGGGCTGTGGTGTACGGTGGCCTGCGATATGGCTCCGGAAGAGGCGATTGGCGTTATCTTCCACTTTCTGATCCCGGTGGTGCTGTGCTGGGGCGGCTACCGCATTTTTGTTCCGCGCAGGCAGCAAATCTCCCACGGTAACGCCGGCCTGATGCCGCAGAGGCTGTTCTGGCAAATGCTGCTGCCGTCGGCAATATTCCTCGTGCTCTCCCAGTTCGCCGAGTACCTTGGCCTTCATCCCCGCGCCACGGGCCTGATCGGTATCGATCCCTTTAGTTTGCGATCGCTAATCACTTTTCAGGCGCTGATGGTCGGGTGTTTAACCGGCGTACCGCTGTGCTATTTCCTGCTGCGCATTATTCGTAATCCATTACATATTCGCGGATTTATTTCGCAAATCCGCCTGCAAATTGACCCGAAAATAAAGCGGACTGAGTTTTGTTTATGGGCGCTAACGCTGTTAATGTTATTAGTGCTGTTATTAATACCTTTGAGTAATACCAGTACGATATTTAGCACAAATTATACATTGTCATTACTTATGCCGGTGATGCTGTGGGGCGCCATGCGCTTTGGCTATCGCTTTATCGCTCTGGTCTGGACGCCGGTATTAATTCTTATTATCCATTTTCATTACCGCTATTTGCCGTTGTCGATTGGCTATAATAATCAGCTGGCTATCACCTCATCCAGCTATCTGGTGTCCTCGTTTATTATCGCCTATATGGCCATGCTGGCGACGCAGCAGCGTCTGATCCACGCGCGCGTGCGGCGAATGGCGTTTCTCGACCCGGTGGTGCATATGCCGAACCTACGCGCGCTAAGCCGGGCCCTTGAAGGCTCGCCGCGATCGGTGCTGTGCTTTTTGCGCATCCCGGAGCTGGAGCTGCTGGGGCGGCACTATGGGGTGATGCTGCGCATTCAGTACAAGCAGAGCCTGGCGGAACATCTTAGCGCCTTGCTTCAGCCGAATGAGGTCGTTCACCACCTCTCGGGGCACGACCTGGTCATTCGCATGAACTGCGACGATCATCAGGCGCGAATTGAGGCGCTGGATAAGCACCTGAAGCAGTTTCGCTTCATCTGGGACGGGATGCCGCTGCAGCCCGCGGTAGGCGTAAGCTACTGCAGCGTACGCTCGCCGGTGAAGCATCTGTACCTGTTATTAGGTGAGCTGAATACCATTGCCGATATGTCGCTAACCAGCGGCCACCCGGAAAATATGCAGCGTCGGGGTGATGTAGCCCCCTGAAACACCGGACAGTAGCTGTATCTCCAGATAAGAGATAGGCTTAAATATATGTCTAACAACCATGTTAATTTTGAGATGACCGGGATCCTGTTAGGGCAAGAAGCCCGTAAGCGTAAGACTCCGCAAGAGAAAATTGCCATCATCCAGCAAACAATGGAGCCGGGTATGAATGTCTCCCACGTTGCTCGTCTGCACGGTATTCAGCCCAGTCTGCTGTTTAAATGGAAGAAGCAATATCAGGAAGGTAGCCTCACCGCCGTTGCGGCCGGAGAGGAAGTGGTTCCGGCTTCGGAGCTGGCGACTGCACTCAAACAGGTCCGGGAACTACAGCGTCTCCTGGGTAAGAAGACGATGGAAGTTGAGATCCTCAAAGAAGCGGTGGAGTACGGCCAGTCGCGAAAATGGATAGCGCACGCGCCCTTGTTGCCAAAGGACGGGGAATAGCTCTGGTTAGTCGCACCATGAGCGTGTCGCGTGCGCAGTTATCACTGCGGGTGAGCCGCTCTGCCGACTGGCAGGACAGGCGCAGCAACCGGCGTAATGACGAAGCTGATGCAGAGATACTGTCGGAGATCCTCGGCATCATCAGCGACATGCCCAGCTACGGTTACCGGCGGGTGTGGGGTATCCTGCGTAAGCAACGCCGTGTAGAGGGACTTCCACCGGTGAACGCCAAACGGCTTTACAGGATAATGAGCGAACATAATCTGCTGTTGTTGCGTGATAAACCAGAGCGTCCGAAGCGGGAGCATAAAGGCAAAATCGCGGTAGCGGAAAGCGATATGCGCTGGTGTTCAGACGGCTTCGAGTTCGGTTGTGACAACGGCGAGAAGCTTCGGGTGACGTTCGCACTGGACTGTTGCGACCGGGAGGCCATAGACTGGGCAGCGAGCACGGGAGGCTACGACAGTTCAACGGTACAGGATGTGATGCTGAGGTCAGTGGAAAGGCGCTTCGGTAGCACGCTGCCGGGTAAACCAGTGCAGTGGCTGACAGATAACGGTTCAGCGTACACCGCGCATGAAACGAAGAAGTTCGCGCGAGAACTGAATCTGGAGCCGTGTACAACAGCGGTGAGCAGCGCACAAAGTAACGGCATGGCCGAACGGTTCGTGAAAACGATGAAGGAAGATTACATCGCGTTCATGCCAAAACCAGATGTGGGAACAGCGCTACAGAACCTTGCAGCGGCGTTCAATCACTAGAATGAAAATCACCCGCACAGTGCGCTGGGATATCACTCTCCGAGAGAGTACCGGCGGCAGCGGGCATCGTTAACTTAAGATACAAAAGCTGTCCGGAGATGGCGGGTCAAGATCAATATGCAGCGTCGGGGCGCGCTCCACGTCCAGCACGGGCTAAAGGATAAGGTAGCGATAATGAACCAGATCCTGCAGGCGCTGGAGCGGGATCGTTTTTGCCTGATGGCGCAGCCGATAGTCGGCATCCGCGGCGATAGCTACCATGAAGTGCTGTTGAGAATGGTGGGCGAGAAGGGCGAAATCATCAGTCCGGACCGCTTCCTTCCGGTCGCCCACGAGTTTGGCCTCGCTTCGCGGATCGATCTTTGGGTGCTGGAAAATACGCTCTCCTTTATGAACCAGCATCGGCACGTCCTCCCGGGCCTGCGGCTGGCGGTGAATCTTTCGCCGGTGTCGGTGAGCCGCAGCCAGTTTCCTGACGAGGTGGAGCAGCGGCTGGCGCGCTACGGAGTTGAGCCCTGGCAGCTGATATTTGAGCTGACCGAAAATCACTCGTTAACCAACCCGCAGCAGGCGCGACAAACGCTGGCTCATTTACAGGCGCTGGGCTGCCGGGTGGCGATCGATGATTTTGGCACCGGCTATGCCAGCTACGCGCGGCTGAAAAGCCTCAACGTCGATCTGCTGAAAATCGACGGCAGCTTTATTCGCAACCTGGTCACCAGCAGCCTCGACTATCAGGTGGTGGCATCGATTTGCCATCTGGCGCGGATGAAGAACATGCAGGTGGTGGCGGAGTATGTCGAAACGGCGGAAATTCGTCAGGCGGTGATGTCGCTGGGTATCGACTATATGCAGGGTTATGAGATTGGCGAGCCCGTACCGCTGGAGACGCTGGCTAACGTGGCCGCTCCGGAAACGGTTTGATCGGTAAACGGGCCGGACGCAGGGCGCCCGGCCGGCCTGTTAGCTATCGGGCTTTTCTTCGGCGATCTTCAGCAGCCAGTCAGGCACGCCTTCCCAGTACTGCTGCTCTTTTTCCAGATCGAGCAGCACCAGCGCATTTTGGCTAAACCAGTCGTGCGGGAACACCAGCGTCCAGTGGTTGGCTTCGGTCTTCAGCTTCAGCGTCGGCGGCGTTGTCGTCGCCTGGCGCTGGTTGTTCAGCAGGATGCCGAGGCGCAGTAGCTGAATGAGCGGCAGGAACTGCTTTTTCTTAAACAGCGTAAAGCGCGGCAAATCGTCGAGCTTGATAGCCTTACGGTGAAAGCGCACCAGCGTGGCCATCAGCATCTGCTGCTCCTGATTAAAGCCGGGCAAATCGCTGTTCTGCAGGATATACGCCGAGTGGCGATGCATACCGCTATGGTTAATATTCAGCCCCACTTCGTGCAGCATCACCGCCCATTTCAGCAGCGCCGACAGGTTCGGGTTGTCGAGCTTGGGGTTCTGATCCTGCCACTGTTCAAAGATGTGGGTGGTGGTTTCCAGCACCCGACGCGCCTGTTCACGGTCGATATTGTACTGGTTTGCCAGGCTTTGCGCGGTGCGGCTGCGGATATCCTGATGGCGGAAACGGCCCTCCATCTCGTACAGCACACCTTCGCGCAGGGCCCCGTCGGACAGGCGCAGCTCTTTAATGGCCAGCGCATCAAACACGCCGCACAGAATCGCCAGCCCCGGCGCAAATACCGCCTTGCGCTCTTCGGAGAGGCCCGGCAGGCTTAGCGCGTCGAAGTTCTTATATTTCAGCAGCTCGGCGACCAGCATTTCAAGGCGTTCAGGCGTGATAAAGCCGTCCTTCTCGCCCATGGCGACCAGCACTTCCTGAGCGGCTTTAATGGTCCCGGAAGCGCCCAGCGCGACCGTCCAGCCCTGGATGCGGAACTGCCACGCCAGCGTCTCCAGCTTTTGCACCGCCGACAGGCGCGCGCGCTGGAAATTCTCTTTGTTGATAATGCCGCCCGGAAAGTAAATCTGCGAGAAGCTGACGCAGCCCATTCTGCGGCTTTCGACGAGGCGCGGTTCGAAATCTTCGCCGATGACCAGCTCGGTTGAGCCGCCGCCGATATCAATCACCAGCTTGCGGCCGCGCTCGGGCTGAGTATGCTCGACGCCCATAAAAATCAGGCGCGCCTCTTCATTACCGGAGATTATCTCAATCGGGTAGGGGATAACCTGCTCCGCGCGTTTGAGAAACTCCGCCGCGTTTGTCGCCTGGCGCAGCGTATGCGTGCCGACGATGCAGACGCTGGCGGGGGCAAAACCCTGCAGGCGTTCGGCAAACAGCGACAGGCAGCTAAGCCCGCGCGCGATCGCCTCTTTGCTGAGCACGGAGTTTTCATCCAGGCCGTCGGCCAGATGAACCCGCTGTTTAAGGCGACCGATGATCTGCATTGCCCCGTCGACGACACGGGCGATCACCATATGAAAACTGTTTGAACCAAGGTCGACCGCAGCAAACTCCTGGGGCCGAGGGGCTTTTTCGTTTATAGGCATAGGTTAATCGGGCTGTTCGAGTGATTTGAGATAGTCGTAGATCGCCATCTGAGCGCGAACTTTACGGCGATTGCCGCGCGGCACGTAACTGTTACTCAGCTCTTTATCAAGATAGCGTGCTTTCACCGTGTCGTTGAACAAGATATCAAAAATATCCAGCACCCGCTGCTTCAGACGCGGGTCCAGCAGCGGCGCGGCGACTTCGATGCGGTAGTCGATATTGCGCGTCATCCAGTCGGCGGAAGAGAGCCAGACCTGCTTATCGCCGCCGTTTTCAAAGACGTAGACTCGGTCGTGCTCAAGGAAGCGGTCGACGATGCTGGTAACGCGAATGTTGTCGCTAATCCCCTCAAGACCCGGGATCAGGGAGCACATGCCGCGGATTAACAGGTTAACGGGCACGCCGGAGCTGGAGGCCGCATACAGGCGGTCAACCAGGCCCTTATCGACCAGGTTGTTCAGCTTAAGGGTGATCCCGGAGGGCTGGCCGTTCTGGGCGTTAGCAATTTCCCGATCGATCATCTCATACAGCAGGCGGCGCGAGTTCTGCGGCGACACCAGCAGATAGTCAAAGCTAACCGGACGGTAGGGGTTTTCGATAAAGTTGAACACGCGACGGACTTCATTGGTAATGCGCGCATCGGCGGTTAACAGGGAGTAGTCGGTATACAGACGGGCGGTTTTTTCGTTGAAGTTGCCGGTACCGATATGGGCGTAGCGGACCACCTCGTCGCCCTCTTTACGCGAAATCAGGAACAGCTTGGCGTGGATCTTCAGCCCGGGGGCGGAGAAGATCACGTGCACGCCGGCTTCGGTCAGGCGCTTCGCCCAATGAATGTTGGCCTCTTCGTCAAAGCGCGCCTGCAGCTCGACCACCACGGTGACTTTTTTACCGTTGTGGGCGGCGTGAATCATGGAATCGATAATCCGCGAGTCTTTGGCGACGCGGTAAATATTGATTTTGATCGCCAGCACGCTGGGGTCGAAGGAGGCCTGGCGCAGCAGCTCCAGCACGTGCTCAAAGGTGTGGTACGGGTAGTAGAGCAGCACGTCGCGTTCGCGGATGGCGTCGAAACCGTTGCGGAACTTATCAAACCAGGTGTGGCGCAGGCGCGGCAGCGGCTTGTTGACCAGATTAGCTTTGCCGACGTTCGGGAAGCCGATAAAGTCTTTAAAGTTGTGGTAGCGGCCGCCCGGCAGCATCGAGTCATAGCGCGAAATCGAGAACATTGCCCGCAGCATTTCGACCATCGCGTCCGGCATATCACGCTGGTAAACAAAGCGTACCGGTTCGGCGGTAAGGCGCTGTTTCAGGCTGGAGGACATCAGCTCCATCAGGCTCGATTCCATCTCGTGCACCAGATCGTACTCGGCGTCGCGGGTCATTTTCATCGAATAGGCGTTCAGCGTATCGTAATCGAAGAACCCTTTAAAGATATCATCCAGGCAGTAGCGCAGAATGTTATCAAGCAGGATCATTGGCTTACGGCGACGCGGGGCTTCCGGCGGCAGGTTAACAAAGCGCGGAACCTTATCTGAGGGAATTTCCAGCAGGGCGTAGTTAACGGTTTCGCCGCGAATGATTTCCACCGCCAGATAGGTGTAATCATCTTTCAAAAACTGGATCAGGTCCGTTTCGCGGTTAATCAAAATAGGGGTGATGTGCTGGCGCAGGTACTGCTTAAAGTAGTTGCGCAGCCAGGACTGCTGGTTGACCGACAGCTGGCGTTCGTTGATCAGGAAGATCTGATTACGCGCCATCTCCAGCAGCAGCTCGTTATAGAGGCTGTCAAACTCCTGGTCGGCCTTCAGCACCCGGGCCTGAATTTTACCTAATAGGTGGCGAGAATGGGCGGTACTGCCTTGCTCTTCACTGATGATGATGCGGCGCTTGAGTTCAGCGAAGCGCACTTTATAAAACTCATCGAGGTTGTTGGAGTAAATGCCCAAAAAGCGCATGCGCTCAATCAGGGGGTTACTTTTATCCGCTGCTTCCTGAAGTACGCGTTCGTTAAAGGACAACCAGCTGAGTTCTTTCTCGATGTATAGCTTTTCCTGGCCCATTACAACTCACACTCCGGTTGATTGATGTTGCATTTTCATTATGGCGAGCTTTGCCATTGAATGTCCAAGTATGTCAAAGAAGTATGACAGTTTTCTTTCAATTCGCTGCGAAGAAAAGGCGGTCACTTCCCTTTGCTTATTATGTGTGCAAAACAGGCTAATTCTGGTGATTGCGGCCGAACGCCGGGCGGCAAAAAACATCCGTCGCCGGGGGAGCTGACGCGGATAAACGGCGGTAGCGATGGCAAAAAAAACGCCTCTGGCGGATGCTAGAGGCGCTATCGATTACTCTTCTGCCGCATATCCCTGCGGTGGCAGAGGGGCGTCGTCAAGCCAGGCCTGACTCCCCTCCATGCGAAGACGACCGTCGACAAACCAGCTGACGACGAGCGGGTAAATGGCGTGTTCCTGCGCCTGCACGCGGGCGGTAACGTCATCTTCGCTATCGCCAGCGAAAACCGGCACTTTGGCCTGCAGAATGACCGGTCCGCCGTCCAGCTCATCGGTGACGAAATGCACCGAGGTGCCGTGCTCCTCATCGCCGTTTTCCAGCACCTGGCGATGGGTATGCAGCCCGGGGTATTTAGGCAGCAGGGAAGGGTGGATATTCAGCAGCCGCCCCTGGTAGTGGGCGACAAACGCCGGGCTAAGAATGCGCATGTAGCCCGCAAGGACCACCAGATCCGGCGCGTAGGCGTCGATCTCGTGCATCAGCTCGCGATCGAACGCTTCGCGGTTGGCGAACTGGCTGGCGGTGAGCGCATGGGTCGGGATACCGGCCTCACGCGCGCGTTCAAGGCCGAAGGCATCGGCCTTGTTGCTGAATACCGCCCGTAGGGTGCCGCCGATCTGTTTCCGCGCGCAGGCGTCAATTATTGCCTGCAGATTACTGCCGCTACCGGAAATCAGCACCACGATGTTTTTCATTCAATGACCACACGCTGTTCGGAATCAGAGGCTTTGATATAGCCTATTTTCCACGCGTTTTCACCTTTTTCGTGCAGCAGGGCGATGGCGTTATCGGCGGCTTCCGGCGGCAGCGCGATGACCATGCCGACGCCGCAGTTAAAGGTCCGATACATCTCGTGGCTGCTGACGTTACCGGCAGTTTGCAGCCATTTGAAGACTTCCGGCCACTGCCAGGAGGACTCGTCGATCACCGCCTGGGTGTTATCCGGCAGAACGCGCGGGATATTTTCCCAGAAGCCGCCGCCGGTCAGGTGCGCAATGGCGTGAACTTCGACGTTAGCGATCAGGTCCAGCACCGATTTGACGTAGATGCGGGTCGGCGCCAGCAGATGGTCGGCCAGGGATGCGCCGTTCAGGTCGGTGGTCTGCGGGTCGACGCCGCTGACTTCAATAATTTTACGCACCAGCGAGTAGCCGTTGGAGTGCGGGCCGCTGGAGCCCAGCGCGACCAGCACGTCGCCGTCGGCAACTTTGCTGCCGTCGATAATTTCTGATTTTTCTACAACCCCGACGCAGAAGCCCGCGACGTCGTAATCATCGCCATGGTACATGCCGGGCATTTCCGCCGTTTCGCCGCCCACCAGCGCGCAGCCCGACTGCAGGCAGCCTTCGGCGATCCCGCTGATGACGCTGGCCGCCGTGTCGACATCCAGTTTGCCGGTAGCATAGTAGTCGAGGAAGAAGAGCGGCTCGGCGCCCTGAACCACCAGGTCGTTTACGCACATAGCAACCAGGTCGATACCGATAGTGTCGTGACGCTTGAGGTCCATTGCCAGACGCAGCTTGGTGCCGACGCCGTCAGTGCCGGAGACCAGTACCGGCTCGCGGTATTTCTGCGGCAATGCGCACAGTGCGCCGAATCCGCCCAGTCCACCCATCACTTCCGGGCGGCGGGTTTTCTTCACCACACCCTTAATACGGTCGACGAGAGCGTTGCCTGCATCAATATCTACGCCGGCATCTTTATAGCTGAGAGAGGTTTTATCGGTCACTGCGAAGTCTCCACACATTTGCGGTAGCAAGAAAAATCGGCGCAATTCTAACAGGGATAGCAAACGTTTGCGAGCCTGCTTTGCAGTCGGCGTTAATCGGCGGCGAGATGGACAAATTTGATACTGTTCACGAAAATGAAACCGGGTACATTCTTGTGCTTGCCTCCGCGCGCCAGAATGATCATCATGCCACTGAAACCGGTTTCTTTTTTTATTTAAGCGAGCCGAATGACGGTACTGAGGGGCTTCTGGAGGGGGGCAGAGTGATAATTGCCGCATTTGATATTGGTGGCACGGCGCTGAAAATGGGCACCGTAGCCAGCTCCGGCGAGCTGCTGGAGAAGGGCAAGCAGCCGATTCGCGACAGCGACGGGGAGCAAATTTTGCAGGCCATGCTGGCGTGGATTGCCGCGCATCCGGAGTGCGAAGGCGTGGCGATCGGTGCACCCGGCTACGTTAATCCGCACATCGGCTATATCGAAATGGGCGGCGCTATCCGTAGATTCGATAATTTCGCCATCAAAACCTGGCTTGAACAACGGACCCGACTTCCCGTCGCCATTGAAAATGACGCCAACTGCGTCCTGTTGGCCGAACGCTGGCTGGGCAAGGCCGCCAATATGAGCGATTTTCTGGTCCTGACGATCGGCACCGGCATCGGCGGCGCGATCTTCTGTAATAACCGGCTGGTGCACGGCGCCAGCTTTCGCGCCGGCGAATTTGGCTATATGCAAACCCAGCGTCCCGGCACCCGCGACGTTCGTCGCTACTCCATGAATGAGAATTGCACCCTGCGCATCTTGCGCCAGCGCTACGCCGACCATTTTGGCAAAACGCTGGAAGAGGTGACCGGGGAAGAGATATTCGATTGCTACGACAGGGGCGATGCGGCCTGCCATCGGCTGGTGGCCGAATTCTTTAACGGTCTCGGAACCGGCCTTTATAACCTCGTCAACGTGTTCGATCCGCAGACCATCCTCATCGGCGGCGGCATCGTGGACCGCCCGGGCTTTTTGCCGCTGCTGCGTGAACATCTGGCCTGGTTCGGCATTGCCGACTATATCGACACCGTCAGCCACGGCAACGACGCCGGGCTGATTGGCGCCGTTTACCATTTCAATCAGCAATACCGGTCGCCGACGGGCGATCGCGCATAAGGAAGGGAACATGTCTGGATTTAAAGAGGGTTTTCTGTGGGGCGGCGCGGTTGCGGCGCATCAGCTGGAAGGGGGCTGGCAGGAGGGCGGCAAAGGCGCGAGCGTTGCCGACGTGATGACCGCCGGCGCCCACGGCGTGGCGCGTGAAATTACCGACGGCGTGCTGGCGGGTAAAAATTACCCTAATCATGAGGCGATTGATTTCTATCATCGCTATAAAGATGACATTCAGCTGTTTGCCGAAATGGGCTTCAAATGCTTCCGTACCTCTATCGCCTGGACGCGTATTTTCCCGCTGGGCGACGAGCTGGAGCCGAATGAGGCCGGGCTGCAGTTCTATGACGATCTGTTCGATGAGTGCCTGAAGCACGGAATTGAGCCGGTGATTACGCTCTCCCACTTTGAGATGCCTTATCACCTTGTTCGCGAATATGGCGGCTGGCGCAACCGTAAGCTGATTGATTTCTTCGTGCGCTTTGCGCAGGTGGTATTAAACCGCTATCAGCATAAAGTGAAGTACTGGATGACCTTTAACGAGATCAACAACCAGGCAAACTTCCACGAAGACTTTGCGCCGTTCACCAACTCGGGACTGAAGTTCCAGCCGGGAGAGGATCGCGAGCCGGTGATGTATCAGGCCGCGCATTACGAGCTGGTCGCCAGCGCGCTGGCGGTGAAAGCCGCGCGGGTGATTAACCCGGCGCTGCAGGTCGGCTGTATGATTGCGATGTGCCCGATTTATCCGCTCTCCTGCGCGCCTGATGACATGATGATGGCGATGAACGCCATGCACCGCCGCTACTGGTTCACCGACGTTCACGTGCGCGGTAAGTATCCTCAGCATCTGCTCAACTACTTTGCGCGCCGCGGCTTTGCGCTGGATATCACCGACGAAGATCGCGCGGCGTTGAGCGAAGGCTGCGTCGACTATATTGGCTTCAGCTACTATATGTCGTTCGCTACCAAGGCCACCGAGGATAATCCGCTGCTGGATTATGATGAGACGAAGAGCCTAGTCTCCAACCCGTACGTGCAGAAATCGGACTGGGGCTGGCAGATTGACCCGGTTGGGCTGCGCTACTCCCTGAACTGGTTCTGGGATCACTATCAGCTGCCGTTGTTTATTGTCGAAAACGGCTTTGGCGCCATCGACGTGCGCGAAGCCGACGGTACGGTAGACGACCAGTACCGCATTGATTATCTCTCCGCGCATATCGCGGAAATGAAAAAAGCGGTCGTTGAGGACGGCGTTGACCTGATGGGCTATACCCCATGGGGCTGTATCGATCTGGTCTCCGCCGGAACCGGCGAGATGAAAAAGCGCTACGGTTTTATCTACGTCGATAAAGATAATGAAGGCAACGGCACCCTGGCCCGCAGCCGCAAGAAATCTTTTGCATGGTATCAGCAGGTTATCGGCAGCAATGGCGAAAAGCTTTAAACCGGCCTGAAGCCCCCGTGAAACCCCGCCTGCGCGGGGTTTTTTTATTTTGATTTATACTGGCTCAGGCAGCGCAAAGCATTTTGGTTGATCCCGGTCAAACATATCGGCTATGGCGCAAATGAGAAAAAGCGGTATAATCCCGCGATTTTTTTTGTGGCTGCCCCTCAGAGGAGAAAGAGAATGAAGATTGTGGAAGTGAAACACCCACTCGTCAAACACAAGCTGGGCCTGATGCGCGAGCACGACATCAGCACCAAACGCTTCCGTGAACTCGCCTCAGAGGTTGGTAGCTTACTAACTTATGAAGCCACCGCCGACCTGGCGACCGAAAGGGTCACCATCGAAGGCTGGAATGGCCCGGTTGAAGTTGAGCAGATCAAAGGTAAGAAAATTACCGTTGTGCCTATTCTGCGCGCCGGCCTCGGCATGATGGAAGGCGTTCTGGAACACGTCCCCAGCGCGCGCATCAGCGTCGTTGGGATCTACCGCAATGAAGAAACCCTCGAGCCGGTGCCTTACTTCCAGAAGCTGGTATCCAATATCGACGAACGCATGGCGCTGGTGGTTGACCCGATGCTGGCAACCGGCGGTTCGATGATCGCCACCATTGACCTGCTGAAAAAAGCGGGCTGCTCCAGCATCAAGGTGCTGGTGCTGGTTGCCGCTCCGGAAGGGATTGCCGCGTTGGAGAAAGCGCACCCGGACGTTGAGTTGTACACCGCGTCCATTGACCAGGGCCTCAACGAGCACGGATATATTATTCCCGGGCTCGGCGACGCCGGCGATAAGATTTTTGGTACTAAATAATTGCAGCATTAATAAGAAGCCGACTTTAAGAGTCGGCTTTTTTTTGAATAAAACACGCCAACAGCAACCCATAACGACACTCAGAGGAAAACACTATGACGCGCCGCGCAATCGGGGTGAGTGAAAGACCGCCGCTTTTACAGACAATCCCGCTAAGTCTGCAACATCTGTTCGCTATGTTTGGCGCAACGGTGTTGGTGCCAGTCCTGTTTCATATCAACCCGGCTACCGTTCTGCTGTTTAACGGTATCGGCACGTTGCTGTACCTGTTTATCTGCAAGGGCAAAATCCCGGCCTATCTGGGATCGAGCTTTGCGTTTATCTCCCCGGTTCTGCTGCTGCTCCCGCTGGGCTATGAGGTCGCGCTGGGCGGCTTTATTATGTGCGGTGTGCTGTTCTGCATCGTCTCTTTTATTGTTAAAAAGGCCGGCACCGGCTGGCTGGACGTGATGTTCCCGCCAGCGGCCATGGGGGCTATCGTCGCGGTTATCGGCCTTGAGCTGGCCGGCGTGGCGGCGAATATGGCCGGCCTGCTGCCCGCTGACGGCCAGTCTCCCGATAGCAAAACCATTATTATCTCGATGGTGACGCTGGCGGTGACGGTCTTCGGTTCGGTGCTGTTCCGCGGTTTCATGGCCATCATCCCGATTCTTATCGGCGTGCTGGTGGGCTACGCGCTCTCTTTCGTGATGGGCGTGGTCGACACTACGCCGATCGCCGAGGCGCACTGGTTTGCGCTGCCGACCTTCTACACCCCGCGCTTTGAGTGGTTTGCGATTTTCACCATCCTGCCCGCCGCGCTGGTGGTGATTGCCGAGCACGTGGGGCATCTGGTGGTGACGGCGAATATCGTTAAAAAGGATCTGATTCGCGATCCCGGCCTGCACCGCTCGATGTTTGCCAACGGCCTGTCGACGATAATCTCCGGCTTCTTTGGCTCGACGCCCAACACCACCTACGGCGAAAACATTGGCGTGATGGCGATTACCCGCGTCTACAGTACCTGGGTGATCGGCGGCGCGGCGATTATCGCCATTCTGCTCTCCTGCGTCGGCAAGCTGGCGGCGGCCATCCAGATCATCCCGCTGCCGGTAATGGGCGGCGTATCGCTGCTGCTGTACGGGGTGATCGGCGCATCCGGTATCCGCGTGCTGATTGAATCTAAGGTCGATTACAACAAGGCGCAGAACCTGATTCTGACCTCGGTGATTTTGATCATCGGCGTCAGCGGCGCCAAGGTACACATCGGCGCGGCGGAGCTGAAAGGCATGGCGCTGGCCACTATCGTCGGCGTCGCCCTGAGCCTGATCTTCAAGTTAATCAGCGTCCTGCGCCCGGAAGAGGTGGTTCTCGACGCCGCCGATGCGGTTGCGGAAACCGAGGCAAAACGCTGATCCACCGGCCGGGCGGCGATCCCGCCCGGTTCTCTCCCGGCAGACTTCGTGCTAAACTCTTGGCGTTTTTCTGTCAGTCTATGATGAGGTCCATCTGAACGCACCGGCACAGCTCTCCCTGCCACTGTACCTTCCTGACGATGAAACTTTTGCGAGTTTTTGGTCGGGCGGTAATCCCTCTCTTCTCGCTGCCCTACAGAACGTTCTGCGGCAGGAGCACAGCGGGTACATCTATATCTGGTCGCGCGAAGGCGCGGGGCGCAGCCATCTGCTGCATGCCGCCTGCGCGGAGCTTTCCCAGCGCGGTGATGCGGTGGGCTACGTGCCGCTGGATAAGCGCACGTGGTTTGTTCCGGAAGTGCTGGAGGGGATGGAGCAGCTGTCGTTGGTTTGTATCGATAACATCGAATGCGCGGCCGGCGACGAGCCGTGGGAGATGGCGATCTTCAATCTTTACAACCGGATCCTCGAATCGGGTAAAACCCGTCTGCTGATCACCGGTGATAGCCCTCCGCGCCAGCTCAATCTTGGCCTCGCGGATTTGGCATCGCGACTCGACTGGGGACAAATCTACAAGCTGCAGCCGTTATCCGATGAAGATAAGCTGCAGGCGCTACAGCTGCGCGCGCGGCTGCGCGGGTTTGAGATGCCGGAAGACGTCTGCCGCTTCCTGCTTAAGCGCCTCGATCGCGAAATGCGCTCGCTGTTTATGACGCTCGATCAGCTCGATCGCGCTTCTATTACCGCCCAGCGTAAGCTGACCATTCCCTTCGTTAAAGAGATCCTCAAGCTCTAGCGAGCCCAGAGGAGGCCGCGCCATCGTGACGATGGCGCATCTTGCTTAATTCACGATTTCCAGCACCTGCTCCGGCGGCCGGCCGATTCGCGCCTCGCCGTGGCTGACGACGATAGGGCGTTCAATCAGCTTCGGGTTGTCGACCATCGCCTGGATCAGCGCATCCTCGCTGAGCTGAGGGTCGGCAAGTTCTAATGACTTATACAGATCTTCCTTCTGGCGCATCAGCTCGCGGGCGCTCGCCATACCCAGCATTTTCAGCAGCTGGCGCAGCGTCGCCGCATCCGGCGGCGTCTCCAGATAGAGCACCACTTCCGGGTCGATACCGTTAGCCTTCAGCAGGCTGAGGGTGTCGCGGCTCTTGGAACAGCGGGGGTTATGGTAGATTTTTACCGCGTCAGACATGACGTCTCCTTACATTTTTTGATATGGGCGGAACCGTTCCTGCAGCTGGCGCAGCTGATCGATGCGCGCATCGTAGCGGGCCTGCTGCAGACTGCCCAGCTTCACCTGCGAACTGGCGCTGCTGAGCAGCGAAATTGCCTGCGTAAGCTGGCCGACCAGCGCCATGCCTTCCGCGCGGGCCGCCAGCTCCTGATCGCGATGGCCGAGGGCCGCTTCCGCCTGCGCCAGCAGGTCCCAGCCGTTGCTATCGTCCTTATTATTAAAGGTGTAGCGGTTAAGGATATTCGCCGCGTCGGCCGGCTGGCCGCCCTGCAGGTAGGCGTTGGCGAGGTTCAGCTGCAGTACCGGATTGGTGCGGATCTCGCGGGCGTTCTTCAGCCGGTTAATCGCATCGGCCGTTTTCTTCTGGCCAAGGTCAATATCGGTTGCCAGATCGAGATACCAGGCATTTTGCGGATCCGCGCTCAGCAGGGGCTGCAGGGTTTTACGCGCCAGATCGTAGTTATTGCTGCCCATCGCCAGCAGGGCGCGGCCATACTGGGCGGCGTGCTGCTCGCGGATATTGCCTTTCGCCCACGCGTTCAGCAAATCATCGCCGAGCTTGTTGTCTCCGGTGTTATACATTCCCAGCGTTCGCGCCTTGGCCATATAAAAATCGGCCGATGATTGCACCACCACCGGACGCATCTGGTTCGCGCGGTTGCGGGCGTCAGAAAGGCGGCTTTCCGGCAGCGGGTGGGTGAGCAGCATTTCCGGCGGCCGGGTGGAGTAGCGCGACTGGTCGAGCAGCTTGCTCATAAACGCCGGCATGGCCTGCGGATCGAACCCGGAGCGCTGCAGCACCTGAATCCCGATGCGGTCGGCCTCTTCTTCATTCTGGCGAGTAAAGCTGATCAGCCCCTGCTGGGTGCCGGCCAGCGTGCCGGTGAGCGCGGCCATACCGGCCTGCGGGCTGGCCATCGCCAGCAGAATCGAGCCCAGCGCGCCGACCCAGGTCAGGGGGGCGTTGCGCTTTTGGTCTTCCATCGCGCGCGCGAGGTGGCGCTGGGTAACGTGCGAAATTTCGTGCGCCATGACTGACGCCAGCTCGCTCTCCGTATCCGCGTAGCGGAACAGGGCCGAGTGCAGTACAACGTTGCCGCCAAAGAAGGCGAAGGCGTTAATCTCGTCGTTATTAATCAGGTAGAAGTGGAAGGGAGTTCGCACCGAGTTGGCGTGCGCAACCAGGCGCATACCTAAGCCGTTAACGTACTGTACCAGCAGCGGGTCGTTAATTAGCGGAGCGCTGCCGCGGAGCTGGCGGACGTAGTAATCCCCCATCTGCATCTCCTGACCGATGGAGAGCGTGCTTCCTGCTGAGGTACCCATATCAGGCAGGGTATCTGCGGAGTCAGCAAAAGCAGGTAAAATCGAACCCAGCGTCAGCGACGTTATCACGGTTGCCACCAGCGTTTTCTTTAACTGCCTGAACATAACCTCTGTCCTGTGTATGTGGGTGTGCCAGTTTGACCGGTAGGGCGGCGTAATGTTCCATTTCCGCGCGTCCTGCGAGTTTAGCTGTGGTTGGCGCCGTTGAAAATATGATATTGCCGCGGGAGGTCATGTTTGTGGTTTTGCTAATAAAAAGCGAAGTCTTTTTTGTGACATTTAGATACACTTCCTCGGGTTGTTGCGGTTTTACGCTTCAGGGAAGGGTTTATGCTTGAGTTGTTAATACAGTGGTACCGCCGGCGGTTCAGCGATCCGGAGGCGATAGCGCTGCTGGTTATCTTGCTGGCTGGATTCGGCATTATGTTCTTTTTCAGCGGTCTGCTGGCGCCGCTGCTGGTGGCTATTGTGTTGGCCTATCTGCTGGAGTGGCCGACCGTCAGGCTCGAGCGCGTGGGGCTGTCGCGTACCTGGGCGACGTCGATCGTGCTGATACTGTTTGTCGGTATTTTGCTGCTGATGGCCTTCGTGGTGATGCCCGTCGCCTGGCAGCAGGGCATCTATCTGATCCGCGATATGCCGGGCATGCTGAATAAGCTCTCCGATTTTGCCGCCACCGTGCCGCGCCGCTATCCGGCGCTGATGGACGCCGGGATCATCGACGCGATGGCGGAAAATATGCGTAGCCGCATGCTGACCGTCGGCGATTCGGTGGTGAAATACTCCCTGGCCTCGCTGGTGGGCCTGTTGACCCTGGCGGTCTATCTGGTGCTGGTGCCGCTGATGGTTTTCTTCCTGCTGAAAGACAAAGAGCAGATGCTCAACGCCGTACGCCGCTTGCTGCCGCGTAACCGCGGGCTGGCAGGGCAGGTGTGGAAGGAGATGAATCAGCAGATCACCAACTACATTCGCGGTAAGGTGCTGGAGATGATAGTCGTCGGCGTCGCGACGTGGATCGGCTTTATTCTCTTCGGACTCAACTATTCGCTGCTGCTGGCGGTGCTGGTCGGCTTGTCGGTGCTGATCCCCTACATCGGCGCTTTCGTGGTCACCATCCCGGTGGTGGGCGTGGCGCTGTTCCAGTTCGGCGCGGGCACCGAGTTCTGGAGCCTGTTTGCGGTCTATCTGATTATCCAGGGGCTGGACGGTAACCTGCTGGTGCCGGTGCTGTTCTCAGAGGCGGTTAACCTGCATCCGCTGGTGATTATCCTGTCGGTGGTGATTTTTGGCGGGCTGTGGGGGTTCTGGGGCGTATTTTTTGCCATCCCGCTGGCGACGCTAATCAAGGCGGTGGTGCACGCCTGGCCGGACGGACTGGTGGTAGAAGACGATAAATAGCGCGACGGCTTAACCAACGAAAGCGCTAAAACGGACGCCGGGTCAGTGAAGTGCCCCGGCGTCCCGCGTTCAATAAAACGTTAACCGTTTTCTTTCAGCCAGTTCAGCACCACGTCGTGGTGATTGCTGGTTTTGAAGTTATCAAACACGTGTTCAACTTTGCCATCGGTATCAATCAGGAAACTAATACGGTGAATGCCGTCGTAGGTTTTCCCCATAAACGTTTTTTCGCCCCAGATACCAAACTGCTCGCAAACCTGATGGTTTTCATCAGACAGCAGCGTGAAGTTCAGCAGCTCTTTTTCGGCGAAACGGGAGAGTTTTTCTGGTTTATCCGTACTGATGCCCAGAACCTCAACGCCCGCTTTCTTTAAGTCGTCCATATTATCGCGCAGGCCGCAGGCCTGGACGGTACAGCCTGGGGTCATGGCTTTCGGGTAAAAATAAACCAGAACACGCTGTCCCTGGAAGTCGGTCAAATTTACTTCCTCGCCGTCCTGGTCTGGTAAGCTAAATTTCGGTGCAATATCACCGGCTTTCAGTGGATTCATTACTCAAACTCCATCCTGTTCATCATGCTGTGAATAATTAACGATATTAATACTGCCTTGTGCGTTCAGTTCTGTACATAGGGCTTTGAACGCTTGTTCGATATTTGATGCATTTTGCGTAGCGGGACTGTGCGCCGTTATCTGGATGAACAGCTGGGCTGAATCGTCATCGCCGCCGATCCGGGTACGAGAAACCAGCTCGGCGATGTTCATATTCCACGCGTCAAACAGGGCGGTGAAGCGCTCGATAATATGCGGCGAGTCCGGTACCTCAACCTGGACCCAAACGGTGTTCGGCATGGCCTGAGGCGGGCGAGCGGTTGTCCGTTTCATCACGATCAGCAGATCCAGCTCGGCGCCTTTCAGCGGTAAGGTCGATTCAATCAGGTTAATCGCGTTCCACGTCCCGGAAAGCAGCATGATAAACGTAAATTCGTCACCGAGCATGGCCAGCCGGCTGTCTTCGATATTACAGCCGCAGCTGCTGACGTGGCGGGTGATCGTATTCACGATGCCGGGACGGTCAGCGCCCAAAGCGGTAATAACCAGATAGTGTTGTAATGAGGCGGTCAAACCTGTTCTTCCTTTAAAAAGGTGAGGTAACATTAGGAAAGCATAAAAAAAACCGGCATACAACATCCCTGAAGGCCTCGGGTCTCTTGCTTTTATTACGGCACCAAACGTAACATTGAAAATCTTGTCGCACTTCTGCTCTGAGGATGGCCCATGTTCACGGGAAGTATTGTAGCGCTTGTCACGCCGATGGATGAAAACGGTAACGTCTGCCGGACAAGCCTGAAAAAACTGATTGATTACCATGTCGCCAGCGGAACCTCGGCGATCGTTTCGGTAGGGACTACCGGTGAGTCCGCGACGTTGAGCCATGAAGAGCATGGCGACGTTGTGATGATGACGCTAGAGCTTGCCGACGGGCGTATCCCGGTTATCGCGGGGACCGGTGCAAATGCAACCGCAGAGGCGATCAGCCTGACCCAGCGCTTCAACGGCAGCGGAATTGTTGGCTGCCTGACGGTAACCCCTTATTACAACCGTCCGACCCAGGAAGGCCTGTTCCAACACTTTAAAGCCATCGCAGAACACACCGACCTGCCACAAATCCTGTATAATGTGCCGTCCCGTACCGGCTGCGATATGCTACCGGAAACCGTCGGTCGCCTGGCGGAAGTAAAAAATATTATCGGTGTTAAGGAAGCGACGGGGAACTTAAGTCGCGTTCATCAGATCAAAGAGCTGGTTTCAGACGACTTTATTCTGCTGAGCGGCGATGACGCTACCGGAATGGACTTTATGCAGCTGGGTGGTCATGGCGTGATTTCCGTCACCGCAAACGCTGCGGCGCGTGAAATGGCGGACATGTGCCGACTGGCTCTGGCGGGTCAATTCGCCGAAGCGCGGGCGATCAACCAGCGTCTGATGCCATTGCATACAAAATTATTTGTCGAACCCAACCCTATCCCTGTGAAATGGGCATGCAAGGCGTTGGGTCTTGTGGCGACCGATACGCTGCGCCTGCCGATGACGCCGATTACCGAAGACGGTAAGAAGGCGGTAACCGCAGCGCTGAAGCATGCCGGTCTGCTGTAAAGTTTAGGGAGATTTGATGGCTTACTCAGTACAGAAGTCGCGCCTGGCGAAGGTTGCGGGTGTTTCATTGGTCCTGCTTCTTGCGGCCTGTAGTTCGGATTCGCGCTACAAGCGTCAGGTTAGCGGCGACGAGTCTTACCTGCAAGCAACGCCGCTCAGCGAGCTTCACGCGCCTGCGGGGATGATTCTACCGGTTCAGGTTGGCGATTATAATATTCCGGTTGCGACCAGCGCCGGCGCGGTGGGTAAAGCTCTGGACATTCGTCCACCGGCTCAGCCTTTGGCCCTGGTCAACGGCGCACGCACTCAGTTTAATGGCGACACTTCGACGCTGATGGTGGAAAACGGCCGCAGCGGTTCGCTGTGGGCGCAGGTCACCAGCATTCTGCAGTCAAAAAACTACGTCATCACCAAACGTGACGATGCCAGCCAGACGCTGAACACCGACTGGGTGGAGTGGAATCGCCTCGATGAAGACCAGCAGTACCGCGGTCGCTATCAAATCTCAGTTAAACCGCAGGGCTATCAGCAGGCGGTGGTGGTGAAGCTGGTTAACCTCGAGCAGGCCGGGAAACCGGTATCCGATCCGGCATCGCTGCAGCGCTACAGCACCACGATGCTGAACGTCATTTCCGAAGGTCTGGACATGAACGCCACCAATGCGCAGAACGCGGCGCAGAAAAATGCCGGCGCGACCTTCGATGTGCAGAGCGCCGCCGATGATACCGGTCTGCCGATGCTGGTCGTCCGCGCGCCGTTTAACCTGGTGTGGCAACGTCTGCCGGGCGCGCTGGAAAAAGCGGGCATGAAGGTGACCGACAGCACGCGCTCTCAGGGCAGCATGGCGCTGACCTACAAGCCGCTGTCTGACAGCAGCTGGCAGGAGCTGGGTGCTCACGATCCGCAGCTGGTTTCAGGTGACTACAAGCTGCAGGTCGGCGATCTTGATAACCGCAGCAGCCTGCAGTTCATCGACCCGAAAGGCCATACGCTGACCCAGTCGCAGAACGATGCGCTGGTTTCCGTATTCCAGGCCGCATTCGGTAAGTAATAAACAGGGCTGGAGCAATCCGGCCCTTTTTTCTGTATAGTGACGCAAACGTGTGCGTCGGCAGAAAAACGCAATTTTTATCGTCTATATCTTCACTGGAGTGACAAAGATGAACAAGCAAGCTGAGTTGTATCGTGGTAAAGCGAAAACCGTTTACAGCACCGAGAACCCGGATCTGCTGATACTCGAGTTCCGTAACGATACTTCAGCAGGGGATGGCGCGCGCATCGAACAGTTCGACCGTAAGGGAATGGTGAATAACAAGTTCAACCATTTCATTATGAGCAAGCTGGAAGAGGCTGGCATTCCGACCCAGATGGAAGCGCTACTTTCTGACACCGAGTGCCTGGTGAAAAAGCTGGAGATGGTTCCGGTTGAGTGCGTAGTCCGCAACCGTGCGGCCGGCTCTCTGGTTAAGCGTCTGGGCATCGAAGAAGGTATTGAGCTGAACCCGCCGCTGTTTGACCTGTTTCTGAAAAACGACGCGATGCACGACCCGATGGTCAACGAGTCCTACTGCGAAACCTTCGGCTGGGTGAATAAAAAGAACCTCGCCCGCATGCAGGAGCTGACCTTCAAAGCTAACGACGTGCTGAAAAAGCTGTTTGACGATGCGGGCCTGATCCTCGTCGACTTCAAGCTGGAGTTTGGCCTGTTTAAAGGCGAAGTGGTGCTGGGCGACGAGTTCTCGCCGGACGGCAGCCGCCTGTGGGATAAAAATACCCTCGATAAAATGGACAAAGACCGCTTCCGCCAGAGCCTCGGCGGCCTGATTGAGGCCTACGAAGAAGTGGCCCATCGCCTTGGCGTTAAGCTCGACTAATCCTCCCTTCGCCAGAAGGTAGCTCTACCTTCTGGCGCTCTTCTTGTTGTTTCCAGTGGTAATCCTGCGCCGAACCGCCTACGATCTCTCATATTCGAGAACTTGATGGATTGAGGTAGCCTATGCGCTGGCAAGGACGTCGCGAAAGCGACAATGTAGAAGATCGACGTAATGATTCCGGTTCGCCCCTCGGCGGAGGCGGCGGTGGCTTCCGTCTTCCCAGCGGGAAGGGCGGTATCGTCCTGCTGATTATCGTACTGGTGGCGGGCTATTACGGCGTGGATTTGACCGGCATGCTGACCGGAGAGCCCATGTCACAGCAGCAAACCACCACCCAACGCTCCATCAGCCCGCAGGAAGAGCAGGCGGCGAAGTTTACGAAAGTGATTCTTGCCGATACCGAAGATACCTGGGGCGCTATCTTCCAAAAAATGGGCCGTCAGTACCCGCAGCCCAAGCTGGTGCTCTATCGCGGCGCGACGCGAACCGGCTGCGGTACCGGCCAGTCGGTGATGGGGCCGTTCTACTGCCCGGCCGATAGCACGGTCTACATCGATCTCTCGTTCTACGATGAGATGAAAAGCAAACTCGGCGCGGACGGCGACTTTGCTCAGGCCTACGTGATTGCGCACGAGGTCGGGCACCACGTGCAGAAGCTGCTGGGCATTGAATCCAGGGTGCGCCAGCTGCAGCAGCACGCGTCGCAGGCGGAAGTTAACCGCCTGTCGGTGAAAATGGAGCTGCAGGCCGACTGCTTTGCCGGCGTCTGGGGCCACAGCATGCAGAACCAGGACGTGCTGGAAACCGGCGATTTGCAGGAGGCGCTGAATGCCGCGGAGGCCATTGGCGACGATCGCCTGCAGCAGCAAAGCCAGGGGCGCGTCGTCCCGGACAGCTTTACCCACGGCACCTCCCAGCAGCGCTATACCTGGTTTAAGCGCGGTTTTGACAGCGGAGATCCAGCGCAGTGCAATACGTTCGGTAATGCGCTGTAACCGCCGTCGTAGATGGAAGACATCCTTAACCTGACGGCCCGGATGGCGCAGCAGGGTATTCGTCGCCTGCTGGTGCTCAGCGGTGATGAGGCGTGGTGCTTACAGCAGGCGCTGGCGCTGCGGGAACGGCTGGCCGGGGATGGCCTGTGGGTCGGGCCGCAGCCCGTCGTCGAGCCCTGCACCGCACCCGGTGCGCTGAAGTCTCTGCTCGGACGTGAATATTTCCATGCTTTTTTTGATGCCCGCAGCGGCTTCGACGTGGCGGCGTTTGCCGCTCTCTGCGGCACGCTGCGCGCCGGAAGCTGGCTGGTGCTGCTGGTCCCCCCTTTTGCGCGCTGGCCGGCACAGCCCGATGCGGATTCGCTGCGCTGGAGCGATGCGCCGGAAGCCATCCCAACCCCCAACTTTGCGCAGCGCTTTTGCCGGCTGGCCGCCGCGGCTAAAGAGGCGCTGGTCTGGCGGCAGGGGGAGCCGCCTCGCCTGCCGGATGCTGTCCCCCGGCCCTCGTGGCATGCCGCCGACGGCCATCCTCAGGCGGAACAGGCTGCTGTCCTTGCCGAGCTGGCCGTTTTCCCTCCCGGCATTGCCGCGGTAACCGCCGAGCGCGGACGGGGAAAATCGGCGCTGGCGGGAATGCTGATCCGCCAGCTGAGAGGCGATGCGATCGTGACCGCCCCCGCGCGCGGCGCCACGGACGTTATCGCGGCGTTCGCCGGGGAAGATTTCCGCTTTATGGCCCCTGACGCGCTGCTGGCCTCCGAGGCTAAGGCCGGGTGGCTGATCGTTGACGAAGCGGCCGCCATTCCCGGGCCGCTGCTGCGCCGGCTGGTGGCGCGTTTCCCGCGCACGCTGCTGACCACCACCGTACAGGGATATGAAGGGACCGGCCGCGGCTTTCTGCTTAAGTTTTGTTCGGGCTTCACGCAGCTGCGCCAGTTCAGCCTCTCTGCGCCCGTTCGTTGGGCGCCGGGCTGCCCGCTGGAGGCGTTGGTAGATGAATTGCTGTTGTTTGGCGATGAGGCCTTTATGCATCCACCTCAGGGTCAGGCGGTGCTGGAAACGCCTGACCAGGCCAGCTGGCAGCGCCAGCCGGCCCTGCCGGAGGCGATGTATCAGCTCCTTTCCGGCGCCCACTATCGTACGTCGCCGCTGGATTTACGCCGAATGATGGACGCTCCCGGGCAGCGGTTTATCTGCGCGCGTGCCGGGAGCCGCGTCGCCGGGGCGCTGTGGCTGGTGGAGGAGGGCGGTCTTACTGCCGATCTCAGCCAGGCGGTGTGGGCCGGATACCGCCGTCCGCGTGGCAATCTGGTGGCCCAGTCGCTGGCGGCCCACGGCGGCGCTCCGCAGGCCGCTACGCTGGTAGCGAGACGAATTAGCCGCATTGCCGTGCATCCATCGCGCCAGCGTGAAGGATTAGGTCAGGCGTTGGTGGCGAAAGCCGCGGCCGTGGCCGAGGGCCTTGATTATCTCTCGGTGAGCTTTGGCTATACCGCCGAGCTCTGGCGCTTCTGGCAGCGCTGCGGTTTTACCTTGGTGCGCCTCGGCACGCACCGTGAAGCGAGCAGCGGCTGCTATACGGCGATGGCGCTGTATCCGCTATCCCCCGCCGGCCGCCGCCTGCAGCAACAGGAGCTGGCGCGGCTGCAGCGCGACGAGTATTGGCTGCGCGAATGGCGGGAGGAGGCGCTGCCGCTGCCGGTTGTCGAGGCTGCTATGCTGACGGAAGAGGACTGGCTCGAGGCCGCCGGTTTTGCTTTTGCCCACCGCCCGCTGCTGGCGACGATCGGCTGCCTGAACCGCCTGCTGCTGCGGGTCGATCTGCCGCTTCCGGCTCTGCGCGCCCGCCTGCGGCGACAGGATGAGGCCGAACTCTGCGCTTCTCTGCGGCTGCCCGGACGCAGGGCGCTGCTGGCAAAGCTGCGCGAGGAGGCGGGGCAGGCGCTATTCAGCCTGGATGCGGCCCGCACCGATGCGCTGCGCCAGCGGGTTGAGCTGCTGCAATTTTTTTAACTAACTCATTCAGTTAAATGTCATGGTCATATTTTATCGACGGCGTACACTGCCCGCGTAGACTAAGGAGAAAGCCATGAAACACGATCATTTTATTGTTCAAAATCCCGTGACACCTGCCCAACAGCTGCTGTTGCTGTTTCATGGCGTCGGTGATAATCCGGTTGCCATGGGGCAAATCGGCAGCCTGTTCGCGCCGCAGTTCCCGGATGCGCTGATTGTCAGCATCGGCGGCGCTGAGCCGTGCGGCCCGGCGCCCGGCCGCCAGTGGTTCTCCGTGCAGGGGGTGACCGAGGAGAACCGACAGGCGCGTATTGACGCCATCATGCCGACCTTTATTGAGACCGTGCGCTACTGGCAGAAGCAGAGCGGCGTGCCTGCGCAGGCAACGGCGCTGATTGGCTTCTCGCAGGGGGCGATTATGTCGCTGGAGAGCATTAAGGCCGAGCCGGGACTGGCCTCGCGGGTGATCGCCTTTAACGGGCGCTACGCCACCCTGCCGCAGTCGGCGACCACGGCGACCACCGTGCATCTGATCCACGGCGGCGAGGATCGGGTTATCGATCTGGCGTGGGCCGTTTCGGCGCAGGAGGCGCTGGTGCAGGCCGGCGGCGACGTGACGCTCGATATCGTTGAGGATTTGGGACACGCGATTGACGATCGCAGCATGCAGTTTGCGCTCGAACGCCTGCGCTATACCGTACCGAAGCACTATTTTGACGAAGCGTTAAGCGGCAGCACGCCGAAAGATGACGATATTATCGAACTGCTGTAATCAGGCGCTATCCGGCAGATCCCCCGGCGACGTGACGTTCACCGGGGAGATCGCGCAGAGAAGCTACTTCTTCGACGGGCCGTTCTTCGGCCAGTCGTCGTCATCATCCCACTTATCGTTGCAATCACGATGGGGGGGAAGATCCGGCTTATTGGCGAGAAACTTTTTGTGGTCGACGCGATTAAGGTCCTTAATCACGTTAATAATGACGCCCACTAAAAAGACTAACACCAGAATCCACCAGTATTTACTTAGCCATTCCATGCTGCTTCCTCTTTTATACCCGTCATCGTTCAGGGTATCTGTCGATGTTGTCAGGCAACCAGCTGTTCCATGATCCGTTGATACATCCGCGCCAGCAGCTGCAGGTCAGCGGCGTTCACGCACTCGTTAATTTTATGGATCGTGGCATTCACCGGCCCGAGTTCAACCACCTGGGCTCCCATGCGGGCGATAAACCGCCCGTCGGAGGTGCCGCCGTTGGTCAACAGCTGCGGCTTGATCTCATTATAGTGCTCAATGGCATTCACCACCGCTTCAACCAGCTTGCCGCGGCCGGTCAGGAACGGCTGGCCGGAGAGCCACCAGTCGAGGGTGTAACGCAGCTGGTATTTTTCCAGCAGCGCCACAACCCGGGCTTTGATCATCTCGTCGGTCAGCTCGGTGCTGAAGCGGAAGTTGAACTGAACGAACATGTCGCCCGGAATGACGTTATTGCTGCCGGTTCCCGCCCTGACGTTGGCAATCTGCATGCTGGTCGGCGGGAAGAACTCGTTGCCTTTGTCCCATTCGATGCTCACCAGTTCGCTGAGCATCGGCGCGGCGCGGTGCACCGGATTATCCGCCAGATGGGGATAGGCGACGTGGCCCTGCACGCCGTGGATGGTTAAATTGCAGGTTAGCGAGCCGCGGCGGCCGTTCTTCACCACGTCCCCGACCACTTCGGTACTGGAGGGCTCGCCCACCAGGCAGTAATCGAGGCGCTCTTTGCGGGCCATCAGGGCTTCGACGACTTTCACCGTGCCGTTGTGGGCGCTGGCTTCTTCATCCGAGGTGATCAAAAAGGCCAGACGACCTTTATGGTTCGGGTACTGGGCGACGAAGCGCTCGGCGGCGACCACCATCGCGGCCAGCGAGCCTTTCATGTCCGCCGCGCCGCGGCCAAACAGCATGCCATCGCGAATAGTCGGTTCAAACGGCGGGTTAATCCACCGGTCAGCGTCGCCCGCCGGAACAACATCGGTATGGCCGGCGAAGGCCAGAGTTTCGCCGTGTCCGCGCCAGGCCCAGAAATTTTGGGTATCGCCGAAATCCATCGGTTCCACGGTAAAACCAATCGCCCGCAGACGTTCAATCATTAACGCCTGACATCCCGCATCATCGGGGCTGAGGGAAGGGCGGCGAATAAGCTGCTGAGCCAGCTCAATGACCGGGCAAGACATAGACTATACCTCGTTAACAAGCTTCTTATAAGTGAGTTCACTGAAGCCCAGCAGCATAGGCTGACCGGGCGCGCAGAGCAATGGGCGTTTGATGATCGCCGGCATTTCGAGCATCAGTCCAGCGGCGGCATCAGCGCTATCGATACGCGAGCGAACCGCTTCGTCCAGCTTACGCCAGGTGGTGCCGCGGGTGTTGAGCAGCGCTTCCCAGCCCAGTTCGGCAATAAACGTGTTGAGTAGCTCGCGATCCAGACCATCGGCGCGATAATCGTGGAAGCGGTATTCAATCTGGTTAGCCTCCAGCCAGCGGCGGGCCTTTTTAATGGTGTCGCAGTTTTTTATCCCGTACATGGTCAGCATAATTAACCCTTTTCGTTTACCGTGAATTAAGCGATTTTCTCAGCGTTTGCCGCCTGTATAAGGCGGTCTAAAATAATACGTTAATCACTCTAATAAATATAATTTTTTACCGCCACGGCGGCTCCTGGTTGAATATTAATCATTCTCTTAACGCCGTGCGGTATATCACCTGCCGGGCCGGACATCCGCGGCCGATAGTCCGAAAATGGCTATCATATTGCAGAATGTTGCTATGCATCACATTAAATTTCCAGCCGCGGGCCCATAGTAGCGGCAACTCAGAGGGGCCAGAGCACAGATGAGCTATGTAGCAATCGCAGCGATAACCTCAATGAACTTCCCACAACCAATGGATTTGCATAGAATGACCCATAATAATAAGAGAGGCTATTATGATTGAGCATGAACTAGGGAACTGGAAAGATTTTATTGAAGGTATGCTTCGTAAATAAATTCCGCAATGTGAGCCGTTCATCTTGCCAGCAAAATAACCGCGAGGCGGATCGGAACGCATAAAAAAGGCGACCCCAGCGGTCGCCTTTTTTGTTATTACACCCCGGAGATACGCGCCTCCGGGGCGGGGCTGCTACTGCGCCCGCTCTTTTAGCGGGAAGCGGCGACGTACCAGCGCAAAGAACAGCGGGACGAAGAAAATAGCGAGAATGGTGGCGGAGATCATGCCGCCCATCACCCCGGTACCGACCGCGTGCTGGCTACCCGAGCCCGCGCCGGTGCTGGTCGCCATCGGCAGCACGCCGAAAATAAAGGCCAGCGAGGTCATCAGAATTGGCCGCAGGCGCTGACGACAGGCCGAAAGCGTCGCAACCAGTAAATCCTCTCCTTTCTCATTGAGCTCATTGGCAAACTCGACGATCAGAATGGCGTTCTTCGCTGACAGGCCGATAACCGTCAGTAGCCCCACCTGGAAGTAAACATCGTTCTCAAGGCCGCGCACCCAGGTTGCCAGCAGGGCGCCGATGACTCCCAGCGGCACCACCAGCATCACGGAGAACGGCACCGACCAGCTCTCATACAGCGCCGCCAGGCACAGGAAGACCACCAGCAGGGAGATCGCATACAGCGCCGGGGCCTGAGCGCCGGATAAACGCTCCTGATACGACATCGCCGTCCACTCGAGGCCAAAACCGTTCGGCAGCTTTTGCGCCAGATCTTCCATAATCGTCATCGCCGTACCGGTACTGACCCCCGGCGCGGCTTCGCCGACAATTTCGACCGCCGAGTAGCCGTTATAGCGTTCCAGGCGCGGCGAACCGGTTTCCCAGCGCGAGCTGGCAAAGGCCGAGAAGGGCACCATCGTGCCGCTGCCGTTGCGTACGTACCACTGATTAATATCGTCCGGCAGCATGCGATATTTTGCCGCCGCCTGGACGTAGACTTTTTTCACCCGGCCGCGGTCCATAAAGTCGTTCACGTAGCTCGAGCCCCAGGCGGTTTGCAGCGTATCGTTGATATCGTCAATCGATATCCCCAGCGCCTGCGCCTTGCGCTGATCGATATCAACCTGCAGCTGCGGGCTATCGTCAAGGCCGTTGTGGCGCACGCGGGTTAACTGAGGGTTGCTGGCGGCCAGCTCCAGCAGGGAGTCGCGGGCGGACATCAGCGCGTCATGGCCGTTGCCGGCGTGGTCCTCAAGCTCCATGTCGAAGCCGGCAGAGCTGCCCAGGCCGCTGATGGCCGGCGGGCTGCTGGCAAAGACGCGGGCCTCTTTAATCTTGTTAAAGGCCTTGGTCGCCCGTTCGATAATGGCGAAGGCGGAGCCGCTGGCGGGATCCCTCTGGTCCCAGTCTTTCAGGCGTATGAACATTCGCGCCACGTTCTGGCCGTTGCCGCCCGGGCCGGAGCCGATGGTGGCGAACACTGATTCAACGTTCGCTTTTTCGTTTTTGAGGAAGTAGTCTTCGGCCTTCTGCACCACCTTCAGCGTCTGCTGCTGCGTAGAGCCGGCGGGCAGCTGCACCGAGGTGGTGAACATCCCGCGATCTTCCTGCGGCAGGAACGAGGTCGGCAGGCGTATAAACAGAAATACCATCCCGCCCAGCAGCAGAACGTAGATCATTATCCAGCGCAGCGAGCGGTGAAGAATTTTGCCGACCGCCGATTCGTAGCGGCTGGCGTTGCGGTCAAACATGCGGTTAAACCAGCCGAAAAAGCCCGTCTGGCCGTGGAGTTCGCCTTTATGAATCGGTTTGAGCAGGGTGGCGCACAGCGCCGGGGTGAGGATCATCGCCACCAGCACCGACAGCACCATCGCGGAAACGATGGTGATTGAGAACTGGCGGTAGATGGCGCCGGTAGTGCCCCCGAAGAAGGCCATCGGGATGAACACCGCCGACAGCACCATGGCGATGCCCACCAGCGCGCCCTGGATCTGCCCCATCGATTTGCGGGTCGCCTCCCGGGGCGAGAGTCCCTCCTCGCTCATGATACGCTCGACGTTTTCCACCACCACGATGGCGTCATCCACCAGCAGGCCGATCGCCAGCACCATGGCAAACATCGTCAGGGTGTTGATGCTGTAGCCGCAGGTATAGAGTACCGCGAAGGTGCCCATCAGGACCACCGGCACGGCGATGGTCGGGATCAGCGTGGCGCGGAAGTTTTGCAGGAACAGGTACATCACCAGGAACACCAGCGCGATCGCTTCAATCAGCGTTTTCACCACGTCGGTAATTGACGCCTTAACGAACGAGGTGGTCTCGTAGGCGATTTTGTACTCCAGACCGTGGGGGAAATATTGTGAAAGCTCGTTCAGGCGGGAGATGACCCGCTCGGCGGTGGCCATTTCGTTGGCGCCGGAAGCGAGCTTAATGCCCAGCCCTGATGCCGCCTGGCGGTTATAGCGGCTGAGGTAATCGTACTTTTCGGCTCCCATCTCAACGCTGGCAACGTCGCCGAGCGTCACTTCTGAGCCATCCTGATTAACGCGTAGCGTAATATCGCGGAACTGATCCGGCGTTTGCAGCAGCGACTGGGCGTTGATGGTGGCGTTAAGCGCCTGCCTGTCAACCGACGGCGTGCCGCCCAGCTGGCCGACGGCAATCTGGGCATTCTGCGATGTAATGGCGTCGGTGACGTCTTTCGCCGTCATCTGGTAGCTGTTGAGCTTCGCCGGATCGAGCCAGATTCGCATCGAGTACTGGGAGCCATAGGCATCGATATCGCCGACGCCGTTGACGCGGCTTAAGGGGTCCTGGATGTTACTGGCGACGTAGTCGGCAATATCCTGCTTATCCATGCTGCCGTCGGTGGAGACAAAAGCGAGGGTCAGAATGTTGGTATCACCGGTTTTGCGCACCGTGACGCCCTGATTTTGCACGTCCTGCGGCAGTTTACGCATCGCCGACTGCAGCTGGTTTTGCACCTGCTGCACCGCTTCATCGGGGTCGGTTCCGGCGGTAAAGCTCAGGGTGACCGTTGCCTGGCCGGTGGCGCTGCTCTGCGATGACATATACATCAGATTATCGAGGCCGGTCATATTCTGCTCGATAACCTGAGTCACGGTATTCTCCAGCGTTTGCGCGGAGGCGCCGGGGTAGTTGGCGGTGATCCGCACGTTCGGCGGCGCCAGCTCAGGATATTGCTCGACGGGAAGCGATAAAATCGCCAGCGTTCCGGTCAGGCACAAAAGAATAGCCAGTACCCACGCAAAAATGGGGCGATCGATAAAGAAATTCGCCATCAGAATCAGGACCTCTTTTTGTACATTTTTTTGTTATTGCACAGCCAGTGACACTCTAGCGGTAAGCCCGTTGGCAATCGTGGAGAAATTAAGGAGATAGTGTAATTTATCGTGTGCCTTTTACGGCACGGTAAAGATGTATCCTGCCCTTTATCCAGGGTCTGCCCACTGCGTTACCCTTTCGCAATTGCCGCCGGAAGTAAACAGATTTTATCGCTTTTATGCCGGGCTTGATTATCGCCTGAAGAAATAAAGCCCCATTTTATTTAGCTCAAAAAATTTGATCCCAAAAGGATTCTCGCCAGTAAGCGCGATCCCAGGCAGATGAACATCGTTTCCGTCCCACCTTATCGGACATTTAATGGCCACTTAAACTGAGTGGTTATTTGCCGCGTATTACGCTCATCAAAGGCGAGCAAAAATGTAACACCATTACGTGTCACCCTTGTGAAGGCGCTCCCTGTCCCCAGGCTGCCCGAACGGCGCGACAATCCTGCAGGATGGCCTGGAGACGCTGCCCGGCCCGGTGGTGACGGCGATGGGAGAGGTCCGTCATACGGCGCAGGGGATCGCCGGGTTCCCTGGCCTAAAATCGATTCCGCCCGGCTAACGACAAAGCGGACTTCGCAGCGTAGTATGACTGCGTCATTCTCTGCTGCGAGGTCGTATGTCACTCAATATCAACGTCATTAAAGATAAAATCCTCTCGGAAAACTGGTTTGTTTTGCGCAATATGACCTACGAGCTGACGCGCGGCGACGGCAGCGTGGTGCGCCATAAGCGCGAGGTTTACGATCGCGGCAACGGCGCAACGGTTCTGCTCTACAACCGGCGTAAGCAAAGCGTGGTGCTGGTGCGCCAGTTCCGCGTCGCCACCTGGGTGAACGGTAACGAAGATGGAATGCTCATTGAGACCTGCGCCGGGCTGCTGGATAACGACGAGCCGGAAGCCTGTATTCGCAAAGAGGCGATCGAGGAGACCGGCTACGAGGTGGGCGAGGTTCGCAAGCTGTTCGAGCTGTATATGTCTCCCGGCGGCGTCACCGAACTTATCCACTTCTTTATCGCCGAATACAGCGATGCTCAGCGTAAAAACGGCGGCGGCGGGGTGGATGATGAAGAGATTGAGGTGCTGGAGCTGCCCTTCAGCCAGGCGCTGGCGATGATGGCCGGCGGCGAAATCCGCGATGGGAAAGCGGTTATCCTGCTGCAGTATCTCCACGCTTCGGGGCTGATGGCCGGGGATATCTGATAAATCCGATTGAGTAACCCTCCGACGCTGGCGAAGATAGCGGCTGTTTTTCGCGCTATCTTCCGGGGTTGTACCACGCATGCTTTATCGGCTTATCTTGATTCTGCTTTTCGGCCTGTTCCCCGCCTCGCTGGCGTGGGCGGCGCCGGTGCAGCAGACTTTCGACGACTGGCTGGTGACCTGCAACAATCAAAACTTCTGCGTAACTCGTAACGTCGGGCTGCACTATGGCCTGGTGATGAACCTCAGCCGCAGCGCCGGCGCGGCCACCGACGCCAGCCTGCGCATTGAGCTGGGCGGCGTCGGCAATCCGGTCGCGGCGCTGGCGCCGATCGGCCCTCGTCTGCTGCTTGACGGTAAGCCTCTGGCGCTGGTGGATAAGCGCTGGCAGGTTGCCGACAAGCTGCTTAAAACCGACGATAGCGCCGCCATCGACGCTTTTCTCCAGCAGGTGCAGGAAGGGCAGGCGATAAGCCTGGTGGACGGCCTGCAGACCATTTCCTTGCAGGGCCTGAAGGCTGCGCTACTGTTTATCGACAGCCGCCAGAAGCGGGTCGGCAGCGAAACGGCGTGGATTGGCAAAGGCGAAGAGCCGCCGCTCAGCGTCCCTCCGGCGCCGGCGTTGCGCACGGTGGCGAAAGTTGACGTATCGCAATCGCCGCTGAGCCGCGATGAGCTGAATGACCTGATGGACTACGGCAACGAGCGCATGAGCAACAGCGCATGCTCTCTCGATCCCTCCCTGCGGGAGGTACGGGTGACCGCGCTGACCGATGAGAAGGTGCTGCTGATGTTCAGCTGCGAAGCGGGAGCTTATAACACCGTATGGCGGGCGTGGCTGGTTTCGCGCCAGCAGCCGTACGCCGCGCGTCCGCTGCGCCTGACGCTGCCTTTCCAGCCGCCCGGCGGCGCGGGGCGCGAAATTGAGCTGATGAACGCCAGCATCGACGAGCAGCGCCACGAGCTGGTGACCCTTGAGAAGGGGCGCGCACCGGGGGATTGCGGCACCCAGACCCGCTGGCGGTATGATGGCCAGCGGTTTAGCCTGGTGCGCTTTGCCCAGCAGCCGCAGTGCGATAACTGGCAGAGGCCAGATGCCTGGCCTACGCTGTGGATCACCCATTAAGCAGCCCTTCGGCGGTGCTCACAATATTTTCGACGGTAAAGCCAAAGAACGGGAACAGCTTTTCCGCCGGCGCCGATTCGCCGTAGCTTCTCATGCCGACAATGGCGCCCTTCAGGCCGACGTATTTATACCAGTAGTCGGCAATTCCGGCCTCGACGGCAATGCGGGCGCTGACGTCAGACGGCAGGACGGATTCCCGGTATGCCTCATCCTGAGCGTCAAACACGTCGGTTGACGGCAGCGAAACCACCCGCACGTTGACCCCTTTCGCCAGCAGCTTCTCCGCCGCCAGGGCGGTGATTTCTATCTCCGAGCCGGTGGCGATCAGGATCAGATCCGGCTTGCCGCCGGCATCTTTCAGCACGTAGCCGCCGCGCGCAATATCCTCCACCTGCTGCGGCGTGCGCGCCATCTGCGCCAGATTCTGCCGCGACAGGATCAGCGCGGTGGGGCCGCTTTGCCGCTCGATGGCCGCCCGCCAGGCGACCGCGGTTTCTACCTGATCGCAGGGGCGCCAGGTGCTGAAGTTGGGCGTCAGCCGAAGGCTGGCCAGCTGCTCGACCGCCTGGTGCGTTGGGCCATCTTCCCCCAGGCCAATGGAGTCATGGGTGTAAACCATGATCTGCCTGGCCTTCATCAGCGCGGCCATGCGCGCCGCGTTGCGCGCATATTCCACGAACATCAGGAAGGTCGAGGTGTAGGGGATGAAGCCGCCGTGCAGGGCAATGCCGTTGGCGACGGCGGTCATACTAAACTCGCGCACGCCGTAGTGGATATAGTTGCCGGCGGGATCGTCTTTAATCGAGGTCGAACCCGACCAGATGGTCAGGTTGCTGGGCGCCAGATCCGCCGAGCCGCCGAGCAGCTCCGGCAGCGCCGGCCCGTAGGCGTTGAGCGCATTCTGCGAGGCTTTGCGGCTGGCGATTTTTTCCGGGCTGGCCTGCAGCTTCGCGATGTAGCCGCGAACGGTCTCGCTCCAGCTTTCAGGCAGATCGCCGTTCATCCGGCGCGTCAGCTCGTCCGCCAGCTCGGGATACTCCTGCCGATAGACGGCGAATTTGTCGTTCCACGCGTGCTCGGCTTTTTCACCGCGCGGCCGGGCATCCCACTTGTCATAAATCTCTTTCGGGATCTCGAACGGCGGATATTTCCAGCCCAGCTTCTCGCGGGCTAAGGCCACCTCTTTTTCCCCGAGCGCCGCGCCGTGCGACTCCTCGGAGCCGGCCTTGTTGGGCGAGCCGAAGCCGATGATGGTGCGGCAGATAATCAGCGACGGCTTATCTTTGACGCTTTGCGCCTCGCGAATCGCCTGCGCAACCGCCTGCGGGTCGTGGCCGTCGATATCGCCAATTACGTGCCAGTGATAGGCCCGGAAGCGTTCGGCAGTGTCGTCGGTGAACCAGCCCTCAACGTGGCCGTCGATGGAAATGCCGTTATGGTCATAGAACCCGATAAGCTTACCCAGCCCCAGGGTACCCGCCAGCGAGCTGGCCTCGTGGGAGATCCCCTCCATCAGGCAGCCGTCGCCCATAAAAACCCAGGTATGGTGATCGACTATCTCATGTCCCGGGCGGTTGAACTGCGCCGCCAGCGTCCGTTCCGCAATCGCCATCCCGACCGCGTTCGCCAGGCCCTGGCCCAGCGGGCCGGTGGTGGTCTCTACGCCTGGGGTATAGCCATGCTCCGGGTGGCCGGGGGTTTTAGAGTGCAGCTGGCGGAAGTTTTTAAGCTCCTCCATCGGCAGGTCGTAGCCGGTCAGGTGCAGCAGGCTATAGAGCAGCATCGAGGCGTGGCCGTTGGACAGCACAAAGCGGTCGCGATCGTACCAGTGCGGATTCTCCGGGTTGTGCCGGAGGAAGTCGTTCCACAGGACTTCGGCGATATCCGCCATGCCCATCGGGGCACCGGGATGGCCGGAGTTGGCTTTCTGTACGGCGTCCATGCTAAGGGCGCGAATGGCGTTAGCAAGTTCTCTTCGGGACATAATGTACTCCTGAAACAATATGTTGCATGAGTTTTTTTAGATGACTGCTAGAGGAAGTTATTGGGTGAATAACTAAAAAGCATAGCAGAGAGGGCTATCATTGCCTGCGAAACCAGGTTACAAAAATGTTATGAATCGATAACAAATATACCTTTGTGATGGCGAGAGTTTGGCGGCGTTCAAAGTTTGGAAAGCCGTCAGGCGAGATACTATGCCCCACCTTGGGTGGACATCAGGATAGAGATTGCCCGCCACCCCCTACGATCGATACGTGAAAGGAACAATAAAATGGATGAGCAGTTGAAACAAAGCGCCCTCTACTTCCATGAATTCCCGGTCCCTGGAAAAATTCAGGTCGTGCCGACCAAGCCCCTCGCGACGCAGCGCGACCTCGCGCTGGCCTACTCGCCGGGCGTAGCGGCCCCTTGCCTGGAGATCGAAAAAGACCCGCTGGCCGCCTATAAATACACCGCGCGCGGCAACCTGGTTGCGGTCGTCTCCAACGGTACCGCGGTGCTCGGACTGGGCAACATCGGTGCGCTCGCCGGCAAGCCGGTGATGGAAGGCAAGGGCGTTTTATTTAAGAAGTTCGCTGGCATTGACGTGTTTGATATTGAAGTTGACGAACTGGATCCGGATAAGTTTATCAACGTGGTGGCCGCGCTGGAGCCGACCTTTGGCGGCATCAACCTGGAAGATATTAAGGCGCCCGAGTGCTTCTACATTGAGCAGAAGCTGCGCGAGCGCATGAATATCCCGGTATTCCATGACGATCAGCACGGCACGGCCATTATCAGCACCGCCGCCATTCTCAACGGTCTGCGGGTGGTTGAGAAAAACCTCTCCGACGTGCGGATGGTGGTTTCCGGGGCGGGCGCCGCGGCTATCGCCTGTATGAACCTGCTGGTGGCGCTGGGAATGCAGAAACGCAATATCGTGGTCTGCGATTCCAAAGGCGTGATCTATAAAGACCGTGAGCCAAATATGGCGGAGACCAAGGCGGCCTACGCAGTGGACGACAACGGTAAACGTACCCTCGATGAGGTGATCGACGGGGCGGATATTTTCCTCGGCTGCTCCGGTCCGAAGGTGCTGACGGCGGAGATGGTGAAAAAAATGGCCCGCGCGCCGCTGATCCTCGCGCTGGCTAACCCGGAACCGGAAATCCTGCCGCCGCTGGCGAAGCAGGTCCGCGAAGACGCGATTATCTGCACCGGCCGCTCCGACTATCCGAACCAGGTCAACAACGTGCTGTGCTTCCCGTTCATCTTCCGCGGCGCGCTGGACGTCGGCGCCACGGCGATTAACGAAGAGATGAAGCTGGCGGCGGTGCACGCGATTGCCGAACTGGCGCACGCCGAGCAGAGCGAAGTGGTGGCCTCCGCCTACGGCGATCAGGATCTTAGCTTCGGCCCGGAATACATCATCCCGAAACCGTTCGATCCGCGGCTGATCGTCAAGATCGCGCCGGCGGTGGCGAAGGCGGCGATGGACTCCGGCGTGGCGACGCGCCCGATTGCCGACTTCGACGCCTACATCGAGAAGCTCAGCGAGTTCGTTTACAAAACCAACCTGTTTATGAAGCCGATTTTCTCCCAGGCGCGCAAAGAGCCGAAGCGCGTGGTGCTGGCGGAAGGGGAGGAGACGCGCGTCCTGCACGCTACCCAGGAGCTGGTCTCTCTGGGGCTGGCGAAGCCGATTCTGGTGGGCCGCCCGAGCGTTATCGAAATGCGCATTCAGAAGCTCGGCCTGCAGATTAAAGCCGGCGTTGATTTTGAGATCGTCAATAATGAATCCGATCCGCGCTTTAAGGAGTACTGGAGCGAGTATTACCAGCTGATGAAACGCAGCGGCGTCACCCAGGAGCAGGCGCAGCGGGCGGTTATCAGCAATACCACGGTGATTGGCGCGATCATGGTCCATCGCGGCGAGGCGGATGCGATGATCTGCGGCACCATCGGTGATTACCATGAGCACTACGGCGTGATTCAGCCGCTGTTTGGCTATCGCGACGGCGTGAACACGGCGGGGGCGATGAACGCGCTGCTGCTGCCGAGCGGCAACACCTTCATTGCCGATACCTACGTTAACCACGATCCGACGCCGGAGCAGCTGGCCGAGATCGCCCTGATGGCGGCGGAGAGCGTGCGCCGCTTCGGCATCGAGCCGCGCGTCGCGCTGCTGTCGCACTCTAACTTCGGCTCCGCTAACTGCCCGTCGGCGAGCAAAATGCGTAAAACGCTGGAGCTGGTGAAGGCGAGCGCGCCGGATTTGATGATCGATGGCGAAATGCACGGCGATGCCGCGCTGGTAGAGAGTATTCGCCACGATCGGATGCCGGACAGCCCGCTGAAAGGATCGGCCAACATTCTGGTGATGCCGAATATGGAAGCCGCGCGCATTAGCTACAACCTGCTGCGGGTTTCGAGCTCCGAAGGGGTGACCGTTGGACCGGTGCTGATGGGAGTGGCAAAACCGGTGCATATTCTGACGCCGATTGCCTCCGTTCGCCGCATCGTCAATATGGTGGCGCTGGCGGTAGTGGAAGCGCAAACTCAGCCGCTGTGATCGACAAAGCCCCGTTCGGGGCTTTGTTTTATATCCACTCTTTGACTTTGATGAACTCACTCAGGGCAGCCTCCGGGCTGCCTTCTTCCGGGTGGTAGTCATACTCCCAGCGCACCAGCGGCGGCATCGACATCAGAATCGACTCCGTGCGCCCGCCGGTCTGCAGGCCAAACAGCGTCCCGCGATCCCACACCAGGTTGAACTCCACGTAGCGTCCGCGGCGATAGAGCTGAAACTGACGCTCCCGCTCGCCGTAGGGCATCGCTTTGCGCCGCTCAACGATCGGCAGATAGGCGTCGGTGTAGCCGTTGCCGACGGCCTGCATAAACGCGAAGCAGTGGTCGAAGTCCGGGGTATTTAAATCGTCGAAGAACAGGCCGCCGATGCCGCGCTGCTCGTCACGATGCCGGAGGAAGAAGTAGTCATCGCACCACTTTTTATAGCGCGGGTAGACCGCTTCGCCGAACGGCAGACACAGATCGTGCGCGGTGCGGTGCCAGTGAACGGCATCCTCGTCAAAGCCGTAAAAGGGGGTCAGGTCAAACCCGCCGCCAAACCACCACACCGGCTCCGCGCCGGGCTTTTCGGCGATGAAAAAGCGCACGTTGGCATGGCTTATCGGCACGTAGGGATTGCGCGGATGGACCACCAGCGAAACGCCCATAGCCTCAAAGCTGCGGCCGGCCAGCTCCGGGCGATGCGCCGTGGCCGAAGCCGGCATGGCGTCGCCGTGAACATGGGAAAAGTTGACCCCGGCCTGCTCAAAGATTGCGCCTTCCCGCAGCACCCGGCTCCGCCCGCCGCCGCCGCCTTCGCGCTGCCAGTTATCTTCGCTAAACGGCTGGCCGTCGAGGGCGCTCAGCTGCCGGCAGATAGCGTCCTGCAGCTGAAGGAGATAGCGTTTAACCTGTTGCACGTCGGGCTTCATCTACGTCTCTTTGAGTGGGCTTTTTGGTTATCGAACCAGTGGAAGTAGCTGATGATGCCGGAGGCAATGGCGCTGGCGATTTTCTGCCGAAACGCGGTGGTGCCTAACAGTTTTTCCTCGCCCGGATTGGTAATAAATGAGGTCTCGACCAGCACCGATGGTATCGACGGCGACTTCAGCACGACGAAGGCCGCCTGTTCGGTGTTGCGGCTGTGCAGCTTATGCACCGGCTTAATATTTTTCAGGATATGCGAGCCCAGCGTCAGGCTGTTTTTGATGGTATCCGTCTGGACCAGATCGAACAGCACCTGCTGTAGCAGATGGTCTTTCGCGGTGGTCTTTTTGCCGGCAACCTCATCGGCGCGGTTTTCGCGATCGGAGAGGTATTTCGCCATCGCGCTACTGGCGCCGCGGTTGGAGAGGGCAAAGACGGACGCCCCGGCGGCACTGGGGTTAGTGAAGCCGTCGGCGTGAATCGACATAAACAGATCCGCGCCGTGCTGGTGGGCGATTTCCACGCGGTCGTACAGCGGAATAAAGGTATCGCTGGTGCGCGTCAGGCGCGCGTCGATGCCGTTATTGCGCAGAATGCCGCGCACGGTTTTGGCAATCGCCAGCACGACGTGTTTCTCTTTGGAGCCGTTGTGGCCGATCGCGCCGGTATCAATGCCGCCGTGTCCCGGATCGAGCATGACGACGCGCTTTGCGCCCGCTTTTTTCACGGCCGGTTTACTGTGCCCGTTAGACGTCGTCAACGGCTGTTCTTTTGCGCTGGCCTGCGAGGCAATCCCGCTAAGGGTGACGGCAGCCAGCCCGGCTTTCAGCACCTGGCGGCGCGAAGCAAGTATTTTTAAAGGTTTAAAAGTGCTCATTCGGCCTGAATTACAAACAAGTGGTATCCAATGTTATATCGTATCGTGTTTTTCGTTACGACCTTTCGTAATAAGAATTGTTTTACTTTTCATTTCAATACGTGACAAGGTCGTATTATGTCATTTTTTGAGGTTAATTTCGCCTGATATTGGCTATCGGGCGTAATCACGCCATAATCACTTTTTTTATGCCTAAAAGATGGGGAATACCATGGAGATACGCGTTTTTCGCCAGCAGGATTTTGAAGAGGTGATAACTCTCTGGGAGCGCTGCGAGCTTCTGCGCCCGTGGAATGACCCGGAAATGGACATCGAACGTAAGGTTAATCACGATGTCAGCCTGTTTCTGGTTGCCGAGGTGAACGGCGAAGTCGTCGGCACGGTGATGGGCGGCTACGACGGCCATCGCGGTTCGGCCTACTATCTCGGCGTTCATCCGGAGTTTCGCGGCCGCGGAATCGCTAACGCGCTGTTGAGCCGGCTGGAAAAAAAGCTCACCGCCCGCGGCTGTCCGAAAATTAATATTATGATCCGCGAAGATAACGAGGTCGTACAGGGCATGTATGAACGGCTTGGTTACGAATATGCGGACGTGCTCAGCCTGGGTAAGCGTTTAATTGAAGATGAAGAATACTGAGCTGATTCCCGCCGATTTTGATGCGCACGGCCGGCTAAGGCTGCCGTTCCTCTTCTGGTGCGTCCTGCTGCTGCAGGCCCGGACCTGGGTGCTGTTTATTATGGCCGGGGCCTCGCGGCAGCAGGGCGATGTTCTGCTGAATCTGTTCTACCCCGATCATGACAACTTCTGGCTTGGGCTGCTGCCCGGTATACCGGCGGTGCTGGCGTTTATCGTCAGCGGCCAGCGGCAGCGCTTTCCCCGTTTCTGGCCGCTAATACGCTGGCTGCTGGTGCTCTCTCAGGCGCTGCTGCTTATCTGGCAGCCGCTGCTGTGGCTGGGCGGCGAGTCGCCTTCGGCGCTGACCATCGGCCTGCTGGCGGCGGATATTTATGCGCTGTGGTGGCTGCTGAGCAGCCGTCGGCTGAGGGCCTGTTTCGAGGAAGAGCAGGTTTAACGGCACTTTTTGCCGATCCCGCACTCCAACAGGCGTCAAATTAACAGAAAAGGACGATCTCATGAAATCGCTACGTTTACTTCTTTGCGCGCTACCGCTGGCGTTAACCGGCTGCTCCACGATGAGCGCGGTCAACTGGTCCGGGGCCCTGCCGTGGAACTGGTTTGGCTCCTCGACGGAGGTGACCGAGCAGGGAGTGGGCAAGCTGACGGCCGCCACGCCGCTAAATGAACAGGCCATCAGCGACGCCCTCGGCGGCGGCTACCGCCTGCGCAGCGGTATGAAAAGCGCCAACGGCAATATCGTGCGCTACTTTGAGGCGCTGAAGGACGACAAGGTGGCGATGACGATTAACGGCGAGAACGGCACCATCAGCCGCATCGACGTGCGCGACGGCGAGATTAAAACCGAGAGCGGCGTGCAGGTAGGCACTCCGTTCAGCGAGCTGTACAGCAAAGCGTTCGGCAACTGTCAGAAGGCCAGCAGCGACAACGGCGCGGTGGTTGAGTGTCAGGCGCAGGGCAGCCAGCATATTAGCTACGTCTTCACCGGCCACTGGAGCGGCCCGCAAGAGCTGATGCCCTCCGACGATACGCTGAAAAACTGGAAAATCGATAAAATCACCTGGCGCCGCTAATTTGATCTGGAGAAACACGACGGTGGCAAAAAACGCGTACAATAGCCGCGTTTAAGCACCACACCGTTGTGGTCGTTTCATTTCAGGAGGAGCGATGTCTCAGGTTCAGAGCGGCATTTTGCCGGAACATTGCCGTGCGGCGATTTGGATTGAAGCCAATGTTAAAGGGGACGTTAACGCCCTGCATGAAGCCAGCAAAAACTTTATCGATAAATTAGCCACCTTTCAGGCGAAATTCCCGGACGCCCAGCTGGGGGCGGCCATTGCCTTCGGCAATAACGTCTGGCGCGAGCTGAGCGGCGGCGTAGGTGCCGAAGAGTTAAAAGACTTCCCCGTTTACGGAAAAGGCCTGGCGCCGTCGACTCAGTACGATCTGCTGATTCATATCCTCTCCGCTCGCCATGAGGTCAATTTCTCCGTCGCCCAGGCGGCGATGGCGGCGTTTGGCGGCGTTGTTGACGTTAAAGAGGAAGTACATGGCTTCCGCTGGATCGAAGAGCGCGACCTCAGCGGCTTTGTCGACGGGACCGAAAACCCGGCCGGCGAAGAGACGCGTCGCGAGGTGGCGATTATTAAAGATGGCGTTGACGCCGGCGGGAGCTACGTCTTCGTGCAGCGCTGGGAGCACAATCTCAAGCAGCTTAACCGCATGAGCGTTCCGGATCAGGAGATGATGTTTGGCCGTACCAAAGAGGCCAATGAAGAGATTGACGGTGACGACCGCCCGGAAACCTCGCATCTCAGCCGCGTTGACCTGAAAGAGGACGGCAAAGGGCTGAAAATTCTGCGCCAGAGCCTGCCGTACGGTACCGCCAGCGGCACTCATGGCCTCTATTTCTGCGCTTACTGCGCCCGTATCCATAATATCGAACAGCAGCTGCTGAGCATGTTTGGCGATACCGACGGCAAGCGCGACGCCATGCTGCGCTTTACCAAACCGGTGACCGGCGGCTACTACTTCGCGCCGTCCGTGGAGCGTATTCTGGCGCTGTAGCGCCTCTTTCGCCATAGCCCTCTCCCCGCAGGGGAGGGTGGCTATCGGCTTCCGCCTCTCCTCTACTTTGCCGCCAGCGGCGGTTTTCAAACCCCTTATTCTCTTTTCTACTTCTAAATCGCCAAACGGTATATAAAACCGTTACTCCTTTGGTACGCGTTATAAATATTATGGCCATATGAAAGTCATCAATCTTATAAGGGTGCGCAATGGCCGTTAAATCACTGAACAAAGGATATCTGGCGCTGGCGGCTTCTGTACTGCTGGTTGCGCAGGCTCAGGCAACTGAATTGCTGAACAGTTCCTACGACGTTTCCCGCGAGCTGTTTGCCGCCCTTAACCCGCCGTTTGAACAGCAGTGGGCCAAAGATAACGGCGGCGATAAGCTGACGATTAAGCAGTCCCACGCCGGCTCGTCAAAGCAGGCGCTGGCGATCCTGCAGGGCTTAAAAGCCGACGTGGTAACCTATAACCAGGTGACCGACGTGCAGATCCTGCATGATAAAGGCAACCTGATCCCGGCCGACTGGCAAAGCCGCCTGCCGAACAACAGCTCGCCGTTCTACTCCACGATGGGTTTCCTGGTGCGCAAAGGGAACCCGAAAAATATCCATGACTGGAACGATCTCGTCCGTTCTGACGTGAAGCTTATCTTCCCGAACCCGAAAACGTCGGGCAACGCGCGCTACACCTATTTAGCCGCATGGGGCGCAGCGGATAAAGCCGACGGCGGCGATAAGGCCAAAACCGAGCAGTTCATGACCCAGTTCCTGAAAAATGTCGAAGTGTTCGATACCGGTGGCCGCGGCGCGACCACCACCTTCGCGGAGCGCGGGCTGGGCGATGTGCTGATTAGCTTCGAATCGGAAGTGAACAATATCCGCAAGCAGTATGAAGCGCAGGGTTTTGAGGTGGTGGTGCCGAAAACCAACATTCTTGCCGAATTCCCGGTGGCGTGGGTGGATAAAAACGTCAAGTACAACGGCACGGAGAAGGCGGCAAAAGCCTATCTGAACTGGCTCTACAGCCCGCAGGCGCAGACCATCGTCACCGACTACTACTACCGGGTGAACAACCCGCAGGTGATGGAAAAGCTGAAGGATAAATTCCCGCAGACCGAGCTGTTCCGCGTTGAAGACAAATTTGGCTCCTGGCCTGAGGTGATGAAAACCCACTTTGCCAGCGGCGGCGAGCTGGACAAACTGCTGGCGGCGGGGCGTAAGTAATGTTTGCTGCCGCCTCTAAGCGCGTGCTGCCGGGCTTTACCCTGAGTCTCGGCACCAGCCTGCTGTTTGTCTGTTTAATTCTGCTGCTTCCTCTGAGCGCGCTGGTGATGCAGCTGGCGCAGATGAGCTGGGGGCAGTACTGGGACGTTGTTACCAACCCGCAGGTGGTTGCCGCGTATAAGGTGACGCTGCTGTCGGCCTTTGTGGCCTCGGTGTTTAACGGCGTGTTTGGCCTGCTGATGGCGTGGATCCTGACGCGCTACCGTTTTCCCGGCCGCACGCTGCTTGATGCGCTGATCGATCTGCCCTTTGCGCTGCCGACGGCGGTAGCCGGCCTGACCCTGGCGTCGCTGTTTTCGGTTAACGGCTTCTACGGCGAGTGGCTGGCGCAGTTTGATATCAAGGTCACCTATACCTGGCTGGGTATCGCGGTGGCGATGGCTTTTACCAGCATTCCGTTCGTGGTGCGTACCGTCCAGCCGGTGCTGGAAGAGCTGGGCCCTGAATATGAAGAGGCCGCGGAAACGCTGGGCGCCACGCGTCTGCAGAGCTTTCGTAAAGTGGTGCTGCCGGAGCTTTCTCCGGCGCTGCTGGCCGGCGTGGCCTTGTCGTTTACCCGCAGCCTGGGCGAGTTCGGGGCGGTTATCTTTATCGCCGGCAATATCGCGTGGAAAACCGAAGTTACCTCGCTGATGATTTTTGTGCGTCTGCAGGAGTTTGACTACCCGGCGGCAAGCGCAATTGCCTCGGTGATCCTGGCCGCCTCGCTGCTGCTGCTGTTTTCCATCAACACCCTACAAAGTCGCTTTGGTCGACGCGTGGTAGGTCATTAATGGCGGAAGTTACTCAATTGAAGCGTTATGACGCGCCCCGCATCAACTGGGGTAAATGGTTTCTGATTGGTGCCGGGGTGCTGGTTTCCGCCTTCATTCTTATCGTGCCGATGGTTTACATCTTCGTTCAGGCCTTTAGTAAAGGGCTGATGCCGGTCCTGCAAAATCTCGCCGACCCGGATATGCTGCACGCCATCTGGCTGACGGTGATGATTGCGCTGATTACGGTGCCGGTGAACCTGGTCTTCGGTACGCTGCTGGCGTGGCTGGTGACGCGTTTTACCTTCCCCGGCCGCCAGCTGCTGCTGACGCTGCTGGATATCCCTTTTGCCGTCTCGCCGGTGGTGGCGGGGCTGGTCTATCTGCTGTTTTACGGCTCCAACGGCCCGCTTGGCGGCTGGCTGGATGCGCATAATCTGCAAATTATGTTTGCCTGGCCGGGCATGGTGCTGGCGACTATCTTCGTCACCTGCCCGTTTGTGGTGCGCGAGCTGGTGCCGGTGATGATGAGCCAGGGCAGCAACGAAGATGAGGCGGCGATTCTGCTCGGCGCGTCGGGCTGGCAGATGTTCCGCCGGGTGACGCTGCCCAATATTCGCTGGGCGCTGGTGTACGGCGTAGTGCTGACCAACGCGCGCGCCATCGGCGAATTCGGCGCGGTGTCGGTGGTCTCCGGGTCAATTCGCGGCGAGACGCTATCGCTGCCGCTGCAAATTGAGCTGCTGGAGCAGGATTACAATACCGTGGGTTCATTTACCGCCGCAGCCCTGCTGACGTTAATGGCTATTTTGACCCTGTTTTTGAAGAGTTTGGCGCAATGGCGTTTGGCCAATCAGGAAAAACGCGCGCAGCTGGAGGGAAATCATGAGCATTGAGATTGCCAATATTAAGAAATCTTTTGGTCGCACCCAGGTGCTGAATGATATCTCGCTGGATATCCCTTCCGGACAGATGGTGGCGTTGCTGGGGCCGTCAGGCTCCGGGAAAACCACGCTGCTGCGCATTATCGCCGGCCTGGAGAATCAGTCCAGCGGCCATATTCGCTTTCACGGTACCGACGTAAGCCGCATGCACGCCCGCGATCGCAAAGTGGGCTTTGTGTTCCAGCACTACGCGCTATTCCGTCATATGACGGTGTTCGACAATATCGCTTTTGGTCTGACGGTGCTGCCGCGCCGCGAGCGGCCGGACGCTGCCGGGATCAAGGCTAAGGTGACGAAGCTGCTGGAAATGGTGCAGCTGGTGCATCTTGCCGATCGCTATCCGGCGCAGCTCTCCGGCGGCCAGAAACAGCGCGTGGCCCTCGCGCGCGCGCTGGCCGTTGAGCCGCAGATCCTGCTGCTTGATGAGCCCTTCGGCGCGCTGGATGCCCAGGTGCGTAAGGAGCTCCGCCGCTGGCTGCGCCAGCTGCATGAAGAGCTGAAGTTTACCAGCGTGTTCGTAACCCACGACCAGGAAGAGGCGATGGAAGTCGCCGATCGCGTGGTGGTGATGAGCCAGGGCAGCATCGAGCAGGCCGACGCCCCGGAACGAGTCTGGCGCGAGCCCTCCACCCGCTTCGTGCTGGAGTTTATGGGCGAAGTTAACCGCCTGAAGGGCACCATCCGCGGCGGCCAGTTCCACGTTGGCGCGCACCGCTGGCAGTTGGGCTATACCCCGGCGTACCAGGGGCCGGTCGATCTGTTCCTGCGCCCGTGGGAGGTCGATATCAGCCGCCGCACCAGCCTCGATTCGCCGCTGCCGGTACAGGTGCTGGAAGCCAGCCCGAAAGGGCACTACACCCAATTAGTCGTGCAGCCGCTGGGGTGGTATGACGAACCGCTGACCGTGGTCCTGCCCGGAAATGATGCGCCGTATCGCGGCGAACGCCTGTTTGTTGGTTTGCAAAACGCGCGCCTGTATAACGGCAATGAGCGCATCGAGCCGCGCGAGGAGCTTGCTCTGGCAGAATCTGCCTGATAGCTTAAGCCTCAGTTTATCGTCGTGCAGGCGACGGCAGGGATTGGGTAGCCCGGATGCACCGCCATCCGGGGACGTTTGCAGGCCGGGTAAACTCACCTCCCGGCCTTTTTATTGGGTAAAAACCGTGAATACATTAGAACAAACCATCGGCAATACTCCTCTGGTTAAATTGCAGCGCCTGGGGCCGGACAACGGCAGCGAAATCTGGGTCAAGCTGGAAGGCAATAATCCGGCGGGCTCCGTTAAGGACCGCGCCGCGCTTTCGATGATCGTCGAGGCGGAAAAACGCGGCGAAATCGCGCCCGGCGACGTGCTGATTGAAGCGACCAGCGGCAATACCGGCATCGCGCTGGCGATGATTGCGGCGCTGAAAGGCTACCGCATGAAGCTGCTGATGCCCGACAATATGAGCCAGGAGCGCCGCGCCGCTATGCGCGCATACGGCGCCGAGCTGATTTTGGTCACCAAAGAGCAGGGGATGGAGGGCGCGCGCGATCTCGCCGCGGAGATGGCGCAGCGCGGCGAAGGCAAGCTGCTGGATCAGTTCAACAACCCCGATAACCCCTACGCGCACTACGCTACCACCGGGCCGGAAATTTGGCAGCAGACCGAGGGGCGCATTACCCATTTCGTCTCCAGCATGGGCACCACCGGCACCATTACCGGCGTCTCACGCTTCCTGCGTGAACAGGATAAAGCGGTGAGCATTGTCGGCCTGCAGCCGGAGGAAGGGAGCAGCATCCCGGGCATTCGCCGCTGGCCGGTGGAGTATATGCCGGGCATTTTTAACGCCTCGCTGGTGGACGCGGTGCTGGATATCCATCAGCAGGATGCGGAAAACACCATGCGCATGCTGGCGGTTCAGGAAGGCATTTTTTGCGGCGTAAGCTCCGGCGGGGCGGTTGCCGGCGCGCTGCGCATTGCCCGGGAAAATCCCGGCGCGGTGGTTGTGGCGATCGTCTGCGATCGCGGGGATCGCTACCTCTCCACCGGCGTGTTTGGCGAAGAGCACTTCGCCCAGGGCGCGGGCATCTAAGCCGGCGGTAGGTCCAGTAGGTCGGTGCCGTAGGAGTTATCTACGGTACAGAGCCAGCGCTGGTTCTGCAGCTGGAAAACATAGGTCGCGCGCCGCGTGACCTGCGTTGAGCCGCCTTCCGCGGCGGGGATATCCAGCCGGGTTTCCATTATCACCAGCGCATTCCCCGCGCCTTCAACGATCTCCATTTTTCCCTGGGTGACCACCAGTCGATGTTGAAAATAGTCGGCAATTGCGACAAAAGCCTTGCGGATATTCTCTTTTCCCCTGACCACCATTCCCGGCTTAACGACCAGCGCGGCGTCTTCCGCGTAGTGGGTCATTAAGGTGGCGTAATCTTCCTCTGAGATAGCCTGGTCACAGGCTTCGATGACCGCTTTTAGCTGCGGGTTTGACATGATACTTACTCCGGTTTTTGTGGGCAGAGCGCGTGATGGAGATCCTCGGCCAGCCGGTCAATCTCATCGGGAGCGAGGGCGGCGAGCGAGAGCCGTAATCCATGCGACGGCGTGCTAATGCCAAAGGGCTCCCCTTCGCGCACCAGCCAACCCGCGCGGGCCAGGCGCAGCGCCAGCGGCTGGCTCGGCGCCGACAGCGGAAGCCAAAAGTTCAGGCCATCGCCGGCGCCAGGGTTATCGATACCGCGGCGGGCAAGGGCGCTGGCCAGCCTTTCGTTACGCAGGCGGTAGGCGCGGCGGGTCTCCTCCAGGGAGGCGGTAAACAGACTATCATTCAGACAGGCCAGTACTAAATCCTGTAGCAGATGGCTGACCCACTGGCTACCCGAGTTGAGACGCAGCCTCAGCGCCGCTGAGGTTGTGGGATCGCTGGCGACAACCGCCAGACGTAAATCGGGCCCCAGCGTTTTCGACATTGAGCGGATCAGCGCCCAGCGCCGGGTTTGCGCGGACAGAGGGGATCGCCACGGCGCGGATGAGAGCAGCGCAAAATGATCGTCGAGAATCACCAGTACCTGCGGATAGCGGGCCACTATTTCACGGATCGCCGCGGCCCGGGCTTCGCTCAGGCTGCAGCCGGTGGGATTATGCGCGCGCGGCGTAATAATCACCGCCCTGGCGCCCTGACGTAAGGCCTCCTGCAGTGCGGCGGGCTGCATGCCTTCGTCATCAACCGGTACCGGACAGGCGTTAAAGCCGGCATCGCGCAGCATATTGATGCTGGTGAGAAAGCAGGGGTCTTCCACCACCACCCGATCGCCGGGCAGCAGCAGCGCGCACAGGAGCCGCTCCAGGGCGTCAATCGCGCCGCTGGTGAGATTGATTTCACACTCAGCTCCGGCATCTTTCTGCATCCAGTCGTGGGCCCAGCGGGCCAGCCTCGGGTCGACGGCGGCGCTGCCGTACAGGCGGGGAGCCGGGCTGAGGGTTGTGAAGTAGCGGTTGAGGTCGGGGAGACGCTGCGGGTCGGGGTTGCCGCCGGAAATATCGTTCAGCGCCGAGCCCTGAGCGCTGCCTTCCAGCACCATTGGCGCACCGGGGGATCTGATGGCCGTACCTTTGCGCCCCTGGCTCACGGCCAGGCCGGAGGTCACCAGGCGCTTATAGGCGGCGGCAACGGTGTTGCGATTAACGGCGAGTCTGGCAGCCAGCTCGCGAACCGGAGGCAGCAGGTCACCGGGTTGTAGCATTCCGCTCTGCACCAGATGACGGATGTTATCAAAGATATCATTGGCGGTTTTTCCGGCGAACATTATTGACCTATGACAAAATGAATTTTAGCATAAGACGAATGATAAGCAGGGGATAACCCGCTGTCCAGCGGGAGGAGACAGGATGGGCCAGCAAGACGAAATACAATCGGTGCTCTTCAATGACAAAAGCCGGGCGCTGCAGGTCGATATCGTTGCCGTGCAGTCGCAGGTCGTTTACGGCAGCGTGGGCAACAGCATCGCGGTGCCGGCGATCGAGCAGCACGGCCTGCGGGTTATGGCGGTGCCGACGGTGCTGTTCAGCAATACGCCGCACTACGATACGTACTACGGCGGGGTGATCCCTGAAGAGTGGTTTGTTGGCTATCTGCGCGCGCTGGAAGAGCGCGATGCGCTGCGCGAGCTGCGGGCGGTTACCGCGGGCTATATGGGCAGCGCGGTGCAGATTGAGCGGTTGGCGCAGTGGCTGCAGCGGATCCGCGAAAGTCATCCTGAGCTGTGTATTCTGGTCGATCCGGTGATCGGCGACGTCGATAGCGGCATTTACGTTAAGGCCGAAATTCCGCAGGCCTACCGCAGTCACCTGCTGCCGCTGGCCCAGGGGATCACGCCGAACCTGTTTGAGCTGGAAACGCTCAGCGGGATCTCCTGCCGCAGCCAGCAGGAGGCGGTGAACGCCGCGCGCAGCCTGCTGTCCGACGCGCTGAAATGGGTGGTTATCACCAGCGCGCCGGGGCTCGATAGCAGCACCATCAACGTGCTGGTGGTGACGGCAGAGTCGGTGGAGGTGGTTGTCCATCCGCGGGTAGAAACGGATCTGAAGGGGACGGGAGACCTTTTTTGCGCCGAGCTTATCAGCGGTTTAGTCTGCGGACTGGCGTTAGGTGAAGCGGCGCGAGCCGCGGCGCAGCAGGTGCTGGCGGTGATGACCTGGACCGCGGAGCGCGGCAGCGATGAGCTGATTCTGCCCCGTCGGGAAGAGGGTAACCGCTGAGTTCGGCGATACGGAGATAAAAAAATGGCGCCAGGAGGCGCCATTTTTCTGCGGCAAGAATTACTTCTTGATGCGGATAACCGGGGTTTCGCCCACGGTCACGCTACCGGACAGTTTGATCAGCTCTTTAATCTCGTCCATGTTGGAGATAACAACCGGAGTCAGGGTAGACTTGGCTTTCTCTTCCAGCAGCGGCAGGTCGAATTCGATAACCGGATCGCCGATTTTCACGCGCTGGCCTTCTTCGGCAATACGCTTGAAGCCTTCGCCTTTCAGCTCAACGGTATCAATACCAAAGTGAACGAACAGCTCGATGCCGCTATCGGATTCAATAGAGAACGCATGGTTGGTTTCAAAGATTTTACCGATGGTACCGTCTACCGGCGCAACCATTTTGTTGCCGGTCGGCTTGATGGCAATGCCATCACCCACAATTTTTTCTGCAAAAACCACATCCGGCACGTCTTCGATGTTAACGATCTCGCCAGAGAGCGGAGCAATAATCTCAATAGTTCCGGTGTCTTTTTTGTCATCAGAAACCAGAGATTTCAATTTATCGAACAAACCCATGATCTTCTCCTAAGCAGTAAATTGGGCCGCGCATCTTATGGATTAGCAGATTGTTTTTTCTTCAATGAACTTGTTAACCAGCGTCATTAACTCGTCCGTTGTCGGTTGAGCAAGAGCCTGCTCTGCTAATACTTTCGCATCTTCGAAGTTCGTGTTACGAATAATCTTCTTGATACGCGGGATGGAAATGGCGCTCATAGAGAATTCGTCCAGCCCCATACCCAGCAACAGAAGTGTAGCACGTTCATCGCCCGCAAGCTCACCGCACATGCCGGTCCATTTGCCTTCGGCGTGAGAAGCATCAATAACCTGCTTAATCAGCGTCAGGACGGATGGTGACATTGGCTGGTAAAGATGTGAAATCATATCATTACCACGGTCAACTGCCAGAGTATACTGCGTTAAATCATTGGTTCCGATACTAAAGAAATCAACTTCCTTCGCTAAGTGACGCGCAATCGTGGCGGCGGCCGGCGTTTCAACCATCACGCCAACTTCGATTGTTTCGTCAAATGCTTTACCTTCGTCGCGCAGTTCCTGCTTGTAGATTTCAATCTCTTTCTTCAGTGCACGCACTTCTTCAACGGAGATGATCATCGGGAACATGATGCGCAGTTTACCGAAAGCAGAGGCACGCAGGATGGCGCGAACCTGGTCACGCAGGATCTCTTTACGATCCATCGCGATACGCACGGCACGCCAGCCGAGGAACGGGTTCTCTTCTTTCGGGAAGTTCATGTACGGCAGCTCTTTATCGCCGCCGATATCCATGGTGCGAACGATAACGGCCTGAGAGCCGCACGCTTCGGCTACCGCTTTGTAGGCCGCAAACTGTTCTTCTTCAGTCGGCAGCGCGTCGCGGTCCATGAACAGGAATTCGGTACGGTACAGGCCTACGCCTTCCGCGCCGTTACGCTCGGCGCCGTCGATGTCGCGGACGGTACCGATGTTGGCGCACACTTCAACCTGATGGCCGTCGAGCGTAATCGCCGGCAGATCTTTCAGCTTCGCCAGCTCGGCTTTCTCTTCGGCAACCTGGGCCTGCAGAGCGCGCAGCTCTTCAATTTGTTCGTTGCTCGGGTTAACCAGAACCTGGTTGTTGACCGCGTCAAGAACCAGATAATCGCCGTTTTTCACCTGCGTGGTGACGCTACCGGTGCCGACAATTGCCGGCAGCTCAAGGGAGCGCGCCATGATGGAGGTGTGGGAAGTACGGCCGCCCGCGTCGGTGATAAAGCCCAGCACCTTGTTGAGGTTCAGCTGTGCGGTTTCTGACGGGGTGAGATCGGCGGCAACCAGAATGACTTCATCCTGAATCGCGCTCAGATCGATGATAGCCAGGCCGAGGATGTTGCGCAGCAGGCGCTTACCAATATCGCGTACGTCAGCCGCACGCTCTTTCAGGTATTCGTCATCCAGCTCTTCAAGAGCGGTAGCCTGGCCTTCGATAATTTCATTCGCTGCCGCGTCGGCAGTCATGTTCTTATCTTTAATCAGGGCTATGATTTCCTGCTCAAGCTCCTCATCTTCCAGCAGCATGATGTGCCCTTCGAAGATGGCTTCTTTTTCTTCACCGAAAGTTTCACCAGCTTTGGTTTTGATGACCTCCAGCTGGGCGGAGGCCTTGGTGCGGCCGCTCAGAAAACGTTCAATTTCCTGGTCAACCTTATCGGCAGAAATTTTCTTCCGGTCGATGACAATTTCGTCTTCTTTCAGCAGGAGAGCCTTACCGAAAGCGATACCCGGGGATGCTAAAATGCCTGAAATCATAACCCTACCTTACTTGTGACTGATATTAAAAAGAACCCGTGAACTTACTCGAGTTCAGCCATCAGTTTTACCAGATGCTCAACTGCTTTCTGCTCATCTTCGCCTTCAGCGGAGATGGTGACGACGGTACCCTGAGTCAGGCCCAGAGTTTGCAGTTTGAACAGGCTTTTGGCGCTGGCGCTTTTGCCGTTGGAGGTTACAGTGATCTCAGAAGTGAAGCCTTTTGCTTCTTTAACAAACTGAGCAGCAGGGCGGGTGTGCAGACCGTTCGGAGCGGTAATGGTAACTTCTTGCTGGAACATTATATTTCCCCAACTTATAGGTTTAGTGTTGTGGACCTAAAGTCTAGCCTAACGGCCAGGCTTTAGCCTGTATTGTTAGCGCCGGCGTTACGTGTCTGGCTAAGGTGTCGGCAGCGGTTAACCGCTGTGAGGACCATCTGGCCGTTGACGTCTGGCACGTCATTAAACATTATGCCGCGAAAGGAAGACTTGAACCAAATCATAAAATCGATTCAGCTTATGGAAATCCAATTATGAATAATTTCGCGCATCAAAATAAATGTGCTGGTTAAATACCAGACCCTACGCGGTGAATCAATGCCAGGAGGGGTAAAACTTTGACGTGTGCCACAAAAAAGCACCTAAAAAGGTGCTTTTTTACACGATACTTACAAGCTGGCATCACTGTTGCAGTTCTTTCTCTGTGAAGAGATCGGCAAACAGGGCCGTGCTTAAATAACGCTCACCAGAAGAAGGTAGGATAACCACTATATTCTTATTGGTAAAGGCCTCATCTTCCTGCAGCTTAAGCGCGGCGGCGACGGCGGCGCCGGAAGAGATACCGGCGAGGATACCTTCTTCATCCATCAGGCGGCGGGCGGTGGAGATTGCCTCTTCGTTGGTGATGGCGACCACTTTATCGACCAGTTTCAGATCGAGGTTGCCCGGAATAAAGCCGGCGCCGATCCCCTGAATTTTGTGCGGGCCCGGCTTGAGTTCCTGGCCTGCCAGCGCCTGGGCGATCACCGGTGAATCGGTCGGTTCGACCGCCACGGTAATCAGATCTTTTTTGCCCTTGGTGCCTTTGATGTAGCGGCTCACGCCGGTCAGCGTACCGCCGGTGCCGACGCCAGAGATAAAGACGTCAACCTGGCCATCGGTATCTTCCCAGATTTCCGGGCCGGTGGTTTTTTCATGGATTTCCGGGTTAGCCGGGTTGCTGAACTGCTGCAGCAGGAGATATTTTTCCGGGTTGCTGGCAACGATCTCTTCGGCTTTTTGAATCGCCCCTTTCATGCCTTTCGCGCCTTCGGTCAGCACCAGGTTGGCGCCCAGCGCTTTCAGCAGCTTGCGGCGCTCGATGCTCATGGTTTCCGGCATGGTCAGCGTCAGCTTGTAGCCGCGGGCTGCGGCGACGTAGGCGAGGGCGATACCGGTATTGCCGCTGGTCGGCTCTACCAGCTCAACGCCGGCTTTCAATACTCCGCGTTTTTCAGCATCCCAAATCATATTGGCACCGATACGGCATTTGACGCTAAAGCTCGGGTTGCGAGATTCAACCTTTGCCAGGATGCGTCCGTTACCGATTCGGTTCAGTCGGACTAGCGGCGTATGACCGATAGTCAGGGAGTTATCTTCAAAAATCTTACTCATGGCCCGTCCTTAACTGTATGAAATTTGGGAGTACGGCTTCAGCATACCCGCTTAAAGAATATGCGGAAGTAAGGATTTAGCATATCTATATTCGTAAGGGAAATAATGGCAAGCCAGAAGGAATAAGGCGCGACATAAGCCGTGGCCCGCCAGCGCTTGAAGATGCGGCTCCGCAGAGTACCGATTGTGGCCCATCCATAGGCCTGCGCGCATCCGGAATAACCTATTTCCACATCGCGTGTTTATCGCGATAGCAGTCGACCCACATCGCCGTTGCGCCGCAAATGGCCACCGGCAGGATAACCAGGTTGAGGACCGGGATCAGGGTGAACAGGCTGGTCAGCGCGCCAAACTGCATATTGGTAACTTTGCGCGTACGCAGCGCCTCGCGCATGGTTTTAAACGGTACCTTATGGTTGTCAAACGGGTAGTCGCAGTACTGAATGGCCAGCATCCACGCGCTGAACAGGAACCACAGCACCGGCGCAACGGTCTGGCCGATGCCTGGAATGAAGTACAGGATCAGCAGGATAATTGCGCGCGGCAGATACCAGGCAAACTTTTGCCATTCACGTTTCATAATGCGCGGGACATCTTTCACGATGCCGAATATACCGACGTCGGGAGGCGTGGCGCCGGTTAATCGCGCCTCCAGCTGCTCCGCCAGCAGGCCGCTGAACGGAGCGGCGATCCAGTTGGCGATAGTCGAGAAAAAGTAGCCGAAGACCAGCAGAATCGAAATGACCATTAGCGGCCAAAGCAGATAGTTGAGCCAGCTCAGCCATTGCGGCACGTGGCTCATCAGCGAGGGGATCCAGCTATCAAGACGCGTGAACAGCCACCAGAAGGCGCCGCCCATCAGGATAATATTGACTAATAAAGGCAGGAATACGTAACGACGAATTCCCGGCAGCCCGATCAGTTTCCAGCCCTGCGAAAAATAGTAAATGCCGCTACGCGGGGAAGTTGCGGATGTTGAAACCATGGTCAGGCAATGCTCCTTTTTGAACATTCAGGCCGAATGCCCGCTTATTTTATCGGGTTGCCCGACAATAACCAGTTAGGAAATGTTCGAAAAAGCAGCAAAAAGCACGATTTAGTTCATCTTTATGTAGTGAAAGGGGCAGACCCACTTGCACTCGGCGTAATCGACAAATACTCTTAGTAAGTAAATGTTTGCCGTGGTGGCAAGGTGTTAGAACAACAGAGAATATAATGATGCAGGATTTGCGTCTGATATTAATCATTGTTGGCGCGATCGCCATAATCGCTTTACTGGTACACGGTTTCTGGACCAGCCGTAAAGAACGTTCCTCGATGTTTCGCGATCGCCCACTAAAACGTATGAAGTCTCGCGATGACGAAGAGTCTGAAAGCGATGACTTTGATGACGATGGCGTAGGTGAAGTTCGCGTTCACCGGGTTAACCACGCGCCAAATGGCCACAGTGGGGAGCAAGAGGCACCGCGTCAGACGCCACAGCACCAGTATCAGCCGCCTTACGAACGTCAGGCGCAGCCGCCCGTGCGTGCGGAAGAGCCCGTTCGTCAGCCGCAGCCTGCTCAGCACCAGCAGTATCCGCACCAGCAGCAGGCCCCGCAGCCGCAAACCAGCGCGCCTCAGCATTATCAGCCCGTGCCGCACCAGCCAGCCGCGCCAGTCGCGCAGCAGCAGGCGCCTCAGCAGCCGGTGGCGCAGAGCGCGCCGCAGCCTGCTCCGGCTCAGCCCGCCGCTGCCACACCGGCTCAGCCGGCGCCTGAACCGGTAGTCGCTGAACCCGCGCCGGCAGCTCCGCAGCCAAAAGAGCGCAAAGAGACGGTTATCGTGATGAACGTGTCGGCGCATCAGGGCTCGCAGATCAACGGTGAGGTGTTGATCAACAGCATCCAGCAGGCGGGCTTCAAGTTTGGCGATATGAATATCTTCCATCGCCATCTCAGCCCGGACGGCAGCGGCCAGGTCCTGTTCAGCCTGGCTAATATGGTGAAACCCGGTACCTTTAACCCGGACAGCATGGCGAATATGACGACGCCTGGGGTCACTATCTTTATGCAGGTGCCGTCCTTTGGTGATGAGCTGCAAAACTTTAAGCTGATGCTGCAGTCCGCCCAGTACATCGCCGACGAAGTCGGTGGCGTGGTGCTGGACGATCAGCGTCGGATGATGACTCCGCAGAAAATGCGTGAATATCAAGACCGTATTCGTGAAGTGAAAGAGGCTAACGCCTGATTCACCGACCTGCGTTTCGTCTCCCAATCCTGAACCCCCGCCCGTCGGGGGTTTTTTATCATTGATGGTGCGATATGGAACCGATCGAACAAAAACTGACTGAACTGCGAACCACGCTTCGCCATCATGAATATCTGTACCACGTTATGGACACCCCTGAAGTGCCCGATGCGGAATACGACCGGCTGATGCGCGAGCTGCGCGAGCTGGAAGCCCTGCATCCCGAGCTCATCGTCTCCGACTCGCCGACTCAACGCGTGGGGGCGGCTCCGCTGGCCTCCTTTAGCCAGATTCGTCATGAAGTCCCGATGCTTTCGCTGGATAACGTTTTTGACGAAGAGAGCTTCCTCGCGTTTAACAAGCGCGTTCAGGACCGGCTGAAAAGCAGCGACGATCTGGTCTACTGCTGCGAGCTGAAGCTGGACGGGCTGGCCGTGAGTATTTTGTACGAAAACGGCGTGCTGGTGCAGGCGGCCACGCGCGGCGACGGCACCACCGGGGAGGATATTACCTCCAACGTGCGCACGATTCGCGCGATCCCGCTGAAGCTGCGCGGTGACAATATCCCCGCGCGGCTGGAAGTGCGCGGCGAGGTGTTCCTGCCGCAGGCCGGATTCGAAAAAATTAACGACGAGGCGCGTCGCACCGGCGGGAAAGTCTTTGCTAACCCGCGCAATGCGGCCGCTGGCTCCCTGCGTCAGCTCGATCCGCGGATTACGGCGAAGCGACCGCTTACTTTCTTCTGCTACGGCGTGGGTACGCTGGAAGGTGGCGAGCTGCCGGCGAGTCATTCCGGGCGTCTGCAGCAGTTTAAGGACTGGGGATTGCCGGTCAGCGATCGCGTAAAGCTCTGCCGTACTCCAGAGGAAGTGCTTACTTACTATCGTAAGGTTGAGGAGGACCGCCCGACGCTAGGTTTCGATATCGACGGCGTGGTGATCAAGGTGGACTCCCTTGAGCTTCAGGAGCAGCTCGGCTTTGTCGCCCGCGCCCCGCGCTGGGCCGTCGCCTTTAAGTTCCCCGCTCAGGAGCAGATGACCTTCGTACGTGACGTCGAGTTTCAGGTTGGCCGTACCGGCGCCATCACGCCGGTGGCGCGCCTTGAGCCGGTCCACGTAGCCGGCGTGCTGGTGAGTAACGCCACGCTGCACAACGCCGATGAAATTGAACGCCTGGGTCTGCGAATTGGCGATAAGGTTGTGATTCGCCGCGCCGGAGACGTGATTCCTCAGGTGGTTAACGTGGTGCTCTCCGAGCGCCCGGAGGAGACGCGGGAAATTATCTTCCCGACCCATTGCCCGGTGTGCCATTCGGACGTTGAGCGCGTGGAAGGCGAAGTGGTGACGCGCTGTACCGGCGGATTAATTTGCGGCGCGCAGCGTAAAGAGGCCTTAAAGCATTTCGTTTCCCGCCGCGCGTTAGACGTTGAGGGCATGGGCGAGAAGATCATTGACCAGCTGGTTGAGAAAGAGTACGTGCACACGCCGGCCGACCTGTTCCGCTTAAGCCCGGGTAAGCTCACCGGCCTTGAGCGCATGGGGCCAAAGTCGGCGCAAAACGTGGTTAATGCGTTGGAAAAATCGAAAGAGACGACCTTTGCCCGCTTCCTGTACGCGCTTGGCATTCGTGAGGTCGGCGAAGCAACGGCCGCGGGGCTGGCGGCGCATTTTGCGACGATTGAGGCCCTCGAACAGGCTTCCATTGACGACCTGCAGAAGGTGCCTGATGTTGGGATTGTGGTGGCGACCCACGTGCGCAATTTCTTTGCTGAGGAGAGCAACCGCGAGGTTATCGCCCAGCTGCTCGCGGAGGGCGTTCGCTGGCCCGCGCCGGTGGTGGTCAATGCCGAAGAGATCGATAGCCCGTTTGCCGGCAAAACCGTGGTCCTGACCGGCAGCCTGAGCCTGCTCTCCCGGGATGACGCCAAAGCGCGGCTGGTGGCGTTGGGGGCGAAAGTGGCGGGCAGCGTATCAAAGAAAACCGATCTGGTGATTGCCGGGGAAGCGGCGGGGTCGAAGCTGGCTAAAGCTCAGGAGCTGGGGATTGCGGTGATCGACGAAGCCGAAATGCTGCGGCTGCTGGGAGATTAACGTGGATAAAGAACTGCTCATCGAGATTGCTAATACGGAAATGCCGTTTGGTAAATATAAGGGCCGTCGTTTGATTGACGTGCCTGAAGAGTATTTGCTGTGGTTTGCTCGTAAGGAGCAGTTTCCCGCCGGCCATCTTGGCGAGCTGATGGCGTTAACCTTATTAATTAAAACCGAAGGGCTGACCCAGCTGGTTCAGCCCCTCAGGCGGCCGCGTTAAGCCTCGGGGGCGCTGGCCTTTTCGCGCGCCAGCCGCTCCTCTGCCTGCCGTTTGTAGCGTCGTGCCAGCACGGCGCACACCATCAGCTGGATCTGGTGGAAAATCATCAGCGGCAGCACCATGATCCCCAGTATTGACGTTGGAAAGAGAATGTTGGCCATCGGGATCCCGTTTGCCAGGCTCTTTTTCGATCCGCAAAAGACGATGGTAATTTCATCCGCTTTATTGAAGCCGCATTTACGCGCCACCAGGGTATTGATGGCGATAACGATGGCCAGCAGCACGATGCTGACGATGACGATGAAAAGCAGCGAACCCGGACCAACCTTATGCCAGATACCGTTCACCACCGCTTCGCTAAACGCCGAGTAGACGACCAGCAGAATTGAGGTTTGATCGGTTTTTGAAATCCATTTCTTATTCCGCGCTACCCACGCGCCGATCCATGGCCGGGAGAGATGGCCGAGGACGAACGGCAGCAGAAGCTGCAGCATAATCTTGCCGACCTGCTCCAGGCTGCCGCCGGCGCCGTGCAGATTCATCAGTAGCCCAACCAGCAGCGGAGAAATGAAAATCCCCAGCAGGCTCGATGCCGAGGCTGAGCATACGGCCGCCGCCACGTTGCCGCCGGCCAGCGACGTAAAGGCGATCGCTGACTGCACGGTTGCGGGCAGAATGCAGAGATAAATAAAGCCGGTATAGAGCGCCGGATCGACGTTTATCGGCGCCCACCACGCAAACAGCACTCCCAGAACGGGGAAGAGGATAAAGGTGCTGCACATTACCCACAGATGCAAACGCCAGTGGCCGCCGCCGGAGATAATCGCCTCACGGGAGAGCTTTGCGCCGTGCATAAAGAACAGCAGGGCAATAGCCGCAGTGGTTAAATTCTCAAAGAAGGGGACAAATCCGCCGCGCGCCGGGAAAAAGGAAGCCAGCAGGACGACGGTAACCAGGGTGAGGGTAAAGGGATCAAGAATGCGGAAAAATTTCATAAACGCTCCTGAAAATCGATTTCGCTATTGTGCTTTTTTTAGTTTGAGAAATAAAATCGATTTATTGCATCTATTCATGAATAAAAAAGATGAATTATTCGCTGCGTCAGTTAAAGGTATTTGTCACCGTCGCCAGGGCGAGAAGCTTCAGCCGGGCAGGGGAGATGATTGGGCTCAGCCAGTCGGCGGTGAGCCACAGCGTCAAGGAGTTGGAGCATCAGACCGGCGTGCGGCTGCTGGACAGAACCACCCGGGAGGTGGTGCTGACCGAAGCGGGGAATCAGCTGGCGGGGCGGCTTGAGCGGCTGCTGGACGAGCTGAACAGTACGCTGCGCGACGCCGGACGCGTGGGTCAGCAGCTGACGGGAACCGTGCGGGTTGCCGCCAGCCAGACTATTTCCGCCCATCTGATCCCCCAGTGTATTGCCCATAGCAACCAGCGCTACCCGGAGATTGATTTTGTGCTCCACGATCGCCCCCAGCAGTGGGTTCTGGAGAGCATTCGCCAGGGCGAGGTGGATTTTGGCATTGTTATCGATCCGGGCGCCGCAGCGGATTTACAGTGTGAGACGGTTCTGTCGGAACCGTTTTTGCTTTTGTGTCGGGAGGATCATCCTTTTGCCGAAAAAGCATCGGTGGGCTGGCAGGATCTTCACCGCCAGCGGCTGGTATTGCAGGATTACGCCTCCGGCAGCCGGCCGCTGATTGACGCCGCGCTGGCGCGCTTTGGCATTGACGCCAATATTGTGCAGGAGATAGGGCATCCGGCGACGCTGTTTCCGATGGTGGAGTCAGGGATTGGGATTAGCGTTTTACCGGCGCTGGCGCTGCCTCTCCCGCAGGGCAGCCATTTGCGGGTCAGGCGGCTAATGCCGGTTGTTGAGCGGCAGCTGATGCTGGCGCGGCGCAAGAAACGCTCGCTCTCAACCGCCGCGCAGGCGCTGTGGGAGGTGGTGCGTGAAGAGGGAAGTTCGCTGACCGCGGGTAGAACTGACGATCCGCTGTATCAGCGGTGAGGCGTGAGTCCGTGGAGACGGGCGTGGTGTTCAGAAACGAAAAAAGCGGGCGTGCAGGGTCGTGCAGGATATCACTCGTCTCATCCTGAGACTCGCCCTACGGGTCGCCGCGAGCGGCGATGCAAAATCGCTCCCGGCGATTTTGTCGAACCTGCAGCAGGTTCTCATCCTGCACGGTTGAGCATGGTGCTCAGAAACGAAAAAAGCGCCAAAAGGCGCTTTTTTCTGAATATGGTGGGTCGTGCAGGATTCGAACCTGCGACCAATTGATTAAAAGTCAACTGCTCTACCAACTGAGCTAACGACCCGAAGTGGTGGGTGATGACGGGATCGAACCGCCGACCCCCTCCTTGTAAGGGAGGTGCTCTCCCAGCTGAGCTAATCACCCACTTCGGTACTTCATTTTATTGCAAGAAATCCAGCTGGCGAGAAAGTGGTGGGTGATGACGGGATCGAACCGCCGACCCCCTCCTTGTAAGGGAGGTGCTCTCCCAGCTGAGCTAATCACCCACTTCTCAATTTCTTGCTACACGGCGGAGACTACGTAAAGTAGTTGGTAGGTGATGACGGGTTCGAACCGCCGACCCCCTCCTTGTAAGGGAGGTGCTCTCCCAGCTGAGCTAATCACCCCCGCTGTGTGGAGTCGCATTATAGGGAGAGTTGAAAATGAGTCAACGCCTTTTCTGAATAATTTGTTCGTTCGTCGTAAAATTAAACAAAACGATCGCGAAAGCATCCGCGGCGCATGATTTATAAACAAAAACGGCAAAGCGTGAGGTTCAGGCGGGAACGCCATTGAGGAATCAGCCTACGGTGTTAGAATATTCCCCCATAAATACCAACAGACTCTGCCGGTTGTCGGCATCTTTATTAAACGTAAGGCCATTTCATGAAAATCAAAACTCGCTTCGCGCCCAGCCCGACAGGCTATCTGCACGTTGGCGGCGCGCGTACTGCACTCTACTCCTGGCTTTTTGCCCGCAACCACGACGGTGAGTTTGTACTGCGTATTGAAGACACCGATCTCGAGCGCTCCACGCCGGAAGCAATTGAAGCCATTATGGATGGGATGAACTGGCTGAATCTGGAATGGGACGAAGGCCCGTATTTCCAGACGAAACGTTTTGACCGCTACAACGCCGTTATTGATGAAATGCTGGAAGCGGGCACGGCCTATAAATGCTACTGCTCTAAAGAGCGCCTGGATGCGCTGCGCGAAGAGCAGATGGCCAACGGCGAAAAACCTCGCTATGACGGGCGCTGCCGCCATGGTCACGAACATCATGCGGATAACGAACCGTGCGTGGTGCGTTTTGCCAACCCGCAGGACGGTTCCGTTATTTTTGACGATCAGATCCGCGGACCGATTGAGTTCAGCAATCAGGAGCTGGACGATCTGATCATTCGTCGTACCGACGGTTCCCCGACCTATAACTTCTGCGTCGTCGTGGATGACTGGGATATGGCGATCACGCACGTGATCCGTGGTGAAGATCATATCAACAACACCCCGCGCCAGATCAACATCCTTAAAGCACTGAACGCGCCGGTGCCGGTATATGCGCACGTTTCAATGATCAACGGTGATGACGGTAAAAAGCTCTCCAAACGCCACGGCGCGGTGAGCGTGATGCAGTACCGTGACGATGGCTACCTGCCCGAGGCGCTGCTCAACTATCTGGTACGCCTGGGCTGGTCCAGCGGCGATCAGGAGATTTTCACCCGTGAAGAGATGATTAAGCTCTTCTCCCTCGGCGCGGTCAGCAAATCCGCCAGCGCGTTTAACACCGAGAAGCTGCAGTGGCTGAACCATCACTACATTAACTCTCTGGCGCCGGAGTATGTGGCAACGCATCTGCAGTGGCACATCGAGCAGGAAAATATCGATACCCGCAACGGCCCGCAGCTGGCTGAGCTGGTGAAGCTGCTCGGCGAGCGTTGCAAAACGCTGAAGGAGATGGCGGCAAGCTGCCGTTACTTCTATGAAGAGTTCGCCGAGTTTGACGCCGATGCGGCGAAAAAACATCTGCGCCCGGTTGCGCGTCAGCCGCTGGAAGTCGTACGCGATAAGCTGGCTGCCGTGACCGACTGGACGGCAGAAAACGTGCACCACGCTATTCAGGCGACGGCGGACGAGCTGGAAGTTGGGATGGGCAAGGTTGGGATGCCGCTGCGCGTTGCGGTTACCGGCGCCGGACAATCTCCAGCCCTCGACGTAACCGTTCACGCGATTGGTAAATCCCGCAGCGTGGAACGCATCAACAAAGCGCTGGCGTTTATCGCTGAACGCGAAAGCCAGCAGTCCTGAGTATTAAGCTACGCATAACGGCAGGTATTCCTGCCGTTTTTTTTACTCTTTCGACCGGTTGCCGCTAATCCCCAGACGCGATAAAAATCCGCTAATGCCTTCCCTCGCAAGAAAGTCTCGCAAACGCTGCTGCTTTTCCGGCGTCATCAGATGAAGCGTCTCGGCGATTTGCCGCCAGATAGCCCCGGCATCGTTAATAAAATAGTGGCCAGGCGGTTCTGCCAGCTGATAGTCGGCAATCAGGTGCCGCAGCGCGGGAATATTTGCCAGAAAATCGAGAACCGGCCTGTCGACAACGATGAGACGGGCGCGACCACCTTTGACGCCGGGAATCGCCTCCGTGCGCCACTTTTGCTCTCTGACCCAGCGGTTAATAGTTTGTCTGGCAAGGCCGAGGCATTCCGCAAGCTCCGCCGGAGTCATCTTATCTTTTAATTTCATCATCATATTACTGGTCGCGAATATCCAGGCGCTGAAGTAAACCGGTGATGCCTTCACGCAGCAGCAGCGACATCAGCTTTTTCTGTTCGCCGGGAGTCATCTCTTTGCTCAGCGTAAGCAGCAGCGGCTCAAGGTCGTTTTCAACGGTGGTGTAGGAGGGGGGCGTTTCCGCCACGCGCTGTGCGCTGCGAATAAAATCTCGCACCTGCTCGTTGACGTGCACGAGTCGGGCTTTGCCGCCCTGCACGCCGGGTCGGGGGGATGTTTGCCATCCTTCTTTGCGTACCCATTTATTGATCGTCTGCCGGCTGAAGCCGGTGAGATGGGCGATTTCTTCAGGTGTCATTCGTTCCTTGAGCATACTATTTCCTGAGTAAAAATGTGGGAATTAGTTGTTCATGTTATAGCATCCTTTTAGACGAAAGAGTGACATGTTTAGCTTCTCCATGCGATAAGCTTCGCAATGTCAGCTATTTGCCTGCTTTTTCAGCGATCGAATTAAGAGGGGTGATTTTGCCGTTGACACCTGACGAAGGAATTCATATTATGCCGCCCGTCAACACGACGCGTTTCATGTTACGGGGCTATAGCTCAGCTGGGAGAGCGCTTGCATGGCATGCAAGAGGTCAGCGGTTCGATCCCGCTTAGCTCCACCAAATCCTGTTCCCATCAGGTTTGGTTTTGAAACGTTCTGTTGGGGCTATAGCTCAGCTGGGAGAGCGCTTGCATGGCATGCAAGAGGTCAGCGGTTCGATCCCGCTTAGCTCCACCAAATTAGAAACCCTCGCTACGGCGGGGGTTTTTTGTTTTCTCTTCTCCGCCAGCGTAAAGCACTTTGTGCTTACGTCAGCAAATCTCCTGTTATTAGGATAAAATGTAATTTAAGAATTTTCCCTGACTTATTACCTTGCCTGCCATAATTAACCAACATACCATTCGTATATTAAATATAATTTCTGTGTGGAACTTTTATTAACAACAATGACAGGTAAATTTAACATTAATATCAGGAGGACTTTACTCGCGCTGATAGTTTGTTTAATTACGATTCCATTCGCCAGGTTTATTTCACCTCAGGCCACGATCGACGGTAACCAAATTTTCCTCGCCTGGCTACCGCTAAGTATGATGTATGCGGTTATCTTTATTTTTGGCCGCTATGCGGTCGGCCCGCTGATTATCGCCTTTGCTATTACCAACGCCTGGATAATTCCCCTGACGGTGCCGCAGGCGGCAATCCTGCTATTCTGCCAGCTATTCTCGGTGCTGGCATCATGCGCCGTTGTCCGTATGCTGCCTGGTAAAACGTGGCGCAGCGGCCTGACGACGAAGCGGATGGGCATCAGAATACTTTGGGGCGCTTTTTTGACCCCCATCCTAATGAAAATCACCATGTATCTGGCGGGAGTGTTTTTTTCTTTCCCGTTGGTTATATCGAGCTATACCCGTGATCATTGAAACTGCTTGATTTCGTCGGTGCTGAGGATCATGCTCAGGCCATGAACGTAAAACTGACCTCCGCACAGATTGCCGCCCTTGAGGCTCAGCACCGGCAGAGTCGTGACCGCCGTGTCTGCGACCGGATACGCTGCGTGCTGCTTTCTGCTCAGGGCTGGTCTCCTGCCATGATTGCGCAGTCTCAGCTCATTCATGAGACCACGGTTCTGCGTCATCTATCGGATTATCTCAGCGACGGTAAGCTCACCTCTGATAACGGCGGTTCGCAGGAGCATCTGACTCCCGGGGAGTCTGCCGAACTTCGTCAGCTTCTGACTGACACTGTTCACATCACGACGGCCAGTATCGTGTCGCTTGTCCGTGACCGCTTCGGTGTGCGCTACAGCATTCCGGGTATGAATAAGTGGCTTCACCGCAACGGGTTCACCTGGAAAAAACCGTCAGGTATTCCCCATAAGTTCTGCCCGGCACAACAGCAGCAGTTCATGACGCATTATGAAGCGCTGAAGCAGGCTGCCGGTGACAGCGAACCCATTCTGTTTATGGATGCGGTACATCCGACGCAGTCAACGAAGCTGAGCTGTGGCTGGATAAGAAAGGGGGAACTGAAAGCGGTGAAAACCACCGGGAGCCGGACCCGCCTGAACATCATCAGCGCCCTCAGCGTGAACGACCTGGCCCGGACGGTGACCCGTGATTATCCGCAGATTAATGCGGATGCTATCTGCCGTTTTTTTATTGCAGTTCGCCAGACTTATCCGGTGTCGCAGAAAGTGCATCTGATACTGGACGGTGCGCCTTATCACCGGGCATCGCTGGTTAAGGACTGGGCCTTCGTGATGAATATTGAACTGCATTATCTGCCGCCGTACAGCCCGAACCTGAACCCGACAGAACGGTTGTGGAAGGTGATGAATGAGCATGTGCGGAATAACCGGTATTTTGCGTCAGCGAAAGCCTTCAGGGACGCGATAAGAGGATTTTTTGAACGAACCCTGCCGGAACTGGGGCAGAAACTGGGCTGTCGTATCAACGACAATTTTCAGGTGCTCAGTTCCGTGTCAGAGACATAACGACGTATAGCGTAAGGTGTTCACCTGTGAACAAAATAACTCTCATTGATCATGTTGCAATAACTGTTGCCGACCTTGAAGTATCTTACTGTTTTTACGATAAATTGTTTGGTGCAAAAATTCATGCAGAGTACGCCCCCTTTGGGAAACTGCTTGTAAGGCAGGTATCGCTGGGTGATATTGTCCTGAGTTTACATCAGGTTGAGAATGGCGTGGAACTTGTAGCTAAAAGGCCAATGCCAGGGAGTGCTGATTTATGCTTCCGGTGGGGAGGGACAATTCTCAGCGTGTTAGAGCTACTTGAGAAAAACGATATCGAAATAATCCATGGCCCGGTGCCCCGTGAAACGAGTTCAGGTCAGCCATCACAATCTGTTTTCTTTCGGGATCCTGATGGAAATCTGCTGGAGTTAATGGCTGCTGATAATAAAGACCAAGGTTAAAATACTCAATAAAGTCAAAAATAAATATTTTCATCTGCAGGACTTAATGTGGCTCCCTGAAACAATCTGCACTTTGAAGTTTATTGAGTATATTTCAAAGATATGCCGGCAATTTATACTATTATCGATATTCAGAGTTTGATTTGCGCGGCGTTAATATTTACCACCTTCTTTTATTATCCTTTGCGGATGATTATCAATCCGCGCTTTGCCCGCACGTTTTGGCATCGTCACTGCCAACCGTGGCTTACGCGCGAGCGTCGGATATTTACGTTGTACTGGTTTATGGCGCTGGCAGCAATATTACTGGCGCTCTGCGCACCCTATGATTCTGTTTTTATTGCCGGCTATTTAGTCCCGCTTATTTTTATCCTCTACTTTATCGGTATTAGCCGCCTGGGCCACGCGCTGATTCGTATTTCGTGGTCCATTTCTGCATTTTTGCTGGTCGCGTATAATCAAAATTTCCTGCAGGGCGTAAAGACCGAATACGCGCTATCGTTTGTTCTCTCGGTTCTTATCTCATTCACCATCTGCCTGTTTTATATGCTGGATATTTACGCTCAGAACGAGAGAATCAAGCTCAGATGGCGGGATCAGGCGCAGGAGGATCCGCTGACCGGACTGCCGAACCTTCGCGCCCTGGAGTGCCATTTGCGCCGCAATCCCGAGGTCGCCATCAGCAGCCTGCGCATTGATAATCTCGATTTCCTCAGCCGCCATTACGGCATGATGATGCGCGTGGACTGCAAGCGGCAAATTGCCGCTAAGGTGCAGCCGCTGCTGGGGCCTGGCGATAAAATATTTCAGCTGCCCGGCTGCGAGCTGCTGCTGGTGCTGTGCGGGCCGGAGCCCGAGGCGCGGCTGGGCCACCTTGTGGCGATACTCAACCACAAGAAATTTAGCTGGAATAACCAGACGCTGGATCTGGAGTTCGGCGCATCGTGGGGCAGATATCACGGCGTGGAGGCGGAGCTTCACCCGATGCTGGGCCAGCTGAGCTGGCTTTCGGAGCAGGCCGGCGCCGCGCAGCGGGTGCTGGCGCTGAATGCGGCACAGGAGCAGGTTTCCGACCAAACCAGCGAGCAGGTGCGGATGCTGACCCGGATCAAGCAGGCGCTCAATAAACGCGATCTGCTGCTGTATGCCCAGCCGATCCAAAACGCGGCGGGGGAGGGCTATTATGAGGTGCTTACGCGGATGCGGTGTGGCGATACCGTCATTGCGCCGGAGCGGTTTATTCCGCTCATCGTGCAGTTCAACCTGAGCCAGCGTTTCGACATGCTGGTACTGGAAACGTTGTTTAGCGCGCTACGCCGGCATCCGGGCCAGCACTTCTCCGTAAATCTGCTGCCCTACACCCTGATGCAGCGTGACAGCGCGGCGCAGATTATTGCTTTGTTCAGACGCTACCACCTCAAGGCCGAAGCGATCACCATCGAGATTACCGAAGAGCAGGCCTTCTGCGATGAGCAAACCAGCCTGCAAAATATCCAGCAGCTGCGGGATTTTGGCTGCGCCATTGCTATCGATGACTTTGGTACCGGCTATGCGAACTATGAGCGCCTGAAAAGGCTTCAGGCGGATATCGTGAAGATTGACGGCTGCTTCGTGCGCGACGTGGAGACCGACCCTCTGGATGCGATCATTATTAAGTCCATTATCGAGATGGCGAGGGTGAAAAAGCTGACGGTTGTGGCGGAGTACGTGGAAACGGAAGAGCAGAAGGCGCGGCTGCTGACGCTCGGCGTCGACTATTTGCAGGGCTACCTGATCGGCAAGCCTCGGCCGCTTCAGGAATTACGGGCGTAAAAAAGCCGGGACCAGCCCGGCTTTTGCACAACCTTAAGAAATTACAGCACCAGCGCGGCGATAGACGCGGAGAGCACGCTCACCAGGGTCGAGCCGTAAACCAGCTTCAGGCCAAAGCGGGAAACAACGTTACCCTGCTCTTCGTTGAGGCCTTTAATCGCACCGGCAATAATCCCGATTGACGAGAAGTTGGCGAAGGAGACCAGGAAGATGGAGATGATGCCTTCCGCGCGCGGAGAGAGCGTGGTGGCAATTTTCTGCAGATCCATCATCGCGACGAATTCGTTTGAAACCAGCTTGGTCGCCATGATGCTGCCGACCTGCAGCGCTTCACCAGCCGGCACGCCCATCACCCATGCAATCGGGTAGAAGATGTAGCCGAGGATGCCCTGGAAGGAGATGCTGTAACCAAACCAGCCGGTAACGGTCGCGAACAGGGCGTTCAGCGCAGAGATCAGCGCGATGAAGCCGATCAGCATCGCCGCAACGATAATCGCTACCTTAAAGCCTGCCAGGATGTACTCACCCAGCATTTCAAAGAAGCTCTGGCCTTCATGCAGATTCGACATCTGCAGGTTTTCTTCGCTCTCATCAACGCGGTACGGGTTAATCAGCGACAGCACGATAAAGGTGCTGAACATGTTAAGAACCAGCGCCGCCACGACGTATTTCGGCTGCAGCATGGTCATGTACGCGCCGACGATAGACATGGAAACGGTGGACATCGCGGTTGCCGCCATGGTGTACATGCGGTTACGCGACATTTTGCCGAGGATATCTTTATAGGCGATAAAGTTTTCCGACTGGCCCAGAATCAGAGAGCTGACGGCGTTGAATGATTCCAGCTTACCCATGCCGTTAACTTTGGACAGCACGGTACCGATCGCGCGAATGACGATCGGCAGAATGCGGATATGCTGCAAAATACCGATCAGCGCAGAAATAAAGACGATCGGGCACAAAACCTTAAGGAAGAAGAAGGCGAGCCCTTTATCGTTCATATTGCCGAAGACGAAGTTGGTCCCTTCGTTAGCAAAGCCGAGAAGTTTTTCGAACATCTCGGAGAATCCTTTCACGAAACCCAGACCGATATCAGAGTTCAGGAAGAACCATGCCAGCAGGACTTCAATGACAAGCAATTGAATAACATAACGAATACGAATCTGCTTACGGTTGTGGCTGACCAAAAGGGCCAAAATAGCCACCACGACGATCGCGAGAATAAAGTGCAGGACGCGGTCCATATTTGCTCCAAATATGAGGCAGGTTAAATTTCTGTGCACATTCTATGTAACAAGCCCAAAGAAAACGAGATCAAAACCACACTATTGCAAGGAACTGTGACTAATCACCAAAATAGTGATCAAACATACATTTTTGTTATGTTGCGTAAAGGTTTTAAAAGTTGCTTAGTTGTACTAATCTGGTGACCAGGCGGGATGGATTCCATCACTGCCATCTTTTCGTTGTTAGCCGCTATCGTTCCCCCCTATCAAAGCAATAATTATCACCGTTATAAATGAACTTGATAATCATTCGCGTTTTGGTAGCATAAAACATAGCAAAGGCTATATTTCTGAGGCAGAAAATGACAAGCAGTCGCGTTGAGAATAGCAGCGGTCGCGCAGCGCGCAAGATGAAGCTCGCATTGATGGGGCCTGCCTTTATTGCTGCCATCGGGTATATCGATCCCGGTAACTTTGCCACCAATATCCAGGCGGGCGCCAGCTTCGGCTACCAGCTGCTGTGGGTGGTGGTGTGGGCGAACCTGATGGCGATGCTGATTCAGGTCCTGTCGGCCAAGCTGGGAATTGCGACAGGGAAAAATCTCGCGGAGCAGATTCGCGACCACTATCCGCGCCCGCTAGTGTGGTTCTATTGGGTGCAGGCGGAAATTATCGCCATGGCAACGGACCTGGCCGAGTTTATCGGCGCGGCGATCGGCTTTAAGCTGCTGCTTGGCGTCTCTTTACTGCAGGGCGCCGTGCTGACCGGGATCGCCACGTTTCTGATTTTGATGCTTCAGCGTCGCGGGCAGAAGCCGCTGGAAAAAGTGATTGGCGGGCTGCTGCTGTTCGTTGCCGGCGCCTATATCGCGGAGCTGATTTTCTCCCAGCCGGCTCTGGCGCCGCTGGCGAAAGGGATGATTATCCCGAGCCTGCCTAACGGAGAAGCGGTGTTCCTCGCAGCCGGGGTGCTGGGGGCGACCATTATGCCTCACGTCATCTATCTGCACTCGTCGCTGACCCAGAACCTGCATGACGGTTCGCGCAAAGAGCGCTATAACGCAACCCGCTGGGACGTGGCGATCGCCATGACCATTGCCGGCTTTGTTAACCTGGCGATGATGGCCACCGCCGCAGCGGCGTTTCACTTTAACGGTCATACCGGCGTTGCCGATCTTGATGCCGCCTACCTGACGCTGGAGCCGCTGCTGAGCCACGCCGCGGCAACCATATTCGGCCTCAGCCTGGTGGCCGCCGGGCTGTCGTCGACGGTTGTCGGTACCCTGGCAGGTCAGGTAGTGATGCAGGGGTTTATTCGCTTTCATATCCCGCTGTGGTTCCGCCGGACGATTACCATGCTGCCGTCGTTCATCGTCATCATGATGGGGCTCGATCCTACCCGCATCCTGGTGATGAGTCAGGTTCTGCTGAGCTTTGGTATCGCACTGGCGCTGGTGCCGCTGCTGATTTTTACCAGTAATCCACAGTTGATGGGCGATCTGGTGAATACGGCATGGATTAAGCGAACCGGCTGGGTCATCGTCGTGATTGTGGTTCTGCTGAACGGCTGGCTGCTGGTGGGAACGGTGTTCGGACTATAAGTGAGTCATAAGTCGGGGAGCCCTGTGGCTCCCCGACTTAATTAAAGCGTATCTAGTGATGGCCGTGTCCGTGACCTCCCGGTCCGCGGCCCCAGCCGCCGCGACGGTCGTTGCGATCGTGCCAGCCCTCACGGTAGCCGCGCTCATAAGCCCTGCGCTTATCCCAGCCGCGGTCATAGCCGTGGTTATGACGCCACCAGCGGTTATTACGCCATTCATAGTTACGACGCCAGTAATCACGGTCGCGCCAGCCGCCACCGTCCCAGTAATTACCGTAATTGTCGCGATCGCCTATTTGTAATTTTACCGATGGCAGCAGGGTGATTTCACCGGCAGTAGCAACTAACGGCGTCGAGGCCAATAGCACTGCGGCCAGTATCAGTGACCTGAACATACTCTTTCTCCTTCACGATCGAGCCTTGCGGCTTGTTAACGTGATATTACGGGGCCGTTAAGCCCCGCAGCATCGGAGGAACTCCTAAATCGCGGATAAGAGCACTTTTTGCTAAAGTGACTTTTTTGCTAAAGTAACTTTTTGTTTACGCCGCCAGAATCGCGTCGATTTTCGCGCACTCTTCCGGGCTGAAGTGGCGGTTGGCGAGCATCCCGACGGCATCATCAAGCTGGGCCGTTTTGCTGGCGCCGATCAGCACCGAAGTCACTTTTTCTCCGCGCAGCACCCAGGCCAGCGCCATCTGCGATAGCTTCTGGCCGCGAGCCTGCGCCAGGGCGTCCAGCCGGCGGACTTTCTCCAGCTTTTCCGCCGTCAGCTGATCCGCCTGCAGGAAGCGGCTGCCGCTGGCTATCCGGGAATCGGCCGGGATGCCGTGTAAATAGCGGTCGGTCAGCTGGCCGCCGGCCAGCGGTGAAAACGCAATGCTTCCGACCCCCTGCGTCTGCAGGAAATCCAGCAGCCCGTCTTCAACCCAGCGTTCGAACATGGAGTACTTTGGCTGATGAATAATACACGGCGTGCCGAGGTCGTTGAGGATGTTCACCGCCTCCTTCGCCTGGGCGAGAGGGTAGTTGGAGAGTCCGACGTAAAGCGCTTTACCCTGACGCACGATATGGTCCAGCGCGCGCATGGTTTCCAGCAGCGGAGTCTCGGGGTCGGGGCGGTGATGATAGAAGATATCGACGTATTCCAGCCCCATCCGTTTCAGGCTCTGATCGAGGCTGGCAATCAGATATTTGCGTGACCCCCAGTCGCCGTAGGGCCCGTCCCACATGGTGTAGCCGGCCTTGCTGGAGATAATCAGCTCATCGCGATAAGGTAAAAAATCCTCCCGCAGGATGCGGCCGAAATTGCTCTCGGCGGAACCCGGCGGCGGCCCGTAGTTGTTGGCCAGATCGAAGTGCGTAATGCCGAGGTCGAAGGCGTGACGCAGCAGCTGGCGGCTGGTTTCTACCCGCGTTTCGTCGCCAAAGTTATGCCAAAGGCCGAGAGAGACCGCCGGCAGTTTTAGTCCGCTCTGACCGCATCGGCGGTACTCCATTGTCTGATATCGCGTCGCATTTGCCTGGTAAACCATACTTCCTCCGCAGATAAAACAGCTTGTGTATACGTTTACACTAAAGAATGTTCAGCGCGGAGTACACACCCCAAAGGCGTAAATTTTGCTTTCCACCGCATATATTCAGCCCAATCTGGACAGTTCGATCGCTTATTCAATACTCAAATTACCTGCACGGGATGAGGAGTATGGCTATGCAACCGACTTACACTATTGGCGATTATCTGCTGGATCGTCTCGTAGATTGCGGCATAGACCGCTTGTTTGGCGTACCGGGAGATTACAACCTACAGTTCCTCGATCGTGTTATCGCGCATGAGGCGCTGGGATGGGTCGGCTGTGCCAACGAGCTGAACGCCGCCTATGCGGCCGATGGCTATGCGCGTATTAAAGGCGCCGGCGCGCTGCTGACGACCTACGGCGTTGGCGAGCTGAGCGCGCTTAACGGCGTGGCGGGCAGCTATGCCGAACACGTCCCGGTTCTGCATATCGTTGGCGCCCCCTGCAGCGGCGCCCAGCAGAGAGGGGAGCTGCTGCACCACACGCTAGGGGATGGCGACTTCACGCACTTTGCGCGTATGAGTGAGCAGATAACCTGCACTCAGGCCACCCTGACGGCGGGCAACGCCTGCCATGAAATCGATCGCGTCCTCAGCGACATGCTGGCCCACCATCGCCCCGGGTATTTGATGCTGCCTGCCGACGTCGCAAGGGCCAGCGCCACGCCACCCGCGCGTCGTCTGGCGATTGAGGGGCCGCCTGCGGATGAAAATCAGCTGGCCGGCTTCCGGGAGTATGCCGGGCTGCTGCTGCGGGGCAGCCGGCGGGTATCGCTACTGGCGGATTTTCTCGCCCAGCGCTACGGCCTGCAGGAAACGCTGAGAGCGTGGGTTGAAAAAACGCCGATGGCCCACGCCACCATGCTGATGGGCAAAGGGCTCTTTGACGAGCAGCATCCCGGCTTTGTCGGGACCTACAGCGGCATCGCCAGCGCCCCGCAGACCCGTGAGACAATTGAAAACGCCGATACCATCATCTGCGTCGGTACGCGCTTTACCGATACCATTACCGCCGGATTTACCCAGCATTTACCGCCTGAGCGCACCATAGAGATCCAGCCGTTCGCCGTCAGGGTGGGGGAACGCTGGTTCAGTCGGATCCCGATGGATCAGGCGCTGGCGGCCCTGATCGCGCTGTCGGCCAGCCTGGCGGCGGAATGGATGCTCCCGCCGGTCTCAGTGCCGGAGGTTGGCGGAGCTGAAGGCGGCATGCTGACGCAGAAAAACTTCTGGAGCACCGTGCAGGCGCAGCTGCGGCCGGGGGATATTATTCTCGCCGATCAGGGAACCGCGGCATTCGGCGTCGCGGCGCTGCGGCTCCCATCGGATGCGACGCTGTTGGTTCAGCCGCTGTGGGGATCGATCGGTTTTACGCTACCGGCGGCCTACGGCGCGCAGACCGCCGCGCCGGGCCGAAGGGTGGTATTGATTATCGGCGATGGCGCGGCGCAGCTCACGATTCAGGAGATGGGTTCGATGCTGCGCGACAAACAGCGGCCGCTTATTCTGCTGCTTAACAACGAAGGCTATACGGTTGAGCGGGCGATCCACGGCCCGGAGCAGCGCTATAACGATATCGCCCTGTGGGACTGGAACCGCCTGCCGGAGGCGTTTGCCCCCGAGGTCCCTTCGCGCTGCTGGCGGGTGACGCGCACCGCGGAGCTGAAGGAGGCGATGAACGACAGCGTGGCCTCCGACCGGCTGACGCTGGTCGAGGTAATGCTGCCCAAAATGGACATCCCCGACTTTCTGCGGGCGGTAACTCAGGCCCTTGAGGAGCGCAACAGCCGCGTCTAGTCGGGGCGTCGTTTAATCATCATCAGCGGCTTCCCGGCCAGCAGCAGCCAGGCCGGGAGCATTACGATGCACAGCAGCGGCAGCAGCGTGGTGTCCGGCACCACGACGGCGGCCATAAACAGGCTCAGCCAGCCGTCGCGGGTGACCACCAGTGTCATTCCGAGGATTGCGCAGGAGACCGTAATCGCCGCCGGGACGGCGTCAACGTGCGCGTGCAGCATCAGGCCCAGCGCCACGCCAACGAAGACCGCCGGGAAAATTCGCCCGCCGCGAAAGCCGCTGGCGGCAGCGATCGTCAGCGCCGCCAGCTTCACCAGCGCAATCAGCATAAAGTCGCTGCCGCTCAGGGTCTGGCTGAACGCCATTTGCTGCATCTCATCCAGCCCCTTAAATAGCGTGATATGCCCGCCGATGGTCCCGAGGATCCCCAGCAGCAAACCGCCAACCCCGAGCGTTAAAACGGGGCTTTTCAGACGGTGCATCAGCGCATGCAGGCGCTGATGCACCAGACGGCGACCATGCCGACGGCAATCGCGATCAGCGTGACCACCGCGCCGCTAAAGATATCCACCAGCCGCATCTGCGGATAGTGTGGGATAGGTAGCGAGAAGTGGGGGTTGAAGAACAGGCTCGTTGTCAGGGCGCCCGCCGCTGCCGCCAGCAGCGGGGCAAAAAGACGGTCCCACAGCGGGACGTCGTTGCCGCCGTTAAGGGTTTGCGAAAAGATCAGCGCGGCGGCAACCGGCGTGCCAAACAGCGCGCCGATAGTGCCGGAGGCGGCAAGGATCGTCCAGTCGAGGGCGCTGACGCGCGGAAACAGGCGCGAACCCATGGCCACCGCAAGGGCGATATTGACCACCATAATGGGATGCTCCGGCCCCAGGCTGACGCCGCCCGCCAGGCCTAAAATTAACGCGGCAATCAGCCCCGGCAGGGCGCTGGTGCTGACGGGAGCACTGACCAGCGATTCAGCCGCCGGATCGGGCCCGGCGTGGCCAGGGCTAAAGCGGATGAGCAGACCGACGGCAATCCCGGTGAGCGTCAGAATGGCAATGGTCCACAGATGCCCGTCGGCGTTCAGGCCGAGGCTTAGCGGCAACGCGCTCCAGAGGATATTTTGCACGACGCTCGCAACCTTCATCGTCACAATCAGTACCAGGCTGGACGCAATCCCGATGATAACCGCCGGGATCGATAGCAACAGCATTGTTCTGGCGCGCGGATGCAGCATGAAAATTTCCTTTTGAAGATGGCGAAACACGACTTTTGCCTGCGCCCCGGAAGGGCGTCGATGCAAATGGTGCTGAAACGATAAAGTTAAGGCTATGCCTGACGATCCCGGCGGTGCGGGATAAACCATTTTTCACAGTTTTCAGCCTAAATGTGATATAGGTCGCTAAACTGTGGGCGCTTATACGTTGGTCGTTGTTGTTAAGGCATCATGAATTTACAGTGTGCCAAAAGAATCATTTTGACTTTAGTGGAGCCGTAACGGAATGACAAAATTTGCTTTAGTAGGAGATGTCGGCGGAACCAACGCCCGCCTGGCATTATGTGATATCGCGAGCGGGGAGATCTCCCGCGCAAAAACCTATTCCGGGCTCGATTATCCCAGTCTTGAAGCCGTTGTTCGCGTCTATCTCGACGAGCACAGCGTTGACGTCGAGGCTGGCTGCATTGCCATCGCCTGCCCTATTACCGGCGACTGGGTGGCGATGACCAACCACACCTGGGCGTTCTCCATTGCCGAAATGAAAAGCAACCTTGGGTTTGCGCATCTTGAAATCATCAACGATTTCACGGCGGTATCGATGGCGATCCCGATGTTAAAAGCCGAGCACCTGATCCAGTTTGGCGGTACGGCGCCGGTGGAGGGGAAACCTATCGCCGTCTACGGCGCGGGGACCGGCCTCGGCGTGGCGCATCTGGTCCACGTTGATAAACGCTGGGTGAGCCTGCCGGGCGAGGGCGGCCACGTCGATTTTGCGCCGAACAGCGAAGAAGAGGGGCTTATTCTGGAAGAGCTGCGCGCCGAGTTGGGGCACGTTTCCGCCGAACGCGTGCTGTCAGGTCCGGGGCTGGTGAATCTCTATCGCGCGATAGTGAAATCCGACGGTCGTTTACCGGAGAATCTGCAGCCGAAAGACGTGACCGAACGCGCGCTTGCCGACTCCTGCATCGACTGCCGCCGCGCGCTGTCGCTGTTCTGCGTGATTATGGGCCGTTTTGGCGGCAACCTGGCGCTGACGCTGGCGACCTTTGGCGGCGTGTATATCGCGGGCGGTATCGTGCCGCGCTTCCTTGAATTCTTTAAGGCTTCCGGTTTCCGCGGCGGTTTTGAAGATAAAGGGCGGTTTAAAGCCTTTGTGCAGGATGTCCCGGTGTACCTGATTGTCCACGACAACCCGGGGCTGCTGGGATCCGGCGCGCATATGCGCCAGACGCTCGGCCAAATCCTCTAAAATAGCGCCTCCGGGCCTGAGGGCCCGGATAAGCCGCCGACTACAGGTGCATCAGCTGGCGGAACTCTTTGACCTTGCTACGACTCACCGGCACCTGAAACTCCAAATCCCGCAGCCGCAGGACATAGGTGTTATTGAACCACGGCTCAATTTCGCGAATTTTGTTCAGATTGACGCAGTAGGAGCGGTGGCAGCGGAAGAAGTGCGCCGGCGGCAGTTTGGCGCAAAACTCCGTAATGTTCATCGGCATCACGAACGACTCCCGCCTGGTATAGACAAACGTCATTTTTTCATGCGCTTCCGCGTAGTAAATATCGTGAATGCTGGTGACGATAATCCGCTCATCTTTGATCAGATTGATGGTGTCGTTTTCCCGCTGCGGGTTTGGCGCGGCGCTGGCGCCGGCGGCAGGAAGCTGCTGCTGCTGTTGCCAGGCGCTGCTTAGCTTTTGCAGCATGTTGATAATGCGCGATTCCTGATAGGGCTTGAGGATGTAATCGAACGCCTCCAGCTCAAACGCCTCGACGGCGTGCTCTTTCCAGGCGGTGATAAACACAATAAACGGCTTATGGGCAAACTGGCTGATGTTCTGCGCCAGCAGAACGCCGTCCAGCGAGGGGATGTTGATGTCGAGAAAAATGGCATCGACCCTGTTGTGCTGCAGAAACTTCAGCACGTCCAGCCCGTCGTCAAAGGTGCCGACAATCTCCATCTGGCTGTGGGTGTTAATCAGCCAGGTGAGCTCCTGTTGCGCCGGGAACTCGTCCTCAACGATGATGACTTTCATTTTTTCTCCGCTCATGGCAGCAGCGACGCCGGCGTACGCTGGGGGGCGTTGCGGTTTGGCACGTAGAAGGTAATCTCCGTCCCTGGGGTCATTTGCCGGATATGCAGCCCTTCGCCGTACAGCAGTTTGACCCGATGGTGAACGTTAAGCAGGCCGATTTTATTGCCCGGCATCTCATCGGCCTCCACCCGGGCGACGACGGCCGGATCGATGCCGTTGCCGGTATCACGGACGCTAATCCGCACCCGGTTTCCGCACTCATTGATGCCTATCGTGACCACGCCTTTACCCTTGCAGGGCTGGATGCCGTGAACAATCGCATTTTCTACCAGCGGCTGGATCAGCAGGCTGGGAATGACGCAGCTGACTTCATCGTCGATATCATAGATAACGGTGAGCTTGTCGCCAAAACGCGCCTGCTCAATGGCAATGTAGTCCTTGATTTGGTACAGCTCCCTTTTAATATCAATCTGCTCATCGTCTTTTAATTCAATGTTATAGCGTAAATAGCGCGATAAATTAAAAATAAGCTGGCGCGCGGTATCCGGATTCATGCGTATTGACGACGAAATGGCGTTGAGCGCGTTAAACAGAAAGTGCGGATTGATTTTACTCTGCAGCGCGCGCAGTTCGGCCTTGTTGGCCATCTCCCGCAGCTGCTCCGCGCGGGAGACCTCCAGCTGGGTAGAGATGATCTGCGACAGGCCTATCGCCATCTCCTGCAGCGAAGAGGTGATGCGGTGCGCGTGGCAGTAGTAGATTTTCAGCGTCCCGGTGACGACGCCTTTTTCCCACAATGGGATCACCAGCATCGAGTGAATTTCAGGGGTTCTGTACGCCTCATCGTTGTTCTTGATGATAATTTTTCCGCTCTCAATCGCCTGGCGGGTGGTGGGGCTAATGGCATTGTCGCGATCGTGATAGTTGCCTTCGCCGAAGCCAACGTAGGCCAGTACCCGATCGGTGGTGGTGATCGCCACCGCATCGGCGTTGATATCGCGGCGGATAATGTCGCAGACCTGGCGGAGCGACTCGCTGTTAACATGGCGAAACAGCGGCAGCGTTTTGTTGGCGATATCCAGCGCCAGCTTGGCCTGGCGCGCGGCGCTGGCCTCTTTTTCTCCCTCAACGCTCTGCACCAGCAGGACGATAAAACCGATACAGATGCTGCCGAGGATCATCGGAATACCGATTTTCGAGACGATATCGAGACCCAGCGAAAAAGAGGGCGCCCACAGCACCACGAGGATCATGGTCAGCGTTTCGCAGAGCATCCCGGCGAGGATCCCTGCCTTCCAGCGCTGGGCCTTGGGAACCCTGCGGCCGATCAACCCGGACAATAGCCCGGCGATAATGCTGGTGATAAAACAGGGTATGGCGGTAACGCCGCCGATATCGATCAGATAGCGATGCACCCCGGCAATGACGCCAACGATAGCGCCGACCCACGGACCGAACAGAATACCGCCGGACATTACTGCGATGATGCGCACGTTGACCAGCGATCCCTCCACCGGTACGCCTGACCAGGTGCTGAACAGGGCAAACAGGGAGAAGATGGCGGTGACGGCCAGCAGCTCCTTCGGCGTATGGGCAGATTTATGCAGCAGTTCGCGAAACAGCCGCAGGCGGATGAGGAAAAAAAGGCAAATCAGCATCAGTGCCGCGCGGTCAAAAACTGCGAGCAGCATGGTGAATATTTCGTGCATGGGAGCGCCGTGTCGTTCGCGGGAAAACGCTATGATAAAAAACCTCGCCCCAGAAGGCCAGCCGCGGACAATAATAGGGAACAGGCGCACTTTTAAAAGGGGATCTTCGCTGAACCCCGCTCAACTGCGCAGGCGAGGGCGCTACGGCGAAAATAAGGTAATGCAAAAGATATTAAGATGTTACTTTCCGCGATCGTATTGGCTAAATCCGTATCGGACGCTGCCGTATTTATTGGAACAAGTACCCGTTTTTTGTGCCAGATTTTATTTTTTCTCCGCCCTCTCGACAGAATGAATTTTTTCGGGTTATTTTCTAAACGTGCCGCAGCAGCGGCAGCGTCGCTCGGACGGTCCGGGCGCTCACGTTAATTCGAGGAATCTATGGCTGAATTCAGTCCTGAACGCCGCTTTACGCGCATCGATCGTCTCCCCCCGTACGTTTTTAACATCACCGCTGAGCTGAAAATGGCTGCGCGTCGGCGCGGTGAAGATATTATTGATTTCAGCATGGGCAACCCGGACGGCGCGACGCCGCCGCATATCGTTGAAAAACTGTGCACCGTCGCCCAGCGGCCGGATACCCACGGCTACTCTACCTCTCGCGGTATTCCGCGCCTGCGCCGGGCGATATCGCGCTGGTATCAGGATCGCTATAACGTCGACATTGATCCGGAATCGGAAGCCATTGTGACCATCGGCTCGAAAGAGGGGCTGGCGCACCTGATGCTGGCGACGCTGGATCACGGTGACACGGTACTGGTGCCGAATCCCAGCTATCCTATTCATATTTACGGCGCGGTGATTGCCGGCGCGCAGGTACGTTCGGTGCCGCTGGTGGAAGGCGTTGATTTCTTCAACGAACTGGAACGCGCGATCCGCGAAAGCTATCCGAAGCCGAAAATGATGATCCTTGGCTTCCCCTCTAACCCGACCGCGCAGTGCGTCGAGCTGGAGTTCTTTGAAAAGGTGGTGGCGCTGGCTAAGCGCTACGACGTGCTGGTGGTGCATGACCTGGCCTATGCCGATATCGTCTATGACGGCTGGAAGGCGCCTTCCATTATGGAAGTGCCCGGCGCGCGCGACGTGGCGGTTGAGTTCTTCACGCTGTCGAAAAGCTACAATATGGCCGGCTGGCGCATCGGCTTTATGGTCGGCAACAAAACGCTGGTCAACGCGCTGGCGCGAATTAAAAGCTACCACGACTACGGCACCTTCACCCCGCTGCAGGTGGCGGCCATCGCCGCGCTGGAAGGCGATCAGCAGTGCGTGCGCGATATCGCAGAACAGTACAAGCGTCGTCGCGATGTGCTGGTTAAGGGGCTGCACGAAGCGGGCTGGATGGTGGAGTGCCCGAAAGCATCCATGTACGTGTGGGCAAAGATCCCTGAACACTACGCGGCGATGGGTTCGCTGGAGTTCGCCAAAAAGCTGCTGCAGGATGCCAAAGTGTGCGTATCGCCGGGCATCGGCTTTGGCGACTACGGCGACACCCACGTGCGCTTCGCCTTAATCGAAAACCGCGATCGGATCCGTCAGGCTATTCGCGGTATTAAATCGATGTTCCGCGCGGACGGACTTCTTCCCGCCGCAGGCAAGCCGGTGGGCGAGGGCCAGGAATAAAAACGGCAATAAAGAAGGGAGCCATCGGCTCCCTTTTTTCTAACTATTTACGCTGCTTAGATCATCAGGGCAAAGGTGCCGGCCCAAACGATGACCATAAAAGACACGCCCATAAAAAAGTATTTCACGTCTCATTACTCCGCATTCTCGGCGAAACGCCAAATGAATTTCGTTTTCATTGTTTTCCATTAACCGTCGCAGGAAAAACCAGAGCCTTCTGGTGGCTGCGGTTGCCCGGAATTCTGGGCTGTAACTGCTCCAGCAGGCGCTAATGTACGCCTAAAAAATGAGGGAAACAAGAGGCATTTTTTTATTAATTTTTAGTTACTTACGAGTGTCGTGATTCGGCGACACATTAATTTCATTCGGTAATAAATACGATTCTGGCGAAGGCCGTTTGCGGCGGCGGCCTGGTTGCGGGTAGCGGTTTGATTTTTGGCTTTTTTCTCTTCGGAGAGAGGGCGGAAGCGGGTCTTCCGCACCTGACGTTATCCCGTCCGATCGCCGGCTGGGGGCGTTTTTCGCCACTCCTGCGGATAGCGCGCCGGTACAAAACGCCGCGTTATGACCATCAGCAGCGCCACGCAGACGGCGTGAAAGGCCCAGTCCAGCACGTAATCCCCGCTCAGGCTGCGCAGCAGGCCCGATAGCCACGGCGAGAGGCCGGCGACGATAAAGCCAATGCCCTGCATAAAGGCCACCAGCCGTCCGGCAATCGCCGGATGTCGGGAGTGATCGAGCGCCAGCACCAGGCACAGCGGAAAGGCGCCGCCTAAGCCAATACCGCAGCTTATCGCCCACAGCTGCGGCAGGTACAGCGGCAGCCATATAAACCCGCAGAAGCCAATCAGCTGCAGCAGCAGCGTCAGCATCAGCAGTTTGCGCCGATCTTCGTGCCGGGCCAGCATCGGCAGCAGCAGGGCGCCGACGGTTTGGCCAAGCGTCATAACGGCCAGCAGGGTGCCGCTAAGCTGGGCGCTGTAGCCGGACTGCATATAGTAGGGCGGCAGCCAGGCGATCAGGCTGGCGTAGCCGCCGTTAATAAGGCCGAAGTACAGCCCGAGGGTCCAGGCGCGACGGCGGTGGAAAATAGCGGTTTCCGCCGCCGCTGAGGCGAAAGGCGCTCCGCGCGCGGGCGTGCGGTTGACGGACCACCAGCCGAGGAGCGCCAGCACCGCGGGCAGCGTCCACCAGGCCAGGGCGTGATACCAGACGGCGCTGCGCTGCGCCAGCCACGGCGTCAAGGCCGCGCCCAGGCCGCCGCCGCCCATCAGCGCCGCTGACCATAGCCCCATCACCTGGGGCGTATGCTGCGGAAACCGGCGTTTTATCACTCGCGGGATCGTCGCCTGAATAATACCGATGCCGATCCCACCGAGCAGCGCGCTGCTCAACAGCAGCCCGCTGCGCGGGGCGAGCTCGCGAATTAGCGCGCCGGCGGCGATCGCCAGCAGGCTCAGCGCGATCCCTCGTTTTTCGCTAAGGCGGCGGTCAATCCACGGACTGGCCAGCGCCAGCGCGCCCATTGCCACGACCGGGATGGCGGTGAGTAGCGAAACGAGGGTAAAGCTCATGCCGCTGGCCTGCTGCAGCTGGGGGAGCAGGGGGCCAATTGAGGTCAGCAGGGGGCGCATATTGATGCCGATGAGGACCAGTACCAGCAGCATCAGCCGGCCGTGCGCCGCGTGGCTCATTGCGACCCGCCTGCCCGCAGCGGACACGAGAGGCGGGAGGCGGTCGGATGCTGAAGAACGTTAACGTGGATGGGCATAAAGGCTCCGGCAAAAATGGACGCGGCGGGCGGCGGAAGCGCGGCCGATTAAACACGCGGACAGGTTACGTAACTTGTTTCATAAGTTAAAAGACTTATTTATGATGGATTCAATTTGAATTACTTATGGATTCCAGCATGCTGCTGCGCCACCTCACCTGCTTTCTGGCGGTTGCCGAACATCGCGGCTTTACGCGCGCCGCGACGGCGCTCCATATCTCACAGCCGGCGCTATCGCAGCAGATCCGCCAGCTCGAAGAGACGTTGGGAACTCAGCTTTTTGATCGCAGCTCGCGCAGCATACGCTTAACGGATGCCGGGGAGGTATGGCTGATCTATGCGCGCCGGGCGTTGCAGGATTTAGCAGAAGGGAAGCGCGCCATCCACGATGTGGAGGACCTTCAGCGCGGAACGCTGAGGGTGGCGATGATGCCGACCTTTACGACCTATTTTATGGGGCCGCTGGTGGGCGCTTTTTATCAGCGCTACCCCAATATTTCGCTGAGCCTGCGCGAAATGGATCAGGACCGAATGGAGGCCCTGCTGCGCGATGATGAGCTCGATCTCGGGATTGCCTTTGACGATGGCGGATCGCGAGATATCGTGTCCCGGCCTTTGCTGAGCGAGACGCTGGCGCTGGTGGTTGGCCGCCACCATCCGCTGGCGACGCGGCGGCGCGTAAAGCGGGAAGCGCTGAATCAGGAGTCGCTGATTTTGCTCAGCGGAGAGTTTGCAACCCGGGAGCGGATCGATCGCTATTGCCGCCGGTATGCGATTGAGCCGCAGGTGCGGATGGAGGCAAACTCTATCAGCACGGTACTGACCATGATCCAGCATACGCCGCTATCGACCCTGCTGCCTGCCGCCGTTGTGCGGGAGCGCAACGATCTGGTGGCCATCGAGCTAACGCCGGCGCTGCTGGAAAGAACGGCCTGTCTGCTGCAGCATAAGGATGCCTGGCAGAGCGCAGCGGTACGGGCGTTTAGCGCCATGGCGCTGGAGGTGGCCGCCGGGCTCGACGCCTAAGGGGTCCGGCGCTAGCGTGGGTTCAGGCGCCGCCTGGGCCCGGCGGGCAGAGAATTACCGCTGCTCTGCGTCCTCCCGGGCGGTCTCTCTTAGCCAGGCGCTAAACATATCCGCCATCGCGTCAGAGAAGCGGCTAATTTCTTCAGCCGTGCGCGGGCTGGAGGAGAAACCGCTGCCCACCGAACTTAGCGTCGTCGTCAACAGCTCGCAGGCCAGCTGCCGCCTGGCCGGCGACGCGTCGGGAAGGACTTCCTCGATAAATTGCCCATAGACGCTATCGGCTGCGGTGCGATTTTCTTTAGCCTCGGGCGCATCGCGATAGAGCGGCGCCGCGTCGTTGAGCGCCTGGCGCAGCCCCGCCTCTTCGCACTCCGACTGGATAAACACGTGCACCAGCGTGCGCAATCTGTCGAGCGGAGGGCGATCGGCGTTACCGAGGATCCCGCTGAGCATGGCCGTGGTCTGCTGCCATTCATCGCTTTGCAAACGAAACAGAATCGCCGCTTTGTTGGGAAAATATTGATACACCGACCCGACGCTGACTCCCGCCTTTTCCGCCACCCTTGCGGTGGTAAAGCGCACCGCGCCCTCTTTTTCTAAAACCTGAAGCGCCGCCTGAATAATCGCCGCTACCAGCTCGGCTGAACGGGCCTGTTTTGGCTTTTTCCTTAATGAAATCAATTTACTTTTAGCCGTTGGCATGGCGCTTCTCTCCCGGGCCGGAATGCGAATAGTTAATGCGAATAATTGATCGTATTCTTTAAAAGGTGACGAATTATTCGCATTTTATGCCGCAGGCGTAAACCATACAACTTTTGAAGGACTTATTATGTCAACCACGCTGACATCCGCGCCGCTGGCCGCATTATTAGAACGACTGTTTCAACAGGCAAACGGCGCCGCAAGCGCGACGTTCTCCAGCATTCCTCGTGCCGAGCGCGAACGGATAATGACCAGTAAAACCGAATATCTCGAGCTTTATGGTCACCTGAAAGATCTCTGGCTCCCCGTCGCGGCGGAGACCGGGACGTTGCTTTACATGCTGGCCCGCAGCATTCGGGCGCAGCATATTGTTGAGTTCGGCACCTCGTTTGGTATTTCAGCGCTGCATCTGGCCGCCGCGCTGAAGGATAACGGCGGTGGTCTGCTGATCACCAGCGAGTTTGAGCCGAATAAAGTCGTCCGCGCCCGCGAGCACCTGAAAGAGGCCGGGCTTGATGCTCTGGTCGATGTTCGTGAGGGCGATGCGCTGCAAACCCTGGCGGATAATCTGCCGGAGACCATCGATATGGTGCTGCTGGACGGCGCAAAAGCGCTGTATCCGGAGATCTTGGCTCTCCTCGAAAGCCGCCTGCGCCCCGGCGCGTTTATCATCGCCGACAATGCCGACTACAGCGCTGAATATCTGGAGTACGTGCGTGATCCGCAAAACGGTTATCTGTCCGTGCCCTTTGCTGATGACGTTGAGCTCTCGCTGCGCACGAGATGAAAAATTGCCCGCAATACGGCAAATGAGCCGAAGGGAAAGAGTCCCTTCGGCCCGAAATTTATCCCCGCATTAAATGAATTTACTTATGACTGAACAACCAAATCAAACTTCCGCGGCGCTTAACCACGCCGTGCCGCAGGGCAGGTCCGTATTCCTGACCCTGCTGCCGATTGTGATATCGATTTATATTGGCTTCCTGATTATTGGCATGCAGCTGCCGGTACTACCGCTGCACCTGCACGGTACTCTGGGTCAGAGCACGCTGGTGGTGGGGCTGGTCATCGGGTCGCAGTTCGTAGCGGCCCTGCTTTCGCGCTCCTGGGCCGGCAACTTCGCCGATATCCACGGCGCCAGGCGCGCGATGGTTATCGGCCTGCTGGTGACGGCCGGGTCAGGGATTCTGTATCTGTTCTCGCTACTGTTTATTACCAGCCCCGGCGTTAGCGTGTGGATCCTGCTGGCTGGACGCATTGTGCTGGCGCTGGGCGAAAGCCTGCTGGTGACCGGCGCAATGGGCTGGGGAATCGGGCTGGTGGGCCCGCGTAATGCCGGGAAAGTGATGTCCTGGAACGGGATTGCGATGTATGGCGCCTACGCGTCGGGCGCTCCGCTGGGGGTCGCTTTTAACGCCTGGGGCGGATTCTTTGGCCTGTCGCTTGCCGTGCTGCTGGTCCCCTTTATTGCTTTGCTGGCTATTGCCAGAGTTCGCGGCGTTGCTCCGTTGGCTACGGAAAAAACCTCGTTTTATACCGTACTTAACGCCGTCTGGAAACCGGGGCTTGGCCTCGCGCTGTGCAGCGTAGGCTTCGGCGTTATCGAAGCGTTTATCGCGTTGCTGTTTACCGCCCACAGCTGGGGGAACGCCTCGCTGGCTTTTACCGCTTTCGGCCTGGCCTTTATCGCCGCGCGGGTTGCCTTCGGTCATCTGCCCGATAAGCTGGGCGGCGCGCGGGTTGCGTTAATCTGCGTGGTGATTGAGGCCCTGGGACAGCTGCTTATCTGGCGAGCCGATACTGCTTCTCTGGCCTATTTTGGCGCGGCGCTTACCGGCTTTGGCTACTCGCTGGCTTTTCCTGGATTTGGCGTGGAAGCCGTACGTCGCGCGCCTCCCCAAACCCGCAGCCTGGCAATGGGGGCGTACGTGGCTTTCCTCGATGTCTCTTTAGGAGTAACCGCTCCGCTGGCCGGCGCTCTGGCGGGTAAATGGGGAATTAACGCCGTCTATCTGGCGAGCGCGGCGGCCGTTGCGCTCTCCGCCGCCGTCGCGCTGGCGCTGCTCAATGGAGGAACAAACCGTTCGCGGGTATGACGAGCTGATTCTAAGCCGATGACCATGCTCTATTTTGCAGAACGACCCGGTAGCCATCGTCATCGCTAAAGGTCCGCCCGTAAACATCCCAGTATGGGTTAAATGAACTCACTGGGGTAAAACCGGCCAGCTCCATTTTCGCGCACTCCCTTTGCCACTCTTGCCGATCGGGGTAGTACAGAGCCAATAAGTCTTCTGCCGTCTGCGCAGGGCGTACCGGGTGATGGTGGCAGAGGGTCAATTCGATATGCCACGGCAAATCTTTATGGCCCAGCATTATCCCGCTGAAGCCGTCGTGATGCGAAAAATCGGCAATTTTTTGTAGACCTAAACCCCGGGCATACATCCTGAATGAGTGCTCAAGATTGGTTACGGGACGGGCGATACGCAGATGGGTAAAAGACACCATAAACTCCTTTGGCGGTTGTTGTGTGCTGAGAAAGCGAAGGTGTCGTTAATATAGATGTCGCGCGGGCTGGCTCTTGCTCGTCAGTGCGGTATCTACGCTGGAGCGGGTGGGGGAAATGATGAGGGAGGGCTTCTGCATGAATAGAACAGGCTGGATATTTCTGCGGTGATATGTGGCATTTATATCCTGTTGATAGCGGGATATGAATATATCTCCGCAGCACTGGCGAGAAAGTTAGCGCTGATGCTTAACTTTTTGGATATTGGGCTGCTATCTGCTGTGGGGTGTTAAGTTAGTTATGCTTTCTCTGCACTGACTCATTTATCACCTTCGGATCGGGTGTAAAAGAGTCGTTGTCTATACGCTGATGAATTTAAATCTTCTAATCTATTTTTTTTTTTTTTTCGGTTTTCATTTCGCTCTTTAATGTTTCAGTCTGAATGTATTTTTTCTGGTTATTAACAGGTGTTTGTTGTTTTAAGTATTGAGCTGCATCAATATAATGGCGAATTTATAACAATGCTCTGATTGTTTTGGCCTCTTCGATATAAATGATTGTTTATTTCGGCTGGTGATGGTTTGTTTTTCTGATGACCTGGCGCAACTCATTATTAATAATTAGAAGAAAACTCCTGGTGATTTTATTGTTTCGCTTTGAATATCTTTGAGTTTGATCTTTTAATAATCATTATTCTATTATCGCCTTTAAGTAATCGAAGTATGAAAATGCGCGTAGCGATAAGTAGAGGGGGGGATTAGATGACTGACGGTTTTCAGAATGAGGTGCCAAATGCACGTATTAATATAAAATTTGGCTTTCGTTCATGCAGGGCGAGTAAGAAAACAGAATTGCCCGGTAAGTTAATGGCTGCGGGTTATTTGAGTAACAGCCCGAAGTTTGCGCCATTATCAGCGCGCGAAAAAGCCAATGTTAATAAAATTAAATTCGATGTGGTTCTTTCCGAATATTCCCAAAAGAAGCTGTCACAGGTCAGCAAGCGCCTGCATAGTCACTACGACCTGACCACGCAGATTGATGGGAGCCTGTATGACACGCTGACCGCCGCCTGTCTGCTATCGGATACCTGCGCACGCAACGTCGACAGTCTGCTCAATCAACAAATTCTGCCGGCGCTGAGTCAGCAACTGCTGACCCACATGGCCGCCAGACAGCAACCACAGTCGCTATGCCTTAGCTGGAATGAGGAAGAGGGTATCGGGCTGGAGTTTGACCGTACACAAGGAGTGCATGCATGAGCAGTAATCCCCCGATCAGATTCAGCCACAACCATCACCAGTTGTCGGTGAAGGGATGTGAAGCAGGGCTCGATGTTCTGGCCTTTGAAGGCAATGAAACCCTGAGCAAACCGTTCAGCTACCGCATTGAATTCACCAGCACAGACCATGCCATCAGTAAAGAGATGATGCTGATGAAAGCGGCCTCCCTGACGCTGCAGGCCCCGGTCGATCAGGGTTTCGGTATTAAGTTGCAGCAGGCCGTGCGTACCCTTCAGGGCGTGGTGAGTGGGTTCGAACGCCTCGGAACCTCGAAGGATGAAACTCACTACGCCCTGATCCTCACGCCGCGTCTGGCGCTGCTTGACCGTTCACACCAGAACGCCATCTATCAGGACCTGTCCGTTCCACAAATCGTCGAAAAAATCCTGCGCGAGCGCCACGCCATGCGCGGCCAGGATTTTCTGTTTTCGTTGAGCAGAGAGTACCCGCGCCGTGAGCAGGTGATGCAGTACGGTGAAGACGATTTGCATTTTATCACCCGCCTTCTGGGCGAGGTTGGGATCTGGTTCCGCTTTACCACCGACACCCGTCTGAACATCGACGTGGTGGAGTTTTACGACAGCCAGCAGGGTTACGGGAAAGGCCTGACCCTGCCGTCTGTGCCGCCGTCCGGTCAGCATTCCAAAGGGGTGGACTCGGTCTGGGAGATGGAATGCCACCACATAGTGGTGCAGAAGCAGGTCAGCACCCGCGATTACAACTACCGCCAGGCCACGGAAGACATGAACACGCTGGTCGACGCGACCCGCGGGGATGAGACCACCTACGGCGATGCTTATCACTATGCCGATAATTACCTGGCGCCGGGTAGCGCATATGACCGCAACCCGGCCCCTGAATCCGGTGCTTTTTATGCCCGTATCCGCCATGAATGCTACCTGAATGGTCAGACGAAGACTCACGCCATCACCAGCTGTCCAACCCTCTTTCCGGGTATGCTGCTGAAGGTGACTGGCGGCTACGAAGTGGCTGACGTGTTCGCGAAAGGTGTAGTCATCACGGCCATGCGCACGCATGCCCGCCGTGACAAGGACTTTGCGGTTGATTTTGACGGCATTCCGGACAGCACCGATTTTGGTTTCCGTCCGGAGCCCGCCAGGCGCCCGGTGATGGCCGGTACGCTGCCTGCCCGCGTGACCAGCACCACCGAAAATGACACCTACGGGCATATCGACAAAGATGGCCGCTATCGCGTCAACATGCTGTTTGATCGGGACAACTGGGAAACCGGGTTCGAGAGCCTGTGGGTGCGTCAGTCCCGCCCGTATGCTGGCGATACTTACGGTCTGCACCTGCCGCTGCTGGCGGGCACCGAAGTGGCGATTGGCTTTGAGGACGGTAACCCGGACAGGCCGTACATCGCCGGAGTTCTGCACGACTCGGCGCACGGCGACCACGTCACCATCCAGAACTACAAACGCAACGTCCTGCGCACGCCGGCGAACAACAAAATCCGCCTCGACGATAACCGCGGCCAGGAGCACATCAAGGTCTCGACGGAGTACGGCGGCAAGAGCCAGCTGAACCTCGGCCATCTCATCGACAGCGAAAAACAGAAGCGCGGGGAAGGTTTTGAGCTCAGAACCGACAGCTGGGGAGCCATCCGGGCACAGAAAGGGATATTCATCAGCGCTGATGGCCAGACGAAAGCACAGGGCCAGGTGCTGGAGATGCAGCCAGCGGTCAGCAATCTGGGTGATGCCCGGGAGCAGATGACGTCCATCTCCGATAACGCGCAGAAGGCGACCGCGAACCCGGCCGATCTCCAGGCGCAAATCAAACTGCTGGAACAGCAACTGACAGACCTCAAAAAATCAGTGCTGCTGCTCAGCGCGCCGGATGGTATAGCGATGACCAGCGGACAGCATCTGCAGGTCTCGGCCGGTCAGAATCTGATTGCTACGGCCGGTAAAAATGCGGACGTTAGCGTGGTGAAAAACTTGTTTGTCGGGGTTGGTAATGCCCTGAGCGTGTTTGTACGTAAGCTAGGTATTAAGCTCATTGCCAACCAGGGGCCCGTGAAAATACAGGCGCAAAATGACCTGATGGAATTGTTAGCCCGCAAAGAAATCGGCATCGTCAGTACTGAAGATGAAATCAGAATAATTGCCAATAAAAAACTGATATTAAACGGAGGAGGGAGTTATATCACTCTGGATGCGAATGCTATTGAGTCAGCAACAAATGGTGAATATAGAACTAAAGCTGGGCATTATGGAAGGACGGAAAAAGCAAATAATAAAGAACCGGTTCCAGCATTATCACCAACTCAGAAAGCTCCATCAGGAAAATTCACTTTCTCATGAGGTTTAAACCATGATTATCAGCCCTCCGTATATAAGACCGCATTCACCTAATGAAAGTGATGAAGTATGGGTAAGTAAAATGATGCCACAAGATCCGCAAAGAGGATTTCCGATTAATGGAAAAGAATCGTGGCATGGTGGAGTGCATATAACGCATAATGATTCTGGGCATCCTCCAGAAATGATTAGAGCCATTTCTGATGGAATAGTTGTTTTCGTTAGAAAACCGAGTAGCAAAGACAAGACGAAAATAAAGCCATTGAATTATGATGGTTACACCGATGATGGGTGTGTAGTGATTAAGCATGTTACCGAAATTGGCTCAGGTGAACGTGGGAAGATTGTATTTTATTCTATGTATATGCACCTGAACTTAGTTTCCCCATCTATTGTTGTAGGAGGACCGGTGGAAAGGAAGGCCTCTTTAGGTACAACCGGAATGGTTGATGGTGTGAACTCAACACATTTTCAAATATATTGCGAAGATCAAGAGATAGAAAAAATAACAGGAAGGTCTCAACCGTTACTTGACACAACCAAAAATGGTAGAAGTGATGTTGTTTTTGGGGACATTCATTTTAGAGTTCCTGTTGGAACTCCTTTCTTTGATGGGAAATATGTAGACGGCAAGCCAATAATTGACAAAGAGCCAAACTATAAAAACAGCACAGAACTGTATATTACCGTTAAAACGAATGGAAATGATAGGGTCATTAGTACTCGTAAAGAAGGAGCAGATAAAAATGTCTATGATTTAGTAAAGCCATCAATTAATGATGCGAGTGGGCTAAATGAAGAAAATATGTATGAGTTTGCGCTGAATTTATATCCTGACTCAATTTCAGCCGGTTATGAACTACTACGTTTTGGTAGAGTGTTGAATGCTGAGAGTAAATCACTATCAGAAGATAGATCGAACTGCTGGATGCTCGTTAACCATCCAGGAGGTAGTGGTTTTATAAATATAGCATCCGAGAAAATAAAAAAATTTAGTGACGCAGACTTTCCCCATTGGATGGGCTGGATTTTGGTTACTGATGATTCGGATATGAACAGTCAATGTAACTCTGAAATTGTTCTTAACTCCCCAAAGGAAAACAGAAGTCGATTAGTATGCAGATTTCCATTTGAATGGGATGCCGGAACATTGGAAGAACGCTTCGGTTGGCTGCAGGAAAAAAATAAAACTGTTGATCCGCTTTTGGATGATGAATCGTGGAATAACCTTTTAGTTCATGCTCGAGCTTTATGTATTGATGGGGATATACCTAAAAATAGAGTGTGGCATTTTGAGCCTTCCTCATTTATCTCATGGTTTAGAAAGTGTAACTGGTTATCCGAGAAAGAGTTCGAGAAAATCTATCCAGATAATCTTTATCCAACAAAGGCTTTGGATAAAATTGGTGAAACGCCAAGCCAAATTCGAGAAAAATATAGACCAACGGTAAATAAATGTTTGGAGAAATATTTCATTACAACACCGACACGTAAGTCTCATTTCTTTGGCCAAGGAGCTATCGAGTCAGGAATGCTTTCACTTATGATAGAGGGAGCAGCCAGTTTTTCGAAAAATCCATTTCATGCGAGCTTTTCTTCTGAGGTAAATGGATATTATAATCCACCTGCAGGAGGGTACCTTGATTATCTAAATGGTCGCCTGGGAAATATTGAGCCTGGGGATGGTCCTAAATTTAGAGGTCGAGGTATGAAACAGCTTACAGGTCGGGAAAATTATAGTAAATACTGGGGTTATAGAGGATGGATAGATTTAAATGAATACCCAATGTCTTACAAGGGTTTTAAGCATCAATGGTGGCATCCTATAAAATTAAGTAATGCCCCAACAATCGATGAACCGCAACTCCTGTCAATCGATCCATATAATTGTATCGATGCAGGAGCTTGGTACTGGATAGCCGGTTCAAGAACCGCCAAGTTCCGTACTATTAATACTATTATTAAAGAGCAAGACGTTTCATACGAACACACACGAGCTATAACATATTCAATTAACGGTGGATATACTGCTGATGATCTAAGATGGAAACAGACAATTCGAATCTCTCACATTTTGATGGACTAATTTATGAAAGCAATATTAACAACGTTAGCCTTTGTCATTGCATCATTCAACTCACAGGCTTCCGAAATTTCTTTGACTGGGAATAACCTGATAACAATCACCAATAATAATGGCGTAAAAAAATTAAAATTTGACATATCCATTAATGGATACACTGTCAAGTGCAGCGGTGATAAAATCATTCTATGGGGTAAACCCATTAAATTTAACGAGGGAAATCCCCAAGATACAAGTGTTATACTCGTCAACCTGAATGATAAGAATCAGGTAATTGAAAAGAGTATAAGTGAAGGCGTGTTTGATGTTGAATATTTGAAAAGTAAAAACAGTGCATTCATTGGCACTGGAAAAGGTTTATTTATTAATTTGAACAGTGGTCAAATTGATGAGGTGAAAAATGATTTCGATCCTTCAGATGATAATAACTTTGAGTCATGTAATAAAAGTAAATCGTGGGAATTTAATCGGTACAATTAGCCAGAATAAGCATCCCGTTCAGTCCGTTGAAGACGGCGCTGCAGTCCCATGACTTGCTTTGCCGCCGCCACTGAAATCGCCCGGCAGTTACCACAGATGATCATCAGCGGTGTTACCATACTGGTTGTGCTCTGGATCACGCTCGTTACCCCGATTGCTAATCGACAGGAGAAGGTCGCGTGAGACTGAAAGTTTGATTCCTGGGATGTTACCGGATATCGGCGCGCATCGCGCATAACGTCGACGGCTAACTTAATCAGCAAATTCTGCCAGTGCTGAGCCAGCAGCTGTTGACCCATATGGCGGTGAAGCAGAAGCCCAAATAACCGACTCTGGAGTGGAATGACTATGGGGGCATCGTGCTGGAGTTTGATACCACAGCCACAGAACTGTGCTGTGGTCGAATAATCAGGACACTAAACTTACATCCAAAATGGAGGTGTTTAGTGAATCAGAAGCGAAAGTTTACGCCAGAATTTAAGAAGGAAACGGTGGCCCTGGTGCTGACGCAAAATTACTCCATTGCGCGTGCCGCAACTTCTTTGGGGATCAGCGCCAAAACATTGCGCAGTTGGGTCGCCGCCGCGCGCCAGCGCCATGAAAGTCCGCTTAGTGAAGATGAACAAGCTGAACTCCGAAGGCTACGTCTAGAAAACAAAGAGTTACGCATTGAGAAGGAAATATTAAAAAAGGCGAGCGCCTTCTTTGCGAAGCACATGTCGTGAGATACCAGTTTATCCTCGATAACGCAGGTAATTACAGGCTACGGACGCTTTGTCGCGTGATGCGCATTAGCCCGTCCGCATGGTATGCCTGGCGAAAAAAGCCGATAGCCTGCCCGCCGAAAGATACCGCAGTCAGGGTGATGCTCAAGGCGTTATTCTCTGCCAGTCGGGAAAGTGCCGGGAGCCGAACGCTGGTTAAAAAGCTCCGTGAAGAAGGCGTCACCATAAGTCGTTGGCGCGTTAGAAAAATCATGAGCGAAGAGGGACTTCTCTGCCGGCAACGCCGTGCCTGGAAGGTCACAACGAAACCGAAGAAAGGGGCTGATTTTGCACCAAATCTGTTGAATCAGAACTTCAATCCTCCCGGACCGGACCAGATATGGGTGAGTGATATTACGTATCTGAAAACGGGTGAAGGCTGGTTGTACCTGGCTGCGATCATGGATTTATATTCCCGCCGGATCGTCGGTTGGCACATTGACAAGAGAATGACATCGTCGCTGGTTTGCCGGGCTCTCATGCAGGCTTACAACCTGCGCAATCCACCGACAGGGCTGGTCGTCCATACCGATCGTGGAGCGCAGTATACCAGCAAGCGCTTCCAAACGCAGTTAACCAGTTACGGACTCAGAAGCAGCATGGGAGATGTTGGCGCCTGCTGGGATAACGCGGTAATGGAGCGTTTTTGGGGCAGTTTGAAACATGAATGGGTGCTGTTGATCCCGCAGCAGACGCGGGCAGGTATGAAACGTGATGTTGCAGACTATATGCGTTATTACAATCTTGACAGAAACCATGCTTCGAATGGGTATTTATCGCCAGTGCGATATGAACAGATGGCTGAGAAAAAAGTGTCCTGTTTAACTTGACCAGATCACCGGCAGCTGGTCACAGGCGGGAGGAGTAGCAAGACAGGGGCTCGGCGGAATGTGGTGGGCAAGCGTGCCCAGAGACCGCTGGCCAGATGACGAACAATCGCTGAAGTTTATCGAGGCAAACTGGGTCGATGGCATTGGCGATGCCCGCCAGGAGCTGGTCTTTATCGGGATAGAGATGAATGAAACTGAACTGCGCGCAAAACTGGATGCAGCGCTGTTAACCGATGAAGAGATGGCAGAAGGCCCACATCTCTGGTCTCAATACCCTGATCCTATTGAATCCTGGTTTGAAGATTAATATGAAGTAACCCTGTAGAAGAGCAATGTGACGAGATAATCGCAAAAGCGTTGATATCACAGCTCCACTTGTAAGACAGTTACTATTAAAGATATATGCTTTGGCAGGAATAACCGTAACCATCAGAAACACGGCGATAAAGACTGCGGAAAATAATACAACAATCGCTGGGGTGCGCTGTCGATAAAAATGACAGCCATACCCCGGCCAGTGAAATAACGACGGAGATAATAACCGACTCAAGCAGCGCAACGTGAAACCGACACGCGATCAGGATGACAATACAGGAACGCTTCCACGCCCCGGAGGGCATGGCATCAAAAATCAGTCTTGCCCTTCTTCTTTCCCGTAGTAGAGCTTACCGAGTTTGATAAGAGGACGCCCCTGGGATTTGCGGTGCAGGTTGCTGTCACGCAGTGAATAAACGCAGCCGCAGTATTCCTGCTGGTAGAACTGCTCGCGCTTGCTGATTTCAATCATGCGCGACGAACCGCCCTGCTTGCGCCAGTTATAGTCCCAGTACACCATGCCCGGATAGTGCGCGGCGGCTCGCTGTCCGCAGTCGTTGATTTGCTGCATATTCTTCCAGCGCGAAATACCCAGCGAGCTGCTAATCACGCTGAAACCATTTTCAGCGGCGTACAGCGCAGTTCGCTCAAAACGCATGTCAAAACACATGGTGCAGCGGATGCCACGCTCGGGCTCCCATTCCATGCCTTTGGCGCGCTCAAACCAGTTGTCGGTATCGTAATCCGCGTCGATAAACGGTACGCCGTGCTGTTCAGCAAAGCGAATATTCTCATCCTTACGAATCAAATACTCTTTCTGAGGATGAATGTTCGGGTTGTAGAAGAAAATGGTGTAGTCGATTCCCGAGGCCTGGATCGCCTCCATCACCTCACCGGAACAGGGAGCACAACAAGAGTGCAGCAGAAGTTTGTCTGCCCCATTCGGGAGTTCCAGTTTAGGACGTTTGAAATCAGCGGTAGTCATACATTTATTTGTTGGGATAATGAGAGTTGCCATGAGTGTAGCATCAGCGCAGTGTTATCTGAAATGGTGGCCTGTCTCATACATATCCGGCAATGTCTGCTATTGGCACAGAGCTGCCTGTCAGATTAGGTTTAGCTCTGTGCCACAGCTGTGTCAGGTAAAGTCTGAGCTAATACACATTATTTGCCATCCTTTTCCTCATAACATTCTATTGTATTCATGCGCTATCAGAAACTATACACTAATTAAATTTTTTTATGCTTATTGGCTTCTATACCCGTGATCATTGAAACTGCTTGATTTCGTCGGTGCTGAGGATCATGCTCAGGCCATGAACGTAAAACTGACCTCCGCACAGATTGCCGCCCTTGAGGCTCAGCACCGGCAGAGTCGTGACCGCCGTGTCTGCGACCGGATACGCTGCGTGCTGCTTTCTGCTCAGGGCTGGTCTCCTGCCATGATTGCGCAGTCTCAGCTCATTCATGAGACCACGGTTCTGCGTCATCTATCGGATTATCTCAGCGACGGTAAGCTCACCTCTGATAACGGCGGTTCGCAGGAGCATCTGACTCCCGGGGAGTCTGCCGAACTTCGTCAGCTTCTGACTGACACTGTTCACATCACGACGGCCAGTATCGTGTCGCTTGTCCGTGACCGCTTCGGTGTGCGCTACAGCATTCCGGGTATGAATAAGTGGCTTCACCGCAACGGGTTCACCTGGAAAAAACCGTCAGGTATTCCCCATAAGTTCTGCCCGGCACAACAGCAGCAGTTCATGACGCATTATGAAGCGCTGAAGCAGGCTGCCGGTGACAGCGAACCCATTCTGTTTATGGATGCGGTACATCCGACGCAGTCAACGAAGCTGAGCTGTGGCTGGATAAGAAAGGGGGAACTGAAAGCGGTGAAAACCACCGGGAGCCGGACCCGCCTGAACATCATCAGCGCCCTCAGCGTGAACGACCTGGCCCGGACGGTGACCCGTGATTATCCGCAGATTAATGCGGATGCTATCTGCCGTTTTTTTATTGCAGTTCGCCAGACTTATCCGGTGTCGCAGAAAGTGCATCTGATACTGGACGGTGCGCCTTATCACCGGGCATCGCTGGTTAAGGACTGGGCCTTCGTGATGAATATTGAACTGCATTATCTGCCGCCGTACAGCCCGAACCTGAACCCGACAGAACGGTTGTGGAAGGTGATGAATGAGCATGTGCGGAATAACCGGTATTTTGCGTCAGCGAAAGCCTTCAGGGACGCGATAAGAGGATTTTTTGAACGAACCCTGCCGGAACTGGGGCAGAAACTGGGCTGTCGTATCAACGACAATTTTCAGGTGCTCAGTTCCGTGTCAGAGACATAACGACGTATAGCGTAAGGTGTTCACCTGTGAACAAAATAACTCTCATTGATCATGTTGCAATAACTGTTGCCGACCTTGAAGTATCTTACTGTTTTTACGATAAATTGTTTGGTGCAAAAATTCATGCAGAGTACGCCCCCTTTGGGAAACTGCTTGTAAGGCAGGTATCGCTGGGTGATATTGTGAACCGCCCCGGTTTTCCGGGAGAGTGTTTTGTCTGTGAACTCAGGCTGCCAGATCCTTATTACCGATGGAAGCGTAATATGCCTGTTCGGCTTCTGCCGGTGGCATATGACCCAGCCTTTCCAGCAACCGGCGATTGTTGTACCAGTCCACCCACGTCAGTGTAGCAAGTTCAACCTCTGATCTGGTTTTCCAGCTTTGACGATGTATGACCTCCGCTTTGTAAAGCCCGTTGATGCTTTCTGCCATTGCGTTGTCGTAGGAGTCTCCTGTGCTGCCCGTTGATGCCAGCAGCTCTGCGTCCTTTAGCCGCTGCGTGTACGCCAGTGACACATACTGCGACCCTTTATCGCTGTGATGGATGGTGCCCGTCGGGCGCCGGGCCCACAGCGCCTGCTCCAGCGCATCCAGCACGAACGCCGTCTCCATTGACGACGACACCCGCCAGCCCACGATACGCCCCGCGAACACGTCGATGATGAACGCCACATACGCGAAGCCCTGCCAGGTGCTCACGTACGTGAAGTCTGCCACCCACAGCTGGTCTGGCCGTTCTGCCACGAACTGGCGGTTCACCCGGTCGCCGGCGGCGGCGTCTTTCCGGCTGACGGTGGTCCGGATATTTATGCCCCGCCGCACCCCGGCGAGCCCCATCGCCTTCATCAGCCGTGCCACCGTACATCTGGCCACGCTGATGTGCTCGCGGAGCAACTGACGCCAGACCTTGCGAATGCCATACACACTGTGGTTTTCATCGTACACGCGCTGTATCTCCACTTTCAGAAGGTCGTCACGCTGTTCCCGCAGGCTGCGCCTGTCCGGATGCCGGCGATGTTGGTGATGCCGGTAATATGTCGACGGGGCGATATCCAGCTCGTGGCATACCGGTCCGACCCCGTGTTCACTGCGCAGGGTATCCACCAGGGGCGCTATTTTTTCCACAGGCGGTCGAACTCCGCCTTCGCAAAATACGCGGAAGCCTGGCGCAGAATGTCGTTGCTGCGTTTCAGCTCACGGTTCTCCCGCTCCAGCTCTTTCAGGCGCTGGCGTTCAGCGGTGGTGAGCCCACCGTCACCTGCACCGGCATCGCGCTCATACTGACGCAGCCAGGTACGCAGGGTCTCAGGCGTACAGCCGATTTTAGGGGCGATGGAGCTGATGGCTGCCCACTGTGAGTCATAGTCGTTCTGGCTTTCAATAACCATACGAACGGCCCGCTGACGAATCTCAGGGGAAAAGCGAGTATTTTTAGTCATCCTGTTTACCTCTCTCAAAGAGTTTAGTCTCCAGGATTCCCGGGGCGGTTCAATTGTCCTGAGTTTACATCAGGTTGAGAATGGCGTGGAACTTGTAGCTAAAAGGCCAATGCCAGGGAGTGCTGATTTATGCTTCCGGTGGGGAGGGACAATTCTCAGCGTGTTAGAGCTACTTGAGAAAAACGATATCGAAATAATCCATGGCCCGGTGCCCCGTGAAACGAGTTCAGGTCAGCCATCACAATCTGTTTTCTTTCGGGATCCTGATGGAAATCTGCTGGAGTTAATGGCTGCTGATAATAAAGACCAAGGTTAAAATACTCAATAAAGTCAAAAATAAATATTTTCATCTGCAGGACTTAATGTGGCTCCCTGAAACAATCTGCACTTTGAAGTTTATTGAGTATAATTCTTAACATCTTATGTTTTCTCCAACTTCTGCTGCTGGCACATAGCAGACCGTACAGCTGAGAACTCAGGGTCATGACTGCCCAGTCTTTACTCTGAGTATGGTTTGCCGGGTAGTATTTAATTCCCGGGCAATGGCGCTGATACTGATCCCGGCGTTAATCCGTGCAATCACCGTGGTTTTCTGCTCTTCATTCAGCACTGAAGGACGTCCAAACCGCTTTCCGGATGCTTTTGCCCGCGCAATACCAGAGTGCGTACGCTCTAGCAGCAAATCCCGCTCAAACTCAGCCACGGCTGAAATCACCTGCATTGTCATTTTCCCTGCCGGACTGGTCAGGTCCACGCCACCCAGCGTCAGGCAATGTACCCGAATGTCAGACACTGCAAGTTGTTCGACGGTTTTTCTTATATCCATCGCATTGCGGCCAAGGCGGTCAAGTTTGGTGACAATCAGTACATCACCATTTTCCATGCGATCAAGAAGCCTGATAAATCCCGGTCTTTCGCTGGCCGCGACTGACCCACTGATGTGTTCCTCAATTATTCGCTGGGGTCTGACAGCAAAACCGGCGGTTTCGATTTCTCTGCGCTGGTTCTCAGTTGTTTGCTCCAGAGTGGAGACCCGACAGTAAGCAAAAACACGTGACATAGGAAACTTTCCGTACGAAATGGATGTCCGAATTATAACGTATGTACGAAATTAATTTTACTGACTTTCGGACATATTGTCAGATTGGTGTACGAAACCGACCGATTTCGGACATATTCTGTGAGGTATCATTGAACATCATCAAGCTGACAGCTTCAGGGGCTGTAACGGGGCCGGTCCCCTTCCCTGCTGTTCTGGTCTCTCCGGGCGTACTGTGCCATCACACAGGCGCATAATGGTTTACCGTGAGATGACGGATTAGCGGGCAACAGTGCTGATACTGGCCCCGCTTTGAGGCGTCCGGCTACTGTCTGCTGCTGTTCCCGGTTCAGCGCCGGAGGCGGCCAAATCGTTTACCAGTCTGCTCTGACAGACAGATTACCTTATTGACTGCATTCCCCCGGGAACGATATAACGATGACCGTCATATCGCAGGAGACTACGGCTGATATCTTTACCATTATCAATTGAGTCGCACTGACCCTCCTTGTTTGTAAAAGCCCCAGTTTTTTTCGTTCGGGTCGTGACCATGATGTTGGCAGCCCCATTATTTTTTTCCTTGTCAATGACGAGTGTGCGGCCTATGTCTTCGAAATGCCCATTGCAGTTGCCGTCCGTCTCACCTCCATACCTGGCAACCTCCAGACTTTTAAGCACAGGATGAAGTGAAGAGCCGTTCATATCAAACAACCATAGGCTTGTCTGTTCAAAAGGGTTTACGCTGGACGAGCCCTTTCTCGACATACGAAGACCAAAGGCCAGGCGATCATCAAACAACCGATAAGCTGCTGTGTCCAAATCAAGCTGGTTCAGACTAAAGGCGTCCTCATCAAGTATGTTCACGAGACGGAGGCGCGCGACAGGCTTAAAGTTGTCATGGTTCAGCACTGCGACTTCGATATCGCCAACCGCGCGGCCTTCGCCTTGTTCTTTCAGTAACGGCAAAGCGACAAGCAGAAACCTGGGATAAGCCGGCCATTGTCGGCAGATCATCGTATAGGGGTCGCCAAGATGGTGGTTAGCGGAAATCGTTACAGACGCGCTACCAACGGTATAATTAGATCCCGTTTTTTCAGCTCGGGGATACAGTGCTTTCAATATTTGCTCTGCTCCTGATCCACAGTCGTTATCATGATTAGAGGCATGGACAGGCTCTATGAAAAGGAGTGCGGCGGCAAGTACTGATAAGCTAATGCGGATTATCAAAGGCATATATTCCTTTTCATTAAAGATGCAGATCAAGAAATCTGAGGGTTGTTTTTGGCTTTGTTTGTGTATTCTGGCGAACCTGGACGGTTATTCCGGGGGGATGTGAATTGTCGTGCCAGAGACATTATCAATATACCAGCCAGTAATATGGTGGCGATACTGATTTGAAAATGCTTTCAGTGTATTTTTTGCACGACCAGCATCCTGCTCTGATGTCGATGTCCGAAGATAACCGAAAACGAACATTTTTTTGCCTTGTGGTAACGTTTAAGTGGTATTGGTATTCATGGTATCACTTATGTGGTCACAATAATATGTGAAGTCCTGTTTATGGGTGGTATACATGAAGTATACCCCAATGTGACAGTTTGACGCTCCCGCCGGGTTATTCCAACGCTTTGCCTACTCCTTCATGTCTAACGACTCGTTTCAATGTGAAGGATGATTGCCTACGTACATCAAATTACTGACAATGCAAAATGTGTTGTACGTGTTATGTTGTTGTGTACAATGTGATTGAGCTTTATACGCAATTCATGGGCAGGGAATCTATCTCAGGGGAAAACTATGAAACGAGATTACGGTAGTGTCGGTACCATAGCGCTCAGAGCAAGCGCTCTACTTCAGGCCATGAGCCGGGATATTGAGGATCAAAGAAAGGAATTCAATCTGACAGAGTATCATCAAACATATACTCGTAATGCGGTTGCAAAATTGCCGAAGCTAAGCCGACGCATCGTAGAACTGGCCATGAAAGAAATGGAAGAAAGCGGCTATTATTTTAATAAAAAGCAGGTTGGCAACGTCGAGCAATATGCACTAACAATTCAGAACGTGATTGATATATACGCTCACCGACAGATACCAAAATATCGCGATGTTCATAAAGAACCTTACGTAATCTTTGTCGTCAACTTGAAAGGTGGAGTATCAAAAACTGTCAGCACAGTCACGCTGGCGCATGCACTACGAGTACATCAGGATTTGCTACGTCATGACCTTCGTATCCTTGTGATCGACCTTGACCCACAGGCGTCCAGCACTATGTTTTTGGACCATACCCATAGCATTGGTACTGTTCTTGAAACCGCCGCCCAGGCAATGCTAAATAATCTCGATGCTGAAACACTGCGAGAAGCAGTTATTCGGCCCACTATTATTCCTGGCGTTGATGTCATCCCTGCTTCTATTGATGACGGCTTTGTGGCAAGTCAATGGGAGGCTTTGGTTGCCGAACACTTACCAGGTTTTAAGCCTTCTGAAGTACTCAGGAAAACCATCATTGACCGTATCGCCGGCGATTATGATTTTGTCTTCATTGATACTGGTCCTCATCTTGATCCGTTCCTTCTTAATGGCCTGGCTGCGAGTGATTTGCTTCTCACCCCTACTCCCCCGGCGCAAGTTGATTTCCATTCAACCCTAAAATATCTGACTCGTTTACCTGAAATGCTCGAACGTCTAGAAGAAGAAGGGGTTGAGCCTCGCCTAAGTGCGAGCATAGGGTTTATGTCTAAAATGACCAGTAAGCGCGATCACGAAACTTCCCATAGTCTGGCTCGTGAGGTGTATGCAAGTAATATTCTTGACTCATCACTTCCTCGATTGGACGGGTTCGAACGATGTGGTGAATCTTTTGACACTATCATCAGTGCTAACCCTGTTTCGTATCCAGGAAGCGCAGAGGCATTGAAAAAAGCACGTACCGAAGCGGAGCGTTTTACTAAAGCCGTTTTTGACCGCATTGAATACATCCGGGGAGCGTCCAAATGAAAAAAGTTTTAGCTCGAGGGCGCGTTCTGGGTAATAGCAATTCAGAGTTCGCCCGTATGCTTGAAGGTGACGGAGATGTCAAAACCTTTACACTTAAATCAGGTAAGCAGGCCAAATTTGTCAAAACGGTAGTGTTAAGCGGAGAGATTGAATCAAAGACGTTCGTTGATGCTTCGGTTAATGGACGCGATCAGGCTATGCTTTCGCGCGAGTCAGTTACTGACATTTCCCGCACGATTAAACTTCAACAATTCTTTCCGGCTATTGGTCGGGAAGTAAACGGACGAATTGAAATATTAGACGGTACTCGTCGTCGAGCTGCCTGCAACTATAACAACGTAAAATTCGAAATTTTGGTAACAAAAGACGATATTGATCTTGCAGACGCAAGGCAGCTTGCAAAAGACATACAGACTGCAAGAGAGCATAGTCTTCGCGAACTGGGAAAACGACTGGAAGTTACCTATGGGACCAGTATGACTAAAGAAGAGATCGCTCTGGCTGAAAATATCTCTTCTGCAAAAGTTACACGGGCATTTCAGGCGGCATCAGTACCGGACGAAATGATCTCTGTATTTCCTGTAATAAATGATATTTCGCTGTCGGATTATCAATTTTTGTTGAAACTGTCTGAAGAAGCAAACCACAAAAAAACGTCAGTGAAGGAGTTGATGGATAAAGTGCGGCAAAAGCTGATGGCTCTGCCTGATTATCCAGCAATTGATAAAAGCAAAATCCTGTCAGTCTTTCGGGCAGAGAGCAAAGCTCTTATGGACCGGCCTGCAAAAACTGTTGAAACTGAGAAGTTGAAAGAGTTTTCTGATCGCAACCAGTTTGCAAGGAAGAAAACTGACTCGAAGAAGCGGCTTGTTGTTTATGAATTCTCACGTATATCTAATGAAGTGCAGTCAGAGATTGATGAAGCTATTAAGCGTATTCTTGAAAAAATGCCTTCATCTGAGCGATAAGAATTTTAAAAAAAAGGATGCCAAATGGCATCTTTTTTTTACTTTTTTCACCATGCTTTTTTGATGTTTATTGTATTGATTATAAATATTTTTTTTAAATTCTTTCATAGTGAAATCACCACGAATTTTCTTGTGTTTTTGCTTCGTCATAGTTTGGCTACTGGCAATTCAGACCAGCGAGTCGTATAGGCTGGTGAAAGCATTTCTCGTTTCATTTGCCACTCGGGAGCAATGCCTCGCCCCGCAAACCACACTTTCCCCAGCCCTGAGTGGTTAATACCGTCGAGAACCTTCATCAGCTGGCTACTGTTGCTTCTGGGCTGGATATCATCGAACAGGTTAAGCTGCGAAACCCCGGTAGGCGTGAAATCATTGAGCATGCAACCCGCTTTTGCATAACGGTGGCCATCCACCCAAATCCGGTCCAGTGCCCTGACGGCTGCGGCAATAATGTCCCGGGTGTCCTGCGTGGGGGTCTGCCGCTTCTCGCTGGCCAGATTTCCATAATACGGTTCGCTCACAGCGAACGGTGACGTTTTCACAAAGACGGCGATATGCCTGCAGAACTGCCGCTCACCGCGCAGCTTTTCAGCTGCCCGCTCCGCGTACTGGCAGACCGCCTGGCGCATCGCGTCATATTCCGTGATGCGTTCACCAAAACTCCGGCTGCAGACAATCTGCTGTTTCGGGGGAGGGGCTTCTTCCAGCGAAATACAGGGCTCTCCGTTCAGCTCCCGGACCGTTCTCTCCAGCACCACGTTAAAGTTTTTTCTGATAAAGGCCGGATCCGCGCGCGCCAGCTGCAGCGCTGTGGTGATGCCCATCGTGTTCAGTTTCTTCCCGATGCGGCGTCCGACGCCCCAGATTTCCTCCACCGGCTGCAGCGAGAGCAGTTTCTCCGTCCTGCGGCGATTTCCTGCCGTTAATGCCAGTACGCCGCCAAATTGCGGCCATTCTTTTGACGCCCACTGGGCGGATTTTGCCAGTGTTTTCGTGGGGCCCATCCCGACGCCGATGGTCAGTGCGGTATGGCGGAGAACATGCTCACGCAGCTGACGACCGAAATCCTCAAAGGCGATGCAGTTGTCGATGCCGGCGATGTCGAGGAACATCTCATCAATACTGTACTGCTCCACGCGCGGTGACAGGTCCTCAAGACAGCGCATCACGCGTTCTGACATACTGTGATAAAGCGAATAATTGCTGGAAAACACCGCCACGTTGTGCTTTTCCGCCAGCGCCTTCACCTTAAACCAGGGGGCGCCCATCGGGATATTCAGCAATTTTGACTCCCTGCTGCGCGCAATGACGCAGCCGTCATTGTTGCTGAGCACTACCACCGGCCTGTCGCGCAGGTCCGGGCGAAACACTTTCTCACAGCTGGCATAGAAGCTGTTCACGTCAGCCAGGGCAAACATACCGGCACTCCTTACAGGCGGGCCCGGGTACGGTGAATGAAGTGCATCACTACCCCGAACAGGGTGAGTTCTTCCGGCCAGAGCGTCGGATAAGCGGGATTCATCGGCTCCAGGGCAGGGCGGGGGTGCAGGCGCAGCCGCTTCACGGTAAATCCGCCGTCCACCTCCGCAATCACCACGTCGCCGTCCACGGCGGTTTCCGCCCGGTCCACCACCAGAATGTCGCCGTCATACAGACCGAGGTCTTTCATGCTTTCCCCGCTGGCGCGTAAAAAGTACGTCGCGGCAGGGTGACGGATGCACAGGCTGTTTAAATCGAGTTCCTGCTCAATATAATCCCCGGCAGGACTCGGGAAGCCCGCCGCACAGGCATCCGCAAACAGGGGCATCTGCAGGGAAGAGGGCGCGGCCGGAAGCGTGAACACCGCCTCCGGGTCATACAGGGGCTCCCTGCGACTCATTCCGGCAGCCATGTGTCGTCCTGCCAGATGGCTTCAAGTGTGTTCATGATGTCCGACTTTTCCTGGTCGCTGCGCGCGCCGCTGACATCCAGCGCAGTCTGCGAGCTTTTCCCGATATTCAGCCAGAGTTGAGGGTAGCGTGGTGTCAGGCGACGCTCAATTTCCTGCTGCAGTGCGGCAAAGGTACCGCTGCGCATAGCTTTCACCTGCTCCGGAGAAAAACGAACGGAAATCTGTAACATGATGCACCTTATTACTGTATGGATGTACAGCTATTATTTTTCCGTTCGGCAGAATTTGCAAGCCTCTTTATGCAGGTCCGTGCTGATTCCCTGCTGTCATGGCGAAAAGAGCGAGTGGCGGAAAAAACGGAGGGCAGGACTGCGCAGGCGCAGGTATCCTGTCATATACAGATATCCGATGTGTTTTTTTCCCCGAGGAGCGCTTTATGTCACCCGGCTTCATAAATGTTCTCCGGTTTGCCGGCGTTCCCGTCGACAGCAGTGAACCGGTACGCAGAAAATTCGGCAGCCGGCTGATACTGACCGTGACCCTCTGCCTGCTCCCGCTTCTGGTGTTCGACGTACCGCAGTGGGTTTTTGTTCTGTCGCAGGTTATCTGGGGCGCAGGCGTGTATATCGGCCTGTCTGTGGCCGGGGATACATCCCGGCACCGCTGATTATTCCCTTCCGGTTGTTCAAAAAAGGAACAAGTGTTGTGACGCCTGTCTTTCCGTGGCTCTCCGCTGCCTGCCTTCAGGTTATCCACAGGGTTAAACAGATGCATTGTGGACAGATGTGCCGGTAACCCTTCCTCCGCCCGGTGCGGTCAGTTGTCTGCCACCCGCTGCCAGTGTCTCGCGTCCGGTCTGGTACGGGGCGGGCGGCTTTTCCGCTCCGGCCCGGCGTCGTTGAGAGTTTCCGCCAGTCCCTCGCCCTTTAAGGAACGCCCTTCAAGCCGCTTTTGCGGCATATCCTCGCCGTCGAACAGACTGACGGCTGCGATATTCCACAGTCGGCCTGACCCGTGACCGGACGCGATGAACAGGCAGCGTGCGGCAGGGAACGGTATCGCGGTGATGCCTCCTGCCCACGCTGACTGTGTAAGGAGCTTCTCATGCCCAACTGGTGTGCCAGCCGACTGACGTTCAGTGGTATCAGACAAGACAATGACGCCCTCAAAATGTGGGTTGCCCCGGACGATGAGGACAGCCTCTCTGACGTCATCGGTTCGGCGTCGCTCATCAACAACATCGCGCACTTTGGCGGCTGACAGGAGGCGGACGGGAAACCGCCCGGATAACAATGGAAAAACGTATGACAGTAAAAGCCTTTATCACCCGTCTGTCGCACTATCCCGATGATGCACTCTGCTGCGGAACATTCTGGCTGGCCGACGATTTCCTGTCGCTGGACGGTACGCTTACGGAAGATGACATCGACGCCGCGATGGAGCTGGCTCAGGACAGCCATGATGCCGGTACAGGATTTAACTGGAGCCACCTGCAATCCGCCATCGACGAGGTGAAACGCGTATGAACACCTGGCTTGTTGGTTTTACCGTTGAAACCGGTGACGTGGAAAGGATGGTGTACCACATGGTCACCGCTCAGACCCTGGAAGTGGCGGAAGCGGGAGTGATGGCGATGGGGCGAACATGGTGGCCAGCGCTGAAGCGTGAGGATGACGGGCACAGGTGGTTGTATCCGGACGGCGACGTCTGGTTTAACAGCATCATTCTGCTCGATGACCTGGAGACCCGTATCCTGCACGGTCTTAAATTCCTCGACACCTGGCGTGTCTTCGGTAAGCCGGAGGCGCCAGTCGTCTGCGACGAGTGGGGCGATGACTGGCGGGATATCACCCGCTGACCTTTTCCTGACCGGGCGTTCTGCCCGGTTTTTTTACCCCGGCAAAGGTTGTCGCCTCATCCCGGCTCCGCTTTTATCCGCGACGGCGTCGCGGGGAATGAGACTGCCGCACGCTGCCAGTATCTCGCGTCCGGTCTGGTACGGGGCGGGCGGCTTTTCCGCTCCGGCCCGGCGTCGTTGACAGTTTACGCCAGCCCCTCGCCCTTTAAGGAACGCCCTTCAAGCCGCTTTTGCGGCATATCCTCGCCGTCGAACAGACTGACGGCTGCGGTATTCCACAGTCGGCCTGACCCGTGACCGGACGCGATGAACAGGCAGCGTGCGGCAGGGAACGGTATCGCGGTGATGCCTCCTGCCCCCTCTGACTACAGGAGTGCTGCCATGTCCAGATTCATTCTCGGGGACTGTACTGACGTGATGCGCGGATTTCCCGACCGTGCCGTTGACCTTATTGTGACCGATCCGCCTTACCTCGTCGGCTTTAAGGACCGTTCAGGCCGCCAGATTGCCGGCGACGTCACCGATGAATGGCTGGAGCCTGCCACCCTTGAGATGTACCGCGTGCTGAAAAAAGACGCGCTGATGGTCAGCTTCTACGGCTGGAACCGCGTTGACCGCTTTATGGCGGCGTGGAAAGCGGCGGGGTTCTACGCGGTGGGGCAGATTGTGTTCACCAAAACCTATGCCTCCAACCGCCGCAGCGCGAAGGGGCGTCGCGGGTTTGTGGAATACCGCCATGAAGGGGCCTACGTGCTCGCCAAAGGCCGCCCGTTGCCACCTGAAAAACCCTTGCCGGACGTGCTGCCGTTTCCCTATACCGGCAATGCCCTGCATCCGACCCAGAAGCCGGTGGAAGCGCTACAGCCGCTGATTGAGTCATTCAGTGCCCCGGGGGCGATTGTCCTCGATCCGTTTGCCGGCAGCGGCTCGACCTGCGTCGCCGCATACCGCGCCGGACGCCGCTATATCGGCATCGAAATGCTGGAGCAGTACCACCGGAAAGGGGCCGAACGGCTGGCCGCGATGCGCCGCGCCGTCAACACCCCGGCGGCGAACGAAGAGTGGATGCCGGAGGCCGCCTGATGAACTACGACGGACACGAAGCCCTTCGCCGCGAGGTGGCGGCACTGGTCAACAGCATGTGCGACCTGCGTACCACCCTCAAAGTGCTGGAAGACCGTTATCACTGGCGGCATGAAGGACTGACTGAACGGCTGGCCGGGCAGAGCCTGCGACGCATCAACACCCTGCTGAATGAGGCTTACAACGAAGCCCTGATGCTCGACGAATCTTTTAAAGACTGAACCCCGGGCGGCGAGGCCGCCCCACTGAATCACGGAGAAAACACCATGCTGTACGGCACCCGTAAAGAACTCAACAAGAAACTGAAACGCATGTTCGGCGACGAAGAACGTTACGCCCTGCTGGTCTGGACGAAAGAGGACGTGATGGCCCAGGTGGAGAACATGACGGAAGACGAAGCCCACATTGTGCTCGAACTCATCGGACAGGCAGGCACCGGCGACCATGCCGAAGAAGGCGTGTCATTTTGCACCGTTCAGGCGCTGTATGCGGGCATTCAGGAGAGCACACGCCGCGTCACTGTCCCTGCCGGTATGCTGGCGAAACTGACCTGTATCGCCGGGCAGGCGCTCAGCGAGGAGGATGCGCGGGTCTGGCCGCTGGTCTGCCAGCAGTATCCAACCGTCGCCGACGCGCTGGCAGATATCAACTGGCTCAGGCAGCAACTGGCCGCTTAACGCACCCGCCCCGCCAGCGCTGCGGGGCCATCAACCGGATCAGGAACAAAACATGAGAAATGAAACCCTTAACGCGCTCATCCTGCGCCACGGCGACCGCCTGCTACGTCAGGCTGGCTGGCCCGATCCCATTGATATGACACCGGTTGCACCGGACACCGTTCCCGGCTGGCTGGCCGCCTGCGGCTCGCTTGATGCCGCGCAAATCCTGGCGCTGACGACGCACCTTTGCCAGCCTCTCACGTATGGCCGGGCGGAGTTGTTAACCGCCAGCGCCCGGCGACTGGCGGGAACCCCCGCGCGTCTGCATCTCTTTCCGGCGAAGGCATATCTGCACCCCGAACGGCTGGCTGACTGTCAGGTTATCCGGCTGCCCTACGCGCAGGAGTGGCTGACGGCGGCGGAATGTGACGACCTGCTGGCCTTTCTGAAAGCCTCAGCAGACCAGATAGCGGAAATCGTGCGCCGGGATGCGCAACGCCTTGCCGCTGCCCTGCAACCGTCCTCCGCCCCGCGCCTGATGGAGAGGCGTATCGGTGACTGGCGGCTGCTGGCCGACGAGTACGATCATGACAACGGGCTGGACGAAAGCGAGATCGACAGGCTGGATCAGGTTCTCGACGCCATCCTGCTGCGCGATGCGCGTTTCTGCCCGGTCCTGCTCACGCTGGTTAACGAGCGGGAGGAAAACATAGAGGGCGCAGACGTTATCACTGACATGCTCCGTTTTCCGGGCGATCCGGCCCGCCGCTGGCTTGATCGCTGCGTATTACGGTACGTGGTGAGCGAGGCCCGCGCCGTCAGAACTCAGGCGTGACACGCCGGAACAGTGGGGGAGGGGAGACCCTCTCTTGTCTGCCTGCCGTCGCCGGAGGTCCGGTGCGATAAGGATGTCGCCGTGCCGGCTCCGCGTCCACCCGGCCCGGATTCCGGGCCTTACGGGTGAAAAACCTCCTCTGTTATCGCGGTGTCGTGTGCGGGCTGTGCCGTGCCTTCACTTTAGCCCGGCCGCTGCAGATGCAAGGGTTCGCTGACGCCGCCATCCTCGCCCGGTCGCAGTTTTTTTATGATGCTCGCCGTTCTTCCCGTCGTTTTCTCGCTCAGGTTTCGCTCGAAAACCGTCCAGACCGGCTTCGCGCTTTATCTGCGCTGCGGCCTCCGGTGTCGCCCCTGCATCTTCCGCTTTCCGCCGGGCTGTCGTGTCGGCACGGCACCGCCCGGTGTCGCAGTCCCTGTGATTACGGAGGTTTTACCATGCAGTATGTGAACACGCGCCCTGTCCTGAATGTTGAAGAGTCCGACCGCCTGTCCTTCCTGCCGTACCTGTTCGGCAATGATTTCATGCTCGCAGAGTTACAGGTTTATGCGCTGGCGAGAAAGCTGATCCCGGATTATGAAGGCGGTTTCTGGCATTTCATCCGCTTACCGGAGGGCGGCGGCTACATGATGCCCGACTGCGGACGGGTGCATATGGTCAATGGCGAAAACGGGTTTGATCGCACCGTGAGCGCGGAAGCGGCCGGGATCATCCTGACTTCCCTGGCCATCAGTCGCCGCTGCTGGATACACCATGACTGCGGCCACGCCGCGCTGACCCGGCTGTATATGCTGCGTGATGCCCAGCTGTGGGATCATATCGTATCTCATCCTGAATCTGCCGCCATTCGTGCCGCTCTTGACTGATTAACGACCGGGGCGGCAGCGCCGCCCCGCAGGGAGAAGAAACAATGAACTCATCAATCACCGTTCCTGCTGTCCGGGTGGGTACGTATCACCGGTACAACTGCGGCAGCCTTTCTGGCCAATGGTTTGATTTAACGGATTTCGACGATGAAGACGAATTTTATAAAGCCTGCCGGGCGCTGCACGCGGGGGAGTATGACCCCGAACTGATGTTTCAGGACATTGAGGGTATCCCGTCACAGTTTGCCTCTGAATCGTCGATAGACTGGGCATATATTGAGGCGTTCCGGCAGGCGCAGGACGAAGGACGCACCGCCGCGTTTGTGGCCTGGGCGGCGTATACCGGCGAATGTGATTATGACGCCTTCGATGAGGCGTACTGCGGCGAAGCGGAAAGCGCGGAAGATTTTGCTTATGGCTTTGTGGAGGATAACGGCCTGTTAAACGAGGTGCCCGAATCATTGCGCGTCTATTTCGATTATGCGGCGTTTGCGCGGGATTTATTCAGCAGTGATTATGTTTTCCATGACGGGTATGTTTTCCGTCTCTGAATACCACACGGCGGGGAAACCCGCCGGTGAAAACCACACAACGTACTGAAACACTCCCCCATGAGCCGTGCCGGTGATGGCGCGGCAAACCCCTTGTTTTTCCGTCACCTTTACCCCGCCTGACAGCCCGCCAAAACCTGCCTGCGGCGCGGTGGCGTGGCTGCGCTGACGCGCCGCCACTGCCACTCTGTCAGGTGTGCCGTGTACCGGCTTCCCGGCTGAAAGGTCTTCTGGTCTGATGCTTTCTCCTGCTGTTTTTTGTCTTCCGTAGTCCCTTTCTCACGACCCGAACCCGGTGCCTCCTTCGGCTCCTGACCCGCTGGCGCGGCTCAGTCGTCAGCCACACTTCGCCGGGCGGCTGCTCCGCACCCGCCAGGCTACGCCGAACCCGCAGGCGGTTTCGGGCTGGCGCTTGTGTCTGAAGGCTGACGTCAACGGCAGGCCTGCAGTATCCGTGAACGGATACGCCGCCCTTTTACGCGCCGTGACCTGCGCTTTATGCCCCCCGGCAAACTGACGCCGGGGCGTAAGGGGCAACGCCGTTTCGCGTGCCGCGCCCCGACGTTGCGGCGGATCCCCGCTCATGTCCGCTTCCGCTGCCGTATCACCCGTTTCAGTCCCTGTCGCCGGGGCTGAGACAGGCACAGTCGCTGGCGGCAGTCCAGGGTAAATGGCACGCGGTAAACCGCGCCCCGGACAGCCGCCATCGCCCGCGCGGGTTTACGCCCCTGCGGCGAAGGTTCTCAAACGGGTGAAGGCATGACCTCCGGGAACAAAACAGCAGGTTCCCGCAAAACGTCAACACCGCGGCTCCCGAAACTCAACGGGTGACGGGGTTTAAAGGCAACACAACGGAGAAAGGCGAAAACAGAGCAGTAAGAGGTGCCGGGCAGATGGGCTGTCCGGCAGACAGTCATCAATAACCAGAAGGAGTATCAATTATGTCAGTGACCGAGTCTAAAGCAAAAGCGCCGGTTAAAACCAGCAAAAGAACTGTAGAAAATTCCGAATCCGCCGCCCTGAAGGCGGCACTTGAGGCCGCACAGATTGAGATGGTGCCGCTCTCGGCGCTGGTCAAATCCCCGCTGAACGTCCGTCTCATTCCGTACCCGGCAGAGAGCGTCCGGGAAATGGCTGATTCCATCATGACGGTCGGCCTGATCCAGAATCTGGTGGTTCATTCACTGCCGGACGGTCTGTCTGGCGTCGCGGCAGGTGGGCGTCGTCTTGCGGCCCTGCAACTGTTGCTCAGTGAACAGCGCATCGGTGCCGGGTATCTGGTTATCGCGAAGCGCGTCAGCGACGAACTGGCGGTGGTGGCCTCGATGGTGGAGAACAACCAGCGGGTGGCGATGCATCCGGCGGAGCAAATCAGCGGTTTCCGCACCCTGTCGGAGCAGGGCAACACCCCGGCGCAGACGGGTGACCTGCTGGGGTACAGCGCCCGTCACGTTCAGCGGATGCTGAAGCTGGCAAACCTCGCCCCGGAACTGATGGCCCTGCTGGCAGAGAACCGGCTCGACGTGGAGCAGTGTCAGGCCCTGAGTCTGGAGAACGACCCGGCGCGTCAGGTTCAGGTTTATGCGCAGGTGAAGGCCGCATACGGCAGCGCTCCGGCACATTTGCTGAAGCGGGCCATCACGGACACAGAAATTGCTGTGACCCACCCCCGGTTTGTGTTTATCGGGCGGGAAGCGTATGAGGCCGCAGGGGGTGTGGTGCGTGAGGACTTGTTCAGCGCCCATGAGGGGGACGGGACGGCGAACGGGGCGCTGGTAGACCGTCTGGTTATGGAGAAACTGGCGTCCGCCGCACTGGCAACCGAACAGCAGGAAGGGTGGTCATGGTCACTGGCGCGGGAAATCCCCCTGCGGAACTACGGCGAAGACCGGGAAAATTACCGCCTGCTTCCGGTGCCTGAACCACAGTACACCCCGGATGAGCAACAGCGCCTCGACGGCTTGTACGCCACACTCGAAACAACGGAATCCTGCGAGGATGAAGACGCCATTCAGATGCTGATTGACGAAACAGAAAGTCAGGCGGTTCATCGTGAATGGACGTAAGCGTTCAGCGAGTGCCGTATTGACGGCTATTTATTGGTGAGATCCACGTTCCAGGGCAGAAGTTCAGCCACTTTGTTGCTGGGCCACTCCGGCAGAACGCTCAGGATATGGCGTAGGTAAGCCTCCGGGTCGATGCCATTCAGCCTGCACGTACCGATCAGACCGTACAGCAGGGCTCCACGCTCACCACCGTGATCGCTCCCGAAGAAGATATAATTTTTCTTGCCAAGGCAGACAGCTCGCAGCGCGCGTTCTGCCACGTTGTTATCAGGCTCTGCCAGGCCATCATCGCAGTAGTAGCACAGCGCATCCCACTGGTTCAGGGCATATGCGAACGCCTCCCCCAGCCGGGATTTTTTCGACAGCGTTGCGCTTTTCTCCTCCAACCACACATGCAGGGATGCCAGCAGCGGCTTACTCCGGGACTGCCTGGCTGCCAGCCGCTCAGTTGCCGGGAGGCCGCGTATTTCCTCTTCTACCGCGTACAGTTCACCGATACGTTTCAGGGCTTCCTCTGCTGTGACCGTCTGAGTACTTAAATAGACGTCGTGGATTTTTCGGCGCGCGTGAGCCCAGCAGGCTGCTTCTGTTAGCGGGCCGCCGTCACGCTCTGCACTGAACAACCTGTCGTAACCAGCGAAGGCATCGGCCTGCAGAACGCCATGGTAATGGCGAAGATGTTGTTGAGGATGTTTCCCCTGCCGATCCGGCGAGAAGGCGAACCACGCTGCGGGCGGGTCTGACGACCCCGCGTTCCGGTCATTGCGAACGTACGTCCAGATGCGCCCGGTTTTCGTCTTCTTTCTGCCCGGTGCCAGTACCGGCACCGGAGTGTCATCCGTATGCAGTTTGCGGCAGTCCATCACGTAGCGGTAAAGAGCCTCATCCAGCGGGACCATCAACCGGCAACAGGCATCCACCCAGTTGGAGAGCAGAGCCCGGCTCAGATCCACGCCCTGACGGGCAAAGATTTCGCACTGGCGATATAGCGGCAGGTGTTCACAGTATTTGGCCGTTAACACCCGGGCCAGCAGACCCGGACCGGCGATACCCCGATCGATAGGGCGTGATGGCGCAGGCGCTTCAACGATGCAGTCGCATCGGGTGCAGGCCTTTTTCACCCTGACCGTGCGGATCACTTTCAGAGCGCTGGAGACCAGCTCCAGTTGCTCTGCGCTGACTTCTCTGAGGTATGCCATATCGCTGCCGCAGTCCGGACAGCAGGTTTCGGCGGGCTCCAGCCTGTTTATTTCGCGTGGAAGATGGTCAGGCAGAGGACGGCGATGGCGCGACTGTCGAAGCTGACGCGGAACCTGCTGATCGTTATCCCGGCCGTTGTAACGATCGCTTTGCTGCTCCTGCTGTTTCAGCAGGGCTTCGGCGTCTTCAACCTGTCGGCGAAGTTTTTCGGAGCGGGTACCGAACAGCATCCGCCGTAGTTTTTCTATCTGTGCCCGCAGATGCTCTATTTCGCGCTCTTCGTTCTCTATTTTCTCTTCTGCGCGGGCCAGCGCAGAACGCAGGAACGACTCAGTCTCTGCAACGAGGCTGAGCCGACTGTCTTTCTGGCGAAGCGCGTCTTCCAGCGCGGCGATACGGGCGATATAGTCCTGACTCATGACCTCATTTATAATGCGGTCATGCTCTTTTTACAACATTGTCAGTGAGTTAAGTCGGGCTGTTTTTGGCTGACGCCAGTCCAGCTTATCGAGGAGCATGGCGAGTTGTGAGCGGGTGATGGCGATTTTACCCTCGCGTACAGCAGGCCAGATGAACTGGCCTTCCTCCAGCCGTTTGGTAAACAGGCACAGACCGTCAGCATCAGCCCAGAGGATCTTCACGGTGTCACCTTTGCGGCCACGGAAGATAAACAGGTGCCCGGAGAACGGATTTTCATCAAGTGCATGCTGTACCAGCTCGCCCAGTCCATTGAACGATTTACGCATATCCGTGACGCCAGCAACCAGCCAGATACGGGTGCCTGACGGGAGGGATATCATTGGCTTCTCCCGGTCAGCTCGCGGAGCAGCACGGCCAGCAACTCCGGTGACGGGTTCTCAAGCGTCATTTTGCCGTGGCGGAACTCGACGCAACAGGAGGAGGCGTTCAGCGCTGAGAACTGAGCTGGCTCAGTGTTCATCCTGCCAGATGGAGTCGGATCAGGTACAACCTCAACAGGTAGTATCGTTGGTAGTGATGAAGTCACTACGGTAGCCGGAAGGCGGCGCGATATGCGGCCTTCATTCTGCCAGAGCCGCAGCCATTTGAAGATGACGTTATCATTAACGCCGTTTTCACGGGCAATCTGAGCAACGCAGGCGCCGGGACGGGAAGCCAGTTCAACCATACGGAGCTTGAAGTCATTCGAATAATTCTTGCGGGGTTCTTTTCGCCAGTATTGGGATTCCATACTTAGATGTCCGTCTGTAACAAGTGGGCGTCTAAGTTACCAGTACTGGTTTAATGGCTACATACGGCACTGGGTTTACGCTTACGACATATCGGCATTGCAGGTACGAAGAACCAGAACTTTTTCTTTACTCATCTCACCCTCAAGCCTTATCGCGGCTAACGGAACGTTTTGCTGGCATCCGGGAGGACCGGTGTTGTTTGGATGAGAATATTATTAACCGTTAGTTATGTTTAGTCAATAACTTTGGGTTAATTTTGATGTTTTTTATATAACAATATGATTTTATTATCAATAAATAGTAATTTGGTTTTGGTGTTGGTCTAAAGGAAACCAGTGGGGGATGATTGTGAGGAAGTTTTGAGTAGGTTTGGTTACAGGAACTGCGTACCGGCTATAGTTTACTTTGCGTATATCCTTCTGAGTCTAGCTGTAAGAGATTAACAGTATCAGGCTTAGTGGGGTGACGATATTTCTATTAATTACAATATCATAGGTTGGGAATGGTGTTGGGCGGGGCGTAAAGCAAACCCGGCTCTGAGGCCGGGCTACATATTAGCAATCCAGAATTGCCCACCAAAATACACGACCTATGATAGTGATTTTATCGAGTGCCTTTTCTTCTGGAGGATGCACTGCTGAATTATAACTACGGATGCTAACTGTATCCGGGCCAGTTCTGTAAAGAAGCTTGATTCTCTTCCAGCCGTCTTCGCTAATGGCATAAATTTTTCCATCAACAATTTTTTTATCTTCGGTATTAATAGCGACTGTAGTGCCGTTCGGAATGTTAGGTTCCATGCTGTCCCCTCGTGCGGGGAAGCATAAAATGCTATGACCGTCTGTATCAGCACCAATTCTGCGCAAGGTTGCCTTAGAGAATCTCAACTTGAATCCGTTATAGTCGGTATCGCCTATACAACCGTCACCACAGGCGAATTCAATATCTTTAAGGAAAGGGACTTCAACCTCATCATTTGTGACAGGTGTTTTTTTATCCCAAGTATCAACGGCTTCCCATTCTGATTCTGGAGGAATTGATGATTGTTTATTTTTTCTTTCTGATTCTCCACTCCTTCCATACTCTAGCCACTCAGGATAAACCTTAAGCCATCGACTAAGCGCAAGAATGTTTGAGCGATCCGGTATCGCAGCAGCATTTAACCACTTCCAGATGCCCGGTTCTGTGACACTTATCCCTTGTAAGTTCATCGCTTCGCGAATTCGTTTCGCCTGTCCACGCCCACCTACGCCAGCATCATTTAATGCAGCGAGAAGCCTCTTAGAGAACTCTTCTTTTAGATCGTCTTTTTTAACCATACGTTAATTATTAAATATGTTTTACATAACTGTCAGTTAAGATTTATCATTAACTCGGAGTTAATTAAGTTAACGGGTAAAATTATGAATCCAATGCAATTTGCTGTTGATGCTGTGGGAGGGCAGACCGCCGCAGCGCGTATATGCGGCCTGTCAAATGTGGCTATCCATAAATGGGTTAAGAACAAGTCTCTTCCCCGAACTGAATATACCGAGAAAACCAATTACTCAGCGCTTTTGGCTGAAGCCTCGGGTGGAAAATTTACTGCCGAATGGTTACTGCACGCGGCAAATCCAGACCGAGACAAAAATACAAAATCAGCCGCTTAACCGGCGGCCTTTCAATCAACACCAGAGGAAGTATGGCAAATGAAAAACGCAATAGCCCGTAACTTAGAACCCCCGGCACTCAATCCGGTTGAACTGGAGGGAATTTTGCTGAATCGCCTTTCCGCAGTCAGTCAGAAGGCATATGCGGAGTATCTGGGGATAAGCGAATCAGCAGCCAGCAGACGCAAGGGGGAAGGTCATTTTGCAGAGATAGCAAAGGAACTCTCTTTCCTTGGTCTCCGGGTTGTTCCGCCTGAAGCGGTGGTGGTTCCGCTCCATTACCTCCAGTCCGTTGAAATCCTGGCTGATTTCGGCCTGAAAGCGCAGCGGGAGAGTAAGAGCGTGGTGGGGTGGAGCTGAATGGAAAGCAAAGCAATCAGAAAAGGCGAAAGCCGCGGTGCGCTAACACCAACGGCTTTCTGGTGGAATTAACTGTCTCAATTCACAGGAGTAATTATGACAAATACTGCCGAAATAATCAATTTCCCTGTGCCTGTCGTGGCACTACAGGAGCTGCGCGTGGCAGATCTCGACGATGGGTTTACGCGCATCGCCAATGAGCTCCTTGAGGCTGTTATGCTCGCGGGGTTAACCCAGCATCAGCTTTTGGTGTTCATGGCGGTCATGCGCAAAACATACGGCTTCAACAAGAAATCTGACTGGGTGAGCAACGAGCAGATTTCATTGCTGACCGGAATTCTTCCGCACAAGTGCTCGTCCGCAAAAAGTGCTCTGGTTAAGCGGGGCATTTTTACTCAAACCGGACGAATCGTGAGCATTAACAAAGCGGTCGAAGAATGGTCATTATTACCCGTTACAGGTAAGGAAAACAAAGCTTACCCGAAAGAGGTAATATTACCCGAATCAGGTAAGAAAAGTTTACCCGAATCAGGTAATGCCTATTACCCGAATCAGGTAAACACAAAAGACAAACATACAAAAGACAATAAAGACAATAGTAATAAACTGTATTAGTCGCGACTTGACCTGACAGGTTTCGCAGGTTGAGCATAACCAAATCTGACAGTCTGCTTTGAGCGAGGAGCGGAAGTTCGCAATTTGATAATGGCATTACTAAAATTGTAGCGTGTTAAGCAACAGGGAGCAGGTCAAAGGGAACTACGAAAAGGAAGCGCTCTTACAAAGAAGGCTGTTATCTGATATAGGTTTATTTTTAGTCTCACTGCGTACGGATGTGTGATAGTGGGGTAATCTTACCTATACACTTTTATAAAAAGGATCAAATGATGAAGTCTAGAGATTTAAAAACAATTCATGACCTGATTGTCACGAACTACCAGAAACATGATTTAGGTAATGGTCGTTATCTACACACATTCCAGCCAGCAACAACAGATACAACCTATCAATTCGAAGCTAACTTTGAAAACGAGTTAGTCCCTGGAGAAAGATACAACATAGGATTTACCGAAGTAGGTGGCGTTAAAATGGTAGATATATCTTGTGTATCGAAGTCCTCTGTAGTTAATCAATATATTAGCTACGAATGTGCAAAATTAGTTTCTAGAGAAAAGCATGATGAAAACAAAGGAAAAAATGATTCAAGAGTAAATCACGCCGTGCAAAATGATTACTATTGGGGGCGAAAGTATGCATGGCGCGAGTTTGGATTAGTCATCCCCAAAGAAGTATTTTATAAATACTTATTAGATTGTGTTAATCACCCTAATATACCGTGTACAGTTTCAACGCCCGGCCATCCAGTAGGTGATGACTCGATAGCATTTGCGAATAAAGGTCTCGAAAAAGCAATCGAGGATCTAATAAACACAGCAACAAGAATTAAAGATGGTCCTTATTTCAAATCCCCTCTATATTTCAATGGTAATAAGAGGTTCACAATAAGGGGGATCAGCGCAATAACAGACAAAAAATAATTCAATGGCATGGGTTTTATGTAAAGAGATGACCTGCCCCCCCATTAAACTAACATACCATGTGCCAACAATGTCCGTTGTTGGCACGAAGCGGCCAGTCCAGTGGGCTGGCATGTCCGCTGTGAGCGAAGTGCGGAAGTTCACAGTTGGACTTAAAGTATATGGAGGCAATGCTAACTTACCGCATATTAATCAATGGTGGCAGGAAAATTACATGACCGATGGCTCGTCGCAACTAAGAGAGATTATGGAAAATACAACTAAAATTCAACACTTTATATCTCAAGCAGAGCAGCGTAGTAACTGCATTGACGAGAGCAGACCAAAAGATATGCAGCGAATCTACAAATTTGAAATCGAAGACCGAGAAAAAGGAGTTGTTCGCTTGATTAACCCTGAAGGTGCTAAAATAAAGAAGAACCTCTTTTTTTATGATCTTTTTAGTTTCGACGTGAAAAGCTCAAAGTTAAGAAAAAATTTTGAGGACTTTTTTCAGAAATTTGAAATGGACTTAGTTCCAGCAACAAAGATCCTTATCTCCGAATCAAAGGTAAATTCTGTAAGCGATATGTTGAAGGATGCTGCTGTACGAGTGTTCAAAGCAAAGATCATGGGAATGATTAGAAACCCATATTTAATTTCTCAAACAATCGACATGTTTTATCAGTCGGTGGATTTTCAACCAACTGACCCTCTTTTGCTAAAAAACTTTTCCGCTATTCGCGTGGGAAAAAAACCTCACCTAAGCGAGGTTTGCGCAATGTTTGGGGTGACGAGTGAGCAATATTTCCAGTGGCTGGAAATTATTTTTCTAGCTTTAATGACTCCGCCAAAAGTAACGAAAAGTATCTTAGAGTTGACTATTGAGGAGATGGTTGAGTCGGAGGGAAATATGTGTCATTTGATACTAGCAACCTTTGACAATATTCCGGGCAGGAGAGTTGCTGTACCTGATACCGGCTACCTCCAAGGAACTAATGATCCTAATCATAATGCGTTTCTTTTCAATTTGAGTCGAAGTGCGTTTGCTATATTCAATGTGGTGAACTTGCCAAAGCAGAACCTTGAAAAAATACCGGCGAGCATGAATGGAAAAATAGGGGCGTACAAAATAAACTTTTCAGCACTGCATCATCACAATAACATGAGCCTTCTTGAAAAATTTAACCGTCTGGCAGCATATCAAGCCCATTCTCATATTTTTTGTGCCGAACCTAAGATCTTTGGAGTTACCACTATTTAATGATTACAATTAATTTATTTTAGGTTGAGTAGTAACAAATGTCCGCTGTTGGCACAGAGCCGCCGGTCAGATTAGGTTCAGCTCTGTGCCACAGCTGTGTCAGGTCAAGTTTGAGCTAATACAAATAAACCCCCTAAATCCCCCAGAGCGGTTTCGTTCGATGCGTCCAGTGTTCAGCTGCCTGATTGGTTATCCGCAGTTACCTGGTCTTCGTGGGTCGAATACCGGCGAGACCTGAAAAAGCCGATCAAGTCTCAACAGACCGTGACGCAGGCTATCAACCTGCTCGACCGCTGCAGGCTGAACGGATACGTACCTGAAGAAATTATCAACCGAAGCATCGCCAACGGCTGGCAGGGGCTGTTCGAACCTGACGGACAGGCGAAGCGCAGTCGCGATGCAGGGCAGGAAGGCCTCCACTGGAACAGCCCGGATGCATGGAGGGATTTCCTGTGAAACCTGAACTCTACCGCGCAATAAACAATCGGGATGGCGCAGCGATGGCAAGCATGGCCGGGGGCAACCCCGAGCATGGCCGGGTTGTGAATTCAGACGCTGAGCGCCTTGTTGACGCGCTGTTCATGCAGCTGAAGCAGATTTTCCCGGCTGCAACGCAAACCAACCTCCGGTCCGATGCTGACGAGCGAGTGGCTAAGCAGCAGTGGATAGTGGCATTTTCGGAAAACGGCATCCGCACCCGCGAACAGTTATCCGCTGGCGTGCGCCATGCTAGAGCCAGTGAGTCGCCGTTCTGGCCATCGCCGGGCCAGTTCATCAAGTGGTGCAAGGACAGCGGCACAGTCCTCGGTATCAAGCTGGCTGACGTGATGGATGAATTTCAGAGATACAACCGCGAGAAGGGTCTCCACACCGGCGGCGCGGAACGCTTCCCCTGGTCTCACCCGGTCATGTACTGGATTGTCACCGATACCCGGCGGGCAATGTACCAGCGCCAGCTCAGCGAGGCAGAAACCGAGAAATATGCTGCCAAGAAACTGGAAGACTGGGCGCTGAAAGTGGCCGCCGGAGAGCAGATACCGTCACCGGTGCTGGCTCTGGAGAACAACCAGGAAGTGATCCCTACAAATCACGCCAGCAGGCAGCGAGGTTATCACCCGGAAGGCAAAAGCTTTGGCTGCATGCCTGGTGCCACATCGCTAGGCGCGCTAACCCCGGCTCAGTGGCTATGGGATGAGTATCAGAGAGGAAAGGAAAGAGGGCTTATCTGAAAAAAATAACTCAGGAATACAAGTCGCAATCAACTGCATCGGGCAGCATCCGGGAGAACAGATCATGAAATTCATCAAATTAAGCCAGAGGGCAACGGTAGAGCACCAGGGCAAATATGGATGGGAGCCTGAAACGGTTTACGAGCCGGTTTTTATTGCCACTGACCACATTGAGAGCATGAGCTTTGCCGGGCTAACCTCCATCAGAACGGCTTCTGGCGAGCGTATTGAGGTCAGGGAAACCCCGGAAGAAATCATCGCCATGCTGGGAACAGGAGCATCGAAATGAACATCGAAGCGGTAAGCGAGCTGATTCAGTCGCTGGAGAGCGCAGGCGAACTGTCAATCAAAGAGCGGAAGTATCTGGACTTGGCTAAGGCGTACCAGCAGCTGGCTGCGGAGAACGTGGGGCTGAAGGCTGCATTTAGCCCGAAAGAAATTCCATCTGAAGCTGTCGACGCATTCATGGATACCGCCGTCATGGACCACGACTGGAATGAAACCTCCGAGTGGTCTTGGGTTGAAAACGAAACTGAGGTTATCCGCGCTGTGCTGGATGCTCTTAAGCCTGAAACCCCCGCCACCGACGCTTATCTGGCCGGGATTAAGGCTGATGGGGTGGAGGAGTGGGTTTCGAGCAGAGGTGGTCGTTGGAATGGCACGACAGAAGAGGCGCTTAAGTTCGCCAAGCAGCTGCGCGAGGGAGTCAATCATGACTGATATCACCGAACTGGCGCAGAGAGCCAGAATCAATGCTGAATGTGGTGAGCATCTTTCTCCAGCAGAAACCATCGAGCTGGTAGAGGCGCTGGAGAAGGCGGAGCAACACATTGCACGTCAGGAGCAAATTCTCTTAAACCAGGATGAGTCTCTGTCAATTCGTCGCGGGAAACTTGACCAGGTAGACGAAGCTTTATGTAAACTCCTGGCGCCCGGCGCGGAGTACATGGACCCGCCAGACGGTGGCAGCGTAACGCCACTGGAGCAGGTGTCTCGCATGATTGCGGATTACCGCCAGCGTATAGCGGAATTGCGGAAGTTGAATGCAGGACTGGCCCAAGAGTCTTTCGAGCGCCAGCAGAGAGTTGACGAGCTAGAGCCTATCCACGCAGCAGCCGAGAAACTGGTTCGCTACAAAGGTCGCTATCACAGCGAGCAGAACTATCGCGCACTGGCGGCGCTGTTTGGCGTGACGACTCCGGACCTGCCGCCGTTGGATGAATAGTTACTCACCGTCTGTATGAGCCACGACCATAGTATTAGAAAATAAAATAAATCATTCAGGGGGTCATAAGTAAATCAGTAAAAAAATAGACAATAAACCAGACTGACCATAATCCTGATGTAGCCCCCTGAAACACCGGACAGTAGCTGTATCTCCAGATAAGAGATAGGCTTAAATATATGTCTAACAACCATGTTAATTTTGAGATGACCGGGATCCTGTTAGGGCAAGAAGCCCGTAAGCGTAAGACTCCGCAAGAGAAAATTGCCATCATCCAGCAAACAATGGAGCCGGGTATGAATGTCTCCCACGTTGCTCGTCTGCACGGTATTCAGCCCAGTCTGCTGTTTAAATGGAAGAAGCAATATCAGGAAGGTAGCCTCACCGCCGTTGCGGCCGGAGAGGAAGTGGTTCCGGCTTCGGAGCTGGCGACTGCACTCAAACAGGTCCGGGAACTACAGCGTCTCCTGGGTAAGAAGACGATGGAAGTTGAGATCCTCAAAGAAGCGGTGGAGTACGGCCAGTCGCGAAAATGGATAGCGCACGCGCCCTTGTTGCCAAAGGACGGGGAATAGCTCTGGTTAGTCGCACCATGAGCGTGTCGCGTGCGCAGTTATCACTGCGGGTGAGCCGCTCTGCCGACTGGCAGGACAGGCGCAGCAACCGGCGTAATGACGAAGCTGATGCAGAGATACTGTCGGAGATCCTCGGCATCATCAGCGACATGCCCAGCTACGGTTACCGGCGGGTGTGGGGTATCCTGCGTAAGCAACGCCGTGTAGAGGGACTTCCACCGGTGAACGCCAAACGGCTTTACAGGATAATGAGCGAGCATAACCTGCTGTTGTTGCGTGATAAACCAGAGCGTCCGAAGCGGGAGCATAAAGGCAAAATCGCGGTAGCGGAAAGCGATATGCGCTGGTGTTCAGACGGCTTCGAGTTCGGTTGTGACAACGGCGAGAAGCTTCGGGTGACGTTCGCACTGGACTGTTGCGACCGGGAGGCCATAGACTGGGCAGCGAGCACGGGAGGCTACGACAGTTCAACGGTACAGGATGTGATGCTGAGGTCAGTGGAAAGGCGCTTCGGTAGCACGCTGCCGGGTAAACCAGTGCAGTGGCTGACAGATAACGGTTCAGCGTACACCGCGCATGAAACGAAGAAGTTCGCGCGAGAACTGAATCTGGAGCCGTGTACAACAGCGGTGAGCAGCCCACAAAGTAACGGCATGGCCGAACGGTTCGTGAAAACGATGAAGGAAGATTACATCGCGTTCATGCCAAAACCAGATGTGGGAACAGCGCTACAGAACCTTGCAGCGGCGTTCAATCACTACAATGAAAATCACCCGCACAGTGCGCTGGGATATCACTCTCCGAGAGAGTACCGGCGGCAGCGGGCATCGTTAACTTAAGATACAAAAGCTGTCCGGAGATGGCGGGTCAAGATCAGACTGACCATAATCCGATAAAACCTGAAATTCCCTTGAACATAATCAGTTGCCTTAAATGAGAATTCACTGGTGAGATTGAATATAAAATATTATGAAATCTGATATGAGTCGTAAAGTCAAAATCTGGCAAAATTTCGATGCACCGATTCGATACGCACCTCTGATACTAAGTTGCCCAGAGACTGAGTGGAAGGGGCCAAAGGCCCCTTAATTAATAGGTTTTTTAATCCAACGTCTCCGTTTAGGTACTGTTATGCATGAAATTGCGGTGAGTCTGGTTCCACAATGAGAACAAACGGCACCATGCGGCAGGTTTTTTTCAGGATGAAAAGTTGTGAAAAAAAACTTATTCCTCGAACAAACCGGACAATTGAATTTGATGTTAGGTATAACTACTCCATCAGAGGGGGGGATTGAAAGTAAACTATGGCGCATATTTCTTAGGGCAGAATGCTTTTAAGCATAATCTGAAAATCCAACTCAAGTCCGGGATGCAATTTAAATAGCTATTGAGCATCAGGTCTACACTCATTGAAGCCAGCAGCCCGCCTGAGCTGCAATCTCAGGATGAGAAGTGAAACATCTGTGTGCTGTAATTATTCATCGAGAGAGGTGCTCATAATTCCCCCTAACACTGCACAGACGCGCAGGTATCCACTAGGTGATATATACTCCTTTGAACGGATGGAGAGGAATTTTTATGTCAAACTGGAACATCGCCGCAAAGACGCAGGATGAGCGCGAACGGATGCATGTCGACCTTGCTGCAAGCGGTGTCGCATATAAAGAACGTCTCAACATACCTGTAGTTGCTGAAATAGTAGCAAGAGAACAGCCTGAGCATCTGCGCGGATACTTTGTAGAGCGCGTGCGTTACTATCGCGAGCTAAGCCTGCGTCTGCCTGGTTCTGATGACCCGCGTTACCTTAATGATATGGCAGAAAGGAATTCCGGGAGGTAAACAGAACATTGCACAGGATTAACCCGGATTACTTAGTTTTTTATCTTGCTTTGACTTCGGCATTCTGACTGATATTATATACAGTGTCAGCCTGAACAACTGACACTGGTATCCGGCGCCGCGATGGAGACATTATGGCGCTCGCACAATCTGAAGCTTTTCCCCTGTCACCGATGGCGAAAGTCACCGGCGATTTTCTGTATCCGGCGTTTGACCTCTGCGGAGGTGAAGCGTGAGCATAAAATTCTACCTTCGCGACGAGCAGATACGTCGCAACCTCATTGACTACATCAGCCAACAGCCGGTAAGCGCTGATTTTCCGCTGGTCGTCACTTTTTCCGATCCGAAACGCACACTTCCCCAGAACTCACTCTTTCATGCCCTTTGCGGGGATCTGACTCAAGCCCGCATCCGCTGGGCCGGTTCGGCCTGGTCGCTGCCCTCATGGAAATCAATTCTGGTATCCGGTCATTCGGTTGCTACCGGCGGGCAGGGGAAGGTCATCGCCGGTCTGGAGGGGGAGCTTGTCGCCATCCGCGAAAGCACTTCGTCAATGGGCATTAAGCGCATGAACAGCCTGATTGAGTACAGCCAGGCATTTGCCGTCAGCCAGAACGTACAACTTCGTGAAGTCCGTTATCGCGGTAACTTTTTTGGAGCCCTGTCATGAGCAACCTGATCACTTTGAACACCATCACCATGTCCAGCCGCGAAATTGCGGAGCTGACCGGAAAACAGCACGTTCACGTAATGCGCGACATCGAAGTGATGTTCGGGCAGTTAAATGAGTCCGCTGAGGGGTATATCCAGAACCGGAGACACCCCCAGAACGGGCAGGAATACCGGGAGTACCGGCTCGATCGCGACCATGCAGAGTGTCTTGTCACAGGATACAGTGCAGCCCTTCGAATGAAGGTCATTAAACGAATCCGTGAGCTTGAGAGTGGGTGTGCGCCGGTACCGCAGACACTCCCTGAAGCCCTTCGTTTAGCAGCCGACCTCGCTGAGCAGAAACAGCAGCTTGAACAGCAACTGGCCATTGCGGCACCAAAAGCAGAATTCGCTGACCGGGTTGGCGAGGCTGAAGGTGTGCTTATCGGCAACTACGCCAAAGTCGTGCAGCTCGGACAGAACAGGTTATTCGCATGGTTACGTGATAACGGGGTGCTGATCACCTCCGGCTCCCGTCGCAATGTTCCGAAGCAGGAATACATGGATCGCGGCTACTTCACCGTGAAAGAGACTGCGGTCAACACCAACCACGGCATTCATATTTCCTTCACCACCAAACTGACCGGCAAAGGCCAGCAATGGCTGACGCGCAAACTCCTTGACTGCGGATTGCTCAAAGCGATTGGGGATGCAGCGTGAAAGGGATGTGGAGGTGAGTATGCGATCAGTTTACCGGAACCGAAAGTGGCTGGCGGCGGTAGGCCAGCTTGAACAGTGCGTTCTGTGTGGGGCATGGGGCATTCAGGTTGCGCACCGGAACGAGTCAAAGGGAATGGGGATGAAAGCCGACGACTGCGCCAGTGCGGCGCTGTGTGTCCGCTGTCACCACGAAATCGACAACGGCAGGCACCTGACGCTGGATGAGCGCCGGGAGATGATGAACCGGGCCATCGTTCTGACGCTGGTTGAGCTGGCGCGTCGCGGACTGGTGGTGCCGGTATGAAAACCTGCAACATCACGCCGCCGGGAGTGGCCAGCATGACCCAGCGGGATTGTAACGAAACCCGTCGCATCCGCCACTACTGGCACAGGATCCGCCTGTTCCGGCACCGGGGCACAGTCATAACCGACTACCGGATACTGAAAAATTTTGTTCGCATTTGCCGGATACAGGGAGAGAAAGCATGAAACTGGAATCATCGTTAAAGCATTTCAGCCCGCAGTGCATGCACATCAGCGACGACGTGAAAAGCACATCGCCGGATCGCCTGAGTGGTACAGACGTTATGACCGGGATCGGGGTGACCAGCAGCCGGGCACGCTTCGGGCTGGCGGCGTTCTTCGGTAAGGCTGGCATCAGTAAGACGGATGAGCAGCTGGCGGTTCAGGCGCTGGCGCGGCATGCACTTGATACAGCACCAAAAAACGTGCGCAAGGCCGCGGGTAAAGCGCTGGGGCGCTGCTGCCTGATTCTGGCGCAGTTTGCCTTTGCAGAATATTCCCGTTCGGCTGCAACGACAGGAAATTGTCAGTTCTGTAACGGCACAGGGAAAACTCAGACCACGATAACAGAGCGGAAAGTTTCTTACCCGTGGGGTAAAGCGCCTTACTGGGCGAAAAGGTCCCGTGCTGTTCGTCCGTCTGACTGGGAGAAATGGACCGAGGTAACCGCCATCACCAGCGCTAAATGTGAAGCCTGCGGCGGAAAGGGGATTATTAACGCCCGCTGCCGCTGCGGCGGCTCTGGTGAAGTGCTGGACCGTAAAGCGACGAAAGAGCATGGGGCTCCGGTTTATAAAGCTTGTGAGCGCTGCTCCGGGATTGGCTTCACCAGCGTTAAATCAGCGAACGCACATCGAGCCATCCAGATGCACATCCCTGATCTGCACCAGTCCTCGTGGTCGCGCAACTGGAAGCCGTTCTATGAGAAGCTGGTGGATATGCTCCACAAAGGCGAGAGACAAGCTGCAGCGGAGTTTGAGAAGGCGACCACTTATTAATATGATCGGAACAGATAGCGACAAATTTTTGCACGATAGAGTTGACTTTGCATAAAAGTGTCCTGTATGCTTCTAATCATGGATATTTACATCCAAATGAGAGTCATTATGAACCCTGCCAGCTGGCGGGGTTTTTCGTTTCAAGAGCTAGGAATGTCAGCACCGGAAATCGAACAGCTAACATTCCAGACTTGTTATCTTCAGAAGCTGTAATCTGTTTAGAGCAATATTATTTAGTATGTTTATTTGCTGCTACCAAGCCCGGCAGGGTAAATGCATATAGCAAAAAAGTTTCTATATAGTTTATTATTTCCGTTGCCTCAGCTTCACTAAAAACATCATCTGAGTGTACGGATGAATTACCGTCCAATCTAATTATTTTGGCCCACTGAGCCATTTCGGGTGTGATTTTTCCGCTTTCTGATCTTGACCCGCCATCTCCGGACAGCTTTTGTATCTTAAGTTAACGATGCCCGCTGCCGCCGGTACTCTCTCGGAGAGTGATATCCCAGCGCACTGTGCGGGTGATTTTCATTGTAGTGATTGAACGCCGCTGCAAGGTTCTGTAGCGCTGTTCCCACATCTGGTTTTGGCATGAACGCGATGTAATCTTCCTTCATCGTTTTCACGAACCGTTCGGCCATGCCGTTACTTTGTGGGCTGCTCACCGCTGTTGTACACGGCTCCAGATTCAGTTCTCGCGCGAACTTCTTCGTTTCATGCGCGGTGTACGCTGAACCGTTATCTGTCAGCCACTGCACTGGTTTACCCGGCAGCGTGCTACCGAAGCGCCTTTCCACTGACCTCAGCATCACATCCTGTACCGTTGAACTGTCGTAGCCTCCCGTGCTCGCTGCCCAGTCTATGGCCTCCCGGTCGCAACAGTCCAGTGCGAACGTCACCCGAAGCTTCTCGCCGTTGTCACAACCGAACTCGAAGCCGTCTGAACACCAGCGCATATCGCTTTCCGCTACCGCGATTTTGCCTTTATGCTCCCGCTTCGGACGCTCTGGTTTATCACGCAACAACAGCAGGTTATGCTCGCTCATTATCCTGTAAAGCCGTTTGGCGTTCACCGGTGGAAGTCCCTCTACACGGCGTTGCTTACGCAGGATACCCCACACCCGCCGGTAACCGTAGCTGGGCATGTCGCTGATGATGCCGAGGATCTCCGACAGTATCTCTGCATCAGCTTCGTCATTACGCTGGTTGCTGCGCCTGTCCTGCCAGTCGGCAGAGCGGCTCACCCGCAGTGATAACTGCGCACGCGACACGCTCATGGTGCGACTAACCAGAGCTATTCCCCGTCCTTTGGCAACAAGGGCGCGTGCGCTATCCATTTTCGCGACTGGCCGTACTCCACCGCTTCTTTGAGGATCTCAACTTCCATCGTCTTCTTACCCAGGAGACGCTGTAGTTCCCGGACCTGTTTGAGTGCAGTCGCCAGCTCCGAAGCCGGAACCACTTCCTCTCCGGCCGCAACGGCGGTGAGGCTACCTTCCTGATATTGCTTCTTCCATTTAAACAGCAGACTGGGCTGAATACCGTGCAGACGAGCAACGTGGGAGACATTCATACCCGGCTCCATTGTTTGCTGGATGATGGCAATTTTCTCTTGCGGAGTCTTACGCTTACGGGCTTCTTGCCCTAACAGGATCCCGGTCATCTCAAAATTAACATGGTTGTTAGACATATATTTAAGCCTATCTCTTATCTGGAGATACAGCTACTGTCCGGTGTTTCAGGGGGCTACATCAGATTTTTCCGCTTTCTCGGAGCTTGAATACACGCTTTGATAAATCATTAATACTTATTCCTTCTGCAACTCCTAAGTGCTTTGTTGCAAGATCAAGCGCTTTTCTTGACAGCATTACCGATGTGGAGAACTTAGAGCCTATCCCAAAAGGAATTATCGTATAATACGTTACGGTAATTTCTGAGGGGGAATGTATGGCGGGTAGCAAGTGGCAGATCAGCGACGAACTATGGGAAAAAATGGCTCCACTCATCCCGGAGCATAAAACCAGCCACCCACTGGGGACTCATCGTAGACGCGTTGATAACCGTGCTGCCATGGATGCCATATTCTTCGTCCTCAGGACCGGTTGCCAGTGGAACGCCCTGAACGCCACCGGGATATGTTCATCGAGTTCTGCACACCGACGCTTCCAGGAATGGCGCGATGCGGGAGTCTTCGAACGCTTCTGGCAGAACGGTTTGCTTGCCTGCGAACATCTGGACGGCATTGACTGGTCCTGGCTGTCGATGGACGGCTGTATGACCAAATCGCCATTGTCAGGAACAAAAAAACAGGCCGTAATCCCACGGACAGAGGGAAACAAGGCGTAAAGCGTAGCCTGCTGACAGACGCCAACGGGCTTCCTCTGTCGCTGGTTGTTGCAGCAGCGAACACGCACGATATCAAACTGGTTGCAGATACGCTCGATGCACTTCAGACGGGGCGTCCGGGGCAAAAACTCAGACTCTGCCTGGACAAAGGTTACGAAGCTGGCTGGCTGAAAACGTATCTACAGAGCCGCCGCTACGAGCCGCATATCCAGTCCCGTAAAGAGGAGTCTGATGCAGGTAAAAACACCGACTTCAAAGCCCATCGCTGGGTTGTCGAGAGGACTCATAGCTGGATGAATCGCTTTCGCCGGGTTCTGACCCGATGGGAAAAGAAGGCCGAAAATTACGAGGCCATGTTGCATTTTGCCTGCGGCATCATTGTCTGGAACAAAATCCTATTGGGATAGGCTCTTAGCGCGCGTGAGATTGTCCTTAGCTTCAAGAAATGCATCTGCAATATTCTCAGGGACGCCAGCGGGAGCGAGAGGAATGTCTGCTTTAGGGTAGACATTTTCAACAATCCCATAGGTATCATCATGTGGTGAAAAATGAATATCAATTGCGTAGTTTTGTGCGCGTTGCAAATACCCGCCATTTCTGACGGTATGTTCATCAGGGGATATTTCAGCTACGACCACGCCATTACAACTTCGACACAAAAACACCATGGCAAGTAGTCTTTTTCGGCTAAGTATGAATTCTGACATGCACTCTAATGCTGTGTTTTCTCTAAGGCAGTGCGGGCATGTGACATCTTCTAAGGAAACCATGGGCATGATTAATTTAACTCCCTTTCTAAATGAGCTTAATACGGCTCTTCAGTGTTCCGATCGACCAGAATCGACATTATTTCAGCACTATAACTCCGCATCTGATGAAGTAAAAGAAATGATAGTACTAGCAATGATAGGAAAACTGATAGAGCAACATAAACGACTACAGTCGGTAAAGTGAGATTTAACAACAACATACTGAGGCTGCGCATCTGCGCGGCCTTTTTCTTTGGGCGAAAAAAAGCCCGCATCAGAGAGCGGGCGGGAAATAAAACAACTATGACACATATAAGGGTTCTGGAGGTCTCCATTCCAGAGCGCTCATGATAGTTTTCTAAGGCAGTTAAGTAAATCCTGATTTCAATGGCTATGCATATGCGTGGCCTTTTCTGTTTTGTGCCGCCAGAACGTCACTCACTCTGTGCTTTGTCGTAAATCCATCTGGCGGCCTTTCCCTATATAGGGCTCACCGACGACGGTTCATAACCCAATCGCCGGGCGCTTGCGCAGAGCCCGCCTATTTGCTTCACACAGCGCCATCCGTAACCAACGGAGGTGAGGCCTATGAAAATGCCCTATAAACAAGATTTCATCGCCGCTCTGCTGGCAGCTAAGGAGCAGGGTATCGGCGCAATACTGGCTTTCATTATGGCGTACCTACGAGGCCGCTATAACGGTGGCGCCATGACGAAGACGCTAATTGATGCACTGATGTGCGCAATGATTGCCTGGTTCGTTCGTGACCTTCTCGACTTCACCGGATTGAGCAGCAATCTCGCTTACATCGCCAGCGTGTTCATTGGCTATATCGGTACCGACTCGATCGGCAACCTGATTAAGAAGTTTGCCGCCAGAAAAGCAGGAGTAGACGATGCAAACCAGTCCTGAAGGAATTGCACTGATTAAAGGGTTTGAAGGCTGCCGGCTTACAGCATATCCCGATCCGGGTACGGGTGGTGCTCCGTGGACGATTGGCTTTGGATGGACATTGCCAGTTGATGGTAAGCCAGTAAAGCCGGGAATGACCATTGACCAGGCTACCGCTGACCGGCTGCTGAAAACAGGGCTGGTGAGCTACGAAAACGACGTGCTGAAAATCGTGAAGGTTAAGTTAACCCAGGGTCAGTTTGATGCGCTTGTATCGTTCGCGTACAACGTCGGCTCCCGCGCGTTTTCAACCTCCACTCTGCTGAAGAAACTTAACGCCGGTGACATCAAAGGCGCTGCAGATGAGTTCCTGCGTTGGAATAAGTCTGGCGGCAAAGTAATGGCGGGGCTTACTAACCGACGCAAAGCAGAGCGAGGGGTATTTCTGTCATGAAGATTGAACTGGTTGAGGACTGGAAAGGGTGCTGGAAGTGGTTTTCCTCATGGGCGCTGGCGCTGGCCGGTGCGATACCGGTGGTGTGGGTGGAACTGCCTGAAGACCTGAAAGCGTCCATACCGCCGGGAGCCATGAGTGCCATCACGGCGGTGGTGGCGGGATGTGGTCTGGTCGGGCGTCTGGTGAATCAGGCTAAGCCGAAATGATCGCCTCACTGAAAGCGTCCGTCATCATTGCGCTGTTTGTGCTGGTTATCTGTCTGGGTGGCTGGCTCGGGTATCGCTATGAACGCAACGACAGCCGTGCAGATGCCGCAGAGAGCCGGGCGGAGGCTGCCGCTCAGGACGCGAGTCAGGCAGAGACGGTGACAGAAAATGTCATGAAAACCGTATCGATAATCAACACCATTTCGCAGGCGGTCACTGATGAAAAGCAGCAGAACAGTGAAGAGAGCACGACACGGGCGCGTGATATCAGACAGGCCGTTAAGGATGATGGCTGTGCTGTTAAGCCTGTTCCTGCTGTCGCAACTGAGCGCCTGCGTGCGCACCGAAACAAAATACGTACCCGCTCAGCCGATACCACTTCCGGCAAACCTCACGGCTGACTGCCCTGTACCCGACATCCCTGACGCGCTCACCTGGGGCGACAGCCTGACGCTGAATGAGCAGCTGCTGACGGCTCTGGACGACTGCAATACCGATAAATCCGCTATCCGTAAAATCGAACAATCGAGGCAGACCCAATGACCTCACTACTGACGTATATCAATTCCTGCATTCTGGCCGCAATGCTTATCGCCGGAGGCTGGGTGAAAATCTGCGACTATTTCCGCAACAAGACCGCAGCCAAAGCCGAAGCGGCAGAAGCAGCGGCAAAAGCGAAAGCTGACGAAATCGAAGCTGCCGTACAGGAACGCCTGAAGAAATTGCAGGCTGATGTTGCAGCCGCGCCAGAGGCAACGGCGACGAGCGGCACCGGCCCCGCTGTGCAGTAAACCAGTTCACACAACAGAGGAACTAAACATGTCTATTGATATAACCAAATCCGACCTCGCCATTGTTCTCGCTGATGCAGAAGTGGCGACGCTGGTGAAAAACAAAATCATCGCGCTGAAAACTGACGGCATCGACGCGGCATTGCAGGAGGAATTCAAAAACGCGGGTTTTGTGAAAGACGCCGACACGCTGACACTGAGTGTCGATAACGTGGAAGTGGCAAGGGGTGCCACCGTGGTTATCGACGTGACCGCCACCGGCGACAGTCCGATCACGGTCAGGGCTGCTGATGAAAACCTGTCAACGGCAACCTATGCAGACGGCAAACTGACGATTAAGGGCGTTAACGCTGGCGCAACCACGGCGACGTTAACAAAAGGCACCGTTAACATTCCGGTCAAAATCACGGTTAAGTAAGGCATTACAGAGCCACTTTCCGGGGTGGCTCCATAATGCTCTTCAGACCAGACAGCATGAATTTCTCCACAGATTTTAAACACACTTCAATCGTCGCACTTAAAAAAGCGACTGTTAGTGAGTCGTCTGAAGGCGGAGAGGACGGATTAACTTAACCAGGAAAAGTAAAGATGGGGTCTGACGGCAGGTGGCGCACGGTATTGCTTTATGTTTTGAAGCATGGTAGTTTGAAAAAGGCCCCTGCGTTTAAATCCGTTACAGACTATTCCTTTAATCTCGCAGGGGGGGTGGTACTTCCTTCTCATACAGTCATAACGCCATCACCAGAAGTTGTGTTACCGGGCCTATCATAAAAAAGAAAAAATAATTTACTTTGCTAATTAATTGTAACAGAAAGAATTGATTTAGATCATTTTTTTGTCACTTTTTTGTTATGTGTTTGTAATTGCATGAATTGTAATAATATTTAGGAAATCAGAAATTAATTTCTGAAGGCTGACTTAACAAATCAGGCCACCGGCATTTGCTGGTGGCTTTTTTATTGCACTTCGCATGCACCAAACAATCGTGAGTCTTTCAGTAGTGAGCCTGCAAGTCGTTTGCTCCTGACGGCTTTGCCGTGCGCAAGGCTCATCATAAGAGGAAACACAAGATGGTACGCTTAAACGTTGAAGTTATTCCACCCACCGCCGATGAGCTTAACCTGATTTTCGATGAGTTAAGCCGCAAATACGCCATGGAACCGCTGACGGCAAAGGTGATTGCAGATATGGAGCGGGAAGGTGCCCGGCTGGTACGCCGGATGATAAAGACGAAGGTGACACTGGTTCGCTGAACGTTATTTCTTTTTGTTTTTGCGAAATAGCGTTAAGTGAGTACGTTGGTCCCGTAAGTAAGAGATAAAAAAATAAACTGAGACGATTAAAAGTAACACCGCAATGACCAGCATGATCCAGTTAATCATTGTTCACACTCACTGTTTATTGAATAAACATAGCTGTATACAGATATTGCAAAAACTGTCAACTGAAAAAGCCGCAAAGTTAAAGCCTGTCAGTTGTGAACATCAGATTTACCGTAAAGAAAGGCTTTAATAAACAGGAATAAATCATGGCAAAACCTGACTGGGAGGCCATCGAAACGGCGTACCGGGCCGGGGTGATGTCCCTCCGTGAAATTGCAGCACAGCAGGGTATCAGCGAAGGTGCTGTCCGTAAGCGAGCCAGACGCGATGACTGGTCTCGTGACCTTGCCGCGAAGGTGAAAGAGCGTGCTGACGATCTGGTACGCAAAGCAGAGGTACGCAGGCAGGTACGCACCGAAACAGCCTTGTCGGAGCGCGTACTTATAGAGGCAACCGCTGAGGTGGTTGCTGCTGTACGCATGGAGCATCGCGGCGATATCAAACGAGCCCGACAGATAACCAATGCACTGTTTGATGAGCTCGGCACCGAGTGTGCAGATGTCGAAGCGCTGCGAAAGCTCGGCGAACTGATGCTTGAAGCCGACGACAACGGCCGAGATAAGCTGAACGAGATTTACCACTCAATAATCAGCATGCCGGAACGCGTTAAATCGGTTAAGGCGCTCAGTGATGCGCTGAAGAATCTGATTGGCCTCGAACGCCAGGCCTACAATATCGACGAGGGTAAAGAGCCGGTGCCTGTTCGCGGTGACAATAACAGTACTGATCTGACCACAGATCAGGCTGCCGAGCTTTATCGCAAGATGATGGGATAAGTGCCGGAAATAATGGTTTCGCTGATTTTTTTTGCTATGCATTTTGCACCCTGTTTTATGCACGCTTTATTCACTCTGATTTTACCCCTTCTGGCCTGTTCACCCGCGCAAACAGGCGTTTCGCCCTGAATCAGGGGGGAGTGCCTGTCACGTGGTGCGGGTAACGGTCATTATGTTAAATCAGCCCGGTTTTCAGGAAATTATCTCATGCCACTGCCTTTCCCCTTTGACTTCAAAAAACCGGACTACAACAGGGTTTTTGAGTGGAGAACGGAACGGCTGCAGCGCATCCGTCAGCACCCGGAAATGCTTGCGGCACTCAGGCTGTTTTACCGCGATAACCCGGCGCAGTTCATTATCGACTGGGGGATGACAACCGACCCGCGCAACCTTGATTTCGGACTGCCCGCCACGGTCCCGTTCCTGCTGTTCCCAAAACAGGAAGAGTGGATCAACTGGATAATGGAGCGGCGTTCGCGGCTTGAGCATGGCCTGACAGAAAAGAGCCGGGAAATGGGGCTGAGCTGGACCTCTGTCGCGCTGGCGTGTTCGCTGTGCCTGTTTAACAAGGAAATGGTCATTGGCTTCGGCTCCCGTAAAGAGGAGTACGTGGACAGCACCGGCGACCCGAAGGCGCTGTTCTGGAAGGCCCGTAAGTTTGTCGAAACCCTTCCGGTCGAGTTTCGCGGTGCCTGGACGGAGAAGAAGCACGCGCCCTATATGCGCGTCGAATTCCCGGAAACCGGCGCAGTAATCAAGGGTGAGGCGGGGGATAACATCGGTCGTGGCGACCGTACCACGCTCTACTTTGTGGATGAGGCCGCCTTTCTTCAGCGACCCCTGCTGATTGATGCGGCCCTGTCCCAGACCACGCGCTGCCGTATCGATCTCTCCTCGGTCAACGGCATGAGCAACCCGTTCGCGCAGAAGCGGCACGGCGGCAAAATCCCGGTATTCACTTTTCACTGGAGCAGCGATCCGCGCAAGGATAAAGAGTGGTACCGCAGGGAATGCGACAAAATTGATAACCCGGTCATCGTTGCACAGGAGCTGGATTTGAATTACAGCGCTTCAGCAGAAGGCGTGCTGATCCCCTCTGCATGGGTGCAGGCGGCTGTCGATGCGCATATTGCTTTAGGTATTCAGCCTGCGGGCAGGCGCCTCGGCGCAATGGACGTGGCGGACGAGGGCAGGGATAAAAACGCCTTTTCCACCCGTCATGGTTTCCTGCTGGAGAACGTCCGCGAGTGGTCAGGCGTTGGTAGCGACATCTACAGCTCGGTTGAGAAGGTTTTTGGTTACTGTGAAAAAGACCGGCTTGAGGAATTTCGCTTTGATGAAGACGGTCTCGGCGCGGGGGTTCGCGGTGACGCACGCGCCATCAATGAACTGCGCAAATCGCTGACCCGTCTACGGATACTGGCCACGCCGTTTCGTGGCAGCGGCGCGGTCTTTGATCCTGACGATGAGGCGGTGCGCGGCGACAACGGCCAGCAGGCACGACTCAACAAGGACTTCTTTGCCAACGCCAAAGCGCAGAGCTGGTGGTATCTCAGAAAGCTGTTTCAGAACACGTGGCGGGCGGTTAACGAAAAAATGCCGTACAACCCCGACGAAATTATCTCCATCAGCGGCACGATGAAAAGCAAGGACAAACTCATCGTCGAACTTTCACAGCCAACCTACTCCATCAACGGGGTGGGGAAAATTATCGTGGACAAACAACCGGAAGGCACCCGTTCGCCCAATCTGGCCGACTCGGTGATGATCAGTTTCGCACCGATGAATACCGCGCTGGATATCTGGATGCGCCTGTAATGAGGATTTATGGCACGCAAAGTAAAATCGCCCGGCACCACCGCAACGGCTGACAGCTACGATAACTTCATGGCCCGCGTGGGGATGCAGCAGCCTAACCAGCACGCCGCATCCACCTACCGTGCCAACTATACCAGCCGTAACCGCATGCAGATTGAATGGGCCTACCGCTCATCGTCAATCATCGGCTCCGCCGTGGATGCCATCGCCGACGACATGACCCGCAAGGGGATGCGTATCACCTCTGAGATTGACCCGAAAGCGCGGGGCGTTCTGGAGTCGCTTTTTGACGAGCTGGAGCTGTGGGACCGGCTCAACGACATCATCAAGTGGTCGCGGCTGTACGGCGGCGCGGTGGGCTTCATCATGATTGAGGGACAGGCTCCGTTCACCCCGCTCAGACCGGAGACCATCGGGAAGGGCAAATTTAAAGGTATCCTGCCGCTCGACCGCTGGATGATTAACCCGAACCTGAATCGCCGCATCAAGGAGATGGGGCCAAATCTCGGCAGGCCTGAATTTTACGATGTGGTGGCAACCGGAACGGGTATTCCGGCGTGGATAATTCATCACACCCGCCTCATCCGGTTTGATGGCGTCACGCTGCCCTACCAGCAGGCCCAGACCGAGAACGAATGGGGGATGTCTGTCGTTGAGCGTATCTGGGACCGCCTGACCGCCTTTGACAGTGCCACGATGGGCGCGGCCCAGCTGGTGTATAAGGCACACCTTCGCACCTATAAGGTGGACAAGCTGCGTGAGCTGATTGTTCTCGGAGGGCCGGGACTGGAAAAGCTGCTCAAACAGATGAACATGATCCGCGCTTTTCAGAGCAATGAAGGTCTGACGCTCATGGATAAGTCGGATGAGTTCGAAACTCACCAGTATTCCTTTGCCGGACTCAATGACGTCATCAGCCAGCTGGCCGAGCAAATCAGCGGCGCGACCGGCATTCCGCTGGTGCGCCTCTTTGGTCAGTCACCGAAGGGTTTCAGTACCGGTGATGCTGACCTTGCCAATTATTACGACAACATCAGCACCCAGCAGGAGCGCCGTCTGCGTCAGCCGCTGCGTAAGCTGCTCGACGTGATGCACCGCTCAGAGCTGGGGAGTCCTCTTCCCGAAGATTTCACCTTTGAATTTAACCCGCTCTGGCAGATGTCGGACGTTGACCGCTCGACGGTCGCCACGAACACAACGACTGCGCTGGCCACTGCCGTGCGTGAACTGGGGATGTCACCAGCGGCGGCGCTGACCGACCTGCGGGAAATGGCCGACGTCACGGGGATAGGCTCCGCTGTTTCAGATGAGGATATTGCGAATGCGGCGAAAGAGTGGCAGGAGGCTGAATCTGAAACCAAACCTCCGCCGCCGGTCGGAGCGACAGTATCAGAAAAGCCTGCTGGCGATAGTCAGCCAGATAAATCAGACAGTCACCGCTTCTTACGATGGTTCACAGGCCAGCGCTGACAGCATTGCCAGAACGCTCATCGACTACTCTGGCGTGATTGATGACTGGGCTGAAATGGTTGGTCGCAAGATGTTCGCCCAGGTGGAACAGGAAGAGTGGAACCAGTGGCGGTCAGTTTCAGAAGAGATTTCTGCCGGGCTGCGGGATGTGGTGGGTAACACGCCGGTCGGAATGGTGGCGCAGGATATCGTGTTCCGTCAGATTCAGCTGATGAAGTCGCTGCCGCTGGAAGCCGCTGACCGGGTTAAGGATATTCAGCAGCGAGCGATACAGGCCGTCATCAACGGCGAGCGACCGGAACAGCTGTACGGGATGATTATGCAGACCGGCGATGTGGCGGCCAGCCGGGCCAGAATGATAGCCCGTACCGAAATTGGACGTGCCACCGGCGCACTGACGCAGGCCCGTGCGTTATCGGTTGGCTCAGAGGGCTACTGGTGGCGCATTGAGGGCGCAGGCACCCGGCCATCACACCGCAAAATAAAAGATAAATTTGTGCGCTGGGATAACCCGCCGACGCTTGACGGCATGACCGGGCACGCCGGATGCCTGCCGAACTGCAAGTGCTGGTCGGAAGTGCAGATACCGGAACCACGTAAATAACAGGTCGCTCAGGCGACCTTTTTTATTGCTCGAAGAGGTGAAAATGAAAAATGCATGTATCGATATGAAACGCGCAGGAGACCGCCGGGTTATAGAAATCTCGATAGGTGGTGTCACTGCGACTTATCGCTCCATCGGCGAGCGCTCACAGTTAAAAGCTACGGGCCGCGGCAACGTCCGCCAGGTAAAAGCATTGCTCCGCGAGTTCATCCGAAACTCTGACCCCGCGCTTATCTAGCGAGACACCATGAAATATCTCTTCACCACCCGTCTGGGGGAGACGCGCTATCGCATGAGTGACGGCGGCCTCCTCTGTAAAGACGTTCCGATCGCCCGTACCGGTAAGCAGCTGTACGGGGAGGCCGATTTCCCCGAGCTGGAGCCTGACGAGGACGGCGAAATTGTTGTTGAACGCACAGCGGAAGAAGTGTTCAGCCCCGAGGCGATGGCCTCGTTTGAAGGCATGTCCGTCACGCTGCTTCATCCGGAAGACGACCTTGGCAACCTGCTGTTTGTCGATCCGGAGAACTGGCGTGACCTCGCCGTGGGCCACGTCTCCAACGTGCGGCGCGGTGAGGGGGAACAGTCAGAACTGCTTCTCGCTGACCTCATTATCAAGGATGAAGTCGCTATTGACGCTATTGAAAGTGGTCTGCGTGAGGTTTCATGCGGCTACAACGCAAAGTACCGGCAGACCGGGACGGGCAAAGCAGCCCAGCACCTGATCACCGGTAATCATGTGGCTCTTGTCCCGAAAGGCAGGGCCGGAATTATCTGTTCTATCGGAGACAGTTTGACGATGAATAAATTTAACCAGAGCTGGTTTCAGAAGCTCAGACGCGCCATCAAGACCGGCGATGCCGACACGATTAGCGATTTGGTTGACAGCGCCCCGTGCTCTGTCACCGGCGATGCGGACGACCTGCCGGGCGTGGTGAATATCCATCTCCCGCCGCAACAGCCGTTGCCGCCTGATCCCAAACCCATCGTGGGGGCAACTGCCGATGAAGGTGAAGACGCACCCGCCTGGGCCAAATCACTGATGGCCCGCCTTGACAAGCTTGAGGGTAAAACGGGCGACAGCCAGGAAGACGATAAAGACAAGGATAAGGACAAAACCGGCGATGCCGGAGACGATGAGACCGACGAGAAGGAAGAGAAGGTCACCGGCGATGCGGCGTACCGCGCTGAGCTCATCCTGCCGGGCGTCAACCTTGATCGCAATATCAGGCCGACTGCATTCAAGCGTGACGTGCTGGCCTCAGCAGATCAGGCGCTGGTACGCCAGATTGTCGGCGATTCGGATGTGCGCAAAATGAGCCGTCCCACCGTTGATATGGCGTTTAACGCGGTTTCCGAACTGGCGAAAAGCCGCAACACATTCGCGAAAACGGCGGATGCAAGCCGGACAGTGTCATCCACCATTGAGGCCATCAACCAGCGCAACCGCGAATTCTGGGAAAAACGGGGCAAATAATTCATGAAAAATACCATTCTTTACCGTATGGGCGTGGGCCGTGCGGGGGTCGTGTCGCGTCCGCAGGATCTGACCGCTGAACCCGCCATGCTCAGAACGGACGCCGGGAGTACGTTTCCGGCCTACGGTCTGGCGGGAAAATATGACGGCGTGGCCTTTGTGCCGCTGGCGGCAGGCGATACGGCCGACAAAATTCAGGGACTGCTGATAGAGCCCTATCCGACGCAGAGCGTGCCCGATAAAAGCTATCTGGTGGGGGCCGGGTTTGGCTTCACCGGCGACATCCTCAAACGTGGCTATCTGGCGGTGTACGTCGGAAGCGATGCCTCCGCCATCACGCGCGGCGGAACGGTTTACGTGCGTAATGCGAACCCGACTGACGCCAGCCCGCTGGGCGCGAAACTGGCCGCCGAAGAAAACACCGGGACTGCCGATAAGCCGCAGATCAACACCATTATTCTGCCGGACGCGGCATTCACCGGTGCCGGTGACAGCGACGGTTATGTCGAAATTTCCTACAAGATTTAAGGATACGTGATGCAAAATTTGCAGACTTACGACCGGGCCACCTACGACAGTACCGGCGTTTTTCTCGTCGGGGAACTGGAGCGCCTGGATCAGACGCTGAATGAACCGCTGGTGCAGTACACCTGGAGCCGCGATATCGACCTGCGCACTGACGTGGCCATTTTCGACCAGATTTCCAGCTGGACGAACACGCAGTTCGGCGCAGTCGGTACCGGTGCCAATCCGAACGGTAAAAACTGGGTTTCGCAGGAGTCCACGGCGATTGCAGGCGTGAGCATCAATATTGAGCGCAGCTTCCGGACCCTGAACATGTGGGGGATGGAGCTGGGCTGGACGGTGGAAGAGCTGGCCGCCGCGCAGCACGTCGGACGCCCGATTGATACCCAGAAACACGCGGGTATGCAGCTCAAATGGAATATGGATATCGATGAGCAGGTTTACGTCGGTGATAAAACGCTGGGGAGTGGCGGTGTGCCGGGGCTGATTAACCTGTCAGGGATTAACACCTCCGCCGCCGCCAAATCGTGGGTCGGGGGAACCCCGGACGATATCCGCAATGATATCAATACGCTGCTCAGTGCGGCGTGGGCGTCAACGGCTTATGCCGTGGTGCCGACCGACCTGTTACTGCCTCCCGAGCAGTTTGCCTATCTGGCGAGCGTGATTGTGTCGTCTGCCGGTAACCAGTCGCTGCTGACCTACCTGTCCACCAACACCATCGCCTATCACCAGAACGGCGTACCGCTGAACATCCGTGCGGTGAAATGGCTGAAAGGCGCGGGCGCGAAAGGCGTTAACCGGGCGGTGGCCTACACCAAAGACCACAAGTTTGTGCGCTTCCCGATGGTGCCGCTGCAGAGCATTCCGGTGCAGTATCGCGGTCTGTGGCAGATAGTGACCTACTACGGCAAGCTGGGTGCGGTGGAGCCGGTTTATCCGGAAACCATTGCTTACCTCGACGGACTCTGACAGCAGCCCCTCCGGGGGCTTTCAGGGGGAGTGATGAGCAGAAACACAACGCTTCCGGGCGTGGCGGATTTCCGGCGTGATTTCCCGCAGTTTGCCGGCACCACGACCTTTCCGGATGCACAGGTGACCTTCCGGCTTAACCTGGCTGACCACCTGCTGAGCGAGAAAATCACGGGTAAAGAACTGTTTCCCTACTTTGCCGGATTGTTCGTCGCGCATTATCTGTATCTGTACGCTGCCGATATGCGTGGCGTGGCGGCGGGGACTGCCGGTGGGGCAAACAGCGGCGTGGCGACGGCCAAATCAGTGGATAAAGTCTCTGTCAGCTACGATGCCAGCGCGACGCTTAATCCCGACGCCGGTTTCTGGAATAACAGCCGCTATGGCGCTGAATTCTGGCAGCTGATAACGATGTTTGGTGCCGGGGGGATACAGCTGTGAGAAGTGGACTTACGATACGCTCAGACAATTACGCTGCCGTTCTGGATGCGCTGAATAAGCTGTCCGGCACTGATGTGCTGGTCGGTATCCCGGCGAGTCCACCGCGCGATGATTCGCCACTGAGCAACGCCGAAATTGGTTACCTGCAGTCCACTGGCGCGACCGTGGAGATTGACGGCCAGACCGTGACGCTGCGACCCCGGCCTTTTCTCGACATGGGGATTGAGGATTCACGGGACAAAACCACGGAGCGGTTAAAACTCGCCGCACAGGCTGCGCTTGAGGGTAACGCAGCGATGGCAGAACAACACCTTGAAGCCGCAGGGCAGATTGCGCAGATGGCGGCAAAGGCTGTGATTGGTGCCGGTGACCGTCTGGCCCCCTTATCTGAGAAAACGAAGGCTAAGCGCCGCAGGAACGGGCAGGACTTCAAACCCCTGTATGACACGCACAGCCTGATGGACTCGATCACCTGTGTCGTGAGGAAGAAATAATGCCTTTTCTCGATGTGACAGAGGTTTTGCTGGACCCGGATTTTGTCGATCTGACGCTGGTATGTCACCGGCAGGTGCAGACGGTTGACGCGGATAACTTCACGGTCAATACACCTCAGAATATCCCGTTCTCCGGGGTGGTGACCGTCGACCGCTCTCTGGAAGCGAAGCGCATGGCCGCCGGACAGAACATCAACGGGGCTATACTCATCGTGACGCAATTCCGCCTGACGCAGGGCCAGCCTGGGTTAGACGCTGACGCTGTGACGTACAGGGGGAGAGAGTACCGCGTGACCTTTGTCGACCCGTACACGGCATACGGCGCCGGTTTCGTTCAGGCGCATTGTGAGTTGATGGAATTCGACGGGGGAACGCCAATTGAGTAACGACAGCACTACGGCGGGTTACCTGACTCCAGTCGGAGATTCGCCGCCCTACGATGAAGATCTGGAACGGCTAATCAGTCGCTGGATACGGGGCGTGACCGGGCTGGCTGCCACGCTGGTTTACCCGCGCTGGACCGACCCGCAAAAGCAGATACCCAAAAACGGCGCCACCTGGTGCGCGTTCGGTATTAACGGCATCCAGGAGGACTTCAACCCCGCGTACGTGCAGGGCGAAGAGAACACCGAGCAGTGGTCGCATGAAACCATCAGCCTGATCCTCTGTTTTTATGGCCCGAAGGGGCTGGCGACGGCCACACGCTTTCGTGATGGCCTGCTGGTTGCTCAGAACAACGACGAACTGAACCGCGTCGGTCTGACGTTCCTGCAGCAGGGGCGACTGCTCAATCTGCCCGAACTCATCAATAACCAGTGGGTACGCCGCTACGATATCAGCGTTGACCTGCGCCGCAAAATCATCCGCCAGTACGGCATTAAATCGCTGGTCGACGCGCCAGTGCAATTCTTTGGAGATTAAAACATGGCACAGGGCTTACCTGTTTCCAATGTCGTTAACGTTGACGTCATCATGTCACCGGTAGCGGCAACGGGGCGTAACTTCGGGGCGCTCCTCATTCTGGGTACCTCTACGGTTATCCCGGTCACTGAGCGTATTCGCCAGTATTCAGCCATTGAGGATATCGGTGATGATTTTGGTGTCGACTCTCCCGAGTACGAGGCGGCGACCATCTTCTTTTCACAGTCACCAAAACCAACGCTGGTCTATATCGGCCGCTGGGCGAAAACGCTGGCGGAGGGTGAAGCAGGTACGGTAGAAACCCTGCTGCAGGCGGTTAATGCCTCACTGCAATACACCAACTGGTACGGTCTGGCGATTGCAGATAGCGCTGATCTGGTTGAAGCGGATGTGATTTCGGTGTCCGCGGCGATCGAGGCTTCCAGTCTGAGCCGCATTCTGGCCGTTACCACTGATGACGCGAATGTGCTGGTATCCGGTAATACCGACAATATCGGCTACAAGCTGAAGGCGGCGGGCTACTCCCGTACGTTATGGCAGTACAGTACCAGCAGCAAATATGCCGCTATCTCGGCCTTCGGTCGTGCGTTTACGGTGAATTTCACAGGCAACAACACCACTATCACCCTGAAGTTCAAAACCGAGCCTGGCGTGACGTACGAGACGCTGACGACCGCACAGGCAGCCGCCATTGATGCCATTAACGGTAACGTCTACGTCTACTACGCCAACGATACGGCGATTATCCAGCAGGGTGTAATGGCTAACGGCGACTTCTTCGACGAGCGCCACGGGCTGGACTGGCTGCAAAACTACGTTCAGACCAATCTCTTTAACCTGCTGTACACCTCGACCACCAAAATTCCGCAGACCGATGCCGGCGTTACCCGGTTAATGACCAACGTCGAAGCGTCGCTGGATCAGGCGGTGAATAACGGCCTGATTGCTCCGGGCGTCTGGAATGGTGGCCCGATTGGCCAGATTGAATCCGGTGACACGCTGACCAAGGGTTACTACGTCTACGCCGACGCGGTAGCCAACCAGGCACAATCCGACAGGGAAGCGCGTAAGTCGCCGGTGATTCAGGCGGCGATTAAGCTTGCGGGCGCCATTCATTATGGCGACGTACAGATCAACGTGGTTCGTTAAGGGGGAATAAATGGGAAATACCTACAGCTTTATTGACGTCTCGGCCTCCCTTACCGGCCCGACCGGAAGTATCGATCTGGGCTACGGCTCGGCGAACTCCGAAGAGGGCATCACGGTTACGATGACCGAGGCAAAAAACACCATGACCATCGGTGCAGACGGCGAAGGCATGCACAGCCTGCACAGCGGCAAAAGCGGCACAATCACCGTCACTCTGTTGAAAACCTCCCCGGTAAACAAAAAGCTGTCCCTGATGTACAACGCACAGAGTCAGTCCTCCGCCACCTGGGGCAACAACGTTATCGTCGTGCGAAACAAAGCATCCGGCGATATCTCGACCGCCCGCGGATGCGCGTTCCAGAAACAGCCGGATCACGCTAACGCCAAAGTTGGCAATACGGTGTCGTGGGTATTCGACTGCATCAAAATCGACCAGCTGCTGGGGGAGTTCTAACCGATGGAATTTGAAATCAAAGGCGTTAACTACCGTACCGCCAAACTCGACGTTTTCCAGCAGTTGAAGGTAAGCCGTAAGTTGTTGCCGGTGCTGGCCGGTCTGGTAAGCGAGTTCTCGACACTGAAGGCGCAGGCGGCCGCCGGTAACTCCGGTGCCGTGCTGGAAAGCGTGCTGCCGAAAATTGCCGATACGCTGTCCGCGCTGCCAGATGAAGACGTTAACGCGGTGATCTATCCGTGCCTGAGCGTAGTCAATCGCCAGCATCAAAAAGGGTGGGTGAAGGTTTTCGACCAGGGCGCGCTGATGTTCGACGATATCGACCTGTTTACGATGCTGCAGCTGGTGGCGCGGGTGGTCGCCGACAGCCTGGGAAATTTTTTGAAAGAACTCCCAGACAGCGAGAAGGCGGACCCGTCGCCGCAGGCTTAACGCTGGAATCCCTGCCGGAAGGCGAAAGCTTCCTGATGCGCCCGGTGGAAGCCGGGTACATTCCTTATACCGCATTGAAGGACGGTTCGGTCGACCTGGCCGACGTCGCCCGCATGAATGACTGGCTGGACCTCAAAGCCGATAACGATTACCGCATAGCGAAATGGAGAGAGGCTAATGAACGCTGAAACGCTCAAGGACTTTCTGATCTCGCTTGGGTTCAAGGTTGACGAGGCAGGCGCCAGAAAATTTGATGCCGTGGTTGCAGGGACGACGCTGAAGGCGATCGAGCTCGGTACTAAAGTTGAACTGGCGGCGGCTTCAGTTGTGGCGTTCACCGCTAAAATAGCCAGTAGCCTCGATAACCTGTACTGGGCCTCTCAGCGTACCGGCGCAACGGTGCAGGGCATCAAACAGATAGGTTACGCCGTAAGCCAGATGGGCGGCAGCGTGGACGCAGCCCGCGGCTCCCTGGAAAACCTATCACGGTTCGTGCGTAACAATCCCGGCGCCGAAGGTTTCCTGAATCGCCTGGGTGTGCAGACGCGCGATGCTAAAGGCAACATGCGGGACATGGCGACGATCTTTACCGGCGTCGGCCAGCGTCTCAGCAGCATGCCGTACTACCGAGCTAATCAGTACGCGCAGATGCTGGGTATTGATGAAAATACCCTCATGGCAATGCGGCGGGGGATTGGTCAGTTCAGCGCTGAATACACCGCAATGGCGAAGGCGATCGGCTATAACGCAAACACGGCCGCTGTTAGCGCAAATAAATTCATGACGTCGCTGCGCTCGTTCGGTGAAATGGTTGGCATGGCACGAGACAAAATCGGCTCTAACCTGGCTGATGGTCTGGCCGGGTCACTGGATCGGCTGCGTCGCCAGATCCTGGATAACTTCCCAAAAATCGAAGGGGCAATCACCGCGACGGTTAAGGGCATCCTTTGGGCTGGTGAGATGGTGGGGCGGGTAATTTACCGCCTCATTCAACTGGGCCAGAGTATCAGCAGCTGGTGGGATTCTCTCGATAAACAGTCGCAGGAGCTGATAGAGCTGCTGGGTGCGCTGACTGCCGCGTGGTGGCTACTGAACCGCGCAATGCTCGCATCCCCGATTACGTGGGTTCTCGGTCTAGCCGCTGCTGTAGCACTGCTTTGGGAGGACTACCAGACCTGGAGGGAGGGCGGGAAAAGCCTGGTTGACTGGGGCAAGTGGAAGACGGAGATCGACAACGCAGAGAAGTTTATTAGGTCGCTGCGCAATACGGTTTCTGACCTTACCAACTCAATCGCAAAGCTGCTTGGCATAGACCCGAAAGCCTGGTCACTGAAATGGGACTTCGATAACTTCATCATGCAGATGGGGGAGTTCAGCAAGATGCTGAGCATGATCGGCGATCTGCTGAATGCCATCAACGAAGGTAACTGGAGCGAAGTGAAGCGCCTGGGTATCGCGATATGGCAACAGGGCAAGACGCCAGGCGCCGGCGCCGGAGAAACTCAGACGAGTATTGTTCATGGTTCCAATATCCAGCCGGATATTCCAGGCGGGACGGGCAACACTCTGGCTGATCGCAACAACAACCCCGGTAACATCCGCCCCGTGGGCGGCGGGGGCTTCCGCACCTTCGAGAATGCTCTCCACGGCTGGACTGCAATGAAAAACCAGCTGATGCGCTACTTCACAGGAAAAACCACCGGCCGCCGCCTGCAGACCATCATGGATATCGTCAGCACCTGGGCGCCAGCGGGAGACAATAACAACCCGCAGCAGTACGCCAGACAGGTCGCAGGATGGATGGGCGTATCGCCAACAGCAGCGCTTAACCTGTCAGACCCAAATACGATGGGGGCTCTGATGCAGTCTATGGCTCGCAAGGAGGGCTATTCGAACTGGAATAGCCCACTGGCTCATCAGGCGGCAGGGGCAACGGTGAACCAGAATACCGTTATCAATATCTCCGGCGTGAGCGACCCGCGCGAGGCGGGTAAAATCGTTGCTGATAACCAGAGCAATGTTAGCGCCCGCACGACTCAGCAACTGGCGAGGGGGCCGAGCTGATGGATATTCTCTCTACGCTATTCCAGCAGCAGACCAGGCGAATTGGCCTGATGATCCCCGACGTGGTGGTTACCGAACGGCATAGTGATGCACTGGAAATAACCGAGCACCCGGTGGAAAGGGCAACCACCGCCGGGACCGGGTTTATCTCCGATCACGCCTATCGCCGACCATCAGAAGTTGTAATGGAGACTGGCTTTGCTGGTGGCGGTTCACTGCTGGATTTTTACGATACCCGCAACATTGGGTTATCGACGCCGCTCAATAGCATGGGGCCAAAGGAAGTTTATGCAGAGCTTCTAAAAATGCAGCGGGAAAGGCAGTTACTCGACGTAACCACAGGTAAGCGACTGTATACCAATATGGTAATTCGCTCCCTCGATGTGACTACCGATCGCGCCAGCGAGAATGTCCTGATGGCGACCATTACGCTAAGGGAGGTCATCACCACCCAGACGCAGACAGTTAGTGTGGCCGCAAAGGAAAACATGAAAGAGGGGGCTAATACCTCGGCAGTCCAAAACTCAGGCGTGAAAACTCCAACGCCTAAGGATGAGTCATTGCTAAGCCGGGGTGTACGTTTCTTCACCGGAGGTTAAATGGCTGTATCAGAAATCCCATTGTCACCCGATAACCAGCAGTTCGCAGTTGCTCTGGCGGGAAAGAGCTTTCAAATGGCTGTTACCTGGCGGGCGATGTTCTGGTGTCTGGATATTATGGACAGCGCCGGCGCCGACCTGATTAAGGGCATACCCCTGATCACCGGCGCCGACCTGCTGGCGCAGTACCGCTTTCTTGGTTTGGGGTTTTCGCTCTATGTCGCCTGTGATGACACGGCGAACGACAACCCTACGGAAACAGACCTCGGAATCAAAAGCCATCTATACGTGGTAACGGAGTAATCATGTCACAAAACTGGATGCGGCATTTCGAGCTGCAACTTATCAATGATAAAGGCGACGGAATTTCGCTGTCAGATTTCAAAGTGACGTTTAACATCCAGAAGATGCCCGCCACGATATTTAATGGTTTTGTGGGTAACTTCAAAATTTACAATCTGGCGCCAGAAACCCAGAACCGAATAATGGGAAAGGAATTTACCCGTATAAGGGTCATCGCCGGTTACAACGGAATTGCTGACGAGAGCGGGGAGTATCCCGATAAAAACATCGGACTGATTTTCAATGGCGATATTCGGTTTACTATCACAGGGAAGGAAAACGTAACCGACAGTTGGGTGCTCATTCAGTGTATTGACGGTTGGGAAGGTCACCTGAACGCCAGCGTAAAAACGACCGTAGCGGCTGGCTGGAAGCATGCAGACCTGTTTGATCTCGGCATGCAGACCCTGAGCCCTTACGGCATAACTGAAGGCAGCAGGCCGGACTTTGGCGCAACCATTTTTCCCCGCGGGCGCACTATCTACCAGAACACCGGCCGCCTGATGTACAGCCTGGCGGGTCAGTGCAAAGCCAACTGGTGGTACGAAAACAACCAGGTGCATATCGTTCCTGAAGATAAGTATATTCAGGAGGCGATCGTACTCAACGCCGATACCGGCCTGATTGGCATGCCTCAGCAGACAATGGGCGCCGGCGTTAATGTACGCTGTCTGATAAACCCAAACATTAAGCTGGGCGGCCTTATCCGGCTGGATCAGGTGTCAGTGTACCGCGTGGCTCTTGGCAACGACCAGGTTGGACAGTCACCGGGGCGCCTGGGCGAAAACACCACGGATGGCAATATCTATGTCGATGGGCTGCCAGGCGCACAGTTGTCTGCAATCAATACCGATGGTGATTACATTGTCGGCAGCATTGACTATACTGGCGATACTCGCGGGCAGGCGTGGTATATGGATCTGCTGTGCCTTGCGAAGGGGGCTGCTGAGCTACAATCTGTAAGCACGTTAAATAAGGTGGGATGATGAAAGGCTGGGAGTTGTTGCTTGGCGTCACTTTGTTTTATTCCTGCGGTGCATTTTCCGCTACGCAGTGTGGGCCCTTTCTGTTGAAGGGTGAAAGCGATGGGTTGATGCATATCAACGGCCAGGCTCCGGCAACTCAGAAAATGTCATTTTTTAAGCAAAAAAACGATTTCGATAACGTCATGATGCAATGGATGCTTCCTGACGCCAACACTGGCCGCTGGCTCGGTCTCGATTACGTTAAGCGCAACGGCAAAGCCATCCTTAACGTTGAAGTTGTTCGTAAAAATATGGATGATCCCCGGCAATTTTGGACCTATGATTGCAAGCGTATAAAATGATTGTTACATAACGGATTGCGTTTTGTCGGAGGTTATAAATGGCGGTCAGTACAGGGAAGAAGATTGTTTTGGCTGTTATTGTTGTCGTTGCATATTTAATCGGCAACCACTCGAACGATAGTAAAAAGTATGAAGAACTAAAAAACAAGGAACCATCATCCCTAAGTCAGGATGATAAGTTGTTTATTAAAACGATTGAGGATGGACGGGAGAAAGCAGAAGCCGAGCGACGCGACTACCAGAAAAAACAGGCAGATGAGAAGGAAAAGGCAAAACCAAAACCTTTATCGGAAAAAGTTTTGCTGCAAAATGATGTGATATTTACATGCAAAGACATTGCAAAAAATTCTCTCAACTATCCTGATTCTTTTGAAGTTGAAAATACCAATAGCGGTGTAGATAACCAAAATGGAAGAGCCTGTACATAGATTTGTGTAATTGCCTGATTTTGATATGTTCAATCCAACATCAAAAACAGGTTAATTTATGGACGAAAAACAGTTGCAGGCTCTGGCTAATGAACTGGCCAAAAATCTCAAAACCCCTGACGATCTCAACCAGTTCGATCGCCTGCTCAAAAAAATCAGTGTTGAGGCGGCGCTCAACGCCGAAATGACCCATCACCTCGGCTACGATAAACATCAGCCCAAACCGGCGACCAACGCCCGCAACGGCTATACCCAAAAGACAGTTATCACTGGCGATGGCCCGCTGGAGCTGCGTACACCGCGCGATCGCGATGGCTCTTTCGAACCGCAACTGGTAAAGAAAAACCAGACCCGGATCACCGGGATGGATAACCAAATTTTATCGTTGTACGCCAAAGGGATGACCACCCGTGAGATCGCCGCCGCGTTCAAAGAGCTGTATGACGCGGATGTCTCACCGGCCCTGGTCTCAAAGGTCACCGATGCTGTCATTGAGCAGGTTGTCGAATGGCAAAATCGTCCACTGGATGCAGTCTATCCCATTGTTTATCTTGACTGTATCGTCCTGAAAGTCCGGCAGGACAGCCGCGTTATCAACAAATCTGTGTTCCTGGCACTGGGTATCAATATCGAAGGCCAGAAAGAACTGCTGGGTATGTGGCTGGCCGAAAATGAGGGTGCGAAGTTCTGGCTTAATGTGCTGACAGAGCTGAAAAACCGTGGTCTGAACGATATCCTCATCGCCTGTGTTGACGGGCTGAAAGGCTTCCCCGACGCCATCAACGCGGTGTATCCGGAAGCCCGCATTCAGCTGTGTATCGTGCATATGGTGCGCAACAGCCTGCGGTTCGTCTCCTGGAAGGACTACAAAGCAGTGACCCGTGACCTGAAAGCCATCTATCAGGCTGCCACGGAAGAGGCCGGCTTGCAGGCTTTGGAAGCGTTCTCCAGTGCCTGGGACAGCCGCTACCCGCAGATAAGCCGGAGCTGGCAGGCAAACTGGACCAACCTGACGACGTTCTTCGCTTACCCGGCAGACATCCGCAAGGTGATCTACACGACCAACGCCATCGAGTCGCTGAACAGCGTGATCCGGCATGCAATCAAGAAACGGAAGGTATTCCCGACAGACGACGCGGTGAAAAAGGTGGTGTGGCTGGCAATCCAGGCGGCATCACAGAAATGGACGATGCCGCTGAGGGACTGGCGTATGGCAATGAGCCGCTTTATTATCGAGTTCGGTGACCGTCTGGACGGTCACTTCTGAGAAAAGGCATTTACACAGAATCATGTACAGGGTCAAATGGAAAGCAAGTCTATTACTTCACTCTTGATTATTCTGGGGTTAATGCTTTCAATGTCCGAGACTCACACACTATTGAGTGCTATGGGACCATAGGTGACCCATCGCACAGTGTAACTTATAGAACATTCAACTAACCCGCTCCGGCGGGTTTTTTAATGCCCGGAGTAACCCAAATGCCCGTAGCACTAAACTCCCAGCTCGGCAGCAAAGAGCAGGCCGACGCGCAGCTGGCGCAGGCGATCATGTCCACGATGCGCGTATCCATTCCCGGTATCATCCAGTCGTTTGATCCAGACGCCGTAACCGCCGTTATTCAGCCCGCAATTAAAGGCGTTGAACATGACTCTTCTGGCGCCGAAGTATCCGTAAACCTGCCGCTGCTTGTGGATGTCCCTGTCATATTCCCCCGCGGTGGTGGCTGCACGCTTACATTTCCCATCAGCGCCGGCGATGAATGCCTGGTTACCTTTTCCGACCGCTGCATTGATTTCTGGTGGCAGAACGGGGGTATACAGGAACCGGTAGACGGGAGGATGCACGATCTCTCGGATGCGTTCTGTATCGTAGGCCCGCAGTCGCAGGCGAAGAAAATCAGCGGCATCAGCACTAAGTCCGCGCAGCTGCGTACCGATGACGGGTCCGCAATCATTGAACTGGCCGCCGGCGGTGCAGTAACCATCACCAGCCCGCAGATAACCATTAACGGGCCCCTGCAGGTCAATGGCGAAATCACCTCAACTGGCGATCAGGTCGCTGGCGGCATCAGCCAGATAGGCCATACCCACGGAGGCGTTGAGCGTGGCGGTGGTAGCACGGGGGCGCCGCAATGAGATACCGACGCGAGGATGATGGCGGGGATTACACGTTTGGTCAGGGTGATGACACCTGGCTGGTGAACTCTCCGGAGGCCGTCGCGCAGGCCATAAAAACGCGCTTCCTGCTCTGGTATGGTCAGTGGTTCCTCGACACAACTGAGGGAACGCCCTGGATTCAGTCAGTCCTCGGCAAACAACGGCCAGACACCTATAACCTGGCTATCCGCCGGCGCATCCTGGAAACACAGGGCGTCAGCGGCATCACCGAATTTAACACCGAAGTTGACGGGCGTACGCGGCGTGTAACGTTCACAGCAACGGTAGAAACCATCTACGGGACAACCACAGTAACCTCGGAGGCGTAATGTCTTTGGACCTCGACACACTCGGCTTATCGGCAACGGTAACCGCTGAGGGGATAAGTGCGCCCGACTATCAAACCGTGCTGGACACCATTACCGGCTATTTCCAGCAGATTTACGGCAATGATGCCTACCTAGAACCGGACAGCAAAGACGGCCAGATGGTGGCGCTGGTGGCTCTGGCTATCCACGACGCCAATAACACGGCCATTTCGGTTTACCGGTCATTCTCGCCGGCGACGGCTCTGGGTGACGCACTGACGAGCAACGTCAAAATTAACGGCATCACCCGTCGTGCAGCGACGAATTCAACTGTTGACCTGCTGCTGACCGGTACCGTCGGTACAACCATCACGAACGGCTCGGTACGCGATACCAATAGCGTGATCTGGAATCTGCCGGCAACGGTGGTGATCGGCACTGACGGTACCGTGGTCGCTACGGCAACGTGTGCGAATAGCGGGGCGGTTTCTGCGGTCGCCGGGTCGGTAAGCGGCATCAATACGCCGACTCGCGGGTGGGCTTCTGTAACTAACCCGCTGGCGGCCACCGTTGGTATCGCCGCAGAGACTGACGCCGAGCTACGGGTGAGGCAGTCGCAAAGCGTTGCGCTGGCCTCTCTCACGCCGTTTGATGCGGTCGATGGTGCGATTGCCAACGTTGAAGGCGTGACCCGTCACAAGCTCTATGAGAACGATAAAGATGTTCCGGATGCAAACGGGCTGCCGCCGCACTCCATTGCAGCGATCGTAGAGGGTGGAGATGCTACGGTTATCGCCGATACCATCCGGGGCGTGAAAGGACAGGGAACCACTCCATATGGTAGTACGGTAATCACTGTTCTGGATAAATACGGCAACCCTCACAATGTGGGATTCTCCCGCCCGGTCGATGTGCCGATTTTTGTCAAAATCACCATCGACCCGCTGACGGGATATACCTCACAGGTCGGTGAGGAAATTAAGTCGGCCATCACGGCGTATATTAACTCTCTGGCTATTGGTGCCAGCGTGCGGTTGAGCCGCGTTTATTCTCCGGCAAACCTTGGCGTCGTCAGCGGCGGGAACGCGCGTTATTACGACATCACCGAGCTCCTGATAGGCATATCAGCAGACGAAGTGGCTGCGGCTAATGTTGTTATCGCGTTTGACCAGTCAGCATCCTGCAGCGTCAGCAATATCAATCTGGTGGTGCCATGAGCAAATACACCGATCTGATTACCAACTATCACGCTGGAAAGCCAGGGTTCTTCGCTCACGTTGACCTGTCTACCAGGCCTCTCACTGATGTATCGACAGTGGTTTCTGGTCTCATCTCTGCTTTTGATATTGATAGCGCGGTAGGTACACAGCTTGATGCCATTGGTGAATGGGTAGGGAGATCGCGTCGAGTGTCTACACCAGTCACCGGTATTTATTTTTCGTGGGATACCGAACGCGTTGGATGGGATCAGGGAGTTTGGCAGGGGCCATACGACCCTGACGACGGGTTTATTGATCTGAGTGATGAAATATACCGGCTAATGCTAAAGGTGAAAGTGGCGATAAATAACTGGAACGGCCAGAACGATTCTCTGCCAGCTATTCTGGATGAAGCGTTATCCGGATCAGGCATTCGTATGGCGATTATAGATAACCAGGATATGTCGATTTCTATCTGGATACTCGGTGACCCTGCGGTGGCTATGAGTGAAATCGACAGGCTTATCCTGGATAGCGCTGTTAATCGCGGTCCGTTTATTACTTTGCCTCCTGGGTATGTTCCTTCCAGATATGACCTAAACCCGATAGACCAGATAAATAGCGAGCTCTGGTGGGCAATAAAAAATGGATACATGACGATAAAGGCTGCCGGGGTTCGTGTCCGGGATATAGAAACCACGATCGATAGTTATCAGTTTTTTGGTTTCGATATTGAAAATGAATATATCGCTGGATTTGATGAAGGCGCATGGGGAGAACAACTTTAATGGCTATTAACAATTTCAAGGCCTTTGCTATCGGCAGTGGTGCAAACGTACTTTCGCAGGCTGATTATGAGGTTTTATCTGCGCTGGCTTCGGGATTTATGTCTGGCAAAGCATCATCTGCTCAGGTGAATAAAGCCCTGAGGCAGTCCTCAACGATTGCCGCTGTTCTGGCACAGTTTATGGCAGACAGCACTGGTAGCGATGTTCTGGATGGTGGTGATACAGCGTTGCTGCTTAGTATTCTCCAGTCAGCTCTTAACACCCACGCAGAAGGGCGCTTGCTGAATGTTCAGGTATTCACCGCGAGCGGCACCTGGACAAAGATGGCTGGAGCCAAAAAGGCCAGGGTTAAAGCCTGGGGTGCTGGCGGAGGTGGTCAGGGTACTGCCACAGCAGGAACCGGTGCTGCAAGCGGTGCCGGTGGGGCTTATGTTGAGGGGCTATATGACATTTCGGCTATCTCTGGTGACAGTATCGTCATCGGCGCTGGCGGCTCGGCAGTTGCAGCTAACTCTGCAGGAGATGGCGGGAATGGTGGTGACACGACGCTGGCAGCTCTTGGGATAAGCGCGGGAGGCGGGAAGGGCGGAAACTCAACAGGAAACTCCGCAGGCGGCGTTCCTGGCGCCCCATCTGTGGGGACTATTTTCTCTGTTACGGGACAGGGCGGCCAGGGGTTTGTCGGGAGCCTCGGGGGGACTGGTGGTGCATCTCATAGCAGTTACGGGGGGCTGCCTCATGTCAGCTCTTCAGGCGATGATGGATTTTTTCCCGGAGCAGGTGGCGCCGGTGCGTCTTACGATACTGTTGCTCGATCGTCAGGTAAAGGCGCTAACGGCTATGTAATTATTGAGGAGTTCTCATAATGCCTGGTAACTGTGCTGTCGTGGATAATGGGCGGGTGATTAATATCATTGTTGCCGAAAGTGGTTATTCGCTGGAAGGATTGCAGATTATTGAATATTCCAGTGAAATTTTTTGTCAGTCTGGAATGTTTTATAACGAGACTGATGGTCTGTTTTATGACGATAAAGATTTTTCAAAAATAAATAGCGCAAGCTAACCTCCGAAATTACCTGCACTCAAACCAGCCTCATGGCTGGTTTTTTTATTGGGGCGACCATGAGTAAATATAATACCGGTGATCCAGTACCGTCAGCTTCCATGCCTAATGCATGGGACAACATGCTGTCTGTCGATGAGTTCGTTAATAGCGAAGAGGAAGAGCTGACAACGCGCGCCGGAATTGTCCGTAAGACAATGGCGGGCATAGATAAAAATGTTGATGACACACTTGATCAAGTGTTAGCTGATGCCGATACGGTCGTAGAGGAAACCCGGCAGAACCTGATCCCCCTAAGCCGGCAGTACATGACACTTGAGGCGGCGCAGGCTGATATTGCGAATATCCCCGATGGCTCTACCACGTATGTACGTAGCGCCGACGGGAGTTCTCTGGCAGACGAGTACATCAACAACGGTGGTACCCTGGAAGCTACCGGGCGCCAGATGCCATCGGATTTAACAGTAGATAATAAAATAGATGCCAGACTCACTCCCGGAGACTACCTTCCAGAAATGATCCCATTATTTCACGACAAAGATGGCTACGTTCCTTTGTGGTTGGTTAACAGTCTGTTGGACGCCGCAGGGTTCGGGCCTCAACTCAAAGAAGCCGTAGCATCAATACCTAACCTACTGGTTAGTAAAATGATCAACCAACTCGATTACAACACATCATATTTCCCCTTGATTTATGACGAAGATGGCAATGTTCCCTTCTGGTTGGATAATGGAAGAATAGACGCCGCAGGGTTCGGGCCAACTCTTCAGGCAATCATTAGTGCAGCCGGCGGAGCGGACTCAAAATATATTGAAGGGGATATTTTTAAATTCCTTTTCAAGAAAGGCCTGGTCTTTAATTCCGAAGCACCGAGCGTTAACGTGGCTTTCACTGGTGACTCCTGGACAGAAAAAAACACCATTCCTAAATCACTAATCAGTATGTTGGGTGGGTCGTATAAAGACCCTGGCTGGATTAGCGTATCTACGCGTCCCGATGCCGTGATGGCCGGGATTACGCTCTCCTCTACCGGCTTCACAATTTATGATGGTGACAACGAGCACAATAACGCTCCGCCGGCATATGGTTGTGGTCCGGACGGAAACGCGATGTATAACACCGGTTCTGTGGCCACAATGACCTGGTCAGGCGTGAAGGCTACCGAACTTTCACTTTTTTATTACGATGGCACCGGCAGCTTTAACCTGATTGTTGACGGCACTACAGTGGCAACGATTGCCGGTACCAATACCGGGCAGGGTAAAAAATATGATTTATCAGGCCTGACCTCAGCAGCCCACACAGTCATGATCACCACCGTAGGTAACGGGTTAGTTTCAATCTTTGGTATGTATGGTAAGGATTCCGGAGTGGCTTCCGGGGTGACAATTTCTCGCATGGGGAACGGCGCTTCAACAGCAGGCGATTACCTTAACTGGTCAAACTGGATAAAGCCTACCGCTCAGTATCTGGATATCGATCTGTTATTCATTATCCTCGGGACAAATGACTTCAGGAAGAGCAAGGGACTGGACCAGTATCGCGAAGGTATCACGGAGATCATTACGCAGTATCAGCAAGCAATCCCAGGCGTATGTATCTGCCTGATATCTCCAGCGCAATCAAATGCGACAGGGGTTCCTGCTCTGTCTGACTATGATAATGAAATGCGCGATATCGCCATTGAAACGAACTGCAGCTATATCAGTGGCTATAAAATTTTCCCCAAAACCTACAGCAATTCTAATGGGGCGTGGGAAGACACTTTGCACCTGAGCAATCTTGGCGCTTTCGTTTTGACCAAAAGCATAAAAAAAAACTTTTTTGAGGAATAACTGATGTCAATCACTTCTATCTATATCGACGGGAAATTGCCGGTTATTTCTGGTATGAAAACGCTGGCTGATTTTACAGTGAAAAACTGGTTTAAGGATTTTCCTGGTTTAAGTACTGCAACGCCCTATGCTGGGTACTACTTTGGTCAGGATGTAACAGATGTCGCGAACAATAGCTTTAATCCCGAAAATCCAGCAAAAATAACTGGTTCACTGGCCAGCAGCAAAGGCTATGTTTCCGTGAGTGCTGATAATTATCTTGATACGAATGAAAAAGCCGCATTGCAGCTCACCGTTGGCGGGTGTTTTAAACGTCCAGCGGTACCATCCGGTAGTCTGTATTTTATCAGCGATTTCAGCGGTTCCGGTTCAGACGGAATCGGTTTTGCTGTTGGGGTTAGCGCCGCCGGACAACTACGAGCTGCTGCACAAAATTCCGGGGTTGCTCAGACGACTATTGCTGATGTTGATTTCCCGTCATCAATCGCGGTTGGCGATTACTGTGCTTTTACAGCCTTCATCCGCAATGGTACGGTGACTGTTGCCGTCTATAACCCGGATACTCAGCAATATGATTCTACTGCTGTAGGTCTGGGCGGAGAGCGTGCAGCTGGAACTAAAAATGTACTCATTGGAAGAAAACAAGACAACAACGCAACATCATTAAGCAGTGATGTCCGCTCAGTCATCCTGATTAATGGAGCTTTATCTACAGCTGAGCATATCGCCGTTCAGCAATATCTCCTTGCTAAATAATCAGCAGCATCATAGCGCCTGTCACAAAAATTGACAGGCACAACCTCTCCTGAACTGGTCCTGAGGATTGAGCCCGCCCGACAGCCGTATGCAAGAGCTGCCGGGCGGGGATAATGCCTTCGGGCAGAACAGGCATCACTGAATACTTTAGAAGCTAATCAGCGTACAAACCAGTCGTCCGCCGTCTCCTAGGAATCTTTCAGAGTAGTCTCGACAAACTCCTTCGCGATTTCCTTATCAGTCGCCGGTCTGATGCTCAGAACATCATTGCTGGCTGTCTTATTATTTAACAATACTGCATGATGAAAGTCGAAGCATTAAGTTCAGGGGATGAGTAAACTCATTGCCAACAGAACCAGCATGCAGGTGAAGGTTGTTTGTAATCCCACAAGAGAGCCTCAACGATGAAGATTAAACCGCCCAGAGAAAGGCGGTGTCGAATTCGACAATCAAATATGCTACACACAATAACTGGAGCCTAACCTGTGGTTAAATTTACCGGTCTTCATCCAGTTTGTAGTTTTTCATACACGAGAGCATTACACCGTCAAACCACATACATTTTTTTCTGACGACCTCTACTGAAGGTGTTTTGATAAAGGCGTTAAAAATTAATATCAATGAAATCAGCAACAAGGGAAGAACCAGAAAACCTTTCACTGTCAGTTAATCCATGTAAATAGTAATAATATCCACTAATTTACACCTGAAGTGTGATTAATGACTCATTAAATATTTTAATGTTCCCCGACAGACAACGAAAGCAGAGCTCAAGGGCGGGCAAGTTGAGACGATAAGGCGATCGAGGGTGATGGTGTCGAAGTGTTCGGCGTCGTAACGTTCACCGTCAACGACCTGCGTAGGGATGACTGCCCGGTATGACCAAGGTGGCATCACGCCACCTTTCCATCTAAATAATCCGCCCACCACTGCATCATTTCTTTTCGCTTGTCGATGTACTGGGCGTGGTTATAGATTCCGCGGATGGAGCCGCTATTAGCGTGCGCTAGTTGTTTCTCTATCGCGTCAGCCGGCCATTCATGCTCGTTCATAATTGTGCTGAACTGGTGGCGGAATCCGTGGCCGCTAGCCAGTCCTTCATATCCTATCTGCCGTATGACAAGCAGAACGGCATTTTCACTGATGGACTTCTTTTTGTCGTTGCGGCCGGCGAAAACGAAATCCGATATCGGGGTGGTTATTGGCTTCAGTGCGTTTAGCAGATTGATTACCTGATCCGACATAGGCACAACGTGGACGCGTCGGCCTTTCATCACCGCGGCGTCGATAGTAATCATCCTGTTTTCAAAATCGACGTTCGCCCATTGCATAGACCTGAGCTCTTTGGTGCGGAGCACAGTGTATTGCAAAACCTGAGTAGCAATCTTCGAAACTATGCTTCCTGAGAAACCTGACAGGGCCTTGTTGAATGCCGGTATCTGGTCTGCAGGCAGGAAAGGATAGTTCTGCTTTCTGTATCCCTTCATCGCATCAGCAAGGTCAGGAGCCGGGTTGTATTTGGCCCTGCCTGTGACTATCGCATACCTGAAAACCTCCCCACATCGGCGCCGTGCTTTATTGGCGCGCTCCATTGCCCCGCGGTCTTCAAATCGCCTGATAACCTCAAGAATTTGTAGTGGCTCGATATCCTGAATTTCCAGACTGCCGATCATAGGCAGAATATCATCCCGGAACATGCGAGATAATTCATCGGCGTAGCCGGCGGACCATACCTGTTTTTTGTGATCGAACCATTCCTGGTAGATAGAAGAAAATGAGTTGTCCTTAACGGAAAGTTTTTTCGCTTTGACCGGGTCAAACCCTACCGAAACATCCCTCCTTGCAAGCCACGCTTTATCTCTCGCCTCCTGCAGTGTCATCAATGGGTACTTTCCGACTGTTAAAACCTTTTCCTTGCCATCAATCTTATAGCGCAGTTGCCATACCTTTTTGCCGGATACGGGTACGTAGAGGTACAGGCCGTTGCTGTCCAGCAGGCGGTATGGCTTATCTTTCGGCTTTGCCGCGTCGATCTGCTTGATGGTAAGCATGGGTAAAATTCCGGTGGGTAAAATTATTTACTCGTTTTTTACCCGCTGAATAGTGCGGCTGTCAACGATCTGAGTCGAACTATGGCGAACTGCGTTTTTTGTGGAGAGCTTGCTATGAGGGGGATTTTGCGAACTGTAGCGAATCGGAGCGAACTGTGAAGAAGTGTCCCCTGCAGGAATCGAACCTGCAACTAGCCCTTAGGAGGGGCTCGTTATATCCATTTAACTAAGGGGACGAAGCGGCGGGATTATAGCGTTTTTTTCCTTACAGGTTAAGCCGCTATCGGCTGACTGCTTAATCTATCGCCACTTAGGGCGTTTTTTTGGCTGTGGCCCGCGCTTTTTTCTCGTTACTGATGTCGTTGCGGATCTGGGCGTGGCTGAGCAGGGCGAAAATAAACGTCCCGCCGCAGATATTGCCGGCCAGCGTCGGCAGGGCGAAAGGCCAGATGAACTCCTGCCACGGTAGCGAGCCGTTAAAGACCAGATAAAATATCTCGACGCTGCCGACCACTATATGGGTGGTATCGGCGAGCGCGATAAGCCAGGTCATCATAATAATGACCACGATTTTTGCCGCCCCGGCGGCGGGAAACATCCACACCATCGTTGCCACCAGCCAGCCGGAAATAATCGCGTTGGCAAACATTTCGCCCGGCGTGTTCTGCATGACCTTCAGGCTGATTTTCTCAAAGGCGTCGCGGGTGGCAGGGTCAAATATTGGCATCACATCAAAGGCCCACGCGGCGAGTGCCGTGCCGATGAGGTTTCCCGCCAGCACGATGCCCCATAGACGTAATAACAGGCCGATGTTACCGAGAGTGGGCTTATGCATGATCGGCAGCACGGCGGTCACGGTATTCTCGGTAAACAGCTGCTGGCGAGCCATGATAACGATGATAAAACCGAAGGTGTAGCCCAGATTCTCCAGTAAGAACCCGCCCGCTACGTCGGTAAGATGAACGTGAAAAATCCCTTTGGCGACCAGCGAGGCGCCCATCGACAGGCCCGCAGCGACCGCAGACCACAGCAGCGCCATGCCGTCGCGCTCAAGCTCCTTCTCCCCCTCCTGGCGGATCTCTTCGTGCGTTGCCATGGCGCGTGAGGGCAGGCGATCCTCATCAACCTCTATTTCCTCGCCCTGCTGTTTCTCGTCGCTCTCAACCGCCATCTCTTCGCTGTCGTGGCGATCGGGCGATTTTGGGGGCTTTGGGGATGAAATCATGCCGTTTCCCTCAATGATTTTTCATTATCATAAGCGTAGAGATATTTTTGGCGTATGGTGCTGGTGAACCTCCTATTTTTTAGCCAATGACAAGAATAGCAATACGGATATTGCAAAATATGTATAGAATCAGGACGCAATACTTAATACCAAAGAGGGCTATGCTGAAAGCAGGCACCAGAGTGCACCTTGCTTCGGGCGATATCTTCATGGAGGCTGCAGTCCCCGGATGACCCACAGCGATAGCCAAAATTAACAGGGAGACACACCTATGAATTATCGCCTGTCGGCGCTTGCGCTCGGCGCCACACTGCTGGTGGGATGTGCCAGTTCCAGCCCTGGCGATTCGCCGCAGGGGCGTTCAGACCCGCTTGAAGGGTTTAACCGTACGATGTTCAACTTCAACTTTAACGTGGTGGATCCGTACGTCCTGCGTCCGGTAGCCGTGGCATGGCGTGACTATGTCCCGCAGCCGGCGCGTAACGGGCTGAGTAACTTTACCAGCAACCTTGAAGAACCGGCGGTGATGGCAAACTACTTTCTGCAGGGCGATCCCTATAAAGGTATGATCCACTTTACCCGCTTCTTCCTCAACACCATCCTCGGGATGGGCGGTTTGATTGACGTCGCCGGGATGGCGAATCCGCAGCTGCAGCGCGTCGAACCGCATCGCTTTGGTAGCACTTTGGGCCACTACGGCGTTGGCTATGGCCCGTACCTGCAGCTGCCGTTCTACGGTAGCTTTACGCTGCGTGATGAAGGCGGCGATATGGCCGATGGGCTGTATCCGGTGCTCTCCTGGCTGACCTGGCCGATGTCTATCGGTAAATGGGCGGTTGAAGGGGTCGAGACCCGCGCCCAGCTGCTGGATTCCGATGGCCTGCTGCGCCAGTCCTCAGACCCGTATATCCTGGTGCGTGAGGCCTACTTCCAGCGCCACGACTTTATCGCCAATGGCGGTAAGCTCACGCCGGCGGATAATCCGAACGCCCAGGCGATTCAGGGCGATCTGAAGGATATCGACTCACAGTAACCGGTCGCTATAAATAAAAAGGGTGAACATGATGTTCACCCTTTTTTATGCCGGCAGCTTATCAGAAGCGGTAGTTGAAGTTCGCGCCGTACAGCCAGGCTTTGCCTTCGGAACGGAAGGTGTAAGGACCTTCTTTGATTTCCACGTGCTGGCCGTGCATGTAGGATACGCCAACGTCTACGGATGCATCTTTGTTGAAGGCGTAGGTGGTACCTGCGCTCAGCCACAGACGATCCTGATCCGGGATGGAGATAGAGCGAGTGGCTGCCGGTACCGGGCTATCATCGAAGGCGATACCGGTACGGAAGGTCCAGTTATCGTCGTAGTAATAGGTGGTACCCAGCGCGATGCGGTAGGCGTCTTTAAAGCTCTCGTCTTTATAGAACAGCGTTTGGCCGTTGCTGCCGGTCGCTTTCAGCTCCTGGAACTGGCTCCAGCTGGTATAAGCAAGGCTATAGTGTACGGCCCATTTTGGCGCGACGCGGTTGTAACCTGACAACTCCCACATTTCAGGCAGATTCAGCGTCAAAGAGCCCGGGATTGTCGAGCCGCCGGTTGGGTAAGGGAACCCCGGGACAGCCGTATTCATATTGCTACGATAATCACCGTCGAAATCGATTTTAACTTCAGACCGGTAGGTTAGGCCGTAGCGGTTGTTTTTGTCCACTTCGTACAAAATACCCGCGTTCCAGCCAAATCCCCATTTATCACCTTTCAGGCGAGCAATCTGTTGATCCGCTGGTATCGCTGCAAGCTGCTGCGCTTTGGCAATTGCCGCTGGCCGCGCAGGAGCTGGTAAGTTAGGCACCTGCTGCATAATCTGGCCCGCAGCGAGCATGCCGGCATCGCCAGCATAACGTTCAATTTTAGCCTTGGCGTAGACCGCATCAAAGCCAAGACCAAAACTCCAGTTGTCGTTAAGGCGATAGGCACCGCTCAGGTTTAGATTGACGGTTGTCAAATCTGTTTTACCGCCCATGGTACCAGCAGCGTAATCGTCGGCGTATTCGGTTGCCAGACCGTAGTTAGAGGTAATGGAAGCCCCCCAACCAAACTGCTCGTTAATCGGAGCGACGTAATGTAAATTCGGCACCCAGGCGGTTGGGGCAATATTGTCAGCATTCAGACTTTTGCCAGATGGCGACTTGCCGGAAATATTCACATCGGGATCAATGAATATCGCACCGGCGGACATCGTTGGGCGATCGAACATCATAATCAATGCCGGGTTGCGGCTGGCATTGCCCGCATCGTCCGCAATTGCGCCTTCACCGGAATAGGCGCGGCCCAGACCTGATGAAGAGAATTCGTTTAACTGGAAGCCTGCTGACCAAGCTTGGGTGGAAACAAGTGCTACAGCCACTGCGAGGGCAGATTGGGTAAAGCGGGTTTTCTGGCTCATGCCCATAACCTCATTGAGTTATTTTTATACAAACTATGTTACATGCCGTAACAGAAGCGCGAAGTGTAGGGTCTGCTTTACGACAGAGAAATCAGACCAGTGCGCTGAGTATAGGTCTGACCAGATAAGATGTTGCAAGTTTGTTTATGAGATTTTTCAATTGTGATACGAAAAACGCGATCCAGCCGGCAAAATTGCCCTCAACCCGGGTGTCCGATTCGGGTAATTCTTGTTTTGGATCATTTTTAAGTGTGATTTCGGTCACTTAGCGCCGTTGTCATCATTAACGACTGGAGGCACTCCCCGGCCGGGCGTAAAATAGGCCTACTATTTGTCTGGCACCTTGCGTGCATATACAGAGGAAATCTACGATGAGTAAAGTTAGTGCAGATGAAACCCCGGTTTGCTGCTGTATGGATGTTGGCACCATTATGGACAACACCGATTGCACCGCCTCCTACAGCCGCGTGTTTGCCAACCGCGCTGAAGCAGACGAAACCCTGGCGGCGTTGACTGAAAGGGCCCGCGGCGTGGAATCTGAACCGTGCAAAATTACCCCGGCCTTTAGCGATGTTGCAGGCGGCGTGCAGCTGGATATCGATTTTGTCTTCTGCTGCGAAGCGGAAACCCTGATTTTCCAGCTCGGCCTGCGTTAATTCCGCTCTGACGCCCCCTTTCAGCGGGGCGTTATCTTCTCCTTTCAATGTGTTTTGGCTCGCACTTTTTTGCTTCCCCGATTGGCTTAATGTAAAAAATTAGTTAAAACTGTTATCAGGTCAGACCACTTGGTTTTATCGGTTAACAGGGGAGAGTTATGAGTCAGGCACTACCGCTTGTCACCCGTCAGGGCGATCGCATTGCCATCGTCAGTGGTTTACGTACTCCGTTTGCCCGTCAGGCAACGGTATTTCACGGCGTTCCCGCGATTGATTTGGGAAAAATGGTCATCAGTGAAATGCTGGCTCGCAGCGATATTCCCCCGCAGATTATTGAACAGCTGGTCTTTGGCCAGGTGGTTCAGATGCCGGAAGCGCCGAATATCGCGCGCGAGATCGTGCTCGGCACCGGCATGAGCGTGCACACCGATGCCTACAGCGTCAGCCGCGCCTGCGCGACCAGCTTTCAGGCCGTCGCTAACGTTGCCGAAAGCCTGATGGCCGGGACGATCCGGGCGGGCATTGCCGGCGGCGCCGACTCCTCGTCGGTGCTGCCCATCGGCGTGAGTAAAAAGCTGGCCCGCACCCTGGTGGATGCCAATAAGGCGCGAAGCCTCGGCCAGCGGCTGAAGCTGTTTTCTCGCCTGCGCCTGCGCGATCTGCTACCGGTACCGCCCGCGGTGGCCGAATACTCGACCGGGCTGCGGATGGGCGATACCGCCGAGCAGATGGCGAAAAGCTGGGGCATTACCCGTGAACAGCAGGATACGCTGGCGCTGCGTTCGCATCAGCTGGCGGCCAAAGCCTGGGAAGAGGGGAAGCTGGCGGCCGAAGTGATGACCGCCTACGCGCCGCCGTTCCGCGGGCCCGTAGCAAGCGATAACAATATTCGTAAGAATTCAACCCTCGCTGATTACCAAAAGTTACGTCCGGCCTTCGATCGCAAGCACGGCACGGTCACCGCGGCCAACAGCACGCCGTTAACCGACGGCGCGGCGGCGGTGATTATGATGACGGAATCCCGGGCCAAAGAGCTGGGATTAACCCCGCTGGGCTATCTGCGCAGCTATGCTTTCACCGCCATTGACGTTAAGCAGGACATGCTGCTGGGGCCGGCGTGGTCGACGCCTCTGGCGCTGGAAAGGGCGGGGCTGACCCTCGCCGATTTAACCCTTATCGACATGCATGAGGCTTTTGCCGCGCAAACGCTGGCTAACCTGAAGTGTCTGGCCAGCGATCGTTTTGCTCGCGAGATGCTTGGCCGCTCGCAGGCTACCGGCGAAGTGGATGACAGCAAATTTAACGTCCTCGGCGGCTCGATTGCCTATGGTCATCCTTTTGCCGCGACCGGCGCGAGGATGATCACGCAAACCCTGCATGAGCTGCGGCGCAGAGGGGGAGGGTTTGGGCTGGTCACCGCCTGTGCGGCGGGCGGTTTAGGCGCCGCCATGATTCTGGAGGTGGAATGATGACTGCTGCATCGGCGTTTACTCTCGATATTTGTCCGGACAACGTGGCGGTGATCACCATCGATACGCCCGGCGAAAAAATGAATACCCTGAAGGCCGAATTTGGCAGCCAGGTGCGGGCTATCATCCGCCAGATCCGCGATAACAAATCTCTGCGCGGCGTGGTGATTATTTCTGCTAAAGCGGACAACTTCATCGCCGGGGCGGATATCAATATGATTGCCTGCTGCACCAGCGCGGAAGAAGCAGAGGCGCTGGCGCGTCAGGGGCAGCAGATTATGGCCGAGATCCACGGGCTGGCAATTCCGGTCATCGCCGCCATCCACGGCTCCTGCCTCGGCGGCGGCCTTGAGCTGGCGCTGGCCTGCCACGGGCGAGTCTGTAGCGATGATGATAAAACCCGTCTTGGCCTCCCGGAAGTGCAGCTGGGTTTGCTGCCGGGCTCCGGCGGCACGCAGCGGCTGCCGCGGTTGATTGGCGTCAGCAGCGCGCTGGAGATGATTCTCACCGGCAAACAGCTGCGCGCCCGTCAGGCGCTGAAGGCCGGGCTGGTGGATGACGTGGTGCCCCAGGCTATTTTACTGCAAACGGCTGTGGAGCTGGCGCTGAAAGAGCGTCCGGCGAGCCGCAATATGCCAATCCGCGAGCGCGTCCTCGCCGGCCCGCTAGGGCGGAATCTGCTGTTTCACCTGGTGGCGAAGAAGACACAGCAGAAGACCCAGGGCAACTATCCTGCCGCGAAGAAAATTCTGCAGGTCATTGAGAACGGGCTGGCCCATGGCTGCAGTAGCGGTTACGCCGAGGAGGCGCGAGCCTTCGGCGAGCTGGCGATGACGCCGCAATCCCAGGCGCTCCGCTCCATTTTCTTCGCCAGCACCGAGCTGAAGAAAGATCGCGGCGCCGATGCGCAAGCCGGACCTTTAAACAGCATCGCCGTTCTCGGCGGCGGCCTGATGGGCGGGGGGATCGCCTGGGTTACCGCCAGCAAGGGCGGATTGCCGGTGCGAATCAAGGATATTCAGGCCAGTGGAATTAACCATGCGTTGAAGTACAGCTGGGCGCTGCTGGACAAGCAGGTACGCCGGCGCTACCTGCGCGCCAGCGAGCGCGATCGCCAGCTGGCGCTTATCTCCGGGACCACGGATTATCAAGGGTTTGCCCACCGGGACGTGGTGATCGAGGCCGTATTCGAGGACTTAGCGCTCAAACAGCGAATGGTCGCCGAAATAGAGCAGCATTGCGGCCCGGAGACGATCTTTGCCTCCAATACGTCGTCGCTGCCGATCGCCGCGATCGCGGCGCAGGCCAGCAGGCCGCAGCGGGTGATTGGCCTGCACTATTTCAGTCCGGTTGAAAAAATGCCGCTGGTGGAAGTTATCCCGCATCAGCATACGGACCCGCAGGCCGTCGCCACGGTGGTCCGGCTGGCAAAAATGCAGGGCAAAACGCCGATCGTGGTGGCGGATAAAGCCGGCTTCTACGTCAACCGCATTCTCGCCCCCTACATCAACGAGGCGATGCGCTTACTGACGGAGGGTGAACCCGTTGAACATATCGATAACGCATTGGTTAAATTCGGTTTTCCGGTAGGGCCTATCCAGCTGCTCGATGAAGTTGGTATCGACACCGGCACCAAAATTATTCCCGTTCTGGAGTCGGCGTGGGGGGAACGTTTTAGCCCGCCTGCAAATATCATTGACGCGATCTTGAATGACGATCGCAAAGGCAGAAAAAATAGCCGCGGTTTCTATCTTTATAAGAAAAAAGGGCGTACAAGCAAAAAACGACCCGATGCGGCAATTTATTCGCTGCTGGGGATTTCCGCCCCGCAGGCGCGCTTGTCGGCGCAGCAGGTGGCTGAACGCTGCGTGATGATGATGCTCAATGAAGCGGCGCGCTGCTTCGATGAGCAGGTTATTCGCAGCGCTCGCGATGGCGATATCGGCGCCGTGTTTGGTATTGGCTTCCCGCCGTTTCTTGGCGGTCCATTCCGCTATATGGATACATCTGGTGCGGGTGAAGTGGTTGCAATTTTGCAGCGTCTGGCCGCGCAGTACGGCCCGCGTTTTACGCCATGTGAAAATTTATTGCGCATGGCCGAGCAGGGGGCAACGTTTTGGCCCGCTGGCGAACGGACGACCTAAGTTCTGGTCAAAGAAGATAAATCCGACGATGAATGCCGCTGTCGATTGGCTATTTTGTCAACAGATATTGACTATACTTACGCCACTGAGGTAAAAAACAGCGTTTCATTCGTTGGATGGATCAGGCACAATGCCCGGCCACCGGGTTAACTGCGTATTATCTGCGCGGGCAAGACTTCGGTGCTTCTGGTTAACAAAAGCGGTGCAATATGCAAGTTTTTATCATGCGTCACGGCGACGCTGCCCTCGATGCAGCCAGTGACTCGGTTCGTCCATTAACCGTATGCGGTTGTGATGAGTCGCGTCTGATGGCAACCTGGCTGAAAGGCCAGAAAGTGGATATTGAGCGGGTTCTTGTGAGCCCTTACCTGCGTGCGGAACAGACGCTGGATATCGTAAGAGAGTGCATGAACCTGCCGAAGGACGTCGACGTCATGCCGGAGCTGACGCCGTGCGGCGACGTTGGCATGGTCAACGCTTATCTTCAGGCGCTGGCCAATGAAGGTGTGGCAACGGCGCTGGTCGTTTCGCACCTGCCGTTGGTAGGGTACCTCGTCTCAGAGCTGTGCCCGGGAGAGACGCCCCCGATGTTCACCACGTCGGCCATTGCCTGCGTGACGCTCGATGCCAACGGCAAGGGCGAATTCAACTGGCAGATGAGCCCCTGCAACCTGAAGATGGCGAAAGCTATCTAATCTCTCCCCGGAGCCGACGTTTTACGGAAGCTCCGGCGGTTGCCACTCTTCAATCTCTATCAGCACCAGCAGTGCGGCGTCTCCGCCGTACTCTTTTGGCGCCTGATGGAACGCCATAATATGCGGATGCTGCGCCAGCCATAACGGCGTCTGCTGCTTGAGAATATGCTTCCCGTGTCCGTGCATCACACAGGCGCAGAACACGTGTTCCCGACGGCATGCGGCAATCAGCGCGCCCAGCTCCTGCTTTGCCTGCTGCTGGGTTAAACCGTGCAGGTCGAGAAACAGCTCTGGCGAATAGTCCCCGCGGCGCAGTTTTTTCAACTCAAAGTGACTCACGTCCGCACGGACGTATTTTACCGACCCTTCGGTATTCAGCAGCGGCTGAAATTCATCCGAAAAGTAGTGGCTGTTGTCGGCCTGCTCCTGAAGTAGACGCTTCGGCGGCACTTCGGTTATTTTCTTGCGCAGCGGGCGGTGAACGATAGTGTCCTGCTTAATCTTACGCGTGCCGGTCATGAGCTGACGGAACAGCGTCTGATCCTCCACGCTAAGCGATGTTTTCTTTTTCATTGCCCACTCTCATCTTTTCTTTGCGCTAGTTTACCTGACCCGGAGTAGATCCAGGCAAGCAAAACGTACTTTTCCCCCTCTGCCTGACGTAAGAATGCTGATTTATCGCCGTCTTCATGGCAAACTAGCCGCCGAATTTACAGTAGAGCGTGTCCTGGAGGATGGCGTGGATAAAATTTTTGTTGATGAAGCGGTCAATGAGCTGCAAACCATTCAGGACATGCTGCGTTGGGCGGTAAGCCGCTTCAGCGCGGCGAATATCTGGTACGGTCACGGCACCGACAACCCGTGGGACGAAGCGGTGCAGCTGGTGCTGCCTTCACTGTACCTGCCGCTGGACATCCCGGAGGACATGCGCATTGCGCGGCTGACCTCCAGTGAAAAACATCGCATCGTTGAGCGCGTGATTCGTCGCGTCAACGAGCGTATTCCGGTCGCCTATTTGACCAATAAAGCCTGGTTCTGCGGCCATGAGTTTTACGTCGATGAACGCGTGCTGGTGCCGCGCTCTCCGATTGGCGAGCTTATCGAAAACCAGTTTGCCGGACTGATCGACCATCAGCCGCAGCACATCCTCGATATGTGCACCGGCAGCGGCTGTATCGCCATCGCCTGCGCCTATGCCTTCCCGCAAGCGGAAGTCGATGCGGTGGATATTTCCCCTGACGCGCTGGCCGTCGCTGAACAAAACGTGGAAGAGCATGGGCTTATTCATCAGGTCACGCCGATTCGCTCGGATCTGTTCCGCGACCTGCCGAAGGTGCAATATGACCTGATCGTCACCAATCCGCCGTACGTCGATGAAGAAGATATGTCCGATTTGCCGGGCGAATATCGTCACGAGCCGGTACTCGGCCTGGCTTCCGGTAGCGACGGCCTCAAGCTGACCCGCCGCATCCTCGCCTGCGTCCCGGATTACCTCAACGATGACGGTATTCTGATTTGTGAAGTCGGTAACAGCATGGTACATCTGATTGAGCAGTACCCGGATGTCCCGTTCACCTGGCTTGAATTCGATAACGGCGGAGACGGCGTGTTTATGCTGACCAAACCGCAGCTGATCGCCGCCCGGGTGCATTTCGGTATTTATAAAGACTAAAAACAACACGCAAATATGACGGAGCCGTGATGGCAGGAAATACAATTGGACAACTCTTTCGCGTAACCACCTTCGGCGAGTCGCACGGCCTGGCGCTGGGCTGCATCGTCGACGGCGTACCGCCGGGCATTCCGCTGACCGAAGCCGATCTGCAGCACGACCTCGATCGCCGCCGCCCCGGCACCTCGCGCTACACCACCCAGCGCCGCGAACCGGACCAGGTTAAGATCCTGTCCGGCGTATTCGAAGGCGTCACCACCGGCACCAGCATTGGCCTGCTGATTGAGAATACCGACCAGCGTTCGCAGGACTACGGCGCGATCAAAGACGTTTTTCGTCCCGGCCACGCGGATTACACCTACGAGCAGAAATACGGCCTGCGCGATTATCGCGGCGGCGGACGTTCGTCGGCGCGTGAGACCGCGATGCGCGTTGCGGCGGGAGCGATCGCCAAAAAGTTCCTCGCGGAGAAGTTTGGCATCGTCATCCGCGGCTGCCTGACCCAGATGGGCGATATCCCGCTGGCCATTAAGGACTGGGAGCAGGTTGAACAGAACCCGTTCTTCTGTCCCGATCCGGATAAAATCGAAGCGCTTGATGAGCTGATGCGCGGCCTGAAAAAAGAGGGCGACTCGATTGGTGCAAAAATCACCGTCGTCGCCGATGGCGTGCCTCCGGGACTCGGTGAGCCGGTATTCGACCGCCTGGATGCCGATATTGCCCACGCGCTGATGAGCATTAACGCGGTGAAAGGCGTTGAGATTGGCGACGGCTTTGAGGTGGTTAAGCTGCGCGGCAGCGAAAACCGCGATGAGATCACCAAAGCCGGTTTCCAGAGCAACCACGCGGGCGGCGTGCTCGGCGGGATCAGCAGCGGCCAGCAGATTATTGCGCATATTGCGCTGAAGCCGACCTCCAGCATCACCGTTCCGGGGCATACCATTAACCGCTTTGGCGAAGAAGTTGAGATGATCACCAAAGGACGTCACGATCCGTGCGTGGGGATCCGCGCGGTGCCGATCGCGGAAGCGATGCTGGCGATCGTGTTAATGGATCACTTTATGCGTCAACGCGCGCAAAACGGCGACGTGACGACATCAATTCCACGCTGGTAATCGATGAAAAAAACCGTTATCGCTCTGCTGGCGCTCCTGGCCAGCTCTGCCTGTTCTGCGGCAACGCCGTGGCAAAAAATCACTCAGCCGATAGCCGGCAGCGCGCAGTCTATCGGCGCTTTTGCCAACGGCTGCATTGTGGGCGCCCAGGCGCTGCCGCTGAACTCGGAAAACTACCAGGTGATGCGTACCGACCAGCGCCGCTATTTCGGCCATCCCGATCTTGTCCGCTTTATCCAGCGCCTGAGTAATCAGGTGCACAGTCGGGGAATGGGCACGATGCTGATTGGCGATATGGGTATGCCCGCCGGCGGACGTTTTAACGGCGGCCACGCCAGCCACCAGAGCGGCCTGGATGTCGATATTTTCCTCCAACTGCCGCAGGTGCGCTGGAGCCAGGCGCAGCTGCTCAAGCCGCAGGCGCTGGACCTGGTTTCCGCCGACGGCAAGCGCGTTGTCCCGGCGCGGTGGAGCCCGCAAATTAGCCAGCTGATCAAGCTGGCGGCAGAAGATAGCGAAGTCACGCGCATCTTCGTTAACCCGGCGATCAAACAGCAGCTATGCCTCGATGCCGGGAGCGATCGCGACTGGCTGCATAAAGTTCGCCCGTGGTTCCAGCATCGCGCGCATATGCACGTCCGTCTGCGCTGTCCTGCCGGAAGCCTGGAGTGCGAAGAGCAGGCGCCGCCGCCTGCCGGCGACGGCTGCGGTGCAGAGTTGCAAAGCTGGTTCGAACCCCCGAAACCCGGATCAACCTCTCCTGTGAAGAAGACGCCGCCTCCGCTGCCGCCTTCCTGCCAGGCGCTACTGGATGAGCATGTGCTTTAATGGATAGTTTTATCGACCTGTTTATGGTTTCGCCTACGGTACTGGTGGTGCTGTTCTTCGTCGCCATTCTCGCCGGATTTATCGATTCCCTGGCCGGCGGCGGCGGGCTGCTGACCGTCCCGGCGCTGATGGCAGCGGGGCTTCCTCCGGCGCAGGCGCTGGCGACCAACAAGCTGCAGGCCTGCGGCGGTTCGCTCTCCGCGTCGCTCTACTTTATCCGCCGTAAGGTGGTGAACCTCGCCGATCAGAAGCTTAATATTCTGATGACCTTTATTGGCTCCACCGGCGGCGCGCTGCTGGTGCAGCACGTCCAGTCCGATATCCTCAAACAGATTCTGCCGCTGCTGATTATCGGCATTGGCCTCTATTTTCTGCTGATGCCAAAATTAGGCGAGGACGATCGTCAGCGCCGCTTATACGGCCTGCCGTTCGCGCTGGTCGCCGGCGGCTGCGTGGGCTTCTATGACGGCTTTTTCGGCCCGGGCGCCGGTTCGTTCTACGCCCTGGCTTTTGTTACCCTGGCCGGGTTCAACCTGGCGAAATCAACCGCCCACGCGAAGGTGCTTAACGCGACCTCCAACGTTGGCGGGCTGCTGCTGTTTATCATTGGCGGCAAAGTGGTTTGGGCCACCGGATTCGTGATGATGGCGGGGCAGTTTATCGGCGCTCGCGCCGGCTCGCGGCTGGTTCTGAGCAAAGGGCAATCGCTGATTCGACCGATGATCGTGATCGTGTCCGCAGTGATGAGCGCGAAACTTCTTTATGACAGCCACGGGGCGGAAATCCTGCAGTGGTTGGGAATGAATTAATGCAACAGCAACACCATTATCAGCAGCTGATCGCCATTTTTGACGGCTGCTTCGCCGATGATTTTAATACCCGTCTGATTAAAGGTGACGACGAACCGATCTATCTTCCGGCTGACAACGACGTACCGTTTAACCGTATCGTCTTTGCCCACGGCTTTTATGCCAGCGGTCTGCACGAAATTTCGCACTGGTGTATTGCCGGGAAAGCGCGTCGCGAACAGGTTGATTTCGGCTACTGGTACTGCCCGGATGGCCGGGATGCGATGACCCAGGGCCAGTTTGAAGACGTCGAGGTGAAACCCCAGGCATTTGAGTGGCTGTTTTGCGTGGCGGCGGGCTTCCCGTTCAACGTCAGCTGCGACAACCTGGAAGGGGACGTCGAGCCCGATCGCATCGCCTTTCAGCGACGGGTCCATGCCCAGGTGATGAGCTATCTGCAGCAGGGGATCCCGGAGCGTCCGGCGAGATTTATTCAGGCATTACAAAACTATTATCAAACGCCGCCACTGACGGCAGAACAATTTCCGTGGCCGGAAGACCTGCACTAAGGCCACGCTTTACACTAGAAGAGGAAAGACAATGCTCGCGGAGTTTGAATCACGCATTCTGGCGCTAATCGACGAAATGGTAGACCACGCCAGCGATGATGAACTGTTTGCCGGCGGCTATCTGCGTGGCCACCTGACGCTGGCGATAGCCGAGCTGGAAGGCGGAGACGATCATTCAGCGCAAGCGATCAATGACCGGGTCGTTCACAGTCTGGAAAAAGCGATCGGCGCGGGAGAGCTCTCGCCACCGGATCAGATCCTCGTTCAGGAGATGTGGGAACGTTTATATCAGCAGGCAACACGCTAATCAGCTGAAGCGCCTGTTAGAAAGCCCCGGCCGAGCGTCGCGAGGTCGGGGAATCGCCCGGTGAGTGCCATCCGGACTACCTCTACGGATTATTTCACCGCTTTTCCCTTCAGCAGTTTCCTTATCCATAGCCGATTGGGATTGAGCGCCGCCAGCGTTTCGCGATCCATTGGCAGCGGCTCGCCGCTCATCTGCGCTGCCAGAATTTCCGCCGCTAACGGCGCGGAGCACAGCCCGCGCGATCCCAGCGCCCCGAGGAGATACAGATTGCGGTGCACCGGCGCCGACGGCGCATTCTCTTTCTGCCCGGCAAGCTGCGCGTAGCGGGCAAGAGTTGCATCATAGTCCGGCACGTTGCCGACCATCGGTAAATGATCGCGGGTGGCGCAACGTACGCCGCTGCGGGCCTCATTGGCGCTGACATCGACCTCATGAGCCCACTCCGCGTCCGGGAAGCAGTCGATCAAACGCTGCCGGTTCTGCCACTGATCCTCTGCGCTGAATGTCGTCTCCGTCCGTCCGCGGTGATAGCTGGCTCCGATACAGTGCTGCTGGTTATGCGGGTTTTGCGGCGTCAGGTAGCCGTCATAGCACAGCACCTGCCGCAGCTGAGCAAGCCCCGGCGTTGTCGGGATGTGGCTAACCTGTCCGCCTACCGGATAGGCCGGCAGCTGCGCGGTTTGGCTGAAGGTGGTCAGCTGATGGCCGTTCGCCAATACCACCACGTCGTGCCGCTGGCGCTGGTTCAGCTGCCAGCCGTCGCCGTCGGCGGTGAGCGTCTCTACCTTAACGCCATAGCGTGCGTGCAGCCCGCGGGTTGCCGCCAGGGCGAGGAGTTCGGCCGTCAGCTGCTGTGGGCAGAGCCAGCCTCCTGCGGGATAGGCGATCCCACCGCAGCCGGTCTCGACGCCGGTCGCCTGCGCCGCCGTTTCGGCGCTGACGGCAACGGCAATTTCCGCCGGCAGATTGAGCTCGAGCATCTGGGCGATTTTTTGCCCGCTTTTCTCATCCCACGCGAGCTGAGTCACGCCGCACCACTGGTGGTCGAAGGTAACCGGCAGCGCATCGTAAATCCGGCGCGCGAAGGTAAATGCGGCGGGGAAGAAGCGGGTCAGGGCCGGGTCGTGCTGGCTGAGTAAAGGATACAGGGCCCCCTGGCGGTTGCCGGATGCGCCGGTGGCAGGGGCATCGTCGGCGCAGTAGAGCGTCACCTGCCAGCCGCGGCGCAGCAGCGCGAGCGACAGCAGGGCGCTGGCAATCCCGCCGCCGATAATGGCAGCGTCGCGTTTATCGGTCGCGCTGCGGGCAAACCACGGCGCGCGCGCGGGCAGGTTCAGCTCGCGGCTCATCTCGCCGATCAGCATCTCCCGCTTGCGGCCAAAGCCTTTATGCTTGTGCATGGTGAAGCCGGCCTCCTGCAGGCCGCGACGGACAAAGCCCGCGGAGGTGAAGGTTGCCAGCGTTCCGCCCGGTTTCGCCAGCCGGGCCATAGCCGCGAAGAGTTCAGCCGTCCACATATCCGGGTTTTTTGCCGGCGCGAACCCGTCGAGAAACCAGGCGTCGACCTGCTGATTGAGGGAGTCATCCAGCTCAAGGGTCAGCTCGTTGATATCGCCGAACCATAAATCAAGGGTCACGCGTCCGTCATCAAGCAACAGCCGATGGCAGCCGGCAACGGGCAGCGGCCACTGGGCCTGCAGCTGCTCTGCCCACGGCGCCAGCTCCGGCCAGCGCCGGTGGGAGAGGAGCAGATCGGCGGAGGTGAGCGGAAATTTTTCAAAACTGATGAAATGTAATCTTTGCAGGGTAGCTTCGGGGTTGTCACGGTGAAAAACATCGAACGCCTGCCACAGCGTGAGGAAGTTGAGGCCGGTGCCGAATCCGCTCTCAGCAACCACAAACAGCGGCTGCGAATGACCAGGAAAGCGTTCACCGAGGCGGTTGCCGCCGAGAAAGACGTAGCGGGTCTCTTCCAGGCCGTTGTCATTGGAAAAGTACACGTCGCCGAAATCTCGGGAAACAGGTGTACCCTCAGCGTTGAATTCCAGGTTGGCAGGTTGTATGGCGTTTTGTTTCACGTAAGTTACTCGAATCTCAAGGCGTAGAACGATCTTAACGATGTGTGCCGGGAGGCGCAAATTTATACACAAAATGGCTGATCGGACTTGTTCGGCGTACAAGTGTACGCTATTGTGCGACTCGAAACTTAAAATAGTGCGACTTACAGAGGTATTGAATGAAACGTGCAGTGATTACTGGCTTGGGCATCGTTTCCAGCATCGGTAATAACCAGCAGGAAGTCCTGGCATCTCTGCGTGAAGGACGTTCAGGGATCACTTTCTCTCAGGAATTTCAAGATTCAGGCATGCGAAGCCACGTATGGGGCAACGTTAAGCTGGACACCACCGGTCTGATCGACCGTAAAGTGGTTCGCTTTATGAACGATGCTTCCATCTACGCCTACCTCTCAATGCAGCAGGCCGTAGAAGACTCCGGCTTGAAAGAAGAGGTTTATCAGAATAACCCGCGCGTAGGCCTGATTGCCGGTTCCGGCGGTTCCTCAAAATACCAGGTGTTTGGCGCAGACGCGATGCGCAGCCCGCGCGGCCTGAAGGCCGTTGGCCCGTACGTCGTGACCAAAGCGATGGCCTCTGCCGTTTCCGCCTGCCTCGCTACCCCGTTCAAAATCCACGGCGTTAACTACTCCATCAGCTCCGCCTGTGCGACTTCCGCACACTGCATCGGCAATGCCGTAGAGCAGATTCAGCTGGGTAAACAGGACATCGTTTTTGCCGGCGGCGGCGAAGAGCTATGCTGGGAAATGGCCTGCGAATTCGACGCAATGGGCGCGCTGTCTACCAAATACAACGAAACTCCGGACAAAGCGTCCCGTACCTATGATACGCACCGCGACGGTTTCGTCATCGCCGGCGGCGGCGGTATGGTTGTGGTTGAAGAGCTGGAGCACGCTCTGGCGCGCGGCGCGCACATCTATGCGGAAGTCGTCGGCTACGGCGCAACTTCCGACGGCGCCGACATGGTCGCCCCGTCGGGCGAAGGCGCCGTTCGCTGCATGCACATGGCGATGCAGGGCGTTGATACCCCGATTGATTACCTGAACTCCCACGGTACCTCCACTCCGGTTGGCGACGTGAAAGAGCTGGGTGCGATCCGCGAAGTCTTCGGCGATAACAGCCCGGCAATCTCCGCAACCAAAGCGATGACCGGCCACTCGCTGGGCGCCGCTGGCGTGCAGGAAGCTATCTACTCTCTGCTGATGCTGGAACACGGTTTTATCGCGCCAAGCATCAACATCGACGAGATGGACGAGCAGGCGGCAGGCCTGAACATCGTGACCAGGCCGACCGAACGTGCGCTGAAGACCGTGATGTCCAACAGCTTCGGTTTTGGCGGCACCAACGCCACCCTGGTGATGCGTAAACACGACGCATAGTCAGTCAGTAATTGAAAAGGGAGCCGGCTGGCTCCTTTTTTTTCATTATTGACAGAGCCTGGCGCAGGGAGGCACTCTCACTTCGTCTTACTCTGCGAACTGGAGTAAAGCATGTCCGCAGCGACAGAAACCGCAAACCCCTCTTCGGCGAATATTTCGCTATTTCGCATTACGCTCTCCGTATTTTTGACCTATATGACCGTTGGCCTTCCGCTGCCGGTGATCCCGCTTTTTGTCCACCATGAGCTTGGTTTTGGCAACACGATGGTCGGCATCGCCGTCGGGATACAGTTTCTGGCGACGGTGCTGACGCGAGGCTACGCCGGTCGCCTGGCCGACCAGTACGGCGCTAAACGCTCCGTGCTGCAGGGCATGCTGGCCTGCGCGCTGGCCGGCGGCGCGTGGCTGCTGGCGGCGCTGCTGCCGGTGCCGATTGCGGCGAAATTTGCGCTACTGGTGCTCGGCCGGCTGATCCTTGGCTTTGGCGAGAGCCAGCTGCTAACCGGCAACCTGAGCTGGGGGATGGGACTCGTTGGGCCGACGCGTTCGGGAAAAGTCATGTCGTGGAACGGAATGGCCATATATGGATCGCTGGCGGCTGGCGCCCCGCTGGGGCTGCTGATCTACACGCATTACGGCGTCGCGGTGCTGGCCTGCGTTACCATGGCGCTGCCGCTGCTGGCCTTCGCGATTAACGGCACGGTCCGCAAGGTTCCGGCCCACGGCGGCGAACGCCCGTCGCTGTGGAGCGTGGTCGGTATGATCTGGCGTCCGGGGATTGGTCTTGGCCTGCAGGGCGTTGGCTTTGCGGTGATTGGCACCTTCGTCTCGCTCTACTTTGCCAGCAACGGCTGGGCGATGGCCGGCTTTACGTTGACCGCTTTTGGCGGCGCCTTCGTGCTGATGCGCATTCTGTTTGGCTGGATGCCCGATCGCTTCGGCGGGGTGAAGGTGGCGACGGTCTCACTGCTGATTGAGGCCGCAGGCCTGACGCTGCTGTGGCTGGCGCCGAATGCCTGGACAGCCCTGGCCGGCGCCGCGCTGACCGGCTGCGGCTGCTCGCTTATCTTCCCGTCGCTGGGCGTGGAGGTGGTGAAACGCGTTCCGCCACAGGTGCGGGGTACCGCGCTGGGCGGCTATGCGGCGTTTCAGGATATCTCATACGGCATTAGCGGCCCGCTTGCCGGACTGCTGGCGACCTCCCTGGGCTACTCGTCCGTCTTCCTGGCAGCAGCCGTCTGCGCCGCGCTGGGTATTGTCATCACGTTGATATCGTTACGAAAATAGGCCTATGGTTCGGCCCTCGGTGAGTGAGGGCCGGCCGCCTTGCGCGGGCGTAATCGTAAACGTAGCGGTGATTTAGCGGCCCGTCATCTTTTGCAACAGCGTATCGACAGCGGACAGGGTTATGCAACCATCAGCCATAGCAGCGCCACCGCGACCAGCGCCAGCAGGATAAGCCACGGCTTTTTGATTCGCGCGAAGAGCGGGGCAGGCTCCGACTGGAGAGACGGGATCGCCAGGGTCTCCTGGGCCCGCGCCACGCGCAGCACAAAAACTTTGTTTAGTAGCGTCAGTATCTGGCTGGCGCTCAGCACCGATTGCGGCGTCACGTGCCAGCTGTGGCGGGCAAAATCGGCGATCTTCTGCCACTCCTGCGCTTCAAGCGGCTGTTTCAGCGCGGCCTGCAGCGAGTTGAGCGTCGGGCTGGGCTGGGTGCTTAGCGTTTGTCGCGCCTGCAGCCAGTAGGAGAGCGGGGTAAAATGCGTTGCCGGGATCAGCTCGCCGGTTTTCACGCCGCACAGCTCCAGCATCGATTGCCAGATAAGCTTGCCGGGCTCACCGGTTGCGGCGGCAAGGCGGGTCACCAGCTGGTTCAGCGTATTGTGCTCCGCCGGCAGCAGCGGGCGCAGCGTAGGCTGACGCTGCTGGGGCGAGGGAATCGACAGCCGACCGTTTTGCAGCAGCTGCAGCACGTTTTCAAGCTGCTGCTGGCTCAGCGCGTGTAGCGCGGTTTGCCCGTAGCGCTGGCGAATATGATCGCTCACCGCCTGACGATTGTTGCCCTGATTCAGCAGCTCGCCGAGCTGAGCCAGAGTCTGGCGGTGGTGATGGTTTTGTTGTGCAACGGTCAGGCGCTGGTTCAGGTGACTTTCGGCGGCGGCAAAGTGGCATGCCAGCAGCGGCGCATCGCCTTTAAGTCCCAGATCGTGCTTGATTCCGGCCCATACTTCCGCGCTCTGCTGCGATGTTAACGCCACCAGGCGGGTGATCAGTCGCTCGAGAACGGTGCGTTGCTGGGTGGTCAGCGAGAGCTCCCCGGCGACGGAAGCGCCGGAGGGAGCTGTCCCCGGAGGGCGATCGGACATACCTGAAACGGGTTGTATCATGATTAATCCTTTCCGTATTACTGTACTGAGGCCCGGTGATGATGTTCCTGGCGGCGAGATTATGGCACACTTCCCCGGTTTACTCTCGTTCTCAGACAGGTACTGAACCGTGAAAATCCTCGTTGATGAAAATATGCCCTATGCCCGTGAGCTTTTTAGCCGTTTGGGCGAGGTGAGGGCGGTCCCCGGCCGCCCAATTCCGGCTGAAGCGCTGACCGATGCCGACGCACTGATGGTCCGCTCCGTCACGAAAGTCAATGAAGCGCTGCTTGCCGGCAAGGCTATTCAGTTCGTCGGCACCGCGACCGCGGGTACCGATCATGTCGATCAGGCGTGGCTGCAGCAGGCGGGGATCGGTTTTTCCGCCGCGCCCGGTTGTAATGCGATTGCGGTGGTTGAGTACGTTTTCTCGGCGCTGCTGATGCTGGCCGAGCGCGACGGCTTTGCGCTGACCGATCGTACCGTCGGGATCGTCGGGGTGGGCAACGTCGGCGGACACCTGCAAAAACGTCTTGAAGCGCTGGGGATCAAAACGCTGCTTTGCGATCCGCCGCGCGCGGATCGCGGCGATGAAGGCGATTTCCGCAGCCTCGACGAGCTGGTTCAGCAGGCCGATGTGCTGACGTTCCACACGCCTTTATATAAAGAAGGGCAGTACAAGACGCTGCATCTCGCGGATGAGGCGCTGATTAGCCGCCTGAAGCCGGGAACGGTGTTAATTAACGCCTGCCGCGGCCCGGTGGTCGATAACGCCGCGCTGCTGAAACGCCTGCAGGTCGGACAGCCGCTGAGCGTCGTGCTTGACGTCTGGGAACCGGAGCCGGATCTTAACCTTGAGCTGCTGGAGCGCGTGGATATCGGTACCGCGCATATCGCGGGCTATACTCTGGAAGGAAAAGCGCGCGGGACGACCCAGGTGTTTGAAGCCTACAGCGCGTTTATCGGTCATCCGCAGCAGGTGGCGCTGGATACTCTGCTGCCGGCGCCTGAGTTTGGCCGCATTACTCTCCACGAGGCGCTCGATCAGGCTACCCTGAAAAGGCTGGTCCATTTGGTGTATGATGTGCGCCGCGACGATGCGCCGCTGCGAAAAGTGGCCGGCGCCGCGGGCGAATTTGACAAGCTGCGCAAAAATTACCAGGAACGCCGTGAATGGTCTTCGCTGTACGTACAGTGCAGCGATGAGCAGGCGGCGACGCTGTTGCGGCAGCTCGGCTTTAATGCCATACATCACCCTGTTCGTTAATATCATTCTTAATGACCCTGTTGGATACTCCTGCAGGGTCGCTTTTTCCTGGAGTAAACCACCATGTCTGAAGGCTGGAATATTGCCATACTGGGCGCAACGGGCGCCGTTGGCGAAGCCCTGCTCGAAACCCTTGCTGAACGCCAGTTCCCGGTGGGAGATATTTACGCCCTGGCGCGTAACGAAAGCGCGGGCGAACATCTGCGCTTTAACGGTAAGTCGGTCATCGTACAGGACGCCGCGGAGTTTGACTGGACCCAGGCCCAGCTGGCCTTTTTCGCCGCCGGCGTCGAGGCCACCGCGGCCTACGTTGAAGAGGCGACTAACGCAGGCTGTCTGGTTATCGACCTGAGCGGCCTGTTCGCGCTGGAGCCGGACGTCCCGCTGGTCGTGCCGGAAGTTAACCCATTCGTGCTGGCGGATTACCGCAATCGGAACGTTATTGCCGTGGCCAACAGCCTGACCAGCCAGCTGCTGGCCGCGCTGAAGCCGTTGATTGATCAGGGCGGTCTGTCGCGTATTCAGGTCACCAGCCTGCTCTCCGTTTCCGCCCGCGGTAAAAAAGCCGTCAGCGCGCTGGCGGGGCAGAGCGCTAAGCTGCTCAACGGCATGCCGATTGATGAAGATGATTACTTCGGTCGTCAGCTGGCGTTCAACATGCTGCCGCTGCTGCCCGATCGTGAAGGCAGCGTGCTGGAAGAGCGACGCATTGTCGATGAGGTGCGCAAGATCCTCCAGGATGAAGGGCTGATGATCTCCGCAAGCGTGGTTCAGTCGCCGGTTTTCTACGGCCATGCGCAGATGGTTAATTTCGAAGCCATGCGCCCGCTGGCCGCAGAAGAGACGCGCGATGCCTTTGCACGCGGCGAAGATATTGAGCTGTCCGAAGCGAGCGAGTTCCCGACTCAGGTTGGCGATGCTTCCGGCACCACTCAGCTCTCCGTCGGCTGCGTGCGTAACGATTACGGGATGCCGGAGCAGGTTCAGTTCTGGTCCGTTGCCGACAACGTCCGCTTCGGCGGCGCGCTGATGGCGGTGAAAATCGCCGAGAAGCTGGTGCAGGAGTATTTTTACTGATGTCTGAGATGGAGCAGCAGCCGGTCTATAAAATCGCGCTGGGCATCGAGTACGACGGCAGTAAGTATTACGGCTGGCAGCGGCAGAACGAGGTGCGTAGCGTGCAGGAGAAGCTGGAAAAGGCGCTCTCGCAGGTGGCGAATGAGCCGATTAGCGTCTTCTGCGCCGGCCGCACCGACGCCGGCGTGCACGGCACCGGCCAGGTAGTGCATTTTGAAACGCGGGCGCTGCGTAAAGACGCGGCCTGGACGCTGGGCGTGAATGCGAATTTGCCTGGTGACATTGCCGTGCGCTGGGTTAAACATGTGCCGGAAGCGTTCCACGCGCGCTTTAGCGCCACGGCGCGCCGCTACCGCTACGTTATCTATAATCATCGGCTGCGCCCGGCGGTGTTAAGCCAGGGGGTGACCCATTATCATCAGCCTCTGGACGCCGAGCGGATGCAGCGCGCGGCGCAGTGCCTGCTGGGCGAGAATGATTTTACCTCGTTCCGGGCGGTGCAGTGCCAGTCGCGCACGCCGTGGCGCAATATTAGCCATATTCGCGTCACGCGCTACGGCCCATATGTGGTGGTCGATATCAAAGCAAACGCCTTTGTACATCATATGGTAAGGAATATTGTCGGCAGCCTGATGGAAGTAGGGGCCGGTAACCAGCCGGAGAGCTGGATTGCAGAACTTCTGGCGGCAAAAGACAGGACGCTAGCCGCCGCGACGGCAAAAGCTGAGGGATTGTATCTGGTGTCGGTTGATTATCCGGCCCATTTCGATCTGCCGGTGATGCCGATGGGTCCGCTGTTTTTGGCGGACTGACGTATACGCCTCATCCTTCAGCCGCCGCTTTGTCGGCCGCGCTGGTTTTCCCGGACTCGCCGCTTTGCGCGCGCTCCGGGAGCTACCGTTCGGCCGCCTGAATGCGCCGTGAAGGGTTTTACGTATTGCTATTAAGGACTAAAACGGTATGGACCTGATTCGCTTTTTAATTGATTTCATCCTGCATATAGATGTACACCTGGCCGAGCTGGTTGCCGAGTACGGTATCTGGGTTTATGCCATCCTGTTTTTGATTCTGTTTTGCGAGACGGGTCTGGTGGTTACGCCGTTCCTGCCGGGAGATTCGCTGCTGTTCGTTGCCGGCGCGCTGTCAGCGCTGCCGACTAACGATCTGAACGTGCATCTGATGGTGGTGCTGATGGTGATCGCGGCGATTGTCGGCGATGCGCTGAACTACACCATCGGGCGGCTGTTCGGTGAAAAGCTTTTCAGTAACCCTGATTCTAAAATCTTCCGCCGCAGCTATCTGGACAAGACCCACGCGTTCTACGAGCGTCACGGCGGCAAAACCATTATCCTTGCCCGCTTCGTGCCGATTGTCAGAACCTTTGCGCCATTTGTGGCGGGAATGGGCCATATGTCCTATCGTCATTTTGCGGCCTATAACGTGGTTGGCGCGCTGCTGTGGGTGATGCTGTTCACCTATGCAGGCTATCTGTTTGGCGATTTACCGATCGTCCAGGAAAACCTGAAGCTGCTGATTGTCGCCATTATTCTCCTCTCCGTGCTGCCGGGAGTGATTGAAATCATTCGCCACAAGCGCGCGGCGGCGAAGCAGTCAAAATAATTTCAGTAGCCTAATCGACTGCGGGCGGAACGCCGTCGCCCGCAGAGTGAAGTGTGAGCGGTACGACCACTTTTTTATCCCATGTGACGGGATGTTATGATTTAATGTGCAACATTCATGGTCTGTAAGGGTCAAAAATGGCATTATGCGCCCCTTACGACAAAACTGGCATCGACCAGGTTCAGGCAGAAAGGTTATCAATGAGCTGGATTGAACGAATTAAAAGCAATATCACTCCCACCCGCAAGGCAAGCATTCCTGAGGGTGTATGGACCAAGTGCGACAGCTGCGGCCAGGTATTGTACCGCGCAGAGCTGGAGCGCAACCTGGAGGTTTGCCCTAAGTGCGATCACCATATGCGTATGTCGGCGCGTAATCGCCTGCATAGCCTGTTGGACGAAGGTTCCCTTGTGGAGCTGGGAAGCGAGCTCGAGCCGAAAGATGTGCTGAAGTTCCGCGATTCGAAAAAATACAAAGACCGCCTGGCGTCGGCGCAAAAAGAGACCGGTGAGAAAGACGCGCTGGTGGTCATGAAGGGCACGCTGTACGACATGCCGGTTGTCGCCGCGGCTTTTGAATTCTCCTTTATGGGCGGTTCAATGGGATCGGTGGTGGGCGCGCGCTTCGTTCGTGCCGTTGAGCAGGCGCTGGAAGATGGCTGCCCTCTGGTTTGCTTCTCAGCGTCCGGCGGCGCGCGCATGCAGGAAGCGCTGATGTCGCTAATGCAGATGGCGAAAACGTCCGCCGCGCTGGCGAAAATGCAGGAGCGCGGTTTACCCTATATCTCCGTGCTGACCGACCCGACGATGGGCGGGGTATCGGCGAGCTTTGCGATGCTCGGCGATCTCAACATCGCGGAGCCGAAGGCGCTGATCGGCTTTGCCGGCCCTCGCGTTATCGAACAAACCGTTCGCGAAAAGCTGCCGCCGGGATTCCAGCGCAGCGAGTTCCTGATTGAAAAAGGGGCGATCGACATGATCGTCCGTCGCCCTGAAATGCGCCTGAAGCTGGCCAGCATTCTGGCGAAGCTGATGAATCTTCCGACGCCGTGCCCGGAAGTGTCGCTCGAAGGCGACGCGGTGCCGCCGGTACCGGATCAGGAACCAGAGGCCTGATAGTGCAGAGGGCAGGCCTGACGGTGCTGCCCTTTTTTATATTCGAATAGCTACGCGACATCATCCTGATCTGACCGCATCGCGGCACGCTGAAGGATGAGCGTATTTACCGTTAACGCTTGCGGACATCATGGAAAAAGAACCTATTCCTCAGGCCACGTCGCCCCTGGCTACGTGGCTTTCTTATCTGGAGCATCTGCACAGCAAAACTATCGATCTCGGGCTGACGCGCGTGAACGAAGTTGCCGGGCGGATGGCGGTTGTGAAACCCGCACCGTTCGTATTTACGGTGGCGGGAACCAACGGTAAGGGGACCACCTGCCGTACCCTGGAGTCGGTGCTGATGGCGGCGGGCTATCGGGTCGGCGTCTACAGTTCACCGCATCTGGTGCGTTATACCGAACGCGTTCGCGTGCAGGGAGAGGAGCTGCCGGAAGCGGCGCATACCGCCTCTTTCGCCGAAATCGAAGCCGCGCGCGGCGAAATATCCCTGAGCTATTTTGAGTTCGGTACGCTCTCGGCGCTGTGGCTGTTTAAGCAGGCGCAGCTGGATGTCGTTATCCTTGAGGTGGGGCTTGGCGGCCGCCTTGATGCGACAAATATCGTTGATGCCGACGTGGCGGTGGTGACCAGCATCGCGCTCGATCATACCGACTGGCTGGGGCCGGATCGCGAAAGCATCGGCCGCGAAAAGGCCGGTATTTTCCGCTCAGGCCGGCCGGCTATCGTCGGGGAACCGGATATGCCTTCTACCATTGCCGACGTTGCGGCGGAAAAGGGCGCGCTGCTGCGGCGTCGTGACCTTGACTGGCGCTATGCTGTCGGCGAGCAGGCGTGGGATTTCAGCGACGAGCAGGGGACGCTGGCCGGGCTGCCGCTGCCTCAGGTGCCGATGCCGAATGCGGCTACGGCGCTGGCCGCCCTGCGCGCCAGCGGGCTGATGGTGAGCGAACGGGCGATCCGCGACGGCATTAAGCAGGCGATGCTGCCCGGGCGTTTCCAGATAATTGGCGAGGAGCCGCGGGTGATCCTCGACGTTGCCCATAATCCGCACGCGGCGGCGTATCTGGCCGGGCGTCTCAAAAGCCTGCCGAAAACGGGGCGCGTGCTGGCGGTTATTGGTATGCTGCATGATAAGGATATTGCCGGTACGCTGGCAAACCTGATGGCGGAAGTTGATTGCTGGTACTGCGCGCCGCTGGAAGGGCCGCGCGGGGCAACGGCGGAACAGCTGCTGGAGCATTTGCGTACGGGGAGAGCCTACGCGGACGTCGCTCAAGCATGGCATGCGGCCATGGCCGATGCCGGACCGGAAGATACGGTGCTGGTGTGCGGTTCATTCCACACCGTGGCGCACGTAATGGAAGAAATAGACGCGGGGAGAATCGGTGGCGAGTAAGTTTCAGAACCGTTTAGTCGGGACGATTGTGCTGGTGGCGCTGGGGGTCATTATCCTTCCGGGGCTGCTTGACGGTCAGAAAAAACACTATCAGGATGAGTTTGCGGCGATCCCGCTGGTGCCGAAACCGGGCGATCGCGATGAGCCTGACATGCTGCCGGCGGCAACTCAGGCCCTGCCTGCCCAGCCTCCGGAAGGGGCGGCGGAAGAGGTGAGGGCCGGGAATGCGGCGGCGCCGTCGTTGGATCCGTCGCGCATCCCGGTAAACAGTAACAGCTTCGATGATGTTCAGGAGCCGGTTGTCGCGCCCAAGCCGCAGCCAAAACCTCAGGTTCAGCCGAAGCCGCAACCGCAGCCGCAGCCTAAGCCGGTCGATAAGCCGCAGCCGCCGCAGCAGCAGACCGCCGCCCAGACGCCGGCGCCGAAGCCTGCGGAAATTCCTGCGCCAACCGGCAGAGCCTACGTGGTGCAGCTGGGCGCGCTGAAGAATGCGGACAAGGTCAACGAAATCGTTGGTAAGCTGCGCGCCTCCGGGTTCAAGGTTTACACGTCGCCTTCGACGCCGGTGCAGGGGAAAATCACCCGCATTCTGGTTGGCCCTGATGCCTCGAAAGATAAGCTGAAAGGCCAGCTTGGCGATCTGAAGCAGCTGTCAGGTCTGAGCGGCGTGGTAATGGGATATAGTCCAAACTAGCCTTGCTATTCAGCCTGATAGCGTTGCAGAACGCCGATGCAGATGCCGGGTCAGGAGGCGATTGCTCTTGTGCAGTCAGGCGCGATCGGGTGAGCGAGTCGTCGGGCCCGCTAACCCGCTCACCGTCAGCGAGTGAGGGGCTGAATCCCTTACCTGACGGGCCCTGCAGAGGCAAAAGGCAGAATGGCGTTGAATGTTTTTTCAGCGCCATTTTTATTTCTGTAGGGCACGGAAATCCCTACGCAAACGTTTTCTTTTTCTGTTAGAATGCGCCCCGAACCGGACGACAGGGCGTAAAATCGTAGGATGCATATGGTCTGGATTGATTACGCCATTATTGCGGTGATTGGTTTTTCCTGTCTGGTAAGCCTGATCCGCGGCTTTGTTCGTGAAGCGTTATCGCTGGTAACCTGGGGATGTGCTTTCTTTGTTGCCAGTCATTACTACACTTACCTGGCTGTCTGGTTCACGGGCTTTGAAGACGAAATGGTCCGCAATGGGATTGCTATCGCGATACTGTTTATCGCAACGCTTATCGTCGGCGCTATCGTTAACTACGTGATTAGCGCACTGGTAGAGAAAACGGGCCTGTCGGGTACCGACAGGGTGTTAGGGATCTGTTTTGGCGCCCTTCGCGGCGTGCTGATTGTCTCGGCGATCCTGTTCTTTCTCGATAGTTTTACCGGTATGGCGAAGAGTGAAGACTGGCAAAAGTCGGAGCTTATCCCGCAGCTCAGTTTCGTTATCAGATGGTTTTTTGACTATCTGCAGAGCTCGTCAAGTTTCTTGCCCAAAGCATAAGCGTTGGGACGTAGCTGAACGAGGAAAAGACGTATGTGCGGTATTGTCGGTATCGCCGGTGTTATGCCGGTAAACCAGTCGATTTATGACGCGTTAACGGTGCTTCAGCATCGTGGCCAGGATGCCGCAGGCATCATCACCATTGATGCAAATAATTGCTTCCGCTTGCGTAAGGCAAACGGGATGGTGAGCGATATTTTTGAGGCTCGCCACATGCAGCGTATGCAGGGCAACATGGGGATCGGCCACGTCCGTTACCCAACGGCCGGCAGCTCCAGCGCCTCCGAGGCTCAGCCTTTCTACGTTAACTCGCCGTATGGCATTACGTTGGCGCATAACGGTAACCTGACCAACGCTCACGAGCTGCGTAAAAAGCTGTTTGAAGAGAAACGCCGCCACATCAACACCACCTCCGATTCTGAAATTCTGCTCAATATTTTCGCCAGCGAGCTGGATAACTTCCGCCATTACCCGCTGGAAGCCGACAATATCTTTGCGGCAATTGCGGCGACCAATCGGCAGATTCGCGGCGCCTACGCCTGCGTGGCGATGATTATCGGCCACGGTATGGTTGCGTTTCGCGACCCGAACGGTATTCGCCCGCTGGTGCTGGGCAAGCGCGACGTCGGTGACGGCCGCACTGAGTACATGGTGGCTTCCGAAAGCGTGGCGCTGGATACGCTGGGCTTCGAGTTCCTGCGCGACGTTGCGCCGGGAGAAGCGGTGTACATCACCGAAAAAGGCCAGCTATTTACCCGCCAGTGCGCGGAGAACCCGGTGAGCAACCCGTGCCTGTTTGAGTACGTCTACTTTGCCCGTCCGGACTCCTTCATCGATAAGATCTCCGTCTACAGCGCGCGCGTGAATATGGGGACCAAGCTGGGCGAGAAGATTGCCCGCGAGTGGGAAGATCTGGACATTGACGTGGTCATCCCGATTCCGGAAACCTCCTGCGACATCGCTCTGGAAATTGCCCGTATTCTCGATAAGCCTTACCGTCAGGGCTTCGTCAAAAACCGCTACGTCGGCCGTACATTTATCATGCCGGGCCAGCAGCTGCGCCGTAAATCAGTACGCCGTAAGCTCAACGCCAACCGCGCCGAGTTCCGCGATAAAAACGTCCTGCTGGTCGATGACTCCATCGTCCGCGGCACCACCTCGGAGCAGATTATCGAGATGGCGCGTGAAGCGGGTGCGAAGAAGGTCTATCTGGCCTCCGCGGCGCCGGAGATTCGCTTCCCGAACGTCTACGGCATCGATATGCCGACGGCCACCGAGCTGATTGCCCACGGTCGTGAAGTGGACGAAATTCGGCAGATCATCGGCGCCGACGGCTTAATCTTCCAGGATCTGAACGATCTGATCGACGCCGTACGCGCTGAGAACCCGGATATTCAGCAGTTTGAATGTTCGGTATTTAACGGCGTGTACGTCACTAAGGATGTCGATCAGCGGTACCTTGATTATCTCGACTCCCTGCGTAACGACGACGCCAAAGCGGTGCAGCGTCAGAACGAAGTGGAAAACTTAGAGATGCACAACGAAGGCTAAGCCACGCCTTTGTAGCCAAAGCCCGCGGTCTGCAGACGGCGGGCTTTTTGTTTTCCGCAACCCGGTTCGCTGGCCGCCGGGCTTGCGTCCGGTGCTATAATCCGGCAAAGTCTGCGACACCAGGCACAAGGGGCAATCATCGTGAAACGACTTATCATTGGAATTTCTGGCGCCAGCGGTGCCGTTTACGGCGTGCGGCTGCTCCAGGTATTGCGCGATGTCGCGGATGTTGAAACCCATCTGATCATGAGCCCGGCAGCGCGGCAGACTCTGGCCCTGGAAACCGACTACGCGCTGCGTGAAGTTCAGGGGCTGGCTGACGTGGTCCACGATGCCCGCGATATCGCCGCCAGCATCTCTTCCGGCTCGTTTAAAACGGACGGGATGGCGATATTGCCCTGCTCGGTGAAAACGCTTTCAGGTATTGTTCATAGCTACACCGATAGCCTGATGACCCGGGCGGCGGACGTGGTGCTGAAGGAGCGTCGTCCGCTGGTGCTCTGCGTGCGCGAAACGCCGTTCCACCTCGGGCACCTGCGTCTGCTGGTCCAGGCGGCGGAAATGGGCGCGGTTATCATGCCGCCGGTTCCGGCCTTCTACCATCGTCCGCAAACCCTGGACGACGTTATCAACCAGACGGTCAATCGCGTGATCGATCAGTTCGATATTACTCTGCCGCAGGACCTGTTCGCCCGCTGGCAGGGGGCATAGGCGCGCGCTAAAATAGTGCGCTTTATGATTCTTTGCGCCCCGATGGTGCAATTTTGTCGCCCCGATCAAATCCTCAACATTTAATTTGTTTTTTTGCGCTTCGACGCTGCGGTTTCTCCGTTAATGCTGGTATCTTCCCTTTCAAGACAATTCTGCAACTTTATATTAACAAATTTAACGCTGTTTCCGGCACGCACTGAGAAAATGGCACAAAAACTGCAGGATACGTCGGTACTACACACAACTAACAATGCACCGCATAACAACATCACGACACTTAAGGGTATTGTATGAAGAAGACGATTCTGGCCCTCTCTTTAATTATGGGAATTAGCAGTGCTTCCAGCGTCTTTGCAGCGCTGCCGCAAAGCATCCGCATCGGCACCGATGCCACCTACGCGCCGTTCTCCTCGAAGGATGCCAAAGGTGATTTCGTCGGCTTTGACATCGATTTGGGTAACGAACTCTGTTCGCGTATCAAGGTAAAATGTACCTGGGTTGGCAGTGACTTTGATTCACTGATCCCGTCGTTGAAGGCGAAGAAAATTGACGCCATCATCTCTTCATTATCGATTACCGAAAAGCGTCAGCAGGAGATTGCCTTCTCTGACAAACTTTATGCCGCAGATTCCCGCCTGATTGCGCCGAAAGGCTCCACCATCCAGCCGACGCTGGAGTCGCTGAAAGGCAAACACGTCGGCGTGCTGCAGGGCTCCACTCAGGAGTCTTACGGCAACGAACGCTGGCGCAGTAAAGGCGTTGACGTCGTGGCCTACCAGAACCAGGACCTGATTTACTCTGACCTCGCCGCCGGTCGCCTCGACGCCGCGCTGCAGGATGAAGTGGCCGCCAGCGAAGGGTTCCTCAAACAGCCTGCCGGCAAAGATTTCGCCTTTGCTGGTCCTTCCGTAAAAGACAAACAGTTCTTCGGCGATGGCACCGGCATTGGCCTGCGCAAGACGGACGGCGAGCTGAAAGCCGCCTTCGACAAAGCGTTGGGTGAAATGCGTAAAGACGGTACCTACGACAAGATGGCGAAGAAGTACTTCGACTTTAACGTTTACGGTGACTAAGCGCACGACTGGCCCGGGATACCGGGCCTTTTAGATTTGTCATGGCTACCGATGCCCCTTATTGGTGCATCGGTCGTCTCGCGGTCTCATTTTGGTGCAATAATTGCATAGTTAAGCGTTTCTGATGCGAAAAAATTTGCTCCCTGGCGCAGAATGTTTTGCCTTATCGGGGAGAAAAGTGGCACGATAACTGGCGTAAGTACTTCTAATAAACCCATTAGAATGACAGTTTGTTGAGGATAGTTATGAAAAAACTGGCGTTGTCTCTTTCTTTAGCGCTGGCCCTTTCCAGCGTTTCCACGGTATTCGCAGCAGTTCCGCAAAAGGTTCGTATTGGTACAGATCCCACTTATGCCCCGTTTGAATCGAAAAATGCGCAGGGTGAGTTGATTGGTTTTGACATCGATCTGGCCAAAGAGCTGTGTAAGCGCATCAATACGCAATGTACCTTCGTTGAGAACCCGCTGGATGCGCTGATCCCATCTTTAAAAGCGAAGAAAATCGATGCGATTATGTCTTCGCTTTCTATTACTGAAAAACGCCAGCAGGAAATTGCCTTCACCTACAAACTGTATGCCGCCGACTCCCGCCTGGTGGTGAAAAAGGGCAGCGATATCACGCCGGATCTCAGCCGCCTGAAAGGCAAGCGTATCGGCGTGCTGCAGGGCACAACCCAGGAAACGTACGGTAACGAACACTGGGCGCCAAAAGGGATTGAGATTGTCTCCTATCAGGGGCAGGACAATATCTATTCCGACCTGACCGCCGGGCGTATTGACGCCGCGTTCCAGGATGAAGTGGCCGCTAGCGAAGGCTTCCTCAAGCAGCCGGTAGGAAAAGATTATCAGTTCGGCGGCCCGTCCATTAAGGACGAGAAGCTGTTTGGCGTCGGCACCGGCATGGGGCTGCGCAAAGAGGACAACGAGCTGCGTGAAGCGCTGAATAAAGCCTTCGCGGAAATGCGCAAAGATGGCACCTACGACAAGCTGGCGAAAAAATATTTCGATTTTAACGTGTACGGCGACTAACCATCACGCGTACGCCACCGCGCGTATTTTCGCGCGCGGTGGTCGATGATAGACAGGGCAGACAGCATGCTGTACGGGTTTTCACAGGTAATATTGCAGGGCGCTCTTGTCACGCTGGAGCTGGCCCTTAGTTCGGTTGTGCTGGCGGTCCTGATTGGTCTGGCCGGCGCCGGCGCCAAGCTATCGAGCAATCGACCGCTGGCGCTGGTATTTGAAGGGTACACCACCTTAATTCGTGGCGTACCGGATCTGGTGCTGATGCTGCTGATTTTCTACGGGCTGCAGATCGCGCTGAACACGCTCACCGATGCGCTGGGTATGTCGCAGTTTGATATCGACCCGATGATTGCGGGTATCATCACTCTCGGCTTTATCTACGGCGCGTACTTTACGGAAACCTTCCGTGGCGCTTTCCTCGCGGTCCCGAAGGGGCATATCGAAGCGGCGACCGCCTTTGGTTTCAGCGGCGGCCAGACCTTCCGGCGCATTCTGTTCCCGGCGATGATGCGCTATGCGCTGCCGGGGATCGGCAACAACTGGCAGGTTATCCTGAAAGCCACGGCGCTGGTTTCGCTGCTCGGGCTGGAGGATGTGGTTAAAGCGACGCAGCTGGCGGGGAAAAGTACCTGGCAGCCGTTCTATTTTGCCATCGTCTGCGGCCTGATTTATCTCGTATTTACAACGATTTCCAATGGTGTGCTGCTGCTGCTTGAACGCCGTTATACCGTGGGCGTGAAGAGGGCTGATCTGTGATTGAGATTATTCAGGAGTACTGGAAATCCCTGCTGTGGAGCGACGGCTACCGCTTTACCGGCGTTGCCATTACGCTGTGGCTGTTAATCTCCTCGGTGGTGATGGGCGGCGTGCTGGCGATTTTTCTCGCTATCGGGCGCGTCTCCAGCAATAAGTACATTCAGTTCCCGATCTGGCTTTTTACCTATATTTTCCGCGGTACGCCGCTCTACGTGCAGCTGCTGGTGTTTTACTCCGGTATGTACACGCTGGAAATTGTCAAAGGCACCGAGCTGCTGAACGCCTTTTTCCGCAGCGGCCTGAACTGTACGGTGCTGGCGCTGACGCTGAATACCTGCGCCTATACGACGGAGATTTTTGCCGGGGCGATTTGTTCGGTCCCCTCCGGGGAGATTGAGGCTGCGCGGGCGTATGGTTTTTCATCGGTCAAGCTGTATCGCTGCATTATCCTTCCCTCCGCGCTGCGCATCGCTCTGCCGGCGTACAGTAATGAAGTGATCCTGATGCTGCACTCCACCGCGCTGGCCTTTACCGCCACGGTGCCGGATCTGCTGAAAATTGCTCGTGATATTAACTCGGCGACCTATCAGCCGTTTACCGCCTTCGGCATTGCCGCGGTGCTGTACTTAATTATCTCGTATGTGCTGATTAGCCTGTTCCGCAAGGCGGAAAAGCGCTGGCTGCAGCATATAAAACCTTCTTCGACGCACTGAGAACGCCATGTCCGACAATAAATTAAACGTTATCGATCTCCATAAACGTTACGGCGAGCATGAGGTACTGAAAGGTGTCTCGATGCGGGCAGAAGCCGGGGACGTTATCAGCATCATCGGCTCATCGGGTTCCGGTAAAAGTACCTTTTTGCGCTGTATTAACTTTCTTGAGAAACCGAGCGAAGGCACGATTGTCGTGAGCGGGCAGAATATTGGCCTGGTTCGCGACAAGGATGGCCAGCTCAAGGTGGCAGATAAAAATCAACTGCGCCTGCTGCGCACCCGTCTGACGATGGTATTCCAGCACTTCAACCTGTGGAGCCATATGACGGTGCTGGAAAACGTCATGGAAGCGCCCATTCAGGTGCTGGGGTTAAGCAAGCAGGAAGCGCGGGTACGGGCAGAAAAGTACCTGGCGAAAGTCGGCATTGACGAGCGCCAGCAGCTCAAATATCCGGTGCATCTCTCTGGCGGCCAGCAGCAGCGCGTGTCCATTGCGCGCGCGCTGGCGATGGAGCCTGAAGTCCTGCTGTTCGATGAACCGACCTCCGCGCTCGATCCCGAGCTGGTGGGGGAAGTGCTGCGCATTATGCAGCAGCTGGCGGAAGAGGGGAAAACGATGGTCGTGGTGACGCACGAAATGGGCTTTGCCCGCCACGTCTCCTCGCACGTTATTTTTCTCCATCAGGGTAAAATTGAAGAGGAAGGTCATCCCGATGAGCTTTTCGGCAATCCGAAAAGTCCGCGTTTGCAGCAGTTTCTCAAAGGCTCGCTGAAGTAAATTCCGCGATCTCCCCGGCGGGGAAATACCCCGCCGGGTCAGGATCGACGCTCCAGGCGATAGATCCAGTCATCGTAGTCAACGCCGTCCAGATGCCAGGCCTTCTCCAGAACCTGGATCCGCCGGAAACCGTGCTTTTCCAGCAGCCGTGAAGAGCCTGAATTATCCCCGATAACCCACGCATTAATCGCGTTGATGCCGAGCCGGGTAAATCCGTAGTGGCAAATCTCCTTTAGCGCTTCGCTGGCGTAGCCTTTCCCCTGAGCCTCGGGCAGCAGGGCGTAGCCGACGTCGGCTTCGTGCGGGTTTTTACTGCTGATGCGCAGGCCGATGTCGCCAAGCGCTTCGCCGCGGCTATCGCGTAGCACGAAGACGCCGGATGCTGCACGGCGCGCATCGAAGACGCTTCGCAGCGCCGCCTCGTCAAGAATAGGTCCCATAAAGCGCATTACCTGGCGATCGCTACGCAGGCGCAGGAAAAAGGGCCAGTCGGATTCGCTGAACGGAGAGAGCAGCAGGCGCGGGGTGGTTAGCGTAATCATAAGCGGGCCATTACGATGGGTAGTGGGTTCACCTTAACACCAGAAAGCACCGGATAACACGATCCTGTACCGATCGTTGCGGCGGTTATCCGGCTGCTGGGGAGGTCGGTAGCGTCTTGTTGAGCCCGCGAAAATAGTGCATCACGGTTTCGCTCTGCCGGGAGGCCCGCAGCTGCAGGGCCAGATTCAGGCCGTCGAGGACCTCCGCGTGCGCCACCAGCGGCGAGTCTGCCGCAATTCTTGCTTCCGCGACCAGCCAGCCGACAATGGTTTTCCAGCGCCACAGCGGCGAGTTGCCCTTGACGCGCTGTACGGGGCCGGGGAATTTGCCGGAGCCGCGCGCCCCGTCTTTCAGCAGGGCAACGGCCTGTCGTGAAAGACCGGTGAGTTCGGCGATGTCGCTTAGACCCACCAGGACAGCGTCAACGGACTCGACCCGGGCATTCAGCGCCGATGCGGATTCGATGTTATCGATGGCAGACAGAATCGCCTGTTCGAGCGTTTCGCCTTCGCGATCGAACTCCAGGTACACCGCCGTTCCGTAAAAGCAAACCAGCGCGTCAGTACAGCCGGCGTGATGCAGCGTGTCTTCAAGACCTGGTGTATGAGCGCTAACGCCTGATAGCGTTAGGGTAAAGTTATAGAGGGTCATAGTTTGCGATCCTTATGATTAAACCTAGCCACCGACGTTGAACGGCAGCGGTCGACCATCCTGATAATTTGCCTCGCGTGATTCTCGGGAACGGCAGGGGTCGACCAGATGCTCATCATGTGTTCACGATGATTAGCCGTCCCGCACCTGAGTCGTCCGAAGCAGTGCGCGCTTTTCCCGCCAGCAATAAAAACCCACCCCCGTGTGCGAGCATATTCGATGGCGGCCCTGATGTGTTTATCCGGATGTTCCTTCATCAATGCGTCCTCTGATACTGAATCTTATGTTGACGTTTGTCAACGGTGTTGTGCTGAAAAAACTGACACCGGGACGTTATGACAGAGAGCGGGAAAGGAAGTTGGAACGAGCTTCACGGCGCCAGACGAACGGCGACAGGAGAGTGGATTACTGCGAGATAGCTTCCACAGGCGGCAGGCTATCAGAGAAGACCCGGGAGATCGGCCCCTCTCCCGGGATTAAAGATGCGGCGCGTTTACCCGAGGACGTCTTTTAGCGCCTCATCCAGATCGTACCAGCGAAAGCCAAAGCCGGCGGCTTCCAGACGCTTTGGCAACGCGCGCTGGCCGCCGAGCACCAGTACCGATGATTCACCCATTAGCAGGCGTATTGCCGACGCCGGGACGCGGAAAATGGCCGGGCGCTTGAGCGCCTGCCCAAGCGAGTGGGCGAACTGTTCGTTACGAACCGGATAGGGCGAAACCATGTTAAAAGGACCGCGCAGGTCGTTATCCAGCAGCCACAGAATAGCGTTAACCATATCATCGATATGGATCCACGCCAGATACTGCCTGCCGCTGCCGATAGAGCCACCGAGGCCGAGCTTAAAGGCCGGGGTCATTTTGGCAAGGATGCCGCCTCTCGAGGCCAGCACGACGCCGGTGCGCAGCAGGCAGACGCGGGTACGATCGCTTTGCGCTTCGCAGGCTAGCTGCTCCCAGCGGGCGCAGAGTTTGTGGGTAAACTCATTGTGCGGTGGCTCCTCTTCGGTGACGACCACTTCCCCGAGATCGCCATAATAACCGGCCGCAGAGCCGCTAATCAGCACCGCAGGCGGGGTGTCGCTGGCGTTGATGAGCGCGACCAGCTGTTGCGTGATATCCCAGCGGCTGTGGCACAAACGCTGCTTTTGCTCCGCCGTCCAGCGTTTATCGGCGATAGGCTCGCCCGCCAGATTGATAACCGCGTCAATGTCGTTGAGATGCTGCTGGCTGTCAAAACCGCGCCACAGGGTGACGCGGGGATCGAGCCGGGAGCGGGCTTTTTCCGGGCTGCGCGTGGATACCGTTACGTTATGCCCCAGCTCCAGCAGCCGGGGGATGAGATGTCGACCAATCAGGCCGGTACCGCCAGTAAGCAGAATCTTCATAGCGCCTCCCTAAGAAGCCTACCGCCGCCAGCTCATGGTCATTGATACCGAGTCGGCGTAGCGCAGTGCATAAAGTTTATCGATCTCAACTTCAGCATAAGTGACCCAGTGATGTTCGCATGCGATATCGAGCACATCCTGCGTTAATTTTTCCAGTAGGGAGAAGCGGTTATTCTCAATATGGCTGATGATACGCTTGGTGATGGTGCGGTAGTTCAGCGCATCGTTGATATCTTCGCTGTTGCGGGATTGTTCCGCCGGGTAGTGAATGGCGACGTTGACCACCACATCCTGACGGTTAGCGATCTCTTCCTCTTTAATACCAATAAAAGTACGCAGGCGTAGGTTTTTTATACGAATAATGGCGTCTGGCTGAGACATTGCAGGCTTCCTTCGTGTTGTCATTTCCGCAATCATACATGAAAGCGGGTCGTGCGAGCAGGGGGTTAATATTGTTGAATTTTCAGCAATGCCTGGGCGGTTGCAGGGCGCTGGCGAATACGCTCAAACCAGTTATGTACCGCCGGGAAGTTGGCGAGCTCGATACGCTGGCGCTGGTGCGCGCTAATCCACGGCCAGCAGGCGATATCGGCAATGCTGTAGCGTTCGCCGCCGAGCCACGGGCTGACCTCCAGGCGCCGGTTGAGCACGCTGTATAGCCGCTGCGTTTCCACCTGATAGCGTTCAATAGCGTAGGGAACCGTCTGCGGGGCTGAATAGTTAAAGTGCTGATTTTGGCCGAGCATCGGCCCCAGCCCGCCCACCTGCCAGAACAGCCACTGCAGCGTAGCGTGGCGCTCGCGCAGCTCGCCGCTCAGCAGCTTTGCCGATTTCTCGGCAAGGTAGAGCAGAATGGCCCCGGATTCGAACAGACTCAGCGGCGCTCCGCCGTCGGTAGGGAGGTGGTCGACTATCGCCGGGATTTTATTATTCGGCGAGAGGCTGAGAAACTGCGGGCGGAACTGTTCGCCTTTGTTGATATCGACCCGAATCAGCCGATAGGCCAGCTCCGCCTCTTCGAGGAACAGAACGATTTTTTGGCCGTTTGGAGTGGGTGCGTAGTAAAGATCGATCATGATGTCTCCCGCCGTCGTCGGTCGCCAGTTTTCGAGTATAGGTGACCTGACGTATTGCGGGAGCACAGGGCGATAAATTCAGCGCGTTCTTGCGGCAGGTATCCCCATTTCGCGCACCAGGGCGATAAACGCCTGCAGCCCGGGGGGAATATGGCGGCGGCCCGGATAGTAGAGGGAGAGGCCGCCAAAAGAAGGACACCACTCTTCCATGACGCTGATGAGCCTGCCGTTGGCAAGATCGTCCTGGATAAACCAGTCAGAAACAAACGCCAGCCCGAGACCCGCCAGCGCCGCGCGGTGGATGGCCTGCATCTCGTTAAGAATAATGCGCGGCGGAACGCTAAGCGCCATTTTTTGCCCATCCCGTTCCAGCTCCCAGCGATAAATTCCGCCGTGCGACATACGCATGCCAATCCCCTGGTGATGCATAAGATCGTCCGGACCTTGCGGAACGCCGTGCTGGGCAAAATAGTTCGGAGTGCCGACGATCAGCATCCGCGCGTCGGGCGTCAGGGCGACGGCAATCATATCCTGCGGCAGCGACTCTGCCAGGCGAATCCCCGCGTCGTAGCCTTCGGCAACGATATCTACCAGCCGGGATTCGGTGGCGATATCCAGGCGCATTGCCGGGTAGCGCTTGAGGAAGGTCTCGAAAATATCAAACAGCAGGGCAACGCTTTCGCGCGGCGCGTTAATCCGCAGGGTTCCGCTCGGCATTTCAGGCTGGGTGGCCACCTCCTCCGAGGCGCGCCGGATTTCGGCCACGGCGGGCGCGATTCGCTCAACGTAGCGCTGTCCGGCTTCGGTCAGAGCGACGCTGCGGGTCGTACGGTTAAACAGGCGCACGCTGAGACGCGCCTCCAGCCCGGCAACGGCGTTGCTGACGGCGGTAGCCGACATCCCCAGCTCCCGGGCCGCCGCGCGAAAGCTTTGCCGATGCGCGACGGCAAGGAGGACTTCAAGTTCAGTAATACCGCTACGCTGCATAATTATCCCAATTATCGTAACAGAGTGTGCTGATTATACCCGCTTATCGCGGCAATACGACGCTCCTATACTCCCGGATATCCAACAAGATGGGAAAATCATGATGCTGAACATCGACCAAATTTATATCAACGGCCAGTTTGTCACGCCGCGCGGTAGCGAAGAGTTTGCGCTGTTTAACCCGACGACCGAAGAGACAATTGGCCAGGTTCGGCTGGCTGACGAGCAGGATGCAGAACGGGCGATTGCCGCGGCCAAAGCGGCCTTTCCGGCGTGGTCGCGGACGACGAAAGAGGAGCGTCTGGCCGTGCTGGAACGGATGTATCAGGCCGTTCAGGCGCGGGAAGACGATTTGCTGGAAGCCATTGTGACGGAATACGGCGCGCCGGCTTCCCGCTCGCAGTGGATGGCGGCGTGGCCGGCGCAAACCATCAGGCAGGCGATGGCCACGCTGGAGCGCTTTGAGTTTGTCGAGCAGGCCGGCCGCGCCCGGGTGGTAATGACGCCGGTCGGCGTCGCGGGATTGATTACGCCGTGGAACAGCGATGCCGGTTTTATCTGCAGCAAGCTGGCGACGGCGATGGCGGCAGGCTGTACGGCGGTGATTAAGCCGAGCGAGATGAGCGCCTGGCAAACGCAGATTATTAGCGAAGCGCTGCACACGGCCGGGCTCCCGGCGGGCGTATTTAATATCGTCACCGGGCGCGGCGAGGTCGTGGGGGATGTGATTAACCATCACCCCGATATCGCAAAAATTTCGTTCACCGGCTCAACCGCCGTCGGCAAACATATTATCGAAAGCGGAGCGCAAACGCTCAAGCGCGTAACGCTGGAGCTTGGGGGCAAGTCGCCCACCGTCATTCTTGATGATGCGGATATCGAGCAGGCGGTTCCGTTGGCCTTAGCGGCCGGGTTTATGAACAGCGGGCAGGCGTGCGTTGCCGGGACGCGTATTTTGCTCCCCGCCCGGCGTCAGGCCGAGTTTGAGCAGGCAATCGTGCAGGCCGTGGAAGCCGACTATCTGTCTGGCGACCCGCGCGATCCCCGGACCGCGATTGGCCCGATGGTCAGCCAGAAGCAGTGGCAGCGGGTACAGGATTATATTCGTCTGGGACAGCAGGAGGGCGCCCGGGTGCTGACGGGCGGCGTCGGCCGGCCGCAGGGCATGGAAAAAGGGTGGTGCGTTAAACCGACCGTGTTCAGCGATGTGCATAACCAGATGCGTATCGCGCGGGAAGAGATTTTTGGCCCGGTGCTGGTCATTATCCCTTATCAGGACGAGGCCGAGGCGATTGCGATTGCCAACGACACCGCGTACGGCCTCAGCGCGCTGGTATTATGCGGCGATCGCCAGCGCGGTACGGAGGTGGCTCTGGCGATTGAATCCGGGCGCGTGCTGGTCAATACCCTCGAACATGAACCGCAGGCGCCATTTGGCGGGTTCAAGCAATCCGGCGTGGGGCGTGAAATGGGAAGGTGGGGGATGCAGGCCTACCTGGAGCCGAAAACGCTGCTCGTTGGCTAGTGCAAAATCCTCATGGTGCGATAAGTGACATCCCTCAGAAGACAGGATATGTTGATTTATCGCCCCATTACTTATTGAGGATGCCATGAGCCAGCCGGTCATTACCCTGTGGTCCGATGCCGATTTCTTCTCTCCGTACGTGATGTCAGCGTACGTTTCCCTGCAGGAGAAGAGCCTGCCTTTTACCCTGAAAACCGTCAATCTGGATAGCGGCGAGCACCTGCAGGCGGGCTGGAAGGGATACTCCGTCACCCGTCGCGTGCCGCTGCTGGAGGTCGACGATTTTGCCCTCAGCGAATCATCCGCGATTAGCGAATATCTCGACGAGCGCTTTGCCCCGCCGGAGTGGGAGCGGCTCTATCCCCACGATCTGCAAAAAAGGGGCCGCGCCCGTCAGGTTCAGGCCTGGCTGCGCAGCGATCTGCTGCCCATTCGCGAAGAGCGTTCTACCGACATGATTTTCGCCGGGCAAAAGAAACCCGCGCTGAGCGCGGCGGGGCGCAGGAGCGCAGAAAAACTCTTCGAGACCGCTTCCGGACTGCTGGCCCACGGCGGCAACAATCTGTTTGGCGAATGGTCTATTGCCGATACCGATCTCGCGCTGATGCTCAATCGGTTGGTGCTCAACGGCGATGAGGTGCCGGAGCGGCTGGCAGATTACGCCGCCTTCCAGTGGCAGCGCGCATCCGTTCAACGCTATGCCGCACTGTCGGCCAAACGCACCGGCTGATTCGCCTTCGCGGTTCCGCTATCATAGGGCATCGTAATGCGTGGAGATGAAAAAATGCGGCTGATGTTTGCATCGGATATTCATGGCTCTCTGCCCGCCGCCGAGCGCGTGCTGGAGCTGTTCGCACAGAGCGGGGCGCAGTGGCTGATTATTCTGGGTGACCTGCTCAACCACGGGCCGCGTAACGCGCTCCCCGAGGGCTATGCGCCGGCGGAGGTCGCGGGAAAGCTCAACGGCGCCGCGGCGCGCATCGTTGCCGTACGCGGCAACTGCGACAGCGAAGTCGATCAGATGCTGCTGGACTTTCCCATCACCGCGCCCTGGCAGCAGATTCTGACCGAACAACATCGGCTGTTTCTGACTCACGGGCATCTGTACAGCCCCGAAAAATTGCCGCCGCTCTGCGCTGGCGATGTCCTGGTTTATGGTCATACTCATATTCCGGTAGCCGAGAAACGCGGCGATATTTTTCTCTTTAACCCCGGTTCCGTGAGCCTCCCTAAAGGGGGATTTCCCGCCAGCTACGGCCTCCTTGAAGGGGATCGGCTGCAGGTTTTAGCGCTCGATGGACATCAGGTTATTGCAGAGGTGGCAATTAACCCGTAATTTACCCCCCAACCGTAAAGACGCGCCGCAAGAGCGCTTTAAAAAGTAAGGTTTCCTGATGGCGGAACAGAACGATTTGGCAAGCACAGAATGGGTAGATATCGTTAATGAAAACAATGAGGTGATAGCGCAATCCAGCCGCGTGCAAATGCGCGCGCAGTGCCTGCGCCATCGTGCAACCTACATTGTCGTTCATGATGGCATGGGCAAAATTCTGGTGCAGCGTCGTACCGAGATAAAAGATTTTCAGCCGGGCATGCTGGATGCCACCGCCGGTGGCGTGGTGCAGGCCGACGAGCAACTGCTGGATTCGGCGCGCCGTGAGGCCGAAGAGGAGCTGGGTATTGCCGGTGTCCCCTTCGCCGACCACGGCCAGTTCTACTACGAAGATAAGCACTGCCGCGTCTGGGGAAGCCTGTTTAGCTGCGTGTCGCACGGCCCCTTTGCGTTGCAGGAAGAGGAGGTCAGCGAAGTGTGCTGGCTGACGCCGGAAGAGATCACCGCCCGCTGCGATGAGTTTACTCCGGACTCGTTAAAAGCGCTGGCGCTGTGGATGACCCGCAATGCCAACAACGAGTCGGCAAAAGCGGAAAAGCAGGAGGAGGCGGAGTAGCCGCCTAGCAGCTATCCCGCAGGCATAAACTGGAGACGATGGGTTTTCTGCCGCTCCAGTTTCCTTCATTCAGGCGCTCCAGAAGGGCGCGTCCAGCTTCAATTCCAATCTTGTGATGCGGTACGGCCATCGTGGTTAGCGGCGGCTGGCAGACCCGGCTGACGTCGCTATCGCCGAAGCCGACTACTGCCAAATCGTCCGGGACCTTAATACGTCGACGCTGGCACTCGTACAGTGCGCCGCACGCCAGCTCGTCAGAGACGCAGACCAGCGCGTCCAGCTCCGGCCACGCCAGCAAAAACTCCGGTAGCTGAGAAGCGCCGGTGGAGAAGCTGGGGGGAAGCGCGGCGTTAATCACCCGATTCGGCGACATATGGTGGCGCAGCATCGCTTTGTACCACCCGTGCAGGTGCTGCTGAAAAATCCACTGCTCCTGGTTGGCGCACAGCAGGCCGATATTCTGGTAGCCGCGGTGGATGAGCATTTCAGTGAGTTCGAACATGGCGGCAACGTTATCAATACCGATGTTCATATCAATCGGGTCGGCGCGCATGGCGCCCATTTCCATCACCGGAATCGAGGCGTTGTTCAGCCAGTGGCGCACGGTATCGCTATGTTCCACGCTGAGCAGGATGGCGGCCGCAATGTTTGACGCCAGCAGCGTTTCCAGCAGCTTCTCTTCCTGCTCAAGGCGGTGCTGCGACTCCGCCAGCATAATTTGATAACCCGCCGGCTGCAGTACCTGCTGAAGCCCGGCAAACATCGCGGAGCAGCCCGCTTCGGCAAGATTGGGCACCACCATGGCTATTGTTCTTGAGGAGGCGGAAGCCAGCGCGCTGGCGGCCAGATTGGGCATATATCCCAGCTCCTGCACCGCGGCATCGATTTTTTCGCGAAGCTTGTCGGAAACCTGCTCCGGCGTGCGTAGCGCACGCGAGACGGTCATCGTACCCACGCCGGCAAGCTGGGCAACGTCGGCAATCGTGACCTTACCGGTACTACGCCGTTTTCGGGTTAGAGACATACACCTTCCTGCTGAACTGACGCTTTCATTAACATCCATTACGTTACGTTTCAGGGAGTATACGCCTTAAATCCACATTTTTGCTGCGTTTCCATATGATGATTACGAATTGATAGCGCTATCACAAATTTGAATGTTATCTATTGGTAGCGCTATCTTTGTGATCTCTGTCGCAGCTAACTGCTGTGCGCTTGAATAAAGTTTGCCCATCTTTTGCTAAAAGACGGGGGAGATAAAATGCTCAGCAACTGGATCTGCGATGCCACTATCACGCTCCGGCAGAGCGTCGAAGAGTGGCCTCAGGCTCTTGAGATTTGCGCCGGGCCGCTGCTAGAGGCTGGCGTTATTGCGCCCGAGTACCTGACCGCGATTGTGGAACAACACGCGAAGCTGGGGCCGTACTATGTTCTGGCGCCGGGGCTGGCAATGCCGCATGCGCGGCCGGAGGAAGGAGCCAAAGGCCTCGGCCTCTCGCTGCTGAAGCTGGAGCAGGGCGTGTCGTTTGGTTCAGCAGAGTTCGATCCGGTCGATATTATTATTATGCTGGCGGCACCCGACAAGCATAGTCATATCGAGATGATATCCGCGCTGGCTGAATTATTTTCCAGTGACGAAGATATGGAGCAATTACATCAGGCGAAAACCCTGGAGGAGATTAAAACGATAATCGCGCGATTCTGATCTTATTCATAACCTGATTTATAACCCATTACGCCCGGCGTGATGCGGATCAACTGTACCCAAAAAAGGTGATAACAATGAAAATTATGGCGATTTGTGGTTCTGGCCTGGGCAGTAGTTTTATGGTTGAAATGAATATTAAAAAAGTGCTTAAAAAACTCGAAATTGAAGCGGAAGTTGAACACTCCGATCTCTCATCGGCAACGCCGGGAGCGGCAGATTTATTCGTGATGGCTAAAGACATCGCCGCCAGCGCCAGCGTGCCGGAAAGCCAGCTGGTGGTGATTACCAACATCATCGACATCAATGAACTCGAAGCGCAGCTGCGCGCGTGGTTCGCCAAACAATAACTATTTGTAGCGAGGCGGATATGTTTATCCTTGAAACGCTGAATTTTGTTGTTGATATTCTGAAAGTGCCTTCGGTGCTGGTGGGGTTAATTGCGCTGATCGGCCTGGTGGCACAAAAAAAATCATTTTCTGACGTCGTCAAAGGAACGATTAAAACCATTCTTGGCTTTATTGTTTTGGGCGGCGGGGCGACGGTATTAGTTGGCTCGCTGAATCCGCTGGGCGGCATGTTTGAACACGCCTTTAATATCCAGGGGATTATTCCAAATAACGAGGCGATTGTTTCTATTGCCCTCGAAAAATACGGTGCGTCAACCGCGTTGATTATGGCCTTTGGGATGGTCGCGAATATTATCGTCGCCCGCTTTACGCGGCTGAAGTATATCTTCCTGACCGGGCATCATACTTTCTATATGGCCTGTATGATCGGCGTGATCCTCACCGTGGCGGGCTTCGAAGGCGTCGGACTGGTGTTTACCGGTTCGCTGATCTTAGGCCTGGTGATGGCGTTCTTCCCGGCGCTGGCGCAGCGCTATATGAAGCGCATTACCGGAACCGATGATATCGCCTTCGGCCACTTCGGCACCCTGGGCTACGTGCTCTCGGGCTGGATTGGCAGCGTCTGCGGAAAAGGCTCCCGCTCCACCGAAGAGATGAATCTGCCGAAGAACTTAAGCTTCCTGCGCGATAGCTCAATCTCGATCTCCCTGACGATGATGATTATCTACCTGATCATGGCCGTGAGCGCCGGGCGTGAGTATGTGGAAAGCACCTTCAGCGGCGGTCAGAACTATCTGGTCTACGCCATCATCATGGCGATTACCTTCGCCGCCGGGGTGTTTATTATCCTGCAAGGTGTGCGCCTGATCCTCGCGGAAATCGTGCCGGCGTTTACCGGCTTCTCTGAAAAACTGGTGCCGAACGCGCGTCCTGCGCTGGACTGCCCGGTGGTGTACCCCTATGCGCCCAATGCGGTGCTGATCGGTTTCCTGTTTAGCTTCCTCGGTGGGCTGGTGGGGCTGTTCCTGCTTGGGCAAATGAATCTGGTGCTGATTCTACCGGGCGTCGTGCCGCACTTTTTCACCGGCGCGACGGCGGGGGTCTTCGGCAACGCCACCGGCGGCCGTCGGGGCGCGATGATTGGCTCGTTTGCCAACGGCCTGCTGATCACCTTCCTGCCGGTGTTGCTGCTGCCGGTGCTGGGGGCGATCGGATTTGCCAATACCACCTTCTCTGACGCCGATTTCGGCGCGATTGGTATCGTGCTCGGCAATCTGGCGCGCTATCTGTCGCCGTTTGCCATTACGGGTCTTGTTGTGGCGCTGTTCGCTCTGCTGGTTGCGTACAACGTCTTTGCGAAGAAGAAATCTGCGGCCAGCAGCGCGCAGGAGAATACCGGAGCTAAATCATGAATGTGCAAGAAGTGACCCAACTGGCGCGCGACATTCGCGTCGCCACGCTTAAATCGCTGACCAATCTGGGCTTTGGCCATTACGGCGGCAGCATGTCGGTGGTCGAAACGCTGGCGGTGCTGTACGGCGCGGTGATGAAAATCGACCCTGCCGACCCGGATTGGCCGGAACGCGACTACTTTGTACTGTCAAAAGGCCATGCCGGCCCGGCGCTGTACAGTACCTTAGCCATCAAAGGCTATTTCCCGATGGAGGAGCTCAGCACGCTCAACCATAACGGAACCCGCCTGCCGAGCCATCCGGACCGCCTGAAAACCCGGGGAGTGGATGCGACCACCGGTTCGCTGGGGCAGGGGATTTCTATTGCCGGCGGCATGGCGCTCTCCCATAAGCTGGCCGGGCGCCCGAATCGGGTATTCTGCATCGTCGGCGACGGCGAGCTCAATGAGGGGCAGTGCTGGGAGGCTTTTCAGTTTATCGCCCACCATCGCCTGAATAACCTGACGGTGTTTGTTGACTGGAACAAACTGCAACTCGACGGCGCGCTCGACGAAATCATCCGCGCCTTCAACCTCGAGGAGAAGTTCCGCGCCTTTGGTTTTGACGCCATCACCGTGAAGGGGGACGACATCGTCGGGCTGCTGGCGGCGGTGGAGCCCGTCCCGGACGCCGATGCGCGCCCGCGGGTGGTGATCCTCGACAGCATTAAGGGGCAGGGCGTGCCGTATCTCGAGCAGCTCAGCAACTCCCATCACCTGCGCCTGACGGATGAGATGACTGCGGCGCTGAACGAGACGATTCGTCAACTGGAGGCCGCACATGATTAACGTCGCACCCGCAGGACAAATAGACGCAGTGGAAATGCGTAAAGTGTACGCCGGATTTGTCGCCCGGCAGATTGAGGCCGGGAGCAACATTATCGCCCTCGAAGCCGACCTGATGAGCTCGATGGCAATGGACGGCGTGGCGCGGGATTATCCGCAGCACGTGATCAACTGCGGCATTATGGAGGCCAACGTCATTGGTACCGCCGCCGGTCTGTCGCTGACCGGACGTCGGCCGTTTGTTCACACCTTTACCGCTTTTGCCAGCCGCCGCTGCTTCGATCAGCTGTTTATGTCTCTGGATTATCAGCGTAACAACGTCAAGGTCATTGCTTCCGACGCCGGCGTTACCGCCTGCCATAACGGCGGCACCCATATGTCGTTTGAAGATATGGGGATCGTTCGCGGCCTGGCGCACTCGGTGGTGCTGGAGGTGACCGATGCGGTGATGTTCGAAGACGTACTGCGTCAGCTGATGAAGCTTGACGGCTTCTACTGGGTCCGCACCATCCGCAAGCAGGCGCCGAGCGTCTACGCGCCGGGATCAACGTTTACCATCGGCAAGGGCAACGTGCTACGCGAAGGCGAAGATATTACCCTGATTGCCAACGGTATTATGGTAGCGGAGGCGCTGGAGGCGGCGCGCCAGCTCGAGCAGGAGGGCGTCAGCGCGGCGGTAATCGATATGTTTACCCTCAAGCCTATCGACCGCATGCTGGTGAAAAATTATGCCGAGAAAACCGGGCGTATCGTGACCTGCGAAAACCACAGCATTCACAACGGGCTGGGCTCTGCCGTGGCCGAGGTGCTGGTGGAAACCTGCCCGGTGCCGATGCGCCGCGTGGGGGTGAAGGAGCGCTATGGCCAGGTCGGTACCCAGGATTTCCTGCAGAAGGAGTACGGCCTGACGGCGCATGACATTGTTTCCAGCGCGCGGGAATTACTTTAAGCGCAGGCTCCCACAGTCGAACTGTGGGAGCTTTTTCTACTGTTTTTTGCCACTATTCTGCCGCCAACAAGACCTTCCGCAACTCTTGACCCTATGGGTCGATACACTCAGCCTGTTAAACCGATACACTCACTTCTGCCGCCATACACAGTATTAAAAAACTTTTTAAGGTATTGATAAGAATATACATTTAAAGTTTGGCACGATAGCTGCTTTATCCTCGGGAAGGCTTTCTCATGATGTAAAAGTGGGAAAGGAGGAACTAACATAATCCGCCCATTGATAAAGAGGAATCGTTAGCCATGGAATGTTCCGTTATTGTTGTGACGCATGGCAACCTGGCGTGTGAACTGATTAATACTACCAATATGCTTATTGGTAGCCAGAAACATGTTTTGACCGTTGATTTTATGCCTGGAGAAAATCTTGAAAGTTTAATGAAAAAGCTTGCAGTAATTATTTCTGATATTTCATCGGATATTCCGCTGTTGCTCCTGGTGGATATCCATTCCGGAACGCCTTTTAATGCTTCAAGCTATTTTGTTAAACACCGACCGGATACCAGGCTAATCGCTGGAGTCAATATTCCGATGTTGGTTAATATTTTACTGGAGCGTCAGGATGTCTCCTCGCTAGAGGAGTTGGTGACATTATCGGTAAACGTTGGCAAAAGTGCGATAAAGCCCCTGTAAAAAAGGAAATCACAATGTCTATGATATCGCTTTTACGAATTGATGACCGATTGATCCACGGCCAGGTAATGACTGGATGGGTTAAACATCTTAATGCCACGAAGATTGTTATTGTCGATGACGAACTGGTCAATGATGAGTTTATGATTTCGGTACTGGAAATGGCGGTTCCTAATAACATGACGCTCAATATTTATGATGCTGAGGCCGCTGCTGTGAAGCTTGGCGAAGTCATCGCCGATGACAACAGCGACAATATTATTATTCTGGTGAAAAGCCCACTGACGGTACTGAAAATGCTGAATCTTGGGGCTAAATTTCAGAATTTGACGGTGGGTGGTATGGGGGTAAATGAAAACCGTTCCCGCCTTTATCGTAATCTTGCCGCATCCGATGCCGAACGCCGGGCCTTCAAGGAAATAGAAAAAATGGGTATTCCGGTCCAAATACAGGTGCTTCCTGGAGATACGCCGGCAAATTTGATGACCTATTTATGAAAAATTGACAGCGGTGCAGCGTTCATTCTGAGGTGCCGTTGCATAACCATGAAGAAGACGACTGATAGTGTGTTATGTCGCGTTATGTGGCAGGGGGATTATTACCCTAAGCATTGCTGTATGCAGACAGATAGCGTTATTCCTGCAAACTATATGCTGGTGTTAAACCCGGCAAAATATAATAAGAGGACAAAGTACTATGTTACTTTCAGCTATTCTTGTTGCCCTGATCGCTACAATGAGTAACTGGTGGGTCAGCCACCTTATTACTCGAACCTGGCTCTACCCGATTATTTCCGGTTTTCTGGTCGCGTTAGCTCTCGGTGAACCGGTAGAAGGGATGAAAGCCGCCGCCTATATCAACCTTGCTTATCTTGGCTGGATGACGGTAGGCGGTACGATGCCCGGGAACTTACCGGTGGCTTCGGTATTTGGTACGGCCATGACCATCCTCAGCGGTGCGGAACCGTCGACGGCGGTGGTATTCGCGGTGCCGTTCTCGTTGCTGGGCATTTTGACTTTCCAGGCATCGATGAGTATTAACGCGCTGTGGGTGCATAAAGCTGAGGCGATGCTGGAGCGCGGCAATATCACCGGTATGCGTCTGATGAACTATGTGCCTTCATTCTTCGTTATCTTTATTCTTGTGGGACTGCCGGCATTTGCGATGGTTTACTTCGGCGCCGATTTTATGCGTGAAATGTTGGCAAAAATCCCGCAGGAACTGGTTAGCGCGTTCCAGGTAATTGGCGGTATTATGCCTGCGTTGGGTATTGCCATGCTTGTTTCTTTCCTGGGGAAAAAACATCTGATGCCGTTTTTCTTCCTCGGTTTTTTCCTTGTCGCATTTCTTAAACTCGGAATTATGGCGATTGCGGTGTTTGCTATTATCGCCGCCGTTATTCTGAACGTTAATACGAAATTCTCCGTCGAGAAATAACGGGAAATAATAATTATGACCATAAATAATGAAACCGAAAAAACTGTGATGGGTGAAACCCTGACCCGTACCGAATTGTTAAAAACCTGGGCGTTAAATTACTCGTCAGAAACCTGTTATAACTATGAACGTTTACAGGCTTTAGGACAGGCCAGTGCGATGGTTCCGGTAGTACGCAAACTCTATCCGGGGGATAAAGCCCGTCAGGTGAAAGAACTGAAGAAGTATTTTAACTTCTTTAATACCGAACCGTCATTCTGCGGCCACGTGATCACCGGCGTATCGGTGGCGATGGAAGAACAGAGAGCAAAAGGTATGGATCTGCCGCCGGAAGCGATAACCTCGCTACGTTCCGGATTGATGGGGCCGGTGGCCGGGATCGGCGACACTCTCCAGGCCATTGTTTACTCTATTCTTGCGGCTATCGCCTGTAATCTGGCGATTCAGGGAAATTTTGCCGGCCCCATACTCTTTGAACTGGGGTATAAGTTCATCATGATCTTCTGTAGTCTGAATATGTTCTTTCTGGGCTACCGAAAAGGTCGCACGGTGATCCTGGATATTTTAAAAAAAGGCCTGATGGATAAACTGACCGATGCCTTTGGGCTTATTGGGCTAATGGTAGTAGGAGGTATGGCGGCTTCGCGCGTTGATATTGTGACCCCATTGGTGATACATATTAAAGGCGCTAATATTGGTATTCAGGATATTTTAAATACATTATTGCCATCATTAATTCCGCTGATAATTACGCTCGGCATACTAAAAATGATTCGCCGAAAAATGAAACCTAACACGGTTATTGCGGTTATATTTTTCGTCGACATTATTACCTCCTGGCTTGGTATTCTGGCCGTTCCTGCACAATAACTTAAATTACATCCGGCTTGGCTCAGATTACAGGTTCCTGGCCTGTAATCTGGACGCACGTCTGAATTACAGAGGATAATTAAATGAAAGTATTATCATTGACGCAATTAGGTAAATTTTCACTCGAGGAAAGACCTGTTCCTGTACCTGCTGCCGGAGAGGTGTTAGTAAAAGTTCGCGCCGCAGGTATTTGTGGTTCCGATATTCCGCGCGCGTTTGTTAATGGCCCGTATCATTATCCGATTGTGCTTGGCCACGAATTTTCCGGCCAGATTGAAAAAGTTGCGGAGGATGTGGATTCGGGGCTGATTGGTCGCAAAGTGGCAATATTCCCGCTGATTCCCTGTAACCAATGTGCCTTTTGCCAGGAGCGTCACTTTGCGAAATGCATTCAGTACAGCTACTTCGGTTCGCGACAGGATGGCGGATTTAGTGAATATCTGACCGTCCCATTATTTAACCTTGTGTTCCTGAATGACGATGCGGACTTACGTGAAGCGGCGATGCTGGAACCTGCCGTTGTGGGGCTGCACGTGATGCGCCGCGCTCGCCTCGATATGAATGATAACGTGGTGATTTATGGCGCCGGGCCGATTGGTATCATGATCGCGCGCTGGGCGGCTATTTACGGCGCGCGTAAAGTCATGCTGGTCGATGTTGACAGTAAGAAAATCGATTTCTGCCGTTCTCTGGGCTTTGAACTACTGTGCGACGCCCGTCGGGACGATCCGGTTGAGTGGGTCATGCATCAGACCGAGGGAAACGGTGCAGACGTCTGTATTGAGGGCAGCGGTTCCTCCGGCGGACTCTCCAACTCTCTTCTTTCCTGCCGCGTATTTGGCAAGGTACTTATGCTCGGCAACCCTCATGGGGATATGCATATTCCCCGCGGCGTCTACGACAAATTTATGCGCAAAGAGGCCGCTCTTCTTGGGGTCTTTAACTCCGTTTATAAGCAGCAGCCACATGACGAATGGCAGGATGCTGCAGCGGCCATCGGCAGCGGAAAACTCAAAGTTAGCGATTTAATCACCCATGAGGTGGGTATTGATGGACTCGCCGATCTCTTCGACCTGGTTCATGCGAATGACACCTTATTCTGTAAAGCAATGATGGTGATTTAAATGACGAACGCAAGTTATTCAGCTGCGGCGCAGGCGGTTACCAGTGAAATTGCATCGGTATTAAAGAGCATCGATGAGGCGCAGATTGCCGACTATATTGCGGCGCTACGCCAGGCCAACAAGGTCTTTTTCGTAGGGGTCGGTCGTGTTGCGCTGGCGCTGGAAACCACGGTCAAGCGCCTGAACCACATCGGCATTACCGCCTGTGAGGTCGGCGCTATTAATGAGCCGCCTATTGCTCCTGGCGATGTGCTGGTGGTGGGCTCCGGATCGGGTGAGTCTATCTTCCCGAAACACATTGCCCAATGTGCGAAACGCTATGGCGCAACGGTGGTACATCTGACTTCCAGTCCGGCAAGCACCATTGCCCGTATGTCAGACGTGGTGGTGGATTTCCACTGCGGTTCTAAGTCTGGCTTCGGCACGCAAATGTCTATTCAACCGATGACTACCTTGTTTGAACAATCGTTGATGATTTTTGGCGATCTTATCTGCCTGCGCATTATGGATATGCAGGGTATGACATTTGAGCAGGTCCGCCTGAACCATGCGAACCTGGAATGATTTGCTAATGCGGGCAGTCATGTCCCGCAGGAGGATGACATGAAAGTTGTTGCACTACGCGCTGTGGGCGATCTGGCGCTGGAGGAGCGAGAATTACCGGTACCGAAAAGCGGAGAGGTCAGGGTCAAAGTGATGGCCTCCGGAGTCTGTGGATCGGATATTCCCAGAATATGGCGCACGGGAACGCCGTCATTTCCTCGGGTGATCGGCCACGAATTTTCCGGACGGATTGACGCCGTAGGGGTCGGGGGAGATGAAGCGCTAATCGGGCGACGGGTGGCGGTGTTCCCCATCAAACCCTGTCATGAGTGCGTGTTCTGCCGGCATCATCACTACGCCAGATGTCTGAACTACAGCTCGTACGGTTCCCGCTGCGATGGCGGTTTTAGCGAATATCTTACGGTGCCGCTATTTAACCTGGTATTTTTTGCTGACGACGTCAGCTATCCGCAGGCGGCGATGCTGGAGCCCGCCACCATCGCACTACACGTGGTGCGCCGGGCGGCGCTCGACCTCAACGATACGGTGGCCATTATTGGCGCGGGGCCGATCGGACTGCTAACCGCCCGCTGGGCGCAGCTCCACGGAGCCGGAAAAATTGTGCTGTTGGATATCGATCCCGACAAAATCGCCTTCTGCAAGCAGCTCGGCTTTGAGTATGCGCTGCGCTGCGATGAGGCAGGCGCGCTGGATAGTCTTCGACAGTTAACCGACGGAGGTGCCCACGTCGTCATTGAAGGCAGCGGTAGCGCTCCTGGGCTTTGCTTCGCGCTGGATGCCTGCCGTACTTTTGGCAGCGTGATGCTGCTGGGCAATTGCCATGAGGAAATGGTTATTCCACGCCTGGCCTATGACCGGGCGATGCGTAAGGAGCTAACGCTGACCGGCGTGTACAACTCAGTCTACAAGGGATATCCCCACGATGAATGGGCGGATGCGGCGCGGGCTATCAGTTCCGGCGCTCTGCTGGTTAGCGATCTGATTTCCCATCAGGTCGGTATCGGACAGGCAATCGATCTCTTAAACGCCATTCATCAGCGTCAGCAATTTACCTGCAAATGCATGGTGACGGCAGAGGAGTAAGTTATGAAATTACCGGCTATTGCACCTTCACTTATGTGCATGGATCTGCTTGATTTTCGCAATCAGATTCTGTTTCTCAACGACAAGATTGCCTGGTTTCACGTGGATATTATGGATGGGCACTTTGTTCCGAATTTAACGCTTTCTCCTTGGTTTGTGTCAAACCTGAGTCCGCTGGCTAAAGCGCCGATCGACTGCCATCTGATGGTGACCGACCCGGAAAACTACGTTGAGGCCCTCGCGAAAGCCGGGGCGACAATGGTCAGCTTTCACGCGGAGGCGGTGAATGGCAAAGCCTTCCGTTTGATTGATACTATTCGTCATACGGGAATGCAGTGCGGGCTGGTGCTCAATCCGGAAACTCAGCTGGAGGATGTGACGCTTTACCTGGCTCGTATTGAGAAGGTCACCATTATGACCGTCGATCCGGGATTCGCCGGCCAGGCGTTTATTCCCGAAATGCTGGGAAAAATAAAAGCCTTTGCCGCCTGGCGTGAACAACATGGTCTGAACTACCTGATTGAGGTTGACGGCTCCTGTAACAAGAATACCTACGCCAGCCTGATGGCCGCAGGGGCCGATATTCTGATCGTGGGTTCAAGCGGGCTATTTAACCATGCGCCGGAAATTGCGGCGGCGTGGCAAATGATGCAATCCGATCTGCAGGAAGCTTTAGCTCCGGTTTAAAGGGACGGGCGCGATGCTGACATCGCGCCGCTTTCTCTATTTGTCCTCCAGCATATCCATAATGTACAGCAGTTCGTCGTCGCTTAGTTTTACCCCTGTTTTATTTTCCAGCGTATCGTTCGCCGTCTGGTAAATCGTCATCACCGGGCTGGAGAGATACTCCTCCCGGTTCTGTTTGTTGTAGGTAATGGTTTCGTTACGTACTGAACGTTCGAGGGCCAGGCAAATATGTACGCAGATGTTAAGTAGTCCGCTGCCCTGGTCCTCCAGCCGCCGATGCTCCTTAATCATCTGAATAAATGACATCACAATAGGCACCGCCTTTTTGGGGTTGAGAAACACCAGGAAATCCTGCAGGTACTGCTCGCTCAATTTGGTCAGGGTGACGGGATTGTCGGCCCTGCTTTGGCTAACGTAGCTGCCGCCGATCGCCGTCTGAAACTTAAGCTCTCCCTGGCGGGAGAAAAACTCCGCCAGCGGAATATGGGGCAGATTAAACTCTGGATCGACTATCCCAACCGAGAGCAGTACCTGGTACTCACTCAACAAACTCTGCCGTCGGCTGAGCATTTCATCGGCGGAAAGATTAATAATGTGAATATCGCTGCGGTTGATTTCATCCAGTACCGAACGCAACAGCGACTGCAGTTTTTTAGCGATCCCCTCGCCGGAAGAGCAGATGGCCAGAACCGCCAGCGGCTTATCAGGCACCGGCTGTTCCCGATGCTGATTCGCACCGTAGCCTTTGAAATGGAGCAGACTGAAATAGATATCGTCCAGCTCGGCATTGAGAATGGACGTGCGGCGTAGCGCTTCGATCACCAGCGGGGTGGAAACCATATCCAGGGTACGCATCGCTATCCGGCACTCCTGGGCGATAATATCTCCGGCATGCAGTAGCGATCCCATATCGACCAGCAGTAAAAATCCCCGGGCGTTAGGCGTGGCCAGAATCGTCTCTTTTATCTGCGCGATGGCCTGATTGGGACGAATATCCAGAGGCATATTAACCGCCGAAATGTTCTCTTCGGCGATCAGCGTACGGGCAATGTCTACCATATTACTGGCAATGAGATCCCCGTGGGTGGCGACAATCACGTGGATCAGTTTCTCTTTTTCGCGGATCACCAGCGAGCTGAGTAAAATGGTCAGATAGGCTACTTCATCTTCATGAATGTCGATATCGAATTCGTCTTGCAGCCGCTTTTTAATGGTTAAGGCGGAATCATATTCCGGGAGTTTGTTAACCCGGTAGCGGCGTGTCCAGCTATTTCCGGGGGAATGAGCGTGGTTCCGGGTGAGATTCGCCAGATGATACCCCAGTGAGAACAGAAAATTATCGCCGAACTCTTTTCCCATCTGTAGCTCAATTTCTGTTTTAAGTGACTGACAAAAAAGTAGCGTTTTCTTATCTAACCCGTGATCGAACCACTGGCGCGTGCGGGGAAGCTTAACGTCAATATAGTTATTAATTTCCAAAGTGATAAAGCGGTTGATGTCGCTATCGGTAAAGTTCTGCTCCAGCATAAAATTAATTTTATTATCAATAAAATCATACATTCGCAGCGGGCTGTCGTTTTTGTTGATACTGAGTGCCGGATGAGTGGGAATGGCGTCCGGTAAAATAGTCATAATATCGCCCAGACTATATTGCAGGCGGGCCAGATAATCATTATTACGCTTAAGATTGAAGATCCCCGTTTTAATATCCAGCGCGAGCTGCTCAAAGCGGATATCCAGCCTCTGTTGCTGCTGATGTTTTTCCATAAAAAAATGGGCGCAGACCGACTGAATAGTCGACTTAAGTTTACCCACATTGCCAGCAAAGGAACTGCCAAGTATCGATTTGGCGCTGTCAGCATCAATGGTAATCGTGCAGCCAATGCGCGCCGCCTCAATTTTAAGTAAAAATTTAAGTAGCTCAATCTGCTCCTCGGGAAGCCGGCTGGCGAGGCCGGGCAAATTGATAGTGATGGGGATTCTTCGCAGGAAGGTGGAGAGCAGCGAGGAGCTGGGATCTTCGGTCGTGGCGCAGATGAGCAGGATCTCGGCGCGGTGATCGCGCTTTGTTTCACCCAGCTGGCCCCATGTTCCGGTATCGATAAAGTAGAAGATCATCTCCTGACCTTCCGGCGGCAGGCGGTGTACTTCGTCGAGGAAAAGCATACCGCCGTCGGCTTCACTTAACAGACCGGGTTTGTCTTTATCGGCGCCGGTGAACGTTCCTTTGGAATGACCAAAAATATGAGAAACCAGCAGCTGTGGATTGCTGGCGTAATCAGCACAGTTAAACACAATAAAAGGTGCATGTTCTTTCAGCAGCTGCCGGGCGATAGCATAATTATACATCAACCGGGCAAACAAACTTTTACCAGTACCGGTCTCACCGGTTAACAATGTATGTACGCCGCGCGGCGGGTAAATAATGGCAGCCTTCGCCTGACTAATTTGTTTTTGCAAACTGTCATGATAGCCAATCAGATAAGTGAAAGGATCGCTGATGTCCGGAGAACTTACTTTTTGGCTGGTTATTTCGTTGCTGACAAAATAATAAACCGGACGCGTGTTACTTTTAGCGATAATTCCCTCTTTAACCAGCAGGTTTAAATCACTACTGACGTTAGGGCGTGAAATTTTCAGCGTGTCGGATATTTGTTGAGTCGTTGCGCCGCCCGGTGTTTTTTTACATAAATCAGTCAGATAAGTAAGAATTCTTTTTTTACGGGTCATTTTGTCTTTTGATTATAATTTACAGGGTAGGGTAATTATATAAAGTCTGGCGGTTATTACTGTGAGCCAGCAACAAAAGATACAGAACCTGTATTTGGCGCGGAGTTGCTTACGGAGAGAGGAATTTATATGTAAACCCCCTCTTATCGAGGGGGGTTGGCTGGCGGCAATTACTGCTGCTGCTGAGACGACTGAATCGCGGTCAGCGCGATGGTGTAGACGATATCGTCTACCAACGCGCCGCGGGACAGGTCGTTCACCGGCTTACGCATACCCTGCAGCATCGGCCCGATGGAGATCAGGTCGGCAGAACGCTGTACGGCTTTGTAAGTGGTGTTACCGGTGTTCAGATCCGGGAAGATGAACACGGTTGCACGGCCGGCAACCGGAGAGTTCGGCGCCTTGGATTTTGCCACGTCGGCCATCACGGCGGCGTCGTACTGCAGCGGGCCGTCGATCATCAGGTCAGGACGTTTTTCCTGAGCCAGACGCGTTGCTTCACGCACTTTTTCGACGTCGCTACCGGCGCCGGAGGTGCCGGTGGAGTAGGAGAGCATCGCCACGCGCGGCTCAATGCCAAAGGCAATCGCGGAGTCCGCTGACTGGATCGCGATCTCTGCCAGCTGTTCTGCGGTCGGATCCGGGTTAATCGCGCAGTCGCCGTAAACGTAAACCTGTTCAGGCAGCAGCATGAAGAACACGGAAGAGACCAGCGAGCTGCCCGGAGCGGTTTTGATCAGCTGCAGCGGCGGACGGATGGTGTTGGCGGTGGTGTGTACCGCGCCGGATACCAGGCCGTCGACTTCGTCCTGTTCCAGCATCAGAGTGCCGAGAACCACGTTATCTTCCAGCTGCTCGCGGGCAACCGCTTCGGTCATCCCCTTGCTCTTACGCAGTTCGACCAGGCGAGCCACGTAGCTTTCACGAACCACTTCCGGATCGACGATATCGATACCAGAACCCAGCTCTACGCCCTGAGCGGCGGCAACGCGGTTGATCTCATCCGGGTTACCCAGCAGCACGCAGGTCGCGATACCGCGTTCTGCGCAGATTGCCGCGGCTTTAACGGTACGCGGCTCGTCGCCTTCCGGCAGAACGACGCGTTTGCCCGCTTTGCGCGCCAGCTCGGTGAGCTGGTAGCGGAAGGCCGGCGGAGAGAGGCGGCGGCTGCGCTCGGAGGTCGCGGTCAGGGACTCGATCCAGTCGGCGTTGATGTAGCTTGCCACGTATTCCTGAACTTTCTCGATACGCTCGTGATCGTCAACCGGCACTTCCAGGTTGAAGCTCTGCAGGCTCAGAGAGGTCTGCCAGGTGTTGGTGTTGACCATGAATACCGGCAGGCCGGTGGCAAACGCACGTTCGCACAGCTTGCTCACGCGGGCGTCCATTTCGTAGGCGCCGGTCAGCAGCAGGGCGCCGATTTCTACGCCGTTCATTGCCGCCAGGCAGGCCGCAACCAGCACGTCAGGACGGTCGGCGGAGGTCACCAGCAGGGAACCCGCGCGGAAGTGTTCCAGCATGTGCGGAATGCTGCGCGCGCAGAAGGTTACCGATTTCACGCGACGGGTGTTGATGTCACCTTCGTTGACGATGGTGGCATTCAGGTGGTGCGCCATGTCGATTGCGCGGGTGGCAATCAGATCGAAGCTCCACGGCACCGCGCCGAGAATCGGCAGCGCGCTGCCGGTCGCCAGCTGAGCCGGGTCGATTTTGACCACTTTGGCTTTGGAAGAGTCATCAAAAATTTCTGACAGATCAGGACGGGTACGCCCCTGCTCGTCAACCGGCGCGTTCAGCTTGTTGACGATAACGCCGGTAATGTTGGTGTTCTTCGCGCCGCCGAAGCTGTTGCGGGTCAGTTCGATACGCTCGTTCAGCTGCTCCTGGGTGTCGGTACCCTGAGACATCACGAAGACGATTTCAGCATTCAGCGTTTTGGCGATTTCGAAGTTCAGCGACTGGGCAAACTGGTGCTTACGTGTCGGAACCAGGCCTTCTACCAGCACGACTTCAGCATCCTGAGTCGCGGCGTGGTAGTTAGCGATGATCTCTTCCATCAGCACGTCTTTCTGGTTGCTGGACAGCAGCGACTCAACGTGGCTCATCTTCAGCGGCTCTGCGGCCGGAAGGTTGGAATTAGCGCGAACGATAGTGGTGGTCTGGTCAGGCGCATCGCCGCCAGCGCGCGGCTGCGCGATCGGTTTAAAGACGCTCAGGCGAACGCCTTTACGTTCCATAGCACGGATAACACCGAGGCTGACGCTGGTCAGGCCTACGCTGGTTCCGGTAGGGATTAGCATGATTATACGGGACACGATATATCCTCTTTCGTTACCGCCGGTATCAGGCGGGATACAAAACTGCACTCCCAGCTTCCCGTCATACTTCAAGCTGCACGTGCGTTGGCTTTGCTGCTCGGCTCATCCATGAGCCTCGCCCTTAGGGGCCGCCGCGACGATAGATTTGCCGCTCACCCCGGTCACGTACTCCTGGTCCGCTCCCGGGGATTCGCCGCGTCGCCGCCTTCCTGCAACTTGAATGATTCAGGCTTATCGCTGGCGATGTGAAATCAGGCGGTCAGACGGTTGGCGTCCTGCGCGATAACCAGCTCTTCGTTGGTCGGGATGACCAGAGCAGGGCGGGTGCCTTCTTTGTTGATGAAGCCGGACTTGCCGAAACGGGCCGCCAGGTTACGTTCATGATCAACATCGAAGCCCAGTACGCCCAGTTTGCCCAGAGAGAGCTCACGAACCATCGCCGCGTTTTCACCGATACCGCCGGTGAAGATAACCGCGTCCAGACGACCGTCCATCAGCGCGGTGTAGGAACCGATGTATTTCGCCAGGCGGTGGCAGTAAACGTCCATCGCGCGCTTAGCGTCCGCTTTATCCGCGTAGTTGTCTTCAACATAGCGGCAGTCGCTGGTGACTTCGGTCAGACCGAGCAGGCCGGACTCTTTGGTCAGCATTTTGTTGATTGCATCAACGCTCATGCCCAGGGAGTCATGCAGATGGAAGATGATTGCCGGGTCGATATCGCCGGAGCGGGTGCCCATGACCAGGCCTTCCAGCGGGGTCAGGCCCATGGAGGTGTCAACGCACTGACCGTTACGGATAGCGGAAACGGAACCACCGTTGCCCAGGTGGCAGGTGATGATGTTCAGCTCTTCAACCGGTTTGTTCAGAACTTTTGCCGCTTCCTGAGTGACGTAGAAGTGGCTGGTGCCGTGGGCGCCATAGCGACGGACGCCGTGCTCTTTATACAGGCTGTACGGCAGGGCGTAGAGGTAAGACTCTTCCGGCATGGTCTGATGGAACGCGGTGTCGAACACGGCAACGTTCTTCTCTTTCAGGTGCGGGAAGGATTTCAGCGCTTCGGCAATACCGATCAGATGCGCCGGGTTGTGCAGCGGAGCGAAAGAGGCGGAATCTTTGATGCCCTGAATGACGGAGTCGTCAATCACCACGGAGCTGGTGTATTTTTCACCGCCGTGAACGATACGATGGCCAATTGCCGTCAGCTGAGCAGACAGTTCTGGTTTTTGTGCCAGAATAGTGTTAACGATAAAGTTAAGCGCTTCACTGTGAGCGGCGCCGGCGCCTAAATCTGCTTCTTGTTTGCTGCCATCCATTTTCCATTTGATACGCGCTTCAGGAAGGTGGAAACATTCGGCTAAACCGGACAGATATTCGTCACCGTTGAGAGCATCAAGGATTGCAAATTTCAGTGAGGAACTACCGCAGTTCAGAACCAGTACTAGCTTACTCGACATGGAAGTACCTTTTATGATACGTGGCTAAAAAAACGTCATAGTGTCACCAAGCGTAGCGCAGGATGACATCGACATTTATGATTAACATCATGCCTTGTTCTGTTTCCGGGCACGATGAGATAAGTACATTTGATTTTATGCCATTTTGGATAATTTTCAGACAATGGCAGAATATGCGATAATTTTGACTAACCTGGTAAAAGGGTCTATCGCCCTTTCAGGTGGGCACAGGATACCTGATTGCCGCACCCATTGCCAAAATGTTTTGAACGTTGTCATGCATAGTTGGTGTTTTGCACGAATATTTTAAGATTTATATGTAAATTTGAGGTAAAGCCATGTCGACACCCGAGAATAGCCCCGTTAGCTTTTTCAGCTTGTTTCGCCGCGGGCAGCACTACACAAAGACCTGGCCTTTAGATAAACGCCTCGCCCCGGTTTTTGTTGAAAACCGCATTATTCGCGCCACCCGCTACGCGATTCGTATCATGCCGCCGGTTGCCGTCTTTACCCTGTGCTGGCAAATTGCCCTCGGCGGCCAGCTGGGCCCGGCGGTCGCCACGGCGCTGTTTGCTCTGAGTCTGCCAATGCAGGGTCTGTGGTGGTTGGGGAAACGTTCGGTAACGCCGCTGCCGCCGTCGGTTTTGAGCTGGTTTTATGAAGTTCGCGGTAAGCTGCAGGAGGCGGGACAGGCGCTGGCGCCGGTTGACGGTAAGCCGGATTATCAGGCTTTAGCTGACACGCTTAAGCGCGCCTTCAAACAACTGGATAAAACTTTCCTGGATGATTTGTAATTCCCTAAGGAAAACGCATATAAAAGAAGGCGCATAATTAATGCGCCTTCTTTTTTCACGCCGTACAGTGCCACAGGAGTCAAAAAATGGAAATGACCAATGCGCAGCGCCTGATTTTATCAAATCAGTACAAGATGATGACGATGCTCGACCCGGACAACGCTGAGCGCTATCGCCGTCTGCAAACCATCATCGAGCGTGGATACGGGCTGCAGATGCGCGAACTGGACCGCGAGTTCGGTGAGCTGACCGAAGAAACCTGCCGTACCGTTATTGATGTCATGGAAATGTACCATGCGATGCACGTCTCCTGGACTAACCTCAAAGACGGCAGCGAAATCGACGAGCGTCGGGTGACCTTCCTGGGGTTCGATGTGGCCACCGAAGCGCGCTTCCTCGGCTACGTGCGCTTTATCGTCAACGTCGAGGGGCGCTACAGCCACTTTGACGCCGGCACCCACGGCTTCAATTCGCAAACGCCGATGTGGGAAAAATATCAGCGTATGCTGGCCGCCTGGCACTCATGCCCGCGCCAGTACCATTTGAGCAGCAACGAAATTAATCAAATTATCAACGCCTGATGGAGGTGTCCGTGCAGTGTAAAGGTTTCCTGTTCGATCTTGACGGGACGTTAGTTGATTCCTTGCCGGTGGTGGAGCGCTCGTGGTGCACGTGGGCGGATCGTTTCGGCATCGCGCATGATGAAGTGCTGAACTTTATCCACGGCAAGCAGGCGATAACCTCGTTACGCCATTTTTTACCCGGACGCAGCGAAGAGGCGATCCAGGCGGAGTTCACTTACCTGGAAACGGTGGAAGCAACGGATACTAACGGTATCACGGCGCTGCCGGGGGCGGTTGCGCTGCTGGCCACGCTCGATGAAGCGGGGATTCCGTGGGCCATCGTCACGTCGGGATCGCAGCCCGTAGCTCACGCCCGCCATCGCGCGGCGGGGCTGCCCGATGCTAAAGTTTTCGTTACGGCGGAGCGGGTTAAGCACGGCAAACCGGCGCCAGATGCCTACCTGCTCGGAGCGGAACTGCTGGGGCTGGCGCCGCAGGATTGCGTAGTGGTGGAAGACGCGCCGGCGGGATTGCTGTCCGGGCTAAACGCCGGATGCCGGACGATTGCCGTTAACGTACCTGCCGACGCGCCGCGTCTCGATGAAGCCGACTTTGTGCTGACCAGCCTCGAAGAGCTGATGATTGTCCGGCAGCCAGACGGCAACGTTAGCGTTACGCTTAAAGCATAATCTCATGATTTAGCCCCGCGCTGTCGGGGCTTTTTTGTGCCACAATTTCGACTCCATCTTGAGACAAGGATAAGTTGTGAACGGTGAACTGATTTGGGTGTTGTCTCTTCTTGCCGTTGCGGTCGTGCTTTTTGCCACCGGAAAAGTGCGCATGGATGCTATCGCGCTGCTGGTGATTGTGGCCTTTGTCCTCAGCGATACGCTGACCCTCAGCGAAGCGTTTTCCGGGTTTAGCGATCCGAACGTTATTCTTATCGCCGCGCTGTTTATCATCGGTGACGGTCTGGTGCGCACCGGCGTCGCAAGCAAAGTAGGCAGCTGGCTGGTGAAGGTGGCAGGCAGCAGCGAAACGAAAATGCTGATCTACCTGATGCTAACCGTCGCCGGACTTGGCGCTTTTATGAGCTCAACCGGAGTGGTGGCGATCTTTATCCCGGTGGTGCTGAGCGTTTCCGCCCGTATGAATGCCTCTCCGTCGCGCCTGATGATGCCGCTGAGTTTTGCCGGACTGATCAGCGGGATGATGACCCTGGTGGCAACCCCGCCCAACCTGGTGGTCAACAGCGAGCTGATACGCGAAGGGCTTCAGGGCTTTAGCTTCTTTAGCGTCACGCCAATTGGCCTGGTGGTTTTAGTGCTGGGCGTTTTCTACATGCTGGCGGTGCGCTTTATGCTAAAAGGCGATGAGAGCGAGCTGGCGCGCGACGGGCGTAAGAAGAGCACCTTTCGCGATTTAATCAAAGAGTACCATTTAACCGGCAGGGCGCGTCGCCTGGCGATCCGCCCCGGTTCGCCGATGATTGGCCAGCGGCTGGACGACCTTAAGCTACGCGAGCGCTACTGCGCTAACGTTATCGGCGTCGAACGCTGGCGCCGTTTCCGGCGGGTGATTGTGAACGTTAACGGGGTATCCGAGTTCCGCGCCCGCGATGTCCTGCTGATCGATATGTCGGCGTCGGACGTCGATTTGCGCCAGTTCTGCGGGGAGCAAATGCTTGAGCCGATGGTGCTACGCGGGGAGTATTTCTCCGACCAGGCGCTGGATGTCGGCATGGCCGAGGTGACGCTGATCCCCGACTCGGAGCTTATCGGTAAAACGGTGCGTGAAATCGGTTTCCGCACCCGCTTTGGGCTCAATATTGTTGGCCTCAAGCGGGACGGTAAAGCTCTTGACGGCGCGGTGGTCGATGAGTCCCTGCAGCTGGGCGATATCATGCTGGTGGTCGGCAACTGGCGGCAAATCGCTCTGCTGGCGAAGCGCGGACGTGATTTTGTGGTGTTAAATATGCCGGTCGAGGTGAACGACGCGTCACCGGCCCACAGCCAGGCGCCGCACGCTATTTTCTGCCTGGTGCTGATGGTGGCCCTGATGCTCACCGATGAAATCCCCAATCCCATCGCCGCTATTATCTCCTGCCTTTTGATGGGCAAATTTCGCTGCATCAACGCCGAGAGCGCTTACAAAGCGATTCACTGGCCGAGCATCATTCTGATCGTCGGGATGATGCCCTTTGCGCTGTCGCTGCAAAAAACCGGCGGCGTAGATTTAGTGGTCCAGGGATTAATGGACGTTGCCGGCAGCAAAGGCCCCTATTTAATGCTGGGCTGCCTGTTTGTGATGTGCGCGGCTATTGGCCTGTTTATTTCAAACACCGCAACGGCCGTGCTGATGGCGCCGATTGCGCTGGCGGCGGCAAACTCAATGGGCGTGTCGCCTTACCCCTTCGCTATGGTGGTGGCGATGGCGGCTTCGGCGGCGTTTATGACCCCGGTATCTTCACCGGTTAACACCCTGGTGCTGGGGCCCGGTAAATACTCGTTCAGCGATTTTGTGAAGATCGGCGTGCCTTTTACCGTGCTGGTGATGGTGGTTTGCGTGCTGCTGATCCCGGTCCTGTTCCCGTTCTGAGCTTCGGTTCCCGATGGCCCGGCCGCTGGCCGGGCTGGCGTCGATTTACAGCGGGGAATCCTGGCTGATTTCATCCAGCGAGAGATGAAAGCTTGGGACAAATACCTGCATAAAATAGTCCATTTCATCGCTGCGGCGTGATTCCAGCGTTTTTTCAAGCCGGCCTTTGGCCAGTAAAAATTCGTTATTGCCGGCCGACAGCTCCTCGAGGCATTTCAGATAGGCGCAGAGCGCATCGGCCTGCTTGACGATTGATTTTTCTTCCTCGCTGTAGCTGTGTTCATCAATCAGCGGCGCAAAAATATCGCGCAGCTCGTCGGGGACCATATCAATCAGCTTCTGCTGGGCGATTTTCTCGATGGCCTTATACTCCTGAGCGATCTGCGAGTTGAAATATTTTACCGGTGTCGGCAGATCGCCGGTTAATACCTCCGACGCATCATGATACATCGCCAGCAGCGCGATCCGCTCGGCGTTAACCTTGCCCGCAAACTTGCGATTCTTAATTGCCGCCAGCGCGTGGGCGACCATGGCGACCTGCAGGCTATGCTCGGACACGTTTTCGGTGCGCACGTTGCGCATCAGCGGCCAGCGGTTAATCAGCTTCAGGCGGGAGAGGTGGGCAAAGAAATGACTCTGACTCATAAGGACCCTTAATCAGTGACGACATCGGGTTCCATTGTGCGCAGGGATTGCCGCCGGATGCAAATACCGGCGGCGGGGGCGACTTATCAGAGCTGGTGATAGCCGGAGAGGAAGCGGCCGAACCGCGAAATGGCCATTTCCAGATCGTCTTCGCGGGGCAGGGTGACGATACGCACGTGATCCGGCCATGGCCAGTTAAAGGCGGTACCCTGAACCAGCAGCACTTTCTCCTGCAGCAGGAAGTCGAGAACCATCTTCTGATCGTCGTGAATGTTAAAACGCTTGGCGTCTATTTTCGGGAACATATACAGCGCGCCTTGCGGCTTGACGCAGGAGACGCCGGGGATCTCGTTGATCAGCTCCCAGGCGCGGTTACGCTGCTCATACAGGCGCCCGCCGGGGACAATAAACTCGCTGATGCTTTGATAGCCGCCCAGCGCGGTCTGAATGGCATGCTGCGCCGGAACGTTGGCGCACAGGCGCATCGAGGCCAGCATTTCCAGGCCTTCGATATAGCCCCTGGCGTGCTTTTTCGGGCCGTTGAGCACCATCCAGCCCTGGCGGAAGCCGGCGACGCGATAGGTTTTTGACAGGCCGTTAAAGGTCACCGTCAGCAGGTCAGGCGCCAGCGCGGCGATCGAGTGGTGCTGGGCCTCGTCGTACAGGATCTTGTCGTAGATTTCATCAGCGAAGATGATCAGATTATGCTGACGCGCAATTTCGACGATCTCCAGCAGCAGCTCTTTTGGATAGACCGCGCCGGTCGGGTTGTTGGGGTTGATAATCACGATCCCGCGGGTGCGCGGGGTGATTTTGGCGCGAATATCGTCGAGATCCGGGAACCAGCCAGCGGACTCATCGCAGAGATAGTGCACTGCTTTACCGCTGGAGAGCGATACCGCCGCCGTCCACAGCGGGTAATCCGGCGCCGGGACCAGCATTTCGTCACCGCTGTTCAGCAGCGCCTGCATGGCCTGGACAATCAGTTCCGATACGCCGTTGCCGATGTAGATATCTTCAACCGTCACGTCGCGCATGCCGCGGGCCTGATAGTGCTGCATGATAGCCTTGCGCGCCGAGTAGAGGCCTTTGGAGTCACAGTAGCCCTGCGCGGTCGGTAAATTACGAATGACGTCAACGAGGATTTCATCCGGGGCATCAAAGCCAAACGGTGCCGGGTTGCCGATGTTCAGCTTCAGGACTTTGTTGCCTTCTTCTTCAAGGCGCTTCGCTTCTTTCAGTACCGGGCCGCGGATGTCATAACAGACGTTGTCTAACTTGCTGGATTTTTCGATAGGGGACATGAATCTTTGCCTTTTAGCTGTTATCGCCACTCCCTGCCGTGGAAGTCAGCTCGGAACAATGTACTCTTCATCCCCGCTGTTTTGAAGGGTTAACAGGAGAAGATTTTGCTAATACTCTTTTTTTAGGGTAATCGATTTATCTGCTGACCGGCTTTTGTATTTATAGAATATGCCTTTAAGTCATGTTTTATTGGTCATATGTTGTGGTTTAATCGTCATATCATGAGTGTTTATCTGGTTTGCGGCTGCCGGCAGGCCCTGCGCTGATACTTTTTTGCTCACAAAAAAGCACTATGCTTTTAACTGAGTGCGGTAAGACTGTAGCAGTAATGTTAAATATACTTAATAAAAACATCTAAGAGATTAATGAGTCTTATTTTTTAACAATGAATAATCCTGGTTTTGTTAATTTAATTAAAGTCCTGAAAAAAATTTTAAAATTATATTTAATAATACTGATTTTCCCTTATAAATAAGTCTGTTTTCGGTTAGGATGTCGGTGTTAATATCAAGAAAACCTCTTAAATAATGAGGTTTTTATTATTAATATATTGTTATTGCAGGATTTTTTTGTCGTTTAGCAAGCGTTGGCAGCGGCTGGCTGCGTATTGATGCGCAGGGCTGCGCCACAGGCGGCTTTTTTGAATCAGGTCACATAAAGCGGGTCGCCGTAAATTAGAAAAAGCGTAGACATACGAACAAAATATGACTCAGAAGTTCCGCACAATTGACGCGGACGAGCACTTTCAAATGCAATAACGTTCTTCCAGCTGTCGTCCGTTTCCTTTTTGCGGATGACACAAGGCTCAAGGAATAGCCGGAAACCTGGAGCACAGCATCAATAAGGCAGGTAAGCGATAGCTACCTGTGAGTGAAGCAACATGATAAATGCAAATCGCCCAATACTAAATCTCGACCTCGATCTGCTGAGAACGTTTGTTGCCGTCGCCGATCTGAGTACTTTTGCGGCCGCGGCTGCGGCGGTACGCCGTACCCAGTCTGCGGTGAGCCAACAGATGCAGCGGCTGGAGCAGCTGGTCGGAAAAGAGCTCTTTGCCCGCCACGGGCGGAATAAGCTGTTAACTGAGCAGGGCATTCAGCTGCTCGGCTATGCGCGGAAAATTTTGCGCTTTAATGATGAAGCCTGCATGTCGTTAATGTTTAGCAGCCTGCAGGGTACGCTGACTATCGGCGCAACCGACGAAACGGCGGATACCATTTTGCCGTTTTTGCTTAATCGGATTGGCAGCCTCTACCCGAGGCTGACTCTGGAAATTAAGATTCTGAATCATGCCGGTGCGGTGGAGAGGCTGGCAAACGGCGCAATAGACCTCGCATTGACCACCCATCAGCCGGACAGCTTTGAAACGCTGACCCTGCGCACTTCACCAACCCTGTGGTACTGCGCGGCGGACTACGTGCTGCCCCATGAGTCGTCGGTGCCGCTGATCCTGCTTGAGGGGGCGGGACCCTTACGGGATGATATTACTTCGGCGCTCGATAGCGCGCAGACGCCGTGGCATTTGGCTCACTCGGCATCCTCGCTCGCGGGCGTTAAAGCGGCGGTGAAAGCCGGGCTTGGCGTTACGGCGCGGCCGGTAGAGATGATGAGCTCCGAACTGCGGGTGGTTGGCAAGAGCGACGGCCTGCCGGAATTACCGGATACTTGCTACGTTTTGAGCTGCGATCCGCAGAGCGTAAGCGAGCTGGCGCAGGCCATTTTTCAGTCGCTGAGTCAGGACTATAGCCCCTCATCGGGCCTCCTCTTTACCCCCGAAGGGGGAGGGCATACCCTCTTCTCGTGAGGGAAATTAAAGCCACATTGGTCACAAAAAGCTGGTAACAAAATGTAAATGCAAAAAGGAGCCGCTGAGGTTGGAATTGGACCCTGCGGTTCTTTTTTTTCGTATTTTACAGCGATTTTTAACGTATTGTTGTTTTATTGTTATCTATATCAGTTGGTTAGCGACGTTTCCACAGACACTTCTCTACTTTTCCCTACACTTTCAATAGTTCATGCTGATGTTAAAAAACCGGCAAGTTTGTTGCTGTTTTTTCGGTTTAATTAACAAAAGCGTGTCACAGATCAAGAAAATACCCCTCCTTAGGGGGAGGAATCGAGGCTAAATCCTGTCAAAATAGGCGGGTAATTATGATTTGCAATGGAAACGGACACGATTCAACAACACTAAATCCAATTAGTATGCAAGGTTATTTCGCATAAAAGGGCATTTAATGTTAATGAAAAAAACCTAATGTAAATTAATGTTGTTAAAACTTTTGTTGAAGTTGACAAAAGGTTAAAGAAAGGGGTAAAAAGCCAGCGCATATGGCCTTCCACGATAAGTAGGGACGCTTTTTTGCAAGGTTATTTTTTTTATTCCTCCCCGTGAAACGCTGTGGCGTTCATCTGCCAGTAAGAGCAGAGGGTTTAGCGCTACACTTTTTTGGTTAAGCAATGCGTATGTCAACATCCACTGAAGTCATCGCTCATCATTGGGCATTCGCTATATTTCTCATCATTGCCATCGGCCTGTGCTGCCTGATGCTTGTCGGGGGCTGGTACCTCGGCGGTCGCGCGCGCGCGCGTAGCAAAAACACGCCGTTTGAATCGGGGATCGACTCCGTCGGTTCGGCTCGCTTACGTCTTTCTGCGAAGTTTTATCTGGTTGCCATGTTCTTCGTTATCTTCGACGTGGAAGCCCTGTATCTCTACGCATGGTCGACATCTATCCGTGAAAGCGGCTGGGTCGGCTTTGTGGAAGCCGCAATTTTCATTTTAGTGCTACTGGCTGGTCTGGTTTATCTCGTCCGTATTGGCGCACTGGACTGGACGCCCGCGCGTTCCCGTCGCACGCTGGTTAACTCAGAAACAGACAGTCCCACTAACCGTCATATGCAGTAAAAGCGAGGCAATAAGATGGATTATACGCTCACCCGCATAGATCCCAACGGTGAGAACGACCGTTACCCCCTGCAAAAACAGGAGATCGTAACTGACCCCCTGGAGCAAGAAGTTAACAAAAGCGTGTATATGGGGAAACTCGAACACGCGCTGCATGACATGGTGAACTGGGGCCGTAAGAACTCAATCTGGCCATACAACTTCGGCCTGTCATGCTGCTATGTAGAAATGGTGACGTCATTCACTGCGGTGCATGACGTTGCGCGTTTTGGCGCCGAGGTACTGCGTGCCTCTCCTCGTCAGGCTGACCTGATGGTGGTCGCCGGCACCTGCTTCACCAAGATGGCCCCGGTTATTCAGCGCCTTTACGATCAGATGCTGGAGCCGAAATGGGTTATTTCCATGGGGGCATGTGCCAACTCCGGCGGTATGTACGATATTTACTCTGTCGTGCAGGGCGTAGATAAATTTATTCCGGTTGATGTTTACATCCCGGGCTGTCCGCCGCGTCCGGAAGCTTATATGCAGGCGCTGATGCTGCTGCAGGAATCTATTGGTAAAGAGCGCCGCCCTCTCTCGTGGGTGGTTGGCGATCAGGGCGTTTATCGCGCCAACATGCAGTCGGAACGTGAGCGTAAACGCGGCGAACGCATTGCAGTGACCAATCTGCGGACACCGGACGAGATTTAATTTGCGCCTGCGGGCGGCGGCATAATACTTCGCAAATCAATCTACAACAGCGCGAAGCCCGCCCGACAGTCACCACGGACCTTTTGCAATGGTGAACAATATGACCGATTTAAACGCGCATGACGCCGCACCAGCCTGGCAAACCCGCGATCACCTTGATGACCCGGTGATCGGCGAACTGCGCAATCGTTTTGGCCCGGATGCCTTTACCGTTCAGCCAACCCGTACCGGCGTACCGGTAGTTTGGGTTAAGCGCGAACAGCTGCTGGAGGTGGGTGATTTCCTGAAGAAATTACCGAAACCTTACGTGATGCTGTTTGACCTGCACGGCATGGACGAACGTCTGCGCACCCACCGTGACGGGCTTCCCGCCGCGGATTTTTCCGTTTTCTATCACCTGATTTCCATTGAACGCAATCGCGATATCATGCTCAAGGTAGCATTATCCGAAAACGATCTGCGCGTTCCGACATTTACCAAACTGTTCCCGAATGCCAACTGGTATGAGCGCGAAACGTGGGAAATGTTTGGCATTGATATCGAAGGCCACCCGCACCTGACGCGCATCATGATGCCGCCGACCTGGGAAGGCCATCCGCTGCGTAAAGACTACCCGGCGCGCGCCACCGAATTCGACCCGTTTGAGCTGACCAAAGCCAAGCAGGATCTGGAAATGGAAGCGCTGACCTTTAAGCCGGAAGCATGGGGCATGAAGCGCGGGACCGAAAATGAGGACTTTATGTTCCTTAACCTCGGCCCGAACCACCCCTCCGCGCACGGTGCTTTCCGTATCGTCCTGCAGCTTGATGGCGAAGAGATCGTCGACTGCGTACCGGATATCGGCTACCACCACCGCGGCGCGGAAAAGATGGGCGAACGCCAGTCATGGCACAGCTATATTCCCTACACCGACCGTATTGAATACCTCGGCGGCTGCGTCAATGAGATGCCGTACGTGCTGGCGGTCGAAAAGCTGGCGGGGATCACCGTGCCGGATCGCGTCAACGTGATTCGCGTGATGCTCTCCGAGCTGTTCCGTATCAACAGCCACCTGCTGTACATCTCCACCTTTATTCAGGACGTCGGCGCCATGACGCCGGTATTCTTTGCTTTCACCGACCGACAGAAAATCTACGATCTGGTCGAAGCCATCACCGGTTTCCGTATGCATCCGGCGTGGTTCCGTATCGGCGGCGTAGCGCACGACCTGCCGCGCGGCTGGGATCGCCTGCTGCGTGAATTCCTCGAGTGGATGCCTAAGCGTCTGGACTCTTACGAGAAAGCCGCGCTGCGCAACACCATTCTGATAGGTCGTTCGAAAGGCGTTGCCGCCTATAACGCCAAAGAAGCGCTGGCGTGGGGTACCACCGGCGCTGGCCTGCGCGCCACCGGGATCGACTTCGACGTGCGTAAAGCGCGTCCGTACTCTGGCTATGAAAACTTTGACTTTGAAGTGCCGGTTGGCGGCGGCGTATCCGACTGCTACACCCGCGTAATGCTGAAAGTCGAAGAGCTGCGCCAGAGCCTGCGCATTCTTCAGCAGTGTCTCGATAATATGCCGGAAGGGCCGTTCAAGGCGGATCACCCGCTGACCACGCCGCCGCCGAAAGAGCGCACGCTGCAGCATATCGAAACCCTGATCACGCACTTCCTGCAGGTTTCCTGGGGCCCGGTGATGCCGGCCAACGAATCCTTCCAGATGATTGAAGCGACGAAGGGTATTAACAGTTACTACCTGACCAGCGACGGCAGCACCATGAGCTATCGCACCCGTATCCGCACGCCGAGCTATGCGCATCTGCAGCAGATCCCGGCGGCGATTCGCGGCAGCCTGGTATCCGATCTTATCGTATATCTGGGTAGTATCGATTTTGTTATGTCAGACGTGGACCGCTAATTATGCACGAGAATCAACAACCACAAACCGAGGCTTTTGAGCTGAGTGCGGCAGAGCGTGAGGCCATTGAGCACGAGAAGCACCACTACGAAGACCCGCGTGCGGCGTCCATTGAAGCGCTGAAGATCGTTCAGAAACAGCGCGGCTGGGTGCCGGATGGCGCGATCTATGCGATCGCCGACGTGCTGGGCATCCCGGCAAGCGACGTGGAAGGCGTAGCCACCTTCTATAGCCAGATCTTCCGCCAGCCGGTTGGCCGCCACGTGATCCGCTATTGCGACAGCGTAGTTTGCCATATTACCGGCTTCCAGGGCATTCAGTCGGCGATCGAGAAGAAGCTCGACATCAAACCGGGTCAAACTACCTTTGATGGCCGCTTTACTCTGCTGCCGACCTGCTGTCTGGGCAACTGCGACAAGGGACCGACGATGATGATTGATGAGGATACTCATAGTTATCTGACGCCGGAGGCGATTCCTGGCCTGTTGGAGCGGTATAAATGAAGACAGTGATCCGCACTCCCGAAACGCATCCTTTAACCTGGCGTCTGCGCGATGACAAACAGCCGGTATGGCTGGATGAGTATCAGAGCAAAAACGGCTACGAGGGCGCCCGTAAAGCGCTGCTGGGGCTGGCGCCGGATGAGATCGTCAACCAGGTGAAAGACGCCGGCCTGAAAGGGCGCGGCGGCGCGGGCTTCTCCACCGGTCTGAAGTGGAGCCTGATGCCGAAAGACGAATCCATGAACATCCGCTACCTGCTGTGTAACGCCGATGAGATGGAGCCGGGCACCTATAAAGACCGCCTGCTGATGGAGCAGCTGCCGCACCTGCTGGTGGAAGGCATGCTGATCTCCGCGTTCGCGCTGAAGGCATACCGCGGCTACATCTTCCTGCGCGGCGAGTATATTGAAGCGGCGGTCCATTTACGCCGCGCGATTGCCGAAGCGACCGAAGCCGGCCTGCTGGGCAAAAACATTCTCGGCACCGGCTTTGATTTCGAACTGTTCGTGCACACCGGGGCAGGGCGCTATATCTGCGGCGAAGAGACCGCGCTGATTAACTCTCTCGAAGGTCGTCGCGCCAACCCGCGCTCCAAGCCGCCGTTCCCGGCGAGCTCCGGCGTGTGGGGTAAGCCGACCTGCGTCAACAACGTCGAAACCCTGTGTAACGTCCCGGCGATTCTGGCCAACGGCGTCGAGTGGTATCAGAACATTTCAACCAGCAAAGATGCCGGTACCAAGCTGATGGGCTTCTCCGGTCGGGTGAAAAATCCGGGCGTCTGGGAGCTGCCGTTTGGTACCACCGCGCGCGAAATCCTCGAAGATTATGCCGGCGGCATGCGCGACGGCCTGAAGTTCAAGGCCTGGCAGCCGGGCGGCGCAGGGACTGACTTCCTGACCGAAGCGCATCTCGACCTGCCGATGGAGTTCGAAAGTATTGGCAAGGCGGGCAGCCGTCTGGGGACGTCGCTGGCGATGGCCGTTGACCACGAGATCAATATGGTGTCGCTGGTGCGCAACCTCGAAGAGTTCTTCGCCCGTGAGTCCTGCGGCTGGTGTACGCCGTGCCGCGATGGTCTGCCGTGGAGCGTGAAAATTCTGCGCGCTCTGGAGCGCGGCGAGGGCCAGCCGGGTGATATCGAGACACTTGAGCAACTGTGTCGATTCCTTGGGCCGGGCAAAACCTTCTGCGCGCATGCGCCAGGCGCGGTCGAACCGCTGCAAAGCGCCATTAAATATTTCCGCGACGAATTCGAAGCAGGCATTAAGCAGCAGTTCAGTAATACCCATGCAATCAACGGGATTCAGCCGAACCTGCTTAAGACGCGCTGGTGATTCCCACCGACTCATTCAGCTGCTTCAAGGCGGCAGCCGGGTGAGGAAGTGGTAACGATTTTTTTAATTTGGAAGCATGCTAATGGCTACGATTCATGTAGACGGCAAAGAGTACGAGGTCAACGGAGCGGACAACCTGCTAGAGGCTTGTCTCTCTCTCGGTCTTGATATTCCATACTTTTGCTGGCACCCGGCGCTCGGCAGCGTCGGCGCTTGCCGCCAGTGTGCGGTGAAGCAATATCAAAACGCGGAAGACACGCGTGGTCGCCTGGTGATGTCCTGTATGACACCGGCATCGGACGGCACTTTTATTTCCATTGACGACGGCGAAGCGAAGCAGTTCCGCGAAAGCGTGGTTGAGTGGCTGATGACCAACCACCCGCACGACTGTCCGGTCTGCGAAGAGGGCGGTAACTGCCACCTGCAGGATATGACCGTAATGACCGGTCATAGCTTCCGCCGCTATCGCTTTACCAAGCGCACCCACCGCAATCAGGACCTGGGGCCGTTCATCTCGCACGAAATGAACCGCTGCATCGCCTGCTACCGCTGCGTTCGCTACTACAAAGACTACGCTGACGGCACCGATCTTGGCGTTTACGGCGCGCATGACAACGTCTACTTCGGCCGTCCGGAAGACGGCGTGCTGGAGAGCGAATTCTCCGGCAACCTGGTTGAGGTCTGCCCGACCGGCGTATTTACCGATAAAACGCACTCCGAGCGCTATAACCGTAAATGGGATATGCAGTTTGCGCCCAGCATCTGCCAGCAGTGTTCCATCGGCTGTAACATCAGCCCGGGCGAGCGCTACGGTGAACTGCGCCGTATCGAAAACCGCTACAACGGCACCGTAAACCGCTACTTCCTCTGCGACCGCGGTCGTTTCGGCTATGGCTACGTGAACCTGAAAGACCGTCCGCGTCAGCCGGTTCAGCGCCGCGGCGACGATTTGATCGCCCTCAATGCCGAACAGGCAATGCAGGGCGCGGCGGATATTCTGCGCCAGTCGAAAAAAGCGATCGGTATCGGTTCCCCGCGCGCCAGCCTCGAAAGCAACTTTGCGCTGCGCGAGCTGGTCGGCGCCGAAAACTTCTATACCGGCATCGCCAAAGCCGAGCAGGAACGCCTGCAGATGATGCTGACGGTGCTGCGCGACGGCGGTATCCATACCCCGGCGCTGCGCGAAATCGAATCCTACGATGCGGTGCTGGTTCTGGGCGAAGATATCACCCAGACCGGCGCCCGCGTTGCCCTGGCCGTGCGCCAGGCGGTGAAAGGAAAAGCGCGTGAAATGGCCGCGGCGCAGAAAGTCGCCGACTGGCAGATTGCCGCGATCCTCAACATCGGCCAGCGTGCGAAGCATCCGCTGTTTGTTACCAATATCGACGATACCCGCCTGGACGACATCGCCGCGTGGACCTACCGCGCGCCGGTTGAAGATCAGGCGCGGCTGGGCTTCGCCATCGCGCACGCGCTGGATGAAACCTCGCCGGCGGTGGAAGGCCTGAGCAAAGATCTGCAGAGTAAAATCGACGTGATCGTCCAGGCGCTGGCCGGGGCGAAGAAACCGCTGATCGTCTCCGGCACCAACGCCGGCAGCATCGAAATTATTCAGGCGGCGGCGAACGTGGCTAAGGCTCTGAAGGGACGCGGCGCAGACGTCGGTGTAACGATGGTTGCCCGCGCGGTGAACAGCGTTGGCCTGGGTATGATTGGCGGCGGCTCTCTGGAAGAGGCGCTGAGCGAGCTGGAAACCGGCGCCGCCGATGCGGTTATCGTGCTGGAAAACGATCTGCATCGCCATGCTTCCGCCGCGCGCGTAGACGCTGCGCTGGCTAAAGCGCCGCTGGTGATGGTCGTTGACCATCAGCGCACCGCGATCATGGAAAAAGCGCACCTGGTGCTCTCTGCGGCAAGCTTCGCAGAAAGCGACGGCACGGTGGTCAACAACGAAGGCCGCGCCCAGCGCTTCTTCCAGGTCTACGACCCGGCCTACTACGATGCGAATACCGTGATGCTGGAGAGCTGGCGCTGGCTGCACTCGCTGCACAGCACCGTCGACAACCGTCAGGTTGACTGGACACAGCTGGACCACGTGATTGACGCGGTGGTGGCTAAGCTGCCGCAGCTGGCCGGCATTAAAGACGCCGCGCCGGACGCGACCTTCCGCATTCGCGGTCAGAAGCTGGCCCGTGAACCGCATCGCTACAGCGGCCGCACGGCGATGCGCGCCAATATCAGCGTGCATGAACCGCGCCAGCCGCAGGACAAAGACACCATGTTTGCCTTCTCGATGGAAGGGAACAACCAGCCGTCCGCGCCGCGCTCGCAAATTCCGTTTGCGTGGGCTCCGGGCTGGAACTCCCCGCAGGCGTGGAACAAATTCCAGGATGAAGTGGGCGGCAAGCTGCGCCACGGCGATCCGGGCGTGCGCCTGATTGAAGCCTCCGCCGACGGGCTGGACTACTTCACCGCGGTGCCGGAAAGCTTCCAGGCAGAAGAAGGGAAATGGCGGATCGCGCCGTACTACCATCTGTTCGGCAGCGACGAGCTGTCGCAGCGCTCGCCGGTGTTCCAGAGCCGCATGCCGCAGCCGTATCTCAAGCTTAACCCGGAAGATGCCGCGAAGCTTGGCGTCAACGCGGGGGCGATGGTCTCCTTCAGCGTTGAGGGCCATCTGCTCAGCCTGCCGCTGGTTATCTCTGCGGGCCTGACGGCAGGGCAGGTGGGCCTACCGATGGGCATGCCTGGCATTGCGCCGGTTCTGACCGGAGCGCGTATTGATACTCTGCAGGAGGCAAAAGCATGAGTTGGTTAACTCCGGATCTCATCGACATTCTGTTAAGCATCCTGAAGGCGGTAGTCATTCTGCTGGTGGTTGTCACCTGCGGCGCGTTCATGAGCTTCGGCGAACGTCGCCTGCTGGGTCTGTTCCAGAACCGCTATGGACCTAACCGCGTGGGCTGGGGCGGTTCGCTGCAGCTCGTTGCCGACATGATCAAAATGTTCTTTAAAGAGGACTGGGTTCCGCGCTTTACCGATCGCGTGATCTTTACTCTGGCGCCGGTTATTGCCTTTACCTCGCTGCTGCTGGCCTTCGCTATCGTGCCGGTCAGCCCGTCGTGGGTGGTGGCAGACCTGAACATCGGCATCCTGTTCTTCCTGATGATGGCAGGCCTGGCGGTCTATGCGGTGCTGTTTGCCGGCTGGTCGAGTAACAACAAATACTCGCTGCTGGGCGCGATGCGCGCTTCCGCGCAGACCCTGAGCTACGAAGTGTTCCTCGGCCTCTCCCTGATGGGCGTGGTGGCGCAGGCGGGATCGTTCAATATGGGCGATATCGTCAACAACCAGGCGCATCTGTGGAACGTTATCCCGCAGTTCTTTGGCTTCGTTACCTTTGCGATTGCGGGCGTGGCCGTGTGTCACCGTCACCCGTTTGACCAACCGGAAGCCGAGCAGGAGCTGGCCGATGGTTACCACATCGAATATTCCGGCATGAAGTTCGGCCTGTTCTTCGTCGGTGAATATATCGGGATTGTCACCGTTTCAGCGCTGATTGTGACGCTGTTCTTCGGCGGCTGGAATGGCCCATGGTTACCTCCGTTCATCTGGTTCGCGCTGAAAACCGCGTTCTTCATGATGATGTTCATTTTGATCCGCGCATCATTACCGCGTCCACGCTATGACCAGGTAATGTCCTTTGGCTGGAAGGTATGCCTGCCATTAACGCTGATCAACTTGTTGGTAACGGCGGCTGTCATTCTCTGGCAGGCGCAATAAGGGGTGAATTGACCATGACCTTAAAAGAATTATTGGTGGGGTTCGGCACCCAGGTCCGCAGTATCTGCATGATCGGGATGCACGCCTTCGCCAAACGTGAAACCCAGATGTACCCGGAAGAGCCGGTATATCTGCCGCCGCGCTATCGTGGCCGTATCGTGCTGACGCGCGACCCGGACGGCGAAGAGCGCTGCGTTGCCTGTAACCTGTGTGCGGTAGCGTGTCCGGTAGGCTGTATCTCTTTGCAGAAAGCAGAGACCAAAGACGGCCGCTGGTACCCGGAGTTTTTCCGCATCAACTTCTCGCGCTGCATTTTCTGCGGTCTGTGCGAAGAAGCGTGCCCAACCACGGCGATTCAGTTGACCCCGGACTTCGAGCTGGGTGAATACAAGCGTCAGGATCTGGTGTACGAAAAAGAGGATCTGCTGATTTCCGGTCCGGGCAAATACCCGGAATATAACTTCTACCGGATGGCGGGTATGGCAATCGACGGCAAAGATAAGGGCGAAGCAGAGAACGAAGCTAAGCCTATCGACGTCAAGAGCCTGTTACCGTAAGGAGAGGGCAATGGAATTCGCTTTTTATATCTGTGGCCTTATCGCCATCCTCGCAACCCTGCGGGTGATCACCCACACTAATCCGGTGCACGCGCTGCTGTACCTGATTATTTCGCTGTTAGCGATTGCCGGGGTGTTCTTCTCGCTGGGCGCGTACTTCGCCGGGGCGCTGGAGATCATCGTCTACGCCGGGGCCATCATGGTGCTCTTCGTCTTCGTGGTGATGATGCTTAACCTTGGCGGCAGCGAAATTGAGCAGGAACGTAAGTGGCTGCAGCCGGCGATTTGGGTCGGTCCGGCCGTTCTCTCCGCGGTGCTGCTGGTGGTTATCGTTTACGCCATCCTCGGTCTCAACGATCAGGGCATTGAAGGCAACGCGATAAGCGCGAAAGAAGTCGGTATTGCGCTGTTTGGCCCGTACGTACTGGCGGTGGAGCTGGCCTCCATGCTGCTGCTGGCAGGTCTGGTCGTTGCCTTCCACATCGGCCGCGAAGAGCGCGCCGGTGAAGTGCTGAGCAACCGCCAGAACGATAGCGACAAAAGAAAAACGGAGGAGCACGCATGATCCCCTTAACACATGGACTGATCCTCGCCGCGATCCTGTTTGTTCTCGGTCTGACGGGTCTGGTGATTCGCCGCAATCTGCTGTTTATGCTGATTAGCCTGGAGATCATGATCAACGCCGCGGCGTTGGCCTTCGTGGTTGCCGGAAGCTACTGGGGTCAGGCCGATGGTCAGATAATGTATATTCTCGCGATCAGCCTTGCGGCTGCGGAAGCGAGTATCGGTCTGGCGCTGCTGCTGCAGCTCCATCGTCGCCGCCAGAACCTGAACATCGATTCAGTAAGTGAGTTGCGTGGATGAACATGCTTGCCTTAACCATTCTTTTGCCATTGATTGGCTTTGTGCTGCTGGCCTTCTCCCGCGGGCGCTGGTCGGAAAATCTCTCCGCCACCGTGGGAATGGGCTCGGTCGGTCTGGCCGCGCTGGTCACGGCCTTCGTCGGGATGGACTTCTTTGCTAACGGCAGACAGGCGGTCAGCGTTCCGCTGTGGACCTGGATGTCGGTGGGCGATTTCAACATCGGCTTTAACCTGGTGCTGGACGGTCTCTCCCTGACCATGCTCTCCGTGGTCACCGGCGTCGGTTTCCTGATCCACATGTTCGCCTCCTGGTACATGCGCGGGGAAGAGGGCTACTCCCGCTTCTTCGCCTACACCAACCTGTTTATCGCCAGCATGGTGGTTCTGGTGCTCGCCGATAACCTGCTGCTGATGTACCTCGGCTGGGAAGGCGTGGGCCTGTGCTCCTATCTGCTGATCGGTTTCTACTATACCGATCCGAAGAACGGCGCTGCGGCGATGAAAGCGTTCGTGGTGACCCGCGTCGGCGACGTGTTCCTCGCCTTCGCGCTGTTCATCCTCTACAACGAGCTGGGCACGCTGAACTTCCGCGAAATGGTCGAGCTGGCGCCTCAGCACTTCGAAGCCGGCAACAACATGCTGACCTGGGCGACGCTGATGTTGCTGGGCGGCGCGGTGGGTAAATCCGCGCAGCTGCCGCTGCAGACATGGCTTGCGGACGCGATGGCCGGCCCGACGCCGGTCTCCGCGCTGATCCACGCCGCAACCATGGTGACCGCGGGCGTGTATCTGATCGCCCGCACGCACGGCCTGTTCCTGATGACGCCGGAAATTCTCCATCTGGTGGGTATCGTTGGTGCGGTGACGCTGGTGCTGGCAGGTTTCGCCGCGCTGGTGCAGACCGACATCAAACGCGTGCTGGCCTACTCGACGATGAGTCAGATTGGCTACATGTTCCTGGCGCTGGGCGTTCAGGCATGGGACGCGGCGATTTTCCACCTGATGACCCACGCGTTCTTTAAAGCGCTGCTGTTCCTGTCGTCTGGTTCGGTGATCCTCGCCTGCCATCACGAGCAGAACATCTTCAAAATGGGTGGCCTGCGTAAGTCGATTCCGCTGGTATACGTCTGCTTCCTGGTGGGGGGCGCGGCGCTGTCCGCACTGCCGCTCATCACCGCAGGCTTCTTCAGTAAGGATGAGATTCTGGCAGGGGCGATGGCAAACGGTCATATCAACCTGATGGTTGCTGGCCTGGTCGGGGCGTTTATGACCTCGCTGTATACCTTCCGTATGATCTTCATCGTGTTCCACGGCAAAGAGCAGATCCACGCGCACGCAGGGAAGGGGATTACCCATCACCTGCCGCTGATTGTTCTGCTGGTTCTGTCCACCTTCGTTGGCGCCATGATCGTGCCGCCGCTGCAGGGCGTACTGCCGCAGACCACCGAGCTTGAGCACGGCCGCGTAATGACCCTGGAAATCACCTCCGGGATCGTCGCGATTGCCGGCATCCTGATCGCCGCATGGCTGTGGCTGGGCAAACGCACGCTGGTGACCTCCATCGCCAACAGCGCGCCTGGCCGCCTGCTCGGCACCTGGTGGTACAACGCCTGGGGCTTCGACTGGCTGTACGATAAAGTGTTCGTGAAGCCGTTCCTCGGCGTGGCGTGGCTGCTGAAAAGCGATCCGCTGAACTCAATGATGAACATTCCGGCGATCCTCTCCCGCTTTGCAGGTAAAGGCCTGCTGCTAAGCGAGAACGGTTATTTACGCTGGTACGTCGCGTCAATGAGCATCGGTGCGGTTGTCGTGCTGGCGCTGCTGATGGTATTGCGTTGAGTTTGTTGGCTGGGTGAGCGATTGCCGGATGGCGCTGCGCTTATCCGGCCGACAAACCCTAAAAGAATTTTAGAATTCGTTGAAAATCTGTTCCTGAGGTACAGGCGTCATCGGCGAAGTCAGACCGGAGACCGCCAGCGCAGAGTAACCGCAGCGTACTAAAGTACGCGAGGATTATGAGCGCTGCCGGAGTTCGGGCTGGCGAGCGAGATAGCCTGAGCAGGAGTAAATATAAGGGACATACTCAGCTATGTTATTACCCTGGTTAATACTAATCCCCTTTATCGGCGGGTTTCTGTGCTGGCAGACCGAACGCTTTGGCGTGAAGATGCCGCGCTGGATTGCGCTGATTACCATGGGACTGACGCTGGTTCTCTCGCTGCAGCTGTGGCTGCAGGGCGGCTATTCTCTGACACAGGCTGCGGGTATTCCCCAGTGGCAGTCTGAATTTGTCATGCCGTGGATCCCTCGCTTCGGTATTAGCATTCATCTGGCAATCGACGGTCTGTCGCTGCTGATGGTGGTGCTGACCGGCCTGCTCGGCGTACTGGCGGTACTCTGCTCATGGCGTGAGATCGAAAAGTATCAGGGCTTCTTCCACCTCAACCTGATGTGGATCCTGGGCGGCGTTATCGGCGTGTTCCTCGCCATCGATATGTTCCTGTTCTTCTTCTTCTGGGAAATGATGCTGGTGCCGATGTACTTCCTGATCGCGCTGTGGGGCCATAAGGCTTCCGACGGCAAAACGCGCATCACGGCGGCCACCAAGTTCTTCATCTATACCCAGGCGAGCGGGCTGGTGATGCTGATTGCCATCCTGGCGCTGGCGTTCGTTCACTTCAACGCCACCGGCGTGTGGACCTTCAACTATGAAGATCTGCTGAAGACCCCGATGTCCCACGGCGTGGAATATGCGCTGATGCTGGGCTTCTTCATCGCCTTCGCGGTGAAAATGCCGGTTGTGCCGCTGCACGGCTGGCTGCCGGACGCGCACTCCCAGGCGCCGACCGCCGGTTCCGTTGACCTCGCGGGGATCCTGCTGAAAACCGCGGCCTACGGTCTGCTGCGTTTCTCGCTGCCGCTGTTTCCGAACGCCTCCGCCGAATTTGCGCCAATCGCTATGTGGCTGGGTATCATCGGTATTTTCTACGGCGCATGGATGGCCTTCTGCCAGTACGATATCAAACGCCTGATTGCCTATACCTCCGTTTCCCATATGGGCTTCGTGCTGATTGCCATCTATACCGGCAGCCAGCTGGCCTATCAGGGGGCGGTGATTCAGATGATTGCGCACGGTCTCTCCGCTGCCGGCCTGTTTATCCTTTGCGGCCAGCTCTACGAGCGCCTGCACACTCGCGACATGCGTCAGATGGGCGGCCTGTGGAATAAAATTAAGTGGCTGCCGGCGCTGTCGATGTTCTTCGCCGTGGCGACCCTCGGGATGCCGGGTACCGGTAACTTTGTCGGCGAGTTCATGATCCTGTTCGGCAGCTATAAAGTGGTGCCGGTGATTACCGTGATCTCCACCTTTGGTCTGGTGTTCGCTTCCGTCTACTCGCTGGCGATGCTGCATCGCGCCTACTTCGGTAAAGCGAAGAGCGAGATTGCGGCGAAAGAGCTGCCGGGAATGTCGCTGCGTGAGCTGTCGATTATCCTGCTGCTGGTGGTTCTGCTGGTGCTGCTGGGCTTCTTCCCGCAGCCGATTCTGGACACCTCACATGCTGCGATGAGCAACATTCAGCAGTGGTTTGTTAATTCTGTTTCTACTACAAGGCCGTAATTCGCCATGACAATAACTCCACAACAACTGATCGCACTGCTACCGCTGCTGATCGTCGGCTTGACGGTGGTGGTTGTGATGCTCTCCATTGCGTGGCGACGCAATCATTTCCTTAATGCCACGCTGTCGGTTCTCGGGCTTAACGCCGCGCTGATATCGCTTTGGTTTGTTGGTCAAAACGGCGCGATGGACGTCACGCCGCTGATCCGCGTTGACGGCTACTCCATGCTCTACACCGGGCTGGTGCTGCTGGCGAGCCTGGCGACCTGTACTTTTGCCTATCCGTGGCTTGAGGGTTACAAGGACAATAAAGAAGAGTTCTACCTGCTGGTGCTTATCGCCGCGCTGGGCGGCATTCTGCTGGCGGGCGCTAACCATCTGGCGGCGCTGTTCCTTGGTATCGAACTGATTTCGCTGCCGCTGTTCGGCCTCGTTGGCTACGCTTTCCGTCAGAAGCGGTCTCTGGAAGCCAGTATCAAATACACCATTCTGTCTGCCGCAGCCTCCTCTTTCCTGCTGTTCGGTATGGCGCTGGTGTACGCGAACTCCGGCAATCTCTCCTTCCTGGCCCTCGGTAAGAGCCTGGCGGATAATGCCCTGCACGAACCGCTGCTGCTGGCGGGTCTGGGCCTGATGATTGTCGGCTTGGGCTTTAAGCTGTCGCTGGTGCCGTTCCATCTGTGGACGCCGGACGTTTATCAGGGCGCGCCGGCGCCGGTATCAACTTTCCTGGCCACCGCCAGCAAGATTGCTATCTTCGGCGTGGTGATGCGTCTGTTCCTCTATATGCCGGTAGGCAATAGCGAAGCGGTGCGCATCGTGCTGGGTCTGATAGCCTTTGCGTCCATCATCTTCGGTAACCTGATGGCGCTGAGCCAGACCAACATCAAGCGCCTGCTCGGCTACTCCTCGATCTCGCATCTGGGCTATCTGCTGGTGGCGCTGATCGCCCTGCAGAGCGGCGAAATGTCGATGGAAGCGGTTGGCGTCTATCTGGCCGGCTACCTGTTCAGCAGCCTCGGCGCCTTCGGCGTGGTGAGCCTGATGTCCAGCCCGTACCGCGGCCCGGATGCCGACTCGCTGTACTCCTATCGCGGCCTGTTCTGGCACCGTCCAATTCTGTCGGCGGTGATGACGGTAATGATGCTGTCGCTGGCGGGTATCCCGATGACGCTGGGCTTTATCGGTAAGTTCTACGTGCTGGCGGTCGGCGTGCACGCGCATCTGTGGTGGCTGGTTGCCGCCGTGGTGGTGGGTTCGGCTATCGGTCTTTACTACTACCTGCGCGTCGCGGTGAGCCTCTATCTGAGCGCGCCGGAGAAACTGAACCGCGATGCGCCGTCTAACTGGCAGTACAGCGCCGGCGGTATCGTGGTGCTGATCTCGGCCCTGCTGGTGCTGCTGCTCGGCGTCTGGCCGCAGCCGCTGATTAGCATCGTACAGCTGGCAACGCCGCTGATGTAAAGCGGCTACGGCTGCAAAAAAACCGCCGGTTGACGATCGGCGGTTTTTTTATGCGCGTCGGTTAGCCCGGTTAAGGCGCCCTTTTAGCCGATGGGATGGACCATAAAATCCTCCGCCAGCAGGGTCTGCGGGAAGATCTCCCGGCACTCCGCCAGCAGGCGCTGACAGCCCTGTGGATCGTAGCGAGAGCTGAAGTGGGTGGCGATAAAGGTGCCGACGCCGGCATCGCGCGCCAGCGCCGCTGCCTGCTGGCTGGAGGAGTGCCCGCGGCTGTTCGCCTTCCCGGCCATCGCCTGCTCCAGGGTGGTCTCATGGACCATGACGTCGACGCCGCGCGCCAGCTCCAGCGCCGCCGCACAGGGCGCCGTATCGCCGAAGATGGCCAGCTTTTTGCCCGGCGCCGTCGGGCCAAGATAGCGGCGGCCATCGACGATTCGCCCGTCGGCAAGCTCGACGCTTAGCCCCTGCTTAAGCTGCTGAAACAGCGGCCCGGAGGGGACGCCGTCGGCGATAAGGCGGGCCGCGTCGAGGGCGCCGGGCCTATCGTGCTCCTCAATGCGATAGCCGTAGCATTCCACCGGATGGTTTAGCGGCCAGGCCGTGACCCGATATCCGGCTTCGTCAAAGACAAGGCCCGGGCCAACTTCGACAATATCCAGCGGATAATCGGTCCACGAGCCGCTGAGGCGCAGCGCCACCTCGACAAACTCCCGCAGGCCTTTTGGCCCGTATAGGGTCAGTGGCAGCGAGTTTCCCTGCATCGAGCGGCTGCACAGCAGGCCGGGGAGACCAAACAGATGGTCGCCGTGGAGATGGGTAATGAAAATTTTATTCAGCTTGCCGGGATGCAGGGCGGTATGCAGAAACTGATGCTGGGTGCCTTCCCCGCAGTCGAACAGCCAGACCGCCGCTGCCGTTGGCTGTTGTAAATTCAACACGATAGACGTCATATTACGCGTACGGGTCGGTACGCCGGCGGATGTCCCCAAAAAAGTTAATTCCATCGTCCTGTATCCTTAGGGCGTGGGTGAAAAAACTAAAGTATACAGGAGCAGTCAATGATTACATGGCAGGATCTCCACCACAGCGAGCTGACCGTGCCGCAGCTCTATGCGCTGCTCAAACTGCGCTGTGAAGTCTTTGTCGTCGAACAAAACTGTCCCTACCTGGATGTTGACGGCGACGATCTGATCGGCGAAAACCGCCATCTTCTCGGCTGGCGCGGCGATAAGCTGGTGGCCTATGCGCGGATCCTGAAAAGCGCAGAGGATTTCGAACCGGTGGTGATTGGTCGGGTTATCGTCAGCCCGACGGTGCGGGGCGAGAAGCTCGGTTATCGGCTGATGGAAAATGCGCTCGCCAGCTGCGCCCGCTGCTGGCCACAGAAAGCTATCTACCTCGGCGCTCAGGCGCATCTACAGCGCTTCTACGCCAGCTTCGGCTTCCGGCCGGTGACCGAGGTTTACGACGAAGACGGGATCGCGCATATCGGTATGGCCCGCGAGGCCGCAGCGGACCCGCTCCCGCCCGAATAGCCGCAGTTTATCTATACTGTCTGAAATGACGGACGGGCAGCCAAAGGCCACTCCCTCATCGTGGGTACTGCTATTTCTCGCCAGGACCCCGTATAATGTGGGGTTTTTAGTCTGTGGAGGTTTGCGTGCTGTCTGTTTCCGCTGCGCTGGAAAGCTTACGCGGCTGCCTGAGCGATGAGTTCCCCGCATCGTCCGGCACGCGAATTTTCGATGTCTCGTTTCCTCTTCACGATGCGTTTGATCCCCTGCTGTGGTGCGGGCACCAGCCCCAGTGGCCGCAGTTTTACTGGCAGCAGCGCAGCGGCGACGAAGAGCTGGCCGCGCTCGGTGCGGTGAAAAGGTTCTCTTCTCTGGCCGAAGCCCAGCGCTTTTTACAGCATCAGCAGCATCAGGATCTGCGTATTTGCGGCCTGAATGCGTTCAGTCCGCAGGACGGGGCGCTGGTGCTGCCGAGGCTGGAGTGGCGACGGGTAGGGGGAACGGCGTGGCTGCGGCTGGTGCTGTGCAGCGCGACGTCGCTGCGCGAAGATGCCCGGGCGGCGCGCGAGTTTCTGCGGACATTAACGGCAGAACAGGCGCAGCCTGTAGCGATACCGGCCGTACTCAGCGAACGGCACTTCCCGGATTATCCGCGCTGGCGTGAGCTTATTCTGCAGGCTACCCGGGCCATTGCGGCCGGAGAGATGGAAAAAGTGGTGCTGGCTCGCGCCACGGACCTGCGCTTTGCCGCTCCCCTGGATGCCTGGTCGATTATGGCCGCCAGCCGCCGCCGCAACTTTAACTGCTTTCACTTCCTGATGGCCTTTAGCCCGCAGCAGGCGTTTTTCGGTTCAACGCCGGAGCGGCTGTGGCGTCGGCGCGGAACGCTGCTGCGTACCGAGGCGCTGGCGGGTACCGTCGCCGGCCACGCTGACGATCGCCAGGCGCAGGCGCTGGCCGACTGGCTAATGCGCGATGATAAAAACCAGCGGGAAAACATGCTGGTGGTGGAGGATATTTGCCAGCGCATGCAGGGCGAGGCGCAGATGCTGGAGGTGCTGCCGCCGCAGGTGGTGCGCCTGCGCAACGTGCAGCATCTGCGACGCTGCATCTGGACGGCGCTGAATTCACCCGACGACGCCCGCTGCCTGCTCCAGCTGCAGCCTACGGCGGCGGTTGCCGGGCTGCCGCGGCGAGCGGCGCTGGACTTTATCAGCCACCATGAACCCTTTACCCGCGAATGGTATGCCGGTTCCGCCGGCTATTTGTCGCTGGCGCAAAGCGAATTCTGCGTGGCGCTGCGCTCGGCGAAGGTGGAGAACGACACCCTCAGGCTGTACGCCGGCGCCGGGATTGTCAGCGGTTCCGATCCCGAACAAGAGTGGCAGGAAATTGAAAATAAAGCGGCGGGGCTGCGTTCGTTGCTGCTGAGAAAAATGTAGATAGACGATGCATATCAATACTCCATCACTTTGTATTACCTATACTTAGCCTCAATATTTGATATCGGACAATTTCATGTCAGTAAGCGCATTTAACCGACGCTGGGCGGCGGTGATCCTGGAAGCACTAACCCGCCACGGCGTGCAGCATATTTGCATTGCGCCGGGGTCGCGCTCGACGCCCTTAACGCTGGCAGCCGCGGAAAACCGCGCATTGATTCCCCATACTCATTTTGACGAACGCGGGCTTGGCCACCTGGCGCTGGGGCTGGCGAAGGCCAGCCGGCAGCCGGTGGCGGTCATCGTCACCTCCGGTACCGCCACGGCCAATCTCTATCCGGCATTGATTGAGGCCGGGCTAACCGGCGAGAAGCTGATTCTGCTCACCGCCGACCGGCCGCCGGAGCTGATTGACTGCGGCGCCAACCAGGCGATCCGCCAGCCGGGCATGTTCGCATCGCACCCGTCCGAAACCCTCTCTTTGCCGCGTCCGTCGCAGGATATTCCCGCGCGCTGGCTGGTTTCAACCATCGACCAGGCGCTGGGCGCGCTGCATTCCGGCGGCGTACACATTAACTGTCCGTTTGCCGAGCCGCTGTACGGCGATCTGGACGATACCGGCGTCAGCTGGCAGCAGCAGCTCGGAGACTGGTGGCAGAGCGACAGGCCCTGGCTGAGCCAGTCGCTGCATCTCGGCAGCGAAAAGCAGCGCGACTGGTTTTTCTGGCGACAAAAGCGCGGCGTCGTTATCGCCGGGCGCATGAGCGCCGCCGAAGGGCTACAAGCCGCGGCGTGGGCGAAAATGCTTGGCTGGCCGCTGATTGGCGATGTGCTTTCGCAAACCGGGCAGCCGCTGCCCTGCGCCGACCTGTGGCTGGGCAATGGCAAAGCGGTCAGCGAGCTGGAGCAGGCGCAAATCGTCGTCCAGCTCGGCAGCAGCCTGACCGGAAAGCGCCTCCTGCAGTGGCAGGCGAGCTGCGAGCCGGAGGAGTACTGGCTGGTCGATAATTTACCCGGGCGTTTAGATCCGGCCCAGCACCGCGGCCGTCGCCTGGTTTGTCCGGTGGGGGAGTGGCTTGAACTGCATCCGGCGGAAAAACGCCAGCCCTGGGCCACGACGCTGCCGGTTCTTGCCGAGCAAGCCTGGCAGGCGACGGTGGAAAGCAGCGAACGCTTCGGCGAGGCCCAGCTGGCCCACCGTATTCATCGCTATCTGCCGGAGCAGGGGCAGCTGTTCGTCGGCAACAGCCTGGTGGTGCGCCTGATTGATGCGCTATCGCAACTGCCGGCGGGATATCCGGTCTACAGCAACCGCGGCGCCAGCGGCATTGACGGCCTGCTGGCAACCGCCGCCGGCGTACAGCGGGCCAGCGCTCGTCCGCTGCTGGCGATCGTCGGCGATCTCTCTGCGCTCTACGATCTTAATTCGCTGGCGCTGCTGCGCCATGCCTCGGCGCCGCTGGTGCTGATTGTCGTCAACAATAACGGCGGGCAGATCTTCTCTTTGCTGCCGACGCCGCAGGACGAAAGGCGCCAGTTTTACCTGATGCCGCAGGACGTCAACTTCGGGCACGCCGCGGCGATGTTCGATCTCAACTACAGCCGCCCGGGCAACTGGGACGAACTGGAGGCAGCGCTGTCCGGCGCGTGGCGGACTCCTGGCGCGACCGTGATTGAGCTGGTGGTGAACGAAACCGACGGCACCCATACTTTGCAGCAGCTGCTGGTGCAGGTGAGTCATCTATGAGCCTGCACGCCGAGTGCGAACGCGGCCCGAGCAACGAACCCTGGCTGGTGTTTTTACACGGTTTTTCCGGCGACAGCCGTGAATGGCGGCCGGTCGGCGAGGCGTTTAGCGCCCGTTCGCGCCTCTATATCGACCTGCCGGGCCACGGCGGTTCCCGCGATATTGAGGTAGCTGATTTTGCCGACGTCTGCCGGCTGCTGCAGGAGACCCTGGATAGTTACAGCATCCTTAACTACTGGCTGATTGGCTACTCCCTCGGCGGCCGCATCGCGATGGCCTTTGCCAGCCAGCCGCGCGAAGGGCTGTGCGGGCTGGTCGTGGAGGGCGGTCATCCGGGACTGCGCGACGATAGCGAGCGCCTGCTGCGTCGGCGCAGCGATGCGGTCTGGGCCGAGCGCTTTCGCCGCGAACCGCTGCCCAGAGTCTTCGCTGACTGGTACCAGCAGCCGGTTTTCGCCGCGCTGGATGCGCAGCAGCGGGCGGCCCTAATCGCCTTACGCAGCCGCAATCGTGGCGAAAATCTGGCCGCCATGCTGGAGGCAACATCGCTGGCGGTGCAGCCCGATCTGCGCCCGGCATTACGAGCCTGCCGCTTTCCTTTTCACTATCTTTGCGGCGCGCACGATGACAAATTCCGCGCGCTAGCGGGCGATTTAGCCGCCACGATACACGTTATTCATCATGCCGGGCACAACGCGCATCGGGAAAATCCCGCCGCGGTAGCCGCTTGCCTGGCGCAGTTTTTAGCAAGTTAACTAAAGGACATTCTATGCTCTCTCTTGATGAAGCCATGCTCTACGCCCCCGTTGAATGGCACGATTGTTCCGAAGGCTATACCGACATTCGTTACCAAAAATCGACGGATGGTATTGCTAAAATCACCATTAACCGCCCGCAGGTACGTAATGCATTCCGCCCGCTGACCGTCAAAGAGATGATTCAGGCGCTGGCGGATGCCCGCTATGATGACAACATCGGCGTCATTATCCTGACCGGCGAAGGGGATCTGGCGTTCTGCGCCGGCGGCGACCAGAAGGTGCGCGGCGACTACGGCGGCTATCAGGACGATTCCGGCGTACATCACCTGAACGTGCTCGACTTCCAGCGTCAGATCCGCACCTGTCCGAAACCGATCGTCGCGATGGTCGCCGGCTACGCCATCGGCGGCGGCCACGTGCTGCACATGATTTGCGACCTGACTATCGCCGCGGAAAACGCCATCTTTGGCCAGACGGGTCCGAAAGTGGGCTCCTTCGACGGCGGCTGGGGCGCGGCCTATATGGCGCGCATCGTCGGGCAGAAAAAAGCGCGCGAAATTTGGTTCCTGTGCCGCCAGTACGATGCGCAGCAGGCGCTGGATATGGGGCTGGTCAACACCGTCGTCCCGCTGACCGAGCTGGAAAAAGAGACCGTTCGCTGGTGTCGCGAAATGCTGCAAAACAGCCCGATGGCTCTGCGCTGCCTGAAAGCGGCGCTGAACGCCGACTGCGATGGTCAGGCAGGCCTGCAGGAGCTGGCGGGTAACGCCACCATGCTGTTCTACATGACCGAAGAGGGTCAGGAAGGGCGCAACGCATTTAATCAGAAGCGTCAGCCGGACTTCAGCAAATTTAAACGGAATCCATAATGCGCCGGGCGCAGGTTTACCGCTGGCAGATACCGATGGACGCGGGCGTGGTGCTGCGCGAACGGCGGCTAAAAACCCGTGACGGGCTGTTCGTCCATCTTGAGGAGGGCGGGCGCGAAGGCTGGGGAGAAGTTTCTCCTCTGCCGGGATTTAGCAAAGAGACCCTGGAAGAGGCGCAGGCCGCGCTGCTGGCGTGGGTGACGGCCTGGCGTCAGGGGGAAGATCGCCCTTTGCCTGCGCAGCCCTGCGCGGCGTTCGGGGTCAGCTGCGCGCTGGCCGAGCTGAAGGACGAACTGCCGCAGGCGGCAGATTATCGCGCCGCGCCGCTGTGCACCGGCGATCCGGATGAGCTGTTTGCCCGACTTGCAGCGATGCCGGGCGAGAAGATCGCCAAGGTCAAGGTGGGCCTGTATGAGGCGGTGCGCGACGGGATGGTCGTCAACCTGCAGCTGGAGGCGATCCCTGAGCTGCGGCTGCGTCTGGACGCCAACCGGGCGTGGACGCCGCTCAAAGCGCAGCAGTTCGCCAAATACGTGCAGCCGCAATATCGGGATCGCATCGCTTTCCTCGAAGAACCGTGCAAAACCCGCGCTGATTCCCGCGCTTTCGCTAAACAAACCGGTATTACCATTGCCTGGGATGAGAGCCTGCGCGAAGCCGATTTTTGCTTTCAGGCCGAGGAAGGGGTCGGAGCGGTGGTGATTAAGCCAACCCTGACCGGTAGCCTGCAGAAGGTGCAGGAACAGGTGGCCGCCGCCCACGCGCTGGGGCTGACGGCGGTTATCAGCTCTTCGATTGAATCGAGCCTCGGATTGACGCAGCTGGCGCGTATCGCGGCCTGGCTGACGCCGCAGACCGTTCCGGGCCTTGATACGCTGGCGCTGATGCAGACTCAACTGGTACGCCCGTGGCCCGCAAGCGCGCAGCCGTGCCTGTCAACGGATGCGCTGGAGCCGCTGCTGTGATCTTTCGCGACTGGCCGTGGCGCCATTGGGGTGAGCGGCGGGGCGAGGCGTTTGCTCTGCGGCTGAACGACGATAGCCTCACCTGGCAGCAGCTGTGCGAGCGGGTCGATGCGCTGACGGCGGGGTTTGTCGCTCAGGGCGTCGGCGAAGGCGACGGCGTTATTGTGCGGGCCCACAATCAGCCAGCGGCGCTGCTGGCGTGGCTGGCGCTGCTGCAGTGCGGCGCCCGGGTGCTGCCGCTTAATCCGCAGCTGCCCTCGTCAATGCTGACGCAGCTGCTACCGTCCCTCAACGTTCATTATCTGCTGGCGCTTAGCGGCGACGATCTCGCCCTCGGCTATCCGCGGCTGGTTATGCAGGCTGTCGCCGGCGACCGCAGGCTGGCCTGGCGGGAAGATCGTCTGGCGTCGATGACCCTGACTTCCGGTTCTACCGGTCTGCCGAAGGCCGCGGTGCATACTTTCCGCGCCCATCTTGCCAGCGCGCAAGGAGTGCTGGCGATGATCCCGCTGGCGGCGGACGACGACTGGCTGCTTTCCCTGCCGCTGTTTCACGTCTCAGGGCAGGGCATTCTCTGGCGCTGGCTGCTGGCCGGATCGCGCCTGACGGTGCGGGAAAAGCGGCCGTTAGAGCAGGCCCTTCAGGGCTGTAGCCACGCGTCGCTGGTGCCAACGCAGCTGTGGCGGCTGCTCAATAGCGATGCACAGGTATCGCTGAAGGCCGTTCTTCTGGGCGGGGCGGCGATTCCCGTCGAACTCACCGAGCAGGCCCGGGAGAAAGGCATCCGCAGCTGGTGTGGGTATGGCCTGACCGAATTTGCCTCGACGGTGTGCGCCAAAGAGGCCGACGGCGAGGCGGATGTCGGGCAGCCTTTGCCCCGGCGGGAGCTGAAAATTGTCGACGGCGAGGTTTGGCTGCGCGGAGCCAGCATGGCGGCGGGCTACTGGCGCGACGGAGAGCTGGTGCCGCTGGTTAACGAGCAGGGCTGGTTTGCGACCCGCGATCGCGGCGAGCTGCGCAACGGCAAGCTGGCGATCCTTGGGCGTCTGGACAATCTCTTTTTCAGCGGCGGCGAGGGGATCCAACCGGAAGAGGTTGAGCGGGTGATTATGGCTCATCCCCAGGTCCATCAGGCGTTCATTGTGCCTCTGGATGATGCCGAGTTTGGCCAGCGTCCGGTGGCGGTGGTAGAAGGCGACGCGCGCTGCGATATGGCGGAGTTAGCGGCCTGGGTAGAGGATAAGCTGGCGCGCTTTCAGCGGCCGGTACGTTGGCTGGCGCTGCCCGCAACGCTGAAAACCGGCGGCATCAAGATATCGCGTCGGGCGCTACGCGAGTGGGTCAACGCGCGGTGGGACGAATGCGGTTAGCCGTCGGCGGTTTAATCCCTGCTGGCGCAGCGGCAGATCGCCACAGGCCAGGCGGCCGCTTTTCTGGCCGCCGGTGTACGGTTAGAGCAGTCCTTTCAGCGATAACGTCTTGCGCGTCGCGACGTTCAGATCGTAGTGCGGTAAATCTTCGACGCTGACCCACGCATACTCCTGAAACTCTTCGTTAATGGTGACTTCACGGTTGGCGCTGACGCAATCAAAAATCAGGTAGATCATATAGATCTCCTCCTGCCGGCCGTCGCCGTAGGTTTTGACCCGCACGTCGTCGCTGAAGGTCCAGGGCGTAATGCTCGTCAGCCGCAGCGCCTCGCCCAGCTCTTCGCGAATTTCGCGTCTCAGGGCTTCCTCAATGCGCTCGCCAGGCTCCACGCCGCCGCCGGAAAGCGCCCACTGGCCGGGAAAAACGCCGCGATCGTCGGCCATCCTGCAGAGTAGATAGCATCCCTCATTTTGAATCAAGGGGCAGACAATAGTCCTTTGGCGCATGGTTATCTCCTTTCGGTGCACGTTTAGCAAAGCTTCTGGCTGCCAGTTTGCGAGCCGCCTCGGTAAACCGCAAGCGAAAACGCACGCCCGGCGTTGGCGGTGGTAGGGTGGGTTGAAATGACGGACAGGAGGTCAGCATGAGTCGGGCGACAGCGAGCTTTCCGCATGATGCCGTGTTTAAGAGCCTGCTATCGGACCGGGCGACGGCGGCGGATTTTTTACTGATTCACCTGCCGGAGAGTTTACGCGAGCTGTGCGATCTGCAGACCCTGCATCTGGAATCAGGCAGCTTTATTGACGATGATTTACGGGCAAGCCACACGGATATTCTCTATTCCGTGCAGACCCGGACTGGCGAAGGGTATATCTATCTGCTGATTGAGCATCAAAGTTCTGCGGATCGGCATATGGCCTTTCGTTTAATGCGCTACGCCGTGGCGGCGATGCAGCGCCATCTCGATAAAGGCCTGGAGCAGTTGCCGCTGGTGATCCCGCTGCTTTTCTATCACGGTAAGGCGAGCCCCTGGCCGCACTCGATGCGCTGGCTGGATGATTTTTCGCAGCCGGATGTAGCCGAAAAGCTCTATAGCCAGCCCTTTCCGCTGGTGGATGTGACGACTATCCCGGATAGCGATCTGCTGCAGCATCGTCGCGTGGCGATGCTGGAACTGCTGCAAAAGCACATTCGGCAGCGGGATCTGATGGAACTTCAGGCGCAGGTAGTCAGCTTATTAGCGCTGGGATACACTAGCGAAAGACAGCTACAGACGCTGTTGCACTATCTACTCCAGGCGGGGAGTACCGCCGATCCCGTGGCATTTCTGCGTCAGCTGGCGCAAAGCGTGCCGCTACAGCCGCATAAGGAGGCGCTCATGAATATTGCTCAGTTCCTGGAGGACCGCGGTCGTCAGGAAGGGATGCTGCAGGGAAGGCAGCAGGGGCTTGAAGCCGGAATCGAAAAAGGCCGGCAGGAAGGTGAACAAATGGCCGCCGAGCGTATTGCCCTGGCGATGATCGACAGCGGCCTTGCGCTGCCTCTGGTCGCCGAGCTGACCGGCCTGTCCCTGCAGTACCTGGCGCAGCTCAGGCACTAGCGTATTATTGCGCATAATGCGGTGGCCGGGCGGCTGCCGCTTTTTTTCGTCGTGGCTTTTGCCTAAGCCCCTGTCCCGGCGAGGCGCCGTGACGGCGCTCTGAGCGCTCGTTTTGAATAGATATCTTCCCCTCTCCGCTGCCGATGGCGGCGCTGCGACCGCCCAAATCCGGCGTTCCGGTAGCAACTGGTTACAATCACAACAATAAAGGTCGTTTTAGGACATTGATTCCGCAGCATTCGGCAGTACAATTCTGCGGTTTTGGGGATTTCTTTGATTCTTGATTTCTGGATAGAGTAAAAAATGAAAAAATGCGTATTAATCGGCCTTGCCGGCATGGCGTTCGTCTCCACGGCGGCAAACGCTATTAGCGTCACCGGGCAGGCGGGTGAGCACTACACCAACCTTGGCGTCGGTTTTGGTACCGAATCAAGCGGACTGGCGGTAACCGGCAACTGGCTGCACAGCGATAACGACGGCGACGCGGCAGGTTTAGGTCTCGGTTTAAACGTTCCGCTGGGGCCATTCCTCGCAACGGTGGGTGGTAAAGGCGTCTATACCAATCCGAAAAGCGGTGACGAAGGCTATGCGGCAGCGGCAGGCGGCGGCCTGCAGTGGAAAATTGGCGACAGCTTCCGCCTGTTTGGCGAATACTACTATTCTCCTGACTCCCTCTCCAGCGGCATCCAGAGCTATCAGGAAGCCAATGCCGGCGCGAGCTGGACGGTTATGCGTCCTCTGAGCATTGAGGCCGGCTATCGCTACCTGAACCTGGCGGGTAAAGACGGTAACAAAGATAATACCATTGCCGATGGCCCGTACGTCGGCGTCAGCGCCAGCTTCTGATCCCCGGGCGCGGTATCATGCCGCGCCGATTTCCTGTCTACCCAGCCAGCGCCTTTGCGTTATAGTAATTCCACTTATCAGGCTGGAGTTCACAATGTTAAACGTGGAAATGCTGTCCACCGGCGACGAAGTGCTGCATGGGCAAATTGTCGATACCAACGCCGCGTGGCTGGCGGATTTCTTTTTTAATCAGGGATTACCTTTAACGCGTCGCAACACCGTCGGTGACGATCTTGACTCTCTGATCGCGATTTTACGCGAGCGCAGCGAGCATGCGGACGTACTGATTGTTAACGGCGGGCTGGGGCCAACCAGCGACGATCTCAGCGCGCTGGCTGCGGCAACCGCCAAAGGCGAGTCGTTAATTCTGCACGCCGGATGGCTGGAGACGATGACGCGTTTCTTTGCCGAACGCGGAAGACCGATGGCTGAAAGCAACCGCAAGCAGGCGGAAATTCCCGCCAGCGCGGAGATGATCGACAACCCGGTGGGCACGGCCTGCGGTTTTGCCGTTCAGCTTAATCGCTGCCTGATGTTTTTTACCCCCGGCGTGCCGTCGGAATTTAAGGTGATGGTTGAGCAGGAGATTCTACCGCGCCTGCGCGAACGCTTCCCGCTGTCTGCGCCGCCGCTGTGCCTGCGCCTGACCACCTTTGGCCGTTCAGAAAGCGACCTGGCGCAAAGCCTCAACCCGCTGCCGCTGCCGCCCGGCGTGGTGATGGGCTATCGCTCTTCGATGCCGATTATTGAGCTCAAACTCACCGGGCCGGCTGAACAGCGCGACGCGATGCTGGCGCTATGGCCAGAAGTGCAGAAAGTGGCCGGCGAGAACCTGATTTTCGAAGGCACCGAAGGGCTTCCTGCGCAGATTGCGCGCCGCCTGCAGGAGCGGCAGCTGAGCCTGACCCTCAGCGAGCAGTTTACCAGCGGCCTGCTGTCGCTCCAGCTCTCCCGCGCCAATGCTCCGCTGCTGGCCAGCGAAGTGGTCCCCGCGCAGGAGGAGACGCTGGCGCAGTCTGCCCGCTGGACGTCAGAGCGGCGGGTGAAGCATTTTGCCGGCCTTGCGCTGGCGGTCTGCGGTCAGGAGGCTGATTACCTGAACTTCGTGCTCTCTACCCCGGAAGGCACTCACGCGCTGCGGGTTAAGCTCAGCGTCACCCGCTACAGCCTGCAGGTTCGTCAGGAGGTTTGCGCGATGATGGCCCTGAATATGCTGCGCCGCTGGCTGAATGGCCAGCCGGTGGCCGGCGATCACGGCTGGATTAACGTTGTCGAAACGCTGTCGATCTAGGTCGTTAATCGCGCCGGGAGTGTCTGCCGGCGCGATGTCAGTCCAGCCCACTGTACTTATTTTTAAATATTCTGTGCGCTATCCCTCATTTATATCCTTCGCAATGTCCACCTGGCTGGAATAACGCCGTGATTTGAGACCGCTCACAATTTTCCCCCCTGACAATCGCAACACTGATTCCAGTATTCAGGATTGGAGTCCAGCATGTTGGAATCAAGCAAAGTCCCGGCGCTGACCCGCGCCATCGATATTCTCAACTTAATCGCTCGCATTGGCCCCTGCGGCGCGGCGACGATTATCGACGAGCTCGGTATTCCGAAAAGTACCACCTACCTGCTGCTCGGAGAGCTGAGAAAGCAGCGTTTTCTCAGTATGGATAACCAGGATAACTACTGCCTGTGGACCAAGCTGGTGGAGCTGGCCGGGCACGCCGTGAGCAAAATGGATCTGCGGGAGCTGGCCCGCCCGCGTCTGACTCAGCTGATGGACGACTGCGGTCTGCTTTGCCATCTGGGCATCATCGATCAGGGTAACGCCTACTACATCCTGAAAGTCGAATCGCCGGCCACCATCAGCGTGCGCTCGCACGAGGGAAAAAGCCTCTCGCTTTATCGCTCCGGCATTGGCAAATGCCTGCTGGCCTGGCAGCCAGCGCATATTCAGCGCGCCATCATCAGCGAACTTCGCTGGGAGCGGGCTACGCCGACCACCATTACCACTGCCCAGCGCCTCTACGATGAGCTGGAACACATTCGCGCCCGAGGCTGGAGCTTTGATAACGGCGAGGATTACCTCGACGTCCGCTGCGTGGCCGCGCCGGTCTTTAACGCTAATAACGATCTCACCGCCGCGATCTCGGTGGTAGGGACGCGTTTGCAAATCAACGAAGACAATCGTGATTACCTCGCCGGTAAGGCGATTGCCTGTGCCAAAGATATTTCCCGTCTGCTGGGATGGAAGAGCCCTTTCGAGCAACGAGCCTCATAACAAGGAGAACATCATGATCCTACCGAAAATTAAACATATCCGTGCGTGGTTTATCGGCGGGGCGACCGCGGATAAAGGCGCCGGCGGCGGCGACTATCACGATCAGGGAGCCAACCACTGGATTGACGATCATATCGCGACGCCGATGAGCAAATATCCGCAGTATGAACAATCCCGCCAGTCGTTCGGCATTAACGTTCTGGGGACGCTGATTGTTGAAGTGGAGGCCGACAGCGGGCAGACCGGCTTCGCGGTGTCGACGGCGGGAGAGATGGGCTGCTTTATTGTCGAAAAGCACCTGAGCCGCTTTATCGAAGGGAAATGCGTCAGCGATATCAAACTGATCCACGATCAGATGCTCAATGCCACCCTGTACTACTCTGGCTCCGGCGGCCTGGTGCTGAATACGATTTCCTGTGTTGACCTGGCGCTGTGGGATCTGTTCGGCAAAGTGGTTGGCCTGCCGGTCTACAAGCTGCTGGGCGGCGCGGTTCGCGATGAAATTCAGTTCTATGCCACCGGCGCACGTCCGGATCTGGCGCAGGATATGGGGTTTATCGGCGGCAAAATGCCGACGCACTGGGGACCCCACGACGGCGACGCAGGGATCCGCAAGGACGCCGCGATGGTCGCGGAATATCGCGAGAAATGCGGCCCGGACTTTTGGCTGATGCTGGATTGCTGGATGAGCCAGGACGTCAATTACGCCACTAAGCTGGCCCACGCCTGTGCGCCCTATAACCTCAGGTGGATTGAAGAGTGCCTGCCGCCGCAGCAGTACGAAGGCTATCGTGAACTCAAGCGCAATGCGCCTGCCGGGATGATGGTCACGAGCGGCGAGCACCACGGCACGCTGCAATCTTTCCGTACGCTGTCGGAAACCGGCGTCGATATTATGCAACCCGACGTCGGCTGGTGCGGCGGCCTCACCACCCTGGTAGAGATCGCTGCAATCGCTAAGGCGCGCGGTCAACTGGTGGTGCCGCACGGCTCGTCGGTCTATTCGCACCACGCGGTTATTACCTTCACCAATACTCCGTTTAGCGAGTTCCTGATGACCAGCCCGGATTGCGCCACGCTGCGCCCTCAGTTTGACCCGATCCTGCTGGGCGAGCCGGTGCCGGAGAACGGGCGGATCCATAAATCCGTGCTGGATAAACCGGGCTTTGGCGTTGAGCTCAACCGCGACTGTCATCTCAAACGTCCCTATAGCCACTGATCTCGTCGTGCCGCGCGGCGGCGCCGTGCGGCCAACTCCTGAGGATATTGCAATGGGTAATAATTTGCTGGAGAGCGTGGTGAAGAAAAACCGCGCCCGTTTGATTCCCTTTATGCTGGCGTTGTACGTGCTGGCATTTCTCGACCGTTCGAATATTGGTTTTGCCAAAGAGACCTACCAGCTCGATACCGGGCTGAGCAACGAGGCTTACGCCCTTGGCGCCGGAATATTTTTTGTGGTGTATGCCTTTCTCGGGGTCCCGGCGAATCTGCTGATGCGTAAATTTGGCGCGAGAAAATGGATTGGCTGTACCACCCTGCTGTGGGGCGTGCTATCTGCGGCCATGGCATGGGCGGATAGCGAAGCAAAATTCCTGCTGGTACGCACGCTGCTTGGCGCCGCCGAGGCGGGTTTCTTTCCGGGAATGATTTACCTGACTTCTCAATGGTTTCCCCAGCAAAACCGCGCCGGCATTATGGGGTTGTTCTATATGGGCGCGCCGCTGGCGCTGACGCTCGGCTCGCCGCTGTCCGGCGCGCTGCTGGAGATGCACGGCTTTATGGGGCATCCCGGCTGGTTCTGGATGTTCGTGATTGAAGGGCTGCTGGCCGTCTGCGCGGGCTTTTTCACCTTCTTCTGGCTCGACGACACGCCGCAGAATGCGCGTTTTCTCACCGCCGCTGAAAAGCAGGCGCTGATTAGCCAACTGGCCAGCGAAGAGGAGAAAAAGGTCACCTCGCGACTCTCCGACGCGCTGCGCAACGGGCGGGTCTGGCAGCTGGCGATTATCTATCTGACGATTCAGGTTGCCGTCTACGGCCTGATCTTCTTCCTGCCGACCCAGGTTGCCGCGCTGCTGGGCACCAAAGTGGGATTTGTGGCCTCGGTGGTGACGGCGATCCCGTGGATTGCGGCCCTGCTGGGGACCTGGCTTATTCCGCGCTACTCCGATCGGACCGGCGAACGGCGGAATATTGCCGCGCTGACGCTACTGGCGGCCGCGATTGGCATCGGCGTCTCCGGACTGGTTCCGCCGGTACTGGCGATACTGGCGCTGTGCGTCGCGGCGGTCGGCGTGATCGCCGTCCAGCCGGTATTCTGGACGATACCGACGCAATTATTGTCCGGCACCGCGCTGGCCGCAGGCATTGGCTTTGTCAACCTGTTTGGCGCAATCGGCGGTTTTCTGGCGCCAATCGTTCGCGTTCAGGCGGAAACGATTTTCTCCAGCCAATCCGCCGGCCTGCTGACGCTCTCCTGCGTGGCGATAGTGGGCGTCGTTATTATCTTTTCACTGAGCGTAACCCGCATGGTGCCGCAGTCCGGCAGCGTACCGCATTAATATTAAGGAAGACTTTATGAACGCGATTTTATCGAACCCGTTTAAAGCGGGATTATCCAGGGGAGAAACGCAGATTGGCCTGTGGTTGAGCTCAACCTCTTCCTACGTGGCCGAGATTGCCGCCACGGCAGGCTACGACTGGCTGCTGATTGACGGCGAGCATGCGCCAAATACCATTCAGGATCTTTACCATCAGCTGCAGGCCATTGCCCCCTACGCCAGCCAGCCGGTTATACGCCCGGTGGAAGGGAGCCGCAGCCTGATTAAGCAGGTGCTGGATATCGGCGCCCGGACGCTGCTTATCCCAATGGTCGATACGGCCGCTCAGGCGCGGGATATCGTTGCGGCGACCCGCTATCCGCCCCTCGGCACGCGCGGAGTGGGCGCCGGCGTAGCGCGGGCGGCGCGCTGGGGACGGGTCGGGAACTATATGGCGCAGGCGAATGACGAGCTCTGTCTGCTGATCCAGGTTGAGAGCAAGACGGCGCTCGACAATCTGGATGAGATCCTCGAAGTGGACGGTATCGACGGCGTATTTATCGGCCCGGCCGATTTATCCGCCTCTCTCGGCTACCCGGATAACGCCGCTCATCCTGACGTGCAGCGGATTATTGAACAGAGCATTCGCCGCATTCGCGCGGCGGGCAAAGCGGCCGGATTCCTCGCCGTCGATCCGAAAATGGCGCAAAAAAGCCTCGAGTGGGGCGCCAGCTTTGTCGCCGTTGGCGTAGATACCCAGCTCTATACCGACGCGCTGGATAGCCGGCTGGCGATGTTTAAGCCCGGCGCGCGGCGGGAGGAGGCGAAGGGGAGCTACTGACCCCCCGTAACAATGGCGCAGGGCTTCAGGCCAGCGCCTGCGCCAGCAGGGTGATGGGATGTTCACAGCGCTTGCTGGTGGACATCTCAATCTGCCATTTGCAGGTTTCACAATCGGTCACCACCATATTGGCACCGCTCTCCTCAATCTGGCGGAACAGCGGCGCGCCGATGGCCTGCGAAGAGGCGTAGTTCTCCGACTTAAACCCGTAGGTGCCGGCGATGCCGCAGCATTGCGAATCCAGAACTTCGAGCTGCAGCCCGGGGATTTGCCGCAGCAGTTCGAGGGTATACAGCGACCAGCCCATCTTTTCCATATGGCAGGGGGTGTGGTAGACCACCTTCAGCGGCAGCGCTTTGAGCGGCAGGGTTCGCCCGCCGTCAAGCTGGCGCCAGATCCAGCGCGTCGCCAGCTCAACCCTGTCGCGCACGTCGCTGTTGTCGACATCCAGCACGTGCGGATACTCATCGCGCAGGGTGAAGGCGCAGGTGGAGGAGGTGGCGATGGTCGGCAGCGCGCTTTCGCGCATGGCGGCAACGTTGCTCAGCGCCTGCCTGCGGGCTTTGGCGAAAAAGCCGTTGGCAATCAGCGGCACGCCGCAGCATTTCTCTTTGGACAGCAGCTGTACCCCGGTGCCCATGGCGTTCAGCACGCGGATAAGATCTTTACCCAGCTGCGGATGGTTGTAGTTGACGTAGCAGCCGTGAAAGAATGCCACCTGGTCGCTAAACTGCGCCTGCCGCGCGGCGAGCTGGCGGTATGCCCGGCGGAAAGTGCCGAAACCGTATTTTGGCAGCGTCCGACGGTGATCGATCTTGAGCGCCGTATCGAGCAGCCGGCGCACCGGCTGTAGTCCCGTGACGGCGTTGACCAGCGGCGCAAACGGCGTAGAAAGCGTGCCCATAAGATCCGTATGGCTCAGCACCGCATCGCGTAGAGTGGGCTTGTGCTGGCCGTACTGCTCCCGCGCCCGCTGGATAATATCGCCGATTTTAACATCAGAGGGGCAGGCGACCTCGCAGCGCTTGCAGTTAATGCAGTACATCAACGCTTCGTCATACAGGGCGCCGTCTTTTAGCCGCAGCCGCTCGCCGTCGGGGCCCGCCTGTTTAGGGCCGGGATAGCGCGGGTTAACCCGGCTGACCGGGCAGGCGGTGGTGCAAACCGTGCATTTGATGCAGCTCTCAAAGCGGGTATCGTTCATCGTTCGCCTCCGGCAAGGTCGTTGATCTGTTTGGCTACGTGCAGCGCGGTGACGGCGCAAACGCCGCCGCCGCATCCCAGCTGAATAGCGTCAAAACCGCCGAGCAGAGAACCGGCGGCGAACAGGTTGCTGAGCGGCCGCCCCTGCAGCAGCGGACGCAGCATGGCGTCCGTTTTAAGGCCGAAGCGCTGCCACGGCTGGGAGGCGAAGAAATCCCGCTGATACCAGCTCTCACGCGGCAGGCTTTGCTGTAGATCGAGGCCAAGAATCGGCTCGCGCACGCCATCGCGTCCGGCAATCAGGCCATTGCTGAAGAAGCTGCCGCTGGCCAGGATGGTAAAGCGCGGACGCAGCGGAATATCGCCGTGGTTGCGCGTCCACACCTCGCTGACCGTCCCATCCTGATGGCTGATTTTGGTCACCTCATCGCCGGCCAGCCACGTTCCTCCGCCGCGAATAAAGCGGCGCTGGAGCTGGCTATGCAGGCGCATTCCCGCTACCGAAGGGGGCAGGGTTGGCAGCAGGCGCAGCGGGCAGGGCAGGCGCTCCTGTAGCCATAGATACAGGTGGTTATCGCTCAGGCCAAAGCAGGCGGGCAGGATCAGCAGATCGTGCTCGCGCGCCAGCGGAAGCAGCGCGGCCAGCAGCGCCGGCCAGTGGCGCTCGTCATCCAGCACTCTGGCGATATTGGCGGCGCGAAATTCGCTCGGGCTCTCGCGCAGGACGTCCAGCAGCGGTAACGCGATTTCCGCCGCGCTGGCGTTCACTCCGTGCTGATTCAGCGCCGCGGCGGCCAGATGCGGCTGGAAGTCGGCAAAGCCGCCGATCCCGACCAGGCAGGGGCGCAGGGCGGCTAACGGATAAACCGCAACCTCCTGCGGGGAGAGCCACGCGGCGCGCAGGGTGCCGAGCGGCGTGACGCGCAGGTGCGGCCGGGCGGCATCGCCCTGCAGCACAATGCCGCTGGCGGCCAGCAGCGCCTGGGTCTGCGCCGCGTAGTCCATCACGCGTTCTGCGCCCAGCTTCGCGTAGGGATGCTCCGGCGCCTGGGCCGCCAGCCGGGCGATCCCCTGGGCGACGTCGGTAACTTTGTCGCCGTTGGGCAGTTCGGAAAGCAGGTCCAGCGAGGCGGAGGAGAAATGCAGCGCGCTTTGACCGCGGCTGACAATTGCGCTGCGCAAACCGTATTGATTCAGGCTCAGTCCGCAAAGTAGCCCGGCGAGCCCGCCGCCGATAATCACGCAATCAAATTTCATCCTGCTGCTCCTTTTGCAAACCGCACAGCCCGAGATAGACCCAGCGGGTGAATTCACTTTCGCGCAGCGCGTCGCCCCAGGCTACGGGCTGTACGCCTTTCCAGCGTTCATTTAAAAACTCCGATAGCTGGGTCAGCGATTGCGCCGGCGTGGCGACATTGAAGCGCTGCAGCAGCCCGGCGGCGCGGCAGGCGCAGAGCTCGCCCTGGCAGGTTCCCATGCCGATTCGGGTGCGGCGGCGTAAGTCGAGCAGATTGTTGACCGCTAAGTTTTCTACCGCGTACTGCACTTCCCCCGCCGTCACCGCTTCGCACTCGCAGATCAGGCTGCGGTGCTGGCGGCGATCGCCAAGCCAGGCGGGCGTGCGATCGCCGTGACGGTAAACGGCCGAGCCCCGCAGCGACGCGGGCAGCGAGATGATTTTCTGCAGAGTTGTTGCGATCGGTTCGCGGGAGCCCGGTAAAGGGGTATCGGCGGTGGTGCAGGGCACGGTATTGCCGAGCTTGCGGCACACGGCGTCCGTCGCCCATTCCGCCATCAGGCGGTAGGTCATCAGCTTGCCGCCGGTAATGGTGATAAACCCGTCCATCCCGTCGCGTTCGGCGTGATCTAACAGCACAATGCCGCGGCTGACGCTACGCCCACTGGGGTCGTTATCGCTGGCCACCAGCGGCCGCACGCCGGAGTAGGCGCGCAGCACCCGGGTGTGGGCCATCGCGGGCGTCAGCTTCTCGCCTTCGCGCAGCAGGGTATCGACTTCCGCAGCGGTGACCCGATTATCGTCAATTTCATCGTAGGGGATATGCACCGAGGTGGTGCCAATCAGGGAGATGGTATCCCCGGGTACCAGAATATCGGCATCGGCGGGTTTGCGGCAGCGGTTGATCACGTGCCGGTTGATGCGATGGTCGAGGATCAGCAGCGATCCCTTAGCCGGAAACATCGCAATGCGCAGGTCGGCATATTCCGCGATCCGCTGCCCCCAGATCCCGGCGGCGTTGACCACTACCCCGGCGTGCAGCGTGCGGTTCTCGCGGCGCTTATGGTCATAGTAGCGCACGCCGTTGACCCGATCGCCTCTGCGCAGCAGGCCGGTGATTTCGCAGCCGGTGAGGATGGTGGCGCCGTGTTCGCGGGCGTCCAGCATATTGGCCGCGCTCAGACGGAACGGATCGACCGTGCCGTCGGGTACCTGAACGGCGCCGAGCAGCGCGGGGTTGACGCCAGGCTCAATGCGCAGCGCCTCGGCGGGCGAGAGCTGGCGGGCCTCAATTCCGGCCTGCTGACAGGCGTGAATAAAAGTCTGCTGCCAGGCGAGGTCATCTTCGGGCAGGGTGATAAACAGCCCGTTAGTGGGTTCCACGCAGTGTCGGGCGATGCGGCGCAGGATCCGGTTTTCGCTGATACATTCGCGCGCCGATTCGCCATCGGTCACCGCGTAGCGGGCGCCGCTGTGCAGCAGCCCGTGATTGCGCCCGGTCGCCCCGGTGGCGATATCGTGGCGTTCCACCAGGGTTACGCGCAGCCCGCGGAGCGCGCAGTCGCGGGCGATCCCTGCTCCGGTTGCGCCGCCGCCAATGACAATGACATCACATTCACCGGTCTCGGCCATCTCTCTATCCCTCTACTTTCGTTTTACGCCATTTAGCCACACAAACAGTACGTATTGTTTGATTTCGAGCATATTCGCGCGTTTATCGAGCGTGGAGTGTGATTTCATGCTCACAATGGAATGTTTTGTCATATTTTTGTAACAAAGCGTGCGATGTTTCACAGTATCGTCGGCGAGGTTTCCCTACCATCGCGCCATATCAGAAGTGGGTGATTAAATTAGGTTTTTTTTTACCGATACCCATATAAAACAAATGGCAACGGAGGCTGCTATGTTAACTATTTTTAAACCTGCGCCACACAAAGCGCGTCTACCCGCGGCGGAAATTGACCCGCACTATCGTCGATTACGCTGGCAGATTTTTATCGGTATTTTCTTTGGCTATGCCGCCTACTATCTGGTGCGCAAGAACTTTGCTCTGGCCATGCCCTACCTGGTTGAACAGGGATTCTCCCGCGGCGATCTCGGCTTTGCGCTGTCCGGGATTTCCATCGCCTATGGTTTTTCAAAATTCATTATGGGCTCGGTATCCGATCGCTCGAATCCGCGCATTTTTCTACCCGCGGGGCTGATTCTGGCGGCGCTGGTGATGCTGGTTATGGGCTTTGTGCCCTGGGCGACCTCCAGCATCATGATCATGTTTGTACTGCTGTTCCTCTGCGGCTGGTTCCAGGGGATGGGCTGGCCGCCGTGCGGGCGCACGATGGTGCACTGGTGGTCGCAAAAGGAGCGTGGGGGCATTGTTTCGGTGTGGAACTGCGCGCACAACGTTGGCGGCGGGATCCCGCCGCTGCTGTTCCTGCTGGGGATGGCGTGGTTTAACGACTGGCACGCGGCGCTCTATATGCCGGCTTTCGGCGCGATCCTGCTGGCCATTTTCGCCTTTGCCATGATGCGCGATACCCCGCAGTCCTGCGGCCTGCCGCCGATTGAAGAGTATAAGAACGATTATCCGGATGATTACAGCGAGCAGCATGAACAGGAACTCACCACCCGGCAGATTTTTCAGCAGTATATTCTGCCAAACCGGCTGCTGTGGTATATCGCCATCGCCAACGTCTTTGTCTACCTGTTGCGCTACGGCATTCTCGACTGGTCGCCAACCTACCTGAAAGAGGTGAAGCACTTTGCGCTGGATAAATCCTCCTGGGCCTATTTCCTCTACGAGTATGCGGGGATCCCCGGGACGCTGATTTGCGGCTGGATGTCGGATAAGGTGTTCAAAGGCAACCGCGGAGCGACCGGAGTCTTCTTTATGACGCTGGTGACCATCGCGACCGTTGTTTACTGGCTTAACCCGCCGGGTAATCCGGGCGTTGATATGACCTGCATGATCGTCATCGGCTTCCTGATTTACGGTCCGGTGATGCTGATTGGCCTGCATGCCCTTGAGCTGGCGCCGAAAAAGGCCGCCGGTACCGCGGCGGGCTTTACCGGACTGTTTGGTTATCTCGGCGGTTCCGTTGCCGCCAGCGCGATCGTCGGCTACACCGTTGACTTCTTCGGCTGGGACGGCGGGTTTATGGTGATGATCGGCGGTAGCGTGCTGGCGGTGCTGCTGCTGATTGTGGTGATGCTTGGCGAAAAACGCCATCACCAGCAGCTGAAACAGTCTTAAGGAATGCGTATGAAAACGGCAATAACGACCTTGATGACCGGGATTTTGCTGGCAGGCTCCACGCTGAGCTTTGCCGCTCAGGCGGGGGATAAGATTGTCATCGCCCACCGCGGCGCCAGCGGCTATCTGCCGGAGCATACGCTGCCGGCGAAGGCGATGGCCTATGCCCAGGGCGCCGATTACCTCGAGCAGGATCTGGTGATGACCAAGGACGATCGGCTGGTGGTGCTGCATGACCACTATCTCGATCGGGTTACCGATGTGGCGGAGAAATTCCCGCAGCGCGCGCGCCAGGATGGCCGCTTCTACGCGATCGACTTCAGCCTGGCGGAGATAAAAACGCTGAAGTTCAGCGAGGGGTTTGAGCCGAAAGACGGTAAGAACGTCCAGACCTTCCCGGGGCGATTCCCGATGGGAAAAGCGGATTTCCGCATCCATACCTTTGAAGAGGAGATTGAGTTTGTTCAGGGACTGAACCACTCAACCGGGAAAAATATCGGTATCTACCCGGAAATTAAAGCGCCGTGGTTCCACCATCAGGAAGGCAAGGATATCGCCACCGCTGCCCTGCAGGTGCTGAAGAAGTATGGCTACACCAGCAAGCAGGATAAAGTGTATCTGCAATGTTTTGATGCCAACGAGCTTAAGCGCATTAAGAATGAGCTGGAACCGAAGATGGGTATGAACCTGAATCTGGTGCAGCTGATCGCTTACACCGACTGGCACGAAACCCAGCAGCGCGAGGCGAATGGTAAATGGGTGAACTACAGCTATGACTGGATGTTTAAGCCCGGCGCGATGGGGCAGATTGCGCAATACGCCGACGGTATTGGTCCGGACTACCACATGCTGGTGGCGGCGAACGCTGGACCGGGGCAGGTGACGCTGACCGACATGGTGAAAGAGGCGCATCGCCAGCATCTGGTGGTCCACCCGTATACCGTCCGCGCGGACCAGCTGCCGGATTACGTGACCAACGTGAATCAGCTGTTCGACCTGCTGTATAACAAGGCCGACGTCGATGGGCTGTTCAGCGACTTCCCGGATAAGGCGGTGCAGTTCCTGCAGCAAGAAGGGGAACGCCGCTAACCCGCGGCGTGAATGGCAAACCTGTCCGCGCCGGCCGGCGCGGATGGGATTTTGCCGGGCAGCTACATCTCGATTTCGATATCGCTTTTTGCCCGGCAGCAGCAGGGCAAAATCTCTCCCGGCTGAATAAACGCCAGCGGCTCGGTCAGCCAGTCAACCTGGCCGGACACCAGCCGCGTGCGGCAGGAGCCGCAATAACCTTCGCGGCACTGATATTCCACGTCGATATTATGCGATTCCAGGGCATCAAGCAGGCAGCGGTGTTCATCCTGACACTCGAGATGAGTGTCAGAAATTTTCAAAAAAATGCGTTTCATCAGAGCTGGAAGTTGCTCAGGTCGTCGGCATCGACTTCGGCATCGATCTGGCCCACCAGGTAGGAGCTGACTTCCACTTCCTGCGGCGCAACCTGCACGTTATCGGATACCAGCCAGGTATTGATCCACGGGATAGGGTTGGAGCGGGTCTGGAACGGCAGATCGAGGCCGACCGCCTGCATGCGGATGTTGGTGATGTATTCGACGTACTGGCAGAGAATATCTTTGTTCAGACCGATCATCGAACCATCACGGAACAGATAATCCGCCCACTCTTTCTCCTGCTGAGCAGCCAGCACGAACAGGTCGTAGCACTGCTGCCTGCACTCTTCGGCAATTTCGGCCATTTCCGGATCCTCGACGCCGGAACGCAGCAGGTTCAGCATATGCTGGGTACCGGTAAGGTGCAGCGCTTCGTCGCGGGCGATCAGGCGGATAATTTTAGCGTTACCTTCCATCAGCTTACGCTCGGCGAAGGCGAAGGAGCAGGCGAAGCTGACGTAGAAGCGAATTGCTTCCAGCGCGTTCACGCTCATCAGGCACAGGTACAGTTTCTTTTTCAGCTCGCGCAGGTTCACGGTGACGGTTTTACCGTTAACGCTATGGCTGCCTTCACCCAGCAGATGCCAGTAGCTGGTCATCTCGATGAGCTCATCGTAGTAGCTGGAGATGCCGTCCGCACGCTTCTGAATCTGCTCGTTGGTGACGATATCATCGAAGACCATCGCCGGATCGTTGACGATGTTGCGGATGATGTGGGTGTAGGAGCGCGAGTGGATGGTTTCAGAAAATGCCCATGTCTCTACCCAGGTTTCCAGCTCAGGAATCGAAATCAGCGGCAGCAGCGCAACGTTCGGGCTGCGGCCCTGGATGGAATCCAGCAGGGTCTGGTACTTCAGGTTGCTGATAAAAATATGCTTTTCATGGTCCGGTAGCGCCTGATAATCGATACGATCGCGGGAAACGTCAACTTCCTCCGGGCGCCAGAAGAAGGAGAGCTGCTTTTCGATGAGCTTTTCGAAGATGTCATATTTTTGCTGATCGTAACGGGCAACGTTAACCGGCTGGCCAAAAAACATCGGCTCAAGCAGCTGATCGTTTTTGGTCTGTGAAAAGGTGGTATATGCCATTAAATGTGCGTCCTGTGATGTTATTGCCCCTCGCGCCGGCCCTGCAGACGGGGCCGGGCTTTGATGTTCCCTCGCCCTGAGGCGAGGGGGGCGTTATCAGATCTTACAAGCGCCGCTTTCGCAGCCGTCGTCCTGGATGGATGGCGCCAAATCGTCCTGCGCATCTTCCGCGCCATCACGGGTGTTGTGATAGTACAGAGTTTTTACGCCAAATTTATAGGCATTGAGCAGGTCTTTGAGCAGCTGCTGCATCGGCACTTTACCGGACGGGAAGCGCGTCGGGTCGTAGTTGGTATTAGCCGAGATCGACTGGTCGACAAACTTCTGCATAATGCCGACCAGCTGCAGATAGCCATCGTTGCTCGGCATTTCCCACAGAAGCTCGTAGCCGTCCTGCAGCTTTTCGTAATCCGGAACCACCTGGCGCAGAATACCGTCTTTCGAGGCCTTGATGCTCACATGGCCGCGCGGCGGCTCAATGCCGTTGGTGGCGTTAGAGATCTGCGAAGAGGTCTCTGAAGGCATCAGCGCGGAGAGGGTCGAGTTACGCAGGCCGTGGGTTTTGATCGACTCGCGCAGCTGCTCCCAGTCGTAGTGCAGCGACTCGCTCACGACGGTATCAAGATCCTTTTTATAAGTATCGATCGGCAGAATGCCCTGGGAATAGGTGGTTTCGTTGAACCACGGGCAGGCGCCCTGCTCGATAGCCAGCTCGTTGGAGGCCTTCAGCAGGTAGTACTGGATAGCTTCGAACGTTTTGTGCGTCAGGTTGTTGGCGCTGCCGTCGGAGTAGCGTTTGCCGTGTTTTGCCAGGTAGTAGGCAAAGTTAATCACGCCGATACCGAGGGTACGGCGGCCCATCGCCCCGCGCTTAGCCGCCGGGATCGGATAGTCCTGGTAATCCAGCAGCGCATCCAGCGCGCGAACCGCCAGCACCGCCAGATCTTCCAGCTCGTCCAGGCTCTCAATCACGCCGAGGTTGAACGCCGACAGCGTACAGAGCGCGATTTCGCCGTTTTCATCGTTGACGTCGTCCAGCGGTTTAGTCGGCAGGGCGACTTCCAGGCACAGGTTAGACTGACGAACCGGCGCGACAACCGGATCGAACGGGCTGTGGGTGTTGCAGTGGTCAACGTTCTGGATGTAGATACGGCCGGTTGAGGCGCGTTCCTGCATCATCAGAGAGAACAGATCAACCGCTTTAATGCGCTGCTTGCGGATGCTGTCGTCTTTTTCGTATTGGGTGTACAGACGCTCGAACTCGTCCTGATCGGCGAAGAAGGCGTCATACAGGCCCGGGACGTCGGACGGACTGAACAGGGTGATATCTTCACCTTTCAGCAGGCGGGTGTACATCAGCTTGTTGATCTGTACGCCGTAGTCCATGTGACGAACTCGGTTTGCGTCGGTGCCGCGGTTGTTTTTCAGCACCAGCAGGGTTTCAACTTCCAGATGCCACATCGGATAGAAGAGGGTGGCCGCGCCGCCGCGCACGCCGCCCTGCGAACAGGACTTCACCGCGGTCTGGAAGTGCTTATAGAACGGGATGCAGCCGGTGTGGAAGGCTTCACCGCCGCGAATCGGGCTACCCAGCGCGCGGATGCGCCCGGCGTTAATACCGATACCGGCACGCTGGGAAACGTATTTCACAATTGCGCTGGAGGTGGCGTTGATGGAGTCCAGGCTGTCGCCGCACTCGATCAGCACGCAGGAGCTGAACTGGCGGGTCGGCGTACGCACCCCGGACATGATCGGCGTCGGCAGCGAAATCTTAAAGGTAGAGACCGCGTCATAGAAGCGCTTGACGTAGTCGAGACGGGTCTCGCGCGGGTAGTTCGAGAACAGGCAGGCGGCGACCAGAATGTAGAGGAACTGGGCGCTTTCATAAATTTCGCCGGTCACGCGGTTCTGCACCAGATACTTACCTTCCAGCTGCTTGACTGCCGCATAGGAGAAGCTCATATCGCGATCGTGCACGATGAACGAATCCATCTGCTTGAACTCTTCTTCCGTGTAGTCTTCCAGCAGATGAGTATCGTATTTACCCTTTTCGACCATCTTCGTGACGTGATCGAACAGCGCCGGCGGCTCGAACTGGCCGTAGGCCTTTTTACGCAGATGGAAAATTGCCAGACGCGCGGCGAGATATTGGTAATCCGGGGCATCGCGGGAGATAAGATCCGCGGCCGCTTTGATGATAGTTTCGTGAATATCGGCGGTTTTGATGCCGTCGTAGAACTGAATATGGGAACGCAATTCTACCTGAGAAATCGAAACGTTATTCAGTCCTTCTGCCGCCCAATCCAGTACGCGATGGATTTTGTCGAGATTAATACGCTCGGTTGTACCGTCGCGCTTTGTCACCAGCAGACTCTGATTCATGTGGATTTTACCTGTCCGTGAAAGAAAATATCCCCCGCTTATCCACAGCTTGCCGTTGTGACTAACTCTGTGGATAAATACTACATATAGGGGTTTGTTGATAAAAAGAACGCTATATGGTGAGTATTCTAGTAAGGATTCTTTTGAGTACAAGAGTTGATTTTGACGTTAAATTGAGGTTGCGGAAGCGTAATAATAGCCGGGAGCACGTCGCATAAGGCCTGGAGAAGATGTCAATAAACTCAAAAATAAAAATGAAAATTTGATCGAGTGCTGATTTCTTCAGCGTCGGGGAAAATTACGCGGCTTGATACCGCGCAATCATCATATGAAAAACAGCTGACGTTATGCGTTTTTTGCCGTTGTATGCAACATATAGTTAACATCTACGCCCGGCGCCAGCTTGAAGGTATTGGTTAGCGGATTGAAATGCAGGCCGGTAATATGCTGCTCTTTCAGATTTGTCCGATCTACCCAGCCGATCAGCTCGGCCGGCTTGATGAACTTCTTCACGTCATGGGTTCCCTTAGGCACCATTTTCAGCACGTATTCTGCGCCGACTACCGCCATCAGCCACGCTTTGCCGTTGCGGTTGATGGTTGAGAAGAAGACCTGGCCTCCGGGCTTCACCAGCCGCGCGCAGGCCTGGACGACGGACTGCGGGTCGGGAACGTGCTCCAGCATCTCCATACAGGTCACGACGTCGTACTGCTGCGCGTGCTTCAGCGCGTGCTCTTCGACGGTCTCCTGGACATACTCCACCTGAACGCCGCTTTCCAGCGCGTGCAGCTTCGCCACCTGCAGCGGTTCAAAGCCCATATCCAGCCCGGTGACCGTAGCCCCTTCCCGTGCCATGCTTTCGGCAAGAATGCCGCCGCCGCAGCCGACGTCGAGCACTTTTTTGCCGAACAGGCCGCCGGAGCGCTGCGCAATATAGCCCAGGCGCAGCGGGTTGATGCGATGTAATGGTTTAAACTCGCCCTCTAAATCCCACCAGCGCGAGGCGACGGCTTCAAATTTAGCGATTTCATTATGATCAACGTTGTGGGCCACCGGCGGTTTTTCGGCATTCATGAGCGCTTTTACTCCTTATTTAGCAAGACAATCGAGTATATCAGGCTGGGGGAGCGAATAAAGCGTATAGGTTTACCGGTATCACCGCGGCTGTGTTATAATTTGCGACCTTTGAATCCGGGATATAGTAGAGGGATAGCGGTTAGATGAGCGACCTTGCGAGAGAAATTACACCGGTCAACATTGAGGAAGAGCTGAAGAGCTCGTATCTGGATTATGCGATGTCGGTCATTGTTGGCCGCGCGCTGCCGGATGTCCGAGATGGACTGAAACCGGTACACCGTCGCGTACTTTACGCCATGAACGTATTGGGCAATGACTGGAACAAAGCCTATAAAAAATCCGCCCGTGTCGTTGGTGACGTAATCGGTAAATATCACCCTCACGGTGATACCGCAGTTTATGACACCATTGTCCGTATGGCGCAGCCATTCTCCTTGCGTTATATGCTGGTCGATGGCCAGGGTAACTTCGGTTCTGTCGATGGCGACTCCGCCGCAGCGATGCGTTATACGGAAATCCGTATGTCGAAAATCGCTCACGAGCTGATGGCCGACCTCGAAAAAGAGACGGTTGATTTCGTTGATAACTATGACGGCACGGAGCGCATCCCTGACGTCATGCCAACAAAAATCCCCAACCTGCTGGTAAACGGTTCATCCGGTATTGCCGTCGGGATGGCGACCAACATTCCGCCGCACAACCTGTCGGAAGTGATTAACGGTTGTCTGGCCTATATCGACGATGAGGACATCTCCGTCGAAGGCCTGATGGAACACATCCCGGGCCCGGACTTCCCGACCGCCGCCATTATCAATGGCCGTCGCGGCATCGAGGAAGCCTACCGTACCGGTCGTGGCAAAATTTATATTCGCGCCCGCGCCGAGGTAGAAACCGACGCCAAAACCGGCCGCGAAACCATCATCGTGCATGAAATTCCTTATCAGGTGAACAAGGCTCGCCTGATCGAGAAAATGGCCGAGCTGGTGAAAGAGAAGCGTCTGGAAGGGATCAGCGCGCTACGCGATGAGTCTGATAAAGACGGCATGCGCATCGTGATTGAGATCAAGCGCGATGCGGTTGGTGAAGTGGTTCTTAATAACCTCTACTCGCTGACCCAGCTGCAGACCTCTTTCGGCATCAACATGGTTGCGCTGCACCACGGCCAGCCGAAGATCATGAACCTGAAGGACATTCTTTCCGCGTTCGTGCGCCACCGCCGTGAAGTGGTTACCCGTCGTACTATTTTCGAGCTGCGTAAAGCCCGCGATCGTGCGCATATCCTTGAAGCGCTGGCGATTGCGCTGGCCAACATCGACCCGATCATCGAGCTTATCCGCCGCGCGCCGACGCCTGCGGAAGCGAAGGCCGGGCTGGTTGCCCGCTCCTGGGATCTGGGCAACGTGTCGGCGATGCTGGAACGCGCCGGCGATGACGCCGCGCGTCCGGAGTGGCTGGAGCCGGAGTTCGGCGTGCGTGACGGTCAATACTATCTGACCGAACAGCAGGCCCAGGCGATTCTGGATCTGCGTCTGCAGAAGCTGACCGGCCTTGAGCATGAAAAACTGCTCGACGAATACAAAGAGCTGCTCGAACAGATTGCCGAACTGCTGCATATCCTCGGCAGCGCCGACCGTCTGATGGAAGTGATTCGTGAAGAACTGGAAGCGATGCGCGAACAGTTCGGCGACCCGCGTCGCACCGAAATCACCGCCAACAGCGCGGATATCAACATCGAAGATCTGATCAACGAGGAAGACGTAGTGGTCACCCTGTCTCACCAGGGCTACGTGAAGTATCAGCCGCTGACCGACTACGAGGCGCAGCGCCGCGGCGGGAAAGGCAAATCGGCCGCGCGTATTAAAGAAGAAGACTTTATTGACCGCCTGCTGGTGGCCAACACCCACGATACGATCCTCTGCTTCTCCAGCCGCGGTCGTCTCTACTGGATGAAGGTGTATCAGCTGCCGGAAGCCAGCCGTGGCGCGCGCGGGCGTCCAATCGTCAACCTGCTGCCGCTGGAAGCCAACGAACGTATCACCGCCATTCTGCCGGTACGCGAGTACGAAGAGGGCGTGAACGTCTTTATGGCGACCGCGAGTGGTACCGTTAAGAAAACGGCGCTGACCGAGTTTAGCCGTCCGCGTTCAGCCGGCATCATTGCGGTGAATCTGAACGAAGGCGATGAGCTGATCGGCGTTGACCTGACCAACGGCGAAGACGAAGCGATGCTGTTCTCCGCGGCCGGTAAAGTGGTGCGCTTTAAAGAGAGCGCGGTCCGCGCCATGGGCCGTACCGCCACCGGCGTACGCGGTATCAAGCTGGCGGGTGAAGATAAAGTGGTCTCGCTGATCATTCCGCGCGGTGAAGGGGCGATCCTGACCGTCACGCAGAACGGCTACGGCAAGCGTACGGCGGCGGAAGAGTATCCGACCAAGTCCCGCGCCACTCAGGGCGTTATCTCGATCAAAGTGACCGAGCGTAACGGCGCCGTGGTGGGGGCGGTACAGGTGGACGATTGCGATCAGATCATGATGATCACCGATGCGGGCACCCTGGTGCGTACTCGCGTATCGGAAGTGAGCATCGTGGGTCGTAACACTCAGGGCGTCATTCTGATCCGCACAGCGGAAGATGAAAACGTGGTCGGCCTGCAGCGCGTCGCTGAACCGGTCGATGACGAAGAGCTGGATGCCATCGACGGCAGCGTGGCGGAAGGCGATGACGATATCGCGCCGGAAATCGACGCCGACGCTGATGATGACATCGCCGAAGATGATGAATAATCTGCGGTAATGCTGCGAAAAGGGCCGGGGATACCCCGGCCTTTTTTTATTTGCCCGGCGCGGGTAATCCAGAGAGTATAACGTTGCGACAAAACCTGTTTACCGCTACCTTAACCCCATTCTGTTGAGTCCCTGACGGCCGAGCATCGCCACATTGAAATATCTTGCTTCTTTTCATACCACGCTAAAAATTTCACGCTACCTGTTCCGGGCGCTGGCGGTTCTGCTGTGGATGCTGATTGCTTTCGCGTCGGTGTTTTATATTGTTAACGCGCTGCATGACCGGGAGTCGGAGATCCGCCAGGAGTTTAACCTCAACGCCGATCAGGCGCAGCGCTATATCCAGCGCACGGCCGATGTTATTAAAGAGCTGAAGTACGTTGCCGGCAATCGGCCGGGCGGCGCGTCGCCGGTGCCAAATGGCGACATCGCGGTGCCGGATTTCGAGCCGCTCTACCCGGATTCAGATTGCGGAGCAATGAGCGGCACCTGGCGCAGTTCGCTGCAGTCGCTGGCATGGTTTATGCGCTACTGGCGCGATAATTTCTCCGCGGCTTACGACCTCAACCGTATTTTTTTAATTGGCAGCGATAATCTGTGCATGGCGAACTTCGGGCTGCGAGAAATGCCGCTGGAGCGGGACCAGGCGCTGAAGGTGCTGCATCAGCGTATCGAGCAGTACCGCGACGCCCCGCAGAGCGAACGCGGCAGCAATCTGTTCTGGATTAGCCAGGGCGCTCGCCCCGGCGTCGGCTACTTCTATGCCCTGACGCCGGTGTATATGGCCAACCGCCTGCAGGCGATGCTCGGCGTCGAACAAACCCTGCGCATGGAGAGCTTCTTCACGCCGGGAAGCCTGCCGATGAACGTCACGATCCTTGACGACAGCGGCCAGCCGCTCATCTCCCTCGCCGGCCCGGAGGCGAAAATCAAGGGCGAGGCCCGCTGGATGCAGGAACGGATCTGGTTCGGCTATACCTCCGGCTTCCGCGAGCTGGCCATGAAGAAGAGCCTGCCGCCATCCTCCCTGAGTATCGTCTACTCGGTATCGGTCGATCAGGTTCTCGAGCGTATTCGGATGCTGATCCTCAATGCGATAGTCCTTAATATCCTGACCGGGGTGATGCTTTTCGCCCTCGCGCGAATGTACGAGCGGCGGATCTTTATCCCGGCGGAAAATGACGCCCAGCGCCTCGAGGAACACGAGCAGTTTAACCGTAAGATTGTCGCATCGGCGCCGGTGGGGATCTGTATTCTGCGCACTCTCGACGGCACCAATATTCTGAGTAACGAGCTGGCGCATAACTACCTCAATATGCTGACCCATGAGGATCGGCAGCGGCTGACGCAGATTATCTGCGGCCAGCAGGTCAATTTTGTCGATGTGCTGACCAGCAATAATACCAACCTGCAAATCAGCTTCGTTCACTCGCGCTACCGCAACGAAAACGTGGCTATCTGCGTGCTGGTGGACGTCAGCGCTCGCGTCAAAATGGAAGAGTCGCTGCAGGAGATGGCGCAGGCCGCAGAGCAGGCCAGCCAGTCGAAATCGATGTTCCTTGCGACGGTGAGCCACGAGCTGCGCACGCCGCTGTATGGCATTATCGGCAACCTCGATCTGCTGCAGACCAAAGAGCTGCCGAAGGGCGTCGACCGGCTGGTTACGGCAATGAACAACTCCTCCAGCCTGCTGCTGAAGATCATCAGCGATATTCTGGATTTCTCGAAAATTGAGTCCGAACAGCTGAAAATCGAACCGAGCGAGTTCTCGCCGCGGGAGGTGATGAACCATATCTCGGCGAACTATCTGCCGCTGGTGGTGCGCAAGCAGCTCGGGCTGTATTGCTTTATCGAGCCCGATGTGCCGCAGCTGATGTCCGGCGATCCGATGCGCCTGCAGCAGGTCATTTCTAACCTGTTGAGTAACGCCATCAAATTTACCGATACCGGCTGCATTATCCTGCACGTTCAGTGCGCCGGCGATTATCTGCAAATCAGCGTGCGCGATACCGGGGAGGGGATCCCGGCCAAAGAGGTGGTGCGCCTGTTTGACCCGTTCTTCCAGGTCGGCACCGGCGTTCAGCGCAATTTCCAGGGAACGGGCCTCGGGCTGGCGATTTGCGAGAAGCTCATCAGCATGATGGATGGCGATATTGCCGTAGAAACCGAGCCCGGTATGGGCAGCCGCTTTACCATCCGTATTCCGCTGTATGGCGTGCAAAACGGTGTACCGTTGGTTGCTGATGGTCTGGCGGGAAAATGCTGCTGGCTCGCCGTTCACAACACCGCCCTGACGATGTTTATCACCTCGCTGCTCAATCACCACGGGGTTAAGGTGAAAAGCTATGCCGGCGAGGCGCCGGGAGCCGACGATATTTTACTCACCGATGATGAGTCCTGTACCGGCTGGTCAGGGGCCGCGGCTATTATTTTCTGCCGTCGACATATCGGCATTCCGCTGGAGCGCGCGCCGGGAGAGTGGCTGCATAGCGTCACGACGCCGCACGAGCTGCTGCCGCTGCTGGGACGGATCCTGCGCATTGAGGTGGCGAGCGCCGAGCACGGTCCGGCGCTATCCGCGCCGGAAGCGCAGACGGCCAACCACGACGACATGATGATTCTGGTGGTGGACGATCATCCGATCAACCGCCGGCTGCTGGCCGACCAGCTCGGATCGTTGGGCTATCAGTGCGTGACGGCGAACGATGGGGTTGATGCGCTGGCCGTTCTGAGCAAGCAGCATATTGATATCGTACTGAGCGATGTCAACATGCCGAATATGGACGGCTATCGCCTGACGCAGCGTATTCGCGAGCTGGGTATGACGCTGCCGGTTATCGGGGTTACCGCCAACGCGCTGGCGGAAGAGAAGCAGCGCTGCCTCGAGTCGGGTATGAACAGCTGTCTTTCCAAACCGGTGACGCTGGATATTATTAAGCAAACCCTGGCGCTGTACGCCGCACGGGTGCGTAAGAGCAGAGGATAGGGCGAGAATTTTCCGCGGACGCGGCCCGGTCAGAGCGGGTCGTTGCCCCGGATATGGCGCATGATGGCCGCGCCGTATCCGGGAAGGCGAGCGTTACTCTTTGTCGGTGGCGCTCAGCGAAACGGAAGAGAGGTAGTTCAGCAGGGCGATATCGTTTTCTACGCCGAGCTTCATCATGGCCGATTTTTTCTGGCTACTGATGGTTTTAATGCTGCGATTGAGCTTTCTCGCAATCTCGGTCACCAGGAAACCTTCGGCAAACAGGCGGAGAACTTCGCTCTCTTTCGGCGACAGGCGCTTATCGCCATAGCCGCTGGCGCTGATTTTTTCCAGCAGGCGCGAAACGCTTTCCGGAGTGAATTTTTTGCCTTTCTGCAGCGCCGCCAGCGCCTTCGGTAGATCGGTCGGCGCGCCTTGTTTCAGTACGATCCCTTCGATATCCAGATCCAGTACCGCGCTGAGGATCGCCGGGTTGTTGTTCATGGTAAGAACAATGATCGACAGATCCGGGAAATGGCGCTTGATGTACTTGATCAGCGTGATCCCGTCGCCGTATTTGTCGCCAGGCATGGACAGATCGGTAATCAAAACATGGGCGTCTAATTTCGGCAGATTATTGATAAGTGCAGTGGAGTCTTCAAACTCGCCGACAACGTTTACCCACTCAATTTGCTCGAGTGACTTACGAATACCGAACAGTACGATCGGATGGTCATCGGCAATAATTACGTTCATAGTATTCATGTATTAGGCTACCTTGCTACAGCAAGCTCTTGACGTAAACGTCAATGTCGCTGATGTATTTTTCTATGCTTTGCGCATCTTTTTCGCGAATCAGATGCTCAAGCGTTTCACATAACTGTTTGCCGGGTACCAGGTTAAGCATAGCAAACGCCCCCTTGAGGCGGTGCGCAGTCTGGGCCAGCGCAGCTAAATCGCTTGTTGCCAGCTCAGTATACAGTCTCTTAACATCATCCGGAACAGTATCGGCAAACAGCGCGTAATAGCCGCTGGCGTGCAGTTCGGCGTTGCTCCCGCTTCCCGGAGGAGCAGGTTGCACGTTTTCTTCCGCCAGCTGCTGTTCAATCAGTTGCAGAATCGCTTCCTGCATGGCCGCGCTGATATTGAAATTGACGCACAGTTGGCCCGGGCCTATTTTTCGTATCCCGACCTCATCATCGCTTAAAAGCAAGCCCGAAGCAGTAAGATTAGACGGATTATCCGTTAAAAAGAGATCGTATTCCTGGCTGGTCAGCCTCTCATCCGGCGTAATGCAGCTCGCTCCCCAGCTTTCAAGCTGGCGGGTGACGATCTTTCGGACCTCGTTAGCGGTAATATCAAGTAGTACCACCACGTCATCCAGCAGATGTTCGCCGGTGTTGCTCTCTTCTTCACTGGCCGGCATTTTGAGATGCAGGGAGTAGCGGGTGCCCAGAGATTCGCGCGCTTTGATATTCATCTGGCCGCCGAGCTTGCGCGTCAGCCGATCGCAGAGCCAGAAGGTGAGCGCATTGGCCTTACCGTAGAGATCGGCCTGGGTATCGTTCAGGAACGGGAAGTGCATGTTATCGATTTCGTTTGCCGAAACGCCGTTGCCGGTATCGAGAATGCGGAAGGTCAGGCGATCGTCCGCGGATTCATCCTTGCTCACCTCGAGAGTGATTTTACCGATCTGCGTGGTGGTCACCGAGTATTGAATGAGCAGCAGCAGCGTGCGGCGCAGCGCGTCGCGGTCGCCGTAGCGCTGCTCGTTTGCCGGTAAGGCGTTGTTAATCAGCAGCTGCAGACCTTTGCGCTTCGTCACGGGCAGCACTTCTGGCACCACTTCATCGATCAGTTCCTGAATTGAGAACCGATCCGGCGTGCTCTTCCAGCTATCGCTTTCCAGCAGGTTTGCCAGCTGAATTTCGTCAACCAGCTGTACGAGCTCATCCGCGTGCTGCGCCAGCCTGCGGCTTTCGGCGACGCCGAGCGCGGCGGCTTCTTCCGCCAGGCTGCGGGCGGGCTGCTTCAGCGCGGCGCCGATGTGCTGCATGAACGCGGTGCGACCCTGCTGGTTCTTCTCATACAGGCGCTGGGCCTGCTTGAGCTTTTTACTTACCAGAACTTCCCGATCCTGATCGCGGATGATGAAGATTTGCGTTCGCGGCGCGACCTGGCTGCGGTACTGGCGAATCTCATACAGTTCGTTATTCACCGTCGCCTGAATTACGCCCTGATGCTGATCCGCCATATTGGTAATATTTTGCAGGTTCAGATGCGGCAGCAGATGATCGGCGATGGGGTTGCTGATAATCGTGCGGTTAGCTTCCAGATCGTGAACCAGCAGCCCCAGCGGCAGCAGCGAGACGATCTCTTCGTTTATTGCCCGCAGCGTACGATGCTCGCCGCTGGCGGCGGCGACGCTCGTCCCGGCCTGACGGCTACGGCCGCTGTAGTGGCGAAAGGTCGTGAAGCCAAACAGGGTCAATGCCAGCAGGCCGATAATCAGCAGCAGCGGCAGCAGGACGTTCTGCAGCGACTCGATCATCAGAGTACCGAATGGCACCACCCAAATGAGACGCATCCCGGTGGTATTAATGGCGGTGGTAATTTCAATCCGCGTACCGTTGAAGTTGATGCTGGCGTTATCAGACTCTTCTTTATCCGGATTGCCGGTCGCGCTCTGCGAAGGGTCAGGCTCAAGGCGGAAGCTGTCCAGAGTCATGCCGGACGGGATCAGATCGTTAATCGGCAGATCAAAAGCGACCACGGTGGCCAGGTGGCCCGGCTGGTTGAAGGTGGTCCGCAGGGTGAAATAGTGGCCGTTTTGCCATGAAAGCTGGCGCAGCGAGGAGAAGGTTTCGCGTTCGTCGAGCGTATTTGCCTGCAGCAGCATTTCCGCGCGGCGGGACTCCACCACGTTGCTAATCGTCGACTCTTTAAAACTGGAAGAGAGGTCTTTGAGCGGCAGGGTCGAGACCAGAATCAGGCTATTATCCAGCCCGTTGAGATAGTACATCGACCACGGAATGGTCTCCGCACCCCACAGAATATCGAGGTAGCTGGAAATTTTTTGCGTCATTTCCAGCGTTGAGCTGTCATGAGAGCCGAAAATCAGCGCCTCGGTTTTACGCCGCGGCTTTTCCAGATAATAGACATCCTGCTTTAATCGCGTCTCCTGTAAACCCTCGCCGGCGGCGCTGGAGGAGGTAGCGGCTATATTGTCGTAAATTTGCCAGGTGGCATAGCGCCACGCATCGATACGCTTATGCAGCGCATGGCTTACGTCGACAACCTGATAGCTTTTCTCTTTTAACCAGGCGTTGACCGCGCTTTGCAGCGTCACGCTCATCGTCGCCAGCAGGACGATGACCATTAAAATGAAGAAACGGGTGATGCTGCCAGGTATCAGGGTGAATTTTTTCTGGGTCATCGTGTAGCAGTGCGACTCATCAATGTTTGTAAGCAGGATGTTGCACCAAGGTAACTGGTAGCAGAGTGAATTCGCTAAGCAGTATAAAGGCTAATTTATCAAATCCATACTACAGAATGGCCTTCCGCGCTTTTTTTGCTTTGGGATTTATCTTAAAGAAGAGGTAACAATAAAAATGTACAGCGGGATTGATTCTGTACAGTTATTTTCCGATTGGTTTCAGGGAATAGCACGAAATAACAAGAAATTACCCGGATAAGCACTTTCTTATGCGCGGAGTGATTGATTAATAACCGTTATTTTTATCGCGGCGGGCACAGTTATAATTAAAGTTATGTAAAGAAGGGTAAAAAAAACCGGATGCTAAGCATCCGGTTGAAATAGGGGTAAACAGACATTCAGAACTGAATGACGGTAATAAATAAAGTTAATGATGATAGCGATAGTTATTCTAGTCGCAGGTGACGGTTTTGTTTTGTCATTCAGTGCTATACTTGGATGGGTGTATAACCACATGATTCTAAATTGAAAAAAATATTTTCTTGATTATTGGTGCTTATTTTTCGATTTTTCATTGTGGCGAAAAGTTCCCTTTGGTTTACAAATTGAAACATCTTGTGGGCATTTTGAAACACCTTAGAAGTTTTCGTATCATATTCTTGTTGGATTATTCTGCATTTTACAGCACAATGAATATAGCCGACTGATTAGAAGGGTAATCAGTAAGCAGTGGCATAATAAAAGGCATATAACAAACAGAGGGTTAATAACATGAAAGTTAAAGTACTGTCCCTCCTGGTACCGGCTCTGCTGGTAGCAGGCGCAGCAAATGCGGCTGAAATTTATAACAAAGATGGCAACAAATTAGACCTCTACGGTAAAATCGACGGCCTGCACTATTTCTCTGACGACAAGAGCGCTGACGGCGACCAGACCTACATGCGTATTGGCGTGAAAGGCGAAACCCAGATCAACGACCAGCTGACCGGTTACGGCCAGTGGGAATACAACGTTCAGGCGAACAACACTGAAAGCTCCAGCGATCAGGCATGGACTCGTCTGGCATTCGCCGGTCTGAAATTCGGCGACGCGGGTTCTTTCGACTACGGTCGTAACTACGGCGTTGTTTACGACGTAACTTCCTGGACCGACGTTCTGCCGGAATTCGGCGGCGACACCTACGGTTCTGACAACTTCCTGCAGTCCCGTGCTAACGGCGTTGCAACCTACCGTAACTCTGACTTCTTCGGTCTGGTTGACGGCCTGAACTTTGCTCTGCAGTATCAGGGTAAAAACGGCAGCCCAAGCGGCGAAGGCCAGACCAACAACGGTCGTGACTGGAACAAACAGAACGGCGACGGTTTCGGTACTTCTGTAACTTATGATATCTGGGACGGCATCAGCGCTGGTTTCGCATACGGTCACTCTAAACGTACCGATGATCAGAACGCATCTGGCCTGCTGGGCGACGGCAAATATGCTGAAACCTACACCGGCGGTCTGAAATACGACGCGAACAACATCTACCTGGCGACTCAGTACACCCAGACTTACAACGCAACCCGCGCCGGTAGCCTGGGCTTTGCTAACAAAGCGCAGAACTTCGAAGTGGCTGCACAGTACCAGTTCGATTTCGGTCTGCGTCCGTCCGTTGCTTACCTGCAGTCTAAAGGTAAGGATCTGGAAGGCTACGGCGACCAGGATATCCTGAAATATGTTGACGTGGGCGCGACCTACTACTTCAACAAAAACATGTCCACCTACGTTGACTACAAAATCAACCTGCTGGACGACAACAGCTTCACTCGTAACGCCGGTATCTCTACCGACGATATCGTCGCTCTGGGCCTGGTTTACCAGTTCTAAGCACGCTGAAGTTTCGAAAAAGGCGCCCTATGGCGCCTTTTTTTATGCCTCGTTTAAGCAGGCTGGTGTACTCTTGCTGCCTTAGCAAGAGGAACCTATTTTATGGATATCACTTTTTTCCGCGCCGCGCTGCTCGGCGTTTGCGCACTTCTTTCCGGCTGTGATTCAGCCACTTCTCCTGCGACACCAAAGAGCGCCGCGACCGTACTGGATGGCAAAACGATGGGCACATTCTGGCGGGTCAGCGTCATTGGCGTGGATGAAACTAAGGCCCGGGCGCTGCGCCAGAAGGTACAGGCCCGGCTGGACGCCGACGATCGCCTGCTTTCCACCTGGAAAAACGATTCGGCGCTAATGCAATTTAACCACGCCACCACCACTGAGCCGTGGCCGGTCAGCGAAGCGATGGCCGATATCGTCACCATGTCGCTGCGTATTGGCGCGAAAACCCACGGCGCAATGGATATTACCGTCGGGCCGCTGGTCAATCTGTGGGGCTTTGGCCCGGATAAGCAGCCGGTAAAAACGCCGGATCCTCAGCAGATCGCGGCGGCAAAAGCGCGGACGGGCTTGCAGCATCTGACGGTGATTAACCGCGCGGATCGTCAGTATCTGCAGAAGGATATTGCGGATCTGTATGTCGATCTTTCGACGGTGGGCGAGGGCTATGCCGCCGATCATCTGGCGCGCCTGATGGAGCAGGAGGGCATTTCCCGCTATCTGGTCTCCGTCGGCGGCGCGCTGGTTAGCCGAGGGATGAACCCCGACGGGCAGCCGTGGCGGGTGGCGATCCAAAAGCCGACCGATCGCGAAAATGCCGTCCAGGCCATCGTCGATATCAACGGCCACGGTATCAGCACCTCCGGCAGCTACCGCAACTATTACGAGCTGGATGGCAAACGGATCTCGCACGTGATCGATCCGCAAACCGGCAGACCGATCGAGCATAATCTGGTCTCGGTGACGGTGATTGCGCCGACGGCGCTGGAAGCCGACGGCTGGGATACCGGGCTGATGGTGCTCGGTCCGGAAAAGGCGCAGGAGGTAGTGAAAGAGCAGGGGCTGGCCGTCTATATGATTGTCAAAGAGGGCGAGGGGTTTAAAACCTGGATGTCGCCGCAGTTCCGCACCTTCCTGGTTGGCGAAAAGAATTAAACAGCAAGATTTCGGGTTTTATTCAGCGGGCGGTGAAGCAGACTGGCTATACACTTAAAGCAGGAGCCGATGATGAAACCGATTATTGCTGATACCGATGACCGCCGCTGGCAGGCGGTATGCGAGCGCGATGCCCGCGCCGACGGTCAGTTTGTGTTTGCCGTGCTGACCACCGGCGTGTGCTGCCGTCCGTCCTGCCGCTCGCGGCGGGCGCTGCGGGAAAACGTCCGCTTTTACCCTGATGCGGCTGCCGCCATCGCCGACGGATTTCGCCCCTGCAAGCGCTGCCAGCCGGACAAAAGCGACCCGCAGCGGCAGAAGGTCGAGAAAGTCGCCAGGGCCTGCCGCCTGCTTGAGCAGGAAGCGCCGATAACCCTCGAGGCGCTGGCCCGCGAGCTGGCGGTCAGCCCGTACCACTTCCACCGTTTATTCAAATCCGTCACCGGCATGACGCCGAAGGCCTGGCAGCAGGCGTGGCGCGCGCGGCGTTTACGGGACGCGCTGGCGCAGGGGGGAAAAGTAACCCCGGCGGTGCTGGCCGCAGGCTTTCCCGACGGCAGCAGCTACTACCGTCAGGCCGATGCCGTGCTTGGCATGACCGCCAGCCAGTTTCGCCGCGGCGGGGATGATACCGATATCGTCTATACGTTCGGCGACTGCGCGATTGGCCGCTGCCTGGTGGCGCAAAGCGAGCGCGGGGTATGCGCCGTCCTGCCCGGCGAGGGCGACGCGCCGCTAGACGAGCTGCGCCGCCTGTTCCCCCACGCCCGGCTTCTGCCCGGCGACGCGCATTTTTCCGCGCGGGTGGCGCAGATTTTTGCCCATATTGACGATAGCCGCCAGGCGATCGACCTGCCGCTGGATATTCGCGGCACCGCCTTTCAGCAGAGAGTCTGGCAGGCTCTGCGTCAGATCCCGGCGGGCGAAACGCGCAGCTATCGTCAGGTTGCGCAAAGCATCGGTCAGCCGCGTGCCGTCCGCGCGGTAGCAGGAGCCTGCGCCGCCAACCGACTGGCTATCGTTATTCCGTGCCACCGGGTGGTCCGCGAAGGCGGAGCGCTCTCCGGCTACCGCTGGGGAACCGCCCGCAAAGCGCAGCTGCTGGCCCGGGAAGCACAAACCGAGGAGTCATGATGCTCGATCTCTTTGCCGATACGCCGCCCTGGCAGGAGCCGCTGGCGCCCGGCGCCGCCATTCTGCGGCGCTTCGCCCGCCAGCGCGCCCCGGATCTGCTGCAGGCGCTTCTGCGCGTTGCCGAGGCTTCGCCGTTTCGCCAGATGGTCACGCCCGGCGGCTATACCATGTCGGTGGCGATGACCAACTGCGGGCCGCTGGGCTGGACGACCAATATGCACGGCTATCTGTATGCTCCGGGCGATCCGCTCACGGGACGCGACTGGCCGCCAATGCCGCCGATCTTCGTTCAGTTGGCCGCGGAGGCGGCGCTCGCCTGCGGCTACCCGGGCTTTGCGCCCGACGCCTGCTTGATCAACCGCTATCAGCCCGGGGCGAAGCTCTCCCTGCACCAGGATAAGGACGAGCGCGACCTGCGCGCGCCCATCGTTTCCGTATCGCTGGGGCTACCGGCGGTGTTTCAGTTTGGCGGACTGCAGCGTAGCGATCCGCTGCGCAGAGTGCTGCTGGAGCACGGAGATGTGGTGGTCTGGGGCGGCGAGTCGCGGCTGTTCTATCACGGCATTCAGCCGCTGAAAGAGGGTGACCATCCGGACACCGGCGCCTGTCGCTACAACCTCACCTTCCGGCTGGCGGGCAATAAAGAATAAAAATAAGAATTATTCTTGATGTCATCGGCGAGCAGTTTACACTGCTGGCTGTTTTGCTTGCCCGGATTGCCTGTTATGGAACTTCTTCTACTTGTTTGGCGCCAGTATCGCTGGCCGTTTATTTCCGTCATTGCCCTGAGCCTGCTCAGCGCGGCGCTGGGGATCGGGCTTATTGCCTTTATCAATCTGCGGCTGATGACCGTTGTCGATACCTCGCTGACGGTGTTGCCGGAGTTTCTCGGCCTGCTGCTGCTGCTGATGGCGGTGACGCTGGGATCGCAGCTGGCCCTGACGACCCTTGGGCACCATTTTGTTTTCCGCCTGCGCGGGGAGTTCATTAAGCGCATCCTCGACACCCCAATCGAGAAAGTTGAGAAGATCGGCAGCGCCTCGCTGCTCGCCGGCCTAACCAGCGACGTACGCAACATCACCATTGCCTTTGTGCGCCTGCCCGAGCTGGTGCAGGGGATTATTCTGACCTTTGGCTCCGCCGCCTATCTGGCGTGGCTGTCGGGGAAAATGATGCTGGTGACCGCCCTGTGGATGGCGCTTACCATCTGGGGCGGATTTGTGCTGGTGGCGCGCGTCTATAAGCATATGGCGACGCTGCGGGAAACCGAAGATAAGCTGTACCACGACTACCAGACGGTGCTGGAAGGGCGCAAGGAGCTGACGCTCAATCGCGAGCGTGCCGAATACGTGTTCAACCAGCTCTATCTGCCGGACGCACGCGAGTATCGGCACCATATTATCCGCACCGACACCTTCCACCTCAGCGCGGTGAACTGGTCGAATATTATGATGCTCGGTGCCATCGGCCTGGTGTTCTGGATGGCCAACGGCCTCGGCTGGGCGAATACCGCGGTGGCGGCGACCTACTCTCTGACCCTGTTGTTCCTGCGCACGCCGCTGCTCTCGGCCGTTGGCGCGCTGCCGACGCTGCTCAGCGCCCAAGTGGCCTTCAATAAGCTGCACAAATTCTCCCTGGCGCCGTACCGCGCCGAATTCCCGCGGCCGCAAGCGCATCCGCACTGGCAGACGCTGGAGCTGCGCGACGTCAGCTTCCATTATCCGGACAACACCTTCGCCGTCGGGCCCATTAATATGACCCTGAAACGCGGCGAGCTGGTGTTCCTTATCGGCGGCAACGGCAGCGGCAAGTCGACGCTGGCGATGCTGCTGACCGGGCTGTATCAGCCGGCCTCCGGCGAAATCCTGCTGGATGGCAAGGCGCTGGCGGTAGACCGGCCGGAAGATTATCGTAAGCTGTTCTCGGCGGTATTTACCGATGTCTGGCTGTTTGACCAGCTGCTGGGACCGGAGGGGAAAGCGGCCGACCCCGCGCGGGTGAACCAGTGGATGGCGCACCTGAAAATGACCCACAAGCTGCGGCTGGATAACGGCAAGATCCTCGATCTGAAGCTCTCGAAGGGGCAGAAAAAGCGCGTGGCGCTGCTGCTGGCCCTGGCCGAAGACCGCGATATCATCCTGCTTGACGAGTGGGCGGCGGATCAGGACCCGCACTTCCGCCGTGAGTTTTATCAGGTGCTGCTGCCGCTGATGCAGCAGATGGGCAAAACCATTTTCGCCATCAGCCACGACGATCACTATTTCCAGCATGCCGACCGCCTGCTGGAGATGCGCGCCGGCCAGCTGGCGGAGCTGACCGGCGAAGAGCGCGAGCTGGCGACCCGCGATGCGGTCTCCCGCACCGCCTGAAATCCTCGCCTGCCGGCCAGCGGCGGGCGCTATTGCTGATTTTTCCGCCGGACGAACCTGCCGGCGGTTATTATTTCTCCCTCCTCGCGCTATGCTTATGGCACCTGGCCTGCTGGTCGGCCAACTATTCTCACAAGGATTGCCTGACCGATGTCCGTTTTGCATAAAAAAAGCGCCAGATTGCGCGACGAAGAGCGCGCCCGCCTCATTTGGCTGCTGAGCACCGATAAAGCCGTTACCTCCTCATTACTGGGCAAATTAACGCTGGCCGAACGCTATGACGACGGCACCCTTGCCGACGATCTGGCGGAAGTGGAGGTACTGGTCTCCCACCTGCCGCCGCCGGACCTCGCCGATGCGCTGGAAGCGCTGCCTTACGACGCGCGTAACGCGCTGTGGCGGCTGGTTGCCGACGATAAGCGCGGCGAAGTGCTGCTTGAGGCGTCGGAAAGCGTCTGGGGCGATCTCATCGATAAGATGAGCGATCACGAGCTGCTTTTCGCTCTGCAGAACCTGGATATTGATGAGCAGGTCTATCTCCTGCAGCACCTGCCGCGCGACCTGACCGGACGCCTGCTGGCGACGCTGCCGGCGGATAAGCGCGCGCGTATTCGCCAGATGATGCGCTACGCCGACAATACCGTCGGCGCGATCATGGAATTCGAGGTGATCACCGTCCGTCCGGAGGCGACGCTTGCCGCGGTGCAGCGCTACCTGCGGCGGTTAGGCAAAATGCCGGAAAACACCGATAAGCTGTTTGTTACCACCCGCAATAAGCTGCTGCTTGGCGAGCTGGAGCTACAAACCATCCTGCTTAACGATACGCAGAAGCGGGTAGGGGAAGTGATGGAAGGCGATCCGGTCACCTTCCAGCCGCATGAGGATGCGGAAAAGGTTGCGCGTACCTTCGAACGTGATGACCTGCTCAGCGCCGCGGTGATTGATGCCGATGGCAAGCTGATGGGGCGTCTGACCATCGACGAAATCGTGGACGTGGTCTATGAAGAGACCGATAACGACTTACGCCGGATGGGGGGCCTGAGCAACGATGACGATGTCTTCGCCCCGGTGAGCAAAGCGGTGAAAACGCGCTGGGCCTGGCTGGCGGTTAACCTCTGCACCGCGTTTATCGCCTCGCGGGTAATCGACGGCTTTGAGCACACCATTTCACAGCTGGTGGCGCTGGCGTCGCTGATGCCGATCGTCGCCGGGATCGGCGGCAATACCGGTAATCAAACCATCACCATGATCGTACGGGCGATGGCGCTGCAGCATATTCAGCCGGGAAGCTTCTCGTTCCTGATCCTGCGCGAAATGGGGGTCGCGGTGATTAACGGTCTGGTGTGGGGCGGGATCATGGGCGCCATAACATGGTGGCTCTACAGCGACCCGCAGCTCGGCGGCGTGATGACGCTGGCGATGATGCTGAACCTGCTGATGGCGGCGATGATGGGGGTGATTATCCCGATGGTGATGGTGAAGCTGGGGCGCGACCCGGCGGTCGGCTCCAGCGTGATGATCACCGCCATCACCGATACCGGCGGCTTCTTTATTTTTCTCGGTCTGGCGACGATTTTCCTGATGTAACTGGCGCTCCGCTGCGCAGCCTGCGTGGGATTAGCGCCATCGCCACCAGGCCTGCCAGCACGCCAATTGCCAGATTGCTGGTGCCCACCGTTGCGCCGACGGTCACCAGCATAACCAGCGTTTCCGGCCACGGATTACGCTTTAGCTCGGCCGGGCGCAGGCTGTGCCAACTGAAGGTTTTTGCCGCCACAATGACCATCACTCCGGCCAGTACCGCCATCGGAATTTTTGCCATCACTTCGCTGAGCGCGGTAACCAGAAGCAGCAGCACCGCGCCGGCGGCGAGGGTGGAGACGCGGCTGCGGCCTTTCCCCATTTCAACGTTAACAATGGTCTGACCAATCATCGCGCAGCCGGCGATGCCGCCGTAGAACCCGGCGAGAATATTGGCGATTCCCAGCCCGGCGCTCTCGCGCGCTTTGCTGGACGGCGTGTGGGTCAGGTCATCGACCAGTTTGGCGGTCAGCAGCGACTCCATCAGGCCGACAAAGGCAATGCTCAGGGCGCAGGGCCAGATAATTTGCAGGGTGTCGAGATTGAGCGGCATCAGCAGGGCGGTGAAGCCCGGCAGCCCGCCGCTCATCGAGCCTTCATCGCCCACGGTCGGCAGCAGCTGCCCGGTGGTGGCGGTAAACAGGGTTAATACCACAATGGCAATCAGCGGCGCGGGGATCGCTTTAATATAGCGCGGCGCCCACAGGACAATCAGCAGCGTCAGCACGAACAGGCCGAGGATTAGCGGCTGCCTGCTCCAGAAATGGGGGACCTGGGCGAAGAAGATCAAAATCCCCAGCGCGTTGACGAAGCCGGTCATTACCGCCTGCGGAATAAAGCGCATCAGCCGGGCCATGCCGGCCAAACCAAACAAAATTTGAATAATACCGGCCAAAATGACGGCGGGCAGGATATAGCCGACGCCGTATTGATGCACCATCGGCCCAATCACCAGCGCCACCGACCCGGCGGCGGCGGTCACCATCGCCGGTCTGCCGCCGAGTATCGACATCGCGAGGCACAGCACAACGGAAGCCATCAGGCTGACCTTTGGGTCAACGCCGGCAATCACCGAGAAGGAGATCACCTCCGGAATCAGAGCCAGAGCGGTCAGAACGCCAGCCAGGGCCTCGCGCGTGAGCAGCGATGGCGAACGGAGTACGTGGCGAATAGCGCCTGTTGCAGCGGGCGTTGCGTGGTTTGGAGCCTGAGACATAGATGGGAAGTTCGCAGGTTAGTTTAAGCCGGGACGAGTCTTGCGTGCGGTCTGTCACAAAACGAGGGATGATAGCGCGGCCGCGTCGCTTATACCAGTACAAAATGTGATTTATGGTACACATTTATTAAACATTTTTATAACAGATCTCAAAACTCAACTTAAATTTTAAACAATATTTAATTTTTTTATCTTCAGTGTTACTTTGATTCTTGATAATCGTGTCACCTGCGCTAAATAAAAAAGCGAGTAAAGTAAGGCTCAAATTCGATGAAGAAAAAGATGGCCGTACCCAGCTCACCGGCGGTTGGTTCAAGTACACCTCGGACCAACACCCGCCATGAGCAAGAGACGGATGTACTGTTGATTGGCGGCGGCATTATGAGCGCCACGTTGGGAACCTGGCTGCAGGAACTGGAGCCGGATTGGTCTATTACCATGGTCGAGCAGATGTCCAGCGTTGCGGAAGAGAGCTCGAACGGCTGGAATAATGCGGGTACCGGGCATGCGGCGCTGATGGAGCTGAACTATACGCCCCAGACCGCCAGCGGGATCAACATCGACAAAGCGGTCGATATCAACGAATCCTTCCATATCTCTCGTCAATTTTGGGCCCACCAGGTCACGCGCGGCATTCTGAGTAAGCCGAAATCGTTTATCAACAGCGTACCGCACATGAGCTTTGTGTGGGGCGAAGATAACGTCAACTTCCTGCGCGCGCGCTACGCCGCTCTGCAGCAGAGCGAACTGTTCCGCGGTATCCGCTATTCTGAAGATCATCAGCAGATTAAAGAGTGGGCGCCGCTGGTAATGGAAGGGCGCGATCCGCAGCAAAAGGTTGCCGCGACCCGCACCGAGGTCGGCACCGACGTCAACTACGGCGAAATTACCCGTCAGCTGATTGCCGGGCTGCAGACCCACGCGAATTTCTCCTTGCAGCTGGGCACCGTTGTGCGCCGCTTCAAGCGCAATGCCGACAAGAGCTGGACGGTGACCCTGGCGGATGCCAACAACCGCCGCCAGAAGCGGGTGATTAAAGCCAAATTTATCTTTATCGGCGCCGGCGGCGCGGCGCTGACGCTGCTGCAGGAAACCGGTATTCCTCAGGCTAAAGAGTACGCGGGCTTTCCGGTCGGCGGTCAGTTCCTGGTCTGTGAAAACCCGGAGGTGGTTAACCACCATCTGGCAAAAGTCTACGGCCAGGCCGAGGTGGGAGCGCCGCCGATGTCGGTGCCGCATATCGATACGCGGATTATTGACGGCAAGCGCGTGGTGCTGTTTGGGCCGTTTGCGACCTTCTCCACCCGCTTCCTGAAAAACGGCTCTTTGTGGGATCTGCTGGCATCGACCAACACGTCAAATATTCTGCCGATGCTCAACGTCGGTCTGGATAATTTCGATCTGGTGAAATACCTGATTAGCCAGGTGATGCAGAAAGATAAAGATCGTCACGAGGCGCTGCGCGAATACTATCCGGAAGCGAATAAAGGCGACTGGCGCCTGTGGCAGGCCGGCCAGCGCGTGCAGATCATTAAGCGCAACGGTAAGAAGGGCGTGCTGCGTCTGGGAACCGAAGTTGTCAGCGATGATGAGGGTACCGTTGCGGCGCTGCTGGGCGCCTCTCCCGGCGCCTCGACCGCCGCGCCGATTATGCTGCAGCTGATGGAAACGGTGTTTAAGGATAAGGTGCATTCAGCCGCCTGGCAGGCGAAGCTGAAAGAGATTATTCCCTCCTATGGCCTGCGTCTTGACGGCAATTCAGCGGCGATTGAGCAGGCGCTGGCGTGGACCAGCGAGGTCCTGCAGCTGCGCTATGAGCCGGCCTCAGTGGCGGATAAGGCTCCTCAGGCAGAGCTGAAGCCGCTGACGGATGGTAAGCCGATCGCGGATATCGCCCTGTAGAAAGCAAAACCGGCGGCCCTGGCCGCCGGTTTCTTGTCGCCCGCGATTAGCGCACGACGGCGTTACCGACCGTTTCGTCTGCGCGCCAGATACGGTACTTCACTTCTACGTTATCCGGCGTGTAAACCACGACCGGCAGCCTGCTGTTGTAACGCAGCATGCCGGCGTCACCCAGCCCTGCGGTGACAAACTTCGGCACCTTCTTGCCGTCCGGGCAGGCCATCATGGTTGAAATCGGCGACGTCACTTTATCGAAAACGTAATAGTCGTAGCCCCAGCCCTCGAGGGTTCTGCTTTCCAGCTGGCCGCCGAGGCGGTGGTGGTTGCAGTCGACCTCCAGCGTCTGGCCAATCAGCAACTCAACTTTATAGGCCGATTCGTCTTGCTGCGGCGGCAGCTGGATCACCTGACGTTTCATGCCTTTCTCCGCTTTGGGGTAGGGCGCAATCTTTTCCAGAGGCTGTTCGGCGGCCAGTGCGCTGGTGGAGACACAGGCAACGGTCAGCAGGGAAACAGCAAACGTAGCGATTTTTTTCACGATCGATCATCCTTTGTTATCGTTCTTCAACGCGAAAAGAGTATCATTTTTCACCCCATTGGTAAGATTTATTTACCAATATTTGCATATAAAGCAGCGTTATATGCTGGTTTATTGTTGTTACGCATGGGAGTTTGCTAAAAATATGCTTAACTGCAGAGATATTATTTTACGGTTTGTGTCAGCTGCCGCCTGCGGCAGCTGACGTCACGGCGCGAGCGAGCGGCCTACTCATCGCGGTTTAGCTTGCCTTCCTCGATAAACTCTTCATCAATTTCATCGGTATTGCCGGCATGTTCGCGGCCTGAGAGCAGATTCCAGCAGGCGATAAACAGCGCGGCGATCAGCGGACCGATCACAAAACCGTTAATACCGTAAATCTCCATGCCCCCAAGGGTGGCTATCAGAATCATGTAGTCCGGCATTTTGGTATCTTTACCCACCAGCAGCGGACGCAGAATGTTGTCCACCAGCCCGATAACAATCACGAAGAAACCGACGACAAACGCCCCTTGCCATAGCTGATCTGTGGCGAAGAGGAAAATGGCCGCGGGAACCCAGACGATGGCTGAACCTACCGCCGGGATCAGCGACAGAAACGCCATAATCGCGCCCCACAAAATGCTGCCGTCAATCCCGACGACATAGAAGGCTATTCCGCCCAGTATGCCCTGGACCAGGGCGACGGCGACGGTGCCCTTCACGGTGGCCCTGGCGACGGCGGCAAATTTGGCAAACAGGTGCTGCTTAACGTAATTAGACAGCGGCAGGGACTCGAGGATCAGCATCACCAGATACGGACCATCCTTGAGCAGGAAAAACAGCAGATACAGCATGACGCCAAAGCTAATGGTAAAGCCGAACGTCCCTTTGCCAATCAGAAATGCGCTGCCGGCCAGGTACTGGCCGCCTTTTAGCGCCGCGTCTGAGAGCTGCTTCTGAATCTGATCGGCGCTGTCGAGATTATGCTCCGAGAGGAAGCTTCTGACCCACTCCGGAAGATGGGCAAACAGGCTCGCCACTACCGCAGGAAACTGGGTGTCATTATGCTCAAGCCTGGTGTAAACCATGTTTAGCTCGAGCGCCAGCGAGGAGAAAATAATCGCCAGCGGGGTGAAGACAATCAGGCAGATAATCACCACGGTCAGCAGCGAGGCCAGACCATTACGTTCACCAAGCCTGCCGCGGATCTTGTTCTTCACCGGATTGAAGATCACGGCCAGAATCGCCGCCCACAGAATGGCTGAGTAATAGGGAGAAAGGACGTCAAAAAAGGCAAGGCTGACTATCAGTAAAATCAGGATAAAAAATCCCTTGGTAATTCCATTAACTCTCATATTTATCTTCCTGGCGTATGACTGATACAGTCGAATGATAGAAGCTATTTCTCGATTTACAATCAGCGGTATCGCAGTTTATTTTGCTGCCTGGCGCAAGAGCGGCGCCGCGGCCGGGTTCGCGTCAGCTTTCGGGCGCAACGAAACGAATCGACGATGGGATATTTTATAGGTTCTGATACGCAGGAATAGCGACGAAGTATGGGGTTATTGTCCGGGGTTCACCCCATTAACTCCCCGTACAAAAAACAGACATAAAAAAACCAGCCTTAAGAGGCTGGTTTATAAGGTTTTTTTTGGTCGGCACGAGAGGATTTGAACCTCCGACCCCCGACACCCCATGACGGTGCGCTACCAGGCTGCGCTACGTGCCGACGCATGGCGGTAATATTACCCGTTCCCCAGGCGAATGCAAGCGGGGGAACGACCGATTGATTCATAATTAATCAATTAGTTAGCGATAAAGCGCTTTTCATCCGTCAGGATCTGCAGCAGCAGGCTGAGCTGTGGTTTGCGATTGTCGATCTTCTTACCATCGCTATTCCAGGTGCTGTAGGTTCCGTTGTGGTTCAACACCACGGTGGCTTCCGGCGAGGTTACCGCCAGCGTATCGCCGTTCGCCGCGGTGACCCAGCTGCGGCGACGCGCAGGGCTAAACAGGTCTTCACCCTGCGAATACTCGTTCGCCGGGGTGGTGACGTGCAGCAGACGCTGCATCAGCGTGGTCATTACATCTTTGTTATCGGTCAGCGTCGCGATAGTTTGCGCCGGAACGCCCGGCCAATGAATCACCAGCGGAACCTGCAGCCGATCTCTCGACCAGTCAAACTTGCCGTGCTGAGGATTAAGCGGCATGCCGTGACCGGCGGTGACGATAACCACCGTGTTATCCAGCTTGCCCGCTTCGCGCAGGGCGCTGAGCACCCGGCCGATTTGCGTATCGACATCGCCCGCCGCGCGGCTATAGCGGCGTACAAAGTTCTGCTGCTGGCCGTCGTCAAGCGAGGTGCCGTTGAGCGAAATCCACGAGAACCAGCGGTTTTCATCCTGAGCGTAGCGATTCAGCCAGCCAATCCACTGGTTTGCCGTCTGCTCATCGCTTTGCGTTTTGGCGACCGGCAGCGAGAAGTCAGACAGCAGCGCCTGGCGATAGAGCGGGCTGCTGAAGCCATCGGAAGAGAACAGGCCCAGCTGATAGCCCTGCTGGTTGAGCGCGGTAATCAGCGCAGCCGGAATACGGGCCGACAGCACGCCGTCCATATAGCCCGGTGAAATACCGTAGAACAGGCCAAAAATACCGCTGTCGGTGCTGTTGCCTGAGCTCATATGCTGGGTAAAGTTGACGCTACCCTGCGCGAAGCCGGCAAGCTCTGGCATGTTCTTCTCGAAACGCGAGTAGTTCAGGTTATCAACGGTAATCAGCAGCACGTTATAGCCGGCGCCGAGATCGCGATAGCGCAGATCGCTCAGCGGATACTGTACGGATACGGCTTCCGGAGCGCCTTGTTCCACCAGCCGACGCTGGTAATCCTGGGCGTCCAGCAGGCCGTGTTTCTCAAGGAAGCGGCGCGCGGTCATCGGATAGGAGAGCGGCAGGTTTGCCCGCTGCATGGTTATCGGACGATAGAAATTCGCATCGGCCCAGATATAGATCAGGTGGCTGCTGATAAAGGAGATAAAGAAAAACCAGGCGACGGGGCGCGCGTAGTGGCGGCGGCGCGTCAGGCTGCGCAACTTCTGCCAGCTCCAGGTCGCAAAGAGCATTTCCAGCAGGAAGATAATCGGCACGCTGATAAACATCAGCTGCCAGTCACGCGCCATTTCGTTCTGATCCGGGTTGATAACCAGTTCCCAGACGATAGGGTTGAGATGCAGGTGGAAGCGGGTGAAAACTTCGCTATCAATCAGCAGCAGCGTCATTCCCGCGGTGGCCAGAATGACCGACAGGAAGCGCATAAGCCGCTGTGATATCACGACAAAGGTCAGCGGAAAGAGGATCAGTACGTAGCTGGTAAAGACCAGGAAACTGAAGTGACCAACGAGGCTGACGTACGAAAAAACGCGTCCCCCCAGCGTCGTTGGCCAGTCGGCGACAAAAAGATAGCGGCTGCCGAGCACCATAGCCAACAACATGTTGAATAGGGCGAACCAGTGCCCCCAGCTGACCATCTGGGAGACTTTTTCTCGGTAGGGCTGACGAAGAGTCACCATATAAAGTTGTTGGTTATCCTTAGTGCGCCGGGTCGTCGTTGATTGAGGACTGCAGAGCCTGGGCAAAAGAACGGGCGATCGCCTGACGCTGCGCCGGCGCGACGCTACTATTGATCAGGTTGGTCACCATATTGCCTAGCACCATCAGTGAAAGGTCAACGGGGGCTTTGTGTGTTTCCAGCACGTTGGTCAGCTCGCTGAGCAGCCGTTCGACGTGTTCATCACTATAGCGGGATAATTGCGGCATAAAAGTCAAAATCTGTTTGTTCGTGAAAGGGCAACATATTACCGTAGCAGCAGCTTTTTTTCCGCATTTTTTCGCCACGGCGCAAAAGCGAGCAGGATCGCGAGTTTCCGCGAGCCGAAGAGTCATGCGCCGGTTGCGTCGCCGTCCCGGCGGTGGTTGAATACCGCCCGGTCTAAAAGGAGAGTTTAACATGAGTCTGGATATCGACCAGATTGCCCTGCATCAGTTAATTAAACGTGATGAACAAAACCTCGAGCTGGTGCTGCGCGATTCGCTGCTCGAGCCTAATGCCACGGTCGTGGAGATGATGGCCGAGCTGCATCGCGTCTATAGCGCAAAAAACAAGGCCTATGGCCTGTTTAATGAAGAGAGCGAGCTGGCGCAGGCGCTGCGCCTGCAGCGCAAAGGCGAAGAGGATTTTCTGCCGTTCAGCCGCGCGGCCACCGGCCGCCTGCGCGACGAGCTGGCGAAATATCCCTTTGCCGAAGGCGGGATCGTCCTGTTTTGCCAGTATCGCTATCTGGCGGTTGAGTATCTGCTGGTGGCGGTGCTGAATAACCTGAGCAGCATGCGGGTCAACGAAGAGCTGGATATCCGCTCCACCCACTACCTGGACATTAATCATGCCGATATCGTGGCGCGCATTGATTTAACCGAGTGGGAGACGAACCCGGAATCCACCCGCTATCTGACCTTCCTGAAGGGGCGGGTAGGGCGCAAGGTCGCCGATTTCTTTATGGATTTCCTTGGTGCCAGCGAAGGGCTGAACGCCAAAGCGCAGAACCGCGGCCTGCTGCAGGCGGTGGATGATTTTGCCGCCGACGCGCAGCTGGATAAATCCGAGCGGCAGAACGTGCGCCAGCAGGTTTACGCCTACTGCAGCGAGCAGCTGCAGTCCGGAGAAGAGATCGAGCTCGAATCGCTCTCTAAAGAGCTGGCGGGGGTGAGCGAGAAGAGTTTCCAGGAGTTTACCGCCGAACAGGGGTATGAGCTGGAAGAGAGCTTCCCGGCGGATCGCAGCACCCTGCGGCAGTTAACTAAGTTTGCCGGCAGCGGCGGCGGGTTGACGATCAACTTTGATGCCATGCTGCTCGGCGAACGCGTGTTCTGGGACCCGGCGACGGATACGCTAACCATCAAAGGCACGCCGCCGAATCTGCGCGATCAGCTGCAGCGCCGAACTTCCGGCGGAAGCTGAAACTCAACGCTCCCGCCCGCGGTAGCGCATCGCGCCGCGAGGCGGAACAGGCGCTGGCCGACGGCCATGCCGATCTGGCGATATGCCAGGCCAATAATCGCACCCTTGGCAGCGAGATGGAGTGGCGCGCGCTGGGGACCGTTGAGCTGGGGTTTTATGCCGCAGACCGGCTGTTTGCCGGCTACGCAAGGCCGCTGACGCTGCTGAACCTGGCGCTGGTGCCGCAGCTGGTGATGCACCGCCGCTCTGACGATCAGATAGCCCGCCGGCTGCAAATCTCCGGCCATACGCAGTATATGAATGAAATCGCGCTGCTGCGTCACGCCATGCAGCAGGGGCAGGGATTTTTGGCCGATCATTTCCAGGCGCAGAGCTGGGATGGGGTGAGTAAAATTGAAACCGAGGTCGGCAGTCAGGGGCTGAACGTCACGATGGCGATGCTCTGGCAGCCGGGGATGAACAAGCACCAGGCCCTGAAGACGGTTATCGATTTAGCGCCGGTGCTGTGGACGCAAAGCACATAACAAAACGCCCCGGACCTTGCGGACCGGGGCGTTTGCCATTCAACTGACTTTCGGCGATTAAGCGCGAACGAAGTCGATATGAGCCAGTTTCGGCTTGAACGGGTGACGCTGAACAGCCTGAACCTTAACTTTTTCTTCTTTACCAGCGATAACGATGGTCAGAACTTCGCTGTAGAACTCAGCTTTATCCTGAATGTTCCACACTTTGTCCTGGTCCAGCTCAATTGCTACCGGAGTAGCTTCGCCGCCATAAATGATGGCCGGGAATTTATTAGCTGCACGCAGGCGGCGGCTCGCACCCTTACCCTGCTCTTTACGTACTTCTGCGTCGATAGTAAACATTGATGTCTCTCTATATTTAAATCCTGCTACAGGCGACCCAGCAGCAGGCAGATGATCTGCTTTGCGAATGCAAAAGCGGGCGGCATTATAGCCGCATGAGGTTTTTACGGCAATCAAAACCTCAGCCTCAACGCTGATTAGCGCAGTTCGTTGGCCCGGCGAAAGCGTCCCTGATAGTCGAACATTTTCTCCCGCACCTGCCAGTATTGCCCCTTCATGCGGGCGACGACAAAGTCCGGATGGCGCAGCAGCGCCCGCTGGGCGAGGATATCGGCAGCGGTTATCCAGCGCAGCGGCACGCCGGGCGTGCGGGTGTGCGGGCGAATAAACAGCTGTTCAAACGCGGTGCGCTGGGCTGGAGTCTGCAGGCGGAAGCGCTCGCTGACGTCGGCGCCGTCTTCATCGTAGTAGGTAATTTTCAGCCACGGGCCTTTGTCGTCGGCGCCGTGCTGCAGATCCATGCCGCTACAGCGCAGCACCAGCGCATCTTTAAGCTTTAGCGCCGCCTTCAGCATATCATCCGGGTCAACGAGGATCGTATCGCACTCGCGGCAGCGGCGGGCGGCGATATCGTTTTCGGCATTACACTGCGGGCAGTGCTTAAAGCGAAAGCGAAAGTCGCACTGCTCGCGATGGCCTTCATCATCTTCAAACCAGCCCTGGCAGCGGCGGCCAAAATGTTCGATCAGCGTGCCGTCGGCGGTGGTTTTGCCCCAGAAAGTATTGGCGAAACCGCAGGCCGGACAGAATACCTGCACCGGCACGTTGTCGCTCTTGCCTTTCGGCGTCCCGACTTCAGGTGCGTAGAGATCGTGCGGGTTGCCGGCATAGTCGAGGATCAGGCAGTCGGTTTTCCCCGGCGCCAGGCGCAGGCCGCGGCCGACGATCTGTTGATAGAGACTGACCGATTCGGTGGGGCGCAGAATGGCGATAAGATCGACATGCGGGGCGTCAAAGCCGGTGGTCAGAACAGCCACGTTGACCAGATAGCGGTAGCGCTGCGCTTTAAACGATTCAATTATGCGGTCGCGCTGCGGCCCCGGCGTTTCGCCGGTAATCAGTTCGGCCTCGCCTGCGGGCAGCAGGCCGGTGATTTCCCGCGCATGCTCCACCGTCGAGGCGAAAATCATCACCCCTTTTCGCGTTTGGGCAAACTCGACGATCTGGCTGACGATATGCGGCGTAATGCGCTGCTGTTTTTTTAGCTCATGGTTGAGGTCGGTCTCGCTGAACAGGCCGTTGCTCTGCGCCTGCAGGCGGCTGAAATCGTACTGAACCACCGGCATATCGAGCCGCTCCGGCGGCGTCAGATAGCCGTTTTTAATCATGTAGCGCAGCGGCAGTTCATAAATGCAGTCGCGAAACAGCGCCTTCTCGTCGCCGCGCACCATGCCATGATAATGGAACTGATAAATCCAGCCCTTGCCGAGGCGAAACGGCGTGGCGGTGAGCCCGAGCAGGCGCAGCTGCGGATTGACCTGCCGCAGGTGGGCGATAATTTGCTGGTACTGGCTATCGTCGTCATCGCCGATGCGGTGGCACTCATCGACGATCAGTAGCGAAAACTCTCCCTGGAACTGCGCAAGATTGCGGGCAACCGACTGCACGCTGCCGAAAACCACCTTTCCGTGGCTCTCTTTACGCTTCAGCCCGGCGGCGAAAATATCGGCTTCCAGCCCAAGGGCAAGATACTTCGCGTGATTTTGCGCCACCAGCTCCTTGACGTGCGCCAGCACCAGCACGCGGCCGCGGGCGAGGCGCGCCAGCTCGGCAATGACCAGGCTTTTGCCGGCCCCGGTCGGCAGGACGATGGCGGCGGGCTCATGGTGGCGACGAAACCAGGCTAAGGTGGCATCGACCGCCTCCTTTTGGTAGGGGCGTAAGGTAAAATTCATGGCTTCACAGGCGTTAATTAACTCGCAAATAGTATGCCATGAATCTTTTCCCTTGAGTGGCGTTAAGAGCCCGTTATACTAGCCAGTGAATTTCTTCTTTTTCGGGCGCTTGCCCGCTCCAGCATTATTACAGGCTAAAAAAATCTCATGCGACTTGATAAGTTTATCGCTCAGCAACTTGGCGTCAGCAGGGCTATTGCCGGACGTGAAATCCGCAGCAGCCGCGTTCTTGTGGATGGTGAAATCGTGAAAGACGCTTCGTTCAAGCTCCTGCCGGAGCATGGCGTTGAGTATGACGGCAATACGTTGACCCAGCAGAACGGCCCGCGCTACTTTATGCTTAACAAGCCGCAGGGTTACGTTTGCTCGACCGACGATCCGGATCACCCGACTGTGCTCTATTTTCTTGACGTCCCGGTGGCGCACAAGCTGCATGCCGCCGGTCGTCTGGATATCGATACCACCGGCCTGGTGCTAATGACCGACGACGGCCAGTGGTCGCACCGTATTACCTCTCCGCGCCATCACTGCGAAAAGACCTATCTGGTGAGCCTGGAAAACCCGGTCGATGAAAGCACCGCGGAGCAGTTTGCCCGGGGCGTTCAGCTGCATAATGAAAAGGAGCTGACCCGGCCAGCGGTTCTCGAAGTGGTGACCCCGACGGAAGTTAGGCTGACCATCAGCGAAGGGCGCTACCATCAGGTTAAGCGGATGTTTGCCGCCGTGGGCAACCACGTTGTCGGCCTGCATCGTGAACGAATCGGCGCTATCGCGCTGGACGACTCTCTGGAGCCCGGCGAGTATCGCCCGCTGACGGAAGAAGAGATTGCCAGCGTTGGCGTTCAGCATGCGCGGAGCAAAACGTGACCGCAAAGCAGAATTCTTCATTAGGGATTGTGTTTATTCTTGGCCTGCTGGCCATGCTGATGCCGCTGTCGATTGATATGTATCTTCCGGCTCTGCCGGTGATCTCGGCGCAGTTTAACGTGCCGGACGGCAGCGCGCAGATGACGCTTAGCACCTATATTCTGGGCTTTGCTTTCGGCCAGCTGCTGTACGGCCCGATGGCCGACAGCATCGGCCGCAAGCCGGTGATCCTCGGGGGGACGCTGATTTTTGCCGCCGCCGCGGTGGCCTGCGCGCTGTCGCAGACCATCGAAATGCTGATTACCATGCGCTTCTTCCACGGCCTCGCGGCGGCGGCGGCGAGCGTGGTGATTAACGCCCTGATGCGCGATATTTATCCGAAAGAAGAGTTTTCGCGGATGATGTCCTTCGTGATGCTGGTGACCACCATCGCCCCGTTGGTTGCGCCGATGGTGGGCGGGGCGGTGCTGGTGTGGTTCAGCTGGCACGCCATCTTCTGGATCCTTGCGGTGGCGGCGCTGCTGGCGTCGGCGATGATCGCATTCTTCATTAGCGAAACCCTGCCGCCGGAGCGGCGGCAGAAGTTTCATGTGCGCACCACGCTCGGCAACTTTGCCACCCTGTTCCGCCACAAGCGCGTGCTGAGCTATATGCTGGCGAGCGGCTTCAGCTTCGCCGGGATGTTCTCATTTCTGAGCGCCGGCCCGTTCGTTTACATCAATATTAACCACGTTTCTCCGCAGCACTTCGGCTACTATTTTGCGCTCAACGTGGCCTTCCTGTTCGTCATGACCATGATTAACAGCCGCTTCGTCCGGCGGATTGGGGCGCTGAATATGTTCCGCGCCGGGCTGTGGATCCAGTTCGCAATGGCCGTGTGGATGGTGGTCTGCGCGCTGTTTGATGTCGGCTTCTGGGCGCTGGTGTTCGGCGTGGCGGCGTTTATCGGCTGCGTGTCGATGGTGTCCTCGAACGCGATGGCGGTCATTCTTGATGAGTTCCCGCATATGGCCGGAACGGCCTCTTCGCTGGCGGGAACCTTCCGCTTCGGGATTGGCGCGATTGTCGGCGCGCTGCTGTCGATGGCGACCTTCACCACCGCCTGGCCGATGCTGATCTCTATCGCTTTCTGCGCCAGCAGCTCCATTCTCTTCTACCTCTACGCCAGCCGGCGGCGAAAGGTCGCGCTCTGAATCGCATTTAAGGGGGCTATTTCAGCCCCTTTTTGATGCATATCAACCGCAGAGGGCTTCGTTATTCTGCTATTTGTTTCTTTTATGTAAAATCAATTCGCGTAAAAAGTCGCAATGTTGCGATAAAAAAGTTGTTTTGGATCACAGAAACGGGTACATATAGCCCCGAACGGTTCCACAGCGAAACTATAAAGTTCTGGATAATAAGCGGTTAACCCCGGCGCCGCGCCGGTGTAAACGTTTTCCACGCTGAGACAGGACTACTTGTCAACAATGTGTTAATATTGATGTAAATTTATTGTGAAGCATTTTGCTTCCGGGGAAAACCAGGTGAATACACAGCAACTCTCTATCGTACACCGACTGCCGCAAAGCTATCGCTGGCTGGCCGGTTTTGCGGGTTCAAGAGTTGAACCGATTCCGCAAAACGGCGCGCAGAGCGAAAATAGCCTCGTGGCGCTGAAGTTACTCAGCCCGGACGGCGAGAACGCGTGGTCGGTTATGCATAAGCTTAGCCAGGCGCTCAGCGACATCGAAGTCGACTGCTCAATCGTGGAGTGTGAAGGGGAGCCGTGCCTGTTTGTCAGCATGCAGGACGAGTTTGCCGCCACCTGTCGTTTGAAAAACTTCGGCGTGGCCATTGCCGAACCCTTCTCCGGCAACAACCCCTTCTAACCGTCAGCCCAGCGCCAGCAGCTGGCGGGTATACTCCTGCTGCGGAGCGGTAAATACGCGATCGCACTCTCCCTGCTCAACCACCTCTCCTTGCCGTAGCACTATCACCTGATGGCATAGCGTCCGCACGACGCGCAGATCGTGGCTGATAAAAATATAGGCCAGCCGATGCTTTTGCTGTAACGTTTTCAGCAGGGCGAGGATTTGTGCCTGTACGGTCTTATCCAGCGACGAGGTGGGTTCATCCAGCACGATAAGCTGAGGTTTGACGATCAGCGCCCGGGCGATAGCGATACGCTGCCGCTGGCCGCCGGAAAACTCGGCCGGGTAGCGCAGGCGCGTTTGCGGGTCCAGCCCCACCTCCTGCATCACCTGAATAACCGCCTGCTCACGCCCGGCGGCCGCGAGCGTCGGCTGGTGAACGCGCAGCCCCTCTTCAATAATCTGTAAAACGTTCAGCCGCGGGTTCAGCGATGAGTTCGGATCCTGAAACACCACCTGCATCCGGCGGCGCAGCGGCAGCATCTGTCGGCGATTGCGCCCCTGCAGCGTCTGACCATCAAAGGCAATCTCCCCCTCAGAGGCAATCAGGCGCAGCAGCGCCAGCCCGGTGGTGCTTTTGCCGGAACCGGACTCGCCCACCAGGCCCAGAGTTTCGCCGGCGCGTAGCTGAAAGCTCAGGCCGTTAACCACCCGATTATGCTCAACCACCCGGCGCAGAAGGCCCCGACGAACGGGAAAGACGACGCTGAGCCCGTCTGCCGCGAGCAGCAGCGGCGCATCGGGCGCCAGCGGCACCGGCAGCCCCGCCGGCTCGCTATCCAGCAGGCGGCGGGTATAGGGGTGCTGAGGGGCGGAAAAAAGGGCGCTACGGTCGTTCTGCTCGACGCAGCGTCCGTTTTGCATCACCGCCACGCGGTCGGCGAGCTGGCGGACGATGCTCAGGTTATGGGTGATAAACAGCAGGCCCATGTTCAGCTCCTGCTTCAGCTCGCGCAGCAGCTGCAGAATTTGCGCCTGCACCGAAACGTCCAGGGCGGTGGTCGGCTCGTCGGCAATCAGCAGCTCCGGGCGGGTGAGCAGGGCCATGGCGATCATCACCCGCTGGCGCTCGCCGCCGGAGAGCTGATGCGGATAGTCCGCCAGCCGACGCGGGGCCTGGCGAATGCCGACGCGCTCCAGGCAGTCGAGAATCTCTCCCCAGGCGGCCTCTTTGCGCATGCCGCGATGCAGAGAGAGTACCTCATAGAGCTGTTTTTCCAGGGTGTGTAGCGGATTGAGCGACACCATCGGTTCCTGAAAAATCATGGCAATACGGTTGCCGCTCACTCCGCGCAGGGTTCGCTCGTCGGCATGCAGCAGCGACTGGCCGTGAAAGCGGATATCGCCGCTGGGGTAGCTTACCGGCGGCGAGGGGAGCAGGCGCAGCACCGACAGCGCGGAAACGCTCTTCCCGGAGCCGGATTCGCCCACCAGCGCCAGGGTTTCCCCCGCCGCAATGTGCAGCGACAGTTCGCTGACGACGGTCTGGATTTCGCCCTGCTGGCGAAAGGCGATGGAGAGATTGTCGATTTCTAACAGAGGCTGCGCCATCTTATACCGCCTTACTGGGGTCGAAGGCGTCGCGAACCGCTTCACCAATGAAAATCAAAAGCGTCAACAGCACCGCGACGGACAAAAAGGCGGCGATCCCCAGCCACGGCGCCTGCAGGTTGTTTTTCCCCTGCAGCAGCAGCTCGCCCAGCGAAGGCGAGCCCAGAGGCAGGCCGAAGCCAAGAAAATCCAGCGAGGTCAGGGTGGTAATCGAGCTGCAGAGAATAAACGGCAGGAAGGTGAGAGTGGCGACCATCGCGTTGGGCAGCATATGGCGCAGGATGATGCTGCGGTCATTCACCCCCAGCGCCTGCGCCGCGCGGATATAGTCGTAGTTGCGGGTGCGCAGGAACTCGGCGCGCACCACGCCCACCAGCGTCATCCAGCCGAACAGGACGGTAATCGCCAGCAGCCACCAGAAGCCGGGCTGCACGACGCTGGAGAGCAGAATAATCAAAAACAGCGTCGGCATGCCCGACCACACTTCAATAAAGCGCTGCCCCCAGAGGTCGATTTTGCCCCCGTAGTACCCCTGGATAGCGCCCGCCAGCACGCCGAGGACGCTGGAAAAGAGCGTCAGCAGCAGGCCGAACAGGATTGAGATCCGCGTTCCGTAGAGGATCCGCGCCAGCACGTCGCCGCCGTTGGCGTCGGTGCCCAGCCAGTTCTGCGACGATGGCGGAGAGGGGAAGGGAGACTGGGTGGCAAAGTTGATGCTCGTCGCCCCGAAGCGCACCGGCGCCCACAGCACCCAGCCGTGAGCGTCGAGCTGCTTCTGCAGCCACGGGTCCTGATAGTCGGCGGCGGTGGCGAAGTCGCCGCCGAAGGTCTTCTCGCTATACTCTTTTAAGAGCGGAACGTACAGGCTGCCGCGGTACTGCACCAGCAGCGGGCGGTCGTTGGCAATCAGCTCCGCGCCGAGGCTGCAGATGAAGAGGATCAAAAACAGCCACAGCGACCAGTAGCCGCGGCGGTTGTGGCGAAAGCGCGCCCAGCGGGCCTGGTTGACGGGACTCAAAAAAGACATCAGCGGCCCTCAAAATCGATACGCGGATCGACCAGCGTGTAGCAGATATCGCTGACGATATTCAGCAGCAGGCCAATCAGCGTAAAAATATACAACGTGCCAAACATCACCGGATAGTCGCGCGAAACCGTCGCCTCATAACCCAGCAGCCCCAGGCCGTTGAGGGAGAACATCACCTCGATCAGCAGCGAACCGGTAAAGAACATGCTGATAAACATCGCCGGAAAACCGGCAATAACCAGCAGCATGGCGTTGCGGAATACGTGGCGCCACAAAATTTGTTTTTCACTCACCCCTTTGGCGCGGGCGGTGACCACGTACTGCTTGCGGATCTCATCCAGAAAGCTGTTTTTGGTCAGCATGGTGAGCGCCGCAAAGCCGCCGATCACCGTCGCCAGCACCGGCAGCGTGATGTGCCAGAGGTAGTCGAGGATCTTCTGATACCACGGCAGGCTGGCGAAATTAGCGGAGACCAGCCCGCGCAGCGGGAACAGGTCGAAATAGCTGCCGCCGGCGAAAATAACAATCAGCAAAATCGCGAACAGGAATGCCGGGATCGCATAGCCGATAATAATCAGCGTGCTGCTCCAGATATCAAAATGGCTGCCGTTGCTGACGGCTTTACGGATGCCGAGCGGAATCGACACCAGGTAGATAATCAGCGTACTCCACAGGCCAAGGGTAATGGAGACTGGCATGCTGTTTTTGATCAGCTGCAGCACCGAGGCGCTGCGAAACAGGCTGTCGCCAAAATCAAAGCGCAGGTAGTCGCCGAGCATTTTCAGGTAGCGCTCGTGAATAGGCTTATCAAAGCCGTAGCGATGGGTTATCTCGGCGATAATCTCCGGGTCGAGGCCGCGCCCGCCGCGGTAGTGGCCCTCGCTGACGTTGCTAACCCCGGTACGCGCGTGGCTGGCGGCCATTCCGCTGTCGCCCGCGCCCGGCATCCCGCTATGATTGCCGAACTCAACGGCGGCGATGGCCTGATCGACCGGGCCGCCGGGGGCAATCTGAACAATAAAAAAGTTGATCGTGATGATCGCCCACAGGGTAGGGATAATCAGCAGCAGTCGGCGGATCAGGTATGCGCCCATCGTCGTTCCTTAGCGTCTGTCCGCGGGCAGTTTTGCCGCTTTGTTAACGTCATACCACCAGCTGTCAAAGCCGGAGGAGTACACCGGCCGCGTTGGCGGGAACGAGAACTTGTCCCACCAGGCCGTTCTGTCCTGCGCCATATACCACATCGGCAGCATGTAGTAGTTCCAGGTGAGCACCCGATCCAGCGCGCGGCCTAAGGGCAGCAGCTTCTGCTTATTGCCCTGCCAGCGAATAATCTGCGCGATGAGGCGATCCACCACCGGGCTTTGCACTCCCGGAGCGTTGTAGCTGGAGTGGATATAGGCCGAGTCCCAGGAGATCTGCAGGTCGGTGCCGGGCCACGGCGTCGCCCGCCAGACCACGGGCATCATATCGTAATCCCGGCTGCGGCGGCGATTGCTGTACTGGGAATTATCAACCTGGCGAATATCCATGGTGATGCCGAGACGCCGCAGGTTGTGCTGAAAGGGCAGAACCCAGCGATCGTTACCGCCCGCGGGCAGCAGCAGCTCAAAACGCAGCGGCTTCCCGGTTTTCCCGTTCACCCGGCGCTGGTTTTTCAACACCCAACCGGCCCGGTTGAGCAGGTCGTCCGCCTTCAGCAGATTCGCCCGATCGAAACCGCCGCCGTCGGACCGCGGCGGCTGATAGATCCCGGTGAAGACCTCGGGCGGCAGATCGTTTTTCATCGGCGTCAGCAGGGCGAGCTCATCGGCATCGGGCGCCGCGCGGGCCGCGTACTCGGTATTCTGGAAGTAGCTGTTGGCGCGGCTGTAGGCGTTGTAAAACAGCGCCTTGTTCATCCATTCAAAATCGAAGGCGAGGGTGATGGCTTCGCGTACCTGACGATCGGCAAACACCGGGCGCTGAATGTTGAATGCCAGCCACTGGGTATCCTGCGCCGAGGTATTCTGATACTCATCCTTCACGATGTAGCCGCGCGTAAAGTTGCGTCCCACGTAGCGGGTAGCCCAGTTTTTAGCCATCGTCTCCTCGCGCCGGTCTACCGCCCCCGCCTTAAAGGCCTCAAAGGCGACGTTATCGTCGAGATAGTAGTCGTAGCGGAGCGTATCGAAGTTCCAGCGCCCGCGGTTGACCGCAAGATTGGCCGCCCAGTAGGTTTTAACGCGCGAGTAAACGATGTACTGACCCATCCGCCAGTCGGTAATGCGATAGGGGCCGCTGGCCAGCGGCGGGGTGGAGAGCGGATCGCTGAGCTTATGGTTGCGCCAGAATTTTTCCGGCATCACCGGCAGGGTGAACAGGCTGAGCATGTTCTCTTTGCCCGCCTCGCCGAGCTCAATGCGCACGGTGAGCGGGGCGATGGCCTTGACGCTGGTGCCTTTGTAGTACAGGCGAAACTGCGGGACGCCTTCGGTCATAAATTTCTGGAAGGTAAAGGCGACGTCGCTGGCGCGGATCGGCGTGCCGTCATGAAAGCGGGCCTGCGGATTGAGGGTGACCTCTACCCACGAAAAGTCATCGGCGTAGCGCGCCCCGTCGGCGATCAGCGGATAGTAGCTGCCCGCTTCGTCGTCGGAGGTGGTGAATAAGGTATCGTACAGGGCATCGGTACGCACGCCGGGATTGCCGCGCAGCGCATAGCGGTTGAAGTTGTCGAAGGTGCCAATGGTAGCGAGCGTGATGCCGCCGCCTTTTGGCGCCGTCGGGTTGGCGTAGGCGAAATGGCTAAAGCCGTCAGGGTATTTCGGCTCGCCGATAATGGCGAAGCTGCGGCTCTCTTTCACGGTCTGCGCCTGACCGTTAAGGCTAATGAAGGTTATTAAGATCAGGCAGATACGCGCAAACATGGCCAGGTTATCATCCTCTGTCGGCGGAGCCAGAGCGGGCCCGTCCGTAGACTAAATCATTATCAGCGCCCGGCGGGGCGAAATATGTCGCCGGTTCGTCATGGGCGGCGAGCAGCGTTTCCAGCGGCACGGGCCGGCTTATCCAGTAGCCCTGCAGATAGTGCACGCCGTGCTTGCGCAGCCACTCGGCCTGTTCAGGCGTTTCAACCCCTTCGGCAACGGTCAGAAGCTGCAGGCGGCGGCTCAGCGTCAGCACGGCATCAAGCACCGGCGAGGTGACGGTTTCGGTCCCGATAGCCTGCACGAAGCCGCGATCGATTTTCAAATAGTCGAAGTTGTAGCGCTCAAGATAGATCAGCGCGCTGTGGCCGGTGCCAAAATCATCAATCGCGATTTCAAAGCCCTGCTCGTGCAGCCAGTCAAAGATGGCCAGCGATCGGCGCTTATCGATCATCGCGCGTTCGGTTATCTCCAGCACCACGCTAAAGTGGTTGACCGGCAGGGCAGCGGCGAAGCGCTGCAAATCCGGCTTAAAGCTGTCGGCGTGCAGGTGGGCCGGAGAGATATTCAGGCCGAGCTTGCTTCCCGCCGGCAGGATCTTTTGCAGCGTTGGCGCGTCGCGCGCGATCAGCGCCAGCAGATGGTGGGTCAGCGGCACGATCATCTGCTGGGTTTCGGCCAGGTTGATAAAGACGTCCGGCGGAATTTCGCCGGCTACCGGGTGGCGCCAGCGCATCAGCACCTCAACGCCGCTAATGTGCAGCGTATCGGCTTTAACGACCGGCTGATAGACGATATAAAACTGGTCGTTCTTTATTCCCACCATGATCGCTTTTCGCGGATCGGACTTGATCGTCAGCACGTAATAGCCCAGCAGCCCCGCCAGCAGGCCACATACCACGCCTAACAGCAGGGCGTACTGGGTGTTTTCAGCCAGCCAGCTGTTGGCGTAGAGATAAACCTTGAGCGGCAGCCCCTCGATCTGCGCTTCGCGACTCGGCGTGGCGGGGATCGCTTCGGGGTTAAGCAGCCGGCTGCTGAAGGCCGAAATGGCGCGGTTGTTGACCACCAGCGCAAGCCCGCTGAAGTCATTCTGGCGGGCTGAATAGAGAATATAGGGCGTCAGGTTGGTATTGATTGACACGAAAACGCCGTCGCTGCCGCCGTGCGGGCTGCGTACCCATAGCGCCAGCGCCGAGCTTTTGGGCATCTTCGGCGTACCCGGCAGAATGGCCATAGCGACAGGTTTAGTGATATCGAGCTGGGGAATGAGCTGCGCCAGGGGGCTATTCATTGGCCCGGTTGCCGAAGAGCAAAACGCCTGGCCATTTTTGACCAGCAGAAAGGCCCGTACGTTCGGGCTAAACGCGGCGTGTGCGGTCAGGCCAGAGGCGATATTCTCACAATCCTGGTCGACCAGCGGCTGCAGGTCGGCAATGGTCTGATTAAGCTCGTGGAAGTATTTATTCAGGTAAACGTTGACGTTTTTGATGATGGAGTCAAAGCGTTCCGCACGGTTGTGATAGATAACCATAAATTGGATGCTACTGGCCAGCAGGGCGACGAAAATCCCAATCAGGGTGCTGGTCAGCCAGATTTTTCGTCGGGGTGAGAAGTAGCGGGTAAGCATAGGCTATAGTCAGTCCGTGTTTATGAGGCGCGCCAATGGGGGTGACAGAAAAACGATTTCACCGTTTCCATTTAAAGACATAGCTTATATTGCGGCTTTGCGGGGCAATGAGCAAAAAAAAACACTGCCGCGGCAGTGTTTTTAATTTCCGTTCGTCAGCCAAGGGAAAACTGACGACCGAAGAGATTACGAACGGCTTAGCACACGGCGCGCTTCGTTATAGCGCTTTTTCCAGTACGGCTCGTTCATGCTGGAGATGGTCACACCGCTGCTGGTGGAAGCATGAACAAACTGGCTGTTACCGATGTAGATACCCACGTGGCGGCCGGTGGAACCTGCTCTGAACAGGACTAAATCACCCGTACGCAGCTGGGACCGTGAAATCGACTTGCCGGAATCCTGCTGCTCTGAAGTGGAGCGCGGCAGTTCCAGGCCAAACTGTTCGCGGAAGGTACGCTGGACGAATGCCGAACAGTCGATGCCTTTCCGGGTGCTGCCGCCAAGACGGTAACGCACGCCTTTCCAGCTGGCATACTGGTCCATCAAGCGGGACTTGACGTCCAGATTGCTGACCATTGTTTCAAATTCATCCTGAGAGGCTTGCAGTGATGATAAATCGCCACTACCCACAGCAAGCGTCTCAGAATGCATATTCTTTGCGGTACTACTGGTCGAACTACAGGCAGAGAGCAAAACTGCCACTGCAACTGCGGGAACGACCCGCAGGATATATCTCAAAATCGGCTGAGATTTGACCATGTTGTTTGTTTTCCCTTGTTGTCCTTAACGACAATGTCGTTATAAAAAATGCCAAACGTGTTAGAGCCTAAATACCTGGCAGCAATGAGACAATTCCTGAAACCCAAATTTGTGCGGTAACGCACAATTTAATTCTGGTGCCGGTTTTACGTTGCTGGAAAGGCAAAACGAGAACGAGATTACCCTATCAACACTGGGATGGCGAGCGGTTTTGCGCGATTTCTTATAAGAATTTTTGCGACAAAAAGTGAATCATCGGGAAAGGACAAAATAGCGGCAAGAATGGGTAAAAAATACGCAATTACCTCATTTTTAAGACGAACAATGTGACAGGAAGATGATGGTGGGGATAAAAAGGGCGCAACATAAAAAAAGGGACCGAGAACGATCCCTTATGGATATTTAATAATATGCGACGGGAATGTTAATTTTTATGCATTCCGCCGGGCAGGGTTCGGTCGAACCAGGCAATCAGTTTGTCGCTCAACGGGGTCAGCAGAACCCAGGGAGCGCCAATCAGCAGCGCGGTTAATGAGCCGACGGCAATATCGGTAAACCAGTGGGCGCCAATCATTACCCGCGGGAAGGCAAACACAACGAAAATGACGAGGGAAATAGCAAACGCCCGCCTGCCAAAATAGCGCCACATGAAGGTGGCGAAAATCAGCAGCATCATCCCGTGATCGCCCGGGAAGCTATCCTTCGAGCCATCTTTCGTCGGGAACGAGACCACGTCGCTGACCTTGACGATACCGCTAAACGAGAGCGACGGGCTGGCGCGCTTAACCGGCATCAGGTGCTGTGCCAGCTGGTTTATCACCACCGCAGAGAGCAGCATCACCAGGCCGATAATCACGATTCGGCGGCGGCCGGCGCTTTGCTCTTTCAGCCAGAAGCTCAGCATCAGGCATCCCATTGCCAGCAAAGAGCAGGCGTCGAAAGCGCGGTTGTTGATAATCGCCAGCAGCCAGGTATAGCCGCGGTTGACGCCCACGTTATGGTTAAAGAAGTGGAAAATGGAGGAATCCAGCGGAAACCACGGCCCGTGGTTGGCGGGCAGATACCATGATAAAAAAAGCGCAACACCCGCGGCGTTAAGCAGCAGGATGAGGGGGATTCGGGTTTTATTCATAACGGTCGCATATTAGGTAAACGAGGGCAAACATAGCCGCCTTAACTTAAACGTAGCCTCAACAGAGTAGCTTGTAGCGCATTCCAGTCCGCTTCGCCGTCGCAGATCAGCTCAATGCGGCTGTCCGGCGGGGCAACGTTCTGCGTTTCAATATTGAGGTCCAGCCCCTGACGGTTAATCCGCACCAGGCCTTCAGCAATGCGCATCACGCCCTTCACCCGGCCCACCGGGGCCAGGCGCGCCCACTCCAGCAGGCCAACGGTATCAAAGGTGGTATCCGCATCAAAAATCCAGCCGCAGGCCTGGTAGCCCTGACCGCCGTTCAGGCTGCGGCGCCAGCGCTGGTGGCCGGGGAGGCTCAGCGCCGCCAGCCCTTTTTGCTGGCCGTGGGCGTGGGCGTGTTCCGCGCTTTCCGGCAGCGGGCGAAGATTGAGCCGCGGCAGATCCAGCAGCGCCGGATCAATGCTCCCCCGGGTGGCGCTGACCTGCAGGCGTCTGCCGGCATACTCCTGCCACCAGGTGCTGAAGGCGCGCTCGCTTTCAGCGGTCATCCGATCGGTTTTATTGCTGATAATAACGTCGGCGGCGGCCAGCTGATCGCGAAAGTTTTCGTTGGCCACGACTTTCGGATCCAGAAGCTGGCGGGGATCGAGAACGCACAGCGTCGCGCGCAGGTCGATCCACGGCTCGTAGACCGCGGCGGTGAGAATATCGAGGATCTGCTTCGGGTGACCGAGCCCGGTGGGCTCAATCAGCAGGCGGTCCGGCTTCCCCTGGCGCAGCAGCGTATTCAGCCCAACCTGCATTGGCAGGCCGTTGACGCAGCACATGCAGCCGCCGGGGATCTCTTTAAGCAGCGCGCCGCTATCGGCCAGCAGCGCGCCGTCGATGCCAACTTCGCCAAATTCATTGACCAGTACGGCCCATTTTTCATCTGCAGGCTTATGGGCCAGCAGATGAAGAATTGAGGTCGTTTTACCGCTGCCGAGAAACCCCGTGATCAAGTTTGTTTTGGTCACCTTCTCTCCAGGATACAAATGTAATGTTGTAACAGTTGAGACTATCCTGACGAAAAAAAGGGGAAAAGAGAAGGGTTACGACGGACAGAAAATATTTCTGTCCGTTAAACCGCAGTAATTGCTAAGAATCCAGCGCGGCGGCGATAGCGTTGCGCGCGCCCAGCGATGAGAGCTGGCGCCAGGCTGACGTCACGTTAGCCACGAATTCCGCGCTGCGCGGCAGGTCGCTGCCAAAAATCTCCTCGAGGGAGAGCAGGGCGCCGACCCGCACCTGCTCAGAGCTGTTGGCGACCAGGGCCTGGATTTTCTCCGCCAGCGGGTCGCGCACGTCGATCGGCTGACCGGCATCGTCCACGCCGCTGACGTAGCGCATCCAGCCCGCGACGCCGAGCGCCAGCAGCGGCCAGCGGCTGCCGCGCGCGAGATGCAGCCGAATGCCGTCAAGCATGCGCTGCGGCAGCTTCTGGCTGCCGTCCATTGCGATCTGCCAGGTGCGATGCTTCAGCGCCGGGTTGCTGAAACGATCGAGAAGGCCGTCGGCGTAGCTCGTCAGATCGACGCCTTCAATAGAGAGCGTCGGCGCCTGCTCGTCGAGCATCAGCCGGCGGGCGGCGGCGCGCAGCACCTCATCCTGCATGCAGTCGCTAATATGCGCATTGCCCGCCAGGTAGCCGAGCCAGGCGAGGAAAGAGTGGCTACCGTTGAGCATCCGCAGCTTCATCTGCTCCCACGGCAGCACGTTGTCGGTCATCTGCACGCCGGCGGTTTCCCACGCCGGGCGGCCGGCGACAAAGTTATCTTCAACCACCCACTGAATAAACGGCTCGCAGCTGATGGCGCAGGGATCTTCGACGCCCAGCGCGGCGCTGATTTCCGCCAGCGACTCCTCGGTGGCGGCGGGAACGATGCGGTCAACCATCGTCCCCGGGAAGCTGACCCGTTCGGCAATCCACTGCGCCAGCTGCGGACAGCGCTTCTCCGCCATTCCCAGCACGGCGTTTTTCACCACGTGGCCGTTGTCGGGGATGTTATCGCAGGAGAGCACGGTAAACGGCGGCAGGTTGCGCTCGCGGCGGCGGGCGAGCGCCTCGACCAGAATGCCCGGCACCGACTGCGGCTGTGTCGGGTTATCCAGATCGTGCAGGATGCGCGGCTGGCGGAGGTCCAGCAGGCCGCTGGCCGGGTCGATGCAGTAGCCTTTTTCCGTAATCGTCAGAGAGACGATGGCGACCTGCGGTTCGCAAAACTTCTCTATTATTGCCGGGAGCGAATCGAGTTTGGCGTTCAGGCACTCGTGCACCGCGCCGACCACGATAGCCTTATTGCCCTGCGCTCCTTTCTCCAGCACGGTAAACAGGTGATCCTGCTGGCGAAGCTGGCTCATCAGCCGATCGCCGCTGAACAGACTTATTTCGCAGATCCCCCAGTCGCCGCCGCCGGCGTTGAGCACCCGGTCGGTGAGCAGCGCCTGGTGCGCGCGATGAAAGGCGCCAAACCCAAAGTGCACAATGCGCGAGCGCAGCCGGTTGCGATCGTAGCGGGGAAGCTGGACGTCTTCCGGTAGCGTAGCTGTAGCAATAGTTGTCATTATTTACACACCTGATTAACCAATGATTAACACAGTCAGTCTAAAGTTATATGACAACAAGTTAAATTGGTGAGCCGTATTTATACGCTTAGTGTGAGCTGGATCAATCAATTCAGCGGGATAAATTGATCCTTCGCGAGAAGCCTGTATGGTAGTCGTCATTGATGTTCGCATTATTGGTATAACAACTTTAAGAGGGTATAGCGATGGAGCAAACCTGGCGTTGGTACGGACCGAACGATCCGGTATCGCTTGATGATGTACGACAGGCCGGCGCGACGGGCGTGGTTACCGCGTTGCACCATATTCCGAACGGTCAGGTCTGGCCCGTTGCAGAGATTAAGCAGCGCCAGGCGCTGCTGGCGGAAAAAGGGCTGACGTGGTCGGTCGTCGAAAGCATCCCGGTGCATGAAGAGATCAAAACCCACAGCGGGGAGTATGCGACGTGGATTGCCAACTATCAGCAGAGCATCCGCAACCTGGCGGCCTGCGGGATAGATACCGTGTGCTACAACTTTATGCCGATCCTCGACTGGACGCGTACCGATCTGGAGTATCAGCTGGCGGACGGCTCTAAGGCGCTGCGTTTTGACCAAATCGCTTTTGCCGCCTTCGAGCTGCATATTCTGCAGCGCGCCGGCGCGGAGGCCGACTACAGCGAAGAGGAGCAGCGCCAGGCGCAGGCCTACTTTACGGCGATGAGCGCGGCGGAAGTGGAAAAGCTGACCCGCAATATTATTGCCGGCCTGCCGGGAGCCGAAGAGGGCTATACCCTCGAGCAGTTCCGCGCGCGCCTGGCGGAATATGACCATATTAATAAAGCGCAGCTGCGCGAAAATATGGCGGTCTTCCTGCGCGCCATCGTGCCGGTATGCGAAGAGGTGGGCGTGCGTCTGGCCGTTCACCCGGACGATCCGCCGCGTCCAATCCTCGGCCTGCCGCGCATCGTGTCGACCATCGAAGATATGCAGTGGCTGAAAGAGGTGGTTGATAGCATTCACAACGGCTTTACTATGTGCACCGGCTCCTACGGCGTGCGCGCCGACAACGACCTGGTGAAGATGATTGAAACCTTCGGCGATCGCATTCACTTCACCCATCTGCGCTCGACCTGCCGCGAAGAGAACCCGAAAACCTTCCACGAAGCGGCGCACCTGAACGGCGACGTGAACATGGTGGCGGTGGTGAATGCGATTCTGAGCGAAGAGCTGCGCCGCCGGCGCGCCGGCGATCTGCGTCCGATCCCGTTCCGCCCGGATCACGGCCACCAGATGCTGGACGATCTGCGTAAGAAAACCAACCCGGGCTATTCGGCGATCGGTCGCCTGAAGGGGATGGCGGAAGTGCGCGGCGTTGAGCTGGCGCTGAAGATGACGAAGTATCCGGAACTGCTGTAGTTCACCGCACGTCGGATAAAAAAATGCCCGTCAGCGTTTCAGCTGACGGGCATTTTTGCATTGGCGACCCGCCGTTTGATTAGTCGGCGCGGCCCATATAGCGGCTTTCTTCGATATGGATGCGAATGCGTTCACCCGCGCTCAGATACTCAGGAACCTGCACCACGAGGCCGGTGCTCAGGGTTGCCGGTTTGTTGCGCGCGCTGGCGGATGCGCCCTTGATGCCCGGAGCGGTTTCAACAATTTCCAGATCGACGGTCTGCGGCAGCTCCAGCGCCAGCAGCTGGCCGTCCCAGGTCAGAACCTGCATGTCCGGCATGCCGCCTTCCGGAATAAACAGCAGCTCTTCTTCAATCTGCTCTTTGGTGAAGATATACGGAGTGTAATCTTCTTTATCCATAAATACGTATTCGTTGCCGTCGACGTAGGAGAAGTCAACGTAGCGGCGGGTCAGGGTCACGGTGTCGACAATATCGTCGCCCTTAAAGCGTTCTTCAACCTTCAGGCCGGTACGGACGTCGGCGAAACGCATTTTGTACAGCGTTGCTGCGCCGCGGGCGCTTGGTGACTGAATATCAATATTTTTCACAATCAGCAGCTTGCCGTTGTAATTCAGCACCATACCTTTTTTAATTTCATTCGCTCTTGGCATTGCGGTAATCCTGTAACGTAAAGGGTCAAAATATCGCGTCAAACTACTCGCGCCGGGCCTTTCAGGCAAGCGGAATTCGCGCGTTTTGCTATCTTCGGATAAAACGTTTAGGCTGAGGCTGAAAAAGCACCGTTAAGAGAACCATCTATGGAATGTCGTACTGACTGCGGTGCCTGTTGTATCGCCCCCTCCATCTCATCCCCGATCCCCGGCATGCCGAACGGCAAACCCGCGAATACGCGCTGCGTTCAGCTCTCTGCGAGCAACCTGTGCAATATCTTTGGCTCGCCGCTGCGCCCGAAAGTTTGCGGCAGCCTGCAGCCGGAACGCGAGATGTGCGGCACCCGGCGCGATGAGGCAATGGCGTACCTTATTCACCTCGAACGGCTCACCGCCGGCTAGCGGCGCGCCGTATTAGCTCTGCGGGCTAAATGTCCCTGATGCGCCACAGGCACAGCTGGACGATGGCCCCCATGCCGAGCGCAATCCAGAATACCGCGTGATAGCTCCAGATCTCGGCGACCACGCCGGCCAGCGACCCGGCAATAATCCAGCCGACGCGGATGGTATTGGCGTACAGCGTGGTCGCAGCCCCCGCCTGACCCGGCATTAAATCCTGAAAATAGAGCATGCCGATTCCCGCGAGGATGCCAATAAAAATGGCGTTCAGCAGCTGTAAAGCCAGCAGCAGCCCGGGCGTGTGAGCCAGCAGCATGCCGACGTAAAACAGCAGCCCGGCGACGGCGGCGACGCGCATCAGAAAACGCTTGCCGAAACGGCGGGCGTAATAGCCGGCGATCAGCATCGTCGGAATTTCGAGCCCGGCGGCGGCGCCCATCATTAAGCCGGCCAGTTTCTCCGGCAGGTGCAGCTCATTAATGATATAGAGCGGCATATTAATTATGTAGAGGCTGTTGATGCCCCACATCAGCGTGCAGACGCTAAACAGCAGCAGCGCGTCGCGGCGATGGGTGCGCGGCGCTTCCAGCTGACCCGAGGCCGCCTGTGGCGCTTTGCGCATGCTGGGCAGAAAGAACCAGACTATCGCGCCGCAAAAGACAAAGGCGACGGCGGCGCAGAGGTACATCACGGTAAAGCCGAACCCCATCGCCAGCGCGTAGGCCAGCGGCGGGCCGATAACCCACGCCAGCGACACCTGGGCGCGCAGAATCGAGCTGAACATCACCGCCTCGCGGCCGGTTTTATCCGCATGCTCGCGGGCCAGGGCGAACATCTGCGGGTTGGCGGTGGAGCCGAAGCTGCTGAGAAATACCCCGACGAAAAGCAGGACAAAGTAGCTGCGGTTCCACGCAAACAGCAGGCAGGCCAGCACGCCGAGCAGGCAGCAGAAAACAATCAGCTGCTTACGATCCCCGCGGCGGTCCGAGCGCCCGGCGAGAAACTGGCTCACCAGAATGCCGATGACCGCGCTGCCGGTAAAAAAGAAGCCGACCATCGCCGGGCGCGCGTGCACCTCGTTGGTCAAAAACAGGCTCAAGGTTGGTGTTTGCAACGCGCCGGCAATCCCGGTCAGAAAGGCGACAATCAGGAAGGCGGAAGAGGTTAAATCGAACCCGCGGCGGGGAAGGGCGGCGCTACTGTCTTGCATGTGCGGTTATCTGTGGTTTCAGGAGTCGCGGAGTTTACGCCGCCAGTCAGAAAATGAACAGTAGTATGGCACGAATAAAGCAAAAAGGCGTTTCAAAACGTTGCGTTCAGCAAAATGCTGAAGCGGAGGTCAATCTTGCGATACAGCTTCAGCAAAAATGTGCGTTATCTCTAACTTCTGCTATCAAACTGATAACTTATCTTGCGCGGTGATTAATAAAGGTACAGACTCCTTGAAACGTTTCAGCGTCATTCAGGAGTTCCTTCCTTTGTAGGATGACGCATTTTTTCGCCAAACAGCTGAAACGATTCAACTCAGCAGGAGAGGAGATCCATGTTCCAGTTATCTGTGCAGGATATTCATCCCGGTCAGCAGGCCGGTAATAAAGAAGAGGCGATTCGTCAGGTTGCTTCCGCGCTGGTAAGCGCAGGCAACGTGGCGGAAGGCTACGTTAACGGGATGCTGGCGCGCGAGCAGCAGACCTCGACTTTCCTCGGCAACGGGATTGCGATCCCGCACGGCACCACCGACACGCGCGACCAGGTACTGAAAACCGGCGTTCAGGTCTATCAGTTCCCACAGGGCGTAGCCTGGGGGGAGGGGCAGACGGCCTACGTGGCGATTGGTATCGCCGCCAGTTCGGATGAGCATCTCGGATTATTGCGTCAGCTGACCCACGTGCTGAGCGATGATTCGGTCGCGGAGCAGCTCAGATCCGCTACCACGGCCGAAGAGCTGCGCGCCCTGCTGATGGGGGAAAAGCAGAGCGAGGCGCTGAAGCTGGATAACGACACGCTAAGCCTCGATATCGCGGCCAGCGATCTGCTGACCCTGCAGGCGCTGAACGCCGCGCGGCTGAAAGAGGCCGGCGCCGTTGACGCCGCGTTTGTCAGCCGCACCATTAACGACAAGCCGCTGCACCTCGGTCAGGGCATCTGGCTGAACGACTGCGCGGAAGGCAACCTGCGCAGCGCCGTTGCCGTCAGCCGCGCCGCCAGCGCGTTTACCGCCGACGACCAGCCGGTATCGCTGCTGATTACCGTCGCGATGGCCGATGAACAGCCGACCGCGGTGCTCAGCCGCCTGAGCAATCTGCTGATTGACAAAAAAGCTGAACGTCTGCTGAAGGCTGATAGCGCCACGCTGCTGGCGCTGTTGACCAGCGATGATGCAATTGCTGAAGACGTGCTGAGCGCCGAATTTGTGGTGCGCAACGAGCACGGTCTGCACGCGCGTCCGGGCACGATGCTGGTGAATACCATCAAACAGTTTTCCAGCGACATTACCGTCACCAACCTCGACGGTTCCGGCAAGCCGGCAAACGGCCGCAGCCTGATGAAGGTGGTGGCGCTGGGAGTGAAGAAAGGACACCGTCTGCGCTTTACCGCGCAGGGTGCAGATGCGCAACAAGCGCTGGATGCGATTGGCGAAGCTATCGCCGCAGGCCTTGGGGAGGGCGCATAAATGAGCAGACGTGTAGCAACGATTACGTTAAACCCGGCATACGATCTGGTGGGCTTCACGCCGGAAATTGAGCGCGGCGAAGTCAACCTCGTCCGCACCACCGGCCTGCACGCGGCCGGCAAAGGCATCAACGTCGCCAAGGTTCTGAAAGATCTTGGTATTGACGTCACCGTCGGCGGCTTCCTCGGCAAAGATAACCAGGATGGTTTTCAGCAACTGTTTAGCGAGCTGGGAATTGCCAACCGCTTTCAGGTGGTGCAGGGCCGTACCCGCATTAACGTCAAGCTGACGGAAAAAGACGGTGAGGTCACCGACTTTAACTTCTCCGGCTTTGAGGTGACCCAGGGTGACTGGGAGCGCTTCGTCAACGATTCCCTGAGCTGGCTCGGTCAGTTTGACATGGTTTGCGTCAGCGGCAGCCTGCCGTCAGGCGTCAGTCCTGAGGCCTTCACCGAATGGATGATCCGCCTGCGCAGCCAGTGTCCGTGCATTATTTTCGATAGCAGTCGCGAAGCGCTGGTTGCCGGCCTGAAGGCGGCGCCGTGGTTAGTTAAGCCAAACCGCCGCGAGCTGGAGATTTGGGCCGGGCGCAAGCTGCCGGAAATGAAAGACGTCATCGACGCCGCCCATGCCCTGCGCGAGCAGGGGATTGCCCACGTGGTTATCTCGCTGGGCGAAGAGGGCGCGCTGTGGGTTAACGCCTCCGGAGAGTGGATTGCCAGGCCGCCTTCAGTCGACGTCGTCAGCACCGTTGGCGCCGGCGATTCGATGGTTGGCGGCCTGATTTACGGCCTGCTGATGCGCGAGTCCAGCGAGCATACTCTGCGCCTGGCGACGGCCGTTGCCGCCCTGGCGGTGAGCCAGAGCAACGTTGGTATTACCGATCGTACCCAGTTGGCCGCAATGATGGCGCGCGTCGACTTACAACCGTTTAATTAACAGCAGGAGAGGCATAATGAAAACGCTGCTGATTATTGATGCCGGACTCGGACAGGCGCGCGCCTATATGGCGAAAACCCTGCTGGGCACCGCGGCGCAAAAAGAGCAACTCGAACTGATTGATAACCCGAACGATGCGGAGCTGGCTATCGTCCTCGGCTCAACGCTGCCTGCTGACAGCGCGCTGAACGGTAAAAAGGTCTATTTCGGCGATATTAACCGCGCCGTTGCCCACCCGGAGCTGTTCCTCGGCGAGGCGAAAAGCCATGCGACCCCTTACAGCGCGCCGGCTGCGGCGCCCGCCGCGGCCAGCGGCCCGAAGCGCATCGTCGCCGTTACCGCCTGCCCAACCGGCGTGGCGCATACCTTTATGGCCGCTGAGGCTATCGAAAGCGAAGCGAAAAAACGCGGCTGGTGGGTGAAGGTGGAAACGCGCGGCTCCGTCGGCGCGGGCAATGCGATTACGCCGGAAGAGGTGGCGCAGGCCGATCTGGTTATCGTTGCGGCGGATATTGAAGTTGACCTGGCGAAGTTTGCCGGTAAGCCAATGTATCGCACCACTACCGGCCTGGCGCTGAAGAAAACCGCTCAGGAGTTTGAAAAGGCGCAGCTGGAAGCTAAACCCTATCAGCCTTCCGGATCACCTCAGGCGGACAGCGCGAAGAAAGAGGGCGGCGGCGCCTATCGTCACCTGCTGACCGGCGTCTCCTACATGCTGCCGATGGTGGTGGCGGGCGGCCTGTGCATCGCGCTCTCCTTCGCCTTCGGGATTAAAGCATTTGAAGTGAAGGATACGCTGGCGGCGGCGCTGATGCAGATCGGCGGCGGTTCAGCCTTTGCGCTGATGGTTCCGGTGCTGGCGGGCTTTATTGCCTTCTCCATCGCCGACCGTCCGGGCCTGACGCCGGGTCTTATCGGCGGTATGCTGGCGGTGAGCGGCGGTTCCGGCTTTATTGGCGGGATCATTGCGGGCTTCCTTGCCGGCTACGTGGCTAAACTGATCAGCACGAAGCTGAAGCTGCCGCCGAGCATGGAGGCGCTGAAACCGATTCTGATCATTCCGTTGGTTTCCAGCCTGATTGTCGGTCTGGCGATGATCTACCTGATCGGTAAGCCGGTTGCCGGTATCCTTGAGGGTCTGACCCACTGGCTGCAAACCATGGGTACGGCTAACGCGGTCCTGCTGGGCGCCATCCTCGGAGCAATGATGTGTACCGATATGGGCGGTCCGGTGAACAAAGCGGCGTACGCCTTTGGCGTCGGGCTACTGAGTACTCAAACCTACGCGCCGATGGCGGCGATTATGGCCGCAGGCATGGTACCGCCGCTGGCGATGGGCATCGCGACGCTGGTGGCGCGTAATAAGTTTGATAAAGGCCAGCGCGAAGGCGGCAAAGCGTCGCTGGTTCTGGGGCTGTGCTTTATTACCGAAGGGGCGATTCCGTTCGCCGCCCGTGACCCGATGCGCGTCCTGCCATGCTGTATCGTCGGCGGGGCGGTAACCGGCGCCATCTCCATGGCGATTGGCGCCAAACTGATGGCGCCGCACGGCGGCCTGTTTGTGCTGCTGATCCCAGGCGCGATTACGCCGGTGCTCGGCTATCTGCTGGCGATTATTGCCGGGACGCTGGTTGCCGGCCTCTCCTACGCGGTGCTGAAGCGTCCGGAGGCGCAGACGCTGGAAAAAACCGCCTGAGTCACATTATCATAAGCAAAAGGGCCGATAATTCGGCCCTTTCTTTTTTTAGCGGTTGCGATTAGCCCGGCAGCGACCTCAGGCCGACGCTTCCGTAGTCTGGTGCGCCCGCAGCCAGGCTATCTCTTCCGCCCAGATATCGGGATTCACGGTTTCCAGAATTAGCGGAATCCCGTCAAAGCGGCTGTCCTGCATGATCCAGCGGAAGGCATCGTGGCCGATATTGCCTTCGCCAAGGCTGTGGTGGCGGTCGATGCGGCTGCCGAAGGCGCTTTTCGCATCGTTCAGGTGCATCCCGCGCAGGTATTTGAAGCCGACGATGCGCTCGAAGTCAGTGAAGGTCTTCTCACACTCTTCGGCGCTACGCAGATCGTACCCGGCGGCAAAGGCGTGACAGGTATCAATACATACGCCGACGCGGGATTTATCCTCCACGCCGTCGATAATGGCGGCCAGATGTTCAAACTTAAATCCAAGATTGCTGCCCTGGCCGGCGGTGTTTTCGATAACCGCGGTCACGCCTGCGGTTTTTTCCAGCGCGATATTAATCGAGCGGGAGATACGCGCCAGGCACTCTTCTTCCGGTATCTGCTGCAGATGGCTGCCGGGATGGAAGTTCAGCAGCGTCAGCCCCAGCTGCTGGCAGCGGGTCAGCTCATCAATAAAGGCTTCGCGGGATTTTTCCAGCGCCTCTTCCACCGGGTGGCCGAGGTTGATCAAATAGCTATCGTGCGGCAGGATTTGCCCGGGAGCGAAACGGTATTTTTCGCAGGCGGCTTTGAATTCAGCAATGGTTTCGTCGCTCAGCGGGGCGGCGCGCCACTGGCGCTGGTTCTTGGTGAAGAGGGCGAAGGCGGTCGCACCGATTTCGGCTGCGCGAATGGCGGCATTGGCCACTCCGCCGGAGGCGCTGACGTGCGCTCCAATATATTTCATAAAAAACTCCAGTTAAGCCGCTGCGGGGTGGGTAATGATAGCGGCTTAACCGGAGAGTTACATCATCCTTAACATAGCCGTCATACTTCAGGCCATCAGGCCGTGGACCGCCAGGTTAATCGCGCCGCCGCCGACAATCAGCCAGACGAACAGCATTAATGCCATCAGCAGCGGTTTGGCGCCGGCTTTTTTCAGCGCGCTAACGTGGGTGGTCAACCCCAGTGCGGCCATCGCCATCGCCAGCAGCACGGTATCGAGGGTCACCAGCATGTCGACCGCCGCTTTTGGCAGCAGGTGGAAGGAGTTAAATACCGCAACCAGGATGAACATAATGGCAAACCACGGGATGGTGATTTTACTTTTCTCACCGCTGCCGGCCGGGGCCAGCTGCTTAACGCGGGCGGCGAGGAACAGCAGGAACGGCGCCAGCATCATGACGCGCAGCATTTTAGCAATCACCGCCGCGTTCTCAGCATCCGGGCTCACCGCGTGACCCGCCGCGACCACCTGCGCCACCTCGTGCATGGTCGAGCCCATATAGATGCCGTAGGTTTCCGGCGTAAACCAGTGCGCCAGCAGCGGATACATTGCTGGATAGAGGAAGATAGCCAGGGTGCCGAAAATCACCACCGTAGCGACGGCGACGGTTACCTTACTGGCCTCCGCCTTTACCACCGGCTCGGTGGCCAGAACCGCCGCCGCGCCGCAGATGCTGCTGCCGGCGCCAATTAGCCAGCTGGTGTGCTTGTCGAGACCGAAGACTTTCTGCCCGAGGAAACAGGCGATAAAAAAGGTACTGGTCAGGGTCAGAACGTCAATGGCAATGCCGCTCACGCCGACGTCGGCAATCTGGGCGAAGGTCAGGCGAAAGCCGTATAAAATAATACCGAGACGCAGCAGGTGCTGTTTGGCAAAGATCACGCCGCCGTCGCAGGATTGCCACATTTTTGGGTAGACCGTATTGCCGACGACCATGCCGAAGAGGATGGCCAGCGTCAGGGCGCTGAAACCGGCGCCGGCGATAGCGGGAAAGCTGCCTGTCCAGAGCGCGGCGCCGGTAAGTACGACAGTGAGCGCCAGGCCTGGGATAAAATGCCACAGCGTGCGATGTTTTGTCGGTAAAGTGAGTGCTGTCATAACCTTCTCCTTTGTCTGCGTAAAGATTACGACTCGCTGGTTTAAATATAAAATTGATTATATATTTATAATCAATCGTAATAAGTGGTAGATAAGCCTCTTCGCGGCTCTCGCGGCGCTGCGAAGAGTGATGTCGATTGGACGAGCAAGGAAGGGTTATGCATATCACACTGCGGCAGCTGGAAGTTTTTGCTGAAGTTCTCAAGAGCGGTTCAACCACCCAGGCGTCGCAAATGCTGGCGCTTTCACAGTCAGCGGTCAGCGCGGCGCTGACCGATCTCGAAGGGCAGCTGGGCGTGCAGCTTTTCGATCGCGTCGGCAAGCGGCTGGTGGTCAACGAGCACGGTAGATTGCTCTACCCGCGCGCGCTGGCGCTGCTGGAACGCGCCGGCGAAATCGAGCAGCTGTTTCGCGGCGACAACGGCGCGATCCGCGTTTACGCCAGCAGCACCATCGGCAACTATATTTTGCCGGAAATTATTGCCCGCTATCGCCGCGATTTCCCCGAACTGCCGCTGGAGCTGAGCGTCGGCAACAGCCAGGACGTGATTAACGCCGTGGCCGATCTGCGGGTGGATATCGGGCTGATTGAGGGGCCGTGCCATGCGGCGGATATTATCGCCGAGCCGTGGCTGGCGGATGAGCTGGTGGTGTTTGCCGCCCCCGGTTCGCCGCTGCTGGAGGGCGAGGTGACGCTGCAGCGGCTGGCGGAGGCGCCGTGGATCCTACGCGAGCACGGCTCGGGTACCCGGGAAATCGTCGACTATTTACTGCTATCGCATCTGCCGGCGTTTCATCTGGGGATGGAGCTGGGTAACTCTGAGGCCATCAAACATGCCGTGCGTCACGGCCTGGGCATCAGCTGCCTTTCGCGGCGGGTTATCGCCGAGCAGTTGGAGGTAGGATCGCTGGTTGAGCTGAACGTGCCGCTACCGCTGTTAACCCGCACCCTGTGGCGAATTCACCATCGCCAGAAGCACATTTCCAAAGCATTACAGCGTTTTCTGCGCTACTGCGAGGTGTAAAAGGGCGGATTCAGCGTGCTGAGGTGAAAAGAGGCGGGGGGATTATTGCTGGCAATTCCGCGATTTAGTGCTTTACTAATAATCCATGTTCGATCATGAACCTCTCTTATAACTTTGTATTTGTACCGGATGGATCGCCGATCGTCTGCTACAATCTCGCCTCATTTTTTTGATGGATAGCATTTTCACATGGTTTCGGATACTAAAACCACAGAAGCGCCCGGCCTACGCCGTGAACTGAAGGCGCGTCACTTGACCATGATCGCTATTGGCGGTTCCATCGGTACAGGTCTTTTCGTTGCATCCGGTGCAACTATTTCCCAGGCAGGCCCCGGCGGCGCGCTGCTTTCTTATATTCTGATCGGTCTGATGGTCTATTTCCTGATGACCAGCCTTGGCGAGCTGGCGGCGTTTATGCCGGTGTCCGGCTCCTTTGCCACCTACGGTCAGAACTATGTCGAAGAGGGCTTCGGCTTCGCGCTGGGCTGGAACTACTGGTACAACTGGGCGGTGACCATCGCCGTTGACCTCGTTGCCTCGCAGCTGGTCATGACCTACTGGTTCCCTGACGCCCCGGGCTGGATCTGGAGCGCGCTGTTCCTCGGCGTTATGTTCCTGCTGAACTGGATCTCGGTCAAAGGCTTCGGTGAAGCAGAATATTGGTTTTCGCTGATCAAGGTCGCCACCGTCATCATCTTTATTGTCGTTGGCGTGCTGATGATCGTCGGCATCTTTGAAGGCACAAAGCCTGCGGGCTGGAGTAACTGGGGAATTGACGATGCGCCGTTTGCCGGCGGCTTTGCGGCAATGATCGGCGTGGCGATGATCGTCGGCTTCTCGTTCCAGGGCACCGAGCTTATCGGTATCGCCGCGGGTGAATCGGAAAACCCGGAGAAGAACATTCCGCGCGCCGTGCGCCAGGTGTTCTGGCGTATTCTGCTGTTCTACGTGTTCGCGATTTTAATCATTAGCCTGATTATCCCTTATACCGATCCGAGCCTGCTGCGTAACGACGTGAAGGATATTTCCGTTAGTCCGTTCACCCTGGTGTTCCAGCATGCGGGCCTGCTTTCTGCGGCCGCGGTGATGAATGCGGTGATCCTGACGGCGGTGCTTTCGGCGGGCAACTCTGGAATGTACGCCTCCACGCGTATGCTCTACACCCTGGCCTGCGACGGTAAAGCGCCGCGCATCTTCGCGAAGCTGTCACGCGGCGGCGTGCCGCGCAATGCGCTGTACGCCACCACCGTGGTGGCGGCGCTGTGCTTCCTGAGTTCGATGTTTGGCAACCAGACCGTCTACCTGTGGCTGCTGAATACCTCGGGGATGACCGGCTTTATTGCCTGGCTGGGGATCGCCATCAGCCACTATCGCTTCCGTCGCGGATACGTGCTGCAGGGCAACGATGTCAACGATCTGCCGTACCGTTCCGGGTTCTTCCCGCTTGGGCCGATCTTCGCCTTCGTCCTGTGCCTGATTATTACCCTCGGCCAGAACTACGAAGCGTTCCTGAAAGACACCATTGACTGGGGCGGCGTGGCGGCGACCTATATCGGTATTCCGCTGTTCCTGGTTATCTGGTTTGGCTATAAGCTTGCCAAAGGTACCCGGTTTGTCCGCTATAGCGAAATGAAGTTCCCGCAGCGCTTTAAGCAATAGCGCTATTACCTGATAAAAAAACCCCGGTTTCCCGGGGTTTTTTTCGTCATCAGATCGTTAGATCATCAGAAGCTGTAGGTCAGGCCCACCGTATAGCGACGGCCATCAAGTACCGTGTCGTAGGTATCGTAAGCAATCTGCTTATCAAGAACGTTATACACCCCGGCGGAAACCAGCAGGTTTTTGTTGGCGTTGTAGCGTAAGCCGAGATCGACCTGCGTATAGGATGGCGTGCCCTGCGACATAGAGGTACGACTCAGATACTCCGAGGTTTTCCCGCGGAAGTTGAGACGACTCCAGAAGCCAACCTCCGGGGTAGCCTGCCAGTCCAGGGTGGTGTTAAACATATTTTTCGGCATTTTGTTCAACGGCTTACCTGAGAACTGGCCGCTTTTCTGCTCTGAGCGGGTGTAGGTATAGTTTGCCGTCCAGTTCAGGTCGCGGGTGATCTTCCAGCCGAAGGTCGATTCCACGCCGCGCATGTTGGCTTTATCGACGTTGACGCGATCGCTGACGAAATCGTAGCTGGTATTACCGATGGTGCAGGCCGGATCGGACTTGCTGTTACAGCGACGTACTTCGGTGATCTTATTTTTAAAGTCGGTGTTGAACAGCGTAACGCCTGCGTTCAGGTTATCGTTGTTATCCCACAGCAGGCCAATCTCTTCGCTCAGGCTCTTTTCCGGCTTCAGATCCGGGTTACCCACGATAATGCCGTCAAGGCGACCGCCGCCGGTGACCTGGCCCCAGTTGGCGGAGGACTGACGGAGATCCGGCGCGCGGTAGCCGGCAGAAACGCCACCTTTCAGCGTCCACTGTTCGGCAAGGTGCCATACGCCATAGCCGCGTGGCGTCCAGTTGGTGCCGTAGTTCTCATCTTTATCCATGCGCAGGCCGCCGGTTAGCGTAAAGCTTTCGGTCATCGCCCATTCATCTTCAGCAAACAGCGCCCAGCTCCAGCGCGTCAGCTTACTCAGGCCATCGGCCGCCTCCAGCTGATTGCCTTTATCGCTGAGCTTCTCATAGCGATACTGTCCACCCAGCGTCAGGGTGTGATCGCCAAGGAAAACCTGGTTCTGGTTATTAAGGGTTGTATTGTACGACTTCATTTTACGCCCGGGGTTGCTGGTCTCTTCCTGCTGGACATAGCTGGTGGTATTGAAGTGCTCGTAATAACCGCTATGGGTCAGCGAGTAGGTGGTGTGTTCGTAACGGGAATCGCTTTTGCTGTTTGGCGTACAGACAGTACCGCGGCAGCTCTCCTCAGCCGTTGACATCCCCGGCGTACTGTTACGGTCCTGCAGTTCGCGCGCGTAGTCGAGATCGAAATCGTTTTTGTCGTCAGGCGTAAAGTTCAGCGTGACGCCGCCGTTGCGCATTTTCTGCTCGTTGAAACCGTTTTCGATTTTATCTTCCGCGCGGCGGGAGAGCAGTCCCGTGACTTTCGCCCCCAGTAGCCCGTCAATCAGCGGGCCAGAAGCGTAGACGTTGGTCTGGAACAGGTCACCAGAATCATTATTTTCCTGGAACGTTGCGTCGCCATGCAGCGACCCGGTCCAGGCCTTGGTATTAGAGATCTTTTTGGTAATGACGTTGATGACGCCGCCCATCGCATCGGAGCCATAGAGTGAGGACATCGGTCCGCGAATGACTTCGATCCTTTCAATAGACTCCAGAGGCGGCAGCCAGCCCTGCTCGATCCCCGAGTTATCGCTGTTTGGGCGAGTGCTGCGGGTGCTGATGCGCTTACCATTAACGAGGAAAAGGGTGTACTGGGATGACATGCCGCGAATGCTGATATCGCTGCTGCTTCCGCCACCTGTAACCACTACGCCGGGTACGTCTCTTAGCGCGTCGGTAACGTCACGGTAGGCCTTATCTTCAATCTGCTGTTTGGAGATAACGGAGATAGAAGCAGGTGCATTCTGGATTTTCTGTTCAAAGCCGGTGGCCGTCACGACCATAGTGTCTGAATCTGCTGCATGAACAAGTGATGGGATGGTGGCTGCGCATATGGCGGCGGCAAGTACCTTAACGCGAGGTATAGTCATTTTTACATTCCATTTCAAATGAATAAATCTCCATCGGGATAACCCTGAGAACCGTATTTATTTGTCTTGTAAGCACTCTGAATGATGGAGAGAAGAGGGATGAATTGTACAAAAAAATGTTATTTTGTAAATATTAATGATAATTGAAATCATTTGTATTTACTTGTTGGTGGGGTAAAAGAGCCTAAATTCAGTAGGATAGGGATATGTAAAGATGGAGGGCATCAGCCCTCTTGTTTCATTTGATGAGATACCGGGCGTGAAAACGCAGATGGTCTTCGATAAATGAAGCAATAAAGTAGTAGCTATGATCGTAGCCGGGCTGAATTCTCAGGGTCAGCGGCCACGCCTTTTGTCGCGCAACTTCGGCCAGCACCGCAGGCTGCAGCTGCTGGGCGAGGAACGAGTCGCTGTCGCCCTGATCGATAAGCGTGGGTATCGCGTCGCTGGCCTGGCTGGCCTGCATTAATGCGCAGCTGTCCCACTCCTGCCAGCTTGCTTCGTCGGCGCCGAGGTAGGCGGTAAACGCCTTTTGCCCCCACGGCACCCGGGCGGGATTGACGATCGGCGCAAAGGCCGACACGCTGGTGAAACGGCCCGGGTTCTTCAGGGCGATAATAAGCGCCCCGTGCCCTCCCATTGAGTGGCCGCTGATCGCGCAGCGATCGCTGACGTTAAACTGGCCACCAATCAGCCGCGGCAGCTCGTCGCGAAGGTAATCGTACATGCGAAAATGCGCCGACCACGGCGCCTCGGTGGCGTTGAGATAAAATCCCGCGCCTTTGCCCAGATCGTAGGCGCTGTCGTCGGCGACGTCGTCGCCGCGCGGGCTGGTATCCGGCATCACCAGCGCCAGGCCGAGCTCGGCCGCGATGCGCTGAGCGCCGGCTTTGGTGGTAAAGTTCTCATCGTTGCAGGTCAGGCCGGAGAGCCAGTATACAACCGGCGGCGGCGCGGCATCGCGCTGCGGGGGTAGGAAGATGCTGAACGTCATTGCACAGTTCAGCGTCGTGGAGTCATGCCGCCAGCGTTGCTGCCGACCTTCATAACAGCGATGCTCTTCAAGCAATTCCATGCCGGGCTCCTCAAAAAGGGGGGATACGCGCGAGTCGGCAGACCCTACTTCACGGAGATAGCGTGGTAGCGGCCGCTGAGTGATTCTGCGTACAGGGACGTAATTTTCCATAATACAGATATTTCATTCACGCGTGAGCAACTTTCACTTTCTCCTTTCGGGAACATATTGCATCATTAATGCAACTTTTAGCCAACATGCTCCGGCTGCTGTGCTATTTAGAATGACGCGAAGTCGTTCTTTTGTTCGGGAAGTGGCAACTGGCGGGCGTGAGACGATTGACGGGCGCGATGTGGAGGACGTGGGACCAGAAGCGCGCTATCAATAGGTCACGCAAATTTCAATAATTATCGTTTCGGCTACTAGATTATGTGCGCTACCTCACGCACAATGCATGCAAACTTTGCCCTCAGAAGAGCAAAGAGCGCCACACCTGCAGGAGAACATAAATGTCATCACTGAGCAAAGAAGCCATACTCGTTCATGAAGCGCTGGTCGCTCGTGGGCTGGAGACGCCGTTGCGTCCGCCAGTACAAGAAATAGATAATGAAACTCGCAAGCGTCTGATTGCCGGACACATGACTGAGATTATGCAGCTGCTGAATCTTGATCTTAGTGATGACAGTCTGATGGAAACCCCGCATCGCATCGCCAAAATGTATGTCGATGAGATCTTTTCCGGACTGGACTACGCCAGGTTCCCCAAAATCACCGTCATTGAGAACAAGATGCAGGTTGATGAAATGGTTACCGTGCGCGATATCACCCTGACCAGCACCTGCGAACACCACTTTGTCACGATTGACGGCAAAGCGACGGTTGCCTATATCCCGAAAGACTCGGTGATTGGCCTGTCGAAAATCAACCGCATCGTGCAGTTCTTCTCCCAGCGCCCGCAGGTGCAGGAGCGGCTGACGCAGCAAATTTTAACCGCGCTGCAAACCCTGCTGGGTACCAGCAACGTGGCGGTATCGATTGATGCGGTGCATTACTGCGTGAAGGCGCGCGGTATTCGCGATGCCACCAGCGCCACCACAACCACCTCGCTGGGCGGTCTGTTTAAATCCAGCCAGAATACCCGCCAGGAGTTCCTGCGCGCCGTACGTCACCACGGCTAAAATCGGAGCAGGGTACATGGAACGCAACGTCACGCTGGACTTCATTCGTGGCGTCGCCATTCTGGGTATTCTGCTGCTGAATATTAACGCCTTCGGCCTGCCGAAGGCGGCCTATCTCAATCCGGCGTGGTCCGGGAGCATCTCTTTTAGCGACGCCTGGACCTGGGCGATCCTCGACCTGCTGGCGCAGGTGAAATTCCTGACCCTCTTTGCTCTGCTGTTTGGCGCCGGGCTTCAGATGCTGCTGCCTCGCGGCAAGCGCTGGATCCAGTCGCGCCTGACGCTGCTGGCGCTGCTGGGGTTTATCCACGGACTCTTTTTCTGGGACGGCGATATCCTGCTGGCCTACGCCCTCGTGGGGCTGGTAGCCTGGAGAATGATTCGCGATGCGCATCACCTCAAATCCCTGTTTAATACCGGCGTAATGCTGTACGTCATCGGCGTGGCGGTGCTGGTGCTGCTTGGGGTCATTTCCGGCGATTCGCCGAATCGCTCCTGGGTGCCCGATGCGGCAAATTTACAGTATGAGCAGTACTGGAAGCTGAACGGCGGCTTCGAGGCGATAAGCAACCGCGCGGATATGCTGTCGGATAATCTGCTGGCGCTCGGCGCGCAGTACGGCTGGCAGCTGGCGGGAATGATGCTGATGGGCGCGGCCCTGATGCGCAGCGGCTGGCTAAAAGGGCAGTTCAGCCTCAGCCACTACCGGCGCACCGGCGGCCTGCTGATCGTCGCCGGAATGGCGGTCAATATCCCGGCGATTGTCGCCCAGTGGTATCTCGACTGGGATCCCCGCTGGTGCGCATTCCTGCTGCAGGCCCCGCGCGAGCTCGGCGCGCCGCTGCAAACCATTGGCTACGCCTCTTTAGCGTGGGGCTTCTGGCCTCAGCTGTGCAAGCTGCGGCTGGTGACCGCGATTGCTTGCGTCGGGCGCATGGCGCTGACCAACTACCTGCTGCAAACCCTCATCTGCACTACGCTCTTTTATCGCCTTGGCCTGTTTATGCAGTTCGACCGCCTGCAGCTGCTGGCCTTCGTCGTACCGGTTTGGGCGATAAATCTCATCTTCTCTCTCTTCTGGCTGCGTCATTTCCGCCAGGGCCCGGTTGAATGGCTGTGGCGTCAGCTCACCCTGCGCGCCTCGGGGACATCATCAAAGAACACATCCAGATAACGATCTCGATCACAATCGTTAACAAAATGGATGTAAGCGTTTTCAGGCGTGTGACCTCACTCACGTAGCGCGCCGCGCGTCGCTGCCAGAATAGCCACCTTGCTGAACACAGGAGGTGGGTGTGACGTATTGCAATTCTCTACAGGTCGGTGAGCATGATCACCATTCGTGATGTCGCCCGCCAGGCGGGGGTTTCCGTCGCGACGGTCTCGCGCGTGCTGAATAATAGCGCGCTGGTGAGCCCGGATACGCGCGAAAGCGTAATGAAAGCGGTAACGCAGCTCGGCTACCGGCCCAACGCCAACGCGCAGGCGCTGGCGACGCAGGTCAGCGATACCATCGGCGTGGTGGTGATGGACGTATCGGATGCCTTTTTCGGCGCGCTGGTGAAGGCGGTAGATACCGTAGCCCAGCAGCATCAGAAATACGTGCTGATCGGCAATAGCTACCACGAGGCGGAAAAAGAGCGTAACGCCATCGAAGTGCTGATTCGCCAGCGCTGCTCGGCGCTGATCGTGCACTCCAAGGCGCTGAGCGACGAGGAACTCGGCGATTTCATGCAGCATATTCCGGGGATGGTGCTGATCAACCGCATCGTGCCCGGCTATGAGCACCGCTGCGTCGGCCTGGACAACGTCAGCGGGGCGCTGATGGCGACGCGGATGCTGCTCAACCACGGCCACCAGCGGATCGGCTATCTCTCCTCAAATCACGGCATTGAGGATGACTCCCTGCGCCGGGAGGGGTGGTTCAAGGCGTTACAGGAGCAAAGCATTATTGCTCCCGACAGCTGGGTCGGCTCCGGTTCGCCGGATATGCAGGGCGGCGAGGCGGCAATGGTTGAGCTGCTGGGGCGTAATTTAGGCCTCACCGCCGTTTTCGCCTACAACGACAGCATGGCGGCCGGCGCGCTGACCACCCTGAAAGATAACGGCATTGTCGTGCCGCAGCATCTGTCGCTGATTGGCTTCGATGATATCCCTATTTCTCGTTACACCGACCCACAGCTGACGACGGTGCGCTATCCTATTATGTCAATGGCGAAGCTGGCCACCGAGCTGGCGCTGCTGGGGGCTGCGGGGAAGCTTGACCATGAGGCTCGCCACTGCTTTATGCCGACTTTGGTGCGCCGCCATTCGGTGACCCAGCGGCAAATTGTGGGGCCGATCACTAACTGAAAAGGGCGGGGATGTAACCGCTTTCAATCTGTGAGTAAATTCACAGTATATTAACATTCAACTGATTATGATGGCCGCGTTTACCAGTCCTGACCATTTTGTCACGGTGATTAATCACTTTTACAACGGGAACATGGCGCTAAACTGCGAGTAAAGTCGTACCTTTGGAGCGTTATCCTACACGGAAGACAGAATTTACAGTCGTGAACCTTGTTGTGCGGTAACGTTAATGTAACAACTTCCCGCCAGCCGTTTTCACACCAATGACCCTGCATAAAAAAAACCGGAGATTCCATGAATAAGAAGGTGTTTACCCTGTCTGCAGTTATGGCGAGTATGTTATTTGGCGCCGCGGCACACGCAGCTGATACCCGCATCGGCGTAACCATTTATAAATACGACGACAACTTTATGTCCGTGGTGCGTAAGGCCATTGAGAAAGACGGCAAGTCCGCGCCGGACGTTCAGCTGCTGATGAATGACTCGCAAAACGACCAGTCCAAACAGAACGATCAGATTGACGTCCTGCTGGCAAAAGGCGTGAAGGCGCTGGCGATTAACCTGGTGGACCCGGCTGCCGCCGGCACCGTTATCGATAAAGCGCGCGGGCAGAACGTCCCGGTGGTGTTCTTTAACAAAGAACCTTCCCGTAAAGCGCTGGACAGCTATGACAAAGCGTATTACGTCGGTACCGACTCTAAAGAGTCCGGTATTATCCAGGGCGATCTGATCGCCAAGCACTGGAAAGCGAACGCCGGCTGGGATCTGAACAAAGATGGTCAGATTCAGTATGTGCTGCTGAAAGGCGAGCCGGGCCATCCGGATGCCGAAGCGCGTACCACCTACGTCATTAAAGAGCTGAATGACAAAGGTCTGAAAACTCAGCAGCTGCAGCTGGATACCGCGATGTGGGATACCGCTCAGGCGAAAGATAAAATGGACGCCTGGCTCTCCGGCCCTAACGCTAACAAAATTGAAGTGGTTATCGCCAACAACGACGCGATGGCAATGGGCGCGGTAGAAGCGCTGAAAGCGCACAACAAGAGCAGCATTCCGGTCTTCGGCGTCGATGCCTTACCAGAAGCGCTGGCGCTGGTTAAATCCGGTGCGATGGCCGGTACCGTGCTGAACGATGCCAACAACCAGGCAAAAGCCACGTTTGACCTGGCGAAAAACCTGGCTGACGGCAAAGAGCCTGCTGCGGGCACCAGCTGGAAGATTGAAAATAAAATCGTTCGCGTGCCTTACGTTGGCGTCGATAAAGACAATCTGAGCCAGTTTATTGGTAAGTAATATTTAATACCCGCTTTTCGAGCTGCGGGTGAATACCATTTCGCAGCTCGATATTTATCGGGTAGATGTACGGGCGTATCGGCTATAAATACCATCACTCGGGATGCGTTGCACGCAACGTCGCCGCTAAAACGGCAGCCTGAAGGATCGCCAGCCGCTGCGCCCGATTATTCCTGATACAGAACCAGATCCTTATTTTGGCGTTCATTCGTCAGCTGAGGGTGTGCATGAACGCAGCCAGGTATAACTATGGTCAGTAATAATAGCGAACGGTCGGGCGAATTTTTGTTGGAAATGAGCGACATCAACAAATCATTTCCTGGCGTCAAGGCACTCGATAATGTCAACCTGAAAGTCCGTCCTCACTCTATTCATGCATTAATGGGCGAGAACGGCGCGGGAAAATCAACATTATTAAAATGCCTTTTTGGGATCTATCAAAAAGATTCCGGCAGTATTCTTTTTCAGGGAAAAGAGATCGACTTCCATTCGGCGAAAGAAGCCCTGGAAAACGGCATCTCAATGGTTCACCAGGAATTAAACTTAGTATTACAGCGTTCGGTGATGGACAACATGTGGCTGGGGCGCTATCCCGCCAAAGGCGTGTTTGTCGATCAGGACAAAATGTATCGCGACACCAAGGCGATATTTGATGAGCTGGATATTGATATTGACCCGCGCGCGCGCGTGGGGACGCTATCGGTATCGCAAATGCAGATGATTGAAATCGCGAAGGCATTCTCCTATGACGCCAAAATCGTCATCATGGATGAGCCGACGTCATCGTTGACCGAAAAAGAGGTCAACCATCTGTTTAAGATTATCCGTAAGCTGAAAGAACGCGGCTGCGGCATTGTCTATATCTCTCACAAAATGGAAGAGATCTTCCAGCTGTGCGATGAGATAACCATCCTGCGCGACGGCCAGTGGATCGCCACCCAGCCGCTGGAAGGGCTGGACATGGACAAGATTATCGCCATGATGGTCGGCCGCTCCCTGAACCAGCGTTTCCCGAATCGTGAAAATACGCCGGGTGAGGTGATTCTTGAGGTGTGCAACCTGACCTCGCTGCGTCAGCCGTCGATCCGCGACGTCTCCTTCGACCTGCATAAGGGCGAAATTCTCGGCATTGCCGGGCTGGTGGGCGCGAAGCGCACCGATATCGTTGAGACCTTATTCGGCATTCGCGAAAAGGCCAGCGGGACGATTAAGCTGCACGGCAAAAAAATTAATAACCATAGCGCCAATGAAGCTATTAACCACGGCTTTGCGCTGGTGACCGAAGAGCGCCGCTCTACCGGGATTTATGCGTATTTGGATATCGGTTTTAACTCCCTGATCTCCAATATTAAGAAATATAAAAACAAGGTCGGATTGCTGGATAACTCGCGCATGAAAAGCGATACCCAATGGGTTATTGACGCCATGCGTGTGAAGACTCCAGGACAGCATACGCAAATTGGTTCGCTGTCCGGCGGCAACCAGCAGAAGGTTATTATCGGCCGCTGGCTGTTAACCCAGCCGGAGATTTTAATGCTTGATGAACCGACGCGCGGAATTGACGTTGGCGCCAAGTTTGAAATCTATCAGCTGATTGCCGAACTGGCCAAAAGAGAGAAAGGGATCATTATTATTTCCTCCGAGATGCCGGAGCTGCTGGGTATTACTGACCGTATTCTGGTAATGAGCAACGGTCTCGTTGCCGGAATTGTTGAGACAAAAACCACTACGCAAAACGAAATTTTACGTCTTGCGTCGTTGCATCTTTAAGATCAGGGGCTTGCGATGAGCGCATTAAATAAAAAGAGTTTTCTCACCTACCTGAAGGACGGTGGGATTTACGTTGTTCTTTTGGTCCTGCTGGCCATTATTATTTTCCAGGATCCCACCTTCTTAAGTTTACTCAACTTAAGTAACATCCTGACCCAGTCCTCGGTACGTATTATTATCGCGCTGGGCGTAGCGGGCCTCATCGTGACTCAGGGTACCGACCTGTCAGCCGGACGTCAGGTTGGCCTGGCGGCGGTTATCGCCGCAACGATGCTGCAGGCGGTGGATAACGCCAACAAGGTCTTCCCGGATATGGCTACTATGCCAATACCGCTGGTGATCCTGCTGGTGTGCGCGATTGGCGCGGTGATCGGCCTGCTGAACGGCATTATCATCGCCTACCTCAACGTGACGCCGTTTATCACCACCCTGGGTACCATGATTATCGTTTATGGGATCAACTCCCTGTACTACGATTTTGTTGGCGCCTCGCCGGTTTCCGGATTCGACAGCCACTTCTCGAATTTTGCGCAAGGGTTTATTGCGCTGGGGACCTTCCGCCTGTCGTATATTACCTTCTACGCGCTGATTGCCGTGTTCTTCGTCTGGATCCTGTGGAACAAGACCCGCTTTGGCAAAAACATCTTTGCAATCGGCGGCAACCCGGAAGCGGCGAAGGTTTCAGGGGTTAACGTGGCCCTTAACCTGCTGATGATCTATGCCCTGTCCGGCGTGTTTTACGCCTTCGGCGGGCTGCTGGAGGCCGGACGAATCGGCTCGGCGACCAACAACCTCGGCTTTATGTACGAGCTGGATGCGATTGCGGCCTGCGTTGTCGGCGGCGTCTCCTTCAGCGGCGGCGTGGGGACCGTGCTCGGCGTGGTCACCGGTGTTATCATCTTTACGGTGATTAACTACGGGCTGACCTACATCGGGGTGAACCCGTACTGGCAGTACATTATCAAAGGCGCCATTATTATCTTCGCCGTCGCGCTGGACTCACTGAAATACGCGCGCAAAAAATAACGTTCGATGCTTATCAGGCCCGCGCAGTGCGCGGGCTTTTTTTTGGCTGTCTTATCGTAAGGCGCGGCCCGCTACTTCTCTTTTTGCAGCTGCAGCAGCTGTTCCGGGGTCACCGCCGGGTAGGACTGGGCGCCCTGCGGAACCTCCTGCTGCGCCGGAATCGGGATCAGCGGGCCTAAAAAGCGCGGCTCGCGTTTGAAAATATAGAGGTCCGCGAGGGCGCCGAAGCGCGCGCCGAACTCGCGCAGGCGCACGTTCCACATATCTTTCGGCGACGGCACCGCATAGCACTGGGCCTGAATGCCCATATGCAGGGCGATAAACAGCGCCCGCTCGCAGTGGAAGCGCTGGGTGATGATAATAAAATCGTTGGTATCAAAGACCTTGCGGGTGCGCACGATCGAGTCGAGGGTGCGGAAGCCGGCGTAGTCGAGCACGATATCCGCCGGATCGACGCCTGCTTTAATTAAATCCCGGCGCATGGTCATCGGCTCGTTATAGCTCTGCAGCGCGTTATCGCCGCTGAGCAGCAGATAGTTCACCTTGCCGCTGTTGTAGGCGTTGAGCGCGCCCTGGATGCGGTAGCGATAGTATTGATTGATGACCCCGGTGCGATAGTACTTGGCGGTGCCGAGCACTACGCCGACCTGACGATAGGGCAGATCCTGCAGCTCATCGTAGATGTAGGGCGCGGTTTTCCAGCTCATCCAGCGGTCAAGACCCAGCACGGTCAACAGCAGCAGGCCGAACAGGACTAACAGGCTGTATAACACGCGCTTTAACATTAACCTGGCTCAACGGTAGACAATGGAGTGTTCAGGCTACTTTACCCGCCGGACAAGAGCAAGAAACCATCGTTTGATTGCGGGGATTTTCAACAATACGGGCCGAGGCCCGCATAATGTGTGATTTAGCCGAGCAGGACGCGGTCGATACTGTGGCAGCCAAGGGCTTTCAGCGTGGCCGCGGTGGCATCCCACTGGATCAACGGCGCATCGGCCTTTTCAGCAAGAATGGCCCGCTGGATATCGGCATAATCATAGCCGTTCAGGCTAAGCAGATTGAGCGCGCCCTGCAGCGGCGGCAGCGTCGGGTTAAAGGCGGCGTTTTCGGCATAGCTGCCGGCGAAGAGGGTGCCGTCCTTCAGCTCAAGCGCGACGCCGGACGGCGACTGGCTGTAGGGCATATGGCTGCGGTTTGCCGCCTGAATTGCCGCCTGCGCCAGCGCATCTCCGCTCGGCGGGAAGCCGTGATCCTGCTCATCCATCAGCAGCGTTTTGATCTCCAGATCTTTTGGACCAAATGCGTCCGGCAGATAGTGCTGCAGCGAATGCGCCTCGCGGCCCGGCAGGTGGATGCGCAGCGCCTGGCTACTGTTGAGCTCATTCATAAACTGGCGACAGTGGCCGCAGGGCGTGTAGTTAACGGTGATGGCCAGCAGGGATTTTTCGCCGCGTAGCCACGCATGGCTGATGGCGCTCTGTTCCGCATGAACGGTTTGCTGCATGGTGGCGCCGAGGAATTCCATATTGCCGCCGAAATACCAGCGCCCGCTGATGCCGCGCGCGATGGCGCCAACGTTAAAATGCGAAAGGTCGGCGCGCGCGCAGGCTGCGGCCAGCGGCAGCAGGGCGAAGGCCAGCGCGTCCTCGTCCAGGCCAGACGCGCGCTGCAGCGCGGCGACCTGCTCTGCCTCGAGCATGGCCGGGAAATGCGGGTCGCTGAGCATCGGGGCGATAGCCGTCTGCAGGTCTTCCGCCAGTTGCGGGAGAGCAGCTTGAAAACGTGGGTGCATGGCGTTGCCTCATAACAATGTAATGGGAATCTAGTGTACGGGCGGCGATGGCCTGTATATGTGATTAATATCTCATTGTTTATGCAACTCTATTACGTTGCATTAATAATTGTGAGTTTAATCACAATTTATCCCACTAAAGCTAAAACCACCGGGAACAAAAACGGTGCGATCAGGGAAGTAATAATCCCGCACAGCACCAGCGCCAGCGAGCTGAAGGCCCCCTCCTGGTAGTCCAGCTCCGCGCAGCGGGCGGTGCCCAGCGCGTGCGAGGCGGTACCCATCGACAGGCCGCGTGCGGCTTTGGTATGGATGCGCATCAGGTTTAGCAGCGTATGGCCGAAAACCGCGCCGAGGATGCCGACGAAAATAACGCACACCGCGCTGATCGCCGGGATGCCGCCGATGCTGCCGCTGACCGCCATCGCAATCGGCGTCGTGACCGATTTCGGCATAACCGAGGCGGCGATCTGCGGCGTCGCGCCCATGAGCAGCGCCACGGTGGTCCCGGTCACCATCGCCACCACGCTGCCGATAAAGCAGATGGTAATAATCGATTTCCAGCGGGCGCGAATTTGGTGCAACTGCTCGTATAAAGGAAAGGCCAGCGCCACGACCGCCGGCTGCAGCAGATCGTTGAGGATCTTACTGCCCTGAAAATAGCGGTCGTAAGAGATGCCGCTCACCAGCAGAAAGGGAATAATGACCACCATCGCCACCAGCAGCGGGTTGAGCAGCGGAAATTTAAAGCGCGCGGCCAGCCTGCGGGCGAGGAAAAAAACGATCAGCGTCAGCGGCAGCGACCACCAGATTTCATGCATCATTTTTGACTCCCTTTTTGGCCAATCACTTTGCGTCCTCCATGCACCAGGTGGGAGCTCCAGCTGACGACCAGAAAAACCACCAGCGTGCTGATGGCGCAGGAGACGGCGACCGGGCCGAGCTGCGCGCGGAGCAAATCCCAGTACTGCATCACGCCCACGCCGATGGGCACAAACAGCAGCGCCATGTAGCGAATCAGCACGTTACAGCCGGGATTAACCCACTTCGGCGGCATAATCTGCAGCGCCAGCAGCACGAACAAAATTAGCATCCCGATAATGCTGCCGGGGATGGTGATTGGCAGCAGGGAGGCGATAAAAATCCCGGCGTATAAACAGGCGTAGATCAGGACAAAAGCCCGCAGGTACTGCCAGATAATAATCAGTGATTGACGCATGGTAATAACCCTTGATGAACCACATTCATCATACAATTAAACCCCAAAATGTGCTACCGGTCACATCATGAATTATAGGCATAGCCGGAATAGAGCAATGGAACCCTGCGCGCGGGCAGGGCCACGGCTATGACTCCGTCGATAAATAATCAAGAAACCGGCTGAGGGCAAGCGATGGCGTGTCACTTTTTCGCCAGAATACCCCGACGCTACCTTTTTGTATGATGCGAGGCAAATGAAGAATTGCCGGTCGCCGCCGTTCGGCAAAGCGCTGCGGCCTGCGCCAGGGGCGGCGGGAAAACCGCACGGGACCCTTTCAACCGGCACGGAGAGGCGCTACCATAGCGCCTCTTTTTTCCGGGCAATGAATAACAATATGCGGGTACTACTGGCGCCGATGGAAGGCGTGCTCGATTCGCTGGTGCGCGAGCTGCTGACCGAAGTCAACGATTACGATCTTTGCATCACCGAATTTTTGCGCGTGGTGGACCAGCTGCTGCCGGTAAAATCGTTTTACAGGCTCTGCCCGGAGCTGCATCACCACAGCCGGACGCCTTCCGGAACCCGCGTGCGCGTGCAGCTGCTCGGGCAATATCCGCAGTGGCTGGCGGAGAACGCCGCCCGGGCGGTGGAGCTCGGGTCGTGGGGCGTCGACCTGAACTGCGGCTGTCCGTCGAAGCTGGTTAACGGCAGCGGCGGCGGCGCGACGCTGCTGAAGGACCCGGAGCTGATTTACCGCGGCGCGAAGGCGATGCGCGAGGCGGTTCCAGACCACCTGCCGGTGACGGTCAAAATTCGTCTGGGCTGGGACAGCGGGGCGCGTCAGTTTGAAATTGCTGATGCGGTGCAGCAGGCCGGAGCGACGGAGCTCGTCGTTCATGGGCGTACCAAAGAAGACGCGTATAAAGCGGAACGCATCAACTGGGCGGCAATTAGTGAAATCCGCCGGCGGCTATCGATTCCGGTGATTGCCAACGGCGAAATCTGGGACTGGCAAAGCGCGCAGGCGTGCCTGGCGGCTACCGGCTGCGACTCGGTGATGATCGGCCGGGGAGCGCTAAACGTACCGAACCTGAGCCGGGTGATAAAGTACAACGAACCGCGCATGCCGTGGCCGCAGGTCGTGCTGCTGCTGCAAAAATATACCCGCCTGGAAAAGCAGGGCGATACCGGCCTGTACCACGTGGCCCGCATCAAGCAGTGGCTCAGCTATTTACGCAAAGAATATAGCGAAGCGCTGGGGGTATTTAATGAGATCCGCACCCTGAAAACTTCTGCTGAAATTGCCGCCGCTATTGCCCGCTATTAATCTCAGGATTGCTAATTCGCTCACTTTTCGCCGGGCTGCCGAAGAGCTGCGTGGAGCAGGCCGCCGTTGCCGCCGCTGCGGCAGGTGAAAGATGTTCTGGTTCCGATGTCCGGCAGCGTTCTGGCGCTGGAGCGGGTTCCCGACGGCACTTTCGCCAGCGGCACGCAGGCGCCGGTTTATCTCTTGAGCGAACGGTCGAGGGCCGCATATCCGGCGAAAAACCGCGGTCCGGCGCAAATATCCTGGCTTATATTCGTTCCGCCAATTCGTTGGTTTATTTTTAACCATCTGATTTGGCTGGCCACACGCTTTACTTAACGGCGAGAAGGCGGTTAATTTATTATATCCGACCTTATTAAGTCATCTGACCTATCTCATGAACCTGAATCCGAGCAAACGCGTCCTCGCTGGGCTACCCCTGGTCATGGCGCTGGCAGGCTGCGCGCCGTCGCACGATACCGGCGCCCCGCAGCAGCGGCAAACTCCGGCATCCCATGTGGCTACGGAGCTGCCCGCCAGCGTGAAAAACGGCTGGCCGCATGACAGCTGGTGGCTGGAGTATCGCGATCCGCAGCTAAATGGCCTGATTCAGCGCGCCTTAGCCAACGCCCCCGATATGCAGATTGCCGGGCAGCGCATCAGGCTGGCGGAAGCTCAGGCGCGGATGGCGCAGGCCAGCCTCGGCCCGGAGATGGATTTCTCCGCCGACGTTGAGCGGCAGAAAATGTCCTCTGAAGGGCTGATGGGCCCCTTTGCCGGCGATACCGACGGCAACACCGGGCCGTGGTACACCAACGGCACCTTCGGCCTGACGGCGGGCTGGGATCTGGATCTGTGGGGTAAAAATCGCGCGCTGGTACAGGCCCGCATCGGCGAAGTGAAGGCGCAGATAGCCGAGCAGGCGCAAACCCGCGAGCTGCTGGCCGGCAGCGTGGCGCGGCTCTACTGGCAGTGGCAGACCGCGGCGGCGGTGAAGGACGTGCTGCAGCAGCTGAAGGATGAGCAGAACAATATCGTTAGCGTCGATCGAGCGCTATACCAGCGCGGGATCACCAACTCGGTCGAAGGGGCGGAGAACGATATCAGCGTCAGCAAAACCGAGCAGCAGCTGGCCGATGTGGCCGGCGGCATGCGGGAGATCGAGGCGCGCCTGCTGGCTCTGACCAACGGCCAGGGCCGGGCGCTGAATCTCCGCCCGGCCCCTTTGCCCGCCGTCAGCACGCAGATGCCGGCCGAGCTGGGCTACGAGCTGCTGGCGCGCCGCCCGGATCTGCAGGAGGCGCACTGGTATATCGAGGCGTCGTTAAGCGAGGTGGATGCGGCGAAAGCGGCCTTCTATCCGGATATTAACCTGATGGGCTTCCTGCAGCAGGACGCCCTGCACCTGAGCGATCTGTTCCGTCATTCGGCGCAGCAGCTGGGGCTCTCCGCGGGCCTGACGCTGCCGATCTTTGATAGCGGCCGGCTGAACGCCAACCTCGATATCGTCAGCGCGCAGAACAATCTGTCGGTGGCGAAGTACAACAAAGCGGTCGTTGACGCGGTGAATCAGGTGGCGAAGGCGGCAAGCCGGGTTGAGACCCTGATGGCGAAAAACCAGCGGCAGCTGCAGGTCGAAAAAGACGCCCGGCGAATGGTGGATCTGGCGCAGGAGCGGATGAAGGCCGGGATGCTGCCGGGTTCGAAGGTGAGCATGGCGAAGCTGCCGGCGCTCGAAGAGCGGATTTCCGCGCTTCGCCTGCACGGCCAGTGGCTGGACGCCAGCATTCAGCTGACCTCCGCGCTGGGCGGGGGCTACCGTCAGGCCGCGAAGTAGCTGCGTTGCCCGGCGCCGGCGCCGGTCGGGCGTCCGGCTACTCTTTCCTCTGCGCCTCGCGGCGCTTTAGCCACCAGTGCGCGGCGAACACCAGCACCACTGCGAGGATTAGCCAGATCGCGTGCTTGAGATGGCCATCAAGATGATGCAGCCACGGGCCGATGGCCTCTCCCCCCAGATAGCCGAGGGTGGTAAACAGCAGCGCCCAGACGATCGCGCCGAGGATATTGAGCGGCAGAAAGACCTTCGGCGGCAGGCGGCTGGCGCCGATCAGCAGCGGGCCGATGATGCGAAAGCCGTACATAAAGCGCGTGCCGATGACGAACAGATAGGGGCGGCGCTGTATCATGCGCTGCGCCCTGCGGATCCGCGCCTGCTGGCGGGAAAAGCGTCGCAGCAGCCGGCCGCCAAAATGCCTGCCCAGCAGGTACAGCAGCTGATCGCCAATCATTCCGCCAAGCGCCACGGAGATGACCACCAGCGGAAACTTCAGCAGGCCCTGATGCGCCGCCACGCCGCCAAGGAGGGTGATAGTTTCGCCCTCCGCGATGCTGCCGATGACCAGCGCTGCGTAGCCATAATGGGAAATCAGGTTATTGATATCCATACAAAAAATTCTCCCTCCCCGCGGCATCTTTCAGATCATGCTGGCGCGCGGCCCGGCCGCCGGCCGGAGCCATCCTGAACGATGCGACGTATTTACCCTAAAGCCTAAGCATACACCCTGGCGCTTAAAATGAGGTTAAGCGCCTTTTTATCGTCCCGGGCAAGATAATCTCGCAGGGTGAATTATACTTGTATCACTGCTGTACGAAGCCGTGACAAGGGGGGCGCTATGAACCATGTCTGGGGACTTTTCTCTCATCCGAATCAAGAGATGAGCGTTATCAAGAGCGAAAACGAAACGATTTCGCATCACTACACGCACCATGTGCTGATCATGGCGGCGGTTCCGGTTATCTGCGCGTTTATTGGCACCACGCAGCTGGGCTGGAACTTCGGCGATGGCACCGTGATCAAACCGTCGCTGTTCACCGGGCTGGCCTTAGCGGTGCTGTTTTATGCCGTGATGCTCGCCGGGGTGGCGGTGATGGGGCGGGTCATCTGGTGGATGGCGAGAAGCTATCCGCAGCGGCCTTCGCTAAAACGCTGCATGGTGTTTGCCGGCTACGTCGCGACGCCGCTGTTTTTAAGCGGGATCGTGGCGCTCTATCCGCTGGTGTGGCTGTGCGCGTTTGTCGGTACGGTGGCGCTATTCTACACCGGCTATCTGCTCTATCTCGGGATCCCAACCTTCCTGAATATCAATCGTGAAGAGGGGCTCAGCTTCGCCAGCTCCACCCTCGCGATCGGGGTGCTGGTGCTGGAAGTGCTGCTGGCGATCACCGTTATCCTGTGGGGCTACGGCTACCGGCTTTTCTGACAACACATATTGCCAGCATAAATAGATTTTTATGCTGGCAATGCAGCATTTGCTCACGATTCTTATTAGCCAGGCGCCGCCGTGGCGCGGTATGATTGCCCCTGCCAGCGTCGCTTTTGCTTCAGCGCCGCAGCGTACGTATAAACGTGCAAAAATACTTTTCAGAATGCTCACCATGCCGAAATTTCGAGTTTCTTTGCTCAGCCTGACTTTGCTACTGGCTGTTCCTTTTGCGCCTCAGGCGATAGCAAAAACCCCCGCGACCGTTCACGCCATGCAGCCGGATATCGCTTCCGGCAGCGCGATGATTGTCGATCTTGCGAGTAAAAAAACTGTCTACCAGAGCCAGCCGGATCTGGTTCGCCCGATGGCCTCGATCACCAAGGTGATGACCGCCATGGTGGTGCTTGATGCCCATCTGCCGCTGGATGAGATGCTGAGCGTGGACATCAGCCACACCCCGGAAATGAAGGGGATCTATTCACGCGTGCGCCTGAACAGCGAAATCAGCCGCCGTAACATGCTGCTGCTGGCGCTGATGTCTTCGGAAAATCGCGCCGCCGCGAGCCTCGCCCATCACTATCCCGGCGGCTACGACGCCTTTATTCGCGCGATGAACGCCAAGGCGCAGGCGCTGGGCATGACCCGTACCCGCTACGTTGAGCCGACCGGCCTGTCGATTCACAACGTCTCGACCGCGCGCGATCTGACTAAGCTGCTGATTGCCAGCGAGCAGTACCCGCTGATTGGCCAGCTGAGCACCACCAAAGAGGATATGGCCACGTTCGCCCGGCCGGCCTATACGCTGCCGTTCCGCAACACCAACCACCTGGTGTATCGCGATAACTGGAATATTCAGCTGACCAAAACCGGCTTTACTAACGCCGCGGGGCACTGCCTGATTATGCGCACGGTGATTAATCAGCGCCCGGTGGCGCTGGTGGTGATGGACGCCTTTGGCAAATATACGCACTTTGCCGACGCCAGCCGCCTGCGGACGTGGATTGAGACCGGGAAAGTGATGCCGGTTCCGGCTTCGGCGCTGAGCTATAAAAAGCAGCGCGAAGCGCAGATGGCGGATGCGATGCTGAAAGGCGGCGCGCAGACCGCGCAGAACGATTAAGCGAACGTCAAACTTCGCCATACTCGCCGGCCCGGGCCGGCGAGTATGCGCTCTCCCCGCAGGCGGCGCGCGACGCCGCTGCGGATTTTCACCCGAACCTATTCCGGGATCGTCAGGTCGCCGTCGCCGAGCGGACGCTGCATAATCAGCGTATCCCGCCAGTCGCCCATCTTGTAGCCCACGCTGCGCAGCTGGCCCGCCACGCTAAAGCCAAATTTTTTGTGGATCGCCAGCGAGCCGGCGTTATTGTGCCCGTCGCCGATGATGGCCAGCATCTGCCGCCACGGACCCTGTTCGCACCTGGCGATCAGCTGCGACAGCAGGGCGCTGCCGATGCCGCGCCCGCCCATGCCCGACTCGACGTAAATCGACTCTTCAAGAGTGTAGCGATAGGCCGGGCGAGGGCGGTAAAAGGTGGCGTAGCAGTAGCCGACGATGCTCCCCCGCCACAGCGCTACCAGCCACGGCAGCCCGTTGTCGCGTACGGTTTTAATCCGCTTGCGCATTTCGTCGACGGTGGGGGGAATATCCTCAAAGGAGGCGCGGCCGTTCAGCACGTGCCAGACGTACAGCGCGGCGATGGCGTGAGCATCATCGGGCAGGGCTTCGCGGATCTCTAATTCAGCGCTGTGTAACATATCCGCTTCGGACATGGTGGGGCTCCTTAAGCCAGGTTTACCGGGGACGCGTTTTCTTCGGCATGCAGCGTAATACATAACCCCGGTAGATGAATAGCCCCGGCGGGGATCGTCCTTCGGCCTGGCCGCCCGCGGATGACGGCCAGGCCGAACGGATTCGGCCAGCGCGCCTACGAGGCGCTGCTGTCGCTCTCCCGCGGCTCGCCCCAGTATTTTTGCTTGCTGGTTTTGCCGATCCCCGGGTTCATGCTGTTGGTCGGGTCATTCTGGCGATAGAACTGCTTTAAGCTCTCCGGCGCCTCGTACAGATGCCCCACGTTGTGTTCGGCGGGGTACTGCGCGCCGCGCGCTTTTAGCAGCGCCAGCATTTTTTCCTTCAGCTCGTGGGCATCCACGCCTTTCTTGACGATGTAATCCTGGTGGAAGACGTGGCACATAAAGTGGCCGTAGTAGAGCTTATAGACCAGCTGGTCGTCGATGTCGGCCGGCAGATGCTCAAACCACTCGCTGTCGTTGCGGCGCAGGGCGATATCCAGCGCCAGAATATCCTCCACCTCGTCGGCGTGGATGGCCTGGTAGCGAATGGCGGCGCCCGCCGCGGCGAAGCGGTGCAGGAACGCCTTGCTGCCTTCTTCCGCCGTGCAGACGAAGAAGTCGCCCTCGGCCTGTTTAAAGTACTCCGTCAGCCACGCCTGGGCCTCCTCGACGCCGTCGCCCGCCATCTTCAGCAGCAGGTGGTGCTCATATTTATCGCGCCAGGTTTTCATCCGCTCCGGCAGGTGCGCCGGGAAAACGTGACCGATTTTTTGCATAAAGCGGTCGGTGAAGTGCGGTTTAAACAGCGACACCTTCTCCAGCAGCGCGTCGGTGCGGCCCTTCATGGTGAAGAAGAACGGCATTTTGTCGGTGCCGAGCTTGTCGATCATCAGGAAGGTGTCCTTGCCGTAGCGCTCGGCGATATCGTAAATATCGCGATGCATATATTCCCCCGCCACCGGCAGATGCTCGAATTCAGCGAGGATATGGCGACGGATTTCCGTTAGCACCGCCGGTTGGTTGGTGCCGATATAGAAGACCTGCTGGCGCTTTTCCGCCGGGAAGGTGTCCAGACGGGCGGCAAAGACCGCCAGCTTGCCGGCGCAGCCCGAAGACTCAAACAGGCGATCGGGGTCGGCGTTGTAGCGCGCCGGGGTGTCGGCGGTGACGTCGCGCACGCGGGTGACGTAATCATGATCGTGGGCGTGGCGGCCGTCGTGGAGGACGTCTTCATCTTTAATTCGTTCGTCGTCGAGGCGGCTGAGGATCTGCTCCGGCGTGGCGCCGAGGTCGATGCCGAGGTGGTTAACGAGGCGCAGCTTGCCGCTTTCGTCAATCTGCGCGAACAGCGACATCTCGGTATAGGCCGGGCCGCGCTGAACCAGCGAGCCACCGGAGTTATTGCAGATGCCGCCGATAACCGATGCGCCGATGCAGGAGGAGCCGATTACCGAGTGCGGCTCGCGGCCAAACGGCTTCAGCGCTTTCTCCAGCGAGTAGAGCGTGGTGCCCGGGAAGGCCAGCACCTGCTCGCCTTTATCCAGCAGATGCAGCTTGTCGAGGCGCAGGGTGCTGATAATCACGATATCGCGATCGTAATCGTTGCCGTTGGGGGTGGAGCCTTCGGTGAGGCCGGTATTCGCCGCCTGCATCAGAATAATTTTATCGGCTTCCACGCAGGCGTTCAGCACCCGCCAGAGTTCCAGCAGCGTTCCGGGAAAGACCACGGCCAGCGCATCGCCGTGGCCGGAGCGGAACCCTTTGCGATAGCGCTGGGTTTTGGCCGGATCGGTGAGCAGGTGCGAGGCGCCAACCACTCTCGCCAGCTCGGTCAGAAAAGCGTTATTTTGCGGTGTTGCTGCAGATGACATGATCCACTCCTTGTGGTGGGACAAAAAATTCTGCACTAAGAATAGCGCTTTGTATGACAATTTGGTGCATGAATGTTGCGAAAAATCAGAGCAGAAGCCGAGCTTTCTACAGGCGTCTCGCCTATGTTTATGGCAAACTGCGGTTTTTATTTATGTTTTGCCGTGATCCCGGCCTGAGAGAAGAGAGATAACAATGAAATGGCTCTGCACTGTAGGCGTCGCCGTAAGTCTGGCGCTGCAACCCGCGCTGGCGGATGAACTGTTTGGCAACCACCCCTTAACGCCGCAGGCGCGAGATGCGTTCGTCAGCGAATTGCTGACGAAAATGACCGTCGATGAAAAAATCGGCCAGCTGCGGCTGATTAGCGTCGGCCCGGATAACCCGAAAGAGGCGATCCGCGAGATGATCAAGGACGGCCAGGTGGGGGCGATCTTTAACACCGTGACCCGCCCGGACATCCGCGCGATGCAGGACCAGGTGATGCAGCTCAGCCGGCTGAAAATCCCGCTGTTCTTCGCCTACGACGTGATCCACGGCCAGCGCACCGTCTTCCCAATAAGCCTCGGCCTGGCCTCCTCCTTTAACCTCGACGCGGTGAATACCGTCGGGCGTATTTCGGCCTATGAGGCCGCCGACGATGGACTCAACATGACCTGGGCGCCGATGGTGGATGTCTCCCGCGATCCGCGCTGGGGGCGCGCTTCGGAAGGCTTTGGCGAAGATACCTACTTAACCACCATGATGGGCAGAGCGATGGTTGAGTCGATGCAGGGCAAGAGCCCGGCGGACCGCTACTCGGTGATGACCAGCGTCAAGCACTTCGCCGCCTACGGCGCGGTGGAGGGCGGGAAAGAGTACAACACCGTCGATATGAGCCCGCAGCGCCTGTTCAACGACTATATGCCGCCGTACAAAGCGGGGCTGGATGCCGGCAGCGGCGCGGTCATGGTGGCGCTTAACTCGCTCAACGGCACGCCGGCTACCTCCGACGCGTGGCTGCTCAAAGAGGTGCTGCGCGACGACTGGGGCTTTAAGGGCATTACCGTTTCCGACCACGGCGCGATTAAAGAGCTGATCAAGCACGGCGTCGCCTCCGACCCGGAAGACGCGGTGCGCGTGGCGCTGAAGTCCGGCATCAATATGAGCATGAGCGACGAGTACTACAGCAAATACCTGCCGGATCTGGTGAAGTCCGGCAAGGTGACGATGGCAGAGCTGGATGACGCCACGCGCCACGTTCTGAACGTCAAATATGATATGGGGTTGTTTAACGATCCGTACAGCCACCTGGGGCCGAAGGAGTCCGACCCGCAGGACACCAACGCCGAAAGCCGCCTGCACCGCAAAGAGGCCCGCGAAGTGGCGCGCGAAAGCCTGGTGCTGCTGAAAAACCGTCTCGAGACCCTGCCGCTGAAAAAATCGGGCACCGTGGCGGTCATCGGGCCGCTGGCCGACAGCAAGCGCGACATGATGGGCAGCTGGTCGGCGGCGGGCGTCGCCGATCAGTCGGTTACCGTGCTCGCCGGGATCAAAACGGCGCTCGGCGATCGCGGAAAGGTGATCTACGCCCGCGGCGCCAACGTGACGAACGATCAAGGCATCGTTGATTTCCTCAACCTGTATGAGAAAGCGGTGCAGAACGATCCGCGCTCGCCGCAGGCGATGATCGACGAGGCGGTGGCCGCCGCGAAGCAGTCTGACGCGATCGTCGCGGTTGTTGGCGAAGCTCAGGGGATGGCGCACGAGGCTTCCAGCCGCACCGATATCACGCTGCCCCAGAGCCAGCGCGATTTAATCAGCGCCCTGAAGGCCACCGGCAAGCCGCTGGTGCTGGTGCTGATGAACGGCCGCCCGCTGGCGCTGGTTAAAGAGGACCAGCAGGCTGACGCGATACTGGAAACCTGGTTCGCCGGCACCGAAGGCGGCAACGCCATCGCCGACGTGCTGTTCGGCGACGCGAACCCGTCCGGCAAGCTGCCGATGTCGTTCCCGCGCTCGGTGGGGCAGATCCCGGTCTACTACAGCCACCTCAATACCGGTCGTCCCTACAACGCCGATAAGCCGAACAAGTACACCTCGCGCTACTTCGACGAGGCCAACGGCCCGCTGTACCCATTCGGCTACGGCCTGAGCTACACCACCTTTAGCGTTTCTGACGTCAAAATGTCGGCGCCGACCATGCGGGCCGACGGCAGCGTGACCGCCAGCGTGCAGGTAACCAATACCGGCAAGCGCGAAGGGGCGACGGTGATCCAGCTGTACCTGCAGGACGTGACCGCCTCGATGAGCCGGCCGGTGAAAATGCTGCGCGGCTTCAAGCGCGTGATGCTCAAACCGGGCGAGACGCAAACCGTCAGCTTCCCGATTGAGGTCGACGCGCTGAAGTTCTGGAACCAGAAAATGAAATACGCCGCCGAGCCGGGGAAATTCAACGTCTTTATTGGCGTAGACTCCGCCCGCGTGAAGCAGGGTGAGTTTGAACTGCTCTAATTTCGCCGGGCGCGGTGCGCCGACGTTGACCATCTATCAGGCCGGGTAACCGGCCTTTTCTTTTCCTTTCATCGCGCATTTGGGCTACGCTTTTCTCTTAACCTTCTGTAAATGGAGCGCAAATTAAAGAGGGAAGCGGGATGATGATTGCAAGCAAATGGTCGGGCGCGCTGGCGCTGGCAGCCCTGGTGAGCCTGCCGCTGCAGGCGGCGGAACCTGTCAAAGTGGGCTCAAAAATTGATACCGAAGGGGCGCTGCTGGGCAATATTATTTTGCAGGTTCTCGAGAGCCACGGCGTGAAGACGGTGAATAAAATTCAGCTCGGCACCACGCCGGTGGTGCGCGGCGCCATTACCGCGGGGGAATTAGATATTTACCCTGAGTACACCGGCAACGGGGCCTTCTTCTTTAAGCAGGAGAACGACCCGGCGTGGAAAAACGCGCAGCAGGGTTATGAGAAGGTCAAAACCCTGGACGGCGAGAAGAATAAGCTGATTTGGCTAACGCCGGCGCCGGCCAACAATACCTGGACTATCGCCGTGCGTCAGGATGTGGCGCAAAAAAACCATCTCACCTCGCTGGCCGATCTGAGCGGCTATCTGCAGAAGGGCGGTGAATTCAAGCTGGCGGCCTCCGCCGAGTTTATCGAACGCCCGGACGCGCTCCCGGCCTTTGAAAAGGCCTACGATTTCAAACTGAATCAAAACCAGCTGCTGTCGCTGGCGGGCGGCGACACGGCGGTGACCATCAAGGCGGCGGCGCAGCAGACCTCCGGCGTCAACGCGGCGATGGCCTACGGTACCGACGGGCCGGTGGCCGCGCTCGGGCTGCAAACCCTGAGCGACCCGAAAGGCGTGCAGCCGATCTACGCCCCGGCGCCGGTGGTGCGTGAAGCGGTGCTGAAGGCCTATCCGCAGATGGCGCAGTGGCTGCAGCCGGTCTTCACCAGCCTTGATGAAAAAACGCTGCAGCAGCTCAACGCCAGCATCGCGGTGGAAGGGCTGGATGCGAAGAAAGTTGCCGCAGATTATCTGCAGCAAAAAGGGCTGTTGAAGTAGGTTTTGGTGGCTATTCGTTGCTATAACCGCGTTTCGCTGCTGCTGGCACTTTTACTGCTGATGATGGTGGCGCTGCCGTTTGTGAACTATGCGCCGAACCGGCTGCTATCCGGAGAGGCGCGCTGGCTGTGGCAGAGCTGGCCGTGGCTGGCCGCCGCGCAGCTGGGGATGGCGCTGGCCGTCCTGCTGCTTTGCGCGCTTCCGGGCCGTTTACCGCTGCTGCTAACCTTCCTGATCGCCGATGCGCTGCTGCCGCTGCTGTGGTACGGCGCCGGGCAGGCGGGTCTGCAGCTGGCGCAAAGCGGGTCGCCGCTGGCGCGCACGTCGCCGGGCAGCGGCCTGTGGCTTTCGCTGGCGCTGTGCCTGCTGCTGGCCAGCGATGCGATACGGCGCCTGACGCCGCGGGCGCTGTGGCGCTGGCTGCTCAATGCGCAAATCTGGGTTATCCCCTGCGTTCTGCTGGCGGCGGGAAGGCTTGATTCGCTCTCGCTGCTCAAAGAGTACGCCAACCGTCAGGACATCTTTGACGATGCCCTGCGCCAGCACGTGCTTCTGCTGTTCGGCACGCTGCTGCCCGCTCTGCTCATCGGCGTGCCGGTGGGCGTATGGATTTGGCGACAGCCGCGCTGGCAGTCGTCGGTGTTTACCTGCCTCAACGTGATTCAAACTATCCCCTCGGTGGCGCTATTTGGCCTGTTGATCGCGCCGCTTGCCGGCCTGACGCGGCGCTTTCCCGCGCTGGCCGATGCCGGTATTTCCGGTACCGGAACGGCGCCGGCGCTGATTGCGCTGGTACTCTACGCGCTGCTGCCGCTGGTGCGCGGGGTGGTCACCGGCCTGCAGCAGGTGCCGCGGGAAGCGCTGGAAAGCGCCGTGGCGATGGGCATGAGCGCGCTCCAGCGCTTCTGGCAGGTACAGCTGCCGCTGGCGCTGCCGATACTGCTGCGTAGCCTGCGGGTGGTGAGCGTGCAAACCGTCGGCATGGCGGTGGTGGCGGCGCTGATCGGCGCCGGCGGATTCGGCGTCCTGGTCTTCCAGGGCCTGCTCAGCAGCGCGCTGGACCTGGTGCTGCTGGGGGTGATCCCGACGATTGCGCTGGCGGTGGTGGTGGATGCGCTTTTTGCGCTGTGGGGCGCGTTGCTAAAAGGAGAGGCCGGTGATTGAATTTGACGGCGTAAGCAAATCTTTTGCCGGGCAGCCGGCGGTGAAAAACCTCAACCTGCGCCTGCGCGAGGGGGCTTTCTCGGTGCTGATCGGCACCTCCGGCTCGGGCAAGTCGACGACGCTGAAGATGATCAACCGGCTGGTTGAGCACGACAGCGGCGCGATCCGCTTCGCCGGCCAGGATATCCGCGAGCAGCCGGTGCTGGCGCTGCGGCGGCGGATGGGCTACGCCATCCAGTCGATAGGCCTGTTTCCCCATTGGACGGTGGCGCAGAATATCGCCACCGTTCCGCAGCTGCAGAAGTGGCCGCGCCAAAAAGTGGAGGCGCGGGTTGATGAGCTGATGGCGCTGCTGGGGCTGGAGGCCACGCTGCGGGCGCGCTATCCGCACCAGCTTTCCGGCGGCCAGCAGCAGCGGGTTGGGGTGGCGCGGGCGCTGGCGGCCAATCCGGAGGTGCTGCTGATGGACGAGCCCTTCGGCGCGCTCGATCCGGTGACCCGCGAGGCGCTGCAGCAGGAGATGATCCGCATTCACCGGCTGCTGGGGCGCACGATTGTGCTGGTTACTCACGATATTGACGAAGCGCTGCGGCTGGCGGATCACCTGGTGCTGATGGACGGCGGCGAAGTGGTGCAGCAGGGGGAGCCGCTGCAGATGCTGCTGCAGCCGAAGAATGACTTTGTCGAGACCTTTTTTGGCCGCAGCGAGCTCGGCGTGCGCCTGCTGTCGCTGCGCGGCGTCGCCGACTATCTGCGCCGCGATGAACGTCTCGTCGGCGATACCCTCAACGTGACGATGACCCTGCGCGAGGCGCTGTCGCTGTTCGTGGCCCACCGCCGCGAGGTGCTGCCGGTGGTGGACGAACGGGGGGATGCGTGCGGGACGCTGCACTTTGCCGACCTGCTGCGCGAGGAGGTTCGGCGTGACGGTTCTGCGTGATCCGCTGCTGTGGCTGCTGGCGCTGTTTATCGCCATTCTGCTGGCGCTGCCCTACAGCGGGCCGCTGTTTAGCGCTCTGTTTCCGGAGCTGCCGCGCCCGGTCTATCAGCAGCAGAGCTTTCTTTCTCTGACCTTCGCCCACTGCTGGCTGGTGGCGCTCTCCAGCCTCGCGGCAACCCTTATTGGCGTTGGGGCAGGGATTGCGGTAACCCGTCCCGCGGGCCGCGAATTTCGCCCGCTGGTGGAGACCATCGCCGCGATGGGGCAGACCTTTCCGCCGGTGGCGGTGCTGGCGATTGCCGTTCCGGTGCTGGGATTTGGCTGGGAGCCGGCGCTGATTGCGCTGGCGCTGTACGGCATACTGCCGGTGCTGCAGGGCACCCTGGCGGGCCTGAGCGCGGTGCCTCCGGGGGCTCTTGAGGTGGCGCAGGGAATGGGGATGACCCGCTGGCAGAGGCTAATTAAAGTTGAGCTGCCGCTGGCGGCGCCGGTGATGCTGGCGGGTATACGCACTTCGACGATCGTCAATATAGGGACGGCGACGATCGCCTCAACGGTCGGGGCCAATACTCTCGGCACGCCGATTGTCATTGGCCTGAGCGGGTTTAATACCGCCTATGTTGTGCAGGGGGCGCTGCTGGTGGCGCTGGCGGCGATCCTGGTCGATCGCGGGTTTGAGCGGCTGAATCAGCGAATCAGCCGACACCGCCGCGAACGATAAAGGAGTAACCGGCAAGCATCACGCCGCTGATCCCGCCGATAGCCATAAATAAGAACAGGGTAATAACCGCAATTTTTGCTGGCTTCATAATAGGCTCCTGATGTTAACCGGGCGATTATACGGTGAAGCGCGGGTGTTAACGAAACATTAATTGCTATTTAGCCAGATAACGCGCCCCTGCTGCTGCCAGCCCAGCAGCTGTTCCTGCTCGGCGGGGGCGGGCGTTTCGCCGCACCACACCAGCAGGGTGCTCCCGGAAAACAGCTCCGGGCGAATCTGCGTCAGCGAGTGGGCGACGACGTCGACCCGCCAGCCCTGTTCGCTGGCCACCCAGCCCTCCAGCCACAGCCGGGCGATGTCGCCGGTGTTCCAGCCCACCACCAGCGCGTGGCTGCCGGGGCGCTTCCAGGCGCTGGCCAGGCTTTGCGCAATATGGCTGATGAGGATCCCGTCGAGAATGCCGCGCAGGGCGATAAGCGTTGGCTGCGGGCTAAGCAAGCGATGGCGTAAAGGAATAAACAGGTGGTTGACCAGGGTGTGCGCCGAATAGCTGTGGCTGCGCTCTTTAATCCACGAGCGCAGGCGGTGGTAGCTGCCGTCGTGGAGCAGCGTCAGCACGATCTCCTGCTGTTCGCGCCAGCCGCCTTGCTCCTGCGGGTCGCTGTCGGTGAGCAGCGTTTTGACCTTTCCCACCTGAACGCCGGAGTCAATCCAGCGCTTAATTTCGCGGATGCGGTCAATCTCCTGCTCGCTGAACAGGCGGTGGCCGCCGTCGGTGCGCTGGGGTTTGAGCAGCCCGTAGCGCCGCTGCCAGGCGCGAAGCGTTACCGGGTTAATATCGCAAAGCTGCGCCACTTCACCAATCGTATAAAGCGTCATCTCTTCCCCTCCCGCAGAATTCTCCTCCCTATAACTGTAGAAGCTGTTTCGGGAAGGGGAAGTGTTTGCTTATTTTTTGTTCGCGTCAGCTAAGGCGGGGCGCAGAGAAGTGCGATCGTGGCCACGAATGCTCATTTTCTTGTAGCGCTTCAAAGAAAGATTCGGCGGGGTGGTGTATGTTACGCGCTTTCAGGTGATGTGTGGTCTGCGGGTATGTACGAGTTCGATCTGGTGTTGTTGCTGCTTCAGCAGATGTGCGTCTTTTTGGTCATCGCGTGGCTGATGAGCAAGACGCGGCTGTTCATCCCCCTGATGCAGGTCACCGTCCGCCTGCCGCACAAGCTGCTGTGCTACGTTACCTTCTCTATTTTCTGCATTATGGGGACCTACTTCGGTCTGCATATCGAAGACTCTATCGCCAATACCCGGGCCATCGGCGCGGTGATGGGCGGCCTGCTCGGCGGGCCGGTGGTCGGCGGCCTCGTGGGCCTCACCGGCGGGCTGCATCGCTACTCCCTCGGCGGTATGACCGCGCTAAGCTGCATGGTTTCGACCATTGTTGAAGGGCTGCTTGGCGGGCTGGTGCACAGCGTCCTCGTGAAGCGCGGGCGGCCGGACAAGGTCTTCAGCCCGCTGACCGCCGGGGCGATCACCTTCTTTGCCGAACTGGTGCAGATGATGATCATTCTGCTGATCGCGCGCCCGTTTCAGGACGCCCTGCATCTGGTGCAGAGCATTGCCGCGCCGATGATGGTCACCAACACCGTCGGCGCCGCGCTGTTTATGCGTATCCTGCTCGATAAGCGGGCGATGTTTGAAAAATACACCTCGGCGTTTTCCGCCACCGCGCTGAAGGTTGCGGCCTCGACGGAGGGGATCCTGCGCCAGGGATTTAACGAAGAGAACAGCATGCGGGTGGCGCAGGTGCTGATCCAGGAGCTGGATATCGGCGCGGTGGCGATTACCGATCGCGAGCGGCTGCTGGCCTTTACCGGCATCGGCGACGATCACCATCTGCCCGGCAAGCCTATCTCCTCGCTCTACACGCAAAAGGCGATCGAAAGCGGCGAAGTGGTCTATGCAGACGGTAACGAGGTTCCCTACCGCTGCTCAATCCATCCGCACTGCAAGCTCGGCTCGACGCTGGTGATCCCGCTGCGCGGCGAGAACCAGCGGGTGATTGGCACCATCAAACTCTATGAGGCCAGGAACCGGCTGTTCAGCTCCATCAACCGTACCCTGGGCGAGGGGATTGCCCAGCTGCTGTCGGCGCAGATTCTGGCCGGGCAGTACGAACGACAGAAGGCACTGCTCACCCAGTCGGAAATTAAGCTGCTGCACGCCCAGGTGAACCCGCACTTTCTGTTCAACGCCCTCAATACCCTGAAGGCGGTGATTCGCCGCGACAGCGATCAGGCCGGCCAGCTGGTGCAGTATCTGTCGACCTTCTTTCGCAAGAACCTGAAGCGGCCGTCGGAAATTGTCACCCTCGCCGATGAGATTGAGCATGTGAACGCCTATCTGCAGATTGAAAAAGCGCGTTTTCAGGCCAATCTCCAGATTCAGATGCTGGTGCCCGACGCGCTGGCGCATCATCAATTACCGGCGTTTACCCTGCAGCCGATCGTGGAAAACGCCATTAAGCACGGCACCTCGCAGCACCTTGGCGTGGGCGAGATTATCATTCGTGCCAGCCAGGACGCGCGCTGGCTGCGGCTGGATATCGAAGATAACGCCGGGCTGTATCAGGCCAATCCGGACGCCAGCGGACTCGGCATGAGCCTGGTGGATCGGCGGCTGCGGGCGCGCTTTGGCGCCGAGTGTGGAATTACCGTGACCTGTGAAGCCGAGCGCTTTACCCGCGTTACGCTGCGACTGCCCGTGGAGGAGTGCGCGTGTTAAAAGTATTAATCGTTGATGATGAGCCGCTGGCGCGTGAAAACCTGCGTATCCTGCTGGAAGCGCAGAGCGATATCGAGGTGCTGGGCGAGTGCGGTAACGCGGTTGAGGCGATCGGCGCGGTGCACAGGCTGCGCCCGGACGTGCTGTTCCTCGATATTCAGATGCCGCGCATCAGCGGGCTGGAGATGGTCGGCATGCTCGATCCGGAGCATCGGCCCTATATCGTGTTCCTGACCGCCTTCGACGAATATGCGGTGAAGGCGTTCGAGGAGCACGCGTTTGACTATCTGCTCAAGCCGATTGAGGCCGCCAGGCTGGATAAAACCCTGGCTCGTCTGCGCCAGGAGCGTAGCCTGCAGGATATTTCGCTGCTCGACGATGCTCAGCAGGCGCTGAAGTATATCCCCTGCAGCGGGCATAGTCGGATCTGGCTGCTGCAGATGGAGGACGTGGCGTTTGTCAGCAGCCGGATGAGCGGGATTTACGTCACCGACAGCGAAGGGAAGGAGGGCTTTACCGAGCTGACCCTGCGCACTCTTGAGAGCCGCACGCCGCTGCTGCGCTGCCACCGCCAGTATCTGGTCAATATGGCCCACCTGAAGGAGATTCGTCTCGAGGAGAACGGCCAGGCCGAGCTGCTGATGCGCGCCGGGCATACGGTGCCGGTCAGCCGCCGCTACTTAAAAAGCCTGAAAGAGGCGATTGGTCTGTAAAACGGCAGAATCGTGGTAGACTTAGCGCCAGTTTTTTTCATCATGAAGGCATTATGATCAGCAACGATATCCTACGTAGCCTGCGCTACACCTTAAAAACCAATAATGATGGCCTGGTGCGTATTTTTGCGCTCGGCGATTCCGTCGTCAGCGCAGAGCAGCTGGTACCGTGGCTGAAAAAAGAGGACGAGGAGGGCTTCCAGCGCTGCCCGGATATCCTTCTGTCGGTCTTCCTCAACGGTCTGATTTACGACAAACGCGGTAAAGATGAGTCCGCGCCGCCGCTGGCGGTTGAGCGTCGGGTAAATAACAATATCGTGCTGAAAAAGCTGCGCATTGCCTTCTCTCTGAAGACCGACGATATTCTTGCCATTCTGACCCGGCAGCAGTTCCGCGTCTCGATGCCGGAAATTACCGCCATGATGCGCGCGCCGGAGCATAAAAACTTCCGCGAGTGCGGCGACCAGTTCCTGCGCTATTTCCTGCGCGGTTTGACCGAGCGCGTGCACGCCGCCAAACCCTGAGTTAGCGCATCAGACGGCCCGGCTGGCGCAGCGCTTCGCCGGGCTACGGCCTACTTCACTTCCTGAAAACCCTGCTCTTCGAGCAATTTTTCCGATACCGACATCGACACAAACTGCCGCGAGCAGTCGGTGAACATCGATCCCGGCAGCTTGCACAGTTCGCTAATTTTCGCCTCCTTAAAATCGACGCTCAGATGCTCCAGAGCATAGCTGTCCTTATAGTCGATGGTTTGCTCCACGCCCTTGATGCTGCGGTAGACGCTGCTCATCGGTTCTATAATCGCCCGCGCCTGCTCTTTGTTGCTGGCGCCGATGGTTTTATAGGGGATAGTGTTGTTGGCATCCTGGCGCAGCACTTTGTCGCCGTCATAATAGTAGGTGAAGCTGAGCTTGACGCCTTCGGCCGCGCGGTTAAAGGTTTTGCTCTGCTCTTTTTGATTATCGCAGCCGGCCAGCGCCGCGGTCAGCAGAGCGGCGACGGCGATCGCGGCCAGCCTGTGTGTGTATTTCATCCCGGTTCCCTGTGTTGTTATTAATACCGTTCCGTTGTCAGAATAGCGTATTGATTATTGTTCTGATTGGCAGACTGTGCAAATTAAAGAGCCTGCCGGGAGGGGCTTCAGGCAAAAAAACGCTGCCGGGGCAGCGTTTTACGCGGGGGTTATTTGACCTGCTGACCGGGCTGAGCGCCGCTGTCCGGGCTGAGCAGGAAGATATCTTTCCCGCCAGGGCCCGCCGCCATCACCATTCCTTCGGAGATGCCGAAGCGCATCTTGCGCGGCGCCAGGTTGGCGACCATCACCGTCAGACGCCCAATCAGCGCCTGCGGATCGGGGTAGGCGCTGCGGATGCCGGAGAAGACGTTGCGCTTCTCGCCGCCGAGATCCAGGGTCAGGCGCAGCAGCTTGTCGGAACCGTCGACGAATTCGGCGTTTTCGATCAGCGCGATGCGCATATCCACTTTGGCAAAATCGTCAAAGGTGATGGTTTCCTGAATCGGATCGTCCGCCAGCGGGCCGGTGACCGGGGCGGAGAGCGCCTTCACCTCTTCCTTCGATGCCTCTACCAGCGCCTCAACCTGCTTCATTTCGATGCGGTTATACAGCGCCTTGAAGGCGTTGACCTTGTGCCCCAGCAGCGGCTGCTGGACGCCATCCCAGCTCAGCTCGGCGTTGAGGAAGGCTTCGGCGCGGGCGGCCAGCTGCGGCAGCACCGGCTTGAGCCAGGTCATCAGTACGCGGAACATATTCAGGCCCATGGAGCAGATAGCCTGCAGATCGGCGTCGCGACCTTCCTGTTTGGCGACGACCCACGGCGCCTGCTCGTCAACGTAGCGGTTAGCCACGTCGGCCAGCGCCATGATTTCACGGATGGCTTTACCGAACTCGCGGCTTTCCCACGCTTCGCCAATGCTTGCGGCCGCATCGGTGAAGGTTTTGTACAGCGCCGGATCGGCCAGCTCGGCGGTCAGCACGCCGTCGAAGCGTTTGGCGATAAAGCCGGCGTTGCGCGACGCGAGGTTAACCAGCTTGTTGACGATGTCGGCGTTGACGCGCTGAATGAAGTCTTCGAGATTGAGATCGATATCATCGATGCGCGAAGAGAGCTTGGCGGCGTAGTAGTAGCGCAGGCTGTCGGCATCAAAGTGGTTCAGCCAGGTGCTGGCTTTAATGAAGGTGCCGCGCGATTTAGACATCTTCGCGCCGTTGACCGTCACGTAGCCGTGAACGAACAGGTTGGTCGGCTTGCGGAAGCCGCTGCCTTCCAGCATCGCCGGCCAGAACAGGCTGTGGAAGTAGACGATATCCTTGCCGATAAAGTGATACAGCTCGGCGGCGGAATCTTTCTTCCAGTAGGCGTCAAAGCTTTCGCTGTCGCCACGTTTGTCGCACAGGTTTTTGAATGAACCCATGTAGCCGATCGGCGCGTCCAGCCAGACGTAGAAGTATTTGCCCGGCGCGTTGGGAATTTCGAAACCGAAGTACGGCGCGTCGCGGGAGATGTCCCACTGCTGCAGACCGGACTCGAACCACTCCTGCATCTTATTCGCCACCTGCTCCTGCAGCGCGCCGCTACGGGTCCACGCCTGCAGCATTTCGCTAAACGACGGCAGGTCGAAGAAGAAGTGCTCGGATTCGCGCATCACCGGCGTCGCGCCGGAAACCACCGATTTCGGCTCGATAAGCTCGGTCGGGCTGTAGGTCGCGCCGCACACTTCGCAGTTATCGCCGTACTGATCCGGTGATTTACACTTCGGACAGGTGCCCTTCACGAAACGGTCGGGGAGGAACATCCCTTTTTCCGGATCGTAGAGCTGAGAGATGGTGCGGTTTTTGATAAAACCGTTCTCTTTCAGGCGCGTGTAGATAAGCTCCGACAGCTCACGGTTTTCTTCGCTGTGGGTGGAGTGGTAGTTATCGTAGCTGATGTCAAAACCGGCAAAATCGGCCTGATGCTCCTGACTCATTTCGCCAATCATCTGCTCCGGAGAGACGCCAAGCTGCTGAGCTTTCAGCATGATCGGCGTGCCGTGGGCGTCGTCGGCGCAGATGAAGTTGACCTCGTGGCCGCGCATTCGCTGGTAACGGACCCAGACATCAGCCTGGATGTGCTCCAGCATGTGGCCGAGGTGGATTGAGCCGTTGGCGTACGGCAGCGCGCACGTTACCAGAATTTTCTTCGCGACTTGAGTCATAGTGAGCATTACATCTTCTGTTGTAAAAAGGGCTTTTGATATTACCAAAAGGGCACTGGGTGCGCCATAAATGGCTATCCATATATGGATAATCCCCAGCTGTGATAGACTCAATCATTACTGAAAGCATCTCATAACAACAAAGGAGTCGGGATGAATTCGCAATCCCAGGCCAAATCCCCCGAACGTCTACGCGCGATGGTCGCCGGGACTCTGGCTAATTTTCAGCACCCCACTTTGAAGCACAATCTCACCGCGCTGAAGGCGCTGCACCACGTCGCCTGGCTGGACGACACCGTGCATATCGAGATTCAGATGCCGTTCGTTTGGCATAGCGCTTTTGAAATCCTGAAAGAGCAGTGCAGCGCCGAGCTGCTGCGCATTACCGGCGCCCAGGCTATCGACTGGAAGCTGACGTACAGCATCGCCACTCTGAAACGGGTGAAAAATCAGCCGGGCGTCAACGGCGTGAAGAATATTATTGCCGTCAGCTCCGGCAAGGGCGGGGTCGGGAAATCGTCTACGGCGGTTAACCTCGCGCTGGCGCTGGCGGCGGAAGGGGCTAAGGTTGGTATTCTCGACGCCGATATTTACGGCCCGTCGATTCCCACCATGCTGGGCGCGGAAGATCAGCGTCCCACCTCCCCTGACGGCACCCATATGGCGCCGATTATCAAATTCGGCCTCGCCACCAACTCCATCGGCTATCTGGTGACTGACGAGAACGCCATGGTGTGGCGCGGGCCGATGGCCAGCAAAGCGCTGATGCAGATGCTGCAGGAGACGCTGTGGCCGGATCTCGACTATCTGGTGCTGGATATGCCGCCGGGCACCGGCGACATTCAGCTGACGCTGGCGCAGAACATCCCGGTGACCGGCGCGCTGGTAGTGACCACGCCGCAGGACATCGCGCTGATCGATGCCAAAAAGGGCATCGTGATGTTCGAAAAAGTCGAGGTGCCGGTGCTGGGTATCGTGGAGAACATGAGCATGCATATTTGCAGCAACTGTGGTCACCATGAGGCTATCTTTGGCGCCGGCGGCGCGGAGAAGCTGGCGGAAAAATATCACACCCAGCTGCTCGGCCAGCTGCCGCTGCACATTCACCTGCGCGAGGACCTCGATAACGGGACCCCGACGGTGATCGCCCGCCCGGAAAGCGAGTTTACCGATATCTATCGCCAACTGGCAGGGCGCGTGGCGGCCCAGCTTTACTGGCAGGGTGAGGTTATCCCCAGCGAGATCGCCTTCCGCGCGGTGTAACCGACGCGGGTAAAACAACGCCCGGGACTTCGCTGCGCCATGCGGGAGCAGCAGAAGGACCGGGCGTTTTTCGTGGCGGCTAATCGTCGCTGCGCGCAATCAGTGCTGGTAGAAAATCTCGCCGTCGTAAATTTTGACAATTTTGCCTTCAGGCTCGGTCACCAGCACGTAGCTGCCGCCCATGTAGGTCCAGTGGGTGTTGGCGTCCGGCGCAGGCAGGTGGCGCTGCTGCCACTGCTTGATGGTGTACTCCGGGGTCATATACAGCGGCGGCACGGTATCGCCTACGCGAAACTGCTGAAAGTCGGAGGTGACGCCGTCCAGCTCATATTTCTGCAGATCGGCGGCGGAAACCGAGCAAACGGTGCCGGTACCGGCCAGCAGTACGCCCAGAAGCAGCATTTTTGTTTTACGCATAAATTCCTCATTATTATCCTGGACTCAAAATCGCAGCCTCGTATCATTCCGAAGCATGAGGGCGATGGCAAGTACTGGTTGATTAAAAATGTAAGCAAACGATGGTGCGGATTACGCGATTCAGCGAACGGCGCCTGTTTTAGGAAAAGTCCGGGGATTGGGAGGTGGGAGCTAATATGTTCAGACTGGAAGATCTGACGTTATTCGTCCGCGCGGCGGCGCTGGGTAGCTTCAGCGAGGCGGCGCGGGAGGTCGGGCAGCAGCCGGCGCAGTTCGATCGCTGGTCGTTAAGCCTGGCGGGGGAGGTTCAGCACCTGCAGGTTTCCGGCGTTATCGTCAGCGACGATGCGGAAGTGATTCGCCGCCTGGCGATTGCCGGGGAGGGGTTTGCCTACAAATCCTGGCTCGACGTCAGCGACGATATTCGCGCCGGGCGGCTGAAGGTTCTGCTGCCGCAGTATCAGGGCGACCGGGTGCCGCTGAATATGATTTGCCCGCACCGCAAGCAGCTCTCCGCCGCGGTGCGTTTGCTGTATGAAGAGGTGAAGGCCCGCTGCGAGGCGCTGCACAACCAGCGCCCGGCGCCTTAGTGCCTGACCAGGGTCGCGAAGTAGTAGACCAGCGGGAGCGCGAGGATCCACAGCCCTGGCGGGATCTCGCGCCACTTGCCGGCCACGGCCTTAATCACGATATAGAACAGCAGCCCGCCGGCGATGCCGGTACCAAAGCTGTTGGCAATCAGGGTGATCATCACCATCATCAGCACCGGCAGCCCGTCGGTAAAGTTGGCTAAATCGACCTTGCGCAGACCGCTGAACATATTCAGACCGATCAGGATCAGCGCCGGCGCGGTGGCCTCTTTGGGGATCATCAGCGCAATCGGGGTAAACAGCAGCATCAGCAGGAACATCACCGCCGCCGCCAGCGCCGTCAGCCCGGTTTTACCGCCCGCTTCGGCCGCCGCGGAGGACTCAATCAGCGCGGTGGCGGCCGTAATGCCGACCCACGGCCCGATGGCGGCGGCAATGGAGTCGACCATAAACGGCCGGTTGATGTGGGGCATATTGCCTTCCTCATCCAGCAGGCCCGCCTCGCCGCCTACCGCCAGAGTGGTTCCCATGGTGGAGAAAAACTCGGAGGCGAAAAAGATAAACAGGAACGGCAGAAAGGCGATATTCAGCGCGCCGAGCATATCGACGTGGCCGAGCACCGGCGTCAGCGAGTGCGGCATGGCGATAAAGCTGCCCGGCAGGCGGGTGACGCCGAACGGGATCCCCACCAGGGTGGCGACGAGGATCGCCCACAGGATCGCGCCCGGGATGCGCCGCGCCTGCAGCGCAATGGCGAGAAACAGGCCGCACAGCGCCACCAGCGCGCCGGGGGCCAGGAAATCGCCGAGCATCAGGGCGTTAGTTTTGGCATTCGCCAGCACCAGGCCGGCGTTGCGAAAGCCGAGAACCGCCACGAACAGCCCGATGGAGGCGGTGAGCCCCAGCTTGATCGACTGCGGCACCGAGCGGGTCACCACCTCGCGCAGGCCGAATTTGGTCAACAGGAAGAACAGAATCCCGGACCAGCAGGCGATGCCGAGGCCGATTTGCCAGCCGATACCTTCGCTGCCGGCCAGGGTGACGCCCACCAGCACCGACCCGCCGATGCCGGGGCCGACGATAAACGGCAGGTTGGCGTAGAACGCCATCAGCAGCGTGCCGGCGACGAAGACCAGAATCGTTCCGGTGGTGACCGCGCCTTTATCCATCCCGCCGACCGCCAGCAGGCCGGGGATGACCACCAGCAGATAGGCGGCGGCGAGAAAGCCGGTGATACCCGCCAGGCACTCGGTACGCAGCGTACTGCCGCGCGAGTAGAGGGAAAATCGCCGTTCCAGCCAGCTGCCCCGGGTTGATGCAGGAAGTGTGTTGTCGGCCATTATCAGGCTCCGTGATGATTATTGTTGTCGGTATGCTCCGGGGTTTCCCGGCAGGCTATCAGCGGGTCGACGATCCGGCGGGTGGTGCCGTCGGTCAAACCCAAATCGGTCAAATGCGGCCCGGCGTTACAGGCGAGGCAGGTTCCCTCGATAGCCTTAAACACCCGGTACGGCGGCTCCCAGTCGGCAATCTCGGCGCTCAGATCGCGCAGCTCGCGGAACTGGCGCGCCAGCTCCGCCGCCGGCAGGTCGGAAAGCATCCCGGCAATCGGCATGGCGACGTGGGCCAGAATCTCTCCCCGCTGCGTCAGCGCCATGCCGCCGCCGGAGGCGATCAGCCGGTTGGCGGCCCGCGCCATCTCCTCGGCGTCTCGCCCGAGCACCACGAGGTTGTGCGAGTCGTGGGAGTAGCTGGTGGCAATCGCCCCGCGCAGCTCGCCCCAGCCCTCAAGCAGGGCAATCTGCGGCGTCGCCTGATGGCGCCCGTGGCGGTGCTTGACCCAAATCAGGCTGAAGCCGTCGGGCAGCTGGACGCGACCGTCGCGGATCTGCACCTCAACTTCCCCCCATTGCGTAAAGCGCGCGCCGCGAATATGCCGCAGGCGGGCGACGCCGTGGCGAATACCGCCCACCTTGAGGATAAAGTCGTCGGCGCTCAGCGGAGCAAGCCGCAGGGTATCGCGCGGCGGCGCGACGCCGGCGGCCGCAGGAATCGGCTGGCACAGCCGCCCGTCCCGGGCAATCAGCTTCCCGGCAACGTAGACCTCCCGCGCCTGCAGCTTATCGAGCGCCGGGAACACCACCAGGTCCGCGCGGCGGCCGGCGGCAATCAGGCCTAAGTCATGGCGCTGCAGGCGAATCGCCGCGTTCAGCGTGGCGAAGCGCAGGGCGTCGGTGGCCGGCAGGCCGTGGCCGATCAGCAGGTTAAGCAGGGCGATAATGCCGCCTTTTTCCAGCAGCATATCCGGCTGTACGTCGTCGGTGCATACGGTAATTTGCGAGGAGAGGTGCGGCAGGGTTTTCAGCGCCTTGACGATATCCTCCAGCAGATAGGGGTGCGAGCCGCGAATTTGCAGGGTCAGGCCGGCGCGCAGTTTTTCCAGCGCATCCTCCGCGGAGGTGAGCTCGTGATCGGAGGTGACGCCGGCGGCCAGATAGGCCTGCAGATCCGCGCCGTTCAGCCCGCGGGCGTGGCCTTCAATCAGCTTGCCGCTGTTGAGGCCCGCCTGGACTATCTCCTGCATCCGCTCGCTGGCATGCAGCACGCCGTGCATGTCCATCACTTCCGCCACGCCGCGCACCTCCGGCCACGCCAGCATGGTGGTCATCTCTTCGCCGGCAAAATCGGCGCCGGACATCTCCAGCCCAGGCGTGGACGGGACGCTGGAGGGGGCGGCGACCATCACCTCCAGCGGCAGATTGCGGCTGGCGGCAACGGCGTAGCGCACGCCCTCCACGCCGAGCACGTTGGCCAGCTCGTGCGGATCCCAAAATACCGCCGTGGTGCCCTGGGCGAGGACGATTTCCGCGTAGCGCTCGGGAGGCAGATGGGAGCTTTCGAGGTGGACATGGGTATCCATCAGCCCCGGAGAGAGGTAGGCGCCCTGCAGGTCGTGGGATTTCGCGGCGTCGCTGCGGCTGCCGCGCGGATGGACGCTGGCAATCATCTCGCCGACGATGCCGACGTCGGCGGCGCGGATCTCCCCGGTGACCATATCAACGATCTCTCCCCCGGTGAGCAGGAGGTCGAAGGGCAATTCGCCCCGGGCGGCCTGTACGGCGCGGCGGCGGTTTTCAGCACTGCTGGACATAGCAACTCCGGCACAAGGATAATGACGATACTCTAGGTGCACGGCAAACGTTTGCCCAGATGAATAAATTTATCGCCCGATAAGCTCGGGTTATTTTGCCTGCTCACTCTCAGCGATGGATAACATGACCGAACCGTGGCAGCGGCTGCCCGCGCTTTCTCTTAAGCAGCTACAGTATTTCGTTACCCTGGCGCAGCTGCGTCACTTTACCGATACCGCCAACCGGCTGGCCATCAGCCAGCCGGCGCTGAGCAGCGCGCTGCGCCAGGTCGAGGCGGTGCTCGGCGGCAAGCTGGTGAACCGCACCACCTCTGCGGTGACGCTGACCGAGCTGGGCGCGGCGATCCTGCCCCACGCGCAGCGCGTGCTGAGCGTGGCCCAGCTGGCGTTCGAGGATATGCGGCAGATTGTTGAAGCCGGCGGCGACGGTACGGTGCGCATTGGGCTGATGCCGTCGGTCAGCTCGCTGCTGTTTCCCCTGCTGCCGCAGACCCTGGCCGGGACCTTTCCGCGCCTGCGGGTCGAGTTTCACGATCGGGCCAACGACGCGCTGGTGCGCGAGCTGCTAAGCGGGCAGATTGATTTCGCCGTCGGCGCCATCGACAGTTCGCTTCCCGCTGAGCTGCAGGTTTATCCGCTACGCGAGGACCCGTTCGTGGCGGTGCTGCACGGCGACGATCCGCTCGCCGGCCAGCCGCATCTGCCGTGGAAGCTGCTGGCCGGCCGCGATATCGCGGTGTTCTCGAAGGGCAATATCCAGCGGCTGGTGGGGGCGCTGGCGGAGAGCCATCGCCTGACGCTGAATACCCGCTACCAGGTGGACTATATCGAAACGCTGTATGGCCTGGTGCGCTCGCGGCTGGCTGTCGCCATCCTGCCCGAGCTCTATACCACCCATTTATGCGATCCGCAGCTGAAGATAGCCCAGCTGCAGCAGCCGGCGCTGAGCCGCACCGTGGCGCTGATGCGCGGGCCGCAGCCGCTACCGCCGCTGATTGAGGCGTGTTTTGCGCTGCTGCTGAGCTCGCTGCGGGAAGTGAATCCCTAATCAGCCGGACGAGGTTTGAACGAGCGACCTACGGCAGGTGCTTAATCAGCACGTCGACGCTGAGATGGTTAATGTACTCGAGGGAGTGGGAAGCCATCACCCCCAGCAGCCGGTTGCGGTGCCCGGCAATAATCAAATCGACGCTGCGCTGATGCACGCACGCTTCGACGTCGGAAAAGCGGCGGGCGGTGACCAGCGCCAGCGTCTGCACCGGCAGGGCGACGGTGGTCGCCAGTTCGTTGAGCAAGGCTTTGGCCTGGATAACCTCCTGCGAGACGTCATCATCCATCAGGCAGTCGGAAACGTAGTTCAGCGCCCGATAGTCGGTGCTGATGTGGGCGATGGTTACCTTCATGGCGCTCTCTTCGGCCATTTTAGCCGCGTGCTGAAGCAGCGGAATCCCGTCAGTGCTGCTGTTAATCAGCACCAGCGCATGGTGATAAACGGACATAGCCCACCTCGGATGGTTATCTGCGCAAATCATTATTCCCACTGCTAATCTTGTGCCCGGGTAGCGGCGAAAGCAAATCGAGATGTGCGCAGAAAGGGCTGGCGAAGCCGGAGGCAAACTTATCCATGTCGTCCGGCATTTCGTCCTGCTTATGCATTACGGAATTAAAACTCTCTGGCGAGGGTTAGATAGCCATTAAACCTGACAGAACACTCCTCTTTATTCATAAGGCTCGAAGCAATGAATATGTCTTTCTTTCCTTGGTTATTGGTGTAAGTATATTTTGCGGTAATTGATTTGGCGTGATTTGCATAGTAGCTGGAAAAATAATCGCCAGTGGGGATTGTCGCTTTGCCTTTATCGACATCATTTTCTCGATCCACGTTAGCCAGTGATTCTGCATACAGTTCAGAAACGGCTGTCGTATTGATTACCTCTACCGCCGTTTTGTCTCTTTGAATCGCGGATATATCAATTTTTAAATCCTTTGAAATAGCGTCGAGCAAGGATGACTCCATTGATGCGCCAACAGAAGCGCAGCCGGGATCCTCGGCATAAGCAGCGAAGTGAACCGCAGTCAGTGTGAAGATTAATGTTGTTCCGATCATTTTTAATCTTCCACGACCAGAGTTTTATCGCTACTGGCCGCAACGATCTTACGATAGGGCAATTTTAGAATGATGCAACCGTCTGAGGCTTCTCCCGGATGCGCTGAACTATCGCCATGTATCATAAAACCATCGCGCCCACACATCTGATTTTCAATATAGGGGGTAAGTCTCATGGTCCATGCTTTGGTTTTACGGTGATAGAAAGGATCGCCAATAGTATAAGTCCCCCTGGGTATGGGCCCTTTACCCTTGATGCACTCGTTAGCTGAATCATTTTTAAAGCCAGGTCTACCAGAGTAGTTAGCATCGAATTGATAAGTACCATTCAGATAAAAACTATGAGAGCTTACTTTATAAACCCAGGTCATTATGCAACCTCCTTATTACCATTCCATGAATCTGAGTAAATTATATTCCCATCAAGATAATGCCATGTGATTTTCTTATACGCTAAATAGAAAGCTTCAAGATGGTTATGTTTTTCAAATATAGGACTTTTAATATCGAACATGAAAGGTTCAATTTCATTGATTGTTACGTTTTCCATCGTGATGCGGAAATATTCTTCTTCTTGTCCATTGTAATTAATTCGATAAAACTTCAACACAGCCAGTCTGAACTTTTTCCCGGTTGAAACGCTTCTGTAGAGGTATGGGGATGAGCTATCTAACTCTTTGATTAGTGCGTAGTCTCCGTGCTGGCGTTTACTCGTAATCTTTCCGGTTAGATCATCTGTTGGTAACTCTACACTATGCATGAGTTCTATAATCTCAATAGAACCTTCTCTATCCTGCATATCAACAGAACCTTTAACTTGATTTCCCGAATCATCGGTTAACCATAGATAAACAGGTATCGCCATTATTATAAGACCTCATTTTTGTGTGGTTTGAGCAATAATCGTACACTTCCGTAATTGGTATCAGGAGTGGGAATTTCAGGGAAAATTCTGAAAATCCGGTACTTTCTCTCTGGAATAGCGCTTAAAGTTAAAGGGGTTAAGTTAAATTGTATGGTCTATTAAGCGGAGCTAAATCCACCGAAAGATAAATGATTGATAATGCCCGAAGCGATAGGGACGGTTAGGTACAAAAAGAGGTACTGACGACGGGGTGTTTAGGTGTATATTGCTGTTCTGATCAAATTCATCTTTCAGATATAACTGTCTGTAAGTATAAAGAATCTATCTACATGACTCGGGGTGCCCTTCTTTGTGAAGGCTGAGAAAAACCCGTACCACCTGATCTGGATAATACCAGCGTAGGGAAGTCAGAGACCACGAGGTCGTTGCTTATTCATCGCCTGGCTGGAGCAAACGATGCAAGCTGAGCCACTGAACCCCGCGCATATCGCGCATCTGCGACACCTTTTTCGCCGCCACTCCCCCCTAATTCACTGCATGACCAACGACGTGGTGCAGACGTTCACCGCCAACGTCCTGTTAGCGATCGGCGCTTCCCCCGCGATGGTGATTGACCCGCAGGAGGCCAGCCAGTTTGCCGCCATCGCCGATGCGCTGCTGATTAACGTCGGTACCTTAACCGTCGACCGCGCCGACGCCATGCGTGCGGCTGTCCGTAGCGCGCAGCAGGCCGGCAAGCCGTGGGCGCTGGACCCGGTTGCGGTCGGGGCGCTCACGCTGCGCAGCGAATTCTGTCGCGATCTGCTAACCCTGCAGCCGGCCGCCGTTCGCGGCAATGCCTCGGAAATTATGGCCCTCGCGGGGATGAGCGGCGGTGGGCGCGGGGTCGATACCACCGATACCGCGGCGGCGGCGCTGCCGGCCGCCCGGGCGCTGGCGCGTCAGCTGAATACGGTGGTAGCGGTGACCGGTGAGGTGGATTACGTCACCGACGGGCAGCGCACGCGCGCCGTCAGCGGCGGGGATCCCCTGATGACCCGCGTTGTTGGCACCGGCTGCGCCCTCTCTGCGGTAGTTGCCGCCAGTACGGCGTTGCCCGGCGACCGGCTGGAAAACGTCGCGGCGGCCTGCGGCCTGATGAAGCTGGCGGGCGGGCTGGCGGCTCGTCAGGGCGGCCCGGGTAGCTTTACCCCGGCGTTCCTTGATGCGCTGTATCAGGAGGAGCAGCAATGAAACGAATCAATGCCTTAACGATTGCCGGCACCGACCCCAGCGGCGGCGCGGGAATTCAGGCCGATCTGAAAACCTTCTCCGCCCTCGGCGCCTACGGCTGCTCGGTGATCACCGCGCTGGTGGCGCAGAATACCCGCGGCGTGCAGTCGGTGTACCGCATCGAGCCTGATTTTGTTGCCGCCCAGCTGGACTCGGTGTTCAGCGACGTGCGCATCGATACCACCAAGATTGGCATGCTGGCGGAGACGGACATCGTCGAGGCGGTGGCGGAGCGGCTGGCGCGCTACCGGATCGCCAACGTGGTGCTGGACACGGTGATGCTGGCGAAAAGCGGCGATCCGCTGCTGTCAGCATCGGCGGTGGCAACGCTGCGCACCCGGCTGCTGCCGCAGGTTTCGCTGATTACGCCCAACCTGCCGGAGGCCGCGGCGCTGCTGGACGCGCCTCACGCGCGCAATGAAAAAGAGATGCTCGAGCAGGGCCGGGCGCTGCTGGCGCTGGGCTGCGGCGCGGTACTGATGAAGGGCGGCCATCTCGACGATGCCGAAAGCCCGGACTGGCTCTTTAGCGCCGAAGGCGAGCAGCGCTTCACCGCCCCGCGGATCCTCACCAAAAATACCCACGGCACCGGCTGTACGCTCTCCGCCGCGCTGGCCGCGCTGCGCCCGCACTACGACAATTGGGGACAAACCGTTGCCGAGGCCAAAGGCTGGCTCTCGGCGGCGCTGGCGCAGGCGGATTCGCTGGAGGTGGGGCAGGGGATTGGCCCGGTGCACCATTTCCACGCCTGGTGGTAAGCCTGATATACTGACGCCAGATTTCAGTCAGGAAAAGACAAATGGAACAGGCGCATACCCGGTTGATTCACCAGCTCGTTGAACGCATGGCCGCGACGGATAACGCGCCGCTGTACATCAGGTTTGCCGACACTATCAAAGAGGCCGTGCGCAGCGGCTGGCTGGAGAACGGCAATATCCTGCCCGGCGAGCGCGATCTGAGCCAGCTTACCGGCGTGTCGCGCATCACCGTGCGCAAGGCGCTGCGGACGCTGGAAGATGAGGGCGTGGTTACCCGCGCCCAGGGCTACGGCACCCGGGTTAACAATATTTTCGAATATTCCCTGAAGGAGGCGCGCGGCTTTACCCAGCAGGTTGTGCTGCGGGGGAAAAAGCCCGACACCCTGTGGGTCAACAAGCGGATCGTCAAATGCCCGGAGGAGGTCGCGCAGCAGCTGGCGATTGCCGCCGGCAGCGACGTGTTTATGCTCAAGCGCATCCGCTACGTGGATGAGGCGGCGGTATCGCTCGAGGAGTCGTGGGTTCCCGCGCACCTGATCCACGATGTCGATGCGATCAGCGTCTCGCTGTACGACTACTTCCGCAGCCGGCAGATCCTGCCCCAGCGCACCCGCTCCCGGGTTAGCGCCCGGATGCCGGACGCCGAGTTTCAGTCGCATATTCAGATGGATAGCGCGATTCCGGTGCTGGTGATTAAGCAGGTTGCCCTCGATCAGCACCAGCACCCTATCGAATACAGCATTAGCTACTGCCGCAGCGATCTATACGTCTTTGTGTGCGAGGAGTAGGGCTTCGCGATCCGGGGCGCAGTCGCCGCCCCGATGGCTGACCACCCATGCCGCCACCGCATTCCCCAGCGTCACCGCCTCCTCCAGGCTCCAGCCGGCGGCGAGTCCGGCGAGGGTGCCGCCGGCGTGGCTGTCCCCGGCGCCGATGGTATCGACCACCGTTGCCGGGAAGGCCGCAACCTCTCCGCAGGCGTGCGGACTGAAATACCACGCGCCTTCTTTATCCAGGCGAACGATCAGCGGGGCACCGTACTTGTTCAGCCACGCGGCGCCGAACTCGCTCACCTCGGGGGAGAAGCTGTTAGTCTCGGCGGCAATCAGCGCCTCCTGGCGGTTAACGGAACCCAGCGGCTTCAGCGCCATCAGACGCGCCATTAGCGCTTCGGGGACATCGGCAATGCGCGGACCAAAGTCGATAAACGGCGTGACGTCACGCTGCTTCTCCAGCCACGCCACCAGCCGCTCGCCGCTGGCGGAGGCCAGCTGGTAGCCGGAAAGATACGCCAGGCCGTTGGGCCCGGCATCGAGCTCGCTGAGCCAGGCGTCGCACCACTGGGTTTCGACGCCGCTGAAGGACATAAACGTGCGCTCTCCGTCCGGCTCCACCAGCGCCAGGCACCAGCCGTTGTCGCCGCCGGCGCGGGTGATAACGCTGGTTATCCCCTCCTGCGCCAGGCGATTGCGGATGATTTCCGCCCACACCCCTTCGCCGATCGGCAGCGCGTTTTGCGCCGCGATTCCGAGCCTTTTGAGCGCCACCGCAATATTCAGGGCGCAGCCGCCAACGTTGACGCTTTGCTGCTGCAGTTCGATATCGCAGCCGCGCCACGGCAGGGCGTAAGCGTCGGCGATTACGTCGATCACCGCGGCTCCGATAACCGTCACCGGCCGGATGGCGGCGAGGGTCGCGAGCTTATCGCTCAGCTGGCGGCTATTCATTGCGCCTCCCGCTGCCGGCGGTAGCGGCCGAGGGCGTCGGCGTAGCGCGTGAAGTCCAGCTTATTGACCTCGTCCAGACGCGCTTTGAGCCGGCCATCGATGGCGGCTATGCCGTTAAGCGCCCCGCAGATGGCGGTGGCCATCGCGCCGATGGTGTCGGTATCGCCGCCAAGGTTGGCGCAAAGTACCGCGCAGCGGTTAGGGTCGGTGCCGGCCAGCTCCACCATCGCCACGGCGCAGGGCACGGATTCGATGGTGCTGGTTCCGGCTCCGACCAGCTGATAAAGCTGCTCGCAGGCGGACTCGACTCCGCCCGCATCGCGGACGGTGCGCAGCGCCAGCTCAATGCGCAGGGCCAGCGAGGCGCTAAAGGTTGTGACGCGCTGCTGCTGGGCATGACGGGCGATGGCCGGAAGCGCATCGGCGATGGCGGACCAGCCTGCGCCGTCAACGGCGCGCGAGATGGCCCAGGCGATGACCGTCGCGCCGGCGATGGCTAAATCCGATTTATGCGTCGGGCTGGAGGCGGCGGCAACCTCGGCAATAAAGGCGTCGAGGTCGCCGGTCGGCAGCAGGCACCCCAGCGGCGAGGCGCGCATGGCCGCGCCGTTGGTCACCCCGTTATTCTCCAGCTCGCTCACCGGCGTGCCGCTGCGAATGGCCTTGAGGGCGATTTTTGACGTCGGCCCGAGGACGTTTTTATTAAAGGCGTCAAACTCCTCCGCCCAGCGGAGGATGTGGCGGCCGATGGCATCGGGAACAATCCGCCCGTCGCATTCGATGATGGCATCGGCGAGGCACAGGGCCATTGAGGTGTCGTCGGTGAACTCGGCCTCGGCAAAGTAACAGGCGGCATTGTTCTCCGCCGGTCCGGGCAGGAAACGGTCGATCCAGCCAAAATGGGCCTTCACCCGCGATCTTGGCCACAGCTCCGACGGCATGCCCATCGCATCCCCTAACGCCTGCCCGTAAAGGGCACCGAGAATACGTTCTGCTTTCATTTGACTTCCTCTTGTGTAAGCGCAGCATCCTGCGCGTCGATCTCAATGGTGGTAATGTCCTTATCCGATTCGCGGAAGAACACCATAAACAGGACGGCGATAACGGCAATCATGATGGCGCCGAACGTCCACATTCCTGCCCAGTTAAAGGTATGACCGTTAACCGGCGTTGGGTAGGCAAACAGTTTCTCCATCATTACGCCGCCGAGGCGGTAGCCCAGCAGGCTGCCGAACCCCTGACAGCAGAGGGTGATGAGCCCCTGCGCGGCGTTGCGCATCGCCACCGGCGCCTTTTTGTCGACGTAGATATAGGCGGTGACGTAATAGAAGTCGTAGCTGACGCCGTGCAGCAGAATACCGAGGAACATCAGCGTGTAGGTGAAATAGTTATCTGCCGCGCCGTAGACGAAAAATCCGTAGCGAATGGCGGCGGTAATAAGACCAAGTAACAGAACCTTTTTAATACCAAAGCGCTTAGTGAAGAACGGCAGCGCCAGCATAAAGAAGATTTCCGAGAACTGGCCGAGGGTCATCCAGCCGGTGGCGTTTTTCATCCCCGATTCGCTGAGATAGCCGTTGGCGAAGATGTAGTAAAAGGCCAGCGGCATGGCGAAGAGGAACGAGCAGAAGAAAAAGACGAGGAAGTTTTTATCGCGCAGCATAATCAGCGCGTCCAGCCCCAGCATCACCTTCAGGCTCAGCTTGCCGGTGCTCTTCGGCGGCGTATCCGGCAGGCACAGCGCAAAAATCCCCAGTACCAGCGAGCTGCCGGCGGCGATCAGCAGCGGCACGTTGGTGGGCGAGATATCGCCGAAGCCGAGCATTCCCGGTAAGAAACCGCACGCCAGCCCGGAGCCGATCCAGCCGATGGTTCCCATCACCCGGATGCGCGGGGAATCGCGTTCGACGTCGGCGACGTTGGAAAAGGCGATGCTGTTGGTTAAGGCGATGGTCGGCATGTAGGTCAGAGAGTAGGCCAGCAGCAGCGGGAAGAAGCCGCTGAAGGTGGTCTGCTGCGCGGCGAAGTACATCAGTATCGCTCCGGCAACCATCAGAATCGCCAGCACTTTTTGCGCCGAGAAGAAGCGGTCCGTCAGCGAGCCGACCAGCACTGGGGAGAGAATGGCGGCGATGGCGGTACAGGCATAGGACCAGCCAATTTCGCCGGCGCTGAAGCCGCTTTTGCTCAGCCACAGCCACAGAGGAACAAACCACGCTCCCCAGATAAACCACTCAACGAACATCATGAACGACAGCTTTGCTGTAGTTTTCATTTGTAAATCCTTCATGACAGGTAAGGTACGCATTTAGAGTACCATTTGATAATACCTTTGAAATACCATTGGGCTGATTGTTTGAGCAAGATAACACTTTTTCGTATCTGAATCGTGCCAGCAGAAGTTGCTGAAAAAATGCGATCCCGGCTGGAAAATATGCTAAGTCGGTACCAGGCTTAACCTGCCCAAAAAAAGTTGGGTCAGGAACATTGACGCCGGCCGCGGCCGGCCTTACGGGAGTTATTGCTATGACTGATATTACGCAATTGCTTGGCAAAGATGCCGACAGCCTGTTACAGCACCGTTGTATAACTATTCCAGCCGATCAGCTCTATTTACCGGGATCGGATTACGTCGACCGGGTGATGGTTGATAACAATCGTCCGCCGGCGGTGCTGCGTAATATGCAGACCCTGTATAACACGGGGCGCCTGGCCGGCACCGGATATCTGTCGATTCTGCCGGTTGACCAGGGCGTGGAGCACTCGGCGGGCGCCTCTTTTGCCGCCAACCCGCTGTACTTCGATCCGAAAAATATCGTCGAGCTGGCGATTGAGGCCGGCTGTAACTGCGTGGCGTCGACCTACGGCGTGCTGGCCTCGGTATCGCGCCGCTACGCGCACCGCATTCCGTTCCTCGTCAAGCTGAACCACAATGAAACCCTGAGCTACCCTAACACCTTCGACCAGACCCTGTACGCCAGCGTTGAGCAGGCCTTTAATATGGGCGCGGTGGCGGTGGGGGCGACTATCTATTTCGGTTCCGAAGAGTCGCGTCGGCAGATCGAAGAGATCTCCGCGGCGTTCGAGCGCGCGCACGAGCTGGGGCTGGTAACCGTGCTGTGGGCCTATCTGCGCAATTCGGCCTTCAAGAAAGATGGCGTCGATTACCACGTCTCCGCCGACCTGACCGGACAGGCGAACCACCTGGCGGCGACCATTGGCGCGGATATCGTGAAGCAGAAAATGGCGGAGAATAACGGCGGCTATAAGGCGGTTAACTTCGGCTATACCGACGATCGCGTCTACAGCAAGCTGACCAGCGAGAACCCGATCGACCTCGTTCGCTACCAGCTGGCGAACTGCTATATGGGGCGAGCGGGGCTGATCAACTCCGGCGGCGCGGCGGGAGGCGAGACCGACCTGAGCGATGCCGTGCGTACGGCGGTAATCAACAAGCGCGCCGGCGGCATGGGGCTGATCCTTGGCCGTAAAGCCTTCAAAAAATCGATGGCCGACGGCGTGAAGCTGATCAACGCCGTGCAGGACGTCTATCTCGACGGCAAGGTAACGATAGCGTAGCCAGCTATCGTACGCCTTTATGTCTCTGAACGTCGTTTATCGAATGTTCGGAAGCTGGCTGAAACTGCTGGTGTTGTCGGCCTCAAAATCGCTGAGACGCTGCCGGCAGGCCGGGGCAGCCCGCATGGATGCGGGCTGAGGGCCGTGATTTACAGGGACGTTACCTCGGCCCGACCCGACAGCCTGTCGGCATCGGTCGAAGGGACCGCGTAGCGGCGATTTTGGCTGGCCGGAGCCCGGGGGGATAGGGGGCGGCGGCGATGGGCCGCCCCCTGTGCGCTCCCTGCGCTTTGGGAAACATAGGGCAGGGAAACTTCCGGGGAGCGCAACATCCTGCGGAGCAAGAAAATATCCTCCGCCACCGCAAAGATGGCGGATAAAACCTCTGGTGTAGCCGGCTCCAAAATCGCCAGGGAGCGCAACATCCTGCGGAGCAAGAAAATGTCCTCCGCCGTTGCCGCTACTCCCTTATCAGCCTGGCCGCCTGCTGCAAAGCCAGATAAGCCTCATAGCGCCGCTGATGAACCGCCTGATGCTGCGTCGCGCTGAAATAGGTCTTATCCACCCGGGTAAACCGCTTCATCGCCTCCGGCAGCGACGCGCAAACCCCGCCGGCAACGGCGCCAAGAATCGCTGAACCCAGCAGCACCGGCTCGCTGCACTCGGTGCTCATCACCGGAATGCCGCAGGTATCGGCCAGCAGCTGGCGAACCAGCGGATGCTGCCCCGCGCCGCCGCTAATCACGATATTCTCGCTGCGCACGCCGCAGGCCGCCTGGGCATCAAGAATCTGCCGCAGGCCGTAGCCAATACCGCACAGCCCGGCCACGTACAGCGCCAGCAGATTCTCGACATCCTCCTCCATTCCCAGACCGGCAACGATCGCCCTGGCGCCGGGGTCCGCCAGCGGCGCGCGGTTGCCTAAAAATTCAGGCACCACGTGCAGACCGGCGGCGAGGCGTACCGCCTCGGAGGGGCTCTCCAGGCGAGCCAGCACCCGGTCCGCGAGATAGACCGGCAGCGGCAGACCGGCCTCCTGCGCCAGCTGACGGGCCTCGTGCGCCGCCGGATGGAAACTCAGCAGCCGGTCGATAGCGGCGCCAGCCGCGCTCTGGCCGCCTTCATTAAGCCACAGGCCCGGCACCATCGCCGAGTAGTAGGGGCCCCAGACGCCGGGCACGAAGATGGCCTCTGGCGAGGTGGTCATGGTGCAGGAGGAGGTGCCGAAGACGTAGGCCATATTGCTGAGCGCGCCGTCGAGCACTCCGACGGTGCCGATGCCGCCGGCGTGAGCGTCAATCATGCCGGTCGCCACCGGCGTGCCGACCGGTAGGCCCATCTGCTGCGCGGCGACGGCGGTAAGGCCGCTGCCGCAGGGCGTCCCCGGGTCGACAATGCGCTGGCCGATGCGCGCAAACCCCTCGTCCGCCAGCTCGCCGAGGCCAATCTGGCGGAAGTAGTCGGCATCCCAGCGCCGCTCGTGAGCCAGATAGGTCCATTTACAGGTAACGGTGCAGACCGAGCGGGCCTCGTCGCCGGTGGCGCGCCAGGTCAGGTAGTCGGCGAGGTCAAAAAAGTGTCGCGCCTGCTGATAAACCTGCGGGCGGTTCTCCTTAAGCCACAATATTTTTGGCGTTTCCATCTCCGGCGAGATTATGCCGCCGACGTACTGCAGCACCGGGTGACCGGTGGCGTTAATTTTTTCCGCCTGGCCGGTGGCGCGGTGATCCATCCAGACGATAATGTCGCGGTTGGGGTCCTCTGAAGGACCCACCGCCAGCGGCGCGTCGTTTTCGCCGACCACCACCAGCGAACAGGTGGCGTCGAAGCCGATGCCCGCCACCGAGTCCGGCGCGGCGCCGGAGCGGGCGATCGCGGTTTTAATACAATCGCACACCGCCTGCCAAATCTCGCTGCTGGATTGTTCAACTATGCTTCCCGGGCTGCGAAAGAGGGTAATCTCCCGCGTCGCGTGGGCGAGCAGTTCACCATTGAGGTTGAAAACGCCCGCCCGCACGCTGCCCGAGCCGACGTCGACGCCAATAATGGTTGGTGTATCGCAGTTCATAGAGCCATCCTTTAGCCAGCCTGATTAAAGAGTTAGAGATCCACGCTGTTAGGCAGGATAACGAGGTCGCGCACGGTGACGTTTTTCGAGCGGGTCACCATAAACAGCACGGATTCAGCCACTTCAATCGGTTGCATCAGGCTGCCGTTGGCCAGCGCTTCTTCCATTTTTTCTTTCGGCCAGTCGTCAAGCAGGGCGGTTACCACCGGGCCGGGCAGAACCGCGCCGACGCGCACGCCGTGCTGCGATACCTGGCGGCGGGTGGTGTGCACGAAGGCCTGCACCGCAAACTTCGAGGCGGTGTAGATAGGTTCCCAGATAACCGGCACCACCCCGGCGATGGAGCTGGTAAAGATGATATCGCCGCACTTCTGCGCGATCAGGTGCGGCAGTACGCTGCGCACGCAGCGGAAGGCGGCGTTGGTGTTGAGATGGAGCACGCGATCCCAGACGTCCGGATCGCCTTCGGCCACCGGCCCGCCGATATAGGCGCCGGCGTTGGCGTGGAAGATATCCAGCCCGCCCGCCAGCTTGAGAATACCGGCCAGAATATTATCGACCTGCTCGCCCTGCATCAGATCCACCTGCAGAGCAAAGGCGTTTTCGCCCAGTTCGGCCACAATCTTATTTAGCTTTTCGCCTTCGCGGTCAATCAGCACCACCTTCGCGCCCGCCGCGAGCAGGGTTTTGGCGCATTCAAGGCCGATACCGGAAGCCGCGCCGGTCACCGCGGCGACTTTACCATTGAGAGAAGTATTCATAGAGGATACAGAGTGGTTCATTTTATAATCCTTCACCGAGTCTATTTTGGTAAATCGATCTGGCCCGTAACAAGCCGGGACCAGCGTTGGAGTCGGACACTAAATCTTGCTAAGATTTTGAATAGCAGCATCATTTATTTATATACGCTGGATACTGAGCGGCGTGCAACCTGGCGCGCCGGGGAGCATAGTGGTTGCTCAATCGATGAAGCTAATGTGCGCCAGCTTCATCGGTTGAGCAAGTGGGGAAATTAACAGCGAAATGAATTTGTGACGCAAGTTGGGAAAATGAAAAAAATCACTATCTACGATCTGGCGGAATTATCCGGCGTTTCGGCCAGCGCGGTGAGCGCGATCCTCAACGGTAACTGGAAAAAACGCCGCATCAGCGCGAAGCTGGCGGAGAAGGTCACCCGGATTGCCGAAGAGCAGGGCTACGCCATCAACCGCCAGGCCAGCATGCTGCGCAGTAAAAAATCCCACGTGATCGGCATGATCGTCCCTAAATATGATAACCGCTACTTCGGCTCGGTGGCGGAAAGTTTCGAAGAGATGGCGCGCGAGCGCGGCCTGCTGCCGATTATTACCTGTACCCGCCGGCGCCCGGAGCTGGAGATTGAGGCGGTGAAGGCGATGCTTTCCTGGCAGGTAGACTGGGTGGTGGCGACCGGGGCGACCAACCCGGACAAAATTACCGAGCTGTGCCAGCAGGCTGGGGTGCCCGCCGTCAATCTTGACCTGCCGGGCACCATTGCGCCGTCGGTGATCTCCGACAACTACGCCGGGGCGCGGGCGCTGACCGATAAAATCCTCGACAATAGCCTGCGGCGGCACGGCAGCCTGGCGCCGCTGACCTTCGTCGGCGGACGCAGCAGCGACCACAACACCCTTGAGCGCCTGCGCGGCTTTCACGACGCGCATCGGGCGCGCGGCCTGAGCGTGCCGGCGGAAAATATTCTCGCCCCCGGCTACTCGAAAGGCAAAGTTGAGGCCAGCATGCAGGCCCGCTTCGGCGCGCCGGATGAGCATCTGCAGGGCTTCTTCGTCAACTCGACCATCTCGCTTGAAGGGGTCGTTCGCTGGCTGGCCCAGCGCGGCCTGACCGGCACCGGGCAGCCGCCGATGGGCTGCTTTGACTGGGACCCTTTCGTCTACCTGCTGGGGCACGATATTGACATGGTTCAGCAGAACGTGCCGGCGATGCTGGAGGCGGTGTTCGGCATTATCGATTCCGGCGACGCCGCTAAACAGCTGATCGAAATCCCGCCGCTGCTGATCGGCAGCCGCGAACCTATCTGAACCGGCGCGGGCGTTAGCGAGTCAGCAGCCAGCGGGCGGTGTGCTCATCGGTCACCAGGCCGTTGATCCAGCCGCCTTTCAGCGCGGCGAGAATCGCCGGACGCTTATATTCGCCGCAGGCCACCGCGATGCGCGGACAGCGGTTGTGACGAATATCGTAGCTGGTGATCATCTGGTTGATATTGCTCTCCACCACGCCGCCTTCGGCATCGATAAAGCGGCCGAGGATCTCGCCGATCCCGCCCTGCGCCGTCAGCTCGTCAAGCTGCGCCCGATCGATAAATCCGTCCTTGAAGATCGGGCTGTGGGTGCCCAGCGGGCCGATGCCGACGAAAATCACGTCCGCCTGCTGCGCTACGCCCGACACGTTCTGGAACAGCCGGCTGGTGCACCACATCCGGTGTTCGTCCGCCGTTTGCGCGTAGCGCGGCGCCGGCCACTGGTAATATTTGGCCTGAATTTTCCGCGCCAGCAGCAGGGGAACGTCGTCGTAATAGTTGCACTGTCCGTCGGCGTCCATCGCGCTGATCAGCGCCACGCAGCGCGTGTTCAGGCTGTCGAAATCGATGCGCTGCATGGTTTTTTTCAGCGTCAGCCCGGAGCCAATGCCGATAATTTTGACCTTATCGTCCTGCAGATAGCGGGCCATCAGCTGGTAACAGCCGAACGACACGCTATCGAGGGTGCTCTCCTCGCTGTAGGCCGGGACGATATTGCAGTCGATAAGCCGATATTTTTCCTGCAGCAGCTGGGCGTAGTCGAGGCAGTTGGCTACCGGATGATGTAGCCCAATCGAGACGATGCCTTCCTCCTTCGCCGCGGCAATCAGCCGCTGGACCACCGGCCTTGAGGTGCCGAGCTGGCTGGCGATCTCGCTCTGATTCTGGCCGGCAATGTAGTACATCCACGCGGCGCGGACCTTCTGGTCCAGCCTGATGTCATCTTCTTTACTCACGGTTCCCTGCCTTAAGTTGGCGGCCGCGGCGATAAGCACGTCTTTTCGCGGGCCCGATAATTTTGACTGTTAGCAGCATTTTGGCCGCGGCTCAGAAAACAGGCAAGCTTTTGCTCTCTTTTGGTTATTTGTAATTTATTTGGGTAATTGCTCTTTTGTGATCTATGGCTCTTATTTAGGTCAAATGATCATCTACAGTGAGCCACATCACTTAAGGAGATCGGAATATGAATCAGCAATACACATGGCTTCACATCGGTTTGGGTTCTTTTCACCGTGCGCATCAGGCGTGGTATCTGCATCGCCTGATCTCCGGCGGCGACAAGCGTTGGCATATCGCGGCGGGCAATATTCGCGCTGACGCCGAGCAGGTGGTGCAGGCGCTGACCGCGCAGGGCGGGCGCTACGTGCTGGAGACCGTCAGCCCGGAAGGTGAACGCGAGTATGAAGAAATCACCTCTATTCAGAAGCTGCTGCCGTGGCAGAAGGGGCTGCAGCCGCTGATTGATGAAGGGGCCAACCCGCAGACTAAGGTCATTGCCTTCACCGTCACCGAAGGGGGCTACTACCTCAATACCAGCCACCGTCTGGAGACCAGCAACCCCGATCTGGTTGCCGATCTGCAGGGCGACTGCCAGACCATTTACGGCACCATCGCGCGTATTCTGGAAAAACGCATGGCGGATAACGCCGGGCCGCTGACCCTGCTGAACTGCGATAACGTCCGCCATAACGGCGAGCGCTTCCACGACGGGCTGGTGGAGTTCCTGCAGCTCACCGGCAGGCAGGCGCTGGTCGAGTGGCTGGCGGCGAACGCCAACTGTCCGAACACCATGGTTGACCGCATCACGCCGCGCCCGGCGGCGGATCTGCCGGCGCGCATTAAAGCGCAAACCGGCATTGACGATAAGGCGCCGGTCATGGGCGAAACCTTTATTCAGTGGGTGGTGGAGGATAACTTCCGCGCCGAACGGCCGAATCTCGAAGCCGTTGGCGTTGAGATGGTGGAGTCGGTTATCCCTTACGAAGAGGCGAAAATTCGCGTTCTCAACGCCTCGCACAGCTGTATCGCCTGGGCGGGTACCCTCATCGGCCAGCGCTATATCCACGAAAGCACGCTGACCGAGTTCATTTACGCCATCGCCGATCGCTACGTCACCGAAGACGTGATCCCGTGCCTCGGCGATAACGGTATCGACCTCGCGACCTATCGCGACGTGGTGCTCAAACGCTTTACCAACCCCTATATCCAGGACACCAACCAGCGGGTAGCGGCGGACGGCTTCTCTAAAATCCCGGCGATGATCGCCCCGACCCTGCAGGAGTGCTACCAGCGCGGCGCGCGCCCGGAAGCGACGGCGATGCTCCCGGCGCTGTTCTTCGTCTTTATGGAGCAGTGGCATAAGGGAACGCTGCCGTATCAGTACCAGGACGGGATCCTCGACGAGCAGGCGGTGCACGAGATGTTCGAAGCCGGCGACCCGATTGCCGTCTACGCCAAAGACCGGGCGCTGTTTGGCGCGCTGGCGGAGAACGAAGACTTCCTGGCGCTGCTGCGCGAGAAGATCGCCGCAGTTTATACGCTGATTAAGTAAGAGGTGGCTATGTACTTAGGGATCGATCTTGGCACGTCGGAAGTGAAAGCGCTGGTCATTGATGAGAACAATGACGTCGTCGCCAGCCATAGCGCGCCGCTGAGCATTCAGCGGCCCCATCCCCACTGGTCAGAGCAATCTCCGCAGGCGTGGTGGGAAGCCACGGAGTATCTGATGACCACCCTGCGGGAAAAGTGCGGCCATCACTGGTCGGCTATCAAGGCGATTGGCCTTTCGGGGCAGATGCACGGCGCGGTGCTGCTGGACGACCGCGGGGAGGTGATCCGTCCGGCCATCCTGTGGAATGACACCCGCTGCGCCGACGAGTGCCGCGAGCTGGAGGAGATGGCTCCCGAGCTGCATCAGGTTGCCGGAAACCTGGCGATGCCGGGCTTTACCGCGCCGAAGCTGCTGTGGGTGCGCCGCCATGAGCCGGCCAACTTCCAGCGTACGGCGACGGTGATGCTGCCGAAGGACTATCTGCGCTATCGGATGACTGGCCGGAAAATCTCCGATATGTCGGACGCCGCCGGCACGCTGTGGCTGGACGTGGCGAAGCGCGACTGGTCCGATGCGCTGCTGGACAAGTGCGGCCTGTCGCGCAGCCATATGCCGACGCTGGTCGAAGGCTGCGAAGTCTCCGCGACCCTCGATCCGCAGGTGGCGGAGCGCTGGGGGCTGAACGCCTCGGTGGTGGTGGCCGGCGGCGGGGGCGATAACGCGGTCAGCGCCATTGGCGTTGGGGCGGTCTCACCGGGCGATGCCTTTATTTCTCTCGGGACCTCCGGCGTGCTGTTCGTGGTGACTGACGCCTATCGTCCGGCGCCGCAGTCGGCGGTTCACGCTTTCTGCCACGTGCTGCCGAACCTGTGGCATCAGATGAGCGTGATGCTCAGCGCCGCCAGCTGCCTGCAGTGGTTCTGCCGTCTTACCAGCACTACCGAAGTCGCGCTGCTGGAGGAGATTGCCCAGCTCAGCGAGGAGGAGAAAGCCAACGCTCCGTTCTTCCTGCCGTATCTTTCCGGCGAACGCACGCCGCATAACGATCCCGATGCCCGGGGGATGTTTTGGGGGATGACGCACTCCAGCCTGCGCGCGCAGCTGGGCTACGCGGTGCTGGAAGGCGTGAGCTTTGGCATCAACGACGGGCTGCAGGTGCTGAAGGAGAGCGGCACGCGAATTGAACAGTGCTCGCTGGTCGGCGGCGGCGCCCGAAGCCCGTTCTGGGCCCAGCTGCTGGCGGATATTCTCGCGATGCCGGTGGTCACCCACAAAGGGGGCGAAACCGGCGGCGCGCTGGGGGCGGCGCGGCTGGCCTGCCTGGCGGCAGGGAAGCCGCTGGCTGCGGTGTGCGCAAAGCCGGAAGTCTGGCAAACCTGGCGGGCAACGCCGGCCCGCCATCAGGCCATGATGCAGCGCTATGCGCAGTTTAAGTCTTTATATATCAACGACCTGAATTACCGTCGGCGCTAATTATAAATAACATATCCTAACGAGTTCGGGCTGCAGGAAGCCAACGCGCCTGTAGCCTGAACGATGACGGATAGAACAACCGCTCCGGTGGCGTCACCGGAGCTGACTCCTGTACCCTGCAAACGAGGTCATTATGTCCGCAACCAATAAACAGTGGCTCGGTCTGCCCCTGAATCTGATATGGGGATACATTGCTATCGCCGTGTTTATGACCGGCGACGGTTTCGAGCTGGCTTTTCTCTCGCACTATATCAAAGAGCTGGGCTTCACCCCGGCGCAGGCCTCTTTCGCCTTTACGCTGTACGGCCTGGCCGCCGCGCTCTCGGCGTGGATTTCCGGCGTGGTGGCGGAGATCATCACCCCGCTCAAAACGATGATGATTGGCTTCGTACTGTGGTGCGTGTTCCACGTTCTGTTCCTGGTTTTTGGCCTCGGACACGCTAACTATCCGCTGATCCTGCTGTTCTACGGCATCCGCGGCTTTGCCTATCCGCTGTTCCTCTACTCGTTTATCGTGGCGATTGTTCACAACGTCAAGAGCGACAGCGCCAGCTCGGCGCTGGGCTGGTTCTGGGCGGTTTATTCAATCGGTATCGGCGTGTTCGGCAGCTACATCCCGAGCTTTACCATTCCGCATATCGGCGAGCTCGGCACCCTGTGGCTGGCGCTGGCGTTCTGCGTCGTCGGCGGCGTTATCGCGATGGTCGCGCTGCGCAATATTGAGACCCCGCGGCATATGCAAAATCTGACCACCCGCGAGAAGTTTGCCGAGCTGGGCCGGGCGGTGACGCTGCTCTACAGCAATCGCAATATCCTGCTCTCCAGCGTGGTGCGTATTATCAATACCCTGTCGCTGTTCGGTTTTGCGGTCATTATGCCGCTGATGTTTGTTGATGAGCTGGGCTTCACCACCTCGGAGTGGCTGCAGGTGTGGGCGGTGTTCTTCTTCACCACCATTTTCTCCAACGTGCTGTGGGGGATCCTCGGCGAGAAGCTGGGCTGGATCAAAGTGGTGCGCTGGTTTGGCTGCGTCGGCATGGCGCTGTCGAGCCTCGCCTTTTACTACATTCCGCAGCACTTCGGGCATAACTTCGCCATGGCGCTGATCCCGGCGGTCGCGCTGGGGATCTTCGTCGCCGCCTTCGTGCCGATGGCTGCCGTGTTCCCGGCCCTTGAGCCGAAGCATAAAGGGGCGGCCATTTCGGTGTATAACCTGTCGGCGGGGCTCTCCAACTTCCTCGCCCCGGCGATCGCGGTGGTTCTGCTGCCGTACTACAGCACCATCGGGGTGGTTATCGCCTACACCGGGCTGTACGTGCTGGCGTTCTTCCTCTGCGCGTTTATTCGCGTCGAGCAGCCGGGCTTTAGCCAGCAGCCGGCCGGTAGCGGTAAAAGCGTCGAATTTTCCTGATGAGAGTCTACGGGTCGCGAGAGCAACATCGCGGCCCGCCTGAGGTGGATGATGAGTATTAAAGCGGTAATTTTTGACATGGACGGCGTGATTATTGATTCAGAAGGCCTGTGGCGCCAGGCGCAGATGGGGGCCCTGGCATCTCTGGGCGCCACGGTCAGCGAAGAGGAGTGCGAAACGCTGACCAAAGGTAAACGTCTGGACGATATTGCCCGCGTGTGGTGCCGGCATTGCCGACTGCTGATTGCTCCGCAGCAGCTGGAGCAGCACATTCTGCAGCGTATCACCGGGCTGATTACCGCCAGGGGGGAGGCGATGGAGGGCGTCAATGACGCCCTGGCCCATTTCCGCCGCTGCGGCTATAAGATTGCCCTGGCGACCTCCTCATCCCATCAGGTTATTGCCGCCGTGCTCGATAAACTCGCCCTGCGCCCCTGGTTCGACGCAATCTCCAGCGCCGACGACGAAGCGTGGGGCAAGCCGCACCCGGCGGTCTACCTCTCGACCCTGCGCAAGCTCAGCCTTCGCGCCGAGCAGTGCCTGGTTATCGAAGATAGCGCCAGCGGCTTTCAGGCCGCCCGGGCCGCGGGCATCCCGACAATCGCGGTGACTGAAGATTGCCAGCATCCGCGGTTTCGCGGCGCCGTGGCCCGCCATCATTCGCTAACCGAGCTGCTGCTGTCGCGCGATGAACGCGTTAAGGCGGCCGGATAGTCACGAATCGGTGAGCGCAGGATCCCTGGAGGTGTAAACGGTCGGTTTATCTCTTTTCTGCGCTCATTTTTCACGCTTTTCCCCTGACGATCGCCCTCACATTTCCCCTCTCTTTTGTGAAAACAATCACGTCCTGTCGTGCCGATGCCTAAAATTCGACCGTTGTATAGCGGAATTTGTCCGAGGCAGTGCTAATGATTTGTGCTTAGATTAATAATTGAAACGCTTTTTCAATTATGTGAACTCATTCATCATGCTTATCAATTGGGCGAATTTTGGTCAGGTGGGTTCAGGTGCATCGTACTAAGGACAAAGAATGAAAATTGAATCTGTAAACGTCACCGTTTTTCACTATCCCACCCGGCGGGTTGCCGATAGCGCCGGGCACTCTCACCCGGGAGCGGAAGGGCTGGCGAAAATGGCGATGCTGACCATCACCGCCGATGACGGGACCCAGGGCTACGCCTTCGCGCCGCCGGAAGTGGTGCGCCCGTTTGTGGTTGACGCTTTCTTCCGCAAGGTTCTGGTGGGGCAGGACCCCTTTAATCGCGAGCGCATCTGGCAGGATCTTAACCACTGGCAGCGCGGCAGCGCCCACCAGCTGACCGAGCGCGCGCTGTCGTTTGTCGAGCAGGCGCTGTGGGATCTGCAGGGCCGCAGGCTCAATATGCCGGTCTATAAGCTGCTGGGCGGCTATCGCGATAAGGTGCCGGCCTACGGCAGCACCATGTGCGGGGACGATCTGCCCGGCGGCCTGTCGACGCCGGACGAGTTCGCGGCGTTTGCCGAAAAGCTGGTGGTGCGCGGCTACAGGGCCATCAAGCTGCACACCTGGATGCCGCCGATCGCCTTTGCGCCGAATCCGAAGATGGATATCAAAGCCTGCGCCGCGGTACGTGAAGCGGTTGGCCCGGACGTTGAGCTGATGATTGACGGCTACCATTGGTACAGCCGCGCCGAGGCGCTGTGGATTGGCAAGGAGCTGGAAAAGCTCGATTTCGCCTGGTTTGAAGAGCCAATGGAGGAGGATTCGATGTCGTCCTACGCCTGGTTGGCGGAAAACCTGACCATTCCGATCGTCGGCCCGGAGAGCTTCGGCGGCAAGCATCATATGCGCGCTGAATGGGTGAAGGCCGGAGCCTGCGATATTTTACGCGCCGGAGCCAACGGCGTCGGCGGGATTGCGCCCACCATGAAGGTGGCGGCGCTGGCGGAGTCTTTCGGCATGGACTGCGAGGTCCACGGCAACGGGGCGGCGAGCCTGGCGGTGGTGGGCGCGATCCGCAACTGCCGCTGGTACGAGCGCGGTCTGCTGCATCCGTTCCTCGATTACGACGCGCCGGCCGCCTATCTCAACAGCATCGTTGACCCGATGGATGAGCAGGGCTTTGTGCATTTGTCGCAGCGCCCGGGCCTCGGGGAAGACATCAACTTTGCGTATATCGAAGCCAACACCGTTAGCCACGACTGATTAATAAAAAGTCCGCATGCCGAAGGCATAGCGGATATGGCCGAACGGTTAACCATTATAAAACAGGCCCTGAGTCAGCCGCTGCGGCGCAAATGATGACGGGCGTGTACCCTACAGGCGAAAGATAGATGAAGAAATCCTCCTTACTGGGAGCGTGCCTGCTCGCGCTTGCCGTGACGCTGGGGAGCGGGGCGAGCTACGCCAAAACGCCGCCCGACCAGCTGATCGTCGGTATGAATATGAATAACCTGCTGACACTCGACCCGGCGGCCATGACCGGCAACGAGGTGGTGGGGGTGGTGGTCAATCTTTACGATTCACTGGTTGAACTGGACCCCGAGCAGCTCACCAACGTGCGCCCAGCGCTGGCTAAATCCTGGGAGATAAGCCCGGACGGCGCGACGCTGACCTTCCATCTGCACGACAACGTGACGTTTCACTCCGGCAATCCGCTGACCGCGGCCGACGTGGTGTGGTCGATGCGGCGGATCCTGCACCTTAACCTCGCCCAGGCCTCGGTGTGGAAATCCTACGGCTTCAGCAAAAGCAATATCGATAAGCAGGTGACGGCGCTGGACGACGTGACGGTGCAAATCACTCTGCCGAAGGCCAACGATCCGCAACTGGTGCTCTACTCCTTGGGGGCGCTGGGCAATCTCGGCGTGATCGACAGCAAAACGGTGCAAAGCCACGCGCAGGATAACGACTGGGGCAACCGCTGGCTGACCACTCACGAAGCCGGGTCCGGGCCGTTTATGCTGGAAACCTGGCAGGCGAAGGAGGTGCTGCGCATGCAGCGCAACCCGAACTACTGGCGCGGGGAGGCGAAGATGAGCCGGGTGGTGTTACGCCATTTTCAGGAGTCGCAAACGCTGCGCCTGATGATTGAGAAGGGCGATCTCGACATCGCCAACAATATGGCGGTAGCGGATATCAACGCCCTGCGCAGCAACCCGCAGCTGAGCGTCGATGCGGTGCAGCGCGGAACGATGTACTACGTGGCGATGAGCATGAAGGAGGCGCACTTCGCCAACCCCAGGGTGCGCGAGGCCCTGCGCTACCTGATTGACTACCAGGGGATTAACCGGGCGCTGATGCCGGGCTACGGCGTGCTGCACCAGCGGCCGATCAAAGCCGGCATGCCCTCGACGCTGCCGGACCCGGGCTACCGGCTGGATATTGCGCGGGCGAAAAAGCTGCTGGCGGAGGCGGGCTATCCCGACGGTTTCGCTACCACGCTGCGGGTGCTCTCCGACCAGCCGTTCCTCAATATCGCCATTGCCGTGCAGTCCACGCTGATGCAGGCGGGCATTAACGCCAAAATTATTACCGGTACCGGCAACCAGATCTACGGGGCGATGCGCGAGCGTCACTTCGACCTGCTGGTCGGCCGCGGCGGCAGCGGGATGGAGCCGCATCCGCACTCCAGCCTGCGGGCGCTGGTCTATAACCCGGATAACAGCGACGCCGCGCGGCTGACCAATTTCCAGGGCTGGCGGACCGGTTTTTACGACCCTCAGCTCAACGCGATGATCGACGGCGCGCTGCTCGAACGCGACCCGCAGAAGCAGGTTGCCGACTACCGGGCGATTCAGACCCGTTACGACCAGCTGATCCCGGCCCTGATCCCGCTTTCACAGATGGTTGATTCGGTGGTGGTCCGCCGGGAGGTGCGCGACTATCGGCCGCATCCGTCCGCCACCACCTTTTTACGCGAAGTCTATAAAGTCAGCGAAGGAGAGAAAGGATGAGTACACGCCTTCTCACGCCCGGCTCCCGCGCCCGGCGTTTGGCTAACCGGCTGCTGCAGGTGGCGATCACGCTGTTCGGCCTGCTGCTGCTCACCTTCACCATCGGACGGGTGATGCCCATCGACCCGGTGCTGGCGATTGTTGGCCCGGATGCCGACCACGGCACCTATCAGCAGGTTTACCATCAGCTGGGGTTTGACCAGTCGCTGGTCACCCAGTTTGCTATCTATTTCGTCAACCTGCTGCACGGGGATCTGGGCAACGCCCTGCTGACCGGGAAACCGGTGATGGACGATATTATTCGCGTTTTCCCGGCGACCATGGAGCTGGCGACGATGGCGATTATCGTGGGTGCCGGGCTCGGCATTCCGCTGGGCGTGCTGGCCGCGGCGCGGCGCAACAGCCTCAGCGACTACGTGGTGCGTATTATTAGCCTCGCCGGCTACTCGACGCCGATCTTCTGGGTCGGGATGATCGGGCTGCTGGTGTTCTACGCCTGGCTCGGCTGGGTGGGCGGCGCCGGGCGGGTGGATCTCGGCCTGGATGGGGTCGTGCCGCGGCGCACCGGGCTGATGACCGTCGACGCGCTGCTGGCGGGGAATGGCCGGGTATTCTGGAACGCCATCAATCACCTGATTTTACCCGCTTCGCTGCTCGGCTTTCACTCGCTGGCCTACATCAGCCGCATGACTCGCAGCTTTATGCTGGCCCAGCTGTCGCAGGAGTTCATTATCACCGCCAGGGTGAAGGGGCTCACCGAGCGGCAGGTTATCTGGCATCACGCCTTTCGCAACATTCTGGTACAGCTGCTGACGGTCGTGGCGCTGGCCTACGGCGCGCTGCTGGAAGGGGCGGTGCTGATCGAAACGGTCTTCTCGTGGCCCGGTTTCGGCTCCTATCTCACCGGCAGCCTGCTGCTCGGGGATATGAACGCTGTGATGGGCTGCGTGCTGCTGGTCGGGATCATTTTCGTGATGCTCAATCTGCTTTCCGACATGCTGTATCAATTCTTTGACCCGAGGACCAAATCATGACGGTTTCGCTGGATACCACGCTGCAAGGCGGAACGAACGAGGGCCGTCAGCGGATCGTTCGCGGGCTGAAGCGCGGCGCCGGGTTTATCGGCAGGATGGCGCGTAATCCCCTCACCGCGATCGGCGGCGCAATCATCGGCCTGCTGCTGGCGGTGGCGATTTTCGCGCCGCAGATTGCCCCCTATAACCCGCTGGTACAGGACCTCAACAACGCGCTGACGGCGCCCAATGCGCAGCACTGGTTCGGCACCGATGAGTTTGGCCGCGATATCTTTAGCCGGCTGGTCTACGGTTCGCGCATCACGCTCTATATCGTGCTGCTGGTGTCGGTGACCGTCGGGCCGCTGGGGCTGCTGCTGGGGGTGAGCGCCGGCTACTTTGGCGGCAGGGTGGATAGGGTGCTGATGCGCGTCACCGATATCTTTGTCTCCTTCCCGAGCCTGGTGCTGGCGCTGGCCTTTGTGGCGGCGCTGGGCCCCGGCCTTGAGCACGTGGTTATTGCCATTACGCTCACCGCCTGGCCGCCGATTGCGCGTCTCGCTCGCGCGGAGACGCTCTCTCTGCGGCAGGCCGATTTTATCTCGGCGGTGCGTTTGCAGGGCGCCTCTGCGACCCGCGTGCTGTGGCGGCACATCGTGCCGCTGTGCCTGCCGTCGGTAATTATCCGCATCACCATGAATATGGCGGGAATTATCCTCACCGCCGCCGGGCTGGGCTTTCTCGGCCTCGGCGCCCAGCCGCCGGACCCGGAGTGGGGGGCGATGATCTCCAGCGGTCGCACCTACATGATGGAGTGCTGGTGGGTAGTAACGATTCCGGGGCTGGCGATCCTGATCAACAGTCTGGCATTCAACTTCTTAGGAGATGGCCTACGTGACATCCTCGATCCTCGTAGCGAATAGCGCACCGCTGCTCGACGTGCGCGACCTGTGCGTCGACTTTGTTAACGGCGGCGCGGTCACCCATGCGGTGCGCGGCGTCTCCTTTCTGCTGGGGCGGGAGAAGCTGGCGATTGTCGGTGAATCCGGCTCGGGCAAATCCACCGTCGGGCGGGCGCTGCTGCAGCTGCATCCGAAAAAAGCGCGGGTTAGCGCCAGCCGGATGCAGTTCGCCGACCTTGATTTACAGCAGCTCAGCGAGGCGCAGATGCGCGCCGTGCGCGGCAAGCGCATCTCCATGATTATGCAGGACCCGAAATATTCGCTCAATCCGGTGGTGTGCGTCGGCGATCAGGTGGCCGAAGCCTGGCTCACCCACCATCCCGGGCGTAAAAACGAGGCCAGAAGCAAAGCGCTGGAGATGCTGGAGGTGGTGCGGATCCGCGACCCGCAGCGCGTCTATCGGCTCTATCCGCATGAAATTTCCGGCGGCCAGGGGCAGCGCATCATGATCGCTATGATGCTGATCGTCGACCCGGAGCTAGTGATTGCCGATGAGCCCACCTCGGCGCTGGACGTCTCGGTGCGCCTGCAGGTCCTCGGCCTGCTCGACGATCTGGTGCAGTCGCGCGGGCTGGGGCTGATATTTATCAGCCACGATATCAACCTGGTACGCAGCTTCTGCGATCGGGTGCTGGTGATGTACGCCGGGCGGGTGGTGGAGTCCATTGCCGCCAGGGACCTTGATAACGCCCGCCATCCCTACACGCAGGGGCTGATTAATTCCCTGCCGGATATGCAGCGTCGCCGCCCGGTGCTGCCGGTCTTACAGCGCCAGGCCAGCTGGCTGATGGAATAAGGAGAGCCTGATGATTGACGTACAAAACCTCAACCTCGCCTTTGGCGAGGGCAACAAGCGTAGCCAGGTCCTGCACGACGTGAGTTTTCAGGTGCGTCCCGGCGAGATCTACGGCCTGGTGGGGGAGTCCGGCTCCGGTAAAACCACGGTGCTGAAGTGCCTGGCCGGGCTGTTTACCCACTGGCAGGGGGCGCTGGCGATCGACGGCCGCGCGCTGGAGCATAAAATCAGCCGCCGGCGCTGTCGCCAGGTGCAAATGGTCTTTCAGGATCCCTACGGCTCGCTGCATCCGCGGCATACCGTTAGCAATATCCTTGAGGAACCGCTACAGATCCACGGTATCGGCGATCGCGAACGGCGGGTCAATACGCTGCTGGACAGGGTGGGGCTAAATTGCGCCTTTCGCGACCGCTATCCGCACCAGCTTTCCGGCGGCCAGCGTCAGCGGGTGGCGATCGCCCGGGCGCTGATCCTCGAACCCCAGGTGCTGCTGCTGGACGAGCCCACCTCGGCGCTGGACGTTTCGGTGCAGGCCGAGATCCTCAACCTGCTGGCGGAGCTTCAGCGGGAGGAGAAGCTCACCTATTTAATGGTCACCCACGACCTTGGGGTCATCGCCCATCTCTGTCATAAGGTGGCGGTGATGCAGCACGGGAAGATCCTCGAAACCCTGACGGTGGATGCGCTGGTCAACGGCGAGGCGCGGACGAGCTATACGCAGATGCTGGTCAATGCCAGCCGGCAGTATACCCGGGAGATGGCGCGGGAGGTGGCCGCGTACTGAACGACGGCCGGCGGCGGTGATAAGCCGCCAGCCGTCGGGTATTATTTCAGCAGCGCGCAGTCCGGCGGCAGCCGACAGCGCAGGGCGCCGGGCACAATTTCCATGCGGAAGGTTTTGCCGCTCAGCGGCTCGCCGTCGAGGTTAAAGGTCATCTCGTGGGCGGCGGTAATTTCAAACCACGACGACACGCCGTCCACCAGGTTAGGGGAGTTGTCGGGATTGGCCAGGGTGCTGAACAGCGCCGGCAGCAGCTCCTGACCGGTAAAGATGCGCAGATGCAGCAGCCCGTCGTTAATCAACGCCTGGGGGCACAGCTGCTGGCCGCCGCCTGCCTGGCGCCCGTTGCCGATGCCGATCACCAGCGCATCCCCTTGCCAGGAGAAGTTCTCCCCGCGAATTTCGCAGCGGTCGGGCTTAAGGGCATCCATGCGCATCAGGCCGTGGATCAGGTAGGAAACGCCGCCCAGCGCGGCCTTAAGCTTTTCCGGCGTTTCGGTGGTGATCCGGGTACCGAAGCCGCCGGTGGCCATATTAATAAAGCCGGTATTATCGTTGACCCGCGCGACGTCTATCGCCATATCGCGCCCGACGATCGCCAGCTTGAGGGCGCTGGCAAGGTCCGACGGGATGCCGACGCTGGTGGCGAAGTCGTTGGCGGTACCGAGCGGCAGGATCCCCAGCGCCGCCTGGCTGCCGCGCTGGACCAGCGCGGTGGCGACTTCATTAATGGTACCGTCACCGCCGCCGGCAATCACCGTGCCGACGTTAAGCCGTTCGGCCTCATCGACGAAGCGCCCGGCGTCGCCTTTTTCCCAGGTGACGCGGACGTGGATATCGACACTCTCTGCGCGTAACAGGTTTATCGCTTCGCGCAGCTGCGGCTCATTAGCGCCTTTGCCATTCAGAATCAGTAAGCTGGCCGGAAACGTGGACATGATGGTTGCCTCATTGCACAAGATGCAGAAAGTGTACCGCATGCGGCGAAGGATGGATATTTTGGCAATTATCGGCCGGACGGCGCGGATATTGGGTTATCGATAGCCGCGTCCCCCTTTTTCTGCAATGGTAGCTCAACCAGCGCGCTATTCGTCCTGTGATAGGTTGCACGGGAGTGTCAGAATTGCGCGGGTAAATTTGACCATTGATACAGTAAGGAAAAGAGGATGTCCCGTAACACATTCACCTACGTAACGAACTCCGGCATAGCGTTATTTTGCCTGGCTTTCTCCCTGCAGGCGATCTCCGCGCCGGTGACGGAGAAGCGTATTTCCGGCGGGGAACAGTTTACCGTTACGCTGCAGGATATCCCGGGCACCGGCTACAAGTGGATGCTACGTTCCTTACCTGCGCAGGTCATGCTGGTCGCCGAGAATTACCGCCAGCCCGCCAGCTGCGGTAAGCGCGCCGCGGGCTGTCCGGTGGAAAGAACCTTCACCTTTAAAGGCGTCCAGCAGGGAAGCGGAAATATTAACCTAGTCTATGGCCGCCCCTGGCTGAATATCACCGAGAAAGCGACCACCGTGCGGGTCAGCGTCAGGTCAAATGTGCCGGACCGGTAATTCGACATGACGTAATGACGTCTCATCATATTCGCGCACGGTTTTTAAACTGTGCGCTTTATGTTAATAGTCTTTTCAAAAAGGCTTCTTCATATTAACAACCACCTCCTGCGAGCGTCATTATTTAAACAAAGGGCAAAAATATATCGCTATTTATCGTGTGGTTTTAGTTTGGTTGCATTTTACCAGGAGATTATCTGCGTAATGTGAATAACCCGGACTATAGAGCGATATTATGCAACAGAAGCAACAAGCTGAACCTTCACGTCGTACCATTCTGAAACAAACTTTAGCGCTTTCCGCGCTATCCATTACCGGGCTGGCGGCCCTGTCGGTGCCGTCGATCTCTTTTGCCGCCTCTCTGAGCAAAGAAGAACGCGACGGTATGACGCCGGATGCGGTGATTGAACATTTTAAACAGGGGAATCTGCGCTTCCGGGAAAACCGCCCGCTTAAGCACGATTATCTGCAGCAAAAGCGCAGCAGCCTGGCGGGGCAGTTCCCGGCGGCGGTGATCCTCAGCTGTATCGACTCCCGCGCGCCGGCAGAAATTATTCTCGATGCGGGGATCGGCGAAACCTTTAACTCTCGCGTGGCGGGCAATATCAGCAACCGCGATATGTTAGGCAGCATGGAGTTTGCCTGCGCCGTCGCCGGGGCGAAGCTGGTGCTGGTGCTGGTGATGGGGCATACCCGCTGCGGCGCCGTCCGCGGGGCCATTGATAATGCCGAATTGGGTAACCTGACCGGCCTGCTGGATGAAATTAAACCGGCCATCGCCAAAACCGAGTACAGCGGCGAACGTACAGGCAGTAATTACGACTTCGTTGACGCCGTGGCGCGGAAAAACGTCGAGCTGACGATCGAAAATATTCGCAAGAATAGTCCGGTGCTGCGAAAGCTGGAACAACAAGGGAAAATCAAAATGGTTGGCAGCATGTACCATCTTGCCGGCGGGAAGGTCGATTTCTTCGAAGTGTGATGGCTATAAATATTTATAGCGCATAGTCGGCAGGGAAGAGGGCGCTAAAATCGCCCTCTTCACGGATAGCGCTTCCGCCGGGTACGATCAGAAGCGGAGGTCAACGCCCAGCATCACCGTTCTGCCAGGATCGGGCATGCTGATAACCGCTCCGGGCTGGATATCATAGCGATCGGTGACGTTATTAACGGTGGCAAAAAAGGTCGCATTTTTATTGAAAATATACTCGCCATACAAATCAACCTGGTAGCCGGAAGGGATTTCGATAACCGGGTTGGCCGCCGTTCCCTCAAGCCATCCCGCGGGGTTGGTTTTCGCCGAGTGATAGTGGTATCTGATGCCGGCATCGACGGTTTCGTTGAGGAACTTTTTCCCCAGGTTCACCGCGATATTTTGTTTAGCGGGGATTCTGGTGGGCGTTAACCCCCAGGCGAAGCCGAGGTTATTACAATTGCTGGTATTGTATTTTTGCGCATAGTAGTTTGAACACACCGCCGTTTTGCTATAGAACGTGGCGGAAATGGCCGAGTAGAACAGTTCGCTGTTGTATTTTAGCGAAAAGTCAATGCCGGATAAATCGAGCTTATCATAATTCATAAACGTGAAGTTATCCTCCCATGCCGGCATCCCCGCGGTTTTATCCTTTATTCCGGGAGAGATAAAGTTATTGGTCCGGTTGTTAAACCTGGAGAGGGAGAGGTCAAGCGCATCTTCTGCGGATAATAAAGCCGGGCGATGTATCTTAACCCCAACTTCTTTTTGCAGGGAGACCTCCGGCGCAATGGGGTTGGCCGGGTTATAGCTGAATATCTCGTTTGATACCGTGGTTTCATACAGGCTCGGCATTCTGTAGTTTCTGGCTGCTTTCACAAACAGGGTTGTGCCTGGGGTCAGCGCATAGCTTATTTCGGAACTCAGATCCGCTTTCGCCTGATATTTTACGCTTTCATTGGTCTGAAAATCTTTGGCTTCGGCATTGTGATAGTTAATTCCCAGATTGAGCTGGAGAGGGCCGCTCTCAATCATCCCGTTGACGAAAAGGGCATTCTCCCGCCTCTCACCATGCCGCGAGGTGGGGTAGGCGGTAAAGCGGGTCAGTCCGTCAGATTTTGGCGCCAGCGTCTCCTTTTGCGTTGACGAGCCGTAGCGTAGCGTGAGCATGTTTAGCTGGCTTTCATTGACGATGGCGATCCCGTTTTTATTGTTGCTATAGGCGTGCAGATATTGCTGAGCATTGGTCCCCAGCGCCCACAGGCCGTTATACTGCTTTAAGTTTGTATTGGTCAGCCAGTAGTTCAGATTTAGATTAAGCAGCCGGTTGTCAACCGGGGCGTAGGTATATCCGGCGCTGTAGGCGTTAACAATCGCGCTGCCGGGCTTCCACTGCGGCATGGATTCCACCCCTGCGGGCAGGGGCTCGAAATCGGCGTCGTTAGCGTTTTTATACCAGTAGGCGGCCAGCGTTTCGCCGGCCTGCTGACGATGGTTGCGGTAGGCAAGGTTGAAGTGGTGATCGTCGCCGGCGCTGACGGCAAGCTTATAAATAAACGACTCACTTTCGAAGTAGGTGTTTACGACCTCTTCATTTTTAAACACCACCGGATCGCTGAATTTATCAAATCCCTTTTTCCCCGAAAAATAGTTGCCGGTCGATCGTTTACTATAGGCAATAACGCTATCAACGGTATCATCTCTGAAACCAAAGGCCAGCGTGGCGGAGCCGTTTCTAAAATCGTACCCGCGGGGCTTGTCCGTCAGCTGATAATAGCTCTGCGCCGAGTAATCATCGGGAATATCCGGCTTTTTATTATTGTTAAAGGTTCTTAGTTTAAGCAGTAAGCCATAGCTATTGCCAGGGTTGATAATATTCTCGGTGGAGAGGGTTTTTATATTTATTACCCCACCGATGGCGCCGGATGAAAAGGCATTGTTATTCTGTGAGGCCCCCTTGCTGATGGCGATATTGCTGATTAAATCAGGGTCGATGTAGGTTCTGTCGCTGGTTCCCTGATAGCCCCTTGAGGTATGCGTTGACTGCAGAGAGCCGTCAATAAATACCGGAACGCGGCCTTCACCCTGCAGTCCCCTGATTCCGGGATCGATTGAACCCGCCTCGTTTCTCATATTATTTGACTGGATATAGGTTTCAGAGGAGAAAATATCGGCATTGGCAATCCCTCTGAATCGGTTTAGATCAGATCCGGAGAGGGTGTTTTCAGTGGTTCCCGTTGATGAAACGACCATCGTTTCTTCAGCGTCATTTTTTCCCTCAGCCAGCGTCGAACCCGTAAAAATCGACGTAGATAAAGCGAGGGTTAAGGCGCGCTTTCCCATAAAATTTCCTTATTTTTTAAAAAGATATCGAAAATACAACAATGTAAGCGATGAAAAACCAATAGCTGGTTAATTACCGGTTTAAAACGCTATAAAAATAAAGGATGGCAGTTTATGCTTCCGTTTGATCAAATGCAAATAGTTATCATTATCATTTAATTGGGGTGATTATAATTATCTGTCTAATGAATAGGGGCGAAACGGCGTGTGCTATCGGGCCGGCGAAAGCAAACCCTGCGGGAAAGGCGGGCATTATTTTTAATTTCAGGGTCACGATCGCGAATGGGTCCCCGCGATAAAGAGGAAATCAGGCAGGTGGGTTAATAATAAAAAATGAGCCCGCGTAAGGGAGATTACGCAGGCTAAGGAGGTGGTTCCTGGTACAGCTAGCATTTATGGGTTATGTTTTTCAGCGAAATGGATAATACCGGCTTTGAGCGAAACGGTATGTGATCCGTTTCTAATATCCGTGCATACTGAAAAAATAACCCTTATAAACTAGTTGCCATGTGGGTTTCGGGTGCTCTGGCCGGCAAAGTTGCGCATCAGCAGAGCATACTGCAGCACCATATCTTCCGGTACCGGCAGCCAGACCGTGTAGCCGTCGCCGGGGGCGACCGGCATCACTTCGCCTTTGCCATTTTCCATATGCTCGAGGGTGAAGTTGACGTTGCCCTGCGGCGTCATCAGCTCAAGGCTGTCGCCGAGGGTGAATTTGTTCTTCACCGCCACCGCCGCCAGCTGGCCGTTACGTTCGCCGGTAAACTCCCCGACAAACTGCTGGCGCTCGGAGAGCGAGTAGCCGTACTCGTAGTTCTGATAGTCATCGTGGGTATGGCGGCGCAGGAAGCCTTCGGTATAGCCGCGGTGGGCCAGCCCTTCGAGGGTTTCCAGCAGGCTTTCGTCGAACGGTTTGCCGGCGGCGGCGTCGTCGATGGCCCTGCGGTAGACCTGCGCGGTGCGGGCGCAGTAGTAGAAGGATTTGGTACGGCCTTCGATTTTCAGCGAGTGCACGCCCATATTGCTCAGGCGCTCAACGTGGGCGACGGCGCGCAGATCCTTCGAGTTCATAATGTAGGTGCCGTGCTCGTCTTCGAAGGCGGTCATATATTCGCCCGGGCGTTTAGCTTCTTCAATCATAAATACCCGGTCGGTCGGCTCGCCGATCCCCAGCGTCGGCTCAACGTTCTGCACCGGGATCGGCTCATATTTGTGAACGATATTGCCGACGTCGTCCTGCTTGCCTTCCTGGACGTTGTATTCCCAGCGGCAGGCGTTGGTGCAGGTCCCCTGGTTCGGGTCGCGTTTGTTGATATAGCCGGAGAGCAGGCAGCGGCCGGAGTAGGCCATGCACAGCGCGCCGTGAACGAAAATTTCGAGCTCCATCTCCGGCACCTGGCTGCGAATTTCGCCAATCTCTTCCAGCGACAGCTCGCGCGAGAGAATGACCCGGCTGAGCCCCATCTGTTGCCAGAATTTGACCGTTGCCCAGTTGACGGCGTTGGCCTGGACCGAGAGATGAATCGGCATCTCGGGGAAGTTTTCCCGCACCAGCATGATTAATCCCGGATCGGACATAATCAGCGCGTCCGGCCCCATTTCCACTACCGGCCGCAGATCGCGAACGAAGGTTTTCAGCTTGGCGTTATGCGGCGCGATGTTCACCACCACGTAGAACTTTTTCCCCAGCGCATGGGCCTCGTTGATGCCGAGCTGCAGGTTTTCGTGGTTGAATTCGTTGTTGCGCACGCGCAGAGAGTAGCGCGGCTGGCCGGCATAAACGGCATCTGCGCCGTAGGCGAAAGCGTAACGCATATTTTTCAGCGTTCCCGCCGGGGAAAGGAGTTCCGGTTTAAACATGATTTTCTCGTTCTGATGACAGGTCAGATTCGCCGCAGCTGGTGGGCGAGTTGGGGAGTGTCCCCACATTAAGGGCGGGCATTGTAGCGCCGTGGGGCAGGCAGGTAAACCCTTTCCCGCCGGCGGCGGCGGGGCAATGACGGCAAATGCCCCCGCCGCGCGGAGGATTCAGGCGCTATATTGGGCATAACGGCGGAGGCGCTGTAAGCATCAAAAATACCCGCCAGAAGGCGGGCAATGGCGATAGTCCCGGCCTATGCCAGCCGGCAGGCGTCCGCCTCCCAGCGGTAGCCAACGCCGTAGACGGCGCGGATAAACGACTGCTCGGCGTCCAGCGACTCCAGCTTGCGGCGCAGGTTTTTGATATGGCTGTCGATGGTTCGGTCGGTGACCACGCGGTAATCATCGTAGAGATGGTTCAGCAGCTGCTCGCGCGAGAACACCTTGCCCGGCTCCTGGGAGAGGGTTTTCAGCAGGCGAAACTCGGCGGGGGTGAGATCCAGCAGCTTGTCGCGCCACGAGGCCTGAAAGCGTCCTTCATCGACGATCAGCGGGCTGAGGGCATCCAGCGCCTGCAGCTCCGGACGCGGCCGGCAGCGGCGAAGGATGGTTTTCACCCGCGCCACGACTTCACGCGGACTGTAGGGCTTGCAGATATAGTCGTCGGCGCCGATCTCCAGCCCCAGCAGGCGGTCGATCTCCTCAATCTTGGCCGTCACCATCACCACCGGAACGTCGGAGAAGCGGCGAATTTCGCGGCACAGCGTCAGCCCGTCGATGCCCGGCAGCATCAGATCCAGCAGGATCAGGTGCGGCGGAGCCTGGCGAACGTAGGGCAGCACCCGATCGCCGTGGTCAATCAGCGTCGGCGCATAGCCGGCGGCGAGCAGATAGTCGACCAGCAACTGGCCGAGCTTGGGTTCATCCTCCACGATAAGAATGCGTGGGGTGTTTTCATCAACAGGTAATTCAGTCATACGTCTCTCGGTAAATCGCGTTCCAGAGGTAACTCTACTTTAATGCTAACCCCGCCAAAAGGCGAATGGCCGGCGCGTAAGGTGCCGCCGTGGGCGGCGACGATATTGACGCAGATAGCCAGCCCGAGGCCGGAGCCGCCGCTGGCGCGATTGCGCGAGCCTTCCGCGCGGTAGAAGCGTTCGCACAGGCGCTCCAGCTGGGCGTCGCTGACGCCGGGGGCGCTATCGGCAAAGTCGATGCTCAGCATCCGACCGTTTTGCGCGGCGCTAATCAGCAGCTGGCCGCCGCTATCGGTGTAGCGCAGGCTGTTTTCCAGCAGGTTATTGAACAGCTGCATCAGGCGATCGCCGTCGCCAAAAATGACGGCGCTTTCCGGCAACGATACGCCGATCGCCAGCCCGCGGCTGGCGAAGCGCTCGCGGAAGGCGCCCGCCGCGACCTCCAGCAGGGTAATGATATCCACGGAGGTTTTCTGATAGGCCAGGGCGCCCTCATCCGACATCGACAGCTGGCGCAGATCGTCAACCAGCTTGGTCAGGGTGGCGACTTCCGCCTGCAGAGAGGGGATCGAGTCCGGGGTGAATTTGCGCACTCCGTCCTGAATCGCCTCCAGCTCGCCGCGCAGAACCGCCAGCGGCGTGCGCAGCTCGTGGGAAATATCCGCCATCAGGTCGCGGCGCATCTGCTGGTTGCGCTCAAGGGTGCTGGCGAGCTGGTTAAAGTCCTGCGCCAGGCGGCCAAGCTCATCGCCGCCGCTGGCGGTGACCCGGGTGGAGAAATCACCCGCCGCGAGGCGATGGGTTCCCTCTACCAGCCGCTTGACCGGCGCCAGCAGGCCGCGGGCCAGCGGGAAGGTGGCCAGCGCCGCCAGAATGGTCGCCAGGGCCACAATCAGCCAGCTGGTGCGCCTCTGCTGGCGATCGAAATTGATATCGGTATTGCGGGTCAGGCGCTCCACCGGCGAGGCGATGACCGCCCCGACCGAGGCGCCGTTAACGACGATTTCGCGTCTGGTACCGTCGCCGGGCACCGGCTCCCGCGGGCCAACCAGCACGCGGCCTTTTTGATCGACCACCCAGAACATTGTCCGCCAGCCGTGCGGAGGCATATCCGGCCCGGGGCCGCGCGGCCGGTCGTCCGGCGGCGCGCCGCGGTCCGCGTCGGGGCCTGGCCCCCGTTCCTCGTCAGGGCCGCGGCCGGCGGGGGAGCGATCGTCGTTGTCGCGCTCAAAGGTGCGCAGCAGCTGAAAAATAAAGCGGTCGTTGTTGCGCAGAAACTTCCAGCTGCCGTGCTGGGCATACTGCTCGCTGAGGGCATCGCTGAGCATCGTCAGCCGCTGCTCGTTGCCGCGCTTAATGTAGTCGATAAAGCCGCGTTCAAAGCTGATACGCACCGCCCAGTGCATGCTGATCAGCAGCACGATGCAGGTGGCGAAGATGGCGAGAAACAGTTTGCCGGTAATGCCGGGACGCCAAAACTTCACGATTCACTCCTTTTGCGGCGGGCGATGACGGTATTACCTTCTATGTCATCCGGCACGCGGGAAAAGATAAGCGCCGGCAGCGCGATAATGACCGCCATGCTCAGGTAGGTGTAGAAAAAGACCTGGTGCGCGGCAGCCGCATCGACGCTGAGGTGCTGCTGGCCGAACATCCCCAGCAGCATGCCGGCGATGGTTACGCCGATACTCATCGACAGCTGCATCACCATCGACAGCATGCTGTTGCCGCTGCTGGCCAGCGGGTCCGGCAGGTCCTTCAGGGTCAGGGTGTTCATCGACGAGAAGCGGCTGGAGTTGATCATCCCCTGAAAAAACAGCACCACCGGCAGCAGCCAGTACCAGCCCGCCAGCGCGACGGCCATAAACAGCAGGCTGATCAGCGCCAGGCCGATGGTGGCGACGATCAGCACCCGGCGGTAGCCAAAGCGGTTGACCACCTGCACCACGATGCGCTTCATGCCCATGCTGCCGAGCACCATCGGGATCATCATCAGCCCGGCGTGGAACGGCGTGAAGCCGAGGCCAATTTGCAGGAACACCGGGGTCATAAACGGCAGCATGCCGCTGCCGATACGCCCGGCGAAGCTGCCGCCGAGCCCGAGGGAGAAGGTGCGGTTGCGGAACAGTTCGAGGCTGAACAGCGCGCCGTCATTGCCCCGCGCGTGCCACAGATAAAGCCCAATGGAGGCGATACCGATCGCCACCAGCGCCGCCAGCAGCAGCGGAGAGATACCGAGCCCTTTTTTGCCGTCAAGGGCGAGGGTTAACGTCGCCATGGCGGCGGCCAGCAGGATAAAGCCGAGTATATCAAAGCGGCGCGTCTGCAGGGTGTAGTTTGGCATCAGACAGAGCGTGGCGATGGCGCCGATAATGCCGACCGGAATGTTGATTAAAAAAATCCAGTGCCAGGAGGCATATTCTACCAGCACGCCGCCGAGCGCCGGACCCAGCAACGGCCCGACCTGGCCGGGGAGGGTGACGAAGGTCATCGCCGCCATATACTGCGAGCGGGGGACGATTTTTATCACCGTCAGGCGGCCTACCGGCACCATCATGGCGCCGCCGACGCCCTGCAGCACCCGGGCCAGCACCAGCTGGTCGAGGGTATTCGCCTGGGCGCAAAACAGCGAGCCGAGGGTGAAGAGGATAATGGCAGTAAAAAAGATATTGCGCACCCCCACCCGGTCCGCCAGCCAGCCGCTGGCGGGCAGCATAATCGCCACCGTCAGCACGTAGGAGACGACAACCATATGCATATGCAGCGGGCTCTCCCCGAGGCTTTTGGCCATCGAGGGGAGGGCGGTATTGACGATAGTGGTATCCAGCGACTGCATAAAGAAGCCGAAGGCCACTATCCATAACTGCCAGCGCACGCTGGAGGGGAGATCGGTCATGTTATTCGCTTACCGGTTGCCTGATTTTTCGGGAAAAACGCAGCCGCAGACGATCGAAGAACAGATACACCACCGGCGTGGTGTACAGCGTCAGCAGCTGGCTTACCACCAGGCCGCCGACGATCGTAATCCCCAGCGGCTGGCGCAGCTCCGAGCCGTCGCCGCCGGATAGCACCAGCGGCAGCGCGCCGAACAGCGCCGCGAGGGTGGTCATCATAATCGGGCGAAAACGCAGCAGGCAGGCCTGGAAGATCGCCTCTTCCGGCGGCAGGTTGCCGCTACGCTGCGCCTCCAGCGCAAAGTCGACCATCATGATGGCGTTTTTCTTCACTATTCCAATTAATAGCATAATACCAATCAGCGCGATGAGGCTGAACGGCGCGCCGAACAGCTCCAGCGCCAGCAGCGCGCCGACCCCCGCCGAGGGGAGGGTGGAGAGGATCGTTAGCGGATGCACGTAGCTTTCGTAGAGGATCCCCAGCACGATATAGACCGTCGCAATCGCCGCCAGAATCAACACAATCTGCGAATTCATTGTTTCCTGGAAAACCTGCGCGGTGCCGGCGAACGAGCCGCGGACGCTGGAGGGCACCCCCAGCTGGGTCATGGCGCGATTGATGGCGTCGCTGGCCTCCGACAGGGATTTACCGGTCGGCAGGTTAAAGGAGATGGTGGAGGCCGCCGAAAGCCCCTGATGGTTCACCGACAGCGGGGCGTTAGCCGGCTGCCATTTGGCGAAGTAGGAGAGCGGGATCGGTTTGCCTTCGCTATTGATAACGAACATCTTATCCAGCGCGCTGACGTCCTGGGTGTAGACCGGGTCAACTTCCATTACCACTTTGTACTGGTTCAGCGGCTGATAGATGGTGGAGATCTGCCGCTGGCCGAAGGCGTTGTTCAGCAGGTTGTTGGCGTCCTGCACGCTGATGCCGAGGCGCGACATGGTATCACGATCGTAGATCAGATCCATTTCCGCGCCGTTGTCCTGCTGGTCTGAGTTGACGTCAGCCAGCTCGGGCAGCGCCGCCAGCGCCTTACGAATTTTCGGCTCCCATTCGCGCAGCGCCGCCAGATCGTCAGATAATAGGGTGTACTGGTAGCTGGCGTTGGACTGGCGTCCGCCGACGCGGATATCCTGCACCGCCACCAGGAACAGGTTGGCTCCCGGCTCTTTGGCCAGCTTCTTGCGCAGCCGGTCAATAATCTGCTGCGCCGTTTCCTGGCGCTGGTCGCGCGATTTAAGGGTGATAAACATCATCCCGCTGTTGACCCGCGAGCCGCCGGTAAAGCCGGTGACGTTATCCACCGCCGGATCTTCGCGGATGATCTTCATGAAATCCTGCAGCTTGCCGCGCATCGCCTGGAAGGAGATGCTCTGGTCGGCCTGAATGCCGCCCATCAGCACGCCGGTATCCTGCTCCGGGAAGAAGGTTTTCGGAATCGAGATATAGAGCCAGATGCTCAGCGCAATCGTGCCCAGCAGGACGAAGCCGGTGATGCGGCTATGCTTCAGCACCCACTTGAGCGATTTGCCGTAGCCGCCCTGAACGGCGACCAGCAGCCGGCCAAAGCCGCGCTTGCGCGTAGGCGCGTGCGGCTTGCCGCTTTTCAACAGCCAGCCGCACATCATCGGCGTCAGGGTTAACGACACCGCCAGCGATATCCCGATCGCCACCGACAGGGTGACCGCGAACTCGCGCAGCAGGCGCCCCGGCAGGCCGCCCATCAGCAGCAGCGGTAAAAACACCGCCACCAGCGACAGGCTCATCGACAGCACCGTAAAGCCCACCTCCCGGCTTCCCTGCAGCGCCGCCTGTAGCGGTTTCATTCCCGCCTCAAGGTGGCGGGAGATGTTCTCCAGCACCACGATGGCGTCATCCACCACGAAGCCGGTGGCGATGGTCAGGGCCATCAGCGACAGGTTGTTGAGGCTAAAGCCGCAGAGGTACATGGCGGCAAAGGTGCCGATCAGCGACACCGGCACCGCTACCGCCGGGATCAGCGTGGCTCTGCCGGATCGCAGGAACAGGAATACCACCAGAATCACCAGCGCCACCGAAATCACCAGCGTCTGCTCGACCTCCTCCAGCGAGGCGCGGATCGTCGGCGAGCGGTCCTGGGCGATTTGCAGATCGATCGCCGCCGGAATGGTTTTTTGCAGCTCCGGCAGGCGGGCGCGAATGCTGTCCACCGTCTGGATGATATTGGCTTCCGGCAGCTTGCGGATCATCAGCAGAATGGCCGGTTTGGCGTTGGTCATCCCGGCGTTGCGCACGTCCTGCACCGAATCGCTAACGTTCGCCACGTCGCCGAGACGCACCGCCGCGCCGTTGCTGTAGTGCACGATTATCGGCTGATACTCGGCGGCGGTTTTTAGCTCATCGTTGGTGTGTACCTGCCAGCGATGGCTGCCGTCCTCCAGCGCCCCCTGCGGCCGGCGTACGTTGGCGTTGCTAATCGCCGTGCGCACGGCGTCCAGCGACACGCCCTGGTTAAACAGCGCCTGCGGATTGAGGTCTACGCGCACCGCGGGCAGGGAGCTGCCGCCGACGTCAACGTCGCCGACGCCGTCAATCTGGGCAATAGTTTGCGCCAGCTGGGTGGAGGCGAAATCGTACAGCTCGCCCTGGGAGTAGGTATCCGAGGTGAGCGTCAGGATCATGATCGGCGAGTCGGAGGGGTTGGCCTTGCGATAGGTCGGGCGCCCCGGCATGCCGCTGGGCAGCAGGCTTTGCGCGGCGTTGATCGCCGCCTGCACGTCGCGGGCGGCGCCGTTGATATCGCGGTCGAAATTGAACTCCATAATAATGCGCGTGCTGCCCAGCGAGCTGGAGGAGGTCATCTCGTTGACCCCGGCAATGCGCCCGAGGGAGCGCTCCAGCGGCGTCGCCACCGAGGAGGCCATGGTTTCCGGCGAGGCGCCGGGCAGCGAGGCGCTGATCATAATTACCGGGAAATCCACCTGCGGCAGCGGGGCGACCGGCAGCAGGCGGAAGCCGAGAATGCCGCACAGGGTGATGGCCAGCGAAATGAGAATCGTCGCCACCGGGCGGTAAATGAAGAGGGCGAAAAACTTCATTTACGCCTCCTCCTCATGCCGTGGGAAGCGGCTTTTGAGATACAGCGACAGGCGGTCGAACAGCAGATAGATCACCGGGGTGGTAAACAGCGTCAGCACCTGGCTGAGCATCAGGCCCCCGACCATGCCGATCCCCAGCGGGCGGCGCAGCTCGGCGCCGACGCCGGTGCTCAGCATCAGCGGCAGCGCGCCGAGCAGCGCCGCCAGGGTGGTCATCAGAATCGGGCGGAAACGCAGCAGGCAGGCCTGATAGATCGCCTCCCGCGGCGGCATGCCCTGTTCGCGCTCGGCGGCGAGGGCGAAGTCGATCATCATGATGGCGTTTTTCTTGACGATGCCAATCAGCAGGATGATGCCGATAATGGCAATCACGTCCAGCTCGCTGCCGGCGAGCCACAGGGCCAGCAGCGCGCCGACGCCGGCGGTCGGCAGAGTGGAGAGGATGGTGATCGGATGGATAAAGCTCTCATACAGCACGCCGAGGACGATATACATCGCCACCACCGCGGCGACGACCAGCCAGACGGTATTGCCCAGCGCCGACTGGAAGGCGAGGGTGCTGCCCTGGAACTCGGTGCGGATATCGGTGGGTAAATCCAGCGCCTGTTCGGCGGCCTGAATCGCCTCCACCGCATCGCCGAGGGAGTAGCCATCCGGGACGTTAAAGGAGATGGTGGTCACCGGGAACTGGTCGAGGTGGTTGATCGACAGCGGGGTAAAACGCTGCTCAACGGTGGCGATCGATTTCAGCGGCACGATGCCGCCGTCGCTGCCGGTGAGGCGAATGCCGTCGAGCGCGGCAAGCCCCGGCGTACCCTGGGTGTCGTGCTCCAGCACCACCCGGTACTGGTTGGCCTGGGTATAGATGGTTGAGATCAGGCGCTGGCCAAAGGCGTTGTACAGCGCGTTATCGACATCGGCCATGCCGATCCCCAGCCGGCTGGCGCTGTCGCGGTCGACGTTGATGTACGCCGCCAGGCCCTTATCCTGCCAGTCGCTGCTGACGTCGGAGAGCTGCGGTAGCGCCTGCAGGCGGGTCAGCAGCTGCGGAACCCAGTTGCTGAGCGCATCCAGCGAGTTGGCCTGCAGCGTGAACTGGTACTGGGTGCGGCTGACGGTGGTATCGATGGTCAAATCCTGGGTGGGCTGCAAATAGAGCGCGATGCCGGGAATGCCGTCCACCGAATGCTGCAGGCGTGAGATAACCGTCTGGACGCGATCGTCGCGTTCGCTCAGCGGCTTGAGGTTGATCTGCAGCCGGGCGCTGTTCAGCGCCGGGTTGGTGCCGTCGACGCCCACGAACGACGTCAGGCTCTCCACCGCCGGGTCCTTGAGGATCAGCGCCGAGACCTGCTGCTGGCGCTGCGCCATGCTGGCAAAAGAGGTCGACTGCGGGGCCTGCAGCGTGCCCTGAATAATGCCGTTGTCCTGAATCGGGAAGAAGCCTTTCGGGATAAATACCCACAGCATAATCGACAGCGCTAGGGTGGCCAGCGCCACGCTGAGGGTCAGCCACGGGTGGTTCAAGACCCGGCTCAGCAGGCGGCCGTAGGCGGCGATTACCCGCTCGAAGAAGCGTTCGCTGGCGCGGGAGAAGCGGTTTTGCTTACGCAGCGATTCGTGGCTCAGCATCCGCGCGCACATCATCGGCGTCAGGGTCAGCGACACCACGGCGGAGATGAGGATCGCCACCGCCAGGGTGACGGCAAACTCGCGGAACAGCCGGCCGACGATATCGCCCATAAACAGCAGCGGGATCAGCACCGCAATCAGCGAGAAGGTCAGCGAGATGATGGTAAAGCCGATCTCGCCGGCGCCCTTGAGCGCGGCGGTCAGCGGTTTTTCGCCTTTTTCGATATAGCGCGAGATGTTTTCGATAACCACGATGGCGTCATCGACCACGAAGCCGGTGGCGATGGTTAAGGCCATCAGCGTCAGGTTGTTGATCGAGAAGTCGAGAAACACCATCACCGCAAAAGTGCCCACCAGCGAGAGCGGCACGGCGACACCGGGGATAATGGTCGCCGGGACGTTGCGCAGGAACAGGTAGATGATCATCACCACCAGGGCGATCGCCAGCATCAGCTCAAACTGCGTATCGCTCACCGAGGCGCGAATGTTGTTGGTACGGTCGGATAAGACCTGCACCTTGACCGACTTCGGCAGGCTTTCGGTCAGCTGCGGCAGCATCTGGCGCACGCTGTCGGCGGTGGCGATAATATTCGCCCCCGGCTGGCGCTGAACGTTCATCACGATCGCCCGCTGATCGTTCGCCCACGCTCCCAGCCAGCTGTTTTCCGCGCCCTGCTCAATGGTGGCGACGTCGCCGAGGCGAATCGGCGCGCCGTTCTGGTAAGCGACGATCAGGCGGCGATAGTCCTCTGCCGACTGCATCTGATCGTTAGCGGAGAGCGTCACCGCCCGCGAAGGGCCGTCGAGGCTGCCTTTCGCCGAGTTGACGTTGGCGCTGGTAATCGCGGTGCGAATGGTTTCGCTGGTTAATCCGAGGGCGGCAATCGCCTGCGCGTTAAGTTTTACGCGCACCGCCGGGCGCTGGCCGCCGGCGAGGGTCACCAGGCCGACGCCGGAGACCTGGGAGATTTTCTGTGCCACCCGGGTTTCTACCATATCCTCCACCTGGGTCATCGGGATCGCGGAAGAGGTGACTGCGAGGGTCATGATCGGCGGATCGGCGGGGTTCACCTTGCTGTAGACCGGCGGGTTAGGCAGGTCTGAAGGGAGCAGGTTGGTGGCCGCGTTGATGGCCGCCTGCACCTCCTGCTCGGCGACGTCCAGCGGCAGCGTCAGCTGGAACTGCAGGGTCACCACCGAGGCGCCGCCGGAGCTTTGCGACGACATCTGCTTGAGGCCGGACATCTGGCCAAACTGGCGCTCCAGCGGGGCGGTGATCGCTGAGGTCACTACGTCCGGGCTGGCGCCGGGGTAGAGGGTGATCACCTGAATGGTCGGATAGTCCACTTCCGGTAGCGCCGAGACCGGCAGAAACCGGTAGCCGATAATCCCGGCCAGCAGGATCGCCACCATCAGTAGGGTGGTGGCCACCGGACGCATGATAAAGAGACGGGAAGGGCCGCCCGTACTGCTCGGCGGTAGGACTTGCATCAGGAGCGCGCTCCTTTTTTACCGTATTCGCGGCTGGTGGCTTTTTCCGGCGCCGCGGCGGAGGCGCTATGCGGCTCGACGACTTCAACCTTCGCCCCTTCGGTCAGGCGGTCGATGCCGTCGGTGACCACGCGATCGCCGGCGGAAAGCCCGGCGTTAATAACCACCTTCAGGCTATCCTGGATACCCGGCGTAACCGTATGCTTGCTGACCTTATTGTCGGCGTTCAGCACCCACACGAAGTGGCCCTCATTGCCCATCTGCAGGGCGGCGGCAGGGATCACCACCGCGTTCTGCTGGGTATCCACCAGCATGCGGGCGTTGACGAACTGGTTGGGGAACAGCGCATCGTCCTGGTTGCTGAAGCGGGCCTTCAGCTTGATGGTGCCGGTGGTGGCGTCAATCTGGTTATCAAGGCTGAGCAGCGTGCCGCTGGTGATTTTCTGCTTGTTGGTGCGGTCCCAGGCCTCCACCGCCAGGGCTTTACCCGCCTTCTGCGCCTGAACCACCGCCGCGATGTCGTTTTCCGGCAGCGTGAAGACTAAATCGATGGGCTGGGTTTGCGTTAATACCACGATACCGGTGGTATCTCCGCTGGAGATCTGGTTGCCGATATCCACCTGTTTTAAGCCGACGCGTCCGTCGATGGGCGCGACGATCCGGCTCCAGTTGAGCTGCAGCTGGGCGCTGGCCACCGCGGCTTCGTCGGCTTTAATCGTGCCGTTGGTTTCGCTGACCAGCGATTGCTGGGTATCCAGCTCCTGGCGCGAAACGAGGTTGGTTTTGACCAGCTGCTGATAGCGGGCGAGGTCGCGCCTGGCGTTGGCCAGAGTGGCCTGATCTTTGGCTAACTGTCCCTGCGCCTGGGCCAGCGCCACTTTGAACTGGCTGGGGTCGATTTCAGCCAGCAGGTCGCCGGCTTTAACCTGCTGGCCTTCCTGGAAATGGATTGCCAGCAGCTGGCCGTCGACGCGGCTGCGCACGGTGACCGTATTGGCCGCGGTGACCGTGCCGAGGCCGCTGAGATAGCGCGGCACCGATTCGCTGGTTGCCGTTGCGGCCTGGACCGGCGCCAGGGTCGCGCCGAAGCGGCCGTGACGCTCGCCGCCCGGAGCAGACGCACCTTGTCTGGCCGCCCCCGGAGCCGCTTCACCAGCGGTATCCCGACCCTGCCAAAACCAGTATGCGGCGCCGGCAACGATAACGACCGCCAGGGCGGTTGCCCAACGAACTGTGTGACTGCCTTTCATTAGTTTGCTATCTCATCCTGAAACGTTTCGCGAAATGATACTAGTTTAGTGATGGAACGCCTCGTAAAAATGGAGGAATTATGAAAAGACTGTTGAGATATGTCTGGATAGACGCCACTTATTGGCGCGACGTGCGGGCGTTTTCCTTCCTGAGTCCGCGGCCGGGCGCCGATCGACGGCGTCCCTCCTGAGCTTCCCGTTGGCCGGGGGCATTACTTTCGCGCCCCGGGCGGAGAAGATGCAGCAAAGGCGCATGCTTAAGCGCTTGACGCACATCAAGCATCCTGTCGACTTTTAGTTTAAAAAATAAAAAAGAGTTGTAACTGACGCGGCTTTTATTCAATTTATACGCCGAATGTTTTGGTGTGCTTCGATAATAAAAATATATGCGCACTGAACGCGACGGTTTATCAATCAGGGGTAATTTTAGTGGCCAGTGCAAACAAACTCACGCTCTTCATCGTTATCTTCATGCTGATGGGGATACTTTCCGGCGCGGCGATTCACGCCTACGCTTCCCAGCCCGCCATTGCGGCATGGTCGGAGAACATCACGCTTTTCACCGATATGTTTTTACGCCTGATCAAGATGGTGATTGCACCGTTGGTCTTCAGTACCCTGACCGTCGGCATTATGCGGCTGGGTGAAACCGCCACCATCGGCCGCGTAGGCGGTAAGGCGATGGTATGGTTTGTTACCTCCTCGATCCTCTCCATTCTGGTGGGATTAGTGATCGTCACGCTCTGGCATCCGGGCAACGGCCTGAATCTGGCGATCCCCAAAGAGTCCGTGGACACCGGCCTGGCGGTCAGCGGGATGAGCCTGAAAGGCTTCCTGTCGCATACCATTCCGACCAGCATTACCGAAGCGATGGCCAATAACGAAATTCTGCAGATCGTGGTCTTCTCGATGTTCTTTGGCATCGCCGGGGCATCGCTGGGGGAGAAGTTTAACGCCCCTCTGGTGGCGGCGCTGAACGTGGTCTCCCACATTATGCTCAAGGTGACCGGGTACGTGATGTACGTGGCCCCGCTGGCGATTTTTGCCGCGATCTCCTCGGTTATCGCCTCCCAGGGGCTGGGCATTCTGCTGAACTACGCCTCATTCATCGGCGGCTACTACGTGGCGGTGCTGCTCACCAGCGCGGTGCTGGTGGCGGTGGGCTACATGGTGCTGAAAAAAGAGGTCTTCCGCCTGCTCAATATGCTGAAAGATCCGGTGCTGGTCGCCTTTACCACCAGCAGCTCGGAAGCGGCCTATCCGAAGACGCTGGAGCGGCTGGTGAGCTTCGGCTGCTCGCGCAATATCGTTTCCTTCGTTTTGCCCATCGGCTACTCCTTTAACCTGGTCGGTTCGATGGTCTACTGCTCCTTCGCCTCTATGTTTATTGCCCAGGCCTATAACATCCACCTCAGCTTCAGCGAAATTACGGTGATGATGCTGACCCTTATGCTGGCGTCGAAAGGGATTGCCGGGGTACCGCGTTCGGCGCTGGTGGTGCTGGCCGCGACGATCCCTAGCTTCAACATTCCGGTCGCCGGGATTTTGCTGCTGATGGGTATCGACCATTTCCTCGATATGGGACGTTCCGCTATCAACGTGCTGGGCAACGGTATTGCCACGGCGATGCTGTCGAAAAATGAGGGGCAGCTGGAGGAAGAGGTGCCGGAGGCGGAGCCTCAGGGGGTTCAGGCCTGACGGCGGCATACGCGCTCCTGCCGGGGCGCGTATTTTCTTGTGCCGTGAGAGCGCGACGATATAAAAAGATGCCCCTAACAGGCACGCAAGGGGCGATGTGACGAAGTAATAATTCCCCGCTAAATACGTTGTTATGGTTGTATAACCGCGCATTGACGCGTCTTTATACCGGGGATGCGCTGATGTTATCCGCTGTTTGTCGGGCATGAGAAGCTATTTTTCCGCGCCGCGGTTTTTTTAGGAATAGCATCCCTGCACAACCCCATAAATTCCTAAATTTTAATTATTCGCGCGCAAATATTCCCCGGCGACGATGCGGTTTACCCTCTTTCGCGGAGTAAATTCATAAACTGAAAAAAGTCGTGGTTATTATTAAGACGGTATTTTTCCATGATCTTACTTTTATGGTAGGAGGTTGTTTTGATACTGACCTTATTGATAGCGGATATTTTACTGATATCAAACCCGTGAATAAGACCGTGGGCTACCGCGACCTGCGAACGCGATAGCGTTTGGTGCGGGCAGCGGCTGCAGATTAGCCCGGGATCCTTGAATAGCTTAATCGGCGGATTCTCACCGATCTTCAGCGCCCGGTCGATAATCGTCCGCATCGGCTTATTAGCGCTGCCGATTATTATTGGGTGCGCTATTTTTATTATTGCCGAAAGCCCGGCGGGCGTTATTTTTTACGCCCGTAGGTAAACGGCATCTTTTGTTTTTTACGGTCCTTCAAATATGACACCAGGCTGTATACCGAAATACCAAGACAAAATACGCACAGCAGCAGGGCGAACCCCGTTTGCATGTTCATGATAAATATCCTTTCTCTAAGTGCCTGCCGGAACAGGATCTAAACGGTGTATGGCGTTAAAAATCGCTAAGCATGAATATTGCGCGGCGCTGCACGCTGCGCCGCGGCTAATCCGCCGGCAGCATCAGGCCGGGCGGCTAAATCGTTAAAGTGGCCGGGCAGGTATCAAGGAACCGTGCTCAGCAGACGGTTCGGTAAATCGGATACGCCAGCAGCCCGCGCTTTTCGGCGCCAAATCAGTGTAAGAAAATTCCTAATTCAGGCGTCAGTCTCATTTCTCTCATTTCTCTCAAAAAGTGAGAAAAAATTAATAACCGCAGAAAAATGAATAATGTCCCGGCAATAGCGACGGCGCGGAAAGGGAGTTCCGGCCCATTGCGCGTCAGGAAAGAAACGCCAGCCCTTTGCCGAAAATGGCGCGGATGGGCAGGCTGATGCCGTGCAGCCGCGCCTTGTGCCGCAGCCGGCTGATGACCACGTCGATGCGGTGCAGCTCGGGTTCGCCTTCGTCGGTGAAGAGCCAGGCGTGCAGATCGACCTTGCTGCACACTTCATTGCGGTTGCGCATCAGGATCTCCATCAGCCGGTACTCCTGCTGCGTCAGCGGAAGGGTCAGCCCCGACGGCGCGATCAGCCGCTCAGCCTGCAGCGTCCACGGAGCGAGGGATGCCGGTTCGGCTAATCGCGCCGGCGTTGCGGACGTCACCGTCTGCTGCCCCTTCAGCCGGACGCCCAGCCCGTGGATGGTCTCCGCGAGGTCGGAAAAGTTAACCGGTTTAATCAGGTAGAAGTCCGCGCCGAGGTTTAACGCCTGCAGCTTGTCCTGCTGGTGGCCTCTGGCGGTAATGACGATCAGCCCAAACTGGCCAAGCTGATGCAGATACTCCAGCACGCTGAAGCCGTCTTCGCCCGGTAAGCCGATATCAATTAATACAATATCTACCGGGTTGGCGTGCAGCTGCCGCCAGAACGCCTCGGCGCTGCGTACGCCCCAGGCCGCAAACCCGCGGTGGCGGAGGAAGGCCTGCAGTTCATCGAGTAAATCAGCGCTATCTTCAATAATAGCCACGCGTAATGTCATAACCTGGCCTTCTGTTGTTTTGTCTGGGGAATCGTTAACGCAAATTCGCAGCCGGCCGGCGTATTCGCTGCCAGCCATAAATCACCGCCGTGGGCCTGGACAATCTGTCTGGCAACGTACAGCCCGAGGCCGCTGCCGGCCGGTGATGCGCCGCGCGTTTCGCCGCGTCGGTAGCGCTCAAAAATAAGCTCGCTTTCTGCGGCGGCAATGCCCGGGCCCATGTCGCGGATCCTGATCTCGACGTGCCGCTCCTTTTGCGCGATATCGATGACGATTTCGCCGGAGGAGGCATACTTCACCGCATTGTCGAGCAGGTTGGCCAGCGCCACGCACAGCAGGCCGCTATCGATAAACAGCACCGGCGAGGGGGCATCGGGCGTCACGAGACGCTCTTCCAGCCTGACCTTGAGATTGTGTTTTAGCGAGAGGTCCACCACCGTCGCCGCCATCTGAATCACCGGCAGCAGCGCCGCGTCCTGTTTATCGACGGAAAACGCCTCGGAGGAGAGCCGGGCATCGGCCAGACAGTTATCGGTGAGCTGCACGAGGCGGGTAGTCGCCCGCTGCATCCGATCCAGCCGGGGCTGCTGCTCCTCAGTTGCGGCGTACAGCCGCAGGTTTTCCAGCGCGGCCTGGATAATCGCCAGCGGCGTTCTGAACTCGTGCGCCACCATCCCCATAAACTGGCGCTGATGAAAGCTGGCTTCACGCTCGATGCGCAGCTCCCGCGCCAGCTGCTGTTTCTGCAGCAGCCGGCGGTTTTCCGCGCGAACCCGCCGTACGGCGATGATCAGCACGGTGATGATATGGACGATCAGCGCGTACTGCCAGGCGGAGTAGACCGCCTGATGATAGGGAATGATGCCGTTTATCGACAGCAGCACCAGCACCGCCGAGGCGACGTAGAGCGGCGGCAGCAGGCCAAGGAGCAACGTATTGAGATCGATCGCTTTGCGCCGCCACAGCATCCACGAGGTTGTCAGCAGCACCGGCGAGGCAATAAAAAAGATCCCGGCCTCAATCTGCATCGCCAGCCCGTAAAAGCCCAGCGGAATGCTCAGCTGGAGCGCGACGTTCAAACCCACCGCCACCAGCAGCAGCCGATAGAGCCCGGGCATATTCCTCTTCAGGTCGAACACTTCGCCATGCAGCCACAGGGCGGTGGCGTAGCTGAGCAGCGACAGGCAGCTGATCATGTAGTCCTGAACGGGCAGCACCGCCTGGCCGAATAGCCACTCCGGGTAGCCGTGCAGCGCCGCAACCAGCGGGTAGTTGAGGGAGAAGAGGCAGATCCCCCACAGCAGGCGGCGGCGCAGCACAATGGCCAGCCACAGGGCAATGCCGCTAGCAATAATGGCCAGACCGAAATAGAAGCTCCAGAAGGCGGTATCGGCGGTGGCGGCCTGGACGAACTCCTCGGCGGAAGAGAGGGTCGCCAGCAGGATCAGGGTGCTGCTGCTCTGAAGATGGAAAACCACCTCGTATCCCGCCGGGCCCGGCGGCGGAAGAATCAGTACGCTTTCGCGATAGTCGATATCGCTCTCCCTGGCCGGAGCGCGGTCGCCGAACGCCTTGCGAACCCAGGGAGCAGCGCTGCCGGCCGGGCGGTAGAATACCGTCAGGTTATCGATAAAGGAGGGGCCAACCTTCAGCCAGCGCGGCTGGCCGGCGAAGTAAGAGGCCGGTAAGGTGGCCTTAAGCCACCAGGCTTTGCGCGAGTAGCCAAAAGAGGGGATTTTGCTCAGCGGCTGCAGGTCGCTGACGGGCAGCGAGGCGAAAGCATCCACCGTCATCCCGCCGTCGGCGTCGACGAACCAGTAAAGGGGAATATCGCTCCCCAGCTGGCGGGATTCAGCATGCGCCGGCGCCACGCTCTGGAGGGAGATCAATACGCCGCAGCAGACTAAAAAAAGGCACCTGAAGCAGGCTACCGGCTTAGCCGTAGCAAAAATAGCGCACACGCGATCCAATCACGCCCCCTTGCGGTATTGATAACGGTATTTTAAATAGCGCGACAGTGAATAACCGGCAGCGTCAATCCGCCGGTATTCCGGGGAAAAATGCAGAGGTTCAGACGCGAAAGCATTTTGCTGACCCGACGGAGAATATTCCAGCTTTATTTCAGTTCGCCATTTCTCTTTGTTATGACGGGCCAAAGCCTTGCGACAGCGCCGCGGGCGGGATCGCGCCATAGGGTATATCACGAATGAAAGAGGACGGGAGAGAGCATTTTGTGATAGCAGGCACCCGGGGCGGGCTGAGAATCTCTATTTTATTTGGTGATATTGCCAAATAGCGACACTGACGCAGCGACAGACGACGGGGCAGCCGAAGGAGCGGCCGCCCGTAGCGGGGTTAGCTAAAGACCACCTGCGCCCAGCGGGCGAGGCCGGCGGTGACCGAGCCAAAGTCGTCGCCGCCGGCAACGGGAATTCCCGGCAGATGGGCCGCCAGCGCTTTCTTAATCAGCGGCGAGCGGGCGCTACCGCCGGTCAGATAGATGACGTCCGGCGTTTCGCTGCTGCTGTCCAGCGCGAGCTGAACCTGCTCCATAATGCGCGCCAGCGGCTGGTTCAGCGCGGCTTCCAGCCCCTGCTGGCTGATGGCGGTTGCCAGGTCGGCGCTGATAAACGGCAGTCCGGCGGTGACGCTATCCTGCGCGGAGAGGGCAATTTTGCTCTCTTCGGCACCGCGTACCAGGCGATAGCCGAGGCGCTGGCGCCATACCTTGGCCAGCAGCGCGACCTTCTCGCCGTCGCGGGCATCGCGGACTAAATCGTTGAGCAGCCTGCCGTTGGCGCTGCTGTAGAAATCCGTCTGCGCCGGGACGTCGTTAATCGCCACCGCGTTCCACCACGGCAGAACCGGCAGGGCGATGCCCTTTTCGGTTTCGCCGCCCATGCCGAGCAGCGGCATCAGGCACTTAAAGGCGAGGGAGATATCAAGATCGTTCCCGCCGACGCGACAGCCGCTGTGCCCCAGCAGGCTTTGCTGGCGATCGGCCTTCTGACGCCACTCCGGGCCCATCAGCAGCAGCGAGCAGTCGGTGGTACCGCCGCCGATATCGACAACCAGCACGCGCTTTTCCGCGCCGAGCGTGGCTTCGAAATCGAGCCCCGCCGCCACCGGCTCAAACTGAAACACCACCTCGCGGAATCCGGCACGCTGCGCCGCGCGCTCGAGGATCCCCTGCGCCTGGGCGTTAGCCTCGTCGCCGCCGAGTCCCTGGAAGTTAATCGGCCGGCCGATGACCGCCTGGTCGATGCTCTCCGACAGCTGGGTTTGCGCCTGCTGCTTAATATGGACCATCATGGCGCAGACCAGATCTTCAAACAGCGCGACCTGCTGCGGCTTCAGGCCGCTGGCGCCGAGGAAGGATTTCGGCGATTTAACGAAGTACACTTCCTCCGGGTCATCGACGTACTGGTGCAGGGAGGCGAGACCAAACTGCACGCTGCTATTGAGAACCTCAATATCCTCCTCGCGGTTAAAGTTCATCGCGCGACGCAGCAGCGCCTGATTTTCATCGCCGTTGGTGGGGACGCTATGATGCCGGTAGAGCCACTCGCTGACCGCTTCGCGGGTCGGCGCAGAGAGCATTGAAGGCAGCAGCTTGCTGCCGTTTTCCAGCGTTAACAGCTGCGGCGTATTATCGCGCATGACGGCAACCGAACAGTTGGCGGTTCCGTAGTCAAAACCAATAAACATGACCTGAAAATCCCCATGCCAGTGAAGAAGGGGGGCGACTTTAGCGGATTGCCGCCACGGCGACAACTGGAATTTAAAAGCAAGGTACGGCATCCGCGGAGCGGCTATCATTGAGGCAATTCATCAGGAGAAACTATGACGCTATTACCCTGGCACCCGCCCTACGACGGGGAGTGGATACTCGGATTTCTCGGCGCCCGTGCGGTTCAGGGAGTCGAAACCTTTAGCGAAGGGCGCTATACCCGCAGTTTCTCCCTGGCGGGGCACGGCGGGCTGATAACCATCGCCCCGGACTACGCCGCGCAGGGGCTGAGGGTGACGCTCTCCGAGGGGCTGCTGCCGGTGGCGGACGAATGTCTGCGGCGGGTGGCGCGTATGTTTGACCTCGCCTGCGACCCGCAGCAGATTATGCACGCGCTGGGCCCGCTGGCGCTGGCGCGCCCGGGCCTGCGTCTGCCCGGCTGCCTCGACGCCTTCGAGCAGGCGGTGCGGGCGGTGCTGGGACAGCTGGTGAGCGTGGCGATGGCGGCCAGGCTGACGGCGAAGGTGGCGGCGGCCTTCGGCGAGCCGCTGGCGCTGGCGCCGGGATATGTTCTTTTTCCGTCGCCGCAGCGGCTGGCGCAGGCCGATCCGCTGGCGCTGAAGGCGCTGGGCATGCCTCTGCGCCGCGCCGAAGCGCTGATTCATCTGGCGCAGGCGGCCATCAGCGGCGACCTGCCCCTGACGGCGCCGGGCGATATCGCGGCGGGGATGAAGCAGCTGGAAACCCTGCCGGGCATTGGCCGCTGGACCGCGAGCTATTTCGCCCTGCGCGGCTGGCAGGCGCAGGATATTTTCCTCGCCGATGATTACCTGATTAAGCAGCGCTTCCCCGACATGACCCCGGCGCGCATCGCTCGCTATGCCAGCCGCTGGCAGCCGTGGCGATCCTATGCGCTGCTGCACATCTGGTATACCGAAGGGTGGACCCCGGCGGCGGAATAGCCTAACGGGGCGCATAGCGCTGGTATCGCCGCGCTGAAGCCCCTATAATTGCCGCGTTTGACGCTAAAACGTCACCCTTCCATATACATCCAGGTTAATCAGGTCGCAAAATTTATGACTGATACGTCTCATCAGTGCGTCATTATAGGCATCGCCGGCGCATCGGCTTCGGGAAAAAGTCTTATTGCCAGCACGCTTTATCGCGAACTGCGCGAGCAGGTTGGCGACGAGCACATCGGCGTTATTCCGGAAGACAGCTACTACAAAGATCAAGGTCATTTGTCGATGGAAGAGCGGGTAAAAACGAACTATGACCATCCCAGCTCGATGGACCATAGCCTGCTGTTCCAGCACCTGCAGATGCTGAAAAGCGGCCAGCCGATTGAACTACCGGTTTACAGCTACGTTGAGCACACGCGTATGCCGGAAACGATCCACATCGAGCCGAAGAAAGTGATTATCCTCGAGGGGATTTTGCTCCTGACCGACGTGCGTCTACGCAATGAATTAAACTTTTCCATTTTCGTCGATACGCCGCTGGATATCTGCCTGATGCGCCGTATTAAGCGTGACGTTAACGAACGCGGCCGCTCGATGGATTCGGTGATGGCGCAGTATCAGAAAACCGTCCGTCCGATGTTCCTGCAGTTTATTGACCCCTCCAAGCAGTATGCCGACATCATCGTGCCGCGCGGCGGTAAGAACCGCATTGCGATTGATATTCTGAAGGCCAAGATCAGCCAGTTCTTTGAATAACACTAACGAATTGTGTAACGTGCAAAGATAACCCCTATCGCCCTTATCCCCGGAAGGTGTAAGGGCGCGATGCCTTAAAGGAGAAAGCTCATGCGTCTGTGCGACCGAGATATAGAAGCCTGGTTGGATGAGGGGCGGCTATCCATCAGCCCGCGTCCGCCCGTTGAGCGCATTAATGGCGCGACCGTCGACGTCCGCCTGGGCAATAAGTTCCGCACCTTTCGCGGCCATACGGCGCCGTTTATCGACCTGAGCGGGCCGAAGGCGGAAGTGGCCGCGGCGCTGGATCGCGTGATGAGCGAAGAGATCGTCCTGCCGGAAGGCGAGGCGTTCTATCTGCATCCGGGCGAGCTGGCGCTAGCGGTTACCTTTGAGTCGGTGACCCTGCCTGCGGATCTGGTGGGCTGGCTGGACGGGCGTTCGTCGCTGGCGCGTCTGGGGCTGATGGTCCACGTCACCGCGCACCGCATCGATCCGGGCTGGTCTGGCTGCATCGTGCTCGAGTTCTATAACTCCGGCAAGCTGCCGCTGGCGCTGCGTCCGGGGATGCCGATCGGCGCATTGAGTTTTGAACCGCTGTCCGGCCCGGCGGCCCGTCCCTATAACCGCCGTGAAGACGCCAAATATCGCGACCAGCAGGGCGCGGTGGCGAGTCGAATCGACAAGGATTGATAACGTAAGCGGCTTGCTGAGGATGCCATGAGACGAATTCTGACGACGCTGATGATCTTACTGGCGGTAGTTGTCGCCGGGCTTACCGCATTGGTATTGCTGGTCAATCCCAATGATTTTCGCGCCTATATGGTGCATAAGGTAGCGGAGCGTAGCGGTTATCAGCTCAAACTCGATGGCCCGCTGCGCTGGCACGTCTGGCCGCAGCTGAGCATCCTCTCCGGGCGCATGACGCTGACGGCGCCCGGCGCGGACGAACCGGTGGTGCGCGCGGACAATATGCGCCTCGACGTGGCGCTGCTGCCGCTGATTTCCCACCAGCTGCAGGTTAAGCAGGTGCTGCTCAAAGGCGCGGTTATCCAGCTGACGCCAAAAACGGAAGCGGTGCGCGATCTGAATGCGCCGGTGGTTCCGCATGACAACACGCTGCCGCAGGTGTCGGAAGATAGCGGCTGGTCCTATGACGTGCGTCAGCTGAAGGTTGTCGATAGCGTGCTGTTCTTCCAGCATGATAGCGGCGAGCAGGTGACGGTGCGCGATATTCGTCTGCAGATGGAACAGGATCAAAATCATCACGCGACGCTCGATTTCTCCGGGCGGGTCAATCGCGATCAGCGCGATCTGGCGCTCTCTTTCTCCGCCGAGGTGCAGGGCGGCGATTATCCGCACTCCCTGCAGGCCGACATTTCTCAGCTTAACTGGCAGCTGCGCGGCGCCGAGCTGCCGGTTAACGGCATCAGCGGCCAGGGCAGCCTGCAGGCAAGCTGGCTTGAGGATCAGAAAAAGCTCAGCTTTGATAAGCTGAATCTGACGGCTAACGGCAGCGCGATTTCCGGCAATGCCAGCGTGGTGCTTGGCGAGCAGGCCGACTGGAAGCTTAATCTCCACGCCGGTACGCTGAATCTCGATAGCCTGCTGACCCATACCGAAACCGCCGGCGATAGCGCGGCGATCCAGCAGGGGCAAAGCCAGCCGCGGCAGATGCGCCCGGTGATTGCCGATAGCGACATTCAGCAGGATTACGCTAGCCTGCGCGGCTTCAGCGCGCATATGGCGTTGACCGCGGATCGCCTGCAGTGGCGGGGCATGAATTTTACTCAGGTGAAGAGCGATATCAGCAACCAGCAGGGGCTGCTGACGATTAACCAGCTGCAGGGCGAGCTCGACGGCGGGCTTATCTCTCTGCCCGGCACGCTGGATGCGCGCAGGGATACCCCCGAGGCGTCGTTCCAGCCAAAACTCGATAACGTCGAGATTGCCACCATCCTTAAGGCCTTTAACTACTCGTTAAATCTTACCGGCAAGCTCTCGCTGGCCGGCGATTTTTCCGGCCAGAGCATTGATGCCGACGACTTCCGCCGTAACTGGCAGGGGCAGGCGCATCTGCAAATGAACGATACCCGCACCGAAGGGCTCAATTTCCAGCAGCTGGTACAGCAGGCCGTTGCGCGTAGCACCAACGTGCAGGCGCAGCAGAACTACGATAACGCGACCCGCCTCGATTCCATGAGCAGCGACCTGCTGCTGGATAACGGCGAGGTAACGCTTAAGAGCTTGCAGGGGCAGTCTGAGCTGATGGCGCTAACCGGGCAGGGCGGCTTGAATCTGCTGAAAGAAGATTGCGACATGCGCTTTAACGTCCGCGTGCTTGGCGGCTGGAAAGGCGAGGGCAAGCTGGTTGACAGGCTCAAACAGACGGAGATTCCGCTGCGAATCTACGGTAAATGGCAGGCGCTGAGCTACAGCCTGCAGGTTGACCAGGCTCTGCGTAAACAGCTGCAGGATGAGGCGAAGCAGCGCCTGAACGACTGGGTGGAACGTAATAAGAACAGCCAGGATGGCAAAGACGTGAAGAAGCTGCTCGATAAGCTTTGACCGCGGCAGAGCCCGGATGGCGCGACGCTTATCCGGGAGCGTCTTCAGGCCCTGCGCTAATGAGTAGACCCGGCGAGCGCTGCGCTGCCGGGGAGTTCACAATTCTACACTTCGTAATTCAGCTCGTCGTCATGCACCGGCGGGGGGATAATCCGCACCTTCTGCACCCGGTGGCTTTCGACCTGCAGGGTACGCAGAATATAATCGCCAATCTTAACCTCTTCTCCGGCTTCAGGCACGTGCTGGAGATATTCCATCAGCAGGCCGGCGACGGTGTGATACTCACGCTTATCGTCGAGCGCCAGGGGAACGTACTGGACTAAATCTTCGAGCGGCATATGGCCGTTGACCGTCCAGCTGCCGTCAGGGTCTTTGGTTATATCGTGGCGGGCGTCAATCTCTTCCGCCTCATTCGGCAAATTACCGGCAATCGTTTCCATCACGTCGCTCAGCGTCACCAGCCCCTCAACGGAGCCGAATTCATCGACCACGAAGGCAAAGTGGGTGCGGGCGTGACGAAACTGCTCGAGTGCCGGCAGCAGCGGCAGAGTTTCGGGGAACACCAGCGGCTGGCGCAGCAGAACGTGCAGGTCGAGCGGTTCGTGGCGCAGCGACTGCTGCAGCAGGTCGATAACGTGCACCACGCCCAGCAGGTCTTCGTCATTTTTCCCGCCGGTGACCACCAGCCGGGTATGCTGGTTTTTCTCCAGCAGCGCGCGGATCTCGGCTTCCGGCGCGCTCAAATCGATATGCTCGATATCGTGGCGCGAGGTCATGATGCTGCTGACGGTACGCTGGTTGAGATTAAGCACCCGCTCAATCATCCGCCGCTCCTGCGGGTTGAACAGCGGGCCGTCTTCCTGATTGACGATGAGCGCCGCGGTATCGGTATTCAGCTCGGCATTTTCTTTGTGACCGCTCAGCAGGCTCATTACCGCTTCCGTGGTGCGCTGACGCAGCGTCAGATTGGCCGAGAGAAAGCGACGGCGGTTGAACAGCGCCAGCTGGTTTAGCGACTCAATGATCACCGAGAAGCCGATTGCCGCGTACAGATAGCCTTTCGGGATGGGGAAGCCGAATCCTTCGGCGATCAGGCTAAAGCCGATCATTAACAGGAAGCTGAGGCATAGGATAACGATAGTCGGGTGGCTGTTAACAAAGCGGGTTAACGCTTTGCTGGCAAGCAGCATCAGGCTCATGGCGATAACCACCGCCGCCATCATCACCGCCAGGTGATCAACCATGCCGACCGCGGTAATCACCGAGTCGAGCGAGAAGATGGCGTCCAGCACCACAATCTGCGCCACCACGCCCCAGAACCGCGCTCCTCTGCGTTGCACCGGGTTATCGCTGTCCTTGCCTTCGAGGCGCTCGTTAAGCTCGACGGTGGCTTTAAACAGCAGAAACAACCCGCCGAACAGCATGATCAGGTCGCGGGCGCTGAAGCTGAGATCGTGAAAGGTGAACAGCGGTTTTGTCAGGGTGACCAACCAGGATATCGATGCCAGCAGCAGCAGGCGCATCAGCATGGCCATCATCAGACCAACGACCCGGGCGCGGTCGCGCTGGGCTGGGGGAAGCTTTTCGGCAAGAATCGCGATAAACACCAGGTTATCAATCCCGAGCACCAGTTCAATAACGACAAGCGTTACCAGACCGGCCCAGATTGAGGGGTCGGCAATCCATTCCATCATTCGTTAAAACCTTTCCAACATAAGCGTGCCATCCGTCGATCATGGATAAGCGACCGCTAAATTGCAACTCGAATTATTTCGTTTACTGCCCCTCAGGCCCCGCCATCGCTGAGGTTTGATACCAACAGACGTCATCGTGATGAATATTTTACCGGATAAAATATAAACGCTATAGCTTATATTTGCGCGAATTATCCTGGTTATAAGTTATTGAAATTCGTATCGCCGGTGGAAGATAGGTTATTGTTATCCTGAACGCGCAAGGCGTTATATCCGGGAGTATTTCTCGCTATCGCAGGCAGAGGAAGAAGGTCGGGCCAGCGGCGCGCTGAGTCAACGCTATTTTCTTTTGCAGGCTGCTGGCTATACCCGTGATCATTGAAACTGCTTGATTTCGTCGGTGCTGAGGATCATGCTCAGGCCATGAACGTAAAACTGACCTCCGCACAGATTGCCGCCCTTGAGGCTCAGCACCGGCAGAGTCGTGACCGCCGTGTCTGCGACCGGATACGCTGCGTGCTGCTTTCTGCTCAGGGCTGGTCTCCTGCCATGATTGCGCAGTCTCAGCTCATTCATGAGACCACGGTTCTGCGTCATCTATCGGATTATCTCAGCGACGGTAAGCTCACCTCTGAAACGGCGGTTCGCAGGAGCATCTGACTCCCGGGGAGTCTGCCGAACTTCGTCAGCTTCTGACTGACACTGTTCACATCACGACGGCCAGTATCGTGTCGCTTGTCCGTGACCGCTTCGGTGTGCGCTACAGCATTCCGGGTATGAATAAGTGGCTTCACCGCAACGGGTTCACCTGGAAAAAACCGTCAGGTATTCCCCATAAGTTCTGCCCGGCACAACAGCAGCAGTTCATGACGCATTATGAAGCGCTGAAGCAGGCTGCCGGTGACAGCGAACCCATTCTGTTTATGGATGCGGTACATCCGACGCAGTCAACGAAGCTGAGCTGTGGCTGGATAAGAAAGGGGGAACTGAAAGCGGTGAAAACCACCGGGAGCCGGACCCGCCTGAACATCATCAGCGCCCTCAGCGTGAACGACCTGGCCCGGACGGTGACCCGTGATTATCCGCAGATTAATGCGGATGCTATCTGCCGTTTTTTTATTGCAGTTCGCCAGACTTATCCGGTGTCGCAGAAAGTGCATCTGATACTGGACGGTGCGCCTTATCACCGGGCATCGCTGGTTAAGGACTGGGCCTTCGTGATGAATATTGAACTGCATTATCTGCCGCCGTACAGCCCGAACCTGAACCCGACAGAACGGTTGTGGAAGGTGATGAATGAGCATGTGCGGAATAACCGGTATTTTGCGTCAGCGAAAGCCTTCAGGGACGCGATAAGAGGATTTTTTGAACGAACCCTGCCGGAACTGGGGCAGAAACTGGGCTGTCGTATCAACGACAATTTTCAGGTGCTCAGTTCCGTGTCAGAGACATAACGACGTATAGCGTAAGGTGTTCACCTGTGAACAAAATAACTCTCATTGATCATGTTGCAATAACTGTTGCCGACCTTGAAGTATCTTACTGTTTTTACGATAAATTGTTTGGTGCAAAAATTCATGCAGAGTACGCCCCCTTTGGGAAACTGCTTGTAAGGCAGGTATCGCTGGGTGATATTGTCCTGAGTTTACATCAGGTTGAGAATGGCGTGGAACTTGTAGCTAAAAGGCCAATGCCAGGGAGTGCTGATTTATGCTTCCGGTGGGGAGGGACAATTCTCAGCGTGTTAGAGCTACTTGAGAAAAACGATATCGAAATAATGCATGGCCCGGTGCCCCGTGAAACGAGTTCAGGTCAGCCATCACAATCTGTTTTCTTTCGGGATCCTGATGGAAATCTGCTGGAGTTAATGGCTGCTGATAATAAAGACCAAGGTTAAAATACTCAATAAAGTCAAAAATAAATATTTTCATCTGCAGGACTTAATGTGGCTCCCTGAAACAATCTGCACTTTGAAGTTTATTGAGTATAGTTTTTCCTACTACCTAATCGCGTGGCTTGTGAAATATCCGTTTATATATGATGGTATCGCCAGATTTATATGGTAGCAGCAGGCGCATGGTCTGCTCCGGTATATGGATAATATGCCGATATATCACAGCTGAACGCTCTTTTTGACCACGCTTTGAGCGCTATCCGTTTAGCAGTTTTGCGGCCCGGCGATGTGCTAATCTTGATGTATATCAATTTGTTGGGTAAGTTTTCCGTACATAAACACATCGCTTCGCCTTATAAGCGAGAATGGACAGATGAGTCGGGTAAGGCATGATGATTAGGTGTTGCGATCCTGTGAAATAAATGGCATAAGAATTTTCTTAAATCAACCTGTCGATCGTCATACTTTAAGTGTATTCTCTGGTTAAACGCGTAAATTCAGAATTTGACGGAAAGTCGGGTTGGTCGCAAACCTGTATTATCGGGAATAAATGCCGTTGATACATGCGGTCTGACAGGCATAGAAAGATGTATAACTTACGGATGGATAAGAGAATGGCGAGTTTGAAAGCGGTTATTCCGGTAGCAGGGTTAGGTATGCATATGTTACCGGCAACTAAGGCGATCCCCAAAGAGATGCTGCCGATCGTTGATAAACCAATGGTTCAGTACATCGTTGACGAAATTGTTGCCGCCGGCATCAAGGAAATTGTGCTGGTTACCCATTCATCCAAGAACGCAGTTGAAAACCATTTTGATACCTCCTACGAGCTGGAAGCGCTGCTCGAACAGCGCGTAAAACGTCAGCTGCTGGCCGAAGTGCAGGCTATTTGCCCGCCGGGCGTCACTATTATGAACGTGCGTCAGGGACAGCAGCTGGGCTTAGGCCACTCTATCCTTTGCGCTCGCCCGGTTGTAGGCGATAACCCGTTTGTCGTCGTGCTGCCGGATATCGTACTAGACGATGTCAGCGCCGATCCGCTGCGCTACAACCTCGCGGCGATGGTTGCCCGCTTTAACGAAACGGGCCGCAGCCAGGTTCTGGCGAAGAGAATGTCCGGCGATCTGTCAGAGTATTCGGTCATTCAGACCCTTGAACCGCTGGAAACAGAAGGGCAGATTGGCCGCATCGTGGAGTTTATTGAGAAACCGGATGAACCACAGACCCTCGACTCCGACCTGATGGCCGTAGGGCGTTACGTGTTGTCCGCCGACGTGTGGAGCGAGCTGGAGCGCACGGTACCCGGCGCGTGGGGTCGTATTCAGCTTACGGACGCCATCGCCGAGCTGGCGAAAAAGCAGTCCGTCGATGCGATGCTGATGACTGGCGAGAGCTACGATTGTGGCAAGAAAATGGGCTATATGCAGGCATTTGTTAATTACGGGCTGCGTAACCATAAAGAAGGCAACAAATTCCGCGAGAGCATCAAGAAACTACTTGCCTGATGATATGACGGCGACAGCGTAAAAATATCGGTATACGGAAGCATCATTATGATAGTAAGCCCTTGATGCTTTCGTAGCCGGTGCGTTTCCGTTAAGTCAGTAAGAAATACTTATCTAAAAAATTAAGATAAATCAAATGGTTGTTGTTTTTAGATGAGCGTTTCAATAAATTATCCTGAAATATACGGAGTGTAAGACGATCTGCGGAGATAACGGCAAAATCGCGCAATGGTCAGATGAGCAGAATTTAATCTTAATGAAGAGTAGCTTGGTAAGATTATTCTCAAAAAAGATACGTTGTTCCGGCGGTCATAAAAAAATAAAACTTGACTGAGATCATACTTACGCATTAAACAACGGTTATGAATGCATAAAAATGTGAAGTTTATGGGTATGCATTCCCACATAAATATCGTGGAAAAACGCTATGAACAGGAGAAATCGTCAAAGGATGAAAAGTAAATGAGCTGGCAATTTGTCTCTTTTTTTGGCGATAGCACCGTGCTGTTACCCAGCGCGGCGGTACTGTTGATTGTGTTATTCCTGCGTGCACCCTCCCGGCAGGTGGCCTGTCAGTGGGCACTCTTGTTCGGTATCACTGGCGCTATCGTTAGCGCATCAAAACTGGCCTTTATGGGCTGGGGTATCGGTATTCGTGAAATCGATTTCACCGGCTTTAGCGGGCATACCGCGCTATCAGCGGCATTTTGGCCGATTTTCCTGTGGCTCCTCTTATCTCGCGCCACGACGGGAGTGCGTTGTGCTGCCATCGTGCTTGGCTATGCTCTGGCGGCGCTGGTGGGTTACTCCAGATTAATGATTCACGCTCACTCCACCTCGGAAGTGGTCGCTGGCCTGCTGCTGGGGGCGAGCGGCAGCGCGTTATTCCTCCTGCTGCAATCGCGGACAGCGCGTGCAGGCAATGTACAGCTTTCGTGGAGCGGGTTATTCAGCGTAATTATGATCCCCGTATTGCTGCTTAATACCGGCGTAAAAGCGCCAACCCAGTCATTACTGGGTGAGATTGCGGTGAAGATTGGCCCTCTGGATAAGCCATTTACCCGCGCGGATCTGCATAAGCATTTTTATTGATTGCGTCAAAGAGATGGCGTTGAACTAACGGGTATCGCTCATTATCTCAGGCATAGCGCTAGCGTCAGGATGGCTGCAGATTGATTAAACAGGTGGAAGCGGATTCATATTCATGAAATATAAAACTGTTACTACATCGCGAGCGATATCCCTGATTTTTATAATACTTGTGAGATGATTCCTAAATAGAGCGATAAGATTGCCGTCTGATTTTAAATTAAGTTTGTCAAGTATAATAACCAAACGAAATCTATTAAATTTTGTAGTTGACCAGGGAGCAAATCGAATGAATTCCTTCGAATCTTTTTTATAAAAACCCTTTAAAAACAATCGGGTGTGTGATTTTTCTGATGGTAAGGGTGTTAAGGTAACAAACTTTGTAACGTTGCTTAATAAGCTCAATGCTGGTTGCGTGTTTGTTTTTTAGCGTCGGCAAAGATGGTTTTTAATGAGTGAATAATTTTCATTTACTCTCCCATTTAGCGGCAGAATCTCGTAAACTTGGTGCCGCTAAAATTATTGTTAGTGATTAACTATTCGACGGACATGAAGTCGGTCAATTGGCTTAAAAAGGAAGTACAGTGCATTGGTAGCTGTTAAGCCAAGGGCGGTAGCGTCTTTAAATGGTCAAGAATCACGGGAGCGGCAGGATTTTTGACTCCCCTTGATACTACCAAATGTCCAGACTCGCGCCTTTGAGTCGGTATCTGTAGCGTGAATACACCTTCATATGGTCATTTTTGAAACAGTCTTACAGAATATGGATGACCTGGTACCTGGGCATATGACTCAAGTCACAGGTATGCGTGCCAGAAACGCCTAATGGTGGTTGTCAGGAGTGTTAACAGGGCATTGTAGATAAATGCTCTCTGGTGTATATTGACGATTTTTCAGAATTTCCTTATGCCGGCGGAATATGTTATACGCTGTGTGTTCGAAGGATAGCCTGAGCCATTGAGTGGTTTTCCTGGTTAAAGAAAACTTAAATTTCAGTTTGTTAAGAAAAATTTCTGACGGCTACCATTTTGTTAGCATACTCTGAACGGGTAGCTGGCGTATCTTGATAAGGAATTTGTGGCATAGCGGAATGATGCCATGGTTACTTCATCTTTTATCATAACTAACTGATTTTAAATAAATAAATAAATAATAATTATTATTAAATCATTGTTTTTCCTTTTTTGTGTAAAAATTGCTGTTATAAGCAGACAGTATTGTTGTGCTTTTTGTGTTTTATTTATGAAGTTTATTGAGCTATTGTGTTAGCTCATGTAAGTCGTTTTTTCATCCGATGATAAGGAGTCATTATGAAGAAAACTATGAGCGTATTGGCGGTGCTGATGCTGGCAGGCGCGTCTATGGGTGCCTCAGCCGCTCCAGCTAATCCTTCAACAATGAGTAGTGGCGACACTACTATGATTGGCGTTGGGGTTGGTGTGGCCGTTGCTGCGGGGATCGCAGTTGCTATGGCTAATAACGATGGCAACTCTAACAGTAATACTAGTACCACGACCACAACAGCAACAACCCGCTAAGCCCAAAAAATATAATTTATAACCACACGAAAGTGTGGTTATTTTTCATTATCCTTCTGTGCAGGGTATTTCTCGTGCGCTATTTAACGTTGCTGCTTTGCCTGCTGTGTTTACAAGCTTGTACTCCGTCCCAACGTAGCGTTGGGGACACCTTTAAACAGGCGCTGCTTGGTCAGGATGATATCACCATCCCTGATGCCAGGATCGCCAGCCTGCCAGCCCCTTATGGTAGTATTTACCTCCGCCTTCCTCAGGTGCCGCGCCTATATGTAGCCGGTTATCATCAAGATGGCCTGGATTATTGGGTGACCAGCGATCAGGTGGTTTTTGTAACCCAAAATGGGCGTCTGGTTAAGTCCTTGGGCTATCGGGATAATTTACTATCGGTTTCCAACCTGCAGCAGGATCCGCTGCTGAGGGCGAAGGCGCTGCGTGATGGGACAAGCTGGACCCGCACCGTCCGCTGGACGGAGAAGGGAAACCCTCTTTCTTCCGTACTGACATCCCATTTTAGCTTGCAGGGCAGTGAAGTGCTCAATCTGGCCGGGAAGTCGATACCTTGCCAGATTTGGCAAGAAGATGTTTCACTTCAGGCTACCGGCAGCAGCTGGCAAAATATATTCTGGGTTGATACCGCCACTGGACAGGTTCGTCAGAGCAAGCAGCATCTTGGCGCTGTACTACCTGTTGAAATCAGCCTTCTAAAAGCGACGATGCCATAATGAAAATAAAAACAAGCATATTTGGATTTTGCGGAATGCTGGCGTTTACCTCGGCTGCAGCCCTGGCAGATGGGCGAGTCGTGATTTATCCTCCTGGCGGAGGACATAGCCAGACCGTCAATCAGGTGAAGGATTTGCGCCAGCTGGTCGCCGACCCGGCGTTCGGCCAATACCAGCCGGGGATGGTGATTGCGACTCCAACTGCGACGCGCCTGGCAAACCAGGAATTCCAGCAGACGCTTACCCAGTTACGGAGCTGGGCAAATCGTGAAGAGGGTGACCGTGCAGCGGCAATTAATCAGGTGATCGCTCAGCTCAAGGATATAAAAGTTACAGGCAGGCAATTTACCTCTCTCGATCCGGCATTAGTGAACAATAATGATAAAGCTAACCGGACTTTGAGCGGTGATTACAGCCTGTATCAGGCTTCGGAAACTGGTTCTGTTACTCTGTTTGGTCCCGTCAGTAGGGCCGGAACGTTGGTGTGGCAGCCGGGGCGCCAGGTCAGTGAATATCTCGATGGCCATGATTATTTGTCCGGGGCTGAGCTCAGTCAGGTGACGGTGATTGATCCCGATGGTGCTGTTCGTGTTGCGCCAGTCGATTACTGGAACCGACGGCATGTCGAGCCCCAACCGGGGAGTATTATTGTGGTGTCGTTTGCCTCAAGCGCTTTGCCTGCGGATAATGAAGACCTGAATCAGAAAATCATCTCAGTTCTGACGCATCGGATGCCAAATTAATGAAAAGAGACTTCCTCCTTAGCTTACTTACCGTTTCCGTTGCGTTTGCCTGCCACGCTGAGGAAGCTGAAACTTATCCGCTCCCTTTGGGGCCCTCTCAATCGGATTTTGGCGGTGCGGGTTTGATGCAAACGCCCACCGCGCGCGTTCCTCAGGAAGGGGAAATTAGCGCCAACTATCGTAATAATGACCAATATCGTTTTTACTCCATCTCAATTGCGATGTTCCCGTGGCTGGAGACGACGCTGCGCTATACCGACGTGCGAGATCGCCTTTACAGCAACGATCCTAGTTTCAGCGGCAGCCAAAGTTATAAAGATAAATCGTTTGATATCAAACTGCGTTTATGGGAAGAGAGCCACTACCTTCCACAGGTGGCTTATGGAATGCGGGATATCGGCGGGACCGGCTTATTTGACAGCGAATATTTTGTCGCCAACAAAGCGGTGGGGCCTTTAGACTTCTCTCTGGGGATTGGCTGGGGGTATATCGGAAACAGCGGTAATATTACCAATCCATTCTGTTCATATAGTGATAGATACTGTGAACGTTCTAGCAGCCATTCTACCGGTGATTTCAATTTTAGCGATACATTTAAAGGTCCAGCAGGCGTATTTGGCGGCGTTTCATGGCAGACACCATGGCAACCGCTGCGGCTGAAATTAGAATATGATGGCAATAATTATCGCGATGATTTTGCCGGACAGTTACCTCAAAGTAGCAAGTGGAACTGGGGAATGGTGTACCGACTCACTGACTGGATGGATGTGAACGCCAGCTATGAGCGTGGCAATACGTTCATGTTTGGCTTTACCTTGCGTATGAACGCCAATGATTTGCACCCATTCTACCAGGATCCGAAACCAGCTTACCAACCTGAAGAGCAGGCTCCACACGTCGTTCAATATAGCGTAGCGGCTAATCAGCTGAATGAGCTGGAAGACACTGCCGGGTTGAGCGGGCCTCGCGTGGAGATTACGGGGGATAAATTGAAAGCCAGCGGGGAACAGGATAAATACCTGAACACGCAAAACGGGGTGGATCGCGCCAATCTGATCATGGTGAACGATCTTCCTGCTAACGTGAAAACCCTTGAAGTCACTCAGTCCCGCTTTGGCATGCCGCTGGTCACTACGCGTACGGATATTGCCAGTCTGCGGCAACAGCAGGAAGGTTATCCTCTTGGCCAGGAGCAACCGCTACGCCAGCAGCGAATCGAACCTGACACCACTCAAGGTCAGGGCTTCTATAAGGATAAGAACCGTTTAGATTATAGCCTCAGCCCGGTTTTACGTCAGTCAGTCGGGGGGCCTGAAAGTTTCTACATGTACCAAATTGGTGTGGTTGGCGATGCCAGCTACTGGCTGACCAACAATTGGCTGGTTGAAGGGAGTGTCTTTGCCAACGTCACGAATAACTACAATAAATTCAATTATGACGGTACACCTTCAGATTCTACCTTACCACGCGTCCGTACCCATATTCGTGACTATGTAGAGAATGATGTCTATGTCCAGTCACTGCAAACAAACTATGTGCAGGCATTAGGCAATGATTTCTACGGCCAGATATACGGCGGCTACCTGGAAATGATGTATGGCGGCGTAGGGGCTGAACTGCTGTACCGCCCGTTGGATGCCAACTGGGCCGTGGGGATCGATGGCAACTACGTGAAACAGCGTGACTGGGACAACATGATGCAGTTCACGAATTATAAAGTCGCCACCGGCCATTTAACGGGGTACTGGCGGCCGTGGTTCGCGGACGATATATTGTTAAAACTGAGCGTGGGGCAGTACTTGGCGAAGGATAAGGGCGCGACCCTGGATATCTCCAAGCGCTTTGATAGCGGGGTAGTGATTGGCGCGTATGCCACGCAGACTGACGTTTCTAAAGAAGAGTATGGCGAAGGTTCCTTTACCAAAGGGTTCTACATCTCTATTCCGCTTGACCTGATGAGCACCCAGCCAACCCGTAGTCGGCCAACTATCAGCTGGACGCCGTTAACGCGTGACGGTGGTCAGATGTTGGGCCGGCAGTATCAGCTTTATGATATGACCTCGGACAGGGATAAGCCGATTGCTCCTTAATACCGATGTACCTGTTTGTAAAACAGCTCTTAAACCTTTAAAAGTAGGTGTATGCAATGGGTTGCTTGAATTGCAGTAGAGCCAGGGCGCTGAGAAACTAATTCAGATGTGAGTGTTTTGGGGCATTATGACGCACCTTGTGCGGGTTAATGAATCTTTGTCTTTGTCCGCGGCACGTCGGTCAAAGCATTAAATTAGAATAATTGATGGTAGATGTATCATGGAAAGACGATTCTTGAAAATAAGCGGGCTGGCATTGGCGCTTGGCCTGTTAAGCGGTTGTACGGTCGTTCCAGGCCAAGGTTTAGGTACCTGGAATAAAGATGTCATTAAGCCGACAGACAGTGACTATGATATCAATAAGCTGGTTAACGTTTACCCAATGACGCCTGGCCTGCTTGAGCAACTGCGTCCGAATACGGTTATGGCTCGGCCCAATCCCCAGCTTGATAACCTGCTGAAGAGCTATGAGTATCGCATCGGGGTGGGTGACGTATTGATGGTGACCGTATGGGACCACCCGGAGTTAACGACGCCAGCGGGCCAGTACCGTAGCGCCAGCGATACAGGGAACTGGGTTAACGCCGACGGCACGATTTTCTATCCCTACATCGGTAAGGTTCAGGTGGCGGGTAAAACGTTGAGCCAGGTACGCCAGGAGATTTCGAGCCGTCTTACCACCTATATTGAAAGCCCACAGGTAGATGTGAGTATTGCCGCATTTCGCTCACAAAAAGTTTATGTTACCGGTGAAGTGGCGACTTCAGGCAAGCAGGCGATAACTAATATTCCGCTAACCGTTATGGATGCGATTAATGCCGCGGGTGGATTGGCTGCCGATGCAGACTGGCGAAATGTAGTGCTAACGCATAATGGTAAAGATACCAACATTTCCTTGTATGCCTTAATGCAGAAAGGAGATTTAACACAGAACCATTTACTGTACCCTGGCGATATTCTGTTTGTCCCCCGTAATGACGATCTGAAAGTGTTCGTTATGGGAGAAGTAGGCAAGCAGAGCACCATGAAGATGGATCGCAGCGGTATGACGCTTGCTGAAGCTTTGGGTAATGCCGAAGGTATCTCTCAGTCAATGAGTGATGCAACAGGAATTTTTGTTGTTCGCCAGTTGAAAGGCGATAAACAAGGTAAGATTGCAAATATTTATCAATTAAATGCACAGGATGCGTCAGCTATGGTTTTGGGAACGGAGTTCCAGTTACAACCATATGATATTGTGTATGTTACTACCGCTCCTCTGGTTCGCTGGAACCGTGTTATTTCTCAGCTTGTCCCAACGATCACCGGTGTTCACGATATGACTGAAACAGTTCGTTATATTAAGAGATGGCCTAATTAATGTTTGATTCTATTCTAGTTGTGTGTACAGGTAATATTTGTCGTTCTCCTATAGGGGAACGATTTTTACGACGGGCGCTCCCGAATAAAAGAATAGACTCGGCGGGTACAGGTGCTCTTGTGGATCATGATGCTGATAGTAGTGCGATTAAGATTGCTGCTCAAAATGGCCTTTCATTAGAGGGGCATAAAGGGCAACAGTTTACTCCTTCACTAGCACGGCAGTACGATTTGATCCTGGTTATGGAAAAATTACATATTGAACAAATTGGTCGAATAGCGCCGGAAGCAAGAGGGAAAACCATGCTTTTTGGCCAGTGGATGGGGCATAGAGAGATCCCTGATCCATACCGCAAAAGTGAAGAAGCATTTGCTTCAGTATATCAACTGATAGAGCAGGCAGGTTTGCTTTGGGTTGAGAAATTAGGCGCATAACTATCAGGGATTATTGCATGTCTCCAGTTACAAACAAATCTGTCGCGAAAGATGCAGATGAGATCGATTTAGGTCGCTTAGTTGGTGAGCTTATAGATCATAGAAAACTCATTATTTCTGTCACTGCATTGTTCACCCTAATTGCGCTGATATATGCGCTTTTCGCAACACCGATATATCAAGCAGATGCCTTGATTCAGGTTGAACAGAAGCAAGGAAATGCTATTCTGAGCAATTTAAGTCAGATGCTACCGGATAGCCAACCAAGTTCAGCACCTGAAATAACGTTACTACAGTCTCGAATGATTCTAGGTAAAACAGTCAGTGATCTCAATCTTCAGGCACGAGGTGTTCAGAATTATTTCCCGGTGTTTGGAAAAGGATGGGCACGATTGATGGGGGAAAAACCTGGTCGTATATATATTTCGAGATTATATATGGCAGAAGATGGAAATGAAACCCCTGAATTAGAATTCATCGTTAAAGATAAGTTACATTATGTAGTTAATTACAATGACAGGCAACTAGAGGGAAAAGTCGGAGAGCTATTAGAGGGGAATAATCTCTCGCTGAAGGTTGATTCAATTGAAGCCGAGCCAGGAACTGAGTTTATCATTTCTTACGTAACTAAACTTAAAGCTATTACTGATTTACAAAAAGTGTTTACAGTTGTTGATGAAGGCAAAGATACGGGAATGCTCTCACTTTCCCTTACAGGTGATAATTCAGATTTAATTGTGAAAGTCATCGATAGCATCAGTAATAACTACTTGGCTCAGAATATTGCTCGCCAGGCCGCGCAAGATGCTAAAAGTTTAGATTTCCTTAATCTCCAGTTGCCCAAAGTAAGAGCTGATCTCGATATTGCCGAAGATAAACTTAATCAATATCGTCGGCAGAAAGATTCGGTCGACTTATCATTAGAAGCCAAATCGGTGCTTGAGCAGATTGTAAATGTTGATAATCAGCTAAATGAATTAACATTCCGTGAGTCAGAAATATCTCAACTATATACTAAGGAACATCCTACATATAAGGCATTGATGGAAAAGCGGAAAACGTTGCAAGATGAAAAAGGAAAGCTTAACGAGCGCGTTTCTGCGATGCCTAAAACGCAACAGGATATTTTACGCCTTAGTAGAGATGTGGATTCAGGCCAAGCGGTATATATGCAGCTTCTAAATCGCCAGCAGGAATTAAGCATTGCAAAATCCAGCGCTATCGGTAACGTAAGAATCATCGACAATGCTGTAGCGCAACCAAAACCGGTAAAACCAAAGAAAGTACTTATCCTCCTAGCTGGTATAGTATTGGGTCTTATCGCCTCATTTGGGATAGTACTTGTTCGTGTATTTCTGCGTAGGGGAATTGAAAGCCCAGAACAGCTCGAAGAATTAGGTATTAATGTGTATGCTAGTATTCCTGTATCAGAAGCTTTTGCAAAGAAAATGGTCCAGGCTCCTAGTTGGAGAAAAAGAGGGCATAGCGAATTTCAAGGATTCCTTGCTGTCGAAAATCCGGCTGATTTAGCGATCGAAGCGATTCGGGGATTACGTACTAGTTTGCATTTTGCGATGATGGAAGCCCGTAATAATGTATTAATGATTTCGGGGGCAAGTCCTAATGCCGGTAAAACCTTTGTCAGTACTAATCTGGCCGCTGTTATTGCGCAAACAGGTAAAAAAGTTCTCCTTGTTGATACAGATATGAGGAAAGGTTATACCCATAAGTTATTTAGTGTATCAAATGACAATGGCCTGTCTGATTTCCTGTCTGGAAAAGTTGAATTGTCTAAGACAGTTAAAAGCGTTTCTCAAGTGGGCTTTGATTTTATTTCTCGAGGAATCGCGCCACCAAATCCAGCGGAACTCCTCATGCATCGTAGATTTGGAGAGTTGATAACATGGGCAAGCCAAAATTATGACATCGTTATACTTGATACTCCCCCGATCCTAGCAGTAACTGATGCTGCGATTATTGGCCATTATGCTGGAACCACGCTTCTGATAGCCCGTTTTGAACAGAATACAGCTAAAGAACTAGAGGTCAGTTTCAAAAGATTTGAGCAAAGTGGAGTAATTGTAAAAGGTTGTATTCTTAATGGGGTTGTGAAGAAGGCTAGTAGCTATTACGGTTATGGCTATAGCCACTATGGGTATTCGTATACCGACGATAAGTAATCTCACTAATTATAGCCGGGCCATCGAAGGTCCGGCTTATTTCAGTTCTCTCTAATCACTATTATTCAATTAATATTAATAGTTTCTCAAAATATGCGTTATAAACATTGAGAGGGAATCATGACGCTCCTCGGTAGAAATGTTTTGGTCAGCGTGGCGCTAGCACTGTCTGATTTTATTAGTTTTACTGTTTCTATATATCTGGCTATGGGATTATTATCTATATCTTTAAGTGATTACGATAAAATAGTTCCAGCAAGTCAAACAGATGGATGGGTTGCATTACACTTACTATTGGCTGTTTGTTGTGTTGCATGGTACTCCATGCGCTTGCGTCACTATTTTTATCGCAAAACATTTTGGTTTGAATTAAAGGAAATTCTTCGTACATTAGTCATTTTTGCCATTATTGAAATTGCCGTTATGGCATTCACAACTTGGTCTTTTTCTCGTTATCTATGGGTTCTAACTTGGGTGTTTGTGCTATTCTTGGTCCCTGTATCTCGCATGTTAACCAAACGCGTATTAGATGCCTTCAATCTTTGGCGGCGTGATACCTGGATTGTTGGTAGTGGGATAAACGCAAATGAAGCTTATAAGGCAATTAATAGCGAGAGGAACCTGGGATTAATCATTGTTGGATTTATTCATAGTGACGGAGGAACCCCAGCGGGTGAGAAAATTGATGGTCTACCTGTATTAGAAAATAATTTGAACTGGTTGACAACAAAAGATAAAAAAACACAGTTCATTGTTGCAGTAGAATCGCATCAAAGTGAAATAAGAAATACATGGCTCAGAAACTTTATGATTAAGGGGTATCGTTATGTCTCAGTCATTCCAACATTACGCGGAATGCCACTTGATAGCACAGATATGTCTTTTATTTTCAGCCATGAAGTTATGATCTTCCGTGTTCAGCAAAACCTTGCGAAATGGTCATCGAGGGTTCTGAAACGTCTCTTTGATATTGCTGGTTCATTAACAATTATTATCATGCTTTCCCCTGCATTAATCTATATTAGTCGCAAAGTAAAAAAGGATGGTGGCCCAGCAATCTATGGGCATGAGCGAATTGGGAAAGGTGGTCGTTCCTTCAAATGCCTCAAATTTCGTTCTATGGTTATTAATTCAAAAGAGGTTCTGGCTGAGTTACTAGAAAATGATCCTGCAGCTAAAGATGAGTGGGATGCTACATTTAAATTAAAAAACGATCCACGAATTACTAAAATCGGTGGATTTCTTCGAAGAACCAGTCTTGATGAATTACCTCAATTATTTAATGTACTAAGGGGAGAAATGAGTTTGGTTGGCCCCCGACCAATTATCACTGCAGAGTTGGAGCGCTATAATGAAGAAGTCGATTACTATCTCCTAAGCAAACCAGGAATGACTGGTTTATGGCAAGTGAGCGGACGTAGTGACGTAGATTATGAAACAAGGGTATATCTGGATGCATGGTATGTTAAAAACTGGTCAATGTGGAATGATATTGCCATTCTCTTTAAGACTATTGGTGTAGTATTGAAGAAGGATGGTGCGTATTAAGCATATCCTTAAAGTTATTACATAAAGAGTTTTAATATGAAATACTATATTGCAATACCCACTTATAACGGTGGAGAGATATGGGAATCTGCTGTAGAAAATATACAGAAATATGCTCCTGCGGATTTGTTTATACATGTTATTGACTCCACCAGCAAAGATAATACAGTTTCAGTCGCCGAAAAGGCTGGTTTCGATGTAGTTACGATCGCTGGAAGTGATTTCAATCATGGAGGGACCAGAAATCAAGCAGTTGAGAAATATATTAATCACTATGATGTGGTTATTTTTTTGACTCAAGATGCTATCCCTCAACCAAACTTTATTGAGAAAATAATATCAGTCTTTTCTGATGATAGAATCGCATGTGCTTACGGTCGTCAGTTACCACATACGGATGCAAATCCACTTGCAAGACATGCTAGGAGTTTTAGCTATCCGGGGAAAGGATATATTTGTGGCAAAGAAAATATCCCAGAAATGGGACTGAAAACTGTTTTTATGTCAAATTCTTTTTCTGCCTATAGATTATCAACTTTTAAAGAATTGGGTGGTTTCCCGTCAAATACAATACTTTGTGAAGACATGTTTTTTACAGCAAAAGCTGTACTGGCTGGTTATAAGGTAGCCTATGTTGCGGAAGCAGAAGTACAACATTCGCATAATTATACGCCATCTGAGGAGTTCAAGCGCTATTTTGATATTGGTGTTTTTCACAAAGATGAACCTTGGATTCGGCAAAGCATTGGAGGTGCTGGAGGAGAAGGGAAGAAATATTTATTATCTGAAATTAAATTCTTACTAAAATATGCTCCTCATTGGATACCTCTTGCATGCATAAATAATTTTATGAAAATATTAGGATATAAGTTAGGGCGCAGATATAAAAACCTACCTAAAAAAATAATAAAATCATTTAGTATGCACAAACGCTATTGGGGTTTTTAATTTTATAGTTAATTTACAATTTTTGTACAGTAACGTTTTTACATTGAATAATTTTGATATAAGAGGGCAACATGAAGATAATTGTCACTGGTGGTGCTGGGTTTATTGGGTCTGCAGTAGTACGTCATATAATTAACGATACTAAAGACGAGGTTGTAGTTGTTGATAGTTTAACCTATGCAGGTAATCTTGAGTCATTGAAGGAAGTCAATAGTAGTCCGCGTTTCAAATTCGAACAGGTGAATATCTGTGACAGAAAAGAACTTGACCGTGTTTTCAATGAACAGCAACCAGATGCCGTAATGCATCTGGCTGCAGAAAGTCATGTTGATCGCTCGATTGACGGCCCTGCTGCGTTTATTGAAACTAATATTATCGGTACCTATACGATGCTTGAGGTGGGTCGATCTTATTGGAATCAGTTAAATGAGGAAAAGAAACAAAGCTTTCGCTTTCACCATATCTCGACTGATGAAGTTTATGGAGATCTTCACGGAACAGATGATCTATTCACTGAAACGACTCCCTATGCCCCAAGTAGCCCGTATTCTGCATCTAAGGCTTCTAGCGATCATTTAGTCCGGGCATGGTTGAGAACCTATGGATTCCCAACAATTGTAACAAACTGTTCTAACAACTACGGACCGTATCATTTCCCAGAAAAACTTATACCGCTGATTATATTAAATGCGCTAGATGGAAAAAACCTTCCAGTATACGGTGATGGTGGGCAGATTCGTGATTGGTTATATGTAGAAGACCATGCGCGTGCATTATATAAAGTTGTCACGGAAGGGGTGGTTGGTGAAACATACAATATTGGTGGGCACAACGAACGTAAAAATATTGATGTTGTGAAGACTATATGTCAGCTACTTGAGGAACTTGTTCCTGCTAAACCTGCTGGAGTTTCACATTACTCTGATCTTATCACATATGTGACCGATCGTCCTGGCCATGATATGCGCTATGCAATTGATGCCGACAAAATCTACAAAGAGTTAGGATGGAAACCACAGGAAACCTTCGAGAGTGGAATTCGTAAGACTGTTGAATGGTATCTCGCTAACGATGTATGGTGGAGCCGTGTAAAAGATGGTTCATACGCTGGTGAACGTTTAGGTCTATCTCGTTAATTATTCCAGGAAAATAAAATGAAAGGTATTGTTCTTGCAGGTGGTTCTGGCACTCGTCTTTATCCTATTACTAAGGGGACTTCAAAGCAGCTTTTGCCAATTTATGACAAACCAATGGTTTATTATCCAATCTCTGTTCTGATGCTTGCTGGTATTCGTGACATATTAATTATTTCGACTCCAGATGACATGCCTGGGTTCAAACGCTTGCTTGGGGATGGAAGTCAGTTTGGTGTAAAATTTAGCTATGCAATTCAACCAAGTCCTGATGGCCTTGCTCAGGCCTTCCTTATTGGTGAAGAGTTTATAGACGGGGACAGTTGTGCACTAGTTCTAGGGGATAATATTTACTTTGGCGAAAGTTTTGGACGTAAGTTAGAAGCTGTCGTGCAACGTACTGACGGTGCGACTGTATTTGGCTACCAGGTTATGGATCCTGAACGTTTCGGTGTCGTCGAGTTTGATGAAAGCAATCGCGCAGTATCGCTTGAAGAAAAACCATCCGAGCCTAAATCTAATTGGGCGGTAACAGGACTATATTTCTACGATAAGAATGTTGTGCAGATGGCAAAGAAAGTAAAACCTTCTGCTCGTGGTGAGTTAGAGATTACAACGTTAAATGAAATGTATCTTGAACTTGGCAATTTGCATGTCGAAAAACTAGGTCGCGGATTTGCATGGTTAGATACCGGCACTCATGAGAGTTTACTAGAAGCTTCTCAGTTTATTCATACAATAGAACAGCGTCAGGGTTTCAAGGTTGCATGCCTGGAAGAGATTGCTTACCGTAAAGGTTGGCTCACGAAAGAGGAAGTGTTATCTCAGGCTAAAATCCTTTCAAAAACTCAATATGGTGAATATCTCCAAACACTTGTGGAGGAGAAATAAACATGCAGGTTATTGATACCAAGATTGCTGATGTGAAAATTGTCCAACCAAAAATATTTGGTGATGCCAGAGGTTTTTTCCTAGAAACCTTTGAGAAAAAACGTTATCAGGAAATGTTAAACATCAGCTTTGATTTCGTTCAAGATAATCACTCCAGATCGTCAAAAGGTGTATTACGTGGACTTCATTTTCAAACACAACATGCTCAAGGTAAATTAGTACGTGTCGTCCGTGGTGAGGTTTTCGATGTAGCCGTAGATATTAGACCTCAATCTCCTACTTTCGGTCAATGGGAAGGTGTAATTTTATCTGAAGAAAATAAAACTCAATTCTGGATTCCTCCTGGACTGGCTCATGGTTTTGTTGTCCTGTCAGATATTGCAGATTTTGAATATAAATGTACTGATTATTACACTCCCGGCTATGAAGGTTGTTTGGCTTGGAATGACAGTGAGGTGAATATAAGTTGGCCAATTGATTTTTTGCCAATACTGTCAGATAAAGATGCAAAAGGTTTGAGTCTTCAAGAGATATCGCAAATATTAAGCAAGAGTAACTGATTATTTTGGCCAAGTAATAATGCTGCTTGGCCTCTTTTTATTGATTATATAGAGAAAATATATCTACATAGGGCTAGAATTATGGTTATGAATAATAGCGTAGAGAGGAGGAAAGATAAATTCTATACGAGAGAAAGCATTTTTATAAACTATCTAATATATTTCATTTTGACACCAGTTTTAATATACGTGGTCGGAGTGAAGAATAACAATGTGTGGATGGATTATCCAACCTATATTAAATACTTTGAAATGTCTGCGGCGAATAGTGTCACGGATATTTTACTTGCTGGGAAAGATCCTTTTTTCCAATTAATAAACAAGCCATTTACATTAATTAATGATGGTTTTGAATATTTCTTGTTTTGTATAGCTAGTGTGACGCTGTTGGTAAAAATTAGAGCGTTACAGAATAGCACAAATAATTTCTTTGTTCTTTTGATACTATATTTCTCTTTCCTTTTATGTTTACATGATTATATACAGATCCGGGTATCACTTGCAATTGCAATATGTGCATGGGCTATATATCTGTCCAATAATACTAAAAGAAGTCTATTTTTATTTCTTATTGCAGCATTAATTCATTTGTCTGTTTTATTAGTAATAATATTTTACTTAATATATTTGTATTGTTCTAAGAAAGTGCTGGTTTTAGCTATCATTTCATCTTTCCTGCTACCATTTGTAGCTTTCTCTGGGGTTATACCTAATGCAAGAATAGATACATATGTTGCACTTGCAGCAAGTAAAGATCAGTATTATCAAATTAATGTTTTTGCAACCCAACCAATACTTCAGGCGTTAAGTGTTATAATAATATTTTTCTCAAAACAACTATCTAAGCATAAATGGACATTTGAATTTTGCTTTTCATTAGCTGGTGTTTTCATATTCTATTCATTTTATAAAGTTCCAGTGTTTGCATTCAGATTATTTGAGTTAACTATGTTTTTTAATATCATTTTACTATCTAAAACTTTCAATCGGTCAATATTTATTAAAGGGATATGTCTCTTATACATATTGGTTGGTTTTAAAAACATGTTCTATGGAGCATCGGCACTATTGCAGTCTATATGAACTCATGGTTTAAGAAGAGGGTGTTATGAATTTCGGCGCGGTTTTTGTTTTGTATAATCCAAATAGTGAAATTGTTTCTAAACTTAATAAGTATGAATTTATTTTTTCAGATATCAAGCTTTATTTTGTAGACAATTCACCTTCAGCGACGTTGAATAGTTCTGTATTTTCAAGCGAAAAATATCATTATAATGGCAATGTGGGCGGGATTGCTGGTGCACTAAATATTGGTGTTGATGCATTAATTAAACAAAGCTGTGACTTTATCTTTACATTTGATCAGGATTCTGAAGTCCCAGAGGATTTTTTTGTATCAATGCGGAGTTTTATTAATAAGAAAAATGCAGAGATCGTATGCCCAAATTTCTATGATATAAATTCCAAAACATATGCTGCTTTTGTTGATTTGTCAAAATGGAAATATGCAGTAGTGGATAAACCCGAAACAACTGCATTTGCAATAAGCTCAGGGATGGGATTCTCTAAAAAAGTTTGGGATACATTAAGTCATTTTGATGAGTCGTATATTATTGATCATGTAGATACTAAATTTTGCTTAGAAGCACATGCTAAACACATACCTATATATGTAAACTATAATGTGTGCTTGAATCATGAAATTGGTAATAGAGTTGTCAAGAAATTTTTTGGCGTCACATTGAAACCAAACAATCACAATGAAATAAGAAAGTATTATATAGTCAGAAATGGAACGGTTTTGGGTTTTAAATATCTTCAAATGTATCCCTCGTACTTTTACCTTAACATCTTAAGGATAATACATGAGTTTTTATGCGTTATTTTGTATGAAAGATCTAAACTAAAAAAAGTTTACTTCATGACAAAAGGCTTAGTGCATTCCATTATCCACAAGATGGGTCCCGTGAAATAAATTAAAGCATATGAGGTTGGGTTTGAAACGAATATTATTTATCACCCATAATAATGAAGATGATTCTGATGGGATTTGGAAGAAAATAACTTTTCAGGTAAAAGCCTTCAGAGAACTAGGCTATTTTGTTGATTTTTTCTTTGCCCGTAAAGGATTCATCGTCTGCGATGATGGTATTAACGTTAGGACTTATCCGGTAAAGGCTACTCGCAAGTATTTATTTTATAAAATCGTTAATAAAATAATATGTTCTGATTTTCCTCCGCATGATTTTTGTTATGTAAGAAAACCCCATGGAGGATTATTTTGTTTGTATCTTTCATCCTTATTGGGCTATCTTAAAAAAAGAGGAGGGAAGGTAATTATGGAAATACCAACTTATCCTTATAAATCTGAACTAAAAACATTTAAAGAAAAAATTTTGGACCTTGTGTTTGATTTTAGTTGTGCTTTTTTCAAAAGACACATCGATATCATTTGTTATTTTGGGTCTCCAGTAAATAATATTTGGGGTGTGAAATGTGTGAGGATATCAAATGGAATAGATATAAATACAGTTACTTTAATTCCAGAGAAAAGCATTAAAAATGATTTTGTTCTTATTGGTGTCGCTAATTTGTCTTTTTGGCATGGTTATGATCGAGTGTTATATGGATTGGCTCATTATAAAGGTCTCTACAATGTCATTTTTAAAATTGTTGGAGATACTGAACCGGAACTATCTAGATTGAGAAAAATAGTCCTTAATTTAGATATAGAGCAGCAGGTTCAGTTTTGTGGGAGACTATCGGGTAAACAGCTTGAAAATGAGTATTATCAGGCTCATTTGTGCATAGATGCCGTTGGACGGCATAGGAGTGGTAATGATTATAACAGTTCGATAAAGTCTAAGGAGTACACAGCTCGCGGTTTGCCATTTATAAAAAGCCATGTTGATGATGCCTTTTCAAATAACGAATTTATTTTGGATGTTGAACCAACGGATAATGAGATAAATATAGAAGAGGTAATCACTTGGAGAAAGTGCCTTAGCATTGGATTCTCCCAAAGAGAAAGGCAGTACGCTATTGAAAATCTAACATGGGCAACTCAACTTCAAAAAGTATTATCGGAAATAAAATAAAGAAGGCGCGAGATGAAACGTAGACTATTTGTTCAGGCTTTATTTTCCACTATTAATTTACTTTCATTTCCATGTACTACCCGAGCTTCTTTAACAAGAGAGATTGACTCTGCAGAAGATTTAAGCATGACACCTCCTCGTTATGACGGGGAGGTAGTAATCCTAAAAGCATATTATCCTCATTCCAGTTTAGGAGGTGGGCGATTTATAGCCAAAAAAATTAAAAATAATACTGACCATGGTATGATTTTTAATACTGAATCAGACTTATCATGGTATAGAACTGATGCAAGTACACGTCTTATTGAGCCCGAATGGTTTGGTTGCATCGGTGATGGAGTGACTGATGATTCCTTGGCTTTTAACAAATTGTTAGGTTCACTTAATGACGGTGATACAATTGTTCTTCGTAAAAATGCTTCATATTACAATGCAGTGCCTACCAAGGATGCGCGTTTTATTATAAAAAACAACGATATTAAAATAATTGGCAACAGCGCTCGAATATTTAGAAGAAGTACTAGCTTTGAAACAAAAAGTAAAGACGTAGGCAATTTGGCTACTTTGAAGATAACCGGTAACAACGCTAAGATTATCGGCAAGCTAACTATTTCCGGAGGTGAAGATAAGGCTCTCTTAATGAATAGATTTAATTTTTCTGTTTCAAAGGAACGTTTCATAAGAGGTTTTTCAAGTTCACATGCATTATTTATTGAGAATGTTGATGGTCTATACCTATCGCCTGAACTAAAGTGCAATAATGCTATATTTCCTTTATATATAAATAAATCAAAGAACTTAGATATTAATGGAGAGTATAGTAACTCTGGTCAAGTTTACCCTGTAATAGGTAAAGATTTGCAGTTGGGGTCTTGTGTAAAAATAGCCAAATCAAATTCATTTAAAGTAAATATCAAAGCAAGTCATTCTGCATATTGTGGGCTCGAGATTGAGCCATACTGTGACACTGGCGATGTTACTATAACCGCAACGGACTGTTATATGCATGGCTGTATTGTACATCAATTTAGTAAAAATATTAAAGTCAATGTAAATCTTTCAGGCAGCGATAAAGGCGCAGGGATTAGAATAAGTTCAGGCTCACAAAATATTTTTGGTGATGTGTACGCATCCAATTGTACGAATGCAGTACTGATAGTCTCTAAAAATAATGCTATATGTAATAATATTAACCTTAAAATAAAAGGTGATAAAATAAAAGAGGATACTTTAGTAATTTATAATGATGATAAAATAAACCCATCGTTGATTAATGGTAAATTTATGATTTTGGAGGTAAAAGATTTTTCTCGGTTAATCAATATATCCAATTGTAATAACATAAATATTTCTTTGGATAAGTCCATATATAGAAATTTTGCTTTGAACAAGCAAAGTATTGTTAATTGTAATAACACACATATATCACTATTATCGGATGTCAATTAATCAATTGGTCTTACAGTAGGTATTTATGGATAAAGTGACGCTATCAGAGGCCGGAATGAACGATAATTTCATAAATAATAAAAAGAAACAAATTGATACTATAAATCTTTTTCTGAAACTTAGTACTCCTCTTAAAAATAGAGTGCCATTTATTCTTACAAAAAAAATTGATGACTATTTTAAGCTAAAAAAAGAGAATTTAGTATTCGATGTGTTGCAGAGTTTAAAAACCCAAAAAGGGGAAGGCGCATCACTTACATTTAAAAGAAAAGAGATTAATGCACGTGATGTTATTTGGACGGCTTGGTTTCAGGGCTGTGAAAATCTCCCTCCTTTAATTTATAAATGCATAGATAGCTTTACTAAGATTAATAATCGGAAAATTATAATTATAGATAAATATAATTATGGTGACTACATACAATTGCCAGCTTTAATTATTGAGAAATTTAATGAAGGACTTATTTCTTACACTGCTTTTTCAGAAATAATCAGAATTAGTTTATTAGCTGAGTATGGTGGTTTATGGCTTGATGCAACAATTTTTGTTGATAGGGACGTTTCGTTTTTGATAAAAGATAAAAAATATGTCTCACTGCGGTCACATAGAGATTTGGACAACGGAAATCTCATGGGCGCCTTTCCCGTTTATTTTCTATATTCAGATGGTCATTCTGAAGGTCTTGATGATATAAGTTTTTACCTGCTTACTTATTGGAAGTGTTTTGATGTGCAGGTTGATTATTTTCTAGTGGATTATATATTTAAGTTTGTTTATTTTAATAACAAATCCTTTAAACAAGACACGGATGCTAATCCTTTGCTCGGCAAAAAAAGATTTTTGCTTAATGATATTATGAATAAGCCTTACAATAAATCAGATTCTGAAAAGTTAAAAAATAATCAAGTTCCAGTTTATAAACTATCTAATAAATTGAAATACAACGAGTTCGATGTTTCAGGTAAGGAGACTTTTTTTAAAAGATTTATTAGGAACGAAAACCTTTATTAAAGTGAATACTTGGCATTAATATTTGTTTGGTGCCGGTTTTGTTTATATTATTGAATGAGTGCACCATTGGTGAACATATGAATAAGAATACTCTTATTTTTAAAAATAGTTTTTTTTTGGCTTTCAGGACAATATTGTCTCTTTTGGTTTCATTATATACGACTAGAGTAATATTAGAAGAGATGGGAGCTTCTGGGTATGGATTATTCAGCGTTATCTATGGCACTGTAGGTTTTTTTGTTTTTATAGTTCTTGCTATGAATGATTCGGTTCAGCGCTTCTTGTCGATGAAAATTGGGAGTGATGATATTCAAGGGACAAGAGATGTTTTTAAAAATAGCATTTTAATTTATTGTTTTTTTGGGCTTGCATTAATTTGTTGCTTGTTATCCATTAAAAATTTTGCTTTGCAAAACATCCTAAGTATTGATACGAGTTCGATGAAGACTGCTAGTGGGATATATTTTTTGGCGTGTCTGTCAATTTTTATTTTAGTAATTCAAACTCCATTTAACGCGCTTGTACTATCTTATGAAAAAATGTCGTTTTATGCTTACATGTCAATATACGATGCATGCTCAAAATTGATTTTGGCATTTGCAATTTCTCATATAGCCGCTACTGATAAAGTGACTCTATACTCTTTGTTGCTTTTAATTTCGTCATTTGTTGGTTTTATTTTATATGTTTTGTTTTGTTTTGTTAATTTTAGATCTTCTTTGTTTGGTGGTCGAATTAATAGAAATATTATTATCGAAATATATTCCTTTTCGTTCTGGAATGTGTTGGGTGGGTTCGCATCAGTATCAAGAATTCAAGGTATAAATATACTACTTAATATTTATTTTTCGACTGTCGTTAATGCTGCATTTGCAATATCTAATACCGTTTTAAATGCTATTAATTTACTTACACAATCCTTAGTAACTGCGATTAGACCTCAAATATATAAATCTTATGCAGCATCGGATGTTAAACGTTATTGCATGTTAATTCTTTTAGGTTCCAAATTTACATTTGTTTTTTTATCAATAATTTCATTGCCTATAATCATTAATGCTGATGAAATATTAAGGGTGTGGTTAAAGGATATACCTGAATATGGAGTAGTGTTTGTTAGAATCATTGTTATAATGGCTTTAATAGATAGTTTATCTTTTAGCATTATGGCTGGCATTCAAGCTACAGGGAGAATTAAAGCCTATCAGTTGCTCGTTGGTACGGTTATTTTTATCAATTTACCAGCCAGTTATATGCTATTGAAAAATGGTTTTTCACCGCAATTTATTGCATTCCCTTTAGTGCTAACCTCAGTTATTAATCTTAATTTGAGAGTTTTCTTTTTGGTATCTAAGGGGGTTTTTTCTTATAAAAAATATTATGGTGATGTTGTTATTCCTTGTGCTCTTTCTGTTTTAGTGTCTTTTTTGATTTTGTTCTATGTGAAGAGTTTTCTTTCAATTGATGGTGTTTTATACACGGTTGGTTTTTCAGTTTTATCTTCTTTTGTCACTTTGTTTTTATTATGGCTGTTTGCTTTTTCTGCACAAGAAAAACAATTTTGTTATTCAGTTATCAGAAAAGCCTATTCAATTTTAAAGAGTAAGTAAAAGGGGGTGTAGGTGAAACTATATTATTATGAGTCAAAAACGGGTAATTTTGGTGATGATATTAATAAATGGTTATGGGATGAATTGAAAAGTGATTTTTTTGATGATGATCCCAAAATAAGATTTTCTTCCATTGGTACAATAATTAATAAAGGTATGCCAACTGCGAAGAGATGGATTGTTTTTAGCAGTGGTATAGGTTATGGGTATGCACCAAAAGGTTTTGGTGATGAAGGATGGGATATCATTTGTGTTCGAGGACCACTGAGTGCATCTATTTTAGGGTTGGAAGAAAATAAATACATTACCGATGGTGCAGCATTGCTTTCGACGCTATCTGAGTTCAGGCCTTTGCCTGAAGAAGAACGCAATGGCGTAATTTTCATTCCACATCATAATGCTCTAGAAACCGGGAACTGGGAGGCGGTCTGTGGTCGCGCAGGGATTGAGTTTGTTAATCCAACATTAGACTCTAAGACTGTTATCCAAAAGATTAGGCATGCGAAGCTTGTATTGGCTGACGCAATGCATGCGGCAATTATCTCAGATGCAATGAGAGTTCCTTGGGTTCCTCTTGTTACCTCAGGCCAAATTAACACATTTAAGTGGCTGGATTGGCTTAAGACTGTTAATCTCCCTTATAAACCAATTGTATTAGGTTCTAGTTCTATTAAGGAATTGATTCGTGATAAACTTCTTTTCTTATACGGAGAAAAGTATTTTGTTCCAAAATTAACAGAAGACGCTGCAATAGATAATTTCAAGCTACATCGATTTGTTAAGTCTAACTTTTTATGGCCTTATTACTTTAAAATTTCAAAGTTTTTGTTTTATAAAATACCAATGCTTTTAGTTTCCATTTTAGGCTCTAGGTTGGTTAGGCGCTTAGATGAGAAGTTAATTATGTCGGCAAAAGGAAAAATAGAGAAATCTCTTGCCTCTCCTAGCTATTTGAGTCGTGATGATGTTTTTTTTGAAAACCAAGTAAAACTTAAAAAAGCATTTTCCGATTTTATTGAAAAATATACAAACTAAACATTAACATATAATGGTGGAGTAGAGGTGTTTATGAAAGTAATGCTTGTTGGCGGTAAGGGGCAATTAGGTTCAAGTTTCCAGAATGTAGTACCTAAAGAATGGACCTTGCATGTTACTGATTCGGATAGCCTTGATATTACTAAAAAAAGTCAAGTGTTAGAAGTAGTCTCGTCATTTAAACCAGATGTAATCGTTAACGCAGCTGCTTATACTGCTGTAGATAAAGCAGAGGTGGATGTTGAATTAGCTATCCTTGTTAACAAAACCGGGCCAGAAAATCTTGCATATGCGGCTGCAGTGAATAATTGCCGCTTTATTCATGTTTCAACTGACTATGTGTTTGATGGTAATGCTACAACCCGCTACAAAGAGACCTCACCCACAAATCCATTAGGTGTCTATGGTAAATCTAAGCTTGATGGAGAGGTCGCGGTTTCTACAATTTTACCGGAAGCTCTAATTATCCGTACCGCTTGGGTTTTTAGTGAGTTTGGTAATAATTTCCTGAAAACTATGTTAAGGTTAGCAACTGAACGCGAGAGCCTAGGAATTGTTGGTGATCAAAGAGGCTGCCCTACATACGCTGGTGATATCGCCTCCGCTATAGTCGAACTAATTAAGTTTGATGCAAATGGAGGGCTTTATCATTTTTGTGGTGATACAGAGGTTTCTTGGTTCGAATTTGCTGAATTTATTCTTAACGAAGCCTTGGCTCAAGATCGAATACCTAAAGTTCCAGAATTAAAATCGATAGCAACATCCCAATATCCAACACCTGCAAAGCGGCCAGCATATTCAAGTTTAGATACGTCTAAAATTGAAAGTATAGGTATCAAGGCATCTGACTGGAAACTGGCTGTTAAGAATATACTAAACGCCCTTTGATTTTGTGATTTTATTTGTTGAAATTTAATTTTTTATGTGGTAAGCCGTTGCGGCGATTTTCTGTTGAAGATTAATGAACTTTCACACATGCAGATTTACGCTATGCGCCTTAGTAGGCTTTGAGCTAACATAATCATCACATTTAGACTGCGAACGTGTCGCAGTGACCACACCAGACAGGAGTATGTAATGTCCAAGCAACAGATCGGGGTTGTCGGTATGGCAGTGATGGGGCGCAACCTTGCGCTCAACATCGAAAGCCGTGGTTATACCGTCTCCGTTTTCAACCGCTCCCGTGAAAAGACTGAGGAAGTAATTGCCGAGAACCCTGGCAAGAAACTGGTCCCACATTATACCGTTAAAGAGTTTGTTGAATCCCTCGAAACTCCGCGCCGCATTCTGTTAATGGTGAAAGCGGGTGCTGGTACGGATAGTGCGATAGACTCTCTCAAGCCGTATCTGGATAAAGGCGACATCATCATTGATGGTGGTAACACTTTCTTCCAGGACACCATCCGCCGCAATCGTGAACTGTCTGCTGATGGTTTTAACTTCATTGGTACAGGTGTTTCTGGTGGAGAAGAGGGCGCACTTAAGGGGCCATCTATTATGCCCGGCGGTCAGAAAGAGGCCTATGAGCTGGTAGCGCCAATCCTTGAGCAGATCGCCGCCCGAGCGGAAGACGGCGAACCTTGTGTAGCCTATATTGGTGCTGATGGTGCGGGCCACTATGTGAAAATGGTTCATAACGGCATTGAATACGGTGATATGCAGCTCATTGCAGAAGCGTACGCTTTGCTGAAAGGCGGCCTTGCGCTGTCGAATGAAGAACTGGCTACAACCTTCACTGAGTGGAATAAAGGTGAGTTAAGCAGCTACCTGATAGATATCACTAAAGACATCTTCACTAAAAAAGATGACGAAGGTAAATACCTGGTTGACGTGATTCTTGATGAAGCGGCTAACAAAGGTACCGGTAAATGGACTAGCCAGAGTTCTCTGGATCTGGGTGAACCTCTGTCCCTGATCACTGAGTCAGTATTCGCTCGCTACATCTCTTCTCTGAAAGATCAGCGTGTTGCCGCTTCTAAAGTGTTGACTGGTCCTCAGGCGCAACCGGCTAGTGATAAAGCAGAATTTATCGAGAAAGTGCGTCGTGCTCTTTATCTGGGTAAAATTGTTTCCTACGCGCAGGGCTTCTCTCAACTGCGTGCTGCATCTAATGAATACAGCTGGGACCTGAACTACGGTGAGATTGCTAAAATCTTCCGTGCGGGTTGCATTATTCGTGCACAGTTCCTGCAGAAAATTACTGATGGTTACGAAGAAAATGCAGGGATTGCTAACCTGTTACTGGCACCGTACTTCAAACAGATTGCGGATGAATACCAGCAGGCGTTGCGAGATGTAGTTGCTTATGCGGTGCAGAATGGTATTCCGGTACCAACTTTCTCTGCTGCTATCGCATATTACGACAGCTATCGCTCTGCAGTTCTGCCGGCTAACCTGATTCAGGCTCAACGTGATTATTTTGGTGCACATACTTATAAGCGTACCGATAAAGACGGCGTATTCCATACCGAGTGGATGGAATAATCACAGTTTATTAGACTAATCAAACCCCGGTTAATTAATAGCCGGGGTTTTTCTATAAACTTCTTTCAACCCGAACACTCTTATTGTGATTATCCGTTTCCTCCTTAACGCTATTCTGTTTGCTCTCAAAAAATGTCTGTCTTGACATACAGTCAGTCGGAGAGTAAAACCGCCACAAGTGTTGATTACCAGGGTGGCAAATTGCCATTGTCCAGTTAACTGATTAAAGTGTGATCGAATGAAAATTACTATTTCCGGTACCGGTTATGTTGGTTTATCGAACGGCATCCTGATTGCGCAAAACCACGAAGTGGTCGCGCTTGATATCGTTCAGTCCAAAGTAGATATGCTTAACCAGAAGATTTCTCCGATTGTCGACAAAGAAATCCAGGAATATCTGGCCGAAAAGCCGTTGAATTTTCGTGCGACAACTGACAAGCAGGACGCTTATCGTAATGCTGACTATGTCATTATCGCTACCCCGACTGACTACGATCCAAAAACGAACTATTTCAATACATCTACCGTTGAAGCCGTCATTCGTGATGTCGCAGAGATTAACCCTGCTGCGGTTATGATTGTTAAATCGACCGTTCCTGTTGGTTTTATCCGTGATGTTAAAGAGCGTCTCGGGATTGATAACGTTATTTTCTCTCCAGAGTTCCTGCGCGAAGGCCGTGCGTTGTATGACAACCTGCACCCGTCCCGTATCGTTATTGGTGAGCGTTCCGGACGTGCTGAACGATTTGCCAATCTCCTAAAAGAAGGAGCGATTAAACAGGACATCCCAACGCTGTTTACTGATTCAACTGAAGCCGAAGCGATTAAACTGTTTGCTAACACCTATCTTGCGCTTCGCGTTGCCTATTTTAATGAGTTGGACAGCTATGCTGAGAGCCAGGGTCTTAACAGCAAGCAGATCATTGAAGGTGTGTGCCTGGATCCGCGCATTGGGAACCACTATAACAATCCTTCGTTTGGCTATGGCGGCTACTGCTTGCCAAAAGATACCAAACAGTTGCTTGCAAACTATGAATCGGTACCGAACAACATCATTGGCGCTATCGTTGATGCTAACCGCACCCGTAAAGACTTTATTGCAGATTCTATTCTTGCGCGTAAGCCGAAGGTGGTTGGCATTTACCGTCTGATAATGAAGAGTGGCTCAGACAACTTCCGTGCGTCCTCTATCCAGGGCATTATGAAGCGTATTAAAGCCAAAGGTATTCCGGTTATTATTTACGAACCCGTCATGCAGGAAGATGAGTTCTTTAACTCTCGAGTAGTTCGCGATCTGGAAGCTTTCAAGCATGAAGCTGATGTCATCGTGTCTAACCGTATGGCAGAAGAACTTGCTGACGTTGCTGATAAGGTTTATACCCGCGATTTGTTCGGCAACGACTAGCATTTCGCTGACAATGACTGGCGGTACCTGCCGCCGGTCTGTTTTAACTATCTCTCTTAAACCCTTCTTGTCTCTTCCTCTACTGTCCCTACCACAAATAAAATTGTGATGTAGCCCGTAATCTAGTACTCCATCCATTGCACCGTCCGAACAGGTCGGATATGTTGTATCTACCTTGTGAAGAGCTACCGTCACTGTGATGTAGATGCTGGAGATAAGCGCCGGAAGGTAAAACGAAGCCTGCAATGCAGGCTTTTGTTATTTTTGTAGCCTGATGAGTTTGGTATATTACTGACTGAGTTTTTAGATTAATTAGCCATAGAGCCCATACCGAAAACAAAACGGCACGGTTACTTTTTTAAATTTTAGTTCGGTTATCATTTTACTGACATTGTGAGTGCTATTGACGTTTATTAAACGTTAACCTCGTTCTTTTTCTATCCTTTAAATAAGAAATTAAAGAATAAACAGAAACAGCGAGCAGTATGGCAGCAACGACCAAGAAAAGCAGGTTTTCCATAAGATCTACCAGAGCGAAAGTAACGGAAGTAAATTATTAGCTTGAAATTAAAAGACTGATAGAAACTATCTTTATCGTAATAACATAGCTTTTTCAAGGGAAATTCCTATGCGGTAATTGTGTTTTTTATGGAGAATAAGAAACTATACGTTCAAAAGAAAATTGGCTTAAGCTTTGGCTTTTTAGGTGAAAGTTACAATTTTAGAGCCTATCCCAATAGGATTTTGTTCCAGACAATGATGCCGCAGGCAAAATGCAACATGGCCTCGTAATTTTCGGCCTTCTTTTCCCATCGGGTCAGAACCCGGCGAAAGCGATTCATCCAGCTATGAGTCCTCTCGACAACCCAGCGATGGGCTTTGAAGTCGGTGTTTTTACCTGCATCAGACTCCTCTTTACGGGACTGGATATGCGGCTCGTAGCGGCGGCTCTGTAGATACGTTTTCAGCCAGCCAGCTTCGTAACCTTTGTCCAGGCAGAGTCTGAGTTTTTGCCCCGGACGCCCCGTCTGAAGTGCATCGAGCGTATCTGCAACCAGTTTGATATCGTGCGTGTTCGCTGCTGCAACAACCAGCGACAGAGGAAGCCCGTTGGCGTCTGTCAGCAGGCTACGCTTTACGCCTTGTTTCCCTCTGTCCGTGGGATTACGGCCTGTTTTTTTGTTCCTGACAATGGCGATTTGGTCATACAGCCGTCCATCGACAGCCAGGACCAGTCAATGCCGTCCAGATGTTCGCAGGCAAGCAAACCGTTCTGCCAGAAGCGTTCGAAGACTCCCGCATCGCGCCATTCCTGGAAGCGTCGGTGTGCAGAACTCGATGAACATATCCCGGTGGCGTTCAGGGCGTTCCACTGGCAACCGGTCCTGAGGACGAAGAATATGGCATCCATGGCAGCACGGTTATCAACGCGTCTACGATGAGTCCCCAGTGGGTGGCTGGTTTTATGCTCCGGGATGAGTGGAGCCATTTTTTCCCATAGTTCGTCGCTGATCTGCCACTTGCTACCCGCCATACATTCCCCCTCAGAAATTACCGTAACGTATTATACGATAATTCCTTTTGGGATAGGCTCTTAGTCTGCCATAAAGAAGCAAGCGCACTTCTCTTCGAAGAGGAGTAAGGTCTCTGTGGTTGATGAGATATGAACTTTTCGCATCAGTGAACAAGGTTAGGTGCCAGAGGGGAGGAGCGATACTCGACAAGAGAACCGCAGCTTATGCCGCTGCGGTTGAGAAACTGATTGCGCGATTATGCCTTGTAGTAGGCTTTATACCAGTCGACAAAATTCTGCACGCCTTCTTTGACGGTAGTCTGCGGCTTGAAGCCTACCAGCTCGTACAGCGGCTTCGTATCCGCGCTGGTTTCAAGCACATCCCCCGGCTGGATAGGCATCATGTTTTTCTCAGCGATCATTCCCAACGCCTCTTCCAGGGCGGTGATGTAATCCATCAGCTCAACCGGAGAGCTGTTACCGATATTGTAAACCCGATATGGAGCCGAGCTGTCTGCCGGAGAGCCATTCTCGACGCTCCACTCTGGGTTCGGCTGCGGGATAACGTCCTGGACGCGTACAATGGCTTCCACAATATCGTCAACGTAGGTGAAATCACGCTTCATTTTTCCGTAGTTGTAGACATCAATGCTCTTACCTTCCAGCATCGCTTTGGTAAATTTAAATAGCGCCATGTCCGGGCGTCCCCACGGACCATATACGGTGAAGAAGCGTAACCCGGTGGTCGGGATGCCATAAAGATGGGAATAGGTATGCGCCATCAGTTCGTTAGCTTTTTTGGTTGCCGCATACAGGGAGACCGGATGGTCGACCGAATCGTCCGTTGAGAAAGGCATTTTGCGGTTCAGACCATAGACTGAACTGGAAGAGGCATACAGCAGGTGCTGTACCTTATGATGGCGGCAACCTTCCAGAATATTCAGATAACCAATCACGTTGGCATCGGCATATGCATGCGGATTTTCCAGCGAATAACGCACGCCGGCCTGGGCAGCTAGGTGGATCACGCGAGCAAACTTTTCACTCGCGAAGAGCTGAGCCATGCTTTCACGATCGGCCAGATCGATTTTGTGAAAGCTGAACAGAGGGGATTGCAGTAAATCCAGGCGCGCCTGCTTAAGATTGACGTCATAGTAATCATTCATGTTGTCGATACCAACAACTTGATGACCCGCCTCCAGAAGGCGCCTGCAGGTATGGAAACCGATAAACCCTGCGGCTCCAGTGACTAAAAACTTCATGTTCATCCTCCGGGTTTGTTGTTTCCCGCTGTATATAATGGTTGATTTTACACTGGCTTGCCGTAGGGGTCATCTGCTTTACCGTTGTACAGCACCAAGGTGAGGGGAAATGCTTTTTAGCGTTCAGAGATCATACTATTAATGAACGTAATTGTTTCTAACCCTGCGTAAATAATAATCATTATCAACTGTGAATTGTTAGCACAATAATAGTCTGTGATGGTGTCTATGAGGATTAAGATGATGATGGCTCAGGAAGTAGCCAATTAAGGGGAGAGAAGGCTCTTGCCAGTATTGTTTCTGATTATGTTTTTTCCGAACATTTCCTAAAGATTATTCATAAATACTATATTGTTTTTCAATGAACATTGTGATTAATTCTTTGTTATCAACCAGTTGCGGGTTTTTCTTTGATTGCTCAAATAATATCTAGTCATGTGTAATTTTGCCATGACAGAGTTATCATGTTTTTTCATTTTTATTCTCACCGACCAGAGCTATAATACATAGCTAATTCATGTATGGCATTGATGTATTATTGTGAAGAGGCAATTGATGAGGGCGTAAAATGATTAAGCGAGTTGTGTTAAAAAGAGACCGCTTAATCCGCTATAGCAGAAGGTAGGTTTTGAAGGTTTTTTATTGCTGTCCATCTGCTCTATGACCTTTGATGTATCACTCTTATCCTGAAAGACTGTCGGCGTGGCAACATCCTGTTAAACACCTTCAGACTCAACGCTTACCGCGATGTAACAGGCAGGGTAAATGAGAAAGTCCTTATGGATAGGGGGTGGTAAAAAGGGGAAAGTAGCGACCTTGTGCCGTCCGTTTGCTCCGTTGGCCGCTCGTTTGAAAACAGAGCTATGTCTGATGATATACCTTTGTTTTTAGTTTTTTGCATAGGGCCAACTTGGCTGCTTTAGGTTGTGTGAGCTTTCTGTTGGCGATGATCGAGCATTAGATGATGGCTATATGCTGCTGGTGGCGACACTAAGACTCATGGATACAACACGGCAGCGTTACGCGCTTTGGTTGCGATAGCCAAGGGCGGTAGCGTGTCCATCAAACGGTGAAATGTCAGTGGTAGTAGTTGGTTATTTGATTGCACATAAAGTGATTATTTATTTAAGGATTTTAATATGTTACTTCCTGTAATTATGGCTGGCGGCACAGGTAGCAGACTGTGGCCGATGTCCCGCGAGCTGTATCCAAAGCAGTTTTTGCGGCTGTACGGGCAGCACTCTATGTTGCAGGAAACTATCTCTCGCCTCTCAGGGCTGGACACCTATGAGCCCATGGTTATTTGTAACGAAGAGCACCGTTTTCTGGTGGCTGAGCAGCTGCGACAGCTGGACAAGCTGTCGAAAAATATCATCCTTGAGCCGGTTGGCCGCAATACGGCGCCGGCTATTGCTCTTGCGGCACTACAGGCGACGCAAAATGGTGATGACCCGCTGATGCTGGTTCTTGCTGCCGATCACATTATTAATAATCAGGCAATTTTCCATAAAGCCATTGGCATCGCTGAACAATATGCGCTGGCCGATCATCTTGTCACATTCGGGATCGTGCCGAGCACGCCGGAAACGGGGTATGGGTATATTCAGCGCGGTGAGGCGTTGACCGAAGACGAGCACACGCCTTATCAGGTGGCGCGGTTTGTTGAAAAACCCGATCGTGAGCGCGCAGAGGCATACCTTGCCTCCGGTGAATATTACTGGAACAGCGGCATGTTTATGTTCCGGGCTAAAAAGTATCTTTCTGAGTTAGAAAAATTCCGTCCGGATATCCTTGCGGCATGTACCGAAGCGGTCCGCAATGCGGACGACGGCAACGATTTTGTCAGCATTCCACACGACATTTTCAGCAGCTGTCCGGACGAATCTGTCGATTATGCGGTCATGGAAAAAACGGCTGATGCGGTGGTCGTGGGCTTGGATGCCGACTGGAGCGATGTCGGCTCCTGGTCCGCATTGTGGGAGGTGAGTCCCAAGGATGAGCAGGGTAACGTCCTGAGTGGGGATGCATGGATACATAACAGCCAAAACTGCTATATCAACAGTGACGAAAAACTGGTGGCGGCAATAGGTGTTGAGAACCTGGTTATCGTCAGTACCAAAGATGCCGTGCTGGTCATGAATAAGGACCACTCACAGGACGTGAAGAAAGTGGTGGAGTTTCTGAAACAAAATCAGCGCAGCGAATACAAGCGTCACCGTGAAATCTACCGTCCCTGGGGGCGCTGTGACGTGGTGGTACAAACGCCGCGTTTCAATGTGAACCGGATTACGGTTAAGCCTGGAGGCGCGTTTTCCATGCAGATGCACCACCACCGGGCTGAACACTGGGTTATCCTTTCCGGTACAGGTCAGGTGACCGTCAACGGAAAACAGTTCCTGTTGACGGAAAATCAGTCCACCTTCATCCCAATTGGCGCCGAGCACTGTCTGGAGAACCCCGGGCGCATTCCGCTGGAAGTGCTGGAGATTCAGTCCGGCTCTTATCTGGGTGAAGACGATATTATCCGTATTAAGGACCAGTACGGTCGTTGCTAATTTTTCAGGACATAGATTCAGAATGACACTGCTTAAATGTTTTAAATCCTACGATATTCGTGGCGAACTGGGCGAAGAGCTGAACGAAGATATTGCCTACCGTATCGGGCGCGCTTATGGGGAATTCCTGAAGCCAGAACGGATTGTGGTGGGCGGCGATGTTCGCCTGACCAGCGAATCCCTGAAGCTGGCGCTGGCCCGGGGCCTTATGGATGCGGGGACGGATGTGCTGGATATCGGCCTGAGCGGGACGGAAGAGATTTATTTTGCCACCTTCCATCTGAGCGTTGACGGGGGAATTGAGGTCACGGCCAGCCATAATCCGATGAACTATAACGGCATGAAGCTGGTCCGCGAGAACGCGAAGCCCATCAGCGGTGACACCGGCCTGCGGGATATCCAGCGCCTGGCGGAAGAAAATCAGTTCCCGCCCGTGGATGCCGACCGGCGTGGGACGCTGCGTCAGGTGTCCGTCCTGCAGGAATATGTGGACCACCTGATGGGCTACGTCAGCCTGGCGAATTTTGTCCGTCCTCTGAAGCTAGTGGTGAACTCCGGTAACGGGGCGGCGGGTCACGTCATTGATGAAATCGAAAAACGCTTTATCGCGGCAGGCGCGCCGGTGAGCCTCATCAAGGTGCATCACCAGCCTGACGGTAATTTCCCGAACGGTATTCCGAACCCGCTGTTGCCGGAGTGCCGTCAGGACACCGCGGATGCCGTTCGTCAGCATCAGGCCGATATGGGCATCGCGTTTGACGGCGACTTTGACCGCTGCTTTATGTTCGATGATGAAGCGGAGTTTATCGAGGGATATTACATCGTCGGTCTGCTGGCGGAGGCGTTCCTGCAGAAACAGCCGGGCGCCAAAATCATCCATGACCCGCGCCTGACGTGGAACACGGTGGATATTGTCACCCGCAGCGGCGGTACGCCAGTCATGTCCAAAACCGGGCATGCCTTTATTAAAGAGCGGATGCGCCAGGAAGATGCGATCTATGGTGGGGAGATGAGCGCACACCACTACTTCCGTGATTTTGCCTACTGCGACAGCGGGATGATCCCGTGGCTGCTGGTGGCCGAACTGCTGTGCCTAAAAAACACGTCGCTGAAAGCGCTGGTGGCGGATCGTCAGGCGGCGTTCCCGGCATCGGGAGAGATTAACCGCAAGCTGAACCATGCGGCGGAGGCGATTGCGCGCATACGCGAACGTTATGAGCCAGCGGCCGCAGTTGTCGATACAACGGACGGCATCAGTATTGAATATCCTGAGTGGCGTTTTAATCTGCGCAGCTCGAATACCGAGCCGGTGGTTCGTCTGAACGTGGAGTCAAAAGGCGACCCTGCGCTGATGAAAGAGAAAACAACTGAGCTGCTGAGCTTGCTGAAAGAGGAATCGCTTTGAGTCCGATGTTATCTGCGATTTATCGCTACCGTGGCTTTATTATTGACAGCGTAAAACGGGACTTTCAGTCCCGTTATCAAACGAGTTTCTTAGGTGCAGCATGGTTGATCCTACAACCTGTTGCCATGATTTCTGTTTATACATTAATTTTTTCTGAGCTGATGCGTGCCCGTCTGGCTGGGATGGATGGGCCTTTCGCTTATAGTATTTATCTCTGCTCAGGAGTGTTGACCTGGGGGCTATTTACTGAGACGCTGAATAATCTGGTGAATGTGTTTTTAACCAACGCCAATATACTTAAGAAACTCAGTTTTCCACGTATTTGCTTACCGATTATCATTACTGCTTCTGCTTTCATTAATTTTCTTATTATTTTTGGTTTGTTTGTTGTTTTCCTGGTTATTACCAATAACTTCCCCGGCTGGATATTTTTCGAAATAATTCCGGTGTTGATGATACAAATGCTTTTTACACTGGGTTTGGGGATTATTCTCGGAGTATTAAATGTCTTTGTGCGTGACGTAGGGCAGTTTGTTAATATTCTTCTACAATTTTGGTTCTGGTTTACTCCGATTGTTTATGTATCAAAAACGCTACCGGAATGGGTTTCTGGGCTGTTAGCTTACAATCCGATGGCAACGATCATTGGTGCTTACCAGAATGTCATGCTGTACCACGAAAGCCCTAACTGGATGGCGCTTCTGCCGGTGGCTATCGTCTCCCTCCTTTTATTTTTATTCGCCTGGCGTCTGTTTAAAAAACATGCAGCTGATATCGTGGACGAGATTTAAGAATGAGCATAAAAGTTCAGAACGTCGGCAAGGCGTATAAATCCTATTCTTCAAAATGGAATCGGGTAATTGAAAAGCTTCTGCCGGGGGATAAACCCCGGCATAGTAAAAAATGGGTCCTGAAAGATATTAGCTTTTCCGTGGAACCTGGGGAATCGGTAGGGATCGTGGGGGTTAACGGCGCGGGCAAAAGTACATTGCTGAAGCTTCTCACGGGGACCACGCAGCCGACAAAAGGTGAGATCCATATCGAAGGCCGGGTTGCCGCGTTACTGGAGTTAGGAATGGGTTTCCATCCTGATTTCACCGGTCGGCAAAACGTGTTTATGTCCGCGTTGATGATGGGGCTGAATCGCGAAGAAATTGAGCGTTTAATGCCAGAGATCGAGGCTTTTGCCGATATTGGCGACTATATTGATGAACCGGTACGTATTTATTCCAGCGGGATGCAAATGCGCCTGGCCTTTGCCGTTGCGACCGCTTCTCGCCCGGATATTCTGATTGTTGATGAAGCATTATCAGTGGGGGACTCCCGATTTCAGGCAAAATGCTATGCGCGCATAGCCGAGTTTAAAAAGCAGGGAACAACGCTGCTTCTGGTTTCTCATAGTGCCGGAGATATTGTCAAACATTGCGATCGCGCAATCTTCCTAAAAGATGGCGATATTTGCATGGATGGTACCGCCAGAGATGTCACTAATCGATATCTGGACGAACTGTTCGGTAAGCCGGGTAAAAACGCTGCGGCTAAGAGCGATAAGCAATCGCAGCGTAGTGCGAGTGAGACGGGGATGTCGCTGGATGAGATTGCTGACACTTACCACACCCGTCCGGGCTACCGTCCAGAAGAGTACCGCTGGGGGCAGGGAGGGGCAAAAATCATTGATTACCATATTCAGAGCGCAGGTGTCGATTTTCCGCCATCTCTTACCGGTAACCAGCAAACCGATTTTTTAATGAAGGTCGTCTTCGAATACGATTTTGACTGCGTGGTACCGGGGATTCTAATTAAAACTCTGGACGGTCTTTTCCTTTATGGCACCAATTCTTTTCTGGCCTCTGAAGGTCGGGAGAATATTTCTGTCTCTCGTGGTGATGTGCGTGTATTCAAATTCAGTTTACCCGTAGATTTAAACAGTGGCGATTATTTGCTTTCGTTTGGCATTTCGGCCGGTAGTCCGCAGACTGATATGACGCCGCTTGACCGTCGCTACGACTCCATTATTCTACATGTGACTAAGAGCATGGATTTTTGGGGTGTCATCGATCTTAAGTCAACGTTCAACAGCTACCAATGAAGTTGAGAAAAATTATTCCATGACTACTAACTTAAATAAACTAGTTAGCGAATTACCTGAAATATATCAGACGATTTTCGGCCATCCCGAATGGGATGGCGATGCTGCACGGGATTGCAATGAGCGCCTTTTGTTGATCGGCGAGCAGTATGATAACTTATCTCGTGAATTGGGACGCCCGTTACGGATTCTGGACCTTGGGTGTGCGCAGGGATTTTTCAGCCTTAGCCTCGCCAGTAAAGGTGCGAGCGTTCTGGGTATTGATTTCCAACAGGAAAATATCAACGTATGCCGGGCCTTGGCCGAAGAAAATCCAGAATTTGATGCGCAATTTCAGGTTGGACGTATTGAAGAAGTTATCGCTGCGCTGGAAGACAATCAGTTCGATTTCGCCATTGGTTTAAGCGTCTTCCATCATATTGTTCATCTGCATGGTGTGCCCGAGGTCAAGCGTCTTTTGCAACGTCTGGCGAGCCATACCCAGGCGTTAATTCTTGAGCTGGCAGTAAAGGAAGAACCGTTATACTGGGGAAACTCTCAGCCAGCGGACCCGCGTGAATTAATCGAACAATGTGCGTTTTATCGATTAATTGGTCAGTTCGATACCCATCTCTCGCCAGTGCCCCGTCCGATGTATGTCATAAGTAACCAGCGGGTAATGTTGGGGGACTTTAATCAGCCTTTCCAGAGCTGGCAGGATCAGCCTTATGCCGGAGCGGGCTTCGCTCATAAAAGGAGCCGCCGCTACTATTTCGGTGATGATTTTGTCTGTAAATTATTCTATTACGACATGCCGGCAGGTTTGCTCACCGAAGAGGAGAGCCAGAGGAATAAAGAGGAGCTTCACAACGAAGCGACTTTATTAGCGCATCCTCCACGTGGCCTTAAGACGCCAAAGCTGTTGGCGCACGGCACGGATGACCAGTCAGGTTGGCTGGTGATGGAAAAACTGCCTGGTCGGTTATTGAGTGATATTCTGGCAGCCGGCGAAACGGTTGACCGGGAACAGATTTTGCTCTCCTTACTAGAAGCGCTGGCGAAGATGGAGAAGCAGGGGCTCTGGCATGACGACATCCGTTTATGGAATGTCATGGTTGATCAAGACCGGCAGGCCCTGCTGATCGATTTCGGCTCGATCGTCAGCGCTCCTCAGGATTGTAGCTGGCCGGTTAATATCATTCAGTCATTCTTTATTTTCGTTAATGAACTATTTGGAGAAAACCGTACCTGGAATGGTTTGTGGCGATCCGCGCCAGCGCACCCGTTTAATTTGCCAAAGCCATGGTCTAACTGGCTGTATGCCGTATGGCAGACGCCAGTAGCATCGTGGAATTTTGTTCTACTGCTGAAGCTGTTCAAAGAGAAAGATAAACTTCCCGATGTGGGACAAAATATGAGTGCAGTGGAGCAATGGATCGCGGCCCAGGAGACGGTGCTGCTGGAAGCTCAAACCCGCCTGCGTATCGAAAACGAACATAGCACGAAGCTGAGTGCGCAGATTGACGCGCTGGAGCTTGAGACGTCGCAATTGCAGCATGACCTGAGCGTATTGAACGATACGACGGCCGCTTTTTCAGTACATGATGAAGAACTTCGCTGGTTAGCCGAACACGTCGATCGGTTGAATGGTTTGTTGCAGCAGGCCGCGCAGCAAAAGGAAAAAGAGGCGCCGGAACCACAGCAACCTCCTGAAATTGTGGAACTGCAGCAGCAGCTAGCCGCTGCGAACCGGGAAATTCATCATTTAAGTAATGAGAATCACCAGCTGAGGCATGAAATTGATAAGATTCATCGTAGTCGTTCATGGAGAATGACGAAGTGGTATCGTTATGCCGGTCTGCAAATCCACCTGCTGCGACAGTATGGATTTATACAAAGATGTAAGCATTTGATTAAGCGCATGTTGCGTGGGATATTTTCAATATTGCGCAAGCATCCGAAAATAAAAAACAGTGCGGTTAATCTGTTGCATAAACTTGGGCTCTATCAACCGGCGTACCGTCTGTATCGTCGTATGAACCCATTACCGCATAGTCAGTATCAAGCGGAAGCTACAATACTTTCACAGACCGAAATGCAAGTGATGCATCCGGAGTTATTGCCGCCTGCGGTACATGAAATATATCTCAAACTAACTAAAAATAAATAAGGAGATTCGCTTGCATATTTTGATCGATGTCCAGGGATATCAATCGGAAAGTAAATTCCGCGGTATTGGACGAAGCACTTTGGCCATGAGTCGGGCGATTATCCAGAATTCCGGTAAGCATCGTGTCAGTATTTTGATCAATGGGATGTACCCTGTTGACAATATTAATGATGTTAAAGCAGCCTATCAGGATATTCTTCCCGAAGAAGAAATGTTTATTTTTTCTGCTGTGGCCCCGACGGCTTATTGTAATATAGATAACCACGGTCGTAGCCGGGCGGCGCAGGCCGCGCGGGATATCGCAATTACGAACATTAACCCTGATATTGTCTATGTTATTAGCTTCTTTGAAGGGCATGGCGATAGCTATACGGTATCAATTCCAGCTGATAAAGTACCGTGGAAGACCGTTTGTGTCTGCCACGATCTGATCCCCTTGCTGAATAAAGAACGTTATCTTGGCGATCCTAATTTCCGCGAATTCTATATGAATAAGCTGGCGGAATATGAACGTGCGGACGCAATTTTCGCTATTTCGCAATCTGCGGCGCAAGAGGTTATTGAATACACTGATATTCCGGCGACCCGGGTCTTTAATATTTCTTCCGCGGTAGGCGAAGAGTTTTCTGTTCTGACGTATTCAGATGATACCCTTCAGACATTACGGAATAAATATAATCTACCGGATGAGTTTATTTTAACTCTGGCTATGATCGAGCCCCGGAAGAATATTGAATCACTGATTCATGCCTATAGTCAGTTGCCGAAAGAATTGCAACAGAGTTATCCAATGGTGCTCGCTTATAAGGTGCATCCAGACGATCTGGAACGCATCCTTCGGTTAGCAGAAAGTTATGGGTTGTCGCGTAGTCAGTTGATTTTCACCGGCTTTTTAGCCGATAGCGATTTGATTGCGCTATATAACCTTTGTAAGCTTTTTGTTTTCCCGTCTCTGCATGAAGGGTTTGGATTACCTCCGCTTGAAGCGATGCGCTGCGGGGCGGCGACATTGGGTTCTAATGTCACCAGTCTGCCGGAAGTGATTGGCTGGGACGAGGCGATGTTCGATCCGCGCGACGTGCAGGATATTCGTCGTGTAATGGAAAGAGCATTAACTGATACCGAATTCTTTGCCGCTCTTAAACAGCACGCGCTGACGCAGTCGGCGAAGTTTTCCTGGGCGAACACCGCGGAACTGGCCATCGAAGGTTTTGTGCATCTGCTTGACGAGCCTGTCGATCCAGCGACCTTATCTCTCGAAAATCTCTATGCATCGCGGATTAATTCGATGCGTAAAATTGAGATGTTGAACGAAGTGGACCGTCTTGGTCTGGCGTGGGCGGTTGCGCGTAATAGTTTTCAAAGTCATACCCGCAAGCTTCTGGTGGATATTTCCGTCCTCGTGAAGCATGATGCGAAAACGGGTATTCAGCGCGTATCGCGCAGTATTCTGAGCGAACTGCTGAAGGCCGGCGTCGAAGGTTATCAGGTGAGCGCCGTGTATTACACGCCTGGCGAGTGTTATCGTTACGCTAATGAATATTTATCGTCTCATTTTGATGGCGAATTTGGCGCGGATGAACCGGTACTGTTCAGCAAAGGCGATATTCTGATTGCGACCGACCTGACCGCTCATTTGTTCCCGGAAGTTGTGACCCAGATCGATAGCATGCGCACTGCGGGCGTCGCTGCTTGTTTTGTGGTTCATGATATTCTGCCGCTCAGAAGACCTGAATGGAGTATTGAGGGCGTTCAGCGCGAATTTCCCATCTGGCTTTCTTGCCTGGCGCAACACGCTGACAGGCTGGTCTGCGTTTCGGCAAGCGTAGCTGAAGATGTAAAAGCATGGATTGCTGAAAACTCTCAGTGGGTAAGAGCCAATCCGTTGCTCAAGATCAGCAATTTCCATCTTGGTGCCGATCTTGATGCGAGTGTACCGTCTACCGGTCTGCCTGATGATGCCGATGCACTGCTGGCGAAAATGGAAGTTGAACCTTCGTTCATTATGGTAGGAACCATGGAGCCTCGTAAGGGGCATACCCAAACTCTCGCCGCATTTGAAGAGTTGTGGCGACAAGGTAAAGATTATAATCTGTTTATCATCGGTAAGCAGGGCTGGAATGTGGATAATCTCTGTGAACGCCTACGTCATCATCCGCAGCTGAACAAAAAACTCTTCTGGCTTCAGAATATCAGTGATGAGTTTTTATCCTTATTGTATGCTAAATCGCGGGCATTAATTTTCGCTTCATTGGGTGAAGGTTTTGGTTTACCTTTAATTGAGGCCGCACAGAAAAAATTGCCGGTTATTATTCGTGATATTCCAGTGTTCAGGGAAATTGCTCAGGAGCATGCTTTTTACTTTTCTGGTGAAGCTCCTGAAGATATTTCAAGAGCTATTGAAGAGTGGTTGGAACTTTATCATTACGATGCTCATCCACGTTCCGAAAGTATCGGGTGGTTAACGTGGAAGCAAAGTGCTGAATTTTTGCTGGAAAATCTTCCGGTTATGAAATTTGGCATGAATAAATAATCTAAGAATCGGGGTGGTATCACCACCTCGGCTATGAGTTCGTCATGAAAATTATTTTTGCAACTGAGCCAATTAAATATCCATTAACCGGTATCGGTCGTTATTCTCTTGAACTGGTTAAACGGCTGGCAGCATCCAGTGAGATTGAAGAGCTTAAGCTATTTCATGGTTCTAAATTTATTGATGCCATCCCCCATGTTGAACATAAATCTAATAATAAAGCGAGCAATCATGGTCGCTTGTCGGCTTTTATGCGTCGGCGCTCATTATTCATTGAAGCCTACAGGATTCTGCATCCGCGCCGTCAGGCATGGGCGTTGCGGGATTATAAAGAATACATTTATCACGGGCCTAATTTTTATCTGCCACACAATTTAGATCGCGCCGTTACCACGTTTCATGATATTTCGATATTTACCTGCCCGCAGTACCATCCAAAAGATCGGGTGCGTTATATGGAGAAGTCGATACGTGAAAGCATGGCGTCGGCAAAGCTGATTCTGACCGTATCCGATTTTTCGCGCAGCGAGATTATTCGCTTGTTCAACTACCCTGCTGACCGCATAGTCACGACCAGGCTGGCGTGTAGTGGTGATTACGTACCGCGCAGTCTGGCGGAATGCCAGCCAGTGTTGCAGAAGTATCAGTTAAAATGGCAACGTTACGCCTTGTATATTGGTACGATGGAGCCGCGTAAAAATATTCGTGGTTTGCTCCTGGCCTATCAGCAATTGCCTGTGGAAACGCGTATGCGCTACCCGCTGATCCTCAGCGGTTATCGTGGTTGGGAAGATGAAACGCTATGGCAAATTGTTGAGCGCGGCACCAGGGAAGGTTGGATTCGCTATTTAGGCTATGTGTCGGATGACGATCTCCCATATTTGTATGCGGCTGCCAGAACCTTTGTTTATCCTTCGTTTTATGAAGGATTCGGTTTACCTATTCTTGAAGCAATGTCTTGCGGTATTCCGGTAGTATGTTCCAATGTGACTTCATTGCCTGAAGTCGTCGGAGACGCAGGATTATTATCCGATCCCAATGATGTCGATGCGATAAGCGCTCATATTTTGCAAAGTCTGCAGGATGAATACTGGCGTGAAATATCAATTACGCGGGGCTTTGTCCAGGCACAACGGTTTTCGTGGGAAAATTGTACGGCGCAGACCATCAATGCCTATAAATTACTTTAAGGGTGTACGTTGAGAGTTTTACACGTCTATAAGACCTATTATCCGAATACCTACGGTGGTATTGAACAGGTCATTTATCAGTTGTGTCAGGGCTGCGCTCGCCGGGGAATCGCAGCCGACGTATTTACCTTTTGTCCGGATAAAAATACTGGGCCTGTCGCTTATGAAGAACATCAGGTTATCTATAATAAGCAATTGATTGAAATCGCCTCCACGCCGTTTTCTCTGAGTGCGCTAAAGCGATTTAATAAGATTAAAGATAACTACGATATCATTAATTATCATTTTCCGTTTCCATTTATGGATATGCTGCACCTTATGGCGCAACCTGAAGCGAAAACGGTTGTCACCTATCATTCTGATATTGTGAAACAAAAACGGTTAATGAAGTTATATCAGCCGTTACAGGATTGCTTTTTGTCCAGTGTCGATTGCATCGTCGCTTCATCGCCCAACTATGTGGCTTCAAGCGAGACATTAGAGAAATATCAGGACAAAACGGTAATTATTCCCTTCGGACTTGAGCAGCATGATGTGCAGCACGATCCCCTGCGGGTAGCACACTGGCGCGACAAAGTAGGGGATAAGTTTTTCCTTTTCGTCGGCGCCTTTCGTTACTACAAGGGGCTGCATATTCTGCTTGAGGCTGCGGAACGTAGTCGATTGCCGATCGTCATTGTCGGCGGCGGACCGCTGGAAGCGGAAATTCGCCGGGAGGCGGAGCAGCGAGGTCTGAGCAACGTTGTATTTACCGGCATGTTGAATGATGAGGATAAATATATTCTCTTCCATCTTTGTCGCGCGGTCGTTTTTCCCTCCCACCTGCGTTCAGAAGCGTTTGGTATTACCTTACTGGAAGGGGCGCGATTCGCCCGGCCGCTGATCTCCTGTGAGATTGGCACCGGAACCTCGTTTATCAACCAGGATAAGGTCAATGGTTGCGTGATCCCACCGGATAACAGCGCGGCGTTAGTCGAGGCGATGAACGAACTGTGGAACAGTGATGAAACGGCTGCGCGCTATGGGGCAAATTCTCGTCGCCGCTTTGAGGAGATGTTTACTGCAGAACATATGATTGATGCATATGTTAATCTCTACAGCACCTTACTGGAGAAGAAAGCCTGATCTTCAGCGAATAGCCCCCGCGAGTGCGGGGGCGAAAGGGATCAGTGACGACTCTTCAGATTATTAATCACATCAGTCAAATCCAGCCCCTGATCCTGCAGCAGCACCAGCAGGTGATACACCAGGTCCGACGCCTCGTTCTTCAGCTCAAACTGGTCGTGTACCGTGGCGGCCAGCGCGGTCTCCACGCCTTCTTCCCCGACCTTCTGCGCAATGCGCTTGGTGCCGCTGGCGTACAGCTTCGCGGTATAGGAGCTCTCCGGGTCGGCGTGCTTCCGCTCGGCCAGCAGCTGCTCCAACTGATAGAGGAACAGCCACTGGTGTCCCGCTTCGCCGAAGCAGCTGGACGTGCCTTTATGGCAGGTTGGGCCAATCGGATTAACCAGCACCAGCAGGGTGTCGTTATCGCAGTCCGGAGTGATGCTCACCACGTTGAGGAAATTGCCGGAGGTTTCGCCCTTGGTCCACAGGCGCTGTTTGGTGCGCGACCAGAAGGTCACTTTACCGCTCTCTTCGGTCTTCGCCAGCGCTTCCTGATTCATATAGCCCAGCATCAGGACTTCGCCGGAAATAGCGTGCTGTACGATGACCGGCATCATGCCGTCGGTTTTTTGCCAGTCCAGCTGTTCAGTTAACATACCCTAATCTCCACGCCCCGTGCTGCCAGGTACGCTTTCAGTTCGCCAATATTAATAATCTGTTTGTGGAACACCGATGCGGCCAACGCGCCGTCGACGTTGGCGTCGCGGAAGGCTTCAAGGAAGTGCTCCATGGTGCCGGCGCCGCCTGAGGCGATCAGCGGCACGTGGCACACGGCGCGGACTTTGCTCAGCTGCGCAAGATCGTAGCCGTTACGCACGCCGTCCTGGTTCATCATATTCAGCACGATCTCTCCGGCGCCGCGCTTCTGCACTTCCTCTACCCAGGCGAGGGTTTCCCACTGGGTCACCCGCGTGCGGGCTTCGTCGCCGGTGTACTGATTCACGTGATACTTGCCGCTATCGGCGTCGAACCAGGTATCGATGCCCACCACGATGCACTGCACGCCGAAACGATCGGCGAGGCGGGTAATCAGCGTTGGGTCGGCGAGGGCAGGGGAGTTAATCGAAATCTTGTCTGCGCCAAAAGAGAGGATCTGCGCCGCGTCTTCCAGCGATTTAATCCCGCCAGCGACGCAGAACGGAATATCGATAACTTCCGCCACCCGGGAAACCCAGCTTTTATCGACCACCCGGCCGTCGCTGGAGGCGGTAATATCGTAGAACACCAGCTCATCGGCGCCTTCATCGGCGTAGCGTTTCGCCAGCGGGACGATGTCGCCGATGATTTCATGATTACGGAACTGCACGCCTTTCACTACCTGGCCATCGCGAACGTCGAGGCAGGGGATTATCCGTTTTGCCAGCATTGAATGGCCTCCGTTACGTTGAATTTACCTTCCAGCAGCGCGCGGCCGACAATCACGCCGCGCACGCCGGTTCCGCGCAGCGCGGCGATATCGTTAAGATCGCCGATGCCGCCGGAGGACTGGAACGCGACCTGCGGATAGCGGGCGCACACCTCTTCATATAAAGAGACGTTGGAACCGGCCAGGGTGCCGTCGCGGGAGATGTCGGTGCACAGTACGTGCTGCAGGCCAACCGGCAGATAGCTTTCCACCAGCTCCTCGAGGGTTATCCCGGAGTTTTCCTGCCAGCCGCTGACCGCCACCTGCTTATTCCCTGCGGCGTCGATACGCACGTCGAGCGCCAGCACCAGGTGCTGCGGGCCGAAACGTTTGAACCAGCCCTTCACCGTCTCCGGCGATTTTACCGCCGTAGAGCCTACCACCACGCGGGCGACGCCGGCATCCAGCAGGGCCGCGACATCCTCTTCCGTACGCACGCCGCCGCCGACCTGCACCGGCACGTTAACGCCGGCTACCAGGGTCTTGAGCAGCGCAATCTGCCGCTTTGCAGGATCTTTCGCGCCGGTGAGATCGACCAGATGCAGCACTTCTGCGCCCTGGGCGGCGTAGGACTGCAGGCGCGGCAGCGGATCGTTACCGTAGTCGCGCTGCTGGCCGTAATCGCCCTGATGGAGACGGACAACCGTGCCGTCAATTAAATCTAAAGCCGGAATTATCATCACATCTCCAGGAAGTTTTTCAGCAGCCGGGCGCCGGCGCTGCCCGAGCGCTCCGGGTGAAACTGCACGCCAAAAAAGTTATCTTGCTGTACCGCGGCGGTGAACGGCTCGCCGTAGTTGCACTGCGCGATGGTGTGCGGATTGACCGGCATCGCGTAGCTGTGGACGAAATAGAAATAGGCGCCGTCCTCGATACCGCTGAACAGGCGATTCCCCGCTTTCGGATACACGCGGTTCCAGCCCATATGCGGTAGCGGCAGCCCGTGGTCGGTCATCTTCGGCACGTCTTCATCAATAATGCCCAGCAGATCGACGCCGTTGCTCTCTTCGCTGCGCCGGCCAAGCAGCTGCATGCCGAGGCAGATCCCCAGCACCGGCTGGGTGCAGGCCTTCACCAGCTCAATCAGCTCGCGGTCGCGCAGCTGGTCCATCGCCGCCTGGGCGGTGCCCACGCCGGGTAAAAACAGCTTATCGGCGCGCAGCACCACGTCCGGATCGCGGCTCACCGCCGGCTGATAGCCGTGGCGGAGAATCGCCGACTTCACCGAATTGAGGTTGGCGCACCCGGTATCGAGGATCACCACGTTCATTACAGCACCCCTTTCGAAGATGGCAGCGTGTCGCCCTGCACGCGGATTGCCTGGCGCAGCGTGCGGCCAAAGGCCTTAAACAGGCTCTCGACGCGGTGGTGGTCGTTCTTGCCCTTGGTTTTCAGGTGCAGGGTTACCGCCATGGTGTAGGAGAGCGAACGGAAGAAGTGCTCCACCATCTCGGTGCTTAGGTCGCCGACGCGCTGATAGGCAAACTCTGCCTTATATTCGAGGTGCGGACGCCCGGAGATATCCAGCGCGCAGCGGGCCAGGCACTCGTCCATCGGCAGCACAAAGCCGAAGCGATTGATGCCGCGCTTATCGCCCAGCGCCAGCTTCAGCGCTTCGCCCAGCGCGAGGCCGGTATCTTCCACCGTGTGGTGATCGTCAATATAGAGGTCGCCACCGACGTTAATCTCGAGGCGGAAGCCGCCGTGGGTGGCGATCTGATCGAGCATATGATCGAAGAAGCCGACGCCGGTGTGGATTTTGCTGCCGCCTTCGCGATCCAGCCAGACCTTCACATCGACCTGGGTCTCTTTGGTATTGCGCTCAACGTGGGCGTAGCGGTCGCGGCGGGTAAGCTGCTCGCAAATGGTCGGCCAGTCGAGGGTCTCGCGGTCGTAGCGCAGGCCGATAATGCCCATATTGTCCGCCAGCTCAATGTCGGTGGCGCGATCGCCGATGACGTAGCTGTGGGCTTTATCCAGCACGCCTTCTTCCAGCCACGGCAGCACCAGCTGGGTTTTCGGCTTGCGGCAGTCGCAGCCTTCCGCCGGCAGGTGCGGACAAATCAGCACCTCTTCAAAGTTCACGCCCTGGGAAGCAAACACCTGCATCATCAGGTTGTGCGGGCCGTCGAACTCCGCCTGCGGCAGGCTCTCGGTGCCCAGACCATCCTGATTGGTGATCATCACCAGCCGGTAGCCTTCCTGCTGCAGCTTCAGCAGGGCGGGGATCACCTGCGGCTCAAAGGCCAGCTTTTCAAAGCGATCTACCTGAAAATCAACCGGTGGCTCGGAAATCAGCGTACCGTCACGGTCAATAAAGAGAAACTTCTGGGTCATACACTCTCCGCAGTCAAGGCATCAATTACGCGCTGGCTCTCTGCACGGGTACCGACAGTGATACGCAAACAGCCGCTTAATGAGGGTTGTTTATTCTGGTCTCGTAAGATAATGCCCTGATCCCACAATGATTTAAACACCGCGCTGGAGGCTTTAATGCGCGCGAGGATGTAGTTGGTCTCGGAATCGAAAACCTGCTCAATGCAGGCGATACCGCGCAGCTGGCCAATCAGGTACTCGCGCTCCTCCACGATCTGCGCCACGCGGGCGCGCATGGCGGCAATCCCCTCGGCGTTGAGGGCCTGGGCGGCGATATCGGCGACCGGCGTTGAGAGCGGGTAGGGGGCGATAACCTTCATCAGCAGGTTAATTACCTCGGCGCTGGCCAGGGTAAAGCCGCAGCGCAGGCCGGCGAGGGCAAAGGCCTTCGACAGCGTGCGCAGCACCACCAGGTGCGGATAGTCGCTCAGCCAGCCGGCCAGCGTCGCCTGCGGGCAGAACTCGATATAGGCTTCGTCGGCGATGACAATCGCCTTGCCGCGGGTCATCTCCAGCAGCGCGCGCATATCGTCGGGGTTAATCACCTGCCCGGTCGGGTTGTTGGGGCTGCAGACAAAGACCACCTTCACGCCGTCGAGATTGGCGGCGATGCCGGGAAGATCGAGCTGCCAGTCGCTCAGGCTTGGCACCGTCCGGCGGTCCACGCCGAAGGTTTCGGTACTGACGCCGTACATCCCGTAGGTTGGCGGGCAGTAGAGCACCGCGTCCTGGCCCGGCTCGCAGAAGGCACGGATCACCAGCTCGATGCCTTCATCGGCGCCGCGGCTCACCAGAACCTGCTCTGGCTTCACTCCGGCATAGCGGGCGTAGTTCTCAATCACCGCTTTCGGCTGGCCTTCCGGGTAGCGGTTCAGCGTTTGCTGAGTGAGCTGAAACTCAACCGCGGTCGGGAATTCGTTGGCGTTGAGCCAGACGTCGCCTTTGCCGCCCAGGCGACGAGCAGACTGGTATGGCGTCAGGTCGCGCACGTTAGCGCGGGCTAAATCTTCGATGCTCATGCTTGCTCCTTTAGGGCTGCAACGCGCAGCGTCACGGCATTTTTGTGGGCGGTCAGGCGCTCGGCGGCGGCGAGAATTTCAATCGTTGACGCCAGGGCGGAAAAACCTTCGCGCGACAGCTCCTGCACCGTCATGCGCTTCTGGAAATCCGCCAGGCCGAGGCTGGAACAGGTGGCGGTATAGCCGTAGGTCGGCAGCACGTGGTTGGTGCCGGAGGCGTAATCGCCCGCCGACTCGGGCGACCAGTCGCCGAGGAACACCGACCCGGCGCTGGTGATGCTGTCGACCAGCTCACGGGCATTGCGGGTTTGAATAATCAGGTGCTCCGGACCGTACTGGTTGGAGATCTCCACGCACTGCGCGAGGTCGCGCGCCACGATGATGCGGCTGGCGGAGAGCGCCTCGCGCGCGGTTTCCGCCCGCGGCAGATCGGCCAGCTGGCGCTCAACGGCCTCGGCGACGCGGCGGCCCATTTCGGCGTCCGGGGTCAGCAGAATCACCTGCGAATCCGGGCCGTGCTCGGCCTGCGACAGCAGGTCCGACGCTACGAAGTCCGGCGTCGCGCCGCTGTCGGCAATCACCAGCACTTCGGACGGGCCGGCGGGCATATCGATTGCCGCGCCGTCGAGACGCTGGCTGACCTGGCGTTTAGCCTCGGTCACGAAGGCGTTACCCGGGCCAAAGATTTTGTCAACTTTGGCAATCGATTCGCTGCCAAAGGCCAGCGCCGCAATCGCCTGGGCGCCGCCGACGTTGAAGATATTCCGCACGCCGCACAGCCGGGCGGCATAGAGAATTTCATCGGCGATGGGCGGCGGGGAGCACAGCACCACCTGCTGACAGCCGGCGATGCGCGCCGGCGTCGCCAGCATTAAGACGGTCGAGAACAGCGGCGCCGAGCCGCCGGGAATATAGAGGCCGACGGAGGCAATCGGTCGGGTGACCTGCTGGCAGCGCACGCCCGGCAGCGTTTCAACGTCCACCCCCGCAAGGCGCTGGGCGTTGTGGAAGGTTTCGATATTGCGTACCGCAACCGCCATCGCCTGTTTAAGCTCGTCGCTCAAGCGCTCGCCGGCGGCGTCGATCTCCTCGTCGCTGACTCTCAGCGCCTTGACCTCGGTCTTATCGAACTTTGCGCCGTACTCGCGCAGCGCCGCGTCGCCGTTTTGTTTGACGTTATCGAGGATCTCAGCAACGGTGCGCGTGATGCTGTCGGATGCGGAAATCGCCGGGCGCATTAATAGTTGTTGCTGTTGTTCGGCGCTGCGGCTGTTCCAGTCGATGATTGTGTTGAAGCTCATGGTTGTTTCCCCTGTTTAATCTCTGAGACAGGCCCGGCGGGGCCCGTGCTGGCTGGATTACTCCATCATCTTCTCAATCGGCAGCACCAGGATCGAGCTGGCGCCGAGCGCTTTCAGTTTTTCCATGGTTTCCCAGAACAGGGTTTCGCTGCTGACCATGTGCATCGCGACGCGCTGCTTATCACCGGCCAGCGGCAGAATCGTCGGCCGCTCGGCGCCGGGCAGCAGGGCCACCACTTCTTCCAGGCGCTCGGTCGGCGCGTGCATCATGATGTATTTCGATTCCCGGGCCTGGATCACGCCCTGAATACGGGTCAGCAGGCGGTCAATCAGCTGCTGTTTGCCGTCGGCCATGTCGCCGTCGCGCTGGATCAGACAGGCTTTGGAGCGGAACATCACTTCCACTTCACGCAGGCCGTTGGCTTCGAGGGTGGCGCCGGTAGAGACCAGGTCGCAAATCGCGTCGGCGAGGCCGGCGCGCGGGGCGACTTCAACGGAGCCGTTCAGCAGGCAGGACTTAAAGGAAATCCCTTTCTGGTCGAGGTAGCGCTTCAGCAGGTGCGGGTAGGAGGTGGCGATACGCTTGCCGTCCAGCGCCGCCGGGCCGTCCCAGCGCTCGTCCGCCGGCGTGGCCAGCGACAGGCGGCAGCCGCCGAAATCAAGACGGCGCAGGGTGAAGTAGCGCGGGTCTTCGCCCTGAGCGCGGCGGCTCAGCAGCTCTTCTTCCAGCACGTTTTCGCCGATAATCCCCAGGTCGACCACGCCGTCCATAATCAGGCCCGGGATATCGTCATCACGCACGCGCAAAATATCGATCGGCATATTTTCCGCCAGCGCAATCAGGCGCTGGGTGTGCAGATTCACTTTGATGCCGCAGCGGCTCAATAATTCGCGTGAATCTTCGCTCAGGCGGCCTGATTTTTGAATAGCTATGCGTAAACGGCTGTTGTCTAACATTCTTGTTTTCCTCTTTATACCTGTCTGAATCTGTCCGAATTTAATTCAAAAAAAAGCCCCCGGAAGTAAATCTTCCGGGGGCTCTCTTTGCGTTCATGCACCACTGGAAGATCCAAACGTCTTCCAGCACACATCGCCTGAAAGACTAGTCAGGATGATGGTGATGATGGTGGTTTTTAGATTGAACGCAGTTCATAAAATTCTCTTTGAATGACTATGCATTTGATGCCTTTTAACCTAAACCAGTTCAGCGACATAAAGCAAGGGCTTTTTACTATCATTAATTCATTTCATATTCACCGAAGAAATTGTCAGCCGCCGCCGGCTGGCGTAGCCTTAAGTCAGCGCAGCGAAAGAGCCAGGAGCCAGGATATGAAAAAGGTCGCGATTGTCGGATTAGGATGGTTAGGTATGCCCCTTGCGCTGTCGTTGATGGCGCGCGGGTGGGAGGTCACCGGCAGTAAGACGACGCAGGATGGCGTGGAGGCGGCGCGGATGTGCGGCATTGACGGCTATCCGCTGCGCCTTGAGCCCCAGCTGGTTTGCGACACGGAAGATCTGGATGCATTGATGAACGTCGATGCGCTGGTGATCACCTTACCGGCTCGCCGCACCGGGCCGGGGGAGGAGTTCTACCTGCAGGCGGTGCAGGAAATTGTGGATACGGCGTTAGCCCACCACGTTCCGCGAATCATTTTTACCAGCTCGACCTCGGTGTACGGCAACGCCAGCGGTATCTTAAAAGAGAGCGCCCCTCGCAATCCGCAAACCGCCAGCGGCAGGGTGCTTAAAGAGCTGGAGGACTGGCTGCATAACCTTCCGGGCACTTCGGTGGATATTTTACGCCTCGCCGGGCTGGTGGGGCCGTCGCGCCACCCGGGACGCTTCTTTGCCGGCAAGTCGGCGCCGGACGGGCAGCAGGGGGTTAATCTGGTCCATCTGCAGGACGTTATCGCCGCGATTGAGCTGCTGCTGCAGGCCCCGAAGGGTGGACACATCTATAATATATGTGCGCCAAAGCATCCCGCCCGCGGCGTCTTCTATCCGCAGATGGCCCGCGAACTTGGCCTCCCGGAACCGGTGTTTGCCGATAATCCGGACGGCGATACCGGCAAAATTATCGACGGCAATCGCATCTGCCACGAGCTGGGGTTTGAGTATCAGTACCCGGACCCGCTGGTGATGCCGATGGAGTAATCAGTCAGCGGGAGATCGCGAACCGTAAGGGGGCGGCGATGAAACCACTGCTGGATGTCCTCGTTATTCTCGATGCGCTGGAAAAAGAGGGGAGCTTTGCCGCGGCGTCGGCAAAGCTTTATAAAACGCCCTCCGCGCTGAGCTACACCATTCACAAGCTGGAAAGCGATCTTAATATTCAGCTCCTTGACCGCAGCGGACACCGCGCGCGCTTTACCCCCGTCGGGCAGCTGCTGCTGGAAAAGGGGCGTGAAGTGCTGCACACCGCCCGCGAGCTGGAAAAACAGGCGATTAAGCTGCACCAGGGCTGGGAAAACGCGCTGGTCATTGCCGTGGACGCCACCTTTCCCTTCTCTTTGCTGGCGCCGCTGGTGGGCCAGTTCTACCAGCAGCACAATCTGGCCCAGCTGCGCTTTTGTCGCGAGACGCCTCCCGACCGCTGGGAGGCGCTGGTCGAAGGGCGGGCGGATATCGTGCTGGGGGCGTTAAGCGATCCGCCGGCGCTCAGCGGCTACGGTTTCAGCCTGCTGGGCGAGCTGGAGCATGTTTTCGTCGTCGCGCCGCAGCATCCGCTGGCGCAGATGGCGGACCCGCTGAGCTGGAGGGGGATGAAGCGCCATCGCGCCATTATCTGCGGCGGCGGCTGGCCGTCCGCCGACGATCGGGAGCATCTGGCGGCATTTGATTACCCTGGCCAGCTGGCGCTGGTTTGCGCCGGTCTCGGCTGGGGCTACCTGCCGCGCTACCTGGTCGAGGGCCCGCTTGACCGCGGCGAGCTGATAATGAAAGAGGTCGCCGCCCATCAGCCGATACATCGGGCGTGGATTGGCTGGCATGAGGACGCTTGCGGCCTCGCCAGCGGATGGTGGCAGAATGCGGTTTTAGCAAATAATGCTATTCGCCGGATATACAATACTAAAATCGTATGAATATTAGTCTGTTAAATGACTCCTACAATTTTTTGACTCTTCAACGGCTTGTCATCCGGCCAGTAAATGTTGCAAAATACGCGGCCTGAAAAACAGAAACTAGCCGACGCTTTTTAAAGCGTCGGTTATTTTTTTGCTTTAAAGACACATCATTCAATACCAAGAGGCCGGGCTTCGTACCGGATAGATATTTACTAAAAACCGACAGTTGTTGTCGCTGAGGAATACACAGAAATGGGGCAATTTTTTGCTTACGCGATGGCTTTCGCCGTAAAAGGGGATGACCACAATGTCGCATAACGCTACTCCAAAAACCTCTCGCGTGGAATTACGTAAAACGCTTACGCTGATTCCGGTTGTCATGATGGGCCTGGCCTATATGCAGCCAATGACGCTGTTCGATACGTTTGGTATCGTCTCTGGATTGACCGACGGTCACGTTGCGACGGCCTACGCCTTCGCGCTGGTCGCGATTCTTTTCACGGCGCTGAGCTACGGTAAACTGGTTCGCCGTTTCCCGTCGGCAGGCTCCGCCTACACCTACGCGCAGAAATCTATCAGCCCGGCCGTTGGTTTTATGGTTGGCTGGTCATCGCTGCTCGACTATCTGTTTATGCCGATGATCAACATCCTGTTGGCGAAGATTTACTTTGAAGCGCTGATGCCTTCTATTCCGTCGTGGATCTTCGTCGTCGCGCTGGTCGGCTTTATGACCGTCTCTAACCTGCGCAGCATCAAGGCCGTGGCGAACTTCAATACCCTGATTGTGGTTCTGCAGATGGGCATCGTGGCGGTTATCGTCGGCCTGATCATCTACGGCATCATGCACGGTGAAGGCAGCGGTACGCTAACCAGCACCCGTCCGTTCTGGTCCGAAGGTGCCCACGTGGTGCCGATGATTACCGGCGCGACCATTCTGTGCTTCTCGTTCCTCGGCTTTGACGGCATCTCTTCTCTGTCTGAAGAGACCAAAGACGCAGAGCGCGTGATCCCGCGGGCTATCTTCCTGACCGCGCTGATCGGCGGGATGATCTTTATCTGTGCCTCTTATTTCCTGCAGCTGTACTTCCCGGATATCTCTCGCTTTAAAGATCCGGAGGCGTCGCAGCCTGAAATCATGCTGTACGTGGCGGGCAAAACCTTCCAGTGGGGCGTGCTGATCTTCTCCAGCGTCACCGTTCTGGCTTCCGGCATGGCCGCGCACGCGGGCGTTTCCCGTCTGATGTACGTGATGGGCCGCGACGGCGTCTTCCCGACCAGCTTCTTCGGCTACGTTCACCCGAAATGGCGTACCCCGGCGTTTAACGTCCTGCTGGTGGGCGCGATTGCGCTGCTGGCGATTAAATTCGACCTGGTGACCGCCACGGCGCTGATTAACTTTGGCGCGCTGGTGGCCTTTACCTTCGTTAACCTGTCGGTGATTTCGCAGTTCTGGATCCGCGAGAAGCGTAACAAGACTCTGAAAGACCACCTCAACTACCTGGTGCTGCCAACCTGCGGCGCGCTGACCGTAGGCGCCCTGTGGGTCAACCTGGAACAGAGCTCTATGGTTCTGGGCCTGATCTGGGGCACCATCGGCCTGGTCTACCTGGCCTGCGTAACCCGTCGTTTCCGCAACCCGGTTCCGCAGTACGAAGATATTGCCTGATTGCGCGTCAGGATAAAAAAAGCCGGGGGGAGACCTCCGGCTTTTTTGTTTCCGTCACGCCCGCGTTTCCTGGCGCATCACGCGGAGCAGCGTATCCAGCAGCCCCGGAAAACGCGCCTCCAGATCCTCCCTGCGCAGCGAAATCATATTCTCCCGTCCCTGCGGACGCTGCCAGATCACGCCGCTATCGCGCAGCACGCGCCAGTGGTGGGTCATGGTTGACTTGGCGACGTCCTCATGGCGCAGGGCGTTGCAGCTCTGCTCGCTGCCGTCGGCGAGGATGCGAATAATCTCCAGCCGCAGCGGGTTTCCAAGGGCAAAAAGCACGTTTTCAAGGCGGATTTGTTCACGTTCGGGGTGATTGGCGATCATAATATTCCTGTGTCGGCGGGGCGCTGCTCCGCGGAACGGCGCCCCGTATCGGCGGCTGGCCGGTAATATACCAAACTCAATCCCTAAAGCCACGCGCGCTGCCCGCAGCTTCAGCAATAGTAACGATAGCAAAAATAGTTCGAATATACTCGTACAGTTGTACTATGATAGAGGGCGTTAAACGAACCGCGGCCATTTCGCCGCTCACTGACAGTCAAAAATGACTAAGGACGCATCATGCCCCGACCCATCCCCCTCGAACGTTATCGCAACATCGGTATCTCCGCGCATATCGATGCCGGTAAAACCACCACCACCGAGCGCATTCTGTTTTATACCGGAATGAGCCATAAGCTGGGTGAAGTACACGATGGCGCGGCAACAACCGACTGGATGGCGCAGGAGCAAGAGCGTGGGATCACCATTACCTCCGCCGCGGTAAGCTGCTTCTGGCCCGGCATGGACCGCAGCTTTGAGCCGCACCGGATTAATATCATCGACACCCCCGGGCACGTCGATTTTACCATTGAAGTCGAGCGCTCCATGCGGGTGCTGGACGGCGCGGTGATGGTCTACGACTCCGTTGGCGGTGTGCAGCCTCAGTCGGAAACCGTCTGGCGGCAGGCGAATAAGTACCACGTCCCGCGGCTGGCCTTCGTCAACAAAATGGACCGCCCGGGTGCCGATTTCTTCCGCGTGGTGCAGATGATGATCGACCGCCTGAAGGCCAACCCGGTGCCGGTGGTGATTCCCGTCGGCGCCGAGGAGCATTTCGTCGGGGTTGTGGACCTTATCAAAATGCGCGCCATTTTGTGGGACGACGCGACCCAGGGGATGACCTTCAGCTATGCGCCGGTACCGGATTCGCTGATGGCAACCGCCCGCCAGTGGCGGGAGACAATGGTCTCCGCGGCGGCGGAAGCCAGCGATGAGCTGATGGACAAATATCTCGAAACCGGCGATCTGAGCGAGGCTGAGATCGTGGCCGGGCTGCGTAAGCGCACCGTTGCCGGCGAGATCCAGCCGGTGCTGTGCGGCAGCGCCTTTAAGAATAAAGGCGTCCAGCGGATGCTCGACGCGGTCGTCGAACTGATGCCGTCCCCGCTGGATATCCCGGCGATTCAGGGCGTTGACGAGCAGGGCCGGCCGGCGGAGCGTCATCCTGACGACAATGAACCGTTGTCGGCGCTGGCGTTCAAGCTGATGACCGACCCCTACGTGGGCCAGCTGACCTTTATCCGCGTCTATTCCGGTACCCTGAAGAAAGGGGATGCGGTCTATAACCCGGTTAAAGGTAAAAAAGAGCGTATTGGCCGCATCGTGCTGATGCACGCCAACGATCGCCACGAGGTGGACGAGCTGCACGCCGGCGATATCGCCGCCTGCGTCGGCCTGAAAGACGTCACCACCGGCGACACGCTGTGCGATCCGAACGCGATCGTCACCCTCGAACGCATGGAGTTTCCGGAGCCGGTGATTTCGCTGGCTATCGAGCCGAAAACCAAAGCGGATCAGGAGAAAATGGGCATTGCGCTGCAGCGCCTGGCGGCGGAAGATCCGTCGTTCCGCCTGCATACCGACGAGGAGTCGGGGCAGACGATTATTTCCGGGATGGGCGAGCTGCACCTGGAAATTATCGTCGACCGGATGCGACGCGAATTTGGCGTCGAGGCGAATATCGGCCGGCCGCAGGTCACCTACCGCGAGACGATCCGCAAAACGGTGAAAGAGGTGGAGGGCAAGTTTGTCCGCCAGTCCGGCGGCAAGGGGCAGTACGGCCACGTGGTGCTGACTCTCGAACCGCTGGAGCCCGGCAGCGGCTTCGTCTTTGAAGACGCCACCAAGGGCGGGGTGGTGCCGCGGGAGTACATTCCTTCGGTGGAAAAAGGCCTGCGTGAAGCGATGGGCACCGGCGTGCTGGCGGGCTATCCGGTAGTGGACGTCAAGGCGACCCTGACTTTTGGTTCGTACCACGACGTCGACTCCTCGGAAATGGCCTTCCGCATGGCGGCCATTTTTGGCTTCAAGGAGGGCGCGCGCAGAGCCGATCCGGTAATCCTCGAACCGGTGATGCACGTGGAGGTGGAAACCCCGGAGGAGTACGCCGGCAATATTATGGGCGATCTCTCCTCCCGCCGCGGCATGGTGCAGGGGATGGAAGAGCGCTTCGGCAGCCAGATCATTCGCGCCGACGTGCCGCTGGCCGAAATGTTCGGCTATTCCACGACCCTGCGCTCGATGTCCCAGGGGCGGGCGACCTACAGCATGGAGTTCCATCACTACGCGGAGGCCCCGCGTAACGTGGCGGAGGCGATTATCGCCAGCCGCGCGAAAGGGTAAATAATCGTTCCCGGCCCTGCGTCGCGCAGGCCGGGAATTTTTTTAGCCTACACAATTTCCTGCGCGTACTGCCACAGCGCTTTCACCAGCGTCAGCTTTTCATTAGCGTCCGCATACTGCTGCTGCAAGGTCTGCAGCTCATCGGCGTAGGCCTGTAAAAACTCCGGCGTAAACACTTCCCGACGATGCGCTAACCAGCGCTGCTGCTCGGCTTCATCGAGGCTGCCCGGGAAGTTTCGCGCGCGATAGTTAAACAGCAGGCGCGCGATGCGCGGGTCGGCAAAGGTAATGTCCAGCGCCGGCAGGTTGCGCGGCTCGGTCTCCAGCACAATCTTCATCGCCGCGCGGTCGGCATCGCTGAAGAAGCCGTTATAGAGCTGAGTATCGACGTTATCGGAAGGCACGAACGGCTCCGTCTCGGCAAAAATTGCCACCACTTTTTCCCGTACCTGCGGCTGGCCGCGCAGCAGCTGCAGGTTATCGAGGCAGCGCTGACGGTTGATGCCCAGACGCTCTGCGTCTTCCGGGCGCAGCGTATTGGCCTTGGCCAGCACCGGGCATTTGTTGAGGTGGACCAGCTTGACCGGTACCGCCGCCAGGTCGCCGAGATCGGCTTTGGCGGTATACAGCCGTTCGCGCAGGGCGTCGGCGTCCAGCTCCAGCAGCGGCGACATATCGCCGGCAAGGTCAACCATAATCACCGCATTGCGATTCTCCGGATGCCACGCCAGCGGAGCGACCCAGCTGGTGTTGCCGCGCGCGGCGCCGAACATCCCGGAGACGTGCACCAGCGGCGTCATCTGCGGCACGTCAATCAGCGTCGCCAGCTTGCGCTTATTGCGGAAGGTATAAAGGTAGTCGAACAGGCGCGGCTGCCGGGTTTTGACCAGCTTCGCCATAGCGATCGTGGCGTAAACGTCGGCCATCGCATCGTGGGCGTTGCTGTGCTCGATGCCGTTGGCCACCGTCAGATGTTCAAGGCGGAAACTGGGCAGGCCGTCATCGTTTTCCGGCCAGTTGATGCCTTCCGGGCGCAGCGCGTAGCAGGCGCGCATCACGTCCAGCAGATCCCAGCGCGAGTTATCGTGCTGCCAGCTCCAGGCGTAGGGATCGTAGAAGTTGCGGTAGAAAATGTTGCGGCTGACTTCGTCATCGAAACGCACGTTGTTGTAGCCCACAATGCAGGTCTTCGGCACCGTGAACAGATCGTGAATGCGGCGGGCAAAGGCGGCTTCGTTGTCGCCTTTGGCGATTGCTTCCTGCGGCGTGATGCCGGTAATCATCACCGCCTGCGGCTGCGGCAGATAGTCGTCGGCCGGCTTACAGTAGAACACCTCGGGCTCGCCGATGACGTTAAGATCCGCATCGGTGCGGATGGCGGCAAACTGCGCCGGCCGGTCGAGGGAGGGGCGGGTGCCGAAGGTTTCGTAGTCGTGGAACAAAAATCCGGGCTGATTGGCGCTATCTTGCATAGTCTGTCTATTTTCCGTGGTGGTTGGCATCCATACGCTAAATCGTTCGGGGTGAGCCACAAAGCCAGCGCACGTGCAGCTTGAAGTATGACGGGCTATGGTAAACGATTTGCCCGGCCATCAGAAGGGCGTCGGCCGCCCGGCGCGCTTATCGTGTCATATTTTCTTGCAATTAAACCATGATATGAAAGGAGAACTTCCGTAAAAAGGACGGCGGATCTGTAAATCTTGAGGATATGCCGTTGAAAGGCCGTTTTTTTATTGCCGTAACTTTGCTCGCTTCGAGCGTTTCCTGCGCTTTTGCCGCAAACGATTTTCCCGTCACCGTGACGCCGCCTTCCATTCAGGCAGGCTCCTGGGTGCTGATGGACTATACCACCGGTCAGATCCTGACCGCCGGTAATGAACACCAGCAGCGTAACCCCGCCAGCCTGACGAAACTCATGACCGGCTATGTGGTCGATCGCGCCATCGACAGCCATCGCATTACCTTTGACGATATGGTCACCGTCGGCAAAGATGCGTGGGCGAAGGGCAACCCGGTATTCGATGGTTCATCGCTGATGTTCCTTAAGCCCGGCGATCGGCTGAGCGTGCGCGATTTAAGCCGCGGGCTTATCGTCGACTCGGGCAACGACGCCTGCGTGGCGCTGGCCGACTACGTTGCCGGCGGCCAGCCGCAGTTCGTCGCCATGATGAACGAATACGTACAAAAGCTGCACCTGCAGGATACCCACTTTGAAACCGTCCACGGGCTGGACGCGCCGGGGCAGCACAGCTCGGCCTACGATCTGGCGGTGCTGTCGCGGGCGATTATTCACGGCGAGCCCGACGTGTACCATATGTACAGTCAGAAAAGCCTGACGTGGAACGGGATTACCCAGCAGAACCGCAACGGCCTGCTGTGGGATAAAACCATGAACGTCGATGGCCTGAAGACCGGCCACACCTCCGGCGCCGGTTTTAACCTGATTGCCTCCGCCGTCGACGGCCAGCGTCGCCTGATTGCGGTGGTGATGGGGGCCGAGAGTCCGAAAGGGCGCGAGCAGCAGGCGGCCAAGCTGCTGCACTGGGGCCAGCAAAACTTCGATACCGTCCAGGTCCTGCAAAAAGGCAAAAAAGTGGGCAGCGAGCCTATCTGGTACGGTGATAAGGAGCAGATCCAGCTTGGCACCGACCAGGACTTCTGGCTGGCGCTGCCGAAGTCGGAGGTTTCGCGGATTAAGGCCAAATATGTGCTGGATAAGAAAGATCTGGAAGCGCCGATCGCCGCCAATCAGCGGGTCGGCGAGATTTCGCTCTACGACGGTGATAAAGTGGTGGCCCACTGGCCGCTAGTGACTCTGGAAAGCGTCGGCAAGGGAGGCGTATTCTCGCGCATGAGCGATTATCTGCACCACAAGCTGTAGTCGTACCGCCGCTCTCCTGCAGAGCGGCATCCTTTCTCTCCCCACGCCGTTGTAGCGCCGGTTGGCGATTCGTTTAGTTTCACTCCATTACCTTACCTGCTCACCCTTAGGGAAATACGCCGGCGCCTGTGCGCCTGAAATGGAGCTGGGAAGATGAAACTTTTTGCGCGCAGCGCGCTTTCTTTGGCACTTTTTGCCGCTTTGAGTCCCGCGGCCTTTGCCTCCGGCCTGGTCCTGGCCGATGACGATCTGCGCAATGATTTAGCGTGGCTGACCGATCGCGGTACTCTCTCGCTGAGCCTGTCGACCTGGCCCCTGAGCGAAGAGGAGATCGGCCGCGCGCTGGCCAACGCCCATCCGACCACATCCGCAGAGCGGACGGTGTTGGGGCGGGTGAATCAGCGTCTGAGGGCGCTAAAAGCCGATCTGCGCGTCACCGGCTACAGCGCAACCGACAGGCCGGGAACGCCGCAGGGCTTTGCCGAGTTCCGGCCTGCCGACCACTCGCTCTCCGTCGCGCTGAATAACAGCGGCGAATGGTGGGACCTGCACCTGCAGGGCAATGTTGAAGGCGACAAGCGCATCGGCAATGGCTCCAGCGTTAACGCCAACGGCGCCTACGGGGCGGTGAAATTGTGGAACCAGTGGCTGGCGTTTGGCCAAATTCCACAGTGGTGGGGGCCCGGCTATGAGGGGAGCCTGATCCGTTCCGACGCCGCGCGGCCGATGACCGGCTTTTTGCTGTAGCGCGCCGAACAGCGGGCTCCGGAGAGCGCCTGGCTGAGCTGGATTGGCCCCTGGCAGTACCAGCTTTCCGCCAGCCAGATGAGCCAGTACGCGGCGGTACCGCATACTAAAATCTTTGGCGGCCGCCTGACGGTCTCGCCCTTTACCTCGCTGGAGCTGGGCGCCTCGCGCATTATGCAGTGGGGCGGCGAGGGCCGGCCCTCCTCCTTTGGCAGCTTCTGGGAGGGGCTCACCGGCCGCGATAACACCGGCGATTCGGTGGACGATCCCGGCAATCAGCTGGCGGGCTTTGATTTTAAACTGAAGCTGGCGCCGACGACGGGCTGGCCGGTGAGCGTCTACGGGCAGATGATTGGCGAGGATGAGGCCGGATATCTGCCGTCCGCCCATCTCTACCTCGGCGGGGTGGAAGGGCATCACCAGTGGAACAGCAACGCGATTAACTGGTATCTGGAGGCGCACGATACCCGCTCGAATATGGGGCGCACCAACTACATCTATAACCACTTTATCTATAAAGATGGCTACTACCAGCAGGGCTATCCATCAGGCGACGCGATGGGCGGCGACGGGCGTCTGTACGCCGGCAAGGTCGAGCTGGTGACGGAAGAGAATCAGCGCTGGAGCGCGCGGCTGGTCTACGCCGAGGTGAATCCGGAAAATCAGCGGATTAATAAGGCGTTCCCGCATGCCGATACCCTAAAAGGCGTACAGCTCGGCTGGAGCGGCGACATGACGCCTACCGTACGCCTCAGCACCTCCCTGTGGTACACCGATGCCAACCACAGCGACAGCGACGATCTGGGCGCCAGTATCGGGATTGAACTCCCCTTTAGCCTGTAGCCGCCGGCGGCGCTTTTCGCCGCCACGTCGCGCCTCTTCCCAGCGCAAAGCAGGCCAGCGGCAGAGGCAGGGTAACGATCAGCAGCATCCACAGCAGGGTATAGACCGCGTCAACGCCGTCGTTTTGCAGGTTGGTATAGAGTTTGACCGGGATCCCCTGGGGGAAATAGGCAAAGATCATCACGATGCCGAACTCGCCGACGGCGCGCACCCACGCCAGCGCCACCGCCGAGGCCAGCCCCGGCAGCGCCATCGGCAGGGCGAGAAAGCGAAAGCGATTCCAGCCCGTAGCCCCCAGCGTTTGTCCGGCCTCGAGGATTGCTTTCGGCACCGTGGCGAAGGCGGAACGGGCGACCACGATAAAGTAGGGCAGCGCGCCGTAGACCTGGGCGAGGACGAAGGCGGCGGGATTATTCACCAGCGTGACGCCTATCCGCGTCAGCCACTGCCCGGCCAGCCCGTAGGGGCCGTAGGCCGAGACCAGTAAAATGCCCATCGCCAGCGGCGGCGTTAGCAGCGGGATCATCAGCAGCAGTTCCGCCAGCAGACGCCGACGACCGCTGGCCTGCGACAGCCACCAGGCGGTCGGCAGGCCTATCGCCACGATCGTCACCAGCGCCAGGCACCCCAGCCCCATCGACACGAGGATCGCATCGTCGTCGCGCCAGGCCAGCCGCAGATGCTGCCACGGCGTGACGCTAATTAGGGTAATAAAGGGGACGCTGAGCAGCAGAGCCGCTAGCGCGAGCCAGCCGGCAATGCGCCCGGCGCGCTTTATCTGGCGTATAGGTTTTCCCCTTTCGCCGCGGCGTAGCCGTACTGTTTAAACAGCTGCTGCCCCTGCGCGCTTTGCATGAACTGGACGAATTTCTCCCCCTGTTCCACGCCGTTCGGCGCATTTTTCAGCACCGCGGCGTAGAAGACCAGCGGCTGAGTGTGCAGCGTCTGGTCCTTACCGGCGCTGTCCTTAATAGTGAAGCTAACGGTGTCGTACCACTGCTTCGCCATCGCCGGGTTGCTGAGGTTAATCTCATCGGGCAGGGCGACGTAGGGCAGATGAGCGGAGAGCACTTCGCTCTCGTAGCCCGCGGCGGCGTCAACCTGGCCGCTCTCCAGACGGCTCAGCAGGCCGCCCTCCTGATGGGTCTGCGCCGGGTTTTGCAGCTCGCCGAGGATTTTGTTACTGATGCCCGGCTGGTGGTAATACTTCTCGGCCAGCATCAGGGTAAAGACGATATTCTGGCCCTTAGGATCGACGTACGGGTCGGTACGGCCAAAACTGATGTCTTTCTGCGCCAGCAGGTTTAGCCACGAGGCGTCCTGGCTTTTATTGGCGGCGGCGAACCGCGCGGCGTATTTCCCTTTGGGGCTGTACGCGACCACCATGCTGGTGCTGGCGACCGGTATCGCCTCATCGATCAGCCCGGCGTCTTTGAGGATTTGCATCGGCCCCGGAGTGATGGAGACGAAAACGTCGGCGGTCAGCTTGTGGCTGGCCAGCAGGCGCGCCATGCCGTAGGCGCCCTGGCCTTGTCCCTGATAATCGCCGTTTTGCGCTTTGGCAAACGCCGGCCCTAGCCCCTGATCCATCACCTTACCCATCGAACCGGCATAGGTGACGCGAATATCCTGCGCCATCGCCGCATGAGCAAACTGCAGTGCCAGCACGGCTGCCAGCGTAAACTTCATTTTTCCGTGCATCGTTATCCCCATTCGTTATGTTTTTATTTACATAACGATTATCAATAATCCGCGCGGCGAAAACAATTTATCCAGAAGCGGTATTGAGGCGCGGTTGAAGTATCCGTTCTGCGTGCCGGCTTCCTGAATCATTTTTCCGCGCCGGCCAATGGCGACTCTGTGAATCCGCGCACATACTGTGTGTTAACTGCCTGCTACATTATATGTATATTTATACAGTATTTTATCAATCGCGGAGGCAATATGAACTACAGCGTTAAGTCCGTTGGCGCGCGTAAAATCGCCGGTTTTCATATGGTGGGGCCCTGGGAACAGACCGTTAAGCAGGGTTTTGAACAGCTGGCGGTATGGGTCAACACCCGCCAGATCCCGGCCCGGGAGTGGATCGCCGTCTATTACGACAACCCGGAGCAGGTTGCGGCAGAAAAGCTGCGCTGCGACACCGTGGTCACGGTGGACGACGATTTCGTCATTCCGGCCAATAGCGAAGGGGTGAACCTGAGCGAGATCGCCGGTGGAGAGTATGCGGTTGCCCGCGCGCGGGTGGTCAATCATGATTTCTCCACGCCCTGGCTGCAGTTCTTTGAGGACTTGCTGCAAAGCGAAGAGTACCAGCTGGCGGCAAAACCCTGCTTTGAGCTCTATCTTAATGACGGCAACCGCGACGGCCACTGGGATATCGAAATGTACGTGGCGGTTGAACGTATCGGCGGGTAGGCGCTTGTCCCTATAGTGAGAAAGGTTTTCTTACATTAGCGTGAGGCTTGCGATGAAAAAGCGGCTACAATCGGCCTTTTGTTTTTAGCGGAGAGGGTCGTGCGCGCTGATAAATCACTCAAGCCTTTTGAAATTCGCCTGTATCGGCATTACCGAATCGTACATGGCGTACGCATCGCGCTGGCTTTTGTTCTCACATTTCTACTGGTACGCCTGCTGAATGTACCGGAAGGCACCTGGCCGCTGATTACGCTGGTGGTGGTGATGGGGCCGATATCGTTCTGGGGCAACGTGGTGCCGCGGGCCTTTGAGCGTATCGGCGGCACCATCCTCGGCTCCGCGCTTGGGCTGGTGGCGCTCAAGCTGGAGCTTATCTCCTTACCCGTGATGGTGCTGTGGTGCGCGGTGGCGATGTTCCTCTGCGGCTGGCTGGCCTTAGGGAGAAGGCCCTATCAGGCGCTGCTGATCGGCATTACGCTGGCGGTGGTGGTAGGGGCTCCGCCGGGAGATATGAACACCGCGCTGTGGCGAAGCGGCGACGTTATCTTCGGCTCCCTGCTGGCGATGCTGTTTACCGGCATCTGGCCGCAGCGGGCGTTTCTGCACTGGCGTATCCAGATGGCAAACTACGTCACCGCCCTTAATCGCCTGTATCAGGCCGGGATCTCGCCAAACCTGGTCGAGCGTCCCAGGCTGGAAAAACACCTGCAAAAGGTCCTCAGCGACGTGGTGAAAATGCGCGGCCTGATTACGCCGGCAAGCAAAGAGACCCATATCCAGAAGGCTATTTTTGAGGCGATTCAGACCGTCAGCCGTAACCTGGTCTGTATGCTCGAGCTGCAGGTCAACGCTTACTGGGGCTCGCGGCCGGGGCACTTTGTGATGCTAAATTCCCGCACGCTGCGCGAAACGCAGCAGATGACCCAGCAAACCCTGCTGACCATCGCCCATGCCCTCTATGAAGGCAACCCGCAGCCGATCCGCGCCAATACTGAAAAGCTCAATGAGATCATCGCCGAACTGCGGCAGCTTATCAAAGAGCACCCGGGCGAAAACCTCGCGGAAACGCCGATCCACGGCTACGTCTGGCTGACGATAGAGCTGGCGCGCCAGCTTGAGCTGCTGTCGAATTTGATCTGTCGGGCGTTGCGTAAATAAAAGCCAGATGCGCGAGAACGACCACAGGTTGCTTCGATTCAGCAGCATTTAGGGTTATGATAACCCTAAAGGAAAAAACATTGTCATCAGCGACTGCTAACAGTTATGTTAGCCCTATATTGCAGTCGCTTTAGCGAATCCGAATCTCAAATATTAGGGGTATAAAAATGGAAACAACTAAGCCTTCTTTCCAGGACGTACTGGAGTTTGTTCGTCTCTATCGTCGTAAGAACAAGCTGCAGCGTGAAATTCAGGACGTTGAGAAAAAGATCCGCGATAACCAGAAGCGCGTGCTGCTGCTGGACAACCTCAGCGACTACATCAAACCGGGCATGAGCGTTGAAGCTATCCAGGGCATCATTGCCAGCATGAAGAGCGATTACGAAGATCGCGTTGATGATTACATCATCAAAAATGCTGAACTCTCTAAAGAGCGCCGCGACATCTCCAAAAAGCTGAAAGTTATCGGCGAAGCGAAGGTCGAAGAGTAATCTCCTCGATCCTGCCCGGCGTCGGTTCTCGCCGCCGGGAGTTATCCCCGGTACTCCCTCTGTACGACTCCTTTCTTCCGTATGGCGAACCGCCGTATAACGCGGGTTGCCGGCCCGAGCGTAGAAAATACGCGCGCAACGGTCCGCCCCCTAAAGCGCTACGAGGAACATCATGGATACACTTTCGGCCCTCATTGCCGACATTCCGCCGCCGGATCGCCCGGCGATGGCCCGGGCGCAGCGGCATCTTGACGGTTTATTAAAACCGCCCGGTAGTCTCGGCCGCCTGGAGGCGCTGGCCGTACAGCTGGCGGGTATGCCGGGGCTGAAAGGTCAGCTGCGGCTGGCAGAAAAAGCCATCGTGGTGATGTGCGCCGATCACGGCGTCTGGCATGAGGGCGTGACTATCTCACCCCGGGCGGTTACCGCGATTCAGGCGATAAATATGACCCGGCAAAATACCGGCGTTTGCGTTCTGGCAGCGCAGGCGGGGGCAAAAGTCCGGGTGGTTGACGCCGGGATCGACGCGGAGCCGATCCCCGGCCTTGTCGACTTAAAAGCGGCACGAGGCAGCGGCAATATTGCGCAAACGGCGGCCATGAGCCGCGAGCAGGCGACGGCGCTGCTGCTGGCGAGCATCCGCTATACCCGCGAGCTGGCGTCTCAGAGCGTGACGCTGTTCGGCGTCGGCGAACTGGGTATGGCGAACACCACGCCGGCGGCGGCGGTGGTGAGCGTGCTCACCGGGCGCGATGCGCAGGATACCGTCGGCATCGGCGCCAATCTGCCGGTGTCGCAGCTGGCGCATAAGGCGGAGGTGGTGCGTCGGGCCATTGCCGTCAATCAGCCGCGGGCTGAGGATGGACTCGACGTGCTGGCAAAGGTTGGCGGTTTCGATCTGGTTGGTATGACCGGCGTCATGCTCGGGGCGGCATCCTGCGGGCTGCCGGTGGTGCTGGACGGATATCTCTCCTGCGCGGCGGCGCTGGCGGCCTGCCGTATTGCGCCTGCCGTTCATCCCTATCTGATCCCCTCGCATCTGTCGGCGGAAAAGGGGGCGCGCATTGCGCTTGAGCATCTGCAGCTTGAGCCGTATCTGGATATGGGGATGCGTCTGGGCGAGGGGAGCGGCGCGGCGCTGGCTATGCACCTGGTAGAGGCCGCCTGTCGGGTGTTTAACGAAATGGGGACCCTGGCGGAGAGCAATATCGTCCTGCCGGAGAGCCGTTAACCGCCGAGCAGGGCGCCGCCAGGCGCCCTGTTGCCATCCGGCCTACAGCGCTTTTTGCCACACGCTCTGCGGCAGCAGATAGACTTCGGCTTCGGCCTTCATGCCGTCGGTCACGATATGGTGGATGCCGCTGGCCATTACCGCCAGGGTCACGTCAAACGCGTTCAGGCTATCGCCAAAACCGGCGGTCAGGTTGAGCATCGAACCGTTGGCCATCAGGTAAACGGTTTTACCATGCATTTGATAGGCGTTGATATACGGCATCACCACTTCATGGCTGAACTGGCGCAGGTAGCCGCAGTCAATCTCTTCCGCAACGTGGCCGACGTTAAGGATAAATACCCCGTCTTTCGCTCTATCCAGCGCGCTGCTGTTAACTACCTTTTTCGCGCCGGTTGCCGTAGCGACGACGTCAGCGGCAGCCATAGCCTCCTGCAGTTCGACGACGTGCCAGCCGTCGTAAGCCGCCTGCAGGCGACGGGCGGGGTCGATTTCGGCGACCATCACCTGGCCCCCGAAGGCTTTTGCGGCGGCGGCAACGCCCTGGCCCACCAGGCCATAGCCGATCACCAGCACCTTTTTCTCATGCAGCGTGAGATGGGTGGTCTGGAAGAAGGTATGCCAGGCGGTCAGACCGACCATGTGGCGGTTATGCAGGCCCTCTTTAACCGGCAGATCGTCCCAGTTAAAAATCGGATACCCCGGGCGAATATCGCCCAGCCGGCTGACGCCGGAACCGGTCGCTTCCAGCCCGGCCACGATATTGCCAAATTCGCCGCGCCGGTGGAGCAGGGTGGTGATATCGGCCCCCATTTCACACAGGTGCGTCGGCCCCCAGGCGATGGCCTTTTCCCACGACCGCTGCCAGTCGGCGTCGCTCATATCGCGCCAGGCGCTGGCCTCGGCTCCGCGTGCCACCAGCCAGCTGACGACTTCGTCCTGTACGGTGGTTGGGTTGCAGGTGGTTAAAAAGACCTGCGCGCCCTTCTCCAGAAGGCCCTGCACCAGCGGGATCATTTTCATATCCAGATGCATACAGCAGGCCAGTCGAACCTGGCTCAGGTCGGGAAGCGCGGCCACCTGGCGCAGGGTACGCGGCATGTTCTGGCTGGCCCATGCCACTTCTTTCTCTAAATTAATATTATTATTCAACGTATTATGCCTTCAATCCGTAGAGTGGGTGAAATACTGAACGGGGAGATTCTAGCGTAGTACGCTGAAATCACATAGCCGGGGGTCAATGCCTGGCAGCCGGACTGGCGATTGCGGGCATGTATTTCCTGCGCTGCCTGCATCCGCCGGGCGGCGCCGTTGCCCTGACGGCCATCCTCGGCGGCGCCGGCATACACAGCGAAGGCTATCACTTCGTGCTGACCCCGGTACTGCTGAACTCCGCCATGCTGGCCCTGCTGGCGATCGTTTTTAATAACCTCGTTGGGCGCCGTTATCCGCACCCGCTGGCGGCGGAAGAGGTGAAAAGCAAAGTCGTGCCGCTGGGGCTTGCGGTGACCCGCGAGGACATTCACGCCGCGCTGCTCGACGGCCAGTTCCTGGATATTGATGAAGATGACGTTCAGGAGCTGCTGGAAAATATTGAACAAAAAGCGCGCAGCCGCATGGCCGCTGCGCCGAAGGCCTAACGCCGCCGCCAGCGAAGGCCGGCGGTGAGCGGCTAAAGCTCGCCGGTCATATACTGCGCCACGCCGCGGCCAAAGCTCCAGTCGCCTTTTTGATTGCTTATCACCGAAACCATTAAATCGTCGGGGCTCAGCCCGCAATGCTCCTGCAGTTCGGCGAGCAGCGTCGCGTAAAACAGCTGTTTTTGTTCTTCGCTGCGCGGGCTGGTAAACACCCTGATCACCACCATCTTTTGACTTCGCGTCAGGCCTAAACCGGTATCCTCGATCACCATATGGTGAGGCTTGTTTTCATGAACAATCTGGTAGCGATCGCGCTCCGGCACCTTAAAGGCGTGCAGTACGACGCGGTGGGCGGCATCGAGCAGCGTTTTTATTTCAGCTTCGCTGCGGCCCTCAATGAGATCAAACGTCAGTAGCGGCATAGCAGGCCATCCTTAATTATCTTGCGTACGAGATGAGTGGGCAAAACCGATGCTACCCAATGTCACGACGGGCAAAAACCGCTATATTTGAATTCATTGTTTTTTCAGGTGAACAATCGACATGAGCGATCCGCGCCCCGACGTTTTCTGGACCCATTTGTACTGGCTTACGGTGCTGGAAGAGCAGAAGAGCTACACCCGCGCGGCGGAAAAGCTGGCGGTGAGTAAATCGGCGATCAGCCAGAAAATCAGCGAGCTCGAGCGGGTCACCGGCAAGACGCTGGTGCACCGGACCACCCGCAGCGTGACGCTGAGCGAAGACGGGCTCAGGCTGGTGGCGGAGCTGAATGCGCCCTTCGGCCAGCTGCGCGATATCTTTAACGGCACCCGCGATGAGGAGGGGCCGCTGCGCGGTACGCTGCGGGTGACCGCCCCGGTCGCCTTTTCCCGCCAGCAGCTGGTCCCGGCGATGACGCCCTTTCTGCATCAGCACCCGCAGCTCCAGCTGCAGCTGGAGGTCACCGACCGGCTGATATCCCTTGCCAGCGAGGGATTCGATCTCGCGATTCGTCACTGCCGACGCGAGGCGCTGCCGGACACCCATGTCGCGTGGACGCTGTGCCAAACCGCGACGCTAATTGTTGCCTCGCCAGAGTATATCCGCCGCTTTGGCGCCCCGGACTCCCCCGAGGCGTTACGCCATCACCAGTGTCTGACCTACCCGCGCGGCTCGCAAAGTCCGCGATGGGCGTTTGAGTCTGAGGACGATCGCGCCGGGCGCGTGAGCGTGCCGGTGCGCGGCCCTTTTGCCACGAAAAATAGCGAATCGCTGCGCGATGCGGTGCTGTCGGGGCTGGGGATTGCGCTATTGCCCGATTTTAGCGCCCGGGAGGCGATCGGGCGCGGAGAGGTGCAGGAGCTGCTGCCCGGCTGGCGGCCGGTGGACGTTTTTGCCGGGAGCCTGTTCGTTATCCGCCCCTACGCGCCGCGCGTATCGCGGGCGGTAGAGATCTTCAGCCGCTATCTGAAAAGCACCTTCAGCTGAGATTTTGCAGCTCGCTCGCCAGCGCCTGGCGAAAGCGGGGAAGCAGATCTTTTTCGCCCGGCAGGCGCTGGGCGAGGGTAATGGTTTTATCCGCATGATAAACCCGGCCGCTGCCCAGCTGTGACTCAAAATCATTGGCTGCCTGATGCGCGGCGATCGGATCGGCGTCGATCAGGATCACCGCATGGGCGAGGACCACGTGACCGCGGCCCTCCGCCATCGGCCGCCAGTACTGCGCGGTTCCGGCAATTTTACGCGCCTGTTCCCCCTGGCCGCAGGCGAGGTTGTAGCGTCCATCGCAAAACGAGCCGCTCACCGCCTGAAAACAGGCATCGACGCCAAAGGTCGCCAGCGCGCGCTGCAGCAGACCGCACAGCAGCAGATAGATAGGCTCAGCGGCCTCGCCCAGCGGCTGATAGACCGGCCAGGCGAGGCTGAGGTTAACGATCCCCGGCCCCTGCGGCACCAGGCCGCCGCCGGAGCGGCGCAGCCACACCGGCCAGCCGCGCTGAGCAAAACGTTCGCTGACGGCGGCGAGCTGGCTAAATTTGCGATAGCTGCCGGGGACGACGAATCCCTGCGGGGCCTGCCACAGCTGGGCCAGCGCTTCGCCGCCGCGGGCGCGCTCAAACAGCGGCAGCTCGGCAAGCGTTGGGTCAGCGTGGGACTGCAGCGGCAGCCGTTGATGAATGAAGCGCGGCGGCCAGCATGCCGCTCTGTTGTCCTGGTTCATGGAGTCTCCTTAATGGACGGCGGTCTCCCGCCGTCCCGGCGCTGTCAGCCGTGCTGGGGCTTTTTCATCAGCATGGCGGTGACGGCCGAAAGCAGGCAGCCGGCGGTCAGATAGATAGCGACGCTGTGCCAGGAGCCGCCGGAGAAGGTCACCAGCGCGGCGGCGATGAAGGGCGTAAAGCCACCTCCGACGACGCTGGCGACCTGGTAACCCACGCCGGCGCCGCTGTAGCGGTAGCTGGCGCCGAACATTTCGGTGAACATCGGCTGCTGTACGCAAACCACCATATCGTGGGCGATATTGGCCAGCATCAGCGCGAAGAACAGGATCCAGAAATAGGACTGGCTTTCGAGGGCCATAAAGAACGGGAAGCCGCTCAGGGTGCCGATCAGCGCGCCGGTAATATAGATGCGCCGACGGCCAAAGCGGTCCGCCAGCCACGCGAAGCACGGAATGGTCAGGCAGCTGATCCCGCCGACAAGCAGGCCGATGTTGAGGAACAGCTCGCGCGGCAGGCCGAGATTTTGCGTGGAGTAGTTGAGGGCGAAGGCGGTCACGATATACATCGTCAGCAGTTCGCACAGGCGCAGGGCGATAATCAGCAAAAAGGCGCCGGGATGGCGGAATAACGCTTCGACTACCGGCAGGCGCTTTTTCGTCGCGGTGGGCATGTTTTTCTGCTGCTGATGCTCAAACTCTGCCGATTCGCTCATGCCGTTGCGGATCCACAGCGCCGCCAGCACCAGCACCACGCTGAAGAGGAAGGGGAGACGCCAGCCCCAGCTCAAAAACTGTTCGTCGCTGGTATTGGCGCTGATAAGCGACACCAGGCCGGTTGCGAGCAGCAGGCCGACGCCATAGCCAATCTGGACGCCGCTGCTGTAGAAGGCCTTTTTATGCTTCGGTGCGCTCTCTACGGCGAGCAGCGCCGCACCGCCCCATTCGCCGCCCACGGCAAAGCCCTGGATCGCGCGCAGCAGCACCAGCAGCACCGGCGCCCACCAGCCGATTTGGCTGAACGAGGGCAGCAGGCCAATGCAGGCGGTGGCGATCCCCATCATCCAGACGGTCATCATCAGCATCCGCTTGCGCCCGAGGCGGTCGCCAAAATGGCCGAAGATAATGCCGCCCAGCGGGCGAAAAAGAAAACCGACGCCAAAAGTGGCAAAGGCCGCCAGGGTGCCCATTGCCGGGCCGATCTGTGGGAAAAACTCTTTGTTAAAAACCAGCGCGGCGGTGATGCCGTAAAGCAAAAAGTCGTACCAGTCGACCACGGCGCCGGCAAAGCTGCCCCACGCCGCTTTTCGTGCGCGATGAAGTGAGTGGGCGTCACCGGTGGGGCGAGGGGATGTAAGCGTTGAGTCCATACCTGTCCTGTCAATCTGAGCTGTTGCTACGTTATCGTTATTGGAATGAGACGCGCTCTTAATGGCGTCATCAAAGAGACTACCGCGCCGCCGGGCGCGAGAAAAGATCTTTACCTGTCGTCATGCATTAACGGCAAAAAAAGTGCATTCTACGACCAGCCATAAGCCGGCGATCGGAAGGTTCTGAAATTCGGGATTATTTTTTAATTGAATAGCTCACAACCTTTCTATGACATCTTTTAAGAATTACCGTAAATGGTTTACAATTAACGAGTCTCCAATGTCGGAAAGGGTGAGTTAAATGCGTTTACTTTTCGCCGCTTTATTTTGTGTCATGATTTTACCAAATGCATTTGCAGAAAAACTGCCCGCGCCTGTCGGCAAGCCCGTTTTAACCATTTCCGGTCTTATTGGAAATACAAATGAAGGCGATACCGCGGTGTTTGACCTCGCGGCGCTGGAAAAGCTCGGCATGCAGACGGTGATAACCACCACTCCGTGGTTCTCCGGAAAGGTGCGCTTTGACGGTATTTCCCTCAGCAAGCTCATGGACTTAGTCGCGGCAAAGGGGAAGTCGGCGCGGGTTATCGCCCTGAATGACTATACGACGGTTGTGCCCATTGATGATTTTCACCAGTTCCCCGTTATTTTGGCTTTAAAAATGAATGGTGAATATATGCGCGTCCGCGATAAGGGCCCTCTGTTTATTGTTTATCCCTATGACAGCAGCCCTGATTTACAAAACCAGATCTATTATTCCCGCTCGGCGTGGCAGGTCTCGAAAATTATTATTGAGTAATAGCCTGGCCCGCCAGGCGTAATTGTTGCACAGGGTTTGGACGCCGGCAGGGCTCAGGAATCACGGCGTACGCCGGGTTTTAGGGCTCGGCCCAGGAGCAAACTGATAAATAAAATAGCCTAATGGGATAGGCTCTAAGGGTTTGATCTTGAATCGAATACTCACGGCCATTATTTTGTCGCTTTTTATCATCACCGGGTACATTACCTACCTGGTGCACGAGCGGCAGAGCGAGCTGCAAAAGTTGACCCGCTACACCGACTCGTGGTCAATCGCGCAGATAGTCTCTGAGTATATGCGGCTGGAGGCGCATCTGGGCTCCTATGCCCTGGGCGTCGAAGGGGTCGATCGGGATGACGTCCGGCTGCGTCTGGAGATCATGATGGGCCAGATCAAACCGCTGCAGCAGGGGGAGCCGAGTGAGTTTATTCGTAAGGACGCGGGGCGCCGGGCGACTATTGAGAGCCTGATCGCTATTCTGTATCAGCTTGATGAGCAGTTGGATACCATCACCCCGCAGCGGATAAAACCGATTTTGCATAAGATGGGCGAACTCGACGGCCCGATGACCGGGCTGGCGTCAATGTCGCTGGCGCAGGATATTAATATTGTTAACCTGACGCACGATAAAATACAGAACCTGTATTTTATCTATTCGATAATTTCCGTTCTGCTGATCACCATGTGTATTTCTTTAGGGCTGTTGATGCTGCGGCAAAATAACAACCTGCGCCGCGCTCACGTCCGCATGAAGCTGCTGGCGAACGATCTGCAGGCGTCAAAAGAGAAGCTCCAGGTGCAAAACCGGCGTTTGCAATACGACGCTTACCATGACTCCCTGACCGGTATGCCGAACCGACTCTCCTTCTGGCAAAAGCTGCAGGAGATCGTCAACCAGGTTCGGCCGTACAACGGCTCGGCGGTGGTTATGCTGTTCGATCTGGACAATTTTAAGGATGTTAACGATACGCTGGGCCACGATTCCGGGGATAAGCTGCTGCAGGATCTGGCCAGCCGTCTCTCCTTTTTCCGCAAAACCTCCGAAACCCTCTACCGGCTCGGAGGCGATGAGTTTGCGCTGGTCTCCTGTGATTTAAGCGAAGAGCAGGCTCTGGAGCGGGCGACGGTGATCCGCGAAAAGATCAGCCAGCCGTATCAGGTTTATGATTCGCTGATTAATATTGACGCCTGCATCGGGGTTGTTATCTCTGACCGGGAAACCCGTACCGATTATCTGTATAAATGCGCCGATCTGGCGCTTTATGAGGCGAAAAAAGAGGGATCGGGGACCGTCCAAATTTTCCGCCCCGGGATGCTGCAGCGCCTGCAGGAGAATAAGTCTTTTGAGGACGATCTGCTGCAGGCGCTCGATAACGGTGAATTCCGCGTTTACTACCAGCCGATTGCCGATACGATGAGCGGCGAGATTTATGGCTATGAAGCGCTGGTACGCTGGTTCCATCCGCTGCGCGGCATGGTGCCGCCGACTATATTTATTCCCGTCGCCGAAAAAATTGGCATGATTAACCCGCTCGGAGAGTGGGTGCTTAAAACCGCCTGCGAGGAGGCGGCGAGCTGGTCATCACCGCTTAAAGTTTCGGTCAACGTATCGCCCGTGCAGCTGATCAGCAGTTCGTTGACCGATACCGTGATCTCGGTGCTGAAGCAGACGGGGCTGGATCCGCACCGCCTCGATCTCGAAATTACGGAATCCGATGTGTTTAATGAAAACACGCGCTCTTTAGAGATCCTCAGCCAGCTGCGCGAGCTGGGGATCCAAATTTCTATTGATGATTTTGGTACCGGATATTCCTCCCTGTCACGACTAAGCTATTTCCCATTCGATAAAATTAAAATCGATCGCTCATTTGTTATTAATATCCCCGCGCAGAAAGACGATCTCGATATTGTCCGGCTGATTATCAGCATGGGTAAAAGTTTGCATATGCGTATCGTGGCGGAAGGCGTCGAGACGGATGAACAGTTAAAATCTCTCCAGCAATTAGGCTGCGACCTCGTTCAGGGCTACCTGATTGGTAAACCGGGGCCGCTGAATACCGCCAGTAATAAATAGTTGTGAAGGCTTTATTTACCGCAGAACGATTAATTCCGATACGTCTTATCGTTTATTCAATAAATATAATCCTTGTTGGGTACAAATAGGCTAGGGTGAAATTTCTTAAAAAATAATACCCTCAGAGATTAAAAGGGGTATATCATATGCAATATATTTCCCCGTTCCCGACCGTGCTCAATGGTGCGGAAAGAGAGGCCGAATCATGCAGCGTATCGTTATTCCTACCCACTATGTGCATACCCGTACCACCCCGCTCTGGACCAAAGAAACGGCGCCGGCGTCAATCTGGCAGCGGCATCTTGATGCCGGTACAAGGCAGGGCGTTTACCCGCGCCTGGCGGTCATGCAGGGCGCTATACGCTATTATGGTTATACGGATGAAACCGCGCCTGAACCTGTCGAAACGATGACGATAGAGGCCGGCCAGTTCGGCGTCTTCCCGGCGGAAAAATGGCATCGGATTGAAGCGTTGACGGAAGATACCGTCTTTAACGTGGATTTCTATGTCGATCCTAAAATTCTGATAGAGGGATAAAGCTGAACTTATGAATAGTGAAAATAAAGGCTATGCATTAACCGTGGTTAACAGCAATAACGGTCAAAAACAAGAAAAAGTCTATCTTAAACCGATGGCGCTTTATGTTCCCGATATTGCGGTACAGGCCGTAGCAGAACTTATCGGCTCACTGGCGGTGGATAATCAGCAGGGCAAAGGCTTTGTTCTGTCGGTGACCAATAATAATAACGGCATAGCGGTAGATAAAGAATTTGCTACCCTCGTCGAATTACAGGACCCGCTTATTGCCGCCGATGCGGTGAAGGATCTGGTTAATATCGTCCGCGGCTATGAATCGGATGAAGAGACCAACGTCTGCGGCTGGTAGCCGCGGCGTCGATAAATCAGGCAGGCCTCCTCGATGCCTGCCTTTCTCCCCGGACCGTTATCCCACCTTGCATCATTTGCCCTTAGATATTGTCCCGCCAGACTTCCTTGTTTTGCCGTTCTTGCTTGATTGAACGCCAGGATGGCCAGCGGGAGCGATATTGTGCTTAACGCGCTGCGTTTCGATGCGCAGGTGCGCGATGCCGATCTGGTCATTACCGGCGAGGGGCGGCTGGATGCTCAGACCGGCGGCGGCAAGGGGCTTGCCGGCGAATTATCACAAAGATCTGTTTATGGCCTCGGTTGCGCACAGCCTGGCGGCGCTTAACGTTGAACAGGTGGATATGCTGCAGGCAGCGGTAGCGACGCAGATCCCGCTATCATCGTACTGTTCGATAGCCCGGGGAGAAGTACTTAAATATCCGCTTATTCAGCGGCTGGCGGACGATTATGCCAGGACGTCGGCACAAATTATTCTGCGCTGGATTTTACAGTCGGGCATTCAGTCAAACACCATGTCATCCAATCCGGAGAGAATGGCCGAGAACTTTGCGATCCTTGATTTCAGCTTGTCCCATATCGATATGCAGCAGATAGCGGAGTTAAGAACCGCCAACTATCGCGTTGTGGCGCTGTAGCGCCTTTCACCGGCATCCAGACGCGCGGATACAAAAAAGCCCTGACCATTGCAGCCAGGGCTTTTAAGGAACTACTGATTTAAGATTTAACATTCATGGACTTAATATGGATACTGCTCATGATACTGCTTTAAATGTACACGTTTATCACAGATAATATTGGGTGCTGATACTAACTAAAACCTCCCGCTATTTTCTCGTTACTTTACCCCGCCATTTTTATAACGCTAAAAAATGGCACTTTAAACAAGTACATCCCCTCGCGACATATACTCTTTGATGCGTGGCTTGACTTCCGTTGCGATGATTTAACTTAACTCAAGTTCATGGACCAATCGCAAACAATAATTCTTAAAACATAGCCTTACATCGTCGCGCTACTTCCCCAGATTTGCGATTAACTACGCTAACTACATGACCTTAAAACATTACTGATGTAAAAAATAATCTTCTTAACACCCGTAATCCCATACAACAAAATACGTGGCCTTTATCGCAAATTACTTCTTACGCTTTCAACGTATTAACAGCGAACTACCATTTCAGTGCTGTTAAACTCAATTTAACGCTTTTAAAAGCACTGTCAATACTGTGTTTAAAGACATGCTTTTATTTACAGCAAATATATTCTTCGGCCGTTAGGTTGTGTCTCAATGTCCTCTTATTTTTGGCTCGGGAAAGCATACCAATGGCCTATTTTCTGAGCTCTTCATTAACGGCGGAAAACCTTTTCTGCGAGGAAGGCGTGCCGTAGGCTTGCAGGCCAGCCGCATGCGAAGTCTTCCCGACATAGCCCAAATCGCGGCGCGCGGCGGAGTCGTCGAGGTTAAACTCTCGCCCGATCATGCGCATCATCGAGCGGGAAATCGGCGGATCGTCTTTTTTTCGCGTAATGCTCCAGACGGCATCCATCACCCGGCCAGCGGCTGAGGCGAGCCAGTAGGGCATCGAGCGCAGCTCCTCGATAGAGAGCCCCTGCGTGCCTGCAATAGACGCGATAAATTCGCGGAACGTCCACTTTTCCCGATCCGTGATGAAGAAGGCGCGACCGCCAGCGCTACGTTCAAGCGCGCATTCAATCGCTTCCACCACATTGTCAACGTGGCAGGTCGAAAAGGCATAGTTACCGCGATCGATGAAGGCGAACTGCCCGGACTTTATCGCGGCGGGAAGCTGGCGGCTGAAGGGATCGCCTGGCCCCCAGATCGCCGGCGGGCGCAGGGCGATCGTAGTAAAGTCGGGCCTGTTGGCGGCCAGTACCAGCGATTCGGCCCGCGCTTTGCTGGCCAGATAGGCCGAAAAATGGTGCGGGTAGGTAAGGGCGCTTTCATTGGCGTTGCGGATCGGCGTGCCGGCTTCGTCCTGTATGATGCCCGCCGCGCTGATGTAGATAAAAGTTTGCGCTCCGGCGCTGCCGGCTGCCTGCAACAGCGCGGCGGTGCCATCGACATTGGTGCGGAAGAAGGGATCGCGAGGGCCTGAAAAGCGGAACATGGCGGCAGCATGCACCACCGCGTCGATCGCCGGCAAAATCAGGGGAGCGTCGCTTTCCAGATCGGCGTCAATCGGCAGCGCGCCCATGCTCTTTAGCCTGGAGTGGGAGGATGTCGCGCGGGTGAGAGCGAAGATCTGGTGACCCGCGTCCGCAAGTTTTGGGATCAGGCGGCTGCCAAGCAGTCCGGTCCCGCCCGTGACAAGAATTCTCATGACGATCCTCCTTTCGGTTCAGGGTTCAAAATAGACTGCATGGCGCTGTCGCGGATTTGCTCAAGGACGGCAGGCGCGGGCGGGGCGACCTTGCGCAGCTGGGCCGTGACGTAAAGAAAGGATGCGGCGTGCGCCGATGCCCACATAAGATCGGCGGCCGCTTCGATGGAACGGCGAAGTTGCCCCCTGGCCGCAATAGCCTCAATGCGCTCGATCAGGTTCGCGAAGGCCTGCGTGGCGGCCGGGATTTCCGCGCCATCAAGAACGCGGCTCATCATCGCGGCATAGAGTCGGGGACGAGCCGCCGCGAAGCGCACGTAATCGTCCCAGCCGTCGCGTAGCGCCATCACCGGGTCGGTGGGGGGAAGCGCAGACCTTTTGCTTTCGAGGAACTGCGAAAAGGCTTCGGCTATGGCGGCGCTCAATAGCCCATCGGCGCTGCCATAGTGATGGTAGAGCGTGGGGGCGGTGACGTTCGCGAGCGCGCAGACGCTACGTGTCGAAAAATGCGCCTCGCCTTCCGTTTCGAGCACTTTGAGTGCGGCATCAAGCAGGATATCTCGTGTTTTCATTGTCGGAGTATAGCAGTGCTATAGTGAGTGTCTATAGCGCTGCTATAGACAGAGGCAGTTTGCGGAGTTCCGTCACGTTTGATGGCGTCAGGTTAGATGCTGTTTTTGCTGATGCAGCCAAAACGGCGGCGATAATCCGTCGGGGTGAGCGCGACAACCCGCCGAAATCGTGCGCGGAAGGCCACCGCAGAACCGAATCCGGTAAGAAATGCGATTTGGTCTATTGGCAGCTGGCTCTGCTCAAGTAATTCGCGTGCTCGTTCAATACGAGCGGCAAGAAGCCACTGTAAAGGGGTTGTGCCGATCTGCTCCTGAAATCGACGCGCAAAGGTTCGCGGGCTCATATTGGCACGGGCCGCAAGGCTATCGACCGTATGCGCAGCTTGCAAATTGTCGCGTATCCATTCGACTAAGGGATTCAAACTCGTTGGCGAGCCGGGGATTCTCTGGCGAATAAATTGCGCCTGGCCGCCGTCCCGGTGCAATGGGGCGACCATCAGACGAGCCGTGTTTGCGGCAACCGTCTGGCCATAATCTTGCTGCACAAGGTGCAGGCACATATCCGTTCCCGCGGATGCGCCAGCAGACGTTACGATGCTCGCTTCATCGACGAACAGAACGTTAGGTTCGACGTTTATTTGCGGGTAAAGCCTGGCGAGGTCGTCGGCCAGGCGCCAATGAGTGACGGCACGCTTTCCGTTAAGCAGGCCGCTGGCGGCAAGGATAAAGGCCCCGGAGCAAATTGATGCCAGCCTGGCCCCGCGCGCATGGGCCTGCCGAAGCGCGATGCTGACCGTCGCTGAAACCTCCCCGAGAGGGTCTTCACTCCCCGGAATAACGATAGTGTGAGCTAGCGCAAGACGCTCAAGGCCGTAGCGTACCTGCATCTCAGCGCCGGCGATCCGAATTGTCGGCTCAGGGCCGCACACTTCCACCTCGTAAGCTCTGCTTCCATCGGCCAGACGAGCGAGGGTGAAAGCCTGCCAGGCGATGCCAAAATCCAGCGGTACCACATCATTAATAGCCAGAACCGCAACCTTACGCATGTCATTGAACTCCGCTGGAGAATTTGAAAATACCACCCAGTTGGCAGAAAACGGTCTATTTTTGTCGTCCTTGCGACTCACGCAGCCCTGCAGGCGGAATTACTATTGAGTCGAATTTAACGCAAAGGGGAACATAATGTCCGACGAATTGGGTAACGCTGTTGAAGGTCGAGAATTACAGATTGGCATGGTGATTTTCCCGGGGTTTACTCTGCAGGATTTAGCAGGGCCGCAGACGGCCTTTGGCCTTCATGCCAAAACGCATATCATATGGAAAACCATGGATCCTGTGCCAACGGACATGGGCGTTACCGTGAATCCTACCATCACGATTAATGAGGTTCCAGACAACCTCGACGTGCTGTTTGTTGCGGGCGGCGCAGGCACTCCCGAGATTATGAAGGATCGGCAGTTCCTGGATTTCATCTCCCGCGCGGGAGCCACGGCGACCTATATCACCGCCGCATGCACGGGCTCCGTGCTGCTTGCCATGGCCGGGCTGCTGGAAGGCTATCGCGCCGCCACCTATTGGCCATTTTACGAGCCGCTGATCGCGTTGGGCATTGAGCCCAGCTACGAACGCGTCTGCGTCGACGGGAACCGCATCACCGGCGGCGGCGTCACGGCGGGTATCGATTTTGCGCTCCGGGTTATCGCCGAAATCAAAGGGCAGGAGGCGGCGGAATTCACGCAGCTGGTGCTCGAATATGACCCGCAGCCGACAATGAATTCAGGGAATCCACGTACCGCACGGCCAGAAATCGTTGCACAGATAAAGGGGCTGTGGGGGCGAACCGATGAAGCCGTCAGGGTTGCCAGGGAACATATGAAACGCCTGGCGCAGACGTCAAAGGTGGCTTCTTGCCGATCGTAGCGCTCTGTTGGCGCCCCGGGTGAATCACGAACCGCTATTTTGCAGGGGTCAGTTAAAACTGACCCCTGTTCCAGCCTAATACCCGCTGTATTTATGTCTTCATTCCGGCCGCGGTCAGCATCGTTCTGAGAATAAGCGAAACTACGCCCAGCGCCAAAACGCTCAATGACCAAATCGCTATCAGCCAAAATAATCGCTTCAGGAAAGATGTCCCTTTCGGGGAAATACGCACGTTAAGCATCAGTGATATCCTTCATCCGCTTTCGTCTTGCCGCGGAAAACGTAATAACTCCAAAAGGTATAAACCAGGATGACGGGTATAATAAAAAGGCTGCCAGTCAGCATAAATACCTGACTGCTTCGCGGGGCCGCGGCGTCCCATATGGAGAGCGATGGCGGGATGATATTTGGCCAGATGCTAATGCCCAGGCCTGAGAATCCCAAAAATATCAGCCCGAGCGTCAGCAGGAAAGGGAGGTAATGGGCATCGCTTTTGACACTGCGGATTATTCCCCACGCAAAAATTAACACCAATACGGGAACGGGCATAAACCAAAATAGATTGGGCAGCGTAAACCACCGCTGCGCAATATTTTCGTGAGCCAGCGGCGTCCAGATGCTGATCAAAAATATAACCCCAAGCAGCGCGTACAGGATGGGGCGTGCCACCGCCTGCATCCTCTGATGGATCCGGTGCTCGGTTTTCATGATAAGCCATGTGCAGCCCAGCAGGGCGTAGGCAATAATCAATCCGGCGCCGCAAAACAGTGGAAAAGGTGATAGCCAGCCCATCGATGAGCCGGTAAAAGTACGGTTCAAAACCGGTAGCCCGCCCAGCAGCGCACCGACGGCAATCCCTTGACAGAAAGTCGCCAGAATTGAGCCCGCGATAAACGCGCCGTCCCAGAACGGGCGGTGGGCTTCGGTGGCTTTGAAGCGAAACTCAAAGGCGACGCCGCGGAATATTAATCCGATGAGCATCATCGTTAAGGGTATAGATAGCGCATCGGCAATGACGGCATATGCCAGCGGAAAGGCGCCAAATAACGCCGCGCCGCCTAAAACGAGCCAGGTTTCATTACCATCCCATATCGGCGCAACGGTATTTACCATCACATCGCGTTCGGCGCTGTCTTTAATAAAGAGAAATATAATGCCAATACCCAGGTCAAATCCATCCATAACGATGTACATCAGCGTCGCGAAAATGATGATGGAAAACCAGATAATGGAAAAGTCGCTCATTTAATTACTGTCCTTTCTCGTCCGTAGAATAAGACGCGCGTGCCGATAGTGAGTTATCGGCAAATGTACGCGCCCTTTATCTTACCGGGGATAATAATAAGAGAAATAGCCGCCTCGAGAATTACGGCTGGTCATCGTATCGGTCTGCCGCAGAAAGCGGGCGGGCCGGTGTTCTGTTTTGCCCTGGGCCACCGGCTACTACCGTTTTCCCTTCGCCAGCTGCTGGCCCTTTTTTAATCAGGCGCATCATATAGTAATAACCGGCTCCGAAGACCGCGCTGTAGACTGAGATAAATACCAATAAGCTAATGCTCATCTGCAGAGCGCCATGTGCGGAAACCGCATTAATGGTTCTCTGAACGCCATACACAACCCACGGCTGGCGCCCAATCTCGGTAGTAAACCAACCGGCAAGAATCGCCAGTAATCCGGATGGCCCCATTAATAGAGCGAACCAGAGAAAAGGCCGCGAATGGTATAACCTTCCCCGGTAACGCATCCATAGGCTCGCGATGCCCATGGTGACCATTAGCAATCCCAGGGCAACCATAATGCGAAATGACCAGAAAATAATGGATGAGTTAGGCCTGTCTCGCTTAGGAAAACTTTTCAACGCCGGGATTTGCTTATCAAGGCTATGGGTTAAAATCAAACTACCCAGGTAAGGAATGGATAACGTATATTTTGTCTTCTCTTGAGCCATATCGGGCAGGCCAAACAGGATTAGAGGCGTCGGTTCAGCGCCCACGTTTTCCCAGTGCCCCTCGATTGCCGCTATTTTTGCCGGTTGATATTTAAGCGTATTCAGACCATGCGCATCGCCGATCAAGGCCTGGACGGGCGAGACCACCAGTACCATCCATAAAGCCATTGAAAACATCTTACGGATCGCCGGGCTATTGTTTCCGCGTAATAAATGCCAGGCGGCGGAGGCCCCAACAAATAGTGCGCTGGAGAGAAAAGCCGCCGTTGTCATATGCGCCAGGCGATACGGAAAAGAGGGGTTAAAAATAACCTTAAGCCAGTCGATTGGCACCACGATATCATTCTGGATGATATAGCCTTGCGGGGTATGCATCCAGCTGTTGGAAGCCAGTATCCAGAACGTGGAGAATAGCGTGCCTAACGCGACCATAAAGGTAGCGAAGAGATGAAGGGCAGGGCCAACCCGGTTCCAGCCAAACAGCATCACCCCAAGGAACCCCGCCTCAAGGAAGAATGCGGTGAGCACCTCATAGGTGAGCAAGGGGCCCGTGATGCTGCCCGCAAACTGAGAAAAGCCGCTCCAGTTAGTTCCAAACTGGTAAGCCATGACTAAGCCAGAAACGACTCCCATACCAAAGTTGACGGCGAATATTTTTGACCAAAAATAGTAGAGGTCGCGATACGTTTCGTTGCGCGTCTTTAGCCACAATCCTTCCAGCACGGCGAGGAAACAGGCGATACCGATGGTTATCGCCGGGAAAATAATATGGAATGAAACCGTGAATGCAAATTGAATTCTGGCCAGGTGAAAAGCGTCTAGTCCAAACATAATGCCCTCATTATACCTACTTTTTAACCTGCCAAATTTATTCGGCAAAAAGTCTGTCTTGCCCCGCGAGTGGGCTAATCTATTGCTGCTATTTTTGTGCTATTCCGCTGCCGCGTATTTTGGCGTGGCTCTTTGCGCTTTAGGCGCGTGGCGATTAAAATAGTACCGGTTTAAACTTAGCCAGGAAAATTATTACGGAAATCGCCAGGATAATAATCGATGCGCCGCGGCGAATCATAAGCCTTGCGTTAATATGTTCACCGTTTGCCAGCATGCGTATCGATTTCGAGAGCGTGCCGTGCAGAGCCGACAGAAAAATAAGGATCGCCAGCTTCATTAAAATCCATGAGTGAAACAGGCCGGCTTTAGAAATTAATACAATGCCGCATCCCCAAAGCACAAGCATAGCCGGAGTGATAACCTTTCGGTTCCACCTTAAAATATGTCTGAACCACGATTGATCAACCGCGTTGCCGCGTTGATTCTCGGAATAAATATAAGCCGTGATGGCGAGCAGCAGCAGTCCGCTAACCCAGACCACGGCCGCAATCAGATGAATGGCGCCGAACCAGCGGTAATCCATATTTCCCTCTGTTGGTTGTTTAAAAAAATATACCTGGGTAGTTAACGGCGTCCGCCGTTTCGGTCAGAGAGATAAATCGCCGGAATGGCTCTCCGCCGTCGCCATTCTTCGAATACTCTGCGGGGGCATGCCTGTAACCCGAATAAACGCTCTTCTCATTCGTTCAGGATCGGCGTATCCCACCCGCCGGGCGATAACCTCAACGGGTTCAATTCCCTCCTCAAGATGCTGTTTTGCCACCTCCGTACGCAGCTTTTCTACGGCTTTTGCTGGGGTATATCCGGTTTCAGCTCTGAAAATTCGCCCAAACTGGCGCGGGCTCAGGCAGGCGATTGTCGCCAGCTTTTCAACCGACAGATCGTCCGCAATATTGCTGCGCATATAGCCCAGAATGCTGCGGATTCTGTCCGATTGCGGCGCCATATCGGCAAGCGCGGAAAACTGCGACTGGCCGCCCGGCCGCCGGTGGTAAACAACCAGCATCCGCGCCGTCGCGCGCGAGATGGCGGCTCCCATATCCTCTTCAATCATGGCGAGGGTCATATCGATCCCGGCGCTGATACCCGCAGAGGTCCATATATGGCCATCTTTGGTAAAAATATGGTTGCCGTTAACCTTAATCCGCGGAAAGAGCTGCTGCAGCCGGGAAGCGTATTTCCAGTGCGTTGTCGCCTGACGCCCGTCCAGCAGCCCGTCGGCGGCGAGGATGAATGCGCCGGTACACACGCTCGCAATACGTCTGATTTCACCGGCCAGTACGGACTTTAATTGCTGAGAAACATCAAATAGATCGGTGAGGTCGGCTAAAACGTCGCCGCCTACGACAATCAGCGTGTCATATTTCCCGGGGCGCAGCCGTTTGGTCACGACCTCGAGGCCCGCGGAGCTGGCTATCGCTCCTCCGGTTAACGAGACGACGTGCAGGTGGTAGGAGCCTGCGCCAGCCAGGTTGCCCGCCGTTTCAAAAGCGGCGAGCGGACCGCTTAAATCCTGGATCTGGAATCCGGGAAAGACCACAAAAGCGATGTCACGTTTGATAACCGCACCCTTCAGTTTTTCTTTCATAGCAGTATTCAACATAGTTGCATGGGCCAGGTAACCGCCTGAGCTCCGTGTCCCTGCAGGCCATTACCACAGCGCTGTCGGAAGTTATGCCGTGATTTTCCAGTCCGGCGCCCGGGCATGAAAACGGCGCCGTCTGGATCCGCAAACGCGGCAGCCGCTTTCATTTTCTCATCCGCCTGACGATAGTGCATCAACATCAGAATATCCGAAAGGACATACATCCATCATTAACGGACATATAGTGATAATGGTTTGAAAAATATACTAATTATTTGAGTCAACAATGTCGGTTTTGTTAGCGCAGCAATCTGGCTCCTCTGACCGGGAACGCCTTTGCCAGTAGCTGGCTAATAAGTAAGCTAAACGGCAAGGTCAACGAATTAATACGTTTGTACGGTTTTGTGGGTTGTGCTACCGTCAACCGCAAAGGAGGGCGGAATGACAAACGAGAACCGCAAAACCTGGCAGCAGGATCCGCACCGTAAGGCGCATATCTTGCGGGCGACGCTGGATTCCATTGCCTTAAACGGCGTTGCCGGAACCACGTATAGAATCTATGGTCACTCCCGTTTTTGCAATACCGATACTGAAAATATTGTTGGCTTGCATGAATCTATCCGGCGTCTGAATGGGTTGTGTATGCCCGCGCCCCGATGAGTTCCGCGCCTGACGAACCTTATAAATTGAGCGACCTTAATCAGCCATTCCTATACACAGGTTTTTCGTCGGGCCGGTTAGCCGTTAATATCATCAATAATCAGTATTCGCAAAACCAGGTGAGTCACTGTTCAGACATGTAAATACATCCGATAATTACGCCTCAAAACACTGCTTTCGGGTCGTCATCGCCCAGGCAATCCTGGCCAGTTTGTTTGCCAGAGCACAGGTCACGACAAAATTATTTTTCCGCAGCAATAATCCCCTGACCCAGTCGGCAAGCTTCCCTGTCCGGCTCTCCAGCGTCCGCAGATAGACCCGGGAACACTGAACCAGCAATGCCCGCAGCCTTTTATTTCCCCGTTTACTGATGCCCGTCAGGGTAGTCCGTCCTCCCGTGCTGTACTGCCGGGGCACCAGACCTGTTGAGGCAGCAAAATCCCGGCTGCTGCCATACTGTTTACCATCTCCCAGTTGAGTAGAAAGCAGGCTTGCAGTTAAAGGGCCGACACAAGGGATGGAGAGTAAGTGCTGGCCGGCATCGTCTTCGCCGAGCGATATTTGCAGTTGAATCTCCAGATCTTTAATTTGCTCAACAAGATAATCGTAATGTTTGCGCAGTTTTTCCAGCAAGCCGGTTATGTAAGGCGGAAGATTGTTTGTCTCCATGATTTCTGCGAGTCGCTTTATCAGCGCCGGACCTTTTGGTGCGCTCACACCAAATTCCAGTAAAAATGCCTGTATCTGGTTTGTGGTTTTGACCCTGTCGCTGACCAGAGATTCTCTGACCCGGTGCAAGGCATGCATAGCCTGCTGAGATTCTGTGCGGGGCCTGACAAATCGCATGGATGGTCGTGATGCTGCTTCGCAGATGGCTTCTGCATCAACAAAGTCATTTTTGTTCGTTTTAACAAATGGGCGAACAAACTGAGGGGATATCAGCTTTGGTGTATGCCCCAGTTCGGATAGTTTACGCACCATGAAATGAGCTCCACCGCAGGCTTCCATTACGACGGTTGTCGCCGGGCATGTTGCAAGAAATTCATACAGTTTTTGCCTGGTAAATTTTTTTCGATAAATCGCTTTACCGTGCTGATCCTGACAATGAATATGAAAGGAATTTTTACCCAGGTCGATACCAATAAGTGCAATGTTTTCCATGATGCTTCTCCGAATTAAACCTGTTTTCAGCATAGTGCTCAGGAAGAGGGAGTGACCATCTCATTAATTGCTGAAATTTCAGGAATCCCATTGGGTTCGCTGACCTACCACTTCTCCAGTATGCAGGAACTGCTGCTGGAGGCGTTCAGCAGCCTGGCGCGTGAGGTTTCGGCACACTTCACCGCAGCCCTGCGCAGCGCCGGAAATCAGCAAGAGGCGCGTCACGCCATCGTGGAGATTATTTTTGGCGCCGTCACTTCCGGGGAAAAAACCAGCCAACTGAGCTACGAGCTATACAGCTTTTCATGCCGCACGCCGGTGATGAAATCGGTGATGGCGGAGTGGATGCGCAACAGCCGCCAGGCGCTGGAATTGCACTTCTCGCCGCTGGCGGCCGTGGCGCTCGATGCACTGATTGAAGGGGTGATGCTACATCGCTCGGTGATCCCGGTAACCCGCGAGGAGGTACACAAAATGGTCGCCCAATTGGCAATGTTATAAATCGAATGCGGCCGCGCCGCTGGCAAACTATTGGGCAGAAGAGGCGAGGAAAACGTTATGAACAGCCATTTTTACTGGGTGAATGAACCGAAAGTCTGGCATCAGGAAGGAGAGGGGCTCGCCGTAACGACCGACGAGCACACCGATTTCTGGAGTAAAACCTGGTACGGGTTCGAACGGTTCTCGGGGCATTTTTACGGCCGCGACGTTGCCGGCGACTTCACCTTTCAGGTGAAGATAAAGGCCGACTTTAGCGCGCTTTACGATCAGGCCGGGATAATGCTGGTGGCCGATAAGGCGCACTGGCTAAAGGCGGGCATCGAATTTAATGACGGCAAGCCGGCTATCGGCAGCGTCCTGACGCTTGAGCACTCAGACTGGGCTACCGGCCTGTTTCCGGGGCGCGCCGACGTTTTCTGGATGCGGCTGACCCGCAGGGGAGATAGCCTGCGCCTGCAGTATTCTGCCGATGGTAAGTGCTGGCCGCTATTGCGCCTTGCTCATTTCCCTGCGGCGCAAAAATGCGCGGTGGGCGTCATGTGCTGCACGCCGGAGCGCGGCGGGCTGATGGTCAAATTCGAGGACTTTCAGCTCACCGACGCGCTGGATAAAGCGCTCCACGATCTCTCCTGAGCGCTATTTTTACCTTCTGCCTGCTCAGGCGGTTAACCCGCCGTCAATGGTCAGGCTTGAGCCGGTCATATATCCTGACTCGCTGCCGGCGAGCCAGGAGACCAGCGAGAAGCTTTCCAGCGTGGCGCCTTACCTGGTGGTTTCGCCGGCGAAATGAGGGATGATGCCTGACTCAACCGGCGCGAGAACTGCTGATGTTTTGGCTCATTGACCTGTTGCGGAAGCGCCCTCCTGGCTGAGAAGGGCGCTTCCGTAATGTGGCTATCATCGAGTCTGCCCCCGTTTGTTTGTTGCATGGGGAGAGCGTCAGGAATGCGTCATTAATTGATAATGATTATTATTTACATATCTATAAACCCCAGTATGATGATTCCCTGAGTTTCGTTTCGGGAACTAAGCACCCGGCGACTTCGCCAGCCGGGTACTTACAAAAGAGGGTTTTTTTATGCAATCCACTCACCAGTTACATTCTCTGCAGCAGTTAACCGATATGGCGCAGCAATGGGGCTACGACTACGAGCTGGCAAATGCCAATCGCTCGGTACGCCAGTCTGGCGAGTTTGAAGGGACAATCAAAACGGTCACGCTGCCCTATGGCGTCAACCTCTGCCTCAATGAGCTGACCGCCAACGGCGATGACCATCGTAGCGGCACGCTTCAACATTGTTTGACGATTTTACTGACCCTCGGCGGCGATGAACCCAATTATCACCTCGATGACGGTAGTCCGCTGCCGGCAGAAAGGGGCATGGCGAAGGTGATTGCCACCAAAGATCGTATGCGCCTGTGGTGCCGCAATCCGCGCGGACATCACTGCCGCAGCCTGGTGATTCAGGCCGCCCCCGATCGTATCAGCGATAAAGAGCTGGCGGATCAGGTCGAACGTATTTTACAGCGTAACCATATTTTCAGCTTAATCGTCCCGCAGTACACCATCGATCGGGCCAATGAGCTGTTTGGCTTTTGCGATAACGGCGTGATTGATCGGCTACAGACCCATAGCTGCGTATTGGATCTGATGGCCCAGGCGCTGCGCGCGGCGAATCAGGATGTGCCCCAGGTGGGGGTGATGGCGCCGCATCGCGATGTGGCGCGGATGCTAAAAGTGCGGGATAAGCTGGTCACCGAACTGGACTGCAACCACTGCCTGTGCGACCTGGCGCGCGATGTTGGCATTAGCGTCAGCGCGCTGAAAAGCAAGTTCCAGGCGGTCATGGGGCAGTCGGTTTTCGCCTTCCTGCGCGACCAGCGTCTGACCCGGGCCCGTCAGGGATTAGAGTCGGAAGGGTGGACGGTCAAGCAGGCCGCCTACTATGTGGGTTATCAGCATCCCAGTAACTTCTCGACGGCCTATCGGCGCAAATTTGGTATGCCCCCGCGCGACTCTCTCAGCCTCTGACTGGCTGAAAACATAACTCATTTGGCTTTGCTAATAGCTGAGTTAACTAGGGCGTCGTATGACCTCCCCCATATAATTGCGACAGATATAAAACGATTTTTTTGTTTCTGTTTCAGCACCATGGGGATGGTCATGCGCACCAGTTCACACCAGCTTCGCTTAAAACAAAATCTACCTGGCACCATTAAACCGCTCTGCCTGCTGTGCGGCCTGGCGATTTCAGCCCCGGCTTTTACCGCGGAACAAACCACCGATAGTAAAAAAGAAGAAACCCTGGTGGTGACGGCCCGAAAGGTGAAAGAGGATCCGTTGAAAGTCCCGGTCAGCATGACCTTGTTCGATCGCCAGACGCTGGGCGATCGCCGCGTTGATGATGTGGAGCATTTAATCCGTGACGTGCCAAACATCAGCTTCAGCTCGCTGGGGGATATGCGCTCAACCTATATGTCGATCCGTGGGGTCGGACCGATGGCCCAGCCGCTCGGCTTTGATGATACGTCGGTCGTGACCTATATCGACGGCGTGCCGCAACCGGCCTTCGGTGCGGATCTGCGTTTCCTGGATGTTGAACGGATTGAAGTCCTGCGCGGCCCGCAGGGCACGGTGTTTGGACGCAACGCTCAGGCGGGGGCGATTAACATCACCACGCGCCAGCCTGGCGATACCTTTGAAGGCACCTTGCGTGCGGAAGCGGGCCTGAACAGTGAATCCGAGAACGTGGGCCAGCTGACGGTTTCCGGACCACTGATTGAGGACCGTCTGGGCGGGCGCTTCTCCGCCGCCTATTCCAACCTGGGCGCCGATGTGGATAACAACGCGCCGGGCGGCAAGCTGGGCAAGGTGGAAACCGGGGTGTTCCGCGGTTCGCTGGTCTTCACCCCCGACGATCGTACCCGCTTCGTGCTGACCGGCAACTACGAGCAGGACAACAACACGCCATCAAACTTCATTCTCAAAAATGGCCCAAACTTCCCCACGATAGAGCTGGATCCTAAAGGCTGGGTCGATCGTGAGATTTCCGGTCTGTCATTAACCGCCAGCCGTCAGCTTGATCGGATGCAGTTCACCTCCGTCTCCGCGGTGAACCATTACGATTTTAAAAACCTGACCAATAACTCCGAGGCGCTGACCTATAGCAAAGTGTTCGGTATGCCGACGTCGGCGTTTATTCCGGCCACCGACTGGAGTACTTATGACGAAAGCCAGAACAGCCTGTATCAGGAGCTGCGCCTGAGTAGCCTCGATGACGCGGATATTGTCTGGGTCGGCGGCATCAACTATCTGCATGACAGCTACAAGCTGACCACCCAATATGATTCCGCGTTCTTCGCTTCCACCAACGGTACGCGTAACGGGGATTACACCACCGACAGCTATGCCGCCTTTGGCGAGGTGACGGTGCCGCTGTTTGGCTCCGAAAAACTGAAAGGGACGTTAGGCGGTCGCTATACCCATGACCGTAAAACCTATGAATCGCTATATCGTTCCAACGGCTTCCCGGGGACGGTGGCCTCCTTCAATCAAAGCGGGGTGCTGAATTACGACATGGTGACGGGCCGGGCGGCGCTGAGTTATGACCTGACCGATGACTCGACGATCTATACCAGCGTCGCCCGCGGCGCGAAAAGCGGCGGTTTCCCTAATTTTACCAACAACGCGCCCAGCGGCTTGAAGGATGAGCCTTATAAGGACTCCTCCTCCTGGAGCTACGAGGTCGGCAGCAAAAACCGTTTCCTGGACGGGCGTGCCGAGCTGAACGCCTCGTTGTTCTATAACAGCGTAAAAGATGAAAACCTGTTCGCGCTGGATTCCGCCTCATTCACCTTCGTGCCGAAGCCGATGGATACCCGTAACTACGGCATGGAGCTGGAAGGCTCGCTGCAGCTGGCAGAGCACTGGAAGGTCAGCGGCGGGGCGGGTTACACCCATACGGAATTACGCAATGTTTCGGATGATGTCGCGGCCTCATCCGGCGCACGCAATGGCAACCGGGTACCGGCGGTACCGAAATTCAACACCAACCTGACGCTGCAATACTACGATTCTGCCGCCTGGCTGGGGCTGCCGGAAGCCAATATCTTCGCCCTGGCGCAGCATCAGTACGTCGGCAGTCGTGAAGCGGATGTCGGCAGCCACTTCAAGCTTGATGCCTACCAGCTCTACAACGCCAAAGTGGGTCTGGAATTCTCCTCCTTCGATGTCTACGTCTTCGGTCAAAACCTGACGGATGAACGCCCGCAGTACATTGGTCTGTATTACGGTCCGGGCAGCGAGGCGGTCACCGTTGGACATGGCCGCGTGTTGGGCGTCGGCACGCAAATTAAATTCTGATTACCCGCTGCGCCCGGATGGTGTTCGGGCGCATCATTCAGTTTACCCGGATGCAACTATGATGAAATTACGCCTGCCAGGGTGGCTGTTCCTGGGTGTGACAATGGCTCTGCCCGCCGCGCAGGCCGCCGCTGACCGGACTCTCCGGGTGGTGATGTTGGGCAGCCAGAGCGAAACGCTCGATTACGGGCGCGCGCAAACCTATTACCCCTGGGTGGTGAGCGGTAACGTCTGCGATGTGCTGGTGGCGGACAGGCAGGGCCGTCCCGACTATCAGCTGAGTCGCGCCATTACCCCCAATCAGGATGCCACGCGCTGGACTGTCTCACTGCGTTCCGGGGTGCGCTTTTCCGATGGATCGCCGCTCACCGCTGATGATGTGCTGGCGAGCCTGCGCTTCCTGGCCGCCTCTCCCGGCTTTGCCGGATTCTTCAGCGATGTCGATATGCAGGCCAGCCGCGTGGTGAATGCCGAAGAGCTGGAGCTGGTTCTTACCCGTCCGCGTGCCGATCTGGTCACCACCGTGCTGACCGCCGCCAGCATGGTATGGAAGCAGGGGCGGGGCGATGCGGCGATCCCGGTATGCAGCGGCCCGTATCAGGTCGCCTCCTTCAACGCGCAGAACGGGGCGCTGCTCAGCCGCAACCCTTACGCATGGCAGCCTGCGGCGTGGTTTGATCGCATTGAAATTCGCCCGCTGGCCGATGCCACGGCGCGGGTAAACGCCCTGCTGAGCGGTGCGGCAGACTATGCGTTTGATATTCCGGTTAGCAGCGCCCGCAGCGTGGACGGACGTCAGGGCTGGCAAATCATCCGTAGCGGCGTGGCGAATGCCAGCGGTTATTACTTTGCCATGAATACCAGGGTCAAACCGTTTGACGACGTTGAGGTCCGGCAGGCGCTGAAAACGCTGGTCAACCGTCAGCAGCTGCTTGCTGTGGTTCTCGGCGGCTATGGCTATCTCGGGAATGACGTGTTCGGCCAGGGGCTCAGCGGTTTTGACAGCCAGCTCCCTCAGCGCCGGACCGATGCTGCCGAGGCGCAGGCGCTGCTGCGCAAAAAAGGGATCACGCAGCTGACCTTGCTGACCGCCGATCTAACTCCGGGGCTGAACGACGCGGCAGAACTATTACGCCAGCAGCTGGCCGACGTGGGCATTACCCTCAGGGTTGAGACGGTGGCCGCGGCCGATTATCTGGGGGATATTTCGCGTCTGCATCAGGCGCAGATGCTGTCGATGTACGCGTTAAATCGCCCCTTCCTGGCGGCGATCCCGATGCTGTTCGGTAATGATAACCCCTATAACTATGGCGGGTGGTATCCGGACGATTTTGCGGCAGGGGTAGAACAGGCGCGTAAAACGCTCGATCCGCAGCGCCAACTGCAGCAGCTCGACCGGTTACAACAACAGCTGTGGCAACAGGGGCCGTATTTGCTCTGGGGGTATCGCGATGGGCTTTCGGCGGCGGTGACGGCCTTGCAGGGCGTTGAGCTCAACCAGGGGATCCCGCTGTTCCGCAGCGCCCGAATGGCGGCCGGCCAATGATGGCCAGATTTGTTCTCTGGCGTCTGCTCAGCGCTCTGCTGCTGCTGTGGCTGGCGAGCATGTTGATCTTCTTCACCCTGGCGCTGGCGCCCGGAGATGCCGCAGAGCAGGCACTGGGTGAACGCGCCACCCCGCAGGCGTTGCAGACGCTGCGGCATCAGTTCGGTCTCGATCGGCCCGTCGCCGCAAGGTACTGGCAGTGGCTTAGCGATATTCTGCGCGGCGATCCCGGCATCTCTATAACCAGCCAACAGCCGGTAGCCGATATTATCGCTCCCGCCGCCCGACGGAGCGGGCTGCTGGCGCTGCTGGCCGCCTGCGGGATGCTGCTGCTGGGAGGCACCGGCGGCGTACTGGCGGCAATGTATCGCGATCGCTGGCAGGACCGGCTGCTCTCATTTATCGCAATGAGCGGATTAAGCACCCCGGAATTTATTGTTGCCACGCTGATGATCCTGCTGTTGGCGGTTGGGGCGGGGTGGTTCCCGGCGGTCTCCCTGCTGCCGGCTTCCGGCAATATCAGCGACCAGTGGTCGATTCTGGTTCTCCCTGCGCTGACTTTGGCACTGATCGGCGGCTGTTATTTGCTGCGTATGATACGCGCCTCGCTGATAAGGCTGACTGCCGCGCCCAATATCCTCAGCGCCCGCCTTAACGGCGTGCGCGGGCTGACGCTGGTGGCCCGCCATTTGCTGCCGCAGGCCGCAGGGCCGCTGGCCCAATTGTTTACCGCCAGTTTACCCTACCTGATTGGCGGCGCCGTGGTGGTGGAACGCGTATTTGGCTTTCCCGGCCTCGGCGAGCTGCTGCTGACGGCGCTGAATACCCGTGATGCCATTTTGCTTCAGGGAGTAGCGATGCTGTTGGCGCTGATTACCGCCCTGTGTTGGTTCACGGCGGATATCCTGGCGGTCTGGCTCGATCCCTGGCGGAGGCGCTCGTGAGAATCGTCGCTTTATTGCTGATTGCCGTGATTATCTGTGGCCCGTGGCTGGCCCCCTATAACCCACAGCGTAGTCTCGGTCTGGCCTGGCAGCTGCCGGATAAAACGCTGTGGCTGGGCAGCGATGGGCTGGGGCGGGATGTTTTGAGCCGTCTGCTGAGCGGCGGTCGCAATATTCTGCTGTTCCCTCTGTTGTGCGCACTGTGTTCCTCATTTTTAGGCAGCCTGTGCGCGCTGCTGTTGGTGGCTTTGCCCGATCGCGGGAGAAGGCTGGTGGTGTTACTGGATCCGCTGCTGTACATGCCCCCGCTGCTGGTACTGATCGGGGTGATCTATGCCTTTGGCAACGGGCAGGTCGCGCTGTTGATCGGGATGACGCTACTCAATATTCCTTTTACCCTGCGCTACGTACGTTCGCTGGCGGATCCCGTCCTCGATACCGGTTATGTCGAGGTCGCGCGTGCGGCAGGCGATGCGCTGCCGTTACTGTTATGGCGCGAAGTCCTGCCGGTGATTGTGCCCGGTATCCTGGCCGATGGGACAACCCGTTTAGTCGCGGCGATTTACCTGCTCGCCTCGGCCAGTTTTCTCGGTATCGCCACTCCCGGCGGGATCGACTGGGCGTCAATGGTGCGCGACGGATTACCCGGACTGATGCTTAATCCCTGGGCGGCGCTGCTACCTGCGCTTGCTATCGCGCTGGTGGTGGTGGCCATCAGTTTGCAGACTGACCGCTGGAGCAGGAGCTGATGCGTTGGGTGGTTCAGGTGTCCGGCCTGACGATCCGCAACTCGCAGGGCGATGCGGTGCTGCAGGACATTAACTTTGAGCTGGCCGCGGGTGGTTCGCTGGCGCTGATTGGCGGCAGCGGGGCGGGGAAAAGCACCCTTGGGCGCGCGCTGCTGGGTGACCTGATCTCCGGGCAGCGCCACGCCGGCGGGCAGATTATCTGCTGCGGATGCGAGGTATTGCAGGCGACGCCTCGCCAGCTCCGGCAGCTCAGATTCAGGTATACCGCCTGGCTTGGCCAGGACCCGGCACAGGAGCTGACGCCGGGTATGTCGGTGCGGCGTCAGCTTAATGAATTTCATCATGGTGACGTCAACGCCATTCGCGAGATGCTGGCTTCGCTCGGATTGCCGCAGGATGACGCTTTCCTGCAGCGTTTCCCCCACCAGCTTTCCGGCGGGCAGCGTCGGCGGGTCGCACTCGCTCGGGTGTTATTGAAGCGCCCGCAGCTCCTCATTCTCGATGAGCCCTTCGCCGGATTAGATCGGCGACATCGCGAGCAGATGATGGCGGAACTGCGTCAGCTACAGCGGCAATATCGCTTTGCTCTGCTGCTGATCGGTCACCAGCTCAACGCCGTGGCGGAAATAGCGCAACGGATGCTGGTACTGCACAACGGGCAGCAGATGGAATATGGTGACACCCGGCAGCTTTTTGCCACCCCCAAAAGTCCGCTGCTGCAGGCGTGGTTGTCTCCTGTGACGTGGTCACAACCGGTCACCGCTCAGGAAGCGCCGCGGCTGCGGGTTGCGCGCTGGCATCCGGGGGATTCGCGACGGACCGCGTTGCCGGCGCTGAGTTTCGCGCTGCATCCGGGGCAGTGCCTGGCGGTCACCGGGCCATCCGGCATTGGCAAAAGCACCCTCGCGCGCTCGCTGGCGGGGCTAAATCCCCCTCATCAGGGCGCTATCGCTCTTGACGATCGACCGCTGGCAAGCGATGTGCGCCGGCGCTCCCGCGAACAGCAGCGCGCCATCGCGCTGGTGCCTCAGGACCCGGCCCATTCTCTGCACCCGCTGCGCAGCGTTGGGCGGCAGCTACAGCAGGCGCTCGATCGGTACCGATTATCCCACCCAGGCAGCGTGGCCGCGCTGCTGCGCCAGGTCGGACTGCCCGGCGATTACGCCCGTCGCCTGCCGCGAGAGCTCTCCGGCGGCGAACAGCAGCGCGTGGCGCTGGCGCGAGCGCTGGCGGGTCAGCCCAGCGTGCTTATCTGCGATGAAGTGACCTCGGCGCTGGATGTGCTCAGCGCCCGCACGATTCTGCAACTGCTGAGTCAGCTACTGGCGCAGGGCATGGCAGTGCTTTTTATTACCCATGATTTACCGGCAGCCAGACAGATTTGCACCGCAGGTCTGCATCTCAGCGGCGGTGACGCTGATCCAGGCGCGGTGTTTGACAAGGAGATTTGTGATGACTTCAACATGCGAGACTGAACCTCAGCAGGCCGGGCTATTGCGGCCGGTTCGCGGCTGGATTGCGCTGGCGGTAGTGCTTCAGGTGGGTTCATCGGCGCTGGTGCTGGCCCCGCTGATTGGTCTGACTGAACTGGCGCGGGTGCTGATGAGCGCGCAGGCAGATCGCGCGGCCCTCGCCTGGCATATCGTGAAAATATCCGCTTTCTGCCTGGGAGGAGGATTGGCGTTGCGCGGCCTGGCCGATCTCACAACTCACCTCGCTGACAACGCGTTCTCCCTGTGGCTGCGCCGCCAGCTAGCGCGTCGTATGGCGCACGCGCCGCTCAGCTGGTTCAGCGCCAACAGCAGCGGCAGAATTAAGCAGGGTATGCAGGATGACGTGACCGCCATTCATCATCTGGTGGCGCACTCCTATCTGAACCTGGCAAATGCCGCCACCACCCTGCTGTGCGTCTACGGCTACCTGCTGTTCATCGATTGGCGGATGACGCTGATTGCCTTGATTCCGCTACCGTTCTTTTTTCTGCTCTATCGCCGGATTATGCGTGCCAGCCAGGCCAAAATGGCGGAATACGGCCAGCAGCTGGAGCAGGTCAATCGCTCGGTGGTAGAGTTTGTCCAGGGCATACCGGTGGTGAAAACCTTCGGCCAGCATGGCGTTGCTCATCAGGCGTATCGTCGGGCGGTAGACAGCTTTCGCGATTTCTTCCTCGACTGGGTGCGCCCGCTGATCAAGCCGGAAAGCCTCTCTGGGGTGATCATCGCGCCGATCACCTTGTTGCTGCTGGTGCTGGTTGGCGGCGTCACCTTTATTCATCTCGGCTGGATGGAGGTCTGGCAACTGCTGCCGTTTGCGGTGCTGGGGCTGGGGATCTCGGTGCCCATTGGCACGTTAAGCAGCAGCGCACAGTCGCTGCAGATGGCGAAGGGAGCTTTTACTCGCCTGGCCGGGTTACTGGCGATCCCGCAACAAAAGGAGCCGGAGCGGGTGATGCGCAATGCGGGCAGCCAGGTGCGCTTTGAGCGCATCAGCTTTAGCTACGGGCCCGATCGCCAGATTCTGCATGACGTATCGCTGACGCTGGAGCCCGGTACGGTAACGGCGCTGGTTGGCGCATCCGGGGCGGGCAAATCAACGCTGGCGAAGCTACTCCTGCGCTTTGCTGAGCCCGACTCCGGCCGGATTATGCTGGGGGGCGTCGATCTGGCGAATATCGCGACCGACCATCTCTATCGCCAGATTGGCTGCGTCTTTCAGGAGGTGCGACTGCTGCGGCTCAGCATCAGAGACAACATTGCCCTCGGTGATCCGCAGGCCACCGATCGGCAAGTGATTGCCGCGGCGCAGGCGGCCAATATCCATCAACGCATTCTGCAACTGCCGCGCGGCTATCAGTCGGTTTATGGCGAAGATGCCCGCCTGTCGGGCGGGGAAGCGCAGCGCCTGAGTATTGCCAGAGCGCTGCTCAAGGAGCCGCAGCTGCTGGTGCTGGATGAAGCCACGGCGCAGGCTGACGCCGAGTCGGAGGCCGCCATTCAGGACACGCTCTCCCGGCTCATTTCTCAACAGGGCAACCGCTCGCTGCTGGTGGTGGCTCACCGCCTCGCGACGGTGGTTAACGCCGATAATATTGTGGTGCTGGCGCAGGGACGGTTTGTGGAACAGGGAACGCATAGCCAGCTGCTGGCTAACAAGGGCGAATACGCGCGTCTGTGGCAGGCCCAGTTCTCACCATCAAAGGAGGAGGTATGCTGCTGACCCGTCTCTCGTCGCTGCTGGGCAAAGATAACGCCAGGTGTCTGCGGCGTTACCTGATCCTGATGGTGCTTTTCTGCCTGTTGCAGGGGGTCGCTTTTGCGATGGTCGTGCCGATCGTCCAGGCGCTATTGCAGGATGATATCACTCGAGCGATGTGGTGGTTATTGCCGCTCACGCTGGCTACGTTGCTCGCCTGGTATCTTAACTACGTTGCCTCGTTGGGCGGCTTCAGGGTGGCCATCGCGCTACTGAATACCCTACGTCACCGCATTGGCGACCACGTGGTGACTCTGCCGCTGGGCTGGTTCAGCCCCGCCAATACCGGCCAGCTTGGCGTGCTGCTCAGTCAGGGGGTGATGGAAATCCTCGGGCTGCCCGCCCATCAGTTAAGCCCGCTCATGCGCGCCACCTTGACGCCGCTGGTGGTGGTGGTGATTACCTTTTTCTTCGACTGGCGTATCGCGCTGATCGCGCTGGTGATTTTTCCGCTGGTGGCGCTGGTTTATTGGTGGGCGGGCAGGCTGGGCCGCGCCGCAGACGAAGCCGTTCACCTTGCCACGGCGGAAGCCAGCGAACGTATGCTTGAGTTTGCGCAGAACCAAATGGTGCTGCGCACTCACGGCTGCGGCGAACAGGGACATACCAATTTTGATGCGGCCCTGGTGGCACAAAATCGGGCCAGTAAACGCCAGCTGTGGCTGGTGCTGCCGCCGTTACTGGCGAACTCCTGGCTGGCGCAGCTCAGCTTCCTGACGTTGATGGCCAGCGTCACCTGGCTGGGGCTGGCCGATAACGATCCGCAGCAGCTGACCACGCTGCTGGCGCTGCTGGTGCTGATTAACCGGGTGATTGATCCCCTTACCGAAGTGGCGGCCTACGGATCCGGGATCCGTATGGCTTCTGCCCAAATGGATGCGGTGGAACGGGTACTGGCCGAGCAACCCTTGCCGCAGGCCGACGATCCGCAGCCATACGGCGGCGAGGCCAGTATTCAGCTGCATAACGTGACCTTTGGCTATCAACCCGAGCGGCCGATCCTGAAAAATGTGTCGCTTACGCTGCCCGCCAACACCACCACGGCGCTGGTGGGCCTCTCTGGCGCCGGTAAAACCACCCTTATGCGTTTGATCGCGCGTTTCTTCGATCCCGACAGCGGCAGCATTACGCTGGGGGGCACCGATCTGCGCCGGTTGAGCAGTCGCGAGCACATGTCGCTGATCGCGCCAGTCTTTCAGGACAATTATCTGTTCAGCGGCACCCTGCGGGAAAACGTATTGATTGGCAATCCGCACGCCGATGCGCAGGAGATTGCGCAGGCGGTCAGGCTGGCGCGGCTGGACGAGCTGCTGCAGCGTCTGCCGGATGGCTGGCAAAGTCAGGTTGGCGAGGGCGGGGGTCTGCTTTCCGGCGGTGAACGCCAGCGCGTCGCCATCGCGCGCGCCTTGTTGAAAAACGCGCCGATATTGCTGCTGGATGAGGCCACCGGCGCTCTTGATGCGGAGAATCAGTCCGCGATCGCCGCCGGATTACGGTCTCTGCACCATCGTTGTACGTTGCTGGTTATTGCCCATCAGCTCTCGACCATCCAAAACGCTGACCAGATTCTGGTGCTGGATCGGCAGCACATTATCGAGCAGGGCAACCATCAGCAATTACTGGCCGCGGGCGGTCGCTATGCCGATTTCTGGCAGGCGCGCAACCGCGCTGAAGGCTGGCGACTGCAATAAACCGGGGAGGTAACGATGTCTGAAGCGATTATCAACAGTGAACCTCCGCCGGCGGCGGCGATCGGCAGGGCGGGGGCTAATGAATTCAGCGCTCGACGAAATACTGCGTTGGACTTCACCGACCCCCTATAACTGTCGCACGGCAACGCGCGATGTGATTATCGGCGACCGGCTGATTCGCCGGGGGGAGAAAGCACGTTATGGTGGGCGTCGGCTAACCGATACCGCTTTCGCACGGGAGGACGATATACACTCGTCTGGTGGATAGTGAGCATGATAGAAGAATGATATCTAATGGAGAGCAGGCCATATTTATAATATAAATTGACCGGGACGCTGAGTTTTACAGGAACATCGCCGATGAATATTACCGCCTCCATTGCCCTTTTGAGCGCTTGCCCATTTGTGAGTCTGGCTGCAGTGCCGATGACCTTTTCCGAAACTGTCCTGGAGGCCGCTGGGCCAAAAGGGCCTTTGAAAGGTACGTTACTCACCCCAAATTCCAAACCAACCGCCGTTGTTCTTATCGTTCCTGGCTCCGGTCCGACCGATCGGGATGGGAACAACCCGCTTGGGGTGAATGCATCGCCTTACCGACTTCTTGCTGAAGGCCTGGCGGCAAAAGGCTTTGCCACGCTTCGTATCGACAAACGTGGAATGTTCGCTAGCGCACTGGCCGTAGAGGATGCCAATGCGGTGACGATTGCCGACTATGTTGACGACGTTCGATCCTGGGTAGCAGTGCTTAGACGTCAGATGCACACTCCCTGTATTTGGGTGTTAGGACACAGCGAAGGCGGCGTGGTTGCACTTGCCTCGGCTCAGGAAGAGGAGGTGTGCGGCGTGGTTCTTATCGCAACGCCCGGGAGGCCGATGGGCGAGGTGCTGAGGGGGCAACTTAAGGCTAATCCGGATAACGAAATGCTATTAAAGCAGGCACTGCCGATAATTGATGCTCTGGAGCATCGGCGGCGGGTCGATATGACGAATATGCATCCGGCATTGCAAAATCTCTTTAATCCTGCGGTTCAGGGGTTTTTAATCAATGCGTTTTCATATAATCCGGGTCATCTCATTTCGAGTATTTCCAAACCCGTGTTGGTGCTGCAAGGGCAACGCGATCTCCAGGTGGAAGAAACGGATGCAAGACTGCTTAAGGCCGCGAATCCTCAAGCATCCCTGGTTATATTGCCCAATATGAACCATGTTCTGAAAGAGGTGACTTCGGACGATCGCAGGGCGAATATCGCTTCATACTCTGAACCAGCGCTCCCCTTAGCTCCCGGTTTAATCAGCGCGATTGAGCATTTCCTGATCCACAATTCACATTTTCCCGAAAAGTAACAGCGGCTCTGGTCCCGGTGTCCTGCCAAAAACGATTTACTTTTAAAGAGTTCATGCATGCTTTAAAGCAGTCTTCTGCTCCTTGCTCAAAGCGGCATGATGATGTTGCAAAGCCCTCAGTGGGATGCCGCCTGATAACAGGCTCCATTTATCTAGTCATTGAGCGGTTTCTATCCATGAAAATTTGGCTGTTAGCTTGTGTGACATGGGTTACTGTAGTAACAGCCATATGGTTAATTTTAAAACACGGACGCTTCATGAAATCTATCGGACTACTCACCTTCATCCTGCCACTGCTTCTGGCTGGCTGCGCCAGCACGCCATCTGGTAGCACTTCCTCTGCAAATACAGCAATTACCACTCATGATAAGAACGGAAAGTTACTGCCGAATGCCCTGCGGATACAGTTTGATGTTGATGCAGACGGAAGAGTTCAGAATACACAGATCCTTGAATCGACAACTACTCCGGAGCTTGAGCATAAAGTCATCAGTAAAATGAAGAATGAATGGCGGTATGAAAAAGGGAAACCGGGAAAAGATCTCAGAATAGTAGTCATGATTCACCCTCCCAGACGGTAGCACCACCAGGAAGTAGCAAGAAACTTTTGTGACTAGCAGCCTGACGCATCAGGATATGTAAGTAAAGTCCGTAGCGTGCCAAAAGCGGACGTTGCTAATGTAAGCGTAGCAATGCATTACGCTGCTACGCTCATTAGCTCTTACTTAAGCGCAATACGCGCCACGCTATCCTTGCCCTGAGTGGAGCTATCGTCATTAAATGCCTGCTTCAGCGAGACATACAGGGTATTGCCATCCGCAGAGACCAGCAAGCTGTTCGGGTTGGTGTCGAATGACCAGCTGTTTTTCACAGCATAGGTGGTAGCATCAAGCTGCAGTACTTTCTTCGACTCACGCTGAGAGATATAGATCTCATTATGCTTACTGTTGAATTTAATACCCAGCGCATCACCCGGAAGACGTTTGATTACTTTGCCAGTGCGTTCGTCGAAGACCAGAGTGACTTTGCCTTTAGAATCGTCGGTGACGAAAAGGCGACCTGTTGACGGATCATTCGCCATATTCAGGAACAGATATTCTTTTCCATCACCCGCTGTCCAGCGCTGTTCAATTTTGTGGGTTCGTGGGTTAATGACCAAAATTTCACCCGCACCGTTAGCGGCATAAACGTGCTCGGTTACTGGGGAATAAATTATGCCCGTTACCCACTTACCGGCATTCTTGATGGTCGTTTTCAAAGTGAACGTTTTGGTATCCACCACCGAGATAAATCCAGGATCGGCTACGCGCCCTACGTATAGCTCGTCTCCCTGGAGCAGCATTTCACGTGCACCTGGCACATCGCCATCTTTGTCTTTCTTGCCACCCAGCATCAGGCGTTTCAGCACTTTGCCGCTCTGCGCGTCAACTTTCGACACACCACCGTCAAGCGAATTGGTGGTGTAGAAGACGCGCCCTTCGTCTTCCATCGCCATGCCAAAGTTTTTCAGATCGGTGTGGGTTTCACCCTGAGTTTCCAGCGTCAGCGGATCAAGGCGATAAATCATACCGCCATTTACGTTTTTAAAGCCCTGAGCACTGGCTACATACAACGCCTTCTCCGTAGGAGAATATGCCAGTTCATACAGACCATCCCCCAGCACACGCTGAGTCAGTTGCGTATTAAGTGGCTTCACCGCGGCGGCTGGCACTTCTGCTTTTTTGGCCGGTGCCTGGCAAGCCGTCAGGCTTATGGTGGCGATAATTGCAGCGGCAAGCGGAACCTGACGCGGGATGAAAGACAATTTCATTCTTAACTCCATTGATGGATAAAGGGATCACCGTAGGTCGCTGCCTTAACCGGAGGATCGAAGAAAGAATGAGAATAATACGTATTTACTAAAATGACGCAAATGTACGGTCAACCACCGCTTGCTGTGACATGGCAATTCTCGGTGCAATCGCGATTTTTAACCTGAAAACGACCAAATTTGGCAATAAATTGACGACGATAAAAGTGTAAACATCAGCAATCAACAATGTGATTTCTTCGCTATACATTGATTTACAATAATTTACACAACTGGTTACACAATCAAATGAAACCTTTTTAGCTTTATTAAAGCAAATAATTATCATTAGCCTTCGCAGTAACTACTGTTCTTAGCATTAAATGCCACCGTGTTGCGCATCATACGAAAATGTTTAAGCACATTCCGACGCAGTGACATCACCGCACAAAACCTGCGTGAGAAATCGCGTCGCGACGAAGCTGGCATCCGGTGACGAGTTCAATGGTTTGGCTATACGAGAACGCATAGCGCTGCAATTAAAAATAAGAATGAACACAACAACACTCTTTTTTGCGAGGAATACTATGTTTTTAAAACACAGGGAAATCTGTGCGGGTTCGATCGAGCCGCACATCCGTAAAACATTCACCATCTCATTTCTGGCAATGGCGGTACACGTCTTTCTTAACCCGGCCCTGGCGGCAGAAAATACGCAAACTCAGGAAGTCATGGTCGTGAATGCTAATGCTGTTAGCGACGCCACGGCAGCTCAGGACAAGACCGATTACCAGGTTAAAACCACACGGGCAGGGACAAAACTGCTGCTGACACCGCGCGACGTACCGCAGTCCGTCAGCGTGATCACTCAGCAACGTATGCAGGATCAGCAACTGCAGACGGTCAATGACGTTCTCAATAACACCACGGGCATCACCAGTAATTTGATTGACAGTGAGCGAACCTACTACTTCTCGCGTGGATTTCAACTGAGCAACTTTACCTTTGACGGTATTCCTACCTCGGTTGGTGATGCCTGGAACTATGGCGATGCTGCTTCAGATACGGCAATTTATGATCGTATCGAGGTGGTTCGTGGCGCAACGGGCCTGATGACCGGAGCAGGTAGCCCTGCAGCCTCCGTCAATATGGTGCGTAAGCATGCTGACAGCAAAGAGTTTACCGGCACATTTAACGCCAGTTATGGTAGCTGGAATAAACAGCGTTATGTCGCCGATGTCTCCACCCCATTAAATGCATCAGGATCGTTGCGTGGCCGCATCATTGCTGGTTACCAGAATCAGGACAGCTGGCTGGATCGTTATAGCAAAAACACTAAATTCTTCTATGGCGTGGTGGATGCGGATGTTACCGATAATACCACGTTATCGCTTGGGTACGATTATCAGGATGCCGATACCAACGATCCCACCTGGGGCGGCAACCCGGTGTTCTACAGCAATGGTGCCCTGACCCATTACTCGCGCAGCCTGAACTCTGCCGCCGACTGGACCTACTATCATACAACCGCACGCAAAGTGTATGCCGACCTGGTACATAACTTTGATAACGGCTGGACGTTCCGCCTGAACGGCACGCATGCTGAAAACACCTTCAGCGATAAGCTTCTTTATGTGGGATATATGTCATATCCGGATCAGGATACCGGCGAAGGTGCTGATGGTTTTGGCAGCATGGACCGGGGCAAGCGTGAGCTGACCTCCGTGGATGGTTACGTCAGCGGACCTTTTATGCTCTTCGGGCGCGAACATCAGCTGATGGCCGGTATGAACTATAGCCGTCAGCATAATATGACCAACAGTAGCAATGGGCTCACGGATGATGATGCCGGAGATATCACCGCCAGCGATATCGGTATCTTCAACAATCACTGGAATGGCCATATCGCCGAGCCTACATGGGGCGACTGGTATCAAAACGCGGATGACGTCGTGCGCCAGAAGTCGGCCTACACCGCAGCGCGTTTTTCACTGACTGACCCGCTGTCGCTCATTGTCGGTGCACGTTATACGCAGTACAGCACCGATGGTACAAGCGGCAATATGGAAAAAAACAACATTACCCCCTACGCTGGTGTAGTGTATGACATCAACGATACTTGGTCTGCATATGCCAGCTATACCTCTATCTTCCAACCGCAGACCTACCGCGACAGCAGTGGAAAATATCTGGCCCCCGTCACGGGAAAAAGCTATGAAACGGGTCTGAAATCCGCTTGGTTTGATGGACGCCTCACCGCAACCATGGCTGTCTTCCGCATAGAACAAAACAATGTCGGTCAGGCCGTTGATGGCAGTTTTGTCAATAACAGCAGCGAGCAGGCTTATTCTCCAACCAAAGGTGCACGCAGTAAAGGAGCCGAGTTTGAGCTGAACGGCGCACTCACCGATAACCTGCAAATGACCTTTGGTGCAACCCGCTATGTAGCACGTGATTCGGATGGCCGTTATAACCCGGACCAGCCGCAGACCGACCTGAAATTGTTTACCCGTTATCGCCTGCCGATGCTCCAGGCACTAACCATTGGTGGGGGAATAAACTGGCAAAACCGTGTGTTTGAAGATGTTACAGCACCCGATGGTAGCACACAGCGTGTTTACCAGGGCAGTTATCCCCTGACGAGCCTGTTTGCTCACTATCAGATTAATAATCAGGTCTCCGTGCAGGCTAACGTGAATAACCTGTTTGACCGGACGTACTACACATATATGAGTGGCTACGTCTACGGTGAGCCGCGTAATTTCTCAGTTAACGTAGCTTATCAATTCTGATAAAAGGAACCCGCAGCGAGGAGTCGTTTGTACAGCTAACGTCTGCTCCTCGCTCAAAGCTGCCCGTCAATGCCTGTCTGCTTCAAAAGTAGGTTTAGCGTCGGGTATTTTCCGTTTTCTACGCGGATCCCTTAAACTGCATCGCGCAGGTCATGACATAGGGATCGTGACCATGAACGACTGTAATCCAGGGTGTTAGCACCTCTGCCAGAATGTTCATCAGTCTCTGTTTATAAGATCCCTCTATCCGATTCGCGCTGATGCGCCAGGTGCCCCGACGAACGAAGAGGGAGGGCAGCTATTCATACAAAGGAAGTCAGATGCTTTTGCCAGATTTAAGCTTTACAAAAAACCTGTATCAATCGTCATTTGCAGAATGAATGAGTCGTCAGCTGTTTGTTGCTCTGGATGGGCCCAAGGGAGCCGGTAAAACCACGCTGTTGGAAGCCATTACGAAAGTACTAAGGGCAGACAACAAGAAGGTCATCCGACTTTGCGAGAAAAAAAGCGATCTCTACAGGGGGGAAACAATGGCCCTTGTTAACAAACTCGCCAGAAACCCCGCCCTGGATTTGGAATGGGAGGTTTGCGAGCGCTTTGCTGATAGCCGTGCATGGAGTTCCCGGCAGGTGCTGACTAAGCAACCAGCGGACAGCATTATCCTGATGGATCGCTGGTATCCCTCGGATGCCGCGTTTCGTCGGATGGTGCCATTTGCCGAGATTTTACAGCTTAATATGGAACGAAACGTGCGCACGCCAGACCTGCACGTCGGGGTTGTTACTGCGCCTGATATCTCATGGGCGAGGGCCGCAGGCCGAGCGCGTGGGCTAAGTAGTACGGTGATTCACAAGCTGGAAGAGCTCGTTGCTTGCACCCACGCGTTCGAACGAGAAATTGCAAATCACGGCTGGTTTTTAAGCCGTAATGAAGGCGCGATCGAAGACGCAACGATGCAGGTGATTTCTGAGATCTACAGAATGGCTGGATGCCCATAGCTATCGGTTTTGCACGCGACTCTTCACCTCTGTATGAGCCTCAGATTTGTGTCGCCTCAACAAAATCTGACTCCGTCAAACTATAGAGCAGGATCGTCTACTGGGGTGGGATCAGTCCAATGCAATAATCCCAAATAGCAAAAAGCCCGCTTAAGTTTCCTTAAGCGGGCTTCTCTAAATATGGTTCCTCTGACCGGGAGCGCCTTTGCCAGTAACTGGCTAATATGTAAGCTAAACTTGAATTGCCGTTCTGTTAAGACCACCAGAATGACCACCTCTGGATAAAGTAGCAATGCAGTAATATTGTGGCTAATCTTGGTGCATTGGTGAAATAGTTATCATCAACAACCTGGTCTATGAATACGGCCTGGAAGTATCTAAATTATACGTGGCGATTCACAACCGCATGAACGCCTGGTCTCAGACAGTGTACGGCCATCTCGGGGGTCTCAACGTTGCCTTCCGCGATAACGGGGACATCGACGATACCAGTTGGACAAAATGGTATCATCAGCGCTATGCCGGATTGGTAACATCAGGTAATCTTCAAGTATGTCCGGGGAATGGATGGTGAAGGCGTGGAACGAAAATTCATTGAGACACTGAAAACGTATTGCGACGATGCGAATCGCGGGGCCGGACCGCTTTATCTGCGCCTGGAGAGAGGTTTTCGTGACATGATCGGCCGTGGTGAGCTAAAGCCGGGTTATGCCATTCCCAGTGAACGTGAACTTTCAGAACAGTTGAGCCTATCCAGAGTCACGGTTCGGCGCGCATTAAGTGAGCTGGCAAACGCACAGGTCATCGTACAGCGACGTGGGGCGCGCAGCACCGTGGCCGGAAGAGTAGAAAAACCACTCTCATCGCTGACCAGCTTTAGTGAAGATATGATTTCACGCGGTTATCAGCCCGGTGGCCGCTGGCTGGAGAAGGAACTGACGTACGCATCTCCCTCCGAGATTATTGCCCTGAACCTCTCTCCCGGAGCGATGGTATGGCGGCTTAAGCGCCTGCGTACCGTCGACGACCGGCCGATGGCAGTGGAAATTGCGGTGGTGCCGCAGATATTTATTCCTGATATGGATGAACTGAGCGATTCATTGTATGCCGTGCTCCAGCTGCACGGTTTCATGCCGGCACGCGCGTTACAGCGCATTCGGGCTGAGCCGCTGAATCGCGATCACAGCCAGTTGCTGGATATGCCTGTACATAGTCCGGCGCTGCACGTTGAGCGTCACTGCTACCTCGAGGATGGTCGCCCGATTGAATATACCCATACCTGGTATCGGGGCGACAGCTACGATTTTCTTGTTGAGCTCCAGCGCGATATCTCGTCTGGTATGTAACGATCGCTACTGGTGTTGTGCCCAGTCAGCAACACCCAGTAATCCTGCATCGCCGCCGCCCAGCGCGTGAGTCACTGGCAGCTTAAACAGCTCTGAAAGTTCCTGCAGCGCCTTTTGCACCCGGGCAAGCATGCCATCCGCCAGACCCACGCTTCCCCCAATCACCACCTCTTCAATATCGACAACCATCAGCGTATCGGCTATCGCCTGGGCGACCGCTCTGGCGGCGTTATCAATAATGGCGTCGGCCTGCGGGTTTGTACCTGCCAGCGCAAAAAGCTGGCGGCTGTTGAAAGGGCGTCCGAAGAGTGCCGTGGCCTGTCGCGCCAGCGCGGTGCCGGAGGCAACGTGCTCCAGACAACCGGTACGGCCGCAGCCGCAGGTGCCTGACTCCGGGTCCATTGGTGCGATGTTCACCGTCGCATGGCCGATATGCCCGGCGAGTCCGTGTGGACCAATACGCAGCTTCCCGTCACAAATCAGCCCTCCGCCAACGCCGGTAGAAAGCGTGATAAATAGCAGGTTAGCGCGTTGCTCGCGGCGCGGCAGAAACTCTCCCCACGCCGCGGCCTGGGCGTCATTCAGCATGATAACCGGACAGTTAAACTGCTGCTCTAACGCCATCCCGAGAGGAAAGCCTTTCCAGAATGGGATTGTGTTCTGGTTCACCGACCAGACCCGACCTTCCCGCAGGTAGCCCGTCGCCGCTACCGCGACGCGTTCGATCGGATAATCCGACTGCGTGACTTCACGAAGCGCGGTAAGAAACCCCGCTTCATCATAGCGCATAGCGACCTGCCGACGGTCAATGCAGCGTTGACCCTCGAACCAGGCTGCAGAAAGCTTGGTGCCACCAATATCCAGAGCCAGGATCATGCTGACGTTCTCCCGTTAACAACCGCGGCGAGGGCGCTGTTGTACCACTCAGTAATATGTTCAACACGCGTGATAGCCGAACCCACCGTTACCGCAAAGGCTCCGGCCTGAAGCGCAGCCGCCGCATGAGCGGGAGTTCGGGTGCGGCCTTCAGCCATAACACGATAGCCACGCCCGGCCAGTTGGGCAATAAGTTCGAGATCCGGGTGTTCCATCGGCTGATCCGAGGTTTCGGCGGTGTAACCGGAGAGCGTCGTGCCAATCAGATCGAATCCCAGCTCTGCGGCTGCGATACCCTCTGCTAACGTTGAGCAATCGGCCATTACCAGCACGCCGGACTGACGGGCAAGCCGGTAAAGTTCCGCCACGGCTACCGGACGGGGACGCGCCGTGGCGTCAATCGCAATGATACTGGCCCCGGCAGCAATCAGGGCTGATACATCGTTCAGGAAGGGAGTGATGCGCACCGGCGAATCGTCCAGATCGCGCTTAACAATCCCGATAACGGGAATATCCAGGTGTCTGGAAACCTGACGGACATTATCCACTCCTTCAATGCGCACCGCGCCGGCTCCGGCCCGTTCCGCACTGCGCGCCATCGCGACCACGATATCTGTGCGGTCCATCGGTCCATCGGTTACCGGCTGGCAAGATACAACCAGCCGATTTTTGAGTCGATTTATGTCAATCGCCATTTTTTCACTCCTGTTGGTTTTGTCATTGCCAAATAGATAATCACAATAATACCAGATATGTAAATTGGTATTTTTATTTAATACCTGACGCTTCGTGATGGTGCTCTAAATTTGATCAAAAGCACCATAAATGTGCTGGACAACACGAAAAAGCAGGCAGTATAACAGGTTAAATATGTTGATATAATGTGCCTTAAAATGTTAATTGCTTTGATTTTAAAGGATTTTGACTTATTGGTATTAATCTGGCATTTTTCTGGCATGTTAATTGAATTACCGAACAGGTTGCAGGAAGCGTTACTCAATTTTTCAAACCCGGTACTGAGGAAAGTGAAATGACAGACAGCGTGATTAAAGTGTGCGTCATCGGCGCAGGTTTCATGGGCGCAATGCATGCCAGAATCTGGCAGCAGATGTACGGCGTAGAGGTGGTTGGCGTGGCCGATCCGGACTTATCCCGCAGCGAAGCGCTGAAGGAGTGGATCCCGCAGCTGAACTGCTATGAAGATTTCAACCAGATGCTGGAGCAGGAAAAACCAGCCATCGTAAGTATCTGCACCAAAGATGACTTCCATCTTGCTCCCGCGCTCGCGGCGGCTAAAGTGGGGGCGCATATTTTTCTCGAAAAACCGATCGCAGCCACAATGGAAGATGGCGAAGCCATAATCCGGGCAGCGCGTGACGCCAATGTGAAGCTGGGGATTGGCTTCTTGCTGCGCTTCGATCCACGCTACTCCCGTGCTCAGGAAATCCTGGCGACCGGCAGTGCAGGAGAAGTGAGCCATATCACCGCCCGTCGCAACAGCCCTGCGATTGAAGGCCCGGCCCGTTACGGCGGTAGCCTGCCGTTGCCGCTGCACGTCACCGTTCACGACGTTGATATGATCCTCTGGCTGCTGAAGCACGCCAGTCCGGTAAGCGTTTATGCGCAGACCACCAACAAACTGCTGGGTCACCTGGGTACCGAAGATTCAGTTTTCGCCATCATCCGCTTTGACGATGGAACCGTGGTGAATCTGGAAAGCTCGTGGGCGCTGCCGGCGGGTTCACGCACTCTGCTTGACGCCAAAATGACGATTCTTGCGACCAGGGGCCTGATTGAAATTGAATGTGGGGAGTCCGGCCTGTATCACGCTTCTGAAAACATGAACCGCTATATCGACACCCAGCACTGGCCGCTGAGTCAGGGAGAAATCAAAGGCGATCTGCGCGAGGAACTGATGGCATTCCTGGCCGATGTTCGCAGCGGTTCAACCAGCGTGGCAACCGGCGAAGAGGCTAACGAAGCCCTGCGCATTACCCTTGCCATTATGGACTCTGCCCGTACCGGAGAAATTGTCCGGGTCTGACATTTTGACTGAATAACCAGGTGATGAGATGAGCATAAAGAAAATCACGATCGCAGGTATTATCAGCACGTTGCTGCTGGCGGGTAACGCCAGCGCGCAGGAAACCATTCGTGTCCTGCTGGAAGGCCACAGTACCAGCGATTCCATAAAAGCATTATTACCGGAGTTTGAAAAAGAGACCGGTATTAAGGTCCAGGCTGAGATTGTGCCCTACAGCGATCTGACTTCCAAAGCCCTGCTGGCCTTCTCCTCGCACAGCGGACGTTATGACGTCGTCATGGACGACTGGGTCCACGCGGTCGGTTATGCCTCGGCAGGCTATATTGTCCCCGTCGATAAGTGGATGAAGAGCGATAGCGCATTTTATGACAGTACGGATTTCGTTCCGAGCTATGCCGGGACGCTGCGGTTATAAAGAGGGTTACTACGGGCTGCCGGTTTACGGCGAAAGCACCTTCCTGATGTACCGCAAAGATCTCTTTGCGCAGTACGGTATTGCGGTACCGAAAACCTTTGATGAGCTGACGGCTGCGGCGAAGACCATCAAAGAGAAAACCAACGGTCAGGTTGCCGGTATCACGCTGCGCGGAGCGCAGGGGATTCAGAATACCTTTGCGTGGGCTGCATTCCTGTGGGGCTACGGCGGCCAGTGGATCGACAGTAATGGCAAATCTGCCATCTCATCGCCGCAGGCGATTGAGGCGACGAAAGCTTTTGTCAATGTCCTGAAAAATTACGGCCCGATCGGCGCGGCTAACTTTGGCTGGCAGGAAAATCGTCTGGTATTCCAGCAGGGCAAAGCGGCCATGACTATCGACTCAACCGTCAACGGCGGTTTTAACGAAGATCCGAAACAGTCCTCTGTCGTCGGCAAGGTTGGCTACGCGCCGGTACCTGCCCAGCCTGGCGATCGTCCGGGCAACAGCGGCGCGCTTCAGGTTCATGGTCTGTATATCTCCAGCGACAGCAAGAACCAGGATGCCGCCTGGAAGTTTATCAGCTGGGCGACCAACAAGCAGACGCAGGTGAAGTCGGTGGAGCTGAACCCGAACGCAGGCGTGAGCTCACTCAGCGCCATTAACAGTGATGCTTTCACCCAACGCTACGGCGCTTTCAAGGATGGCATGCTGGCGGCGCTGAAGAATGGTAATGCGAAGTACCTGCCGACCGTTCCGCAGTCCACGCAGATCATCAACATTACAGGCATCGCCCTGTCCGAAGCGCTGGCCGGTACGCAGTCAGTTGAAAGCGCGCTGAAGGCAGCGAACACCCGTAACGATAAAGCGCTGTCCCGTTAACCATTTTCAGCCGGTGCGTTTGTGCGCACCGGCTGAAGTGAATTCCTTACGCAGGTCCAGGTAAAACTATGAAAGCAAAACTCACGCAGCAGGCGTTTACACTGCCGTTACTGGTTGTATTGCTGCTGGTTTCGTTCTACACGCTGGGTTACGCCATCTACTTGTCAGTCTACGACATCGATTTGATGTCGCCGCCGCCGTTTGATTTTATCGGCCTGGCGAACTTTATCGAGGTGCTGAAAGAACCACGCATGTGGCTCTCTCTGTGGCACACGCTGGTGTACGTCGTGGGCTCCACGGTAGCAGAGCTGGTACTTGGCAGCGCCATTGCGCTGTTCATCAGCCGTGACTTTGTTGGCCGTAGGCTGGTACGAGCGCTGTTACTGTTGCCGATGATTGTCACGCCCATCGTAGCCGGACTCATCTGGCGTATTTTTTATGATCCCAACGCCGGTTTGTTCAACTGGCTGGCCGGTTTTTTCGGCATCGCCCCGATTGACTGGCTAGGCAACACAAGTACCGCAATGGCATCGCTGATTCTCGCAGATATCTGGCAGTGGACGCCGTTCATTATTTTGCTGGTCTCCGCAGGTCTGGATGCGCTGCCGAATGAGCCTCTGGAGGCGGCAGAGCTGGATGGCGCTCGCGGCTGGCGTCTGCTGGCGTTTATTAAGCTGCCGATGATGAAGCCGATCGTCCTGATGGCGCTATTCCTGCGCATGATCGACGCCTTCAAATCTTTCGACCTTATCTACGTGATGACCCGTGGCGGCCCGGCGCTCGCAACGGAAACGACCAACATGTATGCCTATCTCACCGGATTCCAGGATTTCCGTATTAGCGCGGCGGTGGTGATTGCCATTATCAATACGCTGCTGGTGATCGCGGTCCTGTCATTTGCCAGTAAAAAGGTGATGAAAGATGAGTGATTCCTTGAAGTTTATCTGCCGGAGAGCCGGATTTTACCTCGTGCTGGCCGTGATTCTGGCGTTCTTCCTGTTGCCGATTTACTGGCTGGTGACGATGTCGTTTAAAACCTATATCGACGCCTTTGCCATGCCGCCAAAGCTGTGGTTTACGCCGATTCTTGATAACTACAGACAGGTATTGAGCAACGGCGACTTTGTCCGGGCGTTTGGCAACAGCCTGCTGATCTCGCTGGCGTCGACGTTTCTGTGTCTGGTGCTTGGCGCACTGTTTGCCTACGGTCTGGTGTTCTTCATCGAGCGAAAGGGTCAGGCTAAGCAGTTCATTATGAGTTTACGTTACGCGCCAGCGATCATGCTGGTCATACCGGTCTATTACCTGATAACCAGGCTGGGCATGACCGACAGCTATCTGGTGCTGATTCTGGTGTACACCGTGGCGAATGTGCCTTTCACCATCCTGATGATCACCACCTTTTTTGAAGATATTCCGCCTGAGATCCGCGAGGCTGCCCGCGTTGACGGCGCCAGCGAGTGGCGCGTGTTCCTTAGCGTTATGCTGCCGCTGGCGCGTACCGGGCTGGCGGCATCGGGCGTACTGACGCTGTTCTTTATCTGGAATGAATTCCAGATTGTCCTGACGCTCTCTGGTGACTCTACGCAGACGTTACCCGTCGCGATCACTTCATTCCTGACCTTCCAGGGGACGGAGTGGGGGCCTCTGACGGCAGCAGGAACGCTGGTGATGTTGCCGATGCTGGTACTCGGTCTGATGGTACAAAAACATTTGGTACGCGGTTTAACCATGGGCGGCGTTAAGTAGCTCAGAAGAGAGGAGTTGTAAATTATGTCTGGTATACGTCTGAGCAATGTATTTAAGCGCTTCCATGACACGCAGGTGATTAATCAGGTCGATCTCGAAATCAAAAATGGTGAGTTTTGTGTGTTTATCGGGCCATCGGGATGTGGGAAATCGACGCTGTTACGCATGATTGCCGGGCTGGAAACCATTACTTCTGGAGAGATCTCGATTGGTAATAAGGTGGTAAATCGTCTGGCTCCGGCCGATCGTGGTGTGGCGATGGTATTTCAGAGCTATGCGCTTTATCCGCACATGACTATTTATGACAACATGGCGTTTAATCTGAAGCTAGCGAAAACCGAACCGGCTGAAATTGAACGCCGCGTTATGAATGCGGCGAAAATTTTGCAACTTGAGCCGCTGCTACAACGTCTGCCAAAGGCGCTTTCCGGTGGTCAGCGCCAGCGTGTTGCCATCGGGCGGGCTATCGTTCGCGCGCCCGATGTTTTCCTGTTTGATGAACCGTTGTCTAACCTCGATGCTTCACTGCGCGTCGCAACGCGGGTGGAAATTGCCAAACTGCATCATCAGCTTGGCAACACCATGATCTATGTGACTCACGATCAGGTTGAAGCGATGACGCTGGCGGATAAGATTGTGTTACTGAACAGCGGGGCAGCAATGCTAAATGAGGGCTCGATCGCGCAGGTCGGTCATCCGCTGGAGTTATATCACCATCCGGTGAATGAATTTGTAGCCGGATTCATTGGTTCACCGAAAATGAATTTCCTGCCGGGGGAACTGGTTAAGGGAACGGGCCAGAGCGCCAGAGTACGCCTGGGTGGGGGCGGAAAAGAAATTGAAGTGCAGGTCAATACGGCCGCCACGCGTTCAGGCGAACGGGTAAAAGTGGGCATTCGCCCCGAGCACTTACGCCTCGTCGATAAGCTGGAAGCGCATCTGGTTGGAAAGATTCAGCATATCGAACACCTCGGTGAAGCCGCTTACTTCTATGTGTCCGTTGATGGATTTGATCCTCTGCTGGTAAGACATTCCGAAGAGCAGGATCTGGGGCTGGGTGATGAGGTCGGGTTAGCGATCCCAGCAAATCATGCGCATCTGTTTGATGATAAGGGCGTAGCATTTCGTCGCACAGCCGCCGCGGTACAGAAGCAATTTGCCTCTGTATAAGAGTTGAACTAAGTTTTTATCGAAAAAAGCCCGCTCAGGTTTCCCTGAGCGGGCTTCTCTTAATTTGGCTCCTCTGACTGGGATCGCCTTTGCCAGTAACTAGCTAATATGTAAGCTAAATCTGAATGCTCTTTCTGTCAATACCACCAGAATTAACTATGGGGATATGAATAGTTCGAAAAGGTAGGGGTATAAATAAGGCAATATATTCATATAATTACAGTTCAGTATTATGGGCAATAAAATGCTTCAATCATATCCTACATTAAACTATGGCTATCTTAGGGACACCGGTTAATCCAGTGTCAGACAGATGAACGAGCGTTTTTGATGACACAACTAACATTGTCAAACCCGTTCATGGCATTGAGCATGGGGCAAGGTTCTTGTCTCGCGTTTTGTGAATGGTTTTCTGCATCAGGCGGGGGATAGGCGCTGTGATTGGCATAGCTCAGTCCGGGTGTTGACATGGGATAGTTGGCGATTGATCAGACCACAAAATTTGGACTGATTTCCCTTAGAGCGTTCTCCCATTCCGCGCAGCTATTCAGGATTAACTCTATAACTAACCGATAGTTACATTGTTTCTTTATTGTTTGGTTTTTGTTTGTTTTTGTTTTTTTGATTGTTACAAGATATTCATCACTTTTTAGCCGATGCTGCTACCCTATGCTTCAGTCAGCAACAGGGGGTGAATATGTTTATGGACGAGAGGAGGAGCAATGTCCTTAATTTTCTGGATAAACATAATAGTGCAACGGTAAAGCATCTGGCTCAGTATTTTAACGTAACCAAAGAAACCATACGCAGCGATCTGCGAATACTGGCACAGCAGGGATATATTCAACGCTGTCATGGCGGGGGCATTATTATTCGTAAAAGCCTGCAGTCAAAATTAATTGCCGAGACTGACAATGATTTTGAAGTTTTGTTGAAACATATCAAACAGGGGAAATATGAGAAAGGTTCAGTGGATAATATGAAAAATAAAGTCTGTATTCTCGGCTCTTTTAACGTCGATATCGTGGCGAAAGTGGCACGATTTCCGAAAGGGGGAGAGTCGCTGATGGCGCTGGGTAGCTCTCTTGGGCCGGGCGGGAAGGGCGCAAACCAGGCGCAGGCAGCCAGCCGTGCTGGGGCGAAAGTACATTTTGTTTCTAAAGTAGGGAAAGATCAGTTCAGCCAGTTTGCTATGGACCATCTCTCTTCCTCTGATATTTATTCTTTTAAACTTTATCAGTCAGAAGAAGAGCCAACGGGCAGTGCGATTATTTATGTTTCACAGGAGAATGGCGAAAACATGATCGCCATCTATTCCGGTGCAAATAAAACAATTAGTGAAAAAGAAATCGCGGAACTGAAAGAAGAGCTGGAAGATGCCAGCGTTCTGTTACTACAACTGGAAAATAATTTTTTCGCCACGCTGAATGCCATGAAGCTGGCAAAAGCGCTGGGAGTCAAAGTCATTATGAACCCGGCCCCTTATTCCGCTGATATTATCCCAGCGCTGGAATATATGGATGTTATTACGCCTAATGAAACGGAAGCGTCGCTGCTTTCCGGAATTGAGGTGACCAATCTGGAGAGCGCCCGTCGTGCTGCCACTGCCATCGCCGAACTGGGGGCTCGTTGCATCATTATCACTATGGGTTCCCGCGGCGCGCTGCTGTATGAGAATCAGCAGTTCCAGCACATTCCCGCTTTCCCCGCAGTGAGTATTGATACCACAGGTGCAGGAGATGCCTTTAACGGCGCGCTGGCTGCCTCAATTGCCGACGGTCAGCCGCTGGTGCAGGCGGCGACCTTTGCCTCTGCCTTTGCCTCGCTGGCCGTTGAACGCGAAGGCGCATCGAATATGCCGGAGCGCCAGCAGGCGCTTAACAGGCTGAAAAGCAAAATTTAATCGTTTTCTGGCCACTCTGTGGCCGTAAGGAGAAAAAATGAAAGAGATTAACGGTGTTGTACCAGTCATGCTGACCCCATTTAACGCGCAGAACGATATCGACTGGCCTGGCCTGGAGCGCCTGATTGAGTGGTACCTGCAGAAGGGCGTTGACGCTCTGTTCGCAGTATGTCAGTCCAGCGAAATGCAGTTTTTAGCTCTGGAAGAACGCGTACAGCTGGGACGTTTCGTCGTGGAGAAAACCGCAGGTCGCGTGCCGGTGATTGTTTCCGGGCATATCAGTGATGATATAGACGATCAGCGCGAAGAGCTGCTGGCGATGGCCGATACCGGTGCCGATGCATTAGTGCTGGTTACCAACCATCTCGATCCGAAGAACCAAGGCAGCGAGGTGTTCTACGCCACTCTGCAAACCCTGCTGGACGCGCTGCCGGAAAGCCTGCCGCTGGGGCTCTACGAGTGCCCGGCGCCTTATCGCCGCCTTCTGACGGATGATGAGTTCTCATGGTGCGCCCGTAGCGGACGTTTCGTGGTGCTGAAGGACGTAAGCTGCGATCTGGACACGGTAAAACGCCGCGTGGCGCTGGCCGAAGGGACGCGGCTGAATATCATTAACGCCAACGCCGCTATTGCCTGGCCCGCCATGCAGGCCGGTTCAAAAGGTTTCAGCGGGGTATTTACCAATTTCCATCCTGAGCTGTACGTCTGGCTTTATCACCACCACGGGAAAGATCCGGCTCTGGCCAATGAGCTGGCGACGTTCCTTTCTCTTGCTGCCGTGTCGGAAACTCTGGGTTATCCGAAGAATGCCAAAATCTACCATCAGCGCCTGGGCACCTTCGAGAGCGAAGCCTGCCGGGTAAATAAAGAAAATGTGCTGGAAAAATTTTGGGGGCTGGGGGTGATTCTCGACCAGATCCGCAGCGGAACAGAATTCTATAACAATAAAATTAGCTGATTTATCTACCCTGTACCAGCACCAGAGGCTATGCATCTCTCTGGCGCCCAAAAATGAAGGTGCATTCAATGAGTAAGCAAGCCATAAACGATAGCGTATTAGTCCGTGCGGTAAATAAAGCAAAATGGCGGATTATTCCCTGCCTGATAGTGATGTACCTGATGTCATACCTTGACCGGGTGAACGTCAGCTTTGCCAAATCGGCCTATCAGGCGTCTACCGGTATTTCCGATGCGGCCTTTGCCTTTGGTGCCGGGATCTTCTTCCTCTCCTACGCGCTGTTTGAATTACCCAGCAACCTGCTGATGCACCGCGTCGGCCCCCGCGCCTGGCTGGTAAGGATTATGGTCACCTGGGGACTGGTTTCCGCGGCAATGTCCTTTGCCTGGAACGAGCAGACCTTTTATTTTCTGCGCGTGCTGCTGGGTATTGTTGAAGCCGGATTCTTCCCTACGGCGATCTATTTTATTGCCCAGTGGTTCCCTTCCCGTTTTAGGGCACACATTATGGGAATCTTCTATTTTGGTTCTCCGATTGCGCTGATTATTGGCGGTCCGATTTCCGGTCTGTTGCTGGATCTGCACGGCTTTGGCGGCTGGGAAGGCTGGCAGATTATGTTTGCGGTAGAAGGTCTGGCGGCTACTGTGTTGGGCGTGGTTCTGTGGTTCTTCCTGCATAACTCGCCGCAGGAGGTAAGCTGGCTGACTGCGGAAGAGAAACAGGCGCTGACCGCCGCGCTCGACGAAGAGAAAGCCGACAAGGCTCGCGCCGGACATACCCGCTTCATCGACGCGATTAAAAGTCCGATACTGCTGCACTTTGCCGCTATCTACTTCCTGATCCAAATCACCGGGCTGGGCGTCGCGTTTTATCTGCCTACCCAGGTTGCCGCGCTGCTGGGCGTAAACATTGGTCTGATGGTCGGCCTGGTTACCGCGATTCCTTGGCTGTGCGCGTTGGTTGCCGGAGCCACCTGGCCGGGGCTGGCCGCCCGTCTGGGGCGGGCCCGCCTGTTTGGAGCCATCTCGCTGTGCTGCATTGCGTTTGGTCTGGTCGTCTCCGCCCATGCTTCACCGCTGTTAGCCATTGCAGCACTCAGCTTCGTTACGATGGGGATTATGACCGCCCAGCCCATCTTCTGGACCTGGCCTACCCGCTACTACGGCGGTGCGGCGGCGGCGGCAAGCTTCGCCCTGATCAACAGCTGCGGCGCGGTAGGGGGCTTCGTTGCGCCGAACCTGCGTACCTGGGCCGAAATCTACTTCCAGACGCCGGCTGCCGGTCTCTACGCGCTGGCGATTGCCGCCGTGATTGCCGTCGTCCTGTTCGTTTTACTGCCTTCAGCAGAGAAAAAAACATCAGAAATCAAAGGAAAGAATTATGAACGCAACAACGCCTGAAAAAATCTTAGTGTTAACCGAGCAGTTTAAAAACAGCGATCCTATCTTCGATCCGCTGCGTCAGGCCGGCTATGACGTTGAGGTAAATGAAACCTTCAGGCTGCCCAACGAGCAGGAACTGATTAGCAAACTTCAGCAGAACGTGGTGGCGACCATTGCCGGGGGCGAACCCTATACCGAAAACGTCTTCGCTCAGGCCGCTAATCTGAAAATCGTTGCCCGCTGGGGTGTTGGCTACGACAAGGTAAACGTACCGGCGGCTACCGCTGCCGGAGTGCCGATTGCGATGGCGTTTGGCGCCAACCATGAAAGCGTGGCTGAATTCGCCTATGCGATGGCGCTGACTCTGGCCTGTCGTCTGCCGCAGCGTGATGCGATGGTCAAGCGCGGCGAGTGGTTCTTTGACGGCTTCCACCCAGGTCTTTGGGGGCGTACCGCGGGCGTGATCGGCCTGGGCCGCATCGGCTATGCCATGGCGCGCCGCTGCCATGCGGCGGAGATGCGCATCCTGGTGTGCGATCCATGGGCCAGCGACGAACTGCTGGCCAGTCTGAACGCCGAGAGGGTCGATTTGGAAACCCTGCTGCGTAACGCGGATCTGGTATCGGTGCATGCGCCGTCCACCCCGGAAAGCCGCCATACCATTAACGCCGATACCCTGGCGATGATGAAACCCGGTGCGATCCTGGTGAATACCTCTCGCGGCCCGCTGATTAATGAAGAAGCACTGGTTGAGGCGCTCAAAAGCGGCCATCTGGGCGGCGCGGGGCTGGACGTCTACGAAGTGGAACCGTTGCCGGCCAGCTCACCGCTGCGCCAGTTCGACAATGTTCTGCTTTCACCACACGTTTCCGGTATGGACCGCATGGCCGAAAGGCTGGTCACCGAGCGTTGCATCAACAACATCCTTAATTACCTGAAAGGAGAGAAAGACGCCCTGAAACCTTACGTTATCAACCCAGAAACTCTGAAGTAACGGGCATGCCACACCGGTGAAAACCGGTGTGGGCTATGCCTGCACCAGTGAACGCGTACCCTACATAACATTAAAAAAGGTCATCTAATGAACCGTAAAAACCGTTATATCGCAGCGTTGTCACTCTTTTCTACTCTCTCTGCTTCTGCCTTCGCGGGCACCAGCCCGGCGGATACCACGATCGCTCTCAGCAACTCGTTTGCCGGAAATACCTGGCGCCAGCAGATGATTACTATCTGGAACCAGGCAGCGGAAGACGGCATCAAGCAGGGGTTAGTGGCAAAAACCAAAGTGGTCAACGCCGATAACTCCGCGCCGCAGCAGGCCAGCCAGCTGGAAAACCTGATCCTTGAAGGATGGAAGGCGGTAGCGATTGATGCGGCATCGCCCACCGCGCTGAATGGGTCGATCCAGGAAGCCTGTAATCAGGGCGTGGTGGTGGTGGCGTTTGATGCGCAGGTTACCGCGCCCTGTGCCTACAACGTGGTGTACGACTATAAAAAAGTCGGGGAGATCCCGGCGCAGTTTATTGTCGACAAGCTGAACGGTAAGGGTAACGTCCTGGTGGTGCGCGGACTGGCGGGAACCTCAATCGATGCCGATGAGTGGGCCGGGGCACAGAGCGTGTTTAAGCGTTATCCGGGTATCAAGGTCGTCGGCATGGTCAACGGCAACTGGACGGAAAGCGTAGCGCAGAAAGAGGTGTCGGCCATTCTGCCTTCCCTGGTACAGGTTGACGCGGTGCTGGGCCAGGGCGGCGACAGCTACGGGATCTATCAAGCCTTTAAATCTGCCGGACGTAAAATTCCGTTGATTACTCTTGGTGGTCGCAGCGAAGAGCTCGCGCTGTGGAAAAAACTGAATGATGAAACGTCCGGCGGCTACGATAGCGTTTCCTCCTCCACCGTTCCGGGCGTTTCTTCCGTCGCATTCTGGATCTCGCAGATGGTGTTGTCAGGTAAAGAAGTCCCGAAAGTTATTCATATGCCGCTGCTGAAAATCAATGTGAAAGATATCGAACAGTGGATTGCTGCTACGCCGGACGGCAGCGTAGCGACCTCCGTCTATACCCGCGAATGGACCGAGCAGCTGGTTAAAGCCAACCTGGCTAACAGCCCGCTGCCTGAATCGCCGCTGCCAGCTGGTAAGAAGTAAATGGCAGAGATGTTCAGTTTCGAGCCGGCTCCACCGCATGCCGAGCACGAAATTATCACTCTTGCAAAGGTGTCACGGCATTTCGGCGCCGTGACTGCCCTGGCGGAAGCCGATCTGACTATCCGTGCCGGACGTATGGTCAGTATTCTCGGTCATAACGGGGCAGGAAAATCCACGCTGATTAAAATTCTGGCCGGTACGCTGCTGCCGTCGGCGGGCAGCATTCTTATCGCGAATGAGGACGTTTCGGCGCACTACAGCATGCGGCTGGCCTATCAGCGCGGCATCCGCTGCGTGTTTCAGGAACTGTCTCTCTGCCCGAACCTACGGGTATTTGAGAATATCCGCGTGCTGCACGGCGATCTGGGCGGGTTCGGCTGGCGCCGGCGAGCGAAGGCGCTGAGCGCAGGCGCGCTGGATCTGATCTTCCCTGGCCACGGTATTGATGTGAATAGCCTGGTCAGCGATCTGACGCTTTCTCAGCGGCAGATGGTGGAGATAGCCCGCGCCTTTACCGTCACCGCGACTCCGGTGCGGGTGATTATTCTCGATGAGCCCACTTCGTCGCTCGACCCGTCGGCGGCGAAGCAACTACTAATGTTTACCCGCAAGGTTCGTCAGTACGGTATTGCCTGTATTTTTATCTCACATAAGCTGCGGGAAATCGTCGAGTACAGCGACGATATCGTCATCATGCGCGATGGGCACATTTCGGCACTGGAGGCTTCGCAAGGCTTATCAGAAGCCGACCTGATCGATCGTATGGGGATGGTGACCGCTGGCGTGCTGGAGAGTATTCCTCCGCCGCGGCAGCAGGATCAGGGGCAGCGATGCGTAGAGCTGGCGACCACCCGCAACAGCGAGATGCCGTTTTACGTGTGCCCCGGTGAAGTCGTGGGGCTGGCCGGGCTGGCGGGGCAGGGCCAGCGCGAGCTGCTGTTGCGCATTCTCTCCGGCGCCCGTGGTAAAGACCGGCAGATGCAGGTTACCGGCAGCGCGGTATACGTGGCCGGAGATCGTCAGAACGAAGGGCTATTCCCGCTGTGGTCGGTGGGCGAAAACCTGACGATTGGCCTGCTGGATAAGCTGAGCCGCGGTGGGATGATCGATCTGGCGGCAGAGCGGCAGGTGGCCTTGACCTGGCGCGAGAAGCTCAGCATTCGCGTGCCGTCGGTTGATGATGCTATTAGCGGACTGAGCGGCGGCAACCAGCAGAAGGTGCTGGTGGCGCGGGCGTTGGCCTGTGAGCCGGATGTCGTTCTGCTTGATGACCCGCTGCGCGGCGTGGACGTCCACACTAAAAATGAACTCTATCGCGAAGTTCGCGGCAGACTGAGCGGCGGCTGTAGCTTTGTCTGGTTTACCACTGAAAATGCCGAACTGACTATCTGCGACCGCATCTACGTCTTTAAGGACGGCGCGATCACCGACTGCTTCGCCCAGCATGAATACAGTGAGGACCGCTTAATTCGCGCTTCTTTCCGTGAGGGGGGTGTCAATGTCCGTTAACCCACTGAATCCACCGGCTGCATACCGTATTCCGCTGGCTACTCTACGCACGGCAATCCCGCTGGTCGCGCTGGTACTGTTGCTGGCGCTAACCCTGTGGCTCCAGCCACGCGTGATGTCTTATTTTGGCTGGACGCTGCTGCTGAAGTTTTCCCTGCCGCTGATCTTTGCCACCCTGGCGCAGCTCTGCGTGCTGACGCTGGGCGATGTCGATCTGGGCATTGGCTCCTTTATATCGCTGGTCTGCTGTATCACCGCCACGCTGTTGCAGACAGACCCGCTGCTGGGCTGGCTGGCGCTGGCGCTCTGCGTGCTGCTATATGCCGGGATGGGGATATTGATCCATTGGCGGCAGCTGCCTTCGATAGTGATGACCTTGGGTGCCGCTTTTGTCTGGCTGGGCGCCGCGCTGTTGGTGCTACCCAGCCCGGGCGGGCAGGCTCCGGTATGGCTGTCACAGATCACCAGCTGGCGGCCGCCCTTCGTGCCGCTGCCGGTGCTGGTGGCGCTGGTGATGGCGGTGCTGGGCCATTGGCTGCTAATGCGTAGCGCGATGGGGACGATCCTGCGTGGGGCGGGTGGTAATCAGGCGGCGATTGCCCGGGCGGGCTGGTCGCTGGTGACGATCCGCGCGCTGCTTTATGGCCTGGCGGGTGTACTTGGCGTTGTTGCCGGACTCGTGCTCACCGGAATCAACACCACCGGCGATCCCTGGGTTGGTAATCAGTACACCCTGCTGGCAATTGCCGGAGCGATCATCGGCGGCGCGGAGTTCAGCGGCGGGATCATCTCGCCGATTGGCGCTGTGGTTGGGGCGATCATTATGCTGCTGACGGGATCTGTGCTCTCTTTTCTTAACGTCTCTACCGACTGGCAGCTGTGCCTGCAGGGGGGATTACTGATCATGGTGCTGAGTTTGCGCGCCTTTACCGCGCGGCGGGGGGGCTGAGTATGAAACCTGCAACAACACAGACGCTGAACTTTATCCAAAGCCGTCCGTGGATCTGGGCCTGCGCGGGATCGCTGGCGGTATGGATTGTCGCAATGGTGTTTTCCCGCGGGCAGGGGGCGATGGGCATGCTCCTTATTTCGCTACAGTTCGCGACCTTCTACGTGCTGGTAGCGCTGGGGCAGATGCTGGTTATCTCCTGCGGCAGCGGCAATATCGACCTCTCGGTGCCTGGCGTGATGACCCTGGCCGCCTACGTTGGCCTCGGCATTGCTCATGCCAGTAACGCCTCGATTCCGCTGGCGCTGCTGGCGGTGGTCGGGGTGGGCGTTGCCTGCGGCCTGTTCAATCTGCTGCTGATCCAGGGGCTGAAAATACCGCCGATGATCGCCACTCTGGCCTCAGCCTTTGTTACGCAGTCGCTGGCGATCGCCTGGTCCCGTGGGGCAAGCCCGCTGCCGCCGTCGATGCTTGCTGACGCGGTGGGTATGCGGGTGCTTGGCGTGCCGCTGCTGGCCGTGGCAGTTATGCTGCTGGCGGTGGGGATTGCTCTATGGTTGAAAAGAAACCGTACAGGACGCACGCTGCTGGCGACCGGACAGAATATGCGTGCGGCGCAGCTGACGGCGCTGCCGGTTAAGCGTGCGCTGTTTACCGCCTATATCGCTTCTTCATTGTTCGCTGCGCTCTGTGGCCTGCTGCTCTCCTCCTTTGTTGGTGGTGCAACTCTGGATCTCGGGCAGGACTATCAGCTGATGTCGATCGCCTGCGTGATCCTCGGCGGCACCTCGGTATCGGGTGGCTATGCCACATCGCTGGGGGTTTGGTGCGCGGCAATGCTGCTGGTGCTGACGATCACCATGCTCAACATTTTGCAGGTTAGCCCCGGAACGCGCTATCTGGTTACCGGCTTGATTATCGTTACCGTGCTGGCGGTGGCGAAAAAACCAGGGGAGGGATCCCATTGATGCGCAATATTGAACGCGTTGACTGTCATCATCATCTGTGGCTCCCTTCGCACTACGCCTATCCCTGGCTACAGCCCGGCGCCGACCGGCCGATGGATATCTTCCCTGATCTTGCGCCGATTGCCGGTGATTACTGGATTGATGATTACCTGGCAGACGTGCGTGCCGCTGGCGTGGTGAAAAGCGTGCATCTGGATAGCGGCTACATTCCCGACGATCCGGTCGGAGAAACCCGTTTGCTCCAGGCGCTGGCGGATAAGCGGGGTTTTCCGCATGGGATAGTAGCGCGGGCGGCGCTGGAACAGCCGGACGTTCAGGCCACGCTGGAAGCGCAAACCGCTTTTGCGAATCTACGCGGTGTGCGTCATATCCTTAATTGGCACCCGGATGCAGGAAAACGTTTTACCTCGCGCAGCGACTGGATGGAGGATGGCCAGTGGCTGAAAGGATTCGCCCTCCTGGCCCGCTACGGGCTTTCATTTGATTTACAGATCTGGCCGCATCAGATACCGGCGGCTGCGGCTCTGGCCCGACGCTTCCCTGATATTTCGCTGATCCTCAATCACGCCGGAATGCCGGTTAAGCAAGATGCTGACGGCCGCCGCGAATGGCAAACCGGGCTGCGTTTGCTGGCAGCCTGCGAGAACGTTACCGTGAAGATCTCCGGCCTCGGTATGGTCTTCCCGCACTGGAGTCTGGCCAGCGTGCGTGGATGGGTAGAGGAAATTCTGACGATTTTCGGTACGCGACGGGTGATGTTCGCCAGTAATTTCCCTGTGGACAAGCTCTACAGTGGACTAAGTGAACTTTATCAGGCGTTTGATCTACTGACCGAAGATCTGACTGACGAGGAGGCTCATGCGGTGTTTTACCAGAACGCCGTGCGGGTATATCGGCTGGATATCACTAAACATGTCTGACGAAAATAGCGAAACCCGTAGTTTCAGTGTCAATTCATCGACGCAAAAAACGGTGTAAGTATCCCGGTAGAACGAACCATTTAACCTGACCCCGGATTTGAGCACCAACTTTTCCCGATGCGGAGGGTAAACTGAAGATGCCCCTGGAAGACCTTTCACGCTAACTTTTTGAATCTGCATCAGATAAATATTCAAAAAGAGGCATGAAAAAGCCCGCTTAAGTTTCCTTAAGCGGGCTTCTCTAAATATGGCTCCTCTGACTGGGATCGCCTTAGCCATTAACTGGCTAAAAAATAAGCTAAACCTAAAACCACTCTCTGTCAAGACCACCAGAATGACCACCAATAGGTGTGGGTTACATAAATCTTGTTTAAGCATTCCGATGTACATAACGATCGTTACTATGCTTCTACATAACCTCATGAGCAAAAAATGATTGAAGGTCAATTGATCTTCTCTTCGGATTTGATTCTGCACTTTTTCATTGGCACAATTGATAATGGCCGTCCAAAAATTAGGCGATTATGTTGATATACCGCTAATTGATGGTTTTATCTCGGTATTTGCCCCAAGTGATCTTGACCCGCCATCTCCGGACAGCTTTTGTATCTTAAGTTAACGATGCCCGCTGCCGCCGGTACTCTCTCGGAGAGTGATATCCCAGCGCACTGTGCGGGTGATTTTCATTGTAGTGATTGAACGCCGCTGCAAGGTTCTGTAGCGCTGTTCCCACATCTGGTTTTGGCATGAACGCGATGTAATCTTCCTTCATCGTTTTCACGAACCGTTCGGCCATGCCGTTACTTTGTGGGCTGCTCACCGCTGTTGTACACGGCTCCAGATTCAGTTCTCGCGCGAACTTCTTCGTTTCATGCGCGGTGTACGCTGAACCGTTATCTGTCAGCCACTGCACTGGTTTACCCGGCAGCGTGCTACCGAAGCGCCTTTCCACTGACCTCAGCATCACATCCTGTACCGTTGAACTGTCGTAGCCTCCCGTGCTCGCTGCCCAGTCTATGGCCTCCCGGTCGCAACAGTCCAGTGCGAACGTCACCCGAAGCTTCTCGCCGTTGTCACAACCGAACTCGAAGCCGTCTGAACACCAGCGCATATCGCTTTCCGCTACCGCGATTTTGCCTTTATGCTCCCGCTTCGGACGCTCTGGTTTATCACGCAACAACAGCAGGTTATGCTCGCTCATTATCCTGTAAAGCCGTTTGGCGTTCACCGGTGGAAGTCCCTCTACACGGCGTTGCTTACGCAGGATACCCCACACCCGCCGGTAACCGTAGCTGGGCATGTCGCTGATGATGCCGAGGATCTCCGACAGTATCTCTGCATCAGCTTCGTCATTACGCCGGTTGCTGCGCCTGTCCTGCCAGTCGGCAGAGCGGCTCACCCGCAGTGATAACTGCGCACGCGACACGCTCATGGTGCGACTAACCAGAGCTATTCCCCGTCCTTTGGCAACAAGGGCGCGTGCGCTATCCATTTTCGCGACTGGCCGTACTCCACCGCTTCTTTGAGGATCTCAACTTCCATCGTCTTCTTACCCAGGAGACGCTGTAGTTCCCGGACCTGTTTGAGTGCAGTCGCCAGCTCCGAAGCCGGAACCACTTCCTCTCCGGCCGCAACGGCGGTGAGGCTACCTTCCTGATATTGCTTCTTCCATTTAAACAGCAGACTGGGCTGAATACCGTGCAGACGAGCAACGTGGGAGACATTCATACCCGGCTCCATTGTTTGCTGGATGATGGCAATTTTCTCTTGCGGAGTCTTACGCTTACGGGCTTCTTGCCCTAACAGGATCCCGGTCATCTCAAAATTAACATGGTTGTTAGACATATATTTAAGCCTATCTCTTATCTGGAGATACAGCTACTGTCCGGTGTTTCAGGGGGCTACATCACGTTTTGATATCTGATGCGAGGCTCAGCAATGACTTCATCTCAGATGCGACATACCAGATATTATCTTTTTGCACATAATATAAGGGCTTGATTCCGACATGGTCTCGGCCAATAAGGAATGTATTTTTATCGTTATCTACAATAACAAAAGCAAACATACCATCAAGACGTTCGACAAAAGAAGGCCCATACTCTATATATGCTTTAAGCAGAACTTCCGTATCTCCCGCGCCTTCAAATTTATACCCAATCTCTGCTAAATCTGCGCGAATTTGCTTATAATTAAATATTTGGCCATTAAGAACAGCATGAATATCGCGTTCATTGTCTGATACTGGCTGCCTTGCACAATCCCTCTCAACGATCGCCAGACGATTTGTTGCGAGTCCAAAATTATTCTTAACCAAATGTTCATTAAAATTTGATGCATCGCCACGATGTGCGATCTTCTCCATCATCGAAAAAAGTGGACCTTCAATATCAACTATTGAATTTGAGCTGGTACCATATATTGCAGCAATCCCACACATGTATAACTCCTTTCAATTAATAATATAATCTTCATGAATTTTTTTTTGCGAGTTCACTGATTTCTGCTCCAAGGTATTTGACCTCTGAGAAATATTCAGGATAGGTTTGCCCCACGTGATAGGGTTCTTTAATCAGTATTGGTTCTCTGCAATGCATTCCGATTGTCGTGAGTGCCATTATCAATCCGTGATCATAGTGGCCGTCCAGGGTTACACCTCCATCATATCCCACGGGATTCCCATGTATGATCAGCTGATCTTGCTTTTCATCAGATTTAACTCCGAGTTTTGAGAGCTCTCGCCTAAAGTCGGAAATGCGATCAGATTCCTTGTAGCGAATATGTTCGATGTTGTAGAAAGTACTGGTACCATTTGCAAATGCAGCTCTTGCAGCTAATGCTGGCACAGCATCTGGAGCGAGCGAACCGTCAAAATCCAAAGGGCGGATATCAGGAGTACCGGAAATACGGATTTTGTTATCTGCAAGGAACTCAATGCCTGTGCCACTGTCGAGTAAATATTGGATTACAGCACCGTTTCCAAGCTCTTCCTCGAAAAAACCACTCAATATGACATCGGAGTTCATTGATCCACATAGAGCTAATATTGCGGCAGTGCTTGCAGGGTCAGAACCTACTTCAAAATTAGTTGCAGTAAGTTGCTTTTTGCCGTTAACAAAAAATGTTCTGAAGTCTGTATCGAATGATATTTCACCACCAGCCCGCTTAAGGTTGTTTATGGTCGTATGGACCATTGATGGTGCTGTTATACTATCGGTTACACGAATCGTAAGGTCTTCGTTACCAATTGCGCCAAGATAAAGCAAACCACTTAAAAACTGAGAACTTTTCCTACAAGAAACTTCGGTATAGTTTGCCAGCTTTCTGTTTGATTTGATTTTTATAGGGAGGCGATCATCCTCGCCCATTGACTCACAATGCACATTCAGCATTCGTAGGGCATGTACCATTTCTGTCTGAGAACGAACTCCTAATGAGTTTTCGTACTCTGTAGTAAATCTTGACTCTGGTAGATACCCTGCTATCCCCATGAAGAGTCGCAGGACTACTCCAGAGTTACCTGGATCAAAATCAATAGGATTATTCACTGAATGTATGTTGATACCATTCACTATGAGAATCCCGTCTTTTTCTTTATATGTTGCTCCAAGGCGTTCGCAGTTTTTTTTCATGGAGATTGTATTAAAACCAGTAGCTACGTTTGCTATTTTGCTTTCTCCGGTAGTTACAGCTGATGTCAATAAAGCTCTTGTTGATGAACTTTTTGATGACGGCAAATTTAAAGTACCCTTTAATCGCGAAGTGAAAGAGACCTTGACTAGCTCTATGGTTTTATCAATTCTGTTACTCATAATTTCTCCTAATATATTTATACTTCCAATTTTCATTGAATGTTAGCCCCTAAACGCTTAAGGGTTTCAATGAATCCTGGAAATCCGTCATTTAGCTTTTTTACACCGTGAATTGTTGATGGGTAATGCCTCTAATTAGTTGAATGATGTATAATACCCGCTTTTGAGGTTTTCTCATGGCCAGCGTTAACGTTCATTGTCCCCGTTGTCAGTCTGCTCAGGTTTATCGCCATGGTCAGAACCCTAAAGGCCGTGACAGATTTCGCTGTCGTGACTGCCACCGCGTGTTTTTACTCACCTATACCTATGAAGCCCGTAAGCCGGGTGTCAAAGAGAAAATTACCGAAATGGCCTTCAACGGTGCCGGTGTCCGGGATACGGCAAGAACGCTAAAAATCGGCATTAACACCGTCATCCGCACTTTAAAAAACTCGCGCCGAAGCGAATAACATCCTCTCCGGTTGCCCATGCAGATGTGGCTCTTATCTGTGAACTCGATGAGCAATGGGGCTTTGTCGGCAGTAAAGCCCGGCAGCACTGGCTCTGGTATGCCTACAACACCAAAACAGGGGGCGTTCTGGCTTATACGTCCGGCCCCCGTAATGATGAGACATGTCAGGCGCTGCTGGCGTTATTGACCCCCTTCAGCATTGGCATGATAACGAGCGACGATTGGGGAAGCTACGCCAGAGAGGTGCCGAAGGAGATACATCTGACGGGTAAAATTTTCACACAGCGCATTGAGCGAAACAATCTGACGCTGCGAACCCGTATCAAGCGGCTGGCACGCAAAACAATATGTTTTTCACGTTCCATCGAATTGCACGAAAAAGTCATCGGCGCATTCATCGAGAAATACATGTTCTACTAATTGGATGCATTACCGATAAACCGGCCGGAAGGTATTTTTGCCTGGCTGGCGAAGATAAAAATTAATGTCATAAATTGAAATAACTATGTCGATTTAAACCGCAATATATACACAAAAAATCTGCTGTTGAGCGCTACTTTCAGTGAAAAGTCGCCGGAGCAAGAGATACGAAAATCATTTCTGCCTGTTGCCACCGTATTGTCTGTTTTATTGCCAGTCTACCTGTAAAAACCACTGCAACCACCACCCGGCGACGGCAAACCTTCTGGCGAGATGAAGGTAAAGTAACAACATGAATTCCAGCACCTTTTATGTTCTGGTGAGTGGCCGGAACCAAGGTGCCTACCGCTATCATTGCTGGCTTTCAGTGAAAAGAAAATAGAAGGTAAGACTTATGAGACGCTGGACCCCATCTATCGCAGGCGCTGCAGTTGCTATAGTTTTTTGTTCATCGGCTATGGCGTGGCCTGGCCCTGGGCCGGGTCCAGGCTGGCGCCCGGGTGAACCGTGGTGGCCAGGACCGTTCGGCCCGGTCATTGTGCTCTCACCAGAACCTGTTATTTACCCACCGCCTGTACCTGCCGTTCCAGCTCCGCAGGTGCAGGTCTGGGTGGAGAAAAAACCTCACTTTAGGTACTACTGCCCGGAATCGCAGGGATTTTATCCACAAGTACCGCGGTGTCCTAAGGGATGGATGAAAGTAGTCGAACCGAATTAGAAGGTATTGCGATGAAAAAATGTGTTGTATTGAGCATGGCGATTTTATCCGCGATCGCCCTGGCGGGCTGTGTTTCACCTCCCCGGGCACCGACGGTAATGGTCCTGCCCGGGAGCGGCAAAACGTATGAAAGCTTTCAACATGACGATGTGATATGCCGTAACGCCGCCTCCCGCGCGGTGGGCGGCGAAGCGAATAATGCCAATAATAATGGCGTCGCGACGGCGGCGGCTGGCACGGCAATTGGCGCCGCCGCCGGGGCTCTTATTGGTAGCGCCGGGGGACCCCGAGGCGCCGCGGGGGGCGTAGCCGTTGGCGCGGCCAGTGGATTATTGGTCGGTAGCGCTATTGCCGGTAATAACAGCGGCGGTGCCCGCAGCTCATTGCAGGATCAGTATAATGTTACCTATGTACAGTGCATGTATGCGAAAGGGAATAAGATCCCGCAGGCATATGCCTGGGACGAGCAGGAAAACGCGAATGATGTGCCGCCCGATTATCACTCATAGCGGGATGTGACCGATACCGGTAAAGAGGCGCTGCCGAACGCAGCCGCCGCTATTTTATGGCGTGGGAATATGGTTCGGATTTAGTCGTCACGCCAGATGGCAACCATCGGCTTCCCAGCGGTAACCAACGCCGTATACTGCGCGGATAAATGTCCGCCTGGCATCCAGCATCTGTAGTTTACGGCGCAGATTTTTGATATGGCTATCAATGGTACGATCGGTTACCACGCGATAATCATCGTAAAGATGATTCAACAGCTGCTCGCGTGAAAAGACTTTTCCTGCTTCCTGAGAGAGCGTTTTCAGCAGGCGGAATTCCGCGGCCGTCAGATCCAGTTGTTTATTCTGCCATGATGCCTGAAAACGTTCTTCATCGATGATCAGCGGACTGTTGGTATTGGGAGGCGTCTGTCGTTCGCATGAGGGTTTGCAGCGCCGCAGGATAGCGTTGACTCGCGAGACCACCTCACGCGGGCTGTATGGTTTACTGATGTAATCATCTGCGCCGATCCCCAGCCCCAGCAGCCGATCGATTTCCTCAGTTCTGGCCGTAGCCATGACGATCGGAACCTCGGAAATACGACGAATTTCCCGACAAAGCGACAGACCGTCCATACCGGGCAACATCAGGTCCAGCAAAATCAGGTGAGGGGGAGTAGCAAGAACATAGGGGAGCACCATATCGCCCCGATGGATCAACGCTGGGGCAAATCCCTCCTCCAGCAAATAATCGCTGAGGAGTTGTCCCAGTTTTAGTTCATCTTCCACAATCAAAACAGGCGGTGCATTTTCGTCAACGGGTAGCTTCGTCATCGCTCTCTCGCTAAATCGCGCAAAAGGTTATTCTTAGCAAAAAATATGATGAAAATATGGCCTGCCAGGCCATTTTATTTGCCCGTTTGTTTCTCCCGAAAGCAGGGCGGTACCGCGGGATATATGCGCTCGTTAACCCCAGGAGCCGCCCAGCGCGACGATCAGCTTAACGCTCGCGACCCATTGAGTGCTTTGCAGAGACAATAAATTTTGTTGTTCGCTCAGTCTGCTGTTCTCGGTGGTGGCGACATCAAGATAATCAATCATTCCCGCGTCATACTGATTACGGGTGACCCGCGCCGACTCCTGCGCGGCGACGGTGGCCCGCTGCTGCGAGGCGACCTCGCCCTGCAGGGTGTTCAGCTCGACAAGGTAATTTTCCACCTCCTGCAATGCTTCCAGCACCGTTTGCCGGTAGCTGGCCACCTTCGCGTCATAGGCGGCGCGGGCCTGTTCGACTTCCGCCGAGGTGGCGCCGAAGTCCAGCACAGTGCCGCTTAGTGACGGACCGAGGGACCAGACGCGATTCGGCAACGACAGCAAATTGTGCAACGCCGAGGAGCTGACGCCGCCGCTGGCGCTTAAGGTCAGATCCGGGTAGTAACCGGCGATCGCCACGCCCACCGCGGCGTTTGCCGCTGCCACATTGCGTTCCGCTTCGGCAATGTCCGGGCGCCGTTGCAGTAGCTGGGCCGGCAGCGCCTGTGGGATCGCCGGCAGCGTCGCGGTCAGCTTCGCCGCCGGCAGGCTGAACTGCGCCGGCGCCTTGCCGATCAGCAGCGCGATGGCATGCTCCAGCTGCGCGCGCTGCCACTGATAATCCAGGGCGGAGGCGCGCGCGCTCTCCAGCTGCATCTGCGCCTGCGCCAGCGTAGCCCGCGATTCGCTGCCCGCCTGATATTTATTGTTTATCACCCGCAGATAGCCTTCATAAGCGGCGACGCTGCGCTGATACAGGGCGATCTGTTCATCCATCACCCGCAGTTGAAAATAGTCCTGCGCCAGTTCGGACTGCGCGCTGAGGGTGATGTTGGCAAGCTCGGCGGCGCTGGCCTCGGCGCTGGCGCGGTTCTCTTCGAGAGTGCGGCGCAGTTTGCCCCACAAATCCAGTTCCCAGCTGGCGCTCAGCTCTGCCTGGTGAGTATTGCCGGTGGTGCGTTGCCCGCTGCTGCGGCTGCCGCTACGGGTCGAACTGGCGTCATAACCGAGCGTCGGGAAGAGGTCGGCGCGCGACCCCGCCGCCAGCGCCTGAGCCTGGCGATACAGGGCGGTATAATTGGCCACGTTCTGGTTGGAGATGCTGACCTGGCGCAGCAGGCTGTCAAGCTGCGGGTCGCGATAGACCGCCCACCACTCGCCTTTGCCGACGCTATCCTGCGGCGCCGCCTGGCGCCAGCCGCGGGCTTCTTTATAATGCAACGGCATCGTCATCGTCGGGCGCTGATAATCCGGGCCTACGGTGCAACCGCTAAGCAATAATAGACAGATGACCGAAGTCATAGGTAACGACATTTTCATTCATCAGGATCCTGCATGGCGCAAGCGCTGCCACTGACGGCGGGTCGCGCGACTAAGACTATCGAGCCAGAGATAAACTACCGGCGTGGTGAACAGGGTGAGCAGCTGGCTGAGGGCCAGACCGCCGGCGATCGCCAGCCCCAGTGGGCTGCGTAAATCGGCATCGCCGCCGCTGCCTAAAGCGAGGGGCAAGGCGCCAAAGAAGGCGGCGAGGGTGGTCATCATGATCGGCCGGAAACGAATCAGGCAGGCCTGCACGATCGCTTGCTGCGGCGTCATTCCCAGCCGCCTTTCCGCATCAAGGGCGAAATCAATCATCATGATGGCGTTTTTCTTGACGATGCCGATCAGCAGGATAATGCCGATCAGCGCGATCACCGTAAGCTGGGTATTGGTCAACAGCAATAGCAACAGGGCGCCGACGCCCGCCGAGGGCAGCGTCGACAGGATCGTCAGCGGGTGGACATAGCTTTCATACAGCACCCCCAACACGATATAAATCGCCGCCAGCGCCGCGACGATCAGCCACGGCATGGTCGCCGTCAGCTCCTCATAGGCTTTCGCTGTGCCCTGAAACCCGGCCTGCACTGAGGAAGGCAGGCCAATTTTGGCCATCGCATTTTTAATCAACGCCTGCGCCTGCTCCAGCGATACGCCGTCGTTAAGGTTAAACGCCACCGTGCTGGTGGCCGACTGCCCCTGGTGCGCCACCGAGAGCGGGGCATTGCCGCCGACAAAGCTGGAGAATGCCGAAAGCGGTACCCGGTCGCCATCGTCGTTGACGACATACAGCTCCTGCAATATCGCCGGATCGCGGGTGTAGCTATCCGCAAGGGTCATCACCACATGGTACTGGTTGAGGGTGTGATACAGGGTGGCGATCTGTCGTTGGCTGAAAGCGTTGTTCAGCATGGTGTCGAGCATGTTGACGTTAACGCCGAGACGGGTGGCGCGGTCGCGATCGATCTGGATAACCACCTCCTGTCCCCCGGTTTGCGAATCGGAGTCCACGCTATTGAGCTGCGGAATCGCCGCCAGCGCCGCCTGGACTTTCGGCGTCCAGGTGCGCAGCAGACCGAGATCGTCGGCCTGCAGGCTATACTGGTAGCTGGCGTTTGCGCTGCGCCCGCCGATGTGTAGATCCTGCGCCGCCATCAGGAACATCTGCCCCCCGGGGAAATGGCTGGTTTTCATGCTCAGCCGGTTGGCGACTTCGGTTGCGGTGGCGCTTCGCTCGCTGAGATCCTTCAGCCGGACGAAGAAGTTGGCGCTGTTGCGCGAACCGAACATGCCGCTGCCCATCGACGACATCACGCTATCCACCGCCGGATCGGCTTCGATGATTTTGGTGAATGCCTGCACTTTGGGCGCCATCGCCTGGAAGGAGATATTCTGATCGGCGCGCAGCGCCCCCATCAGCAGACCGGTATCCTGATTGGGGAAGAATCCTTTCTGCACCACGCTATAGAGAAAAATGTTCAGCATCACGGTCAGCATCAGGCCCAGCATCACCAGTTTCTGATGCTCCATCACCCAGTTCAGTCCGCGCGAATAGCCGCTCAGCAGGTGGTTAAGCTGATTCTCGATGCGTTGATAAATCGGATGCCGTCGCTGGCTGACCGGCGGTTTTTTCTTCAGCAGCCGCGAACAGAGCATTGGCGTCAGGCTCAGGGAGACAAACATGGAGATCAATAACGACACGCTAAGCGTGACGGCGAATTCGCGGAACAGGCGCCCGACAATACCCCCCATCAGCAGGATCGGAATAAACACCGCCACCAGTGAGACGGTCATCGACAGGACGGTGAAGCTCACCTCGCGCGCCCCTCGCAGCGCGGCGCGCAACGGACTGAGCCCCTCTTCGATATGACGGGCGATATTCTCCAGCACGACGATGGCGTCATCGACGACAAAGCCGGTGGAAATAATCAGCGCCATCAGCGACAGGTTATCCAGGCTATAGCCGAGGAGGTACATCACCGCGCAGGTGCCGATCAACGATACCGGCAATGCCAGCGCCGGTATCACCACCGCCTGCAAGTTGCGCAGGAACACGAAAACCACCGCGATCACCAGCAGGACCGCGATCAGCAGGGTCTCTTCGGTGTCGTACAGCGATTCACGTACCGTAGTTGAACGGTCCACCACCACTTTAAGCTGGGTATCGGCGGGCAGGTTTTTCTCCAGCGCCGGCAGCTGCACTTTAATCGCATCGATGGTTTCCAGCATATTGGCGCCGGCCTGGCGCATAATGCCGATCATCACCGAAGGTTTGCCGTTGAGATAGCCGGCCTGATATTTGTCCTCAACGGAGTCATAGACGTTAGCAACATCGCTCAGTCGCAAGGTCTTGCCGTCCTGGTAGGAGATAATCAAATTGCGGTACTGGGCGGCCTTGTCGAGCTGGCCGTTGCCATCCACTACCCATGACTGGCTGTCGCCCTGCAGCATCCCCTTCGGCAGATTGGTGGTGCTATTAGCCACCGCGCTGCGCACGCTGTCAAGCGAGATACCGTAGTGGGTCAGCTTCTGTGGCTGCAGATCGATGCGCACCGCTGGCAAGGCGCTGCCCATTAACGACACTTCGCCGACCCCCTTCACCTGGCCGACGGCCTGCTCGATTTTGCTTTCCGCCAGATCGTACAGTTCGCCGGGCGAACGCGAGGCTGACGTCAGCGCCAGCATCACGATCGGCGCATCGGACGGGTTGGCCTTACGGTAGGTCGGTAGCGATTCCATGCTGCTCGGCAACAGGCTGCGGGCGGCATTGATCGCCGCCTGCACGTCACGGGCGGCGCCGTTAATATCGCGATCGAGATCGAACTGCAAAATAATGCTCGACGACCCTTGCGAACTGCTGGAGGTCATCTCGGTGATGCCGGCGATTTGCCCGAGAGCGCGCTCCAGCGGCGTGGCGACGGTCGCCGCCATGGTTGCCGGGCTGGCGCCTGAGAGATTGGCACTGACCATAATGGTCGGGAAATCGACCTGCGGCAGCGGCGCCACGGGCAGCAGCCGATAGCCAAGCCCCCCCAGCAGCAGGATGGCCAGGGTGATAAGCAGCGTGGCCACCGGACGGAAAATAAACAACCGGGTCATATTCATCACTTAACCTGTGTCTGCTGCTTACGTTTCACCCAACGGTTGCCGCGTGCGGCCATGCCATCGAACCACAGGTAGATAACCGGAGTGGTAAACAAGGTCAGCAACTGGCTGACGACCAGACCGCCGACGATCACCAGCCCCAGCGGCTGACGCAGCTCGGCGCCCGAACCGGAGGCCAGCATCAGCGGCAACGCGCCGAGCAGCGCGGCCATGGTGGTCATCATGATCGGCCGGAAACGCAGCAGGCAGGCCTGGTGGATCGCCTCCCGCGGGCTGAGCCGCTGTTTGTATTCCGCCTTCAGCGCAAAGTCGATCATCATAATGGCGTTCTTTTTGACGATACCGATCAGCAGAATCACCCCAATCAGGGCGATCAGGCTGAAGTCGGAACCGGCCAGCATCAGGGCCAGCAGACCGCCCACCGCCGCCGAGGGCAGCGTGGAAAGGATAGTCACCGGGTGGATAAAGCTTTCGTACAGGATCCCCAGCACCACATACATTGTCAGCAACGCCGCGAGGATTAGCCACAGGGTGTTGCCGGTGGCGCTCTGGAAGGCGGCGGTCTCCCCCTGATAGCGTAGCGTGATGCTGGTCGGCAGCTGCAGTTGTTCGCTCACTTCGCTAATCGCTTTCTGTCCATCTTCCAGCGAGTAGCCATTATTGAGGTTGAACGAGATCATTACCGCCGGGAACTGATTCAGGCGCATATGCATCAGCGAACCGGTACGCTGATGAATGGTGGCGATGGCGGTTAATTTCACCATTCCGCTGGTGCTGTCGGAGCTGCCGGAAGAGCTCGATGAACTGGTGGAGCCTGATGAAGATGAGCTTGAAGACGAAGATGAACTGTCGCTGCTGGTCGACGGCTGCAGCCAAACGTCGTTAAAAGAGGCCGGCGACTGTTGATATTGCGTTTTCACCTCCAGCACCACGCGGTACTGATTCGCCTGGGTAAAGACGGTGGAGACAAGACGTTGGCCGAAGGCGTTGTACAACGCCGTGTCGACGTCGGACGCGGTAATGCCGAAACGCGCGGCTTTATCGCGATCGAGGGAGACGTAGGCCACGCGGCCCTGCGATTGTAGATTGCTCACCACGCCGTTAAATTCCGGGCGTTTTTGCAGCGCGCTGACCAGCTGTGGTGTCCAGGTGAGCAGGCTCTCGCTGTCGGCATCATCAAGGGTGAACTGATACTGGCTTGGCGTCACCTGGTCGTTGACCGTTAAATCCTGCGCCGGCTGCAGGTACAGCTGAATGCCGACCACCTGTTTCGCCGCTTGCTGGAGCTGTTTAATGATCGCGGCGGCTTTATCATCGCGCTCGTCGAAGGGTTTCAGGTTGATTTGCAGCCGGCCGCTATTCAGGCTGGTGTTGCTGCCGTCGATGCCGATTGTTGAAGAGAGACTCTCTACCGATGGGTTTTGCAGAATGACTTTCGCCAGCGCCTGCTGCCGCTTCGCCATTTCGTTAAACGATACATCCTGCGAGGCGATGGTCACCCCCTGGATCAGTCCGGTGTCCTGCACCGGGAAAAAGCTCCTGGGGATGAAAATATACAATACGGCGGTCAGCGCGAAGGTCGCCAGCGCCACCAGCAATGTCAGCCGGCGGTGGTTAAGTACCTGGATCAGCAGACGATCGTAGTAGCGGATTAGGGCATCAAACATCTCGCCCCCTTTGCGGGCGAAGCGGGACTGTTTTTCCGCTGGAATATGGTGCAGCAGATAGGCGCAGAGCATCGGCGTCAGGGTCAGCGATACCACCATTGAGACCAGTATCGACACCGCCAGGGTGATGGCGAATTCGCGGAACAGCCGTCCAACGACATCCCCCATAAACAGCAACGGAATCAGCACCGCTATCAGCGAAAAGGTCAGCGAGATGATGGTAAAGCCGATCTGCTGCGAACCTTTGAGCGCCGCCTGCATCGGAGGCTCGCCTTCCTCCAGCCGGCGGGAAATATTTTCCACTACCACGATGGCATCGTCGATGACGAAGCCGGTGGCGATGGTCAGCGCCATCAGCGACAGGTTATTCAGGCTAAAGCCGGCGAGGTACATCACGCCGAAGGTACCGATCAGCGACAGCGGTACGGCGATACTGGGGATCAGCGTCGCCGCCACGCTGCGCAGAAACAGGAAAGTGACCATCACCACCAGCGCGATGGAGAGCATCAGCTCGAACTGTACATCGCTTATCGAGTCGCGAATGGTCTGGGTGCGGTCCGAAAGGATGGTCATTTTCACGCCATCCGGCAACGCGGCCTGCAGCTGCGGCAGGCGAGCTTTAATATTATCCACCACCTGGATAACGTTCGCGCCAGGCTGGCGCTGTACGCTGATCACAATCGCGGGGCTGTTATTGGCCCATGCCGACTGGAAGCTGTTTTCCGGTCCCTGCTCAATATGGGCGATATCCTTCAGGCGCAGCGCCGCGCCGTCCTGATACGTCAGGATTAAGTTGCCATACTCTTGCGCGGTGCGCAGCTGGTCATTGGCATCGATAGTCACCGAATGGTACTGGCCGTCGAAGCCGCCCTTCGAGCCATTGACGTTGCTGTTGCTAATCAGGGTGTTCACATCTTCCAGCGTCAGTCCGTGCGCCGCCAGCGCTTTGGGATCCATCTGCACGCGGATCGCCGGCTGATGGCCGCCCGCCAGGGTCACCATGCCGACGCCGGAGATTTGCGATAACTTGAGCGCCACCCGCGTATTGACCAGATCCTGCACGTCGGTCAACGGCAGCGTATCAGAGCTGGCGGCAAGGGTGATGACGGCGCTATCCGCCGGGTTGACCTTTTTATACGTCGGCGGGTTCGGCAGGTCGCTCGGCAACAGGCTGTCGGCGGCGTTGATCGCGGCCTGCACTTCCTGCTCGGCAACGTCCAGAGATAGATCGAGCGAGAACTTCAGCGTGATGATAGACGAACCGCCGGAGCTGGTGGAGGTCATCTGGCTTAGACCGGCCATCTGCCCTAGCTGGCGCTCCAGCGGCGAGGTGATCGATGAGGCCATCACGTCCGGACTGGCGCCGGGGTAAAGGGTGGTGACCTGGATAGTCGGATAGTCGACCTGCGGCAGCGCGGAGGTTGACAGAAAGCGGTAGGCGAAAATACCGCTAATCAGGACGCCCACCATCAGCAGGATGGTGGCGACCGGTCGCTGGATAAAGAGACTGGACGGGTTCATTTGACGCTAGCCGTCGTGTTGCTTGAGGTTGCCCCGTCGTCTACCACCGACACTTTACTCGCATTACTCAGGCGGTCGATACCTTCGGTGACCAGCCGGTCTCCCGGCGCGACCCCGGATAAGATGACCTGTTGGTTATCCTGATATACCGGGCCGAGGGTAACCGCTTTCCGGGTGACCGTATTGTCTTTATTAATCACGTAGACGAAGTTGCCGTCGCTGCTCAGTTGCAGGGCCTGAGAAGGCGCTACCGTCGCCTGCTTCAGCAGACGGAGCTGCAGGCGCAAATTAACGAACTGGTTCGCGTATAGCGCCTCATTCTGGTTAGGGAACTCCGCTTTCAGGGTGACGGTGCCGGTGCTGGTATCAATCTGGTTGCTGATAAATTTTACCGCCCCCTCGTCAAGCTTGCTGCTGCCGTCCTGATCGAAAGCGGTGGCGGGCAATGTCTGACCGTTATGCAGCGCTTTGACCAGCTCGGGGATATTGCTTTGCGGAACGCTGAACGTGACTGCCGCAGGCTGCATTTGGGTGATGGTGACCAGCCCGGTGCTGCTGGAGCTCTGTACCATATTGCCCGGGTCGACCAGTCGCAGGCCGACGCGACCGCTGACCGGCGCGACAATCCGCGCATATTCGATGTTCAACTGCGCGCTGGCGATTTGCGCCTCGTCGGAGGCTACCGCGCCGCGATACTGGCCGACGGTGGCTATTTGCGAATCCAAATCCTGGCGAGCCAGCGAATCCTGGGCATACAGCTTACGATAGCGTGCGAGCGTCAGTTCCGCGCTTTGCAGTAGCGCTTTATTTTCGTTCAGCTCGCCCTGATACTGTTTTAGCGTTGCCTGATAGGAACGAGGGTCAATCTGCGCCAGCAGTTGGCCCGCAGTCACTTTTTGCCCTTCGGTGAAGTACACTTTATCCAGTTGACCATCCACCCGGCTGGTGACGGTAACCGTGGCATTGGGGATCACGGTGCCCAGTGCGTTGAGGTATACCGGTACGTCCGCCGCGCTGACGGTACCGCTATGTACCAGGGTGGCGCCGCCCATCGCGGCCATTGGGCCGGGATGCCCGCCCGGCCCACCGCCAGGTGGAAAATCGCCGCTTTGCGGACCTTTGCCCTGCGGTAATAAACGCCATATCACGCCGGCGGCAATCAGTAAAACAACGAGTAGCAACAGCCATTTAAACCAACGGAAACCCGCCGATTTGGACGTATTTTGTTTCATCATAATTTTCAAATTTTATTTATAATAACCGCTGTTGTATTAATTTAATCAATTGTTCGATATTTTGGTCTGCAGGAATGACTGAAACGGCTGCTGTATTGACATCAAAATCGGGCCGTGATGCGAATTCAGTGTTGTAGTATACTTCGTCTTTTGCGTACATGATGGCAAGGATTGATGTAGTTTGTCCTGAAACTCAGGGAGTCATCCGAAACGGTCACTCCAGCTCGGGCATGCAACTCTATCGCTGTAATCAATGCCTGAAAACCTTCCAGCTCAACTATCGCTACAACGGCGCTAAACCTGAAGCTCTTCAGTCCATTATTGATATGGCAATGAATGGCTCCGGATGTCGCGATACAGCAAGGGGGCTGAAGATAAGCCTCAACACCGTTCTCCGTCATCTAAAAAACTGCCCCCCCTTCAGGTAGCACAGTGCACTGAACCCGGCGCGGAGGTTGTTATCTGCTATGAAGCGGATGAACAGTGGTCATATGTCCGCTGTAAAGGCAATCCCCGGTGGTTATTTTATGCTTACGACCGCATCCGCAGGCGGGTCCTCGCCCATGTATTCGATCCCCGTAATGCGCTGACTCTGAAGCGTCTTCTGGTTTTGCTGGGCCGGTTTAATATTGCCTTCTGGATGAAGGATGCCTGGCCTGTTTACCTGAGTTTACTGGCCTTAGGAAGCCATGTTATCAGCGAAAAATATACCCAGCGTATAGAGAGACATAACCTCAATTTGCGGACTCATCTTAAGCGACTTGCGCGTAAGACTATCTGCTTCTCAAAGCCAGAGGAAATGCACGATAAGATCATCGGCTGGTACCTGTCGATCACCTATTACTACCACTAAATCTGTGTCAAGACCCAAAATCTACTAAAAATGATATCGATCAATAATGAAATAAATATGGTTACATTGTGAAGATTGTTGTTTTTATTTCTGACGAAAGAAAGGAACGGAATTAATCTGCAAAAGCGAATTTCCCAATGACAAATCGTGTTATATACTTTTATGGTAATGCCTTCAATCGATAGATATCCGTGAGCGTTAGTGCCTCCAACTAGTAGGACATGTATTTCTCGATGAATGAGCTGATTAAATATTTTACCAGTCAGATGTATCTCCTTCGGCACCACTCTGGCATAACTGCCCCAGTTATCGCTGGTAATCATGCCGATGCTAAAGGGCGTCAGCAGGGCCAACAATTCCCGACATGTCTCATCGGTGCGTGGGCCGAAGGTACAGGCCAGTACGCCACCCGTTTTGCTGTTTTAAGCATACCAGAGCCAGCGGACTTTACTGCCAACAAAGCTCCACTGCTATGAGTGCCACATAGGCATGAGCGTCAGGGGAAGAGGTTATCCGGGACGGCGAGAGCTTTTTAATGTCCGGATGACGGTATTGATACCAACCTTAAGAACTCTGGCGGTATCCCGGACTCCGGCACCGTTGTGTGCCAGTTCAACTTAATCCTCAGGGGTTGTAATTTTTTTTCAATATAATTTTCGTGAATTTAACCCATTAGTAAATCAATGGTTATTACGGAGAACGCGTTGCCGATATATAAGTATTATTTTAACTTTGTGAAGTTAATATGAAGTAATGTTATCGTTCGTATCTGAAACAGACTTGCGGGATTATTAGAGCCGATGGCATGCGATTTCTGAGGAAAACTATTAACTGGAATGGTATTTTCTCGTGGTTAAGATTAAGCACCGAAAGTAAATGTCATTGGTAATGAACTATAAATAAATTGATTTTTCTTTACAAAGTAATAAGAATGATTACTCTCAAAAAAATGGGGCTCACCATGAAAAGCAAAATTTCTCTCTTATGCGCCTGCCTGCTGCTCGCCAGTTGCGATAATTCGGGCTCCGGCGATGCGAGACACCAGCGACAAAACGCTCAGGTTTCTGTTGTGACGCTAAAAACGCAACCCATCATCATGTCGGCGCAATTGCCGGGGCGCACCTCGGCTATCCGTACCGCTGAAGTGCGTCCGCAGGTTGGCGGCATCATCCTTAAACGGCTGTTTAAAGAGGGAACCAATGTGAAGACCGGTCAGCAGCTGTATCAGATCGATCCTGCCACCTATGAGGCCGATTATGAAAAGGCCAAGGCGCAACTGCTTAAAGCGCAGCAGGTGCTCAACCGGGATCGGACCTTAATTAAAGCGAGCGCCATCAGTAAGGAATCTTATGATTCTGCGGTCTCGGATTATGGGCAGGCGAAAGCCAGCGCCAAAACGGCGAAGATCAACCTTGATTACACCATGGTTCGGGCGCCGATTAGCGGGCGTATCGGCCGTTCCAGCGTCAGCGAAGGCGCACTGGTCAGCAATGGGCAAAGCAGTGCGATGGCCACCATTACTCAGCTCGATCCCATCTATGTCGACGTCAGCCAGTCTTCCAGCAGTCTGTTAAAGCTCCGCCGGGCGCTGGAAAGCGGCCAGCTGGAAAAAACAAGTTCGCATGAAGCGGCGGTCACGCTGACTCTCGAGGACGGCTCGCAATACGCGCAGACGGGGCGGATGGAGTTCACAGAAGTTCAGGTCGATGAAGGCACGGGAACCGTGACGCTGCGCGCGCAGTTCCCGAACCAACACGGGGAGTTGCTGCCGGGAATGTTTGTCCATGCCAACGTCCAGCAGGGGTTGGCGACCGATGGGCTGATGATCCCGCAGGCGGCGGTCATGAGAACCAATAAAGGGACGCCTTATGTCTATACCGTCGGCACCGATAGCAAGATCCAGCAGGTGGACATCAGGACGGGAGAGATGCGCAACGGGCAGTGGCTCGTCATCGGGGGGCTGAAAGCCAACGACCGCGTGGTGGTCGACGGCCAGATGAAAGTCGCTCCCGGCGTAGTGGTGAATGCGGTTGAAGCAGCAAAACCGACGGCATCTGCCCGGACACCCGCTATTTCGCTCTCCACAATGGATGCATCATCACAGTAAGAGGACGCCATGTCGAAATTTTTCATTCAACGCCCCGTTTTTGCATGGGTGATCGCCATTCTGATCATGGTGGGCGGGGTAATGGCCATTTCCGGACTGTCGGTTAACCAGTATCCGAATATTGCCCCGCCGGCGGTCTCTGTAACCATTACCTATCCCGGGGCCAGCGCGGCGACGGTGCAGGAAACGGCGGTGCAGGTCATCGAACAGCAACTTACCGGCATCGATAACCTTCGTTACCTGGAATCAACCAGTAACGGCGACGGCAGCGCCACGATCATCGCCACCTTCGATCAGGGTACCGACCCGGATATAGCCCAGGTGCAGGTGCAGAACAAAGTGTCGGTGGCGGAATCCTCACTGCCGGACGAAGTGACCGAGCAGGGGGTGACAGTCGCCAAATATCAGACCAACTTTATGATGGTGCTGGGCCTGGTGTCGAAATCCGGCAAGCTGTCCGACGCCGACCTCGGCGATTTGCTGGTCTCCAAACTGCAGGACCCGGTTGCAAGGACCAAGGGCGTCGGTGACTTTATGGTTATGGGTTCAGAATATGCAATGCGAGTCTGGCTGGACCCGGCCAAACTGTATAAATATGGTTTGCTCCCCAGTGACGTCAGTACGGCTATCAAGAGCCAGAATACCCAGGTATCCTCCGGTAAAGTCGGCGGTCTGCCGACCGCACCCGGAACCCAGGTCAGCGCATCGATTATTGGTAAAACGCGCTTCACCACGGCGGAACAGTTCCGGAACGTCCTGCTGAAGGTTAATCAGGACGGCTCCCAGGTGCGTCTGAAAGACGTCGCCTCGGTGGATCTTGGCCCGTCGGATTACAGTATTTCTTCCACCTTTAATAATAAGCCGTCGGCCGGTATCGCCCTGCGTCTTGCCACCGGAGCCAATATCCTGGAGACGGTGAGTGCCGTAAGCGCAACGGTGGACAGACTCAAAGGTTCATTGCCTGACGATGTCGAGGTTATCCTGCCGTACGATACCTCCCCGGTGGTTAGCGCTTCGATTCATGAAGTCGTAAAAACGCTGATTGAAGCGATCGTTCTGGTCTTCTTCGTGATGCTGCTCTTCCTGCAAAACTTCCGGGCGACGATTATCACCACCATGGTGGTGCCGGTGGTGCTGCTCGGGACTTTCGGTGTGCTTTACGCCTGCGGTTATACGATAAACACGCTAACCATGTTTGGGATGGTGCTGGCTATCGGGCTACTGGTTGATGACGCCATCGTGGTGGTGGAGAACGTCGAAAGGGTGATGGAGGAAGAGCATCTGCCGCCGAAAGAGGCAACCATCAGGTCGATGGGCCAGGTGCAGGGTGCACTGTTCGGCATCGCGATGGTGCTCTCTGCGGTGCTGCTGCCGATGGCCTTTTTCGGCGGTTCCACCGGCATTATTTATCGCCAGTTCTCTGTTACCATCATCTCGGCGATGGTGCTGTCGGTGCTGATGGCTCTGATCTTTACCCCGGCGCTGTGCGCGACCCTCCTCAGGCCCGTCGATCACGAGAAAAAAGGCAGAGGATTCGCCGGCTGGTTTAACCGAAAATTCGACAGCGAAACCATCCGTTATACACGTGGAGTCAGCGGTATTATCCAGCGCCGCGGCCTGTTTATGCTGGCGTATGTGGTGATTGTCGCCTTCACCGGTTACCTGTTTATGAAGCTGCCCTCCACGTTCCTGCCGGACGAAGATCAGGCGGTGTTGATGGTGCAGGCGACGCTGCCGCAGAACGCCTCGGCGGAGCGCACGCAGCAGGTATTGCATGAAATTACCAATTATTATCTGCAGGATGAAAAAGACGCCGTAGATTCCGTCTTCTCGGTTAACGGCTTCAGCTTCGCCGGACGCGGGCAGAACAGTGCGGTTTCCTTCGTGCGTCTGAAGAGCTGGGGAGAGCGTCAGTCGGCAAACCTGAAAGTCGATGCGGTGGCCGGCAGAAGCATGGCCCACTTCGCACAGATGAAAGACGCCAGCGTGATTGCGATGGTGCCGCCGGCGGTGATGGAGCTGGGGAACAGCAGCGGGTTCGATATGTACCTGGAGGACCAGAACAGCCTGGGGCATGAAGCGCTGATGAACGCCATGAACCAGTTCCTGCAGCTGGCTAACCAGGATAAACGGCTGTCGATGGTGCGGCATAACGGCATGGCCGACGAGTCGGAATACCATCTGGTTATCGATGACGAAAAAGCGCAGGCGCTGGGGGTCAGCAGCAGCGATATTGATGACATGCTTTCTACCGCCTGGGGGGCCAGCTACGTCGATCAGTTCCTGTATAACGGCCGCGTTAAGGACGTTTATCTGCAGGGGCGGGCGACCGCGCGCATTACGCCGGACGATCTCGATAAATGGTATGTGAAAAACGATAAGGGCAGCATGGTGCCGTTCTCGGTATTCGGTCACGGCTACTGGTCATACGGCTCTCCGCGCTATGAACGTTTCAACGGCATCTCGGCGGTGAATATCCAGGGCTCGCCGGCCTCCGGCTACAGCAGCGGCGACGCGGTACAGGCGGTGGAAGAGATCGCTAAAAAACTGCCCGCCGGTTTTAAAGTGGAATGGCATGGCCTCTCCTATGAGGAGATGATGTCGGGTTCGCAGACCACCAAACTGTACATGCTGTCGGTGCTGGTGGTCTTCCTGTGTCTGGCGGCGCTGTATGAAAGCTGGTCGGTTCCGTTTTCGGTCATGCTGGTCGTCCCGCTGGGGGTTCTGGGGACGGTCGGCGCCATGGTGCTGCGCGGTCTGCAAAACGATGTCTTCTTCCAGGTCGGGTTGTTGACCACCGTGGGGCTGGCGGCTAAGAACGCCATTCTTATCGTTGAGTTCGCCAAAGATATTCACGAGCGGGACGGCAAAGATATCGTCGTCGCGGCGCTGGACGCGGCAAAACTGCGTATCAGGCCGATCATCATGACCTCGATGGCGTTTATCTTCGGCGTACTGCCGCTGACTATATCCAGCGGAGCCGGCGCGGGCAGCCAGCACTCCATCGGTACCGCGGTGATCGGAGGCATGTTCACCGCGACCTTCCTCGCTATCTTTTTTGTTCCTATGTTCTATGTGCTGGTAATGAATCTCGCACAGCGCGTGACCAGACGTACTGCCGTACCAGAGGCGACTCAAGATGATTAAAATCAAAATACTGACGCTGGCGACACTGCCAGCGTTGATGGCGGGCATGCTGTCCGGTTGTAACCTGGCGCCGCATTATGAACGGCCGAAAGCGCCGGTGGCGGCCAGCTGGAATGCAGAGACGACAGCGGGCTCTCAGGCCCTTGAAATGACCTGGGCCACCTTCTTCACCGATCCGACGTTACAACAACTGATCCGCACCGCGATCGACAATAACCGTGATTTGAAGGTGGCGGCGCTGAACGTTGAATCCGCCCGCGCGCAATACCGCATCTCGAGAGCGGATTTGCTGCCGACGGTAAACGCTAATTTCAGCAAGACGGCGGCGCACCTGCCTGGCAACCTCTACTCCACGCAGGAGACCGGGCCGGTGACCTATCAGCAGTACGAGGGCAATCTGGCGGTCTCCTCTTGGGAGCTGGATTTCTTTGGCCGCCTGCGTAATTTACGCGATAAGGGTCTGGAAACTTTCCTCGCCGAGGAGTCGACTCGGCAGTCGACGCAGCTGTCGCTGGTTGCTGAAGTCGCTCAGGCCTATATCACGCTATGCGCCGACAGCGATTTGCAGCGGCTGGCGGAAACCACCGCGGCCAGTCAGCGCGAATCGCTACAGCTAACGCACGTGAAATTCAGCGCCGGCTCAGTGACCGAGCAGGATGTGCTGCAGGCGCAAACTTCGGTGAAAAGCGCGGAAGCCGATGCGGCGAAATATGAGCGGCAGCGGCGTGAGGACATTAACGCGCTGGAGCTGTTGCTGGGCGCATCGTTGCCGACCGGGATCCCGGCGCAGGCGACACTGAAGAAAGCCTGGGTATTCCCGGGGCTCAGTTCCGGGCTACCATCATCGGTGCTCACGCGCCGGCCCGATATTATCGCCGCCGAACATACGCTTAAAGCGGCTAACGCCAGTATCGGCGCGGCCCGCGCGGCCTTTTTCCCGAGCATCAGCCTGACCGCCTCCGGCGGGACGATGTCCTCAAGTCTGGGACATCTTTTTGAAGACGGGACGGCGGCGTGGAGCTTCGCCCCCTCGATCAGCATCCCTATCTTCAGCGCCGGGGCGCTGAGCGCGGAGCTGGATGTGGCGAAAGTTTCGCAACAGATAGAAGTCGCCAACTATGAAAAAGCGATACAGCAGGCTTTTAAAGAGGCGTCGGATGCTCTGAACGGAGTGGAGACCTATCAGAACGAGGTCAGGTTGCGCGAGGAGAACGCGGCGGTCAATGAGAAATATTATGCGTTGGCTAAACTTCGCTATGACTCCGGCGCAGACGATTATTTACAGGTCCTGACGGCGCAACGCTCGCTGTATTCCGCACAACAGGAGTATGTCACCACGCTGTCCTCTTCACTGGCGGAGAAAATCACGCTCTATAAAGTGCTGGGCGGCGGCTGGAAGTAGTCCCGGTATGAGCGAAAAGGCGTATCGCAGTGGAACCAGAGCCCGGGTAAAACAACAGGCGCGCCGTGCGATGATTATTCGCGTGGCGGAACGCTGTTTTGCTGAAAAGGGGTTGCATGGCGCCTCTGTCGCTGATATTGCGCAGGCAGTTGGCCTCAGCGTGGGCCAGCTGTATCGCGTTTTTACCAGCAAGGAGGAGATTACTGAAGCCATTGTCAGAAAAATTGTGACTATTCGTCTGCGCGGCATGGTTGCCGAGAACCATGACCTCGACCGTAAGGCGGCGTTGCTGTCCGGAATGGATAATCCTGATGAGCAAATGCTGAGTGTGACCACCTTCCTGATGGAAGTCAAAGCCGAGGCGTCGCGGAACCCCCGCCTGCAGTCGGTGCTGAATGAAGCCGATGATCTTTTTAAAAAGGAGGGGCGGCGCTTAATCGCCAGAAGGCACCCGCATATCGCGGCAGAGAAAGCCGCGGCGATCATCGAGTTACTAGCGACCGTGACCGAGGGCGCCGATTTCCGCCGTAAGCTGTCAGTACTGTCGCCGACGGAGAAAAAAGTTCTGGAAGCCTTGTACCGCAAACTATTCCGGCAACTCTTCTGTGCCGACGGGGAATGACGGCTAACGAATCGGCTTGCACTGTGAAAGGGCGCGATGTTAACTGGACTGACCCCACCCCGGTAGACGATCCTGCCCTATAGTACTCAGTATCAACAATTGTCGGCTATCTGAAGGGGAAAAGTGCGATAGCAATAGCCCGGCATTTCGGCAGAGGTAAAAACGTCACCGGCGAGGTGTTCTGGGCCCGGGGATATTTTGTGTCAACCGTTGGTCTGGATGAGGCCATGGCCAGGGCTTACATACGCAATCAGGAACGAGAAGACGAACGATACGACCAGATGAAACTGAACGTATAGCAGCCGCCCTAGGCGGCTCATGGTTTGTCAGCGCCTTTGAGGCGCTCACCCTAAAGCCTCCGGCTCTGCCGGAGGATACTTACAGTTATACATAGAAACGACTGACATTTTCAAAGCGCAAGGTAATTACATAATGAAAATTTATTATCCGGGGAAAAGGCTCACCTTTTCTATTCTGACCACGCTGATATTAAGCAGTTGTACAACGTCCGAAGGTTTAAATACCACAAACAAAATGCTTAATGCAGATGCTTTGCAGGCAAAAGAGACGTTGTCGAAAGTGCTGCTTAGCACGGCCAGATGGCCGCATCGTAATTGGTGGGAGAGTTTTAACGATCCGCAATTGAATGAACTCATTCGCGATGGTCTGGCCTCCAGCCCGAGCTTGCAGGAAGCCAATGCTCGGGCCGACAAAGCCAATGCTTCCGTGGTCAGTGCCAGGGCCGCAGAGATGCCGAGCATCAACATGCATGCCAGCGTGACGCGTTCTCGCGTGGCAAAGGTCGATGATCCGCTGCTTGAAGGTAAACGCTACAGCACCCTGCGCACTACATCACTGGGGACCAGCTATGCGTTAGATTTATGGGGAGGAAAAAAAGCGGTCTGGGAAGCGGCATTAGGCAATGCGAGAGCCAGCGAACTGGATAAACAGGCTGCCGGACTGAGTCTATCGGCAAATATTGCACGTGCATGGAATAGCCTGAATACCGCGTGGAAATTAGAAAAAATCGAAAATACCAATGCCGAACGTCTAAAAAAAATTAGTGATATTCAGCACCAACTCTATCATGGAGGGATGTCACCGGAATATCAATATAAACAAGCGATGGCCAATGATAATGATGGGCAGGTCACCTTATTGCAGACGCAGGAAAATGTCACCATCGCAGGGATTAAATTATCTACACTGGTGGGTAAAGGACCTGATTATTGGCGGCACTTAAAACCTAGTAAAAATACCGTTTCTGCGCACAATACGCTGCCTTCCGCTATTCCAGCAGAACTAGTTGGGCGCAGGCCGGATGTGGTTGCTGCACGCTGGCGTGTTGAGGCGGCGGAAAAACAAATCAAAGTGGCAAAAACCGAATTCTACCCAAACATAAACCTCGTAGCGGAAGCCGGTACGCGTAACTTACTGGGTGATGCATTTGTCGGCGCACCGAGTCAGTTCTTCAATATTGGGCCGACACTCTCGTTACCGATTTTTGATGGCGGTAAACGCCGAGCAGATCTGACCAGTAGTAACGCGGACTGGGATCTGGCTGTCGCGCATTACAACAGCCTGTTGATCTCTTCCATTGGCGACATCAGCACCTCGATTATTAGAATTAAGTCGCTGGAGCAGCAAATTATGCAGACTGAAGAGGCGGATAAACTGGTACACAGTGCCTGGTACAATGTGTCGTCACAGTTTAAAGCAGGCATTCGCCCATGGCTGGATGTGCTGTCGTTACAGGCTCAGTTGCTGGCATCCGATCGTAACGTGGTACAAATGAAAGCCGACATCATGGATCAAAATATCCTGCTGATTGAACAATTGGGTGGCGGGCTGATTACGCAGTAAGGGGTCAGTTTGGCTATAGAGAATTATTGTACTATAAGGGCTTCCCCGGCATGTCAACGCCGGTGTTTACGGTTTCTGTCTGCACTACAGTTAAAAATAAAGGGGAGAGACTGCGGTACTATAAACGGTCATAATGAATCGTTATCGATTCGGACCATGATGAAAGACGCGCGTGAGGTTCTTGTTCGTTAAGCGGATACGTATATCCTGTACAATAGCCAGATAGGCCTCACGGGGTCTAACCCTTTATCATCAACGAATTGCAGAACAGATGGTTATTTTGTTTCGTGCTTTAGCTGGCTGAGTACAGCCTGAAATCATCACCGTAATGCAATGATGCCCAGCACAGCCTTGCGTTTTTGGCGGCGATCGCTACAACGGCACGCCAGTATCCTCTGCGCTCGATCAGTGAACAGACCCAACGACTGAATGAATCAGTCCTTTTCTCCGCCCCGATCAGTACCGAGCGGGCCCCCTGAACCAGAAGTGTTCTCAGATACGAATCGCCAGCTTTCGTTATCCTGCCAAGATTCGACTTTCCGCCGCTGCTGTACTGCGATGGCGTAAGGCCCAGCCAGGCTGCCAGCTGGCGCCCATTCTTAAAATCATGTGCGTTACCGATACTGGCGACCAGCGCACAGGCCGTTGTGGGGCCAACGCCCTTCAATTCCATCAGCCTTTGACTGCGATGATCTGTTTTGGCCATGCGGGACAAAATCCGATCATATTCAGCTATGTTGGCTTCGATGCGAGCAACGTGCTCCAGCAAATCATCAACACATTGCTGAACCTGAAGTGGTAAAGAATCTTTCTGTGCAGAAACCATGTGTCGCAGGGAATCTGTACTTTGTGGCGCGATGACGCCGAATTCAGATATCAATCCTCGCAGGCGATTATACGTTGCTGTTTTCTCTTCGATAAATCCCTGACGGGTGCGGTGTAGGCATTGCATCGCCTGCTGGCTCTCATCCTTCACGGGTACAAACCGCATATGCGGGCGACGAACTGCTTCACAGATAGCCTGTGCATCAGCTGCATCATTTTTGCCTGATTTACCGGCCATGCGGTAAGGAGATACAAATTTAGCAGCCATCAGACGTGGTTCATGACCATATTGCCGGAACAGTCTTGCCCAGTAGTGAGCCCCGGAGCATGCCTCCATCCCGATAACACAGGGAGGTAAACTGGCAATCAGCTCAGGAAGGGCAGCACGCGATACTTTGGGTTTAACCAGAACAGTTTTACCATGCTGGTCAACGCAGTGAACAGCGAACACATTTTTAGCAAGATCAATACCGACAGTCGTGATGGTCATAACGAATCCCTCCGGGGCTGTGTTTACCCCATGATTGCACAAGAGTTAATCAGGTGCATATCCAGGGGAAGTCCCTTCCATTCGTTAAGCGCATTATTTAACCAATCCGTAAGCGTTCAGCGAGTGCCGTATTGACGGCTATTTATTGGTGAGATCCACGTTCCAGGGCAGAAGTTCAGCCACTTTGTTGCTGGGCCACTCCGGCAGAACGCTCAGGATATGGCGTAGGTAAGCCTCCGGGTCGATGCCATTCAGCCTGCACGTACCGATCAGACCGTACAGCAGGGCTCCACGCTCACCACCGTGATCGCTCCCGAAGAAGATATAATTTTTCTTGCCAAGGCAGACAGCTCGCAGCGCGCGTTCTGCCACCTTGTTATCAGGCTCTGCCAGGCCATCATCGCAGTAGTAGCACAGCGCATCCCACTGGTTCAGGGCATATGCGAACGCCTCCCCCAGCCGGGATTTTTTCGACAGCGTTGCGCTTTTCTCCTCCAACCACACATGCAGGGATGCCAGCAGCGGCTTACTCCGGGACTGCCTGGCTGCCAGCCGCTCAGTTGCCGGGAGGCCGCGTATTTCCTCTTCTACCGCGTACAGTTCACCGATACGTTTCAGGGCTTCCTCTGCTGTGACCGTCTGAGTACTTATATAGACGTCGTGGATTTTTCGGCGCGCGTGAGCCCAGCAGGCTGCTTCTGTTAGCGGGCCGCCGTCACGCTCTGCACTGAACAACCTGTCGTAACCAGCGAAGGCATCGGCCTGCAGAACGCTATGGTAATGGCGAAGATGTTGTTGAGGATGTTTCCCCTGCCGATCCGGCGAGAAGGCGAACCACGCTGCGGGCGGGTCTGACGACCCCGCGTTCCGGTCATTGCGAACGTACGTCCAGATGCGCCCGGTTTTCGTCTTCTTTCTGCCCGGTGCCAGTACCGGCACCGGAGTGTCATCCGTATGCAGTTTGCGGCAGTCCATCACGTAGCGGTAAAGAGCCTCATCCAGCGGGACCATCAACCGGCAACAGGCATCCACCCAGTTGGAGAGCAGAGCCCGGCTCAGATCCACGCCCTGACGGGCAAAGATTTCGCACTGGCGATATAGCGGCAGGTGTTCACAGTATTTGGCCGTTAACACCCGGGCCAGCAGACCCGGACCGGCGATACCCCGATCGATAGGGCGTGATGGCGCAGGCGCTTCAACGATGCAGTCGCATCGGGTGCAGGCCTTTTTCACCCTGACCGTGCGGATCACTTTCAGAGCGCTGGAGACCAGCTCCAGTTGCTCTGCGCTGACTTCTCTGAGGTATGCCATATCGCTGCCGCAGTCCGGACAGCAGGTTTCGGCGGGCTCCAGCCTGTTTATTTCGCGTGGAAGATGGTCAGGCAGAGGACGGCGATGGCGCGACTGTCGAAGCTGACGCGGAACCTGCTGATCGTTATCCCGGCCGTTGTAACGATCGCTTTGCTGCTCCTGCTGTTTCAGCAGGGCTTCGGCGTCTTCAACCTGTCGGCGAAGTTTTTCGGAGCGGGTACCGAACAGCATCCGCCGTAGTTTTTCTATCTGTGCCCGCAGATGCTCTATTTCGCGCTCTTCGTTCTCTATTTTCTCTTCTGCGCGGGCCAGCGCAGAACGCAGGAACGACTCAGTCTCTGCAACGAGGCTGAGCCGACTGTCTTTCTGGCGAAGCGCGTCTTCCAGCGCGGCGATACGGGCGATATAGTCCTGACTCATGACCTCATTTATAATGCGGTCATGCTCTTTTTACAACATTGTCAGTGAGTTAAGTCGGGCTGTTTTTGGCTGACGCCAGTCCAGCTTATCGAGGAGCATGGCGAGTTGTGAGCGGGTGATGGCGATTTTACCCTCGCGTACAGCAGGCCAGATGAACTGGCCTTCCTCCAGCCGTTTGGTAAACAGGCACAGACCGTCAGCATCAGCCCAGAGGATCTTCACGGTGTCACCTTTGCGGCCACGGAAGATAAACAGGTGCCCGGAGAACGGATTTTCATCAAGTGCATGCTGTACCAGCTCGCCCAGTCCATTGAACGATTTACGCATATCCGTGACGCCAGCAACCAGCCAGATACGGGTGCCTGACGGGAGGGATATCATTGGCTTCTCCCGGTCAGCTCGCGGAGCAGCACGGCCAGCAACTCCGGTGACGGGTTCTCAAGCGTCATTTTGCCGTGGCGGAACTCGACGCAACAGGAGGAGGCGTTCAGCGCTGAGAACTGAGCTGGCTCAGTGTTCATCCTGCCAGATGGAGTCGGATCAGGTACAACCTCAACAGGTAGTATCGTTGGTAGTGATGAAGTCACTACGGTAGCCGGAAGGCGGCGCGATATGCGGCCTTCATTCTGCCAGAGCCGCAGCCATTTGAAGATGACGTTATCATTAACGCCGTTTTCACGGGCAATCTGAGCAACGCAGGCGCCGGGACGGGAAGCCAGTTCAACCATACGGAGCTTGAAGTCATTCGAATAATTCTTGCGGGGTTCTTTTCGCCAGTATTGGGATTCCATACTTAGATGTCCGTCTGTAACAGGTGGGCGTCTAAGAGCCTATCCCAAAAGGAATTATCGTATAATACGTTACGGTAATTTCTGAGGGGGAATGTATGGCGGGTAGCAAGTGGCAGATCAGCGACGAACTATGGGAAAAAATGGCTCCACTCATCCCGGAGCATAAAACCAGCCACCCACTGGGGACTCATCGTAGACGCGTTGATAACCGTGCTGCCATGGATGCCATATTCTTCGTCCTCAGGACCGGTTGCCAGTGGAACGCCCTGAACGCCACCGGGATATGTTCATCGAGTTCTGCACACCGACGCTTCCAGGAATGGCGCGATGCGGGAGTCTTCGAACGCTTCTGGCAGAACGGTTTGCTTGCCTGCGAACATCTGGACGGCATTGACTGGTCCTGGCTGTCGATGGACGGCTGTATGACCAAATCGCCATTGTCAGGAACAAAAAAACAGGCCGTAATCCCACGGACAGAGGGAAACAAGGCGTAAAGCGTAGCCTGCTGACAGACGCCAACGGGCTTCCTCTGTCGCTGGTTGTTGCAGCAGCGAACACGCACGATATCAAACTGGTTGCAGATACGCTCGATGCACTTCAGACGGGGCGTCCGGGGCAAAAACTCAGACTCTGCCTGGACAAAGGTTACGAAGCTGGCTGGCTGAAAACGTATCTACAGAGCCGCCGCTACGAGCCGCATATCCAGTCCCGTAAAGAGGAGTCTGATGCAGGTAAAAACACCGACTTCAAAGCCCATCGCTGGGTTGTCGAGAGGACTCATAGCTGGATGAATCGCTTTCGCCGGGTTCTGACCCGATGGGAAAAGAAGGCCGAAAATTACGAGGCCATGTTGCATTTTGCCTGCGGCATCATTGTCTGGAACAAAATCCTATTGGGATAGGCTCTTAAAATGCCGTATAGCGCTGGAGTACACCCTATTGCTATAGGTAAGCCTGTTCAAAAAACAGGCTTAACGAATGGAAGGGACTTCCCCTGGATATGCACCTGATTAACTCTTGTGCAATCATGGGGTAAACACAGCCCCGGAGGGATTCGTTATGACCATCACGACTGTCGGTATTGATCTTGCTAAAAATGTGTTCGCTGTTCACTGCGTTGACCAGCATGGTAAAACTGTTCTGGTTAAACCCAAAGTATCGCGTGCTGCCCTTCCTGAGCTGATTGCCAGTTTACCTCCCTGTGTTATCGGGATGGAGGCATGCTCCGGGGCTCACTACTGGGCAAGACTGTTCCGGCAATATGGTCATGAACCACGTCTGATGGCTGCTAAATTTGTATCTCCTTACCGCATGGCCGGTAAATCAGGCAAAAATGATGCAGCTGATGCACAGGCTATCTGTGAAGCAGTTCGTCGCCCGCATATGCGGTTTGTACCCGTGAAGGATGAGAGCCAGCAGGCGATGCAATGCCTACACCGCACCCGTCAGGGATTTATCGAAGAGAAAACAGCAACGTATAATCGCCTGCGAGGATTGATATCTGAATTCGGCGTCATCGCGCCACAAAGTACAGATTCCCTGCGACACATGGTTTCTGCACAGAAAGATTCTTTACCACTTCAGGTTCAGCAATGTGTTGATGATTTGCTGGAGCACGTTGCTCGCATCGAAGCCAACATAGCTGAATATGATCGGATTTTGTCCCGCATGGCCAAAACAGATCATCGCAGTCAAAGGCTGATGGAATTGAAGGGCGTTGGCCCCACAACGGCCTGTGCGCTGGTCGCCAGTATCGGTAACGCACATGATTTTAAGAATGGGCGCCAGCTGGCAGCCTGGCTGGGCCTTACGCCATCGCAGTACAGCAGCGGCGGAAAGTCGAATCTTGGCAGGATAACGAAAGCTGGCGATTCGTATCTGAGAACACTTCTGGTTCAGGGGGCCCGCTCGGTACTGATCGGGGCGGAGAAAAGGACTGATTCATTCAGTCGTTGGGTCTGTTCACTGATCGAGCGCAGAGGATACTGGCGTGCCGTTGTAGCGATCGCCGCCAAAAACGCAAGGCTGTGCTGGGCATCATTGCATTACGGTGATGATTTCAGGCTGTACTCAGCCAGCTAAAGCACGAAACAAAATAACCATCTGTTCTGCAATTCGTTGATGATAAAGGGTTAGACCCCGTGAGGCCTATCTGGCTATTGTACAGGATATACGTATCCGCTTAACGAACAAGAACCTCACGCGCGTCTTTCATCATGGTCCGAATCGATAACGATTCATTATGACCGTTTATAGTACCGCAGTCTCTCCCCTTTATTTTTAACTGTAGTGCAGACAGAAACCGTAAACACCGGCGTTGACATGCCGGGGAAGCCCTTATAGTACAAAAATTTCCGATCTCCAAACTGACCCCAACTGGCACACAACGGTGCCGGAGTCCGGGATACCGCCAGAGTTCTGAAGGTCGGTATCAATACCGCCATACGGACGTTAAAAAGCTCTCGCCGTCCCGGATAACCGCTTCACCTGTCGCTCATGCCGATGTGGCACTCATCTGCGAGCTTGATGAGCAGTGGGGGCTACGACAGTTCGACCGTACAGGATGTGATGCTGAGAGCGGTGGAAAAGCGCTTCGGCAACAGGTGGTTTGGCCCCTATATTTCCATACACTTTTTATCACTTAACCCATTACTGGTTCGCCGCCGCAGATATTCCCGAGGCGAGCGATACCCCAGTGCACTATGCGGATGCCATTCGTTGTAATGTTCGAAGGCCTCCGCAAGGTTCTTTACCGCTGTTAACCCATCGGGTTTCGGCATGATACTGATGTAGTCGCGCTTCATCGTTTTGACGAAGCTCTCTGCCATCCCATTGCTTTCCGGGCTGCGTACTGCCGTATGTTTAGGCTCAAGTCCTACCATTCTGGCGAACCTATGTGTCTGATAAGACCGGTTGGCTGAACCGTTATCCGTCAGCCACTCAACAGGTGATGCAGGCAGACTGCTACCGAAGCGGCGTTCCACCGCACCCAGCATCACATCCTGAACCGTTTCGCTGTCATATCCACCGGTACTGGCCGCCCAGTGCAGGGCTTCACGATCGCAGCAATCCAGCGCGAACGTTACCCGCAGTTTTTCGCCATTATCACAGTTGAACTCGAAGCCGTCAGAGCACCACCGCTGGTTACTTTCCCCGACGGCTACCTTACCTGTATGGGCCCGTTTCGAGGGCGGTATTGCAGGTTTACGCTCAAGCAACAGCTCATTCTGACGCATGATGCGGTATACGCGTTTGGCGTTAATAACGGTCATGTCGTCAGTTTCTGATTGTCTGCGCAGCAGTGCCCACACCCGACGATAACCATACGTTGGCAGATCGCTGAGAACGGTATAGATACGGTCCAGCGCTTCAGTATCATCAGGCTTGCGCTTGCCTCGACGATCCTGCCAGTCCTTCGACCGACGGGCCATGGCATGTAGTTGCGCACGTGACACCTGGAGGCAACGACTGACAAGGCTTATTCGCCATCCTCCGGCAACAAGGGCACGTGCGCTATCCACTTTTTTTGTCGGCCATATTCAACGGCTTCTTTCAGCAGCTCATTTTCCATTGTCTTCTTGCCCAGCAGGCGCTGTAGCTCTTTGATTTGCTTCATCGCAGAGGCCAGCTCCGACGCGGGTAAAACCTGTTCACCAGCGGCAACGGCAACGGCAGTGAGGCTGCCTTCCTGATACTGCTACGCCACAGGAACAGCTGACTGGCAGCAACGCCATGCTGACGGGCGACCAGCGACACGGTCATTCCGGGTTCAAAGCTCTGCTGAACGATGGAGATTTTTTCCTGAACGCTGCGCCGTCTGCGCTTCTCTGGGCCTAAAACATCAATCATCGGGACTCCAACGACTAGGCTGTGCCCCTTAATCTCCTGAGCTATAGTAACTGTCTGTTACCACAACACATTGAACTATGGCTCGCTGCGAACTCCCCGATGAAGCATGGGCTCTCATCCAGCCACTATTACCTGCTTAACCAGCAATACCAAGGGCCGGACGTCCATGGGCAGAACATCGTATGATCATCAAAGGCATGTTCTGGGTGCTGTGTTCAGGCGCATCCTGGCGCGATTTGCCTGAGCGATATGGTTCATGGAAGACCGTTTACAACCGTTTTAACCGATGGTCAAAGTCAGGGGTAATTAACAAAGTTACTATCATCTCTTGACGCTCGTGGCCTTGTTGACTGGTCAGCGACGGCGCTGGATGGCAGTAATATCCGGGCGCTCAGATGTGCCGCCGGCGCACAAAAAAACATCCCGATATCACCGGAGATAACAGCCTGGGTCGCTCTCGCGGTGGTTTTGGCACCAAAATCCATCTGGCGACAGACGCAAGCGGCCTGCCATTAAACATCGTGCTGATTCCCGGCCAGGCCCATGAAAGCCAGTTCGCACAACGTCTTCTGGATGGCATTGGTGTTCAGCGGCAGAACGGCAGCCTGAAGCGACGTGGTCATACCGTACTGGCTGATAAAGGCTACTCCGGACATGCGTTACGTAACGAGCTGAAAAGCAAGGGTATAAAAACTGTCATCCCCCGCAAATCAAATGAGAAAATGGCCTCGGATGGTCGCTCACAACTCGACCGTGATGCTTACCGCAATCGCAACGTAGTTGAACGTTGCTTTGGTCGCCTGAAAGAATATCGTCGCATTGCCACACGCTACGATAAAACGGTGAGGAATTATCTGGCGAGGGTGAAACTGGGATGCATCCGACTGTTTTACAAAAGGTTATGCAATTAAGGGACACAGCCTAGTTTTGTAAGCATACCAGAGCCAGTGCTGGCGGGCTTTACTGCCAACAAACCCCCACTGCTCATCAAGCTCACAGATGAGTGCCACATCGGCATAAGCGACAGGAGAAGCGGTTATCCGGGACGGCGAGAGCTTTTTAATGTCCGTATGACGGTATTGATACCGACCTTAAGAACTCTGGCGGTATCGCGGACTCCGCCACCGTTGTGTGCCAGTTCAACTATCTGTTCTTTTACGCCGGGTTTTCTGGCTTCATAGGTATAAGCCAGCTGGAAAACGCGGCGACACGAGCGGCAAAGAAAGCGCTCGTGCCCGGAACAGCTGTGCCCATGGCGATAATCAGAGTCGGAATGGCAGCGAGGACAATGAACAGTAATGGAAGACATAGAAAACCCTAAATACCAGTAGCATATCATGGTTTTCTAGCGATTGAAGGCATTACCCAATAACCATACGAACGGCCCGCTGACGAATCTCAGGGGAAAAGCGAGTATTTTTAGTCATCCTGTTTACCTCTCTCTAGGAGTTTATTCTCCAGGATTCCCGGGGCGGTTCAGTATGCGATCTTGGCAATACAAAACCAGTTGATTGCAAAGACATCAGAGCTTCAGAGTTAGAGATCAATTCACTTCATAGAAAGTGATCCAATGAATAAATACAAAGCCCGAGGTTAAAGCCTTGGGTTTTTTCATTTCAGGGTCAGAAGCACAGCGGTTGTGCGTTCGGCTGTTAACCGAATGGTCGAAGGTTCGAATCCTTCCTGTCCCGCCAGTTTTGAAGCCCATCAAAATCTATTAGATTAATTTTAGGAAAATATGAAGAAAACACGCACGCTGACATGCCAATTGTGGTGGTTACTTATTCCATCGCGCTGCATAATTTATTCAAGTTTTCTTCATTTTATCCCAAAGTTTTATAGGTAAATTGCCCATGTTCCTGGTTTTCCCAGAGAGCATCATTCCTAACAATATCTTTTCCCCCTTTCAACCCATAAGGAAGGGGGTTTTTTATTAACCAATAGTTGGTTCCGCGAAGTGATGTTTAGCCCAGACGGGCCAGTGGCCTGAAATAGCATTCAGTGCTAAAGAAACTGGTCAAATTTTGATTGATACAAATGCAAAAATTAATATGATTTGTGTGTGGTGAATCCCCCTAAGCGGAGGGCGCATCAGCAGACTTTGTTCTAAACCTACATAGTCATTATCAGTCGCAGCGGAACACTGTTGCTGAGCAGTGTTCACCGGGAGGCACCCGGCACACACGCACATAACGCACGCTACTCAAAAGGCCCACTCCGGTGGGCCTTTTTTTGACAAAAAAAGCCTGCTACATGAGCAGGCTAAAACAATGCTCAATCAAATTGGACAAATCTTTGCTTTTACAACAAACAGCCTCATAAATTTAACTACACCCATGAAGATTCATTAACCATAAAATGTGAATGGTTATGTTTTTTTGGGTATTTAGTGCTCCTCCCGATAATCAATGTGCATAAAAAAAACCTTGTCGGCCTGAGCTGGCAAGGGGTTTTTTGGGAAGGAGTGACTCTTGTATTTTTACAACCGTGATAAGTATAGTCAAAAAAAAAGCCCGTATCAGAGAATCGGGCGAAGGAGCATTACAGCAATTAAATAAGGAAATACCTAATGCAACAAAAGTATAGCACATAGTTCACATATGTAAAATTCTGTCGATACCTCATCGAACGGGGGCATGTTTTCAGTCCCTCAACCCTGCATGAACTGCGCGCATTTCTTCACTGTAGTGGTTGAATAATCAGGACACTAAACTTACATCCAAAACGGAGGTGTTTATTGAACCAGAAACGAAGATTTACCCCTGAGTTTAAAAAGGAATGATCTGGTCAAGTTAAACAGGACACTTTTTTCTCAGCCATCTGTTCATATCGCACTGGCGATAAATACCCATTCGAAGCATGGTTTCTGTCAAGATTGTAATAACGCATATAGTCTGCAACATCACGTTTCATACCTGCCCGCGTCTGCTGCGGGATCAACAGCACCCATTCATGTTTCAAACTGCCCCAAAAACGCTCCATTACCGCGTTATCCCAGCAGGCGCCAACATCTCCCATGCTGCTTCTGAGTCCGTAACTGGTTAACTGCGTTTGGAAGCGCTTGCTGGTATACTGCGCTCCACGATCGGTATGGACGACCAGCCCTGTCGGTGGATTGCGCAGGTTGTAAGCCTGCATGAGAGCCCGGCAAACCAGCGACGATGTCATTCTCTTGTCAATGTGCCAACCGACGATCCGGCGGGAATATAAATCCATGATCGCAGCCAGGTACAACCAGCCTTCACCCGTTTTCAGATACGTAATATCACTCACCCATATCTGGTCCGGTCCGGGAGGATTGAAGTTCTGATTCAACAGATTTGGTGCAAAATCAGCCCCTTTCTTCGGTTTCGTTGTGACCTTCCAGGCACGGCGTTGCCGGCAGAGAAGTCCCTCTTCGCTCATGATTTTTCTAACGCGCCAACGACTTATGGTGACGCCTTCTTCACGGAGCTTTTTAACCAGCGTTCGGCTCCCGGCACTTTCCCGACTGGCAGAGAATAACGCCTTGAGCATCACCCTGACTGCGGTATCTTTCGACGGGCAGGCTATCGGCTTTTTTCGCCAGGCATACCATGCGGACGGGCTAATGCGCATCACGCGACAAAGCGTCCGTAGCCTGTAATTACCTGCGTTATCGAGGATAAACTGGTATCTCACGACATGTGCTTCGCAAAGAAGGCGCTCGCCTTTTTTAATATTTCCTTCTCAATGCGTAACTCTTTGTTTTCTAGACGTAGCCTTCGGAGTTCAGCTTGTTCATCTTCACTAAGCGGACTTTCATGGCGCTGGCGCGCGGCGGCGACCCAACTGCGCAATGTTTTGGCGCTGATCCCCAAAGAAGTTGCGGCACGCGCAATGGAGTAATTTTGCGTCAGCACCAGGGCCACCGTTTCCTTCTTAAATTCTGGCGTAAACTTTCGCTTCTGATTCACTAAACACCTCCATTTTGGATGTAAGTTTAGTGTCCTGATTATTCGACCACAGCAGAAGCGGTTGCTCTGGTGACGGAGCAGAGCGGCTGCCTCGCTGAGGATTAGCTCTAAAACCCTGCATACATGGTTCACGCTGGCTCGGGAGCTGCATAACGAGGTGCTCAGCGATGATGAGCGAGCAGAACTAAAGCTGTTACGAAAATAAATCAAAGAGTTACTCCTTGATGGTTAGCGATTTGGAAAAGCGTTTTAAAACATCTCTGACCATGAACAGGGTCGTCAGGAGAGCAGTAATGGCGTGCGGTGGGGGAACTAATGATGAAAAAAACACCTTTTGACTGATCTTTAACCTGAAGTGCGTTTTTCAGACGCACTTATCCTGCAGCCTGTGACAGAAGCCATCGTTTCCGGTCGATGTTATACAGCCTTTCCGTCACTAACACCTGTGCCTGTCTTCCCGCCTGCGCGCTGACAAAGCGCAGCCGGTCGCCGCACAGAATGCATTTGTACGGATCCGTGCGCAGGAACGCTTTCATCAGCGCGGCGAAGCCGGGCTTATCCGGTTTATTCCTCGCTTCCATCTCCAGGGCCTCATACACCTTCAGCACCAGCGTGCCCCGTTTACAGCTGGATAAAAATCCGTAATACCGCACCATTTTAAAATACTTTTCCGGCACGTGGCTGATATAGCGTCCAATCATCTCTTCCTGCGACAGCGTCTGCTGCCGGTGCCGCTGTGTCCGGTGGTCGAAATAGTGAACCGCCCCGGGAATCTTGGAGACTAAACTCTTTGAGAGAGAGGTAAACAGGATGACTAAAAATACACGTTTTTCCCCTGAGGTCCGCCAGCGGGCCGTCCGCATGGTTCTGGAAAGCCTGGCCAGTTACGATTCACAGTGGGCTGCACTCAGCTCCATTGCCCCGAAGATTGGCTGTACGCCTGAGACCCTGCGTACCTGGCTGCGTCAGTATGAGCGCGATGCCGGTGCAGGTGACGGCGGACTCACCACCGCTGAACGCCGGCGCCTGAAAGAGCTGGAGCGTGAGAACCGTGAGCTGCGGCGCAGCAACGACATCCTGCGCCAGGCCTCAGCGTATTTTGCGAAGGCGGAGTTCGACCGCCTGTGGAAAAAATAGCGCCCCTGGTGGATACCCTGCGCAGTGAACACGGGGTCGGACCGGTATGCCATGAACTGGATATCGCCCCGTCAACGTATTACCGGCAACAGCAGCACCAGCGCTGCCCGGAAAAACTCAGTCAGCGGGAACAGCGTGACGACCTTCTGAAGGGAGAGATACATCGCGTGTACGATGAAAACCACAGTGTATATGGCGTCCGTAAGGTCTGGCGTCAGTTGCTCCGGGAGAACATCAACGTGGCCCGATGCACGGTATCTCGGCTGATTAAGGCGATGGGGCTTGCCGGTGTTCGTCGGAGTAAAAAAGTGCGTACCACGGTCAGCCGTAAGGCTGAGGCCGCACATGACAGGGTAAACCGCCAGTTCGTGGCTGAACGTCCCGACCAGCTGTGGGTGGCAGACTTCACCTGTGTCAGCACCTGGAGGGGTTCGCTTACGTGGCGTTTATTATGGACGTGTTCGCAGGCCGCATCGTGGGCTGGCAGGTATCGTCGTCAATGGAAAACACGTTCGTGCTGGACGCACTGGAGCAGGCGCTGTGGTCCCGGCGCCCCAGCAGCACCATCCATCACTCAGATAAAGGGTCTCAGTACGTATCACTGGCGTACACGCAGCGGCTTAAGGACGCGGAGTTACTGGCATCGACGGGCAGTACGGGCGACTCGTACGACAATGCGATGGCGGAGAGCATCAACGGGCTTTATAAAGCGGAGGTCATACACAGGCAGAGCTGGAAGACCCGATCAGAGGTGGAGCTTGCCACGCTGACGTGGGTGGCTTGGTATAACAACCGCCGGCTTGCTGGAAAGGCTGGGTCACATCCCGCCAGCAGAAGCGGAACGGGCATATTATGCTTCCATCGGGAATAGGGATCTGTCAGCCTGAGTTCACAGGTAAAATACTCTCGAGGAAAACCGGGGCGGTTCATTTCACCATTAGTCATCTTGGTTCGGACTGGTAATAAAATTCTTAATGCTACTGAAATACAGCTTGATTAAGCATGGTCTTCAGTAGGCGCACATCTATTCGTTCAACAAGAGGTTGCCTTTGTTGAAGGAAAAGACATTATATCACTTTTAAGTGAAAAGGGCATTTATGATTGATTCTGCATGCACATCAATCGGGCTGATCCTGTTTCCAGCTCTCACTCAGCTTGATCTTACCGGCCCTTATGAAGTTTTCGTAAGAGCGCCAAACACAAAGGTTCATCTCATCTGGAAAAACCTGGACCTCGTGGTTTCTGAACGAGGTATAGCTATACAGCCAACAACCACATTCAACGCATGTCCCGAACTGGATGTAATTTGTGTCCCGGGTGGTCCAGGGCAGATAAACCTGATGGAGGACGAAGAAGTCCTTTCGTTTATCCGGACTCAAAGTAAACTGATCTGGTCAAGTTAAACAGGACACTTTTTTCTCAGCCATCTGTTCATATCGCACTGGCGATAAATACCCATTCGAAGCATGGTTTCTGTCAAGATTGTAATAACGCATATAGTCTGCAACATCACGTTTCATACCTGCCCGCGTCTGCTGCGGGATCAACAGCACCCATTCATGTTTCAAACTGCCCCAAAAACGCTCCATTACCGCGTTATCCCAGCAGGCGCCAACATCTCCCATGCTGCTTCTGAGTCCGTAACTGGTTAACTGCGTTTGGAAGCGCTTGCTGGTATACTGCGCTCCACGATCGGTATGGACGACCAGCCCTGTCGGTGGATTGCGCAGGTTGTAAGCCTGCATGAGAGCCCGGCAAACCAGCGACGATGTCATTCTCTTGTCAATGTGCCAACCGACGATCCGGCGGGAATATAAATCCATGATCGCAGCCAGGTACAACCAGCCTTCACCCGTTTTCAGATACGTAATATCACTCACCCATATCTGGTCCGGTCCGGGAGGATTGAAGTTCTGATTCAACAGATTTGGTGCAAAATCAGCCCCTTTCTTCGGTTTCGTTGTGACCTTCCAGGCACGGCGTTGCCGGCAGAGAAGTCCCTCTTCGCTCATGATTTTTCTAACGCGCCAACGACTTATGGTGACGCCTTCTTCACGGAGCTTTTTAACCAGCGTTCGGCTCCCGGCACTTTCCCGACTGGCAGAGAATAACGCCTTGAGCATCACCCTGACTGCGGTATCTTTCGACGGGCAGGCTATCGGCTTTTTTCGCCAGGCATACCATGCGGACGGGCTAATGCGCATCACGCGACAAAGCGTCCGTAGCCTGTAATTACCTGCGTTATCGAGGATAAACTGGTATCTCACGACATGTGCTTCGCAAAGAAGGCGCTCGCCTTTTTTAATATTTCCTTCTCAATGCGTAACTCTTTGTTTTCTAGACGTAGCCTTCGGAGTTCAGCTTGTTCATCTTCACTAAGCGGACTTTCATGGCGCTGGCGCGCGGCGGCGACCCAACTGCGCAATGTTTTGGCGCTGATCCCCAAAGAAGTTGCGGCACGCGCAATGGAGTAATTTTGCGTCAGCACCAGGGCCACCGTTTCCTTCTTAAATTCTGGCGTAAACTTTCGCTTCTGATTCACTAAACACCTCCATTTTGGATGTAAGTTTAGTGTCCTGATTATTCGACCACAGCATTCGCGCAGGTGCGCCAGCGTCAGTTCTTTTTTGCCAGTACATCCTGCAGCATGGCTTTGTCGAGGCTGAGGTCGGCAACCAGCTTCTTCAGCCTGAGATTCTCTTCCTCAAGCTGCCGCATGTGCTTCAGCTCAGAAGGGGAAATCCCGCCGTATTTTTTTCGCTAGGTGTAAAACGTGGCATCGGAGATGCCCAGATTACGGCAGACTTCGGGCACGCTCGTACCCTGTTCGGCCTGTTTCAGGGCAAAGACAATCTGCTCTTCGGTGAATCGTGACTTTTTCATCGGCACCACCTCCGCTCAGGGGAGTGGTCATCATGCCGGAATTCTGTTTCTGAATGGAGCAGGATCTTGGGTCAATATGAACTTCATCCTGATAAAAGACAGGATGAACCGCTGATTCCTGAGCCAGCGCCTGCCCGATAGTAAGCCGCTTTTCATCATAATGCGGGCCCCTGATTTTCAGCGTCGGGGCAGCTCTGCGCCAGACCATACCGGCCTGTTTGAGGTATCGGTGCAGGGGGGAGCGGTGAAGCCTCACGTCAAAAAGCCGGTTGACGATACGGGTCAGTAACTCCGTGCTCCAGCGAGAGCGCAGCCAGCCGAAATCCTTCGAAGAACGTTGAACCAGCAAGGGAAGTATGCGCTGGATATCGTCGACCGGCCAGCAAGGTGCACGGCCGGGCCTGAGACGCCTGAGTCCTTCAACCCCCTGTTAAGTAAACCAGTGTATCCATCTTCCGACGGATGAACGTGCAGCACAGAGCAGTCTGGCAATCTCGGTGACGGTCATTCCCCGATGCAACATCAGCATGGCAATGAGTCGTCTGGCATAATTTTTATCACGAGTTTGTTGGGCTTCTTTGCACATCAGTTGTCTTTCTCCATCAGGGATTGCTGCTATGATCGGCATCGCTCAGTCCGGTTAGTGATTTGGGATGTCTGGCGATTGATCAGATCGCTTAACCCGTACTGAGTTCCCTTCAAGTGATCTACTATTTTGCGAAGCTATTTAGCACGGCGTTGACGGTTCGTTTATTGAAAATGATTCTCAATTATATTAGTGTGCCCGCCTGTTTTGACGCCGGGACGAGCGTATGGCCCGGTGTCGCTGCTTAACACCCTTCAAGGACCGAAGATGAAAATCGCTATTCCTTCCATACTGTTACTCGCCGGTTTGACGGCGACGCATGCGGCCACCGTGTTAGCCGCTGCACCGCCCGCCGCGGCGGATCAGGGCCAGAACGACACGGCCAACAACGATTTCAGCTTCGTGCGCTATCGCGCGGATTATCGCGTTAACGCCAACGCCACCAACGTGAAGACGGAAAGCTACGAAGTGCTGCTGAAAACCAAGGTGGCGATCGAGAAATTCAGCCAGATCAGCCTGAGCTACAGCGAGAAAATGGAAACGCTGGAGGTGGTCGCCGCCTATACGCTGACCGCCGACGGCCAGCGCCACGACGTGGCGCCCGACCGCATCTACACCCAGGAGAGCTATTCAAGCGCCACGGCGCCGCTGTATGCCGATCGCAAGGTGCGTGTCATCGTGTTCTCCAATCTGGCGCCGGGCTCACGCGTGGTGTATCAGCTGCGCCGCACGCAGAACACCCCATATTTCCCTGACTATTTCGGCCTGTGGGAGACCTTCAGCGTTTTCGAACAGTTCGACGACGCCGAAGTGACCCTGCAGGCGCCGGAAAAACTGCCGATGCATGTCTTCACGCGCGGCGTCGAGGGCGGGGACCAACCGCAGATCCGCGACGGTCAGGCGCACTGGCGCTGGCATTATTCGCGCAGCGCGCCGATGAAGGCACAAAACTGGGCGGCGGACAGCTGGACCTTCAGCCCGACCATTATGGCCAGCACCTACCGCGAGTGGCAACAGCTGGCCAAAGCCTATCAGCGGAAAGCCGGCGCGGCGGCGAAGGTGACGCCGGGCATTCAGGAGCTGGCGGACAATATCACCACCGGTATCAGCGATCGGCGCGAGCAGGCGGAAGCCCTCTATCGATGGGTGGCGCAAAACATTCTTTATGTGGCGGTGTACTTGGGCAACGGCGGGCTGGAACCGAATTCGGCGCAGAGCATTCTCGATAACCATTACGGCGACTGTAAGGATCACGCGGTGATCCTGGAGGCGCTGCTCGCCGCCAAGGGCATTGAAAGCTCACCGGTGCTGATCGGCATGGATGAAGGCCCGATACTGCCTAAAGTGCCGCTGCTTGGCCGCTTCAATCACGCCATCACCTACGTGCCGGAATTCAAACTGTACCTCGATTCCACCAATCCTTGGGCGCGTTTCGGGCAACTGCCGGAAGGCGATCTGGGCGCGCCGGTGCTGCTGACGCGCGACGCCAGGCTGGCGCGCACGCCGGGCAGCGATGAGCAGCGGGTCAAGAGCGCGCTGAACGTCGATTTCGTGTTCGACCAGGCGGGCAATCTGCGCGGGCAGACCGAGCGCCGGCTGAGCGAAGTGGAAGAAATTGACCTGCGGGGCTACTTCTCGCAGATCAACCGTCAGAATCGGGCGCAGGCCGAAGCGACGATCATGTCCGCTTCCGGCATCGACGGCAACGGCGAGGTGGCGATGAACAGCGATCCGCTAGATCTCAAAAAGCAGTTCGGTTATCGCTTCCGCTTTAAGGCGGACGACTACGTCGATTTCGGCGTGGCGGGCGGCATGACGTTGCCGAACCCGCCCGGCGGCGAATCGTTCCGCACGCTGTATACCACCACGGCGGCGCCGGGCAACGAAACCCCGTTCTACTGCACCGCGCAGCGCTACGACGAAACCTACCGTCTGCAGCTGCCGGCCAACGTGCCGATCATCGCGATTCCGAAAGATCGGCAATTCCGCAATGCGGCGGGCGACTATCGCGTCGAGTGGCGGCGCGACGGGCAGCAGGTGACCGTAAATCACCGCCTGCAGATGAATGCCATTCGCGGCAAGGAAGCGCTGTGCCAGGCGCAGGATTACCCGGCGTTCCGCGAGCTGTTCCAGCAGGTGCGGCGCGGTTTTCGCGGCCAGGTAGTGTACGGTGAATTGGCCAACGGCAAATAAGCCGCTGCTCTTACTCGGATAAAAATGGCGGTTCTGTCGCATTAAGTCGTCGTCAGGTAACATGCTATTTTTTACGATGTAGCCTGACCATGTCTTTGATCCGCAAATCCTTCAGACGTCTGCATTATCCCGTTGATATTATTGCGCAGTGTGTCCGCTGGTATCTGGCGTATTCCCTGAGCCTCCGTAATCTGGAGGAAATGATGGCAGAGCGTGGCATCACTGTTGACCATTCCACGCTTCACCGCTGGGTTATCCGCATGGTGCCCTTGCTGGATAAGGAATTCCGCAGGCATAAACGCGCTGTGGGTCGCCGGTGGCGAATGGATGAAACGTATACCCGGGTCAGAGGGCAGTGGAAATATCTGTACCGGGCGGTCGATACTGATGGTCAGACTATAGATTTCCTGCTGACTGCGAAGCGTGATGCCGCCGCCGCTCTGCGTTTCTTTCGTAAGGCCATTCGCCACCACGGTGAGCCAGAAATGGTAGCCATTGATAAAAGTGGTTCCAGTACGGCAGCGTTGGCCATCCTCAATGCCGACAAGTCTGATGAAAAAAGCATCACTATCAGGCAGAACAAATATATGAACAACCTTGTGGAACAGGATCACCGGAATCATGGAGAATAAACTCCTTGAGAGAGGTAAACAGGATGACTAAAAATACTCGCTTTTCCCCCTGGGATGTAAGCGTCACATCCAGACCGTATTGACGCTTATACAGAAGTGATCTTGACCCGCCATCTCCGGACAGCTTTTGTATCTTAAGTTAACGATGCCCGCTGCCGCCGGTACTCTCTCGGAGAGTGATATCCCAGCGCACTGTGCGGGTGATTTTCATTGTAGTGATTGAACGCCGCTGCAAGGTTCTGTAGCGCTGTTCCCACATCTGGTTTTGGCATGAACGCGATGTAATCTTCCTTCATCGTTTTCACGAACCGTTCGGCCATGCCGTTACTTTGTGGGCTGCTCACCGCTGTTGTACACGGCTCCAGATTCAGTTCTCGCGCGAACTTCTTCGTTTCATGCGCGGTGTACGCTGAACCGTTATCTGTCAGCCACTGCACTGGTTTACCCGGCAGCGTGCTACCGAAGCGCCTTTCCACTGACCTCAGCATCACATCCTGTACCGTTGAACTGTCGTAGCCTCCCGTGCTCGCTGCCCAGTCTATGGCCTCCCGGTCGCAACAGTCCAGTGCGAACGTCACCCGAAGCTTCTCGCCGTTGTCACAACCGAACTCGAAGCCGTCTGAACACCAGCGCATATCGCTTTCCGCTACCGCGATTTTGCCTTTATGCTCCCGCTTCGGACGCTCTGGTTTATCACGCAACAACAGCAGATTATGTTCGCTCATTATCCTGTAAAGCCGTTTGGCGTTCACCGGTGGAAGTCCCTCTACACGGCGGATACCCCACACCCGCCGGTAACCGTAGCTGGGCATGTCGCTGATGATGCTGAGGATACCGTAGGCGAGCATTTTGGTGACGGCTTCCACTTCGATATCGCGCAGACCGCCAGCATCCAGGAAGGATGTCCAGCACTGGTTAGCCGTGAACAGCTTTTTGAGCGGGCGGGGAGTAAAACCAGACAGCATGGGGCAGATTAAGCGTCAGTCGTCTGCAGACGGGCAAGCGCGGCGGTATCTCCGCGATGCTCCAGAATGGAACTTGCGACCATTACAGGCGATGGGTCCATGGGTTTAAGAATTTTCATCCAGTCCCGTTCACGCTGAGAGAGCTTATCTGCGCCAGCGGAGAGCAGGATGGTATCGATACTTTTACTACGGGTCATCATGGGAAATGGTCCTGAGGAAAATATGACGTCAGATCATACATATTCAAATCAGGTTATGGCAACTCAGAGGCCGGCTGATGACGGGATTTTAAATTTGCTGCCGCCAGGCTGCCCTGTTCGGAATAACCAAATCAACAAATTGATAGCATCACCTCGAAGGTGTTACCAAAAAGCGGAAGCTAATTATGATGGCTTCCGCTGTGCTCTGAAGTGGACTGACTCGCATAAACCGGAAGAGATTAGAATTTATAGCCTACGCCCACATTCCAAGTTCCCACCTCAGTGTGACCTACGGTACCGTATTCATAACCGGTATCCAGCACAATATTTTGGTAAGGGTTAAATTGCAGTCCGGCACCATAAATGAACAGGGAACCGTTGTGGTTCTGATCTTCACTGTTATGGTTGGTAAAATTGGAACTGGCATAACCATAACCAATGTCGGCATAAACACTGGCCCAGTCTGTAATATGGTAGGTTGGACCTACTTTTGTTGAAAAGTAATGGTGATCGCCATCACCACCATCTTTGTAGTTGTTACCAGTGTAAGTCATAGCGGCCATTACCCCCCAGTCATTGTTCAACTCATAGCGGTATTGCAGCTGCACACCTTTAGCATCACTTCCATGAGTGTGGTTGAAGTGGCTCTCAGCATAACTGATATTGGCACTGGTATCGCCTTCATCCGCATTGGCTATGCCTACAACAGATGTTAAAATGGCAATGGTCAGTGAAAAATAAATAATCGGTTTTTTCATGATATATATCCTTCTTGAAATTAAGAGCGAATGTAATCCGCGAGGATAAAAATATCACTATGGAAATTATTTGTTTTGCATTTTGTGATATCAGGGAAATATGATAATCTTTTTCATTTTGTTATATTTGGCAACGCTTTGCTTATTGTGTGATTTATTAATAATAAAGATGTTTTTGTGTAAATTCATGTGCGACATTGGGTAATGATCTAAATTTATTGATTTTATTATCCCTCATATTGGGAAAGTGTATGCTAGACATGTATTTTGCATAGACGGACATCGGTTTGTATCAACAAGTTGTCATTAATATCGCATTAGCCACTTCCTCTGACGATTTTTTAATGAATAACCTATTTACGTGCCATTTAATCTTGATGGAGTATCGTAGACAGAATAGCTTGTTTAGGGTATTAGGTGTACTAAATAGCTGCGCCTAATACCGCTACACTTTTGCCAGTCCATGTTTCGCGAATTTTTGCAGCTGTCTGCCTACCATAATTTTCTTAAACAGCTGTTCTGACCTGCTCCCCGTTGATTAACACACCGCGATGTTAGTAATGTCTTCATAAGCCTCATGAGGACATCCCCATGAAGAAGCGATTTTCCGACGAACAGATCATCAGTATTCTCCGCGAGGCCGAAGCCGGGGTTTCGGCCCGTGAGCTCTGCCGTAAGCACGCCATTTCCGATGCCACGTTTTACACCTGGCGCAAGAAGTTTGGCGGCATGGAAGTCCCTGAAGTGAAGCGGCTCAAGTCGCTTGAAGAGGAGAACGCCCGCCTCAAGAAGCTGCTCGCTGAAGCCATGCTGGATAAGGAGGCGCTTCAGGTGGCTCTGGGCCGAAAGTTCTGACGACAGACCAGAAGCGGGAAGCAGTGGAAGTCATGTGTGAGGCCGCAGGTCTGTCGCAACGTCGTGCCTGCAGGCTGGCAGGTTTGTCCCTGTCGACTTGCCGTTATTCGGCTCAGCGTCCGGCTGCTGACGCGCAGCTGTCTCTACGCATCACAGAGCTGGCACTTGAGCGCCGCCGCTTTGGTTACCGGCGCATCTGGCAACTACTGCGTCGGGAGGGCCCTCACGTCAACCACAAGCGGGTATACCGCATCTATCATCTTAACGGCCTGAGTGTAAAGCGCAGGCGACGCCGCAAGGGGCTGGCGACTGAGCGGCTTCCGCTTATTCGCCCGGATGCGCCGAACCTGACATGGTCGATGGATTTTGTCATGGATGCACTTGCCAGCGGCCGCAGGATTAAGTGTCTGACCTGCGTGGATGATTTTACGAAGGAGTGTCTGACGATCACCACGGCATTCGGGATTACAGGCGTTCAGGTGACACGTATTCTGGACAGCATTGCGCTGTTTCGTGGCTATCCTGCAACGATAAGAACCGATCAGGGCCCGGAATTTACCTGCCGCGCGCTGGATCAATGGGCCTTTGAACATGGTGTTGAGTTGCGCTTAATCCAGCCGGGCAAGCCAACGCAGAACGGATTTATTGAGAGTTTCAATGGCCGCTTTCGGGATGAATGCCTGAATGAACACTGGTTCAGCGATATTCTACATGCCCGGGAAATCATTAATGACTGGCGGCAGGATGATAACGAGTGTCGACCACATTCATCGCTGAATTACCTGACGCCGGCTGAATTTGCAGCGGGCTGGCGAAACGGGAAATATGAAGAAAAACCAACTGACATTACTAACTGAAGGTTGTATCTAATCCTGGGGGCAGGTCAGGGGTCTGCCGCTTCTCGCTGGCCAGATTTCCATAATACGGTTCGCTCACAGCGAACGGTGACGTTTTCACAAAGACGGCGATATGCCTGCAGAACTGCCGTTCACCGCGCAGCTTTTCAGCTGCCCGCTCCGCGTACTGGCAGACCGCCTGGCGCATCGCGTCATATTCCGTGATGCGTTCACCAAAACTCCGGCTGCAGACAATCTGCTGTTTCGGGGGAGGGGCTTCTTCCAGCGAAATACAGGCCTCTCCGTTCAGCTCCCGGACCGTTCTCTCCAGCACCACGTTAAAGTTTTTTCTGATCAAGGCCGGATTCGCGCGCGCCAGCTGCAGCGCTGTGGTGATACCCATTGTGTTCAGTTTCTTCCCGATGCGGCGTCCGACGCCCCAGATTTCCTCCACCGGCTGCAGCGAGAGCAGTTTCTCCGTCCGGCGGGGATTTCCTGCCGTTAATGCCAGTACGCCGCCAAATTGCGGCCATTCTTTTGACGCCCACTGAGCCGATTTTGCCAGTGTTTTCGTGGGGCCCATCCCGACGCCGATGGTCAGTGCGGTATGGCGGAGAACATGCTCACGCAGCTGACGACCGAAATCCTCAAAGGCGATGCAGTTGTCGATGCCGGCGATGTCGAGGAACATCTCATCAATACTGTACTGCTCCACGCGCGGTGACAGGTCCTCAAGGCAACGCATGACGCGCTCTGACATACTGTGGTACAGCGAATAATTGCTGGAGAACACCGCCACGTTGTGCTTTTCCGCCAGCGCCTTCACCTTAAACCAGGGGGCGCCCATCGGGATTTTCAGCATTTTTGACTCCCTGCTGCGTGCGATGACGCAGCCGTCATTGTTGCTGAGCACTATCACCGGCCTGTCGCGCAGGTTCGCGCAGCTGGCATAGAAGCTGTTCACGTCAGCCAGGGCAAACATACTGGCACTCCTTACAGGCGGGCCCGGGTACGGTGAATGAAGTGAATCACCACCCCGAACAGGGTGAGTTCTTCCGGCCAGAGCGTCGGATAAGCGGGATTCATCGGCTCCAGGGCAGGGCGGGGGGGGCAGGCGCAGCCGCTTCAGGGTAAATCCGCCGTCCACCTCCGCAATCACCACGTCGCCGTCCACGGCGGTTTCCGCCCGGTCCACCACCAGAATGTTGCCGTCATACAGACCGAGGTCTTTCATGCTTTCCCCGCTGGCGCGTAAAAAGTAGGTCGCGGCAGGGTGACGTATGCACAAGCTGTTTAAATCGAGCTCATCGGGTAGGAACAGGCCATTGCTGGCCCATCCCCCCAAAGAACCGTACTTGAGAGTTTCCCCTCATACGGCTCAGGCCTTTCAAAGCCCGCCTGCGCGAGCCGGTTTCGCTACCTTCAGGTCGAGTCCGTCAAGGTGGTGTAAATTCAGTTGCCGCCTTCCGGTCCGGTAATGGGCCTGTTATGCGCTGACTGGCAGCGCTTCGATTACGTCCTCTTCAGCGGTCTGCTCTATCTCCGCCATGCTGTGTTGTGGCAGGTAGCGGTTCTGCAGCAGCCATTCCTCGTTCTGCTCCGTCAGCACCGCACCCAGCAGCCGCATGATGCTCTCTTCGTTGGGGAAGATGCCCACTACATCAGCACGCCGTTTCACCTCTTTGTTCAGACGCTCCAGCGTGTTCGTGGAGTGGATTTTCACCCGGTGCGCTTTCGGGAAGGCGAAGTACGCCAGCACGTCTGCTTCCGCCTCGTCCATCATCTCCGTGACCGCCGGGAAGCTCTTTTCCAGCTGGCCTGCCACCTCACGCCTGCTGTGGTCGAATAATCAGGACACTAAACTTACATCCAAAATGGAGGTGTTTAGTGAATCAGAAGCGAAAGTTTACGCCAGAATTTAAGAAGGAAACGGTGGCCCTGGTGCTGACGCAAAATTACTCCATTGCGCGTGCCGCAACTTCTTTGGGGATCAGCGCCAAAACATTGCGCAGTTGGGTCGCCGCCGCGCGCCAGCGCCATGAAAGTCCGCTTAGTGAAGATGAACAAGCTGAACTCCGAAGGCTACGTCTAGAAAACAAAGAGTTACGCATTGAGAAGGAAATATTAAAAAAGGCGAGCGCCTTCTTTGCGAAGCACATGTCGTGAGATACCAGTTTATCCTCGATAACGCAGGTAATTACAGGCTACGGACGCTTTGTCGCGTGATGCGCATTAGCCCGTCCGCATGGTATGTCTGGCGAAAAAAGCCGATAGCCTGCCCGCCGAAAGATACCGCAGTCAGGGTGATGCTCAAGGCGTTATTCTCTGCCAGTCGGGAAAGTGCCGGGAGCCGAACGCTGGTTAAAAAGCTCCGTGAAGAAGGCGTCACCATAAGTCGTTGGCGCGTTAGAAAAATCATGAGCGAAGAGGGACTTCTCTGCCGGCAACGCCGTGCCTGGAAGGTCACAACGAAACCGAAGAAAGGGGCTGATTTTGCACCAAATCTGTTGAATCAGAACTTCAATCCTCCCGGACCGGACCAGATATGGGTGAGTGATATTACGTATCTGAAAACGGGTGAAGGCTGGTTGTACCTGGCTGCGATCATGGATTTATATTCCCGCCGGATCGTCGGTTGGCACATTGACAAGAGAATGACATCGTCGCTGGTTTGCCGGGCTCTCATGCAGGCTTACAACCTGCGCAATCCACCGACAGGGCTGGTCGTCCATACCGATCGTGGAGCGCAGTATACCAGCAAGCGCTTCCAAACGCAGTTAACCAGTTACGGACTCAGAAGCAGCATGGGAGATGTTGGCGCCTGCTGGGATAACGCGGTAATGGAGCGTTTTTGGGGCAGTTTGAAACATGAATGGGTGCTGTTGATCCCGCAGCAGACGCGGGCAGGTATGAAACGTGATGTTGCAGACTATATGCGTTATTACAATCTTGACAGAAACCATGCTTCGAATGGGTATTTATCGCCAGTGCGATATGAACAGATGGCTGAGAAAAAAGTGTCCTGTTTAACTTGACCAGATCACGCCCTCAAGGCCGCGCTCTTTCAGACCCAACAGGAAGGCCAGCCAGAACGCTTTCGCTTCTGACTCGCCGATGCCCATCCCGATGATTTCCCGGCGACCGTCCAGGTTAACCGCGCAGGCGATTATGACCGCCACGCTGACCACCCGGCCGTTCTTGCGCACCTTCACGTATGTCGCATCCAGCCACAGGTAAGGCCATTCGCCTTCCAGCGGTCGCTGCAGGAATGCCTGCACACGCTCATCGATGCCGCGGCAGATGGACGACACCTGGCTGCGGGAGATGCCGGTCATTCCCATCGACTGCACCAGGGCGTCGACCTTGCGGGTTGAGACGCCGTTTATCCACGCCTCCTGGATAACGGCGTTGAGCGCCTTCTCCGACAGCCTGCGGGCCTCGAGGAAGGACGGGAAGTATGAGCCTTCCCGCAACTTCGGGATACGCAGGTCCAGCGTGCCGAGGCGGGTGTTGTACTGACGGTCGCGGTAGCCGTTACGGTAAGTCTCACGCTCATCAGTTCGCTCATGAGGTTCCGCGTTGATACGCTGGGTGACATCGGCTTCCATGATGCGGTTGAGCATAAATTCGGTGAGTTCACGCAGAAAGTCCTCACCGCCGGGTTGCATCAGGGTATTGCTGAATGTCATGCTGTTGTCAGCCATCGGGTTGTTCCTTTTAAGATAATTGTCTTCATAACCATTACCTTACCGGATAAGCCGATGGCGCTCACCATCCTGCCGAATTTACACCACGTCCGTGGACTCTACCCTCACAGTTCAGAACAGCATCCCACTTAACAGTAAATTACTGTATGACTCAGAGTGTTTTCTTCATGAATATGCGGCTGGTTCCATCAGGTTAACAATCAATCCTTCCGAATTCCTCCCAACCATTTTTCCTGTAAAAATCTGGGGATTGAAAACTGATCTTGACCCGCCATCTCCGGACAGCTTTTGTATCTTAAGTTAACGATGCCCGCTGCCGCCGGTACTCTCTCGGAGAGTGATATCCCAGCGCACTGTGCGGGTGATTTTCATTGTAGTGATTGAACGCCGCTGCAAGGTTCTGTAGCGCTGTTCCCACATCTGGTTTTGGCATGAACGCGATGTAATCTTCCTTCATCGTTTTCACGAACCGTTCGGCCATGCCGTTACTTTGTGGGCTGCTCACCGCTGTTGTACACGGCTCCAGATTCAGTTCTCGCGCGAACTTCTTCGTTTCATGCGCGGTGTACGCTGAACCGTTATCTGTCAGCCACTGCACTGGTTTACCCGGCAGCGTGCTACCGAAGCGCCTTTCCACTGACCTCAGCATCACATCCTGTACCGTTGAACTGTCGTAGCCTCCCGTGCTCGCTGCCCAGTCTATGGCCTCCCGGTCGCAACAGTCCAGTGCGAACGTCACCCGAAGCTTCTCGCCGTTGTCACAACCGAACTCGAAGCCGTCTGAACACCAGCGCATATCGCTTTCCGCTACCGCGATTTTGCCTTTATGCTCCCGCTTCGGACGCTCTGGTTTATCACGCAACAACAGCAGATTATGTTCGCTCATTATCCTGTAAAGCCGTTTGGCGTTCACCGGTGGAAGTCCCTCTACACGGCGTTGCTTACGCAGGATACCCCACACCCGCCGGTAACCGTAGCTGGGCATGTCGCTGATGATGCCGAGGATCTCCGACAGTATCTCTGCATCAGCTTCGTCATTACGCCGGTTGCTGCGCCTGTCCTGCCAGTCGGCAGAGCGGCTCACCCGCAGTGATAACTGCGCACGCGACACGCTCATGGTGCGACTAACCAGAGCTATTCCCCGTCCTTTGGCAACAAGGGCGCGTGCGCTATCCATTTTCGCGACTGGCCGTACTCCACCGCTTCTTTGAGGATCTCAACTTCCATCGTCTTCTTACCCAGGAGACGCTGTAGTTCCCGGACCTGTTTGAGTGCAGTCGCCAGCTCCGAAGCCGGAACCACTTCCTCTCCGGCCGCAACGGCGGTGAGGCTACCTTCCTGATATTGCTTCTTCCATTTAAACAGCAGACTGGGCTGAATACCGTGCAGACGAGCAACGTGGGAGACATTCATACCCGGCTCCATTGTTTGCTGGATGATGGCAATTTTCTCTTGCGGAGTCTTACGCTTACGGGCTTCTTGCCCTAACAGGATCCCGGTCATCTCAAAATTAACATGGTTGTTAGACATATATTTAAGCCTATCTCTTATCTGGAGATACAGCTACTGTCCGGTGTTTCAGGGGGCTACATCATCTGGGGATTGAAAACTGATTGTATAAAGGAATGCTGCTACACAGCTTCTTTGCCGTCCTTCCTCTTCAAATCGTTCTAAAAGCTCATTCCCGAGTCCCATTGATCTGAGTTCAGGGGGCAGATAAAGAAGATCTATGAACAATAATCCCAGAGATGAACGACCCAACATTCCTCCGAGGACTTTCCCACTGTTAATGTCCCTGATTACTACAGACAAAGGTTTACGATCGCTGATACCAGTCATGTAGTCGTTAAATTCATTCAGCCCCTCTTCGATTGGCATCAAATGTTCTGCTGTAATGCTTTCTGATACATCTATTCTGATTTCTTCCATTTAAAACCTCTCATTATTTTTTTGAACGATAGTCACCAGCTCATGTCCAACTTACCGTAGTCGAACAGCACACCCAGCTTGAATCGCTCTTTATTTCTGAAGCCTCGTGACTTGATCCTGAGCAGCCGTATTTTGCTGTTCAGAGACTCCGCATTCCCATTTGATAACCGGTTTTTCATTGCATTCAGGATGCCGTAAAGGCGCTTTGCCACCATGCGCGCAACGCTGGCCATCAGCGGTATGCCTGTGTCTTTGGCCATCGCCATCCATTCCTGCCACAGCTTACGACTATGGTCGTCATAACGGCGCTGCCACAGATCGCGTGCAAGCTCCTTCATTACCCAGCACTGGCTCGTTTGGGGTAACACCAGACGTGCCACTTCTAACCTCTCAGCCCTGCGGTTATGCCGGTTCTGTTTGCCGTAAAACCACATTTTATTCTGACTGCATCAGCTCCTTGGGACGACTTGAGGTTCTGAACTGGCGTGACTTCATCTGCCATGGCTGAAGGTATAGCGAGAAAGCCCGCGATTAGTGAACTCAGGAGTGAGATTTTATACTTGTTTTTTATCATGGTTTTGATTAACTCTTGCTTTATGTAATCTTGGTTTCAGCGATGTGAATGATTATCATTTACATTGATGGGTGAATTATGAAGATTAATGTCATAAAGTAAGTATCCTCCGACAGAGCCGGAGGCTTTAGGGTGAGCGCCTCAAAGGCGCTGACAAACCATGAGCCGCCCAGGGCGGCTGCTATACGTTCAGTTTCATCTGGTCGTATCGTTCGTCTTCTCGTTCCTGATTGCGTATGTAAGCCCTGGCCATGGCCTCATCCAGACCAACGGTTGACACAAAATATCCCCGGGCCCAGAACACCTCGCCGGTGACGTTTTTACCTCTGCCGAAATGCCGGGCTATTGCTATCGCACTTTTCCCCTTCAGATAGCCGACAATTGTTGATACTGAGTACTTTGGCGGAATGCTGATACACATGTGCATCAGATGCCCCTCCAGAATCTGACAGCCCTTCTGGCTCGCAAGCTCATGGAATATTTTGCCCAACTCACGCCGCAGCGCACCATATAACCGTTGCTTCCGGCGTTTGGGGATATAAACCACGTGATATTTACAGTCCCATTTCGTATGGCTTAAGCTCTGATAGTCTCTCATCACGAATCCTCATCTCCTGGCGGAGATTTCGGATTCGCGCGACTGACTTAAAGGTCAAACCTTTCGGAGTCCCCCGGCAAAGCCGGGGGTTTACCGGACTTAATTATATCTTCTTCGGGAGCGATCACGGTGGTGAGCGTGGAGCACTGCTGTACGGTCTGATCGGTACGTGCAGGCTGAATGGCATCGGTCCGGAGGCTTACCTTCACCATATCCTGAGCATACTACCGGAGTGGCCTTCCAATAAAGTGGCAGAACTTCTGCCATGGAACGTAGTCTCACCAATAAATAGTCGTCAATACGGCGCTCACTTAACGCTTACCAAGAACTGGTCTTAAAACAGTAAGTTTTAATGCTCCGGCCCATGTAATCCAGTGATCTGCCCGCAGCCAGAACACCGGTTGGAACCAGCATCTGTTACCTACCGGGATAGGCTCTTAATAGAGTCCGGAATAAATATTTTCATCTACCGGACTTAACATAGCCTCTCTGGGGCAACCTGCATTTTGAAGTTTATTGAGTATAGGCTCTAAAGAAGAGCGTAAATGGCACTTTTGGCTTATGTGAATGTGAGGGGATTGTGAATTCTTGCGGCAGGGTCTTGATATCCTGTGCCAGTATATCTGATAATTATTGTTAATGGTACCAGATATGAAATCAATAGCTTCAGCGTTGAACTGGTCAGGAAAGGATGAAGAGTTAATGAATAAAGCAGCGAATCTACCGACCATATTAGCTGTAAACATTAGCGATGATTTTAAAGCGCTTATCGACGAAGCTATTCGGTATATTAACTGTGGTGTTCTATTCTGTGATAATAAACGTACGCTTGCAAACATCCTCAAAAAGTCCCCGGCGTTTGTTTTGATTCAATGCCGAGATACTTCTCAGAAAGAGGTCGGCTTATGCAAGGAAATCCGTAGTGTTTACGATCTGCCGATCGTGATGATTGCGGAAAAGTCGAAAGAAACAACTCGACTGGCCGCTTTTGAGTCGGGGGTCGATGACTATATCACTGGGGTATTGAATCCAAAAGAAATCGCATGGCGATTAAAAGCAATCCTGCGCCGTTGTCCGACAGTAAAGGCATTGGTAAACCTGCAGAATGCTTTTCTGATTAACAAAGATACTCAGCAAGTGTCTATCGGAGGTATCGTGCTGGACATTACCCGTTGTGAATACCGGATTTTGTTCATGCTTTCGTCCAGGCCAGGACGCGTTTTTAAACGCGAACAGCTGTGTCTATGCCTGTATAAAGAAAAGCGGGTCTCTTTAAGGACGGTTGATAGCCATATCAAAAACTTGCGTGCGAAATTATCGGCCTTTGATCCTGATATTCAGTTTATTAAGAGTACCTACGGCCTGGGCTACAGCTGGGAATATGAACCAGCACATTTTATTTGAATGGGAGTTAGATAGAGATGAAAAAAATTATTTTCCTGATGATCGTAGTATTTACGTCATCAACATTATCCGGTTGTGTATGGCCATGGTGGGGACCTGGCGGCGGAGGTGGGCCAGTGCAGGGACCTGGTGGTGGCGGTCCCGGCGGCGGTGGCCCTGACGTCCGTTAACGACCCCGTTCGCAGCGACCAACCCCACAGCCCGGCTGAGACGTTTACGCTGCATGCCGGGAACTTGCCCGGTGGTGTTGTGCTTACCGGGTCTACCGCCCTGCGGCTATCTATAGATCTCTCGACAAGCGTTTAACGATAAACCGGCCGGAAGGTATTTTTGCCTGACTGGCGAAGATAAAAATGGTAATGCCTCCAATCAGTAGAACATGTACTTTTCGATGAAGGCACCGATGACCTTTTCGTGCAATTCGATGGAACGTGAAAAACATATTGTTTTGCGTGCCAGCCGCTTGATACGGGTTCGCAGCGTCAGATTGTTTCGCTCAATGCGCTGTGTGAAAATTTTACCAGTCAGATGTATCTCCTTCGGCACCTCTCTGGCATAACTGCCTCAGTTATCGCTGGTAATCATGCCGATGCTAAAGGGCGTCAACAGGGCCAACAGTTCCCGACATGTCTCATCGGTACGTGGGCCGAAAGTATAAGCCAGTACGCCACCCGTTTTGGTATTGTAAGCATACCAGAGCCAGTGCTGCCGGGCTTTACTGCCAACAAAGCCCCACTGCTCATCAAGCTCGCAGATGAGTGCCACATCGGCATGAGCGACAGGAGAAGCGGTTATCCGGGACGGCGAGAGCTTTTTAATGTCCGTATGACGGTATTGATACCGACCTTAAGAACTCTGGCGGTATCGCGGACGCCGGCACCGTTGTGTGCCAGTTCAACTATCTGTTCTTTTACACCGGGTTTTCTGGCTTCATAGGTATAAGCCAGCTGAAAAACGCGGCGACATGACCGGCAACGAAAGCGCTCGTGCCCGGAACAGCTGTGCCCATGGCGATAAACAGAATCGGAATGGCAACGAGGACAATGAACAGTAACGGTAGCCATAGAAAGCCCTAAATACCAGTAGCATATCATGGTTTTCTATCGATTGAAGGCATTACCATAAAAATTAATGTCATAAATTGAAATAACCATGTCGATTTAAACCGCAATATATACAAAAAAAATCTGCTATTTAGCGCTACTTTCAATGAAAAGTCGACGGAGCAAGAGAGAACAAAATCATTTCTGCCTCTTGTCACCGTATTGTCTGTTTTATTGCCAGTCTGCCTGTAAAAACCACTGGGTAATGCATCCAGTTAGTAGAACATGTATTTCTCGATGAATGCGCCGATGACTTTTTCGTGCAATTCGATGGAACGTGAAAAACATATTGTTTTGCGTGCCAGCCGCTTGATACGGGTTCGCAGCGTCAGATTGTTTCGCTCAATGCGCTGTGTGAAAATTTTACCCGTCAGATGTATCTCCTTCGGCACCTCTCTGGCGTAGCTTCCCCAATCGTCGCTCGTTATCATGCCAATGCTGAAGGGGGTCAATAACGCCAGCAGCGCCTGACATGTCTCATCATTACGGGGGCCGGACGTATAAGCCAGAACGCCCCCTGTTTTGGTGTTGTAGGCATACCAGAGCCAGTGCTGCCGGGCTTTACTGCCGACAAAGCCCCATTGCTCATCGAGTTCACAGATAAGAGCCACATCTGCATGGGCAACCGGAGAGGATGTTATTCGCTTCGGCGCGAGTTTTTTAAAGTGCGGATGACGGTGTTAATGCCGATTTTTAGCGTTCTTGCCGTATCCCGGACACCGGCACCGTTGAAGGCCATTTCGGTAATTTTCTCTTTGACACCCGGCTTACGGGCTTCATAGGTATAGGTGAGTAAAAACACGCGGTGGCAGTCACGACAGCGAAATCTGTCACGGCCTTTAGGGTTCTGACCATGGCGATAAACCTGAGCAGACTGACAACGGGGACAATGAACGTTAACGCTGGCCATGAGAAAACCTCAAAAGCGGGTATTATACATCATTCAACTAATTAGAGGCATTACCAACCACTGCAACCACCATCCGGCAACGGCAAACCTTCTGGCGAGATGAAGGTAAAGTAACAACATGATTCCAGCACCTTTTTTGTCCTGGTGACCGCCCGGAACCAAGGTGCCTAGTGCCTACCGTTATCATTGCGGGCTTTCAGTGAAAAGAAAATAGAAGGTAAGACTTATGAGACGCTGGACTCCATTTATCGCAGGCGCTGCAGTTGCTATAGTTTTTTGTTCATCGGCTATGGCGTGGCCAGGTCCTGGGCCGGGTCCAGGCTGGCACCCGGGCGAACCGTGGTGGCCAGGACCGTTCGGCCCGGTCATTGTGCTCTCACCAGAACCTGTTATTTACCCACCGCCTGTACCTGCTGTTCCGGCTCCGCAGGTGCAGGTCTGGGTGGAGAAAAAACATCACTTTAGGTATTACTGCCTGGAATCGCAGGGATTTTATCCACAAGTACCGCGGTGTCCTAAGGGATGGATGAAAGTAGTCGAACCGAATTAGAAGGTATTGCGATGAAAAAATGTGTTGTATTGAGCATGGCGATTTTATCCGCGATCGCCCTGGCGGGCTGTGTTTCACCTCCCCGGGTACCGACCGTAATGGTCCTGCCCGGGAGCGGCAAAACGTATGAAAGCTTTCAACATGACGATGTGATATGCCGTAACGCCGCCTCCCGCGCGGTGGACGGCGAAACGAATAATGTCAATAATAATGGTGTCGCGACGGCGGCGGCTGGCACGGCAATTGGCGCCGCCGCCGGGGCTCTTATTGGTAGCGCCGGGGGACCCCGAGGCGCCGCGGGGGGCGTAGCCGTTGGCGCGGCCAGTGGATTATTGGTCGGTAGCGCTATTGCCGGTAATAACAGCGGCGGTGCCCGCAGCTCATTGCAGGATCAGTATAATGTCATTTATGTACAGTGTATGTATGCGAAAGGGAATAAGATCCCACAGGCATATGCCTGGGACGAGCCGGAAAACGCGAATGATGTGCCGCCCGATTATCACTCATAGCGGGATGTGACCGATACCGGCAAAGAGGGCGCAGCCGAAAGCAGGTGCAGCTATTTTATGGCGTGGGAATATGGTTCGGATTTAGTCGTCACGCCAGATGGCAACCATCGGCTTCCCAGCGGTAACCAACGCCGTATACTGCGCGGATAAATGTCCGACTGGCATCCAGCATCTGTAGTTTACGGCGCAGATTTTTGATATGGGTATCAATGGTACGATCGGTTACCACGCGATAATCATCATAAAGATGATTCAACAGCTGCTCGCGTGAAAAGACTTTTCCTGCTCCTTGAGAGAGCGTTTTCAGCAGGCGGAATTCCGCGACCGTCAGATCAAGTCGTTTATCCTGCCATGATGCCTGAAAACGTTCTTCATCAATGATCAGCGCACTGTTGGTATTGGGCGCCGTCTGTCGTTCGCTCGAGGCTTTGCAGCGCCGCAGGATAGCGTTGACTCGCGAGACCACCTCTCGCGGGCTGTACGGTTTACTGATGTAATCATCTGCGCCGATCCCCAGCCCCAGCAGCCGATCGATTTCCTCAGTTCTGGCCGTAACCATGACGATCGGAACCTCGGAAATACGACGAATTTCCCGACAAAGCGACAGACCGTCCATACCGGGCAACATCAGGTCCAGCAAAATCAGGTGAGGGGGAGTAGCAAGAACATAGGGCAGCACCATATCGCCCCGATGGATCAACACAGGGGCAAATCCCGCCTCCAGCAAATAATCGCTGAGGAGTTGTCCCAGTTTTAGTTCATCTTCCACGATCAAAACAGGCGGTGCATTTTCGTCAACAGGTAGCTTCGTCATCGCTCTCTCGCTAAATCGCGCAAAAGGTTATTCTCGGCAAAAAATATGATGAAAATATGGCCCGCCAGGCCATTTTATTTGCCCGTTTTTTTTCTCCCGAAAAGCACGGCGGTACCGCGGGATATATGCGCTCGTTAACCCCAGGAGCCGCCCAGCGCGACGTGCTGTGGTCGAATAATCAGGACACTAAACTTACATCCAAAATGGAGGTGTTTAGTGAATCAGAAGCGAAAATTTACGCCAGAATTTAAGAAGGAAACGGTGGCCCTGGTGCTGACGCAAAATTACTCCATTGCGCGTGCCGCAACTTCTTTGGGGATCAGCGCCAAAACATTGCGCAGTTGGGTCGCCGCCGCGCGCCAGCGCCATGAAAGTCCGCTTAGTGAAGATGAACAAGCTGAACTCCGAAGGCTACGTCTAGAAAACAAAGAGTTACGCATTGAGAAGGAAATATTAAAAAAGGCGAGCGCCTTCTTTGCGAAGCACATGTCGTGAGATACCAGTTTATCCTCGATAACGCAGGTAATTACAGGCTACGGACGCTTTGTCGCGTGATGCGCATTAGCCCGTCCGCATGGTATGCCTGGCGAAAAAAGCCGATAGCCTGCCCGCCGAAAGATACCGCAGTCAGGGTGATGCTCAAGGCGTTATTCTCTGCCAGTCGGGAAAGTGCCGGGAGCCGAACGCTGGTTAAAAAGCTCCGTGAAGAAGGCGTCACCATAAGTCGTTGGCGCGTTAGAAAAATCATGAGCGAAGAGGGACTTCTCTGCCGGCAACGCCGCGCCTGGAAGGTCACAACGAAACCGAAGAAAGGGGCTGATTTTGCACCAAATCTGTTGAATCAGAACTTCAATCCTCCCGGACCGGACCAGATATGGGTGAGTGATATTACGTATCTGAAAACGGGTGAAGGCTGGTTGTACCTGGCTGCGATCATGGATTTATATTCCCGCCGGATCGTCGGTTGGCACATTGACAAGAGAATGACATCGTCGCTGGTTTGCCGGGCTCTCATGCAGGCTTACAACCTGCGCAATCCACCGACAGGGCTGGTCGTCCATACCGATCGTGGAGCGCAGTATACCAGCAAGCGCTTCCAAACGCTGTTAACCAGTTACGGACTCAGAAGCAGCATGGGAGATGTTGGCGCCTGCTGGGATAACGCGGTAATGGAGCGTTTTTGGGGCAGTTTGAAACATGAATGGGTGCTGTTGATCCCGCAGCAGACGCGGGCAGGTATGAAACGTGATGTTGCAGACTATATGCGTTATTACAATCTTGACAGAAACCATGCTTCGAATGGGTATTTATCGCCAGTGCGATATGAACAGATGGCTGAGAAAAAAGTGTCCTGTTTAACTTGACCAGATCACAGATTGACGGTCTGCCTGCGACGGACGAAACTGGTGCAGAAGCACCGGCAGCCACGTTTGACCCGCTACCGCAGGCGGAAGCACTTTTCAGCCGCAGCGGTGCGAAAATCATCGAGAAAGGGCAGAATGCATTCTTCATGCCCGCTACGGATGAAATATGGCTGCCTGAGCGCCATCTGTTTAACGATGCGGCGAACTTCTATGCCACCGGCCTGCATGAGCTGGTTCACTGGACCGGGGCAAAAGCCCGCCTTAACCGTGAAATGAAAGGCAAATTTGGCAGTGAAAGTTACGCTTTCGAGGAACTGTGCGCGGAACTCGGCAGCGCGTTTCTGATGGCCGATTTAGGCATTGAAGGCGAGGTTCAGCACGAAAGCTATATTGCGTCGTGGCTAAAAGCACTTAAAAACGACAAACGTTATATTTTCAGGGCAGCCAGCGCGGCCTCAAAAGCGCACCGTTATCTGATGGATAAGCAATGAGTGTAAAATAAGGTGTCGCAAGGGAATGCAGCTTTAGCCTTAAATCGGGGCTGACAGGATGAGAGATATTCCAGGATATATTTATTTCCCTGTGAATTTATCCTGGCATCTTATACCCGGATAAATTCACAGTCTGCGGGCGCGGGCGGTAAAGAGCCCGCGCATCCCGTAAATCTCTCCCGTGGCCGTTCGCCCCATGACATTGCCCCGCTCATTCGGGCCATGATATGGGGCGAATGGACGGAGCGACCGTATAAAATCCCGGTGGTGTTTTTTCCATGAAAATGGACACGCCACGGATACCTGTTTTCATGCTGACACAGGCGCTGGCTATGGGCGTCACGGATGGACGTCAGACCCCACGCCCACCGGAGACGCCCACAGATGACGTCCATAAACCGGTTGCCCGCATTCTGCGGGCATGCCCGTTATCCGCGCTTTCTGATGACAGCCTACCAGTGGTCGTCTGACACCTGAAACGCCCGAATCACAGGCAACGGCGTGTGCCATGACGTTCGGTCTGGACGCCCTTACTGCCTGTCACATGGGGGTAATGACTCCGCTGAACGCTGCGTCAAAACCCCCAGGGTCAAAGGCGGCACACCGTCACGCGCTACGCGCGACCAACCCCTTTAAGACGCGCGTTTCGCCTGTTTTTTCTTTTCCTCGCGAGCTCGGAGCGAAAAAACGGGAACGCTGCTTTAAAGGGGTTGGTCGCGCCTGATCGGCCATATTCCCCGCTGGGGCGGACAATATGACCTGGCTTGACGGTGTGCGGGGCAAGCCCCCCAAATAAACCGCTGTCGTGGGCGACAGCTTTTCGCTCGCTGGGGCGGCGAAATTTATTTGGCTCCCCCCGGCCTGCAAAATCCGCGTGGGCTCGGCTGTTTGCAGGTGAGGCGCGGTGCCTGAAAATTAACAATTCCTCCGGAATTGAATTTTCTGTCCGCGCTCCACTTGTTTATTTTAAAGCTTAACAATTTCTTCGAAATTGAACCACAAAATAAGCAAGCCTGAAACCCTGTTGTCTGTCGGTCTGTGCCGGTGTACGATACATTTTCATTGTCTGTGGTTTACATTTGCTCTCGAAATACTTCAGTTCGGCATTCCCGTTCAGTTTAATGACTCACGGTATATTTTATCATCACCTTTAGCTCTCTGGCTTGCACATATCACCTGGGTTTACCTGCATCCGGATCATTGAGCGTGAAAAATGATGTCGAAATAAATCAATGTGCCCCAGGGAAATATGGACAGAATTTGATTCACTCCCTCCGTTGCCCCCCATCATTGTAAGCGTAAACCCAGTGCCGTATGTAGCCATTAAACCAGTACTGGTAACTTAGACGCCCACCTGTTACAGACGGACATCTAAGTATGGAATTCCAATACTGGCGAAAAGAACCCCGCAAGAATTATTCGAATGACTTCAAGCTCCGTATGGTTGAACTGGCTTCCCGTCCCGGCGCCTGCGTTGCTCAGATTGCCCGTGAAAACGGCGTTAATGATAACGTCATCTTCAAATGGCTGCGGCTCTGGCAGAATGAAGGCCGCATATCGCGCCGCCTTCCGGCTACCGTAGTGACTTCATCACTACCAACGATACTACCTGTTGAGGTTGTACCTGATCCGACTCCATCTGGCAGGATGAACACTGAGCCAGCTCAGTTCTCAGCGCTGAACGCCTCCTCCTGTTGCGTCGAGTTCCGCCACGGCAAAATGACGCTTGAGAACCCGTCACCGGAGTTGCTGGCCGTGCTGCTCCGCGAGCTGACCGGGAGAAGCCAATGATATCCCTCCCGTCAGGCACCCGTATCTGGCTGGTTGCTGGCGTCACGGATATGCGTAAATCGTTCAATGGACTGGGCGAGCTGGTACAGCATGCACTTGATGAAAATCCGTTCTCCGGGCACCTGTTTATCTTCCGTGGCCGCAAAGGTGACACCGTGAAGATCCTCTGGGCTGATGCTGACGGTCTGTGCCTGTTTACCAAACGGCTGGAGGAAGGCCAGTTCATCTGGCCTGCTGTACGCGAGGGTAAAATCGCCATCACCCGCTCACAACTCGCCATGCTCCTCGATAAGCTGGACTGGCGTCAGCCAAAAACAGCCCGACTTAACTCACTGACAATGTTGTAAAAAGAGCATGACCGCATTATAAATGAGGTCATGAGTCAGGACTATATCGCCCGTATCGCCGCGCTGGAAGACGCGCTTCGCCAGAAAGACAGTCGGCTCAGCCTCGTTGCAGAGACTGAGTTGTTCCTGCGTTCTGCGCTGGCCCGCGCAGAAGAGAAAATAGAGAACGAAGAGCGCGAAATAGAGCATCTGCGGGCACAGATAGAAAAACTACGGCGGATGCTGTTCGGTACCCGCTCCGAAAAACTTCGCCGACAGGTTGAAGACGCCGAAGCCCTGCTGAAACAGCAGGAGCAGCAAAGCGATCGTTACAACGGCCGGGATAACGATCAGCAGGTTCCGCGTCAGCTTCGACAGTCGCGCCATCGCCGTCCTCTGCCTGACCATCTTCCACGCGAAATAAACAGGCTGGAGCCCGCCGAAACCTGCTGTCCGGACTGCGGCAGCGATATGGCATACCTCAGAGAAGTCAGCGCAGAGCAACTGGAGCTGGTCTCCAGCGCTCTGAAAGTGATCCGCACGGTCAGGGTGAAAAAGGCCTGCACCCGATGCGACTGCATCGTTGAAGCGCCTGCGCCATCACGCCCTATCGATCGGGGTATCGCCGGTCCGGGTCTGCTGGCCCGGGTGTTAACGGCCAAATACTGTGAACACCTGCCGCTATATCGCCAGTGCGAAATCTTTGCCCGTCAGGGCGTGGATCTGAGCCGGGCTCTGCTCTCCAACTGGGTGGATGCCTGTTGCCGGTTGATGGTCCCGCTGGATGAGGCTCTTTACCGCTACGTGATGGACTGCCGCAAACTGCATACGGATGACACTCCGGTGCCGGTACTGGCACCGGGCAGAAAGAAGACGAAAACCGGGCGCATCTGGACGTACGTTCGCAATGACCGGAACGCGGGGTCGTCAGACCCGCCCGCAGCGTGGTTCGCCTTCTCGCCGGATCGGCAGGGGAAACATCCTCAACAACATCTTCGCCATTACCATAGCGTTCTGCAGGCCGATGCCTTCGCTGGTTACGACAGGTTGTTCAGTGCAGAGCGTGACGGCGGCCCGCTAACAGAAGCAGCCTGCTGGGCTCACGCGCGCCGAAAAATCCACGACGTCTATATAAGTACTCAGACGGTCACAGCAGAGGAAGCCCTGAAACGTATCGGTGAACTGTACGCGGTAGAAGAGGAAATACGCGGCCTCCCGGCAACTGAGCGGCTGGCAGCCAGGCAGTCCCGGAGTAAGCCGCTGCTGGCATCCCTGCATGTGTGGTTGGAGGAGAAAAGCGCAACGCTGTCGAAAAAATCCCGGCTGGGGGAGGCGTTCGCATATGCCCTGAACCAGTGGGATGCGCTGTGCTACTACTGCGATGATGGCCTGGCAGAGCCTGATAACAAGGTGGCAGAACGCGCGCTGCGAGCTGTCTGCCTTGGCAAGAAAAATTATATCTTCTTCGGGAGCGATCACGGTGGTGAGCGTGGAGCCCTGCTGTACGGTCTGATCGGTACGTGCAGGCTGAATGGCATCGACCCGGAGGCTTACCTACGCCATATCCTGAGCGTTCTGCCGGAGTGGCCCAGCAACAAAGTGGCTGAACTTCTGCCCTGGAACGTGGATCTCACCAATAAATAGCCGTCAATACGGCACTCGCTGAACGCTTACCCATCATTTTTCCGTACATACTGCATATTCCGATTATTCCGTTCAGAGATTACGGCGATTTCGATCATGCTTCTCTCGCTGGTTATTTCTTACTTTAGTTTTTAACTCGGCCTGATCGATTTGCACCAGTTTACGCATTTATTCGCCTTTGAAATCAAGGTGATGGCAGTTATTTCGATGCGGGGGGAAAAGTGGTGCCTGAATCGATCTCCGATTCCCCGAATACCGGTTCATTACAGTAAGTATCGGGTCGATAATAGTTAACCTACACTCATTTCTGGTGATGTTTACGGTATTGTAGAGGTGATTCCCCTATCCCTTTTTTAAAGGCAGTGATAAAATATGTTGTATCTGAATATCCAACCATATTTCCTATATCATTGATGCTTTTCTGGCTTCGTAACAGAAATTCGCAAGCCTTTCTTAATCTGTAGGTGGTAATATATTCACTTAATTTCTCTCCTGTTTCAGCATGAAATCGTCGGGAGATATAGCTTTTTGACTTTTTCAAATCTGAAGTCATATTATCCAGACTAATTTTTTTCATATAATTTTCCTCTACCCACAACATCACCTGAGCAGAAAGCCGGTATTCATCCACCTGAAGGCATCGTCCTGGTGCCGGAAGCATACTGAATAAGGAAAGAAGTAAAGTGGCAACATTTTCTCTGTCCAGTTCATGCTCTTCCGCCAGCATACTGTAATGTGTGAACAGTGTATTAAGCCAGACGTGCAAATCTGTCAGGTCCGCAACAAATGCCTCACTCCCTCGTGCGGACAACTGGCAGAACTTCTGTTGATAATGTGGAAAAGCGTCAAAGTAATGAAACACTGCACTCTGGTCAACATGGATTATTGTCCGGCGATAAATCCTGGCTGCGCTTTCCTCCACCATAATTTTATGCAAGGTGAAGGGCGGGAATATAAAAAGTCTTCCCGGACGTAAAGTATAATGCCGGTTATCAGCAATGACGACCCCATACCCTTCCTCCACATACAGGACTTCAAGGCACTGATGCCAGTGATGGTATCGGACCGGATTTGCATTCAGTCGGCTGAAAGAAATGATACTGTCCCTGAGAGGGATATGTTCAAGCCTGTCGGCAATGGGAGTCGTATGCACAGTGCAATTTTTTCAAGTTTTTGGACAGATACCTCCATTAATAAAACATATTTTTAAATTTTCAATAACGGCGTGTCATAACCGTGTTCGATATGTGATATTCATAACATTTTGAGCAATAAGTCCTCCCTATCCTCTGTGCATCCACCGAATCTGCGTTCAGAACGGATATTTCCTTACTGGCGCAGACGGAAAAAGAGACCAGACCCCAGAGGTAACACCATGAGTTGCGGGAAAATCAAATCAAATCCCTTGTCCTCCAGATTGGAGGTCATTCAGTTTCTTTCCACACTTCTTGAGCCGCTGAATAACCATTTTTCTCCGGACGATGCCGGGTTTTCGCTCGGGGATACCTGCGCACACTACGGACCGGAAGTCGCCCGAATGGAAGGACTTTCACGGGCCCTGTGGGGAGTATTTCCCCTCATGGCCTCCGGGGAGGAAGAGCATTTCAGCAAGCACTACATTGAGGCGATGAAAGCCGGAACAGATCCGCTGTCGCGCGTGTATTGGGGAGACACCGGTCCGTACGACCAGCGTCTTGTTGAAATGGCTGTCTATGGTCTGGGGCTGGCACTGTTACAGGACAGACTGACAGAGCAATTCTCTGAAAAAGAACTGTCGAATTTATATCACTGGCTGAACCAGATCTCGACATCCCTTATGCCGGACAGTAACTGGAATTATTTTGCCATTATGGTTCAGCTGGGCTTTAAACGGGCTGGGTTACCCTGGGATAATGACGTCATTAATCAGCGTTTCGAAATGATGGAAGCCTATTATCTGGGGGCCGGATGGTATTCAGACGGTAATGGCCGTCCGCGTGATTATTACATTTCCATGGCATTCCACTTTTATGGGCTGATTTATGCCACGCTGAATGAAGACGACGATCCGCTACGGGCTGAAGAGTTGCGTCACCGGGCACGCCTCTTTGCAAATGACTTTGTCTATATGTCCGCATCAGATGGTTCTTCCATTCCTTTCGGCCGGAGCCTGACCTACCGGTTTGCCACCGTCGCGTTCTGGTGTGCCGTGGCTTTCTCCAGGCTGGACGTTCTCAGCCCTGGACAGGTGAAGGGGATTATTCTACGCAATTTACGATGGTGGCAGAATAAACCTTTCCTTGATCGGGACGGTATTATGACGCTCGGTTATGCCTATCCCAACCTGGCATTCTGTGAAGATTATAATTCACCGGGTTCACCCTACTGGTCATTGAAAAACTTCCTGATCCTGGCAATACCAGAGGATGATGAATTCTGGTTGTCTGCTGAACAGCCGCTACCGACTCTGAAAGAGAAACATGCCATTCCACAGGCTTCACAGTTAATTCTACATCCGGCAGACAGTGAACACGTTTATATGCTGACATCCGGACAACTGGAACTGAACAATTACGTCAATACCGAAGCCAAATACACTAAATTTGCTTATTCCAGTCTGTTCGGGTTTACCATTGAACGGGGACGTTACGGCATTAAACATGCCGCCTGTGATTCCATGCTGCTTCTGAGTGAAAATGATGATTACTGGCGTGGAAGAAGGGACTGTGAGCTCGTTTCTGTTCATGATGACTATATCTGGTCCCGATGGTCACCATGGCACGATGTCCATACAGACACCTGGCTTATCCCCTGCGGGGAATGGCATGTCCGTGTTCACCGTGTTGACAGTGCTCGAAACCTGAAATCGGTGGAAGGCGGTTTCGCTGTGATGAACGGTACTGACATATTCACGCCTGATGATGACCGGGAAAGTCGGCTTTGCGCAGGAAACGGTACCAGCGTTATCCGTGACTTATCGCCTTATACCCGCCGGGTACCGGGTTATGTTATCACCCCGCCCAACAGCAGCATTATGTTTGCTGAGTGCGCAGCAATTCCCACCTTGTCGGGGCTGGTTCCGCAGGGAGTCAGCTGGCTTGTCAGCGCTGTTGCTGCTGAAGGTGAGGTAAACAGAAAATACACTACCAGACCTCAACTGAGTATTCGTGATAATACCCTGTGTATCCGACATGCCGGTACAGAAAAAAATATCTCTGTCAGTCTCTAACCCCGCAATGAATGGCTGCATTTTAACGAGGCGTTTATGAAAAATATAACATCAGCAAACCGGTCTGAATATTATAAAATCAGCTCCTTTATTTTCATGTATTTCTTTACCTGGTCTGCAAGTATTGGTTTGCTGGCTATCTGGCTGGGGCAAAAAACAAACCTCAGCGGTACTGTCATCGGTACTGTCTTTGCCGTAAATGGTATTTTTTCCGTTATCCTGAAGCCCATCTACGGGTATATTCTCGATAAGCTGGGAATGAATAAATACCTGCTTTATTTTGTGGTTGCCATGTCAGCCCTGATGGCACCGTTCTTTATTTATGTTTACCAGCCCCTGCTTATTTCCAGTACAATGCTGGGAATTATTGTCGGCGCAGTGTACCTGAGCTTTGCCTGGTATGCCGGTGTGGCTGCCTGTGAATCCTATACGGACCGCTACAGCCGCCTTAACGGGATGGAATTCGGACAGATAAGGATGTGGGGCTCACTGGGCTGGGCCGTGGCCTCCTCTTTTTCCGGTATTCTCTTTAATCTTTCTCCGGCTTACAACTTTATCCTTGGCAGCGTTACCTCCGTCATCATGCTGTTTGTCCTGTTCAGTCTGAAAGTCAACACACATACCTCGCATGCCAGTGAGGTGCTTTCGAAGGAAAAAATTGTTCCGGCTGATGTGTACGCGTTGCTGAAAAGCGGTAAATTCTGGGCGTTCTGCATGTATATCGCCGGTGTGGCCTGGATGATGTTCATCGCGGAACAGCAATTCTCCCGTTATTTTGTGACCTTCTTTGACGACGTGCATCAGGGGAATGCGGTATTTGGTTACCTGGGCACCGTGCAGTCAGGTATGGAATTTATCATGTATATGATTATTCCGGCCTTTGTGAATTATGTCGGGGCTAAAAAGGGTCTGCTGATTGTCGGCCTGGTGGTGGGTGCACGTCTCATTATCTCAGGTATGTGCGATTCGCATCTGTTGATTTCCGTACTCAAGCCTCTTTACGGGCTGGAAATCTGCCTGTTGCTGGTGTCCATTTTCAAATACATTGCCGAACATTTTGACAAACGTGTGAATGCAACCATGTACCTGCTGGGCTATCAGGCCATGCTGTATGTGGGGAACGTTGTAGTATCGGCACCTGCCGGTCAGCTCTATGACAAAATCGGCTTTGAAAAGACTTACATCATCATGGGATGCATTGCACTCGCCTTCACGCTGATTTCGTCCCTGACACTCTCTGCCTGCCGGAGCAACAGAGACCGTCCGGCCAGTGTCAGCAACCCGAATACACCCGAAAAAATCCATCAATAAACAGGTTAAATGCAACCTGGCCGTTAAGGAATCGAAATATGTTAAATAATGTCGTGAAAGAGCCGTTACGTGACATGACGGATGAATCGCCGGAAGACCGTCAGTTTTATGATGAGTTAACTCAGGCACGTCTGCTGGTTCTTGAACTGATCAGCCGTAATTTAACGGATTTCGGTGAGCGCTTTCCCGCAGAGACCTGCGTTGGTGGCTATTATCCGCTGACAGATAACATGGAATGGACAACGAGTTTCTGGACCGGCCAGTTATGGCTTGCCTGGGAGATGAGCGGGGATGAGAAATACCGCTCAATGGCTGAAAAAAATGTCCGCTCCTTCGGGCTGCGTATTGCCGGTCGCCACGACACTAATACCCATGACCTCGGCTTTCTCTACACTCTCTCATGTGTGGCGGCCTGGCGGCTGACAGGGAACAGGGATGCCCGAGGTTTTTCACTGCTGGCAGCAGAGGCCCTGCTGGAGCGCTTCCATGAGAAAGCCCGCATTATTCAGGCCTGGGGAGACCTTTCTGATCCTGAGCAGGCTGGCAGGATTATTATTGACTGTAATATGAACCTCCCGCTGTTGTACTGGGCCAGTGAACAGACCGGTGATCTGCGGTTTGCGCAGGCCGCGTACGAGCATGTCTGCCAGGCTGCACGTTATCTTATCCGTGAGGATGCATCGACATTTCACACCTACTATATGGATATCGTGACCGGAGAGCCCCGGTATGGTAATACCCAGCAGGGTTATGCGGATGATTCCTGCTGGTCGCGGGGACAGGCGTGGGGGATTTACGGTTTCACACTCAGTTATCTCTATACCGGTGACAGAGAATTGCTTGAGCTGACGAAACGACTGGCGAATTATTTTCTTAATCGCCTGCCGGAAGACTATGTCTGTCACTGGGACCTCGCTCTGGTGGGGACGGACGCCCTTCGCGACTCGTCATCTGCAGCCATTGCGGTCTGCGGACTGCTGGAGCTGTGCAAACATTTACCGGTGACGGATCCGGAACGGAGCCATTATCTGAATGCATCCAGAAAGATTATGTCTTCTCTGACCCGGAGCTATCTGGCCGATAAAAATGATCCCTGTAACGGGCTGCTTAAACATTCTGTCTATCACCTTGCCAGTAATAAAGGGGTGGATGAGTGTGCAAGCTGGGGGGATTATTTTTATGTCGAGGCCCTGGTACGTATGACCCAGTCATGGAAAACATACTGGTGACACAAGATGAGGGGACCAGCATGGTACATGAGATATTTCATTGACGAGCCATGCAGAAATCCCGGAGCAAGGAAGCTCCATTTTCTGGATAAATGAAAACTACAACCCTGTATTAATCTGGAATGTTAAACCGTATCCGGGAACATATGAATACACGGGGTGCATGGGCATACAGAAATAAATCGCGGGCTGATTCTGATAATAAATACCTATGTATAATGGGGATATATGCATATCCTTTACAAGGAAATTCACTGTTCCGGGCGGTGTTTCTTTTCCGGAAAATAATGGTGCGGGGATGATTGTAGTTGTGTTATGTCTTTTTTACTGTACAACTGGAGGAGTGATACATAAGACGCTGATATAAAAATAATGTTGTGTCTGAACTTTGAAACTGCGCTGGTTACATATAAATATATGGCCATGCAGTTCCTTTTCTGCTAAAACGTGAATCTAGAAGGTATAAATATGAAAGCCATAAAAGCAGTGGTTTTATCTCTGAGTGCCCTTTATTCTGTTCATTCTTTTTCGGCAGGTCCCTGGATTGAAGTCAGGGAGGCTTATAATACCGCATCTAAAAAGCATGAGTTTGTCTTACGCGGCGCATATAACTTTGCCAATGGGGCCGGGATTATGCTGACTAATGCTTATAATACAAACAAGTATGATGAGCTAAAGCACAGTTATAATGAAATAGAAGGGTGGTATCCGTTTTTTAAACCCACGCAGGAATTTACTGTTTCTCCGGCGCTGATTATCACTGATAACACTGATGGCTCCACGGTATCACCTTACGTTGATATGAATTACAAATTTACACCGGATTTTAATGTCACATTCCGCTACCGTTACAATCATAAGAACTATGAAACGCCAGACCTCAATGGCAATAATGACAAAGACAGTACGCACCAGCTTGTCATGTACTGGAACTATAAAATCAATGACACCTGGGCATATACGTTTGAGCCTGATTATTTTATGAATATTAATGATTACCACAGAGCTAACGGAAAAGATCATAGCTGGGAACTCAATAATAAATTAGTCTATACATATAACCAACACTGGAAACCTTATGTTGAAGCTTCGTGGTTAGATCGTTCGGTTCAATATGATAAAGAGCAGTATCGTTTCCGCGTCGGGATCCGCTACTATTTTTGATGTGATGTATTACAAAGAATCTTGTGGGCTGTATCTCCAGGTATTGCCCACAAATAAATAATTAGCCGAAATTTATCATACAGCAGTAACGTCTGCTGCGGAGGATACATGAAAGCCGCTATACTGATCGACACAGGTTTTGAAGAGGCCGAAACGGTCATTGTTTATGATATTTTGCGAAGGCTGAGTATTGATGTGGATATCGTATCCTGCTCCGGGTTGATAACGACCAGCGCGTATTTTTCTCTGTCGGTAAATGCGGATAAACGTATTGAAGAGATTACGGAGTTTGTTTATGACGCTGTTATTATACCGGGTGGGCCTGACTCCACGGTATCGATATCAGGGAACCCGCATGTGATTCGTTTTATCCGGCAACATGACGTATTCGGACGATGGATATGTGCATTGTGTTCTGCGCCGGTACGGGTACTGGGTACGAATCATCTTCTGAAAGGGCGAAAATATACCTGCTCCGGTAGCTTGTGGGAAAGCTGTACTGACGGAATATATACCGGAGAGAATGTTGTGATTGACGGTAATCTTATTACAGGTAAAGGACTGGGAGTGTCCTTTGAATTCGCTTTTGCCATTGCAGAGATGATGACCGGGACCTCCGATGGGACCAGGGAGCAGGCTGAGCATATTTATTTCATCCCGACGGCGGCCAACTGAGGGAGTAAGCCATGTTTACACCGAAAACTGGCGTACCTGACAGAAACCATATCAAGGCTGTCGACTATATCAGTGAAGAAGGCGTTCTTGCCATAACGTTCATGGACAGTGGGATTATGCACTATTTTCATGTCCCGATAGCCGTGTATATGAGCATGATGGTTGCCGTTTCAAAGGATATGTTTTTCGTAAAAAATGTGAAGAGTAAATATCGCTACAGGTTTTTAAAGTACCTGGAGTAATAAATTTCATCAAGAAATGATTTGAAAATTTAAACTCAGGAGTCAGATACGTGAATAGCAAAAATGAGTATATAACACATTCAGAAATAGGGCTGTGTTGTTCAGATTTTACAGTGGAGTACGCTCTTCTGGTTAAAGATAAAATTTATGTCGCTTACTATGATCCGGAACATTTTATCACGGTTGCCAGCCGGGAGCAGGAAGGCGGTGAATGGACGCACAGTAAACCTCAGGGAGAATGGCTCCCGGATAAAAACCGTTTTATGCACCAGACAGAATTTGACAGTCATAATTATCTGACGCTGGCGATGGATAAAGAAGGATATATTCATCTGTCGGGGAACATGCATAAGGACAAACTGGTATGGTTCCGTTCAGAAAAGAGTCATGACATTCATACACTCGTTCAACAAACAATGACAGGTTTTCGGGAAGAAAGCACCACTTATCCGCTGTTTTTTAACGGGCGTAATGGCGAATTACTGTTTCGCTATCGCGACGGGGAAAGCGGTAATGGTGATGATATTTATAACCGCTGGAATGAGTCAGGCCATTTCTGGGAACGACTCATTGAACAACCGCTGTTAAGTGGACTGGGGTTAATGAATGCTTATTCTCGTCTGCCTGTATTTGGTCCGGATAATCTGTGGCATATGGTCTGGATGTGGCGTGACACACCACACTGTGAGACATGCCATGACCTGTCCTATGCGCGTAGCCCGGATTTGTTGCACTGGTTCACACATGATGGAAAACCCATAGCACTGCCAGTCACATGGGACCTCGGTGATATTATTGACCCCGCTCCAGTGGAAAATGGATTAATCAATATGAGCCAGAATATTGGCTTCGACAACGCAGGGAATGTATTAATAACCTGGCATCGCTATGATCGAAATGGCAATTCGCAGGCCTGGATAGCGCGTCCGGAAAACGGCAGATGGCTGATAAAACAATTAAGTGACTGGAATTTCCGCTGGGATTTCAAAGGGACGGGATCTATTCCACCCGATGTGATTATTTCTGCACCACGATATGATGGTCACCATATTGTCGTGACATTTTCCCTGTACAATGGAGTCAGCGGTGAGTGGTGGGTAGATGAAAACGATCTTACCATCATTGACACCTGCTACTGTGATGTCACACCACTGCCCAGGAAATATTACGTAGCAGAACAATGCCTTCATCCTTCAGCAGAAGTCCAGATTCTGCCGGAGTTATATCAGGCTCAACCGACTCATTTTCTCAGGTGGGAAGCTCTGCCCATTCAGCGGGATATTGCATCAGGGGAAAATATTCCAGCTTCTGCCCTTTGCCTTATCAGCATTCAGGAGTAAATTATGAAGATGGCTGTGTCTAACAGAAATGCATATTTACGCATAAGCCTGTGCTTATTTTTGTTTTACTTTTCCTGGTCTGCAACCTGGTCATTTTTGGCTATCTGGTTAGGTGACAGCATAGGGCTTAGTAGCGTCAAAATAGGATATGTCCTTTCCGTCAATGCTCTTTTCGCCCTGATTATAAAGCCCGTTTTCGGTTATATTATGGATAAGCTGGGGCTTAAGAAAAATTTACTTATCTGTGTGGCTGTATTTTCCATTTTTGCTGCTCCTTTTTTCATTTTTATTTATCAGACGCTTTTGCAGACTAATCTGATCGCTGGCATGCTTATTGGCGGACTTTATCTGGGGACAGCTTATCTGGCGGGTGTGTTAGTTTTTGAATCGTATGCTGACCGCTACAGTCGGGCCTGGGGATTTGAGTTTGGCCGGGTGCGGATGTGGGGATCGGCAGGCTGGGCAGTGGCCTCTGTTTTTGCCGGTCAGTTATTTAATATTAATCCGCACATCAACTTTATCGTGACGTCAGCGGGAACGGTACTGGTCTTTCTGGTTTTACTTTCCCTGAAGACCCACGGTGAGGGAATTGACTGGCAAGCCGTCAATGCGGCCAAAAAAGAAAAGGTTAATAAACAGGATCTCGGCTTACTTTTTCGTGATGCTGGTTTCTGGGTACTGATGCTTTTCTATGGTGGTATTATCTGGATGATGCAGAGTGCAGAACAGCAGTTTCCACGCTATTTTGTCACCTTTTTTGCCGATCACCAGACAGGCAATGCAGCCCTGGGATATATGGGATTCATACAGTCTGCCTGTGAGTTTGCGTTAATGTGTACGATACCCTTCCTTATTAATCGTATTGGCGCGCGTAATGGTTTGCTGCTTGCTGGCTTTATCATCGGATTACGTCTTGTGTTGTCTGCATTTGCGACGCAGCCCTGGATGATTATTGTGATCAAACCGATTTATGGCCTGGAAATGTCGCTGCTGCTGGTCTCAATTTTCAAATATCTGGCCTCATATTTCGATAAAAGGCTGACGGGCACCATCTATATGGTACTGGGATGTTTTAACTATTTAGGGATCACTGCGATCAATCCAGTTGCCGGATATTTTTATGATAAGCACGGTTTTGCTGATACCTATCTGGTCATGGGAGTTATTGCATGGATTATTACGCTGGTTGGTGTCAAAGTACTGGGCAAACAACGTAAACTTATACATTCAGTATCCCGTCACAGCGATCAGAGTCAGGTATAGATATAACGGTACCGTGGCGGAGTTTTAAATTTATCCGAAAATACTGAACCTTATATCAGGAGGTACAGTAAACCTTACCTGAGGATAGAAGTCAGAAACACATAGAGAAGGCCGCAAATTCGGCCTGTATCAAAAGGTGAAAATATTCATAGCAACAAGGTGTTATCTGTACTGGTTTGACGGCCAGTATAATTTTATTATCCTGCTCCCTCAATGACATCCTGTTTATCGAGGAAGCAAGTCCCCGGACAAACCAGCAGCAACAAATCCACCCCTGGATTATCGAAGGCTGATTTTGTCCGGGGTCAACATCGTAACACCGGAGGGGCTTTGTTGAATAAAGTAACGTTGCGGCGAACTCATCTTCACATAAATTTTCAGGCAATTAGCATTACTGGCATTCGTTCAACTCCTGTGGAGGGCACACAATGCCAAAAATACGATGGACTCTTGACCAGAAAAAACACCACGTCGCCGCCTGGCGTACCAGTGGCCTGACCCGTGAACAATACTGCGACCTTTACGACATCCCCTTTAAATCAATGCGGCAGTGGCCGCAGGATGTGGCAAAGGCTGAAAAACTCACAAAAGCGCCGGAAGTCATCCCCGTCAGCGTTTCTTCCGAGTCGTTGAATTCCGGCAACATTCAGCAGCACGCCGCCAGTGAGCCTGTCACGTTATTCCTTCCCGGCGGGATCCGTATGTGTTATCAGCCGTCTCAGTTAACTGATGTGTTCCGGGCGCTTCGCTATGCTGACGCCTGAAAACGTCTTTCTGGCAGTGAAACCCGTGGACATGCGCCGGGGGATCGACACCCTGACGCAATATGTACAGGACACACTGAAATCTTCATGGCACGAAGGTGCCGCCTTCGTGTTTGCCAATAAAGCCCGGACGCGCATCAAAGTGCTGCGCTGGGACAAACACGGGGTATGGTTATGCACCCGGCGCCTGCATAAAGGCCACTTTCACTGGCCGCGTGCAAATGATGCCGCATGGTCTCTGACGCCTGAGCAGTTCGGATGGTTGATAACCGGCATCGACTGGCAACAAATGGACGGACATAACCTGGCGAACTGGGTCTTCCGGAAAGAAAATCTTCCGTCTGCACATCATCTGTAAAACAGGGTGTAACCCTGTGAAAAACAATGAATATCCATGCTCATTATGGTAGTATTAAAGGTATGGATATCTCACTTCTCAGCACCACAAATGACATCGAACAGCTTCGCACCCTGGCGCTTGCCATGGTGCAAAAAGCGGTGTCTGAGAATGCTGAAAAAGAACAACGCATCCGCCTGCTGGAAGAGGCGCTGATGCTGGCCCGCCAGCTTCGCTTCGGGCGAAAAAGCGAAGTATTGTCCGGGTTACAGCGTCAGCTCTTCGAAGAAGATGTGGACACGGATATCGCTGCGACGGAAGTCCGGCTGAGAAAGCTGTTACAGCCCGATAATGCCGGTGAAACTCAGCCTGCATCCCGGCCAGTTCGTAAACCCCTTCCGGCCCATCTGCCGCGAGTCGTAAAAACCATTGAACCCGCGTCAACGGCAGACTGTCCCGACCCTGAATGCCCGGGGACACTGCGCCACATCCGCGACGAAGTGAGTGAAAAGCTGGACTATATCCCGGCTCACTTCGTCGTTAATCAGTATGTTCGCCCGCAATATGGTTGCACCTGTTGCCAGCGGGTGGTCAGTGGCGAAATGCCCGCGCATATCATCCCGAAAGGGAATGCGGAAGCCTGTCTGGCCGCCCAGGTGGTGGTCAGCAAGTACCGGGACTATCTGCCACTTTATCGCCAGCAGCACATCTTTGCCCGGGCTGATGTCGACCTGTCGGTCAGCACAATGGCCGGGTGGGTTGGTGCTGTCAGCGTGGCTCTGACGCCACTGGCTGAACTCCTGTACCGTGAGCTGCTGACCCGCAGCGTGGTGCATGCCGATGAGACACCGATGCGCATCCTGGATACCCGAAAAGGCGGCACATCCAGACAGGGTTACCTCTGGAGCTACGTCAGCGGCGGGCATACCGGCAATCCTGTCGTTGTCTTCGAATGCCATGCGGGTCGTGGCGCTAAATATCCGCTGGCGTTCCTGTCCGAATGGACCGGCGGGTATCTGGTCACCGATGACTATGATGCCTACAAGTCGGTGGCGAAAGAAAACGGCCGAATAAGAGCCTATCCCAAAAGGAATTATCGTATAATACGTTACGGTAATTTCTGAGGGGGAATGTATGGCGGGTAGCAAGTGGCAGATCAGCGACGAACTATGGGAAAAAATGGCTCCACTCATCCCGGAGCATAAAACCAGCCACCCACTGGGGACTCATCGTAGACGCGTTGATAACCGTGCTGCCATGGATGCCATATTCTTCGTCCTCAGGACCGGTTGCCAGTGGAACGCCCTGAACGCCACCGGGATATGTTCATCGAGTTCTGCACACCGACGCTTCCAGGAATGGCGCGATGCGGGAGTCTTCGAACGCTTCTGGCAGAACGGTTTGCTTGCCTGCGAACATCTGGACGGCATTGACTGGTCCTGGCTGTCGATGGACGGCTGTATGACCAAATCGCCATTGTCAGGAACAAAAAAACAGGCCGTAATCCCACGGACAGAGGGAAACAAGGCGTAAAGCGTAGCCTGCTGACAGACGCCAACGGGCTTCCTCTGTCGCTGGTTGTTGCAGCAGCGAACACGCACGATATCAAACTGGTTGCAGATACGCTCGATGCACTTCAGACGGGGCGTCCGGGGCAAAAACTCAGACTCTGCCTGGACAAAGGTTACGAAGCTGGCTGGCTGAAAACGTATCTACAGAGCCGCCGCTACGAGCCGCATATCCAGTCCCGTAAAGAGGAGTCTGATGCAGGTAAAAACACCGACTTCAAAGCCCATCGCTGGGTTGTCGAGAGGACTCATAGCTGGATGAATCGCTTTCGCCGGGTTCTGACCCGATGGGAAAAGAAGGCCGAAAATTACGAGGCCATGTTGCATTTTGCCTGCGGCATCATTGTCTGGAACAAAATCCTATTGGGATAGGCTCTAACCAACGTCGGATGCTGGAGCCATGCCCGCAGACGGTTCGCTGAGTTATATAAGGCCAGCGGTGATCCGCGGGCAGGGTTCGTTCTGAAAGTGCTGGCCCGGATGTTCAGCCTGGAGGAGCGTATCCGCTCACGCTCACCGAAGAATAAGGTGCGGTGGCGACGACGGTATATCAAACCTCTGCTGGATAAACTGCATGCCTGGCTGACAGAGCAACTGGACGCCTGCCCGAAAGGATCTGCGCTGTATAAAGCGATAAATTATCCGCTAAAGGCTAAAACGTGGCCGTCACTGGTTCGCTTCCTGGAAGATGGCAGGGTTCCCGTGGAAAATAACCGTGCCGAACGCGCCATAAGGCCGGTGGCCATGGGACGCGCAAACTGGCTGTTCGCAGGGTCTCTGGCCGCCGGAGAAAGGGCCGCTCAAATCATGGGGCTGCTGGAGACGGCAAAAATGAACGGTCTGGAGCCACATGCGTGGTTAACGGATGTGCTGAAACGTCTGCCGTCCTGGCCGGAAGAACGGCGGCATGAGCTGTTACCGTTGAATGGCTTCACCTTCTCAGAGTGACGTGCCCGGATGGCAATACCCGCGTCATAAGCTGACTCACGGGCCGCGACACCTGATGTCGGGAGTTGAGAGCCTGACAGCGAAAAACGGAACAGACCAGTAACCACGGGCCTTACGGCGGAGTCAGAACTTGCGCGCCTCTGCTGCCATTACCGCAGTCAGTACTGATCTGGTCAAGTTAAACAGGACACTTTTTTCTCAGCCATCTGTTCATATCGCACTGGCGATAAATACCCATTCGAAGCATGGTTTCTGTCAAGATTGTAATAACGCATATAGTCTGCAACATCACGTTTCATACCTGCCCGCGTCTGCTGCGGGATCAACAGCACCCATTCATGTTTCAAACTGCCCCAAAAACGCTCCATTACCGCGTTATCCCAGCAGGCGCCAACATCTCCCATGCTGCTTCTGAGTCCGTAACTGGTTAACAGCGTTTGGAAGCGCTTGCTGGTATACTGCGCTCCACGATCGGTATGGACGACCAGCCCTGTCGGTGGATTGCGCAGGTTGTAAGCCTGCATGAGAGCCCGGCAAACCAGCGACGATGTCATTCTCTTGTCAATGTGCCAACCGACGATCCGGCGGGAATATAAATCCATGATCGCAGCCAGGTACAACCAGCCTTCACCCGTTTTCAGATACGTAATATCACTCACCCATATCTGGTCCGGTCCGGGAGGATTGAAGTTCTGATTCAACAGATTTGGTGCAAAATCAGCCCCTTTCTTCGGTTTCGTTGTGACCTTCCAGGCACGGCGTTGCCGGCAGAGAAGTCCCTCTTCGCTCATGATTTTTCTAACGCGCCAACGACTTATGGTGACGCCTTCTTCACGGAGCTTTTTAACCAGCGTTCGGCTCCCGGCACTTTCCCGACTGGCAGAGAATAACGCCTTGAGCATCACCCTGACTGCGGTATCTTTCGACGGGCAGGCTATCGGCTTTTTTCGCCAGGCATACCATGCGGACGGGCTAATGCGCATCACGCGACAAAGCGTCCGTAGCCTGTAATTACCTGCGTTATCGAGGATAAACTGGTATCTCACGACATGTGCTTCGCAAAGAAGGCGCTCGCCTTTTTTAATATTTCCTTCTCAATGCGTAACTCTTTGTTTTCTAGACGTAGCCTTCGGAGTTCAGCTTGTTCATCTTCACTAAGCGGACTTTCATGGCGCTGGCGCGCGGCGGCGACCCAACTGCGCAATGTTTTGGCGCTGATCCCCAAAGAAGTTGCGGCACGCGCAATGGAGTAATTTTGCGTCAGCACCAGGGCCACCGTTTCCTTCTTAAATTCTGGCGTAAACTTTCGCTTCTGATTCACTAAACACCTCCATTTTGGATGTAAGTTTAGTGTCCTGATTATTCGACCACAGCATACTTCGACACCTGTCGGCAACACCCTGGTCAGTACTTCAACGCCTGACACAATACGTGCTCTGAAACCTGAGTCGGTTGGTTCACCGCAAGTGTTCAAAGCCGTTCTGTCAATGTGAGTTCCCCGCGACGTTACTGAATAAATAAGATTCCGTGCGAACGTATCTGTAGCGGGTCGGATTATCCGTGGCTGGCATTGCACGAAACTATTACCCGTAATCACCAGTGCCGCTCAATGTGGCAGTTGTTGAAGAAAGTCCGTCACTTTATGGATACTGTCAGTCCGTTCCCAGGTGGAAAACATGGACTGACAAAAGTGTAGCGGTATTAGGATCACCTATTTAGGTCTTCGGAACGTTTAAAGGAGCGCTCGGCCTTTCTGCATTGCTGTACAAAATAGAAAAGCCGTATCAGCACACACTGATACGTAAGCGTAAACCCAGTGCCGTATGTAGCCATTAAACCAGTACTGGTAACTTAGACGCCCACTTGTTACAGACGGACATCTAAGTATGGAATCCCAATACTGGCGAAAAGAACCCCGCAAGAATTATTCGAATGACTTCAAGCTCCGTATGGTTGAACTGGCTTCCCGTCCCGGCGCCTGCGTTGCTCAGATTGCCCGTGAAAACGGCGTTAATGATAACGTCATCTTCAAATGGCTGCGGCTCTGGCAGAATGAAGGCCGCATATCGCGCCGCCTTCCGGCTACCGTAGTGACTTCATCACTACCAACGATACTACCTGTTGAGGTTGTACCTGATCCGACTCCATCTGGCAGGATGAACACTGAGCCAGCTCAGTTCTCAGCGCTGAACGCCTCCTCCTGTTGCGTCGAGTTCCGCCACGGCAAAATGACGCTTGAGAACCCGTCACCGGAGTTGCTGGCCGTGCTGCTCCGCGAGCTGACCGGGAGAAGCCAATGATATCCCTCCCGTCAGGCACCCGTATCTGGCTGGTTGCTGGCGTCACGGATATGCGTAAATCGTTCAATGGACTGGGCGAGCTGGTACAGCATGCACTTGATGAAAATCCGTTCTCCGGGCACCTGTTTATCTTCCGTGGCCGCAAAGGTGACACCGTGAAGATCCTCTGGGCTGATGCTGACGGTCTGTGCCTGTTTACCAAACGGCTGGAGGAAGGCCAGTTCATCTGGCCTGCTGTACGCGAGGGTAAAATCGCCATCACCCGCTCACAACTCGCCATGCTCCTCGATAAGCTGGACTGGCGTCAGCCAAAAACAGCCCGACTTAACTCACTGACAATGTTGTAAAAAGAGCATGACCGCATTATAAATGAGGTCATGAGTCAGGACTATATCGCCCGTATCGCCGCGCTGGAAGACGCGCTTCGCCAGAAAGACAGTCGGCTCAGCCTCGTTGCAGAGACTGAGTCGTTCCTGCGTTCTGCGCTGGCCCGCGCAGAAGAGAAAATAGAGAACGAAGAGCGCGAAATAGAGCATCTGCGGGCACAGATAGAAAAACTACGGCGGATGCTGTTCGGTACCCGCTCCGAAAAACTTCGCCGACAGGTTGAAGACGCCGAAGCCCTGCTGAAACAGCAGGAGCAGCAAAGCGATCGTTACAACGGCCGGGATAACGATCAGCAGGTTCCGCGTCAGCTTCGACAGTCGCGCCATCGCCGTCCTCTGCCTGACCATCTTCCACGCGAAATAAACAGGCTGGAGCCCGCCGAAACCTGCTGTCCGGACTGCGGCAGCGATATGGCATACCTCAGAGAAGTCAGCGCAGAGCAACTGGAGCTGGTCTCCAGCGCTCTGAAAGTGATCCGCACGGTCAGGGTGAAAAAGGCCTGCACCCGATGCGACTGCATCGTTGAAGCGCCTGCGCCATCACGCCCTATCGATCGGGGTATCGCCGGTCCGGGTCTGCTGGCCCGGGTGTTAACGGCCAAATACTGTGAACACCTGCCGCTATATCGCCAGTGCGAAATCTTTGCCCGTCAGGGCGTGGATCTGAGCCGGGCTCTGCTCTCCAACTGGGTGGATGCCTGTTGCCGGTTGATGATCCCGCTGGATGAGGCTCTTTACCGCTACGTGATGGACTGCCGCAAACTGCATACGGATGACACTCCGGTGCCGGTACTGGCACCGGGCAGAAAGAAGACGAAAACCGGGCGCATCTGGACGTACGTTCGCAATGACCGGAACGCGGGGTCGTCAGACCCGCCCGCAGCGTGGTTCGCCTTCTCGCCGGATCGGCAGGGGAAACATCCTCAACAACATCTTCGCCATTACCATGGCGTTCTGCAGGCCGATGCCTTCGCTGGTTACGACAGGTTGTTCAGTGCAGAGCGTGACGGCGGCCCGCTAACAGAAGCAGCCTGCTGGGCCCACGCGCGCCGAAAAATCCACGACGTCTATATAAGTACTCAGACGGTCACAGCAGAGGAAGCCCTGAAACGTATCGGTGAACTGTACGCGGTAGAAGAGGAAATACGCGGCCTCCCGGCAACTGAGCGGCTGGCAGCCAGGCAGTCCCGGAGTAAGCCGCTGCTGGCATCCCTGCATGTGTGGTTGGAGGAGAAAAGCGCAACGCTGTCGAAAAAATCCCGGTTGGGGGAGGCGTTCGCATATGCCCTGAACCAGTGGGATGCGCTGTGCTACTACTGCGATGATGGCCTGGCAGAGCCTGATAACAACGTGGCAGAACGCGCGCTGCGAGCTGTCTGCCTTGGCAAGAAAAATTATATCTTCTTCGGGAGCGATCACGGTGGTGAGCGTGGAGCCCTGCTGTACGGTCTGATCGGTACGTGCAGGCTGAATGGCATCGACCCGGAGGCTTACCTACGCCATATCCTGAGCGTTCTGCCGGAGTGGCCCAGCAACAAAGTGGCTGAACTTCTGCCCTGGAACGTGGATCTCACCAATAAATAGCCGTCAATACGGCACTCGCTGAACGCTTACACTGATACGGAGTAAATGTTCTGAACGGGTAATTGACAGGTCAGGCGGCGGTATCGCGCTTTTCCCGGCCCTGAATATAGGGCGGGACGTAAGATTTACGGCACGTATCCAGATAATCTGACCACCACTGCATCATCGCCTTGCGGGCTTCAAGATGCTCAGCCTTATGAATGTAAGCCAGACGCACGGTGTTGCGCTCCTGATGGCTCATCTGGCGCTCCACCGCATCCTGTGACCATAAACCGGATTCCATCAGGGCACTGCATGCCATTGTCCGGAAACCGTGCCCGCAGATATCCTGTTTCGTGTCGTATCCCATCAGGTGCAGTGCCTTGTTGACCGTGTTTTCGCACATTGGTTTATACGGATTGTGGTCGCCGGGAAACACCAGTTCATACCCGCCGGATATTTCTTTAATCCGTTCCAGAATGGCGACAGCCTGTTCCGAGAGGGGCACGATATGTGGGGTGCACATTTTGGCCCCGCGCCCTGAATAACGCACCCCCGCAATGGGTTCCCGTGTGGCGGGTATCGTCCAGACCCGGTTTCTGAAATCAATCTCTGACCAGCGGGCAAAGCGCAGTTCACTGGAGCGAATGAACACATGCAACGTCAGCAGGACTGCAAGCCGGGTGAGTTCCCGTCCCTGGTGATAACCGTCAATCCGTTCAAGCAGTTCAGGAAGGCGCTCCAGTGGCAGGGCAGGATAATGCCGTCTGACGGGAGGTGTCGTCACGCCTTCAAGGTTTGCCGCTGGGTTACTGTCGATTAACCCCTGGTGAACCGCATGACGCATGATGTTACTGAGGTGCTGCCGCGTGCGGGACGCAACTTCAAGCAGGCCTTTTCCCTCAATGCTTTTCAGCAGGTCAATGAAATGACGGGGTTTAAGTTCTGATACTGACAGGTGCCCGATAACCGGAAAGACATGATTGTTCAGGCTGGCAAGCAGGCGGTCGGCGGTGTTCTGCGACCATTTTTTATTGCTTTTATGCCATGCCAGTGCCACGGTTTTAAACACTGTCTCCGGTGTGCGTGAACCACGTTCAGTGGCCCGCTGCTTTGCCGGGTTGATATTCAGTGCCAGCATCTTACGGATACCTTCACGCTGCTGTCGTGCATCAGACAGGGAGACGGCAGGATAGGCACCCAGCGTAATGCGCGATTCTTTACCGTTAATTCGGTACTTGAGATACCAGTGACGTGAGCCGCCTGGTTTGACCAGCAGATACAGACCGTGAGAATCGAAGACTTTAAAGGGTTTATCAGTGGGCTTGAGAGTGCGGATTTTCGCGTCGCTAAGGGACATATGGGGGTCACTCCATTATCGAACTAACCTGACCCCAGATTTGACCACCAATTTTTCCCGATGCGGAGGGTAAAATCAAAATGCACCGGGAAGAGTTTTCACACTAACCTGTTGAATCAACATCAGATAAGGATTCGCAAGGATGTATGAAAGCGATAAATTGGCTCCTCTGACTGGACTCGAACCAGTGACATACGGATTAACAGTCCGCCGTTCTACCGACTGAACTACAGAGGAATCGTGTGGGGTCGTATCTTAGCGGCGAAAAATATTTTGTCAAACATCTATTCTGCTCTTGCCGATCAACCGCCGCTTCTATCAACAATTTGTTGTAATTACCGACAATTTAGAAGGAAAAATGCTTTGCAGGATTAGCGTTTCTCGATCATCATTTGAAATGTAGTTTCAACTTTTCTCACTAAGGTCTCCCTTGAACGTCACATCCGCAGCACGCAGGGTTGTAGAACGAACATCCTGGTTCAAAAAACGTAAGAGTTATCGCGTACTTTACTGGCGTGAAATCAGTCCGCTGGCAGTACCTATCTTCCTGGAAAATAGCTGCGTTTTGCTGATGGGCGTCGTCAGTACGTTCCTGGTGAGCTGGCTGGGAAAAGAGGCGATGGCCGGGGTAGGGCTGGCCGACAGCTTTAATATGGTAATCATGTCGTTCTTTGCCGCCATCGATCTCGGGACGACGGTGGTGGTGGCCTTTAGCCTCGGCAAGCGCGATCCGCGACGCGCGAGGGCGGCGGCAAGGCAATCGCTGGCGATAATGACGCTGTTCTCCATTCTGCTGGCGGCGTTGATCCACGCCTTCGGCAAAGAGATTATCAATATTGTCGCCGGCGACGCCTCGGCCCAGGTGAAGGATATGGCCTTAACCTACCTGGAGCTGACGGTGCTGAGCTATCCGGCGGCGGCGATTGCGCTGATCGGCAGCGGCGCGCTGCGCGGCGCGGGCAATACAAAAATTCCGCTACTGATTAACGGCGGGATGAACATCATCAATATTATTATCAGCAGTATCCTGATTTACGGCGTCTTTTCGTGGCCGGGGCTCGGTTTTGTCGGCGCAGGGCTGGGGCTGACCATCGCCCGTTACATCGGGGCGGTGGCGATCGTGTGGGTATTAGCCGTCGGCTTTAACCCCGCGCTGCGTATCTCGCTGAAGAGCTATTTCAAACCGCTGAACTTTGCCATTATCTGGGAAGTGATGGGCATTGGTATCCCGGCGAGCATCGAGTCGGTGCTGTTCAACGGCGGCAAGCTGCTGACGCAGATGTTTGTCGCCGGCATGGGAACCAACGTGATTGCCGGCAACTTTATCGCTTTCTCCTTCGCCGCGTTGATTAACCTGCCGGGAAACGCGCTCGGCTCTGCCTCAACCATCATTACCGGTACCCGGCTGGGAAAAGGCCAGATTGGGCAGGCGGAGCGCCAGGCGTGGCACGTCTTTTGGCTATCGACCATCGTCCTGACGGTGATTGCGTGGGGAACCGCGCCGTTTGCCAACCTGATCGCCTCGTTCTATACCAGCGAAGAGGATGTCAAAGTGGTGGTTAAAGAGCTGCTGTGGTTGAACGCCTTCTTTATGCCGATTTGGGCGATGTCCTGGACCCTGCCGTGCGCGTTTAAAGGCGCTCGCGACGTGCGCTACACCATGTGGGTGTCGATGCTGGGGATGTGGGGCTGCCGCGTGGTGGCGGGCTATACGCTGGGCATCGTGCTCGGCATGGGCGTCATTGGCGTGTGGCTGGGAATGGTGCTCGACTGGGCGGTGCGCGGCGTGCTGTTTTACTGCCGAATGGTGAGCGGACGCTGGCTGTGGAAATACCCGCGCAGCAAAAGCCAGGTGCGCGAAACGTAACCCTTTTCCAGGCGAAACGACGAATTTCGCGCAAAGTGGAGAATAAATCGGCAAACGGTTTGCAATGTGCGAAACAGCCTTTGACAAGGCCGGGCGTCACCGTTAATATTCGCCCCGTTCACACGATTCCTCTGTAGTTCAGTCGGTAGAACGGCGGACTGTTAATCCGTATGTCACTGGTTCGAGTCCAGTCAGAGGAGCCAAATTCCGATTCTTACGCTCTCTTATAAGTCCTTATTCGATTACAACTCAATAAGTTAGCGTAAAAATCTTTCCCGATGCGTATCTGGTTTTCCCTCCGCATCCGGTTAATTTGGTGGTCAGATTTGGGGTCAGATTGGTTCGATTCTGGAGTGACCCTCAAATGTCTTTAAACGATTCTAAAATCCGCAATTTAAAACCCTCTTCTCGTTCTGTAAAACTCTCCGATTCACACGGTCTGTATCTGCTGGTCAATCCGGGCGGCTCGCGTATCTGGTATCTCAAATATCGTTTCAGGGGTAAAGAGTCCCGCGTCAGTCTTGGCGCTTATCCTCTCGTTTTGCTTTCTGAGGCAAGACAGAAACGTGACGATATCCGCAAACTGCTGGCACAGAGTATCAACCCGGCCCAACAGCGTATGGCTGATAAAGCCGACTCTTCGCCGGAAAAGGGTTTTAAAGCGGTGGCGCTGGGCTTGTAAGCACACCCACTTTAGTTCCACGCACTTTTTGAGAGTTCCGGTTTATCAGCCATCAGTCGGTACTCTTCCGGCGTCAGGTTATTCAGAGACTCGTGAGGTCGCTCGCTGTTATATTCCATCAACCAGCGCTCAGTAATTTCCCGTGCTTCATTCAGTGTCCTGAACAGATAAAAATCCAGGATTTCTGTCCGGTACGTCCGGTTAAAACGCTCGATAAAGGCATTCTGCGTTGGCTTTCCCGGCTTGATAAATTCCAGCATCACGCCATGCTCCTCTGCCCACTGTGCCAGCGCCAGAGAGACCAGTTCTGGTCCGTTATCCATCCGCATCTTCAGTGGATAACCGCGGTTTGCCACTATTCTGTCCAGCACTCTGATCACCCGCTGCGCTGGGATATTCAGGTCGATTTCTATCGCCAGTGCTTCGCGGTTAAAGTCCTCCACCACATTGAAGGTCCGGAAGCGTCTGCCGCATATCAGCGCATCATGCATAAAATCGATGGACCAGCTCTGGTTTAACGCCTCCGGCGTGGCCAGTGGTGCCGGGTTACGCACTGGCAGACGCTGCTTTCCCCTGCGACGAAAATTCAGTTTCAGCAGGCAGTAAATCCGGTGAACGCGTTTATGGTTCCAGGTGTGCCCCTGCCTGCGCAGAAGCTGGAACAGCTTCTTAAAACCGTATCGCGGATAGCGCTCCGCCAGCTCAGTCAGTGCCTGGATCACCCGTTCATTGCGCCGGGTATCGGGCTGATAAAAATAGACCGTCCTGCTCAGCGATAACATCCTGCATGCCTGACGTACACTCATCGAAAACACGGCTTTCAGATAGCTGATGAGTTCACGCTTTATCGCTGGTTTTAAAGCTTTTTTTCGATGACGTCTTTTAGTGCGCGATTTTCCAGACTCAGGTCGGCAAACATCAGTTTGAGGCGGCGGTTTTCATCCTCCAGGTCTTTCATCTTCTTGATATCAGAAGCTTCCATACCGCCAAACTTCGCTTTCCAGTTGTAATAGCTGGCTTCAGAAATACCGGCTTCACGGCAGACATCCTTAACGGTACGTCCGGCTTCGACGGACTTCAGAACGGCAATGATCTGGTGTTCGGTGAATCGGGCTTTACGCATGGCGATCTCCTCAGAGGACATAATCAGTATGTCGGAAGATCTCTAAAAGTTAATGGTTCGTTTTACCGGGATGCTTACAGGATGATTGCCTGTGTGATGCAGGATGACCGGCTATTCTCAGGTTCAATCAGGGAAAATATTTGTGGGTTCGCAGAAGAGATGGATGAAGCCTGGATGACAGAGTGTGCCAGGGCCAGTTATATTCATGATGTGATAATGAAAATGCCAATGGGCTACGAAACACTTATCGGTGAGCTGGGTGAAGGGCTTTCAGGAGGACAAAAGCAACGAATTTTTATTGCCCGAGCACTTTATCGAAAACCAGGTATATTATTTATGGATGAAGCAACGAGTTCTCTCGATACAGAGAGTGAACGTTATGTAAATGTAGCCATCAAAAAGCTCAATATAACCCGAGTTATTATAGCCCATAGAGAAACTACGCTTAGAACAGTTAACAGAACTATTAACATATAATGCTTGCAAGAACAACTTTAGATGGATTAATGAACAATTTAATCAATCTCGGGATAAAGATGTTGTGGTTTTAACTGACGACTTACTAAGGAGGGTTAGTTTTAAAGAGAAACTATCCGGAATTATAAAGCATTCTTGCGATTTAATGTAATGTTATTAATATAGGATATATGATATGCGAGAATTAGACGTTAAATTATTATACCCGTGATACTTCAAGTTGCAGATTGCGTTGCATCAGAATGCAACTGCTTTTGATCTTGACCCGCCATCTCCGGACAGCTTTTGTATCTTAAGTTAACGATGCCCGCTGCCGCCGGTACTCTCTCGGAGAGTGATATCCCAGCGCACTGTGCGGGTGATTTTCATTCTAGTGATTGAACGCCGCTGCAAGGTTCTGTAGCGCTGTTCCCACATCTGGTTTTGGCATGAACGCGATGTAATCTTCCTTCATCGTTTTCACGAACCGTTCGGCCATGCCGTTACTTTGTGCGCTGCTCACCGCTGTTGTACACGGCTCCAGATTCAGTTCTCGCGCGAACTTCTTCGTTTCATGCGCGGTGTACGCTGAACCGTTATCTGTCAGCCACTGCACTGGTTTACCCGGCAGCGTGCTACCGAAGCGCCTTTCCACTGACCTCAGCATCACATCCTGTACCGTTGAACTGTCGTAGCCTCCCGTGCTCGCTGCCCAGTCTATGGCCTCCCGGTCGCAACAGTCCAGTGCGAACGTCACCCGAAGCTTCTCGCCGTTGTCACAACCGAACTCGAAGCCGTCTGAACACCAGCGCATATCGCTTTCCGCTACCGCGATTTTGCCTTTATGCTCCCGCTTCGGACGCTCTGGTTTATCACGCAACAACAGCAGGTTATGCTCGCTCATTATCCTGTAAAGCCGTTTGGCGTTCACCGGTGGAAGTCCCTCTACACGGCGTTGCTTACGCAGGATACCCCACACCCGCCGGTAACCGTAGCTGGGCATGTCGCTGATGATGCCGAGGATCTCCGACAGTATCTCTGCATCAGCTTCGTCATTACGCTGGTTGCTGCGCCTGTCCTGCCAGTCGGCAGAGCGGCTCACCCGCAGTGATAACTGCGCACGCGACACGCTCATGGTGCGACTAACCAGAGCTATTCCCCGTCCTTTGGCAACAAGGGCGCGTGCGCTATCCATTTTCGCGACTGGCCGTACTCCACCGCTTCTTTGAGGATCTCAACTTCCATCGTCTTCTTACCCAGGAGACGCTGTAGTTCCCGGACCTGTTTGAGTGCAGTCGCCAGCTCCGAAGCCGGAACCACTTCCTCTCCGGCCGCAACGGCGGTGAGGCTACCTTCCTGATATTGCTTCTTCCATTTAAACAGCAGACTGGGCTGAATACCGTGCAGACGAGCAACGTGGGAGACATTCATACCCGGCTCCATTGTTTGCTGGATGATGGCAATTTTCTCTTGCGGAGTCTTACGCTTACGGGCTTCTTGCCCTAACAGGATCCCGGTCATCTCAAAATTAACATGGTTGTTAGACATATATTTAAGCCTATCTCTTATCTGGAGATACAGCTACTGTCCGGTGTTTCAGGGGGCTACATCATAATTCAGCACGTAATAACGTTTCAAACGCATTACGTGCGTGATGAAGGTCTATTCTGCTATTTTTTATAAAGTAATTTTGTACGGGGAATAACTCGTTAAATGTATATCCCCTGATATTACCTGTTCTTTTGAACTGTTCAAAAAAGCCGGCAGGTACCAGCGAGACACCTGCTCCGGAGCTGACACATCCAAGAATCGTTCCGTAGCTTGCAATGCTGGTGATATCGACCGTGACCTGATGCTGATTGGCCCAACGCTCAAGGGCCTGTCGGTAAGGACACCCGTGTGGCCACATATAAATCCGTTTACCTTTTAGATCCTGAGGGACAGAGATCTTTCCCGTAAAAGGAGAGGCAATCAATACCAGTGATTCCTGGTGAGCATTCACATAAGTGATATCCGGATGGTCATCCTTTGTCGCGATAACAGCGCAATCAAGTTTATGCCCGGCGACGTCACTGACTAACTGTTGCCATGTCCCTGTACTGAACTGCACCTGGACTGCAGGATAGTTCTGGTGGAATTTTGAGAGAACCATCGGTAGCCGTCCTGTTGCGGCAGATTCAATCGCTCCGATCCGCAGGATCCCGCCAGGTTCTGATGAGGGCTCAAGTGCCCGGCGGGCTTCCTGGCAGTAAGTCAGTATTTTGCTGGCGTACTCAAGCAGTATTTCTCCCGAAGGTGTGATGATTAGGCCGCGCCCCTTGCGGATGAAAAGAGAAACACCCAGTTCCGTTTCCAGGAGCTTGATTCTGTTTGTGATATTTGAGGGAACGCAGTGCAGTATTTCGGATGCTCTGGCAATGCTACCCTGCTCGGCGACGGTTTTAAACATTTTCAACTGAGATAAATCCATCCCTTAACACCTCACTAAAAGTGAATAATTAACTCACTATAAGTCAGTTGTAGTGTGTTAATCAATCATCCTACAATGCCTGAAGCAGGTGGAATCAGACATTATTTTTTAAACGCCGCAATGAAAACAGAAAATAGTCAATTTTTCATCCATTTACCAATGAATGGATCAGGAGTCTTTAAATACTTTCAGTCCGTGAATAACAGAGGTGAATATATGACTTCTTTATCTTTGCAAAGTTGTGATGACAAATCGAAAAAATCTTATTCTGTGCAGGAACTGGGTGAGATATTCATCGATGGTTTGCCTGAACATATCGCAATGTTAAAAATCCCTGGTCGCTGGATAGCCGGAGATGTTCGCAGGTCACCCGTGCCCGCGCGTATTGATCATGTCAAAGACATTCAGAATATGATGTACGACGTTCTTTGTCATGAGATAACTCAGGAGGCGCAGGCTTATGCGGAAGGGACTTTTCTTGCCTTTTTGAAAAAGGATAAAGTTGATCCCGGTGTCCTCAGCTTCTTTAACGGCTGGAATGAAACGCACAAAACGACAAGCCTGGTATCCGGAAAAATAATCATGCGCCTGTCCGCTGATGCACTTTATATTTCACATGAAGATCAGGCTATCTATCATAACGTTCTGGCTCATATGCATGAAGTAACAAAAGATGACTTTGGACTTGGCCAGAAGGGGCATGACGGAATGTATAAATATATGACAAATGCTTTCAGGGCCGCAGCCTGGGTTGATGATCAATATAAAATCAATGAGTGTAATGAATTCTCTGATTTCCTCTACAATACTGGCATTGCAAAACATAAGTCTGCAATGCGTTCTCCTGAACATCTGCAGTCTGTTATGGATGCCATGATGGTCTCTGTAGCTTCTGAACTCTGGAACGGACGCGAATACAATTTTCTTGCCCAGTTTATTGAGGGGAAGTTATTATCCTTCAATGCGTCGTTAAATGAGGACACTAAAACTCTGCGTAATGCCAAAGGTTACGTCATGGGCCATGCCGGGGAGGTGGAAAACAGGCATGGCTTGCATGCGCTGGCCGCGTTACAGGCCTTTGGCCGTATTGCGGGGATGTCATTCGATACAGAACGACTTAAACATGCCATGCTTGATTATAACAGGAGAGTTGGCGTCGCTTTTTCTGCATTACAAAACGTTCTGACTCACTGAAATACGGGACTGCCTATCGTATTGTTCGTTGCCTTTTATGGGGCAGGCAATAATGCCTCAGGTGTTACAAGAGAAATAAGTTTAAAATATGTCTTTATGGCTTTTGTGGGGATTGTAATAAGTTATGAATATTGATATTTCTCTTTTTGCACTGGGAGGCTTCGCTTTCTGTGGTGGTCTGATCGATGCTGCTGTTGGTGGCGGAGGGCTTGTTCAAATTCCTGCGCTTATTCATGCTCTACCTGGCTCCAGTCTGGCAACGATTTTTGGCACCAACAAACTGGCAGTTCTGCTCGGGAACGCATTTTCTGTCTCAGGTTATCTCCGCAGGGTAAAGATTATATGGAAGCTTATTATTCCGACAATGGGCGCTGCATTTGTTTTTTCATTCGCTGGCGCATACACTGTCTCTCTTATACCACGAGAGTTTATGGAATATCTGGTTTTTGTAGTCCTTATTATTATGGCAGTCTATACGTTCATAAAAAAAGATCTGGGACGACTACATACTGATATCAGGATTGGTCTGAAAGAGATACTGTTGGGGATAGTGTTAGGCGCTTTTATCGGATTCTATGATGGCATATTCGGAGCAGGCAGCGGAAGTCTTTTATTGTTTGCCTTTGTTAAATATTTTGGTTTTGATTTTCTGAATGCTTCTGCATCAGCCAAATTAATAAACCTTGGGACTTTTACTGCTGCACTGCTTTTTTTTGTGCCGTCAGGGAATGTGTTGTGGATAACCGGAGGTATAGTCGGTATTTGTAATGTTGCAGGGGCAATTACGGGCGTATTTTTAGCTTTGCGGTATGGCAGTGGGTTTATCAGAGTTTTTTTTCTGATACTATTAATTTTCCTCATCGGACGGATGGGGATTTCCATTCTCTGAATCAGTCTGAAAGTAAGTTTCAGACTGTGCAACTTTTTTGATTAAAATTTATAATGGAGATGAAAAATCAGCCGCTTCCAACACAATATCCTCTATAGATAATACTGGTTCAGGAGTGGTTTCCCAGAATTGTTTTTTAATCGTGCGCCATTCTTCATCTGCCATAAATTCTGCCCATGAATTGTTCATGGCTGTTTTGTCTGTCCATGAAAGCAGGTATATAAACCGGAGTCTGGCACTTTCACCGGATAACCACATAGCCAGTATATTAAAACCATACTTATCCCTCATGATCCTGGCAGCGTGTTCCGGGAATGTCCGGTCTGCCTGTTAATTATGCTACCGACGTGGCTTACAGCGGGATGAATATTATGCTGCTGTGGTGTAGTGCTTCGAAACAGGGATTCAGTGATTCACGGTGGATGACGTACAAACAGTCGCAGGCCGCTGGCGGTCAGGTACGTAAGGGAGAGCGCGGGACAACCGCCATTTTCTACACCACGCTGGAGAAAGAAAACGACGAGGGCGAGACGGAGCATATCCCGATGCTGAAAACCTTCACCGTGTTTAATGTTGACCAGATTGACGGCCTGCCTGCGACGGACGAAACCGGTGCAGAAGCACCGGCAGCCACGTTTGACCCGCTACCGCAGGCGGAAGCACTTTTCAGCCGCAGCGGTGCGAAAATCATCGAGAAAGGGCAGAATGCATTCTTCATGCCCGCTACGGATGAAATCTGGCTGCCTGAGCGCCATCTGTTTAACGATGCGGCGAACTTCTATGCCACCGGCCTGCATGAGCTGGTTCACTGGACCGGGGCAAAAGCCCGCCTTAACCGCGAAATGAAAGGCAGATTTGGCAGTGAGTGTTACGCTTTCGAGGAGCTGTGCGCGGAACTCGGTAGCGCGTTTCTGATGGCAGATTTAAGCATTGAAGGTGAGGTTCAGCACGAAAGCTATATTGCATCCTGGCTGAAAGCACTGAAAAACGATAAACGTTATATTTTCAGGGCGGCCAGTGCAGCGTCAAAAGCCCACCGATATCTGATGGATAAAGTCTGAACAGAGTAAGCGGCAAGGGAATGTGTGATCTTGACCCGCCATCTCCGGACAGCTTTTGTATCTTAAGTTAACGATGCCCGCTGCCGCCGGTACTCTCTCGGAGAGTGATATCCCAGCGCACTGTGCGGGTGATTTTCATTGTAGTGATTGAACGCCGCTGCAAGGTTCTGTAGCGCTGTTCCCACATCTGGTTTTGGCATGAACGCGATGTAATCTTCCTTCATCGTTTTCACGAACCGTTCGGCCATGCCGTTACTTTGTGGGCTGCTCACCGCTGTTGTACACGGCTCCAGATTCAGTTCTCGCGCGAACTTCTTCGTTTCATGCGCGGTGTACGCTGAACCGTTATCTGTCAGCCACTGCACTGGTTTACCCGGCAGCGTGCTACCGAAGCGCCTTTCCACTGACCTCAGCATCACATCCTGTACCGTTGAACTGTCGTAGCCTCCCGTGCTCGCTGCCCAGTCTATGGCCTCCCGGTCGCAACAGTCCAGTGCGAACGTCACCCGAAGCTTCTCGCCGTTGTCACAACCGAACTCGAAGCCGTCTGAACACCAGCGCATATCGCTTTCCGCTACCGCGATTTTGCCTTTATGCTCCCGCTTCGGACGCTCTGGTTTATCACGCAACAACAGCAGGTTATGCTCGCTCATTATCCTGTAAAGCCGTTTGGCGTTCACCGGTGGAAGTCCCTCTACACGGCGTTGCTTACGCAGGATACCCCACACCCGCCGGTAACCGTAGCTGGGCATGTCGCTGATGATGCCGAGGATCTCCGACAGTATCTCTGCATCAGCTTCGTCATTACGCCGGTTGCTGCGCCTGTCCTGCCAGTCGGCAGAGCGGCTCACCCGCAGTGATAACTGCGCACGCGACACGCTCATGGTGCGACTAACCAGAGCTATTCCCCGTCCTTTGGCAACAAGGGCGCGTGCGCTATCCATTTTCGCGACTGGCCGTACTCCACCGCTTCTTTGAGGATCTCAACTTCCATCGTCTTCTTACCCAGGAGACGCTGTAGTTCCCGGACCTGTTTGAGTGCAGTCGCCAGCTCCGAAGCCGGAACCACTTCCTCTCCGGCCGCAACGGCGGTGAGGCTACCTTCCTGATATTGCTTCTTCCATTTAAACAGCAGACTGGGCTGAATACCGTGCAGACGAGCAACGTGGGAGACATTCATACCCGGCTCCATTGTTTGCTGGATGATGGCAATTTTCTCTTGCGGAGTCTTACGCTTACGGGCTTCTTGCCCTAACAGGATCCCGGTCATCTCAAAATTAACATGGTTGTTAGACATATATTTAAGCCTATCTCTTATCTGGAGATACAGCTACTGTCCGGTGTTTCAGGGGGCTACATCACGGCAAGGGAATGTGGCTTTAGCCTTATGTCAGGGCTGGCGGAATAATAGATATTACAGGAGATATTATTTTCCCCCTGCGAATATTCCGAATATGAGGTATCCGGAATATTCGCAGGCTGCGGGTGCGGGCGGCAAAGAGCCTGCGTATACCGCATCACTGACATTGACGGGAGACGTTTCGGGAGCACCCATGAGAGACAGACCCCTTCACCCATGAGCATCTCCGGCAGGTGTCCCCCGTCGAAGTACGACCCGTGACATCGCCCCGTTTATCCGCCCTCCGGTATTGGGCGACTGAGTGGGGCAAACAGTAAGCATTTCAGGCTCAGTTTTTTTCATGAAAACGGACGCGTAACGGGTACCTGTTTTCATGCTGACGCAGGCGTTGACTATGGGCGTCGCGGATGGACGTCAGACCCCACGCCCACTGTCGACGCCCACAGATGACGTCCATGAAGCGGTTGCCCGTATCCTGCGGGCATGCCCGTTATCCGCGCTTTCAGATGACAGCCGACCCGTGGTCGTCCGCCACCTGAAACGCCCGAATAGCGGGCAACGGCGTGTGTCATTACGCTCGGGCTGGACGCCCTCACTGCATGTCACATGGGGTAATGACTCCGCTGAACGCTACGTCAAAACCCCCAGAGTCAAAAGCGGCACACCGTCACGCGCTACGCGCGACCAACCCCTTTAAGACGCGCGTTTCGCCTGTTTTTTCTTTTCCTCGCGAGCTCGGAGCGAAAAAACGGGAACGCCGCTTTAAAGGGGTTGGTCGCGCCTGATCGGTAATATTCTCCGTGGGCGGGAAATATTACCTGGCTTGACGGTGTGCGGGGCAGGCCCCCCCAAATAAACCGCTGTCGTGGGCGACAGCTTTTCGCTCGCTGGGGCGGCGAAATTTATTTGGCTCCCCCCGGCCTGCAAAATCCGCGTGGGCGCGGCTGTTTGCAGGTGAGGCGCGGTGCCTGAAAATTAACAATTCCTCCGGAATTGAATTTTCTGTCCGCGCTCCACTTGTTTATTTTAAAGCTTAACAATTTCTTCGAAATTGAACCACAAAATAAGCAAGCCTGAAACCCTGTTGTCTGTCGGTCTGTGCCGGTGTACGATACATTTTCATTGTCTGTGGTTTACATTTGCTCTCGAAATACTTCAGTTCGGCATTCCCGTTCAGTTTAATGTCTCACGGTATATTTTATCATCACCTTTAGTTCTCTGGCTTGCACATATCACCTGGGTTTACCTGCATCCGGATCATTGAGCGTGAAAGATGATGCCGAAATAAATCAATATGCCCCAGGAGAATATGGACAGAATTTGATTCACTCCCTCCGTTGCCCCCCATCATTTTTCCGTACATACTGCATATTCCGATTATTCCAGTCAGAGATTCCGGCGATTTCGAACATGCTTCTCGCGCTGGTTATTTCTTACTTTAGGTTTTAACTCGCCTGATCGATTTGCACCAGTTTACGCATTTATTCGCCTTTGAAATAAAGGTGATATCCGTTATTTCGATGCAAGGGGCAAAGTGGTGCCTGAATCGATCTCCGATTCCCCGAATACCGGTTCATTACAGTAAATATCGGGTCGATAATAGTTAACCTACACTCATTTCTGGTGATGTTTACGGTATTGTAGAGGTGATTCCCCTATCCCTTTTTTAAAGGCAGTGATAAAATATGTTGTATCTGAATATCCAACCATATTTCCTATATCATTGATGCTTTTCTGGCTTCGTAACAGAAATTCGCAAGCCTTTCTTAATCTGTAGGTGGTAATATATTCACTTAATTTCTCTCCTGTTTCAGCATGAAATCGTCGGGAGATATAGCTTTTTGACTTTTTCAAATCTGAAGTCATATTATCCAGACTAATTTTTTTCATATAATTTTCCTCCACCCATAACATCACCTGAGCAGAAAGCTTGTATTCATCCACCTGAATATCTCGTTCTTGTGATGGAAGCATACTGAACAGGGAAAGCAGTAAAGTATACTCAATAAACTTCAAAGTGCAGATTGTTTCAGGGAGCCACATTAAGTCCTGCAGATGAAAATATTTATTTTTGACTTTATTGAGTATTTTAACCTTGGTCTTTATTATCAGCAGCCATTAACTCCAGCAGATTTCCATCAGGATCCCGAAAGAAAACAGATTGTGATGGCTGACCTGAACTCGTTTCACGGGGCACCGGGCCATGGATTATTTCGATATCGTTTTTCTCAAGTAGCTCTAACACGCTGAGAATTGTCCCTCCCCACCGGAAGCATAAATCAGCACTCCCTGGCATTGGCCTTTTAGCTACAAGTTCCACGCCATTCTCAACCTGATGTAAACTCAGGACAATATCACCCAGCGATACCTGCCTTACAAGCAGTTTCCCAAAGGGGGCGTACTCTGCATGAATTTTTGCACCAAACAATTTATCGTAAAAACAGTAAGATACTTCAAGGTCGGCAACAGTTATTGCAACATGATCAATGAGAGTTATTTTGTTCACAGGTGAACACCTTACGCTATACGTCGTTATGTCTCTGACACGGAACTGAGCACCTGAAAATTGTCGTTGATACGACAGCCCAGTTTCTGCCCCAGTTCCGGCAGGGTTCGTTCAAAAAATCCTCTTATCGCGTCCCTGAAGGCTTTCGCTGACGCAAAATACCGGTTATTCCGCACATGCTCATTCATCACCTTCCACAACCGTTCTGTCGGGTTCAGGTTCGGGCTGTACGGCGGCAGATAATGCAGTTCAATATTCATCACGAAGGCCCAGTCCTTAACCAGCGATGCCCGGTGATAAGGCGCACCGTCCAGTATCAGATGCACTTTCTGCGACACCGGATAAGTCTGGCGAACTGCAATAAAAAAACGGCAGATAGCATCCGCATTAATCTGCGGATAATCACGGGTCACCGTCCGGGCCAGGTCGTTCACGCTGAGGGCGCTGATGATGTTCAGGCGGGTCCGGCTCCCGGTGGTTTTCACCGCTTTCAGTTCCCCCTTTCTTATCCAGCCACAGCTCAGCTTCGTTGACTGCGTCGGATGTACCGCATCCATAAACAGAATGGGTTCGCTGTCACCGGCAGCCTGCTTCAGCGCTTCATAATGCGTCATGAACTGCTGCTGTTGTGCCGGGCAGAACTTATGGGGAATACCTGACGGTTTTTTCCAGGTGAACCCGTTGCGGTGAAGCCACTTATTCATACCCGGAATGCTGTAGCGCACACCGAAGCGGTCACGGACAAGCGACACGATACTGGCCGTCGTGATGTGAACAGTGTCAGTCAGAAGCTGACGAAGTTCGGCAGACTCCCCGGGAGTCAGATGCTCCTGCGAACCGCCGTTATCAGAGGTGAGCTTACCGTCGCTGAGATAATCCGATAGATGACGCAGAACCGTGGTCTCATGAATGAGCTGAGACTGCGCAATCATGGCAGGAGACCAGCCCTGAGCAGAAAGCAGCACGCAGCGTATCCGGTCGCAGACACGGCGGTCACGACTCTGCCGGTGCTGAGCCTCAAGGGCGGCAATCTGTGCGGAGGTCAGTTTTACGTTCATGGCCTGAGCATGATCCTCAGCACCGACGAAATCAAGCAGTTTCAATGATCACGGGTATATGTCTTTTTTACAGTACAACTGGAGGAGTGATACATAATACGCTGATATAAAAATAATGTTGTGTCTGAAATTTGAAACTGTGCTGGTTACATATAAATATATAGCCATACAGTTCCTTTTCTGCTAAACGTGAATCTAGAAGGTATAAATATGAAAGCCATAAAAGCAGTGGTTTTATCTCTGAGTGCCCTTTATTCTGTTCATTCTTTTTCTGCAGGGCCCTGGATTGAAGTCAGGGAGGCCTATAATACTGCATCTAAAAAACATGAGTTTGTCTTACGCGGCGCATATAACTTTGCCAATGGTGCCGGGATTATGCTGACTAATGCGTATAATACAAACAAGTATGATGAGCTAAAGCACAGTTATAATGAAATCGAAGGGTGGTATCCGTTTTTTAAACCCACACAGGAATTTACTGTTTCTCCGGCGCTGATTATCACTGATAACACTGATGGCTCCACGGTATCACCTTACGTTGATATGAATTACAAAATTACACCGGATTTTAATGTCACATTCCGCTACCGTTACAACCATAAAAACTATGAAACGCCAGACCTCAATGGCAATAATGACAAAGACAGTACGCACCAGCTTGTCATGTACTGGAACTATAAAATCAATGACACCTGGGCATATACGTTTGAGCCTGATTATTATATGAATATTAATGACTATCACAGAGCAAACGGGAAAGACCATAGCTGGGAACTCAATAATAAATTAGTCTATACGTATAACCAACACTGGAAGCCTTATGTTGAGGCTTCATGGTTAGATCGTTCGGTTCAATATGATAAAGAGCAGTATCGTTCCGCGTCGGGATCCGCTACTATTTTTGATGTAATCTATTACAAATAATCTTGTGGGCTGTATCTCCAGGTATTGCCCACAAATGAATAACTATCTGAAGTTTATCATACAGCAGTAGCGCCTGCTGCGGAGGATGCATGAAAGCCGCTTTACTGATTGACACTGGTTTTGAAGAAGCCGAAGTTGTCGGTAATGCCTTCAATCGATAGAAAACCATGATATGCTACTGGTATTTAGGGCTTTCTATGGCTACCGTTACTGTTCATTGTCCTCGTTGCCATTCCGATTCTGTTTATCGCCATGGGCACAGCTGTTCCGGGCACGAGCGCTTTCGTTGCCGGTCATGTCGCCGCGTTTTTCAGCTGGCTTATACCTGTGAAGCCAGAAAACCCGGTGTAAAAGAACAGATAGTTGAACTGGCACACAACGGTGCCGGCGTCCGCGATACCGCCAGAGTTCTTAAGGTCGGTATCAATACCGTCATACGGACATTAAAAAGCTCTCGCCGTCCCGGATAACCGCTTCTCCTGTCGCTCATGCCGATGTGGCACTCATCTGCGAGCTTGATGAGCAGTGGGGCTTTGTTGGCAGTAAAGCCCGGCAGCACTGGCTCTGGTATGCTTACAATACCAAAACGGGTGGCGTACTGGCTTATACTTTCGGCCCACGTACCGATGAGACATGTCGGGAACTGTTGGCCCTGTTGACGCCCTTTAGCATCGGCATGATTACCAGCGATAACTGGGGCAGTTATGCCAGAGAGGTGCCGAAGGAGATACATCTGACTGGTAAAATTTTCACACAGCGCATTGAGCGAAACAATCTGACGCTGCGAACCCGTATCAAGCGGCTGGCACGCAAAACAATATGTTTTTCACGTTCCATCGAATTGCACGAAAAGGTCATCGGTGCCTTCATCGAAAAGTACATGTTCTACTGATTGGAGGCATTACCAAGTTGTCATTGTTTATGATATTTTGCGAAGGCTGGGTATCGATGTGGATATCATATCCTGTACCGGATCGATAACGACCAGCGCGTATTTTTCTCTGTCGGTAAATACGGATAAACGTATTGAAGATATTATGGAGTTGGTTTATGACGCTGTTATTATACCGGGTGGGCCTGACTCCACGGTATCGATATCAGGGAACCCGCATGTGATTCGTTTTATCCGGCAACATGACGTATTCGGACGATGGATATGTGCATTGTGTTCTGCGCCGGTACGGGTACTGGGTACGAATCATCTTCTGAAAGGGCGAAAATATACCTGCTCCGGTAGCTTGTGGGAAAGCTGTACTGACGGAATATATACCGGAGAGAATGTTGTGATTGACGGTAATCTTATTACAGGTAAAGGACTGGGAGTGTCCTTTGAATTCGCTTTTGCCATTGCAGAGATGATGACCGGGACCTCCGATAGGACCAGGGAGCAGGCTGAACATATTTATTTCATCCCGACGGCGGCCAACTGACGGAGTAAGCCATGTTTACACTGGAAACTGGCGTACCTGACAGAAACCGTATCAAGGCTGTCGACTATATCAGTGAAGAAGGCGTTCTTGCCATAACGTTCATGGACAGTGGGATTATGCACTATTTTCATGTCCCGATAGCCGTGTATATGAGCATGATGGTTTCCGTTTCAAAGGATATGTTTTTCGTAAAAAATGTGAAGAATAAATATCGCTACAGGTTTTTAAAGTATCAGGAATGATAAATTTAATCAGAGATAACTTGAAAATTTAAATTCAGGAGTCCGATACGTGAACAGCAAAAATGAGTATATAACACATTCAGAGATAGGGCTGTGTTGTTCAGATTTTACAGTGGAGTACGCTCTTCTGGTTAAAGATAAAATTTATGTCGCTTACTATGATCCGGAACATTTTATCACAGTTGCCAGTCGGGTGCTGGAAGGCAGTGAATGGACGCACAGTAAACCTCAGGGAGAATGGCTCCCGGATAAAAACCGTTTTATGCACCAGACAGAATTTGACAGCCATAATTATCTGACGCTGGCAATGGACAAAGAAGGATATATTCATCTGTCGGGGAACATGCACAAGGACAAACTGGTATGGTTCCGTTCAGAAAAGAGTCATGACATTCATACACTCGTCCAACAAACAATGACAGGTTTTCGGGAAGAAAGCACCACTTATCCGCTGTTTTTTAACGGGCGTAATGGTGAATTACTGTTTCGCTATCGCGACGGGGAAAGTGGTAATGGTGATGATATTTATAACCGCTGGAATGAGTCAGGCCATTTCTGGGAACGACTCATTGAGCAACCGCTGTTAAGTGGACAGGGGTTGATGAATGCTTATTCTCGTCTGCCTGTATTTGGTCCGGATAATCTGTGGCATATGGTCTGGATGTGGCGTGACACACCACACTGTGAGACATGCCATGACCTGTCCTATGCGCGTAGCCCGGATTTGTTGCACTGGTTCACACACGATGGAAAACCCATAGCACTGCCAGTCACACGGGACCTCGGTAATATTATTGACCCCGCACCAGTGGAAAATGGATTAATCAATATGAGCCAGAATATTGGCTTCGACAATGCAGGGAATGTATTAATAACCTGGCATCGCTATGATCGACACGGCAATTCGCAGGCCTGGATAGCGCGTCCTGAGAACGACAGATGGTTGATAAAACAACTGAGTGACTGGAATTTTCGCTGGGATTTCAAAGGGACGGGATCTATTCCACCTGATGTGATTATTTCTGCACCACGATATGATGGCCGCCATATTGTTGTGACATTTTCCCTGCACAATGGAATCAGCGGTGAGTGGTGGGTAGATAAAAACGATCTTACCATCATTGACACCTGTTATTGTGATGTAACACCGCTTCCTAATAAATATTACGTGGCAGAGCAACGCCTTCATCCCTCTGCAGAAGTCCAGATTCTGCCGGAGTTATATCAGGCTCAACCGACTCATTTTCTCAGATGGGAAGCTCTCCCCATTCAGCGGGATATTGCATCAGGAGAAAGTATCCCGGCTTCTGCCCTTTGCCTTATCAGCATTCAGGAGTAAATTATGACGATGCCCTTGTCTAACAGAAATGCGTATTTGCGCATCAGCCTGTGCTTTTTTTTGTTTTACTTTTCCTGGTCTGCTACCTGGTCATTTTTAGCTATCTGGTTAGGTGACAGCATAGGTCTTAGTAGCATTAAAATAGGATATGTCCTCTCCGTCAATGCTCTTTTTGCCCTGATTATAAAGCCCGTTTTTGGTTATATTATGGATAAACTGGGACTTAAGAAAAATTTACTTATCTGTGTGGCTGTATCCTCCATTTTTGCTGCTCCTTTTTTCATTTTTGTTTATCAGACGCTTTTACAGACAAATTTGATCGCTGGCATGCTCATTGGCGGGCTTTACCTGGGGACAGCTTATCTGGCGGGTGTGTTAGTTTTTGAATCGTATGCTGACCGCTACAGCCGGGCCTGGGGATTTGAGTTTGGCCGGGTGCGTATGTGGGGATCTGCAGGCTGGGCAGTGGCCTCTGTTTTTGCCGGTCAGTTATTTAATATTAATCCGCACATCAACTTTATCGTGACGTCAGCGGGAACGGTACTGGTCTTTCTGGTTTTACTTTCCCTGAAAACCCACGGTGAGGGAATTGACTGGCAAGCCGTCAATGCGGCCAAAAAAGAAAAGGTTAATAAACAGGATCTCGGCTTACTTTTTCGTGATGCTGGTTTCTGGGTACTGATGCTTTTTTATGGTGGCATTATCTGGATGATGCAGAGTGCAGAACAGCAGTTTCCACGCTATTTTGTCACTTTTTTTGCCGACCACCAGACAGGCAATGCAGCCCTGGGATATATGGGGTTCGTGCAGTCTGCCTGTGAGTTTGCCTTAATGTGCACGGTACCTTTCCTTATTAATCGTATTGGCGCGCGTAATGGCCTTCTGCTTGCTGGCTTTATCATCGGGTTACGTCTTGTGTTGTCTGCGTTTGCGACGCAACCCTGGATGATTATTGTGATCAAACCGATTTATGGTCTGGAAATGTCGCTGCTGCTGGTCTCGATTTTCAAATACCTGGCCTCACATTTCGATAAAAGACTGACGGGCACCATCTATATGGTACTGGGATGCTTTAACTATTTAGGGATCACAGCGATCAATCCTGTAGCCGGTTATTTTTATGATAAGCATGGTTTTGCTGATACCTATCTGGTCATGGGAGTTATTGCGTGGATTATTACGCTGGTTGGTGTCAAAGTACTGGGCAAACAACGTAAACTTATACATTCAGTATCCCGTCACAGCGATCAGAGTCTGGTATAGATATAACGGTACCGTGGCGGAGTTTTAAACTTATCCGAAAATACTGAACCTAATATCAGGAGGTACAGTAAACCTTACCTGAGGATAGAAGCCAGAAACTCATAGAGAAGGCCGCAAATGCGGCCTGTATCAGCAGGTGAAAATATTCATAGCAACAAGGTGTTATCTGTACTGGTTTGACGGCCAGTATATTTTTATTATCTTGGTTCCCTCAATGACATCCTGTTTATCGAGGAAGCAAGTCCCCGGACAAAACTAGCAGCAACAAATCCACCCCTGGATTATCGGAGGCTGATTTTGTCCGGGGTCAACATCGTAACACCGGAGGAGATAATGATGCCAGAAGGACGACCCTGCTTACTATCTCTGGTAGTCGGGTAGAAAGATTCTGTTACCCGTGGGCCGATGTTCTGATGGCTGGTTACATGTTTATCTCTGGCATAACTGGCGGCGAAAATTTTTGACGTGCGAGGAAAGGCTCACAAAATGCAGTTGTTGCAGGAGTGAGTCTGAGCGCAGCAATGCGGGCACCGGGACGTCCTGCAACAACCGTGGAAAACAAACGGGTAGCATGGCATAACGGAAGGTCAAAATATCTGTCTGCTCTCCGGGGATTGTGTTGCAGAATATATGCTGCGGGTTTGCAGGTTCTGAGGCCAGGAAGCGGCAAGCTTTTTTCAACGGAAATGGCGCAGAAGTCCTGTGCCCGTATCACCTGCATTGAGACGTCCCGTCCCTATTTCTGAATTCCGTTTTCTGATAGCGTGCAATGAGGCGGCGACGTACCACCCTACGGTACAGTCCCTGACGATGACAGTCCTGTGCCAGACGGTACAGTTCATCGTAACAAATATCCTTGTGCGCCACGATCCAGTCTTTGACCTTTTGCTGCAATGTATCGCCGGTTTGGCTGAGCGCAACAAGGTCCGTGCCGCTTACCGGTACTGAGGGAATATTATCCGGGAAATGGTATCGTTTAGGGATCCTGACGACCGGTGAGCCTGCCAGGTAAAAGATGCCTGTCACCACCAGCAGTAACAGTATTCCCGTGACTGCCAGCAGTACTGCACCGGACTCCGGTCGCAGTTCACGCGCACTGACGATGATGAAACCGATACTGGCGGCCCAAACAAGCAGGAACCACATCAGGCACGGCCGGCTAACGGTGATTCTGGTTTTATGGTGCTCATTCTCGCGGGTAATGATGTCATGTACCATGTGGCGGATGAGCGTGATATCACTCTCATGAGACATCGTGGGGCCCCTCCTTTTTTCAGTTCAGGGAAAAAGCATTACGGTAGAGATGCTGCCAGTAATGAAGCCGTTGCCAGAAATACTGACGCATCGCAACGGGCTGTTCCTGTTCCAGTTCGCTGATTTTATGCTCCGGTGTGCCATCACGACTGAGGCACATGGCATGAAAAAGCGGCCATGTCTGCGGTGATACGTTGCTGCTCTTCGACAGAAAGCGGGACAAAATTTTCCATCATACATATCCTCCTGTTTGCGGCGATCTCATACAAAAAGAACGGATGCTGGTGTTAAGTCAGATCTCTGCAGAAGCCGGTACGGTTTGTTTGTGTGCTAATAACTACTCCCCGGAACCGGTATTGTAAAATTTGCCTTACCACCAGGGCGAGAACGCAGGTTATGACCCTGCCTGATGCTGACAAGCCGCCTGCAGGGTGTTGTCCTGCAGGTGGGAAAATGAATTTCCCTGGTGTAATGACGCAAAAAATAACTGACTGTTAATAAGGTACTTTTATATAAAATAGTCACTACATAGGCACTATCTTAAACCAGTTTAAACTCTTTAATGGTTAATTACACTACCTTATTGCATCTTTATAACTACGGTAGGTTTATGGCAGAGCCATTTTTGAAAAACAGGACGCGGTTTACGTCTTCTCTTGACAATCATCTTGTGCCGCTTTTCAACGCGTTAGCACAAAAGACGCGAATTCCCAAGAGCCGGTTACTGGATGAAGCCATTGAGGATTTATTGAAGAAACACGATGCCGCGAACAGCTTAAAAGAGAAATAAATACCTGAGCATCATGCTCTGATACCCGGTACAGGCGAATTTTTTTTCCCGGAAATGAAATGCCGGTACGGTGCCAGTATTGCTGCAACGGGCCTCAGTCATCCCCCTGGCATTGACGGATACAATAGCCGTAACAGCACAGGCTGATACGGCGTTGAGGTTTCTGAACGGGTAATTAACAGGTCAGGCGGCGGTGTCACTTTTTTGCCGGACCAAGATATATGGGGGCACGTAATATTCACGGCACGTATCCAGATAATCCGACCACCACTGCATCATCGCCTTACGGGCTTCCAGATGCTCAGCCTTATGAATGTATGCCAGACGCACTGTATTGCGCTCCTGATGGCTCATCTGGCGTTCCACCACATCCTGCGACCATAGACCGGATTCCATCAGGGCACTGCATGCCATCGCCCGAAAGCCATGACCGCAGATATCCTGTTTCGTGTTGTATCCCATCAGGCGCAGTGCCTTGTTCACGGTGTTTTCGCACATCGGTTTATACGGGTTATGGTCGCCGGGAAACACCAGTTCATGGTCTCCTGATATTTCCTTAATCCGTTTCAGAATGGCGCTGGCCTGTTCTGAGAGGGGCACAATATGCGGCGTGCGCATTTTGGCACCCCGTCCGGAATAACGCACACCGGTAATAGCTTCACGTGTGGCGGGTATGGTCCAGAGCCGGTGTCTGAAATCAATCTCTGACCAGCGGGCAAAGCGCAGTTCACTGGAACGGATGAACAGATGCAGCGTCAGCAGGACAGCCAGCCGGGTGAGTTCCCGTCCCTGGTGATATGCCTCAATGCGTTCAATCAGTTCAGGCAGCCGCTCCAGGGGCAGGGCAGGATAATGCCGTCTGACGGGAGGAGCCGTCACACCGTCAAGGTTTGCCGCCGGGTTGCTGTCGATTAACCCCTGATGAACTGCATGACGCATGATGTTACTGAGGTGCTGCCGCGTGCGGGACGCAACTTCAAGCAGGCCTTTTTCCTCAATGCCTTTCAGCAGGTCAATGAAATGACGGGGTTTAAGCTCTGAGACTGACAGGTGACCGATAACCGGAAATACATGATTGTTCAGGCTGGCAAGCAGGCGGTCGGCGGTGTTCTGCGACCATTTCTTATTGCTTTTATGCCACGCCAGCGCCACGGTTTTAAACAACTTCTCCGGTGTGCAGGCTCCGCGTTCAGCGGCACGTTGCTGTGCCGGGTTGATGTTCAGCGCCAGCATTTTACGGATACCTTCACGCTGCTGGCGGGCATCAGACAGGGAGACAGCAGGATAGGCACCCAGTGCAATGCGGGACTCTTTGCCACTGATACGGTACTTGAGATACCAGTGACGTGAGCCGCCGGGTTTGATAAGAAGATACAGACCGTGGGAATCGGAGACTTTAAAGGGTTTATCAGAAGGCTTGAGAGTGCGGATTTTCGCGTCGGTAAGGGACATACGGGGGTCACTCCATTATCGAACTAACCTGACCCCAGATTTGACCACCAATTTTTTCCGATGCGGAGGGTAAAATCAAAATGCACCGGGAAGAATTTTCACGCTAACCTGTTGAATCAACATCAGATGAGGATTCGTAGGGAGGCATAAAAACAGGAAATTGGCTCCTCTGACTGGACTCGAACCAGTGACATACGGATTAACAGTCCGCCGTTCTACCGACTGAACTACAGAGGAATCGTGTGAACGGGGCGCATATTAACGGCGCCGCTCCACCTTGTCAAAGGCTGAATCATCGGAATGAGTTTGACTGCTGACAATTTCAGCAGTCGGGTGATATTCGCGCAGTTTTGCGCCGCTGCGCACCGCTATGGTGCAAAAGTACCCCTAATGGGGCATATCGTAATCCGCTTACCGGGCAAAAAAATTCCCTGCAGCAATCGGAATCGCTTATTACGCCGCGTTCTGCGGCTTTTACGCCGGGGATAATAAAAGTGGCAAGTAAATTGCAAAACCTCCGTATCTCAATTGCCAGCGTGGGTACTGGCGTTCCTTACCGGAGGCAACATGAACTTAAGACGACTGAAATATTTTGTGAAAATCGTCGATATTGGCAGCCTGACTCAGGCAGCCGAAGTCCTGCATATCGCGCAGCCCGCGCTGAGCCAGCAGGTTGCGACCCTGGAAGGCGAACTGGACCAGCAGCTGCTGATTCGTACTAAACGAGGCGTAACGCCGACGGAAGCAGGGAAAATTCTCTATACCCATGCCCGGACCATTCTGCGCCAGTGCGAGCAGGCGCAGCTGGCGGTCAATAACGTGGGACATATCCTCAGCGGCCAGGTCTCTATTGGGCTCGCGCCGGGAACGGCGGCGTCCGCCATTACGATGCCGCTGCTGCAAACGGTACGTAACGAACTTCCTGAAGTGATGGTCTATCTGCAGGAAAGCAGCGGATCCATCCTTAACGATAAGCTGCTCAGCGGGCAGCTGGATATGGCGGTGCTGTACGAGCGCTCGCCGGTTGCCGGTATCGTCAGCCAGCCGCTGCTGAAAGAGGACCTGTACCTCGTCGGCACCCGGGACTGCCCGGGGCAAAGCGTCGACCTGACGGCGGTTGCCGAGATGAATCTGTTCCTGCCCCGCGATTACAGCGCGGTGCGGGCGAGGGTGACCGAGGCCTTCACCCTGCGGCGGCTGTCGGCAAAAATCATCGGCGAGATCGAGTCTATTACCACCTTAACCGCGGCGATAGCCAGCGGAATGGGGGCTACCGTGCTGCCGGAATCCGCCGCCCGCTCGCTGTGCAGCGCCGCCAACGGCTGGATGGCGCGCATCAGCACGCCGTCAATGAGCCTGTCGCTATCGTTGAATATGTCCGCCAAGGGAAGCCTGTCGCCGCAGGCGCAGGCGGTGAAGGAGATCCTACTGTCGCTGGTGAGTCGCCCTTCGCTGGAGAACCGTGAACTGCTGTTGGTGAGTTAACGTATATTCCTGAATGGAATAAGTTGCTGGTTTTTATTATTTGTTAGCAGGGACAACAGACTTTAACAATAGAGCATATGTTATGTCTGATAGCCCGGAGGCAAGGGTGAATTTCCAGCAGCTAAAAATAATTCGTGAAGCGGCCCGTCAGGACTACAACCTGACGGAAGTCGCCAATATGCTCTACACATCGCAATCGGGCGTCAGCCGCCATATTCGTGAACTCGAAGAAGAGCTGGGGATTGAAATCTTTATCCGACGCGGCAAGCGTCTGCTGGGGATGACGGAACCGGGTAAAGCGCTGCTCTCGATTGCTGAGCGCATTCTTAATGAAGCCAGCAACGTCCGCCGTCTTGCGGACCTGTTTACCAACGACGCCTCGGGCGTCTTGACCATCGCCACGACGCATACCCAGGCACGCTATAGCCTGCCGCCGGTGATTAAAGCGTTTCGCGAGCTTTTTGCCGACGTTCGCCTGGAGCTGGTACAGGGGACGCCGCAGGAGATCGAAGCGCTGCTGCACAACGGCGGCGCCGATATCGGCATCGCCAGCGAGCGGCTGAGCAACGACCCGACGCTGGTGGCTTTTCCCTGGTTCCGCTGGCACCACAGCCTGCTGGTACCAAAAGATCATCCGCTGGTGCAGGTGACGCCGCTCACCCTGGAAGCCATTTCCCGCTGGCCGCTGATTACCTATCGTCAGGGCATCACCGGGCGCTCGCGTATCGATGAGGCCTTCAATCGCAAAGGGCTGATGCCGGATATCGTGCTCAGCGCCCAGGATTCCGACGTCATTAAAACCTACGTTGAACTTGGACTCGGAGTAGGGCTGGTTGCCGAACAGTCGGGCGATGCCAGAGAGTCAGACACCTTCACGCGTCTTGAAACCCGCCACCTGTTCGATGCCAATACCGTCTGGCTAGGCCTAAAGCGCGGACAGCTGCAGCGTAACTACGTCTGGCGCTTTATCGAGCTGTGCAACGCCGGGCTGTCGCTGGATGAGATTAAACGCCAGGCGATGGAGCCGGAAGAGGCGGCGATTGATTACCAGATCTAGCGGAATACCGGCAGTGGGGAAGAGAAGGGGCTCCGCCGCCGCGCGTTGGTATATAACATTTCGATAATAAAGCTATAATTCATTCACGATTGTCGCGACTGAGGAAGGGAAATGGTGCGGCGTGTGAAACTGCTTTGCTCTCTGTTATTTATCCTGTCAAGCCAGAGCGTTCTGGCCGTTAGCTACCCGTTGCCGCCGGAAGGAAGCCGCCTTGTGGGTAGCCCGCAAACCATCACCGTCCCGGACGGTAATACGCTCCCGCTGGAGGCGTTTGCCGCGCAGTACGGGCAGGGGCTGAGCAATATGCTCGAAGCCAATCCGGGGGTTGATGTCTATTTACCGAAGTCGGGGTCGACGCTGACCGTACCGCAGCAGCTTATTCTGCCCGATACGGTGCGGGAGGGGATTGTGGTTAACGTCGCGGAAATGCGCCTTTACTACTACCCGCCGGAGGGGACGACGGTTGAGGTTCTGCCGATCGGCATCGGCGAGGCGGGCCGCGAAACGCCGCGCAACTGGGTGACCGCGGTGCAACGCAAGCAGGAGGCGCCGACCTGGACGCCAACGGCGAATACCCGCCGCGAATATGCCAAAAGAGGCGAAAGCCTGCCCGCATTCGTGCCCGCCGGCCCGGAAAACCCGATGGGGCTGTATGCCATCTATATCGGCAGGCTGTACGCCATTCATGGTACTAATGCTAACTTCGGTATCGGGCTGCGCGTAAGCCAGGGCTGTATCCGTTTGCGTAACGATGATATCAAGTATCTCTTCGATAACGTTCCGCTGGGGACGCGGGTGCAGATTATCGATCGGCCGGTGAAATATACCCTCGAGCCGGACGGTAGCCGCTGGCTTGAAGTGCACGAGCCGCTTTCGCGAAATCGCGCGGAATACGAATCGGACAGAAAAGTGCCGCTGCCTATGACCGCGGGGATTCAGGCGTTTGTTCAGGGAGAGGGCGTTGAGGCGAACCGGGCCAGCGAGGCCATGCTGCGCCGTTCCGGAATGCCGGTCAATATCGGCTATTCCGCGATACAGTCCACGTTCGGCGGCTAGAGTATTTACAGGTATCAGATTTGAGAAAACAAAAGCCTGCCGGGATATCTGGGCAGGCTTTTTTATGCCGCCTAAAAGCGGACGGGCAGGGGGGAGCGAAGCGCGCATGAGGCGGGTGGTTAAAATTTGCGCATTTGCCGTCATGGTCGGCCTCACGGCCTTTGCAGCAATCTGACTCCAGGTTATCCACAGAGTTAAGTAGCCACTTTGTGGACAGACTCGGCGCCGTGTCCGCAGGCCGGCCCGGCGATTTTGCCGGCGGGGGAAAGGTGTCCACAGGCAAAATAAGCGGCAGCCTAAATTACAGCGTCCGATCGAGTCAACAAGACGGCGCTGCGATAGTCAATAAAAGGCGGCACAGAAGAGTGGTAAGTACGTTTGCGCCGCGTTGTGCTCTGCGAAGACTATCAATGTTAATTGTGACGTAATCCGCTATGTAACGTTTCGCGGTAGGCCAGCGCCGCTGCCATGCTGGCAACGGCTGCCGCGATAACAAACCACGCGGGAGATTGCAGGTCGCCGGTGCTGCTCACCAGCCAGGTGGCGATAAACGGCGCGGTGCCGCCCAGCAGCGTTACCGGAATATTCAGGCTGACCGACAGGCAGGTATAGCGCAGCCGGGTTGGCATAATTTCAGCCATCGCGCATAGCGCCGTCGCCGAATGGGGCGCGAAAGCCAGACTCATCAGGCACAGGCCCAGCACGGTTTGGTTGAAATGGTTCGCATCAAGCAGGTGAAACGCCGGGTAGGTGATCAGAGCTATCGCCAGGGTGCTGATGATCATCAGCGGACGGCGGCCAACGATATCGCTCAGCCAGGCGAAACCGGGCAGCAGGCAGCAATAAAATATCAGGCTGTATAAATTGGCGCGCTGCGCCTCCGCCAGCGGGAATCCCCGCACCACCGAAAGGTAGGTCGGCGAGTAAATATAGTAGATATAGATGCAGGCAGAGGGCGCGGCAATCAGCCCCATGCCGATCAATACCGCGCGCCATTCCTGGCGTAGTCCCGTCAGCAGCGGGGCGTGAACCACCTCGGCGGTTTTCTTCACGCTGGTGAAATGCGGAGTCTCTTCCAGTTTCAGCCGCAGATAAAGCCCGACGAATCCCAGCGGAAGCCCGGCAAGGAAAGGCAATCGCCATCCCCAGCTATGTAAATCCTCCGTCGAAAGCAGAGCGGTCAGCAGCGAAGCCACGCCGCCGCCGACCAGCAGCGCCAGGCCGATGGTAAAGGTCTGCCAGCCGGTATAAAGGCCGCGACGGTTCGCCGGGGCATATTCAGAGATAAACGACGTCGCGCCGCCGTATTCGCCGCCGACTGAAATCCCCTGTACCAGCCGTGCCAGGGTCAGGATGACGGGCGCCGCCATGCCAATCGACTCGTAGGTCGGCATTAAGCCAATCAGCGTTGTGGACGCAGCGATAAGCATAATCGCTACCGCCAGCGGCGTTTTGCGCCCGTAGCGATCTCCCAGATGACCAAAGATAATTCCGCCGAGCGGCCGCGAAGCGTAGCTGATGGCGAACACCGCGAAAGTTAACAGCAGACTGGCCGCCTGGCTCTCGGCCGGGAAGAACAGCCTGGCGATAACCGAAGCGAAATAGCCGTAAATCACAAAGTCAAAATACTCAATAAAGTTGCCGATGCAGGCGGCGACAAGCGCCCGTTTATGTTGCGCAGTAATCCGCGACGCAAGCTGCGCCGTGATGGCTTTTGAGTTCATGGTGTGTCCCTTGTGGTTGTGGGATATCAGGCCACGGTGCTGCCTGCGTCCGTCACCAGCGCGGCACCGTTCATATGGCTGGATTCGTTTGACAGTAAGAAAGCCACCGTATTGGCTACGTCTTCCGGTTTCCCGTAGGGCGCTGCCACCGCTCGCGCAATACGTTCTCCCGGCGAGCGCCGCGCCGCCATAAGATTGATCTCATCGATCATCGGCGTCTGCGTCGGCCCCGGCAGGACGGCGTTGACCCGGACAGGACTTCCGACGCACTCCAGGGCGCTGCTTCTGACCAGACCGAGTACCGCATGTTTGCTGGCGACATAGGCGGACATGTTGGCCCGGCCGCGGATCGCGGAGGTGGATGCGATGGCGACAAAGCTGCCGCCGCCGCACCTCAGTAGAGGCAGGGCGTATTTGAGGCAATAGAAGGTGCCGAGGGTATTGATTTCCAGCACCGGGCGGAAAACCTCCGACGGGTAATCCTCAATTGGCTCAACTAAACCAGCCACGCCCGCGTTGCTGACAAAGCCCTGACAGCTACCGTACTTCGCCGCCGCCAGCTCAACCAGCGCGGCGACGTCCTGCTCGCGGCGCATATCGCCCGCCGCGTAGTGCAGCGACGCGCCAAGCGCTTCACACCGTTGGCGGCAATTTTCCAGCGCCGGCAGGGTTCTGTCTGCCAGCACCAGCCGCCATCCGCTGCCGGCCAGTTTAACGGCGACGGCGCACCCGATCCCCCCTCCGGCGCCGGTAATAATAGCTACAGGATTATTCACGATCGCAGTCTCCGGTTTCAGGGATGCAGGCGGGCCAGCAACCGACGGTCTTCCACGGCAAAACCGCCGCCGTAAACGTCCGAGGTCATAAAATGCGCGCTGAGGACTTCCGGCTCCAGCGCGGCGATGGGATCGAACTCGCTGGCATACAGTTTCCAGTCGATGTGGCCACGTACCGGCGCGGAATACCGTAACGGCGTGCGGCGGTACACCACGTCGGCATAGGCGGTCGCCAGTTTCTCCGGATCGGGCAGACGGCGAACGTGGATTTCTCCACCCGGCTGTTCGACGTCATCGGTCAGCATGAGCAGCGGCGCCGACGGGTCGGGAGTAAAGCTGAAGTCCGCCAGCGGGACATTGCGCCGCCGAACCCAGCCTTCGATTTTGCCATCCGCCGTTTCATTAAAGGCGTAGTGGGTATCTTTTTTGGTGTAGCCAAACAGCTCGCGTCCGGCGCAAATTCCCATCGGATCGCTGCAATACATAAAGATATGCGTCTGGGTAAACAGCGACTGGTAGCGTACCGGCACGGTCACCATCAGATCAAACATCTCGCCGCTGTGGACGGCCAGCGTGTGGCCCGGTGAGAGCATAAAGCGGAATGCGACCCGATCGTTGACCCGTTCGAAGGGCGTATCCTGCAGTAAGGCTTCTATTTTGCTAACCTCAACTCTTGTCACCACCTCCAGGGTACGCAGCGGGCACTCCCACTCAACCGGGTAGGCCGGGGAGTACGGCGGGTTAACGCCGCTGTTGGGGTGCATCTTATAATCACCAAACATAGATAACGCTCCTTTTAATATTCAGCTTCAGGGTTAAGGGCGCCGCAGCGATGTGCTGAGGCGAACAGGATGAGGTGACGAATGGCCGGACGTTAAAGGCCAGGGATAATCGACGATCGTTTCAGGGCTGAGCTGGCCGAGGCTGGTGGCGCCGCACAGCGCCATCGTCGATTCTAACTCTTTGCGTAATATGTCGAGGCACAGCGTGACCCCGTTACCGCCCAGCGCGCCGAGGCCGTAAAGAAACGCGCGGCCAATCATCACGCTGTCGGCGCCCATCGCCAGCGCGCGCGCGATATCCTGGCCGCTGCGGATGCCGCTATCCATGATGATTTCACCCTCCCCGGCGACGCTATCGGCAATGGCCGCCAGAACGCTGATAGTGGACGGGGCGCCGTCAAGTTGGCGCCCGCCGTGGTTAGATACCACAATCGCGTCGGCGCCGGCCTGGAACGCCCGGCGGGCATCTTCGCCGTCCATCACGCCTTTCACCACCAGCTTGCCGCTCCAGCGTTGTTTCACCCAGTCGATATCTTCCCAGCAGAAGCTCCGGTCGAACTGGCGGCTCACCCAGTCGGCAAACCCCTGCGTATTGGTCACCCCGCTGGCGTGGCCGACGATGTTGCCGAACGTCCGGCGCGGCGTTTTCAGCATCGCCGCGCACCAGCGGGGATGGGCGAGCATCGACAGCATCCCGGCCAGCCCCAGCTTCGGCGGCACCGACAGCCCGTTGCGGATATCTTTGTGACGCTGCCCCTGAATCGGTAAATCCAGGGTCAATACCAGCGCGGAACAGCCTGCGGCGCTGGCGCGATCGATCAGATCGGCGATAAAGATCCGATCTTTCATCATGTACAGCTGGAACCAGAACGGCTGCGCCAGCTGATTCGCGACATCTTCGATGCTGCAAATACTGACGGTGGATAGGGTGTAGGGCACGCCGGCGGCCGCGGCGGCGCGAGCGGCGAGGATTTCGCCGTCGGGATGCACCATCCCGGCAAGCCCGGTCGGCGCCAGGATCAGCGGCAGCGAAGCAGCCTCGCCGAGAATGGCGGTATGGGTGGTGATATTTTCCACGTTGCAGCCCACCCGCTGGCGAAAGTGCAGACGGGTCAAATCGTCGTTATTTTCGCGGTAGGTGGATTCGGTCCACGAGCCGCTATCGACATAGTCATAAAACAGCTTCGGCACGCGCCGACGCGCCAGCTTTTGTAAGTCGTCCAGGCAGGTGATAGGGTATTTCATCGCGCGGTCCCGGCGGCAGCGACCAGAAGGTTACGTTGTTCGCCCAGCCCGCTGATACCCAGGCGGATCTGCTGACCCGGCTTGAGATAAACCGGCGGCTTAAGCCCCATGCCGACCCCGGCAGGCGTGCCGGTGGCGATAATATCGCCGGGATGCAGGCTCATAAACTGGCTGATGTAGGCGACAAGCTCGGCGACGCCAAATACCATTTCCCGCGTGTTGCTGTCCTGGCGGCGCACGCCGTCGACCTCCAGCCACAGCGCCAGATTCTGTACGTCCTCAATCTCATCGCGCGTGACCAGGTACGGCCCCAGCGGCGCAAAGGTATCGGCATTTTTCCCTTTATCCCACTGTCCGCCGCGCTCAATCTGCCAGGCCCGTTCGGAAACATCGTTGAACACGCAATACCCGGCGACGTGCTGTAACGCTTCGCGCTGCGTCAGGTTGCGGCCGTGCTGCCCAATTACCACGCCGAGCTCCACTTCCCAGTCGACTTTGCCGGCCAGCGGCGGGATGGCAATGGGATCGTTCGGCCCGGTGATGGCGCTGGTGACTTTCAAAAACAGAATGGGTTCTGAGGGTAAATCCATACCGGCCTCTGCGGCATGGTCACGATAATTCAGCCCGACGCAAACGATCTTTCCCGGCTGGGCGACGCAGGGGCCAAGGCGCGTTTCCACCGGTACCACCGGCAGTAAATCGAGAGATATTGCCTCCAGACGCCGTAGATTTTCTGCAGAAAGGGTTTCAGTGCGCCAGTCGCTCACCAGCTGGCTGGCATCACGTATCTGCTGATGCTGGTCAACAATCCCCGGTTTCTCTTTACCTGCTTCTCCCCAGCGAACTAGTTTCATCGTTCTCTTATCCTCAACGTGTCGTGGATTGTCATAAAACGTACTTTGCATTCAATGTACGTTTAGTTAATGAAAAAGTACTGAATGTGTCAAAAAAAAGTTAATGAAACGATAAATTGGTCACTATTTGGGTATGAGACGTGACGGAAGTCACAATCAGAAGCCGAGGAAAGGCCCGTACGTAACGGGAATCACTGGACAGCCCTTGCCGCCGTTACAATAATGAACAGCGAAGCGCCCGGCGCTTTTCCCGATAACCGTCTAACAGGGCTTGAAAACATTCACTATGTCAGGATCGACGGATAGACATTCTTTACAAGATCGCGCCTTTCAGTTGCTGAAAACAATGATTGATGATGGTCGCCTCTCGCCCGGTGAAAAACTGCTGGAAGCGCATGTGTCGAAAGCGTTCGGCATCAGTCGTTCCCCGGCGCGCTACGCGTTGCGCAAGCTTTGCGAGCAGCAGCTGATTCAGGAAGTACAGGGGAGGGGCTATGAGGTTGCCGGTAAACGCGACCAGCAAGGCGCCCCGCAGCATGCGACGCTGGATGAAATCAAAATCCCGGCGGTGGCGCGCTGGGAGGGCATGTATAATCAGCTGGAGCAAACCATTTGTACCAGCGTGATTTTCAACTCCGTGCGCATTATCGAAGAAAGGGTGGCGGAGCATTTTCACGTCAGCCGTACCGTGGTGCGCGATGTGCTCGCCCGCATGCATAGCGTGGGGCTGGTGAGTAAAGAGACGCCGGGCCGCTGGATAGCGCCGCAGGTGACGCCGGAAAAAACGCATCACCTCTATGAAATCCGCTGGCTGCTGGAGCCGCAGGCTTTGCTCCAGGCCGCGCCGAGGGTGCCGGAAAGTTATCTGCGCCAGGCCAGAGAGACGGTCATCCAATCGCTGGACGGGTTTCCGCGAGAAGGCTTTGATACCGATATCGTCGAAAACGATCTGCACGTTACGCTGCTATCCTATTGTCCGAACGTCGAGATTTTACAGGTGCTGGCGCGCACGAGAATTCTGTTTGTGCCCACCCGCTATCTCTTCGATCCGGTGCTGCATATTCCTGTTTCTTTAATTGAAGATGCGCTGAAAGAGCATCTGTGCATTTACGATCTGTTATTGAGTCATCAGCCGCAAGCGGCAGCCGAAGCGTTACGCTCGCATTTGCAACAGGCGGATGAACGCTGGTTAAAGCGTTTCAGCAGTGCGCTTCAGCCTGAGTTGCAAATACCCGATTATCTCATGCCGCTGTAATAAGCCGCGGGGAGTTGTTCCCTGCGACTTACCCCTTCCCGCTCACTCCGCGTCATCCCGCTATATCCGCGGCGATAAAATAGTCCATTCCCCCGATAGCGGTCTCTCACCAGGCTTGTCAGCGTACAGATACCGATATTTTTGGCGTTTTTTCTCCTTATATTCTCATTTAATGTGAAACTTATCACAAAATCAACACGCCGTTTTTTGGAAAACATAGCCATATCCTGAAAAAAAGAAAGATAAAATAAAATTCAATTAAAACATAGTGTTGTGGATTTTTACCTCAAATACCCCTGTTTTATAAGTGATTTGCGTCACATTTTTTCGTCTTTTTTTAACCTGTCAATAGCTGTATCAAGCATGAAACCTTACAAACATGTGACAAACTTCAAAAAAAAGTATTCCCCCGCCATTAGAATCAATTTCACATTAAACGCTGAGATAAATAATATGAGGGCACCATGAAAATTGGACTGGTAATTAGTGGTGGCGATGTCAGCGGTATGAATAACTTTCTTTTTCAGATCAATCGAATGACTGAAACAGAGATTGTTATTTTTAATGGTGGAATTAATGGCCTGATTGACAACTGTGCCAGGAAAATATCTACCAGAGATTTAGTCGATTTCTCAATTTCTCCTGTTCCCTTAGTTTCTTCCGGCAGGAAAGAGGATAAATGCAAAAAGTCTGATTATGAAAAAATAGTCAAAAATATTCGTAGTAAAAAACTCGATTGTTTGATTATGGGAGGCGGCGATGGGTCATTTCAGTTTCTCAAGATCCTGAGTCGATATGGTATAAATTGTTACGGCATCGGTATGACTATTGATAATGATATTGCCGGCAACAGTTATACGGTGGGCTTTTCTACCGCCTGTGAACAGGTGATTACTGAAGTCGCTAAATTGCGTAATACCGGTCGGGGATTACCGGGACGGGTATTTATGATTGAGCTGCTGGGGGGCTACTGTGGCGAACTGACGCTCCAGGCTGCGCTGAAAAGTAATGCGGATATTGCCTTAATTCCCGAAGCTATATGGGATATTGACGAACTGGCTGCTCGTATAAAATGCAAAATAAAACAGCAGAATAGCGTGATAATTCTCTGCTCCGAGGGGTACACCAAAGAATATACCCCCGGTTTCCAGGGGGCGATTGATACCATGATTGGCAAGATAGAGCACAAGATTGGGATCCGCATCAGAAAAACGATTTTAGGATATGGATTGAGAAGTGGCATGCCAACGGGAGAGGAAATTATCGAAGGGGCAATATTGGCTGAAGAAGTTGTGAGGTGTATTAACAGCGGTCTGACTAATAAAATCATTGTCATTAATAATAATAATCGAGCGATTCCGATCGATCTTGAAGATTCTGAAAGACGTTTAGTAGATAAAGAAAGCGAGATCTACAAACTGGCTAAACTAACTCAACTTATCTGAGGTATCTAAAATGCTTAAAGTACTTTGCGTATGTGGCTGTGGCCTTGGCTCAAGTTTTGCTATTGAGATGAGCGCTAAAGCAGTATTAAAGAAGCTACAGATTGATGCCAACATCGATCACACCACGGTTTCCGAAGCGTCATCCTTTAAATATGATTTTATTCTTACCCAAAAAATGTTTGCCGATATCTTAAACGCCGACGCCAGCGAGGAGCAAAAGAAAAAGGTTATCATATTAAATAAATTGACGGATAAAAATGAGATAGAAGAAAAAATCCTTGCCTATATGAAGAACAAATAACCGTGAGGTGTTAAGTGGACGCTATTATTCATTTTATTGTTAAAGATTTTTTAGGACAGGCTTCAATACTCATTGCACTTATTGCAATGCTTGGCCTGATCTTGCAGAAAAAATCGCTCGGGAAAACGGTTGAAGGAACATTCAAAACCCTGCTTGGTTTCCTGATTATGATGGCCGGGATTAATATCATTGTCGAGGCGCTGACCTTCCTTAATGATATCTTTACCCAGGGCTTTGGCATGAAGGGGTATATCACCGATGTTGCTGCGATTGCCGGGGTGGCTAACCGTGAGCTGGGCTCAGAAGTCGCGTTAACCCTGTTAGTGATTTTTGCCGTCAATATTCTTATTGCCCGGATTACGCCGTTTAAATATATCTTCCTGACCGGCCAGGCGCTGCTGTGGATGGCAACTATCGGTACCGTGATTGGCTATAAGGCCGGGTTGACCGGCGCTACGTTGATTCTAACCGGCGGTATCTTTGGCGGGATTATGGCGGTGCTGATGCCGGCTATCGCGCAGCCCATCGTACGTAAAATCACCGATTCGGATGATATTGCTCTGGGGCACTTCTGCACTATCGGCTATCTGGTACAGGCGGCGGTGGCAAAAGTGGTCGGCAAAAACTCCCGTTCAACCGAAGATCTGGAACTGCCTGATAACTTCAAGTTTCTGCAGGACACCTACCTGTCGATGGCGGTGATTATGGTGCCGATGTATATCATTCCCGCGATCTTCGCCGGCTCAGGGTATATCGCTCAATTTGCCGGGGATACGAACTACATCATGTACTCCTTTATGCAGTCGATGCAGTTTGTTGCCGGGGTATTTGTGCTGTACAGCGGCGTGCGTTTATTGCTAAACGAGTTGGTGCCCGCCTTCCGTGGCATTGCTATGCGTCTGGTGCCAAACGCCAAACCGGCGCTGGACTGCCCGGTGCTGTTCCCCTATGCGCCAAACGCGGTCATCGTTGGCTTCCTCGCAACCACCGTGGGCTCCATTATCGGCATGATCATCTTCCCGATGTTCGGTCTGGCGATGATCCTGCCTGGCCTGCTGACCAACTTCTTTGCCGGTGGTGCCGCAGGGGTGTTTGGTAACGCAATGGGCGGTAGAAAAGGGGCTATTATCGGTGGGGTCATTCACGGAATATTTATCACCCTGCTGCCTGCGATTCTGGTACCGCTGCTTGAAACTTTTGGCTTTAAAGGCGTGACCTTTAGCGACTCTGATGTCATCAGTACCGGGCTGGTATTAGGCCACGCTTTCCAGAATGACTGGTCATTCGTAATCGGCTTTATTGTCTTTGTGGTAGTAATTGTCTGGTTCGCTAACAGAAAACTGGGCAAATAATTCTTAATTAAACTAGCTGATCTCCCCAGGCAAAAACGTAATAAATAATCAGGAGGCAATATGTTTTCATCATTAAAAAAATTATTTAATTCCGCAGAGCCGCAGGGGGATAATCATGACGCCGAGGCTGAGGGAATTATGCAGGAGCTATCACAGTTAGAAGCCGCTTTGGCGGAAAACCCGACGGATAACGCGACGCAAAAAATGCTTATGGTGAAATATAACCAGGCCGTTAAAGCTTACGCTGCCAGTAAGCGTTACAGAAATTGTGTTGATGAGGTTTTTGTTAAAATTGATGAGTTAAGGAACACTATTCGCAAAAATATATGAGGTGGTATGGGTATTAAGGATTTTCTCTCTGAGAACCAGTGTATTCAGGTCGGCATTAATGTCGATTCATGGGATGAGATAATCGAAATAGTGGCGCAGCCATTAATTGTCGGCGGATTTGTCACTAGCGATTATCCTAAAGCAGTAATTAATAATACAAAGGAGTATGGCGCCTATTATGTCTTTGATGAAGGTATTGCTATTCCTCACGCCAGACCAGAGTGTGGGGTAAGAAAGAACTGTTTTAGTCTGGCAACATTGAAAAAGCCGGTATCGATTCACGGCAGCGAACCGGTCGATATCATTGTGATGTTTGGTGGGGTGGACAGTAATGTCCACATTACCGAAGGGATTGCGTCGATAGTGGGACTACTGGAAGACGAGACGACTCTGGCGCAAATCAGAAAGGCTACCTCTGTAGATGAAGTACTGAGGTTATTATGAGAAAGCTGATTTTAGTGAACGGTATTCCCGCATCAGGGAAAAGCTCCGTAGCAAAAAAGATTGCAGACTATTTTAATGCACCGGTTTTAAGTATCGATGAAATTAAAGAACCGTTTATGGTCCAGTTCGCCGATATTATCGACCGGCCATTAAATCGTAAACTGGGCTACGCAGCATATGAAACGATGTTCAGGATTGTCAGAACATCGCCGGAAAATACGCTGTTTGTATTAGATGCCTGGTTTGGTTTCCGCGACAGGTCAGTTTTGCAGGAATATCTTGCTATGGCAGGATGCCACAATGTTATTGAAGTGTGGAATAAGATCTCTGCGGAAAATGTGTCCAAACGTTATAAATCACGTTGTACCTGCCGGGTTAAAGGGCATCCGGGGGAGGAATACATTCCTGAGTTAATTATGTTGGCTGAAAATGCCCGGCCGATGGCATTAAGCGATGTTTATACAGTTGACCAGGATAATACTGTGAACGATCACAATTTGATGACCTGGATTAGCCAGCGCCTGAACTGCATTTAATTTTATACTGTCAATCTCCTGCAAGAGGAAATATCTGATGAATACAATGACTACCGCTGAACGTCGCGGATATCAAATGATTTGCGATGCCACAGGTTCAATGATGGTTGTAGCCTGCGATCAGCGCGGAGGAATGAGAACGTTATTAGCAGCAACACCGGAAGAACAAAAAGAGATCAGCAACGAAACGCTGGGTAAAACGAAATATGACATTACCCGCTATCTGGCCTCTGAAGCGGGTTGCGTATTAGTTGACCCTATTTGCGCCGTGCCGGGAATTGTTGATGAAGGCGTACTGCCGCGTAATACCGGTCTGCTGGTTGGCCTGGATGCTTCCGGTTGGGAAACGTCGCCGCAGGGGTATCGTATCTCTACGATGGTCGAAGGAATTAATGCCCGCAAAGTTCGCGAGCTGGGCGCAACCGGCGGAAAAATTATGATTTACCTGCGTTCCGATACGCCGGATGCCAACACCGCTAACCTTGCCACCCTGCGGGAAGTCATTGCTGATTTCGCCCGTGAAGATCTGTTCCTGGTGGTAGAGTTCCTGACCTATTCGCTGGAAAATGAAAGCAAGGAAGAGTACCAGCGTAAGATCCCGGAACTCATTCAGGATGGCTGTAAGCTGTGCATTGAATGTGGCTCAAAGGTACTTAAAATCCCTTATCCGGGAACGGAAGACGCCTGCGCTGCCGTGACTGAAATTTGTGGTGATATTCCGTGGGCCGTGCTGTCTGCCGGGGTCGATCATGCCACTTTCCTGACCCAGGTAGAGATCTCTCTGCGCAATGGCGCTTCCGGGGTGATTGCAGGCCGCTCACTGTGGAAAGACTGCATATCTCTTGACCGCAATGTTTCAAAAGAGAAACTGTCGTCGGTCGCGGTTTCCCGCTTGCACGATATTCAGCAGCTGCTGACTAAGTACAGAAAGCGTCCGGAACAGGCCGCTTAAATCTGAGTCTGTCTGGCCGCATACGTACGGATCGCGGCCAGACGCTATTCGGAGGAATAAAGATGGGCAGAGCGCTTGACCTGGTGATATTTGACTGTGATGGTGTGCTGATTGATTCAGAGATTATTGGTATTAACCTGACGCTTCGGCTGCTGGAAAGTTACGGCGTGCTGATAGATTTTAATGAATTTAGCAGTGAGTTCAGCGGACTTTCCTGGGACGAGCTGATCGATAAGATTCGGGAACAGAAGGGCGTAGTATTGCCCACGTCGATCAACCACACCTTCTATACATCGCTGCGCGAAGAGTTTGCGAAAAAACTGAAGCGTACCGACGGCACGCTGGAAGTTCTTCGTTCACTAAATTTTCCCAAATGCATCTGCTCCAACTCCTCCAGCAGCCAGCTTGACTATTCGCTATCGCTGGTCGGTCTGGATCAGTTATTCACTGAGCGCGTTTTTTCCGCCGTCGATCTGGGGCCGGGACGCGCCAAGCCGCAGCCTGATATATTCCTGCACGCCGCAAGAGTTCTTAATGTTGCGCCAGAAAATACGCTAGTGATTGAAGATTCAGTCCATGGGGTAATGGCTGCCAGCAGGGCGGGGATGACGGTTATTGGCTATATTGGCGGCGCGCATACTTATCTTTTACATGGTGAAAAGCTGCGGTTAGCCGGCGCCAGGGGCATTATTAATTCGATGCATCAGCTTCCTGCTGAAATTGCCCACTTTATAGGCCAGAGAGATCTCCGCTGAAAGACGGTGCTGACTTGATATTACCGACATTCACTCTATTTACTGCCTGTTATGTTAATTATTTCAATGTGTTAGAGTGTGGGGTGTTGTTTCGATACTTCGAAACCGTTGGTTATATTCGCGCTGCTACCGGTAGGCAGAGAGGGAGATGGCAGGATTGGCGCCGGGCGCGATACGGAATTCTTTACCGTTAATATGGCGCTGAGATACCAGTAACGAGAGCGCGTAAGCACAGATTGTGGGAATCAGAGGCTTTATAGAGGAGCAGGGGGGTTGAGAGTGAGGATTTTCGCGTCGCTAAGGGTCGTATGGGGGGCACTCCATTATCGAACTAACCTGACCCCAGATTTGACCACCAATTTTTCCCGATGCGGAGGGTAAAATCAAAATACACCGGGAAGAGTTTTCACACTAACCTGTTGAATCAACATCATATAAGGATTCGCAAGGATGCATGAAAGCCGGAAATTGGCTCCTCTGACTGGGATCGCCTTTGCCAGTAACTGGCTAATAAGTAAGCTCAACCTGAATTGCCGTTCTGTCAAGACCACCAAACTGACCACCTTAAATGAAAGCAGTTTTATGTAGGTCGTGTTTTCTGATTAAGATGCTAGATGAGTATATGTTTAACACCACTAGGGTGTTCAGCCGTAGATAGGTCATTATCGCTCAAGAAATCGAATACAAGCTTATACAGGTTTAGAGAGATTACCCAGCTTTACTCCGTTCGGTTCTTGTGAAATGTAGCAAAACGTGTAAAAGAATCACTATTGAGAGACAGTGTACACATCCGTAGCGAGGTGGGTGAAAATAGGTGCATTTTCATTCTCTCACTGAATCATTCCGCCATTGCTATTATTTAATGACGGTTTTTTTATGACTAAATTGGTATATCTATTCTTGAATAGCATTAATGCGTTAAATTTTGCCCTCAAAACCGAGGGCAGGGTATTTTAGACAATATCGCCCAACGAATGAGTGAGGTCTAATATTCTTTAAAAAAGAGATCGATAACTTTATTTATCATATCAATAAGCATTTCTTTATCTCCTTTCTCATCATGAGATTGTAATGCAGTGCGCTGCGATAATCCCGCAAAGATGGATGCAATAATATCCATCTTTGCGCGAAGCTGCCTGATTTCATTCTCATCATTTTTTTTACTTCTTTTAAGTAATTGCGCATTGAACCTGTTGTTAATGGCGTTATGGGACACCTGCAGTACTTGTGAAACGTTAGGGTTTCGCACCGCTTCGGCAGCAATTTCAAGCCATAAACTAATAAACTCTGGAGAGGTATGAAGCTCAACCATGCGTACCGTTTGCCTTTTAAGCGCCACGGCTAATTTCTCATCGGCTGGAGATGACGCAACATCATTAATCAGTTCAAACATGGTGCTTTCTTGTTGCGCGACCAGGGCTTCCACGATGGCTTCTTTGTTAGCAAAATGATAATAAATGTGTCCAGGACTCATACCGGACTCTTTTGAAATTTTAGCAATACTGCATCCATGAAACCCCAGGTCACGGAAACATTTAGCCGCTGCATCAAGTACTTGCTTTCTCCTGTCTTTGCTTTTCACGCCGATTTCTTCGTCCTGCATATTGCTCATTTGTTAACCTCTTTAATATCTCTTGCAAGTCTTATTTTAGTATGAATATACTAGAATGAACATTCAAACCACAGAGAGAACACTTACAATGTTTGTGCTTTTTCGTCCTGCATACCCGGCGCTGTCAGTACTTTTGTCGCTTGCACTCCTCGGATGTGATAAGCCACAGCGGCCAGTACAAAATTCGGTTCCTGAAGTGGGAGTTGTGACGGTAACCGCAGCAAACGTCACGTTGACGACTGAACTTCCTGGCCGTACCTCGTCTTTCAGGACGGCTGAAGTGCGTCCCCAGGTTGGCGGCATCCTTCAGAAAAGGCTGTTCGATGAAGGAACAATTGTTGAAGCCGGTCAGGCATTGTATCAGATTGATCCGGCTCCTTACCGGGCAACGCTTGCCAAAGCAGAAGCTAACCTTGAATCATCAAAACTTTTGGCTCAACGATATGATCGCCTGGTGAAAACGGGAGCAATAAGCCATCAGGATCGGGATGATGCACGGTCAACCTGGCTACAGGCGCAGGCTGATGTTGACTCTGCTCGCATTGATTTAGATTATACACAGATAACCGCGCCAATATCTGGGCGCATCGGGCGATCTTCCGTTACTCAGGGAGCGTTGCTGACCGCCAATCAGACCACTGCTCTTGCAACCATCCAGCAGCTTGATCCTATCTATGTCGATATTCCGCAATCTTCAACGGCTCTTCTTAAATTGCAGGATGAATTTGCCGCAGGTCGCCTGAAACGAAATGGCGACCAGCAGGCTGAAGTCAAACTCACCCTCGACAATGGCACTGAATATTCGCATCCGGGCCGTATAAAACTTTCAGAAGTAACAGTAGATGAAAGTACGGACTCTGTAATTATACGTGCCGAGTTTCCTAATCCGGATGGGCGGTTGCTGCCAGGTATGTTCGTCCGCGCCAAATTACAGGAAGGGGTGAGCGAGAATGCCCTGCTTGTTCCACAAAGAGCAATAAGCCGTGATCCGACTGGACAGGCCTCGGCTCTTGTCGTTGGCAAAGATAGCAAGGTGATCCGCAAAATGGTTGTAACCGATCGCGTTGTAGGTAATCAGTGGCTAATACGAGACGGGTTACAAAGTGGCGATCGGGTTATTGTCGATGGGACACAAAAAGCCCAGCCAGGTAGCGAAGTCAGGATTGCTCAGGCGGTTCCTCCTTCGCCTGAAGTCGCTAATCAGCCTGAGTAAGGAGCCGTAATGTCACGTTTTTTTATTGACCGCCCCGTACTTGCATGGGTTGTAGCCATCATTATTATGCTGGCTGGCGCGCTTTCTATCATCAAGTTACCTATTAACCAGTACCCTAATATCGCTGCTCCTGCGATTGCCGTGACCGGATCTTATCCAGGCGCATCGGCAGATACCGTTCAGGATACTGTCGTGCAGGTTATCGAACAGCAACTGAATGGGCTTGATAATTTGCGCTATCTAAAATCTGAGAGTAATTCGGATGGCTCATTCACAATTACCGTCACCTTTGATCAGGGAACAGATCCGGATATTGCCCAGGTACAGGTACAAAATAAGCTATCGCTGGCAACCCCTTTAATACCGGATGAAGTTCAGAATCAGGGGATCCGCGTTGCTAAATACCAGATTAACTTTTTAATTCTTGCCGGACTTGTTTCAACCGATGGTCGTATGAGCAGCTTTGACCTCGGTGACTATCTGGTTTCTAACATCCAGGATCCTTTAACCCGTATTACCGGTGTGGGGGATTTCACTATGCTGGGGTCCCAGTATGCTATGCGTATCTGGATGGATCCGAATAAGCTGAATGGATATAAACTTACCCCTTTGGATGTCAGCTCTGCTATTCAGGCGCAAAACGTACAGGTATCCGCGGGCCAGCTAGCCGGTTTACCAACCAATGAAAATATTGAACTGAGTGCTACTGTCATTGGCAAGACCAGATTCACAACTCCTGAACAATTTGAAAATATACTCCTGAAGGTTCAGCCTGATGGATCCCGCGTGTTACTTAAGGATGTGGCCAAAGTAAAACTGGGATCCGAGAATTTCTCAATACAATCAAAATATGGCAAAGATCTTCCGAGTACAGCTATTGCGTTACGTCTGGCAACCGGTGCCAATGCGCTGGACACCATTAAAGCTGTCAAAGCAAAGCTGGATGAGCTTAAACCTGGTTTACCGGAAGGCGTGGAGATTATTTATCCTTACGATACGTCTCCAGTTATAAGTGCCTCAATAGAGGGAGTGGTACATACCCTTATTGAAGCGATAGTCCTCGTTTTTGTCGTGATGCTGATTTTTTTGCAAAACTGGAGAGCAACACTTATTCCTACACTCGCCATTCCGGTCGTTTTGCTGGGCACATTCGGCATTATGGCCGCATTTGGTTTTACAATTAACATATTAACCATGTTTGGCCTGGTACTGGCTATCGGGCTTCTCGTCGATGATGCCATAGTGGTTGTGGAGAATGTCGAGCGACTGATGGAAGAAGAAAAGCTTCCGCCGCTTGAAGCGACCCGAAAGTCGATGGAACAGATTTCGGGTGCTCTGGTTGGTATCGGTCTGGTTCTTTCTGCTGTATTTCTTCCGATGGCGTTTTTCGGTGGTTCAACGGGTGTGATTTATCGCCAGTTCTCTATCACCATTGTTTCTGCGATGGCGTTGTCGGTGCTCGTTGCGCTAATTTTTACTCCGGCATTATGTGCAACGATCCTGAAACAAACGCATCATGGTGCGCAGGCCAAAAAGGGATTTTTCGGCTGGTTTAACCGTAAATTTGAACACGGCACCTCGCTTTATCGTAATGGCGTCGAACGTACATTAAGGGCCAGAAAACGAGCGATGCTTTTCTTTCTGGCAATCATCGCTTTACTTGTGGCGTTATTCCCGCAGATACCGACATCATTCCTGCCTGATGAAGATCAGGGCAATCTCTTTGTGCAGGTTCAGATGCCGCCAAACAGCAGTGCGGAGCAGACCCAGAAAGTATTAACCAAAATATCGGAATATTTTCTGACGCAGGAAAAAGACATGGTTGCCACGACAATGCTGGTCAATGGATTTAACTTTGCAGGGCGTGGTCAGGGTTCCGCTATGGTATTTGTGGGACTTAAGCCATGGAATGAAAGGAAAGGTTCGGTATTTGAACTGGCTGGCAGGTCAATGGGGTATTTCAGCACAATAAAAGAGGGAACGGTTATTTCCTTCGCGCCTCCGGCGGTGATGGAATTGGGGAATGCCACTGGTTTTAACCTGTTTCTCCAGGATACAACCGGAGGCGGCCATGAAAAATTAATGCAGGCGCGGAATATGTTTCTTGGGATGGCTGCCCAAAATCCCGCACTGCAAATGGTTCGACCCAACGGTATGAATGATGAGCCACAATATCAAATTCTGATTGATGACGAGAAAGTCCAGGCTCTGAAACTCAGTCTCTCTGATGTAAATAACACGATGTCCGCCGCCTGGGGGTCAACGTATGTTAATGACTTCAATGATCGCGGACGTGTTAAAAAAGTTTATATCCAGGGCGAAGCCAGTTCACGTATTTCTCCGGAGGATTTCGATAAATGGTACGTACGTAATAGTGACGGAGAGATGGTCTCATTCTCATCGTTCGCCAGTGGGAAATGGACTTATGGTTCCCCGAAACTGGAGCGTTATAACGGTTTACCCGCAGTTGAACTTCTTGGCGAACCGGCACCGGGTTATAGCTCCGGGGATGCGATGAAGGCGGTAGAGGAGATCGCGGCAAAATTGCCACCAGGTTTAAATGTTGCCTGGACAGGTCTTTCATTTGAAGAGCGTCTTTCAGGCTCGCAAGCGCCGGCGCTTTATGCTCTGTCGCTAATAATCGTATTCCTCTGTCTGGCAGGTCTTTATGAAAGCTGGAGTATTCCTTTCTCAGTAATGCTAGTCATACCGCTGGGTGTTATTGGTGCTGTCAGTGCGACGCTTTTACGTGGACTGGGGAACGATGTTTTCTTCCAGGTTGGGTTATTAACGACGATTGGTCTCTCTGCAAAGAATGCGATATTAATTGTTGAATTCGCGCGCGATCTTCATGAAAAAAGTGGAATGTCATTTTCTCAGGCAGCCATTGAGGCAGCCAGAGTCCGTTTACGACCCATTATTATGACATCACTGGCATTTATTGTTGGTGTTATTCCTCTCGCTATTGCCTCAGGAGCAAGTTCCGGAAGCAAGCATGCCATTGGTACTGGCGTGGTGGGAGGGATGCTTACAGCGACTGTATTAGCTATTTTTTATATCCCGCTTTTTTATGTTCTTGTCGCTGGTTTTTTTACCAGGAACAAAAGCAAAAAAGAAGCATTAACTATAGCTGAAAAAAAATAGCTGTACGTCAGGTATTGGTATCCATCAGGGATACCAATACTAAAATCCTCAATCTGCTCAGTAATAGTTATACGATAAATTTTAATTTATTCTGGAGGCTTGAAAATGGCCAGGCGAACCAAGCAAGATGCTGAAGAAACCCGCGAGCATATTCTGGATGCGGCTGAGCAATGCTTTCGGGATTCGGGTATTTATCGCACAACGTTACAGATGATAGCCATGAAAGCTGGCTGTACACGCGGGGCTATTTACTGGCATTTCAGAGAAAAGAATGATCTTTTTAAACAAGTTATTGAGCGCACGCCGCTCTTACTTTTTACTGAAGTTGAAGAGCTTGTAATTCGTGCAGAATCTGTTATGGCATTACGCCACTGTTTATTAAGGGAAATTGAATGCGTTAAGAGAAATAAACATCTTCGAAATGTTATCGAGATGACTGTCTTCCGCTGTGAATATCCTGACGAAGTCAATGATCATGATATGCTGGTGGGGGGAAAGATGGATAAATTATTCGTCATGATAGATTCTGTTTTATCCGAAGCCAAAAAAAATGGAATGATTCATACTGATGTTTCGACAACAATACTCAGCTCGATGATTTTCTATATTTTTATGGGAGCGCTCAGGTCGATAGTAATGATGCCAGACGATACTTTGCTTTATCGTTACTCTCAATCAGCGCTGGATTTTGCTTTTGATATGGCAACCGGGAATAAGGCGGTGTGTAATGAAAAATGATTTTATTTATGATCTTACAGAATGGATAGAATCTCAACTCGCATCAAAATTATCCCTGGATATTGTGGCGGCTAAGTCAGGATATTCGAAATTTTATTTACAGCGAGTTTATCATGCATTAACGGGAGTTACTCTAAGCAGGTATATCCGGCTAAGAAAATTATCCACCGCGGCTGCTGAATTACAGATAACTAAAACACATATTCTCGATATTTCTTTGAAATATGGTTTTACTACGCAGCAGGCTTTCACCCGTTCATTCAAAGATTACTTTCATCAGACACCTGCCAAATACAGAAATAATACTGAATGGGACTGTTCACAACTCTACCCGCCATACCAGAGGATAATACATCCGGTACCCGAGCCGGACATAATTTCATTGCCGGAACAAATTTTTCTCGGTACAGAGCACTCTTTTCTTTGTGCTTTTGAAGATCTCGGTAAGTTCAATATAGATGTGAGAATGAATTTTTTTAACAGGTATCTCAGGGACTACCAGGAGCTACCTTCTTACGTCTATGGCATCAGCCATTTTGAACCCAATATCGCAGTAAATTCAGGCATTGTTATCAAGTACTTTACAGCAACAGATTACCAGAATTTATCTTCTATGAAGAGTAAAGTACAAAAAATAATAATAATACCTGAAGGTCATTATGCACAATTTAATTATTCGGGTACAAAATCCGGGTTTCAGCAATTTATCATGGACGTGAACCGTTATCATTTGCCCAGATTAGATATCACAAGAAGAAAGGGTAATGATATAGAGCGTTATTTTCTTTCTGGGTCGAAGAAACATGCATTACATTCAAGTTTTATAACTTGTAGCTATTTAGTGCCATGTGCTGATGTATTACATAAATCTGTTTCAGGCAGATTTATGTGATGCGTGTATAAAGCGACCGTTTCAAACAGTCAGGTGCACTTCTAAGATGGTCACCGGGCTTAGAATTCAGACATTGCAATATGATTATCCTCAGAAGGATAGGTTATGAAGAAACATCTATTTATTGTTATACCGGTACTCTTAACTCTGACGGCCTGCAACTTACAGCCTAAGTATGAACGGCCATCGGTACCTGTTCCCGGGAAATGGGAGAGTAATGCGTACAGGAATAAAACTTCAGATCTTGCATGGCAAAAGTTTTTCGATGATGACACGTTAAAACTCCTGATAGGATTATCCCTTAGAAATAATAGAGATCTCAGAGTTGCTGCTTTAAATATAGAGTCAGCCAGAGCACAGTACAGGATTGAAAGAGCTGCTTTATTACCAACCATCGAGGCTAATGGTAGCCAGACTTCGGCTCATCTGCCTGGCAATCTCTATTCTACCCAGACTTCCGGGCCTGTGTCATACCAGCAATATGAAGCGAATCTTGGTGTAACATCCTGGGAAATTGACTTCTTTGGCAGGCTTAGAAGTTTGAAAGCACAGGCGCTTGAAAATTATCTTTCGACTGAGGCTACTGCTCACGCCACACAAATTAGTCTTGTATCAGAGGTCGTATCGGGCTATTTGACCCTTTGCGCAGATAAGGATTTACTTAATGTGGCGACAGATACTGCTAAAAGTCAGCGTAAAACGTATGATCTGACTAAACAACGGTATGCGATGGACATCGCAAACGAACAGGATGTTGTTCAGGCGGAAACGTCATTAAGAAGCGCTGAGGCTGAAGTTTACCAATACACCCGTCAGGTTAAACAGGATACAAATGCTTTACAGCTATTACTGGGTACGAACATACCGGCCAATATTGTAGAAAATGCGACTTTACTTAAAGCATGGAATTTCCCGGCGTTGCCTGATGGAATATCATCAGAAGTCCTGACAAACAGGCCGGATATTATTGCTGCCGAACATACCCTTAAGGCAGCTAATGCGAATATTGGCGCGGCCAGAGCCGCTTTCTTTCCTACCATCAGCCTTACTGCTTCCGGAGGATCGGCTTCAGATAGTCTTGGACATTTGCTTGAAGGGGGCACGGCTGCCTGGTCATTCGTTCCCAGCATAAGCGTACCAATATTTGATGGGGGAAAAAACAAAGCCAATCTTGACGTTGCGGAAATTTCCAAAAGAATTGAAATAGCAAATTATGAAAAAGCTATACAGCAGGCATTTAAGGAGGTTTCGGATGCTCTGGCGGGTCAAGCGACCTATAAACATGAACTGGCTGCTCGGGTACAAGACACCGCGGCAAATCAACGTTACTACATTCTTGCGAATAGCCGATATCAGGAAGGTGTGGATGGGTATCTCAATGTTCTTGTCGCTGAACGTACTTTATTTCAGGCAAGGAAAACTGAAATTTCGACTCGTTTAAGTGAAATAACACAGCAGGTTACACTTTATAAAGTTCTCGGCGGTGGCTGGAAAGCATAGCTCCCAAAGAAGGGAATGACGGAATTTTTCCGTCATTTAATTTCTCACTAAACATTCAGTTTTAGGCACCATAATGAAATCAGAAAATAATGTTAACTCTTCATCTGAATTGAAAAGGTTTTTTTTAACTGAGGTGGCTACTGCTTGCATTAGGGAAAAAGGAATCAGTGGAACTTCCATATCTGACATTAGTAATCGTTCAAATATGAGCCCGGGAAATATATATCGTTATTTTAATGGTAAAATGGACATGGTTCATGCATCACTCAAGCTTAATTTCTCCCGGCAAATTATGTTGCTTCCAGATATATACGCTTTGGATAATCCACTGGATTATATAGTGAAAGCTAATTTCATTGGTTCAAATGATTCACTCCATTTTACCTATGACGTGAAAACTGTTTTTTGTGTTGAAAAAATGTACTATAAAGATTTGGCGCGAGTTTTTGACCATGAAACCTATCAGCTCTTGGAAAGTCATCTCACCAATATAATAAATCACAATAACTCAATAAATTTGAAAGAGGCTAGTAAAATGGCGGAAATTGTTGAGTTTTTTATCATTGATACTACTATGAAAAGAAATTCACGAAAAATCAATGATAAAGAGATGCTGGTTTTTTATGAAAGTTTAATAGACGTTTTCACTTGTTCCCGAATGATGACTGGTTGGTTTAAAAATAAGAGAATCTAAAATACAATTATCTGTTTTTTAAAAATCATATGTCTCATATTATTTTTTAAAAGATTATGTATTGTGTCTAAACAAAAGGTAAATGAGACAACCTGTAAATAACATACAGGTCATGTTTATGATCTCCAACCATAAAACAACACCAATAAAGCTGAATCCAAATAAATAATTAAATAGCAAATACTCTGTCAATCCTGAAAGAAAGAACGAAAATAACATTATTAGCATGCTGCAGAAGATAATGGCAAGGCATATTGATAAGTAAGGTTTTAATTTGAATTTTTTCATGGTTATTGTTAATTATTTTGAGGTTGAAGTGTATGTATAAATATTTTTCCGCCTGCTTTCATGAGTTTTACTTTATTAAAAACTCAACGAAAAGCTTATTGATACAGGGTTTAGTATGATCATGCTAAACCCTGTATCTTTGTCAACCTCCTTGCAAGAGATGTTGGTAAGGATTGTAAGATTGATAGTGGATTTACTCATTGATTTTTAATAGTTATTCAGGGTTTTGCTAGTTAATATGAAAATATTTCTCGTGCTGATTTTATTCGAACAAGCGGGCGTTATACGGACCGTATAATTCACCGTCAGAAACGATGTAGGATGCGTTATCGTCAACCCCGCCGCGCTAAGTAACCAAAAAACGAAGGCAACACCTTTAATGTAAAAAAGCAGATCCGACTCCATCAGGACCTGCTTTTTCATCTTAAGCGAATTATATTGCCGCTGACTCAGGCCGTCTTATGCTGTTGCGCATAAATATAGGGCGCAACATACCCTTCGCGGCTTACGTCCAGATAATCCGACCACCACTGCATCATCGCTTTGCGGGCGTCAAGATGCTCAGCGCGGTGGATGTATGCCGCCCGCACGCTGTTGCGTTCCTGATGGCTCATTTGCCGCTCCACGGCATCCCGTGACCAGAGTTCAGACTCCACCAGCGCGCTGCAGGCCATTGTCCGGAATCCATGCCCGCACACATCGGTTTTGGTGTCATAACCCATTAATCGCAGCGCCCGGTTGGTGGTGTTTTCACTCATCGGTTTATACGGGTTATGGTCGCCGGGGAATACCAGTTCAGGATGACTGGAGATTTCCTGTATCTGTTTCAGAATGGCGACAGCCTGCCGGGAGAGCGGCACAATATGCGGGGTGCGCATTTTTGCTCCACGACCTGAAAAACGCACTTTAGTGATGGTTTCGCGGGTGGCGGGAATGATCCAGATTTTGTGTCTGAAATCGATCTCGTTCCAGCGTGCGAAGCGCAGTTCGCTGGAACGGATAAACAGATGCAAAGTCAGCATCACCGCCAGCCTTGTTAACTCCCGGCCCTGTTGATAATCGCCGATCCGCGCCAGCAGTTCAGGCAACCGTTCCAGCGGAAGGGCGGGATAGTGATTTTTAACCGGAGGAGCAGTGACACCTTCCAGATGCTGCGCCGGATTGTTTTCAGTGAGTCCCTGCTGTACGGCGTAACGCATGATGTTGCAGAGCTGCTGCCGGGTACGGGACGCGACTTCGAGAAAGCCTTTATCCTCGATAACTTTAAGTAACGCCGTGAAATGCTGTGTTTTCAGCGTGGTAACGGGCAGATGACCAATCGCCGGAAAGATGTGATTTTCCATGCTGGCGAGGATCCGTGCGGCATAATCAGCCGACCATTTTTTGTTGGCTTTATGCCACGCCAGCGCCAGCGCTTTGAAACACTTTTCAGGTGAGGAAGCTGCTTTCTCTGCCATGCGCTGCCGCGCCGGATTGATATTTTGCGCCAGAAGCTTGCGGATATGCGCCCAGACTAACCCGGGATTCTTTGCCACTGAAGCGATACTTGAGATACCAGATACGTGAACCACCGGGATTGACGAGCAGATACAGACCGTGTGAATCAGACAATTTTACGGGACGGGAAGCGGGTTTTAAGTTGCGGATTTTAGAATCATTAAGAGATATTTGGAGGTCACTCCAATATCGAACCAAACTGACCCCAAATCTGACCACCAAATTCTTCCGATGCAGAGGGATAACTGAATACGCACCGGGAACAATTTTCACGCTAACTTATTGAATCACCAACAGATAAGGACTCATACAGAAGCATGAAAACAGGAATCTGGCTCCTCTGACTGGGATCGCCTTTGCCAACAAGTGGCTAATAAGTAAGCTAAACCTGAATTCCTACTCTGTCAAGACCACCAGAGTGACCACCAATCTGCATTGGTTGTATCAAACTAATTCGAGGGGCATGGTGTGTGCGGCGACATAACTATGGCTTGGCAAAGTGATCACTGGACTACTACACCACGGTTGAAATTTCACCTCTAAAACATCCGCTCCTGGTTATCAACTGCATTGCAGACCACGGCAGTGTTTAAATCACTCTTTGGACACTTCTGTCGCATCTAATCTTAACAACGGCTGACGACGCTGCCAGCTCAGAGTCATAATCGCCAGCAAGGCGACTATCAGACCCACCCCGGCCAGACAAGTCAAACCCCAGAGTTTGAGACTTACTGCTCCCAGCATTGAGCCGAACACCACTCCGGCATTGAAGGCTGCTATGTTCAGACCGGAAGCGGCATCAAGTGCATCCGGCCTGTGGCGACGTGCCATCCCGAGTATACGTGATTGAAGGGGCGGGATGGATCCGTATGTGGTAAGTCCCAGGAGCATAACCAGCGGGATCATGAACCGGAAATTGTCTTGTGCAATAGCTATCAGTGTCAATACCAGCGCGATACCTGTCAGCATCCAGAGTGAGGCTCTGTCTATTCCAATACGGTCAGTCATCCGCCCACCTGCAATGTTTCCTGCGGCTGCGCCAATACCATATGCAACCAGGACAATACTCGCTCCGCGAATGCTGGTATGAGTCACCTGTATCAGTATTGGTGTAATGAAGGAATAGAGAGCGAAGGAGCCAGTATAAGACAGTAGTGGCAGGCTGGCCGCTGCCAGCAGATGTCGATTGAGTAGTGAGGCTAACTGGTACCTGGCGGGAGTATCACTTGTGATGTCTCCCGCACCTGCTGGCATAAATCTGATCATACCGATCGTTCCGAGAATCCCACAAAGAGCGATCAGTCCGAAGACCCATTGCCAGGCAAGTACACTGCCCAGCCAGGTACCAGCAGGTACGCCCATAGCCATTGCTATCGTTACTCCACCGAATACCATAGAGAGTGCAACACCGGATCTTTCCGGTGCCACTAATCGCGTCGCAACACTTGATGCCACAGCAAAGAATACGCCATGTGCAAGTCCCGACAACAGACGAGCGGCCAGTAAAAGCGGTAGATGCGTAGACAGAATCGCCAGTACGTTTCCAGCGGTGAATACCACCATGGCGGTCAGAAGCAGCCGCTTGCGTGACCATCCCGATGCCAGTGCTGTCAGTACTGGTGCTCCTGCTACTACTCCGGTTGCGTAGAGTGTGACGACAAGTCCGGTTTGCGCCGTACTGACATGAAAACTTTCGGACAGAGCAACTGACAGTCCAATGCTGATGAACTCAGTAAACCCGATAGCAAAGGCGCACAGAGCAAAGATATATATCACTACAGGCATAGATCACTCCAGAGTGTTATCAGGCGTTGTTGCCAGTGCCTGATCCAATGATTTGGCTTTTATTCTGTGACTACTAAAAGAAGACAAAAAGGATTAGATTGGGTTAATACCTGTGACGGAATGGAATAAATGGCAATACGTAACCTGGATGATCTGGCCGTGTTTGTGAAAGTGGTCGATTGCGGTGGATTTTCAGCGGCTGCACGGACGCTCGATTTGGCTCCCGCCACTGTGAGTAAGCAGATCGCACGTCTGGAGAAAGCCGTGGGAGCCAGACTCTTCGAGCGTAGCACCCGGCAACTGCGTATTACTGATGAGGGGCGGGCTGTCGCCGAACGGGCCCGACCCGCGCTGAATCTCCTGGATGAAGCTGCTGATGTCGCCAGCCGGGGCATTCAGACGCTGTCAGGTACACTGCGTATTACGGCACCGGTGACGCTGGGTGCACGATATCTGGCATCAGAGATCGCTGCTTTTCGCGAACAACATCCACAGCTCGGGTTCGATTTACGCCTGAGCGATCACATTACTGATTTATATAACAGTGATCTGGATTTGGCTGTGAGGGCAGGCCAGCTGGCAGATTCACGTCTTATCAGCCAGCGGTTGACAGAGAACCGCCGTATTCTGGTGGCTTCGCCCGGCTATATTCGTCAGATGGGGGCCCCGACTCATCCACGCGAACTGGTTCGTTATCAGTGTCTGCTGTTTGCCTATCCCGGGTTGCGCCCGCACCGATGGTCACTTATCCAAAATAATCAGGACGGCGTTGCAGAACATGTGGTGCTTTCTGGTGCTATGCGAAGTGATAATGGCGAGGCTCTTCGTACATGGAGCCGGGCAGGACTGGGTATTGCATTGCGTGAGACCTGGGATGTGGCGGAGGAACTTCGCAATGGTGATCTGGTGAGAGTCCTTTCTGACTGGGCAGAGCCTGCGGTGCCGATACAGGCAGTACGCGTCCAGCGTTCACCGGTCCCACGCCGCGTTTCAGCCTTCGTCGAATTCCTCGCAATCCGATGGAGGTTCCCTCCCTGGGAAAACTGATAATGAGAATGCATTATCGGCAGGTTCTGTGCCCCATGTGTAAATCTATTGAGGTAAAGCTGTTTTGCAAATACGTAAGTATATTTGGTAATGCATCCAATTAGTAGAACATGTATTTCTCGATGAATGCGCCGATGACTTTTTCGTGCAATTCGATGGAACGTGAAAAACATATTGTTTTGCGTGCCAGCCGCTTGATACGGGTTCGCAGCGTCAGATTGTTTCGCTCAATGCGCTGTGTGAAAATTTTACCAGTCAGATGTATCTCCTTCGGCACCTCTCTGGCGTAGCTTCCCCAATCGTCGCTCGTTATCATGCCAATGCTGAAGGGGGTCAATAACGCCAGCAGCGCCTGACATGTCTCATCATTACGGGGGCCGAACGTATAAGCCAGAACGCCCCCTGTTTTGGTGTTGTAGGCATACCAGAGCCAGTGCTGCCGGGCTTTACTGCCGACAAAGCCCCATTGCTCATCGAGTTCACAGATAAGAGCCACATCTGCATGGGCAACCGGAGAGGATGTTATTCGCTTCGGCGCGAGTTTTTTAAAGTGCGGATGACGGTGTTAATGCCGATTTTTAGCGTTCTTGCCGTATCCCGGACACCGGCACCGTTGAAGGCCATTTCGGTAATTTTCTCTTTGACACCCGGCTTACGGGCTTCATAGGTATAGGTGAGTAAAAACACGCGGTGGCAGTCACGACAGCGAAATCTGTCACGGCCTTTAGGGTTCTGACCATGGCGATAAACCTGAGCAGACTGACAACGGGGACAATGAACGTTAACGCTGGCCATGAGAAAACCTCAAAAGCGGGTATTATACATCAATTCAACTAATTAGAGGCATCACCAACAAGTGTTGTTGCCAGCTGCATGCGTCGGATGACTCATTGCTTGATGGAAACAGCAGGTCTGATACCTGAACTGGCATAATAATAATGACAGTAAGAATGTCACACATCGTTTAATTCAGCACGCAATAACGTTTCAAACGCATTACGTGCGTGATGAAGGTCTATTCTGCTATTTTTTATAAAGTAATTTTGTACGGGAAATAACTCGCTAAATGTATACCCCCTGATATTACCTGTTCTTTTGAACTGCTCAAAAAAGCCGGCAGGTACCAGCGAGACACCTGCTCCGGAGCTGACACATCCAAGAATCGTTCCGTAACTTGCAATGCTGGTGATATCTACCGTGACCTGATGCTGATTGACCCAACGCTCAAGGGCCTGTCGGTAAGGACACCCGTGTGGCCACATATAAATCCGTTTACCTTTCAGGTCCTGAGGGACAGAGATCTTTCCCGTAAAAGGAGAGGCAATCAATACCAGTGATTCCTGGTGAGCATTCACATAAGTGATATCCGGATGGTCATCTTTTGTCGCGATAACAGCGCAATCAAGTTTATGCCCGGCGACATCACTGACTAACTGTTGCCATGTCCCTGTACTGAACTGCACCTGGACTGCAGGATAGTTCTGGTGGAATTTTGAGAGAACCATCGGTAGTCGTCCTGTTGCGGCAGATTCAATCGCTCCGATCCGCAGGATCCCGCCAGGTTCTGATGAGGGCTCAAGTGCCCGGCGGGCTTCCTGGCAGTAAGTCAGTATTTTGCTGGCGTACTCAAGCAGTATTTCTCCCGAAGGTGTGATGACCAGGCCACGCCCCTTGCGGATGAAAAGAGAAACACCCAGTTCTGTTTCCAGGAGCTTGATTCTGTTTGTGATATTTGAGGGAACGCAGTGCAGTCTTTCCGATGCTCTGGCAATGCTACCCTGCTCGGCGACGGTTTTAAACATTTTCAGCTGAGATAAATCCATCTCTTCACACCTCACTAAAAGTGAATAATTAACTCACTATAAGTCAGTTGTAGTGTGTTAATCAATCATCCTACAATGCCTGGAGCAGGTGGCGTCAGACATTATTTTTTAAACGCCGCAATGAAAACCGAAAATAGTTAATGTTTCATCCATTTACCAATGAATGGATCAGGAGTCTTTAAATACTTTCAGTCCGTGAATAACAGAGGTGAATATATGACTTCCTTATCTTTGCAATGCTGTGATGACATATCGAAAAAATCTTATTCTGTGCAGGAACTGGGTGAGATATTCATCGATGGTTTGCCTGAGCATATCGCAATGTTAAAAATTCCTGGTCGCTGGATAGCCGGAGATGTTCGCAGGTCACCCGTGCCCGCGCATATTGATTATGTCAAAGACATTCAGAATATGATTGGATTGGCCCCTATATTTCCAGACACCTTTTATCACTTAACCCATTACTGGTCCGACGTCGCAGGTATTCACGCGGCGAGCGGTATCCCAGCGCACTGTGCGGATGCCATTCGTTATAGTGTTCGAACGCTTCCGCAAGGTTCTTCACTGCCGTCAACCCGTCAGGTTTCGGCATGATACTGATATAGTCGCGCTTCATCGTTTTCACGAAGCTCTCTGCCATTCCATTGCTTTCAGGGCTACGCACTGCCGTGTTTCTCGGTTCAAGTCCTACCATTCGGGCGAACTTCCGTGTGTCATGCGCCCGGTAGCACGAACCGTTATCCGTCAGCCACTCCACCGGCGAACCCGGAAGACCACTGCCGAACCGACGTTCCACCGCACCCAGCATGACGTCCTGTACGGTTTCACTGTCGAACCCACCGGTGCTGGCCGCCCAGTGAAGCGCTTCGCGATCACAACAGTCCAGTGCGAACGTCACACGCAGTTTTTCACCGTTATCACAGCGGAACTCGAACCCGTCAGAACACCATCGCTGATTACTTTCCCCAACGGCCACTTTCCCTGTATGCGCCCGTTTTGAAGGGGGTAAGGACGGCTTTCGTTCTAGCAGCAATGCGTGCTGGCGCATGATGCGGTAAACACGTTTGGCATTCACGGCTGCAAGGTCTTCGGCTTCTGACTGACGACGCAGCAGAGCCCATACCCGCCGATAGCCGTACGTGGGTAGCTCACCGATGACGGCATGTATCCGCAACAGAGCATCAGTATCATCCGGCAGGCGTTTTCGTCGGCGATCCTGCCAGCTTTCCGGGCGTTTTAACCGGGTATGAAGCTGCGCACGTGAGACCCGAAGGCAGCGGCTGACGAAGCTTATTCGCCATCCTCTGGCAACAAGGGTACATGCGCTATCCACTTTTTTTGGCGGCCAATATCGACAGCTTCTTTTAGTAGCTCAACTTCCATTGTTTTCTTGCCCAGCAGGCGCTGAAGCTCTTTGATCTGCTTCATTGCCGAGGCCAGTTCGGATGCCGGGACAACCTGCTCACCAGTGGCTACGGCAGTCAGGCTGCCCTCCTGATACTGCTTGCGCCAGAGAAATAGCTGACTGGCTGCCACCCCATGATGGCGGGCGACAACCGAGACGGTCATACCGGGTTCAAGACTCTGCTGAACAATGGCGATTTTTTCCTGGGCGGTACGCCGTCTGCGCTTCTCCGGACCTAAAACGTCAATCATTCTGACTCCAACGACTAGTCTAAAAACTAGTATTAAGACTATCACTTATTTAAGTGATATCAGTTGTCTGGAGATTCAGGGGGCCAGTCTAATGATGTACGAAGTTCTTTGTCATGAGATAACCCAGGAGGCACAGGCTTATGCGGAGGGGACTTTTCTTGCCTTTCTGAAAAAGGATAAAGTTGATCCCAGTGTCCTCAGCTTCTTTAACGGCTGGAATGAAACGCACAAAACGACAAGCCTGGTATCCGGAAAAATAATCATGCGCCTGTCCGCTGATGCACTTTATATTTCACAGGAAGATCTTGCTATCTATCATAACGTTCTGGCTCATATGCATGAAGTAACAAAAGATGACTTTGGACTTGGTCAGAAGGGGCATGACGGTATGTATAAATATATGACAAATGCTTTCAGGGCTGCAGCCTGGGTTGATGATCAATATAAAATCAATGAGTGTAATGAATTCTCTGATTTCCTCTACAATACTGGCATTGCAAAATATAAGTCTGCAATGCGTTCTCCTGAACATCTGCAGTCTGTCATGGATGCCATGATGGTCTCTGTCGCTTCTGAACTCTGGAATGGACGAGAATACAATTTTCTTGCCCAGTTTATAGAGGGGAAATTATTGTCCTTCAATGCGTCGTTAAATGAGGACACTAAAACGCTGCGTAACGCCAAAGGTTACGTCATGGGCCATGCCGGGGAGGTGGAAAACAGGCATGGCTTGCATGCGCTGGCCGCGTTACAGGCCTTTGGCCGTATTGCGGGGCTGTCATTCGATACAGAACGGCTTAAACATGTCATGCTTGATTATAACAGGAGAGTGGGCGTCGCTTTTTCTGCATTACAAAACGTTCTGACTCACTGAAATACGGAACTGGCTATCGTATTGTTCGTTGCCTGTAATGGGGTAGGTAATGATGCCTCAGGTGTTACAAGAGAAATAAGTTTAAAATATGTCTTTATTGCTTTTGTGGGGGACTGTAATAAGTTATGAATATTGATATTTCTCTTTTTGCACTGGGAGGCTTCGCTTTCTGTGGTGGTCTGATCGATGCTGCTGTTGGTGGCGGAGGGCTTGTTCAAATTCCTGCTCTTATTCATGCTCTACCTGGATCCAGTCTGGCAACGATATTTGGCACCAACAAACTGGCAGTTCTGCTCGGGAACGCATTTTCTGTCTCAGGGTATCTCCGCCGGGTAAAGATTATATGGAAGCTCATTATTCCAGTAATGGGCGCTGCATTTATTTTTTCATTCGCTGGCGCATACACTGTCTCTCTTATACCAAGAGAGTTCATGGAATATCTGGTTTTTGTCGTCCTTATTATTATGGCAGTCTATACGTTCATAAAAAAAGATCTGGGACGACTACATGCTGATATCAGGATTGGTCTGAAAGAGATACTGTTGGGGATAGTGTTAGGCGCTTGTATCGGATTCTATGATGGCATATTCGGAGCAGGCAGCGGAAGTCTTTTATTGTTTGCCTTTGTTAAATGTTTTGGTTTTGATTTTCTGAATGCTTCTGCATCAGCCAAATTAATAAATCTTGGGACTTTTACAGCTGCACTGCTTTTTTTTGTACCGTCAGGGAATGTGTTGTGGATAACCGGAGGTATAGTCGGTATTTGTAATGTTGCAGGGGCGATTACGGGCGTATTTTTAGCCTTGCGGTATGGCAGTGGGTTTATCAGGGTTTTTTTCCTGATACTATTACTGTTTCTCATCGGAAGAATGGGGCTTTCCATTCTCTGAATCAGTCTGAAAGTAAATTTTCAGACTGAACAGTTTTTTTGATTAAAATTTATAATGGAGATGAAAACCCAGCCTCTTCCAGCACAATATCCTCTACAGATAATACTGGTTCAGGAGTGGTTTCCTGGAATTGTTTTTTAATCGTGCGCCATTCTTCATCTGCCATAAATTCTGCCCATGAGTTGTTCATGGCTGTTTTGTCTGTCCATGAAAGCAGGTATATAAACCGGAGTCTGGCACTTTCACCGGATAACCACATAGCCAGTATATTAAAACCATACTTATCCCTCATGATTCTGGCTGCGTGTTTTTCAAATCTTGCCAGAAATTCATCACGTAAATCAGGGTTTATTGTATAAAGACGAAGCTGATTAATCATTATACCTGTCCTCGTAATTCTGCATTTGCCTGTAACGGGAGTCAGGGTGGCTGCATTTGATATCAGGGCCTGATGGAGCAGACTGTAATCAGACGAATTCAGCCCTGAGTAGACCCGTGCCACCGAAATACCGGTTAGCTTGTGTCCTGTGCCCGTTGAACCAACTGTCCCTCAATACATAGCATCAGAAACGGCCAGGCACAACGAGAGGTTTTCATACACAGAAACAAAGCTTCGGCACTGGTCCGGGGCAGAGATTAGTCACCTGACTGCTGGTGCGTTTAGGACTGCCTTAACAATTATCATTCGGGGGGATCTTTGTCTTTTGTTTCGTGATAACAAAGTGATTATCCTTTCTTGTCAGTCTGGCACCATCCAAACAATACTTTGTCGTTAAAGCAAAAAATGCATCAGAGTCGAGTTCGAACTCAAGTTCAACCTTCCGGACGCTTCCTGATTCCAGAAGATGTTTGGCCTGTTCCAGGCTGCTGGCTTTTGCTGTACTCATAAAGCTCCCCGAACACTGGTGGAACCGTTGCAGGAATGCACGGCAACCCAGAGATACCCATCACCCGCCAGTGAGGATTCACGCTGATAACCCAAAGGCTTGACTGCAGGAAGAGCATATCAAAACTTTATTCTCTGCCAAAGTTGCGGGTTTATTATGTACTGACAGTGAGCATCGGCTGCATCTGACTGCTACAGGGACACTTCCTGTAACGTCTCGCTACACTGGTTTTCAAAACCGGTAAAGTGCGAGTTAAGTAACCTCTGGATGCATCACGGCATTCATCAGCGCCAGCAACAGGTGGACCAGTGCTGACAACCCCATCAGTACGGTGATGGGGTGTTGTGTGCATGAAAATATCAGCCCGGCCAGCGCAATGCCCACCAGGGAGCCTGTCTGCCGGAAAGTGGTGTGGATTGCTGAGGCGGTACCCGCTGTGTCCTGCGTTCTGCCTGCCAGCACGGCTGCGGTCATTGGCGGTACGGCAAACGCCACACCGCCTGCGAGCAGGGCCATTGAGAGAAAGGCCAGCAGGGTTATCTGCCCGTGTAACGATATCATTCCTGCGTAACCCACACTGCCTGCGAGAAGCCCTGTGACCATCTGTTTTTTTATTCCCCAGCGCCGCATCAGTCGCCCTGCGGACAGATTGCCGACAAAGAGAAAAAATGCCAGCGGCAGCAGCGCCATACCGGACTGAAAAGGCGTGTAATGCCAGTACTGTTGCAGAATAAGGCTGAGCGCATACAGGCTGCCGAAATAACAGACGTTGATAAAAAAGCCGCTGAGATTGGCGAGATTAAATGCCGGACTGCGAAAAAACACTAACGGCAGCATGGGCGACGCACTCCTGCGCTCCACCATGACAAAACCTCCCGCGCACAACAGTGATGCCAGCGTCATTAACGGCAGCGCACTCTGGCCCCATTGTTGTTCCTGAAGCTGTATCAGCACCCAGCTCAGACAACCCAGCGTGGCCATCGCCAGCATCTGGCCGGTGAAATCCAGTGCCCGTAAACGCGATGGCAGGGCAGCGGGCAACAGCCGGTAACCGGAACAGATACCGTACAGGCCAACGGGCAGATTGATAAGAAAGATACTGCGCCAGCCAAAATCCCCCACCAGAACACCGCCAAGTACCGGGCCTGCCGCCGCCGCAACGGACACCAGACCGCCAAACATGCCGATAGCCTGTTGTCGCGCGTGCCTGTCGGGCCAGCCCGCTGCTAAAAGAGAGAACGAGGCCGGAATAAACAGCGCCGCGCCGGCCCCCTGGAGAAGGCGGAAGAGAATTAACTGCCACATCGCCACACTCATACCGCACCCGAGTGAAGCGCAGGTAAACAGGACAAGCCCGGATAACCAGATGCGGCGGGAGCCATAGCGGTCAGCCAGCGTGCCTCCCGACAACATCAGGCCACAAAGCGACAGGTTATACGCATCCACCGCCCAGGTGATGGCGGATACCGGGGCATGGAATTCAGAGCGGATGCTGATGGTGGCGATATTCATCACATTCACATCCAGAATGGCCATAAACATCCCGACACAGAGCGTGACCAGGACAACGAACTGATGTCGTTCATGCGGGACGGTGACCGGACCTTTCATTCTTTTTTCCTGTTGGCGAACCCGGGTATGAAGTGTAAAAAAGAAAGGGATACCTGAAAACGCAGCGGAAACAGGCACCCCCGCTGCAAAAATGCCGGGGGCATTATGAACTGGGATAATATCCGTTACCTGCTGGCGGTCGCCCGGACGGGAAGTTTACGGGCTGCTGCTGTCAGCCTGAATGTGGACCAGGCCACGGTGGCCCGCCGCCTGCGCCATATGGAAGAAGAACTCAACACCACGTTATTCAACCGGTATCCGGAAGGCTATCATCTGACGGAATACGGAGAACGGCTGTTGCCGGACCTGGAACAGATGGAAGCCACGGCGGCAACAATTGAACGTAAGAGCGCTGGAATGAACACATCCCTGGCAGGAAAAGTCCATATTGCTTCCACCGATTCGCTTGGCAGATGTTTTCTTCTGCCCGCACTGTCAGCCCTCAGGCAACGGCACCCCGACATTCAGGTAACACTTTCCACCTCTCCTGATATTGTGGATATCCGGCGGGGGGCCGCCGACCTGGCAGTACGCAGCGCCCGTCCGTCAGACGGCAGTTTAATCATCCGCCGTCTGGGAACCTTCCATACGGGTTTATACGCCTCTCAGGAATATGTTGCCCGACGCGGTCTGCCTGTACCCGGGAGTGCGTTTTCCGGCCATGACCTGGTGATGTTTCCCGAGACGTCCGTTCCGCAGTACTGGCAGCGGCTGTGCGGGGAGCCGCTGACAAACGGACAGATTGTACTGGAGGCAACGTCCCAGTGGTTGTTTATTGAAGCGCTGCGCCAGGGGCTGGGCGTGGGGATGATGGCCGGAGAAATAGTGCAGCGATGCTGTCCTGAACTGGTCAATGTTATGCCTGCACGCAGCGAACCAGCCGATGTCTGGCTGGTCGCCAGTCCGGATGTCTGGTCAGCGGAGCGCATTCAGGCCGTCATCGCGGTAATCAGTCATGCATTTCAAGATTTATAAAGTGCTGCACTGTTCATTCAGCGTTTCGTTAATCCGCCATCTACAAAATACGTGCCTGTAGCGAGAGAGACTTCTCCGGATAAGCGCGACGGCGTTGACCTCTTCGTCTGAACATATTCTGTTCAGCGATAACCGGTCTGTTTCATAAGCTCAGTCTCCCCCGCCAGCACCGCCGACCAGCCCCACCCAACCCCATTTCACCGCTACAGAGTAAGGGCCGCTACGCCCGGTAATGCAGGGGCCGATTTTTTCTCCCGTGTGCTTTTCGTTCCCCGTATTCGCTTCCGGTTATTCGTTTCCCGTTGCAACCCGCCCCGCAAGGGTGAAGTGCACGCATGCTGCGCCCTTGCAGGACAGAACGACGCCGGGAAAGCGAACCGTCAGGCGATACGAAGACGAAAATCACACCACTGACGGAGAAAAAACATGTCCATTTCCCTGCACAACCAGACTACCGCCCCTAACTGCGTATTCCGCTCTATTCGATCACGGATTGGCATCGAAGTTCGATCAGCGATTCGCATCTATTCGATCAACCGGGAACTTAACTTTTCCTGCTGCTTTTTAACCTGTTTTTTCGTCGCTTTCCACTGCCGGTTTATTTTTCCTCATTGACTCACCCTGGAGTATCAGCCTGTGCGCGTTATGCACCAGCCTGTCCAGGATCGCATCGGCCGTTGTCGGGTTCTCCATCAGACCGTGCCACTTGTCTACCGGGAACTGGCTTACCACGATGGTGCTGCTTTGTCCGTAGCGGTCTTCGATTATCTCCAGCAGGTCGTTACATTGCGCGTTGGTCAGCGGCTCCAGACCCAGATCGTCCAGTATCAGCACCTGCGTTTTCTGCAACTGTTTAAGATGCTTCAGCCAGCTGCCGTCAACACGACCCTGCGCCAGCATCTCCAGCAGCCGCCCCGTACGCCAGTACTGCACGCTGTGTTTCTGTCGGCATGCCTGCTCACCCAGCGCATTGGCTATCCAGCTTTTTCCGCACCCCGTCGGACCGGTGATCAACAGGCTTTTCTTGTGGGTGATGTAGTGGCCGTTCAGCAGCTCCCGCATCTGTTCGGCCCGCAACCCCCGTGAGACCGGGTAATGCAGCCCCTCCGGGGCTGCCTGGTACTTCAGGTTGGCGCTTTTTCTCAGCCGCGCAACACGACCGTTTTCTCTGTTCAGCAACTCATCATCGGCCAGCAGGGTCAGCCGTTCCTCGAACGACAGCTCGTCGTAGGTCTGGGGCGTTTCTCGCTGGCGTATCAGACTACCGGCCATCGCCGGAAGCTTCAGTTGGGTCAGTTTATTCAACAGGTTATCGCTCATACAACAGGTTCCTTTGGTTGGCAGTTAATGGTAGTAGCCCGGGCCGCGCAGGTTTTCATGCTCAGGTGACGTTGCTGAGTGTTGCTCGCTATGACGGGATAACGGCAGCTCCTGGTTCTCCCGGTGGTGACGCAGCAGGTTGTCGATGAACCGTCTGTCCGGCGCGTTATAGTGCCAGGCGACGCAACTGGCTTTTTCCAGCCGCTCTTTGCCATATTTTTTCTGCAGCGCAGTCAGGCCAAGGACTGCGCGGTAGGCCTGCTCCGGATGGGCCTTTGCTTTCAGCATGGCGTCAACCACTCTGCCGGTGAACGGGCCGATGCTGCACCCCATCTCGAGCAGACGTTCCGGTGTCCAGGTACCGTGCCCCCGGTGCTGAGCCGGCATGTGAAGCGGATTGGTGGAGTGCTTATACTCATGCGAGCTGCGCGGATGCTGCGCCACGCACTGCCCCTTGTGCCAGACCTGAACCACCGACTGACCCGCCTTCAGCGACAGACGCTGACCAACCAGTTCGTGCGGGACCGAGTACCAGTGGCGGGCATATTCAACGTGGTAGTCAGGACCGACCTTCACCGCCTTGTATTCTCTGTATTCATACGTCACCAGAGGCAGCGGTGAGAGTGCCGGTGCATCCAGCATGCGGAAGCGCTCTGCACGGGTCTGGTTGCCGTACCCTTTCATTGGCCGGTTATTCATATCCGTCAGCAGCTCCCGCAGGCGGGTATTCAGCGCCCTGAGCGTATAGAAGGTTTCATTGCGGATGCGGGCAAGCAGCCATCTTTCGACAATGAGGACGCCGTTTTCTGCTTTCGGTTTGTCTTTCGGCTTATAGGGGCGGGTCGGGATAATAACGGTGCCGTAGTGCTCCGCCAGCGCCTGATAGCTGTCGTTGATGACAGGCTCATAGCGATCGGCCTTTTTCACCGCGCTTTTGAGGTTATCGGGGATAAGCAGCTTCGGCACGCCGCCCAGGAAGGTCAGGCAGCGGCTGTTGGCGTTCAGCCAGGACATCATGTCCTGACCTTCACACGCCTCGACATAGGTGTAGCTGGATGCCCCCATCACGGCCACGAAGATGGCCACCCGGCGTATTTCTCCGGTATCCGGATTGATAACGGGGACCGTCGGACCACAGAAGTCGATAAAGAGCTTTTCCCCGGCCCGGTGCTCCTGGCGCATGGAGAGACGGCGTGTTTTTTTCCACTCCCGGTAGCAGCGGCAGAAGTGGGAGTACCCCATCGCCAGTTCCCCCGCCTGAGCCTTGTATTCCATCCACAGCAGTTGCCGTGTCACGCCAGGCTTTCTCATCTCGGTATCGAAGTGAAGCAGGTCAGGCATCACCAGTTCTGATGCGGATGTGCCTTTAGCCGGGAAGATGAGTTTTTCAAGGGCGTCGTGGGACATCCCTGCGGGGAGGGGCCATGACAGAGAGGTGGCTTTAAAGCGGGCGAGGACTTCAAAAACCGTCGAGGAGCTGATTTTCATTGTCAGCCCGATACAGCGGTTGGTCAGCTTCTGGTCGAACTTGAGCTGAAGGATCTTAAAACAGGTTTCCATGGAACTCCTGGCTTTTCTCTTTTTGGACATCGATGTCTCCATTGGATTAAAAAACAGCAATGAAGACTGTAATGGAAAGAGTTAATTCCCGGAGTGCTCGACAGGATGCCAATCAGTGATCGGATGCGTGCCAAATCGTGATCGATTGTGATGCCAAACCACGATCGGAGATGCATGCCAAATCATGATCGATTCGAATGCCAAACATTGATCGATTCAGATGCCATTTTGCACTAACCCCGCAGCGGCGACCAGCGTATCGTCGCTGGAGCGCTCAGGCTCCTCAAAAACGAATGGGTTAAAAAGCCGGACTGATATTTACCAGACCGTGACAGACAGCATCATTGAAGCGCTGGAAGCGGGTGTAAAACCGTGGTCCTGCCCGTGGCAGCGCGTACCGGGTATGTCTGGTCTGCCATCCAATTACGCTACCGGCGTAGCCTACAGCGGTATGAACATCATGTTGCTGTGGTGCAGCGCATCTAAACAGGGATTCAGCGATTCACGCTGGATGACCTACAAACAGGCACAGGTAGCAGGTGGACAGGTTCGCAAGGGTGAGCATGGCACTACAGCTATTTTCTACACCACGCTGGAGAAGGAAAACGACGCCGGAGATATTGAGCATATCCCGATGCTGAAAACCTTCACGGTGTTTAATCTTGACCAGATTGACGGTCTGGGCACAGAGGGGATAACCGGAGCAGAAGCACCTGTCGCCACCTTTGACACGTTACCGCAGGCAGAAGTGCTTTTCCGCCGCAGCGGTGCGAAAATCATCGAGAAAGGGCAGAATGCATTCTTCATGCCCACCACGGATGAAATCTGGCTGCCTGAGCGCCATCTGTTTAACGACGCGGCTGACTTCTACGCCACCGGCCTGCATGAGCTGGTTCACTGGACTGGGGCAAAAGCTCGCCTTAACCGTGAAATGAAAGGGAAATTTGGCAGTGAGAACTACGCTCAGGAAGAAATCATCGCGGAACTTGGCAGCGCTTTTCTGATGGCCGATTTGGGGATTAAGGGCGAGGTTCAGCACGAAAGCTATATTGCGTCGTGGCTAAAAGCACTTAAAAACGACAAACGTTATATTTTCAGGGCAGCCAGCGCGGCCTCAAAAGCGCACCGTTATCTGATGGATAAGCAATGAGTGTAAAATAAGGTGCTGCAAGGGAATGCAGCTTTCGCTTTATATCCGGGGCAAAAGGATGAGATATATTCCAGCCGATATTTATTTCCCTGCGAATTTATCCGGGCATCTTATACCCGAATAAATTCGCAGTCTGCGGGTGCGGGCGGTAAAGAGCCCGCGCATCCCGTAAATCTCTCCCGTGGCAGTTCGCTCCATGACATTGCCCCGCTCATTCGGGCCATGATATGGGGCGAATGGACAGGGCGAACCGTATAAAATCTCGGTGTTGTTTTTTCCATGAAAACGGACACGCCCTGGGACCTGTTCCCATGCTGACACAGGCGTTGACTATGGGCGTTACCGATGGACGTCAGACCCCACGCCCATCGGTAACGCCCACAGATGACGCCCATGAACCGGTTGCCCGCATCCTGCGGGCATGCCCGTTATCCGTGCTTTCAGATATCAGCCGACCCGTGGTCGTCTGCCACCTGAAACTCCCGAATGGCGGGCAACGGCGTGTGTCATTACGTTCGGGCTGAACGCCCTCACTGCCTGTCACATGGGGGTAATGACTTCGCTGAACGCTGCGTCAAAACCCCCAGGGTCAAAGGCGGCACACCGTCGCCCGCTACGCGCGACCAACCCCTTTAAGACGCGCGTTTCGCCTGTTTTTTCTTTTCCTCGCGAGCTCGGAGCGAAAAAACGGGAACGCTGCTTTAAAGGGGTTGGTCGCGCCTGATCGGTAATATTCCCCGTGGGCGGGAAATATTGCCTGGCTTGACGGTGTGCGGGGCTGGCCCCCCACAAAAACCGGCACGTGGGCGTGCCTTTTTGCTCGCCGGGGCGGCAAAATTTTTGCGGCTCCCCCCGGCCTGCTCAATTCGCTCCGGGCGAATGTTCGCAGGTGGGCGCGGAGCCTGAAAATTAACAATTCCTCCGGAATTGAATTTTCTGTCCACGCTCCACTTGCTTATTTTATGGCTTAACAATTTCTTTGAAATTGAAGCCATAAAATAAGCAAGCCTTAACACCATCGTCTGAAATCTCAGTGCATTATTTTTTCGTCATAAATCGCAAGGCATGTTCATATTCGCTTTTTTGTGTTTCATTAACATTTCTATTGTCAATTAAATACTGATGTAAATCAAAAATACAACCCCCTTAATGTGAGGTTTTTTTGTTCTTCACTTATGCCCTGTACTTATAGCAATAACTTCAGTTTTGCTTTCTGTGCAAAACAATTATGCCTGTTTTGTGTATTCCTCAATGAGTGACTGTTACATAGAGTAAATGTGCCTTCCCAATTGTTTTGAGGATTCTGATATGCACAGCAAGAAAAATGTATTATTAACAGGTGCGACGGGTTTCATTGGTTCATATCTGCTGGCTGACCTTCTGGAGAATAAAGATATCGGGAGGATTTATATTCTTTCCCGGAAAGTGGATGAAAATAATAAAAAGGAAAGATTGTTCACTGCATTTGAAAAATTTTCGGTGCCAGGCCATGAACGACTGGCAGCGGCAACCAATATATCAGTCATTCAAGGCGATATTACGCAGCCCCGCCTGGGTATATCCGATGCCGCTTTTGAAGAACTCTGTTCAGAGGTGGATGTTATTCACCATATTGCGGCACGTGTCAATCACATCCGACCATATGAAGTGCTCAAAGCGCCCAATGTGGATAGTGTCGCAGATATCATCAGCATCGCTCAGAAAGGTCGGGATAAAATCGTTAATTTTGTTTCAACGTTAGGGTCTGCGGCTAAAAAGGATAAGGATGGTCGTTATGTTGAGGCCTTTCCGGGTAATGCCGTTCTTAACTCTGACATGGGGTATTTGCTTTCGAAATGGGAATCTGAGCGTCTTCTGGAGAAATTTCAGGATCAGGGTGGAAAAGTTAATCTTTTCCGGCTCGGTTATATTTCAGGTCACAGCCATACAGGTGCTTCGCTTTTTACCGATAACCAGTTTATGCTGTTTATCAAAAGCTGCATTCAACTGGGCTACGCCCCGGTTCTCCCCAGAATGATTAATTTCACTCCTGTCGATTACACCACAGCCATCATGGCTCAACCCAGGTATATGTCAGAAGGGGGTGATGTTCTCAATCTGTTTAACTATTCCGGACTTATCAGCTGGGAAGAGATTGTTTCATGGCTGAACTTACGTGGTTATAAAATTGAGACTACGGAGTTTTATGACTGGCAGAAAAAACTTTTGGTGGATAATGAAACTAATGCACTGTTCCGTTTTCTTCCACTTTATGGCGTTGACGGCTCTCATGATAAGATTCTCAGGTTTGGTCGTGAAATTGATAAGTTTGATTTTCATAATACGATGGCAGCGACTGAGCGCCTGGCCTATAAATTACCTGCTTTGAGATACGAATTACTGGATACATATTTAAGATATTTACAGTCAGTTGATTTTTTACCAGTACCGCACGCTGTAAATGCTGCTTAAACAGGCCTGATATTTATGGAAAGAACACAAAGTAGTTATTTTGCACTGGCTTGTCTGTGTGCTTTTGCTGTTGCCAATATTTATTATAATCAGCCCCTGCTTGAACTCTTTGCAAAAGATTTCGCGGTTGATGAAAAACATGCCGGTTCTGTTGCGATGTTTGTACAACTGTCTTATGCAGCAGGTCTTGTTTTCTTCGTGCCACTGGGCGACCGGTTTGAACGCAGGAAACTGCTTATTATTTTATTGGGCATTAATGCTGCTGCTTCGGCAGTGGCCTCTTTCACGCAAACGATTGGACAGCTACTTACTGTCAATATTGTCATTGGCATGACATCTGTTGGTGCACAGATTGTTATTCCGATGGTATCCCTGATAGCTCCTGCGGAACAAAGAGGACGTGCAGTTGGAACCGTGATGAGCGGATTAATGGCTGGTGTCCTGTTTGGCAGGATCCTGTCCGGATTTGTTGGCAATTATTTTGGATGGCGGTCGATGTATCTTGTGGCTACTGCTCTGGACCTTTTTTTGCTTATTATGGTTCCCAGACTTCTACCACACAGTAAAACGGCGGCATCACAGCTCCCCTATCATTTACTGCTGAAATCACTTATCACCTTTTTTATAAAAGAAGGTGATCTCAGATTATCCTGTTTTTGTGGGGCAATGATGTTTGGCGGGTTCAGCGCATTATGGGGTGGGCTTGCATTTTTACTTGCGCGAGCACCTTACCATTATGGCAGTGATATTGTCGGCAGTTTCGGATTTGCAGGAATTGCCGGGATTCTTGCCACACCTTATATAGGGAAAATGGCTGACCGTTACAGCCCACGTATTGTTGTATTAGTGGGAAGTGTTATTGCATTACTGGGTTTTATCTCTGTCTTCTTTTCTCCTCATTATCTGTTTGCGTTAATTGTTGCTCTTGTTCTTCTCGATATCGGGGGACGGGCAGGGCTTGTCGGTAACCAGCTGAGAGCGCTGGCATTATCCGCAGAAGGAAGGAGTCGTTTAAATACAGTATTTATGTGCTCTTATTTTATCGGTGGTGCTGTCGGAACCCGTGCGGGGGCTGAAATCAGTGTCCGGTACGGATGGACCGGGATCACTGTAATGGGATTTATTCTTTCCTGTTTTGTCCTGTTGCTGAATATAAGACAAGCGAATACGAATAAAAATACTGATGCTCTGGCCTGAGTGAATTTAAGAGGAAATAATATGATGAATGCCTATATTTGTGATGCCGTTCGTACCCCTTTTGGGCGTTATGGTGGAGCCCTTTCCTCTGTACGGGCCGATGACCTTGCTGCGCTGACGATTTCTGCCCTTATGGAAAGAAATCCAGCCATCAATTTCAGCAATATTGATGATGTTATTTTAGGTTGCGCGAATCAGGCCGGTGAAGATAACCGGAATGTCGCCCGGATGGCTCTTCTGCTGGCTGGCCTGCCTGCCAGTGTTCCGGGTACAACAATAAACCGGTTATGCGGTTCCAGTCTTGATGCCATTGCGGTAGCGGCACGGGCAATCAAATCCGGTGAAGTCAATCTTATTATTGCCGGGGGAGTGGAAAATATGAGTCGTGCGCCGTATGTTTTAGGTAAGTCAGACAAAGCTTTCTCCCGAAGTTTGAACATCGAAGATACAACAATGGGATGGCGATTCATTAATCCTGAAATGAAAGCTCGTTATGGCGTGGATACCATGCCTGAAACGGCTGAGAATGTTGCCCGCCAGTTTGGCATTTCCCGGGAAGAACAGGATTTGTTTGCTCTGGCCAGCCAGAGGCGGGTATCAGATGCTTATCGTAACGGGATTTTTAACGATGAGATTATTCCCGTCACCTTACCTCAGAAAAATAAAGAGAATATTATCTTCAATAAGGATGAACATCCACGGGAAACCACGCCAGAGGCATTATCCCGTCTCAGAGGGGTTGTGACAGCAGATGGTACGATCACTGCGGGTAACGCATCAGGGATCAACGATGGCGCGGGAGCGTTATTAATCAGCAGCGAAACCGGATTGTCCGAATATTCTCTTTCGCCAAAAGCGAGGATTCTGGCATCGGCAGTTGCGGGAGTAGAGCCAAGGATCATGGGAGTTGGTCCGGTTTCAGCCGTCAGGAAAGTTCTTGAACTGGCAGGGCTCACCCTCGACCAGATGGATGTGATAGAGATTAATGAAGCGTTTGCAGCTCAGGCGCTGGCAGTGATGAAACAACTGGATATTGACGTTAATGATGAACGGATTAATCCCAACGGCGGAGCAATAGCGCTCGGACATCCGCTGGGGGCAAGCGGTGCAAGGCTTGTTATGACGGCCTGTTATCAACTGCAAAGAACAAAGGGGCGCTATGCACTTTGTACAATGTGTATTGGTGTCGGTCAGGGGATTGCCGTTATCATCGAACGAATTTAGTCACTAAATTACAGCCGTAAGATTATCACGCAAAAATTGTAAAAAAGCAGCCAGTTTGGGTGTCATTCTGGGAAGCGCACGCAAAAAATGGATATCGTCAACTTTCTGCTGCGGGTCATCAAATATATTGACCAGCCTGCCAGCTTTAATATCCTGTCCCACAACCCAGTTGGGCAGAAATACGATTCCTAATCCTGAAATGGCTGCTTTTAGCAGAGCTTCGAAATCATTGCAACGCATATACAAGCGATACTCTCCTCCCTGAGTGTCGATAATACGACTCCATGAAATGGAGTGTGGATCATGATATTTGTCCAAAATATGGTGGCCGGGGAGTTCAGTCGGTCCACCGGGGAACCCATATTGCTCAATATAACGAGGGCTTGCACAGGCAATCCAGGTCTGGTGCGCTATTTTTGTCGCATACAGTGAGCTGTTTTTTAGTTTACCAATGCGAACCGCTGCATCAAGGCGTTCTATTGATGGGATTTCAAGTTGCTCTGTAAGATCCAGAACAAGATCCACATCAGGATAATGAGATTTAAATTCTGGTAGCCAGGGGAAAATATGGAGTTTTGCAAAAGTCGGCAAACAACTGATGCGCAATGTCCCTGTCATTTCTTCATTTAAAGAAACGATCTCATCACGCATATCATTGAGCGCTTCAAGTACCCCCACTGCACGGGTGAACAATGCATCGCCGATTTCTGTTAAATGAATGCCACGGGTGCTTCGTGTGAAGAGGGGGGCTTTCATTACCGCTTCAAGCATATCAATTTTTCGCATGATGGACGACGGGTTTACGCCGTGGCGGCGTGCAACCGCTGAAAATGAACCACATCTTGCTATTTCAACAAACAAAGAAAGGTTTTCTGTATAACGGTAAATATCCATTGTTTCTCTTGATATATTTCACCACGCCTGTGACAGGGATACGATTTCGTCTGTCCTGAGCCCGGACAGAAACCAGCAACAAATCCACCCCTGGATTATCGGAGGCTGATTTTGTCCGGGATGAACATCGTAACATCAGAGCAGATAATTGTGCCAGAAACGCGGCCCTGTTTCTCATCTGGCCTGTCTGATGTGTCAGGTTCAGCCAGGGAAGCCCCTCCAAAATTGCCCAGAGAGCTGACAGTGGCAAATTCTGTTAACGCGTTCTGCCAATTACAGAAACGGGGTTGTTCGCAGGTTCAGACAGCAGCGTGAGAATGCGCGGCCATGCTGTACTCACTGAACAGTATGAAACCGGGAAAGTGGCCGCGTTTCTACATACCGGTTAAATGAAAAATGCCGTGCCAGCACAGGCTGATACGGCTTTTCTAATGATCTAATTATGCCCGATGCGTTATGCCGTTTTGTGGCTGTCTTCCTGACCCTGGATATACGGCGGCACATATGCTTCCCGGCAGGTATCCAGATAATCCGACCACCACTGCATCATCGCCTTACGGGCTTCCAGATGTTCCGCCTTATGAATGTAAGCCAGACGCACGGTGTTTCGCTCCTGATGGCTCATCTGGCGCTCCACCGCATCTTGTGACCATAAACCGGATTCCATCAGGGCGCTACACGCCATCGCACGGAAGCCGTGTCCGCAGATATCCTGTTTCGTGGCATAACCCATCAGGCGAAGCGCCTTATTGACCGTGTTTTCACACATCGGCCTGTACGAGTTATGGTCGCCGGGGAACACCAGTTCATGGTCTCCTGATATTTCCTTAATCCGTTTCAGAATGGCGACAGCCTGTTCTGAGAGGGGCACGATATGCGGTGTGCGCATTTTTGCACCGCGCCCGGAATAACGCACACCTGCAATGGCTTCGCGTGTCCCGGGTATCGTCCAGACCCGGTTTCTGAAATCAATCTCTGACCAGCGGGCAAAGCGCAGTTCACTGGAGCGAATGAACACATGCAACGTCAGCAGGACTGCAAGCCGGGTGAGTTCCCGTCCCTGCCGATAACCGTCAATCCGTTCAAGCAGTTCAGGAAGGCGCTCCAGTGGCAGGGCGGGATAATGCCGTCTGACGGGAGGTGTCGTCACGCCTTCAAGGTTTGCCGCCGGGTTACTGTCGATTAATCCCTGGTGAACCGCATGACGCATGACGCTGCAAAGGTGTTGCCGCGTGCGGGACGCGACTTCCAGCAGGCCTTTTTCCTCAATCCCTTTCAGCAGGTCAATGAAATGACGGGGTTTAAGCTCTGAGACTGACAGGTGACCGATTACCGGAAAGACATGATTGTTCAGGCTGGCAAGCAGGCGGTCGGCGGTGTTCTGCGACCATTTTGTATTGCTTTTATGCCACGCCAGCGCCACGGTTTTAAACAACTTCTCCGGTGTGCAGGTTTCGCGTTCAGCGGCACGTTGCTGTGCCGGATTGATATTAAGCGCCAGCATTTTACGGATACCTTCACGCTGCTGGCGGGCATCAGACAGGGAGACGGCAGGATAGGCACCCAGTGCAATGCGGGATTCTTTACCGTTAATACGGTATTTGAGATACCAGTGACGGGAGCCACCTGATTTGACCAACAGATACAGACCGTGAGAATCGGAAACTTTAAAGGGTTTGTCAGAAGGCTTGAGACTACGGATTTTCGCGTCGGTAAGAGACATATGGGGGTCACTCCATTATCGAACTAACCTGACCCCAGATTTGACCACCAATTTTTCCCGATGCAGAGGGTAAAATCAAAATGCACCGGGAAGAGTTTTCACACTAACCTGTTGAATCAAAATAACATAAGAATTCGCAAGGATGCATGAAAGCAGGGAATTGGCTCCTCTGACTGGACTCGAACCAGTGACATACGGATTAACAGTCCGCCGTTCTACCGACTGAACTACAGAGGAATCGTGTGAACGAGGCGCATACTACTGGCCTTGCATTTTTGTGTCAATACTAAACTTAACCAGCTGATTCAGATGGCTAAATTTAGCTCAACTCGTTGTTTTAGTGCACAATTCGCGCGTCGTCCGCGTCCTGCTCTTCATTATCACGTAATCTTTGCAGCGGGTCCTGACGGTAAAAATGGCAAAAACGCTGCCAAAGCGCCGGAAAACGCGGGGCGAACAGCTCGGGGGCGCTAAAGAAATATTCTGACAGCACGGCAAAACATTCCGCCGGGTCGGTTGCGGCGTAGGCATCAATACTGGCGGCGCTCTCGCCGACCAGGTCAATCTCATCCTGAATATTGTTCATGGCCGCGTGGAGATCGTGTTCCCAGCCGGCAACCTCGCGTAACGGTATGAGCGGCACGCCGCTGGCGCGATCGCCGTTGCGGGTATCAAGCTTATGCGCCACTTCGTGTACTACGAGGTTAAAACCAGATGCGTCGAAGGAGTCCTGAATATCCAGCCAGTTAAGAATAATGGGCCCCTGCTGCCAGCTTTGTCCCGATTGCACAACCCGTTGGTTATGCACCAGTCCAATGTCATCTTCCCACTCATCATCGACGACGAACGGGGCAGGGTAGATCAGCACCTCGTGGAATCCATCCAGCCACTCAATGCCGAGCTCGAGAACCGGCAGGCAAAACAGCATCGCGATGCGCGCGCTTTGTAGCGGAGTGAGTTCCAGCCCTTGCAGGGCAACCAGGCGTTTTTGCTGTAAAAAGCGCGCCGCCATCTGTACAAGCTGCTGCTGCTCCTGCGTGGACAGGTTGGCTAAAACGGGGATGGCAAGCGCTTGCTCCCACGGTATTTGCGCGCTGCCGGACTCTTCATTTGCTTTCCAGGGCCATTTAAACATCATATTGCTCGCAAAGTCGTCACTTGAACGTAATTAAAGAGACAGGAGCTATTAAAATGCCAAATAACCTGGCATTATAGCAACCTCTACAGCGGAGAGATGCCGGAGCGGCTGAACGGACTAGTCTCGAAAACTAGAGTAGGGGCAACTCTACCGGGGGTTCAAATCCCCCTCTCTCCGCCACTTCAACTTTCTATCTATCTGATTCAAAAATCCTTTAATCAAATTCCTGTTGTTCAGAATTCCGTTACCTGTGCCATCTGATGCCGGCTCCTGCTGGACGGGATTGAACGCTTCTCACGCCTCATAAGCTATCACTTAGCGATTGTTCAAGGTAGAAGTTTGCCAGTATCTCCTTCATTTTGTGAGCTAAGTCGTGTGACGTAGTCCACGGTCGCGCTCATTTAAAAATGTGCCACCGTCGGCAATTGCGCATTAGGTCATCTCTGAATTTGCTGTCGGGCGGCGGCCAACAAAAAAAGCCCGCACGAGGCGGGCTTAGGTAGGTGAGGCAGCATCAGAACTGATAGGTGACGCCGAGCGCAAACTGATTATCAGTCGCCGCGCCGGTGACAACGCGGTCTTTCTCATCGAGAAGATTGAACTTATAGGCGGTGTAGACGTTGAAGTTTTTGTTGAAGTAGTACCAGGTGCCCAGCTCAACGTAGTTCATGATCTCTGCGTTGCCGCGCCCGTTGCTGCCGAGATCCTGACCTTTCGCGTAGACGTAGCCCAGAGAAGGGCGCAGACCGAAGTCGAACTGGTATTGCACGATGGCTTCAACGTTCTGCGTTTTATTGGCGATGAGGCCATTTTCCATCGGCAGCATGTTACGTGATTCGGCATACATAACGGCCGCATACAGGCTATTGGCGTCATACTTCGCCGCGACGCTCCAGACTTCCGCCGTTTCGCCTTTGCCGTCGGCGGTCTGTTCGTCTGTACGGTCGGAATTACCGTAGGCGGCGGCAAAGCCAAATCCGTCGAGGCTGTAGTCAACGGACGCGCTGTAGCCGTCGCCGTTTGCTTTCAGACGATCGCGGTTGGTATTTTTACCCTGGTACTGGAGAGCAAAGTTCAGCCCATCGGACAGGCCAAAAAAGTCAGTATTGCGATAGGTGGCGACGCCGTTGGCGCGGCCGGTCATAAAGTTATCGGTATGCACCAGACCGTCGCCGCCCCACTCAACCAGCATATCCGTGTAGCCTGCGGCGTCGTATACCGCCCCGTAGTTGCGGCCATAATCAAATGAGCCGTAGCTGGCGTATTTTAAACCGGCAAAGGCCAGACGGGTCGCACTGCCCTGGTCGCCTTCTGGCCGGTTAGCTTTCATATTGTACTCAAACCGACCGTAGCCGGTCAGGTCGCTGTTGATCTGCGTTTCACCCTTAACGCCGAACCGCGCGTAGGAGGTGTCTTCAGAGTTGCGGTTGCCTTCGTCGGTATCGGTCATAATATGCTCGCCGACCATTTTGCCGTACAAATCGACTTTATTACCGCTCTTATTATAGATTTCCGCTGCGCTAGTGGCCCCGGAGATTAATAAGGACGACACCAGAATTGCCAGTGCTTTTCTTTTCATTATATTTTCCCTTTTATTTATAATTAATGTGAATGTCAACGAGTCGTGCTAAATGCAAAATAGATACTATCTGCGAAGGTTCATTTTTATTTAAATTAAAAATGTAAGTAATTTATATCTAATATTACAAAATGTTTCATTTTAATTCTTTATATTAATTATTTATCATTCGAAGTTGAGTTATTGACCTTGTTTATTGTCTTTTATAACAGTGTGTTATTTGTTTTTTTTTGATGGGTTGGCGTTCGCTATAAAAATTATAGTGTTTATGTTTAATCGCCTCATGCAAGTCCGGGTGATAATTACCTGTTGCGGATGCTGGATTATTTCGTGGGAGAATGGTCGGCATTGAAAAGAGATTAAACCGACCGTTGTCGGGAATAATATTTCAGTGTGATGAGCCATATTATCGATCGGCAGCAGATAAAAGGCGCTGCGGACGACCTTGATTCGTCGAGCGCGAGGTTGCGGGTGCCTGATGGCAAACTTCGCTGTATAATGTGATTAGAGTCACATTTTTCATTTTAAGGTGACGTTTCGTTACTGAAGAAAGGAGAGCAGTTGAATGGAAGAGAATGCGAAACGGAGTCCCGGCGGCAAGCTGGCGCTATGGGCGTTTTACGCCTTCTGCGGCTATTTCCTGTGGGCGATGGCGCGCTACTGGTGGGTTGTCGGGCATATTCAAAGCCTGCCAGGCGCGGGCGTTGACGGGGAGCTGGGTTCGACCGCGGGTAAATGGCTGGGCGCGCTGCTGGGTTTTCTTGTCCTCGGCATCGTTGGGTTAGCCCTTGGGGCCATCGCCTGGTATACGCGACCTGATAGCCGGAGATATGAACATCAGGATTAAAGTTGCTATGCTCGCAGCCTACCTTCTCTCAAAGGAACGCGTATGGAACTGGTTGACTGGCAGCAACGATTTGAAACCTGGCTGATAGCGCATCATTCGCAGGGCGACTCCGCGCACGACATTTCGCATTTTCGTCGCGTGTGGGGCACCGCCCAGCGGTTGGCCGCCGATCGGCAGGTTGACCGCCTGGCGATTCTCACCGCCTGTTACTTTCATGACATTGTCAGCCTGCCCAAAAACCACCCCGACCGCAGCCGCTCATCGGTGATGGCGGCGAAAAAGACGCAAAGCATTCTGCAGTCGTCTTTTGCCGATTTTCCCGTCGACCGCTATCCTGCCGTGCTGCACGCCATTGAGGCGCATAGCTTCAGCGCCGGTATTCCTCCCCTCAGCGAAGAGGCGAAGATTGTCCAGGATGCCGACAGGCTCGAGTCCCTGGGCGCGATTGGCCTGGCGCGCGTTTTCGCGGTTTCCGGCGCGCTGAATAATACCCTGTTTGACGCTGACGATCCTTTTGCCGACCGGCGCAGGCTGGACGATCGCACCTATGCGCTGGACCATTTCCAGTGCAAGCTGCTGAGTCTGCCAAAAACGATGCAAACCGATGAAGGAAAAGCGATGGCGGAACACAACGCCCGCTTCCTGGTGCAGTTTATGGCGAAGCTCAGCTCAGAGCTGCAGGGTGACCCCACCGCGCTGGATGAGGCGGTTTTGCGCCGCTTTGATCCACAGGCTTAAAACTGCCTGCGCTATTTGTGGTAATCTCTGCGAAAAGTGTCCAGCTGGTTGAGGTTATGCCGCAAAATTTATCTAAGGAAAATCCCCCGTCTCTGCCGGTCACGCAGACCGGGGAAGATGCACAGGCGCTATTGCGCCAGCTGATGGCAATATATGATGTGAAAACGCTGGTGGCGCAGCTGGTTGCCGTCGGCGAACAGCACTGGAGCCCGGCAATACTCAAGCGCGTCGCGACGGTGCCCCGGGCGGTCGGCAGGCTGGGCCAGCGGGAGCTCGCGCATCTGGCATCGCTGCTGCCGCAGCCGCCGGCTCACCATCCGAATTATGCTTTTCGCTTTGTCGATCTGTTCGCCGGGATCGGCGGCATTCGCAGCGGCTTTGAAGCCATCAACGGGCAGTGCGTTTTCACCAGCGAATGGAACAAGCACGCGGTGCGCACCTACAAGGCGAACTGGTATTGCGACCCCGGGCAGCATCGCTTCAATGCCGATATCCGGGATATCACCCTCAGCCATCGTCTCGATATCAGCGACGATGAGGCCGCGTGGCACATTCGTGACGCCATTCCTCAGCACGATGTGCTGCTGGCCGGCTTTCCCTGCCAGCCTTTCTCCCTCGCCGGGGTGTCGAAGAAGAACGCCCTCGGGCGCGCCCACGGCTTTGCCTGTGAGACGCAGGGCACGTTGTTTTTCGACGTCGTCAGGATTATCGCCGCGCGGCGGCCGCCCATCTTTGTGCTGGAGAACGTCAAAAACCTGAAGAGCCACGATAAGGGGCGAACGTTTAGCATCATTATGCAAACCCTTGACGAGCTGGGCTATGAGGTCTCTGATGCCGGGCACAGCGGGGCGGACGATCCCAAGGTTATCGATGGCCGCAACTTCCTGCCGCAGCACCGGGAACGCATCGTGCTGGTTGGCTTTCGTCGCGACCTGCAGCTGCACGATGGGTTTACCCTGCGCGATATCTCCGCGCTTTACCCGCCCCAGCGCCCGACGTTTGGCGATCTGCTTGAGCCGACGGTGGATGCTAAATTTATTCTTACTCCGGTGCTGTGGAAGTACCTCTATCGCTACGCGCGTAAGCATCAGGCGCTGGGCAACGGTTTTGGCTATGGGTTAGTTGACCCGCGCAATCCGCATAGCGTGGCGCGCACGCTGTCGGCTCGCTACTACAAGGATGGCGCCGAAATTCTTATCGACCGCGGCTGGGATCGCTCGCTTGGCGAAAAGGACTTTGACGACCCGCAAAACCAGCAGCGGCGCCCGCGTCGGCTCACGCCCCGTGAATGCGCGCGGCTGATGGGCTTTGAGGCCCCGCAGGGATACCGTTTCCGCATTCCCGTTTCCGATACTCAGGCCTATCGCCAGTTCGGCAACTCGGTGGTGGTGCCGGTGTTTGCCGCCGTCGCCAGGCTGCTGCAGCCGCGAATTGCGCAGGCGGTGGCCCGCCGCGATCCCGAGGATGATGATGGACGTTCACGATAAAGCCACCCGCAGTAAAAATATGCGCGCCATCGGTACGTTCGATACAGCGATAGAAAAACGCCTGGCCGGGCTGCTCACGCAGGCCGGTTTTTCTTTTACCGCGCAGGAGGCCGCGCTGCCGGGGCGCCCGGATTTTGTGGTGAACGATTACCGCTGCGCTATCTTTGCCCACGGCTGCTTCTGGCATCATCATGACTGCTACCTGTTTAAGGTCCCGGCAACCCGCACGGCGTTCTGGCTGAAAAAAATCGACGGCAACGTGGCGCGGGACCGGCGGGATGAGGCGCTGCTGCTCGAGCAGGGATGGCGGGTACTGATCGTCTGGGAGTGCGCGCTGCGCGGGCGGAAAAAGCTCAGCGACGAAGCGCTTAGCGAACGCCTGGAGGAGTGGATCTGCGGCGGCGGAAGCCGCGCGCAGATTGATACGCAGGGAATCGGGCCGTAGCCTACTTTTCAACCTTACAGGGCGTTACTTCGCTGCGGGCGGGAAACAGATACTTGCCGAGCGTCACCAGCACCACCGCAAAAATAATGATGCCGAGCGCCGTCCACTCGGTCAGCGACAGGCTCTCCCCGGCGAACCCGGTGCCTAATAACACGGCGACCACCGGGTTAACGTAGGCATAGCTGGTGGCAACGGCGGGGGTAACGTTACGGATCAGGTACATGTAGGCGTTAATGGCAATCAGCGAGCCGAATATGGCCAGGTAGGCGACGGCAAGAATCCCCGACCATGAGGGCATCTGGGTGAGCTTTTCGCCGGTCAGGGCGGAGGCGAGCAGCAGCACAATTCCCGCCGCGAGCATCTCAATCGCGCCGGCCATCATGCCGGTCGGAAGCTCAATTCTTGAACCATAGACCGAGCCAAACGCCCAGCTCATGGAGCCGATCAGAATCAGCAGCGCGCCCCAGGGGTTGCCGCTTAAATTGCCGCCGCTATTGAGCAGGATAATGCCCGCCAGGCCGATGGCGATGCCCAGCCACTCGATTTTGCGCGTGGCGATGCCGAAAAAGCGGCTAAAGCATAGAGTAAACAGTGGGACGGTGGCGACCATCACCGCGGCAATACCGGAAGGCACGTGCTGGTGCTCTGCCAGAGTGACGAAGCCGTTGCCAACGGCAAGCAGCAAAATACCGATCAGCGCCGCGTTGAGCAGCGGTCTGCACGCCGGGAGCCTGTGTCCGGTAGCCAGCAGGTAGGCGATCAGCAACCCTCCGGCAGAAAGGAAGCGAATACCGGCCATCATCAGCGGGGGCCAGCTGGCAACGCCAATGGCGATGGCAAAGTAGGTGGAGCCCCAGATGATATATAGCGCAAACAGCGCCCCGATAAGCGGTAATAACTGACGGGTAGACATACGTCCTCACGACGGTACAAAAATAGGAAGGGGGCATATAGTAAACGTGAAAACTACCTCGCTGGCGAGCGCTTTAATTACCCGATGATTGTTAATTTTTTGTTGACTATTTGCTTTGCTGGGCGAGAGGCTGATTTTGCCCCATACTCTATGTTTAATAACCATAAAATGAAGGAATGATATTTTGGCGGGAAGTAGTCTTTTAACCTTACTGGACGATATTGCCACACTGCTCGACGATATTTCCGTTATGGGTAAGCTGGCGGCGAAGAAAACGGCAGGCGTGCTCGGGGACGATCTTTCCCTCAACGCCCAGCAGGTGACCGGCGTGCGGGCGAACCGCGAGCTGCCGGTGGTCTGGGGGGTGGCGAAGGGGTCCCTGGTCAATAAAGTGATCCTGGTGCCGCTGGCGCTATTAATCAGCGCCTTTATTCCGTGGGCGATTACGCCGCTGCTGATGCTTGGCGGGGCCTTCCTCTGCTTTGAAGGCGTTGAAAAGGTGCTGCATAGCGTGCAGGCCCGCAAGCATAAAGAGGACCCGCAGGCCCGACAGCAGCGCCTGGAGGCGCTGGCTGAACGCGACCCGCTGGCCTTTGAACGCGATAAGGTTAAAGGCGCCATTCGTACGGACTTTATCCTCTCCGCCGAAATTGTCGCTATCACCCTCGGCATCGTGGCGGACGCGCCGCTGTTAAACCAGATTCTAATCCTTTCCGGGATCGCCATTCTGGTGACCGTTGGCGTATACGGCCTGGTGGGAATTATCGTGAAGCTGGATGATATGGGCTACTGGCTGGTGGAAAAAGGCGGCGTGCTGGCCCGGTGGCTCGGTAAAGGTCTGCTGGCGGTGGCGCCTCGTCTGATGAAAGTGCTGTCGATTGTCGGGACGCTGGCGATGTTCCTCGTCGGCGGCGGCATCGTGGTCCACGGCATAACTCCGCTGCACCACGCGGTGGAAAATCTGGCCAGCGGCATGTCCGGCCTCGCCGCTTCGCTGCTGCCGACCGGCGTAAACCTGGTGTTGGGGTTCATCATTGGCGCCGTGGTGCTGACGGGCGTGAAGGCCATTTCCGGACTTCGTCGCGCGGCAAAGTAAATCCGCCAGCGGTTATGCAAAATGTCGCAGCTTCGTCTAAGGTGAAACAGTTTCTCCCGGATTACGGAGCGAAAAATGGTCTGGTCCATCAGCGATGAAGTGAGGCGGAAAAGCGGCGGGCCGCGCATGGTTGTCACCGGTTTTGCTAACGGCATGGTTGAATGCCGCTGGTATGACGGTTATGCCGTTAAGCGTGAGGCGTTCCGTGAAGATGAATTGGTTCGTGGGGGAGGGGGCGCAGAACGGGTCTCCTGATCCCAATAACGCCCGGTTTATACCGGGCGTTTGTGTCTATGATGGTACTGCGAGAGAGCGATGAATAAGCCGCTGTGGGGGAGAAAACTACGCCGACTTTTGAGCCCGGGACATGTGGTTAATTTTTGTTTTGTCGTGGTGTTCTTTTTTTCTACGCTGCTGATATGGCGGGAAATACTGGTGCTGGAGGCGGCGTATGTCGATAACCAGCGCAATAATCTTGCAAACGTCGCCCACGAAATGGACGGCCTGCTGCAGTTTAATATCGACCGGATGATTTTTTTCCGCAACGGCATGCAGTCGGCGCTGGAAATGCCGCTGGATTTTACGATCCTGCGTGACGCCGAGCAGGAGTATATGAGCAGGCGCCATGAAGCGATATGGTCGGTGGCGCTGCACAACCGCCGTACGCTGCCGGTCTACGGCGTGTCCGATACTTTTGTCGATAGCGCGAATATTCTGTCCCGCGACAACACCCTCGCCGGCAACGAATGGCCGAAACCAGGTCTGTTCTGCCGGATGAGCGTCGGAGCTGGCCGTCATCATCCGTTGCGGCGGCACGGTCATCCTCTGATATGAGATTTTTCTTAAATAAGGGGGGGATTAAACGTGACTTATGGCGCAGCGCTATCGACGAAGCCTTATGCCGCCTGGGTTATTCAACACCTTGAAATCATTAGACGCATTTCTCAATTATTTTCTGCATCAATAGCTCTTGTCATGCAAAATAATTGAGGATAATGTTTTCCACGCATCGGATCTCCCGGTGTAACGAATTTTTCAAGTGCTTCTTGCATTAGCAAGTTTCATCCCGACTCCTGCGAGTCGGGATTTTTTTTCGCCTGCGCCTAGCGGTTGACTTCGGTGACGCTAAAGTCATGGATATCGAGCTCAAAGGCTTCCGCTAGCTCACACCAGGTATGGTAATCGCGACCATCAATGCTTACGTGATGGGGATCGTCGCGAGCGCGCTGCACTTCGCTTTCGCTAATCTCATTAATTGCCGCCAGCAGGGCGTCAACATTGACGCCACCCCCGCCGCTAGCCAAACTGCTCTCTTTGGCGGATTTCATCATCGCTACCTCGCTTGGCTCCAACAGTGCCTTTTCAAGTATAGACGGTCTATAAAAACGGCGCTCATCGGGCGGGACGCTGCGCATTCGGCGGTTTTGTTCTACACTGGCTCAAAAATAGAGGAGACGAGTTATGCAGGTGAACGATCGTGTCACGGTGAAGACCGACGGTGGCCCACGTCGATCGGGGGTAGTACTGGCAATAGAGTCGTTTAGCGAAGGAACAATGTATCTGGTTTCGCTGGAAGACTATCCGCTGGGGATCTGGTTTTTCAACGAGAAAGGGCATCCGGACGGCGTCTTTGTGGAGAAAATCGACGAGTCTGTCTGACAGCAGAACTGGCGGTTGCTGCCGCCAGTTCTTTCATCGCATGTTGACGTAAATCCCGGAGGTAATGTTTTCCGTCAGACGGACAATATGGTAAATCACCTGTTTATTGTGGGTCTGGATTTTCTTTTTAATATTGCCTTTATGCGACGATACGGTCTTAGCCTTGATGTTCATCTGCGTCGATATTTGCGATGTCCCGTGCCCGGCCATCCACATTTGCAGCATATTTGATTCGGCCCTGCTCAATGACAGCGTGGGTATATTGATGCGTTCAGCGCTGAAGCCGTCGTATTTCAGATGATTACCCAGAATGCCATCAAGGTCTTTCGGCGTAAGCGACTTCGAGCTAATAAGTAAGTTTTTACGCACCAGCAGATAGTGGTCAAAATGAACGTTAGCCAGCGCCATAAAGATGATAAATAGCGTGCCGGGATAGTCCGTAATGATTTGCCGGATAAGCTGATTACTTTCTTCGTTATGAATAAAACAATCTTCGTTGAGAAACACCACCGCCGGGCGGGATGATTCACAGCTCTCCTTCAGGCTCGCCGCCGTTTGCACTTCGCTGATGTCACGCTTTCTTATTCCTCGGCTTGTCAGATACCCGGTTAATCCCAGTCGCGTATAGCTGCACAAATCCATGATAATCGTTGACATGACCCATCCTCAATCAACACGTAACGATAATTCATCCTTCGCCGGTAAGCGCGATGAAGTCCATTTAAGTGGGTAATAAAACAAGGTACCGTGTTGAAACCATTAAGTAACCTGAACTATTCCGTAATATTGCCTATAATTTGCCAGGAATACTCTCAAAGTACAGGCGTGCATCATGTTACGTTGGGGAATTAAAAGCAAAAACTTCCAGTTACAGATATGCTTGCTGGCCCGGAGTTATTCTTTTTTCGGATTATCCTTATGCTGACTGGATAAATTCTCACCTCACCAATATGTCATTTCATCAAGAATATTAATTAATGCCTGAATAAACTATTCCGCCATTTAGCGCACGGGAGATTGGTCCGGATAGACCGCCGTCGGGCGCCGTTTTTCGCCCGCTGTAAGAGTGCTGGCAGGCTTAACGCTTTAATGCCACAATACTTTTTTATCGGTGTGTGGGATGAATGATGAAAAAGATAGTAATTGCTGGTGCCCTGTTGACTCTCGCCGGATGCGTTCAGGTGGATAATTATAACGAGGTTGTCAAAGCGCCAGCGCCCGCCGGGTTAGCGGGATACTGGCAATCAAAAGGTCCGCAGAGCGAAATGATGAGCCCGGAGGCGATTGCCAGCCTGATTGTGACCAATGATGGCGATACCCTCGATTGTCGTCAGTGGCAGCGGGTCATCGCCACGCCGGGTAAATTAATGCAGCGTGACGAGCAGGTTTACAACGTCACCTCAGGTCTGGATGTCTATTCTGTTGAGCGCACGGGCAATACCCTGCAGTACGACCGCATGACCCTGACCCGCGTTGACCGCCTGACTCCCGAGTGCGAGCAGGTGTGGAGTAAAGCCGCCGCCGCGGCAAAAAGCGCGCGCTAAGACATCTGCGGGCTGGCTGCGCGCCCAGCCCGCGATACTCAGCGGATTTACAACGTCTCTTCGATAACCCACACGCTGACGCTCCCGCCGCGGCAGGTAAAGGTTGCGCAGCCTTCGTCGTCGGTTTCTATCTGTTCCTCTCGGTTGCCGAGAAAATCCTTCCAGCGCTTATTGCCGTAATTGGCGCCAAGGGTCAGTGATTTTTCACCGTCATCACCGTTCGACAGCACCACGACGCATCCCGGATCGTCATCGGTACCGCTGCGGCTGAAAGCGATGCAGTTCGGATGATCGAACCACAGCGTCTGCACGCCGTGGGCAAAGCGCTGGCGGGCATCAATCAGCTCGTGCAGCTGTTCGATAACCGGCATCTCGATAGCGTAAGTCTGACCATCTCCGCCGGTATCCTCATAGCTGGCGCCGAAGAGATCGGCGTAAAAGACCGACGGCACGCCGTTCTCGCGCAGCAGAATGAGCGCATAGGCCAGCGGCTTAAACCACGGCTCCACCGGCGCCTCCAGCGCCTGCAGCGGCTGCGTGTCGTGGTTGGTCACCAGGGTGACGGCGTGGAACGGATCGGCTTCCACCAGCGTACCGCTAAAGATCTGGCTCATATCGTAATCGCGGCCCTGGCGGGAGGCTTCGTGAAACTTCATCTGCAGAGGGGCGTCGAACAGCAGCGTTTGGCCATCCACCATCGCAATATAGTGCTGCAGCTTTTCGACTTCGTGCGACCAGTATTCCGCCACGATAAACAGCGGCTTTGTCGCCACTTCCTGGACGTGATCGATCCACTCCTTATAAAACCAGGCTGGAATATGCTTCACCGCGTCGAGGCGAAAACCGTCGCATCCGGTCTGCTCCATCGCCCAGCGCGCCCAGTACTTGAGCTCCTCGGTAACCGCATGATTGCGGAAGTCGATATTCTCGCCCATCAGGTAGTCGAAGTTGCCCATCTCATCGTCGACCTGATCGTTCCAGCCTTCGCCGGTATAGTCGTTAACGATTTTAAAAACGCCGTCTTCGTCCGGGTTCTCAATATGATCGATACCGCTAAAGCACTTATAATCCCAGACGAACTGCGAATATTTACCGCCGCGGGCGGGGAATTCGTAGCGGGTCCAGGCCTCGCACTCCACGATCTCTTCGGCTATTTGCGTCCGATCCTGCTCGTCCACGCGCTGAACGCGGACGCGCTCTTTTTTATCGGCGCCCATTTTGTGGTTGACCACCACATCGAGCAGGACGGCAATATCGTGCTGCTGTAGCGCGGCGATGGCCGCCAGCAGCTGCGCCTTATCGCCGTATTTAGTGGCAATCGAGCCCTTTTGATCGAACTCGCCAAGGTCAAAAAGGTCGTAGCTGTCATAGCCGACGGAGTAGCCGCCGGAAGCGCCTTTATAAGCGGGAGGCAGCCAAATCATATTGACGCCGATTTCATTCAGGTTAGGCGCCAGCGCCTCAACTTCACGCCATAACTCGCCGCCGGTGGGGTAATACCAGTGAAAGCACTGCAATAACGTGGGGTTTTTCATCTTCCGTGCTCCAGACGTCATCAATCTGACTCTTGCAGTATGAGAGATCTCCAGCAAATACGATTAATTTTGTTCGCGTTTTTCACTATGCCATAAACGGCATCATATATAATAAATTGGAATAAGATGTAGCGGATAGATGTTGGTCGATCTGGATTAACGCCTTACACTACAAAAAAAATCACTCTGTGGAGTCTTCTATGAAATTAGCATTTTTGGGCCGCCAGGCGCTGCTGGGCGCAATGGCTGTGGTTCTGATGACTGGCGTTAGCGTAAAAACGTTTGCCGCGGAAAACCTGTTTAACCAAATTAAAGAGCGCGGCACGCTGCGCGTGGGTCTGGAAGGCACCTATCCTCCGTTCAGCTTTCAGGGTGATGACGGCAAGCTGGCCGGTTTTGAGGTCGACTTCGCTAACGAGCTGGCGAAGCATCTGGGAGTGAAGGCCGATCTGAAACCGACCAAATGGGATGGGATGCTGGCTTCGCTGGATTCTAAACGCATTGACGTGGTTATTAACCAGGTGACCATTTCCGACCAGCGTAAGAAAAAATATGATTTCTCCACGCCGTACACCGTCTCCGGCGTTCAGGCGCTGGTGAAAAAGGGCAATGAAGGCGTTATCAAAACGGCGGCCGACCTGAAAGGCAAGAAAGTCGGCGTGGGCCTGGGCACCAACTACGAAGAGTGGCTGCGTCAAAACGTGCAGGGTGTGGATATTCGCACCTATGACGACGACCCGACTAAATATCAGGATCTGCGCGTAGGCCGCATCGATGCCATTCTGGTCGATCGTCTGGCGGCGCTGGATCTGGTGAAGAAAACCGGCAATACCCTGGCGGTGACCGGCGAAGCGTTCTCGCGCCAGGAGTCCGGCGTGGCGCTGCGTAAGGGTAATGAAGACCTGCTGAAAGCGGTGGATGATGCCATTGCCGACATGCAGAAAGACGGTAGCCTGAAAGCGCTGTCGGAAAAATGGTTTGGCGCTGACGTGACCAAATAACGGCCGGCGGTGAAAAAAGGCGCTCATAGTAGCGCCTTTTTTTATTTCATCCGCGACTACGTGCATAATAAAGACAAAGGGCCTGTTTCATCAGGCTATTTTATGGGCCGGTTTGCCCGGAATAATAACGCCTGAGGGATTGGCTCTCAGTCAGGAGATATCATGTCACTGCAAAATTTAACGCGTTTCCCGCGCCTGGAGCTGATTGGCGCCCCGACGCCGCTGGAATACCTGCCGCGTCTGTCCGATCACCTCGGTCGCGAAATTTTTATCAAACGTGACGACGTAACCCCGCTTGCTATGGGCGGCAATAAGCTGCGCAAGCTGGAGTTCCTGGCGGCCGATGCGCTGCGGGAAGGAGCCGATACGCTGATCACCGCCGGCGCGATTCAATCTAACCACGTGCGCCAGACGGCGGCGGTGGCGGCTAAGCTTGGCCTGCACTGCGTGGCCTTGCTGGAAAACCCGATTGGCACCCGCGCGGAGAACTACCTGACCAACGGCAATCGCCTGCTGCTGGATCTGTTCAATACTCAGGTTGAGATGTGCGATGCGCTGAGCGACCCCAATGCGCAGCTGGAAGAGCTGGCGACGCGTATTGAGGCTCAGGGCTATCGGCCGTACGTGATCCCGGTCGGCGGCTCCAATGCGCTGGGCGCGCTGGGCTACGTTGAAAGCGCGTTGGAAATCGCCCAGCAGTGCGAAGGCGCGGTAGCGCTGTCATCCGTGGTGGTCGCATCCGGCAGCGCCGGTACCCATGCCGGCCTGGCGGTGGGCCTGGAACAGCTGATGCCGGAAGCCGAGCTGATTGGCGTCACCGTGTCGCGCAAGGTGGCGGACCAGTTGCCGAAAGTCGTAGCCCTACAGCAGGCGGTCGCAAATAGCCTCGAACTGCAGGCAAAAGCCGAGATTACGCTGTGGGACGACTATTTCGCACCAGGCTACGGCACGCCGAATGACGAAGGAATGGAAGCGGTAAAACTGTTGGCGCAGCTTGAAGGCATCCTGCTGGATCCGGTCTATACCGGGAAGGCGATGGCCGGGCTGATTGACGGTATTCAGCAGAAGCGCTTTAAGGATGAAGGGCCGATCTTATTTATTCACACCGGCGGCGCGCCGGCGCTGTTTGCCTATCATCCCCATGTCTAAAGCAGAATAAACAGAATGCAAGAGAGTATCCAACTGGTTTTCGATTCCGCACCTTATCTCCTCGAGGGCGCGGTATTTACGCTACAGCTGAGCATCGGCGGCATGTTCTTTGGCCTGGTGCTGGGCTTTATCCTTGCGCTGATGCGAATGTCGCCCTTCTGGCCGGTAAGGTGGCTGGCGCGGGTCTACATCTCTATTTTCCGCGGCACGCCGCTGATCGCCCAGCTATTTATGATTTACTACGGCCTGCCGCAGTTTGGTATTGAGCTGGATCCCATTCCGGCGGCGATGATTGGCCTGTCGCTCAATACCGCGGCGTATGCCGCCGAAACGCTGCGCGCGGCGATTGCTTCGATTGATAAAGGGCAGTGGGAAGCGGCGGCAAGTATCGGTATGACGCCGTGGCAAACCCTGCGTCGTGCGGTTCTGCCGCAGGCCGCGCGCGTGGCGCTACCGCCGCTCTCTAACAGCTTTATCAGCCTGGTGAAAGATACGTCGCTGGCGGCGACTATCCAGGTACCGGAACTGTTCCGCCAGGCGCAGCTTATTACCTCCCGTACGCTGGAAGTTTTCACCATGTATCTGGCGGCATCGCTGATTTACTGGGTGATGGCGACGGTGCTGTCGACGCTGCAAAACTATTTTGAAAATCAGCTGAACCGCCAGGAGCGTGATCCAAAATGAGTGCCATTGAAGTCAAAAACCTGGTGAAAAAGTTCCACGGACAGACGGTGCTGTACGGTATTGACCTGGAGGTGGCGGAGGGCGAAGTGGTGGCGATTATCGGCCCCAGCGGCTCCGGTAAAACGACCCTGCTGCGCAGCATCAATCTGCTGGAACAGCCGGAAAGCGGCACCATTCGGGTGGGGGAGGTCACTATCGATACCGCCCGCAGCCTCAGCCAGCAGAAGGGGCTGATTCGCCGTCTGCGCCAGCACGTTGGCTTTGTCTTCCAGAACTTCAACCTGTTCCCGCATCGCACGGTGCTGGAGAACATCATCGAAGGGCCGGTTATCGTTAAGGGGGAAGATAAAAATGAATCCATTATTCGGGCGCGCGAACTGCTGGCGAAGGTTGGGCTGAGCGGGAAGGAGAATAGCTATCCGCGCCGGCTTTCCGGCGGCCAGCAGCAGCGCGTGGCGATTGCCCGCGCGCTGGCGATGCGTCCGGACGTGATCCTGTTTGATGAACCCACGTCGGCTCTCGACCCTGAGCTGGTAGGCGAAGTGCTGAATACGATCCGTCAGCTGGCGCAGGAGAAGCGCACTATGGTGATCGTGACCCATGAAATGAGCTTTGCCCGCGACGTGGCCGACCGGGCTATTTTTATGGATCAAGGACGTATCGTCGAGCAGGGTGAGGCTAAGGCGCTATTTGCCAATCCGCAGCAGCCGCGCACCCGTCAGTTCCTCGAAAAATTCCTGATGCAGTAACGGCCTGCGGCTGCCGAGCCCGGCAAAAGGGCGGGGACGACCGGATAACCGGCGTTCCCGCCAGCCGCAGGAAATGCGCTCGCCCGGCCTGCGGAATAAAAATCCTCCCCAAGCGCAGGACGATAGCGCCGCTCTGAAAGAGCGGAACGATTAAATGCTGCTTATCGATTGGTTTTTGTATATTCAGCCGCGTACTGGCCAAACGGAACGATGCGCCGCTCCTTATCGCTGAAGGTAAAACCGCAGGGGTAAGAGGAGGAAATATCTGCAGCAGGATGCGCGCTAAGCACCTCCCGCCATTGAGAATATATCCACGGCTGAGATAAATGAGACAACATTCTCTTCTGTCGCCGCCGCGGAATAGCGCCGGCAGCGATCTAATATGTGCGCTATACACGATATTTTATACATGTAAATAAGATTTATGTGTTAGTTTTTGTATTTGTAATAATGATAATTACTCAGGAGTTATTTGGTCGGTTATGAGGGACAATGATTTTTTCAGCTGGCGGCGGGAAATGCTGCAACAATTTCAGTCAATTTCGGCGGGAGCGGAGGTTTATAATCTCCTGCAGCAGCAGGCGGAAGGGCTGGAATATGACTATTTTGCTCTCTGCGTGCGTCATCCCGTGCCCTTTACGCGCCCTAAGGTGACGCTGCAGACGACCTATCCGCAGGCGTGGATGGCGCACTATCAAGCCGAGAACTATTTTGCCATCGATCCGGTGCTGCGATCGGAAAATTTTCTTCAAGGTCACCTGCCGTGGAATGACGGGCTGTTTCGCGATGCTCAGGAGCTATGGGACGGCGCGCGCGATCACGGGCTGGTGAAGGGGATCACCCAATGCCTCACCTTACCCAACCATGCGCAGGGGTTTCTTTCGGTCTCGGGGCAGCAACGTAGCGCAGGCCCTTATCCGGCAGACGAGCTGGAAATGCGCCTGAGAATGCTGATTGAGCTAAGCCTGTTAACGCTATTACGCCTGCAGGACGCGATGGTGATGCCGCCGGAAATGAAGTTCAGCCGGCGTGAGCTGGAGATTTTGAAATGGACTGCGGAAGGGAAAACCTCGGCCGAGGTCGCGATAATTCTCTCTATCTCAGAAAATACCGTCAATTTTCATCAGAAAAATATGCAACGGAAATTCAACGCGCCGAATAAAACGCAAATAGCCTGCTATGCGGTTGCCACCGGCTTAATTTGAGCTAGCCCATTGTTCTGCGTGCCAGGCGTGAAACCGGCTGAAAGTATAACTGCCAGCCGGTTTATTGTTACTGACGGTAAGCCTGTTTAATTTGCTTAACGGTGCTGGAGAATACGGCAGCCTGAGCCTCATCTTCCATCTGCGTAATTTGCTTTTCCATCTTAATAATCACCCGACCCGCATCGGCCTGGCCCATTGCCTGGAGCATCAGCGTCAGCAGCGTTTTCAGGCAGGTCACTTCCTGCGCCAGCTCTTGATTATTTTCTGCAGTGGAAAAATCTGGTGTGCTCATCGATATCCTCGTTTGCTATCGGCGCTTTTGCGCAATACTCAATCTCAAAGCGGCGCAGTATACCACAAGCGAGAGAAAAAATAGGAGCGCGTAATTTACGTTCTCTGATCGGAGCTGTGAAGCGGTTAATTGGCTGAATAAAGCCCGCCCTGGCGTCCGCAAATTGTTAATTTTTAGTGTGATTTTTAACGTTAATTATTGTTACATATTTTCTTTCGTATTTATCAACGAGGTATTATGTTGTGTTTATTACGTTTTCTGGTAATGCCTTCAATCGATAGAAAACCATGATATGCTACTGGTATTTAGGGCTTTCTATGGCTACCGTTACTGTTCATTGTCCTCGTTGCCATTCCGATTCTGTTTATCGCCATGGGCACAGCTGTTCCGGGCACGAGCGCTTTCGTTGCCGGTCATGTCGCCGCGTTTTTCAGCTGGCTTATACCTATGAAGCCAGAAAACCCGGTGTAAAAGAACAGATAGTTGAACTGGCACACAACGGTGCCGGCGTCCGCGATACCGCCAGAGTTCTTAAGGTCGGTATCAATACCGTCATACGGACATTAAAAAGCTCTCGCCGTCCCGGATAACCGCTTCTCCTGTCGCTCATGCCGATGTGGCACTCATCTGCGAGCTTGATGAGCAGTGGGGCTTTGTTGGCAGTAAAGCCCGGCAGCACTGGCTCTGGTATGCTTACAATACCAAAACGGGTGGCGTACTGGCTTATACTTTCGGCCCACGTACCGATGAGACATGTCGGGAACTGTTGGCCCTGTTGACGCCCTTTAGCATCGGCATGATTACCAGCGATAACTGGGGCAGTTATGCCAGAGAGGTGCCGAAGGAGATACATCTGACTGGTAAAATTTTCACACAGCGCATTGAGCGAAACAATCTGACGCTGCGAACCCGTATCAAGCGGCTGGCACGCAAAACAATATGTTTTTCACGTTCCATCGAATTGCACGAAAAGGTCATCGGTGCCTTCATCGAAAAGTACATGTTCTACTGATTGGAGGCATTACCCGTTTTCTGTATGTCGAATGTTAAAAATAGGACCTTATACAACTCTCTGTTATGTATAGGTTTCCACCAGGTGTGCAAACAACTTGCCATAAATGGCGGATAAATCCTCTGAAGAACACTTTTGGCTTTTAAAATTACGCCAAAACCCGGTAATATGGGTTCGATAAACTATCAGCTGTGTTATCCCTAATTCTGGAGATTATTCCTTTGATCAACGTCCTTCTTGTTGATGACCACGAACTGGTGCGCGCAGGGATACGACGCATTCTGGAAGATATAAAAGGGATTAACGTCGTTGGCGAATCTTGCTGCGGCGAGGATGCCGTTAAATGGTGTCGGGCGAATCCCGTTGACGTTGTCCTGATGGACATGAATATGCCGGGAATCGGCGGTCTTGAGGCGACGCGTAAAATTGCGCGCTCAATTGTCGATACCAAAGTCATTATGCTCACCGTACATACCGAAAACCCGCTGCCGGCCAAGGTGATGCAGGCAGGGGCCGCGGGCTACCTGAGTAAAGGCGCCGCGCCGCAGGAAGTGGTCAATGCGATTCGCTGCGTGGCGTCCGGACAGCGCTATATCGCCTCGGATATCGCCCAGCAGATGGCGCTCAGCCAGATCGAGCCGGAAAAAACGGAATCGCCGTTTGCCAGTTTGTCTGAACGAGAATTGCAGATTATGCTGATGATCACTAAGGGTCAGAAGGTCAACGAGATCTCAGAGCAGCTGAATCTGAGCCCCAAGACGGTGAACAGCTACCGCTATCGGATGTTCAGTAAATTAAACATTCACGGCGACGTTGAGCTGACTCACCTGGCAATCCGCCATGGCCTGTGTAATGCGGAGTCGTTAGCAAGTCTGTGAGTGATGTTTTTGATGCCAAAGCTTTCCTGAAGACAGTTACCAGCCAGCCGGGCGTCTATCGGATGTACGATGCTGGCGGTACCGTTATCTACGTGGGTAAAGCAAAAGATCTGAAAAAGCGGCTAAGCAGCTATTTTCGCAGCAATTTGGCTTCGCGTAAAACCGAAGCCCTGGTGGCCCTGATCGCGCAAATAGACGTAACGGTAACCCATACCGAAACGGAAGCCCTGCTGCTTGAACATAACTATATCAAGCTGTATCAGCCGCGCTATAACGTGCTGTTGCGCGATGACAAATCTTATCCCTTTATTTTCCTCAGCGCCGATGCCCATCCGCGGCTGGCGACCCATCGCGGTGCAAAGCATGCGAAGGGCGAATATTTCGGTCCTTTCCCGAACGGCTATGCGGTGCGCGAAACGCTGGCGCTGCTGCAAAAAATCTTTCCCGTTCGCCAGTGCGAAAATAGCGTCTACCGCAACCGCTCGCGTCCGTGCCTGCAGTACCAGATTGGCCGCTGTCTGGGCCCCTGCGTGGCGGGGCTGGTTAGCGAGGAAGAGTATGCGCAGCAGGTTGAATACGTGCGGCTGTTTCTAGCCGGCAAGGACGATCAGGTCCTGACGCAGCTTATCGCCCGCATGGAGAAGGCCAGCCAGGCGCTGGAGTTTGAAGAGGCGGCGCGCATTCGCGATCAGATCCAGGCCGTACGCCGGGTGACCGAGAAACAGTTTGTCTCAAATAATGGCGATGATCTGGACGTTATCGGCGTCGCCTTTGATTCAGGCATGGCCTGCGTCCACGTGCTGTTTATTCGTCAGGGGAAAGTGCTGGGCAGCCGCAGCTATTTTCCGAAGGTCCCCGGCGGCACCGAGCTCGGGGAAGTGGTGGAGACCTTCGTCGGTCAGTTCTACCTGCAGGGCAGCCAGATGCGTACCCTGCCCGGGGAGATTCTGCTCGACTTTAACCTTGGCGATAAAACCCTGCTCGCGGACTCGCTCTCCGAGCTGGCGGGGCGGCGGGTGAATGTTCAGACGAAACCCCGCGGCGATCGCGCGCGCTACCTGAAGCTGGCGCGCACCAATGCCGCGACGGCGCTGACGACCAAACTCTCCCAGCAGTCAACCATCCATCAGCGCCTGCAGGCGCTGGCGACGCTGCTCAAGCTGCCGGCGGTGAAGCGCATGGAGTGTTTTGATATCAGCCACACTATGGGCGAACAGACCGTCGCCTCGTGCGTGGTGTTTGATAGCAACGGGCCGCTGCGCGCCGAGTATCGACGCTATAATATCGTCGGGATCACTCCGGGGGATGACTATGCGGCGATGAATCAGGTTCTGCGCCGACGCTACGGTAAAGCGCTCGAAGAGAACAAGATCCCGGACGTTATTCTGATAGACGGCGGTAAAGGGCAGCTCGGGCAGGCGAAAAGCGTGTTTGCTGAGCTGGATGTGAACTGGGATAAACATCATCCTCTACTATTAGGGGTAGCAAAAGGCAGCGATCGCAAGGCGGGCCTGGAAACGCTATTCTTTGAACCTGAGGGCGAAGGGTTTAGCCTGCCGCCGGACTCTCCCGCGCTGCACGTCATTCAGCATATTCGCGATGAGTCGCACGATCATGCCATCGCCGGGCATCGTAAAAAACGGGCAAAAGTGAAAAGTACCAGCACGCTGGAGACTATCGAAGGAGTAGGGCCAAAACGTCGGCAGATGCTGCTGAAATATATGGGCGGTCTGCAGGGGCTCCAGAAGGCCAGCGTCGAAGAGATAGCTCAAGTACCGGGTATATCTCACGGTCTGGCAGAAAAGATCTTCTACTCGTTGAAACATTAGGGGCTCTGTAGCAACATAGGGCTAATTTTTACTTCTAACAGATAGTTACCCGTCACTATGCAATTTAACATCCCTACATTGCTTACTCTGTTTCGCGTCATCCTGATACCGTTTTTTGTGCTGGCGTTTTACCTTCCCGTGGTATGGGCGCCGTTCGCCTGCGCGCTGATCTTTTTTGTTGCCGCGGTAACCGACTGGTTTGATGGCTATCTGGCGCGCCGCTGGAATCAGAGCACCCGTTTTGGCGCATTTCTCGACCCGGTAGCGGATAAGGTCATGGTGGCCATTGCGATGGTGCTGGTCGCCGAGCACTACCACACCTGGTGGGTCACCCTGCCGGCGGCGACGATGATCGCCCGTGAAATCATTATTTCTGCCCTGCGCGAATGGATGGCCGAGCTGGGTAAACGCAGCAGCGTGGCGGTTTCCTGGATCGGCAAAGTAAAAACGACGGCGCAGATGACGGCGCTGGTGTGGATGCTGTGGCGGCCAAATGAGTGGGTTGAAGGGGCAGGGATCGCGCTGTTCCTCGTGGCGGCGGTGCTGACTCTGTGGTCAATGCTGCAATATTTGAACGCGGCGCGCGGCGATTTGCTTGATCAGTGATCGTTTCGGCGTAATTTTCAGCAAACGACGCAAGGTTTTAAAAAATATCGTTGACTCATTGCGCCAGGTAAGTAGAATGCAACGCATCGAACGGCAGCGCGGTTCGCCAGACGATAACAAAATCAAATGATTAGCAGATTGCCTTGCTAATGCGGGAATAGCTCAGTTGGTAGAGCACGACCTTGCCAAGGTCGGGGTCGCGAGTTCGAGTCTCGTTTCCCGCTCCAGTTTAAAAACATCGGCAGTTGCGGGTGTTACAGCATTAAGGGCGCGTTAGCAAAGCGGTTATGTAGCGGATTGCAAATCCGTCTAGTCCGGTTCGACTCCGGAACGCGCCTCCAATTTACATCCCGAGCCCGGATGGTGGAATCGGTAGACACAAGGGATTTAAAATCCCTCGGCCATAGGCTGTACGAGTTCAAGTCTCGTTCCGGGTACCATTGGGATTATAGAATAAAATCAATGATAAGCAGTGTCGTGAAACCACCTACGGGTGGTTTTTTTGTGCCTGAAATCCGCCGTATTCATAATACCCCTTCATCTATTATCTTCCTGTCCCTTCGCCGGTGCGGAGCTTCGCCCGACAATCCTGCTACTATCCACGGGGTAAAAATAACAAGAAGTTTCGATGTGCGCTCCAGGCCTCCGGCGGTCAAGCCCTCAGTTTTCTCCGGCACATTTCTGGCAAACTGCGCTAAAATAGCGCTCCGGCACGCGCCTGCGGGCCGGATAAACTGCCTTTGGGACCATATGCCGTTACGGCAATAATAAATTATTTTTAATGAGGGATTTTATGGCTACGTTGCTTGAAAGCTACGGTAACTGTTTCCGGAAATATGCCACCTTCCGCGGCCGCTCGGCGCGCAAAGAGTACGCGGTATTTACCGTCGCTAACTTTATACTGTCGGCGATTCTGGGGCTGATCCCGGTTATCGGCGGGCTGTTTAGCCTGATTATCATTATCCCGGGGATCGCGGTGGCGGTACGCCGCCTCCACGATCTGAATCGCTCCGGCTGGTGGCTGCTGGCGCCTTTCCTGCTGCTGATCATCGGCCTGATTGGCGTTGCCGGCACCGTTGAAGAAGGCGGGGCGGCGGCATGGGTATGGCTGATGGTGGCCGGCGGAATCATCTCGCTGCTGATGTCAATCTGGCTGCTGTTCGCCCGGGGCACCGCCGGGGTTAACCGCTTTGGCGACGTTCAGCAGGATAATAACGCCGCCGACGCGCAGAGCGCCTCCGTCTCTTCCGCCGACGACGTCAGAGAGCGCCTGGCTCAGGCCACAAAAATGCGCGATGACGGGACGATCAGCGAAAGCGAATATGAAACGATGCGCTCGAGCATTATTAAAGATATTTAACCCGCGTAGAATGCCCGCGCCGGGTGGTTTTCTCCCGGCATTTCCGCTACTGTATGCGCCATTTTTCTATGACGACGAGCCTGTTTATGAAAACCGGACCCCTGAACGAAAGCGAACTTGAATGGCTGGACGATATCCTGTCGAAATACGCCACCGACGGCGCCATCCTTGATGTCTCCGAGCTCGATGGCCTGCTGACGGCGATCCTCTCCGGGCCAGCCGAGATTGAACCCGCCCAGTGGCTGCTGGCTATCTGGGGCGGCGCCGACAGCGTGCCGCGCTGGGCCAACGATCGCGAGCGCGACCGCTTCGTCAACCTTACTCTGCAGCATATGAGCGATGTCGCCGAGCGCCTGGAGGACTATCCGGAGCAGTTCGAGCCGCTGTTTGGCACGCGTGAAGAGGAAGGTCAGGAGCTGACTATCGTAGGCGAGTGGTGCTTTGGCTATATGCGCGGCGTCGGTCTGGGCCGCTGGGGCGCTTTACCGGCGGAGCTGCAGGCCGAGCTGGATATCATCGCTTTGCACGGGACGGAAGCGCAGTTCCCGGCGGTTGAAGCGCTCTCTGTCGATGATTTCCTCGCCAGCGTGGAGCGTATTAAACCGGCGGCGCTGGCGCTTTATCAATACTGGACGGAGCATGCGCAGCCGGCGGAAGTGCAGCAGCCGATCAGAAATGATGCCAAAATTGGCCGTAACGATCCCTGTCCGTGCGGCAGCGGTAAGAAATATAAGCAGTGCTGCTTAGCGAAATAAAATAAGGGGCCGCCAGGGCCCCTTACTCTTTTATCCGACGGCGGGTAAAACGCCGATCGCGATACAAAACTGAATCAGCACGATAGCGATCCCGCCCAGCAGGACCAGCCACAGAGCCGGCGTTCCGCCGACAACGCGCCATGCCGCCTGCGGATGCTGCTGGCGGCTCTTCATCACCAGCAGCGCGGGTAGCATCAGCGCCAGCACGGCCAGGGCAACGCCGGCGTAGCCCAGCGCCATCACGAAACCCCGCGGATAGAACAGGGAGAAGGCCAGCGGCGGTACAAAGGTGATGACGCCGCTTTGCACCCGCCCGCCCGGCGTATTTTTACGCTGGAACAGGTCGGCCAGGTAATCGAACAAGCCCAGCGCGACGCCGAGGAACGACGTGGCCAGCGCCAGATCGGCAAACAGATGAACCGCCAGTTCGACGTGCGGTGAGGCAACGACCTCTCTGATAGCCTCGAGCAGGCCGTTCAGGCCGGCATGCTGTCCGAGCAGGGCGGCAAAGGTCGGTGAGCTAATGCTGCCCAGCGTCGCCAGTTGCCAGAAAATATAGGCCACCAGCGGAATAAAGCTGCCGATGATAAATACCCGCCGCAGTTTACGAATATCGCCGTTAAGGTAGCTGACGATGCTCGGTACGCTGCCGTGAAAACCGAAAGAGGTAAAAATAACCGGGATCGCCGACAGCGCCAGCCCCTGCTGAAGCGGCAGGGTCAGCAGGTTTATTCGATGGATATGCGGCAGTAGCAGGGCCAGCATAATAGCGAGAAAAATAATCTTGGCGCTGAATAAAAAGCGGTTGCACAGATCGACCAGCGAGGTCCCGAGGCAGACCACCGCCCCGCCAATGCCGGTAAACAGCAGCACCCCGCCTGCCGGCGGAAGATTCCACTGCAGCCACTGGTTCAGGCTGGAGGCCAGCAGCTCTCCTGCGCCGCTGATATAGGCGGCCGTCAGGGCGTACATCAGAAACAGCATGCAAAATCCGGTGACCCACTGCCCGTAGCGCCCGAGGTAGCGGGCGGCGAGAGAGCCGAGCCCCATATCCGCCGGCACGTGCTGATAGACCTCCAGTAGCAGCAGCGCGGTATAGCACATCAATGCCCACAGGGCGATCAGCAGCCCGAGCGTGACGCCGAAACCAACGCCAGCGGATGCCAGGGGCATTGCCAGCATCCCTGCGCCAATAGTGGTCCCTGCCACGATTAAAATACTACCAAGAGTGCGATTCTTCACGTTTCTCTCTATCCATGGAGGAATTAACAATAAAATATGTCGCGCAGAGTATGTGAAATCGACTGGTTCGTCAAATGAGGGTTACAGCTCTTGTCATTAAAAGTTTACACTCCGGGAACCCGCGCTAATGCTGCGCTGGCGCAAAGCCTGAAGCGATAAGGTGGTTTATCGTGGGCGTTTTACAGGAGGAGTTATGCAATCTATTCACGGTCATGAAGTTCTGCAGATGATGATCGCTTCGGGCGAAGCCTACAGCGTTGCCAGCCTTGAAGCGGCGATAGTCGCCCGCTTTGGCGAGAAGGCTCGTTTTCATACCTGTTCGGCGGAAAATCTCACCGCCGGAGAGCTGGTGATATTTTTACAAAAGAAGGGAAAGTTTATTGCCGCAGACGCCGGATTTAATACCAGCGAAAGTAAAATCTGTCAGCATTAATTGGGCGACAATGCCGAAGCATCGTCGCCGCTATAATTATTTCTGCGTATCGAGCGTTGCCAGCTCTTTATCAATAAAGTACAGACCTTCGCCGCTTTTGCCGGCGAGGCTCAGTTTATCGATAACGGATTTAAACAGTTTCTCTTCTTCGTGCTGCTCGGCAACATACCACTGCAGGAAATTAAAGGTCGGATAATCCTGCGTGGACATAGCGGCGTGGGCCAGGGCGTTAATCTGCTGCGTAATCAACTGCTCGTGTTCGTAGGTGACGCGGAACAGATCATCCAGCGATGCGTACTCGGCAAACGGAGAGGCAATAGCGTTGATGCAGGGCAGGCTGCCGGAGTCGGTCAGGTAGTCGAACAGGCGCTGCATATGGGTCATCTCTTCCTGAGCGTGGCGACGGAGAAACGCCGCCGCCCCTTCGAAGCTATGATAGCTGCACCAGGCGCTCATTTGCTGATAAAGCAAAGAGGAATAGAGTTCAAGGTTCATCTGCTCATTGAGCTTATCGATCATTTCTGTTTTCAGCATAGCGCGTACTCCAAAATATAGGCATAAAGATTATTGTGCGCTCACTATAATTTGTTATTTATTTATTTGCAAAAAGTAAATTAAAAAAATATTTATTAAAAATGAAAATGGGAATAAAACGCATTGGCAATTTAATAATTAATGAGAATGGTTTTAATTTATATTTAATAAATAACGCTAAGCGATCGCGGCGGATAAATATGAGAAACCGCATAACCGGAGATCGGAGACCGGGGGCCTGGCTTGAATCTTGCCGATTGCGGAGCGGCAGGGAGGCGGATGTGGGAAGGGCGAGAGGTTAGGACAAAAGTGTGAAGCGCTACGTGATTTATAAAACAACTTTTCATAAAATTTGAAAGTTCGTTTGTTAAGTAGTAATGTCATAGCAACGTTAACGACCTATCGCGGAAGCACCCGCAAAGCATCCAGGAGAGTAAAGCATGAAAATTGCACTGATGATGGAAAACAGCCAGGCAAACAAAAATGCCATCATCCTCAACGAGCTCAACGCCGTTGCCGATGAGAAAGGCTTCCCGGTGTACAACGTGGGGATGAGCGATGAGCACGATCATCATCTGACCTATATTCATCTGGGCATCATGGCCAGCATTCTGCTGAATTCGCAAGCGGTGGACTTCGTGGTCACCGGCTGCGGCACCGGCCAGGGCGCGCTGATGTCCTTGAACATCCATCCGGGCGTGGTGTGCGGCTACTGTATCGACCCGGCCGACGCCTTCCTGTTTGCCCAGATCAACAACGGCAACGCGCTTTCTCTGCCGTTTGCGAAAGGTTTCGGCTGGGGAGCAGAGCTGAACGTACGCTTTATTTTCGAAAAAGCGTTCACCGGCCGCAACGGGGAAGGCTATCCGCCGGAGCGTAAAGAGCCGCAGGTACGTAATGCCGGTATTCTGAATACGGTGAAAGCGGCGGTGGTGAAAGAGAATTACCTCGACACGCTGCGCGCTATCGATCCGGAGCTGGTTAAAACCGCCGTTTCCGGTCCGCGCTTTCAGCAGTGCTTCTTCGAGAATTGCCAGGATAAAGAGATCGAAGCGTTCGTTCGCCAGATCGTCGGTTAATCGCAATCAGGGCCAGCCGCGGCTGGCCCTGATTGCGCTTATGCTTTTTTGTTCGATACGCTGCTTCCGGCATCCGCGGCCAGCTTCAGGCTATCCACCATTCCCACCAGACAAATCAACGCAATAAACGCGAACGACAGGCGAAAGCTGATGCCGGGCAGGGTCGACAGGCTTAGCCATTCGCTCAACTTCTCCCCGATGCGAATACCGATCGCGCCAAGGGTTATCCCGAGGCCGACCGCCAGCTGCGACGCGGTGCTGAATAAGGTGTTGGCGTAGCTCATTTGCGCAGAGGGCACATCGGCAAAGGCCAGAGTGCTGATGCCGGTGAACTGAATCGATCGGAAAACGCCGCCGAGGAACAGGATCGACAGGATTAACCACACCGGCGTTTGCGGGGTCAAAAATGCGCAGGCCAGCAGCGACAGAACGTTAAGCGCGCCGTTTATCAACAGCAGGCGGCGAAAACCGAGCCAGCGGATAAGCGGCGTGGTCGCGGGTTTAATCGTGAAGTTACCGACGAACACGGCGAGCACCAGCAGTCCCGAGTGGAACGGATCCATGCCGAATCCCACCTGGAACAGCAGCGGCAGCAGGAAAGGTACGGCGCTGATGGAGGCGCGAAACAGCGAGCCGCCGTACATGGTGACCCGGAACGTGGGGACCTGCAGCGCATCGAGGCGCACCATGGGCCAGGCGGCGCGGCGGAAGTGGCGCAGCGAGAACAGCATGCAGCCGATCCCAAGCCCGAGCAGCGCCAGGGTCTTCCAGCCCTCGGGCCGGTTGTCGCCGAGGATCTCCATGGCGCTGACCAGGCTGACCATCGCCACCGAGGTGGCCAGGAAGCCGGGAAGGTCGAACGGTCGCCGCTCCTCCTCGCGGATATCGGGAATAATGCGCAGCGACAGAGCTATCGCCGCGAGGCCTAGCGGGACGTTAACAAAGAAAATCCAGTGCCAGCTGGCGTAGCTGGTAATAAAGCCGCCCAGCGGCGGGCCAATAATCGGCGCCACCAGCGCGGGCCAGGTCAGCGTCGCAATAGCCTTAATCAGCTGGTGTTTCGGGGTGGTGCGCAGCACCGCCAGCCGGCCGACCGGGACCATCAGCGCGCCGCCCATCCCCTGCAGGATACGCATGGCGACGAAGGTATCGACGCTGGTTGAAAGGCCGCAGAACACCGAGGCAAGGGTAAAAATCGCCAGCGCGAGGGTAAATACCCTGCGCGCGCCGAAACGATCGGCTATCCAGCCGCTGGCCGGGATCAAAACCGCCAGCGTAATCAGGTAGGCGCTGATCCCGATATTGAGATCCACCGCCGCCACGCCAAAATCTTTCGCCATGTCCGGTAGCGCGGTGGCGATCACCGTACCGTCGAGAAACTCCATGAAAAAAGCCCCGGCAACCAGCAGCGCCGGCGCCGAGAACGCCCGGTCTTCCCGGGCAGAGATGTTTGTTGTCATTGTGTTGTCGCCATAGCCCGCTGAGATGGTGAGTAGGAGAGGGGGGAACGCTCCGGCTTCGCCCGCTTTCTTGTTAAATTTAAAATGCAGTCTGCAATTTTATTTGTGATTTGGCGCACATTTAAATTGATTTTTGTGATGCTGGTCATATTATATACGTACAAAAATTAACACCTGCATAACAAAAACGGAGTGAGGCCATGAAGCTGCGCAAGATCCTGAAAAGCATTTTTGACACCTACTGTAAGACCTTCAAAGATGTGCCGCCGGCCGGCATGTTCTGATAAAAAAACCTGCTACGGCAGGTTTTTTTATCTCGACCGATTTAGGGTACTATTACGCTCCTGCAAAAAGGAGTAAAAAATGTCTCAACACCTTACCGAACAAGACGAGCTGGTTTCCGACGTGGTTGCCTGTCAGCTGGTTATCAAACAGATCCTCGATGTCATTGACGTTATCGCCCCTGTAGAGGTGCGCGAAAAGATGGCTACTCAGCTTAAAGCGATTGATTTTTCAAGCCATCCTTCATCGTCCGACCCGGTTACGATGCGCGCGGTGCAAAAGGCGATTGCCCTGATTGAGCTGAAGTTCACCCCGCAAAGCGAAGCGCACTAATGCGTTTTACCCCGTCGCTCATCATTGGCCTGGCGATTTAGCCGCGCAGTAAGGCGATCGGGTTAAACGTTTTTAACCCTATTCAGGAAATAAAAAATGGCGCCGGAGCGCCAAAAAATCACGATAGCGGGGAGTGAGGGGCGTGCCGAAAGGGGGCCGACACGGTGGGGAGCGCGCCGCGATCGCCGCTAATGGCGATCCGCGTCGCTCCGTCGGCTCGCCATAGCGTAAGCCGGGTGCCGCAATCGTCATGATGGACGCTCACGTCCGTCAGCGGCATTTGGCTGGCAAAATCCCAGATACAGAGGAAGTGCGTCTGAGGTTGATGGCTGCGCATCACCAGATAGCTGAGTTCGCCCAGTGCAGGGTTATCGGGCGCATAGCCCTGCCACAGCTCCCCGTCGCCGGCTAGCCACAGTGCGAAGGTTTCGCTTCCGGCGGCAAAGTGGCGCGGTTGGCAGTTCTGCAGCGGCACCATCGTGGCACCCCGCATCTTTTGCAGCGGCCCGCTCAGCGCGAACGGCAGCGGCAGGCCGCTTTGATCCAGCGTCCGTGCCGCCAGGTGTAGCGTGAAGTCCAGCTGCTGTCGGTGCGGGTTCTCGATCGTCGCAAGATCGATCAGGACATCACCCGCCCACAATAGCTGCCGGCGAAACTGCACGTCCCGCCAGGCGGCGCTGTCCCACTCTATCCGCGTATGGCTGTTTAAAACCGGCGGGGGGGAACGCCAGTCAACTTCGCCATCCAGCCACTGAAAATCCTCTCCCTGATGCCAGCCAATAATGTTGGCGTTGGCCGGCGGCTGGTTGCCCTGATTAATGGATAACGTGTTGTGGGTAGCGCTTTGCTTGTAGTAGTCGTAATGCATACGCGCGCCGTATCCGGTCGTACCGAGGTCGGGAAGCAGCGCGCGATCCCGGTGCCAGATGAGCAGGCTCAGCCGGTCATAATGATCGTGCTCGCCGCCGTAGGGGCTGTGTTTTATCATCACCGCCCGCTGCTCTGCGGGCCGTCGCCAGAGCGTTAGCCCGGCGCCGGGAGCATATAAAGAGTTGGTCGGAATCAGCGGCGGTACGTCGTCGGGAAGCGGCACATCGCGCCACAGTAGCGCATCGAGAGTCAGGTCGTCGCCCACCGTGTGCCTGAGCACGGCGGCATAGCGCGGATCGCCCCAAATATGCCACGCAAATTCATAGATATCGTTGTGGTACAGCTTTTCCTGTCCCGGGAGGCAATCGTTGAGCCGGGGGAAGGTTCCGTCCGGGAGTAACAGCGAGAGCGGAAAGCTGAGCATTTTTTTGTACCATGGCCCATCAATCAGGCTCCAGCGCGTGCCGCGTGCCAGCTTTTCGAAGGCAAAAAAGCCCTCCAGCGCGTAGTAGTGGTAATGAATTGACCCTTCGAACCACAGCCCTTCGCTAAGCAGGCCGTTCGCTAGCTGCCAGCGCAGCCCGTAGGTTTGGTTAACGGCAAAATCAAGCAGCTCTTCGTCCTGCAGCACGAAGCCGAGTACCGCGAGGGCGGCGCTGATTTTAACTTCATGGTTATGAATCTGCGGGCTGCGGTGCTGGCGCAGAAAAAGAGCCGCGCAGCGCAGCAGGCGGCTGCGAATATGCTGCTGCTGTTCGGCGGATAGCGTCTGCGCGATAAAGTCGTACCCCAGAGCCATCTCAAGAATACAGTTGGCTTCACAGAGCGTCTGGGCGTTCATTTTGCCCGGTCCGTTGTGGGGAATATCGCCATGCACTTCATAATCGGGATAGACGTCGGCATAGCCGATGAGCAGCTCGGCGACTTTACTGGCGTAACGCTGCTCTCCGGTCAGGCGCCACAGTAATCCCAGATGATAGCAGGCGCCGGCATTTCGGCCGTTCAGTTCGCGCCACCACGCGCCGTCGTAAGGCTCGCCGCTGAAGATTTCATTATCCACCGGGCAGCGGTGGGGCGTGGGTGAATCCGCTTGCCAAATCAGGCGTACGCTATGATGCGGACAAAAATAGTACAGATTCCAGCTGGCGATGCCCGTCTGCGGGATCTGCACCGGCATCGCTAGTTCGTCCGCATGTTCAGATGCCAGTTTCGCCACCTGCGTTGCGTTGGCTGCTCGGGCCGCAATCGCCGGCCACAGCCCGGAAAATTGGATCATTATTTGCTCTCTCCATCCCTGGACTGCAGAGGTAACGGCGCGATCAGGGTCGTAATATCATTCGGATATTTCTCCTTCAGCCAGCGGGCTTTCTGCACAAATTCATTATCCTGTGGCCACGCGTGCGCGGCGGAGGCGAGGTTAAATAGCGCCTTTTTATCTTCAGGTTTATCCAGGTCTTTCCACGGCCAGGTTTTATCGCTATTGATAAAGCCGGCAATGTACTGATAGCCCTTGCGCAGGCTATGGTCGTCAAGAGAAAAGTTCCAGATATCGACCCCGGTCTTTTCGCCCAGTCGGCCAAGCTGGCTGTAGGCTTCGAGGTTAAAATTACTGTAGTGCCAGGGACGGGTACGCTCGATCTCCGCCATCTGGCGGCCTTCACCGTCAAATTGCCCGGCGATTCGGCGCAGCTGCGTGATTTGCAGGCGCTTTTTCGCCTCGTCGCTTTTGCCGCTAAACAGCGCGAAGGTGGCCGCCTGTAGATCAAACCACGTACCGTGATTGTTGTGCCAGTTATCCTCTTCAAAGCCGTTTTTGCTGGTGGTCATCCAGGAGTAGAAATCGCCAAACCACCGCTGCAGATGATGGTAGTCATCTTCGCTGAGCTGCCCGGATGGGCGCAACAGTTCGATAGCATCCACGACGCTAACCAGCGCCCGGCTATCAATAATTCCGATGCCGCGGCCGGTATTAATACCGGGAATCGCCTGGGCGTATTCAAGGTTTGGATTCATCCGCGTGCCGGGAGAGAGAAACCAGCCGCGTATCTGCGCCGCGGCCTTTTCGGCATAGCGCGCATCGCGAGAGAAATACCAGCCGAGGGCGAGGGTGTAAACATCATTGCTCATCTTAACGAGGCGGTTTTTATCGGTCGCGTCGCTGTTGGCATCGGGGTTGGTTTGCCCGTCTTTACGGATATACGGCAGCCCGTCTTTCGTCTGCGGATCTGGCCACCAGTAGGGAGGGAAGCTGTAGTAATCGTGCTTATCGCCGCTGGCGGAAACCAGGCTCTTATCCATCACCGAAAACAGTGGATGCTTGAGTGCGGCATCGGCCCGGGCCAGCAGCGCGCTCTGCGCCCGTACAAATTGCGGGTAATGCCTCTAATTAGTTGAATGATGTATAATGCCCGCTTTTGAGGTTTTCTCATGGCCAGCGTTAACGTTCATTGTCCCCGTTGTCAGTCTGCTCAGGTTTATCGCCATGGTCAGAACCCTAAAGGCCGTGACAGATTTCGCTGTCGTGACTGCCACCGCGTGTTTTTACTCACCTATACCTATGAAGCCCGTAAGCCGGGTGTCAAAGAGAAAATTACCGAAATGGCCTTCAACGGTGCCGGTGTCCGGGATACGGCAAGAACGCTAAAAATCGGCATTAACACCGTCATCCGCACTTTAAAAAACTCGCGCCGAAGCGAATAACATCCTCTCCGGTTGCCCATGCAGATGTGGCTCTTATCTGTGAACTCGATGAGCAATGGGGCTTTGTCGGCAGTAAAGCCCGGCAGCACTGGCTCTGGTATGCCTACAACACCAAAACAGGGGGCGTTCTGGCTTATACGTTCGGCCCCCGTAATGATGAGACATGTCAGGCGCTGCTGGCGTTATTGACCCCCTTCAGCATTGGCATGATAACGAGCGACGATTGGGGAAGCTACGCCAGAGAGGTGCCGAAGGAGATACATCTGACTGGTAAAATTTTCACACAGCGCATTGAGCGAAACAATCTGACGCTGCGAACCCGTATCAAGCGGCTGGCACGCAAAACAATATGTTTTTCACGTTCCATCGAATTGCACGAAAAAGTCATCGGCTCATTCATCGAGAAATACATGTTCTACTAATTGGAGGCATTACCAAATTACGTTCCCTGTTACTCCTTTCTGCTTTGGGGCTGGGGATGGGGCAAAGCTATGCCGCAACCACGCTAAACGTTTGGATCCGCGCGAGCAACGACTCGAAAAACATTTATCAACAGGAGGCGCAGACCTTTGAGAAGCAGAGCGGCATCAAAATAGAATATTTTAATGCGACCACCGATTTTGAGCAGCGCCTGGCGCGCGCGGCGGCGGGAAACGCGCTGCCGGACCTGATTTTTAACGACGCGGTGTCTCTTGGACAGTTTATCCAGCTTGGCATTGCCGACGAAATCGACCCTGCCACTATTGCCGGCGGCGACCAGCTCTACCCGACGGCCTGGGAGAGCACGCGCTATGCGGACGGCAAATATTATGGCGTACCGACTTCAGCGCAAACCTTCGCGCTGTTTGTGCGTAAAGACTGGCGGGAAAAGCTGGGGCTACCGCAGCCGAAAAGCTGGGACGATATCATGACTCTCGCCCGGGCATTTACCACCCAGGACCCTGACGGCAACGGCAAAAATGATACCTACGGTTTTATTGTCCCGGCATCCAGCACCCGCGGCTATGCCAGCTGGTTTTTAAGCACCTTTATCTGGCAGGCGGGAGGGGACTACGTTGCAATGAAAGAGGGGCGGTTTAGCGCAACGCTGAATACCCCCCAGGTTGCGCAGGCGGTATCGTTTATCCGCACCATGTTGTGTGAAAAAGTGGCCCAGCCGGGGGCGATTAATGCCACCACTGCGGATGTGATCCCCTCATTCCGCTCCGGGCAAAGCGGAATGTTCTTCAGCGGGCCTTACCACATCAACCTGGTCGATAAAGATCCCGGAAAAGATAAATTTGAGGTTATTCCGCTGCAGGGACCGCAGGGGGAAGCGAACCTTGCCGAAGGTACGACGGTATTCCTGATGAAAAGCAGCAAGCAAAAAGAGGCGGCGCGCAAATTTATCGAATTTATGATTTCCCCGCAGGGCCAGGAAATCGGTATGGGGAAAGGCAGTAAGCATATTCCGGTGGTTCGTCTGGCGGTCAACAAAAATGTGGATGTGCAAAGCGTCTACCAGGATACGCGCTGGGCGACCTTCTCCCGTTTGTATAACCAGCACGGTCGCTATGTGCCGCAGGTCCCGAACTGGACGCCAATCCGGCAGATCACCGCAGATGGCTTCAACCGGATCCTTGCCGACTGCCAGAGCGATATTTCCGCTGAACTCAACGATCTGAACGCTAAAGTTGACGCTGAGCTGGCAAAACAAAACGTGCTGGCTAAGTGAGGCATTGACGGATGAGCGTGCAAGAGACTAAAGCGTCGGCTCTGACGCCGGCAGCATCACCGGCGACAAGCCGTTGGCTCACCGCCAGGTGCAAACGAAAGCTGATCCCATGGCTGTTTTTAGCTCCGGCGTTGATTATTTTTACCTGGTTTAAGTTTATCCCCATGATTCAGGGGCTGATCATGAGCTTCTATAAGGTGAACTTTAACCAGCCCGATGAATGGGTTGGCTTTGCTAACTTCACCCGCGCGTTTGCCGATGCTGAACTGCATTCGGCGGTGATCAATACCCTGCTTTACGTTGTGGTAACGATGTTTGCCGCCGCGATTTTAGCTTTTTTCCTGGCGATGCTGCTGGAGGGACCCGCCCGCCATCTGCGCTTTATCCGTACGGCGATCTTTCTGCCGGCGGTGACCAGCGCGGCGATTGTCGCCGAGATGTGGCGCATCCTGTTTAACCCTACGGCAAACGGCGTGATTAACCACGTGCTGAGCTGGTTCGGCATTGATGAACAGGGCTTTCTGGCCAGCTCCGACCAGGCGCTTGGCGTCATCATGCTGCTGCATATCTGGAAGGCCGTACCGTACAACATGGTGATTTTTATCGCCGGATTAGCCGGCATTAGTCGCGATCTGTACGACGCCGCGAACGTCGATGGCGCCAGCTGGTGGAACCGCCTGCGCTACGTCACCTTACCCGGCATGATCCCCGCGCTATCCGTTGTGCTGATGCTTTCATTTATTCGCGGTTTTCGCGTGTTTGCTGAAGTTTACGCCACGACCGGCGGCGGGCCGTCAAATGCGACCGAGATGATCATGACCCACATCTATAAGCTGGGATTTGAGCAGTTCGATTATGGGTACGCCTCGGCGGTGTCGTTCCTGCTGTTCGCCTTTACCGTCGTGCTGACCATTACCCATCTCACTCTCAAAAAACGTATTGCCCGTTATTAAGGAGCCTTCATGTTAAATAAACGCTGGGAGAGCGCCGGCCGCTGGTGTATTTACGCGCTATTGCTGGTGGTCTTCGTCGGGCCGTTCTGGGGGATCGTCGCCACCGCATTCAGCGGTGCCCCGGTGAAGCCCGGAGAGCTGCTGGCCTGGCCGCAGGCGTTCTCGCTGGATAACTTTATCTTTGCCTGGCAGGACATTGGCGTCTGGCAATATCTGCTGAACTCCATTCTGGTGGTGTTTTTTGGCACCATTCTGCAGGTGGCGGTAAGCGCGCTGGCCGCTTATGCCCTGGCGCGGAAGAAGTTTCGCGGCGTGGCGCTGGTGAGCCTGGTTATTTTGTCGACCATGATGCTGCCAGAAGAGGTTATCGCCATTCCGCTGTATATGATTATCAACTGGCGCCTGCCGCTGATCGATGCCTCGCTGTACAACAGCTATCCCGGCATGATTCTGCCGGTTGTCGGCTGGGCGTTCTCCATTTTTGTGCTGACCGAATTTATGTCAGCGATTCCAAAAGAGCTTGAGGAGGCGGCGCGAATCGACGGTGCCAACGAATGGCAGATTTTTTTCCACGTCATTCTGCCGTTAGTTAAACCGGCGCTCGGAACTGTCGTTACGTTCGGCTTTATTATGATTTGGGATCAGTACCTGCTGCCGCTGATCGTCATCAACCAGGATAGCCTGAATACCATACCGGTGATCCTCGGCACGCTGCGTACCGACGAGAGCATTACGCCGAATATTTTTATCGCCATTACCCTGCTGGCAATGCTGCCCAGCATCATCGTTTACCTCGGTCTACAAAAACATTTCAATCGCGGGATTATGTCCGGCGCGGTCAAAGGATAAGGAGAGTGTGATGGGTGCCGTTGTTCTGAATAATGTCCGTAAATCGTACGGCGAGGTGAACGTCATTAAAGACGTCTCATTGACCATTCCGGATGGTGAATTTTGCGTGCTGGTGGGCCCAAGCGGCTGCGGTAAATCAACGCTGCTGCGGATGATTGCCGGGCTTGAGGAGATTTCCGCCGGGGAAGTGCATATCAACAGTAAGAACGTGACCGACGTTGAGCCGAAGCTGCGAGATATTGCGATGGTGTTTCAAAGCTATGCGCTCTATCCGCAGATGACGGTACGAGAAAATATGGGGTTTGCCCTGAAAATGGCCAAACTGGCTAAGACGGAGGTGAATCGAAAGGTCAACGAGGCCGCCGCGCTGCTGGGCCTTGAGCCCCTGCTGGAGCGCCTGCCGAAGGATCTTTCCGGCGGCCAGCGCCAGCGGGTGGCGATGGGGCGTGCTATCGTACGCAAGCCGCAGGTCTTTTTGTTTGATGAGCCGCTATCCAACCTCGACGCCAAGCTTCGTACCCAGGTCAGAGGCGAAATTCGCGAGCTCCACCGCCGGCTGAAAACAACCTCGGTCTACGTGACCCACGATCAGATAGAAGCGATGACGATGGGGCAGATGATTGTTGTCCTGCGCGACGGGCGCATTGAGCAGGCGGGAACGCCGCTGGAGCTGTATGACAGGCCGGCGAATCTCTTTGTGGCAGGGTTTATCGGCTCACCGGAAATTAATCAGCTGTCGGGGGAAGTCGAGCGCGATGGCGACCGGGCAAGCCTGCGGCTTAAGGATGGCTCAACGCTCATGCTGCCGTCTGGCCTCGCGGTTAAGCACGGGCAGCAGGTGATTTACGCCATCCGTCCTGAACAGGTCAACGTGGTGAAGGAGGCCAGGGAGGACGCCATCGCCGCGCGAATCACGGCTATCGAAAATACCGGCTCGGACGTCCAGCTATTCTGCGAAACCGGAGGCGGCGCGTTTACGTCGGTGTTCAAGCAGCGTCTGGAAGTACGGGAAGGCGAGGAGCTGTGGCTGCAGCCGAGGCTCTCCGGGGTTCACCTTTTTGACGCCCGCAGCGGTTTACGCATTGGCGACGAGGAGAGTGAATAAAGTGACGATGAAGCTGTATGCCCTCGACCAACGCTATCTGGAGAATGCGCAGGCCAGCCTGAAGCAGCCTTTTTCACCGCTGCAGCCTGCGCTGAGCAGCCTGCTGGCGGAGGCGGACAAGCTGTGTCGCGAACAGCCGGAGAGCGTGGTCCATAAAAAGCTGCGGCCGGTCAGCGGCGATCCGCATGATTATTACAGCCTGGGCACCTACTGGTGGCCCAACCCGCGGCGGCCCAATGGGCTCCCCTACATCCGCCGGGATGGGCATACCAATCCGCAGTGTGAAAACAACGACACGGATACGGCCCGCGTGATCCGGATGTGCGAGCGCTGCATGACCCTGGGGCTGGCGTGGTATTTTAGCGGCAAGAGGCAGTACGCCCAGGCGGCGGCGCTCCAGATCCGCTGCTGGTTTCTTGACGCGGATACGCGGATGAATCCGCATCTCAACTATGGCCAGGCGATCCCTGGCATCGTGTCCGGCCGCGGGACCGGCCTGATTGATACGCGCCTGCTGTGGATGGTTATTGATTCCATCGGCCTGATCTCCCCGGCAAAGGTGCTCGATACCGATGATATTATTGGCCTCCACCAGTGGTTTCGCGATTTTAACCACTGGATGTACTACAGCGAAATCGGCCATTCTGAATACGTCTGGCATAACAACCACGGCACCTGGTATGACGCGCAGAGAGTGGTGAACGCTCTGTTCTATGGTGACAAAGGGCTGGCCGCGCGGATTGTCGAGCAGGGGATTACTCAGCGTATGGCAGCGCAAATCGATCGCGACGGCAGGCAGACGATGGAGCTGGAACGCACGATGCCGTTCCACTATTCGCTATTCAATCTTGAAGCGCATCTGCTGCTTAACCGCTATGCCGAACACGTTGATATCGAGCGCTGGAACGCGATCTGCGACGGGCGCGGCGTCAAGCAGGGGGTTGATTATCTGGTGCCGTTTATTCGTGAACCCGATCTGTGGCCCTACAGCGATTTGCAGGGCATTGTCTGGGACAGCGCCCTGCGGGTGCTTTTGCAGTCCCTACGCGGCTATGGCAGCCAGGGCGGAGGGTACAGCGATGCCCTACAGCGCTTCCCTCCAGCGTCAGCGAGCCTGAAGGAACGGCTGATGTGGTGCCCGCCGGAGCGCCACTAGTCTCACAGCCGGACGACCGGAGCCATCAGGTGACGGTTGGTCTGCTGAATTCTTCCACCGCCGCCGCAAGGGCGGGGTGCCGGGCGAAAAATGCTCCGCCAGCGCGGGGCGAATACCGCGCGTTTCGCTGCGGCGTATCACAGGGATAACTCTGCTGATGATATGGATAATACTGCTGATGCCTGCGCTAATTGTCTGACAATTAGCGCATTTTTTATGTCATTTTTCGCTGAATTTATGCACTCAATTACTGTAATTCCGTGATGTGATAACGCTCTCGTATGGAGAATTGATTCCCGGCTATTACTATTTCTACAACGACATCGTTGGATGGGTTTTTCCTAATACCTTGTTTTAAGTCTGATAAAAAAATTTTAGATCCGATATTTCCCTACATGAAAGCGAATTTAAGCTGGAGTTTACCATGCACAAATTTACTAAAGCCCTGGCGGCGATCGGTCTCGCTGCGGTTATGTCACAATCAGCTATGGCGGAAACGCTGAAGCTCGGTTTTCTGGTCAAGCAGCCGGAAGAACCGTGGTTTCAAACTGAATGGAAATTCGCCGATAAGGCCGGCAAAGATTTAGGTTTTGAAGTCATTAAAATCGCGGTGCCGGACGGCGAAAAAACGCTCAACGCGATCGACAGCCTGGCCGCCAGCGGCGCAAAAGGCTTTGTCATTTGTACCCCGGACCCGAAGCTCGGGTCGGCGATTGTCGCCAAAGCGCGCGGCTATGACATGAAGGTGATCACCGTCGACGATCGGTTCGTTAACGCCAAAGGTCAACCGATGGAGAGCGTGCCGCTGGTGATGATGGCCGCCAGCGAGATCGGTGCTCGTCAGGGCCAGGAGCTGTATAAAGAGATGCAAAAACGCGGCTGGGAGGTGAAGGATACCGCAGTGATGGCGATTACCGCCGACGAACTCGATACCGCGCGCCGCCGCACGACCGGTTCGATGGACGCGCTGAAAGCCGCCGGCTTCCCGGAGCAGCAGATCTACCGCGTGCCGACGAAATCCAACGATATTCCCGGCGCCTTCGATGCCGGCAACTCGATGCTGGTTCAGCATCCGCAGGTAAAACACTGGCTGATCGTCGGCATGAACGATAACACCGTCCTGGGCGGCGTTCGCGCCACCGAAGGGCAGGGCTTCAAGGCGCCGGACGTGATTGGCATCGGCATTAACGGCGTTGATGCGGTCAACGAGCTCTCCAAGGCGCAGGCCACCGGCTTCTACGGCTCCCTGCTGCCGAGCCCGGATATCCACGGCTACAAAACCAGCGAGATGCTCTACAACTGGGTGACCAAGGGCACCGAGCCGCCGAAATTCACCGCGGTTACCGATGTCGTCCTGATTACTCGCGATAACTTCAAAGAAGAGCTGGCGAAAAAAGGGCTGTAAGGCCTGCTAACCATGTCTCCCGCAGCGGCGGGAGGCTGAGCGCAGTAGAGCGGAGTCGTTATGCAACAGTCTACCCCTTATCTCTCATTTCGCGGCATCACCATGACTTTCCCGGGCGTTAAAGCGCTGTCCGATATTAGCTTTGACTGCTATGCCGGCCAGGTTCACGCCCTGATGGGAGAAAACGGTGCCGGAAAATCCACGCTGCTGAAGATCCTCAGCGGCAACTATATACCGACCGCGGGCAGTCTACATATCCGCGGCCAGCAGCTGGCGTTCAGCAACGCCACCGAGGCGCTTAACGCCGGGATCGCCATTATTTACCAGGAGCTGCATCTGGTACCGGAAATGACCGTCGCGGAAAATATCTACCTCGGCCAGCTTCCGCGTAAATACGGCATGGTGGACCGCAGCCTGCTTAACTACGAAGCGCGGCTGCAGCTAGAGCATCTGGGCCTGGATATCGATCCGCAAACGCCGCTGAAGTATCTCTCTATCGGCCAGTGGCAAATGGTGGAGATCGCCAAAGCGCTGACGCGCAACGCCAAGGTTATCGCTTTTGATGAGCCGACCAGCTCCCTTTCCGCCCGCGAAATCGACAACCTGTTTCGGGTGATTCGCGAGCTGCGCCAGGAAGGGCGGGTCATTATTTACGTCTCGCACCGCATGGCGGAGATCTTTGCCCTAAGCGACGCGATCACCGTCTTCAAGGATGGCCGCTACGTGCGCACCTTCGACGATATGCAAGCGGTGAGCCACGACGCGCTGGTACAGGCGATGGTGGGGCGCGATTTGGGCGATATCTACGGCTGGAAGCCGCGCGAGTACGGCAATGAGCGCCTGCGTCTGGAGCAGGTAAAAGCGCCGGGCGTGAGAACGCCGGTTAGCCTGGCGGTGCGCAGCGGAGAGATCGTCGGCCTCTTTGGCCTGGTGGGGGCCGGGCGCAGCGAGCTGCTGAAGGGGCTGTTTGGCGGCACGCGGATTACCGGCGGTCAGGTGTACATCGACGGGGAAGCCATCGATATTCGTAAACCGGCGCAGGCCATTCAGGCCGGAATGATGCTGTGTCCGGAGGATCGTAAAGCCGAAGGCATTATTCCGGTGCATTCGGTGCGCGACAATATCAACATCAGCGCCCGACGTAAGCATGTTCGCGCCGGCTGCCTGATTAACAACGGCTGGGAGGCGCAGAACGCCGACCGGCATATTCGGTCCCTGAATATTAAAACGCCGGAACCCGAACAGCTGATTATGAACCTCTCCGGCGGTAATCAGCAGAAGGCGATTTTGGGGCGCTGGCTCTCCGAGGAGATGAAGGTGATCCTGCTCGACGAGCCGACCCGCGGTATCGACGTCGGCGCCAGGCATGAAATCTACAGCGTCATCTACGCGCTGGCGGCATCCGGCGTGGCCGTGGTCTTTGCCTCCAGCGATTTACCCGAAGTGCTTGGCGTTGCGGACCGTATCGTCGTGATGCGCGAAGGGGAAGTGGCGGGTGAGCTGCTGCATGAAGATGCCAATGAACAGCAGGCGTTAAGCCTTGCGATGCCCAAAGTGAGCCAGGCGGTCGCCTGAGTAAAGGAGCCTATGATGTCCTCTGTTACCACCTCAAATACCCGTCGATCCGCCTTCAGCCTGGCCCGTATCTGGGATCAGTTTGGGATGCTGGTCGTCTTTGCCGTGCTGTTTATCGGCTGCGTGATTTTTGTGCCGAACTTTGCCTCGTTCATCAATATGAAAGGGCTCGGGCTGGCGATTTCGATGTCCGGCATGGTGGCCTGCGGGATGCTGTTTTGCCTGGCATCCGGTGATTTCGATCTGTCGGTGGCGTCGGTTATCGCCTGCGCGGGCGTGACGACCGCCGTAGTCATCAACCTCACCGAAAGCATGTGGATTGGCGTGGCCGCCGGCCTGCTGCTGGGGGCGCTAAGCGGTCTGGTCAACGGCTTTGTTATCGCCCGGCTGAAAATCAACGCCCTGATCACCACCCTCGCGACCATGCAGATTGTTCGCGGGCTGGCCTATATTATCTCCGACGGCAAAGCGGTGGGCATTGAAGACGAGCGCTTCTTCACCCTCGGCTACGCCAGCTGGTTCGGTCTGCCGGCGCCGATTTGGCTGACCGTGGGCTGCCTGATAATCTTTGGCCTGCTGCTGAATAAAACCACCTTCGGGCGTAATACCCTGGCAATTGGCGGCAACGAAGAGGCTGCGCGCCTGGCCGGGGTGCCGGTAGTGCGTACCAGGATTATTATCTTCGTTATCTCCGGCCTGGTTTCGGCCGCGGCGGGGATTATTCTGGCGTCGCGGATGACCAGCGGCCAGCCGATGACCTCGATTGGCTATGAGCTGATTGTGATCTCCGCCTGCGTACTGGGCGGGGTGTCGCTAAAGGGCGGGATCGGCAAGATTTCGTACGTGATCGCCGGGATCCTGATCCTCGGCACCGTCGAGAATGCGATGAACCTGCTCAATATCTCTCCCTTCTCGCAGTACGTGGTGCGCGGCGCGATCCTGCTGGCGGCGGTTATCTTCGATCGCTATAAACAAAAAGCAAAGCGCAGCGTGTAAACATCCCAACCTTTCAGTTTAATCCTGGAATATCACCGGCGCCCGCTGCGCTGGTGATAACTATCAAAAATGGCGAGCTCCGTCACACTGTCTATACTTACATGGCTAACAATTCGTTAACAGCCAGCGAAACGCTGGCCATGAAAGGAGGAGTTCAGGGTGGCTGACCAGATATCTGTACCGCCTGTACCAACCGGAAATTGCGCATTTTTCTTTGACCTCGACGGTACTCTTGCCGATATCAAACCTCATCCCGATCAGGTTGTTATCCCGGTTAACGCGCTTCAGGCGCTGCGGCAGCTCGCGCAGCAGCAAAGTGGGGCGGTGGCATTGATTTCAGGGCGCTCAATGGTCGAGCTCGATGAGCTTACCCGTCCTCACCGGCTGCCACTGGCCGGCGTCCACGGGGCTGAGCGCCGCGATATCAATGGGAATACGCATATCGTTTCCCTTCCGGATGCGCTACAGGAGGAGCTTCACGCGCGGCTGGCGCAGGCGCTTGCGGCGCTGCCGGGCTGCGAGCTGGAGCACAAAGGGATGGCTTTTGCGCTGCACTATCGCCAGGCGCCGCAGCACCAAAGCGCGGTGCTGGCGCTGGCCCAGGAGGTGGTGAAGAGCTATCCGCTGCTGGCGCTGCAGCTGGGCAAGTGCGTGGTCGAGATAAAGCCGCGCGGAGTGAACAAAGGCGAGGCGATCGCCGCCTTTATGCAGGAGGCGCCGTTCGAGGGGCGCAGGCCGGTATTTGTCGGCGATGACTTAACCGATGAGGCGGGCTTTGGCGTCGTTAACCAGCTGGGCGGCGTTTCGGTAAAAGTCGGCGGCGGCGAAACCCAGGCGAGCTGGCGTTTGCCGGACGTCGCGGCGGTGCACCTGTGGCTAAATAATATTGCGAATAATGGGCTGCAACCAGACGCGCTAACCGACAGGAGAGATGGCTATGAGTCGCTTAGTCGTAGTATCTAATCGTATTGCCCCACCGGATGATAAAAAGGCCAGCGCCGGCGGCCTGGCGGTGGGGATTATGGGAGCCTTAAAAGCGGCCGGCGGGCTGTGGTTCGGCTGGAGCGGGGAGATTGGCGACGATAGCCAGCCGTTGAAAAAGGTCACTCAGGGGAACATCACCTGGGCCTCCTTTAACCTTAGCGAGCAGGACCATGAGGAGTACTACAACCGCTTTTCCAATGCGGTGCTGTGGCCCGCGTTTCACTATCGCCTCGATCTGGTCGATTTTCAGCGCGACGCCTGGGAGGGCTATCAGCGCGTCAACGCCACGCTGGCGGACAAGCTGCTGCCGCTGATTGAGCCGGACGACATCCTGTGGATCCACGATTATCATCTGCTGCCGCTGGCGCACGAGCTGCGCCAGCGCGGGGTCAATAATCGGGTCGGCTTCTTTTTACATATTCCCTTCCCGACGCCGGAAATATTTAACGCGCTGCCGCCGCACGCCGAGCTGCTTGAACAGCTCTGCGAATACGATCTGCTGGGCTTCCAGACCGAGAGCGACCGGCAGGCGTTTCTCGACTGCATCGCGGTGCAGACCCGCCTGACCACCCGCAGCGGAAACGCTCACGTCGCCTGGGGCAAACCGTTCCAGACCGCGGTCTACCCGATTGGCATCGATCCCGATGAGATCGCGCGCAGCGCAAAAGGGCCGCTGCCGCCGAAGCTGGCGCAGCTCAAAAGCGAGCTCAAGAGCGTGCAGAATATCTTTTCCGTTGAGCGACTGGACTACTCGAAAGGGTTGCCGGAGCGCTTCCTGGCCTATGAGGCACTGCTGGAGAAATATCCCCAGCATCACGGCAAGATTCGCTATACCCAGATTGCCCCGACCTCGCGCGGCGATGTGCAGGCCTATCAGGATATCCGCCACCAGCTGGAGACCGCCGCCGGGCGCATTAATGGCCAGTATGGCCAGCTGGGCTGGACGCCGCTCTACTACCTGAATCAGCATTTTGAACGCAAACTGCTGATGAAAATCTTCCGCTACTCCGACGTCGGGCTGGTGACGCCGCTGCGCGACGGGATGAATCTGGTGGCGAAGGAGTTTGTTGCCGCCCAGGACCCGCAGAACCCCGGGGTTCTGGTGCTGTCGCAGTTTGCCGGCGCGGCAAACGAACTGCCGACCGCGCTCATCGTCAACCCCTACGATCGCGACGAGGTCGCCGCGGCGCTGGACTGCGCGCTCACCATGCCGCTGGCCGAACGTATCGCGCGCCACTCGGCGATGCTGGCGGTGGTTAAGGATAATGATATCCACCGCTGGCAGGAGCGGTTTATCGCCGACCTAAAGCGGATAGAACCGAGAAATGAGCAGAGCCACCTGCAGCATAAGGTGGCAACCTTCCCCAAACTGGCCTAGCCAGCGCATAGGGCTGGCGCTTCGGCGCTAGCCTTTCTCCAGCGATACCAGCAGCACGTCAACGCCGCTGCTGCCGACGATATTTTTTGCCGAGCAGGTCGCGCGGGAAAACAGGCTGTGATTGTGGTTGCCGCAAATCACCAGGTCCACCTTATGCTGCTGGCAAAAATCCTTCACGTGATGGCCAAGCTCGCCGCTGGCGATGGTGATTTTCTCAATCGGGTAGCCGGCATCCTGCGCCAGGCCGTTGAGAAAGCCGCGGGTCTCTTCATACATCAGGTCCCGCAGGTTCTCCAGCATCGGCGCCGCAAACTGGTTATACATTTCCGGGTCGGTTGCCAGCGTGATCAGGCTAATTTTAGCGTCAAGCGGACGGGCGATAGAGACCGCCTTGTTGATAAGCGTCCGGCTTTCTGGCGTTGGGGCAACGGCGACGAGCAGATGTGAGTAGGGCATCAAGCCTCCTTAAGATACGCAAAATAACCCTTCTTCTTTTCTTTACTCCGATTTACCCGATCCCGCAAGGGCTATTATCCGCCTCGACGCAGGCTATTTCGCCGGCCGCGCGGCCGCGGTTTTGACGACCATTTATTAAAATGGCCCCTGGTTTTGCTATAAAAGAAATGCTGTTTTATAAATAAGTGATGCGCGTTCACTCTCTCTTTGCGTTTTTGCCATTGCCGGGCCAGGGCTGGCAAATATAAAAAGGTAACCCCCTTGCCATGCTTTTACTGTAGCCAGGTATCAACTCCCTTTTGGCCTGGCCAGAAAGATTGTCGGAGTTCTCTAAAAAAAACGACACAGGATTTACGGCGATGAAAACACGTAAAATCGGTTTGGCTAACTATCTTGCCTATGGATCGGGCGATTTCCTCGGCGCGGGAACCACGGCGCTCACCGCGGCATGGTTGCTCTATTTTTACACCACCTTTTGCGGCCTCTCGCCTATTCAGGCGACGCTTATTTTTGCCACCGCCAGGGTGCTGGATGCGGTGATTAGCCCGCTGATGGGCTTCCTCACCGATAACTTCGGCACCACCTGGCTCGGCAGACGCTTCGGCAGACGAAAGTTCTTTATCCTGCTGGGGATTCCCTGCGTATTCAGCTATTCGATGATGTGGGTCGGCGATATGGGGTTCTGGTACTACCTGCTGACCTATCTGCTGTTTGATATGGTCTACACCATGATTCTGGTGCCGTACGAAACGCTGGTTCCGGAAATGACCGATGATTTTAAAAAGAAAACGAAATTTTCCGGCGCGCGCATCTCGATGGCGCAGATGTCGGCCATTCTGGCATCATTCCTGCCGGGCATGCTGCTTACCCACTTCGGCAAGGACAACGTGGTCTCCTTTTTTTACGCAAGCCTGGTGTTCTCGGTTCTGTGCGCCATGATGCTGACGTTTGTCTGGCTCTTTACCTGGGAGCGTCCGCGCGAGGAGTGGTCGGAGACGGCGCTGCGGGCCGAGGAGGAGAAACGCAATCTGACGCTGGCGCAGAGCCTCAATCGTCTGTTTATCGAGCTCGCGTCGACGCTGCGCATTAAGATCTTCCGCCAGCATCTGGGCATGTATCTTGGCGGCTATATTGCTCAGGACGTATTTAACGCCGTCTTCACCTACTACGTGGTCTTTGTGCTGATGCAGGAGGCCGCGGTGGCGTCCAACCTGCTCGGCACCATGGCCATCTTCCAGTTCATTGCGGTCATCGCCATGATCCCGCTGTGCATTCGCTTTGGGCCGGCGCCGTCCTACCGGATGGTGGTAATCCTGTTCGGCCTCGGCTCGCTCTCCTATGCGATGCTGTATTACGCCGGGCTGAGCGACGTTTATTCGCTGCTGCTGCTGGTTTCCGCCGTTGCCGGCCTCGGCCGCGGCGGGATCAACTATGTTCCGTGGAACACCTACACCTATATTGCCGACGTCGATGAGGTGATCACCGGCCAGCGCCGGGAGGGCATTTTCGCCGGCATTATGACGCTGACCCGCAAGGCGTCCCAGGCGGGGGCGGTGATGCTGGTGGGCATCATCATGCAGCTCTCCGGCTTTGTCTCCGGGCAGAAAACGCAGCCCGCTGAGGTTAGCCACACCATTCTGCTAATTCTGAGCGTCGGCACGCTGCTGGTGCTGGCCTGCGGCTTCCTCGTCTCCCTGCGCTTTAAGCTCAACCTCGAGACGCACGGCGTGCTGCACGCCGAAACGTGCAAAATGCGCGAATCGGGCCGGGTGCAGCCGGAGCTGACCCGCGCCGAGGATCGGGCGGTGGTGGAGATGCTCGCCGGGATGCCCTACGCGTGCCTGTGGGGAAATAACAACATTGGCTATCTGAATCGTAATAAACCCGCCGCGCCGTCGCTCGGGCAGGGGGCAGAAATGAATTCGACATTGAACAGAGGTTAATAATATGAAGGTTTGGCCTGTCAAACATAGTCCCTTACTGCGTCAGCCGGAGCACTTTATTGCGCGCAACGAGCTGCAGGCGCTGGTCCAAAAGGTGACCGACAATCTGGTTAATATTAAGGACGAAACGGGAGCGTTTCTGCTACGGCTGGACGATGGGCGGGTTATCGATACCAAAGGCTGGGCCGGCTGGGAGTGGACCCACGGCGTCGGCTTATACGGGATCTATCAGTACTATCAGCAGACCGGCGATACCGCGATGCGCGATATTATCGATAGCTGGTTCGCGGATCGCTTCGCCGAGGGTGCGACCACCAAAAACGTCAACACCATGGCGCCGTTCCTGACCCTGGCCTGGCGCTATGAGGAGACCGGCAGGCAGGCGTATCTGCCGTGGCTCGATAGCTGGGGCGAGTGGGCGATGAACGAGATGCCGCGTACCCGCCACGGCGGGATGCAGCACATCACCCTGGCGGAGGAGAATCATCAGCAGATGTGGGATGACACCCTGATGATGACCGTGCTGCCGCTGGCGAAGATCGGTAAATTACTCAACCGGCCGCAGTACGTGGAGGAGGCGATATACCAGTTTTTACTCCACGTGCAGAACCTGATGGACCGGGAGACCGGGCTGTGGTTTCACGGCTGGAGCTATGAAGGGCGGCATAATTTCGCCCGCGCCCGCTGGGCGCGCGGCAACAGCTGGCTGACGATGGCGATCCCGGACTTCCTCGAGCTGCTGGAGCTTCCCGAGCACAGCGCCGTGCGGCGCTATCTGCTTCAGGTACTGAATGCGCAAATTGCGGCGCTGGCGCAATGCCAGGACGAGAGCGGTCTGTGGCATACGCTGCTGGACGACCCGAATTCATACCTTGAAGCGTCGGCAACCGCCGGTTTTGCCTACGGCATTCTGAAGGCGGTACGTAAGCGCTACGTGAGCGGGGAGTTCGCGGGCGTCGCGGAGAAGGCCATGCGCGGGATTGTGCAAAATATCTCTCCGCAGGGGGAGCTGCTGCAAACCTCATTCGGCACCGGCATGGGTTCAGATCTCGATTTCTATCGCCAGATTCCGCTTACCTCGATGCCGTACGGCCAGGCGATGGCGATCCTGTGCATGACGGAATATCTGCGCCGCTATTTCTGACGGCGGAGCGCCGCCCGGCTTGGCGCGATGCGGTCCAAAAAGAAACCGGCCTGAGCCGGTTTCTTTATTTCGTTATCACTCGCGTCAGCGCTATTACATCCGCTCGACGGTTTCAATACCTAAGGTATCCAGACCGGTCTTGAGCGTTTTGGCGGTCAGCTGCGCCAGCTTCAGGCGGCTGTTGCGCGTCTCTTCGCTTTCTGCGGAGAGGATCGGGCAGTGCTCGTAGAAGCCGGAGAACAGGCCGGCCAGATCGTACAGGTAGGCGCACATGACGTGCGGAGTCCCTTCACGCGCCACGACGGTCAGCGTCTCTTCGAACTGCAGCAGGCGAGCGGCCAGCTGCGCTTCGCGATCTTCGGTTATGATGACCTGCGCTGCGGCCAGCACGCTTTCGTCGATTTCCGCTTTACGGAACACCGACAGCACGCGGGTGTAGGCATACTGCATGTAAGGCGCGGTGTTGCCTTCAAACGCCAGCATGTTGTCCCAGTCGAAGATGTAGTCGGTGGTGCGGTTCTTGGACAGATCCGCATATTTGACCGCGCCGATACCGACCGCGTTGGCCAGCTTCTCCAGCTCGTCGGCAGGCATATCCGGGTTTTTCTCGGCAACCAGGCGACGCGCGCGCTCCAGCGCTTCGTCCAGCAGGTCGGCAAGCTTCACGGTACCGCCGGAGCGGGTTTTAAACGGCTTACCGTCTTTACCGAGCATCATGCCGAACATATGGTGCTCCAGCGGGACGGAATCCGGCACGTAGCCGGCTTTGCGCACGATGGTCCACGCCTGCATCAGGTGCTGATGCTGGCGGGAGTCGATGTAGTAGAGCACGCGATCGGCGTGCAGGGTTTCGTAGCGGTATTTGGCGCAGGCGATATCGGTGGTGGTGTAGAGATAGCCGCCATCCTTTTTCTGGATGATCACGCCCATCGGTTCGCCTTCCTTGTTTTTGTACTCATCAAGGAATACGACGGTGGCTCCTTCGCTCTCCACGGCCAGACCTTTGGCTTTCAGATCGGCAACGATACCCGGCAGCATCGGGTTATACAGGCTTTCGCCCATCACGTCGTCGCGGGTCAGGGTTACGTTCAGGCGGTTATAGGTAATCTGGTTTTGCGACATGGTGATGTCGACCAGCTGGCGCCACATCTGGCGGAAGTACTCGTCGCCGCCCTGCAGCTTAACCACGTAGCTGCGCGCGCGCTCGGCGAAGGCTTCGTCTTCGTCGTAGTGCTTTTTCGCTTCACGGTAAAAGCCTTCGAGGTCCGCAAGCGCCATTTCACCGGCGTTTTCCTGCTGCTGCTTTTCAAGATACGCAATCAGCATCCCAAACTGGGTGCCCCAGTCGCCGACGTGGTTGGCGCGAATCACCTTGTGGCCGAGGAACTCGAGGGTGCGAACCGCGGCATCGCCGATGATGGTGGAGCGCAGGTGGCCAACGTGCATCTCTTTCGCTACGTTCGGGGCAGAGTAATCGATAACTACCGTCTGCGCCTGCGGCTGCGCGATGCCCAGGCGTTCGGAGGCCAGCGCGCTGCTGACGTTTTCCGCTAAAAACGCCGGGTCGAGGAAAATATTGATAAAGCCAGGCCCGGCGATTTCGACCTTATTGGCAATGCCGTTCAGATCGAGATGAGACAGCACCTGCTCTGCCAGCTGTCGCGGCGCCATACCCAGTTTTTTAGCGACTGCCATCACGCCGTTGGCCTGATAGTCGCCGAACTGGATTTTTGCTGACTGGCGGACCTGGGGTTCGCAATCGGCAGGGGCGCCTGCCGCGATCAGGGCGTGGCTGACTTTTTCTGAGAGAAGAGCCTGAATATTCACCGGAATACCTTACTTTTAAGGCGCCGTAACCCCTGCAGGGTGGCGCCGGAATGTGGACAAATTAGGGCAGGAGTATACTGCATTTGCACCCCTGCGTCAGCCCTGCGCGCGCGTTGCCGGGCGGCGTGCTTAACGAATAACCAGCTCGGGCGGGATAAAGCAGATTGCCGGTTGGTCGCCGCCGGGAAACGCGATAAATTAGCCCCTTTAGCGAGCACCGAGGTCAAGAATGGCGAACTGGCAGCAAATTGATGAACTTCAGGATATTTCCGCGGATCTGCCGCGCTTCAGCGAGGCGCTAGGCCAGCTGGCGGCGCGGCTCGGGCTGGATATTGCGCCCCTGGCCGCGGACCATATCTCGCTGCGCTGTCATCAGAACGCGACGGCCGCGCGCTGGCGCAGCGGGCTTGAGCAGTGTGGCACGCTGCTCTCAGAAAACATCATTAACGGTCGGCCCATCTGCCTGTTTAAGCTGGATGAGCCTGTCAGCGTGGCGCACTGGCGCTTTAGCGTGGTTGAGCTGCCGTGGCCCGGAGAAAAGCGCTACCCGCACGAGGGCTGGGAGCATGTTGAAATTGTGCTCGCCGGCGACCCGGAAACGCTTAACGCCCGCGCGCTGGCGCTGCTCTCCGACGACGGCCTCAGCCAGCCGGGGATCTTCGTCAAAACCAGCTCGCCGAAAGGGGAGCGCGAACGGCTGGCTAATCCGACGCTGGCGGTGACGGACGGGAGCGTGACGATCAAATTTCATCCATGGTCCATCGAGCAAATTATCGCCAGTGAAACAACGGATGCGTAACAGTGTGAAGCCACGCGGCTTCTGAACCGAAAAATCGTGACATGCTGTGTTGCCCGCGGCATGAGTGGAGAAGGGAATGACGCTACTGGAAGTGTGCTGTTATAGCACGGAGTGCGCCGAGGAGGCGCAGCGACGCGGCGCTGACCGCATCGAACTATGCGCCGCGCCGCAGGAGGGAGGGCTAACGCCGTCGTCGGGCGTGCTCAAAGCGGCCCGTAGGGCGCTGACTATCCCGGTGCATCCGATTATTCGCCCGCGCGGCGGTGATTTTTGCTATACCGAGGGTGAGTTTGCGGCGATGCTCGATGACGTGACAACGGTGAGGGAGCTGGGCTTCCCGGGTCTCGTGATTGGCGTGCTGGACGCCGATGGCCGGGTTGATACTGCGCGCATGCGTAAAGTTATGGCCGCGGCGGGAACGCTGGCGGTCACCTTCCACCGGGCTTTCGATATGTGCGTAAATCCGCATCAGGCCTGCGCCGAGCTGGCCGAGCTGGGCGTCGCGCGGATCCTGACCTCCGGCCAGCAGGCGAGCGCAGAAAAAGGTATTTCATTAATTATGGAACTTATCGCCCTGGGCGATACTCCAATCATTATGGCCGGAGCAGGCGTGCGGGCAGCAAACCTGCCGCTGTTCCTGGAAGCCGGCGTGAAGGAAGTGCATAGCTCTGCCGGCCAGTGGCTGCCTTCGCCGATGCGCTTTCGTAATCCGCGGCTGTCGATGTCCACGGACCCGGACGCAGATGAATATTCCCGCTATGCCGTTAACGGCGCAGCGGTGGCGGAAATGAAGAGCATTATTTCCGCCTGAGTGCCCCGCGTTGTTTGCGCGCAGCCTGCCGGCTGGTGAGCTCAAACCCGGTGCGCAGAGAAAGAAAACCGTTTTTTACTGCACATCATGTCGCCCAATATGATGATTGCCCGTACCAGGCCCCTGCAATTTCAACAGGGGCCTTTTTTTATGCCATTTTTGCGGCAGAAGGCCGGGGGCTAGCGCGCTTTTTTGGCCAGCGACTGCTGGGTTTCGGGCCGGGTGGCGATAATTACCGCGCGCAGCGGGGCGGGATAGCCTTCGAGGGTTTTGCTGCTGTCGTTGGGGTCGAGGAAATCCGCCAGCGATTCGGTGGTCATCCATTCGGTGCGACGCTGCTCTTCGGTACTGGTCACGCAGACGTCAACGATACGCACGTCGACAAAACCGCATTTTTCCAGCCACATTTTCAGCGCCGCCGCCGAAGGAATAAAGTAGACGTTGCGCATCTGCGCGTAGCGATCGCCCGGTACCAGCACGGTATTTTCGTCACCTTCCACCACCAGCGTTTCCAGCACCAGTTCGCCGCCTTCAACCAGCTGATCTTTGAGCTGACACAGATGGTCGAGCGGGGAGCGGCGATGATACAGCACGCCCATTGAGAATACGGTGTCAAAGGCGTTTAGCGCCGGCAGCTGCTCAATACCCAGCGGCAGCAGATGGGCGCGCTGATCGTTGCCCAGCAGCTTGCGCACCGCTTCGAACTGGCATAAAAACAGCTGCGTCGGGTCGATACCCACCGCCAGATGGGCGCCGGCGCCGATCATCCGCCACAGGTGATAGCCGCTGCCGCAGCCGACGTCGAGGATCGTCCGGCCGGTCAGATCGGAAAGATGCGGCAGAACGCGATCCCACTTCCAGTCCGAACGCCATTCGGTGTCGATATTCACGCCATAGAGCGACCACGGGCCTTTGCGCCACGGCATCAGGTTGCGCAGCAGGTTTTCAATCCGCAGCCGATGGCCTTCGCTCAACGGAACTTCGCTTTCCGCGGTCACGCTGTGCAGCAGGTCCAGACGGTAGGGCGAGAGCTCGGGGAGAAACTCCACCGCCCGCTCCCATTCGCGGAACTTGCCGTGCAGGGCCTCGCGCTGCCAGGCGGCAACCTGAGCGGGCAGCGTCTCCAGCCAGTGGGAGAGCGGACCTTTGGCGATCCGCTGATAAAAATTGCTGAAATCGATCATGCCGTTTCCCCGGACTTCACCGCCACCAGCGAGCCAAAGTTAAAGCACTGGAACCACAGCTCGGCGTGCTCGAATCCGGCCTTACGCAGCCGCGCCTTATGGGTTTCCACCGAATCGGTAAGCATGACGTTTTCCAGCATGCTGCGCTTCTGGCTGATTTCCAGCTCGCTGTAGCCGTTGGCGCGCTTAAAGTCGTGATGCATGTTGAACAGCAGCTCGCCGACGCTGGCGTCTTCGAAGCTGAATTTTTCCGACAGCACCAGCGCGCCGCCCGGGTTCAGCCCCTGATAGACTTTGTCCAGAATGGCCTGGCGCTCAGCGGGCTCAAGGAACTGGATAGTGAAATTGAGCACCACCATCGAGGCGTTTTCGATGGCGACGTGGCGAATATCGCCTTCCACGACGTCTACCGGCGTCGGCGCCTTGTAGGCGTCGATATGGCGACGGCAGCGCTCGATCATCGCCGGGGAGTTGTCGACGGCCACGATCCGGCAGCCGGCGTGGGAAATATTACGTCGTATCGATAGCGTGGCTGCGCCAAGCGAGCAGCCGAGATCGTAGACCTGGGTATTGGGCTGCACAAAACGCTCGGCCAGCATGCCGATCATCGAAATAATATTGGAGTAGCCAGGAACGGAGCGCTGGATCATATCCGGGAAGACTTCAGCAACCCGTTCATCAAAGGTCCAGTCGCCGAGGCTGGCGATCGGCGCGGAAAAAAGGGTATCGCGGTGAGACATAAGGTTAAGCCCGAAAAAACGAAAACGGCGTATTGTGCGCTAATGTAAGGAGAAAACCAACTCCCAGGGCATATACCACAGGTTGGCGAGCACCATCAGCACCAGCGCGCACCAGGTGGCGCTCATGCCGGAACGGCGCCAGCTGTAGAGCCGGTGGTGGAAGCCGTAAGAGTGCATCAGCCGACCGGCGATCAGCAAAATACCGCAAAGATGCACCATCCAGTTCTGCGCGCCGTCCATCTCGACAAACAGCAGCAGGATAAGCCCGATCGGCAGGTACTCAACCGCATTGCCGTGCACGCGGATCGCGACCTGCAGCTCGCTAAAGCCGCCGTCGCCGTAGCCAACGTGATACTGCGTACGCAGGCGTACGACGTCAAAAGAAAACTTGATTAACAATAACGCACCCAGGACGGCATACAGCGCGCTGACCATACCAAAAACTCCCTTTCACTTACGTCAGATGGCTCCGACTATCATAGCAGGATATCAGAAAAGAGAGGTCTGCTGCGGAATTGACGGCGCCGCGCCCACGTCCGGCAGCACCGCGCGTAAATCTGCCCACAGGGTGTCGACCAGCGCCGGCGCATGGGCGATATCCGGCGTATGCAGGAACAGATAGGGCGTCGTCGAGAGGCTCCACTTCGGCAGCGTCTGCAGCCAGACGCGAAACATCTCATGGTTCTGCGCCATATCATCGCTGCCGATGAAGCGCACCAGCGGATGCTGCGCGGTGACCACCGCGTGGACCGGAAGCTTCGGCTTTTTACGCTGTGCGTCGAGCGCGGCCGGGCTGCGGGCGATAACGCTGTGTACCGGGCGGCTATCGAGGATCGCCCGGTTAACGGCGCGCTGGTGCAGCCCGCGGTTGAGCTGCTGCTCGGCTTCTCCCTTGGCGAAAAACTCCGGATGCCGCACCTCGACGCCGTAGGTGAAGCCGGCCGGCAGCGTATCGAGAAACTGCCACAGGGCAGGGAGATCGCGGGGCCCGAACGTCGCCGGCAACTGCAGCCAGTACTGACCGATACGCGTCTCCAGCGGCGCGAGGCGGGTAAAAAACTCGCGGCTTAGGTCGTCGCAGTTGCGCAGCGCCGCCTGATGCGAAATGGTTGCCGGAAACTTAAAGCAGAAGCGAAAGTCGTCGTGGGTTTGCTCGAACCAGCGGGCCACGATCTCAGCCTTAGGTAACGCGTAGAGGGTTGTATTGCCCTCTACGCAGTTAAAGTGGCGAGCGTACTGTTCCAGACTGGTTATGCCAAGGCGCACCCATTTCGGATGCGACCATTGCGGGAGCCCAATATAGATCATAGCGCGGCGAGAATGTCCTCAGTGCTGCGCACGCGGGCAATGCGCGGGAAGATGTGCGTCACGCTGCTCTGGTGCTGCTCGGCGGCAGCGGCGCTGCAGGCGTCTTCGGCGACCAGCAGATTAAAGCCCAGCTCCCAGGCGTTGCGCGCGGTGGATTCAACGCCGATATTGGTTGAGATACCGCACAGAATAATGGTGTCTATGCCGCGGCGGCGCAGCTGTAGCTCGAGATCGGTGCCGTAAAACGCGCCCCACTGGCGTTTGGTGACTACGATATCGCCATCCTGTTTGCCCAGCGCAGGCGGCCAGGTCCACCAGTTGTCCGGCAGCGCATGCGCGCCCGTCTGCGCGTCAACCGGCTGTTTTAACGCTTCGCCGAAATCGGCAGACCAGCCGACGCGGACCAGAATAACCGGCGAGCCCTGCTGGCGGCATTTCTCCGCCAGACGAGCGGCGCGAGCGACCACCTCATCGGCACGGTGCGGGCCGCCGGCGAACGGCAGAATGCCTTCCTGCAGGTCGATGACTACAAGCGCCGTTTTTTTCGCATTAAGTTCTGGCATAGTATCCTCGTATCCTCTGTAGTTTGGCCGTTACAATACCGTTGCCATTCCCGCGCCAGGGTAACAAATTTTGTTAATTTTTGTGAGCGTAGCCAATATGCGCGCAGCAAAGCAACGTACAAACTGCGTCGGGCTTATCGTGCGGCAGAATTTCCAGTATAATAGCCGCCTTTTTTCATTCAGTTGTGACATTCAGCTAAAGCCGCGACTCCGTGGCCTGCAGAGCAGGCAACAATCCGCCAGCGGCTAAGTTAAGGGATATCTCATGCGTACAGAATATTGCGGGCAGCTGCGTCTGTCCCACGTGGGGCAGCAGGTGACTCTGTGTGGTTGGGTCAACCGTCGCCGTGATCTTGGTAGCCTTATCTTCATCGATATGCGTGACCGCGAAGGCATCGTGCAGGTGTTTTTCGATCCGGAACGTGCGGATGCATTAAAGTTGGCCTCCGAACTGCGTAATGAGTTCTGTATCCAGGTGACGGGCACCGTGCGTGCGCGTGACGATAAAAACGTCAACGGCGATATGGCCACCGGCGCCATCGAAGTGCTGGCTTCCGATCTGACCATCATCAACCGCTCGGAAGCGCTGCCGCTGGATTCCAACCACGTCAACACCGAAGAAGCGCGACTGAAATACCGCTATCTGGATCTGCGTCGTCCGGAAATGGCCCAGCGCCTGAAAACGCGGGCGAAAATCACCAGCCTGGTCCGCCGTTTTATGGACGAGCACGGCTTCCTCGATATCGAAACCCCGATGCTGACCAAGGCCACGCCGGAAGGCGCGCGCGACTACCTGGTTCCGAGCCGCGTACATAAAGGCAAGTTCTACGCGCTGCCGCAGTCTCCACAGCTGTTCAAACAGCTGCTGATGATGTCCGGCTTCGATCGCTACTATCAGATCGTCAAATGCTTCCGCGACGAAGACCTGCGCGCTGACCGCCAGCCGGAATTCACCCAGATCGACGTGGAGACCTCCTTCATGACCGCCCCGCAGGTGCGCGAAGTGATGGAAGCGCTGGTGCACGAGCTGTGGCTGAACGTGAAGGGCGTGGATCTGGGCGCGTTCCCGATCATGACCTTCGCCGAGGCCGAGCGTCGCTACGGTTCCGATAAGCCGGACCTGCGCAACCCGCTGGAGCTGGTGGATATTGCTGACCTGGTGAAAGCGGTTGAATTTGCCGTCTTCTCCGGCCCGGCAAATGATGCCAAAGGTCGCGTTGCCGCACTGCGCGTGCCGGGCGGCGCGGCGCTGACCCGTAAGCAAATCGATGAGTACGGCAAGTTCGTGCAGATTTACGGCGCCAAAGGCCTGGCGTACATGAAGGTCAACGAGCGTGCGAAAGGCCTCGAAGGCATCAACAGCCCGGTGGCTAAATTCCTCAACGCGGAAATCGTCGACGCCATTCTCGAGCGCACCGCCGCGCAGGACGGCGATATGATTTTCTTCGGCGCCGATAATAAGAAAGTGGTTGCCGATGCCCTGGGCGCGCTGCGCCTGAAGCTGGGTAAAGACCTTAGCCTCACCGACGAAGACAAATGGGCGCCGCTGTGGGTTATCGACTTCCCGATGTTTGAAGACGACGGCGAAGGCGGCCTGACCGCGATGCACCACCCGTTCACCTCCCCGCGCGATATGACCGCGGAAGAGCTGAAGACCGCGCCGGAAACGGCGATTGCCAACGCCTACGATATGGTCATTAACGGCTACGAAGTCGGCGGTGGTTCGGTGCGTATTCACAGCGGTGAAATGCAGCAGACCGTATTCGCTATCCTCGGGATCAACGAGCAGGAGCAGCGCGAGAAGTTCGGCTTCCTGCTGGATGCGTTGAAATACGGTACGCCGCCGCATGCCGGTCTGGCGTTCGGTCTCGACCGTCTGACGATGCTGCTGACCGGCACCGATAACATCCGCGACGTTATCGCTTTCCCGAAAACCACCGCCGCCGCCTGCCTGATGACCGAAGCGCCGAGCTTCGCCAATCCGGTTTCGCTGGGCGAATTAGGTATTCAGGTTGTGGTCAAAGAGGCAAAAGAGTCTCTGGAGAATAAGTAAGATGTCATTCAAGCTCCCCGTTTCTGTACTGGTGGTGATTTATGCCGAAGATACGAAGCGGGTGCTGATGCTGCAGCGGCGCGATGATTCCTCTTTCTGGCAGTCGGTGACCGGCAGCCTGGAAGAGGGGGAAACCGCGCTGCAAGCCGCCGCGCGCGAAGTAAAGGAAGAGGTCGCAATAGATGTTGCCGATGAGCATCTGGCCTTAATTGACTGTCAGCGCACGGTGGATTTCGAGATTTTTTCTCATTTACGTCATCGCTATGCGCCGGGCGTTGAGCGCAATACGGAATTTTGGTTCCGCCTTGCGCTCCCTCGTGAACGCCGGATTGTTTTTACCGAACATCTGGATTACCGCTGGGTCGATGCGACGGAAGCCGCCGCGTTGACCAAGTCGTGGAGTAACCGGCAGGCGATTGAAGAATTTGTAATTAACGCCAACTAATATTCCCGGCCTTTTGCGGGTCAGAAGGCTTCGGGACAACGGCATTTTTGGAGAGTTTTTTATGGCAGGTCATAGTAAGTGGGCCAACACCAAGCACCGCAAAGCGGCACAGGATGCCAAGCGCGGTAAGATCTTCACTAAAATTATTCGCGAACTGGTCACCGCCGCGCGTTTAGGCGGCGGCGATGCGGGTTCTAACCCGCGTCTGCGCGCAGCGATTGATAAAGCGCTGTCCAACAACATGACCCGCGATACCCTGAACCGCGCTATCGCCCGTGGCGTAGGCGGCGATGACGACGCGAACATGGAAACCATCATTTATGAAGGCTACGGCCCGGGCGGCACGGCGGTGATGGTTGAATGCCTGAGCGACAACCGCAACCGTACCGTTGCCGAAGTGCGTCACGCCTTCAGCAAAACCGGCGGCAACCTCGGCACCGACGGCTCAGTCGCCTATCTGTTCAGCAAAAAAGGGGTCATTTCCTTCGAAGCCGGCGACGAAGACGTGATCATGGAAGCGGCTCTCGAAGCCGGTGCGGAAGACGTTGTGACCTACGACGACGGCGCCATTGACGTCTACACCGCGTGGGAAGAGATGGGCGCCGTACGCGACGCGCTGGAAGCGGCCGGCCTGAAGGCCGACGCGGCGGAAGTTTCGATGATCCCGTCGACCAAAGCCGACATGGACGCGGAAACCGCGCCGAAACTGCTGCGCCTGATCGATATGCTGGAAGACTGCGACGACGTGCAGGAAGTTTATCATAACGGCGAGATCTCTGATGAGGTCGCAGCAACGCTGTGATGCCCGTAATCTTTCAGCCCGCAGCGGCGTTGGCTCACCTCGCTTACCCCGGTCAGGTAGTAAATCTACGCTCCCGGGGATGCGCTGCGTGGCCGCCTGGCTGTGAACTGAAATATTTGGGGTCTCAGGGGTTAGCGATGACCGGAGATGCGTGATGGCTATTATTCTCGGTATTGACCCGGGCTCGCGCATCACCGGCTATGGCGTTATCCGCCAGGTCGGACGGCAGCTAAGCTATCTTGGCAGCGGATGCATTCGCACTAAGGTGGACGATCTGCCGTCGCGCCTGAAGCTGATTTACGCGGGCGTCACGGAAATCATTACCCAGTTCCAGCCGGACTATTTCGCGATTGAACAGGTGTTTATGGCGAAAAACGCCGACTCGGCGCTGAAGCTCGGGCAGGCGCGCGGGGTGGCTATCGTCGCGGCGACCAATCAGGATATTCCGGTTTTTGAGTACGCCGCGAGGCAGGTCAAGCAAACCGTGGTCGGCATCGGCAGCGCGGAAAAAAGCCAGGTGCAGCATATGGTTCGCACCCTGCTGAAGCTGGCGGCGAACCCGCAGGCGGATGCGGCAGATGCGCTGGCCATTGCCATCACCCACTGCCACGTGAGCCAGAACGCGGCACAGATAGGCGACAGCCGGCTAAATCTGGCGCGCGGACGGCTGCGATAGCGTCAAATCAGGCTGGATATTTATCCAGCCTTTTTTTATGATACCGGCAGATATTTTAGCCCTTAACGCAGGAGCAGCATGTGATAGGCAGACTCAGAGGCATCGTTCTCGAAAAACAACCCCCGCTGGTATTGCTGGAAACGGGAGGCGTTGGCTATGAAGTGCATATGCCTATGACCTGTTTTTACGAGCTGCCGGAGGTGGGTCATGAAGCCGTCGTTTTCACCCATTTTGTCGTCCGTGAGGATGCGCAGCTGCTGTATGGCTTTAATAACAAGCAGGAGCGCACGCTGTTCCGCGAGCTGGTTAAGACCAACGGCGTCGGGCCGAAGCTGGCGCTGGCGATCCTCTCCGGGATGTCGGCGCAGCAGTTCGTCAACGCCGTTGAGCGCGAGGAGCTTGCCGCGCTGGTGAAGCTGCCGGGCATCGGTAAGAAAACCGCAGAGCGGCTGATCGTTGAAATGAAAGATCGTTTCAAAGGGCTGCACGGCGACCTGTTTACCCCGGCGGCGGATCTGGTGCTGACCTCGCCGGCCGGCCCGTCCGATGACGACGCCGAGCAGGAAGCGGTTGCCGCCCTGGTGGCGCTGGGCTATAAACCTCAGGAGGCCAGCCGGATGGTGAGTAAAATCGCCCGTCCGGACGCCAACAGTGAAACGCTAATCCGCGAAGCGCTGCGCGCCGCGTTGTGAGGTAAGGGATGATTGAAGCAGACAGGCTGGTATCGGCGGACAGCACCGGGTTTGAAGAGTCGGCCGATCGCGCAATCCGCCCTAAACTACTGGCAGAGTACGTGGGCCAGCCGCAGGTGCGCTCGCAGATGGAGATTTTTATCCAAGCGGCTAAGCTGCGCGGGGACGCGCTCGATCACCTGCTGATCTTCGGCCCTCCGGGGCTGGGGAAAACCACGCTGGCCAACATCGTCGCCAATGAGATGGGCGTCAACCTGCGTACCACCTCCGGGCCGGTGCTGGAAAAAGCGGGCGATCTGGCGGCGATGCTGACCAATCTTGAGCCCCACGACGTGCTGTTTATCGATGAAATTCACCGCCTTTCGCCGGTGGTGGAAGAGGTGCTCTATCCGGCGATGGAGGACTATCAGCTGGATATTATGATTGGTGAAGGACCCGCGGCGCGCTCGATAAAAATCGACCTGCCGCCGTTCACCCTGATTGGCGCGACCACGCGCGCCGGCTCGCTGACCTCGCCGCTGCGCGACCGTTTCGGCATCGTCCAGCGGCTGGAGTTTTACCAGATTGCCGATCTGCAGCACATTGTGAGCCGCAGCGCCCGCTACATGGGGCTGGAGATGAGCGAGGAGGGCGCGCTGGAAGTGGCGCGTCGCGCGCGGGGTACCCCGCGTATTGCCAACCGCCTGCTTCGGCGGGTGCGCGACTTCGCGGAGGTGCGTCATGACGGCAGCATCTCCCTCGACATTGCCGCCCAGGCGCTGGATATGCTTAACGTTGATGCCGAAGGCTTTGACTATATGGACCGCAAGCTGCTGCTGGCGGTGATCGATAAATTCTTCGGCGGCCCGGTGGGCCTGGATAACCTGGCGGCGGCGATCGGCGAAGAGCGCGAAACCATTGAGGACGTGCTGGAGCCGTATCTAATCCAGCAGGGGTTCCTGCAGCGCACGCCGCGGGGACGTATGGCGACGGTCCGCGCCTGGAACCACTTTGGCATCCAGCCGCCGGAAATGCCCTAGCCGGACTCCCTAGCCGGTGGCCCCGGGAAGGGCTACCGGCGAAAGAGGATTCAGGCGGCCGCTTTCTTCATCATGCTGAAGACAAACAGCAGCGCAGCGCACAGCACCACCGACGGGCCGGCCGGGGTGTCGTACAGCGCCGAAAAGGTCAATCCCCCGGTTACCGCGATAGCGCCGATGCCAACGGCGATAGCCGCCATTTGCTCCGGCGTACGCGCAAAGCGGCGCGCCGTGGCGGCGGGGATAATCAGCAGCGAGGTGATGATCAGCGCCCCGACAAACTTCATCGCCACGCCGATGGTCAGGGCGGTGACCAGCATCAGCAGCAGCTTCACCCGCTGCAGCTTCACGCCGTCAACGAACGCCAGATCCGGGCTGATCGTCATCGACAGCAGGTTGCGCCACTGCCAGAGTAAAATGGCCAGCACGATCGCCACCCCGATGGCAATCGAGATCAGGTCCGTCGGCGTCACCGCCAGCAGATCGCCGAACAGATAGGCCATCAGGTCGACGCGGACGTTCGACATCAGGCTGACCACCACCAGCCCCAGCGACAGCGCGCTGTGGGCCATAATCCCCAGCAGCGTATCGATGGCCAGGTGAGGGCGCTTCTCCAGCCATACCAGCCCGCCGGCCAGCAGCAGGGTGATGGCGATAACGGCGTAGAAAGGATTGACGTTGAGCAGCAGGCCAAAAGCGACGCCGAGCAGCGAGGCGTGGGCCAAAGTATCGCCAAAATAGGACATCCGGCGCCAGACCACAAACGAGCCCAGCGGGCCGGCGGCGCAGGCGAGCATCACCCCGGCCAGCCAGCCGGGTAACAGTAGTTCAATCATCAGCGCTCATTTCCCCGACGCAGTACAATCCGCCCCTGCAGGTCGTGGCGGTGATTATGATGGTGGCGATAAATGCCCAGCTGTTCCGCGCCGCGCGGGCCGAACATCGAGATAAACTGCGGGTGCATGGAGACCACCTCCGGCGTGCCGGAGCAGCAGATATGCTGGTTCAGGCACAGGACTTCGTCGGTTTTCGCCATCACCAGATGCAGGTCGTGGGAGACCATCAGCACCGAGCAGTTAAGCTCCTGACGCAGCTGGTTTATCAGGTCATACAGCGCCACCTGGCCGTTGACGTCGACGCCCTGCGTCGGCTCATCAAGCACCAGCAGCTGCGGCTGATTTAACAGCGCGCGGGCGAGCAGCACGCGCTGCGTTTCGCCCCCGGAGAGTTTCTGCATCGGGGCATCGATGAGGTGCCCGGCCTGGACGCGCTTCAGCGCGGGCAGGATATCCTGCTTACGCGTATCCGGACGCAGGCGCAAAAAGCGGCTGACGGTGAGCGGCAGCGTGGCATCGAGGTGTAGTTTTTGTGGGACATAGCCAATGCGCAGCTTTCCCTCGCGTTTGATAACGCCATCAGTTGGTGCTACCAGCCCGAGAACGACCCGCACCAGCGTCGATTTACCGGCGCCGTTCGGGCCGAGCAGGGTTAAAATTTTGCCTGGTTTAAGCGTGAGCGAAATGTCAGACAGCACGCGGCGCTGGCCGAAGGCCACCGAGACGTTTTCCAAAGTTACAAGATTTGTCATGTCAAATTAAGGGTTGCACAAGCTAGTGAATGTTATAATATCACATCTTTCTCATTCATTACGATGATTAGACGCATTATGTTACATAAAAATACGCTTCTTTGCGCTGGACTTAGCGCCGCTTTTTTGTTCACCCTGGCGCCTGCGGCGAATGCCGCCGTGGTGACCTCAATGAAACCTCTTGGCTTTATCGCTTCCGCCATCGCTGACGGGGTCACCGACACCCAGGTACTGCTGCCCGATGGCGCCTCCGAGCACGACTATTCTCTGCGTCCGTCTGATGCAAAACGCTTACAGAACGCAGACTTAGTGGTGTGGATCGGCCCTGAGATGGAGGCCTTTATGGATAAGTCAACGCAAAGCATTGCGCCAAACAAAAAGGTGACTATTGCCGAGCTTGACGGCGTGAAACCGCTGCTCATGAAAGGCGCCGATGACGACGATGACCATCACGACCACGACCACGCTGCGGGTGGAAAAAGTGACGACGATCACCATCACGGCGAATACAACATGCATCTGTGGTTATCCCCAGAGATAGCGCGGCTTTCGGCGGTTGCAATCCACGATAAATTATTGGAACTTATGCCGCAGAGTCGAGCCAGGCTTGACGCCAACCTGAAGGAGTTTGAGGCAAAATTAGCCTCGACCGATAAACAGGTAAGCCACGAGCTGGCACCGCTGCAAGGGAAAGGGTACTTCGTTTTTCATGATGCCTACGGCTACTTTGAAAAACACTACGGTCTGACATCGCTTGGTCATTTCACCGTCAATCCTGAAATTCAGCCTGGTGCGCAGCGTTTACACGAAATCAGAACACAGCTGGTTGAGCAAAAAGCGACCTGCGTTTTTGCTGAGCCACAGTTCAGGCCAGCCGTTATAGAAGCTGTTGCCAGGGGGACCTCCGTGCGCATGGGAACCCTCGATCCGCTGGGTATTGGAATTAAGCTGGGTAAAGAAAGCTACCCTCAGTTCCTGACCCAATTGGCGAACCAGTATTCGAGCTGCCTGAAAGGAGATTAACGAGGAAGTGAATACGTGCAACAGATAGCCCGCGCTGTCACTCAGGCATTTAACAATTTGCCACGACCTCACCGCGTTATGCTGGGGTCGCTGAGCGTTCTAACCTTAGCGGTCGCCGTCTGGCGACCGTACATCTACCACCACGAATCAGCCCCTATCGTCAGAACGATTGAGCTGGAGAAAAGCGAAATCCGTTCCCTGCTGCCGGAAGCCTCTGAACCTATCGATCAGGCCGCGCAGGAGGAAGAAGCCATCCCCCAGGACGAACTGGACGATAAGGCGGACGACGATTCAGGCGGTCACGAGTACGTCGTATCCACCGGCGATACCCTCAGCAGCATCCTCAATCAGTACGGTATCGAAATGGGTGATATCTCCCTTTTATCGACCGCTGATAAGGAGCTGCGCAACCTCAAGATTGGCCAACAGCTGTCTTGGACCCTCACGGCGGACGGCGATCTGCAGAGCCTGACCTGGGAAATGTCCCGTCGCGAAACCCGGACCTATAACCGCGTAGGCAACGGCTTCAAGATGAGCAGCGAGCTGCAGAAAGGGGACTGGGTTAACAACGTGCTGAAAGGTACCGTTGGCGCCAGCTTCGTCTCCAGCGCGCGTAACGCCGGCCTCACCAGCGCCGAGGTTAGCGCGGTGATTAAGGCCATGCAGTGGCAGATGGACTTCCGCAAGCTGAAAAAGGGCGATGAGTTCTCGGTGCTGATGTCGCGCGAAATGCTTGACGGCAAGCGCGAGCAGAGCCAGCTGCTGGGCGTGCGTTTACGTTCGGACGGCAAGGATTACTATGCGATCCGTGCCGAAGACGGCAAGTTCTACGATCGTAACGGTACCGGTCTGGCGAAGGGCTTTATGCGCTTCCCGACCGCGCGCCAGTTCCGCGTGTCGTCCAACTTTAACCCGCGCCGCCTCAATCCGGTGACCGGGCGCGTTGCGCCACACCGCGGCGTCGACTTTGCGATGCCGCAGGGCACGCCGGTGCTTTCCGTCGGCGACGGCGAGGTGGTGGTGGCCAAACGCAGCGGCGCGGCGGGGTATTACGTTGCGGTCCGCCACGGTCGTACCTACACCACCCGCTATATGCACCTGCGCAAGCTGCTGGTGAAACCGGGCCAGAAGGTGAAGCGCGGCGACCGCATTGCGCTGTCGGGCAATACCGGCCGTTCTACCGGGCCGCATTTGCATTATGAAGTATGGATTAACCAGCAGGCGGTAAACCCGCTGACGGCGAAACTGCCGCGTACGGAAGGGCTGAGCGGTTCCGACCGCACGGATTATCTGGCGCAGGTGAAAGAAGTAATGCCGCAGCTGCGATTCGACTAACGCACTGTTAATTAAAGCCGGTGCCCGCGCGCGCCGGCTTTTTCTTTTGTCCCCCCCCCTGGGGGTCGCTAAACTATAGCCTTGAGTCTCTCTTTCTCTTTATTCAGCACCATTTTTGCGGATCGGGCATGGAAACGAAAAAAAATAATATTGAGTTTATTCCAAAATTTGAGAAATCCTTCTTACACCCGCGCTACTGGGGCGCGTGGCTGGGCGTTGTTGCCTTTGCGGGGATTGCGCTGACGCCCCCGTCGTTTCGCGATCCGCTTCTCGGCAAGCTGGGACGTTTTGTCGGCAGGCTGGCCAAAAGCTCGCGCCGCCGCGCGCAGATCAACCTGCTGTACTGTTTCCCGGAAAAGAGCGAGCAGGAGCGCAAAGCGATTATTGATGAGATGTACGCCTCTGCGCCGCAGGCGATGGTGATGATGGCGGAACTTGGCCTGCGCGATCCGCAGCGCATTCTTTCCCGCGTTGACTGGCAGGGAAAAGAGATCATCGACGAGATGCAGCGTAATAACGAAAAGGTGATCTTCCTGGTGCCGCACGCCTGGGGCGTGGATATCCCGGCCATGCTGATGGCTTCCGGCGGCCAAAAAATGGCAGCGATGTTTCATAATCAGGGCAATCCGGTATTTGACTACGTGTGGAATACCGTTCGTCGCCGCTTTGGCGGGCGCATGCACGCGCGCAATGATGGCATCAAGCCGTTTATTCAGTCGGTGCGTCAGGGCTACTGGGGCTACTACCTGCCCGATCAGGATCACGGCGCGGAGCACAGCGAATTCGTCGATTTCTTCGCCACCTATAAAGCCACGCTGCCGGCGATCGGCCGCCTGATGAAGGTCTGCCGGGCGCGGGTGGTGCCGCTGTTCCCGGTCTATGATGGCGCAACCCATCGTCTGACGGTGCTGGTACGCCCGCCGATGGACGACCTGCTGGAGGCCGATGACAATACTATTGCCCGGCGGATGAACGAAGAGGTGGAAATTTTCGTCAAGCCGCACGCCGAGCAGTACACCTGGCTCCTCAAGCTGCTGAAGACCCGCAAACCCGGGGAAATCGAACCCTATAAGCGCAAAGAGCTCTTTCCGAAGAAGAAATAGCGTCGCCTGGCGCTCAAGGTAACGATTATTTAGCCACTGCACGCCGGCGCGTCAGTGGCTAAATTGTTTGAGCAGCGAGTCATGTTCCACAATCAGCCGATAGCGGTACTCCGGCCTCCCCGTGGCGCCGTAGTGGTTGCTCATGTGCAAAATATCGATCTGCGCCAGCCAGAGCAGATATTTGCGACAGGATACCCGGGAGATATCCAGCTGCGCCGCCAGCTCATTGGTTGAAAACTCGGCGTCTGGATGATCGCCTATCCAGCGGCACACCGTGCGCAGCGTTTCGGCGGTCAGCCCCTTTGGCAATCGGCGGCTCTCCGCGTGCTGTCGCGCGGCGTGATTAAGCAGGTCGTCAATATCCGACTGTTGGTAGCAGGAGATGGCGCGGCGCAGGCTGCGCTTGTGGCTCCAGGCGGTCAGCGCTTCTTCAAAGCGGGAAAACTGAAAGGGCTTGATCAGGTAATCTACCACTCCGTAGCCTAAAGCGCTCTGCACGGTGGCGGCGTCGGCGGCGGAGGTGATCATAATGACGTCGATATCGTGCGCCTCCCGGCGCAGCGTCGGCAGAAGGTCCAGGCCGTTTTCCTTATGCATGTAAACATCGAGCAGGATCAGGTCAATGCCCTGCGGCCGTTCGCTGATGATACGCCGCGCTTCGCCGAGGGTCGGGGCGATGCCGCAGCAGCAAAAGCCGGTAAGCCGGCTGAGAAACAGGCGGTTTAGTTCAGCGACCATCGGATCGTCATCGATAATCAGGACATTTATCACCCAGGCCTCCTCTAAGGCCGGGAAGCCATCTGCTTCCCGGATATCACATTACCAGCCGGAGCCGTTTTTTCAGAACGATGAGCGCTTACAGGCGGTGTAGCGCGACTGCCAGTAGGTTTGTTCGATGCGGGCAAGCAGCTGCTCTTCGCTTAGCTGCGGTGCCACGCCCTCCTGCTGCGCGACCTTCGCGATAGCCAGGGCAATGGCGCGCGATATCGTTTCGATCTCCGCCACCGGCGGTAGCAGTCCGCCGCTTTCCGCCGCAGCCAGCGGGGAGTGGGCGGCCAGGGTGCGGCTGGCGGCGGTGAGCATCTTTTCCGTTATCCGCTCGACCCTGCCGGCCAGCACGCCGAGCCCGAGGCCGGGGAAGATATAGGCGTTATTGCACTGGGCAATATCGTAGGTTTTTCCGGCGTAAACCACCGGGGCGAAAGGGCTGCCGGTGGCGACCAGCGCCGCCCCCTGGGTCCAGGCGATCAGATCCGCAGGCTGGGCCTCGGCGCGAGAGGTTGGGTTCGAAAGCGGCATGATAATCGGGCGGGCGCAGTGCTGATGCATCTCTTTGACAATCTCTTCGCTGAACAGACCGGGCTGCCCTGAAACGCCGATCATTACCGTCGGATGCGCGTGACGTACAACGTCGAGTAGCGAGACGGGTCCGGTGCCGACGTCCCAGTGGGCAATGTTGTGCCGGGAGGTGACCAGCTTTTGCTGGAAATCGAGCAGGTCGGGGAGCGCGTCCGTCAGCAGGCCGCAGCGGTCGACCATAAACACCCGACCGCGGGCCTCGTGCTCGGACAGTCCATCATCGACCATCATCGCGACGATCTTTTCCGCAATCCCGCAGCCGGCGGAGCCGCTGCCTAAGAACACTACGCGCTGATCGCATAAGCGGCTGCCGGCCGCCTGAGCGGCGGCGATGATGGTACCCGTCGTCACGGCGGCAGTGCCCTGAATATCATCGTTAAAGCAGCACAGCCGATCGCGATAGCGCTGCAGGAGGCGGGTGGCGTTCTTTTGGGCAAAATCTTCGAACTGCAGCAGCACGTCAGGCCAGCGGCGCTTCACCGCCTCAATAAACATATCCATAAACTCAAGGTAGCTATCGTCGTCGATGCGCGGATGGCGCCAGCCCATATACAGCGGATTATCGAGCAGCTGCGCGTTGTTGGTGCCGACGTCAAGCATGATCGGCAGGGTAGAGGCCGGATGAATGCCGCCGCAGGCGGTATAGAGCGAGAGTTTGCCAATCGGGATCCCCATCCCGCCGACGCCCTGGTCGCCGAGACCGAGAATGCGCTCGCCGTCGGTGACCACGATGACCCGGATATCGTTGCGCGAGAAGCTCTGCAGCATCTCATCAATTTGGTGGCGGTCCGGCCATGAGATAAACAGGCCCCTGGCGCGACGATAAATTTCCGAAAAGTGTTCGCAGGCCTCGCCAACCGTCGGCGTATAGACGATAGGCAGGGTTTCAGTCATATGCGTGCGCAGAACGTTATAAAATAAGGTCTCGTTAGTATCCTGGATATTGCGTAAATAAATATGGCGAGAAATATCGCGTTTAAACTGGCAAAACTGTTCCCAGGCTCTTGCCGTTTGCTCCGCAATCGTTTCCACCTTTTGCGGCAGTAAGCCGTGCAGGCCAAAGGCATCACGCTCGCCGTCGGTAAATGCCAGCCCTTTATTGAGTAACGGGTTTTCCAGTAATACGGAACCGTTATAGGGAGTGTAAATCGTGTCCTGGTTTAACATGGGTAACTCCTGAATATGTATGATGCAAAAATACCGTGCAATATTGCTATACCCGTGATCATTGAAACTGCTTGATTTCGTCGGTGCTGAGGATCATGCTCAGGCCATGAACGTAAAACTGACCTCCGCACAGATTGCCGCCCTTGAGGCTCAGCACCGGCAGAGTCGTGACCGCCGTGTCTGCGACCGGATACGCTGCGTGCTGCTTTCTGCTCAGGGCTGGTCTCCTGCCATGATTGCGCAGTCTCAGCTCATTCATGAGACCACGGTTCTGCGTCATCTATCGGATTATCTCAGCGACGGTAAGCTCACCTCTGATAACGGCGGTTCGCAGGAGCATCTGACTCCCGGGGAGTCTGCCGAACTTCGTCAGCTTCTGACTGACACTGTTCACATCACGACGGCCAGTATCGTGTCGCTTGTCCGTGACCGCTTCGGTGTGCGCTACAGCATTCCGGGTATGAATAAGTGGCTTCACCGCAACGGGTTCACCTGGAAAAAACCGTCAGGTATTCCCCATAAGTTCTGCCCGGCACAACAGCAGCAGTTCATGACGCATTATGAAGCGCTGAAGCAGGCTGCCGGTGACAGCGAACCCATTCTGTTTATGGATGCGGTACATCCGACGCAGTCAACGAAGCTGAGCTGTGGCTGGATAAGAAAGGGGGAACTGAAAGCGGTGAAAACCACCGGGAGCCGGACCCGCCTGAACATCATCAGCGCCCTCAGCGTGAACGACCTGGCCCGGACGGTGACCCGTGATTATCCGCAGATTAATGCGGATGCTATCTGCCGTTTTTTTATTGCAGTTCGCCAGACTTATCCGGTGTCGCAGAAAGTGCATCTGATACTGGACGGTGCGCCTTATCACCGGGCATCGCTGGTTAAGGACTGGGCCTTCGTGATGAATATTGAACTGCATTATCTGCCGCCGTACAGCCCGAACCTGAACCCGACAGAACGGTTGTGGAAGGTGATGAATGAGCATGTGCGGAATAACCGGTATTTTGCGTCAGCGAAAGCCTTCAGGGACGCGATAAGAGGATTTTTTGAACGAACCCTGCCGGAACTGGGGCAGAAACTGGGCTGTCGTATCAACGAAAATTTTCAGGTGCTCAGTTCCGTGTCAGAGACATAACGACGTATAGCGTAAGGTGTTCACCTGTGAACAAAATAACTCTCATTGATCATGTTGCAATAACTGTTGCCGACCTTGAAGTATCTTACTGTTTTTACGATAAATTGTTTGGTGCAAAAATTCATGCAGAGTACGCCCCCTTTGGGAAACTGCTTGTAAGGCAGGTATCGCTGGGTGATATTGTCCTGAGTTTACATCAGGTTGAGAATGGCGTGGAACTTGTAGCTAAAAGGCCAATGCCAGGGAGTGCTGATTTATGCTTCCGGTGGGGAGGGACAATTCTCAGCGTGTTAGAGCTACTTGAGAAAAACGATATCGAAATAATCCATGGCCCGGTGCCCCGTGAAACGAGTTCAGGTCAGCCATCACAATCTGTTTTCTTTCGGGATCCTGATGGAAATCTGCTGGAGTTAATGGCTGCTGATAATAAAGACCAAGGTTAAAATACTCAATAAAGTCAAAAATAAATATTTTCATCTGCAGGACTTAATGTGGCTCCCTGAAACAATCTGCACTTTGAAGTTTATTGAGTATAACTAATTAATAGCGCGCTGCCGTCGGGGCATAATTTATGAAATAAAATAGATCATTAAGCCTTCCGTCAGCACGCCGAGTGCGGTGCCGATTAAAATCGATGAGGATGCTGATTCAATATACGTATCGCTGCGCAGGGCAAACATTCCGGCGGCAATAGCGGACGGCGTGGCGCCGATAATAATAACCGGTAATGCCTTCAATCGATAGAAAACCATGATATGCTACTGGTATTTAGGGCTTTCTATGGCTACCGTTACTGTTCATTGTCCTCGTTGCCATTCCGATTCTGTTTATCGCCATGGGCACAGCTGTTCCGGGCACGAGCGCTTTCGTTGCCGGTCATGTCGCCGCGTTTTTCAGCTGGCTTATACCTATGAAGCCAGAAAACCCGGTGTAAAAGAACAGATAGTTGAACTGGCACACAACGGTGCCGGCGTCCGCGATACCGCCAGAGTTCTTAAGGTCGGTATCAATACCGTCATACGGACATTAAAAAGCTCTCGCCGTCCCGGATAACCGCTTCTCCTGTCGCTCATGCCGATGTGGCACTCATCTGCGAGCTTGATGAGCAGTGGGGCTTTGTTGGCAGTAAAGCCCGGCAGCACTGGCTCTGGTATGCTTACAATACCAAAACGGGTGGCGTACTGGCTTATACTTTCGGCCCACGTACCGATGAGACATGTCGGGAACTGTTGGCCCTGTTGACGCCCTTTAGCATCGGCATGATTACCAGCGATAACTGGGGCAGTTATGCCAGAGAGGTGCCGAAGGAGATACATCTGACTGGTAAAATTTTCACACAGCGCATTGAGCGAAACAATCTGACGCTGCGAACCCGTATCAAGCGGCTGGCACGCAAAACAATATGTTTTTCACGTTCCATCGAATTGCACGAAAAGGTCATCGGTGCCTTCATCGAAAAGTACATGTTCTACTGATTGGAGGCATTACCCGAATAACCACGGTAGCTAAAACCGTGGCATCTTCACGACGAGTATAGCCAAGCTTACCGCTGATCCATCCGAGCAGCATGATAAATACCAGCGGGAACAGTGATTCTAATAATAGTGAGGGCATAGGGTATCCTGATAAAGTATGGTCTGCGACTACTGTTTTTTAAATCTAACAATCCCGCGCGTGCCGCAGGGTGATAGAAATCACAGTCTGTTTTGTTTAAATACTTTTACGCCGAGGACTTTACTTACAAATATAGGCGGAAGGTAACCTGATTTTTTCATTGAGGGCGATTGAAAATCCCTGAGTCGATAATTTTAATTACAAAACGCCGACTTAAATTACTTAAATTTGAGATTCAAGGTCAATCACAAAAGCATCATTAGAAATGGCGCATGGCTTTTTTATGCCCGACGGCTGTGCTACTTTTTTTCAGGTTCAATGTGCTCGATGTACTATTTTATTCTCGATTTTACTCTGGTTGAATAACATTATTGTTATTTATGCCCCTACCTGGCTATTTATAAAAAATAAGGTGCAAGATGGAAAATAATTCACTAAATCATCCTGTTGATAATTCACTGCCTGCCCGACCCGCGCTCAGAATGCTGGGGAGTGCGGAAGTGGGATCCGTTCCGCTGGTGCTGTTTGTCGGTATTGCGATCGTTGTGGCCGTTGCTGCCTACGCCAGCGTATTGCCAAAAAATATGATCGGCGGCCTGGCGGTGATTATGACCCTGGGCTTTGCATTTGCCAAAATTGGCCGTATGGTCCCGGTACTGAAGGATATCGGCGGCCCGGCGATACTGTGCCTGATGGTGCCCTCCGCGCTGGTCTACTTTGAAATGTTTGCCCCGCATACCCTGGCGACGGTGCATCTGCTGATGAAAGAAGCCAATCTGCTGTATTTCGTTATTGCCTGTCTGGTGGTGGGCAGCATCCTCGGGATGAATCGGGTGATCCTGATTCAGGGAATGGTCAGAATGTTTGTCCCGCTGGTTGTCGGGACCTTTGCCGCCATCCTCACCGGCCTGCTGGTGGGCACGCTGTTTGGCTACAGCCTGTACCACACCTTCTTCTTTATTATCGTTCCGATTATTGGCGGAGGGATCGGCGAGGGCATTCTCCCGCTTTCGCTGGCCTATTCCGCGATCCTCGGGCAAACCCCCGACGTCTACGTTGCGCAGCTGGCTCCGGCGGCGGTCGTTGGCAATATCTTTGCGATTATCTGCGCTGGGGTGCTGGCGAGAATTGGCGCTCGTCGCCCCGCGCTGTCCGGAAACGGAATGCTGATCCGCAGCCGTGAAGATAACAGCGTCTTCACGCAAACTCAGGGCCCGCAGCAAACGGACTTTCAGCTGATGGGCGGAGGGCTGCTGATGATTTGCGCCTTTTTCATCGTCGGCGGGCTGTTGGAGAAGGTGGTCCATATTCCCGGTCCGGTACTGATGATCCTCGCCGCCGTCATCTGCAAATACACTAAAGCGATCCCGGCGGCGATGGAAGTGGGGGCCTACAGCTGCTACAAATTTGTCTCCGCGGCGCTGGTATGGCCGCTGATGATCGGGCTTGGGATGCTGTACGTGCCGCTGGAAAGCGTGGTGGCGGTATTCTCCGTCGGCTACGTCGTGGTCTGCGGGTCGATTGTTATCGCCATGGCGCTGAGCGGATTCTTTATCGCTTCGCGTCTCAATATGTATCCGGTGGAAGCGGCGATCGTTACCAGCTGCCATAGCGGCCTTGGCGGTACCGGAGACGTTGCGATTCTGTCGGCCTCCAATCGCATGTCGCTGATGCCTTTTGCGCAGATTGCGACCCGTATCGGCGGGGCGTCGACGGTGATTGCCGCCGCGCTGCTGATGAACTGGGTGGTGTGATGCCCCTGCCGGCGAGCGCCAGCCGCGGGGCCGGGATAAAAAAATACCTGCCGATTTTACGTCGGCAGGTAGGTGATACGCGGGGTCCGTTGCGCGATGGCTTATTCGACGGTCAGGATACGCGTGGTGTTGGTGCTACCGATGGTGCTCATAACGTCGCCCTGGGTGACGATAACGAGGTCGCCGGAGACCAGATAGCCTTTGTCGCGCAGCAGGTTTACCGCATCGTGAGCGGCGGCAACGCCATCGTTGGTGCTGTCAAAATAAACCGGCGTTACGCCGCGGTACAGCGCGGTCAGGTTAAGGGTGCGCTCATGGCGAGAGAGGGCAAAAATCGGCAGGCCCGAGCTGATACGCGAGGTCATCAGCGCCGTGCGGCCGGACTCGGTCATGGTGATGATAGCGGTGACACCTTTCAGGTGGTTCGCGGCATACATCGCCGACATGGCAATCGCTTCTTCCACGTTGTCGAACTGGATGTCCAGCCGGTGTTTAGAAACGTTGAGGCTTGGGATTTTTTCCGCGCCGAGGCATACGCGGGCCATGGCGGCAACGGTTTCAGACGGATACTGGCCGGCTGCGGTTTCAGCCGAAAGCATCACCGCATCGGTGCCGTCCAGCACGGCGTTGGCCACGTCCATCACTTCCGCACGGGTCGGCATCGGGTTGGTGATCATCGACTCCATCATCTGGGTGGCGGTGATAACCGAGCGGTTGAGCTGACGGGCGCGGCGGATCAGGGCCTTCTGAATACCCACCAGCTCCGGATCGCCGATCTCGACGCCCAGATCGCCACGGGCAACCATCACCACGTCGGAGGCGAGAATGACGTCGTCCATCGCGTCCTGATCGCAAACGGCTTCCGCGCGTTCCACTTTCGCTACGATCTTCGCGTCGCAGCCCGCTTCACGCGCCAGGCGGCGAGCGTAGTTCAGATCTTCCCCGCAGCGCGGGAAGGAGACGGCCAGATAGTCGACGCCAATTTTGGCCGCGGTGATGATATCGGCTTTGTCTTTTTCGGTCAGCGCTTCGGCGGAGAGGCCGCCGCCCAGCTTGTTGATGCCCTTATTGTTGGACAGCGGTCCGCCGACGGTGACTTCGGTGAACACTTTCATGCCCTGAACTTCCAGCACTTTTAGCTGAACGCGGCCATCATCAAGCAGCAGGATATCGCCAGGCACCACGTCCGCCGGCAGCCCTTTATAGTCAATACCGACTTTTTCTTTATCGCCTTCGCCTTTGCTCAGCTCCGCGTCCAGCAGGAATTTATCGCCGATATTGAGGAAAATTTTGCCTTCTTTGAAGGTCGAAACGCGAATTTTCGGCCCCTGCAGATCGCCGAGGATAGCCACGTGACGGCCCAGCCTGGCCGCGATTACGCGGACCTTATCCGCGCGAATCTGATGATCTTCCGGGGTACCGTGAGAGAAGTTCATACGTACGACGTTAGCGCCTGCAGCGATAACCTTTTCCAGGTTGTTATCGCGGTCGGTTGCCGGGCCTAAGGTGGTAACGATTTTGGTTCTGCGAAGCCTTCTGGACATGTAATACTCCGTTGACTAAAACAACTTTGGTGTTGCGTGAACATGGAATCGGTCGTTTCGGCCGCTAAAGTTGCTATGCTGAAACGTAACCGAAGGTGTAATGGGTCGCTACTTATTATCAGGTTTTATAGGTTATCGCTGTGTACGGGCAGTTCTTTATCAAAACGCGATTCTTTCAACGCTTCCTTGACCCTCTTCAAGTTATCTCTGAATTTTGCGCCGCGGCGCAGGGTAAAGCCGGTAGCCAGCACGTCGATGAGGGTCAACTGGGCGAGGCGCGAAACCATCGGCATATAAATATCGGTATCTTCGGGAACATCAAGCGTAATGGAGAGCGTTGCTTCGCGAGCCAGCGGCGTTCCCGCCGAGGTGATCGCGATAACCATGGCATCGTTTTCACGGGCCAGCTGCGCCAGTTCGACCTGACTTTTCGTTCTGCCGGTGTGGGAGATGATCACCACCACGTCATCATCATTGCAGTTCATACAGCTCATGCGTTGCAGAACAATGTCATCGGAGTAGATAACCGGCACGTTGAAGCGAAAAAATTTATTCATCGCATCGTGGGCAACGGCGGCCGAGGAACCGAGGCCAAAGAAGGCGATTTTTTTCGCCTGGGTTAGAAGATCGACGGCACGATTAACCGCGGACATGTCGAGAGAATGGTGGACCTGATCTAAACTGGCCATCGCGGACTCGAAAATTTTCCCGGTGTAGGCCTCTACGCTGTCGTCTTCATCGACATTGCGGTTAACATAGAGGGTGCCGTGGGCCAGACTTTGCGCCAGATGCAGTTTAAAATCAGGGAAGCCGCGGGTTTCAAGACTCCGGCAAAAGCGGTTGACGGTGGGTTCGCTGACGCCGGCTTCCAGGGCGAGTGCGGCAATGCTTGAGTGGATGGCCTGCGCGGGCTCTGCAAGAATGATCTCGGCCACTTTGCGTTCGGATTTGCTAAGGTTTTCCAGCCGGGACTGAATTTTTTCCAGCATATTCATGGTAACAAGGCGCTCATCAATGGAAGCGATTTCATTAATGGGTGAAATCATCAGGCGTTTTAGCAAGAATATACCTCTCCGCCATCGTCAGCGGGGAGGAATAACCTAAAAAAATGTTGTTTTTTTTCATTACATGATCAGAGTCGTATTTTACTGACTGATAACCGGTCGAAACAACCAACAATATTAGCCGTCTGCCCAAATTGTCGCCTGAAGTTTTCTCCTCGTGCGGTTTAGCGCGTGGAAAGCGGGCCGAGGCTTTCGGGAAAATCGTAAACACAGTACAGTGCAGTGTAAGAAAATTACAAATTATAGCCTGGCATAAGCACCAGACTATCAACCGAGGAGAATGACATGGCGGTAACGCAAACGGCTCAGGCATGCGATCTGGTCATCTTCGGCGCGAAGGGTGACCTGGCGCGTCGTAAATTGTTGCCTTCCCTGTATCAGCTTGAGAAGGCTGGCCAGATCAGCCCGGATACCCGCATTATCGGGGTCGGACGCGCTGACTGGGATAAAGATGCTTACACCAGGGTAGTTCGTGAAGCGCTGGAAACCTTCATGAAGGAAAAGATTGATGAAGCGCTGTGGGACACCCTGAGCGGGCGCCTGGAGTTCTGCAATCTGGACGTTAACGACACCAAGGCTTTTACCCGTCTGGGCAAAATGCTCGATCAGAAAAACCGCGTCACCATCAACTACTTTGCCATGCCGCCCAGCACCTTCGGCGCTATCTGCAAAGGCCTTGGCGAAGCGAAGCTGAACGCCAAGCCGGCGCGCGTGGTGATGGAGAAACCCCTGGGAACTTCGCTCGACACCTCCCGCGAGATCAACGACCAGGTTGGCGAGTTCTTTGAAGAGTGCCAGGTCTATCGTATCGACCACTACCTCGGTAAAGAAACGGTCCTCAACCTGCTGGCGCTGCGCTTTGCCAACTCCCTGTTCGTCAACAACTGGGACTGCCGCACCATCGACCACGTGGAGATCACCGTCGCGGAAGAGGTGGGCATTGAAGGTCGCTGGGGCTACTTCGATCAGGCCGGGCAGATGCGCGACATGATCCAGAACCACCTGCTGCAGATTCTGTGCATGATAGCCATGTCCCCGCCGTCGGACCTCAGCGCCGACAGCATCCGCGATGAGAAAGTTAAGGTTCTGAAGTCTCTGCGTCGTATCGATCGCGCCAACGTGCGTGAGAAAACGGTACGCGGCCAGTACACCGCGGGCTTTGCGCAAGGTAAAAAGGTGCCGGGCTACCTCGAAGAAGAGGGGGCTAACAAATCCAGCAATACCGAAACCTTCGTGGCGATCCGTGTGGATATCGACAACTGGCGCTGGGCCGGCGTGCCGTTCTACCTGCGCACCGGTAAACGTCTGCCGACTAAATGCTCCGAAGTCGTGGTGTACTTCAAGACGCCGGAGCTGAACCTGTTCAAGGAGAACTGGCAGGAGCTGCCGCAGAACAAGCTGACCATTCGCCTGCAGCCGGATGAGGGCGTCGATATCCAGGTGCTGAATAAAGTGCCGGGCCTCGACCATAAGCATAATCTGCAGATCACCAAGCTGGATCTGAGCTACTCGGAAACCTTCAATCAAACGCACCTCGCCGACGCCTACGAGCGCCTGCTGCTGGAAACCATGCGCGGAATCCAGGCGCTGTTCGTGCGCCGCGATGAGGTGGAAGAGGCGTGGAAGTGGGTTGACTCCATTACCGAAGCCTGGGCCGCCGACCGCGACGCGCCGAAGCCCTATCAGGCGGGGACCTGGGGACCGGTTGCCTCCGTGGCGATGATCACCCGCGACGGCCGTTCATGGAACGAATTCGAGTAAGCGTTCGTCATCCGGAGGAGTTATTTTACCGGTAACATGATCTGGCGCAGAAAGCCGCATAATTTTTAATCTTTTAAGCTCCGGGAGGATTCACCCCCGGAGCTTTTTTTATTACACTGCCGGCAGATATTTTGCCTCTGAGCTGCAGTGCTGGTGCCTTTTACCTCTTTTGACATCGTAAAAATGCCGCGGCCGGACAGATAAATTTTTAGGAGCCTTTATGAATTCGACAATGTTACGGGTAACAAATCGCATTATCGAACGGTCGCGTGACGCCCGTACTGCCTACCTCGCACGGATTAATCAAGCCAAAACCGATACCGTTCATCGCGCCCAGCTGGCGTGCGGTAACCTGGCCCACGGTTTTGCGGCCTGTCAGTCGGACGATAAAGCCTCGCTGAAAAGCATGCTGCGTAACAACATCGGCATCATCACCTCCTATAACGATATGCTGTCCGCGCACCAGCCCTACGAATCCTATCCGGACATCATCCGCAAGGCGCTGAATTCGGTGAACGCGGTAGGGCAGGTTGCCGGCGGCGTGCCGGCGATGTGCGACGGGGTCACCCAGGGGCAGGACGGGATGGAGCTCTCGCTGCTGAGCCGCGAGGTCATTGCCATGTCTGCGGCCATCGGCCTGTCGCACAATATGTTCGACGGCGCGCTGTACCTTGGCGTCTGCGATAAAATCGTCCCCGGCCTGACGATGGCCGCGCTCTCCTTTGGCCATCTGCCGTCCGTATTCATTCCCTCCGGCCCGATGGCCAGCGGCCTGGCGAATAAAGAGAAAGTGCGCATTCGCCAGCTGTACGCCGAAGGTAAGGTCGATCGCATGGCGCTGCTGGAGTCGGAAGCCGCCTCTTACCACGCGCCGGGCACCTGCACGTTCTACGGCACGGCTAACACCAACCAGATGGTGGTGGAGTTTATGGGCATGCAGCTCCCGGGCTCCTCATTCGTACATCCGGACGCCGAGCTGCGCCAGGCTCTGACCGTTGCCGCCGCGCGTCAGGTGACCCGCATGACCGGCAACGGCAACGAGTGGATGCCGCTGGGCAAGATGTTCGATGAGAAAGTCGTGGTTAACGGCATCGTGGCGCTGCTGGCGACCGGCGGTTCGACTAACCATACGATGCATCTGGTGGCCATGGCGCGCGCCGCGGGCATCATCATCAACTGGGATGATTTCTCCGATCTCTCGGACGTGGTGCCGCTGCTGGCGCGTCTCTATCCGAACGGTCCGGCGGATATCAACCACTTCCAGGCGGCTGGCGGCGTGCCGGTGCTGATCCGCGAACTGCTGAAAGGCGGGCTGCTGCACGAAGATGTCAACACCGTAGCCGGCTTTGGGCTTGCGCATTACACCATGGAGCCGTGGTTGAACAACGGCCAGCTGGACTGGCGGGATGGGGCAAGCGCGCCGCTCGACGACCAGGTTATCGCGACTTTCGACAAGCCGTTCTCTCGCCACGGCGGCACCAAAGTCCTCAGCGGCAACCTTGGCCGCGCGGTGATGAAAACCTCGGCGGTGCCGGCGGAAAACCAGTTTATCGAAGCGCCGGCGGTTATTTTTGAAAGCCAGCACGACGTGCTGCCGGCGTTTGAAGCCGGGATGCTGGATAAGGATTGCGTGGTGGTGGTGCGGCATCAGGGGCCAAAAGCGAACGGCATGCCAGAATTACATAAACTTATGCCGCCACTTGGTGTATTATTGGACCGCCGTTTCAAAATAGCGCTAGTCACCGATGGGCGACTCTCTGGCGCATCCGGCAAAGTTCCGTCAGCGATCCACGTCACGCCTGAAGCCTACGACGGCGGGCTGCTGGCGAAGGTCCGCGATGGCGATATCATCCGCGTCAACGGCCAGACCGGCGAGCTGACGCTGCTGGTGGACGATGCCGAACTGGCCGCGCGGCAGCCACATATTCCTGACCTGAGCGGTTCGCGAGTCGGGACCGGTCGTGAAATGTTCTCTGCGCTGCGTGAGAAGCTCTCCGGAGCCGAACAGGGCGCAACCTGCATCACTTTTTAAGACCATACAATTTGTAGATCTGGCGAGAGAAAAACTCTGATGAAAAACTGGAAAACAACTGCAGAAGCAATCCTCACCTCCGGCCCGGTTGTCCCGGTGATCGTGGTGAAAAAGCTGGAACACGCCGTGCCGATGGCCAAAGCGCTGGTTGCAGGCGGCGTACGTGTACTGGAAGTGACCCTGCGTACCGAATGCGCGCTGGATGCCATCCGCGCAATAGCTAAAGAAGTCCCGGAGGCGATTGTCGGCGCCGGCACCGTGACTAACGCGGCGCAGCTGAAAGAAGTAACCGAGGCGGGAGCGCAGTTCGCAATCAGCCCGGGCCTGACCGATTCTCTGCTCAAGGCGGCGACGGAAGAAGGGACAATTCCGCTGATCCCGGGTATCAGCACCGTATCCGAGCTGATGCTGGGCATGCAGTATGGCCTGAAAGAGTTTAAATTCTTCCCGGCCGAAGCCAACGGCGGCGTGAAGGCGCTGCAGGCAATTGGCGGTCCGTTCGCCCACATTCGTTTCTGCCCGACCGGCGGGATCTCTCCGGCTAACTACCGCGACTACCTGGCGCTGAACAGCGTTCTGTGTATCGGCGGTTCATGGCTGGTACCGGCGGATGCGCTGGAAGCAGGCGATTACGACCGTATCACCACTCTGGCTCGTGAAGCGGTAGAAGGCGCGAAGTAATTTCCGCACCTCAGTTCTGACCCGGTAAGCGGCAACGCTACCGGGTTTTTTTATCCCTCAACCACCACCGCTGACGCCGCGGCTTTGGCGCGCGCCACCGCCTCATCAACGCTCTCCGCCACCGCCAGCGTAACGCCCAGACGACGGGAGCCGTCAATTTCCGGCTTAGCGAACAGACGCACCTGCAGGCCCGCGCCGACGGCGGCCTGCAGGTTGCCGAAGGTGACGTTGCGGCTGGTAAGCTGCGGCAGAATCACCGCCGAAGCCGCCGGGCCATACTGGCGAATCGCGCCCACCGGCAGCCCAAGGAAGGCGCGGACGTGCAGGGCGAACTCCGACAGATCCTGCGAAATGAGCGTCACCATTCCGGTATCGTGCGGACGCGGCGAGACTTCGCTAAAAATCACCTCATCGCCGCACACGAACAGCTCGACGCCGAACAGGCCGTAACCGCCGAGCGCCAGCACCACGTTGCGGGCAATTTCCTGCGCGCGGGCCAGCGCCAGCTCGCTCATCTGCTGAGGTTGCCAGGATTCTCGATAGTCGCCGTCTTCCTGCCGGTGGCCGACCGGGGCGCAGAAGTGCACGCCGTCGACCGCGCTGACGGTGAGCAGGGTGATTTCAAAATCGAAGTTCACCACGCCCTCGACGATTACGCGGCCGGCGCCGGCGCGGCCGCCCTGCTGGGCGTACTGCCACGCTTCGGCCAGCTGTTCATGACGGCGGATAAAGCTTTGTCCTTTCCCGGAGGAGCTCATCACCGGCTTAACGATGCACGGCAGGCCAATCTCGTTCACCGCGTCGTTAAAGGCGGCTTCACTGTCGGCAAAACGATAGGTCGAGGTTGGGAGCCGCAGCTCTTTGGCGGCCAGGCGGCGAATGCCTTCCCGATTCATGGTCAGCTTTGCGGCGAGCGCGGTGGGGACCACTTTTTGTCCACTCAGCTCCAGTTCGACCAGGGTATCGGTGGCGATGGCTTCAATTTCCGGCACGATAAAATCGGGCTTTTCTTGCTCAATTAAGGCGCGCAGGGCGTCGCCGTGCAGCATGTTAATAACATGCGAACGGTGGGCGACCTGCATCGCCGGCGCGTCAGGGTAGCGATCGACGGCGATGGTCTCAATGCCCAGACGTTGACACTCGATGGCGACTTCCTTACCCAGCTCGCCGGAACCTAACAGCATAACTCGCGTCGCCGCAGGGCGCAGCGCTGTGCCTAGTACAGTCATGACTCTCTTCCGCAGTAAAAAAACATGTGCCGCAGTATAAACGAAAACGTTTGCGTCTGTCTTTATGCGCGTGAGTTGAGTCATGGTCCTAAATTTGTTATACTGTATATAAATACAGTATAAAAGGGGCTGTACAATGGCGGTTGCAATCAAATATGTGGTGATTCGCGAAGGTGAGGAAAAGATGTCTTTTACCAGCAAAAAAGAGGCCGATGCTTACGACAAAATGCTCGATCTTGCCGAAATCCTTAACGACTGGCTGGTAGATTGCCCGCTGACGCTTGATGAAGCCCAGCGTGATGAGATGGCGCTGTGGCTGGCGGAGCGCAAAGACGCCTTACATCACATTATGAAGTCCGGAAAACTTCCTGAGGCGGAAGAGAACGCCGTCGAACAGGGCGAAAACGAAGGGCAGGAGTCCGCTGACGTCGGCGATGACGCCATCAGCTCCGGCGCGGACGACGGCGCGGCGGAAAAAGCAGCGCCCAAAGCGCGCAGGGTGAAAGCGGCCTGAGCCGCGGAATTTGCGCATCTTTAGCCACGGATAACATTTCCTGACGTCGCCTCGTTTAGGCTGATGACATCGTCTGTCATACACCGAGGAAACCATGGCTAACTGGCTTAACCAACTTCAGTCTCTGCTGGGCCAGCAGGGGCAAACTTCTTCATCTGACGATCGCTCAGGTGGTAACAATTTGCTGCTGCCCGGCGCGCTGGGCGGCCTGGCGGGGCTGCTGGTCGCCAGCAAATCTTCGCGTAAGCTGCTGGCGAAATACGGCACCAGCGCGCTGCTGGTTGGCGGCGGCGCGGTGGCCGGAAGCATGCTGTGGAACAAGTATCAGCAGAAAATGCGCGCCGCTTCGCCGCAGCCGCAGCCGGAGCCGGCCGGGCAGGTTCCGGCGTCACCAGAGCCTGATGCCCGCAGCGAGCGGCTGATCCAGGCGCTGGTTTTTGCGGCCAAAAGCGACGGGCATATTGATGAAAACGAACGCGCGAGCATCGAAGAGCAGCTGCGCGCGGCAAATATCGACGTACAGGGGCGGGTGCTTATCGATCGCGCGTTAACTCAGCCCCTCGACCCGCAGCGCCTGGCGCAGGGCATCAGCAGCGAGCAGGAGGCGCTGGAAATCTACTATCTGAGCTGCGCGGTGATTGATATTGACCACTTTATGGAGCGTAGCTACCTCAACGCGCTGGGCGAAGCGCTGAAGATCCCTGCGGATGTGCGCGCTGAGATCGAACAGGATATTCAGGCGCAAAAGCAGACTCTTTCCTCTTAAATCATCACGTTCCGCTTGCATCGCCAGCGACTTTTGCCACCCTTATAGACGGGTCATCTCTCAGCCTGACGCCGCGCAGGCCGGGGAGGACCCTTATTCCGGCACCGTCTCACCCGCGGTCGGGCGTCACTTCGCTGTGGCCGTTTTCAAACTCTAGGGCAGGGCGATTTATGCCGTTGAGATTTCTTGTCTTGCCGTCCGGACGCGCGTCGATTAACGTTGTGCGCATAAATTAAGCCGAAGAAGAACAAAGAGATGCTACCAAAAGCGAAACGGATCCCCCACGCTATGACCCTGCATGGCGATACGCGTATTGATAACTACTTCTGGCTACGTGACGATGACCGCGCGCAGCCGGAAGTTCTGGATTATCTGCGCGAGGAGAATACCTACGGCAAAGCGGTGATGGAGACCCAGCGCAGCCTGCAGGAGCGGGTGCTGAAAGAGATTATCGATCGTATCCCCCAGCGCGAAGTCTCGGCACCTTACAGTAAAAATGGCTATCGCTATCGTCAGGTCTATGAGCCGGGCTGCGAATACGCGATTTATCAGCGCCAGTCGGTGCTGAAAGAGGAGTGGGACCCGTGGGAGCTTCTGCTCGATAGCAACCAGCGCGCGGCGCAAAGCGAGTTCTACACCCTCGGCGGGCTGGGGATCTCCCCGGACAACGCTCTGATGGCGCTGGCGGAGGATTATCTCTCCCGCCGGCAGTACAGCCTGCGTTTGTGCAATCTCTCCGACGGTAGCTGGTATCCCGAAGTGCTGGAAAACGTCTCCCCGGGATTTGCCTGGAGCAACGATTCACGGACCTTGTGGTACGTGCGCAAACACCCTACCACGCTGCTGCCGTACCAGGTCTGGCGGCATACCGTCGGCACCTCGACGCAAGATGACGTGCTGGTGTACGAAGAGCAGGACGAAACCTTTTACGTCAGCGTGCACAAGACCACCTCGCAGCAGTTTGTGGTTATCTACCTTGCGAGCGCGACCACCAGCGAAGTGCGGCTGCTGAATGCTGAAATGCCCGACGCCGAGCCGGTGTGCTTCCTGCCGCGGCGCAAGGATCATGAATACAGGCTCGATCACTATCAGCACGCGTTCTACCTGCGCTCTAATCGCGAAGGTAAAAACTTCGGCCTCTATCGCACGCATCAGCGCGACGAGCAGCAGTGGCAGGCCCTGATCCCGCCGCGCGATGACGTGATGCTGGAAGGCTTTACGCTATTTACCGACTGGCTGGTGGTGGAGGAGCGGCAGCATGGACTGACCAGCCTGCGGCAGATCAACCGTAAGACCCGGGAAGCGGTGGGCATTGCCTTTGATGACCCGGCCTACGTCACCTGGCTTGCCTATAATCCCGAGCCGGAAACCTCGCGCTTACGCTACGGCTACTCCTCGATGACCACCCCGGATACGCTGTTTGAGCTCGATATGGATACCGGTGAACGGCGGGTGCTTAAGCAGCAGGAGGTTAAAGGTTTCGATGCCAGCCACTACCGCAGCGAGCATCTGTGGATTCAGGCCCGCGACGGCGTTGAGGTCCCGGTCTCGCTGGTCTACCGGCACGAATTCTTCCGCCGAGGCGCCAGCCCGCTGCTGGTCTACGCCTACGGTTCCTACGGCGCCAGCGAGGACGCGGACTTCAGCGCCAGCCGCCTGAGCCTGCTCGATCGCGGCTTCGTTTTCGCCATCGCCCACGTGCGCGGCGGCGGCGAGCTGGGGCAGCAGTGGTATGAGGACGGAAAGTTTCTTTGTAAGAACAACACCTTCAACGACTATCTCGACGTCTGCGATGCGCTGCTGAAGCAGGGCTACGGCGATCCGCAGCTGTGCTACGGCATGGGCGGCAGCGCCGGTGGGATGCTGATGGGCGTGGCTATCAATCAGCGCCCGGATCTGTTTCACGGCGTGGTGGCGCAGGTGCCGTTTGTTGACGTGCTCACCACCATGCTCGATGAGTCGATTCCCCTAACTACCGGGGAGTTTGAAGAGTGGGGCAACCCGCAGGATGAAACGTACTATCGCTATATGAAGGGCTACAGCCCCTACGATAACGTTACGGCTCAGGCCTATCCGCATATGCTGGTAACCACCGGCCTACACGACTCCCAGGTACAGTACTGGGAGCCGGCAAAATGGGTGGCGAAGCTGCGCGAGCTGAAAACCAACGATAATCTGCTGCTGCTGTGTACCGATATGGATTCAGGTCACGGCGGGAAATCGGGACGTTTTAAAAGCTATGAGGGCGTGGCGCTCGAGTACGCGTTTCTGATCGGCCTGGCGCAGGGAACGCTGCCAGGCCAGGCCGAGGTATAGGGCCGGATGGGGCAGGCGCTTAATCCCCGAGATAGTGTTTGAGGGTTAAGCGCAGCTCGGGGCTCATCCGATCCAAATTGTTGAATAGCCAGCGCAGATAGCCGGGATCGTTTTCCGCCACTTCCGCCACCGGCTTGCCGCGATACTTACCAAAGGTGAAGGTGGTCAACAGTGCCGGACGGCCGGTGATAGTCGCCATATCGTCAGGAGACCAGCCGGAGACGTTGATAATATCAAGCAGCAGCGCGGCGGTGATATAGCAGTCATAGAGCGCGCGGTGGTGGTGCAGGCCGGCAGGCGTGGTGACGTTCAGCTTACGCGATTTATAGAGCCCCATGTTGCTGTACTTAATCCCCGGCCACAGGCGGCGCGCCAGCTTCATGGTGCAAATCCATTCGCCGTGCATCTCCGGCAGCACCCGCCGATCAAAGCTGGCGTTGTGGGCGACGTACCAGGGGCTGCCCAAATAGTGCGGGACAATCTCTTCAATCCACGGCTGGTCGGCGACCATCTCTTCGGTGATGTGATGAATGGCCATCGCCTGCGGGCTGATAGGGCGATCGGGGCGGACCAGATGGCTCATCGGATTGGTTATCTGGCCATCGACAATATCGACAGAGGCGATCTCGACGATGCCTCCCTGCAGTCCGCAGGTTTCTGTATCGATTACGCGTAGCATAGCGCGCTCCAGGTCAAAGGGATCAGCGTAATAGAATGCGCCGCTCTTGCCAACCCGGGTCTCCGCGGGGCGGCTGAATTATTTTGTTTTGGGTTCATAGGGCAGGCGTGAGAGCGAAACGGATGCCAGACGATGGGCGATGAGGCGTTCGCGAAACCAGTCCCGAAGATGGGCAGGCTGCTCTCGTTCGACCAAATCGGCGACCACCGGCATATTATAACGTTCTTTAAAGGCAACGCCGGCTGCCGCAAGATCGACGTTCACCTTGTCCATCTCTTCCTGCGAGATTTTTGCCAGATTATTTTCCATTGGGTTTCTCCTGGGTGATGCCGAAAGCCGGCCGGGTGCCGGCTAAGACTTCAACGCATGTCTCGACTGCGGCATTATACAGGGTTATTCTCTGTGCTACATACATAACAAAAAGGAATGACGATTATGCGTATTCTCGTCGGTAACACGCTGCGCGCTGCCGTTCTTCTCGCCGGTTTCGTGGTCAGCGCTGGTGCTTTTGCCCACGCGCATCTGCAGCAGCAAACTCCCATAGCAGACTCGACGGTGAGCGCTTCGCCGCAGGCGCTGACGTTGAGCTTTTCCGAAGGCATCGAAACTCGCTTCAGCGGCGTGACGCTGAGCGGTCCTCAGCAACAAGCGGTAGCGACCGGCAAGCTGGCGCTTAGCGATGATAACAAAGCGCAGCTGATCGTCCCGCTGGCGCAGCCCTTAACGCCGGGTGAATATACCGTTGACTGGCACGTGGTCTCCGTCGATGGTCATAAAACCAAAGGGCAGTACCACTTTACCGTGAAATAAACCATGCTCGCGGCACTCTATACCATCTTACGTTTTGTCCACTTCGGCTCTCTGATGGCGGCTTTCGGCTGCGTGCTGTACGGCGCATGGCTGGCGCCATCGGCGCTTCGTCGCCTGCTGATGCAGCGTTTTTTTCCGCTGCTGCGCCACCTGTTGTTGCTTAGCGCGCTTTCAGCGCTGCTGATGCTGATGGCGCAGGGCGGCCTGATGGGCGAGGGCTGGCCGGATGTCTGGCAGCCCGCTATCTGGCAGGCCGTCGCCGGCACGCAGTTTGGCGGCGTCTGGGTGTGGCAAATTCTGCTGGCCTGGGTGACGCTGATCGTCGCCTGGCTTAAGCCGCGCCATCCGGCGCGGCTGCTGCTGGTGCTGCTCTGCGCGCAGCTGCTTTTGCTGGCGGGCGTGGGCCATGCGGCGATGAGCGAAGGCGGGCTGGGGGCGCTGCAGCGCGCCAATCATGCGGTGCACCTGTTCTGCGTCGCCGGCTGGTTTGGCGGATTGCTGCCGTTTATATACTGCCTGCGTTTGCTCCAGGGGCGCTGGCGGCAGGCGGCGATTGGCGCCATGATGCGCTTTTCGCGCTACGGACATCTGGCGGTGGCCGGCACCATTGCCAGCGGCGTGGTGAATGCCCTGCTGATTCAGGGCGGATTGTTTAGCGATTCGCCGTGGGGAAGGATGCTGCTGCTCAAGTGCGCTCTGGTGACGGGGATGGTGGCAATCGCGCTGGTTAACCGCTATGTTCTGGTACCTCGAATGTCGCTGAACGAGGCGCGGGCAGAGCAGCTCATTTTGCGTACCACGCAGGTGGAGATGGCGCTGGGGGCGCTGGCGCTGCTGGCCGTCAGCCTGTTTGCAACCTGGGAACCTTATTGAATTAACTGGTTAAATCATGAAAAAAAAAGTTCTGACACTGATGTTACTGGCAAGCTCCGGTGCCGCGCTGGCGGCCCCGCAGGTTATCACCGTTAGCCGCTTTGAAGTCGGTAAGGATAGCTGGGCGTTTAATCGGGAGGAGGTGATGCTGACCTGTCGTCCGGGAAATGCGCTGTTTGCCATCAATCCCAGTACGCTGGTGCAGTATCCGCTAAATGATATCGCTATAGAGCAGGTTAAGGCCGGTAAAACCAGCGGCCAGCCGATTTCGGTGATCCAGGTGGATGATCCTCAGCATCCGGGGCAAAAAATGAGTCTGGCGCCGTTTATCGATCGCGCGCAAAAGCTTTGCTGATTTTTAGAACTATCTGGCTGTATTAGAATAGAAAAACCGCCGTCTCCCAGCGACAGGAACGGCGGTTTTTTTATGCGTATCCGCGATTTTTCTAGGAATTATTGGCCCACTTTTGTTGCGGACTGGAAAACCTGACGCGGTAAACTATTCTTATAAGGCAAGGCGACTTAGCCTGCATTAATGCCAACTTTTAGCGCACGGCTCTCTCCCAAGAGCCATTTCCCTGGACCGAATACAGGAATCGTGTTCGGTCTCTTTTTATCTATATGTTTCAAATTGTTATATTGCAAGGTCCGAAGCGTTCTCTCATTTCCCGACGTGACCTTTTCCCCTTATACCACAACAAAAAACGCATGCACATTTCCTTTACAGAAAAACAGCGCGCTGGCTATGCTGTCCATCCGTTGCGGCAGAGGAAGCTTCAGAGATGTCGAAGATTGAAAACTGCAGGTTTAGTGAAAAAGATTGTCGTCCGCAGGCTTAGCGATCTACACCGATTGATAGCGCAATAGCGGAAGGTAAGGCGCATACATTTTTGTATAAAAAATGGAGTAAGGGCGTGGTTCAGCGCAACCCTGAGGGCTCTTTTTATGCCGTAAAAACGGGCGTGGGAGTAAAAAAAGGAAGGACAAACCGAATTTGTAAATAAACAAACGGATTTATTCCGGCGCGACTAAAGAGGGATATAGCTGCGTCTCCAGATAACTGACCAGGGACCAGATTTCGCCGCTGAAAATAAACCACAGGGAGCCCGTCAAAATAATCAAGACGATAGCCAACAGCACTGCTTCTGCTTTACTCATAACTTCAATGGCTGCCTGAAAGGAAACGAAGAAGTGATGATAGTAACGAAAGCGCAGGATAAGATGCAAACGCCGTTGTTAAAACGGCGTTTATTCTGTTGGCCGGCTATCTCTACGCGGCGCCGGCGGTGAGTGCGATAACCTGCGCATTCAGCTCATCGAGCAGCTGGAAGCGGCGGCGATATTCTGCCCGCTTTTTGCTGGCAATCTCCTCCAGGGACTTGCGCGCAAGGCTCAGCGGTAAGCGCCAGCGCCACGCGCCGTCGGCCTCGCCCTCAATCGACTTCCAGAACTCGTCATAGCTGGCGTGGAAGTGGCGTCCTTTACTTAAGCGATAGCGTAATGCTCTGAAAACGTGGCCGTTATCGCTCACACCGTAAATTGCCTGGATATTGCTTTGCGCCGCCAGCGCCCAGATAAACTCCAGCAGCAGGCGCTTAGGAAACAGGCCGTAGCAGGCGCGGGTAGCCTGCTTTATCACCTCGTGGGGGACGTTGCGCCGGGGCCCCTGCAGCCCACCGATGGTCAACTGCCACTGCTGCTGGTCACGCACCACGCTGAACGTCGCGCTGGCCAGCAGCGTCCGGGTGCCGTCGCGCAGCCAAAGCGTGGTCTCGCCTTCGCGCTCGGCCTTGCCAGCAGAGGAGGCCGAGAGCGTAAACCGGGCTTCATCTTTGCCCTGCAGTTCCAGCAGCGGCACCTCCTGTAGCGCGGTCATGGCGGCGCTCAGCCGACCGGCGGGTAAGGTATCGATATATTGGTAGTGGCTGACGATCGCCGCGGCGCGCTGGCCGGCGCTGAGCCCGCGCCTCAGGTACTGGCGATGGACTTTTCCCGGCAGGGTCACCTGGGCGGCGAGCAGTTGATCGAAGTTAGGCCGCGCCGCGAGGGCATCCAGCATCAGCCGGGTTGGCGTATAAAATAACGCTGTGCGCAGCAGAAACTTCAGCCGGTAATTACGCTTTTGCCAGATTGGCGCGGGAATAAGTCGGCCGATCACCAGATCGGTAATTAGATTTGTACGTGGCTGTAGTACGTAGGCTGAATGCAGGCTATTGTCCGTCACGATGAATACCTCGGCGTTATTTAGCCTCTATTTTAGTGAGAGTCGAACGCGAGATTAATGTCCCGGCGGACTATATTTCCGTTTCGTTTAAATTTTATTGAAGTGTGTTTCGAGGAGAGTTACAGGAGAAATAATTCGCTATAATTATATCCGGAGGTTCTATATGTATCAGCACCTTGATGGCTCAGGCTGGCGTAATATTTGGCTCGTCGGCGACCTGCACGGCTGCCTTGCGCTGCTGACGGCAAAACTGCGGCAGCTGAGGTTTGACCCGTACCAGGATCTGCTTATCTCCGTGGGCGATCTGATCGATCGCGGGCCGCAAAGCGCCGCATGTCTGGGACTGCTCGACCGTCGCTGGTTTCGCGGGGTGCGGGGCAATCACGAGCAGATGGCGCTGGAGGCGCAGGAGAGCGGGAAGCCGGCGCTGTGGATGCTCAACGGCGGGCGCTGGTATCAGGAGAGCTCGCCAAACGCGCGGCGGCAGATGGCGCCGCTGTTTGCCCGCTGCCGTCAGCTGCCGTTGATTATTGAGCTGCGCGCCGGATCGCAGACGCACGTTATTGCCCATGCGGATTACCCGGCGGCGTTCTATCGCTGGCAGCAGTCGGTGGACGTATCCCAGGTCCTGTGGAACCGTCAACGCCTGACGGACCATCTGGCCGGGCGACACGGGGCTATCGGCGGCGCCGACCACTTCTGGTTTGGCCATACTCCGCTCAGGCAGCGCTACGACGGCGATAACCAGCACTATATTGATACCGGGGCCGTCTTTGGCGGCGAGCTGACCCTCGTGCAGCTGCAGCAGGCCGGTTAGAAATCGCTATACTCGCTGGCGGGGCGCCAGAAGCCGTCGATAAAATCTTCTACCGGAAAGCAGCCGCCCTGGCGGATCCGCTGATCGTCCATCGCGACCATGCAGCGTCGTTCGTCGTCATAAACATCCACGACAATATCCTCGCAGCCGCCGTCCAGGTAACAAATGAACAAAACTAAGGCAAACATCCTGGCCACATGTTCAGGTTAACATGTTAATAAGTGTAGGGGAGTTTAATGAGAACGGGGGTAAATAACCCGTCTCAGGCGACGGGTTCTTTTTGAGTCAGGCTACGCGCATGACCCAGGCGTCGGATTGTTGATCGTAGTGCTTACGGTAGAGAACGGAATGTTGGCCATCGAGAATAGCGGGAACGCTGGTGTCAGCATCCCAACCGTCGAGCTGCATACACAAATCCGGGTCGGATTTGCAGGGAATGCTCAACGTTCGCTCTCCCTGCTGCTCACCGTGCAGTTCGGCATCGTCTATCTCAAACGCGCCGATGCGTATATTTGTTTTACTCATAAATTCACCCCGTTGGTCTGCTGAATTGTGGTACGACCAGTTAAGGCCGCCATTTTTCAGCGTAGACAATGGGGCGCAAAGCGCCAGTGAAAAAATGCTCTTTTTCTGCGCTTAGTCACATCTTGCCGGCAAAGAGCTTTCCGTCACGCACCAGCTCGCGCGGATAGCTGTTCTTCAGGCGCGAACCAACTTTTTTCGCCAGCCCCAGGGGCGCTCCCTGGTAAGTGACGATCGCTTCGTCCTGCGGCGGCGGGGTTTGCGGGTAAATATCGCGGCCGCGATACCACTCTTCGGCTTCGCTCTGCGTCAGCGCAAAAGGCGTCCCGGATGCGGCAAGGGCGATAACCGCCTCGTGCTGCCAGCGGAAGCCCTTGTTGTGCGTTTCCGCCAGCCGGATGCCAATGCGCGAAAAGCGGATCTTGCCGATAAACGCCTCCAGGGCCTGCGGGAACAGCCAAATTTCCTTGTCGCGTTGCCAGAGGCTGTGGCTTTCATCCCAGCGCAGCCCCACGACCGCCGCGGCGTCCGACACGGCGGCGCTTTCCCGGCGTTTCAGCGGGACAAACGGAAATTGCCCGACCTTGTAGCCCGGCGCCGGCAGAGGTTCCACGGCGGCGGTTTTGCGCAGACGGGCAACGAAGAATCCTTCGCAGTCATAAATCTGCGGGAAGACGTGAAGGAAGCCCTCCGCCGTCAGGGCCTCGCCGGCTTCGGGGAAGAGCGAACCGAGAGGCAGGATCTCCACCGCCTGCGGATAGCGGGCCAGCAGCCACTGCACCACCTCCTCGTTCTCTTCGCGGTTCAGGGTACAGGTGGAGTACACCAGCGTACCGCCCGGTTGCAGGGCGTGAAAGGCGCTATCGATAAGTTCGCGCTGGGTTGCCGCGATCTGCCGGTTGCTTTCCGGGGACCAGTTTTTCAAGGCATCGGGATCTTTGCGCACCACGCCTTCCCCGGAGCAGGGGGCGTCGAGCAGGATGGCATCGAAGCTCTCCGGCAGCGCGGCGCCAAATACCCGGCCGTCGAAATGCGTCAGCGCGACGTTGCTGATTCCGCAGCGGCTGATATTGGCGTGCAGAACCTTGACCCGACTGGCGGAATATTCGTTGGCGAGGATCCCGCCTTTGTTACCCATCCGGGCGGCGATTTTCGTGGTTTTTGACCCCGGCGCGGCGGCGACGTCCATCACCCGCTGCGGCATATCGCCATCGGCAAACAGGGCGGCAACCGGCAGCATCGAGCTGGCTTCCTGAATATAGAAGAGCCCGCTGAGATGCTCGGCGGTGCTGCCCAGCGGCAGGGACTCCTCATCCTCGCGCTCGATCCAAAATCCCTCTGCGCACCACGGCACCGGCGTCAGCTGCCAGCCGTAGGGGGCGACCAGCTGCAGAAAGTCGGCCACGCTGGTTTTCAGCGTGTTAACGCGGATGCTGCGGCGTAGCGGACGTTGGCAGGCGGCAATAAAATCGTCGAAAGAGAGATGCGCCGGCAGTGCCGCACGCATTTGAGCGAGGAATTCGTCAGGAAGAAAGACAGCGTTTTGAGCCACTGGAGCGCACCACAAGAAAAAAGGGTGCGCAGTTTACCATAAACGCTCCGGCATCGGACACCGGAGCGTTTAGCCAGCGGCCTAACGCGGCAGGGCGGTGCCCCAGTCGCGCCACTCTTTCGGTTCGCTCTCCAGCAGCAGGAAGTGTTTATCGTCCTGCGCTTTCGGCGCCAGCGGCGTGCCCGGCGGCGTGGCGAAGGAGATGCCGCCGCGAATGAACTGATTGAAGGTCCCGGTTTTCACCACTCCGCCAATCAGGCCAAAGTCGAGGTTGTAGCCGGAAGAGAGCCAGAACACCGAGTTGTTACGCACCAGATACTGGTAACGCTTGCTGATACGCAGTTTGACCATCACGCGGTCCGACAGCGAGCCGAGCGTCAGCCCGGTGACGGTTCCCACCTCGAGGCCGCGGAACAGCACCGGCGTGCCGATATCCAGCGAACCGGCTTCCGGAACCTCAACCACGATGCTCAGGCCGTCGATATAGCGTGAGTCGCTGATGGTCGTTTCCTGAATCTCGAAGTCGCGGCGCGGCGTTCCCCGGCCCGGCTCAACGTTGATATACGGCTGGAAGAGGGTATCCAGATGCTCAACGCCTGCCGCGGAAATTTGCGGGGTGATCACCGAGAATCGGGTGCCTACACGGGCGAAGGTCTCCACGTACTCCGGGTAGAGCACGGCTTTCGCTTGCACTTCGTTCCTGGCGGTGATCAGGTTCAGCGATTGGATCTGGCCGATGTTAATTCCCAGATAGCGAATAGGCATTCCGGAAGAGAGTTTTCCCGCATCGAAGGCGTGGAGGGTTATCTGCCCGCCCACCGCGCGGGCGGCGGTCTCTGAAGCATACAGAATACGCTTATTGCCGCTGCGGACTCGGGCGCTGATGCCGCTCAGGTCGTCGAAGCTGATCGCCCCTTTGAGGGCGCGAGCCAGCGGCGAAGCCTGGACGGTCAGGCCGTTGCCGTCGAGCTGGACCTTCGCCCCGCCTTCCGCCCAGAACACGCTATTGCTGGTGAGCAGGTGGCGATACTCCGGCTTAATATGCAGATCGATATCAAACGCGTCGCTGCGCGGCTTGACGGCGGTGACTTCGCCCACGGCAAACTTGCGGTACAGCACCACCGAGCCTTGCTGTACATCCGGCAGCGTTTCCGCGGAGAGGCTCAGGGTGGTAGTCGGGACGTCGCTCAGGCTATTCTCCTGCGCTTTTTCCATATTGGCGTACAGCGGGTAGTTGGCCTGAATCGCTCCTTTGGCGCCTGGAATAATGCGGATGCCGCCGTCAACCCATTCGCTGGCGCTGGCGCCGAGAATCTTGAGACCGTCGAGGCCAACCTTAACATCGAGGCGGCTGTTAACCACAAATTTGCTGTCGCCGTGCACCAGATCGCGGTATTCCGGCGCGATGGCCACCTGGAAGATGACGCCCTTCGCCGTCAGCTTGCGCTCCAGCACCTGGCCGATTTTCACGCCGTGCAGCACCAGCGGCTGCCCGGCGTCGATGCCGAAACTCGCCGATGCCGTCAGCGTGATGGCGGCGACGTTCGGCTCTTCCAGCAGCGATTTATCCGCCGGCAGCACCACGAAGTGGCTACGCGCTTCTCCCTCTCCCGGCACCAGTTCAAAGGTATTTCCGGTCAGCAGGGCGCTGAGGCTCGGGTTATCCAGCGACACCTTCGGCTTTTTCATCTGAATAAGCGTCTTATCACGCAGCAGGGAGACGACGCTGGGATCGACGGTCATTTCACCGGTGACTTGACTCCCTGGCTGGAGATTGAGCTTAGTGAGCTGTCCGACCTCGAGGCCCTGGTACATCAGCGGCGTAGAGCCGGCTTTCAGCCCCGCGCCGTCGGGTAAATCGAGCGTCACCAGCACGCCGCGCTGGCTGTGGGCTAAATCTTCGTACAGCCCGTACTCGTCGTTTTGCTGGGCGGCTGCCGAATCCGCTGGAGAGTCAAAGGCAATCGCCCCGTTCACCAGCGCCGACAGGCTTTCCAGCTCAACCTTCGCCCCGCTAATCCCAACGTCGGCTTTAACGCCGGAAACGTTCCAGAAGCGGGTGCCTTTTTTGACCAGATTGGTAAAGCGGCGCTCGATCAGCACGTCAATGGTGACGCCCTGGTTGTTATCGTTGAGCGAATAGTCGTAAACCCGGCCAACGGGGATCTTGCGGAAATAGACCAGCGACCCGCTGGTCAGCGAGCCGAGATCCGCGGCGTGCAGATGAATCATCAGCTCGCCGTTGTTGATACGGTACTTCGGCTGGGTATCGAGGGCGACAAAGTGGTCCTCGGGCTCGCCCCGGCCCGGCATCATGCCGATATAGTTGCCGCCGACCAGCGCATCAAGGCCGGAAACGCCTGCCAATGAAGCTTTCGGCGTGACCAGCCAGAACTGGGTATCCTTGCGCAGGGCGTCTTTCATATCGCCTTTGACGCTGGCCGAAACCTCTATCTTACTCAGGTCTTTGCTTAGTGAGATATTCTGCACCGTGCCCACTTCTACCCCTTGATAGCGGATAGGCGTGCGCCCGGGGACAATCCCGTTAGCCGACTCAAAGTCGATGGTGATCGTCGTCCCGCGATCGCTATAGCTGGTCCAGATCAGCCAGCTGGCGATCATCAGCGCGATGACCGGCAGCAGCCAGAATGGCGATATGCGACGTTTGGTTTTAATTTTGGCTTCAGTCGGCGAAGCGGGCGTTTCCTGACTCATGTGCGTCCCAAAGTAAGCGGCTGTCCAGCCATTCAACAGCAAGGATAGTTAATATTACCGCGGCGCCGAAATATACCGCAGCAGGCCCCATCGTAAAAGCGAGGAGTTGATCGCGGTTTATCAGCGACATGGTTAAGGAGATAACAAAAAGATCCAGCATCGACCAGCGGCCAATCCAGGTAATCAGCCGCAGCAGCAGGATGCGGGTGCGCAGCCCCTGTTCGCACCTGAATTGTATGCTGACCAGCAGAGTAAACAACACAATAACTTTGGTAAACGGCACCAGAATACTGGCGATAAACACCACCCCGGCAATGGCGATGTTGCTGTTGGCCAGCGACAAAATCCCGGAGAGGATCGTATCGTCCTGGCGCGCACCGTTGACGTAGATAATGGAGATCGGCAGCAGGTTGGCGGGGAGCAGGAACATCACCGAGGCAATCAGCGCCGCCCAGCTTTTCTGCAGGCTTTGCGGCCGACGGTGGTGCAGCGGCGTATGACAGCGGCGGCAGCGTCCGCGAGAGTCGCGATGGCCGGTGTAGTGGCAGCCGGTGCACACCTGTAAATTCGGGTCCGGGCGCAGCGCCGGGCGCTCGGGGTAAAATCGCTCCCACAGCTCTTCGACGTTCATGTGAATGAGGGTGAGGATGCTGAGCAGCGTTAATGAGACAAAGGCGATTAAGCCGACGCCGGGCTGCAGGAAGGCGTAATCCTGCACCTTGATCGAGGCCACGCCGATACCCACCAGGTAGATATCGAGCATCACCCACTCCTTAAGCCGCTCCAGCATCAGCAGCACCGGGCGCAGGTTCATCCCCAGCACGTTGCCCAGCCAAAGATAGGCGATGGAAATCACCAGCAGGGCCGGCGCACCGACGGCGCAAAATAGCACCATCGCCGCCGTCAGCGGATCGCCCTGGTCGGTCATTTGCCAGATGCCCTGTAATACGTTAGCGTCGATACGCACGCCGAGCAGATGCAAACGCAACAAAGGCTCAAGCCAGGCGAAGGGCATCAGCAGCAGCATGGCGATAGCCATACTGCCAAGGCGCGAAAGCGACCAGTCGCGGCCGTCGCGAATTTTGGCGCTGCAGCGCGGGCACCAGGCGCTCTGATTACGCTTGAGCACCGGCAGGCGAAACAGAAGGTCGCACTGCGGACAGCGGTGATAGTGGGCCTGAGGCAACGGCAAACCGACCGCATGTACGGTCATCTTTTTCGCTGGCGTAATCTGGGGTGTTTTTAGTGGCATTTATTACGTACGGCTATGAATGTATTTCACTATATTAACCCAGGAATGAATTCATCTTGAGCCTGAACGCATTTAATGCTTATTTTATTAGGCAGTCAGTGTAAGGCAGTAAGACAACTAAGTGATCATATAATGAGCAAAACAGAGTTTTACGCGGATCTGAACCGTGATTTTCAGGCATTAATGGCAGGAGAAACCAGTTTTCTGGCCACGATCTCTAATACCAGCGCGCTGCTGTTTGAGCGGTTGACCGAGGTTAACTGGGCCGGGTTCTACCTACTCGAAGGCGATACGCTGGTGCTGGGCCCCTTCCAGGGCAAACTGGCCTGCGTGCGTATCCCGGTTGGGCGGGGCGTTTGCGGTACCGCCGTTTCGCAGAATCGCGTGCAGCGGGTGGAGGATGTTCACGCCTTCGACGGGCATATTGCATGTGACGCCGCCAGCAATTCGGAGATTGTCTTCCCGCTGCGGGTGAACGATCGGATTATCGGTGTCCTGGATATCGACAGCACCGCGTACGCCCGCTTTACCGCTGAGGATGAACTGGGGCTTACGCAACTGGTAGCGCAGCTGGAAAAACTCATTTCTGCGACCGACTATCAAAAAATATTCACCCACGTCGCAGGATAATCAACGGATAACGTAGCATTTAGCGATGGCGTCATTATAATGGCGCCTGTTCATGCCTGCGGCTTGTTGGCTACGTCCGTTGTAATCAGGAAATTTCATGGAAAATCAACCTAAGTTGAATAGCAGTAAAGAAGTTATCGCATTTCTGGCCGAACGTTTCCCACAGTGCTTCAGCGCTGAAGGTGAAGCTCGCCCCCTGAAAGTCGGTATTTTTCAGGATCTCGTTGAGCGCGTTGGGGGGGAGATGAATCTCAGCAAAACCCAGCTTCGCGCCGCGTTACGTCTTTATACTTCGAGCTGGCGCTATCTGTACGGCGTTAAGCCTGGGGCGATTCGCGTCGATCTCGACGGCAACCCGTGCGGCGAACTGGAAGAGCAGCACGTTGCTCATGCCCGTCAGCAGCTCGAAGAAGCAAAAGCTCGCGTCCAGGCACAGCGTGCCGCCCAGCAGGCTAAAAAACGCGAAGCCGCTGCCGCTGCTGGTCAGCAGGAAGAAGGCGCCCGCCGCGAGCGTAAGCCGCGTCCTCAGGTTCGCCGCAAAGAAGGCACAGAACAGCGTAAGCCGCGTCCCGCCGTTGCGAAAGCACTGCGCGAAGAGCGTCATACTCCTGTATCAGATCTGACCGCGCTGTCCGTCGGCCAGGCTCTGAAGGTGAAAGCAGGCAATAACGCAATGGACGCCACCGTTCTGGAAATCACCAAAGATGGCGTTCGTGTACAGCTGACTTCTGGTATGTCAATGATTGTACGCGCAGAACACCTGGTGTTCTGAAACGGAGGCCGGGCCAGGCATGAACACATTCTTTAAGCTCACCGCGCTTGCGGGCCTGCTGGCAATAGCAGGCCACGCGTTCGCCGTGGATGATATTACCCGAGCCGATCAAATCCCCGTGCTGAAAGAAGAGCCGCAGCACGCGACGGTGAGTGAGCGCGTAACCTCGCGCTTTACTCGTTCGCACTATCGACAGTTCGATCTCGATAACGCCTTCTCGGCAAAAATTTTTGACCGCTATCTGAACCTGCTGGACTACAGCCACAACGTGCTGCTGGCCAGCGACGTCGCTCAGTTTGCCGCGAAGAAAAATCAAATCGGCGACGAGCTGCGCAGTGGAAAGCTGGACGTTTTTTACGACCTGTATAACCTGGGGCAGCAGCGCCGCTTCGAACGTTATCAGTACGCGTTGAAGGTGCTTGAGCGACCGATGGACTTTACCGGCAACGATAGCTTCAACCTTGACCGCAGCAAGTCTCCTTGGCCGAAAGATGAGGCCGAGCTGAACGCGCTGTGGGACGCAAAGGTCAAGTTTGACCAGCTGAGCCTGAAGCTTACGGGTAAAGACGACAAAGAGATCCGCGAAACGCTCACCCGCCGCTATAAGTTTGCTATTCGTCGCCTGACGCAAACCAAGAGCGAAGATGTGTTCTCGCTGGTGATGACCGCCTTCGCCCGCGAAATCGACCCGCATACCAACTACCTGTCGCCGCGCAATACCGAGCAGTTCAATACCGAAATGAGCCTTTCGTTAGAAGGGATCGGCGCGGTGCTGCAGATGGATGACGACTATACGGTGATCAACTCCCTGGTGGCCGGCGGCCCGGCGGCGAAGAGCAAGTCAATTAGCGTTGGCGACCGTATCGTTGGCGTCGGCCAGTCCGGTAAGGGCATGGTTGACGTTATCGGCTGGCGCCTTGACGACGTGGTGGCGCTGATTAAAGGGCCGAAGGGCAGTAAGGTTCGTCTGGAAGTGCTGCCGGCGGGCAAGGGCGCGAAAACGCGCATCGTCACGCTAACCCGCGAGCGAATTCGTCTCGAAGATCGCGCGGTTAAAATGTCGGTGAAAACCGTTGGTAAAGAAAAAATCGGCGTACTGGATATCCCCGGTTTCTACGTTGGCCTGACGGATGACGTCAAAGTCCAGCTGCAGAAGCTGGAAAAACAGAACGTCAGCAGCATCGTTATTGACCTGCGCAGCAACGGCGGCGGCGCGCTGACCGAGGCGGTATCGCTCTCCGGTCTGTTTATCCCGTCCGGTCCGGTGGTGCAGGTTCGCGATAACAACGGTAAAGTGCGTGAAGACAGCGATACCGACGGCGTCGTTTACTACAAAGGCCCGCTGGTCGTGCTGGTTGACCGTTTCAGCGCTTCGGCTTCTGAAATCTTCGCCGCGGCGATGCAGGACTACGGTCGCGCGCTGATCGTTGGTGAGCCAACCTTCGGGAAAGGCACCGTACAGCAGTATCGCTCGCTGAACCGCATTTACGATCAGATGCTGCGCCCGGACTGGCCGGCGCTGGGTTCCGTGCAGTACACCATCCAGAAGTTCTACCGCATTAACGGCGGCAGCACTCAGCGTAAGGGCGTAACGCCGGACATCATGATGCCAACCGGCAGCGAAGATCGCGAGACCGGCGAGCAGTATGAAGATAACGCCCTGCCGTGGGATAGCGTTAATGCCGCGACCTACGTCAAGTCCGGCGACCTGACGCCGTTTGGCCCCGGTTTGCTGAAGCTGCATGATGAGCGGATTGCCAAAGATCCGGAATTCCAGTACATCATGAAGGACATTGCCCGCTATAACGCGATGAAAGACAAGCGCAATATCGTTTCCTTGAACTACGCCCAGCGTGAAAAAGAGAACGAAGAGGATGATGCGACTCGTCTGGCGCGGATTAACGACCGCCTGAAGCGTGAAGGTAAGCCGCAGCTTAAGAAGCTGGACGATCTGCCGAAGGATTACCAGGAGCCGGATCCGTATCTTGATGAAACGGTGCATATCGCGCTCGACCTGGCCCATCTGGAGAAAGACCAGCCGGCGGTGGAACCACCGGTTAGCAAATAAGCATCCAACGGGCACACATGTTGTGCCCGTTTTTTTATCCGTTCCTCCCGCCAAAAACCTCGATTCTCCCACGCCGATGTCAATCTATTACGCAGATGTCAGCAATATGCTACAAAATGTAAAGTTGTGTCTTTCTCGTGACTTAGCGGGGGAGGATGGTTGAAAATTAACGTTGTACCCATACGATATGGGGAATCGCATAGTGCGTTTTGTTAAATCGAGGTTAGAAGAAAATTATGATGCGAATCGCGCTCTTCCTGTTGACGAACCTGGCCGTTATGGCGGTGTTTGGGCTGGTGCTAAGCCTGACGGGAATACAGTCAAGCAGCATGACCGGGCTACTGATCATGGCGCTGCTTTTTGGTTTTGGTGGCTCGATCGTTTCGCTGATGATGTCGAAATGGATGGCGCTAAAATCGGTGGGTGGGGAAGTCATTGAGCAGCCGCGCAACGAAACCGAACGCTGGCTGATGAATACCGTCGCGCAGCAGGCGCAGCAGGCGGGGATCGGCATGCCGCAGGTTGCCATCTACCATGCGCCGGATATTAACGCGTTTGCCACCGGGGCGCGCCGCGACGCTTCGCTGGTGGCCGTCAGCACCGGGCTGCTGCAAAACATGAGCCGTGACGAAGCAGAAGCCGTTATTGCCCATGAAATCAGCCACATTGCCAACGGCGATATGGTGACCATGACCCTGATTCAGGGGGTGGTGAACACCTTCGTCATCTTTATTTCGCGCGTTATCGCGCAAATTGCCGCTGGATTCCTCGGCGGCAACCGCGATGAAGGTGAAAGCAGCAACGGCAACCCGCTGATTTACTTTGCCGTCGCCACCGTCCTGGAGCTGGTATTTGGGATCCTGGCCAGCATCATCACCATGTGGTTCTCGCGCTACCGTGAGTTCCATGCGGATGCAGGCTCTGCCCGCCTGGTCGGCCGTGAGAAAATGATCGCCGCCCTGCAGCGGTTGAAAACCAGCTACGAGCCGCAGGAAGCCAGCAGCATGATGGCGCTGTGCATAAACGGCAAAGCGAAATCGATGAGCGAGCTGTTTATGACGCACCCGCCGCTGGATAAGCGTATCGAAGCGCTGCGTAGCGGCGAATATCTGAAGTAGTCATCTGCTTCAGAGCACGGAAATAAAAACCGCAGCCTTAACCGGGCTGCGGTTTTTTTGTGCCTAAATCGCGCCGGGCTACTGTCCGGGGCGCGGCTGGGTAACGCGCAGCCCGCTGACGGTGGCCGCCACGACCGCCAGCCCTCCGGCCAGCAGCAGCGCGGTATGGGTGCCGCCGTTACCCTGCAGGTTGAATAGCAGGGCGACCAGCGCCGCGCCGGTGCTTTGCCCCAGCAGTCGGGCGGTACCGAGCATTCCGCTGGCCCCGCCGCTGCGGTGGCTCGGGGCCGATGAGACGATAGTGTGGTTATTCGGCGACTGGAACAGACCGAAACCCGCGCCGCAGAGCGCCATGCGCCAGATAATATCGAGATCGGACGGCGATGAGGGCAGCAGCGCCAGGCCAAACAGGCCGCAAGCCATTACCGCCAGACCTACCGCACCCAGCAGCCCCGCGTGAATTTTCTCAATCAGGTAACCCGCCAGCGGCGCCATCACCATCGTCGCTAACGGCCAGGGGGTCAGCAGCAGCCCGGTCTCAACCTCGCTGCGTCCGATCGTAGCCTGCAGGAAAAAGGGCAGCGAAACCAGCGCCAGCATCTGTGCGCAGAAGGAGCAGACTGACGTGCAAATAGAGAGCGAAAACAGCGGGATGCGCAGCAGATCAACCGGCAGCAGCGGCACCGGCATTCGCAGCTGGCGGCGAATAAAGAAGAACCCAATAACCAGCGTTGCGGCCGCTTCAGCCAGCACCAGTCGGCCGGATTGCCCCTGGGCAAAGCCGCCGAGTGCGACGATCAGCAGGCCGAAGGTCAGCGCGTTCATGATGGCGCTGGGAAGATCGAAGCGGGCGATCCTGCTGCGGCCGCTGTTGGCCGGCAGGTAGCGTATGGCGAGCGTCAGCGAAATAATTCCCAGCGGAATATTGATTAAAAACAGCCACTGCCAGGAGGCGATGGAGAGGATCGCGGCGGCGATCGTCGGACCGGCCGCGGATGAGACGGCGACCACAAACGAGTTGATCCCCATTCCCCGCCCCAGGAAGCGCTTCGGGAAGATAAGACGGATGAGCGCGGTATTGACGCTCATCAGCGCGGCGCCGCCGAGGCCCTGGGCGACGCGGGCGAGCGTCAGCATCTCAAGCGAGTGGGAGAGGGCGCAGGCCAGCGAGGTAAAAGTAAAAACCAGCAAGCCGATTTTGTAGATGCGCCGATAGCCAAACATATCGCCCAAAAAGGAGAGCGGCAGAAGCGCAATCACGATGGCGATTTGGTAAGCGTTGACTATCCAGATTGAGGCTGCGGGTGAAGCGTTAAGATCCGTGGCGATGGTCGGCAGGGCCACGTTGGCGATGGCGCCGTCGAGTACGGCCATCGCGATGCCTAAAATGATGGTCAGAATGGCGCCGTAGCGCTGCGGCAGGGGCAGACCATCGGGAGTGTTATTATCCATATTAAGGTTATGACTTTATCGTAACTATTCTCAGGTTAATGATTTTAGCATTGATTATTCGGCTGTATGTCGCAGATTTGTAACGAATGAGCAGAAGAACGATTGCGGGCATCAGGATGCGAATTTATAATAAAAACCGGTTCTAATTTTTATAAAACAGTTGCGATGAGGTGATAAATGGCAGTTGCAGATTTGGATAAACAGCCAGATTCTGTCTCTTCAGTATTGAAGGTTTTTGGCATCCTGCAGGCGCTTGGCGAAGAGCGTGAAATTGGTATTACCGAACTATCCCAGCGCGTTATGATGTCAAAAAGCACCGTCTATCGCTTTTTGCAAACCATGAAGTCGCTGGGCTACGTCGCCCAGGAAGGTGAGTCGGAGAAGTACTCCCTGACGCTGAAGCTGTTCGAGCTGGGCGCGCGCGCGCTGCAGAATGTCGATCTGGTGCGCAGTGCGGATATTCAGATGCGCGAACTGTCGCGTCTGACCAAAGAGACAATCCATCTCGGCGCGCTGGATGAAGACAGTATCGTCTACATCCATAAAATCGATTCGATGTATAACCTGCGCATGTATTCGCGCATCGGGCGCCGCAACCCGCTGTACAGCACCGCAATCGGCAAAGTGCTGCTGGCGTGGCGCGACCGCGCCGAAGTGGAGCAGATCCTCGAAGGCGTTGAATATAAGCGTAGCACCGAGCGGACGATCGCCAGCACCGAAGAGCTGCTGGCGGTTCTGGATAGCGTTCGTCAGCAGGGATATGGCGAAGATAACGAAGAACAGGAAGAGGGGCTTCGCTGCATTGGGGTACCGGTCTTCGACCGCTTTGGCGTAGTGATTGCCGGTCTGAGTATCTCTTTCCCAACGCTGCGCTTCTCTGAGGAGAGGCTGCACGAATACGTTGCCATGCTGCACACCGCGGCGCGTAAAATTTCTGAACAGATGGGCTATAACGACTATCCGTTCTGATTGCAACGGGCGCAGCCGCGTCGGCTACGGCGGGAAGAGGCTTCCTGCCGTAGCCCGGGCCGGATTAACCTTTGTCGATTACGGTTTCGCTTTTACGCAGAACCGGACAGTCGGTCAGACCAATAATGCCGCTATCAGAGTGAACGTACTGCACGGTGCTGGTACCGCGGGCGGTCAGATATTTACACTGGAGGCCCAGCCCCGCCGCGTTCTCATTGCTACCAATCAACATGCCGTAGCCGCTTAATAATACGCCAATCCATAAGATGGCCAGTACTACAATCGTACGAATGATCAATCGCATTGTTGCCTCATAATTTGTATTATCCTCGGCGTTTATTCTGACAGGTACACGAGTTGAAACAAGTCTATGATTCTTAAACTTGCCTTTCGTATTACAGTTAGCCGCGGTTTAAGATGAGCGTGCTATCCTGGTAACATCTGGTATTGATGCGGAGTGTGGAGTGAAAAAATTACGCTGGGTTTTGCTGATTGTTGTCATAGCGGGATGTTTATTGCTATGGACGCAGATGCTTAACGTAATGTGCGATCAGGACGTGCAGTTTTTCAGCGGCATCTGCACCATCAACAAATTTATCCCCTGGTAAGAGATTTTTATTACGACTGATTTTCTTCTGCTGCGCGGGTGGTAGAATAAACGCCTTCTCTTTGAGGTGGTGAAATGAGTGAGTTACTAAGTCCTGGGATCGTAAATCTGGCATCGCTGGCGCTTTCCATTGCGCTGTTGCTTGTCGGCCTGTTGTTATGGTTTTTTGTTAACCGCGCAAGTTCGCGCGCCAACGAGCAGATTGCGCTGCTGCAGGCTCTGCTGGATCAGCAAAAGCGCCAAAACGCGCTGCTGCGTCGTCTCTGCGAAGCCAATAAGCCGGAGAAGGAAGAGGTTGCCGAACCTTCAGCCGTTGAGAAGGGCAAGGATGACGACGACTTTATCCGTCTCGTCGCTGAACGCTAACTGATAAACGGGTGTACACCGCGCTGGTGTACGCCTGCCTTATCGCCTTGCGCAATAACGTATCCTTATCTTTCATCTCCTGTTGCCACATTTCTTATACTACTTAATGTGTTAGCGATCGCACTTTTATCCAATAAGCTATGGATTTTTGAGCTAATCAAATAAAATAATAACCTCGTGATTTAATTGCATGATGAAAGAAAGTGTCATCGAAATTTCATTATTAATGCGTAATGTAAACACTATTTATCGTGTGGTGAACGACGTTTAATTAACCCTGCATATTTTCGGTCTAAGCGAATTTTTAGCTATCAATATGCGCGTTTGCGCGCATCGTTATGCAGGTACTCTGCCGCGAACCCCTTAAAATTGGCGGGGCGCATGCCCCGCGGGCTGGACGCCGCGAAGTTGTTGAGCTACGGTGAAAATGTTGCCGATATCATCCATGCGTAATCGGATGTTTTCCGCACCGGCAGAGATTAACCGTGGGTCGCAAAAGGCGCATAAACGTGCAGTTGGTCAAATGATCCTCTTATATTTTGTGCGAAGGATCGAGAGCCGTTTAAAAATGGCTTGCCATTATTAACGTTGTATGTGATAACACCTTTCGGGTTAAACGAGGTACAGTTCTGTTTATGTGTGGCATTTTCAGTAAAGAAGTCCTGAGTAAACACGTTGTCGTTGAATACCGCTTCTCTGCCGAACCTTATATTAGTGCCTCATGCAGTAGTGTGTCAGTTTTATCTATGTAAGCGCCTGCGGGCGAAGAAAACAGTCTAAGGAATTTTGCAAATGGCAAAGATTAAAGGTCAAGTTAAGTGGTTCAACGAGTCTAAAGGTTTTGGCTTTATTACTCCGGCTGATGGCAGCAAAGACGTGTTCGTACACTTCTCCGCTATCCAGGGTAATGGCTTCAAAACTCTGGCTGAAGGCCAGAACGTTGAGTTCGAAATTCAGGACGGCCAGAAAGGTCCGGCAGCAGTTAACGTAACTGCTATCTGATTCAAGACCACTCATCTTGTAAAGAAAGCCTCGCCTTCGCGGGGCTTTTTAGCATTTATTGCAAGACATTTCCGATTCCCCCCCCCTTCGTTGCGCTTTGTTGCAAAACAACACCTTTATTAGCACTGTTTCGCATCCTGTTTTGTCGATTTACTGTTAAATCAGAGGGTTGCAAAATAATGCTGGAGCTACGGTGCAAAAGAACAAATCTAAGTCAGGCGCGAATTTCACCCCGATTCGCTTTGGGCTACTGTGTGCGGCGATCCTCAGCTGCCTTGGGCTGTTATTGGGCCGGGTAGGGTGGCTGCAGATTGTCTCCCCCGATAATCTGGTGAAACAAGAGGATATGCGTTCTCTGCGCGAAGAGCCTATCGACGTTCAGCGCGGAATGATAAGCGACCGCGAGAACCGCCCGCTGGCGGTCAGCGTACCGGTTAGCGCCATCTGGGCCGACCCGCAAACGATAGTGGAAAAAGGGGGCGTCGGCTACGGCCCGCGCTGGCAGGCGATGGCCGAGGCGCTGCACCTCAACCTGAGCGAGCTGGCCAAACGGGTGGCGAGCCATCCGCATATGCGCTTTATCTACCTGGCTCGCCAGGTTAACCCGGAGCAGGCTGAATGGATCGACAAACTGCATCTGCCGGGAATCAACCTGCGCGATGAGTCGCGCCGCTTTTATCCCGCGGGGCACGTGGCGGCTAACCTGCTGGGATTTACCAATATCGATAACCACGGCATTGAAGGGATTGAGAAAAGCTTTAATGCCCAGCTTACCGGCAAACCGGGGCGCCGGCTGGTGCGCAAAGACCGTCATGGCCAGGTGATTGAGAATATTACCGAGGAGGCGTCGGTTCCGGCACACAATATTCAGCTGAGTATCGATGAACGCCTGCAGACGGTCACCGAAGATGCGCTGGATAACGCCGTAAACTGGAATAAAGCGGAGTCGGGCGCAGCGGTGTTGATTAAGATCGACACCGGTGAAATTCTGTCGATGGCCAGCTATCCGGATTTCAACCCCAATAACCGGGATGACGCTAAACTGGATGATTTCCGTAATCGCGCCATCAGCGATATCTTTGAGCCAGGCTCCACGGTCAAACCGCTGGTGGTGATGACGGCGCTGCAGCAGGGGATTGTGCAGCCGGACAGCGTGGTGGATACCCATCCCTTTGTGCTGGATGGTCACCGTATTCGCGATGTTGGCTACTACCCGGAGCTGACCTTGACCGGGATCCTGCAAAAATCCAGCGATACCGGGGTTTCGCATCTGTCGCTGGCCATGCCGGTACAGCATCTTATCGATACCTATAAAGCCTTCGGTTTCGGCGATCCCACCGGGCTGGGGCTCACCGGCGAAAGTGCGGGGCTGATGCCCCAGCGCCGCTACTGGGGCCAGCTGGATCGCGCGACCTTTGCCTTCGGCTACGGTCTGATGGTTACCCCGCTGCAGCTGGCGCATGTCTATGCCACTATCGGCGGTTTTGGTATTGAGCGCCCGCTATCCATTACCCGCATCGACCCGCCGGTGATTGGTACCCGGGTGATGCCGGAGCCGATTGTTCATGAGGTGGAACATATGATGGAGAGCGTGGCGCTGCCGGGCGGCGGCGGAACGAAAGCCGCCGTGCGCGATTACCGTATTGCGGTGAAAACCGGGACCGCGAAAAAAATCGGTCCGGATGGCAAGTATATCGATAAATATGTTGCGTATACCGCAGGCGTGGCGCCGGCCAGCAACCCGCAGTTTGCGCTGGTGGTGATGATTAACGATCCCAGCAACGGGGCCTACTACGGCGGGGCCATATCGGCGCCGGTGTTTAGCCAGATCATGGGCGATGTTTTACGCCTCGAAAATGTGATGCCGGACGGGATGCCGCAGGGTTCGGAAAATCTGATCGTGATGCATAATGGCGATGCCGCGCCGCCGGCGCTGTAACAGTGGTCTGAAAGAGCGAATAACGCTACACTTTCGCTCTTTCAGCGACACCGGAGTTGTCATGTCTTACAGTTGCCCCCTTTGCCACGCGCCGCTTGAGCGCCGTGAAAATAGCTATATCTGCCCGCAGCGGCATCAGTTTGATTTAGCGAAGGAGGGGTACGTTAACCTGCTGCCGGTGCAGTTCAAACGTTCGCGCGATCCGGGCGATAGTGCCGAGATGATGCAGGCGCGACGCGCCTTTCTTGATGCCGGCCACTACCGGCCTCTGCGCGATGCGATCGGCGAGTTTCTGCACAGCCATGCGCCAGCCGACCTGCTGGATATCGGCTGCGGCGAAGGCTACTACACTCACGCATTTGCCGCTATTTCAGCCAACTGCTGGGGGCTCGACGTATCGAAATCCGCGGTACGCGCGGCGGCCAAACGCTATCCGCAGGTTAATTTCTGCGTCGCTTCCAGCCAGCGTCTGCCGTTTGCTGATGCCAGCTTTGATGCGGTAGTGCGGATCTATGCTCCCTGTAACGCTCGCGAGCTGGCGCGGGTTGTCAGGGCCGGCGGCTGGGTGATTACCGCGACGCCGGGGCCGAAGCATCTGCTTGAACTGAAAGGCCTGATTTACGACGAGGTGCATCTGCACGAGCAGAATATGGAAGAGATGGCCGGCTTCACCCTGCGCCATGAGCAGCAGCTGGCTTATCCAATGACGCTAAGCGGAAGTGAGGCCGAGGCGCTGCTGCAGATGACGCCGTTTGCATGGCGGGCGAAGCCGCCGGTTCGGGAGGCTCTGCGCGAGCAGGCGTTATTCAGCTGCCAGACCGACTTTATGATCCACTGCTGGCAGCGTGATGCCTGACCGCTAACCGGCGAAGTGGCTCCAGAGAATTTCGGCACCGATACCGATCAGCACAATCCCCCCGAGAATTTCAGCCCGTTTGCCGAGCAGCGGGCCGATAAAGCGTCCCAGCATGATACCCAGCGTTGACATCACCAGCGTCGCGCAGCCAATCGCCAGCGCGGTAGCGATGATGTTCACCTGCAGGAATGCCAGACCGACGCCAACCGCCATCGCGTCAAGGCTGGTGGCAACCGCGGTGGTGACCAGCAGCCAAAAGCCGTGGCGATGGGGCGTTTCACACTCATCGTCGGCGCCGCCGCGAAGGCCTTCAATTACCATTCGGCCTCCGAGGAAGACCAGCAGCACAAAGGCAATCCAGTGATTCCACTCGAGGACGAACTGGCTGGCAAGCATCCCCATCCCCCAGCCGACAAGCGGGGTCAGCGTTTCAATCGCGCCGAAGATAAGCCCGGTGCGTAACGCTTCGGAAAATTTAGGTTTGTGAAGAGTTGCACCCTTACCGATAGAGGCGGCGAAGGCATCCATGGACATGCCAAAAGCCAGAAGAATCATTGCGGATAAGTTCATCAGTGCGTCCTGACCGGGGATATTCCATATGACACATCGCTGCCCCCAGTAAATATACGCAATAAGACTAATGATTATATATTGCGTACCGCAGCGATATGTCTATGGTCTCGCCTGATTGAATGCGTTCTTCAACCCGTACGTGCCACGTTTTGCAACGAGTATGTTGACACGTACACCTTCTGGCCTGGCGGACAGAAGATTGGCTACTCCCCAACGACGGGCGCAACCTTAACATATTTTTAGAATATAAAACAATAACACCATTTAGATATTTCCATAACCAAATGATAACGATTTTCATTTGATTTTAGGTGTCAAGAATTGGTTAATAAATATGAGGTGAACTGGCAGATGGAATATAGCAAGGGCTATATATCCCGCTGCCATAATGGGCTGAAATATAGCGCAGGCTATATTTTTAACTTATTGAGTAGAAACAAGAAGTTTGTATATCTTCTCCAGATCGTCGATATTTCGTACGCGAACAAGCAGGCGCCGTTGCTCTAATTGCATCACCAGCACGGCGTCTTCCGATAAATTCATCTCTTTAATACGGTTATATTCAATCCAGATATTGGCGAAGAAAAAACCAGACTCTTTGAAGATGATCTTCGGCGTGCGGATCCAGAACAGGTAGAACCCCATTAACGCCAGAGCAGATAATAACCAGGTGGTGATAGGCGTGCCGTGGCTGATAATGTTGTTATAAATCAGTATGGCGATGAGACCGACGAAGATAATCCCATCCACGCGGCTGCGACGGAGCAGGGAAACGATAAGCAGCTGCGGGCCGTTACGGCGCGGCATAATAAACTGGTCATAAATCGCAAATGCCAGCAGAAGCAAAATAAACAGCACCAGCACCAGATCCGTGAGTGTCATCGATCCTCCGAACAAAAGCTAAAAAAAAGCCGGGGGCAAGCCCCCGGCGTACAGCAGGATAATTACAGTCCCAGCAGGCCGATGGCGTAGCCAACGATACCGATGATGAAGAAGCCAACGATGATCCACAGGGCGTTAACTTTCTTACGCAGCAGCCACATACAGGCGAAGGTCAGCAGCAGAGGCACCAGACCCGGCATCAGCTGGTCGAGGATCGTCTGCACGGTGGTCACGCGAGTCTGGCCATCCTGACCGGTGATGGTGGACACCACCAGCGGGATGTTGACGTGCGTCCACTTGTTAACCAACGCCCCCATGACGAACAGGCCGAGAATCGATGCCCCCTCGGTCAGTTTCTGCAGGAAGCCGCCGCCCATATCTTTAACAATGTCGATACCTTTACGGTAACCGTACGCGACGCCGTAGTAACGGGTCAGCAAGCGTACCGCGTTAAAGAGGATAAAGAACAGCAGAGGACCAAGCAGGCTGCCGCTCATCGCGATACCGGCGCCCAGCGCCGCGAATACCGGACGCACGGTGCCCCAGAAGATCGGGTCGCCGACGCCTGCCAGCGGACCCATCAGGCCGACTTTGATACCGTTGATGGCACCATCGTCGATCTCCGCGCCGTTAGCACGCTGCTCTTCCATCGCCAGCGTTACGCCGAGAACCGGCGCCGCAACGTAAGGGTGAGTGTTAAAGAACTCAAGGTGACGCTTAATCGCCTGTTTACGCGCATCGTTATTCTCCGGGTACAGGCGACGAATTGCCGGCACCATAGAGAAGCAGAAGCCCAGCGCCTGCATACGTTCGAAGTTCCATGAACCCTGGAACAGGTTAGAACGAATGAACACGCCACGAATATCACTCTGAGTGAGTTTTTTCTCGGTGGTATTTTTAGTCATATCAACCATTTCGCTCACCTGTTAGTCCAGTTCGTTATCGAGATCGTTATTACCAGCAGCCTGCGCTGGCGCACCCGCTACGCGGTTGTATTTCGGGCTCAGCTGGATGTAGAGGATTGCCATTACGGTACCAATTACGCCCAGAGCAACCAGGTTGAAGTTGGTGAACGCAGCGGTAACGAAGCCGAGGTAGAAGAACGGCATCAGATAGCCTGCGCGCATCATGTTGATGACCATCGCGTAACCAACGACCACGATCATGCCGCCCGCGATGTTCAGACCGCCGGTTACCACTTCCGGAATGGCGTTCAGCAGGCCCTGGACTTCACTGGTACCGACGGAGATAGCGACGATTACCGCCGGGATAGCGATACGCATCGCCTGCAGGAACAGAGACGAAACGTGGAGCCAGGAAATGGCCGTCAGGTTACCGCTCTCCGCCGCTTTATCCGCAGCGTGCTGGAAGGCAACGGTGATCGTACGAACGATAATGGTCAGAACCTGGCCTGCTGCTGCCAGCGGGATAGCCAGCGCGATACCGGCACCAATGCTCTGGTGGCCCGCGATAACCAGCACGGTCGAGATGATGGACGCGAGGGCGGCATCCGGCGCAACGGCGGCGCCGATGTTCATCCAGCCCAGGGCGATCATTTCCAGGGTACCACCGATGATAATACCGGTTTTCATATCCCCGAGAACGGCGCCAATCAGCGTACAGGCCACCAGAGGACGGTGAAACTGAAATTCATCAAGTACCGACTCCATACCCGCAATACACGCGACGATGAACACCAGCACAATCTGAAGAAGGGTAATCTCCATTGTACTTCTCCTGTTGATTAAGTCTTAAGTTGAAAAGTCAGGCGTGAGCGCAGGGTTATTTATTAACCTTAGCGATCAGGTCCATCATTTTCAGTTTCTGGTCGGTGGACACTTTGCGTGCTTCCAGTTCGATACCGCGGGCGTTCAGCTTGTTGAACGCTTCAATATCTTTCTCATCGACCGAAATCGCGTTGTTCACCTGCGTTTTACCCTGGCGGAAAGCCATGCCGCCGATGTTAACGGTGGTGATCTTCACGCCACCGTCAACAACGCGCTCAACGTCAGTTGGGTTAGTGAACAGCAGCATAATGCGCTCGCCGGCGTATTTTGGGTTGTTGTAGACGCGGATCATTTTAGCCACATCAACGACGTGGGCGGTGACGCCCGGAGGTGCAACCTGGGTGAGCAACGTTTTACGTACGGTGTCGGCGGCGACTTCATCGCTGACGACAATAATACGGGTGACGTTGGTTTCTTTGGTCCAGCGGGTCGCTACCTGACCGTGAATCAGACGATCGTCGATACGCGCCAGGCCGATAACCATGTAATCGTTTGGACCCATTGGTTTAGCTGGGGTTGCCGCGCGCGGCGCTGCCGCCTGAACGGGAGCCGGAGCCGCTTTTTCAACCGCTTTCGCTTTCAGCGCCTTGACGCCTTCGCGACCGGTTTCCACCGCTAACGCCACCAGCTCGTCGAACGACGGATCGTCGTCACGGGCCATCAGCGTTTCAACCAGCATGGGAATGTTAACGCCGGCGATGACTTCGTAGCGCTCTTTATCGACGACAATGCGGCTCGCTGCGTTGAACGGGCTGCCTCCCCATGTATCGACGAGAAACAACACGCCTTTAGTCGTGTCCAGCTTCGCCAGCTGTGCGTTGTACTTCTCGATCAGCGTTTCGGCGTTTTCACCGGGAACGAAATCAATCCAGCCAACGTTTTCCTGCTCGCCCAACAGCATTTCCGCCGTCTTCAGCAGCTGTTCTGCAGCCCAACCATGTGTGCCTATTACAATAGCAATCGTCACTTGCTACCTCCTTTATTATGGTGAATGCATCATCTGTTGTGATACATCCTGAATCACTCTTGCGGACAAAATCGATTCAGTTAGGGTGTAAGATCTAAAATAATCACTACAGCGAATTATTTTAGATAGTGAAAAAATAATTAATGTGATGAAGATCCGTAAATCACGCATCGACGAATAATAAATTCGCGGCGCAAAAAATAGCCTTAGCTATTGCAAAAACAGGTAAATTTTTTTCCAATCTGGCTCCATTTTTTGCTATGTTTAGCTTCCATTTAACTACTCTGGAGTATAGGGCATAGCCCGCCGTATGGACCCTCATCGACGTCTTTTCACCTTTGGGCACCTCGCTGCCACCGCTACCTGCTACGCTTTTTTACCAACAATAATAGTCTCGCCTGTGCATGACATCGCGATGACTGCGCCCGTCGTTAACTGGAGCAACTCATGGAATTCTTAATGGATCCCTCTATTTGGATCGGCCTGTTGACGCTGGTCGTTCTTGAGATCGTGCTCGGTATCGACAACCTGGTATTTATCGCCATCCTTGCGGATAAGCTGCCGCCAAAGCAGCGTGATAAAGCGCGTCTGATTGGCCTGTCGCTGGCACTGTTCATGCGTCTGGGGCTACTGTCGGTTATTTCATGGATGGTGACCCTAACCAAACCGCTGTTCAGCATCGCTGATTTCTCCTTCTCCGGGCGCGATCTTATTATGCTGCTGGGAGGGATATTCCTGCTGTTCAAGGCGACGACCGAACTGCACGAGCGGCTGGAAAACCGCCAGCACGATGCCGGTCATGGTAAAGGGTACGCCAGCTTCTGGGTGGTGGTGCTGCAGATCGTCGTGCTGGATGCCGTGTTCTCGCTGGATGCCGTGATTACCGCCGTGGGGATGGTGAATCACCTCCCGGTGATGATGGCTGCGGTGGTGATTGCGATGATGATGATGCTGCTGGCGTCGAAGCCGCTGACCCACTTCGTTAACCAACATCCCACGGTGGTGGTGCTGTGCCTGAGCTTCCTGCTGATGATTGGCCTGAGCCTGGTGGCTGAAGGCTTTGGTTTCCATATCCCGAAAGGCTACCTGTACGCCGCGATCGGTTTCTCCATCATCATTGAGTTCTTCAACCAGGTGGCGCGGCGCAACTTTATCCGCCATCAGTCGACGCTGCCGCTGCGCGCGCGTACCGCCGATGCGATCCTGCGCCTGATGGGAAGCCGTAAGCAAAATCCGGCGACCCACGATGGCGACATGCCTTCTGCGGTACCGGTGCCGGAAGGCGCGTTTGCCGAAGAAGAGCGCTATATGATTAACGGCGTGCTGACCCTCGCGCAGCGCTCGCTGCGCGGCATCATGACGCCGCGCGGTGAAATCAGCTGGGTGGACGCCGAGCAGAGCGAAGATGAGATTCGCCGCCAGCTGCTCTCCTCCCCGCATAGCCTGTTCCCGGTGTGCCGGGGCGAGCTGGATGAGATCATCGGTATCGTGCGCGCCAAAGAGATGCTGGTGGCCCTGGAGGCCGGTGAGAACGTGGCGGCGCTCGCCTCGGCGTCGCCGGCGATTGTGGTTCCGGAAACCCTGGATCCGATCAATCTGCTGGGCGTCCTGCGCAGGGCCCGCGGCAGCTTCGTCATGGTGACCAACGAGTTCGGCGTGGTGCAGGGACTGGTGACGCCTCTGGACGTGCTGGAGGCGATTGCCGGCGAGTTCCCGGACGCCGATGAGACGCCAGAGATCGTTGCTGATGGCGATGGCTGGCTGATCAAAGGCTCGACCGATCTCCACGCGCTGCAGCAGACGCTGGGGCTGGATGATATCGTCAACGAAGAAGAGGATATTGCGACGGTGGCCGGGCTGGTGATTGCCGTCAACGGCCATATCCCGCGCACCGGCGACGTGGTTGAACTGGAGCCGCTGCGGTTCACAATCGTTGAGGCCAACAGCTACCGCGTCGATCTGGTCCGCGTCGTCAAAACGCGCCACGAGCACGACGAAGAAGAAGAGTAATCCCGCCACCTGCCGGCCTCCGCAAGGGGCCGGCAGGCTACTGGCTATTCCTTCCGCGCACCTGCCGTGCGATCCTGCGCCGCCAGCCACTGCGGGAATTCGTTTACCGGCATCGGCCGGGCGTAGCGAAACCCCTGCAGGATATCGACGCCGTGGCTGCGCAGATACTCCGCCTGCTCCTCGGTCTCAACCCCTTCCGCGATGGTAACGATGTCCAGGCGACGCGCGAGGGCAATAATCATATCCGTTACCGTCGAATTGACGCTGTCGATGCCGATAGCGCTGGTGAAGGACTTATCAATTTTTAAGATATCGGGGCGCAGTTTTTTCAGCCAGGACAGCGAGCTGTTGCCGGTACCGAAATCGTCGATCGCCAGCTGGACGCCTTTGAAATGCAGATGTTCGGACATATGACTATCGCCATCCTGCAGCACGTCGCGTTCCGTCAGCTCCACCACCAGCTGCTGAACGGGATGGGCGCTAAACCAGTAGTGATGCAGATCGCGCAGCAGCTCGCCGTTGGCAAAATGGCGGGCCGCGACGTTGATCGAAATATGGAAGTTTTTTTCCTGTGGGAAGAGGTTGAGCTGGCGCGCGGTTTCCGAGATCACGTAGCGGGTGAGGGGAACAATAAGGTTGTAGCCCTCGGCGATGGGAATAAAGACATCGGGGGAAATGTTGCCCCGACGCGGATTGTTCCAGCGCAGCAGTATCTCGACTCCGCAGCATCTTTGGCTGCGCAGATCCTCCAGCGGCTGGCACCAAAGCTCGAACTCACGTGAAGCGATGCCGAAGCTGATTTCCCGGGAGAAGCTGAGCCTGCCGGCGGTGGTTAGCCAGGCAATGCCGGTCATCAACAGGCTGAGGATCAGCGCCAGCGGCAGCTCGGCGGGCAGGTCGTTGAGGGTGATAGCCGTGGCTCCTGGACCGCTGACGTTGATGGTAAAGGGGAACTGAGAAGAGCTCTGGCGATAAATGATACGCTCGCCCGGAATGGCGTCGCGGTCCACCAGTCCAAGGCCGTAAATAAAGCTTTTATCTCCCACCTGCAGCCCAATACCGGTAATCAGCGGTGATTTCGCGTTGAGAATTAACTCCCCCAGCAGCTCAATATTAATCATCAACATCACGCCGTCGGCGCCGCGAAGGGAGGCAGGATACCAGCGAATTAGTACCGGCGAGCCGACCAGAAGCGAACCATCGGTGGAGAATGCCAGAAGAGGACGATTGCTCGGCAGCATCGGCTGGCGCTGATGAAGGTTAATATTACGTTCGCCATAAATACTGGAGCAGTAAAGAATACCGGACTTCACCAGCGCGATGGTCCGCACCGTTTGTAGCGTGGCCACGAGTTTGCGTAAGGGCAGGTGAACATCCCGGCACGGCTGGCCGACGAAATTGAGCATCGGCTGGTGCTGGTTTTCCAGCGGGAGAAGAATTTTATCCATGGCCGTCACCATCTGGTCGGTGACCGTCTGGATCCGCTGCTGATTTAGGCTACGCTGTGAAATAAATCGGATAACCAGCGTGGTGGTTAGCGTTAACAACGCAACAATTAAACATACGGCAATACGTTTGCGGCGGTATGTCGTGATGACTTTATGTGCAGTCTGCATGCGCGACACCCTGTCGACTCTGAGTAACCTTCAGAATATCAATCGTCAGAGGGTAAGTGTAGTGGATGTAAATGAATTGCAGAAGAAAAATGCGCCGGTCAGGGCGCATTTCGTTTGCGATGGTTTAGTCACACTGTACTTTAATGGCCAGACCGCCGCGGGAGGTCTCGCGATACTTGGCGTTCATATCCTTGCCGGTTTCGTACATCGTCTCGATAACTTTATCGAGGGAGACGCGCGGTTCGCTGGTGCGGCGCATCGCCATGCGCGCGGAGTTAATCGCTTTAACCGACGCGATAGCGTTGCGTTCGATGCACGGCACCTGAACCTGGCCGGCGACCGGATCGCAGGTAAGGCCAAGGTTGTGCTCCATGCCGATCTCGGCCGCCACGCACACCTGCTCCGGGCTGGCGCCGAGCAGCTCTGCAAGACCGGCGGCGGCCATCGAGCACGCCACGCCAACCTCGCCCTGGCAGCCCACTTCAGCGCCGGAAATAGAGGCGTTCATCTTGTACAGCGCACCCACGGCGCCAGACGCCATAAAGTAGCGGATATAGATATCAGGACTGACCGATTCAATAAAGTGGTCATAGTAGGCCAGCACTGCGGGCACAATCCCGCAGGCGCCGTTGGTCGGGGCGGTGACGACGCGGCCGCCGGCGGCGTTCTCTTCGTTGACGGCGAGGGCAAACATGTTCACCCAATCAATGACGTTCATCGGGTCGCTGGAGAGCTTATCGCTGGCCACCAGCAGGCGGCGCAGCGCGGAGGCGCGGCGCGGTACGCGCAGCCGCCCGGGGAGTACGCCTTCGGTATTCATACCGCGGTCGATACAGGCGCGCATGGTCTGCCAGACGTTGGCGAAATAGTCTTCGATCTCTTTTTTGTCGTGCAGGGCCAGTTCGTTCTGCATCACCATCCCGGAGATCGACAGCCCGCTCTCTTTGCAGTAGCCGAGCATCTCCTGCGCCGATTTAAACGGGTAGGGAACGCTGAGCTCGCCCGCATTCTCTTTGCCGAAATGCTCTTCGTCGACGATAAAACCGCCGCCGATGGAGTAGTAGGTTTTGCTGTAGATCTCTTTGTCACCGGCCCAGGCATGGATCGTCATCCCGTTTTCGTGCAGCGGCAGGTTGTCGCTGCGAAAACGCATGCCGTCATCCTGCGGGAAGTCGACTTCCTGCTGCCCTTGCGCCAGCAGCAGGCGTCCGCGCGCTTCTACGTCGCGAATAAATGCCGGAATCGCGTCAATGTCGACCGTATCGGGCTGATTGCCCGCCAGCCCCATGATAATGGCGATGTCCGTGTGGTGGCCTTTGCCGGTTAATGACAGCGAGCCGTAGACGTCAACCGCCACGCGCGTTACGTCATTAAGTAGTCCCTTTTCGACCAGGTCATCGACGAACTGTTTACCGGCCTTCATCGGCCCTACAGTATGGGAAGATGAGGGACCAATCCCCACCTTGAACATGTCGAATATACTAATCACCATAACACTCCAGTACAGGGTTGCCGCGGCTGCGGCAACGATGTGATAACTGCGCATAGTGTAAGAGGGAACCGTAGCATCAGCTTAACTATTCACATGAATTAAACTAATGGATAACCATGAATTTACTAATGCTGCGAGCGCCGTCATAGTTAAGTATATACCCGAAATAATGCGGCCGATGAGGTCGTCAGGAGAAGGCAGGTAAAGCGCGTCGCGGGGGAGTCTGACGGGGCAGCGCAGCTCGCAGGGCGGCTGCGCAAAGTTGGCTAAGGCGTCAGGGTTTGACGCCGATTTGCAGGGCCAGCTCGCGGATAATCCCCGCGGTCATTCCCCAGACAAAATAATGCTGGTACCACGAAAGCCAGACCCGATGTGAGTTCCCGCGGCGATGGACGTCCAGCGGATGATAGCGGCCCAGGCGCAGCGCTTCGGCCAGCGGCATTTCAAAGACCGCCGCCACTTCATCCTGGCTGGCGTGATAGCGCAGATTTGGCGGAATAATCCCCACTACCGGGGTCACCTGAAAGCCGGTCACGCTATCCACCGGCGGCAGGACGCCGATGATCTCCACCTGTTCAGGAGGAATAGCCACCTCTTCCTGCGCCTCCCGGAGCGCGGCGGCAATCAGCGTCGCGTCGCTGTTATCGACCGCGCCGCCCGGGAAGGCCACCTGGCCGGCGTGCTTGCGCAGTCGCGGCGAGCGCTGGGTGAGCAGCAGCCCCGGCTGCGGGCGACGGACGATCGGCACCAGCACCGCGGCCTGGCGCTGATTCAGGGCGCTTTGCGAAGGCTGCGGGCGCAGTAATTGAAAGCGTGAAAGAAAGTCGTCCAGCTCAAGGGCGCTATCCGCCATATCCTAGCTCTCCAGTTGTTGCAGAATACGGTTAACTTTATCAAACGTTTCCTGGTATTCGGCGTCTTCTTCGCTATCCGCGACAATCCCGCCGCCCGCAGAGCAGTATAGCTGTCCCTGCCATGCCGTCAGGGTGCGGATCGTAATGCTGGTGTCCATATTGCCGCACAGGCTGAGATAGCCGATGCTGCCGCACCACGCGTTGCGCCGCTGCGGCTCCAGCTGGTCGATAATTTGCATCGCGCGAACCTTGGGGGCGCCGGTAATGGAACCGCCGGGAAACGCCGCGCGCAGCAGGTCGCTGGCGTGAAGATGGGACGGTAGCCTTGCGGTAATGGTACTTACCAGGTGATGGACCGCCGGGAAGGGTTCGACGACGAAGAGCTCCGGCACGCGTACGCTGCCGGGCTCGGCAACCCGGCCTATATCGTTGCGCATCAGGTCGACGATCATCAAGTTTTCAGCGCGATCCTTCGGCGAGTGAGCCAGCTTTTCCGCCTGGCGGGCGTCCTGCTGCGGATCGGCCAGCCGCGGCAGGGTGCCTTTAATCGGCCGGGTCTGGATTTCACCCTGATGAAGCTGGATAAAACGCTCCGGAGAGAGGCTCAGCACCGCGCCCTCCTCGAGGCGGATAAAGGCGCTAAACGGGGCCCTGTTGGCGCGATTAAGCTGGCAAAATGCCTGCCACTCGTCGCCCTGATAGCGGGCCTGGAAGCGCTGGGCCAGATTGACCTGGTAGCAATCGCCGCTCTGCAGCCACGCCTGCACCTGGCGAAATTTCTCGCCGTACTGCTCGCGGCTCATATTCGAGCGCCAGGCCGAGGTCAGGCTAAAAGGGGCCGCCGCTGGGGCCGATTGTGCCGTCAGCCACTGCAGCCGCGCATGGGGATCGCCGTAGCTCAGCAGCGAGACTTCACAACGCTGGTGATCGACGATCAGCGCCCAGTCGTAAATGCCGATCGCCATATCCGGCAGCGCAATATCCGCCTCGGCCTGCGACGGCAGGTTTTCGAAGCGGCGCCCCAGATCGTAGCCGAACAGCCCCAGCGCGCCGCCAAGGAACGGCAGGTGCGGATGGGCCTGCGGCGCTAATCCGCACTGCGCCAGCCGCTGCGCCACTATTTTTAGCGGGTCGTCGGCGGAGGTCGTCAGCGCGTGGCCGTCGCTCACCGTGGTGATGCCGCCGCGGGTAGTCAGCGTTGCAAGCGGCTCGGCCACCATAATATCAAAACGGTTATGCGGATGATCGGCAAAGCCTGAATGCAGCAGCATCGCCCAGGGCGCTGCGCTTAGCGGCGCAAAGTAGCGCTCGGCGGCATCCGGATGCCAGGGCAGGGTAATAATAGCGGGGGACAACATCTACCTCGATCCTGATCGTTACCGCCCGCTGGCTAATAAGGGGACGGCGTGAAATAATTACGCCCCACAATGTAGCAGGAGTAAGTTATGTTTGCAGGTTTACCTTCGCTGAGCCACGAGCAGCAGCAAAAAGCGGTTGAGCGTATCCAGGAGCTGATGTCGCAGGGGATGAGCAGCGGCGAGGCAATTAGCCTGGTGGCCAACGAACTGCGCGCCACGCATACCGGCGACCGGATCGTAGCGCGCTTTGAAGATGATGACGACGAAGACGAAAGCGAAGACGCGTAATCAGACGGCGGCGATAATTTTAATTTCGACCTTGTATTCTGCTTTCATCAGCGCGGCCTGCACGGTGCAGCGAACCGGCGCGTGACCGGCAATAACCCAGGCGTCCCAGGCTCTGTTCATCGCGGCAAAATCGCTTTTGTCCGCAAGGAAAATGGTGGCGTCGAGAATACGCGATTTGTTGCTACCCTGTTTCTCAAGCACCGCATCAATCTGCGCCAGAGTATTGGCGGTTTGCTCTTCAGCGCCCGCGTCGAGATTTGCCGGCACGCCGGTGTAGTAAAGCGTCTGGTTGTGGATCACCACATCAGACCAGCGGGCTTCGGCATCGATACGCGTAATAGTCATTTCAGTTTCCTCTCTATCCAATGAATTTCAGGCGGCTTTGCCGGCGGAACCGGCGCGGAAAGCGCCCGAAAGACGACGGGTATATCCATTTGACGGGGCAAGACTGCCATAATGTTCCGCCCGCGTCACTACCCGGGCTGGTGAAAAGAGCGCCTCCCTGACATAATCACTGTCCAAATAACCAGGGGGCATTGTGATCGACGATTTTGCAGCAGACGGCCAGTTGGCCAACGCGATTCCGGGATTCAAACCGCGCGAGCCGCAGCGCCAGATGGCGCTGGCTGTGACGCAGGCTATTGAGGAAACGCGGCCTCTGGTGGTTGAAGCAGGGACCGGAACCGGTAAAACCTACGCCTACCTGGCGCCCGCGCTGCGGGCCAACAAAAAGGTGATTATCTCCACCGGCTCGAAGGCGCTGCAGGATCAGCTCTACAGCCGCGACCTGCCCACCGTCGCCAAAGCGCTGAAATTTAGCGGCAAGCTGGCGCTGCTGAAGGGGCGATCGAACTACCTGTGCCTGGAACGCCTCGAGCAGCAGGCGCTGGCCGGGGGCGATCTGCCGGTGCAGATTCTGAGCGACGTTATCCTGCTGCGATCGTGGTCGAATCAAACCATCGACGGCGACGTCAGCACCTGCGTCAGCGTGGCGGAGGACTCCCAGGCCTGGCCGCTGGTCACCAGCACCAACGACAACTGCCTTGGCAGCGACTGCCCGCTGTATAAAGACTGTTTCGTGGTCAAGGCGCGCAAAAAGGCGATGGATGCCGACGTGGTGGTGGTCAACCATCACCTGTTCCTCGCCGATATGGTGGTGAAAGAGAGCGGCTTTGCGGAGCTCATTCCCGAAGCGGAGGTGATGATCTTCGATGAAGCGCACCAGCTGCCGGATATCGCCAGCCAGTATTTTGGCCAGTCGCTCTCCAGCCGCCAGCTGCAGGACCTGGCGAAAGACATCACCATTGCCTATCGCACCGAACTGAAAGATACCCAGCAGCTGCAAAAGTGCGCCGACCGTCTGGCCCAGAGCGCGCAGGATTTTCGCCTGCAGCTCGGGGAGCCGGGCTACCGCGGCAACCTGCGCGACCTGCTGGCCGAGAGCCATATCCAGCGCGCGCTGCTGTTGCTCGATGACGCCCTGGAACTCTGTTACGACGTGGCGAAGCTCTCGCTTGGCCGCTCCGCGCTGCTGGATGCCGCCTTTGAGCGGGCGACGGTCTACCGCGCGCGGCTCAAGCGGCTGAAGGAGATTAACCAGCCGGGCTTCAGCTACTGGTATGAGTGCACCTCGCGCCACTTTACGCTGGCCCTGACTCCGCTCACCGTCGCCGAAAAGTTTAAAGAAGTGATGGCGCAGAAGCCCGGCAGCTGGATTTTCACCTCCGCAACGCTGTCGGTTAATGACGATCTGCGCCACTTTACCTCTCGTCTTGGTATTGAAGAGGCCGAGGCGCTGCTGCTGCCCAGCCCGTTCGACTACGCTCACCAGGCGCTGCTCTGCGTGCCGCGCAATCTGCCGCTGCCGAATCAGCCCGGCGCGGCGCGCCATCTGGCGGCGATGCTCAAGCCGTTGATTGAGGCTAACGACGGGCGCTGCTTTATGCTGTGCACCTCCCACGCCATGATGCGCGATCTGGCGGAGCAGTTCCGCGCCACTATGACGCTGCCGGTTCTCCTGCAGGGAGAGACCAGCAAAGGGCAGCTGCTGCAGCAGTTCGTCAGCGCCGGCAACGCGCTGCTGGTGGCGACCAGCAGCTTCTGGGAAGGGGTTGACGTGCGCGGCGATGCGCTATCGCTGGTGATTATCGATAAGCTTCCCTTTACCTCTCCCGACGATCCGCTGCTGAAGGCGCGCATGGAAGACTGCCGGCTGCGCGGCGGCGATCCGTTCGACGAGGTGCAGCTGCCGGATGCGGTGATTACCCTCAAGCAGGGTGTGGGGCGCCTGATCCGCGATATTGACGACCGCGGCGTGCTGGTCATTTGCGATAACCGGCTAGTGATGCGCCCCTACGGCGCGGTATTTCTCGCCAGCCTGCCCCCGGCGCCGCGAACCCGCGATATCCGCCGGGCGGTGCGCTTCCTCGCCGTGCCGCCGGGGCGGTGATCCGGCGTAAAATGTGATAAACTGCGCGCCATTTTGTCAATCTGCTAGAGCGAGAGCGCGACAACTCATGCGAATTTTGGCTATCGATACCGCCACGGAGGCCTGCTCCGCGGCGCTGTGGAATGATGGCACCCTTTGTGCACATTTCGAAATCTGCCCCCGCGAACATACGCAACGTATTCTGCCCCTGGTGCAGGATGTCCTTAACGAAAGCAACGTCCTGCTGACCGACCTGGATGCGCTGGTGTTCGGCCGCGGGCCGGGCAGCTTTACCGGCGTGCGCATCGGCATCGGCATTGCCCAGGGCCTGGCGCTCGGCGCCGAACTGCCGATGATCGGCGTTTCTACGCTGGCCGCTATGGCGCAGGGCGCATGGCGTAAAACCGGCGCCACCCGCGTGCTGGCCGCCATTGACGCCCGCATGGGCGAGGTTTACTGGGCGGAGTATCAGCGCGACGAGCAGGGCGTGTGGCACGGCGAAGAGAGCGAAGCGGTCCTCAAGCCGGAGGCCGTCAGCGAACGCCTGCAGCAGCTGGCGGGAAGCTGGGCAACCGTGGGTACCGGCTGGGCGGCGTGGCCCGATCTGGCGAAGGATTCCGCGCTGACCTTAAGCGACGGCGAAATTGCGCTGCCGACGGCGGAAGATATGCTGCCGCTGGCCTGTCACCTGCTTGCAGCTGGTAAAACCGTGGCCGTAGAGCACGCCGAGCCGGTTTATTTGCGTAACGAAGTGGCCTGGAAGAAACTTCCTGGCCGAGGATGAATCTCAGTAAGCATAAGACTGAGAGAAGGAGTCGCATCATGGCGGGTCAAACTAAAAAAGTAGTGCGTTGGCTGTTGGCGGGGGCCGTTGCCGCCGCGTTAAGCGGCTGTGTTTCGGTGCCGGATGCCATCAAGGGCTCAACCCCGACGCCGCAGCAGGATTTAGTGCAGGTGATGGCCGCACCGCAGCTGTACGTTGGCCAGGAAGCTCGCTTTGGCGGCAAAGTAGTCAACATCATGAATCAGCAGGGCAAAACCCGCTTAGAAATCGCCACGGTGCCGCTGGATAGCGCCGCCCGGCCGGAACTGGGCGAGCCCTCGCGCGGGCGTATCTTCGCCGACGTTAACGGCTTCCTCGAACCGGTCGACTTCCGCGGCCAGCTGGTGACGGTGGTTGGCCCGATTACCGGCACCGTCGACGGTAAGGTCGGCGGCACGCCGTACAAGTTTATGCAGATGAACGTCATCGGCTACAAGCGCTGGAACGTTGTGCAGCAGGTGGTTATGCCGCCGCAGCCGATTGACCCGTGGATTTACGGCCCGCGTCGCTGGGGCTATGGCCCATCCCCGTGGGGCTACGGCGGCTGGGGTTGGTATAACCCGGGCCCGGCGGAAGTCAGGAGCGTGGTAACCGAATGATTTTGCGGTTTTTATAAGCTATTTGTAAGCTAAAAGAAACAGCGGCCAGTCCGCTGTTTCTTCATTTTTGGTCTGATAAGAAAAATAAATAGTGACGCGCTTCGCAACCTGCAAAACGCCTAATTAATAAACTGGTACGCTGAGTTAATATAATGTTAACAAAATGTTTGTTGATCAGGGGCTGTGATGACGACGAATAACTATTTCAGAGGTGATGCAGTGAAAAAGGTTTGGCTAAACCGTTATCCCGCCGATGTTCCTGCGGAGATAAACCCTGACCGCTATCAATCCCTGGTGGAACTGTTTGAACACGCCGCCGCGCGCTATGCCGACCAGCCGGCGTTTATCAACATGGGCGAGGTGATGACCTACCGTAAGCTGGAGGAGCGCAGCCGCGCCTTTGCCGCTTACCTTCAGCAGGGCCTGGGGCTGCAAAAGGGCGACCGCGTGGCGCTGATGATGCCCAACCTGCTGCAGTACCCCATTGCGCTGTTCGGGATTCTGCGCGCCGGGATGATCGTCGTTAACGTCAACCCGCTGTATACGCCGCGCGAGCTCGAGCATCAGCTCAACGACAGCGGCGCCGCGGCGATTGTGATCGTCTCAAACTTTGCCCATACCCTGGAGAAGGTGGTCGATAAAACCCAGGTCCGTCACGTTATCCTGACGCGCATGGGCGATCAGCTGTCGACGGCGAAAGGCACCCTGGTTAACTTCGTCGTCAAATATATCAAGCGGCTGGTGCCAAAATATCATCTGCCCGACGCCCTCTCGTTTCGCAGCGCGCTGCAGCAAGGCTACCGGATGCAGTACGTCAAGCCGGAAATCGTCTGTGAAGATCTGGCGTTCCTGCAGTACACCGGCGGTACCACCGGCGTGGCGAAAGGGGCCATGCTGACCCATCGCAATATGCTGGCCAACCTTGAACAGGTCAACGCTACCTACGGGCCGCTGCTGCACCGGGGCAAAGAGCTGGTGGTGACGGCTTTACCGCTGTACCACATTTTTGCGCTGACCATGAACTGCCTGCTGTTTATTGAACTTGGCGGACAGAACCTGCTGATTACTAATCCGCGGGATATTCCGGGGCTGGTGAAGGAGCTGGCTAAATATCCGTTTACCGCGATGACCGGGGTCAATACCCTGTTTAACGCGCTGCTAAATAACAAAGAGTTTCAGCAGCTCGACTTCTCCACGCTGCACCTCTCTGCCGGCGGCGGGATGCCGGTCCAGCAGGTTGTGGCCGAGCGCTGGGTGAAGCTCACCGGACAGTATCTGCTGGAGGGCTACGGCCTGACCGAGTGCGCGCCGCTGGTTAGCGTTAACCCCCACGATATTGACTACCACAGCGGAAGCATCGGGCTGCCCGTGCCGTCGACCGAGGCGAAGCTGGTGGACGATGATGATAACGAAGTCGCGCCGGGCCAACCGGGCGAGCTGTGCGTGAAAGGCCCGCAGGTGATGCTCGGCTACTGGCAGCGCCCGGACGCCACCGCGGAGATCATCAAAGACGGCTGGCTGCACACCGGCGATATTGCGGTGATGGACGACGATGGCTTCCTGCGGATTGTCGATCGTAAAAAAGATATGATTCTGGTCTCCGGGTTTAACGTCTACCCCAACGAAATTGAAGACGTGGTGATGCAGCACTCCGGGGTTCAGGAAGTAGCGGCGGTCGGCGTACCGTCCGGCAGCAGCGGCGAAGCGGTGAAGATTTTTGTCGTCAAGAAAGAGGCCTCGCTGACCGAAGAGGCGCTGATCGCCTTCTGCCGTCGCCAGCTGACGGGCTATAAGGTTCCCAAGCTGGTTGAGTTTCGTGATGAGCTGCCAAAATCGAACGTCGGAAAAATTTTACGGCGAGAACTTCGTGACGAAGCTCGTGCTAAAGTAGACAATAAAGCCTGAGCTAAGAGTGAATCGCCAGACGCCGGCCAAGCCGGCGTTTTTTATGGGCGCCAGTTAAGAGAGCATGATTTGAACTATCAGATGATTACCACCAACGACGGTCTTCGCGCCGTCTGTGAAGCGGCAAGCGCGGCAGCGGCGGTTGCGCTGGATACGGAATTTGTCCGCACCCGCACCTATTATCCGCAGCTGGGACTGCTGCAGCTGTTTGACGGCGAGCAGGTTTCGCTCATCGATCCGCTGGAAATCACCGATTGGGCACCGATGCGTGAACTGCTGCTGAATCACAGCGTCACCAAATACCTGCATGCCGGCAGCGAAGATCTGGAAGTGTTCCTCAACACCTTTAGCCTGATGCCGCAGCCGCTGATTGATACCCAAATTCTGGCGGCCTTCTGCGGTCGCCCGATGTCATGGGGCTTTGCCTCGATGGTCGAGGAGTACTCCGGAGTGGCGCTGGATAAGAGCGAATCGCGTACCGACTGGCTGGCCCGTCCGCTGACCGAGCGTCAGTGCGACTACGCCGCGGCGGACGTCTGGTATCTGCTGCCCATCGCCAGCAGGCTGATGGCCGAAACGGAGGCGGCCGGCTGGCTGCCCGCGGCGCTGGACGAGTGCCGCCTGATGCAGCAGCGCCGCCAGGAGGTGCAGGATCCTGCGCAGGCGTGGCGCGATATCGGCAACGCCTGGCAACTGCGTACCCGCCAGCTCGGCTGCCTGCAGCTGCTGGCGGAGTGGCGCCTGCGCAAAGCGCGCGATCGCGACATGGCGGTCAATTTTGTCGTGCGTGAAGAGCATCTGTGGAGCGTGGCGCGCTATATGCCCGGCAGCCTCGGCGAGCTCGATAGCCTCGGGCTGTCGGGCAGCGAAATTCGCTTCCACGGCAAGACGCTGATAAGCCTGGTGGCGAAAGCGCAGGAGCTGCCGGAAGAGGCGTTGCCTGAACCGCTGCAAAACCTGATCGATATGCCGGGATACCGCAAGGTGTTTAAAGAGATTAAAGCGCTGGTGCAGGAGGTGAGCAGCGAAACGGGGCTGAGCGCCGAGCTGCTGGCGTCGAGAAGGCAGATTAACCAGCTGCTGAACTGGCACTGGCAGCTGAAGAGCGGAAATGCGCTGCCGGAGCTGATTTCCGGCTGGCGTAGCGAGCTGATGGCCGATCGCCTGCGGGCGCTGTTAAGCGAATATCCGCGCTAGGCAACGGCAAATAGCCCGGAGGGCATCTCCGGGCTATGCCGCAAACTGGCCCGATAGCGCAAGGCTATCGGGAGGAGGCTGCGTCAGGATTTCGACTCTTCCGTTTCTGGTAAAGTCACGTTCAACTCCAGAATCGAAATATCACCGTCTCGCTGCTCCAGCTGCACGCTGACCATTTCCGGGTCGATCTGCACATACTTACAGATCACTTCCAGAATATCTTTTCGTAGCTGCGGCAGGTAATGCGGTTCAGCATCGCCGCGACGTCGCTCCGCAACGATGATTTGCAGGCGCTCTTTCGCAATGTTGGCCGTGTTCTTTTTCCGCGAGAGAAAAAAGTCGAGTAATGCCATAATTTATCCTCCGAACAGGCGTTTGAGGAAACCTTTCTTCTCTTCTTCAATGAAGCGGAAAGGACGTTCTTCTCCGAGCAGACGTTCGACGGTATCGGCATAGGCCTTACCGGCGTCCGATGAGTCATCCAGAATAACCGGTTCACCCTGGTTCGACGCGCGCAGCACGGACTGATCTTCCGGGATCACGCCTACCAGATTGATACGCAGGATTTCCAGCACGTCTTCCATACTCAGCATGTCGCCTTTATTGACGCGACCTGGGTTGTAGCGGGTCAGCAGCAGATGCTCTTTAATCGGCTCTTCGCCATTTTCCGCGCGGCGGGATTTGGACGCAAGAATACCGAGGATGCGGTCGGAGTCACGAACGGAGGAGACTTCCGGGTTAGTGGTGATGATGGCTTCGTCAGCGAAGTACAGCGCCATCAGCGCACCGGTTTCGATGCCCGCAGGTGAATCGCAGACAACAAAATCGAAATCCATTTTTTTCAGTTCTTCAAGAACCTTGTCTACGCCTTCGCGGGTCAGCGCGTCTTTATCACGCGTCTGGGAAGCGGGGAGGATGTAGAGGTTTTCGGTGCGCTTATCTTTGATTAGCGCCTGATTCAGCGTGGCGTCACCCTGAATAACGTTAACGAAGTCATAAACCACCCGGCGCTCGCAGCCCATGATCAGATCGAGGTTACGCAGGCCAATGTCGAAGTCGATAACGACGGTCTTCTTCCCCTTCTGGGCCAAGCCAGTAGCGATGGCCGCGCTGGAGGTGGTCTTGCCAACGCCCCCTTTACCCGAAGTCACAACAATAATGCGTGCCATAGAAATTCCTTGTTAAAAAGGGACTAACTCAACGGTTGAATAGTCAAAGCGTTATCGCCCAGACGCAGACGCGCCGCTTTGCCATAAAATTCGGCCGGGATATTATCACTCAGCCAGTATTCCCCAGCGATGGACACCAGCTCCGCCGTGAGGTGCGAACAAAATATTTGCGCTTCCCTGTCGCCGCCTGCGCCCGCGAGTGCGCGACCGCGCATCATGCCATATACATGGATATTACCGTCGGCGATAAGTTCCGCGCCGGCACTCACATGATTTGTAACAATTAGATCACAGTTTGGCGCATAAATGCGCTGACCGGAACGTACCGGCTGGTCAATCAAACGCGTTTTTGTGATCTGATTAACAACTGGCGGGGCGACGACCGGTTCCGGCGGCGCCTGACGGGGCATTTTTTCTTTCCCTTCCGTCAGTAAAGGGATCCCGGTGCGGTCGATTTCCGTTTTCAGCCGCGGGGCTTTGCAGCCGCTTACGCCGATAACGCGTAAACCGGTGGCGGCGATAGCCTCCTGCATGGCGCGCCAGTCGACGACGTTCTCGATGCTGCTAATATTCACAACCACCGGAGCGTGACGTAAAAAAGCGGGAGCCTGGGCGATTTTGTCTTCTAACGCCTGACGAATAACCTCGGGATTTGCGTCGTGCAAATGAACGACAGATAAGGTGAAGCTACTGCCCTTAAGTTCGATTGGCGTATTTGACATCCTGGCCTTACTCAATTTGCTGTTTATCACCCGCCGAAGTGCGGTGATATTCCGAAGACTAAAAGGCATGTTATAGTCACTCATATATTGAGGCAAGTGACCACGAGTTTAATTCCGGGTAAAACTATGTTTTGTGTGATCTATCGAAGTACTAAACGTGAGCAAACCTATTTATATGTCGAAAAAAAGGACGATTTCTCACGCGTGCCCCCTGAATTAATGAGCAGCTTCGGCACGCCGAAAATGACCATGCTGCTGCCGCTCGACGGGCGTAAAAAACTGGTCGGCGCTGACCTGGAAAAAGTCAAACAGGCATTGAGCGATCAGGGCTATTATCTGCAGCTTCCGCCACCGTCTGAGAATTTACTCAAGAAACACCTGGCGGAACAGGGGAATAATCCTTAAAAAATTCAGACTGCCGGCAGGGGAACGTCGTTCGCGCCGGGGCGGCCTGAAGGAAAAGGGTATCACTGTGATTCACCCACTAAGGGGAAATAATGTACCAACATCATAACTGGCAGGGAGCATTACTGGATTTTCCGGTAAGCAAGGTCGTTTGCGTGGGCAGCAACTATGCAAACCACATCAAGGAAATGGGCAGTGCGACGCCGGAAGAACCGGTGCTGTTTATTAAACCTGAGACGGCGTTATGCGATATCCGTCAGCCGTTGGTGTTTCCCGAGGGGCTGGGATCGGTGCATCACGAAGTGGAACTGGCGGTGCTGATTGGCAGCACGCTGCGCCAGGCGACCGAAGAGCACGTGCTTAAGGCGATCGCGGGCTACGGCGTGGCGCTGGATCTGACCCTGCGCGACCTGCAGGGCAAAATGAAAAAAGCCGGCCAGCCGTGGGAGAAAGCTAAGGGGTTCGACAACTCCTGCCCGATCTCCGGTTTTATCCCCGCAGCCGAGTTCCACGGCGACCCGCAGAACACCGCGCTGAGCCTGAAGGTGAACGGCGCCGTCCGCCAGCAGGGCACCACCGCCGATATGATCCATAAAATCGTGCCGCTGATTGCCTATATGTCGCGCTTCTTTACCCTGAAGGCCGGCGACGTAGTGCTGACCGGCACTCCGGAAGGCGTCGGCCCGCTGAACAGCGGCGACGAGCTGGAAGTTGGCTTTAACGGTTTCTCCCTGTCGACCCGCGTGCTGTAACGTCCTATTGCCGCCTTCAGAGGCGGCAAAACTTGCATCGGCGTGCCAGACTGGTTATAAGGTGCACCCTGAATTGCAATGACGGACATCCCTATGAGCGAACAACCCTTCTGGCAACACAAAACGCTGGAGCAAATGGCCGATGCGGAGTGGGAATCACTGTGCGACGGCTGCGGACAGTGCTGCCTGCATAAGCTGATGGATGAGGATACTGACGAAATCTATTTTACTAACGTCGCCTGCCGTCAGTTAAATATTAAAACCTGCCAGTGTCGCAACTATGAACGGCGCTTCGAGTATGAGCCGGACTGCATTAAGCTGACGCGAGACAACCTGCCGACCTTTGAGTGGCTGCCGCCAACCTGCGCCTATCGTCTGCTGGCGGAGGGCAAGCCGCTGCCGCACTGGCATCCGCTGCTGACCGGGTCGAAGGCGGCGATGCACGGGGAGCGTATTTCCGTACGTCATATTGCGGTGAAAGAGTCCACCGTTAACGACTGGCAGGACCATATCCTCAACAAGCCTGACTGGGCGCAGTAGCGCTCCCGGCCCGCGGAGCTAAGCACAACCGCTAAAACAGAAAACCCGCCATCGGCGGGTTTTCTGTTATCGGCCATCGGTAGGCGGGATTACGACTTTTTGCTGTGGAATAGCCCATTTTCGCCGTCGGCGTCATCCTCAACCCAGAAGTTGATATTGAACTGGGCATCGTCGCTCAATTCGATGCGATGCCAGTACTGAGGCGGGCTGGTTGCAAACTGCCCGGCGTTAATCACCACTTTGACCTCCGGCTCCGTCGCCTGCTCGTCGGCAAAGCCGTAATAAGTCACGGTACCTTCCATCACGCAGAGCTGGCCGAAAACGGCGGCGGCGGTGTTGTGGTGGGTGAGCAGGGCGGCAGGGACGTTCTCTTTGGTGAAGAAGGGGGTGGAGCGCTTAACTTTCCAGTTAGCCGGAATACGCAGGTGGGACATCTTGAGCTCCTTAGCGGACAAAAATAAGATGTATTTAATATGAAACTTATGGGGTCTGACGTCAACTCGCGGGAGAGAAAAAACGCCCCAAAGGCGCTGTACCGGCGACCGCTGCGCTCACCGAACGTCGGGCAGAAGCAGCGGCCTCGCCGGACCTTTTCATCGCCGAATCTTCGGCATCGTGGAGAACGATAGGAGATGAGGCAAAAAAAACCTGCCAGCGGTTTCTCTGACAGGTTTTACTCTAGCGCCGCGGGTTTAGCGCGACGGGCTTAGCGGCCGAACAGATCGCGTTTTTTCGGTTTGAACGGCTGCGCAATCAGAACCAGCAGCGCCACAACCAGATAGGCGGCAAAGATCCCCACCAGCCACTGCGGCATCTCCAGCGTCAGGAACTCCCACTGGCGCACGGAACAGTCGCCGCTGGCCACGAACATCTGCGGCAACCACTTATCCAGCGGCAGCCACGTTGGAAAACGGGCGGCAAAATCGCAGGTCTGGAACGGAGAAGGGTGAAGCTGAATCATGGTATGTTCCCATGCCAGCTGTAGCCCCCGCAGCGCGCTGTAGAGCCAGATAACCAGCGCCACGTAGCGCAGCGGCGTTTTCGGGGCGATGGCGCCGACAATACCGGCCGCCATAATGCCCAGGAGCGCGCAGCGTTCGTAAATACACATGACGCAGGGCTGCAGCAACATAACGTGCTGGAACCACAGCGCAACCAGCTCAAGAGCGAAAGCGGTGAAGGCCATCAGGAGCCAGGCTCCGCGTCCTCTCGAGCACTGGTTTAAATATCGCAACATAGTCTTTTCCCTGAAATATGCTAAATCATGGCAGTGTAAACGAAAACCGAACTGACGCCAGCAGCTAGTCCGAAAATATTACGTAAAAATATTGCACATTCGGCGGCGGATCCCGGATGCGTCAGGATGAGGGAAGCTGCGGCGTCACAAGCCAGCCGTGTTCGAGCATCCACTGCGTCGCCGGTATCAGCGTGAACTCAACGCACAGCAGCCCGACGAGGGTCATCACGATGGTGTAAGGCAGCGCCATCCACACCATCCGGCCGTAGGAGAGGCGAATCAGCGGCGCCAGCGCGGAGGTCAGCAGGAACAGGAACGCCGCCTGCCCGTTAGGCGTGGCGACCGAAGGCAGGTTGGTGCCAGTATTGATTGCGACCGCCAGCAGCTCAAACTGCGGCAGGCTGATGGTGCCCTGCTGGAGCGCCGTTTTGGCCTCGTTGATATAGACCGTACCGACGAAGACGTTATCGGAAATGGATGACAGCAGGCCGTTAAACAAATAGAACAGCGACAGCTGGGCGTGCGGCGACGACTGCAGCACGAACCGGATCAGCGGGGAGAACAGGTGCTGGTCGATAATTACCGCGACCACGGCGAAAAAGACCGTCAGCAGGGCGGCGAACGGCAGCGCCTCGGTAAAGGCTTTACCAATCGCGTGTTCGTCGGTCACGCCGGAGAAGGTTGTCGCCAGGACGATCACCGATAAACCGATCAGGCCGACTTCCGCAAGATGCAGCGCCAGCGCGGTAATCAGCCAGATGCCGATAATCCCCTGCGCGATAAGCCGCAGGCGATCCTGACGGCTGCGCTGCTGCCGGCTGCGATCGTCATAATCCTGTAAAACCTTACGCACCTCGGGCGGCAGCGGGGCGCCAAAGCCGAACAGCCTGAACTTCTCCACCAGCAGGCAGGTGAGCAGGCCGCAAACGATAACCGGCAGCGTTACCGGCGCCATGCGCAAGAAGAACTCGCCAAAGTGCCATCCGGCGGCTTTGGCGATAATCAGGTTTTGCGGTTCGCCGACCATGGTCATCACCCCGCCCAGCGCGGTACCCACGCCCGCATGCATCATCAGGCTACGCAAAAAGCTGCGGAACTGCTCCAGCACGTCGCGATAATGCTGGTCGATACGGCTATCGTCCAGCAGATCGGCATCCTCGGGGCGCGCGGAGGCCGCGCGATGATAAATACCGTAGAATCCTACCGCGACGCTAATCACTACGGCCACCACGGTAAGCGCATCGAGGAAGGCGGAGAGGAACCCCGCCGCCAGGCAGAAGGCCAGCGACAGCAGCGTTTTGCTGCGGATACCCAGCAGCAGGCGGGTAAAGATAAACAGCAGCAGCTGCTTCATAAAGGAGATCCCGGCCACCATAAATATCAGCAGCAGGAGCACTTCGAGGTTGCCGGCGATCTCATCGCGAATATGCTCCGCGCTGGTCATGCCGATAAATACCGCCTCCATGGCCAGCAGGCCGCCGGGCAGCAGCGGATAGCATTTGAGCGCCATCCCCAGGGTAAAAATAAACTCAACAACCAGCAGCCAGCCGGCGATAAACGGATTGAGGAAAAATACCAGCGGGTTAATGATTAAGAAGGCGATTAAGGTGAGCTTATACCAGTCCGCAGACTGGCCAAGAAAATTGCGCCACAGGGCGCGGGCATAAGAGATTTCCACGACAGACAACCTTCCCCGTCAAATATTGATATGATTTTACGTATAACGATGGGCAAGCCTACCAGTTGAGTAAAAAGGGAAGCAACCGACTTCGCGCCCGCCCGGCAGCCTGAAGCAGGATGAGCAAAATCAGAAAATGAAACGGCGATCCCCTTTTAATTGCCTCCTGGCGCTATCTGCCCTATGGCGGCTCTGGTATGATGAGTAGAATTTGCAACGCTGTGTAATGGAAATCTTACTATGGTCATTAAGGCGCAGAGCCCTGCGGGTTTCGCGGAAGAGTACATTATTGAAAGTATATGGAATAGCCGCTTTCCCCCAGGCACTATTCTCCCCGCCGAACGTGAGCTTTCTGAACTTATTGGTGTGACCCGTACGACCTTACGCGAAGTTCTGCAGCGTCTGGCCCGTGACGGCTGGTTAACCATACAGCACGGCAAACCGACGAAGGTGAACAACTTCTGGGAAACGTCGGGTCTGAATATTCTCGAAACGCTGGCGCGCCTCGATCACGACAGCGTCCCGCAGCTGATCGATAACCTGCTGTCGGTGCGCACCAATATCTCCACGATCTTTATCCGCACGGCCTTTCGCCAGCATCCTGAAAACGCCCTGCAGGTTCTCGCCGCGGCGCGCGAGGTGGAAGATCACGCCGATGCGTTCGCCGATCTCGACTACGGTATTTTCCGCGGCCTGGCGTTTGCCTCCGGCAACCCGATCTACGGCCTGATCCTCAACGGCATGAAGGGCCTCTATACCCGCATCGGCCGCCACTATTTTGCCAATCCGGAAGCGCGCAGCCTGGCGCTGGGCTTCTATCACCAGCTGGCCAAAGTCTGTGAAGAGGGGCAGCACGAGCAGGTTTATGAGATCGTCCGCCGCTACGGGCATGAGAGCGGTGAAATCTGGCATCGTATGCAGAAAACCCTGCCGGGTGATTTAGTCATCGGTATGCGCTAAGTCCCGCGCTAAGATCAAAAACGCCCGGCTATCGTGCCGGGCGTTTTGCTTTGTACACTTCACCGTCGCGCGATTTACAGCGCGTTTTGCCGCGGCGGGCTGCGCTCCAGCAGTTCGATGCTGCCATCGGCGTTCTGCTGCTCGAGCAGGATGTCGAATCCCCACAGGCGGTGCACGTGCTTAAGCACCTCGCGACGCCCCTTATCCAGCGGCACGCGGTTATGCGGCACGTAGCGCAGCGTCAGCGAGCGGTCGCCGCGCAGGTCGACGTTCCACACCTGAATATTCGGCTCCAGGTTGCTCAGGTTGTACTGGGCGGAAAGCCTGGCGCGAATCTCCCGATACCCCTCTTCGTTATGGATGGCGGAAATCTCCAGGTAGTTATGATGGTCGTCATCGAGCACCGTAAAGAAGCGGAAATCACGCATAATTTTCGGCGACAGGAACTGGCTGATAAAGCTCTCATCCTTGAAGTCGCGCATGGCAAAATGCAGCGTCTCCAGCCAGTCAGAGCCGGCGATGTCCGGGAACCAGTATTTGTCCTCTTCGGTCGGCGACTGACAAATGCGCTTAATATCCTGGAACATGGCAAAGCCCAGCGCGTAGGGGTTGATCCCGTTGTACCACTGGCTGTTGTAGGGCGGCTGGTAGATGACGTTGGTGTGGCTGTGCAGAAACTCCAGCATAAAGCGTTCCGTCACTTTCCCTTCATCGTACAGGTGGTTGAGGATCGTATAGTGCCAGAACGTCGCCCAGCCCTCGTTCATTACCTGGGTCTGCTTCTGCGGATAGAAATACTGGCTCACCTTACGCACGATGCGCAGGATTTCGCGCTGCCATGGCTCCAGCAACGGGGCATTCTTCTCCATAAAGTAGAGCAGGTTCTCCTGCGGCTCAGAAGGGTAGCGGCGCGCGGTTTCGATCGCTTTCTCCTCTTCCCGCTTGGGCAGGGTGCGCCACAGCATATTCACCTGGCTTTGCAGATACTCTTCCCGGCTTTTCTGCCGCGCCTTCTCCTCCTGCAGGGAAATTTTCTGCGGACGCTTATAGCGGTCGACGCCGTAATTCATCAGCGCGTGACAGGAGTCGAGCAGCTTCTCCACCTCATCAACGCCGTAGCGTTCCTCGCACTCGGTGATGTATTTGCGGGCGAAGATCAGGTAGTCGATGATCGAGCTGGCATCGGTCCAGCTGCGGAACAGGTAGTTATTCTTGAAAAAGGAGTTGTGCCCGTAGCAGGCGTGGGCCATCACCAGCGCCTGCATGGTAATGGTATTCTCCTCCATCAGATAGGCGATGCAGGGGTTCGAGTTGATAACAATTTCATAGGCCAGTCCCTGCTGGCCGTGCTTATACGCCTGTTCGGTCTCGATAAATTTCTTACCAAACGACCAGTGCGGGTAGTTGATAGGCATACCGACGCTGGAGTAGGCATCCATCATCTGCTCGGAAGTAATGACTTCGATCTGATGCGGATAGGTGTCGAGACGATACAGCTTAGCTACCCGGTCAACCTCGGCGAGGTAGGTTTCCAGCAGTTCAAAAGTCCAGTCGGGTCCATCGCTTAAACGAGTCGTGTCCCTGTTCATGGAATCAATCGTAGCCATTAGCGCGCCCTCATTGTCGGTGACTCTCTCTATACGGAGAGCCTCCCAATAAGCATAGAACACGACCTCGCAAACTGCGCCTGCGGACAATTTCTTTTCTTCGCGATTTAGCAATCTTAAAGGCCTGATTTGTCCTTTATTGTGGAATTTTATTCTGAGGAAAAATGAAGCGCAGCAGGAGATAGTAAATCTACCGGGTCAGTGCTGGTACGGTTTGCTGTGAGATAAGTCACCATAAATAAAGCGTATGTTGAATAATATTTTCAACTGAGTTATCAATTTGTAATCAGATGATTGTTCTTTAACTATTACGGAGTCGCTATGCGAGTCGTCATACTGGGAAGTGGGGTGGTTGGGGTAGCTAGTGCGTGGTATTTGAGTCAGGCAGGGCATGAGGTGACGGTTATCGATCGTCAGCCGGGGCCAGCGGAAGAGACCAGCGCCGCCAACGCCGGACAAATTTCTCCGGGCTATGCCGCCCCCTGGGCCGCGCCCGGCGTGCCGCTGAAGGCCATCAAGTGGATGTTCCAGCGCCACGCGCCGCTGGCGATCGGTCTTGACGGCACGCAGTTCCAGCTCAAATGGATGTGGCAGATGCTGCGCAACTGCGACACCCGCCACTATATGGAAAACAAAGGCCGCATGGTGCGTCTGGCGGAGTACAGCCGCGACTGCCTGAAGGCGCTGCGCGAAAGCACCGGCATCCAGTATGAGGGACGCCAGGGCGGGACGCTGCAGCTCTTCCGTACCGAAAAACAGTATGAGAACGCCACCCGCGATATCGCGGTGCTGCAGGATGCCGGCGTGCCCTATCAGCTGCTGGAGGCAAAGCGCCTGCTGGAAGTCGAACCGGCATTAGCCGAGGTGAGCCACAAGCTGACCGGCGGCCTGCGTTTGCCGAACGATGAAACCGGCGACTGCCAGCTGTTTACCACACGCCTGGCGGCGATGGCGGAGCAGGCGGGCGTCACCTTCCGCTTTAATACCTCGGTTGACGCCCTGCTGTACGAAGGCGAGCAGATCGCCGGCGTGAAGTGCGGCGATGAAATTGTCAAAGCCGATGCCTACGTCATGGCCTTCGGCTCCTACTCGACGGCGATGCTGAAAGGGCTGGTGGACATCCCGGTCTACCCGCTGAAGGGCTACTCGCTGACGATTCCGATCGCCGAGGAGGACGGGGCGCCGGTATCGACTATCCTTGATGAGACATACAAAATTGCGATTACCCGCTTTGACCAGCGGATCCGCGTCGGGGGGATGGCGGAGATCGTCGGCTTTAATAAAGAGCTGCTGCAGCCGCGTCGCGAAACGCTGGAGATGGTGGTGCGCGATCTGTTCCCGCGCGGCGGCCACGTCGAGCAGGCCACCTTCTGGACCGGCCTACGTCCGATGACCCCGGACGGCACGCCGGTTGTCGGCCGCACGCCGTATAAAAACCTGTGGCTGAACACCGGGCACGGCACCCTCGGCTGGACCATGGCCTGCGGCTCGGGGCAGCTTTTGAGCGATTTAATTTCGGGTCGCACTCCGGCTATTCCGTACGACGATCTTGCCGTCGCCCGCTATAGCCCGGGCTTCACTCCGGCGCGTGCTCAGCACCTGCACGGCGTTCACAACTAAGGAGTCTTCATGTCCCGTCCGGTACTGGCCAGCATCGATTTGTCGGCCCTGCGGCAAAATTTACAGATTGTCCGGCGCGCGGCTCCGGGCTCGCGGCTGTGGGCGGTGGTGAAAGCCAACGCCTACGGTCACGGCCTGGCGCGGGTCTGGAACGCGCTGAGCGGCGCAGACGGTTTTGCGCTGCTGAATCTTGAAGAGGCGATCCTCCTGCGCGAGCAGGGCTGGAAAGGGCCGATTCTGCTGCTTGAGGGTTTTTTCCACGCCGACGAGCTGGCGCTGTTTGATAAGTATCGCCTGACCACCAGCGTGCACAGCAACTGGCAAATCAAGGCGCTGCAGCAGGCGAAGCTGCACGCGCCGCTGGATATCTACGTTAAGGTCAACAGCGGAATGAACCGGCTGGGCTTTATGCCGGAGCGCGTCCATACCGTCTGGCAGCAGCTGCGGGCGCTGGGCAACGTCAGCGAGATGACGCTGATGTCGCACTTCGCCGACGCGGAAAACCCGCAGGGGATCGTTGAGCCGATGCGCCGCATCGAGCAGGCGGCAGAAGGGCTGGCGTGCTCGCGCTCGCTGGCGAACTCGGCGGCGACCCTCTGGCACCCGGAAGCGCATTTTGACTGGGTAAGGCCGGGGATCGTGCTGTACGGCGCGTCGCCGTCCGGCCAGTGGCAGGATATCGCCAACAGCGGCCTCAAGCCGGTTATGACCCTCAGCAGCGAGATTATCGCCGTGCAGAACCTCAAGCCGGGCGAGGCGGTGGGCTACGGCGGCCTCTATCGGGCGTCAGAAGAGCAGCGGATTGGCATCGTGGCCTGCGGCTACGCCGACGGCTATCCGCGCATCGCGCCGGCGGGAACGCCGGTGCTGGTTGACGGCGTGCGCACCACGCTGGTGGGGCGCGTCTCGATGGATATGCTGGCGGTAGACTTAACGCCCTGCCCGCAGGCCGGGATCGGCGCGCCGGTCGAACTGTGGGGCAAAGAGGTTAAAATCGACGACGTTGCCGCCGCCAGCGGTACCGTTGGCTATGAGCTGATGTGCGCCCTGGCGCCGCGCGTGCCTGTTGTGACCGTGTAACTTTTAGTGAGGCGGATCACTCCGCCTCATCTTCCGCCACGCGCACCCCGACCTTCAGAACGTGGTCCTCTTCTTTTTCCGCAACGGTCCATATCATACCGGCAAACTCGACGTAGTCGCCCACTACCGGCGCCGCCCCGAGCTGGTGCTGCACCACGTCGCCCAGCGACTGCTGACGATCGCGATACTCTTCCCCGCCCTCGAGGCCGTAAATTTGCGCGATGTCGGCAAACTTAGCGCTGGCGTCAAGAATAAAGTCGCCGAAGAAGCGCTGATCGAGCGCCACCGGCGGCGACTGGCTGAACATTTTACCCAGCGCCGGCAGGTCGCGCTCGCGGCCGATAACGCAGAGGATATCGCCCTCCAGCAGGCGGGTGCTGCCGGTGGGGTGCAGCAGCGCGTTATCGCGAAACAGGGCGGCAATGCGCGTTTCCGGCGGCATATGTAGATCGCGCAGCGCCGCGCCGACGCACCATTTGTCCGCGCTAAGCTGATAGACGAACTGCTCCCACGGATTCTCCGGATGAATATCCAGCCCGACCCGGGAAATGGGCCAGCCCACCGGCGGGACCACCACTTTGGCCTTTTTCGCCGCCCACGACAGGGAGGTGCCCTGCAGCAGCAGCGAGACCAGCACCACGAAGAAGGCGACGTTGAAGAACAGACGCGCGTTCTCAAGGCCGGCCATCATCGGGAATACGGCGAGAATAATCGGCACCGCGCCGCGTAGTCCCACCCAGCTGATGAAGATCCGCTCGCGCAGGTTAAACCCGCGAAACGGCAGCAGGCCGGCGAAGACCGACAGCGGGCGAGCCACAAAAATCATCCACATGGACAGCAGCAGCGCCGGGATGGCGATCGCCCATAGATCCGACGGCGTCACCAGCAGGCCGAGCACCAGGAACATGGCGATTTGCGCCAGCCACGCCAGGCCGTCGAAGTTTTGCAGAATACCGTGACGGTTGCGGATCGGCCGGTTGCCGAGCAGAAAGCCGCACAGATAAACCGCCAGAATGCCGCTGCCGTCCAGCGAGGTGGTGACGGCGAAAATCATAATCCCGCCGCTCAGCGCCAGCAGCGGATAGAGGCCGGCGGGCAGCACGATGCGGTTAATCATCTGCAGCAGCAGATAGCCGCCGCCGAGGCCGATGGCAATGCCCAGGCCGAACTGCTGGATGATGTGCACGGCAAACAGCCAGCTCAGGCCGGATTCGTGCTGCTGAATCATCTCGATAAGGGTGATGGTCAGAAAGACCGCCATCGGATCGTTGCTGCCGGATTCAATCTCCAGCGTCGAGCCGACGCGCTCGTTGAGCCCCTTGCCGCCGAGCAGGGAGAACACCGCCGCGGCGTCGGTTGAGCCGACAATCGCGCCGATCAGCAGCCCTTCAATCAGGTTGAGGTGAAACAGCCACGCCGCCATCAGCCCGGTCAGGCAGGAGGTGATCAGCACCCCGACGGTGGCCAGCGAAAGCGCCGGCCACAGCGCCACGCGAAAGGAGCTGGCCTGGGTGCGCATCCCGCCGTCCAGCAGGATCACCGCCAGCGCCAGGTTACTCACCATATAGGCGAAAGGGTAGTTGTCAAAAGGGATGCCGCCGATACCGTCAACGCCCGCCAGCATGCCGATCGCCAGGAAGATGACCAGAATCGGAATGCCGAGACGTGAGGAAAAAGAACTCAATAAAATACTACAGGTTACTAATACAGAACCCAGAATAAACAGACTAATAACTGCCCCGGCATCCAATGTTCATGCACTCCTTACGCGTATGAAGATTTTGAGAAATTTACATCATATTAACCATCTGCGGGGGGTCCGGAAATGTGTCACGGAAAATTTTATTCCGTCAGCACCGGATGGCCGCTCAGCGTTAGGGTTGTGGTGGCCGCATTGTTCACCAGCAGCGCCTTCGCGCCAAGCGGCAGGGTGACGGTACGCTGCTCGTGGCCGAAATCCAGACCGTCGATCAGCGGAATGGTGAGCTGCGCGCGCAGGTACGCGTAGACCGCCGCTAAATCGTACCCGGCGTCGTAATCGTTGGGCGCGGCCCCGCTGAAGCTGCCGAGGATAATCGCCCGCTGGCGCGCAAGAATGCCGCTATGCAGCAGCTGCAGCAGCATGCGCTCGACGCGGAACGGATGCTCGTTGATATCTTCCAGCACCAGTATGCCGTCGGTAATCTGCGGCAGCCACGGCGTGCCGATAAGCGAGGTGAGCATCGCCAGGTTGCCGCCCCATAGCGTGCCCTGGGCGCGGCATTCCGGGCCGTCGCCGTCCCATTCGAGGGTAAACTGTGGGCTGCTCAGCGCCTGCCAGAAGTGAAATTCCGTGAACGGGTCCAGCGTTTCTGCACCAAAGTTACCGGCCAGCATCGGCCCGCTGAAGGTGATTATGCTACCCTTTGCCAGCAGACCCAGCTGGATCGCCGTGAAATCGCTGTGGCCGCAGATCAGCAGCGGGTCGTGCCGCTGGCGCGCGGCTAAGCCCTGCCAGTCGACGTGCGGCAGCAGGCGGCTGGCGCCGTAGCCGCCGCGCACCGGCATCACGATGCGGTTGGCGCCGCTGAGGGTCGCGAGCTCGTTGATATCGTTCAGGCGCTGTTGTTCAGTCCCGGCAAAGCGCTGCTCCCGGCGGGTAATCACCTGCTGGTGCATCACATGGTGTCCGGCCTCCTGCAGACGGCTAACGCCGCGGGCCGCCGCCTGCTGATTGGTGCAGTAGCCTGAGGGGGCCACCAGATAAAACTGAGACATGACAATTCCTTGCTAAGAATGAAAGGGTTATCATGCCGCCTGGAGCGATTATTGTCATCTCCAGGCGGCAAACTTCAGCCAATAAGGATAGATGTGTGAAATTGAGATGGTGCGTTTTTTTATTTGTGTTCCTGGCCGGCTGTAGCTCAAAACACGATTACCGCAATCCGCCGTGGAACGCCGAGGTTCCGGTGAAACGGGCGATGCAGTGGATGCCGATCAGTGAAAAAGCCGGCGCGGCGTGGGGCGTTGACCCGCAGCTGGTGACGGCGATTATCGCCATTGAGTCCGGCGGTAATCCCTCGGTGGTGAGTAAATCCGGCGCGGTCGGACTGATGCAGCTGAAGCCCTCGACCTCCGGGCGCGATGTCTATCAGCGCATGGGCTGGCGCGGCGAACCGTCGATTAGCGAGCTGAAAAATCCTGAGCGCAATATTTCGATGGGCGCGGCCTACCTGAGCATTCTTGAGAACGGCCCGCTGGCCGGGATTAAGGACCCGCAGGTGATGCGCTACGCGGTGGTGGTCTCCTACGCCAACGGCGCCGGCGCGCTGCTGCGCACCTTCTCATCGAACCGGCAGGACGCGATTGACGAGATCAATGATATGGATGCCGACGACTTCTTCGAGCACGTCGCGAAAAAGCATCCGGCCCCGCAGGCGCCGCGCTATATCTGGAAGCTGCAGAAAGCGCTGGACGCGATGTAATCATCGCGGCGTTCCCCCGACTGGCGGAGGAACGCCGTCGGAGACACCGACTGGACGGTCGTAATCAGCGGTCGGTTTTGCTGGCCCCGGCGGAGGTCTTTGCTTGATAGCCCACGGTTGGCGCGCTGGCAGAGTCGACGGGCTGGGCGGTGATGACGACAGTCTCCTCCGCAAGACCGGCGAGAGGGAAAGCGCCGGCGAGGGTGCACAGTAAGGCGGAGCGTTTGCAGGTGACGCGAGCGATCATGGCATAATCACTGAAGTGACGCAGCCTGGTACTCCTGTACGCCGCCGCGCCGGGCTACCAGATTTAGTAGCCCGGCGCTAAGGAACTGCGGGGGCTAAGCGCGGCTTTGCAGACGCAGCAGCGCCAGCGCTCTCCAGCGGTCGGCAAGGAACGGCATGGCCGAGAGCGCCAGCAGCTCTTCAGACGTACCGCCGTCGCTAAAGACGATGGCCTGCACCCGGCTCAGCGGCCAGCCCTCCGCCGGCCGATCGAGCAGCACAAAGCCGTCGCCGCAGCCGGTCTCGCCGGGGGTGAGTACCCGGTAAAACCAGCCGTTGCGCGACTGCTGGTGCATCAGTTCCGGCGCATGAGGGGCCTGCAGCCGCGCGGCCATCGTCTGGCAGGCGACGCGTCCCCAGGAGATCTGGATTTCAGCGCCGCCGAGGCGGAAAACATCCCCCGGGCAGACGCAGGCTTCGGTCATTCCGCGGGTGGAAAAGTTCTCACCGAACAGGCCGGTATACAGCTGCTGGCCCCCCAGCGCCGGGTAGCGTTCCCGCCAGTAGTCGTAATGCTCCTGGGCGTAGTGCATCAAGGCGCAGTCGGGATCGGCAAAATGCTCCTCAATACCGTTTTCTGCCTGCAGACCGTGGGTGTTGAGAAACACGCGTCCGCTAAGCGCCGTTTTACACAGGGAACCGTCCGCCTGGCGCCGGTTGCCGAGAATGCTGCGCAGCATTACCGGAAAATTTGCGATCATGATGTTTTCCTTGTTCTCCGCCGCGGTGGAGAAGGTCTCAGAATTTATACTCCACGCCGGCCCAGAAGTTACGCCCTTCCTCGATAAATCCTTCGCCGTAGTAATACCGGGTATCGAAGAGGTTATTCACCGAGGCGTTGACGCTAAAACCGCGGCCGATGGCGTAATCCGCCCGCAGATGGGTGATGGCAAATCCCGGCGCCTTTTGCGAACCGTCGCTATTGCTGTAGCTGGAGGATCGCGCTTCCTCAGAGAGCGTGATTTGCAGCGGCTCGACGGGCTTGAGCGTTAGCCAGGCGGTCAGCGTCTGCACCGGCAGGTCGGTGACCTTGCCGGCCTCTTCGCGTTTGGCATCTGCATGAATCAGGCCGTAGCTCATCCCGACGTCGAGCAGGTCGAACGGCGAGCCTTTGATCCCCACATCCAGGCCGGTATAGTCAACCCGGCCGCTGTTTTGGTTCTGCACCGTATCAGCATCGATATTGATCGCCAGAATGGCGTCGCTGACCCGGTTATAGTAGGTGCTTATTTCGTAGGCCCAGCGCTCGTTGAGGTGTCCATTCCAGGTCAGGTCGACGCCGCGGGCACGCTCGGGCTTGAGCTGCGGATTAACCAGCGCAATCTGGTCTTTCGCCGGCTTCGAGGTGGTATAGCGCTCTTTGAGCGTCGGGAAACGGGTGCGGTCGGACCAGGAGAGCGACAGCGTGTCTTCGTTGCTAAAGTGGTAACGAGCCATCGTTTGCCAGTTAAAGGCGTTCTGCCGGTTGGCGTCGTAGCGGGTCACGCTGCCGTTCTTCTCGTGCTTCATTCCCTCAAGGCTGTTGCGCCAGTCGTAGCTCATCCCGGCGACGAGATCGAGATTATCCGCCGCCGCCCACTGGTATTCGCTGGCGAGGGACCAGGTGCGATCCTTATAGCGATCGTAGGGACCGTTGACGGCGCTCTTCTCGCGATGGACGTCATCTTTCCAGTTGACGGCAAAAGAGAGCTGGTCGTTCTGGCGGACGTCGGCGGCGAGCTGCAGCCCCGCGCCGGTGCTGTAGTCGCTATAGTGGCTGTAGCTGCCGTTCTTGCTGTGCAGGTCCGCCAGCGAGTTATACATCAGCAGGGTATTTTTGAAGGTGTCGTGATAGAGGCGGCTTTTCAGGGTGAGGCTGTCGCCGAGGTGCGTCGTTCCCTGATAGTAATAGCTCTCCTTATCGTACTCCGGCCACTGCCAGTAGCGGGATTTCTGGCTGCTGGTGCCGGCGTAAGGCGGGTTCTGCTTCTCGCCATCCTGCTTGATATAGGTCAGCGCGTACTCGTCGTTAGCGCGCGGCGTGAAGCCGAGCTTAATCATGCCGCGCTTATCATCGCTTGCCGAGTTCACCAGCTTGCCGTCTTCCCCGGCGACGGGGTTATTCGTGCCGTGAGGCAGGCCGAGGAAATCCTGCTTCAGGCGGCTGCCGCTGAGCTGGATGTAGCCCAGATCGCCGCTTGCCCCAAGGGAGGCATGGGTATCATAGGCGTTCGTTTCGCTGCGGCTCCAGCCTTGACGATAGCCGATGCTGGCTTCCAGCGGTTTAGTGGGGCGCGGGGTGGTGATATTGATCGCGCCGCCCATTTGGTTGGGGCCCTGCAGCAGGGAAGAGTAGCCTTTTGAGACCTCCACCGAGGCGATATCCGCAGTGAGAAACCGCCCCAGGTCGAGGTTGCCGTCGTAGGGGACGTAGATCGGTACGCCGTCAAAAAAGACCGGCACCTGACGGCCATCGAAGCCGCGGACCTTTACCTGCAGCTCGTTGCGGCTACCTGATTTTTGTAACACCACGCCGGGCACCGCCGAGAGCGCGTGCGCGACGTCCTGCTTATCCAGACGCCTGATGGTCTCCTGGCCGAGGATATTGGTGGTTGCGGCGGGAACGGGGCTTGACCAGACGGTCATTGACTCCTCCGCCGGCTCCGCCCAGGCGGCCTGACCTAAGCTAAGGCTAATTAAGGTGCAAAGATGACGTTTCCTGATTCTCATTTTTATTGTTCCCGTTTTCGTTTTTTTATTTTGAACCGTCCGGCTCCAGGCGCACCTGAATATCCGCCGGCGGCGCATACCACGGCGCCGAAGTAATAAACAGTTCAATCCCACAATCGAGGTAGTTGGTTAAGGTGGTTAAGGTAATTCCGCCCGTCAGCGCCAGCGTGCAGCGCGGGGCAATGCGCTGCGCCTGGTCGGCAACCTGGCGCGCCTGCGGCGGGGTGAATTTATCCAGCTGCAGGACGTCGGGTTCCGCCCGCAGCGAGGCCAGCGCTTCTTCGAGCGTGTCGGCCTCAACGGCAACCTTTTTCTCCGGCGCTGCCTGGCGCAGAAGCTGAACGGCGTGCCGCCAGTCGCCGTCGCCGGCGAGGAACCGGCGGTGGTTGGCGAACAGCAGCAGGGTTTCCGCGCAGCCGGCGCGGTGGATCAGCCCCCCGGCGGCGACGATGGCCTGGGTTCCGAGCAGCCGGGTGCCGGGAATGGCTTTGCGGGTGCAGGCGATATGGGCCGCCGGGAGGCGGGCGCGCAGCAGCGCCAGCATCTCCGCGACGTAGGCCGATACGCCGCAGCTCCACTCCAGCACGTTCTGCGCCGCCTTCCAGCCCTGATGCAGGGCTTCAGCGCTGCCGGTCGCGCGCAGCAGCGGCTCGCCCGGCGCCGCGCGGGCGCCGTCCTCCTTCAGCGCGGTGACGGATAATCCCAGGCTGCGCAGCATCTGTCCCGCCGGGGAGATGCCGCTGACGCAGCCGCCCTGGCGGTGGCTGAAGGTCATGACGCCGGGGCGGGCGCCGATTGCCAGCGCCCGGGTGGTCAGATCGCCGCCCTGAATATCTTCCATCAGCCACGCGTCGGTGAGCGCCTGGGGAAAATAAATCATACGTTTTCCCCACACTCCCAGGAGAGCAGCGCCCAGTCGCGGCTGGGCGGCGCGATGGCCTGCGGATCCTGCCGCTGGTACCAGTGGCGCAGCCGCGCGCGGTCCTCTTCGCTGAGGACGCCAAGGGTCCATTTAACGTTTTCTTCAAAACGCTCAAAGGTGGTGTTATCCCGCTGGCAGCTGGGGCCGCGGATAAAATCGACCCGCGCGTGAATGCCCATTTGATACAGCACGTTCAGCGCGTAGATGTAGTTCGGCAGTTCGACCACTTCGCGCCCCAGCGCGCGCTGGATGGCCGGCGGCATAAACGTTGGCTGGACGAGGTGGGTGGTATAGACGCGCAGCCGCGCCTGGCGGTTGAGCTTATCCATCGCCTGGCGCATATTGCCGACCAGCGTTGAGCGCGAGGCCACGGCAATATCGCAGCGCGGAATATCGTGCCACGACTCCTCCCACGCCCGGCAATGCCAGCGGGCGTTGGCGATGCGCATTTGCGCCGCGCGCTTTTCGGCGACCTCCAGCATGCCCCGGCTGTAATCCACCCCGTGCACCGTATCGAGCCTATCCGCCAGCGCCAGGGCGACGGTTCCCGGCCCGCAGCCCATATCAAACAGGCTTTGCGCATCGGTTAAGTCTATTTTCGCCAGCAGCTGCAGGAGGTAGTCATCCGTGGGCCGGGCGCAGCTGTCGGCCATTTTCTCCGCCCGCGCGTCCCAGTGGGCGGGGGATTTCTCGCTGCGGCCGGCGAGCCTCAACTGCTGTTGGTAAAGCTCGGCAAAATCAATGTTATCAATAAGCATCATTATTCCTGAAGGTTGGGGTGACCCAGATGGTGGCGGATTTGTGACGGCGTCACGCCGTACAGGGCGGCGAGATTGCCTGCGGCGAGCTGCGCGTCCGGCGTTCCCTGGGTGACGCCGCCGTTCGGCTCGACCGCGATCACGCTGTCGGCGACGGCGAGAGCGTGCAGCGGGTGGTGGGTGGCCATAAGCAGCGTCATCCCGGTGTGTCGCAGCTGGCGCAGGGTATCGAGCAGGCGGATCTGGTGGCCGAAGTCGAGGCTTGAGGCCGGCTCATCCAGCAGCAGCAGGCGCGGGCGCTGGACCAGCGCGCGGGCAATTAAGGTCAGCTGGCGTTCGCCGCCGCTCAGCGTGGCCCATTTCCGCTCGGCAAGATGCCCGATCCCCAGCGCCTCCAGCTGGGTCAGCGCGCTGCTGCGCTCGCTTCTGGCGGGCCGGGCAAAGGTGCCGAGGTATGGGCTGAGGCCCATCAGCACCATATCGAGGACGCTGAAGGCGAAGGCGCCGTCGTGCGCCTGCGGCACCCAGGCAATCGCCCGGGCGCGGTCCCGGGAGCTGAGCTGGCTTACCGGCAGGCCGTCAATCAGAATCTGGCCGGCTTGCAAAGGCAGGAGGCCGAGTATGCTGCGCATCAGGGTGGTTTTCCCGCTGCCGTTGGCGCCGAGCAGGCAGCACAGCGTGCCCGGCCGCAGCGAAAACGACACGTCGCGCAGCACGGCGCGTTGGCGATAGCCGATATCGGCGTGGCGAACCGTCAGCAGCGTCATGGGCGGCTCCTGCGCAGCAGCAGCGCCAGAAAGAAGGGCGCGCCGATGAAGGAGGTCAGGATCCCGAGCGGGATTTCGCTGGCGCTCAGCCCGCGCGCCAGGGTGTCGGTAAACAGCAGCAGCACGGCGCCAAGACCCATGGCGACGGGCAGAAGGCGCTGATGATTGCTGCCGGTGAGCAGGCGGCCGATATGGGGGACGATCAGCCCGACCCAGCCGATAATGCCGGCAATAGCGACCGCGCTGGCGGTGGCGAGGGTCGCGCAAACCACCACAATTAGCCGCAGGCGGGCGACGTTGATCCCCAGCGATTGCGCTTCATCATCGGACAGGGTCAGCAGATTGATGCGCCAGCGCAGCAGCCACAGCGGCAGGCACCCGGCGAGCATCAGCGGAGCGGCGAGGGCCAGATCGCCGGGGGTAACGTCGGAGAGCCCACCCATCAGCCAGAAGGTAATCGAGGGCAGTTGGGTATAAGGGTCAGCGAGGATTTTGATCAGCGAAATCCCCGCCCCGCACAGCGTGCCGAGGCAGATCCCCACCAGCACCAGCGTCAGCGCCGGATCGTGGCGGACGATGGCGCGGGAGACGACGCCGACGCCGGCCACCACCAGCAGGCCGCCGCAAAAGGCAAACAGCTGAATATAAAGCGTCGACATTCCGCATACCAGCGCCAGGCAGGCGCCGAGACCGGCGCCGCCGGCGACGCCAAGGATATCCGGCGAGACCAGCGGGTTGCGAAACATTCCCTGGTAGGCGGCTCCCGCGGCGGAGAGCGATGCGCCGATGGCCAGCGCGGCGCCGATGCGCGGCAGGCGTATTTGCCAGAAGACGATGCCGGCCTGCGGCGGAAGGGAGGCGCTGTGCGGATCGAACAGCAAATCCAGCAGCCGCCCGAGGGTCAGGTTCCACGGGCCGGTTAGCAGGGCTGCCGAGAGGACCAGCAGGGCGGCAAGCAGCAGGGCGGCGCTCAGGGTTGCAGGCTTCATGGGCGCGTCATCAGCCTCGTATAGCGGTCGGGGGCTAACGCCGCGTGCCAGAACAGCGCGCTGTAGCGGGTCAGATCCCGCTGCAGCGTGGCGCGGATTCGCGGATCGAGCCAGGCGTGCAGGCGACGCATCCCGGCGAGGCGGTTGATCCCCGGCGGCGCGTCCAGCCAGCCAAACGGCAGGCCGTCGAGCAGCAGAACCCGCCCGTTCGCCACGGCGGCAACCCCCTGCCAGGCGGGGTCCTGTAAAATCGCGTTTCGCGTCGTGGCCTGCTGGGTGAGGATGATGTCCGGCTGCCACTCCAGCAGGTTTTCCAGCGAGACCTGGGCCAGCCCGCTGCGCCCGCTCACCCGGGCGACGTTGTCTAATCCCAGCAGCTCCGCCGCTTCAGTGTGCAGCGAGCCGGCGAGGCCCGTTTCCAGCCCTCTGGCGCCCCGCGCGGCGTAAAACCGCGTGCGCGCCCCGGCGCCGGAGGAGAAGGCCAGCGCCTCGGCGATAAAGGTTTGAGCCAGCGCCGCCTGCCGGCGGGTGCGTTCAACGCTGCCGACGATGTCGCCGATCGTTAGCAGCTGCTGCGCCGAGGAGGCCAGGGTGCCGGTAATCAGCACCCACGGAATATGGCTGCGGGCGTGGACCCGGCGCGCCTGCGAGATCCAGGTGTCGTCCGCATTCCCGCAGTCCACCACCAGATCGGGATCCAGCGCCAGCAGCCCCTCCAGCGACAGGGTGCTGGCGCGTCCGGCGAGGCGGCCCGTTTTCGGCAGCCGGGCGATGCGCTCGGGCAGCGGCGCGTCCGGGAAGCGGGCAAAATCAAACGAGGAAAATCCCAGCAGCTTTTCCGGCGCGGCGGCGAGCAGCAGCATGTCGGCGGGCCCGCCCGCGCTGACGATTCGCCGGATAGCGGCGGGCGCAGGGCGTTCGCCAATGCTCAGAGCCAAAGACGTGGCGGCGCGACTCTGCTGGCCGGGAAAGCACAGCATGAGGCCTAAAGCCTGCAGGAACGTACGGCGCGAAAAAGGCATATGTTTCGATCCTGAAACAAAGTGATGAAGAAATCGCTATATATTTACATATATAACGTTGATGAAATTGCCGGAGATCAAAAATCGACAGATTAGTTCCCGGCTTACCCCGTAAGGGTGAGGTGGCGTCGGAGAGTCATTGTGCCGGTTATTGAGGAAGGAAAACGCCCGGCGTGGCTGAGCCGCCGGGCGTAGGCAGGGGCGGTGAGCGGTTAATGCGCGGCGGCGGGCGCCGCGTTATCCGTGCCGCCGGTACTATCATTTGCCGCCGGCTTAGCGGCAGGCGCCACGTTATCCGTGTCGCCGGTACTATCATTTGCCGCCGGCTTAGCGGCTGGCGCCGCGTTATCCGTGCCGCCAGTCCTGTCGTTCGCCGCCGGGCGCGCGGCCGGGAGCGAATCGCAGGGTTTCTCTTTCGGGCACAGCAAATCAAGCATTTTCAGGGTCACGCCGTTGGTCCAGCCGAAGCCGTCCTGCAGCGGGTACTCGCCGCCGCCGCCGCCGGTGCCGGTTGAGCTGACGTCATACTTTTCCACCAGCTTCTGCTGGCTGTCATAGGTGTGCTGGACGTTGCTGAGGAAGCGCCAGCTCACCTCCATCGCGATTTTCTGCTGGCCGTAGTTCTGCAGCCCTTCGGCGGCTACCCACTGCAGCGGCGCCCAGCCGTTCGGCGCATCCCACTGCTGGCCGCTGTTGACGGTGGTGGTGGTTAAACCGCCCGGTTTCAGCAGGCGAGACTGCGTCGCGGCGGCAACTTTAGCCGCCCGTTCGCTGGAGGCGGCGTTGACGTACAGCGGGAACAGGGCCGCGGCGGTGAGCTGATTGCGCACCTTGTGGCTTTTGAGATCGTAATCGGCGTACCAGCCCTCTTTATCATTCCACAGGTATTTCTCCAGCGCCTTCTGGCGGGCGTTAGCCAGCGCGTCGTACTGCGCCGCCTTCGCGCTATCGCCGGCGGCCTTGCTGGCGCGGGCGAGGGTTTTCTCCATGCGGAACATCAGCGAGTTAAGATCGACCGGAATGATGCTGGTGGTGCGAATGGTGCCCAGCTGCTGCGGGTTATCCATCCAGCGGGAGCTGAAGTCCCAGCCGGAGGCCGCGGCGGAGCGCAGATCGCGGTAGATCTCGGTCGCCGGACGGTTGGGGTTGTTTTTGGCGGTGGTCACATCATCGAGCCAGGACTCCGGTCGCGGCGTGTCGCTGTCGTCCCAGTAGCGGTTCAGCAGCGCGCCGTCCTCCATGCGCACCGCACGCTTGTTGGCTTTACCCGGCGACAGCGCGTCGGCGCCCTCCATCCAGTATTGGTACTCTTTTTCCATCTGCGGCAGCCAGGCTTTCAGCGCCTGGTCGCCGTCGTGGGTCGCCAGCAGCTCCACCATAAACGGGAAGAACGGCGGCTGCGAGCGGCTCAGATAGTAGCTGCGGTTGCCGTTGGGGATATGTCCCCAGGTGTCGATTTCATGGCCGAAGTTGGCCACCATATCGGCCACTTTGTCCCAGTGCCCGCTCTCGGCGAGGCCCAGCATGGTGAAGTAGCTATCCCAGTAGTAAACCTCGCGAAAACGGCCGCCCGGGACGACGTAAGGCTTCGGCAGCGGCAGCAGCGAATCCCACTTCTCGACCTCGACGGTGCTGCGGGTCAGTACCGGCCACAGGCCGTCGATATGCTGGCGCAGGGTCTGGCCCTTGGGCGGCACGTACGCGTCGTTATCTTTCGGTAGCGCGAAGTTGAGCTCGACGAAGTGGCGCAGGTCGAAGCTGGCCTGATTTTTCTGCATCCGATAATCGGCGAGGATCATCAGCGGATCGCCGTTCGGCACCGCGTCGGCGAAGGTTTTCTGGTCGGGGAAGAGTTTGGCGCTTTGCACATCGTTGAACAGCGGGCCTAACAGAATATCCGGCGACTGCGGCGGGGCGGGTTTTGTCTCATCGGCCTGGGCCGCCAGCGCCGACAGCGCGAAGAAGGCGCCTCCCAGCGCCAGACGCAACGCGTAGGGCAGCGCTGCCGGGCGACGTGAAACGGATCTCGTCATGGGTGTTCTCCTTATCATTACAGACGATTTTGCCACTGCGATTACTATCAGAAAACCTTAGACGAATATCCGCCGCTACGCGTGTCGCAGCTAACATTTTGGCTGAAAACAGATAATTTACCTGCATTATTCGGCGGCGCGGGTAAGAAATAAAACGCCAGTCGCCACATTTGGGCCACAATAATGTGCTGCAATAAGCGCAACTCAAACTGACCGGAGCTGCCGGTGAATCGACGTCATTTTCTGCTGTTCAGCGCGGCGGCGCTGCTGATAACCCACCGTACGCAAGCCGGCGACAGCGCTGAAGAAACGCTGCCTTTATGGCCAGAGACGCCTCCGGGGGGCGGCGGCCCTGGCGGCGCCGTGCGGTTGTCGACGCGCGGCGCGCTGAGCCATATCGCCCGGCCGTCGCTGGCGGTATGGCGGCCGGCGGTACCCAATGGTCACGGCGTACTGGTGGCGGCAGGCGGCGGATACCGGCGTATTGAGATGGCGAAGGAGGCGTGGCCCGCCGCCCGCTGGCTCACGGCACGCGGCTATACCGCCTACGTGCTGAGCTACCGCCTGCCCGGCGAAGGCTGGGCGGCGGGGGGCCTGGCGCCGCTGCAGGATGCCCAGCGGGCGCTGCGCCTGATTCGCCAGCGCGAGAAAAAGGTCAGTCTGCTGGGCTTTTCCGCCGGCGGCCACCTGTTGGGAATGGCCGCCTGCCGGGCCGATTTTGCCTCTTATCCGCCGCTCGATGCGGCTGATGCGCTGCCCGCCCGCGCCGACGGGGCGGCGCTGATCTACCCGATTATTTCCCTGGAGTCGCCTTACAGCCATACCGCCACCCACCGGATCCTCGCCGGGCCTCACGCCTCGCCGGCGGTTGACCGCGCCTGGTCGGTACAGACCTACGTGAGCGGGCGCACGCCGCCCTGTTTTTTGGCCCAGGCGCAGGACGATCCGGTGTCCGATCCGCACAACACGCTGATTATGGCCGCCGCCTGCCGCCAGCACCGGGTGGCGGTGAGCCTGTATCGCTACGCCAGCGGCGGCCACGGCTTTGGAATGGGGCGACCGGGCACGCCAACCGTCGAGTGGCCGGAGCGCTATGCGCGCTGGCTGGAGGCGCTCTCGCCGTAATGGCGCAGCGCCGCTTTCCGTGCCTCATCGTGGTGCAGACCGGGCGGAATATAAGGAAAATAGCGGGTTGTTTTTTGCACAATCAGGCGGCGCGAGGCTGCGGGCTTGCACAGCGAGGTCATCGGCCGTGACCTGGCATAATTAATGCTTATCTCTTTCCGGGGTTACCCCAAAGTGAGTACAACCGGAGGAGACGGCCATGATAAAAATAACGCTTCCTGACGGGCATTATTATGACGAGATGCTTACCGTCGGGGGACAGCAGCGCCAGCACTATAACGCCTGGTGGCAATGGTTTCACAACACCGATCAATTCTCTATCCGGCAAAAAAAGGAGCAGGCGGAGCTGCTTTTTCACCGTATCGGCATTACCTTTAACGTCTACGGCGAAGGCGAGGGGACCGAAAGGCTGATCCCGTTTGACAGCGTGCCGCGCATTATTCCCGCCGCCGAGTGGCGGCGCATCGATCGCGGCATCCGCCAGCGGGTGAAGGCGTTGAACGCCTTTCTTTACGATATCTACCACGAACAGAACATCCTGCGCGCCGGCCTTATTCCGCCGGAGCAGGTGCTGGCCAACGAACAGTACCAGCCCTGCATGCAGGGGATTAATCTGCCCAATAATATCTACGCCCATATCACCGGGGTCGATATGGTGCGCAATAGCGACGGCCAGTACTACGTGCTGGAGGACAACCTGCGCACGCCGTCGGGCGTCTCCTATATGCTCGAAAACCGCAAGATGATGATGCGTCTCTATCCCGAGATGTTTGAGCAGCACCACATCGCGCCGGTGGAGCGCTATCCGGGCTATCTGCTGCAAACCCTGCGCGAAAGCTCGCCGGTGGACGATCCCTGCGTGGTGGTGATGACGCCGGGGCGCTTTAACAGCGCCTATTTCGAGCACAGCTTTCTCGCCCAGCAGATGGGGGTGGAGCTGGTGGAGAGCGCCGATCTGTTTATTAAAGCAGGGGCGGTCTACATGCGCACCACCGAGGGGCCGCGGCGGGTGGACGTGATCTACCGCCGGGTCGACGATGCCTATCTTGACCCGCTGGCCTTCCGCGCCGATTCGATGCTCGGCGTTCCCGGCTTGCTGTCGGTGTACCGCGCGGGCGGCGTGGTGCTGGCGAACGCGATCGGCACCGGCGTGGCCGACGATAAATCGATCTATCCCTTCGTGCCGGAGATGATCCGTTTTTACCTAGGCGAACAGCCGATCCTCAACAATATCCCGACCTGGCAGTGCCGCAAACCGGAAGACCTGCAGTACGTGCTGAACAACCTCGAGCAGATGGTGGTCAAGGAAGTGCACGGCGCCGGCGGCTACGGCATGCTGGTCGGCCCGCGCTCGACGAAAGAGGAACGCGAGGCCTTCCGCCAGCGTCTGCTGGCAAACCCGGCCAACTACATCGGCCAGGATACGCTGGCGCTCTCAACCTGTCCGACCTTCGTTGAGGACGGCCTGGCGCCCAGACATATCGATCTGCGTCCTTTCGTGCTTTCCGGCCAGGAGATTCGCCTGGTGCCCGGCGGCCTGACGCGGGTGGCGCTGACGGAGGGTTCGCTGGTGGTGAACTCGTCGCAGGGCGGCGGCACCAAAGACACCTGGGTGATGGAGGATGACGAATCATGCTAAGCCGTACCGCGAGTGAACTGTTCTGGATGGCGCGCTACCTCGAGCGCGCGGAAAGCTACGCCCGGGTGCTCGACGTGACCTGGAAGCTGTCGATGATCCCCCGCCACAGCCAGCAGGCGCGGGATCTGGCCCTGCCGCTGAACCTGTCGCAGACCCACGAGCTGTTTCAGGAGCGCCACGCGCGCTTCTCGATGGGCAACCTGTTCAACTTTTTTGCCCTCGACGGCAACAATCCCGGCAGCATCTACAGCTGCGTCGAGATGGCGTGGAATAACGCCCACGCGGTGCGCGGCAGCCTCTCCGCGGAGGTTTGGGAGTGCATTAACGCGACGCGGATTGAGCTGCGCCGGCTGCGCCAGCAGGGGATAAGCGAGCTCGGCAGCGACGGCTTCCTCGAGTGGGTTAAAGAGCGGGTGCACCTGTTTCGCGGCGCGGTGCTGGGCACCCTGCTGCGCAACGACGCCCTGAGCTTTATCGGTATCGGCACACTGATTGAGCGCGCCTACGCCACCACCCAGCTGCTGCTGATCAAGGACCAGCAGCTGAGCAGCGACCCGGACCCGGTGCGCGAATATTACCGGCTGGATACGCTGCTCAACGCGGTCAGCGCCCGCGAAGCCTACAACAGCCTCTATCGCCAGCCGGTGAGCCGGGAGACGGTCATGGAGCTGCTAATTTTGCGCAACGACGTTCCGCGCTCGCTCCGGGCCTCCATCTCCGACCTGATCGGCCAGCTGGAGCATATCGCCAACGATCGCTCCCATCTGCCGCTGCGCCTGGCGCATCAGCTGAACGTCGACCTGCGCTTCAGCACCCGGGAAGATCTGGCCGGCGCCGATCTGCAGAGTTACCTCAACGGACTGCTGGCGCGAATCAACGCCCTGTCCGACAGCATCAGACAAACTTATCTGGAGGCGCTATGAAACTGGTTATCGACCACCTGACCCGCTACGGCTACGATGAAGAAGTCAAGTTTTCGACGCAGTACCTGCGCCTGACGCCGCGCAGCTCCGGGCGGCAAAAAATCAGCTCCTGGACGCTGACGCTGCCGGACGGGGCGAGCATCGCGACCACCGACGCGTGGGGCAACGTGCTGCACGTGCTGACGCTGGATAACCCGCATAAAGAGATCGCGATCCGCGCCAGCGGGGTGGTCGATATCGCGCAGGAGGACGAGGAGAGCGGGGGAGACGACGAGGAGCTGCTTTCGCCGCTGGTCTTTCTGCGCTGCACGCCGCTAACCTGTGCCGACGAGCGGATCCGCGAGTTCGCCCGCGGCCTGTATCGCGCCGACGAGCCGGAGGAGAGCCTCAATCAGCTGATGGCGGCGCTGCTGGTCAGAATGCCCTATTCGCCGGGGGCCACCCAGGTGCAGGACTCCGCCGCCGACGCCTTCGCGCGATCCAGGGGCGTATGCCAGGATCATACCCACGTGTTCCTCGCCTGCTGTCGGGCGATGGCGATCCCGGCGCGCTACGTTAGCGGCTATGTTTATAGCGATAACGCGCAGCACGTGGCGATGCACGCGTGGGCGGAGGTGTGGCTCAACGGGCGCTGGAAATCGTTTGATATTACCAATAATACCCGTAACCTGAATCAGCACCTGCGGCTGGCGACCGGGCTGGACTATCTTGACGCCTGTCCGGTACGCGGTACCCGGCTGGGGGGCGGCGGGGAAATTATGTTAACCAACGCTGAAGTGCGCGAGCATTCGCAACAGGCGCAGCAGCAATAAAGGCAGGAACGGAGAACGATGACCTACTGTGTGGCCATGTGTTTAGCGGACGGGCTGGTATTCGCCTCGGATTCGCGCACCAATGCGGGTGTGGATCATATTGCGACCTTTAAAAAGCTTCATGTTTTTCAGCAGGAATCCGAACGGGTGCTGGTGCTGCAGTCCGCCGGCAACCTGGCCACCACCCAAAGCGTGATTAGCCTGCTGAGCGCGCGAATTCGCACCCAGCAGGAGCCGAACCTGATGCAGGTCAGCTCAATGTATGACGCGGCGATGCTGGTGGGCAAAACGCTGCAGGAGGTCATCCAGCGCGACAGCAGCAACCAGCAGAACTGCGGCAATACCAACTTTAACTGTAACCTGCTGCTGGGCGGCCAGCTGGCGGGGGAGACGCACCGCCTGTTTCATATCTACCCGGAAGGTAATTTTATTGAGGCTACCCGCGATACGCCCTATTTCCAGATTGGCGAAAGCAAGTACGGCAAGCCGATTATCGACCGGGTGCTGACCGTCGACACGCCGCTGGAGCAGGCGATGTGCTGCGCGCTGATCTCCATTGATTCGACGCTGCGCAGCAACCTCTCCGTCGGCCTGCCGCTGGATACGCTGCTCTACCGCAGCGGTAGCCTGAGCGGCGCAGAGCAGCATCGCATCACCGAAAGCGACCCTTACTTCAACACCATTCGCAGGGCGTGGTCCGAAGGGCTGCAGAGTACCTTCCAGAAGCTGCCGCCGTTCGCGCCGGATCGCGAGCGCTAAACCGCCGCCGATGACGAAAGATAGCGCCCCGGCGTCATCCCCGTCATGGTGCGGAAAAAGTAGATAAAGGCGCTGTCGCTGGCGAAATCCAGCGCCTGCGCGACGTCGGCTAGTCCTCCTCCGCCAGCCGCTCGCCGCTGGCGGCGTCGAAGAGGTGGATTTTCTCGCGTCGGGCGGCGAGATTCAGCGGCTGCTGGAGCCGGGCGTCGATCCGTCCGGCGACCTGCACGTGAACCGGGAACCCCTGCCAGTCGAGATGCAGCAGGGTGGACTCCCCGGTAACCTCCATAATATTAACCGTCCCGGGCAGGCCGTCGGCGACCGGCTGGATATCCTGCGGGCGCAGGCCAACGGTGACCGGCGCGCTTCCCTGGACCGCCGCCGCCCGATGCCAGCGTTCCGGCAGCGCCAGCCACAGCTCGCCGCAGCGCACGCCGGGAACCCCGTCGCGGCTGACGATCTCTCCCGCCAGCAGGTTCATCGGCGGCGAGCCGATAAAGCGGGCCACGAAGGTGTTGCAGGGGCGATCGTAAATCGCCAGCGGCGGCCCCTGCTGGACGATAAGGCCCTCGCGCATTACCACGATTTGATCGGCCAGGGTCATGGCCTCAACCTGATCGTGGGTGACGTAAATCATGGTGGTTTTAAAGCGCTGGTGCAGGGATTTGATCTCCGCCCGCAGCTCCATGCGTAGCTGGGCGTCAAGGTTGGAGAGCGGTTCATCAAACAGGAAAACCTGCGGGTTGCGTACCATCGCCCGGCCCATCGCCACGCGCTGGCGCTGGCCGCCGGAAAGGGCGCGCGGGTAGCGGGCCAGCAGCTTATCGATCCCCAGCAGGCCGGCGATATGCTGAACTTTGCTTTTCTGCGTCTCTTTATCGACCTTTTTGACCTGCATATGGAAGGCGAGGTTTTCGGCCACCGTCAGATGCGGGTAGAGCGCGTAGCTCTGAAAGACCATCGCCACGTCGCGATCGGCGGGGTCGAGATCGCCGATCGGCCGGCGGTTCATCAAAATTTCACCGGCGGAGAGGGCCTCAAGTCCGGCCAGCAGCCGCAGCAGGGTCGATTTTCCGCAGCCGGAGGGCCCGACCAGCACCGTGAAGCTGCCGTCAGGAATGGTTAAATCCAGCGGCTGAAGGACCGCCTGTTTGCCGTAATGTTTGGCGACTTTTATCAGCTCAACGCTGGCCATCGGCGGCCTCCTCAATGTGGTGTTGCAGGGTTCGCCAGTCGGGATAGCGGCGGGGGGAGGTGCTAATGGCGTGGGCGGCAACGGCGTTGCCCCAGCGTAGCGCCTGTGATGCCGGCTGGCCGTTTAACAACCCGGCGAGAAAGCCGGCGTTAAAACTGTCGCCCGCGCCGATGGTGTCAATCACCTCGACCGGCTTCACCGGCGCGCGGTCGCCGCGCTCTGCGGTCCACCACCAGGCTCCCTCGGCGCCGCACTTGACGATGCAGCCGCCCCGGCCGCTGAGCCGCGACGCCAGGCTGCGGGCCGCCTGCGGCAGGTCGCTCATCGCGGCGAGGCCGAGAGTTTCCACTTCGTTGAGCAGCAGCCAGTCGCAATCGACCAGCCACTGGTTCGCCGCTTCGCGCAGCGCCGGGTCCCAGCTTTGCGGCGGCCAGCCGGTATCCACGGCGATCTGGAAACCGCGCTGGCGCAGCGCCCGCAGCAGCGCGGGATAGTGCGGTAGCAGGGCGGTGCACAAAAACGTCCCGCAGAGCAGCACGATATCGCCGGCCGTCGCCCGTTCGGGAAGCTGGGCGAGAACGTCCTCGGCGGAGAGGCGGGTAATATGCCCGTAGTTGCTGAGGAAAGATCGCTCTTTATCCGGATGCGTGACCGCTACCGTCAGCGAGGTTTCGCAGGCGTACTGCGGCCAGCGCTCGGCGCTGCCCGGAAACTGGTCCGCCAGCCAGGCGGTAAAGGCGTCGTCGCCCTGGCAGCCGATGGTGCGATGCGGGATCTGCATGGCGGCCAGCGCCAGGGCGCAGTTGCCCGCCGAGCCGCCGGGGCGCAGGGCGCTATGCTCCAGCATCACCTCCGTCCCCGGCTGCGGCCACTGCGCGAGGGTGCCCATAATCAAATCAATATTGTAGTTGCCCGCGATATAGATCACGGGCGCGGCGAGCTTGTGCATAGTTATCCTTTACTTCCACCGTTAGTGAGGCCGCTGACCAGCGTTTTTTGTAACCAGATAGCGATAAACAGCGGCGGGACCGAGGCGAGAATGCCGACGGCGGCCACCAGACCGTCGTCGGTGGCGCGTCCGGCGGTAAACCCGGCGATGGTGACCGGCAGGGTCTGGGCGGCGATATTGCTGGTAAACAGCAGCAAATAGAAAAACTCGTCCCACGCCAGCAGCCAGCCGAACAGCGCCGAGGCACCGAGCATCGGTTTCGCCAACGGTATGGTGATACGCAGCAGCACCTGCCACACCCGCAGCCCGTCGAGGCGCGCGGCCTGCTCAATATCGTGCGGCAGGGCGTCGAACTGGTTTTTCACCATCCAGGTGAGGAACGGCATAATCAGCGAGCAGTAGACCAGCACCAGCCCGCTGCGGGTATTAAGCAGGCCGAAGTGTTCGAGAATAAAGTACAGCGGCAGGACGAAGGCCACCGGCGGCACCATATAAATACCGAGACCGGCGTACAGCCAGCCGTCGCGGCCCGGATAGCGCGAGAAGCTGAAGGCGGCGGGCACCGCCAGCAGCAGCGAGAGCAGCGTGGCCCCGGCGGCGACCAGCAGGCTGTTGCGCAGCGCGGGTAAAAATAGCGCCCCCGGCTCGCCGGGCTGCAGGGAGAGCAGGCGGCCGTAGCGGCTAAAGTCCCACTGCCGCGGCAGCCACTCCAGCGGCACGCGGGTCAGATCGGCCGGGGTGCTGACGCTCATCAAAAATAACCACAGCATCGGCGCCAGAATCGACAGAGCCACCAACAGCGCCGCCAGATAGCGCAGGAGAGTACGGATTTTACGCTTCATATTCGGTGCTCCGGCGGCGCTGGCGCAGCAGCATAAACAGATACAGGGCGATCAGTAGCGCGCACATCAGGGTCATCAGAATGGCGTAGGCCGCGCCGCTGCCTGCCCGCAGATAGCTGAAGGACTCCTGATAGACGAAAAAGCTGAGGGTTTTGGTGCTGTCGAGTGGGCCGCCGCGGGTCATCACGTAGATGATATCGAACACCTTGAAGGCGTCGATGGTCCGCAGCACCAGCGCCACGCCCAGCGGGGCGGCGATGGCCGGGAAGGTGATGGCGCGAAAGCGCCGCCACGATCCGGCCCAGTCGAGGCGCGCCGCTTCGTACAGATCCTCAGGAATCGACTGCAGCGCCGCCAGCACCAGCAGCGTGACCAGCGGATAGTTTTTCCAGATATCCGCCAGCATCACCGCATTCAGCGCCGAGTCCGGCGACCCCAGCCAGCTGCGGTAGCCGTCGATAATCCCCAGTTGGCTGAGCAGCGCGTTAATGCTGCCGTAGTCCGGGTTAAAGTTAAGCCGCCACATCATCGCGTTGACGATGGTCGGCAGCGCCCAGGGCAATATCACCAGCACCCGCAGGATATTGCGTCCGACAAAGCGCTGATTGAGCAACAGCGCGACCAGCACGCCGATAACGCCCTCAATGGCGACGGAAACCACGGTAAAATAGAGCGTACGGGCGAAGGCGGCGCGAAAATCCGGGTCGGTCAGGGCATAGAGGTAGTTCTCCAGCCAGACGTAGTTCGTCGCCTCGCCGTTGCCCACCAGCGCGGTATCGGTAAAACTTAGCCACAGGGTGCGCGCCAGAGGCCAGGCCGTCAGCAGGAACATCGCCACCAGCATGGGCGCTAGCAGCACCCATGCCTGACGACGCTCGCGTTGTTGCAAGCTCAGCATCAAAGGTCCTTAACGCAGGCGGGCCGCGCTTTTATCAACGGTCTGCATGGCGGCTTCCGGGGCTTCTTTACCCTGAAGCACTGCCTGAAGCTGCTGCTGCAGAGTATTGGAGAGCCGCGAATAGTCGGCGGTTTCCGGGCGCGACAGCATGACGTTCAGCGATTTATCCGCGGCGGCGATCAGGCTCTCCTGGCCCTGGGCGACCACCGGGTCGTGGTAGGAGGATTTCCACACCGGCAGGCTGAGTTTGGCGTATTTATCCTGCACCGGCTGCGAGGTCAGGTAGTGGATATACTGCCACGCCTGCTCCGGATGCTGGCTGGCTTTGGCGATGCCTAAACCCATCGAGCCGTTGACGGCGCCGGCCCTGTCCGGGGTATCGCCGGGGGCGGGAATAATGCCGACGTCGCCGGCGACTTTACTCTGTTTCGGGTCATTGGCCATGTTGTACATATAGGTCCAGTTCAGGGCGAACGCCGCGTCGCCGTTGGAGAAGGCTTTACGCACGTCCTCTTCGAGATATTCGCGCGAGGCGGGGTTGGTCAGGCCGTCGTCCAGCGATTGCTTCATCAGCGTGACCGCTTTCAGCGAAGCCGGCGTGGAGAAGTCGAGCTTGCCGCCCTCGTAGAACTTGCCGCTGAAGCCGGAGACGAGGGTGGTGTAGTCGCAGACCAGCGCTTCCGCCTGGGACCAGCTCCAGACCAGCGGGTATTTGACCACCCCTTTATCTTTAAGAATCTTGGCGTCGTCCAGCACCTGCTGCCAGGTGGTCGGCACCTGCTTGATACCGGCTTTTTCGAGCATGGCTTTGTTGTAGTAGAGATACTTGGTGTCGAGGATCCACGGCATCCCGAGGGTTTTGCCTTTGTAGACCACGGTATTCATTGCGCCAGGGAACACCTTCTCCCGCTCGTCGGCGGGGATCCGCGCCGAGACGTCCTGCAGCAGATCGAAGCGGCTAAACTCCGCCGGCCAGATGGCGTCGAAGAGCACCACACCGTAGCCGTTGCCGCCGGCGCCGCGCGCGGCGACGATCTTGTCATGCAGCGCTTCATAGGGGACGAACTCAAGGTTGATCTTAATATCCGGATTTTGCTTTTCGAAGTCGGCGGTCATCGCACGAATATCGTTTTCGCTGTACGCCGCCTGGGTCATAAACAGGGCGTTGACCTGGGTGGCGGCCGCGGCCGCGCTGCCGCTGATGACGAGCATAGCCAACAGACCGGCCTTCACCCGAAGTGTGCTGTGGTATTTCATGTTGCTCTCCGCTGTACTGGGAAAAAGGGGTTATGATTTATTAAATCAATTTGATTGATTTAATCGGGGCGACAATACAGCCGCAAGGTCATTCGTGGCCCTTGGGTAAGCGTAGCAAAGCCTGTGCCATGCGAAAGTCCGCCTGAGAATGTGATTGCGGGATTTGTGACGAGGGCTAGAATTGCAGCATCGGGCGCCTGGGAAAGGGAAGGTAGGGAAAGGATGAAAGCATCGGGAACAAACCTTGAGCACGCGCGGGTGCACAACCGGCGGGTGGTGATTGAGGCCGTGCGCCTGCACGGCAAATTAACCCGTGCCGAGCTGGCGCGCCTCACCGCTCTGACCCCGCAGACGGTCTCCAACATCGTCGCCGAACTGCAGCAGATGGAGATCCTTACCAGCCACGCGCCGCGGCGGGCGGCGGGGCGCGGCCAGCCCGCGGTGCCGGTGAGCCTCAACCCCTCCAGCGCCTGGTCAATCGGCATTCATCTCGATCACCAAACGCTGATCGTGGTGCTGGTCGATCTCACCGGCGAGATCCACTTTCGCCGGCTCATTTTGGTGCAAAAGCCCCAGCCTGGTGCCACCTTTGCCCGCATTGGCGAAGTGATGCAGGAGCTGCGCGCGCTACCTGGGCTCGACTGGGGTCGGGTGCTGGGGATCGGCGTGGTGATGCCCGGGCCGTTCGGCGTGGAGGGGATCTCCTCCACCGGGCCGACGACCCTTAACGGCTGGGAGGGGGTGGACGTCGAGGGCGAGCTGGCGCGGCTCAGCGGCCTGCCGGTGACCCTCGAAAACGACGCGACGGTGGCGGCCATCGGCGAACGCTTTCACGGCGTTGCCCGCCACCTCAACTCCTTCGTCTACCTCTATATCGGCACCGGGCTGGGCGCCGGTATTTTTACCGACGGACATATTTATACCGGGCACGCGCACAACGCCGGGGAGGTCGGGCATATCGTGGTCCAGCCCGGCGGCCGGGCGTGCTACTGCGGCAATCAGGGCTGCCTTGAGCGCTATGTTTCGCTGCAGGCGGCCTACGAGTTCTGCGGCCTTGACCCCTATCGGGCGCTGCCGGAAGATCTGCTGGCGGTCGACGAGGCGCTGTTCGACCGCTGGATTGAGACGGCGCTGCCGCCGCTGCGCCAGGCGATCAACCTGCTGGAGTGCGTCTTTGACGCCGAAACGGTAGTGGTGGGCGGGACGATGCCGGCGCCGCTGCTGGAAAAAGTGCTGGCGCGCCTGCCGCCGCTGTATCAATCGGTGCGCGGGCGCTACCTGACCGCAATGCGGGTAAAAATGGGCATGACCGGCACCGATACCGCCGCGCTCGGCGCCGCCGCGTTGCCTATTTTTGATGAGTTTAACCCGCAGTTTCAGGCGCTGATGAAGTAGCCCGGCGGCCGGGAAGGCGGCCGCTGGAGCTAAGGCTGAGGGGTGAGCAGGGCCCGGGCGGTCAGCTCGTCGGTAATCAATCCTCGCAGCAGGCCGCTGGCCAGCACCGCGCGCAGGGCCGGCACTTTGGCCGCGCCGCCGACGAGGGCGACAATGTTATCCCGCCCGTTTGGGTTCAGCGGTACCGCCATCGTTCTGGCGGTGAGGCCGTTATCGATCCGTTGCCCGCGGGCGTCAAAGAAGTGGCCGAGCATCTCGCCCACCGCGCCGGAGGCGGAGATCTCGTGCATCTCCTGGACCTCCAACATCCCGGCTTCCACCAGCTGCGCCGCCGGCTCCACGGTGCCGATGCCCACCAGTTTCAGCGTGCTCGCCGCCGCCATTTCAAAAATCTGGCTGACGCCGCGCTGAGAGAGCAGCACGTCGCGGTCTTCCACGGTGTTGGCAAAAAACGGCACCGGCATAATATAGGCCCTGGCCCCGGTTTTCTCGGCAATACGGTGCATCACGTCGTGCTGGTTGAGGGCGTAGTTGCGGGTCAGGCAGCCGAGCAGGGAGACAAAGCGCACCCGCTGCGCGTCAAGGCGCGGCAGCTGGTGGATAGCGGCCGACAGCGTGCGCCCGTGGCCCAGCCCGATGGTAATATCCGGATTATTCGCCAGCACCGTGCGCAGATAGTCCGCCCCCGCCACCCCTAAGGCGCGCACCGGCAGCCCCTCTTCGGCGACGTCCGGCGCCACGCGGCAGAAATCGAGCCCGTAGTCGTGACGCAGGCGCGACTCCAGCTCCACGCAGCCGACGATATCGCCGTCAATCGTCACCTTCACCGCGCCTTCCGCCACCGCGCGGGCGATCAGGCGATGGGTTTTGACCGAGGGAAGGCCGAGGCGTTTGGCCACCTCAGCCTGGGTGAGCCCGCCCACGTAGTGGAGCCAGGCCGCCCGCAGGCTCAGGGAGTCTTCGCCGTCGGGAAGAGAGGTAAGCTTCATCTTCTCAGGCTTTTGACAGCGGCAGACGATGGATCTGCAGGACCGCCTTCGCCGCTTCCTGGCCCTTTTTCACGAAGTGCTCGCGATAAAAATCGATAAATTCGGCGGCGGGCTGGAAGTTGTGCGGCGTCAGGGAGACCGAGAATATCGGTACTTCCGTGGCCAGCTGCGCCTGCATCAGGCCGCTGACTACCGCCTGGGCCACGAAGTCGTGGCGATAGATCCCGCCGTCAACCACCAGCGCGGCGCAGACGATGGCGTCATACTTGCCGCTTTTCGCCAGACGCTGGGCCAGCAGCGGCATTTCAAACGCCCCGGGGACATCCCAGCTGTCGACGGCGTATTCCGCCTGCTGGCGATCCAGCTCCTGGCGGAAGCCCGCTTCGGCCTGGCTGACGATATCCGCGTGCCAGTTGGCTTTGATAAAGGCGACTTTTAACGATGGCATGACTCACTCCTGTTAAACGGTCGGCATCGGGCGATGCGGACCCAATCATTTAGACCAGCAGATCCTCGACTCCGCTATCGATATAGGGGGCCCAGAAGGCCACGCTTTCAGCGATATCGGCGACAACCTGGCTATCGGTCGGTTCGCGTTCTTTAAAACTGAGCTCAAGGCAGATCTCGTTATCCTCGGCGCCGCCGCGCCTGAGCGCGTCGAGCAGCGGTTCGGGTTGGATCCGTCCGTTAACATTATACTGTAATGTAAACGGTCGATGCCCGCCTTTATCCAACATGCTTTGTTTAATATGGATAATCGGCGAGTCGCGGGGGACGGCTTCGGCCCAGGCATAGGGGTCATAGTCGCGCGGATCGGGGGAGGTGACGTCACCGTGGTCAATATCCGCCATCATCCGCATCGGCAGCGCCATCCCCGCCGCGCTAAGCCGTTCCTGCAGCGCCCGGCAGGCGGCAAGGGTTTCGCCAAACTCGCGCCCGACGCTCATCGGCTCCCAGAACAGGTACTGCAGTCCCGCCGCCTTCGCATGCTCCGCAACCTCCGCCCAGCACTCAACCGCCGCGTTGATTAAGCCCTCCCGCCGCCGCGGGTCGGTGAAGTCGCGGTAGGTAAAAATGGCGAACTGGGAGCCGACGGCGCGGCCGCCGAGCTCCGCCGTGATATCGGCAAAGGTTTTAAACCAGTCAATATAGTAGCGGCGCACGTCGGGGTCGGGATGGCCGAAGTGGTTCAGCCGCCCGTAGGGGCCGGTCATCCCGGAAGTGACGCGCACCCCGGTTTTCTGCAGGGCGGCGCGCGTTCTTCGCGTCATCCGGGTGATGGTCGAAGCGGGCCAGCCGGGATTGATAAACTCGTGGGTTAGCTGCAGGTCGCGGATGCGAATCCGCCGCGCCACGGTCTCAATCAGATCCTCAGGCTCGGCAAAGCGGTTAACCAGCGGATTGGTATTCAGGGACAGAGTCAGCGCCATCATCCTCTCCTTAACCGGCCCTGGCGTGAAGCGGAGCCTCGGCGAGGGGCGTCGAGTTCATGGCGAACCAGTCGCTAAAGCGCCGCTGCTGCTCCTCGGTCAGGTGCAGCTGATGCTTGGTGCGTCGCCATAAAATATCCTCCGCCTGTTGGGCCCACTCGTTTTCAATCAGATAGCGGGCTTCGGCTTCGTACAGCAGGCCGCCAAAATGCTGCCCTAAATCCTGCAGGCAGCCGGCGTCGCCCAGCAGCTGCGGCAGCCTGGCGCCGTACAGCCGGGCGTAGTGGCCGCGCAGCGACGCCGGGAGCCAGGGGAACTGCTCTTTTAGCGTCTGCAGGAAGGAGCCAAAGTCGGCGTTGGCGATTTCGCCCCCGGGTAGCGTGGCGCCGCGGGTCCAGTCGCCCCCCATCTGCGGAAAATAGGGCGCCAGCTTTTGCAGGGCGTGTTCGGCCAGCTTGCGGAAGGTGGTGATTTTGCCGCCGAAGATATGCAGTATCGGCAGCTGCTGCTGTTCATCAAGGTCGAAAACGTAGTCGCGGGTGACGGCGGAGGGGTTGCCCTTGCCGTCGTCAAACAGCGGACGAACGCCGGAGAAGCGGGTGATGACATCCTCATCCCGCAGCTTGATTTTGAAATAGCGGTTAACGGCGTCAATCAGATACTGCTGCTCGCGGTCGTCGGCGCTAACCGAGTCGGCGTCGCCCTCCCAGGGAATATCGGTGGTGCCAATCAGCGCTTTATCGCCTTCATAGGGGTTGATAAAAATCACCCGCTTATCGTGGTTCTGGATCAGATACGCCTGATGTCCCTGCCAAAACTTATCGACGATGATGTGCGACCCCTTTACCAGGCGGACGCTGCGCCTGCTGCGGGTGCGGGTGACCTGAGTAATGATATCCAGCACCCACGGGCCGGCGGCGTTGACCAGCGCCCTGGCGCGGACGGTTTGCTGCGCGCCGGTCAGCGTATTCTGCAGAGTAATTTCCCAGGCTCCCTCGGCGCGTTTCGCCGCGACGCAGCGGGTGCGGGTGCGGATGGTGGCGCCGCGCTCGGCGGCGTCCCGGGCGTTAAGCACCACCAGCCGGGCGTCGTCAACCCAGCAGTCCGAATATTCGAAGCCCTTCGCGTACTGGTCAAGTATGGGATCGCCCTGCGGGTCGCGGTGCAAATCCAGGGTGCGGGTGCCGGGCAGCTTTTTGCGTCCGCCGAGGTTGTCGTAGAGAAACAGGCCGAGGCGCACCAGCCACGCCGGGCGATCGATCGGGCTGTGCGGCAGAACGAAGCGCATCGGCCAGATGATGTGCGGCGCGGACTGCAGCAGGACCTCGCGCTCGATCAGGGCTTCCCGCACCAGGCGGAACTCATAATATTCCAGGTAGCGTAGCCCGCCGTGCACCAGCTTGCCGGAGCGCGACGAGGTGCCCTGCGCCAGATCGTCCTTCTCGCACATCATGACCGACAGGCCGCGTCCGGCGGCGTCGCGGGCGATGCCCGCGCCGTTGATGCCGCCGCCAATAACAAATACATCGAGGATCTTTTCACTCATTTGGGGTCTCCATAAATCCGGTTAACGGCCCGCGCCCGGCTGCCTTAAGGCGTGCCAGACCGGCGGCAGTTCGCTGCGAACCTGCTGGTAGCTGTGAAAAAGGTGCTGATAGCGTTCCACCAGCGCGGGAGCCGGGGCCTCCGGGGCATCCAGCAGCGGCGTCACCCAGGTCTCGACGCAGCGCGCCATGCTGGGATAGGCGCCGATCGCCACCGCCGCCATCATCGCCGCCCCCGCGGCGCCGGCCTCTTCCCGGCGGCTGCTGCGCACCGGCACGCCGACGCAGGCCGCGAGGATCTGCCGCAGCTGCGGCGAGCGAATGGCCCCGCCGGTGAGCCGCAGCTCTCCGGGCATGCTGCGGCCCATCGCCTGATAGCAGTCGCGGGCGGCGAAACCGATGCCCTCAATTACCGCCCGCACCATGTCGCCGAAGCCCTGGCTGTAGCTCAGCCCGACAAAGCTGGCGCGGGCCTCGGCGTTGACGAAGGGGCCGCGCTCGCCGGCTTCGGAAATGTAGGGGTGATAGAGCAGGCTGCCGGGCTGAGCTTCGCTCAGCCAGCGGTCGATATGCCCGACCAGCCTGGCGTGGTCGACCTCGCAGCCGAAGTCGTTGAGCAGATTGCTGGCGACGTGCAGCAGCCAGTCGAGGTTCAGGGTTGAGGCCATGTTGGTCTGCACCTGGGTGACGTAGCCCGGCCAGGGCAGGGGAATGACGTACCCGGTTTGCTGCGGGTTGAGCCAGACCTCGGCGGTGGGGACCGCGCGCAGATGAACCCCGGTTGAGCCGACGATGGAGCAGGCGCTGTTGGCCGTTCCTGTATGCACTCCGGCGCCGAGCGCGGTCATCGCCATATCGACGTAGCCGAGGCTCACGGGGGTGCCTGCCCGCAGGCCGGTGGCCGCGGCGGCCCCGGCGCTAAGCGGATGCGTCGTTTGCGTTCCGTCGACGATTTCCGGCAGCAAATGGCGGCGGTGCTCCAGCTCCAGCGCGGCGATGGCCTGCGGATCGTAGCGCCCGCTGCGGAAGTTGCCGAAGGTGAAGCTGGCTTCCGACGGGTCGGTGGCGCGCACGCCGGTCAGGTTTAGATAGAGCCAGTCCTTGCAGTGCAGGGCCACTTCGCTCTTATCCAGCAGTTCGGGATGATAGCGATCCATATGCGCCATTTGCGGCCCCTGCTGGCAGGTGCTCAGGCCGGTTCCCGTCGCCTCAAAGCGCGCGCTCGCCAGCGGCGAACGCTTCAGCCGCTCAACCGTCGGCGCCGCCCGGGCGTCGAGCCAAATCCAGGCGTCGTCAACCGGCCGGCTTTCGGCCCCCACCAGCCAGGTGCCGTCGCCCTGGGCGGTGACCGCCACGGCGACCACCCGGGCGGCGAGGTTATCGATGCGTTCCCCCAGCCGGCGTATGGCGTCGACCGCATCCTCCCAGGTCTTGCTCATTGACTGCAGCGCCGCGCCGCCTTCCGCCCGGCGATAGCTGTTGCGTGCGGAAGCGTAGCCCAGTTGCTCCCCCTCGAGATCGAAAGCCACCGCTTTGACCACCGAGGTACCCGAATCGAGTCCCAGAATAATGTCGCGATTATCCATTGATGCCTCCGCAGTGCCGGTGTACTCCTCGCAGAGGAAAAGAGAGAATGTTCATCGGTCGTCACCAGTGTGTTAATGAAGTGTGATTGTTTTGATGCATAATTTCATACACTATCTATCACATAGTTAACACTATCGATGTATTATTTTTTCTTGTATGTAATAAATTTCATTTAAGAAAGCGGCGACGATCACGGTTTTAACATTTCTCCGGCGACAGGCAACGTCGGTCATGACGCTTAATCGCCTGCGTAAGCTCTATGTTCTACTCTTTCCCCTCTACTCTGAAATCTTCGATCCAGATCGCGCTCTGTAGAAAAAACTCAAACCAATGTTGACAATCGTGCAACAAACGAACAATTCTCATCACATATAGTTATCGTATTTATAACACTAAGGCGCGTTATCAGCGTCAACGCTAACTCTCTGTGAGGTCAACATTATGTCCGGTGTTTCCGCACTCTCCGCCCGGCACTCGTGTCAGCGCTATCGGCGATACGCGCTAACCGGCCTCGCCGCCGCGGCGGTGATTGCCGCTATTGCGGCGGATACCAAAGTTGTCAAAACGGGCTCCGGCGAAGCGGCCGAGGCGCAGGGCTTCTCCATCGAAACCTACGGTGACAAAACCTTTCCCGACGTTAAGCGCGCCGTTGAAGGGCGCGCGGTGGAGGCGAGCGAGCTGGCCGCGGCTTTAAAGGCCGACCCGCAGGCGGCGATAAAAAAATATGGCGTTGGCGCCACTCTGCCGGTGATGGCGGTGCGCTTTCAGGGCGTGGCGGGCAGCGAAAAGGCGGGGATCTTTAGCGTCGCGGTGCCGGGGCTCCCGGAGGGGTGGAAGGTACGCCTGCAGACCGGGCCGGTGCTCACCGGCACGGAGCTGCGGGACGCCACCGGCACCATCCAGTTTGGTGATTTTACCAACCAGATTGAGTATCAGAACGCCGGCGCGGCCCTCAACCGGACGCTAAAAGCGACGCTGCTGGATAGCCTCGATCGCCAGGCGCTACCCGGCAAGCAGATCGTGGTCGTCGGCGTGTTCCGGCTGCTGACGCCCAATAACTGGCTGGTTACGCCGGTCAGCCTGGAGGTGAAATGAAACAACCCAAACTGCACCCGGCGCTGCTGAAGGGCGAGATTATTCTTTCGGCGCGCAACGTGAGCAAAGTCTATGGCTCCACCCACGCCCTCAAAGGCGTCAACTTTGATATTCGCCGCGGCGAAGTCACCACGCTGTTTGGTGAAAATGGCGCCGGCAAGTCGACGCTGATGAAAATCCTCTCCGGCGTGATTACGCCGAGCAGCGGCGAAATCGTGCTTGACGGCGAGGTAAAGGTCTTCAGCTCCGCCAGCGATGCGCGGGACAGCGGCATCTCGATTATCCACCAGGAGCTGAACCTGGCGCCGAACATGAACGTGCGCGACAACATCTTTATCGGCCGCGAAATCATGAAGCCGGGCGGCGTCGATTATGCCGAAGAGACGCGGCTGACCGCCCACCTGATGAAGTCGCTGGAGGAGGGGATCGAGCCGCTGACGCTGGTGGAAAATTTACGCCTTGGCCAGCAGCAGATCGTCGAGATTGCGCGGGCGCTGTCGGTGGATTCGCAGATCCTGATTATGGATGAACCCACCTCGGCGCTGAGCGCCGCGGAGGTCAGCGTGCTGTTCCAGGTGATTCGCGATCTCACCAGCCAGGGGGTGGCGATTGTCTACATCTCCCACCACCTCGAGGAGGCGCTGGAAATAACCGACCGCGCGGTGGTGCTGCGCGACGGCGTAATGACCGCCTGGGCCAGCCGGGATGAGATCGACCTCGACTGGGTGGTGCGCAACATGGTGGGCGACAGCTTCGATCTCGGCTCGCCGCCGGAGGGCTACGCCTTCGGCGAAACCGCGCTGGCGGTCAGCGACCTGACGGTAAAAGGCAAAGCCGGAATTCGGCTGGTGGACAACCTGTCGCTAACGGTTCGCGCCGGGGAGATCGTCTGCATTTACGGCCTGATGGGCGCGGGGCGGACCGAGCTGATGGAGTGCATCGCCGGACGCTTAAAACAGTCGGCGGGGACGATTTCGCTGCGCGACGGCGACGTCTCGGGCCTGTCTATTGCGCAGCGCATCGCCAGCGGCCTGGCGCTGGTGCCGGAAGATCGCCAGCGCGACGGGCTGGTGCAAACCATGTCGGTGGGGGAAAACCTGACCCTCGCCAGCATCGGCGAGTTTATTCGCGGCATGGTGCTCTCCACGCGGCGGGAAAAGCAGCTGATTGACGCCAGCATTCGCAACGTGACGGTCAAAACGGCCGGCGGGGAGGCGGCGATCGGCTCGCTCTCCGGCGGGAATCAGCAAAAGGTGGTGATCGGCAAAATGCTCGCCACCCGGCCGAAGGTGATTTTACTCGATGAGCCCAGCCGCGGGATCGATATCGGCGCCAAAGCCGAGGTCTTTCGCCTGCTGGCGGAGAACGCCAGGCAGGGGCTGGCGGTGGTCTACTCCACCTCGGAAGTGGGGGAGTGCTTAAGCATTGCCCACCGAATTGTGGTGATGAGCAAAGGCCGGATTGCGGCCGTGTTTGACGCCAACGTAAGCAAAGAACGCATCATGGCGGCCTCCGGCGAGTCGCTGGTGGCATGAAAATAAAACCTGGAGTAGAAACCATGACCGACAGAACTCAGTCGTTAAGCCCCGTTACGCAGCCGGCGCGCGCCGGCCGGGCCAATAAAGGGACGAGCGTGGCCCGTATCCTGCTGGAGGGGCGCGCCTTTTTCGCCCTGCTGCTGATTATTGCCGTGTTCTCGTTCCTGTCGCCGAACTATTTAAGCGGCGCCAACTTTCTCACCATGGCCTCGCACGTCGCCATTTTCGGCCTGCCGGCGATTGGCATGCTGCTGGTTATTCTCAACGGCGGCATTGATTTGTCCGTGGGCTCCACGCTGGGCCTCGCGGGGGTCTGCGCCGGCTATATGATGCAGGGCATCCATCTCGATGCGGCCGGCGTGGTGCTCTATCTGCCGGTGTGGGCGGTGGCTCTTCTGACCCTCGCCGTCGGGGCGCTGGTGGGGCTGATCAACGGGGTGCTGATCGCCTGGTGCCGGGTGCCGGCGTTCGTCGCCACCCTTGGCTCGCTGTACGTGGCTCGCGGCGTGGCGCTGCTGATGACCAACGGCCTGACCTACAACAAGCTCTCCGGCGCGACGGAGCTGGGGAATACCGGCTTCGACTGGCTGGGGTTCAACCGTATTTTTAACATTCCCGTCGGCGTGCTGGTGCTGGGGGCGGCGGCGCTGGCCTGCGGCTTCCTGCTGAGCCGTACCGCGTTTGGCCGCTGGCTGTACGCCTCCGGCGGCAACGAGCGGGCGGCGGAGCTATCCGGCGTGCCGGTTAAGCGCGTCAAAATCAGCGTCTACGTGCTGTCGGGGATCTGCGCGGCGATGGCCGGGCTGGTGCTCTCTTCGCAGCTGACCTCCGCCGGGCCAACGGCCGGCACCACCTACGAGCTGACGGCGATCGCCGCGGTGGTGATCGGCGGCGCGGCGCTGACCGGCGGGCGCGGCAACGTGCGCGGCACCCTGCTGGGGGCTTTTGTTATCGGTTTCCTCTCCGATGGCCTGGTGATTATCGGCGTCTCCGCCTACTGGCAGACGGTGTTTACCGGCGCGGTGATCGTGCTGGCGGTGCTGCTGAATACTCTGCAATACGGCCGCCGCGGCCGGTAACCGTAACCCTGTCCGTAGCGGAGGCCGGGTCGTATCCGCTCTGACGTTAATCCGTACCTCTACCCTAAAAAATAACGGAGCACTACCGCTATGATATTTGATAACAGCAAGCGTTTTATCCTCGTTGCCGCCGCCGCGGCGCTAACCGCCTTCTCTGCGCCAACCTGGGCCGACGGGCTGATGACGATTATCGTTAACGACCCGTCCAATCCCTACTGGCTGGCGGAGGGCCAGGTGGCGCAGAAAACCGCGGAGAAGCTTGGCTACACCGCGAAAGTCAGCGCTCATAAAGGCGATACCAATACCGAAAGCCAGCTGATTGATACGGCGATCACCAATAAATCAAAAGCGATTATCCTCGACCCGGCGAACGCCGATGGCTCTATCGGTTCGGTGAAAAAAGCCATTGCCGCCCACATCCCGGTGTTTATTATCAACGCCGAGCTGAATCAAAGCGGGCTGGCAAAAGCGCAGCTGGTTTCCAATAACGCCCAGGGCGCCGCGCTGGGAGCCCAGCAGTGGGTGCAGCAGGTCGGTGACAGCGGCGACTACGTCGAGCTGAAGGGGCCGCCGTCCGACAACAACGCCGCCACCCGCGCCAACGGCTTCGAAACCGTGCTCGGCCAGTATCCGGACCTCAAGAAGGTCGGCTCGGAGGTGGCGAACTGGGATCGCACCCAGGGCTTTAACAAGATGCAGTCCCTGCTGCAGGCCAATCCGAACGTTAAGGGCGTCATCAGCGGTAACGATGAGATGGCGCTCGGCGCGATCGCCGCGCTGAAGGAGGCCGGAAAGCTCAAGCAGGTGACGGTCGGCGGCTTTGATGGCTCGCCGGACGCGGTGGATGCGGTGAAGGAGGGGAGCCTTGCCTATACCGTAATGCAGCCGGTGGCGACCTTTGCCGCCAAAGCGGTGGAGCAGGCCGATACGTTCCTGAAAACGGGCAAAACCGGCGCCGCGGCGGAGAAGCAGCTTTTTGACTGCGTCCTGATAACCAAAGATAACGCCGCGAAGATGACCTCGCCGTTTATCCTCTCCGAATAACCGCGCAGTCTCCGCATCGGGGCGCCCGCCGCCCCTTTGCGCGAAAGCCGCTTGAAGTATGGCGGCTATAGCGCTGTAATTGACGCTGTTCAGGCCCTCTACCGATCTTTTTATGGACGAACTATGACGCAATTTACGCAGGATCATTCACTCAACGCTTTCCTGGCGGAAGGGCTGCCAGGCGACAGCCGCCAGGCCCGCCAGCGCGCGCGCCGTCAGCTGATTGTCGAAGCCGTCATGGTCGAAGGGGCGATTCGCATCGAGGATATCACCGAGCGCTTTGGTATTAGCCTGATGACCGCCCATCGCGATATCGACGAGCTGGTCGAGCGCGGGCTGCTGCACAAATCCCGGGGAGTGGTGTCGGCGACGCCTACCAGCCTGGTGGAGTCCAGCGATATCTACCGCTCAACCCGCCAGCTGGAAGAGAAGCAGGCCATCGCCGAGGTGGCGGTCAGCTACCTGGAGCCGGGGCAGTCCACTTTTCTCGACGACTCGACCACCGTCTTTCAGATGGCGCGGCTGCTGCCCGCCAGGGCGCCGCAGACCATCATCACCAACTCGCTGACGCTGATGGGCGAACTCAAAGGCCTGCCGGATATCACCCTGCTCGGCCTTGGCGGACAGCTGCACAACTGGTGCAACGCCTTTATGGGGCATATGACGCGCAGCGAGATCGCCGGGCTGCGCGCGGATATGTTTTTCCTCAGCATGTCGGCGATCGTGGACGATGCCGTCTTTCATCAATCTGCCGAAATGGTCGAAACCAAGCGCGCGATGTTCGAATCGGCGCAGCAGCGTATTTTGCTGATGGATCACACCAAATTCGAACGCCGGGCGCTGCACCGGTTTGCCGATCTGAGCGAGTTTGACGTGGTAATTGTCAATCAGGGCATCCCCCTTCCGGCGCTCAACCGGATGCGCGAGCTGGGGGTGAACGTGGTGGTGGCGCCGATGAAGCCGGCGGCGTCGCTGAAGTAAATCGTCCGGGGAGCGCTCACCGCGCGCAGCCGGCTTAACTCACGTTTCTGGCAAAGCTAAGCCATTTAAATACTTTGTTATTTTCCGCGTTATCTCACATCTTCGAGGGATAAAAGATAACGCGGAAACGGTATTTGCAGTAATGGCCAAAAAAAAGTCTGTCTATTTGCACCCGCAGCAGCGCGACCTGATCCACCAGCTTTCCCGCAGCCGCCTGTGGCGCAGCGAACTGCCGACCTGGCTACTGATTGTCGCTATCTATGGCGGCTGGTTTGCCTCCCTCGCGTACTGGCAAACCCTGGGGCTGCTCCCGGCGACGCTGCTGCTGATCTGGTTTAGCGCCTGGTATATGTCCCTGCAGCATGAGCTGATACACGGCCATCCGACGCGCTGGCCGCGACTGAACCAGCTGCTGGGCATCCTGCCGCTGGCGGTGTGGTATCCCTACGGCCTGTATCGGGATTCGCATCTCGCGCATCACGATAATCACCATCTCACGATCCCGGTCGACGATCCCGAATCCTACTATTTTACCGCCGAGAGCTGGCGGCGCTTCGCGCCCTGGCAGCGTCGGGTGATTCATCTGCGCAACACCTTTATCGGGCGCCTGCTGCTGGCGCCGCTGCTGGACATTGGGCAAACGCTCCTCAGCGCGTGGCGCGCCTTTCGCCGGCGGCAGAAGGCGGCGATGGCGATGTGGACGACCCACGGCCTGCTGCTGGCGGGCCTGTTTGCGCTGATGGCGCGCGTCGATTTTTCGCCGCTCTATTTTGTCGCCGTCGTCAGCTATCCGGCGCTGGCGCTCACCAAGGTCCGCTCTTTCCTGGAGCATCGGGCCGCCGACGATCCGCTGGCGCGCTCGGTGATTAATGAAGCGGGTCTGCCGTGGCGGGTGCTGTTTCTTAATCTGAACTATCATTCAGTCCATCACGATCTGCCGGGAGTCCCCTGGTACGGGCTGCGCAAACTCTATCTGCTGGAGAAGGAGGGCTACCGCCAGCGCAACCACGGATTCCTGGTGCGCGGCTATGGCGAATGGCTGCGGCGATTTCTGTTTCGTGCGGTAGAGGTCAACGCCCATCCCGGCGTGAAACAGCGGGGCGGCGCGGAGGAGAACCATGAGTAACGTTGTCGATTTTCCCATGTATGCGGTTAATCACGAAGAGACGCGGGCGCTGTGGCTGGCGCTGCGCGAGATCCTCGCGGCTTGCGGGGTGGCGGTGGACGACCTGCCGACCCGCTGGCCCCGGGAGGAGCTGCTGAGCCACTGGCGCGATCCGCAGCTGCTGCTGAGCCAGACCTGCGGCTATCCGCTGGTCACCCGGCTCCCGGAGGTGCAGATCGTCGGCTGCTTTCACTACGCGGCGCCGGGCTGTGAAGGAGCGAACTACCGCAGCCTGCTGGTGAGCCAGGAGGCTAACCGGCATCTGACGCTGGCGGATTTTCGCCAGCGGCGGGCGGTGTGTAATTCGCCAGACTCCCAGTCCGGCTACAACGCGCTGCGAAAAATGGTGGCGCCGCTGGCCGAAAGCGGGCGGTTTTTTTCCGCCGTGCGCTGGAGCGGCAGCCACCGCCAGTCGCTGATTGAATTACGGCAGGGAACCGCCGATATCGCGGCGATTGACTGCGTCAGCTGGGCGCTGCTGCAGCGCCACGAACCGGCGCTGCTTGCCGGGCTGAGCGTTATCGGACGCAGCCCGCTGGCGCCGGGGCTGCCGCTGATTAGCAGCAAGGATACGCCCCCGGCGACGATTGCGCTCTTGCGCGAGGCGCTGCATCAGCTGGTGACCGGGGCGCAGTACCGGGACATTTGCCGGGCGCTGCTGATCGACGATTTTAGCGCCGTAACGCGCCAGCCTTACGCGCAGCTGCTGGCGTGGCGCGACGAGGCGGCGGCCAGCGGCGTGACCCGGCTGTAGGTTTGTGAAGGAGGCCGGGCCTCCTTCGGCGTGGGCCGGCGCGGGTCAGCAGCCGGCAAAGCGGTTTTTCGCCGCCGGTAGCCCGAGTTTTTCCCGCAGCGTGCCCGGCGGGTAGCTGGTGCGCATCGCGCCGTTACGCTGCAGAATCGGCACTACCTGTTCGACGAAGCGATCGAAGTCTCCCGGCAGCAGCGGAAACATCAGGTTAAAGCCGTCCGCCGCCCCGGCGCGCCAGGTGGCGGTCAGCGCTTCGGCGACCTCCTCCGCGCTGCCGATCAGCAGCCAGCTGTCGGAGCTTTGCAGCAGCAGGCGACCCAGCTGCAGAACGGTCAGGCTGGGATCGTAGTGGCGGATAAGCCGCAGCGCGGTGCGGATGCCGTCAAACGTCTCCTCGTCCGGCAGCGGCGGCAGGGGCTGGTTCGGCGAATGGGCGCTTAAATCCATACGCAGATAGGATGAGAGCAGATCTATCGCCATCTGGTCGCTCATCAAGCGCTCGTTAAGCCGCTGGCGCTCCTCCTTCTCGGCATCGGAATTGACCACTACGGGCAGGACGCCGGCGATGATTTTAAAGTGCGCCGGGTCGCGACCGTAGTCCCGCAGCCGCTGGTTCATCTCCTGACGATAGGCCAGGCCCTCGGTAATGGATTGAATAAACACGAAGTGCATATCCGACCACGCCGCGGCGAGGTTTTTCCCCGCCTCGGAGGAGCCCGCCTGGACCAGCACCGGATGGCCCTGCGGCGGGCGCGGGACGTTGAGCGGCCCGCGGACGTTGAAGAACTCGCCGCGATGGTTGAGATGGTGCACCTTCGGCGCGTCGGCAAACAGGCCGCTCGCTTTGTCATACAGCACGGCATCGTCCTCCCAGGAGTCCCAAAGCCGGGTGACGACATCGATAAACTCCCCGGCGCGCTGGTAGCGGTTGCCGTGCTGCGGCAGCTGGTCGAGGCCGAAGTTGGCCGCTTCCTCTTCCAGCCACGAGGTGACCACGTTCCAGCTCGCCCGGCCGCCGCTGAGGAAGTCCAGCGAGGCGAAATAGCGGGCGAGGTTGTAGGGCTCGTTGTAGGAGGTGGAGGCGGTGCCCATCAGGCCGATATGCTCGGTCACGGCGGCGAGGGCGGCGAGCAGGGTGATGGGCTCCAGCCGCGCGTTGGCGTAGTGGGTTAAGCCGCTGGGTACCGTATCCCAGATCGAGATATGGTCGGCGATGAAGATGGCGTCGAGGGTGGCGGCCTCGGCCTTCTTCGCCAGATCCGCGTAGTAGCCGAGGGTAAAAATTTCCTTGCCCGGCGCCTGCGGATGGCGCCACGAGAAGCGGTAATCCCCCTGCGGATTAAAGAAAAACAGGTTCAGAATCATATGATTTTCAGACATGGTGCGGCTCGTTTCCGGTTATTGCCGATCCCTGGCATGAGAGAGGTTAGCGGGCTGTCAGATGGCTATTGACCCACTGTTCGGCAACGGCTGCCGGATCTTTATGCTGCAGATCGACCTGCTGATTGAGCTCAATCAGGGTGGCGTTATTCAGCTTGCCGGAGACGTCGTTCAGCACCTTACTCACCGTCGGCGTCAGGCTGGCTTTGCGCACCAGCGGCACCACGTTCTGGCTCGGCTGCTCGTGCTTATCGTCGTCCAGCACCACCCAGTCCTCTTTCGCCAGGTTGCCCTGGGTGGAGATAACCGTCGCGACGTCGATTTTGCCGGAGTTGAGCGCCAGGCGAGTCAGCGGCCCGCCCATATCCAGGGATTTGACCGCCTTAAATTCGAGACCGTAGACGCGCTTCAGCCCCGGCAGGCCGAGGGCGCGCACCGCCAGCTCCGGCGGCCCGCCGATCGTCAACTGATGCGCAACGGGCTGCAGGTCGGAGAGCTTGCTCAGACCATATTTTTTCGCCGTGTCGGCGCGAACCGCCCACGCGGTAATCGAGGTGGCCGGCGAAGGCGTCAGCAGCGTGAAGTCGGCGGGCAGAACTTTAGCCAGCTCGGCGCTGACATCGCTCTGGGCGGTGGCCAGGGTTTTACCGTCGTAATAGTTAAGCAGGGCGCCAAGATACTCCGGGACAATATCAATTTCGCCGCTCTTTAATGCCGGAATAATAATTTCGCGGTTGCCGAGATTAAGTCGGGTGCTGACCTCAATATTATTTTTCTTCAGCGCGCTGGCGTAAATATTGGCGAGAATCGAGCTCTCGGTGAAATTAGCGCCGCCGATCGTGACCTTTTCCGCTAATGAGCTAAAGCTTAAACTCAGTAATCCGACGGCGAATAGTGACAGGCGAAAACGGCGATGGTGAAAAGGAACAGCTAATTTATTCTGCATAGTGCCTCGCTAAGTATATAAATATCCGTGATGGGTTAAGTCAGCCACGGTTACGCCGCCCCCGGGTGGAATATTCGGGGCGCGGCGAAGGGTGATAAAAAATTAATGCTCCGGAGTGCCGATGGTATGGGTGAAGCGCCGGTCAATCAGTGAAAAGAGCAGCTCGCTGCCGATGGCCAGCAGGGAGACCACCAGCGCACCGGCGATGACCTGTGGAATATCGCGCTGGCCGAGGCCGTCAATCAGAAACCGCCCGAGGCCGCCCAGCCCCGCATAGGCCGCGACGACGGCGGTGGCGATCAGCTGTACCAGCGCGGTGCGCATCCCGGCAAAAATAAGCGGCGCGGCCAGCGGGATCCGCAGCTGCCAGAGGCTTTGCAGCGGCGTCATGCCCAGCGCCTTCGCCGCATCGCAAAGCTGGCGGTCGGCGTGATAGATCCCGACCCAGGCGTTGGTCAGAATCGGCGGAATGGACATGGCGACCAGCGCGGCGAAGAGCGGAATATCGTTAAAGCCGAATAGAAGAATGCTCAACAGAATTAATCCCAGCGCCGGAATGGCCCTGCCGATATTAAATAAGTTAATAATGACAAAGGCGCCTTTACGCCAGTAGCCAAGAGCGATGCCGGTGGGCAGGGCAATGGCGGAGGCGATCAGCATGCTCAGCGTCACATAGTAAATATGCTCCCGCAGGCGTACCAGAATACCGTCGTCGGCGAGCCAGTGTTCGGGCTGCAAAAACCAGCGCAGCGTGGCCTGTATGATATCCATCAGCGTGTCCAGGGCGTAAGCCAATAGCCAACGCGGGCTATCAGCGAGTCAAATAACAGCGACAGCGCGAGGCTCAACGCCAGGCTGACAATAACAGGAGTAATAAAATCCTGGTTAAACCCCGCCAGCAGCAGCTGTCCCAGCCCGCCCTGGCCAATAAGCGCGGTCACCGTCACCAGCCCCACCACGGTGACGGAGGCGATGCGCAGGCCGGCAAAAAGCGACGGCGCCAGCAGGTGCAGCTCGATATCGAAAAAGCGATAGCCGCGGGTGTAGCCCAGCGCGCGGGCCGACTCCAGCACCGCCGCCGGCAGCTTCTCGATGCCGGCAAGGGTATTGCGCAGCAGGATCAGCAGGGAGTAGAGCGTCAGGCCGATGACCGAGGTGGTCAGCGACAGGCCGGTAAACGGCAGCAGTAAAATGAACAGCGCCAGTGAGGGGATCGTAAACAGGATCCCGCAGAGATAGAGCAGGGGCTGCGCGGCCCGCGGCCAGCGCAGGGTCAGCCCAATCAGTAATCCCGTCAGCAGGGTGCCAAAAAACAGCGGAATAGCCACCAGCTGGGTATGCTGCCACAGCAGCGCGCCAATCATCGTTCGGTTATCGAGGATCCACTGCCAGTCAACCATAGCGACGAATTTCCACCAGACCGTCCAGCACGCGCTGGAGCAGGGAGTACGAAATGGCGCCCTGATATTTACCGCTCTCATCGACGCGTACCAGCACGCCGCCCGGCGCATCCAGCAGCGCGCTGTAGGCAAAACGCAGGCTGTGCAGCGCCGCCAGCGGCTGGGTGATGGGCAGCGAGATGCGCCTGTGCGGATCGAACCACTGCAGCGGGCGCTGGTGGCTATCGAGGATCAGCTGCAGCGGGCTGCTGAGCGTTGGGTGGCGGCTGGCGATAGGCGCATAGTGTTCATCGACCAGCGCCACGTCATGGCGCGGGATCTGGCCGACCTGAATCATGCCGAGGCGCTTAAGGTTGGGCTCGGGACCGATAAAGCGGCGGACAAACTCGCTGGCCGGGTGCGATAAAATATGATCCGGGGAGGCAAACTGCGCCAGCACGCCGCCCTCCGCGAAAATGGCAATCCTGTCGCCCAGGCGGATGGCCTCGTTAATATCGTGGGTCACCAGCACGATCGTTTTATGCAGGCGCTGTTGGAGCAGCAGCAGCTCGTCCTGCAGGCGCTCGCGCACCAGCGGGTCGATGGCGGCAAAGGGTTCATCCATCAGCAGCACCGGCGGGTCGGCCGCCAGCGCCCGGGCGATGGCGACGCGCCCCTGCTGGCCGCCGGAGAGCTGGTGCGGATAGCGCTCAAGCAGCAGGCGGTCCAGCGACATTAAATCGACCAGCTCGGCGATGCGCGCGCGGATCTGCGTTTTATTCCAGCCGAGCAGGCGCGGCACCGTGGCGATATTTTGCGCCACCGTGCGGTGCGGAAATAACGCTGCGCTTTGCATCACAAAACCAATTTTGCGCCGCACCTGGATAATATCGCTGTCGGCTATTTTCACCCCCTGCACGTAGACGTGGCCGTCATCCGGCTTATCGAGCTGATTAATCATGCGTAATATCGTGGTTTTGCCGCAGCCGCTGGGGCCAACAAAGGTACACAGCTCGCCGCTATTAATCGTCAGGTTTAGGTTGCTAATTGCCGCATGCGCGCTGCCGGGGTAGGTCTTATAAATATTTTCGAGTCTAATCATTTGCTGCCGTCGCGCCCTGAAGTTTATTTCATGGAAAGCATGAATTAACTACAAGCTACAGAGGCGGTGATTAACGAGCAAATATGATATTTGCATTTGCAATGCTGCTATTTGAATTTAACGCGCCGGGGAAAATTGATAATGAAAAGGCCACGACTGGCGTGGCCCATTGGCGAATTAAAGCAGCAGGTAGCCGAGTGCGGAGAACGCGACCATGCCGGCAATCACCGTGGCAAACAGGCTGCGGGTGAAGATGCCGGCCACCGTCGCGGCGGCGGCGGCCAGCAGCGAAATGCTGATGCCCGAGGCGCTCAGCGCCGGTTTGCCGAGCAGCTCGGCGGCAATAATCGCCGCCATAATGGCTGACGGAATAAAGCTCAGCCACTGCTGGATAACCGGCGCCAGGCGAAAGCGCGAAAGCAGCAAAACGGGCACCGTGCGCATCAGCGCGGTGACCAGCGCGGAGGCGAGAATGGCGAGGAGGATATTGCGTTCCATCTTATTGTTCTCCTTTGGACGTCAGACGCAGCCCGAGCGTCGCCAGCGTTGCCGCGACCGATGCCGCCACGATGACCACCACGCTCATATCTGCGCGGCCGGCGGTGAGTAGCGTGATAACTACCGCCGTGGCGATGCTGAAGGCTTCCAGCGCCTTGCGGCGGCTGGCGAACCAGATCATCAGCACCAGCCCGATAAACATCGACACCAGGCTGAAGCTCAGCCCCTCCATCAGCGACGGCGGAAGGGCGGAGGCTAAGCCTGCGCCGACCACGCAGGCGAGGATCCAGTTCAGCCACGCGGCGACATTCAGCCCGAGCATCCACGCGTAGGGCACTTTGTTGTGCGCGCTGCCGCGCTGGACCGCGACGCCGAAGGTTTCGTCGGTCAGCAGCAGCCCGCTGATAATTTTTTGCCCGCTGCTGTATTCCCGAAAGAACACGCTCATGGCGGAGCTCATCAGCAGGTAGCGAAGGTTCACCAGCAGCACGCTCAGCACCACCGAGGCGACTTCGGCGCCGGTGGCCCATAGCGAATAGAACAGGAACTGGGCGGAGCCCGCGTACAACGCGCTGGCCAGTAAAGCCGTCTGCGCGGTGGTGAACCCGGATAATGTGCCGATCGCCCCGGCGGCAAACCCGATGCTCCAGTAGCCGGGGATGGTGGGCAGGCAGGCGATAATCCCTGCGCGAAACTCCGTCGCGGCCTCATTCCTGGGCGAGGTCTTCTTGTTCATCAACATCAAATAGTCCCGAATTGTCCGTCACTGAATGATAATCTTAAGAAATCGTCAGGATCGCTATAGTAAAATCCTGCTCATTGGCTGAAATAGCAATATTGCGCAATAAAAAGGGTGCCGAGGTGGCGAAAGAGATACGGGATGATATCAGGCTCTGGCGGGATAGCGAGCTGCACGGCGGGATGGAGATCCTTCGCGCCTCCTGCTACGAGCATAGCTATCCGCCGCACTTTCATAATGAATATGTGATTGCCGCTTTCGCCCGCGGCGCCCAGCGCACGCGCATCTGCCGGGAGCGCGGTATTGCGGCGGCGGGGACGGTGATGGTGATCATGCCTGGCGAAGTGCACACCGGCGAAGCGGTGCAGCGCGATGAAGGCTGGGATTACTGCGCCTTTTATCCTTCGGCGCAGCTGATTGACGAGGTGGCCGCAACGGTACTCACCGGCAGCGGCGAGGTGAATTTCGGCGGCGAGGGGATGCGGCACGACCCGCTGATGGCCCGCAGCATGCTGCAGGCTTCCGCGGTGCTGGGCGCCAGCCGCGACCCGCTGGAAAAAGAGTGCCTGATGTACCAGGTGCTGAATATGCTGGTGGGGCGCTATGCCGGACGCAGCGCCCGCGGCGGCCGACGGGACGCGATCCGCGCCGACATTCGGCGCGCCATCGAGTTTTTACACTGTGCTTATCAGCAGCCGCTGGCGGTCAAGGAGATTGCCGGGGTTGCCGGGCTGAGCGAGTTCCATTTTATGCGCACCTTCCAGGCGCAGACCGGGCTATCGGTCCATCAGTACCTGACGCAGCTGCGCCTGGTCAGAGCCAAAGGGCTGCTGGCGAAAGGCTTCGGCGCCGCGCAGGTGGCGACGGACGTCGGGTTTTACGATCAAAGCCACCTGATTAAATACTTCCGCCTGCATTTTGGTATCACCCCCGGCGCCTTCGCGACCTCATCGATATAGGCGGTGGCAGGCTTCAGAACGGGCTGGCGCTGCTGGCGTTGATTAACTCTCCGCTGACCGGGTGGGTAAAGCGCAGCTCGCTGGCGTGCAGCATCAGGCGCGGCGTGCTTTCGGTACCCGGTAGCAGCAGCCCGCCGTAGAGATCGCAGCCTAAAATAGGGTGCCCCGCAAACTGGCAGTGAATGCGCAGCTGATGGGTGCGTCCGGTCTCCGGGGTGAGCCGTACGCGGGTCAGCGGCAGCAGCGTCCCGTCTTCAGCCGGGCGATGCAGGCGCTCAAGCACTTGAAAGCGGGAGCGGGCCGGCTTGCCGCCGGTCGCGCAAATAGTCATCAGCGGAAACAGCGCCGGGTCTTTGGCGATGGGTGCGTCTATCACCCCTTCGTCATCGGCCAGGTGTCCGCACAGCAGCGCGCCGTATACCTTACTCACCGTACGCTGGCTAAACTGCCGGCAGAGGGCGGCGTTGATGGCCTTGTTGCGGGCAATCACCATCAGACCGGAAGTCCCGAAATCGAGACGATGAACCAGGGTACAGCCGGGAAAGATCTGAACTAAGCGATGGTGCACCGAGTCGAGATTGCGCGGGTTTTTCCCCGAGAGGCTGAGCAGGCCGGCGGGTTTGGCGATCAGCAGCAGATGGTCGTCCTGATAGAGGACCTCAATCTCCGCATGGCACGGCGGGGCAATAAAGGTATCAACAATCGTGGACATCGGGCGGCTCGCCTGCAGAACGGGGGAGCGGATGATAGCGGATTTTCAGCCGGCTGGCGAATACGCTATTGAGCCGGCAATGAGCGCAAATACGCCGATTGCACCGCTCAGGACTGCCGGGCATCCCGGGATTTAATATGCTGCCAGAAGCGCTCGGCCGACTGGTTAAGCCGCGAGCCGGAACGATACATATAGGCGCCGATCGGCAGCGAGAGCGCGGGGTCCATAATCGCCAGACGGCCCTCATCGAGCTCGCGCTGGATAGAGTATTGCGGCAGCCAGCCCACGCCGTCGCCGTTGAGGATCATGCGCTTAAGCAGCTCGCTCATCGAAGAGACGAAGGTCAGCGAGAAGGTGATCCCCGGCGTGCGGTCAATGACCTGATTGACCTGGCGCCCCATATAGCTATCGTTGGCGTATCTCATCAGCGGCAAAACGCCGCGGTGCAGATGAAATAGCGGTCTGCCGCTCTCATCGCAGGGCGAAACCAGGTGCACCGAGGAGTCAAAAATTTTGTGGTTAATAAACGGATAGTTCATTAACTCTTCATTATAAAACGACAGAATAAAGTCGCTCTTACCCTCTTTAAGGTTAAATACGGCTTCGTTGACGTTAATCGATTCAACGTGGAAGGTTTTATTTTTTATATCGGTGTAGCCGGCGATTAATTCCGGAAGGACTAAAACCGAGAGCGACGGAGCGGCATCGATTCTTATTTTCTGGGTGGTGTTATTGAGCCCCTTAATGCGACTAATCTGAAAGTCCATATCATCCAGCATATTTCGCGCGTAGCCGACGAAAATTTTTCCGCGGGTGGTGAGCTGCAGCGGGTTAACCCCACGATCGAAAATGCTGAAACCCAGCGAGGCTTCAAGCGCCTGAATCCTGCGGCTGAAGGAGGATTGCGATATATTTCTGGTTTTAGCCGCAAGGGTAAAGCTTCTGGACTCCTCCAGAGCAATGACATCGTACAGCCACTTCACTTCAAGATTCGCCAGCACCGACCCGTTCCTTGCGCTCTATTTAATGCTATGCAATTTTAGCATAACGCATAGAAACTATGCAATTAACATAACTAACCACAGGTGTTAACATTTTTTCTGAAAATTGAGCGTATTCCTTAGCCGTAAATATGCATGCCGGAAAAGCACGGGCGATACCCTACGAGCATCGTTATAAAATCGCTGCTCCAGGCTGCTGATCCTGTTATTTCGTTTTACTGTGGTTTCCTCTCGACCGGAATTCACAGAAGAGCGCAATAATGGGCTGAAATAAAGAATACATCTTACCTAGCCAGCCGTTTGTCAGGAGTTCCATGCCACATATCGAATTAGTAAAACAGGCTCTGCTGGAGCTTGGTATTAAGGATAGCAGCGAGTTATTTTATAACCCCGATTACGACCTGCTGATTGCTCATGAAACCAGCCCTGAGCTCACCGGTGCGGCGCGCGGCGTAATGACCGCATCCGGCGCGGTGGCCGTTGATACCGGAATATTTACCGGACGTTCGCCGCGCGACAAATATATCGTCAGGGATGACCTGACCCGCGACACCGTCTGGTGGTCTGATGCCGGCCTTGGCCGCAACGACAACAAACCGTTAACGCCGCAGATTTGGGACAGCCTTAAAGCGCGGGTTGCCGGCCAGCTGAGCGGCAAAAAGCTGTACGTCGTTGATGCCTGGTGCGGGGCAAGCCCCGATACGCGTCTCGGCGTGCGCTTTGTCACCGAAGTGGCGTGGCAGGCCCACTTCGTCAAAAATATGTTTATCGTTCCCAACGCTGAAGAGCTGGCGCAGTTCACGCCGGAGTTCGTGGTCCTCAACGGCGCGGGCTGCACCAACGACCGGTGGCAGGAGCAGGGCCTTAACTCTGAAAACTTTGTCGCCTTTAACCTGAGTGAGAAAATTCAGCTTATTGGCGGGACCTGGTACGGCGGAGAGATGAAAAAAGGGCTCTTCTCGGTCATGAACTATCTGCTGCCGCAGCAGGGCATTGCTTCGATGCACTGCTCGGCCAACCGCGGCGAAGAGGGCGACGTGGCCCTGTTCTTCGGTCTTTCCGGTACCGGCAAAACGACCCTTTCCACCGATCCGCTGCGCCAGCTTATCGGCGACGATGAACACGGCTGGGATGACGACGGCGTCTTCAATTTTGAGGGCGGCTGCTACGCCAAAACCATTAACCTCGATCCGCAGGCGGAGCCGGAAATTTATCAGGCGATTCGCCGTAATGCGCTGCTGGAGAACGTGGTGGTCCGGGCTGACGGCACGGTGGACTATGCCGGCGGCAGTAAGACCGAAAATACCCGCGTTTCATACCCGCTGTCGCATATTGAAAATATCGTCAAACCGGTCTCTCGCGCCGGCCATCCGGCGCGGGTGATTTTCCTCGCCGCCGACGCCTTCGGCGTGCTGCCGCCGGTGTCGCGTCTGACGACCGAACAGATGCAGTACCATTTCCTGTCGGGCTTCACCTCGAAGCTGGCCGGGACCGAGCGCGGCATCACCCAGCCGACGCCGACTTTCTCCGCCTGCTACGGCGCGGCGTTCCTGCTGCTGCACCCAACGCAGTACGCCAGCGTGCTGGCCGCCAAAATGGCGGAAGCCGGCGCGGAAGCCTGGCTGGTCAATACCGGCTGGAATGGGGAAGGTAAGCGTCTGTCGCTGCGCGATACCCGCAGCATTATCAGCGCAATCCTGAACGATACTACGGGCCCTATGCGTACGGAGACGATTCCGGTGTTTGGCCTGGCCATTCCGCAGAGCATCCCGGGCGTTGACAGCGCGATTCTCGATCCGCGCAGCGGCTGGAGCTCCGCCGACGGCTGGCAGGATAAAGCCGAAAGCCTGGCCCAGCTGTTTATCGATAACTTCAGGCAATATAGCGATACCGAGGCCGGCGCGCGCCTGGCTCTGGCGGGCCCAAAACTTGAGCCGTCCGCCGCTGCGGCGAACTAATTCGCGCTGTAAATAGCGTAGCCCGCTCTAAACCCGGATGGCAAAGCGTTTGCCTTCCGGGTTTTTTCGTTTTTGCAAACCGGCGGACGCGCTTTAGCGACCAACGTCGGCCGCGCCGGCTTTCGCCTGCCCGTCCCTTTAATCAATGCCATTCCTTATGTCAATATCGCCGACGCCTCTCCTTGTGACGCTTTAAATGTCCGACACTGGACTTGAAAAATATTATTTTATTATTTCATTTATTAATTTGGTATTCTCATTGCTGTCGTGAATGTTATTTATTTTTGTGGTGTGGGTTTTTTAAAATAAATATTGGAAGGTGCCAGGTGCGCCAGGCCTGTTATGTCGGGCTTATGGCGCAGGGTCGCTTTTAATTAGTGATTAACGTTACAGGTTATTTGAGTTTTTCACACTTTACGTCGCGCTGGATTTAGCGTAAAAACAAAAGGCCATATCCTCTATAGCGACAATATTCAGGTTAAGTGATTAATTCATTCAGGAGATAAGTATATATGTCTGAATCATTTCAGAATGAAATACCTCGTGCGCGTGTAAATATAAAGCTGGATCTTTTGACAGGGGGAGTTCAGAAGAAAGTTGAGCTCCCGTTAAAGCTCCTGAGCGTGGGTGACTTCAGCAACGGCAAGGCAGAGGGCACGCTCTCCGAGCGCGATAAGATCGACATCAACAAGAACAATTTTAACAGCGTGCTGGCGAATCTTAATCCCGAAGTCAACCTCAGCGTTAAAAACACCCTTGCCAACGACGGTTCTGAAGATAATGTGAAGCTGTGTTTTCAGAATATGAAGGATTTTGAGCCGGAGGCGGTGGCGCGTCAAATTCCACAGCTGCGGGCAATGCTCGCGATGCGTAATCTGCTACGCGATTTAAAATCAAATCTTCTTGATAATATGACTTTCCGGAAAGAACTGGAAATCATCTTAAAAGATCCGGCCCTTTCCGCAGAGTTGCGTAATGAGCTGAATGCGCTTGCCCCGGCCCAGGATTAATTACTGGAAGTTTTTATCACGGAATAATGACGAGTAAATGCTAATGTCAGTTAATAACGAACCCCAGAACCAGGCGGGTGGCGCCGTTGTCGAAAAATACCTGCCGCAGGGTGGTGTATACGCCTCACTGTTTGACAAAATTAATTTAACGCCGGTGGCTGAACTCGGTGATTTAAACAGTTTTGATGATACCACCGTGATGGCGGAAACCTCCGCCGACGCGCGCGTGACCGCCGCGGTAAAAGTGTTTATGCAGTGTCTGCAAAAATCCGGGCACAAAGTGGAGAAGCTGGATAAGACGATCCTCGACCATCATATTGCGGAGCTGGATTTCCAGATCGGCCGTCAGCTTGATGAAATTATGCATCACGAGGATTTTCAGCGCGTTGAGGGCGTCTGGCGCGGACTCAAATCGCTGGTGGATAAAACCGATTTTCGCCAGAACGTCAAGCTGGAGCTGCTCGATTTGTCGAAAGAAGAGCTGCGCCAGGACTTCGAGGACTTTCCGGAAATAATTCAGAGCGGGCTGTATAAGCAGACCTATATCGCGGAATACGACACTCCGGGCGGCGAGCCTATTGCCGCGGTTATCTCCGCGTATGAGTTTGATGCCTCGGCGCAGGATGTAGCGCTGATGCGTAATATCTCAAAAGTCTCCGCCGCTGCGCACATGCCGTTTATCGGCTCCGCGGGACCGAAATTCTTTTTAAAGGAGAGCATGGAGCAGGTGGCGGCCATCAAGGATATCGGCAACTACTTCGATCGCGCCGAATATATCAAATGGAAAAGCTTCCGCGAAACCGACGACTCCCGCTACATCGGCCTGGTGATGCCGCGCGTGCTGGGCCGTCTACCGTATGGCCCGGACACCGTGCCGGTGCGCAGCTTCAACTACGTCGAAGAGGTGAAGGGGCCAGAGCACGACAAATATCTGTGGACCAACGCCTCCTTCGCCTTTGCGGCAAATATGGTGAAAAGCTTCATCAACAACGGCTGGTGCGTGCAGATCCGCGGGCCGCAGGCCGGCGGCGCGGTGCAGGACCTGCCCATTCACCTGTATGACCTCGGCACCGGCAATCAGGTAAAAATTCCGTCAGAGGTGATGCTGCCGGAAACCCGCGAATTTGAGTTCGCCAACCTCGGCTTTATTCCGCTTTCCTATTACAAAAACCGCGATTATGCCTGCTTCTTCTCGGCGAACTCGGCCCAGAAACCGGCGCTGTACGACACCGCGGAGGCGACCGCAAACAGCCGGATTAACTCGCGCCTGCCCTATATCTTCCTGCTGTCGCGTATCGCGCACTATCTGAAGCTTATTCAGCGTGAAAACATCGGCACCACCAAGGACCGCCGCCTGCTTGAGCTGGAGCTCAACGCCTGGGTGCGTAGCCTGGTGACCGAAATGACCGACCCGGGCGATGAGCTGCAGGCGTCACACCCGCTGCGCGATGCAAAAGTGGTGGTGGAGGATATAGAGGACAACCCGGGCTTCTTCCGCGTGAAGCTGTTTGCCGTGCCGCATTTCCAGGTCGAAGGCATGGACGTCAATCTGTCGCTGGTTTCCCAGATGCCGAAAGCGAAAGCGTAATTTAGGGCGGAAGCTGATGAAAACGGAACAACCGTTATGGGCTCGGGGGATCATGGTCTCCCCCCAGCACTTCCAGCAACAGGCCGCGTATACGGCCTGGTCTCTGGAATGCGTCGCCCGACAGGGCCTCAATCATCCCTGGGGGATGATTGAGGCGACCTTTGAACCGGACGTGCTGAAGCTCGGGCGGCTGCAGGCCCGTAAGCTGCATGTCCGTTTTCAGGACGGTACGCTTATCGATACGGACAATGCGGATGCGCTGCCGTCGGCTTTGTCGCTGGACGACGAATCTCATGACGTGGTGGTGGTGCTGGCTCTGCCCCTGCTGCGGGCGAATGGCGGTAACTGCCTGAAACCCGATGAGGTGGCCGAACGTCCGGCACGCTACCGTCAGCGCTGGCGGGACGTGCGTAACCAGTTTGGCGAAGACACCCGCCAGATTGCGGTGCTGCAGCCGGAACTGACTCTACGCTTTGCTCATCAGAACAACAGCGATTATCTGACCTGCCCGGTGGCCCGTCTGCAGCAGGATTCGCAGAGTGTCTGGACGCTTGATGACCGTTTCCTCCCGCCGCTGCTGTCCGTACAGAGCAGCCGCTGGCTGGTGACCCAGCTCGAACAGCTGATGGCCCAGCTGCGCGCCCGTCTGACCCGTCTGATGGCTATGCGTCGGGAAAGCAATGCGCGGATGGCAGATTTTGCGGTGGCCGACGTGTCCCTCTTCTGGCTGCTCAATGCCCTGAACAGCGCGGAACCGGTGCTCGGCCAGTTTCTGCGCTATCCGCAGAGCCCGCCTGAGCGACTGTATCCGGAACTGGCGAGGCTTGCCGGCAGCCTGCTCACATTCTCCCTTGAGCATCAGGTCAGCGCTATTCCGGTCTGGCAGCACGAACGGTTGAGTGCCGTTTTTCCACCGTTGTTTGACTTGCTCAGCGACCTGCTGGAAGCGAGTCTGCCGTCACGGGTGGTATCCGTTGAGCTTGAGTACGATAGCCGGCTGCATTTCTGGCAGGCGCGTTTGCACGATCCTCGTCTGCGCGAAGGGGCCGACTACTACTTATCCGTACGCTCCCCGATCCCGGTGGCGCAGCTGCAGGAACAGTTCCCGCGCCAGTGCAAGGTGGGCAGCCCGGATCACGTTCGGGGGATAGTCAATTCCTCTCGGATAGGTGTGCCATTGACGCCTCTGCGCCACGTGCCGGCCGCTATTCCGCTGCGTCTGGAGAACCAGTATTTCAGTCTTGATGTGTCCCATCCCCTGGCGCTCGACATGCTTGAGTGCGGCAGCTGCATGTTTTACGTCCCGGGTATGCTCGGTGAGCCGGAACTCGAACTCTTCGCGGTGCTGAGAACATGAGCGGGCATAAACGCGGTATCACCGCGTCCATTGATATTGATGCGCTGTTGCAGGACAGCTGGCTGCAGGTTATCAGCCTGCGCTATGGCCCGAGGTTTCAGGAAGGGGAAGGGCGATTACTGTGGGATCGCTGCGTTGCCGACGTCGAACGCGTCCAGCGCGCGCTGAAAGAGCGCGAGCTGGATGACGTCAGCTGCCAGCATATTCTCACTGCACAGTGCGCGCTGCTCGACGAAGCGGTCAAAGGCCGCGGCGTGGAAGATGACGCCTGCATTCGGTGGTATGACATACTGATCTGGTCAAGTTAAACAGGACACTTTTTTCTCAGCCATCTGTTCATATCGCACTGGCGATAAATACCCATTCGAAGCATGGTTTCTGTCAAGATTGTAATAACGCATATAGTCTGCAACATCACGTTTCATACCTGCCCGCGTCTGCTGCGGGATCAACAGCACCCATTCATGTTTCAAACTGCCCCAAAAACGCTCCATTACCGCGTTATCCCAGCAGGCGCCAACATCTCCCATGCTGCTTCTGAGTCCGTAACTGGTTAACTGCGTTTGGAAGCGCTTGCTGGTATACTGCGCTCCACGATCGGTATGGACGACCAGCCCTGTCGGTGGATTGCGCAGGTTGTAAGCCTGCATGAGAGCCCGGCAAACCAGCGACGATGTCATTCTCTTGTCAATGTGCCAACCGACGATCCGGCGGGAATATAAATCCATGATCGCAGCCAGGTACAACCAGCCTTCACCCGTTTTCAGATACGTAATATCACTCACCCATATCTGGTCCGGTCCGGGAGGATTGAAGTTCTGATTCAACAGATTTGGTGCAAAATCAGCCCCTTTCTTCGGTTTCGTTGTGACCTTCCAGGCACGGCGTTGCCGGCAGAGAAGTCCCTCTTCGCTCATGATTTTTCTAACGCGCCAACGACTTATGGTGACGCCTTCTTCACGGAGCTTTTTAACCAGCGTTCGGCTCCCGGCACTTTCCCGACTGGCAGAGAATAACGCCTTGAGCATCACCCTGACTGCGGTATCTTTCGACGGGCAGGCTATCGGCTTTTTTCGCCAGGCATACCATGCGGACGGGCTAATGCGCATCACGCGACAAAGCGTCCGTAGCCTGTAATTACCTGCGTTATCGAGGATAAACTGGTATCTCACGACATGTGCTTCGCAAAGAAGGCGCTCGCCTTTTTTAATATTTCCTTCTCAATGCGTAACTCTTTGTTTTCTAGACGTAGCCTTCGGAGTTCAGCTTGTTCATCTTCACTAAGCGGACTTTCATGGCGCTGGCGCGCGGCGGCGACCCAACTGCGCAATGTTTTGGCGCTGATCCCCAAAGAAGTTGCGGCACGCGCAATGGAGTAATTTTGCGTCAGCACCAGGGCCACCGTTTCCTTCTTAAATTCTGGCGTAAACTTTCGCTTCTGATTCACTAAACACCTCCATTTTGGATGTAAGTTTAGTGTCCTGATTATTCGACCACAGCATACCTCTGCAGGGGCATTTCCTCGGCACTATGGATGCCGGCGACACCCTGTGTGAACGTATGCGCGACGTGCTGCGTGAGCCTGCGCCTGACGATGCGGTTCTCACCTGCTTTCAGCGCGTCATGATGCTGGGGTTTCTCGGTGATTTCCGTTCGTTGAACGATCCCGAAAGACAGAAACTGATACAGGCACTGAGTGACCATACCTCCCCCTTCAGCTACCCACAGACCCATATGGTAATGGCTGAAAGCCGGGCAGGGCGGTTTATGGGCGGCTGGCTGTCCTCATGGCCCGTACGCATCGGCATCAGCATTCTGGCGCTCGCTGGCCTGTGGTGGGGGCTGAGCTACTGGCTCGATCAGATGCTGGCAGCCCTGCTGCCTGGGACCGTGAAATGAGTCCGGCGCAGCGGCGTGGACTTGCGCTGTGGGCGGCTCTGCTGACCGCTATCCTGTGTCTGGGGTTTCTGCCGGCATCCCGACTGTTTTCTATTCTCATGCTGCTGGCTGGGCTGGGGATAATTGCTGCAACTGGGTATATCACAAGGCGGCGCTGTGAGCAGGAAGTGCTCCTCCGGCTGGAGAATCTTCCTGAGGCCACGTATCGCCAGCCGGTAGTGCTGGTCTGTGGCGATCTGCCGCAGGTTTGGCCTGAGCAGTCTCAGGTGCTTACCGTCACTCAGGGATGCTGGATCAGGGTAGAAGAGAGTCAGAATCTGGAGCAGGTGGCCCGGCAGCTGTTATGGCTGCGTCCGAACTGGGGGCGTCAGCTTTCGGTGATGGTTAGTATCTGCCCGCAGAAGCATGCGGACAGCGAAGCCCTGACCAGCCGTCTGCTGGCCCTGCGCTGGTACATCAGCCAGCTGCGTCGTGATACCGGCCATAGCGTGTCGCTAATCCTCTGCGTCCAGGCCGGCAGCGCGATGATGAATGGCATGCTTTGGCAGGCCGCTATTCCCGGGGGCGGAATTCACGTCTGGCAAGAGTCCCCGGCACCCGGCCCCGTTTCTGCATGGGCTATGGCCGGTGACACGATGGCCATAGAACACCAGGTGCTGATGAATAGCCTGATGACCTGGTTTCACAATCATGTCAAAGCGGTGTTTACGGATAAGAATCCGGATATCCCGGAAATTGCGCCCGCCGCCATGTTATGCGGTATTGGGCCGACCCTCTCCGGCGGTCTCAGTATTTCCCTCTGGAGCAGCTGGCTGACACGACACACCGCCATGCGGCACGTCGCGGGCTGGCTACCGGTGGAGGATGGCCCCAGGGTAGCGTCTCCATTCCCGGACTTTGTCCTTCCGCACTTACCGGAAAGCCAGAGCCTCACGCCCCGCGGCCGCGCCTGGCGCTGTGCGCTCGGACTTTTCACCCTGGCGTCCGCAGCGGCCCTGCTCAGTAGCGGCTGGAACAATCGCGAGCTGTTGCACCGTGTGAGTTTCGATATAGCCCATTACTACCGACTCTCTATGGACGACTACGGTCCGAAAGCCGATGCGGTCAAGATCTTACGCCGGGACTCCGCCCAGCTGGATGGCTGGGCGCGTAACGGCGAACCGCTACAGATGAGCCTTGGCCTGTACCAGGGAGAAAGATTACGCATGCCGGTGCTGAATGCGATCCGCTCGTATGTGCCGCCGCCATCTCCGCCAAAACCGAATGCAAAGTCGGCACCAGTACCGAAAATTATCCGTCTCGACAGCATGTCGCTGTTCGATTCCGGCAGTTTTGCACTGAAAACCGGCTTCACCAAAACGTTGGTCAATTCACTGGCGGGAATCAGGGCCAAACCGGGCTGGCTGATCGTGGTGGCGGGGCACACCGATAACACCGGCAATCCGCAGCGCAATCAGACGCTGTCCCTGAAGCGTGCCGAAGCGGTGCGGAACTGGATGCGGGACACCGGCGACGTCCCGGAAACCTGTTTTGCGGTGCAGGGTTACGGCGCAAGCCGTCCGATCGCGACCAACGACACGTCGGAAGGCCGTGCGCTAAACCGCCGTGTCGAAATCAGTCTGGTACCGCAGGCCAACGCCTGCCAGATACCGGGCATCCCCCAGGCGCCATCGCAGGATGATGGCGCATCACAACACAATGGAGAGTAATTCATGGCAATTCCTGTTTATCTTTGGCTGAAAGACGACGGCGGTGCGGATATTAAAGGATCCGTCGATGTGAAAGATCGTGAAGGCAGCATCGAGGTGGTGGCACAGGAGCACAACCTGTACATCCCGACCGACAACAACACCGGCAAGCTGACCGGCACTCGCATCCACACGCCGTTCCTTTTCACCAAGGAGATCGACTCCTCCAGCCCGTACCTGTACAAGGCGGTGACCACCGGCCAGACCCTGAAATCAGCCGAATTCAGGTGGTACAAAATCAACGATGCGGGCCAGGAGGTGGAGTACTTCAACACCAGACTGGAAAACGTCAAGCTGGTGAAGGTCGCGCCGAAAATGCACGACATCAAAGATCCATCCTACGAAAAGCATAACCACCTCGAGCAGATCGAGTTGCGGTACGAAAAAATCATCTGGACCTACAAAGACGGCAACATCATTCATTCCGACTCCTGGAACGAACGCGCCACCGCGTAAGCCCAATGCGGATGGGGCAACCTGTCCGCAGTTTTCCTGAGTATCCGCCCTGCGGGTACTGAGTAAAACATCCCGTAAACGAAAAATCTGACCTGATGCGCTTTAGGTTCCTTACGACGAGGAAAAGCGATGGGCGGTAGCGTGCCTGAAGGTCCCCAGACAGCGAGTTCAAGAACATGGAAAACCCGGCAATCCTCCTGCGACGTCTCAACTCCTACTGCGCCCGCGCGATGGAAGGGGCAGCCTCCCTGTGCACCACCCGCGCGCATGCTGAAATTCTGCCGGAACACTGGCTGCTTAAGCTGCTGGAGCAGGGTGAGGGAGACCTCACGGTCCTGGCGCGCCGCTATGAATGGGATATGGACGCCCTGTGGCAGGATTTACTCGGCTGGCTGGATACGCTGCCGCGCTCGGTACGTAGCCGCCCGCAGCTGGCCGATAGCACCCAGACTCTGATGCGGGAAGCCTGGATGCGGGCCTCGCTGGCGGGTGAAGAACATATTCGCGGCGTGCACCTGCTGATGGCGCTGGTGGATAAGCCTAAGCTGGCGCGCTGCGACGGCCTGTGGCCGCTGCTGACGCTGGGGCAGAGTCAGCTGGAGCGGCTGCGTCCGCTACTTGATACGCAGTCCGACGAACGCCCGGAAGCCCAGCAGGACGCGGAGCTGGCGCAGAATGGGGGAGAGGTGCAGTTTGTCGGTCGGCCGGTCGGGGCCGGGATAAAAGAAGGTGAGCTTAATCCGGTGCTTCAGAGCGCGCTGGATAAATATACCCTCGACGTCACCGCCAGGGCGCGGGAAGGCAGCATCGATCCGGTATTTGGTCGAGATACGGAAATCCGCCAGATGGTGGATATTCTCTCCAGACGCCGCAAAAATAACCCGATCCTCGTCGGCGAGCCGGGCGTGGGAAAAACGGCCCTGGTGGAAGGGCTGGGGCTGCGCATCGCCGAAGGTAATGTACCTGAACCGCTAAAAGCCGTCAGCTTGCGTACTCTGGACCTCGGCCTGCTGCAGGCCGGGGCGGGCGTCAAAGGTGAGTTTGAACAGCGTCTGAAAAACGTCATCGACGCGGTACAGCAGTCACCGACGCCCGTTCTGCTGTTTATTGACGAAGCCCATACCATTATCGGCGCCGGCAATCAGGCGGGCGGCGCCGATGCGGCCAACCTGCTGAAGCCTGCGCTGGCGAGGGGGGAGCTGCGGACCATCGCGGCCACGACCTGGAGCGAATACAAGCAGTATTTTGAGCGCGACGCCGCGCTCGAGCGCCGTTTCCAGATGGTGAAAGTCGATGAACCTGACGATGAAACTGCCTGCCTGATGCTGCGCGGCCTGAAATCTCGCTACGCGGAGCACCATCGCGTACATATCACCGACGATGCGGTACGCGCTGCGGTTACCTTGTCGCGCCGTTATCTGACCGGCCGCCAGCTGCCGGACAAGGCCGTCGACCTGCTTGATACCGCGGCGGCGCGGCTGCGCATGAGCCTCGATACCCTACCGGAACAACTTACCCGTATCCGCATGGCGATCACCGCGCTGGAGATGGAAAAACAGGCGCTGCTGGAAGATATTGCCGTCGGGAATCACGCTGACGGCGAACGCCTGGCCATGATTGAACAGGAAGAGGTACGCCTGATTGTCGAACTTGATGAGCGGGAAACCCGGTACGGTCAGGAACTCACCCTTACGGAGCAGCTGCTGGAGAGCCGTCAGGATATCTCCCGTCAGGGCGAGACACGCGAACTGCAGCAGCGGCTATGGGATATTCAGCAAAGCAGTCCGCTGCTTTCGGTTGATGTGGATGTTCGCACCGTCGCCAATGTGATTGCCGACAGGACCGGCGTCCCGCTCTCCTCGCTGATAAAAAATGAACAGACCGAACTGCTGAACCTGGAAAGCGAAATCGGCAAACGCGTGGTGGGTCAGAATGTGGCCCTCAGCGCCATCGCCCAACGCCTGCGGGCCGCTAAAACCGGGCTGACGCCTGAAAACGGCCCGCAGGGCGTATTTTTGCTGGTGGGCCCCAGCGGCGTTGGCAAAACTGAGACCGCGCTGGCGCTGGCGGACGCGCTGTACGGCGGCGAAAAATCTCTTATCACCCTCAATTTGTCCGAATATCAGGAGCCGCATACCGTTTCCCAACTGAAGGGTTCCCCCCCGGGATACGTCGGCTTCGGACAGGGCGGCATTCTGACCGAGGCGGTACGCAAGCGCCCGTACAGCGTGGTGCTGCTGGACGAAGTGGAGAAAGCCCACCGCGACGTGATGAACCTGTTCTATCAGGTGTTTGACCGCGGCTTTATACGCGATGGAGAAGGGCGCGAAATCGACTTCCGCAACGCCGTGATCCTGATGACCTCCAACTTCGGCAGCGACCCTATCATGCGGCTGCTGGATGAACGCCCGGAAGCCACCGAAACTGATTTACATGAACTGCTGCGCCCCATTCTGCGCGGCCATTTCCAGCCAGCGCTGCTGGCCCGCTTCCAGACGGTGATTTATCGCCCGCTGAGCGAGTCTGCGATGCGCGCCATTGTGGAAATGAAGCTTAAGCAGGTAAGCCAGCGATTGCAGCGCCACTACGGCCTGGAAACTCATATCGGCGAGAGCCTGTATGACGCAATCACTGCCGCCTGCTTGCTGCCGGATACCGGTGCGCGCAACGTCGACAGCCTGCTCAATCAGCAAATCCTGCCGGTGCTGAGCCAGCAGCTGCTGGCTCATATGGCGGCGCAGCGGAAGCCAACGTCGCTGACGTTAGGCTGGAGCGAAGATGACGGTATTGCCGTGGAGTTTAGCGGATCCAGAGGAGCGGCATTATGAGTACAAATCCAAAAACCAGATTTAGCCATAACCACCACCAGCTGGCGATTAAGGGATGTAAGCCAGCGCTGGACGTGCTGGCCTTTGAAGGCCAGGAAGCCCTGAGCCAGCCGTTTAGCTACCGTATTGAGTTCACCTGCGCCGACCATAGCATCAGCAAAGAGATGATGCTGATGAAGGCCGGCTCCCTGACGCTGCAGGCCCCGGTCGATCAGGGCTTCGGCATTAAGCTGCAGCAACCGGTGCGGGTGATTCAGGGCGTAGTCAGCGGCTTTGAACGCCTCAGTACCTCCGCGGATGAAACCCACTACGCGCTGACGCTCCAGCCGCGTCTGGCGCTGCTCGATCGTTCGCACCAGAACGCTATCTACCAGGACATGTCCGTCCCACAGGTCGTCGAAAAAATTCTGCGCGAACGCCATGGCTTCAAAGGGCAGGATTTTCTGTTCTCGCTGAGCAAAGGGTACCCGCGCCGGGAGCAGGTGATGCAGTACGCTGAGGACGACCTGCATTTCATCACCCGTCTGCTGGGCGAGGTGGGGATCTGGTTTCGTTTTACCGCCGACACGCGGCTGAACATCGACGTGGTGGTATTTCACGACAGCCAGCAGGGCTACGGGAAAGGCCTGACGTTGCCATCGGTACCGCTGTCGGGCCAGCATTCGAAAGGGGTGGATTCGGTCTGGGAGATGGAATGCCATCACAACGTGGTGCAGAAGCAGGTCAGCACCCGCGACTATAACTATCGTCAGGCTAACGAGGACATGAATGCGCAGGTGGATGCCACCCGCGGGGATGCGACCACCTACGGTGATGCCTATCACTATGCCGATAACTATCTGGCGCCGGGCAGCGCATATGACCGCAACCTGGCTCCGGAATCCGGTGCCTTTTATGCCCGTATCCGCCATGAACGCTACCTGAACGGCCAGACGCGGACCCGGGCGATTACCAGCTGCCCGACGCTCTCTCCGGGTCAGGTGCTGAAAGTCACCGGCGGCTACGAAGTGGCAGACGTGTTTGTTCAGGGCGTGGTCATCACGGCCATGCGCACGCATGCCCGCCGTGACAAGGACTTTGCGGTTGATTTTGACGGCATCCCGGACAGCGTCGATTTTGGTTTCCGTTCCGAACCAGGCTCACGCCCGGTGATGGCCGGTACGCTGCCTGCCCGCGTGACCAGTACCACGGAGAACGACGCCTACGGCCATATTGATAAAGACGGGCGCTACCGGGTCAACATGTTGTTCGACCGCGACGGCTGGGAGAGCGGGTTCGAAAGCCTATGGGTGCGTCAGTCCCGCCCGTACGCGGGCGACACTTACGGCCTGCACCTGCCGCTGCTGGCGGGCACCGAAGTGGCGATTGGCTTTGAGGACGGTAACCCGGACAGGCCGTACATCGCGGGCGTGCTGCACGACTCGGCCCACGGCGACCACGTCACCATCCGCAACTACAAACGTAACGTTCTGCGGACGCCTGCGAATAATAAAATTCGCCTCGACGATGAGCGCGGAAAAGAGCATATCAAGGTCTCGACGGAGTACGGCGGCAAGAGCCTGCTGAATCTCGGGCATCTCGTCGACAGCGAAAAGCAGAAGCGCGGTGAGGGATTTGAGCTGCGCACGGATTCATGGGGCGCCATCCGGGCGCAGAAAGGGATGTTCATCAGCGCTGACGGGCAGGCAAAGGCGCAAGGGGAAGTGCTGGAGATGGGGGCGGCGGTCAGTAATCTGGGTGATGCCCGGGAACAAATGGCATGCATCTCGGATGACGCGGAGAAGGCGACCGCGGACCCGGCCGATCTGCAGGCTCAAATTAAACTGCTGGAACAGCAGCTGATGGACCTTAAGAAGTCGGTATTGCTGCTGAGCGCACCGGACGGTATGGCGCTGACCAGCGGACAACACCTGCAGGTATCGGCCGGTCAAAACCTGATCGCTACTGCCGGTAAGAATGCCGACGTCAGCGTGGCGAAAAATCTGTTCATCGGGGTGGGTAATGCCCTGAGCGTGTTTGTCCGCAAGCTGGGGATCAAGCTGATTGCGAACCAGGGACCGGTGCAGGTACAGGCGCAGAACGACCTGATGGCTCTGCTTGCTCGTAAGGAAATCAGCATTGTCAGTACGGAAGATGAAATCAAAATTATTGCGAAGAAAAGGCTGACCCTGAACGGTGGTGGAAGTTACATCACAATGGATGGTAATGCGATTGAATTAGCCACATTGGGTGATTTCAGAACCCGGGCCGGATATTACGATAGGCAAGCACAGGCGCAGAATAAACCTGAAATACCAGCTCTATCTGAAATAATACTGGATCCAAGTCAAGAGGAAATAACCGAAAGTTATATCCTTTTGGATGATGGCGAAAATCCAATTGAAAGTTATCGATACCGGTTGGGTGATTGTAAGTCTGAGTTTTTTGGTTCTGCTGGAACCTCGGAGATTATTTCTGGTGAGGATAAAAATATAACTTTTTGGCTGAGTGTTGATAGGGCGGAAAGATCATGAGTAATACAAAAGATGAGAAAATTACAGATGAGGAACGCTTGCTCGCAGCTATGGCATATGGAGAGGCATCAACGAGTAATGATGCGAATGAATTAAAAGCCTTAGCGAGCGTGTTGATCCGTCAGAGAGGTGCCAGAGGCTATACTACAATGAAGGAATTTATTGATGGGGAACCTTCTTATTCCTATGTTGTTGGTGATGGAAATGCAAAGTATAAAAAAATCACCAAGGCCAAAGACGAAGATATATATAGGGATCCTGGCATGTCGAATGCCTTGGCAGCAGCAAGAAATGCATTGGTAGATGGACCTGATCTTTCAAATGGGGCATACTTTTGGGATGGGGGAGATATAAAATCAAATTATTCAAAGCATTTTAAAGTCAAGCATGGGATTAAATTTACAGATCCTGTTCATAATATATATAACATTAATGAGTCAACAAAAATAGTAATTCTTTACAAAATTGTCAAGGTAAGAAAAATGGTGAAAGGGAAAGTTAAAACCAGCAAAGAGAAAGTTGAAATAGGACGATACGATCATGTTTATGATTCGACTGCTGCTTATGGTGGGACGATCTTTTGGAAAAATAATGATGACTATATAACCTTATCAAAAGGAAAAGCATACAAGTGATTAAGAAAATAGTTTTCCACTTCTCTCTGTTTTATTCAATGGCTGTTGCGGCTAATAGTAATATCCCATTAAATGTACTTAAAGTTTGTTTATTTCAACATTCCTCAATTGAGGGTGGTAATTATTCCCCAGTAGATATTAGTGCGGTGATAACAGATGGCGACTATTCTGCATCAGGCGAAGTACACTATGCAGAATATAATGGATTTGCTATTGGGTATGGTGCGTCTCAATCTGGGATGGCCTTTTATAAAGGGACGAAACCATATCCTTTATCAAAATCAAAAGTGATTGAAGTTGGGCTACCTATAAAAATAGTTCCTGAAGAGATAGATTATGCGGTTTCAGAATGGGGAAGTATTAAACTAAATAAGAGGGATTTTATTTGTGTCAATGTGCCATTCTCAGGCATAGGGGAAAGTGGTCAGCATCAGGACATCAGGAATGTGTTTGTGTATGACATCAAAGGTAATGATATTTATTATACTGTAGGGAATGTTCGTGGTGAAATACAGTAGTCATTGTATCGACAGAGATATGAATTCCATTAGTATTATTTAATTAGTTCTCAATCTGGGAGCGGGTCTATTAAAGCTGTGGGTTCTGATGATATTACAACAATGGAAAGTTTTGTTAATTCTTATAAATGGCATTTGCCTTCTCAAAGAAATATGGAACGACAGGGAACATATGTTATGGCTCCGGTGGAAATAATAATATAGATAATGATTTGATTACACTATATAGATCATGGGCTCTTCATCCTGGTAATAATGATGTGCTAATATCAACAAGCCAAGAGGGAATCGTTCATGGAGATGTTACAGAGAAGTAGTTTTATTTTTAAGGTGTTAGCATTGATTTGGTTTTTAATTATATGGTCTATTTTTTTGTGTGTTCGTCAGCGGACGCTGCAAAATTTGATAAATCTAAGGAGAACGAAATGTCATGTAATATTCAAGAGTCAATCCTCCAGACTATCAGTTCGACAACGAAAATCATTTCGAGAGAAAGCACTATTGAAGAACAGGCAGACAAGTACAAGGCATTTTTCGATGAAGCAACGCCTCATTATCCTAAGCGTGGTCCTGTAGTTAGATACTCACTTTCTCATCATGGAAAAATTGGAATAGACTTTTTAAAAGAGAATAACTCCAGTATCTGGAATTCAGCGTATATTTCTTTTAGGTCTATTTCTGAACATGACAAGTATTACAGTTTAGATTTTATCAAGAAGGCTCAACTAACTTATATGGGAACGTATGAGAAGGAGGGAGTCTATCCTACTGATGATGGTGGGAAGGTTGTTTACAAATTTAAAGTGTTACGTTATAGCTACAGAAATAGTGTTATTGTTGATTTTAATGTAGCTAATGGAAGGATGAGCGGGGAAGTTTATCCAATTAATTTTACTCAGGTTCATGTGTATATTAATAAGTAAATAATCGAAGCGTTTCTTTTAAATGGAAATGTGGATTGGTTTATGTGAGGGGATTTAATTGATATTTTTCTTGATTGAGAAATAAAAGGCAATAATATCTTCAGTAAATTAATTGAGCGTGTCGTCGTGTGCATGATATTCAATTTTTTGAGATGCTTGGGTTATTTTAATTATGTTTTAATCCTTATTGTGTTCGGTTGCGTCGGCACTCACCCAACAATTCTGCCTGAAAAAAACTCTCTTGAAGTTGCAACAATTAATCACAAGTACCAGGCTGTTATTGAAATGAGCCAACCGAACTTCGGGTATCTTGGCGACAGCGAGAAGCAGAAGCGTGGTGAGGGTTTTGAGCTCAGAACCGACAGCTGGGGCGCCATCCGGGCGCTGAAAGGGATGTTCATCAGCGCTGATGGTCAGACGAAAGCACAGGGCCAGGGCCAGGTGCTGGCGATGCAGCCAGCGATCAGCAATCTGGGTGATGCCCGGGAGCAGATGACATCCATCTCCGGTGACGCACAGAAGGCGACCGTGAACCCGGCCGATCTCCAGGCGCAGATCAAACTGCTGGAACAGCAGCTGACAGACCTCAAAAAATCAGTGCTGCTGGTCAGCGCACCGGACGGTATGGCGCTAACCAGCGGACAACACCTGTAGGTATCAGCTGGCCAGAACCTGATTGCCACGGCCGTTAAGAATGCCGACGTCAGCGTGGTGAAAAATTTGTTTATCGGAGTTGGTAATTCAAAACCAAAATAACATAAAGTAACTCAGGCTTAGTTACTGAACCAGATTTTAGTGGTTGCGATACGAACGATGCAAAGAAAATTTCGGTGCTTTCGTCCCCGGCTAAAAGAATGTACACACTGGGTGAAATTGCTTCCGGAAAAGCATACTTAAAAAGTAAGCGAGAAAATGTCTGTTATTTTGAAACTAAAGCTCAGACTAAACTCGTTAATGATAATAGAGATGAAAATATCCATAGTGTGCAAATAACCTGCCTTGAAAGAGCTTTTATAGCAAAAGAGTATCCCATAGGCAGTGCTGATGATCCTTTCGATAAGAAAAAGATAGAAAGTCAACTCACGTCAAGAATAAAACATAGTAATTATCCTAATCAAGGGGGGGGGCTAGCTTGTGTGGACCTGCATCATTGTTTTATTGCCTGCTGATGGACAGGCCTGATGTTTATAAACAAGCAGTTAATGAGCTTTGGTTGCACGGTAAAACTAAAATAGGCACACTGGAGATTTCACCTGGAAATGGGTGTAGACATCCCAAAGGTAGTTTTTATGATGACTACGGTAGAGAAGCAGTATATATCAGGTTAATAATAAAAAAACAGTTAAAGTACAACGTGTGATGATTGTCAGTTGTCGGGGTTCTATTGAACAGCTTAGAGCCTATCCCAATAGGATTTTGTTCCAGACAATGATGCCGCAGGCAAAATGCAACATGGCCTCGTAATTTTCGGCCTTCTTTTCCCATCGGGTCAGAACCCGGCGAAAGCGATTCATCCAGCTATGAGTCCTCTCGACAACCCAGCGATGGGCTTTGAAGTCGGTGTTTTTACCTGCATCAGACTCCTCTTTACGGGACTGGATATGCGGCTCGTAGCGGCGGCTCTGTAGATACGTTTTCAGCCAGCCAGCTTCGTAACCTTTGTCCAGGCAGAGTCTGAGTTTTTGCCCCGGACGCCCCGTCTGAAGTGCATCGAGCGTATCTGCAACCAGTTTGATATCGTGCGTGTTCGCTGCTGCAACAACCAGCGACAGAGGAAGCCCGTTGGCGTCTGTCAGCAGGCTACGCTTTACGCCTTGTTTCCCTCTGTCCGTGGGATTACGGCCTGTTTTTTTGTTCCTGACAATGGCGATTTGGTCATACAGCCGTCCATCGACAGCCAGGACCAGTCAATGCCGTCCAGATGTTCGCAGGCAAGCAAACCGTTCTGCCAGAAGCGTTCGAAGACTCCCGCATCGCGCCATTCCTGGAAGCGTCGGTGTGCAGAACTCGATGAACATATCCCGGTGGCGTTCAGGGCGTTCCACTGGCAACCGGTCCTGAGGACGAAGAATATGGCATCCATGGCAGCACGGTTATCAACGCGTCTACGATGAGTCCCCAGTGGGTGGCTGGTTTTATGCTCCGGGATGAGTGGAGCCATTTTTTCCCATAGTTCGTCGCTGATCTGCCACTTGCTACCCGCCATACATTCCCCCTCAGAAATTACCGTAACGTATTATACGATAATTCCTTTTGGGATAGGCTCTTAGTCGTGGAGAAGAGGGTGACTTTTCATCAATAACCTGGACTGAAAAAGGGGTCACTTTTGACTGGATATTACCTCCGAATTTCACAAATCTAAAGGCTCAGCTGAATCTCGATTCTGACGCCCCTGAACTGGTCTTTATACCCTGACTATGCCGGTAAATCTTAAAATTATTCCCCCCGCAGCCTGGTGCTGTGGTCGAATAATCAGGACACTAAACTTACATCCAAAATGGAGGTGTTTAGTGAATCAGAAGCGAAAATTTACGCCAGAATTTAAGAAGGAAACGGTGGCCCTGGTGCTGACGCAAAATTACTCCATTGCGCGTGCCGCAACTTCTTTGGGGATCAGCGCCAAAACATTGCGCAGTTGGGTCGCCGCCGCGCGCCAGCGCCATGAAAGTCCGCTTAGTGAAGATGAACAAGCTGAACTCCGAAGGCTACGTCTAGAAAACAAAGAGTTACGCATTGAGAAGGAAATATTAAAAAAGGCGAGCGCCTTCTTTGCGAAGCACATGTCGTGAGATACCAGTTTATCCTCGATAACGCAGGTAATTACAGGCTACGGACGCTTTGTCGCGTGATGCGCATTAGCCCGTCCGCATGGTATGCCTGGCGAAAAAAGCCGATAGCCTGCCCGTCGAAAGATACCGCAGTCAGGGTGATGCTCAAGGCGTTATTCTCTGCCAGTCGGGAAAGTGCCGGGAGCCGAACGCTGGTTAAAAAGCTCCGTGAAGAAGGCGTCACCATAAGTCGTTGGCGCGTTAGAAAAATCATGAGCGAAGAGGGACTTCTCTGCCGGCAACGCCGTGCCTGGAAGGTCACAACGAAACCGAAGAAAGGGGCTGATTTTGCACCAAATCTGTTGAATCAGAACTTCAATCCTCCCGGACCGGACCAGATATGGGTGAGTGATATTACGTATCTGAAAACGGGTGAAGGCTGGTTGTACCTGGCTGCGATCATGGATTTATATTCCCGCCGGATCGTCGGTTGGCACATTGACAAGAGAATGACATCGTCGCTGGTTTGCCGGGCTCTCATGCAGGCTTACAACCTGCGCAATCCACCGACAGGGCTGGTCGTCCATACCGATCGTGGAGCGCAGTATACCAGCAAGCGCTTCCAAACGCAGTTAACCAGTTACGGACTCAGAAGCAGCATGGGAGATGTTGGCGCCTGCTGGGATAACGCGGTAATGGAGCGTTTTTGGGGCAGTTTGAAACATGAATGGGTGCTGTTGATCCCGCAGCAGACGCGGGCAGGTATGAAACGTGATGTTGCAGACTATATGCGTTATTACAATCTTGACAGAAACCATGCTTCGAATGGGTATTTATCGCCAGTGCGATATGAACAGATGGCTGAGAAAAAAGTGTCCTGTTTAACTTGACCAGATCACACGTCCGGTAGAGGTGCCCCAGGCAGGAGAACGGGAACCCGGCCAGGTGACGACCGACAGCGCCTGGCGGCCGTGGATCACCCGGAGGACCAGAATTTCCTGGTTATCAAGCATCGAAATATAGCCGGTATACCCGGTGCGTTCGCAGAGGCTGCGCAGCGCCGCGTCAACGTGATCGCTGAGGGTTATCTGACGGCTGACCAGATGGGAGGCAGACATGATCAGCGGTCCTGGCAGGAAGGTACCCTGGACGTCGTCTTTCTCCAGGTATCCGTAGGATTCCAGCTGGCTCATTACCCGTGAGGCGGTGCTTTTCGGCATACCGAGATGGATAATCACATCGCTGATGCGGATCGCGCGCTGCTGACTCACCATCAGTTTCAAAATACTGGCCGTGGTCTCTAAGATTGACATATTAAGGTCTCAAAAAATGGGACTAATGTTTCATTAAATGGAACTGCAAAAACGATACCAGTTTTTATCACATTGATTTTGTATGAAATTTTAATTCCCGGTCAAAACGCGTGCACTATTAATGGGTGTCATATTGGTGCAATTGAATTGTAAGGCGGCATGAAATGGTGCAACGGGGTGGTATGGTCAGACAGGAAAAAAACGGCCTCCTGAACGGAAGCCGGTTGATGTGACCGCTGCTAAAAACTTTATCTAAGAATGTGCATATCCTGGATGAAGTGGGCTGCTCACCGTCATTCAGATAAAACTCCACGGGATACTCTTAACGCCTGTCTCTGGGCTGCTCAGTATATGCAAATTGTCACATTGCATTCCTGATTTAATTATTAGATCACTCTCCGGCACTGTTTCAGAATAACCCTCATTAGGATATTCAAAGGGACGCTGTGAGCTTCTCACAGTAATAATTTAAGAGGCCGGAATGAGCGATTATTCATCTTTAAGCGATCGGGCTTATCACACTATTCGCCGTGATATTCTAACCTGTCGCCTGTTACCCGGGACGCTGGTGACAGAATCCGAACTGATGGAACGTTATGAGTCCGGGAAAAGCACCATCCGTCTGGCCCTGACGCGCCTGAGCCATGAAAAACTGGTTATTTCGCGTCCGCGTAAAGGCTATCGTATCGCTCCCGTGACGGTACAGGACGTGGAAGAAATATTCACGGTGCGCGCCGCGCTGGAACCGCTGGCGGCACGACTGGCGGTAGGAAAGGTGGATATTGAACTGCTGAAAGCTCTTGAAGCAGAATGTCGGGTAGAAGTCGCGGCGCCGTTGTCCACGCGCATTGATGTATTTATGAATGCCAATAAACGCTTTCATTTAGCTATTGCGGAGGCCACGGGGAACGATCATTTAATTCGCACGCTCTCCGGATTAATGGATGAAATGGCTCGTCTGGTGGCGCTGGGATTTAACGTCCAACGTATTAAGCCGGAAATTAAACACGATCATAACGCCATGATTGATGCCTTTATTGAAGGTGACGCCAAACGTGTGGAATTTATTGCCCGTCGCCATATTGAAACTTTTCAGGCGATGACGCTGGAAAAAATCTACGCCACCCTGAGCAAAGAGGGCACGTTATTACCGATATTGCCGCGGGAGATCTTTGGATGAGCCCGGCGATTGAATTACGCGACGTTAGTAAATCCTTCACCAGTCAGCAGGTGCTGAGCAATATTTCCCTGACGATTTACCAGGGAGAAATCGTCGCGCTGTTGGGGGCATCCGGTGGCGGCAAAAGCACGCTCTTAAATCTGATCTCTGGCCTGTTAACGGCAGACCGCGGCGACATCGCGATTCAGGGTACTTCGGCCAGACAGTTTCAACACTGGCAGCGTATTGCCTATCTGTTTCAGGAAGATCGCCTGCTGCCGTGGCGCTCTGTCGAGCAAAACGTCAATTTTGGTCTGGAAAATAGCGCGCTCCGCAAAGAAGAACGCCGCCAGCGGGTGGCCGACGCCCTGGCGCTGGTTGGCCTGTCTCCTTTTGCCCGCCACTGGCCGCATCAATTATCCGGCGGGATGCGCAGTAGGGTGGCGCTGGCCCGAAGTCTTGTGGTGCAGCCACAAATCCTGCTGATGGATGAACCCTTCTCACGCCTGGATCCACAAACCCGCAGCACCATGCATGACGAATTACTGCGCATTCAGCAACTGACCGGTATGACCGTGGTCCTGGTTACGCATGAAGTGGAAGAGGCTGTGGTACTGGCCGATCGGGTGGTGGTGCTTAAACCCCATCCGGGGCGCATTCACAAAGAAGCTGCGCTGAACCTGTCGCGCCCGCGTATCGCCACCACTCCCGAGGTGAATGAACAGATTCGCCTGTTACGTCTTGAGGTATGAGATGAAGCATCTGTCGCGCTACCTGAGTCTGCTGCTGCAGCGAATGATCCTGCTGGGGATTTTTCTTATCGTCTGGTGGCTGGGGTCACAACATCTTCCGGCCTTTGTGCTACCCGGCCCAGCCGCAACCTGGCAGGCGCTGCTGGCCTTGTGGCAGGGAGAAACGCTGCTGCATGACATCGGCGCGACCTTCAGCCGCGTGGTCTCGGGATTTGTGCTGGCGGCGCTGGTGGGAACCGTATTCGGGCTGGTGTTAGGTGCCAGCCCGCGGGTGGCGCGTTTTTGCGAACCGCTGCTGGCGGTGTTTAACACCGTCTCCTCGGCCATCTGGGCTATCTTCGCCATTATCTGGTTTGGCATTTCCGATGCCACTACCGTTTTCGTGGTGTTTATGACCTCCATGCCGCTGATCCTGACTAACGTCTGGCAGGGGGCGCAAAACGTGGAGGCGCAGTATGTCGAACTGGCCCGCAGTTTCCGCATGAGCCGCTGGCAGACGTTATGCAAAATTTATCTGCCCACCATCCTCCCCTACTTCTTTTCCGGCGCCCGCCTTGCCTTTGGCTTCGGCTGGCGTGTGTCGCTGGTGGCCGAAACGCTCGGATCATCCGATGGCATTGGCTATCGCCTGCGTCAGGCCGGGGACCTGGTGCAAACCAGCCAGGTGTTCGCCTGGACGCTGCTGCTCGTCTCGCTGATGTTGCTACTGGAAGGCGGCCTGTTGAAACCACTGGAACGTCATTTGTTCCGCTGGAAAAAACGCTCATAACATTCACTGAATCTGGGGTAATCAAATGAAAAAGCTGTTTATTGTGTTCGCCATGCTGGCGGGACTCCTGCCGCAGCTCAGCGTTGCTGATGGCAAAGTGCGTATCGGTTACTGGACCTCTGGCGTCAGCCTTGGCTACGGCGCCGTGCTGGAAAGCCAGGACTTCCTGAAAAAACGGGGCGTCGATGCCGAGTTTATCCACTTCCCGGACGTCAACGCGCCGCTGAAAGCCCTGGCATCCGGCTCCATTGATCTGGCCTTTGGCGCGCCGGTCGCCGGCGTCTTCAGCGTGGCCGCCGAAGGGTTGCCGGTGAAAATATTTGCCGCCACTCAGCCCGCCGATGTGGCGTTTGTGGTACCGGAAAGCTCCCCGATTACTGAACTGTCGCAGCTCAAAGGCAAAAAAGTGGGGATGTCTCCTGCCGGCTCTTCCGTGGCCGTGATTGGCAGCACCCTGTTACAGGAAAATGCGGGTATTGCCGCGAACCAGTTTTCACTGGTGGGAGGCAATGAGTCTCGACTGGCGCAGTTCCTGGCGCAAAAGCAGGTGGATGCCGCCGCGCTACGAACCCTGACCGTTAATCAGCTACCCGAACTGAAATTACGCATCATCAGTACCTTTGCAGATGAATGGAAAAAACTAACGCACAGCGATGCTCTGCCGTACATCGGCGTTGGTACCGTACGCAGCGAGTGGGTAAGTCAGCATCCGGAAACCGTGGCCAAAGTCATCGCCGCCCTGCGCGACACCCTTGACTGGGGTCGCGCTCACCCGGATGAAGTGGTCAATATCCTGAAAACCAAAGCCAGCCTGCCAGAAGACCAGGCGCGCGCTTACGTCAGCCTGTGGGATCGCATGAACCAGATGTCCTTTGAACCCGCTGACATTGAAACCCTGAAACGCGAACACGCCGTGCTGCTCAGCAGCGGTGCGATTAAAGGCGGACTAAACGATGACCTGTTCGACCCGCGTCCTTACCTGGCTTCGAAAAATCTGAAATAACCTGGAGAACAACATAATGAAAGCGCTGGTATTACCGCAGCACGGTGGCCTTGAGCAACTGCAGATTGATGAACACAAATCTACTCCCCAGGCGCAGGCCGGGCATGTGGTGGTACGTGTCGGGGCCTCCTCGTTTAACTATCACGATGTCTTTACCGTCCAGGGCATGCCGGGCATTAAAGTCCCTTTGCCGGTCGTTCCAGGGCTGGATCTGGCGGGCACTATTGACAGCCTCGGTGAAGGGGTGACGGGCTGGAACATCGGCGATCGGGTGCTGATTAACCCGCTGAAGCCCGAGGTGGGTTTGATGGGGGAGATGACCGATGGCGGTATGGCGGAGTATGCGCTGGTAGATGCCCGCCAGCTTATCGCCCTGCCGGAAGGAGTGACCTTTGAGCAGGCAGCCGCGCTGCCGGTGGCGTATGGCACCGCCCACCGCATGTTAATCACCCACAACACCGTTAAGGCAGGCGATAAGGTCTTGATCCTCGGCGCCAGCGGGGGGGTCGGCACCGCCTGCGTGGTGCTGGCGAAACACCTTGGCGCGGAGGTGATTGCCTGTGCGGGCAGCGATGAAAAAGCCGCCGCGCTGCGCTCGTTCGGCGCCGATCATGTGGTCAACTACCGCGAACAGGATTTCTCCCGCTGGGCGATTGAAAAATACGGTAAACCTCAGCGCCGTACTTATGAGGGTGGGGTGGATGTGGTGATCAACTTTACCGGCGGCGACACCTGGCGGCCTTCACTGAAATGCCTGAAACGGGGCGGCACGCTGCTGGTATGCGGCGCGACTGCCGGCTATGACCCGCAGGAAGACCTGCGTTATGTCTGGAGTTTTGAACTGAATATTAAAGGCTCCAACAGTTTTTATACAGAAAACCTCACCGCCCTGCTGACGATGGTAGCCGAAGGCAGTATCGCTCCGCTGATCGATAGGGTTCTGCCCCTGGAGCAAGCCGCTGAAGGGTTACGCCTGATCCGCGACCGTGAAGTGCTGGGCAAAGTGATCGTCACCCCCTGATTCCGGAGAAAAAAATGAACGCGCAGGACATCGAACAAAAATTACTGAACGGCCCTTATCACCAGTGGCTGGGGCTCAAAGTCACGCAGGCCGGCGAAGGGGAAATTACCCTGACGCTGCCCTTCCGGGAGGAGTTTGTTGTTAACCCGGTCGGAGGCTACATCCATGGCGGTATTCTCGCCACGCTGATTGACCTGGCCGCCGACTGGGCGCTGGCGGCATGGACCCACAGGGGCGTACCCACGCTCAACCTGCATGTGGATTACCATCGCCCGGCCCGCGGTGAACTCACGGTGAAAGCAAAAGTGATTAAACACGGCAAACTGGCATCCAGCGCTGAAGCCTGGGTTTATGACGCAGAAGGCCGTCTGGTGGCCAGCGGACGTGGTTTGTACGCCACGCCGGCGCAGCAGGGGGCGGCATGAGTCTGAAACTGGATCATCTGGTGATCAACAGCCATTTTGCGCTGGATGATAGCGCAACGCTGTTCCGGGCGCTGGGTTTCACCTTAACCCCGCGGGGCTATCACAGCCTCGGTTCGATCAACCATTTGATCATGTTTGCTGACCACTATCTGGAGCTGATTGGCCTGCCCGCGCAGGGGGAGCCGCTACGCCGGGAACTACTGGATACGCCGCCGGGTATTGACGGGCTGGTCTTCGCCAGCGATGACGCGGCACAGACAGAAGGTCTCCTGCAGGATGCAGGGTTCAACGTGCAACCGGTACAGCATTTTTCCCGTCATGTCGCCAGCGGCGAGGAGACAGGGGAGGCCCGTTTCAGCACCGTGCGTCTGACGTCCGGCAGCTTCAGCGCGGGGAGAGTCTATTTCTGCCAGCACCACACTCCGGAATGGGTATGGCGTGACGAGTGGCTACAGCCGGGCCGAATTCAGGGACTAACCGTGGTGGCGCGCGATCCGGCAGCCACCCGCGAAAATTACGCCAGGCTGGGGGATACCGACCTGTTACAGGTGACAAGTTACGCCGCATGGCAGGCGCAATATGGTGCGCTATTGCCGCTTGCGGATGACCGCGAAAGCCGGTTTGCCAGTATCCGGATTTCCGGCGCTGACGCCGGGGCAATCGCCACAGCGGCAGAACAACAGCATTTTCCTCTGCAACAACACCATGGCTACCTGAGCGTGGCGATCCCCGCCCTCTCGCTGGTGCTGGAGTTTAACCATGACTGATACCTTACCTGACAACCTCGGCGCCTTCCGTCCCTCCCTGCGCCACAGCGATCGGGCGGCTTTTATAACCCCCCAGGCGGATGGCGCGCAGCGGGAAATAACCTTCCGACAGTTGAACGATCGGGCGGACGCCATTGGCCTCGGCCTGAAGCAATTTAACTGGCCTGCCGGAACGCGCGTGGCCATCCTGGCGCGGAATTCCATTGACTATATGGCCTGCCTGCTGGGGATTATGCGTGCCGGTCTGGTGGCGGTACCGATAAACTTTCGTTTTCCGATCAGTACCATTGAGCGCATCCTGACGGACAGCGGCAGCCATCTGCTGATGGGAGATGCAGATCAGCTTGCCCGCGTCACCTGTCATCAGCCTCGCATCAGTTTTGGCGCCGAGCTGGAGGCCCTGCAATTGCCCGGAGAGCTGAACTGCTTTATCCCTGCTGACGACGATCTCGCCCTGATGCTCTACACGTCCGGTTCTACCGGGATGCCGAAAGGCGTGCGCCTGACGCACGCCAGCCACCGCTGGGTGGTGGCCACGCGTCTGGCAAACCGGGAACTAACGGATGAGCGCGTGCTGATTGCCGCGCCGTTTTACCATATGAACGCGCTGGCGCTGGCGCTGCTGACGCTCGCAAGCAAGGTGACTACGGTGCTGCTGCCGCAGTTTACCGCCCGTGAATATCTCCGGGCGGTGAGCCACTACCGCTGCACCTGGCTCACAGCCGTCCCGCCCATGCTGGCGATGATGTTGCAGGAAAAAGATCTGCTGGCGACCAGCGATCTCTCCTGCGTGCGGGTGATTCGAATGGGATCGGCGCCGGTAAGCGACGGCCTCTATCGGTCGCTGCGCCACTGGCTGCCGCAGGCGCGCATCATTAATGCCTACGGCACCACGGAAGCTGGACCGGTGGTCTTTGCGCCCCATCCGCAGGGGCTGACAACGCCCACAGGCTCCCCGGGCTATCCCCATCAGGCGGTCAGCGTACGGCTGCGCAACGGTGACGGCACGCTGGCGGATGAAGGCGTGCTGGAGATGAAAAGCCCGGCGCTGATGCAAGGCTATCACCAGCGTCCCGATGTGCCTGTGCCGTTTACCGATGACGGTTACTACATTACCGGCGATGTGTTCCGGCGGGATGAGCAGGGCTTTTTCTGGTTCATCGGCCGTCATGACGACATGTTCGTCTGCGGTGGTGAAAATATCTGGCCGGGCGAGGTGGAGAAACTGCTGGAAAGCCACCCTCAGGTACAACAGGCCTGTGTGGTACCTGTGGTGGACGATATCAAAGGCCAGAAGCCCGTCGCCTGGGTGATCCCTCGCGCCGGAGAAAACCTCGACCCTCAGGCGCTGAAAAGCTGGGTTCTGCAGCAGGGGCCTGCATATTTACATCCGCGCCATATCTGGCTGACGGGAGGCTTCCCGCTGGCAGGCACCAATAAAGTTGACCGCCGGGCATTACAGTCAGCGGCGGAACAACGCGTACAACAGGGGGAACAACCATGAGTTTTAACTGGCATAACCCGTATCATACGCCGCGCACGCCGGTATTCGCCCGTAACATCGTCTCCACGTCACATCCGCTGGCGGCGCAGGCAGGCAATCGTATATTGCTGGAAGGCGGCAACGCGGTGGATGCCGCCATCGCCACCGCCGCCACATTGACCATCGTAGAGCCGGTGTCAAACGGTTTGGGCAGCGATGCCTTTGCGCTGATATGGGCCGACGGGCAACTGCATGGGTTGAATGCCTCCGGCCCCGCTCCGGCTGCCTGGGACCTGAACTATTTTCATCGCCGCTACGGTGACGATGCCTCTGGGCTGGCAAAACGTCCGGAACGAGGCTGGGATACCGTCACGGTGCCGGGCGCCGTCGCAGGCTGGGAAGCGTTACATCGGCGGTTCGGCAAACTCCCGTTCTCCCGCCTGATGCACAGCGCCATTGAGATTGCCGAACGTGGCGTAACGCTGGCGCCGATGGTGGCCCGTAAATGGCAAGCGGCCGTTCCGCTCCTTGCGCAGCAGCCTGGTTTTGCCGATGTGTTCATGCCCGATGGCCGAGCGCCGAAAACCGGGGAGTTGTTTCGTTTTCCAGCTGCCGCGAGAACTCTGCGCCTGCTGGCCGACCAGGGCGCCCGGGCGTTTTATGAAGGCGAAATGGCCGACGCCATGGTGAGCTGGTCACAGCAAACGGGGGGCAGCCTGACACTGCAGGATTTACAGGCGTATCAGCCGGAATGGGTGACGCCCGTCAGCCAGCGCTATCGCGGTTATGATGTGCATGAGATCCCCCCGAACGGACAGGGTATTGCGGCGCTGATAGCGCTGGGCATTCTGGAACAGTTTGATCTTGCCAGCCTGGTGCTGGATGGCATTGATGCGCAGCATCTGCAAATTGAAGCGATGAAACTGGCCTTTGCCGATGTCTATCGTTACGTGGCCGATCCGAGATCAATGGAAATCACCCCCCAACAAATGCTGGACAGCAGCTACCTGCAACAGCGTGCCGCCCAAATTGACCTGACGCGCGCCAGCCTGCCTACGGCGGGAGTGCCGCGTACCGGCGGCACCGTGTATCTTACCACCGCTGACGAACAGGGCATGATGGTCTCCTTTATTCAGTCCAACTATATGGGTTTCGGTTCGGGCGTGGTGGTACCGGAATATGGCATCAGCCTGCAAAACCGGGGAGCCGGATTCTCCAGCGATCCCAAATCAGCCAATGTGCTGGAGCCAGGAAAACGTCCCTTCCATACTATTATCCCGGCGTTCCTGACCAAAGAGGGTCAGCCACAGATGAGTTTTGGCGTAATGGGAGGCGATATGCAGCCCCAGGGCCATGTACAAACGCTGGTCCGCATGCTGGATTTTCATCAGCAACCCCAGACGGCCTGTGATGCTCCACGCTGGAAGGTTAATCGGGATTTTACCCTCGATCTGGAAACGGGTTTTGACCCGGCAGTGGCACAGCAGCTACAGTCCCGCGGGCACCGGTTTAAAGCCGTGGACGATCCCTATATGGATTTTGGCGCCGGGCAATTTATCTGGCGGCTGTCGGATGACCCGAATCACGGCTATGTCGCCGCCAGCGACAGCCGCCGCGACGGTCAGGCGTTGGGGTTTTGATGTAAAGGGACTGCTCTTATCTTTCACGGAGTGAGTCGCTGGCGGTGAATAATCGAACATCGTCGCTGGAGAATTCGGCCGCTGAAAAGCAAAATAACGCCTTTGGGCGGGTTATTTTAATAGTTGTGCTGGACTCAAAAACGCGAGAGTCATCTGGTCGATGCTGAAAGATGAAAACTGATTATACTCATTGCTGTACTCATTTTTAACTGCGCTGTCATGAGATGAAATGAGACGCCATGAAAAGAAAAATCCACGCAACTGCGTGGATTTTATGAGTTTTGTCAGTCTTCATGAGATACATTGAGATCTCATTAGACAACAAAAATGAATCTTAGACGTTGAACAGGAAGTTCATGATGTCGCCATCTTTAACGATGTAGTCTTTGCCTTCGGCGCGCATTTTACCGGCTTCTTTAGCGCCTTGTTCGCCTTTGTAGGTGATAAAGTCTTCATAAGCGATGGTCTGAGCGCGGATAAAGCCCTTTTCGAAGTCGGTGTGGATTTTACCCGCCGCCTGCGGTGCGGTCGCGCCGACAGGAATGGTCCACGCGCGGACTTCTTTAACGCCGGCGGTGAAGTAGGTCTGCAGGTTCAGCAGCTCGTAGCCAGCGCGAATAACGCGGTTCAGGCCCGGCTCTTCGAGGCCCAGCTCGGCCATGAACTCATCGCGATCGGCGTCGTCAAGTTCCGCAATATCGGATTCAACGGCGGCGCAGACGGCAACCACCACCGAACCTTCGGCGGCGGCGATTTCGCGGACTTTATCGAGATACGGGTTGTTCTCGAAGCCGTCTTCGTTGACGTTGGCGATGTACATGGTTGGCTTCAGGGTCAGGAAGCTCAGGTATTTGATGGCGGCTTTATCTTCGTCCGTCAGCGCCAGGGCGCGCAGCATGCCGGCGTTTTCGAGCTGCGGCAAGCATTTTTCCAGCGCGGCCAGTTCAGCTTTTGCGTCTTTATCGCCGCCTTTTGCCTTCTTCTGTACGCGATGAATCGCGCGCTCGCAGGTATCAAGATCGGACAGCGCCAGCTCGGTGTTGATAACGTCGATATCGTCAGCCGGATCCACTTTGTTGTTAACGTGGATGATGTTGTCGTTTTCAAAGCAGCGAACAACGTGGCCGATCGCTTCGGTTTCGCGGATGTTGGTCAGGAACTGGTTGCCCAGACCTTCGCCCTTGGATGCGCCTTTTACCAGGCCCGCGATGTCGACGAATTCCATGGTAGTCGGCAGGATGCGCTGCGGTTTTACGATTTCGGCCAGCTTATCCAGACGCGGATCGGGCATCGGTACGACACCGGTGTTCGGCTCAATAGTACAGAAGGGGAAGTTGGCCGCTTCAATACCCGCTTTGGTGAGCGCATTGAACAGGGTGGATTTGCCGACGTTGGGCAAACCGACGATACCGCATTTGAATCCCATGATTTAAATCACCTTAATCTTTGGATAATCAACCTGTTACATTGAACAGATTGTAGAAAAGTAAATAGCTTCGCCTATTATACACGGTGTGCGGCAAAAATTCCGCACGTCGGCCGGTTATTGCGCTTTAAATGCGTGTAAACGGTTGGTTGCTTTGGTCAGGCCATCTTTCAGCCAGACTTCCGTACAGCGCGCGGCTTCATCAACGGCCTCATCAATCAGTTTCTGCTCGCTAAGCGGCGGTTTACCTAATACAAAGCCGACAACTTTATTTTTATCGCCTGGATGGCCGATTCCGACGCGTAAGCGGTGAAAGTTCGGGTTATTGCCCAATTTACTGATGATATCTTTCAGGCCGTTATGTCCGCCGTGGCCGCCGCCGAGCTTAAATTTCGCCACGCCGGGCGGCAAATCCAGCTCATCGTGGGCGACCAGAATCTCATCGGGATTAATCCGGTAAAAGGTGGCCATCGCCGCCACGGCTTTACCGCTGAGGTTCATAAAGGTGGTCGGCACCAGCAGGCGGACATCCTCGCCGGCAAAGTTAATCCGCGAGGTGTAGCCGTAGAATTTGCTCTCTTCGCGCAGCGGGGCGCGGTGGCGGTCGGCCAGGAGATCTACGTACCAGGCGCCCGCGTTATGGCGTGTTGCCGCGTATTCCGCACCGGGGTTAGCCAGGCCGACAATCAGTTTTATCGTCACTTTTATATCCTGCATGGGTCGTTCTCTGGCGCGTAGTGTACTGTCTGCGAGCGCGCTTGACAAAATTCTGCCAACGCAGCGCTATCGCGATGATAATTTCGCCGGTGAACCATTAGAATTTGATGTTGTTCAGTAAGTTATTTGTAAACTTTTGTTGGTTTGTTGCTCGCTAATGTGATCGCCTACGCAATCACTCTTCTGCCTATTGTCTATACTTCGCCTATAAGTTCTGAGGATACTCTCAGATAACCCAAGGTTCCGGAGGTGACATATGAAACGCAGAAACGCTTCGTTACTCGGTAATATACTGATGGGTTTAGGGTTGGTCGTCATGGTTGTTGGCGTCGGCTACTCCATTTTAAACCAGCTACCGCAGCTTGACCTGCCGCAGTTCTTCGCGCACGGCGCGATCCTCAGCATCTTCGTCGGCGCCGTTCTCTGGCTTGCCGGCGCGCGCGTCGGCGGTCATGAACAGGTCGGCGACAGATACTGGTGGGTGCGCCACTACGACAAACGCTGCCGTCGCGACCAGCATCGCCACAGCTAGGCCAGTCCATTGCTTGCACCTGTCGCCAGGCGGGTGCAATTTTGTGAACTCATCCGCACAGCCGCCAGCCGCAATCTAACCGGCTGGCTGATTATGTTACTCCTGCTTATTTTACTCCCGCAACGGCAGTCCCGCTGATATTGTTGCCCCGTTGATAAATATGCGCTTGACCCTAACGTAACGTCAGGCGGCAGAGTTGTGCCACTGGCAGGCAAAAGGAGCAGTCATGTTAATTCAGGTGGGGGAACTGGCGAAACGCGCCGGAATAACCGTCCGTACGCTACATCACTATGAGCAAACCGGGCTGCTGACGCCTTCGGCCAGAAGCGCGGCGGGTTATCGGCTGTACGATCTGGCGGCCGTTCAGCGGCTGCATATGATTAAGGCGCTGGCACAGGCCGGGCTGGAACTCGCCGCTATTAAGGGGCATCTCGATCGCGGTTCGCTTTCGTTATCCGACCTGTTGGGGCAGCAAATTGCCACCCTTGATACGCAGCTGCGCACGATTTCAACGCTGCGCGAAAGGCTGTCGCTGCTGCGCGATGAACTGGGTAGCGGGAATGAACCCGATCTTGAGTCCTGGCTACAGACTCTGGAGCTTATGAATATGTACGATCGTTGGTTTAGTCCGCAGGAACTACAGGCGCTGCCGTTCGCAGAACAGGACGAGCAGCGCAATCAAATCTGGCAGGCGCTGGTCGTTGAAGCGCGGCGGCTGATGGAGGAGCGCTGTCCGCCGGACTCGCCGCCGGCGATGGCGCTGGCCACCCGCTGGATGGAGCGCCTGGAGCTTGACACCGCCGGGCGGCCTGAGTTTCTCACCCGCCTCAATGAGATGCACGCTGCGGAACCGCAAATGCGCGCGCAAACCGGGATTACCCCCGAGGTGGTGGACTACATTACCCACGCCTTTGCGCAAAGCAAGCTGGCGATCTGGGCGCGTTATTTGAACGCCGACGAGCTGGCGTTTACCCGTGAGCACTACTTCGATCGGCTGATGGAGTGGCCGGGGCTGGTATCGGCGCTGCATCAGGCCTGCGCTGAACAGACCGATCCGGCATCCGAGGCCGGGCAAAAGCTGGCGCGGCAGTGGCTGGCGCTGTTTCAGTCGTATGCCGGAACCAGCCCGCAGACCCAGCAAAAGTTTCGCCACGCGATGGAGCGCGAACCGCATCTGATGAAAGGGACGTGGATGACGCCGCCGGTGCTCGGCTGGCTCCAGCAGGCGATAGGGGTGATGATGCGGGCGCAAACGCCCGCATCCCGCTAGTTAAATATCCGCCAGCGCGGCGTTGCGATCGGGGTAGAAGCTCAGGCGTCCGGCAATGGGCTGGACGCCGGCGCGGGCCAGGGTACGCAGCGGCTGAAACTCCAGGTTAGAGACCCGCAGCTCGCAGCCTTCCGGCAGCTTGTTCACGAAGCGCTGGAAGGCATCCAGGCCGCCGGCGTCCAGCACCGGCACCGCATCCCATTTCAGCACCACGATCCGTTTACCCTCGATTCGCGTTTCCAGATCGTTAAACAGCCCCTCGGCGGCGGCGAAGAACAGCGGGCCGATAACCCGCAGCACCAGCACGTCGTCGGGAACCTCTACGTTGACCGGAGCCAGGCGCGTCATGCGGGCAATACGGCGCATAAACAGCAGCGAAGCCAGCACGATACCGACGCTAATCGCAATGACCATATCAAACAGCACGGTCAGCGACATGCACAGCAGCATCACGATAATGTCGTCTTTCGGCGCATAGCGCAGCAGGTTCACTACCTTATGCGCTTCGCTCATATTCCACGCCACCATCAGCAGCAGCGCCGCCATCGCTGAAAGCGGCAGCCAGGAGAGCAGCGGGGCGAGGATCAGCAGCGCCATGATCACCAGCAGGGCATGGATTACCGCGGAGACCGGTGAGGTCGCCCCGGCGCGGACGTTTGCCGCCGAGCGGGCAATCGCCGCGGTCGCGGTAATGCCGCCGAAGAAAGGCGCGACGATATTGCCCAGGCCCTGGCCAATCAGCTCGCTGTTCGCCTTGTGCTTGGTGCCGGTCATACCGTCCAACACGACCGCGCACAGCAGCGATTCGATAGCGCCAAGCATGGCCATCGAGAACGCCGCCGGCAGCAGCGCCTGCAGCGAGGCCCAGCTGAGGGTGAAATCGGAGCCCGGCATATCCCAGGGCAGCACCAGCTGCGGCAGCAGCTGCGGAATACCGTTGCCCTGGCTGCCGTCGGCCAGAATATAGTGGAACTGGGAGCCGATGGTGGCAACCTGGTCGCCCAGCAGATTCACGATCACCATTACGACGCATCCTGCCAGCAGCGCGGGCAGGTGGCCGGGCAGGCGGATCCCGAGACGCGGCCACATAATCAGAGTACCGAGAGTGACGATCCCGATCGCCGCATCGCCAAGGTTGGCGGTCGGCAGCGCCATGACCAGGGCGGCGACTTTCTGCAGGTAGTGCTCCGGCACGTGCGCCATCTGCAGGCCAAGAAAGTCCTTAATCTGCATGGTACCGATAGTAATACCGATACCTGAAGTAAATCCGAGGGTCACCGAGAGCGGGATATACTCAATTAGCCGCCCGAAGCGGGCCAGGCCGAAAAGAATTAAAAAAATACCGGACATCAGCGTCGCGACCAGCAGCCCGGAGAGGCCAAACTGCTGCGATACCGGATAAAGGATCACCACAAAGGCGGCGGTCGGGCCGGAAACGCTAAAGCGCGAGCCGCCGGTCAGCGCGATGATGATCCCGGCGACGGCGGAGGTATAGAGTCCGTACTGCGGCGCGACGCCGCTGCCAATTGCCAGCGCCATCGCCAGAGGGATGGCAATAATCCCCACCGTTATCCCGGCAATCAGGTCGCGGGTGAAGCGCGAAAAGGTATATTTTTCTTTCCAGCAAGCGTCGATGAGGGCGCGGAAAGGCATCACGTGGGGGGAAAATAATCTATTCACGATAATGTTTCATCCATGGGCGCATCATCTGTCAACTAATATGGCAGGTGAAGGAGGCAATGGTCATACAAATTGGTTTAAGAGACAAAAAAACCCGCCTCAGCGGGTTTCTTTGGGCCAGGCTCGATTAATGCTCGAACATTGCAGAGATAGATTCTTCGTTGCTGATACGACGAATCGCTTCTGCCAGCATACCAGACAGCGTCAGGGTACGAACTTTTTCCAGGGCTTTGATTTCTGGCGCCAGCGGAATAGTATCGCAAACGACGAATTCATCAATCACCGAGTTTTTAATGTTCTGGATTGCGTTGCCGGAGAAAATCGGGTGAGTAGCGTAAGCGAAGACGCGTTTAGCACCACGTTCTTTCAGCGCTTCTGCCGCCTTGCACAGCGTACCGCCGGTATCGATCATGTCGTCAACCATGACGCAGTCGCGGCCAGCCACGTCGCCGATGATATGCATCACCTGGGAGACGTTAGCGCGCGGACGACGTTTGTCGATGATGGCCATATCGGTATCGTTCAGCAGTTTGGCGATAGCGCGGGCGCGCACGACGCCGCCGATGTCCGGAGAAACCACGATCGGGTTATCCAGATTCAGCTGCAGCATATCTTCCAGCAGGATTGGGCTGCCGAATACGTTATCAACCGGAACGTCGAAGAAGCCCTGGATCTGTTCAGCGTGCAGGTCAACGGTCAGCACGCGGTCAACGCCAACGCTGGACAGGAAGTCCGCAACCACTTTAGCCGTGATTGGCACGCGGGCGGAACGCACGCGGCGGTCCTGGCGAGCATAGCCGAAGTAAGGAATAACAGCGGTGATACGACCCGCCGAAGCGCGACGCAGGGCATCAACCATAACAACCAGTTCCATCAGGTTGTCGTTGGTGGGAGCACAAGTGGACTGGATGATGAAAATATCACCACCGCGTACGTTTTCATTGATTTGTACGCTGACTTCGCCGTCGCTAAAACGACCTACAGCGGCGTCGCCAAGAGAAGTGTACAGGCGGTTGGCAATACGTTGTGCTAGTTCCGGGGTGGCGTTACCAGCAAAAAGCTTCATATCAGGCACGAGAAGAACCTCAGGCATGCGTCCAGTGGTGGATGAAAAGGGCCAAAAACCGTGCGGCGGCGCCGTTCCATCCAGGCGGTGTATTTAAAGAGAGCGATGCAACGTCTGGAACAGGGTGACGTTGTCACCGTAACTCAATTTGCCCGGCATACTTATTTATTGCTCACGCTAAAACGGAGCAACTTAGAGTAGGGCTAGCCTGAGCGGCGAGATGTTAACTCCGCGCGCAACAAAGCCTTGTAGCCATTCCGGGGCTTTCTCCAGCACCTGACGAGCGGCAGATTCGGTGTCAAATTCAGCAAAGACACACGCTCCTGTGCCAGTCAGGCGCGACGGCGCATATTCTAACAGCCAGGAAAGCGCCGCATCAACCTCGCGAAAACGTTTTCTTGCGATAACCTCGCAATCATTGCGAAATTCACATTTTAGCAACGTATCTATTGACCTGATCGGGGTATCTCGTGGTAGCTCGGGGTCGCGAAAGATGACCGGGGTAGGAATACTGACTCCAGGATGGGCGACGAGGTACCACTTTTCCGCCGGTTCGACCGGGGTCAGTATTTCGCCAATGCCTTCGGCAAAGGCCGCATGACCGCGAACGAAGACCGGCACATCGGCGCCGAGCTGCAGCCCGAGCGTTGCCAGCTGATCTTCAGATAGTCCGCAGCCCCAGATCTGATTCAGCGCCACCAGCACCGTGGCGGCGTTGGACGAGCCGCCGCCCAGCCCGCCGCCCATCGGCAGGCGCTTCTCGATGCTGATATCGGCGCCGCTGCCGGCTGCCAGCCGCCCGCGTTCCGCCGCCGCCCGCATCAGCAGCCTGGCGGCGCGAATAATCAAATTCTCTTCATTCGGCACGCCGTCCACCGGCGTCAGCAGGCGTAGCTCGCCGTCATCGCGCGCTTCAATGGTTAACGTATCGCCGTAGTCGAGAAACTGGAACAGCGTCTGCAGCTGGTGATAACCGTCGGCGCGCTGTCCGGTAATATATAGAAACAGGTTCAGTTTCGCAGGAGAGGGCCAGCGGGTCATCATTTCACAATCCAGTTATCCATTTTCAGCTTGATGCGCTGACTGCCGTTGTTGAGCTCCATGTTGGCCGGCAGCGATGGCGTGGTATCGCTGGTATATCCGCCGTAAGTCACGCGCCATGTTTTACCGTTTTGCGTATAGTTGAGGGTGCTCAAACGATACTGCTGATCGAGGGTGTAGTCGGTCGCATCCCCCGGCAGGCCGACGATCCACTGGCGCAGGCTGTTCAGCGGGATAGGCATTCCGGTCAGGCGGCCAATCATCTCTTCCGCGTCGGCTGCGGTGTAGGTCTGACCCTTGTTATCGATCAGCGTTACGCTACCCGGCTGCGCGGTCAGCGACAGTTCGGTGCTGCCCAGCGGGTTGGTCAGCAGCAGGCGATAGCGATCCTGCCCGGTCTGCTGCCAGAAGAAGCGGGCGTAAACCTTTTGCTCGTCGGAAAGCCAGGCAAAGGCGCCGCGGGTCTGGAACTGGCTAAGATTGCGGACATCCTGCTGGTGCTGGCGCCACTGCGGCGAGTCCGGGCTTTTAGCGGGGCCTTGCGGGGCGTTGAGCGTACAGGCGGTCAGGACCAGGCTTGCCAGGGGCAACAGGCGGAGCAGTCGATTCATAATGATGACAAATCCTTGATGTCTACAGTGAAATCCGGCGATAGGGTGAATACGCACACGATTTGTGTAGCGGGTTACAATAATAACCTTTAATGCTAGCGTTGCCCGGCGGTAGCGTCTACGTTCAAATTGTCTGAAATCAAAAAATTACCGTTAGTGGCTGTTACGCCCTGGCTATTACTCCAAAAGGGGAGCGTCTCTTTTATTGATTCCGCGCATCCTGTATGATGCGCTCAGACTAACCTTAGCAACGCTGGTACTACTCCCTCACAATGACCCTTTTAGCTCTTGGCATTAATCATAAAACAGCTCCGGTAGCGCTGCGAGAACGCGTAACGTTTTCGCCGGACACGCTCGATGAGGCGCTGGAGAGCTTGCTGGCTCAGCCAATGGTGCAGGGAGGCGTGGTGCTGTCGACCTGTAACCGCACGGAGCTCTATCTCAGCGTTGAGGAGCAGGATAATCTGCAGGAAGTGCTCATCCGCTGGCTGTGTGATTACCACCATCTTAATGAAGACGATCTGCGAAACAGCCTCTACTGGCACCAGGATAACGATGCGGTCAGCCATCTGATGCGCGTCGCCAGCGGCCTGGATTCGCTGGTGCTCGGCGAGCCGCAGATCCTCGGTCAGGTTAAAAAAGCCTTTGCTGATTCCAGCCGCGGGCATCTCAACGTCAGCGAGCTGGAGCGGATGTTCCAGAAGTCATTCTCCGTTGCCAAGCGCGTGCGGACCGAAACGGACATTGGCGCCAGCGCGGTCTCCGTCGCGTTCGCCGCCTGTACGCTGGCGCGACAAATCTTCGAATCGCTCTCCAGCGTGACGGTGCTGCTGGTGGGCGCCGGGGAGACCATCGAACTGGTAGCCCGCCACCTGCGCGAGCACCACGTACGCAAAATGGTCATTGCCAACCGCACCCGTGAACGCGCCCAGGTGCTGGCGGATGAAGTCGGCGCTGAGGTTATTGCCCTGAGCGACATCGATGAACGGCTGAAAGACGCCGATATTATTATTACTTCCACCGCCAGCCCGCTGCCGATAATTGGCAAAGGGATGGTGGAACGTGCGCTGAAGGCGCGCCGCAATCAGCCGATGCTGCTGGTCGATATCGCGGTGCCCCGCGACGTCGAGCCCGAAGTCGGCAAGCTGGCGAACGCCTATCTCTACAGCGTCGACGACCTGCAAAACATCATTCAGCACAACCTGGCGCAGCGTAAAGCCGCCGCGGTACAGGCGGAATCGATCGTCGAGCAGGAAACCAGCGAATTTATGGCCTGGCTGCGCGCCCAGAGCGCGAGCGAGACTATCCGTGAATATCGCTCCCAGTCCGAACAGGTCCGCGAGGAGCTGACGCTAAAAGCGCTGGCTGCGCTGGAGCAGGGCGGCGATGCCCAGGAAATCATGCAGGACCTGGCGCGTAAGCTGACTAACCGCCTGATCCACGCGCCAACCAAATCTCTTCAGCAGGCCGCCCGTGACGGGGACGACGAACGCCTGCATATTCTGCGCAACAGCCTCGGGCTGGAATAGCGCCATTTCTCTCTTTTTTCAGGACAGGGTTAATTCACACCTATGAAGCCTTCTATTGTTGCCAAACTGGAAGCTCTGTACGAACGCCATGAGGAAGTTCAGGCGCTGCTGGGGGATGCTACGACCATCGCCGATCAGGATCGGTTCCGCGCGCTGTCGCGCGAGTACGCGCAGCTGAGCGACGTTGCGCGCTGCTATACCGCGTGGCGTCAGGTGCAGGATGATATTGAAACCGCGCAGATGATGCTTGACGATCCGGAGATGCGCGAAATGGCGCAGGAAGAGCTGCGCGACGCCAAAGATAAGAGCGAAGAGATGGAGCAGCAGCTGCAGGTTCGGCTGCTGCCAAAAGATCCGGACGATGAGCGTAACGCCTTCGTCGAAGTTCGCGCCGGTACCGGCGGGGACGAAGCGGCGCTGTTTGCCGGGGATCTGTTCCGCATGTACAGCCGCTACGCGGAAGCCCGCCGCTGGCGCGTGGAGATCCTCAGCGCCAACGACGGCGAGCACGGCGGCTATAAAGAGGTGATCGCTAAAATCAGCGGCGACGGCGTCTACGGCCGGCTGAAGTTCGAGTCCGGCGGCCACCGCGTCCAGCGCGTGCCGGCGACCGAATCCCAGGGGCGTATCCATACGTCCGCCTGTACCGTCGCGGTGATGCCGGAGCTGCCGGAAGCCGAAATGCCGGACATCAACCCGGCCGATCTGCGTATCGACACCTTCCGCTCCTCAGGGGCGGGCGGGCAGCACGTTAACACCACCGATTCCGCGATTCGTATTACCCACTTACCGACCGGCATCGTCGTGGAGTGCCAGGACGAACGCTCTCAGCACAAGAACAAAGCGAAGGCGCTGTCGGTGCTGGGCTCGCGCATTCGTGCCGCCGAAGTGGCCAAGCGCCAGCAGGCGGAAGCCTCTACCCGACGCAACCTGCTGGGCAGCGGCGATCGTAGCGATCGTAACCGCACCTATAACTTCCCGCAGGGCCGCGTGACCGACCACCGCATCAACCTGACGCTCTACCGTCTGGATGAAACGATGGAAGGTAAGCTGGATATGCTCATTGAGCCGATTGTCCAGGAATATCAGGCCGATCAGCTGGCAGCGCTTTCCGAGCAGGAATGATGATTTTTCAACGGTGGCTGGCGCAGGCGATTGCCCGGCTGAGCGACAGCGAAAGCCCGCGCCGCGACGCGGAGATCCTGCTGGGACACGTTACCGGCAGGGCGCGCACCTGGCTGCTCGCCTTTGGCGAAACGGCGCTGACTGACGACCAGCTGGTCGAGCTGGAGGCGCTGCTGAGCCGCCGCCAGCGCGGCGAGCCGATCGCGCACCTGGTCGGTCAGCGCGAATTCTGGTCGCTGCCGCTGCTGGTATCGCCGGCGACCCTGATCCCGCGTCCGGACACCGAGTGTCTCGTCGAACAGGCGCTGGCGCGGCTGCCGGCGACGCCGTGTCGAATCCTCGATTTAGGCACCGGCACCGGCGCGATTGCGCTGGCGCTGGCCAGCGAGCGTCCTGATTGCCGGGTGACGGCGGTCGACTTTATGCCCGACGCCGCCGCTTTAGCCGCGCGCAACGCGGCTCAGCTCGCCATCACCAACGTGACGGTGCTGCAGAGTAACTGGTTCAGCGCGCTGGCGGGCCAGCAGTTTGAAATCATCGTCAGCAACCCGCCCTATATCGACGAAACCGACCCGCATCTGGCGCAGGGCGACGTTCGCTTTGAGCCGAAAACGGCGCTTGTCGCCGCCGATAAGGGTCTTGCCGATCTGGCGCACATCGTTCGCGAAGGGCGCCGCTTCCTGACGCCTGATGGCTTGATGCTGCTGGAGCACGGCTGGCAGCAGGGCGCCGCGGTGCGCGAACTGTTCCGCGATGCGGGATACCTGGACGTGGTGACCTGCCGCGATTACGGCGATAACGACCGCCTGACGTTAGGACGTTTCCCGGCTATGGATAAGAAGGTTGACGTATGAATCTGTTTACCGCGGTGCTGTATCTGCATATCGCGGCGGTGGTGGTGTCGGTCAGCCTGTTCGCGTTACGCTACTGGTGGCGCTATAGCGGCAGCCCGCAGCTTAACCGTCGCTGGGTACGTATCGTCCCGCACTGCAGCGACACGCTATTATTTCTCAGCGGCGCCGGATTAATGGCAATAACGCACTATCTGCCGTTTACTGAAGAGGGCGCATGGCTGACGGAGAAGCTGTTTGGCGTTATTATTTACATCGCATTGGGTTTTATCGCGCTGGGCCGTCGGCATCCGCGCAGCCAGCAGAGCGGGTTTATCGCTTTCCTGCTGGCTTTGGTGGTGTTGTTCATCATCATACAACTCGCCATCACAAGAACACCGTTACTGGGGTAAGTCATGAGGTCACTAGCTGATTTCGAATTTAATAAAGCGCCACTGTGCGATGGAATGGTCCTCATTTCTGAATTGATCCGCGACGACTTTCCAACAGCTTACGTGCAGGACGAGCTGGAGCGGCTGCTGGGCCTGGCGCAGGAAGAGATCGCAACCTCGTGGGATCAGGAACGTCAGCTGGAGCGGCTGCTGGAGCTTTTCTATCATGAATGGGGCTTCAGCGACTCCCACGGCGTCTACCGGCTTTCCGATGCCCTGTGGATTGATAAGGTGTTGATTAATCGTCAGGGGAGCGCCGCGTCGCTGGGGGCGATTGTGCTGTGGATTGCCCAGCGCATGGATCTGCCGGTGGTGCCGGTGATTTTCCCGACGCAGATGCTGCTGCGCGCCGATCCTGAAGACAGCGAAGAGATGTGGCTGATTAACCCGTTCAATGGGGAAACGCTCAATGAGCACACCCTGGAAGTGTGGCTGAAGGGCAATATTAGCCCGGTGGCCGAGCTGTTCAACGAGGATCTTGACGAGGCGGATAACGCGGAAGTAATCCACAAGCTGCTCGACACTTTAAAATCGGCGCTGATGGAAGAGCGGCAGATGGAGCTGGCCCTGCGCGCCAGCGAAGCGCTGCTGCAGTTCAACCCGGAAGACCCGTACGAGATCCGCGACCGCGGGCTGATTTACGCCCAGCTCGAGTGCGACCACGTGGCGCTGCTGGATCTGAACTACTTCGTCGAACAGTGTCCCGAAGACCCGATCAGCGAAATGATCCGCGCGCAAATCAACACGATTTCGCACAAACAAATTACCTTGCATTAGTCGATATACGCGAAATACGCCGCGCTGAGGCGGCTTTGAGGTATGACGCGTATTTATCTGGAATGATTCCGGTTACACCCTGATAAGGCGATCTTATGAAACAAAAAGTGGTTAGCATTGGTGATATCAACGTAGCAAACGACCTGCCTTTCGTCCTGTTCGGCGGGATGAACGTGCTGGAATCCCGCGATCTCGCGATGCGTATCTGTGAACACTACGTGACGGTGACGCAGAAGCTGGGCATTCCTTATGTGTTCAAAGCCTCTTTTGATAAAGCCAACCGTTCTTCCATCCACTCCTATCGCGGGCCGGGTCTGGAAGAGGGGATGAAGATTTTCCAGGAGCTGAAGCAGGCTTTCGGCGTGAAAATCATCACTGACGTTCATGAAGCCAGCCAGGCGCAGGCCGTGGCCGACGTGGTTGACGTGATTCAGCTGCCGGCGTTCCTTGCCCGCCAGACCGACCTGGTTGAAGCGATGGCGAAAACCGGCGCGGTGATCAACGTGAAGAAGCCGCAGTTCGTGAGCCCGGGCCAGATGGGCAACATTGTCGACAAGTTCATTGAAGGCGGCAACGACCAGGTGATCCTCTGCGACCGCGGCGCTAACTTCGGCTACGACAACCTGGTTGTGGATATGCTGGGCTTTGGGGTGATGAAAAAAGCCTCTAACAACTCGCCGGTTATCTTTGACGTTACCCACGCGCTGCAGTGCCGCGACCCGTTTGGCGCCGCTTCCGGCGGCCGTCGCGCGCAGGTTGCCGAACTGGCGCGCGCCGGAATGGCGGTCGGTATCGCGGGCCTGTTTATTGAAGCGCACCCGGACCCGGATCATGCGAAATGCGACGGCCCGTCCGCGCTGCCGCTGGATAAGCTGGAGCCGTTCCTGAAGCAAATGAAGGCCATCGACGATCTGGTTAAAGGCTTTGACGAGCTGGATACCAGCAAGTAACGGCCCCCTGATATGACAAAAGCCTGTCGGTTGTAAAACCGGCAGGCTTTTTTTATGCGCCCGGCACGCTGCTTATGCCGCCAGGGGAGCGTCAGGCAAAAATAGTCATCAGATAGGCGGCGAATAGCGCCAGGTGCGCCGCGCCGTTCAGCACGTTGGTGCGCCCGGTCGAAAAAGAGATCTGGCACAGCAGCAGCGAGGCGACCATCACCACCATTTCCGGCGCGCCGAGGCCAAAGTGCAGCTCGTTGCCGGTTAAAAAGGCAATCAGGGTCACGACCGGTACGGTCAGAGAGATGGTGGCCAGCACCGAGCCGAAGAACAGATTCATCGCACGCTGTACCTGATTGTTTAACACCGCCTTCAGGGCGCCCAGGCCTTCCGGCGAGAGGATCAGCAGCGCCACCAGGAAACCGGTAAAGGCCACCGGCGCGTTCATGCTGGTCAGGAGCGTCTCCAGCGGGTTGGCGTTCATCTTGGTCACCGCAATCACCGCAATCAGGTGAATGAGCAGCCAGGCGGTATGCCAGCCGCTGCTGTGCGCCGACGGCTTGCCGTGATGCGGGTCATCGTCGTCGCCGTCATCTTCATGCTCATAAATAAACAGGTTCTGGTGCGTTTTGGTCTGAATCAACAGGAACACGCCATACATGGCCGCAGAGATAAGCGCCACCAGCAGCGCCTGGCCGGTGGAGAAGTTGGCGCCGGGCAGGGCCATGGGAAACACCAGCACGATAATCGCCAGCGGGAACAGGGCGATTAAATACTGCTTAATGCCGAACAGATTCATATACTGGGTGGCGAACTTACGCCCGCCCAGCAGCAGCGAGAAGCCGACCAGCCCGCCGGTGACGATCATAATGATGGAGTACAAAGTATCGCGCATTAGCGTCGGCGCCGCGTCGCCGGTGGCCATCAGCGCGGAAATCAGGCTGACTTCCAGAATCACTACCGACAGGCTTAAAATTAGCGAACCGTAGGGCTCGCCCAGGCGGTGGGCCAGCACGTCCGCGTGGCGTACTACGCTGAATGCGCTGCTGAGAATACCGACTAACGCCAGAATATTAATCGCAATAACCACTGGCAGTGACTGGCTACTTCCGAAGAAGAAAAGCACCGCCAGTGCCAGCAGCGGAAATACGAGGGACGTCTCCTTGTGGCGGGTTTTTACCGCCTCATGTGCATGGGTCATCAACCATCTCCATATTGTGCAGGTGTTATAATTATAGATACCGTAAGTTGATAAAATAACAGACATTACGGAAGTTGATTGGTTTTTTTACTTAAATTTACCGCTATCAACCACTAATGGTGTTAGATTGCTATAACCTGCTGTTATTGCGCTTTTATATTTATGATTCAGATAATTACTAAAGTCGACTTCTCACTCCCTCGCGCCTTGCGTAGCCCAATATTGCGTTCCAGACTTAAATTACTTCCCCTTTCTGGAGGACAATATGCCTTATCACAGTAAAAAAGAACTACCCGATAGCGTCCGCCACGTCCTGCCTGAACATGCGCAGGAGATTTATAAAGAAGCGTTTAACAGCGCCTGGGAGCAGTACAAGAGCAGCGAGGATCGCCGGGGCGACGCCAGCCGCGAAGAGACCGCGCATAAGGTGGCCTGGGCGGCGGTAAAACATAACTACCGCAAGGGAGACGATGACCGCTGGCACAGGAAGTCATAGCCGGTTCTGCTGCCCGGCCGGCGCCCGCGCGGCGTCAATTGCTAATTGCCAAATAAAGCTGGATAATAATTCAGCAATGTTTCACAAGGATGGCATCAGATAAACGCCGGAAGCGGGCAGTGGCGGAGGTAGTAGAAGTGTTAACACGTGATTTCTTAATCAATGCGGATTGTAAGACGGCGTTTGGCGCTATTGAGGAATCGCTACTCTGGTCGGCAGAGCAACGGGCGGCCTCGCTGGCGGCCACTTTAGCCTGTCGTCCGGATGCGGGATCGGTCTGGATTTTTGGCTACGGGTCGCTGATGTGGAACCCGGCCCTTGAGTATCGTGAGTCCTGTACCGGCACGCTGCCGGGCTGGCACCGCGCCTTTTGTCTGCGGCTCACCGCCGGGCGCGGAAGCGCGCATCAGCCGGGGCGCATGCTGGCGCTGAAGGAGGGCGGACGCACCACCGGCGTCGCCTATCGCCTGCCGGACTGCACCCTGGAAGAGGAGCTCACCCTGCTGTGGAAGCGGGAGATGATCACCGGCTGCTATCTGCCGACCTGGTGCAAGCTGGAGCTCGACGACGGCCGGACGGTCAACGCGCTGGTCTTTATTATGGATCCGCGCCATCCGCTGTTCGAAGCCGATACCAGCGCCCAGGTGATCGCGCCGCTGATTGCCAAAGCCAGCGGTCCGCTCGGCACTAACGCTCAGTATCTTTTTTCGCTGGAGCAGGAGCTGCGTAAACTCGGCATGCACGATGATTGCCTCGACGATCTGGTCGGCAAGGTGCGAAATCTGCTGGGTGATAGCGGTCAGCCGGGGCTGGCCTGAGAAATGCCCGGAAAGCCCGGGCATGAAACCTGCGGTCAGAATGCGAGAAGCGGACGTATCAGGCGGGAACGTAGCTAATTGAGTGCTCCAGCGACTGGCTGTGGCTGTCAATAAGCACGTTCCAGGTGCCGCTGTAGGGCACGGTCATATACGCGCGGTCCCGGTCCTGCACGCTCAGCACATCCGCGTGGCTGTCGCCTGGAACCTTAGCGCTCATCAGGTGAATATGGCAGCGCTCTGAACAGCGCACCACCAGCGTATCACCGCCAAACAACGTCAAACTTGCTTTTACCATTGCCATTTTCCTACCCCGTCTTTGTCAGCCCACGGCATCCTGCCCGTTCAATCCTGCGCGTGATATTGTTCACACTTTGCTCATGGCATAACACCAAATGGGGAAGGTGCGGATGATGATTTTGATCAAAAAAAAGGATAAAGATTAAACAAAAATGACGTTGTTCCTGAAAGCATTCAGCTGGCATATTTTTTAAGGCAATAAACGCTGCCAGCCTGATATTTAATCCTGCTAAAGAGGGTTAACTCAGAAGGTCAGGACTTTATCCGCCGCCAGCGTCCACTGCGCCAGCTCAACCAGCGTACCGATCTCGACGCCATCGATCAGCGGCAGGGTGGTGATCCCGCGGCCGTCGGTGCAGGTTTTGCACAGCTTTACCGGCACGTTCTGCGCGGTGAGGATCTCCAGCATCTGCTGAATGTTATAGCCTTCCGCCGGCTTTTGACCGCGCAGCCCGGCGGTGACCGCATCGGACATTAAAAACACCTTCAGCGCCAGCTCGGACTGCTGTTCGCACAGGGCGATCGCCAGACGCAGGCTGTTGAACAGGGATTCGCTGCCGTAGGCGGCGCCGTTGGCGATAAGCACAATACTTTGCATAAGGACTCCTTGGTATAAGGCACGGTTATTGCTTAGCTGAAGTATAAAGCGTTAACCCGGGAGGGGGTATGAATAATACGGCCGGCACCGTGCCTGAAGCAAACGACTGGTTCCAACATGCGCGCCAGCTCCAGAAGCAGCAGCTGCGTCAGCTGGCGCAGCAGGGGGCGCTGGCCAATCAGATTAGCGCCCTGGTGCATATGCTGCAGTGCGAGCGCGGGGCGTCCAATATCTGGCTCTGCTCCGGCGGCCGGCTCTACGCCGCCGAGTGTCGCGCCGGCGGGGCGCTGGTGGATGAACGGCTGGCCGCCTTTCGCCTGGCGCTGGGGCCAACGCGCGCCAGCGCCAGCAGCGCCCTGTGCTGGCGTATCGCCAGCGCGGTATGGTACCTCGGGCAGCTTCCTGTTCTGCGCGAGGCCGTACGTCTTCGTACGATTGCCGCCGAGGAGGCGACCGGTCAGTTCAGCCGCATTATCCGGCATCTGCTGAATATCGTCCCGCAGCTCAATGACAGCATCGACGACCCGCAGATCGCCGGCGGGATGGTGGCGCTCTACAGCTTTATGCAGGGCAAAGAGCTGGTGGGTCAGGAGCGCGCGCTGGGGGCGTCGGGCTTTGCCCGCGGTCAGTTCAGCGATGAGCTGCGCCAGCTGCTGGTGGACCGGATCGACGGGCAGCAGCCGTGCTTTGACAGCTTTCTGGCCCTGGCCGATGCGGCACAGACCGCGCTGTTCTATGAGCAGTGCCAGGCCGGCCTCGAAATAGAGCAACTGCGGCGTATCGCCTGCACCCGCCTGCCTTCGCAGGAGAGCGGCGAAACGGCGCTGCGCTGGTTCTGCGCCCAGACGCAGCGGCTGGAGCTGATGCGCGGTCTGGAAGAGCAGCTGATTAGCGATCTGCTCGATGCCGCCGATCGGCTGCTGCAGGGGAGCGGGCCGGAGATGCCGCCCGACCGCTGGCCGGAAGAGGACGGCGGGGACGACGTTGCGCGACGGCTGGACCGGCAGCTACTGCCGCTGGTGCGCCAGCAGGCCTATGAGCTACAGCAGCTTTCCGGTCAGCTGGCGTCGCTCAAGGATAGCCTCGAAGAGCGCAAGGTCATTGAGAAGGCCAAAAGCGTCCTGATGTCCCATCAGGGAATGAGCGAAGAGCAGGCCTGGCAGGCGCTGCGCAAGATGGCGATGGATAAGAATCAGCGGATGGTGGAAATTGCCCGCGCCCTGCTGATGGTGAAGTCATTATGGCCGCTAACCCCAAAGGAGTAGGTGCACAATGAGTGGGCATTCCCTGCCTGTCGGCGGTGCAATTCTGGCCCTGACCACCGCCGCAGCAGGGAGGAAAAGCGGCAAAAACGGCTATCTGGAAAACTGGCATCCCGTTTGCATTAATTAAAACAGAGTCAGTTAAATCGAGTTAGTTCATCATTTTTGGACAGCAGGCCAACGGCGGCATGCGGGTCCGTGGATAAAGGCGTCCTGCAGTGCGTAAGCACTGTCGGGCGCTTTTTTTTGCGCGTTCTGGAGCGGGTATGGGCGATAAAATTTCAATAACGCGGCGGCGTTTTCTACAGGCGGGGGCCGCGCTTGGCGGCGCGATGCTGCTGCCCGGGGTGATGCAGGCGGCGTGGGCGGCAGGCTCCGATAAGCCGGAGCAAACCACCGTGCGGGTGGGCTTTATTCCGCTAACCGACTGCGCGCCTTTGGCGATCGCATCGCTGAAAGGCTTTGATAAAAAATACGGCATTACCCTTGTGCCGACCAAAGAGGCCAGCTGGGCGGCGGTGCGCGATAAGCTGATCTCCGGCGAGCTGGACGCGGCGCATATTCTCTACGGCCTGCTGTACGGCCTCGAGCTGGGAATTGCCAGCAAACCGCAGTCCATGGCCAACCTGATGACCCTCAACCGCAACGGGCAGGCCATCACCCTGTCACGCGATCTGCAGGACAAAGACGTCACCGATCTTGCCGGCCTGAAGCGGCTGATTGGCCAGAGCGCGCCGGGCTGCTACACCTTCGCCCATACCTTTCCTACCGGCACCCACGCGATGTGGCTCTATTACTGGCTGGCCAGCGGCGGCATCAATCCGTTTGACGACGTGCGCACCGTCGTCGTGCCGCCGCCGCAGATGGTGATGAATATGCGGATCGGCAACATGGTGGGCTTCTGCGTCGGCGAGCCGTGGAACGCGCGGGCCATCAACGATCGCATCGGTTTTACCGCCGCCACGTCGCAGGAGATCTGGCCGGATCATCCGGAAAAAATTCTCGGCACCCGCAGCGAGTGGGTGGAGCGTAACCCGAACACCGCCCGGGCGCTGGTTGCCGCGGTGCTGGAGGCTTCGCGCTGGATAGAGGCTTCGCCGGAGAACACCCGTGAGACGGCGCGCATTCTGGCGAAGCGCGCGTGGCTGAATACCAAAGAGCAGTACCTCACCGGGCGGATGCTGGGTGAGTACGGCAACGGGCTGGGGCGCCGCTGGCAGGACGCGCACCCGATTCGTTTCTACGATCGCGGCGAAGTCAGCTTCCCGTGGCTGTCGGACGGCATGTGGTTTATGACCCAGTTCCGCCGCTGGGGGCTGCTGAAAGCGGCGCCGGATTATCAGGCGGTGGCGCAGCGGATCAACCGCATCGACGTCTGGAAAGAGGCGGCGCAGGCGGTTGGCGGCATCAGCGCGCCGGGTCAGACGATGCGCAGCAGCACATTGATGGACGGAACGGTATGGACGGGGGCCGATCCGGAAGGCTACGCCCGCGGCTTTGCGATTCAACGTATGGGGGCATGAGATGAAACACGCGCAAAAAAGTAGTACCCAACCGGCAGTGGTCCGCGCGGAAAACGCGCCGGGCGAAGTGATTATCCTGCCGCCGGTGCAGGTCCGGCGCCCAACGCCCGCCGTCAGGCGCTGGCTGCGTGAAGGCGTCCAGCGGGTGCTGCCGCCGCTGCTGGGGCTAGGGCTGCTCCTGTTCTGCTGGCAGCTGGCGGCGATTAACGGCAAAGGCTTCCCGACGCCGCTCAGCACCCTTGATTCGGCGCTGACGCTGTTTGCCGATCCGTTTTATCAGGATGGCCCCAACGATATGGGCATCGGCTGGAACGTGCTGGCATCGCTGCAGCGCGTGGCGGTGGGCTTCGGCCTCGCGGCGCTGGTCGGCATTCCGCTGGGCTTCCTGATTGGCCGCTCGCTGTTCTTTGCCCGCATGTTTAACCCGCTGATCGCGCTGCTGCGTCCGGTCAGCCCGCTGGCCTGGCTGCCAATCGGCCTGCTGCTGTTCCAGAAAGCCGAACCTGCGTCGAGCTGCACCATCTTTATCTGTTCCATCTGGCCGATGGTGATCAACACCGCCGAGGGCGTCCGGCGTATTCCGCAGGACTACCTCAACGTGGCGCGCGTCTTACAGCTCTCCGAATGGACGGTGATGCGCCGCATCCTCTTCCCGGCGGTGCTGCCCGCGGTGCTGACCGGCGTACGCCTCTCCATTGGCATCGCCTGGCTGGTGATCGTCGCCGCCGAAATGCTCACCGGCGGACTGGGAATTGGCTTCTGGATCTGGAACGAATGGAACAACCTCAACGTGGAAAACATCATTATCGCCATCGTGATTATCGGCGTCGTCGGCCTGCTGCTTGAGCAGGGCCTCATGCTTATCGCCCGCCGCTTCAGCTGGCAGGAAAAATAGGGAGTCGCTATGAAACCATTAATTCAGGTACAGGCCGTCAGCCAGCGTTTCAATACCGCCAGCGGCGAGTTTCTGGCGCTGCAAAACGTCTCCTTCGATATCTACGAAGGGGAAACCGTCAGCCTGATCGGCCACTCCGGCTGCGGCAAATCGACGCTGCTGAATCTGATTGCCGGGATCGCGCTGCCGACGGAAGGGGGCCTGCTGTGCGATAACCGCGAAATCGCCGGACCGGGGCCGGAGCGGGCGGTGGTGTTTCAAAACCACTCCCTGCTGCCGTGGCTGACCTGCTTTGACAACGTGGCTCTGGCGGTGGATCGGGTCTTTCGCCACACCATGAGCAAGGCCGAGCGCCGGGAGTGGATCGAGCACAACCTCGATCGGGTGCAGATGGGCCATGCGCTGCACAAGCGCCCGGGGGAAATTTCCGGGGGAATGAAGCAGCGGGTGGGGATCGCCAGGGCGCTGGCGATGAAGCCCAAGGTGCTGCTGCTGGATGAACCCTTCGGCGCGCTCGACGCCCTGACCCGCGCCCATCTGCAGGACGCGGTCATGCAAATACAGCAGGCGCTGAACACCACCATCGTGATGATTACCCACGACGTAGATGAGGCGGTGCTGCTGTCGGACCGGGTAATGATGATGACCAACGGCCCGGCGGCGACGGTCGGTGAAATCCTCGATATCAATCTGCCCCGGCCGCGCAATCGCGTGCAGCTGGCGGACGATAGCCGCTATCACCACCTGCGCCAGCAGATCCTGCATTTCCTCTACGAAAAACAGCCGAAAGCGGCGTAGGGGGGCGGCGGTACCCGCCTGAAGGTGACCGGTCTTGAGCCGTTCAGCGCCGCTGACGGCACGGCCGGGAATCCGCGCACCGCCAGAATGGCTTTTTGAACCTTCTTCAACGCAGCCGCGCGCTGCAGGACAAATCTCTATGACAAAACCCGTTTTGGTGCTGATCGGACACGGCATGGTCGGCCACCACTTTCTTGAGCAATGCGTCAGCCGTAACCTGCATCAGCAGTATCGGATCGTGGTGTTTGGTGAAGAGCGCTACGCCGCCTATGACCGGGTGCATCTGTCGGAATATTTCGCCGGCCGCAGCGCGGAATCGCTGTCGCTGGTGGAAGGCGACTTCTTTACCGACAACGGGATTGAGCTGCGCCTGAGCGAGCCGGTGGCCGCCATTGATCGCGAGGCGCGGGTGGTTCGCGACGGCCGCGGCCACGAAACCCACTGGGACAAGCTGGTGCTGGCCACCGGCTCCTACCCCTTCGTTCCGCCGGTGCCGGGCCACGATCTTGACGGCTGCTTCGTCTACCGCACGCTGGACGATCTCGACCGGATCGCCGCCTGCGCCAGCGGGGCGAAGCGCGGGGTGGTGATCGGCGGCGGCCTGCTCGGGCTGGAGGCCGCCAACGCGCTCAGGCAACTGGGGCTGGAAACCCACGTGGTGGAGTTTGCGCCGAACCTGATGGCGGTACAGCTGGACGGTCCGGGGGCGGCGATGCTGCGGGAAAAAATTAGCGATATTGGCGTCGGGGTGCATACCAGCAAGGCAACCCAGGCCATCGTGCGCGATGCCGAAGGGCTGACGCTTAATTTTGCCGACGGCGGCTCGCTCAGTACCGATATGGTGGTGTTCTCCGCCGGTATCCGCCCGCAGGATGCGCTGGCGCGCAGCGGCGGGCTGGCGGTAGGCGAGCGTGGCGGTATCTGCATTGACGATCTCTGCCGTACCTCCGACCCGGACGTGCTGGCCATCGGCGAGTGCGCCCTGTGGGAGAATAAAATTTACGGCCTGGTGGCGCCGGGCTATCAGATGGCGAGAACGGCGGCGGCGAACCTCGCCGGAGAGGAGGCGAGGTTCAGCGGGGCGGATATGAGCACCAAGCTCAAGCTGTTGGGCATCGACGTCGCCTCCTTCGGCGACGCCCAGGGGCGCACGCCCGGCTGCCAGAGCTATCAGTGGACCCACGGGCCGGAGCAGATCTATAAAAAAATCGTCGTCAGCGAGGATGGCAAAACGCTGCTTGGCGGCGTGCTGCTCGGAGACGCCAGCGATTACTCCACGCTGCTGCAGATGATGCTCAACGCTATGGCGCTGCCGGCGCGTCCGGAAAGCCTGATCCTGCCCGCTCTCGAAGGGAGCGCGCCGAAGGCGCTCGGCGTAGCGGCGCTGCCGGACGGCGCGCAAATCTGCTCCTGCCACAACGTCAGCAAAGGCGATATTTGCCGGGCGGTCAGCGGCGGCGCGGGCGACATGGCGGCGATCAAGAGCTGTACCAAAGCCGCTACCGGCTGCGGCGGCTGCAGCGCGCTGGTCAAGCAGGTGATGGAGTATCAGCTCTCCGCCCAGGGCGTCGAGGTCAAAAAAGACATCTGCGAGCACTTCCCGTGGTCGCGGCAGGAGATTTATCACCTCGTGCGCGTGAACCACATCCGCACCTTTGAACAGCTGATTGCCCGCTACGGCCAGGGGCACGGCTGCGAAATCTGTAAACCGCTGGTGGCCTCGGTGCTGGCCTCCTGCTGGAACGAATATCTGCTGAAGCCGGCGCATTTGCCGCTGCAGGATACCAACGACCGCTACTTCGCCAACATCCAGAAGGACGGTACCTATTCGGTGGTGCCGCGGATGGCGGCCGGAGAGGTGACGCCGGATGGCCTGATCGCCATCGGGCAGATTGCCAAACGCTATCAGCTGTACAGCAAAATTACCGGCGGCCAGCGTATCGATCTCTTCGGCGTCCGCCTTGAGGAGCTGCCGGCCATCTGGCGCGAACTGGCGGAGGCCGGGTTTGAAACCGGCCACGCCTACGGTAAATCCTTACGCACGGTGAAATCCTGCGTCGGCTCCACCTGGTGCCGCTACGGTGTGCAGGATTCGACCGGCCTGGCGGTGACGCTGGAGCACCGCTACAAGGGCCTGCGCGCGCCACATAAGATCAAAATGGCGGTTTCCGGCTGTACGCGGGAGTGCGCCGAGGCGCAGGGTAAAGATATCGGGGTAATCGCTACCGAGAAGGGCTGGAATCTATACGTCTGCGGCAACGGCGGCATGAAGCCGCGCCATGCGGATCTGTTTGCCAGCGATATCGATGACGCGACGCTGATCCGCACCGTCGACCGTCTGCTGATGTTCTATATCCGCACCGCCGATCGCCTGCAGCGTACCAGCACCTGGCTGGACAACCTTGAGGGCGGCATCGGCTATCTGCGCGAGGTGATCCTTGAGGATAGCCTCGGGATCGGCGAGGAGCTGGAGCAGGAGATGGCGCGGGTGGTGGAGAGCTATCAGTGCGAGTGGCAAACCACCCTTAACGATCCGCAGCGCCTGGCGCTATTCCGCTCTTACGTCAACAGCGAGCAGCCGGATGACGCGGTGCAGCGCCGGCCGCTCCGCGGCCAGCCGCAGCCGGTGGCGGCGCCCGTGCTGCATGAAGGCGCGCCTTCGGCCCGCCCGTGGCAGGCGATTTGCGATCTCGAGGCGATCCCCGCCGAGGCCGGGATCGGCGCGCGGCTAGGTGAGCGGCAGATCGCGCTGTTCCGCTTTGGCGAGCAGATTTACGCGCTCGATAACCTTGAGCCCGGCAGCGACGCCAACGTGCTGTCGCGCGGGATCCTCGGCGACGCCGGCGGCGAGCCGATAGTCATCTCCCCGCTCTACAAACAGCGCATTCGCCTGCGCGACGGCCGCGCCTGCGACGGCGGCGAGCAGGCGGTACGCGCCTGGCCGGTCAAGGTGGAGAACGGCAAGGTGTGGGTGGGCAACCAGGTTCTGCTGGCGCGGGCGGAGGCCTCCTGATGGCGGAGACCCGTCTGCTGCGGGCTCCTCTCTCCCGCAACTGAAAGCGCCGTTAACGGAAAATTGGGCCGGGGCGTAAGATTCGGCATATTCCTGAAATTGGCTAATGGGCTGCGGGGGATGGCAAAAAACGGTAAACTTAGGTTCTGTTGCCATCCTTCGCGAGCCTGTGTCATCCGTTTAATGCCTTTGTCATTCCGCCTTACGCCACTTCTCCCCATCCTCCTGCTGCTGGCCGGCGCGCCGGTACGTGCCCTGCAGGGAAGCAATGCTTTTAGCGAGCAACAGACGGCGCTGCCCGATCTCGGCATCGCGCCCCAGCTTGATGAAGACGCGCAGCACTTTGCCGAGATGGCGAAAAAATTCGGCGAAGCCAGCATGAGCGATAATGGCCTGACCACCGGCGAGCAGGCGCGGATGCTTGCGATCGGCAAGATTGGCAGCGAGGTCAGCCAGCAGCTGGAGAGCTGGCTATCGCCGTGGGGCAACGCCAACGTTGATTTGCTGGTGAATAAGGAAGGACGCTTTACCGGCAGCAAGGGCAGCTGGTTTGTGCCGCTGCAGGATAGCGGCGACTTCCTCACCTGGAACCAGTATTCGGTGACCCAGCGCGACAGCGGCCTGGTGGGCAATATCGGCCTCGGGCAGCGCTGGCGGGTTGGAACCTGGCTGCTGGGCTACAACTCATTCTACGATAAGGTGCTGGATGAGAGCCTGGCGCGCGGCAGCATCGGCGCCGAGGCGTGGGGAGAGTCGATACGCCTGTCGGCCAACTACTACCACCCGGTAGGCAGCTGGCAGCAGGGCGGGAGCCTGACCCAGGAGCAGCGCATGGCGAGCGGCTACGACGTCACGGCCCAGGCGCGGTTGCCCTTTTACCAGCATATTAATACCAGCGTCAGCGTCGAGCAGTATTTTGGCGACAGCGTTGACCTGTTCCATTCGGGTACCGGCTACCATAATCCGGTGGCGGTCTCGGTGGGACTCAACTACACCCCGGTTCCGCTGGTGACGGTTACGGCAAAGCATAAGCAGGGCGAAAGCGGGCTCAGTCAGAACAACGTCGGGCTGAATCTGAACTATCGCTTCGGCGTGCCGTTAAAGCAGCAGCTGGCGGCCGACGAGGTGGCGATCGGCCGCTCCCTGCGCGGCAGCCGCTACGACAGCCCGGAGCGCGATAATCTGCCGGTGGTTGAGTATCGCCAGCGTAAATCGCTGTCGGCCTATCTGGCCACGCCGCCGTGGGATCTGCAGTCCGGGGAAACGGTACAGCTTAAGCTGCAGATTCGTAGCCTGCATGGGATTAAATCGCTGAAATGGCAGGGGGATACGCAGCTGCTGAGTTTGACGTCGCCCGTGGATGCCAATAGCCCTGACGGCTGGAGCGTGATTTTGCCGGCGTGGAGCGATGAACCGGGCGCGACCAATCTGTGGCATCTGTCGGTGGTGGTAGAAGATAAAACGGGTCAGCGCGTCTCTTCCAATGAGATCGCACTGGCGCTGAGCGAGCCACTGGTAAAATTCTCGGCCCAGGGCGTATCCTGGCAGCAACTGCCCTAGAAAACGCGCTCCTGGTGTACCCAGACCGCGGCTTCGACGCGCGATTTTAGCTTCATTTTCTTCAGCATATGCTTAACGTGCACCTTGACGGTACTTTCGGTGATCTCCAGACGGCGCGCGATCATTTTGTTCGGCAGGCCCTGGGCGATAAGCTTGAGGATATCGCGCTCGCGCGGGGTCAGCTGGCTGATATCGCGGTCCGAGGTGGCGCGGTTGGCGCGCAGGCTGGCCGCCAGCACCGGCGTTAACGCCTCGCTCAGCACCATCTCGCCGGCAGCCGCCTGCTGCAGGGCTTTCAGCAGATCTTCCGGCTCCATGTCTTTAAGCAGATAGCCGTCGGCGCCGCGTTTTAAGGCGGTGACCACATCCTCTTCATGGTTGGAGACGCTGAAGACCACTACCCGGCCGGAGAGCGACTTCTCTCGCAGCTTATCGAGGGTTTCCAGGCCGTTCATGCCCGGCATATTGAGATCCAGCAGGATCAGGTCTGGATCCAGCGACTCCGCCAGCGCAATACCTTGTTCGCCGTTGCTGGCTTCGCCGATCACCTGGATGTCGGATGCCATGCTAACCAGCTGTTTAACGCCGGTGCGTAGCATCGGGTGATCGTCAATGAGAAGGATGGTTGCCCGTTCCTGTTGACTCATGGGGTTCTCCTATTGGATTGAAAACGCTTTTTCCGGGATAAAGGTGACGACCACTTCGGTACCGCCCGTCTCGCGACGGCGTACCTGGCAGTCTCCGCGCAGGCTCTGGGCGCGATCCCGCATAATAATTAAACCGTAATGGTTACTCCGTTCGGCATGGTCGGGTACGCCGCGGCCATTATCCGCGACCATCAGCCTGACCTGATTATCCCGCAGCGACACGGTTACGGTGACCTCCGTCGCTTCGGCGTGCTTCAACGCGTTGCTGAGCGCCTCGCGGGCGATTTGCAGCACATGGATCGCCTGGTGCGAGGGGACGAAACGCGGCGGCAGCTGGTAGTCCAGCTTTACCGTAAAGCCGAAATGGGCGCTATATTCCAGACAGCTGGCTTCCAGCGCCGGACGCAGTCCCGGTTCGGTTAACTGTAGGCGGAAGGTGGTCAGCAGCTCGCGCAGCTGCGCCCAGGAGGTATTCAGCTCGTTGCGAATCTGACCCAGCAGCAGGCGACTCTCTTCCGGTAAATTTTCGCCCTGCATCTGCAGGCAGCTGACCTGCATCTTCATGCAGGAGAGCGACTGAGCAATCGAGTCGTGCAGTTCGCGAGCGATAGTGGCGCGCTCTTCCATGACGATCAGCTGCTGCTGATGCTCCTGATGTCTGTCCAGCGCCAGCGTCGAGGTCAGCTGCTCGACCAGGGTATCCACCAGCTGCTGCTGATCGTGGCTCAGATGGCGGCCCGCCGGCAGGGTGGCCAGCAGAATGCCGTACTGGTTATGGGCATCCGAGAGCCGCCACTTCAGCGTTGCCCCGCCGTCGGGCAGCGGCGGCAGATCGCGCGGACATAAATAGCAGCCTTTGTCATCGCAGTGAAAATCGGAATGACAGGCGAATTCCTGATGGTTGTCCTCATCTTCAAGGTCATAGACCCTGACTTCAATATCGCGCAGCAGCGTCAGCCCCTGCAGGCCGTTGAGCACCGGCGAGATGCGCTCGCAGAGCGGGGCGCCGGAGTGCAGGCGGCGGTTGGCCTGCCACAAAAAAGCGAGGATTTCGTTTTTCTGCTCCAGACCGGCGGTTTTTTCCTGCACCCGCCGTTCGAGCACGGAATAGCTCTCCGCCAGCTCTTCCGACATGTTGTTCAGCGCCATCCCGAGGGTGGCCATTTCATCGCGTCCGCGGATGCGCACGCGGCGAGTAAAGTCGCGATGGCTTATGGCGCGGGCCATCTCCAGCAGCTGTTTCCACGGGCGCAGCAGCCTCGCCCGCAGCCAGACGATGGTGAACAGAAACAGCAGCGCCATGCCGCAGCCCAGGATCCGCTGGATCCAGACAACGTGCCTGATGCGCTGTTCGGTTGTATGGTCAAAGGCGGTGACCAGATGGTCTATGCGGTCGACAAAGCCGGCGACGTCGGTGGCGACGGTCGCCTGATTCTGCGCGTGCCGCATCCCCGGCGCCAGCTCCTGCTGCCAGTAGTGCTGCAGCGTTTTAAGCTGATTTTGCTGGCCGTCCCGCAGGGCGGCGTCCTGCAGCTCTTTGCTAAATACGGTGGCGGTCATTTCGTCGAGCAGCCTGCTGTCGCTGGCGTTGAGCGGCACCGCGGCCAGCAGGCGATAGCTCTGCATTCTCAGCGTGCCCGCTTTATTAATCGCGTGGGCGCTGCCCTGAACGCCGTGCACCAGCCGCGCGGATATGCCGATCCCGGTGGCGCCAATGGCCGTCGAAAGCAGGACAATCAGCGCCAGTTGATTCACCAGCGTGAGCGGGGTAAAAAGACGTTTTAACATAGAATGCGTGGCTCCTGACCGGCAAACCATCCGGGAGTGGGACCTATTCTCGGATATCCGATGGAGTATACCCATACCTATAAAGGATTACCCTTTAATTGTCGGTAGTAGGGGGGCCGCCATGAGGGGATCGATTAAGGCCGGCAGTCATGTGAAAAACCACACTTTTTTAAGCGAAAATAACTACCCCCTTCGGGTGATGGCTTTTTTTTAAGCCAATTGGTGCCAACTTTTCCTTTGATTTATATCAACTTACTGCCGCATGTAACCCCTAATGTATCTGCGGGATATATGAATAATCAGAGGTATATATGAGTCAATCTTCCCTTCCGGAGAAGACTACCACTTCAGTCATCACCGACTGGCGTCCGGAAGATCCTCAGTTTTGGCAGCAGCGCGGTCACCGCGTCGCCAGCCGCAACCTGTGGATCTCCGTGCCGTGTCTTTTGCTGGCGTTTTGCGTTTGGATGTTGTTCAGTGCCGTGGCCGTTAACCTGAATAAGGTTGGCTTTCAGTTTACGACCGATCAGTTATTTATGCTGACCGCGCTGCCGGCGCTGTCTGGCGCGCTGCTGCGCGTGCCTTATGCGTTCATGGTTCCGCTGTTCGGCGGCCGCCGTTGGACGGCATTCAGCACCGGGATCATGATCGTACCTTGCGTCTGGCTGGGCTTCGCGGTGCAGGATACCTCTACGCCGTTCAGCGTTTTCGTGATTATCTCCCTGCTGTGCGGTTTTGCCGGGGCAAACTTTGCGTCGAGCATGGCGAACATCAGCTTCTTCTTCCCGAAACAGAAGCAGGGCGGGGCGCTGGGTATTAACGGCGGTCTCGGCAACATGGGCGTCAGCGTTATGCAGCTGGTTGCGCCGCTGGTGGTATCTCTGTCTATTTTCGCCGTCTTCGGCGGGACCGGCGCCGAACAGCCGGATGGCTCTATTCTGTATCTCGAAAACGCGGCCTGGATTTGGGTTCCGTTCCTTGTCGTCCTGACTCTGGCGGCATGGTTCTTTATGAACGACCTGTCGGCCTCGAAAGCCTCGCTGCGCGAGCAGCTGCCGGTGCTCAAGCGCGCGCATCTGTGGATCATGGCGCTGCTGTACCTGGCAACATTCGGTTCGTTTATCGGCTTCTCCGCCGGTTTTGCGATGCTGTCTAAAACGCAGTTCCCGGACGTGCAGATCCTGCACTATGCCTTCTTCGGGCCGTTTATTGGCGCCCTCGCGCGCTCTACCGGCGGGGCTATCTCTGACCGTCTGGGCGGGACTCGCGTGACGTTGGTTAACTTCGTGGTGATGGCCATCTTCTGCGGCCTGCTGTTCCTGACGCTGCCGACTCACGGTGAAGGCGGTAGCTTTATCGCGTTCTTCGGCGTGTTTATGGTGCTGTTCCTGATCGCCGGGCTGGGGAGCGCGTCTACCTTCCAGATGATTTCGGTTATTTTCCGTAAGATGACCACCGAGCGGGTGAAGGCGCAGGGCGGTAGCGAAGAGCAGGCGACGCGTGAAGCGGCGACCGATACGGCGGCGGCGCTGGGCTTTATCTCAGCGATCGGCGCGATTGGCGGCTTCTTTATCCCGAAAGCGTTCGGTATCTCTCTGGATCTGACCGGCTCTCCGGCGGGGGCGATGAAGGTCTTCCTCGTGTTCTACGTGGCCTGCGTCATCATTACCTGGCTGGTTTACGGGCGTAAACAGAAGTCCTAAGCGATGCGGTTTACCGGCATAAGGCGCAAGGTGATTTGCGCCTTTTTTTGTCCCCTAAATCGCTGCCGTCTGCGCTAGCGCGGCGGCGTAGCGAAATTCAGCAAAACCGTCCCCCGGTCGTCCGGTCTACCCCTTAATACCTATATGGATAATGCTCGTGCTTCGAATGGCGTACTTTTCCATTAAAATCCTTAAAAAACAGCTAGATAAAAAATAGAAAAAGCTAATACCAAAGTGGTAGCTGGCGGTTCGGGCGGTATTCATAAGGCATTTCGCATTGATCGTTATCAATTCTCTCCCTCTTTCATGGCGTTACCTTCGCTGCAAATCCAGCAATGTCGATTTATCAGAGAGCCGTCAGGCTCCAAACAGGAGAAACCCATGAGTAAATTCCTGGACCGGTTTCGCTACTTCAAACAGAAGGGCGAGACCTTTGCCGACGGGCACGGCCAGCTTCTACACACCAACCGGGACTGGGAGGATGGTTACCGTCAGCGTTGGCAGCATGACAAAATCGTGCGTTCCACTCACGGGGTAAACTGCACCGGCTCATGCAGCTGGAAAATTTATGTCAAAAATGGCCTCGTCACCTGGGAAACCCAGCAGACGGACTATCCGCGTACCCGCCCGGACCTGCCCAATCATGAACCACGCGGCTGCCCGCGCGGCGCCAGCTACTCCTGGTATCTGTACAGCGCCAACCGCCTGAAATATCCGCTGATGCGTAAACGCCTGATGAAAATGTGGCGTGAGGCTAAGGTCCAGCACGGCGATCCGGTTGCGGCCTGGGCTTCGATTATTGAAGATGCCGATAAAGCCAAAAGCTTCAAGCAGGCGCGCGGCCGCGGCGGCTTCGTTCGCTCCTCCTGGCAGGAAGTGAACGAGCTGATTGCCGCATCCAACGTTTATACCGTCAAAACCTACGGCCCGGACCGCGTGGCGGGCTTCTCGCCGATCCCGGCGATGTCGATGGTCTCCTACGCTTCCGGCGCGCGCTACCTGTCGTTGATTGGCGGCACCTGCCTGAGCTTCTACGACTGGTACTGCGACCTTCCGCCGGCCTCCCCGCAGACCTGGGGCGAGCAGACCGACGTACCGGAGTCCGCCGACTGGTACAACTCGAGCTACATTATTGCCTGGGGCTCTAACGTTCCGCAGACCCGTACGCCGGACGCCCACTTCTTTACCGAAGTCCGCTACAAAGGCACCAAAACCGTTGCCATCACCCCTGACTACGCCGAAATCGCCAAGCTCTGCGACCTGTGGCTGGCGCCGAAGCAGGGGACCGATGCGGCGATGGCGCTGGCGATGGGCCACGTTATGCTACGCGAGTTCCATCTCGACAAGCCAAGCCAGTACTTCACCGACTACGTCCGTCGCTATACCGACATGCCGCTGCTGGTGATGCTGGAAGAGCGCGACGGCTACTACGCGGCGGGCCGTATGCTGCGCGCCGCCGACCTGGTCGATTCGCTGGGCCAGGAAAACAACCCGCAATGGAAAACCGTGGCGATTAACGTCGACGGCGACATGGTGGCGCCGAACGGCTCAATCGGCTTCCGCTGGGGTGAAAAAGGCAAATGGAACCTTGAACAGCGCGACGGCGCATCCGGCGAAGAGATCGAACTGCAGCTGAGCCTGCTGGGCAGCCAGGATGAGATAGCTCAGGTGGGCTTCCCGTACTTTGGCGGCGAAGGCACCGAACACTTCACCAACGTTGAGCTGGAAAACATCCTGCTGCATAAGCTGCCGGTAAAACGCCTGCAGCTGGCGGATGGGACGACCGCTCTGGTGACCACCGTTTATGACCTGACCATGGCCAACTACGGCCTGGAACGTGGTCTGGACGATGAAAACTGCGCCAAAAGCTATGATGACGTTAAGGCATACACCCCGGCGTGGGCGGAAAAAATTACCGGCGTTGCCCGGGCGAACATCATTCGTACCGCCCGCGAGTTCGCCGATAACGCTGATAAGACGCACGGTCGCTCGATGATCATCGTCGGCGCCGGTCTGAACCACTGGTATCACCTCGATATGAACTATCGCGGCCTGATCAACATGCTGGTGTTCTGCGGCTGCGTCGGCCAGAGCGGCGGCGGCTGGGCTCACTACGTGGGTCAGGAAAAGCTGCGTCCGCAGACCGGCTGGCAGCCGCTGGCGTTTGCCCTTGACTGGCAGCGCCCGGCGCGTCACATGAACAGCACCTCTTACTTCTATAACCACTCCAGCCAGTGGCGCTACGAGTCGGTCACCGCGCAGGAGCTGCTGTCACCGCTGGCGGATAAATCCCGCTACACCGGCCATCTGCTGGACTTCAACGTGCGCGCCGAACGTATGGGCTGGCTGCCGTCCGCCCCGCAGTTGGGGACTAACCCGCTGCGCATCGCCGAAGAGGCGAAGAAAGCCGGTATGACGCCGGTTGACTACACCGTGAAGGCGCTGAAAGAGGGGACCATCCGCTTCGCGGCGGAGCAGCCGGAAAACGGTAAAAACCACCCGCGTAACCTGTTCATCTGGCGTTCTAACCTGCTGGGCTCTTCCGGTAAAGGTCACGAATATATGCTCAAGTACCTGCTCGGTACAGAACACGGTATTCAGGGGCTGGATCTGGGCAAACAGGGCGGCGTGAAGCCGGAAGAAGTGGAGTGGCAGGATAACGGCCTCGACGGCAAGCTGGACCTGGTGGTGACGCTGGACTTCCGTCTGTCGAGCACCTGCCTGTACTCCGACATCGTGCTGCCGACCGCCACCTGGTACGAAAAAGACGACATGAATACCTCGGATATGCATCCGTTTATTCACCCGCTCTCTGCCGCCGTCGACCCGGCCTGGGAATCGAAAAGCGACTGGGAGATCTACAAAGGCATCGCGAAGAAATTCTCCGAAGTCTGCGTCGGGCACCTCGGAAAAGAGACCGACATTGTGACCCTGCCAATCCAGCACGACTCGGCGGCCGAGCTGGCGCAGCCGCTCGACGTGAAGGACTGGAAAAAGGGCGAATGCGACCTGATCCCAGGGAAAACCGCGCCGCACATTCTTCCGGTTGAGCGCGACTATCCGGCAACCTGGGAACGCTTTACCTCCATCGGCCCGCTGATGGAGAAAATCGGCAACGGCGGTAAGGGGATTGCCTGGAACACCCAGAGCGAGATGGATCTGCTGCGTAAGCTCAACTACACCAAGGCCGATGGCCCGGCGAAAGGCCAGCCGATGCTGGATACGGCGATTGACGCGGCTGAGATGATCCTCACCCTCGCGCCGGAAACCAACGGCCAGGTGGCGGTGAAAGCCTGGTCGGCGCTGAGCGAGTTTACCGGTCGCGATCACGCGCACCTGGCGCTGAATAAAGAAGACGAGAAAATTCGCTTCCGTGATATCCAGGCGCAGCCGCGCAAGATTATCTCCAGCCCGACCTGGTCAGGACTGGAAGATGAGCATGTCTCCTATAACGCCGGCTACACCAACGTCCATGAGCTGATCCCGTGGCGTACGCTCTCCGGCCGCCAGTCCCTGTATCAGGACCACCAGTGGATGCGCGACTTTGGTGAAAGCCTGCTGGTGTACCGTCCGCCGATCGATACTCGTTCGGTGAAAGCGGTGATGGGTAAGAAATCAAACGGCAACCCGGAGAAAGCGCTCAACTTCCTGACGCCGCACCAGAAATGGGGCATTCACTCGACCTACAGCGACAACCTGCTGATGCTGACCCTCGGCCGCGGTGGCCCCATCGTGTGGATGAGCGAAGCGGATGCCAAAGAGATGGGCATTGAAGATAACGACTGGATTGAAGTCTTCAACAACAACGGCGCCCTGACCGCGCGTGCGGTAGTGAGCCAGCGCGTGCCGGCCGGGATGACCATGATGTACCACGCGCAGGAACGCATCATGAACCTGCCGGGTTCGGAAATTACCGGCCAGCGCGGCGGGATCCATAACTCGGTGACCCGCATTACGCCAAAACCGACGCATATGATCGGCGGCTATGCGCACCTGGCATACGGCTTTAACTACTACGGCACCGTCGGCTCGAACCGTGATGAGTTTGTGGTGGTACGTAAGATGAAAAATATTAATTGGCTGGATGGCGAAGGCAATGATCAGGTACAGGAGAGCGTAAAATGAAAATTCGTTCACAAGTCGGCATGGTGCTGAATCTCGATAAATGCATCGGCTGTCATACCTGCTCAGTCACCTGTAAAAACGTCTGGACCAGCCGTGAAGGGACCGAGTACGCGTGGTTCAACAACGTTGAAACCAAGCCGGGCGTCGGTTTCCCCACCGACTGGGAAAACCAGGAAAAATGGAAGGGCGGCTGGGTTCGTAAGATCAACGGCAAGCTGCAGCCGCGTATGGGCAACCGCGCGATGCTGCTGGGTAAAATCTTCGCCAACCCGCATCTGCCGGGTATCGACGACTACTACGAGCCGTTTGATTTTGACTACCAGACGCTGCATAACGCGCCGGCTGACAGCAAAGCGCAGCCAATTGCCCGCCCGCGCTCGCTGATCACCGGCCAGCGCATGGCTAAAATCACCAAGGGTCCGAACTGGGAAGACGATCTGGGCGGTGAGTTCGAGAAGCTGGCGAAAGATAAAAACTTCGAGAACATGCAGAAGGCGATGTACGGCCAGTTCGAAAATACCTTCATGATGTATCTGCCGCGTCTGTGTGAGCACTGCCTCAACCCGGCGTGCGTGGCGACCTGTCCGAGCGGCGCTATCTACAAGCGCGAGGAAGACGGCATCGTGCTGATCGACCAGGACAAGTGCCGCGGCTGGCGGATGTGCATCACCGGCTGCCCGTACAAGAAGATCTACTTTAACTGGAAGAGCGGTAAATCTGAGAAATGCATCTTCTGCTACCCGCGCATCGAAGCGGGCCAGCCGACCGTGTGTTCAGAAACCTGCGTCGGCCGCATCCGCTACCTTGGCGTACTGCTGTATGACGCGGATGCGATTGAAACCGCGGCGAGCACCGAAAACGAGAAAGATCTCTACCAGCGTCAGCTGGACGTCTTCCTTGACCCGAATGACCCGAAAGTCATCGAGCAGGCGCTGAAAGACGGCGTACCGCAGGGGGTTATCGACGCCGCCCAGAAGTCTCCGGTCTACAAGATGGCGATGGACTGGAAGCTGGCGCTGCCGCTGCATCCGGAATACCGCACGCTGCCGATGGTCTGGTACGTGCCGCCGCTGTCACCGATTCAGTCCGCGGCGGATGCCGGCGAGCTGGGGAGCAACGGTATTCTGCCGGACGTGGAAAGCCTGCGTATTCCGGTTCAGTACCTGGCGAACCTGCTGACCGCAGGCGATACCCAGCCGGTGCTGCTGGCGCTGAAGCGCATGCTGGCGATGCGTCATTTTAAACGCGCTGAAAGCGTTGATGGCGTCGTGGATACCCGCGCGCTGGAAGAGGTGGGTCTGAGCGAAGCCCAGGCGCAGGAGATGTATCGCTACCTGGCGATTGCCAACTACGAAGACCGTTTCGTGGTACCGAGCAGCCACCGCGAGCAGGCGCGTGACGCCTTCCCGGAAAAAAGCGGCTGCGGCTTCACCTTCGGTGACGGCTGCCACGGTTCGGACAGCCAGTTCAACCTGTTCAATAGCCGCCGCATCGACACTATCGACGTGACCAGCAAAACGGAGCCGCACCCATGATTGAACTCGTGATCGTATCGCGCCTGCTTGAGTATCCTGACGCTGCCCTGTGGCAGCATCAGCAGGAGATGCTGGAGGCGCTGGCGTCATCGGAAAAATTCGCCGCGGAGGATGCCCGCAGGCTGGGCGACTTCCTGCGCCATTTGACCGCCCGGGAGGTGCTGGATACCCAGTCGGATTACAGCGAGCTGTTTGACCGCGGGCGGGCGACGTCGCTGCTGCTGTTCGAACACGTTCACGGTGAGTCCCGCGATCGCGGTCAGGCGATGGTCGATCTGATGGCGCAATATGAGCGTCATGGCCTGGAGCTCGACAGCCATGAGCTTCCTGACCACCTGCCGCTGTACCTGGAATATCTGGCGCAGCTGCCGGAAGATGAAGCTATCGCCGGGCTGAAGGACGTGGCGCCGATTCTGGGTCTGCTTAGCGCCCGCCTGCAGCAGCGCGAAAGCCGTTATGCGGTACTGTTTGAACTGCTGCTGAAGCTGGCGGATACCCGGGTTGATAGCCAGAAGGTCGCGGAAAAAATCGCCGATGAAGCCCGCGACGATACGCCGCAGGCGCTGGACGCGGTATGGGAAGAAGAGCAGGTGAAATTCTTTGCCGATAAAGGCTGCGGCGAATCAGAAATTGCCGCTCACCAGCGTCGTTTTGCCGGGGCCGTGGCCCCGCAATACCTGGATATCTCTAACGGAGGACCGCAATAATGCACTTCCTGAATATGTTCTTCTTTGACATCTACCCGTACATTGCCGGTTCGGTATTTCTGATCGGCAGCTGGCTGCGTTACGACTATGGTCAGTACACCTGGCGAGCCGCGTCCAGCCAGATGCTGGATCGCAAGGGCATGAACCTGGCGTCTAACCTGTTCCATATCGGGATCCTCGGCATTTTCGCCGGCCACTTCCTCGGGATGCTGACGCCGCACTGGATGTATGAGTCCTTCCTGCCGATGGACGTGAAGCAGAAGATGGCGATGATTGCCGGCGGCGCCAGCGGCGTGATGTGCCTGGTCGGCGGCGCGCTGCTGCTCAAGCGCCGTCTGTTCAGCCCGCGCGTGCGCGCAACCACCACGACGGCGGATATCCTGATCCTCTCGCTGCTGTTGGTGCAGTGCGCGCTGGGCCTGCTGACGATTCCGTTCTCGGCGCAGCATATGGACGGGAGCGAAATGCTCAAGCTGGTCGGCTGGGCGCAGTCGGTGGTGACCTTCCACGGCGGCGCTTCACAGCATCTGGACGGCGTGGCGTTCGTGTTCCGCCTGCACCTGGTGCTGGGGATGACGATGTTCCTGCTGTTCCCGTTCTCCCGCCTGGTGCATATCTGGAGCGCGCCGGTAGAGTACCTGACGCGCAAATATCAGATCGTTCGCGCCCGTCGCTAATGCCGCTATCGGTCGTATCAAACCCCGCTTCGGCGGGGTTTTTTATTGCTCAGCGCCAGCCCATCCCCCCAGCCCAGATTGTTTCCCGCCGCCGCCAGCAGAATCAGCGCGCCCCCGGCCAGCTGCACCGGCGCCAGCGCATGGTCGAAGACCAGATAATCGACAACGATCGCCACAATCGGATAGATAAAGGAGAGTGAACCGATCGCGGGCGTCGGCAGTTTCTGAATCGCGCTGTAGAGCAGCTGATACATGACGCCGGTGTGCACAATGCCCAGAATCAGCAGGTACCGCCAGGGGAACGCAGCGGTAAAATCGGGAACCTGAACCAGCGGCAGCAGCATGATGGTCCCGACGATAACCTGAATAAAGGCAATATGCTGGGGTGGGAGAGGGCGCAGCCTGCGGGCGATTATCGCCGTTAACGCGTAGAAAAAGGCGGCGCCAAGGGCCAGCGCAATACCCGCCGCCAGCTGGCCGCCGTGCGCCTGCAGCAGCTCGCTGGAGAGCAGGACCACCACGCCGCAAAAGGCCAGAATCAGCCAGCCCCACTTAATCAGCGTCACCCGCTCGCCGGCCAGCATTCCCATCAATACCAGCATAAATGGCTGGGTGTTATACACCACGGTGGCCATGCCAATAGATATTCGGGCGTAAGCGGCAAAAAGCAGCAGCCAGTTAATGACCAGGGCGACGCCTCCGAGGATCGCCAGCAGCAGCGTGAGCCGCGTGAGCTGGCTGAACGGCTGTCGGCTGAGATAGATAAAGCCCGCTAAGGTCAGCGCGCCAATAAGGCAGCGCCAGAAGACCACGTCGATAACCGGCAAACCGGAGAGTAAAACGAATGCGCCGATCGAACCCGAAATCACCATCGCCAGGCTCATTTGCCAGACGCCCGTCACCGTATGTGTCATTTTTCTACCTCCGTTTGCGTATCTCTATTGTCGTTAATCAGATGACAGGTTGATATGCGTGATCTAAGGTAAATTCCGGGTATGACTTTTATTTATCAGGTAAAAACAGTGGAACACTTAATTGATAATATCGACCGCGCTATCCTGGCCTGTCTGGCGGAAGATGCGCGCGTATCGCTAAAGGTGCTGAGCGCGCGGGTGGGGCTGACCTCGCCCAGCACCGCCGAGCGGGTGAAGCGTCTGGAAGAGCGCGGGGTGATTCAGGGATATGGCGCCCGGATTAATCTGGCCGCGCTGGGCTACGGCCTGCAGGCGCTGGTTCGCGTCAGGCCCCTTCCGGGGTTGCTGCAGAAGGTCGATAAATATATTCAGGCAATGCCAGAATGCATCGAATGTGACAAGGTCACGGGGGAAGATTGCTTCGTCATGCGCCTGTCGGTGCGGGATATTGCGCAGCTTGATACCCTGCTGGATGGTCTGGCGGAACATGCCCAGTGCAACACCTCGATAGTAAAAAGCTCGCCGGTAACGCGCCGCCTGCCGCCGATGTAGGTTCATCCCGGATGGGCAGAATGTGCAACGCTGATGCTTGTTTGGGAGTGAAGAGATATCTGGGAAGTGATGGTGGTGGGGGAAGGATTATTCGTCGCTTCGCTCCTCACCCTTCGGGCCGTTGCCTGCGGCAACGTTCTCTCGCTGACGCTCGAGTCGAACCTTAGTCGAAGCTTCTCATCCTTCCCGCATGGGTAGGATATGCAACGCTGGTGTTTGTTTACGACTGATGAGATATCTGGAAGTGATGGTGGTGGGGGAAGGATTATTCGTCGCTTCGCTCCTCACCCTTCGGGCCGTTGCCTGCGGCAACGTTCTCTCGCTGACGCTCGAGTCGAACCTTAGTCGAAGCTTCTCATCCTTCCCGCATGGGTAGGATATGCAACGCTGGTGTTTGTTTACGACTGATGAGATATCTGGAAGTGATGGTGGTGGGGGAAGGATTCGAACCTTCGAAGTCGATGACGGCAGATTTACAGTCTGCTCCCTTTGGCCGCTCGGGAACCCCACCAGGGGTAAAATCAAATTGTAGGCTATTCAGCAAAGTGAACAATGGTGGTGGGGGAAGGATTATTCGTCGCTTCGCTCCTCACCCTTCGGGCCGTTGCCTTCGGCAACGTTCTCTCGCTGACGCTCGAGTCGAACCCTGGTCGAAGGTTCTTACCCTTCCCGATAAGTGCAAACCTCGCTAAGGCTCATCGGGGTTACCACATGGCTGTGGTGAATAATGGTGGTGGGGGAAGGATTCGAACCTTCGAAGTCGATGACGGCAGATTTACAGTCTGCTCCCTTTGGCCGCTCGGGAACCCCACCACGGGGTAATGCTAATACTGGCCTGCTCCCTTCCGGGGAAGCGGGGCGCATCATACCAAATGACGCGCCCCTGTAAAGCACTCCGTTGATAAAAATAAACTGGTTGCCTGCTTTTTGCGCGCAAAGGCGCAAAGCTAACCAGCTAATTTATCTATCGATTAAAGAATAATCGTTCGGTTGCCGTAAACGAACACGCGCTGCGCCAGCACCTGATACAGGGCACGGCTCAGCACGTTCTTCTCAACGTCGCGGCCGGCGCGCATCATATCTTCTGCCGTATAGGTGTGATCGACATGAATCACGTCCTGCATAATGATCGGGCCTTCGTCCAAATTATCGTTCACATAGTGCGCGGTGGCGCCGATGATTTTGACGCCGCGCTCGTAAGCCTGATGATACGGACGAGCGCCAATAAAGGCCGGCAGGAATGAGTGGTGGATATTGATAATCTGGTTCGGGAAGCGGGAAACGAACTCTGGCGTCAGCACGCGCATATATTTCGCCAGCACCACATAGTCCGGCGCCAAAGCTTCGATAGCATCGCCCATCCGCTTATCGTGCTCCTCACGCGTCAGGCCTTCATGGCTGACCAGCTGGAACGGAATATCAAAACGCTCAACCAGCGTACGCAGCGTCTCGTGATTACCGATAACAGCGGCAATCTCCACATCCAGACCGCCATAGTTAGCTTTCATCAGCAGATCGCCAAGGCAGTGCGCTTCTTTGGTGACCAGAATGACCACGCGGCGGCGCCCCGCAGGCGTCAGTTCGCGAATCGAACCTTCCGGCAGCGCGCTATCCAAATCGGCCAGCAGGATGGCATCATTGAAAATACCTTCCAGCTCGGTACGCATAAAGAAGCGGCCGGTTCGGTGATCGACAAACTCGTTGTTCTGCACGATGTTCAGCTCGTGCTTGTAGCAAATGTTGGTGATACGCGCGATGAGTCCTTTCTGATCAGGGCAAATAGTGCGTAGTACTTTACGTTGTAATGAATGCATCGCGGGGGAAATCCTGTAGTGTTTGCTATTGCTGACGCCGGTTTATTGGCCGCAGCATTTTTTAAATTTTTTACCTGAGCCACAAGGGCAGGGGTCGTTACGACCAACCAGCGGTCGCGTGCCGTCGATATAGTACCACTGTCCATTTTCTTTTAAGAATCTGGAACGTTCAATAATTACGCCGGAACGGCTATCGTCGTTAAAGCGTGCAATAAAGCTGACGAATCCTTCATCGGGATTTCGCCCCTCATCGGCGGCAAAGACGCTCAATCCCAGCCAGTGCGTTTTGGCAAAACCGCTCTCCAGATCCGCGCGGAACTGCTGCGCCTGGCAAGAGGAATGCCAGGTTTTAATCAGATAATCGGCATCTTTCATAACAAACGCGCTGTAGCGGGATCGCATAAGCTGTGACGGGTCTGGCGCTGGCAGCGCGCCGTCCAGATAACGCTGGCAACATGCGCTATACTCCAGAGCGCTGCCACAGGGACATAATGGCGACAAAGCGGCCTCCATGGAAAAAGAATGACGGCGCATCGACGCCAAAGTGTTTTATGTTAACTGAGCCGTGACGATGATGCCATGTTCGCGGTGGAAGGAAGTATATCGGTAATAATGAGAAAGCTTAAGATTGGTCTGGCCTTAGGGGCGGGAGCCGCCCGAGGGTGGTCGCATATCGGTGTGATTAAAGCGCTACAGCGAGCAGGTATTGAAATTGACGTTGTGGCAGGGTGCTCTATCGGATCGCTGGTTGGCGCGGCCTACGCCTGCAATCGTCTTCCGGTACTGGAGAAATGGGTCTGCTCCTTTAGCAACTGGGACGTGCTGCGGTTAATGGATCTCTCCTGGCGTCGTGGAGGCCTGCTGCGCGGGGAGCGCGTATTCAATCAATATCGACAAGTCTTGCCTACCTCTGAAATTGAACGCTGCGATCGCCGGTTTGCGGCGGTGGCCACCAACCTGAGCACCGGCCGCGAGCTGTGGTTTACCGAAGGCGATTTGCATCTGGCGGTACGCGCCTCCTGCAGCATGCCCGGCCTGATGTCGCCCGTTATGCACAATGGCTACTGGCTGGTTGACGGCGCCGTCGTCAATCCCGTCCCGGTCTCTTTGACGCGCGCGCTGGGGGCAGACATTGTCATCGCCGTCGATCTTCAGCACGACGCGCATCTGATGCAGCAGGACTTATGGTCTATCGAGAAGCCGCGCGCAGAAGATGATAAAGAATTTACCTGGCATTCGCGCCTGCGCGCGCGGCTGACGGGAATGAGTTCCCGGCAAAAGACCACCGCGACGCCTACGGCAATGGAAATTATGTCCACCTCTATTCAGGTGCTGGAAAACCGCCTGAAGCGTAACCGCATGGCGGGTGACCCACCGGATATTCTGCTGCAGCCCTTTTGCCCACAAATATCGACCCTTGATTTCCATCGCGCCGGGGAGGCGATTGCTGCCGGCCATCTGGCGGTGGAAAAAAAGATGGATGAACTATTACCTTTGGTGCGCGCTTCGGCGTGACGCCCTTGACTTAGACTTCAGTAAATTCTGACAGGCGATAGTGTGAATTGCATGCCAATATTTAATTATCGTCAGCCAGAGGAGAGATCATGACGCAGCCATTGGCGGGAAAACACATTCTGATCGTTGAAGACGAGCCCGTTTTCCGCACTCTTTTGCACTCCTGGTTAACCTCGCTGGGCGCCGCTACCGCGCAGGCTGAGGATGGCGTTGATGCACTGCAAAAGATGGCCGAGTCAAAGCCTGACCTGATGATCTGCGACATCTCGATGCCGCGCATGAATGGCCTTGAGCTGGTGGAGTATCTGCGTGGCCAGGGCGAGCAGATGCCGATTCTGATGATTTCGGCGACGGAGAATATGGCGGATATTGCCAGGGCGCTGCGTCTTGGAGTTCAGGATGTTCTGCTTAAACCGGTAAAAGATTTTAACCGCCTGCGTGAGACGGTCTATGCCTGCCTCTATCCCCATATGTTCAGTTCGCGGGTGGAAGAGGAGGAGCGGCTGTTTGAGGACTGGGATGCGCTGGTCAGCGACCCGAACGCGGCGTCCCGGCTGCTGCAGGAGCTACAGCCACCGGTGCAGCAGGAAATATCGCGCTGCCGCATTCACTATCGCCAGCTGGTCACCGCCGACAGGCCCGGTCTGGTTCTCGATATTGCGCCATTATCAGAAAATGATTTGGCATTTTACTGTCTGGATGTCACCCGGGCGGGTGATAATGGCGTTCTTGCGGCGCTGCTGCTGCGCGCGCTGTTTAACGGTTTGCTTCAGGAGCAGCTTGCCCATCAGGGCCAGCGTCTGCCGGAAATGACCGGATTGTTAAAGCAGGTCAACCAGCTACTTCGTCAGGCGAATTTACCCGGACAATTTCCTCTGCTGGTGGGTTATTACCACAGCGGGTTGAAAAATTTGATTTTGGTATCGGCGGGTTTAAACGGCACGCTGAATACCGGAGAACATCAAATACAGATTAGTAATGGTGTGCCGCTTGGCACATTAGGTAATGCTTATCTCAACCAAATTAGCCAGCGCTGCTCCTCGTGGCAGTGCCAAATTTGGGGGGCGGGCGGCCGTTTACGCCTGATGTTGTCTGCGGAATGAACAGTTAAGATTATTTTCACGCTGGTAGGATTACCGCATCGTCTTTGGCAGTGATACTATCGATGGGTTTTATACGTATAAGTCCTAATTCGAGAAAATCCGCGCCTTTCAGACCAGACCTACCTGGGTAGGCTGATATACTCGGTGCGTTATTATTATGGCTAGTTTAAAAAACATACAGTCCAGGAGATTTCAATGGCTGCCGTTAATTCTAAAGTAAGAAAAGCTGTTATCCCGGTTGCGGGATTAGGCACAAGGATGCTGCCCGCTACCAAGGCTATTCCGAAAGAAATGCTGCCGCTGGTAGATAAGCCTTTAATTCAGTATGTTGTTAACGAATGTATTGCGGCCGGGATTACTGAAATTGTTCTGGTCACGCACTCTTCCAAAAATTCTATCGAAAACCATTTCGATACCAGTTTTGAACTGGAAGCAATGCTGGAAAAACGTGTAAAACGTCAGCTTCTCGAAGAAGTCCAATCTATTTGTCCACCGCACGTTACCATTATGCAGGTTCGTCAGGGCCTCGCTAAAGGCCTTGGTCATGCCGTACTGTGCGCGCACCCGGTGGTGGGCGACGAGCCCGTCGCGGTTATTCTGCCGGACGTTATTCTGGATGAGTTTGAATCCGACCTGAGCAGCGATAACCTCGCGGAAATGATCGCGCGTTTCGATGAAACCGGATCCAGCCAGATTATGGTTGAGCCGGTTGCTGACGTCACCGCCTATGGCGTCGTTGATTGCAAGGGGCAGACCCTGCAGCCGGGTGAGAGCGTGCCGATGGTTGGCGTGGTAGAAAAGCCGAAAGCAGACGTTGCGCCTTCTAACCTGGCCGTCGTCGGTCGTTACGTGCTGAGCGCCGATATTTGGCCGCTGCTGGCCAAAACCCCTCCGGGCGCAGGCGACGAAATCCAGCTGACCGATGCCATCGATATGCTGATCGAGAAGGAAACGGTTGAAGCCTACCATATGAAGGGCAAGAGCCATGACTGTGGTAATAAACTGGGTTACATGCAGGCTTTCGTTGAATATGGCGTGCGCCATAAAACGCTCGGCGCCGATTTTAAAGAGTGGCTGGAAAAAGCGATCGCTAAGTAATCGTTATCTTTAGATATCAGAGCCGGGGCGCAGGTATTGTGCTCCGGCTTTTTTATCGCAGTGAGTAAAGATAAAAAAATCCCGCCGAAGCGGGATTTTTCAAATCTGACGACTTATTAAAGCAGGAAATCATCCAGAGATTTGCCCTGCTCATCCATCGCTTTTTTGATCACTGCCGGGGTGCGGCCCTGACCAGTCCAGGTTTTGGTTTCGCCGTTTTCATCAACGTAGCTATATTTTGCCGGACGTGCTGCGCGTTTGGCTTTGGTGCCCGCTTTAACTGCCGCCATGGTGCTCAGCAGTTCATTCGGATCAATACCATCAGCAATCAGCATTTCACGGTATTGTTGCAGTTTACGAGTACGCTCTTCAATTTCTGCAGCCGCAGCGCTTTCTTCTTCGCGACGTTCGTTAACGACAACTTCTAATTTTTCCAGCATTTCTTCTAGCGTTTCAAGGGTGCATTCTCTCGCCTGCGCACGAAGAGTACGGATGTTGTTCAAAATTTTAAGTGCTTCGCTCATTGTAGTAATCTCAAACTTATATTGTGGGGTGGTTTGTTGGACTAATAATAGAGCGATATAATCAGATGTGCAATAGGGTAGAATGTAAGGAATTCAAAATTACTTGTTATTTGTCCCGGTAATTAATTAATTTAAGTTAAATTTTTCGCGTGAGTTCACATCTTTCTCGCTTATAGCTTAACCGGCACCTCAAGCTAAAACCCTGAGATAGTATGATTTTCCTGGCGGCCAGGGAGTAAAATTATACTTTGCAGGGATAAATATCCCCCTTCAGTATTAGCGCATTAGTTACGGGGATGTTTAATATAAAACGCTGCACAAAATCCGTTATAACCGCCCGCAAAATGCGCTGATTGGCACAAAAGACAACGGCTCCAGCCGCCTGAACCTCGCGCTTCGGGCAAATAGCCGAAGCTCCGATTGTATTAAGACGCTTAATCTTTCAGGCGGCGGTTTGCGCAACATAAACCGCCAGTCCTTCCCTGAAGGGGCCGACAGCGGTAGAAAATATGCTACAATCCCGCCGCGATAAAACACATTGATTGGGGTTACGCAGCCGATGGCACAACTTTATTTTTACTATTCTGCAATGAATGCAGGTAAGTCGACTGCGCTACTGCAGTCCTCATACAATTATCAGGAACGAGGCATGCGTGCCCTGGTTTATACGGCTGAGATTGATGACCGCTTTGGCTCCGGTAAGGTCAGTTCAAGAATTGGCCTCTCATCGCCGGCCCGGCTGTTTAACCCGCAGACCTCATTATTTGCCGAGATTAGCGCAGAGCATGCAAAGCAGCCGGTTCATTGTGTATTAGTTGATGAGAGCCAGTTTCTGAGCCGTGCGCAGGTGCATGAGCTATCCGAGGTTGTTGATGGTCTGGATATCCCGGTGCTGTGCTACGGCCTGCGTACTGATTTCCGCGGGGAGCTGTTTATCGGCAGCCAGTATTTATTGGCCTGGTCAGATAAGCTGGTTGAATTAAAAACCATCTGTTTTTGCGGCCGCAAGGCGAGTATGGTGCTGCGCCTTGACCAGGAAGGGCGGCCGTACAATGAGGGTGAGCAGGTGGTTATTGGCGGCAACGAACGCTACGTATCGGTCTGCCGTAAACATTATAAAGAAGCCTTAAAAGAGGGCTCTTTAACGCTTGTACAAAGCAGACAGCGCTCCAGCTAATCTCCCTTCGTCGATCCCGCTCAGGCGCGCACCAGGCGCCTGATAATGTCCTGCTACCATTGCTGCTGTAATATGATGGGCTGATGCTTCGGCGCCGCTCTGCGCCGGTTTTACGACGTCAGGCAAAATAGTGACGACAAAAAAGGCCTCATCAAAAGATGAGGCCTTTTATTTATTGTTACCGGCGTAAATTAAGCGGATTTTTTCGCTTTTTTATCGGCCTTCGGCGCTGCTACGGCTTCTTTCTTTGCGGCAGCTTCGCCTTCGCTGAACTCGTTACCGTAGAAGGTATCCAGCAGAATCTGTTTCAGCTCGGCGATCAGCGGGTAGCGCGGGTTAGCGCCGGTGCACTGGTCATCGAATGCATCTTCAGACAGCTTGTCAACGTGGGCCAGGAAGTCAGCTTCCTGCACGCCAGCTTCACGGATAGACTTAGGAATACCCAGTTCAGCTTTCATGCTTTCCAGCCACGCCAGCAGTTTCTCGATTTTCGCTGCGGTGCGGTCACCAGGCGCGCTCAGGCCAAGGTGGTCAGCAATCTCTGCGTAGCGACGACGAGCCTGCGGACGATCGTACTGGCTGAATGCGGTCTGCTTGGTTGGGTTATCGTTCGCGTTGTAGCGGATAACGTTACAAATCAGCAGGGCGTTGGCCAGGCCGTGCGGGATATGGAACTGGGAGCCCAGCTTGTGCGCCATCGAGTGACATACGCCGAGGAAGGCGTTAGCAAACGCGATACCGGCAATAGTCGCTGCACTGTGCACGCGTTCACGCGCTACCGGGTTCTTAGAACCTTCATTGTAGGACGCAGGAAGGTACTCTTTCAGCAGCTTCAGCGCCTGCAGAGCCTGGCCATCGGAGAACTCAGACGCCAGCACGGAAACGTAGGCTTCCAGGGCGTGAGTGACGGCATCCAGACCACCGAATGCGCACAGGGACTTCGGCATATCCATGACGAGGTTGGCATCGACAATCGCCACATCCGGAGTCAGCGCGTAGTCTGCCAGCGGATATTTCTGACCGGTCGCATCGTCGGTAACGACCGCAAACGGGGTCACTTCAGAACCGGTACCGGAAGTGGTCGTGACGGCGATCATTTTCGCTTTCACGCCCATTTTCGGGAACTTGTAGATACGTTTACGGATATCCATAAAGCGCAGCGCCAGGTCTTCGAAGTGGGTTTCCGGATGTTCGTACATCACCCACATGATTTTCGCGGCATCCATCGGGGAACCACCGCCGAGGGCGATGATGACGTCCGGTTTGAAGGAGTTGGCGAGTTCTGCACCTTTACGTACTACGGTCAGAGTTGGGTCAGCTTCAACTTCAAAGAATACTTCGGTTTCAACGCCGGATGCCTTCAGTACGGAGGTGATCTGGTCGGCATAGCCGTTGTTGAACAGGAAGCGGTCGGTCACGATCAGCGCGCGTTTGTGACCATCAGTAATCACTTCATCCAGCGCGATTGGCAGAGAGCCACGACGGAAGTAGATAGATTTCGGAAGTTTGTGCCACAACATGTTTTCAGCTCGCTTAGCAACGGTTTTCTTGTTGATCAGGTGTTTCGGACCAACGTTTTCAGAGATGGAGTTACCACCCCAGGAACCACAACCCAGAGTCAGGGAAGGCGCGAGTTTAAAGTTATACAGGTCACCGATACCACCCTGAGAAGCCGGAGTGTTAATCAGGATACGTGCGGTTTTCATCATCTGGCCGAAGAAGGCCACGCGAGCCGGCTGGTTATCCTGGTCGGTGTACAGGCAGGAGGTATGACCGATACCGCCCATCGCCACCAGTTTTTCAGCTTTATCAACGGCGTCTTCGAAGTTTTTGGCACGATACATGGCCAGAGTCGGAGACAGTTTTTCGTGAGCAAACGGCTCGCTTTCGTCAACGTCGGTCACTTCACCAATCAGAATTTTGGTGTTGCTCGGGACGGTGAAGCCTGCGAGTTCAGCAATTTTATACGCCGGCTGACCAACGATGGCGGCGTTCAGCGCGCCGTTTTTCAGGATGATGTCCTGAACCGCTTTCAGCTCTTTGCCCTGCAGCAGGTAGCCACCGTGGCTGGAGAAACGCTCACGAACGGCGTCGTAGACGGAGTCAACGACGACAACGGACTGTTCAGACGCACAGATAACGCCGTTATCGAAGGTTTTGGACATCAGCACCGACGCCACGGCGCGTTTAATATCAGCGGTTTCATCGATAACAACCGGGGTGTTACCTGCGCCAACGCCGATAGCCGGTTTACCGGAGCTATAGGCCGCTTTAACCATACCTGGACCGCCGGTCGCAAGAATCAGATTAATGTCAGGGTGGTGCATCAGGGCGTTGGACAGCTCAACGGAAGGCTGGTCGATCCAACCGATCAGATCTTTCGGTGCGCCGGCTGCGATCGCCGCCTGCAGAACGATATCAGCCGCTTTGTTGGTGGCATCTTTAGCACGCGGATGTGGCGAGAAGATGATCGCGTTACGCGTTTTAAGGCTAATCAGTGATTTAAAGATTGCTGTAGAAGTTGGGTTCGTCGTTGGGACGATACCGCAAATAATACCGATAGGCTCTGCGATGGTGATCGTACCAAAGGTATCGTCTTCAGAGAGAATACCGCAGGTCTTTTCATCTTTATAAGCGTTATAGATGTATTCAGAAGCGAAGTGGTTTTTGATCACTTTGTCTTCGATAATGCCCATGCCGGATTCGGCGACGGCCATTTTTGCGAGAGGGATTCGAGCGTCTGCGGCGGCCAGAGCGGCTGCACGGAAGATTTTATCAACTTGTTCTTGAGTGAAACTGGCATATTCACGCTGGGCTTTTTTTACGCGCTCTACGAGTGCGTTAAGTTCAGCGACATTAGTAACAGCCATAATGCTCTCCTGATAATGTTAAACTTTTTTAGTAAATCAGTAGCTCGATTCGATAGTATAGACAGGCGGTTAATAGCTTGCATCTAAATGTTAACGTATCGAATTTTGCTCTGCTGGCTTCACTGATTTACTAACGAAGCTTTATTTCTTTATCCTCAGGTACTGCCGGCTTCCACTCTTTGGTGTAAACAAGATTACTCACTTCTGAGTACGATTTACGTGATTTAGATCAATTTTATGTCAAGCTGACACCTTTCAGCAGGCTACTTTATGACCACTTAAATCAAGTGTAATGAAAAGGTATGCAAAATAAATGAATAAAACCAGTAAAAGAAACAAATATACAACAAACACCGTTTATCATTGCGGTATGCATTTTTGAGATGAATTATGCTGTTAAAAAGCGTATCTTCTGCGCGAATATTTTATGACATCCACTGTCAACAGCCATATTTTATGATGCTGCGGAGCGCACTGTGACTCTACCGTTGTTTGATTTTTCAACTTATTTCAAGTTTTTCATCGGGTTATTTGCACTGGTTAACCCGGTTGGCATCATCCCTGTCTTCATTAGTATGACCAGCTACCAGAGCGCGGCGATCCGTAATAAGACCAACCTGACGGCGAATCTTTCCGTGGCCATCATCCTGCTGACCTCGTTGTTCCTCGGGGACGGTATTTTGCAAATCTTCGGTATCTCCATTGATTCATTCCGTATTGCCGGCGGGATCCTCGTCGTCACCATTGCGATGTCGATGATTAGCGGCAAGCTTGGGGAAGACAAACAGAACAAGCAGGAGAAGTCAGAGACGGCTATCCGCGAAAGTATCGGCGTGGTGCCGCTGGCATTACCGCTGATGGCCGGCCCGGGGGCGATTAGCTCAACCATTGTTTGGGGGACGCGTTACCACACGGTAGCCCATCTCATTGGCTTTTCGGTGGCAATCGCGCTGTTTGCTCTGTGCTGTTGGGGAATTTTCCGCATAGCGCCGTGGTTAGTTCGCCTGCTTGGGCAAACCGGCATTAACGTAATAACGCGTATTATGGGGCTGCTGCTGATGGCGCTGGGAATTGAATTTATCGTTACCGGAATAAAAGCGCTGTTTCCGGGCCTGCTGGCCTAAGTTAGGCTGCCCGCTGCGGAGCCTGGCGCTCCGCGTTTGCTTCATTATTAGCAAAAGATATTAATAAAGGTGATATGGCCAGCGCGATATAACTTTTAACAATATTTATAAAATTATTTATCTATCAATTTATTACGTTGTTATCACACCTCCTTCTGCGTTTTCCCCAGCGCCTTGCCACTGTTATTTTCTTCACATCATTCTCTGGTGCTTGCCGTTGGATAATTGAAATAATATTAGTAATTTCATTGTCAGTGTAGATGAATGTGCTAAAAATTAACCGATTGTTAAATTTTCGTACAAAAAAGCATCTTGATACATCATCACGGTATGCAGAACGATAGGGTAATTGTATCTAATTGAAAAATAATGATTTTGAAGTTTAATCTGTGCGAAGGCGGGCTAAAAGCCAGGCGCAGAAAAGGTCATAAAAGAGAAACCGGTAACATATTTGCAAATTGCATTGGCGGATGAGAAAGCCTTTTGGTAATTTCCGCCGTGTTCTTTTTACTGAATAACAAGCGTAAATGAGAATTATTATTAAATAACTCATTGCCGCCAGAAATACCCCGGTAGGGGAAAGAATCGACGTCAAGGTCGCCGCCTGAGCGGCCGTAATAAATAAGTCGGTGATAGCAAGCAGTAAACTCTGACAGCAGCATAAACTCCTGCACTGTACAGAATCCCGTAAGGGGAAAAACAGGCTGGTTATATAGCCAGTAATTATAATGAATGGAGTAACAACACAATGACCATCATCACAAGAAAAAGCCTTATTGCAGCAGGCGTTCTCGCTGCGCTTATTGCAGGAAACGCAGTGGCGGCAGATGTGCCAGCAGGTGTCTCGTTAGCAGCAAAGCAGAGCATCGTGCGTAACAGCGGCGCAGAGCCGCAGTCGCTGGACCCCGATAAAATTGAAGGGGTGCCGGAATCCAATATCAGCCGCGATCTGTTTGAAGGCCTGCTGGTGACGTCGCCGGTCGATGGTCACCCGGTTCCGGGCGTCGCTGAGAGCTGGGACAACAAAGATTTTAAAGTCTGGACCTTCCATCTGCGTAAAGACGCGAAATGGTCCAACGGCGAGCCGGTAACGGCACAGGATTTTGTTTATAGCTGGCAGCGTCTGGTGGACCCGAAAACCGCCTCTCCGTATGCGAGCTATCCGCAGTATGGCCATATTGCCAACGTCGATGAGATTATTGACGGTAAAAAGGCGCCGACTGAACTGGGTGTGAAGGCCATTGACGATCACACGCTGGAAGTCACCCTCAGCGAAGCCGTCCCGTACTTCTATAAGCTGCTGGTCAACTCATCCATGTCGCCGGTTTATAAACCGGCCATCGAGAAATTTGGCGAGAAGTGGACTCAGCCTGCCAATATCGTCTCTAACGGCGCCTATAAGTTGAAGGATTGGGTCGTTAACGAACGTATCGTCATGGAACGTAATCCTCACTACTGGAATAACAGCAAAACGGTTATTGATGAAGTGACCTGGCTGCCGACCTCTTCCGAAGTGACCTACGTTAACCGCTACCGCAGCGGTGAGCTGGATATGACCTATAACCAGCTGCCTATTGAGCTATTCCAGAAGCTGAAAAAAGAAATTCCAAATGAACTGCACGTGGATCCGTATCTGTGCACCTACTATTACGAGATTAATAACCAGAAAGCGCCATTTACCGATCCGCGCGTACGTACCGCGCTGAAGATGGGCCTCGATCGCGATATTATTGCGAATAAAGTAAAAGGTCAGGGGGATATTCCGGCCTATGGCTATACGCCGCCGTATACCGACAGCGCGAAGCTGACCGTTCCTGAGTGGTTCAAATGGTCGCAGGAAAAACGCAACGAAGAAGCGAAAAAGCTGCTGGCTGAAGCTGGCTACACGGCGGATAAACCGCTGACCTTCAACCTGCTGTATAACACCTCCGATCTGCACAAGAAACTGGCGATCGCCGCCGCCTCCATCTGGAAGAAAAATCTTGGCGTAGACGTCAAGCTGGAAAACCAGGAATGGAAAACCTTCCTCGACACGCGTCATCAGGGAACCTATGACGTGGCGCGCGCGGGCTGGTGCGCAGACTATAACGAACCGACTTCCTTCCTGAATACCATGCTGTCCGACAGCTCGATGAACACCGCGCACTATAAGAGCCCGGCGTTCGATAAGATCATGGCGGAAAGCACTAAGGCTGCGGACGAGGCCCAGCGTACGGATCTGTACGATAAAGCCGAGCAGCAGTTGGATAAAGATTCAGCCATCGTTCCGGTTTATTACTACGTGAACGCCCGTCTGGTGAAACCGTACGTTGGCGGCTACACCGGTAAAGATCCGATGGGTAACGTCTATACCAAAGATCTTTATATTATTAAGCATTAATGGCAACAGGTGGGGCAGTCAGTGACTGCCCCACAGTGTCTTATTTGAGAGCAGTGCAAAGGCACAGGCCAGAAGGTACGGGCAATGTTAAAATTTATTCTACGTCGTTGTCTGGAAGCGATTCCGACGCTATTCATTCTTATTACTATTTCCTTCTTTATGATGCGCCTGGCTCCGGGAAGTCCATTTACCGGCGAGCGGCAGCTGCCACCAGAAGTGATGGCGAACATCGAAGCGAAATATCATCTGAACGATCCTATTTCCACGCAATATTTCAGCTATCTGAAACAGCTTGCGCACGGTGATTTTGGACCGTCGTTTAAATACAAAGATTATTCCGTTAACGACCTCGTGGCGGGAAGCTTTCCCGTTTCGGCAAAATTAGGCGCCGCGGCATTTTTACTGGCGGTGATTTTCGGCGTGGCGGCGGGAGTGGTTGCGGCGCTCAATCAGAACACCAAATGGGACTATGCGGTGATGGGGGTGGCCATGACCGGGGTGGTAATACCCAGTTTCGTCGTTGCGCCGCTGCTGGTGTTGATCTTCGCCATCACGCTGCACTGGCTGCCCGGTGGCGGCTGGAACGGCGGGGCGCTGAAGTTTATGATCCTGCCGATGGTGGCGCTGTCGTTAGCCTATATCGCCAGCATCGCACGTATTACCCGCGGCTCGATGATTGAAGTCCTGCACTCCAACTTCATCCGCACCGCGCGGGCAAAAGGGCTGCCGATGCGGCGCATTATTTTTCGTCATGCGCTGAAACCGGCGCTGCTGCCGGTCCTCTCCTATATGGGCCCGGCGTTCGTGGGGATCATCACCGGCTCAATGGTTATCGAGACTATCTACGGTCTCCCGGGGATCGGCCAGCTGTTCGTCAACGGCGCGCTTAACCGCGACTACTCCCTGGTACTCAGCTTGACGATTCTGGTCGGCGCGCTGACCATTCTGTTTAACGCGATTGTTGATGTGCTGTATGCCGTTATCGATCCGAAGATTCGCTATTGAGGCTGGGGTTCGCCATGATGTTAAGTAAGAAAAACAACGAGGCGCTGGAGAACTTCAGTGAAAAACTGGAAGTTGAAGGACGTAGCCTGTGGCAGGATGCCCGCCGCCGCTTTATGCATAACCGCGCCGCCGTTGCCAGCCTGATCGTCCTGATGATTATCGCGCTGTTCGTAACCCTGGCGCCAATGGTGTCGCAGTTTTCCTATTTCGATACCGACTGGGGCATGATGTCCAGCGCGCCGGAAATGACCTCCGGCCACTACTTTGGTACCGACTCATCCGGTCGCGACCTGCTGGTTCGCGTCGCTATCGGCGGGCGCATCTCGCTGATGGTTGGCGTTGCCGCCGCGCTGGTGGCGGTGATCCTCGGTACGCTCTACGGCTCGCTCTCCGGCTATCTCGGCGGCAAGATCGACTCGGTCATGATGCGTCTGCTGGAGATCCTCAACTCCTTCCCGTTCATGTTCTTCGTTATCCTGTTGGTGACCTTCTTTGGCCAGAATATCCTGCTGATCTTCGTCGCCATCGGGATGGTTTCCTGGCTGGATATGGCGCGTATCGTGCGCGGCCAGACGCTAAGCCTGAAGCGCAAAGAGTTTATCGAAGCGGCCCAGGTCGGCGGCGTCTCGACGTTCAGTATCGTGGTTCGTCACATCGTGCCTAACGTACTGGGCGTGGTGGTGGTATACGCCTCGCTGCTGGTACCGAGCATGATCCTGTTCGAATCCTTCCTCAGCTTCCTGGGGCTGGGTACTCAGGAGCCGCTCAGCAGCTGGGGAGCGCTGCTGAGCGATGGCGCGAACTCAATGGAAGTGTCGCCGTGGCTGCTGCTGTTTCCTGCGGGGTTCCTGGTGGTAACGCTGTTCTGTTTTAACTTTATCGGCGATGGCCTGCGTGATGCCCTCGACCCGAAAGACCGCTAAGGAGCGCCGTCATGAGCATAATTGAAACGGCAAAAGCGCCGCAGGCGCAGCAGCAATCCGGGCTGCTGCTGGATGTTAAAGATCTCCGCGTGACCTTTAAGACGCCGGATGGCGACGTCACCGCGGTGAACGACCTTAACTTTAACCTGCGGGCCGGGGAAACGTTAGGCATCGTAGGAGAATCAGGCTCCGGCAAGTCGCAGACCGCCTTTGCGCTGATGGGGCTGCTGGCGGCCAACGGCTATATCGGCGGTTCGGCGACCTTTAACGGCCGGCAGATCCTCAACCTGCCGGAGCGCGAGCTGAATAAGCTGCGCGCCGAGCAGATCTCGATGATTTTCCAGGACCCGATGACCTCCCTGAACCCGTATATGCGGGTTGGCGAGCAGCTGATGGAGGTGCTAATGCTGCACAAAGGGCTGGGGAAAGCCGAAGCGTTTGAAGAATCGGTCAAGATGCTGGATGCGGTTAAGATGCCCGAAGCGCGCAAGCGCATGAAAATGTATCCGCATGAGTTTTCTGGCGGGATGCGCCAGCGCGTGATGATTGCCATGGCGCTGCTGTGCCGGCCAAAGCTGCTGATCGCCGATGAACCGACGACGGCGCTGGACGTGACGGTTCAGGCGCAGATTATGACCCTGCTGAATGAGCTTAAACGCGAATTCAATACGGCGATCATTATGATTACTCACGATCTGGGCGTGGTCGCCGGGATCTGTGACAAAGTCCTGGTGATGTACGCCGGTCGCACCATGGAGTACGGCCACGCGCGCGATGTCTTTTATCATCCGTCGCATCCGTACTCTATCGGCCTGCTGAATGCGGTTCCGCGTCTGGATGCCGAAGGCGATACGCTGTTAACCATCCCTGGCAATCCGCCGAACCTGCTGCGCCTGCCGAAAGGCTGTCCGTTCCAGCCGCGCTGTCCGCATGCGGTGGAGATTTGTACTAGCGCTCCGCCTCTGGAGGAGTTTGCCCCTGGCCGCCTGCGTGCCTGCTTTCAACCGGTGGGAGATCTGCTATGAACGCCGTGACTGAACAAAGAAAAGTCCTGCTCGAAATCGCCGATCTCAAAGTCCACTTTGATATTAAAGATGGTAAGCAGTGGTTTTGGCAGCCGGCCAAAACGCTGAAAGCGGTCGATGGCGTCACGCTGCGCCTGTATGAAGGCGAAACGCTGGGCGTGGTGGGGGAATCCGGCTGCGGTAAATCCACCTTTGCCCGCGCGATTATTGGTCTGGTGAAAGCGACCGAGGGCCGGGTTGCGTGGCTTGGCAAAGATCTGCTGGGCATGAAGCAGGATGAGTGGCGCGACGTGCGCAGCGATATTCAGATGATTTTCCAGGATCCGCTGGCGTCGCTGAACCCGCGCATGACCATCGGCGAAATTATTGCCGAACCGCTGCGCACCTATCATCCGAAAATGCCGCGCCAGGAGGTCCGCGATCGGGTGAAGGCGATGATGATGAAGGTCGGACTGCTGCCAAACCTGATTAACCGCTATCCGCACGAGTTTTCCGGCGGCCAGTGCCAGCGCATCGGTATTGCCCGGGCGCTGATCCTCGAGCCTAAGCTGATTATCTGCGATGAGCCGGTGTCGGCGCTGGACGTGTCGATTCAGGCTCAGGTGGTCAACCTGCTGCAGCAGCTGCAGCGCGAAATGGGGCTGTCGCTGATCTTTATCGCCCATGACCTGGCGGTGGTGAAGCACATATCCGATCGCGTGCTGGTCATGTACCTGGGTCATGCGGTGGAACTGGGCACCTATGATGAGGTGTACCACAACCCGCTGCACCCTTACACCAAGGCGCTGATGTCGGCGGTGCCGGTTCCCGATCCGGATCTGGAAAAGAATAAAACCATCCAGCTGCTGGAAGGTGAACTCCCTTCGCCGATTAACCCGCCGTCGGGATGCGTTTTCCGCACGCGCTGTCCCCTTGCCGGGCCGGAATGCGCTAAAACGCGGCCGGTGCTGGAAGGCAGCTTCCGCCATGCGGTTTCCTGCCTCAAGGTAGACCCGTTATAATCTCCGGGGCTGGCGCTGGTCAGCCCTTTTTTTTGCGAGGTTAAACGTGATTGCCACTTTTCACGCCGCCCGCCGGCGGCTATATCATCTGCTGTTTGATCAAACCCGGCGCTCCGGGCGTCGTTTTGAAGGCCTGGGCGGCGTCTTTGCGCTGCTTAGCGTGGTGGTCGTTTTTGTTGAGTCCGGGCTGGGGACGCAATATCACCTGTCGGTAGACGAATGGCATATTTTCGTCTGGCTTGAGATTATGGTGACCGCCGTTTTTACCTTCGAATATCTTCTGCGCATCGTCAGCTGGCCCAACCCGTTCAGCTATATTTTTAGCTTTTGGGGGCTGATTGATTTAGCGACGATTTTACCGCTGTACGTAATGTGGCTGTGGCCGGAAATAAGCATAAACTACGTCTTTGCCTGGCGCGCGATGCGCGCAATCCGCGCCTTGCGTATTCTCAAGCTGCTGCGCTTTATGCCGTCGCTGAATATTTTCTGGGCCGCCATCGTCAGCGCCCGCCATCAGCTGATCCTGTTTTACTCATTTATTGCCATTGTGATGGTGGTTTTTGGTTCGCTGATGTATCTGATTGAGGGGCCGCAGTACGGCTTCACCACGCTTAACGCTTCGGTGTACTGGGCTATCGTGACCATAACCACGGTAGGCTACGGCGACATTACGCCGCACACGCCACTGGGAAGAGTTTTGGCATCGCTGCTGATATTGATCGGCTATTCAATTATCGCGATCCCAACCGGCCTGATTACCACCCATATGTCCACCGCCTTTCAGCATCGCCGCGGCCAGCGGATATGCCCGAACTGCCAGCACGGGCCTCGCGATAAAAACGCCCGTTACTGTAACGCCTGTGGGAGCGAGCTGGTGGAGTAGCGGACGGATAAATAAAAATGCCTGCCGGTCGCTAAACGGGCAGGCATTTTTCAGGCCGCCAGAGGCCGGAATGCAATCTTATTCACGCCACAAAATATGGCACAGCTTGTGATCTTTCTCGCGGCACAGCAGGACGCGGGCGAAGATATCGTTAATATCGCCGCCGTCGGTGTCGGCAAGACCAATCACCACCTCGGCGAAGAAATCGGGGTTGAGATCGTAATCGACGTGCTCTTGCCAGTCCTCTGCCGGGTCAAAGAGCTCGGCGCCGCCACGCTCTTCAAACTGCAGGTTAAACAGAATGACATCCGCCGGATCGAGGTTGTCGACCGCCAGCTCGAGAAAGATATCGTAAGCCTGCTCAAGCGTTTCATCTTCGGTCAGGCGATTGTTTAAATCCATATCCATGATAGCTACCCGTTTAACATCTGATTGGCACGTTTTACAGCAACGGACTGAAGAAGTAAAACAGTCGCTCCGCTATCCGCTGCCAGAGCGGACGTTTTAACCATAAACGGGCGTCAAGCAGGCGTGAACGGGAGATATAATCATCCTGCACCGCCGCCAGATCGCTGCCAAAACCGGCGTCGTCAATAACCAGCGTAATTTCAAAATTGAGCCACAGGCTGCGCATATCGAGATTGACGGTTCCCACCAGGCTCAGCTCGCCGTCGACCAGTACGCTTTTGGTGTGCAGCAGCCCGCCTTCAAACTGATAAATTTTCACCCCGGCTGCCAGCAGCTCGGTGAAGAAGGCCCGGCTGGCCCAGCCGACGAGCAGCGAATCATTCTTGCGCGGCAAAATGATGCTGACGTCAACGCCGCGCTGGGCGGCGGTGCAGATAGCGTGCAGCAAATCGTCGCTGGGCACGAAGTAGGGGGTGGTCATGATCAGATATTCTTTGGCGGAATAGGCGGCGGTCAGCAGCGCCTGGTGAATCAAATCTTCCGGAAAGCCCGGGCCAGAGGCGATGGTGTGGATGGTATGTCCGCTGGCCTCCTCAAACGGCATTATATTGAGGTCCGGCGGCGGCGGCAGGATCCGTTTCCCGGTTTCGATTTCCCAGTCGCAGGAGTAAACGATGCCCATCGCCGTGGCGACCGGGCCCTCCATGCGCGCCATCAGATCGATCCACTGGCCGACGCCGGAATCCTGCTTAAAGAAGCGCGGGTCGACCATATTCATACTGCCGGTGTAGGCAATATAGTTATCAATCATGACCATTTTGCGGTGTTGACGCAGATCCATTCGGCGTAAAAACACGCGCATCAAATTCACCTTCAGCGCTTCGACCACCTCGATGCCGGCATTGCGCATCATTGCCGCCCACGGGCTGCGGAAGAAGGCGACGCTGCCGGCGGAGTCCAGCATTAAGCGGCAGTGTACGCCGCGCCGGGCGGCGGCCATGAGCGACTCTGCGACCTTATCGGCCATCCCGCCAGGCTGCCAGATATAAAACACCATCTCGATATTGTGGCGAGCCAGCTGAATATCGCGAATCAGCGCCTGCATCACGTCGTCAGATTCGGTCAGCAGCTGCAGCTGATTGCCCTTAACGCCGGCGATCCCCTGGCGGCGTTCGCAGAGTTTAAACAGCGATTCGGCAACCGGACTATTTTCGTTGGCAAAGATATGCTTGCAGGCCTTGAGATCGTTGAGCCACTTGGCGGTAGAGGGCCACATTGCCCGCGCCCGTTCGGCCCGGCGCTTGCCGAGATGGAGTTCGCCAAATGAGAGATAGGCAATAATGCCGACCAGAGGAAGAATATAAATAATCAGCAACCACGCCATTGCTGAAGGAACGGCGCGCCGTTTCATCAGTATGCGTAATGTTACACCGGCGATCAGTAACCAGTAACCGAGGATGACTAGCCAGTTCACCACCGTGTAAAAGGTTGTCATAGATGAGAAATCCTTTTGAAAAACTCTATTTGATGAGTTTACGCATCAACATCCATCTGGCAAATAAAAACGCAGCGAAAGCGTTGGTCAGCCGGATTCATAGGCCTATAATGCAGACTGTATTTGACTTGTAGAGTTGCAGCAATGAAGCGTAGTAGAACGGAAGTAGGGCGCTGGCGCATGCTAAGACAGGTGAGCCGCCGTAAATCCCGCTGGCTGGAGGCCCAATCGCGCCGCAATATGCGCATCCTCGCGGTCCGCAAGGAGCTGGTGAAACGACAGCGTCATTCCCTGTTGTTCGTCTTCACTGAGTACTGAAATAAAAGGCACCGCATGCGGTGCCTCTGTGTTTTTGACGGCGGCTGAACCCTAAAATACCTTTTTGTAAGGCTTCACCGCGACGTTCTGGTAAACCCCGGCGGCAATATAAGGGTCGTCGTTCGCCCAGGACTGCGCTGCTTCCAGCGATTCAAACTCGGCAATCACCGTTGAACCGGTGAATCCCGCAGCGCCAGGTTCGTTGCTGTCTACGGCAGGCATTGGTCCGGCGGTCAGCAGACGGCCTTCATCATGTAGCAGCTGTAAACGCGCCAGGTGGGCGGGACGAACCGCCGACCGCTTTTCCAGAGAATCGGCGATGTCTTCAGCGTAGATTACGTAAAGCACGGCAAGGCTCCTTATCAATAATATAGGCGAATCACGTTAAGTGAATCCGGCGTTGACTGCAATGCAAAGATGCTCAGCGGGTTAAAATGCCCGGCGTCGGGCTTTTTTTTAGCGGAAAGGGGGCTAATTTTGATGTCAGCCAACAAGGCTTATTGAATATGATTGCTATTTGCATTTAAAATCGGGGCATCATTTTTCAACTGAAACGACTATGAGCGCAATGACCCTTGATTTACCTCGCCGCTTCCCGTGGCCGACGCTGCTGTCCGTGGCTATCCACGGTGCCGTTGTGGCGGGGTTGCTTTATACCTCGGTACATCAGGTTATTGAACGGCCATCTCCTTCTCAACCGATTGAGATAACCATGGTGGCTCCTGCGGATCTCGAGCCTCCTCAGGCGGCCCCCCCGGTCGTTGAACCGGTTGTCGAGCCAGAGCCAGAGCCTGAAGTAGTGCCAGAGCCGCCGAAGGAAGCGCCGGTTGTTATTCACAAGCCTGAGCCGAAACCCAAGCCGAAGCCAAAACCGAAGCCTGAGAAAAAGATCGAGCAGCCGAAGCGTGAGGTTAAGCCTGCGGAAACGCGTCCGGCCTCGCCGTTTGAAACTACCAACACTGCGCCAGCGCGTACGCCGCCGTCTACCTCCACGGCCACCGCGAAGCCAACGGTTACCGCGCCGAGCGGCCCGCGGGCGCTCAGCCGTAACCAGCCGGGCTATCCGACTCGCGCCCTGGCGCTGCGTATTGAAGGCGTGGTGCGGGTGAAGTTTGACGTCACCCCGGACGGTCGTCTGGACAACGTCGAGATTCTTTCCGCGCAGCCGGCCAATATGTTTGAGCGTGAAGTGAAAAACGCCATGCGTAAGTGGCGCTACGAGCCCGGCAAACCGGGCACCGGCGTGACGATGACCATTAAGTTCCGTCTTAAAGGCGTTGAGATCAACTAACCACCATCAATAAGGCCCCTTACGGGGCCTGTTCTGCGAAGACGTCGTCGAGCGCTTTTTGCGCCGTCACGAGGTGCTGACCGCCGAATAAGATTGCCCGGTTGAATAGCGTATAGAGCTGATAAACAGGCTGACGATCGAGGAACCCGGAGGGCAAGGGCGAGACCGACTGATAGCCGTCGTATATCTGCGCCGGCTGCTCAGGATGCAGCGGCAGCATGGCGAGGTCGCACTCTCTGTCTCCCCAGTAGCAGGCCGGGTCGAAGATATAGGGGCCATTCGGCCCCAGCGCGCAGTTGCCGGACCACAGGTCGCCGTGCAGCAGGGAGGCCTGAGGCTGATGGCTGCTGAGGCGCTGCTGCACGTAGTCAACAATGGTATCGATATCGCCGAAATGGAGCCCTTTTTCTGCCGCCAGCTCAAGCTGCCAGCCGATGCGCTGTTCGGCAAAAAATGTCGACCAGCGGCGCTGCCAGGCATTGGGCTGGGGAGTGGTGGAAAGGTCATTGTCAAAATCGAGCCCAAACTGCGGCTGATCGCTCCACTGATGCAGATGCGCGATTTGCTGACCGAGCAGAAAAGCGTTGTGGGCGTCGAGCGGGCGAGGAGGCAAATACTCCATCACCATAAAGCTGTAATCACGGTCGCTGCCGACGGCAAAAACCTGCGGGACGTGAACGGTTTTACTCCGCGACAGCAGCTCGAGCTGATCCGCCTCGGCGGTAAAGATAGGCAATAGCTCACGTTCGTCGCATTTCACGAAGTAGTCCTTCCCACCGAAGCGCAGGTGCCATGCTGCGTGGATTTCTCCGCCGGGCAGTTCGTTTCGCAGTTCGATTTCAGCTGCTTCAGTGTGCCACTCGCTTAACAAATTGCTGATAGCCTGCCACATGCCGTCTCTCCCCATGTTTTCCACCATTTCATAAGGTTAGCGCATAACCTCGGCGTAAAATTCGAACTGACGCACAACTGACGCTTTCCGCAGCGCCAATCGCACTTATTGAGCTTCCAGCCACTGGGTAAATGTGGTTACCGTGATTTCGGCAGGCCGCCCCAGCGCGGTTTCCGCGAGCCCAGCGCTCAGGGCCTGCACCTCCTGCGCGCTTTGCGGGGAAACCAGGCCAAAGGTGTTGGTTCCCAGCTCGTGAGGTTTTCCCTCGTCGTCGTTCAGGACAAGGGTGAAGCCCGCGCGGGTAAGGTGATTGCTCAGCTCGTTAATCTCGGTAAGCGTCTCTTCGTGAAAACGGATCGTCACGACATGGGTTTGAATTTCGGCGCTCATTTTTCACCCCGTTGTTATCCATGGAATTTTTATCATAGACCATGCTGGTGATTTGGCGACTCCCTCTGCTGAACAGAGGGAAGGGATTAACGGTCGCACAAATAGGCGTAAATTTTATGCGTATTCTCCTGCGAGCAGAGGCGGGTGCCCTGATTGACGGTAGCGGCGCTGCCCGCGGCGACGCCAAAGCGCACCATATCCTCAAGTCCGGCATCTTCGGCAAGACGCAGGGTCATTGCGCCCACCATGCTGTCGCCTGCGCCGACGGTGCTCTGGCTTTTCATCGGCGGCGGGACAACCTGCACGCTGCCGCTGCTATCGACGCCAAGCGCCCCCTGCGGACCAAGGGAAACGACCACCCTTCGGGCTTTACCCGAGCGGATCAGCTCCTGAGCCGCCTGGCGAACATCGTCCGGCTGGCTCAGGTCACGCTGAACGAGCGCGCTCAGCTCTTTTTGGTTAGGTTTGACGAGCTCAATGTTGCCGACTTCAAGCGCGGCCGCAAGCGCCTCTCCCGAGCTATCGATAATGCAGCGCAGCCGGTGCTGCTGCGCGCTTTTTACCAGCTGGGTGAGGTTTTCAATGTCGATCCCCGGCGGCAGGCTGCCGCTGATTACCAGCAGCGAGCCGGGCTCAATCGCCAGCACCTTCTCTTCGAGACGGCGGAACTCCTGCTGGGTTAACGCCGCGCCGGGCATCACGAAGCGATACTGTTCACCGCTGGCATTAACGTGGACGTGCAGATTTTGCCGCGTCCAGTCGCCGGTCTCGACGGTTTCTACGGGAACCCGCTCATCGGCAAGCAGGGCGGTGAGATGTTCTCCGGTGGCGCCGCCGACAGGGAAAATTGCCGTGGCCTGGCCGCCGAGAAAGGTAATGGCGCGAGCGACGTTAATACCGCCGCCACCGGGTTCGAAAACCGGTGCGCTGCAGCGTAGTTTACCTTCCGGATAGATCTGCGGGGTCTGAGTGGCGCTGTCGAGCGAAGGAGCCAGAGTAAGCGTATAAATTTTGGTCATCAAATTTCCTCCATGATACGAGTCAGGCTGTTCTTTTTTTAAGCATGGCACTTCTTATTGCTCAGGGAAAGCGACGGGGGCGGGGATTTGCCGGGAAGAGGCTATTTTCATTATAAAATAAAGATAGTTCTGAGGGCTGTCTTATTCAAAAAATGAAAGAGTAATTGATTGCTATGTTAATCGCGCTTTTTTATAATTTATCGCCTTTCATTGGACCAGCAGCAGCGATCCTCGCGAAAGTTTCCGGGACCATCTGGGTCTCTCTTTTTGTTGTACGGACTCTAAATTAAATGAAGCTTTTGAAGACAGTACCCGCAGCGGCTATGCTGGCGGGGGGGCTATTTGCGTCTGCGTGCGCGATGGCCGATGATTCCGTTTTTACTGTTATGGATGACCCTTCCACTGCCAAAAAACCTTTTGAAGGTGCCGTTAACGCCGGCTATCTGGCGCAGTCCGGAAATACGAAAAGTTCCTCAGCGACCGCGGATTCTACGCTGACCTGGTATGGCAATACGACGGCATGGTCGCTGTGGGGTAACGCCAGTAATACCTCGTCCAACGATCAGCGCTCTTCCGAGAAGTACGCGGTCGGCGGCCGTAGCCGCTATAACCTAACCGACAGCAACTACCTGTTCGGCCAGGCCAGCTGGCTGACTGACCGCTATAACGGCTACCAGCAGCGCGACGTGCTGACCGCCGGTTACGGTCGTCAGATTCTGAACGGGCCGGTGCACAGCCTGCGTTTTGAATTTGGTCCTGGCGTACGCTATGACGAATATACCGATGGCGATAATGAGACCCAGCCGCTGGGCTACGCCTCAGGTACCTGGGCATGGCAGATGACCGATAACACCAAATTCACCCAGGGCGTCTCCGTGTTTGGCGCCGAAGATACTACGGTGAACTCAGAAAGCGCGCTCAACGTCGCTATCAACGCCCACTTTGCGCTGCGCGTTGCCTACAACTTAACGTGGAACTCCCAGCCGCCGTCCTCGGCGCCGGAGCATACCGACCGTCGCACCACGCTGTCGCTCGGATATAAGATGTAATATTCTCAGGCCGGTTATTCCGGCCTGATTGTTTTAAATTTAGCAACAAGCGGCATTATTATTTTTGGTCGTTTGTTTTGCTTTTTATAAAAAGAAAATAACCTCCATAATTTCCTCATAATTGATTATCTTGATAAATATTTAACTTTTCTGACACGAATAGCTAAATATTTGGTCGGACAAGAATGTGATCTGGATCTATACTGTTCATCACCGGCAGAGATACTGTCTTTGCTCGAAATCCTTACGTAAATAAGAGAATCATCACTATGAAAAATAGCAAAATCGCAGCTGCGGCCGTGATGCTGTGCGCGCTCTCGTTCGGCGCCTTAGCCGCTAATCCGGTCCCGCAGCCGGGCGGCAAGGACCATACCCAAGTTGGCATCGCTAAAGCGACCGACGTTGAAGCCGGCTCGAATATTGCCCCGGGCTCGCAGGCATCGGGTCAGACTATGGGCGATGCTTTTAATGTTCATAAGCTCGTTGCCGGTGAATGGTCCTGATATTTCATTCGTCCCGCGGGCTGTCTCTTATATTTTGAAAAATATAAAGCCGGGTAAAGATGTACCGGTTTGATGGGCTTATGTTTGGCTCCGCGTTTTGATTTTGTCCGCTTATCGCTACCGCACGTAAGCAATACGTCGCGGGAGGTTATTTCTGCTCCTATTATCGCAACGAGCCGTGACGCGAAATTTTGCGGCTCTTCTTCCTTATTTTCTCATTTATAGCAGCCATTTAGTGGGTTGTGACTTTTATCACGCACTAATGATGTGTAAACTAAAGCCCGGTGTTATCAGCAGGGCGGCTGCAGGTGAGTACGGCGTGGTCAACCTCGTGCTCATATTTTCGCAGAGTGAAGCGGGAACTCGGTCTGAACTTGTTGATAATTATGATTATATTGTTTTGTATGTGCTCTTTCGTGCGGGGCACCACTGCAAATAAGGACATGAAATGCCTGTAATTACGCTTCCTGATGGCAGCCAACGCCATTTTGACCACGCGGTTAGCCCGCTGGACGTTGCCCTCGACATCGGCCCTGGCCTGGCGAAAGCCACCATCGCTGGCCGTGTGAACGGCGAGCTGGTTGATGCCTGCGATCCCATCGACAGCGATGCAACGCTCTCTATCATCACCGCAAAAGATGAAGACGGCCTGGAGATTATTCGTCACTCCTGCGCGCATCTGTTAGGACATGCGATTAAGCAGCTGTGGCCGCACACCAAAATGGCAATCGGCCCGGTTATCGATAACGGCTTCTATTATGATGTCGATCTCGATCATACGCTGACCCAGGAAGATATCGACGCGCTCGAAAAACGTATGCACGAGCTCGCCGAGAAAAACTACGACGTCATCAAGAAAAAAGTCAGCTGGCACGAAGCGCGTGAAACCTTCGTACAGCGCGGTGAGACCTATAAAGTGTCGATCCTTGATGAAAATATTGCTCATGATGACAAGCCTGGCCTGTATCATCATGAAGAGTACGTCGACATGTGCCGTGGGCCGCACGTGCCGAACATGCGTTTCTGTCATCATTTCAAACTGATGAAAACCGCTGGCGCCTACTGGCGTGGCGATAGCAACAATAAGATGTTGCAGCGTATTTACGGCACCGCGTGGGCGGACAAAAAGGCGCTCAACGCCCATCTGCTGCGCCTGGAAGAAGCATCTAAGCGTGACCACCGTAAGATCGGCAAGCAGCTTGACCTGTATCACATGCAGGAAGAGGCGCCGGGTATGGTCTTCTGGCACAACGACGGCTGGACTATCTTCCGTGAACTGGAAACCTTCGTCCGCTCTAAGCTGAAAGAGTACCAGTATCAGGAAGTCAAAGGTCCGTTCATGATGGACCGCGTGCTGTGGGAAAAAACCGGCCACTGGGACAACTACAAAGATGCGATGTTCACCACCTCTTCTGAGAACCGTGAGTACTGCATCAAGCCGATGAACTGCCCGGGTCACGTGCAGATCTTTAACCAGGGCCTCAAATCCTACCGCGATCTGCCGCTGCGTATGGCGGAGTTCGGTAGCTGTCATCGTAACGAGCCATCGGGCGCGCTGCACGGCCTAATGCGCGTGCGCGGCTTTACTCAGGATGATGCGCATATTTTCTGTACTGAAGAGCAGGTGCGTGATGAAGTTAACGCCTGTATTCGTATGGTCTACGATATGTACAGCACCTTTGGCTTCGAAAAAATCGTCGTCAAGCTCTCAACTCGTCCGGAAAAACGTATCGGAAGCGACGAGGCGTGGGATCGTGCTGAGGCGGATCTGGCCGTCGCGCTGGAAGAAAACAATATCCCATTTGAGTATCAGCTGGGTGAAGGCGCATTCTACGGTCCGAAAATTGAATTTACTTTGTACGACTGCCTCGATCGCGCATGGCAGTGCGGAACGGTACAGCTGGACTTCTCTCTGCCGCAGCGTTTAAGCGCCTCCTATGTAGGCGAAAACAATGAGCGACAGATACCGGTAATGATTCACCGTGCTATCCTTGGTTCTCTGGAGCGCTTTATCGGCATCCTGACCGAAGAGTTCGCCGGCTTCTTCCCAACCTGGCTTGCGCCAGTGCAGGTTGTGGTCATGAATATTACCGATTCTCAGGCCGATTACGTTAACGAATTGACGCGTAAACTACAAAATGCGGGCATTCGTGTAAAAGCGGACTTGAGAAATGAGAAGATTGGCTTTAAAATCCGCGAGCACACTTTACGTCGTGTCCCGTATATGCTGGTCTGTGGCGACAAAGAAGTCGAAGCCGGCAAAGTGGCCGTGCGTACCCGTCGCGGTAAAGACCTCGGCAGCATGGACGTAAATGAAGTGATCGAGAAGCTGCAACAAGAGATTCGCAGCCGCAGTCTTCAACAACTGGAGGAATAAGGTATTAAAGGCGGAAAACGAGTTCAAACGGCACGTCCGAATCGTATCAATGGCGAGATTCGCGCCCAGGAAGTTCGCTTAACAGGTCTGGAAGGTGAACAGCTGGGTATTGTGAGTCTGAGAGAAGCTATCGAAAAGGCTGAAGAAGCTGGAGTAGACTTAGTTGAAATCAGCCCTAACGCCGAGCCGCCAGTTTGTCGTATTATGGACTACGGCAAGTTCCTTTATGAAAAGAGTAAGTCTTCTAAGGAACAGAAGAAAAAGCAAAAAGTTATCCAGGTCAAGGAAATTAAATTCCGCCCTGGTACCGACGATGGCGATTATCAGGTAAAACTCCGCAGCCTGATTCGCTTTCTGGAAGATGGCGATAAGGCCAAAATCACGCTGCGTTTCCGCGGTCGTGAAATGGCCCACCAACAGATTGGTATGGAAGTGCTGACGCGCGTCCGTGACGATCTGAGTGAACTGGCAGTAGTCGAATCCTTCCCAACGAAGATCGAAGGCCGCCAGATGATCATGGTGCTCGCTCCTAAGAAGAAACAGTAAGGCCTTCAAGTAGCAATACCTGTGACGCCTTTGGGCTCCGCAGGCGTTGTTCGCCTACGTTTCGTTTATTAACAATGCGAAGTGGAAGTTATTAAAATGCCAAAAATTAAGACCGTACGCGGTGCTGCTAAGCGCTTCAAAAAAACCGGTAAAGGTGGTTTTAAGCACAAGCACGCTAACCTGCGTCACATTCTGACCAAAAAAGCTACCAAGCGTAAACGTCACCTGCGTCCGAAAGCCATGGTTTCCAAAGGCGATCTGGGCCTGGTAATCGCGTGCCTGCCGTACGCATAAGTCGTTAACCCTTTTAACTTTTTAATTAGAATAGATACAGGAGAGCACATATGGCTCGCGTAAAACGTGGTGTAGTTGCCCGTGCACGTCACAAGAAAATTTTGAAACAAGCTAAAGGCTACTACGGTGCGCGTTCTCGCGTATACCGCGTTGCCTTCCAGGCTGTTATCAAAGCTGGTCAGTACGCTTATCGTGACCGTCGTCAGAAAAAGCGTCAGTTCCGTCAACTGTGGATTGCGCGTATCAACGCAGCAGCACGTCAGAACGGTATTTCTTACAGCAAATTCATCAACGGCCTGAAAAAAGCCTCTGTTGAAATTGACCGTAAGATCCTGGCTGACATCGCAGTATTCGACAAATTAGCGTTCACCGCGCTGGTCGAAAAAGCGAAAGCAGCTCTGGCATAAGCCAGTTGAAAGAGGGAGCTTGTCTCCCTCTTTTTGTTTCAACACTATCAATACATTGACTTTTATTGTCGTAAGCTTTTCAATACGGGTCTTACGTTTCGTGCCAGACAAGGTAATGCAAGCATGAATGCTGCTATTTTCCGCTTCTTTTTTTACTTTAGCACCTGAACTCAGGAGGCTAGCGCGTGAGAAAAGAAACGAAAAAAAGCGCCAGAAAGCCTCCCACCGTGGAGGCTTTTTTCGTATATGAACTGACTCGTTCTATTTCAAGCGGCAGGTGCACGGCCTAACTCGCCTCATCCAGCCGGCGTCATTCATGCCGGATGACGGGATAACCCGTCGCCTGCGACTCGAAATAGTCAGAGCAAAATAATAACCATAACCGGTGTCTGCACCGACATAATGAGGAAAACCATGTCACATCTCGCAGAGCTGGTTGCCAGTGCGAAGGCAGCCATTAATGAGGCATCAGATGTTGCCGCGCTGGACAACGTCCGCGTGGAATACCTGGGTAAGAAAGGGCATCTGACCCTGCAGATGACCACCCTGCGCGAGCTGCCGGCAGAAGAGCGCCCGGCCGCAGGCGCGGTTATCAACGAAGCCAAAGAGCAGGTTCAGCAGGCGCTGAACGCGCGTAAAGCCGATCTGGAAGGCGCGGCGCTGAACGCGCGCCTGGCCGCTGAGACGATTGACGTCTCGCTGCCGGGGCGTCGGATTGAAAACGGCGGCCTGCATCCGGTAACCCGCACCATCGACCGCATCGAGAACTTCTTCGGCGAGCTCGGCTTTACGGTTGCGACCGGTCCGGAGATCGAAGATGACTACCATAACTTCGATGCGCTGAATATTCCGGGCCATCACCCGGCGCGCGCTGACCACGATACCTTCTGGTTCGATGCTACCCGTCTGCTGCGTACTCAGACTTCCGGCGTGCAGATTCGTACTATGGAACACCAGCAGCCGCCGATTCGTATTATCGCCCCTGGCCGCGTTTATCGTAACGATTACGATCAGACCCACACCCCGATGTTCCATCAGATGGAAGGCCTGATTGTTGATAAGAATATTAATTTCACCAACCTGAAAGGGACGCTGCACGACTTCCTGCGCAACTTCTTTGAAGAAGATCTGCAAATTCGTTTCCGTCCGTCCTACTTCCCGTTTACCGAACCCTCTGCAGAAGTTGACGTTATGGGTAAAAACGGCAAGTGGCTGGAAGTGCTCGGCTGCGGCATGGTGCACCCGAACGTCCTGCGCAATGTCGGTATTGATCCGGAAGTCTATTCCGGCTTCGCCTTTGGTATGGGCATGGAGCGTCTGACCATGCTGCGCTACGGCGTCACCGACCTACGCGCGTTCTTCGAAAACGATCTGCGTTTCCTCAAACAGTTTAAATAAGGGCAGGACAGAACAATGAAATTCAGTGAACTGTGGTTACGTGAATGGGTTAATCCGGCGATCGACAGCGAAGCCCTGGCGAATCAGATTACGATGGCCGGCCTCGAAGTCGACGGCGTCGAGCCGGTTGCCGGCAGCTTCAACGGCGTTGTCGTCGGTGAAGTCGTCGAGTGCGGCCAGCACCCAAACGCCGACAAGCTGCGGGTAACCAAAATTAACGTCGGCGGCGAGCGCCTGCTGGACATCGTCTGCGGAGCGCCGAACTGCCGCCAGGGTCTGAAGGTCGCGGTCGCCACTATCGGCGCCGTCCTGCCGGGCGACTTCAAAATTAAAGCGGCGAAGCTGCGCGGCGAGCCTTCCGAAGGGATGCTGTGCTCCTTCTCCGAGCTGGGTATCTCCGACGATCACAGCGGCATTATTGAACTGCCTGCTGATGCTCCGCTGGGTACCGATATCCGTGAATACCTGAAGCTGGACGACAACAGCATCGAAATCAGCGTGACGCCTAACCGCGCCGACTGTTTAGGCATTATCGGCGTCGCTCGCGACGTGGCGGTATTGAATAAAGAGCCGCTGAACGCACCGGAAATTACGCCGGTTGCGGCAACGATTGCCGATACGCTGCCAATCACCGTCGACGCGCCGGACGCGTGTCCGCGCTATCTGGGACGCGTTGTTAAAGGCATCAACGTTAAAGCGCCAACCCCGCTGTGGATGAAAGAGAAGCTGCGCCGCTGCGGCATTCGCTCCATCGACGCGGTAGTGGATGTCACCAACTACGTTCTTCTCGAGCTCGGCCAGCCGATGCACGCCTTTGATCGCGACCGCATCGAAGGCGGCATCGTAGTGCGTATGGCGAAAGAGGGCGAGACGCTGGTTCTGCTGGATGGTTCCGAAGCGAAGCTCGACGTCGACACTCTGGTTATTGCTGACCACCAGAAGGCGCTGGCGATGGGCGGCATCTTTGGCGGCGAGCACTCCGGCGTTAACGACGAAACGCAGAACGTGCTGCTGGAGTGCGCGTTCTTCAGCCCGCTCTCTATTACCGGCCGCGCGCGCCGTCACGGCCTGCACACCGATGCCTCCCACCGCTATGAGCGTGGCGTCGATCCGGCGCTGCAGTATAAAGCGCTGGAACGTGCTACCCGCCTGCTGATCGATATCTGCGGCGGCGAAGCCGGCCCGGTGATCGATGTGACCAACGAGGCGACCCTGCCGAAGGCGGCCACTATTACCCTGCGCCGCAGCAAGCTGGATCGCCTGATTGGCCATCACATTGATGATGCCCAGGTTAGCGATATTCTTAGCCGCCTGGGTTGTGAAGTGACCGCCGGAGAAGGCCAGTGGCAGGCCGTTGCGCCGAGCTGGCGTTTTGATATCGCGATCGAAGAAGACCTGGTTGAAGAAGTTGCCCGCGTCTACGGCTATAACAACATCCCTGACGAGCCGGTCCAGGCGGGCCTGATTATGGGCACCCACCGCGAGGGGAACCTGTCGCTTAAGCGCGTGAAAACCCTGCTCATCGACAAAGGCTACCAGGAAGTTATCACCTATAGCTTCGTTGACCCGAAAGTGCAGCAGCTGATTCACCCGGGCGAAGAGGCGCTGATCCTGCCAAGCCCAATCTCCAGCGAAATGTCGGCGATGCGCCTGTCGCTGCTGACCGGCCTGCTGGGTACCGTGGTGTATAACCAGAATCGTCAGCAGAGCCGCGTGCGCATCTTTGAGAGCGGTTTACGCTTTGTTCCTGATACCCAGGCTCCGCTGGGGATTCGTCAGGACGTGATGCTGGCCGGCGTGATTTGCGGCAATCGCGTTGATGAGCACTGGAACCTGGCAAAAGAGTCCGTCGATTTCTATGATTTAAAAGGCGATCTGGAATCCGTTCTCGACCTGACCGGTAAATTATCCGCCATCGAATTCCGCGCAGAAGCGAACGCCGCAATGCATCCGGGACAGTCGGCAGCGATTTATCTGAAAGGAGAACGCATTGGTTTCATTGGGGTTGTTCATCCTGAACTGGAACGTAAACTGGATCTGAACGGTCGCACTTTGGCGTTTGAGCTGGAGTGGAACAAGCTTGCAGACCGCGTGGTGCCTCAGGCGCGCGAGATTTCTCGTTTCCCGGCTAACCGTCGCGACATCGCGGTTGTCGTCGCTGAAAACGTACCCGCAGCTGATGTTTTGACCGAGTGTAAGAAAGTTGGCGTAAATCAGGTAGTTGGCGTAAACTTATTTGACGTGTACCGCGGTAAAGGCGTTGCAGAAGGCAGCAAGAGTCTTGCAATTAGCCTAATCCTCCAGGATACCAGCCGTACACTCGAAGAAGAGGAGATTGCCGCTACCGTCGCCAAATGTGTAGAGGCATTAAAAGAGCGATTCCAGGCCTCATTGAGGGATTGAACCTATGGCGCTTACAAAAGCTGAAATGTCAGAATATCTGTTTGATAAGCTTGGGCTTAGCAAGCGGGATGCCAAAGAACTGGTAGAGTTGTTTTTCGAAGAGGTTCGTCGTGCTTTGGAAAACGGAGAACAGGTAAAACTCTCCGGGTTCGGCAACTTCGATTTGCGTGATAAAAACCAGCGCCCGGGGCGTAACCCGAAAACGGGGGAAGATATTCCGATTACAGCCCGGCGCGTGGTGACCTTCAGACCCGGCCAGAAACTTAAAAGCCGCGTCGAAAACGCTTCGCCCAGAGACAAATAATCTGAACTAACTAAAAAGGCCGCTTGTGCGGCCTTTTTTATTTTCATTTCAGGAGTGGGCTTTTACAGCGGTGACCATCACTTCAACGAGGATATCCGGGCGCGCCATCTCTGCCTGAACGGCCGCTCGCGCCGGACTGTGACCTTCCGGCAGCCAGGCAATCCAGGCTTCGTTAAAACCGGCAAAATCCCGGGACATATTTTTCAGCCACACCTGCGCAGAAAGAATGTGTTCGTTGTCGCTACCGGCCGCAGCCAGCAGGGCGTCGATTTTCGCGAAGACCTCCCGCGTCTGCTGAATAATATCTTCCTCGCTGCTTTTCGGCGTTTGCCCCGATAAAAAGATCAGGTTGCCATATTCAACGCTGGCGGAAAGACGAGGCTGCGGATTGTTACGGATAATGTTCATGCTGATTTTTTCCATGTCAGGCCATCTAAAGCGATGGCGGGGTTTTCGCTATCGAGCAGGGCGCCGGGTACGACCACGCTGCCGGCGGCGAGGTGAAGCCCTGGCGATAGTCACGGTCGATATACTCTACAACAACCGGGCCATCATTCTGGCTAATATTGTCCTCTTCGCCGTTTTGTTTCAGGTCCTGGTATAACAGCTGAGCTAGCGGGCAGAGCGATTCCGCCCGTTTGCGCCCGCCGATATGCGCCGTACGCCGATGTTTTGCTTTTCTCCCCGCAATACCCACCGTAAAATCAAATACATCTCTTTCTTGCATCCCGGTATCTATGCAGACCTTTGCCCAAATTCAACAGCGCCGCAGCCGGCGCTGGCTCGTTGCTTTACTGCTGCTGCTGCTGGCTATGATGGCCGCCAGCCTCTGCGCGGGCGATCTCTGGATCCCGCCGCAGGAGTGGTTTAGCGCCAAAGGGCAGCTCTTCATCTGGCAAATTCGCCTGCCGCGTACCCTGGCGGTGCTGCTGGTGGGCGCCGCGTTAGCGCTTTCCGGGGCGATAATGCAGGCGTTGTTCGAAAACCCGCTGGCGGAGCCGGGGCTGCTGGGCGTCTCCAACGGCGCGGGCGTCGGGCTCATCGCCGCCGTGCTGCTGGGCAAAGGATTTCTGCCGGGCTGGGCGCTGGGGCTGTGCGCGATTGCCGGGGCGCTGATTATCACCTTTATACTGCTGCGTTTTGCCCGCCGGCACCTGTCGACCAGCCGCCTGCTGCTGGCCGGCGTGGCGCTGGGCATTATCTGCAGCGCGCTGATGACCTGGGCGGTCTATTTCTCCACCTCCTTCGATTTACGTCAGCTGATGTACTGGATGATGGGCGGCTTTGGCGGCGTAGACTGGCAGCAGCTATGGCTGATGCTGGCGCTGCTGCCGGTACTGGCCTGGGGGGTGCTGCAGTACCGGCCGCTGAATATGCTGGCTCTGGGCGAGGTATCCGCCCGCCAGCTGGGCTTACCGCTCTGGCTGTGGCGTAGGCTGCTGGTGGTTGCTACCGGTTGGCTGGTGGGGGTGAGCGTAGCGCTGGCCGGCGCCATCGGCTTTATTGGCCTGGTGATCCCGCATATCCTGCGGCTGTGCGGCTTAAGCGATCACCGCGTTCTGCTGCCGGCCAGTATGCTTGCCGGCGCCAGCGCGCTGTTAGGCGCCGATATTATCGCCCGGATGGCGCTGTCGGCGGCGGAGCTGCCGATCGGCGTGGTCACCGCGACGCTGGGCGCGCCGGTGTTTATCTGGCTGCTGCTGAAGTCCGTACACGCGCGGTAGGCGCCGGACTTAACCGCATCGGCAGGCCCTGCCGATGCGGTTATTACGCGGTATTACCACCCTTTGACGGCATCACCTTTATAAACTTCCTGCGCCTTATCGGCGACCTCTTTGGTCTGGAACGCCTCTTTCAGCTCCTGAACCTTTTTGCTGTCTTTATTATCTTCGCGAGCAACGATGGCGTTCACGTACGGCGAGTCCTGGCCTTCCATAAACAGGCCATCCCGCGCGGCGGACAGACCAACCTGCGCCGAGAAGTTGGTGTTAATAATCGACAGGCTGACGTCAGGATCGTCCAGGGTACGCGGCAGCTGCGGGCTGTCCACTTCGACAATTTTTAAATGTTTAGGATTGTCGATAATATCCAGCGCCGTTGGCAGATAGCCGACGCCATCTTTCAGCTTGATCAGGCCCTGGGCCTGCAGCAGCAGCAGGCTGCGCCCCAGCGTCGTGGTCTCGTTGGAAATAGAGACCGTTGCCCCCATCAGGTAGCTCGCTGATATTTTTTATTTTGCGGGAATAGGCGGCGATAGGGAAAACAAACGTTTTGCCGACGACGGCGAACTTGTAGCCTCTCTCTTTTGACTGCGCTTCGAGGTAGGGCAGCGTCTGGAAGGCGTTAGCGTCAACGTCTTTATTATTTAACGCTTCGTTAGGCAGGACGTAATCATTAAAGGAGATTACCTCGACGTCGAGGTTATATTTGTCCTTCGCAACCTGTTCAACCACTTTCCAGATAGCCTCATCCGGCCCGGTATTGATCGCGACCTTAATCTTATTATTATCGTCAGGGGAACAGGCCGATAACAATACGACCGATGAGGCAATTAGCACCGAACTCAACAGCTTCTTCATCAATAAAACTCTCTTAAATTAATCAGTAACGAAATGCTATTACATCCGTGTAACACTGTACACTGAATTGCGCGACGCCCCTATTGAGAGGAATTCATGTTGCGGCACGAGCACGGTACGGTATGCCCGTCAGAGGATTCAAAGTACAATGGCCGCGCCTCAATCCGCTACAGTAGATAGGGATCACCTGAATCAGAAATCGCTTTTATTCACAGAAGGAAGGCTATGCAACACACTATTCTTGATACCGAAGTTACCACTATCGATGGCCAGAAAACGACGCTCAACGCCTATGCGGGGAAAGCGCTGCTGATCGTCAACGTGGCGTCAAAATGCGGCCTGACGCCGCAATATGAACAGCTGGAAGCGTTGCAGGAGGAGTTTGGCAATGATGGCTTCACGGTGCTGGGGTTCCCATGTAACCAGTTCCTTGGACAAGAGCCGGGCAGCGAGGAGGAGATTAAGACCTTCTGCAGCACCACCTACGGCGTGACCTTCCCGCTGTTCAGTAAAATTGACGTCAACGGCGAACATCGTCATCCGCTATACCAGAAGCTGGTCGTCGCCGCCCCGCAGGCTATAGCGCCGGAAGGCAGCGGTTTTTACGAACGGATGGCAAGCAAAGGCCGCGCGCCGCTGAACGCTAGCGATATTTTATGGAATTTCGAGAAGTTCCTGCTGAGTGCCGATGGTCAAACTGTCCAACGCTTCTCGCCCGATATGGCGCCCAACGATCCGCTGCTGGTTGCGGCGATTAAAGGAGCTTTAGCGAAATAATGCCGTTTTTGATGCAGCTACAGGACGTAGAAGAGCCGGGGCGGCTGGCACCGTTTAGCGCCGAGGTTCGACCGGGAGAAATGGTCCATATCGTCGGGCCAAACGGGGCGGGGAAGAGCACGCTGCTGATGCGCATGGCCGGCCTGACGACGGGGCCCGGGCGCGTCATCCTCAACGAGCGGCCGTTAAACACGTGGCCGGCCTCCGATCTGGCGCGGCACCGTGCGTACCTGAACCAGCACCAGGTGCCGCCCTTCGCGATGCCGGTCTGGCACTACCTGTCGCTGCATCTGCAAAATAACGCGCGGAGCGATCTGCTCGGCGCGGTGGCTGAGAGGCTGGGGCTGCGCGATAAGCTTGGGCGCCAGGTCAATCAGATTTCGGGCGGCGAGTGGCAGCGCGTGCGGCTGGCAGCGGTGATTCTGCAAATAGACCCGCTGGCCAACCCCGCCGGACAGCTGCTGCTGCTCGATGAGCCGATGAATAGCCTCGACGTGGCGCAGCAGGCGGCGCTCGACGGCGTGCTGAGCGAACTGTGCGCGGCGGGGATCTCGGTGGTCATGAGCAGTCACGATCTCAATCACACGCTCCGGCACGCGCAGCGGGCGTGGCTCATCTGCCGGGGAAAAACCATAGCCTGCGGCTATACCTCAGAGGTGTTGACCGAAGAGAATTTAACCGCAGCCTATGCGATTTCTTTTCAGCGGGTGGCGTTTGGCGGTCATTTTATGCTCATCGCGTCACAGTAGCGCGAAGCACGCTTGCCAGTTCATTGATAAACCAGCTAAATTATTCTGACAATAAGATAGGGAACAGAGGAATCGTCTGAGATGCGCTTGTGGTTCGTTCTTGTGACGGCACTATTTCTGGCAGGCTGCAGCAGCCACCGGGCGCCGCCGCCCAATCCCCGGCTTGCGGATTCTATTACCGTCATCGCTAATCTGAACGATCAGCTGCGCAGCTGGCGGGGCGCGCCGTATCGCTACGGCGGGATGACGCCGCGCGGGGTGGACTGTTCCGGTTTTGTGGTAAGAACCTTCCGCGATAAGTTTTCCATGCAGCTGCCGCGTGAAACCCGCGAGCAGGCAGAGATCGGCACCCGCATCGATAAAAGCGAGCTGCTGCCCGGGGATCTGGTGTTTTTCAAGACCGGCTCCGGCGAGAGCGGCCTGCACGTCGGGATCTACGATACCGATAACCAGTTTATTCATGCTTCGACCAGCAATGGCGTCACGCGCTCGTCGCTGAATAACGTGTACTGGAATAAAAAATTCTGGCAGGCGCGAAGAATATAGCGCCGCGCGCGGCTTGCCGGGTTCACGTCGGTCGGCTGTGAGGTGTTCCGTTCACCGGACGCTTTGCAGAACATGCGGCCTCAATGCGAGGTGACCGGGTTAAGGGGAAGATAACCGTCTTCCCCTTAACAATCCCCGCGGTCCCGCACGGATGCGCACTGCGCTCACCTCCCGGCCTGCAGCCTGCGGTCGGCTCAACTCGACCTGCTCGCCCGTTCCGGGCTCGTTCCTGTCTCGATTCGCCTCTTGCCGCCATCCCTGGCGGCCAGCCCTTGTCTTCCGGCCTTCGGTTCGCCGATTTCAGCGGGGAGCCAGAGCCCCGCTGCATGCCTTTTGGCCACCTGACGTTCATCATTGCGGTTTTGTCAGGCGGGAAGTGCCGCGGCGGGTGAGACAAAAATGCCTGTTGGCTCGCTTGGTTAACAAACGCAGGACCTTCTGCGTCCCGCTTTTATGTTGATAACCCTGCCATTCGCCCGTGTTAATACTTTGTTGAAGGCACTACACTGAAGGACGGAGGAACCCATGACCCTGTCTTTTACCACCCACTGGCGTGATGAACTGCCAGATTTCTACACCGCCTTAACGCCGACGCCGCTCAGCAACGCGCGGCTGCTCTGGCACAACGCGCCGCTGGCGCAGACGTTAGGCGTACCTGAGGCGCTATTTCAGCCGTCAACGGGCGCTTGCGTATGGGGCGGCGAAGCGCTGCTGCCCGGCATGTCGCCGCTGGCGCAGGTCTACAGCGGCCATCAGTTCGGCTCCTGGGCCGGGCAGCTGGGCGATGGCCGGGGGATCCTGCTGGGCGAGCAGCAGCTGCCCGACGGCCGGCGGATGGACTGGCACCTGAAGGGCGCCGGACTCACGCCCTATTCGCGAATGGGCGACGGGCGCGCCGTGCTGCGCTCGACGATCCGTGAAGGCCTGGCATCGGAAGCGATGCACGCCCTGGGCATCCCAACCACCCGCGCGCTGGCGATCGTAACCAGCGACACGCCGGTGTATCGTGAAACCGTCGAGCAGGGCGCTATGCTGATGCGTATCGCTGAGAGCCACGTGCGTTTTGGCCACTTCGAGCACTTCTACTACCGTCGGGAGGCGGAAAAGGTACAGCAGCTGGCCGACTACGTGATTCGTCATCACTGGCCTGAGCTTGACGGGCAGGCGGATAAGTACATTCTCTGGTTTCGTGACGTTGTCACCAGAACCGCGACGCTTATCGCCAGCTGGCAAACGGTCGGCTTTGCGCATGGGGTCATGAATACCGATAACATGTCCATTCTCGGGCTGACGATGGACTACGGTCCGTACGGGTTCCTTGATGACTTCAAACCTGATTTCATCTGCAACCATTCGGATTATCAGGGGCGCTATAGCTTTGAGAACCAGCCGGCGGTAGCCCTGTGGAATTTACGGCGCCTGGCGCAGTCGCTGTCGCCGTTCATCAGCGCCGATGCGCTAAACGCGGCCCTGGATGACTACCAGCACGCGCTGCTGAGCACCTACGGCCACCGCATGCGCGACAAGCTCGGCCTGTTCACCCGCCAGCAGGGCGATAACGATCTGCTGGACGGCCTGTTTGCGCTGATGATACGGGAAGGCAGCGATTACACTCGCACCTTCCGGATGTTGAGCGCCAGCGAGCAGCTTAGCGCCGCCTCGCCGCTGCGCGATGAGTTTATCGATCGCGCCGCCTTTGATAGCTGGTTCGCCGGCTACCGGGCGCGCCTGCGCGATGAGCAGATTGATGATGCGCAGCGTCAGCAGCGGATGCGTGCCGTTAACCCGGCGCTGGTGCTGCGTAACTGGCTGGCGCAGCGGGCAATTGAGCAGGCGGAACAGGGGAATGCCGGCGAGCTGGAGCGGCTGCACGCGGCGCTGACCCAGCCGTTTATCGATCGGGAAGATGATTACATTAGCCGTCCGCCGGACTGGGGAAAAGGGCTGGAGGTCAGCTGCTCCAGCTGATACGCCCGTTCAATCGGGCGTCGGGGCTCTCTTCGCATTAAGCGGCGGGGAGAGCTATTTTGTCAGAATCAGCTTGCCGGCATGGGTCTGACGCAGCAGATAGCGCTGGCCGTCATGCTCGATCACCACCCGACCTTCAGAACCCAGCAGCACCCGACTGCAGATTTTACGATCGGTGGCCGAGGGGTAAGGGGCATTGTCTTTTGTTTTTTCAGCTGTGGCAGTGTTATCCATTCGCGTCATAGCACCAAAAATAAAAATAAAAGCAACAATGATAATGATTATCAATAATGTTAATTTTCACGGCAAGTATTTTTTATCAAAGTGCTATATTTGGCAGGCTGGCGGTGGGGATATTCCGCCGCGCGGAGGGAGCATTCCCACCGCCAGCGCGGTGGGAAAAAGGGCCTACAGGCGGGTGGCGGTTGCCGCAGCCAGTTCGGCCAGCAGGCGCTCGCTGTCTTCCCAGCTCAGGCACGGGTCGGTAATCGACTGACCCCAGGTCAGCGGTTGCCCGGCGACCACTTTTTGCGTGCCTTCCCGCAGGAAACTTTCCGCCATGATGCCGGCGATGGCCGTCGAACCGTTGCGGATCTGCTGACAAACGTTCTCGCACACTTCCAACTGACGACGATGCTGCTTCTGGCAGTTGCCGTGGCTGAAATCAATAACCAGCTGCTCCGGGAGATCGAACTCACGCAGCGCATCGCAGGCCGCGCTAATATCCGCGGCATGATAATTTGGTCGTTTGCCGCCGCGCATAATGATATGCCCGTAGGGGTTGCCGCTGGTCTGATAGATAGTCATCTGACCCTGCTTGTCCGGAGAAAGGAACATATGGCTGGCGCGGGAGGCGCGAATCGCATCGACGGCGATGCGCGTGTTGCCGTCGGTTCCGTTTTTGAATCCGACCGGACAGGAGAGCGCAGAGGCCATTTCGCGGTGGATTTGGCTCTCGGTGGTGCGCGCGCCGATGGCGCCCCAGCTGATAAGATCGGCAATAAACTGTCCGGTCACCATATCGAGGAATTCGGTGGCGGTCGGCACGCCCAGCTCGTTGATCTGCACCAGCAGGCGACGCGCCACTTCGATACCGTGGTTGACCCGATAGCTGCCGTTAAGATCGGGGTCGGAGATCAATCCCTTCCAGCCGACAACGGTACGCGGCTTTTCAAAATAGGTGCGCATCACGATTTCCAGCTGCCGCTGGTAGCGCTCGCGCATGGCCTGCAGGCGGTGCGCATACTCCAGCGCGGCCTCAGTATCGTGAATGGAACAGGGACCAATAATCACCAGCAGGCGGCGATCTTCACCGTTAAGGATCTTTTCAATGCGGCGGCGGGAAGCGGAGACGTGTGCCGCGACATCGGCAGATACCGGATGCCGCTGGGCCAGTTCCGCAGGCGTTACCAGGCTTTCAATGCGCGCGGTACGCAGTTCGTCTGTTTTATTCATTGGGGGTCTCAAAAAATCTGTTTCTTCCGCGACGAAACTGCCGGGAAGTGATGCGCATCACGATAAACCAATCCCCGCTTATTGCAAGAGCGGGGGATGATCCTGTATAGGCAACGAGTGGTAGCATAAACAAATTTTTAATGATGTACTAGTCCATTAGTACATTCTTCGATTCAGCCCCATAATATCCATGATTTTGGTAGCGATTTCCTCTACTGAATAATTGGTGCTATTCAGGCAGGGAATTTTATTCTTGCGATATAGGGCCTCCACCTCGGTGACCTCCATGCGGCACTGGCGCAATGAAGCGTAGCGGCTGTTTTCCCGACGCTCCTCGCGGATCGCCGCCAGGCGCTCAGCGTTAATGGTCAGGCCGAACAGCTTGTGCTGTAGCGGTTTGAGCGAGGCGGGCAGGATTAGGTTATCCATATCGTCGGCGATAAACGGATAGTTGGCGGCGCGGATACCGTACTGCATGGCCAGATAGAGGCTGGTCGGCGTTTTGCCGCAGCGCGAGACCCCCAGCAGAATCACCTGCGCCTGATCGAGATTGCGCAGCGAGATGCCGTCGTCGTGGGCCAGGGTGTAATCAATGGCGGCGATACGCGCGTCGTACTTATTGAGGTTACCCGGCGTCAGGCCGTGGGTACGATGAGCGACCGGCGTAGGATCGAGGCGCAGCTCCTGCTGCAGCGGCGCCACCAGCGCCTGCACGATATCCTGACAAAAGCCCTCACTTTGCGTGATAACGTCGCGAATTTCCGGGATCACGATGGAGTAAAAGACCAGCGGACGAATGCCGCTTTGCTCATAGATCGCGTCAATTTGCTCCTTCACCGCCCGCGCCCGGCTGATATTCTCCACGAACGGCAGGGTTACGCTGCTGATAGCGACCGGAAACTGCGACATCACCGCGTGCCCCAGCACTTCGGCGGTAATGGCCGTTCCGTCGGAAATATAAAACACGTGGCGATCTACAGCACTGTCCATTTTGACCATCCGGTATAATGAGTTTAATTACCTGAAAGCAGTTATTAAATTTAAGCATATCCGTTTATGTTTTGTCTCATTTAAAAATGAAACGCTATTTTTATTTTTAATGAAAAGGTGAGTTCATTTTTTCCTGCTGGTTGTTTTTTGTCTCTTATCGCAGTAGATTTGAGAAGAATCATTGAGTTAGCTATATCAGGTGAACTTTCCTAAAAAAGAAAAAATAATTTGCTTGAACGATTCACCGTTTTTTTCAGCCGCATAAATATGTCAGGATAAATCTTGTAGTTGATCGTGAGTTTTTTATCACTGGTATTAAATCACAAAAGGATTGTCTCGATGTCCAACAATGGCTCGTCACCGCTGGTGCTTTGGTATAACCAACTCGGCATGAATGATGTAGACAGAGTTGGGGGCAAAAATGCCTCCCTTGGTGAAATGATCACTAATCTGTCCGGTATGGGCGTTAGCGTACCGAACGGATTTGCCACCACCGCTGATGCTTTCAATCAGTTCCTGGACCAAAGCGGCGTAAACCAGCGCATTTATGAACTGCTGGATAAAACCGACATTGACGACGTTTCCGCATTAGCGAAAGCGGGGGGACAGATCCGTCAGTGGATCATCGATACCCCGTTCCAGAGCGAACTGGAAGACGCGATTCGCGATGCCTATAAGCAGCTCTCCGCCGACAACGCTGAGGCCTCTTTTGCCGTGCGCTCCTCCGCAACGGCCGAAGATATGCCCGACGCCTCCTTCGCCGGGCAGCAAGAGACATTCCTCAACGTGCAGGGCTTCGATGCCGTGCTCGTCGCGGTGAAGCACGTGTTTGCTTCGTTGTTTAACGACCGCGCGATCTCCTATCGCGTGCATCAGGGTTACGATCACCGCGGCGTGGCGCTATCCGCCGGGGTGCAGCGTATGGTGCGCTCCGACCTCGCCTCATCCGGAGTCATGTTCTCCATCGATACCGAATCCGGTTTCGACCAGGTGGTGTTTATCACCTCAGCCTGGGGCCTGGGTGAAATGGTGGTGCAGGGCGCGGTAAACCCGGATGAGTTCTACGTCCATAAGCCAACGCTGGCCGCTGGTCGTCCCGCTATCGTGCGCCGCACCATGGGATCGAAAAAGATCCGCATGATTTACGCGCCGACCCAGGAGCACGGCAAACAGGTGCGTATCGAGGATGTGCCGCAGGCGCAGCGCGATATTTTCTCGCTGAGCGACGAGGAAGTGCAGGCGCTGGCGAAGCAGGCGGTGCAGATTGAGAAGCACTACGGGCGTCCGATGGATATCGAGTGGGCGAAGGATGGCCACACCGGGGAGCTGTTTATCGTTCAGGCGCGTCCGGAAACCGTGCGCTCGCGCGGCCAGGTTATGGAGCGCTATACGCTGCATGCCCAGGGGCAGATTGTCGCCGAAGGGCGCGCCATCGGCCACCGCATTGGCGCGGGGCCGGTAAAAGTTATTCACGATATCAGCGAGATGAACCGCATCGAGCCCGGCGATGTGCTGGTCACCGACATGACCGACCCGGACTGGGAGCCGATCATGAAGAAAGCGTCGGCCATCGTGACCAACCGCGGCGGGCGTACCTGCCACGCGGCGATTATCGCCCGTGAGCTGGGGATCCCGGCGGTGGTAGGCTGCGGCGACGCGACCGATCGCATCCAGGAAAACCAGAACGTGACCGTCTCCTGCGCGGAAGGCGATACCGGCTACGTCTATGCTGAGCTGCTGGACTTCAGCGTCAAGAGCTCCAGCGTGGGTGAAATGCCCGACCTGCCGCTGAAAATTATGATGAACGTCGGTAACCCGGATCGGGCGTTTGACTTTGCCTGCCTGCCGAATGAGGGCGTAGGCCTGGCGCGTCTGGAGTTCATCATCAACCGGATGATTGGCGTTCACCCGCGCGCGCTGCTGGAGTTCGATGACCAGGAGCCTGGCCTGCAGAACGAAATCCGCGAGCTGATGAAAGGCTACGATTCACCGAGAGAGTTCTACGTCGGTCGCCTGACGGAAGGGATCGCCACGCTCGGCGCGGCATTCTATCCGAAACGCGTTATCGTGCGTCTGTCCGACTTTAAGTCTAACGAATACGCCAACCTGGTGGGCGGCGAGCGCTATGAGCCGGAAGAAGAGAACCCTATGCTCGGCTTCCGCGGCGCCGGCCGCTACGTCTCCGACAGCTTCCGCGACTGCTTTGCGCTGGAGTGCGATGCGGTCAAGCGCGTGCGTAACGATATGGGGCTGAGCAACGTCGAGATCATGGTACCGTTCGTCCGTACCGTCGCCCAGGCGAAAGCAGTGGTGGAAGAGCTGGAGCGTCAGGGCCTGAAGCGCGGCGAAAATGGCCTCAAAATCATCATGATGTGTGAAATCCCGTCCAACGCCCTGCTGGCGGAGCAGTTCCTTGAGTACTTCGACGGCTTCTCTATCGGCTCGAACGATATGACGCAGCTGGCGTTGGGCCTGGATCGCGACTCCGGCGTCGTCTCCGAGCTGTTTGACGAACGTAACGATGCGGTGAAGGCGTTGCTGTCGATGGCGATTCGCGCGGCGAAGAAACAGGGCAAATATGTCGGTATTTGCGGGCAGGGCCCGTCCGACCATGAGGACTTTGCCGCCTGGTTGATGGAAGAGGGGATCGACAGCCTGTCCCTGAATCCGGATACCGTGGTGCAAACCTGGCTTGGCCTGGCTGAACTCAGCAAATAACGCACCCTTTGCACATGCAAACCCCGTCGCTAATGGCGGGGTTTTTTATTTTAATAGCTTCCTGGCTAGGTATTTTACGGCCAGGTACATAAAGCGGAAAAAATATCGTAGGTTGTCTGTTAATTTCTACAACTTCCCTGGATATGCACAGGCCGTAGTCGTTATGATGCACGTTGCTAAAGATACAAGAAAAAAATATAACATGATTGCAAGGGCTTCAGATCGTATAGAATGGACATATTTCTGATGATTGATGAAAGAGAAATACTGCAATACCTCACCGATAAGTACAGTGAAAGAAAACAGCCAGTACAGAAAAGCTGGACGTTTCAGGAGCATTTCAATTTCGTCGATGAAGAACTAGAAGAAATGTTCATCGATTTATTTACCCGATACAATATCAGGTATGATGGCTTCGATTTATATCATTACTTCGAGCCTGAACGCCCCTGGTGGAAGGGTAAGCCTCCTGAAAGAAAGCTTAAACCACTTACCGTAGAAATGATTATTGAATCTGCAAGGGCTGGTGTATGGCTCTGTGAGTAAGAAAAGTCTCCATCAGGAGGCGCTCTATCGCGGTGTTACCGTTGGGATTTCAGGCAAAAAAAATGCCCATCGTGGGAGATGGGCAAAGACTACACACAGCAATTCGTTGTTTCACTCAGGGGATTTCCATGCTTATAAATCAAGGTGTTGATTTATAACCGTGCTCATATAGTAGACACGGGGACTTTTTGCGTCGATCGGATTCCTCTCAATAGTTAAATTGACGTGAAGGATATGCGTGGGATATGTAGCGAAAGGTATGGTGAGAGCGCCTGACGGGCATGAATGTATAAGATTTATTTATGTTTAAGGCGGGTTTCCCCGCCTTGATATTTATCTGCCAGGGCTTACTCGCCGCTTTTGATATTGCCGGCATTAAGCTCGGTGAGCTCGGCCAGCACCTGCTCGGGATCTTTCGGCGGCGGCGGAACTTCCTGCACCCAGGCGTCGTACAGCCGCCAGGAGACGGCGAGCAGGACCGGGCCGATAAACAGGCCAATCATACCAAAGGCAATCAGGCCGCCGATAACGCCGGAGAGGATCAGGATCATCGGCAGGTCGGCGCCCATGCGAATCAGCACTGGACGGATAACGTTATCCATTGTCCCGACTACGCAGCTCCACACCAGCAGTACGGTACCCCAGGTGGTATCGCCGCTGTAGTACAACCAGATAATGGAAGGGACAAGCACAATCAACGGCCCCAGCTGAACGAGACAGGTGAAGATCATCACTATCGTCAGCAGCGCGGCGTAAGGAACGCCGCTTACCGCGAGGCCAATGCCGCCCAGCACCGCCTGGGTCAGCGCGGTAACCACCACGCCCAGCGCTACGGCGCGAATCGCCTGTCCTGCCAGCAGCACCGCGGCGTCGCCGCGCTTTGCCGCCAGCCGGGTGGCGAAATAGCGGAAACCATAGGCCACCTTTTCGCCCCGCCAGTAGAGCAGGGCGCTGAATAGCAGCATCAGCCCGCAGTAGACCAGCAGTTTACCAATGTGCGCCGCCTGACCCACAAACCAGGTAGTAGTGGTGCCGATATAGGGTCGAATTTTGGCCATGATCGCCGCGCCGCCCATATCCAGCAGGCCGTGCCATGCGGAGTAGAGCTTGCCGCCAATCAGCGGGATGCTGTTCAGCCAGGCGAAATCCGGCAGGCTCACGCTACCGGAGGTAAACATTTTAATCAGCGGCACGCTGTTATCGACCAGGCTGTTGACCAGCAGCGCGATCGGGATAACGAACAGTAAGAATAACAGCAGGGTCATGACCAGCACCGCGAGGGCGCGTTTGCCAAACAGCAGCCGCTGCAGGCGGAGCAGTAGCGGCCAGGTGGCAATGACTACGGTACCTGCCCAGGCAAATGACAGGATAAAGGGCTGTACGACCCACAGGCAGGAAACAATAATCAGGGACAAAAACAGCACCGATAGCAGAACCTGCGGTATATCCCGGGGCTGACGCTCGTTAATCATAGATAAGTTTTACCTTTCCAGTGGCGCCAAAAGGCTGACGCAGCGTAATTCCATATACGGATAATTATACCAATAATTTCACGAGCCTGATTCTGCACATAAATCTGGTGGGCGCATATGAAAAAAATGTGATAAAAAGTTGGCTGCACTACGCACTCGTTTAGTTACCCATACACAAAATCATCCAGGATACCTCGAACCGGCAGCTGAAGGCTCGCGACGTTTGCCTCAGTCAACGATCGGCGCAGCGCAAGCGCTGACGCGACGCGTTCCGCAGGATGAAGTTTTTACAACACAACATAGTCAGGCAGGGTCAAGCGTTATGATCCCACAAATTTCTCAAGCACCAGGCGTCGTTCAGCTGGTATTGAATTTTCTGCAGGTACTGGAGCAACAAGGTTTTACCGGCGATACCGCCACCAGCTATGCCGACAGGCTAACGATGGCGACGGATAACAGCATCTATCAGCTATTGCCGGACGCGATTTTATTCCCCCGCTCCACGGCGGACGTCGCGCTGCTGGCAAGAGTGGCGGCGGATGAGCGTTTCAAAACGCTGGTCTTTACGCCACGCGGCGGAGGCACCGGCACCAACGGACAGTCGTTGAACGCGGGAATCGTGGTTGATATGTCCCGCTATATGAACCGCATTATCGAAATTAACCCGGAAGAAGGCTGGGTGCGGGTCGAAGCCGGGGTCATTAAAGATCAGCTCAACCAATACCTTAAGCCGTACGGCTACTTTTTTGCGCCGGAGCTGTCAACCAGCAACCGCGCCACGCTCGGCGGAATGATCAATACCGACGCCTCCGGCCAGGGGTCGCTGGTGTACGGTAAAACCTCCGATCACGTGCTGGGCGTGCGCTCGGTGCTGATGGGGGGCGATATTCTGGACACCCAGGCCATTCCCGCGGCCCTGGCAGAAACCCTGGCAAACGAGCAGTCGGCAATCGGGCGTATTTACCGCACCGTCTACCAGCGCTGCAAAGCGCAGCGCCAGCTGATTATCGATAAATTCCCTAAACTTAACCGCTTCCTGACCGGCTACGATCTGCGCCACGTCTTTAATGGCGATCTCAGCGAATTTGACCTGACCCGGATATTAACCGGTTCGGAAGGGACGCTGGCGTTTATCACCGAAGCGCGCCTTGATATTACCCGGCTGCCGAAGGTGCGTCGGCTGGTGAACGTGAAGTATGATTCGTTTGATTCTGCGCTGCGCAATGCGCCGTTTATGGTGGCGGCCAATGCGCTGTCGGTGGAAACCGTCGACTCGAAGGTGCTCAACCTCGCGCGGGAAGATATTGTCTGGCACTCGGTCAGCGAACTGATCGCCGACGTGCCGGAAAAAGAGATGCTCGGGCTGAACATCGTCGAGTTTTCCGGCGATGACGTCGAGCTGATCGACGGCCAGGTGGCTTCGCTATGCCAGCGGCTGGATCGGCTGATCGCCCAGGGTGAAGCCGGCGTTATCGGCTGGCAGGTGTGCGGCGAGCTGGACGGCGTTGAGCGTATCTATGCAATGCGTAAAAAGGCGGTAGGGCTGCTGGGCAACGCGAAAGGGGCGGCTAAACCAATCCCCTTTGCCGAAGATACCTGCGTGCCGCCGGAGCATCTGGCGGATTACATCGTCGAGTTTCGCGCGCTGCTGGACGCCCACGGCCTGAGCTACGGCATGTTTGGCCACGTCGATGCCGGGGTGCTGCACGTGCGCCCGGCGCTGGATATGTGCGATCCTCAGCAGGAAGTGCTGATGAAGCAGATCTCCGATCAAGTGGTCGCGCTGACGGCCAAATACGGCGGCCTGCTGTGGGGCGAGCACGGGAAGGGGTTCCGCGCCGAGTACAGCCCGGCGTTCTTTGGCGATGAGCTCTACGGCGAACTGCGAAAGGTGAAAGCGGCTTTTGACCCGGATAACCGCCTTAACCCGGGTAAAATTTGCCCGCCGGAAGGCGTCGATGCGCCGATGATGAAGGTGGACGCGGTGAAACGCGGCACTTTCGATCGCCAGATCCCGATCGCCGTACGCAGCTCATGGCGCGGGGCGATGGAGTGTAACGGTAACGGCCTGTGCTTTAACTTTGATGTTAAAAGCCCGATGTGTCCGTCGATGAAGGTGAGCAATCATCGTATTCATTCGCCGAAAGGCCGGGCCACGCTGGTGCGCGAGTGGCTGCGTCTGCTGGCCGATCGCGGTATCGATCCCAATCAGCTGGAGAGCCAGCTGGCGGAAAAACGCGCCAGCCTGCGCGAACTGATCGAGCGTACCCGCAACAGCTGGCATGCGCGCAAAGGCGAGTATGACTTCTCGCATGAGGTCAAAGAGGCGATGTCCGGCTGCCTGGCCTGTAAAGCCTGCTCCACCCAGTGTCCGATTAAAATTGACGTGCCGGAGTTTCGTTCACGTTTCCTGCAGCTTTACCACAGCCGCTACCTGCGCCCGGTTCGCGACCATCTGGTGGCGACGGTGGAGTCCTACGCGCCGCTGATGGCGCAGGCGCCGAAAACCTTTAACTTCTTTATTAACCAGCCGTGGGTGCGCAAGCTATCGGAAAAGCACATCGGGATGGTGGATTTACCGCTGCTCTCCACGCCGTCGCTGAAGCAGCAAATGGTCGGCCACCGTTCGGCGAATATGACGCTGGAGCAGCTGGAAACGCTGAGCGCCGAGCAAAAGGCGAAAATGGTGCTGGTGGTGCAGGATCCGTTCACCAGCTACTACGATGCGCAGGTGGTGGCTGATTTCATCCGCCTGGTGGAAAAGGTCGGCTATCAGCCGGTGCTGTTGCCGTTTTCACCCAACGGTAAGGCGCAGCATATTAAAGGCTTCCTGTCGCGTTTCGCCCGTACGGCGCAGAAAACGGCGGATTTCCTCAACCGGATGGCGCAGCTCGGGATCCCGATGGTCGGCGTCGATCCGGCCCTGGTGCTGTGCTATCGCGATGAATACAACCAGACGCTGGGCGACAAGCGCGGCGACTTCCGCGTGATGCTGGTGCATGAATGGCTGCCGCGGGCGCTGCCTGAAAACGCGGTGCAGGATAGCGGCGGCGAGGCGTGGTATCTGTTTGGCCACTGCACGGAGGTCACGGCGCTGCCGGCGGCGCCGAAACAGTGGGCTGAAATTTTTGCGCGCTTTGGCGCGAAGCTGGAAAACGTCAGCGTGGGCTGCTGCGGCATGGCCGGAACCTACGGCCACGAGGTTAAAAACCATGCCAACTCGCTGGCGATTTACTCGCTTTCCTGGCAACAGGCGATTCAGCGTTTGCCGCGCAACCGCTGCCTGGTGACCGGCTACTCCTGTCGTAGTCAGGTTAAGCGTATTGAGGGCAGCGGCGTGCGTCACCCGCTGCAGGCGCTGCTGGAGATTATTGGATGATTTGGAAACGTCAGACAACCCTGGAACAGCTCAACGCCATGGGCGAGGGCAATATGGTGGGTCTGCTGGATATCCGCTTTGAGGTGTTGACCGATGACACTCTTGAAGCCACGATGCCGGTAGACAGCCGAACCCATCAGCCGTTTGGCCTGCTGCACGGCGGCGCGTCGGTGGTGCTGGCCGAAACGCTGGGTTCGGTTGCTGGCTATTTATGCAGTGAAGGCGAACAAAAAGTGGTAGGGCTTGAGGTTAACGCTAACCATATTCGTTCGGTTCGCGGCGGACGGGTTTGCGGCGTCTGCAAAGCGCTACACGTCGGCTCCCGCCATCAGGTGTGGCAAATTGAAATATTCGATGAGCAGGGGCGTCTGTGCTGCTCATCGCGGCTCACGACGGCGGTGGTTTAAGAGCACGTTCGTGATCTGAGGTGATATATGGGGGAAAATATTCCCCCATATTTTTATAGGCTTTCATCCTTAACTATTTCGCTCGGGCCATTCTTCTGCACCGAGGCAATTCCTTTTTTTGCCGCATCCTTCGAGGTATACATTTCGCTGGTGGCGATGGTTTCGTGGTTATCTGCCTTCAGTAAGAAATACCAGGGCTGGGACACATTCTTCTCTGATTTTTTAATGACGTAATACCCCATCTTTAACCTCTCTTCACGTTAACGACTCCTTATGGTATGTAGACTAAGATGGCTACTACGGCAAGTAATCCTCTAATAAATATATAATTCATGATTTTTTCGCTCCTTATATGCTACTATCTAATCACTATGTACTTGCAGAGCAACAAAGAGGATGGAGTTAACCATGGGTATCATTTCCTGGATCATTTTTGGTCTTATTGCCGGTATTTTAGCTAAGTGGATCATGCCGGGCAAAGACGGCGGCGGCTTTATCGTCACTATCATTCTGGGGGTCATCGGTGCGGTAGTGGGCGGCTGGATCAGCACCTTCTTTGGCTTTGGCAAGGTTGACGGGTTTAATTTCGGGAGCTTTGTCGTTGCGGTAATTGGCGCGCTGGTAGTGCTGTTTATCTACAGAAAGATTAAGAGCTAATAGCCCTTCAGTATCAGACTGAGTCATAAGATATAAAAGCTGCCGTTATTATTGGCAGCTTTTTTTTCGTTCACATAATAGCCATGCCGATGCGTCGGGCGACAAAAAACCACATAAACCCGGTGGGAAAGTCCATTTCGACCGCTAATTTATCGCTCCTGCCGGCGCCGCTAACGTATTTTATTGCGCCTGCACGGCTTAATTAACCCGGCAAAATCACATGGGGCCGGTCTCAGCCATATCGGGTACGGCGACGACTTCGACATGAACTTCATAATGCCGGGCTTTGCTGGCCGGGATTAACGCGGTGAGCTTATTAATGGTATCCGTCGGATTATCGCTGGCAACGGTCGCGGAGAAGAGCACCGGCTTTCTCGGCGGCAGCGGCGGCATGGGCATGGGGCCACGTTCCTGAGTCATCTCAAACGGCGGCTGCCCGCCGTGATCCCGCGCAGGGGCTGGCGTTTCGCTTTTATCCGCGGCGAAGGCGCTGGCGGCGGCAATAGAAACGGTTGCTAACAGGGCAATGATTGTTCTTTTCATCTTTGTTACCTCTTAAGTGTGTGGCTAAAATCTTAGAGGTTAGGTTTCGGGCCGACAATCCCACCGGGGGCGAATCCTCCAAATCTCCTTATTTATTAACGACTGTGGAGGGCCTGCAGGAAGGCGTGCGGGAAGGTAAAACCGAGGGCCGGTTTCATCAGGGCACGGCTATGGCCGGCCGATAAACGGCGAGAATCGGAACAGCGGCGGCAAAGAGTTGTGGCGCAACACGCTTTCAGTCCAGCAGTACGCTCATCACCAGAAGGACTACCATGCACATCGACATAATACTAATATCTATCATCCGTTACGACAAAAGCTCCAGGTTATCAGCGACTCCGACATCATGCCGAAAACTGTAGAAATTATAAGCGGAGATTATACATCAGCTTAATCATCATGATTAAAACTTAATCCCCGAAGGACGGTCGACTTTATAACCAAAATGTCTGCGTATAGCCACACTGCAACCACGGTTTTCAGATAATGCTTATAGATTGGTCGTGATAATCGTGAAATCAGCCAATGTTATGCGATCGGGCGTGGGCTTCTGCTTTGGGTCGTCACCGTAAAAACGTACGCCATCAGCGCGTTGTGAAGTGAGGCAATTATGGCCAGAGCAATATCAGCAGAAGGGCGCCGGTAATACGTGCGCGCAATTAGCCCAACCGGAGGCGCAGCGTGCTCAGCCATGTGAGCACTCAATGTTTTGGGATGTATCTGGCGTTAAGCGTTGCTCAAAGTGCGATAGCGCCGAGCTGGAGTCCCGCACCGTGAAGCTGCCAGAGCCAGTAGGTGTTGTTGGCAATGATCACTGGATTGGCGAAATGAATATGCGGTCGGCTGTCATTCAAGCGCTGAAATCCGCCGGCATCAAGCGGGAGGATGAGTAATGGCACTGACCAAAAAACAGCGCGCAGAATTGCGCATGAAGTTTGGCGGCCGCTGCGCTTACTGCGGCTGCGAACTTCCTGAAAAGGGCTGGCATGCTGATCACGTAGAAGCCGCTCTGCGGAAATGGGAGTTTGGAGAACGTCAACCAAACGGGACACAACGCACTGTCGCAACCGATGAATTCTGGCGCCCTGAAAACGACGCGGTTGAAAATCTGCTCCCTGCTTGCACCCCATGCAACCTGTTTAAGGCGACGTTTAGTGTTGAGCTATTCCGTAAACAGATCGGAGCCCAGGCAGAACGCGCCCGCGCATACAGCGTGAATTTCAGAACCGCCGAACGCTTCGGGCTGGTGAACGTGGTCAAAAGCCTGTTGTGTTCTGGTTTGAAAGGTATCAAGGGGAAGCAAGAAGTGGTGGGCTGTGAGGGGTTCGAACCCGCGACCAATGGATTAAGAGTCCAGTGCTCTACCAACTGAGCTAACAGCCCACAAACTTGACGGCGATAAACATACTCCTGTTGGCCTGAGGGTGCAATGAGCGTGAGGAAGAAATTATGAAAAGCAAATACCGTGATTATTTTGGAAAAATAACTTGAATTTCACCCAAAAAGTCAGCGTGATTCATTCACGCCTGGCAGCGCTGTGCCACTCGCAGCGTTAAAAAGCGACAATTTGAACATAACGAGAACCCCGCCAGCGCGGGGTTTTTGTTTTCCGGCGATACGACAGGGGTATTCGCGAGATGCATTGCATCAGTACCCCTGTCGTATCGTCGAACATCACACTTAGTAAAGTGACTTTTGGCATTGATCAATCATTGCAAAAATAGATGAACGCACATCAGGTGCATAATAGAAATAGACACTAGTCTGATCGCCGGATTTGGAAACGTCAACCCAGGCTACGTCTTCATAATTAGCATCTTGTAAATTATATCTTTTCGTCCCCCCGGGCAGCGGATCGTCCTTCATTAAGGACAGTTTTTGATTTAGCGCAGCGTCGTAAAGACAGTTTTCAACCGCATTCTGATGGCCATTAAAGTATGCAGTTTTCAAATCCGGGTGCATTCCAACACGCCCAAGATCGACGCAACCGCTGAGCGCGAGGATGATTAAAACGAGGGGTAATTTACGCATATCGTCAAGCTTCCCTTTTCTGGACTGGGGGTGTTTTCCACTAAATTTATGTGATAAATCAGTATTACATTTGTTCTTGTTAGTATCTGATAACACTTTAACGATATCAGATGTGGTGATATGCCGCTACAGAGCGGCATCTGAAGACCTGCAAATGATTGCGAATAAGCAGGCCACGCCCGGGAAGGCGAGTGATGATATTGACTATGTAAATTACTTAATAATAAATTATTAGTGTGGTGAATCCCCCTAAGCGGAGGGGCTGAATGACCAGGTAATAGTGCAGTTCATATTGCCCGCTGACGATACGGCGAGTCACGGTTGGTCATCCAAAGGCTCACCGGGAGGCACCCGGCACCATCGTTTCATAGGACAAAGGCTCACTTCGGCGGGCCTTTTCTTTAGGCGAAAAAAAGCCCGCCGTGGAAAAGCAATGCGGGCAATCAATAAATCCAATTGAACACAAATTTGGATGTCTCTTCTTCAGAGTTGAGGATGATAACTATTCTCAACATACATGCAAACAACCTTTAAAACAACAGGGTCATGCAATAGCATGGCCTTTTCTATATCCCAATTAATCAGAATTGCCACGGGCACACCGGCAACGACATCATGCCGGGAAAACCTACATCGAGGCGGAGTGTCGTGCACTGCTCAACAAAGACCTGAACACCGTCGCCCGTCAGATCAACCCTGACATCAACAAGCCGATCCCCGAAATGATGCGTGGGGCGCTGTATTCGTTCGCGTATAACGTCGGTGCTGGCAACTTCCAGACTTCTACGCTGCTGCGCATAATCAACTAGGGTGACCAGAAAGGCGCATGCGACCAGCTGCGCCGTTGGACCTGCGCAGGAGGCAAGCAGTGGAAGGGCCTGGTAACGCGCCGCGAGATTGAGCGCGAGGTGTGTTTGTGGGGTGAAAAGCCAGAAAGCTGATGATGAATTCGGGCCGCTGAATCCCGGCGTGCCGCCATCTGCTCCGGGGGTATTCTGATGAGTCGCTTATTCGGCAATAACCCATTAGGGACCTGACAAAGCAGCAAGAAAAAGATAAAGTTTCTCTGCTCTAAAATGGAATGAGGGAAACAATATGAAAAAGAGACTAATGATTACCGCCCTGGCGCTGCTACCTTTTATAGTCAGCGCGGAAGGAAATCCTTACCTTTTTGATTTTGTACAAGGTAAAGAAACAGGAAGTGCTTATAAGAGTCTTATTGCCAAACACAATCTACCAGCATGGGTAAAAAATGGTGGTACGAGTACCCCTGCAAATGAAGTAACCATTGATGGGCGTAAGTATCTTGCTTTATCTGGCTGTAAGCCTCATAACTGCCCTGCGGAATCGATAGCCATCCTTTATTCTTTAGACAAAGGAGATATCCACGGAGTTTTTTCTGAATCTGATATTACATCTGAGAAACAAAAACTCACATGGTTGAACCTTGAGCCGATAGGTTCTGATGCTATGAGGAATATTTTATTCGCTCGGTTGAATGGTGACGTATCAGGCTAAGTATATTAAGAGCAATACAAAGGCCACCTCCGGGTGGCTTTTTTAATGACTTTATACCCGTGATCATTGAAACTGCTTGATTTCGTCGGTGCTGAGGATCATGCTCAGGCCATGAACGTAAAACTGACCTCCGCACAGATTGCCGCCCTTGAGGCTCAGCACCGGCAGAGTCGTGACCGCCGTGTCTGCGACCGGATACGCTGCGTGCTGCTTTCTGCTCAGGGCTGGTCTCCTGCCATGATTGCGCAGTCTCAGCTCATTCATGAGACCACGGTTCTGCGTCATCTATCGGATTATCTCAGCGACGGTAAGCTCACCTCTGATAACGGCGGTTCGCAGGAGCATCTGACTCCCGGGGAGTCTGCCGAACTTCGTCAGCTTCTGACTGACACTGTTCACATCACGACGGCCAGTATCGTGTCGCTTGTCCGTGACCGCTTCGGTGTGCGCTACAGCATTCCGGGTATGAATAAGTGGCTTCACCGCAACGGGTTCACCTGGAAAAAACCGTCAGGTATTCCCCATAAGTTCTGCCCGGCACAACAGCAGCAGTTCATGACGCATTATGAAGCGCTGAAGCAGGCTGCCGGTGACAGCGAACCCATTCTGTTTATGGATGCGGTACATCCGACGCAGTCAACGAAGCTGAGCTGTGGCTGGATAAGAAAGGGGGAACTGAAAGCGGTGAAAACCACCGGGAGCCGGACCCGCCTGAACATCATCAGCGCCCTCAGCGTGAACGACCTGGCCCGGACGGTGACCCGTGATTATCCGCAGATTAATGCGGATGCTATCTGCCGTTTTTTTATTGCAGTTCGCCAGACTTATCCGGTGTCGCAGAAAGTGCATCTGATACTGGACGGTGCGCCTTATCACCGGGCATCGCTGGTTAAGGACTGGGCCTTCGTGATGAATATTGAACTGCATTATCTGCCGCCGTACAGCCCGAACCTGAACCCGACAGAACGGTTGTGGAAGGTGATGAATGAGCATGTGCGGAATAACCGGTATTTTGCGTCAGCGAAAGCCTTCAGGGACGCGATAAGAGGATTTTTTGAACGAACCCTGCCGGAACTGGGGCAGAAACTGGGCTGTCGTATCAACGACAATTTTCAGGTGCTCAGTTCCGTGTCAGAGACATAACGACGTATAGCGTAAGGTGTTCACCTGTGAACAAAATAACTCTCATTGATCATGTTGCAATAACTGTTGCCGACCTTGAAGTATCTTACTGTTTTTACGATAAATTGTTTGGTGCAAAAATTCATGCAGAGTACGCCCCCTTTGGGAAACTGCTTGTAAGGCAGGTATCGCTGGGTGATATTGTCCTGAGTTTACATCAGGTTGAGAATGGCGTGGAACTTGTAGCTAAAAGGCCAATGCCAGGGAGTGCTGATTTATGCTTCCGGTGGGGAGGGACAATTCTCAGCGTGTTAGAGCTACTTGAGAAAAACGATATCGAAATAATGCATGGCCCGGTGCCCCGTGAAACGAGTTCAGGTCAGCCATCACAATCTGTTTTCTTTCGGGATCCTGATGGAAATCTGCTGGAGTTAATGGCTGCTGATAATAAAGACCAAGGTTAAAATACTCAATAAAGTCAAAAATAAATATTTTCATCTGCAGGACTTAATGTGGCTCCCTGAAACAATCTGCACTTTGAAGTTTATTGAGTATAACAGCAGGAAAACACCATGAAAAAACATATCGAATTTGCCACTCCTGCCCAAGAGTTTAAATTCCCTCTGGATCAGCTTGTGAACATCCGTATCAGTGAAGAGTGGGGGGCAGGTGAAGGCTCGCTCTCTGGATGCTAACGGTGAAAATCAGTATTTCATCCATTATCAGGCTGCTGATAAATGCGCCAAGAGCGGGTGGTTTGGAGAATCTACTCTGTCTGCTGTTGAAGATGACCGTTCGCCCGGCATGCCTGTGTTCGCTGCTATCGAGCTGCCGGAAGGCGCAACGGTCGAAGGGGCGGTATTACAGAAGCTCTTCAGAAAATGGCCTTGATGTCTGCCATTAATAGGTATTCTCAACTATTGACGAACATTTAGCTTTGATAATATTGATTATCATTCACAATTCTGGTGTTGCTATGAAAAAAGGATTTATCTGTACGATTTGCTTGTGCGTAATGCTTCTTGGGTGTGCCAGCACCGATAAAACCCCACAGCCAAAACTCCTGTATTCGCCATTCCCGACATATCCATATTACGCAACGGCTAACAGGATTGAAGGGGATGTGAGGGTCAGATATGACGTAGGCGTTGATGGAAAGATATCAAAGTTGTGGATACTGAAATCAGAACCTCAACATCTCTTCGACTCAGCAGTCATCGCAGCAATGTCAAAGTGGCGGTATGAAACCAATAAACCGAGCCAGGGTTTGACAAAAACTATTCATTTTAAACTGCAAAAATTAAGTGAAAGAGCAAAAACAGCAATAGATGAATGACCAAAATCGCTTGAATGGAAGATTTTGTACGTCCTTGAACTAAAAATGCCTCGCATTAGCGGGGCTTTTTATTACCAGTAGCATGTTAACAGTAAAAGTGATGTCGCCGGGGCGGGGAAGATATCCATTCTGGACTAAGCGTTGGTTTCAACCCTAACCAGCAGAGCATCGCGGTAACGGGAATGAACTAGAATGTATTCCTAAATGAAGGGGAAATCGCGTACGTGATGAACGCACACGGCAAGAACATTTCCCGTTACGAACACACCCCACGGCAGTAGGCATTACAGGAGCCATTCACAAAGTGGCTTCGATAATGCTCCACACATCACGCAGAGGTAAGACATGTCAGAGATAACCGTATCTGAGCAAATCCGCCGGGATATCATCAAAAAGTAAATTACGACACCGCCGCAGCTAAGTTAGCCATAGATTGGGTCAGCGACAGCTATCTGAAATCTGAGTTATTTGCGGACTCTTTCGATCGTGTTTTCACAGAAAGTGAAATCGTATCCAGGACACGCAAAGCGATTCAGGAAGCGACCGAAGCGTTAGCGTTGTTTCTCGTTCAGGAAAGGAGGTATCGACTGATACCTCCTAATACCAACAGGCCCTGTAAAGGGCCTGTTTTTATTAACGCAAACCCGGGCCATGTGAGAATCCGCCGCCAGGACCACCACCATGACCACCGCCTGGACCTCCCGGAGGCAAAATACATCCTGAAAGAGACAGCGCACCACAGATCACAAAAACAGCAAGCATAATTCTTTTCATAATAACTCCTGAACTAAAGAGCCTTAATTCAAAAACATAAAAGTGAATATTTTATGGAGAATTAGTAATTCCTTTTTCTCACTCACGTTAAATAGGAATAATCCATGGCAAAACCGGACTGGGGCGAGCTTCATCAACGGTTCCTGTCCGATCATGCCGCAACCGGCGCATCGACTCCTGCAAACGCTACGGACGTCGTTGAATGGACCTCCTCTGACCCATTAGTTGCATCTGTGGCATCGTTCGGGCAAAAAACGGCCAAGTCGTAATGCCGAAGGAACGGCTAAAACCAGCCCTTTTGCGCTTAACGAGCCGTATTACGGCAACAGCGCATCGGTTAAGTTACGGATTCCTACCCAGGATAGCCGGGACATTATCGCCGAGGCTACGAGGTGCCTCGACGCTATCTGAGAAGATGGACACAGGTACCAGAAAGCAGGGGTGATGCTGGGTGATTTTTACAGCCAGGGCGTGGCCCGGCTAAACCTGTTTGACAACAATTCACCGCGCAAAAACAGCGAGAAACTGATGGAGGTTTTGGATCATCTTAATGCCCAAAAAGGGTGAGGGGCATTGTATTTTGCCGGCCAGGGTATCCAGGTGGCCTGGCAGATGAATCGGGATATGTTATCCCCGTGGTACACAACCAGATACAGAGATTTACTCCAGGTCAGATGACAGTTAGTTCCTTAACCTTACGAATAAGTTCTAACTATCATCCTACTGAAAGAGTCCGCTTAGGGCGAGGAGCGGACACGAAGTTTACCGTTTCGGTAAAACTTAACGCGCAGATTTCGATACTACACCAGACCCGCTAAACAACATGCGGATACCCAGGCCAATCATGACAACACCTGTAAATCGTTCCTGCCATTTGATAAAGCCCGGGTGTTTACCTAGCCAGTTTCCAAATGTTCCTGATGCCATCGCGACTGAACCCAGGGAAACAATTCCTACTATACTCAATAAACTTCAAAGTGCAGATTGTTTCAGGGAGCCACATTAAGTCCTGCAGATGAAAATATTTATTTTTGACTTTATTGAGTATTTTAACCTTGGTCTTTATTATCAGCAGCCATTAACTCCAGCAGATTTCCATCAGGATCCCGAAAGAAAACAGATTGTGATGGCTGACCTGAACTCGTTTCACGGGGCACCGGGCCATGGATTATTTCGATATCGTTTTTCTCAAGTAGCTCTAACACGCTGAGAATTGTCCCTCCCCACCGGAAGCATAAATCAGCACTCCCTGGCATTGGCCTTTTAGCTACAAGTTCCACGCCATTCTCAACCTGATGTAAACTCAGGACAATATCACCCAGCGATACCTGCCTTACAAGCAGTTTCCCAAAGGGGGCGTACTCTGCATGAATTTTTGCACCAAACAATTTATCGTAAAAACAGTAAGATACTTCAAGGTCGGCAACAGTTATTGCAACATGATCAATGAGAGTTATTTTGTTCACAGGTGAACACCTTACGCTATACGTCGTTATGTCTCTGACACGGAACTGAGCACCTGAAAATTGTCGTTGATACGACAGCCCAGTTTCTGCCCCAGTTCCGGCAGGGTTCGTTCAAAAAATCCTCTTATCGCGTCCCTGAAGGCTTTCGCTGACGCAAAATACCGGTTATTCCGCACATGCTCATTCATCACCTTCCACAACCGTTCTGTCGGGTTCAGGTTCGGGCTGTACGGCGGCAGATAATGCAGTTCAATATTCATCACGAAGGCCCAGTCCTTAACCAGCGATGCCCGGTGATAAGGCGCACCGTCCAGTATCAGATGCACTTTCTGCGACACCGGATAAGTCTGGCGAACTGCAATAAAAAAACGGCAGATAGCATCCGCATTAATCTGCGGATAATCACGGGTCACCGTCCGGGCCAGGTCGTTCACGCTGAGGGCGCTGATGATGTTCAGGCGGGTCCGGCTCCCGGTGGTTTTCACCGCTTTCAGTTCCCCCTTTCTTATCCAGCCACAGCTCAGCTTCGTTGACTGCGTCGGATGTACCGCATCCATAAACAGAATGGGTTCGCTGTCACCGGCAGCCTGCTTCAGCGCTTCATAATGCGTCATGAACTGCTGCTGTTGTGCCGGGCAGAACTTATGGGGAATACCTGACGGTTTTTTCCAGGTGAACCCGTTGCGGTGAAGCCACTTATTCATACCCGGAATGCTGTAGCGCACACCGAAGCGGTCACGGACAAGCGACACGATACTGGCCGTCGTGATGTGAACAGTGTCAGTCAGAAGCTGACGAAGTTCGGCAGACTCCCCGGGAGTCAGATGCTCCTGCGAACCGCCGTTATCAGAGGTGAGCTTACCGTCGCTGAGATAATCCGATAGATGACGCAGAACCGTGGTCTCATGAATGAGCTGAGACTGCGCAATCATGGCAGGAGACCAGCCCTGAGCAGAAAGCAGCACGCAGCGTATCCGGTCGCAGACACGGCGGTCACGACTCTGCCGGTGCTGAGCCTCAAGGGCGGCAATCTGTGCGGAGGTCAGTTTTACGTTCATGGCCTGAGCATGATCCTCAGCACCGACGAAATCAAGCAGTTTCAATGATCACGGGTATAGCTTTTGGATACTGCCCAGAACAAGCAATTGCAGCCAGACAGGACCCGCGGCGGGATCGACAAACTGAGGAAGAAAAGCAAACATGAACAGCAGGGATTTTGGATTAGTCAGGCTGTTCAGGGCGCCTTCCTTAACGGCATTCCAGTCAGAAATTTTTGCAGTTTTCCGCAGACGGGTATCTGTGCCTGAAGTCGCAATCATTTTTATGCCCAGCCATATCAGATGATGTAGCCCCCTGAAACACCGGACAGTAGCTGTATCTCCAGATAAGAGATAGGCTTAAATATATGTCTAACAACCATGTTAATTTTGAGATGACCGGGATCCTGTTAGGGCAAGAAGCCCGTAAGCGTAAGACTCCGCAAGAGAAAATTGCCATCATCCAGCAAACAATGGAGCCGGGTATGAATGTCTCCCACGTTGCTCGTCTGCACGGTATTCAGCCCAGTCTGCTGTTTAAATGGAAGAAGCAATATCAGGAAGGTAGCCTCACCGCCGTTGCGGCCGGAGAGGAAGTGGTTCCGGCTTCGGAGCTGGCGACTGCACTCAAACAGGTCCGGGAACTACAGCGTCTCCTGGGTAAGAAGACGATGGAAGTTGAGATCCTCAAAGAAGCGGTGGAGTACGGCCAGTCGCGAAAATGGATAGCGCACGCGCCCTTGTTGCCAAAGGACGGGGAATAGCTCTGGTTAGTCGCACCATGAGCGTGTCGCGTGCGCAGTTATCACTGCGGGTGAGCCGCTCTGCCGACTGGCAGGACAGGCGCAGCAACCGGCGTAATGACGAAGCTGATGCAGAGATACTGTCGGAGATCCTCGGCATCATCAGCGACATGCCCAGCTACGGTTACCGGCGGGTGTGGGGTATCCTGCGTAAGCAACGCCGTGTAGAGGGACTTCCACCGGTGAACGCCAAACGGCTTTACAGGATAATGAGCGAACATAATCTGCTGTTGTTGCGTGATAAACCAGAGCGTCCGAAGCGGGAGCATAAAGGCAAAATCGCGGTAGCGGAAAGCGATATGCGCTGGTGTTCAGACGGCTTCGAGTTCGGTTGTGACAACGGCGAGAAGCTTCGGGTGACGTTCGCACTGGACTGTTGCGACCGGGAGGCCATAGACTGGGCAGCGAGCACGGGAGGCTACGACAGTTCAACGGTACAGGATGTGATGCTGAGGTCAGTGGAAAGGCGCTTCGGTAGCACGCTGCCGGGTAAACCAGTGCAGTGGCTGACAGATAACGGTTCAGCGTACACCGCGCATGAAACGAAGAAGTTCGCGCGAGAACTGAATCTGGAGCCGTGTACAACAGCGGTGAGCAGCGCACAAAGTAACGGCATGGCCGAACGGTTCGTGAAAACGATGAAGGAAGATTACATCGCGTTCATGCCAAAACCAGATGTGGGAACAGCGCTACAGAACCTTGCAGCGGCGTTCAATCACTAGAATGAAAATCACCCGCACAGTGCGCTGGGATATCACTCTCCGAGAGAGTACCGGCGGCAGCGGGCATCGTTAACTTAAGATACAAAAGCTGTCCGGAGATGGCGGGTCAAGATCACCCAGCCATATCAGATAAGCCGCACCAGCCCACCTTAGCAGATCTAGCGCAACCGGCCATGCATGAACAATGGTTAGCAGCCCCAGGACAAGAAAAGAAACTTGCACAAAACCTGCTACAAATACGTTGCCCAGTACCGTAAGCAGTGCAATACGTCTTCCCTGACCAACTCCTCTGGCGATAGTCAGCATCATGTCTGGCCCCGGAGAAATCTCCAGAAGCGTCAGCGCGAGAAGGAAAGTCATAAACGTTTCGATGGAAGGCATCTTAGTTGAGTCCGGAAAAATATTTTCGCCACGTTACCTCAGCCCGATGCGGGCCGAAAGCAGAATATACTATAACGCCCGCTTCTGGCACATTGCGGGCGTTATCAAAGCTATAATAGCCTCAATCAATTCCGGCCCCTGATTCTTAACGTTATCCACCGCGCGGGAAACAGGGTGCCATGTGAAATGAATGGTCTGCTGGTACCGCACCATCTGCAATTATCTCCTCCGCCTCTTTCCCACCGATATCCTGCCTCACCCAGTAGCCCGCAGCTTCAGGAACCAGAACGAGCGGCCGACGGTCGTGAATAGCGACCAGCCCCTGATCGGCAGCAGCGGTCACAATCAAAAATCCCTCGGCTTCATCGCCGCGTTCAAAAGGCACGCTGCCGATCGCCGCCATAAAATGGGCTTTCCGTTTTTCCGGTGAATGAAGTAAGGCTGTTTCTTGTCACCTTAACGCCTCCACTCAAACCAGCCATCCGTAAAACAGATCGCCCGGCCATGCTGCCAGAGGGGCCTAAACATCCGGCTGGTTGCCGCGGTTTCTACACGAGCATTGATGAGCGCAGGTTTATCCCACAACCCGGGCGCGTATCCTCACAGTGAACCGGATCGAGGTGCAGTTGTTGGTTACGTTCGCTCAGCAACAGAACTTTGGCACCGGCGCAACGTTGTAACGGCCGATCGGTTCAGGGTTAAACGCAATATTCCGCTCGGCCTCTTCGGCCAGATAAGCCAGGTATTCTTCACGCGTTTGTGATTGGGCAAAACGTCCACACGTAGTCACCTCCTGCGGTCAGACTGAAAGCATCGATGTTGGAATAGAGCCGGAAAGAACCGCGGGGGTTAATGACGGAATCACATATCCGTCAGAAGGAAAAGCTGGCGTTAGTCAGGCTATTTTTCGGGGCATAACGGGGGCAGCGGAGTTGATGGGGACACTTTTGGGGACATTAAAATGTCCTTTCACGGACTTGATTGTCCGTCTGTGTAATAGTGTAACTCGTTGAATATCGGATAAGTCGCTGAAAGGCGGATTTTTTCATCTCCTATCTCAAAAATCGGTATTTTCGATACATCTTTTCCATTGCCGCATCTTCTGCCAACCCACAGCAAATAACTTATTATTTTTCAGTCTATTAAATCGAAAAAATGAGAGCTGATAAGCAGTAAAGCAGGGTCTATGCTTATAAAAAGAGCCGTAAAAGGGTCGCAGGGGCGAATACCCCTTCTCCAGGTGGGTTGAAGTGATAATTGTTATCACTAACATGGTGAGATGCCCTGATGGCGCCAACCAATGAGGTAGACCGATGGAAGTACAAGCAGGAACCTTTAACCCCGACGATTTTAGCTGGCGTGGCCTGATTATGACGCCCGCCGCCGCCGCCCATATCCGTGACCTGGTGAGCAAGCAGCCCCCGATGCAGGGGCTGCGTCTGGGCGTGAAAACCAGCGGCTGCGCCGGCTTTGCCTACGTCATGGAGCTTATCGCTGAGCCCGCGCAAGACGATCTGCTGTTTGAGTTCGAAGGCGCGAAGCTGTGGGCGCCGCTGCAGGCCATGCCGTTTATTGATGGTACGGAGCTGGATTACGTTCGGGAAGGATTAAATGAAATCTTCAAGTTTCATAACCCGAAAGCGCAGCACGAGTGCGGCTGCGGCGAAAGCTTTGGGGTTCAGGCGGAGTAATTATGTCTCGTAATACTGAAACAACTGACGATGTCAAAACCTGGACCGGCGGGCCGCTGAATTATAAAGAAGGCTTTTTTACCCGGTTGCAGACCGACGAGCTGGCCAAGGGCATCAGCGAAGAGGTGGTGCGGGCGATCTCCGCCCGCCGCAACGAGCCGGAGTGGATGCTGGAGTTCAGGCTGAACGCCTTCAGGGCGTGGCTGGAGATGGAAGAGCCGCACTGGCTGAAGGCGCACTACGATAAGCTGGACTATCAGGACTACAGCTACTATTCCGCGCCGTCCTGCGGCAACTGCGACGACACCTGCGCCTCCGCGCCGGGGGCGGTGCAGCAAACCGGCCCCGCTGACTTTCTGACCAGCGAAGTGGAAGAAGCCTTTAATCAGCTGGGCGTGCCGGTGCGCGAAGGGCGCGAAGTGGCGGTTGACGCCATATTTGACTCGGTCTCGGTCGCCACCACCTACCGGGAGAAGCTGGCGGAGCAGGGCATCATCTTCTGCTCCTTTGGCGAAGCAATCCACGACCATCCGGAGCTGGTGAAAAAATATCTCGGCACCGTGGTGCCCGGCAATGACAACTTCTTCGCCGCGCTGAACGCCGCGGTCGCCTCCGACGGCACCTTTATCTACGTGCCGAAAGGCGTGCGCTGCCCGATGGAGCTGTCGACCTATTTTCGCATTAATGCGGAAAAAACCGGCCAGTTTGAACGCACGATCCTCGTCGCCGACGAGGGCAGCTACGTCAGCTATATCGAAGGCTGTTCGGCGCCGGTTCGCGACAGCTACCAGCTGCACGCGGCGGTGGTTGAGGTCATCATTCACAAAGATGCCGAAGTAAAATACTCCACGGTGCAGAACTGGTTCCCCGGCGATAACAACACCGGCGGGATCCTCAACTTCGTCACCAAGCGGGCGCTCTGTGAAGGTGAAAACAGCAAAATGTCGTGGACCCAGTCGGAGACCGGCTCGGCGATAACGTGGAAGTACCCGAGCTGCATTCTGCGCGGCGACAACTCCATCGGCGAGTTCTTCTCGGTGGCGCTGACCAGCGGTCATCAGCAGGCGGATACCGGCACCAAAATGATTCATATCGGTAAAAACACCCGCTCGACGATTATCTCCAAAGGCATCTCCGCCGGGAAAAGCCAGAACAGCTACCGCGGGCTGGTCAAAATTATGCCGACGGCGACCAACGCGCGAAACTTCACCCAGTGCGACTCAATGCTGATCGGGCCGGACTGCGGGGCGCACACCTTCCCGTACGTCGAGTGCCGTAACAACAGCGCCCAGCTGGAACATGAAGCCACCACCTCACGAATTGGCGAAGATCAGCTGTTCTACTGCCTGCAGCGCGGGATCAGTGAAGATGATGCGATCTCAATGATCGTTAACGGTTTCTGTAAGGATGTCTTCTCAGAGCTGCCGCTGGAATTTGCCGTGGAAGCGCAAAAACTGCTGGCGATTAGCCTTGAACACAGCGTCGGTTAACGGTCTGAGCGAAACGGGACGCCGCGATAACGCCGCCTGAATCAGACCGCCGAATTAAGGAATATACATGTTAAGTATTAAAGATTTGCAGGTATCCGTTGAAGATAAAGAGATCCTGCGCGGATTGAACCTCGATATCCGACCAGGCGAAGTTCACGCCATTATGGGCCCCAACGGCTCCGGGAAAAGTACGCTCTCGGCAACGCTCGCCGGGCGCGAAGACTATGAGGTAACCGGCGGCAGCGTTGAGTTTAAAGGCAAGGATCTGCTCGAGCTCGCGCCGGAGGATCGCGCGGGCGAGGGGATCTTTATGGCCTTCCAGTATCCGGTTGAAATTCCGGGCGTCAGCAATCAGTTCTTCCTGCAAACGGCGCTGAACGCGGTGCGCCGCTATCGCGGGCAGGAGCAGCTGGATCGCTTTGATTTTCAGGATCTGATGGAAGAGAAAATCAAGCTGCTGAAGATGCCGGAAGACCTGCTGACCCGCTCGGTCAACGTCGGCTTCTCCGGCGGCGAGAAAAAGCGCAACGACATCCTGCAGATGGCGGTACTGGAGCCGGAGCTGTGCATTCTCGATGAATCCGACTCGGGGCTGGATATCGACGCCCTGAAGATCGTTTCCGAAGGCGTCAACGCGCTGCGCGACGGCAAGCGTGCGTTTATTATCGTTACCCACTACCAGCGTATTCTCGACTATATCAAGCCTGATTACGTCCACGTGCTGTATCAGGGGCGGATCGTCAAATCCGGCGACTTCACCCTGGTCAAACAACTGGAGGAGCAGGGCTATGGCTGGCTTACCGAACAGCAGTAACGCGCTGCAGCAGTGGCATCACCTGTTTGAAGCTCAGGCGGAGCAGCGAACGCCGGAAGCGCACCAGCACCTGCAGCAGGCGCTGCGCCTGGGGCTGCCGACGCGCAAGCATGAGCACTGGAAATATACCCCGCTGGATGCGCTGCTCGGCGGCACCTTTGTCGCTCCGCAGCCCGAGGCGCTAACCGAAGCGCAGCGGGACGCGCTAGCGCTCTCCGTCGATGCCTGGCGGCTGGTGTTTATCGACGGCCGCTACAGTGAAGAATTGAGCGACGGGCTGGCCGACAGCGGCTATGAAGTGAATATTGATAACCAGCGTCAGGCGCTGCCCGATGCGCTGCAGCCGGAGCTGTTTCTGCACCTGACCGAAAGCCTGGCGCCGACGGTGACCCGCATTCGCGTGAAGCGCAACCAGCGCCCCACGAGGCCGCTGCTGATTATGCACGTGACGCGCGGGCTGGCGGGTGAAGAGATGAATACCGCCCACTACCGGCATCACCTGGATCTGGAGAGCGGCGCGGAGGCGACGATTATTGAGCACTACGTCAGCCTCAACGAGCAACGCCATTTTACCGGCGGACGCCTGACCGCTACGGTGGCGGATAACGCGCATCTGCAGCATATCAAGCTGGCCTTTGAAAACCCGCAGAGCTTCCACTTTGCCCACAACGACCTCTCGCTGGGGCGCGATGCGTCGGCCTTTAGCAGCAGCTTCCTGCTCGGCGGCGCGGTGCTGCGCCAGAATACCAGCGCGCAGCTGCGGGGTGAGAACAGCAACCTGCGGATCAACTCGCTGGCGATGCCGGTGAAAAATGAGGTCTGCGACAGCCGCACCTGGCTGAACCATGACGTCGGCTACTGCAACAGCCGCCAGCTGCATAAAACCATCGTCAACGATAAAGGCCGGGCGGTCTTTAACGGCCTGATTAACGTTGCGCCGAACGCGATTAAAACCGACGGCCAGATGACCAACAACAATCTGCTGCTGGGCCGGCTGTCGGAGGTGGATACCAAGCCGCAGCTGGAGATTTACGCTGATGACGTCAAATGTAGCCACGGCGCCACCATCGGGCGCATCGACGACGAACAGCTGTTTTACCTGCGCTCGCGCGGCATCACCGGGCAGGCGGCACAGCATATGATCCTGTACGCTTTCGCCGCCGAGCTGACGGAAGCCATTGACGACGCGGCGCTCAGGCAGCAAATCCTCGCGCGCATCGGTCAGCGCTTACCGGGAGAGGCAGCATGACGTTTTCTGTTGAACGAGTTCGCGCGGATTTTCCGCTGCTCGGCCGGGAGGTCAACGGCCAGCCGCTGGTCTATCTGGACAGCGCCGCCAGCGCGCAAAAACCGGAGGCGGTGATCCACGCCGAGGCGGAGTTTTATCGCCACGGCTATGCCGCCGTGCATCGCGGTATTCACACCCTCAGCGCGGAGGCGACGACGCGCATGGAGCAGGTTCGCCAGCAGGCGGCCACCTTCCTCAACGCGCGCTCTGCGGAAGAGCTGGTGTTTGTCCGCGGGACCACCGAAGGCATTAACCTGGTGGCCAATAGCTGGGGCAACGCCAACGTGGGGGCCGGGGATAACATCATCGTCAGCGCGATGGAGCACCATGCCAATATCGTTCCGTGGCAGCTGCTCTGCGCCCGGGTCGGCGCCGAGCTGAGGGTGATTCCGCTCAATCCGGACGGAACCCTGCAGCTGGATGCGATACCGGGTCTGTTTGACGCGCGCACCCGCCTGCTGGCCATCGCCCAGGTCTCCAACGTGCTGGGCGTTGAAAACCCGGTAGCGGCGCTGATTGCCCTGGCGCATCAGCACGGCGCCAGGGTGCTGGTGGACGGCGCCCAGGCGGTGATGCACCACGTCGTGGACGTCCAGGCGCTGGACTGCGACTTCTACGTCTTCTCCGGCCACAAGCTGTATGGCCCGACCGGGATCGGGATCCTCTATGGTAAAGCGGAGCTGCTGGACGCGATGCCGCCGTGGGAAGGGGGCGGCTCGATGATCGCCACCGTCAGCCTGACCCAGGGGACCACCTGGGCAAAAGCGCCGTGGCGCTTTGAGGCGGGGACGCCAAATACCGGCGGCATTATCGGGCTTGGCGCGGCGCTGGAGTACGTCAGCGCGCTGGGGCTGGCGCATATCGGCGAATATGAGCAGACCCTGATGCGCTACGCGCTGCAGGAGCTGACAAAAGTGCCGGACCTGACCGTCTACGGCCCGCCGCAGCGGCTCGGGGTGATTGCCTTTAATCTCGGCGCGCATCACGCTTACGACGTCGGCAGCTTCCTCGATAACTACGGTGTCGCGATCCGCACGGGCCATCACTGCGCCATGCCGCTGATGGACTTCTTTAGCGTTCCGGCGATGTGTCGGGCGTCGCTGGCGATGTACAATACCACGGAAGATGTGGATCGGCTGGTGGCAGGGCTACAGCGCATTCACCGGCTATTAGGCTAAAGGAAGCAATCATGGCGGCGTTACCGGATAAAGAGAAACTGCTGCGCAACTTCAGCCGTTGCGCAAACTGGGAAGAGAAGTACCTCTATATTATTGAGCTTGGCCAGCGGCTGGCGCCGCTGAGCGCCGAGGAGCATACGGCGCAAAATATTATCCAGGGCTGCCAGAGTCAGGTATGGATTGTCATGGAGCAGAGCGAAACGGGCGTGCTCGTGCTGCGCGGCGATAGCGATGCGGCTATCGTCAAAGGGCTCATCGCCGTGGTGTTTATCCTCTATGACCAGATGACGGCTAAGGATATCACCGCCTTTGACGTTCGTCCGTGGTTTGAAAAGATGGCGCTAACTCAGCACCTTACGCCATCGCGGTCGCAGGGGCTGGAAGCCATGATCCGCGCAATTCGCGCGAAAGCCGCAAATCTTAGCTAGAATAAACAGGTAGATTTCATTCTGTTACGTTCGGCGGGAACGCGTATCCCGCCGATGTACAGATCTTGGCGTTTTATTAGCGAAAGAAGGAATCTCAGTATGAAACGCGCGTCTCTCCTCACTTTATCCCTTCTGGCGGCCCTCAGCGCGCAGCACGGCGCCTGGGCGGTAGATTACCCACTTCCTCCTGCTAACAGCAGGATCATTGGTCAAAATCAATTCTGGACGGTACAGGAGGGGGATCGCAACCTGCAGGCGATTGCCCGGCATTTTGATACTGCGGCAATGCTGATCCTCGAAGCTAACGATACGCTGGCACCGGTGGAGCCTAAGCCGGGCACCCAGGTGTTGATCCCTTCGCAGATGCTGCTGCCCGACGCGCCTCGGGAGGGGATTGTCGTCAACCTGGCGGAGCTGCGGCTGTACTACTTCCCGCCGGGGCAAAATTTAGTGCAGGTCTATCCTCTCGGCATCGGCCAGCTGGGGCTGGAAACGCCGGAGATGACCACCCGCGTCGGACAGAAGATCCCCAACCCGACCTGGACCCCGACGGCGGGCATTCGCGCCCGTTCGCTGGAGAAAGGGATTAAGCTGCCGCCCGTGATCCCGGCGGGGCCAAACAACCCTCTGGGGCGCTATGCGCTGCGCCTGGCGTACGGTAACGGCGAATACCTCATTCACGGCACCAACGCGCCGGACAGCGTGGGGCTGCGGGTCAGCTCCGGCTGTATGCGCATGAACGCCGCCGATATTCAGGCGCTCTTTAATCAGGTGAAGAGCGGAACGCCGGTACGCATCATCAATCAGCCGGTGAAGTTTGCGGTTGAGCCGGACGGCAGGCGCTACGTTGAGGTACACCGGCCGCTGTCGCAGGATGAAAGCGGCAATACCCGCACCCTTGCCTATACGCTCCCGGCGGAATTCCATCAGTTTTCCGGCGACAAGTCCGTCGACGAGGAGCTGCTGAAGCGCGCGCTGTCCAGACGAGCGGGCTATCCGGTGGTGGTTTCTGGCGGAGAGCAGAGCGCTGCGGAAGGGGCGGTATCGAGTTTGTCGGTGCAGAATGCGCCGGTTGATGAGAGCAAAAGAGTGCAGTAAATCGGGCGGGGAGGGACAAAAAAATGGCGCACAATGTGCGCCATTTCTATTACACAGGCACTATTACTTACGGTATTTAGTAGCCTGGTTGTCCAGACGCTGGTTAGCGCGTGCTGCGTCATCTTTAGCAGCCTGAACGTCGGAACGGATTGCGTTCACGTCGTTGCTCAGCTGGTCAACTTTAGCGTTCAGAGTCTGAACGTCAGAAGACAGCTGATCGATTTTAGCATTGCTGGAGCAACCAGCCAGCAGAGTAGAACCCAGGATTACCGCGCCCAGTACCAGTTTAGTACGATTCATTATTAATACCCTCTAGATTGAGTTAATCTCCATGTAGCGTTACAAGTATTACACAAACTTTTTTGGGATGAGAATATTTTTTTACGCTAATACGCTTATTTTTGATCGTTCGCTCAAAGAAGCAACGAATTTGCCGGGGTGGTTTAAAAATCCGTGTGAAAACAGCGCGCTTCCATCGGATTCATCTTAGATAATCTTCTGTTAAATAGTAAATTCCGATTTGCATTTTTATTAACAGTAGCTAGTGATTGAATAAAAAAAGGCGCCTCACGGAGGCGCCTTTAAAGAAAAACGTATTAGCCTGTAAATTATTACAGCACGTGCACGGAGGCGGTATTGGTTGTTCCGCTTGGAACCAGCGCGCCGGAGACCATGACCACGACGTCGCCTTTACGCGCCAGGCCGCTCTGCAGAGCCAGCTCTTTGCCCAGTCTGTAGAAGTCGTCGGTAGAGGCCAACTGCTCAACCAGCTGTGGCACAACGCCTTTGGTCAGCACCAGCTGGCGGGCGGTGGTCTGGTTGGTAGTCAGCGCCAGAATGGTGGCATCCGGGAAATATTTACGCACTGCGCGAGCGGATTTGCCGCCCTGGGTGGCGACGACGATCAGCGGCGCTTCCAGTTTTTCAGCGGTTTCTACCGCACCGCGGCAAACGGCTTCGGTGATGCGCAGCTTGCGGTTGTCGTTGTTGAACTCCAGGCGGCTGGTCATCACGCGGTCGGTACGTTCGCAGATGGTCGCCATGATGGTCACCGCTTCCAGCGGGTATTTACCTTTTGCCGATTCGCCGGACAGCATCACGGCATCGGTGCCGTCGAGGATGGCGTTAGCGACGTCGCCGGCTTCCGCACGGGTCGGACGCGGGTTCTTGATCATGGAGTCCAGCATCTGAGTCGCGGTGATAACCACTTTACGCGCGCGGATACATTTTTCGATGATCATTTTCTGGGCGAAGATAACCTCTTCAACCGGGATTTCAACGCCCATGTCGCCGCGAGCAACCATGATGCCGTCAGAGGCTTCAAGGATTTCGTCGAAGTTGTTCAGGCCTTCCTGGTTTTCGATCTTGGAGATGATCTGGATGTTGTCGCCGCCGTGAGCCTTCAGATGTTCGCGGATCTCAACCACGTCAGAACGTTTACGGATAAAGGATGCCGCAACAAAGTCAACGCCCTGTTCGCAGCCGAAGATCAGATCCTGTTTGTCTTTCTCTGCCAGCGCCGGCAGAGCGATAGAGACGCCCGGCAGGTTAACGCCTTTGTTCTCGCCGAGGTCGCCGTTATTCAGCACTTTACAGATAACGTTTTTACCTTCGATGGCGGTGACTTCCATGCCGATCAGGCCATCGTCAACCAGTACGGTGTTGCCTACGGAGAGGTCAGTGGTGAAACCTTCATAGGTGACGGCCACGATTTCGCTGTTGCCGACCACGGATTTGTCGGTTGTGAAGGTGAAGGTCTGGCCCGCTTTCAGGGAGACGTCGTTGCCGCCTTCCAGCTTGATGGTGCGAATTTCCGGACCTTTGGTATCCAGCAGGATAGCGGCGGTTTTACCGGTTTTGCTTACCACATTGCGCAGGTTCTGGATGCGCTGACCGTGTTCAGCATAGTCGCCGTGAGAGAAGTTAAGACGCATGACGTTCATGCCCGCGTCCAGCATCTTGGTTAACATCTCTTCGGATTCGGTTTTCGGACCGATGGTGCAAACGATTTTGGTCTTTTTCATGAAGGTATTAGTCTTTAAGTTGTGAAGGATTGGGAAATCTCGCTCCGCCGGCGCGCTGCCGTAGAGTCAAACCTGTATTGCGAAAGTTGCTATGGCACGCTCTAAGGATAGGTGACAACAAAAGAGCGTGCAGAAGAATGTGTGCTGGCGGTTCAGCCCATGAAAAGAGGCAATTTGTTATGCTTTTAGTCATGCAGTCCAATGTGCTGAAACCATTCAAGAAAGAATCGGTGTGCATTATACGACGATGAAACAAAAAAGGAAAATGAAAACAATGTTTCATTTTTCGTCAAACAAACGTAACAAAACTCACACCAATTACAAGCTTATCTGCAACACAAATTTTCGCCAGGCGCTAAGCAAAATTGGCTCCCGCACGCGGTTTTAACTGCAGTTTTAATGCGAAAATTGGCCACTAGCGCAGAAATGGCGCGCTGGTTTGCTTTATGCGCAAAACGTATCAATAATGAATTGATTGATAATGATAATTTACGAGCGAAATTCGATGGGAAACCGAGCAAAAGACGACGAGTTGTACCAGGAAATGTGCCGCGTGGTGGGGAAAGTGGTGCTCGAAATGCGCGATCTGGGTCAGGAACCGAAACACATCGTGATTGCCGGCGTGGTACGCACCGCGCTGGCGAACCCAAAAATCGCCCGAACGGAGCTGACTCGCGAAGCGATGGCCCGGGTTATTCACGCTTTATCCGGGCATGAATAGCGCCGACGGTAGCCCCGCGCGCTTCAGCGAGGGTTCTATGACAGATGGCATCGTTCTGCTGGCGGCGGGAAGCCTGAAGGGCGCCTTTGTCCCGCTGCTGGCACGTTTTCATCAGCTTACCGGCATTGTGGTCGAGGCGTATTTTGGCCCCGCGGGCCTGCTGCGCGAACGGATTGAGGCCGGAGAGCGCTGCTCGGTTTTCGCCTCCGCCAATCGCCGGCACCCGCAGGCGCTGCAGCAGGCGGGGCTGGCGGGCGAGTGCTGGCCGTTTGCCGCTAACCAGCTGATGCTTACCGTGCGACGAACGGCCGCCACCGACGAAGCCGACTGGCTGACGCTGCTTCGCGATCCGCAGCTGCGGCTGGCGACCTCAACGCCGGGCTGCGATCCTTCCGGCGACTATACCTGGCAGCTGTTCGAACGAATTGAGGCCCGCTATCCGGGAGCAGGACGGGAGATGATGGACCGCGCGCGGCAGCTGGTGGGGGGCAGGAATTCGCTAAGCGTCCCGCCGGGCAAGACCGCAGGAGCCTGGCTGATTGGCGAGGGGTTAGCGGATCTGTTTATCGGCTACGCCCACTACGCCAGCCAGATGGCAGCCGGTGACGCGCTGCGTACCGTCACCATTCCGCCGCCGTGGAGCGTGCGCGCCGACTACTACCTGACACAAACCGAAGAGAGCGCCGACGCGCAGCGGCTCTGCGGCTTTATTCTCGGCGACGAGGGGCAGGGCTACCTGCGCGCGGCGGGCTTTTTGCCGCTCAGCGGCGGATCGTAAACTGCGGCGCCAGCAGCGGCACGGCGGATCCGGGGTGGTTGATTTTGTGTACCGGCAGGCCGTAGGCGCGCTGCAGATTGGCTTCGCTCAGCACTTCGGCGGACTCTCCCGCCAGCCATTCGCCCTCGGGCAGCAGGAGTAGCGTGTGGCTGGCTATCTGCAGGGCGTGGGTCGGATCGTGGGTGGTGAACAGCACTGTACGCGCCCGGCGATGCGCCAGATCGCTGATCAGCTGCAGCACCACCTGCTGGTTGGCGAGATCCAGCGCCGAGTAGGGCTCATCGAGCAGGATATTCTGGCTGGCGCCCACCAGCGCGCGGGCGATCAGCACCAGCTGCTGCTGGCCGCCGGAGAGCGCGCGGAAGGCTGCGGCGGCCAGATGCGCAATCCCCAGCTGGCGCAGCGCCTCCTGCACCTGTCGGCGGTCCTCGGCGCCGGGCTGGGCGAAGAGATCGACATGCCGCGCCCGGCCCATCAGCACCACCTCCTGCACCTGCCAGCTAAACGCCGGGCGAAAAGATTGCGGCACGATGGCGGTGCCGCCGACGGACTCAAACCTGCCGCCGAGCGGCGGAAGCACGCCGGTCAGCGTATCAAGCAGCGTGCTTTTCCCGCGGCCGTTAGCGCCCAGGATCGCCCAGATCTCGCCGGCGCGACAGCGCAGGCTAAGGGGCGCAAACAGCGGCTGACGGTGGCCATACAGCAGCTGCGTCAGGCTAAGAGAGGCTTCCATCAGACGGTTCCTCGACGACGGGAATGGAACAGCAGCCAGCTAAACAGCGGCGCGCCGAGCAGGGCGGTGATAATGCCAATCGGGATCTCCGCCTGGGTCAAGGTGCGGGCCAGACCGTCCACCACCACCATAAAGCCGCCGCCGAGCCAGAAGGCGGTGGGCAGCAGGCGCCGGTGATCGGCGCCGACCAGCAGGCGAGCAAGATGTGGAATAACCAGCCCGACCCAGGCGATGCTGCCGCTGACCGCCACCTGCGAGGCCACCAGCACGGCGCAGCAGACCAGCACGCTGCGCCGCAGCGCGACGACCGGGACGCCCAGCCCGCGGGCGTCCTTATCCTCCAGCGCCAGCAGGTTAATCCGCCAGCGCAGCCGATAGAGAATGGTCGCGGCGGCGATCACCGGCAGCGCCATAATCATCACCTTATGCCAGTTGGCGGTGGCGAAGCTGCCCAGCAGCCAGAAGACGATATTTGGCAGCGTCTCTTCGCTATCGGCCAGATACTGCATCAAGCTGACCAGCGCGGCGAAAAAGCCGCTGAGGATAATGCCCGAGAGGATCAGCACCAGGGTGTTTTCCCGCCCCTGCAGCGCCGCAATCAGGTACACCAGCATCAGCGCCAGCAGGCCAAAACCGAACGTCGAAGCCATCATCAGCAGCGTGTCCAGACCCAGCAGGATCGCCAGGGTTCCGCCGAAAGCGGAGCCGGAGGTCACGCCGATGATATGCGGATCAACCAGCGGGTTTTGAAAGACCCCCTGCAGGGTGGCCCCGCACAGGCCCAGCGCGCCGCCGGCCAGCAGCGCCATCGTCACGCGCGGCAGACGCACCGACCAGACGATCTGCCCGGCCACGCCGTCGGCGGGGGAGAGATGGCCCAGCTGGCGAAAAACCTCGCCGAGGCTCAGCGGATACTGGCCAAAACAGAGTGATGCCACGGCAATTAGCAGCGTTGCCAGCCCCAGCCCGCCCTGCAGCAGCGCCGGATGGCGATTACTGAGCATCCGGCGTCCACTTCACGCGGTAAAAGCGCTGATAGTAATCCTGCGCCCTGGCATCGACGTCGATGCTGCTATAGCGCGAGGGATAGAGCTTTTTCGCCATCCACAGCTCGCCGATCGCCAGCGCTTCCGGCATCGGGTAGCCCCAGGCTTTGGCGTATTCCGGCATCAGCCAGACGCGATGGTTTTTCACCGCGTCGATGCCTTGCCACTGCGGATCGTTGGTAATCTGTTTTACCACTTCCGGATAGCGGTCCTGGACAAAGATCACCTGCGGGTTCCACAGCAGCACCTGCTCCAGCGAGACCTGGCGCGCGCCTTTCACCGAGGCGGCCGCCACGTTCAGCGCGCCGGCGTGCTTCATCATCAGGCCGGTATACTTCCCGGAGCCGTAGGTGTTGAGATCCGGGTTGGCCATATAGACGCGCACGCGCCGATCGTCGGGAATATCCGCGACCGGCGCGTTGGCTTTGTTCCGTGCGTCAAAGGTATAGCGAATCAGCTCCTCCGCCTGAGCCTTGCGCTCGACCACTTCGCCAATCAGGCGAATGCCCTGCTTCAACCCTTGGTTATAGGCCTGTTCTTCATCGGCCATCGACGGGTTCATTTTGTCTTTCTCGCCGGCGGCGTCCTGGCGTAACGAGACGGCGACCACCGGGATGCCGGCATGCTGAATCTGCTCAATCATCGCCTGGGGAGCGTAGTTGGCGACGAACACCACCTGCGGATGCAGCGCCAGCAGGCTTTCGATGTTGACCTGGGTTAAATCGCCCGGCGTTGGCAGCTGCTCAATACCGGGCATAAAGCGGGCGAAAGCGGGGCCGAGCTGCTTTTTCCAACTGCTCATCACGCCGACAATATCGTCGGCGGCGTTAAGCTGCACCAGCAGGTTGAGGGTCTGGTGCTGCAGCACCACGGCGCGGGTAATATGGTCCGGAAGGGTCACTTCGCGGCCAAGCTGGTCGGTGACGGTGCGATCGGCAAAGGCGTTCGCGGTGAACAGGGTGCTGGCGACCAGCGTCAGGCTGAGCAAGAAACGAGGTAGTGTTGACATAGGCGGCTCGATTAGATGGCAAAGAATCGTTGTGCATTAAAATATATAGCGCTGGTGGAAGCAACGCTAAACGTCGCGTATACCCCTTAAGATCAAGGTATTTTCCCGCCTTATCCCGCTGACGGGCCGCCTTGCGCATCCGCCGACTTTGGCATACGGTAAATCATCACTCATTCATTTTCCGCCGCCATTATGTCCTTTCAATCCCGATTATTAAGCGATATCCCCGGCATCCGCCACGCCTTCCTCGACGTGCACGAGACCGCCGCCTTTCCCTACGGCGAGATGGCGCCGGTTAAGCTGGTTCACGGCAATGTTGTCCATCACTATCGGGCGCCGTTGGCCGAACGGCCGCACGCCGACGCGGTGTTCACCGCCCTGAGCGGGCAGAAGGTGGGGGTGGTTACCGCCGACTGCCTGCCGATGCTGATGGCCTCCCGCGACGGACGCTACGTCTGCAGCGTTCATGCCGGCTGGCGCGGCGCGGCGAGCGGGATTATCGAAAACAGCCTGGCGCTGTTCCGCGAGCATCGGGTGGAGCCGGAGGAGGTGGTGGTGGCGATCGGGCCGCATATCCACGCCTGCTGCTATGAAGTCTCCGCCGAGTTTTATCAGACCCTGTTGACGATGCCGGCGGGCGAGCTGGCGCGTCGGCACAGCGAGCGCCTGTTCCATCGGCGCCCCGCACAGCCTGCCAGGGCGGAGCAGGCTCGGGGGACGGCGGCGGATAGCTTGTGGTTCGATCTGCGGGCCTTTGCCGGGCTGCTGTTGCTGCACGCCGGCGTGGCGGATGACAACGTCGAGTGGCTGGGCGGCTGCACCTACTGCACGCCGCAGGCGCTGGGCTCGTTCCGGCGGCGCACCCATTTCCCGGCGCCGAAAACCTTCCAGTACTCGTGGATTATGCGCGCGCCGGGCCGGGAAAGCGGCGCTAGCGCACCGTAAAGCCGTGGGTGGCGTCGCGCGCCAGCTGCTCGACGAGCCCGAACTCCCAGTCAAGATAGGCCTGCATTGCCTCGGGAGAGTTATCCGTTCCCTCATACGGCCGGCGATAGCGGTCGGCAGGTTCGATCGCCAGGTGGGTATTTCCCTGTTCCAGCGGCAGCTCGGCGGCGATCCACGACTGCGTGCCGCCGCGCAGCAGCTGTACCGGTTTACTGGTCAGCGCCGCCACTTCGGTGACAGCGTAACGCGCCAGCAGGCTACTGCCGCAGGTCAGGACGTAGCGGCTGGCGGGAGGAACGACCTCCAGCGCCTGCTTTAATCGCGAGCGCGTCAGCCACCAGGCGCCGGGAATATGCCGGGCGACGTAGTTGGCGCTGGTGGTGAAATCGAGCACCGCGGTGCCCGGCTCCTGAAGCAGCTCCGCCAGCCGTTGGGGATCGATCTCATCCGCCGCCGGCGCCGGCGGGACGCTGGCTGCCGGTACGCCGCGTTCGCTAAAAGCGGCCGGATTCGCTTCGCGCAGCACCGCCGTCTCCCAGCCCATCTGCGCCAGCCAGGAGGCGGTGATGGCCGCGCGAACGCCGTCATCGTCAATCAGCACAATTCGCGCGCCGCGCACGCTGGCATGGTGGTCGGTCTCCTGCACCAGCTGCCCGCCTGGAGCGCTGAGGCTGCCGGGCAGGTGGCCGGCGGCGTACTCCTCCGGGCTGCGGACGTCAAACAGATAGGTGGTGCGATCCTCCTGGCGCCGCCAGCGCTGCAGCGTAGTCTCATCAATAAACGTCACCCCGGCGCTTTCGGCCAGCGCGCGCACCTGCTGGCGCCGCTCCGTCGACGCCTGCCGCTCAGGGTCATAGCGCCGCTGTTGCCCATGTTCCAGCGTCAGGCCCGCCAGCGTCCAGCCGATGGTGCCGTTGCGCAGGGCGTAGACCGGATTACGCACTCCGGCGTTGAGCAGCGACTGGGCGCCGATAATGCTGCGGGTGCGTCCCGCGCAGTTAACCACGATCGGCGTCTGCTCCGAGGTTACGAGGCCGTCAACCCGCAGCGCCAGCTCGCCGCCGGGTACGCTGATGCTGCCGGGAATGCTCATGGTCTGATACTCATCGAAGCGTCGCGCGTCCAGCACCACCACCGGCTGCGAGCCGTTAATCAGCGCCTGAACCTCCTGCGCGCTCAGGGAAGGCGTATGGCGCTGGCTCTCGACCAGTTCGCCAAACGCTTTGCTCGGAGAGTTGACGTCCTGAAACAGCTCCCCGCCGCTGCGCTGCCAGCCTGCCAGCCCGCCGTCGAGCTGGGCGACATCCCGGTAGCCCCAGCCGCGCAGGCGTTCGAGAGCCAGGACGGCAAGGCCTTCGCCGTTGTCGTAAACGGTTATCGGCGTCGTCAGGCGTGGCACCCGGCGGCTGATTTCCAGCTCCAGCTTGCTGAGCGGCAGATTTGCGGCGAACAGCGGATGCGCGGTGGCAAAGTGCGCTTCTTCACGTACGTCGATCAGCGCCAGCTCAGCGCCGTCGAGCAGCGCCTGGCGGATCTGTGCGGCCTGGCGTAAGGAGTGAACGGGCATATTAATTATCCTTAGAGAGATCCCAGATATTGGGTAAATGGCGGTTGGAGTAGCCGGAGATAAAGGGTTTGCTGAGTCCTTCCGGGGTATACACGGCACGCCTGACGGCGCCGATATTGCCGCCGTAAACGTGGATGCTGATCGACACCCGATCCGCCAGCGCGTTGCTGACCCGATGAATATCGCCGTCGCGAGCGGAGACTTTCTCGACTTCACCGGCGGAGAGCCGCTGCGCGATACCGTCAGCAACCGGCGTTCCGCTGTCGTCGAGGCGGTAGCGCTGATTCTCTTCCGCCCCGCGCAGCATGCCGATGGCGCCCCACACCCGGTGGTCGTGGATCGGCGTCGATTGCCCCGGTCCCCAGACGAAGCTGACGATCGAAAAGCGCTGTCCGGAGTCGGCGTGCAGCAGATACTGCTGATAGTGGTGGGGATGCGGCAGGGTGTACTCTTCGGGCAGCCAGTCATCCTGTTTCACCAGCTGTGCCAGCCGTTGCGCCACCGCATCCAGCAGCGCGGATTGATGGCTGAACTGGCGGTGCAGGGCATCAACCTCTTGAATAAAATCACGTAATTTTTCCAGTCGTGGTGCGGTCATGAGCGGTTCCTGTCAGAGGGGCTGGTCATTACGCTAACAAAGGCGTTAATATTATTTAAATGCAATTTACGCATATATTAATATGCAAAATAAACATTAAGAGTCTGGCGAGACCGACTCTAAGGAACCTATGCGCATTGACGACATCGACGCCCTGTTAGCCACCGTGCAGTTCTCCTCCCTGAATCAGGCGGCGGAATACCTGGGCATTACCCAGTCGGCGATCACCCGGCGTTTACAGCGTCTGGAACAAACGCTCAACGTGACCCTGCTGGAGCGGCAGACCCGGCCGCTGACCCTGACCGCCGCCGGGCACCGCGTCTACGAGCAGTGCCTGACCATCAAACGGGAAACCAAAAAGCTCTACGGGCTGCTGGACCCGGAGGCGGAGCCGCGCGGCGTTCTGCGCCTTGGCCTGCCGCAGAGCGTGGCGGAAATCGCCCTCCAGCCGGCGCTGACGGCGCTGCGCCAGCAGTTCCCGCACCTCCAGCCGCAGGTGACCTGCGGCTGGAGCGGCCAGCTGCAGAAGCGTCTGGAGAGCGTCGAGCTTGACGGCGTGTTGGCGATGGGGCCGGCGCAGCAGGCCTTCGCGGAGGGCTACAGCGGGCGGCTGCTGTGCCCGCTGGATATCGTGGTGATTGCCGGTAAGAGCCTGCGCCTCTCCGCCGGGGCGCTGCGGGACTGCGCGGCGCAGGGCTGGGTGCTCAATCCCGACGGCTGCGGGCTGCGGGCGGGATTGATCCGCGAGCTGCAGGCTCAGGGGCTGCGGCTGCAGCTGAATACCGAGACCGCGGGGGCCCAGCTGCAGATTGGCCTGGTGGCGCAGGGGCTGGGATTGGGCATCGTGCCCCGCGCGGCGCTGGCGGCCAGCCCGTGGCGGGATGAGATTAGCGTCCTGGCGCTGGCCGATTTCCAGCCCGCGGTCTGCTTATGGCAAATCAGCGCGCAGAATCTGGCTAATCTCCAGCAGCCGCTTACTTTTTTTGCCGCTAAAATTGTCCAGCAGCTGGCCTCATCTGACTGAAAAATAGTGATAATTTATCTAAATGCTAATTAAGCATATTAAGATATGATAAAAATGCATTTTGTTCATTAACTCCGCGTGTATAGGGTTACGACAGGCGCCGCCGCTGCGGCCAACCGTTCCCCTGACGCAAGGAGTTGTTTATGAGCATTCAGTTTCTCGGCATGATTGGCCACCGCCTCTCATCCGAAACGATCGCCCCGGCAGGGCCGATTTTTGACCGCGACTATATCGTGCGTTTTGCCCAGGCTCACGAGGCCGCCGGGTTTGACCGTCTGCTGGTGGGGCATTGGTCCGATCAGCCCGACGGCTTTCTGGTCACCGCGCTGGCGGGACTGTCGACGCAAAAAATCAGCTTCCTGCTCGCTCACCGCCCGGGATTCGTCTCGCCAACCCTCGCCGCGCGTAAATTCGCCACCCTTGAACATCTGCTCGGCGGCCGCCTCGCGGTACACATCATCAGCGGCGGCAACGACGCCGAACAGCGCCGGGACGGCGACTTTCTTAATCACGATCAGCGCTATGCGCGCACCGACGCCTTCCTCGAGACGGTACGCAAAATCTGGACCGCGGAGCTGCCGGTCGATATCGCCAACGATTATTACCAGGCCGAGCAGGCGTGGTCGGCGATTCGTCCGCTGCAAAAGCCGCATATTCCGCTCTATTTTGGCGGCTCTTCGGAGGCCGCTATTCGGGTGGCCGGTAAGCACGCCGACGTCTTTGCCCTGTGGGGGGAATCGCTGGCACAAACGCGGGAGACGATTCATCAGGTGCGTGCTGAAGCGGCCAGACATCAGCGCGAAATTGATTTCAGCGTCTCCTTCCGGCCGATTATCGCCGACAGCGAAGCCGAGGCCTGGGAAAAAGCCGAGCATATTTTACACGTCGCCACCGAGCGCGCGGCGCAGAGTGACGGCGGATTTAAGGCCAAGCCGGAGAGCGTCGGCGCCCAGCGCCTGCGGGCGACGGCGGAGCAGGGCAATGTGGTGGATAAGCGCCTGTGGACCGGTATTGCGAAGCTGGTGGGCGGCGGGCATAACTCCACCGCGCTGGTGGGGACGCCGGAACAGGTGGCCGACGCGCTGCTCGACTACTACGACCTCGGGGTGCACAACTTCCTGATCCGCGGCTTCGACCCGCTCAACGACGCGCAGGAGTACGGCAAGGCGCTGCTGCCGATCGCCCGTGAAAAGGCGGCGCTGCGGGCGGCAAAGGCTCGGGCGTCGTGAGCTATCCTCCCCAGGATCCGCCCCAGCCGGCGGCCAGCTGGCCGCAGCGGCTGACGGATATCCGCCGGCAGATGGCGGAACGGGCGGCAGAACTTGACCAGAGCGGAGAATTCCCCCGGCACAACCTCGATCTGCTGCGGCAGGAAGGCTTTCTGAGCCTGGCGACGCCGCGGCGCTACGGCGGCGCGCAGGCGGATCTCCCGCAGCTGCAGGAGGCGATTTCCGCCATCGCGTGGGGGGAACCGGCGACGGCGCTGATCGTCTGCATGCAGTATTTGCACCATCTGCGGCTGGCGGAGAGCGATGGCTGGGCGGAGCCACTGCGCGAACGGGTCTTCCGTGATGCCGTCGAACGCGGAGGCCTGATCAACAGCCTGCGGGTTGAACCCGAGCTCGGCTCCCCGGCGCGCGGCGGCCTGCCGCAAACCGTCGCCACCCGCACCGAACAGGGCTGGCGGCTCAACGGCCACAAGCTCTATACCACCGGCGTCGAGGGGCTGAGCTGGCTGGCGGTCTGGGCGCGCAGCGATGACCCCGACCCGCTGGTGGGAACCTGGCTGGTGCCGGCTGAAAGTGACGGTGTCACTGTTATTAAAAGCTGGGATCACGCGGGCATGCGCGCCACCGGCAGCCATGAAGCGATCTTCCTCAACGTGCTGCTGGCGCCGGAGAGCGCGGTGGAGACCTGGCCCGCGGCGACGCCGCCGGGGCCAAACGCCGAACAGACGAGGCTGTTTGCCAACCGCCACGCGGCGCTGCTGGCGGCCATTTACGACAGCGTCGCCCGCGCCGCGCGCGACTGGCTGCTGGGCTGGCTGCGTTCACGCATCCCGGGAGGCCTTGGGCAGCCGCTCAGCCAGCTGCCGCGGGTGCAGGAAAAAGTCGGGCAGATCGACAGCGCGCTGCTGACTAACCGCTGCCTGCTGCAGCGTGCAGCCGCGCTGGGGTTTACCGTCACTGAGGCCAATCTGGCGAAGGTGACCATCACCGACAACGCCATTTCGACGGTTAGCCTGGCGCTGGAGCTCACCGGCAATCACGGGCTCAGCCGCCGGCATCCTCTGGAGCGCCACTACCGCAACGTGCTGTGCGGGCGGGTGCACACGCCGCAGAACGACAGCGCCTGGCAGGCGGCGGGCAAACAGGCTTTTCAATTATAAGGATAATCACCATGCGCGAAAGAAAGAGACCCCCTTTAGCCGCGGCGCTAATGCTGCTGGCGCTGAGCGGCTATGCGGCGGCGCAGGAGCGCGTCACGCTGCGCATTGCCGATCAGAAGGGCGGTATGCGCTCGCAGCTTGAAGCCGCGAATGCGCTGCAAAATCTGAATTACGACATTAAGTGGGCGGAGTTTCCCGCCGCCGCGCCGCTGGCCGAGGCGCTGAACGCCGGCGCGGTTGATGCCGGGATTATCGGCGATGCGCCGCTGCTCTTCGCCCTCGCCAACGGCGCGCCGGTAAAAGCGATTGCCGTCGATAAGAGCAACCCCGCCGGCACCGCGGTGCTGGTCTCTCCGGGCAGCCCGCTGAAAAGCGCGGCGGACCTAAAGGGCAAACGCATCGCCACCGGGAAGGGGTCCATCGGCCACTTTGTCGCCCTCAAGGCGCTGGAGCAGGCGGGAATATCGCCCGGGGACGTGCAGTGGGTCTTCCTCGGCCCGGTTGATGCCAAAGTGGCCTTGCTCAACGGCTCGGTGGATGCCTGGGCGACCTGGGAGCCCTACACCACCCAGCTGGTGAAAACCGCCGAGGGGCAAATTCTGGTCAGCGGTAAGGGGCTGCTGCCCGGCAATACCTTCCTTGCGGCCACCGACGCCAGCCTTAAGGACCCGGCTAAACGGGCGGCGCTGCAGGACTTTCTGCATCGTCTGGCGGGAGCGGAGCGCTGGGCCTATGCCAATCTGGACAGCTACGGCAAAACCCTCGGCGAGATTATCCGCTTCCCGCCGGATATCGCCCGGGCGCAGTTCGCTTACCGACAATCGCAGTGGCAGCGCCTGGACTCGCGCATCGTCGCTCAGCAGCAGGCCACCGCCGATTTTTATCAGGCCAACGGGCTGATTCGCGCCAGGCTGGACGTTACGCCGACCTTTGATGACGGCTTTACCGTGCCTGCGCCAGCCGCTCAGCAGGAGACCACGCCATGATCGAGACCTCTTTTTCCCGCCGCCGTTTTCTTCAGCTGAGCGCCGGTACGGCGCTGGCGGCAGCGGCCTGGCCGCTGTGGGCGCACGATATGGCGGCGATGCCCGCCGAGGGCGAAAACCTGGCGCTGCGCCTGGCCGAACCCTACAAAATCAAGCTGGCGATCAACAAAAGCGCGGTGTGCCTTGCGCCGGTAGCGGTGGCCGAGCAGCAGAAGTTTTTCAGCAAGTACAACCTCGACGTCGAGTTCGTTAATTTTGGTAATTCCACCGACGTTCTGCTGGAGGCGATAGCCACCGGCAAGGCGGACGCCGGCGTCGGGATGGCGCTGCGCTGGCTGAAGGCGCTGGAGCAGGGATTTGACGTCAGGCTCACCGCCGGAACGCACGGCGGCTGCCTGAATCTGCTGACGGCAAAGAATTCGCCCTTTGGCGGCCTCGAGAGCTTAAAAGGGCAGACGATCGGGGTGACCGATATGGCCGGCCCGGATAAACACTTCTTCGCCATTTTGCTCAAGCGTCACGGGATCGATCCGCTCAGCGACGTGCAGTGGAAAGTGTATCCTGCCGATCTGCTGAGCGTGGCGCTCGATAAACGCGAGATTGCCGCCATCAGCGGCAGCGAACCCTTCAGCTACCGCCTGCTGGAGACCGGCAAGTATCAGCTGATCGCCAGCAATATGAGCAGGGATTACGCCAACCTAAGCTGCTGCGTGCTGGGGGTTAGCGGATCGCTGGCGCGGGACCACAGGCCGGCGGCCGCCGCGCTGACCCAGGCCATTCTGGAGGCGCACAGCTACGCTTCGGCCCACCCGCAAAGCGTGGCGCAGGCGTTTATGGCCCACGCGCTGAATACCAACGAGACCGAGGTCTCGGGGATCCTTCACGGCCAGGGCCACGGCCACCACGCCGTCGGCGAGGCGTTCGTCAAAGAGCTAACCCAGTACGCCATTGACCTGCAGCGGGTGCAGGTGATCAAGCCCGGGACCGATCCTCATCAGTTTGCGGAGAGTATTTATGCCAACGTATTCGCCTGAGCAGGCGCTGTCGCGGCCGCGGGCGGGCGGGGCGCTGTGGGCTGAGGGCGCGCTGGCCGCCGCGCTGTGGCTGGCGGGCGGATTTTTTACCCTCAGGTGGCCGGATGCCGGACGGCGCTGGCCCTACAGCGAAGGCTGGGCGATGGCGCAGTTCGCGATCGCCGGCGGGCTGCTGCTGGCGCTGAGCTACCGCTACTGGCGCCAGCGGGGCGGGCGACTGCAGCATGCCGGGAAATGGCTGGCGCTGCTGCCGGTGCTGTTCAGCCTTTGGGAGTGGCTGACGGCGAAATCCGCGATCCTGCCGGTACCATTTTTTGCTCCGCCGCAGGCGCTGATTGAAGTTCTGTTTGACGACTGGCCGCGCCTGCTCGATAGCCTGCTGCACTCGCTGGGCCTGCTGAGCCTCGGGGTGCTGCTCGGAACGTCCAGCGGCTTTATCAGCGGGCTGGCGATTGGCTGGTCGCAGCGCATCGGCTACTGGCTGCATCCGGTGCTGCGCCTGCTCGGGCCGGTGCCGTCGACGGCGCTGCTGCCGCTGTGCCTGTTTATCTTTCCTTCCAGCTTCGGGGCCAGCGTCTTTTTAATTGCCCTCAGCACCTGGTTTCCGGTCACCGTACTGACGTGGTCCGGGGTGATGAGCATCGACAAAGCCTGGTACGACGTGGCGCGCACGCTGGGGGCCAGCCAGCGTTTTCTGATCCTGCGGGTGGCCATTCCCGCCGCGCTGCCGAACGTATTCGTCGGGCTGTTTATGGGGTTAGGCGCCTCGTTTTCAGTGCTGATCGTCGCCGAGATGGTGGGCGTCAAATCGGGGATCGGCTTTTATCTGCAGTGGGCCCAGGGCTGGGCGGCCTATCCCAACATGTACGCCGCGCTGCTGGTGATGGCCTTTCTCTGTTCCGGCCTGATTAGCGGACTGTTTATCTTACGCGACCGGCTGCTGAGCTGGCAGCGAGGAGGCATGACATGGTAACGACCACGGCCACGTCGGCCGGTGCGGCCATCGACATCGCCCATCTGAGCCACGCCTTCGCGCTGGGCAGGCAGACGGTGCCGGTGCTGGAGAATATCAGCCTGCGGCTGCGCCCCGGAGAGAGCGTGGCGCTGCTGGGGCCGTCGGGCTGCGGTAAATCCACCCTGCTGCGGCTGCTGGCGGGGCTGGAAGCGCTGCAAAGCGGGCACGTGCAGATCGATGACCGCCGCATGGGGGCTCCGGGCCCGGAGCGGATCCTGGTGTTTCAGGACCCGACCCTCTATCCGTGGCTAACGGTGCGGCAAAACGTGCTGCTCGGGCCGCAGGCGCAGGGGAAAAAAGGGCTGGAGCCCAGGGCCGACGCGCTGATTGCCCGGATGGGGCTCGAAGCGTTTAGCGCCGCCTGGCCGCGTCAGCTCTCCGGCGGTATGGCCCAGCGGGCGGCGCTGGCGCGGGCGCTGCTCAACGAGCCGCGTCTGCTGCTGCTCGACGAACCCTTAGGCAAGCTGGATTCCCTGACGCGCATCGGCATGCAGCGCGAGCTGATCGCGCTCTGGCAGCAGCAGGGCTATACCAGCCTGCTGGTGACGCACGATATCGAAGAGGCGCTGCTGCTATGCGAAAGGGTATTGGTGATGTCGCCGCGCCCGGGGCGAATTATTGCCGAATTTACGCTGCCGCTGCCCTTTCCGCGCCATCGCGATAATCCGCAGCTGGTTCGCCATCGGCAGGACATTTTGCGCATCCTGGGCCAGGCGGAGGACTGGTAAGATTGGCGATGCGGCTTGTCTCCCGGCGGCAGCGCGCCTGTCCGCCGGGAGATGGTCAGCGCTTAAAAGTCCATCTTGACCGTAAACTGCACTTCGCGCGGGTCGCCAATCTGGTTACCCAGGTTATTGGTACCGATTGACGAGGTGTAGTAGGTCTTATCGAACAGGTTCTTCACGTTAACCTGCAGGGTGACCGGATACTGCAGCTTCATCTTATAGGCGGCGAACGCGTCCGCGACGCCGTACCCCGGCAGATAATAGTCCGCGCCGTTGGTGGCGGAACGTTTGCTGACCGCGTGCCCTCCGGCGCCGAGCGTCAGGGTATTGCCGGCATAGACGTTATGCACGTCATAGGTCATATACAGCGAACCGGTATGTTTTGGCACGTTTGGCATCGGCTTGCCGGCGTAGTCCGGATCGTCGAGCACCTTAGCGTCGGTATAGCCGTAGCTGGCGATGATGCTCAGGTTGTCGGTAAGCGACCCGGCCACGTCCATCTCCACGCCGCGCGAGCGCACCTTGCCCGCCGTTTTGGCAATGGTTTCATCCCCGACCGTTTCGCTGTACAGCACGTTACGCTTATCAATATCGAACAGGGCGATATTGGCGGTCACGCCGCTGAATAGCTCAAACTTGGCGCCCAGCTCGTAGGAGGTGGACTCTTCCGGCGGCAGGTTGCCGATATAGCTGGCGATGGACGACTGCGGCATAAACGACTGCGCCACGTTGCCGAACAGCGAGACGGTCGGCGTCAGCTTATAGACCAGGCCAAACTTCGGCGTCCACTTCTGGTCGCTGCTGTCGGTATTGACGTTGAACGGGCGTCCCTTGCCGGCGTACTGGGTGTAATACTGGTAGCGCACGCCGGCGACGGCGATCCAGCGGTCGTTCAGATAGAGCGCATCCTGCAGGTAGGCGGCGTAGCTCTCCTGCTGGATGCGCTGATCGCTGTCGGAGGCCGAGACGCTGGTGCATTTATCGACGGTGCCGTAGACCGGGTTGTAGATATTGAATCCCTTCACGTTCTTACAGCGGATCATGCCGGTGCGCAGGAGATCGTAGTTCTCGTAGGCGATACCGCTGAGGATCTCGTTGTAGAAGCCGCCAATCACCACGTCGCCCTGCAGATCGGCGCGGGTCGAGTGCATTTTCTGGGTTGAGCCGTGGGTGGCGTCAACGCGCCTTGTCAGGTCGCCGGTGGCCGAATCATAGGCCATGACCCGAGCCTGGTTATCGTTGTAGTGATCCTGGCTGTAGCTGTAGTCGAAGCGGGCGGTCCAGGCCTCGTTGAGCCGGTATTCGGCGTTCACCTGCGCCAGGTCGGAATAGCCGTCGGTAACGTTAAACGGTTCGTCAAAACGGGTTTTACGATCGACGTTAACGGCCTTTTTGGTCGTGAGATCGAAAATCGTCCCGCGATCGAACGGCGTATTGTAGTCGCGATGTGAGTACGCCACGTTCACCGTGGCGCGGTCGCCAAACCAGGTCAGGGAAGGGGCGATAAAGCTGCTCTTCTCTTTGCCAAAGCTGCGCCAGTAGTCTTCATTCTGATATTCGCCGATGACCCGGTACGCCAGGCGCGTTCCTTCGATGGGCCCGGTGACGTCAAACTGGCCGCTGCCGCCGCCAAAGCTGGTGGAGGTGGCCGAAATCGAGCCGCCGAAGGTTTTTTCCGGGCGTTTGGTCACTACGTTAATCAGCCCGCCGGGGTCGAGAATGCCGTACAGCGTCGAGGCCGGACCTTTCAGCACCTCCACGCGCTCGACGGCGGGGGTGAAGCTGCGCGGCAGAACGGTGCGCAGCCCGTTGGTCATAATGGAACCGTCGCGGTTGGCGCCGAAGCCCCGGCGGGTAAAGGCATCCTGGGTGCCGCCGAGGGTATTGGTCTGCACGACGTTGGCGACGTTATACAGCGCCTCGTCGAGCGTGGTGACGTGCTGATCTTCCAGCACCCGGTCGCTGACGGTGTTAACCACCTGCGGGATATCCAGCATCGGCATAGAGGTCAGCGTCGCGGCTGAGCTGCTGAGGGGCTGATAGCCGCTGGTGGCGTTCTGCTGCGTACCGTCCGCCACCACCGTAATGGTTTCGTCGGTGGCCTTTTTATCTTTTTCCGCTGCGGTTTCCGCCGCGATAATCCCCGGAGAGGTAAAGGAACCCAGGAAAATAAGTGAAAAAAGTGCACGCCCTTTCAATGTCGTGAAAGGGACAGTTGATTGCGTCATTTGTCTGTTTCTCGTGAACGAATCCGTCCCTTGCGGACAGATAAAGCCAATTAAATCATTGCCCTTAAAAATATTATCTATCCGTTATCCGCTATAATTCGCGTCCGGATATGTAATTGAGAATCATTCAATCACGTAGCCATGTAGTAGTAAATGTTATGTAAGATAAAAAAATTACGCTACTGAAAGCGACGCTTTGGCGCTGGTTTTGGTGATAAAAATGGCATTCATATGTTTGTTTATTATGGCTTTTATTAAGACGTTGTTGCCGCGTTATGCCGCAGGGTATGCCTTTTCACTACGGGAGAAACAGAGTATTGACTACTACATTCATTCACATCATGATCAAAAGAGAATGAGATGTATTTTTGTTTGAGTGCAGTACGTGCGGGCCTGACGCCACGCCGCTGCGGTGCAGGAGCGAGTTATGCCACAGCGGGTGATGCCTGCAGAGCAGGGGATTGTGCTGGATTCCCTGTCGGCCGGATACGGCCAGACCCTTATCGTCAACGATATTAATCTGACGATCCCCCACGGCAAAATGACGGTACTGGCCGGGGCCAACGGCTCCGGTAAATCCACGCTGCTATCGACTATCGCCCGCATGCTCAAACCGCTCGGTGGCTGCGTGCGCCTCGACGGCCAGGTTATTCATGAGCTGCCCACCCGGGAGGTATCGCGCCGGCTAGGAATATTGCCCCAGTCGCCGCTCACCCCGGAAGGGCTGACGGTCTTCGAGCTGGTCTCCCGCGGGCGCTATCCCTGGCAAGGGCTGATGCGCCAGTGGTCGGACGCCGACGAGCGGTCGGTGGAGGAGGCGCTGGCGCTGACCGGCACCGCCGGGTTCGCTCATCTGCCGGTGGACAGCCTCTCCGGCGGCCAGCGCCAGCGCTGCTGGATCGCGATGGCGCTGGCCCAGCAAACCGCCACTATCCTGCTCGATGAGCCGACCACCTGGCTCGATCTGCGCTATCAGGTTGATATTCTCGAACTGCTGCAGACCCTGACCCGCGAACACGGGCGCACGGTGGTCACCGTCCTGCACGATCTTAACTTTGCGGTGAATTATGCCGATACGCTGGTGTTTCTCAGACAGGGGCGCATCGCCGGGGTGATTGGCGAAAATGAAACCTGCACGCCGGAGCTGATTAAAACGGTGTTTGACGTTGACGTGCAGATGTCGCTGAACCCGCAAACCGGTAAACCGTTCTTTATGCCCTTTCGCGCCCGCCAGGCGGCCGGACAATGAGCTCCGGCGCGCTGATGATCCGGCGCCGACGCGCCCGGCCGCGGCTGGCCCTTGTGCTACTGAGCCTGCTGCTGGTCGGCGGCTCGCTGGTGCACCTCGGGCTGGGGGCGCGCTGGATTGCGCCGCAGACGATACTGCAGGCTCTGCTCCATTACGATCCGCGCGACTTTGACCAGCGAATTATTGTCGATTTACGCCTCGTGCGCCTGGCCGCCGCGCTGCTGACCGGCGCCGCGCTCGGTATCGCGGGCATGCTGCTGCAGACGGTGATTCGCAATCCGCTCGGCGAACCGCATATTCTGGGGCTCAATGCTGGCGCGTCGCTGGCGGTGGTGGCGACCTCGGCGCTGGGCCTCGGCGAAGCGGCGTTCGGCCGTCCGCTGACCGCCGCCTGCGGCGCGGGGCTGCTGTTTGGCGCGGTGATGCTGCTGGCCTCCTCCGGCCGCGGCGGCATGACGCCGCTGCGCATCACCCTGTGCGGGGTGGCGCTTTCGGCATTTGCGTCGGCGGTGACCGCGGCTGTCCTGATTCTCGATGAGCAAACGCTGCTGGCGATGCGCACGTGGCTGGCGGGCGATCTGGCCGGGCTGAAGTGGCAGACGCTGCGCGCGGCGCTGGTCCCGGCGCTGGGCGGGCTGCTGATTGCGTTGGCCATCGCCCCGCGGCTCAACGTGCTGGCTTTGGGGGATAAAGTCGCCCTCGGACTGGGGGTGAAGATCGGCCAAACCCGGCTGCTGGGGCTGGCCGCGATCGCGTTGCTGTGCGGTTCGGCGGTCGCCGTTGCCGGGCCGATCGGCTTTGTCGGCCTCGTGGTTCCGCACGTGGTGCGGCGGCTGATTACCGAGGATGTTCGCCTGGCGCTGCCGCTGGCGGCGCCGGTGGGCGCCCTGGTGCTGGTGCTGGCGGATATTGCGGCGCGTACCCTGGTAGCGCCTCAGGAGCTGGCGACCGGGGCGATGACCGCCCTGGTGGGGGCGCCGCTGTTTATCTTTATTGCCGCGAGATTCTTTAAATGAAAAGCGCCGCACGTCGCGCCGGATTCCGCCCGCTGGCTGTCGGGAGTCGTCATATTCTGCTGCGCCCGGCGGCGCTGAAGATAGCCGCCGCGCTGTTCGCCGTGATGGCGATCCTCGGCGCGTTTGCCCTGACGCGCGGCAGTTTTCCGCTGCCTTCCGCAACCGTGCTGCGGGCGCTGCTGGATGCGGAGAGCGTCAGCGGCCAACAGCGCTTTATTCTGTTCGATATCCGCCTGCCGCGGCTGTTTATGGCGCTGCTGTGCGGGGCGATGCTGGGGATGGCCGGCGCGGCGATGCAGAGCATCACCCGTAACGGACTGGCGGACCCGGGGCTTATCGGCGTCAAGGAGGGGGCCAGCGTGGTGGTGCTGACGCTGATCCTGTTCTTCCCGGCGACCGCGCTGGCGTGGCGGCCGCTGGCGGGAATGGCCGGCGGCGTGCTGGTGGCGCTGCTGGTGCTGGCCCTGGCGCGCGACTGCTCGCGGCCGCGCTTTATCCTGATCGGTATCGGCGTCTCCTGGACTCTGGCCGCGGCGGTCGGCATTTTTATGACCACCGCCGACGTCCGCGACGTGCAGACGGCGATGATCTGGCTGGCGGGCAGCCTGCACGCCGCGACCTGGCCGCTGCTGGCGGTCGCCTTCTGCTGGGCGCTGCCCGGCGCGCTGATCCTGTTTCTTACCGCCCGGGCGGCGGACGTGGCGCTGCTCGGCGACCGCACGGCGATTGGCCTCGGCGTCCGGCTGCAGCAGCTAACGCTGCTGCGCTTTTTTGCCCCGGTTCTCCTGACCTCCGCCAGCGTCTCCTGCGTGGGCAGCCTCGGCTTCGTTGGCCTGATGGCGCCGCATATGGCGCGCTTTCTGCTGCGCGGCGGCCAGGTCTCTCTGCTGTGCGGCAGCGCGCTGGTTGGCGCTTTGCTGGTATTAGTGACCGACACCCTCGGGCGGGTGGCCTTTGCGCCGCTGCAGATCCCGGCCGGGATTGTGATAGCCCTGGTGGGGTGTCCGTTTTTTATTCTGCTGCTGTGGCGTCGTCGTGATGCCCTGTAACTCTGAAGGATTGCTATGCGTTGGTTAGTTCCTCTGCTGCTTTGCGTGGCCGGTACCGCCGGTGCCGCCGCGGGTCAGACGCAAAAATTTACCGATGATTTAGGTCGGGTGGTGAACGTGCCGCTGCATCCGCAGCGGATTGTCTCGATGCACGATCTGGATATCACGATCCCGCTGATTGAGCTCGGCGTGCCGCCGGTCGCCAGCCACGGACGGACGCGCCCGGACGGCAGCCACTACCTGCGCTCCAGCGCCCAGCTTACCGGCGTCGATTTTGATAACAGCGATATTCAGTTTATCGGCACCGCGGATATCGACCTGGAAGCGGTGGCCGCGGCTAAGCCGGACCTGATTATTACCGAGCCGAGCCGCCATGTCTCCGTAGAACAGCTGGAGAAGATAGCCCCGACGGTAAGCATCGACCATCTGCAGGGCAGCGCGCCGCGCATTTACGCGAAGCTGGCGCAGCTCACCGGCTCCGAAGCGCGCCTGGCGGTGCTTGAGCGGCGCTATCGGGAGCAGATTAAGCAGCTGAAGGCCGCGGTCGATACGCAGAAGATTACCGTCTCGGTGATTCAGGCCAACGGCGGCAAAGTGACGGTTCACCATGCGTATCACGCCCTGGGGCGCGTGCTGCGCGACGCCGGCTTCCGCTTCCCGCCGCTGATTGAGCGTATTCCCGACGGCCAGCGCATCGACGTCAGCGCCGAGCGGCTGCCGGAGCTGGATGCCGATTTCGTCTTTGCGACCTGGCGCTCCGATACCGGCGGCAAGCCGCAGGACGAGCTGCAGGCGATGGAAGCCGTGATGCCAGGCTGGTGCGACTTTATGCGCGCCTGCCGCAGCGGGCGCTATATCCTGCTGCCGCGCGAGGACGTGATTTCCAACTCCTTCGCCGCGCTGAGCCTGATGGCGGCCGAAGTGCAGTCGCATATTGCCGGACGGCCGCTGCCGGCGGGGCTGAAATGAAAACGCCGCTGAAGCGTGAGAAAGGGCGGGTTGACCTGTTTGGCGACCGTTTTCGCGCCCGGGCGCATCAGCTCTCGCCGCGCCTGCTGGCGGTGGTCAGCTATATCAACGACAATCGCGAGGTGGTGCTCGAGCGCACGGCGATGGAGATTGCCACCGCCACCCACACCTCCGACGCCACGGTGGTCAGGGCCATCCAGGCGCTGGGCTTTGCCGGGCTGCGCGAGCTGAAGCAGACCATGGAGCGCTGGTTCGGCCCGTCGATTACCTCCTCGGAGAAAATGCTCTCGACCGTCAATGCGCTCTCTACCGACGTCAATTCGAGCATCGATTTTGTGCTCGAAGGGCACCAGCGCGCCTGCGAGGTGCTCTCCCGCACGGATAACCGCGCGGCGGTAGCCCAGGCGGTGGCCCTGCTGGCCGACGCGCGCCAGGTGGCGCTTTTCGGCATCGGCGCGTCGGGGATCCTGGCGGAGTATACCGCCAGGCTGTTCAGCCGCATTGGCCTGCCGTCTTACGTCCTGAACCGCACCGGTTTTAGCCTCGCCGAGCAGCTGATCGGCCTGCAGCGCGGCGACGTGCTGATCATGATGGGGCAAAAATCCCCCCATCGCGAAGGCATGACCACCCTGCGCGAGGCCCGGCGGCTCGGCATTCCAACGATTCTGCTAACCCAGGCGGTCGATTCCCGCTTCAGCCAGGAGGCGCAGGTGGTTATCGAGGTGCCGCGCGGCGGCGATAACGGCCGGGTGCCGCTGCACGGAACGGTGCTGGTGTGCCTGGAAATGATGGTGCTGTCGGTGGCCTCTACCGCTCCGCAAAAAACCATGAAATCGATGAAGCGCATCAACGAGCTGCACAAAGCGATCGGTAAATCCGGCGGTAAGCGCGGCTAAGAGCCAGATAAATCACCGCAGCCGAGGTTTGTGGTTGCATGCCATGCTGAGTGTGTGTATTTTTATGCAAAATAAATGCATAAAAAGGAACGATCATGGTTAAGAAGTGGATGAAAGCGTGCTGCCTGATGGCGGCAATGATTGGCACCGCCCAGGCGGCGCAGCAAACCTACGTCGTCGGCTCGGGCGGAACCTATCGCCCGTTCGAATACGAAAATAGCCAGAAGCAGCTGGAAGGTTTTGATATCGACATCATCAAAGCGATCGCTAAGGCGGAAAACTTTGATATCAAGCTGGTCAACACGCCGTGGGAGGGGATCTTCGCCACCCTGAACACCGGCGATCGCGACATTATCATCTCCGGGATCACCATTACCGATAAGCGTAAGCAGATGGTGGATTTTTCCGCGCCGTACTTCCCGGCCGAGCAGTCGATCGTGGTGCCAGCGGATTCGAAAGTGACCTCGCTGGCGGCGCTGAAGAGCGAGAAGGTCGGGGTGGTGAACTCCAGCACCGGCGATATCGTAGTCTCCGACGTGCTGGGTAAAAACAGCACCGCCATTAAGCGCTTCGACAACACGCCGCTGATGCTGCAGGAGCTGTTTGAAGACGGCGTGAGCGCGGCGGTAGGCGACGTTGGGGTGGTGAAATACTACATCAAGCAGCACCCGGAGAAGCAGTTCAAGCTGGTGCCGGACGCCAAATTTGAGCGCCAGTATTTCGGCATCGCGGTGGCCAAGGGCAACAGCGAGCTGCAGGCGAAAATCAACGCCGGCCTGCAGAAAATCGTCGCGGACGGTACCTACGCCAAAATCTATAAAACCTGGTTCGACGACAACGTACCGACGCTGCCAGCGCAATAAGATCCGTTTTTTGTCTTCATCACGGCTATCGGCTTTGACGATAGCCGTATTTTTTAGGGAAGGGTTATGACGGGATTCCGTTGGGAGATTATCGAGGAGTACGGTCCGCTGTTTATGGACGGCGCCTTGATGACCATTAAATGCACCATTATTTGCGTGATCCTCGGCACCTTGTGGGGTTTGACCCTCGGGCTGGGGCGAATGGCGAAGGCCGAGCACGGGGTGTGGAAATACGTTCTGCGCTACCTGGTACAGTTTCCGGTGCGCTTCTACGTCAGCGCATTTCGCGGCACGCCGCTGTTCGTACAAATCATGGTGGTGCACTTCGCGCTGGTGCCGCTGTTTATCAACCCGCGCGACGGCCTGCTGGTGACCGGCGGCATGATGAGCGCCGACTTTGCCCGCGAGCTGCGCTCTAACTACGGCGCGTTTCTCTCCTGCGTGGTGGCAATAACGCTGAACGCCGGGGCCTACGTCTCGGAAATTTTCCGCGCCGGGATCCAGTCTATCGATAAAGGGCAGATGGAGGCCTCCCGCGCGCTGGGGATGCCGTGGTGGAAAACCATGCGCCAGGTGATTCTGCCGCAGGCGTTTCGCCGCATTCTGCCGCCGCTGGGCAACAACGCCATCGCGATCGTTAAGGACTCCTCGCTGGCGTCGGCGATTGGTCTTGCCGACCTGGCCTACGCCGCGCGCACCGTCTCCGGCGCCTATGCCACCTACTGGGAACCCTACCTGACGATCTCGCTGATCTACTGGGTAATTACCTTCCTGCTGGCACAGCTGGTTAACCGTCTGGAAAAGAGGTTTGGCAAAAGTGATTCACATTAACAATCTGCACAAACGCTTCGGTGACAGCCACGTCCTGCGTGGCATCAGCTGCGATATTCAGCCCCAGGAAGTGGTGTGCATCATCGGCCCGTCGGGCTCCGGGAAAAGCACCTTCCTGCGCTGCATGAACGCGCTGGAAACCGTCAGCGAAGGCGAAGTTGAGGTCAACGGCTTTGCCGTCCACGACCGCGCCACCGACCTGAATAAGATGCGTGAAAGCGTCGGCATGGTCTTTCAGCGCTTCAACCTGTTCCCGCATATGACGGTGCTGGAAAATCTGATCATGGCGCCGATGAACCTGCGCGGCATGGCCCGCCAGGCGGCGGTTACGTTGGCGGAAGAGCTGCTGGCAAAGGTGGGACTGAGCGATAAGCGCGACGCCTGGCCTTCCAGCCTCTCCGGCGGCCAGCAGCAGCGGGTGGCGATTGCTCGCGCGCTGGCGATGAAGCCGTCGATCATGCTGTTCGATGAGCCGACCTCGGCGCTCGACCCCGAGCTGGAGGCGACGTGCTGGCGGTGATGAAAAATCTCGCCAGCGAAGGGATGACGATGGTGATTGTGACCCATGAGATGGGCTTTGCCCGCGAGGTTGCCGACCGGGTTATCTTTATCGACGGCGGAATTATTCAGGAACAGGGCCGGCCGGAGCAGATCTTTAGCGCCCCGGGCAACCCGCGTACCGCCGCATTCCTCAGCAAGGTGCTGTAAGCCAAAGCGGCCGGGATGGCCGCTTTATCATCCTGCCGCTTCGCTCGCTTCCTCTGCTTCCTCGATGGCCGCTTCGCGCGCGTTGGCCAGCAGCGTTTTTTCACTCTTACCCAGGCTCTGAATCAGCAGGAACAGCAGGCCGCTGGCGAAGAGGGTGATTATCAGGCCGTCATATCCCGAAACGCCGATCGCCAGGCTGCTGACCACCGGCCCGGCAACGCTGCCCGCCGACCAGAAGAACCCGAGCAGCGCGTTTATCATGATCAGCTTCTGCCCGGAGAAGGTCTTACCGGCGCGCACCAGCGACAGGGTATAGAGCGCGCCCGCCGCCGCCCCGAGCACCAGGCAGCCGGCAATCAGCTGAATGCGCGAGCCGAGCAGGAAAGGCAGCGCCAGCAGGGCGAGGCAGAACACCAGCGCGCAGCTGAGGTGCACGCGGCGGATGCCAAACTTATCGGCAACCCAGCCCAGCGGCGCCTGAAATAGCGCATCGCCGGTCAGCACCACCGTCACCAGCAGCACCGCCATCGACTCGTTTAGCCCCTTATCCATGCCGTACAGCGGCAGCAGCGCCAGGATGCTGGCATCGAAGAAGGAAAAGCAGAATACGCCGGAGGCCAGAACCGGCAAAAATGCGCCGAGGCTGCGCCAGCTGGCGCGTTCGGCGAGGCTCTCGCGGCTGCCGCCCGGCAGGTGGCGCAGCATAAACAGGCACAGGGCGGTGAGAGCGCAGATCGCCAGCAGCGTCCATGACTGATAGTCGGGGCCGGCGGAGATGAGCAGCGGCCCGGCCAGCTGGCAGCCGGTAAAGGCCGAAGCGTAAATCCCGGTCAGGGCGGCGCGATTTTTCCCCGCCGCGCCGCCGGTGATCCAGCTCTCACCCAGCACGATAATCACCCCCGAGGCGAGGCCGGTCAGAAAGCGCGGTAGCAGGAGCTGGGTCAGATCGACGGTCAGGCAGGAGGCTATCGTCGCCAGGGCCAGCAGGATCAGGCTCGCGCTGAGCAGTACGCCCATCTCAAAACGGCGGCACAGCATGGGAGAAAGGAAGGAGGAGAGCATCATGCCCGCCGGCGGCAGCGCGGCCAGCAGGCCAACATAGACGGTGTCAATTTGCTGCTGCGCCAGCTCAAGGCTGATAAGCGGCACCGTATAGCCGGTGATAAAACCGACCAGCGAGGCGGCCATGATCATCGCCAGCGTGGGCGCCAGGCGATTGTGGTCTGGGTTAAACATTTTATTCCCGATAACGGAAGTCAACAGGTGGATAATCTGGCGAATTGCCAACAGCCCTGCATATTAGTTAATCATATGGCTTCTGTCACCGTTGAAATGGCTACCATTAATTGAGAAGAGGGCCGCGCCGCTCGCCAAAGGCCGCCGGGCGGACGTTTAGCGAGAGTTGTCAGCGCGCGGGCGAAAGGATATAACTCATAGAGCAGCCCGGCGCTCGCGGGGCGCATGGATAAAATGCATACCGATAACAACCCTCGCTCAGCGCTGATGCTGTGCAGGAAAGGAGTACGACATGGCAGTATCGCCTTCATCCATCGCCGAGGCTATTGGCTGGCGACGCGATTTTCATGCTCACCCTGAACTGGGCTACCAGGAACAGAAAACCTCCCGTCGCGTCGCCGAACTGCTGGCCTCGTTTGGCCTGCAGGTGCATACGGGGCTGGCGGGAACGGGGGTGGTGGCGACCCTGGAGAACGGCCCTGGTCCGGTTATTGGCCTGCGCGCCGATATGGACGCTCTGCCGATTACCGAACTCGGCGAGGTCAGCTACAAATCCCGCAATCCCGGCGTGATGCACGCCTGCGGCCACGACGGCCATACCGCAATGCTGCTGGCCGCGGCGGCGCATCTGGCACGGACCCGTCGCTTTCGCGGCACGGTGCATTTTGTCTTTCAGCCGGCGGAGGAGAACCTCGGCGGCGCGCGCAAAATGGTCGAAGAGGGGCTGTTTACCCTGTTTCCGATGGACGCCATCTACGCCCTGCACAACTGGCCGGGGCTCCCGCTGGGGCAGGTGGCGCTTAACAGCGGCGCGATGATGGCCTCCCTCGATGCCTTCGAAATCACCCTGACCGGCAAAAGCTGCCACGCGGCGATGCCGGAGAGCGGGGCCGATCCGATCGTCGCCGCCGCGCAGCTTATCATGGCGCTGCAGACGATCCCGTCGCGCCGCCTGTCGCCGCAGGAGTCGGCGGTGGTTAGCATTACGCAGATTAGCGGCGGGGAGGCGATCAACGTTCTGCCGGATAAAGTGGTGCTGCGCGGCACCTTCCGCTGCCTGAGCAATCCGGTTCGCGAGCGGGTTAAAGGGCTGATTGAGCGCTACGTGGCGACGCAGCCGCAGGTCTCCGACGTGCAGGGGGAGATTCTCTGGTATCCCGGCTATCCGGTCACCCGCAACCATCCGGCGCAGGCCCTGAGCGTGCGCGACGCGGCGGTTGCTGCGCTGGGCGAGTCGGCGGTGAACGCCGAGGTCAGTCCGTCAATGGCTTCGGAAGATTTTGCCTGCATGCTGGAAGCCTGTCCCGGCGCCTATTTCTGGATCGGTACCGATGGCGAGACGCCGTCAAAACCGCTGCATAACGCCGGCTATGATTTCAACGACGACCTGATCGAGCCCGGGGTGCTGATGTGGACGGCGCTGGTGGAAAAGCTGCTGCCGCCGGACAGGTTTGAGTGACAACGTAACAAATTAAGTTACGGGCGCCGGTTCGTTGCGATGTCGTCACTGCTGACGATGACGAGCGGCCCGACGCGCCGGCGGGCGGCGCGAAGGAAGGGGCGCAGGGCGGGAGGTCAGGCCATTTTTTGCCGGAAGTGCTCCAGAGTTTGTGGGGCTAAACCGGCTTCCTGCGCCGCGCTGCAGATGGCCTGCCAGCTGCCCTCATCCAGCGGAATACCTCGCGCCAGCCGCTCCTGACGGTTGGCCTGTTCCCATTCTCCGGGCACCAGAATCGGGGCGTCCGGATCGTGCGGCGACTCCTTACACCAGGCGATAAAGGCCTCGGTCTGGCTCTGCATTTGCGGAGCATCGAAGGTTTCCGGGTCCAGAATAATGGTGGTCATACAGTTGAAAATGGCGTCGACGCAGGTTTGCAGGCTATCCTGGTGGGTTGTCTGGCCGCCGGATAGCGCGCCGCCGAGGATTTCGCACAGCGTCGCCAGGGCGTAGCCTTTATGTTGGGCAAAGGTCAGCAGCGCGCCCAGCGGCGAGGTCTGCATTACCGCCGGGTCGTTTGTCGGCTCGCCATGAGCATCGATTAACGAACCCGCCGGCACCGCTTCGCCTTTATGCCAGGCCACGCGGGTCTTGCCAAAGGCGATGGCGCTGGTGGCGTAGTCCAGCAGCAGCGGCGGTTGGCCCTCGCGCGGAAACACCACGCACAGCGGGTTGGTGCCGAAGCGGCTGTCCTTGCCGCGAAACGGCGCCACCATCGGGTCGCCGACGACGCTGACGAAGTGGATGGAGATCATGCCCGCCGCGGCGCACTGCTCGGCCCAGTAGCCGATGCGGCCAATATGGTGGGCGTTGCGCAGGGCCACGGCGGCCATACCGTGTCGTTTGGCTTTTTCGATACCGATCTGCATCGCCTCGTGGGCGACCACCTGCCCGAACCCGGCGTTGCCGTCGAGAGTCACAACGGCACCGGCGTCCTTCATAATGCTGGCATGGCGGTTAAGCTGCAGGTGTCCCCCGGCCAGGGAGCGCACGTAGCTCGGGATCATCCCGACGCCGTGCGAGTCGTGGCCGGCAAGGTTGGCGGCAATCAGATGGTCGGCGACGAGGGTCGCTTCGCTGGCGGCGCTGCCGAGGCGGCTGAAGAGGGTGACGACAAACTGATGCAGATCCGTAGCCTGAATACGATGTCCGGTAGGCACTGAGTCTCTCCTGTGGTGGGCGGATAGTGTTGTTATTTTGTTAGGTTTGCCGAACCATGCTGCGCTCCATATCGAAGAAGATCAAGCGTCTGCGGCGCGGCTGAAAATGAGGGGCAGAGAACAGAGTTGAGGCTGGCGTGACTGGTGGCTGAAGTGAGAATCATTATGATAAAAAGCTTATTCTAAATGATGTGGAGAAAATCATAATGAACATCAGCGTAATCATTTTAGCGATCGTCGCCGTGGCCCTGCTGGGCATTTCCGTCTATAGCCTGCTGAGCTATATTAAAGAACGCCGGGCAATGCGCTTTAAATCCTTCCGCCAGCGCTGACGCACAGCGCCAGCGGGATATTAATCTGCTTTATGATAGTTTTCGCGCCAGGCCTTCGGCGATGCGTGATATTTTTCGCGGAAGCTTTTACTGAATAACGGATGGCTGATAAACCCGCACAGCCACGAAATTTGTTCGACCCGCAGCTGAGGCGCATTTTCCAGCAGTTCGCGTGCGGCCTCTAAACGCCGCTCTTTGAGCACCGCCATGACCGAGGTTCCCTGTTCGTTGAAGGCGCGGTCAAGGCTGGATCGCGAGCAGCGGAGCGCTTTCGACAGCAGATCCGGGGAGAGATCGTGCTGCTGATAGTGCAGGGCGATAAACGATTTTGCGCTATTCACCAGATGCCCCAGCTTTCCTGATGACATTAATCCCTGCTGTTTCGCGATATCGCTCAGTACCAATAGCGCCATATTGTGCAGACCTTCGACAACGGTCGCCGTCTCTTTCTGCGACAGGCTGGCAGAATGGCTATCGAGCAGCATCATATGCGATTTCAGAAACATCGCCAGATGATGATTCTCCAGTGAAACAATCGGACTATTAAGCTTGCCGTTAAAAACTTCTTTTATTTTCTCGCTGCGCGGAATGATATAGAGCTGCTTCACGTCGTCGCTCTGATACTGATAATAGTCATTGCGCTGATGAACAATCAGCATTCCCGGATTCACCTGCGCGGTCACGGATTTCTTTCTGCCGTTAATAACCTGATGCCCCTGCACCAGCAGCGAAATATAGATCGACTGCTCTTCGACGCGATGAGGATCGAAGGTGGTCTGATTTTTAGAACCCATCGCGCTACAATAGTCGCCGGAAATAGCGGATATAGTCTTATGCGTGGCAATAATCTCTGCCGGGCGGCGGTCGTTGGCCACTTCTATCCCATAGCAGCCGAGATTTTGCGATATTTGCTGATAACGCTCTTCCGGCGCGATATCCGCCGCGCTCAAAACGTGAGGAACGTACAGCGCAGTAGGTCTGGACATGGTTCTCGCCTTTCTCAGGGTGCTGCTGGCAGGTGAATTTTTATCCCTCGATTATAAGATTACTCCTAAGAAAAACCAGAGTCCGGACGATTTTTTTATCCCTGCCGACAGGCTTCCTGCGGGCGCACGGTGCCGGCCGGATGAGGGGCGCTATCTTGTTGCCAAAAAATAGAGCGGCGGCGCGCTTAATACTATTTAATCCTTATTTAAGGGGCGTTTTTATGCGCTCTTAAATATATTTATCCGGCGCGCCGTTGGTTAATTTTGCCGGTGAAAAGCGTTTTATTTATCCGGGATGGGTCAGATGACGCCGGGCTGGACAGCGGGGCGAAAATAATTGCAAGCTATGTCGCAGGTAGCGATCGATAGGTATCGGGCAACGGGGATAATAGACTCATGGCTAAACGTAAAATTATTGTTTTATCTTTGATGGTTTTTTGTATTTTATTTTTTGCCGCCGCCGGCGGCTATTTTTTACTGCTTAAGGACAATTTTGCCGAGCCCGACGGCGATGAAACCGCCGCAGCCGTTCTCAAGGTTGCCGGACTCGATGCCGGCAGCCCGCGCGATCCGCAGGCGCAAAGAGCGCTGTTTCAGCGCCGGGTTAGCGTCCGTCAGCTTAATCTCGATAGCGGCGAGCTGCTGGCGGCGGGTAAGGGGAGCGCTGCGCAAAAACGCTGCGTCAGCCTGCCGGCGGCCGACGATCCGGCGCAAATCAGGCAGCGCTGCGCTCTGGTCGATATCTACCTCGTTCATGATAATCACAACACAATTCAGCAGCTTATTCTGCCCGTTTTCGGCAAGGGCGCGAAGTCGATGATGTACGCGCTGGTGGCCATCGATACCGACGGCCGCACGGTGAATGATCTGCTGTACTACCGGCAAAACGAGTCGCCGCTGCTCGGCGCGAGGGTGGAGGACCCGCAGTGGCTCAGGCAGTGGGCGGGTAAAAAAATACGCGATAATAACGGCCAGCCGGCGCTGAAGGTGACGCAGAATAGCGGCGGACGGCGCGACGATTATACGGTCGATGGTATTAGCGGGGCGACCTTAACCTCAAACGGCGTTGAGAAGAGTATTAATTACTGGATGGGGCCGCAGGGCTACGGTAAATTTCTCCAGCGACTGCAGCAGGATCCGGCACAATTAGCCGCCGACGCCGCGCGCTATTAACGTCGTGTGCTTTGCAATATCTGACACAAATTTTCACGCTTTGACATTTTCATGATCTGCGTCATGTACATCGAAAGCAAAAACGCCAATGATAATTATTATCATTAAATTCGATGGAAGGCGCAATGATTGCCCCCCGTTCTTTCCTGCTGGCTATGTTTTTTAGCCTCCTGTTCAGCGCCTCCGCGCTGGCGCAGACCCACTATGCCCCCTACATCGAGGATATCGAGCAGCGGCTGGATAAAACGGCGCAGCTGTACCAGCAGCAGAAAAACGACGAGGCGCGCCGGGAGGTGCAGAGTGCCTATTTCGAAGTGTTCGAAAACCTCGAAGGGCCGATTCGCATTAATTTTTCGGCGCGTAAAAGCTATGAGATGGAGAGTACCTTCGGCGACATTCGGCGGATGATTGCCGAGGGTAAACCGCAGGACGCGGTGCAGGCGCGTATCGATGGCCTGAAGCAGGCGCTGCGCGAAGTTGAACCGGTGCTGGACGGCGGGCATCGTCTGGTGGCCGAGGAGCAGCATAGCGCCTTATCGCGGGACGATATCGCGGCGCAGTGGCAGGAGAGCTTCCGCACCATCGACGATCGTCTGGCGCAGGCGGTGAGCGAGTATCAGGCCGGTCGCTACGATCTCGCCAGCCAGCAGGTCCAGCAGGCGCACTACCAGGGTTTCAAAAACTCGGAAATGGAAATCGCGGTGCGTAAGAATCGCTCGGCGAAGGAGGCGGCGGCGATTAACCAGCAGTTTACCGCCCTGATCGCGCTGACGGCGCAGCCGGAACGGCTGAACGACGTATCGTACCAGGTCACCGCGCTGCTGCAGGATCTGGAAGACCTTCTGCCCGGCCTGCCGGGCACCCGCGACGACGCGGCGCAGGCTAATCCGGCGGCGGCGGACGCCTCCGTGCCGAACGCCGACTGGGCCAGCGTGGCGGAGGGAATTAATCGCAGCATCGACGCCGCCCTGGCGCGCTATCAGCGCGGCGAAGCGGAGGGCGCCATTCAGGATATCCAGGATAGCTACTTCGACCGCTTCGAAGCCAGCGGCATGGAGAACAAAATCGGCTCCCGCGACGCGGCGTTCAAAACCACCCTTGAGGCCTACTTCACCCGCATGGTCAGCCTGATGAAGGCCGGCCAGCCGCAGGAACAGCTGACGGCGCAGGCCGCCGCCCTGGCGCAGGATCTGCAAAAAGCGGTCGCGCTGCTCGGGGAGGGGGAAGAGACCCACTGGAGCCTGCTGCTCTACAGCCTGATGATTATCGTGCGCGAAGGGCTGGAGGCGCTGCTGATCGTGGCGGCTATCGTCGCCTATCTGATTAAAAACGACCAGCGCGACAAGCTGCCGCTGATTCGCCAGTCGGTGGTGGTGGCCCTCGTCGCCAGCGTGGCGACGGCGTTTATCTTCCAGCTGCTGTTTACCAACTCCGGCGCCAGCCGGGAGCTGCTGGAGGGCATTACCATGCTGATCGCGGTGGTGATGCTGTTCTTCATGAGCTACTGGCTGCTCTCCAAAGTTGAAGCCCGCCGCTGGCAAGCCTGGCTGGAGGGCAAACTCTCCCACTCGCTGTCGCGCGGCTCGCTGGTCGGGCTGTGGCTGACCAGCTTCCTCGCGGTCTACCGCGAAGGCGCGGAAACGGTGCTGTTTTATGCCGCGCTGATCGGCGATGCGCAGGGCGTTGGCGGCCATCTCGCCATTGGCGGCGGGTTTATCATCGGCTGCGTGGTGCTGCTGGTGGCCTGGCTGGTGATGCGCTACTCGGTGGTGCGGCTGCCGCTTAAACCCTTCTTCCTGTTCACCGGCGGCTTTATGTACCTGATGGCATTCGTTTTTGCTGGCAAAGGGGTGCTGGAGCTGGTGGAGGGCAAACTCTTCCAGCCGACGCTGATCGGCGGCATTCCGGAAATCGGCTGGCTGGGCGTCTATCCCTATGTCGAAACCCTGATCCCGCAGGCGATATTGCTGATCGCGGCGCTGTTTGCGCTGTGGGTCATGCGTCGCCGCGGCCCGGCACCGGCTGAAAGTATAAAAAATAACTTCTGACTATTTTAATGTTAAGACGAGAGGATGTGCCAGATGACCTTTAAAAAGACCCTGATTATCAGCGCCACCGTAGCCAGCATTTTCACCGCCCCGGCGGCGCTGGCCTTTAAGGAGTACCCGGCGGGCGAACCGGTGACCATGAATGAGATGGAGCTTGCGGCGGTCTATCTCCAGCCGATCGATATGGAACCCCGCGGCATGGGGCTGCCGGCGGCGAAATCGGATATTCATCTGGAAGCCGACATTCACGCGGTGGAAGGGGGGAAAAACGGCTTCGGCGCGGGGGAATGGATCCCTTACCTGACCATCGCCTACACCCTGGTTAACAGCGACACCGGCGAGAAGCAGGAAGGCACCTTTATGCCAATGGTGGCCAGCGATGGCCCGCACTACGGCGCCAATATCAAAATGATGGGCGTCGGTAACTATAAGGTGACCTACCACATCGACCCGCCGTCAAAAGCCGGGATGCACCGCCATACCGATAGCGAAACCGGCGTCGGCCGCTGGTGGAAGCCGTTTGACGTTAGCTATGAGTTTAAATACGTCGGCCTGAACTAAGCCCCTGGCGTATCTGCCTATTCGCGGCGACGGACGCCGCTGCTGTTACGCAGGATGGCCCGCCGGTCATCCTGCGGCGTGTTATTTATCTGCCGTACAGAGTTGAAGTCATGAGCTATTTTTTCGTCTCAACGCTACAGGTCTTTTTCTGCATTGCGCTTCTGTCCGCCGCGCTCTGGGGGCGCGGCGACGCCCCAGCGCTGCGTCCGCTGGCCTGGACGCTGATCGCGGCGCTGGCCGCCGGCCTGCTGGCGGGGCTCTACGTTCGCGGCGGCCAGCCGCTGCAGCTGATCCTCGTCGGCGCGGAAATTCTGCTTTCGCTGCTGTTTTTGCTCAGCTTCTGGTGGGCGTCGCAGCGGATTCGCTACCTGTGGCAGGGGATTCTTGTCGCCGGCGCCGCCCGCCGCTGGGGGCTGGATCCGAACCTCAGCGGCCTGACCTCAACTCACGTCCTTAATACCGATCTGCTGCTGAACCTGACGGCGATCGTCCTCGCGCTGGCCACGCTGTGCCTCGCCGCCGCGCTCTGCGCGATGCTGCTACGGCGGATGCGCTGGCTCTACTGGCCGCTGACCCTGCTGCTGATGACGCTGCTGTGGCTGCCGCTGAGCGGAACGCTGCTGCTGCTGCTGATGAAGCTGCAGGTGATACCGCTGCTGAAGCCGCTGCTGAGCTTTGTCGCCAAAGTGACCAATAATGCCGCGCTCTATAGCTGGGCCGCCGGCGCGATACTGCTGCTGATGAGCCTGCTGTGGCTGCCGGCGCTGCGCGGCTACGCCCGGGCGGTGAAGGCCGCCGAGCGGCCGATTGAGCGCCGGCTGGCGCTGGCCGAACGCCGGGGCGCCGGCCGCCTGTGGCTGACCACCGTCGCCTGCGCGCTGGTGATTTTCGGTGGTCAGCTGTGGTGGGACCAGGTAGCCTCGCAGCCGCCGCGCTTATCCGAAGCGCAGCCGGTGACGCTAGCCGCTGACGGGCAGGTGCATATTCCTCTTGAGCAGGTCCGCGACGGGAAGCTGCACCGCTTCGTCTGGGTGGCGGACGACGGTAAAGCGGTGCGCTTTTTTGTGATCAACCGCTATCCCGACAAGCTGCGCCTCGGCGTGGTGTTCGACGCCTGCCTGCTGTGCGGCGATCAGGGGTACGTGATGGAGGGCAACCAGGTGATTTGCGTCGCCTGCGGGGTACACATCTTTATCCCGTCGATTGGCAAGCCCGGCGGCTGCAATCCGGTGCCGATCGACGGCTGGCGCAACGATGAAACCGAGCTGACCATCCCCGGCAGCGCGCTGGCGACGGGAGTGAACTACTTCTCGACGGTGCTGACCATCAAGGTTACCGACCCGGTGGACGGCTCAAGCCTGACCAATACCGCGGCCGACTTTAAATACAGCTATGGCGGTAAGACCTGGTTCTTCGCCTCCGAAGCCAACTATGACCGTTTTCGTCAGGCGCCGGAGCAGTTCGTTGCCGACGCGGTGAAGGAGGAGTAGCGATGCTGTGGCGAATGATCTACCGCTCCTGGGGGCGCAACCTGCGGCGAAAAGCGCTGGCGGTGCTGACCGTTTTTCTCGCCGCCAGCCTGATTTCGGCCCTGCTGGCGGTCTCTATCGACATCGGCGATAAGATGTCGCGCGAGCTGAAATCCTACGGCGCCAACATTCTGATTGAACCGGCGGGGCAGGCCGCGCTGCCGGCGCTGTTCAGCGAGCAAAGCAACCCGCTGGCCAGCGATGACTTCCTCGATGAGTCGGAGCTGCCCAATATTAAAGATATCTTCTGGCGCAATAATATCGTCGGCTTCGCCCCGATGCTCGGCGGCGAGGCGCAGGTTAACGGTCACGATGTCCCGCTGCTGGGGACCTTCTTCAGCCAGCCGGTGGCGATACCGGACGAAGAGGGATATGAAACCGGACAGCGCACGGTCAGCCCCTACTGGCAGGTCGTCGGAGAGTGGCCGCAGGAGCCGCCGGGGCCGCTGCCGCAGGCGCTGGTCGGCCACGCGCTGGCGCGCAGCTACGGCTGGAAGCCGGGCGATCGCCTGACGCTGCGGACCGCGGAGCGCGATCTAACCGTCGAGGTGAGCGGCATTTTATCCAGCGGCGGCGATGAAGATAAGCAGCTGGTGATGCCGCTGGCCGTGGTTCAGCGGCTGCTGGGCCTGCCGGGGAAAGTGCAGGCGATTCGCGTGTCGGCGCTCACGGTGCCGGAGAACGAGCTCTCGCGCCGGGCGCGCGAGAATCTGGAAGCGCTCAATGCCGAGGAGTATGACCTGTGGTACTGCACGGCCTACGTCTCTTCCATTGCCCATCAGCTGGAGGAGGCGATCTCCGGCGCTCAGGTGCGGCCGGTGTGGCAGGTTGCCGCCTCGGAAGGGGTGGTTATCGATAAAATTCAGCTGCTGATGGCCGTCGTAACCTTAGCCGCGCTGGCCGCCGCCGCGATGGGGATCGCCTCGCTGATGACCAGCACCATTATGGAGCGGGCGAAAGAGATCGGCCTGATGAAAGCGCTGGGCGCGCGGCAGTGGCAAATCCTGCTGCTGTTTTACCTTGAAGCGGCGCTCGGCGGCCTGGTGGGCGGAGCGTTTGGCTGCATGGCGGGATGGGGGCTGGCGAAGGTGATTGGCCTGATGCTGTTCGACACCCCGCTTAATTTTGCCTGGGTGGTGGTCCCCTGCGTGCTGGTGATTGCGGTGCTGATTGCGTTAATCGGCACCTGGTTCCCGGCGCGGCGCATTGCCCGTCTTTATCCCGTGGAGGTGCTGTATGGCCGCTAAGCGCGACATGCTGTGGCTGCTGGTGCGGCGGGCGCTGCGCCTGCGCCTGCAGCGGGTGAGCGTGGTGTTTGCCGCGCTGGCGGTGGGGGCGACCATCGTTACGGCGCTCTCTGCCGTGTGGTTCGACATTAACAGCAAAATGAGCGAAGAGCTGCGCACCTTCGGCGCCAACTTCTATATCGGCCCCGGGCACGGCACCAGCATGCCGCAGCCCGAGCTGCAGGCGATCCTCGACGCCGCGCCGCCGGGGCTTATCCACGGCGCCAGCCCGTGGCTGTACGGCACGGCGCGTACCGAGCTGGAGAAGGTGGTGATGGTCGGCGTGTGGTTCGAGTCGCTGCAAAAGCTGGTGCCCTACTGGCAGGTGAGCGGCAGCTGGATCGGCGTCAGCTTTGACGATCGCAACGCGATGATCGGCGTCAAGCTGGCGCAGCGCCTGGATCTGCGCCTCGGCGATAGCCTGACGCTGGTGGCGGGTAATCAGCGCAAAAAGCTGCTGGTCAAAGGCATCGTGGAAGCCGGAGACGCCACCGATAATATGCTGATCGTCAGCCTCGACGTTGCCCAGGGCTGGCTGCATAAGCCCGGCGTTATCAGCCACGGCCTGCTGAGCGTCAGCAACGATCTCGGCCAGGTGGATCGCTATGCCGGCCAGCTGCAGCAGCAGTACCCGGATCTCGAAATCCGCCCGGTGCTCAAGGTTTCGGTCTCCGAAGGCCAGGTGCTGGATAAAATCAAGGGGCTGATGGGGCTGGTATCGCTGGTCATCCTCGCGCTGTCGTCGCTGTGCGTGAACACCACGCTGATGGCGATCGTGGGCGAACGCGCCCGCGAGTTTGCCCTGCAAAAGGCGCTGGGCGCCAGCAACGGCGATATCATCCGCCAGATGCTGCTGGAAACCAGCATTATCACCCTCGCGGCGGTGGTCTGCGGCTGGGTGCTCGGCTATCTGCTGGCGCAGCTGCTGGGCATGACGGTATTTAATGCCAGCATCTCGCTGCGCCTGCCGGTGCTGCCGATTACCCTAGCGCTGTCTTTACTGGTCGCCGCGCTGGCGGCCATTGTTCCGGTGCGGCGCGCGGTAAGCGTTGAACCGGCGAAAGTGTTGAAAGGAGAGTAACGCCATGACCGTCACGCCCTTGCGTCAGATGGCAATTGAGACCCGTCATTTATATAAGCGATTTGGCGAGGTCACCGCGCTGGAGGATATTAATCTGTGCATTGCCCGCGGCGAGTTCGTCGCCATTATGGGGGCCTCCGGCTCGGGAAAAACGACGCTGATGAACATTCTCACCTGTCTGGATACCGCCAGCGAAGGTCAGGTTATTCTCGACGGTACCGACGCGGCGGCGCTGGACGAAGAGGGGCGCCGCGCCTTTCGCGCGCAGAAAATTGGCCTCGTTTTCCAGCAGTTTCACCTGATCCCGTTTCTGACGGCGCTGGAAAACATCATGCTGGCGCAGCACTACCACAGCGTGGTGGACGAGGCCGCCGCCCGGGCGGTACTGGCCCAGGTTGGTCTTGAGCAGCGCATGACCCATCTGCCGAGCCAGCTTTCGGGCGGCGAACAGCAGCGCGTCTGCATCGCCCGGGCGCTTGTCAACGAGCCGCCGGTCATTTTCGCCGATGAGCCGACCGGCAACCTCGATGAAGAAAACGAGCAGCGGGTGCTGGATCTGCTGACCGATCTACACCGCCAGGGGCGCACCGTGGTGATGGTGACCCACAACCCGGCGCTGGGGCAGTTTGCCGACCGCATCGTGCGGCTGCAGCACGGTAAATATTTGGGCGAAGAGGTAAACCATCATGCGCATGCCTAAGGTGATTATCATGCTGCTGCTGACGCTGCTGGTCGGCTGCAAAGAGGAGAAGCTGGCGCGCGGCGAGCCGGCGCCGGCGCTGGCGGCCTTCGATCTTCAGGATAACGCGGCCAGCCTCGAGCGCTGGCGCGGCAAGGCTATCTATCTTAACTTCTGGTCCGCCGGCTGCGGCGGCTGCCTGGCGGAGATGGATACCCTGCAGGCGCTGAGCCAGCGCTGGCCGGATAAGGTGGTGGTGGTGGCGGTCAATACCGATCCCGATAGCGTCGAGATCGCGCCGCTGCTGGCAAAGCACGGCATCAGCTATCCGGTGCTGCGCGATCGGCTGAAAATAACCCAGGAGCGCTATCAGGTGATCGGCACCCCGACGTCGGTGCTGATAGATAGCCGCGGGCGGGTGGTGGATCTGCATCAGGGCTGGCGCAAGCCGGAGGCGCTTCAGGCGGTATTCAGCCAGCTGGCGCAGCGCTAAGCGGCACCCCCGGGGCGCGCCCGGAGGTGCCTGGGGCAGTTTAGTCCAGCAGGGAAGGATCGGCGTCAATCATCAGCTGTTTCATCTCCTCAAAATGCTGACGGGAAAAGTCGCTGATTTTTTCCCAGTCGGCGGCGGTTTTCTCCGCCACTTCATCGGACAGCACCTTTAGCGGCCGGCCGGTTGACCAGGCGGTGACCAGAATCTGGCAGGCACGCTCGAGGGTCCAGATATCGTCAAACCCCTCGCCGATGGAGCCGGCGGTCACCAGCACCCCGTGATTGCCCATCAGCAGACGGCGTTTGTCCGCCAGCAGCCCCGCCAGCCGCGCCCCCTCGGCGGCGGTGTCCGCCATCCCGCCGTACAGCGTATCGACCGCCACGCGCTGAAAGTAGCGCGCGGTGTTTTGATCGATCGGCAGGATCTGCGGCTGCTCGAGGCAGGCGACGCTGGTGGCGTAAACCGGATGCAGATGCAGCACTGCCCGGGCCTGCGGCAGCCGCTGGTGAATCTGCCCGTGGATCGCCCACGCCGTGGCGTCAACGTCCGCGCGATGGGCGTTATCTTCATCGTCGGCGTTCAGCAGCAGCAGATCGCTGGCGCGAATGCGCGAGAAGTGCCGCCACTTCGGGTTGAGCAGGAACGTTTTGCCGTCCGCCGACAGGGCGGCGCTAAAGTGGTTGGCGACCGCCTCGTGCATGCCGAGGTGAGCAACAATGCGCAGCGCCGCCGCCAGATCGATACGCGTTTGTTCTTCAAAAGAGTAGGCCACGGGCGTTATTCCACTTTCGGCATCAGGTCATTGAGGTCCGCCGCGGTCGGCGGCTGGAAGTTATACTTTTTCAGCAGGGCGGCATACTCCGGCGTGGCGCTGAACTTCTTCAGCCCCTCTTCAAGCGCGGTTTTCACCTCTGCGTTGCCCTTTTTCACCCCAAAGCCGTTGAGCACCGGGTAGATCAGCGTCGTGGAGGAGATGACAATCCGGTCGCCCAGCTTGTCGACCACGCCGCGCGCCACCGCCGCATCGGTGATCTGCGCCTCCACCGCCCGCGACAGCAGCGCCTGGGTGGTCTGCGGATCGGTGGCGTATTCGCTGAGCGTAATCGGCGGCAGCCCTTTTTTCACGCAGTAGTCGGCGGAGAGCTTTTGCAGCTGCGCCAGCCACGAGGTGGCGCCCATTGAGCCAATCTTATGGCCGCAAAACTCTTCCGGCGTCTTCGGCTGATAGCTGGCGCCCTTGAGGGCGAGGATCGACTCGCCGCTTTTCAGGTACGGCACCATATCGATAACCTTCATTCGTTCGGCGGTGATATACATCGACGAGTTGGTGATATCGAAGCGTCCGCCCTGCAGGCCGGGGATCAGATTCGGGAAGCGGGTATCCAGATTGACCGCCTCGCGGCCCATCGTTTTGGCAATTCCGGCGAGAAACTCGATATCAAACCCGACGGGCTTGTTGTTCTCAATATACTCATAGGGGAAAAAGGTCATATCCGAACCGGCAATGATTTTCCCCGGCTGCTGAAAGGCCGCCTGGGCGCCAGTCGCGCCGAGTACGCCAAAGGTGCAGAGGAGCAGGGTAGTTAAGCGTTTCATAAACATATCTCCAAAGTGGGGGGCAATCACATGCTGGCAGGGTCGTTTCCGGCCTGCTGTACGAAGAATGAGGCGCCGCGCGGCTTCTGCGGCAGACGAACGTGGTTGGCGACGCTGCGTACCAGCCCGCTCTCTGTGCCGGCGACCATCCGCCCGGCGTGGACGCTGGGCAGCGGGTTATCGCCGAACGGCAGAGCGTCTTCGGCGGCGTAAACGCTGATAAACAGGGTTCGCGGCAGATCGGTTTCATTGGGGCTGGAGGCGTGGAGCAGGCGGGTATGCATAAAGCACACCGAGCCGGACGGGCCAAAGCAGGCCTCTGGCTGCTGACAGCGGGTCGCCACCACCTCGTCATCGACCGCGCCGGTAAAGCGCTCCTCCTGCCAGTGCGACCACAGCGGCCCCTTATGACTTTCCGGCACCACGTTCAGCGGGCCGTTCTCCGGCGTCACGTCGCTAACCATCAGCAGGGCGGTGATGATGTCGTCGTTGCTGTGCGGCGTGAAGAGAAAATCCTGATGCCATTTCACCTGGGTGGCGGTATGCGGCAGCTTGGAGTTAATTTTGCTGTGATGAAAGCGGGTGCCGCTGCCGCCGATAAGCTGCGCGGCAATGGCCGCCATCCGCGAATCCAGCGCGGCGCGCCGGTAGGCCGCGGAGATCTCGGTCGGCGAGCTGACGCGGCGCAGCGACGGGTGGTCGGGGCGATGATCGCTTTCGAGGTCGAAGCGCGGGCGGCCGTCCTCGGTCTCTCCCCAGGCGTCGCCGTGGCGGCGGCTCTCCTCCACCCAGCCGTCAAAATCCTGCTGAAGCCCGGCGATCTCTGAGGGGGACAACACCCCCTCAACCACCAAAAAACCCTGCTGATGAAACTGTTCGATTTGCCACTGCGCGATCATATTTTTTTCCTTTCACAAACGGAGCGGTTAAGCCAGAGAGACGTCTTTCAGGAAGGCGTCAACGCGCGGGTGGTTGCCGTCGCGCATCGCCTGGGGCGTGTCGTCACAGACCACGCGCCCCTTTTCCATAAAGACAATTCGGTCAGAAACTTTGAAAGCAAAATTCATCTCGTGGGTCACGATAACCATCGTGATCCCCTCGTCGGCCAGCGATTCGATAACCTGGAGCACCTCGTTGACCTTTTCCGGGTCCAGCGCCGAGGTCGGCTCATCGAACAGCATGATTTGCGGGCGCATCATCAGGGCGCGGGCAATCGCCACCCGCTGCTGCTGGCCGCCGGAGAGCTGGTGCGGATATTTCCACGCGTGTTCGAGCATGCCGACCTTATGCAGCAGCTCGCAGGCGCGCTGCCTGAGCTCCGCCTCCGCCGCCAGCCGGTGGTAGCGCGGGGCCAGCAGCAGGTTGCCGAATACGGTCAGATGCGGGAACAGGTTGAAGCTCTGAAAGACCATGCCAATATTCAGCCGGTGCTCGGCGTTCTCCATAAAGCGCGGCTTCTGCACTCCCTGGCGGTCGAGGTGGATAAACGGCTGACCGTTGATGCGGATCTCGCCGTTGTCGATCTGCTCCAGGCCGTTGAGCAGGCGAATAAGCGTGGTTTTGCCGGAGCCGGAGGGGCCGATCACCGACACCACTTCCCCGGGCTGGATCTGCAGGCTGACGGCGCCCAGCACTTCCACGTTGTTGTAGGCTTTATGCAGCTTCGAGGCCTGCAGCGCCGGCTGGTGATTAGCGACGGCGCTGCGGGCAGCGGCCGGGCGGGCGGCGGTGGCCAGCGCCAGCATGCCGGCGTCGACCGGACGGTTGGTTTTTCGCTGGGTGACGTCGAGCCAGCTCTCCAGCCGTTTCAGCAGGAAGTCAAAAACGGTGACGATCAGCACGTAGTAGAACGCCACCGCCGCCATGGTCTCCATCACCAGAAAGTTTTGCGAATAGAGACGCTGGCCGACCATCAAAATCTCGGTCAGGGAGATAACGGAAACCAGCGAGCTGAGCTTGACGATCGCAATATACTCATTGGCCAGCGCCGGCAGCGCCACCCGCAGCGCCTGGGGAATAATCACCCGCCGCTGGGTACCGCCGTAGCGCAGCCCTAAGGCTCGCGCGGCCTCGCCCTGGCCTTTGGCGATGGACAGCAGGCCGCCGCGATGGATCTCGGCGACGTAGGCCGCTTCGCTGAGCACCATCGCCAGCAGGCCGGCCCAGAAAGGATCGTTGAGCACCGCCGCGAAGGAGGGCACCGCCTGCGGCAGGTTATAGACGAAAATCAGCAGCACCAGCAGCGGCAGGCTGCGAAACAGCCAGATATAGAGCCGGGCGGGGACGTTAAAGAGCCTGCGCGGCGACTGCTTGGCGAGGGCGAGAATAAAGCCCAGCACAATACTGCAACCCCAGGTCAGCAGACTCAGTTTAATGACGGTCCAGGTGGCCTGCCAAAAATCCGCGTCGCTGAGCAGACTTAACATGTAGTTCCAGTTAAACATCATCGGCTATTTCACTCGCCATAATTAACGGACATGAAGGCGATGCCGATGTTCTAAAATGGGGCATCGCCGGTATTTATCGGGCAATTACACTATGCTGGTACTCTTCGCCATCAGGCAATTAGTAAATTTTTGGTCTTTAAGTTTAAAAAAACTATATAGGCAGATTAACTTCAATAAATTTAAAGCAATAAGTGAGAAACAAGGACTAAACATTAAAAAAACAATTGCTGTTATTGGCCAACGAAATTGCCGGGTAAATCGCCGGTTGTGCAATATTGGGGCGCGCGGAGGATTTATTTGGTGCATTGTGATTCATATTGGTGCAGTTGATCCGCAGACGCCGCGTTTTAATTATCGTCGCCGGCCTGGCGAGATAAATAATTCCTTCGCCCCACGGGGAAAGTTCCCCTTTATCGGGGAATGGCACGATGCTTGCAATCGGCATATCAGGAAACTATGCCGTTTCCGCGTATGACAATATTTCATAAAAGGTAAGGCTATGACGCGATTCACGCTCAAACAACTTAAATACCTTGTGACCGTTGTGGAGACCGAAAGCATCGCCGAAGCCTCCCGACAGCTGCATATTGCCCAGCCGTCGATCTCGATTGCGATAAAAAACCTTGAGAGCACCTTCGAACAGCAGCTGTTTATTCGCCACCACGCGCAGGGCGTTTCGCTCACCCCCTGCGGGCGTCGCTTTTACGAGAAGGCTAAAGAACTGCTGCGCCTCTCCTGGGAGTTTGAGCAAAACTCGCGCGCCGACAGGGAGCTGGTTTCCGGCACCATTTCGGTGGGCTGCTTTGAGTCCGTGGCGCCGCTGTATATGCCAAAGCTGGTGGCCGGGTTTAAAAAGATGTATCCCGAAATAACCCTCCAGCTCTACGACGGCGAGCAGCACGAATTAATGCACGGCCTGCATCGCGGTCGTTTTGATTTAGCCCTGGTCTACGATCTGGAATTAGGCCACTCGATCAGTAAAGAGACGCTTAATGCGCCGCATAAGCCCTATGCGTTATTACCGGCCAGCCACCCGCTGGCGCAAAAAAAGAGCGTTACGCTGCAGGAGCTAAGCCAGGAGCCGATGATTTTGCTCGATGCGGTACCGAGTAAAAATTATTTTATTACCATTTTTAAAGAGAAGGGCTATCACCCGCAGGTGGCCTACAGCTCGCCGTCAATTGAAATGGTGCGCTGTATGGTCGGCCAGGGGTTAGGTTTCTCGGTATTAGTCACCCGGCCGCTTTGCGATATAACCTACGACGGCGAACGGCTGGTGCAGCTGGATATTGAAGATCAGATGCCGGCTTCGACCTTAATTATGGCGCACCTCGCCAATAATGAACCCACCCGGCCAACGCAGCTGTTTATGGACTATTGTCGCAGCATTGAGTTAACTCCGGCGCTGGCTTAGCCAGCGGCGCATAACGCGGAAGATATCTGTTGTCACGCGCCTGAGAGCCTGGCGCGTGGCTATTTTATTTGTCATTTTGAACCCGGACAGCGCTCGACAAAATACTAACGCCCGATGAGACAGGCCCTAAGGCTCATAAATTTCTATTACGAGAATCGTTTTATAATAATTTACCATTCGCTGTTGGCTAAATAACCTGAGTCCGCTGACGCCCGGCGTCATCAATCCAATCATTTATCCAGCACAGGACGGTTAGCTATGCACAATCAGCGTTCTCCGCAGATCGACCGGCAGACGATCGATACCTATCAGACGGATGGAGTGGTGTTACTCAAAGGCGTATTCACCCCGTGGATCGACGGCCTGGCGAGCGGCGTGGCGGAACTGATGGCCAGCCCCAGCGAGTACGGGCATGCCAGAACCGTGGTGCCGAAAGACGGCTCCGCGCCTTTTTTCCAGGATTACTGCAACTGGGCACGGATCGCCGATTTTGAGCAGTTTGTCAGGCAGTCTCCGGCGGCGGAGATCGCCGCCGCCCTGATGCAATCGACTACGGCGAAATTTTTCCACGAGCATACCCTGGTCAAGCCGGCCGGCGGCAGCACGGTGACCCCCTGGCATCACGATCAGCCCTACTACTGCGTTGAGGGGCGGCAGAACGTCAGCTTTTGGATCCCGCTGGACCCGGTTGCTCAGGAGATTTCACTGCGCTGTATCCGCGGCTCCCATCTGTGGGGCGAGGAGTTCAGCCCGACCCGCTTCAACGGCTCAAAGCTCTACCAGCACGGTCGCTTTAAGGAGCTGCCGGATATTGACGCTCATCAGGATGAGTACGATATCGTCAGCTGGGCGCTGGAGCCGGGCGACGCGGTGGCCTTTCACTACCGGACGGTGCACGGGGCCAGAGGTAACGCCACGGCCCGGGCGCGGCGGGTCTTCTCCGCCCGCTGGGTGGGCGACGACGCCACCTTTGTGGACCGCGGGGGCGTGACCTCGCCGCCGTTCCCGGAGCTGACGCTAAAAGATGGAGACGCGCTGGTTTCACCGCTGTTCCCGCAGGTCTGGCCGCGCGAAGCGAGGGGCTAATATCGCCGGGCGGCGGGAGTTGACGGCGGATAAATATATTTCCGCTAGCGGTTTTGCGGCGGGCTGATTATTTTCCGCCTCCTCGACGCTAAATCGGCGCCATTTTGCCGCCCGCTGAAGGATGATCGCCCGGCGCTAAAACTTCGGCTTAATCTTTTCTGCATATTTCATCTTCACCGGAGCTGGCGGCAATTTTGCCGCCAGGTGGCTTATCCGCCGACGCCGCGCTAAATAAGAGTTAAACTCCGCCAGCATCACAAAAGCCAGAAAAAAACCGCCCCCGGCTTTGCAAGCGGCGAACCCCTCGCTATATGTTAAATTTGTGTTTAATAAATGATGCTTAGGGGTTGGTTTTATGTATAAGAAAATTGGTGGGTTAGTGGTTTCACTGACGGCACTCTTCTCCGGCTCCGTTTTGGCGGAGCTGCCTCAAGGCTACCCGGCTGAATATCAAAAGGTGGTTGAAGGCGGAAAGAAAGAGGGCAAGGTTGTTATCTATTCAACGACGGATACCAAAGCGGCTGGCCCGTTAATTAAAGGGTTTGAGGCGCAGTACCCCGGTATTAAAGTTGAATATAACGATATGAACAGCACCGAGCTGTATAACCGCTACATCAGCGAGCAAGCGGCGGGGGGCGGCAGCGGGGACGTGGTTTGGAGCTCATCGATGGATACGGCGCTGAAGCTTGCCACCGACTACGCCGAAGAGTACGCCTCGCCCGAGCTGGACAAGCTGCCTAAGTGGGCGGTCTGGCAGCAGAAAGCCTACGGCACCACCTATGAGCCGGTGGTCTTTATCTACAATAAGCGGCTGATTCCGCAGGGCGACGTGCCGGATTCCCATACCGCGCTGGCGAAGCTGGTTGCCGGCCAGACCGACAAATTTAAAGGCAAGGTCACCACCTACGATATCGAAAAATCGGGCCTCGGCTTTATGCTGGCGGTGCAGGACAGCAAGGCCGATGCCAGCTATTTCAGCAACCTGGCGGGAATGGCTAAAGGCGGCCTGACCGTGCAATCCTCCACCGGGACCATGATGGAGCGCGTCTCCTCGGGGGAAAACCTGGTTGGCTTTAATATCCTCGGCTCCTACGCCGAAGCACGCGCCAAAACCGATCCCTCCCTCGGCATCGCCTATCCCAAAGACTACGTGCTGGTACTTTCCCGGGTCTCGTTTATTACCGCCGACGCCGGGCATCCAAATGCCGCTAAGCTGTGGTTTGACTACGTGCTGTCAGAGAAAGGGCAGAGCATTCTCGCCAGCCAGGCCGATATTCCCTCTATTCGTAACGATATCGAAGGCAAAAATGACATCGACGGCATGACCAAAATGCTGGGCGATGCGCTGAAGCCGATTCCGGTGGATGAAACCCTGCTGGAATATCTGGAACCGAAAAAGCGTCTGGAATTTATCAAACAGTGGCGTGAAGCGGCGGCAAAATAATTCTCCCGCGGCGCGACGTTTCTCGATGCCGCGCCCGTTAATACCCGGCAGGCTATCGTTAAACGCCTGACCGAAGGGATTGCATATGAACGTATTACGCCGAAAATGGCAGGGGCTGCCGCGCGGTATTGTGGTGCTGATTGCGGCATTAGCAATCTATGTCCCACTGTTATTTATTGTGGTGCAGAGCTTTCTCTCGGCGCCTTTTTTTGCGCGCTCGAAAGCGTTCAGCTTCGAAGCCTTCGAATTTATCTTTACCGATCCTGATTTTTATCTGGCGCTAAAGTCCGGCTTTGTTCTGGCGTTCGGCCTGGTGGCGATCGCGATCCCGCTCGGCGGGATCCTCGCGTTTTTAATGGTCCGTACCGATTTGCCCGGCCGGCGCTTTATTGAACCGCTGATCCTGGTGCCTATTTTCGTCTCGCCGATGGTGCTGGCCTTTGGCTACGTGGTGGCGGCGGGGCCGGTTGGCTTCTTCTCGCAGTGGGCCGAGCGGCTGCTGGGCTTTGTGCCGTGGAACATCTACTCGATGTTCAGCATCGTGGCCATCGCCGGGCTAACCCACGTCCCGCACGCCTATCTCTATATCTCGTCCGCCCTGCGCAGCGTCGGCTCCGACGTCGAGGAGGCGGCGCGGACGGTAGGCGCTTCGCCGCTGCAGGTGATGACCTCCGTCAGCCTGCCGATGGTGCGCCCCTCGATCCTCTACGCCTGCGTGCTGCTGTTTTTCCTCGGGCTGGAAGTGTTCGGCCTGATGCTGGTGCTCGGCGACCCCGAAGGCAATATGGTGCTGGCGACCTATCTCTATAAGCTGACCAATAAGCTTGGTACTCCCTCTTACCACCTGATGGCGGCGGTGGCGGTGGTACTCATTTGCATCACCATTCCGCTGGTGATGCTGCAGCGTCGGCTGATGCGCACCGCCAATCGCTTTGTCACCATGAAGGGGAAAGCCTCCCAGGCGCGGGCGCTGCCGCTCGGCAAGTGGCGCTGGGTTGCCGGCGTAGTGGTGGTGCTGTGGCTGACGGTGACCATCGGCGTCCCGCTGCTTGGCGTGGCGATGCGGGCGTTTATTTCCAACTGGGGCGTCGGCGTGTCGCTGTGGGACGAGCTGTCGCTGGCGACCTTCCGCAATATCTGGCAGCAGCCGAACCTGCTGCGGGCGATCGTCAACTCGATGGCGATCGGCATTTTTGGCGGTGCGCTGGCGGTCGTCTGCTATCTATTTGTCGGGATCGCCATGCACCGTAAGCCGGATAACGTGACGCGCTTTCTCGACTATAGCGTGCTGGTGCCGCGCGCGGTGCCGGGGCTGCTGGCGGGGCTGGCGTTTCTGTGGATGTTTTTATTCCTGCCGATGTGGCTCGATCAGTCGCTAAAAAACGGCTGGCTCTCGGCGCTGCCGGTGGCCGACTGGCTGCGTGAGCACCTCATCGTGCAGCTGCGGGCGCTGCGCAATACCATTTTCAGCGTCTGGCTGGCCTACACCGTGGTGTGGATGGCCTACGGGCTGCGCCTGATCTCCTCGACCCTGCTGCAGGTGGCGCCAGAGCTTGAGGAGGCGGCCCGCAGCACCGGCGCCTCGCGGGGGCAGGTGACCCGCCACGTCACGGTGCCGCTGTCGCGCTACGGCCTGATCGGCTCGTGGCTGCTGATGTTCCTGATCTTCGAGCGCGAATATTCCACCGGGGTGTACCTGCTGTCGCCGGGAACGGAAACGATCGGCTCGATGCTGGTCTCGCTATGGGCGGCGGGAGCGATTGATATCGTCGCCGCGCTCTCGTTTATCAATATCCTGCTGGTGGTCGTCGGGCTGGGTATCGCCCTGCGCTTTGGAGTGAAATTACATGATTGAGCTATCCGTAGAAAACCTGCATCTCACCTATGGCGACAACCCGGTTCTGAAAGGGGTATCGATGGAGCTCAGGCGGGGGGAAGTGGTGTCGCTGCTCGGGCCCTCCGGCAGCGGGAAAACGACTCTGCTGCGCGCCGTCGCCGGGCTGGAGAAGCCCACCTCCGGGCGGATTACCATTGGCAAAACCTCGGTTTACGACGGTAATCCGCGCAGCGAAATCCCCGCCGAGGAGCGCAATCTGGGGCTGGTGTTCCAGTCCTACGCCCTGTGGCCGCATAAGAGCGTATTTGAAAACGTCGCCTATCCGCTCAAGCTGCGCAAGGTCGCCAGCGGCGAAATCGGCCAGCGGGTGCAGGCGGTGCTCGACCAGCTCGGCCTGGGACATCTCGGCAGCCGCCATCCCCATCAGCTTTCCGGCGGCCAGCAGCAGCGCGTGGCGATCGGCCGGGCGCTGGTCTACAACCCGCCGGTTATCCTGCTTGATGAACCGCTCTCCAACCTCGACGCCAAGCTGCGCGAAGAGGCGAGGGTCTTCCTGCGCGAGCTGATTATCAAGCTCGGGCTCTCGGCGCTGATGGTCACCCACGATCAGAATGAGGCGATGGCGATTTCCGACCGCATCCTGCTGCTGAACAACGGGGTGATCGAGCAGCAGGGCACGCCCCAGGAGATGTACGGCAATCCGACGACGCTGTTTGCCGCCGAGTTTATGGGCAGCAATAACCGCCTGCTCGGTAAGATAACGGCTCTTGAAAACGGCCGGGCGCGCATCGAAGGCGCCAGCTGGGCGCTGTGGGGCATGGCGGGAGAGGGGGTCAGCGTCGGCCAGCAGGCGACGGCGGTGATCCGCGTTGAGCGCCTGCGTTTCGGCTCCTCGCCGGAAGACAACACGCTTGAGCTTCCGCTGCTGACCAGCATGTATCTTGGCGACCGCTGGGAATATCTGTTTCGCACCCTCGGGGATGACTTTGCCATTCGCGTCTACGGCTCGGCGCTGCGTGACGCGGAGCATTGCCATATTACGCTCCCCGCCGACGATCTGTGGATTTTCCCGACGCCTTAGATCGGCGGTATAACACCGGGCGCGGGGCGAGGCCGCCTGCGCCCGAAAACGAATAGGATCCGCCGGTGGCTATTTCTTTACGCGGCCATCGGCCCGGTTATTTTGCTGTGAGCAAGACACAATCAGCGTCGGGCATTTAGGATTAGGCGGCGTTTCTGGATGATGACTGGAAGAGTTTATGGCAGTAAGGGCAGATCAGCTGGGCGCCTTTTTGGACTCGGCTAAAGCTATGTTCTGATTCCTGGGAGCAGTTAGGGCAGGCGCATTTTACAAGTTAATTACGGCGAGTTTTCGAGTCTTTTCGATCTGACATATAATTTTTTCCTGATGTAATGGCCTGCAACCATACATCATTCTGCTGGCAATAGCTCGCAATGATTTCGCCGCTGGAAAATAAGCGCCTGAAAGAAAGGGATAAATCGCGGGCCTATCGAAACATCATTATGCTGTCTTGCTGGTTTTTATGCGGACCCCTCATACCGGCAGGGCGTTACTTTTCGGCGCGGCGAAAGGCATAAAAAAACCGGCCTGGCCGGCCGGTTTAGAAATCAGATTTTGCAGGCGTCGCCGCAATCATCATCGGCAACGATCGCCTCGGCTTTCTTATCCGCGTCTTCAAGGCGTTCAGCGTTACGCTCCTGCGCCTCTTCCAGACCGCTAAAAACCAGGTTGTCGAGATCGATTTCCATGAGTTACCCACTTTAGTTCAGTTTTGACCGTGGCCAGATTATAGGGCAAAACGAGCGAGGGGGCACCTCATGCCGTCGTTGACAGCACGTAGCGGTAACCCGCGCCCGTTCCCCTCAGCAGGCGATGAATAATAAAGCCGACTGCTAATAATGAGAGTTGACAGGTGGGCTTAATTTAATTTCAGGTTTTGCAGAATGATTACCTGGCTATTTATTAAATGAAAGGACAACGAACGGGTAACTAAGCGTTGACTTGCATGATTTGTGATATTATTTCTGCGATTATGGTTGATTATATGGATATTGATCGATGGCTCTAACAGCAGCAGTCGCCATCAAAGAGTGGCGAAAAAATAATAAACTCATTTGTAATGTTAAACTCAAATATAAGAAGGTATTACGTCGATGCAGAGAAATACCTCTGGCAGGGGGCAAATATAGGGAATACCGGGCGCTGTGTGATAAATACGTTTGCGCCAGATTAACCGGCGCCACGGAGGGGCTGGTCAGCTTTCAGGATAAACCCTTCAAAGCCTATTTAAATAAGAAGTTGTCAAAGAGAACTAAACTCGATATCGCCTACGGCTCGTTGATTTTTATGGAAAAAACCTTTCCTGAAACGATCATGCCGCAGCTGTATAACGTCAAAGAGTTTGGCCTGACGGTAGCGACCGTTCCGCTGAAAAATGGTACCCGCATTGATGTTAAGCTGCTGGCATCGCCTTTTCAGGAGGAGGGGGAGCTGATGCTGTTAATGCTTCTCGATAACAGACGGATCTACAGTCTCTGTTTTTCCTGTACCGCCGATGGCCGTGCTTATATTGGCGGAATTCAGGGTGGTAAAGACGCGACCAATGATGAAATTAAAGTATTGACCAAGGAGCTTTACGGTATTCGCCCTAAAAATTTAATTATCACCCTGCTGTACGCTTTTTTACAGCACTGTAATATTAAAGAGATCTATGCGGTTGACGGTAATTTCCACGTTAAAAGCGCCAATGTAATGACTAATTACGCGGCGCTGTGGCTGGAAGTGGGCGGTGAGCCGCAGCGTCGCGGTTGGTATAAACTGCCGGCGCAGGAAATAAAGAAAAGTCTTGAAGAGGTCAAAAGCAAACATCGCAGCCAGTTTATTAAGCGTGAAAGTTTGAAGGAGCTGGTGCAGCATGAGCTTGCGGCCTCAATGCGCCAGCTTGGCGGGCCTCTTCGCGCCGGTTAATCTGCTGCGGCGGGTTTGCCGGTCGACAGGGGGCTGTTGACCGGCAGATCGCCGAAAACGGTTAAAGAGTACGTAGCGCCCCGGGCTATCCGCGGGATGCGCTCACCGCTGGTGAAAAAACCTGCCGCTGGTTCAGCGACAGGTTTTTTTTCGCCCGCGGCCGGGGCAGGCGGCGAGCTAAACGGCGTGGCAGGCGACGTGATGGCCCGCGGCGACCTCCCGCAGGGCGGGAACTTCGCGCCGGCAGCGTTCGCTGGCCTGCGGGCAGCGGGAGGAGAAGCGGCAGCCGGGCGGCGGGTTTGCCGGGTCCGGAATCTCGCCCTGCACCACGGCCGCCGGTTCGCGGAGCGGGTCTAAGGTGGGGACCGCCGCCAGCAGCGCCCGGGTATAGGGATGCAGCGGCCGGGCGAACAGCGCGTCGCGGCTAGCGGTTTCCACCAGCTGGCCGAGATACATCACCGCCACGTCATCGCACAGATGCTCCACCACCCCCAGGTCGTGGGAGATAAACAGGAACGTGACCCCCAGGTCGTCGCGCAGGTCGGAAAAGAGGTTAATGATCTGCGCCTGGATGGATACGTCCAGCGCCGAAATCGGCTCGTCGGCAATAATGAAATCCGGGTTAAGGATCAGCGCCCGCGCGATGCCGATGCGCTGGCGCTGGCCGCCGGAAAATTCGTGCGGAAAACGGCCGTAATGCTGCGGCGCTAGGCCGCAGATCCGCATTACCGCAATGGTCCGGTCATACAGCTCTGCCTTACTGCACAGCCCGTGCTCCAGCATCGCTTCGCCGATGGCGTCGCCAATGCGAATTCGCGGGTTCAGCGAACTGTAGGGATCCTGGAAAACCAGCTGGATTTTCGGCCGCAGCGCCCGCATTTCGCGCGGGGAGAGCGCGCTGAGCTCGCGGCCGCGATACCTGACGCTGCCCGCGGTTTTCTCATACAGCCCGAGCAGGGTGCGTCCGACGGTGGTTTTACCGCTGCCGGATTCACCCACCAGGCCGAAAATGGTCCCCGGTCGGATCTTAAAGCTCACGCCGTCCACCGCCCGCAGCTCTCCGGTTTGCTGGCCGAACAGCCCGTCGCGCAGCGGGAAGTGTTTTTTAAGTCCTTCAACTTCAATAACGTATTCACTGCTCATGTCACGATCTCCGCTAACTCGCGATGAAAACAGGCGGCCTGCCGGACGTCGCCCGCCAGCGGCGGGATCCCCTGGCGGCAGCGTTCGCTGGCGCGCGCGCAGCGGTCGGCAAAGGCGCAGTAGGGCGGCAGGGCGGCCAGATCCGGCACCTGGCCGGGGATCGAGTAGAGGCGGCGACGGCGCTCGCCGGGCACCGGGCGGGAGACAATCAGCCCCCGGGTATAGGGGTGCTGCGGATGGCGCAATACCTCGGCCGTCGGGCCCTGCTCAACGACCCGGCCGGCGTACATCACCACCACGCGCTCCGCCATTTGCGCAATCACGCCGAGGTCGTGGGTGATCAGCATCATCGCCATCCGGCTGGCCCGGGAGCGCTCGCGCAGCAGCTGGAGGATCTGCGCCTGCACGGTCACGTCCAGGGCGGTGGTGGGCTCGTCGGCGATTAGCAGCTGCGGCTCGCAGCTCAGGACCATCGCGATCATGATGCGCTGCAGCATTCCGCCGGAGAGCTGGTGCGGGTAGCTCTCCATCAGGCTCTCCGCCCGCGCAAGGCCGACCTCGCTAATAAGCCGCGTGGCGTGCTGCCAGGCGGCCTTTGCCGATTCACCGCGATGGCGGATCAGCGGTTCACACAGCTGCTCGCCGATGGTGAATACCGGATTGAGCGCGCTCATCGGCTCCTGGAAAATCATCGCCAGCCGGTTGCCGCGCAGGTCGGCCATTTTGGCCGCCTTCAGGCGCAGCAGATCCTCGCCGTTGAACAGAATCTCTCCGCCGTCGATACGTGCCGCCTGGGGCGGCAGCAGGCCCATCAGCGACATCGCGGTGACGCTTTTGCCGCAGCCGGACTCGCCGACCACGCCGACGGTCTGTCCGGCATGAATGGCGAAAGAGACCTCCTGCACCGCGCGCACGCGGTTTTTGTCGCCGGCAAAGGAGACCGAAAGCTGGTTAAAGGTGATTAGCGGCGCGCTCATTTCAGCCTCTGCTTCATTTTGGGGTCCATCGCATCGCGCAGGCCGTCGCCCAGCACGTTAATGGCGATCACGGTGATAAAAATGGCCAGCCCCGGCGGCATCCACAGCCACGGGCGGCGCTGGAAGTCGATCAGGCTGTTGGCGGCGTCCATCATATTGCCCCACGACGGGGTGGGCGGCACCACGCCGAGGCCGAGATAGCTGAGGGCCGACTCGCTCAGAATGGCGTTGGCGACCGCCATCGTCGCCATCACCACCAGAATCGGGATGGTATTAGGCAGCAGATGACCAAACAGGCGGCGGCGCGCCGACAGGCCCAGCACCCGGGTGGCCAGCATAAAGTCGCGCTCGCGCAGCGACAGGCACTGGCCGCGCACCAGCCGCGCCAGCTTCGGCCACTCAAGCAGGCTCAGCATAATCACCACCATGTAGATCCGCGACTCCGGAGAAAAATCGAGCTCCGAGAGCATCGCCCCGGCGACAATCAGCAGCGGCAGGCCGGGAATAGTCATCACCAGGTCCGCCAGGCGCATGATCAGCCGGTCGGTCAGGCCGCCGGCATAGCCGGAGACCGCGCCGAGCAGATAGCCGAGGGTGACCGACAGCAGCATGGTCAGGAGGCCGATAATCAGCGAGATCCGCCCCGCCAGCAGCAGCCGGGTATAGACGTCGCGGCCGAGAAAATCGGTACCCAGCCAGTGCTCGGCGCCGGGGGGCTTGTTGATCATCAGCACGTCGGTGGCGTCATCTTTCCACGGCGACCAGATGGGACCCTGCGCGCACCACGCCGCCATCACCAGCAGGATGAGCAGACACAGCATCGCCAGCCGGTTGCGCCGAAGATCGCGCCAGGCCAGGCGCCAGGGCGATGGCGCGATCTGCGCCAGCGTCGGGATCGCCGCTTTACGCAGGCGGCGGTTGGTTGAAAACAGGGAGCTAAGCATCAGGACCTCACTCGAATTCGCGGGTCGGCCCACGCGTACAGCACGTCGGCAATCAGGTTGCCGAGGATCGTCAGCACCGCCAGAAACAGGGTAAAGCCCATCAGTACCGGGTAATCGCGGGCCGCCAGCGAGTCGATATGAATATGGCCCGCCCCCGGCCAGTTGAAGACCTTTTCGGTGATGATGGCGCCGGAAAACAGCCCCGGCAGCTCAAAGCCGAGCAGGGTGATAATCGGCAGCAGGGCGTTGCGCAGCGCGTGCCTGAAGATGACCGTGCGTTCGCGCAGCCCCTTGGCGCGGGCGGTGCGGATAAAGTCCATTTTCACCACCTCGAGCATGCTGGCGCGAAAGTAGCGCGTCAGGCTACCGGCCTGCAGCATCACCAGCGCCAGCACCGGCAGCGCCAGATGCGCCGCCACCTGCAGAATATAGGCCCAGCCGCGCTCATCGCTGCCGGTGTTGGTCATGCCGCCCGGCGGCAGCCAGTGCAGATCGACGGCGAACCACTTAATCAGCAGCAGGCAGAGGAAAAAGGTCGGGAAGGACATGGCGGCGAAGACGGCGATGCTGACCAGGTGGTCGAACAGCGAGTTGGGCCTCATGGCGGAAACAATCCCCACCGTCAGGCCAATGCCCCAGTAAAAGACCAGCGCCACGCTGGCCAGCAGAAAGGAGTTCCAGACGTACTGATTCAGCAGCCGGCTGACCGGGATCTGGTACTGCAGCGAGAAGCCCAGATCGCCGCGCAACAGCTGGCCGAGCCAGTGCAGATAGCGGGTGAACAGCGGCTGGTCGAGGCCGTAGATGGCCTTCAGCTCGGCGGCGCGGGCGGCGGTAAGGGTGATATTACCGTCGATAAAGTCGCCCGGGGTTTTCGCGAACAGCATAAAAATGATCAAGGAAGCCAGCAGCAGCATCGGCAGGGTTTGCAGCAGCCGTCTGAGGATAAAATTTCTCATAACATTCTCACGTTCACCGCCGGGAGACCCCGGCGGCGGCGATATTTACCTGGCGATTTTCACGTCCGGCAGGCTGCCGGTCAGACCGTTATAAATATCCGGCTTAAAGCCGCTGACCCTGGCGCTGCTGGCGGAGAGGATCTCGCGGTAGCCGAGGAAGATAACCGGCGGGTCTTCCGCCAGCACTTTATACAGCTGGTGGTAGATAGGCTTACGCTTCTCGACGTCGAGCACCGCGTTGCCTGCGCTAATCAGCTTATCAACCTGCGGATTGTGATAGCCGGACTCTTTCGCCTCGCTGCTGTAGAAGTCCCATACTCCGTCGTGCGGATCGTTCAGCGTGCTGGTGCTGAAGGAGGCCAGATCGTAGTTACCCGATTTGCGCTGGGCCATCAGGGCGTTGAAATCCACTACCTGCGGCTTCAGCAGGACGCCAATCTGCTGCCAGTTCTCTTTGGCGATGGGGATCAGCGCATCGTTAAGCACCTTCTTGCTGACCAGCAGCGTCAGCTCCAGGCGCTTGCCGTCTTTCACCCGGATGCCGTCGGGACCGGGCTTCCAGCCCGCCTCATCCAGCAGCTTCTTCGCCTGGGCTGGATCGTACTTATAGGGATTGACGCCCTCAGCGTTGTAGGCCCAGGAGATGGGAGCGATGGGCTCAATGGCCACCTTGCCGTAGCCCTGATACACCACGTCAATCAGCTTCTGCCGGTCGAGGCCGTAAATCAGCGCCTGGCGCACGTTGACATCCTGCAGCGCCGGGCGTCGAACGTTGAATTCAACCTGGCTGTAGTCGCTGGAGCCGTAGAGGTTGATGTTGGCGAAGCCTAGCATTTTCAGCTGTTCGATATCGTCCGGACGCGAGGTAAAGGCGTCGTAATCGGTTTCGCCGGTCTGGAACAGCTGGAAGTTGGTGGACGGATTGGTGACGCGGTAGATAAAGCGCGGCGTCGGCGGCGTACCGCGATAGTAATGGCTGTTGGCGTGGAAGCGGATCTCCTGGCCCGGGAGATATTTGTCGTAGACGTAAGGGCCGTTGCCCAGCGGTTTGCCGTGCAGGGTGCGCAGATAGTCGAGCTGGCCGCGCTGATATCCCTTGCCGTAGTAAGCTTTGGAGAGCACCGGACCGCCGATTTTGGCGAGCGTAGTGGCGCCCGGTCCGCTGGTGGTCACCTGCAGGGTCAGCGGATCGATAACCTTCAGGCCGCTAACGCTGTCGGCCGTACCGGCCTTATATTCAGCGCCGCCGGCAATATTGGCGAGCGTAATGTCGGTATCGCCGTCGTATTTAGGGTCCAGCAGCACGGTCAGCGTGAAGGCTACGTCTTCGGCGGTGAGCGGCGAGCCGTCGCTGAAGGTCAGATTGGGACGCAGCTTGATGGTGTAAACCTTGTTATCGGCGCTGACGCTCCAGCTTTCGGCCAGCCCCGGCACCAGATTACCGTGGCTGTCCCAGTCAATTAGCCGCGAAAAGATGACGTTGGTGACGTTTTCGTCCCAGCCGTTAACGAAAAAGTAGGGGTTAAAGATGCCCTGCGGCTCGGAGATACCGGCGACCACGGTGTCTTTACGCAGTTTGGCGGAGGCCGGGATCTGGCTGACATCGGTGGCCGGAGTGATCCCTTCCTGTAAAATATCATCCGCGCTGGCGACAGAAGAAAATGCCACCGCGCCGCCAATGAGCGCGATTTTCAGAGCTAGCGAGAATCGCGAATGTTTGGTTTTTAATCCGGGCAGTAATCTGGACAAAAGTGCTACCTCATCAAATGATTGCGCTGAAATTTACAATTCATGACGCAAGATAAGAGCCGCACCTCCGGCTGTCTAACAACGAAAAGCTATGGTTTATAGCGAATTAGAATTAGCAATAATGCAGAATTAAAATGCCGGATTTTCTCTAAGGAGTAGTTGTTTCCACCATTTCATCCGTGCCGAGGGTGAAGCGGTCCGCTACCCAGCCGTGCTGGCGCAGCGCGCCAGGCTCCAGCGGCTGCGCCAGGCGCACCCGAATTTGGCCGATCGTCCGCCCCTGAATATGTTCGCAGCTGCTGGAGAGCAGGCTGGCCTCGGCCCCGAGCAGGCCGGCGATCTGTTGTAAATTGGGCTCCCGTCCGCTGCTGCCGTCAAAGTGGAGCGTCACCACCTGGCGACCGGCGCCCGGTGCCTCCGGCTCGCCGGGACGCGCGTGGTGCAGCGTCCCGGTCATGCTGCGGGTGACCTCGTGCTGCGGGTTGCCAAAAATCTGCCATACCTCGCCCTGTTCAATAATTTTTCCCTGCTCGAGCACCGCCACCCGATCGCAGAGCGTACGAATCACGTCCATCTCGTGGGTGATAAGGACAATGGTCAGGCCGAGACGCCGGTTTATCTCTTTCAGCAGCGCCAGCACGGCGTAGGTATTCTCCGGGTCGAGCGCCGAGGTCGCCTCGTCGCACAGCAGGATCTCCGGCTGGGTAACCAGCGCACGGGCGATACCGGTACGCTGCTTCTGCCCGCCGGAGAGCCTGGCCGGCCAGCTGTCGCGCAGGGCGCTGAGACCCACCAGCTCAAGCATCTCATCGACCCGCCGCCGCCTTTCATCCCGGGGAACGCCGGCCATTTTGAGCGGCAGCTCGACGTTCTGCGCTACCGTCTTCGTCGACATCAGATTGAAATGCTGAAAGATCATCGCCACCCGGCGGCGCAGATCCCGCAGCTGGGCGGGGGCATAGCGGCGGGTCGGCTCGCCGTGAATAATGATTTCGCCGCTGTCGGCGCTTTCGAGGCGGTTAAACAGGCGCAGCAGGGTGGATTTCCCGGCGCCGCTGCGCCCGATAATGCCGAAGATTTCGCCCTGCTGGATAGTCAGGTTGATATCCTGCAGCGCCCGAACGCCGTTGGAATAGGCTTTGCCGATGTGGGTTAACTCAATATGCGGTACCGCGGTGAGCGCATTGGTCACGGTGATCTCCTCCGTTAGCCAGCAAATAGCGGCAGCGCTGGCGCTGCCGGGTTGATTTCAGCGGTCAGAAACCGGGCAGTATTTTGCCCTGATAGCGGGTGAGGATGAAGTTGCGTACCGCCTCGGAGTGCAGGGCTTTCGCCAGCTTCTGGATCCCCGGATCGTTGATGTTGTCGGGGCGGGCTACCAGGTACTCGACGTACAGATCGCTGCCTTTTTCCACCAGCAGCGCTTTGTCGGTATCAATTCCGGCCTCCAGCGCATAGTTGGCAAAGATAAACGCCAGGTCGACCTGATTCACCGCCCGCGCCAGCATCGCTCCCTCCAGCTCGCGAATTTTGAAGCGGTGCGGATTGCTGACGATATCCCGGGTGGCCGACTGCGGGTCCTGAGGGTTTTTCAGGGTGATGAGCCCCGCGTTGCTGAGCATTACCAGCGCGCGGCCGGTATTGACCGGATCGTTGGGGATGGCGATGGTGGCGCCGTCCGGCACCTCTTTAATCGATTTGTATTTGCTGGAGTAGGCGCCAAACGGTTCGATATGGACGCCCACCACCGGAACCAGATTGGTGTGCCGGGTCTGATTGTAGTTATCGAGGAACGGCCGGTACTGGTAGTAGTTGGCGTCGAGATTTTTTTCCGCCAGCTGCTGGTTCGGCTGAATAAAGTCGTTGAAAACTTTGATTTTTAAATCGACTCCTTCTTTCGCCAGCGCCGGCTTGACGAATTCGAGGATCTCGGCGTGCGGCACCGGCGTGGCGCCGACGGTTAGCGTTTCGTTGGCGGCGGCCGAGAAAGAGAACAGGGCCAGCAGCCCGGCGGCGATAAGCGTTTTTTTCATCATTTTTTCCTTTAATTTTTGCGCGACGGAGGCCCGTCAACCGGCTGTGGCAGCGGGAAGAGGGCGGGCATCCTTTATTTACGGCTTATCGACCGCACGAGGCGGTCGCCGCTCATTTGTAATATTTGTACCAGGGCAATCAGCAGTAGCACGGTGACCACCATGACGTCGGTCTGAAAGCGCTGATAGCCGAAGCGGATTGCCAGGTCGCCGAGGCCGCCGCCGCCAATTACCCCCGCCATCGAGGTGTAGTCCACCAGCAAAATGGCGGTGACGGTAACGGCGGCCACCAGCCCCGAGCGCGACTCGGGCAGCAGGGTGTGCCAGATCAGCTGCCGGGTATTGCCGCCCATCGACCAGCTGGCTTCCACCAGCCCGTGATCCACTTCGCGCAGCGCCGTTTCGACCAGCCGGGCGAAGAAGGGCGCGCAGCCGACCACCAGCGGCGGAATGGTGCCCTGCACCCCCAGCGAGGTGCCGGTGATGAAGGTGGTGACCGGGATCATCACGATCAGCAAAATGATAAACGGCAGCGAGCGCAGCACGTTGACGGCCAGCGACAGCAGGCGATAAAGCCGCGGGGCGTGCAGCAGCCGGGGCTGGCCGGTCAGGTAGAGAACGATCCCCAGCGGCAGGCCAATCAGGACGGTAAAGCCCAGCGACCAGCCCAGCATCGTCAGGGTATCGATAGCGGCCTGCGCCACGTCGCTCCAGTCGATTTCGGCGAAAAATTCCAGCACCGTTGCCACCTCAGTTCCAGTCGTGGCGCTGCGGGCGAACGCCGTTCAGCACCCAGTTGCCCAGCAGCTGGTATTTCCAGCGTACCGGGTCGTGGAGGGTATGAACCCGGGCGTTGCGCCAGTGGCGGTCGAGATTATTACTGCTGGCGGCGGCGCGGGTGCCGCTGAGCTCAAACAGGCGGCTGGCGGCCTCCAGCGCCACTTCGGTGGTAAAGACCTTCGCACGGGCGACGGCAACCGAAGCCAGCGCCACGTTCTCCTCGTTCAGCGCATTGCGGTAGCGATCGAGGGTTTTCCCCGCTCGTTCCAGCAGCGCCTCGGCGGCGGCCAGCCGGCTGTCGATCTGCCCGATATGGTAGATGGTAAGCGGGTCGTCGCTGGCACGCTCTACCCCGGCGTCAATCCACGGCCGGGAGAATTCGCGCACGAACGCCACCGTGTCGTTGAGGGCCGCCCGGGCGATGCCGGCGTCGATGGCGGCGGTGGTGAGCTGCGCGAAGGGGCCGGCGAGGGTTGGGGTGGCGTAGGATTGCCACGTCGGGAACAGATGGAACGGCTCGACCGCCAGATCCTCGGCCAGCACCGTCCCGCTGGCGGTGTTGCGCTGGCCGAGGCAGGCCCAGTCGTCGACCACGGTCAGCCCCGCGCTGTTGCGAGGGACAAATGCCAGCTGGGCGTTGTCGTCGGCATCTAACGCCAAAATGCCGATCCAGTGGGCGTAGAGCGAGCCGGTGCAGTAGCCTTTGCGGCCGTTGATATAGAGACCCTCCGCGCGGGCCTCAAGCCGGGTGTGGATATCAAACACCGTTTTACCGCCGGTTTCCGAGAGGGCGTTGGCAAAGCGGTGTCCCTGCAGGACGAGGTTAAAAAAGAAGGCGCGCTGCTCGTCGCTGCCCTGCAGGCGAATATCCTCCAGCAGGCAGTAGTGGTTCTGCGGAATTTGCCCTAGCGACGGGTCGGCGGCGGAGATAATGGCGATAACTTCCGCCAGCGTAGCGGCAGAGACTTCGGCTCCGCCCCAGCGACGCGGTACCGTAATGCCCCACAGTCCGCTGTTGGAAAAGGTATCGACGATCTCGGGGGGCACAATGCCGCTGCGGTCGCGCTCGGCGGCGCCGGGCCGCAGCACCAGCGCTATCTCATGGGCGATGGCCACCGCTTCTTCATCGCTGCTGATGACGTGCGCTTGCGGGGCGTAACGCGTGTAACTAACCGGCTGTGTGCTTTCTGGCATGCTGATTCCATCCTGATTAACGAAGTACTATATGCAAAAAAATAGATAACTAAATAATCTATAATTCCAACGAGTTATATAATCACCTAGCAAAGGCTGTGCCGAAAAGTTAGTTTTTAAATTTGTTTAAAATCATACAGTTAAGTTTCTATTGCGCGGAAGGAGATGCTGCAAATGCGGCTGCGCTGAACCCGGGCTGCCGCATTTGCGACAGCCGACTTGCTGAAGGCTTCGTTGTGTAGTCTGATATATAGCGAAAATAACAATGCAGAGGATCGGAAGTGAAACTATTTATGTTCTACGTGGGCGGCAATGCGGGAAAATCGAATATTGAAGTGCACGATATTCAGTTTGTGGTGGCGAAAACGCCCGAGGACGCCTGGCCCGCGCTGCGCGAGGCGTGGTTTGGCGATGCCGATAAAATTCATATCGATGGCTACAGCCAGATTACCTGGGCCGACGGCTACGACGTGGTATTAGCGAAGCAGCCCGCGGCGGGCGACGTCAGGCTGTTCTTTGTTAATGCCGGAGGTTATCGGCCGGATACGCTGGCGGAGCTGCACGAGTTTGACCTTTTCGCGGCGCGGGACACGCGGGAAGCGAAAGAGAAGGCGCTGCGCAAACTGCTGTGCGGCGTGGATCAGCAGCACAAGGATAATCTCAAAGAGGTGGATGACTGCCTGTTGCTGGAACAGGTTGGCGAATGGTACATCCATCTAATAGCCAACGCCGCGGGGGCTGCGGATAAACCGCAGTGGCAGGGCTACCAGCCGATCGGTCTGTAATGCCTTAACCCCGCCGGTAGGTCGGGCGGAATTGGCCGCTACGGCGCTTTTCCGACCCGCCTCTGCCGTTCGCTATGCGACGATTTCAATCAGGTTTCCGTCGGGATCTTTTATCACCGCCTCATAGTAGCCATCGCCGGTGGTGCGCGGCGGCGAGACCAGAATACCCTGTGCGTCGGCGCGCTGCGCGAGTGAATCAACGTTATCTGCTCCACCTACCGAAATGGCCAGATGTACCCAGCCGGTGTGGTTATTATCCGGCGTCCCTGGGCTGAGCCCCGGTTTGGTCATCAGCTCAATGGCAATATTGTCGCCGATCTTCACAAAGCAGGAGACAAAGCCGGGATTCGTCTGGCTGTAGTACTTATCGTTCATCTCGCCGGCAAAGAAGTCGACCCAGAAGCGGGCCTGCTGCTCAAGCTGACGGGTCCACAGGGCGAGGTGGGCTACTTTCATCATGAATATCTCCTGACGGCGTGTTGACAGAGGGAGAGCAGATGCATGATCATGCTCACTGGTGCTCGATTATATTAATTTAAGGACTTCGCGTGCTCGATTATGCGGCATTCCCTCAACAGCGACAAGCGCTCATTTGCCAGATTCTGCAGGAGAACGGCAGGGTGGTATGCGCCGAACTGGCGGCCAGACTGAACGTCTCAGAGCATACAATTCGCCGTGATTTACATGAGCTTAGCAAAGGTGGGTTTTGCAAAAAGGTCTACGGCGGCGCGGTGATGAACCTGCCGGAGGCCGGAGACTATAGCGAACGCAAAGATAAGAATACGGCAACAAAGCTCAGGATCGCGCAGCAATGCGCAAGGCTGGTGAAGCCCGGCGGCTGTATTTTTATCGATACCGGAACCACCAACCTGGCGATGGCCGAGGCCCTTCCCGCCGAGCTGGCGCTGACGGTGGTCACCAACTCGCCGGAAATTGCCGCCGTATTGCTAAAAAAACCGCTCTATGACGTGGTGATCCTCGGCGGGCAGATACAGCGGGCGTCCGGGGGATGCGTCGGCACCTCGGCGGTGGCGCAGCTGCAGGGCATTCTGTTTGACCAGGGGTTTATCGGCGGCTGCGCGATGGCCCCGGAGTCCGGCCTGACGGGATTTGACTACGCGGACTGCGAATTTAAGAAAGCGGTGATCGGGCAGTGTAGTGAAATTATCGTCGGCCTGACGTCGGACAAGATCCCGGCGGTAGCCCGCTTTGTGGTGGTTGAAAGCGGCGCTATCGACGTGCTGGTGGTGGAAGAGAACGTCAGCCGCGAGTATAGCGCCACGTTTCGCGAGCACGACATCCGCATCTATACGGTGTAATCGCCGTTATTCTGCGGGCGCTCTTCCCGGGCGGCGAACAACGGCACGCTGCTTCTCGACAAGATTGGCGATATGCCGCTGACGCTGCAGGCTAAGCTGCTGCGGGCCATTGAGTCGCGAGAAATCCAGCCCGTCGGCGCCAGCCATCCGCTGCCCGTCAATATCCGCATTATTTCGGCGACTAACCAGAATCTCGAGCAGTTTATCGTTGCCGGCAAATTCCGCGAAGATCTCTACTACCGGCTCAACGTTATCCCCCTGATGCTGCCGCCGCTGCGGGAGCGTCAGGAGGATATCGAACTGCTGATTCACTACTTTCTGCAGCTGCATACGAGGCGTCTGGAGCTGGTCTACCCCGGCGTGGCTGCGGAGGTCGTCGCCATGCTCAAGGGCTACTGCTGGCCGGGTAATATTCGCGAGCTGAGCAACCTGATGGCGTATCTGGTCAACGTGGTGCCCTCCGGCGAGATGCCGCCCAATATCATCAGCGGCGCCAGGCTGGCGGAGCGTGAGCCGGGTGCCGCCGGCCCGCTGAGCGTGCCGGGGGAAGAGGAGAGCGTCACGGCGCTGGAGGAGATGGAAAGGCAGATGATCCGCGAAGCGTTAGCTCGTCACAGCAATAAAAAGCAGGCGGCAGATGAGCTGGGTATTGGCATTGCCACCCTGTATCGTAAGATTAAAAAATATGAGCTGGCGGGGCTTTAAAACGCCGTCCGGACAGGCTGAAAGCGCCGCGCCGTATCGTGACCGTAGCCGTCGGTGTACCGGGCTGCCCGGATCCTTCAATATCTCCGGGTATCGCCCGGCTGCCCGCTAACTGAGCGTTTAGCAAAATAATTCCTATTCGACCCGTCGGTGATACACTACATAGTGTGATCTTTGTCATACCGTAATTAAAACAGAGAAAAGAGACACTGCTATGCAACATATCATTGAGGGTTTCCTCAACTTCCAAAAAGAGATCTTCCCCCAGCGTAAAGAGCTCTTCCGCAGCCTGGCGTCCAGCCAGAATCCCAAAGCGCTTTTTATCTCCTGCTCCGACAGCCGTCTGGTGCCAGAACTGGTGACCCAGCAGGAACCTGGACAGCTCTTTGTTATTCGTAATGCGGGTAATATCGTTCCCTCCTTCGGGCCGGAACCGGGCGGGGTCTCAGCCACCATCGAGTACGCGGTTGTTGCCCTCGGGGTGACCGATATCGTGATTTGCGGCCACTCTAACTGCGGCGCAATGACGGCGGTGGCAACCTGCCAGTGTCTGGACGCGATGCCGGCGGTTTCCCACTGGCTGCACTATGCCGATGCGGCGCGAGCGGTGGTAGACAGCAAAACCTGGGATAGCGAAATTGATAAAGTGAACGCGATGGTGCGCGAGAACGTTATCGCCCAGCTTAACAATATCAAAACGCACCCGTCGGTCGCCGTCGGGCTACGCGACGGCGCGCTGCGCCTGCACGGCTGGGTATATGATATTGAAAGCGGCGCGATTGGCGCCCTGGATAAAAATACCAAATCCTTCGTCTCGCTCTCTGAAAACCCTGAAGTTTTCTTCGAGTAATTCGGCGACAGGGCAGGGAAGCCCTGCATCCCGCACCGCGCCGCCATTCTCCCGATACCTGCTCTGCTACCGCCGCGCAGGTTCAATCACCCGCTGCGCGCTGTTCAAAACGAATCCCGTCCTGGCCCGACAAGGCCGAGCTCCTCGCCGCGCTGACAATGCTATCTGATCCACTTGCCGGCGGCCGACTTACAGCACGCCGTCGCCGCCGTCCGAGCACCTGACCTGGCCGGAGGTGAACGAGCAGGCGTCGGAGGCGAGCGTCACGTACAGCGGGGCGATTTCGACCGGCTGCCCCGGACGGCCGAGCGGGGTATCCGCGCCGAACTGGCGGACCTTCTCCTCCGGCTGGCCGCCGCTGGACTGCAGAACCGTCCACTAGGGGCCGGGCGCGACGGCGTTGACGCGGATCCCTTTTGGACCCAGCTGTTTGGCCAATGATTTGGTGAAGGCCACGAGGCTGGCTTTGGTCTGGGCGTAGTCAAAGAGTATCGGGCTGGGCTTAAAGGCCTGCACCGAGGAGGTGTTGATGATGGCGAGGATCGGGAAAAGGACCCCTGGCAGCCTGCGCCCGATCGCCGCTAAGGGTGGGGGCAGGCCGCCGATGCTCGCCCGAAAGCGTCAATAGCGGCTAGCTCTCGATAAACGGCAGCCTCCGCCGCGGACGCGCTGCCGGCTGCGAGGCGGCTTTGGCCATTGCCGCACCGATCTCCGCGCATACCGTGAGGCCCTGAACGAACGGACGATCGTGCATGAGATAGGGCAGCGCTCCGAATGCAATGCGTCCGCGTACGATCTGCGGTTCAAGCAGCGTGTAGTCTTCACCGACCTCGGGTATAGCGTCTCCGCCGGCAAGGATCTGCCTGCGCAACGTCGGGAATGGCAGGTCTTTGGTCTTAAGCGGCTTCTGTCCTCGGGCGTCGATAAAGACGTCAAAGGTATATCGGGACTGCCTGGCGCTAATTTCCGTCAGGTTATCCTCACTGGCGATGACGTAATCGGGTCCCAGGGGGAGAATGCTGATAACGCCCGCCTCGCGCAGCGCCAGCAGCCGGCGGATGGATTGCGACGGGATCGCCGCGTAGTTATCAATAAACACCCGGGCCAGGCCGGCGCTAAACCGTTCGCTGTCGCGCGAGTCGAGGTGAGGAACGATGGCCTGGACCGCTTCATGCAGTCTGAGGATCGCGTAGCGCCAGGCCACGGTACGTCTGTCGCGCTTGTTGCGCTCGACCTCAATGAGATTCTCCTCAGCCCACTGAAAAGGGTCATACTTCCGGCGCGCGGCGAACCAGGCATCGTGGAAGCTGTCGGCGTTTAGCGTGTTAAGCGCCATCTCCCGACTCCAGCGCGGGTCGGCGGCGTCAATTTCCTGCACCATCAGCGCGAAAACCCGATCGAGCAGCCCCGCGGATCCGGCGGCGATCTGCCGGCTAATAGCCTCGTCGCTGGCGATAGTTAAAGGCTCATAGGGGATCGGGCAGTAGAAGTCGGCTTCGGGTAGGATCCCCGAGCGGGACATCATCACTATCTCCAGCCCCTCGCTGCCGCGATCCAGCCTGAAGCTGAGCGACTGGTCCGCCGCTTCCACGAACTCTCCGTGCTGCGCGGCTACCGCCATGGCGGCATCTATACCGCTGAGCGACGTTCCCATTATGCCGACCCGACAGGGCGCGATACGCGCGCTCATTAGCCCCGACCACGGGCTCGGGTAGTGGGCGCGCGGCGTGGTATCGTCACCAGGCCAGACGTGGCCGGTGGCAATAACCGCAAGGTCAAAATGCGCCGGTTCTACGGCGTGCTGGGCGTAGAGCATCACCCCGGAGGGGGTGACGTGCAGATCTTCTACCTTGCAGGATTCGCGGACCGTGACCTCAAACCCGCGCTTGCGGGCAGTTGCAACCAGCTGCAGAAACTGGTCGCGGAAATATTCACCCAGCAGCAGGCGCGGCAGGAACTGGCGAACGTGAAGAGACGTTTTGCGTACTCCGTAGCGCGCCAGATGCCCGGCGCTTAGCCCCTGCAGCCAGTCGATATAGGTCGAGAAAATAGGCGGGATTTCAATGCTGGCAATGTTCGCCAGCATCATCCGCGCGGTGTCGTGCTGGCTGTAGGGCATCCCGACGCCGGCCCGATCGGCCTGTTCATAGATAGAGATGGCCAGCGGTGCCGCGCTCTGTAACAGCGCGTGAAACGTATAGATCCCCGTCGGCCCCGCGCCGATAATCGCAATTTTCTTCATTGATATGGGCTCGTTATTTTAGGCGCAGCCATCCGTTAGCGGGCTGCCGCTGAAGGTGTCCCTAAGGGCGCTACCCGAAGTATAAACGAGGGATGGCTGGGCAGTGGTAAAGTGCCTGTTTCTGATAGCGCATGGTTGGCTGAAGCTGCTGGGAGCGCCATTTCATTCAAGGGGATTAAAGTCATTTTTTGTTGATGCTGCCCGATAAGCCGGTACCAGGTACCGCATATTATCGAGAGTACGGGCGTGAATAATAACCGGCACGGCATTTTTATTGCAAAGTTTTCTTGCAATAATAAAGGCGTGTCGACTTTAACAATTGTGGGGATATTATGATTAAATTGTGCTTATTTAATGTAGATGTGATTCATTTATTTTAATGAGTTTAAAATGTAAATATTTATTTTATATATGGTTGATTTTATTGAATTATTTAAACATAAAAATCCGTTGATTAATTATCAGCTTGATAATGAATCTCATTTTTAATAACGTAGAGCGGCACAATAATCCAATTGGCTGCCGATAGGAATACGCTATCAAAGAATAGCGTGGCGCGTTTATTTCTTCATTTTTCCAGAGCGGATTTTTTTTTCGGTGCAAATGGCTAATTAATATCCCGATATGACATCGGGGGGCTTTGCTTACGCCAAAACCAGAGAAGATGTTCTGTGTCTGGAGGTCGCTGCCGGTGTTTATCTGACGAATGAAGAAGGCGTGCCCCGAAGGCAATAAAAGAAAACAGGGCATATTCCATGAAACATTATTCACACTACTCGCTGGCCGTGCTGATTCATATGGCTATCTGGGGAGTGGGGTTGCCGGCGCAGGCCGCTGACGACAGCACTCCAGACGAAACGAAGAAATCCGCTGCGGCAACCGCAGCGGAGAATCAAGACGAAACGATGGTCGTTACCGCGGCCGCGCAGACCCTCCAGGCCCCCGGCGTCTCCACCATCACTGCCGATGAAATCCGCAAACATCCACCCGCCCGCGACGTCTCCGAACTGATTCGCACCCAGCCCGGCGTCAACCTGACGGGCAACTCCACCAGCGGTCAGCGCGGCAATAACCGCCAGGTCGATATTCGCGGGATGGGGCCTGAGAACACGCTGATTCTCGTTGACGGTAAACCGGTGACCAGCCGTAACTCGGTGCGCTATGGCTGGCGCGGTGACCGCGACACGCGCGGCGATACCAGCTGGGTACCGGCGGAAATGATCGATCATATTGACGTTATTCGCGGCCCGGCGGCGGCCCGCTACGGCAATGGCGCAATGGGGGGCGTGGTCAATATCGTCACTAAACCGACCAGCAGCGAGTGGCATGGTTCCTGGAATACCTATATGAACGCGCCTCAGCATCGTAAAGAGGGGGCGACGAAGCGCACGAACTTCAGCCTAAACGGTCCGCTGTCGGATGAGGTCAGCTTTAATCTATGGGGCAATCTGAGCAAGACGCAGGCCGATGCCCAGGATATTAACTCCGGCCATGAAGCGGCACGAACCGGTACCTATGCGGGATCCTATCCCGCAGGGCGCGAAGGCGTTGTGAATAAAGATATCCACGGCAAGCTGCGCTGGGAGTTTGCGCCGATGCAGGCTCTGGAGTTTGAAACCGGCTACAGCCGTCAGGGCAACCTCTACGCCGGCGACACGCAGAACACCAACACCAGCACGCTGGTAAAGAGTATGTACGGCAAGGAGACCAACCGCCTCTATCGCCAGACCTATGGTGTGACCTGGACCGGCGGCTGGGATAACGGGGTGACCAGCAACAGCTACGCCCAGTATGAACATACTCGCAACTCCCGGATGAGCGAAGGGCTGGCGGGCGGAACGGAGGGTATCTTCTCCAGCAGCGAATTCTCGGATATCGACCTGTCGGACGTGCTGTTGCACAGTGAAGTGAATATTCCGTTTACCCTCGGGGTTGAGCAGAATCTGACGCTGGGCACCGAGTGGAACCAACAGCGGATGAAGGATGGCGTGTCGACCACCCAGTCTCTCTCCTATGGCTCCATCGACGGCATCTCGGCAACCGGGCGCAGTCCGTACTCCAGCGCCGAAATTTTCTCGCTGTTTACCGAAGACAATATCACTCTGGCGGATAGCACCACGCTGACGCCAGCCCTGCGCTTTGACCACCACAGTATTGTCGGTAATAACTGGAGCCCATCGCTGAACCTCTCCCAGGGGCTCTCCGATGACTGGACGCTGAAGCTGGGGATTGCCCGCGCCTATAAAGCGCCGAATCTCTACCAGCTCAACCCGAACTATATTCTGTACAGTAACGGCCAGGGCTGCTACGCCAGCAGTTCCGCCTGTTATCTGATGGGTAATAGCGATCTGAAGGCAGAAACCAGCGTCAACAAAGAGATCGGCCTTGAGTATAAGCATGAGGGTTATCAGGCGGGGCTGACCTGGTTCCGCAACGACTACCGCAATAAGATTGAATCCGGTTACTCGGCGGTAGGCACGGCCAGCAACGGCACGACCAATATTTATCAATGGGAAAACGTGCCGAAGGCGCTGGTAGAAGGGCTGGAAGGCTCGCTAAACCTGCCGGTGAGCGACACGGTCAGCTGGAGCAACAACCTGACGTGGATGCTGCAAAGCAAGAACAAAACCACCGGCGATCGCCTGTCGGTGATCCCGCAGTTCACGCTGAACTCGACCGTTAGCTGGCAGGTGCGTGACGATCTCTCTTTACAGAGCACCTTCACCTGGTATGGCCGCCAGAAACCGAAGCGCTTTAACTACAAGGGGGAGGCGGTGTCCGCAAGCGAGCTAAATGAAGTCAGTCCATACAGCATTGTTGGGCTGAGCGCGACCTGGGACGTCAATAAAAACCTGAGTCTGACCAGCGGCGTGGATAACCTGTTTGATATTCGCCACTATCGCGCCGGTAATGCGCAGACGACGGGGAACTCGACTACCGGGGCTTATCTGTATGGCGCCGGCGCGGAAACCTACAACGAGTCGGGTCGGACGTTCTATGTGAGCGTGAATACGCATTTCTAAGGCGTCATCCATCGCGGGCCGGAATACTTTGCTATTCCGGCTTTTTTTTGCCGTCAGGTAAAACGGCATAGGGAAGCTTCACGACTCGTCCGTAGCGTTTGCCGGGCGGATTGCTGGCTCTGAAAGCGCTAGCGGTCCGTGCTGCCGACGGGTCTGGTCTGGACAGAAAACTGGGACGTTGGGATATCTGGTTGATAATAGGCGTAGGGGATTAAATGGATTTAAATGCCGTGGAATAAGGGAATGTTGCGTAGGGTGAACGGCTACAGGAAGCGCTTCTTTCGAGGAAATGCACCAGATCGAGAAAATCTGGTGCGTCCGAGTGGACTCGAACCACCGACCCCCACCATGTCAAGGTGGTGCTCTAACCAACTGAGCTACGGACGCATTTGGTGCGTTTAATTGGACTCGAACCAACGACCCCCACCATGTCAAGGTGGTGCTCTAACCAACTGAGCTATAAACGCGTGATGGTGCGTTCAATTGGACTCGAACCAACGACCCCCACCATGTCAAGGTGGTGCTCTAACCAACTGAGCTATGAACGCAATGTTGTGGTGACAACGGGGACGCATATTAGCGAGCGGGAGAGGTTGTGGCAAGAGGCAAACGTCACTTTTCTTGCAGATCGCACGCGATTGCGGAAGTTTTACGCATATTATCTATATTTTACTGATGATAAAGGATATTTCTTGTCCAGTTTGCCCCGGCAGGCCTTATCGACAGGTCGTCGGGAGGCTTTACCTTGCCCGGAGGGGAGTCCATTGAATACCGCGACGTTCAGGCGAAGCCGTATAGTTCGAGCGCCGGGTCATACAGCCAGTTCGCGGTTATCGCCGTTGCGCCAGGGGTTGAAGCGACGCGCCGGATTGAATAATAACTATCGGCGTAACGTTTTTATATTTTTGATATGCACAAGGTCGCCGCTGCGGCCTTTTTATCATTGTGGCAGGCGTTGGCCGTTATTTAAATATCAGGCGAAGGGCGAAGAGGGCGCAGATTATCAGCAGGATCAGAATGAGCTCAAAACGATAGCGTTGCAGCATAATGCTCTCCTAAAAAAATCGGCGCTGAAGCAGCGCCGATTTATTACGAAACCAGACTCACCGGATTAATTATGCAGCCGGCTGTGCAGCAGGTTTAGCCGCAGCGTGGTGTTTAGCTTTGTGGTGTTTTTTAGCTGCCTAGGCTTTCTGGGCGGCGGCTGGTTTAGCTGCTGCTTTGTGGTGTTTTTTCACAGCCTGGGCTTTCTGGGCGGCGGCTGGTTTAGCTTCTGCTTTTTTGTGTTTTTTCACAGCCTGAGCTTTCTGCTCTGCGGCTGGTTTAGCGGCGGCTTTGTGATGTTTCTTGTGATGAGTGGTTTTGGCAACGGTGCTGTGAGTTGCAGCAGCCGGAGCCTGAGTGGTGCTTACCGCGTCAGCGGCGAAAGCAGCAGAAGACAGGCCCATAGCAGCGGCAACGACCAGAGCTAATACTTTTTTCATTCTGATATCCTCGAAAATGTTTCTTCAGTTAACCCCACTGCGGGGCTGTTGAAACAACTATATGCCGGGCATTGCGGCAGTTCAGTGAGTGTTTGGTATCGGCTGGTAACCGAATGTACGGCGCAGGTCGCGGGAGGACGTAAGAGGGATTCCGCTAACGAGAAAGCGTTAGCGGAGTGGGGCCGCGTTAGCCGCGCGGCGTTTGAGCAAGCGTTGCGACGAGCTGCCGTCGGGTCATCGGGACGCAGTAGGCGGGCGTGCCGCGTTCAAAGCGCCATCCTTCGCTGAGCGGACCGGCGTCAAGGGCATCAAAACCAAAAGCGTCGTACAGCGCGGCGACAATGGCTTTCCCCTCTGCGTCATCGCCCGCCAGCGGCAGCGCCCGGCGATTTTCCGCCCCGGCGGGTAGACCATCGCTTTCCAGCTGCGTCATCGGGATGGCGTTGAAGGCTTTGGTGATTCTGGCGGCGGGCAGGATCCGCGCCAGCAGCTCGCTGGTCGTCGTTTGCCCGCTATCGAGCTCGGCAATTTCACCGTCCCGTTCGGGGTAGTAATTCACGGCATCAATAACGTGCTTATTGCTAATACCGGCTACCGGCAGCGCGTTGATGGCGCTGAGGGGGACCGCAATGACCACCAGCTCGCCAAATTCGGCGGCCTCGCCTGCGCTGCCAACCTGACAGCCGATCATCGGCCCCAGGCTGAACAGCGTTTGCGGCCCCCGCGAGTTGCTGAGCATCACATCGTGGCCGGCCTGTAGCGCAAGCTTAGCGATGGAACGTCCCACAAATCCAGCGCCTATTATTCCGATTTTCATCTTTTACTCCTGATAATTTTCCTCGGTGAGGGAATAAATTTAATTCCCTCATCACAGAAGATAAATCGTAAGATGGTTGCATGATAAACAACTAAAACGAGTTAATCATGGATCAGCTCACCAGCATGAAGGTTTTCGTTAAGGCGGCAGAAACCGGCTCATTTGCCGCCGTCGCCGAGCAGCTGCGTCTTTCGCCGCAGATGGTTGCCCGCCACGTCGCCGCCCTGGAGGAGCATCTCGGCACCTCGCTCATCGCGCGGACGACGCGTCGGCAGACGCTCACCGATATCGGCCGCAGCTATTATGAGCGCTGCCGCGTGGTGCTGGACGAAGTCGCCGAGGCGGACGCGCTGGCGCTGGAGATGAAGGCGACTCCCTCCGGCATCATCAGGGTTAACGCGCCGGTGACCTTTGGGTCCCATGCGCTCTCGACGTTTATCACCGACTATCTCGCCCGCTACCCCGAGGTTCAGGTTGAGCTGACCCTCAGCGATCGCATCGTCGACCCGATAGAAGAGGAGTTCGAGGTCATTATTCGCATCGGCGAGCTGGCCGACAGCACTATGGTTGCCTGGCCGCTGCGCCCTTATCGGCTAATCGCCTGCGCCGCTCCCGACTATATTTTGCGCCACGGCGAGCCGCTGACGCCGGCCGATCTCCAGCACCACTCCTGCCTGGTCTACGGCCACTGGTCGGCGATGAACGCCTGCCGCTGGCAGTTCACCGGGGAGGGAACCACGGTAGAAGTGAAACCCGCCGGGCGCTTCCGCTCGAACGACTGGAAAGCGCTGATGAATGCCGCACTCGCCGGGCACGGCATCACCCTCGGGCCGGAAGAGGTGCTGAGAGTTGAGGTTGAGCAGGGGAGGCTGGTGCAGGTTTTAGCGGGCTTTTCCGGCCCTTCGCGGCCGATGCATGTACTGGTGCCGGCCGGACGTCGACGAACGACCAAAATAAAATGCTTCGTGGAGGCGCTGAGAAAGGCGCTGGGCCCCGGCTAAAAAACGGGGCCCTGAAAGCGGGACGCCGCTGTCGGCTAGCGCGCCGCGCGCTGTAAAATGATGCTCGACGGCTGACGCTGGAGGAAGCGCATCCGCAGCATCATCAGCACTGCCGCGGAGGTTAAACCGATAATAAATCCGCACCAGAAGCCGGCAGGCCCCATACGCGGAACGACCATATCGGTTAATGCCAGCACGTAGCCGCTCGGCAGCCCCAGAACCCAGTAGGCGGTAAAGGTAATAAAGAAGATTGAGCGCGTATCCTTATAGCCGCGCAGGATCCCGCTGCCGATGACCTGCACGGAGTCGGAGATCTGATAGATTGCCGCCAGCAGCATCAGCTGGGAGGCCAGCAGCACGACTTCCGGGTTGTCGTTATAGAGGAGCGCAATCTGTTTACGCATCAGGATGGTGAAAATCGCGGTGATTGCGGCCATGCAGACGCCAACGCCGACGCCGGTTCTGGCGGAGATTTGCGCATCCAGGGTTGAGCCCTGACCGAGGCGAAAGCCCACGCGAATAGTTACCGCCGCCGCCAGCGACAGCGGTAAAACGAACATCAGCGAGCTGAAGTTAAGCGCAATCTGATGGCCGGCGACATCGACAATGCCCAGCGGAGAAACCAGCAGCGCGACCACCGCAAACAGGGTCACTTCGAAAAACAGCGCCAGGGCGATCGGCAGCCCGAGCTGGACCAGACGTTTGAGGACGGCAAAATCCGGTTTGCTGACCCCCTCGGCTCCCCGAATATCACGCATTGAGCGTGCCCGGCGCACCCAGGAGATCATGCTGAAAAACATTACCCAGTAAACGGAAGCCGTTGCCACGCCGCAGCCAACGCCGCCCAGCTCCGGCATACCGAAATGGCCGTAGATAAAGATGTAGTTGACCGGGATGTTCACCAGCAGGCCGATGAAGCCCATGACCATCCCCGGCTTGGTTTTTGCCAGACCTTCGCACTGGTTACGCGCAACCTGGAAGAAGAGGTAGCCTGGAGCCCCCCACAGCAGCGCGCGCAGGTAGCCGACGGCTTTATCCGCCAGCGCCGGGTCAATATTATGCATTGAGCTGATGATATAGCCGGCGTTCCATAGCACCACCATCACCAGCGCCGAGACCAATCCCGCCAGCCAGAAACCCTGGCGCACCTGGTGCGCGATGCGCTCACGGCGCCCGGAACCGTTGAGCTGAGCGATGACCGGGGTTAACGCCAGCAGCAGACCGTGGCCGAAGAGGATCGCCGGCAGCCAGATGGAGGTCCCGATAGCTACGGCCGCCATATCGGTGGCGCTGTAGCCGCCCGCCATAACGGTATCGACGAAGCCCATTGACGTCTGGGCCACCTGCGCGAGGATGACGGGAATAGCCAGTGCTAACAACTGACGCGCTTCAATGAAGTACTTCTGCACCTGTACACCTTTATATTGTTGTTATTTGGAGACTAAAAAAGCCGCCGTTAATGGCAGCAAGAAGAAAAAGCAGAGGGATTAGCCAGTCTATTGTAGCGAGGATTAGCCATTAAGCCAGTGAAAAAATGGTAGGGCACGATGCGTGCTGGCAACCTTATTTACCACCTGTTATTGTTCCCGATTAATATATATTGAGCCATTCCTGGAGGAGCAAAGCATGTTTACTGGCATTGTGCAGGGGACCGCTAAAGTGGTGTCCATCGATGAGAAGCCCAACTTTCGTACCCACGTGGTGGAACTGCCTGAGCACATGCTCGACGGACTTGAAACCGGCGCGTCGGTTGCGCACAACGGCTGCTGTCTGACCGTCACCGAGATTGACGGCGCGCGCATCAGTTTTGACCTGATGAAAGAAACCCTGCGCATCACCAACCTCGGCGCCGTGCGTCAGGGTGACGTGGTGAACGTCGAGCGCGCGGCGAAGTTCAGCGATGAGATCGGCGGCCATCTGATGTCCGGCCATATTATGACCACCGCGGAAGTGGTGAAGATCCTGACCTCGGAAAATAACCGCCAGATCTGGTTCAAGGTCCAGGATCCGACGCTGATGAAGTACATTCTGTATAAAGGCTTTATCGGCGTCGACGGCATCAGCCTGACGGTTGGCGAAGTGACGCCGACGCGCTTCTGCGTGCACCTGATTCCGGAAACGCTGCTGCGCACCACTCTGGGGGCGAAAAAGCTGGGCGACCGGGTGAATATCGAGATTGACCCGCAGACGCAGGCGGTGGTCGATACCGTAGAGCGGGTGCTGGCGGCGAAAGAAGCCGTGCAAAAGGCGACGCAAGAGTAACAGCGCGAAAAAATGCCGGTCAGTGAAGCCACGGACCGGCATCGGTACTGCGGTTTAGCCAGGAGCTAGCGCGCTACGCGCAGGCCGCCCTCGGCGCCGCGAGAAAACACCACCTGCCACAGCTGAATATCGCGCGCGCGGAAGGCGCCGGCGCAGGCGTTCAGATAATAGCTAAACATGCGTTTAAAACGCTCGGTGTAGTTGTCGGCAATATCCGGCCAGCTGGCGAGGAATCGCTCGTACCAGGCCATCAGCGTGGTATCGTAATCGGCGCCTATATTGTGCCAGTCTTCCATAACGAAATGCGTTTCGCTGGCTTGCGCAATATGGCGTACCGACGGCAGGCAGCCGTTAGGGAAGATATATTTATTGATCCACGGATCGACGCTGAGGTCGGTTTTGTTTGAACCGATGGTGTGCAGTAAAAAACGACCGTCCGCTTGCATATTTCGGTCGACAACGTCGAAATAGGTCGCGTAGTTTTTCGGCCCCACGTGCTCAAACATACCGACGGAAACTATCCGGTCAAAACTATCATGTAAGTCACGATAGTCCTGTAACAGGATAGTGACGTCTAATCCTTCACACCGCTGCTGGGCCATTTTTTGCTGTTCGGCAGAAATGGTAACGCCAACCACGCTAACGTGATAATTTTTTGCCATGTAATAGGCCAGACCGCCCCAGCCGCAGCCAATATCCAGCACCCGCATCCCGGGTTCCAGCTGCAGCTTGCGGCAAATAAGATCTAATTTAGCCTGCTGAGCCTCTTCCAGAGATTGCGCCTCTTTCCAGTAAGCGCAGGAATATTGCATATAGGGGTCGAGCATCCGACTAAAAAGATCGTTGCCGAGATCGTAGTGCTCTTTGCCGACTATCCAGGAACGTTTTTTACTTTGCAGATTGAACAGGCGAGCGGTAGCAATACGCAGCGTATCTTTGAGATGGCGGGGAAGCTGTTTTTCCAGTCCGGCGCGCAGCACCTTATGGAAGAAGATATCCAGACGCTCGCAGTCCCACCAGCCGTCCATATAGCTTTCACCTAACCCCAAAGAACCTTCCTGCAGCACGCGCTTAAAAAAGAGGGGGTTTTTTATCCGTAAATCGGAGGGAGCGGGGCCATTAATTTCAATACCCGCACGACCAAGTAACTCAGCTGTAATTCGGTACCAGTCATCATTTGGTACACTTACTTCTTCTATACACGATGAACTCATAGCTTCTCCATCACGCCCAAGTGATCAGAACCTTAAAACAGCGTAGACGCTTTTTTTGGCATTGTGAGAAATCTCACGGAATAATCCGTGAAGCTGCTATCCGACGTAGAACAGAGGAAGGGAGATAACCCTTGCCGAAAGGCCTTCCATGGTGAAACGGGAAGCATCCTGCCCCCGTTAATATCGATAAACTGTCTATTTATGTGACACGCGATCCAGTATAGGCCCCTATTTTAAGGCTTTCAATAAAAAGATATTAGCAGGCTAATTACTGGATCTTAACACCACTGAAACCATTTTATGCATGCGCCGACTCGGCGCTCAGCCGGGTGGTGCGCAGCTGCATCACATATCCCAGCCCGGCCAGCACGATGGAGGCCAGCATCACGCTGGTGGTGGTGAGCAGCGGCGTGGCAATCAGCGTGGAGACCAGCAGGCTGGTCAGGAAGCACAGTCCGAGCTGCAGGGTATTCTGCAGCGCGGCGGCGCGTCCCGTCGCCTGAGGGAACGGGCGCAGCGCCTGGGCAACGACAATCGGGTAAATGGCGCCGTTAACGATAGCCATCACGCAGAAGGGGACCATCAGCGCGACGATGGAGGCATTCTGCTGCAGACCAGCCAGCCAGGTGGCGGCAACGCTGAGCGCAAAAACCACCAGCAGCCACGGCAGCAGCTGCTGCCCCTGCCATTTTTGCAGCGCCGCCCGGCAGCCGTATCCGCCGATTAAAAAGGCGATAGTCTGCGGCACGTAGCTCAGGCCGATGGCGGTTGGCCCGTAGCCCATGTCATGTAGAATAAACGGCGATCCGGTCAGCCAGGCGAAAAAGCTGGCGGAGCAGGCGGCATAAATCAGCACGTTGCCGCTATACTCGCGCGAGCGCAGCAGCGCCAGGAAGGTCAGCTTTTTCTGCGTATCGCTCCCGGGCCGGCGCACCGGCTTGAGGCGTAAGGCGGGCAGCATCAGCAGCAGGGCGATGGCGAACAGGGTCGCGAAAATAGCCTGCCAGTCGAAATGGGCGAGCAGCCAGCTGCCGAGCAGCGGCGCCAGAGCCGGCGACAGGCCCACCAGCGGCATGATGGTGGCGAATATGCGGTTGGTACGCTGGGCGGGATAATAGTCGGTGACCATCGCCTGCCAGGTGACCGCCGCCGCGCAGACGCCGATGGCCTGCACAAACCGCAGCGCCAGCATCAGATTCGCGTCCCGTACCCACAGCATGCCAAGGCAGCCGACGGCGAAGATCGCCAGGCCGCTGAGCAGTACCGGCCTGCGCCCGTAGCGATCGGATACCGGACCCCAGAACAGCTGGCCAACGGCGAAACCGGCGAGAAACACGCTGAGGCTGGCGCTGACCGAGGCCGCCGAAGTATTCAGATCCTGCTGGATAGCCGAAAACGCCGGCAGATACATATCGGTTGCGAGGAAGCCCAGCACGCTGAGGCCCGCTAACCAAACTAAAAATCCTTTCCCGGGTTGTTGCATAAAGTTCTCTTTCTTCTGATACAGGTAAGATGTCGCAGAGTGTAGGGAGTGCATTCTGGCTTGTGAAACGCTAATATTTGTTACATGCGTTCAAAAATTTTGCAGGCAGAATATGTGGTCCGAATACTCCCTTGAAGTGGTTGATGCGGTTGCCCGCAACGGCAGCTTTAGCGCTGCGGCTCAGGAGCTGCATCGTGTCCCTTCTGCGGTCAGCTACACCGTGCGTCAGCTCGAAGAGTGGCTGGCGGTTCCGCTCTTCGAACGACGTCATCGCGACGTCGAACTCACCCCGGCCGGGGTGTGGTTTTTACAGGAAGGGCGTTCTGTTATCAAAAAAATGCAGATCACCCGCCGCCAGTGCCAGCAGATCGCCAACGGCTGGCGCGGGCAGCTCTCGATTGCGGTTGACGATATCGTCAAGCCGGCGCGTATGCGGCAGATGATTGTCGATTTTTATCGTCACTTTCCGGACGTCGAGCTGATTGTCTTCCAGGAGGTGTTTAACGGCGTCTGGGACGCGCTGGCCGACGGCCGCGTGGAGCTGGCTATCGGCGCGACCCGCTCGATTCCGGTCGGCGGACGCTACGCCTTTCGCGACATGGGCATGCTGAGCTGGCACTGCGTGGTGGCCAGCCACCATCCGCTGGCAAAAATGAGCGGTCCGCTGAGCGATGATACGTTGCGCAACTGGCCGTCGCTGGTCAGGGAGGATACCTCCCGCTCGCTGCCGAAGCGCACGACGTGGCTGCTGGATAATCAGAAGAGGGTGGTGGTGCCGGACTGGGACGCCTCGACAACCTGCCTGTCGGCCGGGCTGTGCATCGGCATGGTGCCGTCGCACTTCGCCCGCCCGCGGATCGATAGCGGCGAATGGACGGCGCTGGAGCTGGAAAATCCGTTCCCGGACGCCGCCTGCTGTCTGACCTGGCAGCAGAGCGATATCTCGCCGGCACTCTCCTGGCTGCTGGACTATCTTGGCGACAGCGAAACGTTAAATCGGGAGTGGCTGCGGGCGCCGGAATAGGCGGCGCCCCGCCGGGATTAGCGGCGGTAGTCGACGAACGGGCCGTCGATCACCGAGCGGCGCTCGACCAGGCGCGGGTGAACTTCGATAGACTGCGACTCCTCGCGCTTGTTAACGATGCGGTCCATCAGCATATTGAATGCGGCTTCGCCGAGAGAGTCCTTTGGCTGATGAATGGTGGTCAGCGCCGGGCTAAAGTAGCGGGCGTTGCGCACGTTGTCATAGCCAATCAGCGAAATATCCTGCGGCACGCGCAGGCCCATTTCGTCGGCTGCGCAAATCGCCCCCATCGCCATGATATCGCCGCCGCAGAAGATGGCGGTCGGGCGGTGCGGCTGGCTGATGATCTGCTGCATGGCGCGGTAGCCGGACTCAGGCTCGAAGTCGCCCTGAACCACCCAGCTTTCCGGGACGCGAATCTGCGCTTCTTCCATCGCTTTCATAAAACCGGCCAGGCGACCGGCGCCGGTGTTGCGCTCCAGCGGACCCGGGATCACGCCGATTTCACGGTGGCCGCGTTCGACAAGATAGCGGCCGGCCATGTAACCGCCTTCAAAGGCGTTATCGATCACCGAATCGGTAAAGTCGGCCTTGGACTCGCCCCAGTCCATCACCACCATCGGGATGTTGCGGTACTCTTCGAGCATGGAGAGCACCGACTGCGGATATTCGGAGCACATGACCAGCAGACCGTCGACGCGCTTTTGCGCCATCATCGACAGGTAGGCCTGCTGTTTTTCCGGATCGTTCCACGCGTTGCCCAGAATCAGGGTGTAGCCCTTCTGGAAGCAGCTTTTCTCGACGGACTCGATAATCTCGGCAAAATAGGCCGCTTCGCTGCTGGTGGCCAGCAGGCCGATCGATTTGGTGTGATTAACCTTCAGGCTGCGCGCCACCGCACTCGGAGAGTAGTGCAGCTCTTTGATGGCGGCCCATACCGCGTTGCGCGTCTCTTCAGCCACAAAACGGGTTTTGTTAATTACATGTGACACTGTTGTAGTGGAAACGTTTGCGCGCTTCGCTACATCTTTAATTGTTGCCATTACTTCTCTCTCCAGACCTTGACCTGATCGTCTGATTATCGATACGTAACCGTTTGCCTATACACACCCTGAGCGCAATGTTCAACATTGCATCACGTCGGGAAACGACACAGAACGACAGGAAGGGGTCAATGGCCGATACGCTTTCAAATTAGCGTGGGATTTTGTCCGATCTTGCGGCAAAGGGGAAGAGTAAAAACGTGCATCGCCCTAAATCTCAGAAGATTTTTATGCAATACTGTGCAAAAATGAGCAGGCTCACTTTTCTTGTGGGGATAATCAGGGGGAAAATTGATGGATACAGATTTAAAGTTTTCGCTGACCACGACGATTATTGTTCTGGGGCTGATCGTGGCCGCAGCGCTGACCGCCGTACTGCACTAATTCTTGCGGGGGAGAGGCTCCTTTCCCCCATTCCCACGCATTATTATCAAATTCGCAAAAATCTTTTGCCATTTCGTTTACTTTTGTTTTTCTGTGATTGATGTCATGCTTTTGCCTTCTGATGAGATACCGTCGCTGAGGACGGTTTGCTGGAGTCATTGCATGAAAATCAACTTTCCCCTGTTAGCGCTGGCCGTTGGGGCGTTTGGTATCGGTACGACCGAATTTTCCCCGATGGGATTGCTACCGGTGATCGCGAAAGGCGTGGATGTATCCATTCCCGCCGCGGGGATGCTGATTAGCGCCTACGCCATCGGCGTGATGGTCGGAGCGCCGCTGATGACGCTGCTGCTGTCGCATCGCGCGCGCCGCAGCGCGCTAATTTTCCTGATGGCTATTTTTACCCTTGGCAACGTCCTCTCTTCAATGGCGCCGGATTACACCACGCTGCTGCTCTCGCGCATTATCACCAGCCTGAACCACGGCGCCTTCTTCGGCCTCGGCTCGGTGGTGGCCGCGAGCGTGGTGCCTAAGCACAAGCAGGCCAGCGCGGTGGCAACCATGTTTATGGGTCTGACCATCGCCAATATTGGCGGCGTCCCGGCGGCGACCTGGCTGGGTGAAACCATCGGCTGGCGCATGTCCTTCCTCGCCACGGCGGGTCTTGGCCTGGTGGCGATGGCCGGCCTGTGGTTCTCGCTGCCGAAAGGCAGCGCAGGGGAGCGGCCGAATGTGAAGGAAGAGCTGGCGGTATTGATGCGGCCGCAGGTGCTTTCCGCGCTGCTGACCACCGTGCTCGGGGCCGGGGCGATGTTCACTCTCTATACCTATATTTCGCCGGTGCTGCATACCATTACCCACGCTTCGCCGCTGTTCGTCACCGCGATGCTGGTGCTGATTGGCGTCGGCTTCTCTCTGGGCAACTACCTTGGCGGAAAATTTGCCGACCGCTCGGTTTCCGGCACGCTGAAGGGATTTTTACTGCTGCTGATGGTTATCATGCTGGCGATCCCGCTGCTGGCGCAGTCGCAGATTGGCGCGGCCATCAGCATGGTAGTGTGGGGCGCGGCGACGTTCGCCGTGGTGCCGCCGCTGCAGATGCGCGTGATGCGCGTGGCTCATGAAGCGCCGGGGCTCTCTTCTTCGGTGAATATCGGGGCGTTTAACCTCGGCAATGCGCTGGGCGCGGCGGCCGGCGGGGCGGTAATTTCCGGCGGCCTGGGCTACGCATTTGTTCCGGTGATGGGCGCGATCATCGCCGGGGTGGCGCTGATGCTGGTGCTGTTCAGCAGTCGTTCGCGGCCGGAAGAGGCCTTAGCCAGCAGCTAGTTGTTACCGCAGAAGGGGAAACCCTTCTGCGGTACCGTTTTATGCCGCCAGATTAGCCGCGACAAACTTCCAGTTTACCAGCGCCCAGAAGTGCTCCAGATAGTTCGGACGGGCGTTACGGTAGTCAATGTAATAAGCATGTTCCCAGACATCCACGGTCAGCAGCGGCGTAGCGCTGCCGGTGAGCGGCGTACCGGCGTTGCTGGTCGAGACAATCGCCATACTGCCGTCGCCATTTTTGACCAGCCACGTCCAGCCGGCGCCGAAGTTTTTTGCCGCCGCATCGGTGAACTGCGCTTTAAAATCGGCGAAGCTACCGAAGGCTTTGGCGATAGCTGCCGCCAGTTCGCCTTCCGGCTCGCCGCCGGCGTTCGGCGCGAGACAGTTCCAGTAGAAGGTGTGGTTCCAGACCTGGGCGGCGTTGTTAAAGACGCCGCCTTCGGAAGAACGAACGATCTCTTCTAAAGACAGATCTGCAAAAGCGGTGCCCTTGATCAGGTTGTTGAGGTTGGTGACGTAGGCCTGGTGATGCTTACCGTAATGGTATTCCAGAGTTTCAGCGGAAATGTGCGGCGCCAGGGCGTCTTTTGCATATGGTAATGCAGGTAATTCGAACGACATTGCTACTCTCCTTATTATATTAATGCGTGCAATAACCACATCATGCACAGGGAGATAGTAGCAAATTAAAAGATGTGGCAAAAGAGAGAGTTAACCTGCCGCAGGCGCGGCAGGGGGCGCTAGCGGATGGTTTTAGGCGTCATCACGCGGCGGGCGCCAACGTAGTGGCGAACCCAGTAATCTTCGCTTAACGAGGTAATCTGAATATCGCGTCCGGTACGCGGCGACTGGATAAATTTGCCGTTACCAACGTACACGCCGACGTGATCCGCCGTGCCGCGGCCGCGGGTGCGGAAGAAGACCAGATCGCCGCTCTGCAGCTCGCCGCGGTCGACCGGGCGGGCATCGCGCAGGTGGTACATCTCGTTCGCCGTGCGCGGGATATGAATTTTCACCAGGTCTTTATAGGCGTAATAGACCAGCCCGCTGCAGTCAAAGCCGGTGCGCGGCGAGGTGCCGCCCCAGCGATAGGGCTTACCAATTTGGTCCATCAGCTTCGACATCGCGGTGCTTTGCGCTTTTTGCACCCGCACCTTATGCGCATCGGCAAGCGTCAGCGGCACTTCTTCTTCGGCAACCGGCTTGCAGCGCTTTTTGTAGCCTTTACGTACGACGCACTTCTGCTTCACGCTGGCCATCGCCCGCGTCGGCTCGATACTGGCAGTAGCCGAGGTCGCGCACTGCTTTTTATAGCCTTTGCGCAACACGCACTTTTTGGTTCCGCCGGCGGCCTGACGGTTTAAGGCCGTTTGGCTGGAGGCGGTGGTGCGGGTAGGGTGTTTGGCGCGGGAGGAGGTTGATGCTTTCTTGCTGGAGGTTTTGGCGCTGGATTTTGTTTTCTGACCGGAGGCTTTTTTCTTGCGTTCGCTGGAGCCCTTTACCTGATGCGCTTTTGACGCGGCGGAGGCGTGCGTATGCCCTGAAGCATGCGCCAGCGGTGTAAATGAGATAGATGTAAACAGTAATGCGCAGAGCGAAATCGCGATTTTGTTTAGCCGCGCCACCGAGCACTCCCCTGATTAATTACAGACATGTACACATGCCTGACCATGAATGACAAAACCCAACGATTCTAATGCATAAAAACCCTGAAAGTTAATACTCTTTTGTATCTAAAACGTCGTTTGATTAACAATTGCAAAAAAATATGCCAGACATTGACCGCCTTGTACAGAAAGTGCGCGGCAGGACGGCGCGCTGGCTGATGAAGTAATATTTTTAAGGCAACTTCAGTCTACAGAAGATAAAATAGAGTGAGTGAACAAAATGTTATTATCCGACCTGCGTTCAGGACGCTACAATGACAAATTACTGCCGTATAGAAGTTAAGGAAGCATGACAATGAGCACGACTGTAGAAAAAATCGAACGTCAAATCGCTGAAAACCCGATCCTGCTGTACATGAAAGGATCGCCGAAACTGCCAAGCTGCGGCTTTTCCGCTCAGACCGTGCAGGCGCTCTCCGCGTGCGGCGAACGCTTTGCCTACGTTGATATCCTGCAGAATCCGGACATCCGCGCGGAGCTGCCGAAGTATGCAAACTGGCCAACCTTCCCGCAGCTGTGGGTTGACGGCGAGCTGGTTGGCGGTTGCGACATCGTGATTGAAATGTATCAGCGCGGTGAACTCCAGCAGCTGATCAAAGAAACGGCGGCGAAGTACAAGGCCGACGAGCCGAAAGCAGAGTAATTCTGCTGCCAGCAAAAAAGCGACTTCATCGGAAGTCGCTTTTTTTTGTCTCTTATTCCGCCTCTGGCTGCGGTAGCGGCCAGCCGCCAAGACGCTTCCAGCGGTTGACTATCTCGCAGAACAGCCTGGCAGTCTGGTCGGTATCATACAGCGCGGAGTGCGCCTTGCTGCCATCAAACTCCATACCGGCGGCAAGACAGGCTTTCGAGAGCACGGTTTGACCGAGCGCCAGCCCGCTCAGGGCGGCGGTATCAAAGGTGACGAACGGGTGGAACGGATTGCGTTTCAGCCCGGCGCGCTCGGCGGCGGCCATGGTAAAGCTGAGATCGAAAGTGGCGTTGTGCGCCACCATAATGGCGCGATTGCAATCGCTATCCTTCATCCCCTTGCGGACCATTTTGAAAATCGCGTGCAGCGCGTCGTACTCGCTCACCGCGCCGCGTTCAGGGTCATTAGGGTTAATACCGTTAAAGGCCAGCGCTTCGGGCTGCAGGTTCGCACCCTCGAAAGGTTCAACATGAAAATGCAGCGTTTCGTCCGGCATCAACCAGCCCTGCTGATCCATTTTCAAGGTAATGGCGGCGATCTCAAGCAGGGCGTCGGTTTTGGCATTGAACCCGGCGGTTTCTACATCGATAACCACCGGATAAAAACCGCGAAAACGGTCGCACAGACCATTAAGTTGAACGTTCTCGGACATCAGATTCTCTTTACTGGAAAAAAGTAGCGCGCATTATGGCAAATTTTGCCGCGCCTTGCAGCAGTCAGGGGATAAAACAGCGGGCGCCGACGGGCGCCCGCTGCCGTTAGTGGCCGAGGCCTTTTCCGGCGTCTTTCTCTTCGATCAGTTCGATTTTGTAGCCGTCCGGATCTTCAACGAAGGCGATAACCGTGGTGCCGCCTTTAACCGGACCGGCTTCGCGAGTGACGTTACCGCCGTTCTGGCGAATACGCTCGCAGGCTTCTGCCGCATTATCCACGCTCAGGGCGATATGGCCGTAGGCGCTGCCGAGATCGTATTTGTCTACGCCCCAGTTGTAGGTCAGCTCGATAACCGCGGTATCGCTCTCCTCGCCGTAGCCAACGAAGGCCAGCGAGTATTTATATTCGGTGTTTTCGCTGGTACGCAGCAGCTTCATGCCGAGCACGTTGGTGTAAAACTCGATAGAACGCTGCAGATCGCCAACGCGCAGCATGGTGTGAAGTAAGCGCATGTTTGTATACTCCTGTTTTACAACGGCCTGTTGGTCGCCGTATTTGAAAATGGCCAGAATGGCATCAGAAACGGACAAGGCGTTTCCGGCACCGGAGCACTATAGCGTAAAAAGGCGGCCTTTTCAGGCCGCCCATACAATCAGAGGCATCGCGCGCTAAAAATGCATTGCCGCCTGGCCCCGACCGCGCGCCGGTCGGCTATGATTTGCGCAAATCGATGCGCAGGATACGTTCCTTCGCACCCTCCACAAAGACATCCGGGTCCCAGTCGCGGTTGAAGCCTTCCTTTATACCGACGAACAGGGTATCTCCGTCCGCCGATAGCGCCATCTGATTTGGATAGATCGGCGTGCGGAATTCACGGGTCACCGCATAGGTGGTAGCATCGACAACGCTGAGGGTGCCGCTGGTGAAATTGCTGACGTAGAGCTCGTTATATTTCGGATTGTACTTTACCGCGTTGGCTCCGGCGCCGGTGCGCACGTAGCCCAACTGCCTGCCGTCGCGCAGATCGAAAATATAGAGCCCGTCGTGGGGGCCGCTGCGGTCGTCATGGTCGAAGGCCACGACAAAGATCCTGCCGGAGTCGGAGTCCACCGCCAGATTTTGCGCGCTGGGCAGCCGCGGCTGCGTATTCTGCAGGGGAATGGTGCGCAGCACCTGCTGCTTTTTCGCGTCGATCTCGTTGATATAATCCCGGCCGCCAACGTAGATTTTCTGCGTTTTTTCATCGAGCGTCAGCCCATAGGCCGTACCCTTATAAGCCTCTTTGACCTCGCCTTTTAGCGCCAGCGTCGTGCCGTCGAGCATCAGCAGCTTGTGCTGCGGCTGCGTACCCTGCGCCGTCTTCAGCATATTGCTGTAGCTCACGAACAGCGTATTGGCATCCGGGCTGTAGACCATATGACGCAGGTGCTCGAAGCGTGAGTCAGCGGTGTTCGGCGTTTTAAAGCTGAGCCGGTCGCTGGTTTTGGTCAGCTTGCCGGTGGCGGTATCCAGCATGCTTATCCGCAGCGAGGCCGACTGGGTATGACCGATATAGAGCCGGTGCTGCGGCAGATTCATCGCCAGGGAAAACGCCCGGTACGGCATATCGTAGCGATGTTCAATTTTCAATGACGTCGGGTTAAAGGCGTATAAATAGCCTCTGTTCGCCTCGCGGTTCACGCGATCGGTCACCGCCGCGAACACGTACTGATTGGCGTTATCAAAAGCCAGTTCGTAAATCCCTTCATTCGCCTGCTCGAGATAATTGGTTTTCAGAGCGAAGCGCGCGGTTTCGTGCGGCGGTGGGTCAATGGCCAGCGCCGAAGTGGGCAGGAGAGCCGCAATAAGCAGGCATCCCAGTCGTGTTCTTAAGTTGGAGCGATTCATGTTTTCTTCCTGATATGAAAAGTGGGGGCGCGGGACAAAACTCGGGGCATTACCCCGCGCCGGGTTTTAACTCAGAACCGGATCTCCCCGCCGAAGATCCAGGTTCGTCCGCGGGCGGTGGTATTCACCGACGTCCCCGCCCGGGCGTAATCGACGCTCTGATTCATGCGGTTCAGCGCTTCGGCGTAATCGCGGTTGGTGACGTTCTGTACGCTGAGGCGCAGCTGGATGTTGTCGGTCGCCTGCCAGCTGCTGTAGAGGTCGATGATGGTCGGGATATTGGGCATGCTCTCTTTCGGCACGATATTGTCGTCGCTGATGCCCTCGGTGCTCAGGCGCCTGGTTTTGCCGGTGAACTTGACCAGGCTGCCGACCGTTAACCGGCGATCGAAGAGGCGGCCGCCGACGTCGAGCGTGGCGTAGCTATCGGGCAGGTCGCTGAGGTCGCTGTAGGCAAAGCTGTAAACCGTGCTGGCGATCGAGGTGGGCTGATCGGTGTGCTGCTTGCTCCATGAGAGGTTCGCATAGGCGAAGCCGATATCATATCCGGCCTCAATTTCGTAACCGGTGGCGGTTACCGTCGAAGGTACGTTGATGTAGATGTTGGCGTTGAAGCTGTCGGAAGCGTTATCGATATCCTGACAGAGCCTGCCGTCGTAGCACAGGAAAAAGGATTCGCTGGTGATATAGTTTTTAATCCGCGATCGGTACGTCAGGGCTTTTAAATGAAAGCTATCCTGCTCGTGCAGCAGGCCCTGCTTGTTGATATTAAAGCCGGCCTCCCAGGTCTGCGCTTTTTCCGGTTTGAGGAACGGGTTCATCGAGGCGCCGCCCTCGTTAGCGAAAAAGACCTCCTGTACGTTTGGCGCGCGGGAAGAGCGGCTCCAGCTGACGAAGGGCTGCAGCCACGGGGTGACCTGGGCGGAAAACGTTGCCGATGGATTTAGGTTGTTATCATCGAGCTTGAGGTGGCTTTCCCCCTGCGGGAAACACTTCTCGTTATCGCCGCAGGCCGGCTTGTAGCCGGTAACCTGGCTGCGGGTGTAGTTAAGGTTGAGATCCAGCTGATAAATATCTTTGTTCAGCGTCAGGCTGCTGTATAAGGACGATATCTTTTGTTTGCCGGCGGGAGCAAAGGCGTTGTGATCGGTTTCAGTATTCTGCACGAAGCGCCGGGTATAGCGGGTATCCATTAATTTCCCGCCGACCTGGAATACGGTAAACAGATCCTCACTCATTTTAAATCGACTGATGTTGCTAATATCGATAGCGTTGGATTTATTGGTGGTCGAAGAACTGTTGAAGTTATACAGCAATTCCGGTTTGTACGACTGATTTCCACGGCTGGTGCTGGCCAGCAGATTTAATTCCACCAGCTCGTTCAGCGGAGCGTAATTATAGCGCAGGGCGTAATCGTCGCTGGTGATGTCGCGACGGGTAAAGCTGTTGCTGTAATTACGGCCGGAAAACTCAATTTTATTGAACTGGTCCGGATTGAAGTTCAGCTTATAAAGCTGGGAGCGGGGCTCCTGGCGCAAATATTTATTATCTTCGCCGATAAAATCTTCGCTGCTGCGCCCGCCGCCGTTTTTATAGGTCGCATAGGTGCGGCTACCGCTGATGCCGACCAGCGCGCCGAGGGCGCCGCCGTTGTCGAAGGTATCGGTCTTACCGGCCACCGCCACCATCCCGGTGCGCCCAAGGCCATTATCGCCCACCGAGAAACGGGAAAGAACCCCAGTCCGGCGTCCCTCTCGCAGAATGTCGTCAATGCCGATGGTACGTAAATTGGCGCTACCCGCGAGGGCGTTAACGCCCTGAGAGCCGGCGCTGCTGCCGCGCGTCACGTCAACTTCGGCAAGAAAGTTCGGGTCGAGCGGGACGCCGGCGGCGGTGTTGGCGCCGCCGTGGTAGTTGGCAGGCGCCATACCGAAGTAGGTCTGGGTGACGCCATCGACCATCGTATTTACCCGGCCCAGCCCGTTCATGCCGCGAATATTCACGCTGATCGAACCCTGCAGCGGATCGATTTGCGTATAGGTTCCCGCCATACTGCGCAGCGATGCATCCAGGCTCTGCAGGTTTTTATTTAGCGTACGCGAACTGTAGGCCCCGGGGCGGGTATAGCTCTCCTCAGAGGAGCCGACCTGATTTTTTTCAGCCAGCGGGTTATCGGTAATAGTCAGCGGAGAAAAGACCGATTCCCCCTCATTTTCTGCGGCAAAGGTATGGCCGTGGACAATAATAAGTCCGGCCATAATCCCTTTGGCTATTTGCGATTTTTCCATAATCAATTCCTGTTTTTGTATTTTATCAATGCACAAAATGAACAAAATTACCCCGCGCAGCCGAGCGGCTGCGTTACGATAAATTGCTCATAAATAAAAAATAAAAGCTCCGCAACCGCCAGGGGATATTCTCCCCGCCACGGTTGTTATGCCGAAATGAATAAACCAAATGACGCTGTTTAAGTGTGTTAACCGGCCGGCGTTAATTCAGGCCACGCGCAGAGCTATATTTTTAACAGCCCGAACTCCACCGGCAGCGTGACCTTCTGGACGCCGTTTCTGAGCATCTCTTTTGGCGGCGGCGGCAGCGGTCGCGCGCTTTCAAGCGCAGTCAGCGCCGCCCGATCCAGTGACAGGGTGCCGGATGAGGTGACCAGTTTTGTGCTGAGTATTTCGCCGCGCTCATCGACGCTGAAGGCGATGACGGCCGTCCCGGTGCGTTTACGCCGCCTTGCATCATCAGGGTAGTTGCGCATTTTGTTGATTTTGCCCTTTACCAGCGATTCCCAGCTGATTTTATTTTGGCTGATTCTGGCGGCGTCGGTATCCAGCGGTGCCGTATTGCGCTGGGTCTGCGCGGACTGTACCGGCGGGGCGGCCAGGCTGGTGGTGGTCGAGTTTCCCTGCTCTTCTTTACGCTCCTGGGACGATTTCTTCTTTCTTTCCGTTTTCTTTTTGCGCTCTTTTTCAGGCGTAGCCGCCGCCAGCTTAAGCTCGGCGTCCTCATGCTCGCGCAGCTTCGGCAGCTCTTTATTATGGCGCGCCTCGCGTTCGGTCATGGCTTCTACCTTGCGCTGCTGGCTGACGCCCGGCGGCAGTTCGTAGCGAATGAAGGAGACCTCAAACTCAGGCGCATATTCAATCATCACCGCGGCAGGCGTCGACTCGGGCTGCCTGAGGGAGAAATGAAGTACAAACGGCAGCATCAGCGCCGCGTGGAACAGCAGGCTGCCGGCGGCGCCCTTTACCCAAAGCGCGCACGGCGTGTTGATCGCGTTCTTCATTTCGCCGCCGGTACCGACCAGATATAGTCGGCCTGTTTTGCCGTCAGCGTGGTGCCGTCGGTGGTGAGCATCACCACCAGTGGTTTTTCTGCGCCTAAATCGGCCAGATGCAGGGGCACGCCGGTATCTTTGGCGGCGTGATAGCCGCCGGCAATCAGCAGCGCCGGGCGCGGCGCGTGCATGAGCTGTTGGGCCATAAAGCGATCGCGATTCTGCTGAATGGCCATCATCGCGGTGACCTGTTCGCCGCTAATTTTGCCATCGTGCATCAGGTATATGATCGCCGACAGGGCTTCATGTACCTGCGGACGAGAAGAGCGTTCTCCGCTCGGGAAAGTAGGGTGTTGGTAAAGTTCGCTGACCTGCTGGCGGCTGATATTGGCGGCCATCAGCGGCCAGGGCCCCTCCAGGGCGGTCATTACCAGGTCACGATAGAGATCCCACGGCCAGCCGCTGTTCCAGCGCATCGCTTCCGCCGCGCGGGTGGCGCTGACCGACGTTCCGGACGCGCTGGCCTGCTTGACGCGGTTGACCGCATCCTGCTGGCTGATATCGATCATCTCCAGCAGCACGCTGCCCTGGGGGCGGGATTGGTTAAGATTTTTTAGCAGCCACTGCTCAATCTGATGGTGTCGGACATTGGTGTGTTCTTCGCCGACGATGACTATCGGGGCGCTGCGTATCCCGGCGATAAGCTGCGCCGGCGTCAGGGTGCTGCCGGAGGCGGTGTCTACAATACAGGCGCAGGCTTCCACCGACGCTGTGGCGGCTGGTGTCGTTGAGGCAGCGTTTTGGCATGCCGTCAGGGCCAGAGCGCCGCTAACAACCAGAGATTTTAACAAGCATTCCATATTAAACATAAATATCCGTTTTCTGTTTTATTGGTAGCATTTATTTTTAACGCTGAATTTTTTCGCAGAATTATATGTAACAATGATAATGATTATCAAGATCATTCGTATTATCATTTTTGCTGTAATTTTAACCAGGCCGACGGGCCGGCGGCAGGAGCGAGGAGCAAGAGGGGCAGAGAGGGGGGGCTGGGGAGATCGTCAAACGCCGGGCGGGTTTCCGTCCCTCCGTGGACGGGGCCCGGCGTATTTTAGCCATCGGTGGAGCGGCTGATCTCCTCCCAGGCGTCGATTCCGGCGCTCATCTGCTGAAGCTTCTCTTTAACCAGCGTTACCGCGTCGCTTCCCAGCAGCAGTGACACCGGAGGGGCCGGATGGTTAATCAGCGCCAGCATCGCCCGCGCCGCCCGACGCGGATCGCCCGGCTGGTGGCCGCTGCGCTGCATCCGCGTTTCGCGAATGGGGCCGAAGCTACTGTCGTAATCGTCAATACTGCGGGCAGCGCGCACCATTGAGCGCCCGGCCCAGTCGGTGCGAAACGATCCCGGCTGCACCGCCGTCACGGCGATATTAAAGGGCTTAAGCTCTTTGCTTAACGTTTCTGAAATCCCCTGTAACGCGAATTTACTGCCGCAGTAGTAGCTGATGCCGGGCATGGTGATAAATCCCCCCATCGAAGTGATATTCAGAATGTGGCCGGCGCGGCGCGCGCGGAACCAGGGTAAGAAAGCTTTAATTACCGCGACCGCGCCAAATACGTTAACGTTGAATTGCGCCAGGAGCTCCTCGATCGGCGACTCTTCCATGATGCCTTCATGGCCGTAGCCGGCGTTATTGACCAGCACGTCAACCGCGCCAATTTCCCGCTCTACGGCCTCAACGAGCGACGGGATGGCGGCGAAATCGGTAACGTCCAGCACTCTGCCAAAGCACTGGCCCGGCGACAGGGCCTCGAACTGCTGCCGGTCGCTCTCGTTGCGTAGCGTTCCGACCACCCGATGCCCCGCGCTAAGCGCCTCTTCGGCCAGCGCCCGGCCAAATCCGCTGCTGACGCCGGTGATGAAAAATAGTTTTGCTGACATATGGACTCTCCATGGTGAAATTGAGCAGACAGCATAGGGTTTAACGGCGATCGGGCGTAGCCCCGATCCTCTTCGTTCTTTGCCTGTTCCTATGAGTTATCTGGACGCGAGGTCGCGAGAGTGGCACACTTCAGGCACGTTCAGGCTTCTTTAGCGCAGGCTTTATGACAATGACCGCCGACCGGCAAATGGTGATGCTGCTGGATCGTCTGACCCCGCGGGAGGGCTACAACCTTACCGCTTTGCCCGACGTTCGCTTTTTGCGATCGAACCGTCCGCTGCTGCGAACGCCGGTTTTATACGAACCGGGGATCGTTATTGTCGTGCAGGGAAGAAAGAAGGGATTTCTTGGCAATGATGTCTATTTGTATGATGCCCGGCATTATCTGATGGTCTCCGTGCCGGTGCCGTTCACCATGGAAACCGACGCCAGCGCCGCCGAGCCGATGCTGGCTATTTACATTCGCCTCGACTTCACCTTAGCGGCAGATCTACTGCTGGAACTTGACGGCCGCGGTGCGCCCGTCGTCGCCGCGCCGCGCAGCATGATGTCGAGCCTGATGGATGAGCAGGTTGGCGGATCGGTTTTACGTTTTCTGCAGATTATGTCTTCGCCGCTGGACGCGGAAATGCTCGGACCGTCGATGCTGCGGGAGATCTATTACCGGGTGCTGACCGGCGAGCAGGGGCCGGCGCTGCGCAGCGCCCTGCTGATGCAGGGCCAGTTTGGCAAGGTGGCGAAAGCATTACGCAAAATTCATGGGCACTACGCCGAGAACCTTGACGTCACCGCCCTGGCGAAAGAGGTCGGAATGAGCGTTCCGACCTTTCACAGCCACTTCAAGGCGGTCACCAACACCTCGCCGATGCAGTACCTGAAATCAACGCGCCTGCATCAGGCCCGGCTGCTGATGCTGCGCAACAACCTGACCGCCTCCGCCGCCGGCGTGCGGGTCGGCTACGAGAGCATTTCTCAGTTCAGCCGCGAGTTTAAGCGCCTTTTTGGCCTGACGCCGGTGCGCGAAGTCGAGCGCATGAAGCACAATTTTTCTCTGCCCGCCCCGATGACGCCCTCCGCGTTTATCTCATCGCATTGAGCCGTCCGCCGGGGCCGGCGCATCGTCATCCTGGAGGATATGCTGGCGCAGCAGCGTCGCCAGGGTAGAGGGATCGCCTCGCTCTATCGCCTCGACCATCGCGAAATGTTCCTGCGAGGACTGGACGATCCTCGCATGGGAGTTCCATTGCCCCAGCGCCGCGGAGGGAACCCGGCTGCGGAGTTCGAAAATCAGTTCAATCATGTCCTTGTTCGAACAGGGAGCAAGCAGCGCGCGGTGAAAGGCGAGGTTGGATTCATACTGCTGCAGGATGGTGCCGAACTGAGTGTAGTGGTCAAACAACTCGGCGCCCTGGCGCAGGGCGGCCAGCTGCGCGGGCTGGATGTGCTCGACGATATCGCTGGCCGATGCGCTCTCCAGCACCGCGCGGATGCGTGAAATATTGCGCCGCTGCTGCACGTCGGGCGAATAGACATGGTACCCGCGATTGGGAACATGCTGCACCAGCCGCTCGATGACCAGCTGATCGAGGGCGCGGCGAACATCGCTGCGCGTACACTCATAGCGCTCCGCCAGCTCGACCTGTTTCAGCCAGGCGCCCGGCTGGAAAACCCCGGTATTAATATCCATCGCCAGCAGGTTGGCAACGTGCACCAGAGTGGTTTTACCTTGCATCATATCCTCAGCTCCTTGTTCTGGTTCCCGCGATTTTTGCAGCCTGATAATGAACGGTTCCCGGCTTTGGCACCAGTTTAAACCGTTGGTCTATTGGCTTTTGCTCTGACCCAAAGCTGAATTGTGACATGAACCAGATCTTTTGTTAATAAATTGTTTATTAAATTGGCGCCAATTTTGGTTTTGTGTTTGAATCAATTTTGAACAGCCGATCAACGAGAAAACAATTTATGCAACTATCAGTAATTAAAAATGATTCTGAGCATGCCGCCGGGCGTAGCTAGGCGCTTTACTATCGCGGCAGCACGACTATTTTTTCCAGCCGACACGATCCCCGCTTCCAGTATTGCCTGTACGTTCCGCCCGGATTCGATGGCGACAAAACCGATTATCGCCTGGTCGTGGCGATGCACGGAACCGGCCGTTCGATGGTGCAATACCGGGATGCCTTTACCGAGTTTGCCCGCTACAACCGCTGCGTAGTTCTGGCTCCGCTGTTTCCCGTCGGGCCGTTAGGGGACGGCAATTCTCACGGTTTTAAATACATCATTGAGCAGGATATTCGCTATGACCTGGCGCTGCTGGCGATGATTGATGAAGTAAGCGAGCTGCTGGATTGCGACTTTGGCAAATTTCTGCTGTTCGGCTACTCGGGAGGCGGTCATTTCGCCCACCGCTTCCTCTACATTCACCCGGAAAAGCTGCTGGGGGTCTCCATTGGCGCCCCGGGGTCGGTCACGCTGCTGGACGACAGCAAAGCCTGGTGGCCGGGAGTGCAGAACTTTGAGCAAATCTTTGGCAGGCCGCTGGATTACCACGCCTTAAAGGAGGTCGCGGTGCAGCTGGTGGTTGGCAAGGTCGATCTGGAAACCTGGGAAATCACCCACCAGCCCGGCGGCCGGTACTATCAGCCGGGATGTAATGATGCCGGCGTGACCCGCATCGAACGAAATACCGCGCTGCTCAACAGCCTGCGCGAGCACGGCGTGAAAGCCGAACAAGAGATAGTGCCAAACGTCGGCCACGACGGCATGAAAGTGCTGGATCAGGTGAAAGACTTCTTCCTGCGCGTACTGCAGGCAAATCGCTGAGGAGCGAACAACGTGACGCAACCTTTTCCCTTAATTGAAATTTCCGGCACGCCGTACGAACGGGGCTGCCAGTACGGTGAGCAGGCTAAGGCGCGGATCCACGCCAGCGTAGCCATTTATGGCGACCAGCTGAACGCCCTGCGGATCGGTCAGGAACAGCGCGACCGCCTGATTAATAGCTTCAGCGCCATCATTCGCGAGTTTGACGCGGACTATCTCGACGAAATGCGCGGCATCGCCAGCGCGTCCGGCGTTTCGCTGGAAGCGATTGTGATGATCAACGCCCGTACTGAAGTTATCGCCCAGGCGCGTAGCCTGCAGCAGTGCCAGACGCCGCACGACGACAGCATAAAAGATGGCTGTACCGGCGCGGTGATCCTGCCGCAGCGCAGCCCGCACGGCAAACTGATTCATGGGCAAAACTGGGACTGGCGCGCGGAGTGCGCGGAGAGTTCGGTGGTGGTGAAAATTAAGCGTCAGCAGGGGCCGGATGTCCTGACTTTCGTGGAGGCCGGGGGGCTTGGCCGCAGCGGGATGAACAGTGCCGGTATCGCCATCACCGCTAACTATCTGCGCTGCGAGCGTGATTATCAGCAGCAGGGCGTTCCGCTGTCGCTGATCCGCCGCAAGGCGCTGGAACAGCAGCATATGGCGCTGGCGATGAAGGTGGTGGCCACCACGCCTAAGTCGTGCTCCAACAATATGATCCTCAGCACAAAAGAGGGCTTTGCGATCGATTTTGAATGCGCCCCGGACGAAAGCTTCACCCTCTACCCGCAAAATGGCCTGCTGGTGCATGCCAACCACTGGGAGAGCCTGCCCGCGCGCTGCAAAATTCGCGAGGAGGGCGTCGACGCCTCGCCGGATTCGCTGTACCGCAGCTGGCGGGTCCATGAACTACTCAACGCTCACGCGAAACCGGGCGAAGAGGAGATGAAAAGCGCCTTTTTCGATGATTTCGGCTCCCCCTATTCCGTCTGTCGGCCGCCGCGGCCGGGGTTCAGCAGCGATTTATCCGCCACGGTGGCGATGATCGTGATGACTCCCGCTGAGGGGATGATGGATGTGGTACCGCTTCCGGCACTTAACCGCGACTTCACGCGCTACACGCTCGATTAACAGAGAGATCGCTATGAAAAAATTATTATCAGCTGTTGCCCTGTTACTGCCGGGCATGGTGGCGCAGGCGGCCGATGGCGAAGTGATTCGTTTTGCGCTGAATCAGGATATCCGCAGCAGCCAGCCGGGCGTCAACCGCGACGGAAACACCGATAATGTCCTGATGCACGTGGTGGAAGGGATGGTGGGCTACCGTGAAGACGGGACCGTTGGCCCGATGCTGTCGTCATCGTGGGATGTGAGTAATGAAGGCAAAACCTATACCTTCCACCTGCGCGAAGGGGTGAAGTTTCACAACGGCGACGCCATGACGGCGCAGGACGTGGTGTGGAGCTGGAAGCACTGGAACGACCCGAAAACCCAGTGGCGATGTTTGCGCGAGTTTGACGGCAGCGGGTTGATTCATGTTACCGACGTCAGCGCGCCGGATGCCCATACCGTGGTCATGACGCTGGAGAAACCGGTGGCGCTGTTTCTGGACACGCTGGCGCGCACCGACTGCGGCGCGGCCGCGGTGATCAGCCCTAAATCGGTTGCCGCGGATGGCTCCTGGATTGCGCCGATCGGCACCGGGCCGTTCAGCTTTGGCGAGTGGAAGCACGGCGAATACGTCTCGTTGAAGCGCTTTGCCGACTACAGCGCGCTGGCGGGGAAAGAGGATGGCTTCGTCGGCGGCAAAAAGGCGCTGGTGGAGGAGGTGCGCTTTATGGCGATCCCCGATGCGGCAACGGTGAAGGCGGGCCTGCAGTCGGGAGCGGTGGATCTGGCGCAGGTGAGCCCGATTGACGGCATCGACCTGAAAAAAGACCCCAATATCTCCCTCGAAGTGGCGCCTAACGCCCAGCGTCACGTGATGCTGATTCAGACCGACGATCCGCTGCTGAAAAACGTCAAGCTGCGCCAGGCGATAGCCTCTGCGCTGGATAGCGAACAGATCGCGCTGGGAACCAGCCAGAACCTGGCGCAGGCCTCCAACTCCAACATTTCCGTGGCCTCGGCGTTTTACAGCAATATTCAAAAGCAGGGCTATAAGTACGATCCGGCCCGCACGGCCCAGCTGCTGAAAGAGGCGGGCTATAAAGGCGAGCCGCTGGAGATTATCGCCAACAAGCGCGCCACTGTGCCGAGTTTTGATATGGCCATTATTATCCAGGCGATGCTGCAGGCGGCGGGCATTAACGCCCGGGTTACTACCATGGAGTGGGCGACCCAGCTTGAGCGCTATCAGTCCGGGCGCTATCAAATGATGACCTTTACCTACTCCGCGCGCTTTAACCCGGCGCTGGCGTTTGAGCAGCTGGTGGGAGATAAAACGAAGCAGAAACGTAAGGTCTGGGGCGATCCGCAGGCTATCGCGATGACCGATGAGCTGGCCACCGTTGACGATCCGGCGCGGATCCAGGCCATCACCGATAAGCTGCACCAGCAGATGATTGCTGATGTCCCGCTGATCATCTTTTATCCCGGGCTGGATATTGTTGCGCACCGTAAGGCGATCAGCGGCTATAAATCCTGGCTGGCCGCCGCCGCGCGGCTGTGGAACGTCAGCAAAGCCTGATGAGATAAGGAGACGCGCATGTTGCAGTTTCTGCTTACCCGTATTTTGACCGCGATTCCGACGCTGCTGCTGGTGACCGTGCTGGTCTTTCTGCTGACGCGCATGGTGCCGGGCGACCCGGCGCTGCTAATGCTGGCGGATATGGCCACGGAGTCCAGCCTTGCCGATCTGCGCCACAGCATGGGGCTGGATCAGGGGATCGTGCAGCAGTTCTTTATCTGGTCCGCGAACGTGCTGCACGGCGACTTTGGCCACTCCATTCAGAGCGGTCAGGCGGTGCTGCCTTTGATTCTGCAACGCTTCGGCGTGACGCTAAGCGTGGTGCTGGTGGCCATCGTTATCGCCTCGCTGCTGGCGGTGCCTGCGGGAATGCTGGCGGCGTGGAAACAGAACTCCTCCCTGGATACCGGGCTGGTAATGTTCTCCACGTTTCTGCTGTCGATCCCCAGCTTCTGGATGGGGCTGCTTATTCTGCTGCTGCTCGGCCTGAAGCTGGGCTGGCTGCCGGTTGTCGGCTACGTCTCGTTGAGCGATGACCTGAAGGCGGGGCTGCTATATCTGCTGATGCCGGTGCTAACGCTGGTGCTGGTGGAGATCGGCGCGCTGGTCCGCATGATGCGGGCCAGTACGCTGGAGGTGCTGCGGCTCGATTATGTCTCCCACGCCCGGGCGAAAGGGCTGCGCGAGCGCGCGGTGCTGACGCGCCACGTGTTCCCGAATGCCTTTGGGCCGACGTGGACGCTGATTGGCCTGACGCTCGGCAACCTGCTCAGCGGGGTGGCGGTGACGGAAACGGTCTTCAGCCTGCCGGGGCTCGGCCGCCTGCTGGTGGATGCCATTTATGCCCGCGACTATCCGGTTATTCAGGGATGTATGCTGTTTATCGCCACGCTCTATGTGCTTACCAATCTGCTGATTGATGCGCTCTATCCACTGTTCAATCCGAGGGTTTCTGCGTGAAGAGAAAACATATCGTCCTCGCGCCAAACGCGCTGCTGGGAATCGCGCTGATTGGCACCATCGCGCTGGCCGGCATCGTGGGCTTCTTCTGGACTCCGCTGGACCCGTCGCGGATTAATATTCTGGCGCGCCTGCAGTCTCCGGGCGCGGGCCATCTGCTGGGCACCGACGAATACGGTCGCGACGTGCTCAGCCGCCTGCTGGCCGGAGCCAATGCCAGTATGACCATATCTCTGGTGACGGTTGGCTTTGCGCTGTTGGTCGGTATTACGCTGGGGCTTATCAGCGGCTACCTGCGCGGCGCGGTGGATCGGCTGATTATGATGCTGACCGATGCGCTGCTGGCCTTTCCCGGCATTCTGCTGGCGCTGGCGCTGTTGAGCATTCTCGGCAACAACCGCTACGGCATTATTTTGTCGCTGGGTCTGGCCTACACCCCTTCGGTGGTGCGCATCGTTCGCGGCACCGTGCTGGGACTGCGCGAGGCGGAGTTTGTCTCTGCGGCGAGGGTGATGGGGCACAACGAATGGGCGATCCTACGCCGCCATATTCTGCCTAATTGCCTGGCGCCCTTAACTGTGCTGGCAACCTCGATGCTGGGCTGGGTGTTAATTTCAGAAAGCGCGCTCTCCTTTCTCGGCCTCGGCGTGCCGCCGCCGGAGCCGACGTGGGGCAATATGCTGGCCGCCAGCCGCAGCTATCTTGCTCAGGCGCCGTGGCTTGCGCTCCTGCCGGGCCTCTGTATATCGCTGGCGCTGCTGGGGGTCAACATGCTGGGCGACGCGTTGCGTGATTATCTCGATCCGAGGATGCAGTGATGAACAATACAACCGCATTATTGCAGGTCAGTAACCTGCGGGTTAGCGTCGCGGAGCGCGAAGTCGTAAAGGGGATCTCATTTACGCTCGCTCCTGGCGAAGTGCTGGCGGTAGTCGGGGAGTCCGGCAGCGGTAAAACCCTGGCGATGCGTTCTTTAATTTCGCTGCTGCCGACCGGGGTGACCAGCTTTGCGGATTCGCTAATCTTTGACGGCCGCGACCTCAATCAGCTTACCCCCGATCAGCTGCGCGATCTGCGCGGCGCGGGCATCGGTATGGTTTTTCAGGAGCCGATGACATCGCTAAATCCGGCGATGACCATTGGTCGCCAGCTTGATGAAGGGCTGGCACTACACACCCGCCTCAGCGAATCCGCGCGGCGGGAAAAGATCGTGGCGATGCTGGAGCGCGTCGGACTGGCCGATGCCGGGAAATTACTGGGCGCTTATCCCCATGAGTTTTCGGGAGGCATGCGCCAGCGGGTGATGATCGCCGCGGTTATGCTGCTTGAGCCGAAGCTGATTGTCGCCGATGAGCCGACTACCGCTCTGGACGTGCTGGTACAGCATGAGGTGATGGATCTGATGCTGGCGCTCACCGCCGAAAAGGGCAGCGCCGTGATTCTGATTAGCCACAATCTGTCGATGGTTGCGCGCTACGCGTCGCGCATTATGGTGATGGAGCAAGGCGAGGTGGTTGAGCAGAACGGCAGCCAGCGCCTGCTGGCCGAACCGCAGCACGCCTATACCCGGCGCCTGCTGGAAGCGCTGCCGGTACGCCAGCCGGCGCCGGATCGCCAGCGGCTGCTGGCGGCGGAAAGCGTGATTGCGCTGACGGACGTTGATATCCGCTATGTAGGCCGCAAGTCCTGGTTCCGTCCGGCGAAGGTGACGCACGCGGTAAACGGGATCAGCTTTAACGTGCGCGCCGGCGAGACGGTGGCGCTGGTCGGCGCGAGCGGCTCCGGCAAAACCACCATCGGTAAGCTTATTGCCGGCATGCTGAAGGCCAGCCAGGGCGTGCTGGCGTTCCGCGGACGGGCGCTCAACCCGGCGGATAAGGCGCTGATGACCGCCTGGCGGCGGGAGTGTCAGATGATCCAGCAGGACCCGTTCTCCTCGCTTAATCCGCGGATGCGCATCGCGCAAATTATCGAGGAGCCGCTGCTGCTGGTGGCGACGATGAACCGCAGCGCGCGCGAGCAGCGGGTGCGCGAGGTGCTGGATGAGGTTGGGCTGGGAGAGCTGTTTATGTCCCGCTATCCTCATCAGCTTTCAGGCGGCCAGCGTCAGCGGGTGGCGATTGCGCGGGCGATTGTCCGCCGTCCGGCCTTTATCATCGCCGATGAGCCGACTTCAGCGCTGGATATGACGGTGCAGAAACAAATTCTCGATCTGCTCAAGCGGCTCCAGCAGCATTACGGCTTTGCCTGCCTGTTTATTACGCACGATCTCGGCGCCGTGGAGCAGATAGCGGACAGAGTGCTGGTGATGGAGAAGGGGAACCTGGTTGAAAGCGGTTGGAGCGACGACGTTCTGGATAATCCTCAGCATTCCTATACGCGGCGGCTGCTAAGCTGCCTGCCGGTTCTTATACCGCGGGAGCAGGGTGGATATCAGCTGCAGCAGCCGGCCTGAACGCGCCGTCAGGTGGATTGCGAGCGGACGGAAAGCGAATAAATGCAAAATAGCGGCGGTACTCCGCCGCTATTGTTTTATCGCGCTAAAAGAGAGAATTACAGCGTAGGGTAATCGGTATAGCCTTCTGCGCCGCCGCCGTAGAAGCTCTCCGGACGCTGCGGGTTCAGGGCCGCTTTGTGCTTCAGGCGGGCAACCAGATCCGGGTTGGCGATAAAATCGCGGCCGAAAGCGACGGCGTCAATCAGCCCTTTGCCGATCAGGTCGTTAGCTTTTTCAATGGTGTAGGCGCCCGCGCCGATGATGGCGCCCGGGAAGCGGTCGCGAACCTTCTGACGGAACTCGTCGCTGTACGGCTGGCCGCCGGCCCAGTCCGGCTCGGACATGTGCAGGTAGGCGATACCGCGTTTAGCCAGCTCTTCAATGAGATACAGGGCATCAGCTTCTTCATTCGGGCCGTTATCGACGTTCTGGAAGCTGCCGATTGGCGATACGCGGATACCGATGCGATCGGCGCTCCACTCTTTACTGACCGCATCCACCACTTCCAGCACCAGGCGCGCGCGGTTTTCAACGCTGCCGCCGTACCGATCGGTACGCTGGTTAGAGGTCGGGGAGAGGAACTGGTGCAGCAGGTAACCGTGGGCCGAGTGCAGTTCCACCAGATCGAAGCCGGCGTCGCGCGCGTTGCCTACCGCCTGGCGGAAATCGTCGACGATCCCCGGGATCTCATCGAGCTCCAGCGCACGCGGCATGGAGGTGTCGGCGCGCACGGCGTGGCCGTTCTCATCGCGCAGCGAGGTACGGGTGCCGGCGCTGATGGCGGAAGGCGCCACCGGCGCCGCGCCGCCCGGCTGCAGGCTACTATGGGAGATACGCCCGGTGTGCCACAGCTGGACGGCCATGTGTCCCGCTTCGGCGTGAACGCCGGCGGTGATTTTCTGCCAGGCCGCGATCTGTTCCGGGCTGTGCAGGCCCGGGGCGCCGGCATAGCCTTTAGCCTGGGCGGAGATCTGCGTCGCTTCTGAAATAATCAGTCCCGAGCTGGCGCGTTGACGGTAGTACTCGGCCATCAGAGGAGTCGGGATATCGCCAGGTTCGATGCTGCGCAGGCGGGTCAACGGAGCCATAAACACGCGGTTAGGTACGGTGACCGCACCCACTTTTAACGGGGTAAACAGTTTTGATTCGGACATAATGACTCCTGAGTAGACCGGTCGTCTCATAATTCATTAAATAAAAACGCCTGTTAAACGCCAGGCGCGGCAATAATACTTTTGGCATGGGCAAGGGCGCTTTCCAGCGGCGTTGCGCTGCGCGTAATCTTGGCCTGCAGGTTGGCGCCCAGCCACAGGGAGTAGAGCACCTGCGACAGGGTTAACGCGTCGCCGCTGAAGACCAGGCTGCCTTCCTGACGGCCCTTGTCCAGCGCGTCGCCAAGCAGGGTAATAATTTGGCTGGCGCCTTTATCCATCTCGGCACGCATCGACTCCGACAGATCGCAAACTTCCGCCGATAGCTTCACCGTCAGGCAGCCGCTGATAATGCCCTGCTGGCAAAACTGAGTCAGCGTATGCTGATAGTAGGCCAGCAGGCGATCGCGATAGTTGCCTTCGCCGTGGGCGAAATGCGCCACCAGCCGCTGCAGATAGCCAGCGTAGTGATGTTCCAGCAGCGCAACCCCGTAAGCTTCCTTTGAGCGAAAATAGTGATAGAAAGAGCCCTTCGGCACTTCCGCCGTTTTCAGCAGTTCGCTCAGGCCCATGCCGGTAAAGCCGCGGTGCATGCACAGCTGTTCGCCGGTGGCCAGGATATGTTCGCGGGTATCGCAATCGGTATGTTTGTTCATGGCGCTCACTGTAGTAGACCGATTGGTCTAATGCAAGAGATAAATTTAAATGCCGCGCGGCGCGGTGGTCGGGTAACAAAAGTTGCCAACCGCCGGTGAAACGTCTTCAATGAAAGAGAGAAAGAGGCGATCGGAGGCGTGAGGTGGCAGAGCAGCTGGAGTTTTTCCCGGTACCAAGTCCGTGCCGGGGAATTTGTCAGTCGGATGAACGCGGCTACTGTCGCGGCTGTTTACGCAGCCGCGAGGAGCGCTTCAGCTGGCAGACGATGAGCGACGTACAAAAGCAGGAGGTCCTGCGGCTGTGTCGCCAGCGCCTGTTGCGCAAATTACGTGCAGCTAAGGTAAACATCGCGGAAGAACCGCAGCAACCTTCACTGTTTTAATGGCAAAAATGGGTATACTCGAAGCACTTTTTTGTTGAGGATGTTGCTATGGTTCAGCGTATTGCTATGGCCCCGCAGGGGCCGGAATTCTCGCGTTTCGTTATGGGCTACTGGCGTTTGATGGACTGGAATATGTCCGCGCAAGAGCTGGTAGGCTTTATTGAGCAGCACCTGGATCTTGGCGTCACAACCGTCGATCACGCGGATATTTACGGTGACTATCGCTGTGAGGCGACGTTTGGCGAAGCGCTGAAGCTGGCTCCGCATCTGCGTAGCCGGATGGAAATTGTCAGCAAATGCGGCATTGCCACGAAGGCGCGGGCGGAAAACACCATCGGGCACTACATTACCGATCGCGACCATATCGTGCTCAGCGCCGAGCAGTCGCTGCGTAATCTGGCTACCGATCATCTCGATTTGTTGCTGATTCATCGCCCGGATCCGCTGATGAATGCCGACGAGGTGGCGGAAGCCTTCCTCGCGCTGCACCACGGCGGCAAGGTGCGCCACTTCGGCGTTTCTAACTTTACGCCGGCCCAGTTTACCCTGCTGCAGTCGCGTCTGCCGTTTACGCTGTCGACTAACCAGGTGGAAATTTCGCCGGTGCATCAGCCGCTGCTGCTTGACGGCACCTTAGATCAGCTGCAGCAGCTGCGGATCAGGCCGATGGCGTGGTCCTGCCTGGGCGGCGGCCGTCTGTTTAATGACGAAAGCTTCCAGCCGCTGCGCGATGAGCTGGCTCAGGTTGCCCGGGAGCTGAACGCCGAAAGCATTGAGCAGGTGGTCTACGCGTGGATCCTGCGCCTGCCGTCGCGGCCGCTGCCGATTATTGGCTCCGGCAAGATTGAGCGCGTCCGCTCCGCGCTGGTGGCGGAAAAGCTGAATATGACTCGTCAGCAGTGGTTCCGCATCCGCAAAGCCGCGCTGGGATACGACGTCCCGTAAGCGACGCAAAAGCGCTACCGGCGCTCGTGCTGTGCCGCGATAAACCCGGATATGGCCCGCGCCGTTTTCCGGGTTTTTTCTTTCAGCGCCAACGCTTCACGCCGTCCTTTCTTCTATCGTTCCGGCAACGGGCGCCTGCTCCAGCTGCGACAGCGCGCAGTAGAGGCGCCAGATAACCGCCGCCAGCTCCTTCGCCGCCGGCTGATGGTGATGACTAAGCGCGTCGCAAATGCGCTGCAGCTCCTGCAGCGTTGACGCCAGCGGCCGCTGCTGAACGCCGCGCTCGCTCATCACATCCCGCAGCAGGCTGATGCACAGATCGCGCACCTGAGAGAGCGGGTCGGAGCGGGTTTCCCACTCCCGAAGCTGCCACACCACGTGCGAACAGTTAAGCAGCACCACCCCCCAGCGCAGCAGCCAGCGGCGCGCCAGGGCATCCTGGCTGTTACTCAGCTGGCTGATGTGGTGATAAACCAGAGACTCAAACTCGTGCTCGCTGTGCTGCGGATGGCGGCTAAGCTGATCGACAAAGTGACGGCGTAACGCCTTGATGTGGCGACGACTTTTGCGTGCATCCGAGCCCGGGCTTATCACCGCGAAGGCAAGCCAGGCAAGGCCTACGCCGATGATTTTTCCCAGGTTATCGTTAAGGAATGCGGCAAAGTCGTAGACCGGCGGATTGGTTACCGAAATAAACGAACCCATAAAAACGATCAGCTGCCCCCACAGACCCGCCAGCTTTGTCATCTGCAGCTTAAGCAGCTGCATGGTGGTAAGCAGGGGAAAGAGAAACAGCAGGAATTGCCATAAATCGGTTATCTGCACCATCAGGCCGAATTTCACCACGAAGCTGAACAGCGAGAGCAGCACCAGCGTGCGCATCAGCAGCGTCAGCGATTTAAACGGCGAGGGCGAGACGGAATAGAGTACGCAGCAGATAGCGGCGAGGGTGAGCGCGGCGGCGCTGGACTGCCACTGGGTGCTGATGCCCCAGGCCCCGACCATCACCAGCGCGCAGAAGGTTCGCACGCCGTTCCACAGCGCTTCCGCCTGATCGGTGTGGCGGGCCAGCGCGGGCGCCGAAGGAACGTTGAATTCGGTCACTGCCGTCGCGTTTTCCACCCGCGCTATCCAGCGGCTGCTCTGCAGATAGAGGCGGCAGAAGTAGCGCAGGCGCATCCAGAAGGCCAGATGCCGGTAGTCGGCAGCGGCTCCGGGCGCCAGCGGGGCGATAATGCGGGCGACGGAGTAGAGATCGGCGCGCGGGCTGGCCAGTTCGCTCAGCAGCGTCTCCAGCACCGCGCGGGTATTGGTCGGCGCATCGGGCCAGTTGAGCAGCATTCGGCGCAGGCTGGAGATGACGCTGGTCATGCGCAGCTGCTGGTGCAGCAAATAGTTCAGCAGCGGGTTCTGTCGGCGGAAGCGGTAGTGGCTCCAGAAGGCCTGAATACGCAGCAGGTTCATGGTCAGGATCTGGCCAATTACGCTTTCGTGGGCGGTACGAATGGCATCGGTGGTTTCCGGTACCCACAGCAGGCTGGCATGCTCCAGCAGGCGCGCGTGCATGTTTTTCAACGCCGTTAGCAGCGTAGTACCGTCGGAGGTGCTGGGCAGGATCATCATCATAAACCCGCCGCACAGGATCCCAATGATGACTTCGCAAACGCGCGACTGGGCAATGGTCCACAGCTCGTTGGCGTCGGTAACGTTGATCACCGGGAAGGCAATAATGGCGCAGGTATAGCCGGCAAGCTGGAAAGCGTAGGCCACGTTATTGGTGTACATCGCGCAGGCCCAGGTGCAGAGCGCGATCCATGCCGAGATGCTAAACAGGAACAGCCACGGATCGTTCAGGGTATGGCCGGCCAATAGCAGGGCGGCGCAGGCGCCGAGCAGGCTGCCGGCGATGCGGCCAAAGCTTTTGCTGATCACGCCGCCGACCGTCGGAAAGCTGACCACCGCCGCCGAGGTCATCGCCCAGTAGGGCTCGTCGAGGTTCAGCCAATAGGCGACGCTCAGCGCCAGGCACATGGCAATACCGTTGCGCAGCGCGTACCGCCACTGCGCCCGGCTGGCCTTAACCCACGGAAGCGCGCGCCACGTCAGGGCCTGCACCTTCACTACGGTTGGCCTATAGAGACGGTACAGGTGGTGCCGGAGATAAGCGTGATCTCCGGCGGCAGGTCGGTCAGCTCGATGCGTACCGGCACCCGCTGGGCCAGGCGTACCCACGGAATATTCGGTTTAATATCCGCCACCAGCCCGGCGCCGCTTTCAACGCTCTGGTCAACGATGGCACGGCCGATGCTGGAGACGTGACCTTGTAACTTTTGCTTGCTGCTATACAGAATAACCTCGGCGCTATCGTCGGCGCGGATATGGCGCAGCTTGGTTTCTTCAAAATAGCCGATGACGTAGAACGAGTGGCTGTCTACCAGCGCGAACAGAGGGTGGCCAACCGAGGCGTAGTCGCCCACCCGGGTCGAGAGATTGGTGACCCAGCCGTCAACCGGAGCCTTTATCGCGGTCTGCTCCAGCTGCCACTGGGCGTGTTCAAGACTGGCCTGCGCCACGCCCACCAGGGCTTTGGCCGCTTCGAGGACCGCATTAGCGGTATTCAGCGCGGTGCCGGCGCTTTCCAGATCTTCGGCGGAAATCACGTTGCGCGACAGATTTCGGCGGCGGGCGGCGTCACTGGCGGCTTTCGCCTGTTCCACCCGGGCCTTCGCCAGGTCGGCGCGGGTTTTGGCCAGCTGCGCCTGGGCGTCGAGTAAGGCAATTCGATAGGGGGTGTCATCGATCTTAAACAGCACGTCTCCGGCTTTCACCAACTGGTTATCGCGGACGTTGAGCTGCAGGATGCTGCCGGAGACTTGAGGCGTGACGCCGACCTGCTCGGCGCGTACCTTGCCGTCGCGGGTCCACGGCGATTGGGTGTAGTAGTTCCAGACCAGCCAGGCGGCAATAATCGCCAGCGCCGCGATCAACAGGGTTGAGAAGTATTTTATTTTTTTCATCGAGTTAACATTACCAGATGGTCAACAGAACCAGCGCCAGACACACTGAAAGCGCAAACAGGGAGAGATCCATCAGCAGCGGGTGCCAGATATCGCCGGCGTACATCCAGTCGCGCAGCTGACGGTGGAGCACCAGCCAGATAAAGAATCCCGGCAGGACGGCTTTAAACAGGGGAGGGAAATAGATAGAAGCGCCAAACACCAGGTCCTGGAGCGACAATCCGCAAGCGTTAAGACTCAGTTTCACAAGCAAAAATCCTTTGCCGTTGCAGGTAGAATGTCAGGTAATGCTATTATTTGCATTGTAAATCATTGTTTTCATATTAGTGAATCAGGTAATTCATTTGTTTTGATTATTCAAATGCTGCACACTATTCTAAAATCAGTATAATAACTTAGCAAGCTAATTATAAGGAGATGAAATTGGAATCGCCACTGGGTTCTGATCTGGCACGTTTAGTGCGCGTCTGGCGCGCGCTGATCGACCATCGCCTGAAACCTCTGGAGTTAACGCAGACGCACTGGGTCACGCTGCATAACATCCATCAGCTGCCGCCTGAGCAGTCGCAGATTCAACTGGCGAAAGCTATCGGTATTGAGCAGCCTTCGCTGGTGCGTACGCTGGATCAGCTGGAGGAGAAAGGTCTCATTTCTCGCCAGACCTGTGCCAACGATCGGCGGGCGAAGCGTATTCGGTTGACGGAAAAAGCGGAGCCGCTGATCAACGAGATGGAAGAGGTTATCAGAAAAACGCGCGATGAAATTCTGTCCGGCGTCTCGCGGCAAGAGGTTGAAATGCTGCTCGGTTTGATCCGCAAGCTGGAGCACAATATTCTGGACCTCCAGGCAAAAGATTAACCTGTCCGGGGCCTTGATCCCTCAGGGCCTCGCATCCTCTACAGCCGCACGACGATGCGGTTGCGTCCGCCGTTTTTCGCTTCATATATCGCCGCATCCGCGCGCTTCACGCACTTCTCTGCGGTCAGGTGACTGTCACCAATAAAAACGCTCTGCGCTATAGGATTTCATCGCGCGTGGCTGACGATCTCGCGGTAATAATGCAAGGCCTGAAGCGATAGCGATTGCGAAGACGCAAAGATAGGCGGTTTATATTAGCGGCGGCAGCTGTTTAATTGGCTGTATTCATGAAGCTGATATTCTGAGGAAATAATGCGGCCCCGCAAGGCCGCATGAAAGAATATTAACGCGGGGACACGGTGACCTGGCTGCCGCTGCCGGCAATCGCGACGCGCTGGCCAACGGAGAACGGAGTGCTGCCCTGTTTCTGGACCACCAGAATGGTGTTGCCGTCATCTTTACGGATTTCCAGCTCAACGCCCTGGGTTTTATTCATTGCGCCCTGCACGCCCTGGCCGGCTACGCCGCCCGCAACTGCGCCTGCTGCCGTTGCCAGCGAGCGGCCGGTGCCGCCGCCGATGGTGTTACCGAGGAATCCACCCAGAACAGCGCCACCGATAGCCCCGATGGCATTGCTGTCGTCACCGCCCTGGATCTGGACCGCGCGGGTATGAACGATGGTACCGTAAGTGACGCTCTGGACCTGTTTGGCTTGGGATGCGGAGTAAACATCACCGGAAAGGCCGCTGCTGCTCACGCAGCCCGCAAGAGTAAAACCAATCATCGAGACAGCCAAAACACGTAAAATCATTTATGAATCTCCTTCACCAAATAGCGTTCTGTTGAACTTCCATGTGGTCAATTATATGGCATATAAGTGCCAGCTGGCATAGCTTCCGCATGGACAATATGAAAAATAATAAGCAAAAACGCCTTAACCGCAGCTAAACGTAAGCGCTTTACGCGCCGCGCCGAGTTTATAACTCTGCGGCTTCGGGCTTCTCTGCTCAGGCTTTAGCGCGGCCGAAAGCGGCTAAAACCTGATTATCTGACAGCCGGAATGATTTAAGGTTTATCCGTTTTAGTGTTAAAAAATTATTGTCCCATAGCAATGACCCCGTCTTTATGATGGAGTGTCGCTATACGAGAGTCATGGAATGAAGGAAGGCGTATGAAATCAGGTCGCTTTATTGGCGTAATGTCCGGCACCAGCCTGGATGGTATCGACGTGGTTCTGGCGGTAATTAACGAAAGTATTGTGGCCCAGCAGGCCAGCCTGACCTATCCCATCCCTATTGCGATAAAAGAAGAGATTCTGGCCATCTGTCAGGGACAGTCGCTCACCTTATCGCAGCTAGGGCAGCTTGATACGCGCCTGGGGCGGCTGTTTTCCGATGCGGTAAAGGCGCTAATGCGTCAGGAGAGTTTACAGGCGTCGGATATTGTTGCTATTGGCTGCCATGGTCAGACGGTGTGGCACGAGCCGATGGGCGATGCGCCAAATACCCTGCAAATCGGTGACAACAACCAGATCGCCGCCCACACCGGCATTACGGTGGTGGGGGATTTCCGCCGTCGCGATATGGCTCTTGGCGGCCAGGGCGCGCCGCTGGTTCCGGCCTTCCACCACGCGCTGCTGGCGCACCCGAGCGAGCGCAGGATGGTGCTCAACGTTGGCGGCATCGCTAACCTCTCGCTTCTGGCGCCCGGCCTGCCGGTGCGCGGCTATGACACCGGCCCTGGCAACATGCTGATGGACGCGTGGATCTGGCGTCAGTGCGGCAAGCCGTACGATAAAGACGCGCAGTGGGCCAGCGAAGGCAGGGTGCTTCTGCCGCTGCTGCAGGATATGCTCAGCGATCCGTGGTTCGCGCTGCCCGCGCCGAAGAGTACCGGGCGCGAATATTTCAACTACGGCTGGCTGGAGCGGCATCTGGCGCGCTATCCCGGCGTCAGCGCGCAGGACGTGCAGACGACCCTGACGGAGCTGACAGCGGTGACGATTGGCGAACAGGTGCTGCTCAGCGGCGGCTGCGAGCGGCTGCTGGTGTGCGGCGGCGGGGCCCGCAATCCGCTGCTGATGGCGCGGCTGGCGGCGCTGCTGCCGGGTACCGAGGTCTCTACCACCGACGCGGCGGGGATCAGCGGTGACGATATGGAGGCGCTGGCCTTTGCGTGGCTGGCGTGGCGCACCATTTCCGGGCTGCCGGGCAACCTGCCGTCGGTGACCGGCGCCGCAGAAGCCTCCATTCTTGGCGCCATTTTCCCGGCTAACCTGGCGCAGAATCAGAGTTAACTGAATTCGCTCTATTTTATTAACCGGTAGACTGGATGAAGTAAGCGGAGGGGTAAAATCCTCCTGGACCGGGAAAGTCGAAGGCACACAAATGAAAAAAATCCTTATCGCAGCGATACCTTTTATGCTCGCAGGCTGTAGCTATTACAACCAGTTCGTCGAGCGCATGCAGACCGATACGCTGGAGTATCAGTGCGATCAGAAACCGCTGACCGTTCATCTCAATAACGCCCGCCAGCAGGTGAGCTTCATCTACGATAACCAGCAGCTAAACCTGCAGCAGGGGCTATCGGCGTCGGGGGCACGCTATACCGACGGCGTTTACGTCTTCTGGTCAAAAGGCGACAGCGCGACCGTCTACAAGCACGACCGCGTGGTGCTGGAAAACTGCCAGCTGCCAGCCGCCAAACGTTGAGATTTCTGGCCCGGGGGCGCACAATGACGCCACCCGATCACTATTTTCTCAATTGCCATGTCAGACAACGACGAATTGCAGCAAATCGCGCATCTGCGCCGAGAGTATACCCGTGGTGGCCTGCGTCGCCACGATCTTCCCGCCGAACCGCTGGCGCTGTTTGAGCGCTGGCTCCGCCAGGCCTGCGATGCCCGACTGGCCGACCCCACGGCGATGGTGGTGGCTACCGTTGATGAAAGCGGCCAGCCCTACCAGCGCATCGTGCTGCTAAAGCACTATGACGAAAAGGGGCTGGTGTTTTATACCAACCTCGGCAGCCGCAAAGCGCACCAGATCGAAAATAATCCCCGCATCAGCCTGCTGTTTCCGTGGCATATGCTGGAACGCCAGGTGATGGTAACCGGCAAAGCTGAGCGCCTGTCGACGCTGGAAGTGGTGAAGTACTTCCACAGCCGCCCGCGCGATAGCCAGATCGGCGCCTGGGTCTCTCAGCAGTCGAGCCGTATTTCCGCTCGCGGTATCCTTGAAAGTAAATTCCTTGAGCTGAAGCAAAAGTTCCAGCAGGGCGAAGTGCCGCTGCCGAGCTTCTGGGGCGGATTCCGCGTCAGCATCGAGCAGATGGAGTTCTGGCAGGGGGGCGAACATCGCCTGCACGATCGTTTTCTGTACCAGCGGCAAAACGAAGGCTGGCAAATCGACCGCCTGGCGCCATAAAGGGCGCAAAATGTTGGTTTAAGCGCTGGTACTACGTTCCCCGGCGCTTTATTCTATAGGCTTCATTTTTCACGCCGCATCGTAGCTGGCCACGCCCGTGCACCCCGGCAGCCTACCCGCGTAGGCGCCCGAGGCTTTCTGCGATCGCCGCTTTGATGCCGCCTGAATCATTTTGTGTCGTATTTTTTCGCGTCTGGCGAAAAGTCGTGTACCGGCAAAGGTGCAGTCGTTTATACATGGAGAATTTGATGGCAAGCAGTAACTTGATTAAACAATTGCAAGAGCGGGGGCTGGTAGCCCAGGTGACGGACGAGGAAGCGTTAGCAGAGCGACTGGCGCAAGGCCCGATCGCGCTCTATTGCGGCTTCGATCCTACCGCCGACAGCTTGCACTTGGGGCATCTTGTTCCATTGTTATGCCTGAAACGCTTCCAGCAGGCAGGCCATAAGCCTGTGGCGCTGGTGGGTGGCGCGACCGGTCTGATTGGTGACCCGAGCTTTAAAGCCGCCGAGCGTAAGCTGAACACCGAAGACACCGTGCAGGAGTGGGTGGATAAAATTCGCAAGCAGGTCGCGCCGTTCCTCGACTTCGACTGCGGAGAGAACTCGGCCATTGCCGCCAATAACTACGACTGGTTCGGCGGCATGAACGTGCTGACCTTCCTGCGTGATATCGGCAAGCACTTCTCCGTCAATCAGATGATCAACAAAGAAGCGGTGAAGCAGCGTCTGAACCGTGACGATCAGGGCATCTCCTTTACCGAATTCTCCTACAACCTGCTGCAGGGCTACGACTTCGCGTGCCTGAATGAGCTGCACGGGGTGGCGCTGCAAATCGGCGGTTCCGATCAGTGGGGTAACATTACCTCCGGTATCGACCTGACCCGTCGTCTGCATCAGAACCAGGTATTTGGCCTGACCGTTCCGCTGATCACCAAAGCCGACGGCACCAAGTTCGGTAAGACCGAAGGCGGCGCGGTATGGCTGGATCCGAAGAAAACCAGTCCGTACAAATTCTACCAGTTCTGGATCAACACCGCGGATGCCGACGTTTATCGCTTCCTCAAGTTCTTCACCTTTATGGATATTGCCGAGATCAACGCCCTCGAGGAAGAAGATAAAAACAGCGGTAAGGCCCCGCGCGCGCAGTACGTGCTGGCGGAGCTGGTGACGCGTCTGGTTCACGGCGAAGAGGGGCTGATCGCCGCCAAACGCATTACCGAGAGCCTGTTTAACGGCAACCTGAGCGAGCTGAGCGAAGCGGACTTCGAGCAGCTGGCGCAGGATGGCGTGCCGATGATTGAGATGGCACAGGGCGCCGATCTGGTGCAGGCGCTGGTGGATTCCGAGCTGCAGCCGTCCCGCGGTCAGGCGCGTAAAACCATCGCCTCCAACGCGGTGACCATCAACGGCGAAAAGCAGGCCGATCCGGAGTACGTCTTCGGCGCAGGCGATCGCCTGTTTGGTCGCTATACCTTACTGCGCCGCGGTAAGAAAAATTACTGTCTGGTCTGCTGGAAGTAATTGCGTAAAGGCAGGGGCGTGGGAAACCACGCCCCTTATTTTTTGCTGTCAGGTATCCAAGATGAAGAATATCCTCGCCATCCAGTCCCACGTTGTGTTTGGCCATGCCGGCAATAGCGCCGCCGAGTTTCCGATGCGCCGCCTGGGCGCGAACGTCTGGCCCCTCAACACCGTGCAGTTCTCAAACCATACCCAGTACGGTAAATGGACCGGCTGCGTCATGCCGCCGGCGCATCTGACCGAGATCGTCCAGGGCATCGCTGATATTAATCAGCTTCAGCGCTGCGACGCGGTGCTCAGCGGCTATCTGGGATCGGCGGAACAGGGCGAACATATTCTCGGGATTGTTCGTCAGGTGAAAGCGGCCAATCCGGCGGCAAAGTATTTTTGCGATCCGGTGATGGGCCATCCGGAAAAGGGCTGCATCGTAGCACCGGGCGTGGCCGAGTTTCACGTGCGCCACGCGCTGCCTGCCAGCGATATTATCGCGCCGAATCTGCTGGAGCTGGAAATTCTCTGCGAGCATCCGGTGGCCAACGTCGGCGAAGCGGTGGCTGCCGCGCGGGAGCTGATTGCCCGGGGACCGAAAGTGGTGCTGGTGAAGCACCTGTCGCGCGCCGGGATGAGCATGGACCGTTTTGAAATGCTGCTGGTGACGCGTGACGAAGCCTGGCATATCAGCCGTCCGCTGGTGGACTTTGGCCTGCGTCAGCCGGTGGGAGTGGGCGATGTAACCAGCGGCCTGCTGCTGGTGAAGCTTCTGCAGGGAGCGAGCCTGCGCGATGCGCTGGAGCACGTTACCGCGGCGGTATACGAAATCATGCTGGCGACCAAAAGAATGCAGGAGTATGAGCTGCAGGTCGTGGCGGCGCAGGATCGCATTGCGCTGCCGGAGCATCTCTTCAGCGCCACGCAGCTGTAGGCGCTGACAGCCTGCCCGGAACCGCGCCCGGGCAGGGCAACCACCGTTACTTCAGTCCTTCAGCTTCCAGCGCCGCCGCCACCGACGGGCGCGCGGCGATGTGCTTCATCCACGCCTCGATATGGTGATAGCCTGCCATATTCAGCTTCACCGCGTACGCCCAGCGCAGCACGGTAAACAGATAGCCATCGGCGATGGTGAAGCGATGGCCGTTCAGCCACTGCTTATCTTCCAACGATTCGTTAATATACTGCAGCTTCTTCTCCAGCAGCGCTCGCGCCGTGGGTTTGTAATCTTCCGGCGTATCCGGACGAAACAGCGGAGTGAAGCCTTTGTGCAGCTCCGTTGCGACGTAGTTCAGCCATTCCAGAGTCTGGTAGCGGGCGACGGTGCCCACCGGAGCCAGCAGCTGCCGATCCGGGAAGCGGTCGGCAATGTACTGCATAATCGCCACGCCTTCCGTCAGCAGGAGATCGTCGTCAAGCAGCAGCGCCGGCACCTGGCCTTTGGGGTTGACCAACAGGTAATCCTCCCCGTTTTCAAGGCGTTTTTTCATCAGGTCAACGCCCTGTAAGGTGAAGTCCAGCCCGCTTTCGCGCAGGGCGATATGCGAGGCAAGAGAACAGGCGCCGGGTTTGTAGAACAGTTTCATCGGTAACTCCTCGTGGCTGCAGTTTTCTGTATGTTAGTCCGCCCAGGGGTAAAAAAAAAGCCGCTAACGGCAAGGTTAGCGGCTAAATCAAATGGTTTTCCCGAAGCGCTTAGGCGGTTGCTGTCTCGCGCTCTTTGGTGACGCTATCGTCGTCCAGGGTCATGCGATTCAGCTTCGGCGCCGTCAGCAGCATCAGCGCGGCGATAGCGGCCGTTACGATACCAATCTGCATGAATACGTGACCGTAAACGTTCAGAGAGACCAGCGGGTCGGTAACGTTTTCCGGAACGGCCATCAGGTTAGCAATCTTGCCGGCAATAATTGCCGCACCCGCGGTGGTCAGGAACCAGCTGCCCATGATGAAGCCCATCAGGCGCTGCGGAACCAGCTGGGCCACCATGGCCAGGCCGAGGCCGGAAATCATCAGCTCGCCGATACTCTGCAGCGCGTAGCTCAGAATCAGCCAATTTACCGACACGATACCGGCATCGCTGGCGAATTTGGTGCCCAGCGGCAGCACGAGGAATGCGGCGGAACAGAGGATCATGCCGATAGCGAACTTATGCGGCATCGGCAGACGGTCGCCCATCTTGTTATAGATGGCGGCAAGAATCGGGCTACCAACCATAATCCAGAACGGGTTCAGCGCCTGGAACTGCTCCGGCTGGAAGCTGATGCCCATGATCGCATGCTCAACGTTGCGGATGGCGAAGAAGTTCAGGGAGGTTGGCATCTGGCTGTAGAGGACGAAGAAGACGATCGCCTGCACCATCAGAATGAAGGCCACAATCATCTTACGGCGCGCGGCACCCTGCAGGGCGAGCGTCTCTTTTGCGAAGATGATGACGATACCCAGCGCGACCACGCCCAGAACCATACGGGCGATGCCCTGATTATGCAGCAGCCAGGTTGCGATAACCACAAGGATCGCCACGCCGGCGATAGTGGCCAGCAGCTTACCGTAATGAACCGGCGCGAAGTCGGGTTTGGAACCGTAGTTTTTCACCCATTTCTTGCAGAATATAAAGTTGACCAGCGTAATCAGCATGCCGATAAAGCTCAGGGAGAAGGCGATGCTCCAGCCAAACTTCGCCGCCAGCCACGGGGTCGCCAGCATTGAGAAGAACGAACCGATGTTGATGGACATGTAGTACATGGTAAATGCACCGTCCAGACGCGGGTCGTCTTTCGCATAGCAGGTAGAGAGCAGGGAGGACGGGTTCGCCTTAAACAGGCCGTTACCGACGGCGATAGTCGCCATACCCATATAAACGATAGCGGCGTCGTGTCCGGAGTACGCGACCAGGGCGTAGCCAATGGCCAGTACGATCGTACCCAGCATAATGACGCGTTTGGTGCCGAGCACTTTATCGCCCAGCCAGCCGCCGATAGCCACGAGGCCGTAGACCAGCGCGCTGAAGGAGGAGAAGAGTGTAATAGAATCCGCTTCTGACATACCCAGCTGTTTTACCAGGTAAACGGCCATGATCCCTTGTAGGCCGTAATAACCAAAACGCTCCCATAATTCGATCGAGAAGATCAGATAGAACGATTTCGGCTGCTTGAAAGCGTTCAAACTCACGCTTTCTGCTGGTTTATTGTTTGCAGTTGACACATATACCTCTTTTTTTACATCCCATATTAACGGGGGGTGTTCGGGGCGCAATCTTCGCAGACCGCCGCCTTTATAGTTATTCTGGAGGGAAAACGGCAGGTAATGTTCACTATCCTGACCGATCAGGCAATAGCTTTGTAATACTCTGTTACACATAACCAATGCCTTATAATACGCCGGTCATACAAATGTTATGCAGAGTTAAATTTCACTGTTTCTCTATTGGTGATATTTTTATCTGTCTTCATTCGCTGTATAGCGCGCAAGGGCGATATATTCTGCTAATTAGCCTTTAATCCAGTGATATAGGCCATAATCCTAAAAAATGATGGGGTATTCTCCTGGTAAGTTCGGCTCTGCTATTGCAATTGCTGGCTTTTGTTAGCAAGTAAGCAACAACAAATTAACATTAGGTTGCATGGATGATCTGGATCACAAATGTATAGAAATTTTTTCGCCGGAAAAAATGATTAACCTGGCTTGGCGTTATATAAGCAGATGAATGCCCTGTTAACCGGCGATATCATGGAGAAAGTGGCAGGGATGAAAGGGGATGAACAGAACCATTACCACAGACAGGGTAATGGCTTTGTTCAGACATCAGGCAGCGTAGACCTTCTCTTTGAACTCGCAGAGGTCTTCAATCAGGCAGGAACCGCAGCGCGGCTTGCGGGCGATGCAGGTGTAGCGTCCGTGGAGAATAAGCCAGTGGTGGCAGTCGACCTTAAACTCGGCGGGAACCACCTTCAGCAGCTTCTCTTCAACCTGCTCGACGTTCTTACCGGGAGCAAACTGCGTCCGGTTGCAAACGCGGAAAATATGCGTATCGACCGCAATGGTCGGCCAGCCGAAGGCGGTATTAAGCACCACGTTGGCGGTTTTGCGCCCGACGCCGGGCAGCGCTTCCAGAGCGGCTCTGTCCTCTGGGACTTCGCCATTGTGCTGCTCCAGCAGAATTCGGCAGGTCTTAATGACGTTCTCGGCCTTGCTGTTAAACAGGCCGATGGTCTTGATATACGACTTGACCCCATCGACGCCCAGTTCGAGCATCGCCGCCGGGGTGTTGGCGACCGGATAGAGCTTCGCCGTCGCCTTATTGACGCTGACGTCGGTGGCCTGCGCCGAGAGCAGCACCGCGATCAGCAGCTCAAACGGCGAGCTGAAGTTGAGCTCGGTGGTGGGATGCGGGTCGTTATCCCGCAGGCGGGTCAGAATTTCCAGACGTTTGCTCTTATTCATCAGGCTTTCCCTGCGGCATCAGACGGCGCGATGGCCGGGGCTTCGGCGATCGCCGCCCGGGCCTTGCGCTGCTTGCTGCGCTCATCAATAAGATATTTGACCGCCAGCATCATCCCGAGGCCGATAAACGCCCCCGGCGGCAGCATCGCCAGCAGGAACGGCGTGTCGGTATGGAAAACCTCGATGCGCAGCGCTTTCGCCCAGCCGCCGAGCAGGCTATCGGCGCCATCAAACAGCGTCCCGTTACCAATGATTTCACGCAGCGAGCCGAGCACGAACATGGCGCAGGTGGCCCCCATGCCAATCGCGAAACCGTCCAGCGCCGAGAGGGCCGGGCCCTTTTTCGCCGCAAAGGCCTCGGCGCGGCCGACGACAATGCAGTTGGTCACAATCAGCGGGATAAAGATCCCCAGCGACTGGTAGAGCCCGTAGGCGTAAGCGTTAATCAGCATCTGTACGACGCTCACCACCGAAGCGATGATCATCACGTAAATAGGAATACGGATTTCGGCCGGCGTCCAGCGGCGCAGGCTGGAGATCGTCAGGTTGGTTAGGGTCAGAACCAGGGTGGTGGCCAGCCCTAATCCCAGCGCGTTGGTGGCGGTGGAGGTCACGGCAAGCAGAGGACACATCCCCAGTAGCTGGACCAGCGCGGAGTTGTTTTTCCACAACCCCTGAACAATAACGTCTTTTACTTCGCTCATGCTCTAGTCTCCACAGGCGGTGAATTCGGGAATCTGCGTTGGCAGCGTTTGCGCGTACAGGCCGGCGCGCTTAACCGCGTTGACGACCGCGCGCGGCGTAATGGTCGCGCCGGTAAACTGGTCAAAATCGCCGCCGTCTTTTTTAACCGCCCAATGGCCGTCGCTCTCTCCGTGAATAACTTTGCCGGCGAAATGGGTGATCCAGTCGGACAGACGTAGCTCAATTTTATCGCCGAGGCCCGGCGTTTCGTGATGCTCGGTGACCCGGGTGCCGAGAACGGTACCTTTAAAATCGGCGGCGACCAGCAGCTGAATCGCCCCTGAATAGCCGTCCGGCGCAGTGGTTTCCATGACCGCACCCACCGGGATATCGGTATTTTTGGCAATCCAGATCTTATGCTGCCCTTTACCCAGCGCCGGAGCGGAAGCGAGATAGCAGCTCTGCAGCAGATCGTTATTATACAGCTCTGCGGGCAGAACCTGGTCAAATAGCGCCTTTTGCTGCTTAGCCGCCTGATCTTCAATCGTCGATTTGGTCAGCTCATTGATAGCCGCCGTCAGACCGGTGGAGCCGGCGGCGAAAAGCGCCAGCGTGATGCCGTGTTTGCGCATGCTTTTTAACATGACGGGTCCTCAGCGGTGGCCGTACACGCGGGGGCGCGTGTAGTAATCAATCAACGGAACGGTAATGTTCGCCAGCAGCACGGCGAAGGCTACGCCGTCAGGATAGCCGCCGAAGCTGCGAATAAGCCACACCAGCAGGCCCGCCAGCGCGCCGAAAACCAGGCGCCCGCGGTTGGTGGTGGAGGCGGTTACCGGATCCGTCAAAATAAAGAACGCGCCGAGCATGGTGGCGCCGGACAGCAGATGTATCTGCGGCGCGGCCAGGCTCTGCGGCGAGAAAAACCAGCCGAGGGTGGAGCAGATGGCCAGGCTTAGCAGGAAGCTAAGCGGGATATGCCAGCGAATCGTCTTCTGCCACAGCAGGAACAGCCCGCCGACCAGCCAGGCGATATTCACCCACTGCCAGCCAAGTCCCGCCAGAGCGCCGCCGAAAATCGGGTACTGGAGGATCTCTTTGACCTGATGGCCGGCGTGCAGGGAGGTTTTAAAGGTGTCCAGCGGCGTGGCCTGGCTGATACCGTCGACCCCGAGACGCAGGGCGTTCATATCGCTGCCGGCGGCGGTGTGGCCGGTGAAAATAACCCGCAGCGCGTCGCTAAAGCCTGGGATATGGGCCGCAATCTCCTGCGGCGGCAGCCAGGAAGTCATCTGCACCGGGAAGGAGATCAGCAGTACAACGTAGCCAATCATCGCCGGGTTAAACGGGTTATGTCCCAGTCCGCCGTACAGCTGTTTGGCGATGATAACGGCGAAGGCGGTACCGAGGACCACCATCCACCAGGGGGCAAGAGGCGGAATACTGACGGCCAGCAGCAGGCCGGTCAGCAGCGCAGAGTTGTCGGCCAGAATGGCGGCAATATTCTGCTTACGCAGTTTAAGGATGGCGGCTTCGGTTCCCCAGGCGGTCAGGGCCGCCAGGATAACCTGCAGCACGGTGCCCCAGCCGAAAAACCAGGTCTGCACCACGATGCCGGGTACGGCGGCGAGCAGCACCAGCAGCATAATCCGCGAGGTCTGACGCTGGTTGTGGGTATAGGGAGAGCTTGCGATTCTGAAAACCATTTATTCCTCGTTAACTGCCTGCCGGGATGCTTTCCTGGCCTGAACTCGGGCGATTGCTTCTGCGACTGCCGCCTTACGCGGATCGATGGCCTCAGCTTCCGGCGTGACCGCGACTTGCGCCTGCTGCTGTTCTGCCTTACGGGCCTTAGCGCGGGCGATGGCGGCCTCGACCGCGGCTTTGCGCGGATCGACAGCTTCAGCTTCCGGCGTGACCTTGGCTTGCGCCTGCTGCTGTTCTGCCTTACAGGCCTTAGCGCGGGCGATGGCGGCCTCGACCGCGGCTTTGCGCGGATCGACGGCCTCAGCCTCCGATGCGACCGTGACTTCAGCCTGCTGCTGTTCGGCCTTACGGGCCTTAGCGCGGGCAATGGCGGCCTCGACCGCGGCTTTGCGCGGATCGACGGCTTCAGCTTCCGGCGTGACCGTGGCTTGCGCCTGCTGCTGTTCGGCCTTGCGGGCCTTAGCGCGGGCAATGGCGGCCTCGACCGCGGCTTTGCGCGGGTCGACGGCTTCAGCTTCCGGCGTGACCGTGTCTTCAGCCTGCTGCTGTTCAGCCTTGCGGGCCTTAGCGCGGGCAATGGCGGCCTCGACCGCGGCTTTACGCGGGTCTATAGCTGCGCCGGTCGACGGTTCGGACGCGGTCTGTTCGCTTTTACGCGCGCGCGCCTGCGCTTTGCGCGCTTCGCGAGCGGCGATGGCTTCGCTATTGTCCGGCTTAGCGCCCGCCTGCACGACGATCGGCTGGGCCGCATCCTGCTGTTTTTCACGCACGCGGGCGAGGGCGGCATTAATCGCTTCGCTATCTTTGGCGGCTGGCTGCACGGCGGACTGTTTATGCCGTTCAAGGCGTGCGGCCTTATCGCGCTCCAGACGCGCCTGGCGGGATTCAAAGCGGGCTTTGGCTTCGGCCGCGCGCTTCTCTTCGAGGCGAATCTCGGCGATCTCGGCCTTCTCCTGGCGGAAGTACTGCACCAGCGGAATATTGCTCGGGCAGACCCAGGCGCAGGCGCCGCACTCAATGCAGTCGGCCAGATTGTGGGCCGTGGCCTTGTCGTGCTGCTGGCCTTTACTGAACCAGTACAGCTGCTGCGGCAGCAGATCGGCAGGGCAGGCATCGGCGCAGGCGCTGCAGCGGATGCAGCCTTTTTCTTCTTCCGCCTCGCCCATTTCGCTGGCCGACGGGGCCAGCAGGCAGTTGGTGATTTTGACCACCGGCACGTCGAGCCACGGGAGGGTAAAGCCCATCAGCGGACCGCCCATAATGACCATTGGCTCCGCGCCTGGGCAAAAACCGGCATCATTCAGCAGATGACGCACCGGCGTGCCCAGCCGGGCCCAGACGTTGCCCGGGCGCGAAACCGCTTCCCCGGTTAAGGTCACCACGCGTTCGGTCAGCGGCTCGCCGTCAATCACCGCGCGCTTAACCGCGTAGGCGGTGCCGACGTTTTGCATCAGGATCCCGATATCGGAAGAACGGCCGCCGTGAGGGACCTGCTTGCCGGTGAGGATCTGCGTCAGCTGTTTGGCGCCGCCGGAGGGATATTTGGTCGGGATCACGCGCAGGGAGATGCCGTGCGCCTCGCTCAGTACCGCACGCAGCATGGAGATCGCCTGCGGTTTGTTGTCCTCAATGCCGATCAGCACCTGGCTCGGCTGTAAAATATGGGCCAGGATGCGAATACCGTCGATAATCTGCGCCGCGCAGTCCTGCATCAGGCGATCGTCGGCGGTAATGTAGGGTTCGCACTCGGCGGCGTTAATAATTAAGGTGTCGATCTTGTCGCCGCCGCCGCGCAGCTTAATCCCGGTGGGGAAACCGGCGCCGCCCAGCCCGGCCACGCCGAACTGGTGAATGCGTTCGATAAGCTCGTCGCGGGATTTGCTCTGGTAGTCGCTCCAGCCGTCGCGCTCAATCCAGCGGTCTTCGCCGTCGGCATCAATGATGACGCTCATCTCCGCCAGCGCCGAGGGATGCGCCGTCGAATGCGGCGCGATGGCGCTGACGATACCCGACGTCGGGGCGTGAACGGGCAGCATTTTTCCCCAACCGCGGGTCAGCGGCTGGCCGCGCAGGACGCGATCGCCGGGCTGCACGCAAAGCTCGCCCTGGGCGCCAATATGCTGCTTCAGCGGAATAACAAACTGCTGCGCCAGGGAGACCTGGCGCAGCGGCGTACTGTTTGACTGGGTTTTCATCTCCGGCGGATGAATACCGCCGTTGAAATCCCAGACCTTGTCTTTTTTGAACGCGGAAAATAGCTTAAACATGTTGTTCCACAGGAATGATGCGCACCGGGATGGTGTGTAGATCCCACTTCCAGGTTTCGGTGGTCTCCGCAACCGGAACCATCTCTATACATTGCGTTGGGCAGGGCGCGACGCACAGATTACAGCCGGTACAGAGGTCGCTCACCACCGTATGCATCGCACGGGTTGCGCCGACAATGGCGTCAACGGGGCAGGCCTGGATGCATTTCGTGCAGCCAATACAGTTCTTTTCGTCGATGACCGCCAGCATACGCACCGGCTCCGCCTGCCCGGCATCGCCGTCAGCAGGCTGCGGGTCGACGTTCAGCAGGGTGGCAATTTTTAACATCACCGCTTCGCCGCCGGGGGCGCAGCGGTTGATTTTCTCACCCTGCAGGCCAACCGCTTCCGCATAAGGACGGCAGCCGGGGTAGCCGCACTGGCCGCACTGGCTTTGCGGAAGAAGCTCGTCGATCTTTTCAACGACCGGATCGTCCTCCACCTCAAAACGGCGGGAGGCGTAACCTAAAATTAAGCCGAAAATCAGCCCGAGAAGGCTGATCGCAATGACGGCTATCCACACAGCGCTCATATTACAACTTCACCAAACCGCTAAAGCCCATAAATGCCAGCGACATTAAGCCCGCCGTCACCAGCGCAATGGCGTTGCCGCGAAACGGCGCCGGGACGTCGGCAACCACCAGACGCTCGCGAATGGCGGCAAATAGCACCATAACCAGAGAGAAGCCGACCGCCGCCGCAAAACCGTACAGCGCGGACTGCAGAAAATTGTGCCCAAGGTTAATATTCAGCAGCGCCACGCCAAGCACGGCGCAGTTGGTGGTGATCAGCGGCAGGAAAATGCCCAGCAGGCGGTAGAGCGCCGGACTGGTTTTGCGCACCACCATTTCGGTGAACTGCACCACTACCGCAATGACCAGAATAAAGGCCAGCGTGCGTAAATAGACCAAATTCAGCGGGATGAGAATCCAGGTATCAATTAACCAGGCGCAGATAGAGGCCAGCGTCATCACAAAGGTGGTGGCCAGCCCCATACCCATAGCGGTCTCCAGCTTTTTGGAAACCCCCATAAACGGACACAGCCCAAGAAACTTCACCAGCACGAAGTTATTAACGAGGACGGTACCAACAAAGAGCAGTAAATAATCAGCCATCAATTCGACCTGAAACGGAAAAAGCCGCCTATTATCGAATAAAACGATACCGGCGACAACAGGTTATCAGTGGGGTTATTACGGATTAACAAAGGTCCGTTTAACCCGTTCGGAGCGCTTGAAGTAAGGAACCAGCAGCGCCGCAGCCAGAAGAGGGAACAGCAGCTGGCGCAGGGCCAGAACGTCCGATATTGGCGAGAAGGCAAAGGCCTTAATCGCCAGCAGCAGGGAGATCAGCAGCCAGATAATATAGTGTTTCGGCACGATCTTCCGCCGTTTGAAAAAGGCCAGCGTCAGCCACAGGGTGTAGTACCACATGGCGACGGCGAACAGTAGGGAGACGCCCCAAAGGATAAGATTTCCGGCGCTCATCGCGCCCAGCAAGGAGAACGTTTGCGGCGCCATTAACGCATTAGCAAATATAAGCAGCGACAGCGAAGCGCTTAACAGCGCAACCAGCAGCCATGCAAGCGGCCCCAGCAGCCATCCGCCAATTCTTTCTGCAGAGTCAGAGGACATACTTTCTCCCGGATTTAACGCCAGTGAAATACCCGTTGAGCGTCAGGCTGCACGCGCTTACCTGAGCAAGCGTCCGCGCGTTCGCACCGTTCGCCCGGCTCAGGTACGGATCAAAATCAAGGGCGGGAGTATAAGCAACTGGCGTGCTTCAGAACAGTTTTTATTGCACGTAACGCCAGACGGATTTAGGAACCTGTCCAATATCGAACAGTTTACCGCCAGAAACCAGCTCGGCCCGGCGATGGTCAGCGGCGCGGTACATGTTAACGATCTCTTCGTTATCGGTCAGGGAGTAGTTAAGGTGGTCAAAAAGTTTTTCCAGACTTTCCAGCGAGCTGATTTTACGAAATTTTAATAAGTAGTCCTGAACGGTCATTTGCGTGTCCATTTTTATAATCGGAATAAATATGAGCCTGTCCCATCAGGCTATTTGATTTACCATTTTGGCCAGGACCGCGGGCATATCCTCACGCACTTCGCGTACGCTGCGGTGATTTCACGTTCTGGCGGCAAAAATAGCGGCAACCATTGCCTGGTGGGATCGTCTCTAAGTTGAATATTACCAGCCTTCAGTAAACCTGCTCTCAACCAGCGGCACCTTTATTAATTAACGGGCCGCGGCGGAATTATTTCGGTTGTAAATACTAAAGACAAGAACTGATTACATTCCCGGTGTAGTAACAAGAAATTTAAGAATATTCTAGCGCTGAATCAGGCGCCGGACGGCGCCTGGAGAAGAAGATTAACGCTGTTGGCCGCGGCTGGCAATAACGTTTTGATACCAAAAGAAGCTCTTTTTGCGCCTGCGGGCGAGCCCCTGCTGATGGTCGACGTAAACGAAACCGTACTGTTTCTGGTAGCCGTTAAGCCAGCTCAGCAGATCGATAAATGACCACGGATAATAGCCGCGCACGTCGGCTCCGGCGTCCAGCGCTTTTTCCAGCGCATTAATATGGGCGCTGAGGTAGTCAATACGCGGGTCGTCGACAATTTCGCCGTCAATAATCGGGTCTTTGGCGCCTAAGCCGTTTTCGGTGATGTAAATCGGAATATCACCGTAGCGCTCCTTGATCATCATAATGCCGTCCGTTAACCCCTGCGGCCAGATTTCCCAGCCCCATTCGGTGTAGGTGCTTTGCGGATTGCGTACGAAATAGTACAGGCCCTCAGCGCCGGGTTCGCCGCCGCTTAATCCTTCCGGCGGGTGGGCTGAAACGGTTTCACGGCGATAGTAGTTGAGGCCGATAAAATCGCTGTGGTTTTCTCGCAGCAGCGCCTCATCGCCGGGGGCAAAGCGCGGGACGCCCCACAGAGCCTGGGTTTGCTGCAGCAGCTCTTCGGGATAGGTGCCTTTTAACACCGGGTCATATAGCCAGTGGGTATGGATAGCGTCCGCCAGCTCGGTCGCCCGGCGATCCTCTTCGCTATCGGTGAGCGGAGTATGCGGCTGCAGAACGTTGACGAAACCAATCTCGCCGGCAACGCCCATTTCACGAAACGCTTTAATCGCCATCGCGTGGGCGACAAAGACGTGGTGACAGGCCTGAATGGCGCGCGCCGGGTCGCGTACCGCCGGCGGATGGCAGCCGTTAATGTAGCCATGGCCAATAAAAACGATGGTCTCGTTGAAGGTGGCCCACAGCTTGACCCGCGAACCGAAACGCGCGTAGCACAGGCGCGCGTATTCGGCGAAGGCTTCAGCGGTGCTGCGGGCTTCCCAGCCTCCCTCATCCTGCAGCGCCTGCGGCAGATCCCAATGGTAGAGCGTAATCATCGGCTCGATATTGTGCGCCAGCAGTTCGTCGATCAGATCGCTATAAAATCGAACGCCGGCTTCGTTGACCTCGCCGCGGCCGCCGGGCAGCAGGCGCGGCCAGGAGATGGAAAAGCGGTAGCTCTGCAGGCCCATTTCGGCCATCAGCGCGACGTCCTCGCGAAAGCGGTGGTAGTGATCGACGGCGATGTCGCCGTTGGTCCCCTGGAAGGTAGTGCCCGGCAGGTGAGAGTAGATGTCCCAGATCGACGGCCCCTTTCCGTCGGCATTGTGGCCACCCTCAACCTGATAGGCTGCGGTAGCGGCGCCCCAGAGAAAATTTTGCGGAAATGCGGCCATGTGAAGAGCTCCTTAGCGAATGAATAAGGAGAGTGTAATGAAGGGGGATGCGCATATGCAACCGGTTTCAGAAACCGGTTGCATACTTGCGAGACGGGTCACTCTTTAGCGTTAACCCTATTTTGCCTGTACGACATTAGCCGGAGGCGGGGATTGGTAGTTATCAATGTGATGCGCGATAACCAAAAGCAGGGCTGAAACGCCAAAAACAACCCAACCTATAAGCTCTACAATTCTGCTGAAAACGGCTGCCATAATTCTGCTATTGAAAGTTAAAACGGATGTAAATGTTACTAAATGACGCGAACAACGCAAGTCCCCGCTGGAACGGATTTGTCTATTGATGCAGGAGTGAACGGTTGCTGATTCATAAGTAAAGCTAATAAGACATTTGAGTCTTATAGTTATGGTGAACCCCGAACGTTTCGCCAGAGAGGTTGCAAGATGAGTGACAATATTCGCGTCGCAATAATCGGCTACGGGTATGCCAGTAAAACGTTTCATGCGCCGCTGATAAGCGGTACGCCGGGAATGACGCTTGCCGCAGTGTCGAGCAGCGATGAGGGTAAGGTACGGATCGATTGGCCGACGGTGCGCGTCGTTGCCGAACCCCGCCAACTGTTTGACGATCCCAACATCGACCTGATCGTCATCCCCACGCCGAACGATACCCATTTTCCGCTGGCCAGGGCCGCGCTGGAGGCGGGGAAGCACGTGGTGGTGGATAAACCTTTTACCGTGACGCTGTCACAGGCCCGCGAGCTGGACGCCGTTGCCAGAAGCCGGGGGCGGCTGCTTTCGGTGTTTCATAACCGGCGCTGGGACAGCGACTTTTTAACCGTTAAATCATTGATTAATGAAGGGCTGTTGGGCGAGGTTTGCTATTTCGAATCGCACTTCGACCGCTACCGCCCCCAGGTACGCGACCGCTGGCGAGAGCGGGGCGGCCCGGGAAGCGGGATCTGGTTCGATCTCGGTCCCCATCTGCTCGATCAGGCGATCGACCTGTTTGGCCTGCCGGTCAGCATGAGCGTCGATTTAGCCCAGCTGCGCCCGGGAGCGCAATCTACCGACTATTTCCACGCGGCGCTGGTTTACCCGCAGCGCCGGGTGATCCTGCACGCCACTCTGCTGGCGGCGGCGGAAACCGCGCGCTATATCGTCCACGGTTCGCGGGGGAGCTATATCAAATATGGTCTCGACCCGCAGGAGGAGCGGCTGAAAAACGGCGAACGCCTTCCGCAGGAGGACTGGGGATACGATATGCGCGACGGGATTTTGACGCGCGTAGACGGCGAGGATCGCAGCGAGGAGAGCTGGCTAACGCTGCCCGGCAACTACCCGGCGTACTACGCCGCCATTCGCGATGCGCTGAACGGGAACGGAGAGAATCCGGTCCCGGCGAGTCAGGCTATTCAGATTATGGAGCTGATTGAGCTGGGGATTGAATCAGCAAGGCATCGCGCCACGCTATGCCTGATTTAAGATGCAACGCCCGGCAGGATTGCTGCCGGGCAGGCATCTAGGCGCGCTGCACGCGCTGGATCAGCGCCGCTTTTTCCTGCGCGCTGAGGAAGGCGAGCTCGAGGCCGTTGATTTGCGCCTGGCGGATTTGCTCGCGGCTCAGGCCCGCGGCCGGGGCGGCAACGTTGTATTCATGAATAATATCGACGCCCTGTACCGCCGGATCGTCGGTGTTAATCGAGGCCAGCACGCCGTGCTCGAGGAAGGTTTTTAACGGATGCTCGGCCAGCGACGCGACGGTGCTGGTCTGAATGTTCGAGGTCAGGCAGGATTCAATCCCGATACGCTGCGCGGCCAAAAAGTCCATCAGCGCCGGATCCTGCACCGCCTTCACCCCGTGACCGATACGCTCGGCGCCCAGCTCGCGAATCGCCTGCCAGATGCTTTCCGGGCCAGCCGCTTCCCCCGCGTGGACGGTAATACGCCAGCCGGCGTCGCGAGCCTGGGTGAAGTGCTGCATAAACAGGGTGCCGGGGAAGCCGAGCTCATCTCCGGCGAGGTCGAGCGCGGTAATGCCGTCGCGGTGGGCAAGCAGCGCGTCGAGCTCCTGCTGGCAGGCGTCCTCGCCGAAGGTGCGGCTCATAATACCAATCAGCCGCGCTTCGACGTTAAAATCGCGGCTTCCGTCGCGCACGCCGGCAATGACCGCTTCAACCACGCCGTCAACCGGCAGGCGGTGGGCCATCGCCATATAGCGCGGGGAGAAGCGCAGCTCAACGTAGTGCAGGCCGTTGCGCGCCGCGTCTTCGACGTTTTCATACGCCACACGACGGCACGCTTCCAGCGAGGCGAGCACCTTTACGCCCCAGTCAAGTTTGGCAAGGAAGCTCACCAGATTGGGTTCGTTGCTGGTGACCTGGACGTGCGGACGCAGGGTATCGAGAGTGGTGGCCGGGAGCGCGATGTTAAACTGGCGGCCAAGATCGAGAATCGTTTGGGCCCGGATGTTGCCGTCAAGATGGCGATGAATGTCGGTTAGTGGCAAAGTTGAATCAATCATGGTCGCACTCATTTTTTAGTAAAAGTGCACATCATTATACAACAGGGTGATAACTGTTTAAAAGTATTGAAAAAAATTCTGTCTATACAAGCATCTGGCGGCGTCACGGGAGCGCTTAGCTCAGTTTAAGATTCAGCGTTGCGATTCCGTCTCCATCTCTGCCGCGCGTTTACCCGCAGGCTGCGCTAAAAATAGTCGCGACTTTCCGGCGCAGCAGAAAATAATACTTGCTATCAATAGTTATCTATGCGATCAATAGCAGGTCGGTTTGGTCCACAGAACCAATAAAGCGGTTTAGTAAAGCAGTCCTCATCTCAAGCGTTATTCCTGAATAATCCTTTTTTCGAGCCTCCTTATCGTTATTAATTAATTTCTGTGATGCGAACTTTTTCGCCGCAAGGCTTTGAACATTGGGATAATACTTATGTCTGATAAGATGATTGGTTTAGTAAAATGGTTTAACGAAGGTAAAGGTTTTGGCTTTATTTCTCCCGTCGACGGCAGTAAAGATGTTTTCGTGCATTTTTCTGCGCTGCAGGGCGAGGGCTTTAAAACCTTATCCTTTGTTTACCCCATCGCCGCCTATTCAAAGCAGATTACCGCTATTGACCAGCTGCCGGACGGCGCGCAGGTGGCCGTACCGAACGATCCGACAAACCTCGGCCGTTCGCTGCTTCTGCTGCAAAAGCAGGGGCTGATTACCCTTAAAGAGGGCGTTGGTCTCCTGCCGACCGCGCTGGATATAGTCAATAATCCCAAGCACTTAAAAATCGTTGAGATTGAGGCTCCGCAGCTGACGCGGGCGCTGGACGACAGGCAAATATCTCTCGCGGTTATCAATACCACGTTTTCCAGCCAGATCGGACTGTCGCCGAGCCGTAACGGGCTATTTGTCGAAGATAAGAACTCGCCGTACGTCAATATTTTTGCCAGCCGCGTCGATAATAAAGACAGCGAGAAGGTGAAAAATTTGGTGAAGGCGTATCAGACCGATGAAGTGGCGGCCGCGGCGGCGGAGCTGTATAAAGGCGATGCGGTTAAGGGCTGGTAATCTTGCTTCCGATATCAGGGCCACGCCCTGATATCGAATATCGCCTATTTGTTCAGCATCTTATTGTAGACAAAAAAGTCCGTATCCCGAACGAAGGCGTTGCGCTCGTAGAGCGCCTGCGCCGGCTGCGCTTCCACCTGATAAAAATGACGATAGCCCAGATAGAGCGGCAGGATTTTATCAACATCCTGGGGCTGGGCTTGAAATATGTTCATTACGTACCTCACGCTAAAAGTAGGCTAATTGTATTACAACCAGGCTGCGGGTAAACATCCGGGGGAGTGCCTTGCGGCCGCTGTATGGCGAGGTTGCCGGGCGCGTGGCGTCTGATTTACGTAAGCCCGCCCGATAATTGCTTTGCGGGCGGAAATAATACGCGGGAATCGCGATCGACATCATATCATAGCCATAAAACAGCCACTTATTGCTCTGTCGCCGCTGATTTGATGGGAGTTTGGCAGGCCGGCGGCCTGCCTTTTGCGGGAGCCTATTTCTGAATCAGGTAGCGAATGGTGGGCCCGTCCTGCTGAATATCCAGGACGGTATAGCCGTAGTTTTTCGCATCGTGCGGAATATTGTTAATCGACTGCGGGCAGTCGCTGACCACTTCGAGAATTTCCCCTTTCTTTAACGACGGCATCGCTTCAAGCGTCGCGACGGCAGGATAGGGGCAGGGCTCGCCGACCATATCGAGGCGGTAATCAGGGACGATATCTTTCATGCGGTTTCCTTAGCGCCGGCAAGGGCAGCGGATTTTTGACGGAAAAAGCGTTTTTCCCAGGCAATGACCAGCATCAGGGCGATAAACAGCAGGAGATAGGTGACCAGCAGGCCGCCGAAAGGCCCGAAGGTGGCCAGCAGGTTGACCTTATCCCAACTGGTGGCCAGCGCCGGCGACAGATCGTCCCAGAAGTAGGCCAGAATGGTTGAACCGATAACGTTGCCCAGACCGACCCACCAGTAGTGAACCTGACCTTCAACGGCGCGATACATCCAGCCGGTTTCGCAGCCGCCGGCGAGGACGATGCCAAAGCCGAACAGCAGACCGCCGATAACCGCATTCGGGCCGGCCCACATGATTTTTGGCTCCATTCCGAGCTGCACGTAGCTAAAGATGCCTATTGCGCTGGCGGCCATGCCGAAAATAATGGCTTTGGCCATATAGGTCCGCCCGGTTATCCACATATCGCGAAACGCCGAGGTAAAGCAGATCTGCGCCCGTTCGATAAGCAGGCCAAAGCCGACGCCAAACAGCATGGCCAGACCCAGCTTCGGCCGGTCGACGGCGGTCAGCAGGCCCCAGGCAATCATGGCGAAAAAGACCAGCATGCCGAGACGAAAGCGGCGCCGCGCCTGCTGAGGCTTTTGGGTTAGCGGCGAGGCTGCGGAGACTTTCTGCATCTTCACCGGGATACGAAAAATCGGCAGCAGGGTAAAGCGCGCGCCAAACCAGGTGCCAACGGCGGTGGCGATGGCGAAAAACCAGGCGTGCAGCGAGAACTGCGGGATCCCGGTAAAAAAGGCCGCCAGATTACAGCCCATCGCCAGGCGGGCGCCAAAGCCGGCAATAATACCGCCGGCGACGGCCTGGATAATGCGGATTCGGCTACGCGGCATGCGCAGCTTCACGTTATTGGCCCACAGCGCGGCGGCGAAACAGCCGCCAAACATGCCAATAATCATCATTCCGTCGATGCGGGTTAACGGCGTCCCGTCGAGATGAATGAGCTTATAGTAGCCCCACTGTTCGCTGTGTACGCCGGCAAGCTGCAGCAGCTGCCCGCCCCAGCGGGTAAATTCGCCGGTAACGGCCCAGAAGGTGCCGGTAATACCAAAGTAGTAAGTCGCAAGAATGCCTGCGGCAATAACCGCCGGAGCGGGGGCCCAGAATTTAACCAGGTAGGTTTGTTTGAACTGCTGCCATGTCATAGATATGCCTCTGAACTCAGAAGGTAAATCACCCCTGGCGGGGTTTAAGAGGGGGGATAATACCCTTGCGGACGTCACAAAACGCTCGACGGGATCAAAAGGCCTATTTTTTCCTGCGCGCAATTAACGGCCGGCTAATAAAGAAAATATGTCGCTCAGGTTACCGTTTTATGACCAAATCATTAATCTTGCCAAGGTGGATAAAATAGCGAAAGATGACCGCGTTCGGGCCCGAATACTGCGCAATGAAATCCTGAGGGATATATGAGTCAAGACGTTACGCTAAAAATGTTAAAGCCCGATTTTGATATGGAAGTGTCCGGGTTGGTATATGGCTATCTGTTCCGTGAAGGCAGCGCGCCGCGGCAAATATCCTCGAATGAGGTCTGCGCCGAATATCATGAGCTGGTCGGCGAAAACGATTTCGTTTGGCTGCACCTCAACCTGAATCACGCCACCGCCGAGAAGTGGCTGCTGGCGCATTTTCCCGTCGACGACTTCTTCTTTGAGGAGATCCGCGACGGTTCCCACACCACGCGCATCGAACGTCAGGGCGACAGCCTGTTTGCCGTCCTCAACGACGTGCTGTTCAATCCCAAAGAGACGACCTCTGAAACATCAACCCTGTGGCTCTACTGCAGCCAGAAGCTGGTGGTGACGGCGCGCTATAAACCGCTGCGCTTTATTGAGTGGATGCTGCCGCGGCTGGCCGCGCTAAAGGTTAGCTCGTCAACCGAGCTGCTGGCCTTTTTGCTGGAGGAGCAGGAAGAGGTGCTGGAGCAGGTGGTCAGGCAGGCCAGCCGCCACGTTGATGCGATCGAAGAACGTCTGTTAAGCAGCCACGTTCAGCGTAACCGCGCCGATCTGGCGCGCCTGCGCCGCATGCTGCTGCGCTTTCAGCGCCTGCTGGCGCCGGAACCGGCGGCGATGTTCCGCCTGCTGAATCGCCCCCCGGTATGGATTGACCGCGCGGTAGTCCAGGAGTTTCGCCAGTTCACCGAGGAGTTCACCGTGGTACTGAACGATTTATCCGGCCTGATTGAGCGCATTAGCCTGCTCCAGGAAGAGATTTCCGCCAGGCAAATGGAGCAAAGCAACCGTACGCTGTACACCCTGACGGTGATCACCGTCCTGGCGCTGCCGATTAACATCGTGGCCGGTTTTTTTGGCATGAACGTCGGCGGGATCCCGCTGTCGACCAACCATCATGGCTTCCTTTTGCTGGTGCTCATTGTCGGCATCTTTACGGTCGGCGCCGGTTATCTGGCCTTTCGCCGGCGGGACGATCTGTAGGCGGCAGCTATGATTTTCGGTAGAAGACCGCCGCGCCGGCTTGCGCTATCTTATTGAGAAGGATTCTCAATAAGGAGCTATAGAATGACGAGACTCAGCGCAATGCTGGTTCCGGGCCTGCTGCTGTTGCTGCTGTCGGGCTGCGCGTCCGACGGCGTAAAACAATCATCATTAAAGCCGAAGCTGCTGAAAAGGAGCGTTCCGGTCTACCCGATCGTGGCCCACGCCAACCATCTGACGGGTTACGTCCGGGTGGTCTATGATGTCAACGCGCAGGGCAAAGTGGCGGAGCTGCGGATTACGGATTCCCGGCCCCGCTATCTGTTCGATGAGTCGGTGGTGAAGGCGATGGCGCAGTGGGAGTTTGAAAAGAATAAACCGTACAACAACATGGAGATGCGCTTTACCTTCCGCTTCGCGCCGGTCAATCCGCAGGGTCTGTGAGGGCGCGTGGATGAGCGTTACGCGGTGCTTTGCGTAACGCTTCGTGAGGCGCTACGTCAGCGAACGTAGGGCGGCAATCAGTCCCTGAACGCCTCTCTCAAGCTTAACCCGCGGACATCCGGCGTTGAGACGCACAAACCCCGCGCCTTCCTCGCCGTAGGTCGAACCCGGCATAATGGCAACCTTTTGCTCGTGAATTAACGTCTGCTGCAGGGCGCCGTCGTCCACCTTGAGCGCCCGCAGGTCGATCCACGCCAGATAGGTTGCTTCCGGCGGCTGCCAGTGCAGCTGCGGGAACGCCTGATTCAGCTCCCGGGCGATATAGCGCTGGTTCTCCTGCAGATAGGCCCGCAGGGCGTCCAGCCAGCCGGCGCCTTCGCGATAGGCGGCAATATGGGCAACCAGCGCCGGTACGCTGGGTGAGGAGAGGCCATCCCGTGATTTCAGCGCGTTGAGGTAGCCATCGCGGGTGGCCGCGTCGTCAATCAGGCCATAGGCGCCGGTCAGCGCCGGAATATTGAAGCTTTTCGACGCGGAGGTAAACAGCGCCCACGGGCCGCGGGCGACGTCGCACCACGGCGTATGGCGGTGGTTTCCCCACGTCATATCCATATGAATCTCATCGCTAATAACCTTGACGCCGTGCTTTTCGCAGAGGTGGGCCATCGTTGTCAGCTCGTCGCGGCTCCACACCTTACCGGTCGGATTATGCGGGCTGCAGAGCAGCAGGATTTTATTGCGCGGTTCGGTCAGCGCTCGCTCCAGCTCGGCCATATCGCAGCGCCACTGGCCGTCGCGAGCGACGAGCGGAACCGGGACCAGCCGCCGCTGATTGCCGGCAATGGTCTTGTAGAAGGCGTCGTAGGCCGGGGTATGCACCACCACGCCGTCGCCCGCCTCGGACCACAGGCGGAGGGCTTCCGCCACCATGTAGATCACCGATGGCCCGTAGACGATGGCATCGCGATCGACTGGGCTCTGAAAACGGCTGGCGAACCAGTGGCTAACGGCGCCGAGAAACTCGTCGCTTTTCCAGCGGCTGTAGCCCAGCACGCCGTGGGCCATGCGCCGGCTGATGGCGTCAAGAATGCACGGCGCGGTGGCAAAATCCATGTCGGAGATGGTGAAGGGCAGCAGGTCGGCGGTGCCGAAGCGGTCGGCGACGTAGTCCCACTGCGTACACCAGGTACCGTGGCGATCGACCGGCGTTGAGAAATCAAACATCTGAACTTCCTTTATCTGAAACCCCCTCCGGGCGGGACGGGGCGCGGCGTTTATGCCTGAACGGTATTCATCAGGACGCTCATTTCATCCTTCACCGACTGCACCTGCGGCCCAATCACCACCTGCAGATTATGCTGGTTGAGCTGAACGACGCCGATGGCGCGGTTGGCCTTCAGCGCGGCGGCGTCGACTTTGCTCATGTCGTTAACCGACAGACGCAGGCGGGTAATACAGTTATCCAGCGAGGTGATGTTATCCGCGCCGCCCAGCGCGGCAAGGATTGCCGGAACATTATAGCCGGATTTCCCGACGCTGCCGGCCGTGGCCTTCTCAAACGCGGCGCTGTTTTCGATATCGCGGCCCGGCGTTTTGAGGTTAAAGCGGGTGATGGCGAAGCGGAAGATGCCGTAATAAACCGCGAACCAGATGGCGGCGACCACCGGAACCAGGTACCACTTCGTCGAGAGCCCGTGCAGGATGCCGAAGACCACGAAATCAATCACGTTGCCGTCGGTATTGCCTATAGTTACCCCGAGCACCGCCATGATGGTGAAACCGAGGCCGGTCAGCAGGGCGTGGATCAGGTATAGCGCCGGGGCGACGAACAGGAACAGGAATTCCAGCGGCTCGGTGGTGCCGCCAATAACGCAGGCAATCACGCCGGAGATCAGCAGGCCCTTAATTTTGTGGCGATTTTCCGGACGAGCGCAGTGGTACATGGCTAGCGCCGCGCCCGGCAGGCCGCCGAGGAATGCCGGCATTTTGCCCTGGGAGAGGAAGCGGGTGGTGCTTTCCGAGAAGCCGTGGGTTTCCGGGCAGCTCAGCTGCGCCTGGAAGATAGTCAGCGCGCCGCTGACGCTGTGGCCGCAGACGTCCATCGTGCCGCCCGCTTCGGTAAAGCGGATCAGCGCCACCAGAATATGCTGCAGGCCGAAGGGCAGCAGCAGGCGCTCGCCGGTGCCGAAAATCATCGGGCCGAAGTTGCCCGCGCTGTTAATGACGCTGCCCAGGGCGTTGATACCCATTGCAAAAATTGGCCAGACCAGCGGGATTGCGAGGCCGACCAGCCCCATCACCACGGTGGTCGCGATGGGCACAAAGCGGGTGCCGCCGAAGAAGGCCAGCGCGTCCGGCAGGCGGATGTTGTGAAAACGCTCGTGCAGCATCCAGATAATAATCCCGGCGATGACCGCGCCGAGGATCCCGGTATCGATCGACTGAATGCCGATCACGTTCTGGATATTGTTGGTTTTGAGGATCGCCGCATCGGTGGTCGGCAGAATGCCCTTCGCCGTCAGCCAGAAGTTGACCGCAAGGTTCATGACCGCATAGCCGACGAAACCGGCAAAGGCGGCGACGCCTTTATTTTCGCGCGCCAGGCCGAGAGGAATGGCGATACAGAACATTACCGGCAGGAAGCTGAAGGCGAAGGAGCCGATCTTGCTCATCCACACGAATATCGCCTGCAGCAGCGGGGTATCGAGCCACGGCTGTAGGGTCAGTACATCATGGCTGCTCAGAGAGCTGCCGATCCCCAGCATGATCCCGCAGAAGGAGAGCAGGGCCACGGGTAGCATAAAGGTTTTTCCTAACTGCTGGAAAAATTCCCACAACGTAATTTTTGGAGTTGTTTTCGCCGTCATAACACGAATCCTGCTGCTTAGGTTATTGGTAGGATGTAACGTCACGGCAAGATAAAACGTTTTACCACTTTTTAGTGCGATAAAAATCACATAATCAAGCGATAATAACGTTTATAAATATCTCTTATTGATAAAACGTTTTATCGACAGCCACAGGGAGTCGGTTGCAGGCATGGCTATCGCAAGAAAGATCACCATCAACGATGTTGCCCAGGCCGCGGGCGTTTCGGTCAGCACGGTGTCGCTGGTGCTGAGCGGCAAAGGGCGCATCTCGTCGGCCACCGGCGAACGCGTCAATCAGGCCATCGAGCATCTGGGCTTTGTCCGCAACCGCCAGGCGGCCTCGCTGCGCGGCGGCCAGAGCGACGTGATTGGCCTGATCGTCAGCGACCTTTCAAAGCCTTTCTACGCGGAGCTCACCGCCGGGCTGACGGATGCCCTCGAATCCGCGGGCAAGATGGTTTTCCTCACCCAGGGCGGGCGGCGGGGAGAAAAAATGCTCCAGCGTTTTGAAACTCTGGTTTCGCAGGGGGTGGACGGGGTGATTATTGCCGGCGCCATCGACCGGGGCGGCGAGCTGCGCGACCGGGCGGCGGAGGTTGGGATGCCGCTGGTGTTCGCCTCCCGGGCCAGCTATCTCGAGGATATTGATTTAATTCGCCCGGATAATATGCAGGCGGCGCAGATGATCACCGAGCATCTTATCCGCCGCGGTCATCAGCGCATCGCCTGGCTGGGTGGGGAAAGCTCGTCGTTAACCCGCGCCGAGCGGGTGGGCGGCTACTGCGCGACGCTGCTGAAGTACGGTCTGCCGTTCCACAGCGAATGGGTGCTGGAGTGCGAATCGAGCCAGAAGCTGGCGGCGGAGGCGATGGCGTCGCTGCTGCGGCAAAATCCGACCATCACCGCGGTGCTGTGCTACAACAGCGTGATTGCCACCGGGGCGTGGTTTGGCCTGATGCGGGCGGGGCGTCAGAGCGGCGAAGACAGCGTGGAAAGCTATTTTGAGCAGCGGGTGGCGCTGGCGGCGTTTGCCGAAGTGCCGGAGGCCGCGCTGGATGACGTGCCGTTAACCTGGGTGACCACGCCGGCGAGGGAGATGGGCAAAAGCCTGGCAGGGTGCATGATGCGTCGGCTTGAAAAGGGACCGGAATCCGCGCGCAACCAAATCATGCCGCCGCGGCTGGTGATCAGAAAATAGCCCTCCGGGAAGAGGGCTATTGCGCGTTCTACTGCTGAGGAGAGACCGGCGGGACCAGCTGTTCCGGCTCCGCGCTCTGCGGCGCGGAGTCAGGCGCCGCGGGGACCGACAGGCCGAACATCCCGGCGAACTCATCCAGCGGCATTTTCTGCCCGTTGAGGGTGACCTGGCCGTCGGCATACTGCAGGCTGGAGGTGATGGCGTTATTTTCCATAGCGGTGATGCGGAACATCTGCCCCATTGCCGCCAGGCCTTTGACCTGCTGGTCTGCCAGCTTCGCCGCGTCAGCCGGCTGATAGCCTTCCAGGCCCGCAATCTGGGTCATAAATTCGGTCGCCATCTCTACCGGAACCACCAGCTTGCCGTCGAGCGACTTCACGCTGCGGTCAACCTCATCGGCCAGGGTTTGCGCCGGTGCGGTCACCACGGTTGGGTCTTTCAGCAAAATTGACAGATTAAAGGTGCTTTCGCCCTTCGCATTGCGCCAGCTCAGCGGGGCGACGGTCAGCGACGGGTTGCCTTTCAGCAGCACCGGCAGCGCCTTAAAGAAGGTCTCGGTCAGCGCCTGCTGATAAAGCTCCGGATTCTGCGCCAGCTCCGGCTTCGCCATCAGCGCCTGGGCTTCGCTATTGTACTGCTGGCTGAACTGGTGCCACGCCTGGCCGTCGAGATTATCCAGCTTCACGGTCAGCTTGCCGCTGCCCAGATCCTTGTTCTGCAGCTTCAGGCTGTTAACGGTGTAATCAAGCTGGCTGTTAATCCCTTTGCCATCTGCCGTCAGCGTTGATTTGCCGTCGATGTTCATCCCTGCCAGCAGGGCCAGCTCTTTACCTTCAACGCCAATCGACAGCTTCTCCAGCGAGAGCTTTTGCCTGCCGATACGCTCGTTAAAGCTGGTCATCTCGGTGGCGCCGTCGGTCTTCAGATTGCTGAAGTTTAGCTGCACTTTCTGGCCGTACTCGTTGAGCGCGTTGACCTGGCCGCTGGCCGCTTCACCGGTCAGCGCAATCGCCTTGCCGTCGCGATCGGCATTGAGCTGGAACTGGCCGCCGCTAAAGGTGACCTTTTCGTCGCCTTTACTGTAATCCAGCGGTTTCAGGTCGATAGCCGACCGGCTGTCGCCGCTGTAGGCGATCAGGGTATCGACGGTAAACGGCGTGCTGCCCTTAGCGATATCAAACAGCGCCTTACTGGCTTCATTATTGACCAGCGTGGTTTTGACCGAGGCCATCGACGGGGCAAACTGGCCGCTTTTCAGCGCCGCCAGCGGGAAGGGGCCGTGGCTGACGACTTCGTCAAACACCAGCGGCTGCCCGGCAGCGAGCCAGCTGCTCTCTTTGCCCGCGGCCGGCTTCACCACCAGCTGCAGATGGCTGCTGAACAGGCCGCGCTGATAGTCCTGCCAGCCCAGCTCAAGCCCGGCTTCCGGGGCGCTGCTTTGTAGCTGAGCATTGGCCTGCTGCACCACCTCGGCGAGCCGGCTTTCCAGCTGCTTGCCCGTATACCAGGCGCCTGCGGTCCAGACTACGCCGAGGGCCACGATAATTCCTGCTGCGACCAGCGATTTCTTCATAATATTTGTCCATAAATAAAACCAGGCGCCATAAGCCGCCTGGTGGTGCCGTTATGATGGGTGAAAGTCTAGCAACAGCGGCTAAAAATTTCAGTAACTTACTGGAGCTTATTGAAGACGCGCGCCAGGCGGCCGCTGCCGCTCACCGCAACCGGCGATTCGTCGCAGGCAATAAACGCCGACTCGCCGGGCTTCAGGGTCAGGCGCTGCTCGTCTTTGCGAATTACCGCTTCGCCTTCGACGCAGAAAACAATCGCGGCGCTCTGCTGGGCGAGGGTGGACTCCTGCGCCGACAGCGCGTGCAGGGAGAAGGCAAAGTCATCCACCGGGATCGGGAAGTCCAGCTCGGCGCCGTGCTGCTGCGGCTGCGTCAATAGTTCGGCTACCGGTTTGGCTACGAACTTAACGTTGGCGACCAGCTCCGGAATATCGATATATTTCGGCGTCAGGCCGGCGCGCAGCACGTTATCCGAGTTGGCCATCACTTCCAGCGCCACGCCCTGCAGGTAGGCGTGCGGCGTTTCCGCAAACAGGAACATGGCGTCGCCGGGGTTCAGCTTCACCACGTTGAGCAGCAGCGGAGAGAACAGGCCGCTGTCGTCCGGATAGAATTCGGCGATCAGGCGAATCGTCTGCCAGGGTTCACCCTGCTCGGCGTCGAGCGCGGACTGCAGCACGCTTAGCGCGTGAGCTTTTTCATCACCCTGCATATTCAGCAGGCTGGCGAACAGCTGGCTCAGGCGCTCGGCATCCGGGTTGCTGAGGAAGTCGCCGATGGCCGGGTGGGCGCTGGCAACCGGCTGCAGAAGCGCGGCGATTTCGGCAAACTCGCGGAAGGCGTTCATGGCGAGGAACGGCGTCAGGGCAAAGACCAGCTCCGGCTTGTGGTTCGGATCCTTGTAGTTGCGCTCTGCGGCATCCAGCGGGATCCCGGCGGCGTTCTCTTTGGCAAAGCCGATTTCGGAGGCCCGCTTATTCGGATGCACCTGAATAGACAGCGGCTGGTCGGCGCACAGCACTTTGAACAGGAACGGAAGCTCACCGAAGCGCTCGGCCACTTTGCTGCCGAGCAGTCTGGCTTTATCGGCCTCGATAATCTCGCGCAAAGCGCGCGGGCTGCCGCCGGCATCGAGGATCTGTGAGCTGCTTTTCGGGTGTGCGCCCATCCACAGCTCCGCCATCGGCAGATTGTTGGGGTTAGCGATTCCATAAAGTTCGGTTAATGCGGTGTGACTTCCCCAGGCATAGTTCTGTACTGAGTTAATGAGCTTCTGCATTCTCAATCCCTGTTTCCACTTGATAGTAATCGCTCTATTAAACCAGCAAACGCCCGAGAATCAACAGCTGAAAGAAAAAGTCGACCTTGTCTCAGTTTTTGTTAAAAAATTGTGTAAAATCGATCGACTCGCTTTTCTACAGGCAAATGGAGTGTCTGCCTGAAATATAATCAGCCAAGCAGTAAGTGAGAGCACAATGTCGAATAAACCGTTTGTTTATCAGGATCCTTTTCCCCTCAAAAAGGATGACACCGAGTATTACCTCCTCAGCAGTGATTACGTCTCCGTTAGCGAATTCGCCGGCCAGGAAATCCTTAAAGTTGAACCCCAGGCGCTAACCCTGCTGGCCCAGCACGCCTTCCACGACGCCTCCTTTATGCTGCGCCCGGCGCATCAGCAGCAGGTGGCCGATATCCTTCGCGACCCGCAAGCCAGCGAAAACGACAAATACGTCGCCCTGCAGTTCCTGCGTAACTCCGATATTGCCGCTAAAGGTATTCTGCCGACCTGCCAGGACACCGGCACCGCCATTATTACGGGCAAGAAGGGCCAGCGGGTATGGACCGGCGGCGGCGATGAGGCCGCGCTGGCGCGCGGGGTCTATAACACCTATACCGAAGATAACCTGCGCTATTCGCAAAACGCCGCGCTGGATATGTATAAAGAGGTCAACACTGGCACCAACCTGCCGGCGCAGATTGACCTCTACGCCACCGACGGCGAGGAGTATAAATTCCTCTGTATCGCCAAGGGCGGCGGCTCGGCTAACAAAACCTATCTCTACCAGGAGACCAAGGCGCTGATTACCCCTGCGAAGCTGAAAGCCTACCTCGTCGACAAGATGCGCACCCTCGGCACCGCCGCCTGTCCGCCGTACCACATTGCCTTCGTTATCGGCGGCACCTCCGCGGAAGCGACGCTGAAGACCGTTAAGCTCGCCTCCACCCACTATTACGACGGTCTGCCAACCGCAGGTAACGAACACGGTCAGGCGTTCCGCGATATCCAGCTCGAGCAGGAGCTGCTGCTGGAAGCGCAGAACCTCGGCCTCGGCGCCCAGTTTGGCGGCAAGTACTTTGCCCACGATATCCGCGTTGTGCGCCTGCCGCGCCACGGCGCCTCCTGCCCGGTGGGGATGGGGGTTTCCTGCTCCGCCGACCGCAACATCAAGGCGAAGATCAACCGTCACGGCATCTGGCTGGAGAAGCTGGAGAGTAATCCGGGCAAATATATTCCGCAGGCGCTGCGCCAGGCGGGCGAAGGTGAGGCGGTGAAGGTTAACCTCAACCAGCCGATGAGCGAGATTCGGGCGCTGCTGGCGCAGTATCCGGTGTCGACGCGCCTGTCGCTGAGCGGCACCATTATCGTCGCCCGCGATATCGCCCACGCTAAGCTCAAGGAGCTGCTGGATAACGGCGAGGCGCTGCCGCAGTACGTGAAAGACCATCCGATCTACTACGCCGGTCCGGCGAAAACGCCTGAGGGCTACGCTTCCGGTTCCCTGGGGCCGACTACCGCCGGACGCATGGACTCCTACGTCGACCTGCTGCAGTCCCACGGCGCGAGCATGGTGATGCTGGCGAAGGGCAACCGCAGCCAGCAGGTGACTGACGCCTGCCATAAGCACGGCGGCTTCTATCTCGGCAGCATCGGCGGGCCGGCGGCGGTGCTGGCGCAGCAGAGCATCAAGAGCCTCGAGTGCGTGGCTTATCCGGAGCTGGGAATGGAGGCGATCTGGAAAATTGAGGTGCAGGACTTCCCGGCGTTTATTCTGGTGGATGATAAAGGCAACGACTTCTTCCAGCAGATCCAGGCCTCGCAGTGCGCGAGCTGCGTGAAATAATCGCCCCGATCTTCGGGCTAATGCCTGCCGGTCAAGCTACCGGCAGACATTTCTCGCCCGCCGCCGTTCTGCGGGGCCGCTTAGCGGCACGAACGACTAAAACAAATTATAAATCTGACCAATACTTAACGCTTTTAAGCCGGTGGGCTTTGTCGCAATTACGTACTTTTTACTCAAGGAGACAGTAATGACAACGCATCGCAGTGAAAAAGACTCTATGGGCGCAATTGAGGTTCCTGCCGACAGGCTATGGGGCGCGCAAACCCAGCGTTCGCTGGAGCATTTCCGCATCTCAACGGAAAAAATGCCGGGCGAACTGATCTACGCCCTGGCGTTGACCAAGCGCGCGGCGGCGAAGGTGAACCAGGATTTAGGCCTGCTGGCCGACGATAAAGCGGCGGCCATTGTCGACGCCGCTGATGAAGTGCTGGCCGGAAAGCATAGCGCTGAATTCCCGCTGGCTATCTGGCAGACCGGCTCCGGCACCCAAAGCAACATGAATATGAATGAGGTGCTGGCGAACCGGGCCAGCGAGCTGCTGGGCGGCGTGCGGGGCATGGAACGTAAGGTGCATCCGAACGATGACGTCAATAAGAGCCAGAGCTCCAACGATGTCTTCCCGACGGCGATGCACGTGGCGGCCGTTATCGCGCTGCGGGAGAAGCTTATTCCCCAGCTTAACGTGCTGAGACAAACGCTTAGCGACAAATCCGCCGCGTTCAGCGATATCGTCAAAATCGGCCGCACGCACCTGCAGGACGCCACGCCGCTGACACTCGGGCAGGAGTTCTCCGGCTGGGTCGCCATGCTCGAGCACAACCTCCGCCACCTTGAGCTGAGCCTGCCGCATCTGAGCGAGCTGGCGCTGGGCGGTACGGCGGTGGGAACCGGGCTGAATACCCATCCCGAATATGCGGTGCGGGTAGCGGCAGAGCTGGCGCAGAGCAGCGGCCAGCCGTTTGTTACCGCGCCGAATAAGTTTGAGGCGCTGGCGACCTGCGACGCGCTGGTCCACGCCCACGGCGCGCTGAAGGGGCTGGCGGCGTCGCTGATGAAAATTGCCAACGACGTGCGCTGGCTGGCCTCGGGTCCGCGCTGCGGTATCGGCGAAATTGCGATCCCGGAGAATGAGCCGGGCTCATCGATCATGCCGGGCAAGGTCAACCCGACCCAGTGTGAAGCGCTGACCATGCTCAGCTGTCAGGTGATGGGTAACGACGTGGCGCTGAATATCGGCGGCGCTTCCGGCAACTTCGAGCTCAACGTCTATCGCCCGATGGTGATCCACAACTTCCTGCAGTCGGTGCGGCTGCTGGCTGACGGCATGGAGAGCTTCAACGAACACTGTGCGGTAGGGATCGAGCCCAACCGGGAGCGAATCAACCAGCTGCTCAACGAGTCTCTGATGCTGGTGACGGCGCTGAATACTCATATCGGCTATGACAAGGCGGCGGAAATTGCCAAAAAAGCGCATAAAGAGGGGCTGACGCTGAAGGCCTCGGCGCTGGCGCTCGGCTACCTGACGGAAGCCGAGTTCGACAGCTGGGTGCGTCCAGAAGAGATGGTCGGCAGCATGGCTACTCGCTAGCCAGCCACAGGTGCAGGCGCGGGATCAGCAGACGAAGCGACTGCGCCTGGGGTTTATAGCGATACTGCACGTTGTCGGCATCGTAGTTCAGCAGCTCACCAATATCCGGCACGCTAACTCCCTGAGTGCCGGATATTAGCGTAATCAGCGGTCCGGGGCAGGCGTACTGCACCTGCTTTTGCTCGCCGGCGTACCAGACGCGGGCGATAGGCTGGACTTTGACCGGCCGCTTAATCTTCAGCTTCGCCCGCTGCGGCAGGGCGGCGATATCCTGATACTCCCGCTCCAGCTTGCTCTGCCACTGTTCGCGCGTCCACGGCGGCACCGCGCGCGGCGACTGCAGGCTTCTTTCCAGCTGCATTAGCACCTCATCGCGGGTTAAATTCTTGATGACGTGCTTATTGGCCCAGCCGAAGCGGATGCTGCTGGGATCAAACAGCGGCGTCAGCGTGCGGTAGGCGCTAAGGGTGATCAATCCCGGCAGATGGCGGTGCACCCACTCAAAGCGGGCCGCGGCGGGGAGGGCGGAATCGACGGTAATGATTTTTTCGAAGGCGGCCTTTAGCGCGTTGATGCTGGCGATTCTTTGCCGCAGGTCGGCCTGCTCCTCGGCGCTGGTTTGCAGGCAGATCGTCCCGGGAAGGCGCACGGCGGCCTTGCTGCTGCGGCTTTCCGCTTGCTGCTGGATAAACAGATGGCCGTAGTGCCTGAGGGCCATTTCCAGCGCCGTTTTACCGATATGCTGCACGACCTGAATCGTCTCAAGCGGGTCGTGTTCGGCATCTTTGCTTACCGCCGGTAGCTCAAAAACCCGCGCGGCAAGCAGGCGACAGCGGCTTAGCGCCAGGCGCAGCTCCTGCAGCTCCCGTTCAAGTTGACGAAAGGTGCCATTGAGTCGTTCAACAAGGTCGTAATCTGCCATTCGCGCCACCTTAGTTACAACATACTAATCGATTTTTAACTATACGCAGGCCGCAGCGCCTGCGCAAGGGGACTCAGCCAGAGGTAAAATTCGGCAGCTGGTGGTAGATCGGCCAGCTAAAGCTGAAGCAGGCGCCGCCCAGCGGGCTGGTGCGGCAGCTCACCTCGCCGGACATCGCCTGGGCGATGCTGTGGACGATAGCCAGGCCGAGGCCGCAGCCGCCGGTCGCCCGATCGCGGCTGGGGTCAAGCCGGACAAACGGCTCAAACACGCGTTCGCGCTCGGCGGGGTCGATGCCCGGGCCGTCGTCATTCACCTGCAGCGTCGCCCGCGATCCCGCCAGCGTCAGGCTCACCTGAATCTGCTGATTACTGTAGCGAAGCGCGTTGTTAACCAGATTATCAAGCACGCGCTCCATCAGGCGCATATCCAGCGCGCCGTAGTCGCCGGCGACCACCTCGTGAAGCGTCACCTCGCGCTGGGGGTTAACCATCTGAATATCTTCCACGTGGGCCTCAATCCAGGCCGGGAAGTCGGGGGTGGTCAGGCTCAGCTCATTTTGCGGCCGGTCAAGGCGGGCGTAGGTTAAAAGCTCTTCGATAAGGGCTTCCAGCTGGCCGATATCGCGGTTTAAGGCCTGAGATTCCGCGGTGGTCAGATTTTCACTCATCTCAAGGCGATAGCGCAGGCGCACCAGCGGCGTGCGCAGCTCGTGGGCAATTCCGTCGATTAGCTGCTTTTTACTGGCGATCAGGGCGTTGATATTATCGGCCATCTGGTTAAAGGCCACGCCCAGCCGCTCAAAGCTGGACATGCTATCGAAATGAATGCGCTCGCTGAAATGCCCTTCGCCGAAGCGCTGGGCGGCGGTTTCGAGACGCAGCATATCCTGCCAGTGGGGGCGCATCCAGACGAAGACCGGGAAGGCCAGCGAAATGGCGATAAAGGCCATCAGCGCGACGTCCAGCAGGCGCATCTCATGCAAAAAATAGAGGTAGGGGACCGGGCCCACCGACAGAACGTAGTGGCTGCGCGGAATACGCTGAGTAAAGGTGTACTCATCATCGAGGGCGACGATATCGCCGGCGCGCAGATGCTGCATCGAGCTCTCCGCCAGCTTGAATTTGCTCAGCGGTTCAATATGCAGATCGAACGACAGGTTGAGGTCCAGCTCTTTGAGCGTTTTGCTCCAGTCGCGCGGCGGAATTTCCCGCAGTTCGCTGCGCATCAGGTACAGCGAGCTTTTCATCAGATCGTCCAGCGACTGGCGGCCCGCGCGCTCGGCGGTAAATTTATACACCAGCCCGACCAGCATGGTCATGACCAGGAAGCAGACGAACAGCAGGAGGTAAAACTGGACAAACAGCTTTTTCATAGCCGGACCCGTTAATTAATTGTCCCAGGCATGGGGGGCGAACAGATAGCCTTTGTTGCGCACCGTTTTGATACGGTAGGGTTCCGTTGCGCTATCGAGCAGTTTTTTACGCAGGCGCGAAATGGCCACGTCAACGCTGCGGTCCATGCCGTCATAGCTGACGCCGCGCAGGTTTTTCAGCAGCGCATCGCGGTCCATAATTTGTCCCGCGTGGGTGGCGAGCTCCCACAGCAGTTCGAAATCAGCCGTCGAGAGCGCGATGCTGTCGCCGGCGAGCAGCACCTGGCGGTTCACCGGATCGATGGAGAGTGAGCCAAAGGCGATGGTTTTATGCGGCGTCAGCGAGGCGGGCGCCGGGGTGAGCGGAACGGCAACGTGCTGGCGCAAATGCAGGCGCAGGCGCGCCAGCAGCACGGCGGGCGGGGTGGTTTTGAGGATGTAATCGCTCGCGCCCATCTCCAGCGACAAAATATGGTTCATATCGCTGTCAAGGGAGGTGAGCAATACGATCGGACCCTGCCACTGCCCGCGCAGATCGCGGCAAAGCGTCATCCCGTCCTTGCCCGGCAGCATGATATCTAATAGCACCAGATCGGGTTTTTCCCGCGCAATAACCTCTTCCGCCCGGTCACCGCGTGGTTCAACCACCACGTCCATATCATGCTTACCCAGATAGGCGGCGATCAGCGCGCCAACTTCCGGATCATCCTCAACAAACACGATCTTATTCATATTTTATATGTATATGTAAAAGGTTAAACATACACTGCCAGCAAATTGCCCGCCATTACTCTTTTATAAACAAATGTTCTTCCGCTATGCTGGCGTAACTTGTTGTTTAAATGTAAGGCAAAAGGCATGGGGCTGTTGATTAAAGCGCTGCTCGGGGCGCTGGTGGTGGTACTGATTGGCGTACTTTCCAAAACCAAAAATTACTATATTGCCGGGCTTATTCCGCTATTTCCGACCTTTGCCCTGATCGCGCACTATATTGTCGCTAGCGAGCGCGGAATTGAAGCGCTGAGGACAACCATCGTATTTGGCATGTGGTCAATTATTCCCTATTTTATCTACCTGCTATCGCTCTGGTATTTTACCGCAACGATGCGCCTGCCTTATGCGCTGGCGGGCGCCGTTGTCTGCTGGAGCCTGTGTGCCTGGCTGCTGATCCTCGGCTGGAGCCGCTTCCACTAGCGCAGGTGGCGGCCGCCGTCGACGGCGAAGGAGCGGCCGGTGACGAAGTGGCTGCTGAACAGATAGTCGAGCAGTTCGATGATTTCCGTTTCGCCCGCGGCTATTTTCATCAGCGATTTATCCAGCGCCTGCAGGCGATACTCCGCGTCGTCGCCGTCATTAAACATAATCAGCGACGGGGCGATGGCGTTGACCTTTATTTCCGGCGCCAGCTTGCGGGCAAACGAGCGGGTCATATTATCCAGCGCCGCTTTACTGGCGGCATAGGCGATGTGCTTATCGCTGCCGCGCTCAACCACATAGTCCGTAATATGAATAATATCGCTGCCCGCGTGGCCGTGGCCGCGCAGCAGCAATTCCAGAGCGTGATTGAGCAGATAGGGCGCATTGACGTGAATTTGCATCATGCTGGCGAGCACCGTGCTGAGCGGCGTCCCTGGTTTTTCCGCCATCCAGCCGCTGGCATTGTGGATAACGGCGCGCAGGCCTGCGCCGGCGTGGGACTTTACCGCTTCGGCGAAGGTTAAAATCCCGTCGTCGGTGCTAAAATCCGCCTCCAGGCAAACGGCGCCCGCAGCGCGCAGCGCGTCAATAGCCGGATAGTGGGTACGATAGCTGACGATAACGGGCTGCTGGCGCTGAAGAAAATGCTGTGCCAGAGCGAGGCCGATTCGGCGGCCTCCTCCTGTAATAAGGACCGGGCGAGGCTGTAATTCAGCCATGGGTATCTCCTTTGAGTTCCGCAGCGGGGCGACCGCTTACCCCACCAGCATCCACGTTGCCGGTATGGCGGCAACCAGTAACAAACCAATTAAGGCTAATTCACGGCGTTTGAGCATGCGATCGTGCTGGTGCGTACGGCGGGCGTACAGGAAAACCAGAAGACCCGGAGCGTAAAGTATCACCGACAGCAGTAAATGCACAGGGCCCGACGCATATAATAACCATAAGCCATAGGCGCACGCTCCGATACCCACCGCCTTATGCAGCGGGCGCGTAGCAATTTTCAGCAGGAAGGCGCCGACCAGCAGATAGGGGACGAGGATCATCTCGGAGGCGATGGTGAGCAGAGTACCGTAATCCGAGCCGGTCAGCCAAATCAGCACCAGCGAGACCTGGACGCTACTATTGGTCAACCACAGCGAGGCCGATGGCGCATTGTGGCGATTTTGCCGGGCAAACAGGCGCGGAAACGCCTTGTGGGTGGCGGCCAGCCAGGGGACTTCCGCCGCCATGATGGTCCAGCTCAGATAGGCGCCGCAAACGGAAACAATCAGTCCGGCGGCGATGGCCACCTCGCCCCAGGCGCCCATCATTCTGACCATCAGCCCGGCCATCGACGGATTACGCATCTCCGCGAGTTCCGGACGCGCGACAACCCCCAGCGAAAGCAGCGTGACCAGAAGATAAACCGCCAGCGCCGAAAGTACGGCCAGCAGCGTCGCGCGGCCAACGTCGCGCTTATTTCGCGCGCGCGCCGACACTACCACCGCGCCTTCAACGCCGATAAACACCCACAGGGTGATCAGCATCGTATTCTTCACCTGTTCCCACACCGGCACGCCGAGCGCCAGGCCGCTGAAATCAAGCGTGAAGGTCTCGAGGCGGAAGGCCATCGCGGCGAGCACGATAAAGGCGCCGAGCGGAATGAGCTTGGCGAGGGTGGCGACCAGGTTGATGCCGGCCGCCGTCTGCACGCCGCGCAGCACCAAAAAATGGACCACCCACAGCAGAATCGACGCCCCGACGATCGCCTGCCAGGTATTGCCGTTGCCAAAAATAATCGCGCCGGGGGCATCGGTGAAGAAGCTCAGCGCGGCAAATACGATAACCAGATAGGAGACGTTGGCGATGACCGCGCAAAGCCAGTAGCCCCAGGCGGAGCAGAAGCCCACCAGCTCGCCAAATCCTTCGCGCGCATAGGTAAAAATACCGCCGTCGAGATCGGCGCGAATGCGGGTCAGTAGGAGCATGGCGAAGGCGAGGAATAAAATGCCGACGCCGGTAATGGCCCAGCCGATCAGCAGGGCGGACGGGCTGGCCACGGCGGCCATATTTTGCGGCAAACTGAATACGCCTGCGCCCAGCATTGAGCTGAGGACCAGGGCGGTCAGGGCGCTCAGGCCCAGTCTCTTTTCCATTGCATTCCCGAAGTGACAACCGTGAAGTAAAGAATATTTATTTGGCGAAACCGCATAAAATGGACAATTACGCTAAGGCGCGGGATTTTACGGAGTGTCTTGTGCGCATGCAATGGCGGCGGAGGAAAAAATGCAAAAAGGCGGCAGAGCGCCGCCTTTTTGTTCTGCTGAGATCCCGTTATTTATACAGGTCAGCGCTGATGGTCATGTTGCCGCCGCGTTCCTGCCACTGGCGGGTGATGTGGTAATATTTCGCGCCTTTCTTCGCCGCGCGTTTGGCTACCTGATAAGACACTTCGGTCATATTGCCGTAGTTGCCGGTGAACTTAATGCTATCGAACGGGGCCATCTGCGCCGCGGTGATTTTGTTCACTTCTTCAATCTTCGTGCCGTCAGGCAGCGTGACGGTGTAACGCCCGCCTTTAGATGACTGCGTTTCGAAGAAGCGGCCTACGCCGGTACCGGCGCCCACGGCGCCGGTGGTTGCCACGCCGGGGATTTCCACGTTTTTAGCCGCGGCTCCGCCTTCGGCCAGCGCTGCGCGCCCGGCCTGAGAATCGGCAGGGATCGCGTCCGGGCTTTGCAGAACGCGTTTTTTGGCATCGGCTTTATAAATATAAGCGGTGATGCGCTGGTTGCCGCCCTGGTTAGCATCAACCTGGCGCACGATAAAGAACGAGGCCGCGCCTTTTGCTTTTGCCGCTTTGGTGATGGCATCGTTGACTTCAGGCTGGCTGCGGTAGAAGCCCTGCACGGTCACGGTGTCATAGGGTTCCAGCTCAACGGCCTGGTCTTTCGGCAGCTCCATGACCCCGTTAATCACCCGATTTTTTGGGGCATCGGCCTGCGAGGCGTTGTCTTTATAAAAATCTGCCGTTACGCGCCAGTTGCCGCTGTTGCCAAAATCTGAGGTGTCGACAACATAAAAGGAGGCCGCGCCTTCTTTGTCGGCTTTGCGGGAGACCGCCTTCACGGCATCGCCAATTGCATTAAAACGCCCGGTGATGACCACGCGATCGTAGGGCTTCAGCGCCGCCGCCTGCTCCGGGGTCAGCTCGGTCGCCGCATGGGCAGACAGCGCGGTCGCAGCCAGGAGAGCAGACGCCAGGAGTGAGTTCTTAAGCTTCATAAAAATAGTCCTTTGCCTTGCGCAAACCATGTACAGGTATTGTTGTTGACTGAAAACGCTCGATTATTGCATTTAAAAGGAGTGACTGTCTGCGTCAATTTTTGCTAACCGCCCGAAACGCGCGTCACAATAATATAACATTTTGCGATATGTTGAAAAAACAGCCGCTTGACCAGCGAAATTGATAATCGATATCGCTTTAATAAGTTAATGTAATGTTAATGTGATGTTCTGGCTGGCGATTAATTGCGTATTACCGGTTAAGCTAAGCGAATTATCAGGCCCGCCTATAATTTTAAGGTAAATATTGCTGCCTGACGCAGTTTGTCGGGCGTTTTACCAATAAAATCAAAATTTCTGTTTTATCGCAGTAGATCACAATCGGTATTTTCAGTAGGTTATAAAAAGTTTGTTACTGTTTCATTTTTTTTCAGCCGAATATCTGAGCCGGTGCGTTTTGCCGGCGGATCGACGGCTGTGAGAAGAGAAAACCATCATCAAAAACCGATGAAAGGGAAAACTATGCGTATCGGGGTACCAAAAGAACGGTTAGCCAATGAAACCCGCGCAGCGGCCACGCCGAAAACGGTGGAGCAGCTGCTCAAACTGGGTTTTACCGTCGCGGTTGAAAGCGGCGCGGGCCAGCTGGCAAGTTTCGATGACGAGGCGTTTGCTCAGGCAGGCGCAGAGGTTGTGGACGGCGCCGAAGTCTGGCAATCGCCCATTATTCTCAAGGTGAACGCACCTGACGAGAATGAAATTGCATTACTGAATCCGGGCACCACGCTGGTGAGCTTTATCTGGCCGGCGCAGAACCCGGAGCTGCTGGCAAAACTCTCTGCCCGCAATGTTACCGTGATGGCGATGGATTCGGTGCCGCGTATTTCGCGCGCCCAGTCGCTGGATGCCTTAAGCTCGATGGCCAATATTGCTGGCTATCGCGCCATCGTCGAAGCCGCGCACGAATTTGGCCGCTTCTTCACCGGGCAGATCACCGCCGCGGGCAAGGTTCCGCCAGCCAAAGTGATGGTGATTGGCGCCGGCGTGGCCGGTCTGGCCGCAATTGGCGCCGCCAATAGCCTGGGAGCGATCGTCCGCGCCTTCGACACCCGTCCGGAGGTCAAAGAGCAGGTGCAGAGCATGGGCGCCGAGTTCCTTGAGCTGGACTTTAAGGAGGAGGCGGGCAGCGGCGACGGCTATGCCAAAGTGATGTCTGAAGCCTTTATTAAAGCCGAAATGGCGCTGTTTGCCGCCCAGGCGAAAGAGGTCGACATTATCGTCACCACGGCGCTGATCCCCGGCAAACCTGCGCCGAAGCTGATTACCCGCGAAATGGTTGACTCGATGACGTCAGGCAGCGTGGTGGTCGATCTGGCCTCGCAGAACGGCGGCAACTGTGAATACACCGTGTCCGGCGAAGTGGTAACCACCGCCAACGGGGTGAGAATCATCGGCTATACCGATCTGCCGGGCCGCCTGCCGACCCAGTCATCCCAGCTCTACGGCACCAACCTGGTCAACCTGATCAAGCTGCTGTGCAAAGAGAAGGATGGCAACATTGCCATCGATTTCGACGACGTGGTGGTACGCGGCGTTACGGTTGTCCGCGATGGGGAAGTGACCTGGCCGGCGCCGCCGATTCAGGTCTCCGCCCAGCCGCAGGCCGCCGCGAAGAAGGTGGAAGCGCCCGTTGAAGCGAAAAAACCGGTTTCGCCATGGCGCAAATACGCGCTGATGGCGCTGGCGATTATCCTGTTTGGCTGGCTGGCCAGCGTCGCGCCGAAGGAGTTCCTCGGCCACTTTACCGTCTTTGCGCTCGCCTGCGTGGTCGGCTATTACGTGGTATGGAACGTGTCGCACGCGCTGCATACGCCGCTGATGTCGGTCACTAACGCCATCTCGGGGATCATCGTTGTCGGGGCGCTGCTGCAGATAGGCCACGGCGGCTGGGTCAGCGTGCTGAGCTTTATCGCGGTGCTGATCGCCAGCATTAATATTTTTGGTGGTTTCACCGTCACTCAGCGCATGCTGAAAATGTTCCGCAAAGGATAAGGGGTAACAAATGTCTGGTGGATTAGTTACAGCTGCATACATTGTTGCCGCGATCCTCTTTATTTTTAGCCTGGCAGGGCTGTCCAAACACGAGTCGTCTCAGCAGGGCAACTATTTCGGCGTTGCCGGGATGGCGATTGCGCTGATCGCCACCATCCTGGGGCCGGACAGCAGCAACGTCGCGTGGATCCTGCTGGCGATGGTTATCGGCGGCGCCATCGGTATTCGCCTGGCGAAGAAAGTCGAAATGACCGAAATGCCGGAGCTGGTGGCGGTTCTGCACAGCTTCGTCGGCCTTGCGGCGGTGCTGGTGGGCTTTAACAGCTACCTGCAGCATGAAACCGGTATGGAGCAGATCCTGGTCAATATTCATCTGACCGAAGTGTTCCTCGGCATCTTCATCGGTGCGGTGACCTTTACCGGCTCCATCGTGGCCTTTGGCAAGCTGTGCGGCAGGATGTCTTCTAAGCCGCTGATGCTGCCGAACCGTCACAAGCTGAATCTTGCCGCGCTGATCGTCTCTTTTGTACTGCTGATTGCCTTTGTCCGCACCGACAGCACCGCGACGCAGGTTCTGGCGCTGCTGGTGATGACCGTTATCGCTCTGGCGTTTGGCTGGCACCTGGTGGCCTCTATCGGCGGCGCGGACATGCCGGTGGTGGTATCGATGCTGAACTCCTATTCAGGCTGGGCGGCAGCGGCGGCGGGCTTTATGTTGAGCAACGATCTGCTGATCGTTACCGGCGCGCTGGTGGGCTCTTCCGGCGCGATTCTGTCCTATATCATGTGTAAGGCCATGAACCGCTCCTTCTTCAGCGTCATTGCCGGCGGATTTGGTACCGATGGTTCCTCGTCTGGCAGCGATGAGGAAGTGGGAGAGCACCGTGAAATTAGCGCGGAAGATACCGCTGAAATGCTGAAAAATTCGCACTCGGTGATCATCACCCCGGGCTACGGGATGGCGGTCGCACAGGCTCAGTATCCGGTTGCGGAAATTACCGAACGGCTGCGCGCCCGCGGTATCAAGGTGCGCTTCGGTATCCACCCGGTTGCCGGTCGTCTGCCAGGCCATATGAACGTGCTGCTGGCGGAAGCTAAGGTCCCGTATGACGTGGTGCTGGAAATGGATGAAATCAACGATGACTTCAACGACACCGACACCGTGCTGGTTATCGGCGCCAACGATACCGTTAACCCGGCCGCGCAGGACGATCCGAAAAGCCCGATCGCCGGTATGCCGGTACTGGAAGTCTGGAAAGCGCAGAACGTGGTGGTCTTCAAACGCTCGATGAACACCGGCTACGCTGGCGTGCAGAACCCGCTGTTCTTCAAGGAGAACACCCATATGCTGTTTGGTGATGCCAAAGCCAGCGTGGATGCGATTCTGAAAGCGCTATGATGCTCTGAAGAGCGCAGACGAGAGTCGCTATACAACGTTTGCTTCTGAAACCGTCTCTGCTGAGACGGCTTTTTTATATATAGCGCCAGTCCATGAATCGCTCATAAATCAATCGTCCTGCAGTGCTATAATAGGCACGTTTTTACATCACACTGAGGATATTATGGATACCGAATTAACCCCCGCGCAAATGGCCATCGAATTTCTGCGTCGTGACCCTGACGTTTTAACCCCCGCGCAGTACCTGAAAAAATTTAAACTTCTCGAACTGGAATTTGCCGATTTAATGTCGCTCTCCTCAATTGAACTGAGAGAAGAGATCGACCACGCCTGGCGTTTAGGTATCCACTAAAATATCGCTTCAGCTTTTATGCGTAGCTGATGAAGGGGGCCGGAAGGCCCTTTTTTGCGCGTTATGCGAGGCGGCGGGCAAAAAAATCCCCCGCGGCGGCGGGGGAGTCGATGGCTATGTCTGGCCTGCTGAAGACTAGTCGTCGTCTTCGTCGTCCAGTTCAACCGGCGTTTTGTACTGGTCCGGCTTCAGCACCAGCAGATCGCAGCGCAGATGGTCGATCACCTGCTCGGCGGTGTTACCGAGGAAGGCCGCCGACAGTCCGGTACGCCCGACGGTGCCGAGGACGACAATCCCCGCCTGCAGATGCTCCGACAGATCGGGAATCACCTCTTCCGGCAAACCTTTTTCTACGTGGGTGCGGCTTTCGTCAATGCCAAACTTTTGCCGCAGCGTTTTCATCGCCAGCAGGTGCTGGCCGCGAATCGCGTCGTTATAGATGCTGGGATCAAAATCAGGCAGCTCAATGGCGATATTGATCGGCGTGACCGGATAGGCGCCTACCAGATGGACCTCGGTATGGTTAACCTGCTCCGCCAGCTTAAGCGTCTCCTGTACCAGCTTCTCATTCAGGGAGTCGTGGTAGTTTTCTTCGCTGGCAAGGTTCACCGCCACCAGCGCTCTGCCGCCTTCGGGCCACGGCTGGTCTTTAACCATCCATACCGGGCACGGGCATTTGCGCAGAAGATGCCAGTCGGTGGGGGTGAAGATGACCGCTTCCAGCTTGTCGTGCTGGTGCGCCATTTTCAGCAGTAAATCATGCTTGTCGCTGAGGATTTCCTGAATGATGGCTTCGAAGGGGCGGTTGTGCCATACCACCTTGATGTCAATCGGGATCCCGGACTCGATATAGAACCGGGCCTGCTCTTTGATCCAGGCGCTGCGTTGGCTGATAACGCCCTGGCGCATCGCCGTTCGCTCGTCGGGCGACAGCAGGGTCGTCATCTCATATGAAAAATCATAGATCGGCAGAAAGGCTTTAATGCGGCCACCAATCCGTTGGTGTAGGTATACCGCACGCCGTAATGCGGGCTGGTCGTCCTGATTAGGATCGATTACTACCAGCATGTTCTGATACTTCGCCATACAGGGTCTCCTTACAACTGTAACTGCAGTTTGTAATTAAAAAGATAACCTATATAGATGAATTGAAACAGGGGATGACCCTGGCCAGATCAACAAATAAGAAAAAAATTAGCGATCTGGCGAAGGGGGCGGGCAATCAGGCAACGTTACGCGCCTGACCGGCCAGCTGAGCGAGGAGGTCGCTGTTTTCGATGGTGATATATTTACCTTTTACCGCCAGCATACCGCTTTTCTGGAAACGACCCAGCAGGCGGCTGATGGTTTCCACGGTCAGGCCGAGGTAGTTGCCGATATCGCCGCGGGTCATGGTCAGGCGGAACTCACGAGGCGAGAAGCCGCGCTGGGCAAAACGGCGGGAGAGATTGTAGACAAAGGCCGCCAGGCGCTCCTCGGCGTTCTTTTTGGAAAGCAGCAGGATCATATCCTGATCGCCTTTGATCTCGCCGCTCATCAGGCGCATCATCTGCTGACGCAGATTTGGCATCTTGCCCGAGAGGTCGTCCAGCGTTTCGAAGGGGATTTCGCAAACCATTGAGGTTTCAAGCGCCTGAGCAAAGCTCGGGTGGAGGCCGGTGCCGATCGCGTCAAAACCAACCAGATCGCCCGCCAGGTGGAAGCCGGTAATCTGCTCGTCGCCCTGCTCGGTAATGGTATAGCTTTTGATGGTGCCTGAACGAATGGCGTACAGCGACTTCAGCTCATCGCCGGCTTTGAACAGGGTCTGTCCTTTCTGGATAGGCTTTTTTCGCTCGATGATATTATCAAGCTGATCAAGCTCGTGCTCGTTCAGAGTAAAAGGGATGCAAAGTTGGCTGATGCTGCAATCCTGACAATGGATTGCACAACCGCCAGACTGAATGCGTCGTATAATTCTCTTTTCCGGGATCATAAGTCTGCTCAAGCCTTAATTGATATTGGTCAATTTTAACATCTTTTTGGGGAGCAGGTAAGCCTCGAACCGATGAAACACGTAATATTAAAAGGGGAAAGCAATTGCCCCTTTTATCTCATTGATAAGAAATAGGATCTCTGGGCGTATTTGATTGTAAAGTTGCCTGATGCTTCCGATAAAAGGCACTTACGGTCAAAGGAGCAAATACCCTTCATGGCGCAATAACCACTCTTTACGCTGAACGCCGCCGGCGTATCCGGTCATGGTGCCGTTACGGCCAATGACGCGATGGCAGGGGACCACGATGCTAACCGGATTAGAGCCGTTGGCCGCCCCGACCGCCCGCGCGGCGCCCGGCCGACCCAACGCCTCCGCCAGCTGGCCGTAGTGCATGACCTGGCCGCAGGGGATAGTACGCAGCGTTTTCCAGACCTCGCGCTGAAACGGGGTACCCGCGGTTGCCGTAGGCAGCGTTTCGATAACCGCGAGATCACCGGCAAAATAGTCCCTGAGCCTGCTGCTCAGCCCGCCCGGATCGCGGGAATCCACGCGCTGGTACCCTTCATGGCGATAGTGCAGCTCAAGCAGCTGCTCCATCCGATCGCTATGCTCCTCCCACTCAACGGCGCGCAGGTGGAACCGTTCGTCGCAAATGATCCATAACAGCCCGACCGGGGTATCGATTTTATCCTGAAGCAGTATCAGCATCGCTTTTCCTTATTACCTGATTCAAATGATTATCGCTGCAGCCTGAGTACAAGATATCACGCCATCCGGACGGGCAACTATACTCCATAAAGGTAAAAGGCGCGGAGGAAGGAGGGAAGCGCGCAACGGCAGTTGTGATAGTTCATTTTGTATTTTATTACGCCGGGAGACGGCGGGCAGATTTTGCTATTTGCTGCGGGAGAGAGCGGCGCCGCAATACGCTATACGAGCATTCCTTGTGTCAACTATACCCGTGATCATTGAAACTGCTTGATTTCGTCGGTGCTGAGGATCATGCTCAGGCCATGAACGTAAAACTGACCTCCGCACAGATTGCCGCCCTTGAGGCTCAGCACCGGCAGAGTCGTGACCGCCGTGTCTGCGACCGGATACGCTGCGTGCTGCTTTCTGCTCAGGGCTGGTCTCCTGCCATGATTGCGCAGTCTCAGCTCATTCATGAGACCACGGTTCTGCGTCATCTATCGGATTATCTCAGCGACGGTAAGCTCACCTCTGATAACGGCGGTTCGCAGGAGCATCTGACTCCCGGGGAGTCTGCCGAACTTCGTCAGCTTCTGACTGACACTGTTCACATCACGACGGCCAGTATCGTGTCGCTTGTCCGTGACCGCTTCGGTGTGCGCTACAGCATTCCGGGTATGAATAAGTGGCTTCACCGCAACGGGTTCACCTGGAAAAAACCGTCAGGTATTCCCCATAAGTTCTGCCCGGCACAACAGCAGCAGTTCATGACGCATTATGAAGCGCTGAAGCAGGCTGCCGGTGACAGCGAACCCATTCTGTTTATGGATGCGGTACATCCGACGCAGTCAACGAAGCTGAGCTGTGGCTGGATAAGAAAGGGGGAACTGAAAGCGGTGAAAACCACCGGGAGCCGGACCCGCCTGAACATCATCAGCGCCCTCAGCGTGAACGACCTGGCCCGGACGGTGACCCGTGATTATCCGCAGATTAATGCGGATGCTATCTGCCGTTTTTTTATTGCAGTTCGCCAGACTTATCCGGTGTCGCAGAAAGTGCATCTGATACTGGACGGTGCGCCTTATCACCGGGCATCGCTGGTTAAGGACTGGGCCTTCGTGATGAATATTGAACTGCATTATCTGCCGCCGTACAGCCCGAACCTGAACCCGACAGAACGGTTGTGGAAGGTGATGAATGAGCATGTGCGGAATAACCGGTATTTTGCGTCAGCGAAAGCCTTCAGGGACGCGATAAGAGGATTTTTTGAACGAACCCTGCCGGAACTGGGGCAGAAACTGGGCTGTCGTATCAACGACAATTTTCAGGTGCTCAGTTCCGTGTCAGAGACATAACGACGTATAGCGTAAGGTGTTCACCTGTGAACAAAATAACTCTCATTGATCATGTTGCAATAACTGTTGCCGACCTTGAAGTATCTTACTGTTTTTACGATAAATTGTTTGGTGCAAAAATTCATGCAGAGTACGCCCCCTTTGGGAAACTGCTTGTAAGGCAGGTATCGCTGGGTGATATTGTCCTGAGTTTACATCAGGTTGAGAATGGCGTGGAACTTGTAGCTAAAAGGCCAATGCCAGGGAGTGCTGATTTATGCTTCCGGTGGGGAGGGACAATTCTCAGCGTGTTAGAGCTACTTGAGAAAAACGATATCGAAATAATCCATGGCCCGGTGCCCCGTGAAACGAGTTCAGGTCAGCCATCACAATCTGTTTTCTTTCGGGATCCTGATGGAAATCTGCTGGAGTTAATGGCTGCTGATAATAAAGACCAAGGTTAAAATACTCAATAAAGTCAAAAATAAATATTTTCATCTGCAGGACTTAATGTGGCTCCCTGAAACAATCTGCACTTTGAAGTTTATTGAGTATATTTGCCAGCACAACGGTGCCGGCTTTTTATTGTTAACAAGAAAGGTGATGGTATGCAATATATGCTGACGGGCGTTTTAATATTGATTATCAGTGGCTTGCTGTTAAATGTTGTCTCTCTTATGATCGAGTCTGTTTACAAGGCAATGAAAGATATGCACTTAAAGAAAAAACATCTTTAGGTGCCTGAGCCGACGCGGCGGGCGGCGGGTCTCGCCCGCCGACAAACGCGTTGAGGGCACGCAGTGCGACGGCTATAGTAGCCTCCGGTAGTCGCCGGAGGAGTGTGCTGATGAACCTTGATGACAAATCGCTATTTCTGGATGCCATGGAGGATGTCCAGCCGCTGAAGAGCGGCAACGACGTGCTGTGGCATGCCGAGCGCCGCGCCCGCACCCCGCAGCGCATCGACGCGCTGCAGCTGGATAACTTTTTGACCACCGGCTATCTCGACGTCCTGCCGCTGGCGACGCCGCTGGAGTTCAGGCGCGAAGGGTTACAAAATGGCGTGCTGGACAAGCTGCGGCAGGGGAAATATAGCCAGCAGGCGAGCCTCAATCTGCTGCGCCAGCCGGTCGAACGGTGTCGGCAAATGCTGTTTGCCTTTGTGGTTCATGCGCAGCAGGCGTCGCTGCGCAACGTGCTGATTGTTCACGGCAAAGGGCGCGACGACCGCGCTCATCCCAATATTATCCGCAGCTACCTGGCGCGCTGGCTGGAAGAGCTTCCCGAGGTGCAGGCGTTTTGCGTCGCCGCCGCCCATCACGGCGGCAGCGGGGCGTGCTACGTCGCCCTGCGCAAATCGGCCGAGGCAAAGCAGGAAAACCGGGAACGCCACGCTAAACGCAGCCGCTAGCGCAGCAGCAGCTCCCGGGCCGCTTTGTGCCGCTCGGGCAGCAGCTGATCCAGCATTTCACCGGGAAAACAACTGCAAACATGCCTGCTGCGCCATAATACATCTGGCGCAGCAGGCGTTTTCGGGCCGGTTCTCCTCGCATTAACCCTTTTTGGTTTACCTCTTCCGCCGCCGCGGCCGATCGCCCCTCATCCTGACAAAATGTGCGATCTTCTTGACACGGCGTTGACAAATAGATGCCTGGTCAGTAATTTCATATGCAATTACTGACCAGGCAAATATCATGAGTAACCATCCGGGTATTATCAATAACAAGTTCCACTTGGGTTTATTAATTCATCTGGCAAACCAGTATAAAGACCAGCTAATCAGCCAGTACTTCTCCGGCATGGATATCACTGCCGCCCAGTTTAAGGTGCTGATCAGCATCTATAAGGGCGTCACCAGTCCGGTTGAGATCAGCAAAAATCTGGTCATGGACGCCGGGGCGATGAGCCGCATGGTGGATCGTATGGTTAAGCGCGATCTCATCAGCCGTTCGCCTAATCCGCAGGATAAGCGGCAGGTCGTCCTGGCGCTGACCGGCAAGGGCCAACTGATTTGCGAGCGCTTTGTTAATGAAGCGCTGGCGTCAATCATCAGCGACCTTACCGCCCGACTGACCCCCGACGAGTCTCGTTTACTGGTAGAGCTAATGACAAAAATGCTGCCAGACGAAATTGTTGCCCCTCATCGCTAACGTATTCAAGAAGGTCCGGACAAGATGGAAACCACACCTGCACAGCACGCCGAGCGCGGCAGCAAGCGCAAACGCAACTTTGTTATTTTACTGATTATTCTGCTGCTTGCCGCCGCGGGCGGCGTGGCATGGTATCTGCTGTATGCCCGCTACTATGAATCGACCGACGATGCCTACGTCAACGGCAACCAGGTGACGCTGACCCCGCAAATCGCCGGTACGGTGACCCAGGTTACGGTGGATGAAGGCGATTTTGTGCAGAAGGGGCAGCCGCTGGTGCTGCTCGACCCGAGCGATACCGAAATCGCGCTGCAGCAGGCGGAAGCCAATCTGGCCAACACCGTGCGCCAGGTGCGCGGGCTCTACAGCACGGCGGATAACTACCGTGCCCAGGTGGCGGCGAAAAGGGTCGCCCTGCAGACAGCGCAAAACGACTACGCCCGGCGGCAGAAAATCTTCCAGAGCGGCGCCATCGCGGCGGAAGATCTCTCCCACTATCGCGATGCGGTCACCAGCGCCCAGAGCGACTTAGCCGCCGCTCAGGAGGCGTTGCGCACCAACACGGCGATGGTTGATGACACGGTTATCGACAGCCATCCCGAAATCAAAAGCGCGGTGGCCACGCTGCGTCAGCGCTATCTGGATAATTCGCGCAGCACCATCGTTGCGCCGGTCAGCGGCTTTGTAGCCAAACGCGCGGTCCAGCTCGGCATGCGCGTCGATTCGGGAACTACCCTGATGGCTATCGTGCCGCTGAATGAGGTGTGGGTCGATGCCAACTTCAAAGAGAGCCAGATGAGCGGGATGCGCCTGGGGCAGAAAGTGACGCTCAGCGCGGATCTTTACGGTGACGACGTGGAGTACCACGGCACCATTGAAAGCCTGGGCATTGGCACCGGCAGCGCGTTCTCGCTGCTCCCCGCGCAGAACGCCAGCGGCAACTGGATCAAAATCGTCCAGCGTCTGCCGGTGCGTATCACGCTGGACCCGCATGATATGCAGAAAAACCCGCTGCGGGTGGGGCTGTCGATGAACGTTCGCGTTGATATTCGCGATACCGATGGCCATCTGCTGCCGCAGCAAACCGTTAGCGCCCCGCGTTTCACCACGGATGTGTATCAGAACCCGCTGGAACAGGCGGACCAGTTGGTGGCTAAAATCCTTCATGACAACAGCAAAGCGGTAGCCGCCGGCGCCCGTTAAGAGAGACGTTATGCACGATAAGGCCGCATTTACGCCGCCCAATATGTGGCTGGCGGTGCTCGCGCTGTCGCTGGCCACGTTTATGCAGGTGCTGGACTCCACTATCGCCAACGTGGCGCTGCCGACGATCGCCGGCAACCTCGGGGTGAGCGCCGATCAGGGGACATGGGTTATCACCTCGTTTGCGGTGTGTAACGCCATCGCGCTGCCGCTCACCGGCTGGTTTACCCGGCGCTTCGGCCAGCTGAAGCTGTTTGTCGGCTCGGTGGTGCTGTTTACCCTGACGTCGTTCCTGTGCGGATTTGCCCACAGCATGAGCGAGCTGATTATCTTCCGCGCTCTACAGGGCTTTTTCGCCGGGCCGATGTTCCCGATGTGCCAGACGCTGCTGCTGGTTATCTTCCCGTCGAGCAAGCGCAGCATGGCGCTGGCGCTGCTGTCGATGGTGACGGTAGTGGCGCCGATCGTCGGGCCTATTACCGGCGGTTGGATCACCGATAACTACTCCTGGCCGTGGATCTTCTACATCAACGTGCCGATCGGCATTTTCGCGGCGATCGTCGTCTGGACGCAGATGCGCGCGCGGGAAGAGACCACCATCCATGCGCCGATTGACTACATCGGCATTGCGCTGCTGGTGCTTGGCGTCGGGCTGCTGCAGGTGGTGCTGGATAAAGGCAACGACCTCGACTGGTTCGCCTCTGTCCATATCGTGGTGATGTCGACTATTTCGGCGATATCGCTGGTTTCGTTCGTCATCTGGGAGCTGGGAGAGCGTCACCCGATAGTCAACCTGCGTCTGTTTAAGGACCGCAACTTTGCGATCGGTACGCTTTCGCTGACCCTGGGCTACGCGGCGTTCTTTGCCATCAATATTATTCTGCCGCAGTGGCTGCAAACGCAGATGGGCTATACCGCCATCTGGGCCGGCCTCGCCGCCGCGCCGATGGGCGTGCTGCCGCTGGTGATGACGCCGGTTATTGGCCGCTACGCCAATAAGTTCGATCTGCGTATTCTGGCCTCGCTCTCGTTCCTGACCATGGGCGCCTCTTGCCTTATTCGCGCGCAGTTCAACACCGACGTTGATTTCCGCACCATCGCCGAAGTGCAGCTGTTTATGGGGATTGGCGTGGCGTTTTTCTTTATGCCGATCACCACGATCGTGCTGTCGAATCTCAACGGAGTGGAGGTGGCGGAGGGTTCGGGTCTGGCGACCTTCTTCCGCGTGCTGGGCGGCTCGTTTGCCTCCTCGCTGACTACCTGGATCTGGTCGCGGCGGGAGGTGTTTCATCACGCCAATCTGACCGAAAGCGTTTCTGCTTATAATCCGCCGGCGGTGGACTATGTGGAGAAGATGGGCGGCGCGACCCAGCAGCATATGGCGCTGATCGATAAAACCATCGAGCAGCAGGCCTATATGATGTCGACCATCGACTACTTCTGGGTGCTAGGTTGGGGCTTTATGGCGCTGATCGTGGTTATCTGGTTTGCCCGGCCGCCGTTCAGCCGCGCCGGAGCGCCGGGCGCGCCGTCCGCCGGCCACTAGCCGCGCGGGGTCGAAAGGCGGATCAGCTGGCCTGGGGTTAGTCCACGAGGTCTGCGGCTTGTCGGCCGGGAGACGTTCCGCTCACCAGATGCCCGGCAGAACATGCGGCCTCAGTGCGAGGTGACCGGGTTAAGGGGAAGATAACCGTCTTCCCCTTAACAATCCCCGCGGTCCCGCACGGAAATCGGTGCTGCGCACTACGCTCACCTCCCGGCCTGCAGCCTGCGGTCGGCTCAACTCGACCTGCTCGCCCGTTCCGGGCTCGCTCCTGTCTCGATTCGCCTCTTGCCGCCATCCCTGGCGGCCAGCCCTTGTCTTCCGGCCTTCGGTTCGCCGATTTCAGCGGGGAGCCAGGGCCCCGCTGGATGCCTTTTTGCCACCTGCCGTTCATCATTGCGGTTTTGTCAGGCGGGGAGTGCCGCGGCGGGTGAGACAAAAATGCCCGTCATTCGCTTAACTGACGGGCATAACCTCTTAACTAATCGACGAATCTAGCGCCGGGCGCAGCCGCTGCACTGTTTATTCTGAATCTGCTGGAAGAAATCGTTGCCTTTATCATCCACCAGAATAAACGCCGGGAAGTCCTGCACCTCAATTTTCCAGATCGCCTCCATTCCCAGCTCCGGATAAGCCACGCACTCGAGGCTCTTGATGCTCTGCTGCGCCAGTACCGCCGCCGGGCCGCCGATGCTGCCGAGGTAGAAGCCGCCGTGCTTATGGCAGGCGTCAGTCACCTGCTGGCTGCGGTTGCCCTTCGCCAGCATCACCATGCTCGCGCCGTGGGACTGCAGCAGGTCGACGTAGGAGTCCATGCGTCCGGCGGTAGTCGGTCCCAGGGAGCCGGAAGCGTAGCCCTCAGGCGTTTTGGCCGGACCGGCGTAGTAGATCGGGTGGTCTTTCACGTACTGCGGCAGCGCCTCGCCGTTATCCAGCAGCTCCTTGAGCTTAGCGTGGGCGATATCGCGGGCGACGATAATGGTGCCGTTCAGCGTCAGGCGGGTTGAAACCGGATGGGCCGAAAGCTGCCCGAGGATGTCGCTCATCGGCTGATTGAGGTCAATGCTGACCACTTTGCCTTCACCCTGCTGGCGCAGCGCTTCCGGGATGTACTGGCCGGGGTTGCTCTCCAGTTTCTCAATCCAGATCCCGTGACGGTTGATCTTCGCCTTAATGTTGCGGTCGGCGGAGCAGGAGACCCCCATCCCCACCGGGCAGGAGGCGCCGTGGCGCGGCAGGCGAATCACGCGGATGTCGTGGGCAAAGTACTTGCCGCCAAACTGGGCGCCGAGGCCGAGATTCTGCGCTTCCAGCAGCAGCGCTTGCTCGAGCTGGATATCGCGAAACGCCTGGCCATGCTCGTTACCTTCGGTTGGCAGACCGTCGTAATAGCGGGTGGAGGCGAGCTTAACGGTCTTCAGCGTCGCTTCCGCGGAGGTGCCGCCGATAACAAAAGCGATGTGGTACGGCGGACAGGCGGCGGTGCCGAGGGTGCGCATCTTGTCGACGAGGTAGTCCTTCAGCTTCGCCGGGGTAATCAGCGCCTTGGTCTCCTGATAGAGATAGGTTTTGTTGGCCGAACCGCCGCCTTTGGCCATGCACAGGAATTTGTACTCATCGCCGTCAACGCTATAGAGGTCGATCTGCGCCGGCAGGTTGGTGCCGGTGTTGACCTCTTTATACATATCCAGCGCGGCGTTTTGCGAATAGCGCAGGTTATCTTCGGTATAGGTGTTATAGACCCCGCGCGCCAGCGCCGCTTCGTCGCCGCCGCCGGTCCACACCCGCTGCCCTTTTTTGCCCATGATAATGGCGGTGCCGGTATCCTGGCAGGTGGGCAGAATGCCTTTAGCGGCAATTTCTGAATTGCGCAGGAACTGCAGGGCGACGTATTTGTCGTTTTCGCTGGCCTCGGGGTCGAGCAGAATGGCCGCCACCTGCCGCTGGTGGGAGACGCGCAGCATAAAGGCCGCGTCGTGGAACGCCTGCTGGGCCAGCAGGGTGAGCGCCTCGGGCGCAATCTTGAGAATTTCCTCGCCCTCGAACCCGGCGACGCTGACGTGCTCTGTGCTCAGCAGATAGTACTCAGTCTCATCTTTTGCCAGCGGAAACGCTTCCTGATAAACAAACGGTTTAGTCGACATTGCTTAAGCTCCCTAAGAGTAAAACCGCCGGGAGCGACCCCGGCGGCTGTGAATCAGAACATCATGGACATCCACGGATAGCCAATCAGCAGCAGGGCGGCCAGGAAGATGGCGCCGAAGATGGTGCCGAGGCGCCAGTAGTCTTTGGTCGGCAGATAGCCACTGCCGTAGTAGATCGGGCTGGGGCCGGTACCGTAGGGGGTGATGATCCCCATAATGCCCAGCGAGGTGACCATCAGCAGCACGAACACCAGCATATTTATGCCCGGAATGGTAGCGGCGATGGTCAGCATGGCCGGCAGCAGCGCGGTGGTGTGGGCGGTGGTGCTGGCAAACAGATAGTGCAGCAGGAAGAACGCCAGCAGCAGGACGACTGTCGCGACGCCCGGCGAAATGCCGCTCATCAGCGCGCCGCCTTCTTTACCCAGCCAGGCGATAAAGCCGGTGGAGGAGAGGCCGTCCGCCAGCGCCACCAGGGTGGCGAACCAGGCAAAGGTATTCCAGGCGGCCTTGTTGTTGGTGATGTCGTTCCATGACAGAACGCCGGTCCACAGCATCAGGACGATGACCAGCAGCGCCGCCAGCGCCGGCTCAATCCACTCGGCGGCGAAGATCCACATGGTCAGCGCGAAGCAGACGAACGCCAGCAGCAGGATTTCATTACGCGACAGGCGACCGAGTTTTTCCAGCTCGCGCGCGGCCCACAGCGGCACTTCATCATTGACCTTCACCTCCGGCGGATAGAACCAGTAGGCCAGCAGCGGCATCACCAGAATCAGCAGCACGCCCACCGGCAGGAAGGCGATAAACCAGGTGCCCCAGGAGAATTACCGCGCCCGCGCGGGCAGCATCGGTACCATTATCGTCGAGTGCTGCTTTATCGATAACTATGGCCTGGCTTTCCCGGGCGCCATTGGCATCGACAGCGATGACAAAATTTCCGGCCTCGCCAAAATTGCCGAAGCGATCCAGGCGGAAGGGTCGAAGGCCATTCTGCAGATCTATCACGGCGGTCGGATGGTCGACCCGCAGCTTATCGGCGGCCGCCAGCCGGTCGCGCCGAGCGCGCTGGCCGCTCCGCGCGACGGCGCCGCGATGCCGCGGGCGCTAAGCGCGGAGGAAGTCGAAGAGACGATCGCGAAATTCGGCGACGGCGTGCGCCGGGCGATTCAGGCCGGTTTTGACGGCGTCGAAATTCACGGCGCCAATACCTATCTTATCCAGCAGTTCTATTCCCCTAACTCTAACCAGCGCGACGACTGCTGGGGCGGCAGCCGCGACAACCGCGCCAGATTCCCGCTGGCGGTGCTGGAGATCGCCCATAAAATGGCCAGTCAGTACGCGGACGACGCCTTTATTATCGGCTACCGCTTCTCGCCGGAAGAGCTGGAAGAGCCGGGCATCCGCTTTGATGACACCCTCTACCTGCTGGAGAAACTGGCGGCGCGGGGCCTCGACTATCTGCATTTCTCGGTGGGCGCCTCGCTGCGTTCCTCTATCGTTGATACCAGCGACCCGACGCCGCTGATTGAAAAATACTGCGCGCTGCGCTCCGCTAACCTCGCGCAGGTGCCGGTGATGGGCGTTGGCGGGATCGTTAACGCCGCGGACGCCGAACAGGGGCTGGACCACGGCTACGACTTGATCGCCGTGGGGCGCGCCTGCATTGCCTACCCGGACTGGACCGACCGCATTGCCGACGGTGAAAATCTGGAGCTATTTATCGACAGCACCAGGCGCGAAGCGCTGCATATTCCGCAACCGCTGTGGCGCTTCTCGCTGGTGGAAGCGATGATCCGCGATATGAGCATGGGCGACGCGAAGTTTAAGCCCGGCGTCTTTGTGGAAACCGTCCAGGACGACGCCAGCGAGCTGGTGATCCACGTAAGCCTCGAGAACGACCGCATTGCCGATGTGGCGCTGGCCTGCGGCGCGGAGCAGACCGTGGAGTTCACCACCAGCTTTGAAGAGATTCGCGAGCGTATTTTGACCGCCAACACCCCGCACGTTGACGCCATCTCCGGCGCCACCAGCCAAAGCGAGGCGGTGAAAAAAGCGGTATCCAAAGCGATGCTGAAATCGAGCAAGGCGCTGGCGATCGAAGAGGGCGGCGACGATCGGGCGGTGAAAAGCTACGACGTGGTGGTGGTTGGCAGCGGCGGCGCGGGCCTGGCGGCGGCCATTCAGGCCCACGATGAAGGCGCCAGCGTGCTGATTGTCGAAAAAATGCCGACTATCGGCGGCAACACCATTAAGGCCTCCGCCGGGATGAACGCCGCGGAAACGCGCTTCCAGCGGGTGAAAGGGATCGTCGACAGCAAAGAGCTGTTCTACGAGGAGAGCCTGAAGGGCGGGCATAACAAAAACAACCCGGCGCTGCTGCGCCGCTTCGTGGAAAACGCCCCCGAGGCGATCGAATGGCTGGCCCGCCGCGGGATCATGCTGAACGACATCACCACCACCGGCGGGATGAGCATTGACCGCACCCACCGCCCGCGCGACGGATCGGCGGTCGGCGGCTATCTGATTAGCGGCCTGGTGCGCAATATCAGCAAGCGCGGAATTGACGTGATGCTGGATACCTCGGTCGAAGAGATCCTGATGGCCAACGACGAAGTGAGCGGCGTACGTCTGCTCAACGACGAGCAGGAGCGCTTCGACGTGCAGACGAAGAGCATCGTGGTTGCCACCGGCGGCTTCAGCGCCAATAGCGCGATGGTGGTAAAGTACCGTCCGGATCTCGCCGGTTTTGTCACCACCAACCATAAAGGGGCCACCGGCGGCGGCATCGCGCTGCTGGAGCGCATCGGCGCCGGCACCGTGGACATGGGCGAAATCCAGATCCACCCGACCGTTGAGCAGAAGACCTCCTACCTGATTTCGGAGTCGATTCGCGGCGGCGGGGCGATTCTGGTGAGCCAGCGCGGCCAGCGCTTCTACAATGAAATGGCGACCCGGGATAAAGTCTCGGCGGCGATTATCGCGCTGCCGGAGCAGTACGCCTGGATCGTCTTCGACGAGCACGTGCGGGCAAAAAACAAGGCGGCCGATGAATATATCGCCAAAGGCCTCGCCACCAGCGCCAGCTCCCCGCGCGAGCTGGCGGAGAAGCTGGGGATGGATTACCATGCCTTCCTCGCCACCCTCGAGCGCTACAACGGTTTTGTTGAAACCCAGCGCGATGAGGATTTTGGCCGCACCACCGCGCTGCGTGCGCCGGTGAACGAGGGGCCGTTCCACGCGATCCGCATCGCCCCGGGGGTGCACCATACGATGGGCGGGGTGACAATCGATACCACGACCGCGGTGCTCAATACCGCTCAGCGGCCGATTCCCGGCGCCTATGCCGCCGGGGAAGTGGTCGGCGGCATCCACGGCGGCAACCGCATCGGCGGCAATGCGGTGGCGGATATCATTATCTTTGGCACCCTGGCGGGCCACCAGGCGGCGAAACGCGCCAGAGGATAACCCTTCTCGTACACCCCGGCCGCGCGCCGGGGTCATCCACAGGAGCTGCAACCATGTCTGACGACAGTCGCGTCTATAGCTACTCCGCCGTTTTAATGGGTTCGCCCATTCTGCTTAAGCTGTTCCGTCACGATGACGCGCTCGCCTCCCGCACCTTCCAGCTGATTAAACGCTACGAAGATCTGCTTACCGTCAACCGCGCGCGCTCGCAGGTCATGGATATTAACCATGCCGCCGGTCGCCATGCGGTGGCCGTCAGCCGGCCGGTGTTTCAGCTAATCAAATGCGCGAAGGCCGCCAGCATGGTGCGGGATAGCGCGTTCAACCTGGCGATTGGCCCGCTGGTCAAGCTCTGGCGCATCGGCTTTCAGGGGCGCAGCGTGCCGGCGGCGGCGGAGATTGCCGCCCGCCTGGCGCTGACCCGGCCGCAGGATGTGATCCTCGATGAAGCGGCGGGCAGCGTGTTTCTCGCCCAGCCGGGTATGGAGATCGATCTTGGCGCCATTGCCAAAGGCTACATTGCCGACCGCGTGCGCGACGATCTGCGGCGGCAGGGCGTCGATGCGGCGCTGATTAATCTCGGGGGAAACGTGCATACCCTCGGCGAGTGGTCCATTGGCCTGAAAAAGCCGTTTGCCGCCGCCGACCAGCTGGTGGGCACGATTGCGGTGAGCGGCCAGTCGGTGGTGACCTCCGGCGTCTATGAGCGCTATTTTGAGCAGGACGGTAGGCGCTGGCACCATATTCTCGACCCGCGCAGCGGCTATCCGTTGGATAACGAGCTGGAGAGCGTAACCATCATTTCTGACGACTCTCTCGACGGTGATATCTGGACCACCCTGATCTACGGGCTGGGCGTGGAGAAGGGGCGCGCGGCGCTGCGTCAACGGGAGGATATTGAAGCGATTTTTGTGACTAAAAATCGCGAGGTGATCCTCTCATCGCAGCGCCGCTTTCGCTTTCAGCTGCTGGATAGCGGCTACCGGCTTACTGACTGTACTGCTTGAGCAGGCCGTACTGCTCGGCAACCAGCCGATAGCGATAGACCGGCCGGCCGGTGGCGCCGTAGTGAATGGTGGTGTAGAGAATATTAATCTGCGCCAGCCAGATCAGATACTTGCGACAGGAGACGCGGGAAATGTTCACCGCTACCGCCAGCTCGTCGGTGGAGAACTCGGTCGCCGGGTGCGCATCGATCCACTGGCAAAGCGTGCGCAGCGTTTGCGAGGTGAGTCCCTTCGGTAGCTTACGCGCGTCGCTGGCTTCCGGCAGCTCACCGTGCAGCAGGCGATCAACGTCGGCCTGCTCATAATAAGTCTGTCCGGTCATCAGCTTTCTTTTCTCGCGCCAGGCGGTTAACGCCTCCTCAAAACGCGGGAACTGGAAGGGCTTAATCAGATAATCGATAACGCCGTAGTGCATCGACGTTTGTACGGTTGCGGCATCCGCGGCGGAGGTGATCATAATCACGTCGATGTCGCGGCCGGAGGCGCGAATGGTCGGCAGCAGATCCAGCCCGCTATCATGCTGCATGTAGACGTCGAGCAGGACCAGATCGATCTCCAGCTCGTCGTCGTTAATCATCTCCCGGGCCTTATTCAGCGTAGAGGCGGTGCCGCAGCAGCGGAAACCGGAAATCCGCGCCACGTACAGGCGGTTCAGCTCGGCTACCATGGCATCGTCATCAACAATCAATACATTTATCACGCGCTGTTCCTTTTACTATCCCAGGGAAGGTGAACAAAAAATTGGGTAAATACGCCGGGTTCGGACTCGACGGCCAGCGTCCCGCCCAGTTCACGCAGCTGCTGGCTGGCGAGAAACAGACCGACGCCGCGATTTTCGCCTTTGGTGGAGAAGCCTTTATTAAAGATGGCATCGATATTCGCCTCCGGGATCCCCGGACCGTCGTCGCTCACTTCGCCGCTTAGCCAGCCGTTTTGATAGTGTAGCAACAGGCTGACTTCGCCTTCGTGCTGTCCGCTCATGGCGTCCAGCGCATTCTCAATCAAATTACCCAGCACGGTGACCAGAACGGTGATCTGCTTTTCGTTCGGGCAGTCGGGGACGAGGCTCTCTTCCGCCAGGCTAAGGCTAAATCCGCGCTCCTTCGCGCGCTGGATTTTACCAAGCAAAAAGCCGGCGACCACCGGCGATTTTATGCGGTGCTGGATTTCGCCGATGTCCGCCTGATAGGTGTGGGCGGTTTGTAGCACGTACTCCTCCAGCTTGTCATAGCTTTTCATATTCAGCAGGCCGAGGATCACGTGCAGCTTATTCATAAACTCATGGGAAGTCGTACGCAGGGCATCGACATAGTTGACCATGCCGTCGAGGCGCTGCAGCAGCTGGCTGACCTCGGTTTTGTCGCGGAAGGTGCAGATAGCGCCGACGGTGGCGTTCTGGCTGCGCACCGGCACGGTATTGCTGATGAGCAGCAGGCCGTTGCAGCCGAGCTCGCGATCGTAAATGGGCGTCCCGCTGCGCAGTACCTCCTGTAAATCGGCAAGCAGCGGCGTATGGCCGAGCGCCTTATCGGGCCCGCTGAACAAAATGTCGCGCGCGGCCGGATTGATCAGCGTCACCTGTCCTTCGCTATCGATTGCCACCACGCCCTCTTTTAACGAATGCAGCATCGCCTGATGCTGCTGGAAGCGGGTGGAGAGCTCCTGCGGCTCGAGCCCTAGCAGTACGCGCTTGAGTCCGCGAACCAGGCTCCAGGTTCCGATACCGCAGACCAGGGCGCTGAACAGCACGGTAAAGAGCACGTCCCAGCGGCTGTTGGCGATCTGGGTATCCACCTTACTGAGCGAAATACCGATGACCACAACGCCAATCTGCCGGTGGTTAGCGTCAAAAACCGGCGTAAAGACGCGCAGGGCCGGGGCCAGCACGCCGTGGTTGACGGCAACGTTCTCCTTTCCCTGCAGGGGGGGGGTAATGTCATCGCCGATAAACCGCTTGCCGATGATCTGGTCATTGGGGTGCGAGTAGCGAATACCCTGCATATTGGTGACCACCGCAAACAGCAGATCGTTGCGTTGCATCACCGCCTGCGCCAGCGGCTGAATAATATTGCTGTCCGTCGGCAGCGTCAGGCCGCGCTTCACTTCCGGCATATCGGCAAGCGTCCGCGCCACCGCCAGGGCGGTGTCCTTCAGCCCGTCGCGGGTGGTATCACTGATTTGGATAAACCACAGCGCGTAGACCAGCAGCAGGACCGATCCCAGCACGCTGCCAATCATCAGCGTCACGGCGGTACTCAGCTTCATGCTCTTCCGGCGCCTGCGCGCGGGCGGTTCCTGCTCCGCTAACTCATTCATAACAACCCCAGGGTAAACAGCGAAGGCCTATTATCGCTGATGGGGCGAATTTCTTAAAGGCATGTAAAAAAGCAATAAACGATCCGCCGGGAACCGGGAAGCGTGACCCCACTCGCAGGAGATGAAGGTAAATATCCCTATAGTAAATCCGGAGTTATTTAAATGGAGGTTTTTATGAGCAGTAAGCCAACCGCTTCAATGACGGAACGACGCCACCCTGACACCCGCCGCATCGATAGTCTCACCACCCACGACATGCTGACGCTGCTGCACGCCGACGGCCGGCAAATTGCCAACGCCATCGACGCCTGCCTGGCGGATATGACCCGACTGGTTGATAACGCCGCGGCGACCCTGAGTCGGGGAGGGAGGCTGGTGATCGTCGGCGCCGGCGCATCCGGCCGCGCGGCCCTGCAGGCGGTCAACGAATTTGCGCCCGATGAGAAACACTCCCTGGTGGGGCTCATCGCCGGCGGGCCGGCGGCGGCGCTGCAGGAGATGGAGACGGCCGCTAACGACTACGATCTCGGCGCGCTGGAGCTGCAGGCGCTGCGCTTTAGCGATAACGATATGCTGCTGGCGCTGACGGTCAGCGGCAAAACGCCGTGGGTATGGGGCGCGATGCGCCACGCCTGGTCGCTCGGCGCGCCGGTCGCGGTGCTGACCCAGCAGGCGGACAGCGAAGCGGCGCAGCTGGCGGATATTATCGTGGCGCCGCAAACCGGTCCGGAGGCGGTGGCGGGGTTTGGTAACCCGAAGGCGCAGCTGGCGCAGCGGCAGCTGCTCAATATGCTGACCACCGGGCTGGCCATTCGTGACGGCAGGGTCTTCAGCAACCTGCGGGTCGATCTGCTGGCGACCAGCCCGCGCTGGGCTGAACGGCAAATCGCTATCGTTATGGAGGCCGCCGGTTGCTCGCGCAGCGAGGCGAAAGCCGCGCTTGCCGCCTGCAATCAGCACTGCCGGACGGCGATTTTGATGCTGCTCAGCGGGCTTGACGCCTGGCAGGCCCGCGAGCTGCTGAGGGAAAATAACGAGCATCTGCGCATTGCGTTACAGGATAAAACGCATCAGTTGGCAGGGTCGCAGAGTTAATTCCCGGCGGCGCGCCATATTCCCGCGCGCCGCTGCTTTTGCTTTATGTAACTAAAGTAACCGACGGGAGCGCCGTCAGCCCTTTAATTATCGCGATACGTTGACGCATTTTAATTTTCTTAATCACCTTCCACTTTTTTAAGTTAAAAAAGTAAATGCGAATAATTGATTAACTGTGCGGAAAATGTAAATGATATTTTAAAATATAATGAAAGTGCGTTAACATGTTGGCACTTATTTCATTATGCTATGCGATAATTCTATTATGCCTGCAATAAAAAACTCGATCTTATCCATGACCGCACTGGCGCTATTCGTCAGTACGGCAACCTACGCAAATACCGACGCCGCAAAGAAAACCGATTTTCTGCTGATTGGCGGCGGGATTATGAGCGCCTCGCTCGGCACCTGGCTGCAGGAACTACAGCCGGACTGGAAACAGGTGATGGTAGAGAAGCTTGACGGCGTGGCGCTGGAGTCCTCTAACGGCTGGAACAATGCCGGTACCGGCCACTCGGCAAACATGGAGCTGAACTACACGCCAGAGCGTGCGGACGGCTCCATTGACGTCAGCAAGGCGCTGGAGATCAACGAGCAGTTTATGATCTCCCGTCAGTTCTGGACGGCGCAGGTCAAGCGCGGCATTTTGCATGACCCGCACTCCTTTATTAATTCCACCCCGCATATGAGCTTTGTCTGGGGCGATAACGTTGATTATCTGCAAAAGCGCTATACCGCGCTGCAGCAAACAACCTTATTCCAGGGGATGAAATTCTCCACCGATCATGCGCAAATAAAACAGTGGGCGCCGCTGGTGATGGAAGGGCGCGATCCGCAGCAAAAAGTGGCGGCCACCTGGACCCCGGTCGGGACCGACGTCAACTACGGCGAAATAACCCGCCAGCTGATCGGCAGCCTGAAGAAAAGTAATAATTTCTCGCTGCAAACCTCCTCTGAGGTTACCGCCTTTAAGCGCAATGCCGATAATTCGTGGCACGTAACGATTAAAAACGTGAATAGCGGCGACGAGCAGGCGATTGACGCGAAATATGTCTTTATTGGCGCCGGCGGCGGCGCGCTGAAATTACTGCAAAAGACCGGTATTCCGGAAGCCGACAACTACGCGGGCTTCCCGGTGGGTGGCTCCTTCCTGATGACCGAAAACCCGGCGGTGACCAAAGAACATCTGCAGAAGGTCTACGGCCAGGCTTCGGTCGGCGCGCCGCCGATGTCGGTTCCGCATCTTGACGCCCGTTTCCTCGACGGCAAGCGCGTGGTGCTGTTCGGGCCGTTCGCGACCTTTTCGACCAAGTTCCTCAAAAACGGCTCTTTCTTTGACCTGCTGAGCACCACTACCACCGATAACGTTCTGCCGATGACTCACGTCGGTCTCGACAACTTCGATCTGGTCAAATACCTGGTGAGCCAGGTAATGCTCAGCGACGATGACCGCTTTGCGGCGCTGAAAGAGTACTATCCGGACGCGCGTAAAGAGGACTGGAAGCTGATTCAGGCCGGCCAGCGCGTGCAGATCATCAAAAGAGACGCCGATAAGGGCGGGGTGCTGAAGCTGGGGACCGAAGTGGTGGTCGACGAGCAGAAAACCATATCCGCGCTGCTTGGGGCCTCTCCGGGCGCCTCTACCGCCGCGCCGATCACTCTGAACGTGCTCAAACAGATGTTCCCGCAGCAGTTCAGCTCCGCGGAGTGGCAGAACCGCATCCACGCGATCGTTCCGAGCTATGGCCAGAAGCTGAACGATAGTCCGGCGCTGACCCAGCAGGTGTGGGATGACACCGCCGCGACGCTGCAGCTGACCAAGCCGCCGGTGATTAATATGAGCAGCGCGAAGCCTGCCGCCGCGCCGTCCGCGGAGCTCAAGCCTGCGGACTCGCCGCAGCACGATATGGCGCTGTAGTCGCCGTACTAACTCCGCCCGCGTGCGTCATGCCGGTCAGCTCAGTAGCTGACCGGCATTTTTTTTGCCCTATCGATCCGCTATGAGGTTCCCTCGATGCACGACGGCAGCGGCTGGTTCCTTGTTCTGGGTTAAAGCATTTACCGGCGTTACGGTTATACTTTCTTGAATTCACTAGAGAAATAGTTAGCCGCGGCGGAAAGAGGGAGTGCAGCGCCATGAAAGACGACATTAACCAGGATATTACCTTCCGTAAGCTGGCGGTATTTATGATGTTTATGGCCAAAGGCAATATCGCCAGAACCGCCGAAGCGATGCAGCTCAGCGGCGTCAGCGTCCACCGGGCCTTGCATACCCTGGAAGAGGGCGTCGGCTGCCCGCTGTTTGTCCACAAGGGGCGCAACCTGCTGCCGCTGCCGGCGGCGTGGACGCTGCTGGAGTACTGCCAGGACGTCACCGCGCTGATGACGCGCGGGCTGGAGGCGACGCGAAAGGTCGCCGGCGTCGGCCAGGGACGGTTGCGGATCGGCACGCTCTATTCGCTCACGCTGGAGACCGTTCCGCGGATCATCATGGGAATGAAGCTGCGCCGCCCCGAGCTGGAGCTGGATCTGACGATGGGCTCCAACCAGATGCTGCTGGATATGCTGGAGGACGACGCCCTGGACGCGATCCTCATCGCCACCAACGAGGGGGAGTTCAGCAACTCCGCCTTTGACGTGGTGCCGCTGTTTGAAGACGATATTTTTCTCGCCGCGCCGGCGGTCGAGCGGCTGGATACGACAAAACCCGCCGATCTGCGCGACTACGTCGACCGTAAGTTCGTGTCGCTTGCGGAAGGCTTCGCCACCTACGCGGGCTTCAGGGAGGCTTTTCAGGTCGCCGCCTTCGAGCCTGAAATTGTCACCCGGGTCAACGATATCTTTTCGATGATAAGCCTGGTGCAGGCCGGCGTCGGCTTTGCGCTGCTGCCCGGGCGGATGAAAAAGGTTTATGAAAACGACGTGCAGCTGTTAAAGCTGGCGGAGCCGTATCAGATGCGCCAGCTGATCTCGATCGTCTATTCCCACCATCGCGAACGCGACGCGGACCTGCTGGCGCTGGCGGCGGAAGGGCGGATGTACGCCCGCAGCCTCAACGGCTGAGGCGTTTCGCCAGATGCTGCGCCACTGCCACGCTGTTGCGTTCCATACAGATGGCATCACCCTGCCAGCCTGCGAGGTGCGTCAGCCCGGTCAGCACGCTGCCGGGCGGCATCTCAATCGCCAGCCGCGCATCGCGCTGATTGGCCGATACCATTGCGTCCTGCCACTGTACGGTGCGCGCCATGTTGAAGGCTAAGTCTTCGGCGATTTTCTGCGGTTCCCACAGCACGCGGCCGGTTGATCCGCTGAGATACGCAAGCGCAGGGCGTGACAATGTCACGGATTCAAACGCCTGAGCCAATTCTGCCGCCGGTTTATCCAGCAAAGCACAGTGTGAGGGGACGCTTACCGCAAGCCGGGCCGCCTTGCTGGCTCCGGCGGCCAGCGCTTTTCGCGCAACCTCCGCCATATCCTCATCCCGGCCGGCAATCACTATCTGCGTTTCGGCATTGAGGTTGGCGATGTAAGTTCCGCTTTCCGTCATCAGCTTTTCAACCTGATTCAGGGTGAGACCGATAATCGCCGTCAGGCCGTAGCCGTGCGGATAGGCCCGCTCCATTAAATCGCCGCGCAGGGCGACGAGGCGCAGCGCGTCGCGAAAATCCAGTGCACCAGCCACTACCGCCGCAGGGTAAGCGCCAATCGACAGGCCGCTGACGATATCGGGTGTAACGTCGTGGCGAATAAGTTCGTTAGCCCACGCCACGCCGGCAATAAGCAGACAAAGCTGCACCTCGCGAGTGTGCTTCAGCGCATCGGCTGTGTCGAGCTGGTTGGCTTCATCACCAAGTACGGCGTGGACTTCGGCAAGAATGGTCTCACCGTCGGGTAGGTTTTGCAGCATTCCCGGGCGCTGGGTGCCCTGGCCGGGAAAGGTAAAGAGGATTTTCATCATGACTCCCTGTGCCACGGCGTCGCGGTGAGCTGCGGTCCGGTGGCGGTTTTCAGCAGAACGCGTCCTTCGCGCAGCCATTCGTTGAGCGCAAACGCGCCAAAGGGCGTTTCAATCTGGGTGTCGGCGCGGCACGGCAGCTTATCCACTTGCGCCTGCCACTGCCGCAATTCGTCGCCGGTCAGCGGTTCAGGAGCGCGAATCAGTAAATCGAGATCGCTGTCGGCGTGCAGGACGGGAATTTCGGTGGCGAGGGCATAGGCCGTGCTGCCGGTAATGCCCCAGATCCACGGCCACGCAAAGGTGGTCAGCAAAATAGCCGCCTGAACGGGCGGCTGGGAAACAAACGGCGAGTGCAGCAGGTGCTGGCGTTCGACCAGCGCTTCCGGGGTGACGATGCGGGAAACGGACTCGGCCTTAACCCATCCGGCGGCGCGCTGCTCGCGCTTTATGCCGCGTACGCCCACCGGAATATCGCCGCTGTCATTCACGTCGCGCCGCACGACCACGGGCAGGCCTGGCTGCCACTGGCTGGCGACCCACGCCTCCTCGACGTTGAGCAGGGCGTCATGGCTTTTCAGCCACAGTAAATCGTGAGGGCGCGAGGTGAATGTCATATCAGATACCTGAAGTTAAAGTGATGAACAGCGGTAACGACAGGATACACAGAACGGAGCTCAACAGCAGCACCGCTTCGGCATCCGGCGACTGCACGCCAAAGCGGTTGCCGAACACCACGCCGAAGAAGCCGGCAGAGAGCGCGATCATCAGAATAGCGGTGATCGCCACGGAGCCGTGCAGGCCGAAAGCCAGAACGATAGCCCAGGCGATAAACGGCTGGATCAGCAGCTTGGCGATGGTCGCAATGCTCACCATGGCGTTCAGCTGCAGCTTACGGGCAGACAGAATCACACCGGTCAGGAACAGTGCGGCAGCGGTGGCCGACAGGCCCAGAGGCTTGATCGCGGCCAGCAGCAGATCCGGCATTTTGATGCCAATCGCCGAGAGGATCACGCCGAGCAGCGGGCCCATCACGATAGGTTTTTTCAGCGAACGCCACATCAGCACCGGCAGCATCGCCAGCGTTGAACCGCTGTTTTCACCGGCGGCGCGGGCTTTTTCGCGCTCCAGAATCAGCAGACAGAACGGCGTCATCAGCACGGAGCCACAGGCGATGGAGACGGCGACGGAAAGAGACGTCGCGGAGCTTTCACCCAGCATGCTGCCGAGAATCGGCAGGCCAAGCGCGGCATAGTTCGGCAGCGCCACGGTGAGGGTCAGCACGGCGGCATCCTGCGGCGATTTTTTAAATACGCTGGTGGCCAGGAAGTAGATCGCCGCATAGGTGATCCACATCGCGCCCGTCAGCACCACAATCAGCGGCGACTGGGCAACAATGCCTGCCCACGGGGTCTGCACGGTGGCGCTGAACAGCGCGGCGGGCAGGGCAAAGTCCATTACGAAGATATTGAGCAGCGACACGTTTTTGTTGTCGACCATTTTGGCTTTGCCGGCCCAGAAGCCCAGCAGCATGATCAGAAAAATCGGCGCAAGGGCATGAACAATTACATAAGTCATAGATCACCTGTAGTAAGAAAAAGAAATACGCGTCATCCTTCAAGCTGCCTCTGCGTTGGCTGCCTTCCCTCACCCCAGTCACTTACTCAAGTAAGCTCCTGGGGATTCACTCAGTTGCCGCCTTGATCCAACTTGAATGATTTAGCGTATTGGGCTAATTGCGATGTTTTTATTTTTCTAAAAGCGGCTTGCCGTGGGCGCTATGCTGCGCCCGACGGTTGCCGCTTTCGGCAGGTCTTTTTTTACGTACTTCTGATGTTGCCCGTTACCAGCTGGCGCGCATCCGTTCGCGTACCAGGGCAGAGCTGCGGCGATTCTCCGCGCCGAGACGGTTTTTCAGGCTTGGATCTTTACGCGCATCGGAAATTGCCTTCTGCACGGTGAGCTCCACCAGCGCCAGGTCAGCATCGGACGGCGCATCCGGGTTGCTGAGATTCAGCAGATCGGAGAGCAGGCCGAGGGTGGCGTAGTTGCTGACGTCATAGGCCATTGGCGGAATGGTCGCTGCCAGTTTTTCCAGCGCATCGACGGTACGCAGGGTGATACGCGCGGCGGATTCTTTGCCCATCGCATGCACCAGCACGCCTTTATCGTTGATGGCAATCAGGCGATTAGCCTGATAACCGTGCGCCAGAAACGCCCCGGACATCGCCTTGCCGACGATAAGACCGATCACCGGATGGCCCGCCAGGCGCGCTTTCGCGTAAGCACCTGCGGCACCGGCGAGCGCCTGGTGAATGCCGAACGCTTCTTCACGGCGACCATAGGCCTGGCTTGGGACGTCGATCACCGCCACAATCGGGCGCTTCACGTCGCTGTTCGCGTCGGCATCGATGGTTTCATTCACCACTTTTGCCAGCGTCCAGCCTTCCAGCAGACCCACTTCGCCTTTCGCGGCGCGCGGATAGTGGTTATTGGCATCGGGCACCACGGCGATGAAGCGTACGGCCTCATTGTTCAGCTCACCGTCGGCGACCTGTACTGAAGGGCACAGGCCAGTCATGCGCGGCGCATTTGGCGCCAGTTTTTCCAGCCACAGGGCTCCACGGCTATTGGACTGAGTCATCATTTCACCTCCCCGGCGAAAAGCTGTTTAATCTGCGCGGTATCGGCCTGCTGACGGGTGTCAAAGTTGCTCAGACGGGTCAGGAAGTCGGCATATTTGTCGCTGCGGTTTTGTGCCGGAACGCCTTTGGCGATGACGTCGTTCATGGCGGTTTTCACCGCGTTGACGCCGTCATCGACCAGCGCATCCACCAGGCCGCTGGCATAGCGGATTTCGCCGCCGGTCATGCTCCAGATGAACGGGCGATCGCGGGAGTCATACTCTTCGATCCCGGCTTCCTGCTCGATAACCTGTGGGCCGTTGAGGCCAAGGCGCGCTTCGCGGGTAACAATCAGGTAGCTACAAAGGGCGGCGGCAATGGACATCCCGCCGAAGCAGCCAACGGTACCGGTCACGATGCCGACCACCGGCGTGTAGCGACGCAGATCGACAATCGCGGCGTGGATATCGGCAATGGCTGCCAGGCCGAGGTTGGCTTCCTGCAGGCGCACGCCGCCGGTTTCAAGACTCAGCACAGCCTGGGTGGGAATGCCGTTGCGGTTATCTTCTGCCGCCAGCTCGAGCGCGGCCGCCATTTTGGCACCGGAGACTTCGCCCATGCTGCCGCCCTGGAAGGTGCCCTCGATGGCAATCACCACAGCCGACTGGCCGTTAATGGTGCCGCGAGCGACCACCATGCCATCGTCGGACTGCGGCACCACGCCCTGCGGCGCGAGCCATGGCGACATAATGCCTTCGAACGGATCGAGCAATTCACGGTAGCTGCCTTCGTCCAGCAGCGCATGGGCACGTTCGCGGGCCCGTAATTCAATAAAGCTGCGATCGTTACGCATGAGCCACCTCTTCAAATACCTGTTCGATACGAATGCGCGCCACGCCAGGGGTTGCGCCGAAGTCGTGAATGATCAGCTTGCCCGCAGGCAGGCCGTTGATCAGATTCAGACGATCGAACAGCGCATTCCAGCGGCGGGTGCTGTTGTCCACGGAGGTGGTGATATCAATACTGAGGGTTTCCCCGGCGGCTGCGGTGAACAGCACTTCCATATCACCGGAGCCTACGACGCCTGCCAGAGCTTTACCGCTGACGGTGCGGCTGGCAGGAAATGACAATGTAATGTGTTCCATAACATCCTCTTTAAATTGAGCAAGACGCGGGCTGGCTGACCCTGTCAAGAAACAGCGTGGCGGCGAGAAGATCCGCGGCACCACCGGGCGATGCGTTAAGGGCGAGCATCTGAGCATCAAGTTCAGCGAGCGCTTTGCGGCCTTGTGCCGTGGCGCAACCGCCTGCGTTGAGTACCGCGCGGGCGCCGGCCTGCATCGCTTCCAGACCGGGCATGCCGGCTCGTGAAAGCACACAGGTATCGCTGAGCGAGGTCATGATCGCCATCAGCGCATCGAGGCGGGCAGCGCTTTCGTTCGCCCCCATCGCGCGGCTGCGTAGCAGCTGCGGCAACGCGAGCCGCATCACGTGCGGAAACGCCTGCTGTGCCTCTTCACGTGCACCCGGTACCCGGTACTGATGCGTGGCTTTTAGCCCTTTGCTGAAGGTCTTCGGCGCGGCAGCGTCCGGCAGGCGGGCGAGCAGGGCGGCGGATTGCGCAATCTGCCGTGCGCTTGCGCTGCCGCCGAGCATCGACACGGCGCTGACCAGTAAACCGAGCGCCCAGATGGCGCCGCGGTGGGTGTTAACGCCGCGGGTGGCGACCATCATCTGCTGTTCGCCTTCGCGCCCTAAGCGGCCGACGGTTTCGCGCAGGGCGATGTCGGCGGGACGCTGCCAGCTTTGCTGGGCCAGCTGCAGAAACGTTGGGGTCAGGCTGTGCGCCGAGCGCTCCATCAGCGCCAGGGTGAGGTCGTGATGGGCACCGTTTCCCCGGCTGTCCACCAGACCCGGCTTCGGGCTTAATCGCGCTTCGTCGATCAGGCAGTCGCGGGCGATAAACGCCAGCTCTTCTGCCTGCACCTCGGCATAAGTCTGTGACAGGAGTTTCATTACCAGCTCCGGAATTTCGCAGGTGGGTTATAAAGACCGTCGGACCACTCCACCAGATCGGCTACGCTGCCTGCGGCGAGCAGGGAACGGGTGGCGTCAGACCGGCGGATGCCCATATCTTCCGGGTAGACCACTTTGCCGCTTTTACGCAGCTCAGCGACGCGTTTGGCGTCCACGCCAAGGCCGATATCGGTGATCCCGGCGACGGCGGCAACCATTGCGCGGCGCTCTTCAAGGCTTTCACCGCGATAGAGGTAGGCGATGCCTTCTTCGGTCAATACGTGAGTGACGTCGTCGCCATAAATCATCACCGGCGCCAGCGGCATCCCGGAGGATTTCGCCACTTCAACGGCGTCCAGCTGCTCGACAAAGCTCGGCTTCACGCCGGCCTGGAAGGTTTCAACCATCTGCACCACCAGTTTTTTACCGCGCTGCATCGGATCCGGTTCGGTGATCATGTTCAGCCAGGCTGGCGTTGCATGACGGCGACCGTGAGGATCGTGACCCATATTCGGCGCGCCGCCGAAGCCGGAAAGACGACCGCGAGTCACGGTAGAGGAGTTAGCAAGACCGTCAATCTGCAAGGTAGAGCCGATGAACATGTCCACCGCGTACTGGCCTGCCAGCTGACAGAACGCGCGGTTGGAGCGCATGGAGCCGTCGGCGCCGGTGAAGAAAATATCCGGACGGGCGCGGATGTACTCTTCCATCCCCAGCTCGCCGCCGAAGCAGTGCACGCTTTCCACCCAGCCGCTTTCAATGGCGGGGATCAGCGTTGGATGCGGGTTGAGCGTCCAGTGCTTACAGATTTTGCCCTTCAGGCCCAGCTGTTCGCCGTAGGTCGGCAGCAGCAGCTCGATGGCGGCGGTGTTGAAGCCGATGCCGTGGTTCAGTGACTGCACCTGGTGTTCGGCGTAGATGCCTTTAATTGCCATCATCGCCATCAGGATATGTTCCTGCTTGATCAGGCGCGGGTCGCGGGTAAACAGCGGTTCGATAAAGAACGGCTTATCGGCGACGACCACGTAGTCAATCCACGAGCCCGGAATATCAACGCGCGGCAGGTCGCACTCGTCATCGACGATTTCGTTTACCTGGGCGATGACAATCCCGTCGCGGAAGGCGGCGGCCTCCACTAGTGCCGGAGTATCTTCGGTGCTCGGCCCGGTGTAGAGGTTGCCTTTACGGTCCGCCTTGTAGCCGGCAATTAGCGCGACGTTCGGCGAAAGATCGACGTACAGGCGGGAGTAAAGTTCGATATAGGTGTGAATCGCGCCGATTTCCAGCAGGCCGTCCTCCAGCAGCTGCGAAATACGCAGGCTCTGGGTGCCTGAAAAGGAGAAGTCGAGCTTGCGGGCAATGCCCTTTTCAAAAAGGTCCAGATGCTCGCTGCGCCCGACGCTCGGCATGATCATATGCAGATCGTGGACTTTTTGCGGGTTCACTTCCGCCAGCATGCGGGAGAGGAAGTCAGCCTGTTTTTGGTTGTTGCCTTCCAGCACCACGCGATCGCCAGGGGCGAGCAGATGTTCCAGCGCGTCGACCAGCTGTGCGGTGGGGATAACCTTACCGGAGACGTTGGCGGCGGCCAGTCGCCGCTGTTTTTCCGTACGGCGGCGGTTCCAGACCCGTCCCGTCGTTTGTTCGGCACTCATTATTAACCTCCTGATTCGACAAATCGTTTTGACTGTCATGGTGTGGAAGTTAGTGTGCGACGCGAGGCGCAGGGCATCAATTAAGCCCGCGGGCAGATTGTTAGCTTCAGAGTAATGAATGACCGGCGTGAGATGTGATGAGGATCAATAATGCCAAAGGAGTAGTGGTCTACGGGCCGGTTAGCCCGTAGTGGGGAGTCGGGAGCTAATCCTTGCTGAGGTCGCTCAGCAGGAAGGCGATGCTCCGTCCGCTCTCGCTCTGTTCAAGGGCAATCTTAACGATGATGGTCAGCGGCACCGAAAGCAGCATCCCCACCGGCCCCAGCAGCCAGCCCCAAAAAATCAGCGACAGGAACACCACCAGCGTCGACAGACCGAGCCCGCGCCCCATAACCCGCGGTTCGAGGATATTGCCGAACAGCAGATTGATCACCAGATAGCCCGCAAGCAGGATCAGCGCGTCATACAGGCCGCCGAATACCAGCACCTGCAAAATAGGCGGAATCGCCGCCAGCACCGAGCCGATATTGGGAATATAGTTGAGCGCGAAGGCCAGCAGCCCCCATACAAAGGCAAAGCGCACCTCCAGCAGCACCAGCATGCCCCAGACCACCAGCCCGGTCACCAGGCTAATGGCGGTTTTTAGCACCAGATAGTGCGAAACGCTGTCGAGCGCGCGCTGGATGGCGCCCATGCCCTCCACCGGACGGGTCATCAGCTGCTGCAGCTTGGCCGGCAGCTGCGGCACCTCCAGCAGCATAAATACCACCGTCAGCAGCAGCAGGAAGATCGACGACATGGCGTTGGAGAGCTGGGTCAGCAGGCCGGTCACCATCGTCATCACCGCGTTGGGGTCGATATATTTGTTCAGCTCGACGACGGAAACGGTAAAGCCGAACCTCTGCAGCCACGGGGTGATGGTTTGCAGCGGTTCTGATAGCGACGCGCGATACTGCGGCAGGGTGCGCGCCAGCTCGTTCAGCGAGGTGCCCAGCGAGGCCAGCAGGACCACCGCCAGCATGACGATGGCGCTGATTAGTAGCGAGATCGCCAGCACGCGCGGCACCCGGCAGCGCACCAGCAACTGGACCAGAGGGTTAAGAACCACCGCGAGAAACAGCGCCAGCACAAAAGGTACGATGATATCCGCGGCGAAGCGGATGCCGGTAAGGATGATGACCAGCATGCCCAGCATGATGACAATCTTTAATCCGTTAAGCGTGATGATGGGTTTGGCCATACGAATCCCTGAAAAATAGAGCCTGGTTTTCCTCACAGTGTAGACGCAGATGCCGACAAAAAATCACGACTTTTTTGCGTATAAACCGTAGCGTCATTGTTCGCCATGTTTCTGCCGGTGGCGATAAAATCATCACCCAACAAGATTAAAATAATGGCACGTCATCATAATGGCGATCGGCATCAGAAAAAACTAATCCAAATCAAATAGTCGAAGTAAAGAAATGCAAAGGCTTTGAGTATAATGGAGCATTATGCTACAAATAAGCCGTGTATAACTACCGAGGACAATTTTCATCCGCAATGACGAGAAGCAATACCGCGGATAATTGTAATTTTATGGACCATCAGTTCAGTATCTGTATTTCTAATTCCCCTGCAACTTCCCGCACAAACCCACGCTTTGCTGGCGAACAGCACTGGCGTTCAGCGCTTTAGAGCCTCCCTCTCTGCCTGAGCTGGCGCAGCCTTGCGCGCGGCTAAATCTACGTCAGAATTTTTCGGTTTACCTTTGCTGTAGGCCGTCATGGATTATATTCTCAAGCAGGAGAAGGGATCATGTTTTATTGGATTTTATTAGCCCTGGCTATCATTGCAGAAATTACCGGGACTCTCTCGATGAAATGGGCGAGCGTCAGCGGTGGTCACACTGGCTTTATTTTGATGCTGGCAATGATTGCGCTTTCATATATTTTTCTGGCCTTCGCGGTTAAAAAGATTGCCCTCGGAGTGGCCTACGCTCTGTGGGAAGGTATTGGTATTTTGCTGATCACGCTGTTCAGCGTCCTGCTGTTTGATGAGACGCTCTCGGTGCTCAAAATAGCGGGGCTGGCGACGCTGGTGGTTGGGATTGTTTTAATCAAGTCCGGCACCAAAAAGGCGCTGAAGCAGCCTGAAGAGAGGACCCATGCAGCAGTTTGAGTGGGTTCATGCGGCCTGGCTGGCGCTGGCCATCGTGCTGGAAATTGTCGCTAACGTCTTTTTAAAGTATTCCGACGGTTTTCGCCGCAGGATCTACGGCGCGATGTCGCTGCTCGCCGTGCTGGGCGCGTTCAGCGCGCTATCGCAGGCGGTGAAGGGGATTGAGCTGTCGGTGGCCTACGCCCTCTGGGGCGGCTTCGGCATCGCGGCAACTATCACCGCCGGCTGGGTCCTGTTCGGCCAGCGCCTGAATAGTAAAGGCTGGATCGGCGTGATGCTGTTGATTATCGGGATGGTGCTAATAAAACTGGCCTGATCGAACGCCGCCTGTCCGCGCAGGCGGCAAAATCTGTCCTCTGTATTACTCTTTAAAAAAGAGCATATTCGGTGCGTTTTCCCCCAGCCGCGATGAGGATAGATAATGGTTAATTTGCCTGGTTGGCGTCATCTTCCTTCGGCCAAAACGCTGTCGGTCATTATTCTCCTCGCCGGGATAGGCCTGATTGCTTCCGTTATTTTCCTGCTTTATCTGTCCCAGCACCTGATTGGTCTTAAAGCGAATGAGATCGATCGCCACCGCTCGGTATTGTCGGTTAACGGCGCGGTGCAGACCTCGGTGAACCGCGTGATGTCGCTGGTGCTGGATAACTCCATCTGGGACGACGCCGTGAAGCAGGCCTACGCGCCAACGCTGGATAGCAAATGGCTGTTCGACACCTGGGGTTCGGGGTTCAAAATAAATAACCTCTATGACGGCACCTTTGTCCTCGATCAGCGCTACCGGGTGCTGTGGGGGTCGTTTCGCAGTCAGCCCTTTAATGAAGCGGATATCCGTTTTTTCGGCAGCGGCCTGCAGACGATGATCGCCCGGCACGCCGAGGCGCTGCGCAGCGGCAAAAGCGCCTGTGCCGGGATCACCCGTACCCGGGAGGGCATCGCTTTTATTGGTATTGGCCTGATTCGCCCGACCATGGGCCGCCTGCAGGTGTACGACGATACGCGGCGCTATCTGGTCATTACCCGCCATATCAACCCTAATATGCTGCAAAAGCTCGGGGATACGTTTCAAATTCGCCATCTGCATACCAGCGAAACCGGCGGCGACTATAGCGTGGCGCTGCGCACCAACGCCGGTGAGGTTATTAGCTACCTCAGCTGGCAGCCGCGGCTGCCGGGGGCGGAAGCGGCGCTGGCGGCATCCGGCAGCATTCGCCTGATCGCGCTGGTGGCTGCCGGCCTGATCCTGCTGTTTATCCTTTTTAGCTGCCTGGGGCTGTATAAGCTGGCACGCGGCGAAAAGCTGGCGCGCACCATTGCCATGACCGACTGGCTGAGCCAGCTGCCCAACCGGCGGGCGCTGATTGAGCGGCTTAACGTGGTGTGCGAGCGATCGCAGGACGAGATGCAGAGCGTGGTGTTTGTTGACCTCGACGGCTTTAAAGATGTTAACGATAACTACGGGCACGACGTCGGCGACGCGTTGATTTCCCACATTGCCCGCGAGCTGCGGGAGAGGGTGCCCGTCGGGGGAATGCTGGCGCGCATGGGCGGGGACGAGTTCGCCATGACCGTCGGCGGCGAGCAGGCGGTCAATCAGACGTCGGCGTTCGCCTGGGCGGTGCTGGAGCTGCTGAAATCGCCGATTGGCCTGAGCGATCGCAAAATTTATATCAGCGCCAGCCTGGGGATCGCCAGCGGAACGCCGGCGACCTGCTCGAGCACCGAGCTTTTCCGCCGCGCCGATATCGCCATGTATCATTCGAAGAAGAGCGGAAAGGGGCGCACAACCTGGTACGACGAGACGCTGAGCGACGCCCGGCAGTATCAGCTGAATCTGGAAAGCGGCATCCGTCAGGGGCTTGAAAACGACGAGTTTGACGTCTGGTATCAGCCGATAGTCAACGCCGGAACGCTGACCATGGAGGGCGTGGAGGCGCTGATCCGCTGGCCGCGGCGGCCCCAGGGCGCGCTGCCGCCGGACGCCTTTATCAGCATCGCCGAGAGCAGCGGCCTGATTTATGCGCTCGGTCAGTTTGTGCTCCATCGCGCCTGCTGCGACCTGCAGCCGATGGGGGATCTGATGCTAGCGGTGAATATCTCGCCGGCGCAGTTTCGCGATCCGGAGTTTGAGTCGCGGGTGATGCAGGTTCTCGCCCGCTGCCATTTCCCGGCTCGCCGCCTGCAGATTGAAGTCACCGAGAGCTATGTGATGGAGAACCCCGATCGCGCCCGCGCGGCCATTGAAAACCTGAAGGCGCTGGGGACGGCCGTTGCGCTCGATGATTTCGGCATCGGTTACTCCAGCATTGGCTATCTGCGCAGCTTCAGTTTTGACACCCTTAAGATCGATAAATCGCTGGCCGGGCTGGTCGACACCGATCCGCAGGCGGCGGAGCTGGTGCGCGGTACCGTGCGCATCGCCGGCGCCCTGGGCATGACGGTGGTGGCGGAAGGGGTGGAAAATCAGCAGCAGCTGGCGCTGCTGCAGCGTGCGGGATGCGACAAGCTACAGGGCTACTATTTTAGCGAGCCCATGCCGATCGCCTCTTTGCTTCAGCTACGCCAGCAGCAGGGCTAACGGCTACTCGCTGGCCAGCGTCTCCAGCCTGTCGCGAAAACCGGTCACCGCAATGGCCCGGTTATCCGCGCGCCAGCGATCCTTCGGCCCCGGCGCCGAACTCTGGACGGCAATCACCTGCCAGCCGCTATCGGTTTTCAACAGCAGCGGTGAGCCGCTATCGCCGGGCAAGGTATCGCACTGGTGCGACAGAACCGCGGTCTGCGCCCAGCCGGTAACGATGCAGTCCTGATGATTGTACAGATTATCGAGGTGATCTTCCGGATAGCCGGACTGGGTCACCTTGCGCTCGGCGACCTTGAGCGCGGCGGTCAGGTCGGCCTTACTGCCGGGAAACAGGGGGACGGGGGAGATTCCGGAAGGCGCATAGCGCAGCACCACTAAGCCAAAGTCCGAGGGCGCGGCGGCGGCGGGGACGATCCAGCCGTCGCCGTCGGCCTTCAGCCGCTTGCCTAGCGACGGATCCACGCGACCCTCAACGCCGTGAATTTCGTACACCCAGCCGTTCTTGCGCGAAATAAAGCGCAGCGCGACGACTTTATCCGGCTTCCCCTTCGGCGGCGTCAACAGGCAGTGTCCGGCGGTCAGCGCCAGGTGGGGGGAGATCAGGGTAGCGGTGCATAGATTGCCGCTGGCCGTTTCCAGCTGGCCGATGGCGTCCCACGGCGCTTCGGCGGGATTGCTTATCGGCTTGCGGTCATCATGGCCAAAAAACAGGGTCTTGATATCTTTCGCGCTCATGCCGTCATCGTCAGCGTGCGCAAACAGAGGAAGCAGGCAAAATGAACACAGTAATAACAGTACGTCTCTACGCATATCACTCTCTGGGGAGATAATTATACTCACCACCCTGCGGCATACCTGAGCGCGCCGGGGATGATTTTCGCTACATTGAAAGTAGCAGGAGATTTAAGTTTATGAAAGTTAACAGTAATTTTAATTAAGTCCGCGGACCGTTATCCCTCAGTAAAGTGGCCTCTTTTAACGCAAAGAAGGTCAATAACTCAACCAGTTAGCGCGTATTTCGTGCTGCTGTCATTTCCGCAGAAACCGGCCCGGGAAGCAACTGATATCGGGTTACGGAAAGTACCAAAAGAGGGCGCCAGCCGCGTGCGGAGACGATCGGTTTTGCCGGCGTTTGTTCCTCATCATCATCAGGCGAATGCTATACAAAACAAACAACTTCACAAAAAACCGCCCATCTTTACACCCTTTGTGCTTACTTGCAAAACGAAACATTTTCTCACTCAAAATGCTGTTATTGATAGCTGCCGTTGAACAAGCTGAGATGTTGTCCCCGCGATGATATCGGTGATTTCTGGCTCCAGTCTCGGGAGGACGTATGTCGAAAAAAGGTATTCGCGCGTTGGTTTATGTGTCCGTTGTCTCTGTCTTTATCTGGGGCGCGGCAGGCTATCTGCTGGCGCAGGCGGTTAGCGTTTTGTAAACCGTCGCCGTATCGTGGCACGTTATTGCGGGACCTTTCCCCGATGCTGGATCTCTTCGGGAAAAGGTTCCGGGACGCGCGCGAGCAAAAACGCCTGCAGCTGAGCGATAGGCTGCGGGCTGAGCGTATTGGCAGGCCACACCAGATAGTATCCCTCACCGGTCGCGACGGCCTGCGTAAAGGGTAGCGTCAGCAGTCCCGCCCGCAGCGCCTGCTGGCTAAGCAGCAGATCCCCCACCGAAACGCCGTGACCGCTCATCGCCGCCATATTGCCCTGTTCAAGGCTATCGAAAACCAACCCCTGAGAGAGATCGACCGCCGGCGGCAGCTCGCTATGCTGCAGCCAGCGTCGCCAGTCCCGGCGATCGGTGGTTGGGTGGATCAGCGGGCAGGCGGCTAAATCCGACCGCGCCGCGGCGGTCATTGTCGGGGCGCAGACCGGGATGAGCCACTCCGCAAACAGCAGCGTCTGGCGCTTATCGGCGCCAAAATTGCCGTCGCCGAGGAGGATCGCGCAGTCATACGGTTCCACGCCAAAATCCACGCTGTCCTTATCCATCCAAACGCTGCTGAGCTCTATTTCAGGGCGCTGATGCCGCTGGCGAAACTGCTGCAGCACGTCCAGCAGCCAGCGCATGGTTAGGGTGGACGGGGCTTTCAGCCGCAGCTTTCCCGCCTGCCGGCGCAGGGCATAGCAGGCCCTGTCGATGGCCGAAAAGCTCTCCTCCAGCGCGGTTGCCAGCTGCCGCCCGGCATCGGTGATGATCACCTTTGGCCCCTGACGAACAAACAGCCGGCATTCAAACCACGCTTCCAGGGTGCCGATATGTCGGCTGACCGCGCCGGGAGTTACGTGCAGCGCGGCGGCGGCCTGGCTAAATGAGCCCAGCCGCGCGGCGGTTTCAAACGCGCGCAGGGCATACAGCGGAGGCGTCGACATCGTTATGGATCTCTATTGTGAGTCATGCTCACATTCAAACTCACCATTTATCGTTTTTCAACCGGTAAATCAGAGGGAAGAATGTAGAAAACTGAATCATTGAGTGAGTTATTATCATGAACTACATGCTGGTGGCGGGATATTGTCTGACGGTCTTAGCCCTGATTGCGACCCCGGGTCCGGTGGTGCTGCTGGTGACCAGGACGGCGGCGCGGGAGGGCTACGCCCGGGCGGTGCGGACGATGGTTGGCGGTAATCTGGCCTCGCTGCTGCTGATTGCCGTCGCCTCGGCAACGCTGACCGGCGCGCTGCGCCTCGATCCGCAGGCGCTGACGCTGGTGGCTATCGGCGGATCGCTGTACATTGCCTTTCTGGCGGCAGGGATACTGCGCGCAGCCTCAGCCCCGGGCCCGGCTGCCCGCCGCGGCGGTGGACTGGCGGCAGGGTTTATCACCGCGCTGGCGAATCCGAAAGACATCCTGTTTTTTGTCGCGTTTTTTCCGCAGTTTATGCATATCACCGCGAATAGCGGACTGAGCCTTGGGATATTGACCGCGCTGTGGGTGGTTATCGACCTCGGCGTACTCTCACTTTATATTCTCGCCATTCATCGCTGGCTGACGCTGGCGCACACCCGGCGTTTGACGACGATTTCGGCCGCTTTTCTGCTGGCCTTAGCCCTCTACGGCTTTGGCTATAATCTCTGGCAGCTGATCGGTATCCGGGTATAAGAAAGCGGCTCTGCCCGAAAAAGAGGGGAAAAAACGATGATAGAGAACGAAGCGCTTCGCGCAGCGGCGGACGGTGGAAGAGAGGATATTGCGCAATTCGCCGCCGAGCTTCTGGCCGCCCGGGAGAAGATCGGCCAGCTCGAACGACGGCTGGCAACGCCGATCAGGCTGCCGATATGCAGCGCGAGTCCGGTATGTGAAATTGAAGCGGGCTATGCGGCGGGAGTCAGCGATTGTCGAAATGCGATACGCCTGGCGGGTTATCCGATCGAAGGGGATGATTAAGCGGTGCCGCGTTAGTAGAGAAAAAAGCGCGTCGCAACCAGCGCACAGATAATCAGCAGGATCAGAATGAGCTCGAAACGGTAGCGCCGCAGCATAGTATCCTCCAGAAAAAAACGGCGCTGAAGCAGCGCCGATTTATTACGATACCAGACTAACCGGATTAATTATGCAGCCGGCTGTGCAGCAGGTTTAGCCGCAGCGTGGTGCTTAGCTTTGTGGTGTTTTTTAGCAGCCTGAGCTTTCTGGGCTACCGGTTTAGCAGCGGCTTTGTGGTGCTTTTTAGCGGCCTGAGCTTTCTGGGCAGCGGCTGGTTTAGCAGCGGCTTTGTGGTGTTTTTTAGCGGCCTGGGCTTTCTGGGCAGCGGCCGGTTTAGCAGCGGCTTTTTTGTGTTTTTTCGCAGCCTGAGCTTTCTGCTCTGCGGCTGGTTTAGCGGCGGCTTTGTGGTGTTTCTTGTGATGAGTGGTCTTGGCAGTGGTGCTGTGAGTTGCAGCAGCCGGAGCCTGAGTGGTGCTTACCGCGTCAGCGGCGAAAGCAGCAGAAGACAGACCCATAGCAGCGGCAACGACCAGAGCTAATACTTTTTTCATTCTGATATCCTCGAAAAGGTTTTTTTCATTCAACCCCACTGCGGGGCCGGTGAAAGAACTATATGCCTCTCTTTTCGAGCTTTCCGTGAGTGTTTGGTATCGGCGTGTAACCGAATGTACAACGCGGATCATCATGTGGAAATAGCGCGCCGGGACGTTGCCCGGCGCGGAGGCTTACAGATAGCGGGAGGTCAGATGCTGGCGGAAGTAGTCGCTGTTCAGATCTTCCCCGGTGGCGTTGTGAATCAGCTGAGAGGTGGTGAAGCGGCTGCCGTGCTGCCAGATATTCTGCTGCAGCCAGCCGAACAGGCTGGAGAAATCACCGCTGGCAATCTGGCTCTCCAGCTGCGGCAGCGCGCGTCTGGCGGCCGCCATCAGCTGCGCCGCGTACATCGCCCCCAGAGTGTAGGAAGGGAAGTAGCCAAAGCCGCCGTCGGTCCAGTGAATATCCTGCATGCAGCCGTTGCGATAGTTACCGGTGGTGGAGAGGCCCAGCCAGCTCTGCATTTTTTCATCCCACAGCGCCGGAATATCCTCAACCTCGATGTCGCCATCGATCAGCGCCCGCTCGATCTCGTAGCGCAGAATCACGTGCGCCGGATAGCTGACCTCATCGGCGTCCACGCGAATAAATCCGGGCTTGACGCGCTGATTCCAGGCGATGAAGTTCTCGCAGCTGAACGCCGGCTGCTCGCCGAAACGCTGGCGAACGGCTGGCAGCAGACGGTTTAAAAACGCGTCGCTGCGGCCCAGCTGCATTTCGAAGAACAGGCTTTGTGATTCGTGGATCGCCGTTGAGCGGGCGAGGGCCACCGGCTGATCGAGCCATTTACGCGGTAAATTCTGCTCATAGCGGGCGTGACCCGTTTCGTGGATAACGCCAAACAGCGCGCTCAGCAGATCGTCTTCGTTATAGCGGGTGGTGATACGCACGTCCTGCGGCACGCCGCCGCAGAACGGATGGGCGCTGATATCCAGACGCCCGGCGCTGAAGTCAAAGCCCAGCACGCGCATCGCTTCCAGTCCCAGCTCGCGCTGGTCGGCGATGGGGAACGGGCCCTGCGGCGCGATGAGCGGACGCTGCGCCTGTTTTTCAACGACGTTCGCCAGCAGCGACGGCAGCCAGGATTTGAGGTCGGCAAACAGCGCGTCCAGCCGGGCGCTGGTCATATCGGGTTCGAAAATATCCAGCAGGGCATCGTACGGCGAACAGCCCTTAGCTTCGGCGCGCAGGGCCGCTTCCTGACGGCTCAGCCTGACGACTTCGCGCAGGTTCTCGGCGAAGCCTTCCCAGTCATTGGCCGGTCGCTGGCTGCGCCAGGCGTGCTCGCAGCGGCTGCCGGCCAGCGATTTAGCCTCGACCAGGCTCTCCGGCAGCAGTGCCGCCTGGGCGTGCTGGCGGGTCATTTCGCGCAGGTTGGCCTGCTCAACGTCGTTAAGATCTTCCTGAAGGGCGTTCTGCAGCGCCTGGGCCACGCTTTTGTCGGTCAGGATCTGGTGCTGCAGCACGCCCAGCTCCGCCAGCGCCTCGCAGCGCGCCGCGCTGCCGCCCGGCGGCATCATGGCGAACATATCCCACCCGGCGATGGCGCCCAGATGTGAAAAGCGCGACAGACGTTGAAAAGTACGGGTAAGCTGATGATAGTTTGTGTTTTCTGCCATAGTAAATTCTGACCTGTTGCAAGTGAACGAGAGGCGTAGCCTGTTGACCCCTACACTATCCTGATCCTGCGGACGGGTCGAGTGACGCGCGTGAATTGCCTGCCGGGATTGGCGACGCCCGAGCTGCACAAATCTTCCAGACAGGCGTAAAAGGATCGACAATGCTGATGGCGTGGGGGAGAGATTATGACAAACGACTGGCTTGAGCTGCGACAGCATGCAGATTCGGGAATTGAAACCATCAAGGCGCACTTCGAAGGGCACGCCTACGATCCGCACTGGCACGACAGCTATCTGGTGGGGATCACCCTGTCCGGGACCCAGCAGTTTTCCTGCCGCCGGGAGCGTCATCGCAGCCATCCCGGCGACGCCTTCCTGCTTGAGCCCGGCGAGATCCACGACGGCGACGCGCCGGTGGCGGGGGGCTTTACCTATCTGACCTTTTATCTCGACGAACGCTGGCTGACGCAGACCCTGCAGGGCCTCTACGAGTCGGTTCCCGGCAGCTACTCGCTCCATTTCCCCCGCACTCTGACCCGTGAGCCGCGGCTGGTTAGGGCTATCGGCGAGACGTTTTCGACGCTGCACGGTAATGAGATGCGCATCGTGCAGCAGAGTCGTATGGATGACCTGCTGGCCCGGCTCACCGCGCACTGCCGCTGGCGGAAAAAGCTGCCGTCGCATATCCAGAGCGCGGCGGTGGCGCACCGGGCGCGGGATTATCTGTATGCGCATATGGGGGACAATATCGGTCTTGCCGACCTGGCGGCGGCCACCGGGACCGACCGCTTCACGCTGACGCGCTGTTTTAAGAGCGAGTTTCACCTTGCGCCGCACGCGTGGCTTATTCAACTGCGGTTGGCGAAAGCGCGCCAGCTGCTGGCCCGCGGCGAGCTGCCGGTGGACGTCGCCGGGGCGACGGGTTTTGCCGACCAAAGCCATCTAGGCCGCTGGTTCCTGCGTTCGTATCGGCTGACGCCGGCTCACTACCGGCGCCTGTGCACAAACCTTCCAGACGTTTCCAGAAAATAGCCGCACAGTGGTGGTTCCTGACAAAAAGGAGTCACCTGTGGATCTGCTGCCCTATCTGTTATTTGCCTTCGTCGCCTCCATTACCCCCGGGCCGACGAATATCCTGATCCTTACCAACAGCCAGCGCTATGGAGTGCGTGCGACGCTCCCGGCGGTGGCAGGAGCCTGCGTCTCGGCAAGCGTTATCGTATTGATCTCCGGCGCCGGCGCCGGGGAGCTTTTGCATCAGCACCCGCTGGTAGGCCAGCTGATGAGCTGGACCGGCGCGCTGTGGCTGAGCTGGCTCAGCTGGCAGCTCTTCAACGCCCCGGCGCCGAATTTGCAAACGTCCGCGACGGCACGATTCACCGCCCGCGCGGCCGCGCTGCTGCAGATAGTCAATCCGAAGACGTGGATGATGGCGCTGGCGGTGGTTGGCCTGTTTGCGCCCGCCGGTGAAGGGGCGCTGTGGAGCATTGCGCGGATGGCCGCGTGGTTTTTAATGATTTCGCTGCTGTGCCTGGCGGCCTGGGCGTGGCTTGGGCAGATCGTCAACCTGGTTTTTCGCACCCCGGAGGCGCTGGTTTGCTTCCAGCGCGTGATGGCGCTGCTGCTGCTGATTTCCGCGTGGGCGGGAATGTTGTAGCGATCCCGCGGCGGCGGTCATCATAATGTCATCATGATGTGGCCAGGATAGCAGATTCTTTCTCAACCAGCGGCTAGACTCTTATAGAGAGCCAGGGCCGCTATGCGGGATAAATATGAATCCGTTCACCTTGCTGTTTTATCGCACTACTGTCAATCGATGCCGTCAGAGAGCTGCTGGGGGCGTCATCGGTGCTGGGAATGTGGTGAGCAGCGTGGCCGTGAAGGCCACGTGATTACTCGCTATTTTAGACGTTTGTGCAAACATGCGCCGGTGATAAGTGCTGCCGTTAAGATCAGCGCGATAAAGCCACCCACGCCGTTCCAGCCGTAGTGATGCCAGAACACCCCGCCTAAGGTCCCGGCGATACTTGACCCCAGATAATAGCTAAATAGATACAGCGAGGATGCCTGCCCGCGGGCGCGGCGCGCGCGTGGGCCAATCCAGCTGCTGGCGACCGAGTGCGCGGCGAAAAAGCCAGCTGAAAAGAGCAGCATGCCGCTGAAAATCAGCCATAGCGAGGCGAAAAGCGTCAGCAGCAGGCCGCCGAGCATCACCGCGATAGAGACCAGCATCACCGGGCCGCGGCCGTAGCGGGCGGTCATCGCCCCGGCCTTCGGCGAGCTCCAGGTTCCGGTCAAATAGGCCACCGAGAGCAGACCAACCACCGCCTGGTTCAGCGACCACGGCGACATCATCAGACGATAGCCGATATAGTTAAACAGCGTCACGAAAGCCCCCATCAGCAGGAACCCTTCGAGAAAGAGCAGCGGCAGGCCGCGATCGCGCCAGTGCAGGCGGAAGTTAATCAGCAGGGATTTGGGCCGCAGCGAAGTCGGGCGGAAATGGCGCGACTCCGGCAAAATTCGCCAGAACATAATGGCCGAGCCGAGGGCAAAGCAGCCGATCGCCGCCAGCGCCACGCGCCAGCCGAAGAAATCGGTAAACACCCCGGTCAGCAGTCGTCCGCTCATGCCGCCAATCGAGTTGCCGCTGATATACAGCCCCATCGAGAAGGCCACCACGCTGGGATGGATCTCCTCGCTCAGGTAGGTCATGCCAACGGCCGCCACGCCGCTGAGCGACAGGCCAATCAGCGCGCGCATGATAAGGATCCCGTGCCAGGTGGTCATGACCGTTGACAGCAGGGCGCAGCAGGAGGCCAGCACCAGCGCGGTGACCATCACCTTTTTGCGCCCGATGGCGTCCGAGATGGGGCCGGTAAACAGCAGCCCGACGGCGAGCATGGCGGTGGAGATCGACAGCGAAATGCTGCTGCTGGCCGGCGAGATGCCGAACTCGCTCGACAGCACCGGCAGGATCGGCTGCACGCAATAGAGTAGGGCAAAGGTGGCGAGACCGGCAGAGAAGAGCGCCAGGGTGACGCGCATAAACTGGGGAGTACCGCGTTTGATAAACTGATTTGGCTGGGATACCACATTGTCGATGACTTCGCTTGCCGGCGCGATGTCAACGGTAGTTGTACGACTCACGGAAAATCCTTGCTGAGAAACTCGGGGTTAGGTGACCTCACAGATCACATTTTTAGGGTATGAAAATGTAAATATTCTGTCTAATATATTAATAATCTCAAATAAGACGTTTTAAATATGAATATCGAGCTGCGCCACCTGCGCTACTTTATTGCCGTTGCCGAAGAGCTCCATTTTGGCCATGCGGCGGCGCGGCTGAATATCTCTCAGCCGCCGCTTAGCCAGCAGATTCAGATCCTCGAGCAGCAGATCGGCGCCCAGCTGTTTGCCCGTACCAACCGCAGCGTCAGCCTGACGGCGGCGGGAAAGCAGTTTCTTGCCGATAGCCGCCAAATCCTGACCCAGGTTGAGGATGCCGCCGCGCGGGCGGGGCGTCTGCACCACGGCGAAACAGGCGAACTGCATATCGGCTTCACCTCCTCGGCGCCGTTTATTAAGGCCGTCTCCGATACCCTGTCGACCTTTCGCCGCCGCTATCCGGACGTGCATATCCAGACCCGGGAGACCAACACCCGGGAGCAGATTGTGCCGCTTAACGAAGGGGCGCTCGACCTGGGGCTGATGCGCAACACCCAGCTGCCGGAAACGCTGGAGTGGCAGTGCATTCTGCGCGAGCCGCTGCTGGCAATGGTGCCCAGCGATCATCCGCTGGCGCGCCAGGGTGCGGTTAGCCTGGCGGAGCTGGCGAGTCAGCCGTTTGTCTTTTTTGACCCGCACGTGGGCACCGGGCTGTACGACGATATTCTGGGGTTAATGCGCCGCTATGGCCTGACGCCGACAATAGCCCAGGAAGTGGGCGAGGCGATGACGATTATCGGCCTGGTCTCCTCCGGGCTTGGCGTCTCCATCCTGCCGGCCTCGTTTAAGCGGGTGCAGCTCAACGAGATGCGCTGGCTGCCGATCGTCGAGCAGGACGCGGTTTCCGAAATGTGGCTGGTGTGGTCGAAGCACCGCGAACAGGGGCTGGCGGCGCAGCGCTTCCGGGAACAGCTGCTTTACGCCGCTTCGAGGCATAATTAGGACAAAATTAGCTCAAAATTGTGCGGTAAATCACAAGGCTAAGCAAAAATTTGACGGGCACCGTCGAAGTGCTTCACCATAGCTAAAAGTTTATTTCGAAGCGCGAAAATAAAGGGAGTCAAAGGTGGTAGCGGATAGTCAGCCTGGCCATATCGATCAAATAAAGCAGACCAATGCAGGAGCAGTGTATCGCCTGATCGATCAGCTTGGCCCGGTATCGCGCATCGACCTCTCCCGTTTCGCCCAGCTGGCGCCCGCCAGCATCACCAAAATTGTCCGCGAGATGCTGGAAGCGCACCTGGTGCAGGAGACGGAAATCCAGGACCCGGGCAGCCGCGGACGTCCGGCGGTGGGCCTGATGGTTGAAACCGAGGCCTGGCACTATCTTTCGGTGCGCATTAGCCGGGGCGAGATCCACCTCGCGCTGCGGGACTTAAGCAGCAAGCTGGTGGTCGAAGAGCAGCTCGAGCTGGCGCTGCAGCATGAACAGCCGTTTCTGACGCGGGTCGTTGAGCATATCGATCGCTTTTTTATCCGCCATCAAAAGAAACTGGAACGCCTGACCGCGATTGCCGTCACCATGCCAGGAATTATCGATACCGAGAATGGCATCATTCATCGGATGCCGTTTTATGATGACGTCAAGGATCTGCCGCTCGGCGAAGTGCTGGCCAACCATACCGGGGTTTCGGTTTATATTCAGCACGATATCAGCGCCTGGACTATGGCGGAGTCGCTGTTTGGCGCCTCCAGAGGGGCGAGGGACGTGATTCAGGTAGTGATTGACCACAACGTCGGCGCCGGGGTGATTACCGACGGTCGCCTGCTGCATGCCGGGAGCAGCAGCCTGGTGGAAATTGGTCATACTCAGGTCGACCCTTACGGCAAACGCTGCTACTGCGGCAACCACGGCTGCCTGGAAACCATCGCCAGCGTCGAGAGCGTGCTGGAGCTTGCTCAGGTGCGGATGGCCAAATCGATGAGCTCAATGCTGCACCAGCAGCCGCTGAGCGTTGAGTGGCTCTGTCAGGCGGCGCTGCAGGGGGATTTACTGGCTCGCGATATTATCAGCGGCGTCGGTCAGCACGTCGGGCGGATACTGGCGATCATGGTTAACCTCTTCAACCCGCAAAAAATTCTTATCGGCTCTCCGTTTAGCCTCGCGGCGGATATCCTGTTTCCGGCTATTTCCGACTGCATTCGTCAACAGTCGCTACCTGCCTATAGCCGACATATTACCGTCGAAAGCACCCAGTTCTCCAACCGCGGAACCATGGCCGGCGCCGCGCTGGTCAAGGATGCCCTCTATAACGGATCGCTGCTGATACGACTGTTACAGGGTTAACATTTTTTCATAGTCACACTAAAAATTGCGCTATCTCAAGCTGGCGTTCGCCGGCTTCGCGTAGACTTTTTCCACAGTTTAGTCGCCATTTTCTCTCTATATCCGCAAAAATCACGCAGCAGGAAGGCCGCCACGCAGGGAATCCCGACCCTTACTCCGATAAGCGTCCTGGGTAAGCGAAGAGGCTAACCGCAATGCTGCCTGATGGATATATATTTCATCAATATAACTACGGGGTTAGTGATGTTTAAGCGTTTCTTTATAACAGGTACTGACACCGCCGTCGGGAAGACGGTGGTTTCGCGTGCGCTGCTGCAGGCGCTGGCCGCTGATGGCAAAAGCGTGGCCGGATATAAGCCGGTGGCGAAGGGCAGCAAAGAGACGCCGGACGGCTTGCGTAACAAAGACGCGCTGATTCTACAAAGCGTGTCGACGCTGGCATTACCCTATGATGCTGTCAATCCCATAGCGTTAAGCGAAGATGAAAGCAGCGTGGCGCACAGCGGGCCGATCAACTACGGGCTGCTGACGGATGTCCTGCAGCGCCTGAGCGGCCAGGTCGACCACGTGGTGGTTGAAGGGACCGGCGGCTGGCGCAGCCTGATGAACGATCTGCGGCCGCTTTCCGAATGGGTGGTGCAGGAGCAGCTGCCGGTACTGATGGTGGTGGGCATTCAGGAAGGCTGTATCAACCACGCCCTGCTGACCGCGCAGGCTATTGCTAACGACGGCCTGCCGCTTATCGGCTGGGTCGCCAACCGCATTAATCCGGGACTGGCGCACTACGCTGAAATCATCGACGTATTAAGCAAAAAGCTGCCGGGGCCGCTGATTGGCGAACTTCCCTACCTGCCGCGCGCCGAGCAGCGCGAGCTGAGCCAGTATATCGACCTGGCGCGGCTAGGCGAGGTGATGGCGGTAGATCGAGTCCTGGCGTAGCGTCCGGGAAAGCACCGATGCCAGCACGCTGGCCATCAATAAACCGGGCAGCAGCGCATATTGCCCGGTCATTTCACAAATCATCAGGGTCGACATAATCGGCGCATGCGTTGTTGCCGCCAGAAACGTCGCCATTCCCGCCAGCCCCATCATTATTGCCACTTCAGTTCCGGGCAGCCACAGGCCGCTGAAGCTGGCGAACAGCATTCCCATCGCCAGCCCGACGAACAGCGTCGGCGTAAACACGCCGCCGGGTGCTCCGGAGCCGCTGCTGGCCAGTACCGCCAGCAGTTTACAGGCGAACACCACGGCGATCGCGCCCAGCAGCGGCGGCGACTGGAGATAGCCCTGCACCGTGCTATAGCCGTTGCCCCATACCGCCGGCGTGAGCAGCGACAGCAGGCCGACGATGGCGCCGCCGAGCGCCAGCTGCCAGGGCGGAGAGAGGCGCAGGCGGACAAAACCACGATGGCTCCAGCCCATCAACCAGACGAACAGCGGCCCGCAGAGCCCGGCCAGCAGCCCGGTGGCCAGCATCAGCCCGTAGTGGGCGGCGCTGAGGTGAAGGTTGAGCGTCACCAGATAAAGGGGCAGCTGGCTGTCGTTTAGCAGGTTGCTGACCAGCAGCGCGACAACCGCTGCAATGATCACCGGACCGAGCGAGGCCAGCATCAGCGTACCGAACAGGATCTCGGCAATAAACAGGCTTCCGGCTAAGGGGGCGTGATAGGCACTGGCCATCCCGGCGGCGGCGCCGCAGGCAACCCATAATTTCCACTCCTCTTTCGGCGTAAAGCGGCGGGCGAAAAGCGAGGCCGCTAGCGCCGCCAGCAGGATCATCGCGCCTTCGCGGCCAATGGCGCTGCCGGTGGTCACCACCAGCAGCGAGGCGCAGGATTTGACCAGGCTGGCGGGCGTATCGAGGCGGCCGTCGCCGGTTTCCAGCGCCTCCATATAATCGGTCGGCGCATGCGGGCGCTGGCAGGTGCGGCGCTGCCAGAGCCAGAGCAGCGCGCCGGCGGCAAGCCCGCCGACCGCCGGGGTCAGCAGCCTGCGCCACCACGGGAGCGACTCCGCGGCGTTGACCAGGCTTCCGCTACGGTTGTTGAGGAGTAATGCTTCCAGCAGCGCCATCGCGCCGTGAAAGAGCGCCACGGCGAGCGCCGCCAGGATACCGATCAGCGTGGCGATCAGCAGGCGGCGAAACATGACCTGAATATCAGGATAATTTGGCAAACGATGCATCGGACATTACGCGTTGCGGGAATGGTTGCCTTATTGTGCAGCGGAATAACGTTAGACGCAAAAGCTATAAGCTCCCGTGCTACCGCAGGACTGCCGGGCAATAGAGAGACGAAAGGGTTTTTTGTGACGTTGTCACTCACGGTGTGCCCATGCCAGAATCGTCGGCATGGGCACAAGGTTAGCGATACAGCGGTTTTTCGGCGACGGTAAGCGCCAGCGCGTTTTGCCACTCCGCCAGCGTTGCCTGACTTAGTTGACCCAGGGCCCGGTAGAAAGGGTGTCCGGCTTCGCTGGTGAAAACGGTCAGGAAGCGGCCCGACCAGGGCAGCAGATGCCGAGCCAGCAGCTGTGAGAAGGTCTCATCCTGCCCGGACTCGCAAAGCCAGGCGGCCAGCAGCAGCAGGGTGCCAAAACTATCTTCCGGCTCATTATTCTGCGCGGCGCGGGCGATACCGTTCAGCCGCATCCACTCCCTGAGCTCCAGCGTCGAATCGCCAAACAGGACGCTTTCTTTATCCAGCCAGACGGAACCCCACGGCGGCGCCGGCAGTGCCCAGGGGCCGATAAACAGGCGCTGCCACGCCTCGGCAAGCGGCTCGTCGTGTTGTTCCGCGAAGCGGGAGGCGACCTCCGCGGGTACCGTAAAGGGCCACTGGGCCTGCCAGCTTCCGTCGCGCAGGGCGTCGATCAGCGGGGCGGCTTGCTCGCTCTGCGGGGCAAACGAAAATAGCGCGCCCAGCGTTCGGGCGCTTAGCGCGACGGCGTCGCGGAATGGGGGTTGCATCATGCTCATATTCCTTACTGCGGCGCGGCGGTCCGCGCGGGCGAAAAATTAACCGGCAGCTGCCGTACCGACGATCATATTCAGGCCGGACACCATGTGCCGCCGGGCTCTGGAGTTATTGTTTAGCGACAGCCAGCCGGGGCCGCCCGCGATAAGCATCCCCGCAGACCGTAAACGGCGCCAGCGGCCGCTCATGCCATCCGTTTCCATGCGGCTTCTCCTTAGACTTTGGCAATTTCAACCAGGTTGGTGTGCTGAGGATTGCCTTTCGCCAGCGGTGACGGCCGGTGGGTGGTCAGCGTATTAATGCAGGCGCCGCGGTCGATACGATCGCCGCCCATATCGGCGTCATGCCACGCGCCCTGGCCCATAGCCGATACGCCGGGCATAATGCGCGGCGTCACTTTCGCCGCGATGCGCAACTCGCCGCGTTCGTTAAAGACGCGCACCATATCGCCATTTTTAATCCCGCGCTTCTCCGCGTCCAGCGGGTTAATCCACACCTCCTGGCGGCAGGCGGCCTGGAGGATATCGACGTTACCATAGCTTGAGTGGGTCCGCGCTTTATAGTGGAAGCCAAAAAGCTGCAGCGGAAACCGGTCGCGTAGCGGGTCATTCCAGCCTTCAAAGGTGGAGGCGTACACCGGCAGCGGGCTGATGATTTCATCCGCCGCCAGCTGCCAGCTGGCCGCGATTTCAGCCAGCCGGCTGGAGTAGATCTCAATTTTACCGGAAGGCGTTTTCAGCGGGTTGGCGAGCGGGTCGCGACGAAAATCCCGATAGGCGACGAAGTGGCCGGCGGGATCTTTGCGTTTGTAAATTCCCATGGCTTTGAGCTCGTCATAGCCGGGCAGCGCCGGGTCTTTCGCCAGCATCAGGGCGTAAAGGTGCTGCAGCCACTGCTCCTGGGTTCGTCCCTCGGTAAACTTCTGCAAAACGTCAGCGCCGAGCCGTTTTGCCACTTCGCTGAGGATCCAGTAGATCGGCTTACGCTCAAATTTTGGCGACGTGGCGGGCTGAATAAAGATCAGGTAGCCCATGTTGCCGGCGTAATCGTTGGGAATTATATCCTGCTGCTCGACGGTCATCAGATCCGGAAGCAGGATGTCGGCGTACTTAGCCGACGAGGTCATAAAGTTATCAATCACTACGATGGTTTCGCACTTTGTCTCATCCTGCAGAATCTCGTGGGTTCTGTTGATGTCAGAGTGCTGATTGACGAGGGTATTCCCGGCGTAGTTCCACAGGAACTTGATCGGGACGTCCAGCTTATCCTTGCCGCGCACGCCGTCATGCAGGGCGGTCATTTCGGGCCCGCGCGCGATGGCGTCGGTCCAGCTGAAGCAGGAGATGGCGGTTTTCACCGGGTTGGTCAGCACCGGCAGGCGCTCAATGGTTATGGTATAGGTTGATTCACGCGCGCCGCTGCCGCCGCCGCTAATCCCGACGTTGCCGGTCAGGATGGGCAGCATGGCGATCGCCCTGGCGGTCAGCTCGCCGTTGGCCTGGCGCTGCGGCCCCCAGCCCTGACAAATGCAGGCCGGCTTGGCGCTGCCGATCTCCCGCGCCAGCTTGATGATGCGATCGGTCGGAATTCCGCAAATCAGCGACGCCCACTGCGGCGTTTTGGCAATGCCGTCATCCCCGGAGCCAAGGATGTAGGCTTTATAGTGGCTATTTGCCGGCGCGCCCGCGGGCAGCGTTTTTTCGTCGTAGCCGACGCAGAAGGTATCAAGGAACGGCTGATCGACAAGGTTTTCATTAATCAGCACCCAGGCGATACCGGCTACCAGCGCCGCATCGGTGCCGGGGCGAATGGGGATCCACTCGTCTTCGCGCCCGGCGGCGGTATCGGTATAGCGCGGGTCGATAACGATCATTCTGGCGTTAGAACGCTCGCGAGCCTGTTCAAGGTAGTAGGTTATCCCGCCGCCGCTCATGCGCGTTTCCGCCGGGTTATTGCCGAACATCACCACCAGCTTACTGTTCTCGATATCGGAGGTGCTGTTGCCCTCGTTGCTGCCGTAGGTGTAGGGCATGGCGCAGGCTATCTGGGCGGTGCTGTAGGTGCCGTACTGGTTTAAAGAGCCGCCGTAGCAGTTCATCAGCCGGGCGACCGGGGAAGCGGAGGGCGACGAGCGGGTCATATTGCCGCCGACGATCCCGGAAGAGTAGTTTATATAGACCGCTTCGTTGCCGTACTCTTTAACGATTCGCTGCAGGCTGCCGGTCAGAGCGTCCAGCGCTTCGTCCCAGCTGATACGCGCAAACTTCCCTTCGCCGCGTTTACCGACTCGTTTCATCGGATAGTTCAGGCGGTCAGGGTGGTTGATGCGCCGGCGGATAGAGCGGCCGCGCAGGCAGGCGCGCACCTGATGATCGCCGTAAATATCCTGCCCGGTGTTATCGGTCTCAACCCACACCACTTCGTCGTCGCGGACGTGCAGACGCAGGGCGCAGCGGCTGCCGCAGTTAACCGAACAGGCGCCCCACACCACGCGCTCTTCGCCCTCGGCGGCCTGCTGCACGGCCGCCGCCGCGCCGCGCAGGCTAAACGGAAGCGCCAGTCCGCCGGCCGCTAATGCCAGGGAACCGATCGCTGAGGATTTTAGTAGGGTACGACGGCTGAGGCCGCCATCATATTCCGGATTAGACATTGCTCACTCCCCGATTGTTATTATGATGCAATCCCGCCGACTGTTTAAGTCGAGCGGGTGGGAGAGTAATGATACCTATATAGAGGTAGGTGAATATTATCCCTGGTCAACCCAGAGATAATATCCTTCATCTGATGCCGGGGGAGTTACTGCGCTTCGCTCTCCGAACCGGCGCTGCGGGTATAGGTAATTTTAAAGGTGTCGTTGGCGCAATGTCCGACAACCTGGGCGCCGGGCTGGTCCGGCTGGTCGCTGGGGACAATGCTCAGGCTAAAGCCCGTCGCCGGCACGCCGTTATTGATAATTTTCTGCTGAATATCGTTTTTTACGCGCTCGCAGGAATCCGGTGCGGCGAGTGCGGACGTCGACCCCAGCAGCAGGGCCGCGCATAGCAAGGGGGCTATTTTCATCATAAACTCCTTATTGACGTTATCCAGCTTTAAGCATAGCAGAACTGGTGTAAACAATTGTATTTGCTAATATGATTGTACAGCTACACAGAAGGAAGCGGGCGTGAATAAACTGTTTTTACCGTTACTGGCGAGCCTGGCGCTTAGCGCCTGCGATAATCAATCCGCGCCGCAGGCCTTTACGCCAGAAATGGCGAGTTTCTCCAACGAGTTCGAGTTTGACCCGCTGCGTGGCCCGGTGAAGGATTTCAGCCAGACGCTGCTCGATGAACATGATGAAGTGGTGAAACAGGTCAGCGGGCGGCTATCCAGCGAGGGCTGCTTCGATCTCCTCGCTTTTCAGGATCGCGAAAATAACACCGGCGCGACGCTGCTGCTTGACGCGAACTATTATCTCGATGCGCAAACGCGTGAAAAGCGCCTGCGCCTGCAGGGAAAGTGTCAGCTTGCCGAGATGCCGTCGGCCGAGGTGAGCTGGGAAACGGATGATAACGGCTTCGTGGTGACCGCGCGGGGTAAAGAGACCACGGCCACCTACCGGTATGATGCTGAAGGCTATCCGCTGGGTAAAACCACCACCGCCAAAGATCAGCGCTTCACCGTGGTCTCCACGCCGGCGGCCGATCCGCGTAAGAAGCTGGACTACACGGCGGTGAGCAACTTGAACGATCGCGAACTCGGCAGCGTGCGCCAGACCTGCGACTACGACGGGCACGACAACCCGGTGAAGTGCGAGCTGCAGGTTGTCGATGAGAGCGTGCAGCCGCCGCTAACTCGCCGCTACACCATCAAAAACAGCATTGACTACTACTGAGCCGTTGGCTTCAGCAGCGCCGGGCCCGGCGGGCGGTGTTCGCTAAGATACTGATGCTGGAACAGGCACATCCGAATCGTGTTACGGTATTCGCCGTTAATGAAAAACTCGTGAATGAGCTCGCCTTCCACCATAAACCCCAGCTTGCGGTAGATGTGGATCGCCTTTTCATTTTCGCTGTCGACGATAAGGTACAGCTTATAGAGGTTGAGCACGGTAAAGCCGTAGTCCATCGCCAGCTTAGCGGCGCGGGTCGCAAGGCCTCGCCCCTGATAATCCGGGGAGATAATAATCTGAAACTCGGCGCGGCGGTGAACGTGGTTAATTTCAACCAGCTCGACCAGCCCGGCTTTTTCGCCGTCGCACTCGATCACAAACCGGCGTTCGCTCTGATCGTGAATATGTTTGTCATAGAGGTCTGAGAGCTCGACAAAGGCCTCGTACGGCTCTTCAAACCAGTAGCGCATCACGCTGGCGTTGTTATCGAGCTGGTGGACAAAACGGAGATCTTCGCGCTCTAGCGGGCGCAGCCTGACGGTATGAGCATCACTCATGGGCGTTCCTGTGCGTAAATGCTGGAGATAATCATTGATTATGGCGCCCGCAGGCGCCATGCGTGAGGCGTTACGGTGCTATCGTACGGCCGGTGCGGCGATCGAGGCAGCGCAGGGTGTTCGGCTCCCAGTAGGCGTTGACGTTCGCGCTTTTCTGGCAGTTATCCTGGGCGTCAAAAGCGACGTCGGCTTTATCCCACTCTTTCTCGACGCGGGTGTTGACCTTATGGCGTAAAGAGCGGGTGTCGTTCCACTGCTCTTTTTCCATTGCGGCGTGCTGGCGGCTCTGCGCGCTATCGCCGGATTCAATGACCAGGGTGTCGGTTTTGGCAAAAGACGATGCGGTGTAAGCCATCGCGCTGAGCGCCAGCATGGCGGTCAGGCACCAGCTTTTATTCAGTGTCATTTTCATCACGGTTTCCTTTAAGTGATAAAAAGGGTTAGCCCTTACTATAAGTCTACTACATCTCTTTTCTGCGGCATACCCGGCAAAAGGACGTGGGAGCGGGGCGATTATCGCGTAGAATGCTGCCACACTCTGCTCTATTTACGTATCTTTAAATGCTTAAAACCACGCTGCTCTTTTTTGCCACCGCCCTGTGCGAAATCCTCGGCTGCTATTTACCCTGGCTCTGGCTAAAGCGGGGCGCCACGCCGCTGCTGCTGCTGCCCGCCGGGCTCGCGCTGGTTATGTTCGTCTGGCTGCTGACCCTGCATCCGGCGGCGAGCGGGCGCGTTTACGCCGCCTACGGCGGAGTCTATGTCTGCACCGCGCTGCTGTGGTTGCGCTTCGTTGACGGCGTCAGGCTCAGCCATTACGACTGGGCCGGCGCCGTTATTGCGCTGTGCGGAATGCTGATTATCGTCGCCGGCTGGGGCCGCGCGTAGCGTAAAGGCACACGAGGTGCCGGCCGCGCGGCGCTCATTTTCTCCGCTGAATTCCACCTTTCTCCCGCCTGTGCCCGCCGCCTCTGGCCCGGGCATTTATGTGACTCATGACGTCTTTTTTGATCATTATACTTGTATGGTAGTAGGTCTGATGATTTAATTTTCTGCACTAACCGCAGAGATGTAAGGAATAAAAAAAGATGAAGATCGTTGCCGCTGAAGTTTTCGTCACCTGTCCCGGACGTAACTTTGTCACGCTAAAAATCACCACCGATGACGGCATCGTCGGGCTGGGGGATGCCACCTTAAACGGCCGCGAGCTGTCCGTCGCCTCCTACCTGCAGGATCACCTCTGCCCGCAGCTTATTGGCCGCGACGCGCAGCGTATCGAAGATATTTGGCAGTTCTTCTATAAGGGAGCCTACTGGCGCCGCGGCCCGGTGACCATGTCGGCCATCTCCGCCGTCGATATGGCGCTGTGGGATATTAAAGCGAAGGCGGCGGGGATGCCGCTGTATCAGCTGCTGGGCGGGGCATCCCGTGAAGGGGTGATGGTTTACTGCCACACCACGGGCCATTCCATTGACGAAGTGCTGGACGACTATGCCCGCCACAAAGAGATGGGCTTTAAGGCCATCCGCGTGCAGTGCGGCATTCCGGGAATGAAGACCACCTACGGAATGGCAAAAGGCAAAGGGCAGGCCTACGAGCCGGCGACCAAGGGGCTGTGGCCGGAAGAGCAGCTGTGGTCGACGGAGAAATATCTCGATTTTACCCCGCAGCTGTTCGCCGCCGTGCGTGAAAGATTTGGCTTCAATGAGCATCTGTTACATGACATGCATCATCGCCTGACGCCGATCGAAGCCGCGCGCTTTGGCAAGAGCATCGAGGAGTATCGTCTGTTCTGGATGGAGGATCCGACTCCGGCAGAAAACCAGGAGTGCTTCCGCCTGATCCGCCAGCATACCGTGACGCCCATTGCGGTAGGGGAAGTCTTTAACAGCATCTGGGATTGCAAGCAGCTGATCGAGGAGCAGCTGATCGACTATATCCGTACCACCGTGACCCACGCCGGCGGGATCACCGGCATGCGCCGTATCGCTGATTTTGCCTCACTCTATCAGGTGCGCACCGGCTCCCACGGGCCGTCCGACCTGTCGCCGGTCTGTATGGCGGCGGCGCTGCACTTTGACCTGTGGGTGCCGAACTTTGGCGTGCAGGAGTATATGGGCTACTCCGAGCAGATGCTCGAGGTTTTCCCTCATAGCTGGACGTTTGATAATGGCTATATGCACCCAGGGGAAAAGCCGGGGCTGGGCATTGAGTTTGACGAGAAGCTGGCGGCGAAATATCCCTACGATCCGGCCTGCCTGCCGGTAGCCCGGTTAGAAGACGGCACCTTGTGGAACTGGTAAGGAGAATAAAATGAAAAGTATCGTTATCCGCCAGCCCAACGAGCTGGTGATTGAAGAGCGCCCGCTGCCGCAGCCCGGCGCGGGGGAGGTTCGGGTCAAGGTGCAGCTGGCGGGAATATGCGGTTCGGATAGCCATATCTATCGCGGCCACAACCCCTTTGCAAAATATCCGCGCGTTATCGGCCACGAATTTTTCGGCATTATCGATGCCGTCGGCGCCGAGGTGACGGATAAAACTATAGGTCAGCGGGTGTGCGTGGATCCGGTTATCAGCTGTGGACACTGCTATCCCTGCTCGGTGGGCAAACCGAACGTCTGCACCTCGTTGGTGGTTCTCGGCGTACACCGGGACGGCGGCTTCAGCGAGTATGCGGTGGTGCCGGCGAAAAACGCCTGGCGGGTGCCGGACAGCATTCCGGACAGGCATGCGGTGATGGTTGAACCCTTTACGATCGCCGCCAACGTGACCGGACAGGTGACGCCGACCGAGCAGGACGTGGCGCTGGTTTACGGCGCCGGGCCGATGGGCTTAACCACCATCCAGGTTCTCAAGCAGGTGTACAAAGTCGGCCAGGTCATTGTGGTTGACCGCATCGAAGAACGTTTGCAGATGGCAAAACGCAACGGTGCGGACCGCACGATCAATAACGGCGAGGCGTCATTAGCCGAGGTGTTGCAGGTCAAGCCAACGCTGATTATCGACGCCGCCTGCCACCCGACAATTCTCCAGGAAGCGGTGACGCTGGCGTCGCCGGCGGCCAGAATTGTCCTGATGGGCTTCTCCACCGAACCATCCCAGGTGGCGCAACAGGGCATTACCGGTAAAGAGCTGTCGATATTTTCCTCGCGGCTGAACGCCAATAAATTCCCGGTGGTTCTGCAATGGCTGGAACAGGGGCTTATTAATCCGGAAATGTTAATTACCCACGCTTTTGGCTATCAACAGGTCGCTGAGGCCATTGAGCTTTTTGAAAATGACAGGAAGAGCTGCTGTAAGGTTTTATTAACCTTCTGACACTCCATACAACGCCAGACTCTATATCCTACACAATTAGAGATTATAAAGATGACGACAGTAAAGAATGAGAGAACAACCTCCGATCTCATCCGCGCGGCGGTATCCGGCTGGTTAGGTACCGCCCTGGAGTTTATGGATTTCCAGCTTTATTCTTTAGGCGCCGCGCTGGTATTCCATGAAATATTCTTCCCCGAGCAGTCCGCGGCGATGGCGCTGATTTTAGCGATGGGGACCTACGGCGCCGGATATATTGCCCGCATCGTCGGGGCGTTTATTTTCGGTAAAATGGGCGATAGCATCGGCCGCAAGAAAGTGCTGTTTATTACGATCACCATGATGGGTATTTGTACGACGCTCATCGGCGTTTTGCCGACCTATGCCCAGGTGGGTATTCTGGCGCCGGTGCTGCTGGTCACCCTGCGCGTGATTCAGGGGCTGGGGGCCGGGGCGGAAATATCCGGCGCCGGTACGATGCTGGCAGAATATGCGCCGAAAGGTAAGCGCGGGATTATCTCCTCGCTGGTGGCGATGGGGACCAACTGCGGCACACTTAGCGCCACGGCTATCTGGGCGGTGATGTTCTTCCTGCTCGACCGCGAGCAGCTGGTGGCGTGGGGCTGGCGTATACCGTTCCTCGCCAGCGCGGTGGTGATGATCTTCGCCATCTGGCTGCGTCTGAACCTCAAAGAAAGCCCGGTATTCGAAAAAGTCGCCGAGGATGGAATACGCCAGAGCGCCACCAGCATCAAGGAGAGTACCTTCGGCGCGATGCTGAAGAGTAAATCGTTCTGGCTGGCAACGGGCCTGCGCTTTGGTCAGGCGGGTAACTCGGGGCTGATTCAAACCTTTCTTGCCGGCTATCTGGTGCAAACCCTGCTGTTTGATAAAGCGATCCCAACAGATGCGCTAATGATCAGCTCAGCGATCGGTTTTATCACGATTCCGCTGCTGGGATGGCTGTCAGATAAGGTAGGGCGGCGCATTCCCTATATTATCGTGAATATCTCCGCGATTATTTTAGCCTATCCGATGCTGGCGATTATCATGGATAAAAGCCACAGCGTGAGTACCATTATGGCCTCGTTGATTGTTATCCATAACGTGGCGGTGCTGGGGCTGTTTGCTCTCGAAAATATTACGATGGCCGAGCTGTTTGGATCGCGCAATCGCTTCACCAGAATGGCTATCTCAAAAGAGATGGGGGGACTGGTTGCCGTTGGTTTCGGCCCGGTGCTGGCGGGTATTTTCTGTAATATGACCGACTCATGGCTGCCCATCGTGGTGATGCTGGTGAGCTATTCGGTTATCGGCCTGCTTGCCGCACTCCTGATGCCGGAAGTGCGCGACCGCGATCTGAGCCTGGCTAGCGATGCGGCTGATACTGTCCTGTTGCGTGAAGAACAGAAATCCGGGCAGTATATTTAAATAACAGCCTATAGTTCGGCGCTATTATTTTCTGGTTTTATATCTGAAAAGTGATTATTGATATTAACCATGGCCTCCCGGTCGTAGAACGCACATTGCCTAAGGCTAATTTGACCTTGTGGGTACCGAACTTTGGCTTCCGGGAGTACAAGCGCTATTCCGAACTTGGGGAACGGGTAAGCATAATGTGTACGCACGAAAGATGTTGATTAACGCAATACCCTATAAAAGGTAAAAACCCTATGGTTAGTTCAGTCGAAGTTAAAAGTGGTATAGGTAATAAACCTATTATTCGCCGAGTAGCCAGTGCATCTGCAATTGGGACCGCTGCAGAATATTATGACTTTTTTGCATACGGGACGGCAGCAGTACTCTTTTTTGGGCATCTGTTTTTTCCAAGTGACGACCCTTTAATTAGTACTCTTGCTGCGTTTGCAACATATGCAGTTGGTTTCTTAGCGCGGCCATTAGGCGGAATTGTTTTTGGTCATATCGGCGATAAGGTTGGTCGTAAAAAAGCGCTGGTGATTACAATATTAATTGTAGGGTTAGGTACGTTTTGTATTGGGCTGTTACCGACGTATGAAAAAATTGGCGTTTGGGCTCCAGTATTGCTCATTTTTATTCGTGTGCTACAGGGCTTCGGTGTTGGGGGTGAGTGATCTTGACCCGCCATCTCCGGACAGCTTTTGTATCTTAAGTTAACGATGCCCGCTGCCGCCGGTACTCTCTCGGAGAGTGATATCCCAGCGCACTGTGCGGGTGATTTTCATTCTAGTGATTGAACGCCGCTGCAAGGTTCTGTAGCGCTGTTCCCACATCTGGTTTTGGCATGAACGCGATGTAATCTTCCTTCATCGTTTTCACGAACCGTTCGGCCATGCCGTTACTTTGTGCGCTGCTCACCGCTGTTGTACACGGCTCCAGATTCAGTTCTCGCGCGAACTTCTTCGTTTCATGCGCGGTGTACGCTGAACCGTTATCTGTCAGCCACTGCACTGGTTTACCCGGCAGCGTGCTACCGAAGCGCCTTTCCACTGACCTCAGCATCACATCCTGTACCGTTGAACTGTCGTAGCCTCCCGTGCTCGCTGCCCAGTCTATGGCCTCCCGGTCGCAACAGTCCAGTGCGAACGTCACCCGAAGCTTCTCGCCGTTGTCACAACCGAACTCGAAGCCGTCTGAACACCAGCGCATATCGCTTTCCGCTACCGCGATTTTGCCTTTATGCTCCCGCTTCGGACGCTCTGGTTTATCACGCAACAACAGCAGGTTATGCTCGCTCATTATCCTGTAAAGCCGTTTGGCGTTCACCGGTGGAAGTCCCTCTACACGGCGTTGCTTACGCAGGATACCCCACACCCGCCGGTAACCGTAGCTGGGCATGTCGCTGATGATGCCGAGGATCTCCGACAGTATCTCTGCATCAGCTTCGTCATTACGCCGGTTGCTGCGCCTGTCCTGCCAGTCGGCAGAGCGGCTCACCCGCAGTGATAACTGCGCACGCGACACGCTCATGGTGCGACTAACCAGAGCTATTCCCCGTCCTTTGGCAACAAGGGCGCGTGCGCTATCCATTTTCGCGACTGGCCGTACTCCACCGCTTCTTTGAGGATCTCAACTTCCATCGTCTTCTTACCCAGGAGACGCTGTAGTTCCCGGACCTGTTTGAGTGCAGTCGCCAGCTCCGAAGCCGGAACCACTTCCTCTCCGGCCGCAACGGCGGTGAGGCTACCTTCCTGATATTGCTTCTTCCATTTAAACAGCAGACTGGGCTGAATACCGTGCAGACGAGCAACGTGGGAGACATTCATACCCGGCTCCATTGTTTGCTGGATGATGGCAATTTTCTCTTGCGGAGTCTTACGCTTACGGGCTTCTTGCCCTAACAGGATCCCGGTCATCTCAAAATTAACATGGTTGTTAGACATATATTTAAGCCTATCTCTTATCTGGAGATACAGCTACTGTCCGGTGTTTCAGGGGGCTACATCAGTGAGCAGGCCGGTGCGGTATTGATGACTGCTGAATATTCTGAACCAAAGCATCGTGGATTCTTCTCCAGTTGGGTTCAAATCGGTGCGCCGGTTGGTTTTCTGCTTCCGGTAATGCCTCCAATCAGTAGAACATGTACTTTTCGATGAAGGCACCGATGACCTTTTCGTGCAATTCGATGGAACGTGAAAAACATATTGTTTTGCGTGCCAGCCGCTTGATACGGGTTCGCAGCGTCAGATTGTTTCGCTCAATGCGCTGTGTGAAAATTTTACCAGTCAGATGTATCTCCTTCGGCACCTCTCTGGCATAACTGCCCCAGTTATCGCTGGTAATCATGCCGATGCTAAAGGGCGTCAACAGGGCCAACAGTTCCCGACATGTCTCATCGGTACGTGGGCCGAAAGTATAAGCCAGTACGCCACCCGTTTTGGTATTGTAAGCATACCAGAGCCAGTGCTGCCGGGCTTTACTGCCAACAAAGCCCCACTGCTCATCAAGCTCGCAGATGAGTGCCACATCGGCATGAGCGACAGGAGAAGCGGTTATCCGGGACGGCGAGAGCTTTTTAATGTCCGTATGACGGTATTGATACCGACCTTAAGAACTCTGGCGGTATCGCGGACGCCGGCACCGTTGTGTGCCAGTTCAACTATCTGTTCTTTTACACCGGGTTTTCTGGCTTCATAGGTATAAGCCAGCTGAAAAACGCGGCGACATGACCGGCAACGAAAGCGCTCGTGCCCGGAACAGCTGTGCCCATGGCGATAAACAGAATCGGAATGGCAACGAGGACAATGAACAGTAACGGTAGCCATAGAAAGCCCTAAATACCAGTAGCATATCATGGTTTTCTATCGATTGAAGGCATTACCGATAGCGGCACCGTTTTGCCTCTGTAGCGGCAGGAGAGAGCGCCTGCCGCCAGCTCAGCTACTCTTCGCTAAACCAGTCGCGGTTTTCCTGGCGAATTAATAATACCGACTCGCTAATTTCATGCAGATGCAGATTCATCGCTGCGTCTACCGCGTCGGCATCGCGATTTTCCAGCGCCTGAAAAATTTGATGATGCTGACGTAGCAGCATTTCCGGCGAACTAATGTGATCGAGGCTCATATAGCGCACCCGGTCAATCGTCGCCTTAATATTCTCCACGGTGTCCCAGGCCAGCTGGCAGTCGGCAATAAGCGACAGCTTCTGATGAAACTCGTCGTCCAGCAGGAAGAAATCATTAATCTGCTGGCGCTCAACCGCCGTGCGCTGCTGGTTAAGATTTTGCTCAAGCTGATAAATTTGCTCGCTGTTCACCATTCCCGCCGCCCGACGAACTACCGCGCACTCGATAGCCTGGCGCACGAAGCAGCCGTTGCGGACCTGAGAAAGGGAGATTTTATTCACGTAGCTGCCGCGCTGGGGGCGAATTTGGATCAGGCCATTTTCTGCCAGCTTAATAAACGCCTCGCGCACCGGCTGACGGGAAACGTCAAAACGCACGGAGACTTCCTTTTCAGACAGCGGCGTGCCGGGTGGAATCAGACAATGGACGATATCCCGGCGAAGGATCCGATAAATTTGCTGATTAACAGGCTGTGTAGGATTGAGCTGTGATTCTGCGGCCATTGATGATTACTTTTTAATGGATTATGTGCGCTATTTTACGCGTTTTTTGCCTTTGCGCCCATACCCGGCCCGCAGGCCGGGCTGCGGGATTAACCCTGGCGGTGCACGCTGAGGCCCGCGAAGCTTTGGCTGACCGGCATCATTTCCAGGGTATTGATATTGACATGCCGGGGCAGGTTGGCGACCCACCACACGGCTTCCGTCACGTCATCCGGGGTCAGCGGCTGGGTATTTTCATAGGCTTTACCGGCTTTGGCGTCGTCGCCTTTAAAGCGGACGTTGGAAAACTCGGTACCGCCCACCAGCCCGGGCTCGATATCGGTGACGCGAACCGCCGTACCGTGCAGGTCGGTACGCAGGTTGAGGCTAAATTGACGCACGAAGGCCTTGGTCGCGCCGTAGACATTACCGCCCGCGTAGGGCCAGCTGCCGGCGGTGGAGCCGATATTGATAATGTGCCCGCGGTTGCGCTCAACCATTCCCGGCAGCACGGCGCGGGTCATATAGACCAGCCCTTTGTTGTTGGTATCGATCATATCTTCCCAGTCCTCAACGCTGGCCTTGTGCGCAGGCTCCAGCCCCAGCGCCAGGCCGGCGTTATTGACCAGCACGTCGATGGCCAGCCATTCCGCGGGCAGGCCGGCGATCATCTCTTCGATGGCCGCGCGATTACGCACGTCGAGCTGAACGGTGTAAACGCCGTCGCCGAGCTCGTCTTTCAGCGTTTGCAGACGCTCTTCGCGACGTCCGGTGGCGATCACTTTATGACCATTTGCGACAAAGCGGCGGGTGATGCTTTCACCAAAACCTGCCGTTGCTCCGGTAACCAGGATAATCATCTTACTGTTCCTCAACGCTTTTGTGTCGTTATACCATAGCATGCGTTAACGAGGACCGGTAACGGAAATCACCGCGCGCGTTGCGGTTAACGGCGATCAACAGCGAGGCGGCGCTTCGAGAAATGATTGCGGTCAATCAATGAGTTGCCTACTCTAACCTGATGCCCGCAGCCTGGAGATAATTATGTTGGAAAATAACCCCTTTTTAAGCATCAGCCTGCTGCCCTATCAGGCGCCGCGTTTCGATCTGATTAAGGATGAGCACTACCGTCCGGCCTTCGATGAAGGGATGCGACGCCAGCGCGAAGAGATTGCCGCGATCGTCAATAATCCGGCGCCGGCGGATTTTGCCAATACGGTGGTGGCGCTGGAGCTGAGCGGACGGCTGCTGTCACGCGTTACCCGGGTCTTTTTCGCGATGGCCGGGGCGCATACCAATCCGCTTCTGCAGCACCTTGATGAGCAGTTTTCTGCCGAGTTGGCGCAGGCGGGCAACCATATTTGGCTTAATACGGCGCTGTTTGAACGCGTGCAGCGGGTGTGGGAAGATCGCGACAATCTGCACATCGATGCGGAATCCCGGCGCCTGCTTGAGGTGACCTGGCAGCGGTTTCTGCTGGCGGGCGCGCGGCTGGCGGAGGAGCAGAAATCGCTGCTGCGGGGGCTGAATACCCGGGCCGCGGCGCTACAGAGCCAGTTTCAGCAGCGGCTCCTGAGCGCGGCAAAATCCGGCGGCCTGGTGCTTGATTATCTGCACCAGCTGGACGGGCTCAGCGCGGATGAGATTAGCGAGGCCGTAAAAGCGGCGGCTGAAAAGGGCCTCAGCGATCGCTGGCTGCTGCCGCTGCTCAACACCACCCAGCAGCCGGCGCTACAGTCACTGCGCGATCGCCAGACTCGCGAAAACCTCTTCGCCGCAGGCTGGACGCGTAATCAGAAGGGGGATGCTAACGATACCCGCGAGCTGCTGCTGCAACTGGTGGCGATCCGGGCGCAGAAAGCGGAGCTGCTGGGGGCCGCTGACTACGCCAGCTGGTCGATGGCCGATCAGATGGCGGGGGCGCCTGCGCAGGCCTTTGAGTTTATGCGCCGCATCGCTCCGGCCGCGCGCGGGAGGGCGGAACAGGAGCTGGCGGATATTCAGCAGGTTATTGATGATGAAGGCGAGGGCTTCACCGCCGCCGCCTGGGACTGGCCCTACTATGCGGAGCAGGTGCGGCGCGCCAGATTCGCTATCGATGAGGCGCAGCTAAAACCCTATTTTGCCCTCGAACGCGTGCTGCAGGACGGCGTATTCTGGACCGCATCGCAGCTGTTTGGCCTGCGCTTCGTCGAACGTTTCGACATTCCGCTCTATCATCCGGACGTGCGGGTGTGGGAAATTTTCGACGCTAACGGCGCCGGTATGGCGCTATTTTACGGCGATTACTACGCGCGCGAGTCAAAAAGCGGCGGCGCGTGGATGGACGTTTTCGTTGAGCAATCCACGGAGCTGATGCAGCAGCCGGTTATCTACAACGTCTGTAACTATCAAAAGCCAGGCACGGGCCGCAGCGCGCTCCTGTCGTGGGATGAAACCATCACCTTATTCCAAGAATTCGGCCACGCGCTGCACGGGCTGTTCGCCAGCCAGCGCTATGCCAGCCTGTCGGGAACCAATACCCCGCGTGATTTTGTCGAGTTCCCGTCGCAAATCTTTGAACACTGGGCCAGCGAGCCGCAGGTATTTGCCCACTACGCGCGCCATTACCAAAGCGGAGAAGCGATGCCCGATGCGCTGCGTGAGAGCATGTACCGGGCGGCGCAGTTTAATAAAGGCTACGACATGAGCGAACTGCTGGCGGCGGCGATGCTGGATATGCACTGGCATAGCCTGCCTTCGGCGAACGTCCCGCAGGATGTTGATGCCTTTGAAGCCGCGGCCCTGGGCGCGGAGAAGTGCGATCTGGCCGCCGTACCGCCGCGCTATCGCAGCAGCTATTTTTCGCATATTTTCGGCGGCGGCTATGCCGCGGGTTATTACGCCTATCTGTGGACGCAGATGCTGGCGGACGATGGCTATCAGTGGTTTGTTGAGCAGGGCGGCCTGACCCGTGAAAACGGCCAGCGCTTCCGCGAGGCTATTCTGTCACGCGGCAATAGCACTGATTTAGCTGAACTGTATCGCCAGTGGCGCGGGCACGACCCTAAGATTGAACCGATGCTGGCGAATCGCGGGTTGAGTGTCCAGGGCCGTTAGAAATCCTTCAACCTTCCATCATTGCACTGTTAAGGTGCAATGATGTGCACCCCGACCCGTTCGCAGCTCGTCAAGGGAACGCAGTAAGTCAATTCATCACGCCAAACCCCGGGCCATACTCTGGTTTAAAGGACGTACGGAACAATCTTCTCTGGAGGGCGAAAAACAGGACTGTCCTAGCCCCATTTCTCTGCGGGCGGGGCGTTGAGTTTTTCTTTCATATATTCGTATAACTCGGCGTTTTCCGCCCAGCGGAGCAGCGTCTGCTCATCGATATCTATTCGCTCAGGATGTAGTCCCACATACCGAAAGTAGCTGCTGTTGTTCGCATATGCCGGCGGCGGGGGGCTAAGCGGGTCGCACCAACATAGTCGCCCCAGTTTCAGCAACGTCATTAGCCCTTGTTCGCACGGGGAAATTTTCCGAAACATCATCACCTCCTACCATTTGCATATAAGTAAGCGGTAATTTTGCAAAATACTTGCCATATTCAGAGCGGCGCGACAGGGCGACAATGAGTAACGCACTGGTCATGACCGCGCAGTTGAACTAAGGAATGAGGGTATGATTTTGTTTTTGAACAATGTCACCCCTTTTTCTGCGTTTCCGGCTGAGTGGATTGACCTGCCGGTGGCCCGGGGTTCCAGAGTATAACGGCTAAAAATCGCTATTATTTCAATCCGCTACGGCACGTTTATTGTGCCATAGTCCCATGAAATAGATTGACGAAATGATTATCTACTGGATAATTTTATCCGGCGGTGAATCCCCCTGTGCGGAAGGGCGTACTGACCAGGTCATGCCGCAGAAGATATCGCCAGCTGATGAGAACGCGGGTCTTAGTCGGTCAGGCAAAGGCTCACCGGGAGGCACCCGGCACCGCAGTACATCTGTAAGATTTTATCCCAATGGAAGGGTTGAAAATGATTAAGTTTAATATATCTGCACTGACGATTTTCCTGCTATCTGGTTGTAGTTCTGATATTGCGATCGCTCCGCCGAAAAAGCCTGTTTATAAGCCAATGCCTGAAATAACCCAGTCGGTGACGCCATCGCAACAGCGCGCGATTATGGCTGGCGAGCGGCCTGACTGGTCAGAAAGAGCGCCGATCAAAACAATGAAGCGATATTAATCGACGCTTATTAGGGTAAGGCGGCGAGCTGGGGGTATCACGCACATCGCCGGGCGGGGCCTCGTTAAGCCCGCTCTTCCGGCGGTCGAGGCGCGAAGTCTGGTCCCGCTGCGGGCCGCCGACGCTCGCAGCGGCAAATAATGCGAATCAGAGGGGATGAAGATTCACAATTACCCTTTTTTCCTTCATCATTTGTCAGCTTTTAGTCGTAATAATCAATGCTTAGCTCAGTATAAGAAAGAGTTTTTTTATTTCGGGCCGGGATGAACTATAAGAATGTACTTAAGGTAGCGTTATGGCTACCAGCCGTCGGCTATCGAACGGTAATCATTGGCTCCAATCCGGGAGGAACATGGTGGACCCGCTAATTAAGGTCATGCTGGTGGGGGGGAAGGCGGATGGCCTGCTGGTCAGCGTCGCCGATACCGCGACGGAGCTTTCCGTTACCGCCGCGCAATATGGCGCGAAATCCGGGCAGCCGCTGAGCTATCGGATCGTGTCGCAGACTATCGATAATGAGCGTTACTTTTTTGGCGTGTTTAGCGATACTCATGACGACACGGATAAGCTAACGCGCGTTGCGCTGACCCGAGGCATGAAGAAATCGCTGTGCTGAACCTGCACCGGACGGCAGACCGCCGTCCGCACAGGCGGCGTTTTCCCTGCGCCGGCAAATGATTTTGCGATCCTAGGGAGCACCATGATCCACCATCTCCGCATACAAAATTTCAGATCGGTAAGGGATATCGAGCTGGAGCTGGGGACGCTGAATATCGTCTTCGGGCCGAACGGCTGCGGCAAGTCCAATATCTACAAGGCCATCCATCTGCTCACCGCCTCCGCGGACGGTAAATTTTCCAGCTATATCAGCGAAGAAGGCGGCCTCGAAAATATCATGTGGTCCGGAAAGAGCGCGCCCACCGCCCGCTACCCGAAGCGGCTGCAGATCGCCTGCCTGACGGAACAGTTCGACTATGAGCTGCAGGTTGGATTTCCGGAAAAGCTGCCGTATCCCACCCAGTTTATGCTCGATCCGATTGTCAAAGAGGAGTCTATCTGGCTGGCCGGTTTCTCCCGCCGCCCCTCGGCCAGGGTGCTGCAGCGTAAAAATCAGGCGGCGTTTCTGATTGACGTTAACGGCGAGAAGAACACCTTTACCGACACCATCTACGAGAACGAATCGATCTTCGGCCAGCTTGGCGAACCGCACCGCTTCCCGGAAATATCCCGGGTCCGGGAGACCATGCGCCAGTGGCGCTTTTATCACGAATTCAATATCGGCCGCCATTCCGCGCTGCGCCATCCGGCGGTGGGCTATCGCTCGCCGGTGCTGGATAGCGACGGGCACAACCTGGCCGCCGCGTTTCAGACCATTGTTGAAATCGGCGCCGTGGAGCTGCTGCACGAAATCCTCGACAGCGCCTTTCCGGAGTGCCGTTTCTTCTGTGAAAATGAAAATTCGCGCTTTTCGATCAAGATGCGCCGCGAGGGCATCTCCCGACCGCTGCTGGCGGCGGAAATGTCGGACGGCACCCTGCGCTTTTTGTGCCTGGCGGTGGCGCTGCTGAGCCCAAGGCCGCCGGCGTTTCTGGCGATCAACGAACCGGAAAACAGCCTGCACCGGCAGATGTTTCCGGCGCTGGCGCGGCTGATCGTTGAGGCCTCGCGCTACAGCCAAATCTGGCTGACCAGCCACTCGGCGGAGCTGACCGAGCTTATCTCGTCGCTGGCGGAGAGCCGGATTTACGAGCTGGAAAACAGCGGCGGCGAGACCCGCATCAGGGAGTAAAAGCCCGCCGCGCGGCGGGCTTGATGCCTCAGGCGGCGTTGTTATATCCCGGGGCCGGCAGCAGGGTTTTGCTGCCTTTGAGGGTAAACAGCGAAATAAGCGTAAAGCACAGCGTAATCGAACCGAGGATCAGATAGGCCTGATGGAAGCCCACCGTGTCGTACATGCGTCCCACCCACGCCGACAGCACCACGCCGGAGAGCTGTTTCGATAAGTTAAAACCGATCAGGAACAGGGTGGCGGAGAGCTTCGGGTTAAAGGCGGAAGAGATATATTTGAAGGTGCCGACCAGCAGGAACGGAACTTCAAACATATGCAGCATTTTTAATATCACCACTTCGACCGCGCTGGTGGCGAATGAAGAGCCGAGAATGCGCACCGACATAATTATCCCCGCGGTCAGCAGCGCATTTTTTGCCCCGATACGGTTAACAATGGCCGGGGCGCAGAACATGACCAGCGCATTCAGCAGCTCGCCGCCGGTGGTGACAAAACCAAAGACTTCGGTTCCGCGCTGCGGGCTGGAGAAAAAGCCTTTAAAGAAGTTAGCAAACTGCTGATCGAAAACGTCATAAACGCTGGCAACGCCGACCACGTAGATGATGAATCCCCAGAATCGCGGCATGCGCAGCAGCTCGGCGGCAACGCGCAGCGAGAAGGCCTGACGGTTGGCGCCCAGCGCGTCCATCACCTGGGCGCTATTGCTGCTTTCCGGCTGCGAAAACCACAGCAGACCCCCTAGCACCAGCGCGAAGCCGGAGGCAATCCAGAAGGTAATATTCGGGTCGATGCCAAACAGGATCCCGGTAATCGACGCGCAGATCGCCCAGCCGACGCAGCCGGCGACGCGCACCTTGCCGTACTCAAAGCGGTTGGCGCGGCTGACGCGTTCGATATAGGCCTCGACCGCCCCGGAGCCGCTGGAAAAGACGATCCCCAGATAGATGCCGCCCGCCAGCGCGCCGACGATAATATCCATCTGCAGCAGCGGGGAAAAGACGAATATAAAGAACGGGGCGAACAGAATTAATAACACCACGATCGTCCACAGCAGATGCTTGCGCAGCCCGAGCTTGTCAGAAATCAGGCCAAATATCGGTTGGCAGATAATGGCGAACAGTGAAATGGAGGAGAAGACGATCCCGGTTTCCGTTTTAGTTAAATGGTTAACGTCCGCCAGCCACACCGGGAAAAAGGGAAAATAGGCCGACATAATGAAGTAATAGAAAAAAAAGAACAGCATGAAATAGATAAAGTTATGCCGTTCTCGCGGCGCAAGCTCAGAAAATTTCATAGAGAGGTTCCATTTTATTATGCCTGTAGGGTTGGGGGCCTGACGCCCCGTTATACCGGTCATGCTCCGGGCGGCCGACGGGCGATTAACCTGCTGAATCACCCGCGGCGCGGCCCGCTTATTCAGGATTTATTATTGGAAATGCATACTTATCTGATAGCGCCAGCGCGTCTCCTGCAGCAGCCACTGCGGCAGGACGCTCGGGGTCCAGGAGTCATCGCCGCCGACGCCCATATGCTGACCGTCGAGGGTGATCCAGACGCCGCGCTCCGGACGCATCCGGTGCCAGTGATCCGTCGCCATCAGCTGCGCGGTGCCGTATGGCTGCACTGAGAAGTGGAAATGGCCGGTAACGTGCCAGCGTCCCCAGTCCAGCGCTGTGCTGTCGCAGCGCAGGCCGTTTTCCGTCGGGAAGATATACGGCGTGCTCATCTCCTCAAGGGGCAGCTGCCAGCGGGAGAACTGCGCGCTGCTCCGCCGATCGGGGTAGTTTTCATGGGGGCCGTAGCCGAGCCACGAGACCGGCTGCTGCTGATCGGCGACCTGGAAATGGAGGCCCACCCGCGGCAGCGGCGGCAGGGTGCCGGCGCGCTCGCCGTCAACCGCCAGATGTAAACGGCCTGCGCTATCGAAGGTCATACGCCAGCGGCTGACGATAACCGCTTCATCGCCGCGCAGATAGTGCCAGCGGCTGTCGATGACCACCTCATGGGCCAGACGCTGGGCTTCGCAGTGAACGCAGCGCGCTTCAAGGTTGTACAGCCCGGCGCTTTTCCAGCGCTCAACCCAGGCGTTAGGATCGATGCGTTCTACTTCGCTGACGCCGATATCGTTATCCAGCGGGGCGCGCACGAACTGGTCGCGCAGCGGGGTCAGCAGCTGTTCCACGCCATCCGCGCGCCACTGGCTGAGCAGCCCGCTATGACGATCGACGGTCCACTGCTGCGATCCCTGGCTGACGACATAGTTCGACGCATCGATCTCCAGCGTCGGCGCGCAACCGGCAGGTTCAGGTTTGGCGAGCGCCAGCGGGGCGGCGAAGGCAAACTGCTGCCAGGCGACGCGGTGTTCGGCCGGCGACCAGGCGGTAGCCTGCGGCTGAACCACCTCCAGCAGCAGCCACACCTCTTTAGCACCCTGAGGCAGAGTCAGGGTATCGCGCAGCGTAAGCTCCGCCTTGCCCTGCGGGCTGAGATCGAGGGCGATGCTGCCGCTGGCGATAGTTTCGCCCGCTGACTGGACCTGCCAGCGCAGCTCTTCATTGTTGGTGGCGCGGAACAGGTATTCACTATTGACGCTGACCCGCAGCGGCGACTGCGCCAGCAGCGCGAACTGGAAGAACTGCTGGGCGTGTTTGGCTTCGATAAGCGACGGGTGCGGGCGGCGATCGGGGAAAACCAGCCCGTTCATGCAGAACTGACGGTCGTTGGGCTTATCGCCAAAATCGCCGCCGTAGGCCCAGCCGGTGCTGCCGTCGTCGAAGGTTTTGCTAATTGCCTGATCCGCCCAGTCCCAGATAAAACCGCCCTGCAGGCGCGGATGCTCGCGGAACGCCTGCCAGTAGTCGGCAAAGTTGCCCAGGCTGTTGCCCATCGCGTGCGCGTATTCGCAGAGGATCAGCGGACGCTGCTCCCCCGGCAGGCCGATCCACTTTTTGATGCCCCATTTCGGCACCGCCGGAATGAGCTGGTCGCGCTCAACCCGGGCGTACATCGGGCAGATAATGTCGGTGGCGCTGCTATCCGCTCCGCCGCCCTCGTACTGCACCGGCCGCGAAGGGTCGTTGCGCTTGAGCCAGTGGTAGAGGGCCTCGTGGTTGCCGCCGCCGCCGGATTCATTGCCCAAAGACCAGATAATAATCGACGGGTGGTTGCGGTTGCTTTGCACCATGCGCGTCACGCGGGCGCTAAACGCCGGCAGCCACGACGGATCGTCGGACAGACGGTTCATCGGCACCATGCCGTGGGTTTCGATATTGGCCTCATCGACCACGTACAGGCCGTAGCGGTTGCAGAGTTCATACCAGCGGGAGACGTTGGGATAGTGCGAGCAGCGCACGGCGTTGAAGTTGTTCTGCTTCATCAGCAGGATATCCTGCAGCATATCCTCTTCGGTCACCACCTGGCCGCGCTGATGATGGTGCTCATGGCGGTTAACGCCGCGGATCAGCAGCGGTTTGCCGTTAAGCAGCAAAAGCCCGTTGCTTATCTCGACCCGGCGGAAACCGATATCCCAGGCTTCAGCCTCAATCAGCCGATCGCCGCGCCACAGCGAGACCACCGCCCGGTAGCAGTGCGGCGTTTCGGCGCTCCACTGCGCCGGGCGCTCGATCGCCAGGATTAGGCTGGCGCGTTCGGCATAGTTACCGCGTTCGTCGATGGCCGGCGAGCCGGGACGCTGGCGAATGCTGGCAACCTGTTTATCTCCTTGCCACAGGCTGACTTCGGCGATCAGCGCCTCGAGCTCCCCGTCAGGCGCGGCAATGGCCAAATCGACCGCCAGCTCGCCGTCGCGGCAGAGCGCGTCCAGCCGCGGCGTCAGCTGGACGTCGCTGAGGTGCTGATGGGGTTTGTTGAGCAGCCACACCGAACGGAAAATACCGCTCATGCGCCACATATCCTGATCTTCCAGCCAGCTTCCGGCGCTCCAGCGCATTACCATCACGCACAGGCGGTTATCGCCCGGCTTCAGGTACGGCGAGAGGTCAAACGCGGCAGGAAGGCGGCTATCCTGGGAGTAGCCGACCCATTCTCCGTTGCACCACAGATGGAATGCCGAGTTAACGCCGTCGAAGATGGCCCGGGTCTGGCCTTCCGCCAGCCACTGCGGGTCAACGCTAAAGGTCAGCGAATAGCAGCCCGTCGGGTTATCTTCCGGCACCCGCGGCGGCGTGGTGTCGATGGGATAGCGGACGTTGGTATAGATCGGCGCGTCGTAGCCTTCCATTTGCCAGTTTGCGGGCACCGGGATGCTGCGGCTATCCGGCAGATCGCCGTCGATCCAGCTGGCGTCAACGGCAAACGGGCTGCGGGCGTAGGAAAACTGCCATTGCCCGTCCAGCAGACGACGGCGATCCCCAGGCAGGTTATCGCGCGCCTCGGCGATGCTTCGCCAGCTGGCAAACGTCGGGTGGGCCGCTAAGCGGTTAAGGTGGGTAATGGTCTGGTTTTGCCAATCTTCACGCGCCAGCACTTCGTGGAACTGCGGCGAGCGGGCGGCGGTTGAATCATGTTGTTGCATACGCATACCTGACGGAGAGTGAAATAAATGTCATTCGCTAGACAAGAATGGATGTTTTATCGGGTATTTTTTCTTATGCCGCAATGTTGTTGGAAATTAAACCTATTGACGATCACGAAACGCCGGAATTAGCGCTGATTTTTGTCGTGAATTAGACATAAAATGTTAGCGTAAGACATTTAACATATTTGGACTCAATTTTGGCGACCAGGAGATTAGCATGCAGCGGCGTTCGGCAACCTTAGATGATGTGGCCAAAGAGGCTGGGGTCTCTCAGCAGACGGTTTCCCGGGTACTGAATAATCCGCACCTGGTCTCTGAGCGCACCCGCGATAAGGTGATTCGCGCGCTGCAGGCGCTGCACTATGTGCCTAACCGCTCCGCCCAGCTGCTGGCTGGCAAGGCGGCGCCCTCCATTGGGCTTATCACCGCGTCGTTGACGCTGCATGCGCCATCGCAAATTGCCGCGGCGGTGAAGCGTCATGCCGGCCTGCAGCGGCTGGAGGTGTCGATCGCCATGCCGGAGCAGACCGACTATTTGTCGCTGCAGGCGCGGCTGGACGAGTTTCGCGCCCAGCATATCCGCGGAGCCATCGTGAGCCTGCCGCTGGAGAGCAGCACCGCCGAGCGTCTGGTCGCCGAGAACCCCGATATCTCCTGCCTGTTTCTCGACGTCTCTCCTGAAACGGAGGTTTCCTGCGTGCGCTTCGATCATCGCGACGGCTGCGGCGCCTGCGTGCGTCATCTGTGGGAATCGGGGCATCGGCAGTTTGGCCTGCTGGCGGGGCCGGAAAGTTCCGTTTCGGCGCGCATGCGCCTCGGCAGCTGGCGCGAGGCGCTGCACCGTCTCGGCGTTAGCAGGGAGGTAACGGTCTTCGGCGACTGGAGCGCGGCCAGCGGCTGGCAAAAGACCTTTGAACTGCTGCATCTTCAGCCGCGACTCAGCGCGATTGTGGTGGCCAACGATCAGATGGCGCTGGGGGTGCTCAGCGCGCTGGCGCAGCTTAACCGCACCGGCAGCAGCGCCATCTCGGTGACCGGCTACGACGATACCGCCGATAGCCTCTATTTTCAGCCGCCGCTGACCACCGTCGCGCAGAATTTCGATCTGCTGGGTAAAAGGGCCGTCGAACTGCTGGTTCAGCAAATGGCGACGCCGCAGCTGCGCATTCGTGAACTCCTGCCGACCGCGCTGATTGTGCGCCAGTCAACCTGGACATATGATGCCGGGCCGGCCCGCGATCCGCTCATTGCTCAGCTAAAAACGCTGGTGGAGAAGCTTTAACCGGGTTGGTTTAAGCTTTATTGAAGTAGGGGGTGCTAGGGTGTGCGACAGGCGTAAAGAAAGATGCACTCTTTTTTTGCGTACAATGCAAAACACAATCTATCCATGCAAGCATTTATTTACCGCCATTTCACTGGCGGTTTTTTTTGCCTGCGTTTTGCCCATTTCGCCGGGGCGTATTTTATTTAACTCTGCTATTTGAGCGGTTATTAGCCTGTTACTGGAATAAACGCGCTGTTTCTGGAGGGGGCGGTGCGCCGACCTTCCCGGGCGATAGTTTTTAACCCAGCATAAAATGCTGTGGAGAGCGGGAACGCTTAATAACGGGCCGCAATGCCCGCAGCGGGCGCGCTGGCCGTGCCGATCGTAAAGCGTTTGCGCTTGAGCAGGGGATTTATGTGCCCGACCGCGCCGTGCCGTTTGCTCAGGCAGGTCAGCATTACGCTATCGGACCACTGGCACTGGCTGCGCCCGCGATGGGATGACGGCGCGTTAAATAATGCGCTAACGAGAAGCCCGGCAAAAAGGGTGAGCAGCGGGAATGTGAGCGAGGTTTTCACTTGATGATGGTCCTGGCGGCCAATACTATTTTCAGTACCCTACACTAAAAATGTGACAATTATCCCATTTATGTTTTGTATGACCGCTTCGTTAGCGGCCGGTAACGAAGACGGGCACATCGAAGCGCGTGACTTCAGGTGCGGAAAACGATACGATTCGTATATGTTTTATAACGATATGTATATATGGGAATCGTAAAAATTTCAGATCTGCTGCATGAAGATATTCGCGACGCCAGCAGAGCCATGTCACGGTCGGTGAACGCCCAGGCCGAATACTGGATCCGCGTGGGCATGATGAGCGAGCTCTATCCCGAGCTTAACCATCAGCAGATTAAGCTGTTGATGCTCAAGTCAGGATCCGATCGTCTGCTGGAGGTGATTAATGCTATCAATTCCCATTAAAACCGCCGAAGAGCTTGCTGTGCAGCGTCATGCCGGCCGGCTGTTAGCCGCCGTTTTCGACATGCTGGACGAGTTTATCCAGCCGGGCGTCACCACGATGGAGATCAATAATCGCGCCGAGGAGTTCATCGTCAACCAGCTGCACTCCCGGCCCGCCAGCAAGGGGCACGTGCTGAATACCTCCATCAATGAGGTCGTGTGTCACGGGATGCCGAAGGAGACCGAGCACCTAAAATCGGGGTCGATTGTTAACGTCGATATTACTCTTGAGAAGGGCGGGCTGATCGCGGACTCCAGCAAAATGTACCTGATCGGCGACGTTTCTCCGCTGGCCCGCCGGCTGGTAAAAACGACCTACGAAGCGATGTGGCAGGGCATCAGGGCCGTGAAGCCCGGCGCCACGCTGGGCGATATTGGCTATGCGATCCAGACCCATGTTGAAAAAAACGGCTACAGCGTCGTCAGGGAGTACTGCGGCCACGGCGTGGGCAAAGAGATGCATGAAGATCCGCAGGTGCTGCACTACGGTAAACCCGGCGAGGGGGTTGCGTTGCGCGAGGGAATGGTCTTTACCATCGAGCCGATGGTCAATCAGGGCGGCAGCAAAACCAAGCTCAAAAAAGACGGCTGGACGGTGGTAACCCGCGACAAAAAGCTCTCGGCGCAGTGGGAGCACACCATCGCGGTGACCGCCACCGGCTTTGAGGTTCTGACGCTGCGTCAGGGGGAAGAGCCACCGCTTTGACAGAACCTCTGCGCCGGCTATTGAGCAATAGCCGGCGCACGAACCCTCAGCGACTCCCGGCCTCCGGCTTTTGTTTCAGCCACAGCCCCAGTTCCTGAACGACCTCGACTACTTTTACCAGCCTGAGACCGTCCTCCGTCAGGTTGTAGACCACCTTCACCGGCACTTCGGGATAAACGGTACGCTGCACCACGCCCGCTTCTTCTAACGCCCTGAGATCCATAGTGAGCATCCGCTGAGAGATGGCGGGAATATCCCGGCGCAGGTCGCTGAACCTTTTCGGCTTTTCCAGCAGGAACGAGACAATAAGCAAACGCCAGCGGCCGCCAATGAGATTCATGGCAACTTCGACGGAACAGCCGGAGATAACGTCCTTCATTTTAATACCCGGTATAATTTATGTACCTACACTACAATAATGTGCCTTCTTTAAACTATCAACTAACTTTGTTAACCTCCCGACAGACTTAAACGGTGAGGATGTTATTGCATGAAATTATAATATTCTCCGGGCAGCTGCTCTCTTTCTCCGCATATTGCCTTACGGGAAGCCGGTCTTGATTTTGAGCTTATCCGCGTCGATACCAAAACGCATACCTACGGTGGCGGGAAAAACTATTATGATATTAATCCTCTGGGCTACGTTCCGGCATTAGAGACCGCCCGGGGTGATATATTTCGCGAGGGCGTCACACTCATTCAATATATCGCTGATTTAGCCCCTGAGGCTGGACTGGCTCCCGCCAGCGGGACGATCGAGCGCTATCGCCTTGAGGAGTGGCTGGTATTCTTCAACAGTGAAATTCATAAAGTTTTTATTCCACTCTTTTATACCGAACGCGGCGGAGCCTATATCGATATTGCGCGGCAGAAATTATTTTCTCGTTTTGCGTGGCTCGACCAGCAGCTGGAAAATAAAACGTATATCACCGGCGCACGGTTCTCTATTGCCGATGGCTATCTGTTTGCGCTGGTCGGTTGGGCGAAAGCGGAGTGGCTGAGATCGGTTTATAACCTCGATATTGACCTGACTGATTATAAACATATTGCCGCCTGGTATCAGCGGGTGCTGGCGAGACCGGCGGTCCGGCAATCTTTAACGGAGGAGGGGATCGACTTCCTGCCGCGCGTATAATACCGCCCGCTTCCTGTGCTATTATGGCGCTCCACCAACGCTTAAAGGGATGAAAGGATGTTAGAAGAATATTTTGGTCCAGCTGCCACGGCAGAGGAGAAGAAACGACTCCTTGCCGTCCAGGCCGCCTTAGAAATCTCGAAAGCAGCCGTCTCTTCATCAACCGCGAATGCCGGGATCCGAAGCCAGATGGATCTGCGCAACGTGGCGCAGGAGGTTGCGTCATTAGCCGACGCGATTCAGGATGCTCTCGAAGAGAGCGAGTAAACGCAGAACAGTCCTGCAGGCAGTCAGCCCCTTGATGTGTCGACAACAGGGGGCATTCAGAAAAGCACGCTATCTCACCGCGGTTAGCGTAGCCTTCACCGCGGAGGCTGGGCTGAACTCAATGGTGAGGGGATGCTCAGCGCCGGTTATTGCGTCCTTATCGAAGGTCAGGGCAATGACCGTTATATTCTGCGGGATAAAACAGGCGAAATTACCGCGATAATCCCAGCCGCGGTTTTTGCCGATCGCCAGGTTAAGCCTGACCACCTGGTTAGCATCAACGGTAGCCTCGACAGCAAAATGACATCGCCCGTCGTTCGGGTCGACAGGCTGCAAAAACAGGCGCCAGAGTAAAGTTGGAATAGCGCGGGGCTCTCAATCGCCCTTATTCCCGGAGAGGCGAGGGGCGTGACGCCCCTCATATTTTTCAGGAGGTTATTTTTGCCGTTATATGCACTTTATTTCCCATCCGCGCCTCGATTATTTTATAGGTCTCCCTGCCTTGTTGTTTTGTGAGTTGGCGAATTTTATTTTCAGCGTGTTCCAGCGTATCGCCGGTGGCGGTAACCGTTTTGGCGAATACGGAAAAGGGCAGAATTAAGATAAACAAAGCAGAAACTAAAATTTTCATCATGGGTTATTACTCCTGAGATTCAAATAAAGGCCTTCAGCCAGGCTTCAACATCCTGCGTGCCGATATTATTTTTTGCATTAAAGGTGTCATCTATTGGCCACCACATGCCGGCTCCTCGCGCAAATGCGCTGCGATAGCGAAGCATTTGATCGTTCGGGTTAGCACGAAGCTCATCAAGCAGTGCAGGTAGGGTCAGTACATTTTTTATAAACGTTTGTCCCGTCACGCGTTCTACCGTCGAAGCTAGCTGACCGTAGGAGAGGGTTTCACCGGCAACAAACACCACCTCGTTCTTGATACGCGGCTGATGCAAATAAACGGCGGTCGTCAGGCGGCCAATATCTGCCGGCGAGGTGACCGTGACCTGGGTATCCCAGCTCCCGAGCGCGTTAATTGTTTTTTCTGCGAGATTAACGACATTAAACGCAGGCTCAAACAGAAAGCTGGTAAACATTCCGGTTGAAACAATGACCCATTCCGTTGTCTTTTGCCCGCGTAGCAGGCTTCTGACGTCGTACTGCTCATCCCATACCGGCTGGCCGCTTCCTTTCCCCACCACGTCGTAGTTGACGCCGAACTGCCAGGGGAAATAACGCTTCACCTTAGCGTCGAGAACGGCCTGCGAGATCTTCAGCTGCGTGCCTGGGCCAGCGACAAAGCCCATGCAGTTGATGATGGTGTCATACCCTCTGAACGTCTCCCGCAGCGACTCCGCCGTGGCGCCGGCCATATCCAGCGCAATGAATTGAGCCCCCGCCGCCGCGTGCTTTTGATGACTTTCAGCACGAAGATGGCCCCGGGCATCCCGTGATTCAGGGGAAACAATTACGCTGACTGAACCCTTAAGCTGTACCACTGCGGGGACCAACGCGCTGAGCAGAGCATCACCCAGCTGTCCCGCACCCAGCACCAATACCTTCTCTGGAGAAATGAGTTTACTATCTTGCATGTTGACACCTCAGAGTGTAATGCAGCGAATTTACTGCACTGAGAGCAAGTTTACCGGGGCTAAAGTCATTCGATAAGTCTGCGAGCATGGGTTAAACTGTTAGTAGAAATGGGATAATCTCCACTCAGACTGCGGGTGACATGATGGATAAGCTGGATGCAATGCAGGTATACGTCCACGTGGTGGATACGCACAGTTTCGCCAGGGCAGCGGAAGCGCTGGGCCTGCCGCGCTCGACCGTTTCTCGCGTCATAAAGGAGATGGAGACCTACCTCGGACTTCAGCTTCTACAACGCACCACGCGCAAGCTGAGCGTCACGGCCGACGGGCGCAGATATTACGAAGAGTGTAAAAGGATCCTCGCGGATATCGCGTCCGTTGAATCCTCTTTCCCCGGCAGGGCCGGCCAGCCGAGAGGGCGCTTTAAAGTGGGTATGCCGCATTCCCTCGCCAGAAACCGCTTTATTCCCAGATTGCCGGAGTTTTTGCAGCCGTATCCCGAGCTGGAGATGATCCTTTGCTCAAGCGATAACGTTGAGGACCTGGTTCAGGAGGGGTATGACTGCACGATCAGAGCGGGAAGGATTGAGGACTCGACGACCCTGGTCGCCCGCCCGCTGGCAAACTTTAAATGGGCGGTGATGGCCTCGCCGAAGTATATTGCGGCGCATGGCAGGCCTGAATCGCTGGACGATCTGGAGAACCACCGGGCGGTTGGCTTCCTTAATCACCGAACCGGACGCACCGCGGAGTGGCTGTTTACGCTGAACGGCGAAGAGAGAGCGGTTCGGATGACGGAGACTTTGGTCGTGGATGATACTGATGCCTATATTCAGGCCGGTATTGCCGGGATGGGGTTGATTAGAGTGGCTAGCTACCTGGTTGCCCCCGCTCTAAAAAAGGCGGCGCTGGTTTCCTGCCTGGATGAGCTCTCCTTCGATTTACCGCTGTCGCTGGTCTACCCGCAGAACAGATACCTTCCCCCGGCGGTTCGCTCGTTCTATGAATGGAGTAAATCGATTCTTAATGCCCCGGGCAATAGCTCTTTGAGTCTGTAACTTAATCGTTTATGGATAACCTATGAAAACGCCAAAGCTGGAAACCTCACGTCTTTATCTGCAGCCGCTTCAGGCTGAAGATGCCCTCCAGATTCAGAAAATCTTCCCGCAGTGGGAGATCGTTCGTTATCTTGCCGCAGGCTTCCCGTGGCCTTTTCCGCCGGATGGCGCCAGTCGTTATGTGAACCAGATTGCGCTGCCGGCTTCGGAAAAAGGCAAGGGGGTTCATTTTGAAAATGTCGCGTAGATACTATATGAACCATATTGATATGGGACTGATATTTTTGGGTCTTTTTACCCTGTACTGGTTTGAACAGGATGGTGTTAATCCGCTTCTGCTTATCCCGGCGGCTTTTTATGTTTCATTGTTCCCCTTTGCGCGAATAACGTTCGAAAGCGTGTTTCTCCGCAAGGTGTCAGATAAACCCTGGGGGGAAGGGGCTAACTCTTTACAACTCCCCGGGGAGCTTCTTTTGGGGGGGATCATTCTGATTCTGACCCTGCCCCTGTGTATAATCTATGCCATAGCCAGATTGAAATCGCATTAATAGTCGGGCGGGAATATCCCATGACAAAACCCGGTGCTGAACGCAGAGCAGGTCGCGTCTGCCGCGTCTGAGCGTAGCGTAATTGTCCATGCCGTTAATCCGCCCGGCTATCGAAACGGGGAACAGCTGATTTTGCCAATATTCATCTGATGCCAGGGGTCGGATAAGCGCTTGTTTTATTCTATCCTGACCTTAGACTTTAAGTGCCGCACGGATTGCGGCTTCCATTTTCTCCGGGGTGGTGAACGGAGCAAAGCGCCTGAGCGGTTTACCGTCACGTCCGATCAGGAACTTAGTAAAGTTCCACTTGATTCGCCGGCCCGGCATGCCGGGTAATTCGTCTTTCAGGTAACGAAACAGCGGATGCGCTGCGGCGCCGTTAACCTCCACCTTCTCGAACATCGGGAAGCTCACACCGTAGCTGATGTGGCAGGTCTGCGCGATTTCGTCGGCGCCGCCGGGTTCCTGTTTACCGAACTGGTTGCAGGGGAAACCCAGCACAACCAGCCCCTGAGCGGCGTACTTCTTATAGAGCGTTTCAAGACCTGCGTATTGCGGGGTGAAGCCGCAATGGCTGGCGGTATTCACCACCAGAACCAGCTTGCCAGCGTAGTCGGCCATAGAGATGAGCTGGCCACGCAGGCTGGTGGCAGTCAGTTGATAAAAAGTGGTCATCGGAATCCTCATAGCAGAACGCGTTCGACGTCGACATTGCCAGCCGCAGGAGCTCGTGGCGTGGGTCGTGGTGTAGCGATCCTGCTTCCCATTGATCAATACGCCATTATACGAGCAATATCCGCTTCTGACACAACGCGACCGGATGCTGCGACCAGGGGCGGCTTTGAGCGGGAAGAGGACCTTTCTGCTTTCGTTCATGCGCACAACAATAGCTCCGGGAATATGGCATAAGTCATCCAGGCGGGTACGGGCGAACATAAACGCTTTAAATCAATATCCAGCTATTTCTGAATAGCTGATAGTGTTATTGAACTTCTCCTTAAGCCGTCTGCCATCAGTGTAGCGATTGCTACACTGATAGACTCCTATGTTCGTAGCCGGAGCGTTCTGGTTGCCACGCTGCCTCAGCGTAGTTTTTCCAGCAGCTGCTCCGCGCCTTTGTCCACCCCTGTCTCTGCCGCGCTCATTGAACCAAACGTTGCGCCTACGTTCATAGCGTTAGGATACTGCTCCGCCACTGATGTAGCCCCCTGAAACACCGGACAGTAGCTGTATCTCCAGATAAGAGATAGGCTTAAATATATGTCTAACAACCATGTTAATTTTGAGATGACCGGGATCCTGTTAGGGCAAGAAGCCCGTAAGCGTAAGACTCCGCAAGAGAAAATTGCCATCATCCAGCAAACAATGGAGCCGGGTATGAATGTCTCCCACGTTGCTCGTCTGCACGGTATTCAGCCCAGTCTGCTGTTTAAATGGAAGAAGCAATATCAGGAAGGTAGCCTCACCGCCGTTGCGGCCGGAGAGGAAGTGGTTCCGGCTTCGGAGCTGGCGACTGCACTCAAACAGGTCCGGGAACTACAGCGTCTCCTGGGTAAGAAGACGATGGAAGTTGAGATCCTCAAAGAAGCGGTGGAGTACGGCCAGTCGCGAAAATGGATAGCGCACGCGCCCTTGTTGCCAAAGGACGGGGAATAGCTCTGGTTAGTCGCACCATGAGCGTGTCGCGTGCGCAGTTATCACTGCGGGTGAGCCGCTCTGCCGACTGGCAGGACAGGCGCAGCAACCGGCGTAATGACGAAGCTGATGCAGAGATACTGTCGGAGATCCTCGGCATCATCAGCGACATGCCCAGCTACGGTTACCGGCGGGTGTGGGGTATCCTGCGTAAGCAACGCCGTGTAGAGGGACTTCCACCGGTGAACGCCAAACGGCTTTACAGGATAATGAGCGAGCATAACCTGCTGTTGTTGCGTGATAAACCAGAGCGTCCGAAGCGGGAGCATAAAGGCAAAATCGCGGTAGCGGAAAGCGATATGCGCTGGTGTTCAGACGGCTTCGAGTTCGGTTGTGACAACGGCGAGAAGCTTCGGGTGACGTTCGCACTGGACTGTTGCGACCGGGAGGCCATAGACTGGGCAGCGAGCACGGGAGGCTACGACAGTTCAACGGTACAGGATGTGATGCTGAGGTCAGTGGAAAGGCGCTTCGGTAGCACGCTGCCGGGTAAACCAGTGCAGTGGCTGACAGATAACGGTTCAGCGTACACCGCGCATGAAACGAAGAAGTTCGCGCGAGAACTGAATCTGGAGCCGTGTACAACAGCGGTGAGCAGCGCACAAAGTAACGGCATGGCCGAACGGTTCGTGAAAACGATGAAGGAAGATTACATCGCGTTCATGCCAAAACCAGATGTGGGAACAGCGCTACAGAACCTTGCAGCGGCGTTCAATCACTAGAATGAAAATCACCCGCACAGTGCGCTGGGATATCACTCTCCGAGAGAGTACCGGCGGCAGCGGGCATCGTTAACTTAAGATACAAAAGCTGTCCGGAGATGGCGGGTCAAGATCAGATACTGCTCCGCCACATAGGCCAGCAGAAGTTCACCGGTCGCGGAATCTTTCACTTCAACGACATAGTTGACGTACCCGCTCATCAGGCCGCGCCCGCCGCGCACGGACTGAACGATGTTATACGGACCGCCGGCCAGGTCGAATTTCGTAAAGGTCCCCACAACCTGCGGCGTCGTGTCTGCGCCGGTCAGCGTCAGCTTAAGCCGAAGAGAAGGGGCGTTTCCGCCGCTGGCGTTGACGGTAAACTTCTCCCTCAGAACTTCGGCAAACTTCTTTTGCATGTAGTTTGCCAGATTGCGTCGGTCTTCCTGAGATAGCTCATTAAACTGCGCGTCGCTACCGCTATAAATATCGACAGGATCGATAGTGATGCTGCGGTATTTACTCCAGTCAACCGGGGCAGCGTAGCGGAATGGGATCCGGTCGCTGTCGTCAGCCGTATTGGGCGTCATCCGGGACGTGGCCTCAATGCCGGAATATTTTACCGGCGAGGTGGACGAACAGCCTGCGGCGGCAATGATGGCGGTCAGGATAAGCGTACGGGACAGCTGTTTTGTCAGGCAAACCATAAATATTCTCCGGTTACTTTTTTAAAATAAACTGTACGGTATAGTTAATATAGTTTATCCTGGTCATGTCAAGAAAATGTTTCGGTTCTTGTCTGTAACTTTCACATGAGGAGTGCGGAATGCTTTACATCAACCCGAAGTTTTCGTCGTCAGGCATCACGTACTGGACCCGTTCCCGGCAGGTCACCTCGCCAGCACTGAGAGAGGAAGTATCCGAGGCCATACGAGAAGAGAGTGCTGAATGCGCCGGTTTTATCTGGAGCATGCCGCTCCGCTATTCCGGCCTGCCGGTACGGCGGAGGCTGATAAGAATGATGCTGACACTGCAGAAATACGGCGAAGCCAGGTGTCGCCTTGACAGCCGGGGACGAGACACCTTTACGCCGGCAGCGGATTATGCGCGGAGCGTTATTGATACGGCGATGCTACGCGGAGAGTTGCGCTGCCGGCCCCCCTGCGTAATGACTCGCGCCTTCCTGACGCAGGCGGAGGAACTGCGGAGTCTCATGGCTGGCGTTCAGCAGGATAATGCGCTTCTCCGCAAGGAAGTCAGGCGCAGAACGGCCGATTTTCTTTGGCGGTATGCAGCGGGGGCAGAAGTATGAAAGTGCTGCTTATCAGCGCTGTTCTGGCGCGTGTTTTTATTGCCGGCGGCGTCCTCACCACATTTGACGTCCAGGTCGACTGATGAATAGCTGGCTGGTAGCCGAGGCGCTGGAAATTACGCCGACTCGGCAGTGGTTCGTGTACGGAGCCATGCTGATAACCGTGGCATGCGCCTTGCTGAGAACCGCCGGAAACCTCAGGGAATTGCGCCGTCTGCGCCGGTTTGGGAAGCGCCGGGCCGGATATTATGCCGTCAGGATGTGGGGGGCATCACCAGGACCGCTGCGAATAATTCTGGTGGTGGAATGCCTCGTTGTGGACGCGCTGTGCGTACTGGTGCTCCGCGACGTCACCCTCTGGTGAATGCACCCGCAGCATCTGGCCATCAGTACCCTGGACAGCGTCGGAAAAAGCCCGCCGGAAAGCGGGCTGGTAGGGTTCAGATGTGGCTGCCGATGGAAAGACACCCGGTAAGCATCAGTGCGGTCATGCCGATAACGAGACTGTAAACAAGACGCATGTCAGCTCCTCAGAATAAAGAAACGCAGCCGGTCAGCAGAAGCGAACTCACGGTCAAACTCGCCACCAGAATGAAACGATTAAGCATGAACGTAACCTCCAATATAAACTGTACGTATCAGTTTATATATAATCGGAGATTAGTCAACCGATATGGTGAATAATCCGTCTCTGCTCGCTTTGTCAGCGTGGTGACGCGCCCGATATAAATACCTCTACGGCGCTTTTTACCATTGCGACGATATCTTCGCGCGTATAAACCGGCATATTGTGCCGGAGAAAGAGCTCGTCAGCCTCGGCCTTCACCAGCGCAGAAAACTGTTTCGCCCTCAGATCGGGGCGAGCGGGAAGCAAATCGCCGGCCTCAATATACTGCTCCATCAGCGTCGCCAGAGCATTCATACTTTCCCGGACACCGGATTCATAAAAAATATCACCGATGCCGGAATGGCCTGCCTCGCCGATAACCATGCGATACAGCTGAAGCCCCTTCCAGTCCGATGTCATGGCACCCAGCATGCCCTCGCCGAAGCGCTGCAGCCTGTCGGGCAGGGGTAGATGCAGGCTGTCCTGGCTATAAATATCTTCCGCGGCGCGCGTCAGAAAGTTGGTGCCATAGGTCCTGACGACGGCGTCAAGAAGGCTTTCCTTAGAGGAAAAATAGTTATAGAGCGTGGCTTTGGAGCACTCTGCCGCTCTGGCTACACTATCCATGGAGGCGCGTTCGTACCCCTGCTCGAGAAAGACTGTCGTGGCAGCGTTCAGTATGTCGGTTCGTTTTTTTTCAGTCAGCGTTCGCATGTGATTTCTCCCTGTAGACAGGCTTATATTAACAGAACCACTCGGTTCATTAAAGGCGCGCATTTTTAGCTTCAAAATCCCGATCGCTGTCTTGCCTCTCAGGATAATAAGCGGGCAACGCTGCATATCAGTCTGCTCCGGGAGTATTTAAGGCCAGCTAACGCCGGGCTGAATAAAGAGCCAACAACTGCAATAGTGTTGGCAATCACCGCATCAGGGTTCCAATTATCGCTATCATTCTGCAAAAGAAACTGGCCGTCTCATCATTGATTAGCATCGCTGGCAGCGAAGCTGCCAAACGCTACGATCGAAAGCTGCTGCAACCCGAGTTCGCGCACGGCGCGACAACGCCAGGCCTGACAAGCGAGGGATATAAAAAATCCACGCCTGGCGTGGATTTTAGAGGGAGTATGAGAGCAGGGGGCTAGCGTTCACGCCTTGCCATCAACAGCGCCAGGTCGACGAGGCGCCTGGAGAATCCCCATTCATTGTCGTACCACGCCAGAATTTTGACCATATTGCCGCCAATCACCAGCGTTGACAGACCGTCGATAATGGAAGAACGCGGGTCGCCCTGGTAATCGCTTGATACCAGCGGTTCATCGCTGTAGCCGAGGATCCCTTTCAGTGGTCCCGTCGCGGCGGCTTCACGAAACGCATTATTAACCTCTTCCGCCGTCACATCCCGCTCGAGGGTTACGGTTAAGTCGACAATCGATACTACCGGCACCGGTACGCGCAGCGAGTAACCGGTTAAGCGGCCATCGAGCTCAGGGATGACTTTGCCAAGCGCCTTCGCGGCACCGCTGGAGTAAGGCACAATCGACAGCGCAGCGGCGCGGGCGCCACGCAGGTCTTTTTCCGGCTGGTCGTGCAGCGCCTGGCTGTTGGTGTAGGCGTGGGTGGTGTTCATCAGACCATGCTTAATACCGAAGTGCTGGTGCAGAACCTGCGCGGCAGGGGCCAGACCGTTGGTGGTGCAGCTACCGTTGCTGACCACGTAGTGTTTATCCGGAGAGTAGAGGCCATCATTAACCCCCATCACGATGGTTAAATCATCGTTTTTGCCGGGGGCGGAGATAATCACTCGCTTTGCGCCGCCGCTGTGGATATGTACTGCCGCCTTGTCCCGGTCGGTGAAGAAGCCGGTTGCTTCAATGACGATATCAACTTCGCGCTGGCGCCACGGGATGTTGGCCGGGTCGCGTTCGCTGAACACGGTAATCGATTTACCGTCAACCACAAGTTGCCCTTCACCGGCGGTGACGTCGGCGTCGAGTTTTCCGAGCAGCGAGTCGTATTTCAGCAGATGCGCCAGGGTCTTACTGTCCGTCAGATCGTTGATGGCCACAATCTGAATATCCGGGTTACCCAGGGCAGCACGCAGTACGTTGCGTCCGATACGACCAAAACCGTTAATACCGACCTTTACCATGCTCAACTCCTTATCTGTTGTCTCTGGAGTTAATGTAGGTCGGTCTCCATTTGGCGTAAATGACAAAAAAGGATCACTTTACGCCATTTTACGACAGTGAAAGCGCTGGCGATATTCGCCAGGCGTGAGATGAAGCTGTTTTTCGAATAGCCGTCGCAGGTTAATGCTGCTGCCGAATCCGGTTTGTTCGGCGATACGTTCCAGGCTCTCGTTGGTCTGCTCCAGACGCTGTCTGGCGGCGGCCAGACGAGCTTCGGCGACGTAGCGTGCCGGCGAAGCGCCGGTTTCCCGGGTAAACACGCGGGTGAAATTACGCGGACTCATGGCGACTTTTTCCGCCAGCTTATCCACGCTGAGGTCGGCGGTGAGGTTCTCGAGCAGCCAGGCCTGCAGATCGCTAATCGGGCCCAGGGTGCTGCTCTGCTGCAGGTTATAGCGGCTAAACTGCAGCTGTCCTCCGGGACGGCGCAGGTACATAACGAAGTCCTGGGCGATGTCGCGCGCCAGGCTGAAGCCGTAGTCCTCTTCAACCAGCGCCAGTGTCAGGTCAAAGCCGGAACTGACCCCGCCTGATGTCCAGATGTGTTCGTCCTGAATGTAGAGCGGACCGCCTTCGACGCGCACCTGAGGAAATTCTGCCTGCATGGTTTCCAGCAGCTTCCAGTGGGTGGTGGCTCGTCTGCCGTCCAGCAGCCCGGTTTGCGCCAGCAGCATCGCGCCGCCGCAAATGGATGCAATGCGGCGGGCATGGGGAGCGGCGAGGCGCAGCCAGTCAACCACCGCAATCCCTTCCTGCGGGTTTTGACCTCTGCCGGTGATAATGATGGTATCGAGAGGCTCGCGAGGGTCTATTTCATGCAGGCGATGATCCGCCAGGAGATTTAAACCCGACTGGCCATGAATCACCTGATGCGGCTGGGGGGTCGCTAACTGAACCTGGTAACAGGTGCCCATCGCGCCTTCCGGGTGCAGGCGATTGGCCTGCATCAGAATGTCGGCAATACCGGCGGATTCAAACAGCATGCCGCCATCGGGGACAATAATAAGTATCTTCTTCATGTCCTGAAAAGTATTCTTTTTACAGAATAAGTCAACAGAATATACGCGGACGGAAAAGTCTTATCTCTGCTGCCGCGGCAGTAACGCCTCTGGCTAATGGTTTGATGCTGACTGCACGGCATTGCCTGCAATGCCTGTTCTGAGCGGAGGCGGAAGTTCGCTTTGAAAAGCAGGATCGTTGTCGTAGACGATGAAGAGGATCAGACTAGCCGGATGGTTAGCTTTTCTACTTCTCCGCTGTTTAGCCGATAATCACTTTTAACCTTAATTGTTTCGCATCACCCCTTTTTTATTGACGAACTGTCAGGGAGCGCACTTTAGTGCACTCACCGTTGTTATGTCATCACTGCTATCCATCTGACCACGGCTAACTCTCGCTATGAAACGCTCTCCGGGCTTAAAAAAAGAAATGAATGTTTTCTTGAATTTATGTAAATGCAATTTACGTAAATAAATAAAAGCTTAAAAAGAAAGCATTTTCTTTAATTACGCATGCTGAATATTTGTAAGAGAAAATCAGGTTTGAACAATAAATTTGAATGCGAATCAAAATTCACTTTAAGGTTAATTTAATGATTGATTTATTAATTGAATGAAGTCATTTTGTGTTTTTTGTTACATAAAAGAGCCTGGGTAAATGCGTCTGATAAACTCACAATCAGCTTATGGTTTTATATCCATAATCCTGCACTGGCTAACGGCTGCCGTCGTGTATGGGATGTTCGCACTCGGGCTGTGGATGGTGACGTTAGGATATTATGATACCTGGTACCATAAAGCTCCGGATATCCATAAAGGGATCGGCATTCTTTTGATGATGGGGCTAATCATCCGGGTGTTATGGCGGTTTATATCTTCTGCGCCTCAGCCGTTAAAAAGCTATTCAAAAATAACTCGCATAGCTGCCGGTTTCGTTCACGCGTTACTTTATCTGGCACTTTTCACTATTGTCATTAGCGGGTACCTCATATCAACAGCCGATGGTAAACCGATAACCGTTTTTGGCTGGTTTTCTGTACCCGCGGTCATATCGGATGCCGCGATACAGGCTGACACTGCGGGTGTATTACACCTGTGGGTTGCATGGGGCGTTGTCGTGGTATCACTTCTTCATGGCCTTATGGCAATTAAACACCATTTTATTGATAAAGACGCAACGCTGCTCAGAATGCTGGGTAAAACGTCAATACACTCTGGAGTAAAAAAATGAAAAAACACCTGCTGGGATTTTCGCTGTTCAGCGCTCTGTTCGTTTCTGGTTCTGTTTTCGCGGCGGATTATAAGATTGATAAAGAGGGTCAACATGCATTTGTAAACTTCAAAATAAAACATCTTGGCTATAGCTGGCTGTACGGGACATTTAAAGATTTTGATGGCACATTCACCTATGACGAAAGTAACCCATCAGCCGATAAGGTTAACGTTAAAATTGCCACCGGCAGCCTGGATACCAATCATGCTGAACGAGACAAGCATCTGAGAGGGGCTGATTTCCTCAATACGGGCAAGTTCCCCGAGGCGACGTTTGTATCGACGGCGGTCAAAAAGAGCGGGGAGACGCTGGAAATTACGGGTGATTTAACGCTGAATGGCGTTACCCGGCCCGTTGTTCTGGATGCGAAACTTATTGGTCAGGGCGATGACCCGTGGGGTGGCAAACGTGCCGGATTTGAGGCTACAGGCAGCATCCACCTCAAAGACTTCAATATTAAAAGCGACCTGGGGCCGGCATCACAGGATGTCGAGCTGATTATTTCCGTAGAAGGCGTCCAGCAGTAATTGAATAAATCCCGGATATAACAGATCCGGGATTGACTTCGTTATACAGGCACCTTTTTCCCAGCAATACCTGCGGCGCTATTTATTGTTCGTATTTTCCGGCCGGATATTTTAAGACAATTTGAGTGATGAAAGGAGCTATAGGAATGCAGTTAAAATATATCTAAAATGCGGATTGAAGACGCGATGCGGCACCATCGACGCCGCCTGGTTCAGCGCGCTATCCGCTACAGCGCGATAAAGCAGAACGCCCCTTGATGCATAAGCAGCAAGGGGCGCTTAAGGGTGGGGATTATCGTCGTTCATCAGTCATCCCATTTGTGGCTCAGGTACGCGGCAAGAAAACCAAAGAACAGAATCGTTCCCAGAACTGCCATAAAGACATGCATATTTCCCGGCATGATTAACCTCCATAAAGTGTTGATTTGCGCTAAGTAGTCCTTATTGAAAGGGGTGTACGGTTGTTGAGCATAGAGTAGCCAACGCAACCTCAACCGGATGTTAACAAAAGGTATTCATTCACAATCTCAATCAGCAGGCCCGCGCCGGCCATCGCTGACCGCCGCTACGACTTTACACCCGCCGGGGAAGCAAATTTTTTGCGATACTGCAGCGGGCTGAGGGCAAACTGCTGGCGAAAGTGATGGCGCAGGGCGCCGGCGTTGGCGAAACCGCAAAGTTCGGCGATCTTCTCCACGCTAAGCCGGGTATCGATGAGATGCTGCGTGGCACGCTGCAAACGTTCATCCAGCAGCCAGCGCGCCGGGGTTTTGCCGGTTGCCGCCTCAAAACGGCGTAAAAAGGTGCGCGGGCTCATGCCGACGCGCTGCGCCAGCGAGGCGACGCTATGGCTGACGGCCAGCTGCTGATGCAGGAAGTCGAACAGCAGCCCCAGGCGCTGACTCTCCCGCGCTTGCGCCACCGGGCGGACAACCTGCTGGGCCTGGGCGCCGTCGCGGTGCGGCGAGACCACCAGCCGGCGAGCAACCGTATTCGCCGCGTCAATGCCGTAGTCTTCGCGCACCAGATGCAGGCATAAATCAATCCCGGCGGCGCTGCCTGCCGATGTCATGACGTTCTCGTCGCCCACGTATAGCACATCGTCGATCACCTCCACCTGCGGGTAGCGCTGGCGCAGCTGCTCGGTATAGCGCCAGTGGGTTGTCGCCCGGCGGCCATTAAGCAGGCCGGCGGCGGCGAGCACGAACACTCCGGAGCAAATCGAGATGATACGACAGCCGCGGGCGCGGGCGGCAATCAGCGCCGCGCAGAGCGCTGCGGGAACCGGGGCGTCAATCCCGCGCCAGCCGGGTACCACAATAGTCTGCGCTGTGTTGAGTAAATCCATACCGCCATCGGCCACCAGCCGTATACCGCCGGTCGCGCGGAGCTCACCGCCGTCGACGGCGGCGACCGCAAACTGATACCAGCCGGCGCCCATTTCCGGGCGCGGCAGGCCGAAGATCTCCACCGCCACGCCAAACTCAAAGGTACAGAGGCCGTCGTAGGCCAGTGCAACCACCCGGTTACGTGACGGTGTCACACCAGAGGTTGTCATGATTTCAGCGTTTTCTGTCATGGTTGCCAGCGGATAAGCGAGAGAAGGTGTCATTAAATTAGTGGTATCACAGACAAGGAGAATACGCCATGAGTGTTGTTACCGAATTTACCCCTGCCGCACCCGCCGAAGCCGCCGCCTGGTTTCGCAAAAAGCTGGCTTTTGAAACCGATTGTGCTGACGTCCACCGGGCGATGAGCGAAGGCGAAGCCGATTTTGTCCTGCTGCACGTCGTCGGCAGCGGGCAAACTTTTGCCCGCCGCCATCTCCCTGGTGCGCGGCATATCCCGCACCGGCAGATTGATGCCGCCAGAATGAGCGAATGGCCGATGGAGACGCTGTTTGTGGTTTACTGCGCCGGCCCGCACTGCAACGGCGCGGACGTTGCGGCGCTGCGGCTGGCGCTGCTGGGACGACCGGTGAAGGTGATGATCGGCGGCCTGACCGGCTGGCAGGACGAAGGGCTGCCTTTTGCGGATTGAGGCGAGCGGCGGTCAGCCTCTGGAAAGTAAGCTGAGCGCTGGATGAAATTATTTCATCAGCCATGAAATTTTCTCGTTTGCCGAACGCCATGCCGCGTGCCAGTATTTGGACATATAGCCATCCAGAAGTCTATAAATTCAAATAATGAACTATCACGGTGGGCAACTAATCCGACCCGCCGTCAAGGAGAGACCATGCAACGTTCACAGGCCCCGTTCCGCGCCGACATCGTCGGCAGCTTCCTGCGTCCCAACGCCATTAAGCTGGCGCGCCAGCAGTTTGCCGAAGGCGCTATCGATAGCGTTCAGCTGCGGCGTGTAGAGGATGACGCGATTCGCCAGCTGGTGCAGCAGCAGTGCGACTGCGGCCTGCACGTGGTGACCGACGGAGAGTTTCGCCGCGCGTGGTGGCACTTTGATTTCTTTGACGGCCTGCAGGGCGTCGAGCGCTACGATTCGGATCGCGGTATCCAGTTCAACGGCGTGCAGACCCGGGCGCACGGTATCCGGGTGACCGGTAAGCTGGCGTTCGGCGAGCATCCGATGCTGGAAGATTTTCGCTTTCTGCAGAGCATCAGCGGCAGCGCGCAGCCCAAAATGACCATTCCCAGCCCGAGCGTGCTGCATTTCCGCGGCGGACGTAAAGATATTGATTCTACCGTCTATCCGGATCTCGCCGACTATTTTGCCGACCTTGCGACCACCTGGCGCGATGCGATTCGCGCGTTTTATGACGCCGGCTGTCGCTATCTGCAGCTGGATGATACCGTCTGGGCCTACCTGTGCTCGGACGAACAGCGCCAGCAGGTGCGCGATCGCGGTGAGGACCCGGACGAGCTGGCGCGGATCTATGCCCGGGTGCTGAATCAGGCCCTGGAAGGTAAACCGGATGATTTAACCATCGGCCTGCACGTCTGCCGCGGCAACTTCCGCTCCACCTGGATCTCCGAAGGCGGCTACGAGCCGGTTGCGGAAGTGCTATTTGGCAGCGTCAACGTCGATGCGTTCTTCCTTGAGTACGATAACGACCGCTCCGGCGACTTTGCGCCGCTGCGCTTTATCCGCCCGGGCCATCAGCAGGTGGTGCTGGGGCTGATCACCACCAAAAACGGCGAGCTGGAAAATCCTGAAGGGATTAAGGCGCGGCTGGCCGAGGCGGCGCAGTACGTTTCGCTGCAGCAGATATGCCTCAGCCCGCAGTGCGGCTTCGCCTCAACCGAAGAGGGGAATTCCCTGACCGAGTCGCAGCAGTGGGATAAAGTCCGCCTCGTCACCGGGGTTGCCGCTCAGGTCTGGTAACCTCTCTTCTTAGCGCAGCGTTGCACCGTTTTGAGGCAACGCTGCGTCTCTCTTTTTACGCTCCCGCCGCGCGCCGCGCCTTCAGGTTGTTCAGCAACCTGGCATCTTTTTTGCCTTATCACTTCCGGTTAGTCGTTAATTCATTTTTTGTTTTTGCGATATTCAGGAGTGAACATGCAGCGTCGAACACTATTAAAAGCTTTTGCACTCTCCGCCTCTGTCATCAGCATGGGCTACACGTTTCCGGCTTTTGCCGCCGACACCATTAAGGTCGGCATTATGCATTCGCTCTCCGGGACGATGGCCATTTCCGAAACGCCGCTAAAAGACGTCGCGCTGATGGCGATCGACGATATTAACGCCAGGGGCGGCGTGCTGGGTAAAAAGCTCGAACCGGTGGTGGTGGACCCGGCCTCGAACTGGCCGCTGTTTGCGGAAAAAGCCCGCCAGCTGCTGACTCAGGACAAGGTTGCGGCGGTCTTTGGCTGCTGGACCTCGGTGTCACGTAAATCGGTGCTACCGGTATTCGAAGAGCTCAACGGGCTGCTGTTCTACCCGGTACAGTACGAAGGCGAAGAGATGTCGCCGAACGTCTTCTATACCGGCGCGGCGCCAAACCAGCAGGCTATCCCGGCGGTGGAATACCTGTTAAGCGAGGACGGCGGCGGCGCGAAGCGTTTCTTCCTGCTCGGGACGGACTACGTCTATCCGCGCACCACCAACAAGATCCTGCGCGCCTTCCTGCACGCCAAAGGGATTCAGGATAAGGACATCGAAGAGGTCTACACCCCGTTCGGCTACAGCGATTACCAGACCATCGTCGCCAATATTAAGAAATTCTCGGCGGGCGGAAAAACCGCGGTGGTTTCAACCATCAACGGCGACTCCAACGTTCCGTTCTATAAAGAGCTGGCGAACCAGGGAGTGAAGGCCACCGACGTTCCGGTGGTTGCGTTCTCGGTGGGGGAAGAGGAGCTGCGCGGCATCGATACCAAACCGCTGGTCGGCAACCTCGCGGCGTGGAACTACTTTGAGTCGGTCGATAACCCGGTCAATAAGCAGTTCGTGGCCGACTACCGCGCCTATGCTAAGGCCCATAAGCTGCCGAACGCTGATACCGTCGTCACCAACGATCCGATGGAAGCCACCTGGGTCGGGCTGCATATGTGGGCGCAGGCGGTGACCAAGGCCGGCACGACCGATGTTGATAAGGTTCGCGCGGCGATGGCCGGGCAGACGTTTAAAGCGCCGTCCGGCTTTACCTTGACCATGGATGCCACCAACCACCACCTGCATAAGCCGGTGATGATCGGCGAAATCGAAGGCAACGGTCAGTTCAACGTCGTCTGGCAGACCGACGATGCGGTTCGCGCCCAGCCGTGGAGCCCGTGGATCGCCGGTAACGATAAGAAGCCCGATCATCCGGTAAAAACCGCCAGCAACTAAGCGTCACTCAGCGTCGCCTTCCCGGGCTTCGGCCCGGGCGGGTGGGACGTGCTTTAACGAGCGTTCGGGAGACCCGGAACGCCACAAGGAGAGCAATCATGAACGCGCTGCGCATCATGGGTTACTACTTCGCGCTGCTGGTGATGATTTTGCCGTGGCGCGCGCAGGCGGCGGACGCGGACGATTTCGTGACGGCCAATCGCAGCCAGCAGGCGCGGCTGCTTGAGCAGTGGGCTGCGGCCCCGCAGGCGCAGCGTCTGCCGCTGCTGCGCGCATTAACGGCGGAAACGCTGCAGGTTGATAGCAGCGGCCATGCCTTCAGCAATCAGCAGGCGCTGGGCGCGGCGGCGGAACCTTCGGGAACCCCCAAACCGGTGCGCCTCACTAACCGCCTGCGCAATCTGGCCGCCGGCGCGCTGGCCACCCATCTGCTGGTGAGTGACAGTGTCACCGAAAGGGCGGCGGCGGTGAAAATCCTCCAGCGCGAAGCGACGCCCGCAATGAGCGGGCTGCTGCAACAGCGGCTGGCGGCGGAGACGGATGATGGGGTGAAAACCCAGCTCGAGATGGCGCTTGCTCGCCTTCAGCTGAGCAGCCCAAACGGCGAGCAGCGGCTGGCGGCGGTTGAGCGGCTGGGGCGTTCCTCCGATCCTGAAACCCAGGCGCTGCTGACGCCGTTTACCGATGCGCAGCATGAGCCTGATGCCGGCGTTCGCAGCGCGGCGGCCGAAAGCCTGAGCCAGATTAAACAGCGGCTGCTGCTCGGCGAAATCCTTGGCCAGGCCTTTATGGGGCTGTCGCTCGGTTCGGTGCTGCTGCTGGCGGCGCTGGGGCTGGCGATCACCTACGGGCTGCTGGGGGTCATCAATATGGCCCACGGCGAAATGCTGATGATCGGCGCCTACAGCTGCTGGCTGGTGCAGCAGGCGCTCGCCCAGCTGGCGCCACAGTGGCTGGCTTTTTATCCGCTGATTGCGCTGCCGGTGGCATTCTTGATTACCGCCGGCATCGGCATGGCGCTGGAGCGCACCATTATCCGCCACCTTTATGGGCGTCCGCTCGAGACCTTGCTGGCGACATGGGGCATCAGCCTGATGCTGATCCAGCTGACGCGTATGCTGTTCGGCGCTCAGAACCTCGAAGTGGCGAACCCGGCGTGGCTCTCCGGCGGCCTGCAGGTTCTGCCGAACCTGATCCTGCCGTGGAACCGGCTGGCGGTCCTCGGCTTTGTAATCCTCATTCTGTTCTTCACCTGGCTGATTCTGAATAAAACCCGGCTGGGCATGAACGTGCGGGCGGTCACTCAGAACCGGGCTATGGCCGCCTGCTGCGGCGTGCCGACCGGGCGCGTGGATATGCTGGCGTTTGGTCTCGGCTCCGGGATCGCGGGCTTAGGCGGCGTGGCGCTGTCGCAGCTTGGCAACGTCGGGCCGGAACTTGGCCAGGGATATATTATCGACTCCTTCCTGGTGGTGGTGCTCGGCGGCGTCGGCCAGCTGGCGGGCAGCGTGGTGGCGGCCTTTGGCCTCGGTATCTTCAATAAAATCCTCGAACCGCAGCTGGGGGCGGTATTGGGCAAGATCCTGATCCTGGTGCTGATCATCCTGTTTATTCAGAAACGTCCGCAGGGCCTGTTTGCCTTAAAAGGGAGGGTTATTGACTGATGAGCCAACCAATTACCTTAACATTGGCGCGTAAGGCGCCGCGACCGCTGCAATGGCTTGGCGTACTCCTGGTGCTGGGGTTGTTAAGTATGCCGTTTCTGGCGCTGCTGCCGCAGTCGCATCCGCTGGCGGTGCCCGAGTGGCTGCTGACCCTGACCGGCAAGATCCTCTGCTACGCCGTTGTCGCAGTGGCCTTGGATCTGGTGTGGGGCTATGCCGGCATGCTGTCGCTGGGCCACGGCATCTTCTTTGCGCTGGGCGGCTATGCGATGGGCATGTATCTGATGCGCCAGGCGGCCGGCGACGGTCTGCCGGCGTTTATGTCATTCCTGTCGTGGACCGAGCTGCCGTGGTTCTGGTGGGGAACCCAGCACTTTGCCTGGGCGATGCTGCTGGTGGTGCTGGTCCCGGGGCTGCTGGCGCTGGTGTTCGGCTGGTTTGCCTTTCGCTCCAAAATCAAAGGGGTCTACTTTTCGATAATGACCCAGGCGCTGACCTACGCCGGCATGCTGCTCTTTTTCCGCAACGAGACCGGCTTCGGCGGTAACAACGGTTTTACCGGTTTCACCACGCTGCTTGGCTTTTCCGTCACCGCGACCGGTACCCGTGCGGCGCTGTTTATGGCGACGGTACTGCTGCTGCTGTTAACGCTGTGGATTGGCTTTCGCCTGGCCACCAGCAAATTCGGCCGCATTCTGACGGCGGTGCGCGACGCCGAAAACCGGCTGATGTTCTGCGGCTACGACCCACGCGGCTTTAAGCTGCTGGTGTGGACGCTTTCCGCCGTGCTGTGCGGACTGGCGGGGGCGCTGTACGTCCCGCAGGTGGGGATTATTAACCCTGGCGAAATGTCGCCGACCAACTCGATTGAGGCCGCTATCTGGGTGGCGCTTGGCGGCCGCGGAACCCTGGTCGGCCCGGTGCTGGGCGCGGGGCTGGTCAACGGCGCGAAAAGCTACTTCACGATGGCGATCCCGGAGTACTGGCAGCTCTTCCTCGGACTGATTTTTATCATCGTCACGCTCTTTTTGCCGCGTGGGGTGATTGGCCTGCTGCGTAAAGGAGATCGCTGATGCAACCGGATGAAGGCCTGTTTACCCGCCAGCAGCCGACGGACCGCTTTCGTGAGCAAAGCGATCCGGTGCTGCAGCTGGAAAAGATTAACGTCAATTTTGACGGCTTCCAGGCGCTGACCGATCTCTCGCTGCATATTGGCGTTGGCGAACTGTGCTGTATTATCGGGCCCAACGGCGCCGGGAAAACCACCCTGATGGACGTGATTACCGGCAAAACCCGGCCGCAGAGCGGCAGGGCGCTGTACGATCAGTCCATCGACCTGATGTCCCTTGACCCGATCGCCATCGCCCGTCAGGGGATCGGACGCAAGTTTCAAAAGCCGACGGTGTTTGAAGCGCTGACGGTGGCTGAAAATCTTGAGCTGGCGCTGAAAGGCGATAAATCGGTGTGGGCCAGCCTGCGCGGGCGGCTGAACGCCGAGCAGGAGGATCGCATCAGCGATACTCTGCGCCTGCTGCGTCTGGACGCTGAACGCGGCCGGCAGGCTGGGCTGTTGTCGCATGGGCAGAAGCAGTTCCTTGAGATCGGCATGCTGCTGGTGCAGGAGCCGCATCTGCTGCTGCTGGATGAGCCCGCCGCCGGCATGACCGACGCCGAAACCGAATACACCGCCGAGCTGTTCCGCACTCTGGCCGGGGCGCATTCGCTGATGGTGGTCGAGCATGATATGGGATTTGTTGAAACGATTGCCGACCGGGTGACCGTTCTGCATCAGGGGCAGGTGCTGGCGGAAGGCTCGCTGCGCGAGGTGCAGGCCAACGAACAGGTGATTGACGTTTATCTTGGACGCTAAGGAGCGCCGATGCTGCAGGTTAACCAGCTACATCAATACTACGGCGGCAGCCATATTCTGCGCGGGGTCGATTTTTCCGCCCGGCCGGGGGAGATTACCTGCCTGCTCGGGCGCAACGGCGTCGGTAAAACCACGTTACTGAAGTGCCTGATGGGGCTGGTCCCGGCGCGCAGCGGCGAGGTCATCTGGCAGGATAAACCGATCACCCAGCGTAAACCCCACCAGCGGGTCCAGGCCGGGATCGCCTATGTTCCGCAAGGACGTGAGATCTTTCCCCGTTTGACGGTGGAAGAGAACCTGCTGATGGGCCTGTCGCGTTTCCCGGCCAAAGAGGCCAGCCAGGTACCGGAGGAGATTTACCAGCTATTTCCGGTACTGAAAACCATGAAGCAGCGGCGCGGCGGCGATCTCTCCGGCGGTCAGCAGCAGCAGCTGGCGATTGGCCGCGCGCTGGCGAGCCGGCCGCAGCTGCTGATCCTCGATGAGCCGACGGAAGGTATTCAGCCCTCGGTGATTAAGGAGATCGGCGAAGTTATCCGCCAGCTGGCGAACCGCGGCGATATGGCGATTCTGCTGGTCGAGCAGTTCTATGATTTTGCCGCCGCCCTTGCCGACCGCTATCTGGTGATGTCGCGCGGGTCGATTATTCAGCAGGGCAAGGGGGCGGATATGGAAGCCGAGGGCATTCGCGCAATGGTGGCTATCTAAGCTGCCGGGCGCGGCGTTGGACGTCGCGCCTGCCGGGTTCTACTTACGCAACAATCGCTGCAGCCGCGCCTGGCGCCAGCTGCGGGTCAATCCGCCGAAGACAAACAGTCGGGCTGCTCTCACCAGCAGCAGCGCGCCCCAGATCGCGGCGACCCACGCCGACCAGTAGTTTTCGGGGCCGGTGACCCGGTTGAGTACCGCCAGCAGAACGCAAACTACCACCGCCACCGACAGCGAGCGGAAGAAGCGGCTCTCCTGATGGACCCGCGCTTTGGCCTCCTCAATGCGTAAATCGAGCGACTCTTCGTGGCCGACGGGGGCGTCGCCGCTCAGATCGGCTACGTTGACCTCAAACACGGCGGCGAGGGCGCTGAGCGTTTCCAGCCCCGGGCGATCGCCGTTTTCGATGCGCTGAATGGTGCGCACGCTGACGCCGGCCAGCTCGGCCAGCTGCTCCTGAGACCATGCGCGCTGCAGACGTAACTGTTTAACCTGATTAATGCTGTTCATCATCTCTATCTCCGGGTGAAACCTGAGATGCAGCGTGATGGTTTCCGCCGTTGGCCGCCACGATCCTCTCCCGACAGTAACCCGACACCAACCCGACAGCCCCGTGACGGCGGGCTTCAGGCGCTGGCGACCGGATAACCTTTTTGTCGCGGGGGATTGTTCATACCGCGGAAAATCATCAGCCACGCGGCGATTATCGCCGCCATCAGGACCACAAACAGCGACCAGTGCGGCATATGGGTCAGAATCGCCCCGGTGATCATCGGATTAAACGCCGCCCCCAGCCAGCCGAGCGACTGGGCGGAAAAATAGCTGGCCTTCATGCCCGCCGGCGCAATGTTGTCGATCAGCATATATTCCCCTGGCGCATAAATAACCTCTCCAAGGGTAAAAATCGCCGCCGACGCCCCCCACAGCAGCAGGCTGCCGCCAGAAAGAAGAAACCCGCCCAGCCCGATAACAAAGCATAGCGTACCGAAGGTCATCAGCGGGCGGATATTGCGCGCGTTCAGCCTGCGCCCGACGGCATACTGCAGCGCCACCACCACCGCGGCGTTAACCGGTAAAACCACCGCCACTACTTTTTCAGCAAAGTCGCTGTCGGCGACCACCAGCACGTACTGGGAAATACAGGAGGCGAAGGAGCCGCCGACAAACGACGCCAGCAGCGCGGAGAGCGTAAACCACATTAATGCCCGATCGCGCAGTAGTACCGAGGGCGACCACTGACTGATGCTATCCGCAGCGATAGCCGCCGAGGTCCGCTGGACGAAGAGCTGGATAAACACCAGCGGAAAGGCGGCACAGGCCGCGGCCAGCCAGAACGGCAGGTTAATGCTGTGCATCACCAGCAGGGTGCCAAGCGGGGGGCCGACGGTCCAGCCGATATTGAGAAAGGTATAGTTGAGCGAGAAGATCCGCGCCTTTTTTTCCGGCGACAGAACGTCGGCAAACCACGCCTTGAGCACGGTGGAGAAGACGGAATAGGCGCAGTTGATCAGGGCGAAGAAAAAGACCACCAGAGAGACGCTGTTGACCAGCGGGATCGCCATAAAGCCGCAGATAAAGGCCGTCACGGCAATCAGCATATAGCGCTTTTTATCGAACTTATCGGCCAGAATGCCGAATCCCATGCTGAACACCACCCCGACCGTCAGGGCGATAGACATGGCATAGCCGATTTTATCGACCTCCAGCTGATACTGGCGAGTAAGAAAGATGGTCATAAAAGGAAGCGTCGCGCCGCGGCCGATGGTGAGCAGCAACGATGAGGCCAGCAGCGCTATCGTTGAGCGCCTGAGGGTCGGTATCATTTTTTCCTTGCCTGATAAATGTTATTTTTTTGTGGTGCTATTCACAAATAACATGGTCTTTCAGGCTTGTATAGCATTCCACATGGCCAAAAGGGACATCTGGACCCTGCTAAAAATAATGATCTATCCGGATGATGATTTTTTCGTTACTTTGATTTCATTAATAAAAATTCGCGCAATGCACGGGATGGGGTATGACACGTAAAGACGGACTGCTGGCGCTGCTGGTGGTGGTCGTTTGGGGGCTTAATTTTGTGGTGATTAAGCTCGGGCTACACAACATGCCGCCGCTGATGCTGGCGGGGCTGCGCTTTTTACTGGTCGCCTTCCCGGCGCTGCTGTTCGTGGCGCGGCCTAAAATTCCCCTGCGCCTGCTGCTGGGCTACGGCCTGACGATCAGCTTCGGGCAGTTCGCCTTTCTGTTCTGCGCCATCGGTCTCGGCATGCCAGCCGGGCTGGCCTCGCTGGTGCTGCAGGCCCAGGCGTTTTTCACTATTATCCTCGGCGCGTTTACCTTCGGCGAGCGTCTGCAGGGCAAGCAGCTGGCCGGCATCGCGCTGGCGATTTTCGGCGTGCTGGTGCTGGTTGAGGCGAGCCTCGGCCCACAGCACGTGCCGATAGTTGGCTTTATGCTGACCCTCGCGGCGGCGCTGAGCTGGGCCTGCGGCAATATCTTCAATAAAAAAATCATGTCCCGCGAGGAGAAGCCGCAGATCATGTCGCTGGTGGTGTGGAGCGCGCTGATCCCGGTGCTGCCGTTTTTGCTGGCCTCTTTCCTGCTCGATGGCCCGCAAAAAATGGCCGCCAGCCTGCTGCAGATCGATCTGCTGACCGTGCTTTCGCTGCTCTATCTGGCGTTTATCGCCACGATTGTCGGCTATGGGATTTGGGGCTCGCTGCTCGGGCGCTATGAGACCTGGCGGGTGGCGCCGCTGTCGCTGCTGGTGCCGGTGGTCGGGATGGCCAGCGCCGCGCTGCTGCTTGGCGAAACCCTGAGCGGGCTGCAGCTTACCGGGGCGGTGCTGATTATGGCCGGGCTCTATATTAACATTTTCGGCCTGCGGCGCATTCGCCTCGGCGCGGCGCGAGGATAAAAAAAGCCCCGAAAATCGGGGCTAAGAAAGCAGCGTTGTGCGGTCAGTTGTAGTAGGGCACGCCCAGCTCATCTGACTTGTCGCTACCGGCAGCCATATGATTGAAATCAAACGGCGAATCGTTATGTTCGGAAGGCATTATCATCGCATCGCGGTGGTTATGACGAACCGGAGTAGTGGTTTGCTCCGCATAGCTCTGGCCAGAGGCCAGCGCGACCAGCACAAGGGCGGCGGAAGCGAATAGTTTCATGATTTCCTCAATACGTCTTTTTGCAGGCGATTAACAACAGTTGTTTAGCGGCATCAGATAGCGGGATTCACCCGGCATATTTGTCATGCGATATTTATGCGGCGGAACGTCGAAATAGTTTTTAAAGGTTCGGGTCAGCGTTTGCTGGGATTCAAAACCGTAGCGCTCCGCCAGGTAGAGGATCGGCTCGTTGCTCTGCTTGAGCTTCTGCGCGATCTCGGTCAGCTTGCGGCTGCGGATGTACTGGCCTAAGGAGTGACCGGTCTCTTTCTTGAACATTCTTTGCAGGTGCCATTTAGAGTAACCTGAGCGCTCAGACACTTTCTCCAGCGACAGCGGCGATTCCAGGTTATCTTCGATCCACGACAAAATACTATGGATAGTGATGGCGTCGTTATTGCGTCTGGACATCATCTTACCTCTTCTTATTACGGCAGGACTTTCTTGAGTAAATACTCAAGGGTGACCACTTCGTCCGCCGACAGATTTTTTGTTAACTCCTGGTGCAATTTCTGACCCACAACCTGATGACATTGCTCACATAGCGCCGCGCCGTCTGGCGTTAGCTGCACCAGCACGCCGCGTTTGTCAGTGGGGTTGGGTAACCGTTCAATCCAGCCTTTACAGACCAGGCGATCGAGCATGCGCGTCATTGCGCCTGGGTCGACCGAGAGCACGGTTTTCAGCTCAACGGGGGTAATGCATACTTCGCAACGAATGGAACAGAGCACCCGGAACTGGGTGGAAGTGATATCCATCGGCGAAAGGTACTCGTTGAGCAGGCGATCTTTTTTCTGGTTAACCATCTGGATCAAGCGACCGAGGGGGATCATTTCGTTAAACAGGTCACTCGTGCTTTTCACAATGGTTGCCCAGGCAATTATTTAATTGCTGTGGATATTATTGCCCAGGCAACAATAAGTCAACCTGATGGATTAGGCGATGACACAATTTGCTAAAGCTCTTTTGTACAGGGGGCGCGGAGAAAATATCGGCGCTGGTATGATAGCGACGACCAACGTTATACTCAGCGAGTAAAACTTTTAATTGTTTAATATTAACAGGGGCTTAATTAATCATGATGGAGCTTTTTAAAGCGATAAGTCTGGGGCTGGTGGTGATTTTGCCGCTGGCAAACCCGCTCACGACCGTCGCACTGTTCCTCGGGCTGGCGGGCAACATGAACAGCGCCGAGCGTAACCGACAATCGCTGATGGCCTCGGTATATGTCTTTATCATTCTGGCGGTGGCGTGGTATGCCGGCCAGGTGGTGATGAACACCTTCGGCATTTCGATACCCGGTCTGCGTATTGCCGGCGGGCTGATCGTCGCCTTTATCGGCTTCCGGATGCTGTTTCCGCAGCAGAAGGCCCATGACTCGGTGGAAGCCAAGATGAAATCGGAAGAGCTGCAGGATGAGCCGACGGCCAATATCGCCTTTGTCCCGCTGGCCATGCCGAGCACCGCCGGGCCGGGTACTATCGCGATGATCATCAGTACGGCGTCGACGGTGAAGCACGGCGTTGAGTTTCCGGAGTGGGTGGTGCTGGCGGCGCCGCCGATTACCTTCGCGCTGGTGGCGCTGATTCTGTGGGCCAGCCTGCGCAGCTCCGGGGCAATTATGCGCCTGGTCGGCAAGGGCGGTATCGAGGCGATCTCCCGCCTGATGGGCTTCCTGCTGGTGTGTATGGGCGTGCAGTTTATTATTAACGGGGTGCTGGAAATTATTACCACCTATCATGCCTGACGGGTGAATGGGCAAAAAAAAAGCCGGACAGCGTTGCGCCGTCCGGCTTTTTTATGCTGGCTATCAGGAGTGGTGCGGCTGCTCTTCCAGCGACGCCGGCCAGCGGCGGAAAATCATCACCGACCACACCAGCGCCACCAGCGCCGGAATGGCTCCGACGTAGCCGATGGAGGCCATTGACAGATGGGTGCTCACCTGGCTGCCAACCAGCGCGCCGGCGCCGATGCCGATGTTAAAGATCCCCGAGAACAGCGACATCGCCACGTCGGTCGCGTCCGGCGCCAGCGCCAGCACCTTAACCTGCATCCCCAGGCCGATAATCATAATCGCCACGCCCCAGAAGATGCTCAGCAGCATCAGGTGGTTGGCGTTTTGCGATGCCGGCAGCAGCAGCAGCAGGCAGACCAGCAGCAGGCCAATCGCGACATTAATCAGGCGCGAAGCGTGCTGATTGCCCAGCTTACCGAACAGCACGCTGCCGATGATCCCAGCGCCGCCGAGTACCAGCAGCAGCACGGTAGCGAAATTACCGCTCATACCGGCCACAGTCTGTACAAACGGCTCGATGTAGCTGTAGGCGGTATAGTGCGCGGTCACCACGATAACGGTCAGCAGATAGATGCTGAGCAGCGCCGGGCGGCGAAACAGCAGCGGCAGGCTTTTCAGCGAACCGGAGTGCTCGCTGGGCAGCTTCGGCAGCAGCTTATAGAGGCACACCAGCGTCACCAGCGCGCCAATACCGATGACCAGGAAGGTGGTGCGCCAGCCGAAGTACTGGCCAACGATGCGGCCGATGGGGATACCAAAGACCATCGCCAGCGCGGTGCCGGTGGCGATCAGGCTCAGCGCCTGGGCGCGTTTCCCCGGCGGCGCCATGCGGATCGCCAGCGCCGAGGTAATGGACCAGAACACCGCGTGGGCAAAGGCGATACCGATGCGGCTGATCACCAGCACGTTAAAGCTCCACGCAAAAAACGACAGCACGTGGCTGGCGATAAACAGAATAAACAGGCCGATCAGCAGGCGGCGGCGCTCCATCTGGCTGGTGAGCAGCATAAACGGCAGCGACATCAGGGCCACAACCCACGCGTAAATAGTCAGCATCATGCCGACCTGGGCGGTTTCCATGCCGAAGCTGTCGGCGATATCCGACAGCAGGCCGACCGGCGCGAATTCGGTGGTATTAAAGATAAAAGCGGCGATCGCCAGCGTGACTACCCGAAGCCACGCGACCTTGCGTGAAACCGTGTTTGTAATCATAGGTTTTGAACTGAGTGATGATTAGAGGAAGAAGAGAAGGCGATCTTAAAACGATTGCTGGTGAAAATACAATCATTTTGTGATCCGTGTCTCATTATTATCTCAAGGCGATAAAAGAGCTAACAGATTAATTTGTATATAGATCGTGTGCGCATCCCGCTTTTATGTCATGTTGAGGATAAGTAAAAAAAAGGAACACAGCGATGCAGGAAATTGATTTTTATCTGGTGGATGCTTTCAGCGATCGTAACTTTGGCGGTAACGCCGCGGCGGTATGCCCGCTCACCGAGTGGCTGCCGGACGAGACGCTGCTGAAAATGGCGCAGCAGCACAATCAGTCGGAGACCGCCTTCTTCGTGCGCACCGATGAGGGCTATGAGCTGCGCTGGTTCACCACCCAATATGAGATAAACCTCTGCGGCCACGCCACGCTGGCGGCCTCGCACGTAATTTTTGAATATCTCAATCATCCCAGCGCCACTATCGTTTTTAGCACCCGCTTTGTCGGCGAGCTGCGGGTGACGCGCAGCGGCGACTGGCTGACCCTCGACTTCCCGGCCTGGTCAACGGAGGAGGTCACCGCGCCGCCTGCCGGGCTGTTTGCCGGGTTGGGAATTAGCGACGCGCTGGACGTGCGGGTCGGACGCGACTACCTGGTGGTGCTGGCCAACCGCCAGCAGGTTGAAGCCGTCCGTCCGGATATGCATCAGCTCCAGGGGCTCGGCAAAATGGTCTGCATCAGCGCGGCGGATGAGGAGTACGACTTCGTCAGCCGCTTCTTCTGCCCTGGCGAAGGCGTTGCCGAAGATCCGGTCACCGGCTCGACTCACAGCATGCTGATCCCATTCTGGGGCGAGAGGCTTGGCAAAACGCAGATGCTGGCGCGTCAGGTATCGGCCCGCGGCGGCGATCTGCGCTGCCAGTGGCAGGGCGATAGGGTGCTGATCGGCGGCCAGGCGGTCACCTACCTGATTGGCAAAATTGGCCTGCGCTAGCGCAATCCCGAGAAAGAGGCTGTCACCTCGCGTGGCGGCTGGCCCGGCTCCGCGCCCGTCGGACGCCAGGCCATACCTTATTCGAGGCGGGCGATATTGGCTTTTATCACCGCCACCGAATGAAGGAACTTCTCGCTTTCCTCCGGCGCCAGCTGCAATTCTATAATCTGCTGCACGCCGTTTTGCGCCAGCACGGCCGGCACGCCGACCGCCGCGCCGCGAATGCCGTACTCGCCATCGAGAATGCAGGAGATGGCCAGCGCGCGGTGGCTACCGGTAAAGATATTGCGACAAATCTCGCCGATGGTTCCGGCGACGCCATATTCGGTGCAGCCTTTACCGGCGTAGATCTCAAACCCGAGTTTGCGCACCCGGTCGGCGATTTGCTGACGGTCCAGCGCCTTACCGGTATGTTTTTGGTACACCTCGGCAATCGGCGAGCCGTACACCGACGAGTGGGACCACACCGGAAACTGGGTATCGCCATGTTCGCCGAGAATAAAAGCGTCGATACTCTGGGCGCCAATATCCAGCGCCTGCGCCAGCACCCGGCGCAGGCGGGTGGTATCCAGCCAGACGCCGGTACCGATCACCTGGCCGCGCGGCAGGCCGGAAAGCTGCCATACCTGCCAGGTAATGATATCGCAAGGGTTGGTGGCAATCAGGAAGATACCGTTGAAACCGTTAGCCATCATCCGCGGGACAATGCTGCGGACGATTTTCGCCGTACGGGTCAGCTCGTCCAGGCGACTCTCTCCCTCTTTCAGCGCGCCGCCGGAGACGGTGATCACCGCGATATCCACATCGGCGCAGTCGCTAGCGTCGCGTACTGAAATGGCCATCATTCCCGGCATATAGGCGGCGGCGTCGCTAAGGTCCTGAGCGTGCGCCTGGGCCCGCGTTTTATCGAGATCGACGAGGATCAGCTCTTCGCAGATGTTCTGGTTTAATAATGCATAGGCCGCCGAGGTGCCGACGTTGCCTGCGCCAATGATCATCACCTTACGCGCTTTGCTGTTCATGGTTCGTTCCTGATATCAACCGTCATGACATAAAATTACTGCGGCTCAATTGGTTAGCGCAAGAGGATGCCGGAGGTATAAGTTAATGCTATGAGAAACGGGCGTACGCGCTGCGCTACAGTGGCTCCAAAAAAGGAGCCAGCCCATGTACACCATCGCCCCGACCACGCTATCCCATCCCGATCTCACCGCCCTGATTGCCCAGCTGGACGCTTTCCAGGCATCGCTCTATCCCGCGGAGAGCAACCACCTCGTCGACCTGAGCCAGCTGCATGCGGAGTCGGTTATCGCGCTGCTTATCAGGGATGAAAACCAGCGTGCGGTGGGCTGCGGAGCGATTGTCCTTAGCGACGATGGCTTTGGCGAAATGAAGCGGGTGTTTATCGACCCCAACCATCGCGGGCAGATGCTGGGTGAACGGCTGCTGGAGGCGCTGGAAAGCGAGGCCCGCCGCCGCGACTGCCACACCGTGCGCCTCGAAACCGGCATTTACCAGCAGGCCGCCGTCAGGCTCTATACCCGCAGCGGCTATCAAACGCGCAGCCCCTTTTCCCCCTATCAGGAAGACCCGCTGAGCCTGTTTATGGAGAAACTGCTCGTTGCCGATCTTCGTTCAGCAGCGCTATAAACGCCTCCAGCTGGCGGGTTTTCGCCCCGCGCCGCCACACCAGCCAGGTGGTTAGCCAGCGCCACTCTTCGGCCAGCGGCCACGCGGAAACCTGCTGATGGCCGGGCATGCTCTCGAGCATGCTACGCGGGATCAGCGCCAGCCCGGCGCCGGCAATCACGCACGCCAGCATGCCATGATAGGACTCCATCTCGTGGATCCGCCCGGGGGTGGCGCGATCGGCGTGGAACCAGCTTTCGAAATGGCGCCGATAGGAGCAGTTGGCGCGAAACGCGTAAACGTTGACGCCGTTCACCTCGCTGGCGCGCGTAATCGGCGCATGGCCCACGGGGGCGACGATCATCATCTCCTCCGGGAACACCGGCAGGCCTTCGAGGCCCGGGTGCACCAGCGGGCCGTCGATAAACGCCGCGCTCAGGGTGCCCTCCAGCACGCCGTCGATCATCGTGCCGGAAGGGCCGGTCGAGAGCGCGAGATGGATTTTCGGGTAGCGCTGGTTATAGAGCGCCAGCGCCGAGGGGATCCTTACCGCGGCGGTGCTCTCCAGCGACCCCAGCGAAAATAGCCCCTGCGGCTCATCGCCGGCAACCACCATTCGCGCCTCGTCGACCAGCGCCAGGATCTGCTGGCTGTAGCGCAGAAAGCTATGGCCGGCAGGGGAAAGGCGCAGGCGCTGGTTCTCGCGAATAAACAGCTCAACGCCGAGGTCGGCCTCCAGCTGGCGAATGCGGGTGGTGAGGTTCGAAGGGACGCGGTGCACCTTCTGCGCGGCCTGGGTAATGCTGCCGGCGGCGGCGACGGCGTTAAACATCTCAAGCTGGGTCAGGTCCATAGTATTCTTCTTTTGTGAACAGGTTGCTTAATATTATTCATTTTCAATGAATAGGAGCGTAAGCCAGAATGAGGTCAGTTCGCAATCAACATTCGCCATCAACACAGAGAGAATAACGATGAATTTATCTGCCACTCATGCGGTTTCCGTGAACCCCACCACCGGTGAAATTATGTCGTCTCTGCCCTGGGCTACCGAACGGGAAGTCGATGCGGCGATTGCTCTCGCGGAGCAGGGCTATCGCCAGTGGCGCGCCGCAAGCGTAGCTCAGCGCGCCGAGGCGCTGCGTCAGGTCGGCAGCGTTCTGCGCAGCCGGGCGGAGGAGATGGCGCAGATGATAAGCCTGGAGATGGGCAAGCCGATTGCCCAGGCCCGCGGCGAAGTGGCCAAATCGGCCAATCTCTGCGACTGGTATGCCGAACACGGTCCGGCCATGCTGGCAACCGAAGCCACCCAGGTCGAAGAGAATAAAGCGGTTATCGAATATCGTCCGCTGGGCGCCATTCTGGCGATTATGCCGTGGAACTTCCCCCTGTGGCAGGTGCTGCGCGGCGCGGTACCGATCCTGCTGGCGGGCAACAGCTATCTGCTCAAACACGCGCCAAACGTGATGGGCAGCGCGGCGCTGATCGGCGATATTTTCGCCCAGGCCGGGCTGCCGGCCGGCGTGTTTGGCTGGATTAACGCCACCAATGATGGCGTCTCGCAGACCATTAACGATCCGCGTATTGCGGCGGTGACCGTAACCGGCAGCGTGCGCGCCGGGAAGGCGATTGGTGCCCAGGCCGGCGCCGCGCTGAAGAAGTGCGTCCTTGAGCTGGGGGGCTCCGATCCGTTTATCGTCCTCAACGACGCCGATCTTGATGAAGCGGTGAAGGCGGCGGTCATCGGGCGCTATCAGAACACCGGACAGGTGTGCGCGGCGGCGAAGCGCTTTATCGTCGAAGCTGACATTGCCGATGCGTTCAGCGAAAAATTCGTTGCCGCCGTTGAGGCGTTGAAAATGGGCGACCCGCGCGATGAGGCCAACTATTTGGGGCCAATGGCGCGTTTCGATCTGCGCGACGAGCTCCATCAGCAGGTGGCGGCGACGCTGGCGGAAGGGGCAACCCTGCTGCTCGGCGGCGAAAAGATTGCCGGCGCCGGCAACTACTATGCGCCGACGGTGCTGGGTAACGTCACCGCGGACATGACCGGTTTCCGCCAGGAGCTGTTTGGCCCGGTCGCCACCATCACCGTGGCTCGCGACGCCGCGCACGCTCTGGAGCTGGCTAACGACAGCGAGTTTGGTCTGTCGGCCACCGTCTTTACCGCCAGCGTCGAAGAGGCCGACCGCTTCTCCCGCCGGCTGGAGTGCGGCGGGGTCTTTATTAACGGCTACAGCGCCAGCGACGCGCGGGTGGCTTTTGGCGGCGTGAAAAAAAGCGGCTTCGGCCGGGAACTCTCGCACTTTGGGCTGCATGAGTTCTGTAACGTGCAGACCGTATGGAAAGACCGTCGCTAATCGACGTTAGCGCCTGACGCCCGTCGCCGCGCTCTGCTATACTCGCAGCCCGAATTTGGATGTGGGCAAGGAGCCGGGCGTGGCGACGGTTATCAATAATGCAATGCTGGATGCGATTCTGGCGGAAATCAGGCCGCTGATTGGGCGCGGCAAGGTGGCGGACTACATTCCGGCGCTGGCCCGCGTGAGCGGCAATAAGCTTGGCATTGCGATCTGCACGGTTGACGGGCAGCACTATTTTGCCGGCGACGCCTATGAACGTTTTTCCATTCAATCGATCTCTAAAGTGCTCAGCCTGGTGGTGGCGATGAACCACTATCAGGAAGACGAGATCTGGCAGCGGGTGGGGAAAGATCCCTCCGGCCAGCCGTTTAACTCGCTCCTGCAGCTGGAAATCGAGCAGGGAAAGCCGCGCAATCCCTTTATTAACGCCGGGGCGCTGGTGGTGTGCGATATGTTGCAAAGCCGCCTCAGCGCCCCGCGCCAGCGGATGCTGGAAATAGTCCGGCGCCTGAGCGGCGTGGCGGACATTGCCTACGACCCGCTGGTGGCGCGCTCCGAGTTCGAGCACTCGGCGCGCAATGCGGCGATTGCCTGGCTGATGAAGTCCTTTGGCAATTTCCATAACGACGTCGCTACCGTGCTGCACAACTATTTCCACTACTGTTCGCTGGAGATGAGCTGCGTTGAGCTGGCGCGAACCTTTCTGTTCCTCGCCGATCGCGGTATCGCCCCGCATCTCAATACGCCGGTGATTGCGCCGATTCAGTCGCGTCAGGTGAATGCCCTGATGATGACCAGCGGCATGTATCAAAACGCCGGGGAGTTTGCCTGGCGCGTCGGGCTGCCGGCAAAATCGGGCGTTGGTGGGGGGATCGTGGCGATCGTCCCGCAGGAGATGGCCATTGCGGTATGGAGCCCGGAGCTGGACCAGGCCGGGAATTCACTGGCCGGGATTGCGCTGCTGGAAAGACTCACGCAAAAGGTGGGAAGGTCGATATTCTGATGGATGCCATGAACCGTTTATTTAGCCGGCTGCAGCGCTCGGCGTTTCGCTCCCGTTTTCGGCTGGGGATGAAAGAGCGGCAATACTGTATCGATAAAGGGGCGGAGACCATTGATCAGCACGCGGCGGATTTTATTGCCCGCCGTCTGGCGCCGGCGACTATCCCCAATGACGGTAAGCAAACCCCGATGCGCGGTCATCCGGTATTTATCGCCCAGCACGCGACGGCCACCTGCTGTCGCGGCTGCCTCGAAAAGTGGCACGCGATCCCCCGCGGCCGGGCGCTGAGCGCCGACGAGCAGCGCTACGTCGTGCAGGTTATTCACCATTGGCTGGTGCTGCAGATGAATTCCGCCGGCCATTAATAGTGAGCAACAATCAGCCATAGGTATGCCTGATAAATATTCTCATGCTATGATAATCCGCTAACTAATTATTAACATAATAATTGCCTGAAACAATTAGACGGATAATTACTGAATGTCTTCACTGTCGATTCGGTCATTCACGCTGTTTCGTGAGGAGCAGCCCGTGCGCGATGCGCTGGTGTTATTCACGTTAACGCTGCTGCTTCATTTCTTTGGCGCGATGCTGCGCCTGGTGCAGGAACTCTCGTTTTTCTGGCCGCTGAATGCCGTGATGGCGGGGATCTTCGCGCGTTACGTCTGGCTAAATCGCAGCTATTTTTATGCGGTTTGTTTTGCCGCAATGCTGGTTTATGACGGTTTAACCTCGCGCTGGGGAATGGGCTTTGCCTCGCTGCTGATTAATTTCTCCAATATTGTTTTTATTGTCACTCTGGCGCAGCTGGTGCTGTGGGATAAACGCCGCGCGGATTCTATGCCGGGGCCGATTAATGCGCTAAGCCTGTTTTGCTACTGCCTGCTGGCGGCGCTGCTGTGCGCGGCCGTCGGCGCGCTGGGATCGGTGGACGTCGAGCGCGCCACCTTTATTCCCCAACTGGCGGACTGGTTTAGCGAGCAGTTCTCTACCGCGGTGCTGATCCTGCCGTTTATTCTGACGTTGACGCTGCCTTCCGCTCTCGGCGCCTTTCGTTTCCGCCAGCTGCTGCCGGTTATCGTCCTGGTACTGTCGATTATTCTCGGGGTTAGCGTCGGCGGAGCAGGGAGCATCACCTTCCCGCTGCCGGCGCTGATCTGGTGCGCCATTCGCTATCCGCTGCCGCTGACCTGCCTGCTGACGTTTATCACCGGCATCAGCGAAATTCTGCTGGTGGCCAACTCGCTGATCCACCTCTCTCCTGACGCGCGGATGCAGCCATGGCAGCTCTTCTCCACCCGTCTGGGTATCGCCGCGATGCTGATTAGCCCGGTGATTGTCGCCTCGAGTGTGGAAGCGATTAATAATCTGGTGAAGCAGCTGGCGCTGCGCGCCGATTTTGATTTCCAGACCCGCGTTTATTCGCGCTCCGGGCTCGGCGAGGCGCTGAAGCGTCAGCCGCTGGCGGAAGGGCAGCTGCTGACGGTGATGGTGCTGGATATTGACGGCTTTAAGCGGGTTAACGACAGCTGGGGGCACGAGTGCGGCGATTGCGTCCTGACGCAGTTTGCGCAGCAGGTGCGTCAGCTGGCGGGCGAGCAGGGAATGGTAGCGCGCATCGGCGGAGAGGAGTTCGCCGTGGCGACCCTGACCTCATCGCTGCAGGAGAGTCAGGCGCTGGCGGAGAAAATCCGTCAGGGCGTTGAGGCGCAAACCTTTGTCTGGGGGCAGAATCAGATCCGCCTGACTGTGAGCATGGGTCTGGAGTCCCGTCAGGTAGGGAGCGAGCGGATAACCGAGCTCTTTAATCAGCTGCTTATGGCCGCCGACGACTATCTGGTGAGCGCTAAGAAGGCGGGGCGCAATCGCGTTTGTACCCCCGGGCTGGCCTGAAGACGGTAATAAGAAAATACGATAGTGATTTTGCTTGTGTTAAATTTAGGTTAAAAACATAGTGATGTGGTCAATTTTAAGGAACTTATCATGGCCACATCCTTCTCCCTGCGCACGCTCTCGCGTGAAGAAATCCTCGACCAGCTTCAGCCGTTAAGCGACATTTTGACCAGCTGTGTGAACGGCGGAGCGTCGGTCAGCTTTATGCTGCCATTCTCAGCGCAAACCGCCCGCGACTTCTGGAGTCGTACCGCACAGAGCGTTGCCGCCGGAGAGCGCATCGTGATAGTGGCGGAAAATGAAGGTCACCAGATTGTCGGTACCGTCCAGCTTATTGTCAGCCAGCCGGAAAACCAGCCCCATCGCGCCGACGTGGCCAAACTTTTGGTTCACCAAAATGCCAGACGCCAGGGGCTGGCCAACGCGCTGATGAACTATCTGGAGAAAGTCGCCCGCGACCAGGGCAAGTCCGTGCTGGTGCTGGATACCGCGACGGGCAGCGGCGCTGAGCGCTTCTACGTGCAGTGCGGCTGGGAAAAAGCCGGGGAAATTCCGCGCTATGCGCTGATGCCGGACGGTACAATGACCGCCACCTCGCTGTTCTATAAGTTCCTGCATTAACCGCCGATGGTTTGATCAAAACGGGGTTTTAGTCGTAGAGAAAGCTGATAAGTTATTACACCAATTACGCAGGTTGTATGACTACTCTATGAGGGGACTCCTTGTGAAAACACTAAATCGTCGCGATTTTCCCGGCGCGCAGTATCCGGAACGCATTATCCAGTTCGGTGAGGGCAACTTCTTACGCGCTTTTATCGACTGGCAGATCGATCTGCTCAATGAGCACACCGACCTGAATGCCGGCGTCGTCATCGTGCGCCCGATTGCGAGCGAATTCCCGCCGTCGCTGAGCGTGCAGGACGGCCTCTATACCACCATTATTCGCGGGCTCAACGGGCAGGGCGAAGCGGTTAGCGATGCGCGCATCATCCGCAGCGTCACCCGGGAAATCAGCGTCTATGCGGACTACGCCGAATACCTGCGCCTGGCGCATAATCCGGATATCCGTTTTGTGTTTTCCAATACCACCGAAGCGGGAATTAGCTACCACGCGGGAGACCGTTTTGATGATGCCCCGGCGGCGAGCTACCCGGCTAAGCTGACTCGCCTGCTGTTCGAGCGCTACAGCTGCTTCTCCGGCGCCGGCGATAAGGGCTGGGTCATCATTCCCTGCGAGCTTATCGACTATAACGGCGCGGCCCTGCGCGAGCTGGTGCTGCGCTACGCCAAAGAGTGGGCGCTACCTGAAGCCTTTATCGCCTGGCTGGATGAGGCGAATACCTTCTGCTCGACGCTGGTGGACCGCATCGTTACCGGCTATCCGCGCGATGAAGCGCTGCAGATCGAGCAGCAGCTCGGCTATAAAGACGCCTTCCTGGACACCGCCGAACATTTCTATCTCTTCGTTATTCAGGGGCCTCAATCGCTGGCCGCGGAGCTGCGCCTCGATAAGCTGCAGCTTAACGTCCTGATTGTCGACGATATTAAGCCTTACAAAGAGCGTAAAGTGGCGATTCTTAACGGCGCGCACACCGCGCTGGTGCCGGTGGCCTTCCTCGCCGGGCTGGATACCGTCGGCGAAGCGATGAACGATCGCCAGATCTGTGCTTTCGTCGAAAAGGCGATTTATGAGGAAATTATTCCGCAGCTGGATTTGCCGCGCGAAGAGCTGGAGGCTTTCGCCGGCGCGGTGACCGGGCGCTTCCGCAATCCCTATATTCAGCATCAGCTGCTGTCGATTGCGCTTAACGGCATGACGAAATACCGCACCCGCATTCTGCCGCAGCTGCTGACGGGGCAGGCGAACAACGGTAAACTGGCGCCCCGGCTTACCTTTGCCCTGGCGGCCTTAATCGCGTTCTATCGCGGCGAACGCGGTGAGGAAAATTATCCCCTGCAGGACGATGCCGAATGGATGGCGCTCTATCGGGCGCTGTGGTCCGCGCATCGTGACGCGCAGCTGAGTACCAGCGAGCTGGTTAAAGCGGTGCTGTCGGTTGAGGCGCACTGGCAGCAGGATTTGAGCCAGATTCCCGGTCTCGTGGAGCAGGTGACCCTCGACCTTGACGCCATTCTGCTCAAAGGTATGCGCGAGGCGGTTAAGCCGCTCTGCTAATTCAAATTTGACCCGGCGCTTGCCGGGTTATTTATCCCACCTTATTAGTTACAACATACTTTTGTACGGCAGATAAATAACCCTGCCTGACCTGCTGCTCCTTACCCGCTTCGTCGGGCAGAACGAAAGGAGGCGCTTTCTGCTGAGGGGCGCGGCATCCTGCGGATGACGAAAATCGCTGCAAATGCGCAAATTCACGACCTCGATCGCGTTTCGGGACGCGCTGTCGCCTCTGACGTGATGTCGGGAGGCGTTATTCCCGGCTGCTGGAGGATCTGACTTTTAGCCGACCGGCCAGCATGACATGCGTCGCCGCATCCTCCTGATTGCACAGATACTCCACCGCCAGCCGCCCTAATTCGCTGTAAGGCAGCTGAATACTGGTAAGCGGCGGGGTGAGCTGCTCCGATATTTTCTGATCGTCGTATCCCGCCAGCAATATATCCTGCGGCAGCCTGACGCCGTTGACAGCCAGCGCCTGATAGCAGCCGATCGCCAGCCAGTCGCTGGCGCAGAAGATGGCGTCCGGGCGATCCGGCTGCTCCAGCAGAGAGCAGGTGGCGGTAAAGGACTCGCTGAACTGCCAGTTGGTCTGGCGCACCAGGCCCTCATCGTACGTCTGTCCGGCCTGCTCCAGCGCTGCCTGATATCCCGCCAGCCGCTGGCGGCTCGCCTCCATCCAGCTTTCACCGGTGATATGCGCGATGCGTCGTGCGCCCATGGAGATCAGATGGCGGGTCACCTGAAACGCGTTGGCGTAGTCGTCGGGGACAAATGAAGGCAGCAGCGGCGAGTCCGGGTCGCGCTGGTTGAGCAACACCAGCGGCAGGCGGGTACAGTCCTGAAAATCGGTCATATCCACAAGCGTGGTCACCGGGGAGGCGAGAATAATGCCGATACAGTTACGCTGCTCCAGCTGACGGATAATATTAATAGCCAGCTCGACGTCGTCGCCGTAATCATAGACGGTCAGCAGCACTTCATTGCGCCAGGCCGCTTCCCGCGCCTGGCTGATCGCATCGATAAAGGGGTCATAGCTTTGCAGGGTGCTGACCAGCAGCGCCACCTCTTCCTGATTGCGCGGGGCGTGGATCGCCGGCAGGCGGTCGTAGCCGAGCTCAGTCGCAACGGCAATCACCCGTTGGCGGGTCTCCTCGCTCAGCTTGATATTCCGGGATTGATTGAGGACCAACGATACCGTTGCCTGTGAAACGCCCGCCGTACGGGCGATATCGTTCATCGTTACTTTGTTTTTCCGCGTCATTATCCCTCTCCCCTTGAGTCGCGCATTATACCTTAACGACCCCGGACATAGGCAGACTAGATTCGCCGCGCTTGAAGTAATTTCCTTTCAGGAAAATAATGGCTTATTCGCATGAGGTGGGAGGGCATGATGATCGTTGATATACGCGAGCTGCGTCCGCAGGACAAACCGCAGTGGCTTCAGCTGTGGGAGGGCTATACCCGTTTTTACGGCAGCCCGCAGCCTGACGACGTGACCGAGTACACCTGGCAACGCCTGCTGGACGACGCATCTCCGGTTATTGGCCGGGCGGCGGTCATCGATGGTCGGGTGGTCGGGTTCGCTATTTGCGTGCTGCACGAAGGCACCTGGGTGAAAACGCCCGTTTGTTATCTGGAGGATCTGTTCGTCGATCCGCAGATGCGCGGGCGCGGAGTCGCCAGAGCGCTGATGCAGGCGCTATATTTGGAAGGAAAAACGCAGGGGTGGTCGCGGCTCTACTGGCATACGCGCGCTGATAATCCCGCCCGTAAGCTGTATGATGAATTCACCCCTGCGGATGATTATGTCCGCTATCGCGCGACGCTATAAGCCGTCAGCGATAAGAAGTTATTAAGATTTTCCCTGTCTAATAGCGGAAAACGACTCAGGAGAATCCAAAATGGAAAAACGCATCGAGACGACCGTTAATTTGATCATCTTTCTTTCGCTGCTGGCTACCGCCTGGGATCTCTCCCTGGTGCACCATCTCCCCTGGTAAATCCGGCAGTACGGCGCCCGCTGCGGCGCCGTTAATTAGCTCTTCAACCTACCCGGTTAGCATCTCACCGCGGCTAAAGCTCCAGTCCTCGGCATGGTTAAACTGAATGACCACCATCACGTCGTCAGGAGCGATGCCGAGCTCCGCCTGCAGCCGATCGCACAGTCGTCGATAGAAGCGCTTTTTCTGCTGCGCGCTGCGCGGTTTGCCGGCAAAAATATGAAACAGCAGATAGTCCTCGCTGCGCCCGCCGCTGAGATAGTGCGGATCGACGATGCGCCGGGCGTCGGGCAGAACGTCGATAAACTGAAATTTATCCGCCGGCGGAACCGCAAACTCGTCCACCAGAGTTTGCTGGAGTAGCGCGGACAGCCGGGCAATCCATTGATCGTCATAGCCGGCGCGCAGCGTTATTCGGGTCAAGGGCATGCTGGTTCCTCCGGCGGTATGCAGGGGAGCGCGGTGACGGCCGCAGGCCAGCCGGCATAAAAGGCCAGATGAGTGAAAACCTCGATGATTTCCGCGCGGGTCAGACCGTTGCCGGCGGCAAAATCAATATGCCACGGCAGCTGTCGTTCTCTGCCCAGCGCCGTCAGGGTGGCGAGGGTAATCAGGCTTCTGTCCCGCGGCGACAGCTCGCTACGGGCCCAGATATCGCCGAACAGCACGTCTTCGGTGAGCAGGGCGAGCTTTGGCGCGATCCCGGCCAGGTTGTTGCGGTTAGGTGATGCCATCGTGCATATCTCCGGTTGCCATAAGAGGATGAAGGGAGAGTGGCACAGGGCAATGTTTCTGAATGTCGCAACATTTTTGATAATCGATCCTGAAAAACAGGACGGTTAGCGATAAAAACCGGGCGACGTCCTGTGCGCCCGGCAGGTGCTATAAGGCAGCGGCCCGGCGAAGGGCGACGATAAACAGACGCGGGAATAGCAACAGTACCTTACCGTTACACTGTAACGGATAGTGCTCCTGTAGAAGCGTCAGATAGCGGCTGAGAAACGCGTCGCGCTGGCAATCGTCGAGGTTCTGCAGGTACGGACGCAGCCCCGTCGACTGCAGCCAGTCAATAATGGCCTGATGGGAATCGAGCTGATGGTAATAGGTGGTGCGCCAGATATCGACCTCGCAGCCGCTGTTCGCCAGGATGTCATAATACTGGCGGGGGGTGGGAAGCGGGTGGCGTCCGCTCTCCGGATGCCCAAGCTCCTGAGCGACCTGACGCATCAGAGTATGCGAAGGCTCCTGCCAGTTATCCGGCATCTGCACCGCCAGAACACCGCTCTCCGCCAGTCGTTCGACGAGCTGCGGGAACAGCGTCTGGTGGTCGGTAAGCCACTGTAGAGAGGCGTTGGCGTAGATTACATCTGCCGGACGCTCGGGTCGATACTCGCGAATATCGGCGGCGACGAAGCGGCAGGCGGGCAGCGCCCGGGACGCCTCTTCCAGCATCGCCGGCGAATTATCCACGCCGACCACCGTCGCTGTGGGCCAGGCATGGTGCAGCAGCGCGGTGCTGTTTCCCGGCCCGCAGCCAAGGTCAACGGCGAGGGTAACGGGATGGTGAGCGATACGAGCGAGCAGTTCGGCGGCGGGGCGCGTACGCTCGGCGCCGAACTGTAGATAAAGCGAGGGATTCCAGTCTGCCATCGGTGACTCCGGGTTAGATAAACTCGTTGATCAGCATAGATGGCATTGGCCGCGGGTAAAATGACTTTACCCATTTTTATTCTCTACGTGACAGTGTCACGCTTTCTGAAGAAGGGCGAATACGCTGCGTCGCAATATCGGCTTAATCAGCGTCCTTTAACGACTCCGCGCGGCTGGCGGTGGCATAGACAAAATCCAGCATCGGCTCAAGATCGGTATCGTATCCGGCCTGGATTATTTTCCCCCGCAGCCACTCAATTTCGCTGGTGATATCCGGATGGAAAATATTATTGTCCTGCGCGTTGCGCAGCCATTTCAGCAGGAAGTTATTTTTTCCTCTGATTCCGCCCGATTTCTTAGATTTTCCGTGTATTTTCAGCGCGATTAATATGCAGTAATAGAAATGAACCCGCTGATTAAAACTTTGATGCATGTATGTATTTCCCGCCAGACTCAGGAATTCACCGTCGAGGTCAGTGATTCGGATTGGGCATGATAACGGGCACGGATCGTTATTATTCGATCTCTGATATATCACCCGTATCGCCAGTACGCCCGTTGCCGGGCGCTGAGCGGATGGTGTCACGGATGCCGAATAACAGTCAATTCTTGATTACTTTTTTACCTTTTTCAGCGGGGGCGGCGCGCCGAACACAATTCCTTACGCCCGCCGCAAACCGGCGCGTTGTTGCAGATATACGCGTAATATCAAGATAAACGCCATGACCACCACCGCCGCCGCCAGCAGATAAATAGTTCCCAGACTGTAATAGCCGGCCACCCAGCCGGCTACGGGGCCGGTCAGCCCGAGAGCCAGATCGAGGAACGCCGAGTAGGTGCCCAGCGCGGTGCCCTGGTTCTGCTCCTCAACCTGCTTCACCGCCTCGACGCCCAGCGCCGGGAAGACCAGCGAGAAACCGGAGCCGGTCAGGAACGCGCCGATCCCGGCAACCCATGCGGAAGAGGCCTGCCAGATAATCAGCAGGCCGATGCATTCGATAACAAAGCACGCCAGCGAGACCGGAACGCCGCCGTAGCGGGTGATGGTGTTGCCCAGCACCAGACGAATGCAGATAAAACCGACGCTGAACAGCGACAGCGTAAACGCCGCGCCCTGCCAGTCGTGGGCGGAAAAGTAGAGGGTGATGAAGGTGGCGATTACCCCGAAGCCCACGGTCCCCAGCGCCAGTCCCAGCCCGAAGGGCCAGATTTTGCGCACCACCACATGGAAAGGGGCGCGAACGCCGCCGCTGACGCTGACGTCATTACGCGTGCGGGCAAAGAGCAGGCCGATAAAGGCCACCAGAACCACCACGGCGGCAAAACCGCTAATGCCAAAATAGCCGTTGAGCAGAACCCCCAGTGGGGCGCCGACCGCCATCGCCACGTAGGTGGCAACCCCGTTCCAGGAGATCACCCTGGAGGTATGGATCGCGCCGACGGTTTTAATACCCCACAGCGTCGCCCCGGTGGCGGTAAAGCTCTCGCCCACGCCAAGGAAAACTCGGCCAACCAGCAGAGCCGCTACCGCCAGCAGCGGCGCGGATTGCAGCAGCACCGCCGCCAGGGTAAAGACCCCGCTCAGCAGGCAGCAAACGATACCGAGGCTGACGACCTTTTTCGGCCCCCAGATATCGGCGTAGCGCCCGGCGTGCGGCCGGCTGAACAGGGTGGCAACGTACTGCAGACTGATCACCACGCCGGCAACAAAGGTGCTATAGCCCAGCTGATAGTGGATATAGCCGGGCAGCACGGCGAGCGGCAGGCCGATCGACAGATAGCAAATGCAGGTGAACACCACGATCGAAATGATGCGCAGATTGAGCTGAGTCTGGGTGGCAAAAGAGGTCATAACGTCAGGTATTTAAAACAAATGGGGGGTTAGCATAGCGCAGACCCTGTGGCCAGCACGAGCGCCGGATGTGATTTCCGCACGTTTCACTTGCTGTGCCGCAAGAGGGGCGGCACCTCTTCGCCCCCCGCATACTTCGTTGAGCAACGAAGTATGCCCCTCGCTTTCCTTCTGGTTTCTTCTGTTAACGATACCCGGCTCGGGCATAAAGCCGCTTGCCTGTCCGTTAATTCATAATCATACTAAAATGAGAACTTAAATTATTTATGGTTCTTATTTTGAGATTAAAAGAGAGAGGAGTGGGTAAGGTGACTGAATACAGGCCGGAACTTAAGGCTTTCCTGCTGGCGCTGGCCGGCTCGGTGGTGCTGATCGTAGGGATGGGGTACGGGCGCTTTGCCTTCACCGGGATCCTGCCGCTGATGCTGGATGAGCAGATTCTAACCCTGCGCGAAGGCAATCTCGCGGCATCGGCGAACTACGCGGGCTATCTGCTGGGGGCGCTGATGCTGGCGAAGGCCAGGCCGGGCGATGCGAAATGGCTGAACCTCTCTTCGGTGTTCTTAACCCTGCTATGCCTGGCGGCGATTGCCTGGCTACGCTCGCCGCTGGCCATTATTGCGCTAAGGGGCATCGCCGGCGTGCTGAGCGCGGTGACGCTGATCGCCGCCTCGCTGTGGCTGCTGCAGCATATGAAGCATCACAACGGCGCGCCGGTTCTCTTTTCAGGGGTCGGGATGGGGATTTTCCTCTCGGCGGAGTTTATTTCGCTCGCCAAAAGCCACGCGTTGACCAGCCAGCAGATCTGGCTCATCTGCGCCGTCAGCGCGGCGATCTTATTTCTGCTGGTTCTGCGCCTGCTGCTTAGTCCGCCTGACTATCTTATTGCCTGGCAGCCGACGGTAGCGGCGCACGCGCAGGCCGCAGATGGCCAGCGCGGAGATGCATGGAAGTTGTTGATTATCTACGGCTTAGCCGGATTCGGTTATATCATCACCGCCACCTATCTACCGCTGTTTCTCTCCGGCTCGCTTACCGACATCGACCCGGTGCAGCTCTGGGCGCTGTTTGGCCTGGCGGCGGTGCCGTCCTGCTTCGTCTGGCACCGGCTGGCGCTCAGGCTCGGCTACCGGCGGGCGTTTACCCTTAATCTGATCGTGCAGGCAATTGGCGTGATCCTGCCCGCCTGGAGCCACTCCTTAGCGTTTTGCATGCTGAGCGCGCTGCTGGTTGGCTTCACCTTTATGGGCACCGTCACCCTTGCGCTGCCGGAAGGGCGGCGGCTGAATCATCTGGTGACATTCAATATGATCGCCGCCATGACCGCTACTTACGGCATCGGGCAGATTATCGGCCCGCTGGCGGCCGGCGTCCTGCACGGCATGACCGGCTCCTTTAATGCCGCCCTCGGTGCCGCGGGGGGCGCGCTGTTTGTCGCCGCCGTACTGGTGATGCTCGGCAAACCCGCCGGGCAAACGTCGAGGAGCTAAATATCCGCCGCCAGCAGCAGCTGCTGGCGCATGGCATCCAGCGCCGGCGAAACGTAGCCTTTGCGCCAGACAAGTTGGGTTATCGCCGTGCCGACCGGCTGCGTATCGCAGCCTTCCGGTAACGTCATTAGCGCCAGCACGCTCTGCGGGACGATGCCGGCGTAGCCGCCGGAGGCAATACAGGCCATGACGGCGTGATATGAGCCGATCTCCTGGATTTCAACGTTTTTCATAGTGGATAAAAATGACTCCGCCCGCCTGCGATAGCTGCAGCCCTGGGCAAACGCCGCCAGCCTGAACCCGTCCCGCCCGGCAGGGCTTATCAACATCAGCTCCTCGGCGAAGATCGGCAGGTACTCCAGCGCCGCCGGACACTCCGGCTCGCCGCTCGCATCCGGCGGCAGGCTCACCAGCGCGCAGTCGAGCGCGGCGTTAAGCACGCGTTCGACCAGCTGCTGGGTAGGCATGGTTTGTAAGGTGAGGGCGACCGCCGGACACTGCTGATGAAAGCGCGGCAGAACCGAGGTCAGGCGGCTGGCGGCGGCGGCCTCCATTGCCCCCATCCGCAGGCTCCCGGCGGGCTGCGTCGGATGCAGCGCCTGCTTCGCCTCTTCGGCCAGGCTGAGGATCCGCTGCGTGTAGTTAAGAAAACGCTCCCCGGCGGCGGAGAGCAGCATCTTTTTATTACCGCGAACGAACAGCTCAACGCCGAGCTCTTCCTCAAGCTGCTGGATGCGGGTCGTGATGTTCGATTGCGCGCGGCCCAGCCTTTTGGCCGCCCGGGTGACGCTTTGCTCCTGCGCCACGATGTTAAAGATTTCCAGCGTGCTATGGTTCATGTTTTTCTTCTAAATATGGAAATAATATTGATCTTAACATCTCAAAAAGAGATGTTAAGCACTGAGTATCACAAATTTACGCAGGATCAATCATGATGAACCGCCTGACGCAGCAGCTTGATATCGTTTACCCCATTATACAGGCCCCAATGGCCGGCGTGTCGACGCCTGAGCTGGCAGCGGCGGTCAGCAACGCCGGCGGCCTGGGCTCGCTGGGGCTAGGCGCCTCTTCGGTTTCTCAGGCGCGGGCGCTGATCGAGAAAACGCGCCGGCTCACCGCCCGACCGTTTAACGTGAACCTTTTTTGCCACCTTCCGGCGCGCAGAGACGAGCAGGTCGAAGCGCAGTGGATTGAGCGGCTGCGCCCGGCGTTCGCCCGTGCGGGAAGCCAGCCGCCGCGGGCGCTGACCGAGATTTACCAAACTCTCCTCGGGCACCAGCCGATGCTCGAGCTGCTGCTTGAGCTGGCGCCGCCGGTGGTCAGTTTTCATTTCGGTGTTCCGCCGCGCAGCGTCATTCTCCGCCTGCAGGAGAGAGGCATCGTCGCCATGGCCAGCGCGACCAGCGTTGAGGAAGCCCGGCAGATTGAGGCGCAGGGAGTTGATATCGTTATTGCCCAGGGCTACGAAGCGGGCGGCCATCGCGGGATCTTTGACCATCGCCGCGACGACCAGCAGCTGAGCACCTTTACCCTGATCCAGAAACTGAAGCGCGCGGTGGGGCTGCCAATTGTTGCCGCCGGCGGCATTATGGACGGCGCGGGAATTTGCTGCGCCCTGAGCCTCGGCGCCGAGGCCGCGCAGCTGGGGACCGCATTCCTGCTGTGCCCGGAGTCGGCAACGGATAGCGGCTATCGGCGGGCGATTAAAAATGGTCCTGACCCGCAAACCGTGCTGACCGCGGCGATTTCCGGTCGTCCGGCGCGCTGTCTGCATAATGGCTGGCGCGCGCTGGCGCAAGAGGTTGACGCTTCGGCGATCCCGGCCTATCCGCTGGCCTATGATGTCGGTAAGGCGCTGGCGACGGCGGCGAAAGCCCGGGGAGATGAGAGTTACGGCGCCCACTGGGCGGGACAGGGGGTTGGCCTGATCCGCGAGCTGTCGGCGACGGATCTGATGCAGACCTTAATTCACGAGTGCGGCTGGCGCCAGGGGTGAGGAAGAGGGGCGATGCCGGCAGGACATCGCCCTTGAAGGGGCGAACTAACGACGGTGCGCCAGTCGGCGAACCAGACGGTCTCCGGTCATCTGCACGCCCTGGACCATCGCCACCAGGATCAGCACCGTGCCCACCATCACCTCGTTATTAAAGCGCTGGTAGCCGTAGCGGATCGCCAGGTCGCCTAATCCGCCGCCGCCGATCACTCCGGCCATTGACGAGAAGCCAATCAGCATCACGATCGTCAGCGTTACGCCGGCCAGCAGGGTCGGCAGCGCTTCCGGCAGCAGCGATTTAAAAATCACGTGCCAGATATTGCCGCCCATCGATAAAATCGCCTCAATCCGCCCGTAGTCCACTTCGTCCAGGGCATTTTCAGTCAACCGGGCGAAGAAGGGAAAGGCGCCGATAGTTACCGGAACCACCGCGGCGGTGCTTCCCAGAGTGGTGCCGATAATCAGCCGGGTAAACGGGATCAGCGCAATCAGCAGCACAATAAACGGCAGCGAACGGCCGAAATTGATCGCCGCCCCCAGCAGCGCATTGAGTTTTGGCAGCGGCAGCAGGCCGTTTTTGCGCGAGATAAACAGGATAATCCCGGTCGGTAGTCCGAGCAGAACGGTAAAAAATGCCGCCAGCCCGACCATATAAAGGGTATCCAGCGTGCCGCCCACCAGCAGCGGCCAGAGATCTTCCCAGCTCATGCTACTCCGCATAAAGGCCTCCCGTGAATGCCGTGGCGGGCGAGAAAATCGCGCTCGGTTTGCGGATCGTGTAGCAGCGACTGACGCAGCTTTGACCACGGCGCCACCAGCAGATCGCCAATTTTTCCGCTTTCAACAATTTCGCCTTTTTCCAGCAGCGCGGCGTGATCGCACAGGGTTTTAACCACTTCCAGTTCGTGGGTGATTAGCACGATGGTCAGATGCAGGCGCTGATTGATATCCGCCAGCAGCGCCAGCACCGAGGCGGTGGTTTCCGGGTCCAGCGCGCTGGTCGCTTCATCGCACAGCAGTACGTCCGGCCGCGCGGCCAGCGCCCGGGCGATCCCTACGCGCTGCTTTTGCCCGCCGGAAAGCTGGGAGGGAAAGGCCTCAGCCTTGTCGCTGAGCCCTACCAGGTCGAGCAGCTCCTCTACCCGGGCCCGGCGGTCGGCCTTGGCCATCCCGGCGATTTCCAGCGGCACCGCAACGTTGTCGGCGACGCTGCGCGCGTGGAGCAGATTAAAATGCTGGAAGATCATCCCGGTTCGCAGGCGATAGGCGCGCAGGGCCGATTTGTCCATCTGCGTAATATCATGTCCGTTCACAATAATGCGGCCCGCAGTGGGCCGCTCCAGCAGATTCAGACAGCGTATCAGCGTACTTTTGCCCGCGCCGCTGCGCCCGAGTATGCCGTAAACGGCGCCCTTAGGGACGTGCAGCGAGACATCGTTGAGCGCCGGTCGGCCCGTTCCGGCATACGTTTTACTCAGCCCCTGCACCTCAATCATGACTGCGGCGCGACCGGTATCACCGAGCCGTTATACTGTTTGCGGATAAACTCCGCCACCTGCGGCGAGGTCAGATCCTTCGCCAGCTGCTTGATCCGCGGATCGTTGGCCAGGGACGGGTTGGTGACGAGGATATTGGCGTAAGGGTTGTGCGCCGCGCTCTCGAGGCCCAGCGCATCTTTCGCCGGCGTCAGCCCCGCCTCCAGCGCATAGTTACCGTTAATCACCGCCAGGTCGACGTCGTCGAGGGAGCGGGGGATTTGTGGCGATTCAATCTCAAGAATTTTGAGGTGTTTAGGATTCTCCACAATATCCTTTGGCGTTGCCAGGGTGGTGGCCGGGTCGGTAAATTTCGCCGCCAGCTTGATCAGCCCCTGGCTCTGCAGCAGGAACAGCGCCCGGCTCAGGTTGGTGGTGTTGTTCGGCACCGCGACGGTGGCGTTTTCCGGCAGGGATTTGAAATCTTTATGTTTGCGCGAGTAAATACCCAGCGGTTCAATATGCACCGTTGCCGCAACGGCAAAGGTTTTACCCAGCGCTTTTTCCTGATCCTTCAGGTAGGGAACGTGCTGGAAATAGTTGGCGTCAACGTCGCCGTTGGCCAGCAGCTCGTTGGCGTTCACCCCGCTGGTCAGCTCCACGACCTTCAGATCGAGGCTTGGATCGATTTTCTTGATGTAATTCAATATCTCCGCGTGCGGCACCGGGTCAGCGGCGACGCGCAGCGCGGCGGCCTGCGCCGAGGTCCATGCCAGAGAAAGAGACAGTGCTACCCCTGCCAGTTTGAAAGCGGCATTTTTCATGGTGTTTCCCTTTATTGTTATGGTTAAACGATCAGTTGCTCAGCGCGTTCGCGAAACACATCCTGGTAGTAGCGTTCGGCAACGTCCGGATGCGAGCGCAGGCGCCCCTTCAGGTAGTTCCAGCCCACTTCTCGCAGCAGCGGATTCTGCGGATCGCTGTCCGGCCCGAGGGCCTCCTGCGCCAGTTCCGGCGGCAGGGTGTAGACCGGCACCACGGCGTCCAGCTGCGCGCCGAGGAAGAAGGCGATAGAGAGGCGCTGCTGGTCCGCCGGCGGTGAAACGACGCGGTGCACCGTCGCGCGCAGATAGCCGTTGGTCGCCAGCTCAAGCAGTTCGCCAATATTGACCACGAAGCTGCCGGCCAGCGGGGTGGCATCGATCCAGCGGCCGGGTGAAACCTCAACCTGCAGCCCTTTTTGCTCATCCTGGAGTAAAAAGCTGAGGAACCCCGAATCCTTGTGGGCGCCAACGCCCTGGCTGCTTTGCGTCTGCTGCTGGCCGGGGTAGCGGATCAGTTTGATATGCTCGTTGGGCTGCTGGCCGTAAAGGGTATCAAAGGCGTCATTGGGCAGATTCAGGGCTTCGGCAAACGCGCGCAGCACGGTGATACCGACCTGCGTCATCGCGCTTTGCCAGCTCAGTAGCGTCGGTTTCAGGTCAGGTAATGCTTCCGGCCACAGGTTGGGACCCTGCAGGCGCTGCCAGCGCGGCGCATCGTCGCTCAGCGTCAGAGCGGGGCGCTCGGCGCCAATATCGAACTGCTCGCGCCAGTCCGGCTGCCCGCGGGTAAGCTCCGAGGCGGCGCGGTTATAGCCGCGAAAGTGCGGGGAGTGGATCATGGCCACCGGCTGCTTGTGCTCATCGGCCAGCGCGAAGAAGCGGCGGGAGAGCTGCTGCACGCTGCGCTGCAGTTCGTCATCCACGCCGTGATTGATCAGATAGAAGAAGCCGATATCGCGCGCGGCGTGGCGCAGGTCGGCGAGAAAAGCGGACTTCTCAGCGGGATCCGCGTAGCGGGCAAGATCGAGAATCGGCAGCGTGGTTGCGTTCATTGTGTTCTCCGAAGGCGGTGTGCATATATTTTCGTGTATTCAGATTCAGGGTTCGGGGACAACAACAGCGCATAATTATTTCCTCAGTCAGGTGGTCAAACACAGCTTGCCCTAAGCGAAAATAATCAACCAATAACCTTCTTTTCTAATTTATGTCCGTCGGGGGTTCAGTGCTTTTGCGAATAGTAGATAAGGGCGATAATGCGCTACGCCCGCGCGGCGAGTTGCGCCGGGCGAGAGGAGTCAGTATGGTGTGCGCAATTTCTCAGGTATTTCAGGACAGGACATTATGCAGTCTTCAAAAGATCCCCTGCACGGCGTAACGCTTGAAGCATTACTCAACGCTCTGGTGGCGAAATATGGCTGGGCGGAGCTGGCAAAGCGCATCAATATTAACTGCTTTAAGAGCGACCCCAGCATCAAATCCAGCCTCAAGTTTTTACGCCGGACGCCCTGGGCGCGCAAGGAAGTGGAAGAACTCTATATTGCCAGCTTGCAGGATATTGCCGATATTCCGGCGGAGGGCCCGTGGGCAAACTGGCAGAGTAAGAAGTCACAGCAGTAGCCAGCGGTCAGGACGCCTGCCTGCGCATCTGCCGCCACTTCACGGTGTGAAAAATAAAATAGCCGGCGGCTAAAGGCAGCGTCAGCGGCATTAATGCGAAGAGATACAGCGCGCCAAATCGGCCCATTCCGCCGCCGTTAATAGTGTTAAATACGCGCTCCGACGTCAGGCGGAGAAGCGTGTCATCGGTCCCGCGTTTCGCAAAGGGAAACAGCAAAATAGAGAGCCAGCATAGCGCAATAAGCGGCCAGGCGACGTCATCATAGAGCTCATAAATAAGCGGGCCGAAGAGGAAAACGCCACACGCCAGCTTGCCGATAAAATCCGGACGCTTAATAAAAAGCACCGCCGGATGCACGATGCGGACCTTACTCTGCCGCGGCCTGCGGCTTCCCGTTTTCCGCGATCGGCGGCGGCTGTTTTTTCTGCTCACGTTTTTGTTAGCTATCCTGATATATCCGGGGCGCACGGCGCATGCCCCATAGTGATATTTACCGGCCCATGAATCAAACTCAATTGCGTCGTCCTGCCAAAAATAGGGTGCTGCCTGTCAGGCCCTATTTCTGTTTATACCTCTTCGCCGGACGAAATATCGCGCAGGGCGCCGGGCGCTTTGCCGGTAATACGCTTAAACGCGCGGCTAAATGCGGCGTGGGAGCTGTAGCCCAGCTTGAAAGCCACCTTTTCCAGCGCCTGGCCCTCATGGGAGATGTACTGAACGGCCAGACGCATGCGCAGCTCGGTCAGATAGCGCGCGGGCGTCGTGCCGGTCGCCGCCAAGAAGCGCTCGGCAAATACCGAACGCGAGGTGCCGGCCTCGCGGGCCAAATCCTCAACCTTCCAGTTAACCCCGGGCTGCTGATGCATCACGTAGATAGCCCGCGCCAGCTTCGGATCGCGCAGCACCTGCACCCAGCCGGTAGCGTTGCCGCAGCCGCACTCAACCCAGCCGCGCACGATCAGCGCCGCCACCACGTCCGCCAGCCGCGCGAGAATCCCCGCGTAGCCCGCCTGGCGGGTTAAGGTTTCGCGCTCCATCGCCGCCAGCAGGGGCTGGATCTCAGGCCGGGTATTCAGCAGGCTGCTGACCATCATCACCTCCGGCATCGCCTTGACCAGCGGCTGCATGCCGCCGAGCTCAAAGTCCATACAGCCGCTGAAAATAATGGCGTTGTCCTGCTCCTGCTCCGGGCCATCGTTTTTGATGCAGCACACCGTACTGCACACCGGTTCGGTCGGCAGCTGCTGCACGTTGACGATCCGCGCCTGCGCGTCGGACATCAGCACGTGGCCGTCGCCGTTGGGAATAAACAGCGCGTCGCCGCTCTCCAGCCTGAGCTGCTGCCCGCTGGCCATGCGCAGCAGAACCGGACCGCGGCTGATGAAATGGAACTGCGCCTTGCCCGGCACATAGCTGAACTCCACTCCGAACGGGCGGCCGGATTCAATGCGCCGGTAGTTGACGCCGGAAAGGCGCATGCCGCGCAGCAGCTCGCTGGTGAGATCGATGGCCTGATGGGTCATAACGCTAATCCAGGACGAATAATCAATAATGGCAGAGTATGCATCATAGATCGTCCGAAGAGAAGTTTCTAAGCTGTGTCGGATTGTTAACTGTTCTGGAGAGATGTATATGAGTTCCTGCATTGTAGCCGATGAGAGCCAGCTAAACGCCAAACCCGCCTGGCGGGCCGTTTATGCGCTGGCGCTGGGCGTTTTCGGCCTGATTGTTGCAGAGTTTCTTCCCGCCAGTCTGTTAACGCCAATGGCGGCGAGCCTCGGCGTGAGTGAAGGCATGGCGGGGCAGGCGGTGACCGCCACGGCCCTGGTGGCGCTGGTGACCGGGCTGCTGATCACCACGGCGACGAGGAATATCGATCGCCGCTGGGTGCTGATGTTTTTTTCCGTACTGCAAATTATCTCCAGCATGATGGTCGCCTTTGCGCCTTCGCTGGCGTTTTTGCTCCTCGGCCGCCTGCTGCTGGGCATTGCCATCGGCGGTTTCTGGTCGATGTCCACCGCAACCGCCATGCGCCTGGTACCCGCCGCGTTTGTGCCAAAGGCGCTGGCCATCATTTTCTCCGCCGTATCGGTAGCGACAGTGGTGGCCGCGCCGCTGGGCAGCTATTTAGGCGCGCTGATCGGCTGGCGCAACGTGTTCATCATCTGCGCGCTGCCGAGCGTGGTAGCCCTGTTCTGGCAGCTGTGGGTTCTGCCCTCCATGCGTCCGGAAAGCGCGGGCAGCTTTGCGACGCTGTTTAAGGTGCTGCGCCGGCCGGGAATGCTGGGCGGCATGCTGGCCACGATTTTGATTTTCAGCGGCCATTTCGCCTTCTTTACCTACCTGCGGCCGTTTCTGGAAACCGTCGCCCGGGCGAGCGTGGAGGGGGTATCTTTGATCCTGCTGGGCTTTGGCCTGGCGAACTTTGTCGGCACCTCCATTGCCGGGCATTTACTGGCCCGCAGCCTGCGCCTGACGCTGGCTCTGGTGCCGTTTGTGTTAGCGCAAATTCATCGCGTCCTCAGACATGATGGCATTCTTATTCTTGGCTACAATAACCAGGCTTCGCGCCTGACGTTTAAGCTGGAATCATCTGCCGGGTTTGCGCTATTTGAACGATTCACTCCGGCCATCAGAGGGCTCACCGAAGAGCCCTATATGATAGACGACGATGCCAACCATTGTTATCTCTTTCTGAAAAAGACAACGCCCTGAATAAAGTCAGCCTGTTTTCTTTATTCAGGGCAAAGTTATGTATTCTTTTGCAAGCTGACAGGATTGTCATTCTAGGGTCAGCCTGATGTCAGATCGCTTTTTTTATAATAAGCATAACGGTGACATCTCTGTCATTGTCAAGCAAAAGAGGTGAGATGATGAATGTAAATAAAGCTGTGTGCCTGGCACTATTCCTGAGCGCTTTCTCGGTTAGCGCATTCGCGGCCACCGAGGTGCAGTCCGCTGACGGCCTGAAGAAAATCGGCACCGTTTCAGCGAGCGGCGTAACCACGCTCTCCGCCCTGGAGAAAAAATTAGCGGCCAAAGCGGAAGCCGCAGGGGCAACCTCCTATCGTATTGTCTCCGCCGGCGGGGAAAATAAACTCTATGGGCTGGCCGTTATTTATCAATAACTGACGAACGGGCACTCCGACAAGGAGCGTTTATTCGCTCCTTGCTGCTTTCCGCCACGGGCCGCGCTCCCCCCGATCCGCCTTCAACTCTATTTTCCCTGGCGCAAAACGTAACCGCCGGAGCGTGGGAAGCGATAAAGCCGGACCAGCAGGGCGTAACGCCTTCTCGCTGCGTCCGGCCATTTTTTAGCTAAAGCGCTGGGCCGTAACCTTAACCAGCTCATCGTAGAGCCGCGACGCGATATCCGGCCCGGAAGCTCCGGAGTAATCCTCGCTTATGCCAACGTCGCCCCGGTCATTTAGGGGGCCATAGTAAAGACCGCCTTTTGCCGCCGGATCCGTTGCCGCATAGAGCGTCGAGAGGGCGCCCTGCGCCGCGGGCTTGAAGCGCTCCGGGCCGTTTATGAGGCTGCGGCCAAAATCACTGTCGGGCCCCGGGCCGTCGGGGATTAAAAAGGTTTTCGCCACTCCCGGATGGGCGGCAATAAAGCTTACCCCCCATTTATCAACTAATGCCTGCCGGTTGAGCTCCCTGGCCAGAATAAGGATCGCCAGCTTGGAGTGGCTGTAAGCATTTAATGGCGTGTAATTCTGCCGGGTCTGCAGATCGTCGAAGCGCATTGTCGCGCGTCTTGCGGCGCTGCTGCTTAAAAATACGACGCGGGGATTATCGCCGCGCTGCAAAAGGGGGAGCAGATGCGCGGTTAAGCTATAGTGACCCACCACGTTAGTCGCCCAGCAGAGTTCCAGGCCGTCATCATTGACCTTGCGTTCCGGCGTCCCCGCCGTCGCGGCGTTGTTGATTAAGACATCAATTCGGCTGACCTGCGAGCGAAGCCGTTCGCTAAAGGCCTGAACCGACCTGAGATCGGCGAGGTCGAGCGTTTCAAACCGCACGCTCGCCCCCGGATACTGCGCCGCGATCGCCTCAACCGCCTGTTGCCCCTTGCGCGCGTTTCTTGAGGCGATAATGACGTTTGCGCCTTTACCAGCGAGGGCTAACGCATCCTGATAGCCGAGACCGCTGTACGTTCCCGGCGGTGGGAAGGCCCCGGAAGCGATGATTCGCGGAACGCCGTTGCCGCCGGTGATGACGATCGTCCGGCCGGTTTGCGGCGGGATATCCGCGGCCCTCCACGCAGGAGCGGAGGGTTCATCGAGTTTCCCGGCGGCGATAGCGCGGGTGGCAAAAATGGCCGCGACCGAGGCCGCCGCTGAAACAGCCAGAAAGCGTCGACGATCGGCTGAAAAAGGGGAGTTCATAATATGCGAAGCACGTTTTTCATTTTTCATATTATACCCGTGATCATTGAAACTGCTTGATTTCGTCGGTGCTGAGGATCATGCTCAGGCCATGAACGTAAAACTGACCTCCGCACAGATTGCCGCCCTTGAGGCTCAGCACCGGCAGAGTCGTGACCGCCGTGTCTGCGACCGGATACGCTGCGTGCTGCTTTCTGCTCAGGGCTGGTCTCCTGCCATGATTGCGCAGTCTCAGCTCATTCATGAGACCACGGTTCTGCGTCATCTATCGGATTATCTCAGCGACGGTAAGCTCACCTCTGATAACGGCGGTTCGCAGGAGCATCTGACTCCCGGGGAGTCTGCCGAACTTCGTCAGCTTCTGACTGACACTGTTCACATCACGACGGCCAGTATCGTGTCGCTTGTCCGTGACCGCTTCGGTGTGCGCTACAGCATTCCGGGTATGAATAAGTGGCTTCACCGCAACGGGTTCACCTGGAAAAAACCGTCAGGTATTCCCCATAAGTTCTGCCCGGCACAACAGCAGCAGTTCATGACGCATTATGAAGCGCTGAAGCAGGCTGCCGGTGACAGCGAACCCATTCTGTTTATGGATGCGGTACATCCGACGCAGTCAACGAAGCTGAGCTGTGGCTGGATAAGAAAGGGGGAACTGAAAGCGGTGAAAACCACCGGGAGCCGGACCCGCCTGAACATCATCAGCGCCCTCAGCGTGAACGACCTGGCCCGGACGGTGACCCGTGATTATCCGCAGATTAATGCGGATGCTATCTGCCGTTTTTTTATTGCAGTTCGCCAGACTTATCCGGTGTCGCAGAAAGTGCATCTGATACTGGACGGTGCGCCTTATCACCGGGCATCGCTGGTTAAGGACTGGGCCTTCGTGATGAATATTGAACTGCATTATCTGCCGCCGTACAGCCCGAACCTGAACCCGACAGAACGGTTGTGGAAGGTGATGAATGAGCATGTGCGGAATAACCGGTATTTTGCGTCAGCGAAAGCCTTCAGGGACGCGATAAGAGGATTTTTTGAACGAACCCTGCCGGAACTGGGGCAGAAACTGGGCTGTCGTATCAACGACAATTTTCAGGTGCTCAGTTCCGTGTCAGAGACATAACGACGTATAGCGTAAGGTGTTCACCTGTGAACAAAATAACTCTCATTGATCATGTTGCAATAACTGTTGCCGACCTTGAAGTATCTTACTGTTTTTACGATAAATTGTTTGGTGCAAAAATTCATGCAGAGTACGCCCCCTTTGGGAAACTGCTTGTAAGGCAGGTATCGCTGGGTGATATTGTCCTGAGTTTACATCAGGTTGAGAATGGCGTGGAACTTGTAGCTAAAAGGCCAATGCCAGGGAGTGCTGATTTATGCTTCCGGTGGGGAGGGACAATTCTCAGCGTGTTAGAGCTACTTGAGAAAAACGATATCGAAATAATCCATGGCCCGGTGCCCCGTGAAACGAGTTCAGGTCAGCCATCACAATCTGTTTTCTTTCGGGATCCTGATGGAAATCTGCTGGAGTTAATGGCTGCTGATAATAAAGACCAAGGTTAAAATACTCAATAAAGTCAAAAATAAATATTTTCATCTGCAGGACTTAATGTGGCTCCCTGAAACAATCTGCACTTTGAAGTTTATTGAGTATATCTACCTGTATGATGCGGGACCAGAAAAGCAATTAAGCTCCGGGGCTGTTGACAAGCATAAAAATACTAAATAGCAGCGAATAACTTCGCTGAAATAACGGCGAATAAAAATATATCACTATAAAATTAATGCCTGCAGATCTTCTCGCAGTCATTTAGCCGAGAAGCGGACGATGTTATTATCGGCACTGAACGCCACGGCGAATATTCCCTCCGGGCCTCAGTGCCCGGAGGGATAATAAATAATGCGCTTATATCAGACGTTGCTTTTCATTATCAAAAGTCTATTTTATGCGGCAGCGGACGATGTATAAGCGAAAAGCCGAAGGTGTTGCGGCCATTTTCGCTTTTAACGAATACATCGCCCCGATGCATCAGCGCAATAGCGCGCACGATGGCCAGGCCGAGGCCATGATATACATCGCTACGCACCCGGGAGGAGTCCACCCGATAAAACCGTTCAAACAGCCGCGCCTGGTGTTCCGGGGGAATGGTCTCTCCCCGATTGGTCACCGCGATATGGGCCTGGCCGTTCAGCTCCTGCAGCTCGATAATCACCGTACTTCCCGGCAGGGCGTGACGGGCGCTGTTCTCCAGCAGGTTAGCCAGCGCGCGGTGGAATAAACGCCTGTCGATGCAGGCCTCGACTTCGCCATGAATCTCCAGCGTCAGGTTGTTCTCAAGGAACGAGGGCTCGACATATTCGGCGGTTTTGCTACTTTCCTCGCGCAGCGAGACCTCGCTGAGTTCGGTAGTATGGTGGCCCGCCTGGGCATGTGACAGAAACAGCATATCGTTGACGATGGAGGTCATGCGCGCCAGCTCTTCCAGATTGGACTGCAGCAGTTCCTCCAGCTCGTTCACGCTGCGCTTGCGCGAGAGCCCAAGCTGGGTCTGGCCAATCAAATTGGTCAGGGGAGTGCGCAGCTCGTGGGCAACGTCGGCGTTAAAGCTCTCCAGCTGCGACCATGCCGCCTCCTGGCGGGATAGCATCCCGTTGAACGCGTCGGCCAGGTGTTGCAGCTCCGCGGGGAGCGCGGCGCTGTCGAGGCGCTGTCCCTCGTTGCCGGGCATCATCGTGTGGGCCTGCTGGCTCAGACTGCGCACGGGGCGCATCCCCGAACGGGCGATTAAATAGCCGAGCATTGCCGCCGCGCTAATGGCCAGCAGAGAGATTAACGCCAGCATGCGGGTGAATTCGTACAGCGTGGCCATATAGGGGGTTGAATCCACCGCGACCACATAACGTATGGCCGGACGGTTACCCAGCGGCGGCAGAGTTGAGATGAGCAAATAGAGCAGATCGTCCCCGTGCGGATTCGGCGCCGTAGCAAAACCGTCAGGTCGGGTGGCGACTGCCGGAGGCGTATCGCCAATCCGGTAGTAAGGGTTATCGCTGATAACCCAATGTTTCACGATACCGCTGTCGCTGGCTGACATATTGTTAAGCTTTTCTTTGACGTCAGGCCAGTTCTCCACCGTGCCTTTGCTTGCCAGAAACGGCTCAATGATCGAGTGGCGAAAGTGCAGCTCTTTGGACATCTGGTTCTGTAGGGAGGAGTACAGCGAGCAGCGCATCACCACCGCCAGTGCGAGCGTCAGCAGGGCCATCGTCAGGCCAAACATGACAAACATCCGGGTCGCAATGGCCGTTTTCATCGGGAAGCCCGATCGTGCGAATGACGCGTTTCCAGCACGTACCCCATACCGCGCACGGTGTGCAGCAATTTGACCTGATAGGGCGCATCAATATTGTTGCGCAGCCGCTTAATGGCGACCTCCACGACGTTGGCGTCGCTGTCAAAATTCATGTCCCAGACCTGTTCCGCAATCATCATTTTTGACAGAATCTCCCCCTGATGGCGGGCCAGCAGGCTGAGAAGCGCGAACTCTTTCGCCGTTAAATCAATGCGATCGCCGTTGCGGTTCACCTTACGCGAGAGTAAATCAACGTGTAAATCGTCTATCTGCAGCTGGGAGACGTCGATACCGTCCACGCTGCGGCGGCGCAACAGCGCCTGAATGCGGGCAACCAGCTCGATCAGCGAAAAGGGTTTCGGCAGATAATCATCCGCCCCCTGGCGAAGCCCTCTGACGCGTTCATCGACCGATCCGCGCGCGGAGAGCATCAGCACCGGGGTTTGTTTAATCGCCCGTAATCCCTCGAGCACCGAGTAGCCGTCTTTACCTGGCAGCATGACGTCGAGAATGACGGCATCATATTCCTGCTGTACCGCCAGATGAAGACCATCGATGCCATCACCCGCAATATCAACCGTAAAACCTAGCTCGCTTAAAGCCCGGCTAACATATGATGACGTTTTCTCTTCGTCCTCAACCAGCAATAACCGCATGGGGCGCTCCTCAAATATAACATCAGGCGTTACTCAATTATAAAAACCGCTCCCGCCGCAGGCCGGGGCGTTTTATAGACGGAGTATATATCAGTTATCTGGTCATATAACTGACCGCCAGCTGACATTTTTGTCAGCTTATGTTGGCGGGAGATAAATAGCAGGTAGCTGACATAATTGTTATCCGGCGGTCATGTTGATGTCAGTTAATCCTCCGTAGAGTTAATTCCGGCAGGCCTCACGCATGTCGACAAATCGTTCATCCGTAATAAAGGATACCCGTACATGAACGTCAGAATTATCTCTCTTGCTATCGGTGTGGTTATTATCTCAATTTCGCTGTCCCTGTGGTTGCTGATGGTCGCAAGAAAGACATCCGCTATTCCTCCCTCAGCGCCGCCGCTGAGGGTCGGGGTGGTGACGCTCAAAAGCGAGCCGATAACGCTGACCAGCGAATTGCCCGGCCGCGCGGCCGCCTGGCGTAACGCGGAGGTCAGGCCGCAGGTTGCGGGCATTATTCAGAAGCGTCTGTTTACTGAAGGCGACGAGGTCAAAGCGCAGCAGCCGCTGTATCAGATCGATCCCGCCTTATATCAGGCGGAGCTGAAGCGCGCGAGCGCGGCGCTGGCCCGCGCCAGAGCGCAGCTAAGCTCTGCCGCGCTGCTGGTGCAGCGCTATCGTCCGCTGGCCGACAGTCGCGCCATCAGCCGCCAGGCCTATGATGATGCCCTTGTCGCCCATCAGCAGGCGCAGGCGGACGTTCAGGCTGCCGAAGCCGCGCGCGAGACCGCGCGAATTAATCTCGAATATACCCTGGTGCTGTCGCCGATTGACGGCGTGATAGGGCGCTCGGCGGTGACCGAAGGCGCGCTGGTGACGTCGCAGCAGAGCGCCGCCGTCGCGACGATACAGCAGATTGACCCTATCTATATCGATGTGACGCAATCCAGCGCCCAGCTGTTGCGTCTTAAAAGCGCCCTGGCAAGTGGCGCCCTGACCGCCGGCGACGATCGGCTGCTGGCGTCGGTGACGCTGACCCTTGAGGATGGCAGCCGCTATGCCCATCAGGGCCAGCTGCAGTTCTCAGAAATTTCGGTTGACCGCTCAACGGGCTCCGTCGTGCTGAGAGCCATGTTCCCTAATCCGCAGCGCCAGCTGCTGCCGGGGATGTTTGTCCGGGCCCGCATCGTAGACGGCGTTGCCCCCAGCGGAGGGCTGCTGGTCCCCCAGCGCGGGGTGACCCATAACCCGCAGGGGGACGCGACGGCGCTGGTCGTGGACGAGAGCGGCAAAGTAGCCTTGCGGGCCATTAAAACCGAACGCGCCATAGGCAATCAGTGGCTGGTGTCCACCGGGCTGTCTGCGGGAGACAGGGTCATTGTCGAGGGGGTACAGCAGGCGCGGCCCGGCGCGCAGGCGATCGCCGAGGAGTGGCAGCCACCGGCGGTCACGGCCCAGCGTACCGCGCAGCGCAAGGAGCCCGATCATGGTTAATTACTTTATTGCCCGACCGATTTTCGCCTGGGTGCTGGCGATTATGCTGATGCTGTGCGGCCTGCTGTCGCTTGTCCTCTTACCGGTGGCGCAGTATCCGGCCATCGCGCCGCCGACGATTAGCATTCAGGTTACCTATCCGGGCGCTTCGGCCAAAACGGTCCAGGACACGGTGGTTCAGGTGATTGAGCAGCAGATGAACGGGCTGGACAGGCTGCAATATATCTCCTCCGAAAGCAATTCGGACGGCAGTATGAGTATTGCGCTGACCTTTGAACAGGGTACCGATGCCGATACGGCTCAGGTCCAGGTGCAGAACAAGCTGGCGCTTGCCCAGCCGATGCTGCCGCTGGAGGTCCAGCAGCAGGGGATTCGGGTCACCAAAGCGACGACCAACTTTTTGATGGTGCTGGCCTTTATATCGACCGACGGCAGCATGCAGCGGCAGGATCTCGCGGATTACGTGGCCTCTTATATTCAGGATCCGCTCAGCCGCACCAGCGGCGTCGGCGACTTCCAGCTTTTTGGCGCGCCCTATGCCATGCGCATTTGGCTGAATCCCGCGGCCCTGGTGAACTACAGCCTGACGGCTACCGACGTCAGCGATGCGATCCAGGAGCAGAACGTGGAGGTCTCATCCGGCCAGTTGGGGGGCCTGCCCGCGCTGCCCGGACAGGAGCTGACGGCGACGGTGGTAGGGCCTTCGCGCCTGCAGACGCCGGAGCAGTTCGGCCAGATCCTGCTCAAAACCAATCCGGATGGCTCGCGGGTTCTCCTCTCCGACGTGGCGCGCATTGAGCTCGGAGCGCAAAACTACTCCACCGATAGCGAGTACAACGGCGCACCCGCGGTCGGTCTGGGCATCCGCCTGGCCACCAACGCCAACGCCCTGGAAACCGCGCGGGCCGTGCGCGCGACGCTTGATGAACTCAGGCCGTTCTTCCCTCCGGGAATGGAGGTCGTGGACGCCTATGACACGATTCCCTTCGTCAGCCTGTCAATCAGCAACGTGATCCATACGCTCATCGAGGCCGTGGTGCTGGTCTTTGTGGTCATGTATGTGTTTCTGCAGAACTTCCGCGCGACGCTGATCCCGACGCTGGCGGTGCCGGTGGTCCTGCTGGGCACCTTCGGCGTGCTGGCGGCATTCGGCTATTCAATTAACACCCTGACGATGTTCGGCATGGTGCTGGCGATAGGCCTCCTCGTCGACGGTGCGATCGTGGTCGTCGAAAACGTTGAACGTATCATGCATGAGGAGGGGCTCAACGCCCGGCAGGCAACGCAAAAATCTATGGGGCAGATCGCTGGCGCGCTGGTCGGCATCGCGATGGTGCTTTCCGCCGTATTCCTGCCGATGGCTTTCTTCGGCGGCGCCACCGGCGTGATCTACCGTCAGTTCTCCATCACCATTGTTTCGTCGATGGTGCTGTCCGTATTGGTGGCGCTGATATTTACGCCTGCGCTGTGCGCAACCCTGCTGAAACCGCCGCGCAAAGGCAAGGCGGCGGCGCAAGGCAGGGTCTGGCGCGGGTTTAATCGCGGGATGGAAAATGCGACCCAGCGCTACGCCAGTACGGTCACGCGAGGGCTCAATCGCCCATACCGCTTGATGTTAATTTATCTGGCGATCGCCATTGCCACCGGCTGGCTATTTACCCGCATCCCCACCTCGTTCATGCCGCAGGAGGATCAGGGGATGCTGTTCGCGCAGATTATTGCGCCCGAAGGGGCCACCGCTGAAAGAACCCGAACGACCCTGCAGGGCGCCAGCGATTATTTGCTGCAGGTGGAGAAAGAGAATGTCCGCTCGGTGTTCGCGATCTCCGGCTTTAACTTCGGCGGCCGCGGGCAAAACGCGGGGATGCTGTTTATCCGCCTCCATGACTGGGAGCACCGGCAGAATAAGGAGCAGAAGGCCGAGGCGCTGGCCGCCCGTTTAAACGGGGTCTTTGCGCGGGAGTTCCGCGATACCCGGATTGTCGTGGTCTCGCCTCCGGCGGTTCGCGAGCTGGGGAACGTCTCGGGCTTTAACTTTCAGCTGATGGATCGTGGCGGGATCGGCCACGAACGGCTCCTGCAGGCGCGCAACCAGTTTCTGGCCGCCGCGCAGCAGAGCCCGCTGTTGAGCCAGGTGCGGCCAAACGGTATCGAGGATGCGCCGCAGGTCGCGCTGCTGATCGATCGCGAGAAGGTCAGGGCGCTGAGCGTGTCGATCGGCGAGGTTAACCGTACGATCTCCATTGCGCTGGGTTCCGGCTACGTCAATGATTTTGTCGACCGCGGACGCGTGAAAAGGGTCTATGTGCAGGGCGAGGCCGCCTCCCGGATGCTGCCGCAGGATCTGCAGCAGTGGTTCGTGCGCAACGATAGGGGCGACATGGTGCCATTTTCTGCCTTCAGCAGCGTTCAATGGCAATACGGGCCGCAAAAGCTTAATCGCTATAACGGCGCGCCGTCATTCAACCTGCAGGGGCAGGCGGCGCCAGGCTTTAGTTCCGGTGAGGCCATGGCTGAAATGGAACGCATTGCCGGCACGATGCCCGCCGGCGTCGGCTTCGAGTGGACGGGACTGTCGTTTGAGGAGCGGCTCTCCGGAGCGCAGACGCCGGCGCTTTACGCGATTTCGCTGATTATCGTCTTTTTGTGTCTTGCCGCCTTGTACGAGAGCTGGAGCGTCCCGGCGGCGGTCATGCTGGTCGTCCCGCTCGGCTTAATTGGCGCCATCGCCGCGACGCTGCTGCGCGGGCTGGATAATGACGTCTATTTCCAGGTCGGGCTGCTTACCACCGTCGGCCTGGCCGCGAAAAATGCCATTCTGATTGTCGAGTTCGCCAAAAGCAATTTTGACGCCGGAGCGACGCCGATGGCGGCGGCGGTGCAGGCCGCGAAACAGCGCCTGCGGCCGATCCTGATGACCTCCCTGGCATTTATGCTGGGCGTAACGCCCCTGGTTGTTGCCAGCGGGGCGGGCTCGGGAAGCCAGAACGCGATTGGCACCGGGATCGTCGGCGGGATGCTGACCAGTACGTTCCTGGCCATCTTTTTCATCCCGGCGTTCTTCGTCATTATGCTGAAGCTTTTCCGGGTGAAGCGTCCCGGCGAACGCGAGAAGGAAGAGCGGCTCGCTGCAGCCGGTGAAACCTCCCCGGGAGGGCCGGCCTTATGATGCGTTTCAGCCTGATATTGAGCGTTGCCGCTCTCGCCGCTGGCTGTTCGCTGGCACCCGAGTACCAGAGGCCGGCGGCGCCGGTTGCGGCGCAGTATCCTGATTACGGTCAGGCTTCCGGGAGCGGGACAATCGCGGATAGAGAGTGGCGCCATTTTTATCGCGACCCGCTATTGCAGGAGCTCATCGGCCAGGCGCTGGCGAATAACCGTGATTTGCGGATTGCGGCGCTGAACGTGGAGGCCGCGCGCGCCACCTATCGCATCCAGCGAGGGGAAGCATTCCCGTCGCTGACGGCCGACGGAAGCGGCACGGTCCAGCGTACCCCGGCGGATCTCGCCGCCGGCGGCGAGTCCGTCGTTAGCCGGAGCTATACGGCGGGGGCAACCCTGTCGTGGGAGCTCGACCTGTTCGGCAGAATGCGTAGCCTCAATCAACAGGCGCTGGAACTCTATCTGGCGCAGGATGAAACGCGCGTGGCCGCTCGCCTGGCGCTGATTGGCGAAACGGCCAGCGCCTGGCTGACCCTGCAGGCTGATGCTGAACTTCTGCAGCTGGCGGAAAGCACGCTGGATGCGCAGCGCTCGGCTTTCCAGCTGGTCGACAAGAGCTATCAGCAGGGGGTGGCGACGGCGTTAGATCGTAGTCAGGCAGAAGTCGGGGTAAGCACGGCCCAGCGCGACGTCGCCCGCTATCAGCGCCAGCGGCGGCAGTCCATCAATGCCCTTATTTTGCTCCTCGGACAGCCGCCATCGCCGGCGATGGATCTTCGTCTCAGGCAGCTGGCGGCGCTACCGGACGATATCCTGCCAGCGGAGATCCCGGCGGGATTGCCCGCCGACCTGCTGCGGCGGCGGCCCGATATTCGCGCGGCGGAACACCAGCTGCAGGCGGCCAATGCCAATATTGGCGCCGCGCGGGCGGCGTTTTTCCCGGGGATCGTGTTGACGGGCTCTGGCGGCAGCGCCAGCGCCGGCTTAGACAATCTCTTCAGCAGCGGCTCAGGCGCGTGGAGCTTCACCCCGCAGATACGCTTGCCGATCTTTTCCGGCGGGGCGCTGCGCGCGGGGCTCGATCTTGCTCAGGTGCAAAAGAGGATTGAAGTGGCCCGCTATGAGCAGGTCATCCAGCAGGCTTTTCGCGAAACGGCCGACGCCCTGGCCGGGCGGGATACACTGGATGCGCAGATCCTGATGCAAACCAGGCTGGTTGCGGCAACGCAGCGCTCCTATGACCTGTCGTTGCAGCGTTTTCAGCAGGGAATTGACAACTATCTGAGCGTGCTGGATTCCCAAAGGGCCCTCTATGCGGCGCAGCAAGAACTGGTGAATATCCGGCTGGCGCGGTTGCTCAACCTGGTTGATTTATATCGCGCGCTGGGCGGCGGCTGGCAGGAGGAGGCGTGATATTCCCGCTAAGCCGCTAAAATATGCTTAGCGGCTTACCGCGGGCGATGGCCCGGATTACAGTGAAAAATGCCGCGCGATATCCTGCAACAGCCCGGGATGGGTGGGATGCCAGCCCAGGCGCCGCTGGGTCAGCGCGCCTGATGCCCGCATATCCATTTGGGCAAACAGCCCCAGCCAGCCGAAATGGGCGTCCGCGTCCGCAGGCGAGAGGCGGGTCAGCGGGACGTTCAGGCCGGTACTAATCGCCTGCGCGATATCATGCAGGGCAATGCCGTCTTCCGCCACCGCATGGTAACGGAGACCGGGAAGCGCCTGTTCCGCGACCAGCCGGTACAGGCGGGCGACATCAAGCAGATGGGCCGCGGCCCACTGATTTTGCCCTTCACCGACGTAGGCGGAGACGCCTTTTTCGCGGGCCAGGGCGATAAGCGCGCTGACAAAGCCCTGCCTATGTTCGTTGTGGACCTGCGGGAGGCGGACGATGGCAACGTTGACGCCTTTATCGGCCACGCGTTCACCGGCGATTTCGGTCGATTTTCGTGGATTCGGCGTCGCCGGGTCATAAAAGTCTTCAACCGCCGGCTGGCCCGGCGACGGGCAGCCCATCGCGGCAACGGAAGTAATGATTAAGGGGCGTGCGGAGCCCTGCAGGCCTCGGCCAAGGGCGTCGATGGCCTGAGCCTCCGTTTTCGCCGTCTCATCCGGGCGACTAAAAGAGTGGTCATAGGCGCAATGAATCACGGCATCGGCTTTTTGCGCCCCGTCCGTCAGGCTCTGTGGATCTTCCAGCGCTCCGCGGTGGGCTTCGGCGCCCATATGGGCGAGAAGCTGCGCGCTGTTATCTGAACGGGCCAGGCCCGTCACCCGATGGCCAGCCCGGATCAGTTCGGCGGTAACCGCGAGCCCGATAAAACCGCTGGCTCCCGTTAAAAAAATATTCATAACTTCCTCCTGTTGCACGACTTCAGGCTAACGATTTCGCCCGTGAGGGGCAGTGTAAAAGAGGAATAATGGTACGGTCTATGCTATAAGAACGTAATTATATGCAGATCGTACGGTATTTTATGGATCCTCTCTCAGAAGTACTTTCACTGCTCAGGCTGGAGAGCTTTATTTCCGGCGGTTTCCCCCTGCAGGCGGCAACCGGGCTTGAGTTCAGGCACCATCCGGGCATCAAATGCTACGTGGTGGTCGACGGCAGCTGCTGGGTTTCCGTCGCCGGAGGGCAGGAGGCGACCCTGCTAAAATCGGGAGACTGCGTGTTCCTTCCCTCAGGGGCGCCTTTCTGCCTGGCGACCGCTCCCGACAGCCCGCGGAGCCCCTTTATCCCGCCAGACAAGGAGAGCGGGGCGACGCTGACAATGCAGGCGCCGCAGGACGGGGCGTTTATTCTTGGCGGGCGTTTTACCTTCAGCAGCGCGTATGCCGATATTCTGCTTCACTCTCTGCCTCCGCTGATTGCGGTGACCGACGGTATTGGCCAAAAGATCATGCGCAACGCCATGGAGTGCTTACGCGAAGAGCTGCGTTTTCCGCAGCCCGGGGGAGATTTGATCGCCCAGCAGCTGGTGCAAATTATGCTGGTTCAGGCGCTGAGAGTCTTTCTGCAGCAGGAGAGGGACGGGCAGACCGGCTGGCTGTTCGCCCTTGCCGATCCGCAGCTCAACGCCGCGCTAGGCTATATGCATAAGGAGCCCGCCTTCCCGTGGACCCTGCAGGAGCTGGCGAATCGGGTGGGCATGTCGAGGACCATTTTTACCAAACGGTTTAAGAGCCGGGTCGGCACCACGCCGATGAAATATCTCTCCCGATGGCGGATGCTGTGCGCGGGAGAGCGTCTCAGAAATTCGCGCGACTCTATCACCCAGATCTCGCTTTCCGCAGGCTACGACAGCGATAGCGCGTTTGGCAGGGCGTTTAAAAAAGAGTGGGGTTACTCCCCGCGCGAGCATCGGCAAGCGATGCTGGAAAAATCCTCTACCTGAGGTAGAGGATGAGCCCGTCCGTTTATTGCGACGCAACGCGGTCGTTAAACGCTTTATAAAAAGCGGCATAGTCTCCGCGTTCGGCAAAGCCCTGAGGCTTCACTCTTTCTACCAGCACTTCCGCGACATCGGGCTCGGCGGTGAGGATGCTCATGGTCTCCTCGATAAACGCCGCCAGAGGGATCCCGGCGGGGTTGTCGGCGTGCCGCTTGCCCATCAGCTCCGTTTGCACCAGCGGAGGGACCAGCTCGGTAACCTGAACGGCGGTATCGCGCAGCTGATAGCGCAGGCTCTGGGTCCAGGAGTGGATCGCCGCCTTGGTGGCGCAGTACGTTGGCGTCGGCGCGATAGGGACAAATCCTAAGCCGGAGGAAACCGTCAGGATGGCGGCGTGCGGCTGGGCCAGGAGATGCCCAATCAGCGCCGCCGTTAAGCGAATCGGCCCCAGAAGATTGGTGGTGATTTCCGCTTCCGCCACGCTGACGTCGCCGCTTGTCAGGTCCTCCGGACGCATAATCCCCGCGTTATGTACCACAACGTTTAGCCCCGGCCAGTCGCGGGTTAGCGATGCGGCGCCGGCAAGAATTGACGCGGGATTGTCGATATCAAGAACGATGGCATGCATTCCCGGGTTTGCGGCGACGGTTTCATCCAGCGCCTCTTTCCGCCGTCCGGCGATGATAACCTCGTTGCCTGCGGCATGGAACGCTTCAGCCAGCGCGCGGCCAATGCCGGAACCGCCGCCTGTAATCAGAATAGTATTGCCGGTCAATTGCATAAAATATTCCTTAACTTTCTTTTAACAAGTGTGCGCTAAGCAAGATTATAGGGCGTGTTTTTGTTAAGAACTCGACGCAGGGTACGCAATACTATGCAGTTAATACGCGAATTTGACCCTCCGCACGCAGAAAGAATAATGATAATCATTTCTATTAAAAGTATGATTGCACTCGCCCATGACGAGGAGCGTTTCTTCAGGGCAGAAAAGAGGGCCAGACGAGTGGGTGATAGCCGCAGGCCGTTGAGGGCGCCGACGTCGTTTGCTCCGAGGTACTGCATCAATACATTTATGAGGATAAAATGATAAGAATTTCAGTCCGTTCAGTACTTTTGGCCTCCGCTGTTGCGATGTCAACCGCCACGGCCGCCTTCGCCGACAGCCAGTGGGAAGCCGCCACGACGACCTTTCCGGGCAGCATCCGCGCCGGGTCACGGGAAGTTCCTGTTAAGCCCGGAGATAAAACCGCGATAGCGATTAAGAACCTTCCGGCGGGCGCCACCGTCACCGTGCTGAATGGCGCGGAAACCCTGACTCCTGAGCCCCTGACCGCCGACGGGAAGGGATCGCTCAATATTCCGCTGACCGTTCCGGCCACTGCCGGGACAGGCCTGCATCCGCTCACCGTTATCACGCAAAATCCCGCCAGCGTCTCGCAGGTCATGTTGAAGCTGTCCAAAATCGTTCCCCCGAAAAACGCCGATGCTTTCAAGCTGCAAACGGCTCCCGTCGGCGAGCGGGCCTACCAATCGGCAGTTTCTGCCGATGGGAAGCTGTTCGTGACCTCTGCGCGCGGACCGAAGGATGGCAGCCGCCTGCTAAGGCTGAACGCCGCAACGCTGGCCGTCGAAGCGGAGGCCGTGCTGCCTAAAGATGAAAAGGGCGCGCAGATTGGCGTCTTCGGCGTCGGCGTTGACAATGCCCATGGGCAAGTCTGGACGACGAACACCCTTGCCGGGACGGTGACCGTGTATGATGCGAAAACGCTTTCCGTGGTGAAGGTCTTTCCGGAAGGTTCGATCCCGCATCCACGCGATGTCATTATCGATGATGCCCACAATCGGGCCTATGTCAGCGCTGCGCTGACCGGTTTTATCGAGGTGTATGACACCAAAACGCTTGAACACGTCGGCCAGCTGGAATTTGTAGCGGACCGTGGTCGCGACCAGTTTTACAGTACGGATCTCACCCTCGACAGCGCCGGAGGGAAGCTCTACGGCGTCAGCCGCGATACGCCATGGGTAGGCTGGATTGATCTCAAAACGGGCAAGAGTACGACAGTGAAAGTTCCTCAGGCGCAAGGCGCAACCGACATCGCTCGCGACCCGGCGACCGGCCGTCTGTATGTCGCTTCCCAGGAGACGAACAACGTCGTGGTGCTTGATGCGAACGGTAAGCTGCTCGCTGATACCTATATCGGCGCCGGCGGCGTATCCGTCGTCTGGGATGCGGCGACGTCGCAGGTTTTCGCCGCGACGCGCGCCGGTGGAACGGTTGCGGTTCTCGATCGGGACGGCAAACTGGTCGCCAATATTCCAATGGACGATACGCCAAACAATCTGACCGTCGCGCCTGATGGCGCCGTTTATCTGGTGTCGATGTACGGCAGCGTCGGGGATAAGGTCCAAACGGGCTCGGTGACGAAAATCACGCCGAGGAAATGACGGTAATAATCGGCCAGGCTATTGGCGGCCAGGTTGGCCGCCAGATCTGGCATTATTAATCCCCAGCCGTTCATGGGCTGGGGATTAGTCCGCGGTGACAAACGCAGCCTTCAAATTTATCCGGCAGTAAACGTAAAATCCCACTATTTAAAGTTTTGTTAAGTCCTGTCCATGCGAGGGCCGGGCTTAAAATTGATCCTGACTTCTCATTGGCAAATCACCCAGAAATTGATTGTCTGATTATTCCGGGCGGCATCGTCACCGTTGGACTCAATAAGCAAATGTTGAATTACCGACGAACCAATTCATTCATTTTTGGTCATTTTCTCTCCGCAGGTTCATTTTTAGACTTAACGAATGGAAGGGACTTCCCCTGGATATGCACCTGATTAACTCTTGTGCAATCATGGGGTAAACACAGCCCCGGAGGGATTCGTTATGACCATCACGACTGTCGGTATTGATCTTGCTAAAAATGTGTTCGCTGTTCACTGCGTTGACCAGCATGGTAAAACTGTTCTGGTTAAACCCAAAGTATCGCGTGCTGCCCTTCCTGAGCTGATTGCCAGTTTACCTCCCTGTGTTATCGGGATGGAGGCATGCTCCGGGGCTCACTACTGGGCAAGACTGTTCCGGCAATATGGTCATGAACCACGTCTGATGGCTGCTAAATTTGTATCTCCTTACCGCATGGCCGGTAAATCAGGCAAAAATGATGCAGCTGATGCACAGGCTATCTGTGAAGCAGTTCGTCGCCCGCATATGCGGTTTGTACCCGTGAAGGATGAGAGCCAGCAGGCGATGCAATGCCTACACCGCACCCGTCAGGGATTTATCGAAGAGAAAACAGCAACGTATAATCGCCTGCGAGGATTGATATCTGAATTCGGCGTCATCGCGCCACAAAGTACAGATTCCCTGCGACACATGGTTTCTGCACAGAAAGATTCTTTACCACTTCAGGTTCAGCAATGTGTTGATGATTTGCTGGAGCACGTTGCTCGCATCGAAGCCAACATAGCTGAATATGATCGGATTTTGTCCCGCATGGCCAAAACAGATCATCGCAGTCAAAGGCTGATGGAATTGAAGGGCGTTGGCCCCACAACGGCCTGTGCGCTGGTCGCCAGTATCGGTAACGCACATGATTTTAAGAATGGGCGCCAGCTGGCAGCCTGGCTGGGCCTTACGCCATCGCAGTACAGCAGCGGCGGAAAGTCGAATCTTGGCAGGATAACGAAAGCTGGCGATTCGTATCTGAGAACACTTCTGGTTCAGGGGGCCCGCTCGGTACTGATCGGGGCGGAGAAAAGGACTGATTCATTCAGTCGTTGGGTCTGTTCACTGATCGAGCGCAGAGGATACTGGCGTGCCGTTGTAGCGATCGCCGCCAAAAACGCAAGGCTGTGCTGGGCATCATTGCATTACGGTGATGATTTCAGGCTGTACTCAGCCAGCTAAAGCACGAAACAAAATAACCATCTGTTCTGCAATTCGTTGATGATAAAGGGTTAGACCCCGTGAGGCCTATCTGGCTATTGTACAGGATATACGTATCCGCTTAACGAACAAGAACCTCACGCGCGTCTTTCATCATGGTCCGAATCGATAACGATTCATTATGACCGTTTATAGTACCGCAGTCTCTCCCCTTTATTTTTAACTGTAGTGCAGACAGAAACCGTAAACACCGGCGTTGACATGCCGGGGAAGCCCTTATAGTACAATATCTTCCGTTTCCCAAACGGAGCCCTTAGTGTGTGAATTTCGACCAACCTCACAGATAATAATTTTATATGATTGACGCGAACTTGATCACTTGACTGGTCAAGTGGCGCTCACCTATGTTGAAAGCACCTTCTTATCCATTACGGGGAGCAAAAAACATGGGGATCATTCGTACCTTAAACGGCGATATTGCTGCTAATCAGCTGGGCGTAACCTACAGCCACGATCATATCTACTGTATTCCGCCATATTGGGCAGAGCGTCAGGATGACGATCTTTTACTGGACGACCCGCAGGCCTCGGAGCGTGAATTATGCGATTTCCGTCAAGCGGGAGGCGCTGCCATCTACGACGCCACCGCCCCAGATTACGGTCGGCATGCGTCAACCGTCGCCGAGATGGCTCAGCGTCAGCAGTTGCACATAATCGCCACCGCCGGTTTTAACAAAGGCTTTCTGTGGAGCAGTCAGCGTCCGGGCCTGACGCAAACTTTTGCCGAATGGATTGAAAATTCAGAGATTGATGAACTGGTTGAACACGTTTGCCGTGAGGTAAGCGAGGGAATAGAAGGCACTCCGCATCGGGCTGGCGTCGTGAAGTGTGGCACTGGCTACAACACTATTTCTCCCCTGGAACAAAAAACCATGGAAGTTATCGTTCGCGCCCAACAGCGTACGGGAGCGCCGATGCACAGCCATACCGAGATGGGGACGATGGGATTAGAACAGGCGCAGATCTTTAAAAAATTGGGGCTTGATTTGTCCCGCTTATGTTTTGCCCATATGGATCGCAATCCCGATCCATGGTTGCACCGTCAGATCGCCAACACCGGGGCGTTTCTCTCTTTTGACGGTATCAGCCGCATCAAATATCACCCTGAACACATCCGCACCCAGGCCATTCTGGCGTTATGCCAGCGGGGTTACCAAAAACAAATCTTAATCGGCGGAGATTTTGCACGTAAATCGATGAGCGCGCATTACGGCAAAGGGGGGCTGGGGCTGAAGTTCATCCTTAGCGACTGGCGACCAAGGTTCATTGAAGAGGCGCAGGAGGCCGGGTTTGACGGCGAAGCGCTACTACATGATTTCTTTGTCGAAAATCCTGCGCGTTACTTCGCCTTTGGCTAAGGGGTCGTGATGAAACTTCACCATTTAAATGAACACGAGGCCAGGCGAGCGCTACAAAAGGCGCAGATTGCTTTGCTTCCGCTTGGTGCGGTCGAGCCACACGGCGATCATCTGCCGCTGGATACCGACAACCTGCTGGCCGAGCGCTTTTGCGCGCGGCTTGATGAGCAATTGGGTGAGTGCGCGCTGAGCCTGCCCGTTATTTCTTATAGCCAGGTGTGGTCGCTGCGTGGGCACGCGGGCGCCATTGATATCGGCAATGAACGGCTGACCTCGATGCTGGTGGCGTTGGCGGAGAATATGGCCAGCTACGGCATTACTACCACGGCAGTGATCAACGCGCATTACGGCAATTTTGACGCCATTAAAGCGGCTTCCCGCCAGCTTAAGGAGAAAGGCATCACGCTGCTCAGCTACAGCTGGGCGGGCATGGAGCAGGAGGTGCAAAAACGGCAAAACTCGGCAGTGGCTTATCCCGGCTATATGCATGCCGATGAGGTCGAAACCTCGCTGATGCTGGCGCTGGCCCCGGAGTTCGTCACCATGGCGAACGCCCGTGCGCACTATCCGGTATTTCCGCAGAATTTCCGCTATCAACCAATACGCTGGACCGAGTTTTCTGATTATGCCGTGCTGGGAGACCCCACCAAAGCCAGCGAAGAGAAAGGCAACGCCTTCGTTCAGCAGGCGCTGGAGACCACGCTGGCCTCAATCCGTCACCACTTGACGCAAGGAGACGCCGATGATCGAAAGTCAATCGATAAACGTTGATTGCCCGGCCCGTAGCCCGGAGGAGGCAATCCGCGAAGCGGGGAACGCGCTATGCCGCGCGGGAGCCTGTAGCCCGCAGTACGTTCAGGCAATGGTCGATAGCTACCATGAACTTGGACCTTATTTTGTCATCGCACCAGGGCTGGCGCTGCCGCATGCCCGCCCCGAACAGGGGGCAATTAAGGCGCAAATCAGCGCTGTCAGGCTGCGTCAGCCGCTGGCGTTTGGCCACGCGGAAAACGACCCAGTGCAGGTGGTGCTGGGGCTTTCGGCAACCAGCAGCGATGCGCATATCCATCTTATCCAGCATATCGTGACCGTACTGAGCGATGAAAATAACCTGCATACCCTGATGCATTCTGACGATCCTGAACAACTTTATCGGCTGTTAGCCAGCGCATCGTAGGCTGCTTTCAGCGTTTGTAGCTTGATTAACACGGAGTGAATAGCGATGAAAATTCTGACAGTCTGTGGTTTAGGTATGGGCTCCAGCCTGATTTTAAAAATGAACGTTGAAGCGGTGTTAAGGCAACATGGTATTCAGGCTTCCGTTGAACATATGGATGTATCATCCGCCGCTTCGGCCAATGCCGATGTGGTGATCACCAATGCGGAACTGGTCGATAATCTAAAACATCTGTCCTGCCCGGTGGTGGTGGTGAACAACTATATCGATAACGCAGAAATTGCGACGGCGCTTGCGCAGGCGAAGATTCTGCCCCCAGGAGAGTCGTCATGAGCGAATTTCTTGGCGTGCTGCGCTGGATAACCATCAATATATTTGGTGAGGCCTCGATTTTAATTGGCCTGATTGTCCTGCTGGGCCTGGTGCTGCAAAAGAAATCCTTAGCAGACATTGTTTCCGGCACCCTGAAAGGCATTCTGGGCTTTCTGATTATCGGTGCGGGAGCGGGGATTATCGTTTCCGCGCTGCTGATATTTCAGCCTATCTGGACCGAAGTCTTCGGCCTTAGCTCAATGAACCTGACTAATATTATCGGTCAGGCGCGCTTTAGCGAACGTTACGGAAGCAGCGTGACGATCGCGATTGCCGGGGGATTCGCCATCAACCTGCTGCTGGCCCGGCTGACGCGTTTTAAATACATCTATCTGACTGGACACATGATGTTCTGGACAACGATGATTTTTGCCGGGGTGATGGTGAATACCGCACCCGGCATCTCCGCGGTGCAGCTGACGCTGATGCTAACGGTCATTATGGGTCTGTACTGGACCTTGCAACCCGCGCTGGTCCAGCCGTGGGTGCGAAAAATTACCGGCAACGACAACGTGGCGCTGGGGCATACTTCGGCTTCCGTCGCTCTGTTGGGAGCGATTTTCGGGCAGATATTTGCCCGCAATAAAATCAGCTCCGAGGATATCAAAGTCCCGAAAAAGCTCGGTTTTCTCCGCGACTCCAACGTAGTGACGGCGTTAACCATGGCGCTACTGTTCTTTATCGGCACCTTTATTTTGCAGATAAAAGGCACGCCAAAAGCCGCTGAAATTCTTGCCCAATCCGGCGACCTGAGCTTCTACATCTACGCCCTGAAACAATCGCTGATGTTTACCGGCGGCATTGCCGTAGTGCTCCTCGGCGTGCGGATGTTTATTGGCGAAATGGTACCGGCGTTTAACGGCATCGGTTCGCGGCTGGTCCCCGGCGCAAAACCCGCGCTGGACTGCCCGATTCTGTTTAACTTTGCGCCAAACGCGGTGGTGCTGGGCTTTGTCGGCGCGTTTGTTGGTTCGCTGCTGTGGTTGACCCTGATTGGCCGCTACACCGGCTATGTGTTTATTCCCAGCATGATTGTGATTTTCTTCCACGCCGGAACGGCGGGCGTTTTCGGCAACATTACCGGTGGCTATAAAGGTGCGCTTCTGGCGGGATTTATCACCTCGACCGTGGTCGCATGGGGGCAGTATTTCTGCGTCACGGGTTTTATCAACAACACGATCCCCGATACCGCATTGTGGGCCGGCGACAGCGACATGTTCGTCATCGCGCCGTTTATTCATCTTTTGACCCGCTTGCTGACGTTCTGATATCAGGAGGAAGTCTATGAGTCAGGCACTGAAACAGTACTACGGGCAGATCCGCCAGAAGCTGGCTTTTCTTGAACAGCGCCCCGAGGCGTTAACCCAGGCGGCGGAAATCATGGCTCAAAGCATTCTGGCGCAGCGCAATATCTTCGTTTTTGGTGCCAGCCACGCCGGGATCCTGGCGGAGGAGATGAGTTATCGGGCAGGGGGGCTGGCCATTATCAATCCGCTTTTTACCCCCGCGTTGATGCTTAACGTCAGGCCGTTAACCCTCACCAGCGCGGTGGAAAATGTGGAAAATCTCGGGCGGGTGCTGGTTGAGCAGTCGCCGCTGCGCGCCGGTGATACGCTGCTGATTCACTCTGTCTCCGGGCGAAACGCGATTACGATTGATGTCGCGCTGGCGGCGAAAGCCTGTGGGGCGAATGTTATCGCCATTACCAGCCTCGCGACGGCGGCACGGGTGACGTCGCGCCACTCCAGCGGCAAGCTGCTGGTCGATATTGCCGACATCACCATCGATAACCACTGCGAGTATGGCGATGCAGCCGTTAGCCTGCCGGGCCTGGCGCAAAAAGCCGCGCCGCTCTCCACCATTATGGGCGCGGCCATTGCTAACAGTCTGGTATTACTTATTTGCGAAATCATGCTGGAAAATGAGCGCACGCCGCCCATTCTCGCCAGCGCAAACATAGACGGTAATCAGGAGATAAATCAGGATATACTGAGCGCATACAGGAGCCAGATACACTACCTCTGAGTGGAGCACAAGTATGTTTGAGTCGGATGGACTCCCTCTCTATTTAAGGATAAAAGACGTTATCCTGCAGCGGATCCTCTCTTTTACCTATGACGATAAACTTCCCGGTGAGCTGCTGCTCGCCGGGGAGTTCAAGGTTGCGCGCGGCACTATTAAGCAGGCGATTGATTCGCTGGCCAGCATTGGCATGGTGTATAGGGAGCAGGGGAAAGGGACGTTTATCAACCGCGATGCGCTGCAAAAGTACTACACCGATCTCCCTGACGTACTGACAACCTTTGATGGAGACGGCACGGTTGAGGTGGAAGTGCTGTCGCTAATTTCGACGATGGCCGACCGCCAGGTGGCGGAGCAGATGAGGCTGGATTTAGGCAGCCAGCTGATGCGTTTGGAACGGCTATTAGTGCAGGGGGAGCGACCGGTTGGCCACGTTCTTACCTGGCTAAATGGCCGTATTTATAATGATTTGAGCCACGTTGACGGTAGTCGGTCGCTGTATAAGCAGCTACGGGAAACGTTCGGCTACTCGCCGGCTAACGCCACGGAACGCTATACGCCGGTTTGCTGCGATACCCGCACGGCGGGATTATTAAATATTGAACCCGGCCGCCCTCTGTTTCGCATTGAACGTGTCGCCCGCGATCTGGATGACGTGGTGCTTGAATACAGCATCACGCATACCCTGGAGGCCAGTCTGTCGTTACAGATAGCGACCAGCCAGAGCAGCGTGAGCCAACAGTGGAACTGTACGATTGATAAGGGGCGTTAATCCGCCCCCCAGGCGAGATTGAGCAGCGATAGGTTCTGTAAGCCAGACTATGAATCACCTGCAGAACGGTTCAATAAGTGTGTTGCATCGAGCATATCGCCCCTCATTCAGAGTTCGCTGAGATCTCTTTCCGTTGGTTTTCTGCGCCATCGTACCGGTCAGTATAGCGGAGTGCTTACACCTTCATTGACTCCGTAAAAACAGGCGGTGAAAAAGATCGGTCAGCAGGTTAGAGACAATAAACACGCAGGCGGCGAAAATGGTGGTGCCAATCACTACCGGGAAATCGCCGTCCAGCGCCGCATCAATCGCCAGCCGTCCGACGCCGTCGAGGCCGAACATCTTCTCCGTGACAATTGCGCCGCCCATAATCGCCGCCAGCTCCAGCCCGGTGAGCATCAATACCGGGCTAAGCGCTGGCTTTAATGCATGATCGAAGTATACCCGCCACTCGCGCACCCCTTTTGCCCGCGCGGTACGGATATAGTCCCTGTGCAGCACGTCGAGCATACTGCTGCGCAACACGCGTTGAAAAATAGCTGTTTCCGCCAGCGTCAGCGTCAGCCACGGCAGCGCCAGATGCCGCGCCCACTGCCACGGGTCATCGCGCAGGGCCACATAGCCGCCAGCAGGAAACCAGTTTATGTTATGCAGCGACAGCTGATAAAACAGGAAGAAGATAATCAGCATCCCGCTCAGGAAGGTGGGTAGCGACAGCGCGACGTAGGCGAAGAACGCCAGCAGGCGGTCGACAAAGCGGTCGCGATAGCGCGCCGCCAGCACGCCGGTGAGCAGCGACACCACCGTCCAGATAACCAGCGCGCCCAGCGCCAGCGACAGCGTAACCGGCACCTTCTCCAAAATCAGCTGGGTGACCGGCGTCTGGAAACGGAACGAGTAGCCCAGCGCTGGCGGCCAGTGAAGCATGCCAACCGGCGCGCCCTGGATCTCCGGGCCACGCAGCAGGAAATAGCGCAACTGCTGATACCAGGGATCGTTGAGGTGTAAAGCCCGGGCTATAGCCTCAACGGCCTCTGGCGTGGCGTTTCGAGGCGCCAGCATCACCGCCGGATCCTGATAGGCGATACGGGTGAGTAAAAAGGCGACGATCAGCACCAGCAGCAGCGTCAGGGCGCTACGCATCAGTGTGTTAAACAGAGTAGAAAAAGTCATGACTATCGTCGCTCCAGATGAGGATCCAGTACGTCACGCAGGCCGCTACTGAGGCAGTTAAAACCGAGTACGATGAAAAACAGCGCCAGCGCGGGTGCAGCCAGAAACCACGGCTGTACCTGATACATCGCCGAACGCTGCACGTCGGCAATCATATTGCCAAGGCTTGCGGCGGGTGCGGGAATACCTACGCCAAGGAAGGAAAGGGTGGCTTCAGCGATGATGTTGGTAGGTAGCTGGATGGCCCAGTACACGCCCATTGTCGGCAACACGCCGGGAATGATATCGCGCCACAAAATGCGCCACTGGCTTTCACCCATCAGCACCGCGGCAGCCACGAACTCCTGCTGGCGCAGATCCAGCACCAGCCCTCGGCTTAGGCGCGCAAAGTAGCCCCATGAGAAGAAGGTAATCACAAAGATCACGACCCACACAGGGTCGACGCGAGGACCGCTCTCGCCGCCTTGATTCAGCGCCAGCAGGCTGAGCGCCGTGACCACGAACGGAAACGAAAGTACCAGATTGATCAGCTGTTGACACAGCGCGTCAATACGACCGCCGCGATAGCCGCCAAACAGCCCGACGAACAGGCCAATCAGCATTGCCAGCGTGGTGGCGGGGACGGCGATCAGCAGCGAAATGCGGGTGCCGTACAGGGTGCGCACCAGCACGTCGCGACCGTTATCATCCGCGCCGAGCGGAAACGCTGCACTCGGCCCTACGGGCAGGCCCATATCCGACAGCGCGCTATCACGGAACTGCCCGGTTTCGCTATGGCCTAGCCATGCTGCGACCATTGGCGCAGCTAGCGCCGCAAGTACCATCAGCGCCACAATCACCAGTCCGCGACGGACGCTCGGTTCCCGCCACAGCCTCTGCCAGAACGTCAAAGGTGGGAGGGCGAACGGCTCAGAGAGCAGCGGCTGACTCATAGACTACCTCCTCGCTAAAACGATGGCTGGCGCCGGGAATGGCTGCAAGCAACAGGCGCGTCCATGCGTGCTGGGGCCGCTGGAAGATCTGCTCGGTGCTGCCCTGTTCGATAATGTGCCCTGCCTGCAGTACCAATACGCGGTCGCACAGCGCCGCCACCGCATCGAGGTCGTGCGAAATAAACAGAAGTGACAGGCCATAGCGGCTACGCAGTCGGGTAAACAGCTGAATGATGCGGTGCTGGGTAGTGATATCCAGCGCCGACATCGCCTCGTCGGCGACGATAAGCTTCGGTTTCATCGCCAGTGCACGGGCAATAACCACCCGCTGGCGCTGACCGCCGGACAGCTGCGACGGGTAGCGCGAGGCCACTAAAGCGGGCAGCTCCACCTGTGCCAGCAGATCGTCGATAGCCGCCCTTAGCGCCAGCGGCGACAGCTGCTGGCCGCGTTCGCGCAGGGCGGTTAGCTGCAGCGGTTGAGCCAGCGTGTCGTCAACGCGTCGCCGTGGATTGAGGCTGCTGTAGGGATCCTGAAACACCATCTGCACCGCGTGGCGTTCCGGGTGATGGCTACCTGGCTCCCTCCACGGCTGGCCCGCCAGCGTCAGCGTGCCGCCGTCCGGGTGGTCCAGTCCGACGACGATGCGCCCCAGCGTGCTCTTCCCGGAGCCGGACTCGCCGACCAGGCCGAGAATCTCCCCCTCATGCAGACTAAAACTGATGTCATTCAATACCGGCGCAGCCGCTTTTCCCGGCCAGAGCCGGGAGGGGCTGACAAAGCTGCGCGAAACCTGACTCACCTCCAGCAGCGGCGTCGCCTCGTCGTAACGGAAGGGAGACGGGGCGCGCGGATGCCAGCCCGCCAGCAGCAGCGAGCGGGTATAGGCATGCTGCGGCGCGTCGAAAAGGGCGCGTGAGGCACCCTGTTCGACAACCTGACCGTGCTGCATTACCACGATCCTGTCGGCAATGTCAGCCACCACCCGCAGGTTGTGGCTGATAAACACCAGCGCGCAGCCATGCTGGCGTTGGAGCCGCTTCAGCATGCGCAGAATTGAAGCCTGGACGGTGGCGTCCAGCGCGGTCGTTGGCTCATCAGCGATAATCAGCGACGGATTCAACGCAATGGCGATGGCGATCATCACCCGCTGGCGCTGGCCGCCGGAGAACTTCGCCGGACGCTCGTGATAGCGGCGGGCGGCATCCGCAATGCCCACCTCCGCCAGTAGTGATAGCACCTGCGTGCGTAGGGCCTTACGCCCCACGCGGCGGTGAGCGAGGATCGCCTCCTCGATTTGCCGCCCGACGCTTTTCAGCGGGTGCAGATTGCTTAGAGGATCCTGCGACACGTAGCCTATCTGCGCGCCGCGCAGTTGGCGCTTTTGATTCGCCGTAAAGGCGTGCAGCGGCTGGTCGTTAAAGACAATCTCTCCCTGCACGCGCATCTGTGTCGGTAACAGGCCAAGCACCGCCAGCAGGCTCAGGCTTTTTCCGGACCCTGACTCGCCCACTACCGCCAGCGTTTCTCCGGGCTCGACGTGAAAACTGACGCCTTTGACCAGCGTACTACGCGGGTCAAGGCCAATCGTTAAGTCGCGTACATTGAGTAATGGCATGACGCCCCCTTAAGGCTTCAGCGCAATATTGGTGATATCGGCCTGGGTCGCCAGCGAAGACCACGTCCAGTTTGTGACGCGCTCAGACGTCACCGCAATGCGGCGTTTCTCAAACAGCGGGATCCACGGCAGGTCAGCGGAGACCAGGCGGTCAGCTTCCTGCCAGACAGGACCAGGGTTGTCCGAGCTGTAGGCCTGCTTCGCTAACTGGTTCAGCTTGTCGTTGCTGTAGCAGATGGCGTAGACGTTGCCGCGCCCGCATGGCGAAGCATCTGAATTCAGCCAGCCTCCGAGCAGCATGCGCGTCGCCGGACCTTGCCAGTCAGGGGAGGTCTGACCGAGTGCAAGATCCCAGCGGTTCTCCGGACTTTGTAAATACGGCATAAACTGCGGCGGCGGCACCGGGATCAGGTTCAGGCGAATCCCCGAGCGGGCCAGATCTTCTTTGAGGATCACCGCCAGGGTGCTGAACTGGTTATTGGCACGATAGACCAGATCCAACGTCAGCCCATCCGCCAGTCCGGCCTCTTTCAGCAGCGCTTTGGCTTTTTCCGGGTCGCCTTTACTGTCCGTGGTGGCGTACGGATCGAACGGCTCATGGCCGAGCAGGGTGCTGGTGATAATCTGTCCCAGCGGCAGCGCGGCGATTTTTCCACCCTGCGCCTGCACCAGGTGCGACTTGTTCACCGCATAGGCTAACGCCTGGCGCACGCGCAGGTCGCGCAGGGCCGTCGCGCCGGCGCTTTTCGCCTGCGGCTGAGCGTTAATGGCGATAAAGTTCGCCGCACCGCTGTTGGCGGCGTGCAGATACGGGCTCTTTTTCAGCAGATACTGCCGAACCGCGGCCTGCGGCGGTACGTCAAGGTACAGCGACAGATCCGCATCGCCCGCCTGAATACGCTGCATCACGCTGTCTTCGTTGTTGCCGGTAAAACTCACTTCGATGGCGTCAACCCAAGCTTTCCGCGCCGGGTCTTCCGCGTGGTTGTAGTCTTTCACTTTGGTTAATACCAGCTTCTGGCCGCTGGCGTAGCTGGCGACTTCATACGGCCCGCTGGACGGAAAGTTCTTGCGAAACTCCTGTGAGTCCGGGAAGTAGCGCGAAGCGACCTCTTCCGGCAGCGGGGTGACGAAGTTCATCGACAGAATGTTGAGGAAGTCGTAGTTTTTGCTGTCGGAGCGCAGAACCAGCGTTTTGTCGTCTGGCGCGCTGACGCCTGCAATCTCGTGGCCGTCAATGAACGCCTTGCTGGCGGCAAGATCGCCGGTAGCGACTTTACTGAACGCCTGGCAGTAATCGGCAAACCCGGAGAAAGCGAGGTTAAAGTAGTTCACCGCCGCCACCTGCTTGTTGGGATCGCAGAAACGCTTGATAGCGTAGACGAAGTCTTTTGCCACAATGGGGCGTGTCGTCGGCCCGGCAAAGCGAATACCGTCGCGCAGGTGGAAGGTGTAAGTTTTGCCATCGGCGCTGACGTCCCATGATTTTGCCAGATCGCCAACCAGCTTGGTGTCATCCTTCAGGCTGCTGGTGGAACCGGGGTAGGTGACCAGCTGGCGGGTGACCGCCCGCAGGATCTCCCATGAGTCAACCGAGTAGCCGGTCAGCGGGTCGAAGGCGTCAAGATCCGGCTGCAATGAAGCAATCTTCAGCGTGCCGCCTGGCTGCGGCGCAGCCTCTTCGGCAAACGCCGGAACCATTGCGCCAGCGAGGAGGGCAACAAAAACGGCCTGGCCCATCAGGGGCCAACGAATGCTGTGCATCAAAAAATCTCCAGAAAAAGTTAGAAGAAAATTCCCGACCAGGGATGTTCATGACAGGCCAGCAAGCGCGTCAAACGCGCGGTGGACTGCGAATGGTGAGGCTGAATACGGCGTGCGGCCACGAGCTGGTGAGCGGTGTATTCGCCGAGCAGCAGCATGGCAAGCGCATCGATACCAAGCGAGATATCCGCCTGGCCGGCGCTGCGCTGAATGCCGTTAGACGATAGCCGCCAGACGCCGCGGTTTGCCTCAATCAGAGGGTCATCAATCGCCAGCGTGAGCGCCTCGCCGTCGCCAAGGGCTCGGGCGTTAAACGTCCGCTCGACGTTGAGGATTCGCAGCCAGCTTTCGTCGATGCGCCTGACTTGTTGCACCGCGCGGGGATTTGCCAGCAGCAGCGGCAGGGCGTCATCCACCGGGCGATGCGGCAGGTCGATATAGCGCGCGATATCAAGCTGCAGCAGATAGCCGAACAGCTGCGCGGCTATCTGCGGGTCAGCGGCGTGCAGATCGTCAACCACCAGCGTGCGCTCAGTGCTGTACAACCAGTTGTCGTCGGGCCTGGCGTGATAACGCACAAAGCCCTGAGGTTCGCCATCCTTGAGCGCCAGTGCCACATAATGGTTCAGGCTGCTGTGCGCCAGACGATGCTGCTGGAGCGCCCACCACTGCGGCCAGCGGGTCAGCGTGCCGGCGTGGCGCTGCGGGTAGCGCGTAACGACGGTTTGTTGCGCCTCCCAGGCGTCGGCGTGAGGCAGCAGGCGAATATCACCTTCGGCGGCGGGCAGTGATGACAGCTCGCGTTTATCAACCCTAAGATCCTGAATAGATGTGGCGATACCGTAGCCGAAGCGCCCGTAAATGGTGCCCTGCGAAGCGCGCAGCGTGGCGACGGCTACCCCCTGCTGGTAAAGATCGGCCAGCTGTTGGCTGAATAGCGCCCGCAGCACGCCGCGACGGCTGAAGTGGGGCAGGACGCCGACGTGGGTGACGGCGGCATGCGGCACGCGCTGGCCGCCAGGCAGAGTCAGTTCGCCGAGGAAACTGTTGCTGGTGCCCGCTAATTGGCCGTCGAACGAAGCGGTATAAACGCGCCCCGGCACCACGTAGCGTTCGGCCCACGCCTCCACCGGCGTGACGCCCCCGGGGAGGCCGAACATCGCCTGGCGAAACAGCGTCGCAGCAGCGAGCAGCTCGGCGGGGTCATAGATAATCCGAATCTCCGGCATCCTCGCTTCCTTAGCGTTTCGGCGGCGAGTAGACGCGCGGCGTCGGTAGCCTGCCGCTCAGCACGTAGTCGCCCACTTCTCGCGTACGATAGGTCACCGGATCGTGCAACGTGTGGGTACGCACGTTACGCCAGAAAACGTCCAGCCCGTACCGATTGCTGGTGGAGCGACCGCCGGTCAGCTCAAAGATCTCGTTGCTGATTTTTAGCGCCACGTTGTTGGCAATAACCTTGGCCTGGTCGGTTAGCAGCGCCAGTTCGCCCCACTGGGTTTCGGTGAGATCGTCGTCGGCATGGAAGGCATCCTGGAAGGCGTGCGCGGTTTTTTCCGCCAGCGCGATCCCGGCGGCGAGATCGGAGGAGAGCTCGCCCGCTTTCTGCCGGTGATACGGGTCTTCCAGCGCGCTCTCCACGCCGGACTCCGGCCACGGGCGTACAGTGTCACGGAAATAGGCGGCGGCCTGCTTCAGCGCGCCTTCGGCAATGCCGAGGTAGAAGTGGACAAAAATCAACTGGCTGAACTGGTTGCGCAGGGCGTTGCGCAGCAGCGCGCTCTCCGGCTTCTCCTCCAGCCCGGTGAGGCGATCTTTCTCCTGAAGACGCACGCGGTTGAACTCCAGCGTACCGCTGGCAGTCAGGCGCTGGCCAAGGTTGTCCCAGTCATCGTTAAAGACGATCCCCGGTCGATCGGCGGTAACCTGGTACTGCACCAGCCGATCCTCTATCCATACAGCGATGGTCATTACCTGCGAAACGGCAGCACCAGTGGCGAAAGTGCGACGCCCGGTGACGTAGAGATCGCTACCGTCCCATTCCAGCTTCAGGCGCGGGTCGCGCGGGTTGCTAATGCTCGACTGGAACCAGCCTTCGTTGGCGACGCCGCGGGCGATAAACTCCCACTGCTCGCGGTTGCCGAGAATGTAGCTCCAGACACCGTTGGAGTAGTGGTAGGTGATCAACTGACCGATCGAACCATCGGCAGCAGAGATAATGCGGCCAATCTCCAACGCCTGCGCCAAATTAGCCCCTCCACCGCCCAGCGACTTCGGCACCGCCAGCTTGAGTAGGCCGCTCTGACGCAGCCAGTCTATCTCTTCAAACGGATGTTTATTGGCGCGATCGCGCTCCAGCAAAGTGGCATAGAGACGGTCCGCGACGTCCTGAGCCACTACTTTCCAGTGGACGAACTCCTGGTGGTTAAGTCCTGCATAAATGTCCTGAGCATGGCTCATATTTCCTCTCTTAAGGGCGATGTTTTTTTATGGTTGGTGTGGTGAGTGCAGCAGTCCGCTGCGGCGTAGCAGGGCACCTGCGCCCTCGGCAAACCAGTAAGCTTCTTCAAGATGCGGCTGACCGGATAAAATAAAGTGTTCAATGCCCAGCTCGTGGAAGGCCTGGATCTTCTCCGCGACCTGCTGGTGGCTGCCGACGATGGCGGTACCTACGCCGCCGCGCACCAGCGCGTAGCCGCTCCAGATGTTAGGGGCGATCTCCAGCTGACGGACGTTTTCCGGCGTCACCTTCTCGGCCTGAATATCGTCTAGCAGAGCGCTCATGCGCTTTTGCCCGACGGATTCGGTGCGCCCCAAAAGCAGCTGGGCGCTTTGAATGCGCTCCGGGGTTATGCCGAGCAGCAGGCGGGCGGCCTCGCGCCAGGCCTCTTCTTCGCTGTCGCGGCTGATGACGTGAAAGCGGATGCCAAAGCTCGGCGTACGCCCTTGGGCGGCGGCCAGCGCGCGCACCGTCGCCAACAGCTGTGCGACCTGTTCGGGAGGTTCGCCCCAGCTAATCCAGGTGTCGGCCTGCGCGGCGGCAACCTGCTGGGCAGCCTGGCTGGAACCGCCGAAGAACACCGGCGGCACTGACCACGGCGAGGGTAGCAGGGTGGCCTGCTCAAGCTGATAGTGCTCGCCGTGAAAATCGAACGGCTGGCCGCTGTTTCTGGCGTGACTAATGCCTTTAAACGCGGCGATAAACTCACCGCTGCGGGCGTAGCGCTGGTCGTGATCCAGCCGGTCGCCGTAGCGGCGCTGCTCAACCGGATCGCCGCCGGTGACGATATTGATCATCAACCGTCCCTCGGTCAGCCGCTGGAAGCTTGCCGCCTGATGAGCGGCCAGCGTTGGCGAAATAAAACCCGGACGGAAGGCAACGATAAACTTCAGCCGCTCGGTGTGCTGGCTAATAGCCATGGTGCTGAGCCATGCGTCTTCACACCAGCTGCCGGTCGGTGTCAGTACGCCTTCAAAGCCCAGGCGCTCTGCGCTGCGAGCAATATCGATCAGATAATCGAGAGTGGCGGGGCGGAACTGGCCGCTGATGCCGCTGATGTGCTGAGAGTCATCGCCTGCTCCGACGATCCCCCGGCTGTCGCCATTGGTCGGCAGGTACCAGTGCAGATGGATGCTCATTGCGCCTCCTGAGGATAGCCGTCTGTTAGTTGACGAAAGCGGGTGCCGGGGTGATCGTCGCGCAGCCGCTGCTGCCCGCGACCCTGCAGGCGTTCGCGTAGGGTGAGCGACGTACCGTCCGCCTGACGCATGCGTCCCCGCGCCTGAAGTTCCGGCACCACCCAGCGGACAAAATCTTCGAAACTGCCGGGGCTGATGGCGTAGGCGAGGTTGAAGCCATCAATCCCGGAGGCGTCGGCAAAGGCTTCCAGCTGGTCGGCGACGCTCTGCGGACTACCCACCAGCGTCGGGTGAATGCCGCCGATGCCGATGTAGTTACTGATATCGCCCACCGTCCACTGGCGCTCAGCGTCAATGCGCGTCAGCCCGGCCAGCGCCGAGCGGCTGGCGTTGGTTTCGATATATTTGAGCGGCTCGTCCAGGGACCAGCCGGACCAGTCCACTCCCGTCCAGGCAGAGAACAGCGCCAGCGCCGCTTCCTGACTGGTGTAGTTGAGGTAGTCCTGGAATTTGGCGTGTGCCCGGGTATCGTCCTCATCGACCACCACGCTGATGGCGGTGATAAAGCGAATTGCCTCGGCGCCGCGCCCCTGTTCATGCGCCAGCGTGCGAATTTTGTCGATATTCTGCGCGATTGACTGCGGCGTGGTGCCGCCGAGGAACACGACTTCGGCATTCTGTGCGGCAAACAGACGACCCCGGTCCGAGGTGCCTGCCTGGAACAGCACCGGCGTCCGCTGCGGGCTGGGCTCAGAGAGGTGCGCATCCGGCACGGTAAACCAGCGCCCCTGATGGCGGATCGGGTGGACTTTGGTAGGGTCGGTATAGACGCCCGCCTCGCGGTCACGGCGTACCGCATCGTCTTCCCACGAGCCTTCCCACAGCTTGTAGGTCACCTGAAGGAACTCCTGCGCACGCTCGTAGCGTTCGTCGTGGTCCATCTGTTTTTCCAGCCCGAGGTTACGCGCGGCGGACTCCAGCACCGACGTCACGATGTTCCACGCCACTCGCCCCTTGGTCAGGTGGTCGAGCGTGGTGAACTTGCGCGCCAGCAAATACGGATGCTCGTAGGTGGTTGAAACGGTGATGCCAAACCCCAACTGTCGGGTGGCGGCGGCCATCGCCGAGACCAGCAGCAGCGGATCGTTGACCGGCGACTGCGCGGCGGTACGCAGCGCGGCATCGGGTTTGCCCTGGTAGACGTCTATCTGTCCCAGCGCGTCGGCGATAAACATAGCGTCAAAACCGGCCTCATCGAGCAAGCGCGCAATGTGCAGCCAGTAGTCGAGAGTCGTGTATTCGCTGGCTCGGTCATCGGGGTGCCGCCACAGTCCGGCGGAGACATGGCCGACGACGTTCATCATAAAGCCGTTGAATAACAGCTGTTTTTTTGCGGTTGTCATGGTACATCCTTATTAAAATGGGTCAGGCAAAACGTTTTAACGCCGCGTCCGTCGCGCCCGTTGGCAGCAGGTAGCTGGCGGCCAGCAGCTGCCGGGTGATCGGGTGACGATCCGCGGCGTACAGCGCGTGGCGTGGGAAATCGTCCACTATCTGGCCGCGGGCCATCACCACAATGCGCTGGCAAAACTGCGCGACCAGGGCCAGATTGTGGCTGATAAACAGGCAGGTCAGGGCGTGCTGGCGGTGCATACGCGTGAGCAGCGTCATTACCTGCGCCTGTACCGTGAGATCCAGCGCGGAGGTGGGTTCGTCGAGCAGCAGGAAGCGGGGATTCACCGCCAGGGCGCGGGCAATATTGGCGCGCTGGCGCTGACCGCCGGAGAGCTGGTGCGGATAGCGCTGGAGCAGCGCGGCGTCCAGCCCAACTTCGCTAAACAGGGACCTGGCGCGCGCCAGCGCCTGCGGGCGCTGTGCGACGGTGCCAAGACGGAACTGCGGGCGAACCAGCTGCTCTTCCAGCGTCAGACGCGGGTTGAATGAGGCCAGGCTGTCCTGAAAGACGCACTGAAGCTGACAACGCAGAGCGGTGATGCTGTCCCTATCCTTGTTGCTCACCAGCGCGCCGGCAAAGCGCATTTCGCCACGATCGTCTGGGATCAGCTGCGCCAGCAGCCGCGCCAGGGTGGACTTTCCTGACCCGGACTCGCCGATAATGCCAACAATTTCGCCGCGCTGAACGGTCAGGCTGACGTCATTAACCGCCGTAACGGCCACCTTTTTCGGCCACCAGCCCCGCGTCTCCCGACGCCAGAAATCTTTTCCTAATCCGCGGGTTTGCAGCAGCGGCGCGTCTTCGTCGCGGTATTCGGCCGCCGGCGTGGTGTTCGGCCACGGTACCGCCGCCAGCAGCGATTGGGTATACGGGTGTTGCGGCGCGGCGATAAGGTCAGCCGTTGACCCTTGCTCAACGATGCGCCCGTGCTGCATAACTGCGACGCGGTCGCTTAACGCGGCCACCACGCCGAAATCATGAGTAATGATCAGCAGCGCCATCTGCTGCTGCTGGCACAGCTCTTTGAGCAACTGGAGCACCTCGCGCTGCACGGTGGCATCCAGCGCGGTGGTAGGCTCATCGGCAATCAGCAGCCGCGGGCGGCACATGGCGGCGAGGGCAATCAGGATACGCTGGCGCATGCCGCCGGAAAGCTGGTGCGGATAGAGCGCCATCACCTGTTCCGGCTGACGAATTTTCATCCGGATAAGCCACGTCAGCGCCTCGTCATGCAGAGCGCGACGGCCCAGAGCCGGATGCAGGCGGCGCAGATTGTGCTGCAGCTGCTTGCCCACTCGCCATGACGGGTCGAGTGTGGAAAGCGAGTTCTGAAACACCATCGCAATATCGTGTCCGCGCAGACGATTAAGCCGCGCGGTGGATTGGTGCATCAAGGGCTGGCCGTCAAAAGTGATGCTGCCGTTGACCATCGCCTGGCCCGCAGGCAGCAGGCCGAGAATGGCGGCGGCAGTGACGCTTTTTCCAGAACCAGATTCGCCCGCAAGCGCCAGCACTTCGCCGGGAGCAACGGTCAGGGAGACATCGTCCACCGCTTGCACGTTCTGGCGGTGAAAAAGCACGTTAAGGTGGGCAATCTGCAGCAGGCTCATGGTTGCCGCTCCTTATTGGTAAGGGTCAAGGAGATCGCGCAAACCGTCCCCCAGCCAGTTAAAAGCCAACGATAGCAGCACGATCGCCAGGGCCGGGGCAGTAGCGACGTGCGGCGCACCGAGGATCATCATCTGTGCGCCTTCGCCAACCATGCGTCCCCAGTCCGCCTGCGGTGGCTGTACGCCGAGGCCGAGGAAGCTTAGACCGGCCAGAAATACCACCATACCGCCGAGCAGCGAGGTGGTGTAAACCATCAGCGGCGTTGCCACGTTGGGCAGGATTTCACGGAACAGAATGTCGATGGTCGACGCTCCCTGGGCGCGTAGCGCCTCGACGTACTCTTTCGCCGCCTCGGCGCGAGTATCCCGATAGACCACGCGGGTTAGGTAGGGGATGACGCTGCAAATCAGGGTGATGATGAGCGTCGGATAGCCGCTGCCCAGCACCGCTGAAAGGCCAATGGCCAACAGCACCATCGGAAAGGCGAACAGCATGTCCATACTGCGCATAATCAGTTCGGAAAAGGCCGAGGCGCGAAAACCTGCCAGCATGCCGAGTGCGAGGCTAACCAGCGCGGCGAAGATAATCGGCAGCACCGAAGCCGTAAGCAGGCTACGCCCGCCCCAGATGATTCGGCTCAGCACGTCGCGCCCCTGATTATCCAGGCCGAGTAAATGGCCCGGCGTTCCCGGCGGCGCCAGACGGAGGCCGTCAAACGCAGCAAGCGGATCGTAAGGCGAAAGCCACGGAGCCAACAGAGAGACCAGCAGTGCGGTGAACAAAATAAACAGGCCGAACAGTGCCAGCCCGTGTCGGGAGAGCCGGCGCAGGAACAAGGTCATGGTCATAATTAGCGCGCTCCCTGGTGGCGCGGGTCGAGCCAATCCTGCAGGATGTCGCTGAGCAGGTTGACGGCGAGGAAGCAAACGGCAATCAGCATTACCCCGGTCTGAATAGTGGGGTAGTCCTGGCCAGCCGCGGCGTTGTATAGCTGAGTGCCAATGCCGGGCCAGGCGAAAGATGGTGAGCGTGTGGCGCTTTATACGGGGAAGAAATAATGGAAAAGATGTGAGGTCAGTCCACATAGCGGTTTTGCCGCCAGTGGGAAAGCGTCCCCGGCCTCAATGGGTACTGACTACGTGAGGCCGCTTTGAGTTTATGGCGTTGATCTTTGTGTATTTATTATTTTCAACTATTCAAAGTCAATAAGGTTATTTGTTTTTAATGTGGGTAATGCATAAAAGTGAGTTAACACAGAAAACAGGTTTATCGATGTGATTTTAAGAAGGATATTATTATGCCGGAAGCGAGGGAGTTGTATCTCATACCGAAAAGAGAACATAACTGGTATTTAAATAATATTGTCGATGAACTGCGTCACGTTCGTCAGGCGTGGCGCGATGAGCATGCGAAAAATAATTATCGTAATAAACGTAGCTTACCTTCCCGGGCAAGCGTTAATTCAGTCGCCGATACGTTGATAAAAGTGCTTTATCCGATGCGGTTAGGCGACGTCGAATTACGCCAAGAGGGCGAAGATTATTACGTCGGCCATTTGTTAGGCACCGCGCTTGACAGGCTCACCGAAGAAGCGCTTCTGGAACTCTATTATCAGTCGGATGAGCAGGACGAGGAGGGCGCGAGTCAGGTGCTGTCGCAAGAGGCGGTCAGGCGGGTTCAGCAGTTTGCCAACCGTTTGCCGGTCATCCGTCAGTGTCTGGATCGCGATATCCTCGCGGCTTATCAGGGCGATCCCTCCGCGCGTAGTATGGATGAAGTGCTGCTCTGCTATCCGGGAATTCATGCCGTGATCCATTATCGTCTGGCCCACGAGCTGCATCAGCTCGATCTGCCTCTGCTGGCGCGAATTATCTCCGAGAAGGCGCACAGCCAGACCGGAATAGATATTCATCCCGGCGCGCGGATCGATGATGGATTCTTTATCGATCACGGGACCGGCGTGGTGATTGGCGAAACGGCCATCATTGGTAAACGGGTGCGTATTTATCAGGCCGTCACCCTGGGGGCCAAACGCTTTATTGCCGGTGAAGACGGGCAGTTGCAAAAAAACTATCTTCGCCATCCCATAATAGAAGATGACGTAGTTATTTATGCCGGCGCGACAATATTAGGGCGAATTACCATCGGCGCGCGTTCCAGCATCGGCGGGAATATATGGCTAACCCGCGATGTTCCGCCAGACAGTAATGTGCAGCAGGCCCGAGCGCAACAAAAACATTTCAGCGACGGTGATGGGATTTAATTATTCCAATAATGGAATGGAATGATCAGTGCATCAAAACAGACAAAAATAACGGCGTGATAATGATTATGAATTTGCTTGAGATGATCGGCGCTACACCCTTAATAACGTTGCCGTCTTTTGCCGCAGAGTTGCCTGGCATAACGCTGCTGGCAAAAGCAGAGTATATGAACCCCAGCGGCTCAGTGAAAGACCGCGCGGCGAAAGCCATGGTACTGGACGGGATTGCGCGGGGTTTATTAACGCCGGGTAAAACGATTATTGATGCAACCAGCGGCAATACCGGAATTGCCTACGCGATGATTGGCGCGGCGCTGGGATATCACGTCCGGCTATATCTGCCACAGAATACCAGCCCGGAGCGCAAACGAATTATTCGCCATTATGGCGCCACGATTGTGGAAACCGATCCGCTTGAAGGTTCCGACGGCGCATATATTGAAGTTCAGGCACAAGTTGCTGCGCATCCGGAACGCTATTTTTATCCCGACCAGTATAACAACCCCGTTAATCCGGATACGCATTTCGCGACCACCGGAAAAGAGATCTGGGATCAGAGCGGGCAACAAATCACTCATTTTGTCGCGGGGATGGGTACCTCCGGCAGTTTTGTCGGCACTGCGCGGCGGCTCAAATATGAGAATCCGCAGGTCAAAACGCTCGCCGTGCAGCCCGCTTCACCTTTCCACGGCATTGAAGGGACGAAGCATATGGGCAGCAGCATTAAACCGGGCATTCTCGACGAAACCCTGTTCGACGACATTATTTCTGTCACTACCGAAGAGGCCTACGCCATCACGCGACGGCTGGCCCGGCGCGATGGCATTTTTGTCGGCATTTCATCCGGCGCAAACGTTGCCGCCGCCGTCAGGCTGGCCCGCACGCTGCCGGCAGGAGCTGTGGTGGTCACGCTGCTGTGTGATGTCGGCTCGCGTTACCTGACTGACTCTTTCTGGAATGAAACCGATGATTGAATTGACCCACAAAATTGCAAAGCAGATTGGCGCTGAAGGGGAAAAGGTCTATCCCAACGAATGCTGCGGCGCGCTTTTTGGCCATTTCTCTGCACAGGGAGATGCCCGCGTGACGGCGATTTTCCCCATCGTCAATGCCCACGAATCGGAGGAGCAATACCATCGTTTTGTCATCACCGCCGACGACTCCCTGCGGGCGGAGCGCGCTGCGCTGGCTCAGGGAGTGGACGTGGTCGGCTATTACCATTCGCACCCCGATCATCCGGCTATTCCGTCGGAGTTTGACCGCGAACATGCGCTGCCGTTTTACGCCTACATCATCGTGGCGGTCGCGCAGCGACAGGCGGGCGCGCTCACCAGTTGGCGGCTGACGCAGGACCGCCAGCGCTTTCTGCAGGAGGACGTGCACACCGTTCCATGACGTGAATAACAGGCAGCGCGCTGCCTGAAACCAGAGCAAAACACGGAGAGATTATCACTATGGCATCGACATTACTGATTCCCACCGCACTACGCGCCTTCACCGACGGCCAGGGGAAAGTGACCCTCGAAGGCCACACCGTAGGTCAGCTGGTCGCGGCGCTGGCTGAGCGTTTCCCTGACATTCAGCAGCATTTGTATGACGACACCGGAGCGTTGCGCAGTTTCATCAATCTGTACGTGGGGGAAAACAATATTAAAACCACCGGAGGGCTGGAGACCCCGGTCAGCGATGGAGCTGAGGTGCTGCTGGTCCCCGCCATTGCAGGCGGCGTCGGGAAGGCGGTATGAGCAGAGCGAGCATTATCCCGGACGACCGCCTGACGGAGCTGACGCATGCGGAAATTGCCCGCTACAGCCGCCATCTGCTGCTGCCGGAAGTCGGGCTTGAAGGGCAAAAGCGTCTGAAGTCAGCCCGCGTGTTGCTTATCGGCACAGGAGGGCTGGGGGCGCCGGTGGCTCTGTACCTGGCCGCTGCCGGGATCGGTAAGCTGGGGATTGTCGACTTTGATTTTGTCGAAATCTCCAACCTGCAAAGGCAGATCATTCATAGCACCAAAGATATCAACCGGCCCAAAGTAGCCTCGGCGAAAGACAAGATTAAAGCGATCAATCCCGACCTGCAGGTGGAGACCTATAACACCACCCTGAGCAGTAAAAACGCGCTGGAGATTATTCGCGAATACGACCTCGTCGTCGACGGTACGGACAACTATCCAACCCGATATCTGATCAACGATGCCTGCGTTTTGCTGGGTAAGCCGCTGGTCTACGGATCCATTTTTCAGTTCGAAGGGCAGGCCAGCGTCTTTTATGCCGGAGAGGGGCCGTGCTACCGCTGTCTTTATCCCGAGCCTCCGCCGCCCGGGCTGGTGCCCTCCTGTGCCGAAGGCGGCGTTGTCGGCGTGTTGCCGGGGATTATCGGCACCATTCAGGCGGCGGAAGCGGTCAAGCTGATCGTCGGCGGCAGCGAGAGCCTGATTGGCCGCCTGTTGCTCTTCGATGTGTGGCAGATGAAGCAGCGTGAACTGCGGCTGGCGAGAGATCCCGGCTGCCCGGTATGCGGTGAGCACCCGTCGATTCATGAGCTGATCGACTACCAGGAGTTTTGTGGACTGAAACCCGATGAGGCGGAGGTTCCCGTTGAAAGTGTCACGGCCCAGGAGCTGCACGCCTGGATAGAGGAGGGTAAACCCCTGCAGCTGATCGACATTCGTGAACCACACGAAAGGGCGATTGCCAAATTTCCGCAGGCAAAAGTGATGCCGCTGGGCCAGATAGTCAGGCGTATCGGTGAATTCGACCCGACTGTCGATGCGGTGTTTCTCTGTAAGATCGGGCAGCGCAGTATTTTCGCGATTCGGGCACTACAGCGCGCAGGTTACCAGGGCCGCGTGATGAACTTAAAAGATGGCTTAAACGCCTGGGCGCGGGATGTGGATACCCGTTTGCCGCAGTACTAACCTTCAGCTCCACTATTTCAAACACTAAGGAATCATCATGGCAGAACAAAAAGGCATTAATGCTCTGGGGCGTGAAGCCGCGTATCAGTTAGCGAACGTTACCAAAACGGCTCCGCAATTTGCGGCGATTACCCCGCGCTGGGTCAGCCGTTTTCTCGACTATAAAGGCCTGGAATCTGGGATTTATCGGGTAAACAAGGTCGTGGAGGGTGATACGCCGCTGGACGTATTATGCAGCCAGGACCCGACGCGCGTTGAAATACCGCAGGGCTACATCGAGTATCAGACCACGCCGCGTGAATACCAGCTCGATTCCATTACGACCATTATTAACGTGGATACCAAAATCGCCGATCTCTACAGCTCGCCGTACGACCAGGCGTCAGAGCAGATTGCGCTGGCGATTGAAAGCCTGCGCGAGCGCCAGGAGAGTCAGCTGATCAATAACGATGAATATGGATTGCTGAAAAATATCGATGACTCGCAGCGTATTCAGACCCGCAATGGCCGTCCGACTCCGGATGACCTGGATGAGCTGCTGTCAAAAGTCTGGAAGGAGCCATCCTTCTTCCTGGCCCACCCGCGTGCGATTGCCGCATTTCAGCGTGAAGCCACGCGACGCGGCGTGCCGCCGGTCACCGTGAATTTGCATGGGGGCACTTTTATCCTGTGGCGCGGTATTCCGCTGATCCCTTCCGATAAACTGTTTGTTGATGGTTTGAAAAACCCAAAAGGCCAGGGCGGGAAAACCAATATCCTGCTGATTCGCTCCGGTGAAAGCAAACGCGGAGTGCTGGGGCTTTATCAGGAAGGGCTGCCAAACGAACAGTCGCGCGGATTGTCGGTGCGCTTCCGGGGGATCGACGATAACGGCGTGGCATCCTATTTACTCTCACTTTATTGCTCCGCTGCGATCCTGGCCGATGACGCCATTGCCGTGCTGGAAGACGTTGAAGTGGGTGAATATTATGACTACGAGTAATTTATTCACGCTTCCCCACGCGCCCAGCGAATGGCCGGGCGAGGCGGGTGACGTTCCCTCCGCGCGGGATTACGGACTGCCCGACGCGCGGGACCTGAAAGGGTTGCTGGGCGACACGCCCGCACGCCCGCGGGCCGCCGAGGCCGCCTACGCGCCGCGGGTGGTGCCTCTGGGGCAGGAGAGCCGGGGGGATATCGCGCCTCGCGGATTCGCGGCGCGACCTTCTATTGGCGCAAAGCCAGCGCCGCCAGCGCGTGTCGGGCAGATCCCGGTTGAACGGATCCGCGCTGATTTTCCGATCCTTGCCGAACAGGTGGCCGGTCATCCTCTGGTCTGGCTGGACAATGCCGCGACGACCCAGCGCCCGAAGCAGGTTATCGATCGCATTAGCCACTATTATTTGCACGAAAACTCGAACGTTCATCGGGCGGCGCATACCCTTGCCGCACGTTCCACCGATGCTTATGAAGCCGCGCGTGACAAAGTGGCGCAGTTTATCGGCGCGCGCGGCCCGGAGAATATCATCTTCGTGCGTGGCACCACGGAAGGGCTCAACCTGATAGCGCACAGCTACGTGAAGCCGCTGTTACGGCCGGGGGATGAAATTATCCTCACGTTGCTCGAGCATCACGCCAACATTGTGCCGTGGCAGCTCATTGCGCAGGAGACGGGAGCGGTGATCCGCGTCGCGTCGGTTGATGAGCACGGGCAGCTGATCGTTGAGGAATATGTCCGTTTGTTCAATGACAAGACCCGTTTTGTGTCCGCTACCCACGTTTCCAACGCGCTGGGTACCGTTACGCCGGTTCAGGAGCTGGTGCAAATCGCCCATCGTTTTGGCGTGCGCATCGCCATCGACGGCGCGCAGTCTATTTCACATATTCCGACCAACGTCACGGCGCTGGATGCCGATTTCTTCGTCTTCTCCGGGCATAAAATTTTTGGACCGACCGGGATCGGCGTCGTATATGGCAAGCAGGAGGTGCTGGAAGAGGCGCGCCCGTATCAGGGCGGCGGGAATATGATTGCCGACGTAACTTTTGAACTGACCCGCTATCAACCCTCGCCGAATAAGTTTGAGGCGGGAACGGGCAATATTGCCGATGCCGTCGGGCTGGGGGCGGCTATCGATTATGTCACCTCGCTGGGGATTGAAAATATTGCGCAGTACGAGCACGCCTTGCTGGAGTATGGGATCGAAAAGCTGTCGGCTATTCCGGGCCTGACGCTGGTCGGCACAGCGGCGAACAAAACCAGCGTCTTATCTTTCGTGCTGGAGGGGCATGAAAATGAAGCAGTGGGGCGCTATCTGAGTCAGGTCGGTATTGCCGTGCGGTCCGGACATCACTGCGCGCAACCGATTCTGCGCCATTTTGGTTATGAAAGTACCGTCCGGCCGTCGCTGGCTTTCTATAATACGCCACAAGAAATTGATTTTCTCGCAGAGCATGTCGCCCGGTTTGCTTCGCGGTAGCGAGTTCCGACCCGGTCAGCGGTGTTAACTACGTAACAAGCTCGCCGGTTTTCCGCGCGGGCTTTTCTAATAAATATAGTGTTCAAACGCTTCCACAAGATTTTTTGCTGCCGTTAACCCGTCTGGTTTCGGCATGATACTTATGTCGCCACGCTTCATCGTTTTCACTAAGCTCTCATCAAATGATTATATTTAACCTAAGGGGGGTAGGTAATTTTCCGCCCCCCCCTTACACATTCCCAGAATGTAGTTCGCTGATTATTTGCACCTTGGATGTCTTACGTATATGCTTAGCTTATTTTAATATCATTCAAATCGATATCTTCTTCATGATTATTATTCACGATAATATCGCGAGGAACATCTTTTTTGATGGCGGCATAAATTGTTGCAGTGACAAATATATTTACCAGCAATGCCATGATACCTGCCATAGGATGAGACATAGTAGGAATCATCAAAACGCCACCAAAAGGCACTGTTGCATCAGCACCATATACCATGGTAATCGCGCCGCCACAGGCGCCACCTATTGCTGCAGCAGTAATACCACGAACGATATCATTCATAACTATAGGTATAGATCCTTCAACAATATTTACCACCCCCATAGGAACCGCTGATTTTAACATTTCGACTTCCTCGTTATTATAGATATTTTTGCGAAAAAGTTTAGCAATAAAAAAAGCAAGTCCAAAACCGATAGGTGTTGCAGTGTTAACTAACTGAAGTGCAGTAACTGGCTCATTTACACCCTGAGCCTGAAGTGTTAAGACGAACGCGAAGCAAGTTTTATTGATCGGCCCTCCGAAATCTACGATACACAATGCTCCAATAACAGCACCTAAAACTAAATTAGATGAAGCTCCCATACTTCTAAGGAAAAATGTTAGAGCATCTGTAAAAATACCGATAGGCGTCCCGATTATATAAACCATAATCAGTGCGCTGATAATTGATGCAAAAAATGGAACAATTAATGTTGGCATTAAACCCCGAGCCCAGCTCGGGACCCTGATATTTTTTATAATTGCAAAAGCGATATACCCAGAAATGTAGCCACCGATCATGCCTCCGATGAAACCCGCACCAATAGCATTAGCCGCCAGGCCCACGATGAAACCTGGAGCAATACCAGGTTTGCCAACGATCGAGCCGGAAATACCGATAGCTATCACAACGGGTAAAAGTCCGAGTGCCTTAGCCCCCATTGTTGCTAAGGCCTGCCACAGATCAAACTGGCCCGGAACTAAAACGTCTTGGTAATGCCTTCAATCGATAGAAAACCATGATATGCTACTGGTATTTAGGGCTTTCTATGGCTACCGTTACTGTTCATTGTCCTCGTTGCCATTCCGATTCTGTTTATCGCCATGGGCACAGCTGTTCCGGGCACGAGCGCTTTCGTTGCCGGTCATGTCGCCGCGTTTTTCAGCTGGCTTATACCTATGAAGCCAGAAAACCCGGTGTAAAAGAACAGATAGTTGAACTGGCACACAACGGTGCCGGCGTCCGCGATACCGCCAGAGTTCTTAAGGTCGGTATCAATACCGTCATACGGACATTAAAAAGCTCTCGCCGTCCCGGATAACCGCTTCTCCTGTCGCTCATGCCGATGTGGCACTCATCTGCGAGCTTGATGAGCAGTGGGGCTTTGTTGGCAGTAAAGCCCGGCAGCACTGGCTCTGGTATGCTTACAATACCAAAACGGGTGGCGTACTGGCTTATACTTTCGGCCCACGTACCGATGAGACATGTCGGGAACTGTTGGCCCTGTTGACGCCCTTTAGCATCGGCATGATTACCAGCGATAACTGGGGCAGTTATGCCAGAGAGGTGCCGAAGGAGATACATCTGACTGGTAAAATTTTCACACAGCGCATTGAGCGAAACAATCTGACGCTGCGAACCCGTATCAAGCGGCTGGCACGCAAAACAATATGTTTTTCACGTTCCATCGAATTGCACGAAAAGGTCATCGGTGCCTTCATCGAAAAGTACATGTTCTACTGATTGGAGGCATTACCAACGTCTTGAACCGTACCACCAAAGCCCATACCGATGGCAATAATAAATCCAGCACCACAGACAATTGGGATCAAGTACGAGATAGCTGTTAGCAGATGACCTTTAGGGTTTGCTGCTTTCCATATTTCTTTTATATTCATAAATTACGCCCTTCATTTCATATAGGACAATTAATGTAAAAGTTATGAATTTACTAATTCATTGAGCTTTTCAATAAGTTTATTCGGTGATTTAACTGCCACTTCTGTTGGTACTTTAACTATTTTTTTCCGGCAAATCTTTCCTCTCCAGAAACTTTAACATCAGCGGCTAGCAGGACAATATCTGCTTGTGAAATCTCATCAGCGGTTAAAGCGTTCTCGATACCAATAGTACCTTGAGTTTCAATTTTGACATTATGCCCGGCTTTTTTTGCTGCTATTTCGATCTTCTTTTGTGCAATATATGTATGTGCAATACCTACAGTACAGGCTGTAACCCCAACAATATTCATAACTATTCTCCATTATTCATTTATTTGTCATGCGATAACAATAATAATGATCGCATTAAAAGTTAACACCTTCAGATTCAGATTTAAAAAGGTCAATGATTTTTTGCGGGTCATTTTCCTTCAATAATTTAGCTATTATGTCCTCATCTGCTAATGAGCCTGAAACATGTGATAATAAACGGATGTGAGTCTCATTTTGGTCCACCAAACAAACAGCAAATAAAATAATGCAGCGAACATCGCTACCATCCATAGTTTCCCAGGAGATTTCATGCTGGGTTCGTCCAATGGCCAGTGCTGTATGGACTACTCCCGAGGATTTTCCGTGCGGGATCGCAATATGATTCTCGAATCCAGTGGAGCCTTGCTCCTCGCGTAGCCAGACATCTTTAAGAAAGTCATTCTTATTAATAACAGAACCATCACGCACCAATAAATCGGTTAATTCTTCAATTGCTTCTTCTTTACTTTTAGCCAGCATATTTAACTTAATGTTTTTTACATTAAGCACATTCGAAATATCCATAACTCACCCTCGTTAATATAGAATCAAGATTGAATGACACAGTATGAATTGCTTGCCATTACGCTGGAAAACCACAGCATTAAAATACTTTATCAGGGACATGAAAATATCCCCTTGATAAGACAGGTTTTACAGGGTACTTTTTGCTTTGGTTACCACATGATCTACAGTAAAACCAAACTCTTCGAACAGCAGCTCCGCCGGGGCAGACTCGCCGAAGGTGGTCATCCCGACGATGGCGCCGTTCAGGCCCACGTATTTGAACCAGTAGTCGGCGATACCCGCTTCCACCGCCACGCGGGCAGAGACCGCTTTCGGCAGTACGGATTCACGGTACGCCGCGTCCTGCCTGTCAAACGCGTCGGTAGACGGCATGGAAACCACGCGCGCTTTCACGCCTTCAGCGGTTAGTTTGTCCCAGGCAGCCACGGCCAGTTCAACTTCAGAACCGGTGGCGATGAAGATCAGCTCCGGCTGGCCGGCACAATCCTTCAGCACGTAGCCGCCGCGGGCAACGTTCGCCAGCTGCTCTGCCGTACGCTCCTGCTGCGCCAGGTTCTGACGCGACAGGATCAGCGCCGTCGGGCCGTCGTGACGCTCCACGCCGTATTTCCACGCAATCGCCGATTCCACCTGGTCGCACGGACGCCATGTGCTCATGTTCGGCGTCACGCGCAGGGAAGCCACCTGCTCAACCGGCTGGTGCGTCGGGCCGTCTTCGCCCAGACCGATGGAGTCGTGGGTGTAGACCATCACCTGACGCTGTTTCATCAGCGCCGCCATACGCACCGCGTTACGGGCGTATTCGACGAACATCAGGAAGGTGGAGGTGTACGGCAGGAAGCCGCCGTGCAGGGAAATCCCGTTGGCAATCGCGGTCATGCCGAATTCACGCACGCCGTAGTGGATGTAGTTCCCGGCGGTGTCTTCGTTAATCGCTTTCGAGCCGGACCAGATAGTCAGGTTCGACGGCGCGAGGTCAGCGGAGCCGCCGAGGAATTCCGGCAGCAGCGGGCCAAAGGCTTCAATCGCGTTCTGCGACGCTTTACGGCTGGCGATTTTCGCCGGGTTCGCCTGCAGCTTCGCAATAAACTCGTTCGCTTTCACGTCGAAGTCGGCCGGCATCTCGCCTTTCATACGGCGGGTGAATTCAGCCGCTTCCTGCGGGAAGGCGCTGGCGTAGGCGGCGAACTTCTCGTTCCACGCCGCTTCTTTCGCCTGGCCGGCCTCTTTGGCATCCCACTGCGCGTAGATGTCAGACGGGATTTCAAACGCCGGGTGATGCCAGCCCAGGGCCTCGCGGGTCAGCGCGATTTCCGCGTCGCCCAGCGGCGCGCCGTGGGAGTCGTGGGTGCCGGCTTTGTTCGGCGAACCGAAGCCGATGATGGTTTTGCACATCAGCAGGGACGGTTTGTCGGTCACCGCGCGCGCTTCTTCCACCGCGCGTTTGATGGCATCGGCGTCATGGCCGTCCACGCCGCGCACCACGTGCCAGCCGTAGGCTTCAAAGCGTTTGGCGGTATCGTCGGTGAACCAGCCCTCAACGTGACCGTCGATGGAGATGCCGTTGTCGTCATAGAACGCCACCAGCTTGCCCAGCTTCAGGGTACCGGCCAGGGAGCACACTTCGTGAGAAATGCCTTCCATCATGCAGCCGTCGCCCATGAAGGCGTAAGTGAAGTGGTCGACGATATCGTGGCCCGGACGGTTGAACTGCGCCGCCAGGGTTTTCTCGGCAATCGCCATGCCGACGGCGTTGGCAATCCCCTGGCCCAGCGGGCCGGTGGTGGTTTCCACGCCGGCGGTGTAGCCGACTTCCGGGTGGCCCGGTGTTCTGGAGTGCAGCTGACGGAAGTTTTTCAGTTCTTCAATCGGCAGGTCATAACCGGTGAGGTGCAGCAGGCTGTAAATCAGCATCGAGCCGTGGCCGTTGGAGAGCACGAAGCGGTCGCGGTCGGCCCAGGCCGGGTTGTTAGGGTTATGGTTCAGGAAATCACGCCACAGGACTTCGGCAATGTCAGCCATACCCATCGGGGCACCCGGGTGGCCGGAATTCGATTTTTGTACGCCATCAATAGAAAGCATGCGCAAAGCATTCGCTAGCGTGCGACGGGTTGTCATGTGATACTCCAGATATAAAAAGGTTACAGCGCCCTCAACTATATAAACCAAGCGCGAGGACAAAGAGCCAGACCGGTTAAATAGACTCTTCCCCTTGTGCAATGGCTCAATACGGCTGAGCGCGCTGCAATTTTAGGCAGCGACTTCGCGCTGGTATATATCGACCATTTTATCCCAGGCATCGCTGACATTATCCGCCAGGGAGAAGAGGCCCGAGGTCCCCACAATAAAGACGTCAACGCCGGACTGGGAGATTACATTAAAGGTCTTCTCGTTGCAGGATCCGTCAATTTCGGTCAGATAGTGGTAACCATGCACTTCGCGCATCTCAATCAGTTGTTTGATTTTGTTGAGCGATTCTGGAATAAATTTCTGGCCGGCGTAGCCGGGGTAAACCGACATGACGGTCACTTTATCCAGCAGGTGCGCGTACTCTTTAATAGCAGCTGCTGGAGTAGCAGGGTTTAACACGACGCCACAGCGACGACCAGCATCTTTAATCTGATTCAGAAGACGGAAAATTTTGTTATTCGCCGTCTCTGGATGGAAGCTGATAATATCGGCCCCTGCATCAATGCACATTGGAATAATATCTTCCGGATGATTCACCATTAGATGTATACCCGTGATACTTCAAGTTGCAGATTGCGTTGCATCAGAATGCAACTGCTTTGGCAGAGGTATCAAAACGTACATCGACCACATCATCCTGCACCTTGAAGTTTTTTGAGTATACATCAATCGGCACATCGGTGATTTTTTTCAGGTTTTCGATAAAGAACGGTGATAACGTAATATTCTTAACATAGTTACCATCCATAATATCGACGTGATAAAAATCAGCCCGACCGTTCATTGCTGTAATTTGCTCTCTGAACTGTGTCAAATCCATGCACATTAAAGAGGGCGAAAATTTAGCTGCCATACTTCACCTCCAAAAGAATTAATTAGAGCCTATCCCAAAAGGAATTATCGTATAATACGTTACGGTAATTTCTGAGGGGGAATGTATGGCGGGTAGCAAGTGGCAGATCAGCGACGAACTATGGGAAAAAATGGCTCCACTCATCCCGGAGCATAAAACCAGCCACCCACTGGGGACTCATCGTAGACGCGTTGATAACCGTGCTGCCATGGATGCCATATTCTTCGTCCTCAGGACCGGTTGCCAGTGGAACGCCCTGAACGCCACCGGGATATGTTCATCGAGTTCTGCACACCGACGCTTCCAGGAATGGCGCGATGCGGGAGTCTTCGAACGCTTCTGGCAGAACGGTTTGCTTGCCTGCGAACATCTTTTACAATGGCAGCCCAGCCAGGAGAGAAGGAGGCCTTAGTGCAGACGTTAGAAGCGGACGATAGCGCGAGAGAGAAACGCAGGAAAAACACAGGTAAAATTACGCTCGCTGAAGTTGCAAAATTGGTCGGCGTTAGCACGATGACAGTGTCGCGCGCATTACGGATGCCTGAAAAAGTAAATCCTGAACTACGCACCCGTATTGAAGCCGCGGTGAGCGAGTTGGGCTATGTGCCAAACCTGCAGGCCCGAAACCTCGCCTCTGCTGACTCCAGCCTGGTGATGGGTGTGGTTCCTTCTTTTTCCTCTCCGGGTTTTCTTGCCGTCTCCGAAACTCTGCAGACCGTGCTCGCGACCCAGGGCTACAGTATGATGTTTATCGAGTCTGGCCAGGGGGGGCAAAGTGAAGAAAAAGCTTTTGCGCAAATGCTCGCTTATAACCCGGCGGCGATTTTTCAATTCAATATTGATAATATAAGTAGTTGTTCGCAAATGATAAACAATACGGGTGTGCCGGTTGTTGAGATTGGTGCCATAAATCACGATGCAAGCTGGGTCAGCATTGGTGTTGACTACGCTGCAGCCATCAAAAAGCTGGTCAGATCGCTTGTACAGTCCGGATATAAAAATATTGGACTGCTTTGCATTGCTGCCAATAACATTATGTTTCGCCAGATACTGAGCGGTTGGAACAGCGCCATGCTCTCTTTTAACCATTCCCCACATCGTGTGGTTAGTTCTCATCTACCCGCTGGTATTACGACCGGTTTGAACCTGCTGGGCGATATTCGTATCACCTGGCCTGAGCTGGATGCACTGATTTGCACCTCTGATGAAGTTGCTTGCGGCTGCATTATGGCCTGCCATGGTGCGGGGCAAAAAGTGCCCGACGCCCTGGCATTGGCTAGCTTGAGTGGTGGTACCCTGGCCGCAGTTTGCTCACCGGCTCTTACTGCGGTCGAATTCCCATGGAGTGAAACGGGAACTGTCGCAGGAAAAACGTTACTTGACCTACTGGATGGCAAATCGACAGATAAAACCATTGAATTACCATCAACTTTACAAGTTCGCTCCAGCACCAGAAAACAGTTGTGACGGTAAAATTTTATTGATTTTTTATCTCATATAATCCGGCAGGATAACTATTGGTCACTTTAAGTCAGCTAAATAAAACCGTGGCTGGCAACGCCTTCACCACGATAGCTCCCAAGCCGATTTCCGCCAGGCGATCATAATAAGTGGAGTAGGGAAGAGCCGGAGCTCTTTTCTCCCTTCACGCGATTCTTGTTATTCATGCCAAGCGGCCCGGACTGACGATAACGTTTTAGCAGACGGCTACAATGGCGCGATGTGATGCAGAGCATTTCCGCTGCCATATTGAGTGCATACCGGGCAAGACCATCAGGCAACTGATTATTGCTGGATTTTCCGCGACGACGATTAGCCATACCCAGTGGGCCAGATTCACGGTAACGCGACAGAAGGCGTCTGCGCTGGCGAGCTCATTGATAACAACTCCATTTACTGATAACAAGATTAATCACCGTACATAGGATATGTTTTCAGGCCAATGATGAACACTGAGCCAGTGCTTCTGAAACCATCACTCAAAATCTGCAATCCATCTGGACAAGAGGCCGCAAGACATTTTAACTGTTATGCGCACGGTTGCATAAAGCACAAAGTAGCCAGCATAATCATGACCGTAACATCGCAGATTCTGCTATCTTTAGCATTGGTACGCATAATGTCAACGCGTTATGTTGAAAAGGCCGCTGCGAAAATCGAATCCCGCAGCGGCCTCTTTAGCATAACGTCATTGTGCGCATTAGGGCGCACACCATCTATTCATCAAATTCAAATTCGTTATAACTATTTTCCAGCGAGCCTGGCAGCGGTGTAAGTCCGAACAGGTCATTTGAAATTAGTGGGACGATCTTCGTGTCTAAGTAATCATCTACTTGGTTCATCATTGTATAAAACGCTTCACCTCGGGAATCGGCTACATAGGCGTCTTCAACGTTTCCAGTATACGTGGCGTAATCTGTGTACGCGAATGTTACAAAAGCTCGCTTTACTGTGTCGAACAGGGCATACCCAACAACGCCTTCTTCTGCTTCTTTTCCGTGCAACGTTTCTACAACTTTTTCAATTGATTTTAAGAGTTTTTTGTTCTTCATTTTTCCATCTCATCAGGCGGTGAGGGGGATACCCCCGTCCTGTAAAACGGGGGTAGTCTCAGGATAACTACGGGCTATCAGGTCGCTCCGGCCACATATGGCTAGATCCTGATAGGCTTTCTGGTTAACACTTTTATAAATGCTGTGACAAAAATCGCTGAGTAGTATAGTGGTACGAATAATAGCCCAATTGCGATTAGCATTATTCCTATGGATAACATCAATGCTACGGTACTGTCTGGCGATGTCAGATTAACCCATCCTTTTGATAATCCTACTATAAAATCCTTTTCTTGCAGCCTAGCGTAAACCCAGGATGCTCCGGTTAACACTGAGCCTAGCCAGAATGAAAGCCAGCAGATTGCTGATGTAAACGATATAATGTTGTATCGCATGGGCTACCTTTTAGTTTTTGTACATAAATCGTGCAACTCTATAGTTTAAGGCTAAGTGTGATTTCGAATATCAGTGTCATTATTTTGTTTTTTTATCTGATAATTTCTTACTTATCATGTCCTTAACAGCATCATCTAAATAATTATCGATTAAATAACTAACAATCTCCGATGATTTAGGTATATCACCTGTTTTATTTCCTATCTCTAGTATTTTCCTCTTTATCTCAAGTTTTCTTTCTTCGTTGATTCTGACTGTGGTGTCGCCTCTTTTCATACACTTAGCCTCATTTTATAAATCGGGTTTGATTGTCTCATATCTGGCATGTTGTTTTACCGCATGCGTATTTACAATATGCGATCTTTGTGATTATCATGTGTGCATGGTGTAAATATTATATACGGTATCTCGTCATGCAGATCGTCTACTTTGACTACACGCCAAATTTTGGAGTCAACGCCAGCATTGGCGGGGAGTGGGATTTCTACCGTTCCTTTGATGAACTGATAGACGAATGTACTGGCTTCTATGGTGATGATTTTCTTTTAGTTTCTGTTGTTCTGCATTCTGGCTCTTTTGTTGGTTACAGGGAGTCGCTGGCATGCAACTGACTGAAAGAAATGTAAAAATTGACTATCTGGCCTTCACCATGCCTTTCTGTTCGCTCAAGTCACTGGAAACTTACCCGCATGGGCTGAATGAGTGGCGTAAGTACGGCATTTATCCGACATTTCATAATCATGTATCCCATAAAGATGTTTTTTTTACCGATGTGATCAAAGGTGGGAAATGGTGTCCGTCAGACGATGAACTTAATGAGCAGGTTCAAAGTTACAGTACCTGCTCAAAAGACGAGCTTGAGCAAAAAATAAACGACTTGAACAGGGAAATTTATTTAGCGCGTATGCATCGCCTCAAGTTGTGGTTGTCTACAGTCTTTGGGCTCCATCTTGGCCCTGAGCGTGACAGGGGTGGCTATAATTATGACCGTTCTGCACCTCTGTATTCAGTTGATGGCGGCTATGAACATCTTGGGATGGTGTTCTGGGGGGGCAATAACGACACGATTTATATTCAGGTTAGTGGTGAGGGTTGTACTCATGTTTTTAATGATTGTTGCGGCTTACGTATTTGAGGTGCAGACCAGCGAACGCAACGGCTCAGGGCTTGCACTGGCGGCGAAGCTGCTTTCCGGTAAGCTGAATATTCAGATTGGCACATCGGGCGGCTTTGATAATTTTATTCGGGTGAATACCGGCTCTCTCGATGCACTGTATGAGTTGTTCAGGACGGACAGCCGTTTTCATGTGGTCAGTTCCCCGCGGCTCAGGGTGAAGGATGGCGCGTCAGCGACGTTTTCAGTGGGTAATGAGGTTCCGGTGCTGGGTCAGGTGAGCTATGCCGATAACAGGCCGATTCAGTCCATAGAATACCGCTCAAGTGGCGTTATTCTGGACGTGAAGCCGCAAATCCGCACCGATAATATTGACCTGGTGATTAAGCAGCAGCTTTCCAGCTTTGCGAAGACGGATACGGGCGTGAATAACAGCCCGACGCTGATTAAGCGCGAGGTCAATACGGAGGTATCAGCGGCTGACGGGGATATCATTCTGCTGGGCGGTCTTGCTGAATCGAAGGTGACGAACGCCGATACGGGATTCAGTTTCCTGCCAAAAGGCTGGCTCTCCAGTTCGTCCGACGAGAAGAATAAAACAGATATTCTCGTCGTGTTACAGGCGAAAAAGGTCAGGCGCGCCAGCGCCACGCACGCACCGAGTTCCCACGAGGAGCGCGCGTGGTGATGGTGGCGACGGACGCAGACAGGCGGTGACGTGGCGGCATATCCGGTTTTTATGCCGTCAGGCATGGGAGGCGCGTTGCGCCGGAAGCCCCGCAGCGAAGCGAGGACATAAAAAGCGTTATGGCGTCAGCCATAATAATTCCCGTCACTGCAAAGCCTGTTTTTCATTGTTGCGTTCTCAGAAGCGATCCAGAAGCCTGACGGTCGAAGACGAAAGAACGGTTCAGCGATAACCGTTTAATGCCCCCGTGGTGACGGTTACAGGCTGATTTCGGGCGTATCTGCGCACTGGTGCGCATAATGTCAACGCGTTATGTTGAAAAGGCCGCTGCGAAAATCGAATCCCGCAGCGGCCTCTTTAGCATAACGTCATTGTGCGCATTAGGGCGCACACCATCTATTCATCAAATTCAAATTCGTTATAACTATTTTCCAGCGAGCCTGGCAGCGGTGTAAGTCCGAACAGGTCATTTGAAATTAGTGGGACGATCTTCGTGTCTAAGTAATCATCTACTTGGTTCATCATTGTATAAAACGCTTCACCTCGGGAATCGGCTACATAGGCGTCTTCAACGTTTCCAGTATACGTGGCGTAATCTGTGTACGCGAATGTTACAAAAGCTCGCTTTACTGTGTCGAACAGGGCATACCCAACAACGCCTTCTTCTGCTTCTTTTCCGTGCAACGTTTCTACAACTTTTTCAATTGATTTTAAGAGTTTTTTGTTCTTCATTTTTCCATCTCATCAGGCGGTGAGGGGGATACCCCCGTCCTGTAAAACGGGGGTAGTCTCAGGATAACTACGGGCTATCAGGTCGCTCCGGCCACATATGGCTAGATCCTGATAGGCTTTCTGGTTAACACTTTTATAAATGCTGTGACAAAAATCGCTGAGTAGTATAGTGGTACGAATAATAGCCCAATTGCGATTAGCATTATTCCTATGGATAACATCAATGCTACGGTACTGTCTGGCGATGTCAGATTAACCCATCCTTTTGATAATCCTACTATAAAATCCTTTTCTTGCAGCCTAGCGTAAACCCAGGATGCTCCGGTTAACACTGAGCCTAGCCAGAATGAAAGCCAGCAGATTGCTGATGTAAACGATATAATGTTGTATCGCATGGGCTACCTTTTAGTTTTTGTACATAAATCGTGCAACTCTATAGTTTAAGGCTAAGTGTGATTTCGAATATCAGTGTCATTATTTTGTTTTTTTATCTGATAATTTCTTACTTATCATGTCCTTAACAGCATCATCTAAATAATTATCGATTAAATAACTAACAATCTCCGATGATTTAGGTATATCACCTGTTTTATTTCCTATCTCTAGTATTTTCCTCTTTATCTCAAGTTTTCTTTCTTCGTTGATTCTGACTGTGGTGTCGCCTCTTTTCATACACTTAGCCTCATTTTATAAATCGGGTTTGATTGTCTCATATCTGGCATGTTGTTTTACCGCATGCGTATTTACAATATGCGATCTTTGTGATTATCATGTGTGCATGGTGTAAATATTATATACGGTATCTCGTCATGCAGATCGTCTACTTTGACTACACGCCAAATTTTGGAGTCAACGCCAGCATTGGCGGGGAGTGGGATTTCTACCGTTCCTTTGATGAACTGATAGACGAATGTACTGGCTTCTATGGTGATGATTTTCTTTTAGTTTCTGTTGTTCTGCATTCTGGCTCTTTTGTTGGTTACAGGGAGTCGCTGGCATGCAACTGACTGAAAGAAATGTAAAAATTGACTATCTGGCCTTCACCATGCCTTTCTGTTCGCTCAAGTCACTGGAAACTTACCCGCATGGGCTGAATGAGTGGCGTAAGTACGGCATTTATCCGACATTTCATAATCATGTATCCCATAAAGATGTTTTTTTTACCGATGTGATCAAAGGTGGGAAATGGTGTCCGTCAGACGATGAACTTAATGAGCAGGTTCAAAGTTACAGTACCTGCTCAAAAGACGAGCTTGAGCAAAAAATAAACGACTTGAACAGGGAAATTTATTTAGCGCGTATGCATCGCCTCAAGTTGTGGTTGTCTACAGTCTTTGGGCTCCATCTTGGCCCTGAGCGTGACAGGGGTGGCTATAATTATGACCGTTCTGCACCTCTGTATTCAGTTGATGGCGGCTATGAACATCTTGGGATGGTGTTCTGGGAGGGCAATAACGACACGATTTATATTCAGGTTAGTGGTGAGGGTTGTACTCATGTTTTTAATGGTACGCCACCGCATGAAATTTATAACTGGCTCAATCATCTTGATGTAACGATGTTGAAGCGTATCGATCTTGCGGTTGATGATTTTGACGGTGTATTTACTGTTTCTGCCGCCATGCGGGACCATAAATGTGAAGCGTTTTATGGCGGTAAGGGACCCAAACCGGGACTTGGTATTTCTCACAAATATCATGGTGATGGATCTTTACAGCAGGAAATGATTACTGTTGGTTCCCGTGAATCTCGTGTTTACTGGCGTATTTACAATAAAGCACTTGAACAGAAAGTAGATGATATCTGGCATCGTTCAGAGGCTGAGCTTAAAGGCTTTCCGCTTGAGATACTACTGGATATAGAAGGGGCTTTTACTGGACTTTGTGAATATGCGCAGCAGATAAATCCTGCCAGACCTAAAAATTTTCAACGTTCTGGGGTTGTCCGTTTAGCGATTAACAGTTTTGAATCTGACGTTCGCTGGCTCAGAAAACAGGCATCGAAGACTATTGCCAGAATTTTTCATCAGCTTGGCAATGATTATGAAGCTGTTTTTTCGTCCATTGTCAGGAAAGAACACATGGATGATTTAACACTTAAGTTCAGGACCCCGGATATTTATCAAAGTATTGTAGCTCAAAAATTTTACAACCGTGAATGTGCATTCTAAATGAGGTTATTTATGGAACAGGAAACGCTTAAAGTATTTTTTGTGCAGTTTGGCACAATGAAAAATGATAAGACAAATGAAGACTTCAATTGGGGTAATGCACAGGCATTATCTACTGAATTCGAATCTACGAATAGTTCGTGTGGTTTTGCTCCTGCTAAAGTGAAAATCACACCGGATAATCGTCATGCTGTTTGTTTACGTTTAAGAGATGACCTTGAATCCGCTTTTAAATCGGGGAAGGATTTCCTTGAGATTATTCCGTCCTATGGGATGAAAGCGCAAAAAGGCGTGATGGTTCCTGTCGTAGTGGATTATAAAATTGTTGGAAAGCCAGATGTGAAACAATAATTACCTTCTTCAATTGAGTGAGATTTTATGTCAGATGAGATAATCATCAAGACAAAATATTGCAATCCGAATATGAGCTTTGGAAGCCCTGACGGATGCGATGAAGTGACTTTGAAATTACCGAAGTCAGAAGTGGTTAAATTACAGTCTTCGGTAGTTTCTCAGGATAAGCCCGTTCCCGATATTGATTATTCAGTCGCGGCGCAATTTTGGGGGCTGGCTTTTACGACAACCTTTTTCCTGTGGCTGTTTGCAAAGGGAATAGGTGAAATTCTTAAACATGTAAGAAATGCATAAAAGGAGTTTTTATGTTTGGTAAGACTAAACAGGCTTTAACCCGTATCGGTGCTTTTGCGCTGGCAGTCGCTGCACCTGCCGTATTTGCTGCTGATGGTGCTCCGGCTCCTGCTGCTGCAAAAGGTATTGACCTCACGCCGCTGACTAATAGCGTTAATTTCGGTTCGGTTCTGACCGGGATTATGGCGGTAGCGGGTTCTCTGATTGTTCTGTATGCAGGTTCGGCGGGTGTTCGCTGGATTTTGCGTATGGTTCGCGGCGCTTAATTCATAAAGGTGAGGGGCGTAACAGCCCCTTTATATTTATGGCTCAATATCTTTTTGATTTTATGTGTTTTTTATGGGGGCTTTTATGCGCCTGGGCGGTCATTCAGGGTCTGGACGGTTAGCTATTACTTTATTAGCTTTATTGGTTTCATCCGGTGTACATGCTGATGCTGTAACAGCAGATGGATTTGGACGTGTAATTCAGCAAATGGTTGAAGCCCGTGAAGCTCAGGTTGTATCGCAGTCTGCGGGGCGTGTATTCGCAACGGGTGCCAGTTCTCTCGGTATGGGCGCGGGTATCGCTGTCGCTGCGGAGGTTATACGCGAACGTCCTGACGTTTTCGATTCAATCCGCATGTGTGGCGAGAAAGTGGGTAATCCTCAGCTTTGTACCGGAACGTCAGTTTTTGCGGCTGCTTATGGCCTTGCGAAGCATACAATTGATGATTCGATATCTACGGGTATTTCAAGTTTTGGCAGTAATATGATGGCTGCCGGACAGACAACATGGGGATTGCTGGGGCAGGCTGCGGGCGTTATTTCCGTTGCTGACCTTGCTTTAAAGCAGGGCGCAAAAGCTGTTGAATATATTACAAGTGGAATAAAACAGGATGATGGAACTTATTTACTTAATTTGTCCAATGGCGCTACTGTTACTTCTTCTGTTGCACCTTCACCTAAAAGCCCTGTTGCTGTTTATTTGCCCTCTGATGCTACTGGCTTTTCTGCGAAGAAGATTCAGGACTCGATAAACCCGTATAATCAGCAGGTAAAACCTGTTCAGGTTGCGCCAACCTATTACAATATTGATGCCCCACCGCCGATAAGCCAGCCTTTTCCGAATGATGTATATCGTGTGTCAGTAAAGGGGACGAAATATCCTTATTCGGCTGATATCAGGGATACAAAGGGCCATGCTGTAATTGTCAGTGACAATCCGGTAATGATTGCGCTTTATAAGTCGATTAATAGTTTTACTTACCCCAATGTGACTTATCATGAGGATTCAGACGAGAATAATTTACATATCAGAATGCCCCGAATGTTTAAGGTCTATTCTGTTTCTGTTAAAGACTTCCAGTATGAAAAACCGAATCCCTATTTTGGTGGATATTCATCGATTGTAACTGTGGTTTTGTCTGTTTCAACAACAACGGTCACTCTTGAGAATGCATGGGACTTGTGTAAAAGCGAGCGAGTACCAGACCCGAATAGTACAGCAGAAAATCCAAAATCTACATGGAAGTCCGTTTGCCATCCTGAAAAGGCAGTATATAAAACGACGAATGACGTTCAGGACGTTAAAGACCAGATATTTTTTAATACAGAATTTGATACATCAAATTTACCTCAGGTAATTAATGGCGAGGTTATTGATAATATAGATTTCAAGCCGGAGGAACAGTTAAACCCGGCTGCGCTGGTTAATCTTATTAATGGCCTTGCAGGTCAGACTGTTGTTCAGGAAGGATATCAGGGTATACCGTTTGATAAACCTTTTACGGCGGCTGAATTGACGGCTGCGGCTAATGCTGTTGGCGTAAAACTTGATAAGGGCTTGCTTTATAGTCCGGTTGTCGTTCCTCAGTCATGGGTTAATGCCAGACCCGGTACGGGAACGGATACAGGCGTACACCCTGGTACAGGCACTGATACCGATACGTCTGTTGATTTAGGCGAAGACCCCGGTATTAAAGCGCCGGAACTTGAAAAACCGCCTACAGGTGAGGAAATCCTCAAGCCGATTACGGAATTAATGCCGGACATTAAAAACCTGAGTATTTCGTCTAAGGACGTACAGTGTCCGGTATGGTCGTTTGAGTTGTGGGACAATAAGTATTCCATTGATTCACATTGCGAACTTCTGGAAAAAATCAGGCCACTTCTGAAAGCGGTATTTCTGCTTATCTGGGGCATTATTTCGCTGCGTATCATCCTGACAGCGTGACGGAGGCGTTATGTTTGGTATTCTGATTTCTGCTTTTAACGTGGCGCTGGTTTTTGTGCTGCGAACGGTGGTTGTCAAATTCATTCTGTTTTTCGGCCTGTACTTTGTTGTACAGGCGTTCGTTCCGGTTCTCGCGTCATTGCTGCCTAAGTCTGTTGATATTGCCGGGTTATTTTCTTCACTGCCTGACAGCGTATGGTATTTCGTGAATCTGTTTATGGTTACGGAAGGGATTAAACTGATGTTTTCTGCATTGTTAACGCGCTTTATTATTCGTCGTATTCCTCTGATTGGTTAATTTATGGCTATTTCTGCGTATGTGGGTATTCCGGGTAGCGGTAAATCTTACGAAGTAGTGGCAAGCGTTATTATCCCTGCCTGTATCGCGGGGCGTCGCATTGTCAGTAATATTTACGGCCTTGCCACGCAAAGTATTTATGATTACTGCGTTGACATTAAAAAAGCGAACAGGGATTCACTAGGTGAAATTTTGCTTGTTCAGAATGAGGATGTGCAGAATGAAAACTTTTTTCCGTATAAAACGGATTCCGGCATTGCCGATGATACGTTCTGCCGTCCGGGGGATTTAATCTGTATTGATGAAGCATGGCGCATATGGGAGAGCGACAAGGGCATACCCGCAAATCATCGCTCTTTCATTGCTGAACACCGTCATTTTGCCGATGAAAAAACGGGCGTAACCTGTGATTTAGTGGTTATGAATCAGTCCGTTGCTAACCTTCCGCGATTCATCAAGGACAGGGTGGAAACCACGTATCGCATGAGCAAGCATGTGGCGTTGGGTCTGCATAACCGTTACCGGGTTGACGTATTTACGGGCATCAAACTGTTTAAGTCGAATCTGACGAACAGTTATCAGAATAAATATGACAAGGCGATATTCCCTTTATATAAATCTCATGAGAACGGGCAGGGAAGGGAGCTTGTCACCGATAAGCGTCAGAATATTTTCAGTTCTAAAATGTTGTGGTTTAAAGCTGCCGGGTTACTGATTCTGGCGGTAATTGCCATTTTTTATCTGTTCTGGTTTTTCACGTCAAACGGTAATTCTGAACCTGAGCAGCAGAAAAAAGAGTTTCCTGCTGGAAATAACGCTGCGTCTTCTGTTCCTGCCGCGCCAGTAAAGCCCGTTGTTTCGGATAAGTGGCGTCTTGCCGGACGGCTTAAGCGCGACGGTCAGGCATGGGTTGTCGTGGCGGACACATCAGGCAGGCTGCGTATAGAGCCGGCTTCTCAGTTCAGCTTTGACGGCATGATGATGACAGGTGAAATCGACGGCGAAACGGTGACGGTATATTCAGGGGCGATACGATGAAACTGATTACAGCTTTATTTTTTTTACTGATTCCGGGGCTGGCTATGGCAAAGGGCGTCAGTCTGGAGCTTAACGCCGTGCCGCTTCCGCAGGCGCTGAATATGATTTACGTTCAGGTGTTTGATAAGCCATTCATGCTTGACCCGGAGCTTGCAAAATCGGATAAGGTGGTGACGTTTCGCATCACGCCGGATATCGATGAACGGGCATTTATTAAGCGCTATCTCGGCAATATGAACATTGCCATTTACAACAAACAGGGCATTGATTACGTGGCGCCGTTCACGCCTAAAGTGTACGTGCCGCCGCAGGAAACGTTTGTGTATCGTCCCCGATTCCGTTCCGTGGCGTACCTTTCTGACATTCTGGCTGGACAGTTTACCGGGCAGTTTAACAGCCAGCGTAATTCCTTACCGTCCGGGCAGATATCGCCGGAAGCGGCTGTAGCAGGAACGGCATCGGACTTCATGAACCGCACCGGGGATGTGCTGGTTTATTATGGCCGCAAATCAGAAATTAAGCGGTTGCAGACGCTGCTACCCCTGATTGATACCGCCTCTGAGGAAGTGATTGTTGCGGCTTACGTATTTGAGGTGCAGACCAGCGAACGCAACGGCTCAGGGCTTGCACTGGCGGCGAAGCTGCTTTCCGGTAAGCTGAATATTCAGATTGGCACATCGGGCGGCTTTGATAATTTTATTCGGGTGAATACCGGCTCTCTCGATGCACTGTATGAGTTGTTCAGGACGGACAGCCGTTTTCATGTGGTCAGTTCCCCGCGGCTCAGGGTGAAGGATGGCGCGTCAGCGACGTTTTCAGTGGGTAATGAGGTTCCGGTGCTGGGTCAGGTGAGCTATGCCGATAACAGGCCGATTCAGTCCATAGAATACCGCTCAAGTGGCGTTATTCTGGACGTGAAGCCGCAAATCCGCACCGATAATATTGACCTGGTGATTAAGCAGCAGCTTTCCAGCTTTGCGAAGACGGATACGGGCGTGAATAACAGCCCGACGCTGATTAAGCGCGAGGTCAATACGGAGGTATCAGCGGCTGACGGGGATATCATTCTGCTGGGCGGTCTTGCTGAATCGAAGGTGACGAACGCCGATACGGGATTCAGTTTCCTGCCAAAAGGCTGGCTCTCCAGTTCGTCCGACGAGAAGAATAAAACAGATATTCTCGTCGTGTTACAGGCGAAAAAGGTCAGGCGCGCCAGCGCCACGCACGCACCGAGTTCCCACGAGGAGCGCGCGTGGTGATGGTGGCGACGGACGCAGACAGGCGGTGACGTGGCGGCATATCCGGTTTTTATGCCGTCAGGCATGGGAGGCGCGTTGCGCCGGAAGCCCCGCAGCGAAGCGAGGACATAAAAAGCGTTATGGCGTCAGCCATAATAATTCCCGTCACTGCAAAGCCTGTTTTTCATTGTTGCGTTCTCAGAAGCGATCCAGAAGCCTGACGGTCGAAGACGAAAGAACGGTTCAGCGATAACCGTTTAATGCCCCCGTGGTGACGGTTACAGGCTGATTTCGGGCGTATCTGCGCACTGGTGCGCATAATGTATATTATGTTAAATTGGATATAGAACTCACAGATTCACCAGCATCCATAGCCCATACTTCACCCTTCCCTTTACATTTTAACGTCTGGCGTATCACCAGAATATTGCATCTGACGCAACCTTCCTTTGCGCAAACGGGATGTTCATTTGCAGATAGCAATAAGTTATTGTTAATGAAAATTATCATTGTTGAGGCATCGCTCGGTTACCTTGAGGAACGCAAAGCCAAAAACTTTTTCAGTGACCTGACGACGTTTAGCGGCGGCAAAAAGCTGACCACACCATCGGCAAATTATTTCCTTTTGACCGGGCCTGGAGCCTTCAGCAAAATCATCCAGAAGACCGCTGACGCACACGGCCAGCCCCTGTTTTCTAATGCTTCAACCCGGAGTGACAAATATGTCTAAACCCAAGCTGTTTACACCGTTGCGTATCCGCAATCTTGAGCTTGATAATCGTATCGTAATTGCCCCAATGTGCCAGTATTCCGCAGAAGATGGCTGTATGAATGACTGGCATACTCTTCATCTGGGACAGCTGGCGCAATCGGGTGCGGGCCTGCTCACCATAGAGGCGACGGCCGTATCACCCGCAGGCCGCATCACCTATGCTGATGTTGGCCTCTATGATGACAAAACCGAGGAAGCGATGTCTCGGGTTCTCAAAGCCATCCGTCAATGGTCAGATATTCCCATTGGCATTCAGCTGGCACATGCGGGACGAAAAGCGTCAACCCATAAGCCATGGGATCGACAAGGTCAAATACCGCCCGATCAGCAAGGCGGCTGGCAAACCCTGGCGCCCTCTGCGGTGCCCTACAGCGAGGGCTATACCAGTCCTACCGCTCTCGACATCAACGGCTTAGCCGAAATCCGCAGCCAGTTCGCTGATGCGGCAAAGCGAGCGGCCAGACTGAATATTGATCTCATCCAGATCCACGCCGCGCATGGCTATCTTTTACATCAATTTTTATCACCGCTGTCTAATCAGCGGACGGATAACTACGGCGGAACGCTGGAAAATAGAGCTCGTTTTCCTCTGGAAATTGTCGATGCGGTGCGGGAGCATTTCCCTGCGGATAAAGCGATCAGCGTGCGGATTTCCGCGACGGACTGGGTCGACGGCGGGTTTAGCCTCGAGGAAGCCGTGGCGTTTGCCAAAATGCTGGAAGCCCGGGGTGTCGATGCCATCCACGTCTCCAGCGGCGGTCTGCACTCGGCACAGCAAATTGATGTTTATCCCGGATATCAGGTTCCACTGGCAAGAGCCGTTAAAGCCGCTGTCAACATCCCTGTTGTGGCGGTGGGGCTAATTACCGAACCGGAGCATGCGGAATCCATCGTAGCCAGCGGAGATGCCGATCTCATCGCTATTGCCCGTGGCGCGCTCTATAATCCGAGATGGCCATGGCATGCTGCGGCCGCGCTTGGCGCTCAGGTTCAGGTACCGAATCAGTACCTTCGCTGTCAGCCGCATACGCTAAAAAATTTGTTCAAGTCCTGATAAATGCGCGATGTCTTTGTCGACATCGCGCATTTCATTTATAGACATCTGGAGGGCGACATTACGGTTATTAATTGCCACCGCTCCCGGCATGGCGCCCTCTTCCCGCCACGGATAGCGCCATGGGGAGCCCGATCGGGACGCTCGGCGATAAACTGGTATAGCATCATGCGACCAACCCACAAGCCTCGGGGCAACGTGGGCTACTCGTCTCGCCAACGACATGATGACCTGACGATCAGTTCACCGCTTATTTGTAAGTGACGCCCGGCACTGTCAGGATACTGTAGCCTGTCCAACATCGTGAAAACCGCATGTCGCGCGATATCATTGAAAGGTTGCTTATAGGTTGTTAGCGGAATACCCAGTAATACAGAATATTCATTATCATCAAACCCCACGACATTTATTTTTCTGCCGCTCTGAGTACAAACCGAGAGTAATTTCATGGCGGTAAAATCATTCGCGCAAACAATATCCACGGCGCCGTTTTCAAGGAGCTCCTCAATAAAATCACTATCGCCCACGTTCCCTTCATGTTCCCAATGGGCCTGCGGCACGATCCCGGCTTCCAGCAGCGCCAGCCGGTAGCCCATCTTACGCATATTGACGGTATTGGCGGAAAAGCGTTCGCAGAGGAAATCAACGCGCCGCGGCTGATTGTTTAGCAGATAAGTCGTCACCTCCTGCCCCGCAGCGACGTTGTCGATACCGATAAGATCCCAGCGACTGCGATTCGGCCAGGCAACAACATCACTGTCCAGTAGCACCACGCCAAGACCATCCCGATCCAGCTTATTTAAAATCAGCTGATTAATCTCGGCGGCAAAAGGATGAAATTCTATCGGAATAAAAAAGACTCCCTTAACGCTGCTCCGCAAATAGCGTTCAATAACATGATCAATTTTATTCAGGATGGCTTGACGAGTGGCTCCGGCACCCAGCGTCATCACGCCATTCCAGATCAAATCAAAATTAAACTGCTGCGACAGCGAGGCGATAGATTTGAAAATTTGTTCAAAAAGGAAACCGCTTTCGTTCTCTTCCATTCGCGGAGAAAGAATGCCAAAAGTTTGCACTTCATGCTGGAGGGAGGCTCTGACAGGTTCATTCCCCTGCTCCAGCAAATAATGTCCGGATCCCTGGGTACTGCTAATCAACCCCTCGGAACGGAGCCTCGCCAGGGCTCGTGAGATTGTGGGTCGCGAGGCCGAAAATTCACTGCATAAACTATTTTCCGTCGGCAATCGTTGCGCCTGCGCGTAAATACCGCTGCGGATACGCTGCGCCAGTTCCTGATAGATAGTGTCCAGTTTGCCTGATTTCGCCATGTTATCTGTTCGCATATTCCCAAAATTTTTTATCCGTCGTGTCACTCAACGGCGCCGGCCGATGGCCAGTATAAAGCAGTCGTGGCCAAAAGTGGATAATAAGTAAAGTCTCGCCGCATAAAAAGAATCAAATTTGTAAACAATAAAGATAACTTCTTCATAGCGAATAACTGGTTGCTTTTCACGCTGCAAAGAGAATTTTCTATAGAAATCGTGACGCAACTCACCTTTAAGAAAAAAAAGAGCGCATAAAAAAGCCGAAGTGCATGAAATGTGATCAGAACCAAATGAAATTGTAAAATAACGGATAGGATATTTAACAGCCAGCACCAGATGGCTTTGCATATTTGTAAAATAAAGATGTAAAAATATAGCTTTCTAACCTTCTCTCTGTGCCTATCCGAGGAATTAGACATGTATCAATATCACGATCTGGTTGAAAAGGTCATAGCAGAAAACCGGACAACGTTGCTGAAAGTAGATGAACGGGAAATTGAACTGCTGATCGAAGAGATTCGTCAGGCCAAAACCATTCAGCTCTATGCGATGGGCAGGATGCAACTATCCGTCCGTGGATTTGCTATGCGGCTGAAACATATGGGATTTGACAGCTATGTTGTCTACGACACCACCTCCCCTTACCTCGGTAAAGGGGATCTGCTGATCGTACACTGCGCGGTAACCAACGTTGAACTTAACATTATCAAGCTGGCAAAAGAGGCCGGCGCCCGAATCGTATTACTTACCGCGCACCCGGAAAATGAGCATGGACAGTATGCCGATTTAGCGGTTCGCGTACCTGGACAAATTTTTGGTGGCGAAGAGGAAGTGCCCTCTATCCAGCCTATGTCCACCCTCCTGGAGCAGTCGCTGCTCTTATTCACCGACATTGTCACCATGATGATGATCGAACGCTGCAATATTTCGATGGAAACCATGAAGGCCAGCCATACCAACCTTGAAGGTCTACCCCATAAATTTGCCTGAGGGCCAGTTCATGAAAGACGGCGATATCATTCAAATTGCTCATCTGGTCGAAGACCTGGATGCGGCGATGAAACACTACAGCGAAGTCTTTGATATCGGCCCGTGGGATGTCTATACCTACGGTCCCCATAACGTTAAAAACTCCCTTTATCGTGGAAAACCGGCCGAACACGTTTATCAAATCGCCGTATGTTGGATTAACGGCGTGCAGATGGAATTAATGCAGCCCGTGTCCGGCTATAGCATTTACGACGAATACATCGAGAAACATGGCTACGGTCTGCATCATCTGAAACTTTATTTTGCCGACTGCGAAGAAGCGCTGGCGCGCTATAAGGCACGTGGTTACGACGTCGTACAGAGCGGCAATATTGGCGACGATGTTTTCTACTACCTTGACACTGAAGAACAATTCCAGGGCGCGGTCATTGAGATCGGCAATGCTGGCGCAATTCCGCAGCCTGAACGCCGTTATCCTGCCTGAATAAATGCTTTGAGGACGAGATCATGAAAATACGTAATACACTGGCCCTTGCTGTACTCATCGGTTTTTCAGCGCTTTATACCACGGCGCCCGCATCCGCCGCTGACGAGACCTATTCGATGGTCGGTATCCCTAAGCTTCGTTCTGCCTGGTTTAATGATTATGAAAACGGTCTGAAAAAAGCGGAAAAGGACTTTGGTATTAAGACCTACTTCCAGGCACCGGCGTCTGCCGATGAGCAGCAGCAGGTGGGCGTGATACGCGACAGCATCTCGCAGGGCAATAACGCGCTGCTGGTCGTGCCCAATAATGCCAGTTCTGTCGAACCGGTATTTAAACAGGCGCGGAGCCAAAATATCGTGGTGATCACGCATGAATCAGTTAATCAAAAAGAGGCTGATTATGACGTTGAAATGATCGAAAACCAAAAATTTGGTAGCTATATGATGGACCAGTTTGCTCAACATAGCGGTGAAAAAGGCGAATTCGCCATTTACGTCGGCTCCCTGACCGTGCCTGCGCATAACATCTGGGCCGACGCCGCCATCAAGAGAATGAAAGAAAAATATCCCCAGATGAAGCTGGTTGCTGAACGTTTCCCGGTCAGCGAGGATCGCAACGCTTCACGGCAAAAAACTCTTGAGCTGATTTCAACCTATCCGGACCTGAAAGGCGTGCTGTCCTTTGGTAGCCAGGGAGCTCCGGGGGCTGGACAAGCATTAAGAGAAAAAGGCCTGGTCGGAAAACTGACCGTCATTGGTACCACTTCGCCAAAAGAGAGCGCTCGCTTCCTGGAAGATGGCTCAATCACTGAGTCGATTCTCTGGAGCCCAGGCGACGCCTCTTATGCTATGGCATATATCGCCAAAATGGTGCTGGATGGCAAGCGCGATCAGATCAAAACGGGCCTTGATATTCCCGGGCTGGGCAAACCGGAAATCGAGGGCATGAATATCATTTTTGATAAACCGCTGACCGTCACCAAAGAGAATTACAAAAAATACGACTTCTAAACCCTAAGTATTACGTCAGCAACTAAGTCAATCCCTGGCGGGCTGAGCGAGGCCCGCCATCAGGCATGCCGCTTGAAGCATGACGGCGATTAATCCGCCCCCGACTGTCGGGGGCTCATCAGCCTATACCAAGGGGAATTATGCAATTTTTATCCATTGAACACGTCACCAAAACCTTTGACGGCGTGGTGGCGTTGAATGATGTTAGTTTCGATATTAACCAAGGGGAAGTTCATGGCTTGGTCGGTGAAAACGGCTGTGGTAAATCAACGCTGATGAAAATCATTGCCGGGGTGCTGGAATACGATCGCGGTATTCTGACAATCCGCGGCCAGCAGATTGAGAAATACAACGCCATTGAAGCCGCGCAGCAGGGTATTGGTATTATCTATCAGGATCTGTCGCTGTTTCCCAACCTGACGGTCCTGGAAAATATTTATATCAGCCAAATGCTGAACGATAAAAAATCGCTTGTCTTCTCTGGCCGATTTAAAAACAAAGTCCAGCAAATTATCCAACAGCTGGGTATTACGCTGGATTTAGAGGCGATGGTAGAAGAGCTGCCGATTGCTAAGCAACAATTAGTGGCCATCGCTCGCGCGCTGATTAACGACTCACGGCTGATCATTCTTGATGAACCGACGACGGCCCTGACCCGGACAGAAATAAACAGCCTGTTTACTCTTCTGTACCGCCTGCGTGAGCAAGGGATCTCATTTATTTTTATCAGCCATAAGCTCAACGAACTGCTGGAAATATGCGATCGCATTACCGTTATGCGCGACGGCAAACTGATCGATACGGTTCCGGTCCATAACCTCACCAGCAGTCAGATTGAGAATATGATGCTGGGCTATGAGCTGGCATTCTCCGCCCACGAGTCGCACGCCAGCGACAAGGTGCTCCTGAGCGTACGCAATCTCTCGAAGCACAATAGCTTTAAAGATATTAGCTTCGATCTTCATCAGGGCGAGGTCCTGGGGATTGCCGGACTACTCGGCGCCGGGCGAACAGAGCTGGCGATGGCGCTATTTGGCGTGGAACCCGCTCAGTCTGGAGAAATTGCGCTGAACGGCCGCCCTATTCGCATCAGGAGTATTCAGGACGCGGTGAAAAACGGTATCGCCTATGTCCCCGAAGATAGGCTGCTGCAGGGGTTAATCATGGATCAAAGCATTGCCGCCAACGCCGCCATCTGCACGCTGGATAGCTACCTCAACCCGCTAAAACTACTGGATAGCAGCAAGCTCCGGGATGCGGTAGCCGGCTATCTGAAAGGGATGCAGGTGAAATTTGATAACCAGTCCCGGCCCATTCGCATGCTCTCTGGCGGCAATCAGCAAAAAGTCGTCCTGGCAAAATGGCTGGCGATGAAACCGAAAGTGTTCATCCTCGACAGCCCAACGGTCGGTATCGATGTTGGCGCGAAAAGCTATATCTATCAGACCGTAAGGGAAAAGGCGAGCGAAGGGATGGGCATCATTTTTATCTCTGACGAACTGCCGGAGCTGCTGGTGAATTGCGACCGCATCATCCTGATGCGCCGCGGTCGGTTTGGCAAAAGCTGGCTTACGGCCGACGTAGATAACGATGCGCTACTGCGTGAAATGGAAAGCCATTAATCCTGGCGTCAGTTCGAGGTAACTTTGATGGGCGTATTCAATCTCTTCAAAAATCGGGAAGCTCTGCTGCTGGTATTAATCGTGCTTCTGTCGATCGTAATTACCAGTCTCAACCCGTCATTTATGACTTTTGATAACATTACTGGCCTGCTAAAAACCTGGACAGTATTAGGTATTTTTGCGCTTGGCGTCATGCTGGTGCTGCTCTCAGGCGGTTTTGATGTTTCGTTTACCGCCATCGCGCAGGTAGTGCAATACATCATTGTCTTCTGGTTCCTGCAGGCAGGTCTGGATAATATCTGGCTGGCGATCGTCTGTAGCCTGATTCTCGGCGCAGTGATGGGGTTGCTGAATGGCGTGCTCATTTACTACTTCAGAATCACGGCGATTATTGTCACTATCGCCACCAATAGCTTGTTCTATGGCACCTTATATGTCGTGACGCAAGGTAACCTGATCTACGACATTCCCCCCTCTCTGCTGCAGCTGGCCGAACTGAAAGTCTTTCCGATGCAGGCGGCCAATGGCGCATGGTACGGGCTGAGTCTGGTCACCTGTCTCTGGTTCCTTCTGGCCATTTTTCTGCATTTTTTCCTCAAGCATACCGTGATGGGACGCAGTATTTTCGCGGTCGGCGGCAATGCGCTGTCGGCTGAGCGGGTTGGCTTTAACCTGTGCCGCACCACGTTATTTATCTACACCTTTGTCGGGGCGGTATCCGGCTTCGCCAGCATTATTCAGGTATCGATAGTACAAACGGTCATTCCTAACTCTATCGTCGGTTCTGAACTACAGGTTATCGCCGCCGTAGTGCTCGGAGGCGCCTCCGTAACCGGAGGGCGAGGCAGCGTGCTGGGGACACTGTTGGGCGTGCTGCTGTTTGCCATCCTGAGCAACAGCCTGACGCTTCTGAAGGTCTCGCCGTATTACTACAACGTGTTCACCGGTCTGGTGATTCTGGTCAGTATCACGCTGAACGCCCTGCAAATACGGCGACAAAAGCGGGCTCAGATCAGAGTGGTCGTTGAATAATGAGGAATGGAACCATGAAAACCTATACGCCGGCAAAATTGCGTCTTTCGGCAGTTGTTTCGGAGAATCTATCGCTTTATCTGGTCCTCATTGGCGTATTTTTGCTGATGTTTGCGCTCAATGGCGAACGCTTTATTCGCCCGCAAAATCTGATATCGATGGCCTATCAGCTACCGATAATTGGTCTTTTAGCCATCGGCATGATGATTTCTATGCTTTCCGGCGGGATCAATTTATCGATTATCGCCACCGCTAACCTCAACGGGATCGTTATTGCGCTATGCCTACAGTATTTCTCCCACGGCCAGATGAGCGCCGCCAGCAATGAAATTATTCTGCTCGCTATCGCTCTTGGCGTTCTGAGCTGCCTGCTCGTCGGGGTTATCAATGGCCTACTGATTTCACTACTTAAAATCCCGGATATTCTGGTGACGTTAGGCACCATGACGTTAATCTCCGGTATAAACGTCGTGTTGACCAAAGGGTACACGCTATCCGGCTTTCCCGACATTCTGCTCAATATTGGCAATGGCGATAGCTTCGGCTTGCCTAATGCCCTGATTCTGTTTCTGCTATCCAGCGTAGCCGCCGCCATCATCCTTAATAAAACGCGTTTTGGCTTTAGCCTGTACATGATGGGTTCTAACCCCACGGCAACGCAATACTCCGGCGTCAGTCTGGTGAAAACGAGCGTGATGCAGTACACCTTCTCGTCCTGCTTCGCCGCGCTGACATCGCTGGTGATGATAGGCCAACTCAACTCGGTGAAAGCCAGCTATGCCGACTCCTACCTGCTGGTCGCCGTGCTGGCGGCATTTCTTGGAAAAGTCAGCCCATTTGGCGGATTTGGCCGCATTTCCGGCGTGGTGCTGGCGGTGATCATTTTACAAATCATCTCCAGCGGCCTCAACCTGATGCGCCTCGATCCCTTTATGAGCACCGCCACCTGGGGGGCGATTATTATCTTTATCGTTGTCTTCCGTAGCCTGTTCTCGTGGTTAAAACGCAGGATGAAAAATAAGGAAAAAACGTCATGATGATCGGTATCGACCTGGGTGGAACCAAAACCGAAGTTATCGCGCTGGATGAGCAGGGAGTGGAACACTTCCGTCATCGAGTCCCTACTCCTAAAAATGACTACGCCGCCACGATACGCACGATCGCAGAACTGGTGTGGCTGGCAGAAACGAGCGTAGGCCAGCAAGGAAGCGTTGGGGTTGGTATTCCGGGCACTATTTCCCGTCACACCGGGAAAGTAAAAAATGCAAATTCGGTATGGCTGAACGGTCAACCCTTAGACCGTGACCTTTCTACGTTGTTAAAACGCCCCGTCGTGGTGGCGAACGATGCGAACTGCCTGGCCATATCCGAGGCCGCTGATGGCGCGGGCGCCGGGTATAAGGTGGTCTTTGCCGTAATCATCGGTACAGGCTGTGGCGGAGGGCTGACGGTAAAACAGGGCGTTTACGTCGGTGATAACGGCGTAGCGGGTGAATGGGGCCATAATCCGCTCCCCTGGCCTGATGAAGAAGATCTGCGCTATATGCGCGATGTCCCCTGCTATTGCGGCAAGACGGGATGCACCGAAACCTTTATTTCCGGCACCGGCTTCGAGAGAACCTATCAGCGGCTTAGCGGGGTTGCTCTAAAAGGCAAAGAGATTATTTCACGCCTGGCGCAGGGAGAAACGTCCGCAGAACAGGCGATGCAATATTACGAGCGGCGATTAGCCAAAGCGCTGGCCGCGCTAATCAATATTCTGGACCCCGGCGTGATTGTACTGGGCGGCGGTATGAGCAATGTCGATCGCTTATATACCACCTTACCGCAGCTGCTACCGCAATATATATTTGGCGGCGAATGCGACACTCCTGTTCGCAAGGCGCTTCATGGCGATTCCAGCGGCGTCCGCGGCGCGGCCTGGCTACCGCTGCTGTCGCTGTAGGGACTAAAATGCCACAGGCTATTATCGGCCATTGCCGGCCGATCTCTTCCCCCTGAGCGAACAGCGCGCCGCCCCGTTAACGGTAGTGATGTTTGTTGAGACCAAACTTTTTCATCCGCAGATAGAGTTTCTTGCGCGGGATCTGCAGATATTCCGAGACATCGTTAATTCGGCCCTGGTGGATATTCAGGGCCTCAACAATAATCTGCCGCTCGTAATCTTCGACCCGCTGGTCGAGCTGAACGGGCTCAACGGCATGCAGCATTGGGTTCGGGATATCGGCCAGCGGCATCACCCCGACGGCAAACAGTTTGGCGGCATTGGCCAGCTCGCGGACGTTATTCGGCCAGGGCCGCGCGATCAGTTTTTTAGCCAGCGCCGCCGGAAGTTCAGGTACGGGGTTATTCAGGCGCAAGCAGGCCTGTTGCAGGTAGTGCAGGAATAGTGGCTCGATATCGTCAAGCCGCTGCGCCAGCGACGGGCAATACCGCTGGGTCATAGCGAAACAGTAGTATAAGTCGGGGATAATGTGGTTATTGCCGGCCATGGCAATCAGCGGCTGTAGCCCGATGCCGACCAGGCGAAATGGCAGCTCATCTTGTCCCTGCAGGTGCGCCAGCATATGCTGCTGCGCCTGGGGCAGATACTCGATATTGCGCAGGACCAGCGTCCCGCCCTGCGCTTGCCCTATCCACTCATTGAGCGGCGGGTCCTGATCTTCGAGGATGTCGCCGAAGATAATCGGCTGCGAATGGCGTGAACTCAGGCGATGCATGTAGCACGCCGCCAGCGTTCGTCCGGTGCCTCGTTCGCCATGGAAATAGACCGCGACATCGGTTTCTGCCAGCAGTCGCAGCGTGTGCCGCATCTGAATGACCCATTCGCTACGGCCGATCAGGTTATCTTCCAGCTGCTCCTTTTGCCACTGCCGACGCACGACCTGCGTCTGGCGCTGGGCCAGCGCCTTATCGACCAGGCCTAACAGCTGCGCCGGGTTAACCGGTTTTTGCAAAAAATCCCATGCCCCTTTTTTGACGGCCTCGACGGCCATCGGGACGTCGCCGTGGCCGGTAATCAGCATCACCGGCAGATAAGGGTCATGTTTCAGCAGGCTCTTCAGCAAATCGATACCGGAACAATGCGGCATACAGACATCGCTCAGCACGATACCCGCCCACTCCTCGCTCACCAAATCTTGCGCCATCAGCGGATCGCGACAGGCATAAACCCGATGACCGGCCTCCGTCAGCAGCTGCGTGTAGGCATCCAGCACGTCGCTATCGTCGTCGATCAGCAGAATATTATGTTGATGAGTGAGCATGGTTAACATCCGTTGGTAAGAATTGCAAAACAACGCAGGCATGATGGCTCAGCGTTGACGCCAGGCGTAAATGCCCGCCCATCTGCCGCATCAGGGATTCGCTGATCGACAGGCCGATCCCCAACCCCATCTGCTTGCTGGTGACAAACGGTTTCAGCAGCGAATCGGCCAGCTCCAGCGGCCAGCCGCAGCCGTTATCCGCGATCGTTACCGTCCAGCCTTCCGCTGACTCTTCCCATGCCACCGTAATATCGGGTGCGCCCTGCGCCGCATCCAGCGCGTTGGTCAGCAGGTTGACCAGCACCTGCAGGATCCGCACTTCGTCTCCCTGTACCCGCGCGGCGCCTGGCGGCAGATGCAGAGAACCGCGCAGCGGCTTATGCCGCAGGGATAACAGCTCCCAGGCGGCGGTAAAAGCATGGCGCAGATCGACGGGGCTGGCCGGCGCATCGACCTCCGGCCGCCGCGTAAATTGCCGCAGATTGCGGATAATGGCGTCAATGCGGCCAATCAGCCCCTCGGCCTTGCTCAGCGTCTGGCCGGCGTTATCCGCTTGTCCGTTTCTGATGGCGCTGCGCGCGCTGTAGAGATACATCGACAGCGCGTTGAGCGGCTGGTTTATCTCGTGCGCCAGGGTGGTCATGGTCTGCCCCACCACCGCCAGCTTGGCGGTCTGAACCAGTTCATCCTGGGTGGTGCGCAGATGCGTTTCCACCCGTTTTCGCTCGGTAATTTCCCGCTCCAGCAGCTGACGCTGCTGATTTAACTGGCCGAGGGTATGGCGCAGGAGTTTACCAATCCGCCCCAGTTCATCCTCGCCGTAAACCGGAATGTCGGCGTTAACGTCGCCTAACCCGATACGCACCACCGTCTGGTTAAGCTGGTTAAAGCGTTTAACCAGACGCGAGCGGATAAAATAGTGGTTGAGTAAATAGGCGAGGATCAGTGCCAGTAGCGTGGCGATCAGAATCAGGCTCCCGCTGAACCACATGGTATGTTCGAGGCGCTGATTGAAGGCGCGCATTTTGCCGTGGCTATCGCTGAGCTGGGACTCCAGCTGGGCGCGAAAGCGGGCCAGCGTCGTCTCTTTATCCTGCGTCACCTGCGATAGCGCGCCCTGTGCCTGAATATATTCACGGATCGCCGCCGGCATTTTATTTTCGGCAATACCGATATCGAGCAGTTCATCGATGGTCTGGCGCAGGGTTATGGTACTGGGATAACCTTCCAGCAGATGCATATTGTCATCGGCGGTTTTTTTCAAATAGGCCAGATAGCGAATGTGCCCCTCAATATTGCCGTTGCCCTCCGTGCTGGACTGTACCTCGGTCAAGCGGTCGCGCAGGTCGCTGATAATCTGATTTTCAATACGCGCCAGGGTATAGACCTGCTGCTGCTCCCCCTGCACCGCCCGAAGATTGGCCTGTAGCCGGGGAATGGCGCTCCCCGGTTTGGCCTCCAACTGATCGAGCAGCGCGCCCTGCTGCCAGCTAAAATCCTGCACCAGTGAGTTCATCTCGGTGGTGAAGTCTTCATGCAGCCAGTTAATCCGCGCGGTGGTCTCGTTGACCTTCTCGCGGGCGATAAACATGTTGTACAGCGAACGGTCAAGCCTGGCGAGAAGCTGGCGGCTATCCCGCAGCGTCAGTTCGATTTGCCGGCGCTCCGGCGCGTCGAGACGCTGGCTGAGAGCGGCGATTTGATCGAGATGCTGCAGGATCTGGTTGCGCAGCTGCAGGCGTGAGGTGGTATTGGCCGCCAGCAAAAATTCGTTGAGCTGATCGACCACGGTATTCAGGTTATTTTCAATCAGAAATGAGGTTTGGATCCGCGGGAAATAGTCATTTAGCGCATAGCGGATTTGCGAACTTTGCTCGTGCCAGGAGTACAGGCTGACGCCGCTGACAACCAGCGTCAGCAGCGCCCCGGTGAGGAAGGCGCCGCGCAGGCTGGCGCTAATGGTCAGGTTTTTAATAAAACCGGGGAGCCTCATTTCAGGTTCTCCAGTTTCTCAATTGCCTGCCGCTGCTGCTCCTGAAAAAAAAGCTGCCACTCCATCATCAGCTGCTCGGCCTGATCTTTATTCTCCAGCTGCTGGAGGTAGTGCCGATCGCCGCTTTGCCGGTCGCTCACCGGCATGGCGGTCAGCAAGGCGCGGATCTCCGGCAGCGGCGTCTTAAGCCGGGCTTCGGCGTTGTGCAGCGCGCGCCAGGCATCTTTCAGCTGAGACATGCGAAAGCTGATGGCGGTGTCGAACAGCGTTTGCACCAAACGCTGACGCTGCAGGATCAGCTGATAATTGAGGGAGGGTTCGCTCAGCAGCTGATGCTGCTGCCGCGCACGCGCGCCGTTGCCGGGGTCGGGGATAATCGAGTATTTCCCGGTATTGGTATCCGACAGCGCCTGTTGCCCTTCCGGGCTTAGCAGAAACTGAATAAAGCGTCGGGCCTCCGCCGGATACGGGTTATGGCGGATCAGCGCCACATAGGTTGGCGAGGCGGCCGAGTGGGGAAAATAGCGAAACGTCAGGTTCGGATCGTCGAGCAGCAGGTTCGCATAGTTATCGATGACCGGACCGACCGAACCCAAACCGCTTTTAATTTTATCCGCCACGCCAAAACTGCGGCTGGAAATGGTGATCAGGTTCCCTGCCACGCTCAATATGGTTTCCCACCCCCGCTGCCATCCCTCCTGCTGCAGCAGCGACTCCACCATCAGATGGTTGGTGTCGGAGCGGGAAGGACTGCTCATCAACAGGGTTCCCTGATAGCGAGCCTGCATCAGGTCATCCCAACTGGCGGGCAGCGGCAGATGACGTTCGCTGAGGTTGCGCTGGTTGATTAACAGCCCAAAGCCGGAGATGGCCACGGCGACGGCGGTGCTGCGGATTGATTCCGGTACCAGCTGCTGGGACTGCGCCGGCGCATCCGGGTAGGCCGCCAGACGTTGATGTTCCTGCAGATGCTGCAGCAGCATCGGCGAAGAGGTCAGCACCAGATCGATACTCTCCCCGCCGGCGCTATCCAACAGCTGCTCCAGAGAGGCGCTGGTGCGATTGAGGGTACGGATAATCACCGACTGCGGCTGAGTTTGCCAGCGGCTGATGATATAGGCGGTGGCATCGGGCGAAAACGTGGTGGCAATCACCAGCTCACTCTTTTTGGCCTGTACGGGAAATACCGTCAGCAGACTGAGAAATAAACCAACGACAGCCAGAATGTGCTGCTGTTTATTTGACCGCTTACCCATATTGAGTCCTTTTCACTGCCATCGTTTTGTGATCATTTTCATAAAACAGGGAAAATAATAAATAAAAGCGCGTGCTGGTTTGTGACAAAAAAGTTCATTTATAGATAACTCCGCGATTAAACCATGGAGCAAGGCAATATTCTGTTTAATCCCCGGAGAGGAATTATAGTTTAGCACCTTCATTAAAATCATACTGTTAAGATGGTCAAACTAACGCGTGCCAGTCGCTTATCGCAAGGATGTGGCAGAGCGCTGAGCTCAGACCAATTATCCCTGAATGCCAAACCGAAGGCAAAAATATATTTGAGTCAAAAAATGGACGCCCATTTTTATATTTGAGTCAAATCTGACTCAAATTCCCTGGATTGTGTCGTTGATTTATTTTCACCACAATCCATAGCGCATGCCACATCGCCAATTTTGAACGCCATGATTCACTACCGATAATCTAAATAGGTACTTAAACATGTTTTCATTATTAAAACAAAAAGTCGCCGCGGCGCCGGTTCCCGCGCAACAAATAAGGCCCACTTACCAACGCTATCGTCTCCAGGCGTTATTAAGCGTGTTTCTTGGCTACCTCGCCTACTACATCGTGCGTAATAATTTTACGCTGTCGACGCCGTATCTCAAAGAGCAGCTCGATCTCAGCGCCACCCAGATAGGCATGCTCAGCAGCTGTATGCTGATCGCCTACGGCATCAGCAAAGGCGTGATGAGCAGCCTGGCGGACAAGGCCAGCCCAAAGGTCTTTATGGCTTTTGGCCTGGTCATGTGCGCCATTGTTAACGTCGGCCTAGGTTTTAGCAGCGCGTTCTGGATTTTTGTGGTGCTGGTAGTGATCAACGGGCTGTTTCAGGGTATGGGCGTCGGGCCTTCTTTCATTACTATCGCCAACTGGTTCCCACGCCGCGAACGTGGCCGCGTCGGCGCGTTCTGGAATATCTCGCATAACGTCGGCGGCGGAATTGTCGCCCCTATCGTCGGCACCGCGTTTGCGCTGCTGGGTTCAGAGCACTGGCAAACCGCCAGCTATATCGTCCCGGCCGCGGTGGCGGTACTGTTTGCGCTCGTAGTGCTGGTGCTCGGTAAAGGCTCGCCGCGCAGCGAAGGCTTGCCGGCGCTGGACGAAATGTTGCCGGAAGAGAAAGTGCTGCTGAATACCGGTAAAGTCGAAAAAGCGCCGGAAAACATGAGCGCATGGCAGATTTTTTGTACCTACGTGCTGAAGAATAAAAACGCCTGGTATGTGTCGATGGTCGACGTCTTCGTCTATATGGTGCGCTTCGGCATGATCAGCTGGCTGCCCATCTACTTACTGTCGGTGAAACACTTCTCCAAAGAGGAGATGAGCGTCGCGTTTCTGTTTTTCGAATGGGCGGCCATCCCGTCAACCCTGCTGGCCGGCTGGCTGTCTGATAAGGTCTTTAAGGGCCGCCGGATGCCGCTGGCGATGATTTGCATGGCGCTGATTTTCTTCTGCCTGCTTGGTTACTGGAAAAGCGACTCACTGTTTATGGTCACGATTTTTGCCGCCATTGTCGGCTGCCTGATTTACGTGCCACAATTTTTGGCTTCGGTACAGACCATGGAGATCGTCCCGAGCTTCGCGGTCGGCTCCGCCGTCGGTCTGCGCGGTTTTATGAGCTATATCTTCGGCGCCTCGCTGGGCACCAGTCTGTTCGGGGTGATGGTAGATAATCTGGGCTGGCACGGCGGTTTCTATCTGCTAATGGGCGGCGTCATTTGCTGCATCCTGTTCTGCTATCTGTCCCATCGCGGCGCGCTGGAGCTGGAGCGTAAGCGTCAGCAGGCGGCGGAAGAGCAGGAGCCGGCGCTGGCATAACTATTCATCAAACCGCCCCGCCAGCGTCGGCTGAACAGGGACTTATCGACAAATAAGTCCCTGCGCCTCCCTTCCTCGATCTCCATCAGGCAGGCCGGGCGCCTGATGCCCGCCCGGCCTGTTCTGGCGAGTCAATACGGCTCAGAGCTGGGTTTTGTCGATATACCAGATCTTTTTCGCATACTCCTGCACCGTGCGGTCCGACGAGAAATATCCCATGTTGGTAATATTGAGCATCGCTTTTGCGGTCCACTCTTCCGGGGTTCGGTAGAGCGCATCCACCCTGTCCTGACAGTCAACGTAGCTGCGGTAATCGGCCAGAACCTGATAGTGGTCGCCAAAGTTAATCAGCGAATCCAGCAGACCGCGGTAGCGGCCCGGCTCCTGCGGGCTGAACGCTCCGGTCCCCATCTGGGTCAGCGCCTGGCGCAGCTCTTCATCCTGCTCGTAGTAATCGGGCGGCTGATAGCCGTTGCTGCGCAGCGCCTCGACCTCGGCGGCGGTATTACCAAAGATAAAGATGTTCTCCTCGCCCACGTGCTCCCGCATCTCAACGTTGGCGCCGTCCAGGGTGCCAATGGTCAGCGCGCCGTTGAGGGCGAATTTCATGTTGCTGGTCCCGGAGGCTTCGGTCCCTGCCAGCGAAATCTGCTCAGAAAGGTCCGCGGCCGGAATGATCATCTGCGCCAGGCTGACGCTGTAGTTGGGAATAAACACCACTTTTAGCCGGTCGCCAATCTGCGGATCGCTGTTAATAACTTTGGCCACGTCGTTAATCAGATGGATGATCTGTTTTGCCGTATGGTAGGCGGAGGCGGCTTTGCCGGCGAAAATCACCACCCGCGGCACCCATTCGGCCTGCGGGTCCGCCTTGATGCGGTTATAGCGGGCGATCACCTGCAGCACGTTCATCAGCTGGCGCTTGTATTCGTGAATACGCTTAATCTGCACATCAAACAGCGCCTTCGGATTGACCACCACGCCCAGCTGGCGGGCGATATAGTCGGCCAGCCGCTGCTTATTCGCCAGCTTGGCTTCGCCGACGGCCTGGTTAACCAGCGGATAATCCTGATACTCGCCCAGTTCACGCAGCTGGCTGAGATCCGTACGCCAGGTCTGGCCGATATAGCGGTCCAGAACCGCGGAAAGCGCCGGATTCGCGGCGGCCAGCCAGCGGCGCGGGGTGACGCCGTTGGTGACGTTGGTGAAGCGGCGCGGAAAGATTGTGGCGAAATCGGCAAACAGCGACTCCACCATCAGCCGGGAGTGCAGCTCCGACACGCCGTTAACCTTGTGGCTGACCACTACCGCCAGCCAGGCCATCCGCACGCGGCGGCCGTTGGATTCATCGATAATCGAGGTCCGGCTCAGCAAGGCAATATCGTCGGGATAGTGCTCCTGCATGGTTTTCAGAAAATAGTCATTAATCTCGAAGATAATCTGCAAATGGCGCGGCAGGATTTTCCCCAGCATATCGACCGGCCAGGTCTCCAGCGCCTCGCTCATCAGAGTATGGTTGGTGTAGGAGAAGACCTGGCAGGTCACCTCAAACGCGTCATCCCAGCTGAAGCTGTGTTCGTCGATCAGCAGGCGCATCAGCTCGGGGATCGACAGCACCGGATGGGTGTCGTTGAGGTGGATAGCGATTTTATCCGCCAGGTTGTCATAGGTTTGATACAGCTGATAATGGCGGGCGAGGATATCCTGCACCGTCGCCGAGACGAGGAAATACTCCTGCCGCAGACGCAGTTCGCGCCCGGAATAGGTCGAGTCGTCCGGATAGAGCACCCGGGAGACGTTCTCGGAATGGTTCTTATCCTCTACGGCGGCGAAATAGTCCCCCTGATTAAATTTGCCGAGGTTAATTTCGCTGCTGGCCTGAGCGCTCCACAGCCGCAGGGTGTTGGTGGCATCGGTTTCATAACCCGGGATAATCTGATCGTAGGCCACCGCAATAATCTCTTCGGTTTCCAGCCAGCGCGCGTTTTTGCCCTCATGCTGAATGCGTCCGCCAAAGCGGATGGTATAGCGGGTTTTATGGCGCTCGAACTCCCACGGGTTACCGTATTCCAACCAGTAGTCCGGCGACTCCATCTGCCGGCCGTCGATGATGTTTTGCTTGAACATGCCGTAGTCGTAGCGGATGCCGTAGCCGCGTCCCGGCAACCCCAGCGTGGCGAGGGAGTCGAGAAAACAGGCCGCCAGCCGGCCGAGACCGCCGTTGCCCAGGCCCGGATCGTTCTCCTCGTCAATCAGCTCTTCCAGATCCAGCCCCATTCCTGCCAGCGCCGTTTTCACATCCTCATAGATGCCCAGCGACAGTAAGGCGTTCGAGAGAGTACGCCCGATGAGAAACTCCATCGACAGATAGTAAACCTGCCGTGCCTGCTGCGAGATCCGCGCCCGGTGCGCCCGCAGCCAGCGCTCTACCAGCCGATCGCGCACGGCGAACAGCGTGGCGTTGAGCCATTCATGCTTATTGGCAAGCGCAGGATCTTTACCAAGAATAAACATGAGCTTATAAGCGATAGCATGCTGCAGCGCTTCTTCATTCAGCCTGGGTGAATTATAACTTATGCGTGGTTCCATTTTTCTTATCCGTAATATTTAAATAATGCGCTGATACAGCTGCTGGAAAGACTTTGCGGCAATCTGCCAGCTAAAATCCATGCTCATCGCCTGCCGCTGCACGTAGTGCCACAGCGAGGGACGTGACCACAGGACAAAGGCCCGGCGGATAGCGCGTGATAACGACTCGGTCTCGCTGTCGGCAAACACAAATCCGGTTGCGAGGCCATCGGCGAGATTTTCGAGAGAGCAATCGGCAACGGTATCGGCCAGTCCGCCGGTGCGGCGAACCAGCGGCAACGTGCCGTAGCGCAGGCCATAAAGCTGGGTCAGGCCGCAGGGTTCAAAACGGCTGGGTACCAGGATAACGTCGGCGCCGCCAATCAGCTGATGCGACAGCGCCTCGTCGTAGCCGATGCGAATACTCACCTGTCCGGGGTACTGCGCCGCGGCGGCAAGAAAACGGGCCTGCAAATCAGGATCCCCGGAGCCCAGAAGCGCCAGCTGCCCTCCGTGTTCAACTAATCCCGGCAGCGCGCCAAGCAGCAGATCCAGCCCCTTCTGGCTGGTCAGACGGCTGACGACGGTGAACAGCAGCGCCCGGGCGTCCGCCTTCAGCCCCAGCGTCGTCTGCAGCTGCTGCTTGTTCTTCGCCTTCTCAGCCAGCGAGGTCGGGCCGTAATGAGCGGTCAGCATGGGATCGCTGCGCGGATCCCAAACGCTTTCGTCAACGCCGTTAAGGATCCCCGACAGCCGCCCTTCCCGCTGACGCTGCCGCAGCAGCTCTTCCAGACCGAACGCATACTGCGGTTCGGTTATTTCACGGGCATAGGTCGGGCTGACGGTGGTGATATGGTCGGCGAAATAGAGGCCCGCCTTGAGGAAGGAGATCTGCCCTTTAAACTCCACTCCGTGCATCTGAAAAAGTGACCAGGGTAAAGCGATCTCCGTCATATGCCGGGCCTGGAACAGCCCCTGATAGGCAATGTTGTGCACCGTAAACACCGACCTGGCCGGGTTGCCGCGGGTGGCCAGATAAGCCGGAGTGAGGCCCGCATGCCAGTCATGGGCATGGACGATTTCAGGCCGCCAGAACGGGTCCAGACCGCCGGCAAGTTCGGCCGCGACCCAGCTCAGCAGCGCGAAACGCAGTACGTTATCGGGATAATCCTGCATCTTCTGGTCATGATAAGGATTACCCGGCCGGTCATAGAGATGCGGGGCATCAATCAGATAGATACCCACGCCGTTAAAGTCGCCAAACAGCAGCGTCATCGGCCCGGCGAATGTCTCCCTGCTGGCCACCACCTGCGGATCCTGTATCCCGCTGCGGATCGCCGGAAATCCGGGCAGCAGCACGCGGGTATCCAGCCCCTCGGCAATCTGCGCCGCCGGGAGCGCGCCGGTGACGTCGGCCAGCCCGCCCGTTTTTAACAGGGGGAACATCTCCGCTCCTACGTGTAAAACCTGCATGCCTGCTCCTTATTATTCAGCCACAGAGACGACCCGCGACAGGAGCATATCGTCCCTGCCGCCGAACACCTTTTTTCCGCAAACGGGCTCATTGTTCGAGCTTTTCCAGCATTTCCCTGGTGACCAGAACGATCCCCTCTTCCGATCGATAAAAGCGTCGCGCATCCTCCACGGCATTTTCGCCAATCACCATACCCTCCGGAATCACGCATCCCCTGTCGATTACGCAGCGCCTTATCCGACAAGAGCGGCCAATCCATACGCCCGGCAATACAACCGACGAATCTATATTACAAAACGAGTTAATCCGCACTTTGGAAAATAGAACCGACTGCACCACCACCGAGCCGGAAATAATACAGCCGCCGGAGACCAGAGAGTTCATGGTCATACCGTGGCTACCGGAACGGTCCTGCACAAATTTGGCGCTGGGCAGCGATTCGACATAAGTCCGGATCGGCCAGTTACGGTCATAAACGTCCAGTTCAGGCACCACGGAGGCTAAATCAAGGTTGGCTTTCCAGTACGCCTCAAGGGTTCCGACATCGCGCCAGTAGGGTTCGGCATTATTATCTGACTGCACGCAGGAGCGCGGGAACGGATGCGCATAGGCCTCACCAGCCGCCGTAATTTTAGAGATAATATCTTTGCCAAAATCATGGGTGGAGCGTTCATCGCGATCGTCTTCTTCCAGCAGCTGGTAAAGATATTCCGCATCAAATATATAAATACCCATGCTGGCAAGCGAGCGGGTTTCATCGCCTGGCATGGTGGGCGGGTGCGCGGGTTTTTCAACAAATTCAATGATCCTGTCGTTTTCATCAACCGCCATGACGCCAAACGCCGTCGCCTCTTCTACCGGTACCGGCAGGCAGGCTACGGTGCAGCGCGCGCCTTTTTCAACGTGATCGAGCAGCATTCGCGAGTAATCCTGTTTATAGATATGATCGCCGGCCAGGATCACGACATATTCAGCATCATAGCGGCGAATAATATCCAGATTCTGCGTCACGGCATCCGCCGTGCCGCGATACCAGTTTTCACCATGCACCCGCTGCTGCGCCGGTAATAAATCCACGAACTCATTCATTTCTTCATTAAAGAATGCCCAGCCGCGTTGAATATGCTGCACGAGAGAATGCGACTGATATTGCGTAATGACGCCAATACGTCTTATGCCTGAGTTAATACAATTCGATAAGGCAAAATCAATAATTCGGAATTTACCGCCAAAATGCACCGCCGGTTTGGCACGAATAGTGGTCAGGTCTTTTAATCGGGAGCCGCGTCCGCCGGCGAGGATGAGAGCCACGGATTTAAGCGGTAACTGGCGCGACAGCATTAAGTTTTCAGTATATTCAATTTTACTCATAATCAAGCCCTACTATTAAATAAATAGTCATCAAAGAAAATAATGAAGAAAAAGCATTACTCTTCTGTAAATAAATTCAGAAGCGGCCTCCTCGGGTAATTATTAGATGGCAATTAATCCGGCTTTTTATTCGCCTGCAGATTCCCGTACCAGCCAGATGGTTGCCAGCGGCGGCAGGGTCAGCGCGAGCGAGTGCTCGCGGCCGTGGCTGGCGATCGCCTCGCTTTCCACCGCTCCCCCGTTGCCGGTATTGCTGCCGTGGTAGTACAGCGAGTCGGTGTTCAGCTCTTCGCGCCAGCGCCCCGGCTGGTTTATCCCGAAGCGATAGCCGTGACGCGGCACCGGCGTGAAGTTGCTGGCGACGATAATCTCGTTCCCGGCCCTGTCGCGACGGACGAAGACAAACACCGAGCCCTCGTGGTCGTCCACGACCAGCCATTCAAAACCGTAGCGGTCAAAATCAAGCTCGTGCAGCGCCCTGTGCCGACGATAGGTATGGTTCAGGTCGCGCACCAGACGCTGGACGCCGTGGTGCCAGTTGTCGCCGCCTTCCAGCAGATGCCAGTCGAGGCTGGCGTCGTGGTTCCACTCCCGCCCCTGGGCAAACTCGTTGCCCATAAACAGCAGCTTTTTACCGGGAAAGGCAAACAGCCAGCCGTAGTAGGCGCGCAGGTTGGCAAACTTCTGCCACGCGTCGCCGGGCATGCGGTCGAGAATCGATTTTTTGCCGTGCACCACTTCATCGTGAGACAGCGGCAGGACGAAGTTCTCGGTATAGTTGTAGAGCATGCCGAAGGTCATCTTGTCGTGATGATGTCGGCGGTGAACCGGATCGAGCTTCATGTAGTCGAGGGTGTCGTGCATCCAGCCGAGGTTCCATTTAAACCAGAAGCCGAGCCCGCCCGTCGGGGCGGGGCGCGAAACCCCGGCAAAGTCGGTGGACTCTTCGGCCATGGTGACCGCGCCCGGGGTCTGTTCGCCGAGCACGCGGTTGGTGTTACGCAGGAACTCAATCGCTTCGAGGTTTTCCCGCCCGCCGTACTCGTTCGGTACCCACTCGCCCTCTTTCCGGCTGTAGTCGCGATAGATCATCGACGCCACCGCATCGACGCGCAGGGCGTCAATTCCGAAGCGCTCAATCCAGTACAGGGCGTTGCCCACGAGGAAGTTGCTGACCTCCCGGCGGCCGTAGTTGTAGATCAGCGTATTCCAGTCCTGGTGATAGCCTTCGCGCGGGTCGCTGTGCTCGTACAGCGCGGTGCCGTCAAACGCGGCGAGGGCAAAATCATCGGCGGGAAAGTGGCCCGGCACCCAGTCGAGGATCACGTTGAGACCCGCGGCGTGCGCGGCGTCAATGAAGTAGCGGAAGTCTTCCCGGGTGCCGAAGCGGCGGGTCGGCGCGTAGAGTCCGGTAGGCTGGTAGCCCCAGCTGCCGTCAAACGGATGTTCGTTGACCGGCAGCAGCTCCAGATGGGTAAAGCCCATCCATTTGGCATAAGGCACCAGCTGCTCCGCCAGCTCGCGATAGCTCAGCCAGAAGTTGTTGTCGGTATGACGGCGCCAGGAACCCAGGTGGACCTCATAAATCGAAACCGGCGCATCAAACTGGTTGGCCTGCCTGCGCTCCGGCGGCCGGTCGACTTTCTCCGGCAGGCCGCAGATCAGCGAGGCGGTATCCGGGCGCATCTGCGCTTCAAAGGCGTAGGGGTCGGACTTCACCCGCAGGTGGCCGTGCGCGTCGATCATCTCAAATTTATACAGCTGGCCGTTCTGCGCCCCGGGGACAAACAGCTCCCAAATCCCCGACTCTTTACGCAGGCGCATCGGGTGGCGGCGGCCGTCCCAGTAGTTGAACTGGCCGACGACGGAAACCCGACGGGCGTTCGGCGCCCACACCGAGAAGCGAGTGCCGGTGATGCCATCCATCGTATCGGCGTGGGCGCCGAGGGTTTCATAGGGCCGCAGGTGGGTGCCTTCAGAGAGCAGCCAGACGTCCAGCTCCTGCAGCAGCGGGCCAAAGCGGTAAGGGTCATCGATCAGAGTGAGCTGACCGTGCCAGGTGACGGCCAGCTGATAGCGGAAAGCATTTTTTCGCCGCGGCAGAACGCCGCTAAAGAAACCGCGCGAGTCGAGGCACTCAAGCTTGCCGACTTTGCGTCCGGTTTTCGGTTCAATCACCCACACGTCGGTGGCATCGGGTAATAATGCGCGTACTTCCAGCCCGGCATCGGTGGCGTGCATGCCAAGTACGGAGAATGGATCGGCACAATGGCCTGCAAGAAGTGCTGAAATCACACTTTTATCATTATAATCAGACATGTCAGTCACCCTACTATCATCCTGCGGAAAGAATTAAAACCTCTCTTCCTGCTTTATTGATCCGGTAATATTCCGCGGCGATGCTACGCATCGAAATATCAACCCGTTATTCCAGAGCCTTAAGACATGTCAGTAGTCCACAAATATAGAGTGATTAACCTCCTGAAAAGTAAGTTAAATGTGCCGTACGTATTTGGTATTATCTGTCTTCAGAATAATTACTCCTGATTTTCTTTCTGTGAGTAAACACGCATTTCTATATTCACAGGAAAGCAAGTAATGATATTACTATGCGCATCACACTAACGAGCGGATCTGCTCGCAGAGACAGGATATGCCTACGGTTGAGGGGCCGTCAGCCCCGGCGGGTATCAGCTCTTTCTTATCTGATTAAAATTCGAGCAAATATCATCATTGAGATCGTGGGCGGGGTGAAGCTCATTGAAGAATCATCGCTTTCCTTAGGCCTTATTTTTGGGCGCGGCGCTTAAGGCGCGGATATAGTCGTTTACCGACACCGGCCGGGAAAAATAGTACCCCTGAAATATCTCGATCCCCAGCGCCTGCAGAATCTGCAGCTGATTATTATCCTCGACCCCTTCCGCAATAATGTGGCAATTAAACTTGCGCGCCAGGTTCACCATATTTTTAACAACCAGCGCCGAGGCCTCGTTCGTCCCGACGTTGGAAATGAAGACCTTGTCCACCTTAATGAACTCCGGCTGAAACTGCTGTAGGTAGCTGTAGTTCGCGTAGCCGGTACCAAAATCATCGAGGGAAAACTGTACCCCGAGCTGGCGGAGCTTCCCGGTCACCGCGTCAGTTTGCAGCGTGTTTTCAATCGATTCGCGTTCGGTAATTTCGAGGACCACCCGGACGGCCGCCCTTTTCAGCTGCGACTGAAATCGCGTGCACAGCGCCACGATATCATCGTCCTGAAAGTTAACGGCGCAGGCGTTAAAGCAAATATACAGCCCTTTCGGCAGCAGCGACTCATGTTCACGCAGCTGGCGGATCACCTCGTTGAAGCAGATTGCCGTAACGCCCTTAATCAGACCGGTTTGCTCGGCCACCGCGATAAATTTATCCGGGGGAATAAAGCCGAGCTTCGGATGTTCCCAGCGAATAAGCACCTCCCCGCCGACAATCCGCCCGTGCTCGCCTTCCACAATCGGCTGAATGAAGGGCTTCAGCTGCTTTTTCTGTATCGCTTTTCGCAGCATAAACTCCAGGGTGTCGCGGTAGCCCAGATAGATTCTGAACAGCCAGGTCAGCAGCGCCGACACCACGACAATGGCAATAAACAGGTTCTGCTCATAGTGGACAAACATGGAGAGACCGGCGTGGCCGGCGCGATCGGCGATGACGGCGTACCGGAACTGGTTGGATTCGAGCGGTACGGGAATGCCGATTTGCGGCGAACGGGTGACCTGGCCGTTACGGTCCAGGTAGCGGTCACCCACCTTCAGATACAGGTGCGAATCGCCGTCCAGAACCCGCAGGACGTTATACAGATAGTAACCATCAATACCGATAAGCGCGCTGTTGCCGCGCTGGTCCTGTAGGGCGTAAACAATCAGCGATTTGGACGGCGTGATCTGATTGCCGCCCAGCAGAACCAGCGAGCCGTCCGGATAGTTGGCCTGGTTGATGCTGAATGTCTTACCGCCAAAAACGGAGGTACAGTATATTTCATTATTCTTCACCATGCTCACCGTCCTGACATCCGGGACGGTAGCAACAATGGTTCGCAGCCCCGTCAGAACCGCCTCGCCGCAGCTTTCTCCGAGATATCCTCTGGCGCGCTCGGCCGCCAGCTCGGCGTGGCCGAGCGTAACGTCGAGGCTGGCGACGGCCTGCTTAAGGCGGGAATGAATATCTTCATCCAGGGAATGCTGCATCTGCAGATAGCACAGCGCGGTACCCAGACTCATCACCAGCAGGAAAAACGCCAGAAGCAAGGGGCGATGGTAAGCCGGGGATCTTTTCATTGAGCGGTTCCAGTAAAGGGGCTGAGCGGGAAGTTATCTTTAAGTATCGCAGTGCCTGAGATAATGATAATTCAACGAAAATAAAATGCTCATGAGCGCGGATAAATCGTACTTTTCGGCCACAAGTCAAAGAAATACCCCGGCGCAGTCAAATACTGGCCTTCGCGATGCGCATATCACGCCCCGGCGGCGTGCCAAACATACGGGCATATTCGCGCGTGAACTGCGGAATGCTGGCGTAGCCAACCGCATACGCCGCCTGGGCGATGCCCGTGCCGTCGGCCAGCATCAGGCGACGGGCGTGGATCAGCCGCAGCTGTTTCTGAAACTGGAGAGGCGACGTCGTGGTGATCGTCCGAAAGTGCTGATGGAACGCGGAAACGCTCATGCCCGCCGCGTCGGCGAGCTCTTCAACGCTTATCTGACGCATAAAATCTTTACGCAAAATCGCCACCGCGCGGCTAATTCGCCCGGAATAGCTATCCGCCGCGCCGAGGGCGCGAATAGCGGGCCCGTGCACGCTGCGCAGCAGCCAGTAGTGCAGCTCGCGTCGTAGCCCGTCTCCCAGAACGGTCAGCGCCTCCTGCCGCTCAAACAGCCGGGCCAGCCGATAAGCCGCGTCCGTCACCTCGGCATTCATCGGCTCAATCCCGATGCAGGGGGTATCCCCCTGTTTTGTCGGCGCTGCGTCCTGAAGCTCGCGCAGGATGGCGATATCGAGCTCCAGCACCAGAGAATAGTAGGGATGGCGCAGGCTGGCCTGGGTAATCTGGCTGGTCGTCGGGACATCGGCGGCAATAACCATGGCCTCGCCCGGGCCATATTCAAAACTCCTGCCGCCGGTAGTGACGCGTTTACGCCCCTGCAGCAGCATCGCAATCAGCGGCCGGTTAATGGCCGCCTGCAGCTCCGCGGGATACAACGCCCGGATAATCGTCAGTCCCGGAACAGGCGTAACGGCAATCCCGCTACGGTCGGCATGAGCGTCGGCATAACGGCGAGAGAGATCGAACAAAGCGGTGCGCATAACATCCTTTCAGGCAAGTTTTTAAACGCTAGTATGCGACAAATCGCAGCTGTGTGAACGCCCAAAAGAGAAATGAGCAAAAAATAGCAAGGATCGGGCAATTTGCACGGAGGTGCAGATTCTATTGTAGGGACACCACCAAACAGAAAGGACATATCATGAATAAAATCGCACTCGTTACCGGCGCCAACCGCGGCCTTGGCCGCAACGTCGCACTCGCCATTGCGCGACAGGGAGGCGACGTTATCGTCGCCTACAGAGGCAACGCGGAACAGGCCAACGCGGTCGTCGCAGAGATCCGCGCTCTTGGCCGCCAGGCGATCGCCCTGCAGCTTGATATGGCGCAGACGGCGAGCTTCCCGGCGTTCGCCGAAACGCTGCGCATGCGGCTTGCCGAAGTCTGGGGGCGCGACACCTTCGATCGCCTGATCAACAACGCCGGTCACGGAGAGTTTGCCGCGGTGGCCCGATACCACCGAAGCGCAGTTCGACGGGCTGTTCAACGTGCACGTCAAAGGGGTATTTTTCCTGGTGCAGGCGCTTTTGCCGCTGCTGGCCGACGGCGGACGGATCGTCAACTTCTCATCCGGGCTGACCCGGGTGTCGTATCCGGGATTTTCAGCCTACGCCGCGGCCAAAGCGGCGGTGGAGATGCTGAGCGTTTACATGGCCCGCGAGCTGGGCTGGCGCGGTATTACCGTTAATAGCGTCGCGCCTGGCGCCATTGAAACCGATTTCGGCGGCGGACTGGTGCGCGACAACGCCGACGTCAACGCCCAGTTTGCCGCCATGACCGCGCTCGGACGCGTCGGCGTGCCCGACGATATCGGGCCGATGATCGCCAGCCTGCTGCGGGACGATAACCGCTGGGTGACCGCTCAGCGTATCGAGGTGTCGGGCGGCCAGACCATCTAGCCCCTTATTCCTCTCTCCAGGGTCTGGCCTCAGCGAGGCAGCAGCGGCTGCAGAGCCAGGCCCGCCAGGCGTACGGTTTCCTCAAGACGCGCCAGGCTATCCCCCGCCCGCGCTTTCGCGGAAAGGCCGGCCATCAGGGTGCTGATAAAGTCGGTCAGCCGCACGGCGTCCTGCGGATAGCGTTGGGCGATATAGGCCCGAATATAATCTTCCGCGGCGGTATGCAGCTCGCTCGCGGCCTCGCGCGCAGGCCGATCGTTGCAATGAATCCCCTCCAGAACCAGGCATCCGGCGGCAGTCGGGTTGGCAACATAGCGCCTTGCCGCCTCGTGCAGCACGTCCATCAGACACTGCGCCACCGGACGATCATCGCGCAGAAGCTCGGCAAAGGGGATCGCACCGGTGTGGCTATAGCGCTCCAACACGCGGGTATACAGGCCGAGTTTACTGCCAAATGCGGCGTAGAAGCTGGGCGGATTGATGCCGAACGCTTTTGTCAGATCGGTAATGCTGACCGCGTCATAGCCCCGGGAATGAAACAGGCCCTGCGCGATTTCAACGGCCTGCTGCGGATCGAACTGGCGGGGGCGCCCCGGGGTGCGAATCTGTTTTGTAGCACTCACTACATTACTCCTTGACAGCGTGATTTGCCGAAGCATATTGTAATCCCCACTACAATATCATGAGGAACAGATTATGGCAGCATCACAGCAGAAATCGGTACTGGTTTTAGGCGGGAGTCGCGGCATCGGCGCGGCTATCGTGCGGCGCTTTGCCGCAGATGGCGCCTCGGTTGTCTTCAGCTACGCCGGATCGCCGCAGGCCGCGGCAGAGCTGGCGACGGAAACCGGCAGCGTCGCGGTACAGGCGGACAGCGCCGACCGCGAGGCGGTGATCAAGCTGGTGCGCGACAGCGGCCCGCTGGATCTGCTGGTGGTCAACGCCGGTGTTGTCCTTTTCGGCGACGCGCTGGAACAGGACAGCGACGCCGTCGATCGTCTGTTCCGCATCAACATTCACACCCCCTACCACGCGGCGGTCGAGGCCGCTCGTAAAATGCCGGACGGCGGACGTATTATCGTTATCGGCTCGGTGAATGGCGATCGCATGCCCATCCCGGGAATGGCCTCCTATGCCGTTAGCAAATCGGCGCTGCAAGGGCTGGCGCGCGGCCTGGCGCGTGATTTTGGCCCGCGCGGGATTACGGTTAACGTCGTTCAGCCCGGACCTATCGACACCGATGCTAACCCGGAGAATGGTCCGATGAAGGAGCTGATGCACAGCTTTATGGCCATTAAACGGCACGGCCGTCCTGAAGAAGTGGCGGGAATGGTCGCCTGGCTGGCAGGCCCGGAGGCGTCCTTCGTTACCGGCGCCATGCATACCATCGACGGCGCATTTGGCGCGTAGTCGTAAAAGGCCACCGCGCGTGGCCTGTTCCCCTTCCCTGAGACGCGCTGACGATCCGCCGCGGCAAAAATTCATCGCCAGCGCTGGCCGAACTCATTCCATATGGTATAATTTTTGTACCAAATGGGAGGTTTGCCATGAAAGTCTATTCCCCAAACGTTACCGAGGAAAAAAATCTCAGCCCCTGGCACGCCGTCGGCCTCGATGCCCAGGACGGCATTGCGCTGATGGGGAAAATCAGCCACGGGCTTGAGGGTTCCGTCGCCCGGCACATTTCCGCATGGGCGGAGATCACCCCTGCCGAACTGCGCAGGATGTCGGGCATTCCGAACACTACCTTTAACCGCGGCATTAAATCGCGCTTTAGCGCCGACCAAAGCGAGCGTCTGGTGCGCATTCTCCGCGTTATCGAGCGCGCGGTGGAGCTGTTCGAAGGCGATAAAGAGGCGGCGCAAAAGTGGCTGAATGAACCCAACCGCGCGCTCGGCTGGAAAACGCCGGCCGAGGTGGTGTCCTCGGAAACCGGCGCGCTGGAGGTGATGCGCCTGATCGCGCGCGTTGAGCATGGGGTCTATTCGTGATCCTCTATCGCCTGACCAAAACCCGCTATCTGCTGACCGCCTGGTCTGGTTTTGGGGCGAAGGAGGCCGGGGGGCGCTGGAACAGCGTGGGGACGGCGATGGTCTATTTGTCGGAAGCCGCGTCGCTGACCATGCTGGAAACGCTGGTGCATATTAATGCTCCGCAGCTGCTGGACGATTTCACGCTGCTGAGCATTGAGGTACCGGACGACCAGGTGCTAACCGTCGATCCGGCCTCACTCCCCGCGGACTGGGCCCGCGAAGAGGCGCCAGCCCGGCTGGCATTATACGGTGATGAATGGGCCGCAAGCGCGGCATCAGCGGCGCTGCGCGTGCCGAGCGCCCTGTCGCCGGTGGAATATAACTATTTATTCAACCCCGAACACCCTGCCGCCTTCGATCTGCTGGCCAGCGTCAAAAAGATCCCCTTCCGCTTTGATACCCGCCTTAAAGGGTGAAGAGGCGGCGTCCGCTGAGAGCACGCCTATTCGTTGCCCCATTGATTGAGAAACTCCGCAATATCGTCGATCCGCGACGCGGCTATTCCGGCCTCGGCGGCCAGCTCCTGCTGCGTATCCTCGCTGATCTCTTCGTTCGCCATTAAGCGGGTAATCAGCGCCTGGAAATAGGCGGCCAGCGGCTGGCGTTCGGATTCATCGACCGGTTTGGCTGATTCAGTCGCATACTCATCCACGATGTCATAAAATTTCAGCGGTATTTCATTGGTCATTACGTCTTTCCTCATGGGTTGTATTGATTGACTGAACGCCCGGCGCGTTAATCCGCATCGCCTTCCCGGCGCAGGTGACGGCCGTCGGACGATTCTACCCTATAATTCAGCGGCGCACGCCCTCCTCTTTGCGCTCCGGCCTGCGCCATTACTGGTCGGCCAGATGCTTATCGATAATTTGCTGGACCGATCCGTCCTGCTGCCATTGCGTCAGCAGGGCAACCAGTTCTGCATACCGCGCGTCGCGGATCCGGGCAACGCAAATCGCCTGATTTATCTGGGTGAAATTATCGGCCAGCACGCGAAAGCCGGCGCGCCCGGCGGCGGCGCGTTCGAGCGGCTGGCGGATGCCCGCGGCCATATCGCCTTCTCCGTTGAGAAACTCATCGATGGCCGCCTGGGAGGAGTCCAGACGGTTGAGCGTGGCAAAGCGCAGCTGGCGCGTGAGGTGTAGATCGTACGCCGCGCCCTTGCCGACGTTAATCACCACGCCCTCTTCGTCCATCTCCGCGACGCTCTGCCAGCGGCTCGGCGCCCTGACCAGCACGGTGCCCTGAATGGTGATGTAGGGCTGGGTGAAGCGCAGCGTCTCTTCGCGCTTCGGGTCGATAGCCAAAAAGGCAATATCCCAGATATCGTTTTGCGCATCGTCTACCACCTTGCCCGCCGCCGGATAGGTGACGAACTGCGGCGTCGCGCCCAGTTCTGCCGCGATGCGCCCGGCAATCTCCGGCGTAATCCCGCCCGGCTGGCCATCCGCGAGCTGCCTTGCCAGAACGGCGTTACCGAGGTTAATGGCGAAACGTAATGGTTTAGCGGCGCTCATGCGGTATCTCCCTGAAGCGATAATAGTGAGGGGCTGAATTTCACCGGCCGGGCGAAGCGCGGCCGGCGCCTCCAAAATATAGCGTCATTTAACCCCGTCGTGCAGGGACGCGATCCTTAGAAAGCGCGGTTCGACGTGCTGGATCGATTCCGATTCATCGTTGAGGGTTATTGATTTCTCTTTGCGCCTCGGATAAGGTTTGCCGACGAGGTGATGGTGTTCCACCTTTCCTAACCGCCGGCTCGCTCGAACCGGATGATGACGCCTGATATACAATTATTTCTGTTCCCCCACGGACACGTATGTCAGGAGCCGCTATGCCCAATCAAACCGCTTTTTCCCTACCGCTTACCGCTGCGCAAGAATCTATTATCCACGTCTTTGGCCATCGCAATCCTGATAGCGACACGATCTGCAGCGCGCTGGTGGTTGCCGACTGGCTCAACTACACCGCCAGGCCGGCGCGCCCTTTTCGTCTGGGGGAGTTAACCCCGGAAACGTGCTATATCCTGCAGGCGGCGGGAGTCGCGTCGCCGGATTTACTCCACGACGATCTGACCGATAAAAAGGTGTGGCTGGTTGATTTCACCGACGTTGAGCAGGGTCCGCTAACGCTCCCCGATAGCGATGTGATCGGCATTATCGACCACCACCGCGTCGGCACCCTGGTAACCAAAAATCCGCCGGACGTTTGGATCCGCGCGGTAGGTAGCTGTGCGACGTTGATTCTCACCATCCTGACCACGGAGAGCCCGATGCCGCTCAGCGCGGCCCAGGCGACCCTGCTGCTGGGGGCCATTCTCAGCGACACAGTCGCCCTTAGCGGCCCTACCACCACGCCGCGGGACCGCGAATCGGTGGCGATTTTGCGCGAGATTGCCGGCGTCGATTACGCCGCCTTCGCCGCCGGGCTGCTGGCGGCGAAAACCTCTCTGGAGGGCCAGTCCGCCGCGCAGCTGCTGCACCGCGATGCAAAAAATTACCGGATCCACGGCGTCTCTCTCCTGCTGGCGCAGATTGAGGTTGCCGATATGGCGGATATCAGCCCGCATTTGCCCGGGCTGAAACAGGAGATGGAGCGCGCCAGGCGCGACGCAGGGCTGGAGATGGTGGTGCTGATGGTCACCGACATTACTCATCGCCATTCCGACCTCTACTTCACGCATAACAGCCTTATCCGCAGCGAGCAGGTTTCCCTCCCGGGCATGACCAGCAGAAAAAAGGAGATTCTACCCTGGCTAACCGAGCGCCTGGCCGCTACTGATGAGCGATCGTGATATGTAACGGACGCCGCCCCGCTGAGGAGGCGGCGCGGGATTATGCCTTGCGGCGGGAGACGTAATCTCGCGGGGCTTCGCCGGTGTAGATCTGCCGCGGGCGATAGATAGTCAGCGGCGCTTCATGCATCTCATTCCAGTGGGCCACCCAGCCCAGGGTGCGGCCAACGGCGGTGACCACCACAAACATGGATGAAGGCAGCTTCATTGCTTTAAGGATCACCGCCGTATAGAAATCGACGCTGGGCGACAGGCCGTTCTCAACAAAATAGGGATCGGTCAGCGCCACCTCTTCCAGGGCCATCGCCACCTGCAGCAGCTGGTCCGACATTCCCAGCTCCGCCAGCACCCGATGACAGGTATCGCGCAGAATTGCGGCTCGCGGATCCAGGTGACGGTAGCGCGAATTGCCAAAGCCAAGACGGCGGAAGGCCTGCGGGTCGCGCTTCGCCTTGCTCAGGAAGACGGGCACCTGATCCACGGTTTCAATCTCTTCCAGCATCCGCATGCTGGCTTCGTTGGCTCCGCCGTGCATCGGCCCCCACAGGGAGGCGAGCCCCGCCGCCACGCAGGCAAACAGGTTTGCCCCGGAGGAACCGGCGGCCCGCACCGTGGTGGTGGACGCGCACTGGCCGTGATCGGCGTGCAGCACCAGAATCTGGTTCATCGCCTCCTCAATGACCGGATTCACCACGTATTTCTCCGCCGGAACCGCAAATAGCATATGCAGGAAGTTCCCCGCATAGGAGAGATCGTTGCGCGGATACGGCGCCGGCTGTTCGATGGCGTATTTATAGCTCATGGCCGCCAGCGTCGGCATTTTTGACAGCAGACGCGTGGCCGCCAGGGCGCGGTGTTCAGGGTTTTCGACGTCCAGCACGTCATGGTAAAACGCCGCCAGCGCCCCGACCATCGCGCACATCAGGGCCATCGGATGGGAGTCGCGGCGAAAGCCGCTGCACATCCGCGACATCTGCTCATGCACCAGCGTGTGGCGGGTGATCGTATTGCGGAAAGTCTGATAGCTTACTTCGTCGGGCGCCTCGCCCTGCAGCATGATATACGCCACCTCAAGGAACTCGCACTCTCGCGCCAGCTGTTCCACCGGGTAGCCGCGGTGCAGCAGCACGCTGTTATCGGTATCAATATAGGAGATGGCCGACCGGCAGCCGGCGGTATTGGTAAAACCCGGGTCGAAGCTGCAGAGCGCCGACTGACTTAGCGCGCGGATATCAATACCCACGCGGCCCAGCGTCCCGGAAACCGTCTCCAGGGGAACGGGCGGTTGCCCGTCGAAAGAAAGCGTTAGCGGTTGAGTGGCCATCCTGTAAAGTTCCCCCTGTACAACAAGCGAGTCATAAACCTGAATCGATTTTTCAGGCGCAGCCTTCAACATAGCCGCAGCGAGGCCGCTATTCTTTGATATGAATAGCTAAAAGGGGCAATTATTGCCGCCACCAATCAATAACGGCCCATGATGCGTGACAGCGTCACCTGTCACACCATCCCCAGATAGGCGTTCCTGACATCCGGGTTGTCGAGCAGCTCGCTGCCGGTTCCGCTAAGCCGGATCTGACCGTTGACCATCACGTACGCCCGGTCAGAGAGCTTCAGCGCGTGGTGGGCGTTCTGCTCCACCAGAAAGAGCGTCATCCCCTGCGCCGTCAGCTCGCGCAGGATCTGAAAGATCTGCTTAACCACCAGCGGCGCCAGGCCGAGGCTCGGCTCGTCGAGCAGCAGCAGCTTCGGCCGGCTCATCAGCGCCCGGGCGATCGCCAGCATCTGCTGCTCGCCGCCGGAGAGCGTCATCGCCCGCTGCGCCCGCCGCTCCTCAAGCCGAGGGAAAAGCTGGTACATGCGCCGCTTATCCTCCTCCTGATAGCGGCTGCCGATGGGGATGGTCCCCATCAGCAGGTTCTCCTCTACCGTCATATCCGCAAAAATGCGCCGTCCCTCCGGCGCCTGAGCGATACCGTTGCCGGCGATAAAATGGGTCGATTTGCGGCTGATATCCTCCCCGCGATAGAGGATCTGCCCCTCGGCGATACGCGGCTGGCCGAAAATGGACATCAGCAGCGTGGATTTACCGGCGCCGTTGGCGCCGATCAGCGCCACCGTCTCGCCTTCATTAACCGTCAGCGAGACCTGGTTCAGCGCCTGAATCTGACCGTAAAAGACGTCCACCTGGCGAAACTCAAGCAACGGCTGGCTCATACCGCAATCTCCTCTTCATCCGCGCCCAGATAAGCGGCGATAACGCTGATATTCGACTGGATCTCCTGCGGAGCGCCGCGGGCGATCACGTCCCCGCGATCGAGGACGATAATATGATCGGAGATCTCCATCACCATCCCCATATCATGCTCAATCAGTAAAACGGTGATGCCGTGATGCTGGCGCAGAAAGCGGATAATTCGGCTCAGGGCGTGGGTTTCCGCGGGGTTCAGCCCGGCGGCGGGCTCGTCCAGGCAGATCATCTCCGGGCCGGTGCACATGGCGCGGGCGATCTCCAGCCGCCGCTGCTGACCGTAGGAGAGCGTGCCGGCCAGCCGGTTGGCGCAGTCCACCAGATCCACCACCTCCAGCCAGTAGAAGGCGCGGTCGAGGGCCTGATTTTCGGCCTGACGGTAGCCGCGGGTGTTGAGAATACCGGCCACCAGGTTACGGTTGACCTGCATATGCTGGGCCACCAGCAGGTTCTCAATCACCGACATCTCGCGAAACAGGCGGATATTCTGAAAGGTGCGCGCCAGCCCGGCCCGGTTCACCAGATGGGTCCCGCCGAACATTTTGTAGTAGATCCGCGACCCGAGACGCGCCGGATGGAGAAAATCATCGGGACGTATTTTTTGCCCGAGGACCTGAATCACGTCGGTCGTCGCGGCGTGGGCGTTAAGCACGATCGCCCCGCCCGTGGCGCGATAAAAGCCGGTCAGGCAGTTGAATACCGTGGTTTTCCCCGCGCCGTTGGGGCCGATCAGCGCGGTAATCGATCCCCGCTCCACGTCGAGGTTAACGTCATTAAGCGCCTTGATGCCGCCAAAATGCATCATCAGATGCTCCACCCGCAGAATGCTGTCGCTCATGGCGCCACTCCCTTACGCACGGTGACCCCCATGCGGCTGGTTCGCACCAGCCCGCGCGGCCGCCAGATCATCATCAGGACCATCAGCACGCCAAACAGCAGGACGCGATACTCATCGAAGCCGCGCAGCAGCTCCGGCGCGACGGTCAGCACAAAGGCCGCCAGCACCACGCCCAACGTTGATCCCATGCCGCCGAGAACCACAATGGCCAGAATCAGCGCGGATTCAAAAAAGGTGAACGACGTCGGGTTAACGAACCCCTGATAGGTGGCGAAAAAGACCCCGGCGATACCGGCGGTAGAGGCGCCGAGCATAAAGGCCGAAAGCTTCACCAGCACGTGGTTGAGCCCCATCGCGCGGCAGGCAATTTCGTCCTCGCGCAGCGCTTCCCACGCGCGGCCGATAGGCATCCGCGTCAGCCGGTGTTTAATAAACAACACCAGCGCCACCACCAGGCACAGCACGCCGTAGATAAAGATAAACTTCAGGTTGGGGTTGTAGCTAATGTGCAGAAACTCATGGATCGGCACCCCGCCGTCCTTCGCCCTGCGCCCGAACTCCAGCCCGAATATCGTCGGCGCCGGCACGGAAACGCCGTTCGGCCCGCCGGTAAAGCTGACCCAGTTATTCAACACCAGGCGAATGATTTCGCCGAAGCCGAGGGTGACGATCGCCAGATAGTCCCCGTGCATTCGCAGCACCGGAAAGCCGAGCAGCGCCCCCGCCAGCGCCGCCATCACGGCCCCCAACGGCAGCATCGCCCAGAACCCGAGCCCCAGATACTGGTAGCCCAGCGCCAGGCCGTAGGCGCCAATGGCATAGAATGCCACGTAGCCCAGGTCAAGCAGGCCGGCGAGCCCCACCACGATATTCAGCCCGAGCCCGAGCAGCACGTAGATCAGCCCGAGAATGGCCACCGTCAGCAGATACTTGGTGGCGATAGCCGGAAAGATCGCCGCCGCCACCAGCAGCAGCGGTAAGATCCAGCGCAGCCGCGAGCGGTAGCCGACCGGACGGACGTAAACCCCGTCATCGGCCCCTTCAAAGCGGGCGATAAATTTGCGCCCGCCGCGGCTTTGCAGCAGCAGGCTCAGCAGCAGCCTGCCGACCATCACCACCGCGACGATCGCCACCACCCGCTGGGTAGAGAGTTCGAAACTATAGCCTTTCAGCACAATGCCGACGATTGGTCCAAACACGATCAGCGCACATAGCCCCGCCAACACGCTATCAATCAGGCTTTTTTTAATATCCAGCCCTTGCCCGCGCGATACTTCACCCATGTTTTACCCCTTAAACCTTTGCGACCATCGGACGACCCAGCAGCCCCTGAGGGCGAAATATCAAAATTGCCACCAGCAGAGCGAAGGAAAACACGTCTTTGTAATCAGAGTTCACCATCCCGGCAAACTGGGCTTCAGCCACGCCCAGCAGCAGACCGCCGAGCATCGCGCCCGGCAGGGAGCCAATCCCGCCCAGCACCGCGGCGGTAAAGGCCTTAATGCCAATAATGAAGCCGATATAAAAATCGAAGGTGCCGTAGTTCATCGTCACCAGCACCCCGGCCAGCCCGGCCATCGCGGCGCCGATCATAAAGACCAGCGAGATAACCCGGTCGGTATTAATGCCGAGGATTGCCGCCATGCGCCGATCCTGCTGCGTCGCCCGGCATACTCGCCCCAGCCGGGTATGGTTAATGATCCACGAGAGGATCATCATCCCCACCAGCGCGGCGACGAGAATAAATATTTTGGTCCACGTAATCTGCACCACGCCGTCGCCAACCTCAAAGCGCAGCACTCCCGTCAGCAGGGTCGGGATCCCCTGCTGGTTCGGCCCCTGGCTGATTTGCACATAGTTCTGCAGGATAAGCGACATGCCGATAGCCGAGATGAGCGGCGCCAGGCGGGTTGAATTACGCAACGGCCGATAGGCGATACGTTCGATAGTCCAGCCGTAAACGCCGGTCACCACGATGGTGAATACCAGGGTGCCGAAGATCAGCAGCGGAAAGGAGTGAATGCCAAACCAGGAGAGTAGCGCCAGGCCGATGGCGCAAAGGTAGGCGGAGACCATATAGACTTCGCCGTGCGCGAAGTTAATCATCCCGATAATGCCGTACACCATGGTGTAGCCGATGGCAATTAATCCGTAAACGGCCCCCAGCGTCAGCCCATTAATCAGTTGTTGCAGAAAAAACGCTTCCATAGAAACCATCCTGCCAGTAAGCAGGCAGCGCCCGGCAAAGCTCCCGCCGCGCGCCGCCCTCAGTAGTACGCCGCCCTTTTTTACAGGGACAAAGAGTTCAGCAAACGGTTAAAGCTGGTGATACTTGCCCTTGTCATCCCACGCGTAGACCACATAATCCGACACTTTCAGATCGCCTTTACCATCCCAGGCCTTTTTGCCCATCACCGTGTCAACGCTATGGCTTTTCAGCCACTCGCTGGCCTTGGCGTTGTCGGCGCCCACCGCGTTATAGGCCGCGGCGATAGCCTGGATCGAGGCGTAGGCGTAAAGGGTATAGCCTTCCGGTTCGAAGCCGCTGGCGCGGAACTTCTCAATCACCGTTTTACCCTCAGGAATGGTGCGCGGATCCTTACCAAACGTCATCAGCACGCCGTTGGTAAACTGCGGTCCGCCGGCGGTCGTCACCAGCTCCTCGGTCACGACACAGTCGCCGGAGAAGAACTTCGCCTGCAGCCCCTGCTCCCGCATCTGCCGCACCAGCGGGCCGGCTTCCGGATGGCAGCCGCCGAAATAGACCACGTCAGGCTTCAGCGCGCCAATTTTAGTGACCAGAGCGTTAAAGTCCTTTTCGCCCCGCGACAGCCCTTCGTACAGCACCTCTTTGGTACCGCGTTTTGCCAGCGCCGCCCGGGTGGCGTCGGCCAGCCCCTGACCGTAGGTATCCTTGTCGTGAATGACGGCTATTTTCTTCGCCTTCAGCACGTCAAGCATATAGTCCGCCGCAATCGCCCCCTGCTGGTCGTCGCGGCCGCACATGCGGAACATATCCTTCATTCCGCGTTCGGTGATCAGCGGGTTAGTCGACCCCGGCGTAATCGTCAGGACTCCCGCCTCGTCGTACACTTCGGATGCCGGCATCGTCGATGATGAACAGAAGTGTCCGACAACCGCGGAAACCCCCGACTCATCAACCAGCCGGTTGGCCACCGCGACGGCCTGCTTCGGTTCGCAGGCGTCATCCCCCTGCACCAGCACAATTTTTTCGCCCTTAATTCCTCCCGCCGCGTTAATGTCTGCTACCGCCTGCGATGCCCCTTTCCAGTACTGAGCGCCGTAGGAGGCATTAGGTCCGGTGAACGGCCCGGCCACGCCGATCTTCACATCCGCCTGTGCGTAAAATGCCACGCTCATACAACCTGCAATCGCAAAATGAAGAGTCAACTTTTTAAGTTTCAGAGACATTCAGATAATCCTCAGCGATTTATAATCTGGCGCCATTAATTAAATGACGCGGTAAATATCACTTACCGTTTTGTTTGCCGAAGGCCGTTATCCAGCCGCAGCGGCTAAAGGTGGAAGAAGCAAAAATCCCGCCAGGAAGAAATGACATGACAGATCGCTTACTAATAGATGGCAGCAACGCGCAACAGCCGCGGTCACCGCCACCGACCAACGTGCATTTCAGGACAAGTCAGGAGATATGTTGCCATCACGTGGCGAATTGAGGACTGCGGCATCCGTTCCGACCCGCGAGCTAAACATAGTTGTTCTTCGCTGACGTTGCGCACCGGGCTGGTGCAAAAGTGCGAAAACGATCATGGGCGTGAAAAGTTTTGTTGCAATATTGTGAACAAGATAGCAAGAGCGATCGTTTCGCCCCGCGGTTTTAATACGTAATCAAAAAAATAGATTACGCGTCACCAGACCGCAGGCGCATGCGATTTAACGCAAGCCTAAAAAGCTTAAGATCAGCGCCGATAGCGGGTCCTGATAATTCCCCGCATAAAGGATTGACTTAACTACGCATAATACGAAAATGCTTCTTTTACGCGACTCACAGAATAAGCCCACGCCCATGATTATCCGCTCCCGGCGCTTTTTTATTGCCACCGTGGCCGCATCCGCTGCGGCGGTGGCGACCGCCTTTATCCTCGCCAGCTGCAGCAGCCAGCCGCCCCGTTCGCTGGTTACGCCGCTGCCGCCGGCGGTTAAACAGGCGGTACGGCCCAAAACGCAAGCGCCGGTACGCGGCGTCTGGCTGACCACGGTCTCGCGCCTCGACTGGCCGCCGGTGGGGTCGATCATTGCCAGCAGCCCGGAGAGCCGGATTAGCCAGCAGAAGGTGGCGCTGATCGCCAAACTCGATAATCTGCAACGCCTCGGGATTAATACCGTGTTCTTCCAGGTCAAACCCGACGGCACCGCCCTGTGGCCGTCAAAGATTTTACCGTGGTCCGATATGCTGACCGGCGCCATCGGCGAGGACCCGGGCTACGATCCGCTGCAGTTTATGCTGGATGAAGCGCACAAGCGCGGTATGCGGGTTCACGCCTGGTTTAACCCCTACCGCGTCTCGGTGAACACCCGCCCGAAAACCGTCGCCGAGCTCAACCGTACGCGGTCGCAAAGCCCGGCCAGCGTCTTTGTGCTGCATCGTGACTGGATCCGCAGCGCAAGCGACCGCTTTGTCCTCGACCCGGGCATTCCGCAGGTCCGCGACTGGATAACCGGCATCGTCGCCGAAGTTGTCGCGCGCTACCCGGTCGACGGCGTGCAGTTTGACGACTATTTCTATACCGAGACGGCCGGCTCGGCCCTTAACGATAATCAAACCTTTCAGCAGTACGGCCAGGGGTTCGCCAGCAAAGCGGACTGGCGCCGGCACAATACCCAGCAGCTGATTGCCCAGGTGTCGCGCACGATTAAGCAGATTAACCCCAGCGTTGAGTTTGGCGTCAGCCCGGCCGGCGTCTGGCGCAACCGCTCCCACGATCCCGCCGGCTCCGACACCCGCGGCGCGGCGGCTTACGATGAGTCCTACGCCGATACCCGCAGCTGGGTACAGCAGGGGCTGCTCGACTACATCGCGCCTCAGCTCTACTGGCCCTTTGCGCGCGACGCCGCCCGCTACGACGTGCTGGCGAAATGGTGGGCGCAGGTCGTGAAACCTACCCATACGCGGCTCTATATCGGCGTGGCGCTCTACAAAATCGGTGAGCCGTCAAAAAATGAACCCGACTGGATGGTTAACGGCGGCGTGCCGGAGCTGAAAAAGCAGCTGGACCTCAACGAATCGATCCCCGAAATCCAGGGCACCATTCTGTTTCGCGAGAACAACCTGAACCAGCCGCAGACCCGCCAGGCCGTCAGCTATCTGCAGAGCCGCTGGGGAAGCTAGCCTGTTCCGCCTGCCAAACCCGTTTCGCGGGCGGCTCCTCTCCGCGTCCGCAGCCCCGTTCATCGCGCGATGAACAGGCGCACTTTTTTTTCACCTGCGCGCAACTTTTTCTCCGCGGCGGCGAACTGAATAGATGAGATGAACGAGTTTGGCCAAACCGGCACTCCCTAAAATCGCAGGAGCAGATAATGACACGCATCAAAACCCTCATCCGTACCCTGACCATGACCGCCGCGCTGGGGCTCTCCGCCACCGCCTTCAACGCCGACGCGGCGCTGCCGGTGGGCGCTAAAGCCCCGGATTTCAAGCTGCAGGGCGCCCTCGCCGGTAAACCGCTGACCTTCTCCCTGCAGCAGGCGCTGCAAAAGGGGCCGGTGGTGCTCTACTTCTTCCCGGCGGCCTTCAGCGCCGGCTGTACCATTGAAGCCCATGACTTTGCCGAAGCGACCGATAGCTTCACCAAAATGGGGGCCACGGTGGTTGGCGTAACCGCGGGGAATACCGACCAGGTCAGCGACTTCTCCAAACTGGAGTGCCGCGATAAGTTCGCCGTCGCGGCGGATCCGGGCGCCAAAGTCGCCGCCCAGTACCAGACGCTGATGGAGATGAAAGGTAAAACGCTCTCCGATCGCACTTCGTACGTCATTGCGCCGGATGGCAACATCCTGCTGAGTTACACTGATAGAAACCCGGATGCACATATCGAGAAGACGCTCGCTGCCGTCAAGCAGTACGACGCCTCTCACCCGCAAACCCATTAAGTAAAGAGGCCAGCGATGTTAACCGCGATGCTGGCCGCCTTTATTGGCGGCATCATTCTCAACTTTATGCCCTGCGTTTTTCCTGTGATCTCCCTGAAGGCGCTGGGGCTGCTGCGCCATTCGGATAACGCCGCCAGCGCCCGCCGTGAAGGCCTGGCGTTTTTGCTCGGCGTCGTCGTCACCATGATGGCGCTGGCAGGTATTCTGCTGGCGGTGCGCGCCGGCGGCACCGCGGTCGGCTGGGGCTTCCAGCTGCAGTCGCCGCTGGTGATCGCACTGCTCTCCCTGACGATCCTCGGCGCGGCCCTTAACCTGCTTGGCGTCTTTGAGGTCGGACTGACGGCCCAGCGCGTCGGCGGTCTGGACATCGGCCGCGGCGCGTTTATCCGCTCGGCGCTCACCGGCGCGCTGGCAATCGTGGTCGCCACCCCCTGCGCCGCGCCCTTTATGGCCAGCGCGATTGGCTACGCCCTGGTCCAGCCGCCGGCGGTGTCGTTAACCATCTTCCTCGCGCTGGCGTTCGGCTTCGCCGCACCGTTTACCCTGGTGTCGCTCTTTCCGGCGCTGGCCAGAATACTGCCGCGCCCCGGCCCGTGGATGGATATCCTTAAACGCGCGCTCGCCTTTCCGATGTTTGGCGCCTGGGCCTGGCTGGTGTGGGTGCTGGCGCAGCAGGCCGGAAGCACGGCGCTAGCCGTCCTGCTTGCCGCCTCGGTGGTGCTCAGCTTCGCCGCCTGGCTGTACGGCATTGCGCAACGTCGCGCCTTCCAGGGCAAGGGGCACAGGGCCCTGTTTGCGCTAACCGCGGCGCTGGTTGTGGCGGTCCTCGCGCCGCTGCCGGGACTGGTTAAACCCGTCGCCTCCTTGCCGGATGCCGGGCAGACGGCAGAGGTGGCGTCCCAGCGCTGGACGCCGCAAACCGTCGCTGCCCAGCGCGGTCACGGTAAGGCGATCTTTGTCAACTTTACCGCCTCCTGGTGTATTACCTGCCAGGTAAATGAAAAAACCTCCCTCTCCACCCAGGCGGTAAAAGAGGCGCTGGTAAAAACCGATACCGTCTATATGGTAGCGGACTCGACTAAATTTAATCCGGACGTAGACGATGCGCTCAACCAGTTCGGCCAGGGCGGGCTGCCGCTGTACGTGGTTTACCCGGCCGACGGCGGGCCGCCGAAGGTCCTGCCGCAGGTGCTGACGCCGGGGATTGTGGTGAATGCCCTGACCGAGGCCGCCGGCAAGAAAGCGTCATAACAAGGCGGACTATGCAAACAAACGATAGCGCGCGCGACAGCTGGCCCGCGCTAATGGAGCAGGCGCAGGCGGGCGACAGGTTCGCCTATACCCGCCTGCTCAAGGCGCTGGTTCCGACGATCCGTTCGCAGGTGCGCAAACGGATCGCCGACGAGGCGCTGGTGGAAGACGTTATTCAGGATGTACTGCTCAGCGTACATCGGGTGCGTCACACCTACGATCCGGCCTTTCCCTTTTTGCCCTGGCTGCTGGCGATTATCTCAGCCCGCACCGTGGACGCGCTGCGGCGGCGCGGGCGCTATCAGCACTGGGAGGTCTCTGACGAGGCGCTGCCGGAGTCGGCGGCCGCCGACCCGCCGCGCCAGGACAGCCGGGAGGAGCTGGCGGGCTACCTGCGTCAGCTTCCCCTGCGCCAGCGCGAAATCGTCGAGCACGTTCATCTGCGCGAAATGAGCCTGGCGGAAGCGGCCACCCATAACAATCTCAGCGTGGCGGCGGTGAAATCGCTGCTGCATCGGGCGTTGAAAAACCTGCGCCGATTTGGAGCTCACCATGACCGATCATAATCTGCTTATTGAAAAACTGGGCCGCGACATGCGCCCGGTAAAACGTCCGTGGCCCACCGGCTGGCGCGTCGCGGGCTGGCTGGCCGTTGCCCTGCCGTGCGCCGGCACCGCCAGTCTGCTGGTACAGCGCGACCAGACCGACTGGTCGCAGCCCGGCGCGGGCCTGGCCGCGATGCAGCTGGTGCTGGCATTTCTGCTCGGGACGTTAACCATTCGCCGCGCCTTTACCATGAGCATTGCCGGGCGCCGGAACATCAGTTGGAAGGCCCTGCTGCCCATCGGCCTGATGTGGCTCGGCCTGAGCATCAGCAGCATTCCCGGCGACGCGCCGCCGCTGCACGATGACGACAGCGTCAGCTGCTTTACCTTTCTGCTGGTCGTCAGCGCGCCGATGATGGTGCTAACGATCGCCAGCCTGCGGCGCACGCGGGCGCTCTATCCGGCGCGCAGCCTGGCGATGGCCGGGCTCGGCGTCGCCAGCCTGGCGGTGAGCCTGCTGGCGTTTTGCCATCCGGTGCATTTGCACGCGCTCGATTTTGCGCTGCATCTGGCGGCGATCGCCACGATCGTCGCGCTGACGGTGATTATCGGCAAGCGTTGGGTTAGCGTCCGCTAACCCGTCAGAGCGCTTTGCAGGCGGGTATGGTTTTTGAGCGCGTGGGAGATAATCGCCCGGTAAACCGTCGGTGAAAAATCCGCCGGCAGCGAGGCGCTGACCGCATCGACCGCCCGCGGCAGGCGATCGGCAAAATAGCGCAGGATCTCCAGCATCTGCTGCTGCGCAAATCCCACCTCTTTTGCCGTGGCGAAAAAATGACGCGGGTAGATCGTCTGAATCTCCGTTTTCCTTCCTTTGGTTGCTTTCAGGCTCATCGACAGCTTCAGGTCGCTGATATGCAAACCCGCGCCGCCGAGCAGCGGAAAGGCCGAGATAATGTCGTAGAACGGCGTCAGGCGGTAGCTGCCGCCGGGCTGCAGAAAAATGGAAAAATTCTTCGCATGCCCGTCGGTGGCGCCGATTAGCCATTGAAAAACGATAAATTTCATAAAGTCGTAGCGATCCTTCAGCGCCTCGCTGGAGCCGAGCAAAAACGCCATAATTTTGGCGATGCCCGGCCCGCCGTCCGACTCGTACTTCATTGAGGAAGGCATCCCGAACGCCTGGCACAGATCCTCCTGCGGCAGGCGCAGCAGCCGCGTTTTCTCCAGCGCCCAGCGGCGGTCAAAGCGCTCAACGGCCAGCGCCCGGGTGCTGCGGGTGGTGATAATTTCAGCCTGCGGAACGGCAAAGCCCAGCTCGCGGGCCAGCGCCAGGCATAAATATTCGTTATCGACGCTTTCGCTGAGATCCAGCACCGCGTCCGGCTGCCTTATCTCGCCGATCGGCAGCTTGATAATATGCGTCGTTGGCGTTGTCGCCGTCGGTATGCACCAGCGGCCGTTCATCTTCAGCAGCGCCGTTTTCTCCTGGGCGCCGGCGACCGATATTCTGAACTCCTCCTGGCCGTTAATCATGCCGAGCGGAATATCCGCACGGTAGGCCGTCAGCAGCGCGTCAAGCCGGGCGTCGTCGAGCGCTTCCCAGGTCAGGCCGCCGGCTGCCGGAGCGTCGCCTGCGGGCAGCAGGGTGACCGCCCCGACGCTATCCCGCCCCACCTCGGCCAGCAGATCGAAGGGCTGCTTCGAGAGCGCCTGGTAGCGCTTAACAATGCGGTCGCGCACCAGCGGGCTATCGGGCAGCAGGTTGTCGAAGTAGTTAAACACCGCATCCGAGGTGATATTGCCGAACTGCAGCGGCAGCGACAGGGAGAGCGGTCGGGCGCGCGGGTTTTGCAGCCAGCGCGACTCATAGCGGAACTGATGCGCGCCGTTGCTCAGCTTGATCAGCTCCCCGACGCGTTCATTGTTCATCCACGTCACGAGCGTCGCCATTACCACTCCAGATCCGGTTGGCTATCGTTTTGCGCAAGGTCCGGCGCCGCGCCCTTTTCGCACACCGTCATCGTCATTTCCAGAGATTGTAAAATCTTAAACAGCGTCGTTAAGGTGGTTTTGTCCGGGTGGTTTTCGAAGTTCGAGATCGTCGCCTGCTTAATGCCTATCCGGCGGGCCAGATCGCTTTGCGTCCACTGGTTTTTTTGCCGCACCAGCTTGATATGGTTCGCCAGCTGGGTCGGGCTGTAGATCGTCGGGGGCGTTATCATCATCTTATCTATCCTCTTGTAGGGATAAGACCCTGTTTATACCCTGGTGAGGATAATGTCAACGCTCAACGTAAATATCCCCATAAGAGGATAAATACTGCGATATCCTTTAGTGGGGATATGTCATGAAATATCCTCACTCAAGGATATTGGTCGTGGCGCCCGGCGATCGGGCCAGCTTTAGTTGGTCATCAGCTCATCATAGAGGGCGCGCAGGCGGGTACGCAGATAGAGCACGGCTTTGTGCTTACGCGATAGCAGGGCCTGCTCGCTGGCCCCGCACTCGGCGGCCAGCTCTTTATAGCTGTAGCCCAGCAGCTCGGTCTTTTCAAAGACCTCCCGCTGGGCGGCCGGCAATTCCGATAGCGCCTGGTTCAGCTCCTCCCACAGCAGCTCTTTCAGGTACTCGTCTTCCGGCGTTTGCGGCACGCCGAACAGGGTCTCCGCCAGCTCATCTTCCGGAAACTGGCCCTCCTCGTCCCCGCTGAAGTAGTCCGCCAGCGGCAGCTCGCGCTTTTTGCGCGCCCGGTCGGTCATTTCGTTGCGCGCGGCGCGGAACAGCCAGGCAGCGACGTTCTCCACCGGCTGCTCGACCTTCATTAATTGCCAGCTCACTTCCTGCAGGATATCGTCAGCCTCGTCTCGTACCGAGATGCGGCCGCGAATAAAGGCCTTCAGCCGGGAGCGGCAGGCGTTGAGCGCCGAAACCAGCAGCGATTCCCCCGCCGTTACGCCTTTCATTTCGCTCACTCGGTCGGTGTCGTTTTCGACGCATCGTCTGCCGGCCGGGCGGGTTCGTTACGCCGATCGTGCCAGCCGCAGTGTCCGCGATGGCCGTGGCGGCCAAAGCGCTGCATAAACTCTTCGCGCTGCTCGGGATTCATCTGCATCCAGCGTTCGTGCATGCGGCGACGCGCGCGCCCCATACCGAACATGCCCGGACGGAAGCCAAGGCCGCCGAAGAGGATCCGCGACAGCGCCAGCAGACCTAATGCCTGCCAGAAACCGATGCTTTTAACCCCGAGAATCGCCGGCAGCAGCGCGTTCCACAGCGACATCACCACCAGGCCAAGTATCGCGACGATCGCCACGCCAACGATCAGCGGTTTGCCCATCCGATGGTGGCCAAAGCCGTAGTGACGGCGGTTTTCATGCATATCAAAATCTCTCATCTTGTTGCTACCTCATGACTGTCGTGAATAGTGACTGCTGATGAGGTAGACGAATGAGCCGGAGAAATATTGCTAAGAATTTTAAAAAACGGCTAAATATATTTATGCGGTGAATCTTTTACTACGGCGCCGATCGCTCAGTCAGGGCGGCATTGCGCCGCGCCTCAATATTTTCCCACCAGGTGCAGCTTCACCTGATTTCGCCCCTCTTTCTTCGCCGCATACAGCGCCTTGTCGACGCGGTTGAACAGCTGGTCGATCTCTTCGTCATCCTGACGCGCGGCGACGCCAATGCTAACGGTAACCGGGCCGGGGCGATCCGGCAGCTGATAGCCGCTGACCGCAATAGCATGCAGCTCTCCACCCGCCGTACATCGTCAAGCACACATCCAGCCGCCTGCGCATTCATCGCCTGCTGGCGCAAAATTAAAGAAAATTAGTTAGAGAGTTCAAAGGGATGACGTAGAAGTGCCTATTATAGTCTTCTTTTTAATCACAGACGGTGTCCGATCCGGCAAAAATCAGCGATAAAAATTTCCCGCACCTATCCGCCCTCCACTCCTTAGCCAACCTGATAGTGACGCTGTCACCTAAACGCCGCGCGCTCCCCCGGCGCAATGACCCGAAGCCGGGATTGTAATCAAAAAGTGAATGCCGTATAACATGGCCCTACCGAGGGGTGTCCCGTGAGGGCTGAGATGGCGTAAGCCGAACCCTTTGAACCTGATCTGGGTCATGCCAGCGAAGGGACGGGTCGGCAATTTTGCCAGTTTTCCGCCATTGCCTGTTCATACTTCTGCACGCCCGGATCTCCCCTTAATCAGGAGGTCCTGTGATTCTTCCCGCATTTACTCAAGGCATCTACGGTCGTCTGCGCCAGCAGGCGGGAGGCGACTGGCAGCACTACGTCGCCCATCCGTTTTTACACCAGCTGGCTGACGCCACCCTGCCCGAACGCGCATTCCGCCGCTACCTGACGCAGGATTATCTGTTTTTGATCCACTTTGCCCGCAGTTATGCCCTGCTGGTCAGCAAGCTGCGCACCCTGCCGGAGATGCGCGCCGCGGCGGCCTCGATGAACGCCATCCTCAGCGAGCTGCCGCTGCACGTCGGCTACTGCGCCGGCTGGGGGCTGGATGAAGCGACCATGGCCGCCGAGCCGGAGGCGGCGGAGACGGTCAACTACACGCGCTACGTGCTGGATATCGGCCACTCCGGCGACGCCCTGGATCTGCTGGCCGCGCTGATGCCCTGCGTGGCCGGCTACGCGGAAATTGGCCTCGGCCTGCTGCACAATCCGCAGACCCGCCTGAACGATAGCCCCTACGCCTCGTGGATCCGCAACTATGGCGACGAAGGCTACCTCAACGGCGTCAACGCGGCGATCGCCCTGCTGGAAACCCTCTGGCAGCAGCGCGGCGGCGAGTCGAGATTCGCTGAGCTCAGCGCCATCTTCACCACCGCCACGCGCCTGGAGGCCAACTTCTGGCAGATGGGGCTGAATGCGGTCACGGAGGCGTCGGCGTGACGCCCCCGGCCATCCACGTCCGGGAGCTGGGTTTGCGCTTCGGCTCGCGGGTCATTTTTGCGGATTTATCGTTCGATATCCCCGGCGGGCAGTGGGTCTCCCTGCTGGGCGCCAGCGGCGCGGGAAAAACCAGCCTGCTGCGCATCATCGCCGGCCTCGCGGCGCCGACCTCCGGCCAGGTGTACGCCAGCGACGGGCTGCCCGTGGCGAAACGGCTGGCGTGGATGGGGCAGAAGGACCTGCTCTACCCGTGGCTGAGCGTGCGCGATAACGTCGCCCTTGGCGCGCGCCTGCGTGGGGAGCGCGTTGACCGTTCGCGCGTGACAACCCTGCTGCGTCAGGTCGGGCTGGAGCAGTGCGCCGACGATCGCCCGGCGGCGCTCTCCGGCGGCATGCGCCAGCGCGCGGCGCTGGCCCGCACGCTGTATGAAGACCGCCCCGTGGTCTTAATGGATGAGCCCTTCTCCGCCCTCGACACCATCACCCGCACGCGCATTCAAACCCTGGCGGCGGAGCTGCTGGCCGATCGCACCGTGGTGCTGATTACCCACGATCCGATGGAAGCCTGTCGGCTGAGCCACCGCCTGCTGGTGCTCGCTCCGTCGGCGGGCGGGATCGACGATTCGCACCATCTGAGCGGCCTGCCGCCGCGGGCGGCGAACGATCCCGCGCTGCTTGCCAGCCAGGCGGAGCTGCTGCAGCAGCTTATGAGGGCCGACGGATGAAGGGCAAACTCCTGCGCGGCGCGGTGGTGTTTGGCGGCCTGCTGCTGGCCTGGTGGCTGGTGACCCGCAGCGGGATCCCCGCCTTTCTGCTGCCTTTGCCCGCGGCGGTCGCCGACGCCCTGTGGCTCAACCGCGCGTATCTCGGCTGGCATACCCTGGTAACGCTGAGCGAAATTGTCAGCGGGCTGCTGCTCGGGGTCCTGCTCGGCGTGGTGCTGGCGCTATGCATGATTATCTCGCCGCGGCTGCAGCGCTGGCTGATGCCGCTGGTGCTGACCAGCCAGGCCATCCCGGTGTTCGCTCTCGCCCCTCTGCTGGTGCTGTGGTTTGGCTTCGGAATGAGCGCCAAGGTGATGATGGCGGTGCTGGTGATCTTCTTCCCCGTCACCTCCGCGTTCTTTGACGGCCTGCGGCGGGTCAATCACGACTATCTCGATCTGGCCCGCACGATGGGCGCCTCCTTCGGCGCGCAGCTGCGCCACGTGCGGCTGATGGCCGCGCTGCCGGCGCTGGGATCCGGCCTGCGGATGGCCGCCGCCGTCGCGCCGATTGGCGCCATCATCGGCGAATGGGTGGGCTCAGCCGAAGGGCTCGGCTACGTCATGCTCAACGCCAACGCCCGGCTGCAGACCGACATCTGCTTTGCGGCGCTGTTTATTTTAGTGCTGCTGACCGTCCTGCTGTGGCTGGCGGTCGACGCTTTCTTGCACCGGCTGATCGACTGGACGCCGGAATAATGACCTGTACGGATAATAAGGAAGACCATGAATAAACGTATCTTTGCCGGGATGGCCCTTAGCGCGGCTATCAGCGGGCACGCCCTGGCCAACGAGAAGCTCACCCTGGTGCTGGACTGGTATATCAACCCGGATCACGCGCCGATTATGGTGGCGGAGCAGATTGGCGCCTTTAAGGAACAGGGCCTCGACGTCAAAATCATTCCGCCATCCGACCCGGCGCTGCCGCCGCGGCTGGTGGCCGCTCGCCAGGCCGATCTGGCCATCACCTACCAGCCGCAGGTGCATTTTTTCGCCGATGAGGGGTTGCCGCTGGTGCGCGTCGGGACGCTGATTAACTCGCCGCTCAACACCATTATTGCGCTGGATAAAAGCATCAAAACGCCGGCCGACCTGAAGGGGAAAAAGGTGGGCTACTCGGTGAGCGGCATCGAGCAGGCGACGCTGGCAACCATGGCGCAGTCGGCGCATATCGACCCGCAAAGTATCAAGCTGATCAACGTTAACTTCCAGCTGACCAGCGCCCTGCTTGCCGGCCAGGTCGACGCGGTTATCGGCGGCTACCGCAATATTGAGGCGCTGGAGCTGAAGCTGCAGGGCAAAGAGCCGCAGGTGATGAACGTGGAGGATTACGGCGTGCCGGCCTACGACGAGCTGGTAATTGTCGCCAATCGGGATGAAGCGCACGCGGCGAAGATCAAAAAATTCCTCGTTGCCCTGCAAAAAGGGGGGGCCTGGCTGCGAGCCCACCCGCAGGAGACCTGGCAGGCTTTCGCTGCCGCTCATCCGGAGCTGAACACCGAGCTCAACAAGCAGGCGTGGCTGCAAACCACGCCGCTGTTCGCCAGCGACCCGGCGGCGCTGGATAAGGCGCGCTACGAAGCCTACGAACAGTTTTTGTTTAACAACAAGTTGGTTAAAAAAATCACACCTTTATCGCAGTACGCTATCGAACTGCATTGAGTAACCTTACTGCCGGCGGAACTATTTCCGCCGGCAGCGTCAGCGAAGCGGTAATAAAACGGGGCCTAATCGCACACTAATAATTACACTTTTTGTGCTTTCGTGACCGTTAAAATAATAGATATGAATCAATCGATTAGCATTGAATTTAACAATGTAAAAATAACGTAAAAATAGCGCAATAAATAAAACGTTGAATGCGGATTTAAAAAGCCATATATTGTGCGCGCTTTATGAATGGCGATTCATTTTCTAAAACCAATTATTCAACCAGTGTTCAACCGCAACGCTGGTTGTGGGAGTGATATGATGACGGATAAAGTCCGTATTGATACTTTAAGTGCAGATTTATTGGACGCAAACAACGAAACCTTTTTGGCCCGTCAGGCCGAATTCGAATCGAACGTCAGAAGTTACCCGCGCAAGCTGCCGCTCGCGATTACCAAAGCGGAAGGCGTATGGCTGACCGACGCGGATAACAAACAGTACCTCGACTGCCTTGCCGGCGCGGGAACTCTGGCGCTTGGCCATAACCATCCTGACGTGCTGCAGAGCATCCAAAGTGTCATTACCAGCGGCTTGCCGTTACATACCCTCGATCTGACAACTCCGTTAAAAGATCGCTTCTCCGAATACCTGCTCTCCTTATTACCGGGCGAAGGTAAAGAGTACTGCCTGCAGTTCACCGGCCCGTCCGGCGCCGACGCCGTTGAAGCGGCACTGAAGCTGGCGAAAAAATACACCGGCCGCTCTTCGGTGATCAGCTTCTCCGGCGGCTACCACGGGATGACCCACGGCGCGCTGTCGGTAACCGGCAACCTGTCGCCGAAAGAAGCGGTTAACGGCATGATGCCGGAAGTCCAGTTTATGCCGTACCCGCATCAGTACCGCTGCCCGCTGGGTATTGGTGGCGAAGCCGGCGTGAAGGCGCTGACCTACTACTTCGAAAACCTGATCAACGACGTTGAAAGCGGCGTGCGTAAGCCTGCGGCGGTGATCCTTGAAGCCGTTCAGGGCGAAGGCGGCGTGAACCCGGCGCCGGTCGAGTGGCTGCAGCGCATCCGTAAAGTGACCCAGGAACACGGCATTCTGCTGATTATCGATGAAGTCCAGGCCGGCTTCGCGCGTACCGGCAAGCTGTTCGCCTTTGAACACGCCGGCATTGAGCCGGACATCATCGTGATGTCCAAAGCCGTAGGCGGCGGTCTGCCGCTGGCCGTTCTCGGTATCAAGAAGCAGTTTGACGCCTGGGAACCTGGCCACCATACCGGCACCTTCCGCGGCAACCAGCTGGCGATGGCTACCGGCCTGACCACCCTGCGTCACCTGAAAGAGAACGACATCGCCGGTAAAGTCGCGGCCCAGGGCGAGTGGCTGAAAGGCAAGCTGGCCGACATGCAGAAACGCTACCCGGTCATCGGCCACGTTCGCGGTCTCGGTCTGATGATCGGCATCGAAATCGTGAAGCCGAACGAAGCTCAGGACCATATGGGCTGCTACCCGGCCGACGGCGCGTTGTCTGCCCTGCTGCAGAAAAAATGCTTCGAAGCGGGCCTGATCCTTGAGCGCGGCGGCCGTAACGGCTGCGTCCTGCGCCTGCTGCCGTCTCTGCTGATCAGCGATGCGGAACTGGAAATTTTCTTCGATAAATTTGAACAGGCCCTGCTGGCCGCCGGCGTAAAACCGGTCTGAGTGGAGTAAGTGACCGCCATGTCCCAATTGAATCCGATCCTTGCCGGTTCGCCGCAGAGCATTGAGGCGTACCAGCAGGTTATCGCTCAGACCAGCCAGGCCGTCGCCCAGTGGCTGCAGCAGCCTGAGATGTATCAAGGCAAAAGCGTCGCCGAGCTGCGCGAGCGCATTACCCTTGAGTTCACCGAACAGGGTCTGGGCAACCAGGCGGCGATTGAGCGTGCGATCGAGTACTTCCTGAAAGACAGCCTGTCGGTGCATCACCCGCAGTGCGTGGCGCATCTCCACTGCCCGAGCCTGGTGGTAAGCCAGGCGGCGGAAGTGCTGATTAACGCCACCAACCAGAGTATGGACTCCTGGGACCAGAGCCCGTCGGCGACCATCATTGAGATGAAGCTGATCGAATGGCTGCGCGCCCGGGTCGGCTACCGGGCAGGCGACGCCGGCGTTTTCACCAGCGGCGGCACCCAGAGTAACCTGATGGGCCTGATGCTGGCGCGCGATGCTTTCTTCGCCCGCCAGGGGCACTCGATTCAGCAGGATGGTCTGCCGGGCGATATCCGCAAGTACAAAGTGTTCTGTTCTGAAAACGCCCACTTCTCGGTACAGAAGAACATGGCGCTGATGGGCCTCGGCTACCGTTCGGTCACCCTGGTCAAAACCGACCGCTTTGCGCGCATGGACGTCGAAGACCTGAAGGCGAAAATTGCCGAAGCGCAGGCTAACGGCGAGCAGATCATGGCGATCGTGGCAACTGCGGGCACCACCGACGCGGGGGCTATCGACCCGCTGCGGGCGATTGCCGGCATTGCGGCAGAGCATCAGATCTGGCTGCACGTCGATGCGGCCTGGGGCGGCGCGCTGCTGCTTTCCGAGCGCTACCGCGATTACCTGGACGGCATTGAGTGCGTGGACTCCATCACCCTGGACTTCCACAAACAGTTCTTCCAGACCATCAGCTGCGGCGCGTTCCTGCTAAAAGATGCGCGCCACTACGAGCTGATGCGCTATCAGGCGGCCTATCTGAACTCCGAGTTCGATGAAGAAAACGGCGTACCGAACCTGGTCTCCAAATCGCTGCAGACTACCCGCCGCTTCGACGCGCTGAAGCTGTGGATGGGCCTGGAAGCGCTGGGACAGAAGCAGTACGCGGAGATCATCGATCACGGCGTGACGATGGCAAAAAATGTCGCTGAATACGTCGCAAGCCAGCCGACGCTGGAGCTGGTGATGGAGCCGCAGCTGGCGAGCGTGCTGTTCCGTTCGCGCCCGCAGCAGACGGCGGGCAGCGACGATGCGGCTATCGCCCTGCTCAACCAGCGCATCGGCGACGCGCTGCTGGAATACGGTCGCGCCAACGTCGGCGTAACCGAGCACAACGGCGTGACCTGCCTGAAGCTGACGCTGCTTAACCCGATCGTCACCCTCGATGACGTCAAGGTGCTGTTGAATCTGGTTGAACGCACCGCCCAGGAAGTGCTGGCAAAGTAAGCTGAGCTCCCGGACTGCGGCGCCTGCGCCCGATCCGGGATAGCGGCCCTTGCCGCCCCGCCTCCTCCCGAAAGCCGATAGCTCACCCTATCGGCTTTTTTTACGCCTCTCCCCGCGCAACGTAGCCGATGCGATAGCTCTCTCCGCTCCCCGACGGCGCATCGCCAAAGCTGACCTCCAGCAGCTGCCAGCGGCTCGGATCCCACGCGCAGAGCGCCCCCTGCAGGTCGAGGTTCGCCAGATCGCTGAACGGGGCGACGGCGCGCTTTTCGACGTTCAGCCAGGAGTTATTCAGCACCTCCGCGACCTCCGGGACCTCCGGGACCCGCAGAGTCAGCCAGCTTTCAATGCGCGGCCAGCCAAAATCCTCGCTCAGGCGGGCAAAACCGGGACTCTGCAGAAAGCTCGCCATCGCCCCGGCGTTTTGCCAGACGTACAGCGGCGCGTAGCTGTTCTCCGCGCCCGGCGCAGCGCGGTCATCGCGGCGGGAGTAGAGATAGGTTTTAAATAGCAGGCCGGGAAAGCCGTCCAGCTTCGCACCGCCGTGGCGAATGCGGCGCTCAATAATCGCCATGTCGTAGTCGGCGGGTAGCGTAAAACGATATTGCATCACGATCATGGTCGCTCCGAAGGGTCATGTTGACGTTGAGGCCAGTGTGATGCCACAGTACCTTCCTGAAAATCGAATAATTCAGGAGCCATCATCCTGAATAAGAGGATGATTATGGAAAAGCTCACTCCAGCGCTGGATCTCGATGCGCTACGCACCTTTGTCACCGGGATCGAATGCGGCAGCTTTGCCCGCGCGGCGGTACGCCTTGCGCGCTCAACCTCCGCGGTCAGCGCTCAGCTTAAGAAGCTGGAGATGCAGTGCGGCGCCGGGCTGGTGGTTAAGCAGGGCCGTCACCTGGCGCTCACCGCCGAGGGCGAAAAGCTGATGGGCTATGCCCGGCGCATGCTGGAGCTCAACGATGAGACCCTGCGCGCCCTCAAAGGCGAACGGCTTACCGGTGAGGTTCGCATTGGGATGCAGGAGGATTTTGGCGAATCCCTGATGCCGGGGATCCTCGGCCAGTTTAAGCGTCATCACCCGCAGCTGCGGATCGTCGCCAGAGTGGACCGCAATCTCCCGCTGCGTCAGGCGCTGGCTGAACGCGCGCTGGATATGGCGTTGCTCTGGCAAACCGACGATAGCGGCCCAACGTTGGGCCAGTGTCAGCTGGAGTGGATTTGTCATCCGGACCTCGACGTCGCCGCCCTGCTGGCCGCCGGAGAGCCGCTGCCGCTGGTGATGTTTGAAAGCCCGTGCCTGATGCGCTCCAGGGCTATCGCCGCGCTCGATGCGGCCGCCATTGCGTGGCAGGTGATGTTTGTGAGCCATAGCCTGAGCGGCGTCTGGGCGGCGGTGCAGGCCGGGCTCGGGCTGACGGTCAGAACCCGTATCGGCATGCCGGCGAACCTGCAGACCGCAGGCGCGATGCTGCCATCCCCCGGCGCCCTGGCCATCGCCCTGGAAGAGGCTCCGCTTCAGTCACAGAACGCCGCCTGCGCGAAGCTCGGACAGCTGATGGCCGAGGCGCTGAGCGGGCTGACGATTAAGTGACAATGTCACTAACGTTCTTCATCAAAGACGTTAAGCGCGATAGCGCGGTGCCGGTTCCGACTGCGCGAAGCCGGGCAGCATCGCCTGGCGCGCCGCATTCATGGCGTTCCATTGCGCTTCGTCATGCAGCGGCGGAATGGTGACCCGCTCCCGGCGATCGAAACCAACCAGCGCCGCGTCCACCAGCTTATCCACCTCCATCAGGCCGGGAATGGCATCCACGTCTTTGCCGCTATTGCGCCAAATCTCGGTGCGGGTCGCCGCCGGCAGCACCGCCTGGATGTAGACCCCTTTCGCGGCCAGCTCCACGTCGAGCGACTGCGAAAGAAACAGCACGAAGGCTTTGGTTGCGCCATACACCGTCAGACCCATTTCCGGAGCCAGTCCGACAACCGAGGCAATGTTGACAATAGCCCCTTCGCCCTCGGCCGCCAGCCGGGGAGCGATAGCATGAGCCAGGCGGGTCACCGCCGTTACGTTGAGGGCAATCAGCCGGGAGATCTCTTCCCCGTTCTGGTTGATAAAATCGCCGGGAATGGCGGTACCGGCATTGTTAATCAGCACGCCGATGCGCGTATCTTCCCGCAGGCGCTGCTCGACGGCGGCAACGTCGTTATCGTTAGTCAGATCGGCGGTTAAAATGTCGACCTGCACCCCCGCCTCGCTACGCAGACGCTGGGCCAGCGCGGTAAGGCGCTCGGTATTTCGCGCAACGAGAACCAGATCGTGGCCGCGTTGGGCAAAGCGTTCGGCGTAGACTGCGCCAATCCCGGTCGATGCGCCGGTTACCAGTACCGCTGATTTGCTGCTCATTTTTGCTCTCCAGAATTTATACATGATGGTCGTCATGAATACTGTCACAGGCTGGGTATGATGTAAATATTGTTATATGATGGTCATCATAAATAATTTCAGCGCGGGATGACGCCATGAGAGTGAGCAGAAAGCAGGTCGAAGAGAATAAGCAGACAATCCTTGCCGCTGCGGGCCGTCTGTTTCGTGAACGGGGTTTTGATGCGGTAACGGTCACCGAGATTATGCAATCGGCGGGCCTCACCCACGGCGGATTTTACGGCTACTTTAAATCGAAGGATGAGCTGATCGCCCGGACCCTGGCGGAGCTGCAGACCGCGAGCGGCGCCGTTGAAAACGGCAGCGCGCCGCAAATCGAACGCTACCTCTCCCCCGAACACCGGGATAATTGTGCCGGCGGCTGCCCGCTGGCGGCCCTGGCGGCGGACACTATCCGCCAACCGGAGCCGGCGCGGAGTGAAATGAGCGCCGGGCTCAGGCAGCAGATAGCCAACCTCAGCCGGACCATTCCCGGGGAGGATGAAGCGGCGAGGCGCCGCGCGGCAGTTGGCGCCTGGTCGGCGATGGTCGGGGCGGTAATTCTGGCGCGAATGACCAGCGACTCGGCGCTATCGGACGAAATTCTTCGCGAAACCGCGGCCTGGCTACAGGAGAAAGCGCCGCAGGGTTAAGCCGCCCCGGGGTGCGGGGTCAGATAGTTCGCGACAAAGCGGGTCAAAATCGCCGAGGCTACGGGGCTCTCCTCCACCGCGCGGCTTAGCGTATCCGGATCTATGCCCTCGGCGCGCAGCACCGCCTGGCGGTAGTAGATCAGCGAGCGGGCAATCTCCGGGGTGATTTCAGGATGGAACTGGGTCGACAGCGCGTGGGGGCCATAGCGGACAATCTGATGCGGATCGTGCTCGGATGAGGCCAGCACCACCGCCCCCTGCGGCAGCCTGGTCACCGTTTGCAGGTGCGTCAGATGGGCGCTAAAGGGCGCGGGATGGTCGGCAACCAGGCTATCGCGAAGGCCGACGGCCGAGAGCGAAATGGTTTTGCTGCCGGTTTCACGCCCTGCCGGATGGTAATCCACCTCGCCGCCCAGCGCGTGGGCCATCAGCTGATGGCCGTAGCAGACGCCAAACAGCGGCATCTCGATGGCCATCGCGGCGCGGATCCACTCTGCGGTCAGCTCGCTCCACGCCAGGCGATCCGTCACCATATCCCAGGAACCGGTGATCACCGCCACCGTATCGTTATCCGGCGCCGGCAGCGCCTCGCCGGCAAATACGCGCACCGCTTTCATCTGCGCACGCCACGGCGCCAGCAGATCGGCGAACCAGCGCGGCAGGTCGCCATGATCGGCGACAATCTCCTGCGGCGGCGTGCCGGTCTGCACGATCAGCAGCCTGTTTCTCAATGCCATCACCCTATTCCCCAATGCATATTCAGACTCCCACTATGGAGAAAGCCGGCGCTTTCGGCAAATAACCAATATCTATGAGCCGCGCCATGCGGGAATAAACGTGGCAAATGGCTACTGCGCGTCGGCGCTATCGACCTGCGGGACGTTAGCCTCTGCGCCGCCCTCTGCCGCCGCCGGCGCGTTGGCCGGATCGAAGATATGGTCGAGAATCGCGCGCGCCGTAGGTCCTGCCACCACTCCGTCGCCGCCGCCGTTCTCCAGGATCAGCGCCATCGCCACCCGCGGATGCTGATACGGGGCAAACAGGGTATAGAAAATATGGTCGCGCAGCCTGACCGGGATCATTTTCGCATTGTAGGTCTGGTTTTCCTTCAGGCTGAAGACCTGCGAGGTCCCGGACTTCGCGGCAATCTGATACGGCGCGGTGTGGAACAGCTTGTAGCCGGTGCCGTTTGGCTGGTTGGCCATACCGTACATCCCGTTACGCACAATCCCCCAGTACGACGATTTCGGATCGCCCACCTGCGCCGCGTTTTGCGGCGGCTGATAGAGCTCAACCTTATTGCCGCGCTTCATGGAGTAAAGCAGGTGCGGATTCTTCACCTTGCCGTTGTTGATCAGCGTCGTCAGCGCTTTCACCATCTGAATCGGGGTGGCGATCCAGTAGCCCTGGCCGATGCCGACCGAGATGGTATCCCCTTGATACCACGGCTTCTTATGAACCCGCTGCTTCCATTCGCGGCTCGGCAACACCCCGGAATACTCTTCGTTGAGGTCGATGCCCGTCGGCTGGCCGTAGCCAAACTTGCTCAGCCAGCTGTGAATCCGGTCGATGCCCATCTCAAACGCCACCTGGTAGAAGAAGGTATCCGCCGACTCTTCAATGGCCTTAGTGACGTTGAGCATGCCGTGGCCGGTTTTCAGCCAGTCGCGGTAGCGGCGCTGGGTCCCCGGCAGCGTCCAGGTCGGCGCGCCGAAGAAGGTGGTGGTCGGCGTAATCACCCCGGCCGAGAGCGCCGACAGCGCCATATAGGGTTTAACCGTTGACGCCGGCGGGTACAGCCCCTGGGTGACGCGGTTGATCAGCGGCCGGTCGGCGTTATCGAGCAGCGAGCGGTAGGCCTGATAGCCGATGCCTTTCACAAAGGGATTGGGATCGTAGCTCGGGCTGGAAACCATCGCCAGCACCCCGCCGTCGCGCGGATCGACCGCCACCACCGCCGCGCGCTGCCCCTTGAGCACCGATTCAATATACTGCTGCAGGTGCAGATCGAGCGTCAGATAGATATTTTTGCCGGCGACCGGCGGCACCTCTTTCAGCAGCCGCACCACCCGCCCGTGGTTGTCCACCTCCACCTCCTGGTAGCCGGTGGTTCCGTGCAGCTCCCGTTCGTAATAGCCTTCAATCCCCTGCTTGCCGATATTGTGGTCGGCGGCGTAGTTCTCCGCTTCGCCATTTTTGGCCAGCCGCTGCAGGTCGCTATCGTTAATTTTCGAGACGTAGCCGACAACGTGCGCCAGCTCGGCGCCGTAAGGGTAATCGCGCTGCTGGTAGCTCTCCACGGTGACGCCGGGGAAATGGAATTCGTTCACCGCAAAGCGCGCCACTTCGACATCGCTCAGAGCGGATTTCAACGTCACTTCTTTGTAGCGGCTGTTGTGCAGCATATCGTCGCGGAAGCCGGCGATATCATCGGGAGTCAGATCAACGATCGGCGTCAGCTGCTGCAGCAGCGCCTTCATATCGGCGATTTTGCTGGGGATCACCTGCAGGCGATAGAGGGTGATGTTCTGTACCAGCGGGATACCGTTGCGGTCGAATATCAGCCCGCGGCTCGGCGCGATGGGCAGCATTTTGATATCGTTCTGATTCGAGCGCGTCTGATAGAAATCGTGCTGTTTAACCTGCAGCCGATAGAGGTTAACGATCAGAATGCTAAAGCAGGTCACCACCAGGATAAAAGCCACCACGGCCCGGCGAATAAACAGCATCTTTTCCGCTGAGTGATCGCGAATTTCATCTCTCAATAGAGTCATTGGCGGTAATTCACCTGAGTTTCAATAAGAAGCCAAAAATTAAAAGCGGGGAAGGATAGCCCTATCGACGCGGTAGCCCTACAGAAAGGTTGCTAATGAATTGGCAGAAATGTTTCAGCATGTGAGCAGCGCCAGCCCGGAGCGGACTGACGCTATTTTTTCAGGATATGTGACACCGTCACCTAACGCGCCAGCCAGGCCCGCCATCCGCCGTAGGCCGTAATATCGGTCGCGCCCTGCAGGCCGTACGCCTCGCAGATAAAGCCGCTGAGCCAGCGCCCGTCCGCCAGCTCCACCTTGCCTAACCCCAGCGGCGCCGGAATCGCGGCCAGCAGCGATCCCAGCTCGGCGGAGGGCAGCTCCCACACCTCCACCGCAATGGCCGCCCCGCCGTTTTCATCCCGTACCATCCCCGGACGTTTGCCATCGGCCAGCGCGTACAGCCGATAGCTGGCCGCGCTCTCCGTCGCCGCCAGCAGGCGTCCGCCCCGGGCCCGCAGCTGCCCGTTCAGCGCCAGCCCGTCGAGATGCGCGCCGCACACCACCAGCGCCTGGCGATCGTGGCTGGCTACGGCCGCGGGCGGCTCAGGCGCTACCTGCGCCCCGCCGGCCAGCGGCAGCGGCTGCGCCCGCTGGAAGGCATCGGCCAGTCCGAGAAGATACTGGTCGGTAAACGCCCGGCCAAATAGCGTAACGCCGGAAGGCACGCCGTTCGGCAAGAATCCTGCCGGCACGCTGACGGCCGCATAATCGAGTAAATTCATAAAGTTGGTGTAGTAACCGAGGTCGGCGTTGCGCTTCACCGGCTCCGCTTCCAGCTCGGCAAGCGTGACCGGGCGCGGATAGGTCGGCGTCAGGACGCAATCCACTCCATCGAGCAGCGCGTCGCACTGCGCTTTATAGGCCTGCAGCTGATACATGGCCTTAAACGCGGCGACCGCGTCAGTTTGCGGCGCCTTCGCCAGCACGTTGCGAATCACCGGCAGAACCGCCTCCGGCTGCCGTTCAATCAGCGGCCCCGCCACCGCGTAGCGTTCCGCCACCCAAGGGCCGTCGTACAGCAGGCTGGCGGCGGCGAGAAACGGCGTCATATCGAGGCTCACCGCCACGCCGCCGAGGGCCAGCAGCCGCGCTTTGGCCTGTAAAAACAGCGCCTCACTCTGCGCGCAGCCGAGGAAATTAAGCGTCTGCGGAACGCCGAAACGAAATCCCGGCGCCGGCGCGCCGAAGGCCTGCTCCGCGTTCCACTGCGGATTGCGTCGGCTGTAGGCATCGCGCGGATCGACGGCGGCGGTCAGCGCCAGCAGCCGGCTGGACTCGGCGGCGGTGGCGGTAAAAAAGGTCACGCAATCGAGCGTCCGGCAGGCCGGCACCACCCCGGCGGTCGAAATCAGCCCTTTGCTGGCCTTCAGCCCCACCAGGTTATTTAACGATGCCGGAACCCGTCCGCTGCCGGCGGTATCCGTACCGAGCGCAAAGCAGGCGACGCCGAGCGCCACCGCCAGCGCCGAACCGGCGCTCGAGCCGCCCGCCGGATACTCCGGGTGCACGGCGTTACGACAGCGTCCGTACGGCGATCGCGTGCCGTTGAGGCCGGTAGCAAACTGATCGAGGTTGGTTTTACCCACCGGAACCGCGCCCAGCGCAATCAGCCGGGCCACAATCGTCGCGTCCCGTTCAGCGCTATAGGCGAACGCCGGACAGGCGGCGGTAGTGACGATCCCGGCGAGATCGATATTATCCTTAATCGCAAACGGCACGCCGTACAGCGGCAGGCTCTCCGGCGCCACGCCGTCCAGCACTGCCAGCCAGGGCTCCTGCTCCTCTGCCGTCAGGATATGAATAAACAGCTGATACTCTGGATTCAGCGCGCTGGCCCGCTGGCGCAGTTCCGCCATCAACGTCCGGGGCGTCAGCTGGCCGTTGCGGTAGCCTGTCGCCAGGGTGCTCAGGCGTAAATCAAAATTGTGCTGATTCATACGTTTTCCTCAATAATGACCGCTACCCGCTGCCCGGCGCGAACCGAGGCGCCAGGCTGAACGCTAACCTCGGCGATCACCCCGTCGCAGGGTGCCAGCAGCGGGATCTCCATTTTCATCGACTCCAGCACCAGCAGAACGTCTCCGGCGCGCACCCGGCTGCCCGGCGCGGTTTGCACCTGCCACAGGTTGCCGGAAATTGGGCTTTCTACCCCCTGCTGCCCGCTAAGCAGCGGCGCGTCTTCGCCCTCTTCAGCCGCCGTCTCCTGGCTTTCGAAATGCGCCTGGCCGCTGGCTATCCAGCGATCGCGCTCCTCATTAAACGCCCGCTGCTGGTGCTGGCGGAAAGCGTCAATGCTCGTGGCCTCGCGGGCAAGGAACTGCTGATACTCCGCCAGCCGCAGGGTGCTGTGCTCAATGCGCAGCGGATAGCGGCCAAGCGGAAAATCACGGCGGATCTGCAGCAGCTCTTCGGCAGAGACCGGATAGAAACGCAGCTGGTCGAAGAAGCGCAGCAGCCACGGCTTGCCGGCAAAATCGGCCACCTCGTGATAGCGATTCCACATTTGCAGCGTACGGCCGACAAACTGATAGCCGCCGGGGCCTTCCATGCCGTACACGCACAGGTAGGCGCCGCCAATCCCGACCGAGTTCTCCGCAGTCCAGGTGCGCGCCGGGTTGTATTTGGTGGTCACCAGCCGGTGCCGCGGGTCGAGCGGCGTGGCCACCGGCGCGCCAAGATAGACATCCCCCAGCCCCATCACCAGGTAGCTGGCGTCAAACACCGTGTCCCATACCGCCCGCTCGTCAGGCAGATCGTTAATCCGCCGGATGAATTCAAGATTGCTGGGGCACCAGGGCGCGTCGCGGCGCACGGTGGTCATATATTTATCGATCGCCTTGCGGCAGGCCGGATCGTCCCACGACAGCGGCAGGTGCACCACCCGCGTGGGAACCTCAAGGTCATCGCTGACGCACACCGTCGCCCATTCCGCGCGCACCCATGCCAGCAGCGCCTCGAGGGTCAGGGTTTCCGGCTGAAAGTGAACCTGTAAGGAGCGGATCCCCGGCGTCAGGTCAATCACACCAACCCGGGCCTGGCCCTCCAGCGCCTGCATCAGCGCGTGGATACGAAAGCGCAGCACCAGATCCAGCTCCGCCTCTCCGGCCTCCAGCAGCAGATGGGTATCGCCGGAGAGCCGCGCCACCAGGCGCTTATCGGCTTCCCCGCAGGACATCACCACCGGCGACGCCAGCGGCGCAGGCTGCCAGGCGATAGTCGCGGGCTCAAGGGTTGCCAGCTCCTCGCGGCGCCCCTGCGCCAGGCGACGGGCGGTGGCGAGATCGACCGCCACAAAGCGCACTTTATCTCCGGCTTTCAGCTGGCCGAGCTGCCACAGGTCGGCCTCAATCACCGTGACCGGGCAGACAAATCCGCCGAGGCTCGGGCCGTCCGGGCCGAGGATCACCGGCATATCGCCGGTAAAGTCGACCGCGCCGATAGCATAGGGATTATCGTGAATATTCGACGGATGCAGCCCCGCCTCTCCGCCGCTGTCGCGTGCCCACAGCGGCTGCGGGCCAATCAGCCGCACGCCGGTACGGCTGGAGTTGAAATGCACTTCCCAGTCGGTGGCAAAAAAGGTGGCGATATACTCTGCGGCAAAGAATTCCGGCGCGCCGTGGGGGCCATAGATGACCCGTAGCGTACGCACCGCGTCCAGCGAGGTCTGCAGGGCGACGGGCAGCGCGGCGCCGGCGTTGTCCGCCGCGCTGCAGGAGGCCAGATGCAGAACGTCGCCGCCGCGCAGCGCGCGTCCGGCGTGGCCGCCAAACTGTCCAAGGGTAAAGGTGCTTTTGCTGCCTAAATAGTCCGGCACCTGAATACCGCCGCGCAGGCAAAGATAGCTGCGCACGCCCGCGCCGCTGACCGGTCCTATTTTCAGCGTCGCGCCGGCGGGAATGGTGAAGACGCGGTTCATCGGCTGAGCCACGCCGTCGAGGGTTACCGCCACCGCTGCACCGCATATCGCGGCCTGGGCAAGGCAGTTAAACTTCAGCGTCGGCCCGCTGAGGGTGATTTCCAGCGCCGCCTCGCCCTCCGGGTTCCCAAGCAGCCGGTTACCCAGGCGCAGCGCCCGGTCGTCCATCGGCCCCGAAGGCGGTACCCCCACCGCCCAGTATCCGAGGCGCCCCGGATAGTCCTGTACGCTGGTCTGGGTCCCGGCGCTCAGGACTTCGACGGTTGCCGCCTGATAATCCAGCTGCTCAAGGCAGCGGGTCCAGGGTTCGCCGTCGGCGAAGGGGGAGAAAGCCAGTATTTGCTGCAGATAGAGACGATTGGTTTCCACGCCGTACAGCCGGGTTGCCGCCAGGGCTTCGCCGAGGTGGGCAATGGCCCGATCGCGATCTGGCTGCCAGGCGATGGTTTTTGCCAGCATCGGGTCGAAGAACGGCGGCACGTCACAGCCGGCCTCCACCCAGCGGTCAATCCGCAGGTTTACCCCATCCGCCGGCGGGAAGATCGCTTCGCTGAGCAGCCCCGGCGACGGCTGGAATTGACGGCCGGGATCTTCGGCGTAGATCCGCGCCTGAATCGCGTGGCCGCGCGGCTGCAGCTCCGCCATCAGCCTGGAGAGCGGCGGTAAATCCCCCGCCGCCAGGGAGATCATCCAGCGCACCAGATCGACGCCCCACACCTGCTCGGTTACCCCGTGCTCAACCTGCAGGCGGGTATTAACCTCAAGAAAATAGAAGCGCTGCGCCAGGCTGTCGTAAACAAACTCCACCGTTCCGGCGCTGCGGTAGCTGACCGCTTTGCCCAGGGCGATCGCCGCCTCGCACAGCGCCTGCGCCACCCCCTCAGGCAGATTGGGGGCCGGCGTCTCTTCGATAACCTTCTGGTTACGCCGCTGAATCGAACAGTCGCGCACGCCGAGGGCGATAACCTCCCCCTGCCCGTCGCCAAAGATCTGCACTTCGAGGTGACGGGCACGGGAAATATATTTTTCGACGAACACGCCGGCATCGCTAAAGTTGTTCTGCCCGAGGCGGCGGACGGTCTCAAAGGCCTCCGCCAGCTCGTCGGCATCGTGACACACCCGCATGCCGATCCCGCCGCCGCCGGCGGTGCTTTTCAGCATCACCGGATAGCCAATCTCCTGCGCGGCGCGACACGCCTCGGCGCTATCGGCCAGCAGCCCGGTGCCTTCCAGCAGCGGCAGCCCCTGCGCTTTAGCCAGCGCCCTGGCGGTATGTTTAAGGCCAAAGGTCCGCAGCTGCTGCGGCGTCGGGCCGATGAATACCAGCCCGGCGGCTTCGCAGGCTTCGGCGAAGGCGGCGTTTTCCGATAAGAAGCCGTAGCCGGGGTGAATCGCCTCGGCGCCGCTTTGCCGCGCGGCGGCGATGATTTTCTCCACCACCAGATAGGTTTGCGCCGCCGGGCCGTCGCCGAGGCTTATCGCTTCATCGGCCTCGCGAATATGCAGGCTGCTGAGATCGGCATCGGAATAGACGGCAACGCCTTTAACCCGCATAGCGCGCAGGGTGCGCAGAATTCGGCAGGCGATGGCGCCGCGGTTGGCAATAAGTAGGGTATTGAACATAAACGGGACTCACATCAGGGCGGGTCGTCCCGCGGCAAAATAGCGTTCTTCCCCGGGGTCGTCCCCGGGGCGCGTCGGCGTTACGATTTACGCGACGGCGTACCGTTCAGGCGATCGGCGCGTACGGCAAACAAGCGATAGACCATCAGCCGCCAGCGCTGCCAGCGGGTCAGTTCCATACCAGCACCTCTGCCGGGGTAGGATTCCAGCCGTTGCAGGGGTTATTCAGCTGCGGGCAGTTGGAGATCAGCACCATCGCATTGCACTCCGCGCGCAGTTCGACATATTTCCCGGCGGCAGAAATGCCGTCTTCAAAGGTCAGCCCGCCTTCTTCCGTCACCGGCACGTTCATAAAGAAGTTGATATTGGCGCCGATATCGCGCTTGTGCAGGCGGCCGTCGTGCAGGCAGGCGCAGAGGAAATTATCCCGGCAGCTGTGCATATAGCGCTTATCCGCGGCGTAGCGCACGGTGTTGCTCTCCTGGGCACAGGCGCCGCCGAGGGTATCGTGGCGGCCGCAGGTATCGGCAACGATGGTCAGCAGCGGCCGGCCGAGATTGGAGAACAGCACGCTGCCGGTCGTCAGATAGGCATTCCCCTGGCGACGCAGCGTGCGCTGCGGATCGTAGCGCTCGCGCGGGTTATCGGCGTTATAGAACAGGGTATCGATCGCCTGATTGCCTTCAAGATCGAGCAGCCGCAGGGTTTGCCCTTTCTTCACTTCGAACAGCCAGGGTTCGCCCGCCGGGATCACGTGACGATAAACGGCGTCAGCCGGGTTGCGGGGACTGGTAACAAGGCTCATGGTCGGCTCCTCAGAGGGCAAAAAGTTGGGTATTGGCAAACGCGCGCTGGTTTTCATCGCGGGTCAGTAACGAGGCGACCGCCGCCGCTTCATCATCGGCCTGGTACCAGCTGAGCTGGACCGGACGCGGCGCATATTCCGCGGCGGGGTCCTGCGGATGCGGCAGCGCGGTGAGGACAATCAGCACGTCCATCGGCGCGAACAGCTCGACGTAGCTGCCCGGAACGGAGTGCCCGGCGCAGAAATGGAAGCTGCCGTCGGCGGTTACGGTGACCTTGCTGAAGAAGTTGACCACCATCAGCAGATCCTCCAGGCCCAGATCCCATTTGCCCATTTCAACCAGCAGGTTATCGACGCCGTTGCGGTAGTAGCCGTTGCGCAGCTCCTGGTAGCGCCCCGCGCCGTACTTTTCTAAGGTCTCTTCGGCGTTGAGAACCCCGCCGAACGGATCGTGCCAGCCGCAGCTATCGGCGACGATCCCGGCCAGCACGCGGCCCATATCGGAGTAGAAACAGTGCCCGGCCGTCAGGCGCGCGGTATGCTGACCTTTCAGCGTATCCGGCAGGTTCAGGCGTTCGCTCTTTTCATGGGGATTGAGCATCATCATGCTGACGTTGGCGTCGCCGTCGATATCGGTCAGGCGCAGAATTTGCCCGCGGCGCAGAATAAACGAGGTATGGCCGCCGCCCGGGACGAACTCTTCGCGCAGGCTCGGTAACGAATGAAAAAGTGGTTTCATCTGACTATCTCCTTAATGCATAAACGTTGTTATCGCTGCCGGTGCCGAGCATCTGCGACATGCGGGCTTCGTTAAGCGGTATGTCGTAGGTCACGCGCGCGCCGTAGGCGTTGGGCGCCTGCGGGTCGTGGCGCACCTTGTCGAAGACCAGCAGCCGGGTCCCAAGATTGAAGCCTTCGGCCAAATCGTGGGTGACCATAAAGACCGTCATCCGCGTTTCGCTCCACAGCTGCAAAAGCAGCCCGTGCATATCCTTGCGGATGCCCGGGTCGAGGGCGCCAAACGGCTCATCAAGCAGCAGGATGCGCGGCTGCATCACGAAGGCCTGGGCGATAGCCAGCCGCTGCTGCATCCCGCCGGAGAGCTGCGCCGGGTACTTATCGAGCGCGTGGGAGAGGCCGACTTTCTCCAGCATCTGCGCCGCCCGTTCGCGGGCGAGCCGCCGGCGGGCGCCAAAAAGACGGCCAAGCAGCGGCGAGGCCGGCAGCTCAAGGCCCACCGCGACGTTATCCAGCACGTTGAGATGCGGGAATACCGAATAGCGCTGGAACACCACGCCGCGGCTGCGATCCGGCTCGGCGGCCAGCGGCTGACCGTCAAGGGTAATTGCGCCGCGGGTCGGCTTCTCCTGGCCCAGCAGCAGGCGCAAAAAGGTCGATTTTCCGCAGCCGGAGGCCCCGACCATTGAACAGAACTCCCCCTCTCTGACCTCGAGATTGATGCGTTCCAGCACCACGTGGTCGCCGTACTCCTGCCAGATATTTTTAATGGCAATAAAGCTCATGCCCGGCCTCCTTCCGCCCACGGGAAGCAGGCTTTGTGCAGCTGCCGCAGGGCCAGATCCATCAGCCAGGCCAGCAGGGTTATCCAGATCACATAGGGGATGATGACGTCCATCGCCATGTAGCGGCGGACAAGGAAAATGCGGTATCCGAGACCGGCGGTGGCGGAAATGGCCTCCGCCGATATCAGAAATAGCCACGCCGACCCCAGCAGCAGGCGCAGGGAGACGATTAGGCGCGACAGCAGCTGCGGCAGCACCACCCGCAGCACCAGCGTCCAGCTGTTGGCGCCGAGGGTCTGCGCTTTAATAAACAGCTCCGCCGGAATTTCCCGCGCCCGCTGCTCCAGATCGCGCGCCAGCATTGGCGTCACCCCGATAACGATCAGCATCACCTTGGAGAGCTCATCGAGGCCAAAGACGATAAACAGCACCGGCAGGATCGCCAGCGGCGGGATCATCGAAATCACGGTCATCAGCGGCGACAGCGCGGCGCGGTAGAGCGGAAAAACGCCGGCGGCGATACCGATGCCCAGACCAACCAGCGAGGAGAGCGCCAGCCCGGTCAGCAGGCGGCCGAGGCTGATCAGGGTGTCGGCCCACAGCAGGTATTCGCCGCTGCGTTTGTCCGGCGTGAACGCCATCCGCTCAATAGCCGCGGCCATTTGCGACAGTCCGGGCAGCAGCTTGTCCTGCGGATTGGCCTCCAGCCGCAGCGCAGAGCCGATAAACCAGGCGGCGATCATCAGCACAAAGGGCATCAGCATCAGCGTCAGCCGCAGGCCCTGCCGGGGATGGCGGTTAATTTGTCGCATGGCGTTGACTCCCGTCAGCAATCATTACAGCTGGCCCGCGGTGGCCATCTTCAGGTAGCTATCGTCGAAGCGCAGCCTGACGTTCCCCGCGTCACCGACGGCGAGGCCACCCGGGAAGCGCATGCCGATAAAGTCAGCGCTCTGGGCGCCCTCGCCCAATAGCCCTTTATCGAAGGAGAACTGCGCCACGCGCTGCATGGTCTTTGCCAGATCGGGGCTGGAGATGAACCTCAGCGCATCGGCAGCGGTCCAGAACAGATGGGTGGTTTTCAGCTGCCCCTGATAGCCAGCGAGGTCGGTGCCGGAATCCGCCGCCATCGCACTCAGCGCCGTCTTATCTCCGGCCTGCATTTTGGCCATCATTTCAAACCACGCGCCGGTCAGCGCCTTGCCGAGCGCCGGGTTGTCTTTCAGGGTTTGGGTATTGACCACCATCATGTCGATGATCTCGCCAGGTACCTGTGATGAGCTAAAAACTTCGCTGGTTTGCGGGGTCTTTTTGATAACCGACAGCTGCGGGTTCCACGCCACGGCGGCGCGCACGCTGCTGGTGCCGAAGGCGGAGACAATATCGGCGTCAGAGGTATTGACCACTTTGACATCTCGCTCCTGCAGCCCCGCCTTTTCCAGTCCGCGAACCAGCAGATAGTGGGAAACGGACAGCTCCGGGAGGTAAACCTGCATCCCTTTCAGGTCGCTCAGCTTTTTGTCCGCGCCCTTCAGCACCACGCCGTCGTTGCCGTCAGAGTAGCTGCCGGTAATCAACGCGGTGGTATCCACCCCGCCGGCGGCAGGAATGGTCAGGGCATCCATATTGGTCATGGTGCAGCCGTCGAACTGGCCGGCGGTATACTGGTTAATCGATTCGATGTAGTCGTTGAGCTGCACGATATTGATCTTGATACCGTACTTACCGGCCCATTTATCGATGATTTTTTCGTTGCTGATGGTGCCCCAGGGCATCCAGCCGGCATAAATCGTCCAGCAGATGTTGAGCTCTTTTTTCACCGCGGCAAAAGAGGGGAAACTGGCCAACAGCGCCAGTGACAGAACGATAGAACGGAGTAGTGGCGATCGCTTCATAATGAACCTCTGGTTGGCACAAAAAACAGGAGCAGCGCGACACCTATACTGGTGCTGCTGTCTCCCGGGCTTTTGTCCCGCCGTGTAACCTCGCAGAGGTCGCCAGCTCTCGGACCAGTCATTCACCTGCGTGAACCGGAACCCTAGCCAGCTATTTGATCATCTAAATTGTATGGTGCGCTGCCTTCTGTTTTTATCTTGCAAAGCATATGCCAAAATAATAATTATTATAAAATCAAAAGGATGGAATATTTACCGGCGCCGACACACCAGGATGGGGAGTCGTTTTGGGGCAGCGCGTAGATTTGGTGCAGAAGAAAGGCAGGCTCGCGCCTGCCCGGGCGCTATTTACGCGTCTCAAGGGCGATGTTGACCGCCATCCCTGCCAGCACCGTCGCCATCAGCCAGCGCTGCAAGCGCTGCCAGAGCGGGCGAGCGGTAAGAAACAGCGAAACCTCACCGGCCATCACCACAATCAGCGCGTTTACCGCCACGCTAATCAATGCCTGGATGAAGCCGAGCACCAAAGACTGGCTGAGAATGCTGCCGTGGCCGGGGGAGATAAACTGCGGTAATAGCGACAGATACATAATGGCGATTTTAGGATTCGCCAGGTTGGTAATAAAGCCCATCAGAAAGAGCTTACGGCCGCTGTCTGCCGGCAGGTCGCGCACGGCAAACAGCGAACGACCGCCCGGTTTTATCGCCTGCCAGGCCAGGTAGAGTAAGTAGACGACCCCGCTGATGCGCAAAATATCGTAGGCATAGGGCACCGCAAAGATCAGCGCGCTAATCCCCAGCGCCGCGCATAGCATATAAAAGACAAATCCCAGCGCCACGCCGCCTAATGAGATCAGGCCGGCGCGTTTGCCCTGGCAGATCGAGCGCGAGGTCAGGTAGATCATATTCGGCCCGGGGGTCAGCACCAGCCCCAGGGCAACGAACGCGAATGTCATTAACGAGCTCAATTCAGGCATAGCTTATCTCCGTCAGACAAAGTTATGCCCAGGCGCGCGGCGGTTGCGACCATGCTCCCCGACAGTATTCTGTCTCAAGGCGCCAGTTACATGGCCGTGAATAGTAATAGCCTGGCGCTCACCGCTCAGCAACCCCTCAAATTTCGCCGCAGATGCCCGGCTTCGCGTCCCTGGTAATGCCCATATTGCCCACCGTCGCCGGGGCATAAGATTTTGCTGGCAAAATGACGCTTTTATCGCCAAACGTGCCGCAGCGGTTTCCTAAACTAATACGTTAATACTATGGTTAGTAAGTCGCTTTTACGTATTTTGCGCCTTAACCACAAATAACATATGGATTTCTTTATCACTCGCTGTTAAAAGGATATAACTATTAATTCCGTAGATTTATTCAAGTATCGCTTATTGGAAGCAGTGTATATCGTAATGGCATTCACAAAAGTAAACGGAGCCTGATATGAGCATGTCTAACGATTCATCTAACAACGCATCCGCAGGGAAGTGTCCTTTTCACACCGCGGCGCCCACGCAAAGCGCCGGTGGCGGCACAGCCAACCGAGATTGGTGGCCAAACCAGCTGCGCGTGGATCTGTTGAACCAGCACTCCAACCGCTCAAATCCGCTGGGCGAAGAATTTAACTACCGGGAAGAGTTTAAAAAGCTCGATTATTCTGCGCTAAAAGCCGACCTGCGGGCCCTGCTAACCGACTCCCAGGAGTGGTGGCCGGCGGACTGGGGCAGCTACATTGGCCTGTTTATTCGTATGGCCTGGCACGGTGCCGGTACCTACCGTACCGTTGACGGGCGCGGCGGCAGCGGCCGCGGCCAGCAGCGTTTCGCCCCGCTGAACTCCTGGCCGGACAACGTCAGCCTGGATAAGGCCCGCCGCCTGCTGTGGCCGGTCAAACAAAAATATGGCCAGAAAATCTCCTGGGCCGACCTCTATATGCTGGCGGGGAACGTGGCGTTGGAGAATGCCGGTTTCCGTACCTTTGGCTTCGGCGCCGGACGCGAAGACGTGTGGGAACCGGACCTCGACGTTGACTGGGGTCATGAAAAAGCCTGGCTTGAGCACCGCCATCCGGAAAGCCTGGCGCAGCAGCCGCTGGGCGCAACCGAAATGGGCCTGATTTACGTCAACCCTGAAGGCCCGAACGCCAGCGGCGAGCCGCTCTCCGCAGCGGCGGCGATTCGCGCCACCTTTGGCAACATGGGGATGGACGATGAAGAGATCGTCGCCCTGATTGCCGGCGGCCATACGCTGGGTAAAACCCACGGCGCGGCGGTCACCAGCCACGTAGGCGCCGAGCCGGAAGCGGCCGCCATTGAGGCCCAGGGCCTCGGCTGGTCCAGCACCTACGGCAGCGGCGCCGGGGCGGACGCTATCACCTCGGGCCTTGAAGTCGTCTGGACCCAGACGCCGACCCAGTGGAGCAACTACTTCTTCGAAAACCTCTACAAATATGAGTGGGTACAGACCCGCAGCCCGGCTGGCGCCATTCAGTTTGAAGCCAAAGACGCGCCGGACCTGATCCCGGATCCGTTTGACCCGGAGAAAAAGCGTAAGCCAACGATGCTGGTTACCGACCTGACGCTACGCTTCGACCCGGAATTCGATAAGATTTCCCGCCGTTTCCTCAACGATCCGCAGGCGTTTAACGAAGCCTTTGCCCGCGCCTGGTTCAAGCTGATTCACCGTGATATGGGGCCAAAATCCCGCTACCTCGGACCGGAAGTCCCGAAAGAAGACCTGATCTGGCAAGACCCGCTCCCGGCTGCTGTCCACAGCCCGAGCGAAGCGGATATCGCCACCCTGAAAACCGCCATTGCCGATGCGGGCCTGTCGGTTAGCGAACTGGTTTCCGTTGCCTGGGCTTCGGCTTCCACCTTCCGCGGCGGCGATAAGCGCGGCGGGGCCAACGGCGCGCGTCTGGCGCTGGCGCCGCAGAAAGACTGGCCGGTCAACGCCATTGCGGCGAAGGTTCTGCCTACCCTGCAGGCGATTCAAAAAGCGTCCGGTAAAGCATCGCTCGCCGATGTTATCGTGCTGGCGGGCTCGGTCGGCGTTGAGCAGGCCGCCGCCGCCGCTGGCGTGCAGGTCACCGTACCGTTTGCGCCGGGCCGCGTGGACGCGCGTCAGGATCAGACCGATATCGAATCCGTCGGTTTGCTGGAGCCGCTGGCGGATGGTTTCCGCAACTATCGCCGCATTGAAGGGGGCGTTTCAACCGAAACGCTGCTGCTGGATAAGGCCCAGCAGCTGACGCTGACCGCGCCGGAGCTTACCGTGCTGGTCGGTGGTTTACGCGTACTGGGCGCCAACTTCGACGGCAGCCAGCACGGCGTCTTCACCGACCGCCGGGGCGTTCTCAGCAACGACTTCTTCGTCAACCTGCTGAGCATGGCGACGGTCTGGAAAGCCACCGACGAAAGCGGTGAACTGTTTGAAGGCCGCGATCGTAAGAGCGGCGAGAGCAAATTCACCGCCACCCGCGCCGACCTGGTATTTGGTTCCAACTCGGTGCTACGCGCGCTGGCGGAAGTTTACGCCAGCCAGGACGCGCAGCAGAAGCTGGTCAAAGACTTCGTGGCGGCGTGGACCAAAGTGATGAACCTCGATCGTTTCGATCTGTAATCTCCCTCCCCGGCAGGCCTCTCGCCCGCCGGGGCTTTTCTCTTCCCGCCCAGTCCCTGCACTCTCACCCCCTGCGATCCGCGTAGGCAATCCGCATTCGCTCACCAGCACGATTGATAACCCCCTGCCGCGCCGGTGGCAAAATCAGCGCCCGTTATGCCGCACCGCCGCCAATTTCCGCCAGCAGCCAGCGCTCAAAATCCGCTAACGCGCTCTCATTGATGCCCGTTTCAACCGGCTTAACCAGGCAGAAATTTTTGCTTAGCCGCGTAGAGACCGGCCAGGGAGCGGCCAGCGCCCCGCTGCTGAGCTCTTTTTCGACGTACACCTGCGGCACCAGCGCGACGCCAAGCCCGGCCTGCGCGGCGGAGATAGCCATCTCATGCAGATCGTAGCGCACGCCCCGGGACGGATTATCCAGCGCGATACCGCTCTCCCGGGAGTACAGCTGCCACGCATCCGGATTTTGCCGCCGATGAATACGCGGCAGCGCGTTCAGCTGCTCCCCGCCGTCGCGATCGGTCAGCAGCGAGGGGTGGCACACCGGGACCAGCGTTTCCTGGAGCAGAAAGCGGATACGCATTCCGGCCCACGCCGGGTGCTCAAAATGGACCGCCGCGTCAAACCCGCTGCCGGTGAGAATAAAGGGATCCGTGCGCACCGCAATATTCAGCGTGATATCCGGGTGCCGACGGTAAAAACCGCTGAGCCGTGGGATCAACCAGCGGCTGGCGAAGGTTGGCAGTGCGGCAATCTCGAGGCTGCGGCTGCCGTCGGCTATTCCCGTCAGGTACTGGGTATCCCGGTCGAGGCGCTCAAGGGTCTCGCGCACGCGGTGGGCGTAGCGCGCGCCGTTGGGGTTCAGCCGCACGCGGGTGCCCGCGCGGTCGAATAATCGGCAGTTTAGCAGGGCTTCAAGCCGCCCAATCTGCCGACTGATCGCCCCTTCGGTCAGGGAGAGTTCCTCCGCCGCGCGGGCAAAATTACCGTGCCTTGCCGCCGCTTCAAAGGCCTGTAATGACGCGCTGCTGGGCAGTTTTCTTCGCATAATAGCGCCCCTTCGGCTACGAGTGCGTTCAGTGACGAAATATCACTAACTGATGAAATAATATCGATTCAGACGGCGTAATACAGCCATTAACATGAGGAATTATCAGCAAGACGCTGATAATTCCTTCATGCAGAGGCCCGTTTATGCTGTATATCGTTGAATGCACCTATACCGACCCGACAAGCGAAGCCGAATGGAACGATTTTTACACCCGGGATAAGCTCCCGGCGCTACTGAGCGTTGACGGCTTCAGTACCTCCCAACGCTTCAGGGCCCTCACCCCGGGCTGTCCGGCTTATCTGGCCATCCATACCATCCGAGACGCCGCGGTCCTCACCGGCGCGGAGTACCGCCTGAAGGGCGGCGGCAGCTTTGTCCGCTGGCAGGCCAGCATCGGCGACTGGCGGCGCAGTCTGTATCAGTGCGCGGCCCCGGCTCCGGCGGTATCCCCCGACCAGACCCTGCTGCTGGCGGCGCGGCCCATCGACTTTATTGCCCATGAGCTGGGTTACCGGGCGTGGCGGCTGCGGGCCGCTGGTCTGGATAGCTTCCCTGAAGGCCGGCTGGCGTACGTCATTTCGGCAGACCATGCCGCCCTGCTCACCGCAGCGGCGGATATCCACCGGTATCAGCCGCTAACCGGGCAGCTACGTCCGCAAAAAGGAGGCGATCGTGCGCATCGTTAACTTTATCAGCCGTCAGGTTGGCGATTATCTGGTGAGCGCCTTGAGCGACGGAAATATGTCCGTCAGCCTCGGGATACTTTCGGGCATTGACCCGCAGGAAGCCGACGAAAGGCAGCGGGCTGCCGGAATAGCTGACCCGGAAGCGCTGCATATCAATGCCTATCTGATTCGCGGCCGGGGGCGTACGATCCTCGTTGATTCCGGCACCGGCGGGCGGAATAACGCCGGAGGAGAGCTCCCCCTGCGCCTTCGCGAGCTGGGTATCGCCCCGGCCGACGTCGATACGCTCCTCCTGACCCACGGCCACCCCGACCATATCGGCGGGCTGCTCGACGCCGACGGCGAGGCCGTCTATAAAAATGCGCGGCTGTATCTGCACCCGCGGGAGATCGATTACTGGCAGGATGAGACCCTGTTCATGCGGGCCAGCGAACGCGTCCAGCGCAATTTTACGCTGTTTCGCCGCGCGCTGGCGGCCTATGGACAGCGGGTTAACCTGCTGACGGAAGATGAGGTGCTCCCCGGCATTCGCCCGATCTGGCTACCCGGCCATACGCCGGGCCATAGCGGATTTCGCATCGATGCCGGGGATAAGCCCCTGCTGATCTGGGGCGATATTGTCCATTTTCCGCACATTCAGTCGGCCCTGCCGGCCGTGGCTATCGCCTTTGACGCCGACCCCGTCGAAGCGGCAGGCACACGGAAACGGATTCTGGCGCAGGCGGCGCGCGAGCAGTGGCTGATTGCCGGCATGCACCTCGCCGGCGCCGGCTTTGCCCGGCTTAAGGCGGTCGGCGACGGCTACCGGATTGTCTACCAGCCGGAGTAAAGCGATACGCTCATCGCCGGCGCGTTCCGTGACCACCCGCGGTTAAATCCTGAAAGCCCGCTTCTGCGGCCTGTTAGTCATTTCATTCAAATCCGCCGCGCACGCTGGCGGAAAACCAGCGCATTCCACAACCTCTGAGAAAATTCGCCAGATATCCTTCTGAAGAATGGATATAGAGACGATGATTAAAAATTTAAAACTATTAACAATCAATTAACATTAGCAGGCGAACATTTTTCTGAGGGAAATAATAATATGTCTACCACCCACGTTCTGGGGGATGCGCCTTTGGCCTCCGCGGGACAGCCCCACTCCAGCTTAACCAGCCGTATCGACGCGCTGCCCGGCTCCTTCGGCCTGTGGTCATTTATCACCCTGCTGGCGCTCGGGGGATTCTTCGAGCTGTACGATCTTTTTCAGACCGGATACATCAGCACCGGCCTGCTTGCGGAGAATATTTTCCACGTCGGCGCGCAGGGAGTTTTCGGTATATCGGATCAGGCCGCCTTCGCCTCGGCGACCTTTTTCGGCCTGTTTATCGGCGCCAGCCTCCTCGCGCCGCTGGCGGATAAGCTCGGCCGCCGCCTGACCTTTATGTTTGCGCTTGCCTGGTACGGCGTCTTCTCGCTGCTGATGGCCTTTCAGAGCAGCGCGGAGGGGGTGATCTTCTTCCGCTTCCTCGTCGGCATTGGCCTCGGCATTGAGCTGGTCACCATCGACACCTACCTGAGCGAATGGGTTCCAACCCATCTGCGTAATAAAGCCTTCGCCTTTGCCTTCTTCATTCAGTTTCTCTCGGTGCCCTCCGTGGCGCTGATGTCATGGATGCTGGTGCCCATCACCCTGTTCGGCCTGAGCGGCTGGCGCTGGGTTATTATCTTCGGCGCGCTGTGCTCGCTGGTTATCTGGGTCATCCGCAAGAAGCTGCCGGAATCGGCCCGCTGGCTGGAGGTCAAAGGCCGCAACGACGACGCGCACGCGGTAATGTGCGAGATGGAGCGGCGCTGCGGTATTGCCCCCTCGCCGCAGCACCGTACGCAGCCCGGGACAGCCAAAACGCAGACCGGCACCTTTAAAGAGATTTGGGCGCCGGAGTATCGCCAACGCACCATCATGCTGATGGTGATGAACTTCTTCCAGGCGATCGGCTTTTTTGGCTTCGGCAACTGGCTGCCGGCGCTGCTGTCAGGCCAGGGCGCCAGCATTACCCACAGCCTGCTGTACGCCTTTTTCATTACCCTCGCCTATCCGATTGGCTGCCTGTTCTGCACCCGCTTTGTTCACCGCTTTGAGAACAAATGGCAGATCGTACTCTCCGCGCTGATGACGGTGGTGTTCGGCACCCTGTTCGCCCTGCAGAATAGCCCGGTGATGCTGGTTATCTGCGGGTTTATGATCACCTGGTCCAACGCCTGGCTGACCATCAGCTATCATGCCTATCAGGCCGAAGTGTTCCCGACCCATATTCGCGCCCGGGCGGTTGGCTTCTGCTACTCGTTCAGCCGCCTGTCGACGGCGGTCACCAGCATTCTGATCGGCATCATTCTGCAATACGCCGGCGCGCCGGGAGTCATTAGCTTTATCGTCGCCAGCATGCTGATGGTGATGCTCTCGGTCGGAATTTTTGGGCCGAAAACTCGCGGCATCAGCCTGGAAAAAATCTAACCTCACGCCGCGTCGCCGGGTCTCTCCCGGCGGCGACGGCAGCGCCGGGGTCTTGCTTTATAAGCCCCTCTGTCGCCAATATAATAAAAACCCCATATTCACTGACCTGATAAATATCAATGGCAAAACGGTTAATCAGCGCTATTTATTGATCGCTATTTTTTTCGCGTGCTATAGATGTCCAATGAATTATTTATGGCTCAAGCCCGATGCTTAAAAAAACAAAAATCATTGTACAATTACTGGTTCCGCTATTAATAGCTTGTCCGGCTGCGGCAGTCAGCGCGAAAATTGAATTACCTGCTGCTGTAAAAACCATCGCCAGCGCGCAGTATTTTTCCACCGGTTATAACGGCTTCATTGCGCATAAAAGCGCCGGGGAGCAGGCGCTAAGAACGGTTGTCTCATCTCCGGACGCTACGGGGAAGCTGCTTGATATCGCCCGTTTCCCGTCCACCACCCTGGCCGGCAGGCTGTATGCCGCCTGCGGTTTAAAGCAGCACGAATATAGCGATATGGATAGCATCTTCACGCCGTTCTTTCATTTTACCGTTTCGGTGCTGCGGGGCGATGTGCTAACGGAAGAGTCGTTCCAGGATCTTTATGGCAGAATAACCGCCTACGGCTGTCATTAATTACGCAACGGTTCCGCGATATTCTTAATTAACGCCCCGATGTCTTTAGAGCGTTAATTCATACATTATATGCGGCTAAAGAGTTAGCCAAATATCGCCTGCGCATCGGCAAAGCATTTTTCCGCCAGCGACGACACCGGCTCTTTATTGCGCATAATCAGCGCCAGCATCGAATCCACTGCCGTTTCGGCAATCGGGATAATCTCCAGATTATCGCTCAGCTCCTCGAGGCCATTATTGAGCGGCATAATGGCGCAGCAGACCCCCGCCTGTACCGCCTGGATTATCTGAAAGGTAGAGTCGCTTTCAAAAACGTATTTCGGCGTTAGCCCTTTCGCTTTAAAGCTCATCTCGATCGATTCGCGGTAGTACATCCCTTTGGTGAGAAAGCCGAGCGGCAGCTCGGCCAGCGCCTCCCAGCCGGGGATGCCTTCGGCGAACTGAAAATGGCGTTTATCGTGCAGTAGCCCCATCCGGGTCGCCGGCAGCCGCTGCACGTTAAACAGCTGGCTATCGACGTGGTGCAGGTAGCAGATCCCGAGATCGAGCTGATTACGGCTCACGCCGTCGATAATCTGCTCCGAGGTCAGCGACAGCAGGCTAAACTGCAGCTCGGGATACTTCTCCGTCAGGGGCTTAATCAGCTGCATCGGGTTGAGGCTGGCCAGCGGCACCATGCCGACCCGCAGCTGACCCACCATCTGCCCGCGGCAAATCGCCGCCTCCGCCTCCAGCCCGTCGTGGGCGGCAAGCAGCGCCCGCGCCCACGCCAGAATGCGCTCGCCTTCGGGGGTAAACCCTTCGAAGCGCTGCCCGCGCTGGATCAGCACGAGGTTCAGCTCATCTTCGAGGCTGCGAATACGCATCGAGAGCGTCGGCTGGGTGATATGACAGGCCGCCGCGGCCTGGCCAAAATGACGGGTCCGATCGAGGGCGATAAGATACTTAAGCTGTTTAATATCCATAATTGATCCACTCTATTTGCACTGGCGCGCAAAGAAGCGCCGGCGCGGTACAGAGCGCTATTGTAGCCCAAATATGTTAGCTAACTGTTATTTTAAGGCCGTAAGAGGCCCGCCGCCGGCACGGCTAAACGCGCCGCGCGCTTGATTCCTGGGCTGACGCTGCCAGACTGGGTACAGGGCTATCGGTAAACGGAGAGATAACGTGACGCGGTATGTACATCAGGTTCAGCAGCACAAAGTTCCGCTCGCCGGTCTTGAAGCGCTGTCGCTACTCACCGAGCACAGCTTCTCCCGCCACTCCCACGACCGGTTCGGCATCGGTATTTTTACCCACGGCGCCCAGCGTTCCTGGAGTCATATCGGCAAAGTTGACGCCGCTGCGGGCAACGTCATTATGGTCAACCCCGGCGAAATTCACGACGGCGCGCCGCTACACGGCCCTCGCGGCTGGCAGATGCTGTATATCGACCCCCTGCTGGTCGAGCAGGCGCTCCCCGGCGGCGCAAAAGCGCAAGATATTATCCTGCGCCCGGTGGTTGAGGATCCTCGGCTGAACGGACTGATGGCGCGCATGTTCCGCGAAATCCGCGCCGCGTCCCCCGACGGCGCCGCCGTAGAGGAAGCGTTTCTTCTCTGCCTGATGCAGATCTCGCGCCGTCACCTGCTGGTGAAAGCGCCGCGACAGCCCGGGTCGCCGAGCATCGCCCTGGCAAAAGAGTATCTCGACGATGCGCCGGAAAATAAGATAACCCTCGAACATCTCGCCGCGCTTTGCGGCATCAGCCGTTTCCAGCTGATACGCGGCTTCGCCCGCGAAACCGGGATCACCCCGCACGCCTATCTGATTCAGTCCCGCGTGCGCCTGGCCCGCCGGCTGCTGACGGAGGGATACGGCCTGGCCGAAGCGGCGCTGATGGCGGGCTTTGCCGATCAGAGCCACTTTACCCGCGCCTTCCATAAACAGTTTGGGCTAACGCCGGGATACTACCTCTGCGCGATTGGCTAGCCTGCCTGCAATTTTGTTCAATACGCGCCGGCTTCGCTGCGAAATACTCGGGCTCTTCCTCCTGAAACGAAGAGCATGCTATGTCGCTTATCACGCCTGAATTTATTATTACCTCCCTGATCGTTGTCGTCGCCCCCGGCACCGGCGCGCTCTACACCATCGCAACCGGGCTCTCCGCCGGCAGCAGAATGAGCTACGCCGCCGCGCTGGGCTGCACGCTGGGGATTATTCCGCATATGCTGGCGGCGGTGACCGGGCTGGCGGCCATTCTACACGGCAGCCCGCTGGCGTTTGAGGGGGTGCGCTATCTCGGCGTCGCCTGGCTATTGTACCTGGCGTGGACAACGCTCAGGCAGCGCGGTTCGCTGCGCCTCGACGCGGCAGATACCACGCGAACGGCGGGTAAAATCATCGTTCATGCGGTATTGATCAACCTGCTTAATCCCAAGCTTCCGCTCTTTTTCCTGGCGTTTTTACCGCAGTTTATGCGCAGCGATTCCCCCTCGCCGACGGAAGATATGCTGCTGCTGAGCGCGATTTTTATGCTGATGACTCTGCTGGTGTTTATGCTCTATGGCGCCTTTTCCGCCGCCGTGCGCCGGCACGTTCTCGCGCGCCCGGCGATCCTGCGGAGTCTGAACCTGTGCTTTGCCGTCGGGTTTGTTGCGCTGGGCATCAGGCTTATTCTGACGCCGCGCTGATGGGGCCTCGTCGCCAGCGGTCGCCGGCGACGAAGCGCGGGAGGTATTAGCGTATTCCCGCGATGGGTAGGATCTCTTTCGAGCGCAGGGTCAGGCGAATCGGCACCGATTTGTAGGATGGTGTGCCGCTCTCCTGATCAAGATAGTTGAGCGGAACCAGGACGTTAGCCTCCGGGTAATAGGTGCCCACGGTGCCCGGCGCAATGCTGTAGGCCACCACCGTAATGTTCTCAAGCCGCTGGTGGCTGTCCGGCAGCGCGGTACTGATATCAACCCGGTCGCCGTGCTCCAGCCCCATATTTTCCATGTCCTGCTCGTTCATAAACAGCACGTCGCGGCGGCCAAAAACTCCGCGATAGCGGTCATCGAGGGCATAAATCGTGGTGTTGTACTGATCGTGGCTGCGCAGCGTCACCAGGCGCATCACGTCCTCGCCGTCCACCTGCACGTTCTCATGGACGCCGTCGAAAACCGAGAACATCGCTTTGCCCGTAGGCGTCGGCCAGACTCGTTCGGTAGGCGGCAGCGGCATGCGAAAACCGCCCGGGTGCCGAATGCGCTGATTGTAGTTTTCAAAGCCGGGAACGGTGCGTTCAATCAGCTCGCGGATGCGATCGTAGTTGGCTACCAGCGCCAGCCAGTCAACTTTGCTGTTCGCCAGCGTCGCCATCGCCATCCCGGCGACGATGGCTGGTTCCGAACGCAGCTGCGGCGAAGCCGGCTTCAGCTTGCCCGACGAGGCGTGGACCATCGACATCGAATCCTCAACGGTAATCGACTGGCGGCCGCTCTCCTGGAGGTCGAGTTCGGTGCGCCCCAGACAGGGCAGAATATAGGTCTCTTTGGCCATCAGCAGGTGCGAGCGGTTGAGCTTGGTGCCAACGTGCACGCTCAGATCCAGCTTCTGCATCGCCGGGAAGGCCTGCTGACGATCGGGCATGGCGACGGCAAAATTGCCGCCGAGGCAGAGCAGCACCTTCGATTTCCCCACAATCATCGCTTCCAGCGCCTTCACCGCGTCGTGGCCATGCGCCTGCGGCGGCACAAAGCCAAACTCTCGCTGCAGGTTAGCAAGGAAGCTGGCGCTCGGCTTTTCGGTAATCCCGACGGTGCGGTTGCCCTGCACGTTGGAGTGCCCGCGCAGCGGACAGATCCCGGCTCCCGGCTTGCCGATATTGCCGCGCATCAGCAGCAGGTCGGCGATCAGGCGCACGTTGGAGGTGCCCTTGTTATGCTGGGTGATGCCCATGCCGTAGGTGACGATGGTGGCGTTGGATTTGGCATAGGCCGCGGCAACGCGCTGCAGGTCGTCGCGGGTCAGACCCGACTCGCGCTCGATGTCGTGCCAGCGGGTCAGGCGCAGGTCTTCGGCAAAAGCCGGAAAGTTCTGCGTATGTTCGGCAATAAACGCGCCGTCGAGAACATTATCCAGATCGTCATCCATCTGCAGCAGCGCTTTGGCAATCCCCTTCAGCGCCGCGGCGTCGCCGCCGGCCTTGACCTGGAAATAGGTCGAGGCGATGTTAGTTGAACGATAGGTCGCCATTTCGATCACGTTCTGCGGGTCGGCAAAACGCTCCAGCGCCCGCTCTTTTAGCGGGTTGAGGACAATAATCGGCACTCCGCGCCGCGACAGCTCGTGCAGCGTTCCCATCATCCGCGGGTGGTTGGTTCCCGGGTTGTGACCGATGGAAATGACCAGCTCGGTTTTGTCAAAATCATCCAGCGAAACCGTCCCTTTCCCAATACCAATGGATTGCGGCAGCCCGACGCTGGTTGCCTCGTGGCACATATTGGAACAGTCCGGGAAGTTGTTGGTACCCAGCTCGCGGGCGAACAGCTGAAACATATAGGCAGCCTCGTTGGAGGCCCGTCCGGAGGTGTAGAATTCAACCTCTTCCGGCCGCGTGCGGCTGACAACCTCGCCGATTCGCGCGAAGGCGCTCTCCCAGGAGACCGGGCGCAGGGTGTCGCTGGCGCGGTCGTAGACCAGCGGATCGGTTAAGCGGCCGTAGCCCTCGAGCTCAAAATCGCTTTTCGCCAGCAGCGAGCTTACCGAATTGGCCGCCAGAAATTCGGCGGTGACGCGCTTGCTGGTCGCTTCCCAGGTCACCGCCTTGGCGCCATTTTCGCAAAACTGGAAGGTTGATTTGTGTTCTTTATCCGGCCATGCGCAGCCCGGGCAGTCAAAACCGTCCGGCTGATTGGTGCGCAGCAGCGTCGCGGGGGCATCGAGAGCATCCATCTGGGTGCGAACGGCGATGGCGGTGGCTTTCAGCGCGCCCCAGCCGCCGGCCGGGCCGTCATAGGGATGAACCCCCGGCACTGCGCGTCTTTTTTTGTTCATGCTAGCTCCTGAATGCACCGTCGCCAGGCAGGTCAATGCGTGCGGCAGACCGCTATAGCAGATCGATCGGCACCGTTTTTGTGGCCGCTCGCCGACGTGCGGTTAATAGCCGCCGCCGGTGAGGGTTTTGTTAACGAAAGAATAACAATCAAGGCCGAATCTGTATAATCAATGTTATCTATCACACATTAGATTTAACTTATTTAACATTGGCAGCGCGGCGGGGATCAGGTCAGGTTGTAGTAGCGGTCGGGCTGAAATTTTTCCAGCAGCGGATGCTGTCCGGTCATATCCAGCAGATTGCGCTCGATGGTGTTGCACATTGCGTTGAGCGGCAGATCGTTGGCGGCGACGCCGAACGGATCCTCCAGCTCCTCCGCCAGCGAATCCCATGACAAAAAGGTGTAGGAGATAAAGACCGAGACAAACGGCGTCATATAGTGCAGGTCGCCAACCAGCGCAAACGGCAGCAGCGTGCAGAACAGATAGACGGTACGTTGTAAAATCAGGGTGTAGGCAAAAGGCACCGGCGTCGTCGCTATACGTTCGCAGCCGCCCAGCACGTGCGCCAGCTCATCGAGCTTATTATCCATCAGGCCGTAGGTGATATCGCTGACCTTCCCCGCCTCGCGCAGCTGGCCCAGCTCATTGCCTACCAGCAGCAGGATCCGGTTAGTTGGCATCGAGCTGGCGGTAATTTCCGCCACCGCCTCGCGCGGCAGCAGGCGGTGAAGGTCGGCGCTGGGATCGGTGTTGCGCAGCTGGTGTTTCAGGCTCCAGCTAAAGGCAATCAGGTAGCTGGCGATTTTTTTATGCGTCTGGGCGGCGGCGGGCAGAATATTTTTCAGCTGGCGCATAAGCGTGCGCTCGGCAATTAATACCGTTCCCCACAGGTTTCGCGCCTCGACGTAGCGGTTGTAGCCGGCGCTGTTGCGAAAGCCGAGAAAAATGGCGATGGCGATGCCCAGCAGGCTAAACGGCGCGACGGTTAAATGGATCCCCAGCTGCTCGTACCACTGATAGCTAATAATCGCGATAATCGACATCAGCACGTTGAGCAGCAGGCGAAAAACGATTTTTGACAGCACCGAGCCGTGCCAGTCAAACAGGCGAAGGAACCAGTGTTGTTCTGGTCGGATAATCATTGTACTACTTCCTGATGAATGCCATTGAGCATGGCTTAATATTATCTATTACGCCACTGGCTTATTTTATTGAGCACTAACACGACAAGGCGTTAATTATCTACCACTCACCAGCGATGGATTAATGGCCGGCTGATTATGGTCTCTTTTTATTTACCCGGCAATATGCGGTCCCGGCTCCGGGCAATAATAAAACCGCAGCAGCGATAACCACTATATTAACCGGGTTAATGGTTGCCGGTTTATAAAACGCCGCCGTTCATCCGGCGCATCGCGCAGTGCCAGGCGCCGTTACGCACCGAAGCGCGCAGCACGCGGGCAATGCCGTGCACCGCCAGCCGGGTAGAGTGCCGCTGCAGGCGACCCATCCTGAGGGAGAGCATCTCCTGCGCCCAGGGCGGCAGCAGATCGACTCCCGCGCGCATCATCAGCTGGCCCACGGGCTGGCTCAGCCGTCCGGGCAGGCGGGTGGCAAACAACACCCGGGCGACCTCCTGAGTGCGTTCGTCGCAGCGCAGGCGCGGACGCATATCCTGCAGATACTCCGCCACCTGCCGCGGCGTGACGGGAATATCCCGCGCGCCGAGGCGGTGGGCAATCTCTGCGGCCTCGGCGAAATACTGCGCCTGGCGCGCGTCGCTCACCACGGTTCGCCGGTAGCGCAGATGCGAGGCCATAAAGCTGCTGCACTCGGCAACGTGTACCCAGGTTAATAGCGCCGGGTCGCTGGCTTCGTACGGCGTGCCGTCCCGATCCTGCCCGCGCACCTGCAGATGAATCGCCCTGATCTTCGCGATCAGCCGCTCGGCGTCAGCGGTGGTGCCAAAAGTAGTCGCCGAAATGAACTGGCTGGTACGCCGCAGGCGGCCAAAGATATCTTCGCGGAAGTTAGAGTGATCCCAGACGCCGGCCAGCGCCAGCGGGTGGAGCATCTGCAGCAGCAGCGCGCTGATGCCGCCACAGAGCATTGAGGTAAAGTCGCCGTGCACCGGCCAGATAGCCGAACGCGGGCCAAACAGCCCCGGCTCGCCGGGCGGGTGTTCAAAATCAATCTCTTTCAGCGCCATGCCGGTTAAACCCAATACCTGCGCTTCAATCATGCCGCGTATGCTGGTCATTGCTGTGCCTGTTCCATTGCGTAACAGGCAAAACATACCACTATTCGACGGCGGACTCATTTGCCGGCACAAAATGCACGGTGCCCGCAGGTCGCGGGCACCGTGGACGGAAATAGCGGAGGGAGTCGCGGTTACGGATTGAGCTGATAATCCAGGCTCACTTCGGCATTAAGCACCTGCGAAACCGGGCAGCCGGCCTTCGCTTTGTGAATGATGCTTTCGAAAGCCGCGTCGGCGATGCCCGGCAGGACGATCTTGCTCTGCAGCGCCACCCTGGTAATGGCGAAGCCGCCGGCGGATTTATCGAGAGTCACGACGGCGACCGTATCAATCGAGGTTGGCGTATACCCTTCTTCACCCAGCATCAGCGATAGCGCCATTGAGAAGCAGGCCGCATGGGCGGCGCCGATAAGCTCTTCCGGGTTGGTGCCCTTGACGCCTTCAAAGCGGGTGTTGAAGCCATAAGGTTGCTGGTCCAGCGCCCCGCTCTCCGTTGAGACGGTTCCTTTACCGCTTTTCAAATCCCCTTCCCAGTGCGCTTGACCTTTCTTATGAATTGCCATGGATTCGCTCCTTTTTTGACGTTAAAGGAGTAAGTATAGGAGCGGATGGCGGATTCGGCCTGCGTCATTTATCTCGTTGTCATTTTTCCCCGCCGTCCGGCGCGATATTCTTACTCATATTGACGCCGGTGATCCCAAAGCCGCTGGCCTCATACAGGTGACGGGCGCGGGCGTTATCCCCGGCGACCCGCAGCTTTATCTGCATGAAGCCCTGCCGCCTGAGATCGTTTTCCAGCGCCGCCATCGCCTGTTTGCCCAACCCCTTCCCTTGACTGTCGGGGTGAATATAGAAGTCGCAAATAAAGGCGGAACGCATGTCGGCATCCGGCTTATACCACAGGTAGCCCACGTGCCGCTCGGCATCCCCGACGCGCTCAATCAGGCAGAGTAACACCTGGCCCGGCGTGCTGGCGCCGTCGGGGAGACTCCCGGCGATCTCCCGCTGCGCCTGAGCGTAAGCATCCGCAGGTGAAAGTCCATAATTATTAGCGATTTCAGCGGCATAATCAGGGATAAAGTACGCAAGATACGCCGCGTACTCGGCCTCCTGCATCGGTTTAAATACCATCATGGTTCCATTCCTTTAGTGAAGAGTCCGACAAAGCTACGCGTTCGCGGGCTGCGCCAGCCGCTGCTGAATGTCATCGAGAAACAGCGGCAGCGCGCTGGGCTGGTAGTCGCGTGAAAGATAGAGACCGAAAACGCTCAGCGGCTTCGGCGTCCAGCCGGGCAGGATCGGCTTCAACTCCCCGCAGCTCAGCGCGCGCTGGGCCTCAAGCTCGGGGAGCATGGCAATACCGCAGCCGGCCACCGCCGCCTCCAGCAGCAGCGAGGAAATCCCGGCGCTTAAATTTCCCGTCACCGCCACCGCCGCGTTCTCGCCTTCGGGGGAGATAAACTGCCAGGTCTGGGTGGCGAAGTGGCTGTAGTGCAGGCAGTTGTGCCGGCTCAGGTCGTCGGGCGTCTGTGGCTGGCCGTTCAGCTGCAGCCAGCGCGGGGAGGCGCAGAGCACCGACCGGCAGACCCCCAGCCGGCGGGCGATGGCTCCCGGCTCCGGGTTATCGGTGATGCGGATGGCGACGTCGATGCGTTCGCCGATCAGGCTCACCGGATGGTTATTGATATCCAGCTCAAGGCGCAGCTGCGGGTAGCGGGCCAGAAAATCCGGCAGTAGCGGGGAAATGAGCTGCATGGCGGTAAAGTGGGCGCAGGCCACCCGCAGCGTACCGCTGGGCACCGCCCGCGCGGTTTGCCCGGCAATTTCGTCCGATAGCTGCGTCAGGCTGCGCGTTTTTTGCAGCACCTTCTCTCCGGCGGCGGTAAGCGTTAGCCGACGCGTGGAGCGGTGGATCAGGCGGCTGCCGGCCCAGTGCTCCATCTGCTCAAGATAGCGGCTGACCATCGGCCGCGACATGCCCAGCGCCCGCGCCGCGGCGCTAAGGCTGCCGAGCTCGCAAATGCGGATATATACCCTGGCGGCGATTATTCGATCCATACGTCGTTTCCATCTGCACGTTTTATGAAACTCAGCATCTCTTTTTTCAGGAATTTTCGCAAATCGGGAAATGCGTAAAATAGCGTTATTCACCCGACATTGAGAAAACAATCATGAAACTATCGACCCTTGCCATCGCCACCGCCCTGTTCAGCAGCGCCGCCTTCGCCGCGCCGCTGCAGCTGCAGACCTACAACCCGCAGGATAAAGGCATTTTCGCCGTCAACTCGACGCTGGCCTCCGGCCCCCACGAAGCGGTGCTGTTTGACGCCCAGTTCAGCGTCAAGGATGGCGAAAAGCTGGTTGAGATGATCCGCAAAAACGGCAAGCCGCTGACCCGCATCGTGATCACCTCCGGCGACCCGGATTTCTACTTCGGCCTCGAGCCGCTGGTTAAAGCCTTCCCGCAGGCGAAAATCGTTGCGACGCAGGAAGTGGTCAATCACATTAACGCCACCAAGGCCGCGAAGCTGGCCTACTGGGGCCCGCAGATGAAAGACGGCGCCCCGCGGCAGGTCTATGCTCCGCAGGTCATTGAGGCCGGCACCTTTACCATCGACGGCGAGAAGGTCGAAATCCGCGAGCCGAATAGCTACGCCGCCTTCGTGTGGATCCCGGCTAACAAAGCCATTCTGGGCGGGACCGGCGTCGCCTGGGACATGCACGTCTGGACTGCCGATACCCAGACCGCCGAAAGCCGCCTGCAGTGGCGCAAAACCCTCGACGACATGGCCGCCCTGCATCCGCAGCAGGTGATCCCGGGACACTATCTCGGCACCCCGCCGGCGGGCGACCGCGCGATCGCCTTTACCCGCGACTATCTGCAGCAGTTTGAGCAGGCGCTGAAGAACCATAAAGATTCCGCCGGGGTGATTAAAGAGATGAAGCAGCACTGGCCGAAGCTGGCGGAAGAGAGCTCGCTGGAGCTGAGTGCGAAGGTGAACACCGGCGAGATGAAGTGGTAGGCGCGGACTGTTCCTAATCCGCGAAGGTGAGGTTGCCATTGGTGAAAATATAGACCACCATAGATAGCGCGGTTCGGTTAACGGGCCGCCGTTAGGGTTACATTTCGTCCGGTTACGCCGGGCTTGTCCTTGAAACAGAAGTGGATTAAGGAGTAAGAATGAAATCGAACCATCAGGCACGTCATCTTCTCGGTCTGAACTATAAGCTGTCCCAGCAGAAAAAAGTGGTGCTGGACGGCGACGAGGAAACCACCGTCAACCACGTTCACGCCACCGGCCGTAAACGCCGCGCGGGCTGATTCCCCGACTGAGTGATGATAAAAACACCGTCCTTTCGTCAGGATGGTGTTTTTTTTTAACGCTATCTCCCCTCTTTAAACAGCAACTGCTCTATACTCTGCCCGCAGCATTCCCCGCCAGCCCGCTCGTCTATCGCCGCGCCGGGCCTGAAGCGATTATCAAGGAGTTAGTGCGATGCAATTCACCCATAAAAAAAACCGTTCCCTGTACATCCCCTACGCGGGCCCCGTCCTGCTCGAGTTTCCGCTTCTTAACAAAGGCAGCGCCTTCAGCGCCGAAGAGCGCAGCAGCTTCAACCTGCTGGGCCTGCTGCCGGAAGTGGTCGAAACCATCGAAGAGCAGGCCGAGCGCGCGTGGATCCAGTATCAGGGATTCAAAACCGAGATCGACAAGCACATTTACCTGCGCAACATCCAGGACACCAACGAAACCCTGTTTTATCGCCTGATTGGCAACCATCTTGAAGAGATGATGCCGGTCATCTATACCCCAACGGTCGGCGCCGCCTGCGAACGCTTCTCCGAGATCTACCGCCGCGCCCGCGGCGTATTTATCTCCTACCAGAACCGGCATAACCTCGACGATATCCTGCAAAACGTGCCTAACCACAACGTGAAGGTGATCGTGGTCACCGACGGCGAGCGTATTCTCGGCCTCGGCGATCAGGGAATCGGCGGGATGGGGATCCCTATCGGGAAGCTGTCGCTGTACACCACCTGCGGTGGCATCAGCCCGGCCTACACCCTGCCGGTGGTGCTGGACGTCGGAACCAACAATCAGCAGCTGCTCGACGACCCGCTGTATATGGGCTGGCGTCACCCGCGCATCACCGATGACGAGTACTATCAGTTCGTTGATGACGTTATCCAGGCCATTAAGCATCGCTGGCCGGACGTGCTGCTGCAGTTTGAAGATTTTGCGCAGAAGAACGCCATGCCGCTGCTTAACCGCTACCGGAATGAAATCTGCTCGTTCAACGATGATATCCAGGGCACCGCGTCGGTCACCGTGGGTACGCTGATCGCCGCCAGCCGCGGCGCCGGCAGCCAGCTGAGCGAACAGAAAATTGTCTTCCTCGGCGCCGGTTCCGCGGGCTGCGGTATCGCCGAGCAGATCGTCGCCCAGATCCAGCGCGAAGGACTCAGCGAGGAAGCCGCGCGCCAGCGCGTCTTTATGGTCGATCGCTTCGGCCTGCTCACCGACGCAATGCCGAACCTGCTGTCGTTCCAGAGCAAGCTGGTACAGAAGCGGGACAACCTGCTGCAGTGGGATACCAGCAGCGACGTCCTCTCGCTGCTGGACGTGGTGCGCAACGTCAAGCCCGACATTCTGATCGGCGTTTCCGGCCAGCCGGGGCTGTTCACCGAAGAGATTATTCGCGAGATGCATAAGCACTGCCCGCGGCCGATCGTGATGCCGCTATCGAACCCCACATCCCGGGTGGAAGCAACGCCGCAGAACATTCTCAGCTGGACCGACGGCGAAGCGCTGGTCGCTACCGGCAGCCCGTTTGCGCCGGTGACGCTGAAAGGCAAGCAGTACGTGATTGCCCAGTGCAATAACTCTTATATCTTCCCCGGCATTGGTCTCGGGGTGATCGCCTCCGGCGCCTCGCGGGTCACCGAGGATATGCTGATGGCCGCCAGCGAAACGTTGGCGAAGCACTCGCCGCTGGTGAACAACGGCGAAGGCCCGGTGCTGCCGGAGCTGAAGGATATTCAGACCGTGTCGCGCGCCATCGCCTTTGCGGTAGGTAAAGTCGCCCAGGAGCAGGGCGTGGCGGTGAAAACCTCCGCCGAGGCGCTGCTCCAGTCGATCAACGATAACTTCTGGCAGCCGGAGTATCGCAACTATCGCCGGACGTCGATTTAAGCGCGATTCATCTGAATCGCAGCGAACACGGCGGGCCCAACGGGCCCGCTTTTTTGTCCCATCCCCCCATTTTTAGCCGCTGGCTAAAGCCGCGTTCTCCCTCTACACTGCCTGCACCTGTCAACTAACTGAATAAAAAAGGAGGATCCCATGCCGTACTGTGAAATGTTTAATTTTTCACATACATTTGGCGATCGCACCCCCTCAAGCGTTATCGGTATCGTGCTGCGATAACTTTAGCTTGAGCGAAGAAACCAAACTTTAGTCCCCTTCCCTCGGGCTTACCGGGTTATCGTCAGCGATGTTTGACGAGGCATTCTCATGCCTGTAACTCTTGAGTAAGTCACAATGAGCACACTCTTAACCGCACAATCTCTGTACGTTGAAATGCCGTTTGGCCCGTTATTCAACGATCTCTCCTTTACCCTCAAAAAAGGCGACCGCATTGGCCTGATGGGCTACAACGGCTGCGGGAAAAGTACCCTACTGCAGGTACTCGACGGCACGCTTACGCCCAATTCCGGCCAGGTGGCGCTGGCTAACCACTGCCTGCTGGCCCGGGTGGAGCAGCATCTGCCGCAGGCGCTATTGGCGCAATCGCTGGTGCAGGCGGTACTGGCGCGCCTACCCGCGGCGGATCGGGAAAACCATCGCTGGCAGGCGGAGCGACTGCTGGCCGAAATGGGCTTTGACGTCGGCGGCTTCGATCGGCAGGCGGCCACCCTCAGCGGCGGCCAGCATACCCGGCTGCTGCTGGCGCGGGCCCTGATTCAGCAGCCCGATCTGCTGCTGCTTGACGAGCCCGGCAACCATCTCGATCTGCCGACCCTGCTGTGGCTGGAAAGCTTCCTGCAAACCTGGCAGGGGAGCTTCGTGGTGGTGTCACATGACAACCTCTTACTGGATGCTGTAACTAATACCAGCTGGATCCTGCGCGACAACAGCATGCACGCCTTCTCCCTCCCCTGCAGCGCGGCCCGTCAGGCGCTGGAGGAGCAGGACGAAAGCGATGCCCTGCGCCATAAGGCCGAGCAAAAGGAGATCGACCGCGTCACCGTCAGCGCTAAACGCCTGGCGGCCTGGGGTCAGGTCTATGACAACGAGAGCCTCTCGCGCAAGGCCAAACAGATGGAAAAACAGGTGCAGCGTCTCCAGGAGAACCAAACCAGCGTCACCGACGGAACGCCGTGGCGGCTGGCGCTACACGGCGACGCGGTGCAGGCCGACCGGCTGCTGGAGATGGAACGTCTGCCGGTGCCGCCGGCGCCGGGGCTGCCCGCCCTCTTTACCACCGGGCTGGCGCGGCTGAAAAGCGGCGATCGGGTCGCCATCATGGGCCGCAACGGCGGCGGGAAATCGTCGCTGCTGCGCCTGCTGTGGCGACAGCTGCAGCAGCCGGCACCGGACGCCGGGCTGCGTCTGCATCCGCGCCTTAATCCGGGCTACTATGACCAGACGCTGCAGCAGCTGGAGGATAATCATAGCCTGCTGGAGGCGCTCGAAGCCTTCGCCCCGGCGGCGGAGGCGCGGAAACGCGCGCTGATTGCCGCCGGCTTCGGCTGGGCCCGTCACGGGCAGAAGGTCAGCACTCTGAGCGGAGGCGAACGCTCCCGGCTACTGTTTGTCGGGCTGTCGCTGGCGCGCTATAGCCTGCTGCTGTTAGATGAGCCCACCAACCATCTTGATATGGAAGGCAAAGAGGCGCTGGCGGCTACGCTGCGGGACTACCCCGGAGGCCTGCTGCTGGTGAGCCATGACCGTCAGCTGATCGCCAGCAGCTGTAACCGCTTCTGGCTTATCGACGATCAGGGTCTCAGCGAATGGCATGATGTGGACGAGGTCTATGCCCGGCTGCGTAACATTACCGGCCATTGCGAACGGCCAGCGCGGGCACCGGAGGCGGTGATGCGCGCAGAGGAGAGCGATGCGCTGCTGGAACGGCTGATTAGCCTCGAACGGCGCCTGGCTGAAGATATGGCGCGCAGGCCGAAGCATCAAAAACCGCAGCTGCAGGCGCAGTGGCGTAAGGAGATCGCAGACATCAATGCCAGACTGAGTTAAACGCAAACCCGCCCGGCCCGAGGCGTCAAGCCAGGGCCGGGCTTCGTTTAGTCTATTACTGCGGCTTTTTCGCTTTCCAGGCATCCCATGCCTGTTTAATTTCCTGCTTCGCCGCCGCAGCATCGTTAAAACCGTTCAGTTCGACCTTTTTGCGGCCATCCGGCAGCTGCTTATAGACCCGGAAGAAGGCCTGCAGGCGCTCCTGCTCAATTTTCGGCAGATCGCTGATGTTCTTAATATCATCATAGGTTGGGTCAATTTTGCTGGCCGGCACGGCGATGATTTTATCGTCCTTCTCACCGCCATCGATCATCTTCAGCACGCCAATCGCCCGCAGCTTAATTAAGGTGCCGGGCGCCATCGGCGCGCGGGTATAGAACACCACATCAAGCGGGTCGCCATCGCCGGCCAGCGACTGGGTCAGCGAACCGTAGTTGGCCGGGTAAGCCACCGGCATCGACTGGAAACGATCGGCGATGATAAACCCGGTTTTGGCGTCGGTTTCATATTTGATAATGCCGCCGGTCGGAATTTCGGTGACCGCGTAAAACTCCTCCGGATTGTTTTCCGGCTGCGGGAAATCCAGCACGTTGTCGGCCTGAGCGGCGGCGGAGAAGAGCAGCGTTGCGGCGAGGATGTTTTTTACCAGATGCATTGGGTTATCACTCTGTTGTTATAGGAATCTATGGTCACTCCCGTTTTTGCAATACCGATACTGAAAATATTGTTGGCTTGCATGAATCTATCCGGCGTCTGAATGGGTTGTGTATGCCCGCGCCCCGATGAGTTCCGCGCCTGACGAACCTTATAAATTGAGCGACCTTAATCAGCCATTCCTATACACAGGTTTTTCGTCGGGCCGGTTAGCCGTTAATATCATCAATAATCAGTATTCGCAAAACCAGGTGAGTCACTGTTCAGACATGTAAATACATCCGATAATTACGCCTCAAAACACTGCTTTCGGGTCGTCATCGCCCAGGCAATCCTGGCCAGTTTGTTTGCCAGAGCACAGGTCACGACAAAATTATTTTTCCGCAGCAATAATCCCCTGACCCAGTCGGCAAGCTTCCCTGTCCGGCTCTCCAGCGTCCGCAGATAGACCCGGGAACACTGAACCAGCAATGCCCGCAGCCTTTTATTTCCCCGTTTACTGATGCCCGTCAGGGTAGTCCGTCCTCCCGTGCTGTACTGCCGGGGCACCAGACCTGTTGAGGCAGCAAAATCCCGGCTGCTGCCATACTGTTTACCATCTCCCAGTTGAGTAGAAAGCAGGCTTGCAGTTAAAGGACCGACACAGGGGATGGAGAGTAAGTGCTGGCCGGCATCGTCTTCGCCGAGCGATATTTGCAGTTGAATCTCCAGATCTTTAATTTGCTCAACAAGATAATCGTAATGTTTGCGCAGTTTTTCCAGCAAGCCGGTTATGTAAGGCGGAAGATTGTTTGTCTCCATGATTTCTGCGAGTCGCTTTATCAGCGCCGGACCTTTTGGTGCGCTCACACCAAATTCCAGTAAAAATGCCTGTATCTGGTTTGTGGTTTTGACCCTGTCGCTGACCAGAGATTCTCTGACCCGGTGCAAGGCATGCATAGCCTGCTGAGATTCTGTGCGGGGCCTGACAAATCGCATGGATGGTCGTGATGCTGCTTCACAGATGGCTTCTGCATCAACAAAGTCATTTTTATTCGTTTTAACAAATGGGCGAACAAACTGAGGGGATATCAGCTTTGGCGTATGCCCCAGTTCGAATAGTTTACGCACCATGAAATGAGCTCCACCGCAGGCTTCCATTACGACGGTTGTCGCCGGGCATGTTGCAAGAAATTCATACAGTTTTTGCCTGGTAAATTTTTTTCGATAAATCGCTTTACCGTGCTGATCCTGACAATGAATATGAAAGGAATTTTTACCCAGGTCGATACCAATAAGTGCAATGTTTTCCATGATGCTTCTCCGAATTAAACCTGTTTTCAGCATAGTGCTCAGGAAGAGGGAGTGACCATCTCATTAATTGTCCGCTAACAGCCTGCCGGTCGGCCATGAAAGGAGTATGACCAATTGATGTCATAAATATTAACAGCCATAGTTCTGCCAAAATAACGGAATTTTTGCTATCCACTACCATTTACACAGCATCTTTAACTAATAAATATGAATTAAACGGCATGAAGATTAATCATTAGTGAGCGTTATTCATAGAGAACGCGACGTAATTTGTCCTTTATATCAAGGAGAAAGCATAAGAGCTGCCGTTGTCACTCACGACCAGCAGGTCAACGTAATGGAAAAAACGCGGCGCCCCCTGCAACATGAAGCGCTGCTGAATTTACGCCTCTCCTCGCCTGGGGAGAGGCGTAAATTCACGCTAAACGCACGGCCCGGTCGCGCAGCCGTACATCATGTACAGCGGGAACAGCGGCACCAGCGGGATCAGCGCAATCGTCCCGAGGGTCGAAATGGTTTGCGTTCGATCGTTGATCGAGACCACCACCGGGCGGGAGAGCCGATATGACTCTTCCAGCTCGCCAGGAACCGCTTCCGTCCAGTAGCCGCTCGCCTTAAACAGCACGCCAAGATGTTCGCTATCCAGCGCCGTCGCTCTGTATTCATTGGTTAATACCGTCTGCTGCGCCGCGTCCAGTTTGCGCTTATCAAGCACCACCAGATATTCCGCCACCACCTCATGTTGCTTAACCGCAAAGTTTACCCGCACGCCCGAAGCGACTTGATTAAAGCGCTGGTAGAAGGTGCTATAGCGCTGATACTCCTGCGGAGCGCCGTCCCGATAAAACCGATAGGTGTATTTATTGGATGCCGCAATAACGCCGGTTGAGATCGGCTTAACTGTGGTGATCGTATCGGTCGGCGGTAAATTCGGCGCCGCGGCGCAGCCGGTTAATATCACCACCGTCAGCGCCAGTAAATATTTCCGCATGACCCTTTCCCCGTTTAGCGACATTCATTTGTCAGCCGGTAATTTATCAACCTTAAGAGCCTATCCCAATAGGATTTTGTTCCAGACAATGATGCCGCAGGCAAAATGCAACATGGCCTCGTAATTTTCGGCCTTCTTTTCCCATCGGGTCAGAACCCGGCGAAAGCGATTCATCCAGCTATGAGTCCTCTCGACAACCCAGCGATGGGCTTTGAAGTCGGTGTTTTTACCTGCATCAGACTCCTCTTTACGGGACTGGATATGCGGCTCGTAGCGGCGGCTCTGTAGATACGTTTTCAGCCAGCCAGCTTCGTAACCTTTGTCCAGGCAGAGTCTGAGTTTTTGCCCCGGACGCCCCGTCTGAAGTGCATCGAGCGTATCTGCAACCAGTTTGATATCGTGCGTGTTCGCTGCTGCAACAACCAGCGACAGAGGAAGCCCGTTGGCGTCTGTCAGCAGGCTACGCTTTACGCCTTGTTTCCCTCTGTCCGTGGGATTACGGCCTGTTTTTTTGTTCCTGACAATGGCGATTTGGTCATACAGCCGTCCATCGACAGCCAGGACCAGTCAATGCCGTCCAGATGTTCGCAGGCAAGCAAACCGTTCTGCCAGAAGCGTTCGAAGACTCCCGCATCGCGCCATTCCTGGAAGCGTCGGTGTGCAGAACTCGATGAACATATCCCGGTGGCGTTCAGGGCGTTCCACTGGCAACCGGTCCTGAGGACGAAGAATATGGCATCCATGGCAGCACGGTTATCAACGCGTCTACGATGAGTCCCCAGTGGGTGGCTGGTTTTATGCTCCGGGATGAGTGGAGCCATTTTTTCCCATAGTTCGTCGCTGATCTGCCACTTGCTACCCGCCATACATTCCCCCTCAGAAATTACCGTAACGTATTATACGATAATTCCTTTTGGGATAGGCTCTAAGTCTCATCTCAATCTTTTTATAAACTTATGAGATTAGTGCCAGCCAAAAAATAAAGTCCCCGAAATGATTCACGCCGCAGCAAGGCTGCCTCAGGCGCGTGGCCGTCGCCGGCGCGCGTGCTGCCGAAGCGATGGCGGATATTAATGCTTTTTATGCACATGCTTAGCGCAATTCCTTTGTTCCTTTGTTAATAACCGCGCCCGATGATGGCAACGCAATAGATAACAAAGGAATTCACCATGCAAAGCCGTTTTCGCCTGCCCGCGCTGGCAGCACTCTTTTTATCAGGCGCCTTTTCAGCCTGGGCCGCCGATACGCCGATTAAAGGCGGCACCCTGATTTATCTTGAGCAGCAGCCGCACACCAACCTCTATCCACCCGCCGGCGGCTTCTACCCCAACGGCGGGATCCTCAACCAGATCACCGATAAGCTGACCTGGCAGAACCCCAAAACCTTAGCGGTCGAGCCGTGGATTGCCGAAAGCTGGAGCACTAACGCCGACAAAACCGAATATACCTTCAGGCTGCGCCCCGGCGTCACCTTCTCCGACGGCACCCCGCTGGACGCCAACGCGGTTGCGAAAAACTTCGATACCTACGGACTGGGGGATAAGGCCCACCGCCTGCCGGTCTCGGAGGTGATAAACAACTACGATCGCAGCGAGGTCATCGACCCGCTGACGGTAAAGTTCTATTTCAAAAAGCCCTCTCCCGGCTTCCTGCAGGGCACGGCGACCATCGGCTCGGGGCTGGTGTCGCTTAGCACGCTGCAGCGCAACTTCGAAGAGCTCGGCGATGCGCGCAACATTATCGGCTCCGGCCCGTTCAGTGTTAAGGATGAAAAGCCGGGCCGCGAGCTGACGCTGGTGGCGCGCAAAGATTACCGCTGGGGGCCGAAAAACCTGCCGCAGCAGGGGCCGGCGAACCTCAACGGCATTACCTTTATCGTCACCCCGGAAGATAGCGTGCGCATCGGCGCGCTGCTGGCGGGCCAGGCCGACTTTATCCGCCAGGTTCAGGCCTACGATGAAAAGCAGGCCACCGACCAGGGCTTTACCATCTACGCCGCGCCGACTCGCGGAGTGAACGATAGCCTGAGCTTCCGCCCGGATAACCCGCTGGTTTCCGACCTGCGCGTTCGCCAGGCGCTGCTGCATGCCACCAACGCGAAGCAGGTCGTCGAGACGCTGTTTTCCGCCAACTATCCGCAGGCCACCTCGGCCATCGCCAGCTCGGCGGCGGGCTATGTCAACCTCAGCGACAGGCTAACCTTCGACCCGGCGAAGGCCAACGCCCTGCTGGACGAAGCGGGCTGGAAGACGGCCGCCGATGGTATTCGCGCCAAAGATGGCCAGCGGCTGGCGCTGACGGTCTATGAATCGCTGCCGCAGCCGCAAAATAAAGAGGTGCTGCAGCTGGTTGCTCAACAGTGGCGGCAGGTCGGCGTGGTGCTCAGCGTCAAGGCCGGAGACGCCGGCAGCCGGACCCTCGATAACCTCGATCCGCTGAAAACGCCGCTCACCGTTTCCGAGGTCGGCCGCGCCGATCCGGACGTGGTGAAAAGCATGTTCTTCCCGGGCAACCGCGATGCTCTGCTGCAAAAAGGCGGCTCCAGCGACAAGGTGCAGAGCTTCCGCGACGATAAGCTCAACGCCCTGCTCACCGCCATCTCCGCCGAAGTTGACGCGCAAAAGCGCCTGCAGCTCACCGGCGACGCCCAGCGCTATCTGCTGGATAACGCCTACGTAATCCCGATCTTTGAAGAGCCGCAGGTGTTTGCCGGGGCGAAATGGGTGAAAGGCGTCAGTTTTGAAGCGGTTGGCCGCCCGTCGTTCTACGGCGCGTGGCTCGACAAGCGTTAAGGAGCCGATGATGAGCCGCTATCTTCTAAGCCGGCTGGGCCAGGGTTTACTGGTGCTGTGGGCGGCGTTCACCCTCTCCTTCGTGCTGCTGCAGGTTCTGCCGGGCGATGCGGTGCTGATCAAGTTCCAGAATCCGGATCTTGGCCTCAGCCCGGTGCAAATTGCCGAAATGCGCCTCGCCTACGGCGCCGATAGCCCGCTGTGGCGTCAGTATTTGCACAGCCTGCTGGCGATGCTGCGCGGCGATTTTGGCTACTCGCTGCAGGCGGGGATCGCGGTCAACGCGCTGCTCGCCAGCAATCTTCCGCAAACCCTGAGCCTCGCGTTTCCGGCCTTTATCGCGGCGATCGCGCTGGCCTTTACCCTCGCCTTCGCCGCGCGGCTGCCGGGACTACGCTGGCTGAGCAACGCCCTGCAATCGCTGCCGGTGCTGTTTATCTCCCTGCCCACCTTCTGGCTCGGCATCGCCCTGATTCAGCTGTTCTCCTTCCAGCTGCGCTGGATCCCGGTGATCAACCCCGGCCCGCTACAGGGGCTGATTCTGCCGATTATTGCCGTGGCGGTGCCGATCTCCGCGCCGCTGGCGCAAATTCTGCTGCGCAGCATGGATCAGGTTGCCGCGCAGCCCTTTGTTGCCGTCGCCCGGGCCAAAGGGATGAGCGAAACCGGCGTCCTGTGGCGACACGTCATCGGCAACGCCCTGCTGCCGGTACTGAACATTGCCGGCCTGCTGCTCGGCGAACTGATTGCCGGGGCGCTGATTACCGAAACCGTATTTGGCCGCGGCGGGCTCGGGCAGCTCACCCAGCAGGCGGTGAATAATCAGGATATCGCCGTGTTGCAGGCGGTGGTGATGATCTCGGCCCTAGGCTTCGTGCTGATTAATCTGCTGGTCGATCTGCTGATGCCGCTGTTCGATCCGCGCCTGAAACCGCTTGCCGGAGGTGCCCTATGAGCCTGGTCGATTACGCTATCGCCGCCCACCGCCGGACGTTTAGCCGGCGCAGCCTGCGCCTGCAGCCGGGGCTGTGGCTGGCCTGGGCGGTCATCGTTACCGCCGCCCTGCTGGCCGTCGCGCCGCAGCTTTTTACCTCCTGGAATCCGCTGGAAGGGATACCCGGCGCCCAGCGCCTGCCGCCGCAGGCCGGGCACTGGCTCGGCACCGACCAGTTGGGTCGCGACCTGTGGGCGCGAATTGTTTACGGCGCCGTGCACTCCCTCAGCGCGGCGCTGGCGGCGGTCGCCATCGGGCTGATCGTCGGCAGCGCGCTCGGCACCCTTGCCGGGGCCGCCGCCGGACGCGTCGAGTCGGTGGTGATGCGGCTGGTTGACGTTCTGCTGGCGATCCCTTCGCTGCTGCTGTCGCTGACGGTGATCATTATCCTCGGCTTCGGCACCGTTAACGCCGCCGTGGCCGTTGGCGTCGCGGCGATTGCCAGCTTTGCCCGCCTGGCGCGGGCGGAGGTGGTTCGCGTACGCCATAGCGATTACGTCGAAGCGGCTTACGGCAGCGGCGGGACCTTCTTCGCCGTCTTCTGGCGGCATATTCTGCCGAATTCGCTGACCGCGGTGCTGGCCTTCGCCACCCTGCAGTTCGGTCAGGCGATCCTCGCGCTCTCCACCCTGAGCTTCCTCGGCTACGGCACTCCGCCCCCGGTCCCGGAATGGGGGCTGCTGATTGCCGAAGGGCGCAATTATCTTGCAACCGCCTGGTGGCTGACCACCTTCCCCGGCGTGGCGGTGGTGGCGGTAGTGCTCGCCGCCAACCGCATCAGCCGTCAATTTAGCGGAGAACGCGCATGAACGTATTAAGCGTCGAAAACCTGCGCATCAGCTACCGTAGCGGGCAGCAGTGGCGCGAGGTGGTGCATGGCATCAGCTTTAGCATCAGGCGCGGCGAAATGCTGGCGTTTGTCGGCGAGTCCGGCTCCGGCAAGAGCACCACCGCCCAGGCGATTATCGGCCTGCTGGCGGATAACGCTCGCCGCGACGGCGGACGGATCGTCATTAACGCCGAGGATATCAGCGGCTGGTCGGCAAAACGGCTCGATAGCCTGCGCGGCGCGCGCATCAGCCTGGTGCCCCAGGACCCCGGCAACTCGCTGAACCCGGTGCAGACCATCGGCGCCCAGCTCGGGGAGATCCTCCGCCTGCATCAAAAGGACAGCGCCGCCGGGCGCAGGCAGCAGGTGCTGGCGCTGCTGGAGAAAGTCGGCCTGAGCCATCCCGAACAGCGTTTTAACCAGTACCCACACCAGCTCTCCGGCGGCATGAAGCAGCGGGTGCTGATCGCCATAGCCATCGCCCTGAAGCCCGATTTAATCATCGCCGACGAGCCCACCAGCGCCCTCGACGTCACGGTACAAAAGCGCATTCTCGACCTGCTCGATACCCTGCGTCGCGAATCCGGCACCGCGGTGCTGTTTGTGACCCACGATCTGGCGCTGGCGGCGCAGCGCGCCGACCGCCTGCTGGTGTTTCGCCACGGCGAGATTCAGGAGCATGGCGCCACGGCGGAGGTGATCCGTGCCCCGCAGCACGCCTACACCCGCCAGCTGCTCAGCGACCTGCAGGGGCAAAACCTGACTATCGCCCCGGCGGGCGGACGCGGGCTGGCGACGTCGGCCATGCGTCTCGAAGGCGTCAGCAAGCGCTTTTCGCTGGGCCATTCGCATCTGCAGGCGCTGGATAGCGTGAGCTTTGCGGTGCGGCGCGGCAGCACCCACGCGCTGGTCGGCGAATCCGGTTCGGGAAAAACCACCCTCGCGCGGATCCTGCTCGGCTTTGAGCACGCCGATAGCGGCGAGATTGCCATTGACGGCATCAACGCCGGACATTTAAGCCGCGAAGCGCAGCGCCAGCTGCGGCGCAAAATTCAGTTCGTCTATCAAAACCCGTTCGCCTCCCTCGATCCGCGGCAGACGCTGCGGGAAATTATCGAAGAGCCGCTGAAGAACTTTGACCGACTCAGCCCGCCCCTGCGGCGCGCCCGCGTCGAGGCGGTTGCCGCCAAGGTGGCCCTCGCCCCTGAGCTGCTGGCGCGAACCGCCCGCGAGCTCTCCGGCGGCCAGCGCCAGCGGGTGGCCATCGCCCGCGCGCTGGTACTGGAGCCAACCATTCTGGTGCTGGATGAAGCCACCTCGGCGCTCGACGTCACGGTGCAGGCGCAAATTCTGGCCCTGCTGCAGCAGCTCCAGCAGCAGCTGGGGCTGACCTATCTGTTTATTACCCACGATCTGGCCACGGTGCGCCGCATCGCCCACAGCGTGACGGTCCTGCGCGCCGGCCAGGTTGTCGAACACGGCGAGGTTAGCCGCCTGTTCGCCGCGCCGCAGCACGATTACACCCGCGAACTTATCGCCGCTATTCCCCACTTTTCCACCCTAAGCAAGGAGGTTGCATGACGCGTAAACGTCTGGGCTTTTTCACCCGTTTGCTGGACGATGCGGCGCCGAAGGAGCGCTACCGCCTGGCGACCGAGCAGATCCGCCACGCCGAACGTCTCGGCTTCGATAGCGCGTGGATTGCGCAGCACCATTTCCATGAGCATGAGGGCGGCCTGCCGTCGCCGCTGGTGTTTCTCGCCCATGCCGCCGCGCATACCGAGCGTATTCGCCTTGGCACCGCCATCATTACCCTGCCGATGGAAAATCCGCTACGCGTCGCCGAAGACGCGGCGGTGCTGGATCTGCTCGCGGACGGGCGGCTTGAGGTGGGCTTTGGTTCAGGCGGCACGGCGACCTCCTTTTTACCGTTTGGCTTGACCAGCGAACGGCGGGCGGAGGTGTTTGCCGAACACCTGTATCTGATCCACAGCGCCTGGCGCGGCGATTCGCTGACCCATCCGGATAACCATCTCTACCCGCCGGCGCCGCAGCTCGCCGAACGCATATGGATTGCCACGTTTTCCGCCGAAGGGGCCATCCGCGCGGGCCAGGCCGGTCACGGGCTGATGCTCTCCCGCACCCAGCCGCGCCCCGTCGGTCAGCCGCGGCTGCCGCTGGACGCCATCCAGAATCCGATTATTGACGCCTACCTCAACGCTTTGCCGGCGGGCGTCGCGCCGAGGATCCTCGCCTCGCGCACCGCGTTTATTGCCGACAGCCGGCAGTACGCCCTGCAGGTGGCGGAGCCGGGTCTGCGCCGTCAGGCGGCGGCGCACCGCGCTGCCGGACATCAGCTTATTGGTGACACCGTCACCGATTATCTCTCTCAGCTGGATGCTCACGTCGGCGACGTCGAGCAGGTGCAGGCTTCGCTGGCGCAGGATAGCGTGCTGGCGCGGGTGACCGATATTTCGTTCCAGGTCCACTCCGTTGAGCCGGCGCATCGCGACACGCTGCGCTCCATTGAGCTGATCGCTCAGCATATTGCCCCGCAACTACAGTAAGGAGTCACCATGACACTGAGTCAGGATATTTTGGCTGAGCTGGCCGAGATTGCCCCGAATTCCGCCCTGGCCGAGGCCCGCGCGGTACGCGAGGCGGCCACCAGCCATGCCCAGGGCAGCTATGAAACGCTGTTCGGCCAGCAGGAGGAGGATTTCCCCCTGAGCGAGCGCTTTGCGGTCGCCGCGAAGGTGGCCAAGCTGCACCATGCCGACTCCCTCGCCGCCCACTATGCCGGGTTTGGCCTTGCCGACCCGACCTCGCCGCGGCTGATCCCGGCGCTGGGGTTTGCCCGCCTGCTGACCTTTACCCCGATCGAGGCGACGCCAGCGGCGCTGCAGGCGTTAACTCACGCCGGCTGGAGCCTGCGGGCGGTGGTCACCCTCGCCCAGCTAATCGCCTTTGTGAGCTTCCAGAGCCGGCTGGTCGCCGGGCTGCGGCTGCTGAACGGTAAGCCAGCGGCCAGCGCCGAGACGCCGGTGGTGGCCGGCTTCTGGCATACCGCGCCGCAGACGGTCAGCGGTAAGCGCGCGCCGGTGCGCTTCACCCGCGACGAGCTGAGCTGGGAGCCGTGGATCGCCGCCAGGCCGCTGGACGAATTCAGCGCGGACGAACAGGATATTCTGGCGAAATATGGCCACAGCGACTCGCCCTACTTTCGCCTGCTGGCCCGCAATCAGCCGCTGCTGGAGCAGCGCACGCTAACCGATAAAGGTATTTTCTATACGCCGGGCGGGCTGCCGCGCGCCGAAAGGGAGCTGGCGGCGACGGTGGCCAGCAAAGTTAACGGCTGTATTTATTGCGCGTCGGTGCACGCCCGCAAGGCGGCCCAGCTGGCAAAAGAGGAGACGGCGGTGGAAACCCTGCTGGCGGTAACGCCGGGCGATAATCTCAGCGACGGCCAGTCGGCGCGCTGGCAGGCGGAGATTGATTTTGCCGCCGCGGTCTCGGTCACTCCGTCGGCGCTCGGCGCCGCTCACCTCGCCGCCGTTGAGCGCCAGGGGCTCGATATCCTCGCCCAGCTCGACCTGCTGCAATCCGCGGCATTTTTCGCCTGGGCCAATCGCCTGATGCTAACCCTCGGTGAGCCGTTCACGGATTAAACCTTCGGCCCCGCGCGCCGGGCCGGAAGCGGCGCGCGGCGGCCAGCGCAACCGAACTCCAGCCAAAGCCCAACGGCCGCATCATTCGCTAAATAACCGGACGGCGCGGAGAATGAATATTTTCCGCCGCCCGCTGGCGCGGTTATTACACTTCATAGTAGCGCGCTTAACCCGGCGCTGTTGACGACGGAGAAGAGCCCATGGGCAACAAGAAAAAGAGCAAAGCCAGCGATCGCGCCGGTAAAATCGAGCCGCTCGGCGAAAAAGAGTATCAAAAGGCGCTGCGCAAGCTGCACGTTGAGCTGGTCAAGCTGCAGCTGTGGGTCGTCAGACAGGGGCTGAAGGTCTGCATCGTGTTTGAGGGGCGCGACGGAGCCGGGAAAGGCGGCACCATCAAAGCCATCACTGAGCGGGTCAGCCCGCGCGTGTTTCGGGTGGTCGCCCTGCCGGCGCCCACCGAGCGCGAGAAGAGCCAGCTCTACTATCAGCGCTATATTCCCTTTTTACCCGCCGCCGGAGAGATAGTGATCTTCGACCGCAGCTGGTACAACCGCGCCGGCGTCGAGCGGGTGATGGGCTTTTGTACCCCCGAACAGACCGACAAATTCCTCGAAGGCGCGCCGATGGTCGAACGGGCCATGGTGGAATCGGGGATCATCTTGCTGAAATACTGGCTGGAGGTCACGCCGGAAGAGCAGGAGCGCCGCCTGCGCGACCGCATCAACGACGGGCGCAAAATCTGGAAGCTGTCGCCAATGGACATCAAGTCGTTTAACCGCTGGGACGACTATACCGCCGCCCGGGACGCGATGTTCGCCGCCACCGATACCGCCTGGGCGCCGTGGTTTGTCGCCCGTTCGGAGGAGAAGAAGCGCGTTCGCCTGAATATCATTACCCACCTGCTGGCGCAAATCCCCTACAAGAACCCGCATATCGAGCCGGTCAAATTGCCTAAACGCAAAACGAGCAAGGCCAAATCCACCGAATACCCCTTCCGCTTTATTAAGGAACACTTCTAGCGTCCTCCGCCGGCTCCCGCATCGGCGGGAGCCTCTTCGCCCTACCCGTTTTGGCGATCGCCAATGGCACAATTCGCGCTTTACCTCAGGTTAACCTGAGGTATTACCGTTGTCGGCAGAACAAAACGACCTTACAGGAGCAGCATGATGCAGGAAGTAGACAGCGGTTTTACCCACGTCGCCTTTATGGTGCGCGATCTGCAAAAAAGTATCGATTTTTATAGCCGCTACGCCGCGATGCAGGTGATCCACCGGCGTTCGCCCGATCTGCCCTCCGCCCGCCACGTAGCGTGGCTGAGCGACCGCACCCGCCCGTTCGCGCTGGTGCTGGTGCAGACGGATAGCCACACCGATACCCCGCTTGGGCCGTTCGGCCATCTCGGGGTAGCGTGCGCGACGCGGCAGGAGATCGATGAAAAAACCGCGATGGCGCGTCGGGAGGGGGTGCTGCGCAGCGCAGCCTGAACAGCTCGGCGAGCCGGTGGGCTACTACGTGTTCTTTGCCGACCCGGACGGCAATACCCTCGAGCTCTCTTACGGCCAGCGGGTGGAGCTGGAGGTTCTGCGCGGCGAAGGCTAAAAATGGCGCGACATCGGTCGCGCCATGCAGAATTCCGCGGCAGGCCTATTTCATCCCCTGCGAACTCTCTTTCTTCGCTTCCAGACGTTCGACATCGCGGTACCAGCGCGGATGGTGCTTTTTCGCCCAGCGGCGGCTCACCTTGCCTTCAACCATGCCCTTAATCGACCCTTTCACCCAGAACGCCATATACATATGGATCAGGATGGCGTGGATCAGCACAATCGCCGACGCCGCGTGGATCAGCAGGCCGTAGCGAATGACCTGTATCGGGAAATAGTGCGCAAACCAGGGGCGCCAGATAATCACCCCGCTCACCAGCAGCACAAAAATCATGCTCATAATGGTCCAGAACATCATCTTCTGCCCGGCGTTATATTTCCCGACCCGCGCCACCTTATGCTCGTTGCCTTTCAGCACCTCAACGATCCCCTTCAGCCACGGAATATCCTGCCGGTCGGGGATGTTGTGGTGCACAAAACGGACGAACATAAACATCAGGGCGATAAAAATCACCACCCCGAAGAAGGGATGCAGAATGCGCCCCATCTGCGGCGTACCGAAGGTTTCCGTCAGCCACTGCAGGGTCGGGAAGAAGAACGCGATCCCGGATAGCGAAACCAGAAAGAAGCAGATAACCACCGTCCAGTGACAGGCGCGGTCGATAAACTTCGTGCGCACAATCATCTTCGATTTACTCATCATGTTGCTCCTCATCGTCATCCACTTCCTTGTTCGGCCCGATCCCGATGTAGTGATAAATCAGCCCGGCAAAGGTGGCGACAAAGCCTAGCGCCGAGAGCGGCTTCAGCGCCCCTTTCCACAGATTGATGCTGGTATCAATTGTCGGGTCGTTTGGCAGCTTGTGGTACAGCTCCGGCCGGTCGGCGTGATGCAGCACGTACATCACGTGCGTGCCGCCCACGCCGGGCGGGTTGTACACTCCGGCGTGCGGATAGCCGCGCGCCTTCAGCTTGTTGACCCGCTCCTGCGCCACCTCCAGCATCTCTTTCTTGCTGCCGAAGTGAATCGCCCCGGTCGGGCAGGTTTTCACGCACGCCGGCTCCTGACCAACGCTGACGCGGTCAACGCACAGCGTGCATTTATAGACCCGGTTATCCTCTTGATTGAGGCGCGGGACGTTAAACGGACAGCCGGCGATGCAGTAGCCGCAGCCGATGCAGTTCTCCTGCTGGAAGTCGACGATGCCGTTCGCGTACTGAATAATCGCCCCGGCGGAGGGGCAGGCCTTCAGGCAGCCCGGATCTTCGCAGTGCATACAGCCGTCTTTACGGATCAGCCACTCCAGCCTGCCGTTCTGTTCGGTTTCGCTAAAGCGCATCACCGTCCAGGATTTGGCGCTGAGATCCGCCGGGTTATCGTAAACCCCGACGCAGTGCCCCACCTCATCGCGGATATCGTTCCACTCGGAGCAGGCCACCTGGCAGGCCTTGCAGCCCACGCAGGATGAAACATCGATAAGCTTGGCGACTTCCGCCTTAAAGTCCCGCGCGCGGGGCGCGGGAGTCATAGGGTTAGTCGCGGAGCGTTTAATAACGTCCTGTGTTTCCATCGCCATTGAATCGCCCCTTACGCTTTCTCGATGTTGACCAGAAACGCCTTATACTCCGGCGTTTGCGAGTTGGAATCGCCGACGTTCGGCGTCAGGGTATTGGCGATGTAGCCCTTACGGGCCACCCCTTCAAAACCCCAGTGCAGCGGAATTCCGACGGTTTCCACCTGCTGGCCGTTGACGTTGAGCGTCCGCAGGCGACGAGTTACCACCGCCACGGCGCGAATAAAGCCGCGCATGCTGCTGACCGTGACGCGATCGCCGTTGGCAATCCCCTTGGCCTTCGCCAGCCCCTCGCTGATTTCGACGAACTGTTCCGGTTGCGCGATGGAATTAAGCCGCGCGTGCTTGGTCCAGGTGTGGAAGTGCTCGGTCAGGCGATAGGTGGTGCCGACGTACGGGAACCTCTCTTTCTTACCTAAACGCACGGCGTCCTCTGCGTACAGACGCACCACCGGACTGGAGATAACGTTCGGGTGCAGCGGGTTGGTGCCCAGCGGCGTCTCCATCGGCTCGTAGTGCTCGGGGAACGGACCTTCCGCCAGCTTATCCAGCGCAAACAGCCGGCCGAGGCCCTCCTGCTGCATGATAAACGGCCCGGTCCTGCTGCCCGGCGGCGCGCTGTTGAAGTCCGGAATATCGTTCCCGCCCCACTTCACGCCGTCCCACTGGATCAGCATCCGCTTCGCGTCCCACGGCCGGCCGTTGCTATCCGCCGACGCGCGGTTATAGAGCACCCGGCGGTTCAGCGGCCACGCCCAGGCCCAGCCCAGCGTGTTGCCGAGGCCCGATGGGTCGGCGTTGTCGCGGTTGGCCATCTGGTTACCCTGTTCGGTCCAGCTGCCGGTATAAATCCAGCACGAGGATGAGGTCGAGCCGTCGTCGCGCAGCAGCGCGAAGCTATTGAGCAGCTGGCCTTTCTTCGCCACCAGCGCGCCGCCGGCGTCGTAGAGATCCGCCAGCGCGTAGCCGTTGTTCTCTTTCGCCACCTCTTCCGATTCCGGGTGGTCCGGCCGTTTGTAGTTCCAGCCCATCCGCAGCAGCGGCTCGGCGCCCTTACCACCCTCGGCGCGGTACATTTCGCGCAGGCGGTGGTAGATACCGGCGAGGATTTCTCCGTCGTTGCGCGCTTCGCCCGGCGCGTCCTGGCCCTTCCAGTGCCACTGCAGCCAGCGTCCGGAGTTGGCAATGGAGCCGTCCTCTTCGGCAAAGCAGGTGGACGGCAGGCGGAAGACTTCGGTCTGGATCGCCGCCGGGTCGACGTCGTTGGACTCGCCGTGGTTCTGCCAGAAGACGGAGGTTTCGGTCACCAGCGGATCGATGACCACCATGAACTTCAGCCTGCTGAGGCTGCGCACTACCTTGTTTTTGTCCGGGAAGGAGGCCACCGGGTTAAAGCCCTGGCAGATATAACCGTTGACTTTGCCGCTATCCATCATGTTGAAGTACTTGATGACGTCGTAGGCCTGATCCCATTTCGGCAGCCAGTTAAAGCCCCAGTCGTTCTCTTTTTGCGCCGCGTCGCCGTAGAAGGATTTCATCAGGCTGACGAAGAACTTAGGATAGTTGCTCCAGTAGTTCACCTGCTCGTCCAGCGTCGCTTCTGGCGTGTTGGCCTGCAGGTAGCTTTGCAGATCCGTCTGCTTTTCCGATGGCAGCGTCAGATAGCCGGTCAGGCTGGTCGACAGCAGCCCGAGGTCGGTCAGCCCCTGGATATTGGAGTGGCCGCGCAGGGCGTTAACCCCGCCGCCCGCCATCCCCATATTGCCGAGCAGCAGCTGGATCATCGCCATGGTGCGGATGTTCTGCGCCCCGACGGTGTGCTGCGTCCATCCCAGCGCGTAGAGGAAGGTGGTGGTTCTGTCGGCGGCGCTGGTGGAGGCCAGCACTTCGCACACCTTGAGGAAGTCCGCTTTTGGCGTCCCGCAGATGTTCTCCACCACGTCCGGCGTATAGCGGGAGACGTGCTGTTTCAGCAGGTTCCAGACGCAGCGCGGATGAGTCAGGGTTTCATCGCGTTTGGCAAAGCCGTTTTCATCAAACTGGTAGTTCCAGGAGGACCTATCGTACTGGCGCTTTTCCGCGTCATAGCCGCTGAACAGGCCGTCGTCGAAGGCAAAGTCATCGCGCACCAGCAGGTTCGCGTTGGTGTAGTGCCTGACGTATTCGGCGTTAATTTTGTTGTTTTCAATCAGGTACAGCAGCACCCCCGACAGGAAGGTGATGTCGGTGCCGGAGCGGATCGGCGCATAGATATCGGCCACCGATGCCGTGCGCGTAAAGCGCGGATCGACGACGATAAGCGTCGCATCGTTATTGTTCTTCGCTTCTAACGCCCAGCGGAATCCCACCGGATGGGCTTCAGCGGCGTTGCCGCCCATCACCATCACGACGTTAGCGTTTTTGATATCAACCCAGTGGTTGGTCATCGCACCGCGACCAAATGTTGGAGCAAGACTTGCTACCGTTGGTCCGTGTCAGACGCGCGCCTGGTTGTCTACCGCCAGCATGCCGAGAGAGCGCACGAACTTCTGCGTCAGCATGCCGGTTTCATTACTCGCCGCGGATGCGCACAGCATCCCGGTGGAAAGCCAGCGGTTAACCGTTACGCCCTGTTCGTTGTTCTCAATAAAGTTGGCGTCGCGGTCGGCTTTCATTAATTTGGCAATGCGCTCGAAGGCCTCATCCCACGAAATACGCTGCCAGCTGTCGGAGTCCGGAGCGCGATATTGCGGATAGCGCAGGCGATTTTCGCTGTGCACGTAGTCCAGCAGGCCGGCGCCTTTCGGGCACAGCGCGCCGCGGCTCACCGGATGATCCGGGTCGCCTTCGATATGGTAAATCGCTTCTTTCGCGTTCTTCGCGCCGTCGCCGAGGCTATACATTAATAGCCCGCAGCCCACGGAGCAGTATGTGCAGGTGTTGCGGATCTCTTTGGCGCGCAATAGCTTATAGTTACGCGCCTGAGCCAGCGCCGTTTTGGGTGCGAAACCCAGAGCAGCAGCTGTTGTTCCGGCCATACCGCCTGCGCAGATTTTGAAAAACTTTCTGCGGCTGACGTCCATTGATTTTCTCCATGCAGGAATTTTGTTCATTGCGGGGGCAAACTAACAGCAATGTCCCTGTTTTTATTGCGTCAAATCAATGTCGAAAACGCTCGCCCCCTTAATAGTCAGGTCTGGCGAGTTTAATTACCTCCAAGGTATTAAAGGCCAGCGAAAATATCGGCCCGGGGGAATAGAAAAGTGTTATAAATCGAAGCTGAATGTGGATTGGCATCAGGTTTAAAATGGAAAAGAAGAAGGCAACATTAACCGGGCTGGCGGCTATTGTGCTGTGGAGCACGATGGTCGGTTTGATTCGCGGGGTGAGCGAAGGGTTAGGCCCGGTGGGCGGTGCGGCGATGATCTACAGCCTGAGCGGTATTTTGCTGGTGTTTACCGTCGGTTTCCCGCAGCTGCGGCAGATCCCGCGCCCCTATTTACTGGCCGGTAGCCTGCTGTTCGTCAGCTATGAAATCTGCCTCGCGCTTTCGCTGGGCTTTGCCGGCACCCGCCAGCAGGCGATCGAAGTGGGTATGGTCAACTATCTGTGGCCCAGCCTGACGATTTTATTCGCCATTCTCTTTAATCAGCAGAAAAGCACCTGGCTGGTAATTCCCGGCTTATTTATTGCGCTGTTTGGCGTCGTCTGGGTATTAGGCGGCGAGCACGGCCTGAATAGCGATGAAATTATCAGCAACGTCGTCTCCAGCCCCCTGAGCTATATTCTGGCGTTCGTCGGCGCTTTTATCTGGGCGGCCTACTGCACGGTTACCGCCAAATATGCGAAGGGCAAAAACGGCATCACCCTGTTCGTATTATTAACCGCCCTGACCCTGTGGCTGAAGTTTCTGTTCAGCGCGCAGCCGCCGATGGTCTTTAGCTGGCCGGTGGTTATCAAGCTGGTGATGGTCGCGGTAGCGCTGGGGCTGGCCTACGCGGCGTGGAACCTGGGGATTCTCCACGGCAACGTCAGCCTGCTGGCGGCGGCATCGTACTTTACGCCGGTGCTCTCATCGGCGCTGGCGGCGGTACTGCTGAGCGCGTCCCTCTCGTGGTCGTTCTGGCAGGGAGCCGGCATGGTATGCGCCGGCTCCCTGCTCTGCTGGTATGCAACCCGCCGCTAGCCTTCCGTTCTGAGATTTGAGAGCAGCGCTCGCTGGCGGTGCTCAACGTTGACGTGCCTGCGGCCGCGACAGGCGCCGGGCCGCAGCGGCTCTCTCTTCGGCTATAGGGCGTCATTCACCGGCGGAGCCTTGGCGAGGCTGCGCCAGATCCCTATCGCCAGCAGCAGCAGCAGGACGCCGGCGGTCGCCAGCACGATACTGTGGGCGCTGATAAACGCCGTTTTGGCCGCCTCAACCAGCGCATGGGCCGGAATGGCGGGCAGCGACTGAGCCAGCTTTATCGCCTCGCTGATAGAGGATGCGGCCTGCTCCGCCGCGCCGCCGTCGACGCCGGTCGGCAGCACAATCGACGCGCTGTAGCTGCGGCTGAGGATCAGGCCAAATAGCGCAATGCCCAGCCCGGCGCCGAGCTCATAGGCCATCGTTTCGATCGCTCCCGCCGCCGCCGCCTTCTCTTTTGGCGCGGCGGCCATAATCGCCGCGCTGGAGGCCAGCAGCGCGCTGGCAACGCTGAAGCCCAGCAGGGTCATCAGCCCCCACGCCAGCCACGGCTGGCTGCTGAAGTCGGTCAGAGACAGCCCGAGGAAGCTGAACGCGCTTAGCAGCATCCCGCCGGTAGCCACCTGGCGCAGGCCAAGGCGCGAGACCATCATCCCGGCGATCGGCCCGCTAAACCCGCTTGCCACCATCAGCGGCAGCATAAACAGCCCGGCCTCAAACGGCGTTTTACCGTGCACAAACTGCAGCTCCTGCGCCATCAGCAGTTCGAAACCCACCAGCGTAATCAGCGCCGTCATCGCCATCATTACGCCGCTTAAAATAATGCGGTGCGTAAAGAGGCGCATATCGACCATCGGCCGCGGCGACGAGAGCTGCCGGCGCACGAAGGAGAACAGCATCCCCGCCCCGGCGAGGGCTACCGCGCCAGCGATCCACGGCGCAAGCTGCCCTTTCAGCGCCGTTTTGGCGCTAAAGACCAGCATCAGGATCGCCGTAATCAGCAGCAGCGCCTGCAGCATATTCAGCGGCTGCTCACGCCGCGCGGGCTGCCGAGGCACCATCCGCGCGCTGAAGGCCATCACCACCAGCACGATGGGGACGTTGAGCAGAAATACCGATCCCCAGTAGAAGTGCTCCAGCAGCATTCCGCCCACCAGCGGGCCGAAAGCCGCGCCGCCGGAGCCAATCGCCGCCCACAGTCCCAGGGCCATATTGCGGTGGCGGGCTTCGGCGAAGGTGTTACGAATGCCGGCCAGCGTCGCCGGAACGATCATCGCGGCGCCGATGGCCAGCAGCGCCCGGGAGGCAATCAGCGCCAGCGCGCTGGGGGAAAAGGCCGCCGCCAGCGACGCGACGCCGAAAATTGCGCTGCCGAGCAGCAGCAGGCGCTTAAAGCCAATTTTGTCGCCGAGCGCGCCCATCGGCAGCACCATGCCGGCCATCACTAATGAATAGATATCAATGATCCACAGCAGCTCGTTGCTGCTGGTACTCAAGGATACGCTAAGCGTTGGCGCCGCCACGTGCAGCACCGTGGCATCGATCGCCACTGGCAGATAAACCAGCAAAATCGCGATTAGCGTTAACCATTGCCGAGACATACTACATTTCCTCAATTAACTAAGTTGGACACGCGTCCAGGATTGCGATCCTGCCGGATTGTTGAACAACTGTCCAACTTTTTGTTACCATCAATGAAAACCACTGTGCGGCGGAAGAATATGAACTATTTAAGTCGGGAAGATCGGCGGGAAGTTATCCTGCAGGCGGCGATGCGCGTGGCCCTGCGCGGCGGCCTTGGCGCGATGACCGTCCGGCAGATAGCCAGCGAGGCCGGCATCGCCACCGGGCAACTGCACCACCACTTCAGCTCCATCGGCGAGCTTAAGGCCCACGCCTTCGTCCAGCTGATTCGGGATATGCTGGCCATCCAGCTGGTTGACGATGCGGCAAGCTGGAACGAGCGTCTGTTTTCGATGCTCGGCAGCGAAGATGGCCGACTGGAGCCGTACATTCGCCTGTGGCGCGAAGGGCAGCTGCTTTCCAGCAGCGATAGCGATATCAAAGCGGCGTACCTGCTCACTATGAACCTGTGGCACGAAGAGACGGTCAACATTATTCAGCGCGGCACCGCGGCCGGGGAGTTTCACCCCGGCGATAGCGCGGAGAATATTGCCTGGCGGCTTATCGCCCTCGTCTGCGGCCTGGACGGTATTTACGCGCTGGGAATGAAAGAGATCGATGACGCCGCATTTAGTCGATATATAAACCATTATATAACGCTGGAGCTGTTCGCCTCTTCCGAATAGCCCCCTGGTCCCTCACCGGCCTCTCTTCCGGGCTGACGCATGTAAATCAGCGGCTGCCCGAACAAAAAATCTACTTCAACTGGAAAAGCGGCAAGTCGGAAAATGCATCTTCTGCTAGCCGCGCATCGACGAAGCGGCCAGCACCGAGCATGAAACCGATTTCTACGAACGCCAGTACGACGTGTTTCTTGACCCGCCGCTACCAGGTGGTGCGCTCAAGGCGCTGATCCCCGCAGGAAACCCATCCGGGCGGCGGCGCTACCGCTATTTACCCGCTTCCGGATGGGTATCAAACGCCGCCATCACCGCCGCGAGGTCGGCCTCACTAAAGCCGTGCTTCGCATCATTCACGCCGAGGCCAAACCGCGTTTGCAGCGTTTCATACAGCGCGGCGACGTCGGGCAAATCAACCTTATCCACCAACCGGCCGTTATCCCAGTGGGTGAAATGAAAATTGGTTAAGGTCATCTTCCCGCCGTCAGCCAGGTGGCGGCACATCAGCAGATGGTGGCGGAAGTGCGACTGCGGCCAGTGGGCCGACCAGAAATTGCCCATCACGTAATCGGCGGCGAACTGACAGCCTAAATCGAAGTGGTACATCGACTGCCAGTGCTCATGGTGGCTGAACTGCAGCGTCCAGCGTTCGCCTTCGTGCAGCAGGCGGTAAGCGCCGTGCGGGGTCTGCTGCTCTACGTCCGCCAGCAGCTTAATGGGCGCCGTCAGCGTTTGCCCGCCGAAGCCGACGTCGGCGATCCAGCGCTCGCCTTCCACCTCCACCAGCAGCAGGCGGTGGGTGCGCGGCGGCATCTGCGGCGGGTTCGCCAGCACCACGCGGCCCAGCAGGCTGCGTACCGAAAAACCAATCTCGCTCAGCGCCCGCTCAAACAGGCCGTTCTGCTCGAAGCAGTAGCCGCCGCGGCGGGCGTTAATCAGCTTCTCTTCCAGCGACCGATCGTCAAGATGGATCTCCCTGGGTAGCAGAACGTCGAGATTCTCAAACGGGATCGCGCTGTTGTGGTGAATATGCAACGTCCGCAGGGTGTTAATCGACACATCAGGGGTTCCCGTCCAGCCCAGACGAGAAAAATAGGCGCGTAAAAATGGGCTCATCAATGTCTCCAGCAATCAGTGTGCGTCATTTATAGCGTATTTTTCCCATCCCACCGGTATTTTTGTGCGGTCGCGAGGCTCAGCGCGCGCTGCGCTGCATCAGCGCCAGGGCGCTCAGCATTAGCGTCAGGCCGGTTAACAGGGTCAGCGTCGCCATCGCCATGCCCTGTCCTGCCGAGCCCTGCTCAAACTGACGCCAGATAAATACCGCCACGGTCTGGGTGCCCGCCGGGGCCAGCAGCAGGGAGGTCACCAGCTCCCGCGAGGCCACCGCAAACACCATCAGCATCGCCGCCAGCAGCGCCGGAAATACCAGCGGCAGGACGATCAGGCGCAGCGCTCGCAGCGGCGAGGCGCCATGCACCCTGGCCGCCGGTTCCAGATTATTGCCGAGCTGGCGCAGCGCGCTGCCCACGTAGCGCACCGGCCACGGCAGCAGCAGGCAGCAGTAGGAGAGCAGCAGCATAAACCAGCTGTTATAGGGCGAAACCGGCCAGAACGGGCGATTCCACAGCAGAATCAGCCCCACCCCGACCACCACGCCGGGCAGCGCCGCCGGCATCAGCGACAGCGCATCGATAATCGCGCTGCCGCGTATTTTTTGGATCAGCACCAGCCACGCCGCCACCAGCCCCAGCAAGCCAACAACCAGCGCCGAGGTCAGCGCCAGAGAAAGGCTGGTCCCCAGCGCCGAAAGCGCATCGCCCTGCTGGTTAAACAGCGCAATAAAGTGGTTAAAGGTAAAATTATCCGCGCTGATCCCGCCCGACAGCGTACCCATCAGGCTGGTCATCACCGTCGATGCCACCGGCAGCGCCACCGCCAGCCCGGCGACCGCCGCCATCAGCAGCAGCGCCGGGACGGTAAACCAGCCCGCCGTCGCCCCGCTGTTCTCTCCCGGCTTGCCGGTCACGCTGGTCACTTCTTTATCCCCCACCAGCCGGCGCTGCAGCCACCAGGCCAGCAGCGCGACGACGATCAGCAGCAGCGAGAGCAGCGAGGCGCCGTTGAGATCGATGGGCCAGTCGGCGAGCTTCTTCTCGATCCCGACGGTCAGCATCACTACGCCGGCGCGGGAGCCCAGTGCCGCGGGAACGCCGTACTCCTCGATCGCCAGGGTAAACGCCAGCAGCATGCCCGCCGCCAGCGCCGGAGAGAGCATCGGCAAGGTGATATGCCAGAAGGCACGCCAGGCGCTGGCGCCGTGTACCCGCGCCACGATAGCCAGCCGCTGCCCGCTCGCCAGCAGGCTGCGGGAGACGGCAAAATAGACCACCGGGAAAATATTCAGCGCCATCACCAGCACGATCCCGCTGCGGCTGAACAACAGGTCGTTGAGATCCCAGCCGGTGAGCTGCTGCAGATAGCCGTTGCGCTGCAGCACCAGCATCCACGACAGCGCGGCGATATAGGGCGGCGTGAGAAACGGAATTAAGAACAGCAGATCCCAAAGGCGCGGCAGCGGCAGATTGAACAGCCCGCGCAGCACCCCGAGCGGCAGCCCGATGGCAACGCTGACCAGCGCTACGCCGCAGGCGATCCACAGAGTGCCGCCGAGCATCGCCGGCAGCTGCGGATCGGCAGCCAGCGCCGCGACGCCGCTAAAGGCGCCGGCCAGCGAACCGGCGCTGAAGTGGGGAAATATCGCCTGTAAGACGATAAAAAACAGCGGCAGCGCCACCAGCACCATCAGCGCCGCTAGCGTAACGCCAGAAATGAGTTTTTGATTCACCGTATGTTCCTGCAAGCGAGGGATTCCCCCCGCCGCGCTCGGGCCAACGCGAGCCCGGAACGGCGAGGAGAAAAGCAGATTACTGCGCGAAGAGCGTATTGAAGCGGGTCAGAACCGCCCGGCGTTCGCTGCTGCCGTCGCCGCTGGTCGGCAGAACCCTCAGCTCATTCAGCAGCGGGCGCTTCGCCGGGACGTCCGACCGCGCCGGCATCAGCCAGGCATCGGCCACCATCGCCTGACCTTCCGGCGACAGCACGTAGTCCACAAAGGCCTTCGCATCGTCAGCGTGCTGGGTGGTTTTCAGGATCATCATCGGGCGCGGCGCAATCACCGTTCCGCTGGCCGGGAAAATCACCTTCAGCGATTCGCCCTGGCTGATATTGCCGTAAGAGACGTAGTCCACCGCGCCGAATACCGCCGCCTTGGCGCCCTGCATCACCGGCGTCACCGCCTGCGCATTCGGCCCGCTGACCACCATCCCGTTCTTTTTCAGCTCGTCAAACAGCGTCCAGGCCTTATCGCCCATCCCGTTCTGCAGCCCGATCAGCAAATCCAGGGATGCGCCGGACAGCGCCGGGTCCGGGGTGGTCACCTTATCCTTAAACGCCGCCCCGGTGAGGTCGTGCCACTCCTTCGGTTCCGGCGTGCCGCTTTTGCTGTTCCAGACGATCCCCAGCGCCGAAATGCCCTGCGCCACGTAGTCGGCCGATTTCAAATTGGCCGGAACCTTGTCGGCGTTGGCGCTTTGATAGGCCAGCAGCCAGCCGCGGGCATGGAGATCTTCCGCGGTGTCCCACGAGGCGGAGATCAGCACGTCCGCCTGCGGGTTGGCCTGCTCGGCCTCAAGCCGCGCCATCACCTTACCGGTGGTGGCCTGGAAGATATTGACCTTGACGCCGGTTTTCTTTTCGTAACCGCTGGCGAGGCCTTTCGCCAACGTGCCAGGGCCGGCGGTATAAACGGTTAGCGCGTGGGCGCTGGAGATCATCGTAGCCGACAGCATCATCGCGAGCGCTGCTCCTTTCTTAAAGGTCATAATGGATTTCATGCGGGTTCCCCTGAGGATGAAGTAACAATGCGGACGGCAGCAACGCTGCCCGCCGATAAATGCACAATGCGGTCAGCCAACAGCTCTGCTTCGCGACGGTCGTGGGTCACGTAGACGGCGGTGATGCCAAGCTGGCGCAGCAGGCGGCTCATCTCGATGCACAGCGACTCGCGCAGCTCGCTGTCGAGATTGGAGAGCGGTTCATCAAACAGCAGCACGCGAGGTTCGGCGACGATTGCCCGCGCCAGCGCCACGCGCTGCTGCTGGCCGCCGGAGAGGCCGGAGGGTTTACGCTCGGCAAAGCCGGTAAGCCCGACCCGCGCCAGCGCGGCGTCGACCCGCTGCTGGCGTTCGCCGCGAGGCACCCCGCGCATGCGCAGCGGGAAGGCGACGTTTTGCGCCACGGTCATATGCGGCCACAGGGCGTAGTCCTGGAAAACCATGCCGATATCGCGCAGCTCCGGGGCCATCCCCCAGCCGGCTTTCGCCACCAGGCGGTCGCCAAAGCGGATCTCGCCGCTGGCGGGCACGGTGAGCCCGGCCAGCAGGCGCAGGAGCGTGCTTTTGCCGCAGCCGGAGGGCCCCAGCAGCGCGACGATGCTGCCCGCGTCGATATGCAGATCGATATTATTGAGAACGGTGTTGGCGCCGAAAGCGAAGGAAACGCCCTCAAGCTTGATGCCGGTAAGCGCGCGCATTATCGCCCTCCCCGTTGGGAAAGCGATGCTCTACCGGCGGTCAAAACCCGCCGGGCCGCGCCCACCTGCGATAAATACAGGGGAGCTAACATGTTGTTATCCTCTTTGGGACTTAGTGTCGCCAACTATAGGGAGCCTCGATGACGTATTGATTACAGTTTCATTGCGGCTTAACGTGTGGTCTGGCATCAGACCCATTTACCAAGGAACGCATATGAGCCGCTTTCGCCACGTCGAACTTCAGTACGCCAGCCGCCTGCTCAATCACGGCCCCACCATTCTGATAACCAGCTACGACGCTCAATCCGGTCGCCGCAACGTGATGGCCGCCGCGTGGTCGATGCCGGTGGAGTTCGCGCCGCCGCGCGTCGCCATCGTGGTCGATAAGAGCGCCTGGACGCGGGAGATAATTGAGCGCAACGGGATCTTCGGCATCGTGGTGCCGGGAGTGGCCGCCGCCAGCTGGACCTACGCGGTCGGCAGCATCAGCGGGCGCGACGAGGATAAGTTCAACGCCTACGGTATTCCGGTAGTCAAAGGGCCGGAGCTCGGGCTGCCGCTGATTGAAGAGAAGTGTCTGGCGTGGATGGAGTGTCGGCTGCTGCCGGCAACCGCCGCCCTGGAGCAGTACGACACCCTGTTTGGCGAAGTGGTTTCCGCCGCCGCCGATGAGCGCGCGTTCGTCACCGGGCGCTGGCAGTTCGACGACGATAAGCTCAATACGCTGCATCATCTCGGCACCGGCAACTTTGTCGCCAGCGGCCGGCACGTGCGGGCGAACACGCCGGAAGAGTAGCGCCGGTCAATTTTCCTGAGCTCCTGAAAGCGGAGGCCGGGCGAGGACTTTTTATGCGTTTACCGTCGATTCGCTCCCTGGCCGTCGCTGATGACGCCGCGACCAGGGTGCGTCGGGTCAGGTAATGATAATCGCCCGAATATCGTTAACGTTGGTCAACGTTGGGCCGGTGATAACCAGATCATCCAGCGCGGCAAAAAAGCGGTAGCTGTCGTGGGCGCGCAGCATCGCCCTGGCATCCAGCCCGGCCTGCCTGGCGCGCGTCAGCGTATCCGGGGTGACGATGGCGCCCGCGGCATCCTCGGTACCGTCGATACCGTCGCTGTCGCCCGCCAGCGCCCAGATCCCCTCCTCGCCCTGCAGCGCGCAGGCCAGCGCCAGCAGAAACTCGCTGTTGCGCCCGCCTCTCCCCGCCCCCTCAGGACCGATGGTCACCGTCGTTTCCCCGCCGCTCAGCAGCACCGCCGGGGGACGCAGCGGATAGCCGTGGTGCTTCACGGACCGGGCAATCCCCGCCATCATCACTCCCAGCTGCGCGCTCTCGCCCTCCAGCGCATCGCCAAGGATCAGCGGCGTATAGCCCAGCGCGCGTGCCCGTTCCGCCGCCGCCTCCAGCGCGCCGGAAGGGGTCGCAATCATGCGAACCTCGCTGCGGATATCCGCCGCCGTCACCGCGGGGCGCGGAGTATGTAGGCTATCCAGCACCGGCGGCGGCAGAGTGAGGCCATAGCGAGCCACGATCTCCAGCGCCGCCTGCGGGCTGCTGCTATCCGCCACCGTCGGCCCGGAGGCGATGGCCTGCGGCTCGTCCCCCGGCACGTCGCTAACGATCAGCGTCACGACCTGCGCAGGCATCGCCGCTAGCGCCAGCCGGCCGCCTTTAATATCGGAGAGCTGTTTACGCACGATGTTCATTTCCGTAATCGTCGCCCCGCTTTGCAGCAACGCGCGGTTGACCGCCTGCTTGTCCGCCAGAGTTATTCCCTGGCGCGGCAGGGCCAGCAGCGCCGACCCGCCGCCGGAAATCAGGGCGATAACGCAGTCATCGGCACGGAGATTTTTCACCTGCTCCAGCACCAGCATCGAGGCCATTTCGCTCATCGAGTCCGAGACCGGATGCGCGGCTTCAATGATGCGAATCTTCTGCGTCGCCACGGCATGACCATAGCGCGTGACCACCACCCCCTGCATATCGACGTCCGGCCATGCGGCCTCCAGCGCAGCGGCCATCGCCGCGCTGGCCTTTCCGGCGCCGACCACAATGCAGCGCCCGCTCGGTTTATCCGGCAGCTGTGCCAGAAGAACGGCATGCGGGTCCGCGCTGCGCACGGCGGCGGTAAACAACGTCCTGAGTTCATCGGCTATCCGCGTGTTGCTCATGGCGCCTCCTTTAGCTAGCCTGAATCGCCTGCACCACCGCCGCGGTCACTTCGCGGGTGGTGGCCTGGCCGCCGACGTCCGGGGTGGCGATCCCCGCCGCGCACACCTGTTCAACCGCCCGCATCAGGTGCGCCGCCGCCGCGGCTTCGCCGAGATGTTCCAGCATCTGCGCGGCGGTCCAGAAACTGGCCACCGGGTTGGCGATCCTTTTGCCGGTGATATCGAAGGCGGAGCCGTGGATCGGTTCAAACATCGACGGGAAACGGCGCTGCGGGTCGATGTTGGCCGTTGGCGCAACCCCCAGACTTCCGGCCAGCGCGCCGGCCAGGTCGGACAGGATATCGGCATGCAGGTTGGTCGCCACGATGGTATCCAGCGATTGCGGCTGCAGCGTCATGCGCACGGTCATCGCGTCCACCAGCATTTTATCCCACTGCACGTCGGGGAACTCCTGAGCCACTTCGGCGGCAATTTCGTCCCACAGCACCATCCCGTGACGCTGGGCGTTCGATTTAGTCACCACGGTCAGCCGTTTACGCGGGCGGCTCTGCGCCAGCTGGAAGGCATAGCGCATAATGCGGGTGACGCCGGTGCGGGTGAAAATCGCCACTTCGGTTCCCACCTCCTCCGGCAGACCGCGATGGGTGCGGCCGCCGTTGCCGGAGTATTCACCTTCCGAGTTTTCGCGGACGATGACCCAATCCAGAGTGCCCGCTTCGGCATGACGCAGCGGCGACTGAATGCCGGGCAAAATGCGCGTGGGGCGGACGTTGGCATACTGATCGAAGCCCTGGCATATCGGCAGGCGCAGCCCCCAGAGCGTAATATGATCCGGGACATCCGGCGCCCCCACCGCGCCGAAGTAAATCGCATCGAACGCTTTTAGCTGCTGCAGGCCATCCTGAGGCATCATTACGCCATGGGCTTTGTAGTAATCCGACCCCCACTCAAAGGTATGAACTGAAAACTGAATGTCGCCCTGGCGTTTTGCCACGGCGTGCAGTACCTCAACGCCGGCGGAGATCACTTCCGGGCCAATGCCGTCAGCAGGAATAGCGGCGATAGCGTAATTTTTCATATTAGATTCCTTCAATTAATGGTTTTCACGATGGGTTAATGGCGTGTCGAGGGGCCGGCTGCGCGCCTTCCCCGACAGCAAAAAGACGATGAGCGAAGAGATCACCAGCAGGGCGGCAACAAAGTACAATCCCCATGTAAAACTGCCGGTCTGTTCTTTAATCAGGCCAATCATAAAGGGGCCGACAAAGCCGCCGAGATTGCCGATCGCGTTGATCGTGGCGATACCGGCCGCCGCGGCGGAACCGGAAAGAAACAGGGTCGGCATACTCCACAGCGGTGGTTTAGCGGCGCTAATCCCGCAGTTGACCAGCGTCAGGGCGCACAGCACGGTGAGTATCGTTCCGGCATTACCGGCAAACCACAGCCCTACCGCGGCCAGCAGACAGGCGGCGATCGCGTGCCAGCTGCGTTCGTTGGTTCTGTCGGAATGCTGCGCCCACAGCACCATTGCCGCCACCGCGACGACCGCGGGCACGGCGTTAAGGAAACCGATGGTCAGGTCGGATAAACCGAGGGTTTTAATGATCTGTGGCGACCAGATCCCGAGGGTATAGAGCCCGGCGGAGGTGCCGAAATAGACCAGCGAGAGCGCCAGGACACGCTTATCCAGCAGCCCCCGGAGAATACTGTGGTGCCCGCCGGGCGCTTTACGCGACTGCTCTGCCGCCATCGTCGCCGTCAGCCAGCCGCGCTCCTCTTCCGTCAGCCAGCGGGCCTTTTCCGGTCGGTCGGTTAACCAGAACAGCACCACCACGCCAAGCACCACCGCCGGTACCGCCTCCAGCAGGAACATCCACTGCCAGCCGGTCATCCCCAGCAGACCATGCATCTCCAGCAGCGCCGCGGAGACCGGCGAGCCCAGCGCGGTGGAAATCGGCGCGGCCGCCATAAAGATTGCGGTAACCTGCGCCCTTTTTTGCGCGGGGAACCAGTAGCTTAAATAGAGAATGATCCCCGGAAAGAAACCAGCTTCCGCCACGCCGAGCAAAAAGCGCAGGCTGTAGAAACTGGTGGAGCCCTGCACGAACGCCATCGCCCCGGAGACCAGCCCCCAGGTGATCATCACCCGGGCGATCCAGATGCACGCGCCGACCTTGTGCAAAATCAGGTTTGAGGGGACTTCGAAAAGAAAGTAGCCGAGGAAAAAGATCCCAGCGCCGAAACCAAATACCGAGGGAGAAAAACCGAGATCGCTGTTCATGGTCAGGGCCGCGAAACCAATATTGACGCGGTCGAGAAACGAGATGAAATAGAGCAGCATGATGAAGGGTACGATGCGCAAGGTAATTTTGCGCAGCACCCGTGTTTCGAGTTCGCAGGTCATGTGAGGTTATCCTCTGTCATTATTTTGTAGGGTATGCGGCCTGTTGCCGTCGTGATGAGTATGCAGAGATTTGTTGCGCGATCATTCGCTTAGGTTTATACAAAAAAAAGCAATAATCGAGAGGATGACCCTATGGAGCTACACCAGTTACGCTGTTTCCTGGCGGTAACGGAGACCCTGCATTTCGGCCATGCCGCGCAGCAGCTGGCTATGCTGCCGTCAGCATTGGGCAGGCAAATTAGGCTTTTAGAAGAAGAGCTTGGCACCCGTCTGTTCACCCGTTCCACCCGGCGGGTGGCGCTAACGGAGAACGGCGTCATGCTCCGCGGAGAGGCGCGGAAACTGCTGGCGCACGCCGATGCCATTATGTTGCAATTTCGTCAAAATTCGCAACGTACTCCGGGGCTGCTGCGGGTGGGCGCCATCGATAGCGCGGCCATCGGGCTGGTGCCGTTACTGTTGCAGCACTTTCGCCGCCAGTATCCGCACATTGAGGTGCAAATTTATGAAGATAAAACCGTCAGCCTGCTGCCTAAGCTTAAGAGCGGGCGGCTGGATATCGCGTTTGTCCGTCCTCCCGTACATTTCGACGAGGCATTCGCCCAGCGCTTCCTCTGCTATGAAGCGGCCATCGTCGCCCTGCCCGCTAACCATCCGCTGGCGACGCGCGAAGTCATCAGTATTGAGGAGCTGGCCGATGAGCCGATGATTGTGCCTGAGCGCCGCTCCCGCCCGCACAGTTATGATTTGACTATTAATTTATTCCAGGACGTGGGACTACAGCCGACGATTACGCAGGTGGCCGATGAGAAACAGACCATTATTAATCTGGTCGCTGCGGGCTTAGGCCTGGCGATTGTGCCGCAATGGAGCCGACGTTTTTCCGTCAGCGGGGTGACGTTTGTCGCGCTGCTGGCGAACAAGCGTCCGGGACTACCGCTGGCGGCAATGTGGCTCAAGGAGACCGAGGATGAGGTCCGCGCGGCGATGCTGCGCGTCCTGGCTTCGCATCCTGAGCTATATGCCGAGATCGGCACCGGGGTATAGCCCGGAAATGGGCGGACACGATACCGCCCTCCGGGACAGGGTTTATGCCATGCTGTAGCCGGGTTTTTTAATCAGCTGCGCCATCTGCGGGGCGATTTCGCTGTCCCACACCTGCTGCCAGTCGCTCGGGTCAACCTGCTTGAGGGCCACGCTCACCGAGCTGTCCTTACTGTTCAGGTGTTGTACCAGTACGGCGGTGATATCGGCGGCCAGCGCCGCTTTTTGCTCATCATTCAGCTCGCGAGGAAAACACTTAATATCAACATGCGGCATAGCAGACTCCTTATTGTCAGAACGATAAAACTAGCACAGCCCGGGCGCGTCGGTTTTCATTTTGTGCTTTAAATCAGCTCGTTGCGGCGCAGCACCGGCTCCAGCTCGGCGCGTTGATAGACGGCATCCGCAACGGCGACGAATTTCGGCATGTGGGCGTCGAACCACTCCCGCCCCGGCCCCCACGAGTACATAACCGCGATATAGCAGTCCAGCAGGCTTATCCGCTCGCCCAGCGCGTAGGGCCTGGCGACGAGCTGCTGCTCCAGCCACAGGTATAGCGACCGGCGATAGTGCACACAGCTTTCCCGCAGCTGCTGTGGGGCATCCGCCGTCCAGCGCTCCGGGTAATCCGCGTAGGTGAAGGTGGGATAGACGTTGGCGACCAGCCAAATCAGCAGGCGCTGAAACTGATGCCGCTGCGGCGTTCCGGGCTCGGGCGCCAGGTCAGGCCGCTGGTCGAGGATGGTTAAAGCAATCGCGGCAGATTCGCTCATCACGCTGCCGTCCGCCAGCTTAAGGGTCGGTACCTGACACAGCGGGTTTATCTGCATCAGTCTATCGCGCTGCGGCCCGGGTTTATCAAAACCTTCAACGTTAACAAAGTGGTACGGAATTTCGGCCAGCGTCAGCATCAGCTCGCTGATTGCCGACCCCCAGCCCGGTACGCCATAGACGGTGATCATGTTCGGCCTCGACGGTAAACGTCTGGTATCGGGTGAAAGCCGGAAAAAAAGCCCGTCGCGTGCTATTTAACGGCATGCCTACGCCGACTCTCGTTCCAGCAAATGATAGCCCAGATCGATGATCGCTTCCCCTTCCCCCACGCCTTCAATGCGGTCGGCGAGGAGCCTTGCCGCCTGTTCGCCAATCGCATGGCGATCGACGCTCACGGTGGTAATCGCCGGTCGGTTGCTGGCGGCAAAATCCAGATCGCCGAAGCCCATCACCGCTAAATCCGTCGGCACGCGCAGGCCGCGGCTTTCGGCCTCCATTATCGCCCCCTGCGCCAGGGTATCGGAGCTGCAGACGATAATATCGAACTCGCCGGCGTCAAGCAGCTGGGCCAGGCCGCTGCGGCCCAGCGCCAGCGAGGCGGGAAGCGGCACTTCCGCCTGAGGCGTATCGCTCATACCGCCTTTGACCAGCCGGGCGCACAGCCCCTGCTTACGCAGCGCCGCTCGCGCATCCCCTGCCCACAGCAGCCCCGGGCGCCGGTAGCCCTTCTGCAGCAAAAACTCGCCTATCGACTCGCCAACTTTTTCATGCGAAAAGCCCACCAGCATATCCAGCGGCGTCGGGGTCAGATCCCAAATTTCCACCACCGGGATCGCGGCGTTGAGGATGGTTCTCTTTAACGCCGGCGCATGCTGAATGCCGGTCAGCACGACGCCATCCGGGCGACGGGAGAGCAGGGTTGCCACCAGCTCCGCTTCGGTCTCCCGACTGTAGCCCGCCACGCACAGCAGCATATGGTAGCCGCGCGCCGCAAGGGTATCGCTCAGGGCCTGGATGGTATCGACAAACATATTGTTGTTGATTTGCGGAACCACGACGGCAATCAGCCGGCTGCGGCGTGAAGCCAATCCGCCGGCCAGCGCATTGGGAATGTAGCCCGTGGCTTGCACCGCCTGCAGCACCTTTTCCACCGTTTTTGGCCGCACCAGCTGCGGCGCGTTCAGCGCCCGACTGACCGTCATTGATGATAGCCCCGCCGCGCGGGCAACATCATCCAGCGTCGGCACGCGCGTCGGTTTTCTGCTTTTCACGACTAAGCCCCTGTGTTGAGTCGTTCCCAGCGGGCATTATTGATGATGCCCCAGCCAATTGCCAGCGCCCGCCCGCGCATCCGCATGAGAATCAACAGCCTGAGAGATATAATGTTATCGCTATCATTAATAATTGTGCTATTTCACAGACTCTTTTGGATCGTGATGTCACCTGCATAATTTTACCACTAATAACCTAAAGTTGTGATCGTTTGTACAAATTAAACGCACTCCTGTGGTCGAAAAGAAAAAGCTGGATTAAAAATGTTAGCGCAAACATTTTATAACCAATAAGGAACATGTCATGACCGCCAGCGCCAATTCCAGCTCCGTGACCTACGCCAAAACCACCGGCGTCAAAACCGCCGCCGAAACCGGAGACCGCATTGAGCACGTTAAGCTCTCCCTGGCTTTTCTCCCCTTAGCCACGCCGGTCAGCGATGCCAAAGTCCTCACCGGGCGGCAAAAACCCTTGACCGAAGTCGCGATTATCATCGCCGAAATCCGCTCCCGCGACGGTTTCGAAGGGGTAGGCTTTAGCTATTCCAAACGCGCGGGAGGCCAGGGGATTTACGCCCATGCCAAAGAGATTGCCGATAACCTGCTTGGCGAAGATCCCAGCGATATCGATAAGATCTACACCAAACTGCTGTGGGCGGGCGCCTCCGTCGGGCGCAGCGGCATGGCGGTACAGGCCATCTCTCCGCTTGATATTGCGCTGTGGGATATGAAAGCCAAACGCGCCGGGCTGCCGCTGGCGAAGCTGCTCGGCGCCCATCGCGATTCGGTGCAGTGCTACAACACGTCAGGCGGTTTCCTGCATACGCCGCTGGATCAGGTGCTGAAAAACGTCGCCATCTCGCGGGAAAACGGCATCGGCGGGATCAAGCTCAAGGTGGGCCAGCCGAACACCGCCGAAGATATCCGCCGCCTGACGGCGGTGCGTGAAGCGCTGGGCCCGGATTTCCCGCTGATGGTTGACGCCAACCAGCAGTGGGACCGGGAAACCGCCATTCGTATGGGGCGTAAAATGGAGCAGTTTAACCTGATCTGGATTGAAGAGCCGCTCGACGCCTACGACATTGAAGGTCACGCGCAGCTGGCCGCCGCGCTGGATACGCCGATTGCTACCGGGGAGATGCTGACCAGCTTCCGCGAACACGAACAGCTTATTCTCGGCAACGCCTGCGACTTCGTCCAGCCGGATGCTCCGCGCGTCGGCGGTATCACCCCCTTCCTCAAGATTATGGATCTGGCGGCGAAGCATGGCCGCAAGCTGGCCCCGCACTTTGCGATGGAAGTGCATCTGCACCTCGCCGCCGCCTACCCGCTTGAGCCCTGGCTGGAGCACTTCGAGTGGCTGAACCCGCTGTTTAACGAACAGCTAGAGCTGCGCGACGGGCGGATGTGGGTATCGGAACGCCACGGTCTGGGCTTCTCCCTGAGCGAGCAGGCGCGCCGCTGGACCCAGCACAGCTGCGAGTTTAGCCAGCGCCCCTGATGCTTGTGCAGGCTACTTTCCCGGACCGGGAGCGAACGCGCCGGGTCCGGGCTGGCGGATAAGCGAATCCCCCACCATTCCGTAGTCCGGTCAGCTCATGACCGGGGATAGGTTATTAACGACCGGCGGGAGCCCCTTCATCCCTCCTCCCGCTCCTGACTTGCTGTACCCACATCACCAACCCTGAAACGGAGTTGAAAAGTGAATACACAATTAAAACGCAGCAACGTGCGCTACGGTATTTTATTATTTCTTTTTTTGGCCACCGTATTTAATTATGCCGACCGCGCCACGCTGTCGGTCGTCGCGCCGATTATGAGTAAAGAGCTCGGATTCGATCCGGAGGCTATGGGCCTGGCTTTTTGCGTATTTGGTATTTCTTACGTGATAATGCAAATCCCCGGCGGCTGGCTGCTGGATAAATACGGCTCGCGGCTGGTGTACGGCTGCGCGCTGATCGGCTGGTCGGTGGTGACTATGTTTCAGGGGACCATCTTCCTGTTTGCCAGCCCGCTGGTGGTACTGGTTATTCTGCGCCTGATGATGGGCGCGATAGAGGCCCCGGCCTTTCCCGCCAACAGCCGCCTCAGCGTGCAGTGGTTCCCAAATAAAGAGCGCGGATTTGTCACCTCGGTATATCAGGCGGCGCAGTATATTTCGCTGGGTATTATCACGCCGCTAATGACTATTATTCTGCATAATTTAAGCTGGCACTATGTTTTCTATTATATTGGCGCCATCGGGGTGATCCTCGGGACATTCTGGCTGGTTAAGGTTAAGGACCCGCTACATCACCCGAAAATAAACCAGCAGGAGCTTGAATATATTCGCGAGGGCGGCGGCGAACCGGAATTAGGCAGCCAAAAAACGCAGCGGAAATTAACCCTCGCGCAGATCAAAAGCGTGTGCGTAAATCGCATGATGATCGGCGTCTATATCGGCCAGTTCTGCGTCACCTCCATTACCTGGTTCTTCCTGACCTGGTTCCCGACCTACCTTTACCAGGCGAAGGGAATGTCGATACTGAAAGTCGGTTTTGTCGCCAGTATTCCGGCCATTGCCGGGTTTATCGGCGGCCTGCTCGGCGGGCTGTTTTCCGACTGGCTGCTTAAGCGCGGCCATAGTCTGACCGCGGCCCGCAAGATACCCGTTATCTGCGGCATGCTGCTCTCCTGCGTCATCGTCGTCGCTAACTATACCGCTTCTGAGGCCGTAGTTATCGCCGCCATGAGCCTGGCCTTCTTTGCAAAAGGCTTTGGCAACCTCGGCTGGTGCATCCTCAGCGATACGTCACCGAAGGAGATGCTGGGCATCGCCGGCGGAGTCTTCAATATGTGCGGCAACCTCGCAAGCATCATCACGCCGCTGGTCATTGGGATCATTATTGCCAATACCCACTCGTTTGATTACGCCATTCTCTACGTCGGCTCGATGGGCGTGCTCGGCCTGCTCTCCTATCTGTTTATTGTCGGGCCGCTGGATCGTATCAACCTGACGCCTCGCGCGGCCTGATTCTCAAACCTGGCGAGAGTTCGCCCCCGCTGTTTCGCAACACACTCCTGCGAAACAGCGGCTTTTTAGTAGGTAATCCCCGGCGGATTAACCACCGACTGCGTCACCGCCTCCCCCTGCTCCCCCCAGCGCGCCAGCACCTGCTGGTACTCCCCGCGGGCGATCGCCCCGTCGAGCGCCGCCTGCAGCGCATAAACCAGGCCGCTACCCTTTTTGGTGGTGGTGGCAACGTAAGCTTTTTTCGGCCCCAGTCCGACGACTTTTGTCGTACCGGTCAGCGCCGCCTTATAGGCCGCCACCGACTGCGGGCCAAAGAACACATCGGCGCGCCCGGACTGAATATAGAGATTAGCGGAGGCGTCATCGGTCAGGTACACCGGCAGCGCCGGCTGGCGCCCCGCCGCTGCGTTCTCGGCGTTCCAGCCGAGCAGGATACGCTCCTGATTGGTGCCGGAACCGACGATCACCTTACGCCCGGAGAGATCCGCCGCGCCGCTCACCCTGGCGATCGGACTGGTCGATTTCACGGAAAAGGCCAGCGAATCGACGCGGTAGGTGGCGAAATCGAATTTCTGCTTGCGCTGCTCGGTTACCGCGATATTGATCAGCGCCACGTCGTAGCGCCCGGAGGTGATGCCCAGCGGCCAGTCCTCCCACGCCGTCGGCACCAGCCGGAGCTTGAGCCCGAGGCTGCCGGCCAGCAGGCGGGCGATATCCGGATCGCTGCCGATGCGCGTGCGGTTATCGCTCGCCAACAGCGCCAGCGGCGGTGAATTCAGCGCCGAGATCGCCACCGTCAGCGTCCCGGGCTCAACGAAGCGATAGTTCGCCGGGATCTGCGCAATCGCCCGGCTGTCCGCCGTCACTGGCAGCGGCCGCTCGTTGGCCTGCAGGTCAATGTCCGCCTGCGCCCCCAGGGGGAGAATGCCGATCGTTAACGCCAAAAGTCCTTTTCTCATGCCGGAAGCACCTTCGATAAAAACTGCCGCGTGCGCTGATGCTGCGGATGGTTAAGGACCTCATCGCTGCTGCCCTGTTCAATGATTTTGCCATCGACCATAAAGACCACCTGGTCGGCGACCTCGCGGGCAAAACCAATCTCATGCGTCACCACCACCAGCGTGGTGCCGGAACGCGCCAGCTTCTTGATAACGTCAAGCACTTCGCCCACCAGCTCCGGGTCCAGCGCCGAGGTCGGTTCGTCAAACAGAATCACCCGCGGCTTGAGGGCCAGCGCCCGGGCGATGGCAATGCGCTGCTGCTGACCGCCGGAGAGATGCCGCGACCAGGCGTCGGCTTTGTTGCGCAGCCCCACCACGTCAAGCAGATCGTAGGCCTGCTCGATGGCCTCCCTGCGGCTGGCCCGCCCGTGGGCGATCGGCGCTTCAATCAGGTTCTCCAGCACCGTCAGGTGCGGGAACAGATTGAAGTTCTGAAACACGTAGCCGACGTTCACCCGCTGGCGGAGGATCTCTTTCTCCTTTAGCTCGTAGAGCCTGTCGCCCTCGCGACGATAGCCGATATAGTCGCCATCGATCTGGATAAAGCCTTCGTCGACCCGCTCGAGGTGGTTAATGGCGCGCAGCAGGGTGGACTTCCCGGAGCCGGAGGGCCCGAGGATCACCGTCACCGTGCCGGGCGCGATCTCCAGTGAGACATCGTCCAGCGCCTTATGGCGGCCAAAATATTTGCTGACGCCGGTAATCGAAATGTGGCCGTTATGAGAGTTGGGCATGGATGGACTCCTGCGGCTGCGATGAACGAGAAGGTTCGGCCATGCGGCTGCGGCGCGGGCTGTTCACCGCCGAGCGGCGCTCGCTGCGCGCCAGCGCGCGTTCGACCAGGTATTGAATCAGCGACAGAACGCTGGTGATCGCCAGGTACCACGCCGCCCCGACCATCAGCAGGGGGATCACTTCCTGGGTGCGGTTGTAAATCATCTGGATGGTGTAAAACAGCTCCGGCATCGCCAGGACGTAGACCATCGCCGTCCCCTTGGCGAGGCTGATAATTTCATTGAAGCCGGAGGGTAAAATGGTGCGCAGCGCCTGCGGCAGAATAATGCGCAGCGTACGCCGCCACGCCGGCAGGCCGAGCGCCGCCGCCGCTTCATACTGACCATGATCGACGCCGAGGAAGCCGCCGCGAATAATTTCAGCGGTATAGGCGCTCTGCACCAGCGTCAGGCCGACCACCGCGGTGGAAAACTGCCCCAGCACGTTAATGGTTTGATAGCTGCCCCAGCTGATGCTGGTAAACGGGACGCCGAGCGACAGCGTGTCGTACAGATAGGAGAAGTTATAGAGGATGATCAGAACCACGATCAGCGGCAGCGAGCGGAACAGCCAGATATATCCCCAGGCCAGGCTGCTCAGCAGCCATGAAGAGGAGAGCCGAGCCAGCGCCAGCAGGCCGCCAAAAATCACGCTCAGCACGGTGCCGAGCAGGGTCAGCAGCAGCGTCTGCCCGAGGCCTTCCAGGATCACCGGATCGAAGAACCAGCGCGCAAACACCGCCCACTCCCAGCGCGGGTTAAAGGCCACCGACTGCACGACGACCGCCAGCACCAGCAGCGCCAGCACCGCCCCGACGGCGCGCAGCGGATAGCGCGCCGGGATAACTTTTATTGTTTCTGCTGTTTTCATCATTTCTCCTCAGGCGCTCTGGCCAAGCGCGCTAACCGCCAGCGCCTTGCTAAACCGCAGCCGGCCGTCAAAAGGCGGCTGGCTGTACTCTTCCGGGTTGCGGTCGAGATCGAACTGCGGCTCATAGCCCTGGCTAAGATAGAGCTTCACCGCCTCCGGCTGGCGAAAGCCGGTGGTCAGATAGATATGGCTATAGCCCGCCAGCAGCGCCCGGCGCTCCAGCTCCCGCACCACCTTCGCCGCCAGCCCCTGCTGGCGCAGCGCGTGGTGGGTCCAGATGCGCTTAATTTCGGCGGTATTAGCGTCCTTCGGCTTATAGGCGCCGGTGGCGATAATCTCGCCCTCGCGCTCAAGCACGATAAACAGCCCCTGCGGCGCCAGATACCATTCGGTTAGCTCAACTTCGGCATCGCGGGAAAAATAGTCCCCGTAGCGCGAAGCGTACTCGGCAAACAGGCCGTCAATAACCGGCTGCAGCTCGGGGGCCTCGGGTGAAACATCGCGGAACAGGTCGCTCATGCTGACTCCTTTAATCGCCCAGTCCGGCCGGGTTAATCTCTGACTGCGGGATGCTCTCGACGCCTTCCCCCCAGCGGCTAAGCACTTTGCCGTAGTCGCCGCTGCGGATGGCGCCGTTTAGCGCCGTCTGTACCGGGGTGACCAGGCCGCTATCCTTTTTCACCGTCACGGCGATATGGGCCGCCTTCGGCCAGCCGCCGTCGACGCTGCCAATCAGTTTGGTTTTGCCGGTTAGCGCCGCTTTCCATGCGCCAATCACGTTGGGGCCAAAGAAGGCGTCGGCGCGGCCGGACTGGATCGCCAGGGTCTGAGCGGCGTCATCTTTGGTATAGACCGGGGTAAAAGGCTTCAGCCCCTTCTTGAGGTTTTCCGCGTTCCACGCCAGCAGAATGGCTTCCTGGTTGGTACCGGAGCCGACGATAATGCGCAGGCCGGCAATGTCCTCCGCCTGGTCAATTTTGCTCAGCGGGCTGCTGCTTTTGACGTAGAAACCCAGCGAATCCTTGCGGTAGGTGGCGAAATCAAACTTCTCTTTGCGCTCTTTGGTCACCGTAATATTGCTGATCGCGGCATCATATTTGCCGGAAACCACGCCGAGGGGCCAGTCTTCCCACGAGGTCGGAACCACGTTCAGCTGCAGGCCGAGGCTATCGGCCACCAGGCGGGCGATATCCACCTCGCTGCCGAGCAGGGTTTTGTTATCGTCGGAAAAGACGGTGAGCGGCGGCGAGTTCAGCGCCGCTACCGCGACGGTGAATTTCCCCGGCACCGCGAGGTGCAAATCCTTCGGCAACTGAGCGATAGCCTGCGGATTTTTTGCCGTATGAACCGGCGCCTTATTGGCTTCGATGCTGACCCCGGTGCCGTTGATATTGACGTTCTGCGCCCACGACGAAGCGCTGGCGGCCAGGGAGAGCGCGAGGATAAGTGACTTTTTGTGCATAGCGGCGGTTCTCTTATTATTGTTGTTGGAATTGATTGACCGGCTCGGCCAGCCCTAAGCTTGCGCGCAGCGTGGTACCGGGATACGCCTCGCGGAACAGCCCCCGTTGCTGCAGAATGGGCACCACCTGGTCAACAAAGCGCGGGAAGGCGTCCGGCATGCCGCCCTGGATAATAAAACCGTCGGCGGCCCGCCGTTCGAACCACGCCTGCAGACCGTCAGCGACCTGCTGCGGGGTTCCGGAAAAGCGCGGACGCGGGCTGGAGGCTTCCAGCGCCACCTGGCGCAGGGTCAGGCCGCGCTCGCGGGCGTTGCGCTTAATCTCATCCGTGGTGCTGCGGAAGCTGTTTTGCCCGAGATCGCCGATATCCGGGAACGGCTCATCAAGCGGATACTGCGCAAAGTCGTGATGTTCGAAATAGCGTCCGAGGTAGTTGAGGGCATCCTCAATCGACACCAGCGCGGCGGTGGTCTGATACTGCTGCTCCACGTCTTCGGCGCTATCACCCACGATGACGCTGACGCCCTGGAATATATGCAGCTCATCTTCCTGGCGGCCGTACGCCGCGAGCTGACCCTTAACATCGCGATAAAACGCCTGCGCCTCCTCGAGCGATTCCTGATGGGTAAAAATGGCGTCGGCGTGGCTCGCCGCCAGCTTTTTACCATCATCAGAAGCGCCCGCCTGAAATATAATGGGACGCCCCTGCGGGGTGCGGGCAATATTCAGCGGACCGGCAACCTTAAAAAAGTCGCCATGATGATCGAGAGTATGCAGCTTATTTTTGTCAAAGAACTGGCCGCTGGCCTTATTGCGCACGAAGGCGTCCTCTTCCCATGAATCCCACAGTCCTTTAACCACCTTTAAATATTCATCCGCAATGCGATAACGCAGCGCGTGGTCGGGGTGCTGAGCGCGGGAGAAGTTTTTTGCCGAGCCCTCCAGCGGGGAGGTGACGACATTCCAGCCCGCCCGGCCCTGGCTGAGATGATCGAGGCTGGCGAACTGGCGCGCGGTGGTAAAAGGCTCGCTGTAGGAGGTTGATAGCGTGCCCACCAGGCCGAGGTTGCGGGTTACCGCCGCCAGGGTGGAGAGCACCGTCAGCGGCTCAAAGCGGTTTAAAAAATGTGGGATTGATTTTTCATTAATATACAGGCCGTCGGCAACAAATATAAAGTCGAGTTTCCCCTCTTCCGCTTTAAGCGCCGTTTGTTTAACAAACTCAAAATTAATACTGGCATCCGCCTGCGCTAGCGGATGACGCCAGGCGGACATATTTCCCGAGGCGCCATGTAATATCGTGCCAAGACGCAGCTGTCGTTTTTCAGACATAGTTCACCCTTCCCTTGCCGATAATTAAAATTTAAATTTGCTGTAAGGCCCGTTCTGCCAGACTCGCAAAATAGCGCGCCGCCGGGGCGATTAAATTCTCATCCGGATTAAAGCCGGGATGGTGGAGACCGAATTCGCTGGCGCTGCCGATGCTGACGAAGGCGCCGGGAATATGCTGCAGGTAGACGGCAAAATCTTCCCCGCCCATATGCAGGTCCGCGTGATGGGTGCGGTAGCCGACGTCGTCGGCAACCTCGCGGGCAAACGCCGCCCAGCGCTCATCGTTGACCAATGCCGTGGGCCCGGCGTACCAGAAAACGTCAATCTGCACGCCAAAGGCGCTGGCAAAACCAGCGGCGATTTCGCTCACCCGCGCCTTTACCCGCTGCTGCACTTCGCTGCTGTGGGTGCGTAATGTTCCCTCCAGCTCCACGCTCTCCGGCAGAACGTTCCAGGTGTTGCCGCCCTGGATCCGCGTCACGCTCAGTACCACCGAATCGAGGGTGTTCACCTCGCGGCTGGCGACGCTCTGCAGCAGGGTGACCAGCTGGCTGGCGAGCAGAATGGCGTCTTTGCCTTCGTGCGGCCGCGCGGCGTGGGCGCCTTTGCCGGTAACCTTAAAGACGAAGCGATCGACGTTGGCATAAAAGGCGCCGCCGCGGGTCGCGAATTCCCCCACCGGCAGCCCCGGCTCATTGTGCATGCCGAAAATAGCCGTCACCCCTTCGAGGGCGCCGGCGCGGATCAGCGTTTTGGCGCCGCCAAAATTCTCTTCCGCCGGCTGGAACAGGATCCGCACCCGGCCCGGCAGCTGCGCTTCGCGCTCTTTGAGCAGCAGCGCGGCGCCCAGCATCACGCTGGTGTGGATGTCGTGGCCGCAGGCGTGCATCACGCCTTCGTTTTGCGAGCGATAGACCAGCCCGGTCGCTTCTTCGATCGGCAGCGCATCGATATCCGCCCGTAGGGCTATTACCTTCTCGCCGCTGCCCACCTCCACCACCAGGCCGGTTTTCAGCTCGTAGGGCAGCGGGCGCAGGCCGCCGCTTTCCAGCCAGTCGCGGATACGTGCGGTGGTGGCCACCTCCTGCAGAGAGAGCTCCGGGTACTGGTGCAGCTCGCGGCGCCAGCGGATCAGCTGTTCAGCGAAGCTCATGGCAGCACCTCCGCGCCCAGATGGGCCTGAGCCAGCAGGCGCAGCGAATTGAGCCGCGCCGGCCCTTCGGCGATCGGCGTGTCGATAATAAACTCGTCGATGCCCCACTCCGCGTGCAGGGCGTCCAGCTGCGCTTTAACCTCATCGGCGGTTCCGGCCAGCAGGGAGGATTCGCGGCGGGCGATACGCGTCGGCGCGCTGCCCGCCTGGCGGGCAAAGGCGATGCCCTGGGCCTCGCTGCCGACGGTCACCCGCTGGCCGTTTTCCAGTTCGACGCCCCAGACCTCAACCTGCCGCGCCAGTTCGCGCGCCGCCGCGCTATCCTCGGCGACGATCGCCTGCACGGCGATAATGGCGTCCCGGCGGCTCAGCGTCCGCCAGCGGGTCAGCACCTCGCGCAGCAGCGCTTTATCACCATTAAGGTGGGCGGCAAAGACAAAGTTCCAGTCCAGCTGGGCGGCGAGCCGGGCGCTCTCAAGGCTGGCGCCGAGCAGGAAACCCTCCGCCCGCCGCGGCGGGATCGGCGTGGCCCGCACGCTCTCTTCGCCTTCAGCTTCGGTCAGCGACAGCCAGTTATCGAGCTGCGCCAGCTGGTCGGCAAAGGTGCCTTTATCTTCCTGATTCAGCCCCTGCTGCAGCGCGCGGGTAGAGAGCGGCAGGCCGCCGGGCGCTTTGCCGACGCCAAGATCCACCCGCCCCGGCGCAATAGAGGCCAGCAGGTTGAAGTTTTCCGCGACTTTATAGGGGCTGTAGTGCTGGAGCATCACCCCGCCGGAGCCGACGCGAATCTGCCGGGTCTGGCCGAGGATCCAGGCGATCGCCAGCTCCGGCGACGGGCTGGCCAGCAGATCGGTATTATGGTGTTCGGCTAGCCAGAATCGATGATATCCCCAGGCTTCCGCCTGTTGCGCGAGGGTTAAAGTTCGCGCCAGCGCCTGGGCGGCGGTCTCCCCGGCCGCAAGCGGACTTTTATCCAGAATACTGATTCGATAAGACATTTTGCAGACTCGTGTTAACTAACATGTCTGCATTATTAGAATCTGGGGCAGCGGCTGAGAAACAATTTATTTACATGTACTCTGCCGGAAAATAGATATACCGGCTTAACGCTGAGCAGATTGCGCCGCCAGCTGGCGGAGAAAATCCTCCGTCTGCCGCGGGTTGCGCAGGCGCACAAAGCGAATGTGCCGATACGCCGGGTCGCTCATATCAGACTGATAGCGCAGGCGATTTTGCTTCCAGGTTTTGATGGTCCACCAGATAATGGATTCGCGGCTAAAAAAGGAGCGACGGAAGCTCTCGCGGTTGCCGGTTCCCGGCCACAGCTCCTGATGGCGGCTGGCGCGGGCGGCGGCGCGGCACACCGCCTGGCGGAGCGTGCGGCAGAATCCGTAGTCGAGCCAGATAACCAGATCGACCTCGCGCCACTTGACCTCGCGGCTGCGGTTATAGTTGCCGTCCAGCACCCAGCCGGGGGCGTCGATGGCGGCGGCAATCTTTACGAAGAACTCCTCGTCCGGCGTACCCTGCCACTGCGCCAGCCAGTAGAGGCGGTCCATTTCGATACAGGGAAGCGCCAGCTGGCGGGCAAGCCGCCGGGCGAGGGTCGATTTGCCAACGCCGCTGGTCCCTACTACGTTGATTTTCATCGTCTGCGCTCAGCTATGTCTTGTTGTGGGCTGAGAATAATAGCCGACAAACGGCCGCTCCGGGTGATGAAAATATCGGCGCCGCCCAGCAGTCCTGATAGCGCTCGCCGCGCACGTGTTCCAGCCAGGTGACCACGCCGCCGTTTTCCGCCTCGGCGATGGCCACATCCGCCCCGCCGCCGCCGGTATTTCCCCGCCTGCGGACAATCCATAACGTTGAAGCCATTGATATATAAGCAAGTGCGGTGCAAACATGTTTTGCGTGCGTCACTATCACGTTGCGTGTAGGATGCTGCGCCATGCTCTGCTTATCTCCTACGCCAGAATGATGAGAAAGCCAGCATAACGTGCTGCTAATCGGCGGCGCGGGGAACCACTCATGGACATTGACAGGAAAATGGGTACATCAATGAATACAAAACACAACGCTGCGGCCGAACATCAGGCCGCAAAACGCCACTGGCTCAACTCGCAGGAGTCGGGTTACCACAAGGCGATGGGCAACCGTCAGGTGCAGATGATCGCCATCGGCGGCGCGATTGGCACCGGCCTGTTCCTCGGCGCCGGTGCGCGCCTGCAGATGGCGGGACCGGCGCTGGCCCTGGTTTATCTGGTCTGCGGCCTGTTCTCATTCTTTATTCTCCGCGCGCTGGGTGAACTGGTGCTGCACCGTCCCTCCAGCGGCAGCTTCGTCTCCTACGCCCGCGAATTCCTCGGTGAAAAAGCGGCCTACGTTGCCGGCTGGATGTACTTTATCAACTGGGCGATGACCGGTATCGTCGATATCACCGCCGTAGCGCTGTATATGCACTACTGGGGCGCGTTCGGCGACGTTCCGCAGTGGGTGTTCGCCCTCGGCGCGCTGGCGATCGTCGGCACCATGAATATGATCGGCGTGAAGTGGTTTGCCGAAATGGAGTTCTGGTTTGCCCTAATCAAAGTGCTGGCGATTGTCGCTTTCCTCGTGGTGGGGACCATTTTTCTCGGCAGCGGAAAACCGCTGGACGGCAACGCCACCGGCTTCCACCTGATCACCGATAACGGCGGCCTGTTCCCGCACGGCCTGATGCCAGCGCTGGTGCTGGTGCAGGGGGTGGTGTTCGCCTTTGCCTCTATCGAACTGGTCGGCACCGCCGCCGGAGAGTGTAAAGAGCCGCAGACCATGGTGCCGCGTGCGATCAACAGCGTGATCTGGCGTATCGGCCTGTTCTACGTCGGTTCCGTGGTGCTGCTGGTGCTGCTTCTGCCGTGGAACGCCTATCAGGCGGGACAAAGCCCGTTCGTCACCTTCTTCTCGAAGCTCGGCGTGCCGTACATTGGCAGCGTGATGAATATCGTGGTTTTAACCGCGGCGCTCTCCAGCCTCAACTCGGGCCTGTACTGCACCGGGCGCATTCTGCGTTCGATGTCGATGGGCGGCTCCGCGCCGCAGTTTATGTCGAAGATGAGCCGCCATCAGGTGCCCTACGCCGGGATTCTGGCGACGCTGGCGATCTACATCATCGGCGTATTCCTCAACTATCTGGTGCCGTCGCAGGTCTTTGAGATCGTGCTCAACGTGGCTTCGCTGGGGATTATTGCCTCATGGGGCTTTATCGTGGTGTGCCAGATGCGGCTGCGTAAAGCAATCAAGGAAGGTAAGGCGGCGGACGTGAGTTTCAAAATGCCGGGGGCGCCGTTCACCTCGTGGCTGACCCTGCTGTTCCTGCTCAGCGTGCTGGTGCTGATGGCCTTCGATTATCCGAACGGCACCTACACTATCGGTTCAATTCCGCTGATTGCGGTGCTGCTGGTCGCCGGCTGGTTTGGCGTTCGCCGTCGCGTTGCGGCTATTCATAGCACCGCGCCGGGCGCTCAGACGGCGCAAAAATAGCGCTGCTGCGGTTTGGCCGAAGCCGGTCAAACCGCACTTTGCAACTTAGTTATCTTTAACCAGCTGCGAAACGTCACTGCTGTTAATTTGACGCTGGTTGCCCGATTCATCGGTATAGCTGGTCATGCCGGTGTCTTTATCCAGCTGCGGCTTGCCGTGGGTCACAATGGTCTGCCCGCTTTTCGTTGTCATCACATAGTTCGAAGTACAGCCCGCCAGTAAAGCCAGCATCGCGCCGGCGCACAGAACCATAAATGGCTTATTCATACATCCTCCAGAGTGTTTATCACCGCCAACGTCAGGCGGAAAGCGTTGATTGTAAAGCCATTACATTAATGAGGCCAATAGACGTTTGTAACAGAGGGTGATTCAGGCGAGCAGGAGGGGTCTCCCCCTCCTGTAAATCTTTACAGCGCGATACGGATAACGTCATCAGGCTGGGTGGCTTCTTTCTGACGGGTTGATTCCTGCTTCACGCTGACGTACAGCGTTTTACCGTCGGCGGAGAGCGCCAGGCTGTTAGGATAAGTTGGCGTTTTGATGGTTTTAACAACCTTGTAGGTTTTACCATCGATCACGCTGACTTCACCGGCCTTACGATGCGTCACGTAGGCTTCATTACGCGTTGGGTTGAACAGTACCGCCAGCGATTCCGGCGCGGCGATTTTCTCCAGCACCTTGCCGTCGCGTAGATCGACAACCAGCACTTCCGGCTGTTTGCTGTCGGTAATGAAGGCGCGATGGCCTGCGGCGTCGAGGCTCAGGTTCAGGTAGAAGTGCTCTTTACCATCATCCTGCAGCTTTTTACGGCTCAAAATTTTATTGCTGTCGCTGTCGATGGTCAGCAGTTCGCCGTCGGCGTTGGTGGTGTAGATGCGCTTCGCGTCGGCGTCAACCGCCAGCCCGGTGGCCATAGGGCCGGTGTTGGCAATGGTATCTTTCAGGGTCAGCTTGTCGCCATCAATCACCCAGATAACGCTCTCTTTACCCAGCCCGGTAATATAAACGGTGTTGGTCTTCTCATTCACCGCCAGCTCGCGCGGCGCCAGCGGGCGCACGGTTTCGCTGCGCTTGCGGGAGTCAAGCACCAGACGACCTTTTACGGCGCCGGTTTTGGCATCAATCGCGGTGACGGTGCTGTCGGTGGTGTTGCCAAACCACAGCGTCTGGGTGACGTTGTTGATCGTCGCGCCGAACGGCTTGAGGTCGTTATGGATAACCTGAGTCACCTCCAGCGTCGTCGGGTCGAGGCGATAGACGATCCCGCCTTTATCCAGCGAACGACTTTGCGAAGTCGCGACCCATAGGGCATTTTCCTGCTGGCTATAAGCCATCTCGTATGCGCCCTTTCCAACCGCCTTGCGCAGCATTTCTTCCGCCGCGTGGGCGCTGAAGCTCCCCGCCAGCAGCAGTGAAGTTAACAACAGTGAACGGCGCAGACGCGGCGTGGACAGATGACGTAATGACATGACGACTCCCTTTGATAAAACAAATATGTGCCTGCTCGACAGTGCTTCCGCAGCATAAAGTCATAGCTTTACGTTATTTTGTAAATACGAATAGTAATCATTATTTAACGCAAAGTGGAGCGTTAATTGCGCTCACGGACGAAAAAAATAGCCGATACATGGCGTTATTTAACTAAACCTCCGTTAATAATTTTCAAAAAATTACAAAAGAGTTAACATATGGAGATATATTCCGTTTGCTTTGTTTTGCGAGTATTTTCATGAAAATCCTTTCCGTGCGCAGGGTTGCGCTTCCCGCCCTCTTCCTGCCGCTGGCCGCGATGGCTCAGTCCGGCCCTCAGGGCGAGCAGACGATGGTCGTTACCGCCGCCCCAACCACGGTATCCGAACTCGATACCCCCGCGGCCGTTAGCGTGGTCAACGGCGACGACATGCGCCAGGCCGCGCCGCGGGTCAACCTTTCCGAGTCCCTGGGCGCCGTGCCCGGCCTGCAGGTACAAAACCGCCAGAACTACGCCCAGGACCTGCAGCTCTCTATTCGCGGCTTTGGCTCTCGCTCCACTTACGGAGTACGCGGGCTGCGTATTTACGTTGACGGCATTCCGGCCACCATGCCCGACGGCCAGGGGCAGACCTCAAATATCGATATCGGCAGCGTCGAGAGTATCGACGTCCTGCGCGGACCGTTCTCCGCGCTGTACGGCAACTCCTCCGGCGGGGTGATTAACGTTACCAGCCAGAGCGGCAGCCAGCCGCCGACCATCGAAGCCAGCAGCTATTACGGCAGCTTCGGCACCTGGCACTACGGCCTGAAGGCCACCGGCGCCGTCGGCGACGGCACCCACGCCGGGGACGTCGATTACACCGTCTCGACCAACCGTTTCACCACCCACGGCTATCGCGACCACAGCGGGGCGCGAAAAAATCTCGCCAACGCTAAGCTCGGCGCGCGCATCAACGACGTCAGTAAGCTGACGCTGCTGTTCAACAGCGTGGATATCAAAGCCAACGATGCCGGCGGCCTGAGCTACGACGAGTGGCAAAATAACCCCCGCCAGTCGCCGCGCGGCGATCAGTACAACACCCGCAAATCGACCAAACAGACCCAGGCGGGTTTACGCTATGAGCGTCAGCTGAGCGAGCGCGACGACCTGAGCGTGATGATGTACGCCGGCGAGCGAGAAACCACGCAGTATCAGTCGATCCCGCGCGCGCCGCAGCTCAACCCGAGCCACGCCGGCGGCGTGATTGACCTCACCCGCCACTATCAGGGCATCGATACCCGCTGGACCCACCGCGGCGAGCTGCTGGTGCCGGTAACCTTCACCACCGGGCTTGATTACGAGACCATGAGCGAGCGCCGCAAAGGGTTCGAAAACTTCGTCATGCTCAACCGCGCGCCACAGTACGGCGAAGAGGGCAACCTGCGGCGTAACGAACGCAACCTGATGTGGAATATCGATCCTTACCTGCAAACCCAGTGGCAGCTGACGGAGAAACTGACTCTCGATGCCGGGGTGCGCTACAGCTCGGTGTGGTTCGACTCCAACGACTATTACGTTACCCCGGGCAACGGGGACGACAGCGGCGACGCCAGCTACCACAAATGGCTGCCGGCCGGCTCGCTGAAGTATGCGGTTACCGATGCGTGGAACCTCTATGTCTCCGCCGGCCGCGGCTTTGAAACGCCGACTATTAACGAGCTCTCCTACCGTTCAGGCGACCAGAGCGGCCTCAATTTCGGCCTGCAGCCCTCGACCAATGAAACGGTTGAAATTGGCAGCAAAACGCGAGTCGGTAACGGCCTGTTTACCGCCGCGCTGTTCCAGACCAATACCGACAACGAGATTGTGGTTGATGCCAGCAGCGGCGGACGCACCAGCTATAAAAACGCCGGCAAAACCCGCCGTCAGGGGATGGAGCTGGGACTGGATCAGCAGTTCGCTGAGAACTGGCGCCTGAAAGCGGCCTGGACCTGGCTGGACGCCACCTATCGGACCAACGTCTGCGACGACGCCAGCTGTAACGGCAACCGCATCCCGGGGATTGCCCGCAATATGGGCTACGCCTCGTTTGGCTATCAGCCGGATCGCGGCTGGTACGCGGGCAGCGATATCCGCTACATGAGCAACATTATGGCTAACGATGAGAACACCGCTAAGGCGCCGTCGTGGACCGTCGTTGGGCTCACCAGCGGCTATAAGTGGAGCTACGGCAACATGGATATGGACGTTTTCGGCCGTATCGACAACCTGTTTGACCGCAGCTACGCGGGCTCGGTGATCGTCAATGAGTCCAACGGCCGCTACTACGAGCCGGCGCCCGGCCGTAACTACGGCGTTGGCCTCAACCTCGCATGGCGATTTGAGTAACACGCCGCCACCGTCGCCCGGGGATAACGCCGGGCGGCGGCGTTAACGCGCCCGTTACGGCGACAGTCTCGCTGTCTTTCGTCGCCCCTGCAGGCATGGACCGAACGGCAAGCCGACATACGCCAGCCCGTAGTCGGAGATTCTTCTTCCCCCGCCATCATAATGCGGCGTGCATCACGCTTTGTTTTATCCTCCCTCGTCTGTTGTGCTCCCTGGCGTTACCCTTATCACAAATATCGCCCATAAAAAGGAGCCGCTATGGCACTGCCAATCATCCTTGATTGCGACCCGGGTCATGATGACGCCATCGCTATCGTTCTCGCCCTCGCCTCACCCGAGATTGACGTCAAAGCCATCACCTCCTCCGCCGGCAACCAGACGCCGGAGAAAACCCTACGTAACGTGCTGCGTATGCTGACGCTGCTGCAACGCCAGGATATTCCGGTGGCCGGCGGAGCGCGTAAACCGCTGATGCGGGAGCTGATCATTGCTGACAACGTTCACGGCGAAAGCGGGCTCGACGGCCCGGCGCTGCCGGAGCCTGATTTTGCCCCGCGGAACTGTACCGCCATAGAGCTGATGGCCAAAACGCTGCGCGAAAGCCCGCAGCCGGTGACGATTGTCGCCACCGGCCCGCAAACCAACGTTGCCCTGCTGCTGAATAGCCATCCGGAACTGCATAATAAGATCGCGCGCATCGTGATGATGGGCGGCGCGATGGTGCTCGGCAACTGGCAGCCCGCCGCCGAGTTTAATATCTACGTCGACCCGGAAGCGGCGGAGATCGTCTTCCAGTCGGGTATTCCGGTGGTGATGGCCGGGCTGGACGTCACCCATAAGGCGCAGATTCATGGCCTGGATATCGAACGTTTCCGCCAGGTTGGCAACCCGGTAGCCACCATTGTTGCCGAGCTGCTCGACTTCTTTATGGAGTATCACAAGGATGCCAAATGGGGATTCACCGGCGCCCCGCTGCACGATCCCTGCACCATCGCCTGGCTGCTGAAGCCACAACTGTTTACCAGCGTTGAGCGCTGGGTCGGCGTGGAAACCCAGGGGAAATACACCCAGGGCATGACGGTGGTCGATTATTACTTCCTGACCGGCAAGCAGCCGAACACCACGGTGTTGCTGGATGTCGACCGGGAGGGTTTTGTCGACCTGTTAGCCGAGCGGCTGGCGTTTTATGGCTGAATCAGGGTTCTGCAAGACGTTAATAATTGCGATACTGCCTTCTGGATAAAGACGAGCCGACCGGAAACGTCGGCAGTTTGCAGAGTATCAGGCGACGAGTTTGTCTGTCGTTCGTCAATGACTCTGCCTTTGGTCTGCCCGGTTGGATCTATCAGAGCGTTAAATTCAATATCGTGACCGACAAAAAGCGTTTACACGGGAAAGGTATACAAGGATAACGGCTCCGAAGAGCCGTTATGACAACCCCCACATCCAAACCGACCTCTAAAATAACAAAACCCACCTTAAGGTGGGTTTCGCCAGAAAATATTTGTGGTATTCAAAAATACTTTCATCGGACTTATTACTTATACTCAATAAACTTCAAAGTGCAGATTGTTTCAGGGAGCCACATTAAGTCCTGCAGATGAAAATATTTATTTTTGACTTTATTGAGTATTTTAACCTTGGTCTTTATTATCAGCAGCCATTAACTCCAGCAGATTTCCATCAGGATCCCGAAAGAAAACAGATTGTGATGGCTGACCTGAACTCGTTTCACGGGGCACCGGGCCATGGATTATTTCGATATCGTTTTTCTCAAGTAGCTCTAACACGCTGAGAATTGTCCCTCCCCACCGGAAGCATAAATCAGCACTCCCTGGCATTGGCCTTTTAGCTACAAGTTCCACGCCATTCTCAACCTGATGTAAACTCAGGACAATATCACCCAGCGATACCTGCCTTACAAGCAGTTTCCCAAAGGGGGCGTACTCTGCATGAATTTTTGCACCAAACAATTTATCGTAAAAACAGTAAGATACTTCAAGGTCGGCAACAGTTATTGCAACATGATCAATGAGAGTTATTTTGTTCACAGGTGAACACCTTACGCTATACGTCGTTATGTCTCTGACACGGAACTGAGCACCTGAAAATTGTCGTTGATACGACAGCCCAGTTTCTGCCCCAGTTCCGGCAGGGTTCGTTCAAAAAATCCTCTTATCGCGTCCCTGAAGGCTTTCGCTGACGCAAAATACCGGTTATTCCGCACATGCTCATTCATCACCTTCCACAACCGTTCTGTCGGGTTCAGGTTCGGGCTGTACGGCGGCAGATAATGCAGTTCAATATTCATCACGAAGGCCCAGTCCTTAACCAGCGATGCCCGGTGATAAGGCGCACCGTCCAGTATCAGATGCACTTTCTGCGACACCGGATAAGTCTGGCGAACTGCAATAAAAAAACGGCAGATAGCATCCGCATTAATCTGCGGATAATCACGGGTCACCGTCCGGGCCAGGTCGTTCACGCTGAGGGCGCTGATGATGTTCAGGCGGGTCCGGCTCCCGGTGGTTTTCACCGCTTTCAGTTCCCCCTTTCTTATCCAGCCACAGCTCAGCTTCGTTGACTGCGTCGGATGTACCGCATCCATAAACAGAATGGGTTCGCTGTCACCGGCAGCCTGCTTCAGCGCTTCATAATGCGTCATGAACTGCTGCTGTTGTGCCGGGCAGAACTTATGGGGAATACCTGACGGTTTTTTCCAGGTGAACCCGTTGCGGTGAAGCCACTTATTCATACCCGGAATGCTGTAGCGCACACCGAAGCGGTCACGGACAAGCGACACGATACTGGCCGTCGTGATGTGAACAGTGTCAGTCAGAAGCTGACGAAGTTCGGCAGACTCCCCGGGAGTCAGATGCTCCTGCGAACCGCCGTTATCAGAGGTGAGCTTACCGTCGCTGAGATAATCCGATAGATGACGCAGAACCGTGGTCTCATGAATGAGCTGAGACTGCGCAATCATGGCAGGAGACCAGCCCTGAGCAGAAAGCAGCACGCAGCGTATCCGGTCGCAGACACGGCGGTCACGACTCTGCCGGTGCTGAGCCTCAAGGGCGGCAATCTGTGCGGAGGTCAGTTTTACGTTCATGGCCTGAGCATGATCCTCAGCACCGACGAAATCAAGCAGTTTCAATGATCACGGGTATATATACTTTGCTCTCCCTGCCTCATTATATATTTCAATAGCCGATACCATACGATGATTTCCTTCTGACACAGAATACATCCCTTTGAATCTTTAAATCCGGCAATGATAAATTCATTTTTATCAAATCTGAATGATTCATCTTTCATTAATTTTTTGTAATAATCAACCCTCTCTGGCATCCCTAAGCCATTTTATGTGTGTTTTTATGTACGCAGGCACATCTTTCTGTGAAAGAATGCCGACTTCAGTAAGATATTTTCGGTAATGCATCCAATTAGTAGAACATGTATTTCTCGATGAATGCGCCGATGACTTTTTCGTGCAATTCGATGGAACGTGAAAAACATATTGTTTTGCGTGCCAGCCGCTTGATACGGGTTCGCAGCGTCAGATTGTTTCGCTCAATGCGCTGTGTGAAAATTTTACCAGTCAGATGTATCTCCTTCGGCACCTCTCTGGCGTAGCTTCCCCAATCGTCGCTCGTTATCATGCCAATGCTGAAGGGGGTCAATAACGCCAGCAGCGCCTGACATGTCTCATCATTACGGGGGCCGAACGTATAAGCCAGAACGCCCCCTGTTTTGGTGTTGTAGGCATACCAGAGCCAGTGCTGCCGGGCTTTACTGCCGACAAAGCCCCATTGCTCATCGAGTTCACAGATAAGAGCCACATCTGCATGGGCAACCGGAGAGGATGTTATTCGCTTCGGCGCGAGTTTTTTAAAGTGCGGATGACGGTGTTAATGCCGATTTTTAGCGTTCTTGCCGTATCCCGGACACCGGCACCGTTGAAGGCCATTTCGGTAATTTTCTCTTTGACACCCGGCTTACGGGCTTCATAGGTATAGGTGAGTAAAAACACGCGGTGGCAGTCACGACAGCGAAATCTGTCACGGCCTTTAGGGTTCTGACCATGGCGATAAACCTGAGCAGACTGACAACGGGGACAATGAACGTTAACGCTGGCCATGAGAAAACCTCAAAAGCGGGCATTATACATCATTCAACTAATTAGAGGCATCACCATATTTTCCAATAGCAGGAGCGACATACTTACCCCCGCACCCCATCTGCTGTTACTGTCCGGTGATACCAAACCCAATCTGAATCCCCAGCTCTCTGTCGCCAGCAGCGTCAGATTTTCCGGCCAGCATTTCCTTACGCACACCGGTTTCACAACCGCTGCTTCCTTTACAGTCAGTTTTTTCGCCATTCTGGCGGGCTCATCATGCATCAGAAAATTATACCTCAGCACATTTTCTGCAGATGCTGCAACTGGCGCACTTGCTCATTCAGCGGAGTATCGGGGCTCGTTGGCTCGCCGTTGCACGTGATGTAGCCCCCTGAAACACCGGACAGTAGCTGTATCTCCAGATAAGAGATAGGCTTAAATATATGTCTAACAACCATGTTAATTTTGAGATGACCGGGATCCTGTTAGGGCAAGAAGCCCGTAAGCGTAAGACTCCGCAAGAGAAAATTGCCATCATCCAGCAAACAATGGAGCCGGGTATGAATGTCTCCCACGTTGCTCGTCTGCACGGTATTCAGCCCAGTCTGCTGTTTAAATGGAAGAAGCAATATCAGGAAGGTAGCCTCACCGCCGTTGCGGCCGGAGAGGAAGTGGTTCCGGCTTCGGAGCTGGCGACTGCACTCAAACAGGTCCGGGAACTACAGCGTCTCCTGGGTAAGAAGACGATGGAAGTTGAGATCCTCAAAGAAGCGGTGGAGTACGGCCAGTCGCGAAAATGGATAGCGCACGCGCCCTTGTTGCCAAAGGACGGGGAATAGCTCTGGTTAGTCGCACCATGAGCGTGTCGCGTGCGCAGTTATCACTGCGGGTGAGCCGCTCTGCCGACTGGCAGGACAGGCGCAGCAACCGGCGTAATGACGAAGCTGATGCAGAGATACTGTCGGAGATCCTCGGCATCATCAGCGACATGCCCAGCTACGGTTACCGGCGGGTGTGGGGTATCCTGCGTAAGCAACGCCGTGTAGAGGGACTTCCACCGGTGAACGCCAAACGGCTTTACAGGATAATGAGCGAACATAATCTGCTGTTGTTGCGTGATAAACCAGAGCGTCCGAAGCGGGAGCATAAAGGCAAAATCGCGGTAGCGGAAAGCGATATGCGCTGGTGTTCAGACGGCTTCGAGTTCGGTTGTGACAACGGCGAGAAGCTTCGGGTGACGTTCGCACTGGACTGTTGCGACCGGGAGGCCATAGACTGGGCAGCGAGCACGGGAGGCTACGACAGTTCAACGGTACAGGATGTGATGCTGAGGTCAGTGGAAAGGCGCTTCGGTAGCACGCTGCCGGGTAAACCAGTGCAGTGGCTGACAGATAACGGTTCAGCGTACACCGCGCATGAAACGAAGAAGTTCGCGCGAGAACTGAATCTGGAGCCGTGTACAACAGCGGTGAGCAGCCCACAAAGTAACGGCATGGCCGAACGGTTCGTGAAAACGATGAAGGAAGATTACATCGCGTTCATGCCAAAACCAGATGTGGGAACAGCGCTACAGAACCTTGCAGCGGCGTTCAATCACTAGAATGAAAATCACCCGCACAGTGCGCTGGGATATCACTCTCCGAGAGAGTACCGGCGGCAGCGGGCATCGTTAACTTAAGATACAAAAGCTGTCCGGAGATGGCGGGTCAAGATCAGCTCGCCGTTGCACGATCCCTGCATCATCACCTGGCCGTTGAAGCCGTAGCTGTCTACCAGCGTTGAGTAATCGATATTCTTTTTGAGAAAAGAGAATGGGTACAAGGAAATATTGGAGTTATTCAAACATCTGGGGGCATACAGACGGCAGTGTTTGTTTTTACGTCAAATCCCCGTCTGGAAAAAATCACCTTTTCACAGGCGATACACCATCTATATGAAAAATGGGGTCTGGGAGTCACATATAAACAGCTCAGATGGCGGTTCCCGGGCTGCACTGGTTAACAGTCTGGAACCCCTTAAGGCTCTGGCTCCGGCCATGGTGATTTCAAGTGTGTCGGTGGGTTCGAAGACGTTCAGAGAAATCAGGGCTCAGGAATGGCGAACTACCGTGGATGAAGCCATCAGATAACATCGTTAAATTTCAATATAAACAATTAATTAAATCCTTAGCGTACGTTTTCACTCCATTGGCCCTCAAACCCCTGTACCAGCGTATGGCCCACAGGATAATGTCACGCTGAAAATCCCAGCCTTTGAATGGGTTCATGTAATGCTCCGTCAGTAAAAGGAGATGATAACTCCAGATTTTTGCAACAGTGTCTCTGGTACAGCCTTTCTGTTAAATAATGCATTTTATCTATCTCCTCAGACATGTGTCATTTTTTACCCCCCCGCCCTCAACAGCAGATAAAATTAATATTAGTTATCAAACAGATCATGCCAATTAAAGCCTTTCCCGCTCCTCGTCTCATAATATTTATCTACATCAATTGATATCCATTGTCCGTTATCCTCCACACTCAACTCTTTTACAAGGATACTTTTTTTACCAGTTAGATTTTCTTTTTCTAATACACCTTTCAACTTTACATGATGGAATAATCGCGTATTTCCTCCACCATACAAGCTGACATTAGCTTCCAGATTATCAGACAGATTTTTATTTTTAACAGCAATGGAAGGACTCTTAGTATAATCCTCACCATAATCCAATCCAATAATATAAAGATCACCATCATCCTGATAAACAATGTAACCCTCAAATGTTATTTCTTGCTCATCAAGCGGAAAAAGAGTTAATTCATCTATATTTTTCATTTCAATGCCCCATTAAAACTCATCGCTTTTTCAAGAATACCTGCACGTATACCAGTCACACCATTAAAAGGATCTCTAATTATTTAACATCCCATGTTATCAATTTTTTTACAGGCGTCAACAATGATAAAACAGCGAGCGACCCCATAAATCCCCTGGATAATCTGACGCAGGAAGAGTATCGACCGATGGCTGAAAACCCGGAAGTCTCAAAAAACGAGTGGAACAAAAACAGGTATGCTTACAATAAGTCTCTCGGCCACATGCCATCATGATACCTCCGGGAGAAATGCATGGTCAGGAAACTTTTAAACCATTTCCCAACTTCCTGGCCATCAAGGAATTTCATTGATCACGGGCATACATAGAATTGAAATGCTTATCTATGCAACAATTAGGTATTACTCTATCAATATTGAAATCAATAGTTTTTGAGAGGTAAAAAAGGGAGTTAACGAAGGGATGCGCCTTGCAGATCGTCGCCCCGGCGCCTGGCGCCGCCGGGGCATCATATATTACTCGTCGGGTGAAACGCGGACCACGACTTTACCGAAGTTCTCGCCCTTCAGCAGGCCGATCAGCGCGCGCGGAGCGCTCTCCAGGCCGTCGATTTGCTGCTCGCGGTACTTGATTTTGCCTTCCTGCACCCAGCGCCCCATCTCCTGCTGGAACTCGGCAATACGGTGGCCGTAATCCTGGCCGATGATAAAACCCTGCATCCGAATGCGTTTTTTCAACAGCGTGCCCATCAGCAGCGGCAGACGGTCCGGCCCGTCGGGCAGCGCGGTCGCGTTGTAGCCGCTGACAAGGCCACATACCGGCACCCGCGCCGAGGTATTCAGCTGCGGCAGCACCGCATCGAACACCTTGCCGCCGACGTTTTCATAATAAACGTCAATGCCCTGCGGGCAGGCCTGCGCCAGCTGTTCGGCAAAAACAGGCGCCCGATGGTCGAGGCAGACGTCAAAGCCCAGCGTCTCGACCGCATAGCGACACTTCTCGCTGCCGCCGGCAATCCCGACGGTGCGGCAGCCTTTGAGCTTAGCAATCTGCCCTACCGTTGCGCCCACCGGCCCGGTGGCGGCGGCGACCACCAGCGTCTCGCCGGCCTTCGGCTGGCCAATATCCAGCAGCCCCATATAGGCGGTAAAACCGGGCATGCCCAGCAGACCGAGCGCCCAGGAGGGATGCTCCGGCTGCGCGCCCAGCTTCACCAGTCCGCTGCCGTCAGACAGCTCGTGATCCTGCCAGCCGCCGTAGCCCAGCACCCACTCTCCGGGGGTAAAGTCGGCATGGTTTGAGGCAACAACCCGGCTCACCGTGCCGCCCACCATCACCTCGCCGATAGCAACCGGCGGCGAGTAGGACGGCGCGTCGCTCATGCGGCCGCGCATATAGGGATCTAAAGAGAGAAACACGGTACGTAGCAGCACCCGCCCCGGACCCGGAGACGGCACATCGCCCTCTTCCAGGCGGAAATTGTCTCCGGTCGGCTCGCCGTGTGGACGAGAAGCCAGCACCCAGCGGCGGTGACGTTGCGAATTAAAAGCCATAGCAAACTCCTCTTTTAAAGACCTGTACTGAGGCTAGCCGCAATTACCGCCGCCTGCATTGGCATTATGAGGCAGATTGATTCAGCCTGACGACCAGATAGATGCACGAAGAGGAAGACTCATTGATAAACCGACAGTCGTTAGGCGGCCCCAGCTCCAGGCAGTCTCCCGCCCGCATTTCATGACGCGCGGCGCCTTCAACAAAGACCAGCTCGCCCTGCTGCAGCCAAATCAGCTGGCGCGCCAGCGCATAGGAGGACGCGGGCATCGGGACGTCGCTGCCGGCGGGCAGCTCCACCTGCACCAGATCGATGGGCAGGTCGCTACGCGGGGAGACGTGGCGGCGCAGGTAGTGGCTCTGCGGATCGCGCCACACCGGCTGGCTGGCAAAGCGCAGCAGCTTACCTTCCTGCACCTCCGCCCGGGCGATCAGCGTCGACATACTGATGCCAAATGCGCCGGAGAGACGCCCGAGCATCGAAGCCGTCGGGCTGCTCTCACCGCGTTCGATTTTGTGGATCATCGCCCGCGACGCGCCGGCGCGTTCCGCCAGCTCGCTCAGGGACCAGCCTCGGGACTCCCGCTCGATGCGAATGCGCGCGCTGATGCGCTGATTGATATTGTCTTCGATAGTATTCATAGCGTAGTACTATAGTGTATAGAAAGCGGCGTAACAAGGCGGCGCTGGTTCCCCTTTTTCCGCCCACAAGCGCGCGGGATGGCGTACCAGCGTAAAAATTATGCCTAAAACAGGTGACAGCGCCGCGTACATTATTGTAATAATATCGTACTACTATAGTGTACAAAACCTGAGGTTTACTATGACCATCCGCTATGCCTGTAAAGAGGATTGTGCGGCGATTGCCGGGATCTACAACCATGCGGTGCTGCACACCGCCGCTATCTGGAATGATAAAACCGTCGACACCGATAACCGCATTGCCTGGTTTGAAGCCCGCCAGCTGGCCGGTTTCCCGGTGCTGGTAAGCGAAGAGGACGACGTGGTGACCGGCTACGCATCGTTTGGCGACTGGCGCGCGTTCGACGGCTTTCGCCATACCGTCGAGCATTCGGTCTACGTACACCCGGATCATCAGGGAAAAGGGCTTGGCCGCACCCTGCTCGTGGCGCTGATTAAAGAGGCCCGTCGTCTGAAGAAACACGTGATGGTCGCCGGCATTGAGGCGCAGAACCACGCTTCGCTGCATCTCCATGAAACCCTCGGTTTTGTGACCACCGGCCAGATGCCGCAGGTCGGCACCAAATTCGGCCGCTGGCTGGATCTGACCTTTATGCAGCTCCAGCTCGACGATCGCCGCGAACCGGATCCCGAGGCATGAACCAGTCGCTGACGCTAGCCTGCCTTATCGCCGCCGGAATCGGGCTGGTAGTGCAGAATACGCTGATGGTGCGCATTACCCAGTCCGCCTCCACCATCCTGATTGCGATGCTGCTTAATTCGCTGGTCGGGATCGTTATTTTCGTTACTATTTTGCTTCTGCGCCACGGCGCGGCGGGCGTTCATGAGCTGGCGGTGAGCGTGAAGTGGTGGACGCTGATTCCGGGCCTGCTGGGGTCATTTTTTGTCTTTGTCAGCATCAGCGGCTATCAGAACGTCGGCGCGGCAACCACCATTGCGGTGCTCATTGCCAGTCAGCTGGTCGGCGGCCTGATCATCGATTTAGTGCGCGCCCACGGCGCGCCGTTTCGCGCGCTGGTGGGGCCGTTTTGCGGAGCGGTCATGCTGGTAATTGGCGCCTGGCTGGTTGCCAGACGCCAGTTCTGACGCGGATATCAGAGGATAGAGCCGCCTTTGGTCAACTGCTCACGCCGCCCTTCCAGCTCTTCCTGGTGCTGGCGTCCGTGATGGGCAATCGCGGTGCGTAGACGCTGCTGCTGGGTATAGCGATCGTCGCGGTCGAGCTCAGCGTCATCGCTAAGCTCGATCAGCAGCTCGTTCATATGGGTAATCACCCCTTCGGCAATCGCCGCGTCCACGCGGGCGATAACCTCATCCAGATGTGCCATCCTGCCCTCCTTTCGGCTTAATTTAGTTTTACCTTCGAAAAGTCGCTGCCCATCAGGCTCACGCTATAGCCGCTGACGTTGCTGCGCGTGGCGTAGAAGGTTTTCCCCGTCGCCAGGGCAATCCACGGCGCCTGCTGATAAAAAATCTCCTGCGCCTGGCCGTACAGCTTCGCCCGCGCCTGCGGATCGCTGACCAGCAGCGCCTTTTTCACCAGCGCGTCGTAGGACTTGTCGCACCAGCGGGCGACGTTGGAGCCGGTTTGGATGTTATCACAGCTCAAAAGCGTGCCGGCAAAGTTGTCCGGATCGCCGTTATCCGACATCCAGCCGAACAGGGCGCTATCGTGTTCGCCTTTGCGCATACCGGCGAGATATTCACCCCACTCGTAGGTGACGATTTTGGCCTTAATGCCAACTTTGCTCCAGTCGCTCTGAATCATCTCCGCGATGCGGCGGGAGTTCGGGTTATACGGCCGCTGCACCGGCATCGACCACAGGGTAACCTCTGCGCCGTTTTCCAGCCCGGCCTGCTTGAGCAGCGCTCTGGCCTTCGGCGGATCGTAGTCGTAGTCAGGGAGATCTTTCTTATAGCCGAGCATGTTAGCCGGCAGCGGCGATTTCGCCACGGAGCCGGAGTCGAGGAACACCGCTTTAACGATCGCCTGCTTGTCGGTCGCGTAGTTCAGCGCCTGACGCACCAGCAGGTTATCGAACGGTTTTTTCTCGGTGTTAAACGCCAGATAGCCGACGTTCAGCGCTTCAACCGAGTGCAGAGCCAGATCCTTATTGCCTTTGATCACCGGGAATTGCACCGGCGACGGCGCCGGAATAATCTGGCACTCATTGGTTTGCAGCTTCGCCAGCCGCGTCTCAACGTTTGGCGTGATTGAGAAAATCAGATGCTTTGTCGGCACCTCGCCTTCCCAATAGTGCGGGTTGGCGATGTAGCGGATCTGTGAATCCACCTTATACTGCTGCAGCGCGTACGGGCCAGTACCGATAGGCCAGGTATCGACATACTCCGGGGTGCTTTTTTTTGCATCGCGTCGCCATATTCCGCGGAGAGAATTGAGGCGAAATCCATCCCCCAGTCGGCGAGGAACGCCGCATTGGGCTCCGTCAGCACGAACTGGACGTGATAATCGTCGATCTTTTTCACCTCTTTGATCAGCTTATCCAGCCCGACGTCGTGGAAGTATTCGTAGCTGCCCTGCGAGACGTTATGGTACGGATGTTTTGCATCCTGCTGGCGCAGCACCGAAAAGAGCACGTCGTCGGCGTTGAAATCGCGGGTCGGCTTGAAGTATTTGTTGCTGTTGAACTGCACGCCTTTGCGCAGGGTGAAAGTCCAGGTTTTGCCGTCCGGGGAGACGCTCCAGTCGGTGGCCAGCGAAGGAACCGGCGTATTTTTCTGCGGGTCGAACGTAATCAGGCGGTTGTAGAGTACCTGGGAGCTGGCCACAAACGAGGGGCCGGAGCTGGCAATCTGCGGATTGAAGGATTCCGGCGAGGCTTCAGAGCAGTAGACCAGCGTATCGTTACCGGCCGCCGAGGCCGCAGCGGCCGGCAGCAGCAGCGCGCTCAGCGCCAGAGCAAGACGTGTTTTCCCTGTAGACATGGTTATAAACCTTATAAATTTGTTATATGCCCCCTAATAACAGCACAGCAGGAATCAACCGGCAAATAATCAATTAGAGCCTATCCCAATAGGATTTTGTTCCAGACAATGATGCCGCAGGCAAAATGCAACATGGCCTCGTAATTTTCGGCCTTCTTTTCCCATCGGGTCAGAACCCGGCGAAAGCGATTCATCCAGCTATGAGTCCTCTCGACAACCCAGCGATGGGCTTTGAAGTCGGTGTTTTTACCTGCATCAGACTCCTCTTTACGGGACTGGATATGCGGCTCGTAGCGGCGGCTCTGTAGATACGTTTTCAGCCAGCCAGCTTCGTAACCTTTGTCCAGGCAGAGTCTGAGTTTTTGCCCCGGACGCCCCGTCTGAAGTGCATCGAGCGTATCTGCAACCAGTTTGATATCGTGCGTGTTCGCTGCTGCAACAACCAGCGACAGAGGAAGCCCGTTGGCGTCTGTCAGCAGGCTACGCTTTACGCCTTGTTTCCCTCTGTCCGTGGGATTACGGCCTGTTTTTTTGTTCCTGACAATGGCGATTTGGTCATACAGCCGTCCATCGACAGCCAGGACCAGTCAATGCCGTCCAGATGTTCGCAGGCAAGCAAACCGTTCTGCCAGAAGCGTTCGAAGACTCCCGCATCGCGCCATTCCTGGAAGCGTCGGTGTGCAGAACTCGATGAACATATCCCGGTGGCGTTCAGGGCGTTCCACTGGCAACCGGTCCTGAGGACGAAGAATATGGCATCCATGGCAGCACGGTTATCAACGCGTCTACGATGAGTCCCCAGTGGGTGGCTGGTTTTATGCTCCGGGATGAGTGGAGCCATTTTTTCCCATAGTTCGTCGCTGATCTGCCACTTGCTACCCGCCATACATTCCCCCTCAGAAATTACCGTAACGTATTATACGATAATTCCTTTTGGGATAGGCTCTTAGTATCAGGTTATGCTGAAAACGCCGTTTTCGCCGATTTATTCAACACCCGCCGCCTTGTTGCCGCGTTTAATCGGCTGAAGTCGTCAGCGGCCTAAAGCTAGTCAAATCGCCGATCGCCCATCCCGCGGTGCGGCGGATCAATGTTACCGGCTCACCAACTGCGGCAGGCCGCGTCAGCAGCGGCTGGCGATCGCTGCCGCCAGCGCGGCGGGATTTTCCCAGGCCATTGAATGCCCGGCATCGGGCACAACCTGCAGCGTAATCCCCTGCGCGACGGCATCCCTGGCTTCCTGCGCCGGGAGCGACAGCTCGCCATAGATAAGCGTCTTCGGACAAGAAAGCTGGCAGAAAAGCGTAAACCACGACGGCGTTACGCCGGATACCAGGCTATTTGCCCCTCGCCAGACGGCCCAGGGCGCGCTGCTCTGCAGAGACCCGGCCCAGGGCGAAGATTCCGCCGCCAGCATGTTGGCATAGCCTCCGGCGACAAACGCCTCTTCCGTCTGCCCGGCAATGGCCCGGCTATATACCCCGCCGCCGGCGTACAGATTAGGCTCGGCCACCAGCAGCGCCAGCACGCGTTCACCTAACCGTGCAGCCGCTTCAATGGCAATACTGCCGCCCATGCTATGGCCGTATAAATAGCAGCGCGCCAGCTGCAGATGATCAAGGAGCTCAACCACCACCTGCGCCTGTTCGGTGGTGCTGTAGCCAAACGCAGCGGGTTTATCGCTATAGCCGTAGCCCGGCAGATCGATAAGCACGGCCCGTCGCCCGCACAGCGCCGGATCGGCAGCGATTCGAGGATAGTCGTACGAGGAGGCGCACCCCAGACCGTGAATAAAAACGATCGGGTCGCCGCTACCCGGCAGGTCGAACCAGCGCACGGTGGCGCCGGCCAGGGAGGAGAAGAAAGCGTGCATAGATAGGCCCCTGTCAATTGATACTGTATTTTTATACAGTAATCATTGGCGGATGCCAACGTTTTCTTCGTCTCAGAACAGCGAAATGAGGAGCGCGGTCGGAAAGCTAAACGGCCAGGTTGCGCCGATTAGCAGCGCGGCCAGCAGGCGAATCAGACGGCTCTCTTTGGTTAAAAACCAGCTGATAACTGCGCAGATAAATCCCATCACCGCATAAAAAATCAGCATCTTTTGATATAGGGTCATTCTTAGTCCTTCCCTGAAAACGCCCTTACGGCGCGCCTCTTTCAGCAGCGGAAAGCGGGCCAGAGATTCATGCTCGACAAAGTAAAAATGCTACGCGTAGCCAACAGAAAACGCCCGATTCGTCCTTGTCTGATAGCACATCCTTTGACCTCGTACTATACCTGTAGAGGCTTACTCATAAAGGTGGCGTTATGGATGTTTCCAGCAAAACCGTAATTCTGATTAATGTCGGCGCAGCATTAGCGCTAATTAGCCTGTTATCCGTTCGTTTTGGTTGGTTTTACTGATTTTTTCTCAGCAAAGAAACCTAAAAAAGCAGCCTTAATGGGCTGCTTTTTTACGATTTGATAGCGGCCGTATGGGCATTGTCCGCCCGCGACGCAGCCTGCAACACGGCGGTAGCCTTGAGGTTCTCAGGATTATACGCCGGCAGCGGATTAACCTTTTCGCTATCCCATTCAGCGGAGAGACAAACGGCTTCGCTCGCCCCCTGTTTTTCACAACTTAAAACGCGCTGAGCGGGCAGGTTCCCATAGAGGATGACGCTGGCACAGGCCACCAGCAGAAGAAATGCTATGTTTTTCAAAACAAAATCAACTTCAAAGTAACAAATTATGACAAATGTTCGCATGGCCGCCCCGTTAAAGTCAAACGCCAAACGGCCGCTAACATTCAATAGATACAAACTCGATCTAACCATTAACATTAATTAAACATTAATTTTAACTAATAACGTCATGGCTAAGAAATAAACCTGAAATACATTTCGGCAATACTGCTGACACGCTTAAAAAGAGAGTCCGGGTCAAAGCATGGGCTGGCAAATAGCACCATAAAAAGAATGGATATGATTTATTAGGGTGCGAACAAAATAAATTAACCGGACTTCTTAAAGAAAACGAGCCTTCGCTGCTACAAATCCCCATCTGGCCATCAGGAAGTATCAGATTATGCTTAAAAAACCAGCATAAACGCACGCGGATAGTTAACTAACAATAATGTATGACGAAGAGTTCTATTAGCGGAAAATGCGATACTTCTTAAATCTCACTTTGCCGCCAGAGCGCTAAAAATGCGGACAACCCTATGATTGGTGCGGCCTTAGGCCGATCCTCACCGCGCCAGCCTGGCTGGTCTTCATTTGAAAGATAACAAATACCATTTGCGTTATTTCAAAGATGAATTTACATTCATAAACATTGGTTATGAATACCTTTTCAGTTGCTCATTTTAAATTTGAGGTGGAATATGTCCGGGATTGCCGTGCTTATTGTGGCGTTAATATTACTGGTTATCGCAGTTTACAATCTTATTTCTTACGTGCGCGAACGGCGTCAGTCAAATCTGCCGAGTAAAAAGGATAAACGCTAGGCTAATGCACCAGCCTCGCCGAATAGCCTCGGCAATAGCGAAAAATTTATTTACCATTCTCATTTTGTGCGTATTGGCTCACGCGCCCGGCGGCGTGGGTGTGTTGCGTCAATGTAACCACTTCCGGAATCAATAGCGTAGACCAACCTCTTTCCTACACCCTGCTCCATCTACCCCGCTTTGATTATTCCCGCGCTCATGCGGCCACCCGTGACGGGGGCTTCGGGACAGGCGAAACGCCCCCGCGCCGTTCAGCCGCAGAGGAAACTATCCGGGGTAAACGTGAACGCAACATTCCGCGACGCGGAAAAAGCGCAAAAAAACCCCTGCATGGCTGATGCAGGGGCGAGGATATTTGCGGGCCCCATCCGGCGCTTATCTCCGGCACTCATCATGGCTTAGCTCTTGAAGGGGCATAAGAATAGTCTCATATTCTCCTCCCCTTGTCTTAGCAATTCCTGTCATCGATGATTATTAGCTGGCTAACATAATCTGCAGGTTATTATTGCACTTCACGGCCCGCCGTTTTGCCGCCAACGGGCCGGCGCCAAATCTAATCCAACAACCCGGGGTTCCTGTTCCTCTGTGAAACCAACAGAACGATGGCGACGGGCGTGCCGGGCGCGAAAGCCAACCTCATTAACGTGGATGAAGCGAAAGTCAGCGAAATCAGGGATAAAATTTCAGAGCTGAGCTGGATAATGAAAGATAAGATCATCAAATTAAAACGCTACTCTGATTCGATTAACGGCCTGACGCGCCACTGATTGCCAGATTTCGCCGCCGACGGGCCTGAACGCGCTCCGCCGGCGGCATGCTGCGTTTAGTGCTTGATCATCACGTGGCGCACGACGGTGTAATCCTCGAGGCCATACATCGACATATCCTTGCCATAGCCCGACAGCTTTTGCCCGCCGTGCGGCATTTCGCTCACCAGCATAAAGTGGGTATTCACCCAGGTGCAGCCGTACTGCAGGCGCGCGCTGAGGCGGTGCGCTCTGCCAACATCCCGGGTCCACACCGACGAGGCCAGACCGTACTGCGAATCGTTGGCCCACGCCAGCGCCTGCTCCTCGTCGCTGAACGCGGTGACGCTCACTACCGGACCAAACACTTCGCGCTGGACAATATCGTCCTCCTGCTTCGCCCCGGCCAGCAGCGTCGGTTGGTAGTAGTATCCCTTCCCTGACGCCCTGCTGCCGCCGGTCACCACTTTGATATGCGCCAGCGCGCGCGCGGCGTCAACGGCGGCGCTCACCCGTTCGAGGTGCGCCTGCGAGCTGAGCGGCCCCAGCTCCGTCGCGGCGTCCTCCGGCGGGCCGATTTTCAGGCTGGCAACGGCGGCCCCCAGTTTCTCCACCAGCTGGTCATAAATGCCCTGCTGGGCGTAGATGCGGCAGGCGGCGGTGCAGTCCTGGCCGGCGTTATAGAAACCAAAGGTCCGCACGCCCTCCACGACCGCATCAATATCCGCATCATCAAAGACGATCACCGGCGCCTTACCGCCCAGCTCCATATGCGTCCGCTTAACCGAGGAGGCCGTATGGCCGATAATATGCGCCCCGGTGGCTATCGACCCGGTCAGCGAGACCATCCGCACCTTATGATGGCCGGTCAGCGGATCGCCAACGGTTTTACCGCGGCCAAACAGCACGTTGAGGACGCCGGCCGGGAAGATATCCTTTGCCAGCTCGGCCAGCTTCAGCGCCGTCAGCGGCGTGATCTCGGAAGGCTTAATCACCACGCAGTTCCCCGCCGCCAGCGCCGGGGCCAGCTTCCAGGCCGCCATCATCAGCGGATAGTTCCACGGCGCGATGGAGGCCACCACCCCAACCGGATCCCGGCGGATCATCGAGGTGTGCCCTTCAAGGTACTCGCCGGCTGCCATGCCGGGCAGGCAGCGCGCGGCGCCGGCAAAGAAGCGAAATACGTCCGCCACCGCGGGCAGCTCGTCGTTAATCACGCAGTGCAGCGGTTTGCCGCAGTTCAGCGACTCCAGCCTGGCGAGGGTTTCCGCATGCCCGGTAATCACCTCCGCCAGCTGGAGCAGGCACTCGGCGCGGGTTTTCGGCGTGCTCTGGCTCCAGTCGATAAAGGCCCGATCCGCCGCCTCCACGGCGGCATCCACCTGGGCCGCCGTCGCCTCCGCAATCTCCAGCAGCACCTCGCCATTAGCAGGATTGAATACCGGCACCAGTTCGCCTTCACCCGCCACTAATTCGCCGTTGATCAAAAGGTTATGTTGCATAGTATGATCCTGTACACGTCAGTTATTTGCCGTTTTCAGCGCTGATATCGCCGTCACGGGTTAGCCACCAGGCCCCTAAAATCGGAATGGTCGTCACCAGCATCACCAGCAGAGCGACAACGTTAGTTATCGGTACATCGCGCGGGCGTCCCAGCTGATTCAGCAGCCACAGCGGGAGCGTGCGCTCGTGCCCGGCGGTAAAGGTGGTGACGATAATTTCATCGAACGACAGCGCGAACGCCAGCATTCCCCCGGCCAGCAGCGCCGAGCCGAGGTTGGGCAACACCACGTAGCGGAAGGTCTGCCAGCCCGTGGCCCCTAAATCCATCGACGCCTCCACCAGGCTCCAGGAGGTGCGGCGAAAGCGGGCGATAACGTTGTTAAAGACCACCACCACGCAGAAGGTGGCGTGCCCCACCACGATGGTCAAAAGGCCCGGTTCGAGGTTAATCGCCTTAAACGCCGTCAGCAGCGCGAGGCCGGTAATGATCCCCGGCAGCGCGATGGGCAGCAGCAGCAGCAGCGACACGGCGCTCTTGCCAAAAAAAGCGCTGCGCCACAGGGCTCCTGCAGCCAGCGTGCCAAGTACCAGCGCTATCGAGGTCGACAGCGCGGCTATTTTCAGTGACAACGTCACGGAATCGATGATATCGCCTCGCCCGGCCGCTTCGCTAAACCAGCGCAGCGTCAGGCCCTGCGGCGGAAAGCTGAAGGCGGCGTCTTCGGTATTAAAGGCGTACAGAGCGATGATCAGCAGCGGGAAATGCAGGAAGATAACCCCGCCCCAGGTCGCTATTTTCAGCAATAGCGGTGCGCGTTCAGAGTGCATCAAACGCTCCCAGGCGCTTAACAAACGCCAGATAGAGGGCAATCAGGACAATCGGCACGAGGGTAAACGCCGCCGCCATCGGCATATTGCCGATCGCCCCCTGCTGGGAATAGACCATATTGCCGATAAAAAAGCCCGGCGGCCCCACCAGCTGCGGCACGATAAAATCCCCCAGCGTCAGCGAGAAGGTAAAAATCGACCCAGCGGCAATCCCGGGGATAGCCAGCGGCAGCACCACGTAGCGGAAGGTCTGCCGCGGCCGGGCGCCGAGATCGGCAGAGGCCTGCAGCAGCGACGCCGGTATGCGCTCCAGCGCCGCCTGCACCGGCAGGATCATAAACGGCAGCCAGATATAGACAAATACCAGGAAGCGGCCCAGCCCCGAGGTCGACAGCGTGTTGCCACCCACCGCCGGGATCGTCAGCAGCAGGTTCAGCGCGCCCTCCACCCCAAGATGGCGCAGAAACCACTGCGCCACGCCATCTCTTGCCAGCAGCAGCGTCCAGGCGTAGGCCTTCACGATATAGCTGGCCCACATCGGCAGCATCACCGCAATATAGAAAAACGCCTTCATCTTGCCGCTGGTGTAGCGGGCCATATACCACGCCATCGGCAGGGCCAGAACGGCGCTGGCCACGGTGACCGTCAGCGCCATCACCAGCGTGCGGATAATAATGTCGTAGTTGGCCGGGTTAAATAGCGCCTTGAGGTTGGCCAGCGTCAGGTCGGTGGTAACCGACATGGTAAAGTCGTCGAAGGTGTAGAAGCTTTGCCACAGCAGCGTCAGCAGCGAACCCAGATAGACGATGCCAAACCACATCAGCGGGCCAAGCAGCAGCAAAAACAGCCCCAGCGAAGGCCGGCGCCAGAAAAGTCCCGACAGGCGCCCGGAGGGAGCGTTGGCGATGATCGTTGCCATATCAGCCCCCGTTTTCCAGAGGAACCATCGCCCCGCGCGACCAGGACGCCAGCACCCGCTGTCCCGCCTGCGGAACGCTCAGCGCAGCAGCGCCGTCGCTATTCGCCTGGCTCACCAGCAGCCGGTCGCCGTCGGCCAGCTTGAGCTCGATTCGCGTTGCCGCCCCCTGGTACTGCACCGCCTGCACCACGCCCTCGACCTGAACCTCGCCGCCGCCGCTCAGTCGGATATGTTCCGGACGTAGCGACCAGCTGCCCGGCATGCCGCACAGCCGGGCGGAGAGCTCGCCGTCAAAGACGTTGGCCGTGCCGACGAACCCGGCGACAAAGGCCGTTTTCGGGCGCAGGTAGAGATCGTGCGGCGCGTCGACCTGCTCGATGCGCCCGTGATTAAACACCGCCACCCGGTCGGACATCGACAGCGCCTCGCTCTGGTCATGGGTGACAAAAATAAAGGTGATCCCCAGCGCCTGCTGCAGCTTTTTCAGCTCCAGCTGCATCTGCTCGCGCAGCTTTAAATCCAGCGCCCCCAGCGGCTCGTCCAGCAGCAGCACCCGCGGCTCGTTGACCAGCGCCCGGGCGATGGCCACCCGCTGGCGCTGGCCGCCGGAAAGCTGGGAGGGTTTGCGCGCGTGGACAAAGCCAAGCGCGACCTTTTCCAGCGCCTCCTGCGCGCGGCGGTGGCGCTCTTTTTTGCCGATCCCCTTCACCATCAGCCCGTAGGCGACGTTATCGAGAATCGACATATGGGGAAACAGCGCGTAGTCCTGGAAGACGGTATTGACGTCGCGCCGCCACGGCGGCAGCTCGCTGGCCTGCTGGCCAAAAATAGTAATCTCCCCGCCGGAGAGCTGTTCAAAACCGGCGATCAGCCGCAGGCAGGTGGTTTTGCCGGAGCCGGACGGCCCCAGCATGGAGAAAAACTCACCGTCGCGGATGGCGATGCTGACGCCATCCACCGCGCGCACGTCGCCGTACAGCCGCGAGACGTTATGAAACTCTACCGCATACGTCATTTCACGCCTCCGCCCCGTCAACGGCCGCCCATAATCGCGATATAGTCCTGGGTCCAGCGGCTGTAAGGGACGTACTTGCCGCCTTCCGCAATCGGGGTCTTCCAGAAGGCGATTTTGGCAAACTGGTTATAGCCGTTGGTTTCGCAGCCTTTGTCCCCCAGCAGCGGGCTGGCTTTACAGCCCTGCGGCACCACCGGCAGCGAGCCGAACCACGCCGCCACGTCGCCCTGCACCTTCGGCGTCAGCGACCAGTTCATCCATTTATAGGCGCACACCGGATGCTTCGCGTCGCTGTGCAGCATGGTGGTATCCGCCCAGCCGGTCACCCCCTCTTTCGGGAAGACGGTGGCGATAGGCTGGCCTTCGCCCTTGAGGCCGTTGGCCTGATACGGCCACGCGCTGGAGGCGACAACGCCTTCGTTTTTGAAATCGCTCATCTGTACGGTGGTGTCGTGCCAGTAACGGTGAATCAGCCCGTGCTGATCGCGCAGCACCTTCAGCACCGCCTGATACTGCTCATCGGTGAGCTGATAGGGGTCGTTGATCCCGAGCTGCGGCTGGGTAGCTTTGACGTACAGCGCCGCGTCGGCGATATAGATCGGGCCGTCGTAGGCCTGCACGCGCCCCTGGTTGCTTTTGCCGTCGCTAAGATTTTGTTTTACAAACACCACGTTCCAGCTGTCCGGCGGGGTCGGGAAGACTTTGGTGTTGTACATCAGCAGGTTTGGCCCCCACTGGTACGGCGTCCCGTAGACTTTTCCGCCAACGTTAAACCACGCGCCTTTCTCTACCCGCGGGTCGAGCGTCTTCCAGTTGGCAATCAGCGCCGGGTTAATCGGCTGCACGCGTTTCCCCATAATCAGGCGCAGCGAGGCGTCGCCGGATGCGGTCACCAGGTCATAGCCCCCTTTCGCCATCAGGCTGACCATCTCATCGGAGGTGGCGGCGGTTTTCACATTAACCTGACATCCGCTCTCTTTTTCAAACTGGGTCACCCAGTCATAGTTCTTATCCGTTTGACCACGTTCGATATATCCCGGCCAGGCAATGATATCGAGCCGGCCTTCGCCTTTATCCAGCGAGGTCGGCGGCTCCGCGGCCTGCGCGGTCAGAAAGGCCATCCCCAGCACGCACAGGCTGCCACGGGCAATTTTTTTGCTCATCGGGTGTTACTCCTGTCACAATAAAATTAGCGGCAGCCGTGCCGTAAAAATATCTCCCTTAATAACAGTAGACGGCGCGCTATGCCCCTCACGGGAAATTTATTCAGGTTGTGACAAGGGGCGCATTCCGCAAAAAACGGCAACAGCTGAACAACAATATGGATTATAGACAAGGAGTTAGAGACCGGGAACGGCTATGCGAATTTCCTATGACCGACACCGGTAAAATAACGACCGGTAGCGTCTGATAATAATATGTAGTTATTTTTCCGCCTGCGCTTAGCCGTAGAGAAAATAAGCCTACGGCTCAGCCAGCAGCTCGCGAATAAGCTCGCCAAGGCGTTTAACCCCCTGCTCCTCCCTCTCCCCCCAGCCCCAGGCGGTATTAAAGCGGAAGAATGAGGTCCAGCTGGCGGTGGTGGAGAACATTTTTCCCGGCGCAATGCTGATGTTGTCGCGCAGGGCGCGCGCGCTCAGCTCCCCGGCATCGGCCCCCGCCGGCAGCTCCAGCCAGAGAAAGTAGCCGCTGTCGCTATGGTGGATTTTGACCTCGGCGGGCAGATGGCGCAGCAGCGCCTGCCAGGCCTGCTGTTTGCGCTCGGCCAGCTGACGACGCAGGCGGCGCAGATGGGCGTCGTAGCGTCGGGTCGACAGATAGTCCACCAGCGCCATCTGCATCGGCGAGCTGGTCGACAGCGTGCTCATCAGCTGCAGCTGCTGAATGCGCCGGGCGTGCTTGCCGGCGGCCACCCAGCCGATGCGAAAGCCGGGTACCAGACATTTGGAAAAGGAGCTGCAGTGGAGGGTCATATCCTGGTGGTCCCAGAATTTGGCGGGCAGCGGCTTCTCGCGGCCAAAATAGAGTTCGCTGTAGACGTCATCTTCGATCAGCACCACGCCGTAGCGCGCCAGCAGCTCGACCAGGCGCGCCTTTTTCCCGGCGCTGAGGGTAAAGCCGAGCGGATTCTGGCCGTTGGTCATCAGCCAGCAGGCCTTCACCGGATAGTTCTGCAGCGCCTGCTCCAGCGCCGCCAGATCGATCCCCTCTTTGACGTCCGTCGCCACCGACAGCGCCTTCAGTCGCAGCCTTTCCAGCGCCTGCAGCGCGCCGTAGAAGCAGGGATTCTCCACCACCACCCAGTCGCCCGGCTCGGTGACCGCCTGCAGGCTGAGGTTGAGCGCCTCCAGCGCGCCGGCGGTGATCACGATCTCATCCGGCGAAATGTTCATCCCCTGTAGCGCATAGCGGCGGGCAATGGCGTGGCGCAGCTCGTCGTTACCCGGCGGCAGGTTTTCAATCACGCTCATCGCCGAGGCGGTTTTACTGACCTGGGCCAGGGAGCGGTTGAGCTGCTGGAGAGGAAACAGGCGCGGGTCGGGGAAAGCAGAGGCAAAAGGCAGCATCGAGGCCTGGCGGCTGGCCTGCAGCACCTCAAAAATGTAGGTGTTGATATCCACCGACTCATGGCGGGTCACCTGCGCCGGCGGCTCGGGCTGGCGCGACTTAACCGGCTTTGGCGCGACGTAGTAGCCCGACTGCGGGCGGGCGATAATTCGCCCCTGGCTCTCCAGCAGCTGATAGGCGTGGCTGACCGTCATAAAGCTCATTCCGCTGCTGATCACCTGCTCGCGCAGCGAGGGCAAGCGGTCGCCGGGCTGCCAGACACCGAGCGCAATCTGTTCGGTCAGCTGCTGTGCCAGCTGTTGGTACTTTTTCATAGATGAGTCCGCCGATGAACGTATTGGCCTATAGTATAACAGGTGGCAAAAAATGGCAGTTTATAAAAACTGTTATGCCTAAAGGCGCCGGCAGGTCTTTAACCCGCTTCCGTCCCGCGGCGGCGAAAAATCCATAACAGTCCCGCGACTGTTATAGGAAAAAAGAGTCTTTCTGCTTCTGCAACCGACGGCCAGCGGCATCTAAAATTATGCTGAATCAATTTTGTTGCGGAGCACTGCATGTTCGGTCTTGATGCATTCCACCTGGCGCGGATTCAATTCGCCTGTACCGTCTCGTTTCATATCATCTTTCCCGCCATCACCATTGGGCTTGCCAGCTATCTGGCGGTGCTGGAAGGGCTGTGGTTAAAAAGCAAAAATCCCGTCTGGCGCTCGCTGTACCACTTCTGGTCGAAAATTTTCGCCGTTAACTTCGGCATGGGCGTGGTCTCCGGGCTGGTAATGGCCTATCAGTTCGGCACCAACTGGAGCGGGTTTTCTCAATTCGCCGGCAGCATTACCGGACCGCTGCTGACCTATGAGGTGCTGACGGCCTTCTTCCTTGAAGCCGGCTTCCTCGGCGTAATGCTGTTTGGCTGGAACCGAGTCAGCCCCGGCATGCACTTCTTCGCCACCTGCATGGTGGCAACCGGGACCATTATTTCAACCTTCTGGATCCTCGCCTCCAACAGCTGGATGCAGACGCCGCAGGGGTTTGAGGTGGTTAACGGCCAGGTGGTGCCCGTCGACTGGTTTGCGGTGATCTTCAACCCGTCATTCCCCTACCGGCTGCTGCATATGTCGGTGGCGGCCTTTCTTAGCAGCGCGCTGTTCGTCGGCGCCTCGGCGGCATGGCACCTGCTGCGCGGTAATCAAACCCCGGCCATTCGCGCCATGTTTTCGATGGCCTTGTGGATGACGCTGATCGTCGCCCCTATTCAGGCGATGATTGGCGATATGCACGGCCTGAATACCCTCGAGCATCAGCCGGCAAAAATTGCCGCCATCGAGGGCCACTGGGAAAACCTGCCGGGAGAGCCGACGCCGCTGCTGCTGTTCGGCTGGCCGGATATGCAGCAGGAGCGCACCCGCTACGGCCTCGAAATTCCGGCGCTCGGTAGCCTGATCCTCACCCATAGCCTGAATAAACAGGTTCCGGCGCTGAAGGAGTTTGCGCCAGAGGATCGCCCCAATTCGACCATCGTATTCTGGTCATTTCGCCTGATGGCCGGCCTCGGCATGCTGATGATCCTGCTCGGGGTGCTGGCGCTGTGGCTGCGCTACCGCCGGCGCCTGTACCACTCGAAGCCGTTCCTGCGCTTCGCGCTCTTGATGGGGCCATCGGGGCTGATCGCCATCCTCGCCGGCTGGGTGACCACCGAGGTGGGCCGCCAGCCGTGGGTCGTCTATGGCGTACAGCGTACCGCCGACGCCGTTTCCGCTCACGGCGACCTGCATATGACCCTCAGCCTGCTGACGTTTTTCGTGGTCTACAGCTCGGTCTTTGGCGTGGGCTACAGCTACATGCTGCGCCTGATCCGCAAAGGCCCACAGGAGGTCAATCCACCGGTCACCGGCACCCCGGCGCGCCCGCTTTCCGCCGCCACCGGGAATTTTGAGCATAAGGAGTCCCACTAATGGCTATCGACCTGTCGGTAATCTGGTTTGCCATCATCGTTTTCGCCACCCTGATGTATATCGTTATGGATGGCTTTGATTTAGGCATTGGCATTTTATTCTGCACCATTCGCGACGCCGAGGATCGCAACGTGATGGTGAACAGCGTCGCTCCGGTGTGGGACGGAAATGAGACCTGGCTGGTGCTCGGCGGCGCGGCGCTGTTCGGCGCCTTCCCGCTGGCCTACGCGGTAATTATCGACGCCCTGGCGATCCCGCTGACGCTGATGCTGGTGGGCCTGATTTTTCGCGGTGTGGCTTTCGAATTTCGCTTTCAGGCCACGCCGTCGCACCGCCCTTTCTGGGACGTCGCCTTTCTCGGCGGCTCCCTGCTGGCGACCTTCGCCCAGGGCGTGGTGGTTGGCGCGGTCATTAACGGCTTCCCGGTCAGCGGCCGGACCTTTAGCGGCGGTATGCTCGACTGGCTGACGCCGTTCACCCTGTTTTGCGGCCTCGGGCTGACCATCGCCTACGCTCTGCTGGGCGCCAGCTGGCTGGTGATGAAAAGCGAGGAGCCGCTGCAGGAAAAAATGCGCGCCGCGTCGCGGACCCTGCTGCTGGCGCTGCTGGCGGTGATTGCCGCGATCAGCCTGTGGACCCCGCTGGCGCAGCCCGCCATTGCCGCCCGGTGGTTCAGCTTCCCGAACATCTTTTTCCTGCTGCCGGTGCCGCTGCTGGTGCTGGCTCTCAGCCTCTGGCTGTGGCGGGCCTTAGGCAGCCGCGCTCATCACGCGCGCCCTTTCCTGCTGACGCTTGGGCTGGTGTTCCTCGGCTTTAGCGGGATGGGGATCAGCATCTGGCCGCATATTATTCCACCGGCTATCACCCTGTGGCAGGCCGCCGCGCCGGCGCAGAGCCAGGGGTTTATGCTGGTGGGCGCGGTGCTGATTATTCCGGTGATCCTCGGCTATACCTTCTGGAGCTACTACGTATTCCGCGGCAAAGTTCAACACGGTGAGGGGTATCATTGATGAATCGATTATGGTTTAAGCAGATAGTCTGGATGGTGGCGCTGTGGGGCGGCAGCGTGCTGGCGCTGGCGGCGGTGAGCATGGGCTTTCGCCTGCTAATGACCGCCGCCGGGCTAAAAGCCTAAGGTGTTATCGTTATCTTAACCGCCCACTAACCGGCTGATGGGCTGCCGGTTAGTGGGCGCTCCCGCCCGCCGCCGCTCAGGCGCCTTTGTGTTTGGGTAAGGTTTTCAGCAGCTCGTCCGGGCTGACGGAGGCCACGATGCTCCCCGGAAGCGGCATTTTCAGAATATGGTTCTTCATTTTGCCCACCACGTGCATTTCGCACGGCCGGCAGTCAAACTTCAGCGTCAGCACCTCGTCGCCGTGAATCAGCTGCATCGGCGTGGCTTTCCAGCTCTTGATCGAGCCTTTTGCCTGCTTCGGACACAGATTAAAGGCGAAGCGCAGGCAGTGCTTGGTGATCATCACCGGCACGTCGCCTTTCTCTTCGTGCGCTTCATAGGCGGCATCGATCAGCTTCACGCCGTAGCGCTGATAAAACTCGCGCGCCTTGTGGTTGTAGACGTTAGCCAGAAACGAGAGATGGGTTTCCGGATAGACCGGCGGCGGCACGGACACCGCCTTGCGCCGGCCGCGAGGGGCGGCGTCAATCCGCGCCTGATCCAGCATCGCTACCGTTTCACGACGCAGCTGATTGAGCAGGCCGTTAGGCACGAACAGCGCGCCGGGCAGCGCTATCTCAACGTCGCGGGCGAAGTAGATGGTCTGGCCCAGTTTCGCCACCCCGTCGCGCAGGCTGGCCAGCGCCCTGTCGGCCTGGGTCGCTTCGGCAAACTCGCCGTCTAGGGTGTGGGTCGCGCTGACGCCATCTTCGCAGGTCATCGTCAGCACCAGCTGTTCCTGCCAGCCGCTGAGGGTGATATCCACCGCAATCCGCCGCTCGCTGGAGGTCTTTTGCAGCGCCTGCTGCCAGTTGTGGTCGAGATTGCGGTTCAGCGCCTGGCGCGGGCGCGCTTTATAGAGATCCGCCGGCATTTCGTTGGGCCATACGCGGTAGCGGTTTTCGCCGGTTTTCTCCACCGTATTGGCGCGAAAACCGACAATTTCACGCTTAATCATCACGTTCAGGCCATCGCCGTTGGTCAGCGCTTCGCTCACCTCAACGTCAAGATGGTCTTTACCTACCTTCAGCACTTCGCCCACCGGCAGGCCGATAAACTTCGGCGAATCGAACGCGCCGATATCCCCTTTGCGCGCGTTGACAAAATAGTCGGTGCTGCCGCGGTGGAAGGTTTTATCCGTGGACGGCACGAAGAAGTGCTCGGTACGCCCGGCGGAGGCGCGCGCGAGGTCGCCGCGGTCTGCAATAATCGCGTCCAGCATCTGGCGATAGTGGGCGGTAATGTTCTTCACGTAGCTCATGTCTTTGTAGCGGCCTTCAATCTTGAAGGAGCGCACGCCGGCATCGATCAGCTGGGCCAGGTTGGCGGTCTGATCGTTATCTTTCATCGACAGGAGGTGCTTCTCGTAGGCCACCACCCGGCCCTGGTCATCTTTCAGGGTATACGGCAGGCGGCACGCCTGCGAGCAGTCGCCGCGGTTGGCGCTGCGGCCGGTCTGCGCGTGGGAGATATTGCACTGCCCGGAGTAGGCCACGCACAGGGCGCCGTGAATAAAGAACTCGATCGTCGCGTCGGTGTGCTCATAGATCGCCTTGATCTGCTGCAGATTCAGCTCGCGCGCCAGCACGATCTGGCTGAAGCCGACGTCGGAAAGAAACTTCGCCTTTTCGACGCTGCGGATATCGCACTGGGTGCTGGCATGCAGCTCAATCGGCGGGATATCCAGCTCCATCACCCCCATATCCTGCACGATCAGCGCGTCAACGCCGGTTTCATACAGGTCGGTAATCAGGCGCCGCGCCGGCTCAAGCTCATCATCATGGAGGATGGTATTCAGCGTCACAAAAATCTTCGCCCCGTAGCGGTGGGCAAAAGGCACCAGCCCGGCGATATCGCTGAGGCTGTTGCTGGCGTTGTGGCGAGCGCCAAAGCCCGGTCCGCCGATATAGACCGCGTCCGCGCCGTGTAAAATAGCTTCCCGGGCGATCCCGGCATCGCGGGCGGGGCTAAGAAGTTCAAGATGATGGTTTTGCAGGCGCATACGATCGTTGTTATCCGTTATAGGGGGCGAAATGGCGGCTATTGTAGTCAGAAGTGGGCAGAGACCAAAACACTTTCCGCCGCGGCCGCGGCGTGAATTTTCAAATTCTGGCAAAGCATTGAAGGAAAAGCTATTTCCCGGACAAAACGTCGCAGGGTAAAGTCACTGCGTATTCCGGATTTCCTCGTCACGTTGTGGATTGTTTTATCAGTCATCTTGATTGGCCGTCGGTTAACCCCCGGCGGCTTTTTCTTTTGGGTAGTGGATCAGCGAATGGAAATGGGCCGTCTGCGCGCCGCTGTTGCGGTAGGCGTGCGCCAGGTCGCCGGCAAAGCGTCGCCCTTCCCCCGGCTGGAGAGTCAGCCACTGCCCCTCCAGGCACAGATCCAGCGCGCCGCTTATCACCACCACGTGTTCAACCACCCCTTTTTCGTGCGGCGTTGACTCGCTGAGCGCGCCGGGAGCGAGGGTGATAGAAAAATGGTCAAAACGCAACTGCGGGTCCCACGGAAAAACGGGCGTCACCACCATCGCCTGCTGCTGCGGGTCGAAGGCGGCCGGCGCGGCGGAATCATCGGCAACGATAAACGTCGAGAAGGCCACGTTCAGCCCGGTGGCGATTTTCCACAGCGTCGCCACGGTGGGGCTGGATTCGTTGCGCTCAATCTGCCCGAGCATCGCCTTCGATACGCCGGTCTCCTCCGCCAGACGCGACAGGCTCCAGCCGCGCTGTTGACGCAGCGTTTTCAGGGTCGCTGCAAGATGTTGCGCAATGTTCATAGTATCCCCCTCGGCTTTTTCCTGATATTACCAGTTGTGCGTTATAACGCACAATGCTACATTTTTCGTATCTTTGGCCCCGCATGATAGCGGCCAGTATATTACGCACAAGAGAGATTTATGCGCCCGTTTTCCCTCCCGCTGCCGACGTTGCTCGCCGGCTTTATCGCAGTGCTGGTCGGCTACGCCAGCTCTGCGGCCATTATCTGGCAAGCCGCCGCCGCCGCGGGGGCCGATGCCGGACAAATCGCCGGCTGGATGACGGCGCTGGGGCTCGGTATGGGGGTCAGCACCCTCGCGCTGACGCTGTGGCGTAAGGTGCCGATTCTTACCGCGTGGTCCACGCCCGGCGCGGCGCTGCTGGTCAGCGGGCTGCAGGGCGCCACGCTGGCGCAGGCGGTGGGGGTGTTTGTTTTTGCCAACGCCCTGATCGTGCTCTGCGGCATGACCGGCCTGTTTGCCCGGCTGATGAAAATCGTCCCCCATTCGCTGGCGGCGGCGATGCTGGCGGGGATTTTACTCCGTTTTGGCCTGCAGGCCTTCTCCAGCCTGCAGACCAATCTGCTCCTCTGCGGCGGCATGTTCGGCGCCTGGCTTATCTGCAAGGCCCTGCTCCCGCGCTTTGCGGTGGTCGCGGCGCTGCTGGCGGGAGGCGCTATCGCCTGGGCCAGCGGCGAGGTGGGCACCGAACATCTCAGCCTCTCTTTCGTCGCGCCGGCGTTTATCGCCCCGCAGTTTACCCCCTCTCTGCTGCTCAGCGTCGGGCTGCCGTTTTTCCTCGTCACCATGGCGTCGCAAAACGCCCCTGGCTTCGCCACCCTGCAGGCCTCCGGCTATTCGGTGCCGGCGTCGCCGGTTATCGTGGCGACCGGCGGCCTGGCGCTGCTGCTGTCGCCGTTTGGCGCTTATTCCATCTGCATTGCCGCGATCACCGCCGCGATTTGTCAAAGCCCGGACGCCCATCCCGATCCTCAGCGCCGCTGGCTTGCGGCGGCGGCGGCTGGCGGCTTTTATCTGCTGGCCGGTATTTTTGGCGGTTCGATTACCGCACTGATGTCGGCCCTGCCGGCGGCGTGGATCCAGATGCTTGCCGGCCTGGCGCTGCTGGGAACCCTCGGCGGGAGCCTGTTTCAGGCGCTAAATAATGAGAACGAGCGCGATGCGGCGATGGTGGCCTTTCTGGTCACCGCCAGCGGCATCACGCTGGCGGGAATTGGTTCGGCCTTCTGGGGACTGCTGCTGGGCGGGGCGAGCTACGCTCTGCTGTCAGCCCTGCGCCGCGCGTAGCTGCGACGGCGTCAGGCCGGTGGCGCTTTTCACGCGGTTGCTGAAATGGCTGGCGGAGCTAAAACCGCAGGCCAGCGCAATGTCGGTCAGCGAACGGGCGCTGTGGCAGATGAGCTCCTGCGCGCGGGCCATACGCCGCTGCATCACGTACTGATGCGGCGCCATTTTCATCGACTGGCGGAACATGCGCGCAAAGTGATATTCGCTGAGCGCCGTCTCCTGCGCGAGGTCGGCCAGCGTCAGCGGCTGGTCAAGATGCTCCTCAATCCACGCCAGCAGCGTGCGCAGAACGTGCGGCGCCAGGCCGCCGGTGACCGTCGGCAGACGCCACTGGACGTTTGAATAGTGCTGGATCAGGTGGGTCAGCAGCAGCGTACTGGCGGAGCTTAAGGTCAGCTGGTTTGCCTGCTGCTGCCAGTCGTAGTCGAGGAGAAACTGGCGATAGACCGCGGTGATTTTGTCATCACGGGAGAAGGTTTGCTCCTGCAGGCTAAACGAGGCCGGGCTGCGGTCCCAGATCTGTTCCCCGACGCGTCGCAGATGCGCATCGGTACAGTACAGGTGGACAAACGAGAGGTCGCCGCGGATATCCCAGGTACTTTCCGCGCCCTTTGGCATCAGGCAGAAGCGGTCCGGCCCGCCGCCGTTTTTCCAGCCCTGCGGCGTTTTCTGATAGCTTTCGTAACCGTCGGCAACGTACAGGCTCAGCGTGTGGTGGTCGCTGCGCACCGTCACCGTGTCGAGGTTGTTGTACCACGCCGCCAGCTGAATGCCTGAGTTCAGCTCCACCGTTTCCCGCAGCACGGCGTTTTGTCGACGTAATGTTTCGAAAGTCCCGTAAGCCATAGCCTTCACAAATCAGATTCCGCAAACCCATAGTCTATGAAGAGTCGACGGCGGATACCAGACCTCCCCGCCGGTTAAAACAAAATAAGCGCAAGAATTTGCAAGTCAGTAACAAGATGGTGACAGCGGCGCGGGCGAAAAGCCGCCACACTGCCGGCGAGTGTTCTTACGGGAGAGATATTTTGAACGCATTACTCTATGGGCTGGTCGTCGTTATCTGGGGCACGACGTGGATTGCCATTTTTCTTCAGCAGGGCCCGGTTGCCGCGCCGATATCGATCTTTTGGCGCTTCGCCGTTGCCAGCCTGACTATGCTGGCGATCCTGCTGGTCACCCGCCGCCTGCGCCCGCTGGCGCTGCGCGATCATCTGTTCTGCGTCCTGCAGGGCTGCTGCGTGTTCTGCTTTAACTTCTGGTGCTTTTATACCGCCGCGGCGCATATCAACACCGGGCTGGAATCGGTGATTTTTTCGATGGCGGTGCTGTTTAACGCCGTCAACGGCTTTATTTTCTTCCGCCAGCAGCCGCCGGGTCGCTTCTGGCTCGCCGCCGCGCTGGGCCTGGCCGGGATCGTGACGCTGTTCTGGGACGATCTGACGCGTAACGGCCTGAACGCCTCGCTGCTATGGGGAATTGGCCTCAGCGCGCTGGGAACCTACGGTTTTTCGCTGGGGAATATGCTCAGCATCCGCCACCAGCGCCGGGGTCTGGAAACGCTGACCACCAACAGCTGGGCAATGCTCTACGGAACCCTGGTGATGGGCGCCATCGCCCTGATCCGCGGGGATGATTTCACCCCGCAGTGGACGTTGAGCTATATGAGCGCGCTGCTCTACCTGGCCCTGTTCGGCTCGGTTATCGCCTTCGGCGCCTACTTTACGCTGGTCGGACGAATCGGCGCCGGCAAGGCCGCCTACAGCACCCTGCTGTTCCCGCTGGTGGCGCTGACCATCTCCACCTTCTATGAAGGCTACGTCTGGCACGGCAACGCGGTCATTGGCCTGGCGCTGATTCTGGTGGGTAATCTGGTGATGTTCGCCCGCCCGGAGCAGCTTTTCCTCCGCCGCAGGCTGGCATAGGCGGCTATCCACGCGCCCCGGCAGCGCGATGCCGCCTGGGTGATTATTGCTGCGTCGGGTCGAATTTCACCGCGTCGATGGCCATATCGCCGATAACCTGGTAAGTGTTGTGACAAAAAGGGTGAAATGCCTGGCGTGAAGAAAAATAAATCCGCCACGATGGGCGGATTTATTTCCACTTAAGACAAGCGCTATTCACGACCGCGGCCGCTCATCGACTGACGGATTATTCCAGATTCGCATGGCGGCTAAACATCTGCGCGTCGCTTTGCGCCGTTTTATCTTTGAGGTAAATAATTAAGCTGTCATATATAAGCCAGCTTAATTGTTCAAAAGAAGATCCGCTGGGCTGAATGGTCGCCGCCTTGGTCGATGATTCCGCACTTTTGGCCGTAATGCCGGGAATACGGATCGCCACATCCGCCAGCCGGCCTATCGTGTGGTCCGGATAAATGGTTAGCGTCGCAATCCGCGCCCCCTGCCCGCTGGCTTTTTGCGCCATCGTCACCAGGCTGCCGGTTTCTCCCGACCCCGAACCGATAATCAGTAAATCACCCTGCTGAATCGACGGGGTGGTCGGCTCCCCGACGAACCAGACGCTAAAGCCCAGATGCATTAACCGGTTAAAAAAGGCCCGCGCGGCAAATCCGGAACGCCCGGCGCCGGCGACAAAGATGCGGCCGGCGTTGAGGACCATTTCCCCCAGACGCGTCACCGCATCGCCGTCCACCTGACGGGCGTCGTCGGCCAGTTCTGAGATAATAGCGAGCAGGTTATCGCAGCTTTTCATCGTCATCTCCTTAGGCGTTAACCATCGCAGCTTTGATCAGGCGCGCTTCTTCCAGCGGATCCTCGGCGCGGGTAATGGCCGATCCGACAATCACCACGTCTGGTTTTAGCGCCACATAGTCCGCAATCGTCCGGCTGTTGATGCCGCCGGTAACGAAGATGTGCGAACGCCTCGCGTGCTGTTTGATAACCCGCAGATCCTCAAGCGGCACTCTTCCCGCCGCCTGCTGATCGGCGCCGGTATGCACCGCAAGGTGCCGAACGCCGGCGTCCTCCAGCTCGCGAATGCGCGCTGGCAGATCGTCAACGCAAATCATATCAACAACCACATCGCGGCTGGCCTCTTCCGCCGCCTTCAGGCAGGCCTTCACCGTGAGAATATCGGTGACGCCGAGCGTCGTAACGTAGTTTGCGCCTGCATCAAAAGCCAGCTTACTTTCGAAGTAGCCGCCGTCCATAATTTTCTCGTCAGAGAGCAGCTCCTTCTCGGGAAAGCGTTCGCGAAAGCGCTGAACCGCCGCCATTCCCTCGGCAATGACAAACGGCGTACCGATTTCAATGATATCCACGTGCTCGCGGAGTTTTTCCGCCAGCGCCAGCGCCTCAGCAAGAGGTAGTTCATCCAAAGCTAATTGCAGTTTCATCGTATCGTCCTTTTGATCACAAAGATGCCAGACCCACGGCCGCAGCCGGGGCGTCAAGGTAGGCTTTGAGGGAGTCGTTGAGCAGTAGCAGCGTCAGGCACAGGCCGTTCATTTCAAGCGAGGTGACGTAGTTGCCAACGTAGCTGCGCCACTGGCGGTGGCCGCGCAGGGTCAGGATATTGCCGATGCGGTCGGCCATCAGGTACTGCTCCATTAACGGCGTGGCACCAAGTCCTGACACCATGACCGCGAACTCTCCTTTCTCTTCCGCCAGGGAAAAATCATCCAGCAGCGCCTCCACCATCACCTCGGCGATCGCTTCCGCTTTGGCTAAGGGGGAAACGTGGCGTCCGGCTTCGCCGTGGTGGCCGATGCCAAACTCATAGGTACCATCGGCAATGGCAAAGTTAGGCTTACCCACGGCCGGAATGGCGCATGGCGCCAGCCCGACGCAGACGCTGCGCGTGTTTTGCGCCGCCAGGCTGGCCGCAGCGACGGTCTCTTCCAGCGAGCCGCCCGCCGCGGCAACCGCGCCGGCCGCCTTCCACATAAAGATGCCGCCGGCGATGCCGTGCCGCCGGTCCGCCTGCTCCGGCGGCGCGGAAGCAATATCATCCCGCGCTTTGACGATAGCGACGCTGTGGCCCTGCGCCCTGGCCTGCTTCACCGCCATCTGCACGTTCATCGAGTCGCCGGCATAGTTGCCAAACAGGCAGGCCACGCCCCTGCCGCGATCGGCAATGCGCATCGCATCAAGGAAAGCGTTGGCTACCGGAGATGAGAAGACTTCGCCAACGGCAACGGCATCCAGCATGCCGGCGCCGAGGTAGCCGAGAAACGCCGGTTCATGTCCGCTGCCGCCGCCGCTGACCAGCCCCACGCGAGGCGCCATATCGGCGGAATGGCGACGGTGCACAACCCGATGATTTTCGGCGCTCAACTGCACCTCGCGGCCGTGGGCCAGCAGAAAGCCCGCCAGCATGTCGTCCACGACGTTATCAGGGTCATCTATAAATCGTTGCATCAGCATTCTCCTTGCTTGATTAATAAAATCGCTGCGTCCGCAAACGCCCTCAGCAGCAGCATTGAGGAGCCGGCTCCGGCGTCGGGGCAGCCCCGGCTGCGCTCGCCCAGACGGCTGGCACGGCCGACCCGGGAAACCAGGCCGCTCGTCGCGGCAAAGCTTTCCTCGGCCGTTTGCCGCATGAGCGCCAGGGCGCGCTGCTCGCCTTCGCCGCGATCCAGCGCCGAGCCGAGCGCGTCGGCGGCGGGGATCAGCACGTCGAGCAGCGTTTTATCTCCGGGCCCTGCCGGGGTGAGTTCACGCAGATCGGCCAGCGCGGTAGTGAACATCCGCCTGAGCACGGCGGCGTCAATCACCTCCTCAGCCGCGCCGGCGCGGCTGAGCCCGGCGAACCAGCAGCCATACAGAGGCCCCATTGAGCCGCCAATGTCGTTTAACAGCGTCTCGCCGATAATCTGAAAAGCCCCGGTCATGGTCATTGCCGGCGTTAGCGCCTGTCCGGCAAGGGTGAATCCCTTATTCATATTGATTCCGTGGTCGCCGTCGCCCGCCGCGCCGTCTATTTCGCTCAGCCAGGCTTTATTTTCCTGAATAACGGCAATCATATTTTTGGCAATAGCAAGCCCGTCTTTGTTGGTAAAAGACATAAGCACCTCAAAAATCAGAATATCAATGCGGCATTAGCGCTGCATATTGAAATAAAATGGCATCATGTAGCCGCGTATTTTGTCGAATGCCGGTAAAATGCGTTATTGCCTGGCTTGCATTATGCTCAGCGATATATTTTTGCAGGATAATGCTTTGCTCATCTTCCGGGTCGAAATAGTGCATGGCGGCCGCAACGCCCTTAACTAAATAATCTGCGGGGAGCCCCGCGGCCTCGCACTGTACGCAGGGGGCGGTCAGGCGATCCTCCTGCGACAGCTTGCGTATCGGCGAACGGCATACCCGGCGAACGGTATCCGTGATGCCAGGAGTGCTAAAACGCTTGATAACAAAGCGGATATACTCCTCCAGATCGGCAACAGGAAACGCATACTTCAGGTGCAGCAATCGCGCCGTTTCGCGCATACTCTGCTGTATCTCCTCCCGCAGCCCGTCATTGCTGAAGATTTGCTGCATCGTCTGATAGCCTTTGAGGTGTCCGATATATCCGGCCCACGCGTGCCCGCCGTTAATAATATACAGCTTACGCTCGAGGTATTTACGCAGGTCATGGGTATAGATAGCGTCGTTAATGGGCCGCGAGCCCTCATCGACGAGGCCACTTTTATCAATAACCAGTTCATAATCGACGCCGATATCAACGACGTCGATCCCTTCCCGCCGGGTGGTTAAGACCATGCGGTCTACCGCGGTATTGGGAAATGCGGCCAGCTCATCAATTTCCGCCATCTCGCCAGCGGCGCAGCGCTGAATTTCGCGGCGCAGGATCTCGCCGTTAAGCAGCGCATTCTCGCAGGCCAGCACGTTGACGCGCGGGCGGCCGGCGCGCCCCCGGGCGTTCAGCCCCGCCAAAAGCAGCGGCGCGATTTTCGGCAGGTTATCCGCCCACACCGCGGTAGTAATCAGGTCCGCATCAACAATAGCCTGAATAACGTCCTGGCGCTCGGTCTCCGGAGAGAGCGCGCGCGCCGCCGGGATGAATTTTTTTTGGTACCCTTTCTCGATAATGTACAAACTGTAGCCATGCTGTTCGTTTATTTGCGCGTTAAGCTCGACGTTGCGCTCAACGAACGTAATATCATAGCCAGACTCCGCCAGCAGATCGCCAATAAACCCGCGTCCGATGCTGCCGGCGCCAAAATGTAGGGCTCGCATATTACCTCCTGTCAGAATATGCCAAACAAAGCGCCAAAAATAGAAACGGCAATAATCAGGACCATAATAATCGTAAAGTTTTGATTGCGTTTTAACAGCCACCAGTAAATACCGAATACGGCCAGCAGCGGTAAAATACCAGGGACAATATTGTCGATGACCTGCTGCAAAATAAACGGCTTATTTTGGTTACCAAAACTAAACTGGAGCGGCGTGCTTAGCTTCACGTAAGTCGACGACAGCGCGCCCATCATAAACAGCCCGAGGGTGCTGGCGCCGTTTATCAAGGTGCGGATATGCCCCGACTGCAGGATTTCGCGAATTGACGCCTGACCCGCCCGATAGCCGTAGGCGGCGAGCTTGCGTCCGACGACGATCTGGATCAGCGGCAGCATCAGTAAGAAAAATGCGCCCAGAATACTGCCATTGGTTGAGAGCGTGACGGCAAGGCCAAAAATAATCGGCTTTAAGGTCGCCCAGTCAATGGAATCGCCTATTCCCGCCATCGGCCCCATGAGCCCGGTTTTAATACCGGTAATAGTATCATCATCAATATCGGCCCCCCTGGCCTTCTGCTCCTCCATCGCGATCACAATACCGTTAATCGGCGCGCCGTAGACGGCTTCAGTATTGTAGAATACCAGATGACGCTTGATCGCCTGCTTCAGGTCTTCCTTCTCCGGATACAGTTTTTGTAAAATCGGCAAAATAGCGGTGACGAATCCCAGGGCCTGCAGGCGTTCGTATGAGATCCCCATTTCAGCGACGATATAGTAATAAAGCCAGCTGTTCTTTACGTCTTTTTCAGTAATTTGTTTGGAGTCCATAGCGTTTATCCTCAGGCACCTTTTTGGTTTTGATAATAGGAGATAAGCAGAACCGCGCTGAGACCAAAAATAGCGGCGCCAAATACTGGAATACCGCTAAACTGCACCAGAAAGTAACCAATAAAGAACCATGGCAGGAGCGCAGCTTTACCAATCACAAAAATGGTCAGGGCGAATCCCAGCGCGGGAAGAAGCCCACCGGCAACGCTAAATCCGTGAATTAACCATTCCGGAACGCTATTCAGGAAAGCGGTAATGCTGTCTTTCCCGTACATATTGGCTAAAAAGGGAACCGGGAAGCGAATAAAGAAGCCAAGGACCGTCGGCCATACGATCGCGCACATTTTTATCTGTCTGACGTTTCCCTCTTCCGCGTGCCTGTCGGCCATATGCACAAATGCGGCATTCACCGTTTTGCGGAACTGGTCTAAAAAGACCCCCATGACGCCGACCGGGACGGCGATAGCGATCGCCAGCGTCGGCGACAGCCCCGTATTCAGCGCCAGCGGAATAGCCACCAGCCCCGCCAGGCAGTCATCCGCGGGAAGATTCGAGCCCGCGGCCACCAGGCCGATATAAAGAATTTGGATCGCGGCGCCGATAATCACCGCCTGGGTGACGTCTCCCATAATCAGGCCGATAAGCACCGAGGCGAACAGCGGCTGACGAATCGCGTGGGTGATGGCATAGCCAACGTCCGTTTTACAAATCCAGTACCAGATGCCGGTAAAAATTGCGACTTCAACCATGATTAACCCTCCAGGCGGGCAATGGCTTTATCCAGGCTTAATTTGACTTCTTCCGGAGTCACCTGGAAATAAACCTCTGCACCACGTTGCCGTATATATTTCAGGTCTTGTAAATCCTGCTCATCGATCGAAATACCGCTGACGACGCTGCGCCGATTCACGCCACCGCCAAGGCCGCCAATCTGCACCGAGCTAAATAGCACCTCGCGCTCAACCAGCTTCTTAACGTTACCAATCGATTTAAAAAGGAGAAGCACATTATTTTTGCCATTACTAAAATAGCCATCGTGAAGCCGGGAGAGAAAGCTTTCTTCCGACAGGACGTGAACGTCAACGCCCGGAGGCGCCGCCATGACGTAGATATCCGCCAGAAAACTATCCTGCGATAGCTTATTATCAACAATAACAATTTCAGTTGCTGCGATGATGTTACGCCATTTTGTAATGACCTGACCGTGAATCAGTCGAAAATCGACCCGGACCAGTTTTATATTATTCATATTCATTACCATTGGTTATAGAGGTGATGTTTTTTATACTTCCGTTTCCTGCTTCAATAATTCGCAAGACAAGCTCAGGCAAAGCGAATTCTTCACGCTGCATTTCCGCTTCAATTAACATCGGTAAATTCATCCCGCAAATAACCGGGTAGCCTCTGAGTTTGGCAAAAATAGCCGCCACGTTAGAGGGCGTTCCGGCATAAATATCGGTAAAGATAATAATATTCTCCGGGGCGGCGGAGAGTAATGCTGAAATATCGTCCATGAGCTGTTCCGGCGCCATGCCCGGCTCAAGGGAAAAGCAGTAAACATTGTCCATTTTGCCTAAAATCATTTCACAGCTTTTGACTAACTCGCGGCCAAACCCACCGTGAGAAATCACCAGAATCCAGGGTGCAGCAATCTTTTGATCCATAAGAAATCCTGATAGAGATAATTAACCGCGGGATTTCCCTCCGGTGATATTAATCGTCGTTCCGGTGATGTAGCTGGCCCTGTCCGACAGTAACCAGCTCACCAGATCGGCGATCTCTTCCAGACGACCGGGCCGTCCGAGGGGGATTTTGTGGCTATAGTCTTCGTCTATGCTGGCGAAGGCCATTCCGCGGGTATAGGCCAGCGCTTTACGGTGCACAGCGTTCCCCATCGGCGTGGGTTCATTAATGCCCGGCGCGACGCCAACGACCCGAATGCCAAACGCCCCAAGCTCTTTCGCCCACGAGAGCGTAAAGCCGTGCAGCGCGGCTTTGGTTGCGGCATAGCAGCTTTGCCCTTTTGACCCCTCAATACCAGCTTCCGAGACGATATTAACGATCGCCCCGGACTTCTGGCCGATCATGATCCGCGCCGCTTCCTGGGTAAAAATAAAAGGGCCTTTTTGATTAATTCTGACCATAAAGTCAAAATCATCGTCGCTTAATTCATATTCAGGCTGGCTGCCGTAATAATCGACGAGCAGACGCGCGCGGTTGACCGCGGCATTATTCACCAGCCCGTCAAGACGCCCGTAGCGCGCGACGACATCGGCGATAAGCTGGCATACGGATGGACGGTCGGTAATATCGCACTGACGGTAATCAACGCCGCTGATAGCGCTCCCCGCCGCCGGCTGCTGAATATCCGCCACTACCACCTGAGCGCCGTTGCCGGCCAGCCCTTTCGCTATCCATTCGCCGATTCCTGAACAGCCGCCGGTAACAATAACCACTTTGGGACCCAGCGCGATCCACTGTGTTGATGCCATTTGCATTATCTCCAGTTGAGAGTCAGTGCAATGGCTATTACAATTTGCGTGCCAGTTTTATTTTAGTATATTTTTCAAATAGTTAAACATAGTGTTTAAGGTTTATTTTTCGTTAAACACTATTCACCCCGCTTTTCAACACTTCCTCTTCGGGCAGCGCGATCCACGGCTCCATCAGTTCATAAATCATCAATGCTTCGGTGGTTGTCAGCGAAATACGATATTTATTAATCAGCGTGCGAAAGGCATCCGGAACCAGGGCCATAAAGCGCTGCTGGCGGTCGTTAAGTTCAAACGCATCGCGGTGGGTCAGGCCATCATGGGTCAGCAGGCGCTCAATTAACGCCGCCAGATGCATAAAAAGATTGATCCTCAGATAGCTCTCAAAGTGAATGCTGTAGCTCAGCTCAAAATACTTAACAACCTGCTCCACTTCCTCAATGATGATATTCGGGTTGAGGAAGGTGAGATGGCTCACCACCCCTTCGAGGGTAAAAAGAATGACGATTTCATCAATCATCTTCTGCAGTTCATCCGCGGTGAGCAAATCTGAAAAGTAGTTTTTCCACAGCAGCTCGGGCCTGTCGTTGATGAGCTGTCGGGTATTAACCTGCGGAATATAGCCGGCATTGAGCTCGGTGGTGGTGATCAGCAAACGCGTGCCGTACAGGGCGCTATCGGCTTTCGAGAGTTTCCACTTCAGATCGTCATATTCCATGGTCACAATCTCCAGCGTGTCATCATCGATATAGCGGCGGGTAATTTCCTGCAGCTGGCGCGATACGCCCTCACCGGAAATACAGGAGATAATAATTTTATTGCCCTGCAGCAGGCCGGAATAGTAGCGGGCCTCTACCTCCCATGCGCCTTTAATACTGTCAACCACCTCCTTCATCGACAGCTGATGCTGAATTTTTCCCGCAATATCCAGCGCCATTGAGGTGCTGACGTTGTTCATCACCAGCAGATCGCCCTGAATATGCAGCTTTATTTCACTATAAATATCCTGCAGCGACCCCATATCGACCAGAATAATCATGCCGTGCTGCTCTTCCAGCTGATTAATCCAGGTCGTCAGATGGGAAATAATGCCGCGGGTATTTACCGAAAGCGGCATATCAAAGGCCTTAAGATAGAACCCGCCCAGCAGACGATTGGCGGTGCCGGCGATACTCGAGGCCGTCGAGCGCCCGTGCGCGACAACGATGCCCTGGATCAGCGGAGCGGACTCGATCTGATGATAAAAAATCGCGCTGAGCAGCGGCTTCATCAGGGCAAGCTGCGTACGGGGAAACTGTTTGGCAAACAGCGTAATACACTCATCCGCCAGCAGCCGCGCCCGCTGAGGAACGTAGGCGGTCACGCCGATGAGCCGCGCGACGCCGTCGGGATCGGCCTCCCTGCCCAGACACCACTGCAGGCTATGAAACACCGCTTTCTCCGCCGTCGCCGCAACGGCAATACCGGTTAGCTCGCTAAACTCCTGCAGCGTATCCCGAACCAGCTGCCAGACGATCCCGTGGTACAGATTGCCCCCGGGCAGGACGGCATGCTCCTCCAGCTTGTTGACGAACAGCGGCACGTTGGCGGCGCGACAAAAATTCTCCAGCAGCTGCTCATCGCGGCTTATCCAGGAGGTTGCCAGAAGATCGACGGGCTGCGTCCCGTCATCCTCCTCGCTAAAAGCGACCGTATCGTGCTCGCCGCGAACGCCGGAGGCGCTGCAGATGGCTATCTCCTCGGCGCCCCGCTGCGCCCACGCCGAGGCGCAAAGCACTTTGATTCGATTCTTTAGCTCACCGATATTGCCTTTTACCGGCGTGGCGAGCAGCTGGCGGATCGGCGCGCCGTCAACGCGGATTCGCTGCTTAAAACGTCGCGCTTCCCGGGCAAAGAAATGGGAGATAAGCGCCAGCCGCTCCATATAGGGGCGCGCGTTCCAGCCGGGCAGCTCAACGCTAACAGGAATACGTCGCAGGAAGGTGGTCAACAGTACGTTTTCGCTATTTTCCGTCGTCGCAAATACGAAGCGAACCTTCGCGTGATGGGGCTGACGGTTATCTCCTAAACGATAAAAATAACCTTTATCCATAAATAAAAAGAGCTTTTCCTGGTTCTCCGCCGACAGCCGATGTATTTCATCAAGAAAAAGAAAACCGCCGTCGGCCTCATCGAGCAGGCCGGATTTGTTTTTCTCCGCGCCGGTAAAAGCGCCTTTGATATAACCAAACAGGGTGCCGGATAAAAGCTCCGGATTATTCGCGTAATCGGCGCAGTTGAGTTCGATTAGCTTCGCCTGGGACGAGATAATCCCTACCGCTCCCGCGTGCTGGTGCAGCAGCTGCGCCAGATAGCTTTTGCCGACGCCGCTCTCTCCGGTAATCAATACCGGCAGGCCGCCATCGGGATAGCTGACCGCGGCGAGGCACAGCTCAACGGCATGCTTCAGGCTACCGTTGGCGCCAATCAGCGACTGGAATACGCCGGGGCTTTGCGGTTCATCAGCGGCCAGAGAAGGTATGCGGTCCGTTAGCCAGAAGCGCACGGGCCGCGTCGCCTCCTTACGTAAATAACCCTCATCGCACAGCTGATTCAGATAAAGGCTAATCACGCTGCGGCTCGCGGACGTAAAGGACTCATACTCGCGCGTGGTAAATCCTGATGCACTATCGCGATAAAGGGTATTCAGTTTGCGATAAAGATTCTCTTTTGCTGACATCGTTTCCCCGCAGTTGCCATCATTTCAGATGGGCAACCATGTTGCTTTAAACGGGCTTTAGCAAGAAGTCAGCGGTGTGAAACCAATCCATCTCACAGTTTCAATAAAAAACGCCCGGCCTGTTTCCAGACCGGGCGGCGTTTATTTTATATCAACCTGATAAAAAATATGCTTACCAAAGGGGTCAATCTCGTAGCCGGAAACATCTTTGCGCACCGGTTCGAAAATCGTCGAGTGGGCAATCATGACCGCCGGCATCCGATCGTGCATCATCTGCTGCGCCTGCCTGTAGAGCGCCTCGCGCTGCGGGCGATCGCTAATCGATTTCGCCTCGCTAATCAGCTTATCGAACGGCGGATAGCACCACTTCGCCGAGTTGGAGCCGCCGTTGGCCGACTGGCAGGTAAACAGCGGCCCGAAGAAGTTATCCGGATCGCCGGTGGCGGTCGTCCAGCCCATCAGCGCCGCCTGATGCTCGCCGTCCTTAACGCGCTTGAGGTATTCCCCCCACTCGTAGGTCGTGATTTTGGTCTGCACGCCAATTTTCGCCCAGTCCGCCTGAATCATCTCCGCCATACGCTTCGCGTTGGGGTTGTACGGGCGCTGGACCGGCATCGCCCACAGGTCGATGGTCAGGCCGTTGGCCATCCCCGCCTCCTGCAGCAGCGCTTTGGCCTTTTGCGGGTCATAGTCATAATCTTTCAGATCCGCATCCGCGCTCCAGACGCCCGGCGGCAGCAGATTTTTCGCCGCCGTACCGGTGCCGTGGAATACGGCTTCGATAATCGCCGGCTTATTAATCGCCAGCGCCAGCGCCTGGCGCACTTTGACATTATCCAGCGGCGGCTTTTGGGTATTGAAGGCAAGGAAACCGGTATTCAGGCCCGCCTTACTCAGCAAATTAATATTTTTATTTTCCTTCATTCGCGGCAGATCCGCAGGATTAGGGAACGGCATAACCTGGCACTCGTTCTTTTCCAGTTTGGCATAGCGCACCGACGCGTCCGGGGTAATGCTAAATACCAGGCGGTCGATCTTCGCTTTGCCCTGCCAATATTCCGGGAAGGCGGTATAAAGAATGCGCGAATCTTTTTGGTACTGGGCGAGCTTAAACGGCCCGGTGCCGATCGGATCGTTATCAACCCGCTCCGGCGTTCCCGCTTTAAGCATCGCATCCGCATACTCCGCCGACAGAATCGAGGCGAAGTACCAGCCGAGGTCGGCTACAAACGGCGCTTCCGGATGGGCTAAGGTAAAGCGCACCGTATAGTCATCAGGCTTATCAATCGCCGTAATCAGCTGGCCAAATTCGAGGCTTTCGAAATTGGAGTAGTTGCCGCTGGAGACGTTATGGTAAGGATGCTTCGGGTCCTTTTGCCGCATAAAGGAGAAGATCACATCATCGGCGTTAAAATCGCGCGTGGGAGTAAAGTACTTGTTGCTTTGAAACTTCACGCCCTTGCGCAAATGGAAGGTGTAGGTTTTACCATCCTCGCTGACCTCCCAGCTTTCGGCAAGGCTCGGCTGCAGCTCGGTGGTGCCGACCTTAAAGTCCACCAGCCGGTTATAGACCGGGACCGCGCTGGCGTCGACGCTGGTACCGGAGGTATAAAGTTGAGGATTGAAGTTCTCCGGCGATCCTTCGGAGCAGTAGACCAGGGTTTTGCCCGCGACGGCGGAACTGACCGTCAGAGCGGCGAATGCCAGGGCAAGCGTTGTGAGTTTGCGTTGCATTGGGTTTCCTTTTTAATTTGTCAGCTAATGAATAGCTTGTTGTTTTCCAATCCATACATAACACTAAAGCCTGATTGCAAACACCTGAAAAAATAATAAATAAGGAACGACTATGTCATCTCCACTCGCCGAACGGCTCACCCAGCGCTTCTTCCGCTACCTCGCGATTAGCAGCCAAAGCGATCCCCGCGCCACCACGCTGCCAACCACCGCAGGCCAGCACGAGATGGCGCGCGAGCTGGCGCAGGAGCTGCGCCAGCTGGGGTTGGACGATATCGAAATCGATGAGCACGCGACCGTCACCGCGGTGAAGAGAGGCAACGTGCCCGGGGCGCCGCGGATCGGTTTTATCACCCATATTGATACCGTCGACGTCGGGCTGTCGCCGGATATCCACCCGCAGATCCTGCGCTTCAACGGGGAAGACCTGTGCCTGAATGCGGAAAAAGAGATCTGGCTGCGGGTTGCCGAGCACCCGGAGATCCTCGCCTATCATGGAGAGGAGATTATTTTCAGCGACGGCACCAGCGTGCTGGGGGCCGATAACAAGTCGGCGGTGACGGTGGTGATGACGGTGCTGGAAAGCCTGACGCCGCAGGACCGCCACGGCGATATCGTGGTGGCGTTCGTCCCGGATGAAGAGGTTGGCCTGCGCGGCGCCAAGGCGCTCGACCTGAGCCGTTTCGCCGTCGATTTCGCGTGGACCATCGACTGCTGCGAGCTGGGGGAGATTGTCTATGAGAACTTCAACGCCGCGGCGGCGGAAATCCGCTTTACCGGCGTCACCGCGCATCCGATGTCGGCGAAAGGCGTGCTGGTCAACCCTCTGCTGATGGCCACCGAGTACATCAGCCACTTCGATCGCCAGCAGACCCCCGAACACACCGCCGGACGCGAAGGCTACGTGTGGTTTAACGGTATTCAGGGGGACCAGAGCAGCGCTCTGCTGCAGGCCAGCATTCGCGATTTCGACCTCGACGGCTTTAACCGCCGCAAGCAGCAGATCGGCGAGGTGGCGGCGAAAATCGCCGCGCGCTACCCAACGGCAAAAGTTGACTATCAGGTGAGCGATACCTACAGCAATATCAGCAACGCGCTGGGGGAAGACCGCCGGGCCATCGACCTGCTGTTTACCGCGATGGAGAGCCTGGGGATTACGCCAAAGCCGACGCCGATGCGCGGCGGCACCGACGGCGCGGCGCTGTCGGCCAAAGGCCTGCTAACGCCGAACTTCTTTACCGGCGCACATAACTTCCACTCAAAGTTTGAGTTTCTGCCGCTGCGCGCCTTTGAGGCCTCTTACCATACCGCGTTCCAGCTCTGCCTGCTGGCGGCGCGCTAGGCCGGTTTACGCGCCAGCATGGTGGCGAAGCGCAGCTTGATACGATTACCGCTGGCGTCGGTGCGGTGCAGCTCGCCGACCTCCTCGTTGTACTTGAGGAACGTCCAGCCGGCGTAATAGCTGCGCAGCTCTTCCGGCTTAAAGGCGAACGGGAAGCCGACGGTGCACGGATAATCTTCGGTATCCATCGCCGCCACGATCAGGTTATAGCCGCCCGGCCTGGTGCAGCGCTGCATGTTGGCGATAAGGCCGGGGATGGTTTTCGCTTCGAGGAACATCATCACCACGGTGGAGAGAATAAAATCGTACTCGCCGTCGAAGCTCAGGGTATTGAGGTCCTTGATTGCCGACTGCAGGTTATCAATCCCCTCCTGCGCCCGGATGGACTCCAGATTATCGATGCTCGCCGGGTTTTTATCCCAGGCGGTAACGTCATAGCCGTTGGCCGCCAGGTAGAGGCTGTTGCGCCCGTTACCGCAGCCGAGATCCAGGGTCTTTCCCGGCTGCATCAGCGTCGCGGCGTGCACCACCTCAGAGTGGGTGCGGATCATACCATATTTTTCAGTAAAGTAGTTTTCGTCACGGATAGTCATGCTTCATCCTTATTTTTTAACAGAGTGGCCCGCTCGACGCGGATCAGCAGCTTACCGCGCACCAGCAGCAGGAAAGTACGAATCAGCAGCAGCCCGATAATCAGATTGGTAAATATAAACAGCGGAATAGCCAAAAAGTGGAAAAACCCATTCGGCTGGCTGTGCCCAAGGCGCAGCCCGGTCGTCGCCAGCGCCGAGATGCCGAACGAGAAGCTCCAGAACGAGGCGTTGAACGGCTGGCGCAGATACCACGGCATCAGGCGCAGCATAAACAGCAGCTGCAGCAGGCCGTAGCCGAACAGTAGTTTGGCTAAGGTATCAGCCTCCCTGCCGTTGACGCTCAGCCAGGCGCTGCAGGCCACCAGCGCGGGCGCCAGCTGTATGCCCAGCGAGGTACGCAGCGCGGCGGGCAGCTCGCCGTCGCTGCGCAGTCGCTGTAGAATAACCGGTTCCAGGCTCAGCCAGGAGAAAATCCCGGCGCCGAGGAACACCAGCCCGGCGTCGTTAAAGCCCAGCGCGCCGCAGGCCATAGCGCTGATGAAGTTATTGGCCACCGTCGGCAGATAGAGCCCCGGCGTGGTCGCGTCGCTGGGGTGTCTGCCGCGCCACAGCCCGGCGCTTTGCCAGGCCGAATAGGAGAGCTGCAGCGCCACGCCGACGATAAACAGCCCCAGCGAGAGCGGGCGGCACCACGGCGCCAGGCCGATGGAGACCAGCATGGTGGTCGCCGGAAACAGGCTCACGAAGCTGCTGGCGACCGGGTGGCGCATCTCCTGGCGGATGCTCCACGGAAAGCGGATTGCACGAGTGATAAAGGCGGCGGCCAGCAGCGCCCATATCGTCATCGCCAGCAGCACCAGACCATCGCCGACGCTGCGGCTGACCGGCCAGATAGTGCTGGCATAGCGCCAGGCGAAGCCCATTCCGATAATGCCCAGCACCATGCCGAAATAGCCCGCAGGTAGGTTCAGTACTCGCCGATCCAACTCTTTTTTATTCATTTTGTTTAATTTTTCAATTTATCTTTAAGTCGCATTTTAAAAGAACCTTTGAAAACGCGCTACGGAGATCTTTGCTATGTTTATGTTAAGCAAAAGTAAAGGGAGCCACGGATGAATAAATATTGCCTGGGCGCGCAGGTTCGCCAGTTCCACTACCAGGAGGACGGAATTAAACATAGCGTAAACCTGCGGCAAATTGTGGCCTTACGTGATTTCGCCGACGTGAAAGCAGGCAGCGAAGGCGGCTGGCTGGACGATGAGGCGGCCCTGAGCCAGGAGGGAGAGTGCTGGATCTATGACGCCAACAGCGCGGTGTTCGCCGGCGCGCGGGTTGAAGGCAACGCGCGGCTCCGCGGCACCTGCACCGTCAGCCACGGCGCCATCGTCGGCGGCAATGCCCGGCTGGAGAGCGTCGACGTCAGCCACTACGCCCACATTTGTGACAACGTCACTATCACCGATTCGCAGGTGCGCGGCCGCTGCCGGCTGGCCGACGAGGCGCGAATCCTCCCCCGCTGCCTGATTATCGCCGCCCAGGGTCTTACCGACGGCGGTGAAAAAATCCTGCAAATTTACCAGCGGGCCACGGTCAGCGCCTCGCGGATCGTCCATCAGGCGCAAATTTACGGCGATGCCTTCGTCGAGCGGGCCTTCGTGGAGCATCGGGCGGAGATTTTCGACCACGCCCGGCTGGAGGGCAACGAGGTCAACGACGTCTGGGTTTGCGATAACGCGAGGGTGTACGACCACGCGCGGCTGATCGCCGGGCGCGAAGAGGACGCCATCCCGACCCTGCGCTACAGCTCTCAGGTGGCGGAAAATGCGGTGGTCGAGGGCAACTGCCTGCTCAAGCATCGGGTGATGGTGGGCGGTCACGCCCGGCTCTGCGGCGGCCCCATTCTGCTGGATGACGAGGTGCTAATTGCGGGCCACGCCCGCGTCAGCGGCGACGTGGTGATCGAACATCAGGTGGAAATTAGCGATAACGCGCTGATTGAAGCCCTTAACGGGGAGGCGATTCACCTGCGCGGCCGCAAGCTTATCGGCGGCGACGAGCATATCACCCGCACGCCGCTGGCCGGCTTTCTGTCACCGTGAATCCTCTGCGGCGCGGTAATCGATAATCCGCCCGTAGATATTCTGGTCGTCATAGGAGCCGTTCAGATATTCCGCCTGCTGCAGACAGCCTTCGAGGGTGAACCCGTTGCGCAAGGCCACCTGATTACTTTTGCGGTTAGCGACCCGGCACTTAATCACGAAGCGGCGCACGACGCCGCTGCGCGCATAGTAGTCCATAAAGGCCTGTAGCGCCTGCGAGAGCAGCCCCTGCCCCTGGTGGCTTTCGTCAATCCAGTAGCCGATATAGGCCGTCTTATTGATCGGTTCAATCTGGTTAAACGACAGAACGCCGACCATCTCATCCTGCTGGAACAGCAGAAACATTTTGGCGTAGCCGCGCTGGTGCAGCATGACGTTGCCCTGCACGTGGCGCCGGGTTTCATCTTCGCTGAGCACCTCTGCCGGCCAGCTCAGCGAGTGCTGAAGCCAGCCTTTGTTTTTTTCCACCAGCTGATGCAAGACGGTGACGTAACGCTCATCGACGGCGCGCAGCACCAGCCGGTCGTTTACGACGATCTCTTCCGCTGCGGGGGTATTTTCTGTGGTCATCGCACTCTCTCACTGCGCGCAGGCCGACCTGCCGCGTTCGGACAGATCGGCCTGCAGGACGGTTACTTCATCACCCGGTCATCGACGTAGCGACGCTCGTTCGCGGCGGGCGGGAAATACTGATACAGCCAGGTTTCGCTAATCGCATCGCCCTGGCAGCGCAGGAACATGCGCATCTCTACCGGATCGGTGGAGTCGTTGGTCGGATACCAGTCGAACTGGATGCGGTAGCCATCAAACGGTTCAACGTAGAGGATTTCAACCTGCTTCGCCTCGCCGTTGGAGAGAGTGATCACCGGCTCGATGCCTCTCGGCGCCGCGGCCTTCAGGTCTCCGCCGACGAAATCAATCGCAAAGCGGCGGGCCCACTTGTCCGGATAGTGCTCGCCCGGTGCCCAGCCTTCCGGGAAGCCGCCCATGCCGGTGCGGGTGGCCAGCACCCGGGCCAGCGGCGAACGGACCGGCGGCTGCGCGCTCCAGTAGAGGCGGTAGCTGAAGTCCAGCTCGTCGCCCGCCTTGATCGCTTTTTCCGGCTGCCAGAAGCAGACGATATTATCCAGCGTCTCGCCGGTGGTCGGGATCTCCATCAGGCTGACCGCCCCCTTGCCCCACTGGTTGCGCGGCTCAACCCACAGGCTTGGGCGTTTGTTGTACCAGCCCATAATGTCCTGATAGTGCGAGAAGTCGCGGTCGAGCTGCAGCAGGCCGAAACCGCGCGGGTTCTTATCCTGGAAGGCGTTGAACTGCAGCTTCTGCGGGTTATTCAGCGGGCGGCATACCCACTCGCCGTTGCCGCGCCACATAGCGAGGCGATCGGAGTCGTGAATTTGCGGGTGGATGGTATCGCAGGTCCGCCGTTCGTTGTTGCCGCAGCTGAACATGCTGGTCATCGGCGCGATGCCGAGCTGCTTGATGTCCTTGCGGGCGTAGATGTGGTTTTCCACATCCATAATCACCTGCGTCTCCTGGCAGTTGATCACGAACTTGTAGGCGCCGGTCACGCTCGGGCTGTCGAGCAGCGCGTAGACGGTAAAGACGGCGGCACCCGGCTTGACGGTTTCAAACCAGAACGAGGTAAAGTCCGGGAACTCTTCCGGGGTGTCGGTAAAGGTGTCCACCGCCAGGCCGCGGGCGGATAGCCCGTACTGGTAGGTGCTGTCCACCGCGCGGAAGTAGCTCGCGCCGAGGAACGCCACGATATCGCGACGCGCCAGCTCCGGCGCTTTGAAGGCGCGGAACCCGGCGAAGCCGAGGTCGGTCTGCCCGACCAGCTGCCGGGTGTCTACGCCGGCGTCGTTGTAGTTAAACAGCTCCGGACGGAAGTGAATTTCACGCGCCTGCTGGCTCTGCGTATCCAGGGAGAACATGCGCACCCGGCGGCGGAAGCCCATGCCGACGTGGAAGAACTGGATATCCAGCTTGCGATCTTCGATGTTGTTCCACAGCGAGTGCCCGGCATCGTACTGGATGCTGTTATAGGCCTGCGGCGTCAGGTTCGCCAGCGTCGGCGGCAGGTCGCGCGGCGCGCCGCCCCAGGGCTGACGAGAGAGATCGTGGGCCATTCCCTGAAGCACGGAAAAGTCAAAGCGGCGCGTCTGCCCGTCGGCAATGCCCGATTCTTCAGCAAGCGCGGCTTTTGAGAAAAGAGAGGCGACTCCTGACGTTCCGCATACGGCGGCAACGGCCATGGAAGATTTAAGAAAACGTCTGCGATTCATGCCTGAGAAAGCGTCCTTCAGTTATGCCAGTTGGGAGGCAACGCGACAAACAGATGCGTCGTGAATTTCGCTCACTCTAGACAAAAACGATTAATAATCCAATTGTTGGCGACAGAAAAAGCGTGAAAAAAATATGTCCAGCGGACCAGACTGAATTCCCCGCCGGATAAACCGGCGGAGAATGGCGCATTATTTAACGCTAACGTCGATGCCCGGGAAGTATTTCGCCGCCAGTCGGGCGATGGTGCCGTCGGCGCGCACTTTATCAATCGCCGCATCAAGCTGCTTTTTCGTCGCCTCGTCGCCCGTAGCCAATCCCGCTGCCGAGGATCGTATCGTCAGCCACCGGCTTGCCGATAAAGCCAAAGCCTTTGCCCTGCGGCTTGCTGAGGAAGCCGGCCTGCCCGGCGGCGGACATCACCAGCGAAGCGTCGATGCGCCCGTTGAGCAGGTCGGCCCACGCCATATTCTGGTCCTTATAGGAGACCACGCTGACGCCGTGTTTTTCCCAGTGCTCTTTGGCGTAGGTTTCCTGAATGGAACCCTGCAATACGCCGATGGTTTTCCCCTTCAGTCCTTCAGGAGTGGCCTGCATGCCGCTGTCGGCCTTCCCGACCAGCTGCGACGGGATGCGGTAGATCGGCTGGGTAAAGTCGATGCTCTTGCGCCGCTGTTCAGTAATGTTCATCGCCGAGTTAATGGCGTCGAATTTCTTCGCCACCAGCCCCGGGATCAGCGCATCAAACGAGGTCTCCACCCAGCTGCACTTGAGCTGCGCCGCCTGACAAATGGCGTTTCCGAGATCAATATCGAAACCTTCCAACTCTCCGGCCGTATTGCGGCTTTCAAACGGCGGGTATTCCGCTTCCACGCCGTAGCGCAATTCGCTGGCGGCAAAGGAGGAGAAGGTGCAAATCATCCCCAAAGCGAGGGTAAGGGCTTTTATTTTCATCGTGTAGCTCCTCAGCGCGGCTTAACGTGACACAGCGCCTGCGCGCCGGCCCGTAACGTGGCTTCATCTTTAGCAAAAGAGAGCCGAATCAGTTTGTTATCAGTACCATCCGCGTAAAACGCCGACAGTGGAATGGTGGCGACGCCGTAGTCGACGATCAGCCTCTTCACCATCTCGCTGTCGCTTTCATCGCTGAAGTGGCTATAGTCCGCCAGCATAAAGAAGGAGCCGGCGCTCGGCAGCAGGCGAAACGGCGAATCCGCCAGCTGCTGACGCAGCAGATCGCGCTTTTTCTGGTAGAACGGCGCCAGCCCCAGCCAGGAACTCGGGTCGGTCATCTGCTCAGCAAACGCGTACTGCATCGGGGTATCGGCCGAAAACATCAGAAACTGGTGGACCTTGCAGATTTCATCCATCAGCGCCGCCGGCGCGACGCAGTAGCCTACCCGCCAGCCGGTCACGTGATAGGTTTTGCCAAAGGAGGAGACGATCACGCTGCGCTCCGCCAGCTGAGGATGGGTGGCCATCCCGTGGTGCCGCTCCCCGTCGAACACCACGTGTTCATACACCTCATCCGACAAAATAACGATATCGGTATTGCGGGTCAGCGCCGCCAGGCGGGCTAAATCGTCGGCGGAGAGAACCTGGCCGCTGGGATTATGCGGCGTGTTGATCACGATCATCCGCGTCCGCGGCGTGATGGCGGCGGCGACTTCGTCCCAGTTGATGGCGAAATCGGGCACCGTCAGCTTGATCGCCACCGGCGTGGCCCCCTGCAGGCGAACAATCGGCGCGTAGCTGTCGAACGCCGGTTCGAAATAGATAACCTCATCGCCGGGGTGCACCAGCCCGCCGATGGCGGAGTAGAGCCCCTGGCTGGCGCTGGCGGTGATCAGAATTTCGTCGTCAACGTCGTAGCGGGTGCCGTAGAACGCGGCGATTTTCTCGGCGATGCGCTCCTTTAGCACGCGCAGGCCGGTCATCGGCGCATACTGGTTATGCCCTGCGGCCATCGCCCGCGTTACCCCCTCAACCAGCCGGCTATCGCAGGCAAAATTGGGCGCGCCCTGAGAAAGGTTGATCGCATTATGCTCGGCGGAGAGCTGGCCGATGACGCTAAAAATGGTCGTGCCGACGTCGGGTAGTTTGGAGCGGGTGGTCAGCGGAGAACTGAGACGCATGGTTAATCCTTTCTCATTATATTTGCATAACCATTCAATCTAAAGCTACCGACGGCGACAAACGAATTGTTGTCATAGTAGCTATGAGATTTGATCATGGCTGAGAAAGAAGAGCGGCCAGCCGCAGGCCGGCCGCGGCAGGGATTACTTGTTGGTTAAGGTGTTAAAGCTGGTCATCAGGTTGCGATAGTCCGGGATGTGGTTAGAGAATAGCGTCCCCAGCCCTTCAATATCATTTCGCCAGTCGCGATGCAGCTCACAGGCTGCGCCAAACCACGACATCAGCTGCACGCCGGCCTGCGACATCCGATCCCATGCCGCGTCGCGGGTAATCGAGTTAAAAGTCCCCGAAGCGTCGGTTATCACGAAGACATCAAAGCCCTCTTCGATGGCCGACAGCGCCGGAAACGCCACGCACACCTCGGTGACCACCCCGGCGATAATCAGCTGCTTCTTGCCGGTGGCCTTCACCGCCTTGACGAAATCTTCGTTATCCCAGGCGTTAATATTGCCCGGGCGGGCGATATAGGGCGCATCCGGGAACTGCGCTTTCAGCTCCGGCACCAGCGGGCCGTTGGGGCCGTTTTCAAAGCTGGTGGTCAGGATGGTGGGCAGGCCGAAATATTTTGCCAGGTCGCCAAGGGCGAGGACGTTGTTCTTGAATTTATCCGGGTCGATATCGCGCACCAGCGACAGCAGCCCGGCCTGATGATCGACCAGCAGCACCGCTGCATCACTCTTATCCAGACGAACGTACGGTTTAGCCATGACCTTCTCCTCATATTAACATCAGATGATCCCGCCAGAGCGGGCGCTCCGGCAGATGTTCTCGCTATAAGGTCGATCATAGTTTACCGGCGGGCCGCTGATTAGACGGCGAAAGTGCAACGCATTGTCCCATTCCCGGAACGAAGCGTGGCATACTGCCTATGATCAAAATGCATAGCTGGAGACGACATGTCGCGGAGCGCCCTGCCTTTTAATACCGTCGAGACCTTTCTGGTGACCGCCAGGCACCTCAACCTGACCCACGCCGCGCGCGAGCTGTGCCTGACCCAGGGCGCGGTGAGCCGCCAGATTGCGGCGCTGGAAGGTTGGTTCGGTTTTCCGCTTTTTGAACGCCACGCGCGCGGGCTGCGCCTGTCGCCCCAGGGCAGCGCCCTCTACCCGGAGCTCCAGTCGGCGTTTGGCCGCCTGGTGACCGTCGCCGAACAGGCCCGCCAGCAGCAAACCGTGGTGCGCCTGAAGGCGCCGACCTGCGCCATCCGCTGGCTGGTGCCAAAGCTGGTGGCGATAGAGCAGCGCCACCCGGAGCTGCAGATAGCTCTGACCACCACCACCGAACATAGCGTTAACTTCAAAACGGAGCCCTACGATGCGGCGATCGTTTTCGGCACCCATCAAAGCGCCGGCGATCTGCTGTTTGAAGAGGCGCTGACGCCGGTTATCAGCGGCAGTACGCCCTGCGACGCCCGCCTCGACGGCGCGACGTTTTTACATCCGACGCGGGATAAAACCGACTGGTCGCTGTGGCTGACCCGCTACTCTCCGGATGCGCCGCTGGCGATGCGCAAAAACCAGCACTTCGATACCATGGATCTGGCGATCACCGCCGCCATGCAGGGGCTGGGGATCGCCATCGCCGATGCGACGCTGGTGGCGGAAGATCTGCGGCTTGGCCGGCTGGCGCGCCCGTTCGCCCTCAGCGTGAAAACCGGCGCCAGCTACCGCCTGCTGGTGCGGGCGTCGCAGAGCAAAGCCGATGGCCTGGCGCGGTTTCGCGAGGAGCTGGTTAATCCAGGGTCACGTGATGGCGCATCACCCGACGGAACAGCGCCAGCCGCGCGCGCATAAAGCGGTTCTCCAGCTTAAACCCCACCCTTTTATGCAGCCCGATACGCAGCAGCCGATCGCGGCCACGCCGGCAGGCCAGCCAGCGCACCGGGCCCGGCAGCTCGCTGCAGCCGTTGCCGGCAAGGCGGGCGAAGCTGGCCCAGTAGTCGGCTATCTGCCCGGCAAAGGCTTTATCGTCATCATCGGCATAGCCGCGCACCGGCTCGGCAAGCGCGAGGGTATCAAAAACGTAGGGCACCTCGTCCCCGTGCCACGCGCCGTGCGGATAGGTCTCATCCACGGCCTGCGGCACGTAGTCGAACCAGTAGCGCCAGCAGGGCTGCCCACCCCGCTGCTGGGCCTGCATCACCACGTAGCCGAGGGTAGTGAAGGCCATATCCCGGCATACTTCTCGGCCGAGCGCCGCGTCGCCCTTGACGCCGGGATAGAGCAGTTTAATCAGCCCGAGGCCGAAGCGCCGCTCGCGGCGCAGCTTCTGGATCTGCCCGGCAATATCAACGCCGAAGACCGCCATCACGCTGGCCTCGTCGCTGTTTGAGCCGACCATCACCGGCATGGGATGCTGACGGCCAGCGAAAAAGGTCTCCAGCATCGGCTGCGGCAGCACCGCATCGCCGACAATCGGCGCCGGGCCGATACTTAGCGGCGCGGTAAGCGGCCAGAAGGCCTCTGCGGGGATCGCCCGCAGCTGCTCCGCGCTGGCGTTCGGCAGCGAAAAATGCTCCGCCAACAGCCGCCCCTTCTCCAGCGCCCTGGCGCGCGGGAGGTCGGGCAGCGTATAGCCGCTTTGGATAATCGCTTTATGGAATAGTCCCCTGGCCTTTGGCGAGACCATCAGCGACAGCACGCTGCGCGCGCCGGCCGACTCGCCGAACAGGGTAACGTTGGCCGCATCTCCGCCGAAGGCGTGAATATTTTCCTGCACCCACTGCAGGGCGGCAATTTGATCGAGCAGCGCAAAGTTATACACCGGCTCGTCCTCCTCGCCTTCCAGAGCCGGATGCGCGAAGAAGCCGAGATGCCCCAGCCGGTAGTTCACCGTCACCACCACAACCTCCCGGCCCGCCAGCGCCAGGCCGTCGTACGGCGGCAGGCTGCCGGCGCCGATGGTAAAGCCGCCGCCGTGCAGCCAGACCATTACCGGCAGCGGCTGGGTGCGGACGGCGGGCGACCAGACGTTGAGATAGAGACAGTCCTCCGAGAAGCGGCCGGGATCGCCGCCTCCCAGCTCGCGGCAGTACTCAACGTCCTGCCAGCTGGCGGCGGAGAAGGCATCAGCCCGGCGCACGCCCTGCCAGCGTTCCGGCGGGCGCGGGGCGCGCCAGCGCAGTTCGCCAACCGGCGGCGCGGCGAAGGGGATGCCGCGCCAGATATCAATCCCCTGCTCTGAGATCCCGGATAAAGTGCCCTGGCGAGTTTTCACCAGCGGCGTAGACGGATTCTGCATGACCTGCTTCCTTTTGCGGTTTATGCCAGCAGAGTACCGGTTTCAGAGCAGACCGCAACGCCGTTTACTGCGTTCTTCCGCCTGTTGATAGAGTTCAAACTCGTCGAGTACCGGGCAGCCGAGGGCCGTTTCGAAGGCCTCGCGGCTGGCGTTGCCGTGGCTGCGGGCCTGGGTTTCGTTGCCCAAATTAGACTGGAAGATCCCCGCGGCGCTCACCGGCAAAAAGTCTTCATAAATAATCGGCTGGGCAATCAGCCAGCCGCGCTCAATCAGCGGCTGCGGATCGTCGCCGGGACCGAAGGCCTGACGATGGGCTTCTCCCGCCGGCGTCAGCCGATAGCGGAACCACGCCAGCCCCTGCTGGCGCAGCAGAAACTCGCTATCCGGGAACTGGCTGAACACATCCTGCAGGTGGCGCTGATGCTGGAGGTTGTCTTTTCCGACCCCGGCCTCGTTCAGCAGGCGATCGTACAGCGCCCGCCCCTTCGGCGTCAGCGCGATCCCGCGCTGTTCGATTTCGCCAAACCGGGCGCTATGGGTGCCCCGATGCTCCCCGGCAAAAATCACCGGCTCCTCCAGCGCTTTAAAGCTGGTCTGGCGCAGCAGAATAGGTACATCCCGGCGCGGCGGACCTTCAATCAGCGCCTTAGGCACGATGCCGCACTCCGGCATCAGGGCCTGCACCCGGTCGATATCCAGCGTGCGCGGCGTCAGGTGATTAATGTGGCAGCCCGGGAAGCAGACCACGTCGGCAATCAGCCGGTGCTCGTTCTGCAGGGCGTGATAGGTTTCATCATCTACCGTAGCGTGGCTGTGCCAGCGGAAGGTTTCCAGCGCCTCGCGCACAAACTCCCGCGCTTGCGCGGGCGTGAAAGCGCCGCTCTCTTCGTGCTGCGCAATCAGCTCCCGACAGCGCGGGGTAAAAATATCGCGCTTAGCCAGAATCTCCGCCGCCCGCTGGCGTAGTTCCTCGCTGGCGATCAGCTCCAGGCGCAGCAGCGAGGTGAAAATACGGAACGGATTGCGCGCCAGGGCGGCATCGTCAACGGGGCGAAAGGCGGTGGAATGGACCGGCACTCCGGCCTGGGAGAGATCGTAATAGCTCACGGGGAACATCCCCATGATGGCAAACATACGGCGCAGCGTCGCCAGCTCTTCAGCGGTGCCGACGCGGATTGCGCCGTGGCGCTCAACGTTCAGCCGGGCCAGCTCGTCGGCGTTCGCCAGCTGCTCATGCAGCCGGGGATTGTGCTCCAGTACCGCCAGATTGACGTCCGCTACCAGCTCGAGCAGCGTCCCGTACTGCGGAACTTCCTGCTGATACATCGCCGACATCGCCTGTGAAAAATGTTCCCGAATCTCATCAGCCGTGATGTTGTTCGCCATGATGTCTTACCTCCAGTGAATACTTCCTGGAGTGTAGAGAAGGCATCTCGCGCCAGCAGGAAGAATTTACAAACTGTGATGCGGGTAACCTGCCCCTGCCCTTTGCCCGGCGCGGAACATAACCCTGAGTTATGAAAAAACCCCTTTAATTTCACTTTAAATCAACAAAACATTTACATGTACCGTTTCTGGCGATATTAAAACAAGATGCCCTGAAGCGAATAAAACGCGGTACGTACCCCCATAAACGATAAATGGTCTCCACGGGAAGCGATTCATCGCGACGATAACAGCCATTCTCCCGCCAGGGCCCGGGCGACAAAATCAGCGTCCTGCGCTCGCCGCGCAATGCGTCGCTCTCCCCGCAGAGCTCGCCTGTCGACGAGCAGGAGGCCAGGCGGGACGATCCGGTGCGCAATCCGATCGCGTGGGAGGTTCATCGTCGGACGCTCATTGCCCGGCACGAAACGCGCGCGCCGAAATCGTCTTTTTCGATCTTTACGGTCATCGCGCCCCCGGTTTCGCCCTCGCATCGGCTTTTTAGCGTCAGGTAAAATTATTTGTAATAGAACAAGAGTAAATGTTAATAATATTTTGCCATTGGGTTATCAAATTTCAACAATATCGCTTGTCACTCATACCGCTCTGTTTTTAGTATCAATTATGGAAAAAAACGCTCTCTTTAGTCAGCGCATTCGCTTGCGCCATCTACACACCTTCGTGGCCGTCGCTCAACAGGGAACGCTGGGGCGCGCGGCTGAAACTCTTAATCTTAGCCAACCCGCTTTATCAAAAACGCTGAACGAGCTGGAGCAGCTGACCGGAACGCGGCTTTTTGAGCGCGGGCGGCTTGGCGCCCAGCTGACGCTGGTCGGGGAGCAGTTTCTAACCCACGCGGTAAAGGTCCTTGACGCGCTCAACACCGCAGGTCAGGCGCTTAACCGCAAAGAGGGGATAAACCCCGACGTGGTGCGCATCGGCGCGCTGCCTACCGCCGCGCTCGGCATTCTGCCGGCGGTAATCGGCCAGTTTCACCAGCAGCAGAAAGATATCACCCTGCAGGTCGCCACTATGAATAACACCATGCTGCTGGCGGGGCTGAAATCGGGGGAGATTGATATTGGCATCGGGCGCATGTCCGACCCGGAGCTGATGAGCGGCCTGAACTATGAGCTGCTGTTTCTGGAATCCCTGAAGCTGGTGGTTCGCCCCGGACACCCGCTGCTGCAGGAGACGGTGACGCTCAGCCGGGTGATGGACTGGCCGGTCGTCGTTTCGCCTAAGGGGACGCTCCCCCGCCAGAATGCCGAAACGCTGCTGCAAAGCCAGGGCTGTAAAATTCCCGCGGGCTGTATCGAGACGCTCTCGGCGTCGCTGTCGCGCCAGCTAACCGTTAATTACGACTATATCTGGTTCGTCCCCACCGGAGCGGTGAAGGACGACCTGCGGCGCGGCCTGCTTAGCGCGCTGCCGGTACCGACGCAGGGCGCTGGTGAACCAATCGGCATTCTGACCCGGGTTGATGCCCCCCTGACCTCCGGCGCGCAGACCCTGCTCAGCGCGATTCGAAAATCAATGCCTGCTTGAAGGGTTTCACTACGTTGACGCTGGCCGGACGTTGACGGCGGCAGGGGAAAATGGCGCGACGATTCAAAGCCCACCGCGCCGAGCCGTCATAGCTGCCGACGAAGCCGCCAGCAGCTACTTTCCCCAGCGAGGGAACCCGGTTGTTTGGCGTCAACCCGTTCTGCCCGTTACTGGTCGCCGAAATGGATAACGGTACGAATTGATTTACCTTCGTGCATCAGGTCAAACGCGTCGTTGATCCGATCCAGCGGCAGGCGGTGGGTAATAAACGGATCGAGGCGAATTTTACCCGCCATCGCGTCTTCCACCATCCCCGGCAGCTGTGTGCGCCCTTTGACGCCGCCGAATGCGGAACCGCGCCATACGCGGCCGGTTACCAGCTGGAACGGCCGGGTTTTAATCTCCTGACCCGCACCGGCCACGCCGATAATCACGCTCTCGCCCCAGCCTTTATGGCAGCACTCCAGCGCCGAACGCATAACGTTGACGTTGCCGATACACTCAAAGCTGAAGTCCACGCCGCCGTCGGTGAGTTCAACGATGACGTCCTGCACCGGCTTTTCATAATCACGCGGATTGATAAAGTCGGTTGCGCCCATCTCTTTGGCGAGTGCGAACTTATCCGGATTGGTATCGACCGCCAGAATACGCCCGGCTTTCGCCTGTGCCGCGCCCTGAATAACCGCCAGGCCAATTCCGCCGAGGCCGAATACCGCCACCGTATCGCCCTCTTTCACCTTGGCGGTGTTGTGGACGGCGCCGATCCCGGTGGTCACGCCGCAGCCCAGCAGACAGACTTTTTCCAGCGGAGCCTGCGGGTTAACTTTCGCCAGCGAAATCTCCGCGCAAACGGTGTATTCACTGAAGGTGCTGGTGCCCATATAGTGATAAATCGGCTCGCCGTTGTAGGAGAAACGGGTGGTGCCATCCGGCATCAGGCCCTTGCCCTGGGTAGCGCGAACCGCCTGGCAGAGGTTGGTTTTGCCGGATTTACAGAATTTGCACTCGCCGCACTCGGCGGTGTACAGAGGAATAACGTGATCGCCCGGCTGCAGGCTGGTCACCCCTTCGCCCACTTCAACGACAATGCCGCCGCCTTCGTGGCCCAGCACCGCCGGGAACACGCCTTCCGGATCGTCGCCGGAGAGGGTAAAAGCATCGGTATGGCAGACACCGGTATGGGTGATTTTGACCAGCACTTCGCCTTTTTTCGGCGGTGCGACGTCAATCTCAACGATCTTCAGCGGCTGGCCCGGGCCAAACGCGACTGCTGCACGTGATTTCATAAGGGTCTCTTCCTTCGTCGTGATTTATTTTAAATAGGATCGTAGCAGATGGCCGACTTCCGCCATGCGTATCGCTCTTTGGTCGGGGGTGGTTTCGCCGCTTACCAGCTCGTCCTGGAGATGAATTTCCACCATCTCCCCCATCAAACCGTTGGCTGCGCCGCGAATCGAGGCGATCTGCTGCAGGATTGTCATACAGGATTCGCCGGACTCCAGCGCGCGCTCAAGCGCCTCGACTTGCCCGCGAATACGGCGCACGCGGCTCAGGGCGCGCTTTTTATCTTCAGGTGAATGTGGCACGGTGACGCCCTCCATATCATATAGGGGGGTATACTATATTTAATTAAGCAATATGGCAAATTGAAACGCCGCTTTAACCGTAGCACAGCGGCGCGGTTTTGGGCTCAGCTCAGCTCCAGCATCATATCCACACGGCCTAAATCGGCATTGGCGAGCTTTGATGGCAGCCACTTTTCACCGAGCGCCACAAAGCTGCGGCGTATCGCCTGATTGCGGATTTCCCATAGCGCTGGCGCTTCATCCCCTCTTCCCGTTGGGGCGATCGGATGTATCACACTCTGCGCTTAAAGCGATAAAAAAACCCCGCTCGGGGCGGGGTCTGAATTCAAAATCGAACGGCGGCTAGCGCCTGCGCGGCATCATGCGCAGCAGCGTGTTGTCTTTCCACAGGTAGTGATGCATCAGCGCCGCCAGCGCATGCAGGCCAATGACAAAATAGCCGGTATTCGCCAGCAGAACGTGCACCCCCTTCAGCGTATCCACCAGCTCAAAATTACTTTGCGCCGCAAAGGGCATCGTCAGGCCAAACGCATACCACGGGTTGCCGCGGTTATACATCATGACCATGCCGACGACCGGCAAGGCGATGAACAGCACAAAGATAACCAAGTGCCCGAGGTGCGCGAGGCCGGTCATCATCGGCGATGGTTTCGGCACAATCGGCGGTGCGGGCGATTTCAGGCGCACCAGCAGCCGCGCCACCATCAGTACGCAGATGGAAATACCGCAGGAAACATGAATCATGTTAATCAGCGGCCGGTCGCTGCGGGGGAAGAAGCCCCGCAGCTCCATGGCGGCGTAGGCGCCAACCACTAATAAAAATACCAGCCAGTGGATGCCTATCTGCAGGCCGGAGTATTTATCGCGCATGAAAAACCCTTAACAAAACAGTGATGCCGACAACATAACGACCTTTTATTAAAAATTCATTAACTTTTACGTACTTATAAGAAACAATCGCGAGTAATCATGCGTTTAGTGGGAATACAAGGGGTTAGGACAGGTAATCCCTTTCAAGATTGTCAGCGGTGTAACACCTGCTGCCGAAAAACATACGCATGGCCTCTTTAGTTTCGTCTCTCACGTCTCATACCCTCGGTTGACGCTAATGAACGTATACAGGCGGCATTTCCGTCGGTACCAACGTCCCTGAGGCCGGGCGGTTTTTGTACCACCACCTCACTCTGCTCCAACGCATTGATGCCTAAGCTGAGGTTAATCTTAAATCGTTTGCCTGGACAGGGTTTTAATATTTCGGCCATATCTTAAATGGTAAAATTCGCAACGGTTGTAGACCCCCTATAGCCAAAGGCCCGCCCTTGTGCTCTTGCATATGGATCCCGGGCGGGCCACCTCATCGCGCCGGGAACAGCACCTGCGGCGGGCGGCAGCCGCAATCAACGCAGCCTGGGCTCGGTTGCTAACGGCTTTGCCGCCGCATTCGCTCCATATTGAACTTCCCATTAACGTAGAATAGAAACAGGCCTGCAGATGTCCCGGTAGCAAACCGTCAGTAAGGCTACGGCAGCATATCCCGGCAAGATATCGACACGGTTAGCACCGCTATGCTCTGTCAATCCAATGATTTGGCAGTTGCTTTCGGCAGCTTCAATGGGAGATGGTTCGGTGTTCGAAAATCAAAGGATGATGACAGTGTTTAACAACCTCAACGTTTTAAGATCGTGGCTCTATTTTTCATCGATTTTTACCTGTCTGGCGCTGGGTGACATTATTGGAGAGCGGTTTTTTGCGGGATCCAAAATTCCATGGGTTATCGGAGTGGTAGCGTCATTCATTATTAACTGGAGTATGTCGGCCCTGCTTAAGAAACTAAGCCGCCCTGCTTAACCTCTTGTTCCCGGTATTTATCGGGCCGCAGCGGGCGCGGGCATTCAGCGGTTTCAACGATCCGCGCCCCACTTCCTGAATTTGGATGCAGATGGACAACGATTCAGCGTCGGCCAGTAGTAAAAGAGAATTATCCTTCACCCGGATATACGGTTCTCCTTACAGCCACAGGCCAAAGTGCAACAGCGTTTTCTTTGGGCAATTTACCTCAGGAATGACATATAAAAACCTCTGCGTTTTATTCCGGCGGCTTAAACAGCCGGGGCTATCACTGATTTAAACTGCGCATGCCACATGTCGTAAAATTTTCCCTGGAGGCTCATTAGCGCTGCGAAGTCGCCATTTTCGATGACCTTTCCAGCGGACATCACAATAATCCTGTCGAACTCTTTGATGTTACCGAGCCTGTGCGTCACGGCGAGCACGGTTGTGTTCAGGGCAAGAATGTCATTAAACAGCCGATGTTCGGTTTCGGGATCGAGTGACGACGAGAACTCATCAAAAATAAACAAACTGGCTTTTCGGTATAGCGCTCGCGCAATCGCCAGTCGCTGCCACTGCCCCGTGGAGAGCTCATCGCCGCCGAACTGCTTGCCCAGCCGGGTGCGCTGGTCATACGGGAAGCCTACCTGTTTCAGCAATTCATCAACCTCTGGCGAATTTTTTTCAGCATCGTAGTTCTTCAGGGCAATATTCTCACCCACCGTGAACTCATATTTTCCGTAGTCCTGAAACACGGTTGCTATCTGATTCCGATAGTTTTCGATATCCAGCATCTCAAGCGGAACGCCCGACACCGACACCGCTCCTTCGCTGAAGCCATACATACGCAGGATGATTTTAATCAGCGTGGTTTTCCCACTGCCGTTATCGCCGAGAATAGCGACCTTTTCACCTGGAGCAATTTCAAGGTTAACCTCATTCAGGGCCGGATGATTACGTCCCTCATACTGAAACCGGAGATTGCGAATACTGAGAGCAAAAGGCTTTTCGGCGGCTAGCGTAAGATGACCATTTTTTACCGGTTCGATCTCATCCGTCATAAACGAATGATAGCGGGTGAAAAAACTGCTCATACTGACCAGACTCGAACCAAAGTTGGCTATCTCGTCGAGGTGAGATTTCATCATTACAATGGACTGGAACACCATCACCAGCGCCCCCACCGCAATATCGCTGCTGCGCAAGTTGCTCAGGAAAAGAGACACGCCCGCAAACAGCATTAACAGGCTCAGCACCATCGCCGGTACGGGCGTGATAAGCGCGCGGATGCGCTGCTTGTGCATGCGAGCATAGGTGCTGCGGGCGGAGGCGTTGAATTTATTCAGCAGATATTGTCCCAGCCCGTAAAGGCGGATTTCCTGCAAAAAACTCTTGTCCATACTGACGCCGTATACGTAGCGCATCGCAATGGCCTCTTTGGAATTTAAGAATAAATCTCGTACGTATTTCTGCTGGATACGAACATTGATGACAATCATCGGTATTGCGGAGAGCGCACAAATGGCCGCTCCTGCCCCTGAGTAACCGATTAAAACCAGCAGCAGGCTGCCGGCCATGACGGCTGCCCGCATAACGTAAATGATACAGATAATGAAATTAAGCGGCCGGTAGGCTGCTTCTTTTTGCAAATATTCCAGCTGCTCATAGCGCGCCTTGTTATCAAACAGGCTCAGGGAAAAGGAATCATTCATCCGGCACATGATCCTGGCGCTGAAATGATTGGTCGAAATCTCCGTGACATCGCCCTGAACAAGATTGACCAGGGGCTGCATAAGCTGCATGCCGAGGAGTGAGACACACCAAATTGCAACGCTCAGCATCAGCTCGCCGTCGGTGGTTTGCGTCGCATGCAGCGTATTGATTATCTGGCCGGTCATAAAAACGTTGAGGGCCGGTATCAACCCCTGGAGCAATACAACGGCGATGAGCGCGCTAATACGAAATGGGCATGACGCGAAGACGTACCTGATAGCCAGTAGCACTGACGACCTCCCTTGTTACAGCAGCTATGGATCGTGAATTGCGGATAATGATAGATGAGAATGGCACTCAATTGCATTAATAGAGTTTGCTGAGCGGGGAAAAGAGCTGCGAGAGGAACCGCCGCTTCTCTCTTAGCAGAAGTCATGCGCCTCGGTTCTGCCCGCGTTGTGCCAGGAGCAGTTCATAATTGCCGGGAGATCCAGGCCTGGTTGCGTTGGCGAAGATTTTTTCATTGGCTGCTAATTTGCTAATGACAATTGATAAACCCAATAATGACAGTAGGCCTGGTGAGTATCCTGAGGTATTCAGTTACTCTTGCAGTTAAATCGCTAAATAGGCAGGTCACTGTAATTGTCCATAATACCAGCGTTCGCCTGAAAACCACTCATCCGGGTCGTCACCACCATAATAGTCAAGCTTAATACCTAATTCCTGAACCCCATCGGGAAGAATAAGCCCCCACTCCCGGGCAAGGCTTCGTTCCCTGATGAGTACCGATGAACCATTTTCAGAACTCCTCTCTGTAATGAAGCCTTGAAAGTATTCCGCTGAGTGAAATAAACAGACCTCACTTGTAAACATATCCGGGAGACAAATTACGGCAGTAATTCGAGGGGTATTATCGCAATCTGCTGTAGCGAGCATCAAGTTGGAACAGGCATCGATCATGGCTTGCGCACAATCAGCCCTAACTTTCTGCTTGCTGTGTTTTCCTTCAACAAGATTAATTTCTACCGGTATCTTATAATTCCAGTAACGTTGCTCTTCCGGAAAAACTGCACGAACTGGGTTATGAAAAGTTTCAGCCCAACGGTTAAGTGATTTTATACGACGGGGAATATTTCGTATTTTGGTGCGGTTATCCCTGCATATTCTCCTGCTCATATCTTTTAACTTCCTGCTTGTTCAGCTGGCTATCGTTTTGGTCGAAAATAACTTCACTGTAATCGAGCGACATATTTTTCACAAGAATATCAGCTACTCGCTCAGAGCTGAACTTCACCAGAACCAACATCGCTTGGGTTTTCGCCAGCAGCCCTGCCAGAGGTCAAAATACTCAAGCTGTTCAAGTCTGCGTAATACGACATCTTCACCCGCGAAATCGATGCTTCGCACCGGAATTGAAATACCCAAAAGGCCTTCTGCAACCGGGAAAACATCACACCTTTATTTCGCAGGAATTAACGCAGCTGGGGTGGAAAAAAATTGCGAGTACCGGTTCAGGCTACTGGAGCCATGTCACGTACCGTTCCCCGGCAATGACCCTCTGACTGCGTCCTCTATTCGGTATCCCGCATATCATATGAATAGCGGCGATTATCATCCCCGACGAGGGAGCGCCGTCATACCGAACGGCTGCCCGCTTGTCAGAAGCTGCTATCCACCGCCGGCGCAGCAGAAGCCGCTTATATTCAGCGCTCAAAAACTGATAAAATGCGCAAAATTTTTGAGATACGTGAAGAGCTATGCCAGGGAAAAAACTGCATCTGCGCCCCCTCATGCTGATGTTGTCCGTCGGAGGGATCCTGCTGACATCAATGCTGCTGCTCAGCGCCCTGACGCTTTTCCAGAAGGGCAACATTGAGGATCGGCTGCTCGAGAACAACCTCGCCTACGCCCGTAAGCTGGCGGATACCACTGACCGCTACCTGGTGACGGCGCAGCGGGAGCTGGCCTACAGCGCCGGGCAGATAAAAACTCTTGCCGACCATCGTCCGCTGCAAAACGAAGCTGAACGGCTGCGCCTGCAGTCCGGCTTTTTCAACTCGGTGGTGATCGTGAATTCCGACGCCGTGATTGCCGCCGCCTCTCCGGAGAGCCTGAAGCTGGTGGGAATAAAGCTCCACTCTGACGCTAGTCGGCAGGCCATTGCCTCTAAAAAACTCTTTATCTCTCAACCCTTCGTCTCGGCGGCGGGTAATTACGTCGTCTTTGTCTCGCAGCCATTATTTGGCCCAGGCGGCGACTATCTCGGCTTTATCGGCGGCAGCATCTACCTGCAAAAAGAGAGCATGCTCAGCGATATCCTGAGCATGCATTTTTATGAAAATACCACGGACGTCAGCGTCATCAATAATGACGGCAAGATAATTTTTAATCGCGATCCAGCACGGGTGGGAAGCGGTTTTAACTCTGCCCCCGGCCTGCGGGAACAGATTATCAAAGCGCAAAACGGCCACTTTTTTGGCGATGACAAAAGCGGCGGCAACCTGGTTGGCTACGCCAGCCTGAAGCAGGCCGACTGGAAGGTCATCATCTCGGGAGCGTCGGAAAGCGTATCCCGTATATTAATGCAGACGGTAGTTAACGCGTTTTGGTTCACGCTCGCGATCATCATCCTCACGGTGACGACCGTAACGATTTTTGCCGCCATCATTTCGGCTCCGCTGGAAAAGCTCGCCGAATTTACGCGCGAGGAAAACAACGATTCCACGCTCAAAAAGCTGGCCAATATTCACGTCTGGTACAAGGAAGCGGAACGCCTGAAAGAGGCTTTTAGCCTGCATCTACAGATAATGGCCCGGCGGGTAAACGCCCTCAGCGATGAAACGATGACGGACTCGCTTACCGGACTCTATAACCACAAGGGTTTCAGCACCCTACTAAAACAGTCCCCTGCTTCCGCCGATCGCTGCATCATCGCGATTGATATCGACCATTTTAAAAAGATTAACGATCTGCACGGGCATGGCGGCGGCGATGCTGTGCTGGTTACCTTCAGCGAGAAGCTGCGCAACCTCTGCGCCGACGGGCAGGTTGCCTGCCGGTTTGGCGGGGAGGAGTTTGTCGTATTCCTGCCTGCTAGCAGCCTGAAAGCGGCCGCCGCCGCGGCTGAACGCATCCGGATGGCGATCGAAAATGCCGATTACCCCCACGCCGATAGGGTGACAATCTCCCTCGGCGTCGCCAGGTTCGGCGATAGCGGCAATGATGTTTATACCGTGCTGCGTAAAGCTGATTTGGCGCTCTATGAAGCCAAACGCTCCGGCCGCAATACCGTGGTTATCAGCACGACGCAGGGCTTCTCCCACCTCTGAACGAGCGTGAATTACTGCGCAATACAGGTTCCATAAGGCTGAGAGGCAAAAATTCTCCGGCGTCACCCTATTCTCCGCGATGACCGCAGCGGTTATTTCCCGCGACAGCAGGCTCGTACCGCGCGAGTCTGCCCCGCCGGGGAACGTTTTCCTGCCCCTCTTCATCGCCGAATACGTTAATTTTTCTGTAGCGTTTTTTCAAAAGCTTAGCCGCCCGGTCGATTTTGCGGGTTGCCCAAATCGACCGACTGGAGTATGCCTGTATGAGTTTTACCCTCTAACCGACTCACCAGGAGATTTTCCATGAGCAAGCTTGGAATTAATGGTTTTGGTCGTATCGGACGTCTGGTATTACGCCGTTTATTGGAAGTTAACAGTCCGCTGGAAGTGGTGGCCATCAACGACCTCACCTTGCCAAAAGTGCTGGCCTATCTGCTAAAACATGACTCTAACTACGGTCCCTTCCCGTGGAGCGTCGACTTCACCGACGATGCGCTGATCGTCAACGGTAAGAGCATCACCGTCTATGCGGAGAAAGAGGCCCGGAACATTCCGTGGGAAAGCGCAGGTGCGGAGCTTATCGTTGAGTGCACCGGTTTCTATACCTCGACGGAAAAAGCCCAGGCCCACCTGAGCGCCGGGGCGAAAAAGGTTCTGATCTCCGCCCCCGCCGGCGATATGAAAACCATCGTCTACAACGTCAATGACGACACCCTCACCGCGGATGACACCATTATCTCCGTCGCCTCCTGCACCACCAACTGCCTGGCGCCGATGGCCAAAGTGCTCAACGATGCCTTCGGCATCCGGCTCGGCACGATGACCACCATTCACGCCTACACCGGCACCCAGTCGCTGGTGGACGGTCCGCGCGGCAAAGATCTACGCGCCTCGCGCGCGGCGGCGGAAAACATCATCCCGCACACCACCGGGGCGGCGAAGGCGATTGGTCTGGTCATTCCGGAGCTCAGCGGCAAGCTGAAGGGCCACGCCCAGCGCGTGCCGACCAAAACCGGATCGGTCACCGAACTGGTCTCGATTCTTGAGAAAAAGGTCACCGCCGAAGAGGTCAATCAGGCGATGAAGAACACGGCGGCGAATAATGAATCCTTCGGCTATACCGAAGAGGAGATCGTCTCATCCGACGTGGTTGGCAGCCACTTTGGCTCGATTTACGACGCCACCCAGCTTGAAGTCGCCGAGGCGGGCGACGTTCAGCTGGTCAAAACCGTGGCGTGGTACGACAACGAATACGGCTTCGTCACCCAGCTTATCCGCGTGCTGGATAAGTTTGCTAAATAGGCTGTAACCGCAGCGGATAGCCCTCGGCTATCCGCCTTTTCACCCCGCGGCTCAGGCCTGCAGATAGACCACCTGGGTCTGCAGGTACTCGTTCAGGCCGTGGCGCCCGTCGGCGCCGCCAATGCCCGATTTGCGCCAGCCGGCATGAAAGCCCTGCATGGCCTCAAAGTTTTCGCGGTTGATGTAGGTTTCGCCGAACTTCAGCCCCTTAATCGCCTTCATCGCCACGTTCAGGTCGCGCGTATAGATTGACGACGTCAGGCCGTAGTCGCTGTCGTTGGCCATCGCCAGCGCCTCTTCAAGCGTGTCAAACGCCACCACCGGCAGCACCGGGCCAAAGGTTTCTTCGTGGACGATATCCATCTCCTGACGCACGTCCAGCAGCAGCGTCGGCGGATAAAAATAGCCGCTGCCGGCGACCGCTTTGCCGCCGAGGGCAAGGCGTGCGCCCTGAGCCAGGGCTTTGGCCACCTTCTGTTCGACCCGCTCCAGCGCGGCGGCGTTAATCAGCGGCCCCATGGCAATATCATCGCGCAGCGCCGGGTCGCCGAACTGCACCGCCTTCAGCGCTTCGCCGAGACGGTTCACGAAGCGATCGTAGATCCCCTTCTGCACGTACACGCGCTCAACGCAGTTGCATACCTGCCCGCTGTTGATCACCCGCGAATCGACCACCGCCTTAACCGCCAGCTCGAGGTCAGCGTCATCCATCACAATCGCCGGCGCCTTGCCGCCCAGCTCGAGGCACACTTTGGTGATATTTTTCGCCGCGGCGGCCATGATTTTTTCCCCCGCGCCGACGCTGCCGGTCATGCTGACCATCGCCACCTTCGGGTTCGCCGCCAGCTCCTGGCCGACGGTCTCCCCGCGGCCTAACACCAGGTTAAACACCCCCTTCGGCAGGCCGATATCATCGACAATCTGCGCAAAGGCCACGGCGTTATTGGGCGTGAACTCGCTCGGTTTAATCACAATGGTATTGCCGGTCAGCAGCGCCGGGGCGAGCTTGCGGGCAATCAGGAAGAACGGGAAGTTCCACGGCAGAATGCCGGTGGTCACGCCGAGGGCGCGTTTGAACACGAGGATATTTTCGCCGGGACGGTCGCTTTGCACGATTTCACCTTCGTAGCGCCGCGCCCACTCGGCCATATAGTCGAGATAATCGGCGGTAAAGGAGACCTCCACCGCCGCCAGCTGCTGAGTCTTCCCGCCTTCGGCGACGATAAGCGCCGCAATCTCGTCGGCGCGCTCGCGGATCCCGGCGGCGATTTTACGCAGCCAGCCGGCGCGCTCGATGGCCGGCAGCGCCTCCCATCCCGGCTGCGCGCGATCGGCGGCGGCAATGGCCCGCCGCGCGTCTTCGGCGCTGCCGTCGGGAATGCGGGAGAGCAGCGCTTCGGTAGCGGGATTAAGCACGTCAATCCAGGCGTCGCCGCGCCCGGCAACAAACTGACCATCAATATACATCGGGTGCTGAACGGGTGCTGTCATAGCCTGCTCCTGTAGATTTATTGTTTTTAACAAGTGATTTATTTGTTAAAAATCTATCCATAAGAGGCGACCCGAGCAGTCCGCAGGTGCATTTATGTGAATTACTTCATAAAAACGGGGCCGGAGCCCGGAGAAAACGTTACATTCAGGCAACACAGACTGCCCGTTTGCGACAAATCAGGCGCAAACGGGCAAAAACCATCAGCCCAGGGTGCGATCGCCGAGGGCGTGGGTCAGGAGGCCGTCTTCGCGCAGCTGGCGCCACGCCTCGATAATCCGCGGAGGCATATCAACGTGGGCAATAAAATCTTTACCCAGCGGGCCGTAACCCTGGGGGCTATCCTGCAGGCGCGGCAGCTCGCCGAGGATCAGCGCCAGATAGCGGCCCACCGGCCACAGCCCCTGCGCCGCCCCGCTGAACGCCAGGCCCTGCTCCGGCGTATTGCGCAGCTGCGGCGCGCAGCCCGGGTAGCTGTACCAGCGCGGGAGCGGATCTGCCCCCTGCCAGACGCGGGCGAAGGTCGCCATCGTGCGCCGCTGCATGGTCGGGTCCTGGATAACCACGCCCGCACGGTGCGCCAGCCCCTCGGCCTCGAGCACCTCGCGGGTAAAGCGCGCATTCTCGCCGCAGTTGGTGGAGCGCGCTTCCGCCACGATGCGCGTGCGCGGAATGTGCCAGTATTGATGGGCGATATCGGCAAGGATGTGCGCCTCGGCGCGCCCCTCTACCGGCAGCGAGCCGTAGCGCGGGTCGTTGCGTACCGCCTCATAGAGAAATGACGTCGAGTGGCCAATCCCGCCGCTTATCAGCAGCGGAACCTCGGCGTCTGCCGCCAGCCGACAGGCGGCGTCAATGGTCGGGATCACCGCGTTGCCCGCCAGCACCACCACCTCAAACGGCGGCTTCTGCGCCAGCGTTGTAAAATCGTCCTGCGCCAGCCATGCGCCGACGAGGTTGGCCGCCGCCAGCGTGTCGGCGGACAGCGCCGGGAAATTATCTGACATACCCTCTCCTTTTCAGTTTGCGCGGCGCCAAAGTCCTCCTTTGTCGCCGCGCGGCAGATTTGGCGATTGTATCCTGTCAGGCGTTAAGTTTCTCCAGCCGCGTTTGCCCTTCCCGCTTCTGTTTCACTCGCCAGCACAGCCACAGGGCGATGAACCACAGCGGCGTGGCGATCAGCGCCTTCAGGGTATCGGGGTCGAAGATCATGATAAAAATGGCGAAGGCAAAAAACAGCAGGCTTAGCCAGCTCATCGCCACGCCCGCCGGCATCTTAAAGGCCGAGCGTTCATGCAGGTCGGGGCGCTTTTGCCGATAAACCAGATAGGCCACGAGGATCATTCCCCAGCTAAAGACCACCATGATGGCCGCCAGCGTCGAGACGATGGTGAACAGGGTCATCACGTTCGGCACAAGGAACAGCAGCAGCGTGCCGCTGAGCATGCAGAAGCAGGAGAACAGCAGGCTGCGCACCGGAATGCGGGTATGGCGCGACAGGATGCGGAACTGCCCGTGGGCATGCTTCTCAACCGACAGGCCGTACAGCATGCGGGTGCTGGAGTAGACCCCGCTGTTGGCCGACGACATCGCCGAGGTCAGGGCCACAAAGTTAATCACCGCCGCGGCGGCGGGCAGGCCGGCTTTGGCAAACAGGGTGACGAACGGGCTGGCGTCGGGCGAGACGCCCGGCCACGAGGCCACGGCAATAATCACCACCATCGACAGCAGATAAAAAATGATAATCCGCAGCGGCAGCGCGTTGATCGCCTTGGGTAAAATCCTCTGCGGATCGCGGGTCTCCGCGGTCATCGTCCCGAGAAGTTCAATCCCGGTGAAGGAGAAAATCGCTATCTGGAAGCCGGCGAGGAAGCCGGTGACGCCGTGGGGCATAAAGACCGCCGGATCGGTGATGTGGTGCAGCGAAGCCTTCACGCCGTCCGGCGAGGTCCAGCCGATGGCGATCATCCACGCGCCGGTGACGATCAGCGCGACAATCGTGATCACCTTAATCAGCGCAAACCAGAACTCCGCCTCGCCAAACATCTTCACCGACAGCAAATTGAAGAGGAACAGAATGCCGAGGGTGCTCAGGGCCGGCATCCACGCCGACATTTCGGGAAACCAGTACTGCATATAGCTGCCGCAGACCACCACGTCGGCAATACAGGTCACCACCCAGCTCAGCCAGTAGGTCCAGCCGAGGTAAAAGCTCGCCTGCGGTCCTAGATAATCACCGACGAAATCGGCGAAGGAGCGATAGTCCAGGCGGGTAAGCAGCACTTCGCCCATCGCCCGCATCACCATATAGGTAAAAAAGCCCACCAGCAGGTAAATCAGCAGGATCGAAGTCCCGGCCACCGCAATGTTTCTTCCCGCCCCCATAAACAGGCCGGTACCGATAGCGCCGCCCAGCGCAATCATCTGAATGTGCCGGGCGCCAAGGCCGCGTTTGAGCTGCGACGGGCGCTCCCCGTCGATGGCAGGATGCTCCTGCCCCTCGTGTTGATGTTGAGTCATGTCGATTCCTTCAGAGAGGCAAAGAAAGGCATGGCGCGGCAGACTTCAACAGCAAACCGGCGCGCTGCCCGCTTGCCACTCCCGCATTGGGAAACAGAATGTAGGGCGCCTGCGCATCAATAACCCACGTCTTCTCCGCCTGGCGGGCAATGACGTGCCCGGCGGCAAGCGCGGTGAAGTTTTCCACGTTGGGGTCGAGGTGCAGAGTGAAGCTATCATCGCCCTTGATGATGCTCTCCTGAACCACAAAATAGCGCATCGGCTCCTTGAGGCGCGACGGCAGCGCTTCTCCGCCGATCGTCGCCCGGATCGCCGCGCCGGCGGCGGCAAACAGGCGCAGATCGTTCTCACCAAAGGGCATCACCTTGCCCAGCTCGAGGGTCGCGCTTTCGGCGGCGAACGTCTCGGCGGTAAAGTGGGTGAAGGTGCCGCCGGGTTCGGTATGACGAACTACCGCGTCCATGCCGCTGGCGGCGAGCAGCCGATACAAATCGGCGCTGTACTCCTGCTCCCGGGCGGGCAGGAGCGCAAACTGGCGGTAGCGCGAGCCGCGGATGGCGGTATGCAGGTCGAGATGGATCCTGCCGACGGGGCCGTGGGCATCGGCCGCCGCATAGAACGCCCCGACCGTCGTCTCCAGCTCCGCCGCGCGCCGGGACTCATTGTCCGGCGCCGCGCGCAGGTGGCGCCCGCCAAATAAGCGGTTGAGATCGGTATGCAGATAGCGCCGCGCGGCGCGGATCGCCGGCAGGTTGCCGAAGACGATCAGCAGCGCCTGCGACAGCGGCTGCCGGCCCTGGCTCAGCGCGTGCGCCATCTCCAGCAGCAGCTCGATCGGCGCGGTTTCGTTGCCGTGAATGCCGGCCGAAACGATCGTCGCCTGCCGCCACGGCCGCTGCGGCAGCAGCTGCAGCACGCCGTCCGCCAGCCAGCGCGCCTCAATTTCCGCGGGAAACGCCCACTCCGTCAGCCGGCAATGCAGTAAATCCTTCACCTTGTCGTCCATTCCCGGCCCCTTAGCGCTGGAAGTCATAGATGCAGCCCAGGCGCAAAATCTGCGTCAGTTCATCAAGGGCCTGATAGACCTCGCTCAGGAGCTGCGGGTCGGCCAGGTCGCTGGCGTGGAGGCGATCGCGGTAGTGTTTTTCCACCCACTGCGTGAGCTGCCGATAGCGCGCGTCGTCCATCAGGCTGTGCGGATTCACCGCCGCCAGTTCGGCGTGGTTCAGCACCACCCGCAGGCGCAGGCAGGCCGGGCCGCCGCCGTTGCGCATACTTTCGCGCAGGTCGAATACCGCCAGCTCGTCGATCGGCGAGGCGCCGTCGCTCACCAGCCCATTCAGGTACTGCCAGACGTTCTCCCGCTGGCGGCACTCTTCCGGCACCACAATCAGCATTTTGCCGTCCGGCTTGCTCAGCAGCTGGCTGTTGAACAGGTACGAGGCGACGGCGTCGTTAAGCCCCACCTGGTCCTGCGGAACCTCGACGCTGACAAACGGAATATCCAGACGGGCCGCTTTTTCCCGCAGAGTTTCCAGCAGCGCCTGCTGCTGGACAAAGGCCTGCTGATGGTGGAACAGCACGTGGCGATTGCTCACCGCAATCACGTCGTTGTGGAACACGCCGCCGTCGATGGCCGCCGGGTTCTGCTGGGCAAAAACGGTATATTCCGGGTTCAGCCGATGCAGCCGGGCCACCGCCTGGCTCGCCTCCAGGGTCTGGCGCGCCGGATATTTCTGCGGGGCCACACCGCCGCTGGCGCGCCTGCCGTAGACGAAGAGCTGCAGCCCCTGGCGGCCGTAGTCGTAGCAGAAGCGGTTGTGGTTCGCCGCCCCTTCATCGCCCAGGTCGCCGTGCTGGGCGAGGGCATGGTGATGGACGAAATAGCTTTCGTCGGCAAAGGTCGCGCGTAAAATCGCCGCGGTGGTCGGCGCTTCCTGAGAGCGGTGCAGCTTGTTGGTCAGGTTGGCGACCGTAAAGTGCAGCCTGCCGTCGGCGCTATCGGCGGAGGGCGATACCGTCGCCGCGTTGGCGGTCCACATCGACGACGCGGAGCTAAACGCCGAGAGCAGATGCGGCGCGTCGGCGGCGGCGCGGGTAATCACCTGCTCATCGCTGCCGTAAAAGCCCAGGCCGCGCAGCGCGGCGATATTCGGCCGCGGCTGCGGCGGTAAAATCCCCTGAATAAAGCCCCTGTCGGCGAGGGCCTTCATTTTGCATAATCCCTGCAGCGCCGCCTTCTTCGGGTTGGATACGCCGTCGCGGTTATTTTGCGAGGCTTCGTTACCGACCGACAGCCCGGCGTAGTGGTGCGTTGGCCCAACCAGGCCGTCAAAATTAGCTTCAAAACCAGACATAGTGTCCTCACAGAATCCGTTGTCAGAATGGCAGGCCGGGCGAAATTGCCGCCGGCAGCGTCAGCGTTTCGCTAATCAGCGAGGCCATCGGCCAGGCGCAGTAGTCCGCCGCGTACCAGGCCGAAGCGCGGTGGTTGCCGGAGGCGCCCACGCCGCCAAACGGCGCTTTGCTGGAGGCGCCGGTCAGCGGCTTATTCCAGTTGACGATCCCGGCGCGCGCTTCGTCGCTGAACCTGGCGAACAGCGCCGGGTCGGCGGAAATCAGCCCCGCCGCCAGCCCGTAGCGGGTGTTGTTCGCGATGCGGATCGCCTCATCGAACTGCTCGTAGCGCACCACCGTCAGCAGCGGGCCGAAATACTCTTCGTCGGGCACATCGATCCCGGTCACGTCGATAATTCCCGGCGTGAGCAGCGTGGAGTTCGGGTCCGGCTGGGTCATGCGCAGCAGCACCCTGCCGCCGAGGCGTTCGAGCTTGTCCTGCGCCGCCAGCATTCCCTGCGCCGCCTGCAGCGAGATGACGCCGCCCATAAACGGCTGCGGCTCGGCGTCCCAGCGGCCGGTGCGAATGCCGGCGCTGGCGGTAACCAGCCGCTGCAGCAGCGCGTCGCCCTGCTCCCCGCTATTGACCAGCAGCCGGCGGGCGCAGGTGCAGCGCTGTCCGGCGGAGATAAACGCCGACTGGATAATCACGTGTAGCGCCGCGTCGATGTCCTCCGCGTCGGCGACGATCAGCGCGTTGTTGCCGCCCATCTCCAGCGCCAGCATCTTCTCCGGCTGGCCGCCGAGATAGCGGTGGAAGTGGAAGCCGGTTGACGCGCTGCCGGTAAACAGCACCCCGTCGATATCGCGGTTTTCCAGCAGCGCCTGGCCGGTCTCTTTGCCGCCCTGAATCAGGTTGATAACCCCTGCCGGGATCCCGGCCTGCTGCCACAGCTGCACGGTCAGCTCGGCGGTCGCCGGCGTCAGCTCGCTGGGCTTAAAGACCACCGTGTTGCCGGCGATCAGCGCCGGAATAATATGCCCGTTCGGCAAATGACCGGGGAAGTTGTACGGGCCGAAGACCGCCATCACCCCGTGCGGCTTGTGGCGCAGCAGCGCCTTGCCGTCCGGCATCACCGATTCACGATCGCCGGTGCGCTCGGCGTAGGCGTCAATGGAGATCGCCGCTTTGCCGATCATCGCCTGCACCTCGGTGCGGGTTTCCCACAGCGGCTTGCTGGTTTCGCGAGAAATCATCTCCGCCAGGGCCTCTTTATGCGCGTCAAGCAGCGCGGCAAAGCGCTGCACGCAGGTCACGCGCTCCGCCAGCGGCAGATGAGACCAGGCATAAAAGGCGCCGCGCGCCGCCGCGCAGGCGGCCTGCACCTCCACCGCCCCCGCGCTGGCCGCCTGCCACAGCGGCGCCTGGTTTTCCGGCGCCAGCTTGGTTAACGGCGCGCCCGAGCCCTGCCGCCACTCTCCTGCGATAAAATGTGCGTTTATTGCCATGATGTTCTGCTCTCCGGATTGAGTGTTACCGCATGCACCCGGTCAGTCTCGCTAACCTGTAAGGCGTCCAGCGCGGCGCGTTCGCATTCGTGGTTCTCTTCCGCGGTCAGCAGCACCGCGCGGAACTGTTCAAACTGGCTGTTGGCGACGATGATCGGCGCCGTCCGCTGCGCCATGACGCGCGTGGCCGGCACAAACCGGCTCTCGCCGATCGCTCTGATGCTGTCGGTTTGCGCCTCCAGCACTGGGCCGGCGTCGAAAATATCCACCGACCCGCGCCAGCTGAAGCCCTCTTTTTCGAGAATTGCCCGCGCGGGGGAGGTATTCGGGTGCACCTCGCCGATCGCCTGGCGGGCGTTTTCCGGCAGCAGCGAGACGTAAATCGGGTACGCCGGCATCAGCTCGGCGATAAAGGTTTTCATGCCGGTGCCGGTCAGCCGGTCGGCGTCGGCAAACGGAATATCGAAGAAGTGGTGGCCCAGCGCGTCCCAGAACGGGGAATTGCCCTGCTCATCGCTGCGCCCGCGCAGCTCGGCGAAAAGATGCGGCGAAAACAGCTCCCGGAAGGCGGCGATAAACAGAAACCGCGCCTTCGAGAGAAACAGGCCGTTGCGGTTTTTTTGGTACTCCGGGTCGAGGAACAGGGTGCAGAGCTCGCTATGGCCGGTGTGGTCGTAGCTGAGGTTCAGCAGCTCCTGATTTTTATAGACCCCCAGCTCCTTCGAGGCGCGAACCGTGCGCTGCAGGCGGAAATTGTAAAAGGGTTCGTCGAGCCCCACCGCCACCTCAATGGCGCTGACGCCAACCACCCGCGACAGGTCGGTATCCTCCAGCACGAACAGGAAGCCCTGCTGGCCGCGGGGCAGCCTGCCGGCGAAGGTATCGACGCTACGCTGGATCCGCGCGGCCAGGCGCGCGGGATCGTTGGGTAACGAGGTCATGCCGACCCCCGCCCGGGAAGCGAGGCGAATAATATCGTCGAGATCGTTTTCCCTTACGGGGCGAAATAGCATCATAAACCGTCTCCCGGATTAGCGCGTCAGGCGGGCGACGGCGCGATCGAGGCGCACGAAGGCCTCCTCAATGTCCGCCAGCGGAACGTTGAGCGCGGGGGCAAAGCGCAGCACGTCAGGTCCGGCAATCAGGGCAATCAGCCCCTCCTGCGCCGCGAGGTTGGTCAGCGCTTTGGCCTGGCCGCGCAGGCGGCTCGCCAGCTCGGCGCCGATCAGCAGCCCGACGCCGCGCACCGCGCTAAAGAGATCGTACTTCGCGTTCAGCGCCTCCAGCCCCGCGACGATCGCGTCGTGGCGCTCGCCAACCCCGGCCAGCAGCGCCTCATCCAGCTGCGCCAGCACGCCGTTGGCCGCCGTGGCCGCCAGCGGATTGCCGCCGAAGGTGGTGCCGTGGGTTCCCGGCTGGAAAACCTGGGCCCACGCCTCTTTCACCAGCATAGCGCCGATCGGGAAGCCGCCGCCCAGCCCCTTGGCGCTGGTGAGGATATCCGGGATCACGTTGTAGTGCTGGTAGGCGTAGAGCGCGCCGGTCCGCCCGGCGCCGGTCTGAACTTCGTCAAAAATCAGCGTGACCTCATGCTGGTCGCACAGCTCCCGCAGCGTCTTCAGGAACGCCGGATCGGCCGGAACCACGCCGCCCTCGCCGATAATCGGCTCAACGATCACCGCACAGGTTCGCGCTGAGATAGCGGCGGTGAGCGCCGGAATATCGTTATACGGCAGATGGGTAATATCCGGCGGCAGCGGCGCGTAATCGCTGGAGTATTTCGGCTGCCCGCCCACCGATACGGTGAACAGGGTGCGGCCGTGGAAGGCGTTGTTGAAGGCAATAATTTCGCTTTTATCGGCGCCAAACTTATCGTGCGCATATTTACGCGCCAGCTTCAGCGCCGCTTCGTTGGCTTCCGCCCCGGAGTTGCAGAAGAAGACCTTATCGGCAAAGGTGGCGTTAACCAGGGTTTTCGCCAGCTGCAGCACCGGCTCGTTGGTGTAGCCGTTGCCGATATGCCAAAGGCTGTCGAGCTGGTCTTTCAGCGCCGCCACCAGCGCCGGATTGCAGTGACCAAGAGAGTTAACGGCGATGCCGCCCGCGAGGTCGATATACTCCTTGCCCTGCTGGTCCCATACCCGCGACCCCGCCGCCTTCAGCGGAATAAACGGCGCCGGAGCAAAGCAGGGAACCATATAAGAATCAAAATCTTCACGAGTAATACTGCCTGACATAACGCTTCTCCGGAACAATGGTTGACAATAATTAATGTTGTCAGTCGTGGATATTCAAAATTAACAATTCGCGCGCGCCGTTTTTATTGCGAGCGGATCCGCTGCGAGGAAGCGAAATTCAGCGCAGGAAATAAAACCCTTATAAGTACGCGGTAATTGTTAAGTCACGGTTAATACCTTGTGTATTGCGTACTCTCATGCTGGGGCCTGTTGCACAGTAAAGTCAATACGGCAGACCAGCATTTATTCACTTTTTGATGATCATCAAGATAATGAAAAATATAGATAATTTATTTTTATATTCACTTTACTGCATAATTTATGCATATAAATGCAGTGCATGAGGCGAGTTTTCCGTGCTTAGTTATTCACTTGAAAATAAAATTTCTAACAAAAATTTAAAATTCGCAGCGGCCGTCAAATATTGCTTTATAAAATTGGTGATAATATTCATCGCACAGAGTTTACTGCTGTAGCCATTCCACGGTTTCACACGACATAAATAACATTGAGAACAGGACTCTTATGGAAAAGTTATCTTACGCATCTGAAAGTAGTGCATCTCCCTGGACAACCTATCTGCGCCAGATCGACCGCGTAGCGCCCTATCTGGGCGACCTGGCCTACTGGGTGGAAACCCTGCGCCACCCGAAGCGTGCGCTGATCGTCGACATTCCGGTGCAGATGGATGACGGCACCATCCGCCACTTCGAAGGCTATCGCGTACAGCACAATCTTTCGCGTGGACCGGGTAAAGGTGGTGTTCGCTACCATCCGGACGTTGACCTGAACGAAGTGATGGCGCTTTCTGCCTGGATGACCATTAAGTGCGCCGCGGTCAATATTCCTTACGGCGGCGCGAAGGGAGGTGTTCGCGTCGACCCGTTCAGCCTGTCGGAAGGCGAACTGGAGCGTCTGACCCGCCGCTATACCAGCGAAATCGGCCTTATCATCGGGCCGCAAAAAGATATTCCGGCGCCGGACGTCGGCACCAACGGCAAAGTGATGGCGTGGATGATGGATACCTACTCCATGAACCACGGCACCACCGTCACCGGCGTCGTCACCGGTAAGCCAATCCACCTCGGCGGTTCTCTGGGGCGTGAAAAGGCCACCGGCCGCGGCGTATTTATCACCGGTCGCGAAGTGGCTGGCCGCTTCGGGATTGAAATTGAAGGCGCGAAGGTCGCGCTGCAGGGCTTTGGTAACGTCGGTAGCGAAGCCGCCCGCCTGTTCTCCGAGGTTGGCGCTCGCGTGGTGGTGATTCAGGATCACACCGCGACGCTGTTCAACGAGGGCGGGATCGATATGGCCGCCCTGACCGCATGGCAGACGGAGAAGAAGCAGATTGCCGGCTTCCCCGGCGCGCGTGAAATCGACAAAGAAGCCTTCTGGACCACGCCGATGGATATTCTGATCCCGGCGGCGCTGGAGGGGCAGATCACCCGCGAGCGCGCGGAAAAAATCAGCTGCAAGCTGGTGCTGGAAGGCGCGAACGGTCCGACCTATCCGGAAGCCGATGACGTGCTGGCCGAGCGCGGCGTGATCGTGGTACCGGACGTTATCTGCAACGCCGGCGGCGTTACCGTCAGCTACTTCGAGTGGGTGCAGGATATGGCAAGCTTCTTCTGGAGCGAAGAGGAGATCAACGCCAAAATGGACCGCATCATGACCGATGCGATCGTCCACGTCTGCGAGAAAGCCATCGAGAAAGAGTGCTCTCTGCGTACCGCGGCCTATATCGTCGCCTGTGAGCGTATTCTGATGGCGCGTAAAGATCGCGGGATCTATCCGGGCTAAGGCTCAACGCCGATCGCCCCAACCGCCCGGGCTCTCGCCCGGGCTTTTTTGCCCTTTCACCGCCCGCTTATATTATTTTCCGCGCTAACGCGGCCTCCTGCTGATTGAAGACCGGCAGCGCGGGAGCTGTGCGCATATTCACCGCCGCCGTACATGTTTCGTACAACCCATTAACAATTATTTTATTTCACCTTGAATTCGACAATCCGTCGGGCATAAAATCATTAGAGCTCTAATGACTTTGCGGAAGCTTTTGCAGAAAACTATGGATAACCGACAGCTTACCTTTTCCCATTTACTGTACCTCACCGCCCATCACTGGCGGCTGGCGGTCAACCGCCGCCTCAAGGACCTCGGCATGAGCCAGGCCAGCTGGGTCGCGGTCTCGGCGATTGCCCGCAACGAGCAGCCGCTGTCGCAAAGCGAGCTGGCCCAGGAGCTGGGCGTAGAGAGTGCCACCATTGTGCCGCTGATCAACCGGCTGGTGGATCTGGCGCTGGTGGAACGCGTCAAAACCGACAGCGACCGGCGCAAGCGTCTGCTGGTTGCCACCGACAAAGGCCTTGCGCTCTATCAGCAGGTCAAAACGGTGGCCGATGATTTACGCGAAGAGATCTTAAGCGCCATTAGCCCCGAAGAGCGGGAGCAAACGCACCTGGTGCTGGAAAAACTGCTGCACGAGGTGGAGAAAAAGTAATGCCTCGCCGTCCTGAAAACCCCTACGTGCCCCACGACTGGGCGCCGCATGAAAAGCCGGCGATCCTCGGTTCGCCCTCGACGCCGATCCACCCGACGCCAAAGCGTATCGCCTACGGCATTGTCGGGCTGCTGGTCTGCCTGACCGGCGCGCTCGGCAACGCGGTGGTCACCGCCAACCTGCAGAACCTGCAGGGAACCTTCGCCGCCTGGTCGACGGAGATCGCCTGGCTGCCAGCGGTCTACGTCATGACCAACGTCTCGATCAACCTGCTGCTGGTCAAATTTCGCCAGCAGTTCGGCCTGCGCGCCTTTACCGAAGGCTTCCTGGTGCTGTACGTGCTGGTGACCTTTTTCCACCTCTTCGTCAACGATCTCAGCTCGGCGATCATGGTCCGCGCCGCGCACGGCATGGTAGCGGCGGCCCTCAGCTCGCTGGGCATCTATTATCAGGTGCAGGCATGGCCCGCCCGCCACCGCCTGAAGGCGCTGACCATCGGGATCACCGGCTCCTCGCTGGCGATCCCCCTCGCCCGCCTTTTCTCAACGGAGCTGCTGCAGCTTGACGAGTGGCGCGGCCTCTACTTTTTTGAACTGGGGCTGGCGCTGGTCTCCCTCGCCTGCGTAATGGTGCTCAAGCTGCCCCCCAGCGATCGGAAGAAGGTGTTCGAGAAAAAGGACTTTATTACCTTTATTCTGCTGGCCCCCGGCATGGCTCTGGTCTGCGCCGTCCTCTCGCTGGGCCGCCTTGACTGGTGGTTTGAGGCGCCGTGGATCGGCTGGGCGCTGGCGGGGGCGGTGGTGCTGATTGTCTCGGCCATCGCCTTTGAGAACGGCCGCAGCAACCCGCTGCTTAACATCCACTGGCTCTCCAGCGGCAGTATCCTGCGGCTGGGGTTAATTATGCTGCTGATGCGTATCGTGCTGGCGGAGCAGAATACCGGGGTTATCGGCTGGCTGCAGTACGTGGGGCTCCAGAACGAGCAGATGACCCAGCTGGCGTGGTCGATTTTCGCCGGGATCCTCTGCGGAATTATCGCCAGCTGCCTGACGCTGAACCCGCAGCGGCTCTACTGGCCCACCGCCACCGCCCTGGCGCTGATCATGGTAGCCTCGCTGCTCGACAGCCAGTCGACCATCCTGACGCGTCCCGAACAGCTGATGTTCAGCCAGTTCCTGCTCGGCTTCGGCAGCGCGTTCTTCCTGGCGCCGGCGATGCTGGCCGGGATCGGCGGGGTCATTGCCGACCAGCGCAACCTGGTGAGCTTTTCGGTGCTGTTCGGCATGAGCCAGAATATCGGCGGCCTGCTGGGCTCGGCGCTCCTCGGCACCTTCCAGACCTGGCGGGAGAAATTTCACTCCAGCCAGCTCGCCGACCAGATAACCACGCTCAATCCGCTGGTTGCCGAGCGCCTGCAGCAGTACAGCCAGATGTATCAGAGCCAGATTGGCGACAGCGCGCTGCTGAGCGTGCAGGCCAGCACGCTCCTGCAGAACGCCACAACGCTACAGGCCAATATTCTCGCCTACAATGACACCTACCTGCTGACGGCGATCATTTCCGCCGCTACGCTGATCTGGGTCTTCTGGCGCCTGATAAGGCTGCGTATTACCGCTCGCATTGCGCTGAAACGCGCGACGGGAAGCAAATAACAAAGATAATTTTTACTCTGGAGTCGTTATGAGTCAGCAGGATGCCGCCAGGCAACAGGCCAATACCCGCAATAATATTCGCGTAGTCTCTATTTTCACCGCCGCCGCCATTGGCCTTGTTGGGGTGCTGGTGGTTTTATACGCGTGGCAGCTGCCGCCCTTTACCCGCCACAGTCAGTTTACCGATAACGCCTATGTGCGCGGGCAGACCACCTTTATCAGCCCGCAGGTCAGCGGCTATATCACCGCCGTCAACGTCCAGGATTTTGCCCAGGTCCAGGCCGGGCAGACGCTGTTCCAGATTGACGACCGGATCTACCGGCAGCGCGTCCACCAGGCGCAGGCGACCCTGGCGATGAAGGAGTCGGCGCTGAAAAATAACCAGCAGCAGCGCAAAAGCGCCCAGGCGGTGATTGCCCGCAATGAGGCGGCGCTGCAAAACGCCCGCGCGCAGAGTCAGAAAACCCAGGCCGACCTGAAGCGCGTGCAGGATTTGACCGCCGACGGTTCGCTGTCGGTTCGCGAGCGCGACTCGGCAAGGGCCAGCGCCGCGCAGGGCACCGCCGATATTGAACAGGCGAAAGCCACGCTGGAAGTGTCGCGCCAGGATCTGCAATCCGCCATCGTTAACCGCGACGCGCTGGAAGCCGACGTTGCCAGCGCCAGGGCCGCGCTGGAGCTGGCGGATATCGATCTGCAGAACACGCGGATCGTCGCGCCAACCGGCGGACAGCTGGGGCAGATCTCCGTGCGGCTTGGCGCCTACGTCAGCGCTGGCACTCACCTGACGTCGCTGGTGCCGCCGCAGCACTGGGTGATCGCCAATATGAAAGAGACCCAGCTGGCGCACATTCGCATTGGCCAGGCTGCGACCTTTAGCGTCGATGCGCTCAACGGCGAGAAGTTCAGCGGCGTCGTCCAGAGCATCTCCCCGGCGACCGGGGTTGAATTCAGCGCCATTTCGCCGGACAACGCCACCGGCAACTTTGTCAAAATTGCCCAGCGCATTCCGGTGCGCATCGCGGTCGATGAGGGGCAGAAAAATAGCCCGCGCCTGCGCCCCGGCATGTCGGTGCAGGTCACCATCGATACCCATGAGGGAGAGAAGCCATGATGCGCCGGCTCACCCTTGCGCTGGCGCTCGGCGTCGCGCTGGCCGGCTGCCGGTCGGCCGACGTGCCGCCCGCCGCGCCGTCGCTGCAGATCCCCGCCGCCTGGCGCGCCGATATCGGCCCCGCCAGCCCGCTTGAGGGCGTATGGTGGCGCAATTTTCACGACAGCCAGCTCAATCAGTACGTGGAACAGGCCCTGCGCTATAACAGCGATGTGCTGATCGCCCGCGAGCGGGTGAACGAGTACCAGGCGCGGGCCTACGCCGCCGATAGCAGCCTGTTTCCGACGCTCGACGCATCCCTAACCGGCAGCCGCGCCCGCGCGCAGTCCGCCGCCACCGGCCTGCCCGTTCACAGCACGCTCTATAAGGGCGGGCTGACCGCCAGCTATGAGGTCGATATCTGGGGAGCCAACCGCAGCGCCTCCCGCGCCGCCGAGGCCAGCCTTGAGGCGCAGAAGGCCGCCGCCGCCGCCGCCGATCTGACCGTCGCCGCCTCGGTGGCCGCCGGCTACCTGACGCTGCTCTCCCTCGACGAACAGCTGCGGGTCACCCGGCAGACGCTGAAATCCCGCGACGCCGCCTACAGCATGGCGAAGCGTCAGTTTGAGACCGGCTATACCTCGCGCCTCGAGCTAATGCAGGCCGATTCGGAGCTGCGCTCTACCCGGGCGCAGATCCCGCCGCTGGAGCACCAAATCGCCCAGCAGGAGAACGCCCTCAGCGTGCTGATTGGCGGCAACCCGCAGGCCATCCGACGCCAGGATTTTGCCCGTCTGACCCCGCTGGCGATGCCGTCGCAGCTGCCCTCCAGCCTGCTGAACCGCCGTCCTGACATCGTGCAGGCCCAGCGCCAGCTGCTGGCCGCCGACGCCAGCCTGGCCTCTTCTCAGGCCCGCCTGCTGCCGTCGATCGATTTGACCGCCACCGGCAGCATGCAGGACCGCACGCTGCCCGACCTGCTCGATAATCCGCTGCGGCTGTGGAGCATCGGCGGCAGCATCCTCGCCCCGCTGCTTAACCGCCAGGCGTTGAACGCCCAGGTCGACGTGTCGATGGCCCAGCGTAACCAGGCGCTGTACGGCTATGAGAAAACGGTGCGCGGCGCGTTTCGCGAGGTCAACGATAGCCTGGACGCCATCACCCGCTACGGCGAGCAGATCGCGGAGCTGCAGGAGCAGGAGGCGGTGGCGCAGGAGACGCTGCGGATTGCCGGCAACCGCTATCGCAACGGCTACTCTTCTTATCTCGAGGTTCTGGACGCCCAGCGCACCCTGTTCTCGACGCAAATCAGCGTCGTGCAGGTGCAAAATAATCTGCTGCTGGCGCAGGTTGATTTATATCGGGCGCTGGGAGGCGGCTGGTCTGATTCATCAGGGACGTAATACAGGAAATTGTGCATGCAACAACAATGGTCTGCTGTAGATAATTATCTTGTTGAAGCACTGATCCCCCACGACCCGCTATTGCAGCGGGTGCTGGAGAATAACCAGCGCGCCGGCCTTCCGGCCTACGACGTTGCCGCCAACCAGGGCCAGTTTCTGGCGCTGCTGGTGCGCATCACCCGGGCCCGTCGGGTGCTGGAGATCGGCACGCTCGGGGGCTATAGCACCATCTGGATGGCGCGCGAGCTGCCGCCGGACGGCGAGCTGCTGACCCTGGAGGCCGACCCGCATCATGCGCACATTGCACGGCAGAATCTTCGACTGGCGGGCGTGGACGACCGGGTCGAGCTGCGCGAAGGCCCGGCGCTGGAAGTCCTCGATAGCCTCGGCGAGCGCCCCGCTTTCGATCTGATCTTTATCGACGCCGATAAGCCCAACAATCCGCACTATCTGCAGCGGGCGCTGCGCTACTCCCGGCCGGGAACGCTGATTATCGGCGATAACGTGGTGCGGGATGGGGAAGTGACGAATCCGCATAGCGCTGACGAGCGAGTCCAGGGCGTGCGGCGGTTTATTGAGATGATGGGCAGCGACCCGCGCCTGACGGTGACGGCGCTGCAGACGGTGGGCAGCAAGGGCTGGGACGGGTTTACGCTGGCATGGGTCAACGGGTAGATTTTGCGCGGTTCGGGTCGGGCTTAGCTAATGGATCGCCGTAAATGGTGGTTTGGGCGAAGGCGTGTTTTCTTAGCTTGTTCTGTGAAATGTTCGGCGGAATGTTCCGTTCACTATCGGTTCCGCGTTTTTCTGTTTCCAGGGGTGCTGGTGAACGGCCCAGGGCCGGTTTCGCCCGGCCCTGGGGACCCGGCATCCCGGCAAGAAAAATCGTCGCTGCGCGATACCTTCGTCTCCGCCGTCTGGCTATTCGGGGACGGCAAGAGGTAACGTCCCTGTAAGGCTTGCCTCCGCCAGCATCCATGCTGGCGGCCCCGGCCAGCCGCCTGCGCCTCAGCGATTTTTAGCCGGCCCAACCCCCTGCTACATATCCCGATGCCTCATGCCTGCATGGTCATTGCTGAAAGTTCTTCCAGCAATGAAATCGCAACCTAATTGCCACGGGTTGGCAGCGCGGGAGTTAAGGCGCATCAAGAAAACTGGCGGGAACGCAGGCGCGCATCCAGGACTGGCCGCCAGGACAAAAACGCCGGGAGCGTTTATGAACGACGCTAGCGTCGGCCCCGAAGGGGTGAGTCCCATGGATGGGACGAATAAAGCGGCCAGAGAGGCAGGTCGAGACAGGGACGTCGAGTCCTGCCCGGTCCGCCAGATGAAGCCGGAGTGGAGCGTACCGCGCAGCGGCAGTTTTCAGCGCCATGCTGGGGGCCACGGGGGGCGGGCGAAACGCCCCCCGTGCCGTTCACCCGCAGCGGGTGTGAGAAAAGCGCTGGATTCATCGTGAACGGAACATTCCACGAAACTGGACGGAAGATCCATAACACGAGCAGCCAACGCGCTTATTCGCCCAACCCCCCCTAAAAACGACCATCAACCGGCCGATCAGGCGACGAGCTGCTCCATCGCCTGTAGGATCCGCTTATCGGAAATCGGGTACGGCGTCCCCAGCTGCTGGGCGAAGAAGCTGACGCGCAGCTCCTCGATCATCCAGCGGATCTCCTGCACATCCTCATCGTCGCGGCGCGCCGGCGGCAGCTTATTGAACCACTGCTGCCAAGCCTGCTGGATGCTCTCAACCTTCAGCATCTGGGCACGATCGCGATGCGGATCGACGGCCATTTTCTCCAGGCGTTTTTCAATCGCCTGCAGATAGCGCAGCGTATCCCCCAGCCGGCGGAAGCCGTTGCCGGTGACGAATCCACGATAGACCAGGCCGCTCATCTGCGCCTTGATATCCGACAGCCCCAGCGCCATGCTCATATCCACGCGCCCTTTCAGCCGCTTATTGACGTTGAACACTGCGGTCAAGATCTGCTCAACCTGTTTGGCAATCTCCACCACCGTATCGTTAAGCTCGGCGCGGACCTTTTCGTGCAGCTTCGCAAAGCCCTCTTCGCTCCATACCGGCCCGCCGGCCTCGTCAATAAGCTTATCGACGCCGCAGGAGATGCAGTCGTCAATCAGATCCAGCACCTTACCGTAGGGGTTAAAATAGAGCCCCAGCTTGGCTTTATTCGGCAGCTTCTCGTGCAGATATTTAATCGGCGACGGAATGTTCAGCAGCAGCAGACGCCGCAGGCCGCGCCACATCGCCTGCTGCTGCTCGAGCGGATTGTCGAACAGCTTAATCGCCACGCTGTCACGTTCGTCCACCAGCGCCGGCCAGGCCTTAACCCGATAGTTGCCGCGCTTTTGCTCATAGCTTTCCGCCAGCGTGCCGAAGCTCCAGATATGCAGCCCGCTCTGCTCGATACCGTCATCGGCCACCGCTGAGAGCGTCTCCTGCACTTTGCCCTTCAGCGCCTCCTTTAACTCCTGCAGCGAACGGCCTTCGGCGAGCTTCTTATTCTTATCATCCACCACCCGGAAGGTGATTTTCAGGTGATCGGGCACCTGATCCCACTGCCAGGACTCGCGGTCGATAGTCACCCCGCTCATCCGCCGCAGCTCGCGCTCCAGGGAGTCCAGCAGCGGCAGCTCCAGCGGCGTCGCGCGGCCTAAAAAGGCTTCGGCGTAGTTCGGCGCCGGCACGAAGTTACGCCGCACCGGTTTCGGCAGCGACTTAATCAGGGCAATAATCAGCTCCCGGCGCAGGCCGGGGATTTGCCATTCGAATCCGGCCTCCTCCACCTGATTGAGCAGCGGCAGCGGAATATGTACCGTCACCCCGTCGGCGTCGGCCCCCGGTTCAAACTGGTAGGTCAGGCGCAGCTTGAGGCTGCCCTGATGCCAGAAGTTCGGGTAGTCCAGCTTGCTGACCTTCTCCGCGCCCTCTTTAATCAGCATGCTCTTTTCGAAGTTGAGCAGATCCGGAGTCTCGCGGCTGGCCTGCTTCCACCAGTTGTCGAAATGGCGCGCCGAGATAACCTCATGGCCGATGCGCCGATCGTAGAACTCAAACATCGTCTCGTCATCGACCAGGATGTCGCGGCGGCGCGATTTGTGCTCCAGCTCTTCGATCTCTGTTCGCAGCTTGAGGTTATCGCGGAAGAAGGCGTGACGGGTCTGCCAGTCGCCCTCCACCAGCGCGTGGCGGATAAACAGCTCCCGGCACAGCGCCGGGTCAATCTGGCTGTAGTTCACCTTGCGGGCGGCGACGATCGGCAGACCGTAGACGGTTACTTTCTCCGTCGCCATCACCGCCCCCTGCGCCCGCTCCCAGTGCGGTTCGCTGTATGAGCGTTTAATCAGATGCTGCGCCACCGGCTCCACCCACTCCGGGTCGATGCGCGCGGCGATGCGTCCCCACAGGCGGCTGGTTTCCACCAGCTCGGCAACCATGGTCCACTTAGGCGGTTTCTTAAACAGCCCGGAACCCGGGAAGATCGAGAAGCGAGCGTTGCGCGCGCCGGTAAACTCCTGCTTGTCGGTATCCTTCATGCCGATATGCGACAGCAGCCCGGTCAGCAGCGCGATATGAATTTCGCGGTACTCCGCCGGTTCGCTATTGACCGGCAGGCCCAGCTCTTTCACCACCTGGCGCAGCTGGGTGTAGATATCCTGCCACTCGCGCACCCGCAGGTAGTTAAGAAAATCGACGCGGCACTGGCGGCGGAACTGGTTCGACGACAGCGCCTTCTGCTGCTCGCCGAGGTAGTTCCATAAGTTGACGAAGGCGAGGAAATCCGACTCTTTATCGTGGAAGCGGCGGTGCTTCTCATCCGAGGCCTGCTGCTTGTCCATCGGCCGTTCGCGCGGGTCCTGAATCGACAGCGCCGAGGTGATGATCATCGCCTCGCGCACGCAGCCGTGCTTTTGCGCTTCCAGCACCATCCGCGCCAGGCGCGGGTCAACCGGCAGCTGGCTGAGCTGGCGGCCCATCGGCGTCAGCTTATAGGCGGTCAGCTGCTCGTCGGTGGTAATCGCCCCGAGCTCCTCCAGCAGGCGCACGCCGTCCTGAATATTACGCTTGTCCGGCGCCTCAACGAACGGAAAGGCGGCGATATCGCCCAGCCCCAGCGCGGTCATCTGCAGAATAACCGACGCCAGGTTGGTGCGCAGAATTTCCGGGTCGGTAAATTCCGGGCGCGACAGGAAATCATCCTCGGAATAGAGACGAATACAGATCCCTTCCGATACGCGGCCGCAGCGGCCCTTACGCTGGTTAGCGGAGGCCTGGGACACGGGCTCAATCGGCAGGCGCTGCACCTTGGTGCGGAAACTGTAGCGGCTAATGCGCGCGGTGCCCGGGTCGATAACGTACTTAATTCCTGGTACCGTCAGCGAGGTTTCGGCGACGTTGGTCGCCAGCACGATCCGCCGCCCGCTGTGTGACTGGAAGACGCGGTTCTGCTCGCTGTTCGACAGCCGGGCGTAGAGCGGCAGCACTTCGGTATGCCGCAGGTTGAGCTTATTGAGCGCATCGGCGGTATCGCGAATCTCCCGCTCGCCGCTCATAAAGATCAGAATATCGCCGGGGCTTTCATGGCCCAACTCATCGACGGCGTCGAAAATCGCCTGCAGCTGATCGCGTTCGGTATCATCGGCCTCTTCCACAATCGGCCGGTAGCGAACTTCGACCGGCCAGGTGCGGCCGGAGACTTCGATAATCGGCGCGTGGTTAAAGTGGCGCGAGAAACGTTCCGGGTCGATGGTCGCCGAGGTGATGATAACTTTCAGATCCGGACGCTTCGGCAGCAGCTCCCGCAGGTAGCCCAGCAGGAAGTCGATATTAAGGCTGCGTTCGTGGGCTTCATCGATGATGATGGTGTCGTACTGCATCAGCAGGCGGTCCTGCTGGATCTCCGCCAGCAGGATACCGTCGGTCATCAGTTTGACCATGGTGTTGTCGCTGACGTGGTCGCTAAAGCGCACCTTATAGCCGATGCAGCCGCCCGGTTCGCTTTGCAGCTCCTCGGCGATGCGGTTCGCCACGGTACGCGCCGCCAGACGACGCGGCTGGGTGTGGCCGATTAAGCCTTTTACCCCGCGTCCCAGCTCCATACAGATTTTCGGCAGCTGGGTGGTTTTACCGGAGCCGGTCTCCCCCGCCACGATCACCACCTGGTGGTCGCGCACGGCTTCGAGGATCTCCTGTTTTTTCTGACTTACCGGCAGGTTTTCCGGATAGGTAATCGCTGGCCGCGCCGCTTCGCGCAGCAGGACTCTCCCTGCCGCCGCCGCAATCTCCTGCGCCATCTCCCGCAGAATAGCCTGCTGGGATTCAGGATTTTTAACCTTCTTCACGCCGTGCAGACGGCGGGAAAAGCGCGATCTGTCGCGCAGCATCAGACCGTCGAGCTGCTGGAAGAGCTGGGGAAAGGTGAAAATTTGTTGTTCTGTCATAGCGTTATCGGGCAGTGCTCTGCCAGGAAAAATCTCTTTTGAAGTATTGCTGTAGATTACCACAGCTGCTCAATTCATGCCTTGTTCAAAAAAACTGAACACTGAGTTCGATTTATTGCGCTTTCTCTGTGGCATGATTGTGAATAAAGTGTCAGCAAGCACCAGGGCATCGACCCGTCAATCTCATATAAGGAAACACCCATGAGCAAAGTATTAGTTCTCAAATCCAGTATTCTGGCAGGGTACTCGCAATCCGGTCAGCTGTCCGACTATTTTGTTGAACAATGGCGTGAAAAGCATGCTGAAGACGTTATCACCGTGCGTGACCTGGCAGCAAACCCGATCCCGGTACTGGATGGTGAACTGGTTGGTGCTCTGCGTCCGAGCGATGCGCCGCTGACCCCGCGTCAGCAGGAAGCGCTGGCGCTGTCCGACGAGCTGATCGCCGAGCTGCAGGCGAATGACGTGATTGTTATCGCCGCGCCGATGTACAACTTCAACATCCCGACGCAGCTGAAAAACTACTTCGACCTGGTAGCACGCGCCGGCGTCACCTTCCGTTACACCGAGAAAGGGCCGGAAGGTCTGGTTACCGGTAAACGCGCCGTCGTTGTCACCAGCCGTGGCGGCATCCATAAAGATACCCCGACTGACCTGGTAACCCCGTACCTGTCGACCTTCCTCGGCTTCATCGGCATCACCGACGTGAACTTCGTCTTCGCTGAAGGTATCGCTTATGGTCCGGAAGTGGCTGCCAAAGCGCAGAACGACGCGAAAGCGGCCATCGATAGCGTGGTTGCAGCGTAATATAGATTGCCACTCCCACCGCCCGGTGGGAGTTTTTTCTCACCGTCCCCCACCTTACGAGACGCCTCGTAAAATCAGCAGCTAATTCTGTCTGTAAATCCTCCAACGTATACGATAGCGCTCACGGCTTGCGGCCAGCTGGCTCCGACCTCCAGGCCTGACCTGACAAAATGTCGAAAAATCATCGATAGGTACTATGTACACACCAGAGTGTACATGGTACCTTAATATGGAGCGTACTCATGTGCTGTGCGATTGAATTTATCGAAACGCCGCTGTTTACCCGGCAGATAAAACAGCTTGCTACTGACGACGAGCTTCGGGCGCTGCAGAAAGAGCTCATTGGCAATCCGGATGCCGGGGATATCATCCAGAATACGGGTGGATTACGGAAAATCAGGATGGCGACAGGCGTTCAGGGTAAAAGCGGCAGCGCGAGGGTGATTTATTTCCTCGCAACCGCTGAGATTATCTATCTGGTTTTGGCGTACCCAAAAAGCATCAAAGATAATCTGACCGATGCTGAAAAAGCGCAGCTCAAAAAACTAGCAAAACGACTGAAAAATGAGGTGTGACATGAGTTTTTTTGATGAGCTTCAAACGTCTCTCAAAGAAGCCGTTGATATCAAAAATGGCGAGAAAGCCCCGGCCCGCGTGACTCGCTATGAGATTGCTGACGTGAAAGCCATTCGGGCGCAGCTGAACGTTTCCCAGGCGGAAATGGCGCAAGCGCTGGGAACCAGCGTGGATACCATTAAAAGCTGGGAATCCAGGCGCCGTAACCCAACGGGACTCGCGGCAAAAGTGCTGGCGGCGATTCAGGCGAACCCGGCGCTCTTTGGCGAGCTGGCTAAATATTAGGCCCTCAATGCCGGAGGGCTCTGGTTCAGGATGATGATTTCGGCCGCAGGTTTTTATCAAACTCCAGCCGCTTTCTCTGCGGCTCCGCCTCTTTTAGCGGCTCCACCTGGTGCAGCGTCTGCTGGCAGCGCTCGACCAGCGCCTGATACTCCCGCGTCCCCTGCTTTTTCCACGCGATCTCCTGCTCGCTCAGGGCGCGGATGGCCTTCGCCGGGCTGCCGACGATCAGATGGTTGGCCGGCATCTCGGCTTTGGCCTTAACGAACGCCGAGGCGCCGACGATGCTGTTCTCGCCAATCGTCGCGCCGTCGATAATCACCGCGCTCATCCCCACCAGCGCGTTGCGGCCAATCACGCAGCCGTGCAGGATCGCCCCGTGGCCGATATGCCCGTCCTCTTCGACCACCGTATCCTGGCCGGGAAAGCCGTGCATCACGCAGTTATCCTGAATGTTGGCGCCGTCTTTCACCACGATGCGCCCGAAATCGCCGCGCAGGCTGGCGTTAGGGCCGACGTAGACGCCTTTACCAAGGATCACGTCGCCAATCAGTACCGCCGTGGGGTGAACGTAACTCTCATCCGGTACCACCGGGGTCATACCGTCGATCTGATAAATCGGCATCGGCTCTCCTTAAGCGGCGGTCAGGCCGCCAAAACGTTGAAAATAGAGCGGCCCCGGCGCCGGCAGTTCGCCGACCGAGCTCTCCCCGTGCTCGCTGACGAAGGCCAGCGCGCCGGGCGCGACGCGTTGATAAATATTGATGCACAGCTGGCGCGCGGTCTGCCCCAGCCAGTGCGCCGGCAGCAGCTCCTCCGGCAGCAGCGGATCTTTGAGCACCACCCGCCGATAAAAATGGATTAACAACAGCTGGATCTGGAAGCAGCGCTCTGCGGTCAGCTCCGCGCTATCGACGTCGCGCAGCAGCGGCAGCAGCGGGCGAAACAGCGAAATAAAGGTTTCGTACATCGCGTTCTGCTCGGTCAGATGCCAGCACTCCTCGACGCGCGCGCGCAGCGCCGCTCGGGAGAGCGCCAGCGGAGAGTGCGCTTCAAAGCAGATAACGTTTTCCGCTACCCCCGCCTCGTGCAGCAGCGACTGCACGTCCGCCAGCTTCTGCGCCGGCGAGGCGAGCAGGCTCGGCGCCAGCGCGCCAAAGCCCTGCCACAGAAGCTGCTTTTTCACCTCCGCGAGGGTGTTTTTTTCCAGCCCCTCGGAGAGCAGCAGCAGCCAGGTGCCGTCCCACTCCGGGGCGCCGGCGCGATAGATTTTGTGCTCCGCGCGGCGGGTCAGGCGCAGCCCTTTGTCGCTCAGACGATAGAAGCTGCGGCGGCCGATACGCACCACGTCCAGCCACTCCTCCTTGTTGAGGCGAAACAGCGCCGTCCGCACAAAGCGTTCGCCGAACCCCAGCCCTTCGAACAGGGCCGCCACGCTGCCGAGCCACACTTCGCCCCCGCGCTGCAGCAGGGAATCGCCGTACAACGAGGCGATCAGCGAGGTCCCGCTAATCGGCATCGCCGTCGCCGCCTGTTGAATAAAATTATCAAGCCTGCTCATCTGATTCATTCCGTTGCGGTTATAGGTCCATGACGAATCATAGCACAGGGAATTCCCCGTGGGCGCGCGGCGTCCGTCCGGGGAATCGCAGGCCCGCTGAGACGCGCGCCGGGGAGAACCAACCTAGCCGTTGGCGGCGACCTTACGCAGGTCGAACACCCGGCAGGCCTTCCCTTCAGAACGCGGAATGCTGCCGCAGTTGACGATGCTGATATCGGTGGAGATGCCGACCATCGACTTGATGCGGTGGCGCAGCTGATGGCAGATCTGGCAGCGCTGCTCGTGGCTCAGCGACAGGCTGCTCTCCTTCAGCTCCACGCGTACCGAAAGTGAATCAAGATGGCCGCGACGATTGACCTCCAGCTGGTAGTGCGGCGCCAGATGCTCGACCTTGAGGATCTCCTCCTCCAGCTGCGACGGGAAGACGTTGACGCCGCGAATAATCAGCATGTCGTCGCTGCGTCCGCTGATGCGATCCATCCGCCGCATGCTGCGCGCGGTGCCCGGCAGCAGGCGGGTCAGATCGCGGGTACGGTAGCGGATCACTGGCAGCGCCTCTTTGGTCAGGGTGGTGAACAGCAGCTCGCCGTTTTCGCCATCCGCCAGCGGCGTGCCGTCGTGCGGGTTAACAACCTCCGGATAAAAATGGTCTTCCCAGATGGTCGGGCCGTCGGCGGTTTCCAGGCACTCCATCGCCACGCCCGGCCCCATCACTTCCGACAGACCGTAGATATCCAGCGCGGTGATCCCGAGACGACGTTCGATTTCCGCCCGCATCGCCAGCGTCCATGGCTCGGCGCCGAATACGCCAACCCGCAGCGCGCAGCGGCTGGCATCGCCGCCCATCTGCCGCTCCAGCTCTTCAATCAGGTTCAGGCAGTAGGAGGGCGTGACCATAATCATATCCGGCTGAAAATCGCGGATCAGCTGCGCCTGTTTTTCCGTCTGGCCGCCGGACATCGGGATCACCGTGGCGCCCAGACGCTCCGCGCCATAGTGTGCGCCAAGGCCGCCGGTAAACAGGCCGTAGCCGTAGGCGACGTGGATTTTATCTTTTGCCGTGCCGCCGGCGGCGCGCAGGGAGCGGGCGACGATATTGGCCCAGGTATCGATATCGTTTTGCGTGTAGCCCACCACCGTCGGCTTGCCGGTGGTCCCGGACGAAGCGTGGATGCGCACAATCTGCTCCATCGGCACCGCAAAGGTATCGAACGGGTAGTTATCGCGCAGATCCTGCTTGGTGGTGCACGGGAACTTGCTCAGGTCGCTCAGCTCATGGAAATCATCAGGATGCACGCCGGCCGCGTCAAACTTGCGGCGATACATCGGAACGTTGTCGTAAGCGTGTTTCAGAGTCCACTTCAGACGCTGGGTTTGCAGAGCCTGTAATTCGTCACGAGAAGCGTTTTCAATCGGATCTAATTTTGTATTAGTTATCATTTTAGGGTACTCGCAGGTAAATTAGCTCACACTCGCTCGAGGATCATGGCAATGCCCTGACCCACGCCAATACACATCGTACACAGGGCGTAGCGCCCGCCGCGGCGCTGCAGCTCCAGGCTCGCGCTCAGCGCCAACCGGGCTCCGCTCATTCCCAGCGGGTGGCCGAGAGCGATGGCGCCGCCGTTGGGGTTAACGTGCGCGGCATCGTCCGCCACCCCCAGCTGCCTGAGCACGCCCAGCGCCTGGGCGGCGAAGGCCTCGTTCAGCTCAATGACGTCCATATCGTTAATGTTCAGCCCCGCACGCTCCAGCACTTTACGCACGGCAGGCACCGGCCCGAGCCCCATCAGCCGCGGCTCAACCCCGGCGGTCGCCATCGCCACGATTCGCGTCTTCGGGGTTAGCCCCTGGGCCAGCGCCTGCCGTTCGCTGGCGATAATCAGCGCCGCGGCGCCGTCGTTGACCCCGGAGGCGTTGCCGGCGGTGACCACGCCGCCCTTGCGGAACGGGGTTTTTAGCTGAGAAAGCTGCTCCAGGGTAGTTTCGGCGCGCGGATGCTCATCGTCGCGAACGGCGCTGACCGCCCCCTTCTTGCCGATAATCTGCACCGGCACGATCTCCTGCGCCAGGATGCCGTCGCGCTGGGCCTTCGCCGTCAGCCGCTGGCTGCGCAGGGCGAACGCGTCCTGATCAGCGCGGCTAATATTTAACAATTCGGCTACATTCTCCGCCGTTTCCGGCATGCTGTCAGTGCCAAATTGCTGCTGCATGAGCGGGTTCACAAAACGCCAGCCGATGGTGGTATCAAACAGCTCCGCCTGACGCTGGTACGGCGCGCTGGCCTTGCCCATCACAAACGGCGCCCGCGACATCGACTCCACGCCACCGGCAATCATCAGGTCGGCATCCCCGGCCTTAATGGCGCGGGCGGCAAAGCCTATCGCGTCCAGCCCGGAGCCGCACAGGCGGTTGATGGTGGTACCGGAGACGCTCGGCGGATAGCCCGCCAGCAGCGTCGCCATATGCGCCACGTTGCGGTTATCTTCCCCGGCCTGGTTGGCGCAGCCGAAAATCACATCGTCAATGCAGTCGGGATCGATACGCGGATTGCGGCTCAGCAGCTCGCGCAGCGGAATGGCGGCTAAATCGTCGGCCCGCACGCCGGCGAGCGCTCCGCCGTAGCGGCCGATTGGCGTACGAATTCCGTCACAAATAAAGGCGTCACGCATCAGACTTCTCCTGTGATTGTGCCGCCGATGCGGTGCGATTTGCCGCGAAACAGGGCCACAATTTTTTGTTGTTGGTTAACGATTTCAATGTCGTAAACGCCGGTCAGTTTGCCCTGCTGCTTGACCCGTGCGGTGGCGACCAGCTGGTCGCCGACAAAGGCCGGGCGCAGGAAATCGATGCTTGCCGCCGAGGCCACCGCCGCCAGTCCCTGGCTGTTGCAGGCGTAGGCAAAGGCGGTGTCGGCGAGGGAAAAGAGCTGCCCGCCGTGGCAGGTTTGATGGCCGTTAAGCATGTTCGGCGCAACGGTCATGGTCATCTGCGCGTAGCCCTCGTCCATCTCAATAATGTCGATCCCCAGCGTTTGGGCGCAGGTATCGAGTTCGTACATCGCGCGCGCGTTGCGCCAGGCCTTATCGTTCATGGCGCATCTCCAGTAACGCCTTGTGGCGCAGTAGCGAACAGGGGCGATAGCGCTCTTCCCCGTAGTGCTGCTGGAGGTTTTCCAGCAGGCACAGCACCCGGTTCCAGCCCAGCCGGGCGCCCCACGCCAGCGGACCGTGCGGGTAGTTCACCCCCAGGCGCATAGCGGTATCGATATCTTCGGCGTCGGCCACCCCTTTCTGCACCGCGTCCAGCGCTTCGTTTACCAGCATCGCCACCGTGCGCCACACCAGCAGCCCCGGATAATCGGCAATCTGCAGCACCTTTTTGCCCTGCTGCTGGAAATAGCGCACCGCTTTATCGGTGGCCGACTGCGGGTTAGACTCGGCGCTCGCCAGCACCACCGTCTCCCCGGCGCTGTGGTCATAAACCACCACCGGACGGCCGTGTCGCGCGCTGAGGGCCTCGGCGGTGTGGCCTTCAGTCTCCAGCAGCAGCAGCTCGTCAAGCTCGGTGACATTGTCACCTTTACGGCTAATGGTCGTCGCACCGGCCGTCTCGGCCACCGCGCTGAGGGTCAGATCCGCCTCGGCGTCCCGCGGCCAGCGGTACACCCCCTGCCCGCTCTTTTTGCCCAGCCGCCCGGCCAGCGCCAGCTCCTGCTGAACCAGCGAGGGAAGGAAGCGCCGCTCCTGCCAGAAGGCGTTAAATACCGAACAGGTCACCGCGAAGTTGACGTCCTGGCCAATCAAATCGGTCAGCGCCAGCGGCCCCATCGGGAAGCCGCCGCCGTCGCGCAGCGCGGCGTCAATGACCTGCGCGGAAGCCACCTGCTCCTCCAGCGCCCGCCAGGCTTCGGCGTAGAACGGGCGCGCGACGCGATTGACGATAAACCCCGGCGTTGAGCGGCAGCGCACCGGCTGCTTGCCCCACGCGGTGACACACCGGCACAGCTGCTCGACCACTTCCGGCGAGGTGGCCAGGCCGCTGACCACCTCCACCAGCTGCATCACCGGCGCTGGGTTAAAGAAGTGCAGGCCGGCCACGCGCTCCGGGTGCTTCACCCCGGCGGCAATCGTGGTAATCGAAATCGATGAAGTGTTGCTGGTCAGCAGCGTCGAGGGCGAGCAGATCTCCGCCAGCTGGTTGAACAGCGCTTTTTTAACCTCAGGACGCTCGGATGCTGCTTCAATGACCAGCTGCGCCGGCGCCAGCGCGGCCAGCTCCGTCGTCGGCACGATGCGGGCCAGCAGCGCCTCGGCCTGCTCTGCCGCCAGCCTGCCGCGCGCGACGCGCGAGTCCAGGCGCTGGCGAATACCGTCCACCGCGCGGGTCAGCGCATCGCCGGCGATATCGTAGAGCAGCACCTGATGTCCGGCGCCGGCGGCAACTTCCGCAATCCCTGACCCCATAGTGCCGCCGCCGATCACGGCGACGGTTTGCAGTGTTGTACTCATAGGCTATTTCCCGCTGAACCGTGGAGGACGTTTGGCGAGAAAAGCGCTCACGCCTTCGCGGTAGTCGGCGCTGCGTCCGGCCAGGCGCTGGTAGTCGCGTTCCAGGTCAAGCTGAGCATCGAGGCCGTTGGTTTCCGCGGCCAGCAGAGCTTGCTTAATTAGGCCAAGGCCGAAGGTCGGCTGCGCCGCCAGGTGGCGGGCCAGCTGAAGGCTGGTGTCCGCCAGTTCGGCATCCTCCACCAGCTGCCAGATCATCCCCCACTGCGCGGCCTGCTCGGCGCTGAGCTTCTCGCCCAGCAGCGCCAGCCCCATCGCCCGGGCCCGCCCGGCGATCCGCGGCAGGAACCAGCTGCCGCCGCAGTCGGGCACCAGCCCAAGCCTGCTGAAGGCCATAACAAAATTCGCCGATCGCGCGGCGAGGACGATATCGCAGCCCAGCGCCAGGGTTGCCCCGGCCCCGGCCGCCACGCCGTTCACCGCCGCAATCACCGGCTTGGGCAGCGCCGCCAGGCGGCGCACCAGCGGGTTATAAAAGCGCTCCACCGACAGGCCCAGATCCGGCGCCGGGCCGCTGGGGTCGACGTTGCGGTCGTTAAGGTCCTGGCCGGCGCAAAAGCCGCGCCCGGCGCCGGTAATCAGCAGGCAGCGCACGCTCTCATCCCGTTCGGCCTGGGTCAGGTACTCGGCCAGCTGCTGATGCATCACGTCATTAAAGCTGTTCAGGCGATCCGGACGGTTAAGGGTAATCGTCATCACGCCCTGTTCTACGGTGCTGAGAATAAAAGCTTCCACCATTAGCGTCCTTTAAATTGCGGGGTACGTTTTTGTAAAAAGGCGTCGATGCCTTCGCGTCGATCTTCCGTCGCGCTGAGCAGCGTAAACAGCTGGCGCTCCTGCTGGAGCCCGGCCTGCAGCCCCACCTCCTGCGCCTGGCGCAGCGCCTGCTTCGCCGCCCGCAGCGCCAGCGGCGAGTGGCGGGCCACGGTGGCGGCCAGCCTGAGGGCATACTCATCGGTTAACGCCGGCGGATAGATATCGCTCACCAGCCCGGCCTGCTGCGCCCGGCGGGCGTCGATCGTTTCGCCGCTCAGCACCATGCGGCTGGCCAGCGCCTTGCCGACGCAGCGGATCAGCCGCTGGGTGCCGCCCGCGCCGGGCATTATGCCGAGGGTAATTTCCGGCAGGCCGAAGCGGGCGTTATCCCCCGCGACCGTCAGGTCGCAGAGCAGCGCCAGCTCGCAGCCCGCGCCGAGGGCGTAGCCGTTCACTGCCGCAATCAGCGGCTTGCTGAAGGCGTCGATTCGCGCCCACAGGCGGGGGCGGATATCGTCGAACGTGGCGGCCAGATCTTTCTCCGCCATTTCGTTAAGGTCGGCACCGGCGGCAAACACGCGCTGGCCGCCGCTAATCACGCAGGCGCTAACGTCCGGGTCGGCCGCCGCGGCTTCCAGCGCCTCGGCAAGCAAAGTCAGCAGCGTATTGTTTAACGCATTGCGCGCCTGCGGGCGGTTGAGGGTCAGATGCAGCACCCGCCCGTGGCGGGTCATCAGCAGTTCGCTCATGCCATCCCCCGGGCGTCAAAATCTACCACCACGTCGCCGCTGGTCGGCAGCGCCTGGCAGCTAAGCACGTAGCCGGCCGCCAGTTCGTCGGCCTCAAGGCTGTAGTTGGCCGCCATCGCCACTTCCCCGCGCAGCACCTTGCACTTGCAGGTGGCGCAGACGCCGCCTTTGCAGGCGAACGGCAGATCCGCCCCCTGGCGCAGCGCCGCGTCGAGAATGCTGTCATCCTCCGCGCTGAGGGCCACCAGCCGGTCGCGGCCGTCCTGACGAATGGTGACGGTGCGTCCTTCTGCCTGCACGCCGGTCGCGCGTTTGACGCTGCTTCCCGGGGTATTAAAGCGTTCGAGATGAATGTCGTGCGCCGCCATCCCCAGTTCGCCCAGCGCGGCTTCCGCTTCATCCATCATCGCCGCCGGGCCGCAGATAAAGGCCTCGTCGAAGCGGCTGAAGTCGAGCAGACGGCCGGAGAGCGCGCGCAGCTTGTCGCCGTCGATGCGCCCCTGCAGCAGGTCGCTGTCCATCGACTCCTGGCTGAACAGATGAATCACCTGCAGCCGCTGCGGATAGCGGTCTTTCAGGTCCGCCAGCGCCTGGCGAAACATCATGCTGTGGCTGCTGCGGTTGCCGTAAATCAGGGTGAAGCGGCTCTGCGCTTCGGTGGCGAGCGTGGCGCCGATAATCGCCATCATCGGCGTAATGCCGGAGCCGGCGGCGATCGCCAGGTACTCGCCCCGGCGTTCGGCCTGCGGCTGGTAGCCAAAATGGCCCTGCGGCACCATCACCTCCAGGGCCATGCCCTGGTGGATATCGTTCTGTGCATAGCGGGAGAAGCGGCCACCGTCGATAGCCTTCACCGCCACGCTGATTTCCGCCGGCGTGCGGCTGCGGCAGATGGAGTAGCAGCGGCGTAGCTCTTCCCCGCCGAGGCGGGCTTTCACGGTCAAATGCTGGCCGGGACGGAAGGCGTACTCCGCCTGCAGCGCGTCGGGGATCGCAAAGGTAATGGTCACCGCATCGCGGGTTTCCGGCTCCACTCTCGCGACGGTAAGCGAATGAAACGTGGTCATGGCAACCTCAAATACATTTAAAGTAATCAAAGGGTTCACGGCAGCTGTCGCAGCGGTAGAGCGCTTTGCAGGCCGTAGAGCCGAATTCGCTGATCAGCGAGGTGTGGACGCTGCCGCAGCGCGGGCAGATCACCTCCTGCGGCATATCGGCGTGGCAAGCGTGTCCCTGCGGCGGGCTGATCCCATACTGGCGCAGGCGCTCGCGGGCCGTCGGGTTCATCCAGTCGGTGGTCCACGGCGGATCAAGCTGGAGGACAATATGCACCGGCGTGTAGCCGTGGCGGGCCATCGTCGCGCGGATCTCGCTCAGCAGATGCTCCGTCGCCGGGCAGCCCGAGTAGGTCGGCGTAAAGCCAATCACCCAACCCTCGCCGCGCGGCGCCACGCTGCGCACCATTCCGAGGTCGGTAATGGTCAGCACCGGCACTTCCGGGTCGGGGATCGCGCTGAGCAGGGCCCAGATAGCGTGAACGTCGGCGGGCGCGATAGCGCTGAGTCGCTGCATAGTCTCCTCCTGCTACCACTGTTGGCCGGGATAGGCGCGCTGCAGATACTGCATCTCCGCGAGCATCGGTCCGAGGTGCTCGCTGTGCAGGCCCTGCTTACCGCCGCTGCGAAACGCCGCTTCCTGCGGGATCCGCAGGCCCGACTCCAGCAGCGCGGTATGCACCGCGCTCTGCCACGGCTCCTGCAGCTCGCACGGGTCAACGACAATCCCCTCTTCGGCCAGGCTCAGCTCCAGGGCGTCGGCCATAAACAGCTCGCCGGTAAACCGCCACAGGCCGTCAACCGCCTGCTGCATTTTTTGCGCGGAGAGCGTCGTGCCGTTGCCCAGCCGCTCCAGCCAGCCGCGGCTGAAGCGCAGGTGATAGCGCACCTCCTTCAGCCCCTTGGCGGCGATGGCGGCAAGCTGCGCATCGCGGCTCTCCGCCAGGCGGGTAAACAGCTCTACATGCCAGGCGTCGATAAAGAACTGGCGGGCGATGGTGTCGGCGAAGCTGCCGTTCGGCTGCTCCACCAGCAGCAGGTTGTGGAACTGGCGCTCGTCGCGGCCAAAGGCCAGGGTGTCTTCATCGCCGCTCCCCGCCAGCTCCGCCGCGTAGCTGAGGAAATTTCGCGCCTGGCCGAGCAGGTCGAGGCCGATATTGGCCAGCGCCAGATCGATCTCCAGCTCCGGCGCGTGGCCGCACCACGCGCCCAGGCGCTGGGCCAGTACCAGGCCGTTATCGCCGAGACGCAGAGCATAAGCTGCAACGGGATTCAGGTTATTCATCGCTGCCTCACATATGTTCCATGCCGTCCGGCACGCTGTAGAAAGTAGGATGGCGGTAGATTTTGCTCTCCGACGGGTCAAAGAATTCGCCGCGTTCTTCCGGCTGCGAAGCGATAATTTCGCTGGCCTTCACCACCCACAGCGAACAGCCTTCGCTGCGGCGGGTGTAGACATCGCGGGCGTTTTCCAGCGCCATCTGGTCGTCGGCGGCGTGCAGGCTGCCCACGTGGCGGTGCGAGAGTCCCTGTTTGCTGCGGACAAAAACTTCATATAACGGCCAGTAAACGTTGCTCATGGTGGTGCTCCTTACGCCGCATCGCGGGAGTGTTGTTTTTGCGCATGGGCCAGCGCGGCTTCCCGCACCCATGCCCCCTCTTCCCAGGCTTTACGCTTGGCGGCCAGCCGTTCGTGGTTGCAGATCCCGCGGCCGCTAATAACCTCGTTCAGCTCCTGCCAGTTGATTTCGCCGAAGCGGTAATGTCCGCTGGCTTCATCAAACTGCAAGTCGGGGTCCGGCACCTGCATGCCGAGGATCGCCACCTGCGGGACGGTGTTGTCGACAAAGCGCTGGCGCAGCTCGTCGTTGGAGTGCAGCTTGATCTTCCACGCCATGCTGCGCGCGCTGTTGGGCGAGCTGTCATCGCTCGGGCCAAACATCATCAGCGCCGGCCACCAGAAGCGGTCGATCGCGTCCTGCAGCATCCGCCGCTGCTCATCGCTGCCCTGGGCCAGCACCATGCAGGCTTCAAATCCCTGGCGCTGATGGAAGCTCTCTTCTTTGCAGATTTTGACCATCGCCCTGGCGTACGGGCCGTAGGAGGTGCGGCACAGGGCGACCTGGTTAACGATGGCGGCGCCGTCCACCAGCCAGCCGATCACGCCGATATCCGCCCAGCTCAGCGTGGGGTAGTTAAAAATGGAGGAGTACTTCATCCGCCCGTCGAGCATCTTCTGATAGAGATCTTCCCGGGCGCAGCCGAGGGTTTCCGCCGCGCTGTATAGATAGAGGCCGTGGCCGGCCTCATCCTGCACTTTAGCCAGCAGGATCGCCTTGCGGCGCAGCGTCGGCGCGCGGGTGATCCAGTTCCCTTCCGGCAGCATGCCGACAATTTCGGAGTGCGCATGCTGGCCAATCTGGCGGATCAGCGTCTGGCGATAGGCATCGGGCATCCAGTCCTGCGGTTCGATGGCCGTATCCTGCGCGATGCGCTGGTCAAAGCGTTGTTCTTCTGTCACGTCATCACCTTATGATTCATGTAAATTCAACAAATAAATTTTTGTGAATCACTTTGTTTTATAAAAGTTACACTCAGGTTAAATAAAACCACAAATTTTGTTTGTTCTTTTTGTGATGACCGCCGCAAAACATTGCCGTAAGCACAGAAAATACAGTGAGATAGCGCCATGACGTGCGGCGCTATCGATCACAATGTTAATAAATTATTAAATATAGACTTGCATTTTATGATTCACAAAAGAACTATTTATAGATATTTCACGTAACACATCTGGAGATTCGCGATGCAGCAGTTAGCCAGCTACTTATCCGGCGCCTGGCAGACCGGCCAGGGCCGCACCCGTACTATTCACCACGCCATCAGCGGCGAGGCGCTGTGGGACGTCACCAGCGAAGGGCTGGATATGGCGCAGGCGCGCCGCTTTGCCATCGAGCGCGGCGGCAGGACGCTGCAGGCCATGACCTTTATCGAGCGCAGCGCGATGCTCAAGGCGGTGGCCAAACACCTGCTGGAGCACAAGGCCGAGTTCTACGCTATTTCGGCGCAAACCGGCGCGACCCGCGCCGACAGCTGGGTCGATATCGAAGGCGGCATCGGCACGCTCTTTACCTACGCCGGACTGGGCAGCCGGGAGCTGCCGGACGATAACCTGTGGCCGGAAGATGAGCTGATTCCGCTGTCAAAACAGGGAGGCTTCGCCGCCCGCCACGTGCTGACTTCGAAGTCCGGGGTCGCGGTGCATATCAACGCCTTCAACTTTCCCTGCTGGGGAATGCTGGAGAAGCTGGCGCCCACGTGGCTGGCCGGAATGCCGGCGATCGTTAAACCAGCGACCGCCACCGCCCAACTGACGCAGGCGATGGTCAAGGCGATTGTCGACAGCGGGCTGGTGCCGGAAGGCGCCATCAGCCTGATTTGCGGCGGCGCGGGGGATCTGCTCGACCATCTCGACGGCCAGGACGTGGTGACCTTCACCGGCTCCGCCGCTACCGGCCAGCAGCTGCGCGTGCACCCCAACCTGGTGGCGAAATCGATTCCCTTCACCATGGAGGCCGACTCGCTGAACTGCTGCGTACTGGGCGACGACGTTACCCCGGAGCAGCCGGAGTTCGCGCTGTTTATCCGCGAAGTGGTGCGCGAAATGACCGCCAAAGCCGGGCAGAAATGTACCGCCATCCGCCGGATCATCGTGCCGCAGGCGCAGGTCAACGCGGTAAGCGAGGCGCTGATCGCCCGCCTGCAGAAGGTGGTGGTTGGCGACCCGGCGCAGGAGGGCGTCAAGATGGGCGCGCTGGTGAACGGCGAGCAGCGCCGGGACGTGCAGGAGAACGTCAATAAGCTGATTGCGGCCGGCTGCGAAGTCCGCCTCGGCGGCCGGGCGGACCTCAACGCCGCCGGGGCCTTTTTCCCGCCGACGCTGCTGTTCTGCCCGCAGCCGGACGAAACCCCGGCGGTGCACGCCATCGAAGCCTTCGGCCCGGTGGCGACCCTGATGCCCTACCAAAACCGCGAGCACGCCCTGGCCCTCGCCCGGGCGGGTGAAGGCAGCCTGGCAGGGACGCTGGTCACCGCCAGCGGCGAGCTGGCGCGAGAATTTATTCTCGGCGCCGCCCGCTGCCACGGCCGTATTCAGGTGCTGAACGAAGAGTCGTCCGCCGAATCCACCGGCCACGGCTCGCCGCTGCCGCAGCTGGTCCACGGCGGCCCGGGCCGCGCGGGGGGCGGCGAGGAGCTCGGCGGCCTGCGCTCGGTGAAACACTATATGCAGCGCACGGCGGTTCAGGGTAGCCCGACCATGCTGGCCGCCATTTCAAAGCAGTGGGTGCGCGGCGCGCGGGTTACGGAGGACCGCATCCATCCGTTCCGCAAATATTTCGAAGAGATCCAGCCCGGCGATAGCCTGCTGACCCCGCGCCGGACGCTGACCGAAGCGGATATCGTCAACTTTGCCTGCCTCAGCGGCGACCACTTCTACGCCCACATGGATAAAATTGCCGCCGCCGAGTCGATTTTCGGCGAACGGGTGGTGCACGGTTACTTCCTGATCTCCGCGGCCGCCGGGTTGTTCGTCGACGCCGGAGTCGGGCCGGTTATCGCCAACTACGGCATGGAAAACCTGCGCTTTATCGAGCCGGTGAAGCCGGGCGACACCATCCAGGTACGCCTGACCTGCAAGCGTAAAACGGTCAAACGCCAGCGCACAGCGGAAGAGAAAGCAACCGGCGTCGTCGAGTGGGCGGTAGAGATATTTAACCAGCACCAGCAGCCGGTGGCGCTCTACTCCATTCTGACCCTCGTTGCCCGCCAGCGCGGCGACTTCCCGGCCTGACGGCAAAACGCCCTCCCCATCGCCCCGGGTTTTGGCCGCAGCGCCCTCCCGGGGCATAACTGGCAAATCTGACAAACAACCTGGCAAGAGCAAACAAACGCCTGATGACCCGGCGCTGATAGCTTAGTGCTACTGAAGCCGACTTTCGCAGCGGCAAGGCATAACACAACAATAAGACGAGGTCACAATGGCAAACGGCTCGATTCTTTCCCCGCGTAAAACGGCTTTGGCCCTGGCGGTCGCCCTGTTTTGCACCTGGCAGACGCCGGTACTGGCGCACGGCGGCGAAGCGCATATGGTTCCGATGGACAAGACGCTGCAGGAGTTTGGCGCCGACGTGCAGTGGGACGACTACGCCCGGATGTTTACGCTGATCAAAGACGGCGCCTATGTCAAAGTGAAGCCCGGCGCCAAAACGGCCATCGTCAACGGCAAGCCGCTGAACCTGCAGGTTCCGGTGGTGATGAAAGAGGGTAAGGCCTGGGTTTCCGACACCTTTATCAACGACGTGTTCCAGTCCGGCCTCGATCAAACCTTCCAGGTTGAAAAACGCCCCCACCCGCTCAATTCCTTAACTTCGGCGGAAATCAGCGAAGCGGTCACCATCGTCAAAGCGGCGCCGGAGTTCCGGCCGAATACGCGCTTCACCGAAATCTCCCTGCACGAGCCGGATAAGGCGGCGGTGTGGGCCTTTGCCCTCAACGGCACCGCCGTGGACGCGCCGCGCACCGCCGACGTGGTGATGCTCGACGGTAAGCACGTTATCGAAAGCGTGGTCGATTTACAGAACAAGAAGATCCTCTCGTGGAAAGCGATCAAAGACGCCCACGGCATGGTGCTGCTTGACGATTTCGCCAGCGTGCAAAACATCATCAACGCCAGCGATGAGTTTGCCGCGGTGCTGAAAAAGCACGGCATCACCGATACCAAAAAGGTGATCACCACCCCGCTGACCGTCGGCTACTTTGACGGCAAAGATGGCCTTAAGCAGGACGCCCGGCTGCTGAAGGTGGTGAGCTATCTCGATACCGGCGACGGCAACTACTGGGCGCACCCGATTGAGAACCTGGTGGCGGTGGTCGACCTCGAGCAGAAGAAAATCATCAAGATTGAGGAAGGTCCGGTGATCCCGGTGCCGATGGAGTCCCGTCCTTACGACGGTCGCGATCGCGTGAAGCCGGCGATGAAGCCGCTGGATATCACCGAGCCGGAAGGCAAAAACTACACCATTACCGGCGACATGATCCACTGGCAGAACTGGGATTTCCACCTGCGCCTGAACTCGCGCGTCGTGCCAATTTTGTCCACCGTTACCTATAACGACAACGGTAAAAAACGCCAGGTGATGTACGAAGGCTCCCTCGGCGGGATGATTGTCCCCTACGGCGATCCGGACGTGGGCTGGTACTTTAAGGCCTATCTCGATTCCGGTGATTACGGCATGGGCACTTTAACCTCGCCTATCGTGCGCGGCAAAGACGCGCCGGCCAACTCGGTGCTGCTGGACGAAACCATCGCCGACTACACCGGCACGCCAACCACCATCCCGCGCGCCGTGGCGATCTTTGAACGCTACGCCGGGCCGGAGTACAAGCACCAGGAGATGGGCCAGCCCAACGTCAGCACCGAGCGCCGCGAGCTGGTGGTGCGCTGGATAAGCACCGTCGGCAACTACGACTACATCTTTGACTGGGTCTTCCACGAGAACGGCACCATCGGCATCGACGCCGGCGCCACCGGGATTGAGGCGGTGAAGGGCGTGCTGGCGAAGACCATGCACGATCCGAGCGCCAAAGAGGATACCCGCTACGGGACGCTGATCGACCATAACATCGTCGGCACCACCCACCAGCACATCTACAACTTCCGCCTCGATCTCGACGTCGATGGCGAGAATAACAGCCTGGTGGCGATGGACCCGGAAGTGAAGCCGAATACCGCCGGCGGGCCGCGTACCAGCACCATGCAGATTAATCAGTACGCTATTGATACGGAGCAGAAGGCGGCGCAGAAGTTCGATCCGGGCACGATCCGCCTGCTGAGCAACACCACGAAAGAAAACCGGATGGGTAACCCGGTGTCGTATCAGATAATCCCTTACGCCGGCGGGACGCATCCGGTGGCGACCGGCGCTAAGTTTGCCCCCGACGAGTGGATTTATCATCGCCTGAGCTTTATGGATAAGCAGCTGTGGGTCACCCGCTATCATCAGGAGGAGCGCTACCCGGAAGGCAAATATCCCAACCGCTCGACTCACGATACCGGCCTTGGCCAGTACGCGAAAGATAACGAGTCGCTGGACAACCACGACGACGTGGTGTGGATCACCACCGGCACCACCCACGTGGCGCGCGCCGAAGAGTGGCCGATTATGCCCACCGAGTGGGCCCACGCGCTGCTGAAACCGTGGAACTTCTTCGACGAAACCCCAACCCTGGGCGAGAAGAAGAAGTAACTGCCCCAGGCAAAGCGTGATCAACTGGCGTCGCCGGAGCCCTCTCCGGCGGCGTTTTTTATTATCAGGCCTCGCCGGGTTCGCTGAAATCGAGCAGGATTTTGTGCGCGCTTCCCTGCCGCTCGCTGGCGACGATGGCCTCCCGCCAGCGCCGAAAAGGCAGCACCTGCGCCGCGGGCATGGCGCTCTGCGGCAGCAGCTGCCAGATGTCGCGAAACGCCGCCCGCCACTCGCCGACGTCCAGCGGCGGCAGCGCCTCGCGCAGATGAAATTTGCTCACCCGCGCGCCGTGGCGCGACTGCGTCAGCGGCGCGCCGGAAAGCAGGCCCCAGGAGATAAGCGTCGAGGATGCCGGCAGCATGGCCAGCATCTCGCTGGCGGACTCGCCGCCCACCGCATCAAACAGCAGATCGGTCCGCTGCAGCACCAGCCCGAGCATGCCGCGGTCCGTCGTCAGCAGCGGATAGATCCCCTGCCGCTCCAGCCGTTCACGATGCTGCGGCGAACGAATCACCCCGCATACCGAACGGGCGCCCATCCGCAGCGCCCACTGGCCCAGCAGGCTGGCGCCGGATGAAGCGGCGGCGGTCAGGACGATATTTTTACCCGCCACCGGCCAGCGCCTGAGCATCAGCAGCGCGGTGAGCGGATTGATATAGCCCCGCGCGGCGAGCCGGTCGTCAATCTCATCCGGCACCGGCACCAGCCACGCTTCGCGAATATCCAGATAGCGCTGCCAGGTTCCTTCGCCGCGCAGCGGCAGCACGCGCTGGCCAGGCGCGACGCCGGCCCCCGGCGATGCGGCGACCACCACGCCAACCCCCTCATAGCCGGCCACGGCGGGAAGCGTCGTGCGGTGGCGATAGGCGCCGGTGACGGGAATCAGATCGGAAGGGTTGAGCGGAGCATAGCGCATTTGCACGCGCACGTACCCCGCCGCCAGCGGCGGCAGAGGCTGCGTATGCAGGGCCAGCGCGCGCTCCGGCGGCCCGTAACGGTGGTAACAGATGGCGTGGTTTAGCATGTTCAGCACGGCACGATAAAAGCGGGATGATAGCAGAGTTTGCGTGGCGGCTTCCCGCCCTCTTTTTCCCCTCAGCCCGGCCCGTCGCTGGCGGCGGCCAGCAGCGGCACGATCAGATCGCTCAGCGGCGTCGGGATACCGTGCCGGCGAGCGCGTCGCTGCACCACGCCGTTGCGAATATCCCACTCCAGCGGCAGCCCGGCCTCGCGGTCGACAAGAATAGAGGTACTCAGATCGGCCGGCGCCCGCTGAAAGACCTCAACGATCTCCTGCGGCACGCTATCGCTTAATATCGCGCCCTCGGCGCGCGCGACGCTCAGGCACTCGCGCAGATAGGCCAGGGCCAGGTCGGTGATATCCTCCCGGGCAAACATACCGGCGCGGCGTCCCGCCAGCACCATCAGGCCGGCGACGGCGTTCTGCAGCAGCTTGCGCCACGCCACGCTGGTGAAATCAGCGGCCAGATCCACCGCGCAGCGGGTACCCCGCAGCGCCTCCTGTACCCGCCTGGCCTGGGCGGTGTCGGGCAGCGTCAGCCTCGGGGCCGCGCGCAGCCAGACGGAGGTGTCAGACTCGCGCAGCGCCGGAAACCACACCACCGCCGGCAGCACCGCGGCGCCCGCGACCCTGGCGGCAAACTGCTCCTGCTGTTCAACGCCGTTTTGCAGCACGCAAACCAGCGTATTTTTGTCGCACAGCGCTGCCAGCCACGGAGCAATGCCGTCAATCTGCGTCGCCTTTACCGCCACGAAAACCAGATCGAACGGCTGCGCAATAGCCGCCGGATCGGTCAGCACCGGCCCGGGAACGCTAATCTGCCCGCCGTCAAAGCGCAGCGATAGCTGTGGATGGGCGGTACGCCCGCAAACCACCGGCGTGCGCCCGACCTCGTGCAGCGCCGCCGCGATGGTGGTACCGATAGCGCCGGGGCCAATAAGCGCAACTGCAGGTTCTTTCGACATGACGATCGCCTCCTGTTGAGTCAGTTCCCGCTCTGACGGCGGGAAGGAAAACAAACAGTAGCGATAAATCATCGCCTTCAGCAAGTCCCGCCCCGCAGAAAACGATTATTGGCGGCCCGTGGCTGGTTTAACGGCTGATAGTCAGGGCGACGCTGCCGCGGTTGTTATCGTACATCTGCCAGGCGCCGGGCTCAGCGGCTAATAGCGCACGCAGACCGATTTCGTCTCACACCAGTCGTCCAGCCAGTCCGGGCCGAAGTCGCGCCCGGTGCCGGACTGCTTCATGCCGCCAAACGGCAGGTTGGCGTCGATAAGCGTATGGCTGTTGACCCATACCGTGCCCGCCTGCAGGCGCTCGGTGTAGCTCAGCGCCTGGCTCAAATCGCCGGTCCAGACGCTGGCCGTCAGGCCAAAGTCGCTGTCGTTGGCGAGACGCAGCGCCTCTTCACCATCGGCAACGCGCACCAGGTTCACCACCGGGCCAAAGACCTCCTCTCTGCTGAGGCGCAGCCCGGCGTCGGGGTTAATCACCAGCGTCGGCGCAATGTAGTAGCCCTTGCCGTCCGGCCCGCCGCTGCCGGTAATCAGCTCGGCGTTCTGCTGCCGCGCCTGATCGAGATAGGCGGTGACTTTGTCGCAGTGCGCCCGGGAGACCAGCGGGTTGATGTGGGTGGATTCCAGCATTCCCGGGCCGACCTGCAGCGACTTCACCGCCTGCTCAAAGCCGCTTGCCAGGGTATCGAACAGCGGCGCTTCAATATAGATCCGCGAGCTGGCGGCGCACACCTGCCCCTGATTGAGGAAGCTGCCGGTCATCAACCCTTCAATGACCCACTCCGGGTTAGCGTCTTTCAGCACAATTGCCGGGTTTTTACCGCCCAGCTCAAGCGTGACGCGGGTCAGGCGGTCGGCGGCCACGCGGGCAATCTGCTTGCCGGTCGCCGTCGAGCCGGTAAAGCTCACTTTCGCCACCTGCGGATGCGAGGTTAACGCCGCGCCGCACTCCGCCCCGCTGCCGGTGACCACGTTAAATACGCCGTCCGGCACGCCGGCTTCGGTGGCCAGCTCCGCCACGCGCAGCAGGGTCAGCGGCGTCGTTTCCGAGGGCTTAATCACGATGGAGCAGCCCGCCGCCAGCGCCGGCATTACCTTCCACATGCCGATCATCAGCGGGAAGTTCCACGGTACGATCCCCGCCACCACGCCGACCGGCTCCTTGCGGGTCCACGCCTGGTAGCGCGCCCCCTGCGGGAACGGAATCGACACGTCCAGCGTGCGGCCGCTGATTTTGGTGGTCAGCCCGGCGGTATAGCGCATCCAGTTGAGCGTGCAGCCGACTTCAAAGGCGCGGGAGATATTAATCGATTTGCCCTGTTCCAGCGTATCCAGCTGCGCCAGCTCCTCGCCGTGCTGCTCCACCAGGTCGGCAAAGCGCAGCAGAATGCGCTCGCGATCGGCCGGGGTACGTCCGGCCCAGCTGCGGGAGACAAACGCGCGCCACGCCGACATCACGGCGCGGTCGACGTCCGCGGCGCCGGCGTCCGCCGTGCTGGCGATGGCCTCTCCGGTCGCCGGGTTCCAGACGGTCAGTCGCTTATCGCTCTGCGCCGCCTGCTGGCTGCCGTCGATATACACGCCATGCTGCCGATCTAAAAACTGCTGTACGCTGGCAAGCAGCGCTACCTGTGCTGTGGACATATCGCTTCCTTATTCCTTACGGATCGTGAATTCAGTCTACGACGCGCTCAGGGTTCGCGCTTTTTTCTCTGTGACATTCGTTTTTGCCGCTGTGACAGCCGCCGCAATTAGGCATATTGCGCGGGCAAAAATGTGCCTCAGGTAATAGTTCTTTCATATACTCCGCGCTTCGCCCTTGTTTGACGCAGCGTAAATGCAACAATACGAAAACATTATTATTACAAGAGACGAGCTATGGCGGCGGCAGATAACGGACAGGACTACCAGCGCTGGTTGGCGAAAATCAATCAGGTCTGCGGACACTTTGCCGCACGCCCGCTGGACAGCGATTTTCACGGGGAGATAGACGCCAGCTATGCCGGCAATCTCAAGGTCAGCACCGTCACCGCGCGCGGCGTCAATCTGTTCCGCACCCGTAACGAAATCAAGCGCGATAACGACGCCTGGTTTTACACCGTGTTCCAGCTCTCCGGCCAGGCGGCCATTGAGCAGGACGATCGCCAGGTGGTGCTGGAAACGGGCGATATCACCATGATCGATGCCTCCCGCCCCTGCTCAATCTTCTGGCAGCAAACGTCGCGTCAGGCGTCGCTGCTGCTGCCCCGCCAGCTGCTGGAGCAGCAGCTGCGCGGGAGCGAAATCCGCGTCGTCACCCGGCTGGAGAAATCCCTGCCGATGGTGCAGCTAAGCCAGCGCCTGCTGCATGAAAGCATGAGCAGCCCGGCGCTTTCGCAGAGCGAGAGCGAGGCCGCGTTGGAGGCCATCGTCTGCCTGCTGCGCCCGATGCTGCACCATCACGACGCCCAGCCGTCGCGCCGGGAGAAGCAGTTTCAGAAAATTATGGCTTTGATTGATGAGTCGATTCAGGCGGAGCATCTGCGCCCGGAGTGGCTGGCCAGCGAAACCGGGATGTCGGTGCGCAGCCTCTACCGGCTGTTCGCCGATAAGGGGCTGGTGGTAGCCCAGTATATTAAGAACCGGCGTCTGGATCTGTGCGCCAGGGCGCTGAGCAACGCCCACGATGATGAAAAGCTGGCGGGGATCGGCTACAGCTGGGGCTTTAGCGACCACAGCCACTTCTCGACCGCCTTTAAGCAGCGCTTCGGCGTTTCGCCGGGCGAGTACCGCAAGCGCTGCCGCTGATTATTTACGCAGCCATTTGCCGTTCAGGCCCTGCACATATTCCCCCGGCTGCGCCCGGGCGACCAGCTTCTGGCCGGCCATTTTCGCCACCTCATCAACCGGCAGGTTGTTATCATCCGCCAGCCGCTGATAGCCTTCGCTGCGCGCGGCGTTGATCTGCTTCACCAGATCCAGGGTCTCCCGGTTCTGGCGCAGCGGGGCAAGATAGCCGCTCTGCGTTTCGCCCACCCGTCCCTGCTCCCGCGCCTCGCCGAGCGTCAGGGCCATCGCCGAGGTGCTAAAGAGCGCCAGCGCCAGGGCGGTTATCAACAGTCGTTTTCTCATCGCCACCTCAGAATAGATCGCTACGCGACTTGAGCAGGTCCTCGACGTCCTTATCCACTTTAATATGAATCTCATGTTCAATTTTGACATTCATATTGATGGTGATCGGCTCCTTCGATGCCGCAATCTCAATCCGCGGCGTACAGCCCGTCAGCAGTATCGTCGTTGCCAGCAGCATCGTTAGCAGTTTTATCATCGTTGTTCCTTAGCGCCTGTCCCTGCAGGCGTACAGTGTTGCTTATCCTTACAGCGCTGAGCGGGAAGCGCCGCGTTCTGTTCAAGCCATGCCTGCAGGTTGTCGCCGAAGCGCAGGCTGCGCCACAGATCAAAAATGTTCTCTTCATGAGAGTAGTTGAGGTGCACCGTATTACTTCTCTCTCCGACGCGGCTGGTGCCGCTAATCGTCGCCTGCAGCGTCAGGACGCCCAGATTATCGAGGTTAATCCGCGTCCACGAGCGGGCGATCTCCATATAGCGCAGCCAGTTAATCGCCGCGCCCGCCGAAATATTATCTTTAACCATCGCATCGGCCATATCCTGGTCGAGCCGCAGGGTCATCGGGCCGGGGTTGCTCAGCCAGCCGTCTTTGATTATCCACTTGTCGTTATCCAGCCACAGCGGCAGCGCGCCGTTAAAGGCCCCGGACATGGCGAACTGTTTGACATTCACCGCGCTCACCAGCTCGCTGCTGGAGATGTGCCGCAGGCGCAGCAGCGCCGGATCGCGCTGCGGCATGCGCAGCTGCTGCATGGTCAGCTGGCCGCCGAGAATATCGACGCTGACGTTGCTGAGCTGTAGCGGATTGCTTTCGCTCCACGGGTATGAGCCCTGCAGGTCGGCGCTGAGATTGCGCGCCGTCACCTGGTTGACTATCTCGCCGATGCGCAGCGAAACCGGCCGCCGGGTGCCGAGCTGCCAGGTCCCCTCGCTGAAGCGAAACGGCAGCACGAAATCGACGCCGTTGATCTGATTGTCAGGCATCCAGGCGCTGCCGTCCTTCAGCACCCCGTGGCCGCCGGCCTCAAAGCCCTGATCGGCGGCGGCGGAGAAGGCCACCTGGGCGTACAGCGACCCTTCGCGCAGATTCATTTTCCACTCCGGCGGCAGCAGCGGCTGGAAGACGGTCAGCGACTGCTTCGGCCACCACGCCTGGCCGCGCAGGCGCTCGCCGTCCCAGCGGCCGGCCAGCCGCACGGGGCCGATTTTATCGGCGTGCAGCGCCCCGTTAAACTGGAACCAGGTCGGGTCGCGCCCGTCGAGGCTAAACTTCAGCGTCGAGGGCGGCAGCTCGCCGCCGCCGCTAAAGCTGGTTTTGCCGGCGTCCAGCGACAGCGCGCCGGTCAGCTGCGGATGCTGTTCGTCGCGCAGCCAGCGAATGGGCTGCTCCAGGGTCAGCCGGGGAGAGCTGACCAGCATGCTGCCATACTGCAGCTTATCGAAGCCGGTGGACAGGCTGTTCAGGACGATGGCGCTGTACACCCACTCTCCCGCGCCCTTCACGTCCCAACGCGCCTGCATCGGCGTGAAGCGGCCATCGCCCCAGTAGCGCCACTGCCAGCGGCCGCTATCGGGCATAAAATTGTCGGCCTTGCCGTCAAGATGCAGCGTGAAGTCGCCCATCTCCTGCTCATGGGCGCGCAGAATCGCCTGCAGCCGGCCGTCGACGCCCTGGCGGGTGACCTTGACCCCCGCCAGCGGCAGGCGTATTTCATCGATATTCAGGGAATCAATCACCCGCCCGCGCGAACGCAGCAGCGCCCCGGGGTGGAACGTCAGCTCCGGCAGAGTTAGCGGACCGCTCAGCCTCGCCGGCAGCGCGGCGTAGACGATAAGCTCCCCGAGCTTCGCCTCGCCGGTTAGCCGCAGCGGCATATCGCTGCTATCCATGCTGAGCTTACCGGGCCCCACGTTCAGCACCGCATTGCCCTTTCCGGCCTCCCCCTGGGTCAGCACGTTCAGGCGCCCGCTGACCTGCATATTCTCGGTTCCCTGCTGCCAGTCATCGACCGCCAGCGCCACCCGGCCGCTCAGCGGATAGCCGGCATATTCGGTGCTCCAGCGGCCGTCGCTAATCGCAATGCGTTCGGGGGTAATTTCCCACGGCAGGTCGAGCATCGGCTGCACCTCGCCCCGCGGGGTCACCAGCAGCTGCCCGCGGTTTTTCTGCCACTCCAGCTCGGCGTCAACCAGCCCCGGCGGCTCTGGAAATTCGAAGGTGCTCAGCAGATGGCCGTCAACCGGCAAACCGTCCGGCACCAGCGGCATATGGAACTCGCCGACCAGTCGGACCGGCGCCTGGCCCTCAACCAGCCGCGCGGAGAAGTCGCTGACGGTCAGCGCCTGACCGCGCAGGCGGGCCTGTACGCTGACCTCTGGCCCGCTGTAGCCGATATCCTGCTGCGTCGGCGTCAGCGACATCACCAGCCGCCCCCGCCATTTTTCCCACGGCGACAGGCGCAGGCTCTCGATGGTCAGCCAGCTATAGGGCAGCATGGACTGCCATTCAGCCAGGGTGCGCGGCGCGCCGCGCGCGGGTTCGCTCTCCGGGAGTTTGCTCAGGCAGACGCTGTTGATATCCAGCTCATCGAGATGCAGGCGCCAGCGGCTGGGATGGGAAAGTTCGGCATTGGCGACCCTTGCCAGCTCGCAGTCGCCGACCAGGTAGCGTAAATCGGGGATACGCAGCGCGGTGCGCGTCAGGCGCGGGCTCTCGCTCAGCGAGATCCGGGTCCCTTCAGGAAGCCAGATCCCGGCTAGCGTCGGCACCCAGTGGGTCAGCGTAGACAGCAGGGCCAGCGGCAGCAAAAGGAGTGCCAGCACCAGCGCGATAGCGGCTTTATAATTACCCTTCATGGGCGCTTAATATCCTGAATCAACAATAGTATATGCCGAATGTAGCGCTTATTGTGGCACGTTCGACCAATGAGTTAAAGTTTGCGTCCTGCCTAAGGATAGCCGCTACGCCGCCATCGTTGCGGCGATTTTTTGACCCGCCGCTGATTTAGCCTTCATTTAACCGGCGCCTGCCACACTGGCTATCCGTCATCAGAGCAGGCCGGAGGGGGAACGTGGCGTTTATTTACTCGCTGATTGAGGCAACGCAGGGCCACTATGCGCTGCTGATGCTGCTGGTGTTCCTGCTGACGTTCGCTAAATCCTGCGCCATCGTCTCGCTGCTGGTGCCCGGCACCTCCGGCCTGCTGCTGCTCGGCGCCCTCGCCTCCGCCAGCCTCGGGCATTTTTTACTAATGTGGCTCAGCGCCGGGATCGGAGCTATCGGCGGATTCTGGCTCTCCTGGCTGGCAGGACGCCGCTACCGGCGCCATCTCCACCGCCTGCGCTGGCTTAGCGCCGGGCGCCTCGCCCGCAGCCGGCGGTTTTTGCGCCGCCACGGGGCCTGGGCGGTATTTTTCAGCCGCTTTCTCTCTCCGCTGCGCGCCACCCTTCCGCTCGCCAGCGGGGCCGGCGGCGTCTCTTTCTGGCGCTTTCAGCTCGCCAACGTCAGTTCCGGCCTGCTGTGGCCGCTTATTCTGCTGGCGCCCGGCGCCTTCGGCTTCAGCCTGGAGTAAAAAGGCATTATGTTTTAAAGCGATACCTCGGTGCAGAGATATGCTCTAGAATTATGATTATAACCTGTTAATTAAACTAATTTTTAATAATTGTATGATTATTTTAAATATGCTACCGTGACGGTATAATCACTGGAGAAAAGTCTTATGAAAATCGCTGTTTATAGTACGAAGCAGTACGATAAAAAGTACCTTCAGCACGTTAATGATACATATGGCTTTGAACTCGAATTTTTCGATTTTCTGTTAACCGAAAAAACGGCAAAAACCGCCAACGGCTGCGAGGCGGTATGCATTTTCGTTAACGACGACGGTAGCCGCCCGGTGCTGGAAGAGCTGAAGGCGCACGGCGTGAAGTACATCGCCCTGCGCTGCGCCGGCTTTAATAACGTCGATCTGGACGCGGCCAAAGAGCTGGGCCTGCGGGTGGTGCGCGTGCCGGCCTATTCGCCGGAAGCGGTCGCCGAGCACACCATCGGCATGATGATGTCGCTGAACCGGCGCATTCACCGCGCCTATCAGCGCACCCGCGATGCCAACTTCTCCCTCGAAGGCTTAACCGGCTTCACCATGCACGGTAAAACCGCAGGCGTGATCGGTACCGGCAAAATCGGCGTGGCGGCGCTGCGGATCCTCAAAGGATTTGGCATGCGCCTGCTGGCGTTCGATCCATACCCTAACGCCGCCGCGCTGGATCTCGGCGTCGAGTACGTTGACCTGCAGACGCTGTACGCCCAGTCGGACGTGATCTCTTTGCACTGCCCGCTGACTGATGAGAACTATCATCTGTTGAACCATGCGGCATTCGATCGGATGAAGGATGGCGTGATGATCATCAACACCAGCCGCGGCGCGTTGATTGATTCGCAGGCGGCCATCGACGCCCTGAAGCACCAGAAAATCGGCGCGCTGGGGATGGACGTCTATGAGAACGAGCGCGATCTGTTCTTCGAAGATAAATCCAACGACGTGATTCAGGATGACGTGTTCCGCCGGCTGTCGGCCTGCCATAACGTGCTGTTCACCGGGCACCAGGCGTTCCTCACCGCCGAGGCGTTAATCAGTATTTCGCAAACCACCCTCGATAACCTGCGCCAGGTTGCCGCCGGTGAAGCCTGCGCCAACGCGCTGGCCTGATTTCCTTCCCCTTTTGTGCCCTCCCGCCGCGGGGGGCACATTCAGATAAGCCCCACAGAAATTGCCTGCAGTACAGTTACACTCTGCCTACCTTAAAGATGTGAAATATTTCTGGAGAAACAATGAATAAGTTTGCTGCGCTGCTGGCGGCAGGAGTGCTGCTTTCCGGCTGCGTATATAACAGCAAGGTATCCACCGGCGCGGAGCAGCTTCAGCACCATCGGTTTATCCTCACCAGCGTCGACGGTCAGCCGCTTAAGGACGGCACGAAGCCTCTGGAGCTGAGCTTTGGCGAGAAGACGTTCGTCTCGGGCAATATGTGCAACCGCTTTAGCGGCGAAGGCAAGGTGTCGGATGGCGAGCTGAAGGTTAAAGAGCTGGCGATGACCCGGATGCTGTGCGCTGACCCGCAGCTTAACGAGCTGGACGCCACGCTCGGCAAAATGCTCCGCGACGGGGCGCAGGTCGATCTCACCGAACAGCAGCTGACGCTGGCGACCGCCGATCGGACGCTGGTGTATAAGCTCGCCGATCTGGTTCACTGATCCCGCACGCCGCGGCGCCTCAACGCAGCGGGCATGCCGTAATTACGCTGCCCGCAGAGCGCGTCCGCGCGGAAGTTATGCTTAGTAGTTACCGCAGCTGCCGCCGGCCAGCGCCTGCTCGCTGCAGCGCTTGCCGTTAGGCAGCGCGCACATCCCAATCGCCGAGCCGTCCAGCTGACGCGCCACCGACAGCGAGCCGCCAATCATCGCGCAGTTTGCCTGGCCGGTACTGCTCATCGCCGCGCGCATGCCCGGTGATACGTGGGCCGCCGTCGCCTGCTGAACGGGTTCACTACTGCAGGCCGACAGTAATAACGCGGCACACCCAACTAAAAACGCAGCTCGCATCGTCTCTCCCCTCAGAAACATCTTAAAATAAACAAACCCAAGAATAATAGGCAGACCGGCGCCCGACGTCGAGAGGCGGAATACGTATTTATGCGCCCCATTAACATTTTCTAGCAAATTTCCCGCCGGATCGCCGATTTTCGGCGGGATCGCCTCTCTCTTCCGCCGACGTCAATCGCCGCCGCGCTACCGCCGGGTAAATAGCGGCAAGATCGATCCAGTTTTCACAAACGCGAGCTGGCCGCGCGCGCTCCCTTTCGCCCCGGCGCCAGAATATGATCTTATAAGTCAATAGCATATAAGCTTATTTAGCCCGTCAGCGGGGCGCGCGCCATGGATCAATTTGTGCACTCGAAAGGCGCACAACTTCAAGGGCATAGCGAAAGCCCCTATACTCACTACATATAATTACAGGATTCGCCGCCGTTTTGCGGGTCCCTTCTTTTTTGCGCAATGTTAGGGTCTCTTTTTATGATTACTATCGACGGTAATGGCGCGGCCGCTTCTGTCGCGTTCCGCACCAGTGAAGTTATCGCCATCTACCCGATTACCCCCAGCTCAACGATGGCCGAGCAGGCCGACGCCTGGGCCGGCAACGGGCTAAAAAACATCTGGGGCGACGTACCTCGGGTGGTTGAAATGCAGTCGGAAGCCGGGGCTATCGGCGCCGTGCACGGGGCGCTGCAAACCGGCGCCCTCTCGACCTCCTTTACCTCCTCGCAGGGTCTGCTGCTGATGATCCCGACGCTGTACAAGCTGGCCGGTCAGCTGATGCCGTTTGTCCTGCACGTCGCCGCGCGTACCGTCGCCACCCATGCGCTCTCGATTTTCGGCGATCACTCGGACGTGATGGCCGTGCGCCAGACCGGCTGCGCGATGCTCTGCGCCAGCAACGTCCAGGAGGCGCAGGATTTCGCCCTGATTTCGCATATTGCGACCCTCAAAAGCCGGGTGCCGTTTATCCATTTCTTTGACGGCTTCCGCACCTCGCACGAAATCAACAAAATCGCGCCGCTGGCGGATGACACCATCCGCAGCCTGCTGCCGCAGGATGAAATCGACGCCCATCGCCTGCGCGCGCTGAATCCCGAACATCCGGTAATTCGCGGAACCTCCGCCAACCCCGATACCTATTTCCAGTCTCGTGAGGCCACCAACCCGTGGTACGACGCGGTCTACGAGCATGTCGAAACGGCAATGGACGCTTTCGCGACCGCCACCGGCCGTCGCTATAAGCCGTTCGAGTTCTATGGCCACCCGCAGGCCGAACGGGTGATTGTGGTGATGGGTTCCGCCATCGGCACCTGCGAAGAAGTGGTGGATGAACTGCTCAGCCGCGGTGAAAAAGTCGGCGTGCTGAAAGTGCGGCTCTATCGCCCCTTCTCCGCCGCTCACCTGCTGGAAGCGCTGCCGGAAAGCGCGCGCGCCGTCGCCGTGCTGGACCGCACCAAAGAGCCCGGCGCCCAGGCAGAGCCGCTGTACCTCGACGTTATGACCGCGCTGGCGGAAGCGTTTAATCGCGGCGAACGCGAAACGCTGCCGCGCACCATCGGCGGCCGCTACGGCTTGTCGTCAAAAGAGTTCGGCCCCGAGTGCGTGCTGGCGGTATTTAACGAGCTGAGCGCGGCGCAGCCGAAACCGCGCTTTACCGTCGGGATCTACGATGATGTCACCAACCTCTCCCTGCCGCTGGGGGAAAACACCCTGCCGTCGGAGGCAAAGCTGGAAGCGCTGTTCTACGGTCTGGGCAGCGACGGCAGCGTATCGGCCACCAAGAACAACATCAAAATCATCGGCAACTCGACGCCGTGGTTCTCGCAGGGCTACTTCGTCTACGACTCGAAAAAGGCCGGCGGGCTGACCGTTTCGCATCTGCGCGTCAGCGAGAAGCCGATTCGCTCCTCCTACCTGATCTCGCAGGCCGACTTCGTCGGCTGTCATCAGCTACAGTTTATCGACAAATACCAGATGGTGGAGCGGCTGAAGCCCGGCGGGATTTTCCTGCTGAATACGCCCTACGCCGCCGATGAGGCGTGGTCGCGTCTGCCGCAGGAAGTGCAGGCGATGCTCAACCAGAAGCGGGCGCGGTTTTATATCGTCAACGCCGCCAAAATTGCCCGCGAATGCAGCCTCGGCGCGCGTATCAACACCGTCATGCAGATGGCGTTCTTCCATCTGACGCAGATTCTCCCGGGCGACAGCGCCCTGGCCGAGCTGCAGGGCGCGATCGCCAAAAGCTACAGCAGCAAGGGCCAGGAGCTGGTTGAACGCAACTGGCAGGCGCTGGCGATGGCCCGCGAGTCGCTGGCCGAAGTGCCGCTGCAGCAGGTCAACGCCGCCAGCCCGAACCGCCCGCCGGTGGTCTCCGATGCCGCGCCGGACTTTGTCAAAACCGTGACCGCCGCCATGCTGGCCGGACTCGGCGATGCGCTGCCGGTTTCCGCCCTGCCGCCGGACGGCACCTGGCCGATGGGCACCACCCGCTGGGAAAAACGCAATATCGCCGAAGAGATCCCTATCTGGAAAGAGGAGCTGTGTACCCAGTGTAACCACTGCGTCGCGGCCTGCCCGCACTCGGCAATCCGCGCCAAGGTTATCTCCCCGGAGGCAATGGAAGCCGCCCCGGCCAGCCTGCATTCGCTGGACGTGAAATCCCGCGATATGCGCGGCCAAAAATACGTGCTGCAGGTGGCGCCGGAAGATTGTACCGGCTGTAACCTGTGCGTTGAGGTTTGCCCGGCGAAAGACCGGCAAAACCCGGAGATCAAGGCCATCAATATGATGTCGCGCCTTGAGCACGTTGAGGAGGAGAAGGTCAATTACGACTTCTTCCTCAACCTGCCGGAGATCGACCGCAGCGCACTGGAGCGCATCGATATTCGCACCTCTCAGCTGATAAGCCCGCTGTTTGAATACTCCGGCGCCTGCTCCGGCTGCGGCGAAACGCCTTATATCAAGCTGCTGACCCAGCTGTACGGCGACCGGATGCTGATCGCCAACGCCACCGGCTGCTCGTCGATTTACGGCGGCAACCTGCCGTCAACACCGTATACCACCGACGCCAACGGGCGTGGCCCGGCATGGGCCAACTCTTTATTTGAGGATAACGCCGAGTTTGGCCTCGGCTTCCGCCTCTCTGTGGACCAGCACCGTCAGCGGGTGATGCGCCTGCTGGAGCAGTTTGCCGATGCGATCCCGGCGGAGCTGAACGCTGCCCTGCACGCCGAGGCCGCGCCTGACGTCCGCCGTGAGCAGGTGGCGGAGCTGCGCCGCGCGCTGGCCGGCGTTGAGGGAGCGCAGGAGCTGCTGACCGACGCCGACGCGCTGGTGGAAAAATCGATCTGGCTGATCGGCGGCGACGGCTGGGCCTACGATATCGGCTTCGGCGGCCTCGACCACGTGCTGAGCCTGACCGAAAACGTCAATATCCTGGTTCTCGACACCCAGTGCTACTCCAACACCGGCGGCCAGGCCTCGAAGGCCACGCCGCTCGGCGCGGTGACCAAGTTTGGCGAACACGGTAAGCGTAAATCGCGCAAAGACCTTGGCGTCAGCATGATGATGTACGGCCACGTCTACGTGGCGCAGATTTCGCTGGGCGCCCAGTTTAATCAGACGGTGAAAGCGATTCAGGAAGCGGAGGCCTATCCGGGACCGTCGCTGATTATCGCTTATAGCCCTTGCGAAGAGCACGGCTACGATCTGGCGCTGAGCCACGATCAGATGCGCCAGCTGACCGCCACCGGGTTCTGGCCGCTGTACCGCTTCGACCCGCGCCGGGCGGATGAGGGCAAGCTCCCGCTGGCGCTGGACTCTCGCCCACCGTCGGACGCGCTGGCGGAAACCCTGCTCAACGAGCAGCGCTTCCGTCGCCTCAACGCGCAGCAGCCGGAGGTAGCGGAGCAGCTGTGGCAGGACGCGGCGGCCGATCTGCAAAAACGCTATGACTTCCTTGCGCAGATGGCCGGTAAAGCGGAGAAACCCACCGTCGAAAGCTAATGTTTACCGCGCCTTGCGCGTTGCCATAAAAAAAGCCCGAATGAATATTCGGGCTTGTCATTTTACCGTTTAAATAGCCCGCAAGAGGACGGCGAGCTGCGGCAGCAAAAATGCGGCTGACAATAAACATAGGCATACAACGCGCGAATAATATCCCATTAACTTCCCGGCGTATAATTTTTATTTCATATAAATACCCTTGAAAGATTCATGAAGATTATCGCCATAGCCGCGGAATTCTTTATTTCAGGATTCATCCATAACCAAATAATTAATATTTACGCCCTTCCATCTTATTATTTCGTCTGATTCTTACTTCCCTGAAGTGGGTTAAAATCAAAGTCACCAAAGGCATATTTAAATAAAAGAGGATGGGAATATAACATTCAGACCAACTATCGTCAGCCCGATACGCACGGCGCCCGGACCGGCTGGCACGCCCGGTCTGGGATTCGGCGGCTACAACCCGTTCGGCTATGGTCGCCGCTGCGGCCTGAGCCTGACGCTGCGGTATCAGGAGCTACCGAAGACCAGGTTCCGCCGTTCTACCGTCGGCGACGACGCAGATCGAGACGCAGACGGCGGGTCCGCGCGCCTTTCTGCCGATATGTTAACCAAATCAAAACAATATACCTGTTGCGTTAAAATAGTCGTCCGGCGGATGATATATTGCTTACCAGACCGCTCGTAAAGGACGCCAGCAATGCATCATCATCCCGTAAAATCATCGCGAATCGCCTCCGTCGCCTACGACGAAACCTTCGGCATCCTTGAAATACGTTTTCGCGACGGCAAAACGCTGCAGTACTGCGACGTTCCGCCGCGGGTTTTTCACAACTTTCTGCAGGTCGTTTCCAAAGGGCGTTTTTATGACGGGGTGATCAAAGGTAAATTTAGCGAACGTTCCGCGACCTGAAGCCAAAGTCTGACCCTGGTCATTGTACATATTGCCCCTGAATGGCGTACACTTTTAGAGGTTAATTAAACCGGAGGTTTTATGACCAGAATAATTCTTGTACCCATAGATATTTCTGATACAGAATTAACTCAACGCGTTATCAGCCACGTTGAAGCCGAAGCGCGGATTGATGATGCTGAAGTCCATTTTCTGAGCGTGATCCCCTCTCTTCCCTATTACGCCTCGCTGGGCATGGCCTATACCGCAGAGATGCCGCCGATGGATGAGTTCAAAGCGGACTCCGAAACGCGGCTGAAAGAGGTGGTGAAGCAGTTTGCCATCCCTGAAGATCGGGTGCATTTCCATATTGCCGAAGGTTCGCCGAAGGACAACATTCTGGAGCTGGCGAAGTCGCTGCCGGCAGATTTAGTCATCATCGCCTCGCACCGCCCGGATATCACCACCTACCTGCTCGGCTCTAACGCCGCGGCCGTCGTGCGCCACGCCGAGTGTTCCGTACTGGTGGTCCGCTAACTTCTTCCTTCAGCCCGCCGCCGGTGCGGGCTTTTTATCTTCCCGTTTCGTAAATTCCCGTGCTTACCCTCTTTTTATTCCCCTGCCAACTGCAACAATTTATTCACAAAAAATAAACCTAAGGGATCATTCACTCCTATAAACTCGGCCAGGAAGTTCGTGTATATCGCATGAGTTTTGTCATCAGAGGATGGTTTTTATGAGTAATAATAGTCCCTCATTATCAGCAGAACAGGGTCTCGCCCCTTCGTCCATACGCTCCGGGATCCATAAAAAGAGCAGTAAAAAAACGATCCTCTTTTTTGTTTTATTATTAATAACGGGCGTGGCGTTCTCGGGCGTTAGCTTATTTAATGATGTCGCGGATTCCGGTGAGGTATATACCAGCTACATTCCCTTTCTTTTATTAGGACTGGCGCTGATAATCGCCCTCGGATTTGAATTTGTTAATGGTTTCCATGACACCGCCAACGCCGTTGCCACGGTGATTTACACCCATTCCCTGCCGCCGACCGTGGCCGTGATCTGGTCCGGATTTTTTAACTTTCTTGGCGTCCTGCTCTCCAGCGGCGTGGTTGCCTTCGGCATCATTTCGCTGCTACCGGTTGAATTAATCCTCCAGGCCGGTACCGGGAATGGCTTTGCCATGGTTTATGCCCTGCTGTTTTCAGCGATTATCTGGAATCTCGGCACCTGGTGGTTTGGTCTGCCCGCCTCCTCCTCCCACACTCTGATTGGCTCTATTATTGGCGTTGGCGTGGCGAACGCCCTGATTCACGGGCGCAACGGCACCAGCGGCGTGGATTGGGGACAGGCGGTCAACGTTGGCTACTCTCTGCTGCTCTCGCCCATTGTCGGGTTTGTCTGCGCCGCGGTTTTACTGCTGCTGCTGAAAAAATTTGTCAAAAACAAACAGCTCTATGCCGCGCCCAAAAATGATGCGCCGCCGCCGCTGTGGATCCGGAGCCTGCTTATCCTGACCTGTACCGGCGTCTCATTTGCCCACGGTTCGAACGACGGGCAGAAAGGGATGGGGCTGATTATGCTGATTCTGGTGGGCACCATGCCAATTGCCTATGCGCTGAACCGCACCCTGCCCCCCGAACAGGCGCCGCGGGTGGCCGCCCTTGCCCAGGTTACGGAAAGCCGGCTGCTGCAGGTTTCTCCCGGCGTGGCGACGCCCAATCCTCGCGAAGTGCTGACCACCTACGTGCGCAGCGGCGAGTTAACGCCAGCGGTGCTGCCGGCGCTGGGGCGGCTGTCAGGCATGATCGGCGATCAGATCCGCCAGTACGGAGCGGTGAACAAAATACCGGCCCGGTCGGTCACGAACACCCGTAACGATATGTATCTGGCTTCAGAAACCATCAAGCATCTGAAGAAAAACCCTGCCGTACAGCTTCCGCCGGATCTGGCAAACAACCTTGATGCGCTGAAAAGCGAGCTGGACAGCTCAACCCGCTTTATTCCGTTCTGGGTCAAAGTGGCGGTAGCGATTGCTCTGGGGCTCGGGACAATGGTGGGCTGGCGAAGAATCGTTATCACCATCGGCGAAAAGATCGGTAAAACCCATCTGACCTATGCCCAGGGCGCCAGCGCGGAGCTCGTGGCGATGGGCACCATCGGCGCGGCCGACGCTTTTGGCCTGCCGGTCTCCACGACGCACGTTCTCTCTTCCGGTATCGCCGGCACCATGGCGGCCAATAACTCCGGCCTTCAGCTTTCGACGGTACGTAACCTGGCGCTGGCCTGGGTGCTAACGTTACCGGCCTCGGTGCTGCTTTCCGCCATTTTACACTGGCTTTTCAATAAACTGTGATGGGATCCGACAGGAGAGTAAATCATGTCAGAGCAATACATCAACCGCGACGAGCAGTTCAATCAACGCCTGTTGCAGGAGTTCTACGACAGTTACGATGAAGAACTGGAAATGGAGCTGGATGATTTACGCATGGATTCGCGAGAAGTGGACGGCGATGAAAAGAAAGCCGCGCGCAGGCGCTATTTCCGCGAACTGCTTCATCTCCAGGGAGAGCTGGTCAAGATGCAGGACTGGATATCCCGCACCGGCCACCGGGTGGTGATTATCTTTGAAGGCCGCGATGCCGCCGGAAAAGGGGGGGTGATCAAGCGCATTACCCAGCGGCTGAATCCTCGTACCTGTCGCGTGGCGGCTTTGCCCGCGCCTAATGACCGTGAAAAGACGCAGTGGTACTTCCAGCGCTACGTCTCCCATTTACCGGCCGCCGGGGAGATGGTGCTGTTTGACCGCAGCTGGTATAACCGGGCCGGCGTGGAACGAGTGATGGGCTTCTGTAACGACCAGGAATATGAAGAGTTCTTTCGCAGCGTCCCGGAATTCGAACGGATGCTGTCCCGCAGCGGGATTCAGATTATCAAATACTGGTTCTCCATTACCGATGACGAGCAGGAGCTCCGTTTTCTGAGCCGCATCCACGATCCGCTGAAGCAGTGGAAACTCAGCCCGATGGACCTGGAGAGCCGGCGCCGCTGGGAGGATTACACGGAAGCAAAAGAGGTCATGCTTGAACGCACGCATATTGTCGAAGCCCCCTGGTGGGTCGTGCAGGGAGTGGACAAGAAAAAGGCGCGCCTCAACTGTATCGCCCATCTTCTGCACCAGATCCCCTATACAGAGGCGGAGACCCCGACGATTACCCTGCCCCCGCGGCTCCATAGCGCGGATTATATTCGTCACCCGGTACCGGATGAGATGATCGTTCCTGAACGTTATTGATTGCTACGCGCTACCTGTAAAATGCAGCCGGAGTGATGGCAGAACCATCTGCCATCACTCTATTCCAGGGATATCAGCGGCGCTTTAGATGGATCATCCAGGGCCTATTTTTGCTCCCTGCTTCCGATCGTCAGCGGAATAACGGCCGCGGCGAATTCACCCCGTTTGCTTAAGCTAAGCGATCCCTTCCCCAGCGGGAGTATGGCGCTGGCGGGCCCCCCCGCGGGGAGCCAGAAACTCACTATTCCCACGGCAGATGGGCGGCCGCTGCAAAACGCGCTGGCATTCGTCGCCGGAATCCGTACCATACGCGACATACTTTTGCCTGCTGGCTGCGATCGGCCGGCGCTAACCCATCTTTTATGGCTAACCCGATGGGGCATGAAAACGCGAAAACGGTGTATGAAGTCTACAGTACATGGATTGAAGAAATGAACGGCGATCGGCTATCGATGCTCAACGCCAGGCGTGAACTGTGATTTAACGTTGCCCCTTAGATGCCCCTTTTTGTTTCAGAGAACGCTAATAATGCTCGATAATCAGCAAGTTACAAAGAAAGAAAAATACAACATCGACAAGTTGCAGAAGCGCCTGCGCCGCAACGTCGGCGAAGCCATTGCCGATTTCAATATGATTGAAGAAGGCGACCGGATTATGGTTTGCCTTTCCGGCGGCAAGGACAGCTACACCATGCTGGAGATCCTGCGCAGCTTACAAAAAAGCGCGCCCATCTCTTTCTCCCTGGTGGCGGTCAACCTCGATCAGAAGCAGCCCGGCTTCCCCGCGCACATTCTGCCGGAGTACCTGCAGCAGCTCGGCGTCGAATATAAGATTGTCGAAGAGAACACCTACGGGATCGTCAAAGAGAAAATTCCCGAGGGTAAAACCACCTGTTCGCTCTGTTCGCGCCTGCGTCGCGGGATCCTCTACCGCACGGCCACCGAGCTCGGCGCGACCAAAATCGCCCTCGGCCACCACCGCGACGACATTCTGCAGACGCTGTTTCTCAATATGTTCTACGGCGGCAAGATGAAGGGCATGCCGCCGAAGCTGATGAGCGACGACGGCAAGCATATCGTTATCCGCCCGCTGGCCTACTGCCGCGAAAAGGATATCGAGCGCTTCTCGCAGGCGAAAGCGTTCCCTATCATTCCATGCAACCTGTGCGGCTCCCAGCCTAACCTGCAGCGTCAGGTGATCGGCGATATGCTGCGCGACTGGGATAAGCGCTATCCGGGGCGTATCGAGACCATGTTCAGCGCCATGCAGAACGTCGTGCCGTCGCATCTTAGCGACGTCAGCCTGTTTGACTTTAAAGGGATTACCCACGGCTCTGAGGTGGTTGACGGCGGCGACCTGGCGTTCGATCGCGAAGAGATCCCGCACCGGCCTGCCGGCTGGCAGCCGGAAGAGGATGAGGCCCAGCTGGACGAGCTGCGGCTGAACGTGGTGGAAGTGAAGTAAACCGCGAACGGGCGCCTCAGCGCGGTGGCTGAGACGCCCTTGTCTACCCTATTTCAGCAAACGAACCCGGCAGTTCTTGCCCTTAATCTTGCCGTTTTGCAGCAGCTTAAACGCTTTGTGGGCCACGCCCTGGCGCAGCGCCACGTAGACGTGTGCCGGATGAACGTTAATCTTGCCGATATCGGCGCCATCGAATCCTAAATCTCCGGTCAGCGCCCCGAGTACGTCCCCGGCGCGCATTTTGGCCTTCTTACCGCCGTCAATGCACAGGGTCGTCATTTCGGCTTCCAGCGGGACGATCGTCCCGCCGGCCGGCGCGTTCATCCAGTTCAGCTTGAGCTGCAGCATCTCCGCAAGAATATTGGCGCGCTGGGCCTCTTCCGGCGCGCAAAGGCTGATCGCCAGCCCGCTCTCTCCGGCGCGCGCGGTGCGGCCGATGCGGTGAACGTGAACTTCCGGGTCCCAGGCCAGCTCGTAGTTAATAACCAGCTCCAGGGATTTAATATCGAGACCGCGAGCCGCCACGTCGGTCGCCACCAGCACGCGGGAGCTGCCGTTAGCAAAGCGGATCAGGGTTTGATCGCGATCGCGCTGTTCGAGATCGCCATGCAGCGACAGCGCGCTCTGCCCGGCAGCGTTGAGCGCATCGCAAACGGCCTGGCAATCCTTTTTGGTATTGCAGAACACCACGCAGGAGGCCGGCTTATGCTGGCTGAGCAGCTTTTGCAGCAGCGCGATTTTGCCCTTCTGCGAGGTTTCGAAGAACTGCTGTTCAATTGCCGGCAGCGCGTCAACGGAATCAATCTCGATGGTTTGCGGATCGTTTTGCACGCGTCCGCTAATCGCCGCAATGGCCTCCGGCCAGGTCGCGGAGAACAGCAGCGTCTGCCGCTCGGCGGGGGCAAAGCGAATGGCTTCGTCAATGGCGTCGCTGAACCCCATATCAAGCATCCGATCCGCCTCGTCCATCACCAGCGTCTGCAGCGCGTCCAGCGAGACGGTGCCCTTCTGCAGATGATCGAGCAGGCGTCCCGGGGTGGCGACGATAATATGCGGCGCGTGCTGCAGCGAATCGCGCTGGGCGCCGAAGGGCTGGCCCCCACAGAGGGTTAAAATTTTAATATTCGGCAGAAAGCGCGCCAGCCGGCGCAGTTCGCCGGCGACCTGGTCGGCCAGCTCGCGCGTCGGGCACAGCACCAGAGACTGCGTCTTGTACAGCGTGGCGTCAATCTGCTGGAGCAGACCGAGGCCAAATGCGGCCGTTTTCCCACTGCCGGTTTTCGCCTGTACGCGCACGTCTTTACCGGCCAGAATCGCCGGCAAAGCCGCCGCCTGGACCGGAGTCATCGCAAGGTATCCCAGCTCGTTGAGGTTATCGAGCTGGGCGGCGGGCAAAACGTTCAGGGTTGAAAAAGCGGTCACAATATTTTCTCGTGTTAAAGGGCGCGCAATTGGCAGGCGCGTATCCTCGCAGAATTGCGCCTCTGATGCGACAATTTAATCGGTTCATCGTCCGGCGGCGGGTCGGGTAAAGGGTGCGGACGAGGCCGCGGGTCCGGCACCGGCATCGGGTCGTTAGGCTCGGGTGAAATGGGTATGGAAGTTAATGGCTGATATCGCATGTTGACTCTCCCGGTTGTGAGCGGGTGTACCACCCATTAAGCGTAGAAGCTGGCCGCCGGAGAGCAAAAAAAAAGCCGACTCAATAAAGTCGGCATCGTACGAATCAATTGTGCTATGCAGTAATTCAAAAAAGGAAGTAAGACAATATGGAGCGCAACGCCCATCGCTTGACGTTGCATTCACCTGCGAGAGAGATATTGCCCCGAATGGGTAGTAGGTTTATTGATTTCGCTCAAACATTGCCGGGTTTTCGCGGCCAAAGGCTGATAAAAGGCGATTATTTACAGCCATTTACTACGATGTAACCACCATGCAACACCACCGATCAGAACAACTAACATTACGCAAAAGATGGAAAAGCCCAAATGCCACTCGTTGCCGGGGATGCCGCCGAGGTTGACGCCAAACAGGCCGGTCAGAAAGGTGCTGGGCAGAAAAACCATAGCCATCAATGACATGGTATAGGTTCTGCGCGACATCGCCTCCTGCATAATCTGCGCGATCTCATCGCTCATAATCGCCGTGCGGGCAATGCAGCTATCGATCTCATCCAGACCGCGGCCGAGGCGATCGGAGATATCCTGCATGCGCCGACGCTGGTCGTCATTCATCCACGGCAGACGTTCGCTGGCCAGCCGGGAGTAGGCATCGCGCTGCGGGGCCATATAGCGACGCATCACGATCAGCTGCTTGCGCAGCAGGGCGAGGAAGCCGCGCGGGGGAACCTGCTGATCCAGCAGATTATCCTCCAGGTCGATTATCCGGTCGTGCAGCTGTTCGATAAACTCGCTGGCATGATCGGTCAGCGCATCGCAGATATCCACCAGCCAGCTGCCGCAGTCCACCGGGCCGGTGCCTTCACGCAGGTCGCCGAGCACGTCGTCCAGCGCCAGCACCCGCCGCTGGCGGGTTGAAACGATAAGGCGCTCATCCATATATAAGCGCATCGCCACCAGCTGATCCGGCCGTTCGTCGGTGCTGCCGTTAATGCAGCGCAGGGTAATCAGCGTCCCATCGCCGACCCGCGTCACCCGCGGCCGGGTGCTTTCCCCCGCCAGCGCATCGCGCACGCTGTTCGGCAGCAGCGGCGTTTCCGCCAGCCACTGCGCGCTGTCGGCGTGGGTGTAGTTCAGATGTAGCCAGCAGGGATGGTCTTTATCGATAGTGTCGCTATTTGTCAGCGGTTTTACGCCGCCCTTGCCGTCAAACTGCCATGCAAAAACGGCATCCGGGACATTCAGTTCCGCACCTTTAATCGCCTCCACCAGACCTCCGTTAACTCATGCTTAATTTTCGTAGTCTAGCCTGACGCCTCCGTTAAGCAAGGGCTAAAAGGAGCAGGGTGCTGAATTCGCTGATAAAAGCCGCTGCCCCAGCACGCTGGCACCGATAAGGCCGCCGTCGCTTACGTGGCGGCCCGCCACGATCAGCGGCCGCTCCGTTTTCAGCAAAATCTTACGCCGCAGGGCCTCGTCAAGGCGGCTAATCAGCGCCGCCTCGCTCGCCATCCCCCCGCCGGCCACGATTCGGTGCGGCCCGAGGATATTCACCGTATGGGCCAGCGGCTCGCTCACCACCTCCAGCCACGCGACGAGGGTCAGGGCCTGGGGTTCACGTCCCGCCAGCCCCTGGGCGACAATCTCCCGGCTGCTCAGGGTCTGCCCGCTCAGAATATGGTGCAGCCGCTCAATGCCCCTCGCCCCGCCCAGGGTGTCGAGGCATCCGCTTTGCCCGCAGCCGCAGGGCAGGCGCGGCAGGCTCAGGCTGCGATCCCCGACCTTCAGCGCGGTCTGCACAATGGGTCCGTGGCCCCATTCTGCGCTTATCCCCTGATTACCGTAGAGAATATTGCCATGAATCGCGATGCCGCCGCCGATGCCGCTGCCGAGGATAATCCCCAGCACCACCGGGAGCCCCTGCGCTGCGCCGCTGCTCGCCTCCGCGAGGGTAAAACAGTCGGCGTCATTGGCCATCACCACCGCACGCCGCAGCCCGGCGCTAAGGGTCCGGGTAATGCTGACGCCCCGAAAAGGCTTCACGTTGCTGGAGAGAATGCGATCGGTGGCGACATCCACCACCCCGGCGCAGGAGAGCGCCAGCGGGCTTTCCGCCGACAGACCGTCGCCGTAGCCGGCAATGATATCGCCAATCGCTGCGGAAAAATCGTCCCAGCCGCCGGTGGGAACGGGACGCTGGCGGATATCGGCGATCGCCCCCGCCGCCCCGGAGATGGCGCTTTTGATAAAGGAACCGCCAATATCGAGGCAGAGCACGCGCGCGTTCACAGGCGAGTGTCCAGCAGGTCGCGCAGGCCGTCGCCGAGAATATTAAACCCGAGGACGGAAAGGACGATGGCCAGCCCCGGCCACAGCGAAATGCCCAGGCTGATCCCGAGGAAGTTACGCCCGTCGCTCATCATCGTGCCCCACTCCGGCATCGGCGGCTGTACCCCCATGCCCAAAAACGACAGCGAGGCGGCGGCGAGAATCACCGACCCGCCGGTCAGGGTAGCCTGCACGGTAATCGGCCCCAGCGTGTTGCGCAGAATATAGTGAATAATCTGCCGCCGGTAGCCAATCCCCAGCGCGCGCGCCGCTTCCATATACTCCATATTTTTAATCCCCAGCGTCAGGTTGCGGCTCAGGCGGGCGTAAACCGGCACCGAGAAAATGGCGATCGCCAGCAGCATATTGATCAGCCCAGCCCCCAGCACGCTCACCAGCAGAATGGCCAGCACGATCCCCGGGAAGGCGAAGATCACGTCCATAATCCACATAATGATGTGGTCCACGCTTTTGCCGCACAGCGCCGCCATAATGCCCAGCGGCAGCCCCATCGCCAGCGATAGCGCCACGCTGACCACCACTTCGATTAAGGAGATCCGCGCGCCGTAAATGGTGCGGGAAAAAATATCGCGCCCGTAGTCGTCGGTGCCCAGCCAGTGTTCGGCCGAAGGCGCGGAGAGAATATTGAGGAGATCCTGGTCATAGGGATCGTAGTGGCTCAGCCACGGCGCAAAGAGCGCGCCGATGACGATTAGCGCCACGATAAAGCCGCCAATGGCGATCGACGGATGCTCTATTCCCCAGCGCAGGCCGTTCATCAGGCCGTTGCGCGATTTGGCGAGTGAGATTTCAGACATATTAATCAAACCTTATTTTCGGGTTGATTCTGGCGATAATCATTTCGCCCACCAGATTCATCACCACCACGCTGGCGACCGTTATCATCGTCACGCCCTGAATAACCGGATAATCGCGATAGCGCACGGAATCCACCAGGTAACGCCCGATGCCCGGCCAGTTAAATACCGACTCCGTCACCACCGCGCCGCCGATCAGGCTGCCAAAGTTGAGCGCAATAATGGTCACGATGGGAATTAAGGCGTTGCGCAAGGCATGCTTAAAGTAGACGTAGAACGGCGCCAGCCCCTTGGCCCTGGCGGTGCGAATATAGTCTTCGCCGAGCACGTCCACCATGCTCGAGCGGGTCATGCGCGACATCACCGCCATCGGGAAAATACCGAGACACACCGAGGGCAGAATATAGCTTTTCCAGCCCTCGGCCCCTAACAGCGGCAGCCAGCCCAGCTTCACCGAGAAGGTATCCATCGCGATAAGGGCCAACCAGAAGTTGGCGATGGAGGCGCCGGCAATCGCGATCAGCATCAGGGCGTGATCGGCGGCGTGATTGCGATAAATCGCCGCGCACATCCCCATCGGAATGCCCAGCACCACCGCCATCAGCCATGCCAGCAGCGCCAGGCCGAGGGTATAGGGCGCCCGCTCGCCCAGCTCGGCGGAGACCGGCTGCCCCGATTTTAGCGAAACGCCGAAGTCGCCTTTAAGCATCCCGACCACAAAACGCCCGTACTGTAGCGCCAGCGGATCGTCGAGCCCGAGGCGGGAGTGCATCCGGCTCACGTCGTCCTGGGTTGCCTGCGGACCGGCCATCAGCCGCGCAGGATCGCCGGGGAGCATCCTGATCGCCAAAAAGACGATCAGCGACGCGCCGAGCAGGATAAGCGGCAGGGAGAGCAGTTTTTTGATGACGTAGGCTTTCATAACGACTCCAGTCAGGCCCCGGCTTTACGGCTTCTGCGCGTCGATGACGATAATTTCGCCGCCCGGCTCCATCCGCACGCCTTTAATATCCGCGCGAGTGGCGTAGAGATCATCCTGGAAGTAGAGCATCACCTGCGGCGCGTCCTGCATGATGACCTTCTGCGCCTGCACGTAATCCGCGATGCGCGCCTTGTCATCCATCGTGGTCGCCGCTTTATCCAGCAGGTCGTCGAGGGTCGGGTTTTTATAGAAGCCGAGGTTGGCGCCAACCGGCGCGGCGCTCTGCGAGTAGTACAGCGGACGCAGCTGTAAATCTGAGCCGTTGAGGCCCGAGGACCAGGAGGCGAGAACGGAGTCAGTGCGGTTGGCCAGCTTTTCAGCGGCCGGCGCGAAGGCGGCTTTGCTCCAGACGCCGCTTTCCATTTGCTGAATATTCAGCTTCACCCCTACCTTGCCCCACATCGCCTGCAGGATTTGCGCGGTCCGGGCGTCCGGCCCCTGTACGGCGATGTTGATGTCAAACCCTTGCGGATAGCCAGCATCCTTGAGCAGCGCCCTGGCTTTGTCGATATTGTAAGGGTATTCGTTGAGCGACCTATCGTAGCCTTCATTCACCGGGGCGAGCGGCGAGTTAGCGGCGGAGGCGTAGCCGAACATCACCGCCTTCAGCAGGGCGTCTTTATCCGTGGCCAGATTCAGCGCCTGGCGCACGCGCACATCGTTGAGCGGCTTCTGCTCAACGTTGAGCGCCACCCAGAACACCGACGCGCCTTTGCCCTGCTCCAGCTTCACCTGCGGGTTGCTCTTCAGCTGCATCCCGAACTGCGGCGGCACCGGGTTGATTACGTCAACCTGACCGGAGAGCAGCGCCATATTCATGACCGAAGGTTCCGCGCTCCAGGTCCATTTGATTTGCTCCGGACCGCCGTTGTCACCCCAATAGTGCGGGTTCTTTTTCTCTAAAACATATTCGCCGGTTTTATATTCCTGCAGCATATAGGGGCCGGTTCCGTCCGCCTTACGGCCAATAGTGCCGGCTTTGTCCGCCGCCGGGCTGACCATTTTCGCCGCGCCGCCGGTGAGTAAATTGAGGAACGAGGGGTAGACTTTTTTCAGCGTAATTTCGACGCTGCCGTCGTCAATTTTTTTCACCGATGCAATAACGTTGCGCATCCGCGAGCTGGCGGCCAGGCTGCCTTTGGGATCGATATGGCGCTGGATATTGGCCACCACCGCGTCGGCGTTAAACGGCGTACCGTCATGGAAGGTGACGTTCTTGCGCAGCGTGAAGGTCCAGACCTTGCCGTCCTCGCTCACCTGCCAGGCGGTAGCCAGCGCGGGGGCGATTTTGTAATCCGCAGAGAGATCGACCAGCCCTTCATACATCGGCTTGAGGACCGTATCGGTGAAGGTCGCCGTCTGATCGCCGGGATCCATACTGCGCGGCGCTTCATTTTGCATCACGTTCAGCGTCGCCGCCTGCAGCGCCGTGATATTGCCTACCGCCAGAACGCCTGCCAGAACGGCAAGTCGATATTTGCTCATCAATACCTTCATCGCTTAACCCCTGCCCGTATGTTATTTCGCCAGTTGTGGCCATTATGTTGCTATTAAGTTTTGTTTTTACACATAACAAATTTCTTTAAATGTGATATTAGCCACCATTGGCGCTTAATTAGGTAATAAATTTAACTTATATGCGTTCACTTAGTTACTTTTGTGAAAAAACTGATTGCTAAATCAGCAGGCCGCCACTATGTTCAAAAAAAAGCGAAGGATCGGGGCACTATGCTGAACAAACTTCAACAACAACTGGTTCATCTGGTCTGCAGCGAAGAGGGAGCCAGCCGGGCCGACCTCGCCCGGCTGACCGGCATGAGTAAGCCGGCCATCGGCGCGCTGGTCAAAGAGCTGCTGGCGGCGGGCGTGCTGCAGGAGAGCGCGATGGCCGCCTCCAGCGGCCAGGGGCGGCCTTCGGTTACGCTGTCACTTTCACCGAATGCCGCCTGTGCGATCGGCATCTCCCTGATCGACCATCAGCTGGTGGTGGTGCTGATGAACGGCGTCGGCGAAAAGCTTGCCGAGCGCTATCTCATCCCCGAGGAGGAGATCCCGGCGCTGATCCAGCAGCTGGCCGCTGAAATAGCCGATCTGCTCAGCAGCGCGGCGATTAACCGCCAGCGCCTGGCCGGGATCGGCTTTGCGCTCTCCGCTTTCGTTGACGCCGCCCAGTCGGTTTGCGTGCAGTCCGCGCTGCTGGGCTGGCATCAGGTTCCGCTGGCAGAGCTGCTGAGCCGCGCCACCGGCGGGATCCCGGTGGTTATCGAAAACGATACCCGCGCGCTGGCGACCTACGAGAAGACCTTTGGCCATCTGCGCAAGTACGAAAGCGCGGTCGCTATCTCCCACGGCAGCGGTATCGGCAGCGCGGCGGTGATTTACGGGCGCATCTGGCGCGGCGCCCACGGCGGCGCGGGGGAAATCGCCCACTGTACTATCGTGCCGGCGGGTAAGCCCTGCCGCTGCGGGAAGCGCGGCTGCCTCGACACCGTAGCCTCCCTGACCGCCATTTTTGAACAGGCGCGCATGGAGGGCATCGAGGCCAGCAGCCTCGCCGAACTGGAGGCGCTGGCCCGCAAAGGACACTCCGGAGCGATTCATATCCTGCACCAGGCCGGCGACGCGCTAGGCATGGCTATTTCTCATCAAATTCAGACCCACGATCCGGCGGCGATCATGCTGGCGCACCAGCCCGATAGCTTTCAGGGGCTGCTCAATACCGTGATGCAGCAGGCCATCGAAACCTATCTGCTCCCCGGCATGGCGGGAAAAACGCCGCTCATCTACCGCCCGCTTGAACAGGACAGCTGGGCGCTTGCTGCCGCAAGCGTGGCCCTTACTCACGTTTTATTTCCCGAATATTAACGAGGTCCCTATGCGCATTGCCGTTGGTGGAATACATATTGAGTGCAGCACCTTCAATCCGGTACTGACTCACGAGGACGAGTTTCGCACGGTCGAAGGCGACGCGCTGCTGGCGGCGCCCTACTTTCAGTTCCTCAAAGACTATCCGGCGACCTTTCTGCCTACCCTGCACGCCCGCGCCATTCCCGGCGGCCCGGTCGCGCGTGCCGCCTATGAGAGCTTTAAGGCCGAGTTTCTGACCCGCCTGCAGGCCGCGCTGCCCGTTGATGGTCTCTATCTGGCGATGCACGGCGCGATGTTCGTCGAAGGGCTGGAGGATGCGGAAGGCGACTGGATCGCCGCCGCCCGGGCCTGCGTCGGCGACGCCTGCCCGATAGCCGTGAGCTACGATCTGCACGGCAACGTCACCCAGCGCATTATCGACGCCATTGATATGTATTCGACCTACCGCACCGCGCCGCATATTGACGTTGAGGAGACCATGCGCCGCTCCGTCACCATGCTGGTCAACAGCATTACCACCGGCGTGCGGCCCGGCGTGGTGTGGGCGCCGGTGCCGGTGCTGCTCCCCGGCGAGCGCACCAGTACCGAAGATGAGCCGGCGAAAAGCCTCTACGCCACCCTGCCGGCAAGCGATCGCCTCCCCGGCGTACTCGATAGTTCGCTGATGGTGGGCTACGTCTGGGCCGATGAACCGCGCGCCACCGCCGCCGCCATCTTTACCGGCACCGACGCGAAGGTGCTGAAACAGCAGGCGATGAAGCTGGCGCAGTCTTACTGGAACGTCCGCGAGGAGTTTGTCTTCGGCTGCCGTACCGGCAGCGTGGCGGAGTGCGTGAAGGAGGCCATCGCCAGCCCCACGGCGCCGGTTATTCTGGCGGACTCCGGCGATAACCCCACCGGCGGCGGCGTCGGCGATCGCGGCGACGTGCTGGCCGAGCTCCTGCGCCAGAATGCCGGCAATACCCTGGTGGCGGGCATTGCCGATGCCCCGGCGACCCAGGCCGCGTTTCGCGCCGGCGTTGGCGCAGAACTTGAGCTGACCGTTGGCGCACGGCTCGATCCGGCTGGCGAAAGCGTCAGCGCCCGCTTTACCGTGAAGCATCTCCTGCCCGCGGGCGCGCACGGTAGCGCTAACCAGGCCGTATTACAGGTGGCCGGCATCACCGTGGTGGTCGCCGACCGCCGTCGCCCCTATCACGATCTCGCCGATTTTAGCGCGCTCGGCCTCGATCTGAGCCGGGTAAAGATTCTGGTGGTCAAATCGGGCTACCTGTCGCCGGATCTGGCGCCGCTGGCCAATCCAAACCTGATGGCCCTTTCCAAAGGCGTGGTCGATCAGGATATCGAGCGCGTGCCGCGCCGGCGGATGCTCACTCCGACCTGGCCGTTCACCGGCGATATTGCGTTCACGCCGCAGGTTTTCGTTTCCGCCAGAGCCCCTTTTGCCGGGGAGTGCTGAGTGATGAAGACCCCGACGCCTGCTCCGGTGCTGAGCGTAGAGAATCTGTCGGTCTCGTTTCGCCGCGGCGACAGCTGGCAGGAAGTGGTGCGTAATATCAACTTTACCCTTAATCCGGGAGAAACGCTGGCCATCGTCGGCGAATCGGGTTCGGGGAAAAGCGTCACCGCGATGGCGATTATGCGCCTGCTGTCATCGCGCAACAGCCGCACGGAGGGCAGCGTGAGCCTCGGCGGCAGGTCGCTGCTGTTGCTGCCAGAGGAGGAGATGCGCCGCATCCGCGGCGCCGAGGTGGCGATGATTTTCCAGGAGCCGATGACCAGCCTCAATCCCGCCTTTACCATCGGGCACCAAATCGCCGAAGTCTTTATTCATCACCAGGGATTATCCAGGCGCGAGGCGAAGCGTCAGGCGATCGCCCTGCTGGAAAAGGTGCGCATTCCCCACGCCGCGCAGCGCTATGACGAGTATCCGCATCAGTTTTCCGGCGGCATGCGCCAGCGCGCTATGATTGCGATGGCCCTGGCCCTCAAGCCTAAGCTGCTGATTGCCGACGAGCCGACCACCGCCCTCGACGTGACGATTCAGGGGCAGATTCTCGATCTGATTAAAACGCTGCAGGCGGAAAACAATACCGCGGTGCTGTTTATTACTCACGATATGGGCGTGGTGGCGGAAACCGCGGATCATACGCTGGTGATGTTCCGCGGCGATGCGGTTGAATGCGCGCCGACGCCGGGGCTGTTTTCTGCCCCCCGACAGCCCTATACCCGGGCGCTGCTGGCCTCGGTACCGGCGGCCGGCGAAATGGCAGCCGTTACCGCGCCGTGCCGGTTCCCGTCGGTGGATTTGCAGACCGGCGAGACCCGGCGCTATCCGCCCGAGGCCGCGCTGCCCGACCGCTCGCAGCCGCCTCTGCTGTCGGTAAAGAATCTGGTGACCCGCTTCCCGGTTAAGCGCGGTTTTTTCAATCAGCTGGCCGGCCATATTCACGCCGTGGAGAACGTCAGCTTCGATTTGTGGCCGGGAGAGACGCTCTCGCTGGTAGGCGAATCGGGCTGCGGTAAATCCACCACCGGGCGCAGCCTGATCCGCATGATTCAGGCGCAGTCCGGCGACGTGACGCTCAATGGCTATAGCGTCCTGCAGGCCGACCGGGCGCAGCAAAAGCGCCTGCGTCAGGATATGCAGATGATTTTCCAGGATCCCTTCGCCAGCCTCAACCCGCGGCTAAAGATCCAGGAAACGCTGATTGAACCGCTGCTGGAAAACGGGCTGGCCACCCGCCAGCAGGCGCTGGCGCGCTCGCAGGAGCTGATCGAAAAGGTCGGGATGAGCGTGTCGGTGCTGAACCGCTATCCGCATGAGTTCTCCGGCGGCCAGCGTCAGCGCATTTGCATCGCCCGGGCGCTGGCGATGAATCCGAAGGTGATTATTGCCGATGAGTCGGTGTCGGCGCTGGACGTTTCGGTGAAGGCGCAGGTGGTCAATTTAATTATCGAACTGCAGCGCACCATGCAGATCGCCTTTCTGTTTATCTCGCACGACATGGCGGTTATCGAGCGCATCAGCCATCGGGTGGCGGTGATGTACCTCGGCGAAATCGTCGAGATTGGCCCTCGACAGGCGATTTTCACCCATCCTCAGCACCCGTATACGCAAAAGCTGATCGCGGCGATCCCCAAGACCGATCCCGCGCGTCGCCATCTGCTGCGCGAAGGCAGTAACGACGAGCTGCCGACGCCGTTTCGCGATAACGCCTGGCAGCCCCCCGTCCGCAGCTATGAACAGGTTGGCCCCCAGCACTGGGTGATGCGCTAGCCTCCCTGCCCGCAGGCCCTCTTGCGAGGCGCCCGCGGGCCGGATTCAGGGCAGAAGCGCCCTCCTGCCCTTTACTCACCCACGCCGCTCTCCCTCACGCGACGCCCGCTTTAGCCGATGCGGGATTTCTTTTGCGGCAAAATGCTGTATTATGCGATTTATTGCAGCAATTTGCAGGATTGAAAACCGTGCACAAAACCGCCAGACAAAAGTTCCTCCTGGATATCATCAGTGAAAATGGCCAGGTCAGCATCAGCGATCTGGTCGCCAGGCTGCAGGTTTCCGCGGATACCGTACGCCGCGACCTGACCGATCTTGAAAAGCAGGGGCTGGCGCAAAAGAACCACGGCGGCGCTATCGCCCTCGACCTGTCGGCGATGAATCGCCAGGGCAGAAATGCCCTGCTGCCGAAAACGAAGCAGCGCTTAGGCAAAATGGTGGCGGAGAAAATTCCCGCCGGCTCGACGATCTTTTTAGATGCCGGCAGCACCGTGCTGGCCGTCGCCAGCCACATCAAGGGGCCGATGACCGTCATCACCACCTCTTTAGATATCGCCCAGCACTTCAGCGACCGGGCGGATATTCAGCTGATCCTGCTGGGCGGCAGATGGGATATGCAGCAGCGCCTGTTTGCCGGCAGCGCCACCCTCGCGCTGCTCGCGCGCTATCGGGCTGATATCGCCATCCTCGGCGCCTGCGCGCTGCATGCGCAGCTGGGCCTCAGCGCCAGCCAGGAGGCGGACGCCGAAATCAAGCGCGCTATGCTGGCCGCCAGCACCGAGTGCTGGCTGGTTGCCGACCATCTGAAGCTGAACCACTGCGAGCCCTATCTGGTCGCCGGATTAGCAGAAATTCATCAGCTCTTTTTGGATAAAGCCTGGGAAGACGCCGGGGACGACATTTCAGTACACATCAACATTGCTGACGCTCAATAACGTGGAGAGAATAATGAACAAAGTTATCGCCGGTGACGGTAAGAACATTAATATTGCGCTGATCGGTTATGGATTCGTGGGCAAAACGTTCCATGCGCCGCTGATCCGCTCGATTGACGGCCTGAAGCTGGCCGTCGTCGCTTCTCGCGATGAAGAAAAGGTTAAGCGTGACATTCCCGACGTCACCGTTATTGCTTCACCCGAAGAGGCGATTCAGCACCCGGATATCGATCTCGTGGTGATCGCCTCCCCTAACGCCACGCACGCCCCGCTCGCGAAGCTGGCGTTAAACGCCGGTAAGCACGTGGTCGTGGATAAACCCTTTACCCTCGATATGCAGGAAGCCCGCGAGCTGATTGCCCTGGCGCAGGAGAAGCAGCTGCTGCTCTCGGTATTCCACAACCGCCGCTGGGACAGCGACTTCCTCGGGATCAAGCAGGTTATTGAGCAGGGACTTATCGGCAACGTTAAGCACTTCGAGTCCCATTTCGACCGCTTCCGTCCGGAAGTTCGCGTCCGCTGGAGAGAGCAAAACGTGCCGGGCAGCGGCCTGTGGTTTGATTTAGGGCCGCACCTGATCGATCAGGCTCTGCAGCTGTTCGGCCTGCCGCAGTCGGTGCAGGGCAACATCGCCACCCTGCGCCAGGGCGCCGAGATTAACGACTGGGCGCACGTGGTCCTGAACTATGCTCAGCATAAGGTCATTCTGCACTGCAGCATGCTGGTTGCCGGCGGCAGCGCGCGCTTTACCGTTCATGGTGACCAGGGCAGCGCGGTCAAACAAAAAGCCGACCAGCAGGAGAGCCAGCTGCTGGCGGGCGTCATTCCCGGCAGCGAAAGCTGGGGCCACGACGACGACAGCCTGAGCGTTTTTGACGCGCAGTCGCAGGTTCAGCAAGTGGCCGCCCCGCGCGGAGATCAGCGTCAGTACTACATCAACGTGCGCGATGCGCTCAGCGGCAGGATTGAAAACCCGGTACAGCCGCTGCAGGCGCTCGCCGTGATGGCGGTGCTGGAGGCCGCCGTTCGCTCCGCCGAAACCGGCACCCTGCAGACGCTGGAGCTGACCGCCGACGAGCTGGCCGCGCTGAAGTAAGCCTCACATTAACGTGGCCTGCGGCTGCGCAGGCCACGCCCTTCTCCCGGCCTTCACTCGGGGCGTCGCTTTCAAAGGTCATCGTTTACGCTCGTTCCGTACGTTCCGGCGGCAGATCGCTTGCCGCGGTGGCGCAGGCGACCTATTTAACGACGGGCAAATCGGCGTAGCGGGTCGTATAGCCGGGCGATAGCATCTCACGCTTCATCGTCCAGCTTTTTTGAATCCCCTGCCCGGCAAACCACACGCTGCCGCGCCCCGAGCGGTTCAGGCTATCCACCACCTGCATCAGCGCGGCGCTATTCGCCCGCGGCTGATACTCATCAAACAAATTGAGCTGCGCCACGCCCTGGCTGAAGAAATCGCTCAGCATGATGCCGGCCTTCATATAGCGAAAGCCCTCCTTCCACACTCTCTCCAGCGCATGGATCGCGACGCGAATAATATCCCGGGTATCGTCAGATGGCGTTGCCAGTCGGCCGCTGGCCTGGGGAGCGTAGAAGGCTTCGTTTTCGGCGTGCGGGCTGGTGCGCATAAAGACGCTGACCACGCAGCAGCGCTGCTTCTCGGCCCTGAGCTTTTCCGCCGCGCGCTCAGCATAGGCGCAAACCGCCTGATGCATATCGCTATATTGGGTAATGCGGTGGCTAAAGGAACGGCTACAGATAATCTGCTGTTTGGCCGGCGCAAACTCATCCACCTGCAGACAGGATTCCCCCCGCAGCTCGCGCACCGTGCGCTCCAGCACGACGTTAAAGTGCTTACGCATCACCCAGGTCGAGCTGTCGGCAAGCTGCAGAGCGTTTTCGATGCCCATCAGCTCCAGCTTTTTTGCGATCCGCCGGCCCACGCCCCACACTTCATGCACCGGCACCAGAGCGAGCAGCCGGCGCTGGCGATCGCGATGCGATAGTTCGACAACGCCGCCGGTTTGGCGCCACTTTTTAGCCGCGAAATTAGCCAACTTGGCGAGCGTTTTGGTCGGCGCGATGCCAACCCCCACCGTGAGCCCGGTATGCTTCAGGACCCGATCGCGCATTTGCTGGCCAAATGTCTCAAGCGGCATATAGCCGGAGATACCGGCTAAATGAACAAAGGCCTCATCGATGGAGTATATTTCAATCCCCGGCGTCATCTCCGCCAGCGTCTGCATGACCCGGTGGCTGAGATCGGCATAGAGCGCGTAGTTCGAGCTAAAAACCGCCACCTGCAAACGCTGCAAATCATCCTTAATTTTGAAATAAGGCGCGCCCATGGGGATGCCCAGCGCCTTTGCCTGCGCCGAACGTGAAATAATACAGCCATCGTTATTTGAGACCACCACCACCGCTTTTCCCTGCAGGTCCGGCCGGAAAACCGCTTCGCAGGAGGCGTAGAAGCTGTTGACATCAACAAGCGCGAACATGGCGGTGTGATTTTAAGCTGAAGGTGACCACGCCAAATATTTGCAGCTCCTCTCCCGGCTGGCAGACGACAGGAGAGTAGTTGAGGTTACGCGGCATGAGCTGAAGGAACGGTCGGGTTTGCAGCTGCTTTACGGTAAACTCGCCGGCAACGGCGGCAATCACAATATCGCCGTGCTCGGCGGTCAGCGAGCGATCGACCACCAGCAGGTCGCCATCGTCAATTCCGGCGTCCGTCATTGAATCGCCGCTCACCCTGACAAAGTAGGTCGCATTTGGATGCCTGATGGCCAGCTTGTTCAAATCGAGCGTATCTTCGACATAATCCTGGGCCGGGCTGGGAAACCCGCAGGGTACAAGATCGCGAAACAGCGGCACCAAAAACCGTGACGACGGCTCAACCGGCTTGTAGAACGTCAACATAAACTCACCTGGCATAATTACTGTGTTTATATACAGTATTATTAAATCATTCGGGTTAGGCAAGCCGCTTATGCCACCCTATCGCGAAGGTCTTGAAGTTCCGCCATATTTAGCCGAACGCGCGGCTCACCGTGCTCTGCGGCGTTAAAAATAAGGCGTCTCTGGAAAACTCACGTAATTCGTAGCAGGATAGAGGCCGTAAGCAGCGCGTTATGGTGAGGTGCCATATCGCAAGCTATGGCGATTCGTCCGACATACTGAACGGGAGATTCTTATGTACTACACGCTGGGAGATACCACCCTCCACTTTTATCGCTATCAGTGCCGTTTCTACGTTGCCCACTGGGATGGCGGCAACGTAATGACCGACAAGTTCAGGCAGTTCATCGAGTTGATTACTGAGAAAACGGGGATTGATGCGCAGAAGGTCGAGGCGGCTGCGCGCGACTATTTCAACAACGTCGATTAAACGTCGTTGCGTGGCGGGATAAACGACCGCCGCTCATTACGTGAAAGCCCCATGCTGGCCGGCCGGCGAGGCGGAAAACGCGCGCTGTTCTCCCTCTCGCCTTGACACTGTACAAAAAAACAGTATAACTACTGCCTACCGTTACAGGAGCCGAAGCATGTTTGTAGAACTGGTTTATGACAAAAGAAATTTTGAAGGGTTAGCCGGAGCCAAAGAGACCATTATGGCTGAACTCACGAAACGTATTCACCGCATTTTTCCCGAGGCCGACGTTCGCGTAAAGCCGATGATGACGCTGCCGGCAATCAATACGGATGCCAGTAAGCATGAAAAAGAGCAGATCGGCCGCGTCGTTCAGGAGATGTTTGAAGAAGCGGATATGTGGATGACCGCAGACGAATAAGCCGGGCCGCAGCGTTGATATCAACGGCGGGCTTTTCAGGGACCGGCGTTAGCATTGAGCAATACCGCTCCCTGGACATCAATTTCCCCTGCAGCTATTTTCCCGGCTACCGGCGCTGCTCGCCAGCCGTTTAAATACGCCCGCCTACTCGCCAGACTTAAATTTAGGCTCCGGCAAAATCGGCGGCGTTGAGTCCTCAAAGCGCAGCCAGTGCTGCCAGATATCATGAACCTGCAGCTCAATAAGCTCTTCCTGGCGTAAAGCCATCATAGCCCCGCGCCGCGTACCGCCTTCAGCATCGATCCCGGCCGCAGTAGACGCCTTATCAATTAAATTATCCCAGGCTTGACCTTCATCATTAAATGCCGACAGCGTTTTCTGTAACCGAGCCGGATCGTCCCTGCCGTCCTGCGCTATTCTTTTCGCGGCCGTCGCCAGATATTTATCCTTCACCCAGCCGATCTGCGCGAGTTTCTTTGCCATGCACTCATTAATATCGATCGTGGTCTGCTGCGGCATTCCAAAACAGCTAATGCTGAAAGTTTCAACGCCATCGTTTAAATCGCTGCCGGGCTGATTTCTGTCATCTGAAGCCAGGGAAACAAGGGGCTGCGCCAATGCCAGGCAGAAACACACTCCCTGAATAGTACGCAATTTCATATTCATAGCCTGAATAAAGTGAGATGCCCTGCAGATTAACCTAGCCATGGCGGCCGGGGAATGGCTCCCGTCCTGCCCATAGCCATTTTTTGCAACGGTTTGCCGCAAAAACGCAGGCAACGCTCAGCGGGGTACGGCAGGCGTCATCGCTCGGCGGCACGTTTTTCCTCTCCTGCGCGGCTCATCCAAAGATGACCCCATGTTTCTAATTTGTTTCAGTTAGTTAGTTCATCAACGCGGAGCGGATGATGCTCGCTACTGGCCCGAACAACCCAAATCTCTCTCAGCATCTTTAAGCAAAATATCGATAATTCATTGAAATATTATTCTAAAGTTAAGCGCATTTATCGACATTAAACACCAAAATCAATACATAAATATCATTTAAAAAACTTTTCTTATAACTATGCAAAATATTTCATTAGGATTTTTCTTAAGGCGAGAGTAAATTTCTTCGCATAAAAGCAAGAATATCCATAAATTTCTCGGGGAATAAATGCGTATGGCGAATTTTCTTTTTCTGGCACTGGCGGTCGCGCTACTCCTGGTCGCTGTTTTTTCTCTTATTTCGTATATAGGGGATCGCAAGAAACAAAAATTTACTTTCAAAAAAAGACGCTAACGGCAGTAAAGTCAGGGAACGAACGCGCGTTTAGTCTCTTTAACCCACGCCGCTGCGCGATCGCACGGACCGTCCTTAAACGACATCTATTTGCAATACCTTGAATAACCAGAATTATTGCGCATCCCCGGCTTAGGGCGGCGCAATATATTATTATGCGTAACGTCAGGCCAGCGCATCCCGAACGAATTCCGCTTATTTATGGAACTATTGCTCAGGTACGTAGTCTGACCACTGTCAGTATTAAACTATCGAGATTGCTGTGACCACACTTATGATTGTTGTAACAACGCTGGCCGTACTTAGCCTGTTGGCATTGAGCCTGGCAAAAGTTGGCATCGCCGTATCCAATAACCCCGACGAATTCTGATTACCCTTCGGGCCGTTAGCGAACCTCCAGGACTCTCTATCGCTGATGCTATCTACCACACGTCAGCGATAATCGTTTTGCCGTACCGCCACCCTCTCCTGTGCAGAAAAAGCATATTGCGCACCTTGCCCTTACCGCCGCTGGCGCGCAATCCTCCTTTTCAGGGCCGCGGCATCTCCACGATTTATCGTCCGCGAGCGCTGACGCGCTGGCCGTGAAAATAGCCGGCAAATCCTACTTCTTCTTGTTCTTGCGCCGATATTTACGCTTAAATTTCAGATCTATAGCAAAAATAACCACAATCACACCAACAAGCCATAACAGAGTAGCACCGGTTTCAGCAACGTTCACAACGTCCCTTTATCTATCAATTAATATTATGGGTCATGCTAAGGACTCTATGAAACCAGTAAGCAACCGTTTTCATTACCATGAGATGGCAAAAATATGGCGGAATGTCGCATCCGCGAGCAACAGGTCAGAAATCAACCGTCGCCGGATGGAATCGAGCTCCCAGGGCAGAGATTGACGGTTCGCATTCCCTCCTCCACCAGGCTATATCTTAGACACCTTTATTCGTGCAGGAGTGGTGATGATGAGCAAGAAGATTCTGATGCTGGTCGGCGATTACGCCGAAGATTACGAAACGATGGTGCCGTTTCAGGCGCTGCAGATGATTGGTCATCAGGTTGACGCGGTGTGCCCTGATAAAGCCAAAGGCGACTATATCATGACGGCGATCCACGATTTTGACGGCGCCCAGACCTATAGCGAAAAACCCGGCCACCGCTTCGTGCTTAACGCCGATTTTGCCGCCGCGAAAGAACAAGACTACGACGCGCTGCTGATCCCCGGCGGGCGGGCGCCTGAATACCTGCGCCTGAATGAGGAGGTGCTCAAGCTGGTGCAGGCGTTTGACCGCGCGGGCAAGCCGATTGCCGCCGTTTGCCACGGCCCGCAGCTGCTGGCCGCGGCCGGAGTGCTAAAAGGGCGTACCTGCAGCGCCTATCCGGCCTGCGCTCCGGAAGTCCGACTTAGCGGCGGACACTATGCCGATATCGGCATCGATCAGGCGCACGCTGACGGCAACCTGGTCACCGCTCCCGCCTGGCCCGCGCACCCGCAGTGGCTGGCGAAATTTGCCGAAGTGCTGCGGCAGTAATCCCTTGAGTAAAACGCCAGCGCTGGCAGGCGGTAATGGCGTGGAGAACCGCGCCATTACCGATTCACGGTGGGATAACGAAACTACGGGTGCTTGACGATATACATTGTCCGGCTATAGGCGACATCTTCCGGGTTGGTAATCGGATAGCCCTTCAGCCACGGCTTAATCAACCGTCCGTTGGTGTACTGATAAATTGGCGCAATAGGCGCTTTCGCCATGATAATCTTTTCCGCCGCGTTGTAATCGTCGTTGCGCGCTTTATCCGACGTCTCCTGCGCCGCCTGGGCTAAGATCTTGTCATAAGCTGGATCGTTAAAGCGGGAGATATTACCGCTATGGGTCGAGGTCAGCAGCGACAGGAAGGTGGAGGGCTCATTGTAATCCCCCACCCACGAGGCGCGAATCACGTCGAAATTACCGGTGTTTCGGCTATCGATATAGGTTTTCCACTCCTGATTCTGCAGCTTGACGTCGACGCCGAGGTTCTTCTTCCACATTGACGCCACCGCGATGGCAATCTTCTGGTGGTTTTCCGAGGTGTTATACAGCAGCGTCAGCTGCAGCGGGCGGCCCGGGCCATAGCCTGCAGCCTGCAGCAGCGCCCTGGCCTGGGCGTTCAGCTCGGCCTGGCTCATGCTCTCCGCCTGCGAGGGCTGCGGCGTAAACCCGGCCGTCACGTCCGGGGTGAAGTGCCAGGCCGGCTTTTCGCCGGTTCCCAGAACTTTTTCCGCCATCAGGCGACGGTCGATGGTCAGGCTCAGCGCCAGGCGCACGCGCTCGTCGGCGGTCGGCCCCTTCTGCGTGTTAAAGGCGTAATAGTAGGTCCCCAGCTGCGGCGGCGTGTACACCTGGCCGGGAATATCTTTCAGCAATTTTTGATACAGATTTTTCGGGAAGGACTCGGTGATATCGATATCCCCGGCCAGGTAGCGCTTGGTCGCCGACGACTCCTGGTTAATCGGCACAAAGGTCACCTGCTGGATAACCGTTTTGCCATTATCCCAATAGTGGCTGTTAGGTACGACAACCAGCTTTTCGTTAACCACCCGGTCTTTTAACACGTAGGCCCCGTTGCCGATAAGAGTGCCCGGACGCGTCCAGTTAGCGCCGCTCTCGACGTTCGCTTTCTGCACCGGATAGAAGGCAAAGCTGGCCGTCAGGTTGCTGAACCACGGCAGCGGCTTATCCAGCTGCACCCGCAGGGTACGCGCATCCACGGCGGTCACGCCCAGCGTATCGACCGCAGCCTTACCGTCGATGATATTTTGCGCATTGGTGATGCCCGCCAGCGCGGCGAACCAGGCAAAAGGTGAGGTCGTTTTCGGATCCACCAGACGCTGCCAGCTGTAGACGAAGTCCTGCGCCGTGACCGGGGTACCGTCCGACCAGCGGGCGTCATCGCGCAGGGTAAAGGTCCAGGTCCGGTTATCGTTGCTCTGCCAGCGGGTCGCGACGCCGGGAATAAGGTTGCCCTTCGCGTCCTGGTTGACTAAACCTTCAAAAAGATCGCGGATCACCTGAATTTCCGGCAGGCCCACGGCTTTGGCGGGATCTAATGAGGCCGGCTCATCTTTAATGTGCCGTACCAGTACCTGTTTCTCGGCTAAGACGGTTCCCGGAGGGACATCCGCCGCCCAGGCCAAAGATGAAACGCTGGCTAACCACAGCGCGCCGCATGTCAATGTGACAGGATACTTCATAAGATCCCCTTTAAAATAAAAAAACCAGAGCTGGCAGAAGGATGATTATTTGTTTCATCACCTGAAATTGCAAACGGCTTATGATAGAAAATTGACGCGTACTCTGATTTCATCGTCCAGGGAAACTATTTGATTCCGGGGCGGTTTTACACAACACTGCTGAAAATAACCTGCTAACAGGATGCCCTATGCCCGTTTCTCGTCCTCGCACCCAGCGCGGCGCCTTTCCGCCCGGCACCCAGCGCTACGGCCAGTCGCACCTCGGCGCGCCGCTGCTGTGGTTCCCCGCGCCGCTGGCCGATAGCCGCAGCGGCCTGATTCTTGCCGGCACTCACGGCGATGAAAACTCCTCGGTGGTCACCCTCTCCTGCGCGCTCCGAACCCTGAAGCCGGAGCTGCGGCGCCATCACGTCGTGCTGGCGGTCAACCCCGACGGCTGCCAGCTCGGGCTGCGCGCCAACGCGCGCGGCATCGATCTCAATCGCAATTTTCCCGCGGCAAACTGGCAAGAAGGGGAAACGGTCTATCGCTGGAACAGCGCGGCCGAGCAGCGCGATGTCGTACTGCTGACCGGCGAAAAACCCGGTTCGGAGCCGGAAACCCAGGCGCTATGTCAGCTGATCCATCAGATCCACCCGGCGTGGGTGGTCTCGTTTCACGATCCGCTGGCCTGCATCGAGGATCCGGGTCACAGCGAGCTAGGACGGTGGCTGGCCGACGCCTTCGCCCTGCCGCTGGTCGGCAGCGTGGGCTACGAAACGCCCGGCTCTTTCGGCAGCTGGTGCGCCGATATCGGCCTGCCGTGCATTACCGCAGAGTTTCCGCCGATATCCGCCGACGAGGCCACGGAAACGTACCTGCCGGCGATGATCGACCTGCTACGCTGGCACGCTCAAAGATGAAGCACGCCGGTGCTGAAATGCAGCGCCGGCTCCACGTCAACCGCCAGCCAGGTCGGGCCATCGAGATCGGCGAAGCGCGCCAGCGGGGCCAGCGGCAGCGCAGCTGAAATCGCCCGCGAGGTGCAGAGCATACAGCCGAGCATGCGCCCAAAGCCCTGCTGCTCCGCCTCCTGTGCGAGGAACAGCGCTTCGGTCAGGCCACCGGTTTTATCGAGCTTAATGTTGACCATCTCATAGCGCCCGCGCAGCCGCGGTAGGCTGTCGCGGGTGTGGCAGCTCTCATCCGCGCAGATGGGCAGCGGATGAATAAAATTCTCCAGCGCCCCATCGTCGTCCGCCGGCAGCGGCTGTTCCAGCATCGCCACCCCAATATCGGCCAGCAGCTGGCAGCGCGCCGCCAGGCCATCGCTATGCCAGGATTCATTGGCGTCAACAATCAGCGTGGCCTCCGGCACCGCGCCGCGAATGGCGATCAGCCGTTCGCTGATAAGGCGATCGTCAAGCTTGACCTTCAGCAGACGCGCGCCCTTTTCCCACAGCGCCGCGGCGCTGGCTGCCATTTGCTCCGGCGTACCGATCACCACCGTCTGCGCCGTCACCATCTGATTCGGCAGCGCAACTCCCAGCAGCTGCGGGATACTTTTGCCCACGCTACGCGCCTGCAGATCCCACAGCGCGCAATCGACGGCGTTACGCGCCGCGCCCGCCGGCAGCAGATGCTGAAGCTGTTCGCGGGTTGCGCCGCTTTCCAGCTGCTCGCCAATCGTCAGGATTTGCGCCATCACCGAGGCAATGCTCTCCCCATAGCGAGGGTACGGCGTACACTCGCCGACGCCTTTAACGCCGTTCTCCTCGACCTCTACCACCACCACCTTCGCCTCGCTGCGGCTGCCGCGGGCAATCACAAACGGAGTATGTAACGGCCAGGCTTCTTCGTACACTTGCAGGTTTCGCATTCCCGGGTTCCTCCAGGGGAAACGTTAAATAGGATTTGCCGTGCTGATAACGGATGTCATACACTACTCGTGACGTTAACTATATGTAAACAGGAAGATAAACATGTCACAAACCGTGCATTTCCAGGGCAACCCCGTTGCCGTTCAGGGCACCATTCCGCAGGCAGGCGCAGGCGCGCAGCCGTTTACGCTGGTCGCCAAAGATCTCTCCGACGTCGCGCTGAGCCAGTTCGCCGGCAAACGTAAAGTACTGAATATTTTCCCAAGCATCGATACCGGCGTATGCGCGGCATCGGTTCGTAAATTCAACCAACTGGCATCCGAGCTGGACAACACCGTCGTGCTGTGCATCTCCGCCGACCTGCCGTTCGCCCAGTCACGCTTCTGCGGCGCGGAAGGCCTGAACAACGTCGTCACCCTCTCCACCCTGCGCGCGCCGCAGTTCCTGGCCGATTACGGCGTTGCCATTTCCGCTGGCCCGCTGGCCGGCCTGGCCGCTCGCGCTGTGGTCGTTATTGATGAGAATGACCAGGTTGTTTACAGCCAGCTGGTAAATGAAATCACCGAAGAGCCGGACTACGATGCGGCCCTGGCGGCGCTGAAAGCGTAATCAGGTCTCCGCCCCGGACCGCGCATCACGCCCGGCCCGAATGCTCTAAGCCCTCGTGTATCGAGGGCTTTTTTCTTTCCGCGGCGCATTACGGGAAATAAACCGCGCAATCGCCGGGCCGGTCAACAGGATGGTGAACAGGCGCAGGGTCTGCATCGCCATGATAAACGACATATCGGCGCGCGTTCCCGCCGCAATAATCGCCACCGTATCCAGGCCGCCGGGGCTGGTCGCCAGATAGGCGGTCATAAAATCGAGCGGCAGCACCTGCGTCAGGCCAAACGCCATCAGCGAACAGAGTAAAATCAGGCCGATAATAGAGGCGACGATCTGCGGCAGGGTCTTCAGCGCCAGCAGAAAGATCTCCCGATTAAATTTTAGACCAACGCTCCAGCCAATGGCGGCATAGGCCAGCGCCAGCAGCCATTCCGGCAGCTCCAGCATCAGCCAGCCCTCGCCCTGCACCAGCGCTCCCGCCAGCATCGGCAACAGCATCACGCCGGAAGGAAAGCGCATGCGCAGGCCCAGCCAGCCCGCGGCGGCGGTCAGCAACAGCGTCAGCGGCAGCTGCCAGCCGATGGCGGGAAACCAGACGATCTGCTGATTCATCTCCTGCGCCTCGCCGCCAAGGGCAAAACGCACCACCAGCGCCGCGGCGCCGGCGACGAACAGCACCCGCAGATACTGCATTAAGGCCACCAGCCGCACGTCGGCGCCGTAATCCTGCGCCATAACCACCATCGCCGAGGCGCCGCCCGGCGAGCTGCCCCACGCGCCTGTCGAGCCGGGCAGCGAGCTGTAGCGCACCAGCAGCCACCCGGCCAGCGCGCTGAAGGCCAGCGTGGCGAAGAGGATAAACAGCACCAGCGGCCAGTGGCCGAGCAGCACGCCAAAGATCGAGGGCGTCAGGGTTTGGGCGATCATGCAGCCAATAATGGCCTGCGCGGCGATAAAAAAGGGCCGCGGTACGCGGATTGCCGCGCCGCGCAGGCTAAAGGCAATGCCGGCGATCATCGGGCCCAGCAGCAGCGCCGCGGGCAGATGCAGCCAGAACAGCACGAACGACAGCGCGGCGGAGAGGGTCAGGAGTTTCATCCAGTGAAGCAGATGACCAGGCAAAGTTAACATCCGTAGTCCTGGAATAAATGAATAAAAACCGAGTATATACAGAAAAATGTTAATAGTATAAATCTTTTATATTCACCTCGGACATTCGAATAACTTAAATTATTTTGTCTTCGCAAGCAAACTTGCGATATTAGCTTTAACCTTCAGGTCTACTTTCCCAGCCATATTTTCAATCAGCTTAGGTAGTTCTTCATGATTACTTTTTGGATCGTATGGCATAACAATTAACTTTCTCAAGGATCTATGTATATCTCGAATATTTTGAGGTATTTTATTGCTAGTAATTATATAATGAGGTCGTGATTTAGGATATTTATATGTATATAATTCCATTAGTGACGTTATAGCTGGATCATCCATTGAAAAACCAACAAAAAGAAAAGTATAATTTAATAACAACGAATCCAAAAACAATGAATAATTTTAATTACCAAATGCTAGCCTTATATATTGCGAACGAGAGAATACTATATTACTAACATCATCAATTGAACCATGTATTTTAATAATATAAGAAGTATCATGTTCCTTTAACACTTTGAAAATATCATTATCCACTTTTGATATTACTTTAAAATGTCTTTCACCATCCGCTAATGATGAAGCCCATGCACTTTCGATCAACTTATCAAAATTAGTTGTAAGTATGATTCTTTGCCTTAAAGAAATTAAAGCCTTATGTAATACAGATGGCTGAGCAGCACGCCCATACTCCTCTGTAACCTTTCTTTCCCATGCATCGCCATAGTCTGCTTGCAATAACTCACAGGCCAACAGATAATCTTTGGCTTTTAAAAGATTTTTTATCTGTTTTTTTAAAGTTAGACTTCTATCTTTAGCCGCTTCTTCTAAAAACTCTGGCCATCCTTTAAATCTGTTGATCGCATCTAGATTCACACTTGAAGAGACACCCGATCCCAAAAACAAAACAACTTTTTGTTGTGCAAGATCATTTATTAAATCTTCATTGTAAATCATACTATTATTTCTCGCTAATAGCTTCTTGGATGTTTTCTAAATAACGCCGTGCAATATCACGATATAACTCTCTCGCACTTTTTCTTAATCTTGTATAGTTTCCTGTTCCTGAAACAGAAATCATTGGTACATGTTGGGACTGAGATTTTGGAGCTAAACTTCCTAAATGCCGAATATCACCTAAGTGTGGATTCATTGACTTTGCCGCATATAATTTTGATAAATACTCAGTTATCTTAGATGGAAAACTTTCACCGATATCTTCATATGCCTGGACTCGACGCTTAGTTTTTATTTCTTCAGTATTATCTAAACGTACAGTATCATATCCTGAACGCTCTTTATGCTGCTGTGTCACATATCCAAGAAATCTTAATTTTCCTTGTGGAGACAACTGCGATAATTCGCTTGGCTCTTCCGATAAACTGATCCCTGTATCAAGCTCTTTTTTCCAAATTGATACAGTCGAACCGATATTTTTTATTGCCCATAATGAAAAAACATCTATTGACATAGGGACTACAAAAAATTCCATTGCAAGTAATACCGCTCGATTAATTGCACCAAGTTAAGGCCCCATATCGAAGAAAACAAAGTCATAATTTAATTCACGAGCTTTCTTAACTAACTCTGCAAATACATATGTTGTTCGGATTCCTCGCATACCACCACCTTTTGCATCCCTCCAGTCACCAGCCAATAAGTCCTCTTGAAGTGCAAGTCGTGGATCTCCCACGATTATATCGAAACCGAAGTTTTCAACGGTACGAATCGGGAGTTCACTTTCATATCCCTTACCAAGAGATAGAGGTCTGATGACAGTGTATATGCTCTCAGGGTTATCTTGGCCGTAAAGCTGCTGTGTTTCCGCATCTGTTAATACATATTGAGTAAGATTACATTGAGGATCTGCATCAACAATCAACACTTTTGCACCAAAATTAATTGACAACTCAGCACCTAAATTCGCAACCAGTGTTGTTTTTCCCACACCACCTTTGTTATTAAAAAAACAGGTGGTCTGAGTTTTTAATTTCTTAGTTTTCTTTATCAATTCAATATCTTTTAAAGTAAGTTCGATATTTGTATTTTTGCTCCGTTTTTGACGTGGCATTCTCAATCTCCAAAAATCTAGCAATATTATAAGGTTAATGTGTCAGTATTAACTGACATTTTCTCAGATTTAATAACCACATACAATCATATGTTTCGATATTAATTGCTCTAATACCATTAACATATCGAGATAAGTTCATAGCGCAACGCGTCGTTGGCCTCATCTGCGACCAACGATGCAACACTATTCCTCACCCTTCTTCTGGCTGAGGCCATACTCGCGTAGCTTATTGGCAATCGCGGTGTGGGAAACCCCCAGACGTTTCGCCAGTTTGCGAGTGCTCGGGAAGCTACGATAAAGCTGGGTCAGAACGGAACGCTCAAAGCGACGGGTAATATCGTCCAGCGAGCCTTCCATCGCCTCTTCGCCGACCGGCAGAGACCCGACATCGCTGTCCGGCAGCAGGATATCCTGGGGCCGCACTTCGTAGCCCTCAAGCTGCGTCAGCGCGCGATACACCGCGTTCTTCAGCTGGCGAACGTTGCCCGGCCAGCTATAGCGGGTCAGCACCGTGCTGAGATCGGCGGAGAGCTTCGGCCGCGGGATCCCCTGCTCATCGGCAAAACGGGCGACGAACAGCTCGGTCAGCGGAATGATATCCTGCGGGCAGTCGCGCAGCGGCGGTAAATACAGGGTCAGGACGTTGAGACGGTAGTAAAGATCTTCGCGGAACAGCCCCTTCTGCACCATCTCCACGAGGTTTTTCTGGGTGGCGCAAATCACCCGCACATCGACGTGAACCTCATGATCTTCCCCCACCCGGCGGAAGGTGCCGTCGTTGAGGAAACGCAGCAGTTTCGTCTGCATGCGCGGCGACATCTCGCCGATCTCATCCAGCAGCACCGAGCCGCCGTTAGCCTGCTCAAAGAAGCCCTTTTTGCCCTGAATGGCATCGCCAAACAGCTCGCTTTCCACCGCGTCTTCCGGGATAGAACCGCAGTTCAGCGCCAGATAGGGCTTGCCCGCCCGCGGGCTGGCGAGGTGGCAGGCGTGCGCCAGAAGATCTTTCCCGGTACCGGTATCGCCGACGATCAGCAACGGCGCGCTGAGCATCGCCAGCTTGCGGGCCTGCTCAACCACGTGGCGCATTTTCGGGCCGACGGCGAGGATCTGGCTGAACGCGCTGGTATCCTGGGTGGTCATGGTCTGCAGCTGACGCCCCATGCGTACGGTGGAACGCAGCATTGCCACCGCCCCGGTGAGCACGCGTTCGCCGTGCTCGCCTTCGAGATAGACCGGCGTAATCTCCAGCACAAAGTTCTGCCCGCCGATCACCACGTGTTCGCTGTGCGACTCCAGCGGGCTGCTTTCCAGCCAGCGCTGGATGTTGAAATCGGTAATCAGCTGCGCAACCGGATGATTGCGCAGCCGCTCCGGGCTTTGCGCAAACAGCTGGCAGCTGGCGGGGTTCGCCAGCTCAACTTTCCCTTTGGTATCCAGAGAGAGCACCGGTTCCGGCATCGCCACCAGCAGCGCCGACAGCGCAAGATGCTCACGCTCAGACGGCATCCACGGCACGGTGCGCACGTCGGTAACGCCGGCGATACGGCGGATTTCCGCCATCAGGCTGCTGAAGTTAGCAAACTCCAGCTCGGCAAAATTGAGGTAGATTCGGCCAATAGGGTCGATGTCGATACCGCGGAGATCGATCCCCCGCAGCACCAGCAAATCGAGCAGTTCACGGGTCAGACCAAGACGGTCTTCACAAAAGACTTCAAGACGCATAGGAGTTTTCACCCTAAAAAGGCCAATGACGGATGAATAATAGGACAGTTATTTGCCGGCGGGAAGATAGCTGTCAACAAATATTGACAGCATGGTGGAAAAATGGCCGCCGGGGCGTCAAGGCGGACGAATAATAAACGCGGGAATTAGCCGCCGGGGAGCGATGGCCGGCGGCTAAGCAGACTATTCCGGGCGGGCTTTGCTTTTTTGCAGCGTCTCTTTCAGCTGGCCGATCAGCTCGCGGCGGAAATCCCCCAGCCGCGGCTTATCGTCAGCGATCCACGGCAGCGGGCGGCACAGCTCCATCGCTTTGATCCCCAGCCGGGCGGTGAGCAGCCCGGCGCCGATGCCCTGCGCCGCGCGGGCCGAGAGCCTGGCCGCCAGATCCTGCGACATCCAGTCCATGCCGACCTCCCTCACCAGTTCGCTGGCGCCGGCGAAGGCAATATTCAGCAGCACCAGACGGAACAGGCGCAGGCGGCTGTAGTAACCCAGCTCGATGCCGTACAGCGTGGCAATTCGGTTAATGAGGCGTAAATTACGCCAGGCGATAAACGCCATATCGACCAGCGCCAGCGGGCTGACGGCGATCATCAGCGTTGACTCCGCCGCCGAGCGGCTGATTTCCCGCCGCGCCTGAGCGTCCAGCACCGGCTGAACCAGCTGCGCATACAGGCTTATGACTTCGCGATCGCTTTGCGTTTCGTGGATCGCGGCATACCAGCGCTGGAGAGCCGGATGCGCCTGATCGAGCCCCGCCTGCTGGGCAAGCTTCTCGCAAAACGCCCGCCCTTTTCCTACCGCATGGCTGTGCATCAGATCGCGAGCCTCGTCGCGCTCGTGGGCGCGCTGGCGCAGCCGCCACAGGCGCCGCCATTCGGTGGCAACGGAACCGACGCCCGCGCCAACGATCAGCGCCCCGGCCGCGCAGCCGCCGAGCGCGATCCAGTCCTGCGTCTGCCAGGCGTTCATCGTCCACTGCACGCCCTGCGCCACCACGCTGACGCCAAATATCGCCAGCCCGGCGCTGACCATCCGCCGCCACAGGCTGCGCTTCGGCCGCAGCACCGATTCCACCACCGCTTCCGCCGTGCCCTCTTCGTCTTCTGCCAGCAGGTCGACGCGCGCGGGGGCGAACTTCTCCGCGTCAGCGCCGGCAAACGCGCGGGCAGACTTTAGCGCCTCGGTTTGCTCCGCCTGCAGCGGGCCGTCGAAATCAACCCGCGGTTTTAACGGTTCGCTCATCGCAATTTATCTCCAATCAAAAACTCCAGCGCCGCGTCGAGGCGAATGTGCGGCAGCGGCTTATCGACATCCATCACCCGCGGACGAAAATTCTCAAACTGGAAGCCCTGCTGCTGCCAGAACGCCTGGCCTGGCAGGCGCGCCGGCACTTCGCCGGGATAGATAGTCAGCGGCTGGCCATCGCTCAGCCGATCGCCGCGCAGGGCGGGAATATTCTCGCCGTTGACCGCAATCAGCCCGCCCTGGGTGGCCTGAATCGACGCCAGCCCCAGGCAGTCCATGCTGATGCCTTCGAAGGCCGCATTCTGCCACGCGTCCTGAATCAGCTGCTGCAGCAGCGACACCATGTTGGCATGCTGATCGACGGTCACGTGATCGGCCTTGGTCGCCGCAAACAGCAGCTTATCAATCACCGGGGAGAACAGGCGGCGGAACAGCGTCCGCTGGCCGTAGTGAAAGCTTTGCATCAGCTGGGTCAGCGCGAGGCGCATATCGTTGAAGGCCTGCGGCCCGCTGTTCAGCGGCTGCAGGCAGTCCACCAGTACTATCTGGCGGTCAAAGCGCAGAAAATGATCTTTGTAGAAGCCCTTAACCACCTTCTCGCAGTAATACCTGAAGCGCTCGCGCAGCATCCCGGCGTTGCTGTGCTTGTCCGCCTGGGCCAGCCGGGCTTCGCCGACGGCGTCCACGTCCGGCCAGGGGAAGAACTGCAGCGCCGGCGCGCCGGCCATATCGCCGGGCAGCACGAAGCGCCCCGGCTGAATAAAGTGCAGCCCTTCGCGCTTGCAGGCGTGCAGGTAGTCGGTCCAGGCGGCGGCAATCTCCGCCAGCCGGTTCTCATCGGCCGGCGCCAGCGGATCCAGCCCTTCGCACAGCTGACGCCAGCGCGCCGACCACTCCGCGCGCTGGCCCTGCAGCAGCCCGGTCATTTGTCGCGACCAGCCGAGATAGTCCTGCGCCAGCATGGGTAAATCCAGCAGCCATTCGCCGGGGTAATCGACGATTTCCAGATACAGCGTAGAGGTGTCCTTGAAGTGGCGCAGCAGCGACTCGCCGGAGCGATAGCGCAGCGCCAGGCGAATCTCGCTGACGCCGCGGGTCGGCGTCGGCCACATCGGCGGCGAGCCGTAGAGCTGAGCCAGCCCTTCATCATAGGTAAAACGCGGAATGCCGAAGTCGCGCTGCGGAACGCGCTTGACGCCCAGCAGGCGCTCCTCCCTGACCGCGCTGAGCAGCGGCAGACGCGCGCCGGAGTGGATGTTCAGCAGCTGGTTGACCAGCGCGGTGATAAACGCGGTCTTGCCGCTGCGGCTAAGGCCGGTAACGGCCAGACGCAGGTGCCGGTCAACGCCACGGTTGACCAGCGCATTGAATTCAGTTTTAAGTCGCTTCATTGCCATCCCATGCTATCCGTAATATTTCAGGCTAGTGCTTTGAAGAAAGTGCTTTAATCATAAGCCATTAGGTGGGGATAAGCCGAGAAGTTATAACGTGCGGCGCTGCCGATCCCCGCCCACTACTTCATATTGCGAGCTAAGCGATTTGCCAGGCGGCTGAGCAGCGGCTCGAGCGCAACCGCCAGCAGCATTTTCACCGGCCGACGCGCAACCGACTTGATTGCCCAGCCGGCAACGCCCGCCGGGCCATAGCGCAGCGCGGTCAGCAGCACCAGCCGGCCGGCGATTTTCAGACCCGGTTTCACTTTTTGTCCTGCCTGCTGCCATTTCATGTTCATCATTGACCTCGGTTTAAGCTACAGCTGGCGAAAGCGGCTGCGCAGGGTAAAGGTGTCGGAGGTGACGTAGCGCTCCATTTCCCGCAGGCGCCGCTCGCTGGCCGCCAGCTCGCGATCCGCCTCGGCGAGCAGCTCGCCGCTGGCCGGTGCCTTCTCGCCGTGCAGCTCGCTTTCCGGCATCGGGTCGAGGGCGAACGTCAGGATAACGTATGCCACCACCACAAAGAAAAAGAGACCAAAAATCATCGCCAGTGCGGTTATCAAACGCACCAGCTTCACCGGCACATCAAGGTAGTGCGCGATCCCGGCGCAAACGCCCTTCACCATGCCGCGCTGGGGAATGCGCCACAGTTTTTTACTCAAATCGAGTCCGCCCATTATTTGTCTCTCCAGTTTGGATGCTCGGCGTCAAGGATGTCTTCCAGCGTCTGAATCCGTTCGCGCATGCGCTTCGCGTCATCGGTCAGCTGCAGCAGGCGCTGCTGTTCATTCTGCGACAGGCTGCCGCTGGCCGAGCGATTGTTGTAGTGCAGCCAGAGCCACACCGGCAAAACGAACAGCACAAATAACGTCAGGGGTATGGCAATAAAAAGCGTACTCATGTGTACTCCTTACAGTGAGTGAGCGGCGGCGCGTTACGGCGCCGCGACGCTTGATCCTTCAGGCCGGCGGCATCGTCTGCCCCGCTCTCCCGCCGGGCAAAGCTCCCGCGCAGCGCGGCCTGAAGGATTTTGCGTAGGTCATCAGTTATTTTGATTCATTTTGCTTTTCAACGCCGCCAGCTGTTCGCTGATTTCGTCGTCGGCCTTCAGGTCGGCAAACTGCTGGTCCAGCGATTTTTGTTTGCCGAAGCCGTGGCTTTCCGCTTCCGCTTCCATCTGATCGATGCGGCGTTCGAAGGATTCAAAACGCGCCATCGCTTCATCAATTTTTCCGCTGTCCAGCTGACGGCGCACGTCACGGGACGAGCTGGCCGCCTGGTGACGCAGGGTCAGGGCCTGCTGGCGAGCGCGCGTTTCGCTGAGCTTGTTCTCCAGCTCGCCGATCTCTTTTTTCATCCGCGCCAGGGTTTCATCCACCAGCTGCGCCTCATTTTCCAGGCTGCCGATAAGGTCGGTCAGCTTCTGTTTTTCAATCAGCGCCGCCCGGGCCAGATCCTCTTTATCTTTACGCAGCGCCATTTCGGCTTTTTCCTGCCATTCGGCCTGCTGCGCGAGCGCCTGCTCAATGCGGCGGCTCAGCTGTTTCTTTTCCGCCAGCGCGCGCGCCGAGGTCGAGCGAACTTCAACCAGCGTGTCCTCCATCTCCTGGATCATCAGGCGAACCAGCTTCTGCGGGTCCTCCGCTTTCTCCAGCAGCGAGTTGATGTTGGCGTTCACGATGTCGGCAAAACGAGAAAAAATACCCATAATTTCAATCCTCATAGTTCTGTTATCAGGCATCGGCCTGTGCAGAGACTAATACAAATAGCATGCCAATTTTTTATCTTATTGATTTTAAAAGGCATGGTTGTTATATGCTCAGCGGGTTGCTAAAGTAACCTGGTGAATCACACGACTAAATGGCGAATTTCATCATGGCGGAATACAAGGACAACCTGCTCGGCGAAGCCAACAGCTTTCTTGAGGTGCTGGAACAGGTCTCACGGCTGGCGCCGCTGGATAAGCCGGTGCTGGTGATTGGCGAACGCGGGACGGGTAAAGAGCTTATCGCCAACCGTCTGCACTTTCTTTCATCCCGCTGGCAGGGGCCGTTTATCTCCCTCAACTGCGCCGCGCTGAATGAAAACCTGCTGGACTCCGAGCTATTTGGCCACGAAGCCGGGGCGTTTACCGGCGCCAGCAAGCGCCACCCGGGACGTTTTGAACGCGCCGATGGCGGCACCCTCTTTCTTGATGAGCTGGCAACCGCCCCGATGCTGGTACAGGAAAAGCTGCTGCGGGTAATTGAGTACGGGGAGCTGGAGCGCGTGGGCGGTAGCCAGCCGCTGCAGGTCAACGTGCGGCTGGTGTGCGCCACCAACGCCGATCTGCCGCAGATGGTGGAAAGCGGCCACTTCCGCGCCGATCTCCTCGACCGCCTGGCCTTCGACGTGGTGCAACTGCCGCCGCTGCGCCAAAGGCAGAGCGACATTATGCTGCTGGCAAACCAGTTCGCCATTCAGATGTGCCGCGAGCTGGGGCTGCCGCTGTTCCCCGGCTTTAGCGAGCGGGCGACCGCGACGCTGCTGGGCTACCGCTGGCCGGGCAATATCCGCGAGCTGAAAAACGTCGTGGAGCGCTCGGTTTATCGCCACGGCACCAGCGACAGCGAGCTGGATAACATTATTATTAACCCCTTTCAGCCCCAGCAGCCTCCGCCGGCCGTCGCGGAGCAAACCCCGGACGGCCCCGCGCTGCCGCTGGATCTGCGCGCTTTTCAGCAGGAACAGGAGAAAAGCCTGCTGCACTCCAGCCTGCTGCAGGCAAAGTACAATCAGAAGCAGGCGGCGGAGCTGCTCGGGCTCACCTACCACCAGCTGCGGGCGCTGCTCAAAAAACATCAGCTATGAAGCGTTCGCGGCAGCATCAGCGCGCTGACCGCCGTCGATCCCAGGCACAGCGCCGCGTTGAACCACAGCGCGTACTGCGCGGCGCTGGCCATGCCGAGGGGAAGAAACAGCGCGAAAAGTGACGCCGTCACGGCGATGCCCATCGCCCCGCCCAGCGAGCTGCCCATTTTGTAAATACCCGAGGCCACTCCGACCTTGCTCTCCGGCGCGTTAACCACCGCGGTGTCCGTCGACGGCGTCGCGTAGCAGCCCAGCCCGAGGCCAAACAGCACGTTGCTAAAAAAGACCGTCACGATATAGAGCGATTTATCAAGAAAGGTGCAGGAGATAAGCAGGATCCCAACGGCGGTAAAAATGGGGCCGGTCATCATCGGCAGCCGCGCGCCGTAGCGCTGCAGCAGCTTCTCCCCGACGCGAATCATGGCCAGCACGGTGACCAGATAGCCCAGCGTCATCATCCCGGTCTCCAGCGGGGTCATATTGTGGCCCTTCTGCAGCCAAATGCTGGTAATCATCATGGTGCCGATAGCGCCGTTGAGCATAAAGTTCGACAAAACCGCCGCACCGTAGGCGCGATTGCGAAACAGCGCAAAATCGATCAGCGCCGCGTCGCCTTTGCGCCGCCCGCTGTGGATAAAATAGCCGCCCGAAACCAGCGAACCGGCCAGCAACGCCAGCGACAGCCCGCTGATCCAGCCCCAGCTATGCCCCTTGCTGATAAACAAATTCAGCAGCACCAGCGAGACAATCAGGCTCAACAGGCCGCTGAGATCCAGCTTTTGCCGCTGCGCGCTTTGGCTACGGCTTTCCGGCGTACCGCGCAGCAGCAGCAGTGCCGCCAGCGCCACGACGATGGAGAAGACGAAGATCCAGCGCCAGCCGAGGCCGGTAGCAATCGCGCCGCCGACGAATGAACACAGGCCGCTGCCGCCCCAGGAGCCAATCACCCAGAAGCTCACCGCCCGCTGACGCGCCTTGCCTTCGTACCAGGTTTTAATCAGCGCCAGGGTCGCCGGCATGATGCAGGCCGCCGATAGCCCCTGCAGCACGCGGCCCGTCAGAAACAGCCCCGGCCCCTGGGCCACCACCAGCAGCGCGCTGCCGACAATGCTCAGCCCCAGGCCCAGATGGGTCATGCGCATCCGGCCAAACTTATCCGCCAGCCCGCCGCTGGCCACTACAAAACAGCCGCTGAACAGGGCGCTGAGGCTGACCGCCAGGGTCAGGGTTTCGAGGGAAATATCGAGGCTGCTTTTCATCGCCGGAACGACATTAATCACCGACTGGGCAAATAGCCAGAACGTCAGCACGCTGAGAACAATACCCGCCAGCAGGCGATCGGTACCGACGAACGACGTCGCGTTCAAAGATACGGAACTCATAATAGGGATCTCCCGTCGCAGGTGATTAACGCAGATACTCTTCCGTCAGGCCGCACCACAGCGCCGCACCCGGGAGAAGGATCTCGTCGTTAAAGTCATAGCCGGGGTTATGCACCATGCAGCGATCCGCCTCATCCCCGGCGCCGATGGTGAAGTAGCAGCCGTGCGGATTGTGCTCAAGCATAAAAGCAAAATCTTCGCTGCCCATAAACGGCTTCACTTCCCCGACCAGCGCGGCGCCGAACAGCGACGTCGCCACCTTGCGCACGCTTTCGTTGGCGGCAGGATCGTTTCTGAGCACCGGGCTGCCGTTGACGTGGGTCAGCGTGGCGGTGGCGTTAAAGCTTTCCGCCTGCGCGACGGCAATATCATGGATCCGCTGCAGCACGGTTTCACGCACCCCTTCATTCAGCGTGCGCACCGTCAGCTTCATCAGCACCCTGTCGTTGATAATATTCGGCGCATGCCCGGCCTGAATGCTGCCAACGGTCACCACCGCCGGCTCAAACGGCGTGATATTGCGCGACACGATGGACTGCAGCGCCAGTGTGATGTGACAGGCTACCAGCGTCGCGTCGACGGTATGCTCCGGTACCGCGCCGTGGCCGCCGATGCCTTTTACCTCGATGTGCAACGTATCCGAGGAGGCCATCATCGCCCCGTCGCGCAGGCCGATTTTCCCCAGCGTTTGCCCCGGCATGTTGTGCAGGCCAAAAATGGTGTCGCAGGGAAACTTATCGAATAGCCCATCCTCAACCATCACCCGACCGCCGTACAGCAGCTCCTCCGCCGGCTGGAAAATCAGGTGCAGCGTGCCGTTGAACCGACGGGTGCGCGCCAGGTACTCGGCGGCGTAGAGTAAGGTGGTGGTATGCCCGTCATGCCCGCAGCCATGAAAGCGGCCGTCGACCTGGCTGGCCCACGCTTTCCCGCTGGCCTCCTGCATCGGCAGCGCGTCCATATCCGCGCGCAGGCCAAGACGGCGCTCGCCGCCGCCGACTTTTAGCGTACCGACCACGCCGGTACCCGCCAGGCCGCGGTACACCTCATAGCCCCACTGGCCCAGCAGCCGGGCGACCTCATCGCTGGTTTTATGCTCCTCAAAACCAATTTCCGGCTGCTGATGAAAGCGACGACGGAGGGCAATAAACTGCGCTTCATTAACCTGTAATGCTTCAATAAGCGGATGTGTCATTTTTATTATTCCTGTTGTTGTGTTTGCGCGACACTTTCGAGTTTATGCTGCCTAAGCGGCTTTAATACGCCGTTTTTTGTTTTATATTGACGGGATATTGAGAAGTGTTTTTCATATAAATCGGTTATGACAAAAAATAACACGCTATTTTTTGTCCTCACCAGGAGACGACGGTGGAACATCAGTCAGGCGACTTTAGCGTCGCGGTTCGCGATATTCGTCAGTTCAGCCAGCCAGAGGGCGACGTGCTGACGCTGCTGTGGATTCTGCAGGGTAGCGTCAGCCTGCATGACGGCGAGGCGGATCGGCTGCTGGATGTCGACCGGCTGAAAATAGTGAACCGCAACCGCCCCTGGCGTCTGAGCAGCGGCGTGCCCAACGCGGTGATGGTTCTGACGCTCTCCGGCAGCTGGCTGACGCGTCTCGACGGCGACTTTTTTGCCTTCGACTATCAGACCTCGCCCGATACCCGCGACGCCGACGACAGCCTGCGCCGCCTGATGCGCCAGCTGCTGGCGATCGAGCTGGTGAACCACCAGCCCCGCTATCGCCTCGAGGCCAACCGCTGGCTGAGCGAAATCGTCCTGTTGCTGGCGACCCGCTTTACGCAGCCGATCGCCGCCGGCGCGAGGCGCGGAGCGGAAAACTGGAGCCGGCGAATTGCCCGGGTCGTCGCGCGCATAGAGGCCAGCTACCGCCATCGGCTATCGCTGCACGAAGTCGCCGCCGCCGAGTTTGTCTCCGAGGCCTGGCTGTCGCGTCTGTTTCACAAAGAGGTCGGCATGAGCTTTGTGCAGTACCTCACCGCGCTGCGCCTGAACAAAGCCGCCGAACAGCTTATCAGCACCCGTAAAACGGTACAGCAGGTCGCTCAGGAGCACGGTTTTGCCAGCGCCCGCATGATGAGCGATCTGTTTAAACGCCAGCACGGCCTGACGCCGCGGCAGTATCGTCAGCAGCACCCGCAGCCGATGGCGGAGGCCGCGCGCCCGCGCGCCGGGACCGTGGCCGGCGACGACTGGCAGCCGGTGGCCGTCGAGCGGCTCTACGCTCGCCTGAATGAGCCGGAGATAAAAGGCTGGGACAGCCCGCCGCTGCGGCTCACTCCCCAGCAGACGCGGCAGATTGATCTCCGCCACTTTCCCGACCGCGCGCCGCCGCTGCGCCATACCCGAATGGTCGTTACCGTTCGCGAACTCGACGATCTCCTGCGCGAAGACGTGCGCCGCGAGCTCGAACAGCTGCACAGCAGCCTGCCGATCTACGCTATCGATATTCACGATCCCTTTCTCAGCAGCCGGCTGTTCGGCACCGGCTGGGACGACCCGCAGATGGCGGGCTACGCCTGCTGGTATAACCTGCAGCGCATTTTTGGCTGGCTGGCAAAAATGGGCTGGGGAGCGATTTTGCATACCGGGCTGACCACCCGCTGCGACCTGCTCCAGCGTTTCTTACGCCTCGCCGCGAACCATTTCCCCCCCGCCACGCTCGCCGGCTGGCGCTTTGTCTGGCACTGGTCGCCCCAGGCCAGCGCAGAGGCGCGCCTGCACGCCTGGCGTCAGCAGCGTGAAACCCTGCGGGCCTTACTGCCGCAGCCGCAGCTGGGAGTCTGGCACCGCTTTAGCGAAGAAGCGATTAGCGACGATCCTTTTCTTTGTTCACCGATCCTCGCCGAAGCCGATTTTCTCGCCTGCCAGGCCGATGCTAACGAATTGCTGGATCTGGCGCAGCTGGATAGCAGCAGGCTGGCCTCCAGCGAAAGCTATCCGGTGCATAAGCTGCGCCAGATCCACGCCGCGCTGCGCCAGCATCAGCTCACGCAGCCCATCTGGCTGCTGTCGTGGAATACGCTAACCGGCAACACCCGCGATACCAACGGCCGGTTCTTTCGCGGCGCGCTGCTGATGGATAACCTGCTGGGGCTGGCCGATCGGGTGTGGCTGGCGGGATTCTGGCTCAACTCGGGCCTGCAGGGCGAGGCCCGCGCTAACGGCAGGCTGGATACCTCCAGCCTGGCCCTGCACTATCTTCACGGTCTGCCGCGTCCGGTGTACTGGGTTCTCTGGCTGTGGCGGCGCCTGCGCGGCGAAGTGCTGATTGCGGATAAAAACCTGCTGCTGCTGCGCCATAACGGGCACTACCAGCTGCTGCTGCGCAATACGGTGGTGTTCAACCCGTGGCTCTCCAGCGAAGAGACCTTTACCCGGCGCTTCAGCCAGCCCTACAGCATTCAGTTGCTTGGCCTGAGCGGGCGCTGGCGGATTAAACAGCATCTGTTCGATCAGCATCACGGGGCGCTGTTTCCGCTTTTTGAGACGTTTCGCAGCCGCAGCGGGCCGGATGATGAAGACTACGACTGGTTGATGCACCACGCGCGCCCGGCGCTGAGCGTCGCCGAGGAGAGCCCGCAGCCGGGCTGGCATCGCGTTGATTCTTTGCAAAGCAACGCGCTGGTGCTGTACGAATTCTCTCCGCTGAATGAAGAGCCTATCGATCTTCCGCCCGCGGCATCTGCTCCTTGACCCGAGCGTCGATTTTAATCCGGCGCTCTTCGCTGGCCGGATTGAAAACCATCATGTTCAGGTCCGCGCGCCCTTCGACGCTAAAGGTAGAAAACTCCAGCTCAATCATCCCTATCTGCGGGTGATGCATGCGCTTAAACCCCTCACCGTGTCCGGCGACATCGTTACTCCGCCAGTAAGCGTCAAACTCCGGGCTGTGGCGGGAAAGCTCGGCAATCAGCCGATCGGTATCCGGCGAGGGGCCAACCCGCGCGACGTCGGCGCGAAAGGCGCTGACGATAAGCCGGGCGACGGCGTGCCACTCCTCCAGCGCGCCGCGGGCCTGGGGATTGGTGAACAGCCGGCGCAGAATATTCCGCTCGGCCAGCGGCAGCTGCCCGTAGTCGGTCAGGATGCAGGCCGCGGCGTGGTTCCACGCAATAACGTCCCAGGTCGCGGTTTTGATAATCGCCGGAACCTGGAGTACATCAAGCACGCGCTGCAGGCGCGGGGTAATATCGTCGCTGACGGTCAGGCGGGACTCCGGCAAATGCCCGAACGCCAGAATAAACAGATGCTCGCGCTCCGGCGTCGTCAGCCTTAGCCCGCCGGCAATGCGGCCAAGCACCTCACGGGAGGGGGCGCCTCCGCGCCCCTGCTCCAGCCAGGTGTACCAGGTCGGGCTGATACTGGCGAGCTGGGCAACCTCCTCCCGGCGCAGTCCGGGCGTGCGCCGCCGACCGGCCGGAAAGCCGAACGCGGTGGGGTCAAGACGTAAACGTCGCGCCCGCAAAAATTCACCCAGCGCCTGGGTTGAAGAGTCGGTCATGGTTATCCTGTTAGTATTTATACCCTGATAATGACTCTACTTTTATAGTATCACGCAAAAGCTACCATAGCCTGGATACTCATTCTGGAGGTAGATCATGCGAATTTTTCTTACCGGCGCGACCGGTTTTATCGGCTCGCGTATTCTCACACAACTGCAGGCGGCAGGACATCAGGTCATCGGCCTCGCGCGCTCTGACGCCAGCGCCGCCGCGCTGAAGGCCGCCGGCGCGGAGGTTCAGTACGGCACCCTGGACGACCCCGAAACGCTGCTGTCGGCGGTTAGCGCTGCCGATGCGGTGATCCATACCGCCTTCGATCATGATTTCAGCCGCTTTGTCGCTAACTGCGAAAAAGACCGCCGCGTCATTCTCGCCATCGGCAACGCGCTGGCGGGCCGCCATTGCCCATTGATTATCACTTCAGGTACCGGCATGGGCGACGGTGACGACGGTCAGCCGGCGAGCGAGACGAACTTTAATCCCGCACACCCCAACCCGCGCGTGGCCTCCGAACTCGCCGGCAATCAGCTGCTGGAAGCCGGCGTGGACGTGCGGGTGGTACGCCTGCCGCAGGTCCATGACACCACGCGCCAGGGGCTGCTGACGTACTATATTCAGCAGGCCGCCGAAAAAGGGGTCGCGGCGTTCGTCGGCGACGGCAATAACTGCTGGTCGGCCGCGCACATTAGCGACGTGGCCCGGCTGTATCTGCTGGTGCTGGAACGCGGTGAAAAAGGCAGGCGCTATCATGCCGTTGATGAGGAGGCGGTGGCCTCAAGGCTGATTGCCGACGTGGTGGCAGAAAAGCTCGGCATTCCGCTTAAATCGTTAACCGCCGAACAATCGTTGGCGCATTTCGGCTGGTTTGCCGCTTTTGCCAATATGGATTTACGCGCCACTTCCGTCCTCACCCGCCAGCAGCTCGGCTGGCAGCCGCAGGGCCCAACGCTGCTCGACGATCTGCATAATATGGATTATCGTAGCGTGACAACGTCACGATAACCGCAAACGCGCCGCTGTCGCCTTCCCGCGCCAGCGCGCGCATCGTAATGATGATCTTCGCGCATCGACGCGATAATCGGCCGCCGCCGCTGGAACGATCCCGCCCTTTTTACCGCCCTCGGCCCCGATCCCTGCCGACGATAATCGCTTAAAAAAAATGCAAATAAAAAAGACGATTGTCGTATGTTTGTAAGGTTTAGGGTGTATGACAGGGCTCGGACGCCACCAAAGCTAAGACGAGGTGCAGTTGTGGGAATCATTAAAGCCAGCAGTTTAGAACAAGCAGAAGAGCTTCTGAAGTCCGGTGAACCCATTAAGATCGAGCTTGATTTTGAGCTCGACTCTGATGAGTTTTTTAACTTTGCGATGGAGTACTGCACGAACGGAACCAAGCTGACCCGAAACAACGATCGTTTCGTCGTTTCACGGAAGAAAACCGTCTCCTGAATGCGCTAGCCTGCGCCATTTTTAGCATCCGTTCGGCGCAAAGCTCGGGATCCGGTAAAGTGAGTAAGCGTTAGCCAAAAAATTGATGGCTAACGCATTTTCGCCTGCGGCAGCGTAATAAGGTAAACACGGGATTTCATAGAGGGTTAAACCGTGAAAAAGTTACTAATATGTTGCTTATTTGGTGAAACCGCGGCTATTTTAGCGAAAAAAATGCAAAAAATAGCCGATGCTCAGGATCTGGATCTGTTAATTAGCGCCGTGGGTATTGAGAATTACCCTGGCGTGGCCCCCGCGTATGACTGCGTCCTGGTCGCGCCTCACATTCAATATAAAATAGCAGAATTCACCAACGCGCTGGGTCATCATCAGGAGATTGCCATTATTGAGAGCTTGCCGTATGCATCTTTCGATGGCGAAAAGGTCCTGAAGTTTGCCATCGCCCATATGCCGCAATCTCTTTTCTAATCTCGCCGTAGCCTTATATACGCGACGCCGTGCGGATTGACAGAAGACAGGCGATCCGCACTCCTCAGTCGTTGCTAACTGGAGAAGTGAGCAATAAAAAGCTACCATATCTCACCCGACAAGGCTGCGCCCGGCGCACCCTGCACTCCGGCGCCCTATATTTTGCGGCATTTGCCGCTGGCGTAACCCGCGTGGATGACCCGCCGCGCTTTGCATGAAAATTTAAAGAATCTGAATTATGCGCCTGAAACTATGCTCCCTACTGGCAGCCGTATCGATGCTGTGCGGCCAGGCCGTTGCCGCCCCCGCGCTGCCTGCTCACGCCGATATTCGCGATAGCGGCTTTGTCTACTGCGTTAGCGGCCAGGTTGATACCTTTAACCCGCAGAAAGTCAGCAGCGGCCTGATTGTCGATACGCTGGCAGCCCAACTCTACGACCGCCTGCTCGACGTTGACCCTTATACCTACCGTCTGGTTCCCGAGCTGGCTGAAAGCTGGGAGGTGCTGGACAACGGCGCCACCTACCGCTTCCACCTGCGCAGCCACGTGGCTTTCCAGACGACGTCGTGGTTTAAGCCTGGTCGCGCCTTTAATGCCGATGACGTTATTTTCACCTTCAGCCGTATCTTTAATCGCGATCACCCGTGGCATAACGTCAACGGCGGCAGTTTCCCCTATTTCGACAGCCTGCTGTTCGCCGACAGCGTCGAAAGCGTGCGCAAGCTCGATAACCAAACCGTCGAATTTCGCCTGAAGCGCCCGGACGCCTCGTTCCTCTGGCACCTCGCCACCCACTACGCGTCCGTCATGTCCGCAGAGTATGCCGCCCAGTTAACCAAAAGCGATCGTCAGGAGCAGCTCGACCGCCAGCCGGTGGGCACCGGGCCATTCCAGCTGGAAGAGTACCGCGCGGGCCAGTACGTTCGCCTGCAGCGCCACCCCGGCTACTGGCGCGGCAAGCCGCTGATGCCGCAGGTGGTGGTCGATCTGGGCTCCGGCGGCACCGGCCGCCTGTCGAAGCTGCTGACCGGCGAGTGCGACGTGCTGGCCTGGCCCGCCGCCAGCCAGCTGACCATTCTGCGCGACGATCCTCGCCTGCGCCTGACCCTGCGTCCGGGGATGAACATCGCCTGGCTGGCGTTCAATACCGCCAGGCCGCCGCTGGATAATCCGCAGGTTCGCCATGCCCTGGCGCTGGCCATCAATAACCAGCGCCTGATGCAATCGATCTATTACGGCACCGCGGAAACCGCCGCCTCGATGCTGCCCCGCGCCTCCTGGGCCTACGATAACGAAGCGAAGATCACAGAGTACAACCCGAGCGTCGCCCGCGCCCGGCTCAAGGCGCTGGGGCTGGAAAACCTCACGCTTCGGCTGTGGGTGCCCACCAGCTCACAGGCCTGGAACCCCAGCCCGCTGAAAACCGCCGAGCTGATTCAGGCCGATATGGCGCAGGTTGGCGTGAAGGTGATCATTGTTCCGGTTGAGGGCCGTTTTCAGGAGGCGAGGCTGATGGATATGAACCACGATCTGACCCTTTCCGGCTGGGCCACGGACAGTAACGATCCGGACAGCTTTTTCCGCCCCCTGCTGAGCTGCGCGGCGATTGCCTCGCAGACCAACTTCGCCCACTGGTGCAACCGCGAGTTCGACGAGGTGCTGCAAAAGGCGCTAATCTCACAGCAGCTGGCCTCGCGTATTGAAGCCTATAAAGAGGCGCAGCATATTCTCGCCCGCGATCTGCCGGTGCTGCCGCTCGCCTCGTCGCTGCGTCTACAGGCCTACCGCTATGATATGAAAGGTTTGATCCTGAGCCCGTTTGGCAACGCCTCCTTTGCCGGCGTTTCGCGGGAGAAAAAAGACGATGTGAAAGAAGACGACGTGAAAAAAGATGAGGTGCAAAAACCATGATCATTTTTACCCTGCGACGCCTGCTGCTGCTGCTGGTCACGCTCTTTTTTCTGACCTTCGTCGGCTTCAGCCTGAGCTACTTTACCCCGCATGCTCCGCTGCAGGGCGCGTCGCTGTGGAACGCCTGGCAGTTCTGGTTCAGCGGGCTGCTGCACTGGGATTTCGGGGTCTCCAGCATCAACGGCCAGCTGATTTCGCAGCAGCTAAAAGAGGTCTTTCCGGCCACCATGGAGCTGTGCATTCTCGCCTTTGGCTTTGCGCTGCTGATGGGCATCCCGGTCGGTATGCTGGCCGGCATTATGCGTAACAAATGGCCCGATACCCTGATTAGCGCCCTGGCGCTGCTCGGCTTTTCGATTCCCGTTTTCTGGCTGGCGCTGCTGCTGACGCTCTTCTTCTCCCTGACGCTGGGCTGGTTCCCGGTATCCGGGCGCTTCGATCTGCTCTACGAAGTCAAAACGGTGACCGGGTTTGCGCTTATCGACGCCTGGCTGTCCGATTCGCCGTGGCGTCATGAAATGATCGTCAGCGCCGCGCGCCATATGGTGCTGCCGGTTCTGACCCTCGCCGTTGCGCCAACGACCGAAGTGATTCGCCTGATGCGCATCAGCACCAGCGAAGTATACGATACTAACTACGTGAAGGCCGCCACCACCCGCGGCGTGTCGCGGCGGACGATTGTACTCCGCCACGTACTGCATAACGCCCTGCCGCCGGTGATTCCCCGCCTGGGGCTGCAGTTTGCCACCATGCTGACGCTGGCGATGATCACCGAAATGGTCTTCAGCTGGCCGGGGCTGGGCCGCTGGCTGATCAACGCCATTCGTCAGCAGGATTACGCCGCCATCTCGGCGGGGGTGATGGTCATCGGCGCGCTGGTCATTACCGTTAACGTGCTCTCCGATATTCTGGGCGCTATGGCTAACCCTCTGAAACATAAAGAATGGTATGCCTTACGATAGTAACGGCAATAAAATCAATCCGTGGAATTGTTTCGCTGAGGTTTTATGGGGTTAGGCACACAAAAATGTGCCCCCCTCTTTTTGCCATTCGCTCCGGCAATCCGCCGGTGACTGCCGGAGCCGATCTTTATCTAATAGACATCCCGGACGTAGCGCTTCTCCTTTGACATCTGGACCACATAATCACTTGCCGCATCGGCGCTCAGACCGCCATGTTCCTGAACGACTTCCCTGAGCACGGTATCCACATCTTTGGCCATGCGGCTGGCATCACCGCAGACATAGAAGTGCGCCCCATCCTGTAGCCAGGACCAGAGCTGCGCGCCCTGTTCACGCAGACGATCCTGAACATAAATTTTTTTCTCCTGATCGCGGGAAAAAGCCAGGCTGAGCTGGCTGAGAAAACCCTCTTCGTGCATTGCCAGCAATTCATCGCGGTAATAGAAGTCAGTTTCAGCATGCTGTTCACCGAAGAACAGCCAGTTGCGACCGCGATCTCCCCGCGCGCGGCGTTCGTGCAGAAAGCCGCGAAACGGTGCGACTCCGGTCCCTGGCCCAACCATTATCATGGGGGTATCTTTGCCTGAAGGCGGATGAAAATGCGCTGACTTCTGGACGAAAATCGGTATTTCGACCTCCGCCGCCCGATCGGCCAAAAACGTCGAGCAGACCCCTCCCCGACGCCGGCCCTGATAGTCGTAGCGAACGGTTGAAACGGTCAAATGAACTTCATTGATCTGTACCTTCGGGCTGGAAGAGATCGAATACAGCCGTGGTTGTAATCGTCGAAGCGTCATCATCCACTCCTGCGCCGTAACCTGAACGGGAAACTCTTGCAAAAGATCGATAATCTGTTTCCCCCACAGCCATTGTTTAAGGTCCGCGGCGCGTTCAGGTTTAAGCCGCTCCGCCAACTCCTGGCTGCCCGAGCGTTCCCGGATAAACTCCAGGATATCGGGAGTCACCCTGGCTATTTCGTGGTGGTGCAACATCGCCTCCATCACCGACATCTCACCAAGTTCCTTTACTGCAACGGTCGTTGATGCGGAAATATTCATCGCGGTAAGCATCTCCTCCACCAGACCAGGGCAATTCGTTGGCCATACGCCCAGAGCATCCCCAGCCTCATAGCTCAGGCCCGATCCCTTGAGATCGAAAACAAACTGGCGCGTTTCTTTAGCAGATCCGGGCGTATTGAGCGCCCGGTTTTGCAAAAGGCGAGCACGTAGAGGATTCAGCCTGTCGTACGGGGATTGAACGACCTGCTGCACGGGCCGATCGCTTAATATGCTGCTATCGCTGCCTGACGCTGCCAGCCCGGCACCGGCTGACAGGGGTCGCGAGGCCGGGGAAAATGACTTCAGCGCGTCCCGCACCATCATCGTCCAGGCGGATGCGCTAACCTGATAATCGGGTTCGCAATCGACGCGGGCCGTAAGCCGCGGCGCGCCTAACGCCGACAGCCTCTCATCGAGTCTACGCCCGAAGCCGCAGAACTGGTCATAGCTTGAATCGCCAAAAGCAAGCACCGCGTACGGGTTGGACTTCAGCCTGCCTGCCGCATCGGATGCCAGCGCCTGCCAGAAGGAGATGGCGTTGTCTGGCGGATCGCCATCGCCAAACGTGCTGGTTAACAGAAGAAGGGGGGAATTCGCCGGGATCTGCTCCAGCTTACAGGCGTCCATGCTGTGCAGGTGCACCTCCCAGCCATCGCTTGCCAACTGAGTTACGCACTCGCTGGCATAGCCTTCGGCATTGCCCGTCTGGGAGGCCCACAGGATCGTGAGTCTTCTGGTGGATTCTGCGGCCGGCGCGGCCAGTACCGGGGTTTCCGTTTCTGCGCAGGGCAGCCGGGTGCGGGAAAATAGCCCGGCCAGCATGCCGTCTATCAGCATGCGTTTGGCGGGGGCAAGCGGCGCCGTCAGCGGTAAGGATGGCACCACGCCCCCCTTTTGCTCCTGTTCGCTATTGCGCAGGCCGGTCAGGAATCCCTGCAGATACAGCTGTTCGTGGGGTTCGAGAACCGGAACCGGCGCGCTGTCAATGTTAAGTAGTCGGGCCAGGGCGTTGATTTGCATACTGTGGTGCTCCCTTGCATAAATGTCGGCAGAATCGGTACCCTCACCCGGCATATCGGCCATGGCCGCGACGGTAGCTTGTGGCGTAGCGTCGCCTTCAGGCTGAGAGGCGCCCGCATCAGGTTCAGACTCAAGGCGGATGAGCGCAACGGCGCTGTATTTGAATTCAGGCTGCTGGGACAGGGGATCGACGGCGTCGCTGGTGACGGCATTAATGGCGAGATTCTCGCCGTAGGCGTCATTCCAGTGGAAGGGAGCAAAACAGTTCCCCGCGCGGACGCGATCTGTAACCACCGCGGGCAGTATTGCCCGTCCCCGACGGGAGCGGATCTCGATGCGATCGTTATCCCTGACGCCTAACGCCGCCGCGTCTTCCGGGTGGATTTCGACAAAGGGGCCGGGATTGAGTTTGACCAGCGTAGGGATCTTGCCCGTCTTGGTCATCGTGTGCCACTGATGCTGAAGGCGACCGGTGTTCAGCACGAAAGGAAAGTCCATATCGGGCATCTCTGCCGGGTTACCGTAAGGACGAGGGAAGAACACCCCCTTCCCGCTCGCCGTGGCGAAGGCGATTTTCGGTTGGCTACCATCCTCCCTGACCTTGAGTTTCTGACTGATACCATCATTAAGGTAACGAACGGGATGGCGATTTGCCTCATCGTTCGGTGGGCAGGGCCACTGTAAGGGCGTTTCACGCAGGCGGTCGTAGCTTGCTCCGCGAATGTCATAGCCGGTCCCGGGATTCCAGAATAGTTTAATTTCCTCGAATACCTCTTCGGCGCAGGTGTAGCTGAAGGCGTCAGCAAATCCCATTTCACAGGCAACGCGGGCGATAATCAGCCAGTCGGGTAAGGCCTGCTGGGGAGGTGGAACGGCTTTTTGCATGAGCGTGAGGTTGCGTTCTGAATTGATCATCACGCCTTCCGCCTCGGCCCAGAGCGCGGCGGGAAGCAAAATGTCGGCATAACGATTGGTTTCGGTATCCAGAAACGCATCCTGCGTGATAACCAGTTCCGCCTTTTGTAGCCCTGCAATCACGCTCTTGCGGTTGGCTACCGTTGCCACGGGATTGGTGCAAATGATCCAGCAGGCCTTAATATCACCGGCCATCATGCGTTCAAACATTGCCACCGTTCCGCCAACCAGCCGGGTGTGCAGGGTTCCCCGCGGAACGCCCCAGACTTCCTCAACAAAATGTCGATCCTCTTCGACCAGGACCGTGCGCTGGCCCGGCAGACCGGGCCCCATATATCCCATCTCCCGCCCGCCCATCGCATTCGGCTGACCCGTCAGTGAAAATGGTCCGCTGCCGGGCTTACAAATAGCGCCGGTCGCGAGGTGAAGATTGCAGATGGCATTGGTGTTCCAGGTCCCGTGAGTGCTTTGGTTTAACCCCATCGTCCAGCAGCTCATCCAGGCGCTGGCCTCCCCTAACATCTGCGCCGCACGCCGAATATCGCTTTCGGGAATGCCGGTTACGGCGCTGACTTTATCCGGGGAATAGTCAGCTAAAAACTCAGGCATAGCCTCCCAGCCTTCGGTGTACTGCATGATAAATTCAGCATCGGTATGACCATCGGCGTGCAGCAAATGCAGCAGCCCGTTGAGCAACGCGAGGTCTGTCCCGGGCTTGATCTGCATAAATAAATGGGCTTTATCCGCCGTAGCGTTGCGCCGGGGGTCAACCACGATCAGCTTCGCCCCGGCTTTCACCCGATCCATCATCCGGAGAAAGAGAATTGGGTGGCAATCGGCCATGTTAGCGCCAATCACAAAAAACACCCCGGCCCGGTCAAAATCCTGATAAGAGCCCGGGGGGCCATCTGAACCCAGGGATAGTTTGTAGCCGCTGCCCGCGCTGGCCATACAGAGCCGGGAATTCGATTCAATCTGGTTGGTTCCGATATAGCCCTTGCACAGCTTATTTGCCAGATATTGCGCTTCCAGCGACATCTGCCCTGAAACATAAAGGGAAATGGCATCGGGGCCATCTTTATCCAGGATCTCCCTGAGACGCCCGGCGGTCTGTTTTATGGCGGTATCCATCGCCGTTTGTAGCGGATCGCTCTTGCGATCGTGCCTCAGGAATGCGAACTCCATTCGCCCGGAATCGCGGAGAGCCTGGGCGCTGGTAGCGCCTTTTGTGCATAAGCGGCCAAAGTTGGTCGGGTGCGTTTTGATGCCTGATACCTTGATGACCTTTTCCCCCTGTACCTCCAGGGCCATGCCACAGCCCACTCCGCAGTAGGGGCAAACGGTTTTCACGGCTATAGCGGGCTCGGTGTTCATTCCAGTCGCTCCTGAATTGTGGTCATGTTGTCGGGCAGAAAGACCGTTGACGGTCATTGTTTCAATGATAAAAAAACGCCCACGCCTCCCTGAACACCGGTATTAATCGATGCGGGAAGTATGGGCGCCGTTGTCCAGCCTGAATCACCCCCTTCGTCGGGAATGATTCAGCGTTTTATTGAGATCGTGAAGGAGATAAAGCAAGAACGGTGCCATCGTTATATTTCTACGCATATAGCAACGCTCCTGGCAGATAAGCAGAGAGATTTGCACCCAAAAGTGGCAGCGGAATTGATATCTGTTCTGATTTAGTGCGGTTGGGCGAGCCCGCCATCGTGGCGCACGGCCGGAGGCTGGCCTCTTTTTTCTGCTTCTCAACGACGACCGGGATCGCCTCCTGCTGTCGGCCATGCCCGGAACGGCGCTCTGCGCTCCAGGGCATGCAATAGCGATACGGTCGGATAATCGCCAATCGTCGGCTGCCCGGCTTTCCCGTGCCATCTGTCGCGGAAAAAGAATGTTATACTGCCGGATACAGGCAGCCTGACATTCAGACCGTGAGCGTCTGAAATGACCTCGATTTTGTCTTTTTTGCCAGCGGCTGTTCTTAATTTTGCGGCGGTGAGCAATGGAGAGACGCCGGGAGAAGATATACGCATCAGCGTACGCATTTTGCGTAAATGGATAACCCTCAAATAAGTGCGCAGAATTAAAGCATTAACTGTCGGCAAGGCATTGACACTAGTGGAAACTTTAAAAAGACATAAAGCATGACTAACAAGATTAAATCGGGTTCATATGCCCTACGATAGCGTTTACCTGGAGAAGCGCCCCCCGGGAGCGCTGCGCACCGTGTGGCGCAAATTCTACGGCGACACCAGCGCCATGATCGGCCTGTACGGCTGCGCCGCGCTGATTCTGCTGTGCATCTTTGGCGGCTGGTTTGCCCCTTACGGCATCGATCAGCAGTTCCTCGGCTACCAGCTGCTGCCGCCCTCGTGGTCGCGCTACGGCGAGGTGTCGTTCTTTCTCGGCACCGACGATCTCGGCCGCGACGTTCTGAGCCGTCTGCTTAGCGGCGCGGCGCCCACCGTCGGCGGCGCGTTCCTCGTCACCTTCGGCGCCACGCTGTTTGGCCTGGTGCTCGGGGTTATTGCCGGATCGACCCACGGCCTGCTGTCGGCGATGCTGAACCACGTGCTCGATACCCTGCTGTCGATTCCGTCGCTGCTGCTGGCTATTATCGTCGTCGCCTTTGCCGGACCGCATCTGAGCCACGCCATGTTCGCCGTCTGGCTGGCGCTGCTGCCGCGCATCGTGCGTTCGGTCTATAGCATGGTGCACGACGAGCTGGAAAAAGAGTACGTGATTGCCGCCCGCCTCGACGGCGCCTCAACGCTGAATATTCTCTGGTTCGCGGTTCTGCCCAATATCGCCTCCGGGCTGGTGACCGAGATCACCCGCGCGCTGTCGATGGCGATTCTTGATATCGCCGCGCTGGGCTTTCTCGACCTCGGCGCGCAGCTCCCCTCTCCGGAATGGGGCGCGATGCTCGGCGACGCCCTGGAGCTGATCTACGTGGCTCCGTGGACGGTAATGCTGCCGGGGGCAGCTATTATGATTAGCGTCCTGCTGGTCAACCTGCTGGGTGACGGTATCCGCCGCGCAATTATCGCCGGGGTGGAATAATGCCGCTGCTCGATATTCGCAATTTAACCATTGAATTCAAAACCAACGAGGGCTGGGTTAAAGCCGTCGATCGCGTCAGCCTGACCCTGAATGAGGGCGAAATTCGCGGTCTGGTCGGCGAATCTGGTTCCGGTAAGAGCCTGATTGCCAAAGCGATATGCGGCGTAACCAAGGATAACTGGCGGGTTACCGCCGACCGCATGCGCTTCGACGATATCGACCTGCTGCGGCTCTCCGCCCGCGAGCGCCGCAAGCTGATCGGTCACAACGTGTCGATGATTTTTCAGGAGCCGCAGTCCTGTCTCGATCCTTCCGAGCGTATCGGCCAGCAGCTGATGCAGAACATTCCCGGCTGGACCTTTAAAGGCCGCTGGTGGCAGCGTTTCGGCTGGCGTAAACGCCGGGCGATAGAGCTGCTGCACCGCGTGGGGATTAAGGATCATAAGGACACGATGCGCAGTTTCCCCTACGAGCTAACCGATGGGGAGTGTCAGAAGGTGATGATCGCCATCGCCCTTGCCAACCAGCCGCGTCTGCTAATCGCCGATGAGCCGACTAACGCGATGGAGCCTACCACCCAGGCGCAAATCATCCGCCTGCTGACGCGGCTGAATCAGAACAACAGCACCACTATTTTGCTGATCAGCCACGATCTGCAGATGCTGAGCAAGTGGGCGAACAGAATCAACGTCATGTACTGCGGGCAAACCGTAGAATCCGCGCCGAGCGAAGAGCTGGTCACCACGCCCCATCACCCCTACACCCAGGCGTTAATCCGCGCGATCCCTGATTTTGGCAGCGCGCTGCCGCACAAAAGCCGCCTGAACACCATGCCGGGGGCCATTCCGCTGCTGGAGCAGCTGCCGATCGGCTGCCGGCTCGGGCCGCGCTGTCCGTACGCCCAGCGCGAGTGTATCGAAACGCCGCGCCTGACCGGCGCCAGAACGCATCTCTACGCCTGTCATTTCCCGCTGAATATGGAGAAAGAGTGAAATGGTCGAAACGTTGCTCGAAGTCCGCAATCTGAGTAAGACCTTTCGCTACCGTACCGGCTGGTTTCGGCGGCAGACGGTGGAAGCGGTCAAGCCGCTGAGCTTTACGCTGCGCGAACGCCAGACCCTGGCGATCATCGGGGAAAACGGTTCAGGAAAGTCCACGCTGGCGAAAATGCTGGCGGGGATGATTGAGCCGACGTCCGGCGACCTGCTGATTGACGATCACCCCCTCGAGTTTGGCGACTACTCGTTCCGCAGCCAGCGTATCCGCATGATTTTCCAGGACCCGTCAACCTCGCTGAACCCGCGCCAGCGCATTTCGCAGATCCTCGACTTTCCGCTGCGCCTGAATACCGAGCTCGAACCGGAGGCGCGGCAGAAGCAGATTATTGAAACGCTGCGAATGGTCGGCCTGCTGCCGGACCACGTCAGCTACTACCCGCATATGCTGGCGCCTGGGCAAAAGCAGCGTCTTGGCCTCGCGCGCGCGCTGATCCTGCGGCCTAAGGTCATCGTGTGCGATGAGGCGCTGGCGTCGCTGGATATGTCGATGCGTTCGCAGCTGATCAACCTGATGCTGGAGCTGCAGGAGAAACAGGGTATTTCATATATCTACGTTACCCAGCATTTAGGCATGATGAAGCATATTAGCGATCAGGTACTGGTGATGCACCAGGGAGAAGTGGTGGAACGCGGCAGCACCGCTGACGTGCTGGCTTCGCCGCTGCATGAGCTGACCCGGCGGCTAATCGCCGGCCACTTTGGTGAAGCGCTGACCGCCGACGCGTGGCGTAAAGACGGTAAATAGTCCCGCCATCACACCCGGGCAAGGCGAGCGCCTTACCCGAGCCTGTTGCCGCCGGCTTAGCCCGGCAGTATGGTTTGCGCCGGCAGCACCCGCCGGTCAAAACGACGCAGCGCGTAGTAGAGCAGCCCGGTGGCGAACCAGCCGATAAGCCACGACACGTCGTTACCGGCAAATATCCACGTCAACGAGCCGTGGAATAGCGGGTTCTCGATAAACGGCAGCTGGATAAGCACCCCCACCGCGTAGATGGTAATGGCGTAAATATTCCAGTAGCCGTAGCGCTTTTTCGGGTCAGAGAGCGCGGGAATATCCACGGCGCCGGCAGAGATAAGGTAGTAATCGGTCAGGCTAATCGCGCTCCACGGAACGAAGAACGCCAGCAGGAACAGCAGGAAATGGGTGAAGTTCTTGAGGAACGCCGGCTCGCTCAGCAGGGCGATACCGCACGATATCGACACCATCAGAATCACAAAAGCGAGGCGCGATCGCTGCGATAGCGACGTCTGGCTGCGAAAACCGGAAACGATGGTGCTCAGCGACATAAAGCTGCCGTAGGCATTCAGCGTCGTGAAGGTGATTTTGCCGAAGCAGATCGCAAAGTAGATAACCATCGCCATCACCTGGCTGTTGCCTAATCCCACGATAAAGCTCACTTCATGCCCGGGGAAGGCGCTGCCGGCAATGGCCGCCGTCAGCACGCCCAGGGTCATTGACGCCTGGGTGCCAAGCACGGTCCCGCAGAAGACGGAGAAAAAGGTTTTGCTACCCGACACGTTGCTCGGCAAATAGCGCGAGTAGTCGGAGACGTACGGGCAGAAGGCTATCTGCCACGACGAGGAGAGCGACACGGCCAGCAGGAACATCGGCAGGGAGAAATGGCTATTCTGCGCGATAGCCGTCAGGTCTGCGGAGAGCAGCAGCGTAATAAACAGATAGGCGAACGCCAGCACGCCGACGATGCTCGCCACTTTGCCCAGCTTATGGATCACGCGATAGCCCAGCACGGCAATGACGATGATAATCGCGCTGAACAGGAGCATGCCGGCGACGTTCGAGACCGACAGCAGCCTCGCCATCGCCTGCCCGGCCAGGACGGTGCCGCTGGCGGAAAAACCAACGTACATAATGCAGACCAGCACCAACGGCACCACCGCGCCAAAAACGCCAAACTGCGCGCGGCTGATGATCATCTGCGGCAGCCCCAGGCGCGGCCCCTGCAGGGCGTGTAGCGACATCACCGCGGCCCCAAGGACCTGGCCCAGCAGCAGGCCAATCAGCGACCATACCACGTCACCGCCCAGCACCACGGCCAGCGCGCCGGTAACGATAGCGGTGATCTGCAGGTTGCCGCCAAACCAGAGCGTAAACTGGCTGAAAGGATGTCCATGTCTCTCGCCTTCGGGGATAAAATCGATCGAGCGCGTTTCCCGTATGCCCCGTTCACTGCCTTTTGACTGTCCATCTGTTGACGAAAAAGAAGACATAGTTTCCTCGCTGTAAACGATTTTCTTGTTGCGTTGTGTTTTTCGCCGCCGACCCGCTATGCCAGCCAGTTCGCCGACTGTTTTTTAATCGTCGCGACCGCTTTGGCGATTTCCGGAGCAAGCCAGCGATCGTCCTCCCACGTCGCCACGCTTTGCCGCAGCAGCGCCAGCCCGTGGCGGGTGCCTCGCGCCAGCATATCGGCAGGATGGAACTCCAGCGCCTGGGCGGCGAGTAAATACTCAATCGCCAGTATTTGATACAGGTTGCTCAGCAGGCGCTGGAGCTTCAGCGCAGAGCCGGTCCCGAGGCTCAGGTGATCCTCCTGCAGGCCCGAGGTGACAAAATTATCGAGCACCGCGGGCTGCGCCAGCTGTTTGTTCTCCGCACACAGCGAGGCCGCGACGTACTGCGCAATCATCATCCCGGAATTCACCCCCGGCTTTGCCACCAGAAACGCCGGCAGGCCGCTGACGAGCGGATTAACCAGCCGATCCAGACGCCGCTCGGCAATGGCGCCGAGTTCGGCCATCGCAATCGCCAGTAAATCGCAGGCCATTGCCACCGACTCACCGTGCGGATGCGCCTGGGAGACCACCCGCCAGCTATCCAGCGTCCCGAGAATCAGCGGGTTATCCGTACAGGCGTTCAGCTCAACGTCGACCTGCCCCGCCGCGTGCGCGAACTGATCGCGACAGGCGCCGTGGACCTGAGGCATCGAGCGCAGGCTCAGCGCATCCTGAGTACGTACTCCCCGGCTTGCCGCCAGCAGCGGGCTATCCGCCAGCATCTGGCGCAGGCGAAGGCCGCTGTGCTGCATTCCCGGACTGGCCTTCAGGGCGAGGATCTCGGCGTCAAAGGCCGCCGTCTGCCCGCACAAGGCTTCAAAACTCATGGCGCCGGTCACATCGGCCCAGTCCAGCAGCCGGGCGGCGTCATCCAGCGCCAGGCAGGCCATGCCGGTCATACAAGGCGTACCGTTGACCAGGCTTAGCCCCTCTTTGGCTCCCGGCGCAATGGGCTCGAGCCCGGCCTGCGCCAGAGCCTGCGCGGCGGGAACCACCTGTCCTTGCCAGCTCACATCGCCGATCCCCATCAGCGCCAGACCGATATGCGCCATATGGGTCAGGTAGCCCACCGACCCTTGCGACGGAACCTGCGGCGTAATCTGCAGGTTCAGGAACGCGAGGATCTGCTCAACGATGGCGCAGGAAATCCCCGACTTCCCGTGGCTGTAGTTGGCGATCGCCGCGCACATAATCGCGCGCGTGTGCGCCTCATCGAGCAGCGGGCCAACGCCGCAGGCGTGGCTGAGCAGAGTGTTGCGCGATAGCTGCCCGAGCAGCTCTTCCGGCAGCGAGATGTTGCACAGCGCCCCGAGGCCGGTATTAATGCCGTAGGCTATCTGCCCGGCGTCGATGATGTGCTGAACAATTGCCCGCCCCTGGGCAATGCGCTGCCAGGCGCCGTCGCTCAGCGCCAGCTGCGCTTTTTCCCGAGCGACCCGCACCACCTCCTGCCAACATAACGGGGCGTCGCCCCACAGCACTTGCTCACTCATACTGACTGCCCCGGCTGATGGTGACTGGAAATAAACTGCTGAAAACGCGGCGATGCGTGGGCGCCAAACAGCGCGTCCGGCGGACCGTCGCAATCAATCGTCCCCTGATGCATAAACACCACGCGGTTAGAGACGTGGCGGGCAAACCCGAGTTCATGGGTCACCACCAGCATGGTGCGCCCCTCTTCTGCCAGGCTGCGCATCACTTTCAACACTTCACCGACCAGCTCCGGGTCCAGCGCCGAGGTCGGCTCATCAAAGAGCATTACCTCCGGATCCATCGCCAGCGCGCGGGCGATGGCCACGCGCTGCTGCTGCCCGCCGGAGAGCTGGGCCGGATAGAAGTCCTTGCGGTTGAGCATACCCACGCGATCGAGCAGCTGCTCCGCCTGCTCAATGCACTCCTGCCTGCTGCGTTTTAAAACGTAGTGCGGGCCTTCGATAACGTTTTGCAGAACCGTCATATGCGACCACAGGTTGAAGCTTTGAAAAACCATCCCCAGCCGCGAGCGGAGGCGTTCAATCTGCTTCGGATTGGCCGCCAGGCGGTGGCCGCGGGCATGATGCTTCATCTCGATGGTTTCACCGCCGACGCTGACCACGCCCGCATCCGGCGTTTCCAGCAGGTTAATGCAGCGCAGGAGCGTACTTTTTCCGGAACCGCTGGCGCCAAGGATAGAGATCACATCGCCTTTTTGCGCCTGGATAGAAATCCCCTTTAACACCTCAAGCGAGCCAAAGGATTTATGGATGTCGCTGACCGACAGCGTCACGGGACGGGAATCGTGCATACTATTCTCCTTTAGCGGCAGTTTTGAGTGAAACGGTGGCAGGGTTTTGCCGGGTGTGCGGCGTCAGGCGACGCTCAAGCAGGGCATAAAGCTGCACGATGATAAAGTTAAGCAGCAGGTAGATAGCCGCGGCGCAGAGAAAAACCTCCATCGTCCGGTAGGTTCGCTGGATAATCTGCTGGGCGACGCCGGTGACGTCCCATACCGTGACCAGGCTCGCCAGTGCCGTCGATTTCACCAGCAGGATCGCTTCGGTGGAGTAAGCCGGCAGCGCGTAGCGCAGCATCACCGGGGCGACAATCCTGCGCAGCAGCAGGAAGCGCGACATGCCGCAGGCCTGGCCGGCCTCAATCTGGCCGACGGGAACCGCCAGCAGCGCTCCGCGCAGGATTTCGGCCGTATAGGCCGCGGTGCACAGCGCCAGCGCCAGCACCGCGCAGATGAACGGCTCGCGCAGCAGCGGCCATAAAAAGCTGTGGCGGATAACGCCGAACTGCCCCAATCCGTAGTAGATCAGAAACAGCTGGATCAGCAGCGGAGAGCCGCGAAAGACCAGAATATAGCCCTTCGCAAAGCCGCTGAGCAGCGGCCAGCGGCTCATCCGCAGCGCCAGCACGCCCAGCGCCAGCACCCCGCCGCAGATGAAGGAGCTAATAAACAGCCCCAGCGTCACCGGCAGCGCGGCGCCGAGCTTTAAAAACGTGTCGCTGAGAAAGGCGAAGTCGATAAACATAGATTCTCCTTAAGCCTGAGCCGCGGTACGGCGGGACCATGCCCGGTTGAGACGATTTTCCGCCCGAATAAATGCCCGGTTAGAGAGTAAAGTCAGGAGCAGATAGCAGCCGCCGCCGATCAGATAGAACAGGAAGTACTCGCGCGTGGATCCGGCGGCTATCTGGCTGGCGCGCATCAGCTCGGCGATCCCGGTGACCGAAACCAGCGCCGAGTCCTTCAGGCTCATTTGCCACACGTTGGACAGCCCCGGCAGCGAGTAGCGCACAATTTGCGGCAGCATAATCCGCTGGAAGATGCGCCAGCGCGGCATGCCGATGGCCAGCGCCGCCTCGACCTCACCCGGCGTCAGCGCCAGGCGCGCCGCGCGGTACACCTCCGCCTGATAAGAGGCGGAGATTAAACCTATTGCCAGCGAGCCAATCAGAAACGGCGGGGTTTCAATAAAGCCGTCGGCGCCAAACAGCTGCCCTATCCACGACACCAGCCCCGACCCACCAAAATAGAACAGGTAGATAACCAGCAGTTCGGGGATGCCGCGAAACACCACCGAATAGGCCGAGCCAAACCAGCGGGCCGGCGCCCGGTGCGACAGCTTAGCGGCGGCGATAACGCCTCCCACAACGGCCCCCACCGCGAGCGCGGCAAGGGACAGGAGAAGCGTGGTCAGGGTTGCGCTAAGGATAACCGTTCCCCAGCCGTTCTCACCAAAACTCAGCAGACTTACCATCTTCAACCTCGCTTATGGGGTGACGTCGCTCTTAAACCATTTTTCACTCAGCTTTTTCACCGTTCCGTCGGCCAGCGCGGCCTGAATCGCCGTATCGAGCTTCGCTTTCAAATCGGCATCGGCATGGCGAACGCCCATCGCTTCGCCCTCGCCCCAGATTGGGCCGCTCAGCTGCGGGCCGCTAAAGTTCAGGTTGCTATTTTCCGGACGCGCCAGCGTGGTATTGGCAAAGGTAATATCGTCAAATACGGCATCAATACGCTCGGACTGCAGATCGAGAATCGCATCCGCCGAGCTGTTGTATTCACGAATATCGGCGATGTCTTTGAAATACTTGTCAATAAACGGCGTGTAGACGGTGCCGGAGGCGATACCGATGGTTTTCCCTTTAAGCGTCGCCCGCAGCGGCGCAATCGCCGCCTGAATCTCTTTTTCGTCATCGTGGAGCTTGATGGTGTGGCCGGCGCCGGTCGCCGGCGGCAGCAGCGTGCCTTTTACCGCAATAAATGAGGCCGGCGTGGCGGCATAAGGCTGGGTGAAGGTGACCACCTGCTTTCTCTCCGGGGTGATCACAATGGCATCCATAATCACATCGTATTTGCCCGCGTTCAGGCCGGCGATCATCCCGTCCCAGTTTTGCACTACCAGCTTGCACTCAATCCCCATACGCTGGCAGAGATTCGCCATCAACTCGGGCTCGAATCCGCTCAGCTTCCCTCCCGGCAGCGTCAGGTTCCAGGGCTCATACCCTCCTTCGGTCGCGATGGTAATCGACTTCCATTCCTTCGCATTGACCGATCCACCGCAGAGCAATAGTCCAGAAAACAGGGCTGACAGGCAGGTCTGACGAAAAGTAATGCTCTGCTTCATAATTGATTCTCCTGAGGTCATTAAAATAATTGCCGAACGGCGACTGCCAGGCAGGGTGTAAATCGCAGATGACAGATCATGTATATACAAGCATTGACAAATCCATACACTGTTCCGATGATGGATTTGTGAGCCATGCTGTAAATAATTTGTGATTAAATTGAAAATTGGATGTATCAAAAAATTTACATGTAAGCATATAAAGGCGGTATTCCTGCGATGATTGTGCCCTTTACATTTTCCTCCCTGCCTGTTACGCCGTGGAAAAACGGCGGCGGCGAAACCCGTAAAATCGTCAGCGCGCCGTCGCCTGATGCGCCGTTTCTCTGGCGGGCCAGTATCGCTACCCTCCAAACCAACGGACCGTTTTCGCTCTTTCCGGGCGTGGATCGGGTAATAACCCTGATAGACGGCAGCCCGCTGTGGCTGCGCGGCGGTGATAAAGCCCAGCGCCTGAACCTATGGGAACCGTGGGCTTTTGCCGGGGAATGGCCGCTGGCCAGCGAAGGGATTTCGCAGCCGGGGCTGGACTTCAACATCATGACCCAGCGCGGCCGGGCCACGGCGCAGGTTAGCGTGGTGTCCACCGCGCAGCGGCCCGGCGCAGCGGGAGTCGCCTGGGTGCTGCAAGGACTTTGGCTGCTGGGTGAACGGCCGTGCGCTGCCCAAAGCGGTATCTGGTGGCAGGAGGCGCCGCCGGGGGCGCTGATCCCGCAGTCCGCCGACGCCAAGCTGCTGCTGGCGACCGTTAGCGTAAATTAGCCGCATTTCGCCCGGAGAACGTCGCAAAACGTCCGCAACATCCGGTGATATACTGGAGAGTACGCGACGACGGCGATGCGACGGGGCGCCAGCGTCGCCCGCTGGATGTCGGCTTTCGCTGAAAAATAGCGTGACACAAGGGGTCGTCAGTGGGATATAATTCTCGGCTAAATTTGAGTTATTTTGAAATAACAACACTAACTATATGATTGTTAAAGTAAAAATAAGCAATAACGATAAGGATTAAAGCTATGGGTTTTCTTTCCGGTAAGCGCATTCTGGTGACTGGCGTTGCCAGCAAACTGTCCATCGCCTACGGTATTGCGCAAGCAATGCATCGTGAAGGGGCTGAACTGGCGTTCACCTATCAGAACGACAAGCTGAAAGGTCGCGTGGAAGAATTTGCTGCGGCACTGGGTTCCAACATCGTACTGCCGTGCGACGTGGCTGAAGATGAGAGCATTGAGTCTCTGTTCACCGAACTGAGCAAAGTATGGCCGAAATTCGACGGCTTCGTTCACTCCATCGGCTTCGCACCGGCCGATCAGCTGGACGGGGACTACGTTAACGCGGTAACCCGCGAAGGTTTCAAAATCGCTCACGATATCAGCGCCTACAGCTTTGTGGCCATGGCGAAAGCCTGCCGCGAGATGCTGAACCCGGGTTCCGCCCTGCTGACGCTCTCCTACCTCGGCGCAGAACGTGCAATCCCTAACTACAACGTGATGGGCCTGGCTAAGGCCTCTCTGGAAGCTAACGTCCGCTACATGGCGAACGCGATGGGTCCGGAAGGCGTGCGCGTCAACGCCATCTCCGCCGGTCCGATCCGTACTCTGGCGGCATCCGGGATTAAAGATTTCCGTAAAATGCTGGCCCACTGCGAAGCCGTCACCCCGATTCGTCGCACCGTGACCATCGAAGACGTCGGCAACAGCGCGGCATTCCTGTGCTCTAACCTCTCTGCCGGCATCTCCGGTGAAGTGGTTCACGTTGACGGCGGCTTCAGCATCGCCGCCATGAACGAGCTGGAACTGAAATAAGTTCTTTACCCTCCTCACGTCGTGAGGAGGGTTTTATTCTGCGGCAGCTGGCGACCTTTCGCGATATCCCTCCCTCTCTGTTATTCCAATCAGCTATTTGTTAGCACGTATCAATATTTTCTCCTGCTTCAGGGTTACGCCAGGATAGTTATGCATAGATGGCCCACAGAAGTGCGGCCGGACACATATCGATCAAGGAACGCCCATGGAGCAACGCCGCGTGTATGGCAAAAACCACTGGTATCACGAAACCCAGTCAACAATCTGCCCGGTGGATGTATTACCGCTCGTCCCTGAAGCCGCTTATGTCGAAGACCGCTTTTTACTCGACCTGACGTTGCCCGCAGAGCTGCTCCACGCGCATGCGGGCTGGCTGGCTCCGGCGCGATGTCTGGCCGACGCGCTCTTTCCGACGTCGGTGACGGTGAATCGTCTGCAAACCTTTAGCGCCTACGATCGTCTGAGCACGGCGCTAACCGTGGCTCAGGTCTACGGCGTGCAGCGGCTATGTAACCACTACGCGGCGCGTCTGGCGCCGCTGCCGGGCCCGGACTCGTCGCGCGAGAGCAATCGTCGTCTGGCGCAGATTACGCAATTTGCCCGCCAGCTGGCGGGTTCTCCCTCGGTCATTACCGCCCTCTCCCGCAGCCAGCTGGACGAAGTTGGCTTAACCAGCCGCGATATTATCCTGATTAACCAGATTATCGGTTTCGTCGGCTTCCAGGCCCGGGCGATCGCCACCTTCCAGGCGATGCTGGGCTTCCCGGTGCGCTGGATGCCGGGCATGCCGCAGCAGGAAGATGCGCCGGCGGAAGGTTTTACCGCCGCGGACGTCGACTGGCTGGCCGACGTCAACGATAGCGACCTGCGCTACGCTAACGACGAGAGGCAGGCGCGGCTGGTCAGCTGGCAGCGACATCCCGGTCTGGCCGAGCTGGCGCCGCTGCTGGCGGTCGACGATACGATCCTCCGCGCCCAGGATGAGCTGCTGACCCGGCTGAGTGAAAACCAGCCCTTTGCGCCGCTGGTCGCGCTGATGACGGCGCGGATCAACGGTAGCGTCAGCTGTTTTAACGCCTGGGAGCGGGAGTGGACCGGCAGCCAGGCGTTTCCCGACGCGTTACGCCATGACGATCGCGCGCTTCAGGCGTGGGGCGAGACGCATCAATCCGAACGCGCAATTTATCTGGCAGCGCAGCTGTTAACCCGCTCTCCCGACCGCTTCAGCGCCGCCCAGCTAACTCCCCTCATCGAATATGGGCTTTCCCGCACGCAGGTTATCGATATTCTGGCGTGGTGCGGGTTGTGCGGCTGGATCAACCGGCTGAAAATCGCCCTCGGCAATGTTGGTCAACGGACGTAAAATGCCAAACAGCGCTTGCTGCAACAGGCATAATCGCGTAAAAATGACAGCCGCTCTTTTAGCCACGAAAATACCAAATTATGTTTCAGGACAACCCGCTGCTAGCGCAGCTTAAACAGCAACTGCATTCTCAGACTCCTCGCGTTGAAGGCGTCGTTAAGGGTACGGAAAAAGGCTTTGGCTTCCTCGAAGTTGACGCGCAGAAAAGCTACTTCATTCCGCCGCCGCAAATGAAAAAAGTGATGCATGGCGATCGGATTACCGCCGTGGTTCACAGCGAAAAAGAACGTGAAAGCGCGGAGCCGGAAGAGTTGATTGAGCCTTTCCTGACGCGTTTCGTCGGTAAAGTGCATAAAAAAGACGATCGTCTGTCCATCGTTCCCGATCATCCGCTGCTGAAAGATGCCATTCCGTGCCGCGCCGATCGCAGCGTCAGCCACGATTTTAGCGAGGGCGACTGGGCGGTTGCCGAAATGCGCCGCCATCCGCTGAAAGGCGATCGCGGTTTTTATGCCGAATTAACCCAGTTCATCACCTTTAGCGACGATCACTTCGTGCCGTGGTGGGTCACCCTGGCGCGCCATAATCTGGAAAAAGAAGCGCCAAACGGCGTGGCTACCGAGATGCTGGACGAAGGGCTGCAGCGTCGCGACCTGACGGCGCTGGCGTTCGTGACCATCGATAGCGCCAGCACCCAGGATATGGACGACGCGCTGTACGTGGAAGCCGCCGCCGACGGTAAGCTGCACCTGACCGTGGCGATTGCCGACCCGACCGCCTGGATTGCCGAAGGCAGCAAGCTGGACGGCGTGGCGAAAGTTCGCGCCTTCACCAACTACCTGCCGGGCTTTAACATCCCGATGCTGCCGCGCGAGCTCTCCGACGATCTGTGCTCGCTGCGCGCCAACGAAATCCGTCCGGTGCTGGCCTGCCGCATGATCCTCTCGGCCGACGGTACCATTGAAGACGATATTGAATTCTTCGCCGCCACCATTGAGTCGAAGGCGAAGCTGGCCTACGACAGCGTCTCCGACTGGCTGGAAAATACCGGCAGCTGGCAGCCAGAAAGCGCAGCCATCGCTCAGCAGATTACCCTGCTGCAGGACGTGTGCCTGCGCCGCAGCGAATGGCGTAAAACCCATGCGCTGGTGTTTAAGGACCGTCCGGACTACCGCTTCGTGCTGGGCGAGAAAGGCGAAGTGCTGGATATCGTTGCCGAGCCGCGCCGTATCGCCAACCGCATCGTTGAAGAGTCGATGATTGCCGCCAATATCTGCGCCGCTCGCGTGCTGCGCGACAGGCTGGGCTTTGGCGTTTACAACGTCCATACCGGCTTCGATCCGGCCAATACCGAACAGCTGGCCGCGCTGCTGAAGACCCATGACGTGCACGTCGATCCGCAGGAAGTGCTGACCCTAAACGGCTTCTGCAAGTTGCGCCGCGAGCTGGACGCGCAGCCGTCCGGCTTCCTCGATAGCCGCATTCGCCGCTTCCAGTCCTACGCCGAAATCAGCACCGAACCGGGCCCGCACTTCGGCCTTGGCCTCGAAGCGTACGCCACCTGGACCTCACCGATTCGTAAGTACGGCGATATGATTAACCATCGCCTGCTGAAAGCCATCATTAAAGGTGAAACCATCGCGCGCCCTAATGATGACATCGCGGTGCAGATGGCAGAACGCCGTCGTCTGAACCGGATGGCCGAGCGCGATGTCGGCGACTGGCTGTACGCGCGCTATCTGAGCCCGAGCGCCGGCACCGATACGCGCTTTGCGGCTGAAATTATCGATATCAGCCGCGGCGGTATGCGCGTGCGCCTGGTCGATAACGGCGCGGTCGCCTTTATCCCGGCACCGTTCCTGCACGCCGTCCGCGATGAGCTGGTCTGCAGCCAGGAAAACGGCACCGTGCAGATTAAGGGTGAAACCGTCTACAAGGTGACCGACGTTATTGACGTTAAAATTGCCGAAGTCAGAATGGAAACCCGCAGCGTGATTGCCCGTCCGTTCGCCTGATAGCCCTCCTCAGCGGCTCCCGACTCCGGGAGCCGTTCTTTTTCTCAAATCCCTCTCCCCCGCACTGCGCTAAAAACCTCCGGATGAGATAAGTTGTGCGATCTTTTCACTTCTCTTTTGCATCCGTTTTTTGCATCATTGATTTCATTCGCTTTTGTAACCAGGATAATACTATGTCTGATCTGAATGCCCGCCTGCTCGCCCAGCGTATCGATACCGTGCTGGATATTCTGGTTGCCGGGGACTATCACTCCGCGATTCATAATCTGGAGATCCTCAAGGCCGAACTGCAGGCTCTGGCCAACGATGAGCCGGAAAGCAAGCCCGGTCAGCCGAAAGCCCCCTGGGAAATCTGACCGCCCTTCGCGCCGCAAGCGACCGCGCAGCGTCGATTGCCCATAAAATCGCCCCCTAACAGTGATGTTGCTATGAACGCCCGACAACAAAGTATTTTGCAAATGGTCATCGATCAGGGCCGCATGAGCGTGGCCGATCTCGCGAAGATGACCGGAGTCTCTGAAGTGACCGTGCGTCAGGATTTAAATCTGCTGGAAAAGCAGAGCTATCTGCGTCGTACCCACGGTTTTGCCGTGCCGCTGGATAGCGAGGACGTAGAAACCCGGATGATGACCTATTTCGCCATTAAGCGTGAGCTGGCTATGCGGGCCACCGGGCTGGTCTCTGCCGGCGAGACGGTATTTATCGAGAACGGCAGCTGCAACGCTCTGCTCGCCCGGGCGCTTGCCGAGCGCGGCGATATCACCATCATTACCGTCAGCAGCTATATCGCCCACCTGCTGAAAGAGACGCCGGGTGAGGTGATTCTGCTCGGCGGGATCTACCAAAAGCGCAGCGAGAGCATGGTCGGTCCGCTGACCCGGCAGTTTATTCAGCAGGTCCATTTTAGCAAAGCGTTTATTGGCATCGACGGCTGGCAGCCTGAGACCGGCTTTACCGGACGGGATATGATGCGCGCGGACGTGGTTAACGCGGTGCTGGAAAAAGGCTGCGAAGCGGTTGTGCTGAGCGACAGTTCAAAATTCAGCGTCGTGCACCCTTATCCGCTCGGCCCGGTTAGGCGCTTTAATCGCATCATTACCGATAGCAATCTGCACGATACCGCTCGCCAGCAGCTGGCCAAAAGCGGTTTAACCGTCGATATCGTCAACGTCTCCTGACCCCTCCGCTATCCTTTCTTCGCGCCCATCCAAATGGGCGCAGGCCGCGCCGCATCACGTCTGAGAGTATTCTGAGCCGCCAATTAAGACTATTTACCTGTCGGTAAAATTTAAAAAAAGTAAAATTATTGTTAGCGATATAACAGGAAGTGACTATCACCCGCGTGATTAAAGTAACACCTGCGCAACTAAACTTCATGGAATAGCCATTAATTCATAGTTCACGCTATGCTTTAAAGGAAGTTGTATCCATGAATAGATTATTCAGGAAAAAATTATGATGACTTCAATGAGCAAAAAAATGGCTGCGGCGGTTCTGGCTGTAACGGTGGCAATGTCCCTGAGCGCGTGCTCTCACTGGTCAAAACGCGATCGTAACACCGCCATCGGCGCCGGCGCTGGCGCACTGGGCGGCGCGGTATTAACCGACGGCAGCACCCTGGGGACCCTGGGCGGCGCAGCGGTCGGCGGGATTATCGGTCACCAGGTAGGTAAATAAGGTTTAAATCAGTGCAAATAAAAAAATAACTGCTCGCGGATTTTCTGACTTACGCACCGAAAAAATCAGGGCCACGGTATTTACCGTGGCCCTGTTGTTTATATCAACCGCCGGCCAGCTTCACCTTCATGCCCTTAGCTTCGAGCAGCGATTTTATCAGGTCGCGTTTGTCGCCCTGAATTTCAATCACTCCCTCTTTTACCGACCCGCCGCAGCCGCATTTCTTTTTCAGCTCAGCGGCCAGCTTCGCCAGCGCGTCATCATCCGCGTCAATGCCGACGATCAGGCATACACCTTTACCTTTGCGGCCGCTGGTCTGGCGCTGAATGCGCACCACGCCATCGCCTTTCGGGCGCGCGATAACCTGCTTTGGTTCATCGATACGTCCGCTCTCCGTCGAGTAAACCAGACGGCTGTTAGAATCGGTCATTATGCCCCCTTATTCAGCGATGCGTTAATCTGGCGTAAGGTCGCCGCCGGATCGACGGACTGCGTCACCGGACGGCCGATAACCATGTAGTCCACGCCCGCCGCCTGCGCCTGCTCCGGCGTCATAATGCGCCGCTGGTCGCCGGCGTCGCTGCCCTGCGGACGAATGCCGGGCGTCACCAGCTTAAACGCCTGCCCCAGCTCCTGCTTGAAGCGCGCCGCTTCCTGCGCCGAGCAGACTACGCCATCAAGGCCGCAGCGCTGGGTCAGCGCCGCCAGCTTTGCCGCATGGTCGGCCGGAGAGAGCGTGATCCCCAGATCCTGCAAATCGCCGGCCTCCATGCTGGTCAGCACGGTAACGGCAATCAGCAGCGGAGCATCTTTGCCAAACGGCAGCAGGGCTTCACGCGCCGCGGTCATCATCCGCGCTCCGCCGCTGGCATGGACGTTGACCATCCAGACGCCAAGGTCGGCCGCCGCCGCAACGGCGTGAGCGGTGGTGTTAGGGATATCGTGAAACTTGAGATCGAGGAAAACGTCGAAATGACGCTGGTGCAAATCACGAACAAACTGCGGCCCAAACAGCGTAAACATCTCTTTGCCAACCTTCAGGCGGCACTCCCGCGGGTCGATGCGGTCGACGAACGCCAGCGCTTTATCGCGGTTATCATAATCGAGAGCCACAACAACGGGAGAAGATGTGACAACGCGAGAAGAAGATGTAGCAGTAGACGTCATGGCCAGACCTTAATTGTTGATGGGCGCCGGGCTCGGCGCAAAAAAGGTAAACGGGCAGCATTCTACCTGCGATAAGGGGAAAATAACAGGCCGCGTTTCCGCGCCTGCAAGGCGATGGCGGTTCGATGGTTTCACGCTGGCAAGGTGCAAAAAATCATTAGTATGTTGTAACTAATTAAGGGCTTTTTTTAAATCTTACTGGCCGTCAAGGCCGCGAATCGGCTTGATGGTCGACCACGAGCGGCAGGACGGGCAGTGCCAGTACAGGGAGTGGGCGGTAAAGCCGCATTTTTGGCAGCGGTATCGCGGCTTGCTGCAGACCTGCTCGCCAACCATATTGCGCAGCACGCCGAGGCTCGCTTTCGCGCGCCCCTCTTCCGCTTCGTTTAGATGGTAGTCCATCAGCTTATGGAACACGCGCATCGTCGGATGGCGCTCCAGCTGACGGGTGACGTAGCTTTGCGCCGCCTCAATCCCCTCGCGCTGCTCAAGGATCTGCGCCAGCATCAGCTCGGCGGTCGCGCCGGTATTTTCATCGACGCAGCGGCGCAGAAACGCTTCCCACTCGTCGATTTTACCCAGTTGCTGGTAGCAGGTCTGGAGCATTTCGAGGGTCTCGCCGACCAGCTCTTTGTCCTGATTGATCACCCGCTCCAGGCTTTCGACCGCCTTCGGATAATCGCCCTTTTCCATCCACACCCGGCCCATCATGATCGACACCCTGGCGCTGTTGCGATCGGCCGCGGCGCCTTTTTTCAACAGCGACATAGCCTTGTCCATATCGCTGTTCGCCATCTGCTGCAGCGCCAGCTCGCACCAGAAGTTGGCGATATCGCCGCGATGCTTCTCTTTGCCCTGCTTTACCAGACGTTCGGCAACGTCAATGGCGGACTGCCAGTCGCTGGTCGCCTCGTAGATTTGCAGCAGCTGCTGCAGCGCGCTGAGGCGAAAATCGGTTTCATCCACCAGCTGTTTGAACATATCCTCCGCGCGGTCGTACAGGCCGGCGGCCATATAGTCGCGTCCCAGCTGCTGCACGGCCAGCAGGCGCTGGTCGTAGGTCAGCGAGGCGCTTTCCATCAGGCTTTGGTGAATGCGGATCGCCCGGTCAACCTCGCCGCGGGAGCGAAACAGGTTGCCAAGCGTCAGGTGGGCCTCGACGGTACCGGTATCCTCTTTCAGCATATCGAGGAACAGATCCACGGCTTTATCCTGCTGATTGCTCAGCAGGAAGTTAACCCCGGCCACATAATCACGCGACAGGCGGCTAGCGTCGTCCTGTTTGGACTGTTGTGCACTTCTGCGCCCCATGTACCAGCCGTACGCGGCGGCTACGGGCAAAAGCAGAAACAACAACTCCAGCATAAACGATTATTCCTTCACCGCAGGGATACCTGCGTCGACCGGCGCTACGCCCGCGGGCGCAATCTGCTGCTCCAGGCGCTTAACTTTGCGCTCGGCGCGAGACAACGACACGCGAACCCTCAGCCAGAAGAGGCCGCAAATCAGCCAGCCAATGGCAAACCCTGCCGCAAAGAGCACCGCCAGCAGCGTTGAAATCCGGAATTCACCCTGTGCGAGTAAATAGTTGAACGTAACCAGTTGGTCATTTTGCGCACCCAGCGTCACGGAGATGACGAAGATCGCGAGTACCAGTAAGAAAATAAGTAAATATTTCACACTACTTCCCGTTATGTGGGTTGCGCGAAAAAATCCCGCGTTCAGCCCTATAAAGTATCATTTTCGCTGCGGCGGTGGAATGGAAAAGCACGACACCACTGCAGGATATGGGGGCGTATGGCGAGAAAAACAACGTTGGCTCCGTTATTGCGCCCGTTTCTCAATATCCTGCGCCTCTTCCCCGGGCGGCGTCAGCGGGCCACACAGGCGCTGTGTCAGCCAGGTGGCCAGCGTCACCAGCAGCCATGAGATAAGCGTGGCGACCATCAAATCCTGCGGCCAGTGCATTCCCAGCGCCAGACGGCTCCCCATCACCGCGGTAGCCCAGCCCATCAGCAGCGCGATGGTCAGCCAGCGCCGCCGCGGCCACAGCAGCCCCACGCCGAGCAGCGCCCAGCTGGCCGCAAACATGGTGTGTCCGGATGGAAAAGCAAAACCGGTCTCTTTCTGCCAGTGTTTGCGCAGGAATTTAGGAATTTCCTGCTGCTGAACCAGCTGTTCATGCACCAGTTTAGCGCGTTCTTTGCGTTTTAACGCGTAGAATCGATCGACCGGGACCTGCTGCGTTTTTTCCAGCCAGATAACGAAGGGACGCGGCTCCTGCACCTGGCCTTTGATCCAGGACTTAATGCCCTGGCCGAGCAAAATCGCCGCCGCCAGAATCAAAAACAGCACCACCGCCGCCCGCAGACGAAAGCGCAAGCACCACAGGAACCAACCGCAAAGTATCGTATGGGTGATGATACCCCACGGCTGGGTCACGCTCTCGGTAACCCAGTACAGCAGCCTTACCCCCCGCTCCGGAAGCTCGGGATGCCACTTCCAGCCGGCGAGCCAAATCACCGCGGGCATAATCATTAATAGTGCCGCACCGGTGGCGGTTCGTCTGGCAATCGACAGCATTTCATCTCCTTAATCCTTTCTGCTGACTATCATAACGGAAAGTGGTTGGTTTGTGCGCTTTACGCGCAGGCAGCAGTGCGTAATTAGGAGAACCTCGCGGCCTTGTGGCAAAATAGCGGCAAACAGAAAGCACATTCAGGTGCTGACAAAGTCTGGAGAATCACATGCAGCTTAAACGTGTGGCAGAAGCCAAACTGCCAACCCCCTGGGGCGATTTCCTGATGGTGGGTTTTGAAGAACTGGCGACCGGGCAGGACCATGTCGCGCTGGTTTACGGCGATATTGCGGGCCAGGCGCCCGTCCTGGCTCGCGTACACTCTGAGTGTCTGACGGGCGATGCTCTTTTCAGCCTGCGTTGTGATTGCGGTTTTCAGCTGGAAGCGGCGCTGTCGCATATCGCCGAAGAGGGTCGCGGGATCCTGCTGTATCATCGTCAGGAAGGCCGCAACATTGGTCTGCTAAACAAAATTCGCGCTTATGCCTTACAGGATCAGGGCTACGACACCGTAGAAGCGAACCACCAGCTCGGCTTTGCCGCCGACGAGCGCGACTTTACCCTGTGCGCTGATATGTTCAAACTGCTGAACGTCGAGCGCGTGCGCCTGCTGACCAACAACCCGAAAAAAGTAGAAATTCTGACCGAAGCCGGGATTAATATCGTGGAGCGCGTGCCGCTCATCGTCGGACGCAATCCGAAAAATGCCCACTATCTGGATACCAAAGCCGCCAAAATGGGGCATCTGCTGAAGAACTGATTCGGCAGCATAAATTCAGGGCCAGCGACTGCTGGCCCTTTTTTTTACAGCATATTGCGGATCACATAGTGCAGAATGCCGTCATTCTGATAGTAGGTCAGCTCCGTGGCGGTATCGATACGGCAGCGGCAGGCAATCACCTCCTGCTTTCCATCCGCCCGCGTCAGGGTCACCGGCACCGTTGCGCCGGGCTCTAACGCCTGCAGCTGGCCGATATCAATCCGCTCTTCGCCGGTTAGCCCCAGCGTTTTACGGGTTACGCCCTGCGGGAACTCCAGCGGTAGAATCCCCATGCCTATCAGGTTAGAACGGTGAATACGTTCAAAGGATTCGGCGATCACCACCCGGACGCCGAGCAGACGCGGGCCCTTCGCCGCCCAGTCGCGGCTGGAGCCGGAGCCGTACTCTTTCCCGGCCACTACCGCCAGCGGCGTCCCTTCGTCCTTATAGAGCATGGCCGCGTCATAAATCGCCACCGGCTCGCTATCGGGCAGATGTCGGGTCATGCCGCCCTCAACGCCGGGCACCATTTCGTTACGAATACGAATATTGGCAAAGGTCCCGCGCATCATCACCTCGTGGTTACCGCGCCGCGATCCGTAGGAGTTAAAATCGGTGCGCTCAACGCCGCGGTTTTGCAGATAGCGTCCGGCGGGGCTTTCCGCCTTGATGCTTCCCGCAGGAGAGATATGGTCCGTGGTCACCGAGTCGCCGAGCATCGCCAGAATCCGCGCGCCGCGGATATCCTCTACCGGCTTCGGCTCAACTCCCATCTCATCGAAGAACGGCGACAGGCGGATATAGGTGGAGTCGCTCTGCCAGTCGTAGGTATCCGAACGCTCAACGTCAATCGCCTTCCACTCAGGCGTACCTTCAAAGACCTCGGCATACTCTTTATGGAACATCTCGGTAGAGACCTGCTCTACCGCCTGCACTATTTCCAGGCCGCTCGGCCAGATATCCTTCAGATAGACCGGCTGTCCGTCCGCGCCGACGCCCAGCGGATCGCGGGTCAGGTTGACGTTCATATTGCCGGCCAGCGCATAAGCTACCACCAGCGGCGGCGAGGCCAGCCAGTTGGTTTTCACCAGCGGATGAATACGCCCTTCGAAGTTGCGGTTGCCGGACAGCACCGCCCCTACGGTCAGGTCGCCCTTTTTAATCGCTTCTTCAATCGGCTCCGGTAGCGGACCCGAGTTGCCGATACAGGTGGTGCAACCATATCCCACGAGGTTAAAGCCGAGCGTATCGAGATAAGGGGTGAGTCGCGCGTGCGCGAGATAATCAGAAACCACCTTCGATCCCGGCGCCAGCGACGCCTTGACCCACGGCTTCGGCTGCAGGCCGAGCTCGACCGCCCTTTTCGCCAACAGGCCGGCGGCCATCAGTACGCTGGGGTTGGAGGTATTGGTACAGGAGGTAATGGCGGCGATGGCCACCGCGCCGTCCGGCAGCGAATATTGCTGTCCGTTCAGCGTATAATCAACCGAGCGTTTGTCTTTCTGCGCGTGATTGACCTCCAGCTCGGTGCTTGCCGCAAACGCTTTCGGTACGTCGCCAAGCGCCACGCGATCCTGCGGACGCTTCGGCCCGGCGAGGCTGGCTTCTACCGAGCCCATATCCAGCGCCAGGGTGCTGGTAAATACCGGCTCATCGCCGGTCATGCGCCACATTCCCTGCGCTTTGGCATAGGCTTCCACTAACGCCACCTGCTCTTCGCTACGGCCGCTCAGCCGCATATAGCTGAGGGTCACCGCATCGATCGGGAAGAAGCCGCAGGTTGCACCGTACTCCGGCGCCATATTGGCGATGGTTGCCCTGTCCGCCAGCGGCAGCGAATCCAGGCCGTCGCCGTAAAATTCGACAAATTTCCCCACCACGCCGTGCTGGCGCAGCATCTGGGTGACGGTCAGCACCAGGTCCGTCGCGGTGATCCCTTCGCTGAGTTTACCGGTCAGCTTAAAGCCGACAACGTCGGGGATCAGCATCGATACCGGCTGGCCTAACATCGCCGCCTCGGCCTCAATGCCGCCGACGCCCCAGCCGAGCACGCCGAGGCCGTTAATCATCGTGGTATGCGAGTCGGTGCCGACCAGGGTGTCGGGCCAGGCAAACCATTCGCCATTATGTTCTTCGCTCCACACGGCTTTGCCGAGATACTCCAGGTTGACCTGGTGACAAATGCCGGTACCCGGCGGCACCACGCTAAAGCGGCTGAACGCCTGCTGCCCCCAGCGCAGGAACGCGTAGCGTTCGTGGTTACGCTCCATCTCCAGGCGAACGTTCTCTTCAAACGCATTATCGTTACCAAAGCGGTCTACCGTTACCGAGTGGTCAATCACCAGGTCGACGGGGGAAAGCGGGTTAACCTTAGCGGTATCGCCGCCCAGGCGCTTCACCGCTTCGCGCATGGCGGCCAGGTCCACCACCGCCGGCACGCCGGTGAAGTCCTGCATCAGTACGCGCGCCGGGCGATAGGCAATCTCCCGATCCGCATGGGCCTGCTTGAGCCAGGCGGCAAGCGCGTGGATATCCTCTGCGGTGACCGAGTCACCGTCCTGCCAGCGCAGCAGGTTTTCCAGTAGTACTTTGAGCGATTTCGGTAACCGGGTCAGATCGCCCAGTTCTTTAGCGGCCAGCGCGAGGCTGTAATAGTGGTAGGTTTTATCATTGACCTGTAGCGCGTCCTTACTGGCTGCTCGTAGGGTTGACGACATAGCTCCTCCTTTATCTCAGGGATGGCATGCCCTGATGCTCCTCAGGGTTAATATTAAAGATAACACATCCCAGGCATAACACTTTGATAACAACCCGAATTGCTAAAATCGGCAAAACCGCATCAAAGATATTGCACCAAAATAGACAGCAGAAATTTTGTGGTTATAAAGAGATGAGTTCGCGAGGGATATTATTATTAGCTGAAGGAGTACTAAGAGCCTATCCCAAAAGGAATTATCGTATAATACGTTACGGTAATTTCTGAGGGGGAATGTATGGCGGGTAGCAAGTGGCAGATCAGCGACGAACTATGGGAAAAAATGGCTCCACTCATCCCGGAGCATAAAACCAGCCACCCACTGGGGACTCATCGTAGACGCGTTGATAACCGTGCTGCCATGGATGCCATATTCTTCGTCCTCAGGACCGGTTGCCAGTGGAACGCCCTGAACGCCACCGGGATATGTTCATCGAGTTCTGCACACCGACGCTTCCAGGAATGGCGCGATGCGGGAGTCTTCGAACGCTTCTGGCAGAACGGTTTGCTTGCCTGCGAACATCTGGACGGCATTGACTGGTCCTGGCTGTCGATGGACGGCTGTATGACCAAATCGCCATTGTCAGGAACAAAAAAACAGGCCGTAATCCCACGGACAGAGGGAAACAAGGCGTAAAGCGTAGCCTGCTGACAGACGCCAACGGGCTTCCTCTGTCGCTGGTTGTTGCAGCAGCGAACACGCACGATATCAAACTGGTTGCAGATACGCTCGATGCACTTCAGACGGGGCGTCCGGGGCAAAAACTCAGACTCTGCCTGGACAAAGGTTACGAAGCTGGCTGGCTGAAAACGTATCTACAGAGCCGCCGCTACGAGCCGCATATCCAGTCCCGTAAAGAGGAGTCTGATGCAGGTAAAAACACCGACTTCAAAGCCCATCGCTGGGTTGTCGAGAGGACTCATAGCTGGATGAATCGCTTTCGCCGGGTTCTGACCCGATGGGAAAAGAAGGCCGAAAATTACGAGGCCATGTTGCATTTTGCCTGCGGCATCATTGTCTGGAACAAAATCCTATTGGGATAGGCTCTAAGTAGCAAAACGCGAAAAAGAACTAATCGCCGGTTCACTGACGATTAGTTCAAAGGTATGGATTGTTGATTAAAAACCATCGTGGCGAAATATATCCTCCTTAATGCCGTTGGTTTATTAAACTGGAATAAACACCGAGGTTCTTACTGTCATAAAAGTGACACTTTCAGCGAGACGAAAAAGCGTCGCTTAGCTCACGATCCAGACGTTACAGATGACTAGTGCAACGATACTCCAGAACATTGCCAGCCCGATAAACACAGCGCCCCAGGCCCGACTTCTCAACACAGGATCCACTTCCGTCTTGTCACCGGCCTGTGACATCGCCAACTTCATATAATCGATATCACTTATCATATCTTCACCACCAATCGTTGAAATTATCAGGTACAGTTAAATATTAATTATGGACTTTGTATTAATCCAGTGAATTTTGCTCAGAATTATTATCTTTAACCGTTAATTTGATCGGGGTAGGTATAATTGCAACCGTGTTAAAAAGAATAATGAAATTTGTGAGTTATACGAGGTTTACAATGTTAAATACGGGCCATTATAAGTATTGGCATCCCGGGGATGGGATGCCGAATATTTCGCCAAATCATTTCTCAGGCAGTTTAATATCCTTAAACATCGCCTCAATATCTTCATTCGAACGCAGCGCCACCGCAGTATCTACCACGTCACGCGTCAGGTGCGGAGCAAAACGCTGAATAAAATCATACATATAGCTACGCAGGAAGGTACTACGACGGAAGCCTATTTTCGTCGTGCTGTGGCTGAAAATGCCGTTGGCGTCGAGTTTGACGAGGTCCGGATCGGACACAGGATCGACCGCCATGCTCGCAATAACCCCCACCCCCAGCCCCAGGCGAACGTAGGTTTTGATAACGTCAGCATCGGTCGCGGTGAAAACGATGCGCGGCGTGAGGCCGGCGCGGTTGAACGCGGTATCGAGTTCGGAGCGCCCGGTAAAGCCAAAGGTGTAGGTCACCAGAGGATACTGGGCCAGCTCTTCAATCGTCACCGAGCCTCTGGAGGCCAGCGGATGCTCAGGGGTCACGACAATCGAACGGTTCCAGTGGTAGCACGGCAGCATCACCAGGTCATCATAGAGATGCAGCGCCTCGGTAGCGATGGCAAAATCGGCATTCCCCTTCGATACCGCCTCGGCAATCTGCGTTGGCGAGCCTTGATGCATATGCAGCGAGACGCGCGGATAGCGTTCAATAAAGCCCTTAATCACGCCAGGCAGCGCATAGCGGGCCTGGGTATGAGTGGTCGCCACGTACAGCGACCCCTTATCCGGCCACGTGTGCTCGCCCGCCACTGATTTGATGGCGTCAACCTTCGACAGCACTTCGCGGGCAATGCGGATAATCTCCTGACCGGCAGGCGTCACCTGAGTTAAATGCTTGCCGCTGCGGGCAAAAATCTGAATACCCAGCTCATCTTCCAGCATGCGCACCTGCTTGCTGATGCCGGGCTGCGAGGTATACAGGCCTTCGGCGGTAGAGGAGACATTCAGATTATGGTTAACAACCTCAACGATGTAGCGGAGTTGCTGTAGTTTCATGGCTGATATCCGTTAACGCGTAAAAATGAATTCGTCTGGTCCAGTTGACGTTCAGGCCGCCTGCGAAAAACAGGCCGCGCGCCGCGGCGTTTCACCGCCCTGGCGCCGCACGGCGTCCTGAAACGAGAATGTAGTAAGACGATTTAATAATAAAAAAGGGATTAACTATAACCACTATATCATTTATATCTACAGTGTATAGACGCTAACAGAAAATAATAAGGCGGTTATAAGACCGGGGGAACGCAGCAAAACCTCAAGGATTTCAGCGGAGAACGGAAAAGAAAAGGGCCGCGGTGCGGCCCTTTTTAGGGGAAAGGCGCTTACTTTTTAGCTTCAGTCCATTTGCCGTCGATATAGAAGGCTGACCAGCCGGTGGCTTTGCCCTCTTTTTCAGACGCAACGTACTGCTGCCTGGTTTTACGGCTAAAACGCACCAGCGTTTTGTTGCCTTCCGGATCCTGCTGCGGCGCATCGGCAAGATAACGCAGCTTCTCAGGGAGGCGGTCACGGAAGCGGAACAGCTCCTCAACCAGCGGCGCGCGAGTTTCGCGGGATTTCGGGAAGGTGTTTGCCGCGAGGAATACGCCGGCGGCGCCGTCACGCAGAACAAAGTAAGCGTCCGATTTCTCACACGGCAGCTCCGGCAGCGGAACCGGATCTTCCTTCGGCGGAGCCACTTCCCCATTACGCAGAATTTTGCGCGTATTCTTACATTCGTCGTTGGTGCAGGCCATGTACTTACCGAAGCGCCCCATTTTCAGGTGCATCTCGGAGCCACATTTTTCACACTCAACTATCGGGCCATCGTAACCCTTAATGCGGAACTCGCCCTCTTCAATCTCATAGCCGTCGCAGGTCGGGTTGTTACCGCAGACATGCAGCTTACGCTTAGGATCGATAAGGTAGCTATCCATCGCCGTGCCGCACTTGTGGCAGCGGCGCTTAGCGCGCAGCGCGTTGGTTTCGGCGTCGTCGCCTTCCAGCACGTTGAGCACTTCGTTTTCCGGCACCAGGTTAATGGTGGTTTTACAGCGCTCCTTCGGCGACAGCGCGTAGCCGGAGCAGCCGAGGAATACGCCGGTGCTGGCGGTACGAATACCCATCTTGCGACCGCAGGTCGGACAGTCGATGCTGGTCAGCACCATCGGGTTAGGCTGCATGCCGCCCTCTTCCGGATCCTTCTCCGCCGTTTCGAGCTGCCCGGTAAAGTCGCCGAAGAAGCTATCCAGCACCTGCCGCCACTCGGCCTGATGATTTGCCACCTGGTCGAGGCGGTCCTCCATTTGCGCGGTAAAGTCGTAGTTCATCAGATCGCGGAAGTTCTCTTCCAGACGATCGGTGACGATCTCACCCATTTTTTCCGCATAGAAGCGACGGTTCTCTACCCGAACGTAGCCGCGATCCTGAATGGTCGAAATGATCGACGCATAGGTTGACGGACGGCCAATGCCGCGTTTTTCCAGCTCTTTAACCAGCGATGCTTCGCTAAAGCGCGCTGGCGGTTTGGTAAAGTGCTGCGCCGGGCTAAGTTCGACCAGGCTTAAGCTGTCGCCCTGATTGACCACCGGCAGGACGCGATCTTCATCGCCCTTACGCAGCGCAGGCATAACTTTCGTCCAGCCGTCAAAACGCAGGGTACGGCCACGCGCCTTGAGCTTGAAGTCGCCGGCTTTCACCGTCAGGGTGGTGGAGTCGTACTGCGCTGGCGTCATCTGACAGGCAACAAACTGGCGCCAGATCAGCTGATAGAGCTTCAGCGCGTCAGACTCCATGCCTTTTAAATCTTCCGCCATCACGTTCACATCAGAAGGACGAATCGCTTCGTGCGCTTCCTGCGAGTTTTCTTTGCTGGCGTACTGGTTGGCGCTCTCCGGCAGATACTTTTTACCAAAGTTATCGCCGATGTAGCCGCGCACCATGCTCAGCGCATCCTGGCTCAGGTTCGTGGAGTCAGTACGCATATAGGTGATGTAGCCAGCCTCATACAGACGCTGCGCCATCATCATGGTTTTCTTCACCCCGAAGCCGAGGCGCGTACTGGCCGCCTGCTGCAGAGTCGAGGTGATGAACGGCGCGCCCGGTTTGCTGCTGGTCGGCTTATCTTCGCGTTCCAGCACGCTGTAGCCGGCTTTCTCCAGCAGCGCGACGGCAGCCATGGTCTCATCGCGGTTGACCGGACGGAACGGCTTGTCGTTCTTGTGGGTGACCTGCAGCGCTAAAGCGTCTCCGCCCGGCGTGGTGGTGCTGGCGTCAATTTCCCAGAACTCTTCCGGTACGAAGGCTTTAATTTCGCGTTCACGTTCAACCACAAGGCGCACGGCAACGGACTGAACGCGGCCTGCGGAGAGGCCGCGGGCGATTTTTTTCCACAGCAGCGGAGAGACCATATAGCCCACAACGCGGTCCATAAAGCGGCGCGCCTGCTGGGCATTAACGCGATCGATATTCAGCTCGCCCGGCTTGTCAAACGCCTGACGGATCGCGTTTTTGGTGATTTCGTTAAATACAACGCGGCTATAGCGTTTTTCATCACCACCGATAACTTCCCGCAGGTGCCATGCGATGGCTTCCCCTTCGCGGTCAAGGTCGGTTGCGAGATAGATGTGGTCGGCTTTTTCCGCCAGCTGCTTGAGTTCTGAAACTACCTTTTCTTTACCCGGGAGTACTTCATACTGCGCATCCCAGTCATGCCACGGGTCGACGCCCATGCGATTAACCAGAGCGCTACGTTCGTCCTTTTTAGGCTTTTTGGCCCCTTTGGTGGCGGTAGAGTCGGCGCTCTTTTTGGAAGCTGAGCCACTGGTCGGCAAATCGCGGATATGACCGACGCTGGACTTAACCACGTAGTCATTACCCAGATACTTATTGATCGTTTTGGCTTTTGCCGGGGACTCAACGATAACGAGAGCTTTACCCATATTCACCTTACCTAATTTGATTCATCCAGGAATACATCGCACATTGCTTCACCATCCGCTGGCGACGTCCGTCATATGTTGCGTCGTCGTTGAAGGATATCAACCCTCTGCACGTCCGGTCTCACGTCCATAAAACCAGATAGCCGGGCTTACTGACTTGTCTGATCAGGTGACATAGCACGAATAATTTTTGGCCGAATGTCAAGCAAATCTGCTGCCAGATCGCTGAAAGCGTCACACTGTACCTGATAAAATTCGTTACGCAACTTTATTAGCATGCAAAAGCGAATCCTGCCAGTAAAGTCATGTTTCTCATGCCGTTGTCAGTATCCCTGCAGAGTAAGTGGAAAATTTGCCCCTGCCCGCCGTGCGGCGTAGACTATTGCGCAAAGCATCACAGGAGGCCGTTATGCAAGGTACCACCCAACCAATCGATCGCCAGACTCTGCTTGAAAAAGCCAATAAACTTATTCGCGAACATGAAGATACGCTTGCCGGGATCGAAGCCACCGACGTCGTTCAGCGTAACGGCATTCTGGTATTTAGCGGCGAGTTTTATCTTGATGAGCAGGGTCTGCCTACGGCGAAGAGCACGGCGGTATTTAACATGTTTAAATACCTGGCGCATGCGCTGTCTGAAAAATATCATCTGGTCGATTAAGCCCTGACTTTCGACGGGGCATGAAACGATAACGCGAGGCCAGAGCCTCGCGTTATTTTTCCTACATCAGCGGTTTTTGCCCCCGCTGCCACCAGCGCAGCAGCAGGCGGTCGGCGCTCTCAGCGGCGCTGCCGGTGAAGCGATCAAGCATCTTTTTCTTCCGCTGGTAACGCACGCTAATCACGTCGTGGCTATCGATCAGCCCCAGCAGCAGCTCATCGCTGGTTTCGACGGCATCGATCAGCCCTTTCTCCAGCGCCTGCACGCCGTACCAGTGCTCGCCGGTTGCCACCTGTTCAATATCCAGCGTCGGCCGCATTTTGTGGACGAAATCTTTAAACAGCTGATGGGTATCGTTCAGGTCTTCCCGGAACTTGCGCCGCCCCTCGTCGGTGTTTTCACCGAGCATCGTTAAGGTGCGCTTGTACTGCCCGGCGGTATGCAGCTCGATATCGATATCCTTGTTTTTAAGGAAACGATTAATGTTAGGGATCTGTGCGACCACGCCGATGGAGCCGAGAATGGCAAACGGCGCCGAGACGATTTTATTGGCAACGCAGGCCATCATGTAGCCGCCGCTGGCGGCGACTTTATCTACCGCCACCGTCAGCGGAATTTGCTTGTCGCGAAGGCGCTGCAGCTGCGAGGCGGCAAGGCCGTAGCCGTGCACCACGCCGCCGGGGCTCTCCAGGCGGATAATGACCTGATCGCGCGCTTTCGCCGTTGCCAGTACGGCGGTGATCTCTTCGCGCAGGCTGCTCACCTCGTGGGCGTCCATGCTGCCTTTAAAGTCGAGTACCCAGGCGCGCGGCTTGCCGTTTGGCTCCGTAGAGCCGAGCTTCGCCCGCGCTTTCGCGGCTTTGGCCTCCTGCCTGAGCTTTTTCTTTTGCGCTTTATGCCAAAGCTTCTGCTGCGGGCCGTCGAGCAACGCTACCGCCAGCTCCTCCCGCATCTCTTTATACTGTTCGCTAAGGTTGGTGACCCGCAGCTCCCCGCGCTGTTTCTTGCGCTGGGCGAGGTTAACGATAATTGCGGCGATAACCGCAATAGCGACGACAACGGTCGCTATTTTGGCCAAAAACAAGCCATATTGAGCAAGTAATTCCACGTTTTCACCTTGTGTAAGCCACTGACGTTGAAGCACAGTGTACATCAGCCTTTGCCGGGAAGTCTCTGCGCTTTGTGTCGTGTGCGTGGCGCCTTCCCGTTTTTTTCAGCGACGGTGAAATCGTTGCAAGATATTAATTCCGCAAAGAGTTTCCGCTTCGCCGATTGCATTACCCAGCCGTTTCAGGCATAAAACGCAAAAGTGAGCGACCGCAGAGAAAGCGTGACCCGTCAGCAGGTCACCCAAGGAGTCACCGTGCACTATCAGCCGCAGAATCATTTATTGAAAGATCGCATCATCCTGGTAACCGGCGCCAGCGACGGGATCGGCCGCGAAGCCGCGCTGACCTACTCCCGCTACAGCGCCAGCGTTATCCTGGTTGGCCGTAATGAAGAGAAGCTGCGCCGCGTGGCGCAGGAAATTGAGCAGGACGGCGGCATCCCGGCGCCCTGGTTTACCCTCGATCTGCTCACCTGCACCCCGCAGGAGTGCCAGCAGCTGGCACAGCAGATAAGCGTCCACTACCCGCGCCTCGACGGCGTATTGCACAACGCCGGTCTGCTCGGCGACGTCTGCCCGATGGACCAGCAGAAGCCGGAAGTCTGGCAACAGGTTATGCAGGTCAACGTCAACGGCACCTTTATGCTGACCCAGGCGCTGCTTCCTTTATTACTCAAATCCGAGTCCGGTTCGCTGGTTTTCACCTCATCAAGCGTAGGCCGTCAGGGGCGCGCCAACTGGGGCGCCTACGCGGCGTCAAAATTCGCTACCGAAGGGATGATGCAGGTGCTGGCGGAGGAGTATCAGAGCCGCCACCTGCGGGTCAACTGCATCAATCCGGGCGGCACGCGCACGCAAATGCGCGCCAGCGCCTTCCCGACGGAAGATCCGCAAAAGCTGAAAACCCCCGCCGATATCATGCCGGTTTACCTGTGGTTGATGGGCGATGATAGCCGTCGCAAAACGGGAATGACCTTCGATGCCCAGCCAGGGCGCAAACCAGGAATGGCCCAATGAGTGAAGAACGCCACCGCGAACGCCAGCAGCGGGTAAAAGAGAAGGTTGACGCCCGAATCGCGGCAGCCCAGGAAGAACGCGGGATCGTCATCGTCTTTACCGGCAACGGCAAAGGTAAAACCACCGCCGGATTTGGTACCGTTACCCGCGCAATCGGGCACGGTAAAAAGGCCGGGGTGATCCAGTTTATTAAAGGCACCTGGCCGAACGGCGAACGCAATCTGCTGGAGCCGCACGGGGTCGAGTTTCAGGTGATGGCGACCGGTTTCACCTGGAATACGCAGGATCGCGAAAGCGATACCGCCGCCTGCCTTGCCGTGTGGCAGCACGCTCTTCGCATGCTTTCCGACGAGAGCCTCGACATGGTTCTGCTCGACGAGCTGACCTATATGGTGGCCTACGACTATCTGCCGCTTGCAGAGGTGCTTAACGCGCTGCGCAATCGCCCGGCCCGGCAAACGGTGATTATCACCGGCCGCGGCTGCCACCGCGACATCATCGAGTTTGCCGATACCGTCAGCGAATTACGCCCGGTTAAGCACGCCTTTGACGCCGGTATCAAGGCGCAGATGGGCATTGATTACTAAGAGCCAGCCTCTCCAGCAGCGTGTCGTTTAGCGGCAGGCACAGGCAATCTTCGCCCGGCGCCAGTACGCTCTCGATACTATTTTGTCGGGAGATAAAGCGCTTACGGTATTCGGTCGGTGTCAGCCCGGCGTATTTTTTGAAGGCGGCAATCAGGTACTTATGCTCCTGAAAGCCGCAGCTGTGGCTGATTTCGGTGATCGGGGTGCGGGTATCGCGCAGCAGCGTCTTCGCCTTGTTCAGCCGCACCAGCGTCAGATACTCCTTGAAATTATGCCGGCTCACCTTCTTAAACAGCCGCGAGAACCACGAATAGCTCATTCCGCTGCGGCTCGCCACCTCGCTCAGGGTCAGCGGCTGGTCAAAATGCTGGTTAATAAAGTCGATGCCTTTCTTTATCATCGCCTCTTCCCGCAGCGAGCTTTCCGCCTGCGGTACCGCTTCCCCCGCCAGCACCAGGGCATCGAGCAGCAGATAGATCGTCGCGATACGTTGAAACGGGGCGCGGTTGTCAATCAGCTGCCTTAACAGGCTCTGCAGCCGTTGGCGCACCGCGACGTCGGCCTCGGTGCGGCTGCGCCCCTGAGTACACCAGCTCAGCACCGGCGCGGGATGCAGCTCGTCGAACAGGCCCGGTGAAAACTGCACGGTCACCAGCTGGCTGCCGGCCTCCCCGGCGCATAAAGAGTGCACCGCCTCGGCGTTGATATACAGCATGTCTCCCTGGGCCAGCTCCACGCTCTGCTGGCCGACAACGATAGAAAATCGTCCCGTCAGCACGGTTATCAGCTCAGGCGCAGGATGCCAGTGCGGTTCGCAGTAGCGCACCTCGGCGGCGAACGCGTTCAGCTTCTCGGCGTCAAAAGCGATCAGCTCATAGCCGCTGTTAACCGTATGCCGCCCGGCCTCTGTCGCCGAACGGGGGTGGGTGACTGAAAAGGGAAACATGCGCCATCTCCTGTAGTCGGACGATTATTCGCGCCCGGCAAGGACGCGATTCAGCTCATCGCGGTCGATATCAAGCGCCAAAAACTCCGTCAGGGCGATCAGCAGGCCGCAGAAGAGATCCGGCGCCAGCTGGATCAGCCGGTCGCGGATCTGCGCCGGCGGCAGCTGGCTCTTGCGCGCAATCAGGGCAACCACCCGGTCAAGCGCCTCGGGCTGTTGGATCAGCTGCTGCAGCGAATTGTCATCACGCAGCGGCACGTAGCGCGGCGGGCAGACCACATCGACTTCGACAGCGAGGGGCAGATCGCGCGAAGATCCGCCGATCCGCACCTACCAGCGGCCCGGCGTGATAACCCAATCCGCCAGCCCCGGGTGATAGCAGGCCAACTCGGCGATCGGCAACTGTAGGCTGACGCGGCGGCTCTCGCCGGGAGCAAGGGCCACTTTACAGAACGCCTTCAGCGCCTGCTCTTCGCGGATCGGCTCGCCGCCCGGCGCGCTAACGTACAGCTGCGCGATCTCTTTCCCCGCCCGATCTCCGTCGTTGGTCAGGGTGAACGACACGGTCAGCGTATCCTCAGGCCCGACGCGGGAGGCTGAAAGCCCCGGCCGATCGTAGCTAAACCGGCTGTAGCTCAGGCCAAAACCAAACGGGAACAGCGGCGTCATCCGGCGTTTGTCATAGTAGCGATAGCCGACAAACAGCCCTTCGCCGTAATAGTGGCGCAGGTTCTCTCCCGGGTAGTGTAGCCACGCCGGCGTCTCTTCCAACGTATTTGGCACCGTCACCGTCAGTTTACCGCAGGGGTTACGCTGGCCGAAGAGAATTTCCGCCACCGCCCGGCCCATGCCCTGGCCGGCGAAGAAGGTTTCCAGCAGCGCTTTACACTCAGCCAGCCACGGCATCACCACCGCATCGCTGTTGGCCAGCACCACCACCACGTTGGGCTGCACCGCCGCCACTTCGCGAATCAGTCGTTCATGTACCGCCAGGATATTTAAATCATGACGATCGCCGTTTTCGCCATCTTCCCCCACCGCGGTGCTGACAAAGATAACCGCCACGTCCGCCTCCTGAGCTACCGCCCGCGCCTGCGCCAGCGCCTGCTCGTCGCAGCGCAAATCATCCGGGGCGCCAACCGCCCAGGTGACGGTAAAGTCATCGCCCGCAAGATCGAAGATCTCATCCAGCGGACGATCCAGCAGGTAGGGAACCGTGGTGGCGCAGCCCGATCCCTGAATCACCGGTTCCTGCGCCGGTTTGCCCAGTACCGCAATCCGGCGGCTGCGCTCCGGGCTCAGCGGCAGGAGATTATCTTCATTTTTCAGCAGGACAATTGACTCCCCGGCCAGCCGCTGCGCCAGCTGGTGGTGGGCCGCGAAATCGGCCTTCGTCTCCGGACGGCGGTGGCGCTGTACCTTCCCCACCAGCGCCAGCATTCTCCGGCAGGCGCGGTCGACCGCCTCCTGAGGAACCTCTCCCGATTCGATCGCCGCCAGCAGCGTCTGCTTGTCGCGCCGGGTTTCCGGCATCGCCAGATCGTTGCCCGCCAGCAGCGACGCCGGGCGGTCCTTGATGCCGTACCAGTCGGACATCACCAGCCCGTCGTAGCCCCACTCGTCGCGCAGCACCTGGGTGAGTAAAAAGGGATCCTGCGAGGTCTGGACGCCGTTCAGGCGATTGTAGGAGGACATCACCGTCCACGGCTGCGATTTCGCGATTGCCCGCTGGAACCCCGCCAGGTAGATCTCCCGCAGCGCCCGCTCTTCGATTATCGAATCCATCTCGGTACGGCGGTATTCAGAGTTATTGGCGGCAAAATGCTTCAGGCTGGCCCCCACCCCTTCGCGCTGCAGGCCGTTTATCAGCGCCGCGGCGATATCCCCGGAGATGACCGGATCTTCGGCATAATATTCATAGCCTCGGCCGGCAAGCGGCGTACGGCGAATATTGATGCCGGGCCCCAGCAGGATCCCAACCCCCATCTGCTGACACTCGCGGCCCAGCGCCTGGCCCATCTGATAGACCAGCTCCACGTCCCAGCTGCAGGCCAGGCTGGAGCCGTTGGGAAAGCAGGTTGCCGGCAGGGAGGCGCTGAACAGCGCTTCGCTGCCCCCTTTAACCGCCGGCTCCTCCGCGCTGGCCTGGTCGGCGGTCTGGGTGATGACCGAAATAAAGTCATCCATGCTCCATTTTTCGCTGCCGTCGATTTGCGCGCTGCTGTAGCGCACGCCGTAGGTGCCGTCGGTCATAACGATATCGCTGATGCCATGCTGCGGCAGCGACGCCGTGCGCCACAGGCCGCTGCCGGTCAGCAGCGCCACTTTTTCTTCGGCCGTCATCGCGGCAATCACGGTATTAAATTCACTACTCATCTCTCTGGCTCCCTGAGGTTAAAGCGCATCCTGCTTGCGCAGGCTAATTTTATGGACAATATCGCGGTAGGTTTTTTCATCCAGCGAATAGCACCCGACGAATATCGCGCTCAGAGCAAACATGACCCCGGGGAATAATGTCATCAGGATATTAATTCCGTTAATGGCGCTCGCCGTAATATTCCCGGCATCATAATGATAATAGTCCAGCATCCATCCCGCGCAGCCGCCGCCAATCGCCATCGCAATTTTAGTAATGAAATTAAAGAAGCCGTAAATAGCGCCTTCGGTGCGCACGCCATGGTGCCATTCGGCATATTCTACGGTGTCGGCAATCATCGACCACATTGCCACAAAGCCCATTCCCAGCGTAATACTGTACAGGCACACCCCGGTCATAATCAGCCACAGATTATTTCCAGCGACAAAATACTGCATCAGTACGCCTAGAATACCTATCCCCAGCGCCAGCAGCGTCATCTTCTTTTTGCCCATCAGGGCAATTATTTTTTCAGAAATAACCGTCCCAATGATATACGCAGCGGACTGAATCATAAAGAAAGTTGCGGTATAGCCTTCGCTGCCAATAATATATTTAATGAAGTAGATCGCGATCGCCATCCAGACGGTATAGGCGATGTAGAAAAATACCGTAAACAACGACAGGTTGAGCAGCGGTATATTGCCGGTCACCGCGCGCAGCATCTCGCGCAGCGTGGGCGCCGGTACCTCGTCCTCTCGATCGCCCACCCGCTCTTTGGTCATGCCAAAGCAGGCGAGGAACAGGAAGGTAGCCAGCAGCGCAAAGCACGAGACCGCGAAAACGTAGCCCGTCTGTTTATCGGTAAACGGTGAAATCAGTAGGTCAGCGGTCGTCGAAACAATTAAATAGCCGACGATCGCCAGCACGAAGCGATATACCGACAGCGACGAGCGCGAGGCTTCATGCTGCGTCAGGCGATTAGTCAGCGCCGAGTACGGCGTATTTACCGCGGTATACGCCAGACAATATATAGTATAAGAGATTAGGCCAAAATAAAATTTCGCCTCGCCGCCAAACGGCACAAAGCACAGCACCGTCAGAAAACCGAGCGGAATCGAACCGTATAATAACCAGGGGCGCAATTTACCGTAACGGCTGTGCGTTTTATCAACCGCAAAGCCAATCAGAATATTGAAGATGGCATCAATCACCCGCGCAATAACAAATATCAGACTGGCCTGCACCGCGCTAATGCCGTAAATATTGGTATAAAAGAAGAGTAAAAACAGCGAAACAAAACCAAATGATAAATTAGAAGCAAAGTCGCCGAAGCCATAGCCTATTTTTTCTTTGACGCCGATGACAACATATACCCATTAAACTTCAAGATGCATGATGTCATCTTGTGAGTCCGTCATAACAACGGCACTCTGTGGCAACACAACATGCATCTTGAAGTATCGTGAGTATAGCTTGCCGATAGTTTTCCTGCTGTATCCATTTTTGGCTACCTGTTTTTGTAATCAGTATTGCCAGTATATGGCGTTCGTCGCCGCTTCACTTTGCGTTATTTGTCCGGGTATTTCCCGTTTTTTGTCTTTATACGGAAGTGTGAAAGGAATCACATCGGGGAGGGGAAATAAGCGTCCGGCGGGAGCCGCCGGACGTTATGGCATCAGTCTTTATTACGACCCGCGGAGCGGCGGTTATTGCCGCTGCCTACCTGGCTGTGGCGCTTAACCGCGCGGCGGATCTGGTTCGCCTTCACGCGACGACGGTCTTTCTCTACCGCCACCTTAGAGGCGGTTTCCGCCGGCAGCTCCACCAGCTCGCGCAGGTAGTTCGTCTGAGCCAGATCCAGCTCGGTATAGCCGCCGCGAGGCAGGCCTTTCGGCAGCAGAATATCACCGTAGCGCACGCGGATCAGGCGGCTCACCTGAACGCCAACCGCTTCCCACAGACGACGAACCTCGCGGTTGCGTCCTTCGGTCAGCGTGACGTTATACCACTGGTTAATCCCTTCACCGCCGGTGAATTTGATGGTTTTGAAGGCCGCGGGGCCATCTTCCAACTGCACGCCGCGCGACAGCTGGCGCAGCTTGTCTTCATCGACCTGGCCGAACACGCGTACGGCATATTCACGCTCAACTTCACGGCTCGGGTGCATCAGGCGGTTCGCCAGCTCGCCGTCGGTAGTGAACAGCAGCAGACCGCAGGTATTCACGTCCAGACGACCGACCGCGATCCAGCGCGCGCCGCGCAGCTTCGGTAGACGGTCGAAGACCGTCGGGCGGCCTTCCGGATCGTTGCGGGTGCAGAGCTCGCCTTCCGGCTTGTAGTAGGCGAGAACGCGGCAAATTTGCTCGGCGGACTCTTTCACCGAAATCAGATGGCCGTCGATACGAATTTTTAAACCAGGAACAATTTCTACGCGATCGCCGAGGGTGGCGATTTTGCCATCGACGCTGACGCGGCCAGCTTCGATTTTAGATTCAATTTCACGGCGGGAGCCGTGGCCGGCGCGCGCCAGCACTTTCTGTAGTTTCTCGCTCATTGAGCTTCCTTAAGGTGTCGCCTTCCCAGGCGTCTGATATACTTTATGAAACAACAAGTTAATAAAGCCATGACCTGCTGTTGGGTAAATACTTTTGTCCCGAGGGGTACCGCAGCCGGAGTCTGATAACCGTCACGACTGAGGCACGCCTGCAAACGTGGTCGCTCATATTACACTAACTTCAAAATGAATGCTTCTTCAGCTTATATTCGCCGCGCCCCGGCAGCGGTGTCCGGAGGTGGGCTGCATTGATTATGAACCAGCCGCGGTCATTTATCCCTGCCCCGGAGCGAAATCCTGCGCCAGGCAGCAATAAAATGTCGAAGGCATGGCGCTTCTCCCCGGAGGCTGCGGCGCTCAGTCGCCGCCCTCAGCGCCTCCGCTCTGCCGGTAATAATGCTGTGCGAGGGCTTTCCTGATCCTCTCCGGCGCGAGCCCCTGCTGCATCAATGTCAACAGCGTCTGCATAATCGGTAAAACGTGGCGCAGATGCAGCCTGTAGCCGTCACAGAAGTAATTCTTGTTGGGTCGTCCATCGTCGGACAGCATGAAGCGGTGCTTCGGGCAGCCGCCGTTGCAGAGCGGACGGAGCGAACAGTTAAGGCATTCGCGGCCGATGTTGGTCCGCTTACGCCGGGCAAAAGCAATATTCTGCGCCGAGTTAACCAGCGCCGAGAGGCTATCGTGGTTGATGTTGCCTAGCCTATGCTCGGGATAAACGAAATGATCGCAGGAATAGATATCGCCGTTGGACTCGACGATCGGATTGTCGCCACAGGTTTCGCTCATCACGCAGGAGCCGGATCGGCCGGCTATTTTTGCCAGCGTCTGTTCAAAATTCATCACGAATGCGCTTCCCATATCGTTTTGCACCCAGCTATCGAAGATAGCGTTGAGAAAGCGCCCGTACGCTTTGGCCGGTACCGACCATTCGGTCACCCGGCACTGGGCGGAAAAATCAGGAGCAATCAGCGTCAATCCGTTGGCATCGGGCTGCGCGGCTCGCCGCTCCACCAGCGGAATAAACTGCATGTAGCGGCTGCCGATATGCTTAAGGAAGCGGTAGATTTCCAGCGGCCGTTTGACGTTTTCCGCATTCACCACCGTCAAAGTGTTGAAGTCTACGTTGTGCCGCTTCAGCGCCTCCAGACCGCGAATAACGGCGTCGAAGGTACTTTTTCCCCCGCGCGTCAGGCGATATGCATCATTGCTGAGGCGATCGCCATCGAGGGAGAGGCCGACGAGAAAACCGTGCTGTTTCAGGAAGCGGGCCCAATTATCATCGAGCTTTATCCCGTTGGTCTGAAAAACATTGTCGATGCGCTTGCCGCCGCGGTAGCGTTCCTGCAGCCGCAGCGCCTCGCGGAAAAAGTCAATCCCGAGCAGAGTCGGCTCGCCGCCCTGCCAGTGAAAATGAACCGTTTGCGCCGGCTGGCTGGCGATATTTTTCCGCACGTAGTTTTCCAGCGTCGCACCGTCCATTTTCCAGCGGGCCTGCTGCTGCGGATAGAGCCGCTGCTTTTCCAGATAGTAGCAGTAGGTGCAAGCGATATTGCACACCGCTCCCGATGGCTTCGCCATCAGCTGGAACTGCTTGATATGATGACTCATAGCCCGAGATCGCGCATAACCGCGGGTTTTGCCGGTTCGCCGCCGCTGAGGTAGACCAGCCACAAGCGCGTGTTTATGGCGCGCGGCTGCAGGCCGAGGAGCGCGATCCGCCGCTGACGCTCCATCGCGCGCGCCAGCAGTTCCGGTCGGGTCATGCGTTTTATTTTCATTATGATTCCTGGTGTTTCACGGGGGAAGGATAGCGGGCGAACGCCTCTTGCTCATCCAGGGTTTGATGGTTACGGATATAGCGCGTTGATGCGCGCTGAAACGGCTGATAGTCCCAGTTCGGAATGGCATCCCGTCCGGCGATCTGGGTCAAAAACAGCCGTTTTTGCTGACTGGCGAGCACCTGTTGGTATAGGGCCTCAAGATCCCAGCGCGCCCGAATTTCATCGGCGAACGCCTGCACAACCGTTTGATAATGCTCATTCTCCGCCAGGTTTACCCGCTCGTGGGGATCGTCGCGTAAATTGAACAGCAGCGGCGCCTCGCTGGCGGAATGAATATATTTCCACTCGCCCCGGCGAAACATCAGCATCGGCCCGAGCGCGCCTTCGGCGAGATATTCGCTCACCGCGCCGTCCGGCCCAGGCTGCCCCTGTAGATGCGGCATCAGGCTGTTGCCGTCCAGCGGGGCGATAGCCCGCGCTTTGCGATCTTCGCCGCTGGCCAGCTCGACAAGCGTGGGTAAAAGGTCCACCAGCGATACGCTTTCGCTGACCCGACGGGCCGCGAAGCGCGCGGGGTTATGCACGATTAACGGCACCCTTACGGCGTTCTCGAAGAAGTTCATCTTGTACCACAGGTCGCGCTCGCCGAGCATTTCCCCATGATCGGCAATCACCACCACCACGGTATTTTCGGCCAGTCCCGTCTCTTCGAGGGTACGCACCATTTCGCCAAAGCAATCATCAACGTAGGCCAGGGCGCCGTAGTAGGCGTGGCGGGCGCGCCGAATATGCTCATCGTGGATCAAGCCCGGTTCCAGCTGATACATGGTGCGCATCCGCGCCGAATGCGCATCGTCTGCAATATCTTTACCGCGCATGACGGGCATATCGATATCTTTTTGCGCAAAGCGATCGAGGTAGCGTTTGGGTATCGCGAAAGGATCGTGGGGATGCGTTAGCGAAAGGAGCAGCATGAACGGCTGCTCTTCGCGGCGACGGGCGGCGTCATACAGTCGCTGGCGGGCGAGGAATAATGCCTCATCATCGAAATCGAGCTGGTTGGTGCGCACGCACTCGCCGGCTTCCAGCACCGAACTCATGTTGTGATACCAGTCGAGGCGGCGTTCCGGGTGTTGCCAGTCCGGCGTCCAGCCGAAATCGGCGGGGTAGATATCTGTTGTCAGCCGTTCGTCAAAGCCGTGCAGCTGATCGGGGCCGCAGAAGTGCATTTTCCCCGACAGCCAGGTGCGGTAGCCCTGTTCGCGCAGATAATGGCAAAAGGTCGGCGAGTCGGCGTGGAACTCGGCGGCGTTGTCATACACCTGGTTACGGGAAATATGCTGCCCGGTCATCAACGATGCCCGCGATGGCGCGCACAGCGGGCTGTTGCAATAGGCGGAATCAAATACCACCCCTTCACGGGCTAATTTATCTATATTTGGCGTCAGACTGACGTTATTCCCGTATGCTCTTAAGGCGCTGGCAGTTAACTGATCGGCCATCAGAATAACGATATTCGGTTTATTTATAAGCATGACCTACCTGCAAAGTAAAATAATGAATAAAACGTGTTAGCCTTATCTCATGTATCGCCAGGCCCTGTGAAGAGGCTATTTTTTTATCATGGCATAAGGTGAATTTATGGCAGGGAAATTACAGCTTCCGCCTTTACAGGCGCTGGTGGTATTTGAAGCGGCGGCGCGCTTAGGTAATTTTACCGCAGCCGGCAATGAGCTCGGGCTGTCGCAGCCGGCAGTCAGTCAGCGTATTCAGATGCTGGAGAATCTGGTCAATTCACCGCTATTTGAACGCCGTCATCGCGGCGTGCAGCTGACCGAATCCGGCAATAGTCTGTATCTGATCGTCCGCAGCAGCCTACTGGAAATCAGCGAGCAGCTCGAACGCACGCGCCTGCGGCGTAATGTCCTGCGCATCGATACCGATATGGGTTTTGCCAGCTACTGGCTCTTACCCCGGATGGAGAGGCTGCAGGCGCTAATTCCGGGGGTGGAGGTACAGATAACCACCTCACCTAACGACTATAACCCTCGCGACAGCAGCGCGGATCTGGCTATCTATTTTGGCCAGGGCAACTGGGCCGGAACGCAGAACCAGCGGCTGTTCCCTGAAATTGTCATTCCCGTTTGCAATCAAAAGATTAAGCAAGAAATGGCGCCAGCCGCCTCTCCCGAATCTCTGCTGAATTATCCCCTGCTGAAGCTGCCGGAATCCCTGCCCCAGCGCTGGATGACGTGGGACGACTGGTTCCGCCAGCATCAGGTACGCGGGCCGCACCAGGCCGCTTCCCGGACCTTTAACGCCTATTCCCTGGTGATCCAGGCCGCTCTGGAAGGCCAGGGGATCGCCCTCGGCTGGCAGCCTCTGATCGCGCCGTTCCTGGCCAGTAAACAGCTAGTACAGTGCGGCCCGATGCACCGTACCGAACGCGGCTATTACCTGATTTCCGCCAGCGCTAAACCCGCCTCGGCGACGCAGGAAAAGGTCAAGGCATGGTTATTGGATGAAGCCTGGAGTTTTCACTTTCCCGGCCATCTAATCGCAGAAATAAAATAAGCTAATGCAGAAAACGTATATTGATTTAATAAAAGGCATTAGCGCCGCCGACAGTTTTATATATTGGCTTTCCAGGGTCACCAAAAATAAATGCACGGCCATGTTACAATCTATATTTGAGTTGCAAGCCGTTAATAAAAATTATTATTTAGCCGAAAATAAACGTTTTTTCTCAACGATGTCCAAAAGCGCGGCGATGGTATCAGGCTCCGATGGGGTAAGCCTGTCGCGATCCCGGCAGCCTGGATCGCGATGCTGCCGGGGAGAAGGGATTCCGTTACTGGTTACTGGAACGGCTTCACGTCGCCAACGCCTTCGCGTACCACGACCGGCGAATCTTCGGTCAGATCGATAACCGTGGTCGGCTGCTGGCCGAGATAGCCGCCGTGGATAATCAGATCGACCAGCTTCTCCAGCCGATCCTTAATCTCTTCCGGGTCGGACTCGGTGAATTCGCTGCCCGGCAGCATCAGCGAGGTGGAGAGCATCGGCTCGCCCAGGGTCTCGAGCAGCGCCTGGGCAATCGGGTTCGACGGCACGCGCATGCCGATGGTTTTACGCTTTTCCTGCAGCAGACGGCGCGGCACCTCTTTGGTCCCTTTGAGGATAAACGTGTAGTTGCCGGGGGTGTTGTTTTTAATCAGGCGGAACGCCACGTTGTCGACAAACGCGTAGGTCGAAAGCTCCGAGAGATCGCGGCACATCAGGGTGAAGTTGTGGCCGTCCGGCAGCTGACGAATGCGGCAGATCCGCTCCATCGCGCCCTTATCTTCAATCTTACACCCCAATGCGTAGCCTGAATCCGTGGGGTAGACAATCACCCCGCCTTTACGCACGATCTCCACCGCCTGGTTAATCAACCGCGCCTGCGGGTTGTCCGGATGGATGTAAAAAAACTGGCTCATACTTCCCTCTCAATTTTATTCTGCGGCCGTTTCCCAGCTGTGCCAGATCCCTTCTACACCTGCGGGTAGCCAAAGTTTTCGCCCCAGCTCAATCCACGGGCAGGGCTGATGGAAATCAGACCCCTGTGAACCCAGCAGACCAAACTGGACGGCGTACGCGGCGAGCTGCGTGCGCTCATGCGGCGCCTGCTGACACTGAGCCAGCTCCATGGCATCGCCGCCCTGCTCGCTAAAGTGGGCCAACAGCCTTTTCAACCACTTGGCGGAGAGATCGTAGCGCCCGGGATGAGCGACAACCGCTTTGCCGCCAGAATGATGAATGACATCAATCGCTTGTTTTATTGTACACCACTGCGGCGGAACGTAACCGGTTTTCCCACGGGCAAGATATTTTTTAAAAACATCGGCCATATTGCTGGCATGGCCGGCTTCCACGAGGAAACGGGCGAAATGCCCGCGGGTCACCGCCCCGCCGTCGGCAAGCTTCATTGCCCCTTCCCACGCCCCGGGAATTCGGGCCTTATCCAGCCGCTCGGCAATCATCTGCGCCCGCAGCTGGCGGCGCGCCTTCTGCTCATCAAGCAGGGCCAGCAGCGCCGGATGCTCAATATCTATATTCAGGCCCACGATATGAATTTCATGGTTTTCCCACAGGGTTGAAATCTCCACCCCGCTCACCAGCGTCAACGGCAGGCCGGTGCGGGCAATTTCCGCCCGCGCCGCGGGAATGGCCGCAACGGTATCGTGATCGGTAATCGCCAGCGTCCCGACCCGCATCTGGTGGGCACGATGGACAAGTTCTTCCGGAGTCAGCCGCCCGTCAGAGGCGGTGGTATGGCTATGCAGATCGTAAATCACTGCGTAAAGGGTATCGCTCAAGATGACTCCTGCTGGACATGGACTTAAATAAGCGCATTATCATACCGACTCGCGGAGAAAATCTGCAAACAGGGGTTGACATTATTCCTCTGGACTAGTTAACTAGTACGCAAGTTCACATGAAGGGGTATTACGATGGAAACGCAAATTATCACTCTGCACGGCTGGTGGCGCACCTCCTGATAACGGGCGGCGTGATCGCGTTTTGCACTCAGCATACAGATACCCGGCCCGCCATGAGCGGGCTTTTTATTGGACAAATTATTATACCGAAAGGCGAGAACAATAATGCAAACAACAAAACCGGCACTCGAGCTTCTCACCAGCAACGCCATCTACCGCGAAAACCCGACGGCATTGTTCCACCAGCTGTGCGGCGCGCGTCCGGCAACCCTGCTGCTGGAGTCTGCGGATATCGACAGTAAAGACGATTTAAAGAGCCTGCTGCTGGTTGACAGCGCGCTGCGCATCACCGCATTAGGTGACACCGTCACTATTCAGGCGCTTTCCAGCAACGGCGCGTCGCTGCTGGATTTACTCGACAACGCTCTGCCCTCCGGCATCGAAAATCTGCGTCAGCCGAACGGCAGGACCTTAACCTTCCCACCGGTCAGCGCCCTGCTGGATGAAGACGCCCGCCTGTGCTCTTTGTCGGTCTTTGACGCCTTCCGCCTGCTGCAGGAGCTGGTGACCGTGCCGCACGATGAGCGCGAAGCGATGTTCTTCGGCGGCCTGTTTGCCTATGACCTGGTGGCCGGTTTCGAAGACCTGCCGCCTCTGGAGAGCGACACCGCCTGCCCGGACTACTGCTTCTACCTGGCGGAAACGCTGCTGGTTATCGATCACCAGAGCAAAAGCACCCGCATCCAGTCGAGCCTGTTCACGCCGCTGGCGAGCGAAAAGCAGCGTCTGACGCAACGCATCGCCCAGCTTCGCCAGCAGCTCAACGAGCCGCCGGCTGCGCTGCCGGTCACCACGGTAGAGCAGATGACCTGCGACTGCGACCAGAGCGACGACGAGTACGGCGCCGTGGTCCGCAAAATGCAGCGCGCAATTCGCGCCGGCGAAATTTTCCAGGTTGTGCCATCGCGCCGCTTCTCTCTGCCCTGCCCGTCGCCGCTGGCGGCCTACGACGTGCTGAAGAAGAGCAACCCGAGCCCGTACATGTTCTTTATGCAGGATAACGACTTCACCCTGTTCGGCGCGTCCCCGGAGAGTTCGCTGAAGTACGATGCCGTCAACCGCCAGATTGAGATCTACCCGATTGCCGGTACCCGCCCGCGCGGCCGCCGCGCCGACGGTTCGCTGGACCGCGATCTCGACAGCCGGATCGAACTCGAAATGCGCACCGACCATAAAGAGCTCTCCGAGCACCTGATGCTGGTCGATCTGGCGCGTAACGACCTCGCCCGTATCTGCACCCCGGGCAGCCGCTACGTGGCCGATCTGACCAAAGTCGACCGCTACTCTTTCGTCATGCACCTGGTTTCCCGGGTGGTCGGCGAACTGCGCCATGACCTCGACGTTCTGCATGCCTATCGCGCCTGTATGAATATGGGCACCCTGAGCGGAGCGCCGAAGGTGCGGGCGATGCAGCTGATCGCCGCCGCTGAAGGCAAGCGTCGCGGCAGCTATGGCGGCGCCGTCGGCTATTTCACCGCCCACGGCGACCTGGATACCTGCATCGTGATTCGCTCCGCCTACGTGCAGGACGGCGTGGCCACCGTTCAGGCTGGCGCCGGTATTGTCCTCGATTCGGTGCCTCAATCCGAAGCAGATGAAACCCGAAATAAAGCTCGCGCGGTGCTGCGCGCAATTGCCCAGGCCCACCACGCGAAGGAGACTTTCTAATGGCCGACATTCTGCTGCTCGATAATATCGATTCCTTTACCTATAACCTGGCGGACCAGCTGCGCGCCAACGGCCATAACGTGGTGATTTACCGTAACTCGGTTCCGGCACAGACCTTAATTGAGCGTATCGGCACGATGGACAATCCGGTGCTGATGCTCTCCCCGGGCCCTGGCACGCCGAGCGAAGCCGGCTGCATGCCGGAGCTGCTGACCCGGCTGCGCGGCAAGCTGCCGATTATCGGTATCTGCCTTGGCCATCAGGCGATTGTTGAAGCCTACGGCGGCTACGTCGGCCAGGCGGGCGAAATCCTGCACGGTAAAGCTTCCAGCATCGAGCACGACGGCCAGGCGATGTTTGCCGGCCTGACTAACCCGCTGCCGGTTGCCCGCTACCATTCGCTGGTCGGCAGCAATATTCCGGCCGGGCTGACCATCAACGCCAACTATAACGGGATGGTGATGGCGGTGCGTCATGATGCCGATCGCGTTTGCGGCTTCCAGTTCCACCCGGAGTCGATTCTTACCACCCAGGGCGCGCGTCTGATGGAGCAAACGCTGGCCTGGGCGCTGCAGAAGCTGGAGCAAACCAATACCATCCAGCCGATTCTGGAAAAGCTATATCAGGCGGAAACCCTCAGCCAGCAGGAGAGCCACCAGCTGTTCTCAGCGGTGGTGCGCGGCGAGGTGAAGCCCGAGCAGCTGGCCGCCGCCCTGGTGAGCATGAAGGTGCGCGGCGAGCAGCCGCAGGAGATTGCCGGAGCGGCCACCGCCCTGCTGGAAAATGCCGCGCCGTTCCCGCGCCCTGACTATCTGTTTGCCGATATCGTCGGCACCGGCGGCGACGGCAGCAACAGCATCAATATCTCTACCGCCAGCGCCTTTGTCGCCGCCGCCTGCGGGCTGAAGGTGGCGAAGCACGGCAACCGCAGCGTCTCCAGCAAATCAGGCTCTTCCGACCTGCTGGCCGCGTTCGGCATCAACCTCGATATGAACGCCGATAAATCCCGCGCCGCGCTGGATGAGCTGGGCGTCTGCTTCCTGTTCGCGCCGAAATATCATACCGGTTTCCGCCACGCGATGCCGGTCCGTCAGCAGCTGAAGACCCGGACGCTGTTCAACGTGCTGGGGCCGCTGATTAACCCGGCGCATCCGCCGCTGGCGCTGATTGGCGTCTACAGCCCGGAGCTGGTGCTGCCTATCGCCGAAACCCTGCGCGTGCTGGGCTACCAGCGGGCAGCGGTGGTCCACAGCGGCGGCATGGATGAAGTGTCGCTCCACGCGCCGACGGTGGTCGCCGAGCTGAATAACGGCGAGATCAAAAGCTATCAGCTGACCGCCGATGACTTTGGCCTGACGCCTTATCATCAGGAGCAGCTGGCCGGCGGCACGCCGGAAGAAAACCGTGACATTCTGACGCGCTTACTACAAGGTAAAGGTGAAGCCGCCCACGAAGCCGCAGTCGCCGCCAACGTCGCGATGCTGATGCGTTTACACGGGCATGAAGACCTGAAAGCCAACGCCCGGCAGGTGATTGACGTGCTGCGCAGCGGAGCGGCCTATGACAGAGTGACCGCATTAGCGGCAAGAGGGTAAATAATGCAGACCGTTTTAGCAAAAATCGTTGCCGACAAAGCGATTTGGGTAGAAGCCCGCAAGCAGCAGCAGCCGTTAGCCAGTTTTCAAAACGAGGTCGTCCCGACGCAGCGTAACTTTTACGATGCCCTTGCGGGGACGCGCAGCGTGTTTATTCTCGAGTGCAAAAAAGCCTCGCCGTCGAAAGGCCTGATTCGCCAGGATTTTGACCCGGCGGCCATCGCCGGAGTGTATAAGAACTACGCCTCAGCGATCTCGGTGCTGTGCGATGAGAAGTATTTCCAGGGCAGTTTTGATTTTCTGCCCATCGTCAGCGCCATCGCGCCGCAGCCGATACTGTGCAAGGACTTCACCATCGATCCTTACCAGATCTATCTGGCGCGCTACTATCAGGCCGATGCCTGCCTGCTGATGCTGTCGGTGCTTAACGACGAACAGTATCGCCAGCTCGCCGCCGTCGCCCACAGCCTGAATATGGGCGTGCTGACCGAAGTCAGTACCGAAGAGGAGCTGGAGCGCGCCATTGCGCTGAAGGCGAAGGTGGTCGGCATCAACAACCGCGATCTGCGCGATATGTCGATTGACCTCAACCGCACCCGCCGGCTGGCGCCGCGCCTGGGCCATGACGTCACCGTGATCTGCGAATCCGGGATTCATACCTACGCCGAGGTTCGCGATCTCAGCCACTTTGCTAACGGCTTCCTGATTGGCTCAGCGCTGATGGAGCACGACGACCTCGACGCGGCCGTGAAGCGCGTGCTGCTCGGTGAAAACAAAGTCTGCGGCCTGACCCGTCCTCAGGACGCGCAGGTAGCCTACGAATCCGGCGCCATCTACGGCGGGCTGATTTTTGTTCCGACCTCGCCGCGCGCCGTCAACGAGGCGCAGGCGAAAGAGATTATCCAGGCCGCCGGGCTGCGCTACGTCGGGGTGTTCCGCGATACGCCGCTCCAGGAGGTGGCTGACCGCGCAGAGAGCCTGCGGCTGGCCGCGGTTCAGCTACACGGCGGCGAAGACCAGGACTATATCAATGCGCTGCGCGCGCGGCTGCCGGACCAAATTCAGATCTGGAAAGCGCTCAGCGTGGGCGACACGCTGCCGGAACGCAACCTGCAGCACGTTGATAAGTATCTCTTCGATAACGGCCAGGGCGGCAGCGGCCAGCGTTTTGACTGGACGCTTCTGCAAGGCCAGGATCTGCGTAACGTCCTGCTGGCAGGCGGACTCGGCGCCGATAACTGCGTAGAAGCCGCCAAAAGCGGCTGTGCCGGACTCGATTTTAATTCAGGCGTTGAGTCGCAGCCGGGTATTAAAGACGCCAGCAAGCTGGCCTCGGTTTTCCAGACGCTGCGCGCATATTAAGGAGCAATGCAATAATGAGCACTTTACTGAACCCCTATTTTGGCGAATTTGGCGGTATGTACGTCCCGCAGATCCTGATGCCCGCCCTGCGCCAGCTGGAAGAAGCTTTCGTCAGCGCGCAGAAAGATCCCGAGTTCCAGGCTGAATTTAGCGACCTGCTGAAAAACTACGCCGGGCGCCCAACGGCCCTGACCAAATGTCGTAATCTGACCGCCGGCACCCGCACCACGCTGTACCTCAAGCGTGAAGATCTGCTGCACGGCGGCGCGCATAAAACCAACCAGGTGCTGGGCCAGGCGCTGCTGGCGAAGCGTATGGGCAAAACCGAAATCATTGCCGAAACCGGTGCCGGACAGCACGGCGTGGCCTCTGCGCTCGCCAGCGCCCTGCTTGGCCTGAAGTGCCGCATCTATATGGGCGCGAAAGACGTTGAGCGCCAGTCGCCAAACGTCTTCCGCATGCGCCTGATGGGCGCGGAAGTGATCCCGGTGCACAGCGGCTCCTCCACGTTGAAGGACGCCTGTAACGAAGCGCTGCGCGACTGGTCCGGCAGCTACGATACCGCTCACTATATGCTCGGTACCGCAGCCGGCCCGCACCCGTTCCCGACCATCGTCCGCGAGTTCCAGCGCATGATCGGCGAAGAGACCAAAGCGCAGATCCTCGAGCGCGAAGGCCGTCTGCCGGATGCGGTCATCGCCTGCGTCGGCGGCGGCTCCAACGCAATCGGCATGTTTGCCGACTTTATCGAGGAGACCAACGTCGGCCTGATCGGCGTGGAACCGGCGGGCCACGGCATTGAAACCGGCGAGCACGGCGCGCCGCTGAAGCACGGCCGCGTGGGCATCTATTTCGGCATGAAATCGCCGATGATGCAGACCGCTGACGGCCAGATTGAGGAGTCTTACTCTATCTCCGCCGGGCTGGACTTCCCGTCGGTGGGCCCTCAGCATGCGTTCCTCAACAGCACCGGCCGCGCCGACTACGTGTCGATTACCGACAACGAAGCGCTGGAAGCTTTCAAAGAGCTCTCCCGCCATGAGGGGATTATTCCGGCCCTGGAGTCCTCCCATGCCCTGGCCCACGCGCTGAAAATGATGCGTGAGAACCCGGAAAAAGAGCAGCTGCTGGTGGTTAACCTGTCCGGTCGCGGCGATAAAGACATCTTCACCGTACACGATATTCTGAAAGCGCGAGGGGAAATCTGATGGAACGTTATGAGACGCTGTTTGCACAACTGAAATCCCGCCAGGAAGGCGCGTTTGTTCCCTTCGTGACGCTTGGCGACCCCAGCCCGGCGCTGTCGCTACAAATCATCGACGCGCTGATCGAAGCGGGCGCCGACGCCCTGGAGCTGGGTATTCCCTTCTCCGATCCGCTGGCCGATGGCCCGACCATCCAGGGCGCGGCCCTGCGCGCGTTCGCCGCCGGCGTGACGCCGGCGCAGTGCTTCGAGATGCTGGCGGCAATCCGCCACAAGCACCCGACGATCCCCATCGGCCTGCTGATGTACGCAAACCTGGTGTTCAGCCCCGGCATTGACGCGTTCTATGCCGAATGCGCCCGCGTCGGCGTGGATTCCGTACTGGTCGCCGATGTGCCCGTCGAAGAGTCGGCGCCGTTCCGCCAGGCGGCGATGCGGCACAATATTGCGCCCATCTTCATCTGCCCGCCGAATGCCGATAACGATCTGCTTCGCCAGATTGCCTCCTTTGGCCGCGGCTACACCTATCTGCTGTCGCGCGCCGGGGTCACCGGGGCCGAGAACCGCGCCGCCCTGCCGCTGCATCATCTTATTGAGAAGCTGCGCGAGTATAACGCCGCGCCGCCGCTGCAGGGCTTCGGTATTTCCGCCGCCGATCAGGTTACCGCCGCGATTGACGCCGGCGCCGCCGGGGCCATTTCCGGTTCCGCCATCGTCAAAATCATCGAGCGCAACGTCAACGACCCGCAAACGATGCTGGCCGAACTGAAAGCGTTTGTGCAGAGCCTGAAAGCCGCCACTAAAGCGGCGTAATACCTCTACCGCCTGGCGGCCCGTCAGGCGGTTATTTTTGCTGCAGGCTGTCCGCGTATTTGCGCGTCAGGCGAAACAGCGCCAGCACATCCTCCTGCGCCCAGTCCTTCAGCACCTGGTTCATCAGCCGCGTTCTGGCTACCGCAATACGCTCAATCAGCGCCTTACCCTGCTCGCTCAGGGTCACTTCGCTAATTCGTCGATCGTTAACGTTAGGCTGCTTCAGCGCCAGGCCCTGCGCCTCCAGCTTTTTCACCTGCCGGCTGACGGTGGTGTAATCCCGCCCTAGTCTATCCGCCAGCTCAACCACGCCGACCGGCCCGTAGCGGCCTATCGTCACCAGCAGCGGAAAGAGGATCTGATCGAGCTGCACGCCGGCAGCCTGCAGTATCTGCTCGTCGCGCATCGGCTGATTCATCACGCTGATGATATCCAGCAGCGCGCCGTGGAAGTCGGTGATGTCGTAATTATTATGTGCATGTTGCATATATTATTTAACCCGATGTATAGTGCCGCTATCTGATACGTGCATTTTACACATAATTACTTCCCGGAGGTAACACCATGAAAGCAGCCGTCGTCTTTGAACTCCAGCAGGGCCCGGTGTGGGCCGACTTTGCCGATCCGCAGGCCGATGAGAATCACCTCCTGGTCGACGTACACGCCGCCGCCATCAGCCACGTCGTCAAGGGGCGGGCGAGCGGCAAACACTACAGCTTTGACGGCCGCCTGCCCTTTGTCGTCGGCATCGACGGCGTCGGAACCTTGCCGAACGGGCAGCGCGTTTACTTCGCCTTCCCCCGCGCCCCCTGGGGCAGCATGGCGGAACGGGCGCCGGTGGCGGTGGCACACTGCTTGCCGCTGCCGGACGCGCTGGACGATATTACCGCCGCCGCGATGGCCAACCCCGGGATGTCGGCCTGGGCTGCGCTGGTTACGCGCGCGGGCTTTATCACCGGCGAGACGGTGCTGATCAACGGCGCCACCGGCAGCGCCGGTCGGCTGGCCATCCAGATCGCCCGCTACCTGGGCGCGAAAAAAGTGATCGCCACCGGACGTAACGTGCAGGCGCTGGCAGCGCTCGACGCGGACGTCTGCATCAACCTGACGGCGGACGATCCGACGCTGCACGCGCAGTTTAGCGAGCAGGCCGCGCAGCAGATTGATGTGGTGGTGGATTATTTATGGGGTCACAGCGCCGAACTGCTGCTGCCGGCGCTGGCAAAAAGCAGCCCCGGCCATGTGCCGGTGCGCTACGTACAGGTCGGTTCCCTCTCCGGGGCGGATATCTCGCTCAACGGCGCGGTGCTGCGTTCGGCGCCGCTGCAGCTGATGGGCAGCGGGATCGGCAGCCTGTCGATGGCCCAGCTGCTGGCAGCGACCGGCGAAATGCTGCAGGCCGCCGTGACGGGCGGTTTTACCATCACCACCACCCCGCTTCCGTTGAGCGAGGTGGCGAGCGCATGGCCGCGCGATGACAGCCAGAAACGCACCGTTTTTGTGATTAATTAAAAAAAATCGCTTCCGCACAAAAGATGGGGTTGATATCTTAAATGAGAAACATTATCTTTCTCATTACCGAATAGTTGAGCAAAACACTCAGGTATTCGGTACGACATTGCTCACATTGCTTCCAGTATTTTTCGCCCGCACTCGTTGCGGGCTTTTTTTTGCTCCTATTCCGCCGAACGACACACGCGAAGCACCTGCTGACGCAACCAGCGATGGCCCGGCTCCTGCTCCTGCCGCGGGTGCCACATCTGCGAAACGGTAATTTCCGGCGTCGGCACCGGAAGCTCAAAAACCGCGACATCGGCCGTAGGGCTTTTGCCAATGTAGGACGCCGGGACCAGCGCAATCAGCCGTGAACGACGGGCAACCGCCAGCGCGGCGGCGAAGCTCGGCACCACGGCGGTAATCTTACGCCGCAGGCCAAACCCGGCCAGTGCGTCGTCAACCGGCCCCCGCACCAGGCCATGGCGGGAGGTAATCACGTGGCCGCAGGAGACATACGCTTCCCGGGTGATGTTTGCCGATTGCGCCAGCGGATGGTCCTTTGCCAGCACGCCAACGAAGCGATCGCGGAACAGCGCCTGCAGACGGATTTCCGGCCCCATATTCTTGAGCACGCCAATTTCGAGGTCCACGCGCCCCTCGCGCAAAAACTGTGGATCCTTCTCAGTTTTAGCCGTAAAGACGAGCGTCACGCGCTGGGCGGCGACGCTGCGCCGCTGACCATCAAGGAGACCATCCCCAGCCTGGTCAAAGTGCTGCTGGAAAAACGCCAGCGGCCGGGGCTGGAGTATCTGGATTATCAGGGACGCACCGTACCGTGGTAACGCTTTGTAGGATGGTATGACGGGGGAAGAGGCTGGATAAGCATCAATACGTTCTGTAAGTAACGCCTGTTTTTATTTTATACTTAAAAAATATGGGATTAGGACAGGAACCAAAGCGATGAAGCTCGCAAGGTGGTTAAAACGTATCGTATTCTCCTTACTTCTCTTAGCAGTTGGCGCTATTGGGATACGGTTTTATGACATTCAGCGCGGACCCGACCTTCAACTCTGGCATACGTATGTCCCCCATGAGATGGACGCGGATGAAATCGACAGCGCGGACTGGAACGATTACATCAAGAGAGAAAACGCTCTCTTCAACGAAGTTAAACGTAACGTCACGGATAAGCTCGATGTTCAACAGCAAACTGAACTGAATCGTTACTACGCCGACAGCCCTATCTATCCGGACAAATTCCCAACGAACTGGAACCGGTCCTACATAATGATGCCGGACGCCAAACCCAAAGGCGCGGTGGTGTTGTTGCATGGTCTGACGGATACGCCCTACAGCCTAAGGCATATTGCCAATGAGTACCGTCAGCATGGCTATGTCGCGATTGGGATCAGATTACCGGGGCATGGAACTGTCCCCGCAGCGTTGACCGATGTGAACTGGCAGGACTGGCTTGCCGCAGCGCGCCTTGCCGTGAGAGAAGCGAAAAAGCTTACGGGTAGTGATGCGCCGCTACATATTGTCGGATTTTCCAATGGCGGCGCCCTGGCAATGAAATATACGCTGGATGCGCTGGATAATCCCGCCCTGGCCAGGCCGCAGCGCGTGATCCTGATATCGCCGATGATTGGTATTACAAGCTTCGCGCGCTTCTCCGGCCTGGCAGGGTGGCCTGCGTTTCTACCCGCATTCGCAAAAGCCGCATGGTTAAGCATAATGCCGGAGTTCAATCCGTTTAAATATAACTCATTCCCAACCAATGCCGCCCGCCAGTCGTTCCTTCTCACTAAGGTACTTCAGAGCCAAATAGTGACTGACTCGCGAAATAAAAAAATTGCAAGCTTACCGCCGGTACTGACGTTTCAATCGGTTGTGGATTCAACCGTCAGCACGCGGGCGATCGTCACGGCTTTGTACAACCGTTTGCCTGCTAATGGCAGTGAAATAGTGTTGTTCGATTTGAACCATGCGGTGAGGTTTAATTCGTTATTACGCAGAGCATCATACACCGCGCTGTCGAGGCTGCTCCCTGCCGCTCCGCGACTTTATAGAACCACGATTATCACTAACGCTAATTCTGCCAGTACGGAAATGGAGATCCGCACCATGCCTGCCGGGAAAACAGCGCAATCGGTGGATAAACTGGAGGGACAGCGCTATTTGCCGGACGTTTACTCGCTCTCCCACGTTGCGCTTCCCTTCCCTTTGAGCGATTCCTTATATGGACGCTATCCACATCCACTGAATCAATATGGTATCAGCCTGGGGACATTTGCCGCACGCGGCGAACGTTCGGTGCTCGTTGTCGGGCTGGATTCACTCATGCGCCAGTCTTCAAATCCATTCTTCCCCTATATGATTACGCGGATCGACGAAGGAATCGACGCCGGTACTGCCGCCCCCGGCAGCGATTGATTTCGGCTGCGGCATAGAGTTGCGCGATCGCACCGGCAGGGTTGGGTCATATAATGATCCGCCCTGCCGGGATTTTGCAGAAGAAATCAGAACCGGTAGCCCGCGGAGAACATAAACACCCACGGATCGATGCGGGTGCTGACCTTCTGGTCCACGCCGCCGGCTTTGAATTTCACGTCGGTGTCGATATCCATATACCACACCGACATATTGAGCAGCCAGTCGCGGTTAATCAGATAATCCAGCCCTACCTGCCCCGCGGCGCCCCACGAATCCTTGAGGCTCAGATCGGACAGCCCGGCCTTTTTACCGGTGTCGTTAAAATCTTCGTTAAAGAAGGTGGTGTAGTTAATACCGGCGCCGATATAGGGACGCACTTTGCTCTGCGCATCGCCAAAATACCACTGCGCCATCAGGGTTGGCGGCAGCTGGTGTACCGTGGCGATGGTTCCCGTCGGACCTGTGCCGACCTTATGGCGGAACGGTGTGGCCGCCAGCAGCTCGATGCCGATATTATCCGTGGCCATATAGGTGAAGGTTAACCCCAGCTGCGTGTTATTGCTGACGTTAAAACTCCCCAGACTGTTTAACACGTTGTCAGAGCCTTCCGTCGGACGAACCGTGGCCGAACCCGCGCGAATGAAAAACTCTCCGGCTTCGTGCGCCCAGGCGCCCCCGGAAAGAGTACTCAAAATTAATCCCACCGCTGCTAACTTCTTCATATCCACTTCCTCATTATGGTTATTCAGCGCGGTGAATATACTCATAATGAGTTATGTTTGATCCAACCTGGATCACACAAAATCATTAGTTTTAACATTTGTTGATCCAGATTAATTTTTACGGCTTGATGCAATAAGCAAATGATTAAGCAGATCAATTTTTAGCATTTCCTGGCCCAGGCGAACCGTCGCCCCGCTTTTACGGCGACAGCGTCTGCGTCAAAAGCCATACTCGACGGGATGCGGCGCTCACTCCTCTTTACAAAGATATACTTAGCCTGGCGCGAGCAGAGGCTGCTACGCTGAAGCAATTTGCGGTACAATCGCCGGCTAGCTAACACCTGCCATACTCAAGGAGAGTGCATGTCTATCACGGCGAAGTCCGTCTACCGTGACACGGGAAATTTTTTTCGTAATCAGTTCATTACCATTTTGCTGGTTGCGCTGTTGTGCGCGCTAATAACGGTAGTCCTTGGCCACGCGTTTTCACCCAGCGAAGAGCAGCTCTCGATTCTGAGTGAAGGCGATAATCTGGCGGGTAGCGCAGGCCTGTTCGATCTGGTACAGAACATGACGCCGGAGCAGCAGCAGGTTCTGCTGCGCGCCTCAGCGGCCTCAACCTTCTCCGGCCTGGTGGGCAACGCCATCCTTGCCGGCGGAGTGCTGCTGATGATTCAGCTGGTCTCCGCCGGGCAGCGCGTCAGCGCTCTGCGCGCGATTGGTGCCTCTGCGCCGGTTTTGCCCAAGCTGCTGCTGCTGATCCTGCTCACCACCTTCGTAGTACAGATTGGGATGATGCTGGTGCTGGTGCCTGGCGTCCTGTTAGCCATCGTGCTGGCCTTTGCCCCGGTGATGCTGGTGCAGGATAAGCTGGGAGTTTTCAGCGCCATGCGCGGCAGCATCCGCCTGGCGTGGGCGAATATGCGGCTGGTGGCGCCGGCGGTTCTCGGCTGGCTGTTGGCGAAAACCGCCCTGCTGCTGCTGGCTTCCAGCTTTGCGGTGCTGACGCCAAACGTCGGCGCGGTGGTGATTAATACCATCAGCAACCTGATTTCCGCGCTGTTGCTGATCTATTTATTCCGCTTGTATATGCTTATTCGCAACTAAATTTAACCCGGGTCGGGAAACCTCCCGCCCCGCTCTGAACTACGGAACCTATGCATGAAGCAGTTTCTGGATTTTTTACCGCTGGTCGTCTTCTTCGCATTCTATAAGCTCTACGATATCTACGCCGCCACCACGGCGCTGATTATCGCCACCGCGATCGTGCTGATCTACACCTGGGTGCGCTATCGCAAAATTGAAAAAATGGCGCTGATCACCTTTGTGCTGGTCGCCGTTTTTGGCGGGCTGACGATTTTCTTCCATAACGACGAGTTTATTAAATGGAAGGTGACCGTCATTTATGTGTTGTTCGCCGGCGCCCTGCTGTTCAGCCAGTGGGTCATGAAAAAGCCGCTGATTCAGCGCATGCTCGGCAAGGAGCTGACGCTGCCGCAGCACGTGTGGTCGCGTTTAAACCTGGCCTGGGCGCTGTTTTTCATCCTCTGCGGGCTGGCGAACATCTACATTGCGTTCTGGCTGCCGCAGAACATTTGGGTCAACTTCAAGGTCTTTGGCCTGACCGCGCTGACCCTGGTTTTCACCCTGCTGAGCGGCGTCTATATCTATCGCCATATGCCGCAGGATGATAAGTAATATAAGGGTTTAAAACTAAAGGGCACGCTTGCGGATTATAATAACGCGAAGCGTGCTTTTTTTACCCCAGGGGTTTGTGTCGATTGAGGACGGCAAACCAATCATACTTTTGCCGCGTGCCGATCTCTTTTTCTCCCTCATCTAATTTGAGGAGAAATCTGCGCTTATTGATGTCGTCCAGGTTAAAGAAGTAAGGCGCCAGGCGCTGCGCTAAGGCCCCGTACATCGCCTGCGCGATCGCTTCCCCGGCCTCTCCCTCGTGCTTCCCGAACTCATCTTTTATCGCCTGGAAATCATCGTTCATGCTCGTAACCTCAGCCTATACGCAAAGAGTGAGTATGATTTAGCCATCATACATTTTCCATACCTCTTAATTCTTAGCCGGCCCGCCGCCGCAGCGGCGCCGGCTATTCTCACGCGGCGGTTTTCATAGTAGCATCGCGCCAGATCTTCATTGACCATACAGAGTACAGAATGACAACAACAGACCTCGCCCCGAAGGGCGAAATGGTTTTACGCACCCTGGCGATGCCGGCAGATACCAATGCAAATGGCGATATTTTTGGCGGCTGGCTGATGTCGCAGATGGATATCGGCGGCGCGATTATGGCCAAAGAGATTGCCCACGGCCGCGTCGTCACCGTACGCGTGGACGGCATGACCTTTCTGTGCCCGGTCGCCGTCGGCGACGTGGTGTGCTGCTACGCCCGCTGCGTCAAGCGCGGCAATACCTCCATCACCATTAACATTGAAGTGTGGGTGAAAAAGGTCTCATCGGAACCCATTGGCCAGCGTTACAAAGCAACGGAAGCGCTGTTTATTTACGTGGCGGTGGATAGTCAGGGCAAGCCGCGCGCCATCCCCGGCGAGTGAAACATTGCCCGGCCTGCCGGGCAATCTCTCTCTTTACAGGAAGCCGAGCAGCGAAAAGAAGACGTAGCCGATAATAATAATGACTACCGGCAGAACGTACAGCGGGAAGTACTGCACGAGGATGGTGTGGCGCGGCACCACGATACGTTCGGCGATTTGCGCGCGCGTTAGCCCTTCCGCGCCTTTGGCCTGCTCCAGAATCAGCTGATCCTCAATCCCTTCGCGGATAAACTTTGCCTGGCGGCTCATGCGCGCGCCGGACGCCTGCAGCGCCATCCCGACAAAGACCAGAATATAGATTATCCAGAAACCAATATTGAGGCCGTGCTTAAAGTCCGGCAGCGGCGAGTTGTACCAGAAAAAGTTAAGAAACGGCGTATTGAAACGCATCATTTCAATCATGATGTGCGCAAAATCCATCATCACCGCATCAATACCCGGCTTCTTCTCGCTGTGCTCATACATAAACTTCAGCACGGAAATTAGCGTCGATACGATCGCCGGAATAAAGATGACCCACCCCAAAATACGTTTAAGTACTGCAATGCGTCCAGCTTGTTGATACGTCATGGGTTCCCCTTATTTAAGACGCCTTCACTGCCAAGAACCAACCGGTCAGGTTCTAAGTCTACCTGCATCGGCGAATTTCGCCCAATAAAGCGCGGTATGATATACCATGAACGCAAATTGGTTATCGACTTACGCTACAGGAGAGGGACATATGTCAGCCAGGCGCCAAATTCATGCCGCAATCTTCGATATGGATGGATTACTGATTGATTCTGAGCCGCTATGGGATCGGGCGGAGCTGGAGGTGATAGCAAGCCTCGGCGTGGATATCAGCCGTCGCGACGAACTGCCCGATATTCTCGGGTTACGCATCGATTTAGTGGTGGACCTGTGGTTTGCGCAGCAGCCGTGGACGGGGGTGGATCGCGCCGACGTCACCGCACGTATCATCAGCCGGGCCATTGAGCTGGTGGAAGCCTCGCGGCCGCTGCTGCCCGGCGTGCGCGAAGCCGTGGCGCTGTGCAAGGCGCAGGGGCTGAAGATCGGCCTCGCCTCCGCCTCGCCGCTGCGGATGCTGGAAAAAGTGCTCACCATGTTTGAATTGCGCGACCAGTTCGACGCCCTCGCTTCCGCCGAACTGCTGGCCTACAGCAAACCGCATCCGCAGGTCTACCTCGACTGCGCGGCAAAGCTCGGCGTTGACCCGATGAGCTGCGTGGCGCTGGAGGACTCGGTTAACGGCATGATCGCCAGTAAGGCGGCGCGCATGCGCTCAATCGTGATCCCCGCCGAAGAGCATAGCCACGACCGCCGGTTTGCGCTCGCCGACGTGAAGCTGACGACGCTGGCGGCGCTTAGCGTCAGCGACCTGCGCGGCTAAGCGGCCGGCGTGATGGGGCTGCAGCCGCTGCCTCATCACACAAAATAAAACATCGTTTCATTTTATTTGTCTTTTCCCTCTGCTCCCTCTATGCTGGGCTACAGCGGCGTGTATTCACGCATACATCAGCATACGGAGGGAGATATGGTACTTAACGCCTTCGATCTTACGGGTAAGGTCGCAATCGTAACCGGATGCGACACGGGTCTGGGTCAGGGAATGGCCGTGGGGCTTGCCGAGGCCGGGTGCGATATCGTCAGCGTCAACCGGAAGATCCCGCACGAAACCGCAGAAAAAGTCCGGACGCTGGGCCGCCGCTTCAGCGCCGTTCAGGCGGATCTCAGCCGTCAGGACGAGATAAACCAAATCGTGGCGACGGCCGTTGCCGATATGGGCCGGGTAGATATTCTGGTCAATAACGCCGGGACGATTCGCCGCGCCGACGCGCTCGATTTTAGCGAGCGCGACTGGGACGACGTCATGAACCTCAACCTGAAGTCGGTGTTCTTTTTATCGCAGGCGGTCGCCCGGCAGTTTATTCGACAGGGCGGCGGCGGCAAGATCGTCAATATCGCCTCGATGCTCTCCTTCCAGGGCGGGATCCGCGTCCCGTCGTACACCGCCTCCAAGAGCGGCGTCCTCGGCTTAACCCGCCTGATGGCCAACGAATGGGCGGCGTACAATATTAACGTTAACGCCATCGCTCCGGGGTATATGGCGACCAATAATACCCAACAGCTGCGCGACGATAGCGAGCGTAGCAAAGAGATCCTCGACCGCATCCCCGCCGGGCGCTGGGGGCTGCCGGACGATTTGCAGGGGCCGGTGGTGTTCCTCGCCTCGGCCGCGGCGGATTACGTGAACGGCTATACCCTGGCGGTGGACGGCGGGTGGCTGGCGCGCTGACAATTTTGTGACAAAGAGTTACACCGTCACCTCTTCCGTACACTGTATAAAAACCCTATACTGTATGAATCGACAGTTTAGGGTTTTTATCATGACGGCGGAAGGCCATCTCCTCTTTTCTATCGCCTGTACGGTATTTGCGAAAAATGCGCAACTTACGCCGGTGCTGGCCCAGGGCGACTGGTGGCATATCGTCCCCTCCGCGGTGCTGACCTGCCTGCTGCCCGATATCGATCATCCTAAATCCTTCCTGGGCCAGCGGCTGAGCTGGATCTCGAGACCGGTAGCGCGCGCATTTGGCCATCGGGGATTCACCCACAGCCTGCTGGCGGTATTCGCGGCGATCACCCTTTTCTATCTGAAAGTCCCGGAGAGCTGGTTTGTCCCCGCCGACGCGCTGCAGGGGCTGGTGCTCGGCTATCTTAGCCATATTCTGGCCGATATGCTGACCCCCGCCGGCGTGCCGCTGCTGTGGCCCTGCCGCTGGCGTTTTCGCCTGCCCATCCTCGCGCCGCGCAAGGGCAACCAGCTCGAGCGCGCGCTGTGCATGGCGCTGTTCGTCTACGCGGTGTGGATGCCGCAGACTTTCGCCGAGAATAGCGCCGTTCGCTGGTCGTCGGGTATGATTAATACGCTGCAGATAACCTTTAATCGCTTTATTAGTCAGCAGACCGGACGATAAATAAACGAAATATCAAATAAGTTATAATCAATTCCATTTGAATATAAGTAATGAATTCCTCTTCTGCTACCCTTGCGCCATAAGAGCTGGTAAACAGGCCAGCCCGGGTAATAAAAGATATCAGGAGAATGGGAATGAACTTTCCACTTATAGCGAACGTTATCGTGTTCGCGATTTTGCTGTTTGCTCTGGGCCAAACCCGCCACAAACAGTGGAGCCTCGCCAAAAAAGTGCTGGCCGGTCTGGTCATTGGCGTGGTATTCGGTCTTGCGCTGCAGCTTATTTACGGTTCCGACAGCCAGATACTGAAAGATTCCATTCAATGGTTCAATATCGTCGGCAACGGCTACGTACAGCTGCTGCAGATGATCGTCATGCCGCTGGTATTCGCTTCTATTCTGAGCGCCGTCGCGCGCCTGCACAACGCTTCTCAGCTGGGTAAAATCAGCTTCCTGAGCATTGGCACCCTGCTGTTCACCACCCTTATCGCGGCCCTGGTTGGCGTACTGGTAACCAACCTGTTCGGCCTGACCGCCGAAGGGCTGGTGCAGGGAAGCGCGGAGACCGCCCGCCTGAACGCCATTCAGAGCAACTACGTCGGTAAGGTCGCGGACCTCAGCGTTCCACAGCTGATCCTCTCCTTTGTGCCGAAGAACCCGTTTGCTGACCTGACCGGCGCTAACCCGACCTCTATCATCAGCATCGTTATCTTCGCCGCCTTCCTCGGCGTCGCTTCCCTGAAGCTGCTGAAAGACGACGTCGCCAAAGGCCAGCGCGTGCTGACCGCCATAGATACCCTGCAGGCCTGGGTGATGAAGCTGGTACGCCTGGTGATGCAGCTGACGCCGTACGGCGTGCTGGCGCTGATGACTAAAGTGGTGGCGGGCTCCAACCTGCAGGACATCATCAAGCTCGGTAGCTTCGTCGTCGCCTCCTACCTCGGCCTTGGCATCATGTTCGTGGTCCACGGGCTGCTGCTGGCGGTTAACGGCGTGAGCCCGCTGAAATACTTCCGCAAGGTGTGGCCGGTGCTGACCTTTGCCTTCACCAGCCGCTCCAGCGCCGCGTCCATTCCGCTGAATGTGGAAGCGCAAACCCGTCGCCTGGGCGTGCCTGAATCGATCGCCAGCTTCTCCGCCTCCTTTGGCGCGACGATTGGCCAAAACGGCTGCGCCGGCCTCTATCCGGCCATGCTGGCGGTGATGGTTGCCCCTACCGTTGGTATCAACCCGCTCGATCCGCTGTGGATTGCCACCCTGGTCGGCATTGTGACCGTCAGCTCCGCCGGGGTTGCCGGCGTCGGCGGCGGCGCCACTTTCGCCGCGCTGATCGTCCTGCCGGCGATGGGTCTGCCGGTAACGCTGGTCGCGCTGCTAATCTCCGTTGAGCCGCTGATCGATATGGGCCGCACCGCGCTGAACGTCAACGGCTCGATGACCGCCGGGACCCTGACCAGCCAGTGGCTACGCCAGACCGATAAAACCATTCTTGAGAACGAAGACGACGCCGAACTGGCGCAGCGCTAACCTCAGGCCGGGATAAAAAAAACCGCAGATAGCGCGCTATCTGCGGTTTTTTTATTGCTCAATTCTGCGTTCAGGGCGCCAGCTCGTTTTCCTGGCGGGTTTGCGTCGCCCAGCGCTGCGCCGCTTCCGGTACGCTAAACGCAGGAGAGCGACGAAAGCGTTCCCCGAGCAAAATAAAGGCCACGTACTTACCCCGCAGCAGCCACACGTCGCGAAAACCGTCCATTTTGACGGCGTGTTCCGGCGGCGCTGGCTCCGCTCGAGGCACGTAGCTAATGACAGGGCGATTTTGTTGGCGAAGCGTTTTCATGGCTTATGGATTCACTAAACAAAGCGGGAACAGAACCGTCATCATAGCTGAAAATCCCCCATCGCGTCGCCCCCTGCTTGCCGCTCGTTTTATCCGGTGAAGCGCGAGAGCCGCAACGTTCCATCCTCATAGGGGTTTGGGTTCAGCAACGACCGTTGCCGTAATGGCGCGATGGCTAATATGTGAACCCTGATGGCGGCGATCCCGGCATAGCAAAAGGCCCGGCGGCGTCACCGCCGTCGGGCCCTTATCACGGGCGACTCCATTCTTTAGACGTCGCGGTAGGTCCCGAGACGATAGCCGCGTTCGGCAACCGCATATTTCAGCGCTTCGGAGGTCAGTACCTCCAGCTCCGCCAGCCGCGGCTGGCAATAGGCGCTGCTCATAATGGCGTGGTCAATAAACGCCGGGTGGCACATCACCTCCAGCGACGCCTCCTGCCGCTGGATTGAATCATCCAGGATCTGTAGGAACAGCGCGGCGGAAATCGCTTCGCCGTAGAACTCGCTGGCAAAGCCATCGCTGCTGCGCGCCGCATCCTGCGCCAGGCCGTCGCGCTGCGCCTGCTGACGGTCAATACGCAGCGCCACGCCCTTCTCACGGGCAAATGCCGCCACGATGGGATAGATCGGCGCGATCATATGCACATGGTGATGGCTGTCGATATGCGTCGGTTCATAGCCAAACAGCTCGATAAACCGCTGATACTGACACTCCAGCTCGTGCGCGATCTCATCCAGCGGCAGGCTTCCCTCTTCCGCAATCTGCCAGATCCACTTGCCCAGGCGCCCTTCGCGGGTGAGGCCCGGCATCGCGGAGAGCGGCTCGCCCAGCGTCAGGACAAAATGCATTCCGACGCCCAGCTCCGGCACGCAGCGGCTGAGCCGGGCCGCATGGCCGATCGCCGCGCCGTTAACCAGCGCCGTGGTCGAGGTCACCAGCCTATTTTTGCAGGCTTCAATAATACCGTAGTTCTGCCCTTTGCTGAGACCAAAGTCGTCGGCATTAACGATTAACACGCGTTCCATCAGCCGCTCCCGTTACTGTTTTAGTTTCGCAATCGTCGCCGCAAAGTTGGGCAGCCATTTTTCGTGGGCGAGGATCATTTCGCGCGCCAGCGTTTCGGCATCGCGGTCGGAGTGAATCAGCGGGCTCAGATTGAGCGCCAGCAGGACATCGTCCAGCTCGCCGCTTATCGCCGCCTGGCTCGCCGCCACTTCAAAGCCCTTGATGGTGTAAATCAGTCCCTGGACTTTTTCATCGAAATGAGTGATGCGCGGCGTCGGCTTCGCCCCGTCGCGGCCGAGCGTACAGGTCATTTCCACCGCCCAGTCTGCCGGGATATTATCAACGTGGCCATAGTGCGGGATATTTACGTAGTGTTCGGCCTGCTTGTCGTTGTAGATAGCGTTGATCACTTCGCAGGCGGCGTCGGAGTAGTAGGCCCCGCCGCGCAGCTCCAGCTCTTTCGGCTTAACGTTAAGGTCCGGATTTTTATATAGCTCGAACAGCTGTTTTTCCACCTTCTGTACCACCTGAGCGCGGGCGCCGCCCTTATAGTACTCGCCCATTTCAATCGCCAGCATCTCTTTCGGCTTGAAGTAGTACAGCAGATAGGAGCACGGAATGAGGCGCAGGGAGCGAATCAGCCCTTCGCTGAACGGCAGATCGAAGATGTTTTTCACCGAGTTGGCGCTCAGGGAGCCGGAGGCGACGCCCTCCAGCAGCTCGTCGAAGCGCGATTCGCCGTTTACCAGCACATCGCGGACAAACACGAGGTGGTTGAGGCCAAACAGGTCGATATTCAGCTCATCGTTCGGGCTCAGCTGCAGTACGTCGGTAATAAACATTTTCATGCCGATCGGAATATTGCACACGCCGATAAAGCGTCTGAAACTCGTGTGGCGATAGACGGCCTCGGTCACCATTCCCGCCGGGTTGGTAAAGTTAATTACCCATGCGTCCGGGCAGATCTCCTGCACGTCTTTGACAATATCAAAAATCACCGGAATGGTGCGCAGGCCTTTGAACAGGCCGCCGGCGCCGTTGGTTTCCTGGCCAAGATAGCCGTGGCTCAGCGGGATGCGCTCGTCTTTCTCGCGCGCCTTGAGCTGGCCGACGCGTAGCTGGGTGGTAACGAAGTCCGCGCCTTCCAGCGCCGCGCGGCGATCCAGCGTTTTATAGACCTTCAGCGGAACGCCGGCTTTTTCCACCATCCGCTCGCAGAGGGCGTGGATAATATCGAGCTTCTCCTGTCCTTCCGCCACGTCCACCAGCCACAGCTCCGTAACCGGCAGCTCGTGATAACGCTTGAGGAATCCTTCGAGGAGTTCAGGGGTATAGCTGCTGCCGCCGCCGATAGTAACGATTTTTAATTTCTGGCTCATTATATTCTCCCTTGTGGCGCCACGAACTGCGCGTAGCCCACTCTCCGTATCAATACGGACAGTTAACTTGAACATTTTCCAGCGCGGAAGGTTCCGCTCCGGTTAATTAAGGATGGTAAGCTTCTTACGATAATTGCTTGGCGTAAATGAGGTCAGTTTTTTGAATGTCTTAATAAACAAACTGGGGCTGCTGTATCCTGATTCGTAGGCAATATCGGTTACCGAGTAGTTGGTTATTTCCAGCTGTTTCTTGGCGAAGTTGATGCGAATGTCATTAATAATCTGCATCGGCGTTTTACCATAATAGCGCTGGGTCGCCCGGGTTAAATATTCCTGAGTTTTCCCGGAGAGCTCGACCATCTGCTCAAGCGCCCCTTCGCCAAATTTATGTTTATCGTGCATCTCCTCGACGGTATTTTTTAGCCACTGCGGAATAACATCCTGCACCGGCTCCTCGCGGTAGTGTCGTAAACGGTTAATGGTGTAAAACGAGACCAGCTCAATAAATTCGTCAAATTCGGTTTCGCGAAAATTCAGCGAGGCAATCACCGATTCGATGTAGCTGAGAAAGGTGCTTTTTACCGCGTAGACCTGGGAGGCCACCAGACCAAACGGCAGCAGCGGCAGATAGTGTTTCTCAAAGAAACTGCGGCTGATGCCAACGTTAAGAATGCGCGTCGCGCCAAACTCGTAAAAGCTTTGATGGTGCGACCCCATTGGGATGAAGACAAAATCCCCGCGCTCCAGCAGCACCCGTTTGCCGTTAATTTCCTGATAATAGCGCCCGGTTAACACGATGGTGTATTCGTAATAGTCATGCTGGTGAAGCCCGCTCACGCTCTCCGTCTTGTTATAGATGACCACATGAAAGTTTTTCCCGTTGAAGAGCTGCTGTTCGCGGGCGGTACTAATTTCTGTGGTCATCATCTTTGGCTGCCTCATCGTGTAGATGGCCTATTGTACCTTCTCATGTAGCTCAATCAATTCGGCGACCAGCTCGCGGGCCAGCATCGAGGTCATCAGATGATCCTGCGCATGAACCAGCACCAGGCTGACCTTCATTTTCCCTTCGCCTTCATCGCTTTCAATCAGCTGGGTCTGCACGCGGTGGGCTTCGCTCAGCGCCAACCGCGACTGCTCCATCATCGCCTTCGCGGCGGCGAAGTCGCTCTGTTTCGCCTGCTTCAGGGCGGCATAGGCCAGGCTGCGGGCCTGCCCGGAATTGATAATCAGCCCCATCACCACCTCTTCGAGGTCATTCTCGGGCATCTCTGCTGCTTCGATATGGTCCAGATCAAACATAGTATTTCCTCATTTCTCAGGCGGTACGGGAAAGCTCCCGTACCGCTCGACATCAGAATTTCAGTGCGTTAGCGATATCTTCTTCGCTCTCTTCCTGCTCGATGGTGCTTTGCGCTTTATTGGAAATCGCGACAAACGGCAGGTAGACCAGAGTCGAAACGCCAAGGTTGAACAGCGCCACCAGCAGAACGGCGACGCTGCCGTTACTGTTGAAGAAGGCGCCGAGGCCGGTCGGCATGGTCCACGGGGCAAGGTTGGTCACCGGTGGGATAATCCCCATGCTGTAGGCCGCCAGAGTGATGGCTGCCAGAATCGGCTGCACCAGCACGAACGGGATAAACATCACCGGGTTCATAATAATCGGCAGGCCGAACAGAATCGGTTCGTTAATCTGGAAGATGCCTGACGGCAGCGCCAGCTTCGCAACCTGACGATGGTCGGCGCGGCGTGAGCCGATAAAGATGGCGATAATCAGACCCAGAGTCGCGCCGGAGCCGCCCAGCAGGATGTAGGAGTCGAGCATCGGCTTGGCCCAGAAGTGGAACTGTTTGCCCGCTTCGATGGCCGCTTCAACGGAACCATACTGGTTATACAGCGCAATGTTTTCCAACGCCCACGGGGTCATGATGCCGTTATCCAGCGCGGTCAGCGCCAGCGAACCGTGTACGCCAAAGAACCACAGCAGGGAGTTGAAAATAACGTACGCCCAGCCGACAACGCTGCCCATCGCCGCCAGCGGCGTGGAGATGGAGTCCATAATGATCTGGTGGAAGTTGCTGCCATAGGAGGCCAGCAGCCAGGAGATGATGCCGAAGATAGACAGAATCAGGAAGCCCGGGATCAGCGCCGAGAACGAACGCGATACCGATGACGGCACGCTGTCCGGCAGGGTAATGACCCAGTTGCGGCGAATAACGAAGGTAAACAGCTCCGCCACCACCAGACCGATGATCATCCCCGAAATAATGTTTTGTCCGCCCAGCCAGTTGGCGCCGACGGCGTAGGCATCGCCGACGCTATAGGGCGTGACGGTCATAAATGCCGCAACGGCTAACAGCCCGGCGGCCATCGGGTCGACCTTGCGCTCTTCAGCCAGCGCCGCGCCGATAAAGAACGGCGCCATCAGCGACATAATGCCGAGCGTACCGTTATAAACGTTACCGCCGATGGCTTTAAAGCTATTTAAGGTTTCAATGGTTGAGGCATCCAGGCGGATCCCCATGGAATAGAAGAAAGAGCCTTCACCAAAGCTAAGAAATACGTTGTTAATTAATACAAACATGGCCCCGGCAAGGGTCAACGGCATTAATTTAATAAAGCCGTTTTTAATCGCATTAATATGCGGTTGTTTTCCTATTTTAACAGCAAAAGGAAGGAGTACCTTTTCAAGCGAATCAATCACTTTACTCATAGTCAATACCCTTTAAAAGCCGTAATCGTACAATTACGGCATAATGATGAAATTACTCTTTGACGGGAAAATAAACTCTTTATTATTCGGGCGGCCGGCAGCGCAGATATTTCATTACCACGAAATTAGCTACGCAGGTTGCCCGAAAGGTCGAGTTTTAAAATTAAATTATTGTGCAGCAGCTTTCTTAATGGCCGCAACGGCCGCTTTCAGAACACCTAAACCATCAACCTTGCCGTACAGCGCAGAGTCGATTACTTCCACCGGCTTGTTGGACAGCAGCCGCTGAATCTCGGGAAGCATATACGCAATCTGTGGGCCTAATAAAACGACGTCGGCTTCCGGTCCCTTCTCCCCGGCGAGGGTTTCAGGAAATGCTTCAATAATGACCGGCACTGCATATTTTTCAGCCTGGGCACGCATTTTGGATACCAGCAGCGAAGTGGACATTCCAGCCGAGCAGAACAGATAGATATGTTTCTTTTCCATGAATGCTTCCTCAATTTGTAGAACCTGGCGGCCTCCTGCAGAATATTATGCCGAAGAACCGGGTAAGGCATGTCGCTGTTCAATTGATCTTGTTTATGCATTGAGTATACGGCATCCCTCGGCGCCTGGATAATTCCTGGTTAAACAAAATTGTCTCTCATTGACCTCGTGTTTTGACTACCCTCACATTTCCCTCAAATAATTCGCGCAATTAAATAAGCATCAGCACGCATAAAAAAGCCCGACCAATGGTCGGGCATTCTCGTCGGGCATTCTCGGGACTCAGTATCAGGGACTACTTGCTGTTACGCGGGTCCGTATCGTACTCCGAGCAGGTCTGATAGCCAGAGTTCATCACGTGACCGGTGTCGTCGAGAGCGACAAAGTAGGTCTCCATTTTACCATCCCGTTGACCCAGGATGTAGGTCTGGCAGGTGCCGCGGGCGTGAATCATCGTCACCTCAGATGACGGCTTGCCCGCCACCTGCAGTACCTGGGAGCGCGACATCCCTTTTTTGACATCTTTAACAACCGGCTGTGTGAACTGGTCTGCGGTACGATCGTAGGCCGTACACCCGGCCAACATAGTCAGTACTGCCGCTGCGCCCATAAGTCCTGCTAAATTCTTATTCATATTCCGTCCTCTTTTATTTGGCGTGTGAATAAGCCTGGAATAAATATCGTTATTTTTCAAGCCGAAGGTCGATTTAAGCGAAATTTCAGTGCGATATGCCGGTTTAGCCCGCCGCATCGAGCCTCCTGCGGGCCGCCGCGCGTACCATAAAAAAATCGTATGTCATTGATTGCCTTATTTTGCAGCACTCAAAACGACGATCCTTGTCGTTTCAACGGCAAAGAGGTAGCTTTAAGCCATGCTGGTTGCCAAACAGATTCACTTTCCGGAGGGCGCGATGACGCTACAACAAGAGATTATCCAGGCGCTGGGTGCCAGTCCCCAGATCGATACAGACGGTGAGATCCGCCGCAGCGTAGATTTTTTGAAATCCTATTTGCAGACCTATCCCTTTATTAAGGCGCTGGTTCTGGGCATCAGCGGCGGCCAGGACTCCACCCTGACCGGTAAGCTGTGCCAGCAGGCAATTAATGAACTGCGGGCAGAAGGCGACGACAGCCGTCAGTTTATCGCCGTGCGCCTGCCTTACGGCGTACAGGCGGATGAGCAGGATTGCCAGGATGCCATCGCCTTCATTCAGCCGGATCGCGTGCTGACGGTCAATATTAAGGGCGCGGTACTGGCCAGCGAACAGGCGCTGCGGGAAGCCGGGATTGAGCTCAGCGACTTTGTTCGCGGCAATGAAAAAGCCCGCGAGCGCATGAAGGCGCAGTACAGCATCGCCGGCATGACCCACGGCGTGGTGGTCGGTACCGACCACGCGGCGGAAGCCATCACCGGTTTCTTTACCAAATACGGCGACGGCGGCACCGATATCAACCCGATTTTCCGCCTCAACAAGCGCCAGGGGAAACAGCTGCTGGCGCGGCTGGGCTGTCCGGAGCATTTATACAAGAAACTGCCGACCGCCGATCTGGAAGATGACCGCCCATCCCTGCCGGATGAAGCGGCGCTGGGCGTCACCTACGACAATATCGACGACTATCTGGAAGGGAAAACCCTCGACGAGAAAACGGCCAAAATTATCGAAGGCTGGTACCTGAAAACGGAACACAAGCGGCGGCCGCCGATCACCGTCTTCGACGACTTCTGGAAGAAATAGCCTTCACCACAGCCCCGGCTCCGGCCGGGTTATTTTTTGCCCTTTTCGCCCCCTCCCCCGGCTGCTATACTGGTTAAATAAACAGCATCAGGAGTCATTGTGGTCAGAAGGCAATCCGCCCCGCGTCTGGAGTTTGAAGCGGCGGCAATTTATGCATATCCCGAACATCTGCGCCCCTGGCTGGCGTCTCTGCCCAGCCTGCCGGGCGTCTATCTGTTTCATGGCGAAAGCGACACCCTGCCGCTCTATATCGGTAAAAGCGTCAATATCCGCAGCCGGGTGCTGTCGCATCTGCGCACGCCGGATGAAGCCGCCATGCTGCGCCAGGCGCGGCGTATTAGCTGGCATCGTACCGCGGGCGAACTCGGCGCGCTGCTGCTCGAAGCGCAGCTTATTAAGCAGCAGCAGCCGCTGTTCAATAAGCGGCTACGGCGCACTAAGCAGCTCTGCTCGCTGCTGCTGAGCGATTCCCGCCCGCAGGTGGCGTATGCCCGCGAGCTGGACTTTTCCCGCCAGGAGCATCTGTACGGCCTGTTCGCCAACCGCCGCGCGGCCCTGCAGGCGCTAACCAGCCTCGCCGATGAACATCGGCTGTGCTACGGGCTGCTGGGGCTGGAACCGCTCAGCCGCGGCCGGGCCTGCTTTCGTTCCGCACTCGGGCGCTGCGCCGGCGCCTGCTGCGGTAAAGAGAGCGTAGAGGCCCATAACGCGCGGCTGCACGCCAGCCTGGCGCAGATGCGGCTGGTGTGCTGGCCCTGGCCGGGGCCGGTGGCGCTGGAAGAGAAAGGGCCCGATATGACCCGCTATCATGTGATTCATAACTGGCTGTGGCTGGGGGCCGTAGAGACGCTGGCGCAGGCGCAAACGCTGACGCAGCTGCCGGCGGGCTTCGATCACGATGGCTACAAAATTCTCTGCAAGCCGCTGCTGCGCGGCGATTTTACGCTCCACCCGCTCCAGCCGGCGCCCTGACAAACGAAAAAACCGCCGGTCCTGCCCAAAGCCTGACGGCGTATGTTGGGCAGAACCGGCGGTCTTCATTCCGCGGGCTGAATTACTCAGCAGATGGAGGCATTTTACCTTCCGGCGCTTTACGATCTGTCAGATGCTTCTCAAAATTTGCATTGAACTGTTTTTTCTGTTCCGGCGTCAGAATGTTGTAAATCTTGTTCTGGGTTTCGATACGGGAGAGCGCCATATCTTTATGCTGCGCTTCCATCTTGTCGATTTGCGCTTCCGCTTTCGCCTTATCGAAGGTGTCGCTGGCGATCAGCTCATGCATCGCGCGGCGCTCGTCGAGGGAAGGACGTTTCATATTTTGGCGCTGGCTTTTCATGATGTCGCGGATCTGCTGTTTTTGCGCATCGGTCAGGTTCAGACCTTTAAACATCATTTCATGCGGGCCGCCGTGCATTCCCTTATGGTGCATCATGGGTTTGCTATCGGTCGGGGTCGCGGTGGTATCCGCGGCGTGAGCGAGGTTAGCGGCACCCAGGGCCAGGGTAGAGGCAACAAACAGAGCGGTAATCTTCTTCATATTCAGTCCTTACTTTAAGTTATTCTTACGGCCTGCGCCGCGTTGACGAGATAAACTTTACGATGTTTATCGTCAATTAGTCAGAGCAAGCGTAAAACAATGAAAGTATAAAAAACAGTTTCTCACCAATTGTGGAGAAAATAAGGAAAATGAGGGGATAATTGCAACGAAAAATATTTAACGAGCTGTTTTATAAAGAAACCATGGAGATTATAAAACAGAGGAGATTAAAAACAAAGCGGTTAACCAGGAATAATCCGCAAGCGACCATCAAAGCACGAAAAAATAAGATTAAACAATTCGATCCGCGCGGAAAATTTACGCCGCCGCGGGATGGCGGCGGGCGTATTTATGTTCAGGACAGCCGCTCCAGCATCAGCCCGGCCCGCAGTCCCAGCGCAACCGAAGGGTTGGGGAACAGCACATACTCCTCGGCCTTTTGCACCACGTAGCGGGTCTCGCCATCCTCCGCCAACAGCGTCCCGGCGCTAAACGGCGTAAAGTTGAGCGTCTGCGCTGACATATGCAGCTGAAAACGTTCGCTGGCGCGGGTAATCTGCTGCACCACCCGATAGCGCAGCGCCTCATGCCCCTCTTCGACCGCCATGTCGCCGACCACTAGCCGCATTAACGCGCGCCGGGTGACGGCAAACTGCTCCAGCTCATTTGCGCCAAACGGCAGCGCCTTGCCCAGCTCGAGGGTGCAGGAGAGCGCCGCAAAGCGGTCGCTGCTGAAGTGGGTAAACGTGCCCGCCGGCTGCTGATGAAAGACCAGCGCCTCCAGTCCCGCCGCCCCCAGCCAGCTAAGGAAAGCATCATCCCACGGGGTCTGCCGCGCCGGAAGCACCCCAAAGCGCAGGTGGTGCGATCCGCGGATCGCGGTATGCAGATCGAGATGCCAGCGCGGGCCCTCGGCGCTGGCATAAAACCGCGTCAGCACCCGCTCCAGCTGGCGCGCCCGCCTCGTCTCCTCGCCGGCGGGGAAGCCCTGCCACCGTCCGCTAAACATGCGGTTGATATCGCCATCAAGATAGCGCCTGCCGGCCCGTAGCGCCGGAGGATTGCCCAGCACCACCAGCAGCCGCCAGCGCAGCGGCAGCTCGCCGCTGAACAGCTGCCGCAGCAGGATATCGGTCATCTCTACCGGCGCGGTTTCATTACCGTGGATCCCGGATGAGAGCACCAGCGCCCGCTCGCAGCGCGCGTGCGGCGTGAGCTGTAAAACGCCGTGGTCCAGCCAGTGCCAGCGGAAGTGCGCCGTTTCGCCGTGAAAATGGTGGGGCAAACGCCCCGCCAGGGTTAATGCCAGAAAGTCGTCCACTGCGCCTCCTTTATTGCTGGAACGGGTAAACTGAGCCGAGCTGCAAAATCTGCGTCAGCCGGTCAAGGGCCTCGCGGCCTTCGCTCAGCAGCTGCGGGTCCGCCAGATCCGCCTGCGTCAGACGATCGCGGTAGTAGCGCTCGACCCAATCGTTAAGCGCGCTGAACAGGCGATCGTTCATCAATACCGCCGGGTTAACCGCCCGCAGCTCCTCTTCCGTTAGCACCACCCGCAGGCGCAGGCAGGCCGGGCCGCCGCCGTTGGCCATGCTCTCCCGCAGATCGTAGACCTGCAGCTCGTCGATGGGGTTGTCCTGCTCCAGCAGCCGGTTCAGATAACGCCAGACGCCGGTGTGCTCCTGCGCCTCCTGGGGCAAAATCAGCCGCATCGTCCCGTCGGGCTTGCTCAGCAGCTGGCTGTTAAACAGATAGGTCGCCACCGCCTCTTCGACCGTCACCGCGCTGGTCGGTACCACGACCGGCGTAAATCCGGCCACCTGCCCGGCCAGCTGCCGCAGCAGCTGCGGCTGGTCGACAAACGCTTCTTCATGGCAGAACAGCACCTGCTGATTGCTCACCGCAATAACGTCGTTGTGGAAAACGCCTTTGTCGATCACCGCCGGGTTTTGCCGGGCAAAAATAATCTGCCGCGGGTTGACCTGATTGAGACGAGCGACGGCCTGGCTGGCCTCCAGCGCCTGACGCGCCGGATAGCGCGCGGGCAGGCCGTCGCCCCCCTGCTCGCGGCCATAGACAAACAGCTGCAGGCCGGGCGCGCCGTACTCGCCGCCGAGCCGGTTATGGTTCGCCGCCCCTTCGTCGCCAAACAGCGCCACCTGCGGGAGCGCCGGATGCACGGCAAAGCGCCCTTCGTCCGGGAATATGGCGCGCAATAGCGCCTCGGTGGTCGGCGCCTCGCTGGCGCGGTGAAATTTATCGTTCAGATTGGCAACGGTCAGATGTACTTTGCCATCCAGCGAATCGGCGGAGGGCGACACCGTCGCCGCGTTCGCCACCCACATTGACGAAGCGGAGCTGGCCGCAGAGAGCAGATCCGGCGCCTGGCGCGCGGCGCGCTCCACCACCTGCGCATCGCTGCCGGTAAAACCGAGCTGGCGCAGAAGCGGTACGTTCGGCCGCTCCTGCGGCGGGATCACCGCCTGTCGGTAACCCGCGTCCGCCAGCGCCTTCATTTTTTTTAGTCCCTGCTTCGCCGCCAGCTGCGGGTTCGATACCCGATAGCGATGCTTCGTCGAGGCCTCGTTGCCAAAGGAGAGCCCGGCGTAGTGGTGCGTCAGGCCGGGCAGGCCGTCAAAATTCACTTCCCACGCGTTCATCGGGCCGATCCTTGCCGGAAGTCGAGGCCCGGGCTGAGAGTTTCCGGCAGCGTCAGCTCCGGCGACTCCAGGCTGGCCATCGGCCAGGCGCAGTAATCCGCCGCGCACCACGCCCCTGGGCGATGGTTGCCGGAGGCGCCGGTGCCGCCAAACGGCGCGGTGCTGGCGGCGCCGGTCAGCGGTTTGTTCCAGTTGACGATCCCGGCCCGCGCCTCCAGCAGCAGCCGATCAAACTTCTCGCGCTCGGCGGAAATCAGCCCGCACGAGAGCCCAAAACGCGTGGCGTTCGCCAGGGCGATCGCCTGCTCAAATTCGTCATAGCGCCAGACGCACAGCAGCGGACCGAAAACTTCCTCATCTTTGACCTCGGCGACATCGGTAAGCTCGACTATCCCCGGAGTCAGCAGCGAGGTATCGGCCTCCAGCAGCCGCGGCTCCAGCAGCGTTCTGCCGCCGTTGGCGACGTGCTGCAGCCAGGCCTGGTGGACCTTCTGCGCCGCCTCGGGGGAGATCAGGCCGCCGAGGAACGGCTGGGGTTCAGCATCCCACGCGGCGGGAATAAGCCGCTGCGCAACGGCCACCAGCCGGGCGAGGAACGCATCCCCTACCTCGCCGCGTTTCACCAGCAGGCGGCGGGCGCAGGTGCAGCGCTGGCCGGCGGTAATGAAGGCCGACTGGATGGTCAGGTGCACGGCGGCGTCGATATCCTGCGGCTCGTCGACGATCAGCGGATTGTTGCCGCCCATTTCGAGCGCGAGAATCTTCTCCGGCTGCCCGGCCAGCTGGCGATGCAGCTGAAAGCCGGTAGCGGAGCTGCCGGTGAACAACAGCCCGTCAATGTCGGGCTGGCCGCTCAGCGCTGCGCCGGTTTCGCGCCCGCCCTGCAGCAGGTTCAGCACTCCCGGCGGCAGGCCCGCCTCGGCCCACAGCTTCACCACCGCCTCACCGCTCTGCGGGGTCAGCTCGCTCGGTTTAAACACCACCGTATTCCCCGCCAGCAGCGCCGGAACGATATGGCCGTTTGGCAGATGGCCCGGGAAGTTGTACGGGCCAAATACCGCCAGCACGCCGTGCGGCCGATGGCGCAGCGTCGCCGCCCCGTCGCCCATGACGGTTTGCGCCTCGCCGGTACGACTGTGGTAGGCCTTTAGCGAAATGGCAATTTTATTGATCATCGCGCCAACTTCCGTCGCAGCCTCCCAGCGCGGCTTGCCGGTTTCGGCGGCAATGATGGCCGTCAGTTGCGCTTTGTTGGCCTCCAGCAGGGCGGCAAACTTTTCGGCGATCGCCTGCCGCACGCTAAACCGCTCTTTGGCCCACGCCGGAAACGCGCGCCGGGCGGCCTCCACCGCCTGCGCAACCTGCCCGGCGTCGGCGTCGTTCCCCTGCCACAGCGGCTCTGCGCTCACCGGGTTGCTTTTACTGCGCGCCGGGCCGCGCCCGGTTTGCCACTCGCCGTTAATCCATAGACTCATCACTTTTTCTCCTCGGGGATCAGGCGCACCATGCGGATACGGTCGCCGGGGTGACATTTGAGGGCATCCAGCTCGCGGGCGCTCAGCAGCAGACGATCGCTATCGGGGTCGGCCTGTACCAGCATCGCGCGAAACTGCTGATACTGTTCGTTGGCGACCAGGCACAGCGGCCACTCGCCCGGCGCCGGCTGTCCTTCCGCCACGGCGACCAGCCGGCTTTTGCGAATCGCCCGCACCCGATCGATATCGCACTCGAGGGTCGGGCCGCCGTCGAAAATATCGACATAGTTGCGGTAGCGAAATCCTTCCTTCTCCAGCACCGCCCGGGCAGGAGCGGTTTGCGGATGCACCTCGCCAATCACCGCCCGCGCTTCATCGGATAAAAAGTCGATATAGAGCGGGTGCTTCGGCATCAGCGCGGCGATAAACGCCTTTTGTCCGGTGCCGCACAGATAGTCAGCGCGGGAGAACTCCATCGCGAAGAAGCGCTTGCCCAGGCTTTCCCAGAACGGCGAATAGCCGCTGTCGTCGATCACCCCGCGCATCTCCGCCACCACTTTTTCGTTAAAGCGTTCGCGGAAGGCGGCCATAAACATAAAGCGCGATTTCGACAGCAGATAGCCGTTGCCTTCTTTACGCCACGCCGGGTCGAGAAACAGCGTGCACAGCTCGCTGCTGCCGGTGTGGTCATTGCTGAGAAACAGGGTCGGCAGCGCGTTATAGACGTTCAGCTCTTTCGAAGCGTGCACCTGGGTACCAACCCGATAGTTGTACCAGGGATCGTTCAGCCCCACCGCCACCTCGACGGCGCAGATGCCCACAACCTTCCCGCTGGCGGTATCCTCCAGCACGAAAACATAACCCTGCTCGCTTTTCGGCAGCTCGCCGCGCCAGGTCTTTTGCGAACGATCGATGCGCGCCGCCAGCGTCGCTTCATCGGCCGGCAGCGAGGTCAGACCGCCGCCGGTTTCCCCAGCCAGCGCCAGCAGGCCCGCCAGATCGCCCTGTTCCACCGGACGGATAATCATCATGATGACGCTCCCGCGAGAAAGTGGCGGCAGGCCAGCTCAAAGCGATCCAGCCCCGCATTCACCTCTTCCTCGCTCACTATCAGCGCCGGCGCAAAACGCACCACGTTCCCACCGGCAATCAGGATCATCAGCCCATCCTCCGCCGCCTGGGTGCTGATGGCTTTGGCCTTGCCGGCGTACTCATCCTTCAGCACGCAGCCAATCAGCAGCCCGAGGCCGCGGATCTCTTTGAACAGGCCATAGCGGGCGTTAATCGCCGCCAGCCGCTCGCTAAACCACTGGTGCCGCTGCTTAACGCCGTTCAGCACCGCCGGGGTATTGATAATAGAGAGCACCTCTCCGGCGACGGCGCAGGCCAGCGGGTTGCCGCCGTAGGTCGTGCCGTGGGTCCCGACGGTCATTACGCTGGCGCATTTTTCGCTGGCCAGCAGCGCGCCAATCGGGAAGCCACCGCCCAGAGCCTTGGCGGTCGACAGCACGTCCGGCGTCATGCCATAGTGCATGTAGGCATAGAGTTCGCCGGTTCGCCCGACGCCGGTTTGCACCTCATCGAAAATCAGCAGCGCATCGTGGGCGTCGCACAGCTCGCGCAGGCCGCGCAGGAAAGCCGGGTCTGCCGGCACCACGCCGCCTTCGCCCTGCATCGGCTCGACGATGACCGCGCAGGTATTAGCATCAATCAGCGCCCGGGCGGAGTCCAGATCGTTATAGACCGCGTGCTGGATCTGCGGCGGCAGCGGCGCAAAGTCCGCGGAATAGGCCGGCTGGCCGCCGGCGGAAACGGTAAACAGCGTCCGGCCGTGGAACGCATTTTTGAACGCCACGATGCCGCTTTTCTGGCTGCCGTAGCGATCGTGAGCGTATTTGCGCGCCAGCTTCAGCGCCGCTTCGTTGGCCTCAGCACCGGAGTTGCAGAAAAAGACGCGATCGGCAAAAGTGGCATCGATAAGCTGCTTTGCCAGCCGCAGCGCCGGCTCGTTGGTATAGCCGTTACCGGTATGCCAGAACTTCCCGGCCTGCTCCGTCAGAACGTTAACCAGGCGAGGATTGGCGTGCCCCAGCGCGTTCACCGCAATGCCGCCGGCAAAATCGATATACTCTTTCCCCTGCTGATCCCACAGGCGTGAACCCTCGCCGCGTACCGGAATAAACGCCGCCGGCGCGTAAACCGGCATCATCCATTGATCAAAATTGCTGCGCGTAATTGACTGAGACATATCGACCTCTTCCGGTAAATAAAAAGTATTAATAATGTTAAATATTATGAGTGATTACGCTGTTAATGTAGATTGCACGCATCGTGCCAGCCAGAGGAAAAAATGCATAAATTGCGGTGGAGTTCGGAATATCAATAACTTAAAAAAGCCGCCCATTCACACTTAATGCATAAATAGTGAATAACAATCCGATAAAGGCCGATGAATAGTGAATAAAATAGATACTTTATTCATCAGTAAGATATAATTCTGTATTTGTGATCCTCAACGAAATTTATCGTAGATATTCGCTCTTTTTTGGCGCGCGGCGCGCCAAAATGGTGCAGATTTTGGCCATTCGCCGCCGCGATCCCGCCGCCGTCGACAATAAAGTGCCTTCCGGCAGCCAGCCTGGCGAATTTCTGCTAACATCCCTGCACTATTCACCTTGCACAGTGGCAGCGACTATGAAATTTGTCTCTTTTAATATCAACGGTCTGCGTGCGCGCCCGCACCAGCTGGCCGCCATCGTCGACAAGCATCAGCCTGACGTCATTGGCCTACAGGAAACCAAAGTTCACGACGACATGTTCCCTCTCGAAGAGGTGGCAAAGCTCGGCTACAACGTCTTCTACCACGGGCAGAAAGGCCACTACGGCGTCGCCCTGCTGACCAAAGAGACGCCGGTTAGCGTGCGTCGCGGCTTCCCGGGCGATGATGAAGAGGCCCAGCGCCGCATTATCATGGCGGAAATCCCCTGCACATCCGGTAACGTGACGGTAATCAACGGCTACTTCCCGCAGGGCGAAAGCCGCGATCACGCGACCAAATTCCCCGCCAAGGCGGCGTTTTACCAGAACCTGCAAAACTACCTCGACAGCGAGCTGAAAAAGGACAATCCGGTACTGATTATGGGCGATATGAACATCAGCCCGACGGATCTCGATATCGGCATCGGCGAAGAGAACCGCAAGCGCTGGCTGCGTACCGGTAAGTGCTCGTTCCTGCCGGAAGAGCGCGAGTGGATGGAGCGCCTGCTGGGCTGGGGTCTGGTCGATACCTGGCGTCACGCCAACCCGGAAAACAACGAGCAGTTCTCGTGGTTCGACTACCGTTCCAAAGGCTTCGATGATAACCGCGGCCTGCGTATCGACCTGCTGCTGGCCAGCACCCCGCTGGCGCAGCGCTGCATAGAAACCGGCATTGATTACGAAATTCGCGCCATGGAAAAACCCTCCGATCACGCGCCGGTATGGGCCACCTTTAAGCCGTAACCTCCGCAGACCCAACTCTCCGGCCGCGACTGGCCGGAGAGTCCCATTATCCTGAGCAAAATCAATAACGCGGCGCCTCCGGCAATCTGCCCGGCGTCGCGTTATATATTATCGCCACGCGGTACCTGGCCCCGGTCGCCGTTCTGGTGGCGGCGATCCCAGGGCGGCCGGCACGACATATACCCGGCGGGCAAGGGGTTGTCTGGTCGTCATAAAGGCGGTGATAATGAGCCATTCTTCCGTACCGAACGATGATTCAGATGCTAAAAACCATTGACGTTGTCGCCGCCATTATTGAGCAGGACGGCAATATTCTGCTTGCGCAGCGCCCGCCGCACGCCGACCAGCCGGGAATGTGGGAATTTGCCGGCGGAAAGGTGGAATCCGGCGAGAGCCAGGCGCAGGCTCTGGCCCGCGAGCTGCGGGAGGAGCTTGGCATCACCGCCCTTCCCACCCGCTACATCGCCAGCCAGCGGCGGGAGGTCTCCGGGCGGCTGATTCATCTGCACGCCTGGTGGGTCCCCCGCTTTAGCGGTACCCCGACCGCGTACTACCACAGCCAGCTACGCTGGTGCTCGCCGCAGGAGGCCCTGACCCTCAGCCTCGCGCCCGCCGACGTTCCTCTGCTGGAAGCCTATATCGCCCAACGCGCGTCTCTCCATTCCCGCTAATATCGCCCCCCGCCATCATCGCTTTTAGTTATGACAGGCGGCGGATTATAAATTTTGCTGTCAGGATAACTTTTCCTTGCTTGCCTAACGATTGCCGGTGTTATAGTCGGAAAATCGGCTTTTTCAAGGGCCGAACCATAATAAAAATACATAAAATCATTCAGGTTATACCGAGACGGCGAGAGAGCCGATCTCCGGGCGCTTGCGTGAGCGAGCGCGGCCGGCAAAGAGGCGGACTGAAGGATGATGTGTTCAAACGCAACCACAACCATAAGGGGAACTTATATCTATGGATCAGACGTGCACTCTGGAAGGTTTTCTCGCCCGCGTTCAACAGCGCGATCCTCATCAAACCGAATTTGCTCAGGCCGTCCGCGAGGTGATGACCACCCTGTGGCCTTTCCTTGAGGAAAATCCGCGCTACCGCCAGCTCAATCTGCTGGAACGTTTGGTTGAACCGGAGCGGGCCATCCAGTTCCGCGTCGTATGGGTTGATGACCGCAATCAGGTTCAGGTTAACCGCGCCTGGCGCGTGCAGTTCAACTCCGCCATCGGCCCGTATAAAGGCGGCATGCGCTTCCACCCGTCGGTAAACCTGTCGATTCTGAAATTCCTCGGCTTCGAGCAAACGTTCAAAAACGCCCTGACTACCCTGCCAATGGGCGGCGGTAAAGGCGGCAGCGATTTCGATCCGAAAGGCAAGAGCGACGGCGAAGTGATGCGCTTCTGCCAGTCGCTGATGACCGAACTGTATCGCCATTTAGGCCCGGACACCGACGTCCCGGCGGGCGATATCGGCGTTGGCGGGCGCGAAGTGGGCTTTATGGCCGGAATGATGCGCAAGCTCTCCAACAACAGCGCCTGCGTGTTCACCGGCAAAGGGCTCTCCTTCGGCGGCAGCCTGATTCGCCCGGAAGCGACCGGCTATGGCCTGGCCTACTTCACCGAAGCGATGCTTAAACGCCACGGTCTCGGCTTCGAAGGGATGCGCGTAGCGGTTTCCGGCTCCGGCAACGTCGCCCAGTACGCCATCGAAAAAGCCATGGAGCTCGGCGCGCGCGTGATTACCGCCTCTGACTCCAGCGGCACCGTGGTCGACGAAGCGGGCTTTACCCCTGAAAAGCTGGCGCGTCTGTGCGAAATTAAAGCCAGCCGCGACGGTCGCGTGGCCGACTATGCCCGCGAGTTTGGTCTGCACTACCTCGAAGGCCATCAGCCGTGGTCCGTGCCGGTGGATATTGCGCTGCCGTGCGCCACGCAAAACGAGCTGGACGTTGACGCCGCCCGCCTGCTGATCGCCAACGGCGTGAAGGCCGTGGCCGAAGGCGCCAATATGCCGACCACTATCGCCGCAACCGACCTGTTCCTCGAAGCCAACGTGCTGTTCGCGCCGGGTAAAGCCGCTAACGCCGGCGGCGTGGCGACCTCCGGTCTCGAAATGGCGCAGAACGCCGCGCGAATGAGCTGGAAAGCAGAGAAAGTTGACGCTCGCCTGCACCACATCATGCTCGACATCCACCACGCCTGCGTGGAGTACGGCGGCGAAGCGAAGCAGACTAACTACGTACGCGGCGCCAACATTGCCGGCTTCGTTAAAGTGGCCGACGCGATGCTGGCGCAGGGCGTGATCTAATCCGCACTCCCTCGCGGATAGCGCGTATCCGCGAGCGCCGCTGACGAAAAAAGACCCCGCCTGCGGGGTCTTTTATTATGCGTTGTCGGCAGGCGCATCCGCCGCCGGCTTCTTGCCCTTCGCCCTGGCCTTCGGCTTGCCTTTACTGAACTCTTTCTTACCGCCTCCCGGCGCAACGATGCCGCGGAACTGGCGAGCGGGCGTGCTGCGCGCCTGGTCGATAAGCTGATAAAGCGTTCCCACCAGCGGCTGCATAAAGTCCTGATAGCGGCACTGCTTTTCGCTGATTTGCGTCAGCACCGACTCCCAGTGGGCGGTCATATCCGGCCTGGCGGCCATTTCCGGCAGGGAATGGATCAGGGCGCGCCCCGCGTCCGAGGAGTGAATATAGCGCCCTTTCTTAACTAAGAAACCGCGCTTAAACAGCAGCTCAATAATCCCGGCGCGGGTCGCTTCCGTCCCCAGACCGTCGGTGGCGCGGAGGATCTTCTTCAGGTCTTTATCCTGCACGAAGCGGGCGATCCCGGTCATCGCGGAGAGCAGCGTCGCGTCGGTAAAATAGCGCGGCGGCTGGGTTTGCCGCTCCACCACTTCGCCCTTTTCACACAGCAGCTCGTCGTCTTTCGCCACCACCGGCAGCGGCGTGCCGTCGTTCTCTTCGTCGCGCTCTTTATTGCCCAGCAGCGCTCGCCAGCCGGCCTCGGCGAGGAAGCGGGCCTTGGCCACGAACTTGCCATTGGCGATCTCAAGATCAATCTGGCATTTGCGGAACACCGCGTCCGGGCAGAACTGCATCAGGTACTGACGCGCGATCAGGCCGTAGACTTTGCCCTCGTTCTCCGTCAGCCGCACCTGGCTGCTGCGCGCGGTGGGAATGATCGCATGGTGCGCATCAACCTTTTTATCGTCCCAGCAGCGGTTGCGAATTTCCGGGTCAACCGCCGGCTGCGGCAGTAAATCAGGCGCGTGGACGCCAATAGCGTTGAGTACCGCATGACGACCGGCGAAGTGCTCCTCCGGCAGATAGCGGCTGTCCGAACGCGGATAGGTGATCAGCTTGTGGGTCTCGTACAGCTTCTGGCAAATATCCAGCACGTTTTGCGCGCTGAAGCCAAAACGCTTTGCGGCCTCAATCTGCAGCGCCGAGAGCGAAAACGGCAGCGGAGCGGGCTCCGAATCCCGCTTGTCGTTATAGGCGGTGACCAGCGCCGGCTGGCCGGTAATCCGCGCGACCACGTGTTCGGCCAGCGGGCGATGCAGCAGGCGCCCCTCTTCATCCTGCCAGGATTCGCAGGCGTCGCTCGGCTGCCAGGTGGCGACGAAGCGCTCCTCCTGAGGAGTGACGATATGCGCCTTAACGTCGAAGAAATCTTTCGCCACAAAGTTCTCGATCTCTTCATCCCGGCGTACCACCAGCCCGAGCACCGGGGTCTGCACGCGCCCGACCGAGAGGACGCCCTGATAGCCCGCGTTGCGCCCGAGCAGCGTATAGGCGCGGGTCATGTTGATCCCGTACAGCCAGTCGGCGCGCGCGCGGGCCAGCGCCGATACGCAGAGCGGAATAAACTCGCTGTTGGCGCGCAGACGAGCAATCGCCCGCTCGACCGCCTGCGGGTTAAGATCGTTGATCAGGCAGCGCTGCACCTGCTGGCGCTTTTCCGGCGCCAGCTGCAGATAGTCGAGAACTTCATCCACCAGCAGCTGACCTTCTCTGTCCGGGTCCCCGGCGTGGATCACCTCCTCGGCGTCGCCCAGCAGCCGCTTGATAACGTTAAGCTGTTTACTGACCGATGGTTTCGGCTGTAGCTGCCACTTATCCGGGACGATGGGCAAATCGACGAGGTTCCAGCGCGCGTAGCGCCCGTCGTAGACATCCGGCTGCGCCTGCTCCAGCAGATGGCCAATACACCAGGTGACCACCTGCCCGTTGCCGCACTCAATATAGCCGTCGCCCTTGCGATGCGGCTTGGGTAGCACCTCGGCGATGGCGCGGCCGAGGCTCGGTTTTTCTGCAATAAACAGCCGCATCTAATCAACGGATCTCGATCATAGGGCGTCCGCCGCGGGCGGGAACCAGCTCGCCGATCGCGGCCAGCGTCACCCCGGACGCCTCTGCCGCCGCGCGGACCTCGGCCTCGGCTTCCGGCGATACCGCCAGCAGCAGGCCGCCGGAGGTTTGCGGATCGCACAGCAGATCGCGCCACTCCGTCGGCATTTCGCCCATCAGGTGGCCGTAGCTGGCAAAGTTCCGTCCGGTGCCGCCGGGAACCGCGCCGGCGAGAATGTACTCTTCCACCCCCGGCAGTTTCGGGATGTCGGCATAGTTCAGCTGCGCCTGTACGCCCGCCCCGCGGCATACTTCGCTCAGGTGGCCAAGCAGGCCAAAGCCGGTGACGTCGGTCATCGCCTTCACGCCATTAATATTGGCAAATGCGGCGCCGACGAGGTTCATCTGACACATGATTTCGGTGGCCAGCCCCTGATGCTCAGGTTTGAGCAGCGATTTTTTCTCGGCGGTGGTCAGTACGCCGATCCCCAGCGGTTTGGTGAGGAACAGCCGGCAGCCCGCCTCGGCGGTGCTATTTTTCTTGATGCGTTCGGTGGGCACCACGCCGGTCACCGCAAGGCCAAAAATCGGCTCCGGCGCGTCAATGGAGTGGCCGCCGGCCAGCGCGATCCCCGCCTGCTGGCAGGCAAAGCGGCCGCCGTCAACCACTTCGCGGGCGATTTCCGGCGCCAGGGTGTTAATCGGCCAGCCGAGGATGGCGATGGCCATAATCGGCCTGCCGCCCATAGCGAAAATATCGCTGATGGCGTTGGTCGCGGCAATGCGCCCAAAGTCGAACGGACTGTCGACAATCGGCATAAAAAAGTCGGTGGTGCTGATGATGGACGTGCCGTTACCCAGGTCATAGACCGCCGCGTCGTCGCTGGTTTCATTGCCTACCAGCAGGTTGGGGTCAATAAACTTTGCCTGGTCACTTTTAAGGATAGTTTCCAGCACCTTAGGGGAAATTTTACACCCGCAACCGGCTCCGTGGCTGTATTGCGTTAAACGAATAGCTTGCTCGCTCATGGACATCTCCTGTCATTGCAATCCCGCTATGGTAGCGCCCAAACGTCAAGGTGGTAAGTACGACAGTCTGAAATCGCGAATAGTTGCTTATTAAGCACACAAATATGCGATTTTGCGATAAGGCACCCTTTTTTCAACGCCATTTTAACTTTAACTAAAAAATGACAGAAATGTGACAACGAAACGTTCTGCTCTCTGTGGACAGATACCAACGAAAGGAGATTTTGATGAAAAAGCGCGTTCTCGCCCTTTGCCTGGCAGGCCTCTTCTCCGTTAACGCTTTTGCCCTGGTGGCAACCGGTAACGATGCCACAACCAAACCTGACCTCTATTACCTGAAAAATGCTCAGGCCATCGATAGCCTCGCGCTCCTGCCGCCGCCGCCGGAAGTGGGCAGCATTGCCTTTTTAAACGATCAGGCGATGTATGAGAAAGGACGCCTGCTGCGGTCAACCGAGCGCGGCAAGCTGGCGGCGGAGGACGCAAACCTTAGCGCCGGCGGCGTGGCGAACGCCTTCTCCGGCGCATTCGGCTCGCCGATCACCGAAAAGGACGCGCCGGCGCTGCACAAGCTGCTGACCAATATGATTGAAGACGCCGGCGATCTGGCGACCCGCGGGGCGAAAGAGAAGTACATGCGCATTCGTCCATTCGCGTTTTACGGCGTTGCCACCTGCAACACCACCGAGCAGGATAAGCTGGCGAAAAACGGCTCCTATCCTTCCGGCCACACCTCTATCGGCTGGGCCACGGCGCTGGTGCTGGCCGAAGTTAACCCGCAGCGGCAGAACGAAATCCTCGAGCGCGGCTACGAGCTCGGCGAGAGTCGGGTCATCTGCGGCTATCACTGGCAAAGCGACGTTGACGCCGCGCGGATTGTCGGTTCGGCGGTCGTCGCGACGCTGCATACCAATCCGGCTTTCCAGCAGCAGCTGCAGAAAGCGAAGGATGAGTTTGCCAAACAGCAGAAATAGCCCCTAAGGCAGCCCGGCGGCAGGCGCCTGCCGGGCGAATCATGCTCAGAAACGTACGACGAACGGCGCGGTATCGGTAACGGCGATGCTGGTTGACGCTTTAAGCTGCGGCGTGCCCAGATAGAGGAAACCGACGATTTTATCCTGCTCGCGACAGGCAAACCCTTCCCGCACGATGGCGCTTTCGGTTAACGCCCCGCTGCGCCAGATACCGTTGAATCCCTGAGCGACCGCCGCCATCTGCATCGCCATCACCGCGCAGCCCGCCGACATCTCCTGCTCCCACTTAGGCACCTTCGGGTGATCCTCACAGCGGGCAACCACGGTGATAATCAGCGGCGCCCGGAACGGCGCGCTGCGCGCTTTCTCGACGCCCTTTTCATCCTGCCCGGCGGCCAGCGCGCCTTTTTCCAACAGCTGACTGAAGCGCTCGCGCCCTTCATCGGCAATAATAAAGAACCGCCACGGCTGCAGCGTCCCGTGATCCGGAGCGCGCAGGCCGGCGCGGAGGATATTTTCCAGCTGTTCGCCGGCCGGGGCCGGCTCGGCCAGGCGTGAAGCGCTGCGGCGATTAACCAGTAGATCGAGAGCATCCATCTATGTGACTCCTGTGAGGTTATTTTTCACAAAATTAACATGCACAAGAATTTTGTTACAGCCCGACGGGTGATTCCTGCTGACAAGCGCCGATGCTCTCTTTAGGATAGCCAGACGCGGCAGCCCCTGCGGCTAGCCCACTTTTGATAATGTTAGGGAGAATACATGCGAACCCTTTGGCGACTGATTGCCGGATTTTTTAAATGGACGTGGCGAGTACTTAATTTTGTTCGTCAGCTCGCACTAAACCTGGTTTTCCTGCTGCTGGTGCTGGTTTGCGTCGGCATTTGGGCGCAGTTCAGCAGCAGCACCGCGGAGCATACCGCCCGCGGCGCGCTGCTGATGGATATTACCGGCGTTGTGGTCGACAAGCCTTCGGCCAGCAGCAAGCTTGGCGTGATTGGCCGCCAGCTGTTTGGCGCCAGCTCGGACCGCCTGCAGGAAAACTCGCTGTTTGATATCGTTCAAACCATCCGTCAGGCGAAAGACGACCGCAATATCACCGGTATCGTGCTAGATCTGAAGAATTTTGCCGGCGGCGACCAGCCGTCGATGCAGTACATCGGCAAGGCGCTGCGCGAGTTCCGCGACAGCGACAAGCCGGTCTACGCCATCGGCAGCAGCTACAGCCAGGGGCAGTACTATCTGGCAAGCTTCGCCAATAAAATCTGGCTCTCGCCGCAGGGCGAAGTTGACCTGCACGGTTTCGCCACCAACGGCCTGTACTACAAGTCGCTGCTCGATAAGCTGAAGGTGTCCACCCACGTTTTCCGCGTCGGCACCTATAAGTCGGCGGTCGAGCCGTTTATCCGCGACGATATGTCCCCAGCCGCCCGTGAGGCCGACAGCCGCTGGATTGGCGAGCTGTGGCAGAACTACCTCAATACCATCGCCGCCAACCGGCAGATCACCGCCCAGCAGCTGTTCCCCGGCGCCCAGGGCGTGCTCGACGGCCTGCGTAAAGTCGACGGCGATACGGCAAAATACGCCCTCGACAGCAAGCTGGTTGACGAGCTGGCAACCTCTACCGATATCGAAAAGGCGCTGACCAAACAGTTTGGCTGGAGCAAGGCGGATAACAACTATCGCGCCATCAGCTATTACGACTACAGCGTGAAAACGCCGTCCGACCAGGGTGCCGCAATTGCGGTTATCTTCGCGAACGGCGCGATCATGGACGGCGAAGAGACCCCAGGCAACGTCGGCGGCGATACCACCGCGGCGCAGATCCGCGATGCGCGCCTCGATCCGAAGGTGAAAGCCATCGTGCTGCGCGTTAACAGCCCCGGCGGCAGCGTCAGCGCTTCGGAAGTGATTCGCGAAGAGCTGGCCGCGGCGAAAGCGGCGGGCAAACCGGTGGTGGTTTCCATGGGCGGCATGGCGGCCTCCGGCGGCTACTGGATCTCCACCCCGGCGGATTACATCGTGGCGAACCCGAGCACCCTCACCGGCTCCATCGGCATCTTTGGCGTGATCAACACCGTCGAAAACACCCTCGGCTCGATCGGCGTGCATACTGACGGCGTGTCCACTTCGCCGCTGGCGGATGTCTCCACCACCAAATCCTTGCCGCCGGAAGTGCAGCAAATGATGCAGCTGAGCATTGAGAACGGCTACAAGCGCTTTATTACCCTGGTGGCTAACGCGCGTAAGAGCACGCCGGAAAAAGTCGACCAGATTGCCCAGGGCCACGTCTGGACCGGCGAAGATGCCAAAGCCAACGGCCTGGTTGATAGCCTCGGCGACTTTGACGATGCGGTGGCGAAAGCCGCAGAGCTGGCGAAACTGAAGCAGTGGCACATCGATTACTACCAGGAAGACCCGACCTTCTTCTCAATGGTGGTTGATAGCCTGACCGGCTCCGTGCGCGCGTCGCTGCCGGCGGCGCTGCAGGCCTGGCTGCCCGCGCCCGTCGCGGCGGCAGCCAATGCGGTGAAGGCCGAAGGCGACAAGCTGGCGGCGTTTAACGATCCGCAGAACCGCTACGCCTTCTGCCTGACCTGCGCCAATATCCGCTAGACCTCCCCGTTCGACAGCAAACCCCGGCTATCGGCCGGGGTTTGCCACTCCAGCCGACACATCTGTCCCCATGCCATAACGGATATACCCTAAATAATTCGAGTTGCATGACAAAACGGTTAACCGTTTTGAACAGCGCTTGCGCTCGCCCCGAAGGGGTGAGGCCGTAGGCCGAATCACTCGGCAAGCGAGCGAATCCCCGGGGGCATAGACCACTATGTGACCGGGGTGAGCAAGCGCAGCCAACGCATCTGCAGCTCGAAGTATGACGGGTATAGACGCTGTATTTTTTTCGCGACCACCTTATACTGCGCCTGTCTACGTACAACCTAAGCGATGCTATGCAAAAAAAATCGATTTACGTTGCCTACACCGGTGGGACCATCGGTATGCAGCGCTCCGAACACGGCTATATTCCCGTCTCCGGCCACCTGCAGCGTCAGCTCGCGCTGATGCCTGAGTTCCACCGTCCGGAGATGCCGGACTTTACCATTCACGAATATGCCCCGCTGATGGATTCGTCCGACATGACGCCGGGGGACTGGCAGCATATCGCGGAAGATATTAGCACCCACTATGATGAGTATGATGGCTTCGTGATCCTCCACGGCACCGACACCATGGCGTTTACCGCCTCGGCGCTGTCGTTCATGCTGGAGAATCTGGGCAAACCGGTAATTGTGACAGGGTCACAAATACCGCTGGCCGAGCTGCGTTCCGACGGGCAGATCAATCTGCTCAACGCGCTGTACGTTGCCGCGAACTATCCGATTAACGAAGTGGCATTGTTTTTCAACAACTGCCTGTATCGCGGCAACCGCACCACCAAAGCCCATGCCGACGGCTTCAACGCCTTTGCTTCGCCGAACCTGGCGCCGCTGCTGGAGGCCGGGATCCATATTCGCCGCCTCGGGACGCCGCCGGCGCCGCACGGCGTGGGCGAACTGATCGTGCACCCGATTACGCCGCAGCCGATCGGCGTGGTGACGATTTATCCGGGGATCTCCGCCGACGTGGTGCGCAATTTTCTCCGCCAGCCGGTGAAGGCGCTGATTCTGCGCTCTTATGGCGTCGGTAATGCCCCGCAGAACGGCGAGTTTATTCAGGTTCTGACGGAAGCCAGCCAGCGCGGAATTGTGGTGATTAACCTGACGCAGTGTATGTCCGGCAAGGTCAACATGGGCGGTTATGCCACCGGCAACGCCCTCGCCCAGGCGGGCGTGATCGGCGGTTTTGATATGACCGTCGAGGCGACGCTGACCAAGCTGCACTACCTGCTGAGCCAGAATCTTGACGCTGAGGCCATTCGCCGCCTGATGCAGGAAAACCTGCGCGGCGAGCTGACTCCCGATGAGTAAGGAGCTGATGATGACCAATCGAGCACTATTGCTGGTTGATTTACAAAATGATTTTTGCGCGGGCGGCGCGCTCGCCGTTCCCGAGGGCGATAGCACCGTTGATGTCGCCAACCGGCTGATCGACTGGAGCCTAGCGCGCGGCGAAATCGTGGTTGCCAGCCAGCATCAGGTCGAGCCCTACTCGCAGGGCGACCTCGACGGGCTGGCGCAGACCTTTTGGCCGGATCACTGCGTGCAGCATAGCGCCGGGGCGGAACTGCATCCGCTGCTTCAGCAGCAGGATATCGCCGCCGTGTTCCACAAGGGCGAAAATCCGGCGATTGATAGCTATAGCGCCTTTTTCGACAACGGTCATCGCCACAAAACCCGGCTCGACGACTGGCTGCGGGAACGCGGGATCGCCGAGCTTATCGTGCTGGGCCTGGCGACCGACTATTGCGTTCAGTTTACGGTGCTGGACGCGCTCAACCTCGGATATCGCGTTAACGTGATCACCGACGGCTGCCGCGCCGTCAATATCCAGCCGCAGGACGGCGCCCACGCCTTTATGGCGATGGCCGCCGCCGGCGCGACGCTCTACACTCTCAGCGACTGGCTGGAAACCCAGGCCTGAGCCCTCGCCCGAAGCCGGCGCTTCGGGCCACTCCTTTGCGCTTCCTCTGCGCGATTCATTGAGCTAACACGCAGATTCAACAGGCTATTGCTGCTAGTGTGGGTGGGCTATTTTTTCGCCACGCTATTCCCGTGGCGCGTTTGCTTTTTTAATGTCAAAGAGGATCGTCCATGAAACTTTTGCCTTTGCTGGCAGCATTACCCCTGCTTTGCGCCTCAGCGGTCTCCGCTCACTCCCTGATGTCCGTCGGCTACTTTAACGGCGGCGGCGACGTGACCGCCGGGCCGGGTGGCGACATCGATAAGCTGGACGTGCGCCAGATTACCCACCTCAACTACTCCTTTGGCCTGGTCTACAACGACGAAAAGGATGAAACCAACCCGGCGTTAAAAGACCCCGCCCGCCAGCATCAGATTTGGCTGTCGCCAAAAGTACAGGCTGATTTGCGAAAAATCCCCGCCCTGCGCCAGCAGAACCCGGAGCTGAAGGTGCTGCTTTCCGTTGGCGGCTGGGGGGCACGCGGATTTTCCGGCGCGGCGGCCAGCGCGGAGAGCCGCGCGACCTTTATCCGTTCAGCGCAGGAGATCGTCGCGCAGTACGGCCTCGACGGTATCGACCTCGACTGGGAGTATCCGGTCAACGGCGCGTGGGGGCTGGTCGCCAGCCAGCCGGCCGATCGCGATAACTTTACCGCGCTGCTGAAGGAGCTGCGGGCCGCATTTGGCCAGAAAAAACTGGTGACCATCGCCGTGGGAGCCAACGCCGAAAGCCCCAAAAGCTGGGTCGACGTCAAGGCTATCGCCCCGCTGCTCGATTACATCAACCTGATGACCTACGACATGGCCTACGGCACCCAGTACTTCAACTCTAATCTGTATGATTCAACGCGGTGGCCGACGGTGGCGGCGGCGGATAAGTACAGCGCCGATTTTGTGGTGAATAACTATCTTGCCGCCGGTTTGCAGCCGGGTCAGATGAACCTCGGCATTGGTTTCTATGGCCGGGTGCCCAAACGGGCGGTTGAGCCGGGTATCGACTGGAGCAAACCCGATGCGCAGAAAAATCCCGCCACCCAGCCTTATTTCGGCGCCGAGCAGATCGCTCTGTTCAAATCTCTGGGCTTCGATCTGAGCAAAGATACCTACGTGAAGTACAACGATATCGTCGCGAAGCTGCTTAACGATCCGCACCAGCGCTTTAGCGAGCACTGGGACGACCAGGCGAAGGTGCCGTGGCTGTCGGTGCAGTCGGCGGACGGCAAGGAACTGTTTGCGCTCTCCTACGAAAATCCTCGCTTCGTGGCCCTCAAGGCCGGCTACATCAAGAGTAAGGGACTGGCAGGCGCGATGTTCTGGGAATACGGCGCCGACGAGCAAAACCAGCTGGCCAGGCAGCTGGCTGAATCGCTGGGGATTAAGCACTAACCCGCGAACCCGGCTCCCTGCCGGAGATGAGGTGTATCGCGCCCTGGGATAGGTTATGATTGCCGCAATCGGCTACGCCAGGTCATGGCGCAGCTTTTCATTTGCTACAGGAGGCATGGGGCTTTATGGCTTTTATCCCCAAAAACTACGCCCGTCTGGAAGTTGGCTATCGCGAAAAGGCGCTAAAACTCTTCCCGTGGGTCTGCGGACGCTGTTCCCGTGAATTTGTCTATTCGAACCTGCGTGAGCTGACGGTGCACCATATCGATCACGATCACAGCAATAACCCGGAAGATGGCAGCAACTGGGAGATGCTGTGCCTGTACTGTCACGACCACGAGCACTCCAAATACACGGAAGCCGATCTATATGGTTCAACGGTGGTGGCGGGCGAAGATGCGCAAAAGAGCGTCGGTGAGGCGAAATATAATCCGTTTGCCGATCTTAAGGCGATGATGAACAAGAAGTAACCGGTTCCTAAAGCGTCAGCGCCCGGCGGCGCAACCCGCCGGGCCTGCATAAGCATCCGCTCAGGATTTAAAGGTCACAATAGGTTCTGGCGTAATGCCGAACTCCACTTTCAGCTGCTGCTTGCTCTTCATCACCATCTGCCCGCTGGTATCGATGGTCATATGCTGGGCCTGGACGTTGTGCCGCGCCTGCCACAGCATCACCAGCTGCAGGCTATTCTCTTTCTGCTCCGGAGTTAACGCTACCCCATCCGGCCATTTTCCCAGCTCCACCGCCGTGGCCAGACGCTGATAAACTTCCGGGGTCATACTGTCGATAATTTGCTCGATATCCATCGTCCGCTCAACTCCGCATTGGAATAATTTGCTGAATCGTTTCTCTAACCCTTGATCTGCTCGCCATTATCCTCATCGCTGAAGCTTAACGAGGCCGAGTTTACGCAAAAACGCTCGCCGGTCGGCTGCGGACCATCCGGGAAGACGTGTCCAAGATGAGCATCGCACTTACCGCAGCGAATTTCCGTGCGCTGCATACCGTGAGAGTAATCGTTAAGATAGCGAATGGCCTCTTCGCTTACCGGCTCAAAAAAGCTCGGCCAGCCGCAGCCTGAATCATACTTGGTTTGCGAGTGAAACAGCGCCGCATCGCACACCAGGCAGTGGTAGACGCCGTCTCGCTTGTTGTGGAGCAGTCGGCCGGTGAACGGCGGCTCGGTGCCGTGATTCTGCGTCACGTAAAACTGCATCTCGCTCAACTCTTTTTTGAGCTCGTCCGAGGAGGGTTTATTCGACATGTGCATGCTTCTCGCTGTGAAAGGACAACTTTAACCGTTCGATTCTAACAAAACATTAACAATGAAGCGTGGAGTTTTGTTCTAAACTTATTCGATGCCGATGGGCAGCTAGATAATTGTGACATGAATCACATTTTTATCTTTAATGACCTTTAAAATTCCGCGCGCAGGCCCCATATGGAATTGGGCTCAAAGGGAGAGTGAGGCAAATCGATCGCGCAAAGGTGTGCTCTGGATTGATTTGTCGCAATGATTGACACGATTCCGCTTGACGCTGCGTAAGGTTTTTGTAATTTTACAGGCAACCTTTTATTCACTAACAAATAGCTGGTGGAATATATGACTATCAAAGTAGGTATCAACGGTTTTGGCCGTATCGGTCGCATTGTTTTCCGTGCTGCTCAAGAACGTTCTGACATCGAGATCGTTGCAATCAACGACCTGTTAGACGCTGACTACATGGCTTACATGCTGAAGTATGACTCCACTCACGGCCGTTTCAACGGTACCGTTGAAGTGAAAGACGGTCATCTGATCGTTAACGGTAAAAAAATCCGTGTTACCGCTGAACGCGATCCGGCTAACCTGAAGTGGGACGAAGTGGGCGTTGACATCGTTGCTGAAGCAACTGGTCTGTTCCTGACTGACGAAACCGCTCGTAAACACATCACTGCTGGCGCGAAAAAAGTCGTTCTGACTGGCCCGTCCAAAGACAACACTCCGATGTTTGTTAAAGGCGCTAACTTTGACAAATACGAAGGTCAGGACATCGTTTCCAACGCATCCTGCACCACTAACTGCCTGGCACCGCTGGCTAAAGTTATCAACGACAACTTTGGCATCGTCGAAGCGCTGATGACCACAGTTCACGCGACCACCGCGACTCAGAAAACCGTTGATGGCCCGTCTCACAAAGACTGGCGCGGCGGCCGCGGCGCATCCCAGAACATCATCCCGTCCTCTACCGGCGCTGCTAAAGCTGTAGGTAAAGTCCTGCCAGAACTGAATGGCAAACTGACCGGTATGGCGTTCCGCGTTCCTACTCCGAACGTATCCGTTGTGGACCTGACCGTTCGTCTGGAAAAAGCGGCTTCTTACGAAGACATTAAGAAAGCTATCAAAGCTGCTTCCGAAGGCGCAATGAAAGGCGTTCTGGGCTACACCGAAGACGACGTTGTATCTACCGATTTCAACGGCGAAGTTTGCACTTCCGTGTTCGATGCTAAAGCAGGTATCGCCCTGAACGACAACTTCGTGAAACTGGTTTCCTGGTACGACAACGAAACCGGCTACTCCAACAAAGTTCTGGACCTGATCGCTCACATCTCCAAATAAGTTGAGATGAGAACCTGATCCAAAAAGGCGACTTCGGTCGCCTTTTTTTATGGCTTAACTCCGTACCTGTACACCAAGGATTGCACCATGATTAACAAAATTTTTGCTCTCCCGGTTGTTGAACAAGTTACCCCTGTCCTCTCCCGCCGCCAGCTTGACGACCTTGAGCTGATTGTCGTTGACCATCCGCAGGTCAAAGCCTCCGTCGCCTTCCAGGGCGCGCACCTGCTCTCCTGGAAACCCGCCGGAGAAGAAGAGGTGCTGTGGCTGAGCGGGAACACGCCGTTTAAAACCGGCGTCGCGCTGCGCGGCGGCGTGCCTGTCTGCTGGCCGTGGTTTGGCCCGTCGGCGCAGCAGGGACTCCCCTCTCACGGTTTCGCGCGCAACCTGCCGTGGACGCTGAAGGGTCATAATGAAGACGAAAGCGGCGTGCTGCTGACCTTCGAACTGAAAAGCAGCGATAAGACCCGGCAGTACTGGCCGCACGAATTTACGCTGTACGCGCGCTTCAAGCTGGGTAAAACCTGCGAAATCGAACTGGAAGCGCACGGCGAATTCGAAACCACATCCGCCCTGCATAGCTACTTCAACGTCGGGGATATCGCGGCGGTGAAGGTCAGCGGCCTCGGCGATCGCTATATTGATAAGGTTAACAACGCGCAGGAAGGCGTGTTAAGCCACGGCGAGGAGACCTTCCCGGATCGTACCGACCGCGTCTATCTGAACGCGGATGCCTGCAGCGTTATTCACGACGGCGCGCTGAGCCGCAGCATTGACGTTATTCATCACCATAACAGCAACGTGGTGGGCTGGAACCCCGGCCCGGCGCTTTCGGTGAGCATGGGCGATATGCCGGACGACGGCTACAAAACCTTCGTTTGCGTCGAAACCTGCTGCGTCACCGAGACGCAGAAAGCCAGCGAAGAGAAGCCGTCGCGTCTGGCGCAGACTATTCGCGTCACTCGACGCTAACCCCGCTACGCTCCCTGAAGCGGAGACGCGGGATCGAAAACAGGGCCAATGGCCCTGTTTTTTACGGATGACGCATACGACGCGGTTCCGTTACCAGAACCCCACCAGCTTCATCCACGCCCCTCCCAGCACCAGCCAGATGAAGATAGACGCAATCGACACCACGAAACTGACGCCCCACCACTGACCCGTGGTGTTATAGCCGGAACCAAACAGCGCGGGCCCCGGGCCACCGGAATACTGCGTCAGCCCCATCGACAGGTTCGAGGTATAGCCCAGCACCAGGGCGGCGAAAAGCGGCGGCACGCCGACGGAAACGGCAACGGCCAGAAACGCCAGATACATCGCGGAAATATGCGCCATCGCCGAGGCGAAGAAATAGCGGGTATAGAAATAGACCGCCACCAGCAGTAAGAAGACCGTTATCCATGCGAAGTGGCCGACATAGCCGACAATCCGCTCGGATATCCAGCTAATCATGCCGTACTTGTTGAGCGCATTGGCCATCATCACCAGTACGGCAAACCAGAACATGGTATCCCAGGCCGTTTTCTCTTCGATGATATTTTTCCACGACATGATATTGCTGACCAGCAGCACCATCAGCCCAATAAACGCCGAAAGGGTAGCGGGAATGGCAAAGAAAATGTCGCCCACCGTCCAGAGCAAGATCAGCAGGACAAAATCAAGCGCGAGGATTTTTTCCGCCAGCGACATCGGCCCCATTTTGCTCAGCTCTTCTCTGGCGATCGCCGGAATTTCCGGCGTTTTCTTCAGCTGCGGCGGATAAATAACGTACAGCACCAACGGCAGCAGGATCAAAGAGGCGATCCCCGGCACGATCGCGCCGACAAACCAGGTCGTCCAGGTGATTTCAATGCCCTGGCTCCTCGCCAGTTCGGCTATCAGCGGGTTACCCGCCATCGCCGTTAAAAACATCGTACAGACGATGGCGTCAATCTGCGAAACGCAGAGCATTAAAAAGGCGCCGGCTTTTCTGGCCGTCGCGCCTGGCTCCGACTGGTAGGCGGTGGCAATGGACTGCGTAATAGGATACATAATGCCGCCGCCCCTCGCCGACGCCGAGGGAATGCCCGGCCCCAGGACAACGTCAGAGAGGGCCAGACCATAGGCTACGCCCAGCATGCTTGAACCGCATTTGGAAATAAACCACAGCGCCACCCGCTTGCCCAGCCCGGTCTTAATCACCGCCCGGGAGATGAACATCGCGATGCCAATCAACCAGATCGTACCGTTGGCAAACCCGGAAAGCGCGGCGACTTTGTCGCTTTTACCCGGCGAGAGAGGCGTCACGCCTAAAAACGCGGAGACGATCAGCGCAATCATCGTCACCGCCCCCATAGGCATCACCTTCAGGATGATGGCAAAGATCGTGGCGGCAAAAATAGCAAACATTTGCCATGCGTGAATGGCCAACCCATCAGGCGGAGGGGTAAACCAGATAAGTGCGCCAAACAGAATTGTCAGGGCGGCTTTCCAGAGGGGAAAGGCCAGCTTCACGTCCAGGGGTTTGTTAGCTTCAGTCATGTGATTCTCCTTTTTCTTTTATCTTTAAGAGGATAATCACAGCTGAGCATTGATATTCATCAACGAAACCCGCAGATGCCTTTGTAAAATCAGCTCCCTTAAACCATGTCTAAGGGCGTTTTGCGCCCTGGTGCCGGAAAGGCCTTTTCCAGCACCGCGATATCTTTCTCCTCCAGCGTCACCTCGAGGGCGGCCGCGTTCTCTTTAACGTGCGCGATGCTTCCCGCCTTTGGAATCGCCATCACCCCCTGGTGGCTGATGACCCACGCCAGCAGGAGCTGCGCGACGGTGACGCCCTTTTCCTGCGCCAGGTTGTTGAGGGCCGGATGATTGATTAAACCATCGCGCAGGCGGCCGGCCTGGGCCAGCGGGCTGTAGGCCATCACCGGCAGCTGCTGCCGCTGACACCACGGCAGCAGCTCGTGTTCAATGCCGCGCGAGGCCAGATGGTACAGCACCTGGTTGGTCGCACAGCGTCTGCCGCCGGGCACCTGCCACAGCTCTCGCATATCGTCGGTATCGAAATTGGAGACGCCCCAGCGGCGAATTTTACCCTGGGCTACCAGCGCCTCCATCGCCTCGACGGTTTCGGCCAGCGGGAAATCCCCCCGCCAGTGCAGCAGGTAGAGATCGAGATAGTCACACTTCAGGCGACGCAGGCTGGCTTCGCAGGCCTCACGCATCTTGTGCCCGCCGGCGTGCCACGGATAGACTTTGGATACCAGCGTCACGCGGTCGCGCAGGCCGCGAATCGCCTCGCCCACCACCTCTTCCGCCCCGCCGTCGGCGTACATTTCGGCGGTATCGATAACCGTCAGCCCGAGCTCAACGCCCGCTCGCAGTGCAGCCGCTTCCTGCGCACGATGCGCGCCGTTTTGCCCCATATACCAGCTCCCCTGCCCAATGGCAGGCGCCGCCGGCCGATCGCCCAAAGGGTACGTTTTTACTTTCATTGCCGCCTCCCGTCTTTTATTGCACCACCGTAATGCAAAACAGGGCGTGACGCCCTGTTTTGATGCACAGATATCGCTATAAAGATGCACAATCAGAAAGTGTAGGTGATCCCGGTGGAGATCAGACCGCTCCAGGATTTATCCACCATCGGGCTGTCGGTGATTTCGTCGGACAGGCGGGTGTAGCGCGCCAGGCCGTAAACGCTCCAGTCGCCGAGGAAGCGATAGTTTGCCGACAGTTCGAGATACGGGTTCCAGCTGCTATCCGGGTCGTAGCTGCGCAGGCCGCTGCGCTCGGATTCATGCTTTGAGACGCCGTAGTAGTGTTCGTTCTGGTTGTCGCTGCTCCACTCCACGCCGATACCCGGCGTTAGGGTCAGGTTGCCGTTGGTATAGCGATAGAGCCAGGCCATGTCCCAGGTGATCCCGTTGCTGTTGTCCAGCGTGTCGCCAGCGAGGGTGGTGCGCAGGAAGCCATACTGGGTGTTGTGCACGTAGGAGAGCCCGGCCATCATCGTCGATTTACGCCGATCCAGCTTGCGCAGCTGCTGGCTGTCGCTATCGCCCGGCTTAAAGTACATCGGCGACCAGTAGGCGGTAACCGACAGCTTATCGCTCTCGTCATTCCATAAGTAGTAACCACCGCCTAAGCCACGGAACCAAAAATTATCGCTCTCGTAGCTGATAGCCGGCACCGGGTAAACGTCGACGTCATATTGCTTATACGGGCTTTCGACGATACCCACGCCGGCCCCCAGCGTTAACTTCCCGTCGGCGTGTGCTGCTGAGACACAGGCCAAAAGACACACGCCTGGTGCCAGAGATTTGATCTTCTTCACAATCCATATTCCCGTTTGTCAAATAATCCGCGCAGGCAGTTTAGCGTCGTAGGCCTCGTGCCTCAAATTCTTTACCCGTCATTACAAAAAATGACTCACCCTCGCGTTAATACGGGAGCCCGGACCCTCAGCTTCATGACAACAGGATGAAGGCCCCCGGCAAGACGTGCTAAAAAGCCCCCCTTTTTGGGATGAGTTATTGATATGTCATTGAAATTGATTTTTCGCTGCATGCAAGTTTTCTAAATGCATCTACGCTTTAATTTAGAAGGCGTCATTGCAGGGCACGTTATCTTGATCTCATCGACAACCTGGCATAAGGGTTGCTGGAGAATAAGTAGACGTCGCGCTCTGCTTACCTCTTCCGGGAGCACCCACTATTCATATGAACGCTCTCAACTTGTGCTAAATACGAAAGGACGGCATGCCATGAATATATTCGATCACTATCGCCAGCGTTATGAAGCTGCCAAGGACGAAGAGTTCACACTGCAGGAGTTTCTTACCATCTGCCGGCAAGATCGCAGTGCTTATGCCAACGCGGCAGAAAGGCTGCTGATGGCCATTGGTGAACCCGCAATGGTCGATACGGCCCTGGAGCCAAGGCTGTCCCGTCTCTTTTCAAACCGGGTCGTCGCTCGCTATCCGGCATTTGAAGAGTTTTACGGCATGGAAGATGCCATTGAACAGATCGTTTCTTACCTGAAGCATGCCGCGCAAGGTCTGGAAGAGAAGAAACAGATTCTGTATCTGCTGGGACCGGTCGGCGGCGGTAAATCATCCCTTGCCGAGCGCCTGAAATCATTAATGCAGCGCGTACCGATTTACGTGCTCAGCGCGAACGGCGAGCGCAGCCCGGTAAACGACCATCCTTTGTGCCTGTTTAATCCGCGGGAGGACGCGCAGATCCTCGAGAAGGAGTATGGCGTACCGACCCGCTACCTCGGCACCATCATGTCGCCGTGGGCGGCCAAACGCCTGCATGAGTTTGGCGGCGACATCACCAAATTCCGCGTCATCAAGGTGTGGCCGTCGATTCTGGAGCAGGTTGCCATCGCCAAAACCGAACCCGGCGATGAGAACAACCAGGATATCTCGGCCCTGGTCGGTAAGGTTGATATTCGCAAGCTGGAGCACTACGCGCAGAACGATCCGGATGCCTACGGCTATTCCGGCGCCCTGTGCCGCGCCAACCAGGGGATTATGGAGTTCGTCGAGATGTTCAAAGCGCCGATTAAGGTGCTGCATCCGCTGCTGACCGCCACGCAGGAAGGCAACTATAACGGTACCGAAGGGATCTCCGCCCTGCCGTTTAACGGGATTATCCTCGCGCACTCGAACGAATCCGAGTGGGTGACCTTCCGTAATAACAAAAACAACGAGGCCTTCCTCGACCGCGTCTATATCGTCAAGGTGCCTTACTGCCTGCGCATTTCCGAAGAGATGCGTATTTATGAAAAACTGCTGAACAACAGCGAGCTGACCCATGCGCCCTGCGCGCCGGGCACCCTTGAAACGCTGTCGCGCTTCTCGATTCTGTCGCGTCTGAAAGAACCGGAAAACTCGAGCATTTACTCCAAAATGCGCGTCTATGACGGCGAGAGCCTGAAAGATACCGACCCGAAAGCGAAGTCCTACCAGGAGTATCGCGATTATGCCGGCGTCGACGAAGGCATGAACGGACTCTCCACCCGCTTCGCCTTTAAAATACTGTCGCGGGTATTTAACTTCGATCACACTGAGGTTGCCGCTAACCCGGTTCATCTGTTCTACGTTCTCGAGCAGCAGATTGAGCGCGAACAGTTCCCGCAGGAGCTGGCGGAACGCTACCTGGAGTTCCTCAAAGGCTATCTGATCCCGAAATATGCCGAGTTTATCGGTAAGGAGATCCAGACCGCCTATCTCGAATCCTACTCCGAATACGGGCAGAACATTTTTGACCGTTATGTCACCTATGCGGATTTCTGGATTCAGGATCAGGAGTACCGCGATCCGGATACCGGCCAGCTGTTCGACCGCGAATCGCTGAACGCGGAGCTGGAGAAAATTGAAAAACCGGCCGGGATCAGCAACCCGAAAGACTTCCGTAACGAGATAGTCAACTTCGTGCTGCGCGCCAGAGCAAATAACAGCGGACGCAATCCGAACTGGACCAGCTACGAAAAACTGCGCACGGTCATTGAGAAGAAAATGTTCTCCAATACCGAAGAGCTGCTGCCGGTAATTTCGTTCAACGCCAAGACCTCTACCGACGAGCAGAAAAAGCACGATGACTTCGTCGACCGGATGATGGAGAAAGGCTACACCCGTAAGCAGGTGCGTCTGCTGTGCGAATGGTATTTGCGCGTACGTAAATCATCCTGACGCGCGGCAGGTCCGGCCGCTGCGGGGCACGATTCGGGTTGCAGGGAACCCCGGAGGTTTACTCCGGGGTATGCAGCGCACATGCGGCCTGAAGTATGAGGTGTATGGTTGGCAAATGCAGTACGGGGGGCATATGACCTGGTTTATAGACCGGCGCCTGAACGGGAAGAATAAAAGCGCGGTGAATCGCCAGCGCTTTTTGCGTCGCTACAAGGCGCAGATAAAACAGTCGATCTCCGAGGCGATCAACAAGCGCTCGGTGACCGATATTGAGAGCGGGGAATCCGTCTCTATTCCAACGGATGATATCAACGAACCGATGTTTCATCAGGGTCGCGGCGGCCTGCGCAATCGCGTGCATCCCGGCAACGACCATTTTGTGCAAAACGACCGTATTGAGCGCCCGCAGGGCGGCGGCGGAGGCGGAGGTAGCGGCCAGGGGCAGGCCAGCCCCGACGGCGAAGGCGAGGACGGGTTTGTCTTTCAGATATCCAAAGATGAGTATCTCGATCTGCTGTTTGAGGATCTCGCTCTGCCGAACCTGAAGAAAAACCAGCAGCGGCAGCTTACCGAGTTCAAGACGCACCGGGCGGGGTTCACCGCTAACGGCGTCCCGGCAAACATCAGCGTGGTGCGTTCGCTGCAAAACTCCCTGGCGCGACGTACCGCCATGACCGCCGGTAAGCGACGCGAGCTGCGCGCGCTGGAAGCGGATCTGGACCTCATTACCAAAAGCGAGCCTGTGCAGCTGCTGGAAGAGGAGCGGCTGCGCCAGGAGATAGCCGAGCTGCGGGCGAAGATTGACCGCGTGCCGTTTATCGATACCTTCGATCTGCGCTATAAAAATTACGAAAAACGGCCCGAACCCTCCAGCCAGGCGGTGATGTTCTGCCTGATGGACGTTTCCGGCTCCATGGATCAGGTCACCAAGGATATGGCCAAACGTTTTTACATCCTGCTGTACCTGTTCCTCAGCCGGACCTATAAAAACGTCGAGGTGGTCTATATCCGCCACCATACTCAGGCCAAAGAGGTGGATGAACACGAGTTTTTCTATTCGCAGGAAACCGGCGGCACGATCGTCTCCAGCGCGCTGAAGCTGATGGATGAAGTGGTGAAAGCGCGCTACGACCCGGCGCAGTGGAATATCTACGCCGCGCAGGCGTCGGACGGCGATAACTGGGCGGACGACTCGCCGCTGTGTCACGAACTGCTGGCGAAGAACATCCTGCCGGTGGTGCGTTACTACAGCTACATTGAGATCACCCGTCGCGCCCACCAGACGCTGTGGCGTGAATATGAACATCTGCAGGCGACCTTTGAAAACTTCGCCATGCAGCACATCCGCGACCAGGAAGATATCTACCCGGTATTCCGCGAGCTGTTCCACAAGCAGGGGGCCAATACCACCAGCTAGCGTTAATAAATCAGCCAGTTAATTCTATTTTCTGGCTGATTTTCTCTCCACCTCAGCGGTTCGTTTCCGTTTCACCACCCTGCTTACCACCTGACTTCCCGCGCCCGTCCGAGCCAATATCAGACCTGGTAAACGCCGTAGTGATTAAACGCGGGCCGTCCGCGTTAATTTACTGGTATGGTCGTTGCCGCATAAACCAGCAGCTTTATGACTTTTATTGCTATATATCCATATAATTGAAATAAAGCATAAGGCTCCAGCGGGAGCACAATAACGGAAATGGGGAGCAAGGAGTGGCAGCACGTGAAATGGTAAAGAAAATCTTTATGCTGGTAGTGGTGGCAGGCCTGGCCGGGTGCGCGCCGCTGCATCCTTCCGGGTGCCATAAAACTACGGCAACGGGTAGCTGCAGCTCTGGCCGCTGGGACGATGCCGATGAATGGGGGGCACAAGCGCGAGCCATCAGAGCAGCAATAAATGCCAAACTTGCCGATCCGCAAAGCTGGAAGGGAAAGAAATGCAGGTTGCATATAGAATTTGCCCTCGACGGCACGGCTTCAAATATATCAACCAGCAACGGCAATAAGGCCTATTGCGAAGCGGTACAATCAGCCGCTCAGAAAGCCAAATTCCCGGCCTTTAGCACTCCTGAGCTATATCGAGATTTTCAAAAGTCGGGCTTTGATATGCGCGGTTAACCCGCTATGTGCCAAATAGCGTCATTCGTTAAGCGACGGGAGAAATCATGGCATAGTGGGAAGCGAGTTATTTGCCCGGTGAGTTTAACCATTTTAACGTCAGCGATTGATAAGGAACCCCATGACTGATACACACGCTGTTCTTACCGTACTGCTTATTTATCTCGCTGGCGTGGTGATACCCGGGCCAAATTTTGTCGCTGTGGTGCATAAAGCGGTCGCGTCTACGCGTTCAGACGCCCTTGCGCTGGTCGCAGGTATTGTAGTGGTCAACCTATTCTGGGCAAGTTGCGCCATCGGCGGAATCGGTTTGGTATTTGCCGCATTCCCCTGGGCTGCGCTGGTTGTAAAAATATCAGGCGCAGGATATCTGCTGTGGTTTGGCTTACGGCTAATCCTTAAGGCGGGAAGCCAGCCTGCTGCGAAAGCAAATGCACTATCACCGGGTCGTTTCCGCCAGCCCTTTACTCAGGGCGTGATGACTAATATCGGCAATCCGAAATCCATGGCTTTTTACGCCGCCATATTCTCAACTGCCGCGCCGGCGCACGTCTCGGCGGGCACATTTATTGCCATGCTCGGTGTTGTCGGCATCATTGCATCGCTGTGGTACGGGTCAGTGGCCATGACGCTTTCTCAATCCCGTATTTCATCCGCCTATCAGCGGGCCAAAAAAGTCATTGATAGGCTTTGCGGTGGCCTGATCATGCTGTTAGGCATCAGACAACTTATTAATTAATCAGGAAAATCTTTACTGTAAAGCGTTTAAAATGGCGTATCCGGTCGCGATACGCGCCGGGTTCGGGTAGCTCTTATTCGCTAACATGACGATGCCAAGCTGCCGCTCGGGGATAAACGCCGCGTAGGCGCCGAACCCGCCGGTAGAACCGGTTTTATGCACCCACGACGCGGCGACCGCCGGAACCGGCGGTTCTATCGCCGCTGCCGGATGCGGGGCCAGCGCCACCGCGTTATCGCCGCCTTTCGCCATTTCGGCGCCATTGACCGGCCAGTTGAGCATCTCCCAGCCCAATCCCTGATACATATTGCCGATGCGCCAGTAGCGCGCCTGCGCCATCTCGAGGCCGGTTCTGAGCACAGGGCTGTCGACATGCCGGGGTGCCATATTGGCCTGTAGCCAGGCGGCCATATCCGTAACCGTTGATTTCACCCCATAGGATTCGGCATCCAGCATGCCGGGTGAAACGTGCACCGGCTGGCCGTTGCGGTAGCCCCAGGCATAGTTTTTCTCTTCCGCCGGCGGAATATTAATCCACGTGTGGTTGAGATTCAGCGGCTGCAATACGCGCTGGCTCATGGCATCGGCAAAAGTGAGCCCGGAAGGTTTCACCGCCAGCATCCCGAACAGACCGATACTGCTGTTGGCGTAGAGTCGCATGCTGCCCGGCGCCCACTGCGGCTGCCACCGCCGGTAGAAATCGCGCAGCGAGGCACCGTCAGTGACGCTTTCCGGCAGCTGTAGCGGTAGCCCGCCTGCGGTATAAGTCGCCAGCTCCAGCATCGTTATCCCCTGCCACCGCTTGTCGTTAAGCTCTGGCCAGTAGCGGCTGGCGCTGTCGCTTAGCCTGATTTCACCGCGGGCGACGGCGTCTGCGCCTAATACGCCGGTGAAGGTTTTGCTAAGCGAACCGAGTTCGAATAGCGTCTCCTTCGTCACCGGGCGTCCGTTGCCGACGTCCGCTTTGCCCCAGGTGAAATAGTACGGCTGGCCCTGATAAACTACCGCCACCGCCATGCCCGGGATCGCCTGCTCTTTCAGCAGAGGCTCGATAGCCTGCGCGACCACCTGAGAGATTTGCCGCGGTGTCAGCTTTTGCGGCGCAGCAATGCCTGCCGCGGTGAGCGAAAGCGCGGCAAGTGCCAGAACGCCATTCAGCATTTTTTGCATGGGTAAACCTTCCATAGAGTAAGTGAGATATCCGGGACCGGAAAACGCGCTCAGTCTGTGGGTTTTGACAGCCTCTGACAAACGATTAAACTTAGCATCTGCCTAAAGTTTTTCTAACACATACACCCATGACCAGAAGCTACCTCCCGCTCAACGCTCTGCGCGCTTTCGAAGCCGCCGTCCGGCACTTAAGCTTTACTCGCGCCGCAATTGAGCTCAACGTGACGCATTCCGCCATTAGTCAGCAGGTGCGTTCGCTGGAAGAACATCTTAATTGTCAGCTCTTTGTGCGGGTTTCTCGCGGCCTGATGCTGACGACAGAGGGCGAAAACTTACTGCCGGTGCTGAACGGCTCTTTCGATATTATCGCCGATACGCTCGATCGTTTTAGCGCCCGCCAACGTCGAGAAAAACTAAAAACAGGCGTCGTGGGGACATTCGCCGTGGGATTCCTGCTGCCCCGGCTGGAGGATTTTCGCCGCTGCTGCCCGCATATCGACCTGCATCTGTCGACGCATAATAATCGGGTCGACCCTGCGGCAGAGGGGCTGGACTATACCATTCGTTTCGGCAACGGCGCCTGGCACGATACTGCGGCCACATTCCTTTGCGATGCGCCGCTCACCGCGCTCTGCGCGCCGGAGATTGCGCGAGCGCTACGCAAACCGGCCGATGTGCTTCAGTACACATTGCTGCGCTCCTATCGCCGCGACGAATGGGCGACATGGATGATGAAAGCCGGAGAGACCCCGCCGGCGCCCACGCATCCGGTGATGGTTTTTGATACCTCGCTTGCGATGCTCGAGGTGGCGCAGTGCGGGGCCGGCATTGCGATTGCGCCAGCCAGCATGTTCAGCCACTTGCTCAACGGCGGGCGCATCGTGCAACCGTTCCCTACGGAGATTAGTTCCGGCGGCTACTGGCTCACGCGGCTGCAATCTCGCCCCGAAACTGCCGCCATGCGCGACTTTGCTGCCTGGATAGCGAAACAGTGGTAAGCACAGCGGAGAGCCGGCAACCCCAAAAAGCCACAGCGCAAGACCGCCGCCAAAGAGTCACCCCAGCCCCGGTTTTCCCCGGCTAAATGCCTGCATCGCCATGGCCCAGTTCGCATCGGATACGACCGCCATGATCCCGTAGCGCCTGGCCGGCGGTAAAAAGCGTAGCCACGGGTAGAACGTCGCCTTTCGACGGTAGCCCGGAACAGGGTTAATAACCGCGCGGAGGAATTGTCAGGACGGCGGAAGGTCCGTACGATCTCCGCGCGTCGTCGGATGGGAGATAACGATAAATTCGACGGGAGAGAGGCTATCGTTTCGGGCCTGATGCGCCGCCCCGGGAGGGATCTCTAATCCCTGCCGGGCGCAGATCTCATGCATCTCACCCGCCAGTTCCATGGTAAGCACGCCCTGAAGCACGAAGAAAAACTGTCTGGAAACGCAATGATAGTGGCGCTTCTCGCAGGTGCCTGGCGGCATCTTTTCGTGAATAACCAGCATGTCCGGACGGTTTAGCAGATACCAGCCGTCGCAGTTATCACCCCAGACGTAATGCCCGGCGTTATCTTTTGAAATCACCGCCCTGCTCCTTTGAGAAAAGATCGCTTAAGGCAGGAAATTTACTCCGCCAGGTAGCCGCCATCAATGGGATAAACGCCGCCGCTGCAAAACCCGGCCTTTTCCGACAGCAGGAACAGGATAAAATCGGCCACCTCCTGCATTTTAGCCATTCGCTTGAGCGGATGGCTGTCGGCAAACGCGCGCTGAACGGACGCGGGGAGCTCATTAATACGCGGCGTGCCGACGTATCCCGGCGCTACCGCATTGACCCGCAGCCCCTGTTGCGCAAACTCCAGCGCCGCGGTTTGGGTTAGGCCAATCACGCCATGTTTGGCCGTTGTATAAGGCGCCAGTCCGGGAATACCGACCAGGCCATTGACGGCGGATAAATTAACGATCGCCCCGCCGCCGGATTTTACTATCTGGGGAATTTCATATTTCATACAGTAAAAAACGCTGCTCAAAGAGGTCGCGATCACCCTCTGCCAGTTATCTATCGTCTGCTGCGCAATATTTTTCTGACGATCGCCGGTTATACCCGCGTTATTAACCGCATAATCAAGTCGGCCAAAGCGGGCCACGACTTCATCAATCATCTGCCTCACCTGCTCCGGCTGCGAAACATCGCACGCGATCCCCACGGCGGTCCGTCCCTCTGGCGACAGCGATTTAGCCTTGTGCTCCGCCTGTTCGCGGCATCGGGCAACCACAACCACCCGCGCACCTGACTGGTGTAACTGTTCTGCAACCGCCTCCCCAATGCCGGCGGTGCTGCCGGTAACTACCGCTACTTTGTTGTGAAAGCTCATGTTCGCTCCTGTAAAGAATGATTTTTATGCTCTACAGAAGCATATGAAAAGGGAGTGACAGCTTTTGTCAGTACTCATCATCCTGGTGAAGCCCCTCTTGCTTCCGCCATTTTCTCAATAAGCCGATCCTGCTGTCGTTATATTTATCGGCAAGCAGCGAGATGCTCATTATCCGGTCGGTTCGGAAATGACGAAAATCCTTGCGCAGCTCGCGCCATCCGGCCAGCAGCCAGCACTCCTCCATATAAGCCAGCGCGACTGGCCATATAACTCTCGAGGATAGCCGCTCGTTTTTAGCGCAATACGCGATTTGAACTTTGTTTCTGTTATTAATCGCATGGCGCAGCTCGGCAAAAAAAGCGGCATCTTTTTCACCCGGCCCGGTCAGCAACGATTGATACTCGATGTGCTCTTTCAATTTATCCGGCGTAACTGCGCGTATTTTAGCCAGCGTGCTTTTGGCGATCTTTTTAAAATCAGCATCGGTGTTATGACATACCCAGTTTAGCCCGAGCGTAAGGGCGTTAATTTCCTGCGGGGTAAAAGTCAGCGGCGGCAAATGATAGTCAGACTTAATAACATATCCAATGCCGGAACTGCCCTCAATACACACCCCCTGCTGCTGGAGCGTCTGAATATCCCGGTAAACGGTACGCACGCTGATTCCCAATCTTTCGCTAAGGGTCAAGGCGGTTAGCGGGTAGCGGTGCTCGCGCAGTATCTGAAGCAGTTCAAGCAGTCTATGCGTACGGGTCATGGCGTTTTCCTGTGGCACGGCGCGTTGCGTCCTGCGATATGCCCGGCTTTAGCCCGCAGGGGAGCGATTGCCGACGGCATAAAGTTTATCGGCAGCGGCCCGATGATATAAGGCGATCCCCGCGCTTTCAATCCCGACAAGAACGGTCCTCGCCAGAGAAACAGGCAACTTTCAGGCAGAATCAGGCTCACCCCTTGCGCTATCACCCCGCTACAGTGTGGCTTTCTTACCCGCAAACAGCTGGAGCAACAATGAAAACTTATGGTTATGCCGCATTGAGCGCCGATTTGCCGTTAGTCCCTTTCGCCTTCGAACGCCGCGCCCTGCGCGATAACGACGTGGCGATCGAAATCCTCTACTCCGGCGTGTGCCACAGCGATCTCCATCAGGCGCGTAACGACTGGCAGGAGTGGGGGCCAACCGTTTACCCGCTGGTTCCCGGTCACGAGATCGTCGGTCGGGTGATTGACGTCGGCGCCAACGCGAAACGCTACGCCATCGGTCAGATGGTCGCGGTAGGCACGATCGTTGATAGCTGTCAGGAGTGCGATCAGTGCCGGCGTCATGAAGAGCAGATGTGCCGTGAATTCCCCACCGTCACCTACAACGGTCGCGACCGCCAGACCGGTGACATCACCTATGGCGGATACTCAAAACAGATCGTGGTACGCGAAGAGTTTGTTCTCAACCTGCCGCAGGGGCTCGATCCATCGCGGGCCGCGCCGTTGCTGTGTGCGGGGATCACCGTCTATTCGCCTCTTCGAACCTGGAGCGTCGGGCCGGGATCGCGCGTCGGCGTGGTGGGGATTGGCGGTTTAGGCCACCTCGCGGTGCGGATGGCGGCGGGCCTCGGAGCAGAGGTGACGGTGATCACCCGCAGCGCCGGCAAGGCCGAAGAGGCGCACAAGCTCGGCGCGGAACATGTCCTGCTCTCCACGTCGGATGAGGCCATGCGCCAGGCAGCGTCTTCGTTTGACGTCATTATCGATACGATCCCGACGCATCACGACGTCTCTCCCTACGTGCAGCTGCTGGATGTCGAAGGTGCGCTGGTCATCGTTGGCGCGCTGGGCGATATGGAGGGGTTCAGTACGCTACCGCTGATTATGGGGCGTCGACGGATTACCGGATCGCCGTCCGGCGGGATTGCAGAAACGCAGGAGATGCTGGATTTTTGCGCGCGCAAAGGCATCTATCCCGACTGCGAAACCATCAGCATGCAGCAAATCAATGAGGCGTTCGAACGCTTGGAACGGGGCGATGTGAAGTATCGTTTTGTAATTGATATGGCGTCGCTCACCGCCGCCTGAATGCGCATCAGCCGGTCACCCGGCTGATTTTATTTCACGCCGAAGGCCGGGTAGCCGGCCCCTTTCAGCAGCCGTTCTTTGTCCTGGATCGGCGTCACGCTAAACATCCGCTTATACTCGCGATGAAACTGCGTCACGCTCTCATACCCTACGCGGATTGCCACGCCGGCAGCATCGCCCTCCTCGGCAATCAGCAGACGGCGCGCTTCGTGCAGCCGCAGCCGCTTTTGATACTGCAGCGGGCTCAAAGAGGTCATCCGGCGAAAATGGTGGTGCAGCGTCGAAACGCCCATGCCGGCCATCCGCGCCAGCTCTTCGACCTTCAGCGGCTGCAGATAATTATCGCGCAGCCAGCCGATCGCCATGGAGACGCGCTGGCCGCTGGTACCCGCCACTACCGTCTCACGGAATACGCTGCCGGCATCCCCAATCAGTATCAGGTAGAAGATTTCGCGAAGCGTTAAGAGCCTATCCCAAAAGGAATTATCGTATAATACGTTACGGTAATTTCTGAGGGGGAATGTATGGCGGGTAGCAAGTGGCAGATCAGCGACGAACTATGGGAAAAAATGGCTCCACTCATCCCGGAGCATAAAACCAGCCACCCACTGGGGACTCATCGTAGACGCGTTGATAACCGTGCTGCCATGGATGCCATATTCTTCGTCCTCAGGACCGGTTGCCAGTGGAACGCCCTGAACGCCACCGGGATATGTTCATCGAGTTCTGCACACCGACGCTTCCAGGAATGGCGCGATGCGGGAGTCTTCGAACGCTTCTGGCAGAACGGTTTGCTTGCCTGCGAACATCTGGACGGCATTGACTGGTCCTGGCTGTCGATGGACGGCTGTATGACCAAATCGCCATTGTCAGGAACAAAAAAACAGGCCGTAATCCCACGGACAGAGGGAAACAAGGCGTAAAGCGTAGCCTGCTGACAGACGCCAACGGGCTTCCTCTGTCGCTGGTTGTTGCAGCAGCGAACACGCACGATATCAAACTGGTTGCAGATACGCTCGATGCACTTCAGACGGGGCGTCCGGGGCAAAAACTCAGACTCTGCCTGGACAAAGGTTACGAAGCTGGCTGGCTGAAAACGTATCTACAGAGCCGCCGCTACGAGCCGCATATCCAGTCCCGTAAAGAGGAGTCTGATGCAGGTAAAAACACCGACTTCAAAGCCCATCGCTGGGTTGTCGAGAGGACTCATAGCTGGATGAATCGCTTTCGCCGGGTTCTGACCCGATGGGAAAAGAAGGCCGAAAATTACGAGGCCATGTTGCATTTTGCCTGCGGCATCATTGTCTGGAACAAAATCCTATTGGGATAGGCTCTAAGTCATTAATATAATGCCGCTCATGCTCCGGCAGTTCCGCATTGGCCAGGTAGCGCCGCACGGCATCGAGCAGGCGATCGTTTGCCTCTCCCAGGGCCATGCCGGCGCTCTGCTGACTCACGCGCCCGCCGCGTAGTTCCATATCGGCCATCACTTCACGCGCCAGCCCTAAATCCAGCCCGATCAGCAGCGAGAGAAACGGCGCGTCCGGACTGACGGCGGGGACTTCAGAGACGGTAGGTAAATTTATCGCCGTGAGGAAAAAACACGATTCGTTATAGGTGTAAACCGTCTCACCCACGGTCACGTTCTTTTCCCCCTGAATCACCAGCGACAGGCTGGGCTCATAAACATGAGCCAGCGGCGGCATCGGCTCATGCAGTTGCGACATCATCACGCCGGGAAAAGGCGTAAAAATGCCCGGCTGGCCGGCGGTGTGGCGCTGAATCAGGTTCGCAATATCCTTACGGATCGCGGCGGTCTGCTGACGTAGCCGCTCTGTTCTTCGGTCAATACGCTGAAGCACTCGGTGACACCTGCGGTTGGAGTGAAAATGAGCGGAAGCTATTATCTTAAAACAGTCATGAAAAATTATCGGCGTTGATTGTGCTGAATGAGATAAAAGAGCGACGCCTGCACGATGAGGGCATAGTCTGCAGGCCAACGGAGCGGTATGCTGCCGGGTCTGTTTGTCGGTAGAGTGACGGGGCGCCGCTGCGGGCCGCCCCGTGCGTATCGCTGCGGTTACGCTTCGTACGCCGCGCTATGGAAATCGATTTCCCACTGCAGCACCTCGCCGTACAGCGCCGACAGCGCCTGCTTTTCGCCTTCACTCAGCGCCATCGCGCAGCGGTCCAGCTCCTCCTTTAGCCAGCGGGCCTGGCGGTAAAACTCCTCTTCCGCATGCATTTCGACCCAGCGCCGCAGGTCCGCGTCGCTCTGGCTACGCTCGCTCACCCGCCGGCACCAGTGGTAGTACATCCACTCCGCGCCGAACATCAGGGTGATAATCTGCGCATAGTTCCCCTCCCGGGCGATATGCAGCATGCCGTCGCGAAAGCGCCGCACCCCGGGAAGGTCGTCCGGATAATCGGCAGGATTAACCCGCCGCTCGGCCAGTACCTGCTCAAACCAGGCGATCTGCGTGTCCACCAGCGCGTTCAGCACGCCGATCAGCCAGCGCTGCTGGCGAATATCCGGCGCCTTGCTGACGCCGAGGGCAAAAATGGCGATCGCCGTGGCGACAAAATTCCCCTCAAAGACCAGATAGCGGTTAAATACCGTCTCCGGCAGGCGGTCCTGCTCAATATCCACCACAAAGCGGTGCTGCTGCATCGCCTGCCATACCTGCTGATGTTCACGCAGCAGGCGCTCGCTAAACGCTTCCATCACGCCTCCTCCAGCGCGGCCTGGGCGACCGCCATAAAGTGCTTAACCCGCGCCAGATCGACATCGTTCCACCAGACGCCGTCCACTTTCATGGTGCTGGCGACGATCACCCCCTGGGTGCGTCCGAGGATCTGGCAGACGTTGGTCGGGGTTACGCCGGACCCCACCAGCAGCGGCAGCGCGGTGGCGGCGCGGATCTCATCGATCTCCTCGAGGGTGGCGCTGTCGCCGGTGCGCTGGCCGGTAGCGATCACCGCGTCGGCCTCGAAGAAGTCCACGTCGCGGGTCAGCTCCTGAATCGAACGGTCGGCGACGATGGCGTGGCTGCCGTGCTTCACGTGGCTATCGGCAAAGACGCGAATATGCTCCGCGCGCAGCTGGCTACGATAGCGCAGCGCCTTCGCCGCCGCCCCTTCAATAAACCCCTCGTTGGCGATATAGGCATTGGCCCACTGGTTTACGCGGACGAAATCGGCCCCACCGGCGAGCGCGGTAGCCAGCGCGGGAATCGCGGCGTTGGCCAGCACGTTAATACCCAGCGGCACGCCAAAACGCTCGCGAACCTTTTCGGTAATCACCGCCATCAGCGCCGAGGTTTCAGGACCAATATCCTCCGGTTTGGCAAAGGGAATATCGCCGTGGTTTTCAATAATCAGACCGTGAACGCCGCCCGAAATATAATTTTCAGCATCCCTAAGCGCCCGCTCAATAATACCACTTACTGATTTACCACGATATTTAGGCGTACCCGGAAAGGGGTCACAGTGAATGACACCGATGACCGCTTTGTGACGTGAAAAAATATCTTGTATTGCGCTGGGTTTTTCTGCTGATATAGAAGTCATGTTATCCATCCTGTTAAGGGAATACTATGCGTGTTTACGTTATCGGTAATATTACCGTAGATGAAACGTGGGCCATTTCGGATATACCGAAAAAAGGCGCCTCGATTCATGGCATTAAAGTTTCGCAGGATCTCGGCGGAAAAGGCGCGAACCAGGCGATTATATTATCCCGCTGCGGCATAGATACATGCTTAATTGCGGCCACGGGAAATGACAGCAATGGAGCCTGGATACGCCAGCAGCTAATAAATGAACCATTGACGCTGCTACCCGTCGGGAATTGCAACCAACATAGCGACACCTCAATTATCTTAAATAGCGCCGATGGCGATAATGCAATTATTACCACTACCGCCGCCGCCGATACCTTTAGCCTCGATGATATTCTTCCGCATCTGGCCGAGAGCGCCGCAGGCGATATTCTGCTGCAGCAGGGTAATTTCTCGCTGGAAAAGACCCGCGCCCTGTTCCAGTTCGCCAAAGCGCGCGGGATGACCACGGTATTTAATCCTTCCCCGGTCAATCCTGATTTTTCCCTCCTGTGGCCGCTTATCGATATCGCGGTAGTCAATGAGTCAGAGGCAGAGCAGCTGCAGCCTGATGGCGTACCAGTCCTGGTCATTACCCAGGGCGCCGCCGGCGCCTGGCTAGTGAGCGCAGGCCAGCGCCGCTTCTCTCCCGCCGCCGCCGTCGAGGCGCTTGATACCACCGGCGCCGGCGACACCTTTCTCGCCGTTATGCTGGCCTCCGCGCTGCGGCGCGGCGTAGCGCCGGACGGCCTGGCGCTGGCCCATGCCAGCCGCGCTGCCGCCATCACCGTGAGCCGTCGGGGTACCTTTAGCGCCTTTCCCGACGGCCGCGAGCTCGCCGCCCTGTTAGCGACGGGCGATGCCTGAAGATTACTTAAACAGCGAACGGTAGCTATCAACGTTCGCTTTGGTCACCACCGTAGCCGGAACCAGAATGGATTTCGGCACGGTTTTACCCGAAGTAATCGCATTCAGCGCCCTCAGGGCCTCCGCCCCCATCTGCTCAGGATCCTGCTGCAGCACGGCGGTAACGTAGCCGCCGTCGATGCCCGAAATCGCCTTCGCCGTCAGATCCCAGCCGAAGACTTTAATATCCTTCTGCCGCCCCTGGTTCTCCACCGCGGCAATGGCGCCGAGCAGCGCGGGTTCGCCGGTGGCGTAGATCGCCGTCAGATCCGGGTTGCCGGTAATCAGGTTCTCCGCCGCGGTCATCGCTTTATCCTGCACGTTCTGCCCGTCGACAACGTTGGCAACGGTAATTTTCGGGTTACTCTTCAGGGTCTCTTCGAAGCCTTTCTGCCGCTGGTTCTGAATCGCCGAGTTCAGCGCGCCGACGATACCCAGTCGCGCCTGGCCGCCCATCTCTTTCTGCACGTAATCGACGAAGTATTTACCAATAATTCTGCCCCCTTCGATATTATCCACGCCGACCTGGGCCGCCTGAGGACCCGCCGGTAATACCGCATCAATAGCAATCACCGGAATATTCGCGGCGGCGGCTTCTTTCACCGCGGGCATGATTCCGTTAACATCGATGGCGGCAACCATGATGCCTTTAACGCCTTGCTGAATATAGTTTTCAATCGCGTCATTCTGCGCAACGGGATTATCGTTGGAGTTGAAAATCACTAAATCCTTACCGCTCGCCTTAGCCGCATCCTGCGCGCCTTTATTCATCAGATTAAAAAATAGCGCCTGCTGATTAATTTGCACTAACGCATAGGTGGGATTGGCGGCACTGGCGGCAGAAATAAAGCTCAGCGATGCCAGCAGAGACGTTGCCACAGCAATAAAACGCAGTTTTCCGGGGTTAAATAACATCATCAGTATCCTCGTCGGGAATAGTTGATAGCCAGCAGAGTTCCGCGCCGCAATGCGAACGCAGAAGGATTATTTTTTGGCGGGCAAATATCGCGTATGGCCGGGACGATCGAAGATCGTTCGGCTAATCCCTGCTTGACTCATTCCGGCAACCGGTCCGTTGCGGTGCGCGACTGGAATGTTTTAAGCGGATTTGGGAATGACTTCCCGGATGATGCGGTAAACTGCCTATACAATTCTCCGCCGATTAAATTTTGTCAAGCACTTATTTAGCGCCGCCGCCGGCGGAAAAATTGCTGTATTGACCGCGCTTAACTATGTTACAGATAGCCGACTCTGGCAGAAATGGCGCAGGAAATGAGTATAAAACGCGTATTGTTATCCGATGTGGCAAAGCTGGCGGGACTGTCGAAGGCCACCTTATCCCGCTATATGAACAACAATATTGTGCTGCCGCAGGAAACCATCGACCGCATTGAAACGGCGATCCGCGAGCTGGACTATCGCGGCAACAGCCTGGCGCGCCGCCTGAGCAAAGGCGGGAGCGAAACCCTCGGCCTGGTTCTTCCCGATATTACCAACCCCTTCTTCGCCGAACTGGCCGACGCCGCTGAGGAGGCCGCCTCGGCCAGCGGCTACAGCCTGGTGCTGTGCATCACCCGCAACAACCCGGAAAAAGAGTCCCAGTTCATTCGCTGGCTGGACACCTGCCAGGTTGACGGCCTGCTGTTCACCACCAACCGCCCCGACAACGGCCTGCTGCGAAAAGAGGTTCAGCGTCACGAGCGCATCGTGTTGCTCGATGAGGATATTCCCGGCAGTACGGTGCCGAAGGTCTTTGCCGATAACGTCCAGGGCGGACGGATCGCGACGGAGAAGCTGATCGCCGCCGGGCATCGCCATATCGCCTTCATCGGCGGGCCGGACAAGCTGATGAGCGTGCGTGAACGCTACCAGGGATTCTGCACCGCGATGGAGCAGGCCGGCCTGAGCTGGCCCGCCGAGTGGGTCATGTACGGCGACTACCAGCGCGAGTTCGGCCAGCAGGCGCTTAAGCGCCTCTTCAGCCAGCCGCTGCGCCCCACCGCCGTCTTTGCCGCCAGCGACTATCTGGTGCTTGGCCTGCTCGACGGACTGCGCGCCTGCGGACTGCAGGCGCCAGAGGCGTTGTCGCTGGTCGGCTTCGATGACGCTAACTATGCCGACTTTACCCAGCCGCGTATCTCCACCGTCCGCCAGCCCGCGCGGGAGCTGGGCCGCACCGCGGTGAGCATTATGCTGCGCCTGCTGAATAACGAGAAAGATATCCCGGCGGAAACCCGCCTGCCGGTGGAATGGATCGGCCGCGATTCGATTAAGATTTGTTAAGCGCGTCCCAAAATGGCGCAAAAGCGCCCAGTTTTGGCGCAAAAAACGCTCACCTCAAAATTCGTTGATTATAATTAGTAAACCGGTTTACCTATAAGCCGCAAATAAATTCTATCTGTTACATAGGGTTAAGTGATGGGGCTGCTGTGTTTTTTCTGCCCTGGCACGGATGCTGCAATGTTCTTACTGGCGAACAAATATCTTAAATAGCGTTTGACCTGACCGTGTTTGTGAAAGCTCCACTCCGCAGGTAAACCGGTTTACAAGGGCGTAAACCGTGTTGGATGGAGTCTTTCAACCGCAATGGCAAACATTTTCCCGGCAATAGCGATGGGAGCGAATCGGATGCAGCAGCCACAAACTACCCCGCCACGGGTAGAGATGATCAATATCACCAAGACCTACGGGTCAATACGCTCCCTGCGCGGCGTAAACCTGGAGCTGGCTCCGGGCGAAGTGCTGGGCCTGGTGGGCGATAACGGCGCGGGAAAATCAACCCTGACCAAAGTGCTGTCCGGGGCGGTGATCCCCACCGGCGGCACTATCCGCATCGACGGCGAACAGCAGCAGTTTACCAATCCGGCGGACTCGCGCCGCTGCCATATCGAGATGGTCTATCAGGACCTGTCGCTGTGCGATACCGTCGACGTCGCGGGCAACCTGTTTATGGGCCGCGAGCCGATGAAATCGGTGCTCGGCATCCCCTTCCTCGACGAGGCCAAAATGCACGCCGACGCGCGGGAGATGCTCAAGGGGCTGGGTATTTCCATTCCAGATACCCGCCTGCTGGTCCGCAATCTCTCCGGCGGCCAGCGCCAGGCCATTGCCATCGCCCGCGCGGCGGCTTTTGACCCCAAGGTGCTGATTATGGATGAGCCCACCGCCGCGCTCGCCGTGGCGGAAGTCGAGGCGGTTCTGGAGCTTATTCGTCGCGTTTCCGCGCGCGGCGTCAGCGTCATTCTGATCACCCACCGTCTGCAGGATCTCTTCCTGGTCTGCGATCGGATCATGGTGATGTATGAAGGCACCAACGTCGCCGATCGACGGGTGGCCGACACCAGCCTGAGCGATATCGTTAACCTGATCGTGGGCGAAAAATTCACCGCTCGCTCTGCGGCAGCACACTGAGGTAACAGGATGAGTATCATGAACTTAAGCAGCTCCCGCATGATCCAGCATTCACTGCCGCGCCGCCTGCTGCATAACCACTCTGGCGTGGTCAGCATTGCGCTGTTTTTCGTCTTCTGCTGCGTGGTGTTTTCGCTCATCACCGGCAACTTCCTCACCGGCACCAACTGGCTGAACATCATCCGCCAGAGCGCCCCGCTGCTGATCGTGGCGACCGCGATGACCCTGGTGATCACCACCGGCGGTATCGACCTGTCGGTGGGTTCCACCCTCGCGCTGGTGGGCGCGCTCTCGGCCATCGCCCTCAACAGCTGGGGCTTACCGTGGCCGGTGGTGCTGCTCGGCGGTCTGCTGCTCGGCGGATTAGTCGGCGCCATCAACGGCTTCTTTATAGCCTATGAAGGCATTCCGGCGTTTATCGTCACCCTCGCCACCCTCGCCGTGGTCCGCGGCATCGCGCTGCTGGTGACCCAGGGCTACTCGATCCCCGTCCCCGCCGACAGCCTGTTTACCTTTATCGGGCGCGCCTGGGTGCTGGGGATCCCGATGCCGGCGCTGATCGGCATTATGATCCTGGTTATCGGGCATATCGTGCTGAATCATATGCGCTTTGGCCGCTACGTGACGGCTATCGGCGCCAACGCCGAGGGCGCGCGGCGCAGCGGGATTAACACCAAAGCGGTGACCATGCGGGTGTACATCATCAGCGGCATGGCCGCCGCGCTGGCCGGCATGATTATTACCGCCCGCCTCGGCAGCGGCTCCTCCAACCAGGGGGAAGGCTTCGAGCTGCAGGTGATTGCCGCCGTGGTCCTCGGCAGCACCAGCCTGTTTGGCGGCTTCGGCACCATTATCGGCACGCTGCTCGGCGCGCTGTCGATTGCGGTGATTCAGAACGGGCTGATCCTGTCGCATATCTCGCCGTTCTATACCCAGATCGCCACCGGCACCATTATCCTGCTGGCGATCTGGCTCAACACCCGCATTCTTAACCCCACGCGCTCAGCGGCAAAAGGATAGCTCATGAAAGGATCAATTTTTCGCCACCCCACGCCGCTGCCGGTCGGCGTCAGCAGCGGCTACGTAATGACGGTGCTCGGCCCGCTGCCGGCCAGCGAGATGGGCGTCACGCTGATGCATGAGCATATCCTGCTGGATGCCTCCGGCAAGTGGGTACCGCCCTGCTGCTGCAGCGATCGCCATCTTGCCGAAATGCCGGTGAAGATAGAAAACCTCGGAGAACTGTCGCTGAACCCGCTGATCAGCCGCGATAACTGCCAGCTGTTTGACGTCGACGTGGCGATCGAAGAGCTGATGAAATATCGCGCCCTGGGCGGGGAAACGGTGGTCGACCCGACCAATATCGGCATCGGCCGCGATCCGCAAGCGCTGGCGCGCATCGCGCGTCTGACCGGGCTGAATATTATTATGGGCACCGGCTTCTATCTCGAGCCGTCGCACCCCGAGTGGGTGAAGAGCAGCAGCGTCGAACGGCTGACCGAGCGGCTGATCTACGACCTCGGCGGCGCGGAGGAGAAGCCGGAGATTGTCGCCGGGCTGATCGGCGAGATCGGCATCTCCAGCCGCTTTACCGCGGATGAGGAGAAGTCCCTGCGCGCCGCGGGCCGGGCCAGCGCCGCGACCGGGGTGCCGATCGAGGTCCACCTGCCGGGCTGGGAGCGGCTGGGCCATCGGGTGCTGGATATCCTCGAACAGGAAGGCGCCGATCTGCGCCATACGGTGCTGTGCCATATGAATCCCAGCTTTGCCGATAAACGCTATCAACGCGAGCTGGCCCAGCGCGGGGCGTTCCTCGAATACGACATGATCGGCATGAGCTACTACTACGCCGACGAGTCGGCGCAGTCCCCCTCCGACGAGGAGAACGCCCGCGCCATTCGGGAGCTGATTGACGACGGCTACATCCAGCAGATTTTGCTGTCGCAGGACGTGTTCCTGAAGACCATGCTCACCCGCTACGGCGGTCACGGATACGGCTACATACTCAAGCATTTTGTTCCGCGCCTGCGGCGCCACGGCGTCAGCGGCGAACAACTTGAAACCCTGATGATTGACAATCCCCGGCGGGTATTTGGCGGATAAAAAAGGAACGTCATAATGAAGAAGAAAGTTTTACTGGTCGGTGAATCCTGGACCAGCACCGCAACGCACGTTAAAGGCTTCGATCAGTTTGCTACCGCCACCTGGCACACCGGCGCGACGGATTTCCTCGCCGCGCTGGCCGACAGCAGCTATGCCATCACCTATATGCCGGCCCACGCGGCGGCGACCGAGTTCCCGCTGACCCTGGAGGAGCTGCAGGAGTGGGATGCGATTATCCTCTCGGACATTGGCGCCAACACGCTGCTGCTGCACCCTGACACCTGGCTGAAAAGCCGCCGCACCGCCAACCGCCTGACGCTGCTGCACGACTACGTGGCCGCTGGCGGCGCGCTGATGATGATCGGCGGTTACTACAGTTTCCAGGGAATCAACGGCGGCGCGCGCTATCGCCACACCGCGGTGGAGAAAGTTCTGCCGGTGCGCTGCCTCGCGTGGGACGATCGTATTGAAACCCCGGAAGGCTGCTATGCCGAAGTCACCGAATCCCACGCCCTGTTTAACGATATTCCCGGCGAGTGGCCGTGGCTGCTGGGCTATAACGAGGTGGAAATGCACCCGGAAGGCAGGCTGCTGGCGACCGTGGCCGGCACCGGGCACCCGCTGCTGGCGGTGCGCGAATATCAGCGGGGCCGTTCGCTGGTGTGGACCAGCGATATGTCCGCCCACTGGCTGCCCGACGAGTTTGCGCAATGGCCCGGCTATCGCCAGCTGTGGATTAACTGCCTCGACTGGCTGACGGAACGCGGCTGATGGCGACCACCACCCTCGAACTGGCCCGGCAGCTGCTGGGCTTTAACACCATCAATCCGCCGGGAAATGAAGCCGACTGCATGCGCTTTCTTGCCGACTGGCTATGCGATAGCGGCTTTGAGGTGTCGCTGTCGTCGTTCGGCGAGGGGCGCTGCAATCTGCTTGCCCGACTGCCGGGGGCGACGGCGGGCAAGCCGCTGGCCTTTACCGGCCATCTGGATACCGTGCCGCTCGGCAACGCGCGCTGGCGCTACGATCCCTTCGGCTCGCAGGTTGAAAACGGGCGGCTCTACGGGCGAGGATCGAGCGATATGAAGGCGGCGGTGGCGGCATTTGCCGTCGCCTGCGTCCAGCGGCGGGAGCAGATCCTCGCCGGGCGCGGCGCGGTGCTGCTGATCACCGGCGGGGAGGAAACCGGCTGCGACGGCGCGCGGGCGCTGATCGAATCCGGCACGCTGCCGGAGATCGGCGCGCTGATCGTCGGCGAACCCACCGCCAACTACCCGGTTATCGGCCATAAAGGGGCGCTGTGGCTGCGCGCGGAAAACCGGGGCAAAACCGCCCACGGGGCGATGCCGGAGCTGGGGATTAACGCTATCTATCTGGCGGCGGATGCGCTGGGTAAGATCCGCCATTTTTCGCCGGGCGCGCCGCATCCGCTGATGAAGCAGCCCACGCTCAACGTCGGGCGCATTGAGGGCGGGCTCAATATTAACTCCGTGCCGGACCGTGCGTGCTTTGATGTGGATATCCGCAGCGCGCCCAATTTGCAGCACGCCACCATTCGACAGCGGCTGAGCGCGCTGCTTGGCGAGAGCGTAACGCTCACCACCCTGGTCGATCTGCCGGCGGTGCTGAGCGAAGAGAAGCACGCGTGGATAGCGCAGATTTATCAGCGCTGCCGGCCGCTGCACGACGGGCCGCTGGAGCCGCGGGTGGTGCCCTACTTCACCGACGCCTCCCTGCTGCTGCCCGCCCTCGGTAGTCCGCCCTGCATTATTCTCGGCCCCGGCGAACCGTCGATGGCCCACCAGACCGACGAGTACTGCCTGCTTAGCCGGCTGGAGGAGGCCGAGCGGCTGTACGGGGAGATTATCGGCGACTGGATGGCGTAACCCGGCCACCCCGAGCAGCAGAGCGGCTGGCGCGTATAAGGAATGCCGGATATGCTTCTGAGCTAGCCGCTATTCTTCAGGGGAATGAAATGGATCGCTTTCAGGCAATGGCAACCTATATACGCGTGGTGGATACGGGCTCCTTTTCCGCCGCCGCCAGGCAACTCAACGTCGGTCAATCCGCGGTATCCAAAATCATTGCCCGGCTGGAGTCACGGTTGCAAACCCGTTTACTGACCCGCTCGACCCACGGCCTGACCCCAACCGAGGCCGGGCAGCGATTTTACGAACGCGCGCGGGCTGCCCTGCAGGAAGCCGACGAAGCCGAGCTGGCCGCCAGAGGCGCCGGGAAAGGGCTGACCGGGAAGCTGCGCATTTCCGCCGCAACGACCTTCGCCCGGCTGCATATATTCCCCCATCTCCCGCGCTTTCTTGAGGAGCATCCGCAGCTGGAGATCGATATCATTCTTGATGACCGGGTGATCGATCTGATTGCCGAAGGCATCGACGTCTCGCTGCGTATGGGGGTTTTGCCCGACTCGGGCGTCGTGGCGCGCAGGCTCGCCACCAGCCCCCGCTCGGTTATCGCGACGCCGGATTATCTGGCAGCAAGGGGGGAGCCTACAACGCCGGGCGAACTCGCCGAACACGAGGCGATCCTGTACGATCCGCAGCCCACCCTCTGGTCCTTCACCCGCCGGGACGAAGTCGCCTCCGCCTCGGTGAGTGGGCGCGTTCGCGTCAGCGCCGCTGAAGGACAGCGCGCCGCCGTGCTCAACCATATGGGGCTGTGCGTTGCCTCCGACTGGATGTTTGCCGAGGAGTTAAAAAATGGCGCGGTCCGCAGGGTGCTGACCTCGTGGCAGCTGCCATCCATCGATCTGTGGGCCGTTTTCCCGAACGGCCGGCTGGCGAGCGCCAAGGCGCGGCAGTTCGCCGGCTTTGTCGAAACCGTTATGGCAGAAAAGCAGGCCCGGGCCATGCCATAAAGGAATAGCCGTTATCTGTTTTTGAGGCGATCCCATTTTATAAGGAATGGAATAAGGTTGTTGCACCGCCGGCCGCTGCGGGCTGTCCACAACAAGGATCGCCGCCATGTCAACGTTTGAAACTTACCGTAACGCCTTCTCCAACGCCCGCCTGACCCGTAAACCCAACGGCGTGCTGGAAGTTAAATTCCACACCGCCGGTGAAAAACTGCTGTTTGATGGCCACACGCACGAACAGTTCGTTGAGTTATTCCACGCCATCGGCGAAGACCGCGAAAACCGCGCGGTGATACTGACCGGATCGGGCGATGCCTTTATAGACGCGATCGCCCCGGAAGGATTCGATTTCTTCAGCCCCCTCGGTTTTGACAAAATTCTGCGCGAAGGCCGCAAGGTGCTCAGCAATATTCTGGATATCGAGGTTCCCATGATTTCAGCGCTGAACGGCCCGGTCCTGCTGCACAGCGAATATGTCCTTCTGACCGATATCGTGCTGGCCACGCCAGAGACGGTTTTCCAGGACAAACCGCATTTCGAATTCGGAATTGTGCCCGGCGACGGCGTACATATTTTGTGGCCGGAAGCGATAGGTTCGATCCGCGGTCGTTACTTCCTCCTCACCCGCCAGGTGCTTGATGCGGAAACGGCGAAGGACTGGGGCGTGATTAACGAAATTATTCCCGCGGAGAAACTCCTCCTCCGCGCCCATGAAATTGCCGACGGTATCGCCGCGCTCCCGCCGCTGACCTCACGCTATACCCGCATGGCGCTGACTCAACGCCTGAAACGCCTGCTGGAAGAAGGTATTGGCTACGGGCTGGCGCTCGAAGGGATAAGCGCGGCGCAGGTCGCCCACGCCGCGGCGCGCTCGTAAGCCCGTCGGGCATCCGCTGCAGACGCCGAATCCGTTGAATTGATTAATGCGGTGGCAAGGCGCTCCGGGCCACCGCGGGGAAAGATGATGAAAACGTTACTGTCACCGATTACAGCAGGAAAACTGCGTCTGGATCACCGCGTCGTCATGGCGCCCACCACGCGAATGAGGGCCGCTCAGGGCGGCGTGCCCGGCGACCTGATGATTGAGTATTACCGCCAGCGGGCGAGTCAGGGAGGGCTGCTTATCGCTGAAGCCACGGCGATCTCCCCGTTTGCTAACGCCTATGAGGATGCGCCGGGCATCTTTACCGACGAGCAGCAGGCGGGATGGCGGCGCCTGGTTGACGCCGTGCACGCGCGCGGCGGCCAAATCGTGCTTCAGCTCTGGCACCCGGGCCGCCAGTCGCTGCCTGAGCTCTCATCGGGGCGTCAGCCCATCGCTCCGTCGGCGCTCGTCGCCAGAGAGACCTATGGCGTCGTCAAAAACGAACGCGGCGCCTATGAGGGCAGGCTTTTTCCCGCTCCGCGCGCGCTGGAAGCGGATGAGATTGGGGAACTCATGGCCGAATTACGCCTGGCCGCCATTCGGGCCAAAGAGGCCGGCTTCGATGGCGTCGAGCTCCATGCGGCCAACGGCTATTTGCCCGAACAGTTTCTTTTGGACGGCAGTAATAAACGCACCGACCGCTATGGCGGCACGCTGGAAAACCGGGCGCGCTTTCTGCTTGAGTCGGTTGCGGTCCTGATGGAGGTCTGGGGCCGGGGACGCGTCGCCGTGCGTATTTCCCCCAGCGGTATCTATGGCGATATGAACGACAGCGATCCGGCAGCAACCTTCCGCTATCTGGTTGAACGGCTGAACCGCTTTGAGCTGGCCTATCTGCACGTTATTGAACCCCGCGTCGTGGGGCCGGAAGATCGGGGCGCAGGCTATTATGCGGAGCCGGTAGCCAGCCGCAATTTGCGCGCCTTCTATCAGGGAACGCTCATCGCGGCGGGCGGTTTTACGCCCGAGGATGCGGAAGAAACGCTGCAGAAGGGCGAGGCCGATCTGATCGCCTTTGGCCGCCTTTTTACCTCCAATCCCGACCTGCCGGCGCGGATCCGTCACGCCGCTCCTCTTGCCGCCTACAAACGTGAAGCCTTCTTTGGGGGCGACGAGCGCGGCTATAGTGATTTTCCCGCGTATACGCCCCGGACCCCGATCGTTTAAACAGACCCGCCTCGTCGCCGACGAGGCTTTTTCTGCCCGACTCTCCCCGCGCTGTATTTTTTTGTCCGTAGCCTGACACAACAGCAACATAATCCTGTCTGTGCGCAACCGCGGCTAGCCTCTTCTTTTGGCGCCTGTGACACCATCCAATCTCTTTTCACGCCCGGCGTTCGCATGTCGGCACTTAGCATTCAGGAATAAGGTAGTCGAGAGATGGCGAGCTATTATTTTTCTATTCCGAAAGTCTATTTTGGCGAGAATGCCATTCAGGCATTGCGCCAGTTAGATCATAAAAAGGTGGGGATTGTTACTGACAGTTTTATGGCGACTTCAGGTAAAACTCGCTATCTGATTAGTGAAATGCCGCAGGCCTCGGTGTCTATTTTCAGCGACGTCAAGCCCGATCCCAGCGTTGAGATCCTGCGCGCCGGCGCGGCCCAGTTTAAAGCCTTCAAGCCGGACGTCATTATTGCCCTGGGCGGCGGCTCATCGCTCGATGCCGCCAAGGGGATCAAAGCCACGCTGGAGGAGTATTTCCCCGGCCATGCGATCGCCCTTATTGCCATTCCCACCACCAGCGGGTCCGGCTCCGAAGTCACCTCCTATGCCATTATTTCCGATCCGCAAAATGGCCGAAAATATCCGCTGATTGCCGAGGCGCTGGTTCCCGATTACGCCATCCTGGATCCGCAGCTGGTGCTGTCGGTTCCCCGCCAGGTCGCCGTCGATACCGGCATGGATGTACTGACGCACGCGATTGAAGCGCTGGTCTCCTCGGGCGCCAACGACTTTAGCGATGCCCTGGCGGAAAAAGCGATTGCGCTCACCTGGCAATACCTGCCCGACGTTTTCCGGGACGAGAAAGACATTCAGGCCCGCACGCATATGCACAATGCCTCGTGCATGGCCGGAATGGCCTTTAACTCCGCGGGGCTGGGGCTGGTGCACGGCATGGCGCACGCCATCGGCGGCATGCTGCACATACCGCATGGCAAAATTAACGCCATGCTGCTGCCCCTCGTGATTGCCTGGAATGCTCGCTACGCCCCGCACGCGCTACCGCGCTATCTGAAGTGTGCCGCCATCATGGGGATTGATACCGGCGCGCCGGAACAAACCCTGAACGCGCTGATAAACCGTCTCAGAGAGATTAATCGCCATTTTGGCATTCCCGCTACGCTACGCGAGCTGGGTATCGATCTCACCGGTTTCGAATCCTTACGCCAGGCGCTCATTCGCGCCGCGTTAGCCGATGGCTGCACCGCGTCAAATCCAGCTCAGCCTGGCGCCGCCGACGTGGATCGGCTGCTGACGCAAATTGCCGGGTAAATCTGGACAAGTTTGTCCTTCGGTAGTCGGACGGTCAAAAAAGTCCTGCGTGACGGCAAAAAGCGCAGCGCAGGAGTGAATATTCTGGATAGTGCACCCTTTATCATTTTTTCAGGTCGTTGACGTTATGAATTACAACCAGCAGCAAGCCGAATTGATTACCCAACAAATTCTTCAGGAGCTGGCGGCCGGCGGCGCCCCGCTTAGCTCCCCGGAGCCCCATAGCCCGCAGACGCTGGAGATCCCCGTCGGTATCTCCAATCGCCACGTGCATTTGAGCCGGGAAGATATGGACGTCCTGTTTGGCTACGGCTCCACCCTCACCCGCATGAAAGCGGTCAAGCAGCCCGGCCAGTTTGCCGCGGAAGAGACCGTGACCCTGCGCGGCCCCAAAGGCGAATTAACTAAGGTCCGCGTGCTCGGCCCGCTTCGCAGCGCCACCCAAATTGAAATTTCCGTTTCCGACGGCTTCGCGCTGGGCATCAAGGCGCCCGTCAGGATGTCGGGCGATCTGCAGGACTCCCCCGGCGTTGACATCATCGGGCCCCGCGGACGGGTTACCAAAACGGGCGGCGCCATTGTCGCCTGGCGACACATCCATATTTCCCACGCCGAAGCGCAACGCTACGGCCTGCGCGACGGGGGGGAGATTGATGTCCGTATTGATGGCCATCGCGGCGGCATTCTGAGCCACGTTGTCGTGCGCGTGAGCGCCGACGCGGTGCTGGAAATGCATATCGACGTGGAAGAGGCCAACGGCTTCGGCCTGCGCAACGGCGATTGCGTGAAGCGCGTACTGACGCAGTGCCGCTATGGCTAACGGCCCCGAAATCCGGCGGAAAAGGTCAGAAGCGGTGCCTGACGCTGAGAAGGAAAACGATGGACTCACAACGACTCTCATACCTGGTCGACGCCATGATTGAGGACATTCTGCAACAGCGCAGATTGCGCCTGCAGACGCGTGACAAAGTCATGCACGTGATCATAAGCGGAGACGATCTGACGACGCTGCCCGCGACCCTGGAGTGCCTTAGCGCCCTGCACCGCTGCGGCTATTTGCTGGTCATGATCTTTTCCCACAGCGCCAGGCAGTCGTCGTTGCAGTCCTCCTGCCTCGATGCGCTGAGCCAGCGCGGCATCGAGGCGATCTGCGCGGGCCAGGAGGAGCCGCCGGCGGGTGAATCCTGCGGCGACGTCTATTTTCCGGCGCTCTCCGCCAATAGCCTGAGCAAAATCGCGCTGGGCATCCGCGATAACCTGGTATGCCGATGGGCATTTTATGCGCTCAGCAGGCAGAAAAAGGTCATCGTGACGCTCGGCGCCGAATGCCGGCCGGACAAAAACGGTTCGCTACCGCAGGCGTTCCGGGAGCGCCTTGCGCGCTACGCCGGCGCGCTTGCGGAGTATGGCTTCACCGTGATCGGCCAGCAGGCCCCCGGGCCTGCGCCAACGCCATCGGCCCACGTCCACAGGCAGCTGGTCACCCTCAGCGACGTGCGCCGGTATCACAAAGGACAGACGCTGCATATTGGCCACCGCGCGCTCATCACCCCCGCAGCCCGCGATGAAATCAGGGACCGCGGCCTCGTCATTGTTCAACGTCACCAGGAGGACGCATGTATCTGGCCAAAGTAACCGGCGCGTTAGTTTCCACCACCAAGCACGCCTCGCTTAATGGCGCGAAATTGCTCATTGTCGCCCGCCTGGATGAACACTATCACCCCACCGGCACCGCGCAGGTTGCCGTGGACTTTGTCGGCGCGGGCAACGGGGAAACGGTGATCGTGACGACAGGCAGCTCCGCGCGCATGAGTACCAGCAAAGAGCACTCCGTCATTGACGCTGCCGTTGTCGGCATTGTCGATTCGCTCGATCTTAACGGCCAGTAGCGTCCACGCGAGGAAAACCCATGCAGTCTGAACACAATACCGAGCTGGAACAGCGCATTAATGCGGCCATTGCGCGTCAGCTGTCGCCGCGCCACCTCTCTCTGAGCCTGACGGACGCCGCGCTGCTGGCGAAATATGCCAGCGATGCCGCAGAGGAAGCCAGCGTCCCCATCGTTTTCAGCCTCGTGGATGCCTGCGGTCAGCAGCGCTACTTCTTTAGCATGGATAACGCGCTGCTCGTCAGCCACACGCTGGCGGGGCAAAAAGCCTGGACGGCGCTGGCGCTGAGGATGCCGACGCACAGGCTGGCGGCGGAAGTGCAGCCGGGCGCCAGCCTGTATGGCCTGCAAAACGAGCCGGGGATTTGCTGCTTTGGCGGCGGATTGCCCTGCTGGTCCGGCGGTGCGCTGCTCGGCGCGATCGGTATCAGCGGCGGGAGCGTGGATGAGGATATTGCTATCGCCAGCGCGGCCCTCACGCGCTTCAGCCGCGCGCGATTTCCCCTCGCCCCCTTCAATGAATAGTTATCTAAAAAGAAAAAGAGAGACAGAGGTCATTATGTCGTTAGCGTCACTGGTGTTGGTCATTAACTGCGGTTCATCCTCTTTAAAGTTTTCAGCAATTCCGCTCAACGACGACGCCCCCGTGCTCTCCGGGCTGGCGGAAAGGCTCGGACTGGCGGACGCCTGTATTACGTTCAAAGACGCGGCGGGGAATAAAGGCGTTGAGGGGCTGGCCGATGCCAGCCACGTCGGCGCGCTGAAGGCGCTGTTCGCAAAACTTGAACATCTGGCGCTGCTCCCCCGCGTATGCGCTATTGGCCACCGCGTGGCGCATGGCGGCAGCGATTTCAAACGCTCCGCGCTGCTCACCGATGAGGTCATTGCCCGCATTCGCGAACTCTCCGCCCTCGCCCCGCTGCATAACCCGGCGAACCTGACGGGCATCGAGGCCGCAAGGTCGCTACTGCCGCATCTGCCGCAGGTTGCCGTGTTTGATACGGCGTTCCACCAGACCCTGCCGCCGGAAGCCTATACCTACGCCATTCCCCTGGCGTATCAGCAGCAGCATCAGGTCAGACGATACGGTTTCCACGGCACGTCGCACCGGTTTATCGCCGCAGAAGCCGTTGCGCGACTGGGCCTCGATCCCGCCGATCACGGCATTCTTATCGCCCATCTTGGCAACGGGTCGTCGGTATGCGCCGTCAAAAACGGCAAAAGCGTCGATACCTCCATGGGCATGACGCCGCTGGAAGGGCTGGTGATGGGGACGCGCTGCGGCGATCTGGACTTTGGCGCCGCGGCCTATATTGCTCGCTGTACCGGTCAAACCCTCGAGTCGCTGTACAAAATGGTGAATAACGACTCAGGCCTGCTGGGCTTATCCGGGCTCTCCAGCGACTGCCGCACGCTGCAGGAAGCGCGCAGTAAGGGCGATCCTCGCGCCGCGCTTGCCATTGACGTGATGGTGCACCGTCTCGCCCGTCATCTCGGAGCGCACCTCGCCTCGCTGCACCGCTTTGATGCCCTGATTTTTACCGGCGGCATCGGGGAAAACTCGGCGCTGGTGCGTGAGCTGACCGCCCGGCGGCTGGCCGTCTTCGGCGTACGTATCGATAAGGCGAAGAATGCGCAGATGGTTGCGGGCCATGAGGGCGTCATTTCTGCCCCCGGCTCGCCCATCGTGGCGGTCATTCCGACCAATGAAGAGAAGATGATCGCTCAGGACGCCGCCACGCTCTCCTGCGCCGTTGAGGGCGTCGCCTGAGTTTTGCGCTCCCTTGCCTGCGGGGAGGATTTTATTGTCCAGGGCCTGGCCGAATAACAAGAAAATCTCTCTGACGGGCAAAACATTTTGTCCTTAGCGCAATAACATCATAGTGCATGAATTTATTAGATAGATGGACTATCCCGCGTTGGGTTAATTCATTATTGACGTTTACTCTTACCTGTAAATATTGAGGTCGTTATGCAACAAGAAGCATTAGGCATGGTTGAAACAAAAGGTCTGGTATCCGCAATTGAAGCCGCAGATACCATGGTTAAATCGGCGAACGTGACGCTGGTCGGCTATGAGAAAATTGGCTCCGGGTTAGTTACCGTCATGGTTCGCGGCGACGTTGGCGCCGTGAAAGCGGCAACTGACGCGGGCTCCTCGGCGGCAGGTAAAGTGGGTGAACTGGTCTCCGTACACGTTATTCCGCGCCCGCATATCGAAGTGGAAAAAATTCTGCCGAAAGCTGTCAGTTAATAAAGACAGAGGATACTGACCATGAGAGATAATCTTGTTGAACAGATTATATCTGAAGTAATGAATAAACAGCCCGACGTCGCTACAAATAACAAAACGGCGGCCAGCTTTGCCGGCTGTGGCTTAACGGAGTTTGTCGGTACGGCCCTGGGGCATACTATCGGGCTGGTTATTGCCAATGTCGATCATCAGCTCCATGAGGTCATGAATATCGACAAGAAATATCGCTCAATCGGTATTCTTGGCGCGCGCACCGGTGCCGGCCCGCATATTTTCGCCGCGGATGAAGCCATTAAAGCCACCAACAGCGAAATCCTCTCCATCGAACTGGCCCGCGATACCGAAGGCGGCGGCGGGCACGGCTGCCTGATCATTTTCGGCGCGTCCGACGTGTCCGATGTGCGCCGCGCGATTGAGGTCGCCCTGTCTGAAATTGAGCGAACAATGGGCGACGTCTACGGCTCGCCGGCGGGTCACCTGGAATTCCAGTACACCGCCCGTGCCAGCTACGCCCTGAATAAAGCCCTCGGCGCACCGCTGGGTAAATCCTTCGGTATGACCTGCGCCTCGCCCGCGGCGATTGGCGTGGTGATTGCCGACGCCGCGGCGAAAGCGGCGGTGATTGAACCGGTGGGCTACGCCAGCCCGGCGAAAGGCACCAGCTTTAGTAACGAAGTGATCTTCACTTTCGCAGGCGACTCGGGCGCGGTTCGTCAGGCGGTGATTGCGGCAAGGGATGTCGGGAAGCAGCTGCTGGCCGCCCTGGATCCGACGCCCATCAAATCGACGACAACGCCGTACATTTGATGGCAAGCGGCAACCCGTGTGAAGTAGCGTAAGGAAAGTAGAACATGAACGATCTTGAAATTACCCAGGCCGTCTCCCGCGTCCTGGGTAAATACACCCAAACGGCGCCGGACGTCCAGCAACACCAGGCCCCCTCTGCATCGACGGCTCATGACCACGACGGCATTGAAGCTATTGTCGCCAGCGTGCTGGCGGATCGCGTCCGCGCGGAGCCTGCCGCCGCCCTTCCCTCCGACGATGGCGCTTTTGCAACAATGGATGAAGCCATCGCCGCAGCGCAGCGCGGGCAAATCCAGTATCGCCACTGCTCAATGCAGGATCGCGGCCGCTTTGTCGAGGGTATTCGTCAGCTCTTTCTGCAGGACGAGGTGCTGGAGGCCATTTCCGCAATGGCCGTGGAAGAGACGGGAATGGGTAACTATGCCGACAAGCTGGTGAAAAACCGCGTTGCCGCGCAAAAAACGCCGGGCGTCGAGGATCTGGCGACCGGCGCGCTGAGCGGCGACGGCGGTCTGACGCTAACGGAGTATTCGGCTTACGGGGTGATTGGCTCCATTACCCCCACCACCAACCCGACGGAGACGATTATCAACAACACCATCGGCATGCTGGCGGCGGGCAACACCGTTATCTTCAGCCCGCATCCGCGGTCGCGCCGCGTCTCTCTGCACTGCGTCGCGCTGATTAACCAGCAGCTGGCGCGCCTCGGCGCCCCGGCCAACCTGGTGGTCACGGTCAGCCAGCCGTCGATCGACAACACCAATGCGTTAATTCACGATCCCCGCGTCAACATGCTGGTGGCGACCGGCGGCCCGGCGATTGTGAAAACGGTAATGTCGTCAGGCAAGAAGGCGGTTGGCGCCGGCGCCGGCAACCCGCCGGCGGTGGTCGATGAAACCGCCAATATCGAGAAAGCCGCTCGCGATATCATCAACGGCTGCAGTTTCGACAATAACCTGCCCTGCATTGCCGAGAAAGAGGTCATCGTCGTCAACGACGTCGCGGATTACCTGATCCATTGCATGAAAAAAAGCGGCGCCTGGCTGCTGTGCGATAAGCAGCATATCCAGCAGCTGCAGGCGCTTGTGCTGAATGAAAAAGGGACCGGGCCAAATACCGCTTTCGTCGGTAAAGATGCGCGATACATCCTGCAGCAGATTGGCATTAGCGTGCCGGAGGAGATCAAAGTCGTGCTGATCGAAACCGAGCGTGACCATCCGTTCGTCGTGCATGAGCTGATGATGCCGATTCTGCCCGTGGTGCGGGTCGAAAATGTCGATGAGGCGATTGAGCTGGCGGTGAAGGTGGAACACGGGAACCGCCATACGGCGATAATGCATTCCACCAACGTGGAGAAACTCACCAAAATGGCGCGGTCGATTCAGACCACGATTTTTGTGAAAAACGGCCCCTCATATGCCGGTATTGGCGTGGGCGGCGAAGGTCATGCCACCTTTACTATCGCCGGGCCAACCGGGGAAGGACTGACCTCCGCGCGCACCTTTGCCAGAAACCGCCGGTGCGTGATGGTCGAAGCGCTCAATATTCGCTGATAGCAGCAGGACGGGTAGCCCAGAGATGAAAAACCGTATTATCAACGCGCCGACGCCGGAAACGCTGGCCATGTTGAAGCGGCGGATGCCTTCCGAGTCGCGCAACCGCCTGGAAACGGTGCGTATCGACGCTATCGGGTTGATTATGCTGCCGATACCCGATTTGTATTTTTTTGCCGATCGGGCCAGTAAAAGCGCGCATGTGGCGGTATCGGAAATCTTTGGCAGCTGCCCGCAGCATATCACGACGCTGGCCATATTCGGCGAAGTTGCCGCAGTGAATGAAGCCATGCGCATTATTGAGGATGATGCCAGTACATTCTGAGAGTTCGCTTATGAAAAGAATTCTGATGCTCGCAGGCGATTTCTCTGAAGACTATGAGGTCATGGTGCCATGGCAGGCGTTAAGCATGTTAGGTTTCAGAGTAGATGTTGTTTGCCCAGGAAAACGCGCCGGGGAATATATTAAGACCGCCATTCATGATTTTGAAGGCGATCAAACGTATACCGAAAAACCCGGACATTTATTTCGCTTAACCGCATCCTTTGATGAAATCAGGATGCAGGAGTACGCCGGCGTATATATTACGGGTGGACGCGCACCTGAATATCTTCGCCTGAATAAGTCGGTGCTGAACATTATTCATTATGCGAATAACTTTTCACTGCCCATTGCCGCAATCTGTCATGGACCACAAATTCTGGTGGCGGCCGGCGTATTGAAAGGCAAGAAGCTAACGGGATATTTTACCTTAAAATCAGAGGTTGAAATGGCCGGCGGCAGCTGGGTTATTGCCGCAGATGATGAGGCCGTCCTCGACGGCAACCTTGTCACTGCGGCCACCTGGATGGGGCATCCGGCAATATTACGTCAGTTTATGACCTTAATCGGCACCAGCATTATCCACTAGCGTACCCGGCACTGCCGTCAGGTTAAACAATTCAGGCGTGGTTACTCAATCACGCGCATATCATTTCGGGAGTTATTGTATGTTAGAGAAAGGCTTTACTAATCCGACCGATCGTGTTGTAAGACTCAAAAATACGATTCTGCATGCCAAACCCTATGTAGAATCAGAGCGCGCGGTGCTGGCAACCGAGGCTTATAAAGAGAACGAACATCTGCCTGCTATTATGCGCAGGGCAAAAGTGGTTGAGAAAATATTTAATGAATTACCGGTCACGATTCGCCCGGATGAATTAATTGTTGGCGCCGTAACCATTAATCCGCGCTCAACGGAGATCTGCCCGGAGTTCTCTTACGATTGGGTTGAGAAAGAGTTCGACACCATGGCGCAGCGCGTTGCCGACCCCTTTATTATTGAGAAAAAAACCGCCGAGGAGCTGCGCCAGGCATTTCAATACTGGCCGGGTAAAACCACCAGCTCGCTGGCCGCCTCTTATATGTCCGAAGGGACCAAAGAGAGCATGGGGAACGGCGTGTTCACCGTCGGCAACTACTTTTTCGGCGGCGTAGGCCACGTCAGCGTTGACTACGGTAAGGTGCTGAAAATCGGCTTTCGCGGCATCATTAATGAAGTGACCCGCGCGCTGGAGAATCTCGATCGCAGCTCGCCGGATTACATCAAAAAAGAGCAGTTCTATCATGCCGTCATTATGAGTTACCAGGCGGCTATCAGCTTCGCGCATCGCTATGCCCAGGAGGCGTCTCGCCTGGCGCGAGAAGAGCGCGATCCGGTTCGCCAGCGCGAACTGGAACAAATCGCCCAGAACTGTACCCGCGTGCCGGAATATGGCGCCACCACGTTCTGGGAAGCATGTCAGACATTCTGGTTTATCCAGAGCATGCTGCAGATTGAATCCAGCGGGCACTCGATCTCCCCGGGGCGCTTCGACCAGTATATGTACCCCTACCTTGCCGCCGACAAATCGATCGACAAAGAATTTGCCCAGGAGCTGGTGGACTGCTGCTGGATCAAGCTTAACGACATCAACAAAACGCGCGACGAAGTCTCCGCGCAGGCGTTTGCGGGCTATGCCGTTTTCCAGAACCTGTGCGTCGGTGGGCAAACGGAAGATGGCCGCGACGCCACCAACCCGCTGACCTACATGTGCATGGAAGCGACCGCGCACGTGCGCCTGCCGCAGCCCTCCTTCTCAATTCGCGTCTGGCAGGGCACGCCGGATGAGTTCCTCTACCGCGCCTGCGAGCTGGTGCGTCTGGGACTGGGCGTACCGGCCATGTATAACGATGAGGTGATCATTCCGGCGCTGCAGAACCGCGGCGTCTCCCTGCACGACGCCCGGGATTATTGCATCATCGGCTGCGTAGAACCGCAGGCCCCGCACCGCACGGAGGGCTGGCATGATGCCGCGTTCTTTAACGTGGCGAAAGTGCTGGAAATCACCCTTAACAACGGCCGTGCGGGCAGCAAACAGCTCGGCCCGGTTACGGGCGAGTTGACCCAGTACACCTGCATCGATGACTTCTACGCGGCGTTCAAAAAACAGATGGCGCACTTCGTGCACCAGCTAGTTGAGGCCTGTAACAGCGTGGATATTGCGCACGGCGAACGCTGCCCGCTGCCCTTCCTTTCTGCGCTAGTGGATGACTGCATCGGCCGGGGGAAATCCCTGCAGGAAGGCGGCGCAATCTATAACTTTACCGGCCCGCAGGCCTTCGGCGTGGCGGATACCGGCGACTCGGTGTATGCCATCCAGAAACAGGTGTTTGAAGACCGGCGCATGACGCTCCAGGAGCTGAAAGGCGCGCTGGATGCCAACTTCGGTTACCCGGTGGGGGCTAATCCGCAGGGCGCCGCAGGCAAAACGTCGCTGGGCGAGCAGGATGTCTATGAGGTGGTAAAACGCATTATCGACCAGCACGGTTCACTCGATCCGGCGGCGATCAAAAATGAAGTGTACCGCCAGCTCTCCGCTACCGGCGCGGCGCCAGCCGCCGGCGGCTCTCGCTATGAAGAGATCCGGCACATTCTGGAAAACACGCCATGCTTCGGCAACGACATCGACGAGGTGGACCTTGTCGCCCGCAACTGCGCGCTGATCTACTGCCAGGAAGTGGAAAAATACACCAACCCGCGCGGCGGTCGTTTCCAGGCGGGCATCTACCCGGTATCGGCTAACGTCCTGTTTGGTAAAGACGTGAGCGCGCTGCCGGATGGCCGCCTGGCGAAAGAGCCGCTGGCAGACGGCGTATCGCCGCGCCAGGGTAAGGATACCCAGGGCCCCACCGCCGCAGCGAACTCCGTGGCGAAGCTGGATCACTTCATCGCCTCTAATGGCACGCTCTATAACCAGAAATTCCTGCCCTCTTCTCTGGCCGGCGAGAAAGGTCTGCGCAACTTTGGCGGGCTGGTGCGTAACTACTTCGACAAGAAAGGGATGCACGTGCAGTTCAACGTCATCGATCGCAACACGCTGGTCGAGGCGCAGAAAAACCCGCAGCAGCACCAGGATCTGGTGGTTCGCGTTGCGGGCTACAGCGCTCAGTTCGTGGTACTGGCCAAAGAAGTTCAGGATGACATTATCAGCCGTACCGAGCAGCAGTTCTGATTTAGCCCCGTCAGGGCCATACCTACCGGTATGGCCCTGTATCAGACACGATTTTAGCGGCTATCCTGCGGTTGCCCGGTGGTCGCTTTTTTGACGAGTAATGTTATGAAGAGAGTCGAATACGATACCGAAGGCGTATTATTCAATATTCAACGCTATTCTCTGCACGACGGCCCCGGTATCCGGACAATCCCCTTTTTTAAAGGCTGCCCCCTCGCCTGCAGATGGTGCAGTAATCCGGAATCGCAGCGCCCGCAGCCGGAATTAATTTATAAAAAGAGCGATTGTATCCGCTGCGGAAAATGCGTTGCCGTCTGCAAGCAAAAGGCGCTATCTCCCGACAACCCTTTTTTTATCGATCGCGAGCGATGCATCCAGTGCGGCGACTGCACGCGCGTGTGCCCAACCCAGGCGCTGGAAATGAAAGGCAAACGGATGTCGGTGAGCGAGGTGATGCGGGAATTACAAAAAGAGGAAAATCTGTTTCGCCGATCCGGCGGCGGCGTGACGCTGTCAGGGGGAGAGCCGCTCGCCCAGCCGGAGTTCGCCCGTGAATTATTAAAAGCGTGTAAAGAAAAAGGCTGGCATACGGCCATCGAGACCACCGGATTTACCACGAAAGAGGTCGTTGAAGACGTATTCCCGTGGGTCGATCTGGCATTAACCGATATTAAAGCCATCAACCCGGCCGTTCATGAAGAGAACACCGGGGTAAATAACAGCAAAATTCTCGAGAACCTGATCCGAATTTCATTTATTACTAAAGTTATTGTTCGCATTCCGGTTATTCCCGGAGTAAACGACAACCCGGATGAAATCCGCGGCATTGCCGAGTTTGCCCGGCTAATGTCCGGCGTCGATACCATCCACCTGCTGCCTTACCACACCTTCGGGGAAAATAAATATAACCTGCTCGGTAGAATTTACCCTATGGGTGAAGCGAAATCGCACTCCGAAGATAAAATAGAAAGTCTCAAAAAAGTCGTCGAATCAATGGGGTTCCATTGCCATATTGGTGGTTAATCAGTAATAAAAAATAATACCGTTATTTTTATACTCTAAATAATTCGAGTTGCAGGACGGCGGCAAGGGAGTGAATCCCGATGAGCATACACCAGTAAGTGATTCGGGTGAGCGAACGTAGCCAACACACATGCAACTTGAAGTATGACGAGTATACATCCTTTGTACTCTCATAGCGTTAAGCGATAAATATAGTGCTTAATACAGGAAACTATCATGAGTAAATCTTACGAATCAATAACCGGGCCATGCATTGCAGAATTTATGGGTACCGGCCTGTTTATATTTTTCGGTACCAGCGTGCTGTGTGCGGCAAAGCTGGCGGGCGCCGGCTTTGGTCTTTGGGAAATCTGCGTGGTGTGGGGGCTCGGGATTGCGCTTGCCGTCTACCTGACCGCCGGCATATCCGGCGCGCATCTTAATCCGGCGGTGACAATATCCCTATGGATGTTTGCCCGTTTTGACGCCAGAAAAGTGGTGCCCTACATTGCGGCGCAAATGGCCGGCGCATTTTGCGGCGCGGCGTTAACCTACCTGATTTATCACAATTTATTTGCCGATTACGAGCATGCCCACCAGATGATACGCGGCAGCCAGGATAGCCTATTTCTGGCGAGTATCTTTTCAACGTATCCGGCCGCATCCATCAGCGTATGGCTGGCGGGGCTGGTGGAGATCATCATCACCTCAATTTTAATAGGACTTATCATGGCGCTAACCGATGATGGTAACGGCGTGCCGAAAGGGCCGCTTGCGCCCCTCCTGATCGGCCTGCTGGTTGCGGTTATCGGCGCAGCGACGGCGCCCCTGACCGGTTTTGCCTTGAACCCGGCCCGCGACTTCGGTCCAAAACTCTTTACCTATCTCAACGGCTGGGGATCGGTGGCCATGACCGGCGGCAGGGATATTCCCTACTTTCTGGTGCCGCTGATTGCGCCGGTTATCGGCGGGATCCTCGGGGCCGCGATTTATCGCTATTGTATCGGGCGTAATTTACCCGCCGCAAAAACCGAACAGGTGGTAAACCGCACCGCCTGACGGATAAAACGCGATCGACGCCGTCGCGCCTGCGGGTGCGACGGCGTTTTTGTTGATATTTACCGTCACCGGCCGGGACCTGCGCCCGAGGCGCACAAAAAAGCCACCCGCAGGTGGCTTGATTCCATAACGTTTTTTTAGCGCCGGGCGCCCTTTGCTCTTGTCCGCGGCGGCTTTTTATCGTCATGCGCTAGCGTTTCTGGCGCCTCTTCCGGGCTAAGTTCAGCGTCGCCTTCGCCCTGCGCGGGTAGCGCCTGCGGGGCGGGCGGGAGCGATGCCTCTGCTACATCTTCCGCCAATGCCAGGCAATCTGACGCGCCCGCCGCGGGCTCAATGTTGATAACCGCGATCCTCTCCTCTTTCCGTGCCGCTGCCGCCGGTTGGTCTTGCGTCACCGGTGCCGCAGGCTCGGACCCGCGGGCGATCAGCGCATCAATGCCCGCGGCGGTACGCGCAATGACCTTCCAGGCGTAAACCTGCCCTATTCGGTTTGCGGCGGCCACGCCGGCCGCGACCGCCGCGTTCATCGCCCCAACGTCGCCCGTTAGTTTTACCGCCACCAGCCCCCCGCCTTTCGTCAGCTCGTATCCGACCAGGTCGACATTCGCAGATTTCATTGCGGCATCGGCGGCTTCCACCGCCACAGTTAAGCCGACGGTTTCAATTAAGCCTAAGCTCTGCCCGGACATAACTTTCTCCTGTTATTTTCAATTCAATAAGGTATACGCGGGCGCGCACGCCTGGCCCGCCGCATCATCACGAAGCAGCGCGGCCTTATCGGTGAGCTCCCATGGAAAGATTTCACGACCAAAGTGGCCATAGCACGCCGTCTGGCGATAGCGGGGCGCGAGCAAATCGAGCTGCTGAATAATGCCGTAGACGCTCAGGTCAAAATGGTGTTCCACGAGGCGGGCCAGCGTTTCTGATGCCAGCCGCGAAGTGCCAAAGGTATTAATGCGAACCGCAACCGGCCGGGATACGCCGATGGCCCAGGCAAGCTGCACTTCACAACGTTTTGCCAGGCCGGCGGCAACAATATTTTTTGCCACATAGCGCGCGGCATACGCGGCGGAACGATCGACCTTAGAGGGGTCTTTGCCTGAAAAGGCGCCGCCGCCGTGACAGGCCGCGCCGCCGTAGGTATCGACGATGATTTTACGCCCCGTCAGGCCGCAGTCCGCAGCCGGCCCTCCGCTGATAAACGGGCCCGCGGGGTTAATCAATAAACGCGTTTTCGGCGTCAGCCACGATGAGGGAATGACCGGCTTAACGATCTCTTCGACGATCGCTTCACGCAGCGCGGCGAGCGAAACGTCAGCGCGATGCTGCGTTGAAACCACAATGGCTGCAGCGTGCTGTACGCGCCCGTCAGCATAGCACAACGTGACCTGGCTTTTGGCATCCGGCAACAATCCCTCCAGCCGGCGCGTTTTACGCAGTAGCGCCTGTCGCTCCATCAATCTGTGGGCATACAGCAGAGGTGCGGGCATCAGCTGCGGCGTTTCATCGCACGCATAGCCGAACGTAATCCCCTGATCGCCGGCGCCAACGGCGGACGAATCGCTGGCGCGGATGCCCCTGGCGATATCGTCCGACTGGCGGCCCAGCATGCTCATAACGGCGCAGGTCGCGCCGTCGAAGCCTTTCTCTGAGTCATCGTAGCCGATGGCTTTCACCGTGCTGCGCACAATCTGTTCGACGTCAATGTTTGCAGAGGATGATATTTCCCCGGCGAGGATCGCGGCGCCCGTTTTCACCAGGCACTCGCAGGCAACTTTCGCCCACGGGTCGCGCAACAGGTACGCATCGAGAATGGCGTCAGAAATCTGGTCCGCCATCTTATCCGGGTGCCCTTCGGCAACCGATTCAGAGGTAAAAAGGTATTCGTCCATGCCGGCGCCATATTAAAAGGAGAGTGCTTCATTTTAACGGCCGCCGTTTTTCGCGCAGGTAAACTATATTGCGGGGATAGCGGACTTTTTTGCGCTCACGCTTGCGGCAAGCGCAAAAAATCCCGGGGTAATCAGCACGCCTCCGGCGAGACGATGCGGCGGTAATCCGATGGGGCAATACCGGTCTCTTTTTTGAAGATGCGGCAGAAATAGTTCGCATCCTGCCAGGAAAGCTCCAGCGCGATCGTATTGACCTTTAGGTCGCTGAATTGCAGGAGCGATTTTGCCATGCTGATTTTACGGCTGGTAATGTAGCTCGAAAAGCCCGCGCCGATGGTCTTTTTAAATGCCCGGCTCAAATAGCAAGAGCTGACAAACGTTTTAGCCGCAACGTCATCAAGGGTGAGGTTTTTGAAGATATTTTTCTCAATGTGAAACTGCGCCCGGCTGACAAAGTCCATACTGCCGTTCGCGCCCTTGAATAGCTGCTCAAAAATATCATCGCTAAGGCTTAATAAGCCGGTCATGATGCGCCAGTAGTGGCCGGAGGATAATCCCTGCTGATGGATAGTTTGAATAATCGCGGCAGCTTTGTGACGGCAGGCAGCATACCTCTCCCCCAGTCCTGCAAGATGTTGCTGCAGTAGCTCAAGGACATCGGTCACCGTTTTCGAGCGATCGCTGCCAAAAGTCTGACCGGTGCAGGCCGCATCAAGGATGCTGAATAAAAAAGTGTGCCAGCCAGGGTAATCGCAGCGGCCGATCAGATCGCCTATCTTTTGTCGCAGCTCCCGGACGACCTCGGCCTCCTGCTCATCGACCAGCAGCGTTTTACGAATAGTATCGCTCAGGGTGCTTTGCTTCACCGGCTTCAGAAGATAGTCGTCAACTTTCAGGCTGAGCATATGGCGAACGATCTCAAAATCATCATTCGCCGTCGTCACAATCACCTTGGTCTGCGTGTTTTTCTGCTTGAGGTACTCGATAACCTGGTTCCCGTTCGGCAGCGGGATATTAATATCAACAAACATCATGTCGATTTGATCCAGCCGATCGATCAGCTGGATAGCCTTTCTGCCGGTTGATGCCTCATGAATGACCGAGTTTTCAACGCAGCGGGAAATAATACGCTTTAGCGATTCCGACTCGATATACTCATCTTCAACAATGACAATATTATACATACGCACGCTCCGGACTCAGGTGGGCATCATGGGGAACCGCAATTTGATCGTGGTGCCGAACATTGGCTTATGGGGGCTGGAGATTTGCAAGCCGTAGCTTTCTCCAAATAACAGCTGCAGGCGATTTTTTATGTTATTAATGCCTATACCGCCTTTTTGCCGATTCTGGTTTCCAGACAGGATGTGCTCAATATCCTCAGGAGAGATCCCATCGCCATTATCGGTAATTTCAATAATCACATCTTTGCCATCGTCATTGGCCCGCAGAACGATATGGCTCTGCGTTTCACGCGGTTCAACCACATAATTAAAAAAGTTCTCTACAAGCGGCTGAAGAATTAAAAATGGGCACACCACATCCTTATATTTTTCCGGGATATCACAAACGTAATCAAAGCGGTCATTCATTCTGACTTTCTGAATTGCCATATAGCAATTCACATAGTTCATCTCCTGGCCAAGAGTAATCAATCCATTGTTATTCTTGCGTAAAAGGTAGCGCATCATATCGGAGAAATCGTGCACCATGGTTTCCGTGCGGCTGGCATCCTCAAGAAAGGCAAGGCGGCCAATCGTATTGAGCACGTTAAATAAAAAATGCGGGTTAATCTGATACGAAAGCGCTTTGAACTCCGCGTCGTGCAGCGAGCGTTCAATCTCAACGCGCTTGCGCAACTCTCCGGTCAGCTCCTGCTCTTTATGACGTAATTCACGCTGAATGTTATTAGCGTGCGCCTGTTCTACCAGATATGAGGCCACGTGCAGGAGCGTGTAGGCCGTGGATTCAAAGCGCTCATAAGGCATGCGCTGGGTATTGTGATGCAAATTAATAAGCCAGGGATTTTCCTGCCAAAGATGGTTGTTATCGAGGATGTAAGGGATGCTTTTCTCTTTATCTTCTTCGACTTTCACCTGGCCTGAAATAAATGCGCCAAGATAGTGGTTGTTAATCATTATTGGTACGGCAAACTCCACAAAGCCGCAGTAACAACGATACACCACCGGCTCCCCGGCGCGCATTGCCGCTTCGCCGCCCGCGCTATCGCTGTCGTAGCAGTGCCGGGCCAGCGCCTCATTCATTCTGGAACGGGCACAAAAATCCGAAAAACCGCTCGGGCGAGTCACAGGAACGCCCTCCTGATCCACCACTACGAGAGCAATCATCATTGATTTACTGAAGTTGTCCTGGAGGGTTTGCAGGCGATCGACATCAAGAAATTCGTGTAATTTATATTTATTATTCATGACATCCGCCGAATAAATTTAAAAGCCCCTAAACCATACCGCACTCTCCGCTTAAAAATGATGAAACGGCTCACAAACAAAAATTTAATTGTATCGGATATGTTAAAATAAAAACTATTATGTTTTTATTTATGTATGTTTTTTCATATTTTGAGTGCAAAAAAAGAGTGTTATTAACGTCGGCGACGGCAGGGCGATAAATAGAGGCCATACCGCCGCCATCGTTAAAATGAATATTCCTCCCGCTGCATGGAATAGCGGTTAACGCCTGAAGCCGGCGCCGATCATCAGGTCCAGGTTTTGCACCGCGGCTCCCGACGCCCCTTTGCCGAGGTTATCAAAAACCGCCGTCAGCAGGATTTGTCCGCTTTCAGGATTGAAAAATACGCCCAGCTCCATCTCGTTGGTGCCGTTCAGATGCTGCGGATTGAGGCGCTCGATCCCACCGGCGACTTCAGGCGCCAGCACCCTGACCTGCCCGCTATGGCGATAATGCTGCGCAAGGCAGGCCTGTATTGCTGCTGCATCAGCATGTTCAGGCAGCAGGCGCTGCTGCAGCGGCACGCTCAGGAGAATCCCCTGACGGTACGCGCCGTAAGCCGGCATGAAAAATGGCGGGGCCGAAAGCCCGGCGTAGCACGCGATCTCCGGAACATGTTTGTGCCTGAGGCCTAAACCATACGCCTGAAAAGCGGGTTCAGCGCCCGCGGAGCCGCCTTCATACTGCTCAATCGCCCCCCTTCCGCCGCCCGAATAGCCGGACACGGCGTGGATGGAAACGGGATAATCCGCGGGCAGCAGCCCGGCGTTCACCAGCGGTAGCAGCAGGCCAATAGCCCCCGTTGGGTAGCAGCCGGGATTGGTGACGCGCTTCGACGCTCTGATGCGTTCCGGCTGGTCGGCGTCCATCTCCGGAAAACCGTAGGTCCACCCGGGGGCGGTGCGATGCGCCGAACTCGCGTCGATAACGCGCACCCGCGGGTTCTCCAGCATCGCGACCGACTCACGCGCCGCCTCATCGGGCAGGCACAAAATCGCGATGTCGCAGTCGTTCAGCATCTCCGCGCGAAGACGCCGCTCTTTGCGTCGGGAAAGGGGCAGAGTCATAAGTTCAATATCGGAACGATGGCGCAAACGTTCGTGGATTAGCAACCCCGTCGTGCCCTGTTCGCCATCAATAAATACGTGAGTCATTGTCATTTCCTTAAACCGGACAGAACGTCAGTGCATGAATGTTGTGCCCGCTTTAAGAATTGGTAAAGTTGAATTATCCTAACGTCAAATTCAGTTTTTCTGAGGTATGCGACATGCGGGAGATCAATCTCGATCGGCTGCGCACGCTGATCGCGATCGCCGATACCGGCTCGTTCAACGAAGCCGCCCGGCTGCTGCACCTGGCGCCTCCGACGGTCAGCCTGCACATCGCCGAGCTCGAAGACCGCGTGGGGGCAAAGCTGCTCTCCCGCACCCGCGGCAAAGTCAGGCCGACGGCGATTGGCGAGAACATGGTTACCCACGCCCGCCGAATACTCGCCGACGTCGCCTATGCGCTCGATGACATATCCCGCCAGGCACAGGGGCTGACTGGCCAGGTCCGGCTTGGGGCATCCACCGGCGCCATTGCCTATCTGCTGCCCCAGGCGCTTGAACGGCTGGCGCAGTCCCATCCGCATATTGACGTGCACATCACCATCCTGACGTCGCAGCAGACCCTTGCGCAGCTGAAATCCGGCTCGCTCGATATCGGTATCGTGGCTCTGCCGCAGCCCCGGAGCAGCGGCGTGAAAATTGACGCCTGGCGGCGGGATCCCGTTGTCGCCTTCCTGCCCGCAGGGTGGACGGCCCCGGACGAGGTGACCGCGGAATGGATAAGCGCAAAACCTCTGGTGCTGAACGGCTCCGGTACCCATCTGTCGCAGCTGACCAGCGGCTGGTTTGCCGAAACGGGCCATAGCCCCGCGCCGCGGATCACGCTTGATTACAACGATGCCATTAAAAGCCTGGTGGGCGCCGGCTACGGCGCCACGCTGCTGCCGCTTGAATCGGGAACGCAGCTCTCCGCAGATGGCCGCATCGCCGTTCGCCCCTTAAAGCCGTCGCTGTGGAGAGAGCTGGGATTAGCTTATCGGGAGAGTGAAAACGAGCTTTCGACCCAGCGCCTGCTTGCCGTCCTGCAGGATCTGCGGCAGGCGTAAATTCGCCGGCAGTGGCCGCCCGTCATTGCGGGAGCCGCTGCATATCGGCAGTCTTCCGCCCCGCCGCCGGACTTTGGCTCGGGGCGGAAGGCCGGGTCAACGTTGCGTCTGGCGGCTTTTCAGCACCTGGGGATCGATCCGGTCGACGATCAGATCGGCGATATCGTGCTGCTGATAGACCTTGCCGCATTTAACGATGATCTGCTGCGCGTTGTCATACCCCGGCGCCCACAGCCGGTTGTTCATCCGCACATCTTTATAGATCGCCACCAGCGGCTTTTTCCACGCCGCCGCCATATGTACGATCGACGTATCCGGCGAGATAACCAGGTCAGCTTCGGCAATCAGCGCCATCGCGTGGTACAGGGTTTTAAACGGATTTACGCTCACCTTTTCCGGCAGCGGAATGCGAATTTCGCTGCGATGATCGAGCAGAATAACGTTGAGCCGCGGATACTCCGCCTGCAACCTGGCGATCAGCGTCGACAGCTGCTCCTGCGACAGGCTGCGGTCCGGATGGCCGGCAAAAATGTTCACCACCGCCCTGGGTCCGTCAATAGCGGCCAGATGCTGGCGAACCTGCTGGTGAACATCCTGCGGGATATGCAGGTCGTAGGTTGTGAGATGTTTCTTATCCAGCTGCAAATGCTCAGCAATAAAATCAAACGTTTTGCTGACGTGCCAGTTTTCACAATCAAATTTAAACGAGGTGGTGTAGTGGTTAATTGATGGCCATTTATTAAAACCGAGCACTGATTTTGCTTTTATTTGCCGGAGAAGCAACATCCTGTGTATAGGCATATCAAACAACGAGGGGTCAATAACTATATCGTACTTATTATTCGCCAGCTCATTAATAACAGACTGAGGAACGTTGTGCGTAAATTTGCGCAAAAAAGTGGCGGAGTCGACGTTATCAGCCTCATAGATGTGACGAATCCTGGGATTGTGGCGCATCACCTGACTGTTCGATTTGGTCAGCAGGAAATCCACGATATAGCCCGATTCATGCAGGCATTTAACCAGCGCGGAATCAACCACCACATCCCCTACCGCGCCTTCGTTGCGCATCAGCAGCACGGTTTTCGCCGACCTGACGTCGACCTCCTGGCGGACACGTCGGTCCCAGAACGCTTTGGCAATATAAACGCGCATCACGTTACGAACTTTCTTAATAAAATAATTACGGCGCCTGTTCAGTTCCCTTATTTTTTTGAACTTCCGGGGGGATACCTGCACCGCTGCGTTTTCCATCATCATAACCTCGTTACCACTATCAACAGCACCTCGTTAGTCCCATTAAGGACTAATGAAAATGAGAAAAGTTCTCTTGATTAATAAATTTCGTTCGCTTTAAGCAGCGGGTGGATAGTAATACTTTTCGCTATTCCAGCATATCTTTCAGGAGACAAAATGAGTGAATTAGGGATTTAATGTGAAAGATCGCGGCGGCGGACGGCGGTTTTCATTCGCCGCGGGGAGGATTAAACTGGCGGTTTTGTCACCGGAGATAACCGCGCATGAATGTCCCTGAAAAACCGAACACCCACCGCCAGCTGCTGGCGCTGCTCGACGAACGTCAGGCCCGCTACCGGCTGGTAGAGCATGAGGCGGTGGGAAAATGCGAGGCGGTTTCTGCAATTCGCGGCACCGCGCTGGGGCAAGGGGCGAAGGCGCTGGTCTGTAAAGTGAAAGGCCACGGCATCAATCAGCACGTGCTGGCGATCCTCGCCGCCGACCAGCAGGCCGATCTCTCGCGCCTGGCGCTGCACGTTGGCGGCAGCAAAGCCTCGCTGGCAAGCCCCGCTGAAGTCGACGCGCTGACGGCCTGCGTCTTTGGCGCCATTCCCCCTTTCAGCTTCCATCCGGCGCTGCGCCTGGTGGCCGACCCGCTGCTGTTCGAGAACTTCAGCGAAATTGCCTTCAACGCCGGACGGCTGGACCGCTCAATTATTCTCAATACCGCCGACTATCTGCGCATCGCGCGTCCCGAGCTGGTCGCCTTTCGTCGGCAAGCCTGAGCGGAAGCCTGCTGAAAGCGTGCCAGCGTGACAAATAAGCCTGTTTATTCACGCTATTATGCGTAAAGTAGTTGGGCTTATTATTTTGGCAAGGATCTTCTGACATGTTCGATACCACCCTGTTCGTGCTGCTGGGGCTGGCCGCGCTCGGCTTTATCAGCCATAACACCACCGTGGCAATATCTATCCTCGTTTTAATTATCGTGCGCGTCACGCCGCTCAACGTCTTTTTCCCGTGGATTGAAAAACAGGGGCTGACGATCGGTATTATCATTTTAACCATCGGCGTGATGGCGCCCATCGCCAGCGGCACTCTGCCCCCCTCGACGCTGCTGCACTCGTTCGTTAACTGGAAGTCGCTGCTGGCTATCGCCGTCGGGGTGTTTGTCTCCTGGCTCGGCGGGCGCGGCGTTTCGCTGATGGGGTCGCAGCCGCAGCTGGTCGCCGGACTGCTGGTGGGGACCGTCCTCGGCGTCGCGCTGTTCCGCGGGGTGCCCGTCGGCCCGCTGATCGCCGCGGGGATCATCTCGCTGTTTATCGGGAAGTCGTAGTCAGGCTGGCAAGATAGCGTCCGGGCGACTGGCCGAGGCCCTTTTTGAACATGGTGATAAACGCCGTCGTCGAGTCATACCCCAGCTCGTGCGCGGTCTGCTGCACCGTTTGCCCGCGGATCAGCATCTGCAGCGCCAGGATCAGCTGCAGCTGATGGCGCCAGCGGCGAAAGCTGAGGCCGGTTTCGCGAACCACCAGCCGCGCCAGGTTGCGCTCGCTCATCGCGAACTCCGCCGCCCACTGTCCGAGGGTCTGCCACTGCGCCGGCGCGACCGCCATCAGATCCGCCATCTGGCGGATTTTCGGATGCGCGGACACCGGCAGCTGCAGATGCTCCTCCGGCTGCTGCGGAAGCTCGTCGAACAGAACCTGCACCAGCCGTCGGGTCGTGGGGTTTTCGCTCTCCTTCGCGCTGCGCCCGGCAAGGCTTAGAATCAGCTCGCGCACCAGAGGCGAGATCTTCAGCGTGCAGCAGCGCTGAGGCATCGGGGCCGCTCCCGGCTCGATAAATAAAAAGCAGATCCGCGCTCCCGGCGTCGCGCGATTGCTGTGGGGCTGCTGGCCCGGAACCCACACCGCGTACTGCGGCGGCACCATCCACATTCCATTTTCCACCTCACAGGTAAGCGCGCCGTGCAGCGCCAGAATCAGCTGCCCTTTGCGGTGCTGATGACGCGGAATAAACTGTTCGTCCTCAACCACCTGAATATGAAACGCAAGGGCCGCTTCGTGCCCGCTGTCCGGGTCATAGCCGTCAAGACCTAATCCAAGCATCAAATTGTCCGATATTAGCGATAATCTGTCATTTTAGCTTGATTTAAACAATCGGCAAACGCGCTATTGTAGCGTTCCTGTTTACTGGTCTGAGATAGCCATGAGTTCTGTTCTTCCTGCCGCCGGCCGCCGTAATCTGCTGCTGATTGCCGGTATTTTATTGATCGCCACCACGCTGCGCGTGACCTTTACCGGCGCCGCCCCGCTGCTGGACGCCATTCGCGCAGAGTACGGTCTGACCACCGCCCAGACCGGACTGTTAACCACCCTACCGCTGCTGGCCTTTGGCCTGGTTTCGCCGCTGGCGGCAGGCGTTGCCCGCCGCTTCGGTATCGAACGCAGCCTGCTGCTCGCCCTGGGGCTGATTTGCCTCGGCATCGGCCTGCGCTCGCTGCCTTCCACAAGCATGCTCTTTGGCGGAACGGCCGTCATTGGCTGCGGTATTGCGTTGGGCAACGTACTGCTGCCGGGCTTAATCAAGCGCGACTTCTCGCAGCATGTCGCCAAAATGACCGGCGCCTATTCGCTCACCATGGGCGCCGCCGCGGCGCTGGGTTCGGCCGCGGTGGTCCCGCTGGCGCTGGCCGGCTTCGGCTGGCGCGGCGCGCTGCTCATGCTGATGGCCTTCCCGCTGCTGGCGCTATTCTTCTGGCTGCCGCAGTCGCGCAGGCAGGGCGCCGCCCCGCTGACCGCGTCAGGCGCTATGCACAACCGCGGAATCTGGAGCTCGGCGCTGGCCTGGCAGGTGACGCTGTTCCTCGGCATTAACTCGCTGGTGTATTACGTGATAGTCGGCTGGCTGCCGGCCATTCTGCAGAGTCTTGGCTATAGCGAAGCGCAGGCCGGCTCCCTGCACGGCCTGCTTCAGCTGGCCACCGCCGCGCCGGGCCTTGCGGTCCCGCTGATCCTGCAGCGGCTGAAAGACCAGCGCGGCATCGCGGTGCTGGTGGCGCTGATGTGCGCCGTCAGCTCGGCCGGGCTGTGGCTGGCGCCCGGGCAGGCGGTCCTCTGGGCGCTGCTCTTTGGCTTCGGCTCCGGGGCGACGATGATTCTGGGGCTGACCTTTATCGGCCTGCGCGCCAGCTCGGCGCACCAGGCAGCGGCGCTTTCCGGCATGGCGCAGGCCGTCGGCTACCTGCTGGCCGCCTGCGGGCCGCCGGTGATGGGGAAAATCCACGATGCCAACGGCGACTGGCACATTCCGCTGATCGCCGTGGCGCTGAGCGCCGTGGTGATGGCCATCTTTGGCGCCCTCGCCGGCCGCGCCCGGGAGATTAACGGCTAAAGCGCTCTTTTGCCCTCGGCCTGGACGGCCCCGGCGTTGCGGGGCCGTCCAGGGGCCGTGAGTTAATTATTGGCTGGCGGCGCGTAAAAAGGCCTGCACCAGCGGCGACGGACGTCCGGCAAGCGCGTGGCGTTCGTGCTGGAACAGGGTCGCGACAAAGAACGGATGCGTCACCAGCTCCACCGCCCGGATATCGCCCTCTTCGTCCCAGCCGGTCACCCGCAGATCGCCCTGCTCCAGCTCGCGGGCAAACTCCTCGGCAATACCGTAGCTGCAATGATAGCCCTCTTCGATGCTGTCGCGGCCGTAGGCGCGGGCGATCAGCGTATTTGCGCGCAGCTCAATCGCCGCCGTTTTCTCCACCAGCGAGCAGCTTAGCGGCGCAATCACCATTCGCCCTCCGCTATCCGTTTCCGCATGCCCCGCATCCTGCCAGCCGATGACGTTGCGCGCGTACTCGACGATCGCGTGCTGAAAGCCGCCGCAGGTGCCAAGGAACGGAATACCGTTTTCGCGCGCATAGCGGATCGCGATAAACGCGCCGGCGGCATTTTTATAGGGGCTGGCGGGCACCACCCAGATAGCGTCGTAATCGGCGAGCGCCTCGGCGTCGCGGATATCGCTGGTCGCCAGCCAGTCGTAGCGCAGGGGCAGCTCCAGCACGGCAGCGGCATCGTCGATGGCTAAGGGAATAGCTTTGTGCGCGACAACGTCAGGGTTGTAGTCGCCAACCAGGGCAATACGCAGGGGAGTGTTCATAGCAGGATCCTTATGTCAGAACGATTTTTCGGGCAACACAAGGAGCCTCAGATTAGCGATCTCCCGCGCGGAACACAATCCCTATTTTCTGCCCGGCGGGCGGCCTGCGGGGCATTATCCTCGCTGAAAATACCTAAAAATCTATATCCGAATTTTTACTCTTTTATTTCATTCCCGGTACTTATTTACCCCATTTCCTGTAGCTGTTTTGTTAAATAAAAAAACAGTGTTATTACTCTCGCAAAAAAGAAATTATTCGCTTTATTTATAAATTAGCCTGTTAAATAATCCGTAATGATTTATTAAGCAGTAGAGGCAGCAAAATGCGTTTCAGTACGATGTCCGATAGCGAAATTATTTCTGAACTGTGCCGCAGAATTAAAGAAACGCGTATGCAGCTCGGGCTCTCCCAAATTGAGCTCGCCGAACGTGCGCAGGTTGGCGCCGCCACCATCAAACGCGTAGAATTAGGTGAATCCGTCACCCTGAGCACGCTGATCGGTATATTGCGCGGTTTGGATCGGCTGCATCAGCTGGAGTCTATTTTATTCGATTCGCATATTCGTACTTTTAATGCGCAAATCAACGCCACCGCCCCTCCCCGCATCCGTATTCGCAAAAAAGCGCCGCAGCCAAAAGAGAAATGCGCCGTCGCCGAACAGGCCAGCAAGGCGAACGCCACCATTAACGAATGGTACACCTCGTCGGCGTCCCACAGCGTTGTCTGGTCTTTTCCGCCGTCGGAGGCCGATAAAAAAGGCCGGCCTGATAAGGGCTAAGGGCGTCGCGCAGGAGGTGGACTTCGCGAAAAAGCCGCCTGCGCTGCAGGCGGCGCAGGCGGACTTCAGGATTCGCAGACCGCGACTTTAATCGCCAGCCCGCCGCGGGCGGTTTCGCGATATTTCGCGTTCATGTCTTTCCCGGTCTCAAACATGGTATCGATGACCTTATCCAGCGACACTTTCGGATCGCTGGTGCGATGCATCGCCATGCTGGCCGAATTGATCGCTTTCACCGCCGCAATGGCGTTGCGCTCGATGCAGGGTACCTGAACCTGGCCGGCAACCGGGTCGCAGGTTAGTCCCAGGTTATGCTCCATGCCAATTTCGGCGGCAATGCAAACCTTCTCCGGGCTGCCGCCCAGCAGCTCCGCCAGCCCGGCGGAAGCCATAGAACAGGCCACGCCCACCTCCCCCTGGCAGCCAACTTCCGCGCCGGAAATAGAGGCGTTCATTTTGTACAATATGCCTATCGCGCCGGCGGTGAGGAAGTAGCGCATATAGATTTCCGGCGTCACCGTTTTGATAAAGCGGTCGTAATAGGCCAGCACCGCCGGTACTATACCGCAGGCGCCGTTGGTGGGCGCAGTCACCACCCGGCCGCCGGAGGCGTTCTCTTCCCCCACCGCCATCGCGAACATATTGACCCAGTCCATCGCGCTCAGCGGCGTAATCGACTGGCTTTGCGGAGCCAGCACCCGGTGCAGCGCCGAGGCGCGGCGCGGTACCTTTAGCGGCCCCGGCAGTAGGCCTTCGGTGCTCATGCCGCGGTTAATGGCGTTTCTCATGGTCTCCCAGATTTTCGCCATATTGTGCTCAACGCTTTCTCTGCCGTGGCGGGCGACCTCGTTTTTCATCATCACCGCGGAGATCGACAGGCAGTTATCGTGGCAGTGCGCCAGCAGGTTGCGGGCGGAGTAGAACGGGAAAGGAATATCGACCTCCGCGTCCTGACTTTTACCGAACTCCTCCTCGGTGACGATAAAGCCGCCGCCGATGGAGTAATAGGTCTGAAAGTGGACGATTTTTCCGTCGCAAAGCGCGGTGATGCTCATACCGTTTTCATGCAGCGGCAGAAACTCATGATGAAAGCGCATGCACTCCGCCACCGGGAACTCAACCTCCCGCTGGCCCTGCTCAATACGCAGACGCTGCAGGCTATTAACGTCACGAATAATCGTGGGAATGGCGTCGATATCGACGGTATCCGGCAAATAGCCGGAGAGTCCAAGAATAATCGCAATATCGGTATGGTGGCCCTTGCCGGTTAGCGAAAGGGAGCCGTATACGTCCACCACCAGGCGGGTCACTTTATGCAGCAGGCCCTTTTCCTGTAGGGTATCAACAAAATGTTTTCCGGCCTTCATCGGCCCAACGGTGTGTGAACTGGAGGGACCGATACTGATTTTAAAAATATCGAAAACGCTAATCATGTGGCACCCATAGGGTTACAAAGCAAAACGGATGCGCCTCCCGCAACGAGAGGCGCCGGGAGCTTAGCTGAACAGAGAGTAGAAGATGGCGGAGATGGCAATCAGCCCAATCACCACCACAAACGCGTTGCTGATGTGACCGCTGTACTTGCGCATAGCCGGAACTTTATTGATGGCGTACATCGGCATCAGGAACAGGATCATGGCGATAACCGGTCCGCCGAGGGTTTCAATCATCCCCAGAATGCTCGGGTTCAGGGTCGCCACCAGCCAGGTGGTCACCAGCATGAATAGCGCGGTGATTTTGTTCAGCTTGGTAATTTCGATAGATTTGCCCTTACTGCGCAGAGACTTGATCACCATGCCGTTAAAGCCTTCACGCGCGCCGAGGTAGTGGCCGAGGAAGGACTTGGTAATGGCGATCATGGCGATAATCGGCGCCATCCAGGCAATCAGCGGCGCGTTAAAGTGGTTCGCCAGATAGGAGAGGATGGAGATGTTTTGCGCTTTCGCTTCCGCGAGGTTTGCCGGGGAGAGGCTCAGCACGCAGCTGAAGACGAAGAACATCACCGTCAGCACCATCATGATGTGCGCATAGCTGAGGATCCGGGCGCATTTACGCTCGGCGTCCTGACCGTACTCTTCCCGTTTCGCCACCGCGAAAGAGGAGATAATCGGCGAGTGGTTGAAGGAAAACACCATCACCGGAATAGCCAGCCACAGCGTCATCCACAGGCCGTTTCCGGTTGCGGAGGCGCTGCTCAGCGATAGGGTATCCAGAACCGCGCCGTTCCACTGTGGAATCAAATAGAGCGCCAGGATCATCAGCGCCGCCACAAACGGGAACACCAGCACGCTCATCGCCTTAACAATCATCTTTTCGCCAAAGCGCACAATGCCCATCATGCCGACAATTAAAATCAGCGACAGAATCGCCCGCGGCGGCGAGACCAGCCCCAGCTGATGGGTAATAAAGCTGTCGACGGTATTGGTGATCGCGACGCTATAGACCAGCAGAATCGGGTAAATCGCAAAGAAGTACAGCAAAGTAATCAGCTTGCCGGCGCCGATGCCGAAATGCTCTTCCACCACTTCGGTAATATCTTCGCCTGGGTTTTTACCTGAGAGCACGAAACGGGTTAAACCGCGATGGGCAAAAAAGGTCATCGGAAAGGCGAGAATAGCCATGATGATCAGCGGAATTAAACCGCCACCCCCGGCGTTAATCGGCAGAAAAAGAACCCCGGCGCCAATAGCCGTCCCGTACAGTCCCAGCATCCAGACGGTGTCACTTTTTCTCCAGCCGCTGCTCTCGCGAGCGACGAGGGTATTTTGCACGCTTTCCATAATATGGCCTCAATAATATAGAGTGGAGCCAGATTTAGCTGGCTCTGTTTCAGGTAATAAATTGCCGTGTTTGTTTTGCTATTTTATTAAATTAAGCCAAACTGCTTTATATACGGCGATCACATAACCTGATTTATCACGAGGACTTTTAAAGTATCAAAAATAGCACCTGAGATTTAATATATTTTTAAGGTATCATTTTTAATACGTTATTATAAAAAAAGATTTCACGCAGCCACAATATTATATTACAAGAGCCGCATGGGGTAGAACAGCCCCATATTTTAAATAAAAACCTGCGGCGCTACGGGATGATATCCATTGACAGCAATCCGTCTCAATGGCTACCGCACGATTCGCTGAATGGCAAAAATATAGCGCTCGCGATCGCTGGGGGATTGTCCCCGAATGGGTCAGAGGCCCTGGCGACGCTTTGGCAGTCGGTGATGGCAGATGATAATATTGGCATTGCAAAAGCTGGGGCTGCCTTACGCGCCTGCGGCGATATCACTGAGGCATCACAGTGAATTTTTTATACCGGAGATACCGATGCTAAAATCACTTCCCGTTACGGATGATGCCGGGACGACCCGTTTGCTTTCGCCCAGGCCCGGCGGCGGTAAACTGCTGGTGAGCGCCTGCCTGATGGGCTTTCAGGTGCGCTATAACGGCAGCGACAAGGCGCAGCTGAACGAGACGCTGGCGCGCTGGCAGCGCGAAAACCGGCTGGTGATCCACTGCCCCGAGCTGGCCGCCGGACTGCCGGTACCGAGGCTGCCGGCGGAAATTCTCGATGCCCAGGGCGCGGAGGTGATGCGAAACCGCGGACGCATCGTTGAAAGCGACGGCCGCGACGTCACCGCGCACTATCAGCTGGCTGGCGCTGAAGGCCGCGCTGGAAGAGGGCTGCCAGGCGGCGCTGCTCACCGACGGCAGCCCAACCTGCGGCAGCCAGTTTATCTACGACGGCTCCTTTAGCGGGCAGCGCAAGCCCGGCTCCGGCGTCGCGGCCGCCCTGCTGCGCGAACACGGTATTACGGTTTTTTCCGACGGGCAGATCCCACAGCTGCTTGCCTGGATAAGACGGATGGAGAATAGCGATGATCCAATGTAAACGCGTCTACGAGACGGCTGAAGCCGGCGACGGCTATCGCGTTCTGGTCGACAGGCTTTGGCCTCGGGGGATTAAAAAAGAGGCGCTGCGCTACGATGAGTGGTGCAAAACCCTGACGCCCTCCGCGGAACTGCGCAAGGCCCTGCACGGCGAAGTTATCGACTTCGCCAGCTTCCGCGAGCAGTACCGCCGGGAGCTGGAAAGCCAGCGCGACGAGGGGCTACGCCTGGCCGCGCTGGCTCGCCGGCAGCCGCTCACGCTGATCTACGCCGCCAAAGATACGCGACAAAACCACGCGCTGGTGCTGGCCGAGTGGCTGGAAAACCTGCCCGCTGGCGAGGTTACGCCTTAGCGGGATGATCCCGGCGCCACAGATCCCATTCATCGAGGGTTTCGCCACCTGGCAGCTTGCAGTCGCTACGCACGCCCTGCGGCGTCTGGACCGGTATCAGCGTGCCGCCCTTCTGGCCGCAGTAGACCGAGGCCGGGTTGGCCATGCCGATAGCCTTCGGCGGCGGCGGAGCGTCCTGCGGCGGCGGCTGCTTCGCGCATCCGGCCAGCGCCAGCGGCAGTAGTATGGTCATCCACTTCATGTTGACTCCTTTTGTTGATCAAAGCCGTTATCGTGCCCTGATTCTTCACGGTTTCTCCATTTTAACTACACTTTTACGTCTTAGAGTAGCCCTTGTTCTCGAACTGACCAGAGAACAGATCATTCCATAATCAATGAGTTTTCCCCGTCGCCCCCGACGGGGCTTTTTTCCCCGCTGCAACCACAAATATTCCCTCAGCTAATGTATCTCGCGGGTCGTCTCGGCGGCGACGAGTTTTTGATTGTCGGGCCGGATGACGGGCGCCGAACGGCAGCAGATGTTTATCGCTGCGCTGCGTAAGGAAATCACCGGGATTTACTTCCTGGCCGGGCAGCAGATCAGCTACCCGCGCGCCAGCTTTGGCGCCATCGACGTCAATCCGCAAAGAGACTTTTCTGGATATTGACTAAATCGCCGAAATTTCCAGTATGATAGCGGGTATCATTCGCAGGCTCAGGGACAACACAATGAGATTGGGTATTCTTTTCCCGGTAGTAATTTTTATTATCGCCGTCATTTTTCTTGGCTGGTTTTTTGTTGGCGGATACGCGGCACCGGGCGGTTCGTCGTGAAAAAAAGCACTATCCTGATGATTATCATCGCCGCTATCGCGCTGGCTGGCGCGCAGTTTGGCTGGTGGTAATCGCCGGTTGCCGCCGCGCCTGAATTGCAGAGTTGTCTTATCCACTCAATAACTTAACGCGATACACTCACTTCACCAGCCGAAACCGCCGCCAGCCGCGGGCGGACGGCGGATTAACGGAGAAGTGAGATGAAAAAACCGATCGTGTTGTCGTTGCTGCTTGCGTTATGCACGCTGTTATCGGGATGCATTGTTGATGATGGCTATCATCACAGACACCACCACCATCATTACGACGGCAGAGGCTGGTGAAAAAAGGCGGATCAAGGCGAACGCAGGTTCGCCTTGTTTTACTTAGTCCTGGCGGTCAGAACCTAAAAAGACGAAGCCCAGCGGAATGGAGAAAAGCAGCGTAAACACGATGCTGTAGACCGTCACCATCGCCCCCTGCAGGAAGAACATCGAGGTTGTCCATTCGGAGTACGGCATATTGTACTCGCTCACCACGCCGCCAAAGGTCGCGCGTCCAACGACGGCAAGCGCGATGGCAAATACCACCGCTATCGACATGAAAAATTTCTTACTGTTTTTATTGCTGATGAGCTTATGCAGAATCATCCGGGTTCCCTTTTATCTGACCGATAATCGGCTGTATATGTAACACCAATGCAATTAAAATTGAAGGGCTTTTGTTACCACCCAGAGATTATCGCTGCCAGGCCGGCTCAGCATACCGGCCAACAGGCTACGACTGCAGCGTCGCCAGGCGCGCAGCAAAGCCGACAAAGACCAGGCCAATCAGGCTGTTGCCAATTTTGGCGAGCTTCTTTTTCGTTCTAACGTAGCGCGTAACGAACGAGCCGGAAACAATTAAGAAGCTCATGTAAATAAAGCTAATCACTTCCAGGGTCAGCGCCAGAATAAAGAAGGCCAGGCCCGGCGTCTTCGCGCTAACGTCGATAAACTGGACGAAAAACGAGACATAAAACAGAATAGCTTTCGGGTTGGTCAGGCTGAGGGTCAGCGACCGCTTGAGGATCGCGCTCGCCGGCTCGGCGTGGGTATCGGCATGCCCTTCCCGCTGCGTCAGCACCGCGTAGAGCATTTTCCCGCCCAGCCACAGCAGATAGATGGCCCCGAGGTAGCGCACGATATTGAACAGCACCGGCGTCGTCTTAATCAGCGTCGCGACGCCGGCAAAGGCCAGCAGCATCAGCACCGCATCGCCGATAAACACGCCGGCTGCCGCCAGATAGCCCTTTCTGATGCCGTGCGCGATACCGGTTTTGAGGACAAAAAAGGTATTTGGCCCAGGCACCAGAATGATAAAAATGGCCCCGACCAGGTAGGTCAAATAGTTCAAAACACCAAACTCAGCGAACACACTGCACTCCTTCGCGTTCAACAAAAATATGATCGCGCTCACGTTAACGCAACTAACGTGATTTTGAAAGAGCTTAGGGTGCCTGTTGGCTTAGTACAGAGAACCTTCGCCCAGCGGGCGCGTTTTGAAACGTCGGTGAACCCACAGATATTGCTCAGGCGCGCGCAGAATCTCTCTCTCGATGACCCTGTTGATGTAGCCGGCGGCTTCCTGCTTATCTTCGCCGGGATAATCGTCCAGCGTGTCGCTGATATATAAGGTGTAGCCTTGGCCGTTCGCTTTACGCACCATGCTGATGGTCAGCATTTTGGCGCCGGAAAGGCGCGACAGGACGTAGGTGCCGTTGGTCGTTGCGGCCTGAGGCACGGAGAAAAACGGGGCAAAGACGCTGCCCTTCGGGCCGTAATCCTGATCGGGGGCAAACCACACCGCCTCGCCGGCTTTCAGGGCGTGCACCAGGCCGGATAAATTACGGCGATCGATCATCGCTTTATTCGAGCGCAGGCGTCCGCGGGTCTGCACCCACTCCATCAGCGGACTGTTGTGCGGGCGATAGGTTGCCATCATCGGCCGGCACAGGCCCATAGTGCGGCCGCCGAGCTCAAGCGAAATAAAATGCACGCCCACCGCCATCACGCCCTTACCGGCATTCATGGCCTTTTCGAGATTGTGGAGACCTTCCACGTCGAACCATTTCCTGACGCGCTCATCGCTCCAGAACCACGCTATCCCGGTTTCAATAAGTCCCATCCCCAGCGACATAAAGTTCTGCTCGATCAGCTTTTCTCTCGCTTCAGCAGGCATGTCGGGGAAACAGAGCTCAAGGTTTCTTCTGGCAATATGCTCCCGGCGCTTGAGGAAGCGTCGCGAGATCTTACCGGCGCGGGTGCCGATGCTGTGCAGGAACGGATAGGGTAATTGCACGATCGACCAGAGAATGGCCAGGCCAAACCAGGTCGCCCAGTTGCGGGGGTGCAAAAGACTCTTATCAAAAGCGGAATACATGATTTTTCCTGTAAACATCCAACATGAGGTAACGCTTAAGGAAAAAACGATTCCCTTCATCAGTCGTTAGGCGGTACATAAAGCAGGTACGACAATAGTAATCTGCCTAAATTCACTCGGGCAAGTAAAAACGAGCAGGGAGGGTAAAAAAACATAATGCCAGCACACTTGTTACAAAATGTAAATTAAAAAACAAATAATAGATTAAGAATATTCGCCAGAAGAATCATTCACACGCTATTCATTTATACAAATGCCAAACTTCCGCCTGCTGACACGCCGCCGTCGAGCGCCGCTCCCCGCACATCTCCCGTGCGGACCGGGCCCGGCACCGCGGCGAAGCCGGCGCGTTCGGCCGCCTCCGGCCCGATGTAATAACGCCGCGGGCCGACGCGCCGAAAAATCAACCATGAAGCCCCGGACGAGATCGGGAAGAATAATTCTCCCCGCTGACGTTGGACCAAAAAAGTTATCGCCGGCGGGGGGAGCAAAAATAAGACTCGGCTTATTTTATCTTCCTGACAAATAATGACAGATATATAAGGTCGCTTTTATTTCGCACGCTTATTTCGCATTATTTATGTACAGCAATACCTTTCGCCGAACAGCAGGCAATAAAATTCAGCTGCCGGCGCTGGCGGCGGAAAAAACGCATCATCGCCAGGAAACGTGGACGATTCTCCCGCTTAAGCAGGCCATTACAGATGATTCTCAGGGCCTGGCTGAAACCTTCATCTTTTATCAGCCCCCGCGCCGACATCAGCGACATCGGCCCCGCGTGGTAGCGCACGGCGTCAAACCCCGCCTCTTCAAACAGCGACTGCCAGCGCGCCTGGCTCATCGGGCTGACGTGAGATTTGACCACTCCCTGCAGCGCCGCGCGCTCTCCCTCCCCCAGCGTCTGCTGGGTGTACATAATATCGTGGGTCAGCAGGCGGCCGCCGGGCTTGAGCACGCGATAATATTCCGCCACCAGCTTCGCTTTGGCTTTATCGGCATACATGGTCAGCATCGCCTCATTAATCACCACGTCAAAGGTGGCATCAGGGAACGGCAGGCTGGTGGCGTTCGCCTCCATTACCAGAACCTTATTATCCACCCCTTCCAGGACGATATTTTGCCGGGCCTTCGCCAGGGCGTCTTTATCCATATCGATGGCGTACACGCGGCAGCCAAAACGTTTCGCCAGCTCTATTGAGGTGGTCCCCATATTACAGGCCACCTCCAGCACCGTACTCTCGGAAGAGAGCACGGCCTGACGGAACAGCCATTCCGTCGCCTCTACGCCGCCGGGCCGCAACCGGGTTTTCCCCAGGCTGGCTAAAAATGTGTGTCCGGCCTTTTCACTCGCATTCATCTGCAGCACCTCATGGCTTATAAGATGCATTATAAATACATCATTATCTTTGGCGAGGGAATATTGATAATGACTTTTATTTGCATTTGAGCATACGAACGCCGCCGAAGATGTAAAATCAATTATAATTGATAACAATTACTTAAAGTAACAACCCGTTCCGCAGGAAAGGTTCGCGCTGCGTTTCAATTGTAATGAGAACCATTCTCATATTAACATATGCGCTATCGTTCCATTTTTCCTGAAATACGGCCATGTCCTCACTTTCCGCCACCGCCGCGCCGCTGACGCTTGCTTCGCTGTATCACGCCCATCACGGTTGGCTGAAAAAGTGGCTAACCGGCAGGCTGCAATCCTCTTTTGACGCCGATGACGTCGCTCAGGATACCTTTATGCGGCTGATGGGCGGCGAAGCCTTAACGACCATCCGCGATCCGAAATCCTTCCTGTGCACCGTCGCGAAGCGGGTGATGATCGATCTGTTTCGCCGCAATGCGCTGGAGCGCGCCTGGCTGGAGCTGATTGCCCAGCTCCCGGAGGCGCTGGCGCCCTCCGCCGAACTGCAGCAAATTCAGCTGGAAACGCTGCAGCAGATCGATGCGATGCTGGACGGCCTGAGCCAGAAGGCGCGGGAGGCCTTTTTGCTCTCCCAGCTGGAAGGTCTGACCTACGCCGAAATCGCCGTACGCCTGACGGTCTCCGTCAGTTCGGTGAAAAAATATGTCGCCAAAGCGACCGAGCACTGCCTGATTTTTCGCCTGGAGAACGGTCTGTGATCGGAAAGCTGACCGACTCCCGTCGCCGGGCCCTGCGCTCGGCCTCCCACTGGTATGCCCTGCTCAGCGACGGCCGCCCCAGCCCGCAGCAGGAAGCCCGCTGGCAGCAGTGGTACGAGCAGGATCTTGACCACCGCTGGGCCTGGCAGCAGGTCGAAAACCTGCGTCAGCAGATGGGTCACCTGCCCGGCGCGCTCGCCAGCCGGGCCCTCAACGACGGTCGGGCCGCCCGCCGTCAGGTGCTGAAAGGATTGATGCTGCTGGCGATCGCCGGCGGAGGCTGGCGGCTGTGGGGCAGCGAGCTGGCGGAGGGGCTGCGCGCCGACTACCGCACGGCCAGGGGGATGACGCGTCGCCAGCCGCTGGCGGACGGCTCGGTTCTGACCCTGAACACCGACAGCGCCGCCGACGTCTATTTCGACGCCCGGCAGCGCCTGGTGCGTCTGCGCTACGGCGAAATTGCCATCCGCACCGCCCGCGACGCGCTCCAGCGACCGTTCCGCGTGCAGACCCGCGACGGGAACCTCACCGCGCTGGGCACGGAGTTCACCGTTCGCCAGTTTGCCGATGAGACCCGCCTGGCGGTGCAGCAGCACGCCGTTGAGGTGCGCCTGGCGCACGGCGAGATCCAGCGGGTCGAGGCCGGAGAAAGCCTGCGCTTTAGCGCCGAAGCCTTTTCCCCGATACAAACGCTGAGCTCCGGTGAAGATAGCTGGACCGAGGGCGTGCTCAGCTTTCGCGACCGCCCCCTGCGGGAGGTTATCGCCACCCTCGCCCGCTATCGCCCCGGTATTCTGCGCTGCGATCCCCGGGTTGCCGATTTACGCCTGAGCGGCACCTTCCCGCTGGACGACACCGGGACGATTTTGCAGGTTATTACGCAAACGCTGCCGGTCAAACTGCAGGTTGCCACCCGCTACTGGGTCACCGTCGTCCCCGCCTGAGAAAAAACACAAAAAATTCTCATTCTCCATTGTCCCTTTTCCCCTGCTCGTTCGACTTAACGGGTGAAAACAACCAAAACAATCGTGGAGATCAGATGACGCCTTTACGCGTTCTACGCAAACCCATGCCTCTGGTGATGGCAATCCGTTTAAGCCTGCTGCCGCTGGCGGCGCTGGCCGCTGCGCCGGTCTTTGCCGCCGCGCAGTTTGATATCGCCGCCGGAGATTTAGCTACCGCGCTCAATCAGTACGCCGCCCGCAGCGGCATCACCCTCGCCGCCGACGCAGGCCTGACCCGGGGCAAGCACAGCGACGGCCTGCACGGCAGCTACGACGTTGAAGATGGCCTGCAGAGGCTGCTGGCCGGCAGCGGCCTGCGGCTCAAATCCCTGGGTCATAACGCCTGGACTCTGGAGCCGGCCCCCGTTGACAACGAGTCAACGCTGACGGTTGTCGGCGACTGGCTGGGCGACGCCCGGGAAAACGACGTGTTTGAACACGCCGGCGCCCGCGACGTTATCCGCCGCGACGAGTTTGCCAAAACCGGCGCCACCGCCATGCGCGAGGTGCTGAACCGCATCCCGGGAGTCAACGCCCCGGATAACACCGGCACCGGCAGCCACGATCTGGCGATGAACTTTGGCATCCGCGGCCTCAACCCGCGCCTGGCCAGCCGCTCCACGGTACTGATGGACGGTATCCCGGTGCCCTTCGCCCCCTACGGCCAGCCCCAGCTGTCGCTGGCGCCGGTATCGCTGGGCAATATGGATGCCGTGGACGTCGTTCGCGGCGCGGGCGCCGTGCGCTACGGGCCGCAGAGCGTGGGCGGCGTAGTAAACTTCGTCACCCGCGCCATTCCGCAGGATTTTGGCATTGAGGCCGGCGTTGAAGGCCAGCTGAGCCCAACCTCCTCGCAGAACAATCCCAAAGAGACGCACAACCTGCTGATTGGCGGCACGGCGGATAACGGCTTTGGCTCCGCGCTGCTCTACTCCGGCACCCGCGGCAGCGACTGGCGCGAGCACAGCGCCACCCGCATTGACGACGTGATGCTGAAAAGCAAATATGCGCCCAACGAGGTGCATACCTTTAACAGCCTGCTGCAATATTATGACGGCGAGGCCGATATGCCCGGCGGGCTTTCCCGCGCCGATTATAACGCCGACCGCTGGCAGTCTACCCGCCCGTACGACCGCTTCTGGGGGCGCCGCCAGCTCGCCAGCCTCGGCTATCAATTTCAGCCGGACGCGCTGCACAAGTTCAATATTCAGGGCTTCTACACCCATACGCTGCGCAGCGGCTACCTTGAGCAGGGCAAGCGCATTACGCTCTCGCCTCGCGAATACTGGGTGCGCGGGATCGAGCCGCGCTACAGCCAGAGCTTTACGCTCGGCGCTACCGCGCATGAAGTGGGCGTCGGCTATCGCTACGTGAATGAATCCACCCACGAGATGCGCTACTACACCACCACCGCCGGCGGTGAGCTGCCGGGCACCGCCAGCCCTTACGATCGCGATACCCGTTCCGGTACCGAGGCCCACGCCTGGTATCTCGACGACCGGATTGATATCGGCGACTGGACGCTCACCCCGGGCATGCGCTTCGAGCATATTGAGTCCTATCAGGACAACAACCTCAAGGGTAGCCGCGAGCGGGTCAGCTACAACGCCCCGCTGCCGGCGCTGAACGTGCTTTATCATCTCACCGACAGCTGGAATCTTTATGTGAATACCGAAGGCTCGTTCGGCACCGTCCAGTACAGCCAAATTGGCAAGGCCGTGGAGAGCGGCAACGTGGAACCGGAAAAGGCGCGTACCTGGGAGATCGGCAGCCGCTACGACAACGGCGCGCTGAGCGCGGAGCTGGGCCTGTTCCTGATTAACTTCAATAATCAGTACGACTCCAACCAGACCAACGATACCGTCACCGCCCGCGGCAAAACCCGCCACAGCGGGCTGGAAACCCAGGCGCGCTACGATCTTGGCGATCTCACGCCGCGCCTCGACAACCTGTCGGTGTACGCCAGCTATGCGTACGTTAACGCCGAAATTCGCGAAAAAGGCGACACCTACGGCAATCAGGTCCCGTTCTCGCCGAAGCATAAAGGCACCCTCGGCGTCGACTATAAGCCGGGCAGCTGGACCTTCAACCTCAATAGCGATTTCCAGTCCAGCCAGTTTGCCGACAACGCCAACACCGTTGCGGAGAGCGCCGACGGCAGCACCGGCCGCATTCCGGGCTTTATGCTGTGGGGGGCGCGAGTCGCCTACGATTTTGGTCCGCAGATGGCCAACCTTAACCTCGCGGTCGGGGTGAAGAATATCTTCGACCACGAGTACTACACCCGCTCGTACGACGATAACAACAAAGGCATTTACGCCGGTCAGCCGCGCACCCTGTACCTACAGGGATCGCTGAAATTCTGACCAAGTCCGTTCGCCGCCTCGCCCTGAGGCGGCGATGCTGCTGATTGCTGGCGGCGGAACGGGCAGAACTTCCCGCCATCGTGGAGCGAGTATGTGGGCTATGCTGCGCGAGCGGCCAGGGAACGCATCGTCAGTAACGCAATCGCAAGTCATGCTCTAAAATTCATCTTTACTCATCCCCAGAATAGCTATTTAGCAAACGGGCGGGGAGTTAACGCAAACGGCCTGCCACTATTTATTTTCTTTTTACAGGCAAAATGATTAACTGTCGGGCAACAAAGGCTTTTCATGCATCATTCACGCCGGTTTGCTGCAGCGACGCCCCCGGGATGGGCGCGCCAGATGATGAAACCGCCGCCGGACCAACCGTTTATTATTGTTAGTTGTCCCGCCTCAGACGCGTTGCTAGTAAATTATCAATACACTAACGGCCGGAATCGGCCTATTTTATGTGGATATCGCGAAGAGGGAAAAACGATGCGTCTCGCCTTAAAATCAGCATTGATGCTTACCACTCGCGTCATACAGATAATCAATCCCGAACTCCACCTGCATATGCAGCGAACGGCCCTTATCGCCCTTGAGCTCTCGCTGGCGCTACGGCTGCCGCGTCAGCGGCAGCAGACTATCTTTTGCGCCGCGCTGCTGCACGACATCGGAGTGCTGGGGGACAAGCGGATGATTACCTCGCTCAATGCGATAGATAACCTTGACGATCCCCACCAGCAGCGGGGGGCGGAAATGCTTAGCGGTCTCGCTACTCTGGCGCCGATCCTGCCTATTATTCGCCACCACCACCTCAGCGCGGACTATAAAGGTAGCCTCGACGAGCATATTGTCTGTTTTGCCGATGCCTTCGAACGCCTGCTCTCCGCTGATGCCGCCCCGATCGAGTATCAGACCGGCACTATTATTGATAAATTCCGCGCCCTGCATCAGGAGCTGGACCCGCAGCTGTGCCAAACCCTGTGTCAGCTGGCGAAAAAAGAGCACTTCTGGCTGCATCTTAACCCCGGCCATATCCAGCGGATGCTGGAAATCATCGGCCCGATTAACGATCTGTACATCGATGTCGACGGCCTGAAAGACATCTGCTTATTGATTGCCAAAATCGTTGATACCTACAGCAGCTTCACGGCCAGCCACAGTATTATGGTCGGCGAAATATCCTGGCAGCTGGCGCGCTATATGGATCTACCGGCAGAACAGTGCAAGAAAATCGAGGCCGCCGGCTACCTGCACGATATTGGCAAGATCTTTATCCCGCTGGATATTCTGGAGAAACAGGGCGAGCTCGCCCCCGCAGAGCGTCTGCTGGTGCGCGAACACAGCTATATGACCGGCGAGCTCCTCAGCGCCTTTAGCGAGCTCGGCGAGATTATTAACTGGGCCGCCAACCATCATGAAAAGCTCGACGGCAGCGGCTATCCGCTGCATCTGAACGCGGATTATCTGCATCTGCCGGACAGAATTATCGCCATCGCCGATATTTTTACCGCGCTGACCGAAAATCGCCCCTATCGCCAGGCGATGAGCTATCAGCAGGCATTACGGCTAATTGAAAACGATGTTATAAATGGCGCGCTGGATGCGAATGTTTTTGCCGTTTTACGCCAGCATGCCGATACGCTCCATCGCGAAATCATCGGTAAACAACGCGACCGGTCGCCACCGTGACCTGCCGGCAGCCTGCGGACAGGACGGGGTCCCATAATAAAAAATAACGTTATAAATTCATCTGCACGCAAGGAAATCACCGGTGAGAATCGCCACCATGACCAACTGGGCCTACGGTATCACCGTCGCCCTGACCCTCGCCTCCGGCATTGCTATGCTGATGGCCTCCAACGCGGATACTGCCGAACGCCAGGCGGTGCAGCAGCGCCAAATTTTCGACCAGCTAACCGAGGAAGTTGAATCAGACGCCTGGGAGCTTTCAGACCTCGCGCGAGCCTACGTTATCAATAAAAACCCGGACGTCTTAGCGGAGTATCGTCAGCAGGCTCAGGCGATGACCTCCATCGAACGCCGGCTAGGAAAGCTTAAGGATAGCGGCGCAACGTCCCAGGAGCTGGCGCTTCTGCACGAGGGTTTACGCATTGCCGACGAGCTGCAGGACGAACAGCAAACGGCGCTGGCTAATATCGCCCGCGGTGAGGATAAAGAGGCAATCGGCCTGCTATACGGTAAGCCTTACGAGCAGGAGCTGGATCGGGTTCAGACGCAGATCGACCACTTCCGCCAGCTGCTGGAAGGCCGGGCCAACGGCGCTATCGTGCAAGCCACCGAGAAGTCCCATACCTGGCGCAGCCTGTCCGAGCTGATGGTCGGGCTGACGGCGCTGATGTTCCTGTTTGTGCTGGGTTTTATTCTGCAACGCCGGGTGCTGTATCCGGTGGTACGCCTGAGCGATGTCGTGCAAAGGCTCGCCTCGCAGGACTATGCGGTTGAAGCGCCGAACTTCACCCAGATTGATGAGATTGGCGATATGGCGCAGGCGATCCGCATTTTCCGCGAGAACGGCCTGGCGCGCCAGCGCCTTGAACAGGAGCGCGACGCCGACTGGGCGATCCGCGAGCTGCTGGCGCGGATGACCCAGCGTCTGCAGGGATGCGAATCTTTCGAGGACGTGGTTAAGGTCGCCGAGCTTTTCGCGCCCAATATCGCGCCGGAGATCCCCGGGCGGCTCTATATTCTCGACCTCGATCCCTGGCAGATGCGCTGCGTCGCCAGCTGGCTCTCGCCGCCGGATGAACCGGACGTCTTTCATCCCGATAACTGCTGGGCCGTGCGCCGCGGGCAGAGCCATCCTCCGGTCAACGGCGAGCCGGATATTGCCTGCTATCATCTGCCGAAGCCCGGCGCGGAATGGTCGCTTTGCATTCCGCTGATTGCCCAGGGGGAAGCCATTGGCCTGCTCTCCTTCAGAAACGTCACTCCCGCCACCGCTCCTTCACGCGCCTACCTTGAGCTGATGGCCGAAGCGCTGGGCCTGGCGCTGGCAAACCAGCGTCTGCGCAATGCGCTGCAGGAAAAGGCGCTTTTCGATTCGCTGACCGGCCTGCGCAACCGTCACCATCTTGAAGACGCCCTGCACACCCAGATGAATCTGGCGATGCGCAACGGCACGCCGCTGAGCTGCCTGATGATCGATATCGATCACTTCAAGGCAATTAACGACCGGTACGGCCACGAAGCGGGCGATCTGGTGATTAAAAACGTGGCAACCGTGGTTCAGCGCGCGGTGCGTGATATCGGCATAGCCTTCCGCTACGGCGGCGAAGAGTTTTTAGTCCTCCTCGCCGGGACCGACGAAGAGTCGGCGCTGGCGTGCGCCGAGGATATCTACAACCACGTCCGCAATATGACGCTACGCTACGGCCTGAGCGAAATGGGCCAGATAGACGTCTCTATCGGGATCGCCAGCTTCCCGCAGCATACGCAGAGCGACAGCCTGCTGCGCGCCGCCGATGCCGCGCTGTATCGGGCAAAAGAGCTTGGCCGCTCGCGGATCGTCAGCTTCGGCATGCTTAAAGCCGACTGAATTCAACCCGCTATTCTTCGCGAGGGCCCAGGGACGGAGTCATGGCTATCCCGCTAACGTTGCTTATTCCGTTGATAATCGCCTCGGTTAGCATCCGGGCCTTCAGCGGGATAAAGCGCCCGGTGGGATAGAGCGCGTACAGTCCGAGCGGCTGCCAGCGGTAGTCCGCCAGCACCCGGATCAGGGTTCCCTGCTCCAGCTGTCTGGCCACCAGCGGCTGCTGTATGCCGCCGATCCCGCCCCCCGCTTCCAGCGCGGCAATCAGCGAAAAGCTATTGTTGGCGCGGAAAACCGCGTTCAGACGGACGCTCTCTTTTCCGTTCGGTCCTTCCAGCGTCAGGTCATCCCCGGCGGCGAGGCCGCTGTAGCGAAGCGTCCGGTGCAGCACCAGATCTGACAGCCGCACCGGCGTTCCGGCCTGCTGCAGATAGCCCGGCGCGGCGACCAGCACGCGCTGAACGTTAGCCAGCCGTCTGACTACCTGGCTGAGGCCGGTGGGTTCTCCCAGCCGGATGGCAAGATCGACTCCCTCGCCCACCACGTCGGCAAGCCGGTCCTCCAGCATCAGCTCGACGCTGAGCTGCGGATTACGCTGCTGAAAGGCGATAACGATCGGCGTCAGGAGATGCTGGCCGATCCCCGTAGGCGCCTGCACGCGCAGGGTCCCGCTAAGCTTCTGCTGCTGCCCGATCAGCGCCTCCTCGGTTTCCGCCAGCGCATCGAGGATCGGACGAATCTGCCGGTAATAGCGCTCGCCCGGCTCGGTGAGGGTCACCGCGCGGGTGGTGCGCAGCAGTAACGTCACGCCGAGGCTCTGCTCGAGGGCCATGACCTGCTGGCTGACCGCAGGCTGGGTCAGACCCAGGCTGCGGGCCGCGGCCGAGAGGTTGCCGGTTTCGGCCACCCGGATAAAAACGTCCATCGCCTTGAGCTTGTTCACTCTTTTCACCTCAAAGATTTTGTTATTAATCTTATTATATATGCCGGTCTTCTGCCTTTATCGCTAATGAATCATGCTCTGATTTCACTTTCGACCCGAAAAGAGGAACTCAGCATGAAAACTCAACAACATCCGCGCCTGGCCGCGGTGGCCGGCGCCAACGGCGTCGCCGGAAGCAGGCTTATCGACGAGCTAGAGCAGGCCGGCTGGCAGGTCATTGGGCTGTCGCGGCGGGGAGGCGCCTCGCGTCCCGGCGTTCGCTACCTGGCGGTGGATCTGCATGACCGGAAGGCGACGATGGCGGCGCTGGCGGATCTGCCGGTCAGCCATCTGTTTTATGCCGCCTACCAGCACGCCGATAGCTGGGCCGGGCTGGTGGAGCCGAACCTCAATATGCTGGATAACGCGCTCAGCGCCGCGGAGCAGTCGCCCCAGCTTGCGCACGTCAGCCTGATGCAGGGCTATAAGGTCTACGGCGCTCATCTTGGCCCGTTTAAGACCCCCGCGCGCGAAAGCGACGCGGGGCATATGCCGCCGGAGTTCAACGTTGCCCAGCAGAGTCTGCTGGAGGCGCGCCAGTCCGGGAAAAGCTGGCGCTGGACGGCGCTGCGCCCGTCCATCGTGGGCGGGCTGTCCACCGGCAATCCGATGAACCTTGCCCTGTCGCTGGCGGTCTATGCGGCGATTTGCAAGGAGTTAAACGTTCCGCTGCGCTTCCCCGGCAAGTCGGGCGCCTGGCACAGCCTGATTGAGATGACCGATTCCGGCCTGCTGGCGAAGGCGACGCTGTGGGCAGCCACCAGCGAGGCGGCGCAGAACCAGGCGTTCAACGTCAATAACGGCGACCTGTTCCGCTGGCAGGAGATGTGGCCCCGGATTGCGGCCTGGTTCGATCTGCCGGTTGCACCGCCCCTGCCAATGTCGCTGCAGGAGGTGATGGCGGATAAAGCGGCCATCTGGCAAACAATGGCGGCCAAATATCGGCTCAGGGAGAGCGATATTGCCGCGATTACGGGCTGGGAATTCGTCGATTTTGTCTTCAGCTGGGACTACGACATGTTCGCCGATGGCAGCAAAATTCGCCGCGCCGGCTTCCATGATTACTGTGAGACCGAGGCCATGTTCTGCCAGCTGTTTACCCGGTTTCGGCAGATGAGGCTCATTCCCTGAACGACGCTCGCGCTCGTCATTCTGCGTTAGCCGACCGCCGCCTGCTCGCGTAGCTGAAATTTATCAGCCAGACTTAAAGCAAAGACGTAGTCTGCGCAGGGATTGTGTTTTACACTGCGCGCTGCAAAAACTCAGTAGATAAACGATTAGGTAGGCGGTAATGGCGATGAACGGAACAATCACAACCTGGTTTAAAGATAAAGGTTTTGGCTTTATCAAAGATGAAAACGGCGATAACCGCTATTTTCATGTGATTAAGGTCGCCAATCCGGAGCTGATTAAGAAAGATGCGGCGGTGACTTTCGAGCCCACGACCAATAACAAGGGCCTGTCAGCCTATGCGGTGAAGGTGGTCCCGGAAAGCAAATATATCTATATCGCCGGCGAGCGCATTAAGCTCACGTCAATCAAATCTTACCTGGTCTACAGCGAAGAAGTACCCGCCGATATCCGTATTGATAAAGAAAATGCGGTGCTGTCCGTGGGGGCGCTGATGGGCAGCATCCGGCCGAAGACGGCCGCGGCGCCGGGTGAAATGCGCGCGCTGAAGAAGCTGGCGATTACCACCTTCCAGGGAACGACGCTCATCTTCTCGGAGGATGAAATAGACGTCGATGCCACGGTAAAAATGCTTAAGGTCTGAAGCCGTATTTCAGGCAGGCCGCCGGGGTAAAACTGAATGAAAAGTCCCGAAGGACTTTTCATCTGCAGGCCGCGACAAATGCAGGCTTACCACATCAAATCGTCAGGCACTTTAAAGTCGGCGTACGGATCGTCCTCATCCTGCTCTTCCTGACTCAGCGCGCTGTTTAATACGATACTGTTCGCATCGCGCTGCGCGATTTTATCGGCAACAACGGCGGGGATAATCGCGTATTCGCTCTCGCCGCTGGCCTCAGCAACCAGACGCGCGATGGCGAGGCGGCCGCTAATCAGCTGGGCGTGGGTCGGCTTATCGACAACGATTTTCTTAATCAAATTGTTATCGGTGAAGTTGAAATCGATGTTGCCTTTTGCCACGCGGATGCGGTTCATTTCAATCAGCTGCTTGACCTGAGCCTTATACTCTTTGGATAAGATAGCCTGTTTTTGCTGTTCGCTTAGCTGCTTATCGCGCTCAAGCTGCGCCTTTTTGTTTTCCTCTACCGCCTCTCTGGCCTCACGCGCCTGAACGCGCGATTTTTTAGCCGTTCTTTGGACCTTGGCCATTTTTTTGCTGGTCACCAGACCCGCTTTTAGCATCTGCTCTTGTAAGGTAAGTTTTGTCATTTTCGCTTCTAAACCCGTTGAATAATGCGTGGGATTATACCCGTTATTTTGGCCAATGTGCCAGGCTGCCGGCCCCGCTGACGACGGGTTTCTTTCGTCTCGTGCCGGGCTTGCGTCATTGGCGGCGATTATATATTTTACTCTTTGGCCCGCGCTGCCCGCCGCTCGCTTCCGTAAGGAAAAGGTGAAAGCGCGTCATTAACCCACGTTGCTTAGCCTATATCTTGTGACGATCGGGGTTTGGTAATGCGAGCGCCAACATACCCTGACGACAGGAGAAAAGATGTTTTCGATCGAGCAGGCAAAGGTTATGGCCACAAAACTGCGCAACTCGCTGGAGTCGCGCAACGTCACCCTTCCCCACTCTTCCGCGCTTGAAATCGTCGCGCAGCAGCTGGGCTATAAGGACTGGAATACGGCATCGGCACGGTTAGACTCGTCGGCGGCTCCCGCAGGCGTCTCTTTTGAGAAAAGCATCCCGATTTTACGCATGTTTGACGAGCGCAAAGCGCGCGAATTCTATGTGGATTTCCTCGCCTTCAGCGTTGAATTTGAACACCGCTTTGCGCCTGACCTTCCTCTTTATATGGGAATCGGCCGAAACGACCTGCAGCTGCACCTCTCTGAACATCACGGCGACGCCAGCCCGGGCGCGACAATTTTTATACCGATGCGCAACATTGAATTGTTCAGGGATGAGTTAAGGCACAAAAATTACGGTTACGGACGGCCGGACATCGTGCGCCAGGATTGGGGAAAAACCCTTGAGGTTCACGATCCCTTTGGCAACCGGCTGCGCTTCTGCGAAAGCTAATCTCCGGCGCAATACCCCTTCCCCCGCCGATTCGCGGGGGAAACCTTTAATCCTCGGCCGTACGCGGCGACGATGCCCCAGCCAAACCCCGATCATGAAGATGGCTCATGTTGTAATGAAATTAAGTCGCTTTCACTCATCCAGAGCCTCTGGCATAAAATACATAATGTTAACTTATTGACAACATGAAGAGCGGCGGCTGAGAAAATCAGCCGCTAGCGGAAAATCAGCAAAGAAATTCAGTTTTCATGTCAGAACCTGGGATGCAAGATCGCGATGAATAAAGACGTTACGTTTACGGTTAAGAGCACGCTTTTCGATGAAAACTATAACCCTTCTGAAAATACGCGTATTACCACCAACTTTGCTAATTTAGCCAGAGGGAAAGACCGTCAGCAGAATTTGCGCAACACCCTGGTGATGATGAACAATCGTTTCAATACGCTGGCGTACTGGGATAACCCCCAGGGCGATCGCTATGCCGTCGAACTTGAAATCATTTCCGTTGAAATGAAGCTCGAAGCCAACGGCGAAACCTTCCCGGCGATCGAAATTTTAAAACCCTATATTATTGATAAAAAGACCCAGCAGCGCATTGACGGTATTGCGGGGAATAATTTCTCGTCCTACGTGAGAGATTATGACTTTAGCGTCGTGCTGTTAGAGCACAATAAGAATCAGGCGCAGTTTAGCATCCCGGACAACTTCGGCGTGCTGCACGGCAATATATTTAAATATTTTGTTAACTCCGCCGCGTATAAAGATCGGTTTAAAAAATCGCCGGTTATCTGTTTAAGCATCTCAAGTAAAGACACCTACCAGCGTACCGGCAATCAGCATCCGGTACTGGGCATCGAATACCAGCAAAACGGCACATCGCTGACCGAAGAGTACTTTGGCAAAATGGGCCTGAAGGTTCGCTATTTCATGCCGAAAAACAGCGTTGCGCCTTTAGCCTTTTATTTCACCGGGGATTTACTGAGCGACTACACCGATCTTGAGCTGATCGCGACGATCAGCACGATGGAGACCTTCCAGAAGATTTACCGCCCGGAGATTTACAACGCCAACTCGGCGGCAGGACAATATTATCAGCCCGACCTGAACCACCAGGATCACTCATTGACCAAAATCGTTTATGACCGGGAAGAGCGTAGCCGGCTGGCTATTGAACAGGGAAAATTTACCGAAGAGCATTTCATCAAACCATACCAGAATATTCTTGCGCAATGGTCTGCCAGCAACACTCTTTAATTAATCAAAAATAAAAGGTCATTCATTATGAAAACGCTATTACCGACTTCAACCGCCGGCAGCTTACCTAAACCTTCCTGGCTCGCGCAGCCCGAGACCCTGTGGTCGCCGTGGAAATTGCAAAATGAGGAGTTAGTTGAGGGAAAACAGGATGCTCTGCGCCTCTCCCTGGAAGATCAGCTGCGGGCGGGCATCGATATTGTCAGCGACGGCGAGCAAACCCGGCAGCACTTTGTCACCACGTTTATTGAGCACCTCAGCGGCGTGGATTTTGAGAAGCGCGAGGTCGTTAAAATTCGCAACCGCTACGATGCGAGCGTGCCGACGGTGGTTGGCGCCGTGGCGCGTCAAAAGCCCGTTTTCGTCGAAGATGCCCGCTTTTTACGTCAGCTAACCGCTCAACCAATCAAGTGGGCTCTCCCGGGCCCGATGACGATGATCGATACGCTGTACGATAACCACTATAAAAGCCGCGAAAAGCTCGCCTGGGAGTTCGCAAAAATTCTCAACCAGGAAGCAAAAGAGCTGGAAGCGGCCGGCGTCGATATTATTCAGTTTGATGAGCCCGCCTTTAACGTCTTTTTTGACGAGGTGAACGACTGGGGGATCGCCGCTTTAGAGCGAGCCATCGAGGGGCTGAAGTGTGAAACAGCGGTGCATATCTGCTATGGCTACGGCATTAAGGCCAACACCGACTGGAAAAAGACCCTGGGCTCAGAGTGGCGCCAGTATGAAGAGGCGTTCCCTAAACTGCAGACCTCTAATATTGATATTATCTCGCTGGAGTGCCACAACTCGCACGTGCCGATGGATCTGCTTGAGCTGATCCGCGGTAAAAAAGTGATGGTCGGGGCCATCGACGTGGCAAACCATACTATTGAGACGGCGGAAGAAGTCGCCGGCACCCTGCGCAAGGCGCTGCAGTTTGTCGATGCCGACAAGCTCTATCCTTCAACCAACTGCGGTATGGCTCCCCTGCCTCGCCGGGTGGCCACGGGCAAACTCAACGCCCTAAGCGCGGGCGCAGAGATTATTCGCCGCGAGCTCGCAAACGGGTAGTCGCGTTACGGGGTAATGGCGATACTCGCCGACAGCCCGGCGACCAGCTCAACCCCTGCCGGTAGCGTATCTATATGGATACGTACCGGCACCCGCTGCGCAAGCCGCACCCAGCTGAAGGTTGGGTTTACCTCCGGTAGACCCAGCCCGCCGGTGTCATCATTACTGTCGCCGATGCCGTGTCCGATACTCTCAACGTGGCCGGCGATGGTCGCTTCAAACCCCATCAGCACGATCTGCGCGCTGTTGCCCACCCGAATATGACGCAGCTTCGTCTCCTCAAAATAGCCCACCACCCAAAAACTCTGCGCATCGATAACGGCAACAGTGGTCACTCCGGCGGTGGCGTAATCGCCGGGACGCAGCCTGAGATGGGTGACGTAGCCGGCGACCGGCGATCGAACCGTGGCATGGGCCAGGTTGAGCTGCGCCAGCTCCAGCGCCGCCAGCGCCCCGTGATAGTTCGCCGCCGCGACGTTCGCCGCGCTGCCAGTTTGCTGTAAATCCTCCTTCGAAATCACGCTGCTGAGCTGCGCGCGCCTGCGGGCGGCGTCCTGACGCATGGACATCTCATGGCGCCGGGCTTCAACTTCGGCCTCGGCGCTGGCTACTGCCAGCTTTAGCCAGTGCGGATCGATGGTATAGAGCACATCGCCCCGATTGACCCACTGATTATCCCTCACCGCCACGCCGTTCACCGGCCCGGAAACATCCGGCGCAATACGCACTACATCCGCGCGAACCCGGCCATCCCGGGTCCAGGGTCTCTGGGCATAATGCTTCCACATCATGAAAGCCAGAATGGATGCCGCCGCGACCGCAATAAGCGTCAGCGCGTAGCGGCTCAGTAGAGACAGAAATGACTTCATGCTAATAACCCCAGCGCGTTCAGTCCCTGCAGCAGCAGGAAAAAGGTGAAAATATAGGTCGAAAGCCCAATCAGCGGACGACAGGGCAAACTGCGGTATAGCCTGCTGAAAGCGAAAAGCGCCACCAGCAGCAGCGTGCACAGCAGGGCCACCAGCGCGACCGCCAGCAGGCCGGGAACGAAGACTCCGCCGAAATTAACGTCATTCATCATCGGATGACCTCCTGTTTTGTTCGCTCAGAGCACAGTGCAGATCGACAAGCTCGTCCGTCAGCAGACGCGATAGGCCATCCGGCGCCGGCGCATAGCGGTCCACGATGGCCAGGATCCGCGGGCGTAAGGCGGCGGGCTCATCCCCACGAGCCAGCCGGGAAAATAGCGCATTAATCTCCTTCGCCGCCTCGCTCCCCATCTGAAGACGCAGGCGGCGTAACCGCATCACGCAGAGCCCCACGCGCAGATGGTGCAGCATGTGGTTGAGCGCGTGCCCCGACGATTGCCAGCTTCGCGGCAGGCGCGGCAGCAGGAGCGCCGTGCGGTCAATCATCAGATTGGTCCACTGCGCCTCATCCGGCGCAAACGTCCCCTTCAGGCTGCGCCTGACGTCGCGGCGGCAAATGCGCAGCAGGCGATTGATGGCGGAGTCTGCCTGCACCGTTTGCAGCACCCGCATACTCGCCACGGCAAAACCGGTGGCGGCAAACAGGGCGATGGCCGTGTTGATCGCCACCGCGAAGTCGCCGCTGTAGTGAGGGCCCAGCTCGCATAAAATGGGCAGCGTCAGCGTAATCCCCATGGCCATAAACGTGGTGGGCGGCCGCGCCTGCAGCGATCCGGCCAGCAAATAGACCGGGGCCAGCGCCGCAACCATCACGCTGAAATCGGTAATCTGGGGGAGGAGCACGAAGCTGTAGATCAGGCTGGCCGCCACGCCGTAGGCCGAGCCGACGATATACTTAACGATATGGGGCGCCGGAGTATCGAAACTGCCAAACAGCGTGCAGCAGACTCCGAGAATGGAAACCGCCGTGCCGCCATCGGGCCAGGCAGAGTAAATCCAGACCGCGCAGCCGCTCGCTATTATCGTGAAAGCGCCCAGCGCGGTACGCGCAGCCGACAGGCCGTCGCGATGGAAAACGTAGCCCGTTACCGCCCTGCTTTCGGCGGCTATTTGCGCGGGCTGCGCATGGCGGATGGCGTCAGCGAGCCGCTCGCACTGCTGCAGCAGGATGATTGCCTGCTGAAGGTGACGGGCCAGGCTCACCTGCTGGTACCGGGCAAACGTCTGCGCATCGGCCGCGAGCCGCGCCGTTAGGCGCGCGCTGCGTTCTGCCAGCCCGTCTCCCGCTATTTTCCGCAGCTCCGCCTCCTCGCAGGCCAGCCATGTTTTGACATCCTCCAGCAGCTGCTGCAGATCGCCCGGGATGGCGCCGATCGGCTGTAGGCGATCGCGTAATTCGCAGCTGACCACCAGCAGCTGCGCCAGCCGGTCATGGATTGCTTTTCTGCCGTTGCGGGCAAATCCCGGGATCGCAAAGTCATAGGGGAGATGGTGATTGACGCCCTGCAGGAACTGCAGCGCCAGCGCCAGCTGCAGGCTCCCCGCGGCCTCATCGGGTTTACCCGTTAACGCGTGGGCGAGGGTCTGGCGCACGGCGCGCAGCGTTTCCGCAACCTTGCTGTTAAACAGCCCGGATAGCCGCTTTGGCAAAACGTACCTGTGGACCAGGGCTGCACAGAAGATGCCGATGGCAATCTCCTGCACCCGGGTGATGGCGACATCAAAAATGGCGCCGGGATCGAGTACCGCGGGAAAGCCGATCAGGCTGGCGGTGTAGCCGGCTAACAGATAGGCATAGGCGCGGGGCGTGCGCTCAAGCAGCGACAGGTAAAGACAGAAGGTAATCCAGCCGGCGAGCACCGCGCTGCAGACCAGCGGCGTATTGACAAAGGCCGGCACGATCAGCACGGTCGCCCCGGCGCCGGCTATCGTGCCGATCAGGCGATAGACGCACCGGCTCAGCGACGCACCAACCGACGTTTGCGACACTATGTAGACGGTAATAATGGCCCAGGAGGGTCTTTCCAGGCCGATGGATAAGGCGAGGTAATAGGCCAGCATCGCGGCCGCAAAACTTCTTGCGGAATAGAGCAGAGCATTGGCATCGCTCAGGAGGCCGGGCGAGGAGAGTAGCACCCCCGCACGACGGAAGACCACGCTTTTAGCCCGCAGCAGGCGGGAAGGACAATCGTTTATTTGGCTCATGCCGGCAATTATTACCGGGTTGCGCATCTCATTAAATACTATATTCTGTCAAAAAATCCCTAAATACTGCCAATACGATGCCGTCTCAATACGCCACTACATTCTTTGACCCGGACGCCGCAGGATCTCCGGCGGTCGCCCGGCAGCTTGATTTTGCTGATTACGCTGCGGAAGTGCCGGTCCACACCCACCTGAAAGGGCAGCTGATTATCGCGCTTTACGGCGCCGTTATCTGCCGCGCGGAGAACAACCTGTGGATCGTCCCCCCCGACTGTGCCGTGTGGATCCCCGGCGGCGTCCCCCACAGCGCTAAAGCCACCTGGAACGCGCACCTCAACTATTTATTCATTGAGCCCGGCGCCGCGGCGCTGCCGGAGCGCTGCTGTACCCTGGCGGTATCTGCGCTGATCAAAGAGCTGGTCGAGCGCTTAACCCGCGAGGAGGTCGGCTATTCGGCAGATAGCCACGCCGCCAGGCTGACTCGAGTTACGCTCGATGAGCTGGCCGCCATGCCGCAGCAGAACTTCAGCCTGCCGGTCTCGGCGAATGCTAAAATACGCGCCATGGCCGATGCGCTGGTGAGTCATCCGGAGGATCGCAGTACGCTGCGGGAGTGGGCGAAGCGGCTGGCGCTCAGCGAGCGCTCGCTGGCACGGCTGATGCAGCGAGAGACGGGTCTGACCTTCGGGCGCTGGCGCCAGCAGCTGCATCTGATTATTGCGCTACGGGAGCTGGCCAGCGGCACCTCCGTGCAGAACGTCGCGGCTCAATTGGGCTATGAGTCCGTGAATGCCTTCATCACCATGTTCAGAAAAATGATGGGGAGCACCCCGGCGCACTATTTCGCCGAGCGTAAAACCGCGGCTTCCTGACCGCGCAGGCGAATGAACGTGCGCTCGCGGCGATATTTTAACCTCCGCGCGTGGGGCGGGAAATTCGGATTGATAACGTTTATTTTTACACGTCAAAGCGGCGCTGAAGTTATTTAAAATTAAACAAAATCGGCCTTATTAAGGCATGCTGATAAATAGCCGAAACGCCACGTTAATATCAAAACGCCCTCCTCTGCTTGATTCTCTCTTTTTCAGATGGCGTACGCTCGCGTACCGGCCCCGGCGAACGCCCGGTTGTGACCTCCGCTTCAGGATATCCGCATCGGAAAAACGGCCCGTTTTGTGACGACACGGCAACAAGATCGCCGCCCTGCTAACACTGAAGATATTTTTTCTGGCATATTTATGTGCTATGGGTATTTCGCCGCACCAACAACGAAGATAGCCACCGGCAACCCCGTTTATCTTATTGATTTGAGGAGTATCATGAACAATGTCATTCTCAGCATAATCGCGAAAATCTCTTCTATGGACGCGGAAAGCAAACAGCTTGCTGCTCAGGTTGAAGCTCAGTCATTACTTATCAGCGCCTTAATGCTGGCCATCGGCAAGGAAGGCGGCGTATCAGAACTGGTAGGCAGCGTTTCTAAGGCGATAAATTCCGTTCTCGAATCTTCCGAAGAGGTTCTGAAAACGGACGCTGAGCTTCTGTTGACAAAATTCCACGAGCAAATCGCGCTGACGCAGCTGATCAGCACGCATGCCGATGAGATAAACCCGGAAGCGACGGACGGTTCTTCCCCCTCTTCCGATCCGCGTCCTGATTGAGCTGGCAAGCCAATAGCTGAGCGATAAAAACAATGAGGGCGGCCTGAAGACCGCCCCGTTAATTAAAACGACATGGTTACGCCGGCGTAATAAGCGCGCCCCGGTTCGTTATAGGTTGAAGCCCCCGCGTTCTCACGGTAGATCTGCTTATCAAACAGGTTGTTGATACCCGCATTGGCGCGCAGATTTTTGGTGATATCGTAGTTGACGTTCAGGCCAACGATGGAATAAGGGCTAATTTCACGTTGTGAAAGGCCATTCCTGCTTTCAAGGGACGTCTCAGCATATTGGCGCGGTTTCTGGCGACCATATTGCGTCCAGTTAACGTTCGCGCTCAGATCTTCAGTGGCCTGCCATTCCAGCTGGGAGTTGATGGTAAATTCCGGGATCACCGACAGCGGATTGCCGGTCTTCTTGCTTTCAGAACGGAACATGTAGGTGGCGTTAGAGCGCCACTCCAGCGTATCGGCAATCAGAGGAATGGTCAGGTTGCCTTCCAGCCCTTCAACGATGGCTTTACCGCCGTTTTCCCACTGCAGCACGTTATAGGTGCCGTTGGTGTAAATGGCCGAAGTGCCGGACACGATTTTGTTTTTGTAGTCATTGCGGAAGTAGGTAATGCCAGCGGCGTAGCCGGCATGACTGAATTCAATCCCCACCTCTTTGTTCACGCTAATTTCAGGATCGAGGTTATCGTTACCCAGTAAATAACATTGAGTGAGGCCAATCGGGCAACCGTTGCCGCGCGTGGAAAGCAGGTAGCCCGGCGTTGACTGATAAAGGTTTGGCGCCTTGAACGCGCGGGCAATACCGGCTTTCATGGTGAAATATTCCCCCAGCCCCTGCGAAATATTCAGGCTTGGGCTCCAGTTAGCGCCGAAATTATCGTGATAGTCAAAGCGCAGCCCCGGAATCACCTCGGTGCTGTCGGTCGCGGCAATATTATCCTCGAAATAGAGGGAGCTAATCGTGGCCGAGTTTTCACTGCTGCGCTGGGAAGGATCGCCTGAGCTCCCCGGTAAATAGAAGTCAGTGCTCGACGACTGCATAGAGGCGGGATCGTTGAGCTCATCGCGGTTCCACTCCGCGCCCAGGGTCACCGTTTGATCGACCAGCAGCTGCAGCGGGAAGCTGACCTCCCCGCCCGCCCGATAGCTTTCCAGCCGGCTGGTCGAATAGACATCGCTGTTGATCATCCCTTCCGTACTGCCGCCGGTGCCCTCTTTTAAGCGGGTGTTATTGGTCTTTTCATAGTTAAAGTTAAGCCTGGACGTCCCCCAATCCCAAATACCGTTGTGAGTGATGCCATAGTTTTGACGGTATAAGCGGTTGGTTTCATCGCCGTAGAGCGACTCGACTAAGCCACCAGCGCTGCTATTACTGTTGCTGTTTTGCGTATCGCCCGCGTAGATATTGCCCTGACGGCTATAGCCATAGGAGAAATCAACGATCTGGGCCGGAGTAATTTTCCACGAGAGCACGCCGCTAATATCTTTATTACGTACGCCTTCGCGACCCGCAGCATAGGAACCGTTTTGTGCGGTATTGATGTCATAGGCATCGGCATCGGTGCGGTTGATATTGCCATACAGACGCATCGTTAGCGCGTCACCCGCCAGCGGGCCGCTGAGGTTGAAGTTAGCGCGTCGGGTGTCACCTTCTTTGCTGCTTTCCGGCTGATTGGTGAAGAGGGACAGCGAGCCATGCCAGTCATTGGTGGGGCGTTTAGTAATAATATTGACCACACCGCCCGCAGCGCCAGAACCATAGCGGGCCGCTGCCGGGCCGCGAATCACCTCAATACGTTCCACCATTTCTGCCGGCACCCAGTTGGTATCGCCGCGAGAGTCGCGTTCGCCGCGCCAGCTGTAGCGCACGGAGTTACGAGAGCTCACCGGCACGCCGTCAATCAGCACAAGGGTGTTTTCCGGGCCCATGCCACGGATGTCGATTTGCCGATTGTTACCGCGGCTGCCGCTGGCGCCATTGCCGGTCAGGTTCACACCCGGCATTTTGCGAATGATGTCGGCAAGATCGTTAACAGGAGGGCTTTTTTGAATATCTTCTTCGGTGATAATCGACACGCCGGGCTGCTGTTTCAGCCCCTGCTCAGCGGTGACGAGCATCGTTTCGTCGTCAGCCAATTTCTCCGTAGCTTCTTGCGCAAAAACGGGTGAGCTGAGCAAGCCAGCCAAAAACAGCGCAATTGGGCGCTTTTTATCTAAAGTTACATTCACTTAAATAATCCCCAGAAGAGTTAATATTTGTAAGTAAATGCTTATGATAATGAGAGTAATTCTCATTGTACACACACCGAAATAGCTCCTCCTTTTTTTCTACATTATTTGATGGCGTTGCGGTTTATATGTAAATAAACGTAAGTCAGCTGCCGGGCAAAAAAAGAAACCCGTATCGGAAAATACTCAATCACAACACATTGATTAATGTTCTTAAAAATCATAGTAATGAAAACCGTAATAACACCCTGTCATTATCTGGTTTTTCCCGTGCTCAGCGGCGTTGCGCCAAAAACAGCTACCGTGAATGCACGAAAATTGAGGAGAAACTGTGCAGGAGGTCATACAAAGCTTTACATTGAGCACCATTATTTCGCCAATACTTGCCCCTCATCAACGCCCGACGCGGCCGTCCGATTGCGCCGTAATACCCAGCGGATGAATGAGTTAAATCTAATGCTGTGACCCTGCCCTGAGCAATGTGCTCCAGTCACAATCAGATGCTGGCGCCGAGGGCCGCCCGTTCGAATAACCGTTCACGATTCTGGATATAACGATCAATATTAATTTTGAATTAAGTACAAACTGAAGGGGAATTCCGGGTCAGGTTACAGAGAGGATCGTGCGAAATTATCAGTGCCTGGTTTCAAGCGCCAGAATTGCCACCCGATTGCTGATTTCAACGTATGTCATGTAGTGGCTTCGATGGCGCCGGAGGGTGATTTAAGGTTTAAAAATCACCCATCCGCTGCCGCTTCAGTTTATCGCCCAGGCTGCCTGATTAATCCACAATGCAGGTGAGTGCCAGGTAACTGATTTATTTAATATAAGAGTCTAAAACTTTCAGCACTACGTCTAAATCACCCTCACGTTTTGCTTCACTATCTTCATGAACAATGTGTTCGCTCAGATGACCTTTAATAACCTCACGCATCAAGCCATTGACTGCTCCACGAATGGCGGCAATTTGCTGCAGTACGGCAGCGCATTCATGAGGTTCATCGAGCATCTTTTTCAGCGCAACGACCTGCCCCTGGATTTTACTGGCCCGGGCCTTAAGTTTCTGTTTATCACGAATAGTGTGGGACATGCTGCCCTCTTAAAAGCAGTAAATTATTAGAGATTATATCATTGCCATTCTACTGGGGGGTAGTATTTGGTACTGGGGGGGAGTAGAATTCCTGTCACGTATTCTACGATGTCGATCATCCTCATGTTTGAATTCACAACGCTTTTGCAGCAGGGCAATGCCTGGATCTTCATCCCCAGCGCGATCCTTCTCGGCGCCATGCACGGACTGGAGCCCGGTCACTCAAAAACGATGATGGCGGCTTTTATCATCGCTATCCGCGGAACGGTGAAGCAGGCCGTTATGCTGGGTCTTGCCGCCACGCTTTCGCATACGGTAATAGTCTGGATGATTGCGGTAGGCGGCATGTATATAAGCCGAAAATTTACCGCTGAATCGGCTGAACCCTGGTTTCAGCTAATTTCTGCCGTCATCATTCTGGGCACTGCGGCCTGGATGTTCTGGCGTACCTGGCGCGGAGAGCGCCTGTGGCAACGGGAGCAGGAAGAAGAGCATGCGCACGGCCATCATCATCATGCCGAAACGCGGATTATTGATACCGGCCACGGTAGAGTTGAACTCTCTATTTTTGCAGAAGGACGGCTAGCGCACTGGCGTTTGCGTACCCTGAGCGGGCGCAGCTGGCAGGCACGGGATGTGTCACTGGTGACACACCGGGGGCAAGGCACTCTCTCGCAGGTTTTCGATTTTGTCGAAATAGACGGCTTCATGGAGTCCACAAAGACTATCCCTGAACCGCACAGCTTTGATGTTCGTCTGACGCTGGGCCATCGCGGCCATGTTCATGACTACGACCTGACATTCCATGAGCACCATCACGATCGTTCGGCGCTGGCAGGAGTAGATGCATCATCAAAGGAGTACCAGGATGCGCATGAAAAAGCGCACGCCAACGACATTGCAAAACGTTTTGCCAACCGAAATGTGACCACGGGTCAGATAATCCTCTTTGGCCTGACGGGCGGACTCATCCCGTGCCCGGCGGCCATTACCGTGCTTCTGCTTTGCATCCAGGTGAAAGAATTTTCGCTCGGTGCGGCGCTGGTTTTATGCTTCAGCGTCGGTCTGGCGATCACCCTGGTCACGGTCGGTGCTGCTGCGGCATACAGCGTGCGGCAGGCGACAAAGCGCTGGGGTGGCCTTGATATGCTGGCGCGACGTGCTCCCTATTTTTCCTGCGTGTTGATTGCTCTGGTGGGGATTTATATGGGTTATCACGGCTGGACCGGCGTCATGCAGTAACTCGCTGAAGACGCTCTCCAGACCCGCTTTGCAATTCGAGCTGAGCATGTGCTTGCTGAGGTCGAATATTCCGTCTAATTTCCATTGAGCGCTAAAGCTTCACCTTCAGTCATGAAGTTGCCGTCTGAACAGCTACCATCAACATCCAGCTCAAATTAGGGACAAGCAAAAATGCGGATGAGTTTTACAATGGTGTATTTTCAACTGTATGATGTTAATCGGAAAAAATTAACCGTAAGGAAACAACATGCCAGATTTTTCTTTGATATTTTTTGGCGCGATAATATTAAGTCTGCTGATTTACGTGATCATAAGCTTAATAAAATCCCCGAATAAAAAAGACTCCATTTTAAATATTTTAATCTGGTTGGCTCTTGCTTTCTCTATTTCCTATGTCTCTTACTCAGAGAATACCATCCAGGCTTTTGTGTATTTATTATCAATCTCATTTATTGCCTTATTTTCTATAGTGCTTTTAAATATAGCGATTGACTCTGTGTTAGTTAGCGCATGCATATCAAGAGCTTTAAAAAAATTACACGCTCAGGAGAAAATTGATCTTGCTGATATATTCAAGCTAAAACGATCCATCCTCTATTCAAATAAAACATGGTACATCGTTTATTCAACAGCCAATGAATTTACTCTCATCGGCATAAATAAATTCAAAGAAAAGCCGCATGCGGATAAGAAATTTAACTTAAAAGCTTTAAGCGGTGAAAATTATTGCGCTGACTCAATAAACCCTTTCCGGGAGGAAGATATAGGGAAAGTCGCTATCATTTGTCCTCTGAAAGAATTTTATTATTCCGGCGAGGAAAACAGAAAAATAGTTTATGCCTATTTATTAAAACTAAAAAATGAAAAGTTTTAGTTATTTTTCTTCTGTAGTCGCCATTGATAATTTCTCGATTAGAAATGTAGGCAATCAGACGCCGGCGTGAACCAGAAAGCCCTGGTCCGCCGGGATTCGACCTTCAACATCCTGAATTATTGCGCCTGAATAACTTCTGTCTCAGCCAGCGGTTTCGCTGTCGAAACCTTATCGCCGGGCAGGTGCTGAAGGTTATGCCGGGGTTTTGACAGCCTGTCTTGATAAATCTTAGATATCCATGCGAAAGCTAATCATAAAAAACGGGAGCTCAATGGCTCCCGTTTTGTCTAACCCAGAGACTGGATTACATGTTCGCGATGATCGCGTCGCCAAACTCGCTACATTTCAGCAGTTTAGCGCCTTCCATCAGACGCTCAAAGTCATAGGTCACGGTCTTAGCGGCGATAGCGCCTTCGGTGCCTTTAACGATCAGGTCTGCGGCTTCGAACCACTGCAGGTGGCGCAGCATCATCTCAGCGGACAGGATAATGGAACCCGGGTTCACTTTGTCCTGACCTGCGTATTTCGGCGCAGTACCGTGGGTCGCTTCAAACAGCGCGCACTCGTCGCCGATGTTCGCGCCCGGTGCAATACCGATACCGCCAACCTGCGCCGCCAGGGCGTCAGAGATGTAGTCGCCGTTCAGGTTCATACAGGCAATAACGTCATACTCGGCCGGACGCAGCAGGATCTGCTGCAGGAAGGCGTCAGCGATCACGTCTTTGATGATGATCTCTTTCCCGGTGTTCGGGTTTTTAACCTTCTGCCACGGGCCGCCGTCAATCAGTTCACCGCCGAATTCTTCGCGAATCAGCTCGTAGCCCCAGTCTTTAAAGGCGCCTTCGGTGAACTTCATGATGTTGCCTTTGTGCACCAGGGTCAGCGAATCACGGTCATTGGTGATGACATATTCGATAGCCGCGCGCACCAGGCGTTTGGTACCTTCTTCGGAGCACGGCTTGATGCCGATGCCGCAATGTTCCGGGAAGCGAATTTTCTTCACGCCCATCTCATCGCGCAGGAATTTGATGACTTTTTCGGCTTCAGCGGAGTCCGCTTTCCATTCGATGCCCGCATAGATATCTTCTGAGTTTTCACGGAAGATAACCATATCGGTCAGTTCAGGATGTTTAACCGGGCTCGGCGTACCCTGGTAGTAGCGTACCGGGCGCAGGCAGACGTACAGGTCCAGCTCCTGGCGCAGGGCAACGTTCAGAGAACGAATACCGCCGCCAACTGGCGTCGTCAGAGGGCCTTTGATAGCAACACGATAGTCACGAATCAGATCAAGAGTTTCGGCAGGCAGCCAGACGTCCTGGCCATAAACCTGGGTCGATTTTTCGCCGGTGTAAACTTCCATCCAGGAAATTTTACGCTCGCCTTTATAGGCTTTCTCAACGGCGGCATCCACCACTTTCAGCATCGCCGGGGTCACGTCAACACCGATACCATCACCCTCGATAAACGGGATAATCGGGTTATTAGGGACGTTCAGCTTGCCATCTTTCAGGGTGATTTTTTGACCTTCCGCCGGAACTACTACTTTGCTTTCCATTAACCTCTCCTTCGAGCGCTTCTGGTTCTGCTCTTCCTTTTCACACTAACCGAGCGTTGGCTTTATCCGCCCACTCCGCTACCGGGTGATCCCGCTAAGCGGAGATTCGCGTCCGTGCCGCCTTCTAGTAGCGCGAATCAGTTTGAGCAATATTTTTGTTAAAAAATTGTGATGAGCATGTCAATACTACCTGAATGTTTGCGTCCATGAAAGGCATTCGTAATTAGGCTATAATGCGGCAATTGACGGGGCCTGAAAATACCATGCAGAAAACTTCATTTAGAAAACATCGCGTTGAGCGATTCAGCTCACAACAAGTCACCAGACAACGCAAAGAACGCCAACCAACCCGCGTGATCTTGTTTAATAAACCCTACGATGTGTTGCCGCAGTTTACCGACGAAGCCGGGCGCAGCACGCTAAAAGATTTTATTCCGCACGCAGATGTCTACGCAGCGGGTCGCCTTGATCGCGATAGCGAAGGGCTGCTGGTGTTAACTAACGACGGCGCACTGCAGGCGCGGCTCACCCAGCCGGGCAAACGCACCGGCAAAATTTACTACGTCCAGGTTGAAGGCGAACCGACGCCAGAGGCGCTGGCCGCGCTGCGTGACGGTGTCACTCTTAACGACGGCCCCACCCTGCCCGCCGGAGTTGAAACGGTGGCGGAACCCGACTGGCTATGGGCGCGCAATCCCCCGATCCGCGAACGCAAGGCGATCCCCACCCGCTGGCTGAAAATCACCCTCTACGAGGGCCGCAACCGTCAGGTACGGCGCATGACCGCGCACGTGGGCTACCCCACGCTGCGCCTGATTCGCTACGCCATGGGCGACTATACTCTCGACGGCCTGAACAACGGCCAGTGGCGGGAGATCCCCCAGGAGAACAAACCATGAAGCGACCGATCCTTGCCCTCATCCTGCTTAGCCCCTTCGCCGCCGGCGCGGCGAGCTTTGATTGCCAGCAGGCCAGGGCGGCGGATGAAAAGGCCATTTGCGCCCATCTCTCGCTAAACGATAAAGATGTCGAAATGGCCACTAAATACCAGTTTCTGAAAGGACTGTTCGCCATGGGCGGACGCGGCGCCATTCAGGACGCGCAGCAGAGCTGGCTCAAAAAACGCCAGCAGTGCGGCGGAAACCTCTCCTGCCTGACGCAAGCCTACGACCAGCGTTTGAAACAGCTGGATGAGATGTACGCCAGCATCAATAAGCCGCTTTAATAAGGATGCCTATGTTCAAGCCGCACGTCACCGTCGCCTGCGTGGTACACGCAAAAGGCAAATTTCTGGTCGTTGAGGAGACGATCAACGGCAAAGCGCTGTGGAACCAGCCGGCCGGTCATCTTGAAGCAGATGAAACCCTGGTGCAGGCCGCAGAGCGCGAACTGTGGGAAGAGACCGGGATCCGCGCCACTGTGCAGCACTTTATCCGCCTGCATCAGTGGATTGCCCCGGACCGTACGCCGTTTCTGCGCTTTCTGTTCGCCATTGAGCTTGACGATACGTGCGCTACCGAGCCGCACGATAGCGACATCGACCGCTGCCTGTGGCTAAGCGCCGAGGAAATTCTCAATGCGCCCAACCTGCGCTCGCAGCTGGTAGCGGAAAGTATCCACAGCTATCAGCGCGATCAGCGCCACCCGCTGTCGCTGATCGGGGCCTTTAACTGGCCGTTTTAACAGGCAAAACGGGGGCCAGCGCTCCCGGATCTCACAGCTAGCCCTCCGGCGATAAGTCCGGCCCGTGCAGCGGCGCGCAAGAGGGGGTGCCTGAGGCGCGACTGCGTGCTAGAATATGCCGCCTTGAAGTTCAATGTGGTGAGTATTCCAATGTCAGAAAATCCAAAAAAAGTGATCGTCGGCATGTCCGGCGGCGTCGACTCCTCGGTTTCCGCCTGGCTGCTGATCCAGCAAGGCTACAAGGTCGAAGGCCTGTTCATGAAGAACTGGGAAGAAGACGATGGTGAGGAATACTGCACGGCCGCTGCCGATCTCGCCGACGCTCAGGCCGTCTGCGATAAGCTCAGCATTGAGCTTCACACCGTAAACTTTGCCGCCGAATACTGGGACAACGTGTTTGAGCTGTTCCTGGCTGAATATAAAGCCGGACGCACGCCGAACCCGGATATTCTGTGCAATAAAGAGATCAAATTTAAAGCCTTCCTCGAGTTCGCGGCGGAAGATCTTGGCGCCGACTATATCGCCACCGGCCACTACGTGCGCCGCGCCGACGTGAACGGCAAAAGCCAGCTGCTGCGCGGGCTCGACGGCAACAAAGATCAGAGCTACTTCCTCTATACCCTCGGCCACGAGCAGATTGCCCAGAGCCTGTTCCCGGTTGGCGAGCTGGAAAAGCCGCAGGTGCGCAAAATCGCCGAAGAGCTGGACCTCGTCACCGCGAAGAAAAAAGACTCTACCGGCATCTGCTTTATCGGCGAACGCAAGTTCCGCGAATTCCTTGGCCGCTACCTGCCCGCCCAGCCGGGTAAAATCCTCACCGTCGACGGCGAGGAGATCGGCGAGCATCAGGGGCTGATGTACCATACCCTCGGCCAGCGTAAGGGCCTTGGCATCGGCGGCACCAAAGAGGGTAGCGAAGATCCGTGGTACGTCGTCGATAAAGACGTCGAAAAAAATATTCTGGTGGTGGCCCAGGGTCACGACCATCCGCGCCTGATGTCGGTGGGGCTGATTGCCCAGCAGTTGCACTGGGTCGATCGCCAGCCGCTGAAAGGCACCCTGCGCTGTACGGTGAAAACCCGCTATCGCCAGACCGATATCCCCTGCACCGTGAAGGCGCTGGACGACGAGCGCATCGAAGTCATCTTTGACGAGCCGGTTGCGGCGGTGACGCCGGGCCAGTCGGCGGTGTTCTACAGCGGCGAAGTGTGCCTCGGCGGCGGCATTATCGAACAGCGCCTGCCGCTGCAGGCCTGACAGAGCGTTTTTACCGCCGACGGCTGAATTGGCCAGCGGCGGCTTACAAGGAGTAGGTGTGGCGAAGAATTACTATGACATCACGCTGGCGCTGGCTGGCGTTTGCCAGGCAGCCCGTCTGGTTCAGCAGCTGGCGCACCAAGGGCATTGCGATAGCGATGCCCTGCACGTCTCGCTGAACAGCATCATCGACCGCAACCCGGATTCAACGCTGGCGGTGTTCGGTAGCAGTGAAGCCAATCTTCGCCTAGGGCTTGAAACCCTGCTCGGCGTTCTGAATACCGGCAACCGCCAGGGGCTGAACGCCGAGCTGACCCGCTACACGCTCAGCATGATGGTGCTTGAACGTAAGCTTGCGGCAGGCAAAGGCGCCATGGATACCCTCGGCAACCGCATCGCCGGCCTGCATCGCCAGCTGGAACATTTCGATCTGCAGTCCGAAACCCTGCTTAGCGCCATGGCGGGCATCTATGTTGACGTTATCAGCCCGCTGGGGCCGCGCATTCAGGTCACCGGCTCTCCCGCCGTGCTGCAGAGCCCACAGGTGCAGGCGAAGGTTCGCGCCTCGCTGCTGGCCGGCATTCGCGCCGCCGTGCTGTGGCACCAGGTAGGCGGCGGACGTCTGCAGCTCATGTTTTCTCGTAATCGTCTGGTTAACCAGGCAAAACAAATTCTTGCTCATTTAACCCCGGAGTTATGATCTATGGAATTATCCTCACTGACCGCCGTTTCCCCTGTCGATGGACGCTACGGCGATAAAGTCAGCGCGCTGCGCGGTATCTTCAGCGAATTCGGTCTGCTGAAGTTCCGTGTTCAGGTAGAAGTACGCTGGCTGCAGAAATTAGCCGCGCACGCAGCGATCAAGGAAGTTCCTGCTTTTGCTGCTGACGCAATCGGTTTCCTTGATAAAATCGTTGCCGATTTCAGCGTCGAAGATGCCCAGCGTATTAAAACCATCGAGCGCACCACCAACCACGACGTGAAGGCGGTTGAGTATTTCCTCAAGGAAAAAGTGGCCGACGTTGCCGAGCTGCACGCGGTTTCCGAATTCATTCACTTCGCCTGCACCTCCGAGGACATCAACAACCTGTCCCACGCGCTGATGCTGAAAACCGCCCGCGACGAAGTGATCCTGCCCTACTGGCGCCAGATGATTGACGCGATCAAAAACCTCGCCACCCAGTACCGCGACGTGCCGCTGCTCTCCCGCACACACGGCCAGCCGGCAACGCCGTCCACTATGGGGAAAGAGATGGCTAACGTCGCGTACCGCATGGAGCGTCAGTATCGCCAGCTGAACCAGGTCGAGATCCTCGGCAAAATTAACGGCGCGGTCGGCAACTACAATGCCCACATCGTCGCCTATCCGGAAGTTGACTGGCACCAGTTCAGCGAAGAGTTTGTCACCTCGCTGGGTATTCAGTGGAACCCGTACACCACGCAAATTGAGCCGCACGACTATATCGCCGAGCTGTTCGACTGCATGGCGCGCTTCAACACCATCCTGATCGATTTCGATCGCGACGTGTGGGGCTACATTGCGCTCAACCACTTCAAACAGAAAACCGTCGCCGGCGAAATCGGCTCTTCCACCATGCCGCATAAAGTGAACCCTATCGACTTCGAAAACTCCGAAGGCAACCTGGGCCTGGCTAACGCCATGATGCAGCACCTGGCAAGCAAGCTGCCGGTCTCCCGCTGGCAGCGCGATCTGACCGACTCCACCGTCCTGCGCAACCTCGGCGTCGGTATCGGCTACTCCCTGATCGCCTACCAGTCGACCCTGAAAGGCGTCGGCAAGCTGGAGCTCAACGGCGATCGCCTGCTCGACGAGCTGGATCACAACTGGGAAGTGCTGGCCGAGCCGATTCAGACCGTGATGCGCCGCTACGGAATCGAAAAGCCGTACGAGAAGCTGAAAGAGCTGACCCGCGGCAAGCGCGTGGACGCCGAAGGCATGCAGCAGTTCATCGACGGCCTGCCGCTGCCGGAAGACGAAAAAGTGCGCCTCAAGGCCATGACGCCGGCCAACTACATCGGCCGCGCGGCCACCATGGTTGATGAGCTGAAGTAAGCTCCGCTACCCTCTTCCCGCAGGGGAAGAGGGTTTTGCCACCTCGCGCGACAGCGCCAGAAAAGCGGCCAGCCCGGCGGAGGGATTACGCCTTCCTGGATAGTAAAGACACAGCCCCGGAAACGGCGGCGTCCAGTCCGATAGCAGCCGCACCAGCCGCCCGGCGGCAATATCCTCGGCAACGTTCTGCTCAAGAAAAAAACCGATCCCGACGTTTTCAAGCACCGCCGCGCGGGCCAGCGAAGCCTCGTCCAGGGTCAGCGGGCCCTCGATCTGCGGATGCACGACCTCCCCCTGCTTTTCCAGATGCCAGCGATAGAGAGAGCCGTCGGGTAGCCGCACGCGAATGCAGGGATGATTTTGCAGATCCGCCGGCTCGCGCGGCGCCTCATGGTTCGCCAGATAGCCCGGCGAGGCGACCACCGCATAGCGCTGCGGCTGGCCGAGGGAGAGCGCGATCATATCATTGGGAACCAGATGCGCGACGCGAACGCCGATATCAAACCCCTCGGCGACGATATCAATCAGCCGCCCCTCGGTCACCAGATCGACGTGCATCTCCGGATAGCGCCGCAGAAACTCCAGCACCAGCGGCGTCAGAATCGCGCGCCCGGCAAACGGCGGCGCGTTTATCCGCAGCACGCCCGACGGGGTCTCCCGCCGCGAGCGAACCTCTGTCAGCGCGTCGTGAACGCCCTGCAGCGACGGCCCCATCCGCGCGATAAACAGCTGCCCGGCGTCGGTCAACGCCACGCTGCGCGAGGTGCGATTAAATAGCCGCACGCCGAGGCTGGCCTCAAATTTGGCCACGGCGTGGCTCAGCGCGGTGGTCGACACCCCGAGCTCAACGGCCGCCGCGCGAAACGTTCCGCGGCGGGCTATCGCCATAACGGCATCTAAATCAGTAAGCGCAATACGCGACATTGTCCCGATTCCTTCATTGTGGCATCCCGGTTGGGCCCAATTGTTTAAATTATAAAGAGTTCTTACAGTAAGCGGGTCATTTAATTACGGGAGTTTACCGATGGATATGCCAGCAGCCATACAGATTTTTTTCACCGCCCGGGATGCGGATGCGATTGCCGAAGCGTTCACCACCGACGCCGTCGTTCGCGATGAGGGTCATACCTACAGCGGGCGACAGGCCATTCGGGCATGGAGGATCGCGGCAAGAGCGCAGTATCAGTTTATTGCCGAGCCTTTCGAAGCCCTGACCCGGGACGATATAGTGACGGTGCGCGCTAAAGTGAGCGGTAATTTCCCCGGCAGCCCGGTGGTGCTCGATTATCGCTTTCAGCTGGCGGATGCGCACATCGCCCGGCTGGAGATTAAATAATGGCTGATTTTCTGACCTTCAGCGGAAAACGAGTTCTGATCACCTCCGGTACTAAAGGCGCGGGCGCCGCCACCGTCGCGCTGTTCAGCCAGCTCGGCGCGCGGGTGATAACCTGCGCTCGCCATCCGCCCACCCGGTCCTCTGAGGCGCTCTTTGTCAGCGCCGATCTAAGCGAGGAGGCGGGCTGCGCCCTGCTGGCAAAGCGCGTACAAGAGCAACTGGGGGGCATCGATATTATCGTGCATATGCTCGGCGGTTCTTCCGCCCCGGCGGGCGGGTTTACCGCCCTGGACGACGCGCAGTGGCAGCGGGAGCTGGCGCTTAATCTCTTTCCGGCGGTGCGCCTGGATCGACTGCTGCTGCCGGCAATGGTCGAAAGAAGATCCGGGGTAATTATCCACGTCTCATCCATTCAGCGGACGCTACCGCTGCCGGAAGCGACCACCGCCTATGCCGCCGCCAAAGCCGCGCTGTCGGTGTACAGCAAAAGCCTATCCAAAGAGGTTTCCCCGGCGGGCGTGCGCGTGCTTAGCGTCTCCCCCGGCTGGATTGAAACCGAGGCCGCCGTCGGCTTAGCCAACCGGCTGGCGGCGCAGGCGGGGACGGACTACGCCGGCGGACAAAAGATCATTATGGACGCCCTCGGCGGCATTCCGCTCGGCCGGCCGTGCCGGCCAGATGAAATAGCCAATCTGATCGCTTTTCTGGCCTCCGACCGCGCCAGCGCCATCACCGGCGCCGAGTACGTGATTGACGGCGGCACCATCCCGACCGTCTAAACGCCCGCGGCGCTGGTTCACTACCCGTAACCGCGTCGGCCCACTTTCCCACGCGGCCGGTTTCCCCACCAGCCAGGGCGGCGCGCTTTTCAATATTCCGCCAGTTTATCAATGACCTGCTGCTGAAATAGCGCACCTGCCCGGTCGGTGCCGCGCAAAAACACGCGAAAATCAATTGAAATTCGTTATTTAACAGCCGTTTATATTCAAGGTGTATAATTAGAGCTAAACTATCCAAATCAAATAATGAATATGGAGAAGCGGCATGCGCGTACTCGTGGTTGAAGATAACGCTTTACTGCGCCATCACCTGAAGGTTCAGCTCCAGGAGTTAGGCCACCAGGTCGATGCGGCGGAGGATGCAAAAGAGGCCGATTACTATCTCGGTGAACACATGCCGGATATCGCCATTGTCGATCTCGGCCTGCCGGATGAAGACGGCCTGTCGCTGATCCGCCGCTGGCGCAGCCACGAGGTGTCGGTACCGGTGCTGGTGCTCACCGCCCGCGAAGGCTGGCAGGATAAGGTCGAGGTGCTGAGCGCCGGGGCGGACGACTACGTCACCAAGCCCTTCCATATCGAAGAGGTCGCCGCCCGCATGCAGGCCCTGCTGCGCCGCAACAGCGGCCTCGCCTCGCAGGTTATATCCCTGCCGCCTTTCCAGGTCGACCTGTCGCGCCGCGAGCTGTCGGTCAACGATCGGCCGATTAAGCTAACGGCCTTTGAATACACCATTATGGAAACGCTGATCCGCAACCGCGGCAAGGTGGTCAGCAAAGATTCGCTGATGCTGCAGCTCTATCCCGACGCCGAGCTGCGCGAAAGCCACACCATCGACGTGCTGATGGGCCGTCTGCGCAAAAAAATCCAGGCTCAGCACCCGCACGACGTGATTACCACGGTGCGCGGCCAGGGCTATCTGTTCGAACTGCGCGGATGAAAGGTCCGCTACGGCATATTTTGCCGCTTTCCCTGCGCGTCCGCTTTCTGCTGGCGACGGCGGCCGTGGTGCTGGTGCTCTCGCTGGCCTACGGCATGGTCGCGCTGGTCGGCTATAGCGTCAGCTTCGACAAAACCACCTTCCGCCTGCTGCGCGGCGAAAGCAATTTGTTCTATATGCTGGCGAAGTGGGAAAACAACCGCATCGATGTTGATATCCCCGAAAACCTCAATATGCAGAGCCCGACGGTCACGCTAATCTACGACGCCAGCGGCAAGCTGCTGTGGACCCAGCACGACGTCCCGTGGCTGGCAAAACGCATCCAGCCGGAGTGGCTGAAGAGCAACGGCTTTCACGAAATCGAATCCGACGTCGACAGCACCAGCAAGCTGCTGCGCAATAATCATGAGGTACAGGAGGAGCTGGACGCCCTGCGCCAGCAGGACGACGGCTCCGAGATGACCCACTCGGTGGCCATCAACATCTACCCGGCAACCGACAAAATTCCGCAGCTGAGCATCGTGGTGGTCGACACCATCCCAGTGGAGCTCAAACGCTCCTATATGGTGTGGAGCTGGTTTATCTACGTGCTGGTCGCCAACCTGCTGCTGGTCATTCCGCTGCTGTGGGTCGCCGCGTGGTGGAGCCTGCGGCCGATCGAATCGCTGGCCAAAGAGGTCCGCGAGCTGGAAGAGCACCATCGCGAAATGCTCGATCCCAATACCACCCGCGAGCTGACGCGGCTGGTCAGCAACCTGAACCGCCTGCTGAAAAGCGAGCGCGAGCGCTACGACAAATACCGCACGACGCTGACCGATCTGACCCACAGCCTGAAAACGCCGCTGGCGGTAATGCAGAGCACCCTGCGCTCGCTGCGTAGCGAAAAGATCGACGTCAACGCCGCGGAGCCGGTGATGCTGGAACAGATCAGCCGCATCTCGCAGCAGATTGGCTACTACCTGCACCGCGCCAGCATGCGCAGCGGCGGAACTCTACTCAGCCGCGAGCTGCATCCCATCGCCCCGCTGCTCGACAGCCTCACCTCAGCGCTGAATAAGGTCTATCAGCGCAAAGGGGTCAACATCACCCTCGATATCTCGCCCGAAATTAGCTTTGTCGGCGAACAGAACGACTTTATGGAGGTGATGGGCAACGTGCTGGATAATGCCTGTAAATACTGTCTGGAGTTTGTTGAAGTCTCCGTCCGTCAGACCAACGATAGCTACCTGCATATTCTGGTGGAGGACGACGGACCGGGGATCCCGCACGGCCAACGAAGCGCGGTGTTCGATCGCGGACAGCGCGCCGATACGCTGCGTCCCGGCCAGGGCGTCGGCCTCGCCGTCGCCCGCGATATCGTCGAGCAGTACGATGGCAATATTCTTACTGGCGACAGCCTGCTCGGCGGCACCTGTATGGAGGTGATTTTCGGCCGCCAGCTGCCCGACGAGGCGGAAGACTAACCGCCCCCTCTCCCCCAGCGACGCCTGCCTCCGGCGGGCGTCGCGGATCTCTGTGACCAGACAAACAAACGCTGCCAACAAAGAGGCAGTTTGAGGGATGGCGTGTATAATCCCAAACAGACACCTGCTGTGGAATATAAAAATGGATTATCAATTAACGCTTAACTGGCCTGACTTTATCGAACGCTACTGGCAAAAACGCCCGGTGGTATTAAAACGGGGCTTTGCCAATTTCGTCGATCCCATTAGCCCGGATGAGCTGGCCGGACTGGCGATGGAAAACGAAGTCGATAGCCGCCTGGTCAGCCACCAGGACGGAAAATGGCAGGTCAGCCACGGCCCGTTCGAAAGCTACGATCACCTGAGCGAGAACAACTGGTCGCTGCTGGTGCAGGCGGTCAACAACTGGCACGAGCCGACGGCGGCGCTGATGCACCCGTTCCGCGCCCTGCCGGACTGGCGTATCGACGATCTGATGATCTCCTTCTCGGTGCCCGGCGGCGGCGTCGGCCCGCATCTCGATCAGTACGACGTATTTATTATTCAGGGAACCGGCCGCCGCCGCTGGCGCGTGGGCGAGAAGGTGCCGATGAAACAGCACTGCCCGCATCCGGATCTGCTGCAGGTTGACCCGTTCGAGGCGATTATCGATGAAGAGATGGAACCGGGCGATATTCTCTATATTCCGCCGGGATTCCCGCACGAAGGCTATTCGCTGGAAAACTCGCTGAACTACTCCGTGGGCTACCGCGCGCCGAACGCCCGCGAGCTGTTCAGCGGTTTTGCCGACTATATCCTGCAGCGCGAGCTCGGCAGCCAGCGCTACGCCGATCCCGACGTGCCGTCGCGCGACCATCCGGCGGATATTTTACCGGCCGAGCTGGACCGCCTGCGCGAGATGATGCTGGGCCTGATTAATCAGCCTGAGCACTTCAAACAGTGGTTTGGCGAGTTTATTACCCAGTCCCGTCACGAGCTGGACGTGGCCCCCGCGGAGCCGCCGTATCAGCCGGATGAGGTTTACGATGCGCTGCAGCAGGGCGACAGGCTGGTCAGGCTCGGCGGGCTGCGCGTGGTGCGCATTGACGGCGAGGTGTTCGTTAACGGCGAGAAGATTAACTCCCCGCATCGCCCGGCGCTGGACGCGCTGGCAATGCATCTGGCGCTCAGCGCGGAGCACTTCGGCGATGCGCTGGAGGATCCGTCGTTCCTCGCAATGCTGGCGGCGCTGGTTAACAGCGGCTACTGGTTCTTCGAAGACTAGACCAGCGTTCCCGGCCTGCGGGCCGGGCTACGGGGTCGTCGCCGGTAGCCCGATTCAGCGCGGCGCTACTGCGCGCCCCGCTTTGCCGTCAGCTCGGCTATCCGCACGATAACCTGTACCGCCTTCTCCATTCCTTCCAGCGTCACGAACTCGTGTTTGCCGTGGTAGTTATAGCCGCCGGTAAACAGGTTCGGGCAGGGTAAGCCCATAAAAGAGAGCTGCGCCCCGTCGGTGCCGCCGCGAATCGGCTTCATTTGCGGTTCGATATGGCAATCGACCATCGCCTGACGGGCGATCTCCACGACGTGCGGATGCGCCATCACTTTTTCATGCATATTGTAGTAGCTGTCTTCAATCACCAGCTCGATATAGCAGTCCGGGTGCAGCCCTTTGCCGACCTTTTTGGCGATCTCCATCATCCTGCGCTTGCGGGCCTCAAACTGCTTGCGGTCAAAGTCGCGGATAATGTAGTGCATCTCGGCGCGATCGACGGTGCCTTTGATGTTCGACAGATGGTAAAAGCCTTCATAGCCTTCGGTGGTTTCCGGCGCCTCGTCGGCCGGGACCTCGGCATGAATTCTTGCCGCCAGCGACAGGGCGTTAACCATCACCCCTTTGGCGGTGCCGGGGTGAACGTTATTGCCGACGATTTTAATGGTCACCGAGGCGGCGTTGAAGTTTTCAAACTCCAGCTCGCCGACGCCGCCGCCGTCCACGGTATAGGCCCAGCGCGCGTCGAAGGCGGCAACGTCGAAGTGCTTCGCCCCTTTCCCCACCTCTTCGTCGGGGGTAAAGGCCACGCGGATATCGCCGTGGGGAACGTTTTTCGCCTTCAGCGTCGCCAGGGCGGTCATAATCTCGGCGATGCCGGCCTTATCGTCGGCGCCGAGCAGCGTTTTGCCATCGGTGGTGATCAGCGTTTGCCCCAGCAGCTGATGCAGCACCGGGAACATCACCGGCGAGAGCACCTCGTCGCCGATGCCAAGGGCAATATCGCCGCCGCGATAGTTTTCGACAATTTGCGGACTGACGTGCTTGCCGCTGAAATCAGGCGCCGTATCGACGTGGGAGATAAAGCCAACGGGGGGAATATCGCCCGCCGCGTTGGCGGCCAGGGTCCCCATCACCGTCCCTTTATCACTTAGCGTCACGTTAACCAGCCCCATTTCTTCCAGCTGCGCCTGCAGCAGGCGCAACAACTTCCACTGCCCTTCCGTGCTCGGAACCTGGCGCACGCCGGGCTTCGACTGCGTGTCTAAAGAAACGTACTGTAAAAAACGCTCAAGCAATTTATCCATGTGGCCACCCTCATCATTTGTGACAACATTATTCATAAGCCCGAAAAGACAAATATTGCGTCAGGTCATTTTTAGCCCGGCAAAGAGGAATTTAATACATTAACGCGCGTAATGTTGTAAAGGTAAGCTCTCTGCGGGCGACAAGGATTGGCGATCGGTAGCGTTTGCCGTAGAATGCTTGCCCTTATTAATTATGTGCAGCCCCAAAGGTGGTTAACCACAAACCCCGCATCGGTAAGCCCTCCGCTGCGTCTACATGGGACAGAGTCAAAAATTGAATATACAACCGCGTTCACGTTCGCCGCTGGTTCAGCTGGCGGGAATTGGCAAAAGCTTTGATGGTAAAACGGTTATCGCCGATCTGAATCTGACCATCAATAACGGTGAGTTTCTCACTCTGCTTGGCCCTTCTGGCTGCGGTAAAACCACCGTTCTTCGTCTTATTGCCGGGCTGGAAAATGTCGATAGCGGACACATTCATCTCGAAGACCACGATATCACCCACGTTCCGGCGGAAAACCGCCACGTCAATACCGTCTTTCAAAGCTACGCCCTGTTCCCGCATATGACGGTGTTTGAAAACGTCGCCTTCGGCCTGCGGATGCAGAAAACGCCGGCGGCGCAGATAGCGCCGCGCGTCCTCGACGCCCTGCGCATGGTGCAGCTGGAGGAGTTTGCCCAGCGCAGGCCGCACCAGCTCTCCGGCGGCCAGCAGCAGCGCGTGGCCATCGCCAGAGCGGTGGTCAACAAGCCGCGCCTGCTGCTGCTCGACGAATCCCTCTCCGCGCTGGACTATAAGCTGCGCAAGCAGATGCAGAACGAGCTCAAAGCGCTGCAGCGCAAGCTCGGCATCACCTTCGTTTTCGTCACCCACGATCAGGAAGAGGCGCTGACGATGTCCGATCGCATCGTGGTGATGCGCGACGGCAAAATCGAGCAGGACGGCACCCCGCGCGAAATTTACGAAGAGCCGAAGAACCTGTTCGTGGCCAGCTTTATCGGCGAGATCAATATCTTTAACGCCACGGTGATCGAGCGCCTCGACGAACAGCGCGTCCGCGCCCGCGTTGAGGGACGCGAATGCAATATTTACGTTAACTTCACCGTTGAGCAGGGGCAGTCGCTGAACGTCATGCTGCGCCCGGAGGACCTGCGCGTCGATGAGGTTCACGACGCCAGCGAAGCCGACGGCCTGATCGGTTACATCCGCGAGCGCAATTACAAAGGCATGACCCTCGAATCGGTGGTCGAGCTGGAAAACGGCAAAATGGTGCTGGTCAGCGAATTCTTTAACGAGGACGATCCCGATTTTGACCACCCGCTTGACCAGAAAATGGCCATCAACTGGGTAGAGAGCTGGGAGGTTGTACTGGCTGATGAAGAACACCAGTAAATTCCAAAACGTGGTGATTGCCACCATCGTCGGCTGGCTGGTGCTGTTCGTGTTCCTGCCCAACCTGATGATTATCGCCACCAGCTTTTTGACCCGCGACGACGCGAACTTCGTCAAATTGGTCTTTACGCTGGATAACTATGCGCGCCTGCTGGACCCGCTCTATTACGCGGTGCTGCTGCACTCGCTGAATATGGCGCTGCTGGCGACGCTCGCCTGCCTGGCGCTCGGCTACCCCTTTGCCTGGTTTCTCGCCCGGCTGCCGGAGAAGGTCCGCCCGCTGCTGCTGTTTTTGCTGATCGTCCCGTTCTGGACCAACTCGCTGATCCGCATCTACGGGCTGAAAATCTTTCTCAGCACCCGAGGCTACCTCAACGAGTTTCTGCTGTGGCTGGGGGTTATTGAGACGCCTCTGCGCATCATGTACACCCCGTCGGCGGTGATTATCGGCCTGGTCTACATTCTGCTGCCGTTTATGGTGATGCCGCTCTACTCGAGCATTGAGAAGCTGGACCGCCCGCTGCTGGAGGCGGCAAAAGATCTCGGCGCCAGCCGGCTGCAAACCTTTATCCGCATTATCATCCCGCTGACCATGCCGGGGATTATCGCCGGCTGCCTGCTGGTGATGCTGCCGGCGATGGGGCTGTTCTACGTCTCCGACCTGATGGGCGGCGCGAAGAACCTGCTGATCGGCAACGTCATTAAGAGCCAGTTCCTCAATATTCGCGACTGGCCGTTTGGCGCCGCCACCAGCATTACGTTAACCCTCGTGATGGGCCTGATGCTGCTGATTTACTGGCGCGCGGCAAGGCTGCTTAACAACAAGGCGGAGCTGGAATGATCGGTCGACTGCTGCGCGGCGGCTTTATGACCGCCATTTACGCCTATCTCTACATTCCCATTATTATTCTGATCGTTAACTCGTTTAACAGTTCGCGTTTCGGCATCAGCTGGCAGGGATTTACCACCAGCTGGTATGGCCTGCTGATGAACAACGACAGTCTGCTGCAGGCCGCGCAGCACTCGCTCACCATGGCGGTGCTGTCGGCGACCTTTGCCACCCTGATCGGTTCGCTGACCGCCGTCGCGCTCTACCGCTACCGCTTTCGCGGCAAGCCGTTCGTCAGCGGAATGCTGTTTGTGGTGATGATGTCGCCGGATATCGTGATGGCGATCTCTCTGCTGGTGCTGTTTATGCTGATTGGCATCCAGCTCGGCTTCTGGTCGCTGCTGTTCTCGCATATCACCTTCTGCCTGCCCTTCGTGGTGGTCACGGTCTATTCGCGCCTCAAGGGATTCGACGTGCGAATGCTGGAGGCGGCGAAGGATCTTGGCGCCAGCGAGCTGACCATTTTGCGCAAGATTATTCTGCCGCTGGCGCTGCCGGCGGTTGCCGCCGGGTGGCTGTTGAGCTTTACGCTGTCGATGGATGATGTGGTGGTCTCGTCGTTCGTGACCGGTCCCGGTTACGAAATCCTGCCGCTGAAGATCTACTCGATGGTCAAAGTGGGGGTATCGCCGGAGGTGAACGCCCTGGCAACGATTCTGTTAGTTCTGTCGCTGGTGATGGTTATCGCCAGCCAGTTGATTGCACGTGATAAAACTCAGGGGACGTTAAAATGAAAAAATGGTCACGCCACCTGCTCGCGGCGGGTGCTCTGGCAGTCGGGATGAGCGCCGCGCACGCGGACGATAGCAAAACGCTCTATTTCTATAACTGGACCGAGTACGTACCGCCGGGCCTGCTGGAGCAGTTCACCAAAGAGACCGGGATCAAGGTTATCTATTCGACCTATGAATCGAATGAAACCATGTACGCCAAGCTCAAAACCTACAAGGACGGCGCCTACGACCTGGTGGTGCCGTCGACCTATTTCGTCGATAAAATGCGCAAAGAGGGTATGCTGCAGAAGATCGATAAGAGCAAGCTGACTAACTTCAGCAACCTCGATCCGCAGATGCTGAACAAGCCGTTCGACCCGGACAACGACTACTCCATTCCCTACATCTGGGGCGCCACGGCCATCGGCGTCAACGGCGACGCCATCGACCCGAAAACCGTGACCAGCTGGGCCGACCTGTGGAAGCCGGAATATAAAGGCAGCCTGCTGCTGACCGACGATGCCAGGGAAGTGTTCCAGATTGCGCTGCGCAAGCTGGGCTACTCCGGCAACACCACCGACCCTAAAGAGATTGCCGCCGCGTACGACGAGCTGAAAAAGCTGATGCCAAACGTCGCGGCATTCAACTCGGATAACCCGGCGAACCCCTATATGGAAGGGGAAGTGAATCTCGGCATGGTATGGAACGGCTCGGCGTTCGTCGCTCGCCAGGCCGGGACGCCGCTGGAGGTGGTGTGGCCGAAAGAGGGCGGGATCTTCTGGATGGATAGCCTGTCGATTCCGTCCAACGCCAAAAACGTCGACGGCGCGCTGAAGCTGATTAACTTCCTCCTGCGCCCGGATGTCGCCAAACAGGTCGCCGAAACCATCGGCTATCCGACGCCGAACCTCGCCGCGCGCCGGATGCTGAGCCCGAGCGTTGCCAACGATAAATCGCTCTACCCGGACGCGGGAACGATCCAGAAAGGCGAATGGCAGAACGATGTCGGCAGCGCCAGTACCCTGTACGAAGAGTATTATCAGAAGCTCAAGGCCGGCCGTTAATCCCGCCGATCGTCCATCAGTATCTGGCCGAATTCAGCCCGCAGCTGATTCTTCAGGACCTTGCCGGTGGCGCTCACCGGCAGAGCATCGATGAACACGATGCGGTCCGGAACCTGCCATTTCGGCACCCGCTGCTGGTACCACGCCAGCAGCGCCTGCTCTTCGATTTCAGCCCCTTCCGCCCTGACGCACAGCAGCACCGGGCGCTCGTCCCAGCGCGGATGCTGCGCGGCAATCGCCGCCGCGCTGCGAATCGCCGGGTGGGCAAGCGCTATATTTTCCAGCTCCACCGTTGAGATCCACTCCCCGCCGGACTTGATAATATCTTTGGCCCGATCCTGAATCGTCAGATAGCCGTTCTCATCGACGGTGCCGATATCGCCGGTATCAAACCAGCCGTCGTCGGTGAGCGCCGTTTCGCTGCGGCCAAAGTAGTTGGCCACCACCCAGTGGCCGCGCACCTGCAGATAGCCCCGGCTTTCGCCATCGCTGGGCAGCGGCTCTCCGTCGACGTCCACCACCCGCAGGTCGATGCCAAAAATGGCCCTTCCCTGCCCCTCGGCCACCCGCTGCCGCTGCTCATCCGTCAGCGCCTGATGCTTGCCCAGTGGCATATTGATGGTGCCGATGGGCGACGTTTCGGTCATCCCCCAGGCGTGGATCAGCTCGATACCGTAGTCGCGGCGAAACGCCTCCGCCATCGAGGGAGGCAGGGCTGAGCCGCCGACGAACGAGCGTTTAAAACAGGGCAGGCGGATATCCGATTTGCGCAGCGCCGCCAGCAGCCCGGCCCAAATCACCGGCACGCCAAAGGCCACGCTGACCCGTTCGACGCTCAGCAGCCGCAGCAGGCTCTCGCCGTCGAGATGCGGCCCCGGCAGCACCAGCCGCGCCCCAACCATCGCAGCGATAAAGGGCGTACCCCAGGCGTTGACGTGAAACATCGGCACCACCGGCAGCAGGGAGTCGCGCGCCGAGATGCCGGCGGCGTCGGGCTGATTGCCGCTCAGCGCGTGCAGCACCAGCGAACGATGGGTGTTGAGCACCCCTTTGGGTTGCCCGGTGGTGCCCGAGGTGTAACACAGCGACGCGGGGGTGGTTTCGCTCAGCGCCGGCCAGTCGTAGCCGGGATCGCCTGAGGCCAGCAGCTCATCATAAAACAGCAGCGCATCGAGCTCGCTGAGCGCCTCTTCGCTGCGGGGTTCCATCAGGACAAAGTAGCGCACGCTGGGCAGATGGGGCCGCAGCTGGCGCAGCAGCGGTAGAAAGGTGGCGTCAAAAAACAGCACCTGATCGGCGGCGTCATTGATAATAAACGTCAGGTGCTCGATCGACAGCCGCGGATTGAGGGTATGGGTGACCCAACCTCCCGAACCGATAGCAAAGTAGATCTCCAGATGACGGCGATTATTCCACGCCAGGGTGGCGCAGCGGGCGCCGGCGGGGATACCCAGCCGTTCGACGGCGGACGCCAGACGGCGCGCGTTAGCCGCCACCGCCCCCCAGCTGCTGTACTCCGTCTCCCCGCCCGTGCTCACGGAGACGATTTCGCTATCGGCATGATAGCGCCCCGCGTGATTGATTAACGTTCCGGTGGTTAAATCCTGATACATCATCGATGGGTGCATGGCAGGTTCTCCGCGGCGTCGGCGCGCTTTTCGGGCAAAAAAAAGCGCCAATACGGGCGCCTTATGGGATATGCAAATTTCCGGATTCGGTTTCGCGGCCAGAGATCAGGCGCGAACGGGGTGCGCCCGCGATTTAATCAGCGCATCTTCGACGTCAAAATCGCTCAGCGGATAGTTTGTCGCCACCATATAGAAGCGGCCGTCCTGCGCCGGATACTCATGAACGTTGTAATTCACCATCCGCGGTTGAGCGCCCGGGGCCTCTTCGGTCGAAGAGTGTGCATGTTGCGTCAGCGGATATTTCGAACGAACGGCAAGACGCTGGGTTTTAACCCCGCTGTAGATTTCGCCGTGATGTTCATCGCCGAGGATCAGGTAGTCAAAATACTCCGGGTGCACGCTAACACTCCCTTTCCGTTACAAGAATGTAGGAAGATGTCATAAAAAAGCATGCAATACCGTTTTCCCTGTCACATCACCGCATCAATTCCACAACCTCAGACGATAATGCCGGGATCGCGTATGGAAATACGCCGCAGAGCGCTGGCGCCCTGCGGCTTCGAAACGCTCGCCGATCGATCAGAGATCTTTTAATAGCTGGTCGATAAACTCCGGCACCACCAGGCTTGCCAGGCCATAGTGCTTCTCGGCAAACTCGCTGCCCACCTGGCTCGGCTCAAGGTTGAGCTCAACGGTATGCGCCCCCTGCAGGCGGGCCTCATGAACGAAGCCCGCCGCCGGATAGACGTGCCCGGAAGTGCCGATAGCAATGAAAATATCGGCATCGGCCAGCGCGCTATAAATATCGTCCATTCCCAGCGGCATCTCGCCAAACCACACCACGTGCGGGCGCAGCGGCGCCGGGAACTGACAGCAGTGGCACTTGTCGTCCACGGTGACGTCCCCGGTCCACTCCAGCACCTGCCCGCTCCACGCGCAGCGCACCTTCAGCAGCTCGCCGTGCATATGGATCACCCGGCGGTTGCCGGCGCGCTCGTGCAGGTTGTCGATGTTTTGCGTCACCAGCACAAAACGATCGCCCAGCGCCTCTTCCAGCCGCGCCAGCGCCAGATGCGCCGCGTTAGGGGCGATATCCGGCCCCTGCAGCTGGCGGCGGCGGGCGTTGTAAAACGCCTGCACCAGCGCCGGATCGCGGGCAAAGCCCTCCGGCGTCGCCACGTCTTCCACCCGATGTTCTTCCCACAGGCCGTCGGCCGCGCGGAAGGTTTTAATTCCCGACTCAGCCGAAATCCCTGCGCCGGTCAGCACCACTATCCTGGGTTTGTCCATCGTTTCCGGAGCCACCTTATCCTCTTTAAAGAAAACTCGCTGACGCAGTCGCTCGCGCAGGCGTCGTTTATTGCGGCGAAAACGGCTCAATCGATGTAAGCGGCGCGACAACATAGCTACCTCTGTGATTAATCAGTCAAATGAAGGAAGGCCGCACCGCGCATTCCTCCCGCATCGCCGTGGCGCGCCCGCTCAATACGCGGCACCCGGGCAACGGGAAGTAAATGACGCGGCAGGCGCTGCGCCAGCCCTTCGGTTATTGCAGTAAAGTTAGACAATCCTCCGCCAACTACCAGCAGATCCGGGTCAACGATGGTTAAAATATTACCCAGACACACCGCCAGCAGGTCAAGATAGCGCTCAACGTGGGCGCGCGCTTTTTCATCGCCCTGCTGCCACAGCGCGACAATTTCCGGTGAGGTGAGGGATTGTTGGTAAAAGTGCTGATACAGCCAGGCAAAGCCGCGGCCGGAGAGATAGTTTTCAATACAGCCCAGCTGGCCGCAGCCGCAGCGGGTCAGCGGAAAATCGCGTCCGACCACCTCCAGCGCGTCCACCGGCAGGCGAATATGGCCAAATTCGCCGGTGATATAGCTATGTCCGGTAATCGATTTGCCGTTGAGGATCAGGCCGCCGCCTACGCCGGTGCCGAGAATCAGCCCCATCACCAGCGGATAGCGGGTAAACTCGTCGTCCCAGGCTTCCGAGAGCGCAAAGCAGTTGGCGTCGTTATCGAGACGCACCTCGCGCCCCAGGCGGGCGCTCAGGTCGGCGCGCAGCGGTTTACCGCTGGCGGCGGGCACGTTGGCGGCGTATAGCGTACCGTCCGCGGTCTCCGGCATTCCCGGAATGCCGATCCCGACCGAGCCCTGGCAATCGAAGCGGGCGTCCGCCTCAAGCACCAGCGCCGCTACCGCCTGGAGAAAATCTTCATAACTGTCCTGCGGAGTGGCGACGCGCTTTTCCCACTGCAGCCGCCGCTCCTTGTTAAATACGCCCAACGCAATCTTGCTGCCGCCAATGTCAAATCCGTAATACATTTCAGCAATTCCTCTTTCTAACCCTGCGCTCCACCTTGCAAAATGAAGCGCATTAGCGGGTCATGACGGTAAATTACTGGCCACTCAGCACCCTCGCCGGGTCAATGCGGCTGGCGCGGCGGGCGGGATACCAGCTGGCCAGCAAACTCAGCAACAGTGCCGTCACCAGCACGTAAATGACGTCCAGCCAGTGCAGTTCAGACGGCAGGAAGTCGATAAAATAGATGTCGCCGGAGAGGAATTTATGCCCAAGCAGGGATTCAAGGCCGTTAATAATCGACGTCAGCTTCAGCGCGCAAACCACGCCAATGGCGACCCCAATCAGGCTTCCGACCGAACCGGCAAGTAGACCATACCACACGAAAATCGCGCGGATCAGGCCGTCTTTCGCCCCGAGCGTGCGCAGCACCGCAATATCGCTGCTTTTATCCTTCACCGCCATCACCAGGGTGGAGACGATGTTAAAGCAGGCGACCCCGATAACCAGCACCATCGCCAGATACATAATGGCGCGGATCATCTGGATATCGCGATACATATAGCCGTAGGTGCCGATCCAGCTCTTGATATAGACGTAGCTGTTGGTGACTTCGCCGGCGTCGCGCACCAGGGTATTGGCGTGGAAGACATCGGTGACCTTGATGGCGATGCCGGTAACGCTGCTGCCCATATCCAGATACTGCTGGGCATCCGCCATCGGGATCATCGCGAAGCTGTGATCGAGCTGGCCGCTCAGCTGGAGGATCCCGGTGACCTGCAGCCTGACGCGTTTCGGCTGCAGCAGCTGGTGCTCGGCGTCGGAGTTGGGGATCATTATCGAGACCCAATCGCCCTGCTTGACGTGCAGGGCATCGGCGACGCCCTTGCCTAAAATAACCTGCTGCTCGCCGGGCCTAAAGCCGGCCCAGGCGTTGTTCTGCACGAAGGTCGGCAGCGAGCTCAGGCGGCTCTCCTGCTGCGGATCGACGCCCTTCACCTGAATGGCGCGCATGTTGCTGCCGCTCTCCACCAGCCCGGTAAAGTTGATATAGGGCGCCGCCGCCACGATGCCCTTGACCTTTTCAACCTTCGCCAGCGCGTCGCTCCAGTTGTTCCAGGGCTGCTTAACCGGCTCGATCTCCCCGTGGGGAACCACCGCCAGGATGCGGTTATTGAGCTCGCGTTCAAAGCCGTTCATGGCGCTCAGGCCGACGATCAGCACCGCCACGCCCAGCGCAATGCCGATGGTCGAAATCACCGAAATCAGCGATACCATGCCGCCGCGTCGGCGGCCGCGGCTAAAGCGCAGGGCGATCAACAGGGATAACGGAGAGGCCATTACTCGGCCCCCATCAGGGTCAGTTCCGCGTTCAGGTGGCCATCACGCATCTCCAGCTGACGGTTCATCCGTTTTGCCAGCTGCAGGTCGTGGGTCACCACCAGGAACGCGGTACGTTGAGCGATATTGAGCTCGCCCAGCAGCTGGAAAATGCTGTCGGCGTTGCGGGCGTCAAGGTTGCCGGTCGGTTCATCCGCCAGCACCAGCCGCGGCTTATTGACCAGCGCGCGGGCGATCGCCACGCGCTGGCGTTCGCCGCCGGAAAGCTCGGACGGACGATGGTTACTGCGGTGCTCAAGGCCGACCGCGCGCAGCATCTCTTTGGCCTGGCGTTCGATATCGGCCGCCTTCTGCCTGCCGATCAGCAGCGGCATCGCCACGTTTTCGAGGGCGGTGAAGTCAGGCAGCAGGTGGTGAAACTGATAGATAAAGCCCAGCTCGCGGTTACGCAGGTCGGCGCGGGCCGCCGCGGAGAGCTGGCTCATCGGCTGGCCGGAGAAAATAACGTCGCCCGAGGTCGGAGTATCGAGGCCGCCAAGCAGATGCAGGAGCGTACTTTTGCCGGAACCCGAGGTGCCGACAATCGCCATCATCTCGCCCTCCTCGATGCTGAAGCTGACATCGTGCAGCACGTCCGTTTGCACGTTGCCTTCCTGATAGCGTTTGCACAGGTTGTCGCATTGCAGCAGGATCTTATTCATAACGTAAAGCCTCAGCGGGTTGGATGGCGGCAGCGCGCCAGGAAGGATACAACGTAGATAACAATGCCAGCACCATCGCCACCAGGGCGATAATCGTCACCTGCAGCGGTTCGATAGCGACCGGCAGCGCGGCGCCGTCAAGAAACGCGCCGATAATCGGCATCAGGTTATTCAGTTGGCTGGCGAGCAGCGTGCCGAGCAGCGCGCCGAGCAGCGCGCCGACGATCCCGGCGCTGGCGCCCTGCACCATAAACACCAGCATAATCTGCCGCGGCGTCAGGCCGAGGGTTTGCAGAATCGCCACCTCGCCCTGTTTTTCCATCACCATCATCCCGAGCGAGGTGATGATATTGAAGGCCGCCACTGCCACAATCAGGCTCAGCAGCAGGCCCATCATATTTTTTTCCATCCGCACGGCCTGGAACAGCTCGCCCTTGCGCTCGCGCCAGTCCTGCCACTTCGTCCCCTCGGGCAGGGTCTGCTGGCTGAGCGTATCGACCTGCAGCGGCTGGTTGAGCCACAGGCGCCAGCCGGTAATATTGCCCAGCGGGTAGCGCATCAGGCGCGAGGCGTCGTCGATATTGGTCAGCATCTGGTAGCCGTCGACTTCGCTGCTGGCGGCGAAGGTACCGATGACGTTAAACAGGCGCTGGCTCGGCACCCGGCCCATCGGCGTAAACTGGCTGGCGGACGGTACCATCACGCGAATCTGATCGCCGCGATTAACCCCGAGCTGACCGGCCAGCTGCTCGCCGAGAATAACGTTATATTTCCCGGCCTGCAGGTCGCTCTGCCTGACGTTAACGAGGTACGGCGTCAGCGGATCTTTCTGCGCCGGATCGATGCCAAGCATCACCCCAACCGCAACGCTGCGCGCGCTTTGCAGCACCACGTCGCCGGTGGTCAACGGCGCGACCCGGCTGACGCCCTGCAGCTTCACGGCGCTTTCCGGCAGCGTTTGCGGATTGATTGAGCCCTGCTGGGCGCTAAGAATGGCCTGCGGCATCAGCCCCAGGATGTTGTTCTGCAGTTCTCGTTCAAAGCCGTTCATCACCGACAGGACGGTCACCAGCGCCATCACACCGAGCGTGATGCCAATGGTTGAGAGCCAGGAGACGAAACGGCCGAAGCGGTCGGCTGCGCGCCCGCGCATGTAGCGAAGGCCGATAAAGAGTGCGGCAGGTTGGTACATGTATTCCATCTGGTTGCTGATAGCCGATACACGAGTATATATGTCATAGCACAACGCGTAAATCACTGAAACGGTAAGTTTTTGTCGCCGAACGGGGAAAAAGTAAAGATAAATCAACCGGATATTTGATATGTCAGTTCTTATCTATCAGAATCTTTCCCCGCCGCCGAACATCCTTTTGTCATTCAGGTTGGCGAATTAAGACCAATCGCGGATAATCAGAGGCATTGAATATCAGCAATTTGCCCCTACATCGTAGAGCGAATCACTCAGGGCCTATTGCGGTAGGCGTACTTTGCTGGCACATAAAAAAGCCTAATGGGATAGGCTCTAAGGGATCCTGACAACCGCTATGTCTCAACAATATCGATACTCACTGCCGGTCAAACCCGGCGATCAGCGGCAGCTCGGCGAACTAACCGGCGCGGCCTGCGCGACCCTGGTCGCGGAAATGGCCGAACGTCACGACGGCCCGGTGATCCTCGTCGCCCCCGATATGCAAAACGCCCTGCGCCTGAATGATGAAATTCGGCAGTTTACCGACAGCATGGTCATCGCCCTGGCGGACTGGGAAACCCTGCCCTACGATAGCTTCTCGCCGCATCAGGATATTATCTCTTCCCGGCTGGCGACCCTTTACCAGCAGCCGACCATGCAGCGCGGCGTGCTGATCGTACCGGTCAGCACCTTAATGCAGCGCGTCTGCCCGCATAACTACCTGCACGGCCACGCGCTGGTGATGAAAAAGGGCCAGCGCCTGTCGCGGGATACCCTCCGCGCGCAGCTGGATAGCGCGGGCTATCGCCATGTCGATCAGGTTATGGAGCACGGCGAATACGCGACCCGCGGCGCCCTGCTCGACCTCTACCCGATGGGCAGCGAACAGCCCTATCGCCTCGATTTCTTCGATGACGAAATCGACAGCCTGCGCCTGTTTGACGTGGACAGCCAGCGCACGCTTGAAGAGGTGGCGGCGATCGATCTCCTGCCGGCCCACGAGTTCCCGACCGACCAGGCCGCCATCGAGCTGTTCCGCAGCCAGTGGCGCGATCGTTTCGAGGTCAAGCGCGATGCCGAGCACATCTATCAACAGGTCAGCAAAGGCACCCTGCCCACCGGCATCGAATACTGGCAGCCGCTGTTTTTCAACGAGCCGCTGCCGCCGCTGTTCAGCTACTTCCCGGCGAATACGCTGATCGTCAACACCGGCGAGCTGGAAGCCAGCGCCGAACGTTTCCAGAGCGAAACGCACGCCCGCTTTGCAAGCCGCGGCGTTGACCCCATGCGCCCGCTGCTGCCGCCGGAGCTGCTCTGGCTGCGCAGCGATGAGCTGTTCAGCGAGCTGAAAAAATGGCCGCGCGTGCAGTTAAAAACCGACCGCCTGGCGGAGAAAGCGGCCCATACCAACCTCGGCTATCAGAAGCTGCCGGAGCTGGCGATTCAGGCGCAGAACAAAGCGCCGCTGGATAACCTGCGCCGCTTCCTCGAATCCTTCAACGGGCCGGTTATCTTCTCGGTCGAGAGCGAGGGCCGCCGCGAAGCGCTGGGCGAAATGCTGGCGCGCATTAAGGTTGCGCCAAAGCATATCCTGCGGCTCGAAGAGGCCACCGGCAGCGGCCGCTATCTGATGATCGGCGCCGCCGAGCACGGCTTTATCGATAGCCCGCGCGGCCTGGCGCTGATTTGTGAAAGCGATCTGCTGGGCGAGCGCGTGGCGCGCCGACGTCAGGATTCGCGGCGCACCATCAATCCTGATACTCTGATTCGCAACCTCGCGGAGCTGCATACCGGCCAGCCGGTGGTGCATCTTGAGCACGGCGTCGGCCGCTATGCGGGAATGACCACCCTCGAGGCCGGCGGCATCAAGGGTGAATACCTGATGCTCACCTACGCCAACGACGCCAAACTGTACGTGCCGGTCTCCTCGCTCCATCTGATTAGCCGCTACGCCGGCGGCGCGGAAGAGAGCGCCCCGCTGCATAAGCTCGGCGGCGACGCCTGGACGCGGGCGCGGCAAAAAGCGGCGGAGAAGGTGCGCGACGTGGCGGCGGAGCTGCTGGATATCTATGCCCAGCGCGCGGTCAAATCCGGGTTTGCCTTTAAGCACGATCGCGAACAGTATCAGCTCTTTTGCGACGGCTTCCCGTTTGAGACCACTCCCGATCAGGCCCAGGCCATCAACGCGGTGCTGAGCGATATGTGCCAGCCGCTGGCAATGGACCGTCTGGTGTGCGGCGACGTGGGCTTTGGTAAAACCGAAGTCGCCATGCGCGCCGCCTTCCTGGCGGTAGAGAACCATAAGCAGGTGGCGGTACTGGTGCCGACGACCCTGCTCGCGCAGCAGCACTTCGACAACTTCCGCGACCGCTTCGCCAACTGGCCGGTGCGCATCGAAATGTTGTCCCGCTTCCGCAGCGCCAAAGAGCAGGCGCAGATTCTGGAACAGGCGGCGGAGGGCAAAATCGATATTCTGATCGGCACCCATAAGCTGCTGCAGAGCGAAGTGAAGCTGCGCGATCTTGGGCTGCTGATCGTCGATGAGGAGCACCGCTTCGGCGTGCGGCACAAAGAGCGCATCAAGGCCATGCGCGCCGATGTCGATATTCTGACGCTCACCGCGACGCCGATCCCGCGTACCCTGAATATGGCGATGAGCGGCATGCGCGATCTGTCGATTATCGCCACCCCGCCGGCGCGCCGCCTGGCGGTGAAAACCTTCGTGCGCGAGTACGATGCGCTGGTGGTCCGCGAGGCCATGCTGCGCGAAATACTGCGCGGCGGCCAGGTTTACTACCTCTACAATGACGTAGAAAACATCCAGAAAGCCGCCGATCGCCTGGCCGCGCTGGTGCCGGAGGCCCGCATCGCCATCGGCCACGGGCAGATGCGCGAACGCGAGCTTGAGCGGGTGATGAACGATTTCCACCACCAGCGTTTTAACGTGCTGGTCTGCACCACTATTATTGAAACCGGGATCGATATTCCGACCGCCAATACGATTATCATCGAGCGCGCCGATCATTTCGGCCTGGCCCAGCTGCACCAGCTGCGCGGGCGCGTCGGGCGTTCGCACCACCAGGCCTACGCCTGGCTGCTGACTCCGCATCCGAAGGCGATGTCCAGCGATGCGCAAAAGCGTCTGGAAGCAATCGCCTCGCTGGAGGATCTCGGCGCCGGGTTCGCCCTGGCAACCCACGACCTGGAAATTCGCGGCGCCGGGGAGTTGCTGGGCGAAGACCAGAGTGGGCAGATGACCACCATCGGCTTCTCGCTGTATATGGAGCTGCTGGAGAACGCCGTCGACGCGCTGAAGGCCGGGCGCGAGCCGTCGCTGGAAGATCTCACCAGCCAGCAAACCGAGGTCGAACTGCGTATGCCGTCATTGCTGCCGGACGACTTTATCCCGGATGTGAATACCCGCCTCTCGTTCTACAAGCGCGTTGCCAGCGCCAAAAGCGAGCACGAGCTGGAAGAGATCAAGGTTGAGCTCATCGACCGCTTCGGCCTGCTGCCGGACGCGGCCAGAAATCTGCTGGATATCGCCCGCCTGCGCCAGCAGGCGCAAAAGCTGGGCATCCGCAAGCTGGAGGGCAACGAAAAAGGCGGCATCATTGAGTTTAACGAAAAGAACCACGTCAACCCGGTGTGGCTGATTGGCCTGCTGCAGAAGCAGCCGCAGCGCTTCCGCCTTGACGGGCCGACGCGGCTGAAGTTTATGCAGGATCTCGCCGAGCGTAAAACGCGGATGGACTGGGTTCGTCAGTTTATGCGCCAGCTGGAAGAGAACGCCGTCGCCTGATCGTAACCGGGAAATGGCTGCGGTGACATTCATCGCAGCCATTTTTCCATCTGACACATTCAGCAAGCTTTACAAATGTTTTGCAATCTACCAGGGTTTCACCACACTCTCCCGCGCCATAATTTGTTTCTGTTTTCGTAAAAAAATAACCACTTACTTATTATGGCTATAAACTCTTCGCGTATCTCTCTGTGGCTGGCGCTGGCTACCGTTGTCGCCGTCCTGGCGCTTCCGGCCCGCGCTAACACCTGGCCTTTACCGCCGCCGGGCAGCCGCCTGGTAGGGCAAAATCAGTTCCACGTGGTGCAGAACAACGGCGGCTCGCTGGAAGCCATCGCCAAAAAGTATAACGTCGGTTTTCTGGCGCTCCTGCAGGCCAACCCCGGCGTCGATCCCTACGTTCCCCGCGCCGGCAGCGTGCTGACCATTCCGCTGCAGACGCTGCTGCCGGACGCGCCGCGCGAAGGGCTGGTGATTAACCTCGCCGAACTTCGTCTTTACTACTATCCGCCGGGCAAGAATCAGGTGACCGTCTACCCTATCGGTATCGGCCAGCTCGGGGGCGATACCCTGACGCCGACAATGATGACGACCGTTTCCGATAAGCGCGCCAACCCGACCTGGACGCCGACGGCCAATATTCGCGCGCGCTATAAGGCGATGGGGATCGAGCTGCCGGCCGTGGTTCCCGCCGGGCCGGATAACCCGATGGGGCACCACGCAATTCGCCTTGCGGCCTACGGCGGCGTCTATCTGCTGCACGGCACCAACGCCGACTTTGGCATTGGCATGCGCGTAAGCTCGGGCTGCATTCGCCTGCGCGACAACGATATTAAAACGCTGTACAACAAAATTACCCCCGGAACCCGAGTCAATATTATCAACGCGCCGATCAAGGTTTCCGTTGAGCCAAACGGCAGCCGGCTGGTCGAGATTCATCAGCCGCTATCGAAGCATCTTGATGACGATCCGCAAACGCTGCCAATCGTACTTGATGCGGCAATGCAGGCCTTTAAGCAGGCGCAGCTCACCGACCAGCCGGTCATGGAGCGGGCGATGGGACTGCGATCGGGGATGCCGATTGATGTCACCCGCCATCAGCCGAACGCCGGACAGGCACTGTAATCGCACGACGCGCGGAATACCGATTAATCGACGGGTTCTTGATGACGTTTTATGGGGAAGAGAGCCGGGCATTCAGAGAGCGAGTCGCGGTCCCATAAGGGGTGTGGACCGCTTCGCAATATTGGCATAACAGGGGAACAGCTTACTGCTTACTACCGCGGCCTGATAAAGGGATCAGAGCCACGTTTGTCAGTGGCATGACAGAGGGAACAGCTTATTTGTAGATAACCGCAGTGCCGTGCAGGGTGTTAGGACCGGTTACCGACGTAATGCGGAATGAAGTCGCGCCCATTTCTTCCGCTTTCTGCGCCAGCTGGTCTTCCAGAGAGCCCAGGTTGGTGCCGGCGGAGGCGGAAACGGTGCCGATTTTTTGCTGGCCGGCAGGAGTGGATTGCACTTCAACGGCGGCAAAACTGGCGAAAGAGAGCGAGCTCAGGACAGCAGCGAGGGTCAGCGTTTTGATGGTTTTCATGATTATTGTACCTATGCAGATGATTTTTTATTAGGGTCGCAAGAATTAACTTAACGATCGATAGGTAAATAATAATGTGACTCACATCACACGTCAACGCATTTTTATAACGATCGTTTAATTATTTATAAACAACTTAAAATTCATATATATATGAATTATTTATTTTTGGGCCGACTCTGCTGGTAGGTTGCGGCGTTTGTTTTTATAATGGCCCCTCAACAAACCAACATAGGTACAAGCGGCATCATGACAACTGACGTCCAAAGTTGCACAAAAAAAAGCCGTGGCCGACCTAAAGTGTTCGACAGGGAAGCGGCGCTGGATAAGGCCATGGCACTGTTCTGGCAGCATGGGTATGAGGCAACCTCCCTTGCCGACCTGGTGGAAGCCACCGGGGCAAAAGCCCCTACGCTCTACGCCGAGTTCGTCAACAAAGAAGGGCTGTTTCGCGCGGTGCTGGATCGCTATATTTCGCGCTTTGCCGCCAGGCACGAAGCGCAGCTGTTTGACGAAGATAAGTCGGTCGACCAGGCGCTGCGGGACTATTTCACCGCGATTGCCACCTGCTTTACCAGTAAAGACACGCCGGCGGGTTGCTTTATGATCAACACCTCCGCGGTGCTGGCGGCCTCCTCTACCGACATCGCCAACACTATTAAGTCGCGGCACGCGATGCAGGAGCAGACCCTGATCCAGTTCCTGCAGCAGCGCCAGCTGCGCGGTGAGCTGCCGGAAAATGGCGACGTTCGCCAGCTCGCGCAGTTCTTAAGCTGCGTGCTGCAGGGCATGTCGATAAGCGCCCGCGAAGGCGCCGATTTCAGCAAATTAATGCAAATTGCCGACACCACCCTGCGCCTGTGGCCGCAAATTCTCCAGCCCTAATCCGCTCTGCTGTCCGGTGACCTAAGTCACCGGGCCTGCGTTACCCCTCCGCTTTGACCCCATTTTTATTAATGTTTTCACACCTTTAAGCGTTAATTTGTTGTAAATGATATTGATAACAATAATCACTGCGTGCAGAATTCGCATTTGCGTTTTTCAATTTGTTTCACCCTGTAACAATCGGTGCGCCCGCGCCGAAAAACTAAAACAACAATGCTTAACAACAAAGCAATTAACTCATAAAAGGAATGCGAATGAACACGCGTCTCTGGGTGCTTAACCCACTGCTGCTGGCTACCACCCTCCCCGTCTTTAGCGCCCAGGCGGCCGAAGAAAGTCTTATCGTTAGCGCCAACCGTACGCACCGTACCGTTGCCGAAATGGCGCAGACCACCTGGGTTATTGAAGGTCACGAAATTGAACAGCAGGTTCAGGGCGGCAAGGAGTTCAAAGACGTGCTGGCGCAGCTTATCCCGGGCATCGACGTCAGCAGCCAGGGACGGACGAACTACGGCATGAATATGCGCGGTCGCGCGATCGTGGTGCTGATCGACGGCGTACGGCTGAACTCCTCCCGCACCGACAGCCGTCAGCTCGACGCTATCGACCCGTTCAATATTGAACATATCGAGGTTATCTCCGGCGCCACCTCGCTGTACGGCGGCGGTAGCACCGGCGGCCTGATCAATATTGTGACCAAAAAAGGCCAGCAGGATAGCCAGGTCGATCTCGAACTGGGCGGCAAAACGGGGTTTGCCAACAGTAACGACCATGACGAGCGGGTGGCGGCGGCGGTCAGCGGCGGAACCGACCACGCATCCGGCAGATTATCGGTGGCTTATCAGCGCTTCGGCGGCTGGTATGACGGCAATAACGATGCGCTGATCCTCGATAATACCCAGACCGGCTTACAGCACTCCGACCGCCTCGACGTGATGGGCACCGGCACCATCGACATAGACGATAATCGTCAGCTCCAGCTGGTGACGCAATACTATAAAAGCCAGGGCGACGACTACGGCCTGTACCTGGGGAAAAATATGTCGGCGGTGACCGGCGACGGCAAGGCCTACACCACCGGCGGGCTGGATTCCGACCGCGTGCCCGGCACCGAGCGTCATCTGATCAGCCTCCAGTATTCCGACGCCGACTTCTACGGCCAGAATCTGGTCAGCCAGATCTACTATCGCGACGAATCCCTGACCTTTTACCCCTTCCCAACCCTCTCTAAGGGCCAGGTCAGCAGCTTCTCCTCCTCGAAGCAGGATACCGATCAGTACGGGGCCAAAATTACCCTCAACAGCCAGCCGCTGGAGGGCCTGGATCTGACCTGGGGGCTCGATGCCGATCATGAAACCTTCAACGCCAACCAGATGTTCTTCGATCTCAACCAATCGATGGCTTCCGGCGGGCTGAATAATCAGTCGATCTACACCACCGGCCGCTACCCGGGCTACAGCATCACCAACCTCGCCCCGTTCCTGCAAAGCAGCTATGACCTGAACGATATCTTTACCGTCAGCGGCGGCGTGCGCTACCAGTGGACGGAAAACCGGGTAGATGATTTTGTCGGCTACGCGCAGCAGCAGGACGTCGCCAACGGGAAAGCCCGCTCGGCGGACGCCATCCCCGGCGGGAAAACGGATTACGATAACTTCCTGTTTAACGCCGGGATTGTCGCCCACATTACCGACCGTCAGCAGACCTGGTTTAACTTCTCGCAGGGCGTCGAGCTGCCGGATCCGGGTAAATACTACGGCATTGGTCAATACGGCGCCGCCGTTAACGGCAACCTTCCGCTGGTGTCGAGCGTCAACGTCGGCGACTCGCCGCTGCAGGGGATAAAAGTTAACTCTTACGAGCTGGGCTGGCGCTACACCGGCGATAACCTGCGCACCCAGCTGGCGGCTTACTACTCGACGTCGGACAAAAATATCGTTGTCAATCGCGCCGATATGACGATAGACGTTCAGTCCGATAAGCGGCGTATTTACGGCGTTGAAGGGGCGGTGGATTACGCCTTCCCGCAGAGCGACTGGAGCACGGGAGCTAACTTCAACGTGCTGAAATCGCAGGTGAAGAGCGACGGCAGCTGGCAGAAATGGGACGTAACCCTGGCCTCGCCGTCAAAAGCCACCGCCTGGGTCGGCTGGGCGCCGGATCCGTGGTCGCTGCGCGTGCAAACCCAACAGGTGTTCGATATTAGCGACGCCAGCGGCAACAAGCTTGACGGCTACAACACCGTTGACTTTATCGGCAGCTACGCGCTCCCGCTGGGCAAGCTGACCTTCAGCATCGAAAACCTGCTGAACGAAGACTACGTCACCCTCTGGGGCCAGCGCGCGCCGCTGCTCTATAGCCCAACCTACGGCAGCAGTTCGCTGTATGAGTACAAAGGCCGCGGCCGCACCTTTGGTCTGAACTACGCCCTGAGCTTCTGATAAAAAAAGCCCCTCATCCTGAGTGATGAGGGGCAAATAGCAATAAACGCTTTTTTACGCTTTGTTATTCAGAATCAGCTGACCGTTACTATCCAGCGGAATTTGCGTGCCGGGGTCATGTTCCATGCGAATCTTGCCCTGCTGATCGCCGATTTTGTAGGTGACGTCATAGCCCAGCATTTTATCCGATTTGTCGTACACCGTTTTGCAGCGCTGCTGCGTGGTGGTGTAGGTGTCGCCTTCCTGCAGCGATCCCTGAATCTGATTACCGGCATAGCCGCCACCCAGCGCGCCCACTACCGTGGCAACGCTGCGGCCGCGGCCACCGCCAAACTGATGGCCGATAACCCCGCCGGCAACCGCGCCGAGCACCGAGCCGGCAATCCGGTTTTCATCCTGCACCGGACGACGGTGGGTAACGGTGACGTTGCGGCACTCCTGGCGCGGCGTTTTAATGCTCTCTTTTATCGGCGTACTGGAGACCACCTGCGCATACTGCGGGCCACGATCCAGTACGTTAAGACCGGCGACGGCGGCCACGCCCAGCGCGGCGGCCACGCCAATCCCTATACCCGCCAACATTGATTTATTCACGGGACATCCTCCTTTGTTGCTGATAGCGATAATTTTGCTATCAGCCCGGGGAGCTTGCAAATCAGAAAGCGGATGAAAAATGCGAGGATATGCAGCAAACTGCGGTGATTCAGAGGAATCCGAGAGGATATAGCGAATATTACAGAATGATATTCCGGATAATCGCCCGGCAGCGCGTTATCTGACCGGGCGGCGGTTCGGCGCGTTTCGCGCCCCCGGAGAAGGCGCTAACGCCATCATCCGGGAGCCGGGCGTCCGAAAATTAGTGCAGCTTCAGGCGCGGACGAATGATGCGGTTGATGCGCCCCACCAGCATCATCAGGCCGGTTTTAAAGTAGCCGTGCAGCGCAATCTGGTGCATGCGGTACAGGGAGATGTAAACGAAGCGCGCAATACGACCTTCGATCATCATTGAACCACGCATCAGGTTACCCATCAGGCTGCCGACGGTCGAGTAGTTGGAGAGCGAAACCAGCGAGCCGTGATCCTTATAAGCATAGGTTTTCAACGGCTTGTTTTTCATCTGCGCGAGGATGTTATGCAACGCGCAGGTTGCCATCTGGTGTGCGGCCTGCGCGCGCGGCGGCACGAATCCGCCTTCCGGACGGGCGCAGGAGGCGCAGTCGCCGATGGCATAGATGTCGGCATCGCGGGTCGTTTGCAGCGTCGGTTCGACCACCAGCTGATTGATGCGGTTGGTTTCCAGACCGCCGATCTCTTTCATAAAGTCCGGCGCCTTAATCCCGGCGGCCCAGACCATCAGATCGGCATTAATAAACTCGCCGTCTTTGGTGTGCAGGCCGTTGGCATCGGCGCTGGTGACCATGGTTTTTGTCAGCACCCGCACGCCGAGCTTGGTCAGCTCGCTGTGCGCGGCGCCGGAAATGCGCGGCGGCAGCGCCGGCAGAATACGCTCGCCGGCCTCAACCAGGGTGACGTTCAGCGCTTCGTTGGTCAGCCCTTTGTAGCCGTAGCTGTGCAGCTGCTTAACCGCGTTATGCAACTCGGCAGAAAGCTCAACGCCGGTGGCCCCGCCGCCGACGATAGCAATATTCACTTTGCCGTTGGCGCCGAGGTCCGCGGAGTATTTGAGGAACAGGTTTAGCATTTCCTGATGGAAACGGCGCGCCTGGTGCGGGTTATCGAGGAAAATACAGTTCTCTTTTACGCCCGGCGTATTAAAGTCGTTCGAGGTACTGCCCAGCGCCATAACCAGCGTGTCGTAAGGCAGCTTGCGCTCGGCCACCAGCAGCTCGCCCTTTTCGTCGCGCAGTTCGGAAAGCGTGATGGTTTTTGCTTCGCGGTTGATATCCGCGACTGACCCGAGCTGGAACTGAAAACCGTGATTGCGGGCATGAGCCAGGTAGCTCAGCGCGTCTACACCTTCGTCGAGCGAACCCGTTGCCACTTCATGCAGCAGCGGTTTCCACAGATGGCTATGGTTGCGATCCACCAGGGTGATTTTCGCCTTTTTGCCGCGGCCCAGCTTTTTACCCAGCTGAGTAGCCAGTTCCAGCCCGCCGGCACCGCCACCCACGATTACTATTCTTTTCAATGGTGTAGTCACGTGACCCCCTAAAAGTATTAACCAATTGTTAATTAAAAGTTATGCAAATAGCCTTTAATTAACAACAGGTTACAGCATTGAAACCATTCAGCGAAATCGAGAATAACATGAACGGTTCATTGGTCATACCAAAATTGATATGCATCAAGTTTTACCGCATATTTTTTGAGCAGACAATCACAGAATAGATAAAAAAAGCCCGCGGTGCGTTCGCACGGCGGGCCGGAGGGAGGCTGTTAGCCCAGGGTCTTAAAGGCCTTTATCCGCTGCAGGTGCGGGGAGATACTCTTGAATTTATGGCCCTGCTCGTTATCCCAGATGATTTCATAGTAGTGATGCAGCAGCTCGGCCGAACGCTGGCTGTCCAGCGCTTCATCCTTGCGGGAGAGCATCACCAGGCAACGATCGCGATTTTTTTCACGGAAGTTATTCACGCACTTAGTAGCGATATCCGCGTACTCTTCCGGGCGATCGATTTTCCCCTCCATGTTCTCGTCGGGAAACAGATTCGGGTTAAAAATCGCCTGGCGGATATCGCAGAGAAAGCCAATGCGTTCCGCCCAGTAACCGCCGAGACCAACGCCGCAAATCAGCGGCCGATCGTCGGCGTTGAGCTGCAGCATCTTATCGACCTCTTTTAACAGGTGCTGCATGTCATGCTTCGGATGCCGCGTACTGTAGCTAATCAACCGCACGTCGGGGTCGATAAACTGCAGCTGCAGCACCTTTTCATGGTTACCGGGGCTGTTAGAGTCAAAACCGTGTAAATAGATAATCATCGTATCCTCACCAGACAACAACGCCCTTCAGGTTTGCTACGCGGACTTCGCTTCTTGCCAACGCGCGTGGAGCTGCTCCAGCTGCGCGTTGACCGCCTTCCAGCGGGCGGAATCCCTTAGTTCCTGACGGGTAAAGGAACCTTTATGATACAATTTCGTAACACGCTCTGCTTTGATCGGCGACAGGTTATCCAGCACGCTGACCGCCCCCTTACGATTATTACAGACCAGGATCATATCGCAACCCGCGTCCAGGGAAGCCTGCCCGCGCTCGGCGTAGCTGCCCATAATCGCCGCGCCTTCCATCGACAGATCGTCAGAGAAAATCACGCCGTCAAAGCCTAACTCCCCGCGCAGCACCGTCTTCAGCCAGTGCGCCGAACCGCTGGCCGGACGCGGGTCGACGTCGGTGTAAATAACGTGGGCAGGCATAATCGCATCGAGGCGTTGCTCCGCCACCAGCGTGCGGAAAACGGCCATATCCCGGGCGCGAATTTCCGCCTCAGCCCGCGGATCGCGCGGCGTCTCTTTATGTGAATCCGCGGTTACCGCGCCGTGGCCCGGGAAATGCTTCCCGGTCGCCTTCATGCCCGCCTCATGCATACCGTCAATAAAGCAGCGCGCGATAGCCAGCGCCTTCTCGGGATCCTCATGATAGGAGCGCTCGCCGATGGCGGCGCTAATGTGGCCGACATCGAGCACCGGCGCAAAGCTGATATCAATATCCATGGCGATCATTTCGCTGGCCATCAGCCAGCCGGCCTGCGCCGCCAGCCTGCCGCCCTCTTCCATCCCCAGCAGCGCGGCAAAGGACTGCGCGGCCGGCAGGTGGGTAAAGCCCTCGCGAAAGCGCTGCACGCGCCCGCCTTCCTGATCGACCGCGATCGCCAGATGATTGTGCGAAGCTTCGCGGATCTGCCGCACCAGCTCGCGCAGCTGCGCCGGATCGTGGTAGTTGCGGGTGAAGAGAATCAGTCCGCCAACCAAAGGATGCGCGAGGATCTCCCGCTCTTCCGCATCCAGCTCAAAACCTTCGACATCCAACATTACCGGACCCACACTGACCTCTCTTATATTATGTGTCTAACTGACCCCAGGCCGCATCTGCCAGGGCGATAAACTGCCGGTCGCCGGTTTGCCGCCAGCGACGCTCGTACCAGCCAGCCATGAGCATCAATACCCACGGGCGCCAGCGCTGAATTTGTCGCCACAGCTGGCGTTCATTAACGTTCGCCAGCCGGGCATACTCCGCAGCCAGCCGCCGCCTCTGCACGGGATCAATCCACACGGCTGCAAGCTCCAGCGCAATATCGCCATCGCCGGCATATTCCCAGTCGATCAGCCGCAGCCCGCCCTCGGTATGGACAAGGTTGCCGGCATGCACGTCCATATGCAGCGGCGCCAGGCGCAGCGGCCGCGGCTCTCCGCGACGTAACAGACGCTGATGCCAGCGCAGCCAGAGCGGGGTTCGTCGCGCGCGGTCGCTCTGCTGCCAGTAGCGCTCCAGCAGCGGCGCCAGCGCGATGCGCCAGCCGAGGCGCGGCTGGCGGTGCAGATGATACAACACTCCGGCCAGCTGCGGGCACGGCGGCAGCGCGCTTTTCATTTCACCGACGCAGTATTCCACCACCATCCAGCGCGGGGAGTAAAAAATAGGCGACGGCGCAAGCGTATCCGGCATCCGTGATAACGCGCGATATTGACGAAGGAAATCGCTGGCGGGCGCGGCAGGATCGTGCGGCTGGCGTAATACCAGCCGCCGGGTGCCGTTGCTGATAATGCAGCTACCGCCGCTCAGACCGGCAAAGGCCGGATCGTCGAGCGGCGAATAGCGGGGGAAATAGCGCGACAATAGCTCATCGCGCGTTAGCTTACTGTTGCTGAACTGCACCTTTACCTGACCAAATAATCTCGCCGGTTTGCACCAGCATCAGCTGCATCTTCAGCTCAGGCGAATTGACGTTACCGGTGGCATTAGAGTAGAGCACGTACTGGGCGCCGACGGTGCGCGCAATGCCCATCGCTTTGCTGCGGCTGCCGAGGCTATCCTGCGGCGACAGGCCAAGCTGCTGTTTCGCAACGCCCAGCTGCTGCGCCGAGACCAGCGTAAACTTGCCGTTTCCCGTCAGCGCATTGCGCAGGGCCTCGGTCGCCTCACCCGCGTTCAGGGTCCCGTTAGTGCGGTTATTGACGCTATCGACCAGCAGAATGCTGCCCGCATTCACGCCGCCCGCCTGCAGCATTTGCCCAACCATCGGCTGTACCGCGCCGTTCCAGTCGTAGTGGCGAACGCGCGGCGTCGGCTGCGTTGGCTGTTCCTCATGCTCAATCGGACCCGGCTGCGCCGGCACTGCCGGAATGCCCGGCACGGTCGGCACCGTAGGCTGCGGCTGCGCGGGCTGTTCCGGCTTCGGCTGCGCCTCCCCTACCGGCGAGGGCTCCTGACGCTGCCCGACGCACCCGGCAAGGAATATCGCCAGTGCTGTGATCAACGCATAGCGACACATTTTCATCATCACAATTACCTCTTACAGATAAAGATAAAGTCGGGCCTTATGCGCCCCCAAAATATTCGCACTGCCGTAAAGCGTCACCGATGAGCGTGCGGGCACCGTGATGCTGCGTGCCGGCTCCAGCGGGTGCATCTCCAGTCCTCTGGCGTCATACCAGAAGAAGCGGTAATGCACGACGATCGGCTCCTGGCGTTCGTTGAACAGCCTTGAGGTTGCGGTGGCCTGAATCTGTGAGGCGGTGACCTCAGGCGCATCGGCGCTGATACCTGCGGCTAAGACGTTAGATTCCATCACCAGCGTCTGCTGCTCTCCCACCGGAATTTCCGCGTGAGAACCGCAGCCGGCCAGCAGCGCCGCCGCCAGAAGAGTGCCGAAATGAGCTGCGCGCATTGATTAGCCTTTGTGAGCCAGCATGGGACCCAGCGGACGACCGCCAAGCAGGTGCATATGGATATGGTAGACTTCCTGGCCGCCGTGGCGGTTGCAGTTGACGATCAGGCGATAGCCGTCGTCGGCAAGACCTTCATCACGCGCAATTTTCGCCGCGACGGTCATCATCCGTCCCAGCGCCAGCTCGTGCTCGGCGGTGACGTCGTTGACGGTAGGAATCAGGATATTGGGGATAATCAGAATATGGGTCGGCGCCTGGGGAGAAATGTCGCGAAAGGCGGTAACAAGCTCATCCTGATAAACAATATCCGACGGGATCTCCCGGCGAATGATTTTGCTAAAAATCGTTTCTTCTGCCATGACTGATTCCTTATTAATTTTTATACCGTGCTCTGGCCTGCCTCTGCAGATAAACGCGAACGCACAGGATTCGCCTAAGAGTATGAGCGAGTTACTCCCCCTCTTTCAACCCGAATGCACTTTTTCTTACTCCGCGGCCGACTTAGCTGATGACGGATTAGGCATATCCCTGATTATGTCCGCCGGCGGCAGCGATAAAGACCATTCCTGACCACCATTCTTACGTCTGTTTACACATTAAATATAAATGCGTATATTTCTCATTTGTATTTATCTCATGGACGCAACGCACTTCGGGAATGGTTTGACCGCGGCCACAGAGCCTCGGCGTAAAATGCTTGTCTTCTAACTAAGGGTTAATAATGTCTTTCACCATCAGCTCACGGGACGGTCGCCGCGCGCCGTCTCTACTCGCCGTCGGCATCGCGCTGGCGCTCCACCCCGCCCTCGGCCTTGCCGCCGGAACGACCGATGACACCATCATTGTCGAAGGGACCACGCCAGCCGGCACCGACGAACAGCAGCAGGATTACAGCGTTAAAACCACGTCGGCCGGCACGAAAATGCTGATGACCCAGCGCGACATTCCACAGTCGGTCAGCATCATCAGCGAGCAGCGGATGCAGGATCAGCAGCTGCAAACCCTTGGCGACGTTATGGATAACACGCTCGGGATCAGCCGGAGCCAGGCGGACTCCGATCGCAGCAGCTATTACTCCCGCGGTTTTCAGATAGACAACTATATGGTCGACGGTATTCCGACCTATTTTGAATCCCGCTGGAACCTGGGCGACGCCCTCGCTGATACCGCCCTTTTTGAGCGGATTGAAGTCGTTCGCGGCGCTAACGGTCTGATGACCGGCACCGGCAACCCCTCTGCGTCGATCAACATGATCCGTAAACATGCCACCAGCCGGGAGTTTAAAGGTAATGTGTCGGCGGAATACGGCAGCTGGAACAAGCAGCGCTACGTCGCCGATATGCAGAGCCCGCTGACCGAAGGTAATGCCTTCAATCGATAGAAAACCATGATATGCTACTGGTATTTAGGGCTTTCTATGGCTACCGTTACTGTTCATTGTCCTCGTTGCCATTCCGATTCTGTTTATCGCCATGGGCACAGCTGTTCCGGGCACGAGCGCTTTCGTTGCCGGTCATGTCGCCGCGTTTTTCAGCTGGCTTATACCTATGAAGCCAGAAAACCCGGTGTAAAAGAACAGATAGTTGAACTGGCACACAACGGTGCCGGCGTCCGCGATACCGCCAGAGTTCTTAAGGTCGGTATCAATACCGTCATACGGACATTAAAAAGCTCTCGCCGTCCCGGATAACCGCTTCTCCTGTCGCTCATGCCGATGTGGCACTCATCTGCGAGCTTGATGAGCAGTGGGGCTTTGTTGGCAGTAAAGCCCGGCAGCACTGGCTCTGGTATGCTTACAATACCAAAACGGGTGGCGTACTGGCTTATACTTTCGGCCCACGTACCGATGAGACATGTCGGGAACTGTTGGCCCTGTTGACGCCCTTTAGCATCGGCATGATTACCAGCGATAACTGGGGCAGTTATGCCAGAGAGGTGCCGAAGGAGATACATCTGACTGGTAAAATTTTCACACAGCGCATTGAGCGAAACAATCTGACGCTGCGAACCCGTATCAAGCGGCTGGCACGCAAAACAATATGTTTTTCACGTTCCATCGAATTGCACGAAAAGGTCATCGGTGCCTTCATCGAAAAGTACATGTTCTACTGATTGGAGGCATTACCTGACCGAAGATGGCAACGTTCGCGCCCGAATTGTCGCCGGCTATCAGAACAATGACTCCTGGCTTGACCGGTACAACAGCGAGAAAACGTTCTTCTCCGGTATTCTGGATGCCGATCTGGGGGAGACCACCAGCCTTTCCGCGGGCTACGAGTATCAGCGTATCGATGTTAACAGCCCGACCTGGGGCGGGCTGCCGCGCTGGAATACCGATGGCAGCAAAAACCACTACGACCGCGCCCACAGCACCTCGCCGGACTGGGCCTACAACGATAAAGAGAGCAACAAGGTTTTCGTGGCGCTGAAGCAGCGCTTTGCGGATACCTGGCAGGCAACCCTGAATGCAACCCACTCCGAGATCAAATTTGACAGCAAAATGATGTACGTGGATGCGTATGTCAACAAAGAGACCGGCATGCTGGTGGGCCCATACGGCAACTATGGCCCCGGCTATGACTACGTTGGCGGAACGGGCTGGAACAGCGGAAAACGTAAAGTCGACGCCGCGGATCTGTTCGCCGACGGCGGCTACGACCTGTTTGGCCGCCAGCACAACCTGATGTTTGGCGGCAGCTACAGTAAGCAAAATAACCGCTACTTCAGCTCCTGGGCAAACGTCTTCCCGGATGAGATCGGCAGCTTCTATAACTATAACAGCGCCAGCTTCCCGGAAACCAGCTGGGGCCCGCAGAGCCTCGCCCAGGACGACACCACGCGCATGAAGTCCTTATATGCCGCGACTCGCTTTTCCCTGGCCGACCCGCTGCACTTAATTCTCGGCGTTCGCTACACCAACTGGCGCATCGACACGCTCTCCTACAGCATGGAGAAAAACCATACGACGCCGTACGCCGGGCTGGTCTACGACATTGATGATAACTGGTCGACGTACGCCAGCTATACCTCAATCTTCCAGCCGCAGAACGTCCGCGACAGCTCGGGTAAATACCTGACGCCGATCACCGGCAATAACTACGAGCTGGGTCTGAAGTCGGACTGGATGAACAGCCGCCTGACCACGACGCTGGCCGTGTTCCGTATCGAACAGGATAACCTGGGCCAGTCTACCGGGACGCCGATTTCCGGCAGCAACGGCGAGACGGCCTATAAAACCGCCAACGGTACGGTGAGCAAGGGCGTCGAGTTCGAAGTTAACGGGGCGATTACCGATAACTGGCAGATGACCTTCGGGGCAACGCGCTTTGTCGCGGAAGATAATGAAGGCAACGCGGTAAACCCTAACCTGCCGCGCACCAGCGTCAAGCTGTTCACCAGCTACCGCCTGCCGGCAATGCCCGATCTGACCGTCGGCGGCGGCGTGAACTGGCAAAACCGCGTCTATAAAGACACCGTCACGCCGTACGGTACCTTCCGCGCAGAACAAGGCAGCTACGCGCTGGTTGATCTGTTCAGCCGCTACCAGGTCACCAAAAACTTCGCCTTGCAGGGTAATATCAACAACCTGTTCGATAAAACCTACGATACCAACATTGACGGATCGATTGTTTACGGCGAGCCGCGCAACTTCAGCATTACCGCCAGCTATCAGTTCTGATTGTTCTTCAGCAGGCCGATCGCCAGAACCAGGGGGAGCCATCCGGCTCCCCTTTTTACCGGCTATAGCCATTAAAAAAGGCAGCCATTCGGCTGCCTTAGTCTCCCCACATCACAACTTAGTTAGTGCGGATGTACTCGTCCATTTCAGTTTTCAGGTTATCGGATTTAGTCCCGAAGATAGCCTGAACGCCTGAACCTGCAACGACCACACCGGCAGCGCCCAGTTTTTTCAGGCCAGCCTGATCAACTTTCGCGACGTCAGCCACGCTAACGCGCAGACGGGTGATGCACGCATCAAGGTTAGTGATGTTTTCTTTACCGCCGAACGCCGCGATCAGAGCCGGAGCCATTTCGCTGGTTGCGCCCACTTTGCTGTCTTCGGTTGAATCTTCGCGACCCGGAGTTTTCAGGTTCAGCGCTTTAATCAGCACGCGGAAGACAACGTAGTACACGATCGCATAGCAGATACCGACAATCGGGAACAGCCACAGCTTGCTGCTGTTACCGGACAGGACGATAAAGTCGATCAGTCCGTGGGAGAACGACGTACCGTCACGCATACCCAGCAGGATACAGATCGGGAACGCCAGACCCGCAAGAATTGCGTGGATAACGTACAGGATCGGCGCAACGAACATGAAGGAGAACTCGATCGGCTCGGTAATACCGGTCAGGAACGAGGTCAGCGCCGCGGAGATCATGATACCGCCAACTTTCGCGCGGTTTTCCGGTTTAGCGGAGTGCCAGATAGCGATAGCTGCGGCCGGCAGACCGTACATTTTGAACAGGAAGCCGCCGGACAGTTTACCCGCGGTCGGGTCGCCTGCCATGTAGCGCGGGATATCGCCGTGGAAGACCTGACCCGCTGCGTTGGTGTATTCACCAATCTGCATCTGGAAAGGAACGTTCCAGATGTGGTGCAGGCCAAACGGCACCAGGCAGCGCTCAATGAAGCCGTAGATACCGAACGCCACAACCGGGTTCTGGTACGCAGCCCACTGAGAGAAGGTCTGGATAGCAGAGCCGATCGGTGGCCAAATAAAGGAGAGGATCACGCCGGTGAAAATAGCGGCCAGACCGGAGATAATCGGCACAAAACGCTTGCCCGCAAAGAAGCCCAGATACTCAGGCAGCTTGATGCGATAGAAGCGGTTGAACATATACGCGGCAATTGCACCGGAGATAATACCGCCGAGTACGCCGGTATCAGCCAGATGTTTCGCCGCAATCTCTTCCGCAGGTAAATGCAGAACCAGAGGCGCAACGACCGCCATGGTTTTCACCATGATGCCGTAAGCCACGACCGCCGCCAGCGCGGATACGCCGTCGTTATTGGTGAAGCCAAGTGCCACACCGATAGCAAAGATCAGCGGCATATTAGCGAATACTGAACCGCCCGCCTCTGCCATAACGTGGGAAACGACTTCTGGCAGCCAGCTGAAGTTTGCGGAACCGACGCCCAGCAGGATACCTGCGATAGGCAGCACGGAGACCGGCAGCATCAGCGATTTACCGACCTTCTGCAGGTTAGCAAATGCATTCTTAAACATAATTGAGAGTGCTCCTGAGTATTTGGTACTTTTTTACGTTTTCACGCATTGGCACGGGGGGAGAACCGCGCCGTGGACAGGACATCTAAGCGCCCTTTATTTATTACACAGAGTAAAATAATTGGCGAAATGATTGTTTGACGGCTATCACGTTTCAATCAGTCGGCGTGGAAAAGTTTACATCAACTTACATAACCTGTATCTAAATGTAACCAAAAGCACGTCACCGCCCCTTTTGTGGCGGTGAACTTTACTCGCTTTAAGTATTAATTACGAGCCTTAAAATAATAGGAAGATCGGCAGGTTACAGGCGGGAGGGGTCGATATGGAACAATCTGGCGAAATTATCGGTAGTCTGCTGCGCCAGCTGCTCCAGCGAAACGCCCTTCAGAACCGCCATATATTCGGCAACGTCGCGGACCATCGCCGGCTGATTCTCTTTACCACGATGGGGAACCGGCGCGAGGTACGGCGAATCGGTCTCCACCAGCAGGCGATCGAGGGGAACGTAGCGCGCGGCATCGCGCAGCTGTTCGGCGTTGCGGAACGTGACAATACCGGAAAACGAGATATAGAACCCCATGTCCAGCAACTTACCCGCGGTCTCTCTATCCTCTGTGAAACAGTGTAGTACTCCGCCGCAATCCGTCACTTTTTCTTCCTGCAAAATTGTCAACGTATCGGCCCGCGCGTCGCGGGTATGCACAATCACCGGCTTGTTGAGCTCGCGGCCGATGCGGATATGATCGCGGAAGGACTCCTGCTGGCGGGGCTTGGTTTCCGGGGTGTAAAAATAGTCCAGCCCGGTCTCCCCCATCGCCACCACGCCCTCTTCCGCGGCCAGCCGGCGCAGCTCGTCAACGTCGTAGGCTTCATCCTGGTTGAGCGGATGCACGCCACAGGAGAAAACCACGTTGTCACGCTGCCCGACCAGCTCGCGCATCCCGCGATATCCCGGCAGCGTTGTCGCAACGGCAAGGAAGAACTTCACGTCACGCGCGGCGGCTTTTGCCAGCACATCGTCCACGTCTTTATGCAGGTTTTCATAATCCAGGCCATCAAGATGGCAGTGGGAGTCGACTAAAAACATAATGTCTCGCTCAGAGGTGGGAAACGGGAAGAACCGCCCCAGGTTGCAGATAATGTTCCCAGCGCAGAAGGCGCTCGGTTAGCAGCAGTTCGCGGTTGACGCCGACCACGCTCAGCAGCTGCTCGCGGCAGGCGCTGACGTCCCGAGCAATAGCCTGCAGGCGGCTGGCCGGCAGCGCCTGCGCCAGCTGGTTTATCAGCGTCCAGGCATCGGGGTTGCTCACCAAAGAGATCCCCTGCTGCCTTTTTTGCGCATCCAGCAGCAGCGATGCCAGCCAGTGCAGGCGAACGGCGGCCTGTTCATTATTGAGGATCGGCAGCAGCGTTAGCCAGTCACCGCCGGTTAATGCATTTGTCAGAGCCTGGATAAGCTGCTGCCGGGCGGCCCAGCGGCTCTCTGCGAGCAGCTCGAGCGCCGCCGCTGGCGCATTCGCGCTCAGGCGCAGCGCGGCCAGCAAGGCGTTTTGCTCCAGCGTTACCTCGCGCTCCAGCCACGCCAGGCCATAGGATTCCGCCGGCGGGGCAAGATGATACAGGCGACAGCGGCTGCGCAGCGTGGCCAGCAGCCGCGCCGGCTCCTGACAGGCGAGGAAGAACCAGGTATTTTCCGGCGGCTCTTCCAGCGTTTTCAGCAGGGCATTGGCCGCCGCGTCGGTCAGCAGCGCCGCGTCGTTAATCCACACCACCTTGGCTCCGCCGAGACGCGAGCGCTCGTAGAGCTTTTCATTCACCTCGCGAACGGCATCAATGCCGAGGGCGCTTTTGCCCTTCTCCGGCAGCAGCGTGTAGTAGTCGGGGTGGGTACCGGCCTGCATCAGCTGGCAGCTATGGCAGTGACCGCAGCTTTTATGCCCTTCCGGCTGTCGGCACATCAGGTAGCGGCACAGCGCGTAAATCAGCGCATCGCCGCCCATTCCCGGCAGCGCCTGCAGCAGTAACGCATGGTGACCCCGCCCGGCCTGATAGCCGGTGACTAACTGCTCGAACGGCGGGCGTAACCACGGATACCATTTCATGCGCGCTGCTCCGCCACCCACTGGCCGATCGCCGCGCGGATATCGCGCGCGACCGCTTCCAGCGGCTGGGTGGCATCGATGGTGAGGATCGTTGGGTCCTGCGCCGCCAGCTCAAGGTAGCGCGCGCGGGTGCGGTTGAAGAAGTCCAGCGACTCCTGCTCAATGCGGTCGAGCTCGCCGCGCGCGCGCGCGCGCTTGAGTCCCACCTCGGGCGTGACGTCGAGATAGAGCGTCAGGTTCGGGCGAAAATCGCCGAGCACCGCGTCGCGCAGGGTCGACAGCATCGTCTGATCAATGCCGCGACCGCCGCCCTGGTAGGCCTGGGTTGAGAGGTCGTGGCGATCGCCAATCACCCACTGCCCGCGGGCCAGGGCCGGCTTAATCACCGTTTCCACCAGCTGAACGCGAGCGGCATAAAACATCAGCACTTCGGCTTTATCATTAATCACTTCATCGCCGGTGGACTGGATATCGAGTACCAGGCTGCGCAGTTTCTCGGCAAGGATGGTGCCGCCCGGCTCGCGGGTAAACAGCAGATCGCTGACGCCGTATTGCTCCAGCGCCTCCACCACCAGGTTACGCGCGGTGGTTTTCCCTGCGCCCTCCAGGCCTTCGATAACGATGTAATTACTGCGCATTTTTTTCCTTAAGAGCTTTTAAATAATCCTGAACCGAGCGGTTATGGCTGGACAAATTGGTGTTAAACGTATGTCCGCCCTTGCCGTCAGCGACAAAATAGAGGTACGGCGTTTTCGCCGGATGCGCGGCGGCGGTCAGCGAGGCCTCCCCGGGCGCGGCAATCGGCCCCGGCGGCATACCGCTAATCACATAGGTATTATAGGCCGTCGGGGTTTCGAGATCCTTGCGCGTCAGCTTGCCATTATAGCTCTCACCCATGCCGTAAATCACCGTCGGGTCGGTTTGCAGACGCATGCCGATGCGCAGGCGGTTGATAAATACCGACGCCACGCGATCGCGCTCTTCCGGCACCGCCGTCTCTTTTTCGATAATTGACGCCATGGTCAGCAGCTGGTTTTGATCCTGGTACGGCAGGTTATCCATCCGCCCTTCCCAAGCCTTGTCCACCTCCGTGACCATCTTCTGATGCGCCCGCTTGAGGATCGCCACATCGCTGGTATTGGCGGTATACATCCAGGTATCCGGCCAGAACCAGCCTTCGACCCAGTCCGGGTGTTCAAGGTCGAGCGTTTTCGCTACCGTTTCATAACTGTCGTCGGCCAGCGTATGCTTCACATACGGCGCGTCGCGCAGCTGGCGCAGATAGTCGCTCACCCGCATGCCTTCGACAAAACGCAGCGGGAACTGGGCCTCTTTGCCGCTGCCCAGCAGGCGGAGCATTTCGCGCACCGTCATTTGCGGCGTGAAGCGGTAGGTCCCGGCTTTGAAGTGCGACAGCTCCGGCTCAATGCGCAGCAGCCACTGGAAGACGCGAGGCCGGTTGATGACCTTATCGCCGTATAGCTGCTGGCCCAGCGCGATGCGCCCGGTGCCTGCTGCAAGGGTGAAGATGGTCTCTTCTTTGATAAGCAGCTTGCTGTCAGCGAGCTGGCGGACTTTCCACATCCCCACGCCTGCGGCAATGCCGAACACCACTAACAACAGCAGAGTAAAACGTAACATTTTCTTCATGACTAACCAGACAGCTCACACAGTGGGGCTAAAAAATGATAAAGCTCGCGCGAGGACCAATGGCTTTCGTCCCAGCCGCGAACCGGCACCAGCGGCATCAGGGCGTTGCAAACCAGCACTTCATCGGCATCGCGCAGCGCATCAGGACCCGCGGTGACTTCGACAACGCCAAACGGCGATTGTGCCAGCCGGGCGATACAATACTGGCGCATGATTCCGTTCACGCCCGCCTGGTCGAGACGCGGCGTAAAGACCTCCATTCCCTTGCGCCAGAACAGATTCGCGGCACAGCATTCCGTAAGCCACCCTTCGCTGTCAAGAACCAGCGCCTCGTCGGCGTCCGTCTGCTCAAGATGAGAGCGGATCAGCACCTGCTCCAGGCGGTTAAGGTGCTTAAGGCCGGCCAGCGACGGGTTGCGCCCCAGCCGTATCGGGCTGAGGGCCAGGGCGATGCCCTCTTCTCGCCAGCGAGCGTAGTGTGCCGGCAGCGGAGATACGCTGAGGATACGGGTCGGCTGCTGGCACAGCGTACCGCTATAGCCGCGGCCGCCGGAACCGCGCGTCAGGATAACCTTGAGGACGCCGCTTTTCTGAGTCTGCGCCAGACGCAGCATTTCCTGTTCCAGCGTCTGCCAGTCGGTATAGGGGATCATCAGCTTTTCGCAGGCCTGCTGCAAACGCCGCAGGTGGGCGGGCAGCATCTGCACGCGACTTTCCACAATCCGCGCGGTGGTAAAGCATCCGTCGCCAAACTGTATCGCCCGGTCGTTAGCGGCCAGAACGTCCTGTTCGCGGCCATTAATCAAGAACATAGTGGCTCCTTATCGGTGGCCCGCCAGTGTCGCAGGATGAATTACGCAGGACAAGCAGAGAAAGCTGAAGAAAAAAGAAGGCCCGCATAAATGCAGGCCTGAGTCATGGCTGGGCAAGGCGATTAGCGCGCTTAGACCTTTTTAAAGATCAGCGAACCGTTGGTGCCGCCAAAGCCGAAGGAGTTGCACAGCGTGTACTCCATGCCGGAGACCTGGCGGGCTTCGTGCGGAACGAAGTCAAGGTCGCAGCCATCGTCCGGATTATCCAGGTTGATGGTTGGCGGAACCACGCCATCGCGCAGCGCGAGGATGGAGTAGATAGACTCTACCGCTCCTGCGGCGCCCAGCAGGTGCCCGGTCATCGATTTAGTCGAACTGACCATCACGCGGCGAGCCGCATCGCCAAAGACTGACTTAACGGCCTGAGTTTCCGCTTTATCGCCCGCTGGCGTCGAAGTACCGTGCGCGTTGACGTAGGCAATCTGGCCCGGCTCAATGCCCGCATCGCGAATGGCGTTAACCATTGCCAGCGCGGCACCCGCACCGTTCTCCGGAGGAGAGGTCATGTGGTAAGCATCGCTGCTCATACCAAAACCGACGATCTCCGCGTAGATTTTCGCACCGCGTTTTTTAGCGTGCTCGTACTCTTCCAGCACCACCATACCCGCACCGTCGCCAAGCACGAAGCCGTCGCGATCTTTATCCCACGGACGGCTTGCCGCCTGCGGATTGTCGTTGCGGGTAGAGAGCGCGCGAGCTGCGCCAAAGCCGCCCACGCCGAGCGGGGTACTGGCTTTTTCCGCACCGCCGGCAACCATTGCGTCGGCATCGCCGTACGCAATGATACGCGCGGCCTGACCGATGTTATGCACCCCGGAAGTACAGGCGGTGGCAATGGAAATGCTCGGCCCACGCAGGCCAAACATGATGGTCAGATGCCCGGCCACCATATTAACAATTGTAGACGGTACAAAGAACGGGCTGATTTTACGAGGTCCGCCGTTGGTCAGCGAGCTGTGGTTTTCCTCGATCAGGCCGAGACCGCCGATGCCGGAGCCAATAGCTGCGCCGATGCGGTCCGCGTTCTCTTCCGTTATTTCAAGACCAGAATCCTGCATGGCCTGAACGCCAGCGACAATTCCATATTGAATGAAGGCATCCATCTTGCGCTGTTCTTTGCGCGAGATGATGTCATCACAGTTAAAATCCTTTACTAAGCCAGCAAATTTTGTTGCATAGGCGCTAGTATCGAAATGGTCGATCAGGCTGATGCCACTCTGACCGGCAAGGAGAGCTTTCCAGGTAGACTCTACGGTATTGCCGACAGGAGACAACATGCCCAGTCCGGTCACAACTACACGACGCTTAGACACGGTTGTCCTCCAGGGAGGGAAAATAGATGCTTGTGGGACAAACTAAAGATAAAACTCAGGCGGTCGAATGACCGCCTGGAGATGTTCACTTACGCCTGGTGACCGTTGATGTAATCAATGGCAGCCTGAACAGTGGTGATTTTCTCAGCTTCTTCGTCCGGAATCTCAGTATCAAACTCTTCTTCCAGAGCCATTACCAGCTCAACGGTGTCAAGAGAATCAGCGCCCAGATCTTCAACGAAGGAAGCATTGTTGGTAACTTCTTCCTGCTTAACGCCCAGCTGTTCGCCGATGATTTTCTTAACGCGTTCTTCGATAGTGCTCATACTCTTAAATTTCCTATCAAAACTCGCTTTCGCGATGGTTTTCGTAGTGTATAAAATGTTGAAAAATTTGCAACTAAATCCCGGCAGGTCGTACCACGATTTTACGCTATTTTGCGGCTGTTTGCCCTCATAACGCAAATCATTTTGCACAAAACCGTACCCGGAACCGCACAGACTGCGCGGTTCCTGAACGTTTTGCGCAAAACTCGGTCAGACCATGTACATTCCGCCGTTGACGTGCAGGGTTTCACCAGAGATGTAACCCGCTTCGTCAGAAGCTAAGAACGCAACCGCACTGGCGATTTCTTTTGCATCGCCGAGGCGACCCGCCGGAACTTGCGCCAGAATACCCGCACGCTGATCGTCAGATAGCGCACGCGTCATGTCCGTTTCAATAAAGCCCGGAGCAACAACGTTAACAGTAATACCGCGGGACGCGACTTCACGTGCCAGCGACTTACTAAAACCAATCAGACCCGCTTTCGCCGCAGCGTAGTTAGCCTGACCAGCATTTCCCATGGTACCGACCACAGAACCGATAGTAATAATGCGGCCGTGACGCTTTTTCATCATAGCGCGCATTACTGCTTTTGACAGACGGAAAACTGATGACAGGTTGGTTTCGATAATATCGTTCCACTCGTCATCTTTCATCCGCATTAACAGGTTATCACGAGTAATACCGGCATTATTAACCAGGATATCAACTTCACCAAACTCTGCGCGAATATTTCCCAGAACAGATTCGATAGATGCCGGGTCGGTCACATTCAGCAGCAGACCTTTACCGTTAGCGCCTAAATAGTCGCTGATGGCCTGCGCACCGCTCTCGCTGGTGGCCGTGCCGATAACCTTCGCGCCGCGGGCAACGAGCGTTTCAGCGATTGCACGGCCAATCCCGCGACTTGCACCGGTAACCAGCGCGATTTTTCCTTCAAAACTCATGATATTCCTCTTTTATTGCTCAAGCGCCGCAGACAGCGCTGCAGGCTCGTTAAGCGCGGAAGCGGTCAGGGTGTCAACAATACGTTTAGTCAGGCCGGTGAGGACTTTACCCGGGCCCACTTCATACAGGTGTTCTACGCCCTGAGAGGCCATAAACTCGACGCTTTTGGTCCACTGAACCGGGCTGTACAGCTGGCGGATCAGCGCGTCGCGAATGGCCTCAGGCGCGGTTTCGCACTTCACATCAACGTTGTTCACCACCGGAATAGCCGGCGCGTTAAAGGCGATTTTTTGCAGCTCAGCCGCCAGCTTCTCTGCCGCCGGCTTCATCAGCGCGCAGTGGGACGGTACGCTCACCGGCAGCGGCAGCGCGCGCTTGGCGCCGGCGGCTTTACAGGCGGCTCCGGCGCGTTCCACGGCCTCTTTGTTGCCAGCGATAACTACCTGGCCCGGGGAGTTGAAGTTAACCGGTGAAACCACCTGGCCTTCAGCAGACTCTTCGCAGGCTTTGGCAATGGACGCATCGTCGAGGCCAATGATGGCCGACATGGCGCCGGTCCCTTCCGGTACCGCTTCCTGCATAAATTTGCCGCGCATCTCAACCAGACGCACGGCGTCGGCGAAGTCGAGGACTCCGGCACAAACCAGCGCCGAGTATTCGCCCAGACTATGGCCTGCCAGCAGCGCCGGCGCTTTGCCGCCCTGCTGCTGCCACGCGCGGTACAGCGCCACGGAGGCGGTGAGCAGCGCGGGCTGGGTCTGCCAGGTTTTATTCAGTTCTTCTGCCGGGCCCTGCTGGGCAAGCGCCCACAGATCGTAACCCAGCGCCGCGGAGGCTTCACGGAACGTCTCTTCAATAACGGGGTAAGCTGCTGCCATATCGGACAACATTCCTACCGCCTGCGAGCCCTGTCCCGGGAACACAAAAGCAAATTGCGTCATCTCTAAATCCTTATACTAAAAACGAACCAGCGCGGAACCCCAGGTGAAACCGCCACCAAAGGCTTCCAGCAGAATCAGCTGACCGCGCTGAATGCGGCCATCGCGCACCGCTTCGTCCAGCGCGCAGGGGACGGAGGCGGCGGAGGTATTGCCATGACGATCGAGCGTCACCACCACGTTCTCCATCGACATCCCGAGCTTTTTCGCCGTCGCGCTGATAATACGCAGGTTGGCCTGATGCGGCACCAGCCAATCCAGCGCGGAGCGATCGAGGTTGTTCGCGGTCAGCGTTTCGTCAACGATATGCGCCAGCTCGGTCACCGCCACTTTAAAGACTTCATTACCCGCCATCGTCAGATAGATCGGATTTTGCGGATCCACGCGATCGGCGTTCGGCAGCGTTAGCAGCTCACCGTAGCGGCCGTCTGCGTGCAGATGGGTCGAGATGATCCCCGGCTCTTCAGAAGCCCCCAGTACCACGGCGCCGGCGCCGTCGCCAAAAATAATGATCGTCCCGCGATCGGCAGGATCGCAGGTGCGCGCCAGAACGTCAGCGCCAATAACCAGCGCGTAGTCTACCGCGCCGTTTTTGACGTACTGGTCGGCGATGCTCAGGGCGTAGGTGAAGCCGGCACAGGCCGCGGCGACATCAAACGCCGGACAGCCGTTAATTCCCAGCATCGACTGAATCTGGCAGGCCGAGCTCGGGAAGGCGTGGGTGCCGGAGGTGGTCGCAACAATAATCAGACCAATTTGCTCCGGCTTAACGCCCGCCATCTCCAGCGCGTTTTTTGCAGCTTCAAAACCCAGCGTAGCAACGGTTTCATTCGGTGCGGCAATACGACGTTCACGGATACCCGTACGGGTGACAATCCACTCGTCAGACGTATCTACCATTTTTTCCAGGTCGGCGTTAGTACGCACTTGCTCGGGCAGATAGCTGCCGGTACCAATAATCTTCGTATACATGTACGCTCAGTCACTCTTGGGTAACATACCCGCCTTGTTCAAACCGCCGGGGCGTCAGTCCTGCTCGTTCGTCCCGCTTTGCTGTCGGGAGTTCCCGCCTTTGCCGCCTCCCGGCAGTTCGAAACCTGCTGGGTATAAAGATTCCAGGCGAGCGGCGATCCGTTGAGGTATCTGCCGCTGCACCGCCTGCACTGCCTGCTCTATTGCAACGCTAAAGGCGCGCTGATTGGCAGCACCGTGACTCTTAATCACGGAACCGCGCAATCCTAACAGACAGGCGCCATTATACTGGTCGGGGTTGAGGTGACTGAATCGCCTTGCGAGGCTTTTTTGTAACCAACGTTTCAATAACAGCAGCCACCACGACCGTTTTTTGCCCTCTCCCTGCGATTTCAGCAGCGAAAGGAACATTCTGACAACGCCTTCCATAGTTTTTAATGTGACGTTGCCCGTGAATCCATCACAAACCATGACGTCGGTTTTGCCCGTCAATAGTTCATTGGCTTCAAGATAGCCTATATAGTTGAGGGACGGCAGCGTTTTCAAAACCGCCGCGGCGTCGCGAATGCTGCTGAGGCCCTTCATCTCTTCTTCGCCAATATTCAGCAGCGCGACGCGGGGATTTTTAATACCGACCACTTCTTCCGCCAGTACCGCCCCCATCACCGCAAACTGCACCAGCATTGTGCTGTCGCAGTCGACGTTGGCGCCAAGATCCAGCACCACCGTTTTTCCCTTCTGCTGGTGCGGAAGTATCGTCACCAGCGCCGGGCGCTCAATCCCCTCTATGGGCTTGAACAATAATTTTGCCAGCCCCATCAGCGCGCCAGTATTTCCCGCGCTGACGCAGGCCTCCGCCCGCCCCTCTTTCACCAGCTCGAGCGCCATGCGCATTGAGCTACCGCGACTGCTGCGAATCGCCTGCGCGGGTCGCGCATCACTGGCAATAACCGACTGCGCAGGAATAACCTGCAGACGCGAACGTTGTTCGAAATCAGCTTTGGCAAGTAATGGCGTGATGGCGTCGGGATCGCCGACTAAAAGAAGTGTGAGTTGCGAATTAGAGGTCAGTGCCTGCAGTGCTGCAGGCACCGTCACGGAAGGACCAAAATCGCCCCCCATGACATCTAACGCCAGGGTTAGACGTGTCAAGGTATCGTCGCTGCCCGGTTCGGTTATTCCCCAGTTACCTGGGGAAATCCTCACTAAGCTTCACCACGCTTATACTCGTTGTCCTTCATGCCGCAGAACCGTTAACTGCAAGGGTTTTCTGCAACACGAAATTCACAGAGTATCGCGTGATTACTTAGTGATAACCTTGCGACCGCGGTAGAAACCGTCGGCAGTGATGTGGTGACGCAGGTGCTTCTCACCAGAAGTTTTGTCTACAGACAGGCTGGTGACTGCGGTCAGAGCGTCATGGGAACGACGCATGCCACGTTTGGAACGGGTTGGTTTATTCTGTTGTACGGCCATGGACCTTACTCCTCAATTACTTATGCTTTAAGCTGGCTAATACGGCAAATGGGTTTGGCTTCTGTGCCTCTTCAGGCAGTTCACCAAAGACCATGTCCGCGTCGGACACTTCACAGTGTTCAGAATCATGCACCGGAACTACGGGCAGGGAGAGAATAACTTCATCCTCAACCAGCGCCTGCAGATCGATTTCACCGAATTCGTTAACCTCAATCGGCTCATACGCTTCCGGCAGTGCTTCGGCCTGTTCGTCATTTCTGACCGGGCTGAAACAATACGTTGTGTGGACATGATGGGGGAACGGTTTCCCGCAACGCTGACATTCGAGGGTTACTGACACCTTCGCATCGCCGGTTATAACGGCAAGACGCTGGTTATCAATAGCGAACGACATGCTGCATTCCACATCGCTGTCCACGCTGACTACAGAATCGGCCACACGCGCTACCTGATCGCGGGCATAAATGCCCTGGTAATCAAGGCGTTTTTGAGCCGTGCGAACCGGGTCAAGAGTCAGTGGTAATTTTACTTTTTGCATAGGGCGCGCATATTAACTTTGTAATGTCATAGAGTCAAAGAAAAAGGCAGCCTCAGGTTGCCTTTTGCCATTTATTCGCACACATTGCGGCCCATAGTTTAAAATGATGCTCTTCGAAGCGCTATATGTGGATGAAAAAATATGTCTGAGCTTATCCTGGCGTCAACCTCGCCCTGGCGGCGGATGCTGCTGGAAAAACTGTCGGTACCGTTTGAATGCGCGGCGCCTGAGGTCGATGAAACGCCCCATCCCGGCGAGCCCGCTCGCCAGCTGGTCGTGCGTCTGGCGCAGGCTAAGGCGCAGGCTCTCGCCGCCCGCTACCCGCAGCATTTAATTATAGGCTCCGATCAGGTTTGCGTCCTTGATGGCGAAATAACCGGCAAACCGCATAGCGAAGAGAACGCCCGCCTGCAGTTAAGAAAAGCCAGCGGCACCATCGTGACCTTTTACACCGGGCTGGCGCTCTATAATTCGGCGAACGGCCATCTGCAAACCGAATGCGAGCCCTTTGACGTTCATTTTCGCCATTTAAGCGACCGGGAGATAGAGACCTATGTGCGTAAAGAGAACCCGCTGCAGTGCGCCGGGAGCTTTAAAAGCGAAGGACTGGGGATCACGCTTTTCGAGCGCCTGGAAGGCCGGGACCCCAATACGCTGGTCGGCCTGCCGCTGATTGCGCTCTGTCAGATGCTGCGCCGGGAAGACTATAACCCGCTGCTCGCCTGAGGCGCGAATTTGCACCGCCGACGCGGGCTTAGCGGCCCGGGCGGCCGATAGCGGATCCGCCGCAGCGTTACTTCTTGTCGCGCAGCACCTGCAGGCAGCGCTTCAGCTGGCTATCCAGCGGCGCCTCAACGCGCATCACCTCGCCCGTTCCCGGGTGGGTAAACTTCAGCGCCGCGGCGTGCAGGAACAGGCGATTGAGGCCGGTACCCGTGAGCTGCTTATCAAACTCCCGATCGCCGTAACGATCGTCAAACGCGATCGGGTGCCCGGCATACTGCGTATGCACGCGAATCTGATGGGTGCGACCGGTTACCGGACTACAGCGCACCAGCGTAGCGTCGGTAAATCGCTCCTCTACCTTAAAGCGGGTTTCCGACGGCTTGCCTTCCTGGTTCACCCGCACGATGCGTTCGCCGCTTTGCAGAATATTTTTCAGCAGCGGCGCCTGCACCACTTTGGTATGCGACTGCCACTGGCCGCGCACCAGCGCCAGATAATCCTTTTGCATCCCCTTATCGCGCAGCTGCTCGTGCAGCGAACGCAGCGCGGAGCGCTTCTTCGCCACCAGCAGCACGCCGGAGGTGTCGCGGTCAAGGCGGTGCACCAGCTCGAGGAAGCGCGCTTCAGGACGCAGCGCGCGCAGGCCTTCAATCACGCCAAAGCTCAGGCCGCTACCGCCGTGAACCGCGGTACCGGAAGGCTTGTTGAGCACCAGGATATGATCGTCTTCATACAGAATCACCTCCGTCAGAGCCGCGACTTTTTGCAGATGTGGGGAGACCGCCTCCTCCTCACGTTCGGCAACGCGTACCGGCGGAATACGGATTTCGTCGCCCGCTTCCAGCTTATACTCAGGCTTAACGCGCTTTTTGTTCACCCGCACCTCGCCTTTACGCAGGATGCGATAAATCATACTCTTCGGTACGCCCTTAAGCTGCGTACGCAAAAAGTTATCGATACGTTGCCCCGCTTCATCAGCGGTAATAGCAACCATTTTTACGCTTGGGGTCTCAGTTTTCATGGTGCGCGATTCTAAATAGCCCGACGCATTAGCGCCACTCATTTTTATATGCTTATATTTATCATTATCCGGTTTTCATCGTATGCATCATCGTCGTTTTGTTTGTTATTAGAACAATCTGTATACGCTGGTGATAAAACTGTGAGTAACCGGGTGATAAAAGGTAAAAGTCAACTTGCTATAACAAGCTTAGCAATGGAATAATGATGCCGTTTTCCGTGTTGAATCTTGTTAGAACAAGGGATTAGCGGAATGACCAATTTTGTCTGACCGATCATCAACGCAGCAATGGCGTAAGACGTATTGATCTTTCAGACAGTTAGCGGGCTGCGGGTTGCAGTCCTTACCGGTACAGGCTCTATGGATTTCACGTCGCAGGAAGGCGTCGACTCCGGGTATCCCCGGGAGCTCATTATAATCACATGATTGTGATGAGCAGGTTAAGCCAACACGCCTGCAACGTGAAAGACGATAGAATATACGCAAAATTATTCGAGATGCGTCATGGCAGCAAGAGAGTGAATCCCCGGAAGCCTGCATCGCCAGGTAACAGGGATGAGCGAGCGCAGCCAGTGCAGAAGCAGCTCGATGCATGAAGTGTATAAATGGAATATTCTCTGGTGATACATCCCAGGCAATTCCCCTGACAATTGCGCTGTGTTTCCGTTTGAAATGCAGGCGACCGACACTCTGCGCCTCTTAAGCGCGCGACAACCGTGAGGTTGGCGACGTGAAACAGACACGAGGCCATCGGTTTCCCCCGGCAAGGCGTTACTCTGCCCGCAGCTTAGTCGTCAATGTAAGAATAATGAGTAAGTTACGATGAAAAGAATGTTAATCAACGCAACTCAGCAGGAAGAGTTGCGCGTCGCCCTTGTTGATGGGCAGCGCCTGTACGACCTGGATATCGAAAGCCCCGGGCACGAACAGAAAAAAGCGAACATCTACAAAGGCAAAATCACCCGTATTGAACCTAGCCTGGAGGCCGCATTTGTTGATTACGGCGCCGAGCGTCATGGTTTCCTCCCTCTTAAAGAAATTGCCCGCGAATACTTCCCTGCCAGCTACAACGCTCACGGCCGTCCGAACATTAAGGACGTGCTGCGTGAAGGTCAGGAAGTTATTGTGCAGATTGATAAAGAAGAACGTGGCAACAAAGGCGCCGCGCTCACAACCTTTATTAGTCTGGCAGGCAGCTACCTGGTACTGATGCCGAACAACCCGCGCGCTGGCGGTATTTCCCGCCGCATCGAGGGTGACGATCGCACGGAGCTGAAAGAAGCGCTGGCCAGCCTCGAGCTGCCGGACGGCATGGGGCTGATTGTGCGCACCGCGGGCGTCGGCAAATCTGCCGAAGCGCTGCAGTGGGACCTGAGCTTCCGCCTGAAGCACTGGGAAGCTATCCAGAAAGCCGCAGAAAGCCGCCCGGCGCCGTTCCTGATCCACCAGGAAAGCAACGTCATCGTGCGCGCGTTCCGCGACTACCTGCGTCAGGATATCGGTGAAATTCTTATCGATAACCCGAAAGTGCTTGAGCTGGCTCGCCAGCACATCGCCGCGCTGGGTCGTCCGGACTTCAGCAGCAAAATTAAACTGTACACCGGTGAAATCCCGCTGTTTAGCCACTATCAGATTGAGTCGCAGATCGAATCCGCTTTCCAGCGCGAAGTGCGCCTGCCGTCCGGCGGCTCTATCGTTATCGATAGCACCGAGGCGCTGACCGCCATCGATATCAACTCCGCCCGCGCAACCCGCGGCGGCGACATCGAAGAAACGGCGTTCAACACCAACCTCGAAGCGGCCGACGAGATTGCCCGCCAGCTGCGCCTGCGCGACCTCGGCGGTCTGATCGTTATCGACTTTATCGATATGACCCCGGTACGCCACCAGCGTGCGGTAGAAAACCGCCTGCGCGAAGCCGTCCGTCAGGATCGCGCGCGCATCCAGATCAGCCATATTTCTCGCTTTGGCCTGCTCGAAATGTCGCGTCAGCGCCTGAGCCCGTCGCTCGGCGAATCCAGCCATCACGTCTGTCCGCGCTGCAGCGGTACCGGCACCGTGCGCGATAATGAATCCCTGTCGCTCTCCATTCTGCGTCTGATTGAAGAAGAAGCGCTGAAAGAGAACACCAAAGAAGTTCACGCGATCGTTCCGGTGCCAATCGCCTCCTACCTGCTGAACGAGAAGCGCGCGGCGGTAAGTGCAATCGAAACCCGCCAGAGCGACGTGCGCGTCATCATCGTGCCAAACGATCAGATGGAAACCCCGCACTATTCCGTGCTGCGCGTGCGCAAAGGCGAAGAGACCTCGACCCTGAGCTATCTGCTGCCGAAGCTGCATGAAGAGGAGATGGCTCTGCCGGCCGATGAAGAACCGGCGGAACGTAAACGTCCGGAACAGCCGGCCCTGGCGACCTTCGTGATGCCGGATGCTCCGCCGGCGCCTGCGCATGAAGAGCCTGCGGCCGTCGCCGCAGCCGCCAGCGCGCCGACAGCGGCCGTTGCTTCCGCTCCGGCCCAGCCGGGCCTGCTCTCTCGCTTCTTTGGCGCGTTGAAAAACATCTTCTCTGGTGCGGAAGAAGCCAAACCGGCTGAAGTTCAGGAAGAGAAAAAAGCCGAAGAGAAGCCGGAACGTCCGCAGGAGCGCCGTAAACCGCGCGCAAATAACCGCCGCGATCGCAACGATCGTCGCGATAACCGCGAAAATCGTGACAACCGCGCAGAACGCGATAACCGTGCCGACCGCGACAACCGCGTCGAAAATGGCGAAGGCCGTGAATCTCGCGAAGAGAACCGCCGTAACCGTCGTGAGAAGCAGCAGCAGAACGCTGAGCAGCGCGAACCGCGCCAGGCGACCGGCGACGAAGCGGAAAAAGCTAAATCCCGCGACGAGCAGCAGCCGCGCCGTGAACGTAACCGTCGTCGTAATAATGACGATAAGCGTCAGGCGCCGCTGGAAGCCGTTAAGGCGCAGGATGAGCCGGTTGTTCAACAGGAAACCGAGCAGGAAGAGCGCGTTCAGAACATGCCGCGTCGTAAACCACGCCAGCTGGCCCAGAAGGTTCGCATCGAGTCTGGAGTAGCGGAAGTCGCCGTACAGGCCGCTGAAGCCGTGGTTGAGAAAGCGAAACCTGAACCGCGTACTGAACTGGCGAAGGTTGACCTGCCTGCGGTGGTCGAGGCCCCTGTCGAGCAAGAAGAGAACAGCGAATCTCGCGATGCTAACGGTATGCCGCGTCGCTCCCGTCGTTCGCCGCGCCATCTGCGCGTGAGCGGCCAGCGTCGTCGCCGTTATCGCGATGAGCGTTATCCGACCCAATCGCCGATGCCGCTGAGCGTCGCCTGCGCGTCGCCGGAAATGGCTTCGGGTAAAGTTTGGATCCGTTACCCGGTAGCCCGTTCGCAGGAACAGCAGCAGGAAGAGCAACAGGTTCAGGCTTTCGTTGCCGAAGCCGCAGCGCCGGCTGCCGTCGCTGAGCCGGCAATTGCCGAGCAGGCCGTTAACGAACCGGCCGTTGCTGAAGCCATCGCTCCGGTAGCGGCTGAAGCCACCGCCAACGAAGCTGAAGCGTCAGAACCGGCTCCGCAGGTTATCGCCAGCGAACCGCAGTCGGCCCCTGAGGAAGTCGTTGCTGAGACCGTAGCGGAAGCCGAAACCGCAGCCGAGCCGGCTATCGCCGCTGAATCTGCAGCCGCAGACGAAGTTGTCGTGGTTGAGCAGGCTGCCGCCGAGCCTGAAGCCGCCGTCGTTGACGAAGCACCGGTAATCCAGGCAGCCGCACCGGCTGAAGCTGAAGTGGAAGAAACCGTAGCAGCGCAGGGTGTTGACGAAGCGCCGACAGCAGCAGCGGTGGTTGAAGCTGAAGAAGCGGCAGCGCCGCAGGTTGTTGACGAAGCTCCGGCTCCGGCAGCAGCGCCGGCCCCTGTTGCCACGGTGGCGCCAGCTCCCGTCGCCGCAGCGGTTATCGTTTCTGACCGCCACGCGACCGCGCCGATGACCCGCGCCCCGGCTCCGGCTTACGAACCGGAAGCACCGCGTCGCAGCGACTGGGTTCGCCCGTCGTTCGCGTTCGACGGCAAAGGTTCTGCCGGCGGCCATAGCGCAACTCATCAGGCGACTGCGGAACCTACCCGCCCACAGCCCGTCAAGTAAGCGTTAAGCCTAAAAAAACCGGCCTCTCTGGCCGGTTTTTTTATTCCCTTTCCGGACGCTGCATGCCGGCAACCTGCGGCATAACCTCGCGCATCAGATCGAGAAACTTGCGTAAACGGGTCGGATAGTACCGCGCCCACGGATAGACCAGGTGAACCGGCAGGGAAGAGGCTCGCCACTGCGGGAACAGCTCAACCAGCCGCCCGGCGGCGATATCCTCCCCCACCGCCCAGCTTGAAACGATAGCCACTCCCAATCCCGCCAGCGCGGTATTGCGCGCCACGTACACGCTGTCGGTGCTCAGGCACGGCACGATGCCGAAAACCTGCTGCTGATTACACTCCTGATGGAATAACTTCACCTCGTGCTGATAAAAAGTGCTGATCGCCACCCACGGCAGCTGCGACATCTCCTGCGGCGTATCTAATGTCGGATAGCGCGCCAGCAGCGAGGGAGCGGCAACCACGCTGCGCGGTACCTCAGCCAGCAGCACCGATACCGTCTCCGGGTCCACTTCGGCCCCCACGCGAATCGCACAATCGATATTATCGCTGAGAAAATCGACGTTTTTATCATTCAGCATCCACTCGACGGACAGCTGCGGATAGCGTTGCAGGAAGCTGACCAGCGGCCCCAGCAGATGCTGCTGACCAAAAGCGTGCGGCGCGCGTACCCGCAGCACGCCGACGGGCCGGTCATCGGCAATGCGCAGATCGTCCTCCAGCGCCAGCCACGCATCGACCACCCGACGCGCATGCTGATAGCAGCGCTCGCCGTCGTCGGTCAGCTTCATCGCGTGGGTGGTTCGCAGAATAAGCTTACTCCCCAGCAGGCCCTCCAGCGACTGCAGTCGCCGGCTTACCGTCGCCTGGGTGGTAGTCAGCTGAAGCGCGGCGGCAGAAAGCGACCCGGCTTCGACGATTCGAATAAAGGTACGCATCAGTTCAATTCGGTCTATACGTTCCTGGCGCTTCATATTTACTATGCCTATACGTTTTGCGTATAACCGTTTTACCACCACGCTATCTACCGCGCCAGCCTGATTCAGGGAAAATAGCGCCATTGCATCTACGAGGGCTTTACCATGGCACCGACAACCCTATCCTCCCGTGAAGCCGGCTGGATTATCTTCATACTCGCGCTGGGCGCCGGCTTTAGCGTTGCCTCGATTTACTACGCCCAGCCGCTGCTGCCATTAATGGGTGCCAACCTGCATCTCAGCGTCGAAGGCATGGGGCTGGTGCCAACCCTGACTCAGGCGGGCTATGCGCTAGGTATTCTGTTTCTGCTGCCGCTGGGCGATCGTCATGACCGCCGTACGCTGATTTTACTGAAAAGCGCGGCGCTGGCCGTACTCCTGCTGCTGTGTAGCCTGACGGGGCAGCTCGCTTCCCTGCTAATCGTCAGCCTGCTGATCGGCATGGCGGCGACAATGGCGCAGGATATCGTTCCGGCGGCCGCCATCCTCGCTCCGGCGGGGAAACAGGGGAAAATGGTGGGCACGGTCATGACCGGACTGCTGCTGGGCATTCTGCTCTCAAGAACGGTGAGTGGCGTGGTCGGCGCGCTGTTTGGCTGGCGAGTAATGTACCAGGCCGCGGCGGTGAGCATCGCGCTGATTGGCCTGCTGATATGGCGCGTGGTGCCGCGGTTTGAAATCCACTCCGCGCTAAGCTACCCGCAGCTGATGAAGTCGATGGCGCATCTCTGGCGGCGTTACCCCGCTCTGCGCCGCGCCGCGCTGGCGCAGGGTTTTCTCTCCGTCGCCTTCAGCGCCTTCTGGTCAACGCTGGCGGTGATGCTGTTCGAACGCTATCAGCTGGGCAGCGCCGTGGCCGGCGGATTCGGCATCGCCGGGGCCGCGGGAGCGCTTGCCGCGCCGCTGGCCGGCGGACTGGCGGATAAATACGGCGCAGGCAAGGTCACCCAGATGGGCGCCGCGCTGGTTACCCTCTCTTTTGCCCTGATGCTCCTGATGCCGGCGCTGCCGCCCCACGGCCAGCTGGTGCTAATCGCTATCGCGGCTATCGGCTTCGACCTTGGGCTGCAGTCAAGCCTCGTGGCGCACCAGAATCTGGTCTACGGCCTGGAACCGCAGGCCCGCGGCAGGCTCAACGCCCTGCTGTTCACCGGGGTCTTTATTGGCATGTCGCTCGGTTCCGTGCTCGGCAGCAAACTGTACGTGATAGCCGGCTGGAGCGGCGTGACGATCCTCGCCGTAGCCGCGGGCGCTATCGCCCTTGCGATTCGCCTGCTGGAAAACGCGCGGATCGCGGCGCTAGAGCGGGCGGGAGAATAAAAAAACCCGCTCCGCGCTGCGGAACGGGTCTTTTTCTTACCCGGCGTTTAGCATCAGGCCGTGCGTCGGGCAAACTCTTTCACCCGGAAGCCCAGCAGCAGCAGGCTGGCAAAATAGGCCACCACGCCCACCCCCACCACCGCCATCAGGCGCAGCAGGCGGAACGGCATGGTCCCCTGGGACCACTCCGGCATGATAGACATCATCCCGAGCAGCGCCGCGGACATCACCAGCACCGCAATCACCAGACGCAGCAGGAAGGTAAACCAGCCCGGCTGCGGGGTGAATATTTTTTGCTTACGCAGCTGCCAGTAGAGCAGCGCGGCGTTGAGGCAGGCGGCAAGCCCGATAGAGAGCGACAGGCCGGCATGCTTCAGCGGGCCGATAAAGATCAGGTTCATCACCTGGGTCATAATCAGGGTGACGATGGCGATTTTGACCGGCGTTTTAATATCCTGGCGCGAGTAGAACCCCGGCGCCAGGACCTTCACGACAATCAGCCCCATCAGCCCGACGGAATAGGCCACCAGCGCGCGCTGGGTCATGGCCGCATCAAAAGCGTTAAACTTGCCGTACTGGAACAGGGCGACCGTCAGCGGCTTCGCGAGGATCCCCAGCGCTACCGCGCTCGGCAAGGCCAGCAGGAAGCAGAGGCGCAGCCCCCAGTCCATCAGCCGGCAGTACTCGTCATGATTGCCGCTGGCGAAGCTTTTTGACAGCGACGGCAGCAGGATCGTCCCCAGCGCCACGCCCAGTACGCCGGAGGGAAACTCCATCAGACGATCGGCGTAGTACATCCAGGAGACCGACCCGGAAACGAGGAAAGAGGCGAAAATCGTATTGATAATCAGCGAAATCTGACTAACGGATACGCCGAGGATCGCCGGCCCCATCTGTTTCACCACCCTGATCGCACCGGCGTCTTTCAGACTGATACGCGGCAGCACCAGCATGCCGATTTTTTTCAGATGCGGCAGCTGATAGGCCAGCTGCAGCACGCCGCCGACGGTGACCGCCCACGCCATGGCCAGCATCGGCGGGTGGAAATACGGCGCCGCAAAAAGCGCAAAGCCAATCATGCTAACGTTAAGAAAGGTGGGCGCAAAGGCGGGAACGGAAAAGCGGTTCCAGGTATTGAGGATCGCGCCGGCTAACGAGGCCAGCGAGATAAGCAAAATATAGGGGAAGGTGATGCGCAGCAGCTGCGTCGTCAGCGCAAATTTATCCGGGGAGTCGGCAAACCCCGGCGCGGTCACGGTGATGACCCAGGGCGCGGCCAGCATGCCGAGCACGGTAACCACCGCCAGCACCAGCGTCAGGAGACCCGAAACGTAGGCCACGAATACGCGGGTGGCGTCTTCGCCCTGCTTGCTTTTATATTCCGCCAGTATCGGCACAAAGGCCTGAGAAAACGCGCCTTCGGCAAAAATACGCCGTAGCAGATTGGGTAATTTGAACGCCACAAAAAAGGCGTCCGTCGCCATGCCTGCGCCAAAAATACGCGCGACGATGGCGTCTCGCGCAAAGCCCAGCACGCGCGAAAACATGGTCATCGAACTGACTGCCGCCAGTGATTTTAAAAGGTTCATTAAGGTGTTTTCCACAACCCTGAAGTAAAACGCCCGCAATGGCGGGCGCTGGAAAGTGGCGATAGTCTACCGGGTTCGTCATGAAATACTACTGCCAGTTGTTACAACGAATTATTCGCTCATCGCCTCGTGCCACAGCTTTTCAACGATGCGCTGGGCCAGCAGCGCCTGTTCGCCAGCGGTTTCAGGAACCGTCTGATTTTGCACGCATTCGATAAAATGACGCGCGCAGCCGACAAATCCGCGCTGCTCAAGGGTGGTTTGCCAGCCGGGAACCGGACGCTGCACCACGCCCTGGCCGCGCTCCTCCTGCCACTCGCGCATATCGCGAACTTCATACAGGCCGCCGTCGGTAACCGCCTGCACCCACTCCCGCTGGCTGCCGGCGCGCCGGTGCATGCTGGTGGTGATCTCCAGCTGCGGCGAGCTGAAGCGGTGTTCGGCATAGAGCATTTCGCCCTGGGCGGTGGTTTGCAGCAGGCCGCCGCTCAGACGCGCCTTGCCGTCCGCCAGCCACAGCGCGGTATCGACCACGTGCAGATAGTCGTCAAGCAGGGTAAAGCGCAGATCGTGACCGACGCTGTCGCTACGATGCTTATCCATGCGCAGCGAGGCGGCGTCATCCAGATGCGCCTTCAGCTCACGATACAGCGGCGCAAAGCGGCGGTTAAATCCTACCATCAGCGTCAGCCCGCGGCGGACGGCCAGCTCAACCAGGGATTCGGCTTCGCTAAGCTTATCCGCCAGCGGTTTATCCACGCAGACATGCACTCCGGCATTAAGCAGCCGGCTGACGACCTCAAAGTGCGAGGCCGTCGAAGTATGGACAAAGACCGCGTCGCATTGCGCCGCCAGCTGCTCCAGGGAATCGGCGTAGGGAATGCGCCAGGTTTCACAGATGCGCAGCGCCTTCTCTTTACCCGGTGACCAGGCCGTCTGCAGCGTCCAGCCGTCCGCAGCGCCCAATACCGGCAGCCAGGCCTTCTGCGCAATGCCGCCCAGTCCCACCACTCCAACGCGTAGTTTCGCCGTCACGATTAATCCCCCAGATGGGCCAGCAGCGATGCCAGCCGCTCTTTTAGTTCCGCCACTTCGGCCTCCAGTACCTCAACCCGCGTCTGGAGATCGTCTCCCGACGGCGATACCGCTTCTACCGCCGTAATCAGCGAGTCCATATCATCGCAGAACAGATGCATGTAGCGGCTTTCGCGTTTCCCCGGTTCGCGGGGCAAACGGGCGACGAACGGGCCGTCATCACGGCCAGCCAGCTTCTCGAGTACGCTTTCGATTTCCGCCATATCGCTGAATTCGTACATTCTCTGCGCCCGGCTGCGCAGCTCACCCGGGGTCTGCGCGCCGCGCAGCAGCAGCGTCGTGACCACCGCCACCTCCGCCGGCGTCAGTTTCAGATCGCCGAACTCGGAATTGCAAAAGCGCTGCTCGTATTTGGTCACCCGGTTGCCAAACCCGCTCACCGTGCGCAGAAAGTGGCGCTTAACCAGCGTATCCAGCAGATCCTGAATATCGCTTTCGCTGAGCGACATCACCGGCTCCCGGTTGGTTTTCTGGTTACAGGCGGTCACCACCGCATTGACCGATAGAGGATACTGCTCCGGCGTCGTGACCTGTTTCTCCAGCAGACAGCCAATAACGCGCGCTTCGTGCGCGCTTAACTGATATTTCATGCTCTCTCCTTAGCGACCCGGGATCCAGTCCGGTGTCGTCAACGCCGTCAGTACGTGGTCACGCCACTGGCCATCGATTAACAGATAATCTTTGGCGTAGCCCTCTTTTTCAAAGCCAAGACGCGCCAGCAAAGCGCCGCTGCGCTGATTGTGCGGCATATAGTTGGCCATAATGCGATGAATATGCTGCGTGCGCTGCATATAGCGAATTGCCGAGGTTAGCGCTTCAAACATCAGCCCCTGCCCCTGCCACTTCTCACCGATGGAGTAGCCGAGGTAGCAGGCGTGAAACGAGCCGCGCACCACGTTTGAAAAATTCGCCACGCCGACTATCTCTTTCTCTTGCGGATCGAGGAGCGCAAAATAGAATGCCGAACCCTGTTTATGAAACTCCGAAATCATCGACAAGCGCGCCTGCCAGCCGGAGGGGTAGCAGTGGCTGTCGTCGCGCACCGGCTCCCAGGGCTTTAAGAACCCTTTATTCTCCGCGTAGTAGTCGGCCAGACGCCAGGCGTCACGATCGTGAACCAGCCGCGTGACCAGCCTGTCCGTCGTCAAACGCACCTTTGGTACGTTACTGCGATAGCCAAACATTTCCCTCTCCTGTTCCCCTGACTGATTACCCTGCTCCCTTCACTATACCTGTCCTGAACGGCGGAGTGAAAACAGCAACATACCATTTTCTGCACCATCTCCCCTTTTCGATGAATAGCCTCTATCAAACTTGCTTTTTGATAAAAAAATATTGTCGCAAGTCCGCTGGGAAACGCCCGGGCTTCCCCGCACACTAGAAGGGCTAATCTCTATTTTCCCAGGAGGGGAAATGTCCCGCGTATCGCAGGCAAGGAGCCTGGGTAAATACTTCCTGTTGGTCGACAATATGCTGGTCGTTCTCGGCTTTTTTGTCGTCTTCCCGCTGATTTCCATTCGCTTTGTCGACCAGATGGGCTGGGCCGCGCTGATGGTTGGGATCGCCCTCGGCCTGCGTCAGCTGGTGCAGCAGGGGCTGGGGATTTTTGGCGGCGCGGTGGCCGACCGTTTCGGCGCCAAACCGATGATCGTTACCGGCATGCTGATGCGCGCGGGCGGCTTTGCCGCGATGGCGGTGGCCCATGAGCCGTGGGTGCTGTGGTTCTCCTGCATTCTCTCGGGCCTCGGCGGGACGCTGTTTGACCCGCCGCGCGCGGCGCTGGTGGTGAAGCTGGTGCGCCCGCATCAGCGCGGCCGCTTCTTTTCGCTCCTGATGATGCAGGACAGCGCCGGCGCGGTCATCGGCGCTCTGCTCGGCAGCTGGTTGTTACAGTACGATTTTCGCCTCGTCTGCAGCGTAGGCGCGGCGCTGTTCGTCGCCTGCGCCGGATTTAACGCCTGGTATCTCCCGGCCTGGAAGCTGTCGACGGTGAAAACGCCGGTACGCGAGGGGCTGGGGCGCGTGCTGCGCGACAGGCGCTTCGTGACCTATGTCCTGACGCTCACCGGTTACTACATGCTGGCGGTGCAGGTAATGCTGATGCTGCCGATTATGGTCAACGACATCGCGGGCTCCCCTTCGGCGGTCAAATGGATGTATGCCATTGAGGCGACGATCTCGCTGACGCTGCTGTATCCAATTGCCCGCTGGAGCGAAAAGCGCTATCGGCTGGAGCACCGGCTGATGGCCGGCCTGCTGGTCATGACGCTCGCCATGCTGCCGATTGGCCTAACCAGCAACCTGCAGCAGCTGTTTACGCTGATCTGCATTTTCTATATGGGTTCGATTATCGCTGAACCCGCCCGTGAAACTCTGGGCGCCTCGCTGGCCGATGCCCGCGCGCGCGGCAGCTACATGGGCTTTAGCCGGCTGGGGCTGGCCTTTGGCGGCGCCTTCGGCTACGCCGGCGGCGGGTGGCTGTTTGACGCCGGTAAAGCGGTCAATCAGCCGGAGCTGCCGTGGCTGATGCTGGGTATTATCGGCTTTATCACCTTTATCGCCCTGTGGTGGCAGTTCAGCGCGAAGCGTTCAGCCTCCGGTATGCTGGAGCCGCGCACCTGATTCAGCATGGCTGATTTTCAGCATTTTCCGCTAGCGCCTACGATGCTGGCAGGCCATGCTGCTTTGTGTCAGGATGAGCCCATCGCATTACGTTAAGGAACCCAATGAAAAAGATGTTTATCGCGGCCGCGCTGATCGTAAGCGGTCTCCTGAGCGGCTGTAACCAGCTTACGCAATATTCGGTAAGCGAACAGGAAATTAACCAGGCGCTGCAGAAACGCAATCACTTCGCCAAGGATATCGGCCTGCCGGGCGTGGCGGATGCGCATATCGAGCTGCACGATTTAACCAGTGCGATTGGTCGCGAAGAGCCGAATAAAGTGACCCTCAGCGGCGTGGCCAACCTCGATCTCAATTCGCTGTTCGGCAATCAAAAAGCCACTATTGACCTCAAGCTGAAGGCGCTGCCGGTGTTCAATAAGGAAAAAGGAGCGATCTTCCTGCAGGAGATGGAAGTCGTCGATGCGAAAGTCGCGCCGGAGAAGCTGCAATCGGTCGTGCAGACGCTGATCCCCTACCTGAATCAATCCCTGCGCAGCTATTTTAATCAGCAGCCCGCCTACGTTCTGCGCGAAGATGCCAGCACCGGCGAAGCGCTGGCGAAAAAATACGCCAAAGGCATCGAGGTCAAGCCGGGTGAGATAATCATCCCCTTCACCAATTAACCTTACGGGCGCCCCGGCGCCCGTTTTTTTACGGAAGTTGATGCAAAGGAAAACGTTTACGCTTATCCTTTGTGCCCGGTGAAAAACAGCCCTGATGACTGAACCTATTAGCCGGAGCCTTCCATGACAGCACAACCCCAGGTACTGAAAATCCGTCGCCCTGACGACTGGCACATCCATCTGCGCGATGACGATATGCTGGAAACCGCCGTGCCCTACACCAGCGAGTTTTACGGTCGGGCGATCGTGATGCCGAATCTGGCGCCGCCTGTCACCACCGTTGAAGCCGCCGTCGCCTATCGCCAGCGAATCCTTAACGCCGTGCCCGCCGGGCATGACTTTACCCCGCTGATGACCTGCTACCTGACCGATACGCTCGATCCCGCCGAGCTGGAGCGCGGATTTACGGCCGGCGTGTTCACCGCGGCTAAACTCTATCCGGCCAATGCCACCACTAACTCCAGCCACGGCGTAACCAGCATCGATACCATTATGCCGGTGCTTGAGCGCATGGAAAAACTCGGCATGCCGCTGCTGGTACACGGTGAAGTCACGCACGCGGAGATCGATATCTTCGATCGCGAGGCGCGCTTTATTGAAACGGTGATGGAGCATCTGCGCCAGCGTCTGCCGGGCCTGAAGGTGGTATTCGAACATATCACCACCAGGGATGCCGCAGAGTACGTTCGCGACGGCAACGAGCTGCTGGCCGCCACCATTACGCCGCAGCACCTGATGTTTAACCGCAACCACATGCTGGTCGGCGGTATTCGCCCGCACCTTTACTGCCTGCCGATCCTGAAACGTAACGTTCACCAGCAGGCGCTGCGCGAGCTGGTCGCCAGCGGCTTTACCCGCGCGTTTCTCGGTACCGACTCCGCGCCGCACGCCCGCCACCGCAAGGAAACCAGCTGCGGCTGCGCCGGCTGCTTTAATGCGCCAACCGCGCTGGGTAGCTACGCGACGGTGTTTGAAGAGATGAATGCGCTGCCGCACTTCGAGGCGTTCTGCTCGCTTAACGGCCCGCGCTTCTACGGTCTGCCGGTCAACGAAACCTTCGTTGAGCTGGTACGCGAAGAGAGCGTTGTGGCGGAGAGCATCGCACTGCCCAACTACACGCTGGTCCCCTTCCTCGCCGGTGAAACCGTACGCTGGACGATGAAAAAATAAAACGCCGCCCTCTGTTGTAAATAGAGAAAAGATACTGTATAAATAAACAGCATATTGCACAGGGGGCCATCATGCGTATCGAAGTCTCTATCGCCAAAACTACCGCCTTACCGAGCGGCGCTTTAGAAGCGCTGAATAGCGAACTCTCCCGACGAATCGATCGGCAGTTCCCGGCCAAACCAAGCCAGGTAACCGTACGCTTCGCCACCGCTAACAATCTTTCCGTTATCGGTGGCCTTAAAGAAGATAAAGACCGGATAAGCGAAATCCTGCAGGAAACCTGGGAAAGCGCTGATGACTGGTTTATCCACGACGTACCCTGAGTCGTTCGGGCTGCATGACAGCGGCGGCGCAGAACGCCTCGGGCGATTAATCGAGGCTTTTGCCCGCGCAATGCTCATGCGGTTCGAAGCCTGACCGGTACAGCAAATTAATTTGCTCCCTCATTGTGCTTTTTTTGCCGGGTCGCCCCGGCTTTTTTTATTCCCTTCGCCAATACTCAGACTTTTCTTTAATTTGCTGATTATTTCCTTACAAAATAACGTACAGCGGGACAAGATTTGCGCAAAAAAGCGACAAAAAGAGAAAAGCTCGCCCCGTTTGCGTTAATTTCTCGAGTTTATACTTAACTCCTGATATAATTAACTTGCTTCAGAAAACATGCATTAAACCTCGAGAATTGTTGTCTTTTAACATATGAATAAGGGGTTATGATGGAAAAGAATAATGAAGTCATCCAGACCCATCCCCTCGTCGGATGGGACATCAGCACCGTAGATAGCTACGACGCGCTGATGCTGCGCCTGCACTACCAGAACCCCACTCATGAAAGCTGTAATGAAGCTGAAATTGGCCAGACTTTATGGCTGACGACGGACGTCGCACGTCAATTTATTTCTATCCTTGAAGCCGGCATTGCCAAGATTGAAGCAGGTGAATACCAGGTCAATGAGTACCGCAGACATTAGTGATTCTGCTGTCATCCATATACTCTAACTAAACGGGCACCGAATTGGTGCCTGATTTATTTTCAGACTTGTATAAGTGCGGGTTGTTAATTACCCTGCTAATAAAGCAAAAACCCGGAACATACCATGCAATACGACCTCATCATTATCGGCAGCGGCTCAACCGGCGCCGCCGCAGGCTATTACGCTCGTCGCGCAGGACTCAACGTACTGATGACCGACGCCCACCAGCCTCCGCATCAGGAAGGCAGCCATCACGGCAGCACGCGCCTTATCCGCCACGCCTATGGTGAAGGTGAACGCTATGTCCCGCTGGTGCTGCGGGCGCAGCAGCTGTGGGACGAACTGGCCACCCTCAGCGGTGAAGCCGTTTTTGAGCGTACCGGGGTGATTAACCTCGGCCCGGCCGAATCCGCGTTTCTCACTAACGTCATGAACAGCGCGCGCGAATTTGCGCTCAACGTTGAGGAGATGGACGCCCGGGCTATTATGGCCCGCTGGCCGGAAATTCGTGTGCCAGAAGGCTATCGCGGGGTATTTGAACCGGCATCAGGCGTCCTGCGCAGCGAGCTGGCCGTTGAAACCTGGATTCGCCTGGCTCGTGAAGCAGGCTGTGCGCAGCTGTTCAACTGTCCGGTCACCGCGATCCATCATCACCAGGATGGCGTTACTATCGACACCGCGGATGGTCAGTACAGCGCGAAAAAGCTGCTGATCAGTGCCGGTACCTGGGTGACCCGCCTGCTGCCTGAGCTGCCGGTTCAGCCGGTGCGCAAAATCTTCGCCTGGTTCCAGGCCGATGGCCGCTACAGCAGCAAAAATAACTTTCCGGCGTTTACCGGCGAGCTGCCCAACGGCGATCAGTTCTACGGCTTCCCGGCGGAGGATAATGAACTGAAAATCGGCAAACACAACGGCGGGCAGCTCATCTCCAGCGCGGAAGAACGTACGCCGTTTGGCAGCGTAGCGACGGACGGTTCGGAATCATTCAATTTCCTGCGCAACGTCCTGCCCGGCATTGGCGGCTGCCTGCACGGCGCATCCTGCACCTACGACAATACGCCGGATGAGGATTTCATTATCGATACCCTCCCCGGTCATCCGCAGACGTTGCTGATTAGCGGATTAAGCGGTCATGGTTTTAAATTTGCTCCGGTTTTGGGCGAGATTGCCGTCCAGTTTGCCCAGGGAGAATCGCCGGCCTTTGATCTGACCTCCTTCTCGCTGGCGCGCTTTCAGCAATAATAGCCACCCCGCGGTGCCCGCGCGCCGATAAAAAAACGGCCTCACCGGAGGCCGTTTATCACTGAGAGATCCTATGCGTCGCCTGTATGACTTACTGATCAACAACGTCCGCGAGCACTTTATGATTTATCTCGCGCTGTGGCTGCTGCTGGCGGTCATCGACCTTGTCTGGCTATGGTTTTTCTGAAGGCTCAGGATCCGGGATCCCCAGTTTGGTATTCAGACGTCCGCGGGACTTATTGAAGATCTTATTCCCGTTCTCACGCCCGGCGCGCAGCCTGCGCTGCTCCTCTTCCGGCAGCTTGTGCTCCTCCATGCAGGATTCGCTGCAGCAGCCGGCAAACTTCTCCGCGCAGCTCGGGCACTGAATAAACAGCAGATGGCAGCCGTCGTTCAGGCAGTTGGTGTGGCTATCGCAGGGCGCGCCGCACTGGTGACAGTGCGCGATGATATCGTCAGAAATACGTTCGCCCATGCGCTCATCAAAAACAAAGTTTTTACCGATAAAGCGTACCGGCAGACCCTGCTCGCGCGCGCGACGCGCGTACTCAATGATGCCGCCTTCAATGTGCCAGACCTTACTGAAGCCGTTGTGCTTCATCCAGGCGCTGGCTTTTTCGCAGCGGATGCCGCCGGTACAGTACATAACGATTTTTTTATCCTTATGCTCCTGCATCATCTCCACCGCCTTCGGCAGCTGATCGCGGAAAGTATCGGCGGGAATCTCCATCGCCTTCTCGAAATGCCCCACTTCGTATTCGTAATGGTTGCGCATATCGATAAAGACCGCGTCGGGGTCATCCAGCATCGCATTAACTTCCGCCGCCTTCAGGTAGTCACCGACGTTAGAGGCATCAAATGTCTCATCATCGATACCGTCGGCAACAATTCGGTCGCGCACCTTCAGGCGCAGCACCCAAAACGATTTCCCGTCATCGTCAAGAGCGATATTCATGCGCAGCCCTTCCAGCGCCGGGTTGAAAGCGTACAGATATTCGCGCAGGGCCTCGACGCGGCTTTGCGGGACGCTGATTTGCGCATTGATCCCTTCGTGGGCCAGGTAAATACGGCCAAACACGTTTAGCTTTGTGAGCGCAATCCACAGGGCGTCGCGCGTCGCTTTTGGGTCAACGATAGTGAAGTACTTATAGAAAGAGATCGTCGTGCGCGGCTCGGTCTCGGCCAGCATCTGCGCTTTTAACGTCTCATTTGAAATGCGGTTATGTAACACTGGCATGGTGTACCTGCTCGACATAAAAATGAGTAAAACAAACGGCCGGCATCATATAGTAAAAGGCGTTAATTTACATCCCTACATTTCGCGCTACATTTTTGATAGCAACCTTAGCTATGATTTAACAATAAATGCCAACCGGGCCGCTCGTTTTGGCTGAACCATAAAAAAATGCGATAATAGAACGCGTTGCTTAATTGAACAGGTATGAGATGACCCATTTACCTAAATTTACCATGGCGTTACTACACCCACGCTATTGGCTACTTTGGCCAGGAATCGGCCTGCTGTGGTTAGTTGTCCAACTTCCCTATCCGCTGATTTATCGTCTGGGCACCGCCCTGGGCCGCCTTGCGATGCGCCTGATGACCCGGCGGGCGAAAATTGCCTATCGCAACCTGGAGCTCTGCTTTCCCGAGAAGAGCGAGCAGGAGCGCCATCAGCTAATCAGACAAAACTTTGAATCCGTTGGCATGGGCCTGATGGAAACCGGCATGGCCTGGTTTTGGCCCACGCGGCGCATTGCGCGCTGGACGGATTCTATTGGCGTCGAACATATCCGGGCCGTGCAGGCGCAAAAGCGCGGCATTTTGCTGATCGGTATCCACTTCCTCACCCTAGAGATGGGCGCCCGCATGTTCGGGATGAATGAGCCGGGGATTGGCGTCTATCGTCCGAACGATAATCCGGTCATCGACTGGCTGCAGACGTGGGGACGACTGCGCTCCAACAAGGATATGATCGACCGTAAGGATCTGAAGGGCATGGTGCGGGCGCTGAAAAAAGGCGACGTTATCTGGTACGCGCCGGATCACGACTACGGCCCGGCCTCCAGCGTCTTTGTGCCGTTTTTCGCCGTCGACCAGGCCGCCACCACGTCCGGTACCTGGATGCTGGCAAAAATGTCGAAAGCCTGCGTCGTGCCCTTCGTGCCGCGCCGCAAGCCCGATGGCAAAGGCTACGAGCTGATTATTCTGCCGCCGGAGTGCGATCCGCCGCTGGATGACCCGCAAACGACCGCCGTATGGATGAACCATATCGTCGAGAAGTGCATTCTGATGGCGCCGGAGCAGTATATGTGGATGCACCGCCGCTTCAAGTCGCGCCCGCCCGGCGTCCCTTCACGCTACGAATAACCGCCGTTACTCCGCACAAAGCCCCCGTTTCGGGGGCCACGACCTTAGCATTAAACGCGCTCTCCCATTGCGGCAACCGTTTCTCAGGCGCATAATTAGCAGGCTCATATTTTCAACTTTTGACCTGCGGCGCAGGCCAGTGGGATCCTATGTCGTCTGCCGATCTACCCGTTAACTGGAAACGCAATCTTACCGTCGCCTGGTTCGGCTGTTTTTTGACCGGCGCGGCCTTCAGCCTGGTGATGCCGTTCCTTCCGCTTTACGTTGAACAGCTCGGCGTCACGGGCCACGCGGCCCTGAATATGTGGTCGGGGCTGGTCTTCAGCATTACCTTTCTTTTCTCCGCCGTCGCCTCGCCGTTCTGGGGCGGACTGGCCGACCGCAAGGGGCGCAAAATCATGCTGCTCCGTTCCGCACTCGGCATGGCTATCGTCATGGTGCTGATGGGGCTGGCGCAAAATATCTGGCAATTTCTGCTGCTGCGCGCGCTACTGGGATTATTAGGCGGGTTTGTGCCGAACGCCAACGCCCTTATCGCCACCCAAATCCCGCGCCAGAAGAGCGGCTGGGCGCTGGGGACGCTCTCCACCGGCGCCGTCAGCGGCGCCCTGCTTGGCCCGCTGGCCGGCGGCTTTCTCGCCGATCTATGGGGCCTGCGCCCGGTCTTCTTTCTCACCGCCGGGGTCCTGTTTACCTGCTTCCTCCTGACGCTGTTCTTCATTCGCGAACAGTTTGCGCCGGTGGCGAAAAAAGAGATGCTCAGCGCCAAAGAGGTTTTCTCCTCGCTGAAAAGCCCAAAACTGGTGCTCAGCCTGTTCGTTACCACCCTGATTATCCAGGTCGCTACCGGGTCAATTGCGCCGATCCTGACGCTGTACGTACGGGATCTGAGCGGGGATATCAGCAATATTGCCTTTATCAGCGGGATGATCGCCTCCGTTCCCGGGGTTGCCGCCCTGATCAGCGCCCCGCGTCTCGGCAGGCTGGGCGACCGCATCGGGCCGGAAAAAATCCTCATCGTGGCGCTGATCCTCTCCGTGCTGCTGCTCATCCCGATGTCATTCGTCCAGACCCCGCTACAGCTGGGCGTCCTGCGTTTTCTGCTCGGCGCCGCCGACGGCGCGTTGCTACCGGCGGTACAAACGCTGCTGGTGTACAACTCCACCAGCCAGGTCGCCGGCCGCATCTTCAGCTATAACCAGTCGTTTCGCGATATTGGCAACGTCACCGGCCCGCTCATCGGCGCCTCCGTCTCCGCCAACTATGGCTTCCGGGCGGTCTTCTTGGTCACCGCCTGCGTGGTGATGTTTAACGCCATCTATTCGACTATCACCTTACGCCAGCCGCGAAGCAGCGAACCCTCTGACGGCCGGGGCTCCGGCGATCGTTCGGTAAATTAGGTCGGCAAGGCGCCCTTCCCCTTGACGCATCGCCCGCCGACTTCTATAGATTGAATCGAGTCCATTTCTCATTCTTCTTAGGGGGTTAGCCATGCCAAAGGATTCCGTTTTCTATGCCACGCTCGAAGAAGCTATCGATGCGGCCCGCGAAGAGTACCTGGCCAATAATCCGGATAGCGACGAAGAGAGCGCCAACGTCGAACAGCTAAATATCCAGAAGTACGTTTTGCAGGATGGCGATATCGCCTGGCAGGCCGAGTTCTTTGCCGATGATGAAGGAGAAGGAGAGTGCCTGCCGATACTCAGCGGCGAAGCGGCGCAGAGCGTTTTTGACGGCGACTACGATGAGATAGAGCTTCGCCAGGAGTGGCTGGAGGAGAATACGCTCCACGAATGGGACGAAGGCGAGTTCCAGCTTGAACCCTCTCTGGATACGGAAGAGGGTCAGACGGCGGCCGATGAGTGGGACGAGCGCTAGCTAATTGTAGGGTCCATGGCTCGCATCAAGCGGCAGCAGCAGCGTGTCGAACACCAGTGAAAATGGCAGGTCGAGGATGGTGATATAGCGCCACGATGAATCGCGAACGTCCCACTGGACGCCGGGGTAATACTGATTGCCATGCCCCTGCCCCGGCACCGTGCGGCTAATAATGCTGCCACAGCCGCTGAGTAACACGGTCATGACGATGACCAGCAAAATTCTCATCTGTAATCTCAGCTCCTGGAGAAAAAAATACCGGCAACATTGCCGGTATTTTTCTTAACGCGCGGCTTACTTCGTTTTTAGCGCCAGCGGATTCAGCGTTAGCTGGTCATAGGCGTCCACCCACGAAGAGTATTTCTCCGGCGCGGCCCATACGCGATAGTGCAGGCGCGACATCGTTACCGGATCGCTTAACAGCACCAGACGGCGGTCGCGGTTAAGCTTGTCCGGCGTCTCGTTCAGCGCCTGCTCAACGTGACGCTCACGGGCGATCTCGAGGATCGGGCCGTGGCGGTGGCGAGCGGTGGCCATTGCCGTTGCCAGCGCGTTAAACGATGGGTTAAACACGGCGTGCATAAAGCCATCATCCAGCGAACGCTGACGGTTCAGGGTCAGATAAGCATCGGTATCCTTCAGCACCTGCGGCGGGGAATACTCTTCCGGGATCAGGAACAGCTTCCAGCGTTTGGTGCGCAGACCAACGGTCGAGCGGCTGGAAATCACCGACACGAACGGCGACAGAATCAGCGAGAAGACGATCGGCGCCAGCCAGAACAGGAAGCGCAGGTCCAGCCACGCCATGCCGACGGCCCACACCAGGCCCAGCAGCAGCTGGGAACCGTGGCGCATAAACGCTTCGCCCCACGGAGTGGAGTCGTCATCGCGCTGCGGCGAGTTCCAGACCACTTCCCAGCCGAGGAACGCGCTGACCACGAACACGGTGTGGAACAGCATGCGCACCGGCGCCAGCAGCACCGAGAACAGCACCTCCAGCAGCAGCGAGAGCGTCACGCGGATAAACCCGCCGTACTCCTTCGACCCTTTGCACCACACCAGAATGATGCTCAGCAGCTTCGGCAGGAACAGCAGCACCATCGTCGAGGCAAACAGCGCGATCGCCAGCTCCGGACGCCACTGCGGCCAGACCGGGAACAGCTGGCGCGGCTGCAGGAAGTACTGCGGCTCGGTGAGCGCGTGCACCACCTGCAGCGCGGTCGACAGGGCGAGGAACATAAACCACAGCGGAGCGGAGAGGTAGGACATGACGCCGGTCAGGAACACCGCCCGGTGTACCGGGTGCATGCCTTTAACCAGGAACAGGCGGAAGTTCATCAGGTTACCGTGACACCAGCGACGGTCGCGCTTCAGCTCATCCAGCAGGTTCGGCGGCAGCTCCTCATAGGAGCCCGGCAGGTCGTAGGCAATCCATACGCCCCAGCCGGCGCGACGCATCAGCGCGGCTTCGACGAAGTCGTGCGACAGAATCGATCCGGCGAAGGAGCCCTCACCCGGCAGCGGCGCCAGCGCGCAGTGCTCGATGAACGGTTTGACGCGGATAATGGCGTTATGGCCCCAGTAGTGCGACTCGCCAAGCTGCCAGAAGTGCAGACCGGCGGTAAACAGCGGGCCGTATACTCGGGTCGCGAACTGCTGGCAGCGGGCGTAGAGGGTGTCCATTCCGGAGGCGCGCGGCGACGACTGGATGATCCCGGCGTTCGGGTTCGCTTCCATCAGGCGCACCAGGCCAGTCAAACACTCGCCGGTCATCACCGAGTCGGCATCCAGCACCACCATGTAGCTATACTGGCTGCCCCAGCGGCGGCAAAAGTCGTCGATGTTACCGCTTTTGCGCTTCACGCGGCGGCGGCGGCGGCGATAGAAAATCTGCCCTTCGCCCTGCACTTCGGCAATCAGCTCCATCCACGCCTTTTGTTCCGCGACGCAGATATCCGGGTTATAGCTGTCGCTCAGGATGTAGACGTCGAAGTGCTGCTGCTGGCCCGTCGCCTTCACCGATTCCCAGGTGGCGCGCAGACCGGCGAAAACGCGATCGACGTCTTCGTTGCAGATAGGCATGATCAGCGCCGTCCGATGCTCCGGATTCAGCGGCTCATCGCCAACGGTGGAGGCGGAAATACTGTACTTATCGCGCCCCATCAGCAGCTGAAGGAAGCCCATCAGCGCCGTCCAGAATCCCGCGGATACCCAGCAGAAGAGCACCGCAAAGAGGATCAGAATGCCGGTTTGCAGCATATACGGCAGCAGCTGCATAAATGAAACCCACAGGTTCTGCCCCACCATGTCGGCCGGGTTAATTAACGCCCAGCCCTGGTACGGCAGAATGGTTTTCATGTACCAGGTCGCGACGACGGTCTGCGCCAGGGTCAGCAGCAGCAGAATGTAGCGACGGATGGTACCGGCGGTGCGCCATTTCTGTTCGCTTTCCTGCTCTTCTTTGCTCAGGCGAGAAAGGTAGCGCGGGGTGACATCGCGTCCACGCAGCCGATCCCAGAAGCGGCCAACCGGGTTGGTCCGCCACGGATCCGGGAACATGGAGGAGCGTTTCGCCTTCGGCATGGCGTGCAGCTGGGTGCGGCCTTCATCATCTTTGATGAGCTGATCGCCCGCCAGCGCGTCTGGCCAGCTATGCTCCAGCCGCGATTTCACCGAACCGAGAGGGGAGTCCTCTTCGCGGGGAAAGTTGTGACGATCGGCGTCCAGCGCGTCATGTACCGCCTTCAGGCTGGTATCAGGCAGTGCGGATTTCTCCGCACCCGGCAGCGGTAAGGCGTCAATGTACTTGGTTATGTTATTCATTGGCAGGCAGCTGATAGCTCCAGGTTTCACTCAGCGTCTGGTCGGCATTGACCAGCGCAGCGCGCATTTCCGTAGTTTTCTTCGGATCTTTCACCTTCACGCGCAGAATCATACGCCAGCCCTTGGTGATCGGGTTATAACGCACCGTGTTCTCAACGATTTCCGCGTTGTCGCCAATGCTCGCCTGCGCCGTTACCGGCGTATCTGACGGCATTTTTTTCATCTCAGCGCCGGTGAAATCGACGACGAACGCGATGGTGCCGTCCGGCTGACGAATCAGGTTTGACTGCTTCACGTCGCCGGTGGAACGGCGGGTTTGCATGACGTAGGCGTTATCCGGCGCGTGCAGCTTGTCTTCGTCGCGGCTGAAGGTAATCGAGTATTTGAAGTTCATCTCTTTACCCGCATCCGGCAGCTGATCCGGCGTCCAGTAGGCCACGATGTTATCGTTTGTTTCATCGTTGGTTGGGATTTCAACCAGCTCGATTTTACCTTTGCCCCAATCGCCTTTCGGGGTGATCCACGCGCTCGGGCGCAGATCGTAGCGGTCGTCGAGATCTTCAAAGCGGGAGAACTGACGTCCGCGCTGCAGCAGGCCAAACCCTTGCGGATTTTCCATCGCGTAGCTGCTGACGGCCAGATGCTTCGGATTGTTCAGCGGACGCCAGATCCACTCCCCGTTGCCGGCGAGAATCGACAGGCCGTTAGAGTCGTGCAGCGCCGGACGGTAGTTCGTCGCCGGAGAGGGCTGATTTGGCCCGAACAGGAACATGCTGGTCAGCGGCGCAACGCCCAGCTTGCCGACCTTATCGCGCAGGTATACCTTCGACTGCACGTCAACCACGGTATCGCGGCCCGGCATAATGACAAAACGGTATGCTCCGGTTGCACGCGGGGAATCGAGCAGAGCATAAATCGTCAGACGCTTGTCGGTCGCTTTTGGACGCTCGATCCAGAACTCGCGAAAACGCGGGAACTCTTCGCCTGAAGGCAGCGCGGTATCGATAGCCAGCCCGCGAGCGGAGAGCCCATAAACCTGGCCCTGGCCCAGTACGCGGAAGTAGCTGGCTCCGAGCATGCTGACAATTTCATCATTCTTATCTTTGCTGTTGATCGGATACAGCACTTTAAACCCGGCAAAGCCAAGGTCTTTTACCGTGTCTTTGTCATGCTGGACGCTGCCAAAATTGAAGTAGTCCGGGCTATATTTGATCTTGTGCACGCTGCTGGCAGTCACTTCATTAATGGTGACCGGCGTGTCGAAGTACATACCCTGATGATAAAATTCAAGTTTGAACGGGGTTTTCTGGTTATTCCAGTATGCTTTATCGTGGTTAAACTGGATTTGCTGGTAGTCCGCGTATTTCATGTCGCGGAAAGCGGAGGGCAGGTTGCTCTTCGGCGCTTCATAGCCCTTCCCGGCTAACGATTTTGCCTCTTTTGCAACGTCATCAATGCTAAACGCCCATGCAGATGAAGTACACAGGGACAACATTACGGCTGCGCTTAACCAGCGCATTTTCATCATCTGTGGTTTATGTTTCATATAAGTAAGCACTTCCCCCTTTGTGTGCTTAAATCGATCCGATCTATTTTAATGGAAATTCAGGCAATCCGACAACATAATCCCTGCTTTGTTCAGCTTAGCAGTACAGGTAATGGACAGTTGTCTGTCACTTTTGCATTTTGCGTGCTTATCCTGGAGACAGATATCCAGAGTTGATGTAGGGTTGCTGAGAATTTAAACGTTATCACCTTGAGTGATAAGACGAATTGTCTGAGAATGTAGTGAAACTGTATGAATAATGCGCCAGTAGAACGTGAATATTTCTTCGATAGCATCCGCGCGTGGTTAATGTTGCTGGGCATACCTTTTCACATATCGCTTATCTATTCCAGCCACAGCTGGCATGTTAATAGCGCCGAGCCCTCCTGGTGGCTAACGCTGTTCAACGATTTTATTCATGCTTTCCGCATGCAGGTGTTTTTCGTCATTTCCGGCTATTTCTCCTACATGCTTTTTCTGCGCTACCCGCTTAAAAAATGGTGGAAGGTGCGGGTCGAGCGCGTAGGCATCCCCTTGCTAACCGCCATCCCGCTGCTGACCCTGCCGCAGTTTATTATGCTGCAGTACGTCAACGGTAAAGCCGATAGCTGGCACGCCCTCTCGGGGTATGACAAATTCAACACCCTCGTCTGGGAGCTGATCTCGCATCTATGGTTTTTGCTGGTGCTGGTGGTGCTGACCACCCTCGGCGTGGTGCTGTTCAAATGGCTCACCGGGCGGCGTACCGGAGGCGGCGCGACCTTTGGTGACACCGTCACATTGTCTCAGCTATCGATGATTTTTCTCGCGCTCGGCGTGCTCTACGCGCTGATCCGCCGCACGCTGTTTATCCTCTACCCGCCGATTCTCAGCAACGGCCTGTTTAATTTTATCGTTATGCAGACGCTGTTCTACCTGCCCTTCTTCATTCTCGGGGCGCAGACCTTCATTAACCCGCGCCTGAAGGCGCTGTTTACGCAGCCTTCTCCGTGGTGCTTCGTCGGGGCGCTGCTGGGTTTTATCGCCTATCGCCTCAACCAGCAGTATGGCTCCGGGGACGCGTGGATGTTTGAAACCGAGTACGTTATCACTATGGTGCTCGGCCTGTGGATGGTGAACGTGGTGTTTTCTCTTGGCCACCGCCTGCTGAACTTCCGTTCGGCGCGGGTGACCTATTTTGTCAACGCATCCCTGTTCATTTATCTCGTGCACCACCCGCTCACCCTACTGTACGGCGCGTGGGTTGCTCCGGCCATCAAATCGAATACCCTGGGGTTTATCGCCGGTCTGATTTTTGTGGTGGGGATTGCGCTGATCCTCTACGAAATTCATCTGCGGATCCCGCTGCTGCGCTTCCTCTTTTCGGGCAAATTCGAGACTAAAACGGCGAAATCGCAGGTTTCGGCCAACGGATAGCCTCATCGGGGCCGCGCCAGGCGCGCAGCCCCGCCGGATCGGCGAAGATTATTTGCCCGCGGGCAGACAAGCCGTATCGCGGCTATTGCGCCTGCAGCAGGCGGCGATAAATCTCGGCCGTTTCGGCATCAAAGCAGACAAAGCAGACGCGTTCCAGCGGATTGTAGCGCGTGAGAAAGGCGTTCACCGTCCGCACGGCGATCTCCGCCGCGGCCTCTTTAGGGTAGCCGTACACGCCGGTGCTGATTGCCGGGAAGGCAATAGAGCGGTAGCTATTGGCCGCCGCCAGCTGCAGGCTATTTTTATAGGCATCGGCCAGCAGTTCAGCCTCCTGCCGATCGCCGCCGTGCCAGACCGGGCCAACGGCGTGAATAACCGCGCTGGCCGGAAGCCTGCCGGCGGTGGTGATCACCGCATGACCGGGAGCGCACTCGCCCTGCTGCTGGCGCACGATTTTGCACGCGGCAAGCAGCTCCGGCCCGGCAGCCTGATGAATAGCGCCATCAACGCCACCGCCGCCGAGCAGCGAAGGGTTAGCGGCGTTGACGATAACATCGACGGCCAGCGTTGTGATGTCTCCGAGAATAACCTCAGGTTTAACAGCCATTTCGCCTCCTGTCGGCAAACGTCTTATAGTAAAGCTTAGCGGTAATTTCGCATGACGGGCCAAAGGACGAAAGCCCAGGGCCCGGCAACGGCCGATATTCGATTGCCAGAATAGCAAGGGTATGTTGCGGATTAATATACTTTAATTGCACTGATTCGCTGTTTTCATCATCCAGCCCCCCTTTTCCGGCTTCCCGATCGGCAATTCGTACAATTTTTCACCGCAGGCGGATCGTAACAATGTGAATATCCATCGGATAAATCATATCCGGGCGCAGATTGCCCCCGCCGCGGAGAACAGAAGCACAGCAAAAGGATAAGTTGCAGGAAAGCAAAACAGGGCCGGAGGCCCTGTTTATCGGTGTGGGAGAATGCCGCTCAGGCTTCGCCGGGCGTTTCGTGGGATAGTAATTTACGCTTTTCCGCGCGCGCCGCCAGCCAAAGTCCGCTGTTTTTCATCGCGTAGCCAAAAACCAGCCCCAGCGCCAGAGAAGGCACGATGAGCCGCCAGTCGCCGCCGCCGGCAAAGGTTGCGCAGGCGCCGATAAAGGTTCCGGGAACGAAGGAGAGCAGCAGCTGACGCGCCTGAATGCACATCAAAAACGCCACGATCCCGGTCATCATATAGCCGAGGATTTCCAGATGCGGCGCCAGCGCGCTGCCGTAAATAATAACCTGCGCCCATATCACGCCGCTCATTACCGTGCAGCCAGAGATCAGCAGCCCTTTCAGGCCGCCCTGCGGGCAGGCAAAATAGGCCGTGCAGCCGAGAAAACCGGCCCAGCTCAGCAGACCGAACGCGACCGCCACCCATCCCCAGATACCGGAGAGAATGCCCGTCGTTATTGCAATTGCGAGAAGTATATTCATGGCGCGTATCATAGCAGATACGCGGCGTTCAAATGTGACCCCAAGCACACTATCTTAAACTACGTTCCTTTCGTTGCATTTATAGCGTGATAAAAGTCACACTTATTCTTCATTCTCTTCCTGCAGCTCGTCCCACATGGCGGAGAGCGCCTCGCGCGTCAGCGGCGCCATTGTCCGCCAGAAGGGCGTCACCGCATGGGCTTCGACCTTGCCGAGGAAAATTCCGCACCACGGCAGGATATAGTCGGCAAACAGCGTTTCCAGGGTCTCGCTTTCATCTTCCGGCGCATGATCCTCCAGCCACGAAGCGGCCAGCAGCAGAGAACCAATATGATCGGCCCGCCCCTCGCCGGTTGGGATCCCGTGTTCGCTCAGAAAACCGCGAACTTCGGCCTCCGTTGCCCCCTCAACCCAGGCGCTGCGGTACGGCGGGACGCCGCACTCTTCGCCGACAAACAGCGCGTTGTAATCAGCGGCCAGCGGCTGCACGTCGCAGCTCTTTTGCAGGCGCGCCAGCTGCTCATCCTGCTCCAGCGGCCAGCTTGCCGCCAGCTTGCCTTCACGAATAAGGGTAAACAGCGGCACCAGTAGCGGGTCCTGGGGCTGACGATAGTACAGGGAGCCCAGCACGCGGCAGAGGATTGAAAACTCGTTCATTCATTTATTCCAGTTATACAAATTAAAGATCGGCAAATTCAGCGATCGCCGGCATCCCGCGAGATTCAAGGAAGTTCAGCAGCCGGCGCGGAGAGACGTTAAGGATCCTCTCCTCAGGGAAGTTCACCTCATCGAGGATCTTGCGACACTCGCTGAATTCGCCAAGCGTAAAGGCGGTATGCGAATCCGAGCCAAGGGCCACCCAGCCTCCGGCATCGTGCACCGCGGCGGCAATGGCCCGACAGTTATCCTCACTGCCGACGCGTGAAGAGATAAATGAGGAGTTGTTGATCTCCAGCGCCACCTGATATTTTGCCGCCGCCTCGGCGATGGCCGGGATATCGACCGGGAATTTAGGGTTGCCCGGGTGGCTGATAATGTGCACCGCGCCGCTCGCCATCGCGGCGATCATCGCCTCGGTATGGGTTGCTTTGTCCTGCGGCGGGAAAACCGGTTCGTGGAAACCGGCGATGAACAGATCCAGAGAGCTGAGCATCGGACCGGAACAGTCAATTTCACCGTGGATATTTTTAATGTTGGCTTCAATACCGCGCAGAATGCCAACGCCGTCCACCAGCCGCGGCCAGATGCGCATATTGACAAAGTGCCAGTAATGCGGCGCATCGGCCATATCCGGGCCGTGGTCGGTGATCGCAAAGAGTTTGATCCCCTTGCGCTTTGCTTCGGCAATATAATCGTGCAGGGTGCTGTAGGCGTGGGTACTGGCGACGGTATGCATGTGCAGGTCAACAGGATACATCACAATCTCCTTCTCTGTTTGTGGCAAGAATAGCAGGAATCAGGACGCATGATTAGTAAAAACCCCGCCGCAGCGGGGTTCTCTTTTAGTAACCGCGCAGGCGATCGACCTGCCCGCTGACCGTTTCCCCTCGCTCCAGCTGGCTAATCGTAGCGGCTATATAGGCAATCGCTTCCTGAGGCCGCGTCACCGCGGCGATATGCGGCGTCATTGCCACTCGCGGATGCGCCCACAGCGGGCTTGCGGCCGGGAGCGGCTCGCGGCTGAAGACATCCAGCATCGCGCCTTTAAGTTTACCGCTTTCCAGCGCCGCCAGCAGATCGTCCTCAACGACGTGGACGCCGCGCGCCAGATTGAGAACATAGCCGCCATCCGGAAGCTGCGCCAGTAGCTGCTGATTAATAATGCCGACGGTTTCCGCCGTATTGGGCAGGAGGTTGATCAGGACCCGCGTTCCGCGCAGGAATTCATTCAGCTCCTCAGCCCCCGCAAAGCTTTGCACCCGCGGCCACGCCTTGCGGCTGCGGCTCCAGCTGCGCAGCGGGAAGCCCCATGCCTGCAGCCCTTCCGCGACTTTCGCGCCGAGCACGCCGGCCCCCATGATGCCGACAGTAAAATCTTCGCGCAGGTACTCCTCCAGCGGCTGCCAGCGCGCCTGCTGTTTCAGCGCCTGGTAATCGTCAAACCGGCGAAACCAGTGCAGCACCTGGCTGACCGCATACTCCTGCATCTGCAGCCCCATACCGGTATCTTCGAGGCGGAACAGCGGAGTCGATAGCGGCAGCATTTCCGGATGTTCGCGCAGTTTGCTGAGGATTGAGTCCACCCCCGCGCCGAGAGCAAAGACGGCTTTTAGGTCGCGGCCCTGGAGCATTTCCACCGGCGGATGCCAGACCAGCGCGTAGTCGGCGGGCCGATCGTCGCCAGGCTTCCACTCACGTACGCGCGAGCCGGGCAGCTGTTTTTCCAGCTCGGCAATCCAGTATGGGATATCAAACGTCGGGTGGTAAAAGATAATCTCCATTGTGACTCCTGATAGCGAATGTCTTAAGCAGGTTTGCGTTAGCGCCGTATTTTACTTGTTGTTTTCTATTGGTTTGCCAGCATAGCAAATTTCGCCTGGCTGGCGGATAAAAAGAGAGTGGTGACAAAAAAAACGATTGTCGCGCACTTAGCCAGCAAGTTGCGCGAAGTTTGGCTAAACGCGCGTTTTTTTTAAAAAGTTGATTGACGAGAGATAGGTATTTCCCTAAATTAGCGCCCGTTCCCGGCAGCAACGGGAATGACAATATGGTGAGGTGTCCGAGTGGCTGAAGGAGCACGCCTGGAAAGTGTGTATACGGCAACGTATCGGGGGTTCGAATCCCCCCCTCACCGCCATATTTAAGAAAGAGCTCGTACGCAAGTACGGGCTTTTTTTTTCGCATATTGCACCCGCCGGGAGGGATAAGCTCCCCGACCAGGGTTCGACTACTGGCATCGCCGGCAGTTTGCTTCATTAACGTCCCTTTGCCCTGGCAGCATGCAGTCGATGCTCCATGCTGGCGCGTAAAAAACGCACAGCCTCAGGCCGTTAACGGCCTGGAAAAATAACGCCCGCCACTTTTTTCACGCCGTTTTGAATCAGACTAATCATTCCGGGAATCAGCGTTCCCCTCCTGTACCACCAGGGGGTCTTACTGTTGGTTTAATTTTGATTCATTCCAATCAACAGCAATCATATTTGGCACAGCCGTTGCAATTGTGATTGAGTCAAACCGAAAGGGAATCACATATGGAACAGGCTGAAGTTATTTCCAGACTAAAAGCGATGTACGAACAGCTTCCTCGTCAGGAACGGCTGGCTGCCAGCTTTGTGTTAGACCACGCCCAGGAAGTAGCGGTGATGTCGATGCGTGAGCAGTCGCGTCTTGCCGGCGTTCCGCCCTCCACGATGACCCGTTTGGCAAAACGCCTCGGACTCGGCGGCTATGATGCGCTGCGCGAAGTGTTTATCGCCGCCTTGCGTAGCAAAAGCAGCATCTATGAATCACGAGTGCCGGGGCTGGTTGCGATGAATAAGCAGGGAGAAGACTCTTTGCTGCGCGATCTGGCCGCCACCACGCAGGCCCATATTGAAACACTGTGTCGTCAGGAGAATCTTGAGGCGATGATCCGAGCCAGCAGGCTGCTGGCAGACGCGCGGACCATTTACTGTCTGGGGCTTCGATCATCGTTTCCTGTCGCCTTCCATTTTCAACACGTCAGCGCCTGGTTCGCCAACAATGTGCGCCTGATTGATGGCGCAGGCGAAAGCGGCATGATGACGCTGATGGGGGAGATTAATGCCAAAGATGTGCTGCTGGTGGTCAGTCTGGCTCCCTATTCCCGACGGGCCGTCACGCTGGCCCGCTACTTAGCGCAACGGAAAATTCGCGTTGTCGCAATTACCGATAATGCCAGTTCCCCTGTCGCAAGACTGGCAGCGGAATCAATATTGGTACAAAAGAAAACGGCGTCGTTTTTCGACACGATTACGCCTGCCTTATTAGTTAGTGAATTGCTGGTGGCATTATTTGCCGCCAACGCCCGGATCAATATTCATTCAGCAGTAAAAAGAACCGAAGAGCAATTATGGGCCACCGGAGAGTGGTGGAGTCTTAACTAGTTATTCACGACAGATCAGAGGATAAAATGAGATATAAACCCGAAATGACCACCGCACCGAAACATGGTCATAAGAGCCTGCTTTATTCCGAAGTAGTCAGTGATTTAAATATGTTGGATCGTGTAGATATCGCCGTATTAGGGATTCCTTATGGCTCGCCTTATTCCATTGACGAAGTCACCAACGATCAAACCAATGGACCAACGGCAGTGCGTCAGGCAACCGATCGCGCGGTGCGCAGCATCGAGCGTTACGATTTCGATATTGGCGGCCCGCTGATGGATAATCAGGATATCCGCATGATCGATTGCGGAGATATCGCAGGCGATGCGCGCGCCCTGGGTCAACATTACGAAGCGGCCGAAGCGGTGGTACGTAAAATTCTACAGCTGGGCGGCATGCCGCTGGTGATTGGCGGCGACCACGGTATTCCGATTCCGGTGCTGCGCGCGCTGGATGAATTGAATGAAACCATCACCCTGATCCATGTCGATGCTCACCTGGACTGGCGTCAGGATGTCAACGGCGTGACCGATGGTTACTCCAGCCCCATTCGCCGGGCCTCGGAAATGAAGCACATCGGCGAAATCTGGCAAATTGGCCTGCGCGCAAACGGTTCGGCCCGCCAGGAAGAAGTGGACGCAGCGCTGGAATATGGTGCGAAATTGATTCCTGCCCATCAGCTGCATGATGAAGGTATCGACAGCCTGTTAGCACGTATTCCTGATGGCGGTCATTATTATATTACCTGTGACGCCGATGGTATTGACCCAACGATTATGCCCGCGGTCAACGGCCCGGCATTAGGTGGAGTAACTTATCACCAAATGCGCAAATTAATCCACGGACTGGTGGCAAAAGGCAAAGTCGTGGGTATGGATTTGGTTGAAATCACGCCGAAGAAAGATATTAACCAAATTACCGCTATTACCGCCTGTCGCTTCTTTGTCAATTTAATTGGCACCGCGGTGCGCGCGGGTTATTTCAATAAAAATAGTCAATCCGCCTCATGACCGCGTATTTACGTAACAATAACCTGAACGGGAAATAATGAGATGAAAAGACAGTTTGCATTTGCAGCAATGCTGGGGCTCGCTTGCGCTTTCTCCAGCCTCTCCGCCAGCGCCGCCGATTTGCTGGATACCATTATGCAGCAAAAAGTGGTGCGTATCGCGGTCCCTCAGGATTACGCCCCCTATGGTTTTGTGGGGAGTGATATGCAGCCGCAGGGCATTGATATCGACACCGCCAGGCTAATCGCCGACAAACTGGGCGTGAAGCTGCAGCTGGTGCCGGTCACGGGCCCAAATCGCGTCCCCTATCTGCAAAGCGGCAAAGCGGATATGACCATCTCCTCGCTGGGTAAAACCGCGGAGCGCGCCAAAGTGATCGACTACAGCATCGCCTATGCGCCTTTCTTTGATGCGGTGTTTGGCAAGGCTGAGGTGAAAGCCAGCAACGCCGACGAGCTGGCGGGCAAAACGGTCTCGGTAACCCGCGGCTCAATGCAGGATGAAGAGTTAACGACCCTGGCACCGAAAGCTAACGTCAAACGCTTCGAAGATAACAACAGCACTATCGCTTCGTTCATGTCCGGCCAAACGCAATTAGTGGCAATCGGGACCACCGTCGCCGGCGCGCTGAAGCAGAAAAACCCCGGCCTGGATATCCAGTTAAAAGTGATTCTGGCTAACGCCCCGTGCTACGTCGGCCTGCCGAAAGGTAACCCTGCGCTGGTTGCCAAAGTGAATGAAATTCTGCGCACCGCGAAAGCCGACGGCACTATCAATCGGATCTCGCAGAAGTGGCTGGGCGCGCCAGCGGGCGATCTGCCTGAATCCTGAGCATAGTGGCTCCCTGTGGGCGGGGAGTCTTTTCTCTGGCGAGGAATAGCATGAACCATTACGCAACCCATATTTTGGCCCGGCAGGCAACGGCCATGACGCTGTCGTCGATCCCAGACGACGTGCGGCGGATCGCCTGTCGCGCGCTGATCGACACGCTGGGCGTGGCGCTGGCTGGCAGCACAATGCCGATAGTACAGCGTCTGAAACGGACGCTAATGAGCGAGGGTAAGGCCAGCACATTGGGCGGCGCGCTGCGCGTCAACCCGCTGGACGCCGCGCGGATCAACGGCTGCGCCGCGCACGCGCTGGATTTCGATGACAACTGCTACGCCGGATTCGTCCATGGCTCCGCGGTCATCATCCCGGCCGCACTGGCAGTTGCTCAGCAGTATGACCGCGACGGCGCCAGTCTGCTGACGGCCATTGTCTCGGGAAGCGAATGCCAATACCGGCTCGGCGAAGCGCTGGGCCAGCAGCTGTATCAACGCGGATGGTGGACAACCGGGGTTCTGGGCGTGGTCGGCGCCGCCGTTGCCGCCGCCCACCTGCTACGCCTGGATACGCCTCAGGTTGCGCACGCCATTGCGTTAGCTCTCGCCGCCGCCGGCGGCAGTAAAAGCGCCTTTGGCAGCGATGCGAAAGCCGTGATGGCCGGACTGGCCGCCGAGCGAGGCGTTCAGGCGGCGCTGATGGCGCAAGCGGGAATCACGGGTCCGCTCAATACGCTGGAGCATCATTACGGATTGCCAGCCTTGATGAACGATGCCCAATGGCAGCCGAAGCGGTTAACCGCTCCCGGCTGGCGCTTGCTGCAGCCGGGGCTGGACGTTAAACGCATCCCTGTATGCCTGTCTGCTCACGCGGCGGTCGATGCGGTAGTCGCCCTGGTGCAACGGCATACGCTTGCGGTGGATGAAATAGAGCAGATCCGCTGCGATGTGCCGCAGATCGTGCTCGCAAACTTGATTTACGCCGTTCCGCAGACTCCGCAACAGGCGCAATTCAGCCTGCCCTATGCCATCGCCGCTACGCTATTTTATGGCGAGTTAACCCTGAAGCAGTTGACGCAGGCGTCGCTGGAACCGGCGGAGATCTATGCTCTGATGGCGAAAGTCACGATCGCAAGCAGCCCGCAGTGGCAACACCCGCAGAGTGTGCAAACCGCCCCGGAAGGCGCCTGCGTCACCCTGAATCTGAAATCGGGACGGCAGCTCAGCTGCCGTGTCGATCGCGCGCTGGGCAATGCCGCCCATCCTCTGAGCGATGAAGCGCTGGATGAAAAATTCCTGTCATGCGCCCAGCGTGCTCTACCCGCGGCCACGAGTCGTCACCTTCTGGCCCAGCTACGCCAGGTTATCGCCCTGCCCTCCGTGGCGCAGCTGTCACGACTACTGGAGAAACCAGACCATGAGCTTTGATTTTGCGCCGGTATTGAGCCAGTGGCCGATGCTGCTTAACGGCATCGCCATCACCCTCATGATGACGCTGGTGGCCACGCTGCTGGGGATTGCCCTGGGGATTGCCTGCGGCTGGGGGCGCGCCAACGGCCCGCGCCCGCTGCGGTGGCTCATTGCCAGCTATGTCGAGCTGGTCCGTAATACTCCCTACATCATCCAGCTATTTTTTATCTTTTTCGGCCTGCCGGCGGTCGGGGTACAGATGTCGGCGCTGACGGCCAGCGTGCTGTCGCTGATCCTCAACCTTGGCGCGTACGCCAGTGAGATCGCCCGTGCCGGTATTGACAACACGCCGCGTAGCCAAATCGAAGCGGCGCAGAGCCTCGCGTTGAACCGCTGGCAAATTTTTACCCGCGTGGTGCTGCCTCCGGCTCTTGGCAGAGTCTGGCCCGCGTTGGTCAGTCAGGTCATTATCATCATGCTGGGTTCGGCGGTATGCAGCCAGATCTCAACCGAGGAGCTGTCGTTCAGCGCCAACCTGATTGCCAGCCGCACCTTCCGTAATTTCGAAGCCTACATTATCGCCGCCGCTGCCTATCTGGTATTAGCAATCGCCGTGCGCCAGATTCTGAACTGGGTAGGCCCGCGCTTTATTTTCCGTCGACCTTGAGGATCCATGATGAGCGACTTTTCCTTGTGGGATATCTATCGCAACTTGCTGCTGGCGCTGCGCTGGACGGTTGGATTGTCCGCTATCGCATTTATTGGCGGGGGCGTCGTCGGTGGGCTACTGCTGGTACTGCGCCTCTCTGGTTCGCGTATCGCCGGCTATTTTGTCCGCGGCTATGTGCAGCTGTTTCAGGGAACGCCGCTGCTGCTTCAGCTCTTTCTGGTCTATTTCGGCCTGGCGATCGCCGGCATTAATACTTCACCATTATTTACCGCCAGTTTCTGCCTGACGCTGTACGCCAGCGCCTATTTAACCGAAATCTGGCGCGGCAGCGTGGAAGCCATTCCGCGCCAGCAGTGGGAGGCGGCGCAAAGTCTGGCGCTTAACTTTCGCGAGCAGCTGCGCTACATCATTCTGCCCCAGGCCCTGCGCGTGGCCATCGCCCCTACCGTCGGCTTTTTGGTGCAGGCCATTAAGAACACGGCGCTGGCGTCGGTGATTGGTTTTGTCGAACTGACGCGCGCCGGACAGATTATCTCGAACGCCACGTTTTCCCCCTTCCTGATTTACGGCAGCGTGGCCCTGTTTTACTTCTTTCTGTGCTTTCCGCTCTCCATATGGAGCCGGCATCTTGAACAACGTTTGTCACGGAGAACCAACTGATGACCCAGACGGCCGATTTTTCCCTGGTGGATATACGCGCGCTGCGTAAGCGTTTTGGTGAAAACGAGGTGCTGAAAGGCATTGATTTGCAGATAAAGCGTCAGGAAGTGGTGTGCATTATCGGCAAAAGCGGCTCGGGGAAAAGCACCTTATTACGCTGCATTAATGGCCTGGATACCTATCAGGCGGGAGAGCTGCTGGTGGACGGGCAGCCGGTGCAGCAGGACAACGGCGCCGCTCTGCGCGAACTGCGGCAGAACGTCGGCATGATTTTTCAGAGCTTTAATCTTTTTCCTCACCTTACCGTGGGTAAGAACGTAATGCTGGCCCCGACGCTGGTGAAAAAGATGGCCAGGGGCGAAGCCGAGCGCACGGCCAGACGGTTGCTGGAACGCGTCGGCCTGGCCGATAAATTTGATGCCTGGCCGGATAGCCTCTCCGGCGGTCAGCAGCAGCGCGTCGCGATTGCCCGCTCGCTGGCGATGAATCCGGAAATCTTGCTGTGCGATGAAATAACCTCCGCGCTGGATCCGGAACTGGTCGGCGAAGTGCTGCAGGTGATTGAGTCGCTGGCGCAGGAAGGCATGACCATCATCATGGTCACGCACGAAATGAATTTCGCGCGCAAAGTCAGCGACCGGGTGGTGTTTATGCATCAAGGACGCGTCCACGAAGTGGGCACCCCGGACACACTGTTTACTCAGCCGCAAACGGCAGAACTTCGTCAATTCCTGGCCTGAGGGCCGCTTATCCACCTGGAGCAAAAAAATGGTACATACGCGTATTCGTCCGTTTAACACCAAAGAGACCTATCCGGAGCAAAATCTCGATAACGACCTGTGTCAGGCCGTTGTCGCCGGGAATATGGTCTTTCTACGCGGGCAAATTGGGCAAAACTTAGACACCCGTGAATCAGTGGGTATTGGTGATATTGCGGCGCAAACCGAGCAGGCGATGTACAACATCAACATGCTGCTGGAAGAGAGCGGCAGCAATCTGCAAGAGATCTGCAAAATCACCGTTTATCTGACCGACGTTCGCCACCGCGAAACGGTGTACAACATCATGGGGCGCTGGCTGAAAGGCGTGTTCCCGGTCTCTACCGGACTGATGATTTCACATCTGGCGCGTCCGGAATGGCAAGTTGAGATCGACGTGATTGCCGTGAAGGCGGGTTGATAAAACGTCAGCGATACGCCCACGCAGGAGCGAACGAGTGAATTAAGGGAGCGGGATAAACGAACAACAGGATTTCCCGCCTCTCCCTTATATTTGTAGTGACGCAGTCAATTTGGCCACCTGATTAAAGGTGATATTCTCACCTCAAAAAAACAGGTGGCTAATGAACAAGTACTTCCCCCCTGAGTTCAGGCTGGAATATGCGCAGCGGATTGTTGATAAGGGTTATTCATATCGACAAGCCAGCGAAGCGATGAATGTCGGTTCTGCCACGCCTGAGAGCCGGGTACGCCACCGCAAGAGCCATAGAACAAATACCATTTTTACTGTAAAACCGTGGCCAATATGACTTGACTACGAAAATCCCGGAGCGGGTCGGTCCGCCCCGGTATTTGCGGAATGAGTGTCCCAACCCTTGCCCTCCCCAGCCTTTGCGCTCCAGCTACAGTTTTCACGCTTAGGTAGACATCGGCTCCCCTGTATACGCATGTAGTTTCTCATCCGCAAACATCGGGCACTGAAAAATAATCCTTATAACCGACGCCTTTTTGTACGTTTCTAATCATCTGAAATAGCTAACCTATTTTGTTCTACGCGCAACTCAAATAAGAATAATACTCATTACCTTGTTGCAAATGATAACCATTAGCAATAAATTACTTTGCGCATCTCTCTTTTTAACAATGGCAAGTGGCTAATTTTATGATAAAAAACGTCTATAAATACTCACTTCTGAGTTCACTTATTTCTGGTTGTCTGGCAATTCCGGCGGTACAGGCCGCAGACGCCAATATAACGACAAACCAGAAAACAGAACAAACAAGCGGCAGTGACCAAAGTGCAAAAAAGGTTACCAGCGATGAAACCATGGTCGTCACGGCCAAAGAGCAAACGCTGCAGGCGCCGGGGGTCTCGATCATTGACAGCGAGGCCATCAAAAAGCACCCAATACAGCGCGACGTCGCTGAGATAATCCGCACCATGCCGGGGGTTAACCTCACGGGTAACTCAAACAGCGGGCAGCGCGGGAATAACCGCCAGATTGATATCCGCGGCATGGGACCGGAAAACACCCTGATTCTGGTTGACGGTATGCCGGTCTCCAGCCGCAATTCTGTGCGCTACGGCTGGAGCGATGAACGCGATACCCGCGGCGACACCAACTGGGTCCCCCCCGAAATGATCGAGCGCATTGAGGTCATTCGCGGCCCGGCCGCGGCGATGTACGGCAGCGGCGCAATGGGCGGAGTGGTGAATATCATCACTAAGCGCGCCACGAATGAATGGCACGGCAGCTTCAACACCTATTACAACGTTCCGCAACATAAATCTGAAGGCAGCACCAAACGCTACAACGGTAGTTTAAGCGGCGCGCTGGCTGATAACCTGACCCTGCGTCTCTACGGGAACTGGAATAAAACCCAGGCGGATGCCCAGGATATTAATGAAAGCCATACCACCCCGCGTATCGGCTCCTATGCCGGCTCCTATCCCTCTGGCCGTGAAGGTTTTATCAATAAGGACATCAATTCGGTTCTGCGCTGGGAATTTATGCCAATGCAGGCGCTGGAGCTGGGGGCCGGCTACAGCCGCCAGGGCAACCTGTACGCCGGTGACACGCAAAATACCAACAGTAATGCGCTGGTGAAAAAGTATTACGGCAAAGAAACCAACGTTCTCTATCGCCAGACCCTCAACCTGAAATATACCGGCGCCTGGGATAGCGGCGTGACCACCAACAACTACGTGCAGTTTGAAAAAACGCGTAATACTCGACTCAATGAGGGCCTGTCCGGCGGTATCGCGGGGATTTTCAGCCCTTCCAATGAAGGGTTTTCGACCATTACGCTGTATGACACCAATCTGCACTCGGATGTGAATATCCCGTTTGATCTGTGGGTCAACCAGACCCTGACCCTCGGCGCGGAGTTTAATCACCAGGCGATGAAAGATCCCGCGTCGAATACCGAATCCACCAGCGGCGGCGGCTCGGTTCCCGGGATTGCCGACACCGGACGGAGCAAATACAGCTCAGCGGATATTTATGGCATCTTTGCCGAAGATAACATTGAGCTGACCGACACAACCCGTCTGACCCCGGGCATCCGTTTCAACCACCAGAGCATCAGCGGCAGTAACTGGAGCCCGGCGCTGAACCTCTCCCAGGAACTGGGCAGCGACTTCACCCTCAAGCTGGGCATCGCCCGGGCGTGGAAAGCGCCGAACCTGTATCAGACCAACCCCAACTACCTGCTCTACAGTAAAGGCCAGGGCTGCTCCGGCGGTCAGGCCTGCTACCTGCAGGGCAACAACGACCTGAAAGCGGAAACCAGCGTCAATAAAGAGGTCGGGATTGAGTACAACCATGACGACGTACAGGCCGGGCTGACCTGGTACCGTAATGACTACCATGACAAAATCGAAGCCGGCGACACATTAGCGGGCACAACCACTTCTGCGAATATCTACCAATGGGAAAATGTGCCCAAAGCGGTCGTACAGGGGCTGGAAGGGACCTTCAACTTCCCGATCACCGACACGCTGAAGATGAACAATAACTTCACCTATATCATCGAGAACAAAAATAAAAAGACCGGCGATTATCTGTCGGTTATTCCTAAATACACCATCAACTCGACGCTGGAGTGGCAGGCCACCAGCGATCTCTCGGTGCAAGGGATGCTGACCTGGTACGGCCGACAGAAACCGAAAAAATATAATTATAAGGGTGAACCCACTTCAGGTAGCGAAATCCGTCAGGTATCGCCTTATGCGCTGGTGGGGATGAGCGCAACCTATGCCATGACGAAAAACCTCGACGTGACGGCAGGGATCGATAACCTGTTCGACAAACGCCACTTCCGCGAAGGCAACGCCCAGAGTACCGGCAACGCCACCACGGGCGCCTATTTGTGGGGCGCGGGGGCGAACACGTATAACGAATCAGGTCGTACCTACTACATGCAGGTGGGGCTGCATTTCTGATAACAACCTGTCGCGCACTATCGCGTGATAAATAAGGGCGGCGGACAGGTCTGACCTTACGCCGCTCTCCTTCAACGCCCGTCAGACTCATCACATTGCGCTGGTCCGCGCCCCTTATCCGTACTCATATGTACTAACGCGCTCTGAAAAGAGGCGTTAAACATCGGTCCGTGCGTCACCCCCGGATAATCCCAATATTCCGCCGTGAGCCCATTTTGCTGTAGGGAGGAAACGCTGTTGTGGATTTGATTCAGAATATCGTGGGATTGAGTTTGCGTATTTTTCCCCGGAGATGCGGAGCCCTCCATGAAAAATAAACTCTTATGGCAATATTGCGCCTTATCGATCGCCGTTAACCGGGTCAATAACGAAACATAGTCTTTTCCCAAAGACGGGCTGGCGCTGTAGTAAACACGAAAGAAAGAGGACGACAACCATGAGTCCAGGGCGAATAAACCACCGTAGGAATGCCCCCAGAGGCCGCGCCGCTCAGGATCGATTTTAATGCCTCGTTCCGCATTCGGCGAAATACGCACCTGCAGCAGCTGACGGAAACCCTCGCTACCGCCGCCCTTGCGACGGTAGCGCCCGTTCACTTCCTCCACGTCCCCGCTCTTCATATCCAGCGCGGGCGTGTAATCGTAAGCCCGCCCGTTCAGATCAAAAGGTAAATTGGTCTGGTAACCAACGGCGACAATAACGGGAGGTGATTTTTCCGCAAGCTGCTTAAGCAATGGTTCCGACAGACGATCCATCACCGCATTGCCATCCAGCATATAAAGAATGGGGTAACCTGACGCCGGTGGGGTTTTATCCGGAATGCCGATCCAGACCCTATAGTGTCTCTTTCCATCGGCGGAGTCGAAATTGTCGACCCTAAAATGGTAAAACGCGGAGCCCCGATCGGCGATATTCGGCCCCAGCGGCGCCATATCGGGTTTAGCAATCCCTTTCGCGCCGTAGAGGAGAGTCATACAAGAGATCGCTGAAAACAGCACCCTGCGACGGCCCCCGTTTTGATACTTGCGGCCATACATCTGTTTGTTATTCCTTAATTACAGGTGAAAGTTGAATTTTTATTACATGACATACGGTTAACGGAAATGGCTCTCGAACCGCTACAGCAGCGTCAGGCCGTCGATGAGCGCTCCGCGCCACCACGCATAATCATGACCGCCGGTATAAATGGCGCAGCGGCTATCGACTCCCGCGGCGAGCAGCCGCTGGTGCAACTGCTGCACGTGCGGAACCGTCGAACCTTCTAACGATCCTACGCATAGCCGAACGCGTACCGTCTGCGGAGGCATAGAGAGCAGGTGCTCGCTTACCCACGAGGTATCGCTGGCGGAAAACAGAAAAGGACGGCCATTGCCGTCCGGCGTCCACCACATCGACGGAGAGTGGCATAGCACCAGACCGAAGGTTTCCGGCGCATCCCGGGCCGCTATCAGCGCGGTCACGCCACCGAGGCTCTGCCCCGCCAGCACTGTCTGCGAACGGCCCGCCCAGCGCCGGTGCGCCTGTTCCGCCAGAATCTCCGGCAGCAGGCGCCCGGCAATATCGAGCACCAGTTCGCGGCGTCCGCCGAGAATGGCGGTACGATCGCGCTCATCGATGTTATCCACGCCGAGGATAGCTACGGGCGGGATACGGCCATTCCTGATGGCGGCGTCAATCGCCGGCGCAACCCCGACGTGATCAAACCAGGTTTCGGCATCCGGCAGCACCAGCAGCCCGAGAGGCTGCGATACGGGCACGTCCGGGAGGTAAAAGCGCACGCGGCGCTGTTTCCCGGCAATAAGCCGTTGTGAAACGCTCAGGCTGCCGGAAAAAATATGCGGTTCCCCCGCCCATTCATCTTGCGCCGGCGCCATGTCGAGCGCCAGAACCGACTCCTTCGCACTCCCCCGCACGTTAATCCCCGGCGTCTTATTCAGCGGATCGGCCTGCCCACTCAGCGTTGAGAAGCGCCCACCCAGCTGGGAAAGCACCTCGTCCGGGGTCTCCTGCGGAATTTCAACGATCGCGTACGAGCCGCAGTAGGTCGCCGGCAGGCGCAGAGTTAAGGTCCAGATATCACTGGACGGAAGGCGGCGCATGAGGCCCTTATCGACGTTGGTTTTATCCGTCACGCGGTTGAGGCGCACGTAAACCCCCTGCAGCGGCTTTTCCGCACGCCACAGGAACGTCACCTCGCGCTCATCGCGGTCGTCGGCCGCCCTGGTGACCAGCGGGATATTCATCGCGGCAACCTCGCGCCAGAACAGAGAGACATCCGGCAGGGAGCCTTCGGCCATCTGTCTAAGAAGAGTGGCCGCGGTGCGGATATCGGTTGGCGCTTCGGGCGGGGTATGTCTCATTTTCAGCATTCCATATCATTGAAAAGTTGTGTTTTTTCTTAACTATCGTTAACTACTGCGGCCGTTCAAAGAACGGCCGCAGTAGTTTATTCACGCGAAAGGGGCGGAATCATCGCTCCGCACGCAACGGTTATCCCACAATTTCCCCCGCGGTCTGGCGCGCTGCGCTGCCAGGGTCTGCGTTGCCAACGCTATCATGCCATAAACGGGCGTAGAGGCCATCCGCCGCAAGCAGTTCGTCATGCGTGCCATATTCCGCAATCCGCCCCTTGTCCAGGACGGCAATCCGGTCGCAGCGGCACGCGGTGGTGAGCCGATGCGCGACCACCAGCGCCGTTCTTCCTTCGGCGCGCGCGCCCTCCGTCAACGACGTCATTAAGGTCTCTTCGGCGGTCCGATCCAGCCGCGACGTGGCCTCGTCGAGCAGCAGAACGTGCGCACTGGCAAGCTGGGCGCGGGCTAACGCGATCAGCTGACGCTGACCGGCGGAAAGATCGGCGCCGCCGTTATTCACCGGCGTACGGAACCCCTGCGGCAGCGAACGTACCATGTCAAACAAACCTGCCCGCCGAGCCGCGTTTTCCACCTCGGCATCGCTGCCAGATGGCCGCGCATAGCGGATATTCTCCGCAATATCGCCGCTGAACAGCGCTACATCCTGATCGACCAGCCCCACCTGCATGCGGTAATCCGCCAGGGAGATCTCATCGACGCCGTGTTCGCCGATGCGGATCCGCCCGCCGGTGGGAACATAGAGGCCGGCAATCAGCTTGATCAGCGTTGACTTGCCCGCGCCGCTGCGTCCCACCACCGCCACCACCGTTCCTTGCGGAATGGAAAGGGTGAGCTTATCCAGCGCGGGCTCGTCGCTGCCCGGATAGCGAAACGTTACCTCTTCCAGATTCAGCGCGCCTCTGACCGACGCCGCCGCTGTCGGCTCGACTGGCTCCACCCCCTCGGTCGCCAGCAGTTCATCAATATGTTTACCGCTGGCCGTCGCCTGCTGCCAGGAGTCCACAATACCCGACAGCTGCTGGACCGGACCATAGAACTGCCCCAGCAGCAGGAAGAACGCCGCCAGCACGCCGGCGGTCATCTCGCCATCGGCGACGCGGGTGGCTCCCACCAGCAGCACGGCGGCATAGGACGCCTCGGTACAAAACGTGAGGAAGGGAAAGTAGACGGCAAGATATTTTTGCGCCCGCACGCGGGTGGCGCGAAAGCGGTCCGACAGCGCGTGCAGCTTTGCCGACTCCTGCGCCTGCTGACCGTGAGACTGCACGACCCGCAGACCGGACACTTTCTCCTGCAGCGTGCTGTTGACTTTCCCAATCTCAAGGCGAGCCTGGGCATACGCAGGGGAGCTCAGGCGGCGATAAATCCACGTCGCCAGCACGACGACCGGCACCGCGCTTAGCGCCGTCAGCGCCAGGATCGGATCGAGCCAGAACATCGCCGCCGCAATGGCGACGATCGTCACCAGGCTGGTTGCCGCGCCGGCGAGACCATTTTGCAGGAACCGGGCAAGCGCATCGACGTCGACCGTCATACGGGTAAGCCGGGAGTCGACATTTTTCTCGTGGTAAGGCAGGCCAAGCCGCAGCAAATGCCCGAAGCTACGTAAGCGTACCGTATGCTGCACCGATTCCGCCGCTCGCGCCGCAAACACCGTCTGCAGGGCATAGCAGCACCAGCTAATGGTCACCAGACAGAGCGCGAGCAGGGCGCAAATGCCGATCGTGGACAGATCGCCGGCGGCCACGCCGGAGTCAATACCGCGCTGAAGCAGCACAAGGACGCCGACGCCCGCGGCTGAATCCAGCGCGATCAGCAGTGCGGCAATGGCAAACATCCATGCGACAGGCGACAGAAGCGACGACACGCGTTTTCCCTGGCCTGCCAACGCCAGCTGCACCGCCTTATCCGGCACGCGGGTCATGCGCGCAACAAAACCTTTCTCCTCGGCCGCCGGTCTCTCCGCTGCCACCTCGTCCTCCGGAGCGGACGGGGTCGGCCACAGTTCGACATGCGAGGCCACAGGCTGTTCCAGGGAATCGCCCGCCCCTGACATCAGCGCGCGAAACGCCGGGCAGCGAGCCTCAAGCTGCGCCTGCGTCCCCATATCCACCACCTCTCCTTTGTCCAGCACCACAATCCGGCTGGCCAGCTGCAGCGTTGAGCGGCGGCGCGCAATCACCAGCAGCATATGCCGCTCGTCCGCATAGCGTCCCAGGGCAGCATTGATCTCCGCTTCGGTGCCGGCATCAACCGCCGAGGTGGTATCGTCGAGAACCAGTACTCCCGGCGCGGTGATCAGCGCCCGGGCCAGCGCAATACGCTGCCTTTGCCCGCCGGAGAGATTGGTGCCGCGCTCGCTGAGGCGGGTTTTAAAGCCCTGCGGCAGCACCGAGATAAAGCCGGTGGCGCCGGCCGCATCGGCGGCCCGTCGTATGTCTTCGTCCGTCGCCTGCGGGTGGCCGTAGGCAATATTCTCCGCCACCGTCCCGGCAAACAGAAAAGCGTCCTCAAACACTACGCCAACGGCGCGGCGCAGCTCTTCCAGTTTGAGATCGCGGATGTTCTGTCTGCCATCTGCCGTATTGATCCACAGGTTGCCGGCGGTGGCATCGTAAAAGCGCGCGAGCAGCATCAACAGCGTTGATTTGCCCGAGCCTGACGCCCCGACCACCGCCACCGTTTCACCGGCGCGTAGGGAAAACGAAACGTCCTGCAGAACGCCCGCGCCGCTGCCGTAGCGAAAGCTCACCTGCTCCAGCTCCAGGCCAACGACCTGCCCGTTGACGGACTGCGTCCCATCCACCATCTGCGACCGAGTGTCGATCAGAGAGAAAACGCGCTCTACCGACGCCTGGGTGCGCTGGGCGATGACCAGAAACGAAGCCAGCACGCGGGTCGGCCCGGTGAGCATCGCCAGGAAGCTGGCGAAAGCGACGAACGTACCGAGGTCAATTCGGCCGTTCATCACCGACCAGCCGCCGAAACAGAGCAGCACGATTTGCCCCAGTACCGGCAGCGCCAGCATGGTCGCCCCCGGCATCGCCTGTGAGATAGCGGCGCCGATGCGTACGCGAACCATCTGCCGCGACTGACGATCCAGCCAGCGCGTCTCGCGCAGCTCCGCCACGCATGACTTCACCACCGAGATCTGGGTCAGCACCTCGCGCATATGTTCCGTCAGGTGAGCCAGCCTGTCGGAAGCCAGCCCCGTCTGGGCAAAAACGCGACGGCGGGCGCGTAGCGCGGTAACGGCCAGACAGGCCAGCACGCCGACGACAATCAGCGTCATCGCCGGCGACATCCACAGCATCACCGCGATGCCGGCGACGTAGTAGGTGAAAACCGCGAGGGGAACAGGACACATCTGTAGCAGGTTATGCATCTGCTGCAGATCGCTGTTGGTGCGTGAAATCACCTGCCCGGTGCGCAGGGCGTCCTGTCCGGCGCCATCCAGTTTCTGGATACTGTCGAAGGCCCTTCCCCGCAGGGTATGCTGAACCCAAAGCGAGAGTTCCCCGGCGTATCCGCGCCGCACGTAGTTGCCGATAAAATCAAAAAGTCCAATCAGCAACAGGCCGCAGGCAAGCCACGGCAGCCGGGTCGGGTTACCCGCCAGCGCATCGTTAACCGCCTGGCGGGTCAGCAGCGGCGTCAAGGCGGCGAGAACGATCGTCGCCACCGATGCCACCACCACAATAAGGCTAAGTTTCTTACGTTCCCAACACACGCCGGCGAGGCGAACTATCCAGGAGCGGGCGGGCATGGGAGAGTGAGATGCAGGCATCAAGCCTCCTTCATCGATAAAAAGTGGGATCCCTCAATACGACGGCGACAAACCGCCGCCGGAAAGATCCGCGCAAAAAATTGCGCCAGCGCGGCATTCTGCGGCCCCGCAGCGGGAGAAAAACAGAAGCGTTCGCCCTGACGCAACGTCATCATCAGCAGACAGCGATCAGCCGCGTTGCAGCCGGGCGACCAGGTTATTCGCCACCTCGGACGGAGTGGCTTGCGCCGCCATTTCTGCGGCGACTTCCTCTGACGCTGTACGAAGCGCGCGGTTGCCGAGGAAATCGTTAATCATTCCGCTGGTCAGCCCACCATCGCCGGGGATGATCCCGCACCCGCGTTCCACAACCGCGCGGGCGTTGACCGGACGATCGGCGCCCTGGCCAAACACGATCTGCGGTATCCCGGCGTGCAGGGCCGTCAGAGTGTTTCCCGCCCCGCCGTGGTGAATGAAGCCATCGGCGCCGTTGAGAAAGACCCCCATCGGGATCCAGTCGACAAGGCGTACATTTGGCGGCAGCGTTCGCAAATCAGACCGCGCATTCGCGGACAGATGAAGAATGATATCGGCATCCACCTCGCCGGCGGAGTCCATGACCCATGCAATCAGATCCAGGCCATCGACCATCGGTTTGACGGTCCCCAGGCTCACCAGCAGGCGTTTGCGATCCGGCGTCCTGTCCCACCATTTTTCCCAGACGGCGCCCCCGTTGTAGGGGACGTACTGCATAGAAATAATCGGCTCCCCTTCATTTTCCAGAATGCTCATACTCGGCGGCGTCACGTCGATCCACGCCATATCCCGCGGCGGCTGGTCGACGCCGTGGCGGCGATAGGCGTCCGCCAGCGATCGCGTCACGCCTTTGATATGCCACGGGGTATGACCGAAGCCTACGGTTTGCATCACTACCGGAATGCCATATTTGGCGGCAATTAGCGGCCCGACAACCCCCAGCGGCGGGTAGACAATCAGGTCGGGCCGCCAGTGTCCGGCGAACTCCACCAGCTGGTCGGCCATCTCCTCGCTGAAGAAAGAAAAGTTCCCCATTTTGGTACCGATGTTGCTTTCCTTTCGTAACGCTTCCCGGCGGCGATAGTCGGCTTCGGAATCAAAACCAGGCGCGGCGTCAAACACCACCAGCCCCGCTTCTGCCGCTTTCTGCGCAAATTTTCCGCCACTGGCGATCAGCACTTCGTGACCATCGACGCGAAAAGCCTGAGCAAGAGACAACACCGGGTACAGCAGCCCATATAAAGGTGGGCCCACAAACAGAATACGCATGAGAAAATCCCTCTCCGCTTGACTAACTGAAGTCTGGAAATTGACGCAGTCGCTCTGCGGCCAGGACGGCGATATATTTTTCATCAGGCCGCCGCCCGGCGTCAGAACCTGCGTCAGAGTAGGTTTCGCCAGAGGCAGGTCGCCGGCTTCCCGATGCCGCAGCCAGTGCGGACCTTCGGCTCCCGGAGACCTCCGCTGGCGAATCGGGCTTTCCGTGTCCCGACTACCGGTAACGCCTGAGCGTCATTGTCCTCAAACAACCAGAAACGGCGCCGTGCTGCCTGGCGCCGATCTGGCCTTGCGCATCCGCCGGGCACAGAGATCGGTCAACGAGTTTTTGCTGTGTCGGTTATTCCTGCTGACAAAACCTGTTGCCATCATCCTGATGGCGTCAGCATGCGCTCGCCGACAAGAGAAGAGATACCGTTGATCAATCGCCCCGCTTCCCTCGCGACCTCTGCTATAACCTTGCCAGATAAAAGCCCAATAACGAATGCTAATGATAATGATTACCAATATCATTAGCATTATCAATAATAATCAGAGATTAATGGATTTGAGCGGTGAATATTAGGAATTATCCCCCCTCTTAAAAATAAGGGAATGCGCAGTTTCTTCAGGGGGTCAGGAGGACCAAATGCGGGGTGTCATCCGAGGAGTATAGTATTGATAACGAAATAAGCGGGTTGATTTTCTGAGGGCTAATTTTTCGCGTTCCACTCGTCCATTTCGACGCAACGAGGGTCATTGATTTGAGCTCGCGGGAGATATACGCCATCACGATAGAACAGGCTTTCGCAGCAAGAGATGGGGAGCGTCGACCAGGCTCGCCGTCCGTCCTCCCCCTCCAGGATAATCAGGTCGTTCAGAACGGCGTGCGCCGGTACTGTCGATATACCGGATGCCAGAAGTTGTCCGCAATACGTGCCCGCAGCGTCTCTTCTGGCAGCACGGGGGCAACGCCGTCCTGCTGCGCCGCCTGCGCTACGCGAATCGCAATATGTTTGGTGATCGACTGAATATCCGAGATGTCAGGCAGCAGCGGCCCCGAACCGTGAAGCGCCAGCGGAGAGTGCTCCGCCAGCGTTCGGCTTGCCGCCATCAGCATCCCTTCCGTCACCCTCCGGGCCTCGCCGATCGCAACCCCAAGCCCGATGCTGGGAAAGATATAGACGTTATTGCATTGCGCAATGGGGTAGCTTTTCCCCTGCCGCTGCACGGGTTTAAAGGGACTACCGGTCGCGACGATCGCCTGCCCGTCGGTCCAGGCCAGAATATCTTCCGGCCGCGCCTCGACCCGGGAGTCCGGATTAGAGAGCGGCATGATAATCGGCTGCCGGCAATGACGATACATCCCGGCTATCACGGCTTCGTTGAACAGACCGGGCTGGCCGCTTACGCCAATCAACACCGTCGGCTGCGCGCGGCGCATCACCTCCAGCAGGCCGTAATTACCGTCCTTACCCTCCCACTCCTCCAGACGGCTACGCGGCTGGCCGAGGCGTAGCTGGAAGGCGAGGAGCCCCGCCTGATCTTGCGTGAGCAGGCCTGCGCGATCGACCATATAGATCCGCGCCCGGGCCTGGGCGTCGCTTAAACCTTCGGCAACCATCTGCGTCACAATCTGTTCGGCAATCCCGCATCCTGCCGACCCGGCGCCAAGGAACACCACCGTCTGTTCACACAGCGCCCGTCCGCTTGCCCGGCTCGCCGCCAGCAGCGCTCCCAGGGTTACCGCGGCGGTTCCCTGGATATCATCGTTGAAACAGCACAGCTCATCGCGGTAGCGCTCCAGCAGGGGCATCGCCGCCTGTTGGGCAAAATCTTCAAACTGCAGCAGCACCTCCGGCCAGCGGCGCTTCACCGCGCGAATAAAGCGGTCGATAAACTCAAAATAGTCTTCACCGGTAATGCGCGGATGGCGGCGCCCCATGTACAGCGGATCGTTGAGCAAGCGGGAATTATTCGTTCCGACGTCGAGAAAAATGGGTAACGTATGTTCCGGGCTGATGCCGCCGCAGACCGTATACAGGGACAATTTGCCGATCGGAATCCCCATACCGCCCATCCCCTGATCGCCGAGGCCTAAAATACGCTCGCCGTCGGTAACCACGATAACCCGAATATTTTGGCGGGAGGCGTTGTGCAGAATATCATCGATACGATCGCGATCTTCCCATGCAATGAACACCCCGCGCGGGCGACGGAACATCGCCGAGAAATGCTCGCAGGCTTGTCCAACTACCGGGGTATAAATGATCGGCATCATCTCCGGTAAATAGCGCTCGATAAGATGATAAAACAGCGTCTCATTAATATCCTGGATATTGCGTAAATAGATATGGCGGGCAATATCCGATTCAATATCCTGAAACTGCTGCCAGGCGCGCTGCACCTGCTCTTCGATGGATTCGACCGCCGCCGGAATCAAACCATGCAGATTAAAATTATCGCGCTCGGCCTGGGTAAAACCGCTTCCTTTATTTAATAAAGGCGCTTCAAGCAGCAGCGAACCGGCATACGGAATATACAGCGGATGTTCCCTTGGTTCATTTTCCATAACAAGATCCTGTGGCTAAAGTGACGAAATATTGATATTCAAAACAGGAGATAGTTGGCCGCCAGCATGGCGATAATGCCGCCGATAGCGGGAATGAGCGTCCGGCGGACGATAGCAAATGGCGAACACTCTCCGGCCTTACTGACGGCGATGATAATTCCAGCGACCGGAGAGATAGAGCGTCCCATGCCGGCCATCATCTGCATCGGCAGGATCATTTTTACCGCGCTTTCACCAAAGGTCTTTGCAATAGAAGGAGCCATACCGGAGAAGGAGAAGAAGGCCGCCACGCCGGAGCCGGTGAGCACGGCGGTCACGCCGACCAGGGCGGTCATGACCAGCGTCATGCTGGCAAAACCAAAACCGGCGTTGCGTACGGCGTCGAGTAAATAGTCGATAGCGCCAATCTTTTGCATCCCCTGGGCATAAATATCGGCGCACACCAGCAGCGAAACGATGCTGGTAAACATGCTGCCCATCCCTTTAAAAAAGCTCTGCACGCCTTTACAGCTGGCGCGAAAATCCCGTGTCACCGCCAGCTCGCAGACAAAGGCCAGCAGCGTACCGACGATCATCGCGGTAACCACATCAACCTTAACCGAGGTGATGACTAACGGGCTGAATACCAGCACCAGTATCACGGGAAAGACCGGAAGAATGGCGTAAAACGTCAGCGCCCGCGGCCCGGCTTCGCTGACGCTCTCCTGCGCCACCAACGCCTCGCCTGGATAATGCCCCTCTTTTTTGTCGTAATATTTCGCGGTGAAGAAAATCAGCACCGCTACCGCCAGCATCACGGCCAGCGCCACCGGCATCTGGTAGTGGGCAAAATAGACCGCCGCCTCCATGCCGGCATGCTTAGCCGCGAGGTTAGCGGTGCCAACCGCCGGGCCTAAATCCATAAATGCGCACAGGCCGATCATCGAAGCCGCCGCCGCTTTGCTCACACCCAGACGCACCAGCACCGGGAAAAAGGTCACCAGCAGCAGCATCGCCAGCCCGGCGGCGCTGGAGATCGCCACGTGCAGTAGCTGAGCGCAAATATATCCCAGCGCAAGAATCACGTACGGAGCTTTAATTACCTGTAAAGGGCGAATGCAAACGTTCACCATCGCATTCGACGCCTTGATATGATCCATGTAGCTGGCAAAGCCCCCGGCCGCCATGATGATAAGCCCTATCCCCGCAACCTGGGTGGCCAGGGACTCTTTGGCAAATGCGAAAATATCGAGCCATATTGAACCTGTCGATTTCGCACTCCCGTAAAGAATGCTCTGTTGCGGATAAAACAGCGCCGTGACGGTCAGCAGCGTCAGACCGGCCAGCAGCAGAACCGTCTGGGGCTGAACGTTTTTGATGATTAACCATGCAGCAATAATGGTAATCACAATGGCGATTATAAATGCGATCATGGATGATATCCTTGTATGAAGCCGGGTAAGATATGAAATGCTTCGTTTCTGGTCGTGGGTTGTTTTTTTAGATGGCAACAGAGTAAATTTCGCGGACGGCGTAAAAAATGAGAAAATGATTTTCCCACAGCAAACTGTGCGCACGATCCCATAACCTGAAGCGTCCCTGCTGATGGCATTAGCGTAATACTTACTTATCTCTCTAACTATGAGATATTTCACAGAGAAATAAGTCTTCGGGGTCAATGAAATGCCGATTAAATCACCCTTAACGCTGGATGAATATAAAGCCAACACCGCGCATTTATCCGCTTTAACCGAGTCAGAACAGCGCCTGGATAACTATATCCGCGACCATTTTAATGAAATTCCCTATCACGGCATTGTCGATATCGCAAACAACGCGGCGGTCAGTAAAGCAACTATTGGGCGGTTTTTAAATAAACTCGGTTTCACCGGTTACGCGGCGTTCCGGCGCGTCGTTGAGGAGTCGCTGTCGCCACAAAAGATGATTTCCCCCTATGAGCTGGCCTCGCGCTCGCCGGCCAGAGACCACGTGGCAACCGAACAGGTGGTCACGGAGTTCAATAATAACGTGGCGGGCCTTTTTGCCAGCTTCAAAGAGAGTATCGATATCAACAGCCTGAATCAATTTATCGATATTATCCTCAACGACGAGCGTAAATTATATGTCGTCGGCCCCTCATCATCCCATGCGATGGCAACGCACTTCGTCACGCTCATCAAGTATTTTCGCGATCGCGTCACGCTATTATCGCTGGATGCCGGAGAATTACCAAAATCGTTGCTAAACCTGACCGATAACGACGTTTTGATCGTTTTCTCATACTATCGATTTAATAATATGGCGCTACGCATCGCCGAATGGTTTCGCAGTAAAAAAGCGCTGGTAGTGCTGATCACCAATTCTGAATCCAACCCCTACGGGAAATTTTGCAATCTGCAATTCGTGTTACCAAGCGATACTCATTCGGTATTTAAAAGTCGGATCATTGGTTTTTTCTTTATTGAGCTGACGCTGCATCTGGCCTATGAAAAAGGCGGCGGGGAAGGCAATTTTGAACAGCTGGAAGATCTTTTCGGCTTTTTTGAAACCTTCTCATCCGGTACCTGAAGGGCCACCGGATGAGCAGAAATCGCCGATCAGACCGGGGGGGATAGCTGACGATCGAAGGCATCGATCGCTTCATCGATTAACGCATCGTTGCTGCCAAGCCAGCTGGTCGGTTCGCAGGCCTCGCGGATCTCCTCCTCGGACAGGAGATCGACGATCGCCGGACATCCTGTGAGGGTCTCGCGCAGGTTCTGCGATCCGTCCGCCTGGTTTAGCAGGTTTTTCAGCATATTGTATCCCTCACTGCGGCCAACCTTTTCTGCCAGCTTCATGGAGACGGATTCAGACATAATAAAGTGATGCGAGGCGCTGAAGTTCTCACGCATCTTAGCGGTATCCACTACCAGATGACGAATCAGGCGTTCGCCGCGCTCAAGGCTGGTCGCAAGACATAGCGCCGCTTCCGGCACCAGCGTCCAGTTCAGCACCCGGGCGGAGGCGGAACGGACGTCATGCTGATCGAGCAGGTTTGGCGCGCCTGAGGAGTACATCCAGCCCATGCGGGCCAGCGTCTGTATCATATTGCTGGAGCGCGGGTTGGTTTTATGCGGCATCGCGCTGGAACCGCCGCCGCCTTCCCCTTCCCGCAGCTCGGCAATCGGCGTGCGCCCCAGCGTCTCGACGTCATTGGCGATCCGGCATAGCGTGCCGTGCACGAGGGCGAAAAACTGCACCACCTCAACGACGTTATCCTGGCTGGCGTTCATGGCGCCTGATGGACAGCTTAATCCCAGCTCGCCCATCAAACGGTTGCGAATAGTCAGCCCCTGCGCGCCGACCGACGCCAGGTTACCCACCGCTCCGCCAAATAAACCGGTTGTCGCCGTCGCGAACAGATTATCCAGACGCCGCAAATGCCGGGTCAGCTCTCCCAGATAGCCGCTTACCTGCAGCCCCCACGTGGTAGCCGATGCATCTATCGAATTGGTACGCGCCACCATGACGCTGTACTTATGCTCTACTGCCATCTCTTTGAGCGCGTTTCCCAGCCCGATCGTCAGGCGCCGCAGCAGCGTCAGCGTCTGATGAAGACGCATCGCCAGTCCGGTATCCAGAAGATCCTGGGTGGTGCAGCCCCAGTGCAGATATTTTTTCACCCGCGGCGTCCCGGCATCGGCAATCTGATCGATTAGCGGCTTGATTGGCATACCCACGCTGCGGGTCTCCTGGGCAAGGCGGTCCCAGTCAAGGGAAAGCGTCCGGCAGGTTTCGCCAATATCATCCGCCGCCTGCTGCGGAATAATCCCCAGCTCTGCCTGAACGCGCGCCACGGTCGATTCGAACGTTAGCCAACAGCGAATCAGATTTTCATCCGACCAGATAACCTTCATCTCCGATTGGGTAAACAGAGAGGAATAGAGTTCTGAATCAAATACCGAACTTTGACTACCTCGCATCATTAACTCCTGTATGGATTGCGCCCTTACCAACAGCATGGCGCCATTTTGCAACAACCGAATGGTTTTCTCTATCTGCGCCGATTGTGCGTTAAATAATTAAGCGGAAAAATGGGAAAGTTTATTTCCCGCAGTCGCGCCCGGATCCCCCTGCTGGAATGTGAGCGGCTTAACAAATCCACCCTGATTTACGCCATTACGGCGGTTAAAATAATTATCCCCCGCGCCGTCGAGGGATTTATTCGCAGCAAAAAGAGGCGAGTTTATGACAATTTGTGTTTAAGCTCACAATTGGTCATGAGAAAAAATGTTTCCCCTATTTCCCGCCGCCGTTCAGGTTTAAAAAAAACGCGTACTCCCAACAATAGAACATAAACCGTTACCTCACTCCTTCTCTGGCCCGAGGATCCTATGCATATAACAACGAAAGCCATCATCATTGGCGCATTAATCAGTGTCAGCTATTCCGCTTCGGCAATGAACGTTTATAAAGATAACAAGAGCACGCTGGATATATATGGCAGGTTTGAATGGCAGCTCGCCCACGGCGACGCTTCATTCGCCGAAGACGATTCGCGCAGCCAGCTCGGCGGCCGCCTGGGGCTCTATTTAACGCATAAACTAGATCTATTAGATGAGACCAAAATAGTCGGTCGGGTTGAATGGCAGGTGCGAACTGAAAAAAACGATAATAAAACCGGAGATAAAGATCTGGACGCTCGCTATGCCTACCTCGGTCTTTCCCACAAGCGCTACGGTGAATTAATTGGCGGGCGCACCAAAAACCCGCTCTATCAGGTGATGAAAATGACCGACCGCTATAAAAACTTTACCCCCAACGTCTATAGCTACGGGATCACGACGATAGATAGCTCGTACCAGTTTAACCGCCAGGACGGCACCGTTCAGTGGAACGGCGATTTTGCCGGACATCAGCTCCAGCTGGCGTACGTGATGGGCAACGGTAATAGCGATACCGACGCCCTCGATGACGGCATGATGGCCAGCTATCGAAAAACCTGGTCATTGGCCGATCTGCAAATAACGCCGGCCATCGCCGCCAGCGAATATAAGCGTAAGGAAGGCGTCAAAACCACGGATGGGCGGAAAAAGCATACGCAATATCTCGGCGGGCTGCAGCTGGACTATGGCGATATTTCGCTCGCTACCACGGTAGGCCGTGTGGCTATCGCCCGCGATAATAATAGCGATAATGATTATACCAGTTTCGACTCTTTAGCCTCATGGAAATTTCAAAAAGTCAGATTCTTAGGAGGATATAGTACGCTGAATGAAGATGGCAAAAAATATGCCGAACGCCGGGGCTGGCGTGCCGAAACGCAATTAACCCTGGCGAAAGATATCTGGCTGTCTCTGAGCTATGTGAAGGAGTTAGCCAATAAAAATAAGCCAACCCATGACGATGCATTTATCGCCGGGCTGCGCTACGACTTTTAAGGATAAGTAAGATGAAAAAAGCACGTTATTTGCTGGCCGGCTACCTGTGCCTGTCAAGCCTCGCATTGGCTGATACCATTATTGCGCCCTCTCCACGGGCGATAATGGATGGCGAAAATAAAACCGTCGCAATATATGGCAACTCGTACACCCATTATAATAACAATGTGAATACTCGCCTGCGCGACCTCGCCCGCTCGCTGCTGCCCGAGCGCGGCAAAGGCTATGCGTATCGCGGTATTACCATCTCGACCGGACACCTGGGCTGGCATATCCCCAACCTACAGTTCCAGAACGGTCTGCAAAAATGGGACGTGGTCATCTTCCAGGGAAACTCGACGGAAGCTATCAGCAAAAAGGCCGCCACCCGGGAGTATTTTACCCAGTCGGCGATAACCATGGCGGACATTGCGCATAAAGCGAATGAAAAGGTCGTCTGGTTCATGACCTGGGCCAGCAAAAATAAACCGGAGCAGACGGATAAACTGGAAAAGGCCTATCTTGATATCGCCCGCCAGACGCACGGCTACGTGGCCCCGGTCGGCCTCGCTTTCGCGCGCGCCATTGCGCAGCATCCGGAGATAAATTTATACCACAGCGATGGCAACCACCCATCGCTGGCCGGCACCTACCTGACGGCCTGCGTGCTGTTTGCTACCCTCTATAATCAATCTCCGGTAGGCGGCGCCCTGCCCGTCGACAGCGATATGACCGAACAGACGGCCCGCGCCCTGCAGCAAACCGCATGGGATACGGTCGTCGCCTTCAGAGAACAAAAGTCATCATAGACCTTTGACCAGGGCCGGCGCACCCGGCCCTGCATCAATCCTCTTCCATCCGCTGATACTCTGCGCTGAGAAAATCCACCAGCGCGCGCACCGACGGCAATAGCCCGCGGCGGGAGGCAAAGACCGCATGGATCACTTCCCGCCGCGGCTGCCACTCATCAAGTACCACCACCAGCTCACCCGTCGCCAGCTTATCGCGCGCCATTAACAACGGCAGCTGCACGACGCCAATTCCGGCAATCGCCGCCTCACGCAGCGCCAGCATGTCGGTGGTCACCATTCGCGGCGTAAAGTAGATCTCCGCCCGCGCGCCCTGCGGACCGGTCAGCTGCCATTTATGCTGATGCCTGCCGGCGTCGAGGCTCAATCCCGGCCACCCGCTTAGCTCAGACGGCGCCCGCGGCTGCCCCATACGCGCCACCAGCGCCGGGCTGGCAAACAGCCGGTGTCCGCGATCGGCCAGCACCCGCATCACCAGATCGCTATCATCGAAGGGCCGCGGCCGCACGCGGATCGCAACATCGATCCCCTCGCCGACCACATCGACCCGCCGGTTAGTGGCCTCCAGCAGAATATTGACGCTCGGGTAGCGCAGCATAAACCGCGCCAGCATCGGCCCGACGTGGGCATGCAGCAAGGTGACAGGACAGGTCAGCCTGATGCTTCCGCAGGGTTCGGCCCGCAGCGTTTCAACCGTCTGCTGCGCCGCTTCCGCCTCGATCAGCATCGCTTTGCAGTGCTGATAGAAGGCCTGGCCGATCTCGGTTACCGCGAACTGCCGGGTGGTGCGATGAATCAGGCGCACGCCGAGACGCTCTTCCAGCTGGGCAATGCGGCGGCTTAGCTTCGATTTCGGCTGATCGAGCGCCCTCCCCGCAGCGACGAATCCGCCATGATCCACCACCTGGACAAACCAGGCTAAGTCGTTGAGATCCTGCATCCTTCCCCCGTTGTTCCATTTTTAGAACAGTATAGGTCATTTTTGCTATCTACCGGGCTACAGGTCGCGCATCTAAGCTTATTGACATCGCAGCACCTGCACAGGAGAGAGAGTAATGAAACAGATTACAGGCATCTATACCGCACCACCTCAGCACTGGGTCGGTGACGGTTTCCCGGTGCGTTCGCTGTTTTCTTATCAGACCCACGGCGAGCAGCTGAGCCCCTTCCTGCTGCTGGATTACGCAGGACCGCATAGCTTCCCGGCGGGGAGCGGCAAACGCGGCGTCGGCGAGCATCCGCATCGCGGGTTTGAAGCCGTAACCGTTGTTTATTCAGGCGAAGTTGAGCACCGCGACTCGACCGGCCGCGGCGGCGTGATTGGCCCCGGCGATGTGCAGTGGATGACGGCAGGCGCCGGGATCCTGCACGAAGAGTTCCACTCGGCGGAATTTACCCGTACCGGAGGCGAGCTGAAGATGATTCAGCTGTGGGTCAACCTGCCGGCCAAAGATAAAATGGCCGCGCCGGGATACCAGAGCATCACCGCTGACCTGATTCCCCGCGTCGCTCTGCCGAATAGCGCGGGCCACGTGCGGGTCATCGCCGGCCATTACGCCGACGCTTCCGGTCCGGCGCATACCTTCTCGCCGCTGAACGTCTGGGATATGCAGCTGACGCAGGGCCACGAGGTCGAGTTACGTCAGCCTGCCGGCTGGAGCACTGCGCTGGTTGTGCTTGAAGGTGAAGTCAGCGTTAACGACGCCGGGAACGCGCGCGAAGGCCAGCTGGTAGTGCTGAGCCAGCAGGGTGAAACGCTGTACCTCAGCGCTACCGCTGATGCCAAAGTCCTGCTGTTGGCCGGCGAACCGCTGGGCGAGCCCGTTGTCGGCTATGGCCCATTTGTGATGAACAGCAAAACGCAAATCGCGCAGGCGGTACGCGATTTTAATAGCGGCCGCTTTGGCCAAATCTGAGACGGCGGAGGGGAATAATATGTTTGCTCCTGCCAGCGTTAGCGATTCTGTTGCGGCGATGCCGACACGCTCAGGAAGCGATAAGCGTTAGCAAACGGTTTGATTCACAGCGTTAAAGTCACCGGCCTGGCGTTTTTTACCGGGGCGGTGTTCATTGCTTGAGCGAACGGTAAGGAAAGCATAAATACTGCTTGACCGTTTTAGCGCAACTCCCTATAGTACCGCCCCGTTGCCCACCCAAGGTGGGCAGCAAAACAATATGGTGAGGTGTCCGAGTGGCTGAAGGAGCACGCCTGGAAAGTGTGTATACGGCAACGTATCGGGGGTTCGAATCCCCCCCTCACCGCCATATTTAAGAAAGAGCTCGTACGCAAGTACGGGCTTTTTTTTCGCATATTGCACCCCACCGGGGGGATGAGAAGCCCCGACCGGGGTTCGACAGCTGGCAAAGCCAGCTGGACAGACCGCGAGCCTGCGAGCGGGCTGCCCGCAGGGCGAGCGAAGCGAGTCAATCCCCCCCTCACCGCCATATTTAAGAAAGAGCTCGTACGCAAGTACGGGCTTTTTTTTCGCATATTGCACCCCACCGGGGGGATGAGAAGCCCCGACCGGGGTTCGACAGCTGGCAAAGCCAGCTGGACAGACCGCGAGCCTGCGAGCGGGCTGCCCGCAGGGCGAGCGAAGCGAGTCAATCCCCCCCTCACCGCCATATTTAAGAAAGAGCTCGTACGCAAGTACGGGCTTTTTTTTCGCATATTGCACCCCACCGGGGGGATGAGAAGCCCCGACCGGGGTTCGACAGCTGGCAAAGCCAGCTGGACAGACCGCGAGCCTGCGAGCGGGCTGCCCGCAGGGCGAGCGAAGCGAGTCAATCCCCCCCTCACCGCCATATTTAAGAAAGAGCTCGTACGCAAGTACGGGCTTTTTTTTCGCATATTGCACCCCACCGGGGGGATGAGAAGCCCCGACCGGGGTTCGACAGCTGGCAAAGCCAGCTGGACAGACCGCGAGCCTGCGAGCGGGCTGCCCGCAGGGCGAGCGAAGCGAGTCAATCCCCCCCTCACCGCCATATTTAAGAAAGAGCTCGTACGCAAGTACGGGCTTTTTTTTCGCATATTGCACCCCACCGGGGGGATGAGAAGCCCCGACCGGGGTTCGACAGCTGGCAAAGCCAGCTGGACAGACCGCGAGCCTGCGAGCGGGCTGCCCGCAGGGCGAGCGAAGCGAGTCAATCCCCCCCTCACCGCCATATTTAAGAAAGAGCTCGTACGCAAGTACGGGCTTTTTTTTCGCATATTGCACCCCACCGGGGGGATGAGAAGCCCCGACCGGGGTTCGACAGCTGGCAAAGCCAGCTGGACAGACCGCGAGCCTGCGAGCGGGCTGCCCGCAGGGCGAGCGAAGCGAGTCAATCCCCCCCTCACCGCCATATTTAAGAAAGAGCTCGTACGCAAGTACGGGCTTTTTTTTCGCATATTGCACCCCACCGGGGGGATGAGAAGCCCCGACCGGGGTTCGACAGCTGGCAAAGCCAGCTGGACAGACCGCGAGCCTGCGAGCGGGCTGCCCGCAGGGCGAGCGAAGCGAGTCAATCCCCCCCTCACCGCCATATTTAAGAAAGAGCTCGTACGCAAGTACGGGCTTTTTTTTCGCATATTGCACCCCACCGGGGGGATGAGAAGCCCCGACCGGGGTTCGACAGCTGGCAAAGCCAGCTGGACAGACCGCGAGCCTGCGAGCGGGCTGCCCGCAGGGCGAGCGAAGCGAGTCAATCCCCCCCTCACCGCCATATTTAAGAAAGAGCTCGTACGCAAGTACGGGCTTTTTTTTCGCATATTGCACCCCACCGGGGGGATGAAAAGCCCCGACCGGGGTTCGACAGCTGGCAAAGCCAGCTGGACAGACCGCGAGCCTGCGAGCGGGCTGCCCGCAGGGCGAGCGAAGCGAGTCAATCCCCCCCTCACCGCCATATTTAAGAAAGAGCTCGTACGCAAGTACGGGCTTTTTTTTCGCATATTGCACCCCACCGGGGGGATGAGAAGCCCCGACCGGGGTTCGACAGCTGGCAAAGCCAGCTGGACAGACCGCGAGCCTGCGAGCGGGCTGCCCGCAGGGCGAGCGAAGCGAGTCAATCCCCCCCTCACCGCCATATTTAAGGAAGAGCTCGTACGCAAGTACGGGCTTTTTTTTTGCATATTGCACCCACCGGGAGGGATGAGAAGCCCCGACCGGGGTTCGACAGCTGGCAAAGCCAGCTGGACAGACCGCGAGCCTGCGAGCGGGCTGCCCTTCAGGGCGAGCGAAGCGAGTCAATCCCCCCTCACCGCCATATTTGAAGAAGAGCTCGTACTTGCGTACGGGCTTTTTTTTTCGCATATTGCACCCAGCCGGAGGTATGGCTTTATCACTCCTCCGCCAGTCCCCCGCTCTCTGACCTGACCGCTTCGCGGTGCATCCCTGCCCCACGAAGCGTCACACGTTTAGAAAGCCAGCGACGCCTGAACAAAGAAGGTACGCGGCTCGCCGACATATTTGCCGTAGTTATTATCCGTTGAACGCGTGTAGTAGCGCTGATCGAAAAGGTTTTTAACCCTGGCGCCCAGCTTCAGGTTGGACCACGACGGCCCCATGTCATATTCACCGCGCATATTCCACACCATATAGCCGGCAATATTACCGTACTGGCCATCATCGCTCTCCCGGGTGATATAACCGTTCCCGGCATCAGACGATCCCGGAGAATGCTGGCGCGATTGCGAATAGCCATCGACGTTCCACACCCAGCTGCCCGTCGCGTAGCGGGAGCCCACCGTCAGCACCTGGAGGGAATAGAATGGCAGATCTTTACCCGAAAACTCGCCGCTGACGGATACCGCGCGGGTATAGGTATAGGTGGAATAGAGGCTGAGCCCATCCAGGCTATGCGCCAATTCGCTGAGATCGTTGTTCAGCGCCAGCTCAACGCCCTGATTGCAGCTGTGCGCATCGGAGCTGGCGGCTATGGGGCTCTCCGCCACCCTTGAGCACGTGAGCCGCGCCAGCCCAACTCCCTGCTCCGACGTCGTGATGCGGGCGATCGCCGCAGCCGCCGAGCACCTGCAACTGGAATACCAGCGCCTGCCAAGCGGAGCCGGGCACGACGCGGTGTACGTCTCCCCGACGGGCCCGGTGGGAATGGTGTTTATTCCGTGCCTCGGCGGGCGCAGCCACTGCCCGGAAGAGTCGATTACCGAACAGCAGCTGGCGGATGGTGCGGCGGTGATGGCGCAAACCCTGCTCAACCTGGACCGCCAGCTGGCGGGCTAGTCCATCCGCAATCCCTCGCAAAGGAGCGGCACCGGCCGCTCCTCCCGCTATCCATAACTATTTAGTCTCGTTTCTCGCGACGGTGGAGCATCTGGCGATGCTCCGGCTTTGCTCACCTCCCCCGCCCCCCGGCTCCTCTTTGAGGTAGATTGCGGCCGCTGACAAATCTATACTTGGCGCACAATTTAATCCTAAGGCCTGGACATGACCTTCTCTTCCCCACAAAACAAACGCGGCGTGACGCCGGCTAAAGCCATGGTCGCGGCGATCAGCGGCTACGCAATGGATGGTTTCGACCTGCTGATCCTCGGCTTCATGCTGCCGGCAATCAGCGCTTCTCTGGCGCTCAGCACCTCTCAGGCAGGTTCCCTGGTGACCTGGACGCTCATTGGCGCAGTGCTGGGCGGGATTTTATTTGGCCATCTCAGCGATCGCCTCGGACGCATTCGCGTGCTGACCTTCACGATTCTGATGTTCTCCGTTTTTACCGGTCTGTGCGCGGTCGCCCAGGGCTATTGGGATCTGCTGGCCTATCGTACCCTTGCGGGTATGGGGCTTGGCGGCGAATTCGGTATCGGCATGGCGCTGATTGCCGAAGTCTGGCCGGCCCATAAGCGCAACCGCGCCTCGGCGTGGGTCGGCATCGGCTGGCAGCTTGGCGTGCTGCTTGCCGCCTTTATCACCCCGCTGCTGCTGGATATCATCGGCTGGCGCGGGATGTTTCTGGTCGGCCTCCTGCCGGCGCTGGTCTCATTTGCCATCCGCCGCGGGATGGGGGAACCGGAGGCGTTTACCAAAGATAGCCGCGTCGCGCAGGAAATATCGTTCACGTCGCGGATCAGGATGCTGTTTGCCGACAGCGCCACCTCGAAGGCCAGCATCGGTATCCTGATCCTGTGTTCGGTGCAGAATTTTGGCTACTACGGCCTGATGATCTGGATGCCCAGCTATCTCTCCTCCAGCTTTGGCTTCTCGCTGACCAAATCGGGGCTATGGACGGCGGTCACGGTGGTCGGAATGACCTTCGGCATCTGGCTGTTTGGCGTGCTGGCGGATCGCTTCTCGCGCTGGAAAATCTTCCTCATTTACCAGGTCGGCGCCGTGGTGATGGTGATTATCTACGCCCAGCTGCGCGACCCTACCGTCATGCTGTTTACCGGCGCCCTGATGGGGATGTTTGTCAACGGGATGATCGGCGGCTACGGGGCGCTGATCTCCGATACCTATCCGCTAAAAGTGCGCGCCACCGCGCAGAACGTCCTGTTTAACCTCGGGCGCGGCGTCGGCGGCTTCGGGCCGCTGGTGATTGGCCTGTTCGTCAGCCAGTGGTCGTTTACCGCGGCGATCACCCTGCTGGCCCTGCTCTATCTGCTGGATATTTTCGCCACCCTGTTCCTGCTGCCAAAAAAACAGGGCAACGAAGATGCGCTAGGGGCGATTGGCTAAGCCGCGAACCGCGCCGGCGGGCCGCAGAAAAAACAAAGCCCGGGTTTCCCCGGGCTTTGCACACCATGTAACCGCTAGTAGTAGGCTTTCAGCGCCCGCTGGCAGAGCATCGAGCGGACGCAGTCGTCGGTCGTAAAGCGAACGATACCGACCATCTCGTCTTCTTCAAAACGCGCCAGCGCATCGACCAGGCCAGACCTTACGCCAGAGGGTAAATCACACTGGGTAACGTCGCCGTTGACGATAACCGTCACGTTCTCCCCGAGGCGGGTCAAAAACATTTTCATTTGCGCGGCGGTCACGTTCTGAGCCTCGTCCAGAATCACAACCGCATTTTCAAATGTACGTCCGCGCATATAGGCGAACGGCGCGATTTCCACCTTGCCAATTTCCGGCCGCAGGCAGTATTGCATAAAGGAAGCGCCCAGCCTTCTCACCAGCACGTCATACACCGGGCGGAAATAGGGGGCGAATTTCTCGGCGATATCTCCCGGTAAGAAGCCGAGGTCTTCATCGGCCTGCAGAACGGGACGGGTAACAATAATTCTGTCCACGTCTTTATGGATCAGAGCCTCAGCTGCTTTCGCCGCGCTGATCCAGGTCTTCCCGCATCCGGCTTCGCCGGTGGCAAAGATCAGCTGTTTATTGTCAATGGCATTCAAATAATGCACCTGAGCGTCATTACGCGCTTCAATTGGCGACAAATCGCGGCTGTCCCGCGCCATACCAATTGCTTCTACGCCACTCATTTGCACAAGCGATGTGACCGATTCTTCTTCGCGCTGCTTATGGCTGCGCGAATCCTGTCTCAGCACACGTTTGGCCTCACGACGAGCTTTGGTCACTGCTTTTTGTCTTCCCATGGATAGCACCTTGCGTTGTTGGTTTACATCACACGCGTCAATATCGACGCGATTATGCGCACGAACGATTGAGGTTTGGCTTCCTTGTAAGCCATTGCTTGCCTGTCGAATTGACAACGGGTCGCGGCTACGCGCACCGCATACCCGGTCTGGGTTTAGGTTATCGGTGGTGACTGGAGAAAAATTCGAGGTGTGGGAATCGCGGCCGGAAGTCTGGCCCCCGTGCTGATGAGTACGGTAAGAAGATTTACATTTTCCGTTACAGCAATCGGGCATTCGCGATCTCCATAGTGAAACGACATCACTGCCGGGAACTACCGCGTCTGTAATAAGTACATCAAAAATAATTCTTAATGCAACTTATTTCTTACATATAGACAACAAATAATTCTCATCGCAGCTCAGAAGAGTTTCCGACAAATAGATTACAGAAAAATAACACAAGGCAGGAAATACAAAAAAAGAATGGAAAAACAGCAGAAAACGCCCTGCCCTTGCGGGCAGGAACGTCAGGCTTCAATCAGCGACTGCGCCAGGTAGTGCTGGCTATCCGCCACGCCCGGCAGCGCAAAGAAGTAGCCGCCGCCAATAGGTTTAATGTACTCCTCCAGCGCTTCGCCGTTGAGCCGCTTTTGCACCGTCAGGAAACCTTTTTCCAGATCGTGCTGATAGCAGACAAACAGCAGCCCCATATCCAGCTGTCCGGAGTTGGTCACCCCAAGCGAATAGCTGTAGCCGCGACGCATCATCAGGTTCGACTGCGTCTGCGGCGTGCGCGGGTTGGCGAGGCGGATGTGGCTATCGAGGGCGATAATATCGCCATCGGGATCCTTAGCGTAATCCGGCACGTCGTGCTCGTGCTGCATCCCCAGCGGCGCGCCGCTGTGCTTGTCGCGACCGAAAATCGTCTGCTGCTCTTTCAGCGGCGTGCGATCCCAGAACTCCACGTGGAACTGGATAATCCGCGCCGCCTGATAGCTGCCGCCCGTCGCCCACGCCGGTTCTCCCTGGCCGGCGGTGACCCATACCACCTCATCCATCAGCGCGCTGTCGGTGCTGACCGGGTTCGCCGTGCCGTCCTTAAAGCCCAGAAGGTTAACCGGCGTCTCTTTGCCTTTGCTCCGCGCGGCGCTATCGGAGATAAAACCCTCGCGCTTCCAGCGGACGCTCAGCAGATCCGGGGTATGCTTAATCACATCGCGCAGGGCGTGGATCACCGTATCCTGGGTGTTGGCGCAAATTTGCAGCAGCAGATCGCCGTGACAGAGCGCGGCATCCAGCGAATCGTTAGGAAAGCGCGTCATCTTCTGCAGCTTCTTCGGCGCGTGTTCCGCGAGCCCGTAGCGCTCGTCAAACAGCGAATGGCCGACCGACACGGTCATCGTCAGGTTATCCGGGGCGATCCACGGCCCAAGAATGCCCGAGTCCATCGGCGGCAGGCGCGGATTCGGCGTGTCCGGCGCCGGCCCGCCTTTGGTCAGGAAGGCAATCCGCTGGGTCAGCAGACGGAACAGGCGCTCGAGGTCGGCCTTATCGCTGGCCAGCACGTCGAAGGCCACCAGCATCATCGCGGCCTGCTGCGGGGTGAGGATCCCCGCCTGGTGCGGCCCATAAAAGGGCTGCGCCTCCATACGCGCGTTGGGCGCCAGCGTTCCCGGCGAGCTGGTGCTTTTGGCCGCATGGGCAACCGGACAGCCGCCGGCGATGGCCAGCGCGCCGCCTAGCGCGCCGATCCCTTTTAATAACCGACGACGTGAAGGCTCATTCACGTCGGATTGCTTCTGTTCTGCCATCGGCTTAGTCCAGACCCAGGATCCCGCGCAGCTGAGCCAAATCTTCCGCCAGGGTGGTGATCGGGCCTTTCAGCGCATTACGATCCGCATCGGTCAGCTTGTCATAGGTTTCATAGCCGTCTTTGGTGCGGTATTTCGCGAGAATCACGTCAACTTTCTTGAAGTTAGCGTCAACTTTCGCCAGCAGCGCGCCGTTCTCTTTTTGCAGCTGCGGACGCAGCAGGTCGACAATTTTCTGCGCGCCGTCGACGTTAGCCTGGAAGTCCCACAGGTCGGTGTGGCTGTAGCGATCTTCTTCGCCGCTGATTTTGCTGGCGGCGACTTCTTCAATCAGGTCGGCAGCGCCGCCCACCACTTTAGACGGCGGGAACGCCAGCTCGCTGATGCGTTTTTGCAGCTCCAGCACGTCGGTATTCAGGCGGTCGGCATAGCTCTCCATGCCCTTGGTGCTGTTGTCGCCATACAGGGCTTTTTCCAGACGGTGGAAGCCGGTGAACTTCGGATCTTCCGCCTTCTTCTCATAGTCGTCTTCACGGGCGTCAATGCTGCCGTCAAGATCGGAGAACAGCTCGGCGATCGGCTCGATGCGCTCGTAGTGCTGACGCGTCGGGGCGTACAGCGCTTTCGCTTTTTCGATATCGCCCGCTTTCACCGCGTCGGTGAAGGCTTTGGTGCCGGAAACCAGCTCGGCGGTTTGTGCCGTGACGTAGGCTTTATAGGCGGTGATCGCATCGCCGAGGCTCAGCAGCGCGTCGGCTTTCGCCGCATCTTTGGTGGCCGTACCGGTGACGGTCAGCTTGCCTTTCGGGTTGGTCAGCAGGCCGCAGGTCATATCGTATTCGCCTGGCTGCAGGTTAGCGGTCAGCTTTTGCGTAAAGCCCGGGGCGATGTTTTCGCGCTCTTCCACCACCATCACGCCCTTGAGGATCTCCCACTCCAGCGCCTTCTGGCTATGGTTCTGAATGATGAACTGCGTTTTACCCGCCTTCACGGTTACGTCCATCGGTTCACACTGCTTGTCATTAACGGTCACTTTTACCTGCGGAATATCCGCAGCCTGGGCGCAAAAGGCGGAGCTGAACAACGCTGCGACGGCAAGCTGCAGCGCACTACGGCGAAAATGAGTCATCATGATCATCCCTTTCGGTAAGTATGTGGTAACGATATATCCTGCGGCGCCCTACTTAAGCGGGGCGGTACGCGAGGCTGCTGGATTGCTACGCGGCGGCAGCGCAAACAGCACCAGCGCCGGAATCAAATAGATAAAGTACACCGCCACTTCGCTGACGGTCGGCGCTTCCTGATAGCCGAAGATCCCTTCAAGCAAGGTGCCGAACAGGCTGTGCGTTGACAGCACGCCGCTCAGATCGAACGCCACGTCCTGGAAGTGGTTCCACAGCCCGGCCTCGTGAAGGGCGCGAATGGCGCCGGCGGCGAGGCCTGCGGCGACCAGCAGGATAAACAGGCTGGTCCACTTGAAGAAGACGCCGAGGTTAAGACGGATGCCGCCCCAGTACAGCAGGAAGCCGAGGACGATTGCGGTGGCGAGGCCAAGCATCGCGCCCAGCGGCGGCCAGATGCCGACATCCTGCTGGAACGCCGCCAGCAGGAAAAATACCGACTCCAGTCCTTCTCGCGCCACGGCAAAAAAGACCATCATCACCAGCGCCCAGCCGTGGTTATTACCGCGCTGCAGGGCGTTATCCACCGCCTGCTCCAGCTGCTGCTTCACGTTACGCGACACTTTGCGCATCCAGAACACCATCCAGGTCAGGATAAAGACCGCGACCAGCGCCACGATGCCCTCAAACAGCTCCTGTTCACGCTGCGGAAATTCGCCGGTGGTTTCGTTGATAAAGATCCCCAGCCCGAGGCACAGCGCCGCCGCGAGGATCACCCCAACCCACATTACGCCAATCAAATTTCCGCGCTGAGTGCGCTTCAGGTAGCTGGCGATCAGGCTGACAATCAGCGCTGCTTCCAGACCTTCACGTAACATGATGAGAAATGGAACAAACATGCCGACATCCTTAAATGTGAGCCGCCGTCAACGGATGCAAAGATAGGTAAATATTTCTGATAGTGATTATCATTACAATAATCAGAAACACAAGTGAAATGTGTAGAGAATAGTGACGAGTTGTAAATTAATTGCTGGAAAATAATTACTTAGGCAAGCATTCTCCTGCCCCCGCGGCGGCGGGCGGGATCGGCGGTTTTTTCGCAGCAGAATATTTACCGGGCGTAGCGGCTGTGGCTAAATAGCGGCCTTATTTACCTGCGAAAAGAACAATATGACACAGTTTTTACACTTCCTGCTGGCGCTGGCGGTTATCCTCGGCCTTGCCTGGCTTGCCAGCTACGACCGACAAAAAATCCGCGTTCGCTATATTATCCAGTTAATTGTTATTGAAATTGCGCTGGCTTTCTTTTTTCTCCACGCCGAAAGCGGCCTGTGGATAGTTAAAAATATCTCCGGCTTTTTCACCTCATTACTCGGCTTTGCCGCCGAGGGCACCAATTTTGTATTTGGCGGCATGGGTGAAAAAGGGCTGGCCTTTATTTTCCTCGGCGTGCTGTGTCCGATTGTCTTTATCTCGGCGCTGATTGGTATTCTTCAGCACTGGCGCATTCTGCCCATTTTTATTCGCGTCATCGGCACCCTGCTGTCTAAAGTCAACGGCATGGGCAAGCTCGAGTCCTTTAACGCGGTCAGCTCACTGATCCTCGGGCAGTCGGAAAACTTCATCGCCTATAAAGGCGTGCTCGGCGATCTCTCCTCCCGCCGCCTGTTCACCATGGCCGCCACCGCGATGTCGACGGTATCGCTGTCGATTGTCGGCGCCTATATGAGCATGCTGGAGGCGAAATACGTCGTCGCGGCGCTGATCCTCAATATGTTCAGCACCTTTATTGTGCTGTCGATTATTAACCCGACGCGCCCGGGCAGCGAACAGGAGATTAAGCTGGAGAAGCTGCATGAGTCGCAGAGCTTCTTTGAAATGCTCGGCGAATATATTCTGGCGGGCTTCAAGGTGGCGATGATTATTCTGGCGATGCTGATCGGCTTTATTGCCTTAATCAGCGCCGTTAACGCCCTCTTCGCCACCCTATTTGGCCTCAGCTTCCAGCAGATTCTGGGCTACGTCTTTTACCCGCTGGCGTGGCTGATTGGTATTCCGCTCAGCGACGCGCTGAACGCCGGGAGTATTATGGCGACCAAGCTGGTAGCCAACGAATTTGTCGCGATGATCGAGCTGCAGAAAATTGCCGCCGGCATGACGCAGCGCGGGCTGGGCATTCTGTCGGTCTTCCTGGTCTCTTTTGCCAACTTCGCCTCGATTGGCATTATCGCCGGCGCCATTAAAGGGCTTAACGAGCCGCAGGGCAACATCGTCTCCCGCTTCGGCCTGCGCCTGGTCTACGGCGCGACGCTGGTCAGCCTGCTCTCCGCCAGCTTCGCCGGGCTGGTGCTGTAAGCGAGACGCCAGCGGAGACAATCAAGGCGGGGCCGGCGTGGCCCCGCCTTCTATTTATAAATGAACGATTTTTAGAAATGCACGCAAACCTGGCGATCGACGCGCATCACCGACTCCTGGGCGAAGCGCGACTTATAGAGCGTGCGCAGCGCTTCAATCCCCTCTTCGCTCTTCGCATCTTTAGCGTGGATCAGCATCAGCGCCTTGCTCTGCTCGCGGGCAACGCTACCGTCGTTACCCAGCCACTGGCCGCGGGCGTCAAACACCGTCAAACCATCGCGAAAGCGCGGGGTGACATCGCGATCAACAAACTGCTGCCACTCCGCGGGGATGATATCTTTACCCGCCGGACGACTGAGGCCGAAGTACAGCGTGGTCTGCTCCATCGTATTGTCCGCCGGGCAGGCGCCGGCTGCCGGCGCTGAAACGGTGGTTTTGCCCGGCGCCACGCAGCCGCCAAGCAGCCCTGCCAGCACCAACGCCAGCGCACCCTGTCTGAAACTCATATTGCTATCCTCATTGTTATTTGTGCTGAGATATCAGCGTATTTTCAGAGAATTAGCAAGAGGACGCCAGCCCACATCGACCAGCGGAGGCGAGCCGCAGGCACAAAAAAGCCCGCCGACGGCGGGCTATAGCAGAAGGCCGAGGGTTACTCTGCGGTCGCAGGTACCGGCGGCGCGGAGTGATAGTGCGCGTCGGCCTCGGCAAAACGCTGCTGCATCGCTGCCGAAGGCGCCTTGCCCAGCAGGCTGAAGACCACGATCCCGAGGCTGCCGAAGATAAAGCCGGGGATAATTTCGTACAGGCCCAGCCAGCCAAATTGCTTCCAGACGATGACAGTCAGCGCGCCGATAATCATCCCGGCCAGCGCGCCGTTGCGGGTCATGCGCGACCACATCACCGAAAACAGCACCACCGGACCGAAGGCCGCGCCGAAGCCCGCCCACGCGTAGCTCACCAGGCCCAGCACGCGGTTTTCCGGGTTAGCCGCCAGCGCAATCGATACCAGCGCCACCACCAGCACCATTACCCGGCCGATCCACACCAGCTCCTGCTGGCCGGCGTTCTTACGCAGGAAGGCCTTGTATAAATCCTCGGTGATCGCGCTGGAGCAGACCAGCAGCTGGCAGCTCAGGGTTGACATCACCGCCGCCAGAATCGCCGACAGCAGGATCCCGGCAATCCACGGGTTAAACAGGATTTGCGCCAGTTCAATAAAGACGCGCTCGGAGTTCTGATTGACCGCCCCGGCCAGCGCCGGATTGTTGTTAAACCACGCGATGCCGAAGAAGCCAACCGCCACCGCGCCCGCCAGGCAGAAGATCATCCACGTCATGCTGATGCGGCGCGCGTGGACGATGCTGTGGTGGGAGTCCGCGGCCATAAAGCGGGCCAGAATATGCGGTTGTCCAAAGTAGCCCAGCCCCCAGCCCATCAGCGAGATAATGGCGACGAAATTAAGCCCTTTTAGCATATCGACGTTTTCAATGCTCTTTTGCTTAATCACCTCCAGCGAATCGCCGAAGCCGCCGACGGAAATAATCACCATCATCGGCGTCAGGATCAGGGCGAAGATCATCAGGCTGGCCTGCACGGTATCGGTCCAGCTTACCGCGAGGAATCCGCCGACGAAGGTATAAATAATCGTCGCGGCGGCACCGGCCCACAGCGCCGTTTCGTAGCTCATGCCGAAGGTGCTTTCAAACAGACGCGCGCCGGCAACGATGCCGGAGGCGCAATAAATTGTGAAGAACAGCAAAATAACCAGCGCGGAGATAATACGAAGCACCCGGCTGTTATCTTCAAAGCGGCCGGTGAAATAGTCCGGCAGGGTCAGGGCGTTGTTATTCGCCTCGGTATGAACGCGCAGGCGCCCGGCCACCAGCTTCCAGTTAATCCACGCCCCCAGGGTCAGGCCGATGGCAATCCAGCTCTCGGAAATACCGGAAAGAAATATGGCTCCCGGCAGCCCCATCAGCAGCCAGCCGCTCATATCCGAGGCCCCGGCGGACAGCGCGGTCACGAATGGCCCGAGGCTGCGGCCGCCAAGAATATAATCATCGAAGTTCTTCGTCGATCGCCAGGCAATAAACCCGATCAGTACCATGCCAAATATATAAACAGTAAAAGTCACCAACATCGGTGTGCTAATAGCCATGCAAATCTCCAGATTTTTTTGTCGACAACGTCCAGATTTGTCGTTTATTCCACTACCGGAACGGGGTAATGGCATAAGGGTTGTATTGGGCGACCGTATCCTGACGGAAGCTTCGGTTTTTCACAAACGATTTAACACAGCATTTACACTAATTCCGCCAATGGCCAAACCTCATTTTGTTATAAGTTGCACTCTCTCACGTTTTTATCGGTTGCACCGGGTAAAACTGTTAACTGACGCAGATAAATACGTCATTTAATAAAGGTTATACCGTCACCAGTTCTGCGATTAAATTTAACAATAAGCGCCTTTTTCAACCTGGCCCACAAGTTGCGATTAACAAGGTTGCACAAAGTTGCAACATAGTAGATATTCCTACGCAACCGCATAACCGCACAGAGGCCAAATTCGCCGCAGCATGCCGCGCCAGCAAGGCCGGGCAATGAATGCAGCGAATGACCAATAACAGGAGTTCCTGACATGGGCACCACCACCATGGGCGTTAAACTTGACGAAGCCACACGCGACCGCATCAAGTCCGCCGCCAGCCGTATCGACCGCACGCCGCACTGGCTGATTAAGCAGGCGATTTTCAACTATCTGGAAAAGCTGGAGAGCGATGAATCGCTGCCCGAGCTGCCGGCGCTGCTCTCCGGCGCGGCCAACGAAAGCGACGAATCGGGTCCTTTGACCGAAGAGCCGTACCAGCCGTTCCTTGAATTTGCCGAGCAGATCCTGCCCCAGTCGGTGGCGCGGGCGGACATTACCGCAGCGTATCGCCGCGCCGAAACCGACGCCGTGCCGATGCTCCTCGAGCAGGCCCGTCTGCCGCAGGCGCTGGGCGAACAGGCGCATAAGCTGGCCTGGACGCTGGCGGAAAAGCTGCGCAATCAAAAAACCGCCAGCGGGCGCGCCGGCATGGTGCAGAGCCTGCTGCAGGAGTTCTCCCTCTCCTCGCAGGAGGGCGTGGCGCTGATGTGCCTAGCGGAGGCGCTGCTGCGTATTCCGGATAAAGCCACCCGCGACGCCCTTATTCGCGACAAGATCAGCAACGGTAACTGGCAGTCGCATATCGGCCGCAGCCCGTCGCTGTTCGTAAACGCCGCCACCTGGGGACTGCTGTTTACCGGCAAACTGGTCTCCACCCACAATGAAACCAGCCTGTCGCGCTCGCTGAACCGCATCATTGGCAAAAGCGGCGAACCGCTGATCCGCAAAGGCGTCGATATGGCGATGCGCCTGATGGGCGAACAGTTCGTCACCGGCGAAACCATCGCCGAAGCGCTGGCCAACGCCCGCAAGCGGGAAGAGAAAGGCTTCCGCTACTCCTACGATATGCTCGGGGAAGCGGCGCTGACCGCCGCCGACGCCCAGGCCTATATGGTCTCCTACCAGCAGGCTATCCACGCTATCGGCAAAGCCTCCAACGGCCGCGGCATCTACGAGGGCCCGGGGATCTCCATCAAGCTCTCCGCCCTGCACCCGCGCTACAGCCGCGCGCAGTACGATCGGGTGATGGAAGAGCTCTATCCGCGCCTGAAGTCGTTAACCCTGCTGGCGCGCCAGTACGATATCGGCATCAACATCGACGCCGAAGAGGCCGATCGCCTGGAGATCTCGCTCGACCTGCTGGAGAAGCTGTGCTTTGAGCCGGAGCTGGCGGGCTGGAACGGGATCGGCTTCGTCATTCAGGCCTATCAGAAGCGCTGTCCGTTCGTCATTGACTCGCTGATCGATCTTGCCACCCGCAGCCGCCGCCGTCTGATGATCCGCCTGGTTAAAGGCGCCTACTGGGATAGCGAAATCAAGCGCGCGCAGATGGACGGCCTGGAAGGCTATCCGGTTTATACCCGCAAGGTGTATACCGACGTCTCCTATCTCGCCTGCGCGAAAAAGCTGCTGACGGTGCCGAACCTGATCTACCCGCAGTTCGCCACCCATAACGCCCACACCCTGGCGGCTATTTACCAGCTGGCGGGGCAAAACTACTATCCGGGACAGTACGAATTCCAGTGCCTGCACGGCATGGGCGAGCCGCTGTACGAGCAGGTAGTGGGTAAAGTGGCCGACGGTAAGCTCAACCGACCGTGCCGAATCTATGCCCCGGTCGGCACCCACGAAACCCTGCTGGCCTACCTGGTACGCCGTCTGCTGGAGAACGGCGCCAACACCTCCTTCGTCAACCGCATCGCCGATACCAGCCTGCCGCTTGACGAGCTGGTCGCCGACCCGGTCAGCGCGGTGGAGAAGCTGGCCCAGCAGGAGGGCCAGGCCGGCCTGCCGCATCCGAAAATTCCGCTGCCGCGCGATCTCTATGGTCAGGGCCGCAGCAACTCGGCGGGACTGGATCTGGCGAACGAGCACCGCCTCGCCTCCCTCTCCTCCTCTTTACTCAACAGCGCCCTGCATAAGTGGCAGGCCCTGCCGATGCTGGAGCATCCGGTTGCCGAAGGCGAGCTGCAGGCGATCGTCAACCCTGCGGAGCCGAAAGATATCGTCGGCCACGTGCGCGAAGCCAGCGACGAAGAGGTGCAGCAGGCGCTGACCAGCGCGGTCAACTGCGCGCCGATCTGGTTCGCCACTCCGCCGCAGGAGCGCGCGGCCATCCTTGAGCGCGCGGCGATCCTGATGGAAGGCCAAACGCAGACGCTGATCGGGATTCTGGTGCGCGAAGCGGGTAAAACCTTCAGCAACGCCATCGCCGAAGTTCGCGAGGCTGTGGACTTCCTGCACTACTACGCCGGCCAGGTCCGCGACGACTTTGATAATGAAACCCACCGTCCGCTGGGTCCGGTGGTGTGCATCAGCCCGTGGAACTTCCCGCTGGCGATCTTCACCGGCCAGATTGCCGCCGCGCTGGCCGCGGGCAACAGCGTGCTGGCGAAACCCGCCGAGCAGACGCCGCTGATCGCCGCTCAGGGCGTGGCGATTCTGCTGGAGGCCGGCGTCCCGCCGGGCGTTATCCAGCTACTGCCGGGCCGCGGGGAAACCGTCGGCGCCGCGCTCACCGGCGACCAGCGCGTGCGCGGGGTGATGTTTACCGGCTCAACCGAGGTCGCGACGCTGCTGCAGCGCAATATCGCCAGCCGCCTCGATGCCCAGGGGCGCCCGACGCCGCTGATTGCCGAAACCGGCGGCATGAACGCGATGATCGTCGACTCCTCCGCGCTGACCGAGCAGGTGGTGGTTGACGTGCTGGCCTCCGCCTTCGATAGCGCCGGCCAGCGCTGCTCCGCCCTGCGGGTGCTGTGCCTGCAGGAGGAGATCGCCGACCATACGCTGACCATGCTGCGCGGCGCGATGGGCGAATGCCGGATGGGCAACCCCGGCCGCCTGACCACCGATATCGGGCCGGTGATTGACGCCGAGGCGAAAGAGAATATCGAGCGTCACATTCAGACCCTGCGCGCCAAGGGGCGCAACGTCTTCCAGGCCGTGCGCGAGAACGGTGAGGACGCGCGCGAATGGCAGAGCGGGACCTTCGTTCCGCCGACACTTATCGAACTCGACAGCTTTGACGAGCTGAAAAAAGAGGTCTTTGGCCCGGTCCTGCACGTGGTGCGCTACGGTCGCAATGAGCTGGATCGGCTGGTTGAGCAGATCAACGCTTCCGGCTACGGCCTGACGCTCGGGGTCCATACCCGCATCGACGAAACCATTGCCCAGGTCACTGGCAGCGCAAAAGTCGGTAACCTGTACGTCAACCGTAATATGGTCGGCGCGGTGGTTGGCGTTCAGCCGTTCGGCGGCGAAGGGCTATCGGGCACCGGCCCGAAAGCCGGCGGTCCGCTGTATCTCTACCGTCTGCTCTCAAGCCGTCCGCACAACGCCGTCGGCGCCACCCTCGCCCGTCAGGACGCGGAACGTCCGCTGGACGCCCAGCTGAAAACCCTGCTGGAAAAACCGCTGCTCGCCCTGCAGCAGTGGGCCGCCGGCCGGCCGGAGCTGCAGGCGCTGTGCCGGCAGTATAGCGAACAGGCGCAGGCCGGCACCCAGCGTCTGCTGCCGGGGCCGACCGGCGAGCGCAACACCCTGACCTTTATCCCCCGCGACCGCGTGCTGTGCGTGGCGGATAATGAACAGGATGCGCTGACCCAGCTGGCGGCGGTGACCGCCGTCGGCTGCGAGATCCTGTGGCCGGATAACGCCCTGCATCGCGATCTGGCGAAGAAGCTGCCGCGCGAAGTCAGCGAGCGCATCCGCTTCGCCAAAGAGGCCGAACTGACCGCTCAGGCCTTCGACGCGGTGATTTACCACGGCGATTCCGATCAGCTGCGCGCGCTGTGCGAGCAGGTGGCGGCGCGCGACGGGGCGATCGTTTCGGTACAGGGATTCGCCCGCGGCGAGAGCAACCTGCTGCTGGAGCGCCTCTATATCGAGCGCTCGCTGAGCGTCAATACCGCCGCGGCGGGCGGCAACGCCAGCCTGATGACTATCGGCTAGGGCCGATCCCCGGCGGCGCTTATCCAGCGTGCGGCCGGGGATCGCGGACCGGATGACAGCAGGCCAAAGCTGTGGTTAATTAAGGCTCCCGGACGGGGGCCTTTTTATGTATGGGAGTGGAACAATGAAACGCACTTTTCTCGCTCTTGCCGCCCTGATCGCAAGCGGACAGGCGCTGGCGGACGAATGCGCTAACGCCAATAATCAGATGGAGATGAACCAGTGCACGGCGGCGCAGTATCAGGCGGCCGACGGCAAGCTCAACCAGACCTATCAGCAGGCGCTGAAGCGCGCCTCAGACGGCCAGCAGGCGCTGCTGAAAAAATCCCAGCTGGCGTGGATCGCGCTGCGCGACGCCGACTGCGCGTTTTTGGCCTCCGGAGCCGAAGGCGGCAGCATCCAGCCGATGCTGATCAACCAGTGCATGGCGGACAAAACCGTGGAGCGCGAATCGTACCTCTCCTCGCTGCTGCAGTGCGAAGATGGCGATCAGAGCTGCCCGCTGCCGCCGGCCAACTAGCGCACCCGGATCCCTTCAACGATCATCCGCTGGACGTTTTCCACGGTTTGCTGAAAGAACGCTTCATCCCGTAGCGTTGCGCCGGTCACCGCCTCAATCTGGGTGGCGAAATCGGCGTAATGCTGCGTGGTGGCCCAGATCATAAAGATCAGATGCTGCGGGTCGACCGGCGCCAGCTTGCCGCTTTCGACCCAGCCGGAAACGATCGCCGACTTTTCATCCACCAGCGCTTTCAGATCGCCGGTTAGCTCCCCCATCAGCAGCGGCGCGCCCTGCAGCATCTCGAGGCAGAACAGCTTTGAGGCCTGCGGATGGTCGCGTGAGACCTCCAGCTTCAGGCGGATGTACTCGCGGATCGCCACCAGCGGGCTGATATCTTCGCGAAAGGCCTTCAGCGGCGCCAGCCAGATGGTAAGAATCTGCTGCAAAACGGCGACGTACAGCGCCTCTTTCGAGGGATAGTAGTAGAGCAAATTGGTTTTCGAGACCCCGGACAGCTCTGCAACCTGCTCGAGCCGCGTGCCGTGAATGCCAAATTGCGAAAACGCGTCCAGCGCGGCGGCGAGGATAGCCTCTTTTTTTGCGCTCACCGCCAGCGAACGCTTGCCGCTTTTTTTCCCGGCGCCCTGTGCCATTTATTATCTCCTTCATTCAACGCCATCAGCATAGCAAAAGCCCATCGCCGACACGACCTCCTGCACCCCAATTGCGCACAACTGCCGTTTATTCGTGCACTGATTTTGACCATTTAGTCTACTTTTTCAGACCTCACTTCCGGCAACTATTAATCAACACATTAATAACATTGGCTTTTGTAAAACTGGCATCGTCTTTGCTTTATCAGATTAGCGAGGTGGCTCAGGAAGATGCAGGATGCAGCGCCGCACGCCTTCTTGTTTAACGAGCGCAAAGAGGTGCATATGAAAATTGGTGTCTTCGTTCCGATCGGCAATAACGGCTGGCTGATTTCCACCCATGCCCCGCAGTACATGCCGACGTTTGAGCTGAATAAAGCGATTGTGCAGAAAGCCGAGCATTACAACTTTGACTTCGCGCTGTCGATGATCAAGCTGCGCGGCTTTGGCGGTAAAACCGAATTCTGGGATCACAATCTCGAATCCTTCACCCTGATGGCGGGCCTCGCGGCGGTGACTTCGCGGATCCAAATCTACGCCACCGCCGCCACCCTGACCCTGCCGCCGGCCATCGTCGCCCGCATGGCCTCCACCATTGACTCGATTTCCGGCGGCCGCTTCGGCGTCAACCTGGTGACCGGCTGGCAAAAACCGGAGTACGAGCAGATGGGGATCTGGCCTGGGGATGACTATTTCGCCAGCCGCTACGACTATCTCAGCGAATATGTCCAGGTGCTGCGCGACCTGTGGGGCACCGGGCAGAGCGACTTTAAGGGCGACTACTTCACGATGAACGACTGCCGCGTCAGCCCGCAGCCGTCGCAGCCGATGAAGGTGATCTGCGCCGGGCAGAGCGATGCCGGTATGGCCTTCTCCGCCCAGTACGCCGACTACAACTTCTGCTTCGGCAAAGGGGTCAACACTCCGGCCGCCTTCGCCCCGACCGCCGCGCGCATGATGCAGGCGGCGGAAAAAACCGGCCGCGACGTCGGCTCGTACGTGCTGTTTATGGTTATCGCCGACGAAACGGATGAAGCCGCGCGCGCCAAATGGGAGCACTACAAGGCCGGCGCCGACGAAGAGGCGCTGGCGTGGCTCACCGAGCAGAGCCAGAAGGATACCCGCTCCGGCAGCGATACCAACGTCCGCCAGATGGCCGACCCCACCTCAGCGGTCAATATCAACATGGGCACTCTCGTCGGCTCTTACGCCAACGTCGCCCGCATGCTCGATGAGGTCGCCGCGGTCCCCGGTACCGACGGCGTGCTGCTGACCTTTGATGATTTCCTCTCCGGCATTGACGCCTTCGGCGAGCGCATTCAGCCGCTGATGCGCTGCCGCGACCACATTGCTACCGCTACTCGCGAGGTTGCCTGATGATTACCCTTCCCGCTCGCCCGGAACCCTTAACCTTTGCGGCGCAAAACAGCGCGCTGATCGTGGTGGATATGCAAAACGCCTATGCCAGCCAGGGCGGCTATCTCGACCTCGCCGGGTTTGACGTCTCCGCCACCCGGCCGGTTATCGACAACATCAACACCGCCGTCGCCGCCGCTCGCGCCGCCGGGATGCTGATTATCTGGTTTCAGAACGGCTGGGACGACCAGTACATGGAGGCCGGCGGCCCCGGCTCGCCGAACTACCATAAATCCAACGCTCTGAAGACCATGCGCCGCCGCCCCGAGCTGCAGGGCAAGCTGCTGGCTAAAGGCGGCTGGGACTACCAGCTGGTTGATGAGCTCAAGCCGCAGCCGGGCGACGTAGTGCTGCCAAAACCGCGCTACAGCGGCTTCTACAACACCCAGTTGGACAGCATTTTACGCAGCCACGGCGTTCGCCACCTGGTGTTCACCGGCATCGCCACCAACGTCTGCGTCGAGTCGACGCTGCGCGACGGCTTCTTCCTCGAATATTTCGGCATCGTGCTGGAGGACGCCACCCACCAGGCCGGGCCGGCCTTCGCCCAGCAGGCGGCGCTGTTCAACATTGAGACCTTCTTTGGCTGGGTCAGCGACGTCGCCAGCTTCTGCGACGCCCTGCAGCCCGCCACCCCAGTTCCGTTCCCGGAGGAGAAACGTTATGCCTAAACAGGTCATTATTCCACCCGGCACCACTACGCCGATCGCCCCTTTCGTTCCCGGCACGCTGGCCGATGGCGTGGTCTATGTCTCCGGCACGCTGCCGTTCGATAAGCAAAACAACGTGGTCTACATCGGCGACCCAAAGGCGCAAACCCGTCACGTTCTGCAGACCATCCGCAGCGTTATCGAAACGGCGGGGGGCAGTATGGCGGATGTGACCTTCAACAGCATTTTTATCACCGACTGGAAAAACTACGCCGCGATTAACGAAGTCTACGCCGAGTTTTTCCCCGGCGATAAGCCGGCGCGGTTCTGCATTCAGTGCGGCCTGGTGAAGCCCGAGGCGCTGGTGGAGATCGCTACGGTGGCGCATATCGGGAAACCGGCGCCATGAAGCTCAATATCGCCCCTGCGCCCTATGCGGGCGCTCCGGTTGTGGTGCTGAGCGCCGGACTGGGCGGCGCAGGCAGCTACTGGACCGCCCAGCGCGCGCCGCTGGCAGCGCGATACCAGCTGGTGACCTATGACCAGAACGGCACCGGCGAAAACGCCGGCCCGCTGCCCGCCGCCTACAGCATGGCGACCATGGCTCAGGAGCTGTGGCAGGCGCTGGAGAAGGCCGGAATTACGCGCTTCGCGCTGGTGGGCCACGCGCTGGGAGGATTGATCGGCCTGCAGCTGGCGCTGGACAACCCCCGGGCGGTCAGCGCGCTGGTGCTGGTCAACGCCTGGCTGACGCTGTCGACCCACACCCGCCGCTGCTTCCAGGTGCGCGAACGCCTGCTGCATACCGGCGGCGCCCAGGCGTGGGTGGAAGCACAGCCGCTGTTCCTCTATCCGGCGGAGTGGATGGCCGCCCGCGCCCCGCGGCTGGAGGCGGAGGAGTCCCTGGCGCTCAGCCATTTTCAGGGTAAGGACAATCTGCTGAAGCGGCTACAGGCGCTGAAGCAGGCCGACTTCTCCCGTCAGGCCGGTACGCTGAGCTGCCCGACGCTGATCGTCAGCGCCCATGACGATCTGCTGGTGCCCGCCTCCTGTTCGCGCGCGCTGCAGGCCGCGATCCCCGGCAGCCAGCTGGTAGAGATGGCCTGGGGCGGCCATGCTTGTAACGTTACCGATCCCGAGACCTTCAACCCTATTTTATGCGACGGGCTGGCCGCGATGCTGCCCGCCGGCCAGGAGAATCTATGAGTGAGAGTATTAGCCAAAGCGCCTGCGACACGCTGTTCAGCCACGCCAGGACCCACAGCGGCTGGCTGGATAAGCCGGTAGCCGACAGCCTGCTGGAGGAAATTTACGCGCTGATGAAAATGGGCCCAACCTCGGCCAACTGCTCCCCGGCGCGGATCGTTTTTGTCCGCACCCCGGAGGGCAAAGAGAAGCTGCGCCCGACGCTCTCCAGCGGCAACGTGGAAAAAACCCTCCGCGCGCCGGTCACCGCCATCGTGGCGTGGGACAGCGCCTTTTACGATCTCCTGCCGGAGCTGTTTCCCCACGGCGACGCCCGCAGCTGGTTCACCTCCAGCCCCCAGCTCGCCGAGGAGACCGCGTTCCGCAACAGCTCCCTGCAGGCGGCCTATCTGATTTTCGCCTGCCGCGCCCTCGGCCTGGATACCGGGCCGATGTCGGGATTCGATCGGGAAAAGGTCGACGCGGCGTTCTTTGCCGACAGCGGCTGGAAAAGCAACCTGTTGATTAACATCGGCTACGGCGATGAAACAAAGCTCTACGATCGCCTGCCGCGCCTCGCCTTTGACGACGCCTGCCGGCTGGCATAAGGAGCCTCCATGCCTATAGCGGATAAACAAAGCTTTCGCGACGCCATGGCCCAGGTCGGCGCCGCGGTGAACATTATTACCACCGACGGCCCGGCGGGCCGCGCCGGCTTTACCGCCAGCGCGGTGTGCAGCGTGACCGACGAGCCGCCGACGCTGCTGGTTTGCCTGAACCGCTCCGCCTCGGTGTGGCCGACCTTCAGCCAGCATCAGGCGCTGTGCGTCAATACCCTGGCGGCGGGACAGGAGCCGCTCTCCAATCTGTTTGGCGGTAAAACACCGATGGCGGAGCGCTTCGCCGCCGCCGAATGGCAGCCCGGCGCCACCGGCTGCCCGCGCCTGAACGACGCGCTGGCGAGCTTCGACTGCCGCATCAGCCAGGTCGTCAGCGTCGGCAGCCACGACATTCTGTTCTGCGAGGTCGCCGCCATCGTCAAGCATCCGCAGCCGCGCGGGTTGATGTGGTTCGACCGCGGCTATCACACGCTTATGCGCCCAGCCTGTTAACCTTGAACCCGGGATATCATCATGGCACTTTTCGATTTTCCTCGCTGGCAGTTAACCTCCCCCTCCGCCGCGTCCGGCGTGGTGGCCCCCGATGAACGCCTCTCCGTCGGACAGACCGCGGTTATGGGCGTGCAGCACGCGGTCGCCATGTTCGGCGCCACCGTGCTGATGCCGATACTGATGGGGCTCGACCCCAACCTGTCGATATTGATGTCAGGCATCGGCACCCTGCTGTTCTTCCTGGTGACCGGCGGCCGGGTGCCGAGCTATCTGGGTTCCAGCGCGGCCTTTGTCGGGGTGGTCATCGCCGTCACCGGCTTTAACGGCCAGGGGCTGAACCCGCATCTGGACGTCGCCCTCGGCGGGATTATCGTCTGCGGCCTGCTCTATACCCTGATTGGTCTGGTGGTGATGAAGGCCGGCACCCGCTGGATTGAGCGCCTGATGCCGCCGGTGGTCACCGGCGCGGTGGTGATGGCGATTGGCCTCAACCTCGCGCCGATTGCGGTACACAGCGTTTCGGCGACGCCGTTTGACGGCTGGATGGCGGTGCTGACGGTACTGTGCATCGGCCTCGTGGCGGTCTTCACCCGCGGCATGCTGCAGCGGCTGCTGATCCTCGTCGGCCTGATCGCGGCCTGCGTGCTCTACGCGCTGCTGGCAAACGGCCTCGGACTGGGCAAGCCGCTCGATTTTTCCCTGCTGGAACAGGCGGCGTGGTTTGGTCTTCCCCACTTCACCTCTCCGACCTTTAACGGCCAGGCGATGATGCTGATTGCGCCCGTGGCGGTGATTCTGGTGGCGGAGAACCTCGGCCATCTGAAGGCGGTGGCCGGAATGACCGGGCGCAATATGGACCCCTACATGGGCCGGGCGTTCGTCGGCGACGGGCTGGCGACGATGCTTTCCGGCGCCGTCGGCGGTAGCGGCGTGACCACCTATGCGGAGAATATCGGGGTGATGGCGGTAACCAAAGTCTACTCGACGCTGGTGTTCGTTGCCGCCGCGCTGATTGCCGTCCTGCTCGGGTTTTCGCCCAAGTTTGGCACGCTGATCCACACCATTCCCGGGCCGGTCATCGGCGGAGCCTCGATCGTAGTATTTGGGCTAATTGCGGTGGCCGGGGCGCGGATCTGGGTGCAAAACCGGGTCGATCTGAGCCAGAACGGCAACCTGATTATGGTGGCGGTAACCCTGGTGCTCGGCGCCGGTGATTTTGCCCTCTCGCTGGGCGGCTTCACCCTCGGCGGGATCGGCACCGCGACCTTTGGCGCCATCCTTCTACACGCGCTGCTTAACCGCCGCGCGCGGGTCGCGGAAGCGCCTAACGCCATCGTATAAACGGGAGTTTCCCGGTCGCGCTAAGCCGACCGGGATTCCGGGTCCGGGCGCTCGGCAAGATCGGACAGCGCCGCGACCTCTGCCGGAGCCTCCTGTACATCGGAGGCCCTTTTCCGCTTCAGCTTCAGCTCGCTCACCAGAACGCCGGCCACGATAAAGGCGCAGCCCACCAGCGCCAACAGCGGCAGACGCTCGCCGGCGATGCGGCCAAAAATCCCCGCCCACACCGGCTCACCGGTATAAATAAGCGTCGCTTTGGTAGGCGACACGCTGCGCTGCGCCCAGTTCATGGTGACCTGAATAATGGCGCTGAAAATGCCCAGCCCCAGCGCGACGCCCAGCAGCCCCGGCGACATCGCCGGGATAGCTTCCCCTGCCGGCACCATCGCGGCAAAGGCCACCAGCGAGGCGGTGGCCAGCTGCACCACCGTCACCCGCCGGACGTCCACCTTCCCGGCCCAGGCGCTGATTAAGATAATCTCCGCGGCGATCGCCAGCGCGCTGGCGAGGGTGATCGCTTCGCCAACGCCGAGCGCCAGCAGATTATTTTCCGGCCCGGCCAGCAGGATCAGCCCCGTAAACGCCAGCACCCCCCCCAGGCAGGACATCACCCCCGGCATTTTCCCGAGGCACAGCCACTGCAGCAGCGGCACCAACGGCACGTACATGGCGGTAATAAAAGCCGACTTGCTGCTGGAGATCGACTGCAGGCCCCAGGTTTGCAGGCTGTACCCCAGCGCGATCGAGACGCCAATCGCTACCCCGGCCTTCAGCTCAAGCCACGTCAGCCCGCGCATAACGCGCAGCGATAGCAGGGCCACCGCCAGCGCCGCGGTAGCAAAACGCACGCCGACAAAAAAGAACGGCCCGCTGAGCGTCACGGCATACTGTACGGCGAGGAAGGTACCGCCCCAGAACATGGTGATGGCGATGAGGATCGCTTCCTGGGGTTTAATGGAGAATTTGCATGAAGACATAGCGTGGCCGGTAACGAGTGGTAGCCGGCTAGTGTGCAATCAGCCGGCCGCGAGCGCAACCGTCGGCGATAAAAAAACCGCCGGCGGCTGCCGGCGGCGAGGGCGATGCGGAGGGTGCCGGGGGGAGATTAACCCCGCATCATAAACGGTCGTTCAACGTCATTGGCGACACATCAGCTATGACGATTGCCGTGACTGTTTTTGCCCCCTTTTTTGCCCGCATCCGAGGCGCGCTGGGGATCGTTTTTAAAGTTCCCCCCGCTGTGCTGACCTCCTTTACGACCTGCTTCTGATGCTCTTTCACGATCCTCGGCGAAGTTGCCGGAACCGCCACGATGGTTTGCCATCACTGACCTCCACTTGGTTAGACATCATAGTGCATTACGCGCGATACGCAGCCACAGCGGCTGCGGCCTGTGGCATCACCACTATCGTATCGCGTGCCTTTAAGCGTAGCGAACGAAACTCATTCATCTCGCCAATAGTAACATCCTGCAACAGCTTTCGGCTTTGCAGACATATTTCCGCCCCTGCCGTGCGCTAAGCCTCTCTTAAGGCGGACGAAAACAGCGCAGCGCAAAATGTATCTTTTTGCGACAAAAGCAATCTTTGCAATTTTGTTATAAATCAAATAAATGATTGTTAGATTTGCACTCTCCGCCAGAGGCCTTATCTTTAAAGATAGCCAGTCGTCTGGCTGGCCTATAACGCAACCGAGGAGTGATGCAAATGGCTAAAATTCTGGTGCTTTATTATTCAATGTATGGACACATCGAGACCATGGCTCATGCCGTCGCCGAAGGGGCGAACAGAGTAGACGGCGTGGACGTGGTGGTGAAGCGCGTGCCGGAAACTATGCATGCTGAGGCTTTCGCCAAAGCGGGCGGGAAAACGCAAAATGCGCCCGTCGCCACGCCGCAGGAGCTGGCAGAGTATGACGCCATCATCTTTGGTACCCCAACCCGTTTCGGCAACATGTCCGGACAGATGCGCACCTTCCTCGATCAGACGGGCGGCCTGTGGGCCTCCGGCGCGCTGTACGGCAAGCTGGCCAGCGTATTCAGCTCCACCGGCACCGGCGGCGGGCAGGAGCAGACCATTACCTCGACCTGGACCACCCTCGCCCATCACGGGATGGTGATCGTGCCGATTGGCTACGGCGCGCAGGAATTATTTGATATCTCGGTGGTTCGCGGCGGGACCCCGTATGGCGCAACTACCATCGCCGGCGGCGACGGTTCTCGTCAGCCGAGCGAGGAAGAGCTGGCGATCGCCCGCTACCAGGGCGAACACGTCGCCGGCCTGGCGGTTAAATTACACGGTTAACCCTCAGCAGGAGGATCTGCATGCCAACTCAAGAAGCAAAAGCTCACCACGTCGGTGAATGGGCAAGTTTACGCAATACCTCGGTGGAGATCGCCGAAGCGATTTTCGAATTAGCTAAATACGATGAAAAGTTAGCGGAAAAAATCTGGGAAGAAGGCAGCGACGACGTGCTATCGCTGGCCTTTGCGAAAACCGATAAGGATTCGCTGTTCTGGGGCGAGCAAACCATCGAGCGTAAAAACGTGTAGCCGCAACGCGGCAGAATAAAAAAACCCGGACCGTTCCGGGTTTTTTGTTTTATTTTGCGGCCTGGTTCATCACCGTTTTAAAGGTTTCCATCGGGCAGAAGCCGTTGGCGTCCACCGGACAGCCGTTCAGCGCCAGGGTCACCCGCTGCGGCGGCGACTGCAGCGTCAGCGCCTCGGCGTTGCGCAGCTGCGCGGTGCTTTGATAGACGTACTCAATCTTCATCAGCTCGCGGTTGCTGCCGCTATCGTGCCAGCGCTGGAAGACGATTTTCCCGCCAATCGGCGTGCGCTCGTTCTGATCGTGCAGCTGATAGGGTTTAAAATCGAGCGCCGTCAGCAGCGAAGCGATGTTGGAGTCATGCCCCACCAGCAGCGTCACCTTCGCCGCCTGCGCCGCGTCGCCCACCAGCGCCTTGTCGATATATTTCACCAGCGGCTTAGCGACGTTGCGCGCCACCTCCGTTGAGGTAAACAGGCTGTCCTGATAGCCGTTTTTCAGCTTCGACAGCACCTGCCACTGCTTATCGGTTTTGATTTCGCCCCACGCCACCTGGTCCTGCGGGAAGCCTTCGTAATACTGCAGGGTGAACGCATCCACCAGCGAGTTGCCGACCTTCAGCGGCCCGGAGACGCCCGGCTCCTGCTGATTTTTGGCGCTGAAGGTGTCTTTCCCGTCGCTCAGCGAGCACTGCTGCTTCTCTTTGCAGGAGGGCGAGTTGCGATAGTCGGTCATCTCTTCGAGCAGCTTGTAGCTGTCGGTGAGCTGCATTTTTTGCCGCTCTTTTTCCATCGCCTGCACCGCTTTCTCGCCGAACGCCGCGGAGTCATCGGTGATAACAGGGTTAAAGGTTGGGTCCATAGTGCCCATTTGCGGCTGGTGATGGACGGTTACGCCGCAGCCGGGAAAGGCGCCGGTGATAAAGAACTGAGCGGTGGCGACGGTACGCTGCAGGCTATTGGCATAGGCATATACCGCATTGTCCGGCGGGCATTCGCCGCTGGTCACCAGCCCCTGCTGCGCCAGCCACTCCCGCATATAATGCCCCATATAGACTTCCAGCACCCCACCCTTGGTGGTCAGCTGGCCGCCGGGAACGTCCCACTCCGGCCACGATTTCGGCGTTGACTGTTCCAGCACGCTGCCGTTATTCGCCAGCGGCGCGCGCAGGTTGTGACGGCTCATGATCAGCACCTGCTGGAGCTGATAGCCCTGCGGAGCCGCTGGCTCCTGTGCCTGGACGCCCGCAGATAGCAAAACGCCGGCGGCGATCGCGCCGGCGAGTAGACTTTTTCTCATCCCTTTACCCTCAGTCAGTGATTATCATCGCTCTGATTGTGACAAATTTATGACATTTTGCCAGACAGCAGCGCGCAAACTGAGGCAGCGGGCATCCTTTTAGCGCTTAAGCCGGTGGCCGTTGTGGTTCATCCACTCCGCCAGCGGCTGCAGCGCCTCGCGCATCGATAGCCCGAGCTCGGTTATCTGGTACTCAACCCGCGGCGGGATCTCCGGATAGACGCGGCGCGACACCAGCCCGCGCTGCTCAAACAGCCGCAGCTGGCGGGTCAGCTCTTTTTGCGTAATCGGGGCGATGGCGCGCAGCAGTTCGCCGAAGCGCAGCGGAGCATTCAGCACGATCAGCCGATAGAGCACCGGGATCGCCCACTTCCCGGCGATCAGGTTAACGAAGCTGGTCATCGGGCAGACCGGGGGGACAAAATTATTTTCCGCAGCCTGCGCCGCTGTTTTCGCCATAGCACACCTCTTCCCTCATTAGTATCCAATTGGTACCTGGTACCTTTTGGATACCAATGCTTTTATAGTGTGATTTCCAGTAAGCGAACGGGAGCATCACGATGGGACGTTTAGCAGGAAAATTAGCCTTGATTACCGGTGGAACCAGCGGCATCGGCCTCGCGACGGCGCAGGAGTTTATCGCCGAGGGCGCCCAGGTTGCGGTCACCGGCCGCAGCCCTGAGGCGCTTCAACAGGCGCAGGCGCTGCTGGGGGATCGGGGATGGGCCATCGCCGCCGATGCGGGCGACGCCGCAGACCAGCGCCGGCTCGCGCAAACTCTTGCCGGCCGCTGGGAGCGCCTCGATGCGGTATTCATTAACGCCGGCGACGTCAGCCACGCGAATATTGGCGACTGGCGTGAAGAGAGCTGGGATCGGTTGATGAATACCAATCTCAAAGGCCGTTCTTTTTACTTCAGGCCCTGCTGCCGCTGCTGGCGAACCCGTCCTCAGTGATCCTCTGCGGCTCGGTGAGCGCCCATATTGGCCTGCCGACCAGCAGCGCCTACGCCGCCAGCAAGGCCGGGCTGCTGTCGCTTGCCCGCACCCTGTCGGCAGAGCTGCTGCCGCGCGGCGTTCGCGTTAACGGCCTAAGCCCGGGCCCGGTGCGCACGCCGGCGTTAGATAAGCTCGGCCTCAGCGCGCAGGCGCTCGGCGCCCTGCAGGAGGAGATTAAAAATCTGGTCCCGCTCGGGCGAATGGATACGCCCCAGGAGCTAGCGAAGGCCGCGCTGTATCTCGCCTCGGACGAGTCCAGCTACGTGGTGGGAACCGAGCTGCTGGTGGATGGCGGCACGGGAAATCTCTAATCTCCCCGGCGGCGGTAGACGCTACTCCGGCAGCGGTACCGCCGCCAGGGTGCAGATAGCCTCGTGCTCTCCGCCGCGGCGATCGACCATCACCACTTTATCTCCGGCCTTCTTGCCTTCGCACGGTTTAAGCACCTGATCGACGATCCGCTCCCGGGTTTGCTGACGTTCGGACTCCGCCTGTGAGGCAAACGAGACCAGGATAAGTGCCAGCCCTGACAGGATGACGACATGTTTATTACGCATTCAATATTATTCTCAGACAATTCGTACTCGCCTGCAGGGTAGCAGCCTCGGGGCCGCGCGTCTGTAAAATCGCTTAACGGAGTGTTACTCCGGCCGACAAAACAACAGATTTAGCCCGCGCTTGTTAGGTTTTACCGATGGAAGATTCATCTTTCAGACACATCCCGATGCTATCTTAGCCGCGCATTTATAAAGTGCATCGTTTTCAACCAGGACCCAGGATTGTGTATGTCCGGTATTATTCTCCTTCTCGCTGCGGTCATTTTGCTGGGGGTTGCGCTTTACAGTCTGGTGTCATACGTCAAAGAGCGTCGCGCCAGCCAGCTGCCTTTTCACAAGAAGAAAAAATAACCCCCGTTCCGCTATAGAGAGACTATAGCGACAAAAGAAAAGCAGGCACTATGCCTGCTTTTCTTTATTCAGCGCCCGACTGCGCGCTACGACTCCCAGGCCTGCTCCGCCTTCGCGCCGTCAAACTGCGGCGGTGGCTTGCGAAAGCGCCGGGTCAGCCAGGTCAGGTAAAGAAGACCAACCGCGGCCCACGCCAGTCCCAGGGTCAGGGACGTCGCCTCCAGGTTCACCCACAGCACGCCAACCGTCACCGCGCCAATCAGCGGCAGCAGCAGATAGTGGAAGCGGTCCTTCCAGGTTTTGTTATAGCCCTTGCGCCGCCAGAAGTGGTTGAACACCGACAGGTTGACAAAGGTAAAGGCCACCAGCGCGCCGAAGTTGATCAGCGCCGTGGCGGTGACCAGGTCGAAGAACAGCGCCGACAGGGCGACAATGCCGACCATAATCACGTTCAGCGCCGGCGTCCGCCATTTCGGGTGGATATAGCCGAAAACCCGCTCCGGGAAGACGTTGTCGCGCCCCATCACGTATAGCAGACGCGAGACGCTGGCGTGCGAAGCCAGACCCGACGCCAGGGTATTGACGAAGGTGGTGCAGAGGAAAATCGACTGGAACAGCTTGCCGCCGACGTAGAGCGCGATCTCCGGCAGCGCCGCGTCGGGGTCCTTAAAGCGGCTGATATCAGGGAAAAAGAGCTGCATAAAGAACGAGGCGGCGATAAAGATAATGCCGCCGTACATGGCGGTGAGGAAAATCGCCTTTGGGATCACCCGCGCGGCGTCCGGGGTCTCCTCCGACAGGGTGGTCACCGCGTCAAAGCCGAGGAACGAGAAGCAGACGATCGTCGCCCCGGTGATGATCGGAATCAGATGCGCGTTCTGGCTGATAAACGGCTGCAGCGACCAGACGGTCCCCACCCCTTCACCTTTATGCAGCCCCTGCACCACCAGCGCGATAAAGACCACCATGATCGCGATCTGCACCAGCACAAACAGGGTATTGAAGTTGGCGACCAGGCTGACGCTCTTGAGGTTGGCGGCGGTGAGGATCGCCACAAACGACACCACCCACACCCACGGCGGGACTTCAGGGAACAGGGCGGAAAGATAGATTTTCGCCAGCAGAACGTTGATCATCGGCAGGAACAGATAGTCCAGCAGCGACGACCAGCCGACCATAAAGCCGACGTGGGGGCTGATCGATTTCTGGGCATAGGTATACGCCGATCCCGCTTCCGGGAACTGGCGCACTAGCTTACCGTAGCTGATGGCGGTAAACAGCACCCCCGCCAGCGCCAGTAAATAGGAGGCGGGCACGTGACCGTTGCTGATGCCGGAGACAATACCGAAGGTATCGAACACCGTCATCGGCGTCAGGTAGGCGAGTCCCATCATCACCACCTGCCAAAGCTTGAGCGACTTGCGCAGCCGGGGCTTTCCCGCCTCGGCCGGGAGGTTAAGAGAGGTATTAGCAGCCATAGACGCTCTCCCCCATGCAGGCGCGGGTTTGTGGGTACGGCGACCGGGTTACAAACCTGCTTAGCAAGGGGGTTAATCGGAAATAACAGGGTAAAACGTACCGGCAAACGGCGGCGGATTCACATTCATAGCGGCCCTCGCGGCCCCCTTCTCCCTGCGGATATTTGAACATCTGCATCATCTCCTACCTCGTCACACACTGTGTCGTTAACTGAAACCCCGCTGTCGCCTGCGCTCCTTAACGCGACATCCGGGAAGCGGCTGGATCCCCAGCAAAAATATTCGGCCAGGCTCCGCTCAGGCCGTATGATGCTACCGATGGTTCTCGCCCGTTGGCCCCTTACGGGGCGGCGATCAGGCGTTTTTCAACATCCACTCAATCTCTGTTTCGGTGATCAGGCGCTCAAACTGCAGCAGCTCATCATGCTTACAGGCATGGTAAACGTGGCAGAAGCGCTCGCCGAGCAGCTCTCTCAGGGAGTCGTTTTGCATAAATTCCCACAGCGCGTCGCTTTGGCGAATCGGGAACGGCAGCCCCTCCTGCTCGAGCCCGTTGCCCTCGACCTCTTCCTGCAGCGGCAGCGTATTATCCAGCCCGTGTAAAATCCCGGCGAAGATTGCCGCCATAACCAGATACGGGTTGGCGTCCGCCCCCGCCACCCGATACTCGACGCGGTGGTTATGGCGATCGCCGCAGGGAATGCGCAGCGCCACGGTGCGGTTATTGTGTCCCCACGACGCCTGGGTCGGGACATACATTCCCGGCTGGAAACGACGGTACGAATTCACGTTCGGCGCCAGCAGCGCCATCGACGCCGGCATCAGGTCAATCATCCCGGCCAGCGCGCGCTTGAGCAGGGCGGAATCTTCGCCCTGCGCGTCCGCCAGCACGTTTTCACCTTTATTGTTCTGCATGCTGATATGGATATGCATCCCGCTGCCGGCGTGCTCTTCATAGGGCTTAGCCATAAAAGTGGCGTGCATCTTATGCTTCTCCGCCATTAAACGCACGAGGCGTTTTAACGCCAGCGCATCATCGCAGGCATCGAGCACGTTATCGGTATGGTAAAGGTTGATTTCAAACTGTCCCGGCGAGGCTTCCGCGACCGCGCCGTCGGCCGGGATCAGCTGCAGCTGGGCCAGCTCGTCGATATCGTTCAGCACGTCGGCGAAGTGGTTGAGGTTATCAACCGAGTAAACCTGGCTTTGGGTGTTGCGCACGTCGGTGCCCGGCGCGCAGGGCGGCTGGAGATAGCCTTCGGCATCGCGCTTGCGATCGAGTAAATAGAACTCCAGCTCTACCGCTACCACGGGGAACAGCCCGCGCTGGCGCAGCTGCTGCCAGAGACGGTTCAGTACGTTCCGCGGCTCAACGTCAAAGGGAGCGCCATCTTCATCAACCATGGTCAGCAGCACCTGGCCGATGTATTGCGGATCGGCGGCGGAAGGGGTTAAGGTGCCCGGCACCGGAACGCAGGTGCAGTCCGGCTCGCCCATATCCTGGCCGAGGCCCGCCTCTTCCACCACGTTACCCAGAATGTCCATCGCAAAAACCGAGGCCGGGAAGTAGCAGCCTTTCTCCAGCTTGCTCAGGCTGGAGACCGGGATGCGCTTGCCGCGGAAGCAGCCGTTCAGGTCGGTTAACAGCACGTCGACGTACTGGGTATCAGGGTAGCGTTCAAGGTAGCGCTTTACTTCGGCAGTAAAAGCGCTGCCCCGTCTCTCTTCTGACTGCTGAACAAAATTCTCAACTTCTACGATATTGGTTTCCATCATTCACCGCCGTTGTGTTGGTTTCGGACTTTGGCCTGCTTGCCGTTAAATATAATGTCCACTCTTCGAATGTGTATGCAAACAAAATGTTTGTCAAATGTTAAATTAAGTTTGCAAACGGCTATTCTCACTGCTAGATTGAGAAAATATTGAACGATATGGCCTTTTAACACCCTAAACGGTCATAATTTAGTCCACTTTGTGAGGGCGATCATGGAAAATATAATGTACAAGCCAGTTATTGGCGTCGTGATGTGCAGGAACAGACTGAAGGGTCACCAGACCCAGACCCTGCAAGAAAAGTACCTGAATGCGATTATTCACGCCGGCGGACTGCCGATTGCCCTGCCGCACGCGCTGGCCGAGCCGGAGCTGCTTGCCGCTCTGCTCCCCAAACTGGACGGCATCTATCTGCCAGGCAGCCCCAGCAACGTTCAGCCGCACCTTTATGGTGAAAACGGCGATGAGCCTGACGCCGATCCCGGGCGTGATCTTCTGAGCATGGCATTAATTGCCGCCGCACTCGAAAGGCGCATCCCCATTTTCGCCATCTGCCGTGGGTTGCAGGAACTGGTTGTCGCCACCGGCGGGACTCTGTATCGTCGTCTTTTCGAGCAGCCGGAACTGCTTGAACATCGCGAAGATCCCGAGCTTCCGGTAGAGCAGCAGTACGCTCCCTCTCACGAAGTTCAGGTTCAGGAAGGAGGATTACTTTCTCAGTTAATACCGGGCTGCAACACGTTTTGGGTAAACTCACTACACGGCCAGGGAGCAAAAACGTTAGGCCCACGCCTGCGCGTGGAGGCCCGCTCTTCGGACGGGCTGGCGGAAGCGGTCAGCGTTAGCGACCACCCTTTCGCGCTGGGCGTACAGTGGCATCCTGAATGGAACAGTAGCGAATACGCCCTGTCGCGTATGTTGTTTGAAGGTTTTATCACCGCCTGTCAGAACCACGTTGCTGAAAAGCAGCGGCTCTGACCACTACAGTTAAGGAAATGCAAATATGAGCGATGACGGACTGGCGCCAGGGAAACGTCTGTCAGAGATCCGCCAACAGCTGGGTCTCTCACAGCGTCGTGCCGCCGAACTGTCTGGGTTAACACATAGTGCCATCAGTACCATAGAGCAGGATAAAGTCAGTCCTGCCATCAGTACGCTGCAAAAGCTGCTGAAAGTCTATGGGCTGTCGCTCTCGGAATTCTTTTCTGAACCAGAAAAACCTGATGAACCGCAGGTGGTTATTAATCAGGATGACCTTATCGAAATGGGCAGTCAGGGCGTTTCGATGAAGCTGGTCCACAACGGAAATCCGAACCGTACGCTGGCGATGATTTTTGAAACTTACCAGCCTGGAACCACCACCGGGGAGAGGATCAAACATCAGGGTGAGGAGATAGGCACCGTACTGGAAGGTGAGATCGTGCTGATTATTAACGGTCAGTCGTATCACCTGGTTGCCGGACAGAGCTATGCCATTAATACCGGCATACCGCACAGCTTCAGCAACACCTCGGCAGGCGTTTGCCGAATTATCAGTGCCCATACCCCTACCACGTTCTAATTTTTAGCCTGAGCTGGTTTCAGGTTTTCTTCAGGCCCGCGGCGGCGGATGAAATATTTCCGCCGGCGCGCAGAGTACGCAAATAGTTTATTTGCGTAGCGCGGGAATATTATTCCCCGCCGGCCGCAATATGATGCGCAAATAAATAGCGCTGAACGGTATCTGACTCCGGGGATCTTCCGTATCCCAACGCATCGGCAGCACTCTGGCCGAAGCCGCCCCGCGCTGTCTAAAAATACCGAATATTATTATCCGATTATATTACCCGCTTATATTATGATGGAGTCTATATATGGATTTTCAGCATCTGACCTACTGGCAGGAACAAGCAAATAGCCTGCAACCGGAAACCCGGTTATTTATTAACGGCGAGTATTGCGCCGCGGCTGATAATAGCACCTTTGAAACCATCGACCCCGCCGCCCAGCAGACGCTGGCCCACGTGGCGCGCGGTAAAAAGGCCGACGTCGAGCTTGCCGTTCAGGCCGCGCGCAGCGTCTTCGATCGCGGCGACTGGTCCCAGGCCTCGCCGGCCCGGCGCAAGGCGGTGCTGCACAAATTTGCCGACCTGATGGAGGCCCATCGCGAAGAGCTGGCGCTGCTGGAAACCCTCGACACCGGCAAGCCGATTCGCCACAGCCTGCGCGACGATATTCCCGGCGCGGCGCGGGCGATCCGCTGGTACGCCGAGGCCATCGATAAAGTCTATGGCGAGGTTGCCCCGACCGGCGCCAGCGAGCTGGCAATGATCGTCCGCGAGCCGATTGGCGTCGTCGCCGCGATCGTGCCGTGGAACTTCCCCCTGCTGCTGGCCTGCTGGAAGCTGGGCCCGGCGCTGGCGGCTGGCAATAGCGTGATCCTGAAGCCGTCAGAAAAATCGCCGCTCAGCGCGCTACGCCTTGCCGGGCTGGCGAAAGAGGCCGGGCTGCCGGACGGCGTGCTCAACGTCATCAGCGGCTTCGGCCACGAGGCGGGCCAGGCCCTCTCCCTGCACCCGGATGTTGAAGTCATCACCTTTACCGGCTCGACTCGCACCGGCAAGCAGCTGTTAAAAGATGCCGGCGACAGCAATATGAAGCGCGTGTGGCTGGAGGCCGGCGGCAAAAGCGCCAACATCGTCTTCGCCGACTGCCCCGATCTGCAAAAAGCGGTGAACGCCACCGCCGGCGGCATCTTCTATAACCAGGGCCAGGTGTGCATTGCCGGCACCCGCCTGCTGCTCGAAGAGAGCATCGCCGACGCGTTTCTCGCCCTGCTGCAGGAGCAGGCGAGCCTCTGGCAGCCGGGCAATCCGCTCGACCCGAACAACACGATGGGCATGCTTATCGATAACGCCCACGCCGACAGCGTTCACAGCTTTATTCGCGCCGGGGAGAGCAAAAGCGCCCTGCTGCTCGACGGGCGCAAAAATCCGTGGCCGGCAGCCATTGGCCCGACCATTTTTGTCGACGTCGATCCCGCCTCGACCATCAGCCAGGAGGAGATCTTCGGCCCGGTACTGGTGGTGACCCGTTTCAAAACCGAGGAACAGGCGCTGCGGCTGGCTAACGACAGTCGCTACGGCCTCGGCGCCGCGGTATGGACCCGCGATCTCTCCCGCGCCCACCGCCTGAGCCGCCGCCTTAAAGCCGGCTCGGTCTTCGTCAACAACTACAACGATGGCGATATGACCGTACCTTTCGGCGGCTACAAGCAGAGCGGAAACGGACGCGATAAGTCCCTGCATGCGCTGGAAAAATTCACCGAACTGAAAACCATCTGGATTGCTCTGGAGTCCTAATCATGACCGAACATACCACCAGCTATTACGCCGCCAGCGCCAACGCCTATGAGCCGTTCCCGACGCTGGATGAATCCATCAGCTGCGACGTCTGCGTCGTCGGCGGCGGCTATACCGGCCTCTCTTCGGCCCTGCATCTTGCGGAACTGGGCTATGACGTGGTGCTGCTGGAAGGCGCGCGCATCGGCTTCGGCGCCAGCGGCCGCAACGGCGGCCAGCTGGTTAACTCCTACAGCCGCGACATCGACGTCATTGAACGCACCTACGGCCCGGATGCGGCAAAAATGCTGGGCAGCATGATGTTTGAGGGCGGGGATATTATCCGCGAACGCATCAAGCGCTATCAGATTGCCTGCGACTACCGCCCGGGCGGCCTGTTTGTGGCGATGAACCACAAGCAGCTGGAGACGCTGGAAGAGCAAAAAGAGAACTGGGAGCGCTACGGCAATACCCAGCTGGAGCTGCTGGATGCCGCCGCTATCCGTCGCGAAGTCAACAGCGACCGCTACACCGGCGCGCTGCTCGATCGCAGCGGCGGTCATATTCATCCCCTGAATCTGGCCATCGGCGAAGCGGACGCTATCCGCCTCAACGGCGGCCGGGTGTACGAGCGCTCGCCGGTCACGCAGATTCAGCACACCAGCCCGGCGGTGGTCAGCACCGCCCGCGGCCAGGTCACCGCGCGCTACGTTATCGTCGCCGGTAACGCCTATCTCGGCGACAAGCTAGAGCCAGAGCTGGCGAAGCGCAGCATGCCCTGCGGCACCCAGGTGGTCACTACCGAGCCGCTCTCCGATGAGGTGGCGCGCTCGCTGATCCCGCAGAACTACTGCGTGGAGGATTGCAACTACCTGCTGGATTACTACCGCTTAACCGGCGATAACCGCCTGCTCTACGGCGGCGGCGTGGTGTACGGCGCCCGGGATCCGGACGACGTTGAGCGCCTGATTATGCCCAAGCTGCTGAAAACCTTCCCCCAGTTGAAGGGGGTGAAGATCGACTATCGCTGGACCGGCAACTTCCTTCTGACCCTGTCGCGGATGCCGCAGTTCGGCCGTCTCGATAAGAACATTTACTACATGCAGGGCTACAGCGGCCACGGCGTGACCTGTACGCACCTCGCCGGCAGGCTGATTTCCGAGCTGCTGCGCGGCGACGCCGAGCGCTTCGACGCCTTCGCCAAACTGCCGCACTATCCGTTCCCGGGCGGGCGCAGCCTGCGCATTCCGTTCACCGCGATGGGCGCCGCCTACTACAGCCTGCGCGATCGCCTCGGGGTGTAATCCCCCGCGCTGGTCAACGTCATTAATTTTTGCTAAAAGGTGTGAAACATGAGCAACAGCGAATTTCATCAGCGTCGTCTTGCAGCAACCCCGCGCGGCGTGGGCGTAATGTGCAACTTCTTTGCCCAATCGGCGCAAAACGCCACCCTGACCGACGTCGAAGGTCGGGATTACATCGACTTTGCCGCCGGCATCGCCGTGCTGAATACCGGGCATCGCCATCCGGAGCTGGTCGCCGCCGTACAGCAGCAGCTGCAGCAATTTACCCATACCGCCTACCAGATTGTGCCCTACGAGAGCTACGTCGCGCTGGCCGAGAAGCTTAACGAGCTGGCGCCGGTGCGCGGTCCGGCCAAAACCGCCTTCTTTTCTACCGGCGCCGAAGCGGTAGAGAACGCGATTAAAATCGCCCGCGCCCATACCGGACGCCCCGGCGTTATCGCCTTTGGCGGCGGCTTCCACGGCCGCACCTATATGACGATGGCGCTGACCGGTAAAGTCGCCCCCTATAAGCTGGGCTTCGGACCGTTCCCCGGCTCCGTCTACCACGTCCCCTATCCATCGGCCCTGCACGGCATTACCACTCAGGATTCGATAACCGCCATCGAACGTCTGTTTAAGGCCGACATTGAAGCCAAACAGGTGGCGGCGATTATTTTTGAACCGGTACAGGGCGAAGGCGGTTTTAACGTCGCGCCAAAAGAGCTGGTCGCCGCCGTGCGCCGCCTGTGCGACGAGCACGGCATCGTGATGATCGCCGATGAGGTGCAGAGCGGCTTCGCCCGTACCGGTAAGCTGTTCGCCATGGATCACTATGCCGACCAGCCGGATCTGATGACCATGGCGAAGAGCCTGGCGGGCGGCATGCCGCTCTCCGGGGTGGTCGGCAACGCGCAGATTATGGACGCGCCGGCGCCGGGCGGGCTAGGCGGCACCTATGCCGGTAACCCGCTGGCGGTGGCCGCCGCCCACGCGGTGCTAAATATTATCGATAAAGAGGGGCTGTGCGCCCGCGCGAAGGCCCTCGGCGAGCGCCTGACTGCAACGCTGGAAGAGGCAAAGGCCTGGTGTCCGGGCCTGGCGGAAGTACGCGGCGTGGGTTCGATGATTGCCGCCGAGTTCGTTGACCCGGCGAGCGGCGAGCCTTCGGCGGCGCTGGCGCAGGCAATCCAGCGCCGGGCGCTGGAGCAGGGCCTGCTGCTGCTGACCTGCGGCCAGTACGGCAACGTGATCCGCTTCCTCTATCCGCTGACCATCCCGGACGCGCAGTTCGCCAGCGCGCTGGCTATTTTGCAAAACGTGACTCGCTCGTAGCTCCCTCGGCCGGCGGCCCGCGCCGCCGGCTATTTCACCTCGTCGCTGACGATGCGCTGCTGCGGATAGTGCTGCTGAAAATAGTGGCGCAAAAACTCTACGGTAGCGCGAATTTTAGCTGAGGTCGCCAGCCGCGACACGTATACCGCCCAAACGTTGGCGGGCTGGTAATAGTCCGGCAGCAGGTGAACCAAATGGCCGCTGGCGATATTTTCATTCACGTCCCACCAGGAGCGTAAAGCGATGCCCTGACCATCAAGGCACCACTGATGGACAATTTCTCCGTGGTTCGACGACAGCGGACCGGTGACCTTAATAGCCCTTTCCCCCTCTTTACCCTGCAGCTGCCACACGCCGAAGGGCCGATCGCGCTCTTTAATCACCAGGCACGGCAAGGCCGCCAGATCGCTGAGCTGTTTTGGCTGCGGATAGCGCGCCAGAAAGCCCGGCGAGGCGCAGAGAATGCGGTGATTGCTCGCCAACTTGCGGGCTATCAGGTTCGGCGCGATGTCGTCCCCCACCCGAATATCTAAATCCACGCCCTCGTTGACCAGATCCACCAGCCGGTCTTCGACGTCGAAGCGCAGCTCCAGCTGGGGGTACTGCGAGGCCAGCGCCGACAGCGCGGGAGCCACCACCCGTCGGCCGAAGCCAAAGCTGCTGATAATGCGCAGGGTACCCTGCGGGACCTGACGGACGTCGGAGAGTTCGTCCAGCATCTGATCGACATCCTGCAAAATGCGCTGCGCCCATTCGTAGATGCGCTCACCCTCCTCGGTGATGGTGACCCGCCGCGTGGTGCGGTGCAAAAGCGCCACGTTCAGGGTCTGCTCAAGCAGGGAAATTCGCTTACTGACGAAGGCAGGAGAGACCCCCAGCTCTTCGGCGGCGGCGGCAAAACCGGCGCGGCGGGCAACCAGCATAAACACGCGTAAATCATTTAGCAGCGGCAGATTATTCATGAACTGTATTTTATGTTTCACCAGTTAGCGTGATTAATTATGAACCAGTCAATTATAGGATAAGGGGGAAGTCAATTCCGAACGCTAATAAGTGAGAACCGCTATGAAGAAAACCTGGCGCATTGCCGCCATCCCCGGTGACGGTATTGGTAAAGAAGTTTTGCCTGAAGGTATTCGCGTCTTACAGGCCGCGGCCGAACGCTGGGATCTGGCGCTGAGCTTTGAGCAGATTGAGTGGGCGAGCTGCGAATATTATGCCCGGCACGGCAAAATGATGCCGGACGACTGGCATGCTCAGCTCAAAGAGTTCGATGCCATCTATTTCGGCGCCGTCGGCTGGCCCGATACCGTAGCGGATCACGTCTCCCTGTGGGGGTCGCTGCTGAAGTTTCGCTGCGAGTTCGATCAGTACGTCAACCTGCGCCCGGTACGCCTGTTCCCGGGCGTGTCCTGCCCGCTGGCGGGGAAAAAGCCCGGGGATATCGACTTCTACGTAGTGCGTGAAAATACCGAAGGTGAATACTCCTCCCTCGGCGGGCGCGTGAATCCGGGCACCGAGCACGAGGTGGTGATTCAGGAGTCGGTGTTCACCCGCCGCGGCGTCGACCGCATTCTGCGCTACGCCTTTGAGCTGGCGCAAAGCCGGCCGCGCAAAACCCTGACCTCGGCGACCAAGTCCAACGGTCTCGCCATCAGCATGCCTTACTGGGACGAGCGGGTTGCGGCGATGGCGCAGGACTACCCGGAGATCCGCTGGGACAAGCAGCATATCGATATCCTCTGCGCCCGCTTCGTGCTGCAGCCCGAACGCTTTGACGTGGTGGTCGGCTCCAACCTGTTTGGCGACATTCTCTCCGACCTCGGCCCGGCCTGTACCGGCACCATCGGTATCGCCCCTTCGGCGAACCTCAACCCCGAGCGCACCTTCCCCTCGCTGTTTGAGCCGGTCCATGGCTCGGCGCCGGATATTTACGGCAAAAATATCGCGAACCCAATAGCGACCATCTGGGCCGGAGCGATGATGCTTGATTTCCTCGGCGCGGACGACGCGCGCTACCAGGCAGCGCATAACGGTATTCTGGCGGCGATTGAACAGGTTATCGCCAGCGGGCCAAAAACGCCGGATATGCAGGGCACGGCCTCGACCCGGCAGGTCAGCGAGGCCATTTGTCAGGCTATTCTGCGTTAAGTGCAGCAGGTAGAATAGATGCCGCGTCGCCGACGCGGCCTGCCCCTCGAAGATACCGGGCTCTGGTATCTGCTTTTTTCCGTTCCGTACTCAGGTCCGCGCAGTCCGTAGCGGTTTACAGTTCGAGTTCGCGGCGTAGCAGTTCAGCAATAGCTTCGCTGCTCTGCGCCGTGACCAGCGAATTTCTGAACGCTTCATGCATAATGCGCCGCGCCAGACGGGAGAAAATCCGCATATGCTGGTCGCCGGCGGCGTGCTTATTCAATGTCAGCATAATGACAAACTGCACCTCGTCATCTCCCCACTCCACCGGCTCAGCCAGGCGGGCAACGCTGATGGTTGATTGTTCGATATGTTCCGACTTGCTGTGCGGAATGGCGAAACTGAAGCCCAGCCCGGTGGAGAACACCGCCTCCCGCGCCCAGAGATCGGCCTCCAGCTTGCGCGGATAGCGGCAGCGGCCCGCCAGCAGAAGGTTGTCAGTCATGCCTTTAATCACCTCCTCTTTGCTGCGCCAGTCGCTGTTCAGGGTGATGCATTGGCTGGCGATCAGCGGGGCGTCCTGCTGGGTCATACGGAACTGGGCCAGCAGATGCTCCACTTCCAGCGAGGTTCGGCACTGCATCGCCTGGTTCAGCAGCTGGCGACACGCCCGGCTGTCGAGCTGCGCCAGGCGCGATTTAGCTGCCGGAATTGACGGCGAGCTCATGCTCAGCTCATCCATTCCGAGGCCGACCAGCAGCGGTAAAACGGAGCCCTTCGCGCCCAGCTCGCCGCAAAGACCGATCCACTTTCCCTGGCGATGTACGGCCTGAACCGCGTAGTCCAGCGCGCGTAAAAAAGCGGGGTTGAGGCTGTTATAGTGGCGCGTCACTTTCGCGTTATCGCGGTCTACCGCCAGCAAATATTGCGTCAGGTCATTGCTCCCGATGCTAAAGAAATCGACCTCTTCGCAGCACTGATCGATGATAAACATCACCGACGGCACTTCAAGCATGATGCCGAGCGGGATCTTCTCATCAAACGGAATATGCTCGTCGCGCAGCGATTGCCTGGCTTCCGCCAGCCGATCTTTCACCCATAGAATCTCCTCCATCGACGAAATCATCGGGATCATGATTTTCAGCGAACCGTGCGCGGAGGCGCGCAGAATGGCCCTGAGCTGGGTATGAAACAGCGCCTGATACTCTTCATAAATCCGCACCGCACGGTAGCCGAGGAACGGGTTGTTTTCAGCCGGAATATTCAGATAGGGCACCGGCTTATCTCCGCCGATATCCATCGTGCGGATGATAATGCTGCGCCCACCGGCCGGTTCCAGCGACTGGCAGAAGATATTATAGAGCTCGGACTCGGACGGCGCGCCGGGCCGGTCCATATACAGCATTTCGGTGCGGAACAAACCTACCGATTGCGCTCCGTTATTAAATGCCCCAGCGGCTTCAACGGAGTGCGCGATATTTGCCGCCACCTCCAGACGCAGGCCGTCTTTGGTCTGTCCTTCCTTATCCAGCCACGCCTGCTGCTGGCTGTGTACCTGCGCCTGAACCCAGGCCTCCTGCTGATAATAGCGCGCGACCGCCTCATCGGGATTGACCACCACCAGCCCGGCGTTGCCGTCGATATGCACCGCCTGGCCGACCCAGGGGAGCAGCGCGTCCATATCGACGCCAACCAGCGTGGGAATATTAAACGAACGCACCAGAATCACGGTATGCGAGGTGGTCCCGCCGCTGCGCAGCAGCAGGCCTCTGAGCAGGGTCTTATCCAGTTCAAGAAACTGGCCGGGAGTTAGCTCTTCCGCCAGACAAACAGACGGTGCGTTCAGTTGACCCGGCGCCGAAAAGCGGGCCTCGCCGTAGATATGCTGCAGCAGCTGAAAGCAGATATCGCGGACGTCGAGCACCCTTTCCTGCAGGTAGCTATTCGCGGATTCGCTAAACCGGGAGCAGAAATGCTCCGCGCTGGCGACAACCGCCTGCGCGCAGCTCAATCCGCTAAGCAGCCCGTCGAGCAGATGCTGGCGCAAGGAGGCATCGGTCGCCAGAGAACGATGCGCTTCAAGGATGGCGCCGGCGGTACCGTCGTTGTCCAGCAGGCGGAATTCGATATTTCTGACCAGGAGCAGCAATCCCTTATCCAGCAGCGCCTGTTCCTCTTCGATACTGCCGGCTGCGGGCAGCGGCCCGAGGTCGCTAAGCTCAAGGGATTTCAGATGACTGAGCCTGCCTCCCGCGCTCCCGCCACAGACGGGCTGACCGCGAAATAGCGTCGGGTTGAGGCGGGAAAGCGATTCAGGAACCGGCTGCACGTCCATGCTGTTTACCATTACCAGCGGCGCATCGCAGTGCGGAAACTCCTCCACAATAAACGTCGACAGCGCGGTAAACGCCTGCTGCTCGTCATCGCCGCAGATAATTAACTGACACTCATCCCCCTTAATCGTATCGGTACCGATGATCGCCAGCGCGCTTTTCGCATTCCCGCGCCTTCCGCTACGCGTATTCAGCCAGTCAACGGAGGACGAAAAGGTATTACAGCGCGTTTCGACCAGACTGGCCGGGCGGGCGTGAACGCCATTCGACAAATCGCATATGAATTTAATGACCAAAGCCATCGCCTTTCTCCTGAGCAATACGTTAGTTACCCAAAAGGTAAAGAAAGAACCCCGACGGCACTACGCGAAATAACTCTTAATTACTGGACTATTGTACACAGCATTCTTTTCCATGCCCGCGGTCACAAATGCGGCGTATAAATTGGTTTTATAGCCGCCAGCGCTAAGATTTGAGATGGATCGCAATTTTATTCTCATCTTACAAATATCCAGTAAATGCACTTTTTCTCTTCTATTTTCTGTACCGCCATTTTCCTACTGTTGAGACATCAATACCGTCACGAGCGAGAGCACGCTCAGGAGCAAGCAATGATCGAACTGGTGCAAATACTAAAAAATACACGCCAGCATCTCATGACCGGCGTTTCACATATGATCCCCTTCGTGGTCTCCGGCGGCATCCTGCTCGCCATCTCCGTCATGCTGTACGGCAAGGGCGCGGTCCCGGATGTCGCGACCGATCCGAATCTGAAAAAGCTGTTTGATATTGGCGTCGCCGGTTTGACGCTAATGGTGCCCTTTCTGGCGGCGTATATCGGCTACTCCATCGCGGACCGCGCGGCTCTGGCGCCCTGCGCCATCGGGGCGTGGGTAGGCAACAGCTTTGGCGCCGGCTTCTTTGGCGCGCTGATCGCCGGGATTATCGGCGGTCTGGTGGTCTATTACCTCAAGAAGATCCCGGTCCACAAGGTGCTGCGCTCGGTGATGCCCATTTTTGTCATCCCGATCGTCGGCACCTTTATTACCGCCGGGATAATGATGTGGGGTTTAGGCGAGCCTGTCGGTGCGCTGACCGCCAGCCTCACCGGATGGCTCCAGGGAATGCGCGAGGGCAGTATTGTCCTGCTCGCCATCATTATGGGCCTGATGCTGGCCTTCGACATGGGCGGTCCGGTCAATAAAGTAGCTTACGCCTTTATGCTGATCTGCGTCTCCCAGGGCATTTACAGCGTCGTGGCCATTGCCGCCGTCGGTATCGCCGTTCCGCCGCTGGGCATGGGGCTGGCAACGCTTATCGGCCGCAAATATTTCAGCGCCGAAGAGCGTGAGACCGGCAAAGCCGCGCTGGTGATGGGCTGCGTTGGCGTCACCGAAGGCGCCATCCCCTTTGCCGCCGCTGATCCGCTGCGGGTGATCCCCTCAATTATGATTGGCGCCGCCAGCGGCTGCGTCACCACCGCCCTGCTCGGCGTGCAGTGCTATGCCGGCTGGGGCGGGCTAATCGTGCTGCCGGTCGTGCAGGGTAAAGGCGGATTTGTCGCTGGCCTGCTGGTCGGCGCATGCGTCGCCGCCGCCTGCGTCATTACTCTTAAAGCGTTGACAAAAAAGAAAACGCCGGCCGCTAAAGCCGATGACGAGCTGGATCTTGATTTCGAAATTAACTGAGAAGCAGAGAGGATAATTCTATGACCCACATTATTGCCGTCACCGCCTGCCCGTCGGGAGTAGCGCATACCTATATGGCCGCCGAGTCGCTGGAGAGCGCCGCCAAAGCTAAAGGCTGGCAGATCAAAGTTGAGACCCAGGGCTCTATCGGGATCGAAAATGAACTGACGGCGGAAGATGTCGCCCGCGCCGATATGGTCATCCTGACTAAGGATATCGGCATCAAGTTTGAAGAGCGTTTCTCCGGCAAAACCATCGTCCGCGTCAATATCAGCGATGCGGTGAAACGCGCGGAGACCATCATGCAAAAAATCGACGGCCATCTTGCACAGAAAGCCTGAACAGAGCGGAGCGCCCTGGCGCTCCGCCGGACTAACATGGAGTTTGTCATGACGAATCGTACTCAACGCTTAAAAGAGAGTTTGTTCGCCCAGCCGCGGGAGATCTCGCTTGAGCGGGCGCTGCTGTATACCGCAAGCCACAAACAAACGGCGGGTGAACCGATGCTATTACGCCGGGCGAAAGCCACCGCGTGGATCCTTGACCATGTGCAGATATCGATTCGTGAGGATGAACTCATTGTCGGCAACCGCACGGTCAAGCCGCGGGCCGGGATAGTCTCCCCGGAAATGGACCCTTACTGGTTACTGAACGAACTGGACGATTTCGCCTCTCGCCCCCAGGATCGTTTTGTCATCAGCGAAGAAGATAAACGCATTTACCGCGAAGCGCTGTTTCCTTACTGGGAAAAGCGCTCGATGAAAGACTTTATTAACGCCCGAATGACCGACGAGGTCAAAGCGGCCGTCAGCACCCAGATTTTCAGCGTCAACCAGACCGATAAGGGCCAGGGCCATATCATTATCGACTACCCCCGGCTGCTCAATAATGGCCTCGCGGCCCTGGTTGCAGAACTCCGGGCGGCGGCCGAGGGCGCGCCCCGCAACCACTTCTATCAGGCCGCGCTGATTCTGCTGGAGGCCTCGCAGCGGCACATTCTACGCTATGCGCTGCTGGCCGAGGAGATGGCTGCCGCCTGCAGCGACGCTAAGCGGCGTCAGGAGCTCGCAACAATCGCCGCGATCTCCCGGCATAACGCGGTTCATCGGCCGGAGGATTTCTACCAGGCCTGTCAGCTGTTCTGGCATATAAATATTATTTTGCAGCATGAATCTAACGCCAGCTCCCTCTCGCTGGGGCGCTTCGACCAGTACATGCTGCCGTTCTATCAGACATCGTTAAATCTCGGCCAGGACCCGGCTTTCCTGCAGGAGCTGCTGGAGTCATTGTGGGTCAAGTGTAACGATATCGTCCTGCTGCGCTCGTCAAGCAGCGCTCGCTATTTTGCCGGCTTCCCGACCGGCTATACCGCGTTGCTCGGCGGGCTGAGCGAAACCGGACGCAGCGCGGTGAACGTCCTCTCGTTTCTGGCTCTTGACGCGTATCAGAACGTCAGGCTACCGCAGCCTAATCTTGGCGTTCGGGTCAATGAGCTGATCGATCGTCCATTCCTGCGCAAAACCGCAGAAACGATCCGCTTTGGTACCGGTATCCCGCAGGTCTTTAATGATGAAGTCGTGATTCCGGCGTTTCTGAACCGCGGGGTATCGCTTGAGGATGCTCGCGACTACGCCGTCGTCGGCTGCGTTGAGCTGTCGATCCCCGGACGAACATACGGACTGCACGATATTGCAATGTTTAACCTGCTCAAGGTTATGGAGATCGTAATCCTGGAGAATGAGGGCAATCCCGACGTTAGCTGGAACGGGCTGCTCAACCAAATCCGCGAAAAAATTCGCTACTACATCAAGCTGATGATTAACGGCAGCAATATTTGCGATATCGGCCATCGCGACCAGGCGCCGGTTCCCCTGCTCTCCTCTTTTATTCTGGACTGTATTGAACGCGGTAAAGATATCACCGAGGGCGGAGCGCGCTATAACTTCTCCGGCGTGCAGGGCATTGGTATCGCCAACCTCAGCGACTCCCTGCATGCGCTCAAGGGAATGGTGTTCGAGCAGCAGCGAATGAGTTTTGATGAGCTCATTCAGGTTCTTAAGGCCAATTACCAAACTCCAGAAGGGGAAAAACTCCGCGCGCGGCTGATTAACCGTTTCGAAAAATATGGCAATGATATCGATGAAGTCGACAATATCAGCGCCGATTTACTGCGTTTTTACTGTAAAGAGGTCGAGCAGTATCTCAACCCGCGCGGCGGGCATTTCACGCCGGGCTCCTACACCGTCTCAGCGCATGTGCCCCTGGGGTCAGTGGTTGGCGCAACGCCCGACGGTCGTCTGGCTGGCGATCAGCTGGCCGACGGCGGACTTTCGCCAATGGTCGGCCAGGACTCCCAAGGGCCGACGGCGGTACTGAAATCCGTTAGCAAACTGGATAACTATCTTTTATCCAACGGTACGCTGCTTAACGTGAAGTTTACGCCGGCTACCCTTGCCGGTGACGGCGGCCTCAATAAGCTGGCTGACTTTTTGCAGGCATTCAGCAAGCTCAAGCTTCAGCATATCCAGTTCAACGTGGTCAATGCCGATACCCTGCGCGAAGCGCAGCAGCGTCCCCAGGATTTCGCCGGTCTGGTGGTACGCGTAGCGGGTTACAGCGCCTTCTTTGTCGAGCTATCAAAGGAGATTCAGGATGACATTATCCACCGCACCGCGCATCAGCTGTGAGGTTCTGGAGACGCGCGCCGATCGGGCGCGCATTTTTAACATCCAGCGCTACTCGCTGAACGATGGACTGGGGATCAGGACGGTGGTCTTTTTTAAAGGCTGCCCGCACGTCTGTCCGTGGTGCGCCAACCCGGAATCTATCTCCACCAGGATAGAAACCGTACGCCGGGAGAGCAAATGCCTGCACTGTACGCGCTGCCAGCAGGATGTCGAAGAGTGCCCCTCCGGCGCATGGGAGCAAATCGGTCGCGACGTGACGCTAAATAATTTAGTTAGGGAAGTCCTCAAGGATGACGTTTTCTTTCGCGCCTCCGGCGGCGGCGTCACCCTGTCAGGCGGAGAAGTATTAATGCAGGCCGGGTTTGCAACCCGCTTTCTGCAAACCTTACGCCAGCTGGGAATACGCACGGCGATTGAAACGGCCGGCGACGCGGCATTCAGCCGCTTTTACCCGCTCGCCAGGCAGTGTGACGAAGTGCTGTTCGATCTGAAAATCATGGATATTGAACAAGCGCAGACTCTGCTGCGGATCGATCTACCGCGGGTGTTAGACAATTTCAGCAGGCTGGTGGACAAGCGCATTCAGGTTATTCCCAGGGCTCCGCTCATTCCCGGGTATACGCTTAGCGAAGAGAACTTCCGGCAAATCCTGGCGTTTCTGGCGCCATTTAAGCTTCCTGAAATACATCTTCTACCGTTCCATCAATATGGCGAGCCTAAATACGCGCTGCTCGGCAGGAAGTGGTCGATGGCGAAAATTAAGGCCCCGGACGCGTCACAGATTGAGCCATTCAGGATTATGGCTGAGAAAGCGGGTTTTCGCGTCACCATCGGCGGTTAGCGCCGGGAGGAGAATATGGAACTGAATATCGTAGCGGTGACCGCCTGCGTCAGCGGCGTGGCGCACACTTATATGGCGGCGGAACGTCTGGTAAAAGTAGCTCACCATGAAAAATGGCATATGAAAATTGAAACCCAGGGCGCATTAGGCGTTGAAAATAAGATTACCCCTGACGAAATTACCCATGCCGACGTGGTGCTGCTGGTGACAGATATTGAAATTGACGATGCGCAACGCTTTATCGGCGTACGGACCATTAAAACCAGCATCAAAACTTTTTTACTTCAGCCGCAGCAGGTTATTGAGGCGGTGAAGTGCATCATGAAAAAACCGGTCGTCTATCTGGATATTCCCTGACCTTCTCTTCAGCAAAGGACGGCTCCCCTGAGCCGCCCTTATTTCGCTGGCCTACTTCACATCAAGCAACCATTTTTGCGCCGGCGTCAGACGACTTGCCGTTTCCGGCCTGAGCCAGCGCTGCTGGTCCTGCTGCGGCGTATCTTGTCTGTCGATATAGAGACCGTGCAGCACTCGCCTTCTGCTGCCGATGTTATTACGGGTACCGCCATGCCAGGTATGGGCGTTATAGATCATCACGCTTCCCGCCGGCGCGGCGAATACCACCTCGTCAGGATGCGGCTGCTCGGGGTCCTCCAGCACCTCCTCCGGCAGTTCCGGTCGCAGATGAGTACCGGGAATAATGCGCGGCGCGCCATTTTCGGCGCTTAAATCGTCAATAGCCCAAATCGTATTCACCAGATGGACTTTCGGAAAATCCGGTCGCGGCTTTTTCCAGTCGGCATGCAGCGGCTGGCTGCCGCCGTTGAGCAACGCTTCTCGCGCGTTGAGGCTGGAAATCTTAAAATCGCCCTGAAAAATATAGCGACAGGCGGAGAGGATCAGCGGATGAGCCCAGACTTTCTCCCAAATCACTCCCTTGTTAATCAGGTTGGCAATACGGATCGCCGTCGCTTCCTGGTGGTGTTCGATAGCGAGACTATCCCCCTCTTTTTCAACAATCGCGTCGATCAGGTCCCGCATCGCTTCCAGCCATTGCGGATCGGCGACGCCATGCACCACGATGTAGCCGAGGGTATTCAACTCCTCTTTCATCTTTTCTGTAAGCGCAATATTGGCGCCAAGCGCATCCAGATATACGGCAGACTGATGTTCCATATTTATTTCCTTTAACCTTTCGATAACACGAAATAAACTTTAAACGCCGGCCTGCTGAAATACATGAGGCTAATCCTACGAAAAACTGGATATCCGTACGCGGGGGAGCAAACTGTGATTGCCATCAAAATCTCCACATTCGCTGCCGCCCGCGGTGAAGCCAACGCGCTGCAAGGTGATCCAACCGCGTCATTTATTTATAAAATATTTTATAATCAAAAGGATAATAGCTATCTTTCGGGGTTTAGAGGATGATTGCAGATCTGCCGGAAATTCTACATCGCCTGGTCAATCAGCAGGATACGCTGCAGGTCAGATTCCCTGAGCCGGACGTATCGGTCCCTGAGCTGGCCTATAAGGTGCCCTTCCCTCGGCTGGAAATTGTACTGGACGGCGAGCTAAGAGAGCGCGGTTTGCCGCTGTCTGATAGCCAGCTAACGCTATCGCAGGCGCTGTACGTGCAGGCAGGTAAATGGACGTTACCAGAGTGGACCGGCCCGGCGTCTACGCTGAGCATCCTGTTCGGCAGACAAAAGCTGGGATTTTGCATCCAGCGCTGGGATGGCAAGCAGCTGCGCACGGAGAAGCAAAACGTCGCCCGGCTTGGGCCTCGCGTCGGATCGTATCTGCTGTTGGCGCTGAATGAAATCTGCCTTCAGCCGGACCCGGTCACCGCCAGGCTGGTGGTGTCGGCACTATTAAGCCATTGTCTTGAGCAGCTCGTCGGGCTTGAGATGCGGGTCAGCCGGAGCCGCGATCTGTTTTTGGCCGTCCAGGATTATCTGGAGGACAATCTCAGCCAGCCCTTAAGCCGGGAGTCGGTGGCGAAACGTTTCCATATTACTCCCAACTACCTCTCGCATATATTCCAGAAATCGGGCTCCGTCGGGTTTAACGAATATCTGACCGGCGTTCGGCTGGAAAAAGCCAAAAAGCTGCTGCGCGGCTATGATTTAAAAGTTAAAGAGATCGCCCATAACTGCGGTTTCGTTGACAGCAACTATTTTTGCCGGGTCTTTAAGCGCTACACCGAGCGCTCCCCTTCAGAATATCGTCGCCACTGTCGCAGCGCGCAGCAGGCGTAGTTCACGCCTCAGGCCCACTCCACCCGGCTGCGGCCGTTATTTTTCGCCTTGTACAGCGCTTCATCCACTTTCTTGATAAACGCGTCCTGCGGCTCATCGCGGCCGCGCATGCCGACGCCAATGCTTACCGACAGCGGGTAGTCGCTATTAATCAAAATGGTGCGGACGTTCTCCAGAATCGACTGCGCCAGGCTCCGCACCTCGGCAGGCGACATGCCGTCAACGATAATAGCGAACTCCTCGCCGCCAATCCTCGCCGGCTGTATTTTATCGCTGGTTAATTTTGCCAGCTGCTTGCCGAGCGCAAACAGCACCTCGTCGCCCGCCAGGTGACCGTAGGTGTCATTTATTTTCTTGAAGAAATCGATATCGAGAATCATCAGCGCCAGCTGGTGGCCCTGCTTTTCGCGAATGGTATCAATAAAAAAGCGCCGGTTGGGCAGTTGGGTTAGCTCATCCTTCAGCGATTGCGAGCGCGCATTGACGTAGAGGATGTTAATGCGATCGATAATTTTGTAGATCCCGATAGTGGTCAGAAGCATGCCCGACAGACGCAGCAGATCTTCGCAGTAGTAGCCCATCCATCGCGGCTGGACGAAAATCTCGTCCATTAAGTCGAAGGTGCCGCCGGCGATCCACAGCAGCAGCCCGTAGCGCACCCAGTTAACCGCCACGTGGCTCATTCTGACTTTTGCCGAAGTCCACAGCATAAACACCAGAAACAGCAGGGCCAGCAGATCGATATAGAGTCCGGAGTTGGCAAATATCACGCTCCAGGGGCCTAAGGGTTGCGAGATGAAAATACAGAGCGCCGAAACGGCGATAATCACCAATAGCGCGGGCAGCAGGTTAAACGGGGAGGTGGCCTGCGGGGCTCTGGGAGGCAAATGTTTTTGTAAATCAGGCATTGGCATGTCTCTCAAACAACGTTGTCTCTCTCAAACGCAGCATAGCAGTCCGGTGAAATTCGGCACATTAAAAACCCGCGTCGCGGACGCGTCAATAAAGTGGCATGGAGTGGGTAAAAACGGTGGATAAAGAGAGTGGACTGACCCCGCGGAATTTTTCCAACTGACTACCAATCCATGGCGACGAGGTCAGTGCCGCGGATGGTATAGCGATCGTCAGCGGCATTTTTAGCATTTAGTGCTAATTTATTTACAAATCACCCCAACTTTCTCCTGTCGAAGCGCCGGGGGAAACCTCAGGTCATATCGCTCAGCGCCAGGGTTGCCTGGCTAAAGGCGGCGATCGCCAGGGCAACGTCCGCCGCCGTCACCGACTCCGCCGGATGATGGCTGACGCCGCCCCTGCAGCGGACAAACAGCATCCCTACCGGCCAGCGTTCGGCCATCGCGATGGCGTCGTGCCCGGCGCCGCTCGGCAGCGCCAGGGAACGATCCTGTACCCGGCATACGGCCGCGCTCATCACCTGCTGCAACCGCTCATCGCAGGCGGTGGCCGCAATCCGGTAGAACTCCTCGGAGCCAAACTGCAGGCCGCGGCGGTCGGCAATCGTCCGCGCATCGTCGAGCAGCGTGCCCAGCAGCGCCTCAAGCGGCCCCTCCTGCGGGCCGCGAATATCCAGGCTCAGCGTCACCTCGCCGGGGATCACGTTGACCGCCCCCGGCGCGCAGTGCAGGGTACCCACCGTCGCCACGAGGTTGCCTCCCCGCTGGCGGGTGCGGTTTTCAATCAGCGTCATCCATTCGGCGGCGGCGGCCAGCGCATCCCGGCGATGGCTCATCGGTACCGTCCCGGCGTGGCCCGCCTCGCCGCTAAAACGACAGTTCAGACGGCGCGCGCCGTTGATCGCCTCAACCACGCCCAGCGCCAGCCCCTCCTGCTCGAGGCACGGCCCCTGCTCGATATGCAGCTCAAGGTAGGCGACAATCTCCTCCACCCGGCGGGCGGCGAGCGCGACCCGCGTCGGATCGAGCCCGGCCTGGTCCATCGCCTGCGCCACGCTGATGCCTTCGGCATCGGTCTGCGCCAGCCAGCCTTCGGGCCAGGTGCCGGTCAAACCCCGGCTGCCGAGCAGGGTAATGCCGAAGCGCGTCCCCTCCTCATCGCCGAAGCCGACAATCTCAACGGCTTTCACCAGACGACGGCCCTGCTGATGGAGGCGGTGTACGACCTCAATCGCCGTCAGCACTCCCAGCATGCCGTCGTAGCGCCCGGCGTTGCGCACGGTATCGAGGTGGGAGCCGAGTAAAATAGCAGCCGCCCCTTCCTGCTCCCCTTCGTAGCGCCCGCAGATATTGCCGACGCTATCCTGCCAGACGCGCATCCCGGCCTCGGTCATCCAGCGGGCGACCTGCTGGTTGGCCTGCAGATGCTGGGGTGAAAGATAAACCCGGGTCAGCGCATCCGCGCTTTCGCTGATCGCCGCCAGCTCATCGGCCCGCGCCATCACCCGTGCCGCGGCCTGCGCCCACTCCGCCTGCTGGCGTAGCGCCTGGCTCATTGCGGATTCTCGCTGCGGTAGTGGTCCCATGCCGCCTGCATGCCGGCGCCCTGAGTGGTCGCAAATTTGAGGTGGTTCAGCACCGACTCCAGAGCGCTGAGGGTGGTCATCACGCAATCTTTGCGCGCGTTATAGCCCATCGTGCCAATGCGCCATACCTTGCCGTGCAGCGGCCCGAACGAGGTGCCGATCTCTATCGCGAAATCGTCGAGCATGATTTTACGCAGCTGGTCGCCGTTGATCCCCTGCGGAATAACCACCCCCAGCACGTTATTCATCTTGTGCCGCAGGTCGCCGAAGGTCTCCAGCCCCATCGCCTGGATCCCCTTCAGCAGCGCATCGCCGTGCAGCTTGTGCCGGGCAATGCCGTTATCCAGCCCCTCCTCAAGGATCAGGCGGGCGCATTCGCGGGCGGCGAACAGCGCCGAGGTGGCCTCGGTATGGTGATTCAGGCGCTCCGGCCCCCAGTAATCCATGATCATGCCGAGATCGAAGTAGTTGGAGTACACCATCTCCTCCACGCCGTCGAGATGGGCGTCGGTACGAATGCCCTCCTCCACGCATTTGCGGCGGCGTATCACCTCTTCCATCCGCTCGCTGAGGGTGACGGGCGAGGTGCCTGACGGGCCGCCAAGGCACTTCTGCATCCCCGCCGATACCGCATCCAGCCCCCAGGCGTCGCTTTCGAGGACGTTACCGCCCAGCGACGCGGTGGCGTCGGTATAGAACAGCACGTCGTAGCGGCGGCAGATCTCCCCCAGCTCGGCCAGCGGCTGCAGCATGGTGGTGGAGGTATCGCCCTGCACCGTTAACAGCAGGCGCGGGCGGACGCGCCCGATCGCCTCTTCAATTTGGTCAGGGGTGAAGACTTCGCCCCACGGCACCTCGATGGTGTGAACCTCGGCGCGGCAGCGGCGGGCGATTTCGCACAGCAGGTGGCCAAAGCGGCCGAATACCGGCACCAGCACCCTGTCGCCGGGACGAATGGCGGAGACCAGAATCGCCTCAATGCCGGCACGGGAGGTGCCGTCTACCAGCATCGTCCAGCGGTTAGCGGTGCGAAACACGCCGCGATAGAACGCCATCACTTCGTTCATATAGTGGGTCATCGCCGGGTCATACTGGCCGATAAGCTGGCTCGACATGGCGCGCAGCACGCGCGGGTCGGCGTTGATCGGCCCCGGCCCCATCAGCAGGCGCGGCGGCGGATTGATTTGCGAAAACTGAGTGATATCCATCGTTAATTCCTTATTGATTTAAGCCGCGCACGGAAGAGATAAACTGCTTCAGCTCGAGAGTCTGCGGGTTGGCAAACAGCGTTTTGCTGTCGCCCTGCTCCCAGACGCGCCCCTGATGCATAAACACCACGCGGTCGCCCACTTCCCGGGCAAAATTCATTTCATGAGTGACGAGGATCAGCGTCATCCCCTCGGCGGCCAGCTGCTCGAGAACCTTGAGCACTTCGCCCACCAGCTCGGGGTCCAGCGCCGAGGTGATCTCGTCGCAGAGCAGAACCTTCGGCGACATCGCCAGCGCCCGGGCGATCGCCACCCGCTGCTGCTGGCCGCCGGAAAGATTGGCCGGATAGTAGTCCAGGCGGTCGCCGAGCCCCACTTTTTCCAGCATCCGCCGGGCCAGCTCCCGGCACTCGGCGGCGCTCTTTTTCAGCACCCGCCGCGGGGCCAGCATCACGTTTTCCAGCGCCGTCATGTGCGGGAACAGGTTAAAGTTCTGGAACACCATCCCGACGGAGCGGCTGATCTCGCGGGCCTGCGAATCGCGGTCGGTAATGGTCATGCCGCCGAGCTTAATGCTGCCGTCCTGATACCCTTCCAGGCCGTTGATGCAGCGCAGCAGCGTGCTTTTCCCCGAGCCGCTGCGGCCGATAATCGAGACAACCTCGCCCATATCGATATCCAGATCGACGCCCTTGAGCACGTGGTTGTCGCCGTAGTACTTCTGCATCTGATTAATGGTGATGAGAGGCATTGAATTTGTTCTCCAGATAGCGGCTGTAGCGGGACAGCGGGTAGCACAGAATGAAGTAGCCCAGCGCCACCAGCGCAAAGACCTTAAACGGCTGGTAGGTGACGTTGGTCAGCATCGTCCCGGCCTTGGTCAGCTCGACGAAGCCGATAATCGACGCCAGGGCGGTGCCTTTCACCACCTGTACCGCGAAGCCCACCGTCGGGGCGATGGCGATGCGCAGCGCCTGGGGCGCCACCACGCGATACAGGGTCTGGGCGAAGCTCAGCCCGAGGCAGCGCGAGGCTTCCCACTGCCCTTTCGGCAGCGCACGGATGCTGCCGAACCAGATATCGAGCAAAAAAGCGCTGGTGTAGAAGGTCAGCGCCAGCGACGCGGCGGTCCACGGCGAGACGTCGATGCCGAACAGCGCCACGCCGAAGAAGGCCAGGAACAGCTGCATTAACAGCGGCGTGCCCTGAAACAGCTCGACGTAGCCGCGGATCAGCCGCTTAACCTGCCGCCCGCCGGTAAGGCGCAGCAGCAGCAGCGGCAGCGTCACCAGCGCCCCGCCGAGAAACGCCGCCAGCGACAGTAGCACCGTCCAGCGTCCGGCCAGCAGCAGATTGCGGATAATGTCCCAGTCGGTAAAGGTGGCCATCATGCCTGTACTCCCAGCCATTTTCGCCCCGCCGCCATCAGCAGCTGGCGCATTGTTATCGACAGCACCAGGTAGATCCCCGTGGTCACCAGATAGACCTCAAAGCTGAGGAAGGTACGCGACTGGATCAGGTTCGCCGCGAAGGTCAGCTCCTCATAGGAAACCTGCGACACTACCGACGATCCCAGCATCACGATGATGCACTGGCTCACCAGCGCCGGATAAATCCGCTGCAGCGCCGGAGGCAGAACCACCTGAATAAAGGTCTGCGTGCGGCTTAGCCCCAGCACGCGCCCGGCCTCCCACTGCCCCCTGGGAGTAACCTGAATCCCGGCGCGCACAATCTCAGTACTGTAAGCTCCGAGGTTAACCACCATCGCCAGCAGCGCGGCCTCGCCGGCGGTCATCTTTAAGCCTAAATTGGGCAGGCCAAAGACGATAAAAAACAGCTGTACCACGAACGGCGTATTGCGAATCAGCTCCACGTAGCCGCCCCAGATGCGGCTAAACCACGTCGCGCGTCCGCTGCGGATCGCGGCGCCGAAAATGCCCAGCGCCAGGCCCCCCGCCGTTGCCAGCGCCGTCAGCTGCACGGTGACCCACAGCCCTGCCAGCAGCTCTGGCCAGTGCGGCCAGAGCTCAGAAAAATGAAGTTGCTCCGTCATTCGCAGACCTTATGCGCCAAAGCCTGCGGGCAGCGGCGCCTTCAGCCACTGCTGCGACAGCGCGTTGAGCGTGCCGTCCTTAACCCCTTGCTCAATCAGCGCGTCCACCTTCTCCTTCAGCGCCGGCTCGTTCTTTTTCAGGCCGATAAAGCACGGCGAATCCTTCAGCATAAAGCTCGCCACCGGCGCCTTCTGCGCATTTTGCCGGGAGATCGCCGCCACCACGAGGTTACCGGTCGCCAGGTACTGCACCTGCCCGGAGAGGTAGGCCGACAGCGTGGTGTTGTTATCCTCGTAACGCTTAATCTGCGCCTCTTTCGGGGCGATGCCGGTCAGCACCATATCCTCCACTGCGCCGCGGGTAACGCCGACGGTTTTCCCGCTCAGCGCCGCCGCGTCCTTCAGCTCCTGCCCCTTCGGCCCGAAGACGCCGAGGAAGAACGGTGCGTAGGCGCGGCTGAAATCAATCACCTTCTCGCGCTCCGCATTCTTGCCGAGGCTGGAGATCACCAGATCGACCTTATCGGTCTGCAGATAGGGCACGCGGTTGGCGCTGGTTACCGGCACCAGCTGCAGCTTGAGCTTCATCTGCTTCGCCAGGTAGCGCGCCATATCGATGTCATATCCCTGGGGCTGGAGATCGGTGCCCACCGAGCCGAACGGCGGGAAGTCCTGCGGTACCGCGATACGGATAACGCCGCGCTTTTCGATATCCTGCAGCTGGTCGGCTTTGGCCGCGCTCATTTGCGTGAACAGACAGGCGGCCCCGGCCAGTGCGATCAACAGTTTTTTCATGATGTTTACCCGTTACATTATTATGAAACAAAAGATTCTTTAAATAAACTTTTGCAACTAATGTGCCAGATATACGCAACGCCAACACCAACGCGAAAGGCGCCATTAACTAGCGATTAAACAAGGAAAAGAGAGAGAAAGCGGGGAAATACCGCCCTCTCTCATCGGCGGAAATACGCACCAAAATAAGGCAAAGCACCAGACTGACGCCCCATTATCGCTGCTCGAGCTCGTCCAGCTGCTGATAAAGGGTGGCGATTTCGTGAATGCGCGGACGACCTTTATCGAGGATCTCATGCAAAAAGGCGTTGGCCAGCAGGTTGATCAGGCTGTTGACCGAGGCATAGCTATCGTAGGCCGAGACGCTATCGAGCGGCGCGCAGAGCTGCCAGCGCGCCAGCGGGAACAGGCCGTGCGCCTGCGGCTCGCACATCAGCAGCACCGGAACGCCGCGGGCCTGGAGCTGCTGCAGCAGCGGACGAATCAGGCGCGGGCGGCGGCGAAAGGCCATCACCACCACCACGTCGCTGGCCGACAGATCCACCAGCTCCTCGCTCAGGCTCTGCCCCGGCTGCGGCAGCACCTGCACCTGCCCGCGCGCCTGCAGCAGCTGCTGACGCAGGTGCAGCGCCGCCGGCCAGGAGTTACGCATGCCGACGATAACCACCCGCTCGGCGGTCACCATTGCGTTAATCGCTTCGGCAAACTGGCGCGCGTCGAGGGCGTTGACCCACTGGGTCAGGTTGGCCATCTCCTGCTTATAATGGCGCGCCAGTAGCGTGTTGCCCTGCACCGCGTCGCGGTTATCGGTCAGCGGCATCCCGCTCTGGCGCAGGGTGCGCAGCTCGTCGCGCATATCCTTATACTTCTCATACCCCAGCCGCTTGAACAGGCGGCTCACCGTCGCCTTCGACACCCCGCTGAGCTGCGCCAGCTCGGCGCTGTTGTAGCTAATCAGATCATCGAAGTGATCGAAAATAAAATCCGCCACCCGCTGCTCCTGGGGCGACAGGGCGGCGTACTGCTCTTTCAGTCGTTCATCAAGCTGTTGCATAAGGCCCCTGTAACTTTTGTTTCACCAAACTATACCCGTGATACTCCGCGCTGGCGATGCGTCCGCCGCGGTTTTCGCTATATATGCCCGACCGGCGGCGCACACAACGTTGCATCCCCTTCCTTTCACGATGCGTGCCAGTCCGCAAAAAAGCGTCGGCGGCAGGGAATGAAACTTTGGGTTCAGAAGTGGAACGGCTTTTGCACTCTGAAAGAATACATCGCGTCACGAGGACAACCAATGCACAGTCATGTTTCCACCCGGGGGATGGCGGTCGCCCCCCATCACCTGGCCAGCCAAAGCGCGCTTGCCGTGCTGCGCGAAGGCGGCAGCGCAATCGAAGCGATGGTCGCCGCGGCGGCCACCATCGCCGTGGTTTATCCCCATATGAACGGCCTCGGCGGCGACGGCTTCTGGCTTATCGTACCGCCGGAAGGCGAGCCGATCGCGATCGACGCCAGCGGCGCGGCGGGCTCGGGGGCAACGCTGAGCGCCTATTCCGACCTGACGCAGATCCCGCACCGCGGCCCGCGCGCCGCGCTGACCGTCGCCGGCACCGTCAGCGGCTGGGACGAAGCGCTCCGGGTGTCGCGCTCCCTGAGCGGAAAAGCGCTGCCGCTGGCGCGCCTGCTGGAAGATGCTATCGGCTACGCCAGCGGCGGTATTCCGGTCACCGAATCCCAGGCCAGCGCCACCGCCGGCAAGCTCGATGAACTCCGCTCGCTGCCGGGGTTTGCCGAAACCTTTCTGGTCGACGGCCGGCCGCCGGTCGCCGGCAGCCGCTTTCGCCAGCTGGCGCTGGCCAACACCCTCAGGCGGCTGGTCGACGAGGGGCTGGACAGCTTCTACCGCGGCCCGCTGGCCGAAACCCTGGCCGCGGGCATGGCGCAGTACGGGCTGCCCGTCACCCTCGACGACCTGCGGCAGCATCGCTCCCGCCGCCCTGCGCCGCTAAAGCTGACGCATCGGCACGGCGAACTGTGGAACCTCGCGCCGCCGACCCAGGGGCTGGTGTCGCTGGCGATTCTCGGCATTACCGACAGCCTGGCGATGGCCGAGGCCGATGAGGCCCTGACCGTGCACCGCATCGTCGAGGCCACCAAGCTGGCGTTCGGCCTGCGCGACGCCCATATCACCGACCCACGCCACCTCGATGTCGATATCCAGAGCCTGCTCGAACCCGATGCGCTGCGGGAGCTGGCCGGGCGGGTCAGCGACCGGCAGGCCGCCCCGTGGGGCGCCGGCAAAGGCCCCGGCGATACGGTATGGATGGGGGTGATGGACGACAGCGGGCTGGCGGTCTCCTTTATTCAAAGCCTCTACCACGAGTTCGGCAGCGGCGTGGTGCTGCCGGAAAGCGGGATTGTCTGGCAGAACCGCGGAGCTTCGTTCAGCCTCGATCCGCAGCACCTGCTGGCGCTGGCTCCCGGCAAGCAGCCGTTCCACACCCTGAACCCGGCGGCGGCGCGCCTCAGCGACGGCCGGGTGATGGTGTACGGTTCGATGGGCGGCGATGGCCAGCCGCAAACTCAGGCCGCCCTTTTCACCCGCTACGTCCTGCAGGGCGTGCCGCTGCAGGAGAGCATCTCCCGGCCGCGCTGGCTGCTGGGGCGCACCTGGGGACAAACCTCCGACTCGCTGAAGCTGGAGGGCCGCTTTACGCCGCAGAGCATCGCCCATCTGCGGGCGCTGGGGCATGAGGTCGACGTGCTCGACGATTTCAGCGAGGTCATGGGCCACGCCGGCGCCATCGTCCGTCATCCGAACGGCCTGCTTGAAGGGGCATCCGATCCGCGCAGCAACGGCTCAGCCGCCGGTTATTAGGAGTTCAACATGCAAGAAACCACTCTCGACTGGAGCACTTACCTGGCACAAATGGAGCAGATCCTCGGGATGGAGCTGGATGAAGCCCGCCGCGCCGAGCTTCAGCTGCAGTTCAGCCGCATCGCCGCCATGGCCGAACCGCTGATGGCCTTCCCCCTTGATGAACGCCTGGAGATCGCCGGGGTGTATAAAGCATGACGCTTAACCAAATGACGATTAGCGAGATCCAGCGCGCGCTGCAGGCCGGGGAGCTCAGCGCCCGGGAGATCGCCCACCGGACCCTCGACGATATTGCGCGGGTCAACCCGCACATCAACGCCTGGACCACGGTAACGGAGGGGCGAATGCTCGCCGAAGCGGAGAGCATTGATACCCTGCGCCGGGGCAAGCAGCCGCTGCCGCCGCTGGCCGGGGTCCCCTACGCGGTAAAGAATCTGTTCGACGTCTCCGGACAGACCACCCTCGCCGGCGCCCGGCTGTTTAGCGAACGCGCCCCCGCTGCGGCCGACGGCTGGGCGGTGCGCCAGCTGCACGCCGCCGGCGGGTTGCTGTCAGGGATGCTCAATATGGACGCCTACGCCTACGGCTTTACCACCGAAAATAGCCACTACGGCGCGACGCGTAACCCGCACGACCTGGCGCGCATCGCCGGCGGTTCATCCGGCGGTTCGGCGGCGGCGGTGGCGGCCGGGCTGGTGCACTTCGCCTTAGGCAGCGATACCAACGGCTCCATCCGCGTACCGGCCTCCCTGTGCGGTATTTTTGGCCTCAAGCCGACCTTTGGCCGCCTGTCGCGATCCGGCAGCCATCCGTTTGTCGCCAGCCTCGACCACATTGGCCCCTTAGCCCGCAGCGTCGGCGACCTCGCCGCGGTCTACGATGCGCTGCAGGGGCGCGATCCCGGCGACGGTTTCCAGGCGGATAAGGCCAGCGAGCGCACCAGCAACCTGCTGCCGCGCGGTCTGGAAGGCCTGCGCTGCGCGGTGCTCGGCGGCTATTTTAGCCGCTGGTGCGATGACGACGCGCGGGCCGCCGTCGTCCGGGTGGCCCGGGCCCTCGACGCTCGTGAAGAGCTGCAGTTCCCTGAGGCCGAGCTCTCCCGCTCGGCGGCGTTTATCATCAGCGCCTCCGAAGGCGGCAACCACTACCTGCCGGCGCTGCGCCGCGAGCCGGAACGCTTCGAGCCCCACTCCCGCGAGCGGCTGCTGGCCGGGGCGATGATCCCGGGAAGCTGGTATATTCAGGCCCAGCGCTTTCGCCGCCACGCCCGGCAGGCGTTTCAGGCGCTGTTTGCCCACGCCGATATTCTGATCGCCCCGGCAACGCCGCGCAGCGCCACGCTCATCGGCGAGCAGACGATGGAGATCAACGGTCATATGCTGCCGGTGCGCGCCAGCATGGGAATGCTCACCCAGCCCATCTCCTTCGTGGGGCTGCCGGTCGTTACGGTGCCGCTGCGCAGCGCCGCCGGGCGGCCGATTGGCCTACAGCTGATCGCCGCTCCGTTTAATGAACAGGCCTGCCTGCGGGCAGCGCGCGTACTGGAAGAGATGGGGCTTACCGATGCCAGCCCTGCGGAGGTAATAGCATGATCGATCAGGATAATATTAACCGGCCTCGCGTTCTGGCCGAGGTCACGGCCGCCTTTTATCGCTATGAAGAGGCGCTGATCAGCAACAACGTCGCGGTACTCGACGAGCTGTTCTGGGAGGATAAACGCACGGTGCGCCTCGGCGCCGGGGAGAATCTCTACGGCGCCGACGAGATCCGCGCTTTTCGCGCCGCCCGTCCGGCGGCCGGGCTCCAGCGCGAGCTGCGCCACACGGTCATCACCAGCTTCGGCGAGGATTACGCGGTGTGCAGCACCGAGTTCACCCGCGAGGGCAGCGATCGCGTAGGCCGCCAGCAGCAGACCTGGGTGCGCTTTCCCTTCGGCTGGCGCATCGTCGCCGCCCATGTAAGCCTGATGAACTAACAGACAAGCGGACCGGAGCAGGCTCCGGTCCGCTCAGCGGCTACGGGCGAAACGGAAACGCCTCCCGCCAGCGGTCGGCAATCTGCTGGCGGGTGCAGACCCACACCTGCTCATGCTGCTGGACGTAATCGAGGAAGCGCTGCAGGGCCCGAAAGCGCCCCGGCCGACCCAGCAGGCGGCAGTGCATGCCGATAGACATCATCTTCGGCGCCTCGCGCCCCTCTTCATACAGCACGTCGAAGCTATCTTTGAGGTAGGTATAAAACTGCTCCGCGGTATTGAACCCCTGGGCGGTGGCAAAACGCATATCGTTGGTATCGAGAGTATAGGGCACGATCAGATGCGGCCTGCGCGAACCGTCGCCGCACGGTACCTCGACCCAAAACGGCAGATCGTCGCCATAGTAGTCGCTGTCGTAATCGAAGCCACCGTGCTCGACCACCAGCCGGCGAGTGTTGGGGCTGTCGCGCCCGGTGTACCAGCCGTTGGGCGGCCTGCCGAAGAGATCGGTTAACACCTGCACCGCCTGCTGCAGATGCGCGCGCTCGGTCTCGATATCCATATGCTGATAGTGGATCCAGCGCCAGCCATGGCTGACCACGTCGTAGTTGGCGGCCTTAATCGCCGCCACGATATCCGGATGCCGCGCCAGCGCCATCGCCACGCCGAACACGGTCAGCGGCAGCCCGCGCTGGCTGAACTCGCGGTGAATGCGCCAGAACCCGGCGCGGCTGCCGTACTCGTACAGCGAGTCCATCGACATATGCCGGTCAGGGTAGCTGGCGGCACCGATAATATCGGAGAGAAACTGCTCGGAGCCCGCGTCGCCGTGCAGGACGTGGTTCTCCGCTCCCTCCTCATAATTTAGAACAAACTGCACGGCGATACGCGCGTTCTGCGGCCACGGCGCGCGCGGCGTCTGCCCGGCGTAACCGCGCAGATCGCGAGGATAGTCCTGATTAAAAAGCGCTGACTGCTGACCCATCTCCCACCTCTTCACTAATCGCTATCCGTTGAATGATTGAAATCTGCCGCCTAAATCTTTCGCTTCCGGGAAGGCTAAGTCCCCCTGCTTGCTGGTCGACAGGCCGAGCGCCACCAGCGACTCGACCATTTTTACCGCCGCGCTGACGCCGTCGATGACCGGCACGCGCAGCTCGCGAGTGAGCTCCTGCGCCAGCGTCGCCATCCCGCCGCAGCCCAGCACAATCGCCCCGCAGCCATCCTCCTTCAGCGCCTGAACGCAGCGCTGACGCACCAGCTCCTGCGCCCGGCCGCTGCCGTCCTCCAGCGCCAGCACCGGCAGGTCGATGGCGTGCAGCCCGGCGCAGTGGTGGTAGAAGCCATACTGGTGCAGCAGGTGGCGGGCGATAATCAGCGTGCGCGGCAGCGTGGTGACGATGGAAAAGCGGGTGGCGACCAGGGTGGCCATATGCATCGCCGCCTCGGCGATACCGACCACCGGCCCCTGCGCAAGCTCGCGCGCCGCCAGCAGTCCCGGATCGCCAAAGCAGGCGATCACGTGGCCTGCGACGCCCTGCTGGCGCCCGGCCTTAACCTGTTCGAGCACCCCGACCGCGGCGATGGCTTCATCGAAGTGCCCTTCGATAGAGGGCACTCCCTCCGTCGGGCAGACCGCCAGAATCTCGGTTCCCGGCGCGGCGGCGGCGCGGGCAGCGGCGCCGATGGTCTCGGTCATCGCGCGGCTGGTGTTGGGGTTAATCACTTGTATACAAAAGGAAGACATTACGGCTCCTTGTAGCCGGCAAACAGCCGGGCGAAATCGGGCAGGGAAACGCCCGCCCGGTCAAAGCGCAGGCTGGCAACAATATGGGCAAAGTGGTGGGTCAGGGCCTCGCTCAGGGGCTGCAGCTCCCCGGCGCGCAGCAGCCCGATCAGCTGCCCGTGATCGTCGCAGCGGCAGCCCTGGCGCCACGGCGAGCCCCATGCCGCAATGGCTAATGACGAGCGCTGGCTCAGGCGGGTGACCATCTCGGTCAGCACCTGGTTGGCGGAGATCGCCTGCAGCTGAATATGGAATTCGGCGGAGTAGCGGATCGCCGCCGGACCATCGCAGGCTTCATGCGCCTGCTGCTCCTGGCGAATAATCGCCTCCAGCGCCGCCAGATGCGGCGGCCGGCAGCGGGCCAGCACGTCGGGCAGATTGGCCACCTCCAGCAGCTCCCGCGTACGGAAGATATCCCGCGCCTCTTCCTCCGTGGGGCTGGCAACCTGTGCACCACGTTTGGGCGCCAGGGTGACCATTTGCACAGCGGCGAGTCGCTGCAGCACCTTGCGGATCCCGGTGCGGCTGACGCCAAAGACCTCCGCCAGCGCCTCCTCCGGCAGCTTGCTGCCCGGCGGCAGCTGATGTTCGACGATGGCGGTCATCAGCGCCTGATAGATGGCTTCATCCTTGTCCTGCAGGCCTGGCGCGGCGTGCAGATGATTTTCGTGACTCATTAACCGGCTCCGTATTCACGTTTCGATACCAGACTGTATACATAAAAATTAAGTATTGCATACAAGATTAACTATTTTGGCCTAATTCCTGCAACGGCCTCAGCAATCCATATCAGGGGTTTCATCAAGAGGAGCAGGTTTCATGCCACATTCACAAAATACGCATCAGGTTAAGGCCGCGGGCTCCAGCGCCGGCTACAGTCCACGGCTGTGCAATGAGGATCTGGCGCCGACGCGCGACCAGAACTGGAGCTGGTACAACATCTTTTCTTTCTGGATGTCGGACGTGCATAGCATGGGGGGCTATGTGGTAGCGGCGAGTTTCTTTACCCTGGGATTAGCCAGCTGGCAGGTGCTGCTGTGCCTGCTGGTCGGCATCTGTATCGTCCAGCTGTGCGCCAACCTGGTGGCCCGCCCCAGCCAGATGGCCGGCGTGCCCTATGCGGTGATCTGCCGCCAGGCGTTCGGCGTCTTCGGCGCCAATATTCCGGCGGTGATCCGCGGGCTTATCGCCTTTGCCTGGTACGGGATCCAGACCTATCTGGCCGCCAACGCCCTGATGCTGGTGCTGCTCAAGTTCTGGCCGTCGCTGGCGACGCTTACCGCCGGCAGCTTCCTCGGGCTGTCGCATCTCGGCTGGCTGTGCTTCGCCACCATGTGGCTGCTGCAGGCGATGGTGTTCTGGCACGGGATGAGCGCCATCAAGCGCTTTATTGATATCGCCGGTCCGGCGGTCTACGTGGTGATGCTGGCGCTGGCGGGCTGGATTGTATACCAGACCGGCTTCGACGGGATCTCCTTTACCCTCGCCAGCAAGTCGCTGAGCGCCGGGGAGCAAACCTGGCAGATGATCACCGCTACCGCGCTGGTGGTCTCCTATTTCTCCGGCCCGCTGCTTAACTTTGGCGACTTCTCGCGCTATGGCAAAAGCATGGGCGAAATCCGCCGCGGCAACCGCTGGGGCCTGCCGTTTAACTTCCTGCTGTTCTCTGTCGTTACGGTGGTAATTGTCTCCGGGACGCAGTCGCTGTTTGGCCGCATGATAACCGACCCGATTGAGACCGTGAGCCGCGTCGGTAACGACCTGGCGGTGGCCATCGGTCTGCTGACGATGATCACCGCGACCATCGGGATCAACATCGTCGCCAACTTTGTCTCCCCGGCCTTCGACTTTTCCAACTGCTCGCCGCAAAAAATCAGCTTCCGCACCGGCGGCATGATCGCTGCGGTGGGATCGATCCTGCTCACTCCGTGGAACCTGTTCAACTCCCCGGAGCTTATCCACTACACCCTCGACGTGCTGGGGGCGTTTATCGGCCCTCTGTTCGGGATTCTGCTGGTTGATTTCTACCTGATTAAGCGCGGGAAAGTTTCGGTTGACGATCTGTTTGACGACACGCCGAAAGGAGAATACTGGTATCGCAACGGCTTTAACCCGAAGGCCATCGCCGCACTGGTGCCCTCCGTGGCTATCGGCCTGGTGATCAGCTTTATCCCCGCCCTGCATGAGGTCGCCAACTTTAGCTGGTTTATCGGCGTGTTCCTGAGCGGCGCCGCCTACCGCTGGATTGCCCGCGACGATCGCGCCGCCGTCGCCGCCGCGCGCTATGACGCCCGCGCCGTGGCGCAAAAAGAGTAGTTTCCCCTCTCTGGCCGCGCCCGCCGGCGCGGCATATTCCGCAACCGCGGCGGCTGGCATCAATATTGCTTTAGATTTTGCTCAATGCGCGATGCAACAGGGAGCCAACATGACGGAAACCATCAGGTCGTACGATACCGCAGTTCGCGGGGCGTTTTTTGATATTGCCCGGGTCGCCGACGGCGCTGACGATATCGCCCGTCACGCGCGCTATCTTGCCGACGGACTGCTGTTTATTAAGGACGGTACGATCCAGACGCTACTGCCGTGGCAGGAGGGCGAGCAGTTTCTCCATCCGCACAGGGGCTATAGCGACCTGCGCGGCCGGCTGCTGCTGCCGGGCTTTATCGACGCCCACGTCCACTATCCGCAAACGGAGATGATCGGCGCCTACGGCGAACAGCTGCTGGAGTGGCTCACCGCCTACACCTTCCCGGTGGAGAGCCAGTTCGCGGATGAGGCCTATAGCGCGGAGATCGCCCAGTTTTTTGTCAACCAGCTGCTCAGCCACGGCACCACCACCGCCCTGGTGTTCTGCACGCTGCATCCCGAGTCGGTCGATGCGCTGTTTAGCGAAGCGCTGCGTCTGAATATGCGGCTCCTCGCCGGGAAGGTGATGATGGACCGCCACGCGCCGGATTATCTGACGGAAACGGCTGCGCAGAGCTACCGGCAAACCCGAGAGCTGATCCAGCGCTGGCACCGCCGCGGGCGCCTGGGCTACGCCATTACCCCGCGCTTTGCCCCCACCTCCACGCCGGAGCTGCTGTCGGCCGTTCAGCGGCTGAGGGAGGAGTTTCCGGACACCTGGCTGCATACCCATCTGAGCGAAAATCTCAGCGAGGTGGCGTGGGTGAAAAGCCTGTGGCCGGAGCATGAGCACTATCTCGACGTCTATCACCACTACCGGCTGACCGGCGAGCGCAGCGTGTTTGCGCACGGTATTCATCTGGCCGACGCGGAGTGGCGCTGCCTGCACGAGACCGGTTCCGCGCTGGCCTTCTGCCCAACCTCGAACCTGTTCCTCGGCAGCGGCCTGTTTCGCCTGCCCGCCAGCTGGCAGCAGCGGGTGCGGATCGGTATCGGCACCGACGTGGGGGCGGGAACCACCTTCAGCATGCTGCGCACGCTGGGGGAAGCCTATAAAGTTGCGCAGCTGCAGAGCTATCGCCTGCCCGCCTGCGAAGCCTTTTACCACGCCACCCTCGGCGGCGCCCACGCCCTGCGCCTCGACGACAAAATTGGCAACTTCCAGCCGGGAAAAGAGGCCGACTTCGTGGTTATCGACCCGGCCGCCACGCCGCTGCAGCGGCTGCGCATCGGCCGCTGTAAGGATATCTACGAGCAGCTGTTTGTGCTGATGACCCTCGGCGACGAGCGCAATATCAGCGAGACCTGGGTCAACGGCGAGCGAGTCTGGCGCCAGCAGGGCTGACGCCGCGGGCCGGGCCGCCAGGAAAAGTTAGCTCCCCCGGTAGGTTGACCAGCCGCCGGGGGCGATCAAAAACGGCAGGTGAAAGTGCTCATCGTCATCTTCGCCGATGGCGAAATCGATCTGTGCGCTAAGGTAGAGCGTTTCCCGCCCGTCGCGCGTAAACCAGTCGCCAATATCAGCCACCAGCCGATAGCGCCCGGCAATCAGCATACCGGGCGCCAGCAGCGCAATGCGGCCCTGCTCGTCGGTCAGGCCGCTGGCGATCGTTTGCCCGCCCAGCAGCAGGTTCACCGCCACGCCCTCGGCGGGCCTGCCGCTGGAGATATCGAGAATATGGGTACTCAACGTATTCATTCGCCTATGACTCCCGTCAGTCTTAATAAGGTAATTTCGCGTAGCTGCGCCAGCGCCTCTTCCGCTTCCTGCGCCTCGTCGTGCTGTAGCCGCTGCGTCAGCGCCCGCAGGATCTCCTCCCCGCTGCGGCCTTTGGCGCGGATCAGGAACACCCGCCCGAAGCGGGCCTCGTAGCGAGCGTTGCCCTCTTTTAGCGCCTGAGCAAGGCGCGCATCCTTCTCGTTGACCGCCGCCTGCTCCCGCCGCGACAGCGCGGCGTGCGCCCCACCTGCGGGCGGCTTTTCGCCGATGCGCGGATGGGCGCTCAGCGCCCGGTCCAGCTCGGCCTCCCCCCAGCCCTGGGCCGCGTCCTGCGCGGCGGCCAGCAGCGCGGCAAGGTCAGGATAAGGACGGCCCCGCACCAGCGCCGCGGCCCAGGCGGGGATCGCCACGCAGGGCCGCAGCAGGCCGCAGGCCGCCTCTTCATCCAGCCGGTTAAACTCCTCAATCGCGATCGTCGCGGCCTCTTCGGACATGTTTCGCCCCTTTTTTGTCGTCAATAGCGTTAGCGCAGTATTGCACAGAGCGGCTTGCACAAAGCAGGCCACATTCCCTTATTCCGGGTCTGGCCGCCGCGGCCAGGTGAAACGGTTGATTCGGCGTTGTCCAATTTACAATTTTTGATGCAAAAAAAGGCAATTATTGCCCGATAATGCACCACTTTAGCGCATACCCTCCGCTGCCGCGTCCGCCAGACGCCTCTATCGCGCCGGCGGCAAGCTGGTACGCAAATTGCTGGCTTCTTCCCGACGCATGCCACAGGAGAAGATAATGAAAGCATTAGTGATGGGCGCCGGTATCGGCGGCCTGAGCGCGGCCGTCGCGCTGAAAGAGGCCGGGATTAGCTGCGAGGTGTTTGAGGCGGTGCAGGAGATTAAGCCGGTTGGCGCCGCCATCTCAATCTGGCCCAACGGGGTGAAGTGCATGAACCGGCTGGGCATGGGCGACATCACGGAGACCTACGGCGGCCCGATGCGCTATATGGCCTATCAGGATTACCTGGAGGGAAAAACCCTGACCCGCTTTAGCCTTGCGCCGCTGGTCGAACGCACCGGCGGCCGCCCCTGCCCGGTCTCGCGCAGCGAACTGCAGGGCGAGATGCTCAATTTCTGGGGCCGCGACGCGGTACGGTTCGGCAAGCGAGCCACCCGCGTGGCGGAGGATGACGACGGCGTGACGGTGTGGTTCAGCGACGGAACCACCGCCCACGGCGATATGCTGATTGCCGCCGACGGCAGCCACTCAGCTCTGCGCCCCTACGTGCTCGGCTTTACCCCCGAGCGGCGCTACGCGGGCTACGTTAACTGGAACGGCCTGGTGGAAATTGACGAGTCCATCGCCCCCGCCGATCAGTGGACCACCTTTGTCGGCGAGGGCAAGCGCGTTTCGCTGATGCCGGTCGCCAGGGGGCGCTTCTATTTTTTCTTTGACGTCCCCCTGCCGGCCGGACTGGCGGAAGATCGCAGCACCCTGCGGGCGGATCTTAGGCGCTATTTCAGCGGCTGGGCGGCGCCGGTGCAGAAGCTGATCGCCCGCCTCGATCCGGCCACCACCAACCGTATCGAAATTCACGATATTGAGCCCTTCGACCGGCTGGTGCGCGGGAAGGTAGCGCTGCTCGGGGATGCCGGGCACAGCACCACTCCGGATATAGGCCAGGGCGGCTGCGCGGCGCTGGAGGACGCGGTGGTTCTGGGCGAGGCGTTACGCGAAGGCGGGGATATCGCCGCCGCGCTGCTCCGCTACGAAGCCCGGCGCTGCGAGCGGGTTCGCGATCTGATACTGAAGGCGCGCAAACGCTGCGATATCACCCACGGCAAGGAGATGGCGCTGACCGAGGCCTGGTACCGGGAGCTCGAAGAGGAGAGCGGAGAGCGGATCATCAACGGCCTGTGCGAGACGATACAGGGCGGCCCGCTCGGCTAACCGCCGCCTTCAGGGAGCGCACGCCGGGTTTCGCCAACGGCGCGCATCTCCTCCATTACCGCCGTTAGCTTCTGAATCACCATCTGTGCCGGACGCGAGAGCTGGCGCGATGGCGCGGCGCACAGCGCCAGGGTCAGCGGCCGCAGCAGCTTATTGCGCAACGGAATAAACGCCAGCTGCCCGCTTTTGACCTCATCCAGTACGTCCAGCAGGCTCAGTACCGTCACGCCGCTGCCTTTGAGGATCAGCGATTTAATCAGCCGAATATCATTGCAGCTAACGGCGTTGGCCGGCGAAAAGCCGTAGTGCCGGTAGAGCATCGCCACCCGATCGTACACGATAAGCGGCGCGCCGGGAACGATGTGCCGCTGCTGGCTAAGATCGCCCAACGACAGCGTCGCCGCCTGCGCGAGGGGGCTGTCCGGGCGCATCACCACCCCCATCTCCAGCTCGACGAACGCCAACACGCTGAGCCCCGCCTGGCCTTCCGGGTCGAGGATCAGGCCAAAATCGACGTCGGCCTGGCGAACCTTTTCGCTCACCGCGTGGCTCTCCGCCACCCGCAGATTGAGCTCCAGCCACGGCCACCCGGTAATAATATCGGCCAGCGCCGCGGCAAAGCTGCCCTCCGCCAGAGCCTGCACCATGCCGATGCTGACGCTGCCGCGCTTTAGCCCCTGCAGCTCGTCAAACTGCTGGCGGGTAAGCTGAAACTCTTTTTGCCAGCGCAGCAGGTTGTCATAGAGCAGCTCTCCGGCGGTGGTCATGCGCAGCCCTTCCGGCAGCCGTTCAAACAGCGGCGTACCGAACTCCTCTTCGGCCTGCAGGATCTGGCGATTAATCGCCGAGGCCGAGATATGCAGCTTTTCAGCCGCCCGGCGCAGGCTGCCGCTGCGGGCCACCGCGGCGAAATAGATAGCGAAACGCGAAAACGGACTCATATCCCACCTGTTCTCTTTTTTGCAACGCCTGAGTGAATTAATGGCGATGGATGTCAACACCCTAATATGACAACAATAAACTCACAACAATTAAACAAATGCTTTTCCGTGAGCAGGAAGGAACATGATGAACAGAACCAATCCCCCCCCACCGGCCCGCTGCACCTTCGAACCGGACGACTGGCTCAGGCTGGCGAAATGCTGGCACCCGGTCGCCCGCGCCGAGGACGTCGGCGGCGCCCCGCTGAAGGCGACCCTGTTGGACGAACCGCTGGTTATCTACCGGATTAAAGGCTCGGTGGTGGTCGCCCGCGACGTCTGCCCCCACCGCGGCGTACCGCTGACCCTCGGCTCTCACGACGACGAAGGGATTATTTGCCCCTATCACGGCCTGCGCTTCGGCGAAGAGGGGCGCTGCAACCGAATCCCCTCCAGCCCCGACCAGCCGGTTCCGGCCAGGCTCCACCTGACCCACTATGCGGTGGAGGAGCGCTTTGGGCTGATCTGGGTGTGCATGGCCTTCGACCCGGAGAACCCGATGCCGCTGCCCACCATGCCGCACTGGCACGATGAGGGGTTTCAGCAGATCAACTGCCCGGCGTTTGAAGTCAACGGCTTTGCCGGCCGTCAGGTGGAGGGGTTTCTCGATGTCGCCCACTTTGCCTGGATCCATACCGATACCTTCGCCGACCCGGATAATCAGGAGGTGCCGGCCTACAGCCCGCAGGAAACGTCTTTTGGCTTTATTGCCGATTACTGGAGCTCGGTCGGCAACTATCCGGCCAGCGCCGGATTCCGCGCGCCGGAGGGATTTCAGTGGCTGCGCCATTTCGAGATGCATCTGCCCTTTACCGCGACGCTGACCATCCACTTCCCCGGCGAAGCCCGGCTGGTGATTATGAACGCCGCTTCGCCGGTATCGTCGCGCGTCACCCGCATGTTCGCGCCGATTGCGCGCAACTTCGATCTCCACGTTCCGGTTGCCGACGTGCACGCGTTCAATCTGCGCGTCTTCGAGGAGGACCGGCTGATGGTCGAAACCCAGCGCCCGGAGAGGCTGCCGCTGGACTTAACCCTTGAGGCGCATATTCCCGCCGACCGCAGCTCGATTGCCTATCGTCGCGGGCTGCAGAAGATGGGCTTTGGCGACTTTTTCCTCGTCTAGACGGAGGCGTAAATGAGCGAACTGCTGCAGGTGGTGGTTGACGGAATGTGGCGCGAGGGGGATGCCAGCCTCGCCGTCAGGCTGGTGGCCAGGGACGGCAAGCCGCTGCCCGAGTGGCGGCCGGGGGCGCATATCGATCTCCATCTGTCGGATGGGATGATGCGCCAGTACTCGCTGACCGGCCCGACGAGCGGTGCGGAGGGCTATCTTATCTGCGTCGCCCGGGATCGCGCCTCGCGCGGCGGTTCGCGCTATATCCACGAGACGCTGCGCCCGGGCCAGGCGTTACGCATCTCTCCCCCGCGCAACCTGTTTACGCTACAGCCGGCGGAACGCGTTGTGCTGCTGGCCGCCGGTATTGGCATTACGCCGCTCTACGCGATGCTGCTGCAGCTCGAAGCGGACGGCGTGCCGGTTGAGCTGCACTATTACGTCAAGCGCCGGGAGAACGCGGCCTTTATCCGCCCGCTGGCGCGGCGCTTCAGCCAGGGAACCTGCGCCCTGTACTGCTCAGAAGAGGGGCACAGCCCGCGCCAGCATCTCGCCTCGACCCTTGCCGGGGCGCGCGCCGGGCAGCATCTCTATCTGTGCGGGCCCCACGGTTTTATGACCTGCGCACGCGAAGTCGCGGCGGCAAAGGGCTGGCCGGAGGCGCAGATCCATAGCGAAGCGTTTCAGGCAGCGCCGGCGGTCGCCGACGTCGGCGGCGAGGCCGACACCTTTACCGTTACCCTGGCCTCGTCAGGCGCGCGGTGGCCGGTTCCGGCGCACCAGACTATCGCCCAGGTGCTCCAGCAGCAGGGAGTTGCGGTCCCGCTCTCCTGCGAAATGGGGATGTGCGGCGCCTGCCTCACGCCGGTTATCGAGGGGGTGGTCGATCATCGGGATACGGTACAGTCCCCGGCGGAGAAGGCCGCCGTCGCGCAGCGTATCGCGCTCTGCTGCTCCCGTAGCCGCTCGCCCAACCTGCTGATCGATCTCTAGCGGAGGCGCTCGCTTTCCGCCGGCGCCGGACTGCCAGAGAGCAGACCGGCGCCCTGCCCGCCGACCAATCACGCTATAGCAAAAGTTAACCTGTCATTCCCTAATGGCATAATTTTTATAAAAATTATTCATTTTCATTCTGAAACAAATACTGCCATATTTGTATGACAAATTCGGTATCGCCGGACGCAGCCTGCTGGCCGGGAGTATGAGAAGAACGCCTCAGGCGGACGCTGCGCGCGAGGATCCTGACCAGCCGTCTGGGTACTGCCTGGCGCAGCCTCCAGACCGATGCTCAGGAATCATTCTGAACATCCACAATAAAACTGAGCACTATCCGAGTATTTGCCAGCCAGACTTTTGGCTGGTTTTTTTTGGCCGTTACTGGCCTGATTTTTCGTTTTTTAGCAGGTCGCTTAGCCGGGCGTGGTTGTGCGCAAAGAGGGCGTTAAACGTCTCGCGGCTCTGCGGGTCTAAGCCCGCCACCAGCGCCTCATGCTGCTCGTGCCTGCGGATACTCTCCTGCACCGACTTCAGCGCCGCCTCCATCGCCATCAGCTCTCCTGCCAGCTCGCTTTCCAGCTTTGAGCGGTAGAGGGACTCCCGCGCCAGCAGGCCCATTTTGCGATTGGCTTGCTCAATCGCGGCGCTGCTTTTTTGCAGCGATTCGGCGACGGCGGCCAATATTTTATTCTCGATCATTGCTCGGTTCCCCCGGCCGAAACCAGCCTCAGCGTCTCTGCCAGCTGGCGATGAAACATTTCCCGCTGCGCGACGCTCAGCGCATCCACCTGCTTTTTCACCGCGCTGACGCGGGCGAAGTACGCCTGCTGCACCTCCGCCTCAATCTCCCGCCGACGTTCGGCGGGAATATCGGGGTAATGCCTCTAATTAGTTGAATGATGTATAATGCCCGCTTTTGAGGTTTTCTCATGGCCAGCGTTAACGTTCATTGTCCCCGTTGTCAGTCTGCTCAGGTTTATCGCCATGGTCAGAACCCTAAAGGCCGTGACAGATTTCGCTGTCGTGACTGCCACCGCGTGTTTTTACTCACCTATACCTATGAAGCCCGTAAGCCGGGTGTCAAAGAGAAAATTACCGAAATGGCCTTCAACGGTGCCGGTGTCCGGGATACGGCAAGAACGCTAAAAATCGGCATTAACACCGTCATCCGCACTTTAAAAAACTCGCGCCGAAGCGAATAACATCCTCTCCGGTTGCCCATGCAGATGTGGCTCTTATCTGTGAACTCGATGAGCAATGGGGCTTTGTCGGCAGTAAAGCCCGGCAGCACTGGCTCTGGTATGCCTACAACACCAAAACAGGGGGCGTTCTGGCTTATACGTTCGGCCCCCGTAATGATGAGACATGTCAGGCGCTGCTGGCGTTATTGACCCCCTTCAGCATTGGCATGATAACGAGCGACGATTGGGGAAGCTACGCCAGAGAGGTGCCGAAGGAGATACATCTGACTGGTAAAATTTTCACACAGCGCATTGAGCGAAACAATCTGACGCTGCGAACCCGTATCAAGCGGCTGGCACGCAAAACAATATGTTTTTCACGTTCCATCGAATTGCACGAAAAAGTCATCGGCTCATTCATCGAGAAATACATGTTCTACTAATTGGAGGCATTACCAATATCGGCAAAGGCATCCGTTGATGAAGAGCCGGCTGGGGAAACCATGCCGGAAAGTCGCCTGACCATCGTGCCTCCTGATAATTTAAAACAGACGCATATTGCGCGGATCGCCGTCGCTGGTGTTGTAAATCGTGAATCTCTCGATTAATTCAATAAACTCGTCGCGCGGTGGGATCCCGTTCTCCAGCAGCCTGCGCTGGCTCAGGGCGCACCACAGCGCCACGGAGTAGGCCTGACAGTTCACCGATTTTTCCGGGTTGAATTCAATGTCGGTAAACGCGGAGTACTCCAGCACGCTCTCTTTAAGCGGCGAATGGCTGAGCGCGTTAAGGTACAGCCAGTCATAGAAGGCGGTTTTCGGCTCGAGCGGCCAGATGATGGCCGCGCGCTGCTCGCTGGGCTGGAAGGAAAAGTGCGCCAGCCGCCCGGAGGTTTTCAGCTGCTCCGCGCGCTTTGCGTCCTTCGGCGCCATACGCATCAGCTCGCGAAAGGGCCCGCGCAGCGCTCCGTTATCCATAAAGACTTTCGAAGACTGAAACAGCGACTCCACGCTAATAAACTGCCCGCCGCTGCTCTGTACCCCCATATTAAAGGCGCTCAGCGCCCTGCCCGTCTCCTGCGTGGACTTACTGGAAACTTCGAGAATTTTCGCTTCCGGGACGCTTTGCCGATAGTTCTCGTGCAGGGAGGCGATTGATTTCTGCTTTTGCGACACCGCCAGCCCGGCTGACCAGCTGAAATCCACGTTAGCAATATCGACCAGGGTATCCCCCTGGCTCCTCGGGATAAAGACGGGGCGTACGGCCATAAATTTACCTGAAAGAAAAACGGGAAGGATCGACGGTGATTATCACCGAACTCTCGCGTAGCCATAAAGGAATACTCGCGGCGCTGTAAAAAATATCCTCGCTAATAAACCCGGGCGCAATATTGCCAAGATAGAGGATCTCGGCCTGGATATCATACGGACGATCTCCCGACTCTTCGCCGTTCTCCCCGACAAACATGGTCTGAAAGGCCGCATGTTTTTTACGCTCGCCAAGGCTTACTGCCTTAACCGCGCTCGACGCCGCGTTGCTGCGGCAGAACACCGCCCGGTTTAACAGCTGTGGAAAGTCAAAAGAGGGTTCGACGGGTCCGCTCAGCAGCTCTTTTTTGATTTTCAAAATCACCCAGTCGCTATCGCTTAACCCACGGGAATATTTGTAGAGCATTTTATTATTAATGTGGCCAATCGAGAGAGATATTGAGTCCCTCACGCCATCCAGCCGCAGCTCATCATTATAGTGAAAAGGATAGCCTTTATTTTCAATTTGCTGGCGGGTCATAATGCCCGATGAAAATATTCCCTGCAGATTATTCAGGTGGGTGAAATGATACAGCGAAGAGATATTCCGCCGTCTGACCTGCGAAAAGTCGATGGCTCTTGACCAGTTAAATTGCTGAATGGCATAAAAGGGCTTACCCGGAACCTGCTGCATAAACGGGTGATGCCTCCAATTAGTAGAACATGTATTTCTCGATGAATGAGGGTAGAGTCTTAGGACGTGGTGTAAATTCGGCGGTCATGACTCAAATTTAGTGTTGTAGTATGCTTTGCTTTTTGGATTTCTGATGGCAAAGATTGATGTGGTATGCCCACGTTGGTAATGCCTCCAATCAGTAGAACATGTACTTTTCGATGAAGGCACCGATGACCTTTTCGTGCAATTCGATGGAACGTGAAAAACATATTGTTTTGCGTGCCAGCCGCTTGATACGGGTTCGCAGCGTCAGATTGTTTCGCTCAATGCGCTGTGTGAAAATTTTACCAGTCAGATGTATCTCCTTCGGCACCTCTCTGGCATAACTGCCCCAGTTATCGCTGGTAATCATGCCGATGCTAAAGGGCGTCAACAGGGCCAACAGTTCCCGACATGTCTCATCGGTACGTGGGCCGAAAGTATAAGCCAGTACGCCACCCGTTTTGGTATTGTAAGCATACCAGAGCCAGTGCTGCCGGGCTTTACTGCCAACAAAGCCCCACTGCTCATCAAGCTCGCAGATGAGTGCCACATCGGCATGAGCGACAGGAGAAGCGGTTATCCGGGACGGCGAGAGCTTTTTAATGTCCGTATGACGGTATTGATACCGACCTTAAGAACTCTGGCGGTATCGCGGACGCCGGCACCGTTGTGTGCCAGTTCAACTATCTGTTCTTTTACACCGGGTTTTCTGGCTTCACAGGTATAAGCCAGCTGAAAAACGCGGCGACATGACCGGCAACGAAAGCGCTCGTGCCCGGAACAGCTGTGCCCATGGCGATAAACAGAATCGGAATGGCAACGAGGACAATGAACAGTAACGGTAGCCATAGAAAGCCCTAAATACCAGTAGCATATCATGGTTTTCTATCGATTGAAGGCATTACCCATAAACGCATGGTGTAAATCCGACATATAGGCCGGCGCCAGATGGGTTAGCCCGGTTATCGCATAGCGCATTAGCATATAATCCTTAAAGCCGACGACGTGCATAATAATAGCCAGCGCCTCGCTCATCGTAATCGACGCCGGTATATTATTAAGCTCGCGGCTGGGCGGCGGATTTTCTTTATTCACGCCCGCAAGGAGGTTAACCTGCAGATTGCGCCTTTGCGCGGCCTCGCGTAAAAAGTCGCTCTCCGGCCGGAGCGGCTCAGGCCTGATGAACCCCGGCGGCGACTGGCTACCTGATTTAGTAGGGGGAGTTTCCTTTTTTTTTATTAAATTACCAATAACCGCCAGCACAATTAGAATGCCAATTATCGTCCACATATGAACTCCAACTCCAGCAGCCGCATTATGATTTTGTGTGTGTAAAAACGCATCGCGCCGTCGCCCTGATAAAAAGGACCGGCAAGGATTATCTTATTAGTATTTTTACGCCGGTTGTCGGACCCACTGAACGTGCAATAAACAGGCGCGCTCTACAGTAGTCCATTCATTGGGTGAACTCAAGGGGCATCAATATGGCGAATGTTTATCACCAAAGGGGCGGTAAGAAACAGCAGCCCGTCGTGCCATTGCGCAATCGGGCAGAATAAGCCCCTGTCCACGCGGATGACCGACCGGGCCGCAGCGCTTTTAAAAACGTCGCGATTGCGCCAGTATGGGCTCTCTCCCCCGCCCGCCGGGGAATTCATCACTTTGCTTAACGAGGGATAATGGAACGCTTATTTGTCTACGGCACGCTGCGTCCGGGCCACGCGAATGCCCATATTCTGGAAAATATCGGCGGAGAGTGGCTGCCGGGCGCGGTGAGCGGCACCTTTTACGAGCGCGGCTGGGGCGCTGCCGCTGATTTTCCGGGGATCGTCCTGAGTAAAAGCGGGCCGCAGGTCCACGGCTATCTGTTTATGTCCAGCAGGCTGGCGGAGTTCTGGCCGGCGCTGGATGAATTTGAAGCGGGCTACGACCGGGTGCAGACTGAGGTGACGACGGCCGACGGGCAATGCCTGTCCGCGTGGATCTATCAGCTACAGCCGCAGGTTCAGCCGTAGGGTCGTGCGTGCAGCGTATCGATGATTAACGCCCCGCATGGCGCAATGCCTGCGGGGCGTTTTGCCTTACAGCCAATTAACCGCGCCAGCCCAGCGCCGGCGCAACGTGTTTGAGGATCGACTCGATAACGTGGACGTTGTAATCCACGCCGAGCTGATTCGGCACGGTCAGCAACAGGGTGTCCGCTTCGGCAATCGCTTCATCCTTCTTCAGCAGCTCGACAAGCCGGTCCGGCTCTGCGGCATAGCTGCGGCCGAATATCGCGCGCGTTTTCTCATCAATCAGGCCGATCGTATCGCCCTCATCGCGGCCGGAACCGAAATACATCCGATCGCGATCGTCCATCAGGGCAAAAATGCTGCGGCTGACCGAGACCCGCGGCGTACGGACATGCCCCGCCTGCGCCCAGGCCTCGCGGTATGCCCGAATCTGTTTGGCCTGCTGAATATGGAAAGGCTCGCCGGTCTCGTCATCTTTCAGCGTCGAGCTTTGTAGGTTCATGCCCAGCTTCGCCGCCCATACCGCGGTGGCGTTGGAGCCCGCGCCCCACCAGATACGTTCGCGCAGCCCCGCAGAATGCGGCTCGGGGCGCAGCAGGCCCGGCGGGTTGGGGAACATGGGCTGCGGATTCGGTTTGGCAAAACCTTCTCCTCGCAGGACGTCCAGCAGCACTTCGGTATGGCGACGCGCCATATCTGACTCGTTTTCTCCATCCGCGGGCACGTAGCCAAAATGGCGCCAGCCGTCAATCACCTGCTCCGGAGAGCCGCGGCTGATGCCAAGCTGCAGGCGACCGCCGGAGATCAAATCCGCCGCCCCCGCGTCCTCGGCCATATACAGCGGGTTTTCATAGCGCATATCGATAACGCCGGTGCCGATTTCAATGCTGCGGGTTTTCGCGCCTATCGCGGCCAGCAGAGGAAACGGCGAGCTGAGCTGGCGGGCAAAATGATGCACCCGAAAGTAGGCGCCGTCCGCGCCCAGCTCTTCGGCGGCAACGGCCAGATCGATGGATTGCAGCAGCGCGTCAGCGGCCGAACGGGTTGCGGACTGCGCCGACGGCGTCCAGTGACCAAATGACAAAAATCCAATCTTTTTCATGACGTATTCATCCTGGTTTGCAGGGAAATGATCCGCAGGCGGTGATGCCGTAAATCAGCGCCTGCCGAGGTTAACCTCTACTTTACGCATTCGCTGCTGAGGATAAATATCGTTTGTTTAACATAATGCATCAAATAAATTGACCGAGTGATGCCGGGCCTTGAGCCTCAAATTCTGCGGCCTGCGCCTGAGCTTACGCCCCCTGGCACGGCAGCCATAAGGTACATCGGCAACGTTCGGCTATTTTCTGCAAAGTAGATTAATGCCACCTGCTCCGCAGGTGGCTTATTTACGCAATCAAAGCGGATGCGCGCGCATGCGTACGGGGTGGATATCGGTAAACAGCGGCACGTCCGCCATCACTTCGGCGACTTCCGGCGAAGAAAATACCGCGGATACCGCCGCCTCATCGCGGAAAATACATTCGCAAATGGCCAGGGTTCCCGGCTGCTCCCGCAGCGGGAAGAAAGCGGCCACGCTGACCAGACCATATTTTTCCCAAAGGTCCATCACCAGCGGAAGATGGCCGTTAACATAGTATTGCCGATCGAAACGATCCTCCGCGCGACCCTGGTAGCTGACGTAGATAACAACCTGCGTATTCTCTCTATTCATAATGCTCTTCTGTTAAAGGGATTTGAAATACCCGCGCTGCTATCGGTTTTGCCCCAGCGCGGCCTGGATGACTCATACGTTCGATTTGCTGAGCTTGGGCGCAGCCGCCGACTTCCGGGCGAGGCGGATACTCAGCCCTGCCCCGGCCGTCAGGCAGGCGGCGATGCACAAAATGGCGACGATAAACGCGTGGGTGATAGCGCCGGGATCGCTGCGAGAACCCAGAACGGCGTAAAAAATGCCGCCAATCACCGCCACGCTAAGGGCGGTGCTGAGCTGTAGGGTCGAGCTGACCACGCCGGCAATCATCCCGGCATAGGCCGGCGCAACGCGGCCGGTAATAATGTGCATCAGCGTCGGGAGCGCCAGCCCCTGGCCAAAGCCGATAATAAACAGCGCCGCCGACAGAGGAAGCGAGGCCGGTGGAATACCTTCCGCCGTGGTGGTCATCAGCCCGGCAAACCCCAGCAGACCCAGCGTTTCCAGCCCCATCCCAATAGGATTGACGTAAGGGCCGGCGATCCGCCTGCCAGACGGCGTGGAGAGCGGCCCCAGCAAAAAGCCGGCGCCGAACGGCAGAAAGATCAGCCCTGCCCGCAGCACGCTTTGCTGCAGAGCGCTCTGCAAATAGATCGAGAACAGGAGGAAAAAGACGCCGATCGAATAGAACAGCAGCGCCAGCAGCAGGGAGAGCCCCATGTCCGGCTCGCGAAAAATCATCGGGTCGATCAGCGGATCGCCGCCCCTGCGCGCAAGCCGATTTTCATAGCGCCAGAACAGACAGGCAGCGACCGGCGCCAGCGCCAACGCCAGCCAGGCCCACCACGGCCAGCCCGCTTCCCGACCTTCGATTAGCGGGACGATCAGCAGCCCCAGGGCGATGACGGAGAGCGCCATCCCGCCCATATCTAACCTGCGGGCCTGCCGCGCGCGCGTCTCTTTGATCAGCGGAATGCCGAACAGAAGGACCAGCAGCGCAATCGGTAGGTTGACGAGGAAAATAGCCCGCCAGCCGCTATCAAAGAGATTTAAAGAGATCAGAATGCCGCCCAGCGCCTGGCCGATAACCGACGCCAGGCCGAACACCGCCCCGTACAGGCCCAGCGCGCGCGATTTTTCCGCTTCCGGGAAAATCGCCTGAATCGACGCCAGCGCCTGCGGCGCCATAACCGCGGCGGCGATGCCCTGCAGCACGCGGCCGCCGATCAATGCCCCGGGCGACCAGGCAAAACCGCACAGCGCCGACGCCGCGGCAAAGCCGATCAATCCGGCAAAAAACATCCGTCCGCGGCCAAACAGATCCCCCAGCCGCCCGCCGGTGATCAGCGTAACGGCATAGAATCCGGCGTAGGAAGAGATAACAAACTGCTCGGCCGACGCCGAGGTCCCCAGCTCCTCCTGGATGGAAGGCAGCGCCACGTTCACGATGAAGAAATCCAGCGGCGGTAAAAGGCGCCCACCAGCAGGACGATAAACATCGCCCAGCGGTGAGGTTCGACTGAGCCAGGACCTAAGTGGGACATATACGCTCTCCAAATGGAACCATTCAGTTCCCAATAGGGTAAAAAAATTAACGCCCGATAACGCGCATCGTGCAATCGACCACGGCGCGCATCTCCTCTTCGCTGGCGCCAGTTTTGCCCAGCACCCGCATACCTTCAATCTGACAAACCAGAAAATGCGCCACCGCCTGCTCATCGCACTCGGGCAGCTCGCCGTCGACCTGCCCGCGCACAATCGCCGCGGCGTACAGCTGCTGCAAGCGGCGGAACATGCGCCCGGTTCGCTCGGCCACCTGCTCATCGCGCGCGGCCATTTCGGTAGTCAGCGACACCACCAGGCAGCCGCGCCGCCCCTTCTCTCCCCAGGAGAGCGCGGCGTAGCGCAGCAGCGAGGCGCGAATCGCCTCGCTGACCGAACCGGGCTGCGACAGAATATCCGCCGTCGCCTTCAGCCCGTCGGCGGTGTAGAGATCCAGGGCGGCCAGCAGCAGCCCCTTTTTATCGCCAAACGCCTTGTAAAGGCTGCCGCGCGACAGGCCGGTACCGGCGATCAGATCCGGCAGCGACGCCGCCTCATAGCCGAGATCCCAAAAAACGTTCATCGCGTCGCGGGCGGCCTCTTCCAGCTCAAACTCCCGCGGACGCCCGACAGCAGATAGATTTTTCATTGATAAACCCAGTCAGGAGGTTTAAATTATAAACCGATTGGTTCCTATACTAGCAGCGGCGGAAGGACAAACGCAAGCCGCTCGTCTGCGTAACGAAGGATTAAATACGTCATGACCGATAGAACATTCATTATCCCCGCCGCCATGCAGGCGCTCTCTGAACGCACCGGCTACGTGCCCGCCGTGCTGGTCGGCAACACACTCTACTGCGCCGGACAGGTAGGCCGCACGGCCGATCTGGAGGTGATTAGCGACACGGAGCAGCAGTTTATTGCCTGCTGGCGCAACCTGGAGTTAGTGCTCAACGAAGCGGGCTGCAGCTTTGACGACGTGGTGGAGATGACCACTTATCACGTTGATATGGCTGAACACATGGGCACCTTTCGCCGCGTGAAGGACGCTCTTTTCCCGCGCGGCAGAAGCGCATGGACCTGCGTAGAGGTGACGAGCCTGGCGCATCCCGGCCTGCTGGTCGAAATAAAGTGTATTGCCGTGCGGGGGGCGTAAGCGCGGCCCCGGTACGATAAAGGCAGGGCTAACCTTCCATAAAAGAAGCGCGGTTTGTTCACCGCGCTTTATGTTTTTACCGGAGGCTCTTAAACCGCGACGCTGCCGCCATCGACAAACAGTTCGCTGCCGGCGATGAAGCTGCTCTCGCTGGATGCCAGGAACAGCACCGCCTTCGCTACTTCGTCCGGCCGCCCCAGCCTGCCGAGCGGAACCTGCTGGTTCAGCGCCTCTTCAAATCCCGGACGCGCGTCAAGATAGCCGCGCATCAGGCGCGTTTCGGTGCCGCCCGGCGCGACCACGTTCACGCGGATGCCCCGCTCCTTCAGGTCATTGGTCCAGGTTCGCGCGAACGAGCGCACCGCCGCCTTGCTGGCGTTGTACAGCGACTGGCCGGCAAAGCCTTTGCTGCCGGCAACCGACCCGTTGAGAACGATCGCGCCCTCCGCGCTCATCAACGGCAGCGCCTTCTGCACGGTGAAAAGCAGGCCCTTAACGTTCACCGCGAACATTCGGTCGAAATGGTCCTCGTCGATCGCCTCGAGCGTCTGCGTTTCGGCAATCCCCGCATTGGCAAAGACAACGTCCACCCTGCCGTGGTCATCCCGGATCCGCGCGTAGAGCCGATCGAGATCGGCTGAAACGGCGACGTCCCCCTGCACCCCCACCGCGCCGCCGCCGATCTCCCGCACGGCGGCATCGAGATGCTCCTGCCGACGCCCGGTGATGTAGACGTGGGCGCCTTCAGCGGCGAACCCTTTCGCCGTCTCCAGGCCGATACCGTCGCTGCCGCCGGTAATAACCACCACCTTGTTCTCAAACCGCTTCGTCATTTTACCGCCCTCTCAATCAATAAGTGGAGTGTTGCTCCACTTAAAATACGGAGGTATCCTCCACTTGTCAAAGGGGGAGAAAAAAATTGAACGATGAATCCATACTGCGCGCTGACGCGCTGCGAAATCGCGAGCGCATTCTGGCCGCTGCCGAAGAGGTATTTCTGACCAGAGGGGCCGCCGTCTCGCTGGAGGACGTGGCTAAACGGGCAGGCGTCGGCATCGGTACGCTCTATCGACGCTTCCCGACCCGTGAAGCCCTGCTGGCCGCCGCCTGCAGCGAGCGCTTCCTATCGCTGGCTGAGGTCAGCCGCGCCCGGGATGCCGAGGTCGATCCGGCGAGCGCGATACGCCTCTATCTTGAAGAGCTGGTGACTAACACCATTATCTATCGCAGCTTTGCCGCCTCGCTCGGAACGGTTCTGCAAAGCGGCACGCCCGGCTGCCACGCGATAACCGAAGAGGGCCAGCGCCTGCTCCGCCGCGGACAGGAGGCCGGCATCCTGCGCCGCGACGTGACCTTTGACGATATGGTGTATGTGATCACGGCAATCTCTCTGGCCGCCGAGCAGGATGGCTCGCCGCTGTCGCGCATCGCGCACCTGGTCAACCTGTTTCTCGTCGGCATCAGCGAACGCTGAAGCCGCCGGGTACGGCAGACAAACCGGATGAGCGCAGGACGGCGAACGATCAGCCCTGTGCCGTTGGGCGAATAACGATGCTGCCCACGTCGACTTCAGGCGGCTGCTCAAGCGCAAAGAGAATTCCGCGAGCGATGGCATCCGGCGAGATAGCAATGCCCCCCAGGCGCTCATCGATCAGCTTTTTCGTCGCCGGATCCGGGATAGTGTCGCCGAAATTAGTGGCGATCGCCCCCGGAGAAATTTCGGTCACCCGCAGATAGGGACCCGCCTCCTGCCTCAGCACCTCTGTTGCCGTGCGCACCGCGTTTTTGGTCGCCGCATAAACCCCCATGGTGGGGACGATCTGGATGCCTGCCGTTGAAATCACGTTAACGACATGACCGCTCCCCTGGCGGGCAAATACCGGCAGCGCGGCAGCGATGCCGTAAAGCGTGCCGCGGAAATTCACGTCGATCATCAGGTCCCAGTCCTCCACGCGGAGCGCGTCAAAACGGGAGATCGGACCGACTCCGGCGTTGTTGACGATGGCGTCCAGCCTGCCGCCTTGCGCCACCGCGAAGGCGACAAACTCATCAAGCTGGCTGCGCAGACGCACATCAGTGGCCTTAAACGCGGCTTTGCCGCCTGCGAAGATAATTTCGTCGGCAACGGCCTGCAGATCTGCGGCATTACGCGAGCCCAGCACAACGAACGCCCCACGCTGCGCCAGTAGTTTCGCGCTGGCGCGGCCAATGCCGCTGCTGGCTCCCGTAATCGCGACAACTTTTCCCACGACGCTCATGATGATTTCCTTTGCAAGATGATTTTGGTCATGATAAGCGTTAGGTTTAAGATCATCTATACTCAAACGTCCATGAAATTAGCGAAATCATCTAAAAATAGGCTCGACCCTCTATCGGATGTCCTTGACACGCTCGGCGCCAGGGTGACCCGACGCACGCGCCTGGAAGCGGCGGGGAGATGGGCGCTAGCATTCCCCGCCATCGACCGGCTCAAGTTCGTCGCCCTGCTGCGGGGCAGCCAGTGGATGATAGTGCCGGGGTGGGAACCGCAGCGTCTGCACGAGGGGGACATATGCCTGCTTGGCCCCACGGCATACGCCGTGGCCAGCGACCCGGACGCCGCGCCGATTGACGGCCAGGCCCTTTACGGCCCCGGATGCGACGTCGTGCGCATCGGCGGAAATGATACGGTGAGCATCGGAGGAACGGTCACCTTCGCCGTACCAAACGCCGATTTTTTGCTTGAAAGAATGCCGGTGTTCATGATTATTCCCCGCTCCGCGCCCGCCTCCTCGGCGATCGCGACGCTTCTCGACCTGGTCAACGGCGAAATCGAACGCGGCCAGCCAGGACGCGAGATAGTCAGCGCCCGTCTTGCCGATATTCTGGTCGTGGAGGCGATTAGGGCTTACACAGAAAATATCGGGCCGGGTGAAATCGGCTGGCTCAGCGCGATTTCAGATCCGCGTCTCGGTCGGGCGCTTCACGCCATGCATCAGGACGTCGCGCAGCCGTGGACGGTAGCCAGGCTGGCGGGCGTAGCCGGCATGTCGCGCGCCGCCTTCTCCGCTGAGTTCAGCCGTCGCCTGGGGCAGCCCCCGCTCTCCTATTTACGCACGTGGCGCCTCACCCTTGCGCGTACGGCGCTAATGCGCGGCGATCCGACTATCGCCAGCATCGCGAGCAGGGTCGGCTATAGGTCGCAGAGCGCCTTTACCCACGCCTTCCGCCGGGAGTTCGGCTATACGCCGAAGGCCGGCTCCCGGACGTAACCCGCCCTATCCGGCCGTCATTTTTTTGTCATAACTGGCTCACCCTCCTGTCAGAACCCTCCCGCTACACTCCCTCCTGTATCGAAAAACAGTCCCGTTGAGGAGAGAGTGAGAATGAGCATGAAAATCAAACATAAAGCAGTAATGAGCCTTGTTGCCGCGGCCATGATGATGGCCGGCGCCAGCCACGCGGCCGAGGCCGCGCCGGTGAAAAATATCGTGCTGGTACACGGCGCCTTTGTTGATGGTTCCGGGTGGAAGCCGGTCTACGACATTCTGAGCCGCGACGGCTACAGGGTTACGCTGGTGCAGGAGCCGCTGACCTCGTTTGCCGACGATGTCGCCGCCACCCAACGTATTCTGGATCGCCAGGATGGCCCGGTTATTCTGGTCGGCCATAGCTACGGCGGCGCGATTATTACCCAGGCCGGTAACGATCCGAAGGTCGCCGGGCTGGTTTATATCGCCGCCCACGCGCTGGATGCCGGCGAGAACCGGGCGGAGGTCAGCAAAAAATATCCCAACTCCGCGCACCCGTTTATCAAGACGTCTGACGGCTACGTGATGCTCGATCCGCACTATTTCCCGGGGGATTTTGCCGCCGACCTGCCGCGCGAGCAGGCTCAGTTTGGCGCGCAGTCGCAGATCCCCACCTCGCCGACCTCGCTTGGCGCCGTGGTAACCGAAGCCGCGTGGCGAACCAAACCTAGCTGGTATATGGTGGCGAAATCGGACAAAATTATTAACCCCGATCTGGAGCGTATGTACGCTAAACGCGCGAAAAGCCATACCGTGGAAGTTGACGGCAGCCATTCCGTTTTTCAATCTCATCCCAAAGAGGTCGCCGCGCTGATTGAGCAGGCGGCTACCGGCGCGCAGAAGTGAGTTGCTGCCGCTGCGCTGGGAAACGCGTTCAGGAGCCATGGTGAAAATACTGGTGATAGAAGACGAACCCAAAGCTCGTGAGTACATGCGCAGCGGCCTGACCGAGTCCGGCTACGTGGTCGACGTTGCCGTAAATGGCCAGGAGGGGCTATTTATGGCCCGGGAGCACCATTACGATCTCATCCTGCTGGACGTAATGATGCCGCAGATGAACGGCTGGGAAGTGATGGCGCAGCTGGACAAGCAGCTTGATACCCCGGTGATTTTCCTCACCGCCAAAGGCACCGTCGAGGACAAAATCAAAGGGCTGGAGCTTGGCGCAGATGACTATCTGGTCAAGCCCTTCTCGTTTGCCGAGCTGCTGGCGCGCATCCGCACCGCCCTGCGCCGCGGCGGACAGGCGAAGCGCGAAGAGCAGCTGGCGGTCGGCGATTTGCGCCTCAACCTCACCACGCGGCGGGTGGAGCGCGCCGGCGTGCGCCTGGACCTGACCAACAAAGAGTTCAACCTGCTGCAGCTGTTTATGCTCAACCCCGGCCAGGTATTGACCCGAACCCTGATCGCCTCCCGGGTGTGGGATATGAATTTTGATAGCGACACCAACGTGGTTGACGTGGCGGTGCGCCGCCTGCGGCAAAAGGTCGATGCGCCCTTTGACCTTCCACTGATCCATACCGTGCACGGCGTGGGCTACTGCTGTGAGGAACAAGAATGAGGGGCCTGTCGATCAGCACCCGATTATCGCTGATGATGGGCGCCGCAGTTCTGGTGGTACTGCTCGGCGTCGGTACGGCGCTCTACCGCTCCCTCTGCCAGCAGCTCAGCATCCGCGACGACATCGCCCTAACCAACCGCCTCGATCAAATCCGCACCCTGGTGCTTAACGAGGACGTCCAGCAGATGATCCGCGAAAAGCCGCATTTGTTTACCAACATGCTGGGCAACACCGAATCGCTGCTGGTGCTGCGTTTTCCGGGCCAGCCTCCGCTGATTGAGGTCAATCCGGGCAAGCGTCCGCTGCCGGCGATCGCGCCGGTGACCGCCAGCCGGCCCATCGTCCCCGAGGACGTCCATCACCAGCAGACGCCAAACGGCGTGCCCTTTATCTCAGCCGCCGCCCTGGCGGTGACCGGCCACTCGCCTTCCCGCCAGCTGGAAATTATTACCGGCAGGCTGATGACCGAACGGACGCAAACCCAGGCGAACTACCTGCGCCAGATTGCGCTGATCACGCTGTGCGCGGCCCTGGTGGCGGTAGCGCTCAGCGCCCTGTTCGCCCGCCGCAGCCTGCGGCCTTTGCAGCGCCTGGCCAGAGAGACCTCGACGATTGACGTACGCCATCTGGGAAGGCGCATCGCGCTGCCCAACCCGCCGGCCGAACTCCAGCCGCTGATCGGCGCCTTTAATCAGATGCTGGAGCGGCTGGAAAACAGCTTTCAGCAGCTCAGCCAGGTCAGCGCGGATATGGCCCACGATCTGCGCACGCCCATCGGCAATCTGCTGGGGCAGACCGAAATAGCCCTGACGCAAAAACGCAGCGAAGACTATTACACCGCGCTGCTGGGCTCCAATTTTGAAGAGCTGGTGCGCCTGTCCACCATGATCGACAAAATGCTGTTCCTCGCCCGGGCGGAAAACGCCAGCCAGGCGATTAACAAAGCGCCGCTGTCGCTGGATGAGGTTCTGCTTCCGCTGGCGGAATATTTTGAAGGCCTGGCCGAAGAGCGGCAGATCGCCCTGCGCTTTTCCGCCAGCGGAAACATTACCGCCGATGCCGACCTGCTGCGGCGGGCGGTCGCCAATCTGCTCGATAACGCGATTCGCTACGCCGACGGCGATAGCGAAGTGCAGATCGAAGCGCGCCACCAGCCCGACGGCGTGCTGCTTAGCGTCACCAACCGCGGCGAGACGATTTCGCCGGAGCAACAGGAGCGGCTGTTCGATCGCTTCTGGCGCGCCGACAGCGCCCGCCACGCCTCGAAAAACAGCAGCGGGCTGGGCCTGTCTATCGTGCGCGGCATTATGCAGCTGCACCAGGGACGCTGCGGCGTAAGCTCCGGGCAGCGGCAGACGCGCTTCTGGCTGCTCTTTCCCCACTCCCCGGCAAAGTAGCATCGGGCGGAGGCGCCCGCAACGGGCGCTAATTGCGCCGCGCGTCGGCGCTCCCGCTCAGCGTCGGCGCCCCTCGCCATTCTTTACCCTGCTTTATCCGTAGTATCTCCGTAGCTTTCTCCGCGCCTTCTCCCTGCCTCCCTGACTCAGCGGAGCGCCGCCCGCGCAGGTCGCCGCCGGCTTTTTTACGGCCAGCGCCCAGGATTGCCAATCACTCAGGGGCGATAATCGCAGGCTGAAACGTTTCACATCTCATTTCGATAATGACGGTATTGAACTCCAGGCGGGAGATGAATACAACAGAACTTGTATACAAGAACCTTAGGTACTTATAACCTCATCATCAGGACACACCATGCAAACCACAGATTCTGAAATTGAAAAAAGGGTTATACGCAAACTTTCCTGGCGGCTGATCCCGCTGCTGATCGCTTGCTACGTCATCGCCGTTATCGATCGCGCCAATATCGGGGTCGCCGCGTTAACCATGAATGCGGATATCGGCCTCAGCGCCGCAAGCTTTGGCCTGGCCGCAGGACTGTTTTTTGTCCCCTATGCGCTGCTTGAGCTCCCCTCCAACCTGCTGATGGAGAGAATTGGCGCCCGCTGGTGGATAGCCAGAATCATGGTGACCTGGGGGCTCGTTTCCGGCGCACACATCTTCGTCTGGAACGAAAATAGCCTTTACGTAATGCGCGCCCTGCTCGGCGCCGCCGAAGCAGGCTTCTTCCCCGGGATCGTGTTCTATCTCACCATGTGGTTCCCCGCCGCCTGGCGCGGACGCATTATTGCCTCCTTCATGACCGGCATCCCGATTGCGTTGATTATCGGCACGCCGATTTCCAGCCTGCTGCTGGAGCTGCACGGCTGGATGGGGCTCAGCGGCTGGCAGATCATGTTCCTGATTGAAGCCATTCCGGCCATCGTTCTGGGCCTGATTGTCCCCTTCGCGCTGCCCGATAGGCCTAAAGACGCCAAATTCCTTGCAGCCGACGAGCAGCGCTGGCTGATGGCCACCCTCGCCGCGGAACAAAAAACGCTGCCGCCGCGCGGACACGGCGGCCTGCTCAAAGCGCTGTTTAGCCCGCTGGTGCTGCTATTTAGCCTCACCTACTACGGGTTGGCTAACCTCAACGGCGCGGTCAGCACCTTCCTGCCGTTAATCATCAGCGAAACGGGTTTAAGCCACGTGCAGACCGGCTTTATCACCATCATTCCTTATATCTTCGGTCTGATTGGCATGCTGGTATTAGGACGCATCGCCGACCGTCCCGGCTCGCGCCTGCTGGCTAACTATGCCGCACTGCTTATCTCATGCCTCGGCCTGCTCTGCGTGGCATGGTTTGATAACTCACTGCTCAAAATGGCGTTCCTCTGCGGCTCGGCGTTTGGCTTTTTCGGCGCGATGCCCGTGTTCTGGGGCCTGCCGGCGCAGTTTTTCCCCGCCTCGGTGGTGGCGGGCAGCATCGCGCTGATTAACGCCCTCGGCAGCATGGCCAGCGTAGTTAACCCGTGGGTCATCGGCATTATCCGCGATCGCAGCGGCAGCTATAACGGCGGATTCTACTGGCTGGCGGCAATGGCCCTGCTCTCCATCATTACCCTGAGCATCATTTTCCGCCGCCAGCAAGCATCGGCATATCAAAACAGCAATGAACAACGTGAGGGTCAGTAAGATGAAGATTATCGATGTCCGGTTACTTCAGGTTAAGGGCGTGTTACCCGGGGAAGTGGATTTTTGGGAGGAGCGCCTCGCTCGCCCGACCGACGTGTACGCCCAGTATCGCGTCGTCGACAACCATGACGGCGGCGTGCAGCTAAAAGAGGGATTCGCCATCTCCACCGTGTTTGTGGAAATTATCTCCGACGAAGGCGTTGAAGGGCTGGCGGGCCCGGTCCCCCACGCCGTCGCCTCGATTGTCCACGGCCAGCTGCGCCCTTTACTGCTGGGCCAGGACCCGCGCGACAGCGAGCGCCTGTGGGACCAGATGCATCGGGCGCTGATCCACGGCCGCCAGGGAGACGCTATGCTGGCGATCAGCGCGGTCGACTGCGCGCTGTGGGATCTGCGCGGCAAGTGGATGCAGCAGCCGGTTTATCGTCTGCTGGGCGGCTCCATTCGCGAGGAGATCCCGGCCTACGCCTCGATGCTGGGCTTTGCCGTTCAGGATATGGGCTTAGTGCGTGAACGGGCGCTGCAGTACAAAGCGCTGGGCTATCGCGGGCAAAAATGGTTCTTCCGTCATGGGCCAATGAGCGGCAGAGAGGGGTTCAGGAAAAACGTTGAGCTGGTGAAAACCCTGCGCGAGACGGTGGGTGAGGATTACGATCTGATGTTTGACTGCTGGCAGTCGATGGACGTGACCTACGTCATCGAGCTGGCGAAGGCCATCGAGCCCTACCGCCCGCGCTGGCTGGAAGAGTGCGTGATGCCGGACAGAATCGACAGCATGCGTCGCCTGAAAGAGCGGCTGACCATCCCGCTGGCCGGGGCCGAGCATGAATATACCCGCTGGGGCTTCAAACGCTTCTTTGAGGCCGACGTGCTGGACGTTATTCAGCCGGATATCTACTGGTGCGGCGGCCTGTCTGAAACCTTAAAAATCGCCGCCGCCGCCACGATGTACGATCTGCAGGTCATTCCGCACGGCCACTCCACCATCGCGACGGCCCACTTTACTACCACCCAGTCGCCGATCCACACGCCGTATCAGGAGTACCTGGTGAAGTGGAACGATATTCACCAGTATTTCCTCAGCGCACCGCTGGTCCCGGAAAATGGTCTGATTCGGGTGCCTGAAGTTCCGGGCATGGGGATGGCGCTCAACCCTGAGCACATCCGGCACCAGGAGTACCTGTTCACCTCCTGATCCGGCCCCCTCGGGCGGCGAATTTGCTGCCGCCTGAGGGGGATGTATCTTGTATACTACTCCTTGCATCTTAAATCGGATCGTGCAACTATGGCGGCAATAAAGGCTATTTGTTTTAAGGAACTACGCCACGCTATGTCCTCCGATAAACTATTTGTTGACTGGTCCTCGAAGAAGATAATCCGCCCTCAGTCACTGAGTAGTATTCTGGCCGACCACATTCGCGACCTCATCGTCAATTGCCAAATAGAGCCCGGCTCGCTAATTTCAGAAAATGAGATTGCGGCCCAGCTCAACGTGAGCCGGACGCCGGTAAGAGCCGCGCTGCAAAAGCTGGAGATGGAACGCCTGGTACAGATATTTCCCCAGCGCGGCACCTTCGTCTTTGAGTTCAACGAGCAGGAGATGCGGGAAACCTGCGAAATGCGGCAAATTCTGGAGGCCGGCGCGCTAACCCTGGCGCTGCAAAGAGACCGCCAGGCGCTGGTTGCGCTGCTGAAAGAGCACGTTGCGCGGGGACGCGAGACGTTACAAAATGCGCCGGAGAACTACCGTCAGGCCGACGCGGATTTCCATATGGCGATTATTGAATCCAGCCAGAACCGGGAGCTAATCGGCTTCTATAAAACCAGCATCAACCGCATCCGCGCCTTCCTGAACCATCTGACCAGAACGCCGGAAGAGTTTCACAATTCCCAGGTCGATCATGAAACCATCGTTGGGCTGCTGGAGCAGCAGCTGGACCAGCAGGCGCAAGAGAAGCTGCACTGGCACCTCGGCGGAATAGTGCGCAGGTTTCATGAAAAATTCGGCAAGTAGCCGCCGGCCTCCCGCTGATTATCCATGAGGTTCTCCGTGCGGAGAAAAGCCGTCTGATGCCCGAGGCTCTGGCGGCTCATGGCGCAGCCAGTCGATACAGGCCCTCATCGCCGGCGACATCGTCCTCCCAGCCGTCCAGCACAGATAATATCCGGCGAATTCGGTTTCCCAGGCGCCAAGAATGCGCTGCAGGGCGCCGGAAAGCAGATGCGGCCTCACCCTCTCCTCGGTAACCTGAGCCAGCCCGACGCCGGCGATGGCCGCCTGATACTGCCGCTCGCGATCGTCCACCACCAGATTCCCGCTCACCGCAATATTTTTTAGCCGTCCGTTATCAGCAAACTGCCAGGGCTCCGGCGCGGCCGCTCCCGGCCAGCGCCAGCCGATGCAGTTGTGATGGATTAAATCCTCCGGTCTCTCGATGCTGCCATGCGTTTGCAGCCAGGACGGCGCCGCGACGACGATTTGGTGCAGCGGCCCGCCAACGGGGACCGCAACCAGCCCGGGCGCCAGCACCTCGCCCAGGCGTAGCGAAAGATCGTATCCGCCGGCGATAAGATCGACGGGAGAGTCGTGGACGGCAATATCCACGCGTACGTCGGGAAACGCGGCGAGAAAAGCGGGGATCCTGGCGTCGAGAAACATTTCTGCCGCCGAACGAAAGGCGTGAAGGCGAATATGCCCCTTGATAATTCGGCTGCGGGACTGCGCCTGCGTCAGCGCGCCGGCAAGGTTCTCCAGCAGCGGAGCGACCTGCAGATACAGCCCCCTGCCATCTTCGGTGAGGCTGACGGAACGCGTTGTTCGATTGAAAAGCCGCAGCCCCAGCTGCTCTTCAAGCCCGTTAATTTGCTGGCTCACGGCGGATGCGGAGACGCCCAGGGCGTCCGCTACGGCCCTGAAGTTCAGCTTCTCGGCGACCATCACAAAGGTATTCAGCGCCGGAAACTGCACGCGGCTGAGCATTCGTTACCCCTTTATTAAATATTACTAATCACTTCATCAAGTTTTAAGCTGATTATGCAGATCAACAAAACAATTATGATGCTCATACCGCTTCAGTCAAGCTTGCAACAACAGGAAGAGATGCCGTATGGCTAATGAAAATCAACTGACGACCGAACAACGGCTGCGCATCATCGAGGCCAAATTAGCGATCTATGAACTTATTGCCTCTCATCCGCCCAGCGCCGACAGCGGGCTCGCTGAATATACGGCGTCCGTCTATACGCAGGACGGCGTTTTCAACCGCGGCGAGGGGCTGGACGGCGCGAAGGGCGTGGAGGCGATTGCGGCCTTTATCCTCAGGCCGGCCCACGAAGAGGCGATTAGGAGCGGACTGGCGCATTTTGCCGGCCTGCCGCTTATCGATCTGCGCGGCGATACGGCGGTGGTCACCTCCTATTTGCAGCTTTTGCAGCTGGATAAAGAAGGCGCGCCGCGGGAGATGGCCAACCACGGCATCTCCACCGGGTACCGCATCCACCGGGTTGTCGTTAACCGCTGGGAGCTTGAGTGCCGCGACGGGCGCTGGAAAATACGCAGCCGAACGCTGCTTCCCGTTGACGGGAGCGATGCCCCGCGTCGCCTGCTGGCGCAAGGCCTCACGGATGTCCTTAAGGCGACATACCACAATCCATTAAGCGCTACGGAGCAAAATCATGAGTGAAGAGAACCGCCAGTTTTTATCGTCGCTTTTCCTTTCGATAGCGGATCGGGGATGGGGAGAGAACTTTATCGCCGCATTAGATGACGACCTGGAATTCAACGCGATGGGCACCTCGCCGATCGCTGGATGCTATCGGGGAAAAGAAAACTACCGCCAGCGGCTGCTTAAACGGCTGGATGAGCGCCTGGCGTCGTGGCCCGTACCGATCGTCGATAGCCTGATCGTTGACGGCGATCTTGCCTGCCTGCAGTTCCACGCCACCGGCGGTCAAGGTAAAAACGGCGCAGATTTTAATATGCAGTATTGCTGGGTGCTGCGCCTTGAGCGCCAGAAAATCGTAAAAATATGGGGCTATTATGATGCAGACAAAATGAACGCGCTTTTTGCGGATGAATAACCTGCCACCGCCTCCAGGCGCCGCGATTGCCGCCGCTGAAGTAACGGCGGCGGCACGCTGAAGATCAGGCGACCGGCTCTTCCAGGGCCATCGCCAGCGCGGCATCGCAGTGAATGAGCGTGGTATCGAAGACCGGCACCGCTACATTACCCTGGTTAAGCAGCATCCCCACTTCCGTACAGCCGAGAATCAGCGAGTCGGCGCCGGCCTCAACCAGCCGCTGCGCAATACCGACGTAAGCCGCCTCGCTTTCACCGGTGACAATATCGCAGCACAGCTCGTCATAGATAATCCGGTGCGTTGTGGCCCGGTCGGCGCTCGGCGGGATAATCGGCGTCAGGCCGGCCGCGACCAGACGGTCGGTATAAAAGGATTGTTCCATCGTGAAGGCCGTCGCCATCAGTCCCGGCGCGCGCAATCCCTGCTGGCGGATAGCCGCGGCGGTGGCGTCGGCGATGTGCAGCAGCGGGATCGAAACGCCCGTCATCAGCTGGTCGGCCAGCTTGTGCATGGTATTCGTCGCCAGCACAATAAAGTCGGCGCCGCCGCGCTCAAGTGCTTTCGCTTCCCGGTTCAACACCTCGCCAGCCTGCTCCCACTCGCCCACCATTTGCAGCTTCTCGATGGTGGCAAAATCGAGGGAGCGTATCAGCAGCTCCGGGGAGTGCAGGCCGCCCAAACGCGCCCGGGTCAGGTTACAAAGCTGCCGATAGTAAGTTTGCGTCGAAGCCGCGGACATGCCGCCAAGAATACCGATAGTTTTCATGCTATTAATCCTTATTTTCGTAAACCAGCGGCGAATTTGCTGCCGCCTGCCCGCGCATGGTGGGGGTTATCAATCTTTTTGCGCTTATATTTCGCCGCGTCGGTTCCCGCTCGCCGGCGCAATAACGGTACTTTCCACGAACGATCAGGCGCGAAGCACGATGTTATCGATCAGCGGCTGCACGATTCTGCGGAAAATATCCGCATCGTTAAAGGCGCGCGCCGACAGCATCGCGCCATGTACCGTAGCCATCAGCAGGCTCGCCTCATCCGCAGGGGTGCCGGGTAGCTGCAGGCGCCTCTCGCTTTCCCCTCTGCGCAGCAAAGAGGTCAGCCATTCGGTAAGGTCGCTGAAATGTCCGCTCACTTCGCTGGCCACTTCCGGCGGCAGCGTCGGCAGCTCGACGGCGAGCATGGCGCAGATGCAAAACGGCGAGGAGCCCTCGCGAATGCAGGTCGCCCAGTAGTCGACGTAGGCCTGAAGCTCCGCCACCGGATTATTCATCTGCTGGCTCATCGCCTGCATTCCGGCCCGGGCTTCTTCGCGATATTCGGTGACCACGGCCTTCACCAGCTCCGCCTTGCTCGGGAAATGGTGATGTATGCTCGCCTTACGAATATTCACCTTTGCAGAGATATCGGCAAAGCTGAAGCTCTGATAGCCGCCGGTGGTAAGTAGCTGTCGGGTATAGGAAATAATTTCGTTTGCTTTCGGTGAACGCTCAGTCGCCATAGTTGGATCCGCGTGTGCATATGATACTGAATAAGGTGCATATTATCAGAGCGTTGGCAGGAAACCTACCAACAGGTAGCCCCGCTGCTGGCGGGATTGCGCCGAGGGGCGCCGATCGGATAATTCCCTTGCCGACATGAGAGGGCGTTAATATAATCACCGGGCATTTCCACAATGCCGTAGGCGTTACCGTCATCCAACGCGCCCGGATACCCCAGGGTCTCAGCAGAGAATAGGGGATCTATGCGGCGACGTTGCCCCTTCAGGCGGCTATCAGCGACTACGACAGCCCCGATAGCCCCTCGCCGCCTTTCCATCTGCTCTATTCGGAGAGGACATTGCTATGAACATTAGCGGTAACACCATTCTGATTACCGGCGCCACCAGCGGTATCGGCCGCGCGCTGGCCGAAGCGTTTCACGCGCGCGGCAACCGGGTCATCATCACCGGACGCCGCCAGGCCCTGCTCGATGAAATCACCCACGTACATCCCGGAATGACGGGCTTCAGGCTCGATACGGACGATGACGGCTACCGTGGCCGCAGAGGTCAAAACGCGCTTTCCGCAGCTCAACGTGCTGATCGCCAACGCCGGTATTTCGCGCAGCGAAAATTTCCTCGTCGACGGCGGAAATATGGCCATCGCGCAGGAGATAGTCAGGACTAACATTCTCGGCACCCTCCGCTTCGCGGCGGCATTTCTACCGCTGATTCAGGGCCGGCCTGACGCCGCCTTTATGGCAACCAGCTCCGCGCTGGCCTTTGTGCCTAAGGCTGACTTCCTCACCTACTGCGCCAGCAAGGCGTTCCTGCACTCGTGGATGATCTCGTTACGCCACCAGATGCGGCATATCCCGGTTGAGGTCCTTGAGCTGTCGCCGCCGTACGTGCAGACCGGGCTGACGGGCAGCGCTCAGGCCGCGGACCCGAGGGCGATGCCGCTGGCGGAGTATATCTCAAGGGCGATGGAGCTGATTGAGCACCATCGGCACCCCAACGGCGAGATCCTGCTTGATGGCGATAAGGGCCGCCGCTGGGCGGAAAAAGAGGGCACGTTTGCGACGCTTTTCCGCGCTATGAACCCGGATTAGCCCCCAGCCCCGTGCCGAAATAGTTCGCCACGGGGCTGGCTTCAGGCGCCTATCGCCTGCCGGACATACTTTCAAAGACGCCGTCGCGGCGTACTAAAGCATGAAATAGCGCGGCGGCCAGATGCAGCATCACGGTGATAAATAGCAGCAGCGCAACCGCAGAGTGCAGCGGACGCAGGATCGCATACCAGTCATTATTCACCGGCGCGAGAGGCGGTAACACAAATCCCCCGCCGACGCTAACGGGATACCCCGCGGCCGACTGCATCGCCCAGCCAACCAGCGGCTGGAGGATCATCATCGCGTACAGCATCCAGTGCGAGAGATGGGCCAGCCGCCGCTGCCAGGCGGGTATGGCGCTCGACAGAGGCGGCACGGCGGTGTAAAAGCGCAGCCACAGCCGCACCGCCACCAGCAGCAGAATCATCAGGCCCAGCGGCTTGTGAATTGACACCAGCAGCGCATGCAGCGACGAAACCGTGGAAACCATCGCCACGCCAATAAACAGCATCGCCACGATTGCCGCGGCCATCAGCCAGTGCAGCCAGCGCAGCGCCGGATGAAAATGGGTTACCGGTTTCATAAGTGGGCTCCTGAGCGTTGGGACTGTTCGCGGGTGCGCGCGTTATACGATTTGGCGTAGGCCGACGAACGCGCGTTGAGTAGAGGGTCGTCCGAGGCGGCGATCCCGGATGGCAGAATCAGCGGATCGTAGTTGATATCGTTGCACGGGCCGTTCTCCTGCGCGCTGGCGCTTACCAGCTCAAGCGTGCCGGCATTGATGGTTTGCCGATCGTCAGGCCAGAGCTTAGCCGCGTCGTTGCTCGCATCGCCCGCCCGGGCGACGGTGATGACCAGATCCCAGCGCAGCGGCCCCTGCGCCAGACGCTGCGTAATATCGCGCTGCAGGAAATCCTTATCGTTTTTATCCGCCTCGCTGATGGGCTGATAGCCGGTATGCGGCACCATGCTCCAGCGAACCAGATGCTCGGCCCCGCTCTTATCAATAAAGCGGAACGCATTCAGGCTGTTATAGCGATCGCTCGCCCAGCTCGACGAGGGGACGTACTGCTTCGCCCAGGCCAGATAGCGCTGCAGTTGGGGGTGCGAGCCGACAAACGCCTTCAGCTTTTCCGGGTCCGGCTTGCCGGTTGCCGGATCGGGCAAGGTGACGGTTTGCAGCGTGTAGAACTCTTCAACGGTGGAGACCGGGAACAGCGGCATGGCGTTCATCCCCGTCCGCCACTGCTCGCCGTTCCCCTGCCTGAACTCCAGCGCCATGCTGCGTATGGGGACGGCATAATCCGGCGCGTTGGGGTTGCCGCCGGCGATGGCAAAGCGACCCGTTACCGGCGTTTCCCCGGCGGCGAACAGCGCCGCGCGCGACAGGGAGCTGGCGTTGCCGTTAGAGATAAAACGCCCTACCACGCATACGCCTTTGGCATGATTGCGACGAAAGCCCGGATGCTCGCCGCCCGATTTTTGCAGCACCGTGACCAGTTTGTCTGCGCTGAGGCGGTTAGGCGTCAGCCAGCCGCCCGCCCACAGAAAGAGCAGTATCGCGCCTAAAGGGATAACAGCCACCAGCAGCAGGCGCGCTATTTTCTGGCCAGCGGAAAGTGAAGAGGTTGTCATATTTTTGCTCACACTATTAACATTGAACCCACAAAGAAAGACGCGAGAAGCGATTCCCGCGGGAAAAATCTAATGGCAGCCAGCCGCTTTAAAGACCGCGGCTGGCGTTGATTCACCGACCCGCAGCGGTCAGGATCTGGCGGCGGGATATCGGCAAATCAAAACAACCTACTAGTTGGTAGATTAAATGTCAATGCCATCACGCCTTCCCCGTTGGGGGAGCGCTAACGTTTTTCATGCGCAGGGGGTTATTTGCTGAGCGAGCCGCTGGAGAAGCCGGCTTTCTACCGGCAGGCGGGCCTGTTCGCCGCGCGGGGATAAAGACCCCGAGGGGCTACTTTTTTAATTGTTCAATAATCGTCGGCTTGCCAAAAAGAAAACCCTGAACTTCGTTGCAGCCTTCATCTTCCAGAATTTTCAGCTGTTCCAGGGTCTCAACCCCCTCGGCAATCAGCGGGGTATTAATCGATTTACTGAGTGAGATAACCGCTCTCACGAAGGAGCGCACTTCGGAATCGTTCTCTATGTTTTGCAAAAAGCTGCGGTCCATTTTGATCAGGTCGAAATGAAATTCACGCAGCATACTGATGGAGGAGTAGCCGGTTCCAAAGTCATCCAGGGCAATACTGATGCCCATATTTTTGATTTGAGAGAGAACGTTAAACACCAGCTTTTTATCGACAATAAACGCCGTCTCCGTCACCTCAAATTCAAGGAGGCTAACCGGGAAACAGGTTTTCATGAGAATGCTGCGGACGTTGTCAATAAAATGGCGATGGCGCAGCTGCACCGGGGAGATATTTACCGAAACTTTCTTGTGAATTTTGTTCACCAGCGCTTCACGACATACCTGCTCTAATATCCAATAGCCCAGCGGTATAATCGTCGCGCTCTCTTCCGCCATGGGAATAAATTCATCAGGGTATATCAACCCGAACTGCGGGTGCTGCCAGCGTAGTAAAGCCTCATATCCCGTCACCTGCTTTCCGGAAATCGAGCGTTTTTCTTGATAATGAAGGTAAAACTGCCCCTCCTTCATCCCCTGCCTGATATCCGAAATCATTTGATTACGCTTGCGCGTCCGTTCATCCATCTCGGGCTCGTACCGGCATACCTTGTTGTCGATATCCGATTTGGCACGATACATCGCCAAATCGGAGTTGCTGATTAAGGTATTAATATCGGAACCGTCGCGAGGAAAAATGGAAATCCCGATACTCGCAATGACGGCAACCGACGTCGTGGCAAAATCGTGTATTCCGGTAAAACAGCCCTGCAGCTTTTCGATAAAGAGATCGAGCTCGTCGGCCGACTCAAACGGCTTTACCGCCACAAACTCATCGCCGCCAAACCTGGCCACGAGCTCATCGTTCTTGACCATTTTAGTCACGTTTGCCGAAACCCTTTGCAGGAGGAGATCGCCAATAAGATGACCCTCAACGTCATTAATTTCCTTGAACTTATCAAGGTCTATAGTAAAGATAGCCAGCTGGCTATAGTTATTACCCGCCATCAATCCTTCGACAAACGCGAAGAAGGCCACCCGATTAGGCAACCCGGTCAGAGAATCATACCTCGCCAGCCACGAAAGCTTATCAATCACTTCCTTATGTTCGGTAATATCCCGGGTTATTTTGGCGAATCCCAATAAGGTCCCGTCGTCATTTCTGATCGCATCGATGACGACGTGCGCCCAAAAGCATGAACCGTCTTTTCTGTAGCGCCACCCTTCCCCCTCAAATTTCCCGGTTTTCAGGGCGATCGCCAGGTTTCTCGCCGGCTCTCCTGATTGCTGTTCGCCTGCGCTATAAAATGTGCTGAAGTTGCGGCCAATAATCTCTTCGCTGGTGTAGCCCTTAGCCCGGCGCGCGCCTTCATTCCAGCTGGCTATCGTGCCATCCTGTTCCAGCATGTAGATAGCATAATCTTTAACATTTTCAACGAAATGACGATATGAAATATCAGTTAACATTATGTTATCCATATAAACCAATCCAGAGGTATAGCAGTATGCATTGACAGAATCACAGGAGAAAATTGTGCAAACAGGTTAATCACAATGTAACCCATCGTTACGGCTCTTGCCACAAGCATCTCTGGCCGGCAGCGCCACCGCAGGCTCCGCCAGTAATATGGGCAAGAAGCATCGGTAGATGTGGAGGAAAATAGCCTAAGCGGGCTTATTGATGGCACAAAAATTAACGCCATAAAAGTTATGTCACTATTTAAAGCATGGGTATGAATATCATTCCCTCATCTTCCGGGCGCCGCGGAGCTCATTTTTATTAAAGGTTACAGAATGAGAACAAACTCAATCCTGCGTAAAAAACGGTGTTCGTTTCACCGCCGCCGCGGAAGAAAAAGCACCCCCTCGGCATCAATAAATATTGATTTCGCGAAAATCGTCATATAAGCTCAATTTACAAGGTGATGGTGTTCCACCTTTCCCAACCGCCGGTTCCGTCGAACCGGATGATGACGCCTGATATACAACCGTTGCTGTTTCCTTTAGGCATGTATGTCAGGTGTTGCTATGCAAAACGTAATTGATTTTTCTGCACTTCTCATTAGTTTCTCATCGGCAAGCGAATTTCCTGTTCGCGTTTTAGGCTATGGCCATCCTGACGTTAGCCGCGCGCCGACTATGGCCTGCCGGCCCGGCCATAGCGTAAGACCCTCTTATCTCGGGGACACGCCCCCGAAAACGCCATCCGTTCGGCATCAATCCGCCGCCGCGCGACCAGCGCTGCGCCCGGTAAAAGACGGACTTCCCTCGATGATCCTTCATTTCGCTCCGGCGAAGGGGTGAGCTATGCACATCTACCGGCATGCACTGTTACTTGTTCAAAACGAAACCGACGGGCTGCTGCTGCTCCAGCATGCCGAACGGCTGGCAAAGGAGATGGCAACCCGCATCACCGTAGGCCATCTCAGCGCCGATTATCGGGAAATGTATTACACCAGCGATTCACTCACCATGGACCGCCAGTCGCGCGAGATTATCGACGCAAAGGCGATGCTGAGCCGGCTGGTGGAGTCCTGCAGTCTTGATATCAAAGTCAAATCTATCGTCAGTATTCATCGTTTCAGAGACATTGAGGCCGTCGTACAGCATGAGGATATCGACCTGGTCATGCTGGGACATAAGAACCGCCTGTTCGGGGTGTACTCCTCGTTCTCTTTTGAGTTAATCAACCACCTCTCCGTTGATGTACTGATTAAACATATCCCTGTTCCGTAAAATAAGGTCATTGTATGAGCTATGAAATCGAACGCGTAATTGCCAGAGAAATTCTCGACTCCCGGGGTAATCCGACCGTCGAAGTGGAAGTGACCTCCGCCGATGGCCGCACGGCGCGAGCGTCGGTGCCTTCTGGCGCCAGCACGGGATCACGTGAGGCTATTGAGCGTCGCGACGGCGACGAGCGGCGCTTTGGCGGCAAGGGAGTACGGGATGCCGTTCACTGCATCAATACGGAAATTAATGGGGCCCTGCAGGGCTATGACGTCCGCCGGCAGAAGGATATCGATAGCCGCCTGATAGCCCTGGACGGGACGGAAAACAAGGGCCGAATAGGCGCCAACGCCATCCTCGGCGTCTCGCTGGCCGTCGCGCGCCTGTCCGCGCAGCTATCCGGTATCCCGCTGTATCGCTATCTGGGCGGCATCGGCGCTAATCTGCTGCCGGTTCCCTGCATGAATATCATTAACGGCGGGGTTCACGCCCGCTGGCAGGGAGCCGATTTTCAAGAGTTTATGATTGCGCCCTGGGGAGCCTCCTCCGTGCGCGAGGCTATTCGCTGGGGCAGCGAGGTGTATCAGAATCTGCGTCAGGTTTTACTTGAAAAAGGCCTCTCCACCGGCGTGGGCGACGAGGGGGGATTTGCGCCGGTGGTCTCTTCCAACCGGCAGCCGCTGGAGCTGATTGTCGCAGCCATTAAGCGGGCCGGCTACCGGCCAGGGGAGGATATCGCGATCTGCGTGGATCCGGCATCCAGCGAGTTTTATAAAGATGGAAAATATACCCTGCGCACGGAAAATGCCCAGCTTAGCGCCGAGGAGATGACCCGTTACTATGAGCAGCTGGTGAATGAGTTCCCGATCGTCCTGATTGAAGATGGCCTGGCGGAAGATGACTGGGCCGGCTGGAAAATCCTGAGCGGCGCGCTGGGCGATAAAATCGAGCTGGTTGGCGACGATATTTTTGTGACCAACGTGAAATATATCCAGCGCGGCATTGATGAGAATCTGGCCAACGCGGCGCTGATTAAGCTCAATCAGATAGGCACCCTGAGTGAGACGATTGCGGCCGTGCAGCTGTGTCAGGACCACGGCTGGGGGACCTTTATTTCGCACCGCAGCGGAGAAACCGTGGACAGCTTTATTGCCGATATGACCATAGGGCTTCGCGCCGGGCACCTGAAAACCGGCGCCCCCAGCCGCGGGGAGCGGATTGAAAAATACAATCAGCTGATGCGAATTGAAGACGAGCTGGGCGATGCGGCCGTCTTTGCGGGTAAATCCGCCTTTAAAAAACGTTAATCCCTGAAACCGGCGCCGATGGTCCCGAATACCTGTGAGGTTTTATGTATAAATCATTATTCGCCGTGGTTATCGGCGGATCGCTGGGCTGTGTGATCCGCTGGGTGCTCTCCATGCGCCTTAATGGATCTTTTCCCAATCTGCCGCCGGGCACTCTGCTGGTTAACCTGATTGGCGGCTTTATTATCGGACTCGCTCTGGCCTTTTTTGTCAGACAACCGCATCTTGATCCGGCGTGGAAGTTTTTTATTACTACCGGGCTATGCGGCGGCATGACGACGTTTTCCACCTTCTCTGCCGAAGTTGTGGTGCTGCTTCAGAACGGTAATTATTCGTGGGCCGTCATTTCGGTACTGGCGCACGTCTTTGGTTCGCTGCTGATGACCGCGGCCGGCTTTTTGGTCATGACGATGATTTAGAGAAAACCTCTCCGTTCCGCGGGCTCTGGAACGGAGAGCCCGCTCCTGACTGCAGATATCGGTACAGAAATACTCTGCGCAGACAAATATTCCGCTTTGCATCATCATCTGCGCCAGACGGACGTCGTACAATGATTCAAAACCTGATGACGCTCCCGTTGATATATCGGCACTGGGAAACCGCGGGGCAGATTGAGTTTATTTAAACAGAGTACGTAGAACCCGGGTTCGGCACGCAGCGGTTTAAAAAATACTCTGCCGATAGTCGATATCTTCCTGGTACCCGAGCGGAGAGTAACAGCAGGGTTTTATATCGTAAGCTTGCCGCTCGTGGACTATCGCACGAACTCTGAATAAAACGTCGCAATGAATGCGGCTATTCTATTTGCCAGCGGCTGATGCTGCTTTTATAAATGCTGGACTTCAGGCGCTGAAATGAGAATTAAACGGCAACAAAAAAGATCGCAATAGCGACAATATGCATATTATAAACTAATAATGTGATACGCATCACAATTAAATTAAAACCAGCCGCATCGCGTTTATCAAGCACCGCTCGCATCATAAACATTACATAACCACCTAAAAAAACAAACAATTATAATAAAACCCATCAAAAAGTAAAAATCTTCCCTGCCGCCTGGAAATTATTTATTTGTTGCTCCCCTGGGGCCCGTGGTGAACTGCTCCGCAGCAAGAATTAATTATCCTCTCCACCCGCAGCGAATAAATAACGCTAATGGAGAGTTCAACTGCATAGTGAGATACCCAATGGATAAAACAGAAAAGATTAATAGTACGGCAATGAATATAATTATGGATGCCGGCGATGCGCGCGCCTTGATTACCGATGCGCTCTCTGCCATTGAACAAAATCAGTTTTCCCTGGCCGATGAGAAAATCACCCAGGCCCAGCAGAAAATAAAAACGGCCCACGGCAACCAGACCGATATTGTGCAGAGCGAAATTCACGGTGAAGTCTTCCCGCCCTCTCTGCTATTTACCCACGCGCAGGATACGCTGATGACCATTAATAGCGAGCTGCTGATGAGCCGTCATTTGCTAAAAATCTTTCGCACCCTTGATAAGCGCATAGGCGAGCTGGAACCACGCAGATAGCGCTAAAACTCCCCGCCCTTTTAACAGGAAACGTTAATGGAACAATTTCAATACACTATCCGCGACGATCTCGGCATCCACGCTCGCCCGGCGGGTCTGCTGGTACGGCTGGCGCTGGGCTTCAGCTCGACCCTGCATATTGCCAGGGACGATCGGCAGGTCAGCCTGAAAAAAATCTTCACCGTCATGGGCCTGAACGTGAAGGTTGGCGATACGGTGACGATCAGCGCCAGCGGCCCGGACGAGCAGCAGGCGATCGCCGCGCTGCACGACTTTTTCCAGCAGCATCTCTGATTAAGTCTTAAGGAAAGTTCATGCAGATCGTAGCAGGTAAAGCCGTTTCATCAGGTATCGCACGGGGACAAATATGGTGCTACCGGCCCGCAAAATCATCCGTCAGCCCGGAGCCCATCGACAATCCACAGCAGGAACTGGCGAAGCTGGAGCGCGCGTGCAGTACCGCGTTGATACAGCTGCAGGCGCTGGAGAATAAGGTCCGTGCGGAAACCGGAGAAGAAACCGCCCAGCTGTTCGCCGCCCATCAGCTGATGCTGCTGGATGACGATTTCCAGCAGGAAATACGCGAGGCGATCGGCGAACAGAAACGCAGCGCCGCCTGGGCCGTAGAGCAGGCCGGAGAGCTGTTTGCCAACCAGCTGGCCGTCATGGAGGATGCCTATTTTCAGGCGCGCGCCGCTGACGTGCGGGATGTATCCGGGCGACTGGTGGCCATTCTCTGCGGCCATCAGGCCTGTGGACTACAGCAGCCCGACGGAGAGGCTATTCTGCTTGCCGACGATCTGACCCCCAGCGAGACCGTACAGCTCGACAGGCAGCGCATCACCGGCATCGTCACCCGCCAGGGCTCAGCCAATTCCCATACCGCGATTCTGGCGCGCGCAATGGGGATCCCCGCGCTCGTCGACCTGGATCTGGCGGAACTTCCCTCCGCGTGGGACGGTCTGGAGGCAGTTATTGACGGCAATCGCGGCCGCATCTGCCTGACGCCCGATGATGAAACGCGTCAACGCTATAAGGAGGAGCTGGAACAGCAGGCCCGACAGCGCGAGATGCTGCTCGCCGCCAAAGATGAACCGGCTATCACGCGCTGCGGACGCCGCATCGCGCTGTACGCGAATATCGGCTCAGCGCAGGAGCTGGCGGCGGCGCTGGACAACGGAGCAGAAGGCATCGGCCTGTTTCGTAGCGAATTCCTCTACCTCGGCCGCGAGGATCTGCCCGGCGAGGAGGAGCAGTTTGCCGCCTATCGCGCCGTTGCCGAAGGCATGAACGGCAAGCGGGTGATTATTCGTACGCTGGATCTCGGTGCGGATAAACAGACCGCAGCGCTGCGCCTGGAGAAGGAAGAAAATCCGGCGCTGGGCTGCCGGGCAATTCGCCTGTGCCTGTCGCAACCCGAACTGCTGATAACCCAGCTCCGCGCGATTTTACGGGCCAGCGCCTGGGGACGTATTGCCATTATGTTCCCGATGGTGGCGTCGCTTTGGGAAGTGCGGGCATTGAAAGCTCTCTACCAGCAGTGTCGCCAGCAGCTGGATGCGGAAGGTATCCCCTATCGGGCGGATATTGAGCTGGGGATCATGATCGAAACGCCCGCGGCCGCACTGACCGGCGACCTGTTAGCGCCGGAGGTGGATTTCTTTAGTATCGGTACCAACGATTTAACTCAGTACACCCTTGCGGTCGATCGCCAGAACCAGGCCCTTGCCCCCTACGGCGATCCGACGCACCCGGCGCTATTACGCCTGATTGAACAGGTCTGCGCCCATGCGCATCAGCATGGAGTATGGGTGGGCGTCTGCGGCGAACTGGCAGCAGATTTAGCGCTGAGCGAATATTTTATTCGTCTGGGTGTTGCTGAACTTTCCGTATCGCCTCCGGGACTCTTGCCGTTAAAAAAAGCGATTCAGCAAATTATTTTGAAATAAAAACATTCACTCAGCGTGATGGCGATCACTTATTTTCATCGTTCACGGCGTAAGTAAATATTTTCACTTCGACAGTGAAACAGCATATTTGAATGCCAGTAATAACGATGACGATAATAAGATGACCCTACATCACAACACTTATATAAAGGTTCATACGCAAATGAAAAAATTAAACGTATTGCTGATTTGTGGCTCAGGAGCATCCAGCGGTTTTCTTGCCGCAAACATTCGCAAGGAAGCGGCAAAGCGCGGACTCGACTGCAGCGTCGTCGCCCGTAGCGAAGCCGAAGTTGAAAGTTTTTTACAGGAAATCGACTGCCTGATGGTTGGCCCACACCTCAAATATTTAATTCCGGAACTGGAAGAGAAAGTGGCAACAATGAACATCAAAGTCATCTTAATGGATAAGTCGTATTACTCCCTGCTGGATGGTGCTAAAGCGTTGGATCATCTTCTTAGCGAATTAAATAAAGGTTAAGCGAGGCATAACCGATATGCAAAAATTTATCGACTGGATGGAGGTGCATTTTGCACCGCCAATGAACAAGGTCAACCGTAATGTTTGGGTTTTAACGCTGAAAGACTCAATCATGCAGGTGCTGCCGATGATTCTGGTTGGCTCGCTGGTAACCGTTTTATCGATTTTGAAAAATTTTCTGCCCTGGTTCCCCAACCTATCGACAATATCCAGCTACACGATGGGACTGATCTCCGTATTTATTGCATTTTTGATTCCATTTAACTATATGGAAAAAAAGAAAATCAATAAAATGCGCTTAATTGCCGGTATGTCCGGGGTTGCCCTGTTTATGATTATTGTCAAACTGCAGGAGGTTTCAGTCCTGCAGTTTAAATACTTTGGCGCTGGCGGGATGTTTGTTTCTATTATTGCCGGGATCTATGTTGCCTTTATTATGGGGATTGCCGGCAGGTATTCATTTTTTAAAGAAGATAGCGCGATTCCAGATTTTGTCAGGGTATGGTTTGATGCGATTATTCCAATCCTGGTGGTCACGGTGACCGGATGGCTGGCGGTATACGTACTGCAGCTGGATCTGTATCAAATATTACTTAATATTTTTATGCCGATCACCAGCTTCGCGCAAACGCTGCCAGGATTTTTACTGATAACCTTTTTAGGCGTGTTTCTCTACTCAATGGGGATCAGCGGCTGGGTGCTGTTCCCGATCACCAAACCTATTTTCCTCGCCGGTATTACCGCCAATATGGCGGCGGTGGCCGCCGGAGGGGTAGCCAAAAACATTGTGACGGCAGAAGTGCTCTATTCCGGGTGGGTGGCGATCGGCGGGATTGGCGCAACCCTACCGCTGGTCATTATGCTGGTCAGATCGAAATCTAAAAGATTGAAAGCGCTGGGGTCGGCATCGCTGGTTCCGGGGATCTTTAATATTAATGAACCGGTTATTTTTGGCGCCGTCGCCTGGAACCCAATATTAATGGTACCGCTGTGGCTGCAGGGCATTATTTTACCGCTCATTACCTATGTCGTTCTCGATATGGGAGCCGTCAATATCCCGGCCGCCGTATTTGATATGTGGTACTGCCCGTTCCCTATTTCGACGTGGATTGTGTCGCAAGATTTAAGCGGGCTGGTGCTGTTCGCCGTTGTGGCGACCGTGAGTACGTTGATCTGGTATCCCTTTTTCAAAATGTATGAAAAACAGCAGGTTGAATCGGAAGCTGCGGCATCCTGAAACAATACTTTATATCCTGTACCCAAACAGCGGCCGGCCGGCCGCTTAATAAAAGGAGTGACCTATTTTGACCAGTAAACGCGTTCCTGATGGATTCCCCAAGAACTTTCTGTGGGGCGGCGCGGTCGCCGCTAATCAATGTGAAGGTGCCTGGCAGGAGGATGGCAAAGGATGGTGCGTGGCGGATATTAACCTTTTCCGTAATGACGTCGCGCTCGACAAAAAATACAACGAAGAGATCACTACCGAATATATCCGCAATGCGATGGCGGATGACCAGGGTGTTTATCCAAAACGTAATGCCATCGATTTTTACCACACCTACAAAGAAGATTTGCAGCTGCTAGCCGCCACCGGGATGAACGCTTTCCGTACCTCGATTAACTGGTCGAGAATCTATCCTAACGGTGACGATCGGGTCGCCAACGAGGCCGGACTGCAGTTTTACGATAATCTGATCGATGAGATTATCGCCAACGGCATGGAGCCGGTGATTACTCTCTCCCACTACGAAATGCCGCTGCATCTGACCACCGCCTATAGCGGCTGGTATTCACGCGAGCTGGTTGATTTCTTCGTACGCTACTGTGAGACGGTCTTTACCCGCTATCAGCACAAGGTGAAGTACTGGATTATCGTGAATCAGATTAACCTGATCGTTCATGAGTCATTCAACCACCTCGGGATTGCGGAAGATAAAGTCGCCAATCTTCATGAAGCAAAATATCAGGGGGTGCATAACGAGATGGTCGCCTGCGCAAAAGCCACCGAGATTGCGCGCCGTATCAACCCGGAATTTCGTATCGGTATGATGTTTGCCGACGGTATTAGCTACCCGGCGACCTGCAAACCGGAAGACGTGCTGGCGACCGTGCGTCGCAATCAAATGGAGTATTTTTACGGCGATGTGCTGCTGCGGGGTCGCTATCCGGGATATGCGTTCCGCTATTTTGCCGAGCATAATATTCAGCTGCATTTCTATCCCGGCGACGAAGAGGCTTTACGCAATACGGCCGATTTTCTCGCCATCTCATACTACTACACCCGCATAAGCGACGCGCAGAGCGTGCTGAAGCATAAAACGTCCTACCCTAACCCCAATATTCAGGCCAGCGACTGGGGATGGGGCATCGACCCTATCGGCCTGCGCACCAAGCTCAACCTCTACTGGGATCGCTATCAGGTTCCTATCATGATTGCCGAAAATGGGATTGGCGCATTCGACAAGAAAGAAGAGAATGGCGAGGTTAATGACGACTATCGCATTGATTATATGAGTACTCATCTGGCGCAGGTGAAAGAAGCGGTTCGCGACGGCGTTGACGTCATGGGCTACTTCCCCTGGGGGCCGATTGATATCGTCAGCTGTTCCTCCTCGGAGATGAGCAAACGCTACGGCTTTATCTATGTTGATTTGGACGATTACGGCCGGGGTAGCGCCGCGCGGAGTCCGAAGAAAAGCTATAGCTGGTATCAGCGGGCGATTGCCAGCCACGGTGAAGAGCTTTGATAGCATCAGAGAAACCCGCATTGCTGGCGCTGGGCGCCGGCATTTGCTGGGGTACGTCAGGCGTAGTCATGCGCCATCTTGGCGCCTGTGGCTTCACGGCGGCCGAAATCGGCGCCCTGCGCCTGACTGTTGCCGCCGCGGCGGTGAGCCTCATTGCGCTGCGCCGCCCCGGCGGAATGCGTATCCATCTGCGCCAGCTTCCCTCGCTGGCGATGATGGGCGCTGGCTGCCTGTTCTTCTACTCGCTGTGCTACGTGCTGTCGGTACGGGAACTTTCGCTCTCGCTAACCGCGGTGCTGGTTTATACGTCGCCGGCCATCGTCATGCTGCTTTCGGTCCGGGTATTTCATGAACCGCTGACGCCGCGTAAAACGGCGGCGCTGGGGTTAACGTTAGGCGGGATCTGCCTTGCGGCCGGTATCACCCCCGCGGCTCAGCACTATTCCGCGCGCGGGATCGGTTTTGGTCTTCTCGCCGCGCTGCTGTATGCGCTTTACGCCGTGCTGGCGAAGATAGAGGCGCGGCGCGGCAATCCGCTGACGGTGACCGCCTGGTGTTTTATCTTCGGCGCCGCGGCCGCGCTGTGTGCGATCGATATACCTCATGGGCTTGGCATCCTGCGCGCGGCGCCCGGGTCGGCAGTCTGGATAGCCGTTATTGGCATACTGAATACGGCGCTACCCTATCTGCTTTATACTCAGGCGGTCGGCCAGGGGGAAGCGAGCAAGGCGGCGATGATGGCCTCGATAGAACCGGTAGTGGCTACGCTGTCAGGAATGATATTTTTCCATGAAACGCTGGGGCTGTGGGCATGTTTGGGCATGCTGTTGACGATCGCAGGACTCATGGTGATGAACCGCTCGCCGCGGCGGGAAGGCTCCCTATCGGCAGGCTCAGGTCCGCGCTGAAACGCGTCAGACAAACAGGAGAGGAAATGCAAAACAAGCATCTGAAACTGCTGCGGCTGTTTCTCGACGGCGCTGACGCGCAAACCGCACAGATGCTGGCTATGAACATGGCCGTCAGCGATCGCAGCGTGAAGAACTACATCGCCGAGATAAACGCAAATGAGCCCGGGCTTATCCAGTCCTCGCATCGCGGCTATGCGGTGGATAAGGAGCGCATCATGCGCGTACTCTCCAGCCATGCCCATAAAATGCCGCAAACGCCGGAAGAGAGAATTAACTATCTGTTGACCCAGCTCCTCAACAGCCGGCAGCCGGCGGCGGAATTACCCGACCTGTACGGTCTGAGCGATGTGCTGTGCGTCAGCTATGAAACCGTCAAAAAAGATCTGCTGCTGGTGAGAAAAAAACTGAAGGACTTTAATCTGTACCTCACCGTGACCAACGATTGCCTGGCGGTTGAGGGGCTGGAGCAGGACAAACGAAGGATGTTCTCCAGCATTCTGTACGCGGAATTTAGCGCAAATATCCTCAGCCTGACGGAAATCGGGCGGATATTTCCCCGCTACGACATCGACCAGCTGGTCTCTATTCTGGTCGAGTCGTGCAAATCCTGGCACTACTTCATCAATGAGTATGCGTTGCTAAGCCTGGTGCTGGATGTTGTTATCAGCATTGACCGTATTCGTAACGACCACACCTTTAATCCGTGTTCCGCCACCTCGCCCGCTGCCGGTGAAAGAAAATATGATGAGCGCGAAACCACGCTGGCGCGTCACGTCATTAACGAAATTGAGCAGCACTTTGAGGTGATTTATAGCGAACAGGAGGCCGAAGCCCTCACCGTGGTCCTGCTCAGCAGCCTTATCAGAATCGACATGGACGAAATCCACGCCGGCAATATCGAGATGCTGGCCGGCAAAGAGTGCATGGAGCTGGTGGCGATACTGTGCAAAGAAATGCGGCGCTATGATTTTATTGATGGCGACAGCGAGCAGTTCCTGGTGCGTTTCACTATCCATATTAAAAATTTGCTGGTGCGGCTTCAGCATGGGCACGTTACGCGTAATCCCTTGACTGAACAGATTCGGACATCCTGTCCGCTTATTTTTGACTGCGCGGTGGCGATTTCGGAAAAAATTCGCCAGGCCACCGGCTTCACCGTGGACGAGCATGAAATTGCCTATATTGCGCTGCATATTGGCAGCATTTTGGGCAACCAGATCGCCGGACAAAATAAGGTGAGCTGCGTGCTGCTGGTGCCGCACTATCATAACCATACCAACCAGCTGATATCGCAGATTGACAGCCTGTTCGGCCAGCAGCTTATTATTCGGGCGATCGTGACCTCCTATGAAGAGTTTGCCAACCTGCCGGCGCCTGACTTTCTGATCTCCACGCTGCGGATCCCGCAGACCCTGATGGAATGGGTCTATATTAATCCGTTCCTGACCGACAGGGATATTTCGGCCCTGCAGTATAAAGTCGAGCGCGTGCGGCAGAAGAAGAAACGAGCCCGGCTGCTGGAAAACCTGCAGCTAATCTCCAACGAAAAGCTGTTTTTCCATAATCCACCGCTGGCGGATGAAAACGAAGCGATTCCGTTTATGGCGGATGCGCTGCACCGTCACGGCTACGTGGATGCGGATTTCGTGCACGATGTTTTCCAGCGGGAGCACAACTACTCCACCACCTTTGGCAATATCGCCGTTCCGCACTCAATGAAGATGAATGCGGACAAAACCGGGCTCTGCGTCGTGATTAGCGAAAAAAGCTTTCCGTGGGGCAATAATATGGTCAACGTGGTGCTGCTATTTTCGATTAATCAGGCCGAAAGAGCCCTGTTCTACGATATTTTCGATAACCTTATCGTATTGCTCCTCGAGCCGCCGAATTTGAAAAAGGCCAGCGAATGCCGTACGTGGCAGGAGTTTGTCACGACTATTATTGAGTGTTTTTAACGCCATTATTTGCCGGCTGCCGGCCATAACCCCTCTTTGCCCAACTAAAATCGGTAACTTTTTTAGTTGGCCGTGTGGTGCAAAAACGACTCTGGCTGCGAATCGCCTCGCCGGGTTCGCCTGCCGCCGTTATTCCCCCATCCAGCAGAGCGGGAGCGTCCAACGATCGGGGGCGTGATAAAGCGACCTCCTGTTGGTGATGTACACGATCGGGTTGCTGCTTCAAAACGATAATGCGGTCAGATAGATAGAGCGCTTCGTCAAGTTTCCAGCCCGCTTACGATAGCCGGCAGCGCGGCGGGAAGCGTAATACGCCTCCTGCTGCCTTTTTACGCCCTTGCACGATAAAACCCGCGCTTTGCTCCGCGTCTGGCCCCTCTCTGACTCAAAACCCGCTAAATCAGCTTAGAAAATCAAACGGACATCACATTAAGCCGCGCTTTACCGGCCAGCGGTCGAAATTTGTGAAATCGATCATATTTGTATTATTGAATTATTGTCATACAAGATTATAACTTCTTTACTACAAAAAACGATCGTGCAGTTATCGGCCTTTTAACAAGGAGTCAGCTATGTCTTCCGGCGTTGAACAGTATCGAATCTACGCAATCCGCTATGCCCATCACCATCGGATGGCGCGGGACAACTTTATCGGCGGCGATCTCCATGATGGCCCGATGCCCATCGACTACTTCATCTGGGTGATCCAGAACGACGCCCGCACCATCGTGCTGGATACCGGCTTCGATGAGCAGATGGCGCAGCAGCGCGGGCGCACCATCATCCATCCGATCGCCGAAGGCCTGGCGCAAATTGGCGTCGATCCGGCAAGCGTCGCCTACGTCATTATCAGCCACATGCACTACGACCACGCCGGTAACCACGCCCTGTTCCCGGCCGCGACCTTTCATCTGCAGGATCGCGAAATGGCCTTCTGCACCGGGCGCTGCATGTGCCACCAGGAAGTTCGTCACCCCTTCGACGTGGGAGACGTAAAAGCGATGATCGATAAGCTGTTCGTCGGCCGCGTCCGCTTTCATAACGGCGACGGCCAGCTGGCGCCGGGCATTACCCTGCATCGCACCGGCGGCCACTCTGACGGCCTGCAGATCGTGCGCGTCAATACCGCCCGCGGCTGGGTGGTACTGGCCTCGGACGCGGCGCACTTTTACGCCAATATCGAGCAGGGCCGCCCCTATCCGGTGGTGTTCAACGTTGGCGATATGATGGAAGGCTACGACATCGTCAAACGCCTGGCCGACTCCGCCGACCATATCGTTCCCGGTCACGATCCCCTGGTTCTACGCCGCTACCCGGCATTCTCCGCCGAAACGGAGGAATGGATCGTCCGCGTCGATCGGCAGCCGCTGCCGGTTTCTTCATGCTGAAAAGGAGCATCCCATGATCGTTGAAATGCGCATTTACCACTGTATGCCAGGCCGCCTACCGGCGCTGCTGGAACGTTTTCGCCATACCACCCTCGGTTTCTTTGAGAAATACGGTATTAAACAAATTGGTTTCTGGACGACCGCCGTCGGCGAGAGCAACCACACCCTGACCTATCTGCTGAGCTGGGAAGATATGGCCGAACGCGAAAAATGCTGGAATGCGTTCCAGGCCGACGTGGAATGGCAGGAGAAGCGCGCGGAGAGCGAGCGTCAGCAGGCCATTGTTTGCCGTATCGAAAATAGCTTTCTGCTACCCACTGATTTTTCGGCGCTGCGCTAGCGCCGTCGTTTCTGTCGTTAAGAGAGGTTGACGTGAAAAGTATCCACACCGTGGGATTTATTGGTTTAGGCATGATGGGAACGCCCATGGCCACCTGCCTGAGCGAGGCGGGCTACGCCCTGCAGCTGCATGACGCCGATCGGTCGCGCGCCGGCGCGCTGGCGGAATCCCTGCGCGCCGGACTGCTGTCGGCGGACGGCGCCGCCGGCCTGGACGTGCTCATCACCATGTTGCCCAACTCCGACATCGTCGAGGAGGTGCTGTTCGGCCAGCGGTGGGCCGAACGCCTGCCCGCTGGCGCGGTGGTCATTGATATGAGCTCCTCCGTGCCGTCCCGCTCGCGGGATCTGGCGCAGCGCCTGCAGCAGCAGGGCTTACATTATCTCGATGCCCCGGTTTCCGGCGGCGTCAAGCGCGCGGAACAGGGCAAGCTGGCCATTCTGGTTGGCGGCGAGGAGGAGGTGCTAGCCCGCTGCCAGGCGCTGCTCTCGGCGATGGGCAGCTCCGTCCTGCATATCGGCTCTGCCGGCAGCGGTCACGCGGCGAAGGCGCTGAATAACTATGTTTCCGCCGCCGGGCTGACCGCCACGGTGGAAGCGCTGCAGGTTGCCCGCCGTTTCGGTATCGACCCTCAGGTGATGACCGATGTGCTAAACGCCTCCAGCGGCCGCAGCAACACCTCAGAAAACAAGGTGAAACAATTTATGCTGAGCGGCAGCTACGCTTCAGGCTTTGCCCTGAAGTTAATGGATAAAGATCTGCAAATCGCCAAAGGGCTGGCCACCGCGGTCGATTATCCGCTGCGCCTCGGCGAGCAGTGTATCGATCTCTGGCACCAGTGCGCGGCAACCGTATCGGCCAGCGCCGACCATACGGAGATGTACCGTTTGCTGGACGATAACGCGCCATCCACAGGAAGCTGACCATGTCCCATACCACACAGTTTTATATCGATGGCGGCTGGGTTGAGCCCGTCGCGCCGCGCTGGTTCACGGCGATCGACCCGACCACCGAACAGCCCATTTGTCAGTTAGCCCTCGGGAATGTGCAGGACGTCGATCGGGCGGTCGCCGCCGCGCGCCGGGCCTTTCCCGGCTGGGCTGAAACCGCAGTCGCCGAACGCATCGCGCTGTTAAAACGCATTCTGAGCGGGTATCAGCGCCGCTACGACGAATTTGTCGACGCGATTCATCGTGAAATGGGCGCGCCGCGCGCATTCGCCCGCGACGGGCAGGCGGTACGCGGCGTAGCCCATCTGGAGACGCTGATTGCGGTGCTGGAAAATTTCGCCTTTGAAGAACGGCGCGGCAGCACCCGCCTGCGCCTGGAGCCGATCGGCGTTTGCGGGCTGATAACCCCCTGGAACTGGCCGGTGAATCAGGTGGTGGTGAAAGTGCTGCCGGCGCTGGCGGCGGGCTGCACCATGGTGCTGAAGCCCAGCGAATACTCTCCGCTCAGCGCCCTTCTGCTTGCCGAAGTGCTGCATGACGCCGGAGTGCCCGCCGGGGTATTCAACCTGGTCAACGGCGACGGCCCCGGCGTCGGCGCCGCTCTGGCGGCGCACCCGGACGTAGAGATGGTTTCGTTTACCGGCTCGACTCGCGCCGGGATCGAAGTCGCCAGGCTGGCCGCTCCGGGCGTCAAGCGCGTGGCGCAGGAGCTGGGGGGTAAATCGGCCAATCTCCTGCTGGATGATGTCGATCTGGAAAACGCCGTGACCCGCGCGGTCGCCGCCTGTTTTACCAATAGCGGGCAGTCCTGCTCAATCCCGACGCGTTTACTGGTCCCTCGCGCCCGGCTGGATGAGGTCAACGCCATCGCGCGGCGGGCCGCCATGCAGTATCGCTCGGGGCCCGGCGACGATGATAAACCCCGGCTCGGCCCGCTGGTCAACCGCACGCAGTTTGACCGCGTTCAGCAGCTCATTCAGCGCGGCATCGATGAACGGGCGGAACTGCTGATCGGCGGCACCGGCAGGCCGGCAGGCGTCGAGAAAGGCTACTACGTGCAGCCGACGATTTTCAGCCGGGTGACTCCGGACATGACCATTGCCCGCGAAGAGATTTTTGGCCCGGTGCTCTGCATCCTGCCCTATGACGATGAAAACCAGGCCATCGATATGGCCAACGGTTCCGACTACGGCCTGGCCGCCTACGTGCAGTCTGGCTATCCCGAACGCGCGCGGGCGATTGCCCGGCGGCTGCGCGCCGGCCAGGTGCATATCAACTATCCCCCCGCGGATTTTCACGCTCCCTTCGGCGGCTATCGCCGTTCCGGCAACGGACGCGAGTGGGGAGAGGCCGGCCTGCGCGAGTATCTGGAGGTGAAGGCGATGATCGGCTATCACCCGGCCTGATCGGCCAAAAAATTTTAGCCATTTTTAGTGTCATACAATCATACGAAAAATGAGGAGTCGTTCCTCAAGGAGGCATGATGGAAGAGAGTGAACTGTTTCAACAAGGCTTTGCGAACCGCAAAGAGGTTTTAGGCGAGGCGCACGTGGATAAATCCTGGGCCAGCGCCGACGACTTTAACCGCCCCGTCCAGCGGCTGGTGACGGAGTTCTGCTGGGGACGGGTGTGGGGTGATGAGACCCTGCCGTTTAAAACCCGCAGCATGCTCAACATCGCCATGCTGACCGCGATGAGCCAGCACCATGAGCTGGCGGTTCACGTCCGCGGCGCGCTCAACAACGGCGTCAGCAAGGCCGAGATCCAGGCCGTGCTGATGCAAACCGCCGTGTACTGCGGCGCGCCTGCCGCGCTCGCCGCGTTTCGCGTCGCCAGCGCCGCCATTGGCGAATGGGAAAAGGAGAATATACCCCGGACATAGCCACGCATTCTGACCCTACGCATTCACCGCCGCAGGCGGTGAGTTCCCTACGCCAAACGCGCCCTGAGAGGCGCGAACAAAGCAGGAGACAGACATGGTAAGCATCGGTGCCAACCAGGCCGTCACTGAAATGGAACAACAACAATCACACGAAGAGAAGCGCAAGAGCGCCGTGCGCGGCGCGTTCTTTTCCGAATATATCGACATGTTTGACATCTATCTGCCGGTGGTTGCGCTGTCGCCGGTGCTGTTTTATTTCCAGCCGCCAAACCTCTCCAGCGGCACGGCCACCATTCTGGCTTCGCTGGTGTTTATCACCACCCTGCTGGGCAGGCCGCTGGGGGCGCTGATCTTTGGCATCGTGGCCGACAAGCTCGGGCGGCGCAAAGCCTCCATCTATTCGGTGTCCGGGTTTGGGGTCGTCACCTTCCTGATCGCCCTGCTCCCGGGCTACGAGACGCTCGGCCTCACCGCCTATGTACTGCTGGTGCTGCTGCGCTTTATTGACGGCATCTTTCTCGGCGGCGGCTATACCGGAGCCATGCCGCTGACCATCGAGTACGCCAAAAAAGAGCAGCGCGGCTTTGTCGGCGGGCTGATCATCGCCGGTTTCCCGGCCGCCTATGTGACCATCAACTTAATCACCATGCTGATGTTCTTCCTGTTCCCGCTCGACGGCATCCACTCGCCGTATGCGCAGTGGGGCTGGCGTATTCCGTTCATCATTGGCGCGCTGCTGGCGGGCGCTCTCGCCCTCTATTATGTCCATAAGGTGGCGGAGTCGGAGGTCTGGCAAAGCGAAGAAGGCGCGGTGAAAGAGAAGCTGCCGCTGCGTGATTTGATTAGCGGCAAAAGCGCCCGCAACCTGCTGCAGGTGTTGATTATGATGACCGGCTTCTGGTTAACGCAGAATATCGTCACCATCTATCTGCCGACCGGCCTGCTGATCAATACCCTGCATCTGAGCGGCTTCGAAATGACCGCCACGCTGATGCTCACCTACCTGGTGCTGTTCTTCAGCTATATCGGCGCCGGCCTGCTGGGGCAAAAATATGGCCGCCGTCGCTTCTTTATCGTCGTCGGGCCGCTGATTGCCACCGTTGGCGCCGCCATCCTCTATTTCCTCAGCAGCGTGCCGCATCTGCCGCTGTGGGCGGTGATGACGCTGGTCTGCCTGCTGGCCGTGCTGGTGACCTCCCCCTGGGGAGTGATCGTAACCTATATCAACGAACGATTCGTGACCGATGTCCGGGCGACCGGCTTTGGCGTGGGCTTCAGCCTGTCGGTGATCCTGCCGTCGTTTTACGCCTTTTACATGAGCTGGCTAAGCGCCCTGATGCCGCTGGCCCTGACCGCCGTCTGCCTGCTGGTGCTCGGCGGCGTGATTGGCATGGTGGGCGCCCTGATGGGGCCCGAAACCAAAAATGTCGATTTCAGCGCACACTAATCACAATCACAGGAGAAAAGTGATGTCCGGTAAAAAGTTAGGTTTTATTGGTTTAGGCAACATGGGAGGACGCATGACCCGTTGCCTGGTGGACGCCGGTATCGAGGTGCTGGGGTTCGATCCCCAGCCCGGCGCGGTGCAAAAAGCCGGCGCCCGCGAAGCACGGGACGTTGGTCAGGTGGCGGCGGAGTGCGACCTGATCCTGCTGTCGCTGCCGGATAGCAACGTCGTTGAAAAGGTGATGCTACAGCCAGAGGGGCTGCTTACCCATTGCCGCAGCGGGCAGATTATCGTTGATTTGAGCACCGCCGCGGCGGCCTCAACCGTGCGCCTGCACGACCTGCTGCGGGACAAAGGCGTAGCCTATATCGACGCGGGGATCTCCGGCGGCGCCGCGGCGGCGGAGAAAGGCCAGCTGACGCTGATGGTCGGCGGCGAGGAGGCCGCCATTCAGGCGATTGAGTGGGCGTTCGCCCCCATCGCCAGCAAAGTGGTGGTCATGGGGGCCAGCGGCGCGGGCCACACCACCAAGCTGCTGAATAATTTCCTCAATGCGGTCAGCCTGGCGGCAACCGCCGAGGTGATGGTCGCCGGTAAAAAGGCCGGTCTCGATTTACCGCGGCTGCTGGAAGTGCTGAACAGCAGCAGCGGGGTGAACTTCGCCACCCTCAACCGCTTCCCGCGGATCGTGCAGGGCGACTACCTGGAAGGCGGATTAACCGGCAAGCTGATGACCAAAGATATCGTGCTATATACCGATCTGCTGCACCAGCTCGGCGTAACATCGTTAAACAGCGCCGGGCCGCTCGCCAGCTTCGGTCTGGCCACCGCGCTGGGCTACGGCGATGCCATTAGCAATCGCGTGGTTGACGCCATCGGCGATATTTCTGGCGGTATCCGCCTCTCTTCTTCCGATAACTGATACGGAGCACATTATGCGTATTTTTCATGGCCGCGAAGCGAACTTACCTTCCGAAAAACGGGGAGCCACCTTCACCGGCGAGGTCTGGGCCGATGTGGTGATGCCGGCAGCCGACGGGATCACCATTAACAACGTCTTTTTTACGCCGGGCGCACGCACCTTCTGGCACACCCACGAGCAGGGGCAGATTCTGCAGGTCACCGCGGGTAAAGGCTGGATTTGCGTGGCCGGAGAAAGCGCGCAGCCGATCCGCGCGGGCGACACCGTATGGATCCCCGCCGGCGAACGCCACTGGCACGGCGCGGCGCAGGATAGCTATATGCTGCATACCGCGACCTCGATCGGCAAAACCGGATGGCAGGACGAAGTCACTCAGGACCAATACGAACAGTCAACACGTTGATAGAGGGCGCAATGAATAATAGCCAACCCGATTTACGCCAGCAGGTGCTGGATGCGCATCACTACTGGGAAGAGGGTCAGGATGCGCTGCTGCGTCTTGATGCCGGTTTCCTGCAGGCCTGGCACCAGCTGGCCTGCGTGCCGTTAAGAAAAAATCATCTGGAAAACAAAGTGAAAGCCATGGTCGCGCTCAGCGCCAGCCTGGCCTCGACGCATATTTATCAGCCGGGGATCCGCCGCCATATCGACGTGGCGCTAAGATACGGCGCGACCCGCGAAGAGCTGGTGGAAATCCTCGAGCTCACCAGCACGCTGGGGATTCACGCGGCCAATATTGGCGTCCCCCTGCTGCTGGAGGTGCTGGAGGAGGAAGGGCTACGCCAGGGGCCGGCGCCGCTGAGCGAGCGTCAGCAGGCGCTGAAGGCGAGCTTTGTTGCAAATCGCGGCTACTGGCACGCCTCATGGGACGGTTTGTTAGAGCTGGATCCAGATTTGTTTGAATACTATATCGAATTTTCATCCGTCCCCTGGCGAACGGGCGTACTATCACCCAAAGTTAAGGAACTTATCTACTGTGCCTTTGACGCCTCGGCCACGCATCTGTATGAGCAGGGTCTGAAGCTGCATATGCGCAACGCAATCGGCTACGGCGCCACGAAAGAAGAGATTATGGAAGTGCTGGAGATCGTTAGCCTGATAGGTATGCACGGGGCGGAAGCGGCGGCGCCGCTGCTGGAACAGGCGCTGAACCAGCGCTGAATAGCTGAGTCACAGCAGGGCAACTTGCTGTGACTTAGAAAGATGTGGTACAAATTGCGGTGTCTTTTGTCATACAGGAATACAAAAATGAACACGGAGATGAACTTAGTCCGGCCGAATACCTTGCGCCGTCAGGTGGAAAATGCCCTTCGTGAAGCCATCATGTCCGGTCGCTTTCATCCCGGCCAGCGTCTGATCGAACGCGAGCTGTGCGAAAATCTCGGCGTGAGCCGTACCTCTATCCGTGAGGCGTTACGCCAGCTGGAAGCGGAAAAACTAATCTGCATCGTGCCGCATAAAGGCCCCACCGTCGCCAGTATCTCCCTGAAAGAGGCCGAGGAGCTGTATGCGCTGCGCAGCGTGCTGGAAGGGTTTGCCGCCAGAGAATTTGCGCTGCAGGGCAGCGACGCCAGCATCGCGCAATTCGCTCAGGCCGCGACTCAGCTGCGCGCAGCCGCCGAGACGGGCCAGCAGGAAGAGGTCCTGCGTGCCAAAACCGCCCTGTATGACATCATTTTTGATAACTGTAATAACAGCCTGGTGAAAGAGATCCTCACCAGCTTGCATTCGCGGGTGAACCTCCTGCGCGCTACCTCGCTGATGGAGCCGCATCGTATGCCGTCCAGCCTGGCGGAGATCGATCGGTTAGCCCAGGCGCTGCGCGATCGGGATGCCGAACAGGCCCAGGCAATTGCCTCTTTACACGTCAATAATGCCTGCCAGGTGGCGCTGCAGATGCTGCGTCGTCAGAGTGAAGAGTAGCCGGCACGGCGGCATCCGCCTGCAGATCCATCAATGAACGGCGCATGCCGGCTTCCGGCGCCTCATGGTTTCATAACGATACGGCCAAGCGGTTTTGCCGTCTCGGCGAATTCGTGAGCCTCGGCAGCGTCGGCCAGAGGGAATATGCGGTCGATGACAACCTTGATACGCCCTGCTGCTACGGCCTGCAGCATATCGTCCACGCTTGAGCGAACTTCGGGCCTTGCAAAAAGAGGTCCCATAAATACCCCCATCAGCGTCTGGTTAGACTGCATTGGCGGCCACAGATCGACGGTCAGGCTACCACCGCCCGCATTACCGACGAAGACCAGACGTCCTTGCTCAGCGAGTGCCGAAAGGGAAGCAGACAGCGTCGTCCCAACGGGATCGATGACGAGATCAACGCCGGCGCCGTAGGTGAGCTGTCGGACGCTCTCCACCACGTTATTCTCAGCCCGATCCACAACATGGTCGGCACCAAGTTCAAGCAGCCGGCCTCTGCGCTGCGTGCCGCTCGCCACGGCGATGACCGTCGCGCCCGCCTGCGAGGCCAGCTGGACGGCGGCGAGCCCCACTCCACCGGCCGCCGCCTGAATAAGGACGGTTTCTCCATGCCGGAGCATGCCGCGGGTGAAAAGACAGTGATGCGCGGTGGCAAAAGAGATCGGTAGCACCGCCGCTTCTGCCGCGTCCACGCCATCGGGTATCAGCCACGTTCGTTCCGCGGGCACGGCCCAACGTTCCGCATGGGAGCCCTGCATGTTAAAAGCAGTAACTCTGTCCCCAACCGCCCGGCTACGGACGTTCGCTCCGACGGCAACCACCGTGCCCGCGGCCGCGTAGCCGACGATCCATGAAGGACAAGGCGGCGGGGTTGAACGGCGGTTGATCAGATCTCCCCCTTCAATCGAGATGGCCTCGACAGAAATCAGGACATCGTCAGGCCCGGCGACCGGCTCGGGGATATCGACATATTTCAGGACGCCGGGAGCGCCTTCCGCGTCATAAACCGCTGCTTTCACAAGTCTTCCTCCGTATCTCTGACCGCTCGGCAGTCACAACCGCCGCTCGCTGTCGCCTGGCTCCGTAACGCTTAGGGCAGCCTGGCAACCACCTTAATCTCAAACTGGAATCCGTAAAGCCATGTCACGCCGATCCCGGTCAACGTGGGATAAGGCGCTTCCCCCCAATATTCGGGCAGGACGCTCCAGATAGCGTCGAGGTTCGACTCAGGATCGACGACAAAGAGGGTGACGTCAACCACATCACCGAACGTACAGCCCGCAGCCGCGAGAACGGCATTAAGGTTATCGAATGCCAGCCCGATCTGCGCTTTTAGATCCGGTTCAGGGGAACCATCCTCGCGGCTACCCACCTGCCCCGAAACAAACAAGAAACCGTTAGATTTGATGGCCGGTGAATACCGATTGCGCTCATACAGCGCCTGCCGACCGATGGGAAATACTGCTTCGCGTGCCGTCATGTTTGTACCTTTGCTATGGGGCAAAATCTGCCCGGTGAACATAAAGACACTGTACAGCAGCCGGATCGGGCGGATAAACAGGCGACTTTGTCCATCATTGTTTGTAAAATCCAAACAATCTGTGAAAAGAGAGGATTAAGGAATGGATCGTTTCGATGCGATGCGTGCCTTTGCTCGCGTGGTGGAAGCAGGCAGCTTCACCAAGGCTGCCCAAACGCTTCATATGAGCAAAACCACGGTGACGCAGCTCATTCAGCAGCTGGAAGCGCGCCTGCGCGTCAGGTTGCTCCATCGCACCACCCGCAGGCTCAGCGTCACTCCCGATGGAGCGGTTTACTACGAGCGCGTCATCCGCCTGCTGGCGGACATGGAAGATGCTGAAAACAGCCTGTCCAGCGCGGCGATTACGCCCAGGGGACGGCTACGGGTGGATGTGCCCAGCCCGCTGGCCCGCCTCGTCCTGGTGCCGGCGCTACCTGATTTCCACGCACGCTACCCTGATATCCAGTTCGACATGGGCGTGAGCGACCGGGTGGTGGATCTGATCGGCGACAACGTGGATTGCGTCTTGCGCGGTGGAGAAATCAACGACCAGTCCCTGATCGCACGCCACGTCGGCGATTTGCAAATCGGCGTCTACGCCGCACCGAGTTATGTGGCACGCCTTGGGGCCCCTGCGCACCCGCGAGAGCTGGAAAACACCGACCACCGCATAGTCGGATTTTTTTCCTCACGCACCGGTAAGATTGATCCTCTGGTACTGCGCCGTGAAAGTGAACATATTGAAATCACGAGCAGCTATGTGCTTGCCGTGGATGATGGCAATGCTTACCTCGAGGCTGGGTTAGCTGGGTTAGGAGTGATTGCGCTGCCAATCTATATGGCGGCAACGCATCAGGCTGGCGGCTCTTTAATTCCGCTATTTACGCAATGGCGTATAAATTCAATGCCCCTGCACCTGGCGTTTCCGCCGAACCGCCACGTCAACGCCAAACTGCGAGTTTTTATTGACTGGATCGTTGAATTGATGGTAAGCGTTCAGCGAGTGCCGTATTGACGGCTATTTATTGGTGAGATCCACGTTCCAGGGCAGAAGTTCAGCCACTTTGTTGCTGGGCCACTCCGGCAGAACGCTCAGGATATGGCGTAGGTAAGCCTCCGGGTCGATGCCATTCAGCCTGCACGTACCGATCAGACCGTACAGCAGGGCTCCACGCTCACCACCGTGATCGCTCCCGAAGAAGATATAATTTTTCTTGCCAAGGCAGACAGCTCGCAGCGCGCGTTCTGCCACGTTGTTATCAGGCTCTGCCAGGCCATCATCGCAGTAGTAGCACAGCGCATCCCACTGGTTCAGGGCATATGCGAACGCCTCCCCCAACCGGGATTTTTTCGACAGCGTTGCGCTTTTCTCCTCCAACCACACATGCAGGGATGCCAGCAGCGGCTTACTCCGGGACTGCCTGGCTGCCAGCCGCTCAGTTGCCGGGAGGCCGCGTATTTCCTCTTCTACCGCGTACAGTTCACCGATACGTTTCAGGGCTTCCTCTGCTGTGACCGTCTGAGTACTTATATAGACGTCGTGGATTTTTCGGCGCGCGTGAGCCCAGCAGGCTGCTTCTGTTAGCGGGCCGCCGTCACGCTCTGCACTGAACAACCTGTCGTAACCAGCGAAGGCATCGGCCTGCAGAACGCCATGGTAATGGCGAAGATGTTGTTGAGGATGTTTCCCCTGCCGATCCGGCGAGAAGGCGAACCACGCTGCGGGCGGGTCTGACGACCCCGCGTTCCGGTCATTGCGAACGTACGTCCAGATGCGCCCGGTTTTCGTCTTCTTTCTGCCCGGTGCCAGTACCGGCACCGGAGTGTCATCCGTATGCAGTTTGCGGCAGTCCATCACGTAGCGGTAAAGAGCCTCATCCAGCGGGACCATCAACCGGCAACAGGCATCCACCCAGTTGGAGAGCAGAGCCCGGCTCAGATCCACGCCCTGACGGGCAAAGATTTCGCACTGGCGATATAGCGGCAGGTGTTCACAGTATTTGGCCGTTAACACCCGGGCCAGCAGACCCGGACCGGCGATACCCCGATCGATAGGGCGTGATGGCGCAGGCGCTTCAACGATGCAGTCGCATCGGGTGCAGGCCTTTTTCACCCTGACCGTGCGGATCACTTTCAGAGCGCTGGAGACCAGCTCCAGTTGCTCTGCGCTGACTTCTCTGAGGTATGCCATATCGCTGCCGCAGTCCGGACAGCAGGTTTCGGCGGGCTCCAGCCTGTTTATTTCGCGTGGAAGATGGTCAGGCAGAGGACGGCGATGGCGCGACTGTCGAAGCTGACGCGGAACCTGCTGATCGTTATCCCGGCCGTTGTAACGATCGCTTTGCTGCTCCTGCTGTTTCAGCAGGGCTTCGGCGTCTTCAACCTGTCGGCGAAGTTTTTCGGAGCGGGTACCGAACAGCATCCGCCGTAGTTTTTCTATCTGTGCCCGCAGATGCTCTATTTCGCGCTCTTCGTTCTCTATTTTCTCTTCTGCGCGGGCCAGCGCAGAACGCAGGAACGACTCAGTCTCTGCAACGAGGCTGAGCCGACTGTCTTTCTGGCGAAGCGCGTCTTCCAGCGCGGCGATACGGGCGATATAGTCCTGACTCATGACCTCATTTATAATGCGGTCATGCTCTTTTTACAACATTGTCAGTGAGTTAAGTCGGGCTGTTTTTGGCTGACGCCAGTCCAGCTTATCGAGGAGCATGGCGAGTTGTGAGCGGGTGATGGCGATTTTACCCTCGCGTACAGCAGGCCAGATGAACTGGCCTTCCTCCAGCCGTTTGGTAAACAGGCACAGACCGTCAGCATCAGCCCAGAGGATCTTCACGGTGTCACCTTTGCGGCCACGGAAGATAAACAGGTGCCCGGAGAACGGATTTTCATCAAGTGCATGCTGTACCAGCTCGCCCAGTCCATTGAACGATTTACGCATATCCGTGACGCCAGCAACCAGCCAGATACGGGTGCCTGACGGGAGGGATATCATTGGCTTCTCCCGGTCAGCTCGCGGAGCAGCACGGCCAGCAACTCCGGTGACGGGTTCTCAAGCGTCATTTTGCCGTGGCGGAACTCGACGCAACAGGAGGAGGCGTTCAGCGCTGAGAACTGAGCTGGCTCAGTGTTCATCCTGCCAGATGGAGTCGGATCAGGTACAACCTCAACAGGTAGTATCGTTGGTAGTGATGAAGTCACTACGGTAGCCGGAAGGCGGCGCGATATGCGGCCTTCATTCTGCCAGAGCCGCAGCCATTTGAAGATGACGTTATCATTAACGCCGTTTTCACGGGCAATCTGAGCAACGCAGGCGCCGGGACGGGAAGCCAGTTCAACCATACGGAGCTTGAAGTCATTCGAATAATTCTTGCGGGGTTCTTTTCGCCAGTATTGGGATTCCATACTTAGATGTCCGTCTGTAACAAGTGGGCGTCTAAGTTACCAGTACTGGTTTAATGGCTACATACGGCACTGGGTTTACGCTTACAATTGATGCAGCAGCATGCCCCGTATTGCAGCAATAAGTAACGACATCCCAGCCCGCTAATTCGCTCCGGCAACGGTATCGGTATCAGTCGCTATGCAACCGACCAAGTCCGAAGGCGGCGATCGGTACGGTACGAATCCGTTGACTTACGCAAGCGCGCTGACTACGTCCGCAAATCTTTTTAGCGCAGGGCGGGTCGTTTTTTTTACGTGAATGGCTTAATGAGACCAAAGCAAAAAGGGGCTACCTTTCGGTAACCCCTTCTTTTATTTGGCGGAAGCGTAGAGATTCGAACTCTAGAACCCTTTCGGGTCGCCGGTTTTCAAGACCGGAGAAAAAGACATATTAATCAATGATATAGCGTAATTAGCTGGTATATTTGGTATTTTTTCTTGGCTCTATTTTCAATAAGTTAGACACTTTCTCGCACATAGTATACCAACAATATTTAGATCCCTTGCTATACAGGACAGTCGTCCCGACGCAGATCGTTAACGGAAAACGTAACCACGCCGAAGACCTCGACTCCATCACCCTCGATCGCCTCACCGTCTCTGGTGATAAACGAGCGCCCCATTATCCGACCGAAATCGGTCATGCCGTCGTAGCGGATTAGCAGATAATCTCCCTGCCCTGGGTGCAGAGACATATCCAAAATTGCATAACCGGAGTCTGTTTTAACAAACCGTGAGTTGCCATCCACCTGGCACAGTTTCGTGACGGTGAGTGTATCCTCGATGTAATCAGCAGCTGGCGACGGAAAGCCCATATCATAGCCCTCCGTTCGGGTTGTAGAGCTGAAACGTACGGTCGTCGCCTTCCTGGGTGGAGACGTCGCGGAACGTCGTTGATCTTGACCCGCCATCTCCGGACAGCTTTTGTATCTTAAGTTAACGATGCCCGCTGCCGCCGGTACTCTCTCGGAGAGTGATATCCCAGCGCACTGTGCGGGTGATTTTCATTCTAGTGATTGAACGCCGCTGCAAGGTTCTGTAGCGCTGTTCCCACATCTGGTTTTGGCATGAACGCGATGTAATCTTCCTTCATCGTTTTCACGAACCGTTCGGCCATGCCGTTACTTTGTGCGCTGCTCACCGCTGTTGTACACGGCTCCAGATTCAGTTCTCGCGCGAACTTCTTCGTTTCATGCGCGGTGTACGCTGAACCGTTATCTGTCAGCCACTGCACTGGTTTACCCGGCAGCGTGCTACCGAAGCGCCTTTCCACTGACCTCAGCATCACATCCTGTACCGTTGAACTGTCGTAGCCTCCCGTGCTCGCTGCCCAGTCTATGGCCTCCCGGTCGCAACAGTCCAGTGCGAACGTCACCCGAAGCTTCTCGCCGTTGTCACAACCGAACTCGAAGCCGTCTGAACACCAGCGCATATCGCTTTCCGCTACCGCGATTTTGCCTTTATGCTCCCGCTTCGGACGCTCTGGTTTATCACGCAACAACAGCAGATTATGTTCGCTCATTATCCTGTAAAGCCGTTTGGCGTTCACCGGTGGAAGTCCCTCTACACGGCGTTGCTTACGCAGGATACCCCACACCCGCCGGTAACCGTAGCTGGGCATGTCGCTGATGATGCCGAGGATCTCCGACAGTATCTCTGCATCAGCTTCGTCATTACGCCGGTTGCTGCGCCTGTCCTGCCAGTCGGCAGAGCGGCTCACCCGCAGTGATAACTGCGCACGCGACACGCTCATGGTGCGACTAACCAGAGCTATTCCCCGTCCTTTGGCAACAAGGGCGCGTGCGCTATCCATTTTCGCGACTGGCCGTACTCCACCGCTTCTTTGAGGATCTCAACTTCCATCGTCTTCTTACCCAGGAGACGCTGTAGTTCCCGGACCTGTTTGAGTGCAGTCGCCAGCTCCGAAGCCGGAACCACTTCCTCTCCGGCCGCAACGGCGGTGAGGCTACCTTCCTGATATTGCTTCTTCCATTTAAACAGCAGACTGGGCTGAATACCGTGCAGACGAGCAACGTGGGAGACATTCATACCCGGCTCCATTGTTTGCTGGATGATGGCAATTTTCTCTTGCGGAGTCTTACGCTTACGGGCTTCTTGCCCTAACAGGATCCCGGTCATCTCAAAATTAACATGGTTGTTAGACATATATTTAAGCCTATCTCTTATCTGGAGATACAGCTACTGTCCGGTGTTTCAGGGGGCTACATCAGTCGCGGAACGTCGTCACATATCCCTCTATCCACTGATTGGCCTGTCGTGGTGACCAGTGCCAGTTATACCACTCAAGCTCCTGCAGAAAACGCCTAGTGGTAAGGATACGCCGACCGTTAGGCTGTATCTCGATCGCATTGCGGCAGGCGACCTCAATTTCGTACAAACGCGGCATGATCTGGACCTCTCAATGATACTGTTTTTATATACAGTATTTTTATCGATGGTTTAGATCAAGAGAGGTTGCGCCTATCAATTTCCCGACCTGACATAACGTATTGATAATCTGAATGATATGTTGAAGAAAAATAAAAAATAATTTCTTGGGAAAAATTGAAGAAAAATTTAATTACAGACTTAAATTTTAAACTTCACACTCACCCACTGGCGCTAAAACTCTGCCAGTGGGTGATTTAACTGTTTTACTTAATCTTTAGAGCCTATCCCAAAAGGAATTATCGTATAATACGTTACGGTAATTTCTGAGGGGGAATGTATGGCGGGTAGCAAGTGGCAGATCAGCGACGAACTATGGGAAAAAATGGCTCCACTCATCCCGGAGCATAAAACCAGCCACCCACTGGGGACTCATCGTAGACGCGTTGATAACCGTGCTGCCATGGATGCCATATTCTTCGTCCTCAGGACCGGTTGCCAGTGGAACGCCCTGAACGCCACCGGGATATGTTCATCGAGTTCTGCACACCGACGCTTCCAGGAATGGCGCGATGCGGGAGTCTTCGAACGCTTCTGGCAGAACGGTTTGCTTGCCTGCGAACATCTGGACGGCATTGACTGGTCCTGGCTGTCGATGGACGGCTGTATGACCAAATCGCCATTGTCAGGAACAAAAAAACAGGCCGTAATCCCACGGACAGAGGGAAACAAGGCGTAAAGCGTAGCCTGCTGACAGACGCCAACGGGCTTCCTCTGTCGCTGGTTGTTGCAGCAGCGAACACGCACGATATCAAACTGGTTGCAGATACGCTCGATGCACTTCAGACGGGGCGTCCGGGGCAAAAACTCAGACTCTGCCTGGACAAAGGTTACGAAGCTGGCTGGCTGAAAACGTATCTACAGAGCCGCCGCTACGAGCCGCATATCCAGTCCCGTAAAGAGGAGTCTGATGCAGGTAAAAACACCGACTTCAAAGCCCATCGCTGGGTTGTCGAGAGGACTCATAGCTGGATGAATCGCTTTCGCCGGGTTCTGACCCGATGGGAAAAGAAGGCCGAAAATTACGAGGCCATGTTGCATTTTGCCTGCGGCATCATTGTCTGGAACAAAATCCTATTGGGATAGGCTCTTAGTAATGTTTAAAGCCTCTCATTCGTTTTTCTATTATCACTAATCATTTCATATACGTGAGGGGCCATAATCTTAGCAACAGTTAAAGATAAATGATTATCGTCAAATGAGATAGGGTGATTTTCATACATCATGGAGCAAGAATTACCGTCACATAGATATTTTTCGAAATGGAATATATTTACGCCATTCTTAAATTCAATCTTTTTAAAAGTTGCATCATCATAAGCGAAACCCTTATTAACTATGAACTTTGCATTTGCTAAATCGTTAGGTACGTTTACACCGGGTGATGGAATCTGGTCTAAAACTGTTACTCTCTTACCGCCGTCAGTAAGCTTCTTGACTGTATTTTCAAAACCTTTAACAAAACCACTATATTTCTCATCCCCTTCATACTTGCTGTAGTTGGCTGCAAGAACCACATTTTTAATGTTTTTATTATTTAGAATAAAATCAAGAACGCGGACATTATGAGTTTGACACTCCGGCCTTTCGGTTGAGGTGAAGCCTACCACTGGCGGACACGCTGAGTAAGTGGCTGTATATAGGCTTGTCAATTTAGACAGCGCATAGGACATCTCGGCCCCATGACTATCACCCCAAACAAACAAGCTCGGTTCAATATCTTTTGCACCTAAAACACAATACTGCGTAGTTTCCGGAACGCCTGAACTGAAATGACACTTGTCTCTTACAGGGCTGTAGTCTTTAGTTGAGGATAAAATATATGCTTTTTCATCACTAAGTCTATCTGACCATCCCTTAAGAGGCCATATTGCTAACGAAGTCAAAAATAGTAATGAATATGCAACACTAGAATGTTTGAAAATTCTCATTCTATCATAGGATTGCTTGTTTCTAAAAGGTGCCTCAATAAACCTTGTCGAAAACCAAGCGATTAGAATCGATAAAACAACCAACATCTCTCTTGATAGATTGAGATCTATTATATATTTATCATGAGAAAAGACTACAAGCGGCCAGTGCCATAAATAAAGGGAATAAGAAATCACACCGATAAAGACAAACGGTTTTAAAGCTAGCATTTTTCCTACGAGAGTATCCTCTGCGTTCAGTATAATGAGGGTTGCTCCAAGTACTGGTAGAAGTGCGGCGTAGCCGGGGAAAACAGTCTTCGATGTAAATGTAAATATAGAAAATAATATTAGCAACAAACCAAGAATGGAAAGCACCTCGTTTTTGCCCCTCCCTTTCGCTTTTTTGAATACTCCTGCAGCTGCAAGAGCACCGAAAGACAGCTCCCAATACCTTGTATGAAGAAGGTAGAATGATTCTGTAGGGTGGTTCTTTGTAAGAATTGCGCTAAACGCAAATGATACAATAGCAAAGAGCGAAAGAATCAAACCTACTCTTGATTTAAAGTATTTAAATGATAAAAATAACACAATCGGAGATATAATATAAAACTGCTCTTCTATACCCAAAGACCATGTATGAAGAAGAGGTCTTTGCTCTGCATCAGTCGAAAAATAACCAGACTTTAAGAAACTTACAATGTTCGAAGCAAAAAGAAGAGTCCCTATTATTTCCTTTGGTAGAAAGGAATAGTTATCTGGGGCAAGAAAAAAAGGAGATGCAATCAAAACAAATAAAATAACGCATGTCAGAGCTGGAACTATCCTCCTAATTCTTCTTTCATAAAAGGTTAATAGACTGTAGGTTCCATTATTAATATCGTTTATTAAAATCTTTGTGATTAAATACCCGCTGATAACGAAGAATATATCTACACCAACATACCCACCACTAAATCCAGAATACCCAACATGAAAAAGCAATACAGGCAATATTGCTACCGCACGTAAACCATCAATATCTTTACGATATTTAATACTGCTCATTGTAACCCCTCACCAGTGAGCCCTACACAAGATCATTCACAAAGGCCAAAGCCAAAGAAATCACTTCTATCAAAACCACCTCGCTTTGTCCAGCAAGAAAACTTAATCTTTGACAGCTATAGATGAGGGTATTCTTATTTTTTATGGATCAGGGACTTCCTTGTCGTAAAAAATTAATACTTGCGTATAGTTAGCTGCCCAGTAGCTCGGTTCTGTATTTGATTTCAGCCTCAACCAAAGGGTTTCCCTCCCCAGAGTAGGTGAATGAATACTCCTTGCCTCCTTTAAGAAACCCGCCTTCTACTGAGACCTCAAACTGGGCTACCGCTTGATTACTTGTAGATAGCGTCATGCTGACAACCTCATACAATAACACTTCCGTTGATATCTCATCTTTCATTTCAATCCCTATCCCTGGAAGTCGGTATCTTTTTACAATTTCTTGCTCTATAGAAAATGACACATTTCCTCCTTAGACTATTTGTCTTGATTTTGTTCCAGATTGCAGGGCGAATTTAAATGGCTTCCCTGAGGCCATTGATATGTTAGCCCCCGTATCAGTTACCAATAGAGATGAATTGTTCACCAAAGAACTACCAGTAACATCCGACCAAATTGTAACTTCTTGACCGGTCAGGCCCAAAATTTGTGTCACAGCAGTTGCTGAAGTTAAAATTATATACCCGTGATCATTGAAACTGCTTGATTTCGTCGGTGCTGAGGATCATGCTCAGGCCATGAACGTAAAACTGACCTCCGCACAGATTGCCGCCCTTGAGGCTCAGCACCGGCAGAGTCGTGACCGCCGTGTCTGCGACCGGATACGCTGCGTGCTGCTTTCTGCTCAGGGCTGGTCTCCTGCCATGATTGCGCAGTCTCAGCTCATTCATGAGACCACGGTTCTGCGTCATCTATCGGATTATCTCAGCGACGGTAAGCTCACCTCTGATAACGGCGGTTCGCAGGAGCATCTGACTCCCGGGGAGTCTGCCGAACTTCGTCAGCTTCTGACTGACACTGTTCACATCACGACGGCCAGTATCGTGTCGCTTGTCCGTGACCGCTTCGGTGTGCGCTACAGCATTCCGGGTATGAATAAGTGGCTTCACCGCAACGGGTTCACCTGGAAAAAACCGTCAGGTATTCCCCATAAGTTCTGCCCGGCACAACAGCAGCAGTTCATGACGCATTATGAAGCGCTGAAGCAGGCTGCCGGTGACAGCGAACCCATTCTGTTTATGGATGCGGTACATCCGACGCAGTCAACGAAGCTGAGCTGTGGCTGGATAAGAAAGGGGGAACTGAAAGCGGTGAAAACCACCGGGAGCCGGACCCGCCTGAACATCATCAGCGCCCTCAGCGTGAACGACCTGGCCCGGACGGTGACCCGTGATTATCCGCAGATTAATGCGGATGCTATCTGCCGTTTTTTTATTGCAGTTCGCCAGACTTATCCGGTGTCGCAGAAAGTGCATCTGATACTGGACGGTGCGCCTTATCACCGGGCATCGCTGGTTAAGGACTGGGCCTTCGTGATGAATATTGAACTGCATTATCTGCCGCCGTACAGCCCGAACCTGAACCCGACAGAACGGTTGTGGAAGGTGATGAATGAGCATGTGCGGAATAACCGGTATTTTGCGTCAGCGAAAGCCTTCAGGGACGCGATAAGAGGATTTTTTGAACGAACCCTGCCGGAACTGGGGCAGAAACTGGGCTGTCGTATCAACGACAATTTTCAGGTGCTCAGTTCCGTGTCAGAGACATAACGACGTATAGCGTAAGGTGTTCACCTGTGAACAAAATAACTCTCATTGATCATGTTGCAATAACTGTTGCCGACCTTGAAGTATCTTACTGTTTTTACGATAAATTGTTTGGTGCAAAAATTCATGCAGAGTACGCCCCCTTTGGGAAACTGCTTGTAAGGCAGGTATCGCTGGGTGATATTGTCCTGAGTTTACATCAGGTTGAGAATGGCGTGGAACTTGTAGCTAAAAGGCCAATGCCAGGGAGTGCTGATTTATGCTTCCGGTGGGGAGGGACAATTCTCAGCGTGTTAGAGCTACTTGAGAAAAACGATATCGAAATAATCCATGGCCCGGTGCCCCGTGAAACGAGTTCAGGTCAGCCATCACAATCTGTTTTCTTTCGGGATCCTGATGGAAATCTGCTGGAGTTAATGGCTGCTGATAATAAAGACCAAGGTTAAAATACTCAATAAAGTCAAAAATAAATATTTTCATCTGCAGGACTTAATGTGGCTCCCTGAAACAATCTGCACTTTGAAGTTTATTGAGTATAGTATTTTTACCGTATGCGTTTATGACCGAATTGCTCGTTCTTAGGAAAGGCGAACCATACGATCTGATTTCATTATCAGCATTACCTGCTGCTAGTGAATAAATTAAGTCATTAGCGGTATGGGTAACGTCCTCAACTACGTTCCCTGAACCTTTGAAATATATTACTGGACCAGATGTCTTTTCTGTTGTCCCAACAATAATATGTAAAGCATCAACTAAGCACGATGTTCCAACAGCTAACAATCCTGACTTGGTATTTGTTAGCGATCCAGACGATGTTTGATAAGTTGTTGACGCTCTGATTACCCCACTAAACCTAGTGTAATTCCCAACAACTATTGGGTAATCGTCTGCATTTGTTCCATCTCCTGGATTGCACCTGTTGAAATGCGCATCTTTAAATACACACCTTGAATTCGTTGTTGCTGCACCATAATACCACTTCACCCCAGCATATGGATATGCCGCAGATTCACCAGCTGCAAAATTAGGGTCATTAAAGGTTATGAATTGCCCGGCGTTATACATGAAATGCGTAAGTGTTGAATTCTGAGTGGAGAATAAAGCACCATCAAACACATTCTTCGTTGCAGAAGCCTCTATACGGACAACATTATTTGTAGCATCAAGATTCCGCCATGATTCACATTTAATGTCTTTAAATCTACAGTGCTCGACAAATCCTAGATTAAGTGCGTATGGTGAAAACTCAATGTGCAAATGGTTTAAACTTAAGTTGTTTGAGTTATCTGTCCCTGCAGATCCAATATAACAGGCAGGTGTAATACCAGCTCCAGCGGAGTCAGAGCAGTACATTAATCTTATATTGCTTAAGCTACCATCCCATAACTCATTGCAATACATGCCCTGTTTGAATCCAATTGCAACAAGACCGCTAATCTCAAGCTGTGCCCCACAGTAATTAAATGAGAATGCCCTTCTATTCGTTCTGGTAGAGAAAGTATCGTAACCAGGAGTGTTAAAGAAATCGTATGAAACTATTTTAATGTCTTTAATATTACATCCTGTAACTCTGTTAGCACTAGAGTCAGACGATGATGTAACCTTAAAAACATCTGCGGATGAAAATGAGTCCCTTGTAATTATGGCAGTACCATTACCTCCATTAACACCTGCAGTCGCACCAGGAGTTCCTTTAACTTTTGGGTCCGCTCCTCGCACCTCAACAGATGATAGCCATATACTAAAAGGAGGAAGAACCACCCATCTTTTCCCATTATTATATTTGAATGTTTGATTCAATATTTCAGCATTGATATTTGGATCAGATGTTAAACCAACTCCGTAGCTTCTAGTTGGGATGTCGTTACCTAAGTTTAGTTTCCATGCACCTGAAGCACCTGTCGGGTCAATGTTAGGTGCAATAAACAGCCTTGGGTATTGTGTTACAAAAGAGCTCATGTCTGAAATGTCATATATCCAATCACCATGCCCCATATCATAAGCACTAAACGCCCCTTTAGTTTGAATTCTCGCGGAAATTATAGGTGCAATAAGCCTCAAATCCTCAATTGTGGATGGTGCACCAATCAGTAATTGTCCGTCGCTTGAGAATAAGTTTTGACGAAGCGTGTCTCCATCCATCAGAACGAAGTGAGTGACGTCATTTGCGAAACTGACCGCATCGATACCAGTGGTGGTAAAACCGACGTCAGTAGTGGCATTCAGGCGGTAATACTGGTTATCGTAGCGGATATACTGGTTACGGGCGCTAAACTGGAACGGGCCGTCTTCATAGTCGCCCAGGAAAACATAGCCAGAGCTGTTCAGGAACTGCAGGAAGCGACTTTCTTTGTCTGCCTGTGCAACATCGAAAGCAGTTTCCTGTTCCGTGATTTGCGAGGTAAATAGAGATTCAAAGTCACTCAGCTTTACAGTGAAGGCAGACTCCATGCCATACCATGTCATACGGTTGCGGCCAAGCCTGTCAGCCCAAAGGGCTGATGTAACATCGTTCAGGGCCAGATCTAAATTCTGCGAGTTATCGCGAATGTCGAGCACGCTTGCCGACGGAACAGGGTTGCCCGTTAAATAAAATGGCATATTAGTATTACCTCAGAAACAGATCAGACGGGGATTTCGGGCCAGGCGATATCAGGGGCGGTAGTTGTATCAATACGGCTAAGAACGACCCGGTATTTTTTCCACTCTGCCAACTGAGCTATTTCATCATCAGTCTGAATGCCCAGTTCGACGGCATCATTCAGGGGGGCTATTTTTTCGTTAACCTCCCGCATCAACTTAGTCAGCAGTTCACCTGCTGCATTAACATCGGCCTGGTGTTTGGCTTCCGGGTCACCAATCCAACCATCGCCATTCCATTTTTGGTAGCTGTCAGCAGGTGCTATTGCTGTCACGTCATCCGGCAGGGCACCTAGCTCAGAAATCTCTACGGGTTCTCCAGATACGATGCTGTATACGATTTTTCCGCGATGGTCCTCAAAAATAGACCACAGGCCCGCAGCGGTATTGAAAACCGCCGTTTCTCCTGTGATTGTTTCGGGTGGTGAATTTTGAGTGCTGTAGGCAGGCAAGCCAGTGTGAGGCGGGATCGATAATTCTTCAACGCCCACCAGCTCCCCCGTATCGCTGCTGATATGATAAGCAGTTACCACCTGAGGTTTGTCAGACATTTCAAAAGCCATTATGCGAGCCTCACGATGTAGTTAAATGCGATGTTTTTGACGGTGTTTTCTGCGTTACCAGCAGCATCAACCGTAATGATGTGCGAGTGGGCGCCAAGAGCCAGGGTGTGCGTATGCGCGCCGGCAGTAGAGGTTGTGCCAAAGTTATTGGCGCTGTTGCTGCCAACCTCCTGATCGCTACCACCCTGCTTCTGCATACCACCACCCCACGTGTGAGAGTGATCTCCGTTACTGCTTGTTGTTTTCGTACCGAGATCTGTGGATGTCGCAGAGGCTGTATGTGCGTGCGACTTCACGCCATCCTGCTCTTGCGAAAGCACCGCTCTACCTGAAGACGGCTTACCTTTGATAGTCCATCCCCTCATATCAGGGAGAACACCAGATGGGTATACTGCCGCGAGTAACGGGTAAGCTGTCAGGCTGAATGTTTGTCCTTGCATAAATGCAAAGGAGCCGGCGGAAGGTAAGGAGTCAGATGGCCATGCGATAGGCGTGCCCGCTGGTACAGTTGCGGACGATATTGTTTTTAAAATCTGAAAAATCTGGGTCGAATCATCCGGGTTAAGTGTAAGACCAAATCCCTCAACAACATTTACCAGTTCAGTTTGAACTGCATTAAACCATTCGGCAACCAGCCTTGTTGGCGCAATACCGCTTGCAACTTTTCCGTTAGTAAAAAGGCCATCAAGGGCCGTGAGTGGCTCAACGTCACTTATTTTTAACATGGCGATACCTGCAAATTAAAATATCTACATTAAGTTTCAGTATTTGGTAATGCCTCCAATCAGTAGAACATGTACTTTTCGATGAAGGCACCGATGACCTTTTCGTGCAATTCGATGGAACGTGAAAAACATATTGTTTTGCGTGCCAGCCGCTTGATACGGGTTCGCAGCGTCAGATTGTTTCGCTCAATGCGCTGTGTGAAAATTTTACCAGTCAGATGTATCTCCTTCGGCACCTCTCTGGCATAACTGCCCCAGTTATCGCTGGTAATCATGCCGATGCTAAAGGGCGTCAACAGGGCCAACAGTTCCCGACATGTCTCATCGGTACGTGGGCCGAAAGTATAAGCCAGTACGCCACCCGTTTTGGTATTGTAAGCATACCAGAGCCAGTGCTGCCGGGCTTTACTGCCAACAAAGCCCCACTGCTCATCAAGCTCGCAGATGAGTGCCACATCGGCATGAGCGACAGGAGAAGCGGTTATCCGGGACGGCGAGAGCTTTTTAATGTCCGTATGACGGTATTGATACCGACCTTAAGAACTCTGGCGGTATCGCGGACGCCGGCACCGTTGTGTGCCAGTTCAACTATCTGTTCTTTTACACCGGGTTTTCTGGCTTCACAGGTATAAGCCAGCTGAAAAACGCGGCGACATGACCGGCAACGAAAGCGCTCGTGCCCGGAACAGCTGTGCCCATGGCGATAAACAGAATCGGAATGGCAACGAGGACAATGAACAGTAACGGTAGCCATAGAAAGCCCTAAATACCAGTAGCATATCATGGTTTTCTATCGATTGAAGGCATTACCCGATGAGGATTATCTGGCAATTTATCAACATGCTCGCACAGAGATTCAGGTGGCAATGGAGATCTCATATCTGTGCGCAGCACGAGAAGGCGATGTGTTTGATTTAAAGATATCTGACCTGATGGAACGCGGGATTTTCATTGAACAGAATAAAACAGGGAAAAAGCAGATTAAAGAATGGTCCCCTCGTCTGCGCGATGCGATCGAAATGGCACGGATCCATTTAGTTGGTCGGTCAGCTGCAGGTTACGTTATCCCAAGCCCATCAGGTGGCAGGCTAAACCGAAAAACGTTTAACACCTGGTGGAATGATGCCAAGAGAGAGGCAGCGTTAAAATTAGGCAGAAAGATCCCCGGGACCTTTCACGATATCAAGGCAAAGGCGATTTCCGACTATGAAGGCAGTAGCAGGGATAAACAACTTTTCTCAGGTCATAAAACTGAAAGTCAAGTTATAATCTATGATCGAAAAGTAAAAATCACACCAACTCTAAACTTTGATCCTCTTGTCGCCGAAGAAAAAGCCCGCTAACGCGGGCTTTGATATAGAAAGATTACGCTGCTTTTTTCTCAGAGCAGTTGCAAAGTGGAATAGGAAATGGTCTTCCTTTCTTTGCGTGACGCACTACACCATCTACACATACGGTATAGCGAAAAATAATCTCGCAAGTATTGCCACATTTGCGACAGGTTCCAGTAGCCATAAGCTTACTTCCCTGCATACCTGTAAATCCATACAGATTGCACTTTGTTGGGAGAACCACTACACTGCGCTTGTCAAAGAAGAGTGTTGCGGTTGAATTACCTCCATACTCTGCGGAATGTGTTAGAGCACTTTCCGCTCCTCTAAAGCCCTGTTAGAGCAGGGCTTTAATTTTATTCTTCCGTTGCAACCGAAGGAATGTACCAAGGCAAATCGATACTTTGCATAGGTGTATTCTGCATCGTTGACTCAAGGGCCAACTTCATGGATATCGAATAAAAGTTCTCAAAAAACCAAGAGTTTTCTTTACAAAACTCATCTGTAATAGGCTGTTTATCTTCAACATCAAAGTAAACTAAAATTTTAGAATTTACCTCGAAGGCGAGACCGTCCTCATTTGGGTTTTCAGGATCTTCTAGAGCCTGTTCGTCAAAACCTTTGATTGATGATTCGACAATGATCTGAATATTACCCTTCTCTTCAGACTCATCATAATCATATCCAAACTGGCATTTATCCACGGATAGCTTAAATCGACCGCCTTCGCTGTCCTTATGCTGTACGAACTGCGAAGATGAAATCTCGAATCCGCCGTATTTAATTTTTTCTAGCATCAGTGACGCGTCCCTTTGCTGATAGCACCGACCCACTTAGTCTCACGCAATGAACTGGCATTGTATTCATGGGCGAATACTTCTGTTTTCTCGCGCTTTTCAATGTGGAAGTGGTATTCCGTTTTACCGACGACTTTCTCTTCGATTGCTGACTTAACATAATCATTGAGACTTTTACCGTCAGCACATGCTGCCAGATACGCTTTCTTATGCAAATCAGGTCCGATACGAACGTTAAACGTACCACTCATAGGCTTCTCTGGATCTTTATTGAGAGCCATACAGGTTTCAAGATAATCATCGACAGCTTCTTCGAAGGCAGACTGCAAACCATCAAGTGTTTCCGCCTCGTACGTAACAAGATCATTTACGCATTGAATCTTCCCATGGAGAACTTTGTCCTCTAAAGAAAACTCAACACTTCCAAAATAACCTTTAAATTTCAGCATATTACTCATAATTATCTAGCTCATCTAAAAGAGCCCTAACATCCTTCAGCACGTACTCTTTTACGATATTGCCTGGGTGAGGACAGTGATAGGAGACCAAACGACCATTTTGATTAACAAATTTTCGCCTAGAACCAGTGCCATTGAGGACATTAAAGCCATATTGACCCAGCAAAGTAACGAGCTCATCCCAGGTAAAATCTTTCGGAAGCGATCCAAGTCGCTCGCGTAGTTTCTTACTTTTACTCATTCCAGTATATCCATCAAGGGCCTGATTGCAACTAAAATCCAGTTGCAGACATTGTAACGGAAAAGTCGCGTAAGAAGCATCATGAATATAAGTGTTTCTTACTAACCCGTGAGTTTTGAAGGAGAATCAAAATTTTAATATAGGTAAAACAGATACTTAATCACATAACAGCAAAGAAACAACGGTCAATAAAAAAGCAATGATAGGGCTAAAACGACCAAGAAGTGAGCACAATGCTTTGTTCTTTGCAAAGTAGGGTTATTGTATCAAGAAAATTCTGAAAGGGATGAGTGCGAGATGTAAAAGATATGTATATGAAGGAAATCAATCATGGAATATACCAAGTGAATATACCAACACTATACCAAGAGCCCAAAGCAACAAGGGGCTACCTTTCGGTAACCCCTTGTTTTATTTGGCGGAAGCGTAGAGATTCGAACTCTAGAACCCTTTCGGGTCGCCGGTTTTCAAGACCGGTGCCTTCAACCGCTCGGCCACGCTTCCGGTATGGGGCGCACTATAAACACCTCTGTTCAGGCTGTAAAGCACGATCTTGTTCAACTGCCTTAAAAATAAACAAAAACGTGTTATTCGTCTGAAAATCAGGCGGTTTGTGCAGAATTTCAGCGTCAGGCGCCCTCTCAGCGTTAATGTTTTTTGATGTACATATCCCTGGTGAAGTAGTACCCCAGCTTATCCGGCGTAAATCCGCCAACCCACGGCTTCACCAGATGCGTGCGGACGTAGTGGTAAACCGGGACGGCCGGGACATCTTTGCCCAACAGATCCTCCGCCTGCTGATAAAACTTGCCGCGGGTGGCAACGTCCGGCGCTTTAGCCGCATTACGCAACGCTTCATCGTACGCAGGGTTGCTGTACTGGCTGGTGTTTTCACTATCGCCGGTACGGAAGTTATTGAGGAAGGTTGCGGCATCATCATAATCGGCAATCCACGCATAGCGCACGGCATCAAAGTTATGCGTATGCATGGTGTCGAGCATCGTTTTCCACTCCTGGTTTTGCAGCTTCGCCTCAACGCCGAGGTTTTTCTTCCACATCGAGCTGGCGGCAATCGCCACACGCTGATGCGATTCGGAAGTGTTGTAGAGCAAATTGAACACCAGCGGGTGGCTGTCGTTATAACCGGCTTCGCTCAGCAGCTTTTTCGCCTCGGCAATACGCTTGTCGCGCGGCCAGCTGGCATAGTCAGGGTTCTGCAGCTTTACGCCGCCAATATCAGGCTGGCTAATTAGCCATGCCGGACGCTGACCCTGTCCCAATACCTTCTCCGCGATGATGTCTTTATCCAGCGCCATATTCAGCGCCAGCCGGACCCGCGGGTCGTTAAACGGCGGCTTCGTGGTATTGAACTCATAATAGTAGGTCGCCAGCTGCGGCGAGACGTCCAGCTGCTCGCCCATGGTTTTTTTCAACTGAGCAAACTGGTTAATCGGCACCGTATAAACGATATCGATTTCCCCCGCTTTATAGCGGTTAACATCTGCCGCCTCGGAGCTAATGGGCAAATAGGTCACTTTATTGATGACGGTATCGGCATTATCCCAATAGCGCGGATTGCGCTCGGCCACAATACGCTCGTTCACCACCCACTGGGACAATTTATAGGCGCCGCTGGTCACCATATGCTCGGGTTTGGTCCACTTCTCGCCGAAGCGACTAACCAGCACTTTATCAAGCGCCACCAGAGACGGGTGCGCCAGCATCGGTAAGAACGCCGCGTTAGGCTGGCTTAAGGTGACTTCCAGCGTGGCGTCATCGATAGCCTTCACGCCCAGCGTATCGGGCGTTTTTTTACCCTGCGCGATATCCTGAGCATTCACAATATGCATATTCCCCAGATAGCTGGCGTAGGGTGATGCCGTAGCCGGGGAGACCAGCCGCTGCCAGCTCCAGACAATATCCTGCGCGGTAATCGCGGTCCCGTCAGACCACGTGATGCCCGGGCGAAGATGGAACGTCCAAACGGTGTTATTTTTATTTTCCCATTTCTCGGCCAGACGAGGCTCAATCTCGCCCCCGGGAGAGACGCTGACCAGCCCTTCGAAGAGATCGCTGATGATGTTGAATTCAACGTCGCTTTCGACTTTATGCGGATCCAGCGATGAGGGCTCGCTGCCGTTATTTCTGACCAGCTCCTGCTTCTCTGCCAGCGCGGTCCCAACCGGGACCTGCGCAGCCAGAGCCGGCGCCGCTGCGGCGAGTAAACCCACCATCATTAATGCCTGCGTGATGTCGTTATATTTTTGTAATTTCATATCCCTTGCCTTTATGACGCTTCGTTTGTACCCTCTCCACACTTAGCCACAGAATGGCTATAACGCAATATTTTTCAGTAACCTATCAGATTTCGATCTGGTTTTCGACGCTAAACGCACAAACACACTGCCTTTTGGTTATTCATCGGAATAATATGCTAGTCACTTGCGTTGAGGTCTAAGTAAAGATGGGTAAAAGCACTATGGCTTCCGGCGTGGTTTTTTTATGCTGCATTATTAATAACATCTGTCATAAGAGAGTGACTCATGGATCGTATAATTACGTCGTCGCGTGACCGTTCATCGCTGCTCAGCACGCACAAAGTTCTGCGGAATACCTATTTCCTGCTCAGCCTGACGCTGGCATTTTCTGCCATCACGGCAACGGCAAGCACGGTCCTGATGCTGCCTTCTCCCGGGCTGATTCTGACCCTGGTCGGCATGTACGGGCTGATGTTCCTGACCTATAAGCTGGCCGATAAGCCCTCGGGTATCCTCGCGGCCTTCGCCTTTACCGGCTTCCTGGGCTATATCCTTGGGCCGATGCTTAACGCCTATCTGTCAGCAGGTATGGGTGATTTGATCGGCCTGGCGCTGGGCGGTACCGCGCTGGTGTTCTTCTGCTGCTCGGCTTACGTGCTCACGACCCGCAAAGATATGTCTTTCCTTGGCGGAATGCTGATGGCGGGCGTCGTGGTGGTGCTGATCGGTATGGTTGCGAATATCTTCCTGCAGCTGCCGGCTCTGCATCTGGCCATCAGCGCGGTGTTTATTCTGATTTCATCCGGCGCCATTCTGTTTGAAACCAGCAACATCATCCGCGGCGGCGAAACCAACTATATCCGCGCAACCGTGAGCCTGTACGTGTCGCTGTACAACATCTTTGTCAGCCTGCTGAGCATTCTGGGCTTCGCCAGCAAAGACTAATCTCTCCCGCGTTCTTCTCGGGCCCTGCTTATGCGGGGCCTTTTTTTTTGCTAAACTGCCGCCAGTTTTAGCGGTGTGTGAAGAATTATGTTGATCTTTGAAGGCAATGAAATTGAGACCGATAGCGAAGGCTATCTGAAAGATACCACCCTCTGGAGTGAAGCCCTGGCCACGGCCATTGCCGGGCAGGAAGGTATTGTCCTGTCGGCTGAACACTGGGAGGTCGTGCGTTTTGTTCGCGACTTTTATCTGGAGTTCAACACCTCGCCGGCCATTCGGATGTTAGTGAAGGCGATGGCAAATAAGTTCGGCGAAGAGAAAGGCAACAGCCGCTATCTCTACCGTCTGTTCCCCAAAGGCCCCGCCAAACAGGCAACGAAAATTGCCGGCCTGCCCAAACCGGTGAAATGCATCTAGTACAGGATAGAGAACTTTTGCCACTCTCTGGTGGGCTGATGGGGCTCGGTATGCACCCGGTCGACCCGCGCGCTGCGGGGCCCGCCCTCCTTCAGCCAGTTAACCAGCGCCGCCACCTGCTCCGCCTCGCCGCAGGCCAGAACCTCGACGCTGCCGTCGTCAAGATTGCGCGCATAGCCCGTTAGCCCCAGGCGTAGCGCCTCCCGCTGCGTGGTGTAGCGAAAGCCAACCCCCTGAACTGAACCATATACCCATGCCATCGTGCAGAGCGTCGCCATGATTAATCTCCTTTGTTGCCAATAACTCTATGCTGAGAATAGCAAATTCTGGCTAGCGTACGTGTTTCGGCAGCAGGCCATAGTGCTGGCGAAAGCGCGCCGTGAAACGCGAACCGGACTGATAGCCGCTGTTGAGGGCGATCTCACCTATCGGTAATGAGGTCGATTGTAGCTGGCCGAGGGCATAGGCCATACGCACCTCCTCAACAATCTGGCGAAAACTTTGATCTTCCTGCTGCAGGCGACGGCGCAGCGTCGATTCGCCAAGAAACAGCATCTTCGCCACCCGCGGGACGCTCCACGCCTGCGCGGGCGACAGCATAATAATTTGCCGCACCTGGCCGCTCAGATTCTGCTGCCTCTCATTGAGCAGCGGCCCGGCGTAGCCCGCCTGATGCAGCGCCAGCAGCAGCCCCATCGCCTGATGATGCTGAAGCTCCGCCGACAGCCCGCCGCGCACCGCCTGCAGGACGTTTTGCCACATAAACAGCAGATCCGGCGTTACCGGCGCGCACAGGGAGGTGAGCCGCCCGGGCTGCGGCTCGCTCATATAGCGCGCTTTAAAATCCGCCAGCAGGTCGGGCGTCAGGGAGAGCAGATCGGAGCAAAAAAGCCCGTTATCCGGCTGATTAATCACCTCGAGCTCAAGATCGGCTGGCAGAATAATCAGCTGCTGCGGGGTGGCCAGCATCTGGCTGACGCCCTGAACGATAATTTTGCTGCCGCGATTGACCCGGCACAGAGCGGGGGCAAATAGCGTCACGCGATGCAGTTTATACAGCCGCCGGGAAGTGATTTCCGCCGCGCTTAAGGCGTTATGGCGAAAGTTTATATTCTGCATCAGGCCATCCTTATGGGGTTAGCGCCCCGCCCTTGCCGTCAGCTGCGCGCTGGCGATAGCGTGGCTATGCAACATAAATCCGACCAGCGCGCCGCTGGCCTGCGCATCAATGGGTAATGTCGGCGTATCAAGCGCCCATACGGTAAAGCGGTAGCGATGAGGCCTATCCCCGGCGGGCGGACAGGCGCCGCCAAATCCGGCATAGCCAAAATCATTGCGTCCCTGCACCGCTCCGCCCGGCAGTTTAGCGCCGTTTTTATCCCCGGCGCCAGCGGCTAAACTCGTCACGCTGCTGCTGATATTCACCACCGTCCAGTGCCACCAGCCGCTGCCGGTTGGCGCATCCGGGTCATAGGCAGTGACGGCAAAACTACGGGTCCCCGGCGGCGCATTTTTCCAGGCCAGCTGCGGCGAGACGTTGCCGCCGCTGCAGCCAAAACCGCTGAACCAATGAGCCTGGGCGAGGCTTCCTTCATCCCGCATATCGCCGCTGGTCGCCTGAAACTGCGCCGCCGCCGCGCTACCGCTCATCGCTAACATCAAGGCCGTTGCCAAGCCAAATCCCGTTTTCATTGTATTTTCCTCCGTTGGGTTGAGGAAAACACTGTAAGATCCGCGGGTGATCTTTATTGTGCCAAAGTGCCTGCGTTTTGTGCCGAAACGCTCACCTGCTCGCGCAGAGGGCATGGTGCTTGCGGCGGCCACATGTGCTAACCTACGCGCCATTTTTCGGTGCCGACATTCCCGTTGCTAAAGGTAGCCCCATGACAGATTCCATTTTCCCCCGCTTAGTGTTGACCAAAGGACGCGAGAAATCCCTGCTGCGTCGCCATCCCTGGATTTTCTCCGGCGCCGTCGCCCGTATGGAAGGTAAAGCCCGTTCCGGCGAAACCATCGATATTGTCGATTCGCAGGGGAAATGGCTGGCCCGCGGCGCGTTCTCTCCGTCGTCGCAGATCCGCGCCCGCGTCTGGAGCTTTGACCGCAACGAGGAGATCGATATTGCCTTTTTCGAACGCCGTCTGCAGCAGGCGCAAACCTGGCGCGAATGGCTGGCGGCACGCGATGGCCTCGACAGCTATCGCCTGATTGCCGGCGAGTCCGACGGGCTTCCGGGCGCCACCATTGACCGTTTCGGCAATTTTTTCGTTCTGCAGCTGCTCAGCGCCGGCGCCGAATACCAGCGTGCCTCCATCGTTAGCGCACTGCAGACGCTGTTCCCCACCTGCTCTATTTACGATCGCAGCGATGTCGCGGTACGTAAAAAAGAGGGTCTGGATCTGGCCCAGGGGCTGGTTACCGGCGAAATGCCGCCTGCGCTGCTGCCCATCACCGAGCACGGAATGCAGCTGCTGGTAGATATTCAGGGCGGCCACAAAACCGGCTACTATCTCGATCAGCGCGATAGCCGCCTGGCGACCCGCCGCTACGTTGCCGACAAACGCGTCCTCAACTGCTTCTCCTATACCGGCGGTTTCGCCGTTTCCGCGCTAATGGGCGGCTGCAGCCAGGTCATCAGCGTCGATACCTCCCAGGAGGCGCTCGACGTGGCGAAGCAGAATATCGAACTGAACCGGCTCGATCTCTCCAAAGCTGAATTTGTCCGCGACGACGTCTTTAAGCTGCTGCGTAAGTATCGTGACCAGAATGAAAAGTTTGACGTGATCGTGATGGATCCGCCGAAATTTGTTGAGAACAAAAACCAGCTGATGGGCGCCTGCCGCGGCTATAAAGATATCAACATGCTGGCTATCCAGCTGCTCAATCCCGGCGGAGTTCTGCTGACCTTCTCCTGCTCAGGCCTGATGACTACCGATTTATTTCAGAAAATCATCGCCGATGCCGCAATTGACGCCGGACGTGATGTACAATTTATAGAACAGTTCCGCCAGGCTGCCGACCATCCCGTGATCGCAACCTACCCGGAAGGTCTGTATCTGAAAGGGTTTGCCTGCCGCATCATGTAACTTGAAAAGTGGAACGTCGCCCGCATATAGCAGGTAATAACGTTTCCCAGGAGGTGCCTATGATTGCCAGCAAATTCGGTATCGGCCAGCAGGTTCGCCATACTCTGTTAGGCTTCCTCGGCGTTGTCGTTGATATCGATCCAGAATATTCGCTTGCCGAGCCGGCGGAGGACGAAATTGCGGCCAATGACGAGCTGCGGGCACTGCCCTGGTATCATGTGGTGATGGAAGATGAGGATGGTCAGCCCGTTCATACCTATCTTGCCGAAGCGCAGCTCAGCAGCGAGCCCAGCGACGAGCATCCTGAGCAACCCTCAATGGACGAGCTGGCAAGGACCATTCGCCAGCAGCTGCAGGCGCCTCGACTGCGCAACTAGCAGAAAAAACCCCGCCGCTGCGGGGTTTTTTATTTACTTCGCCAGCCCTAACCTCGGGATTTCAATCGCCGGGCAGCGATCCATCACCACGTTTAGCCCAGCCTCACGCGCCAGGACGGCCGCCTGCTCGTTAATCACTCCCAGCTGCAACCACAGCGTCCTGGCGCCGATGGCAATAGCTTCCTGAGCGACGCCCAGCGCCGCGTCGGAGTTGCGAAATACGTCGACCATATCCACTTTTTCCGCCACATCAGCCAGCGTTGCGTAGCCCTGCTGCCCCAGCAGCGTTTTACCCGCCACCTTTGGCGAAACCGGGATCACGTGATACCCCTGCTCCAGCAGATACTTCATCACCCGATAGCTTGGGCGGTCCGGTTTGTCGCTGGCGCCCACCAGCGCAATAGTCCGGGTTGAGGTCAGAATGCCGGCAATATCGTTCTCTTTCATTTTATCCTCCCGCTATTTAGCCCAAGTGTAAGCTAAACCAGGCTAACCGGCCATCCGCTCCGATTAATGGATACGTCAAAATTTTTCACCCTGAGGCTTGCAGCAGCAGTCACTTCCAGTAATCTGTCTGCAGACTAAAATGTGGAATAAAACTATGGAACTGACGACACGTACGCTGCCCGCGCGCAAACATATCGCCCTGGTTGCTCACGATCACTGCAAAGATATGCTGATGAAGTGGGTTGCTCGCCACCAGACGCTGCTGACGCAACACGAACTCTACGCAACGGGTACTACCGGCAACCTCATCTCCCGGGCAACCGGACTTGAAGTTAACGCGATGCTTAGCGGCCCGATGGGCGGCGACCAGCAGGTCGGCGCGCTAATTGCGGAAGGGAAAATTGATGTGCTGATTTTCTTCTGGGATCCGCTCAACGCCGTGCCTCACGACCCGGACGTTAAGGCGCTGCTGCGCCTGGCGACGGTATGGAATATTCCCGTCGCCACCAACGCCTCAACCGCCGACTTTATTATCCTGTCGCCAAACTTTGGCGAGCCTCTTGATATTCTGATCCCGGATTATCAACGTTACCTGGCGGAACGTCTTAAGTAGCCTCTGCGGCTGGCGGCCCGGCCGCCAGCCGTTACGGTTTTCTCGCGACCGGCACATCCAGCGCTTCCAGCATCTCCACAAAGGCCGACGGTCGTTCCCTGCTGAACAATAGCCAGACGCGAAGACGCGCACGAGTGATGGCAACGTAGAGCAGGCGCCGCTCTTCTGCATCGGGAAAATCCTCCGGCTGCGGCAGTAACGCCTCTTCCATGATCGACTCTCGCGCCGGAGCCGGGAACGCATCATCGCCATCCTGAAGCCCAAGAATAATGACGAAATCCGCCTGCTGCCCTTTACTGGCGTGAATCGTCATAAAATCGAGCTGCAGATTCGGCCATCGCGTTGCGGCCTTCTCCAGCGCGGCGGGTTTCAGATGGTGATAGCGCGCCAACAGCAGGATCCGCTGATCCGCTTTCACATAGCCGCTCAGCTTATCGAGCAAATCATCAAGCTTATCGTCCGCCAGCAGCGTGACGGCTTTTTTATCCCCGGCGGTCAGGCTATTGAGCGGTTTGCTCAGCTGGTGCGGGTTTTGTTGAATAAAGCCGTTCGCCACTTCGCCAATGCGGCCATTAAAGCGATATGTGGTATCCAGCGCGCAGCAATCCCCTTCACCAAAATAGTGGTTGAACGCGGTCGTCAGCGAAAGCTGGGCGCCGCTGAAGCGATAGATTGCCTGCCAGTCGTCGCCGACCGCAAATAGCGTGGTCTGGGCATTCTGCCGGCGCAGCGCGGCCAGCAGCGAGGCCCGCTGCGGTGAAATATCCTGGAATTCATCAACCAGAATATGCTTCCACGGGCTGACAAAACGTCCCTTATCAAGAATATTGATGGCCTGATGGATCAGGCCGGAGAAATCGACCGCGTTTTCCTCTTTCAGCGCCGTTTTCCACGCCTTCAGCAGCGGGGCCATTAATTTGACGCGCTTAGCAAAAAGCTCGCGTATCTCCTCCGGCGCGTCGGCAATCATTTCTGCCTGCGAGCCGCCGTGCATGCGCATTAGGCTGACCCAGCGATCGAGACGGCTCGCCATTCGCCGCGCTATTTTCTTATCCTGCCAGAAGCCGCTCTCCGGCACCTCCCAGCCCATCTCGTCTTCCAGCCACTGTCGCCACCCCTTGGCATGCGCCTTTTTCTCCTGACACTGCTGCTGCCAGTTTTTCACCAGCAGCGCCTGACGCGCCTGGCTATCGCTCTCGAGCTGGCTAATAGACGGTACTTTTTTACTGCCCTGCTGAATAATATGCAGAGCCAGGGAATGAAACGTCCGCGCCGAAATATCATCTGAGCCCAGCCGCTCGCGAATGCGCTCATCCATCTCCTGCGCCGCCTGACGACCAAACGCCAGCAGCAGGATCTGCTCAGCCGCCGCTTCGCCTCGTGTGAGCAGCCATCCGGCACGGGCAACCAGCACCGACGTCTTGCCGCTGCCGGCGCCGGCAAGGACCAGCAGAGAACGCTCGCCGTTCACCACCGCTCGCGCCTGCGCCGGGTTCAGCGGCGACGACTCCACGCCCGCAAAAAATGCGCCGTACTGCTCCAGCATCGACGCCGTGAAAGCCTGATTATGGGCAACTCTGGCCGCCTCGGTATCACCCAGCCAGCGCTGGCATTGGCGCCACGGCTCGCGGCAGTTGTCGAAAGCGTCAAGCCGGCTGGTCGGTATCGGCAGCCCGGTGAGCGCCCGGCGAATTTTACCCTGCACTTCGCTGACCTGCTGACGGGTCAACCACTTGCCTTCTGCGCTGGAGCGGGCGATCTCCGCCAGCTGCTGGCTCAGTAGGTCGGCGGCAATGGTGCTCATTTCCGCGCTCCACTGCTGCCATAGCGCATCCAGATGATGAAAGAAACGCTGGGTTTCACTCCATTCGGTACCATGCAAACGCACAACCTTACCGTCCGGTAGTACGAACTCCAGCTCGCCCCAGACCAGCCCGCGCCGACAATGAACTGACAATAACTGATTGAAAGGTATAAGATACTCGTGGCTATCGCCGGAAACCTTCACCCCGGCGTTAAGCAGCTGCACCCTGTCATAGGGATGCTGCGCCATGCGTTTGCCCAATGTTGTCGCTTTAAGTTCCATATCATGCCGAATATCAATCAGGTTGGATGTTTTTAAGTTTAACCGCCAGTGACCGGGTGCTCCAGCGTAAAAAACGTTACAATGGCCGGGTCTTATTATCCACAGGAGTGAACGGAGGGTTTATGCGTACCATTCTGAATATTTTGAACTTTATCCTCGGCGGTTTCGCCACTACGCTGGGCTGGCTGCTGGCGACGCTGGTCAGCATCATTCTGATCTTCACGCTGCCGCTGACCCGCTCATGCTGGGAAATTACCCGACTCTCCCTTCTACCCTATGGCAATGAAGCCATTCACGTCGATGAACTCGAGCCGCAGGGCAAAAACAGCCTGCTGAATGCAGGCGGTACCGTGCTGAATATTTTATGGTTTATTTTCTTCGGCTGGTGGCTGTGCCTGATGCATATCTTTAGCGGCATCGCCCAGTGTCTGACCATTATCGGTATCCCGGTTGGTATCGCCAACTTTAAAATCGCTGCCATTGCGCTGTGGCCCGTGGGACGTCGGGTTGTTTCCGTCGAAACTGCCCGCGCCGCGCGTGAAGCTAACGCGCGCCGCCGTTTCCAGTAATCGAACGGAATACTGACATGCTTAGCCCTCTGCTACGCCGTTATACATGGAACAGCGCCTGGCTCTATAACGCCAGGATTTTCGTCGCACTTTGCGGCACAACCGCCGTTCCATGGTGGCTTGGCGAAGTAAAACTGACTATTCCTTTAACGCTGGGGGTGGTTGCCGCCGCGTTAACCGATCTCGACGATCGCCTGACCGGACGGTTACGCAATCTGGCCATCACCCTGGTGTGCTTTTTTATCGCCTCGGCTTCGGTGGAGCTCCTTTTTCCCTGGCCGTGGCTGTTTGCAATCGGTTTAACCCTCTCTACCACCGGATTTATTTTACTCGGCGGCCTGGGGCAGCGTTACGCCACTATCGCCTTCGGCGCGCTGCTGATCGCTATCTACACCATGCTGGGGGTCACGCTCTACGATCGCTGGTACCTGCAGCCGCTATTTTTGCTGACCGGCGCCGTTTGGTACAACCTGCTGACCCTGGCCGGACATATTATTTTCCCGATTCGCCCGCTTCAGGACAACCTTGCGCGCAGCTATGAGCTGCTGGCGCGCTATCTGGATCTCAAATCGCGCATGTTTGACCCGGATATTGAAGATGAAAGCCAGGCGCCACTCTACGATCTGGCCATCGCGAATGGCCAGCTGGTTACGACGCTCAACCAGACAAAAACGTCGCTGCTCACCCGCCTGCGCGGCGACCGCGGGCAGCGAGGCACCCGAAGGACGCTGCAGTATTACTTCGTGGCCCAGGATATCCACGAGCGCGCCAGCTCATCGCATATTCAGTATCAAACGCTACGCGACCGCTTCCGCTACAGCGATATCATGTTTCGCTTTCAGCGCATGCTGTCGATGCAGGCCCAGGCGTGTCAGAAATTGTCCCGCGCGATTTTGCTGCGCGAACCGTACCAGCATGATGCGCATTTCGAGCGCGCGTTTATGCATCTCGATGCCGCGCTTGATCGCGTGCGTGCCAGCGGAGAGCCGCTGGAGCAAGTTAAAGCGCTGGGCTTCCTGCTGAATAACCTGAGAGCGATTGACGCCCAGCTGGCAACCATCGAGTCCGCTCAGGTCGCCGCACCGGCTCACGGGACGACGGAGAATTTGCTCGCGGAAGAGCGTCTGAGCGGCCTTAGCGATATCTGGCTTCGCTTACGCCGCAACCTGTCACCGGAATCGGCCCTCTTTCGTCATGCGGTGAGAATGTCGCTGGTACTGTGCGCAGGCTATGCGTTTATCCAGTTAACCGGGCTCAATCACGGCTACTGGATCCTGCTAACCAGCCTGTTTGTTTGTCAGCCAAACTATAACGCCACCCGCCACCGCCTGGCCCTGAGGATTATTGGCACCCTGATAGGGGTGGCTGTTGGTCTACCGCTACTGCTGCTGGTGCCCTCGGTCGAAGGCCAGCTGCTGCTGATCGTCCTTACCGGCGTCCTGTTCTTTGCCTTTCGCAATGTACAATATGCCCACGCCACCATGTTCATTACCTTACTGGTGCTGCTGTGCTTTAACCTGCTGGGTGAAGGCTTCGAGGTTGCCCTGCCGCGCATCTTTGACACCCTCATCGGCTGTGCGATTGCCTGGGCTGCGGTCAGCTTTATTTGGCCGGACTGGAAGTTCCGTAACCTGCCGCGGGCTCTGGATCAGGCGATAAACGCCAACTGCCACTACCTCGACGCCATTCTTGAACAGTATCATCAGGGTCGCGATAACCGTCTGGCGTATCGGGTTGCGCGCCGGGATGCCCATAGTCGGGACGGTGAGCTGGCCTCCGTGGTATCAAATTTATCCACGGAGCCACGGGCAAATGCCGACATCCGCGAAACGGCCTTTCGCCTGCTTTGCCTGAATCATACCTTCACCAGCTATATTTCCGCGCTGGGCGCGCATCGTGAACAGCTGACCACGCCGGAGACTTTGGCGCTGTTGGATGACGCGGTCTGCTATGTGGACGATGCGCTGCATCATTCCCCGGCCGATGAACAGCGGGTACAGCAGGCGCTCACCCGCCTGCAGACCCGAATCCAACATCTGGAACCTCGGGCAGATAGCAAAGAGCCGCTGGTGCTCCAGCAAATCAGTCTGCTGTTAGCGCTATTACCGGAAATCTGCCGCCTGCAGCAGCAGGTGGTAGTTCAGCCCGAGTAAACCATGGCCAGGCCTACCGCTGGTTGAGAGCCCACTCCTGCAGCTCCCGGCGCCGCGCCGTCGGGAGCGCAGCGGCGTGAACGCCGGTAATTGCCCCTTCCAGCGAATAGAGAATATTCAGCGTCAGCGCCTTATTCGACTCTCGCAGCTTAAGCCACGCGCGCTGTGCACCAATATGACGTAGCGCCTGCTGATCTATTACGCCCGAGTTAATTAATAGTAGCTCCATATGAAAACTAATATTTGGCAGATCTTTCAACCTGCCGGAATAACGCTGCTGGTTCTTTTCATTTTGCGCGGCCTGCAATGAAAGCGATGATAGTTTGAAAAGCATTTTACTATCACTCCAAAGCGTTTCGTTTATCTGATAATATTTAAGAAAAATTGGCCGCCCGTTTTTGCGCATTTTTAAAAGTGGATTGGCGTGGGCCACGCAATATGCGGCACCCTGCTCGCAAATCTTAAGATAGATTTCCCCCTCGGCAACCATCGCAAATACGGTATCGTCTATTGCCAGGCTATAGCCGCCAAACAAAGGACGACAGATTATTTTCCCCAATGGTAACAAGCACTTCTGAAATTTATGAAAACGTAGGGATGATATCTTTTTCATGATTATTCCTTGGTTAATCATGCGAATACGGAGTTATTTAGTTAACGGATCCGTTAGTTCAGAAAATAAGTGAGTTCCTTTATTGCAGCAAGATGATTTTAACGTTCCACGCAATTAACTCGCCATTTTGCGAGGTGCTTTCAAGAAATTACTCCTGGCCGAAAGTGGATGTATTCAAAATAAAATATAAACAGGGCATTAATTAATAGTTGCACAAATAGTTGGTGTCCCGGGAGAGCAGCGCTAAGCCTGGGGCTACGTAAAAATGCGCGGCCAGGCTCGTGCGGTTTGACCTTTATTGCGCAAAAATTCAGGCGCAGCTTCACTCCGGTGAGAGCCGTTCGTCGCGAGCGCGGCCGATGATGGCCAACAGTGTCGAACAAATTTCACGCGACAGCACGATAAATGAGGTTGATCTTTTCACTGGCTGGATATACTGTACATGCATACAGTAACTACAGGCGGAAATAGACAATGCTTACTTCAGCTTACGCAAATCGTTCATCACTGACTTCTGCTTCAGTACGTCGCCGCTCCCATGACGCCGTCGAACAATCGGCTAGCGGGCTGATTAGCGAGATTGTCTACCGTGAAGATCAGCCAATGATGACTCAGCTGCTGCTGCTTCCTTTATTACAGCAGCTGGGCCAGCAATCCCGCTGGCAGCTCTGGCTCACGCCAAAGCAGAAGCTGAGCCGCGAGTGGGTGCAATCCTCCGGCCTGCCGCTGTCGAAAGTCATGCAGATAAACCAGCTCTCTCCGTACAACACGGTAGAATCAATGATCCGCGCCCTGCGCACGGGTAACTATAGCGTAGTAATCGGCTGGCTGGCAGATGAGCTGACTGCCGAAGAACATGAACGGCTGGTCAGCGCCGCGGAAGAAGGTCATGCGATGGGGTTTATCATGAGGCCTGTAGGAAATACAAGCCAGCATGGAAGACAACTAAGTGGGCTAAAAATTCACTCTAATTTGTATCATTAAGCTAAATTAGGATTAATCCTGGAATTTTTTTTGCGCATTCCACAGGCGTACTTTTATAAGGGTTGTTTTGGTGCGGAGGCCTGTCTGATGCGGTCTCGCGGGTTTCGTCGGTGAACGAAAACCCACCATATTTGTTAAATATTGTGTATACAACCCTTTTTTTTCATATGCCTGACGGAGTTCACACTTGTAAGTTTCGAACTAAGTTGTAGACTTTACATCGCCAGGGGTGATCGGCTTACGCTGCATGTATCAGCATAGTTAACAACAAGTCACGCCCCGGGTGAAGGATCTAACCGTGAGGTCTTTTGTACCTTCATGGCGAATTTTGGATGATAATGAGGCGCAGAAAATGAAAAAGACAGCTATCGCGATTGCAGTGGCACTGGCTGGCTTCGCTACCGTAGCGCAGGCCGCACCGAAAGATAACACCTGGTATGCAGGTGGTAAACTGGGCTGGTCCCAGTATCACGATACCGGTTTCTACGGTAACGGTTTCCAGAACAACAATGGCCCGACCCGTAACGATCAGCTGGGTGCTGGTGCGTTCGGTGGCTATCAGGTTAACCCGTACCTCGGTTTCGAAATGGGTTACGACTGGCTGGGACGTATGGCCTATAAAGGCAGCGTTGATAACGGCGCTTTCAAAGCTCAGGGCGTTCAGCTGACCGCTAAACTGGGTTACCCGATCACTGACGATCTGGACATCTACACCCGTCTGGGTGGTATGGTCTGGCGTGCAGATTCGAAAGGTAACTACGGTTCTACCGGTACTTCCCGCAGCGAACACGACACTGGCGTATCTCCGGTATTTGCTGGTGGTATCGAGTGGGCAATGACTCGCGACATCGCTACCCGTCTGGAATACCAGTGGGTTAACAACATCGGTGATGCAGGTACCGTTGGTACACGTCCTGATAACGGCATGCTGAGCGTAGGCGTTTCCTACCGTTTCGGTCAGGAAGAAGCTCCGGTTGTAGCTCCGGCTCCGGCTCCGGCTCCGGAAGTGACTACCAAGCACTTCACCCTGAAGTCTGACGTACTGTTCAACTTCAACAAATCTACTCTGAAACCGGAAGGTCAGCAGGCTCTGGATCAGCTGTACACCCAGCTGAGCAACATGGATCCGAAAGACGGTTCCGCAGTTGTTCTGGGCTACACTGACCGCATCGGTTCTGACGCTTACAACCAGCAGCTGTCTGAGAAACGTGCTCAGTCCGTTGTTGATTACCTGGTTTCTAAAGGTATCCCGGCTGGTAAAATCTCCGCTCGCGGTATGGGCGAATCCAACCCAGTTACTGGCAACACCTGTGACAACGTGAAAGCTCGCGCTGCACTGATCGATTGCCTGGCTCCGGATCGTCGCGTAGAGATCGAAGTTAAAGGTTACAAAGACGTAGTAACTCAGCCGCAGGCTTAAGTTTTACTACCGATAAAAAACCCCGCTAACGCGGGGTTTTTTTTGTCTCGACTTTGGCGTCAACGCGAAAAGCGCTCGTGCACAGCGCCATCAGCCCTGCATCTGCGGGCTACTCTTTACCCAGCAATACCTGCAGGTCGCGCTTCAGACTGGACATCTTGCTGGCATACTTCTCTTTATGCTCAGCGTCCTCAATCAGCTGCACAATAGTTTCCGACAGCGTTTTTCCCCGTCGCTGCGCCAAACCCGCGAGACGCTGCCAGACCACAAACTCCAGATCGATAGACTTTTTACGCGTATGCTGATGTTCGGCATTAAAATGACGCTTGCGGCGCGCGCGGATAGTCTGCTTCATCCGGTTCATTAGCTCCGGATTAATATGCTGCTCAATCCAGGCGTTCACCAGAACCGGTTCATTCTCGAGCGTCAGTAAGACATCGACCGCGGCTTGCGCTGCGCTGGCTTCAATATAGCGGGTAATCAGCTCACCTTCCCTGTGCTTTTTAACCAGGTACTTCCATTTCCAGCCGCTTTCAAGATTTTCCAGTTGTTGATATTTCATTGCGATCTCAATGTGACCGTGTAACTCACTTCAGGATATCAGTTTTTTTTCGATGTGCTGAGAATAAATCATCATTCGTGATATACGTTGCGTCGTTATCGTTAATGCAAACACGATCCTCCGTGTGCTCGGACGCGGCATAAGGTATAATCGCGCGTTTTACATCTCACTAAAAAACAGCGACTTTGACCATTACGAAACTTACCCGAAACGACCTTGCTCCTGATACGGAAAGTTATCAGGCGCTGTTTGCACAAGCTGATTTAGCCCAGCCGGAAGCTTCCCTGTCAGGCGAACTGCAGCCCCGTCTATTCTATGCGTTGGAGCAGCTTCTGGTGACTCCGACCATTTCGCCGTTCATGCTGGTTAAGGCCCCGGAAGAGCCGGAATACCTGCAGTGGTTAGCCGCAGAGACCCGCAGCTTATACCAGCCGGCCGCGCCGCTTTACGGCGTACGCTACCAGGTTAACGGCGGAAACGTCACCCTTTCGCCGGCAAAAAGCGCCGATGATAATTTTGCCAGCACCGCGCCGGTTGAATCAGCCGACTGGATTGAAGCAGAGCAGCTTTTTGGCTGCGTGCGCCAGTTTAACGGCGAAATATCCCTGCAGCCGGGCCTGGTACATCGTAGCAACGGCGGCGTGCTGATTATCGCCCTGCGTGCGTTATTAGCCCAACCGCTGCTGTGGATGCGCCTGAAGAACATCGTTACCCGCCAGCGCTTTGACTGGCTCTCCATCGATGAGTCGCGTCCGCTGCCGGTCAGCATTCCATCGATGCCGCTCAATCTGAAGATTGTTCTGGTCGGCGAGCGCGACTCGCTGGCTGATTTCCAGGATATGGAACCCGAACTCTCTGCCCAGGCAATTTACAGCGAGTATGAAGATAACCTGCAAATCACGGATGGCGACACCCTGAAGCAGTGGTGTCAATGGGTGTGGCAAAACGCCCAGCAGCTTGAGCTGCCCGGGCCGGACGTCGATGCCTGGCCGCCGCTGATTCAGGAAGGCGCACGCTATACCGGCGATCGGGAAACGCTGCCGCTGTGTCCGCTGTGGATTGCCCGTCAGCTGCGCGAAGCCGCCGCTTTCTGCGAAGGCGAGATTATCTCCGCTGAAGAGATGCAGACCATGCTGGCGCGTCGCGAATGGCGCGAAGGCTATCTGGCCGAGCGGATACAGGACGAAATCCTGCAAGAACAGATTTTGATTGAGACCGAAGGCGAATGCATCGGGCAAATCAACGCGCTGTCGGTCATCGAATTCCCCGGACATCCGCGGGCCTTTGGTGAGCCATCGCGTATCAGCTGCGTCGTACATATCGGCGACGGCGAGTTCATTGACGTTGAACGCAAGGCCGAGCTGGGCGGTAATATCCACGCCAAAGGCATGATGATTATGCAGGCGTTCCTGATGTCCGAACTGGAACTCGAGCAGCAGCTCCCCTTCTCCGCATCGCTGACCTTTGAGCAATCCTACAGCGAAGTGGACGGCGATAGCGCCTCCATGGCCGAACTGTGCGCCTTAATCAGCGCGCTGGCCGGCGTGCCCATTAATCAAAGTATCGCCGTCACCGGTTCGGTCGACCAGTTCGGCCGCGTACAGCCGGTAGGCGGGCTTAATGAAAAAATTGAAGGCTTCTTCACCATTTGCCAGCAGCGCGAGCTGACCGGCAAACAGGGGGTCATCATTCCTGCGGCGAATGTTCGCCATCTGAGCCTGGCGCCAGAGCTCCAGCAGGCCGTCGCTGAAGAGAAGTTTTCCATCTGGGCGGTGGAAGACGTTACGGAAGCGCTGCCCATGCTGACCCAGCTGTTGTGGGATGGCGAAGGGCAAACCTTACGGCAAACCATTCAGGAGCGGATTGCGCAGGCGACGCAGCAAGAGAGTCGTCATCGTTTTCCGTGGCCGCTACGCTGGTTAGGTGGTTCAGGTTCTAACTGATCGGACTTGTTCAGCTTACACGTGTTAGCTATCCTGCGTCCCGAACTCAAAATAAGGCTTACTTAAAACATGGTAGATAAACGCGAATCCTATACGAAAGAAGACCTTCTTGCCTCTAGCCGTGGTGAACTGTTTGGCGCAAAAGGCCCGCAGCTGCCCGCGCCGAGTATGCTGATGATGGACCGCGTCATCAAAATGACCGAAACCGGTGGTAACTACGATAAAGGCTATGTCGAAGCTGAGCTCGATATCAACCCGGACCTGTGGTTCTTCGGTTGCCACTTTATCGGCGATCCGGTCATGCCGGGCTGTCTGGGCCTGGACGCAATGTGGCAGCTCGTTGGCTTCTATCTGGGCTGGCTCGGCGGCGAAGGCAAAGGCCGCGCGCTGGGCGTGGGTGAAGTTAAATTCACCGGCCAGGTGCTGCCGACTGCGAAGAAAGTGACCTATCGTATTCACTTTAAACGCGTTGTTAACCGTCGTCTGATTATGGGCCTGGCGGATGGTGAGGTGCTGGTTGACGATCGTCTGATCTACACCGCAGCCGATCTGAAAGTAGGCCTGTTCCAGGATACTTCTGCGTTCTGATAAGCAGTAACGCTTAAAAAAGGCGAAGCCCCCGCTTGCGGAGGCTTCTTTTTTAAAGAGACAGTCAGGCAGTTTGTACCCTGTCCTCCATGGCTTCTCGCCAGCCTCCTAGCCAGTAGGACCTCTGATTCAGGGTCTGGTAGGGACACATTTCTTTCGATCTTCCGGTTATCCCGGCCTGATATCCACGTTGATGTGCCCGTTCCAGGCGATCTCGTTTTTGTCTCTTCATGCCTCGTTTCCCTCATTCTTTGATCTGGTGGAAAAGAAAACAGTGGTCACTAAATATGCAACCACGGTTAACGAATACCGCGAATCAGGGGTAACGTCAATGCGCAAAATTCACGCCATTGTCATAATTGTGAGCTACAAGAAAGTTCATTTGATCTGGTCAAGTTAAACAGGACACTTTTTTCTCAGCCATCTGTTCATATCGCACTGGCGATAAATACCCATTCGAAGCATGGTTTCTGTCAAGATTGTAATAACGCATATAGTCTGCAACATCACGTTTCATACCTGCCCGCGTCTGCTGCGGGATCAACAGCACCCATTCATGTTTCAAACTGCCCCAAAAACGCTCCATTACCGCGTTATCCCAGCAGGCGCCAACATCTCCCATGCTGCTTCTGAGTCCGTAACTGGTTAACTGCGTTTGGAAGCGCTTGCTGGTATACTGCGCTCCACGATCGGTATGGACGACCAGCCCTGTCGGTGGATTGCGCAGGTTGTAAGCCTGCATGAGAGCCCGGCAAACCAGCGACGATGTCATTCTCTTGTCAATGTGCCAACCGACGATCCGGCGGGAATATAAATCCATGATCGCAGCCAGGTACAACCAGCCTTCACCCGTTTTCAGATACGTAATATCACTCACCCATATCTGGTCCGGTCCGGGAGGATTGAAGTTCTGATTCAACAGATTTGGTGCAAAATCAGCCCCTTTCTTCGGTTTCGTTGTGACCTTCCAGGCACGGCGTTGCCGGCAGAGAAGTCCCTCTTCGCTCATGATTTTTCTAACGCGCCAACGACTTATGGTGACGCCTTCTTCACGGAGCTTTTTAACCAGCGTTCGGCTCCCGGCACTTTCCCGACTGGCAGAGAATAACGCCTTGAGCATCACCCTGACTGCGGTATCTTTCGGCGGGCAGGCTATCGGCTTTTTTCGCCAGGCATACCATGCGGACGGGCTAATGCGCATCACGCGACAAAGCGTCCGTAGCCTGTAATTACCTGCGTTATCGAGGATAAACTGGTATCTCACGACATGTGCTTCGCAAAGAAGGCGCTCGCCTTTTTTAATATTTCCTTCTCAATGCGTAACTCTTTGTTTTCTAGACGTAGCCTTCGGAGTTCAGCTTGTTCATCTTCACTAAGCGGACTTTCATGGCGCTGGCGCGCGGCGGCGACCCAACTGCGCAATGTTTTGGCGCTGATCCCCAAAGAAGTTGCGGCACGCGCAATGGAGTAATTTTGCGTCAGCACCAGGGCCACCGTTTCCTTCTTAAATTCTGGCGTAAACTTTCGCTTCTGATTCACTAAACACCTCCATTTTGGATGTAAGTTTAGTGTCCTGATTATTCGACCACAGCAATTTGTACAAAAACTGTGAACCAGCACAAGTAACAATCTGACGAGACAAATAAAAAAACCGCCGCGGTTTTGCAGACCGCGGCGGCTATTTAGCTTCATTAATTTTACTTATGGCAGGCGATTCAGCTCGTTGGCAATAGCGCTCGCTTCCTGAGTCCAGGCCTGAGCCATCGTTTTCACCATCGCATCATAGCCGTCCTGCTGCTGCTTAAGCTCAATATTAAACGGCCGCTTAATCAGCTGCCCCTGATGCTTCAGCAGCCACTCTCCGCTGACGATAACCCGCCCGTCATACCGGCCATGGAAGCCGTTAACCGAGACGTTAAGCGTATCCTGCTCGTTGCCCAGCGGCTGCGAGGCCACCACCCAGCCGGGCAGCTGATTGCTTAAATTCGCGACCAGGGTCGTGCGCAGCTGCTGATCGAGCGGGCTGGCCCACAGATTATTACTCGCAATCACGTACTGCACGTCGGTGGTCTGGTAGACCACCCCGTTGCCCGCCAGATAGTCCGGGATCGTCACCTGTTCAACCCACAGCAGGTTCTTCCCCTGATGGGTCGCGCTTTGCGCACCGCTTTGGGCAACGGGCAGCTGATAGTAGGTTTTATCCTCTCCGCTGCTGCTGCAGGCCGCCAGCGCGCACACCGCTGCCGCTACTAACCACTTTTTCATTATTTCGCTCCCTTCGGCTGCGGATCTTTTTTACCCTTGGCCTCAAATACCAGCGCATTGCTCTTATCATTGAGCGTTTTTAGTACCGGCTGCAGTTCACGAAGAACCTGATCGAGTCGCTGCATATCCGCAACCATCTTATTGTACGCCGCGGACCCCGGCTGGAAGCCCTGCATACTGCGGTTCAGCTCGCGCAGCGTGTTCTGCATATCGCCAGGCAGCTGCTGCATCGACTGGCTTGAGGTGATCTTATTCAGGCTATCCAGCGTTGCCTGAACGTGCTGCATCGTTTTTTCGCTCTGCGCCAGCGTACTGGTCGCCTGCTCCAGCAGCGGATTAATCGGCAGATTGTTAATCTTATCCAGCGCATCCATCAGGCGCTGCTGAATTTGCGCGAGACCGCCGCTAACCGTTGGAATGATCGGATACGCGCCAAACTCATGCATACTGCCGCGCGGAGGCGCTTTAGGATAGAAGTCGAGATCGATATACAGCGCGCCGGTAATCAGATTGCCCGTTTTCAGCGAACCGCGCAGGCCACGATTGATCAGATCGTCCATATGGGTACGAATATCCGGATCGCTCCCAAGCTGGTTGATTAGTCTTTCCGGCTCAATACGCACCTCAACCGGAATGCGATAATCGTCATTCAGCGGCTGCTGTAGCCCTGGAATGAAGAACGGTACCTTACCGACCGTGCCCAGGCGTATGCCGCGGAACTCTACCGGCGCGCCGGGCTGCAGCCCGCGGATCGAATCTTTAAAGAACATCACGTAGTCGATGTGCTGGGTAAAGACCGAATCCTGAATGCTTTTCTGATCGTCAAACAGATGGTAGCCGGTCTTGTTCGCCACCGGTTCACCCAGATCCAGCCCTTCCGGAATATCAAAGCTCACCCCGCCGCCAAACAGCGTCGACAGCGAGCCCATCTCAACCCGCATCCCGGCGGAAGTCAGATCCACGGCGATACCGCTGTCTTTCCAGAAGCGAACGTTGGTGGTGACCAGCCGATCGTTCGGCGCGTTGATGAACAGCTGATAGGTAATATTGCGCTTTTGCGGATCGAAGGTGCTGGTCTCGACCGACCCGACCCGATAGCCGCGAAAGAGCACCGGATCGCCGGGAGAGAGCTGACCGGCCTTATTGCTTTCCAGCAGGATGCGGATCCCCTTCGCATCCGGCGAGGCCAGCGGCGGAGAGTCCAGCAGCGGATACTGCGCGGCATCCTCCCCTTTCGTTCCGGGCTGAAGCTCAATATAGGCGCCGGATAACAGCGTCCCAAGCCCGCTGATCCCTTCACGCCCTACCTGTGGTTTTACCACCCAAAACACCGAATCCTGGTGCAGCAGCTTCTGCATACCGGCGTTCAGGCGGGCCTTAATCTCTACGTGCGTCAGATCGTCCGTCAGGGTGGCGCTTTCCACCACGCCGACGTCAACGCTGCGGCTTTTAATCCGGGTTTTACCACCCTCAATGCCTTCGGCGTTGGTGGTGATCAGCGTCACCTCCGGCCCCTGATGGCTGTAGTGATAAAACAGAATCCATGCGCCGATTAGCACAGTGACGATGGGGAAGATCCACACTGGTGACCAGTTCTTCACCTTTTGCACTTTTGCTTCTCCGCTATTATTTTCCATGCTGCCGTATTTCCTCATGGCTTGAATCTGGTTCACGGTCCCACAACAAACGAGGGTCGAACATCAGCGCTGAAAACATGGTCATCACAACCACCAGCGCAAACATCACCGCCCCTATCGCAGGATAGATATTCATCAACCCTCCCATGCGCACCAGCGCCGAGAGTACAGCGATGACAAAAACATCAATCATTGACCAGCGGCCAACAAACTCCACTACTTCATAAATCAGATGCATGCGTTCTGAATCACGCGAGCCGTTGCCGTTGGCGTTCCAGCACAGCCAGCCAATCGCGATCATTTTCAGCGTCGGCACCATAATACTGGCGATGAATATCACCAGCGCCACCGGATACGATCCTTCGCTCCATAGCAGGATCACCCCGGCCATGATCGTCGACGGCATTTTGTCGCCCAGCAGGTCGGTTATCATAATCGGCATGATATTGGCGGGGAGATAGAGCAGACACGAGGTGATCAGCAGGGCCAGCGTCCATTGCAGGCTGTGCTTACGCCGTGCCGTTCCTTTCGTCTGACAGCGCGGGCATACCGTTGCCTCGGCGGGCAATATGGCCGTACAGCAGGAACACGAGCGCAGCCCCTGGCGAATACCCGCGACGCCAACCTTCAGCGGCTGACTAACCGCGGGCATTGGCGCGATATCGTCCCACAGCCAGCGTCGGTCCACGCACTGCAGCGCGCGCAGCTGCAGCAGGCAGAACATACACCAGGGGAAAAAGCTCAGACCAACGCCAATATCGCCGTAGGCCATCAGCTTCACGAAGCTCACCAGCACCCCGGCGAGAAAGATTTCCGCCATCCCCCAGCTTTTGAGATGGAACAGGATCCTCGCGAGGAAAGTCTTCAGCGCCGCGGGCATCCGCACGCGGTTGACCAGCAGCAGAATGGTTATCAGGCAAAAGGCCGGAACCAGCTGCACAAAAAGGAGAAAGAAGGTGCCGAGGCTGGCGTAATCCTCGCTAAACAGCACGTTGGGGATCTCCAGCAGCTCAATTTCACTGTTGAGCCCCCCCACCTTCATGTAGACAAAGGGAAACAGGTTTGCCAGCAGCAGCATAAACAACGCGACCAGCGCATAGGCTGTGGGACGCTGCCGGGGCGCGTCCCATGAAGTCGTTAAGGTTGTACCGCAGCGCGGACATCCGGCTTTCTGGCGATGCTCCAGCTGGGGCAACGCCACCAGCAGATCACATTGTGGACACAGGATATGCCGCGCAGCATGATGATGATCGCACATGAAAACTCCTCGGCTTATGCGCCGTTTTTTAATCCTTCGAGATATTCCCAGCGCTCAAAGGCCGTTTCCAGGGCCTGTTCCGCTTCGGCCAGCTGCGCCAGCACCTGCTGCGTATGGTCATGCGACTGACCAAAGAAGGAGGCGTCAGCGACCTGATCCTGCAGACTCTGCAGCCGGGCCTCCAGCTCTTCCAGACGCTGCGGCAGCTGCTCCAGCTCGCGCTGCAGGTTATAGCTTAGTTTGCTCGCCGCGCGTTTGACACTTTCCGTTTTCGGCGGCGCTGCTTCAACACTTTTTTTAGCCGCGGGCTGTTTTTGCGCCAACGACTGCGACTGCTGTCCGCGCGCGTCGTGGTAGCCGCCAACGTACTGACCGATGCGCCCTTCGCCTTCGAAGATCCAGCATTCGGTGACGGTGTTATCGACGAACTGACGATCGTGACTGACCAGCATCACGCTGCCCTGGTAGCCGTCGATAAGCTCTTCCAGCAGCTCGAGGGTTTCGACATCCAGGTCGTTGGTCGGTTCATCGAGAATCAGCAAATTGCTGGGCTTCAGGAACAGACGCGCCAGCAGCAGACGGTTACGCTCCCCGCCGGAGAGCGCGCGAACCGGCGTCATCGCCCGCTTCGGATGGAACAGGAAGTCCTGCAGATAGCCCAGCACGTGGCGCGGCTTGCCGTTAACCAGCACCTCCTGCTTACCTTCAGCGAGGTTATCCATCACCGTGCGATCCGGATCCAGCTCGGCGCGGTGCTGATCGAAGTAGGCAACTTCCAGCTTAGTGCCGATGTGAACCCGTCCGCTGTCGGCCTGCAGCTGACCGAGCATCAGCTTCAGCAGCGTGGTTTTGCCGCAGCCGTTAGGACCAATCAGCGCTATTTTGTCGCCGCGCTGAATCTGCGCCGAGAAGTCTTTCACCAGCACTTTACCGCCCACCTGGTAATCAACATTCTCCATCTCAAAGACGATTTTGCCCGAGCGCGCGGCCTCTTCTACCTGCATCTTCGCGCTGCCCATTACTTCGCGGCGCTCGCCGCGCTCGCGACGCATCGCCTTCAGGGCACGCACGCGGCCTTCGTTGCGGGTACGGCGCGCCTTGATCCCCTGACGGATCCAGACCTCTTCCTGCGCCAGCTTGCGATCGAACTCCGCGTTCTGCAGCTCTTCAACGCGCAGCGCTTCTTCTTTTTCCAGCAAATACTGATCGTAGTTACCCGGATAGGTCACCAGCTTGCCGCGATCGAGATCGACGATCCGCGTGGCCATATTGCGAATAAATGAACGGTCGTGCGAAATGAAAATAATGGTGCCTTTGAAGGTCTTCAGGAAGCCTTCCAGCCAGTCGATGGTTTCGATATCGAGGTGGTTAGTTGGTTCATCCAGCAGCAGCACGCGCGGGCCGCTGACCAGCGCGCGGCCCAGCGCCGCTTTACGCAGCCAGCCGCCGGACAACGAAGCCAGCTCGGCGTTAGCATCAAGGCCCAGCTGCTCCAGCACTTCATTAATGCGGTTGTCCAGCTGCCACAGGCCGAGGTTATCCAGCAGATCCTGCAGACGCGCCAGCTCGTTTAAATTTTTGTTGCTCGGATCGGTCATCACCAGACGCGAAACGTCGTGATAGCCTTTGAGATACGCCGCCTGCTCTTCGATGCCTTCGGCAACGAAGTCGTACACGGTGCCGGCAATATTGCGCGGCGGATCCTGCTGCAGACGCGCCACAACCAGATCCTGTTCATAAATAATGCGCCCGTCGTCCAGACCCTGCTCGCGGTTGAGGATCTTCATCAGGGTGGATTTGCCCGCGCCGTTACGCCCAACCAGGCACACACGCTCGTTATCTTCGATATGCAACTCGGCGTTATCCAGCAGCGGAGAGTCGCTGAAGGAGAGCCAGGCACCATGCATACTAATCAATGACATTCTTTATTCCTTTCAAGCTGCGGTAATCAGCCAGCAGTTGTGAATCTGACGGTTACGGGCAAAATCCTGAGACTGCGTTTTTTGCGTAATTTCTTGCGCCTTCAGCCCAAGCTGCGCCAGCCCGTCATGATCCATACGGAAACCGCGTTTATTGTTCGAGAACATAATCGTGCCGCCTTTACGCAGCAGACGTTTAAGATCGGTCAGCAGGCGCAGGTGATCGCTCTGTACGTCGAAGGCCTCTTCCATCCGCTTCGAGTTAGAAAACGTCGGCGGATCGATAAAGATCAGGTCAAACTGTTCGGTGCTCTCGCGCAGCCAGCCCAGCACGTCGGCCTGCATCAGGCGGTGCGATCGGCCGGTTAAGCCGTTGAGGCGCAGGTTTCGCTCGGCCCACTCGAGGTAAGTGCGCGACATATCGACGGTGGTCGTCGAGCGCGCGCCGCCGAGACCGGCATGGACGCTGGCGCTGCCGGTGTAGGAGAAGAGGTTAAGGAAATCTTTGCCTTTGCTCATCTCACCCAGCATGCGCCGCGCGATGCGGTGGTCGAGGAACAGACCGGTATCGAGATAGTCGGTCAGGTTGACCCACAGACGGGCGTTGTACTCCTGCACCTCGATAAAGTCGCCTTTTTCAGCCATTTTCTGGTACTGGTTTTTGCCTTTCTGCCGTTCGCGGGTTTTCAGCACCAGCTTATTCGGCGCGATACCTAATACCGAAATCGTCGCCGCGATAATATCGAACAGACGCTGGCGGGCCTTATGCGCATCGACGGTTTTCGGCGGCGCGTACTCCTGCACCACCACCCACTCGCCGTAGCGGTCGATAGCGACGTTATATTCCGGGAGATCGGCATCATACAGACGGTAGCACTCAATACCTTCCTGGCGCGCCCATTTCTCAAATTTCTTCAGGTTTTTACGCAGACGGTTGGCGAAATCTTCGGCCAGCGATACCGCCTTGCCGCCTTCGTTTTCGGCAATGTGGTAGTTTTTCTGCACGCAGTCCAGCGGGCCGTTTTTAGCCTTAAACTGCTTGTCCGCCCGCAGCTGCAGGCAGCTCAGCAGATCCGGCGAAGCGCTGAACAGCGACAGGTTCCAGCCGCCGAACTGGCTTTTCATCGTCCGGCCAAGCAGGCTGTGCAGGGCAATCAGCGCCGGCTCGCTCTCCAGACGCTCGCCGTACGGCGGGTTGCTAATCACCGTTCCGTACGGGCCTTTCGGCAGCGGGTTGCTCAGTTGAGCAACGTCTTTCGCTTCAAACGTAATCAGCTCACCGACGCCCGCGCGGCGGGCGTTGCTGCGCGCGCGCTCAATAACCCGCGCGTCGACGTCGGAGCCGTAGAAGCGCGACTCATAGGCCGCCAGCCCTTTGCGGGCGCGGGTCTGGGCTTCGGCCTTCACCTCTTTCCAGACCGCGTCATCGTGCTGAAGCCAGCCGCTGAAGCCCCAGTGACCGCGATGCAGGCCCGGCGCGCGGTCGGTAGCCAGCATCGCGGCTTCGATCAGCAGCGTACCGGAACCGCACAGCGGATCGAGCAGCGGCGTTCCCGGCACCCAGCCGGAACGCATGACGATCGCCGAGGCGAGGGTCTCTTTAATTGGCGCCATACCGGTACCGTCACGGTAGCCGCGCAGATGCAGGCCTTCGCCGCTCAGATCTAAAGAGATATGCGCCGTCTCTTTGTTCAGCCAGACGTTGATTCGCAGATCGGGATTTTCGCGATCGACATTCGGCCGCGGCAGGTTTTTACGCGTAAAGCTGTCGACGATGGCGTCTTTTACCTTCAGCGCACCGTACTGGCTGTTACGAATCTCTTCGTTCAGCCCGCTAAAGTGTACGGCGAAGGTGGCGTCAGGGGTGAAAATCTCCGTCCAGGGAATGGCCTGTACCCCGAGGTAAAGGTCCAAATCGCTATACACGCTACACTGGCCTAACGGCATCATGATGCGTGAGGCCAGCCGGCTCCACATCAGGCTTTGATACAGCAGGCGCGTATCTCCCTGAAAATGGACCCCGCCCTGGACTACCTGGCACTCCGCTGCGCCAAGTGATTCCAGTTCAGTTTTTAACAGCTCTTCAAGCCCACGAGCCGTACTGGCAAACAGAGAATTCATATCGTCACTTTTACTAAAAGAAAATTGGTGCGCATTATAGCCAATATGCGCCCCATGTCATAAAGTTAAAGGCTTATTTTTAAGCCCAGAGACTCCACATGGCAACGCTATCGCGACTTTTTATTCATCCCGTCAAATCGATGCGTGGAATTGGCCTGACGCATGCGTTTGCCGATATCAGCGGCCTGGCCTTCGATCGCCTGTTTATGGTGACGGAAACGGACGGCACCTTTATTACCGCCCGCCAGTTTCCACAGATGGTGAAATTCACCCCCGCTCCGCTGCAGGATGGCGTGCACCTGACCGCCCCTGACGGCAGCAGCGCAATCGTACGCTTCGCGGATTTCGCGCCGCAGGGCGAGCCGACCGAGGTGTGGGGAAACCATTTCACCGCCGTGGTTGCGCCGCCAACGGTTAACCAGTGGCTAAGCGGCTTTTTTAATCGCCAGGTGCAGCTGCGCTGGCTGGGGCCGCAGCTAACCCGCCGCGTTAAGCGCCATGACGCCGTCCCGCTCACCTTTGCCGACGGTTTCCCCTATTTACTCACCAACGAAGCCTCGCTGCGCGATCTGCAGCAGCGCTGCCCGGCCAGCGTACGTATGGAGCAGTTTCGCCCTAACCTTGTGGTCACCGGCGCCGAGGCATGGGAGGAAGATAGCTGGAAGGTGATTCGCATTGGCGAAGTGATTTTTGATGTCGCCAAGCCCTGCAGCCGCTGTATTTTTACCACCGTTAGTCCCGAGCGCGGGCAAAAGCATCCTTCCGGCGAGCCGCTGGCCACGCTGCAGCGTTTTCGCACCGCGCTGGACAATGGCGATGTCGATTTCGGTCAAAACCTGATTGCCCGCAGCAGCGGCGTTATTCGCGTGGGTGACGAAGTCGAGGTGCTGAGCCGCGGCCCGGCAAAGGCCTACGGCGCGGGCGAAAGCAATGATAGCGAACCTTCTGCAGCTCAGCAGAATGCGACGGTGGATATTGAGTGGCAGGGACAGCGTTTTACCGGCAATAACCAGCAGATTTTGCTGGAACAGCTCGAGCAGCAGGGGATCCGCGTGCCCTACTCCTGCCGGGCGGGCATCTGCGGCAGCTGCCGCATTCGGCTTGAGGAGGGTGAAGTCAGCCCGCTGAAGAACGACGCCGTTGCGGCGGATGGCACTATTCTGTGCTGTAGCTGCGTACCAAAAACCGACTTACGCCTGGCGCCCTGAGGTCTTCAGGAGCGCATCGGTCGGCGGGGCCAAAGAGGCTCGCCGGCCTAAACCGCCTCGCCGAGGCTGTAGCTGGAGATACGCGGGGCAGGCTGCAGTCTGTCGTTCATAATTTTAATCACGTCGCCAAGCTGCATCACCCGCCCGGCCAGGGTTAACCCCGGCTGCGCCAGCAGGCACAGCGCGGCATTTTCGCCAGGCTCCACCACCAGCAGATTCACCTGCTGCCCGGTTTCGCTGATCCAGGCGCTGGCGGCATCGCCGCCGCCGGGCTGCCAGCTCTCTTCATGAGTGGTGAAATGCCAGCTTTTCGGCATTTGAGGCTTCAGAAAACGAATGGCGACCAGCGCGTTAAGTACTAATTCCGCGCGCTGCTCTTTCGATAATTCTATATCCCGGCATTTTTCTTCGAAGGAAAAATAAAGAGCGGCGTCGTCAACGCAGAACCCGGATGGCGCGAATGCATCGGGCGTCAGCATCCGGCGCGCAAAGCGCGAGCGGAACAACATACCATTGGCCAAATCGAGCATCATGCGATCGTGCTCTTCATCGTAATACCAACGCCAGTTATCGTCAGGTTTAATCCGCATTTTTCCCCCGTCCTCTTTCACTTCTATCTGTAATGCACGGCATACGGCAACAGAATTATTTCCAAAATTAAGAAAAGACTAAAATGTCTAAATAAGCAACAATGAGGGAATATAAAACAACCAGGGCCGGAAATAAAGCCCTGGGGGTGTTTCAGAGGGGGAAAAGATTAGATATTGGTAACAATTTCTTTAATCAGCGGCGGGCCTTTAAAAATAAAGCCAGAATAAATCTGAACCAGCGTCGCGCCGGCAGCGATTTTTTCCCGGGCTGCAATAGCAGAGTCAATCCCACCTACTCCGATAATTGGCAGACGGCCGTTTAATTCTGTCGCCAGCATGCGGATAATCTCAGTGCTTTTTAATTGCAGAGGACGACCGCTGAGGCCACCGGTTTCATCGCAATATTGCATGCCCTGCACCAGCGATCGATCGAGAGTGGTATTGGTGGCAATGACGCCGTCAATATTATGGCGCACGAGGCTATCGGCTACCTGGATCAATTCCTCAAGAGAAAGATCCGGGGCGATCTTCACGGCCACAGGAACATATTTCTGATGCTTTTGCTGCAGCTCAAGCTGCTTATTTTTAATACCGGAAAGTAAATCATCGAGCGCGTCGCCATATTGTAACGTACGCAGCCCCGGGGTATTCGGCGAGGAGATATTAATGGCGATATAGCCGGCGTAGGGATAGACTTTTTCCATACAAATCAGATAATCATCTTTGCCCTGCTCAACCGGGGTATCCTTATTTTTACCAATATTAATCCCCAGAATACCGTCAAAATGCGCCTTTTTAACGTTCTCGACGAGATTATCAACGCCGAGATTATTAAAGCCCATGCGGTTGATCAACCCTTCTGCCGCCACCAGACGGAAGATCCTCGGCTTATCGTTGCCCGACTGCGCGCGCGGCGTCACGGTACCAATTTCGATGGAACCAAAACCCATTGCCCCGAGCGCATCGATGCACTCGCCGTTTTTATCCAGCCCGGCGGCAAGACCCAGCGGATTTTTAAACGTAAGCCCCATGCAGGTCACCGGTTTAGCCGGCACCTTCTGGCGGATCAGCATTTCAAGCGGCGTTCCCGATACGCGGCGTAATTGTTGGAAGGTTACTTCATGAGCGCGCTCAGGATCGAGCTGAAAAAGAGCTTTACGAACGAAGGGGTAGTACATGAACTCTCCTGGATTCCCGGTGTGCAAACCGGGGGCGTATTATGTTCGATCCTCAGCGGAAAGGGAATTGACCTGCGACAAAAAATAGCCCATCCCACGCAAACGTTTACTTTTCCGCCTTTCTTTATGCAAATTTTGACAAAACAAGGGTGGAAAAATCATTTAGGTAAATAAATCGCCTCTGTCACACTGCCGGTAAATGTTATCAATATTAGATAAATGCAGACATTTGGTTATAAGGAGAGAGAGAACATGCGCGTTATCACACTTGCGGGCAGCCCGCGCTACCCTTCCCGTTCCAGCGCCCTTCTGGAATACGCGAGGGAGACGCTCTCCGCCGCTGATGTTGAAGTTTGCCACTGGCATCTGCAGAATTTTGCCCCGGAAGATCTGCTTTATGCCCGTTTCGATAACCCGGCGCTGCATACCCTCAACGAACAGCTGGCCGGCGCGGACGGGCTGATTATCGCCACGCCGATCTATAAGGCCTCTTTTTCCGGCGCGCTGAAGACGCTGCTCGACCTGCTGCCGGAACGCGCGCTGGAGGGCAAAATCGTTCTGCCCCTGGCGACCGGCGGCACTATCGCCCATATGCTGGCGGTAGATTATGCCCTGAAGCCGGTTCTCAACGCGCTGAAGGCCCAGGAGATCCTCCACGGCGTGTTTGCCGACGATAGCCAGGTGACCGACTATCAGCACAAGCCGCAGTTTACGCCCAACCTGCAGAGTCGCCTCGACCTTGCGCTGGAGACCTTCTGGCAGGCGCTGCATCGGCCAACCAGCCGCGCGCCGGCCCTGAAAACCACCCGCGGAGTCGAACATGCGTAAACTCCTGGCACTCAGCGGGATGCTGATGCTCTCCGCCCCGGGACACGCGGCGCAGCCCGCAGCCCTGCAAGGAGCGAAATCATGAGTCTGAATATGTTCTGGTTTTTACCCACCCACGGTGACGGCCGCTATCTTGGCACCGAACAAGGCGCGCGTCCGGTTGATTACGGCTATCTGCAGCAGATTGCGCAGACCGCCGATCGGCTGGGGTTTACCGGCGTCCTGATCCCCACCGGACGATCGTGCGAGGACGCCTGGCTGGTGGCCGCCTCGATGATCCCGGTGACCCAGCGGCTGAAGTTTCTCGTCGCCCTGCGCCCGAGCGTGGTTTCGCCAACGGTCGCGGCGCGCCAGTCGGCAACCCTGGATCGGCTCTCCAACGGCCGGGCGCTGTTTAACCTGGTGACCGGCAGCGATCCGCAGGAGCTTGCCGGCGACGGCGTGTTCCTCGATCACGCCGAGCGCTACGAAGCCTCGGCGGAATTTACCCATATCTGGCGGCGGCTGATGGAGGGCGAAACCGTGACCTTCAACGGCAAGCACCAGCGCGTGCGCGGCGCGAAGCTGATGTTCCCGCCGCTGCAGCAGCCGCGTCCCCCGCTCTACTTCGGCGGATCCTCTGAGGTGGCGCAGGATCTTGCCGCCGAGCAGGTCGATCTCTATCTGACCTGGGGAGAGCCGCCGGCGCAGGTGGCGGAAAAAATCGCCCAGGTGCGCGAAAAGGCCGCGCTTCACGGGCGTAAGGTTCGCTTCGGCATCCGTCTGCATGTGATTGTGCGTGAAACCAACGCAGAGGCCTGGCAGGCGGCGGAGAGCCTGATTTCCCATCTGGACGATGACACTATCGCCCGGGCGCAGGCCGCCTTTGCGCAAACCGATTCCGTCGGCCAGCACCGCATGGCCGCGCTGCACAACGGCCAGCGCGACAGGCTCGAAATCAGCCCTAACCTGTGGGCCGGCGTCGGGCTGGCGCGCGGTGGCGCCGGAACCGCGCTGGTCGGCGACGCCGCCACGGTTGCCGAACGCATCAACGAATATGCCGCGCTCGGCATCGATAGCTTCGTGCTTTCCGGCTATCCGCATCTCGAAGAAGCCCTGCGCGTCGGCGAGCTGTTGTTCCCGCTGCTGGACGTCAATATTCCGTCAATCCCGCAGCCGCAGCGCCTGCTTCCACAGGGTGAAGCGGTGGCGAATGAATTTATCCCGCGTAAAGCGGCGCAGAGCTAAGGGGCGACATATGGCAACCCCCGGGCAAAAACTGCTGATTCGCCTCGCCCCCTGGTTTTTACCGGTAGGCACCGTCATCGTCTGGCAGCTCGCCTCGTCGGTGGGCTGGCTCTCCACCCGGATCCTGCCTTCGCCGGAAGGCGTGCTGAAGGCCTTCTGGACCCTCTCTGCCAGCGGCGAGCTTTGGCAGCATCTGGCCATCAGCTCGTGGCGCGCGCTGCTGGGTTTCGCGATCGGCGGTTCCATCGGCCTGACGTTAGGCATGATTAGCGGCCTCTCGCGCTGGGGCGAGCGCCTGCTGGATACCTCGATTCAGATGCTGCGCAACGTTCCGCACCTGGCCCTGATTCCGCTGGTGATTTTATGGTTCGGCATCGACGAGAGCGCCAAGATATTTCTCGTTGCGCTGGGCACCATGTTCCCGATGTACATCAACACCTGGCACGGAATTCGTAATATTGACCGCGGGCTGGTCGAGATGGCGCGCAGCTATGGCCTGTCGGGCTTTGCCTTGTTCCGCCACGTCATACTGCCCGGCGCCCTGCCGTCAATCATGGTGGGTATCCGCTTTGCGCTTGGCCTGATGTGGCTAACGCTGATCGTCGCCGAGACCATTTCGGCTAACGCCGGCATCGGCTACCTGGCGATGAACGCCCGCGAATTTTTGCAGACCGACGTGGTGGTCGTGGCCATCATTCTCTACGCCATTCTGGGCAAACTGGCCGACTTCAGCGCGCAGCTGCTGGAGCGCGTCTGGCTGCGCTGGAATCCGGCCTATCATCTTCAGGAGGCTAACGCATGACCACCGCCCGTCTGAACCCTGGGATCCCGCTGTTGCTCAACGGCGTGACCAAACGCTACGGCGAGAATACGATTCTTAACGCGCTTGATTTACACATTCCCAGCGGGCAGTTCGTCGCGGTGGTCGGGCGCAGCGGCGGCGGTAAAAGTACCCTCCTGCGTCTGCTCGCCGGGCTGGAGAAGCCCAACGCCGGCGAGCTGCTGGCGGGCTCGACGCCGCTGGCGCAGGTCCAGGACGACACCCGCATGATGTTTCAGGATTCGCGCCTGCTGCCGTGGAAAACGGTGATCGATAACGTCGGCCTCGGGCTGAAGGGCTCGTGGCGGGAGGCGGCCCTGCAGGCGTTGGCCAGCGTCGGCCTCGAAAATCGCGCCAACGAGTGGCCGGCGGCGCTTTCCGGCGGACAAAAGCAGCGCGTGGCGCTGGCCCGGGCGCTGATCCATCGCCCCGGCCTGCTGCTGCTTGACGAGCCGCTGGGCGCGCTGGACGCCCTCACCCGCCTCGAAATGCAGGATTTAATCGTCTCGCTCTGGCAGGAACATGGTTTCACCGTACTGCTGGTGACTCACGACGTGAGCGAAGCGGTGGCGATGGCAGATCGGGTGCTGCTGATTGAAGAGGGCAAGATTGGGCTGGACGTCGCGGTGGATATTACGCGCCCGCGGCACACCGGATCGGCGCGCATGGCGGAGCTGGAGGCGGAAGTGCTCAACAGGGTAATGAAGCGCGGCAGGCACGAAGCCTCACCGCGCCTGTTTAGTCACGGCTAAACGGCTCCCGGAGCGCGACGCTGCCGCCGCAATCCGGGAGCGCAATGCCCTTTACGCCAGCGCTTTACTGATTTTCTCGAACAGATCGCCGGAGAGATTCTCCAGACCTTTCAGCTGCTCCAGCGCCGCGCGCATCAGCGCCTGGCGTTTGGCATCATAACGCTTCAGACGAATCAACGGCTCAATCAGACGCGACGCCACCTGCGGGTTGCGGCTGTTGAGTTCGGTCAGCATCTCCACCAGGAACCGGTAGCCGCTGCCGTCTTCGGCGTGGAAGTCCGCCGGGTTGCTGCCGGCAAAGGCGCCAATCAGCGAGCGGACGCGGTTCGGGTTGCTCATACTAAACGAACGGTGGTTCAGCAGCGCGCGTACCGTCTCCAGCGCGTTATCCGCCGGGCTGGTAGCCTGCAGAATCAGCCATTTGTCCATCACCAGGCCGTCCTGATGCCACTTATCGTCATACTCCTGCATCAGCGCATCGCGGCACGGCAGCTGCGCCGCCACCGCCGCCGACAGGGCCGCCAGCGCGTCGGTCATGTTGTCGGCCTGACGATACTGGGCAACCACCAGCTTATCCGCCAGATCAACGTCGCCAAACGCCAGATAGCGCAGGCAGGTATTGCGCAGCGAACGCTTGCCAATATCGGCATGCTCTACGCGATAGCCGTCGAGCTTATTGGCGTTGTAAATAGCGAGGAATTCGTCCGCCAGCTCTTTCGCCAGCGTGCGGGTGTGCGCTTCGCGCACCGCCGCAATGGCAAGCGGATCGATAATCGCAAACAGCTCGGCGATTTCACTGGCGGACGGCAGCGTCAGGATCTCTGCCGCCAGCGCCGGATCGATCTTCTCATCCAGCAGGATCGCGCGGAACGCATCGGCGACGTGAACCGGCAGCGACAGGGGCTGACCCTGCTGATGGCGGTTGACGTTAAGCTTGATGTAGGTCGCCAGCAGGCTCTGCGCCGCATCCCAGCGGGAGAAGTCGTTGCGCGCGTGGCGCATCAGGAACGTCAGCTGCTGATCGCTCCACTTATATTCCAGCTTCACCGGCGCGGAAAATTCGCACAGCAGCGCCGGAACCGGCTGGAAGTAGACGTTATCGAAGACAAAGGTCTGCTCGGCCTGGGTGACGTTCAGGACGTGGTGTACCGGGTGACCGCCCTTCTGCAGCGGGATCGCCTTGCCTTCATTATCATATAGCTCGATATCGAACGGAATATGCAGCGGCTGTTTTTCCGCCTGCTCGGAAGTCGGCGGCGTGCGCTGGCTGATGGTCAGACGATACTGCTCGGTTTCCGGATTATAGTCATCATGCACGCTCACTACCGGCGTACCGGACTGGCTGTACCAGCGGCGGAAGTGCGACAGGTCAACGTTGGACGCGTCTTCCATCGCCTGAACGAAATCGTCGCAGGTGGCGGCGCTGCCGTCGTGACGCTCGAAGTACAGCTGCATGCCTTTCTGGAAGTTTTCCTCACCCAGCAGGGTATGCAGCATGCGGATCACTTCCGCACCCTTTTCATATACCGTCAGGGTGTAGAAGTTGTTCATCTCGATAACCTTATCCGGACGAATCGGATGGGCCATCGGGCTGGCGTCTTCGGCAAACTGCAGCCCGCGCATGGTGCGGACGTTGTTGATGCGGTTCACCGCGCGCGAGCCCAGGTCGGAGCTGAACTCCTGATCGCGGAACACGGTCAGGCCTTCTTTCAGGCTCAGCTGGAACCAGTCGCGGCAGGTCACGCGGTTGCCGGTCCAGTTGTGGAAATATTCGTGGCCAATCACGCGTTCGATATCGAGGTAATCTTTATCGGTGGCGGTATCGGTGCGCGCCAGCACGTATTTGGAGTTAAAGACGTTCAGCCCCTTGTTCTCCATCGCGCCCATATTAAAGAAGTCGACGGCGACAATCATATAGATGTCAAGATCGTACTCGAGGCCGAAACGGGTTTCGTCCCATTTCATCGAGTTTTTCAGCGACGTCATCGCCCAGGGCGCGCGGTCAAGGTTGCCGCGATCGACGAACAGCTCCAGCGCCACTTCGCGTCCGGAACGGGTGGTGAAGGTATCGCGCAGGACGTCGAAATCACCGGCCACCAGCGCGAATAAGTAGCACGGTTTCGGGAACGGGTCCTGCCACTGCGTCCAGTGACGGCCGTTTTCCAGATCGCCCTGCGCCACGCGGTTGCCGTTAGAGAGCAGATACGGGTATTTCGCCTTATCGGCGATAACTTTGGTGGTGAAGCGCGCCAGAACGTCCGGGCGGTCGAGATACCAGGTGATATGACGGAAACCTTCCGCTTCACACTGCGTGCACAGGGCTTCGCCTGACTGATACAGCCCTTCGAGCGCGGTATTGGCCGCCGGGCTGATTTCATTGACGATAGTCAGGGTGAAATGTTCCGGTAATCCGCCAATAACCAGCTGGTTATTTTCTTCTCTATAGTCGCTCCACGGCTGACCGTTAACCTGCAGAGAGACCAACGTCAGGTCTTCGCCATCCAGACGCAATGGCACATCAGACGCAGCCGCGTGACGGGAGACTTTACTCTCGGCCGTAACAACGGTTTTCGCGGCATCCAGGTCAAAGGTCAAATCGATATCGCTAATCAGATAGTCCGGCGCACGATAGTCGTGGCGGTATTTGGCTTGGGGCTGTTGTGTCATAAAACACCTTTAGCATGTTCCATAAAGTGTCAAACCCAGTCTATTCCTGTTGTGATGTTCTCGCTATGCAGAATCTTCATCTTTTCAACGTCAAACACGAAAATCGCTACATTTTGATAATATAAGAGCGTAGTTTCTATTAACATCCAAGGTCGCCCAAGAGCGCATTCACAAACAACAGGTTATGGCCTTGATGGATACATGGTTACTAAGTTCGCCCATGTTCACACTCATTTTATGCCCCATCCATGCCCCATCATCAAATCGTGCAGTCGTCCCGACGCAGATTGTTGACGGTGAACGTGACGACACCGAACACCTCTACTCCATCACCCTCGATCGCCTTATCGTCTCAACTTGCCCGCCCTTGAGCTCTGCTTTCGTTGTCTGTCTGGGAACATTAGAATAATTAATGAGTCATTAATCACACTTCAGGTGTAAATTAGTGGATATTATTACTGTTTACATGGATTAACTGACAGTGAAAGGTTTTCTGGTTCTTCCCTTGTTGCTGATTTTCTTGATATTAATTTTTAACGCCTTCATCAAAACACCTTCAGTAGAGGTCGTCAGAAAAAAATGTATGTGGTTTGACGGTGTAATGCTTTCGTGTATGAAAAACTACAAACTGGATGAAGACCGGTAAATCTAACCACAGGTTAGGCTCCAGGTACTGTGTGTAGCATATTTGATTGTCGAGACTACTCTGAAAGATGCCAGGGAGACGGCTGACGACTGGTTTGTACGCTGATCCTTATGTAGACTCCGTGTCGGCTGGTTATTTATCAATATTCGCACTATCGAAAAATCTTCAGCCTAGTCCCCGCCCGTCAGCTCTTGCATACGGCTGTCGGGCGGGGTTTTACTACACTTAGATTGCATGGCTGTATTTCGGAACAGTCAATGCTGGCACTAACTATTAATGCCCCAATCCGCCCGTAATCTCTGTTTCTACGCTATAACTAAATTCAATCTAAACCAGAGACATGAGAGAGATGTGAAATGAGTGATATTTCTTCGGACGACGATTTACGGGCAGACCTTGCATCTAGCGAAGATGGTCTTGGTGCAGATTTAGTTTCTGCTAATGTACACCACACTGTTCGCGACAGTATTAAGCGAACAAAAACCTATTCAGATTACGGAAAAGAGTTGCCGATTGATGGCTACGACATGGATTTCTACACAAAAGTATTTACAGATAAGCCTGCTGATAATGACCTTTATCTTCCCGCAAAACTGAATATTTCCTCCGATTTATATGGCACTTCAAATAATGCAGCCTTACTAAATTTGCTTGGCAATAATAATAATTCATTCAGGTCCCAGATTGTCAGTGGCAACACCTCTGTAATGTCTGGCTATGCAATGGTAGAGGACCTGCTTGTTTATGGCGGTATCATTGGTAAGTCATCTGTAACTACATCATCTCCGTCATACACTGAAAAAACAATAACCATCAATGATGATGCAGATATTTCTAAGATTAAAGTTGATAGTGTTATAAAAACATCTGATGGATACTGGGGAAAGGTCACCAGTATCTCGAATAAAACACTCAGTGTAGATTTTTGGTATAAATCAAAAGTTGCTGGGGTCCCTGCCGGGACCACTGCTGAGCTGAATAGAATTGATAAAACATACTTTTCTAACTTGGTGATGTGGATCCCATCAACGTATACAGGAACCAAAGTGGTCGGTGCGGAATGGGACTATATGATTGCCAGCTCAGCAATCACCGAAAAGAACGGTCTGGATCAAGTGCTGCACTCATCCAGCACTTACGGAATGGATACTGCTCTTCGGGTGAGAAGCGCGGCAGATGGTTTAGGCTGGTCATCAGGTATGCGCCTAGAGGATATCACTTATGCCGGAATATACATTGCGAATGGTTCTGCGGGTGTTAACGCATCCCTTGGCTCATTTGTTGACGCCTCATCAAATGTTACCGGCATACGGTTTCAGGGACAAAACTCCAGATACTCAATACTATGGAGATATCCCGGCACCGATATATATCCCGCAGCATTAAACCCTAATGGATTCAAGATTAAAGGGGGTTCAGTTATCAGTCAAGCCGTCTCAGGAGCTACTTTAACTTTAGATTATGCATCTTATTTCATTAACAATAACACATCAGAATTTATCATTATTCTACCAACTACAAACCTTACTGCAGGACAGGAGATCGATTTCGAAATATTCGGAATGAAAACCATCACGGTGAAATCTAACAATTTATCTGTGAATGTAAATGATGAAACTTCATATTCACTCACTCCGGCTAAAAATTACTCCCTCGCACGAGCACGATGGAGTGGTTCTGGATGGTATTTTTTCTCGTGAAATGATTGACAGAGCATGCTAGCCTCCTTATTAATACTGGTTGTGAATACAGTGGTTTCATCAAAGAGGCAGATCAAGCTCGGTTGCGCCTGTCAATTTTTGTGACAGGCGCTATGATGCTGCTGATTATTTAGCAAGGAGATATTGCTGAACGGCGATATGCTCAGCTGTAGATAAAGCTCCATTAATCAGGATGACTGAGCGGACATCACTGCTTAATGATGTTGCGTTGTTGTCTTGTTTTCTTCCAATGAGTACATTTTTAGTTCCAGCTGCACGCTCTCCGCCCAGACCTACAGCAGTAGAATCATATTGCTGAGTATCCGGGTTATAGACGACAACAGTCACCGTACCATTGCGGATGAAGGCTGTAAAAGCACAGTAATCGCCAACCGCGATTGATGACGGGAAATCAACATCAGCAATAGTCGTCTGAGCAACCCCGGAATTTTGTGCAGCAGCTCGTAGTTGTCCGGCGGCGCTAACCCCAACAGCAAAACCGATTCCGTCTGAACCGGAACCGGTGAAATCGCTGATAAAATACAGACTACCGGATGGTACCGCTGGACGTTTAAAACACCCGCCAACGGTGAGCTGCAATGCGGCTTTTTCATTCGTATCAAGATAATTATCAGCACTCACGGAAACATAGCCTTTGCTGCTGGCCAGTGAACCAGTTATCTTTGCTGGATTTTCGGGATTAAAGCTATTGTTCGCGACATCTGTTACATCCTGACCAAAGTAGTACCCAGCATAGGGCGTTGCAGTACTTAAACCAGGAAAATCCTTAAACCAGTTTTTCACTGTAAAATCAGCCAGCGTTTTCATACCAGAAATAACCGGCAATTTCCCGTCGATATAGATAGAAGTGATTGACATCAGTTATTCCTCAAAAAAGTTTTTTTTTATGCTTTTGGTCAAAACGAAAGCGCCAAGATTGCTCAGGTGCAAAGTGTCTTCCCACGCCCCATTAGAATTGCTGTAGGTTTTGGGGAAAATTTTATAGCCACTGATATAGCTGCAGTTCGTTTCAATGGCGATATCGCGCATTTCATTATCATAGTCAGACAGAGCAGGAACCCCTGTCGCATTTGATTGCGCTGGAGATATCAGGCAGATACATACGCCTGGGATTGCTTGCTGATACTGCGTAATGATCTCCGTGATACCTTCGCGATACTGGTCCAGTCCCTTGCTCTTCCTGAAGTCATTTGTCCCGAGGATAATGAATAACAGATCGATATCCAGATACTGAGCGGTAGGCTTTATCCAGTTTGACCAGTTAAGGTAATCGCCTGCTGTTGAAGCGCCGTTCCCCATGCGAGAAATTGTCACCCCGGAAGCCACTCCGGAATCCTTACCATACATACCAAAGATTGAAACTAACCCGTTACCTACGGTGGTGATCATGACTGTGTGGGCTGCTGAGGTCAGGCCTGATAAATCATATTTTTTACCCTGCCCGGTATTGGTACCGGCAATCGTTGCCACTGTAGTGCCGTCAACAATCAGGTTAAAGCTGCCGGTGCCATCGTAATAAAAAAGTGAAAGTTCGGTAGCCTTCACGCCTGACCAGGTCATTGTGGCCACAGAACCGGTGTTATACATCGCGTTTCCGTCCGGACCACAACCATATGCCGGCGGAGCGTTATTGTGCTCGTTGTCACCATCATAAATTGTGAAGCCGGTAGAGGAGAGCGTAATCCCGGCCATCACGGCATCGGGACGCGTAGATACGCTAATCCAGCCAGGGTCTTTATACGCCCCACCCAACATACTGATTAGTGATTTAGGAATGGTGTTTTTTTCTGTCCAGGAGTCACCAGTGAAAGCCACGTTAACGCTCGGTGCTTCGGAATTAAAGACCTGGCCTTTCTTGAAAAGGAATTTAAAAATATCCCCTTCAATATATTTTGAGTCCGCTCCGCCGGCTGCACTAATGATTGCCTGAAGAGTTGGCCCGAACCCTGCGGCGTCTATTCTTCCATTATCCAACCAGAAGGGAACATTGCCATCTTCGTCATAAATCAAGGGGAAATATGATGTGTTGTAATCGAGTTTGTTGATCATTTTACTAACCAGTAGGTTAGGTATTGATGCTACGGCTTCTTTGAGTTGAGGCCCGAACCCTGCGGCGTCCAACAGACTGTTAACCAACCACAAAGGAACGTAGCCATCTTTGTCGTGAAATAATGGGATCATTTCTGGAAGGTAGTCTCCGGGAGTGAGTCTGGCATCTATTTTATTATCTACTGTTAAATCCGATGGCATCTGGCGCCCGGTAGCTTCCAGCGTACCAGCGTTGTTGATGTACTCGTCAGCCAGCGAACTCCCGTCTGCGCTGCGCACATACGTGGTAGAGCCCTCCGGGATATTCGCAATATCAGCCTGCGCCTCTGCCAGCGTCATGTACTGCTTGCTCAAGGGGACCAGGTTCTGGCGGGTTTCATCCACCAGTGCAGCGTTGTCTTCTTGCATTTTCCGCCAGGAGTCCAGTGGTTCACCTGCACGATCGGGAACAGTAGCCGCAGGCCCGTTCGCCAGTTCATCCAGGCGCGCGGCATTACCGAGCAGCACCTCCGGGGAAGTGCTCCCGAGCGGGGGAGTAAAAGCCATGTTTTTTGCTCCAAAAAATAGCGTTCGCGCAAACGAGGGTTTGTGCGAAAGAAATGTTGAAAGGGGTTTTAGTGGGTGTTACGCGACGTCGCCGAGGTAGATGGCGTTGTCATATTGATAGAAAATCTCGGAATACTGCCTGGCAGTTATCGCGCAGGTGCCGTCTGCCGGTGAACCTATTTCGTCAAAAATTGCGTCGTAATAACTGCGCGTGGAGCTACAGAAAATAAGCCGCGGTGGTTCGATGCACTGATCGTCAAGGAAGATATCGTCAAAGGCCGGCTGCCACGGTACCGTAAGCTCGTAATCCCCTACCCGCGTGGCCACCAGCAAAGCAGAGGCAGAACCATCCTGGTAACGCAAAATCGCCCGCGGATTTTCAAATGACCAGTCGAGCGGCTCCGTCACCAAAAACGTGGTCTGCCCGCCCTCGGTTGTCATATCTACGACAAGGGAGCTCACTGTTTTATTGCCAGGGATATCATCGGTCAGCAGTATGCGGTCGCCAAACTGGTATACCAACGCATCAAGCTCCGTGCTCGTTGTGTGGCCAAGTCGCTGATGCAGATATTTCATCAGGCGACGCATACCGATACGATAAGCACGATCCGGGTCCAGGACACCATCAAGCGTATATTTCTCCACTTTCAGTGGCGTTGGGTTGTCCGGTGTCCGGCATTGCACCGTTTCCTCCGCCCAGGTCGTCCCGTTGATGTATGTCACATCGACGCCATCGTAATCATCAGCCGAAGGCGCGGAGAATGACGTTTGTAACTCCTCCGTCATTTCATGAGGGCTGATAATGCCGGACCAGTTTTTAACCCCCTCCCGACCAACCGATGCCAGCCCGTCGCTGAGCAGGAAATACGATTTCCCCGCATTGGTGATTTTCTGCAACATTTCAAGCGCCGAAATGCTGTCGCCGGTGGCGTAATCAAAATACTCGCTGCCTGGCGTCCAGTACGTGGATTCCAGAACATTGATAGCCTCGGTATCCATTGTCAGCCCCAGCGAATTACCGACGTGATACAGCGCGCCTGAAATACTGCGTGCTGCACCAGTTTCATAAATGCGCGTACCAACAACGTTCACCCGGCGATCTGACTGTGCCGCCAGTTTTCCGCCTGTCTCGACCGTTGCCCCCATGAGGGTCACGCCAGCATAAGACGATGGACGCGCCAACAATCGGCCCCGTAGCGCCTGCCAGTACATAGAATCTCGGGCGTTGTTACTCCCCTGCTCATTCTGGCGCCGCATGCGCACCTCAACCAGCGCGGGTGCAGACAGCGTTATGCGATGCGTGTATCCCAGCGCATTAACGTTTTTCTCAGCGTACGGGAATGATAGTGTTTGCCACCCGCCGCCGGTTCCGTATGCCCGATATTGAACATCGATACCGGTGTGCCTAATTCGCTTCTTGCCTTTACTGTCAAACCCGCAAAGCCCGCTCGGGAACGAAACGTTCAATTCGAATGCGTCAACGACCTCATTTTCAGGGCAGGCCAGGAATGGACCCATCCACGTATCATTGTCGTTTATACCGGTGGCCTGGTAGTCGATCATCGTGCGCGGAGAAAATCCCAGCCATGAGGGATCGATAACGCCGTCAATCAGCCGCTGAACAGTTGCGGTCGTGCCGCCAGCATCCGCAATACGGTACTCGTTACCGCGGTGAGACAACGACAACCGTTGTGTTCCCTCCGGTATCCCGGAAAATGCCGCTCCGGCTGCACTGCCGTAAGCCAGCGTGACGTTAGCAGTAAGTGCCGGGCTCCCGCCGCTGGACGCGGTACCGGACGTGAATACAGGACCATCGCCAAAAACGGTTACCGGCAACGATGATGAGGTAATGTTTCCGCCGAGCCAGGGGCTCGATGTCTCAGCAATCAGCACAACACCGCCGCCATCCTGAGCCAGTAATCCTGACCCCGTCAGGCCCTCATTTATCACCGCCAGCAGACCGGACATATTCATATAGTCTGCAACGAGGGAAATGGTGTATACGTGTCCCTGCCAGGTGATCGTGAACGTCTGCCCGGTACCGGAGTAATCATATGTTGATGGGGAGGCGTTTGCTTTCAGACTGGCAGCATTTCCACCCGTCCCCGGTATCGCGTCCTGTTTTGCCGTATACGTGGCAATGACCAGCTCATATTCAGTGCCGTTAATTTCCAGGGTAACCGGCATGTGGGATGTAAGCGTTCAGCGAGTGCCGTATTGACGGCTATTTATTGGTGAGATCCACGTTCCAGGGCAGAAGTTCAGCCACTTTGTTGCTGGGCCACTCCGGCAGAACGCTCAGGATATGGCGTAGGTAAGCCTCCGGGTCGATGCCATTCAGCCTGCACGTACCGATCAGACCGTACAGCAGGGCTCCACGCTCACCACCGTGATCGCTCCCGAAGAAGATATAATTTTTCTTGCCAAGGCAGACAGCTCGCAGCGCGCGTTCTGCCACGTTGTTATCAGGCTCTGCCAGGCCATCATCGCAGTAGTAGCACAGCGCATCCCACTGGTTCAGGGCATATGCGAACGCCTCCCCCAGCCGGGATTTTTTCGACAGCGTTGCGCTTTTCTCCTCCAACCACACATGCAGGGATGCCAGCAGCGGCTTACTCCGGGACTGCCTGGCTGCCAGCCGCTCAGTTGCCGGGAGGCCGCGTATTTCCTCTTCTACCGCGTACAGTTCACCGATACGTTTCAGGGCTTCCTCTGCTGTGACCGTCTGAGTACTTATATAGACGTCGTGGATTTTTCGGCGCGCGTGAGCCCAGCAGGCTGCTTCTGTTAGCGGGCCGCCGTCACGCTCTGCACTGAACAACCTGTCGTAACCAGCGAAGGCATCGGCCTGCAGAACGCCATGGTAATGGCGAAGATGTTGTTGAGGATGTTTCCCCTGCCGATCCGGCGAGAAGGCGAACCACGCTGCGGGCGGGTCTGACGACCCCGCGTTCCGGTCATTGCGAACGTACGTCCAGATGCGCCCGGTTTTCGTCTTCTTTCTGCCCGGTGCCAGTACCGGCACCGGAGTGTCATCCGTATGCAGTTTGCGGCAGTCCATCACGTAGCGGTAAAGAGCCTCATCCAGCGGGACCATCAACCGGCAACAGGCATCCACCCAGTTGGAGAGCAGAGCCCGGCTCAGATCCACGCCCTGACGGGCAAAGATTTCGCACTGGCGATATAGCGGCAGGTGTTCACAGTATTTGGCCGTTAACACCCGGGCCAGCAGACCCGGACCGGCGATACCCCGATCGATAGGGCGTGATGGCGCAGGCGCTTCAACGATGCAGTCGCATCGGGTGCAGGCCTTTTTCACCCTGACCGTGCGGATCACTTTCAGAGCGCTGGAGACCAGCTCCAGTTGCTCTGCGCTGACTTCTCTGAGGTATGCCATATCGCTGCCGCAGTCCGGACAGCAGGTTTCGGCGGGCTCCAGCCTGTTTATTTCGCGTGGAAGATGGTCAGGCAGAGGACGGCGATGGCGCGACTGTCGAAGCTGACGCGGAACCTGCTGATCGTTATCCCGGCCGTTGTAACGATCGCTTTGCTGCTCCTGCTGTTTCAGCAGGGCTTCGGCGTCTTCAACCTGTCGGCGAAGTTTTTCGGAGCGGGTACCGAACAGCATCCGCCGTAGTTTTTCTATCTGTGCCCGCAGATGCTCTATTTCGCGCTCTTCGTTCTCTATTTTCTCTTCTGCGCGGGCCAGCGCAGAACGCAGGAACGACTCAGTCTCTGCAACGAGGCTGAGCCGACTGTCTTTCTGGCGAAGCGCGTCTTCCAGCGCGGCGATACGGGCGATATAGTCCTGACTCATGACCTCATTTATAATGCGGTCATGCTCTTTTTACAACATTGTCAGTGAGTTAAGTCGGGCTGTTTTTGGCTGACGCCAGTCCAGCTTATCGAGGAGCATGGCGAGTTGTGAGCGGGTGATGGCGATTTTACCCTCGCGTACAGCAGGCCAGATGAACTGGCCTTCCTCCAGCCGTTTGGTAAACAGGCACAGACCGTCAGCATCAGCCCAGAGGATCTTCACGGTGTCACCTTTGCGGCCACGGAAGATAAACAGGTGCCCGGAGAACGGATTTTCATCAAGTGCATGCTGTACCAGCTCGCCCAGTCCATTGAACGATTTACGCATATCCGTGACGCCAGCAACCAGCCAGATACGGGTGCCTGACGGGAGGGATATCATTGGCTTCTCCCGGTCAGCTCGCGGAGCAGCACGGCCAGCAACTCCGGTGACGGGTTCTCAAGCGTCATTTTGCCGTGGCGGAACTCGACGCAACAGGAGGAGGCGTTCAGCGCTGAGAACTGAGCTGGCTCAGTGTTCATCCTGCCAGATGGAGTCGGATCAGGTACAACCTCAACAGGTAGTATCGTTGGTAGTGATGAAGTCACTACGGTAGCCGGAAGGCGGCGCGATATGCGGCCTTCATTCTGCCAGAGCCGCAGCCATTTGAAGATGACGTTATCATTAACGCCGTTTTCACGGGCAATCTGAGCAACGCAGGCGCCGGGACGGGAAGCCAGTTCAACCATACGGAGCTTGAAGTCATTCGAATAATTCTTGCGGGGTTCTTTTCGCCAGTATTGGGATTCCATACTTAGATGTCCGTCTGTAACAAGTGGGCGTCTAAGTTACCAGTACTGGTTTAATGGCTACATACGGCACTGGGTTTACGCTTACTGTGGGATAATTTCACCCAGCGAATTACTGGACAGAACGCTATAACCCGACGAGGTTGAAACGAGAAAATTCATCGGGGCGACGATCGTGACAATGGCACCCTCAACCCACGACTCAGGAAGCGCATTGCCAGCGTCGTCATCATCGTTGCCGTCATCCAGCCCGTTAAACGTCACCGACGCGCCAGAAACTGTCATGCTATCGGCGTTGATGTCCGTCGAATCTGGTGAAGTCTGGGCCATATCAAGCCCGCTACCGCTGGACGTGCCGCCGACTTCAGTGGAGTTAAACCAGTTTTCACTTCGATGATCTCCCGACACATCCGCGCCAGGCGAGAAAACGTTATAGGAGAATTTAGTCCCAAGGGAGGTTGCAGGGCTTGAGCCAACGCGAATATCGCCGTTTGTAAACGCGATATCCCCAACACCCACACAAATCAGCATTTCGACGATCATGCGGGTCGGGTCATCCGGGTCAAACCTCGTTACAGGCTGCACCACATAATCAGGGTAAATGCGATAGCGGCCAAACAGCTCGCGAATGGGATCGCCGAGTTTGGCTGTGTTTGCCTTTGCAGGGTTTAAATCAAGCCCCAGGCCATTTGTAGATGAATAACCTCCCCCCTTATCCATCGTGGACATCATGTAAATGGAATAGGCAGCAGAAGCAACCGCGACGGCTATCGCTGCCCAGGCAGCAATTTCAAGGCCAGTACCGTAGGGAACGGGAAACATTTTAATGTCGTTTTCTGGCTTTAACAGGCACAAGGGCCACTCATTTGGAGGGAGGGGCTTACCATTTAATTCAACGGCAATCGGATGTTTGGTTGCCGTCGAGTAGTCTTTGACGTTTTTTAACATCCAGTCGTGAAAAGTCAGGGTGCCGTGTTCGTGCCGTTCCAGCGGCTCGCCCGGCAGCCGGGAGGGATATATACGGATCGTCATCGCCAGAACTCCACCTTGATAAACCGGCGCTTAAAACGCCATACGGGCATAAACGTTACGTTTGAACCGGGATTGCATTCGGCGACCTGCAGCTGATTGTCCAGCATCACCACAACTCCTACGTGGGTCACGATGGAGCCGGAATAACAAGCCACTCCTGCGCCCTCACAAGGTTCGCAACGCTCAAGGCGCAGCATCAGTTTTCTCGCCTCGCGGTCGAGGCCACCGCCATCTTTCGTCACACCGGCAAAATCTGGCCATTCAGGTAATCCGAGATCCTGCCGGATATCATTCACGATGCCAAAGCAGTCGAGCTGCGGGTACACTCTGCCGCCCTTCAGCCAGGTGACTGAACGGTATTTGTCAGGGTTGAACATTGAGGAACCTCAACTCATGTAGCGTAAACCGGGGAATTCATTCAGCGTGTAGCGAAAACGGGGCCAGGCGGTATCGAGCACATTCATGTAGCCAGCGGTGATTTGCGCCTGTAATGCCGTCCAGGAGCCCGATTTTATCGCCAGGGTGTATGGCACTGTCGCCGGCGCGCTCAGGTCAGTTGAAACGAACTGGCGATATGTCAGCGAGCCGATTTCAAGATTTGAGAGGGCTTTACGAATAGCCGTACTCACCTCGCCATCAATATTGCTGATAGCAAACTGCAAATCCTGGGTGCCGTCACTATTTCTGGCTGGTAGGGCGATATCAATGCCCACGGCGGAAAAGTTAAGCACATCACCATTTTCAACCGTTGCTGTTATGTCCTCATAACCTTTACAGAAAAAATGGACTGTAGAACCAATATTAATTTGCAGCGTCTCAATGATGACCTCCGAACCGCTGCTGGCATAAAGCCGATCAAGAATCGTCATGTTTAGGCCACTCCTTGTTCAGAGCTATATCAAGTAACGAGCTCCCGACAACCCACTCCGGATAATTCCCCCAAGGCGCAGGAATAAGAGGACGTTCCCACAGTTCCAGAGTGGCGGAATAACGCCAGTAGATCGGTGCCACCAGCACCGGTCCCTGATAGATATCCGTAAAGCGGCATTTGTAGAACTTTACGCCTGCGGGGGTCTGCAACTTCATCATGAACCAGGCGGCACCGTCGGAAAGGGCATCCCGGAACCATGATTCAAACGCCAGGCCCTGAGCGTCAGTCTCCATGAACCAGGCAACGGTCGCCTGGGTTGGCGTTGATGTATACGCCCTACGCTGCCGCGATCGGCCGGTGGCCATATCGGTACGTTTCAGGGGACTTACGGGCTGAAACCCATAGCCATCCTGTAGAGGCATGGGGAGATAGTCATGCGGGTAAAAAATGTCAGGCATTATCCTTGCCTCCTGCCAGTGTTATAACCGCCAGTTAGCGCCTTATGCACCTGCCCAACCCCCTTAGCGAGATCGCTAGCTACCTGCTGGTAACCTTGCTTGGCACCATCGCGAGCGGCTTGTTTCACAAGCATCACAGTCGCATCAGACGGGTTCCCGTTAATGGTTATTGGCGGCACCATAACGGTAGGCTGGATTACAGTCGTTTGCTGATTATTGCTGACGTTCTGCACGCCCGTACCGTACCCGGTGCGACCCAGCGTTGCATCAAGCGGCTTGCCATTTCGAAGCGCCTCAAGCTGAGACACGCCGATCCGGTTAGTAGATGCCTGGTCGAAGACATACTCCCCTTTGTGGACGACACCAGCAGGCTGATACTTCCCGCCGGGACCGGTATAGCCGCCAGAGGAAAAACCAACAGCTGCCGCGCTCGTTATGCTGGAGGTAATCGTTGCCATCAATCCTACAACCGAGGCCATGGCCGCAATGTTAGCCGGGAACGGTAACCCAGCCAGGGCTTGCCCCATTGCCATCGGGAGCTGCAAGGCTGCTTGGGCTATCGCGAATGCTTTCTGCGTCATAAAGGCAGCTTTATACATTGCTGACTGCTCGCCAAACATTGTGCCCATTGAGTCGGTGATACTGGTAAAGGAGTTCTGTGCAGATTGGGCCTGCGCCACATACATGGCAGCTTCCAAAGTTTGCTGATTGTTACGAATTTCCATCAATCTATCAGCCTTCTGCTGCTCGGTCAGAATAGAGTCTTGTGCTATCAACCGATTTTGCACCTTCATCCACTCGGCATAGTCAATCTGTGCCCTTTTGAGCTTTTCAATTACATCCAGCTGAGGATCAACTTGCAGGCCAATCATATTTTGCCCCTGACCTGCCATGTCGTGGCTCGTAGCCCCAGATGTAAGCGTCCCTCCTGTTTTGTTTACCGCTGAAATTACAGAATTTGGCAGTGGCATGCTGGCAATAAGGTCAGATGCTTGCTTATTAGCTTCTGGTTTTTTTAACTTACCCAGCCTCACCATTTCCTGCAGTATCTGCAGACGTTTTTGCAGGATATCGTTCTGCTTAACTTCTTTTGGCGCAATTTGCTCCTGCATCTTCCGGTAGTCGTCCAAGGTCTTGACGGAGTTTTGCCGCGCCTCCTGCTGTTTGTAGGCCTGCAATATTTCATCAGAACGAGAAAGAATCGACTTCTGGTCAGCAGTGAGTTGCGTTTTAGACTTGAGGTCAGCAATCTGCTGTTCGAACTTAACCCGTGCCTGGGTTGCGCTGTTTAGCTTGTCGCTGGCATCAAGCTGAGACTGCATCGCGGCAGTCTGCTGGTTTATCTGGTCGAGCAGCCGCGTGGCTGCGTCCTCGGTGTAGGCTTTGCCTTTTGGTGTCTTCGGGGTTTTAGGGTCTTTGTACTTATCGTTGATATTTGCACGGAGCTTGGCTTCTTCTTCAGCACTTATAGCAATTCCTGCCGCTCTGGTCTTTTCTAGTGCCTTGGTTAACTTATCCTGCTCTTTGGTGCGCTTTTGAGAATTTGTTAATGTTTGCTCCGTTAGCGTATTGATATAAGTTTGGGCTTTGATGCCTTCTTGTTGTCTGTTGTTATAATTGCTGATCGAATCATTTAGCACATCTTGAGCTGCAATCTGCGACAACAATGCATCCCGCTGTTTCAGCATTTCAGGCAGGTTGGTAAATCGGTTATTCAACCTGTTGAAAATTCCACCCTCTGATTGCGCACGTTGCGTGTCGGCAATGGTTTCATTTAGGGTATCCAACCTCTCTTTTAGAGTTTTTTCTCGGCCAATATCCAGCATCGCATCCCATGCTCCCTTAGCCTCATCCCCGAGCCATTTCCATGCCTCTCGCAATGAACCTAAGCTTCCAGCAATTTCATCTGCACGCTGCTTCACAGTCGCAGCATATGTTTCAGTCGCCAGTCGGGCAGCTTCCTGCTGGTTACCCTCATCCTGTAAAGCTTTAATTTGGTTATAGGTCGCCAGTGTCAGGAAGTGATACTTGTCATTCAGTTCACCGATCGCCGCCACCGGGTTTTGGGCTATTTTTTCGAACTCAGCCACCATACTATCTACAGATTCATCGGTCGCATCGTTCATAGCTACAACAGCCTCAGTCACCGACTGCATTGAATCCGCCGCGATCTTGCCGCCGGAAACCACGCGATTCAGAGCCTGAGCTGCAACAGCTGTGGGATTACCGGTACTGTCAGCAACAGCTTTAGCCATATCGGAAAGCTGTCCTGTTGTTTTCCCCACAACATTCCCGGTCAGAACAAGGGACTTATTGAACTCCTGCTGCTCCTGACTGCCCCTGTACCATGCATATGCAAGCGTACCAACAACAGCAACGAGAGCACCGATCCCGATAGTCATTGGATTCAGAAAACCAGTGAGTTTCTTGGCGTTCTCTGCATTTTCTGACAACGAATTAGCGTTATCTGAAAGAGAATCACTGGAGTCGTCGGCGGCATCACCAGCACCCAGTAGCTGCTCTTTTATGATTTCGAACAGATTACCCCAACCACCAAACGAGTCGGCTATTTGCGAACCCTGCTGCATGAAAATGGTAAACAGCGGCATGCCACCAGCAATCGACGTGGAAATGTCATTAAATTGCATCGGCAGAAGACGCATCGCGTTTTTATATTGACCAGCAGAAATGGCCCCGTAGCGCATTTCATTACTGACCTGATTAAGTCCCTTCTCCGTCAAATCCAGCTTATTTGAAAGCTCTGCGTGATACTCAGGGGTAAGCAGCCCCGCATCTTTGGCTGCCGACAGTTCTGCGCGCTGCTTCTTGATTTTATCAAGGGCCGCCGAAAAGGGGTCAAGCTGACCAACTAATCGCTGTAAAGAAGCCCTCTGCTCCTCCTGTGCCTTTACTGCATCGCGCTCTGCCTGTGCTTCACCGTTCAACTCGCGACGAGCTGATCTGGTCAAGTTAAACAGGACACTTTTTTCTCAGCCATCTGTTCATATCGCACTGGCGATAAATACCCATTCGAAGCATGGTTTCTGTCAAGATTGTAATAACGCATATAGTCTGCAACATCACGTTTCATACCTGCCCGCGTCTGCTGCGGGATCAACAGCACCCATTCATGTTTCAAACTGCCCCAAAAACGCTCCATTACCGCGTTATCCCAGCAGGCGCCAACATCTCCCATGCTGCTTCTGAGTCCGTAACTGGTTAACTGCGTTTGGAAGCGCTTGCTGGTATACTGCGCTCCACGATCGGTATGGACGACCAGCCCTGTCGGTGGATTGCGCAGGTTGTAAGCCTGCATGAGAGCCCGGCAAACCAGCGACGATGTCATTCTCTTGTCAATGTGCCAACCGACGATCCGGCGGGAATATAAATCCATGATCGCAGCCAGGTACAACCAGCCTTCACCCGTTTTCAGATACGTAATATCACTCACCCATATCTGGTCCGGTCCGGGAGGATTGAAGTTCTGATTCAACAGATTTGGTGCAAAATCAGCCCCTTTCTTCGGTTTCGTTGTGACCTTCCAGGCACGACGTTGCCGGCAGAGAAGTCCCTCTTCGCTCATGATTTTTCTAACGCGCCAACGACTTATGGTGACGCCTTCTTCACGGAGCTTTTTAACCAGCGTTCGGCTCCCGGCACTTTCCCGACTGGCAGAGAATAACGCCTTGAGCATCACCCTGACTGCGGTATCTTTCGGCGGGCAGGCTATCGGCTTTTTTCGCCAGGCATACCATGCGGACGGGCTAATGCGCATCACGCGACAAAGCGTCCGTAGCCTGTAATTACCTGCGTTATCGAGGATAAACTGGTATCTCACGACATGTGCTTCGCAAAGAAGGCGCTCGCCTTTTTTAATATTTCCTTCTCAATGCGTAACTCTTTGTTTTCTAGACGTAGCCTTCGGAGTTCAGCTTGTTCATCTTCACTAAGCGGACTTTCATGGCGCTGGCGCGCGGCGGCGACCCAACTGCGCAATGTTTTGGCGCTGATCCCCAAAGAAGTTGCGGCACGCGCAATGGAGTAATTTTGCGTCAGCACCAGGGCCACCGTTTCCTTCTTAAATTCTGGCGTAAACTTTCGCTTCTGATTCACTAAACACCTCCATTTTGGATGTAAGTTTAGTGTCCTGATTATTCGACCACAGCAAGCTTCGGCAATTTTAGCGCTATAGGCGTCATACTGTTGGATACTGAGCGCACCACTATAGGTATATTCGAAGATCTGCCGCTGCTGCTCGTCCAGAGCCTGTAATGCATGGGTTACAGGGTCAAGCCTTGCCTGCAACTGAGAAAGAGTTTTTTCCTGCTGCGCCTGTTGTGCCGCAGACTCTTGGGCGGCTTTAGCCGCCTCCCTCTGAGCCTGCGTATATCCTGTTAACTCATCCTGCGCAGACTGAAGACGGTTACGCGTTTGGTCAATGATGGTGCTGTAATGGCTGAATTCCTCAATTCCCAGCACACCAGATATATTAGCTTTTGACAGCCGGTCCATTGCTTTGTCAAGTTCATCAAACGCCTTTGATGTGGGATCGAGCTTGTCCAGCAGTCGTTCGATCTCTTCTCGCTGCTCCTTCGTCGCCTTCGCATTTTCACTGGCATGCTTTGGGCCAACTTTGAGAAAGGAGTTTAGGTCTTTAGTCGCGTCGGTCAGGCTATCGGTCGCTACCTCCGCCTTTCCTCCCTCAACAGTTATCTTATTGAGGGCGCCGGCTAAACTATCAGCGTTTTTCTCTGCCCCAGAGCTATCCAGAATAATCGCGAGACGGGATGTTTGTTCTGTCATTTACCTTTCTCCGGGCAATAAAAAACCCCGCCGGAGCGAGGTTTAGTCAACCATTTTGGTACTTCATTTATTAGGGATCTGGTTTAAGAACCTTTGCAAAGCATAATAGGCTTTGGTGTCATTCTGACCATCTTTAATCGTGCCAACAATTGCCCCATCTGAAAGGGTGGTAAGTCTAATCATTGACGTTTTCGCGGCCATAACTTGTTTTAAATCTGAAAGAGGCAGGGCAAAGCCTCGCGTCGACGTTGGCATATTGACTACGTTATCGCCGGGCGTCATTTGTTCAAACTTGGTTAATGTATCTACAGGCTGAAGTTTGATGATCTTATCATCGACACGTAATTCAGCCTCCTCAAGATTCATATATTGAACATACGTTGTTAAATTCAGAACCGCCATATCAGGTACTTTTTCTGTCCAAAATGCACCAATAGCCATGCAGCAATCCGCACCATGAGGCTGGATGGATACAGTTTTAACGCCGTCAAATTTGCTGACGCTAGTTTCAGCATTTAATCCAACATTATTGGCGCACCCTGCCAACAGTAAGGCGGCAAAAGCTACAGCCAGAATTTTTTTCATATCCCTTTCCCCATTATTAACATTTTCACACAGATTAGCACAGGGATAGAGAGAGGCAACGACACGACTATTTAGTTTTATTCTTCCGCTTCTGTTCCGCAGCCCACTCATCGCGCCAGGCATCATCAAGAGCCATTATCGCGGCATCAAACTCAGTGCGGTCAATCAATATGTAGCGCGAAGCCAGATAGCGTTCAATGTCGCCCAGAGACAGCGGAAGAGGAACGCCAGCCATTCCTGCATACTGCCTTCCACGCGATATCATGGCATATGCGTTGAGGATCTCACCGGTTACAGCATCAATAACAGGTTCAGGGATTGGCGGGAGATTTAATTTCTCTCGTCGCCACTTTGCTTTTTCGCCCTGATCCCCCCCGAACTCCTTTAGCCACTGCTGAGCCTCTAGGGCTTTCCCACGGTCTCCTGAGTCTGCTGCTCTTTACCCTGAGCAATGCTGGCGGCCTCGGCCAGTATCAGCCAGTACAGTTCAGGTTTCTGTTTCAGCATGGATGCCCCAAGCTCTGGCGTATAGTTGATAGCAACCTCCGCGCCATCCACCATTTCCCCCACCCCCTCCCAGCCCTTCAGCAGATAACGCGTACAGTTGTCGATCATCAGGTCATCAACGGAATCAATCTCGCCGACGCTGGCGAGGTCAAAATTTTTAGTTCCCACCTGATAGCTGGCGTCCATTTTATCGATGTGCCGGCGCACTAAGGCATTACGCGAACGGTATTGATGATTCTCACTGCTGGCCACCAGCAAGCGAAGTGTGAACAACGACTCTTCTTCAGGCGTGAATTTCTTTTTGCTGTCTTCTGGTTTTTTGTAGGGGGAAAACCAGCGCTCGCCGTTGAGGTCAATTTTCGTGGTAATGATAAGCATAAAAACTCCATGAAAAAGCCCGAACCGCGATGCTCAGCGGAACGGGTCAGGGAAATTAAGGGGCGGTGACGGTAATTTCAGACGTTGCGGTAAATGTCCGGGCCTTACCGGTGATGGTCGCAGTACCCGCAGCATTGCGTGTAACTTTCGCTGTTTTCTGGCCAGTAGATACCACGCTGGCAATCGCCGGATCCGAAGAATCCCATACAACGGTGTCGCTGGAGTCTGCCGGGGTTAAAGTGGCGGTAAGGTTCACAGTGGAACCAACAGCGCCGGAAGACGTCGCCGGCGCTACGCTAATGGCCGTTGCTGGCACGGTAGGAACGCGGGTGATCGTCGGTGGCGTATTGGCTGCCGTGATATCGAGCTGAACCTGAACGATATCGGTGTTGCCGGCGTCCGGCCAGTCGCCTGAGATCTGCGCTTCCGGAAAATCGAAGGTATATGCACCTTCAGCATTTTCCAGGGTGAAACTGAACGGCACTGTTTCTCCGGTAAACGTCTTCTTATAGATTTCCCAGGCTGCTTTTGACCATGAAAGCGTGATCTGCCCGGACGGCGTAAAGGTTGTCGGGATATTCGCGCCGGCAAACGCCGAACCGGTACCGACGCAGCGCTGGGTCTGCATATTGTTGTCGAACTGGATGTTGAAGGTATCGACGCAGAAACCATTGCCACCAGCAACGCCATTCAGGCTAAGTGCTGTTACCTCTTTGAACGAATAGCGGAGCGCTCCGGCATTATCGACTGGCGCGGTAAAGAAGCTGGTATCGTCCCCTTTAGTTTCCCAGTCCAGACCAGCAAACGTAACCGTGGCAGTGATGTCGCCATCATTCGGAATTTCGATCTGTAAGGTAGCAACCTGGCAGCCGCGGGCGATGGATGCAATACCCACATCTTCAGCGTAGGACGCTACTGAGAAGGTGATGCGGCTGTTGCCCACTGTGAGCACATTGTCCAGCCATTCGGCGCCAAAGCAGCTCGCCAGAAAGGCATCGTGCTGATTCCAGCGAAATTTCATGCCGATATCACCGCCGACATCGATAGTTCCACGCGATACGCCCTGAGACATCCGGTTGCCACCGATTTCATCGTTGTCATTGGTGTTCTGGGTTGGAGCAAGGCCGAAGGATGCACGCCGAAGCAGATCCCACACGCCGACGGTAGGTGTAACACCCGGGGTGGTTTCGCGCATAAACGCGGTTACTACTTTTGCACCTGAGCTCACAGGAGCCTCCTGTTATTGTGCGCTACAGAGCGCGATAAGGGATTTGAAGATTTAGCTGTGACCAGCCGTCTGTTTCACCGGCCGGCACAGCAGAGACGGCGAAATAACTCAGTCTCCCGTCATCCTGAAACTCAAAAAGCGCCGTTAATTTGTCCGCCGTCTGAGTAATCAGCAGCGTGCCGGAGCCAACCGGCACGAATAGCTGAATAATGAGTACACCGGTTCGATGAACTACCGGGCCATCTCCGATTTCGTTGGCTCCCGGCTGCCCTGAAATGTTGGTGAAGCGTGCCCAGATACTGCGACCGCTGGGGTCGAATACCGGGCCATTGGGATAATCCACCGCATCAGAGGCAATAGCAGTCTGTGCCGCCATTCGGGAAATGACAGCGTTTCTGATTTCTGTGAGGGTCATTTGTAGGCCTGAATCACACCATTAAACGAGACGGCATAGACGCCAGTCGGCGCCTGTGTTGAGTGTCCATTCTCCAACGGTACGGAGTACGGGAGGTTTGACTGGATATAAATCACCGAATAGGCTTGCGCCTGGTCGATGATGTTTTTTCCGTTGAGAAACGTCGTCGTGCCCCGCGGATCCGGTTCGGCTGGCACCGTATAATCGGGCGCGCCAATACTCACGAAATGCGATGCCCTGAAGGTGCCTGCGCGGTATTCCGCCGGGCGCCGGATATCCATACTGTCGTTAACGCGGACTTTCTTCCTTAGGCGTCCAGTTTTGGTCAGGTTGGCAGGATCGGCATAGAGGGATTCGTTCCACTCGCCCACTGCTTTGTTGTACTGAACGGCAGTGGCATTGATGGCCCAGAGTTCAGGATTGCCAACCGGCGACCGTTGAACGATTTCATTCAGCAGCTGAATGGCGATCGTTCGTTGGCGAAGTTTGACATCGTCGGCCACCAGCCCGGCAAACGCCGCCGGGTCGATACTCCAGCCCTTAGCCATATCACGCCCTCCGTAACTGGATGGAATATGCAGCACCGGCAGAATCAGCCGCGGCTGTTATGACCTCGTAGCGCTGAGCCTCTTTGGTAATCGGATCCGGCGCTGTGATGAAATGTCCGACCGCCGGTTTATCGGTGACCTCGTTAACCAGGGCGGTTAATTTCAGGTCACCATGCAGGATGTTAACGCCATCGATACGGCGGAGTTTGTACCGCGCCAGAATACCGCGCCCTGAATAGGTCACCACCGTTTCGCTGCCGGTTTCCGTTACCGGATCCCATGAGCCACGAACGGTGTAACTGCCGGTGAACTCATTAACGGCATCGCTCAGGTCGGTATCGAACGCCGCGGCGACTTCGGATTGAAGCTCGTCACGAATGCCCATTTTATTCACCGCCGCCCTGACGAAAACTAACGGTTACAGTACCGAGAAGCCGGCGGGTATAGATTTCGCCGTTGCGTTTAATCCGCAGCGGCCGAGGAGCAAACTCAACAACGCCCTTTGCCGGGTTTGCGTAAACGACATGATTGATCTGGTTTCCATTCACAAACACATCGCGAGGGCCGAGCCCGTCACCGGCATAATGCACACCTGGATTTTGCATATCACCCCCTCACCAACCGTATCTGAGACTGATTGACGCCATAAGGCTTAAGCATCGCCAGAGCCAGCTGCAGGTCAGAATCAAGCAATGCTAAGCTATTGGTGGCGAGCTCAGCAAACGTCTTCGACACAGATACGTCGTCAGCATCCACAGTCTTACTGAGCAGTACCCCGGAATCGGTTTTCTGCTGATACAGGCCGCCATTTGACGCAGCCAGGGCCGCATAGACGCCAGCCTGTTTCACATCGTCGGGAATGATGGTTTCGTTAGTTACGCGATTGCATGGCAGTTTCAGATTGAGGCCATTCATCCAGATGTTAGCCATCAGCACAGATTTGGCTTTTTTGCTTCCATCCGTCCAGGTGGCGCCCAGAATCGAATCGACTTCTTCAACGGTGATGAACGTAATCATGCATCACTCCATTTCTTTCCAGCCGTGCGCTTTCCAGTTTTCCACCTCGTCAGCGTGTACGTTGGCCTCAGTGGCTGCGCCGGGGAACTCAGGCGCGTCAATAACCATTGACACCAATCCTTGCAGATCGTCTTCGACTTGTTCAGCAAGCTTTTCCGCCGCCCGCTGCCCTTTCGTCAATCCGGCCATAAGCCCTCCATTAAAAAAGGGGCCGGAGCCCCTCATGGTTGATGGTTATTAGCCAGCGATGATGACGCTGTGACGCGGAACCGGAGCAGCGACACCCCACGCCAGACCAACTTCATAACGGATCTGGCGATACTGGCGGTACAGCGCCACCTGGAAGGTAATGCCTGATACCGGGTCGGTAACGTTCATCACATCATCCGCAGTATCCCCGCCTTGCGGCATTGCCGGTGTACGAGATGCCAACAGCAGCGCATTACGGTCAAACGCCATATTCGCCACATACCCTGCACCACGGGTAATAGCAGCATTATCCGCCAGCGCTTTGCGCAACCCAGGCTGAGCCAGAGTGATAGTGCTGGCAGTTGCCGCGGCGACTACGTATTTATTTTCGTCGCCCGCGAAGCTCACCACATCACCAGCGGCAAACGCTCCGGTACCGGTATCAATGGCGATGATACGGTCACCTTCGACTTTCGCACCGTTCACCAGGTAGTCAGCAGCAGCAGAGGCCGTATGAGTTTTAACGCCTGCAGAGTTATGGATATTGAAGCCTTCCAGACGACCCAGGGTACCTTCACGCAGTAACTGTTCCGTTCCTGCTTCGTTCACCTTGAACAATACAGACTGTTTACCGCGCAGATTTGCGATAGCCGCCGAACCGAGAACCATCTGGAGATCGGTAGTCGGTGAGCCGTTGTCCTCCAGCACTTTACGCGCCAGCGCGGCATCGCTGAGGTCTTCCTTGATACCGAATGGCGTCGTGCCCGGCGTGCCGACCTGACGGGATGCGTTGAAGTACAGCGCGCCCAGATCCGCGTCGACTTCATTCGCCAGCGCGCGGAACGCCTGTTTGAACTGGTCGGCAAGGATGGTGTTGTAAGTACCGGCAGGGCCGAGGGCCAGTTGCTCTTCACCATTCCATTTGACCGGCGCCATTTTGGATTTGGTGATTTTCACATCGACGGTACCGATGTTCTGATCGCCCGTGTTCGGAGCTGAAGGGCCCGGCACGATGTCTTCAGTGACAGCTACCGGAGCAACCGGCGCGGTAACCGTCTGGTCTTTTGCCGCGGCATCTGCCTTGGTATTGCGGGCGACGGCGGGAATAAAGCCCACCTGCTCGCGGGAGACAATGTCCAGAGCGGTATAGATAGTCGGGATCAACCCGGTGAGCGTGTTACTCATAAATTTAATTCCTTTGATTTGATAATAGGGTTGGTTGAGCTATCCAGCTCTGGCGCCAGCCACCATCCGGAGACTGGCAAAAGAGGATTAATCGACGATGGTGATACCGTCTTTGAGTGCGGTTTGCTTACCCGTCTGATCCAGTGAATCAAACGCGCTGCGTTTCATGGTTTTCTGTCCAGCCTGATGTTGCGACTGCTGTGAACCACCACCACTGTTTCCGCTGGCTTTCAGGATGTGGTCTTTTTGTGGGTATTGCTCCACCAGGAACTCGAGCGCCTCGTCAAATGAGGCCAGTTCACCCGGTTTAGCACGAGAGTAAATCTTATTGCCGGTGCCGTCATAGGCCACAACCTTTCCCTCTTCGACCTTGAACGATTGGCCAAAGCGCGCCTGAAGCATGTCAGAAGGGATGGCAATTTTATCGGTGATGAACTTCGAACCTGAGAAGCTACCGCCGATCATGGCATCGTAGAGTTGACTTTCCAGTTTCTGGCTCTTGCCGTTAGCGTCATCCAACTGCGCCTGGAATGATTTGGTGATTTCGGCCTTCACCTGGTCAACGGCGCCAGCATCGAGCAGTTTCTTCTGGTCGATTTTGGTCATCATATCCAGTGCTTCTAGCGCCTTGGTCGGGTCAGCGATACCCGAGAACTTCGCCAGGCTGGCTTCAGCAGCCTCTTTAGCTTCACGATGAGTTTTCGCTTCGCCATTCAGCGAAGAGATTTTGCTGACAGCCTGTGCCGCATCAAAGCCAATCTCTTTGCCGTCGTCATGAATGAACACCGGCAGACCGTTGGCATCAACTTCCGCGTAATGCTTACCATTCACTTCTACTGTCTTGAGTTTCATGCTGTTACCTTTCGTTTGGTCATCCGACCGTTGCACCGCTCACCATCCGGATCGCGGCAATAAAAAAGGCCGCCCGGAGGCAGCCTGTTTGATGTTGTATGGAAAATTAAAGACTGGCGTTACTGAATGCTTGTTCGTCACGTTCCCGTAACTGCTCCAGCGTCAACCATTCGCCTTTGTCGTTGTAGAACTCATCAGGAGACATGCCACCGTCACGAATCAGCCTGGCGCGCGTCACGCCGACAATCTGGGACTGCCGTGTGAATGACTGCCGCGAGAACCAGCCCTGATAATCGGTATCCGCAGGCACCTGTCCATCCATACTGGCGCGGGAGCTGTCCTTAATCTCACCGACTTTGATACCCAATTCATCGGAGGATTTCAGAATGTAGGTTTCAACACTGCGGCAGCAGAAATGGATTTTCCCGGGGCCCTGCAGATATGGCACCTTGTGGCCGATCGGTTTATTGTCCAGGGTGTATTTGAGGCGGTCGCGAATTCGACAGTCTTTTGACGTTTTATTGTCGAGTGTGGACAGCCACTGCTTACCCTTCAGAATATCATCGTTGGCAGTCGCAAAACTCTGCCTCGCCGTCGCCGCCAGGTGCCCAACAGCAGTTTTGGCAATGCTGCCGGCGTTTGCCCTGCTCATCTGCAAGGCGCCATCCTGGTAGCCGCGGTTAGCATGACCGCGAACCTTACGCGCAATCTGTTCCGTTGTATCGCCCAGCAGGAACCCCCGCCGCACGGTATTGGATATCCGCGTCATCCTGTCAGCTTCAAGGTTATCCGCCCACTCAGAAAGCAGGCGCCCCTGAAAAGGTCGGGCCATTGCCGCAGCATAAACGGCGTCCGGGGAAATGCCCACCAGCGGATGAAGCGCCAGCACATCATCGGGGATCGCAAACTGGAAGAGACTTAACTGAAATCCTGCCTCATGCTGCGCCAGCTCCTGCAGCTCGCCAGCGAGGCTTTCGCTCATCGACTGAACCACATCACGATTTAGCGCCCTGACGCTGACCAACAAAGCTTCCAGCCGCGACACAGTAAAGCTCTCCGCATCGAGCGTATCCATCGCCACCAGCAGCCTGGCCGTCAGCTCTGCATCGCTGTCATTCAGGATTTTTATCATCCTGTTTGCGACGCCGGTACTGTACTGACTCACCCAAATTGAATGAGCCAGACTTTCGTCACTGAGCTTTTCATTCGCCGTTGCCATCTCAACCGCCTGGATTATTCAGGACATTGGCCAGCGTGACCTGCTGATTTCTCAGCTCGTCGATCACCCCTTCCGGATCGGCGTCCGGGTCGATGAATTTCAGAGCCTGCAGCGCACGAATGGCATCAATCTGGCGAATATCTCCGCCCTGCCGTAGCGACTGAATAGCTGTCGCTGCGGTAGCATCAAAGGTCTGAGCCGAAACATCCAACTCAGTGCGAACATCGACGTTACCGCCCTCCGATTCGCCAAGCCATTCCGCCATGATCTGCAGGATGTTATCGAGAGTGTCTTCGAGCGAATTCGACATGGTGTAGAGGGGTGAATTCTCCTGCATATGCTCTTCATGCGTCTGGTCATCAGATTTGGTGGACGTATTTTCGGTACGGAGCAATTTAGCCCCGGCCTGCCGCATCTGATTTTCGAGGTCATCAAGAGACGTTTTTCCTGAATCTATAGCCGATCCGGTATGCTCGGTGTATTCCAGCCCTTGCTTTGCGCGGTCAGTAAACTGAGTTGCTACCGATGACCCTATGGTCAGTTCTTGCCCTTGCTCGAGCCCGAATACCGACAACAATGGCACCCGCGCGACGTGCAGGATGTTGTCCTGTTCGCTCTGACTCTGCCAGTGTTTGATGTTCAGCAGTGCCAGGTTCAGCAGCGGCGGAGATCCGCGCATAAATCCGGTGCGCTTGGTGTATAGCGTCACCAGAGGAATATCATCACGGCTGGTACCCCACGCGTCGTGAAGTTGCCACTGGCTTTCGCCGTTATCACCTTTGTTGCGGCGATATATCTCAACCTTGCGCGGCATAATGTGGCGTATCTGTTCTACCTTCGTCTGCCCGTAGTCATTGCCATCAACGACGATAACCTCTTTTACGCGCAAATCGGTCAGAATGACTTTGCCTCCCCGAACATCAGACTTCCAGCCAATGACCTGCCGGGGATTAAGCATTGTCACGTATGGGCGACCACCAGCTGCTTGCTCGTCAGCCCTCGTCTTAACCGCTTCTGGATCCGTTCGTGGATAATCCACAAGGGCATGCGCCAGGCCGTACTGGAACGCGAGCGAGAAGAATTGCTGCGCCCATACATCAAGCCGGTCTCCTTCCATATCGATGTTTTCAGCCAGCTCGACAATCTTCTCGGGAGTGTCTTCGCTAAGCCTCGTCGGCTCAGCGAACACGCGACCGATGTTTTGCTTAATCGCCTCTTCATATGCAGGGAGAAGCGTAGCCACGGCCAAACGTTGTTCGTATGCCTCTTTGTCCTCTTTAGGCCACTTAGGCAGATAGGTTGTATTCTGCCGGCGCATTTCAAGCGTACCGCCCATCAGCGCATCGTTAATGTCCCACGCCTCAACCATATCGTTGTAGTCGAGATTGGGTGTTGAGATATCAGGCATGGTTTACATCCGAAGTTGAGTGACTTTGCCGGTTGGTTTGACGATTGGGAACTGTTTAACGATGAAGTAGCCGCCGGCATCGTTGGGGTGATCGTTATCGGCTTTTTTGTCAGGCTCGCCGTTTTCACCCCATACCTGCTGCTCAAGCGATTCCGTATAGACCGGGCACCGCCTCACATTCACTTTGTAGCGACGCTCACCGTTACCGTTACAAAACATGGCGTTCATTGAGTTGATGCGGTCTTTTACCGGTGGGTTTGAATCGTTCACTATCACGTTGAAGCCAGCCTGCTTGAGCTGAGCGATATCCGTAGTGCTGGCATGAGCTGATTTCCGAGAATCACCAGAGGCATCCGGGTAAATGTAGATCTCACGCACCTTTCGGTAGTCATGGCCGTCATACAGCCAGAACCGCTCTTTGATGATGCGAATGATGTCCGGGGTATCGTAAGCCTTGATGATTTCCGTTACTGCACAGGGAAGCCCGAGGCGGAGAACGTGAACAATTCCGGCCATTTTTCCGACGTTGAAATCCATGCCGATATGCAGCGGCTCCCCTGGCTGCTCTTCTTCTTTGCAGTTATTCAGCTTGCGGTCGAACTGGTGGTAAATCGTGCCGCTGGTCAGGTTGGTAAACAGGCCCCGCAGGTACGCTTTAATCAGCTCCGGCGGATAAGACTCCATCAGGGATGGAATGTAGTCCGCCGGCAGGTTCTTTTCGTTGTCAAACGTCGATGCCTGCACCAGGCCGTACAGCGTTGAGAGCGAAGGCTTATCGCGTACAGCTTTTGCGAACTGCTGATAAACGAATTTAAACCCTTCCGGCGTAGTGGTGACGTCTATTCCGTTACGCAGGCCGGCCACTTTGTAACGCATACGCGCGATGATTTTTCGCCAGGCTAACTGCGCCTTCTTGGCTGGCATCACGTCCAGCTCATCAATCAGCGCGTTACCTATTTTAAAACCCACGATGGTTTGCGGTTTCTCCATCGAGCGGCAGATAGTCGTCCCGCGGAACTGTTTCCCGGCGTAGAAGTGAACCTCTTTGTTCCCCTCGTTGATTTTGACATTCAGCCCCCAGTCAAAGGCCACCTCTTCAACCGTGGGATAAAAGATGTCGCGGATCTGCGGATAAGTTGGTGCAAAGTAGCCCTGGTTGATTTTAGGGTGTTCCCACATCCCCTTGCAGATACCGCCGCAGCCTACCCACGTCTTACCGGAACCAAACCCGGCCACGTAGGCTTTAAATTTGTGCTTCATCGCGAGGAAGCGGGCCTGAGGGATGTTAAGCGTCGGCGATATCATCGTCTCCCTCCACTCTCGCATCCACGACATTGATATTGATTGCTACCGGCGTTGGTTCGTCATCTTCAGGATCAGCTGCGAGTTCCTTGCGTAATTTTTCGACCTCCAGCTGCCGGCGCTCGATTTCAATCTGCTGCAGACGCTGAGCAAATTCACTGTCAGCCAGGCCGAGGCGTTTCATCACTGCTTCGTACATTCGTTCGCGGCTGATGGCGGTTATCTCAACGCCATTCTTCCCGAGTTTCACGCCGGAATAGGCAAGCGCAGCATCTGGAGCCAGTTTGCGCGTGTCAGCGAAGAACGGCTGGCCGATGCCGTCGCCATTGCAACGAGGGCATTCAGGGTTAGGTGCGCTGGTGTGATCGTAACCGTAGCCGCCAACATCGCGCGGTGCGCCTCTTTTCTTCGCCTTGGCTTCTTCGCCAGCCTCATCGAACTCCACGACGTCACGCCATTGATACTGATGCCCGAAGCCCCAGCAGTAACGGCAGCTCCCGCGGCGATACTGTGATAGCTGGTTGGCATCGAAGGTAGCGAGCTTCCACATCTGCTCAAGCACTTCATCAGCGCTGCCAAGCGTGCGCACAATGGACGCTTTCTGCTGCTGCGCAATGGCCTGCGCAACTGAAGTTTTCTGAAGTAGCTGATAGCCAATTTGTTCAGCAGTCTTTTTGCTATAGCCTGCGCGGATAGCTGCCTGTGTGGCATTGCCATCCTTCAGGTATTCCGCGACAAATAAACGCTGCTGAGCTGTAAGGCCGTCATCGTCTACCAGCTCTTCTGCGCAGTTTTCCCTTTGCGCAGTGCGCAATTTCTTCTGCGCAGGTTTTTGCGCAGTTTGCGCAGCAGGTTTTTTGATATATCGACGGGCGGTAGCGTAGTTCAGTCCCTGCGCTTCACACCAATCCTTCGGTGATACGCCGGTTGCGGCATGATCGGACAGGAACCGTTGCTGAAGCTCGCCCCAGTCCGGTTTTGCCATGAGTTAATCCTGTTTGATGATTTGAACTTCTGCACTTTAAGTAAATGACTGGACCTTACCGCCACTGCACACATCCATCTCAATGGCTATCTGTACGGCATCTATTGCGTTTTTCCCGCAGTGCATAGCTGCTCGGGAAATCATGCCACCACTTCCAATTGCATAGGGGTCTGATTGAAGTGATATCGATGCAAGCGTTTTGCCAGAGTAACCCCATCCCATGCAACTGTTGTCATGCCTGAATTCCCTTGGTTAAAGCCATTAAAAAAGCCACCCGTGGGCGGCCTTCGCGATGGCAATAAAAAACCCCGCATCGCAGGGTTTATATCAACGACTTCAAATGGCTTTTAGCTCATTTGTTTATGTAGTTAAGGATTTTATCTGCTAATGCCTCAACGTGCTGTGAGGCATATTTCAAATCGTCAGCTACTTTATCGCTGTGCGTTTTATGTGTTGACGAAGCCGCAGAAGCCTTTGCAATCTCTAAAGCTGCAGCCATAGCTGAAACTCTTCGCAGTGTCTCCAGCTCAGGAGTGTGGGCATTTAGTGGAAAATTCTCTAACATTTTAATCCCCTAGATAATAGGCAGATTTTATAATACATCCAGCATCAGCCCACTCAAAGCATTATCGAAGCCCCTCGGGGAAGGGCTTCTGTAATGCCTTACTTAACCGTGATTTTGACCGGCACGTTAACGGCGCCTTTTGTTAACGTCGCCGTGGTTGCGCCAGCGTTAACGCCCTTAATCGTCAGTTTGCCGTCTGCATAGGTTGCCGTTGACAGGTTTTCATCAGCAGCCCTGACCGTGATCGGACTGTCGCCGGTGGCGGTCACGTCGATAACCACGGTGGCGCCCCTAGCCACTTCCACGTTGTCGTCACTCACTGTCAGCGCGTCAGCGTCTTTCACAAAACCCGCGTTTTTGAATTCCTCCTGCAATGCCGCGTCGATGCCGTCAGTTTTCAGCGCGATGATTTTGTTTTTCACCAGCGCCGCCACTTCTGCATCAGCGAGAACAATGGCGAGGTCGGATTTGGTTATATCCATGTATATTTCCTCTGTTGTGTGAACTGGTTTACTGCACAGTGGGGCCGGTGCCGCTTGTCGCCGTTGCTTCTGGCGCGGCTGCAGCATCAGCCTGCAATTTCTTCAGGCGTTCCTGCACAGCGGCTTCAATCTCATCAGCTTTGGCTTTTGCTGCTACTTCTGCGGCTTCAGCTTTTGCTGCGGTCTTGTTGCGGAAATAGTCGCGGATTTTCACCCAGCCTCCGGCGATAAGCATTGCGGCCAGAATGCAGGAATTGATATACGTCAGTAGTGTGGTCATCGGGTCTGCCTCGATTGTTCAATTTTACGGATAGCGGATTTATCGGTATTGCAGTTTTCCAGCGCTGTCAGCAGCTGCTCATTCAGAGTCAGGCTGTCGCCCCAGGTGAACGGGTCAGGGATTTCGGGTACAGGGCAGTCAGCCGTCAGGTTTGCCGGAAGTGGTACCGGCTGAGCGGGTACGTATTTTGTTTCGGTGCGTACGCAGGCTGTCAGTTGCGACAGCAGGAACAGGCTTAACAGCACAGCTATCGTCCTTAACGGCCTGTCTGATATCACTCGCCCGCGTCGTGCTCTCTTCACTGTTCTGCTGCTTTTCATCAGTGACCGCCTGCGAAATGGTGTTGATTATCGATACGGTTTTCATGACATTCTCTGTCACCGTCTCTGCCTGACTCGAGTCCTGAGCGGCAGCCTCCGCCCGGCTCTCTGCAGCATCTGCCCGGCTGACGTTGCGTTCATAGCGATACCCGAGCCAGCCACCAACACAGATAACCAGCACAAACAGTACAATGATGACAGACACTTTCAGTGAGGCGCTCATTTTGGCTTAGCCTGATTTACCAGACGCCCGACCAGACCACATCCCGCCACCACCGCCGTGATGGCGCTCATGGCTCCCGGCGGTATGGACGCTTTCAGGTCTTCAGGCAGTTCCACCCATACCACTGGTATCGCACCGGCCAGCGTCAGTGCCCATGACGAAAACCACTTCCAGCACCCTTTCCAGTCCTCAACCAGTTCAATCTTCATGACAGAAATACCTCACGCTCTGCTTGACGTCGGTTGGTCAGACCCACCATCACCTTTCCGCCCGATTTATTCCAGCGCAGGAACTCATCAGCAGCTCCTTTGATATCGCCAGCGTTGAGCTTCTTCAGCAGAGTAGAGGTTGAAAGCGCGCGGGAGCCGACGTTGTACGCGAACGATACAAGCGCATCAAACTGACCCTGGGTTAACTTAACCTTAACGATTTTAAGCACGTCGTTCTCGTAGCTCACCAGCCCTGTTTTCAGCAGCCGGTCAGCGGTAGCCTGGTTAATGGTCATTCCCGGCTTTACTGGCTTACCATCAACTGGCAATGTCCATCCAAAGCCAATCGTCCACGGAGTACCACCCGTACCCGGATCGGGATATGCTGTAAGCCGGCAGCCTTCGAAACCTTTAATCAGTGCAATGCCTTCAGGACTGGTTTGCATCATCAACTCCTGCCTTTCTGGCGGCGAATTTCTTAATCAGGCTGCCGATCGAGTCCGTACCGATATAGCCAATGAACACGCTGGCGATGTAGGCGAGATTGCTGCTCAGCCCTGTAAAGTCGAGAAGGTCGCGAACGAACCAGGCAATCATCGCGCACATAAGCGCATCGATTAGCGTCTTGGTCATGGCTCCGCCGTTATAGCGACCACGGAGATACGCCATAATGAAAGCCAGTATTGCGCCGATACCCTGCTCCTTAGCTGCCAGCAGAGCGGCGATGAAATCTTGTTTGTAGGGCATTTTCATAGGCCTCACCTCCGTTGATGACGGATGGCGCGGTGTGAAGGAAATAGGCGGGCTCTGCGCAAGCGCCCGACGATTGGGTTATGTACCGCCGTCGGTGAGCCCTATATAGGGAAAGGCCGCCAGATGGATTTACGACAAAACACAGAGTGAGTGACGTTCTGGCGGCACAAAACAGAAAAGGCCACGCATATGCATAGCCATTGAAATCAGGATTTACTTAACTGCCTTAGAAAACTATCATGAGCGCTCTGGAATTGAGACCTCCAGAACCCTTATATGTGTCATAGTTGTTTTATTTCCCGCCCGCTCTCTGATGCGGGCTTTTTTTTCGACTACACTTTGTCCCGGCTCCCCAAAAAAAAGATAACACTACCCAACATTCCCCTTGATGGCTCAGGCCGTCTAGGGGTTTTTTATGGGTGCGGACTGGCGGGAAGAGTTCAAGATGTCAAACAAAAAAATAACCCTTCGCATTTTATGGTTAATGCATCTTCAAGGATGTAGTTAAATTTATGAGGCTGTCTGTTATAAAAGCAGAGATTTGTCCAATTTGATTGAACACTGTTTTAGCCTGCTCCTGTTGCAGGCTTTTTTTTCGCCCAAAGATAAGACCCACCGGAGTGAGCCTTTGGGGGTGTCGCGCAGTAATGTGTGTGATGCCGGGTGCCTCCCGGTGAACACTGCTCAGCAATAGTGTTCCGCCATAACTGACAATGACTCTGTAGGGTTAGAACAAAGTCTGCTGATGCGCCCTCCGCTCAGGGGGATTCATCACACAGAAATCATATTAATTTCTGCATTTGTATCAATCAAAATTTGACCAGTTTCTTTAACACTGAATGCTATTTCAGGCTGTTGGCCCTACTGTTACCAACTAAGCATCACTTCGCTGACCTTTAAAGCTGGCGGAAGATGGAGGAGTCCAATCCGTGTCGTTAGCGGCACCACGGGGTTCAAACCGGTTCGCCCACCACTGAGCAGCATCTTCCAGAAATGAAAAAGGCCGCGCGACTGCGCAGCCCTTGAGAGTAAAAGCCCGAACTTGTTGGGCTTTTAGTGTTTGTAGCTCAGTTTATCTGGACGCTGAATTTAGAGAAACCTCTGCATCAGGTTCATGCGTAATCCTGTTTCGGAGATCCCGTCGAATTATCTCAATAGACCAGAACCATATCAAGTGGCCGAATATCTCAGACACGTTTTCATACCATGGAAGGTCGAAAAGCGGAGGAGTTAAGCCCATAAGTGGGAATGAAATCATATGGACAAAGATCTGTGCAAGTGCACCGGCTAGCAGCCCTTGCCATAACTTAATTTTTGGGAACACTTCAGCAACGATACAGTACCCAACTGCGAACACTATAGAGAAGATAATGTGTGTTACACCAACCCAGTTAAAAGCATGTCCTGCAAAGGTGTAGACAGCCGCGTTGGGGTCTGCCAATCCCAGCCAGTCACGAAGAAAAATGTATGGAGGATTAAGGAAGTTTCTGGAGCAGTCGATTTGGCCAGCAGCTCGGATTAGCGATTCAGGACCACATGCAGTGGTAAACATGTCCACAGGGCTACGAGGAGGAAGAGGCACTTCAGCGCCCCATTTTACAAATGCCGAAACCACACCCGAAATAAGCCCAATCAATAAAGCAACGCCATAACGCCGCCTACGAGGTTCGGTCTGTACAAAAAGGTCTTTTAACGCCATAAATCCACCACTTAGAAGTATTATTTACGATTCTTTAATATTTCTTAAGTTGGGTGTATATCACTTTGATTTAGATCAAAGTTTGTATTCTACTCGCTAAAATTGTTTAACCCCTGAACCGTCAAATGGTTGTGCCGAGGTATTTAGGTATGCTCGTCACTGAGGACTTAAACCTGAACCATAAGTCTGTAAGGCTATAGCTCTTTTTTCGATAACTTAATGGCCAAGACCCAAAAAACCCAAGGCGTTAACCTCGGGCTTAAAATTCAACTTATTGCCAGTGCATACAACAGTGGCACAATATCAGATTTACACGAAATATATGCCAATCAATCTACTTTTGCAACACTCTGCTGCGAAAAAGTCGATTTTTGTTGCGAACGTGATTTTGTTAAAGCGAGCAATGACTCTCGATCAAGTTGAACAAAAATAGCTAGCATGGCCTGCCAATGCTCAGTAAATGTCTTGGACCAGTTTTTTTCCTCTACACCTACCATCTCAGCAAGCTCGCAATACTTATACATTTCACGCCCTGCCAGCCCCGCTTTCGCATCCTGCGCCGCCAGCCAGATAAGTTGACGCAGTCTGTCCATGGTCTTCTTCGCTATGCGCTTCCCGGCCAGCTGCGCACTGAATTGCTCCCACGCCCACCGGGTGATCGTCTCCTGATGCTCCCAGCGGATGTTTTCACTGTAGTTCCACAGCAGCCAGGCCTTTTGATGTTCGTCCAAAGACAGCAGCGCACGGCGCCATGATGCGGTTACGTACTCCACCGGTTGTACCAGCGGTATATGTGAGCCTTTAGCGTGTGACTGCTTTCCGGGGATCGGAGGATTGTTCAACGTTATCCACTTTTCCGTTTCCTCATCCCAAATGCGCTGTTTTTTACGTGGGAAGGTGTTCGTGTCGAATTGGGCGTTTTCCAGCCATGCCATCAGCTGCCCTTTTGTTGCCCCGCTCAGGTCGGCAGTTGCCACGATGAGCTGCTCGCGTACGTACTGAAGGTATTGAGTGTTCATGCGGCTTCCTTCTGTTTGGGTTTGGCCTGACTATGTTTCGCTACTGGCGGCATGCTGGCGCGCTTAACGCTTTCTGCCTGGTATCGCAGGAAGTCGAAGTGGTTCATGCTGCCTCCGAACGGCGAGTGCGGCGCTTCTCCAGCGCGCGGGCTTTACGGGTAAATATTGATTTGATGCGCTGCAGGTATGGGATGTCGAAATTGCGAATGGCGTTGTCGTTGTTCAGGGCATCCACGGTTGCCGGGCCGATTCTCTGAATAAGCCCCTGCTCGAATGCCTTTTGAGCGCCGGCGCGGTCACGGTTGCAATAGACGCATTGCGCTGCGGTATTGTGCAGATTGAACGACAGATGACGAGCGGCGCCCCGGGTGCGGTAATGTCCACAATCCATAGTTCCGCCCAACTTTTGTTCTGGCAGTCGCCCACAGCTGATGCAGGGCTTACCGGCGTCGCGCAGGCGTACGTATTTGTTAAACGCTGTCTGTGCTTCGCCGCGCCATTGAGATTTTGTTTTCAGCTCAATACGCTTAGCCCGGCGGCGTTGACGGCCCTCTTTCTCCGATTCGCGCTGACGCTGTAGCGCCTTTTTCTTTGCGGTTTCTCGGGCTTTTGCCGCCTGTTTTTTGCCGATCGCGCTGGCGCATTCGAAGCAGCAAACGGTCTGCCCTTCCCGGGCCGGATAGAACCACTCGCGACAGTGGGCACATTTACGGCGAGATCTCTTAGCCATGCTCACCCCCACATCCGGTTACGCCAGCGGGAATCCGGGCGGGGTGGATTCTCGTCCTCCACCAGTTGCGCGCTGACGGTCCAGGTAAGGAAGTCAGGGTTTAAGCTGCGTTCAACTTTGATCCCCCGCTGCCGGTATTTAGCCACCAGCTCGTCTGCCTGGGCTGTTGTGCATTCGGTGTGGGCGAACCATGATTTTTTCATAGTCATCACCCCGCGAAGCTCAGCAACTGGCTGGCAGCATTCTCTGCCTCAGCCGGAGAATGAAATTTGCGACGCAGAATGTAGTTCCACAGCACGTTCAGCACCGATTTGTAGACGCCGTTAAACTGGCTGTCGTCCATGCTGGCGAAGGAGATGGATTTGGCTATTCGGCGACGGCTGCCATCAGGCATCTGGTATTCGTCGTAGAAACCGGCCTGAATGGTTGCCCACTCGCGAAAGGATTCGAAATTCTTCAGCAGCGCCATATCACGGGAACGAGAAAGCCCCACCGAAGAGAGGTACATCTCTGCGGCGTTATGGAGCGCAGCGCGCTGCTCCATGTCAGATGAAAGGAAATCGGCATACCCGGAGATAAGAGCGCGCTCGGCTGGCTCAATGAGTCCGCCAGTCGGCGTCCAGTAGTGATATCCAAGCGTAAGAAGCTTGAAAAACTTTTTGTGGAAGGCGTAGTTGCGGGGCTTGCGGAACTCACCGCAGAGCAATTGCCCGACGGGAATCAGTTGCAGGTATTCGCTGGTTCCCGGCTCAGCAGAAATCAGGACGTTTTGAAAGCTTTTCTCGAATTGCAGTGTTTGCGCCATGGTATATCTCCGTGGCGCAGTAGGTTAACGGTTGTTCAGGCCGTTGATTTCATATTATCAGAAGGTGGAATGAGGCGGTAGCCCAGTCTTTCAGCAAACCTCATGAACCCATTAAGCGTAAAAATTTCTTCATCAGACAATAATGGTCGCATCGAAACAATACCATTAGACCTGTATATCAAATGTCTTCCAGAGGAAGGGAAACTACAGATGATTGCTCCATCAGATCTCCTTACGACATCATACCACGCGTGACCATCGGGAACTTCAACACTATCACTCACACGATCCCCCAGAGCGACATTCCGACGCAAAAATAAAATCCGGTAGCAGCATCAAAGGGAAACGCTTGTTGCGATACTTTAAAAATGCCCGCCACCTTTAAAGGTGAATTAATAAAACCAGTCGTCAGCGCTTTTCCACGTTTCCTGGAGAATATCCTGTATACGTTGCTTGTCTCCGTCTGCACCACCGATTACGCTAAGGCCGTCTGAGCCTGCTACCCGGATCCGTAATAAGCAGTCTGCATAATCTTTGCTGATGCGACGCAGGAGTTCTTCTTCAAGAGCTGGCACAGCACCGTCTGGTAAAGATTTACTCTTATCAATCGTCAGTTCAATTTTCATTATCTCTTACCACGTCAGGCGACAATGACAAATCATGTTCGCGACAATTATTCTTCGGATTCCGTGTATGCCTCAGTTTCATCATCGTCGGATACGGTTTTTTTGCGGGAGGATGCTGGCAGTTCAGCGTCCGGACGCAGATACCATTCGCGAACCTGCAACTCTACGTCGGCAAACACCTCTGAATTCTGCTTTAACCACTCCATAGCGTTTGCCTTACCCTGCCCGATGCGTTCAGTGCCCAGGCTATACCATGCTCCCACCTTAGTGATGATTTTGGCATTTTCGGCCAAGGTAAGAACCTCGCTTGCGCGGGAGATACCTTCACCATAAAGAATATTGAACTCAGCCTGACGGAATGGTGGCGCCACTTTATTTTTTACAACTTTAACGCGGGTTTCATTACCTACCGGATTATTGTCCTTATCTTTCACAGAGCCGATCCGGCGCACATCCATACGCACCGATGCGTAGAATTTGAGGGCATTGCCGCCGGTTGTCGTTTCGGGATTTCCAAACATTACGCCAATTTTCATTCGGATCTGGTTAATGAAAATAACAATTGATTTAGAGGTATTGATGTTTCCCTTCAGCTTGCGCATCGCCTGACTCATCATGCGCGCATGCAACCCCATATGAGAGTCACCTATTTCACCTTCGATTTCTGCCTTTGGCGTGAGTGCGGCTACAGAGTCAACTACCACCACGCTAACCGCGCCAGAACGGACCAGGGCATCAGTGATTTCGAGAGCCTGTTCTCCCGTGTCAGGTTGTGCCACCAGCAGATTATCAATGTTAACGCCCAGCTTTGCCGCATAAGACGGATCAAGCGCATGCTCTGCGTCGATGAAAGCACACTGAAGCCCCAGCCGTTGCGCGATGGCTATTGCAGATAGCGCCACCGTGGTTTTGCCAGATGATTCCGGGCCGTATATCTCAACAATTCTGCCTACCGGGAGACCGCCGCCCAGCGCAATATCGAGAGACAACGAACCGCTGGAAATGGTTTCAACAGCCATGCAAGAACCTTCACCCAGCCGCATAATTGAGCCTTTACCAAACTGCTTTTCAATTTGCCCCATGGCGGACTGTAGCGCTTTTGATTTTTCTTCCTGAGTAACAGGTTTCTCATTCAAAACTTTCTTCTTGTCGTTCGCCATGGTGGATTCTCCTGACAGGTATTGATATATGTATTTATACACAGTACTGTTTGAATATACAGTACACCTGTAACTAGGAATGATCAATATCTTAAGAGCGCGAATTGTTAACTATGCAGTGGTGGCCGCAAAAGAAAACCCGCCGTAGCGGGTTGAATTGATGCGTTTTTTTAAGCTGCGATATCTTTTGACTGGCATAGCTCCGGCAAATTAGCCCTCACCAGTGCCTCGGCGAACGGTGGCGGGGGTTTCTGGCAGCAATCTGTAGTCGCAGGAGCCCTGCCACCCGTTTTCAGCTGACGGCTTTTCGTAATCACACTCAGTGGCCTGTTGGATAATCACGCCCCAGCGGGTTGTGCCTGCTTCCTCCGGCCATCCATCGCCAGCATCCCCGCGATAATCATCGATCATCTCTTCAGCCGCTTTGATTGCCTCTTCGCGAGTCGGGTACGTCTCAAACCCTGCATCATCGCTGTACATGAAAAAATTGCGCCCAGCCTTCAGCCCTACGTTCTCCGCAGCCAGCTGCTGATAAGACCTCGCCAGCTTCAGAAACTTTTCCTCTCTGATCGACAGCTCGCCTGCGCTCTCCAGCGACTGAATCAGCTCGTTTACCGTTTCGATGTTCATACAGCCTCCCCGAGCACCCAGCGCAGAGCCGCGGCATACTCACCACTGACACCGTCGAGGGCTTTGGTTATTTCTTTGCGAGATTTGACCCGCGGCTTTGCATCGCCGAGAAACTGCCACTGCCGGCGGGCTTTCTCGTGCCCCCTAGTGCCGGCGGTCGCCGTTTCGAGTTGCTTAACTTTTTCCCGCTGTTCTTCAGGCGGAAGCGTGCCGAGCTGGCGAGCCTGGGTAAATGTGACGGTCCCGGCTTCCACGGCGTCTTTAACTGCCTGAGTGGCATCCAGCAGCGCAAGCGTTGTGCGAACGGTTGGAATACTGACGCCGAACATCAGGGCGAGGTCCTGTTCGTCATGCCCACGCTCCAGCGCGTCGGCCATTTTTTTCGCCCGGCCTAATGGAGTGTCCGCCTGGCGGATTTCGTTTGCGCTGACCATCGCCTGCGCCATACGAACGGCAGAGCCACGTTTAGTTACTGCTGGAACCAGCAGCGGGGATTCACCCGATTTTACCAGGCGCTTATTGGCTTCCAGGGTGTGGCGACACGCTGACGTCCATCAACCACACAGGCCAGCCCGCTTTCGGGGTCCTTCCAGACAATAATCGGCTCAAGCACACCCTGATCCATGATGTTCAACACCATCGCCTCGTTGATGGGCAGGTGAATACGCTCGTCGTAAAGTGGATGCGCTTTGTCAGTTACCAGATGCAGATTTTCCGGCTCGAACATCAAAACGTTCGTCTTGCCGCTGGCGCCGTAAGCGTCGATTGAATTTTTAGCCATGCATAGCCTCCTGAATATCTAAAACGCGTTGAAATACTGGACTACCGAGCAGGCTGTAATTCAGTCCGGTTGCTGCTTTTGGCGCCAGCCCATATCGCTTCATGTCAAAGTCGATGACGGCTCGCTGGTCGCGAAATAAACCTAATCGGCCGTGACGAACAACCTCACCGGTAGCCTCTGCATCGCGGAAATATTTCTGGACGGTGTCACGGCACAGACCCAGTTTTTTAATTGCGTCTGCGGTCGTCAGGCGGCCATGCTGTCGGGTAATGCGGATAATCGCGCGGATGTATTCCCGGCGCTCTGTAGCTGATAGTGCCTTAGCCATACATTCCTCACTTAACGACGCGCAGGTGGCGTACGTTTTTGCGGTAACTATCCCAGTCAAAATTCACCCACATGCCGCCGTCCATCTGGAGCCTGTCAAGAATCCTTGCCCCGAGGGTTTCCTTCAGCGATTCATAGTTCAGGTTGGTCAGGATGCCGACAGGACGCATGGATGACAGGCGGCGATCGATAACCTGATTCAGAATGACCTTTTCGCCGCTGCTGCCGCGCTGAATGCCTACTTCGTCGAGGATAAGCAAATCTACCCGGCAAAGGTCGTCCAGAAGCGAAGCCTCCGACTGCCCGCCGTCGTAACATTCCCGAACGCGTAACATCAGATCCGGGATGGTCACCACCAGCACAGAGTGTCCACCAGCTAACAGGTGATTACCGATTGCCGCGGCAAGATGATTTTTCCCGGTTCCCGGCGCGCCGCTGAATACGAAGCTGGCAAATCCGGAACCGAAGTTCTGCGCATAGCTTTTTGCCATTGTGAGCGCCCGGCGCTGGCCATCGCCTGCCACCTGGTAATTTGCGAACGTGCAGCTCCGATGCAGATCCTGAATGCCTGCGCGTCCAAAGATTTTCTCAGAGCGTGCGCGTTGATTCTGCTTGTCCAGTTCCTCACAGCGCTTGCGCCCTTCCTCGGCTTGCCAGGCACGCCACTCATCGACGCTGCCGAACTTCGGCTCTACACCCGGTGGGATGAGTTTTTTCAGCCGTTCCAACGCACTACCAGTACCAATCATGTTTTTCATCGTTACCCCCTGAACCCACTAGGAATTGATTTGCCGGGTTGGGACACCGTGTTTGGGTCCCGTTTTCCAGCAGGCGCTACGAACGTCCACAGCTCCTCGTAGTGCTTTGAGGGTCCAAAGAACGTAGATGCCTGTTTCACGAACTCGGTATGTAGCTTTCCGGCAGCTGTTACGTAATCCGCGTACCTACGAACGCCATCGGTTAGCTCCTGGACTGTTGCGCCTGATTTAATTCGGGCAGTCCAGGCTTTGAACGCATCGGCCTTGCTGTTGCCACCGGCACGTTTTGGGTATTCCCGCCATGCCTGTTCGAACTCTTCCGGGTATTTGCTTTTTGGCTTTTCAGATGGAGCATCATCGGAAGCCCCACCTTCTGGGGGCGTGGCGTCGCCATGCCCCAAAAGATCTTTATCTTGTTCTTGTTCCTGATCCTGTTCCTGATCTTGGCTTAGTAGCCCCTTCGTGGCCCCTTCCAAAATTCGGCATGTTTCACGTTTAACATCCAGATGAAAATCATTTTTGTAACGCTCGTAAAACGATGAAAGAAATGAATTTTCAGTAAGTGACGCATACTCGTTCCTGACCCCTGCGCAGCGGTTATCACCCGCCTTTAATGCTTTGCCTACCTGATAGGCGGCCATTTCATGCACCCAGACCATCTCAGTGTCCTCGTCATAGCTACAAAACCCCGCTTCGATGGCACTTTTAAGCCCCTTCGAAGCCCCTTCCAAACCCAAGCCCGTTTCATGGGCGATGTAGAGAATTGGCAGGTAATACAATCCGAGCATGTTTGCGTGTGGCGAGGTCATCAGATAGAACGAGACCACCTGCGCTTCAGCGCCTTTTTTCCGCAGTTCACGGCCTGTTTTTCCAAGCCAGAATTGCGGTGCGACTGTTGCATAGTCACGCATAGATACTCCTGAACTTATGACGTTGGCTTATCGGTCTTTTCGGCGTACTGAAAAACCATTTCGACGCACAGAAAGACGCATTTTTGGCAGATAGAGACTCCGGGCCCGGCAATGAGAACGCCTGCAACCTCAACATTGCTCGCGCCGCAAAAAGAACACTTGTGAGTTGGCTGGATGTTTACCTCAACACGGGTTACTGACATACTTACCTCGCAATTACCTCTTCGTTTTTGCACCTGAAAGTCGGTACTGTTCGAGCAGTCCGGCTTTCGCCTTTTTCAGAACAACCCAGCCTGCTTACTACCCTTTCGTACCGCTCGCTTAGCTTCACGGCGCTCCGTTGTGCTGGTTTGTTTCTCTGCCCACAAGCGGCCATGTCTGAGCGCGTCATCAAAAATCGCGCCTTTCCGGCTGGCTTGTGACATCCGGTTGTATAGGTCCTCAACATGCCTTGCCCCCCCCTGAGCCACAGAAAGCGAGAAGCCCTCCTGAAGCAGTGTTTTTTCCACCTGGTTACGAACAAAATCACCCCAGCCCATAAACCCTCCTACAGCACACCCAGCATTGAGCTAACGATGGTCATCAGGGCGCCGGTTTGTTCTGGCATCAGCCGGAACAGGGAGGCTATTCCCTCGCTGACCTCTTTCAGTTTTTGGTGCTCGGGAGCATTCAACATCACAGCCTGCTTGGCCTCTGCGCACTCCTTGATAGCTGAAGCCAGACGCGACAAAGCGTCGTCCTGAGGCATCAGCCGATTACGGAATTCGAGGGGGAGAACGGCCAGAATTGCCGGGGTTAATTTCCGGATATTTTCGCGGGCGTAATCTGTATCACCATCGAGCCAGCGGAACATCTTCTGGCGCCGGCGACTCAGGTCGTCAGGAAAATCCAGCCCGGTACCGCCCTGCCGTTCCCATTCCGCAACGATGAGCCCAGCAACAACATCCTGGTTATCCAGAGCTGAAGCCCACGCCCGAACGGCAGAACAGATCATTTCATGGGTAACTTCGGTTTTATGCTGATACCGGTTTATCAATCTTGGAAGGCACGCTCCGGTATCCTGCTGAAAATGAAGTGAGTGCATAATCAGTCCCCCAAATCTTGAGAGGGCAAACCATCATTCGGATTTGGATAAAGATCCGGGCGAAGTTCGTGCGGCGTAACGCCGGTTGCGTTAAAGATTGGGAAAACCCGCTTTTGCGGTACAACACCGCTATGGCGTTTTTTCCAATGACTGACAGTCATTGATGAGACGTCCAGTTTTTCTGCCAGTTTTGTAGCGTCACCGGCGATATGTATGGCTTTTTCAAGTGCGTTCATAAACCACTCCCTTTAAGTTACACCGCAATTAAACATTATGTTTATTTTATTGTCAACTTTATGAATGTTGAGACGATAAACTTTTAGTTTAAAATCGTGATATATGAGAAAAAATACGCACCAAGCAGATAACCCGCAGGTACAGCGGCTTAACGAAATCATTGAGCAGAAGCGCATATCTAAAGCTGATATAGCGAGGATCTGTGGTGTGAGCTCGCAATCTGTTAACAACTGGTTTGTTAGAGGAGCGGTCGGGAAAAGCTCTGCAATAAAACTTGCTGATGCGCTAGGTGTAAGTCTTGAGTGGGTTTTAGGGCAGGATGTTGATTCCAAAGACGGCTTAAGACCCGACGAACGGAGACTCCTGGAACTCTACAACCAGTTACCGAATGATGAAGAGCAGCAGAACATGCTGCGGATCGTATCTCTGCGCCTAAAGGAACTCGATGAGCTGTACGCCAAGTACATGGGGCGGCGGATTAAGAGTGATACCGAGTAGCTCACAGCCGACGTACAGGAAGCATGGATAATACCGTTGCCCGGTGGCTTGCCGCCCAGAAGGACGATAAAGCTTAAGCTAGGCGCATCAACGGGGTGTTTAGGTGATTATTCTTTTAAGGACTGGTGATGGAACTCCAAAAAAATAATGATGGTGCAATCCCCCATGTCATTGAAATAATTCGCCGCATCAACGAGGGGTCGACTCAGCCGTTTCTTTGTAAGTGTGATGATGGGAAACTGTATGTTTTGAAATCAAAACCTTCAATGCCGCCAAAGAATCTTGTTGCTGAGTTTGTTGCTGGTTGTTTGGCGAGTGATATCGGACTTCCGCTACCAGACTTTAAAGTCGTATTTGTTCCTGAAGAACTAATAGAATATGCACCTGAATTAAAACGTGAAATTTCTACCGGTCATGCCTTTGCATCACAGTACATTGACGGTGCCGTTGCCCTAACATTTATTCAGTCCAGAAATGAGGCGATCATACCCATAGAACAGCAGAAGTTAATCTATGCTTTTGATAGATGGGTATTAAATGCGGACAGAACACTTACGGATAAAGGCGGCAACGTCAATATCATTTATGATGTTGGCAACGATAAGTATTATCTGATTGACCATAATCTATCCTTTGATCAAAATGCAGAACCAGATGATTTTATTGTTCATGTCTATGGGCCGGGTAATCGCAAATGGCAGTATGATTTGATTGACCGCGTAGAGTACCGTCAAAAAGTTGTTGATAGTTTATGCAAAGTGCCGGAGATTTTTGGCGATGTACCAAATGACTGGGTAGTTGATGATGATTTTTTACCTTTCGTCAATAGCACCTTAGAGAAAGGCGACCGTGATGAATTTTGGAGTGCGATAGCATGACCACACCATGTCTATATAGCATTGTTAGATATGCGCCTTATGCGGAGACTGAAGAATTCGCAAACATTGGCGTAGTCATGTGCGCACCTAAAGAAAATTTCTTTGACTTTCAGATAACTAAGCGCAACGACTCTCGTGTTCGAAGCTTTTTCCATGACGATTGTATTTTCCCTGTAGCGAAAGATACTATCCAGAGAGAGTTGCAGTTTGCAAAAGTCCAGGCTAGCCAGATCATTGGGTATCAACAACTTGCTCAGTTTTTTCGGTACTTTACATCCAAGAAAGAGTCAATCTTCCAGTTTAGCTCCACAAGGGTGGTGCTTAGCGCTAATCCAAAGGAAGAGCTGGAGCATATTTACAATAGATATGTAAACCATTCTGACTACACCAAAGAGCGCAGGGAAGATGTTTTGGCAAGAGAGATAAAGCGAAGCATCGATCGAATTGATGGGTTAAAAAACGCCTTCAAACCAGAATCTATTGATGGGTTTTATGCAAAATTCACAATGCCATTAGTTGCCAAAAAACAGAATTTAATTCAGTGTGCAATCAAACCATTGGCCTTCACGCAATCTGAGCCAGGAAAAATGATGGAGCACAGTGACACATGGGTAATGAGGATAACCCGAGCGGCAGAAGAAAACTTACTGGCAACAGAAGACATTCTGTTCACTCTTGAGGTTCCCGACTATCCAAGCTCGGGGCAGCGAAAAGTAATTGATACAATCAAGAGAACAATGGACGCTAAGAAGATTAATCACACTTCTGCTGATAATCATAAAGATACTATTAATTTCGCGAAGAAAATACTTGTTCATCCCTGATCTAGAACTAACTAACCTAATCTAAACCCGGCCCCGCGTCGGGTTTTTACTGCACTACTCTTCCAGCAGCTTCACCGCCAGTTCCATCACCTGAATCTGATCTTAATCCCACTTACCCAACCCCTTTGCAATCTCTGTTCTTATCACGTCAGCTATGGTCACGTGCTTGGTTTCGTGACCTTCGGCGACCATAGCGAACACGACATCCCCGACAATACCCGACAATACGGCACATCTCCTGATAGCGGATCTGTCCAATCTCCTCATAGTCCATAGCTCACCCCAATTGTCTGTTTTACGTCCTATAAAAGCACTAAAAACAGACTCCCCCTGCAAAAACGCACCCTTAATTGAACTTTTTGTTTACTTGCAATAACTCATTTTGTTGACACCAGAATAAACATTGTGTTTAATTACTCCATCGCAACAAACCACCCAGGCAGGACGCCCACGAAGTAGCGGCCCGGCGCATACGAAGACCGGGATGAGGTGGATTTATCAATGCGCAGTAGGTTCAAACGTTCCGCTGGCCGGCGACAAGGCAGAGGTTGAAATGAGTAAAAACGGCATTCGCTCTATGGTCATTTCGGCAGCACTCGGGCTCATCTTCTGGGCTGTTAGTTACAAACCTTTGATGGGGGTTATTTCATGGTTGATTTCGCACGTAAGCCCGCTCGTCAGCAGGCTGTTCGCTTAGGTCCGGTCAGCGTTTTCATTCGCCGGGTTTGTTACCTGCTGGCACAGAAAGGTGACCCGTCATGAGCACGATGTTCGCGCTGATTCTCACCGTCGGCATGCTAACTGGCGGGAATCAGGATGTTCTGCTCGGTGTTTATGACAGCGAATCGGAGTGCAAGAAGGCCGCTGTTGAGCAGGGAGTTAAAGGTGAATGTTTGCCGCTGAAGGGCATTTTGGAAGAGCACCCCGCCGCATTCACGGCGCAGATGTAGGAGGCACGATGCAGAAACACTGCGCGTACTGCCGCAAGCCTATCGAGGAAGGTACAGAAGTGAAAATGACCATCCTCATCATTCACGGTTCGCAGCTGGCGCCACGAGAAAGAACGTATTACTCGAAGCTCTGTGGTCAATACGACCAGATGGCCAACGAGGCATAACGTAAAACCCGCCGAAGCGGGCTGTACGTCCGGTGCCACCGACCAAAGTACACCGGAAATTACCCAAAACCAATGAACACCCAATGGGCGCTATCAATGGCCCGTGGATTCTAACATCCAAAATCGAGGCAACGACATGGAATTTTTTAATCTGATAAGGGCCACTCAAAAATCAGGTAAACCTGACGGCGTTATCTGGCGCACCGCAAAATCTGAAGCTCGCGCTAACCTGCAGCTCGAAGTAGACCTGGAAGATGCGGGAATCGAAACGGGCCGTGGTCATGACTACAATAAGCCGATCCGCACCGATTTCCCGGTCTTTAACGACCTGCCGGCGGAAGGCGTGCTCGATTTCGAATGGTGCACTCGTTACGAGCTCGCCGACGACCAACGCACCTGGCAGTTAAAGGCGGGCGCAGTTCCTGCCGATGCATTTCACCAGGAAGAAGAGACCCCGGATAGCGGGGCTGTCATCGTAGATGGTGTCGATACTTCGACCGGTGAAGTTCTGGATGGCCAGTCCGGCACCGGTAATGCCGATATCACTGAAGACGATGATAAAAACACCCTTTATCCGGTGGCGCAGCTCCGTCGCCCGCAGCGGGTTATCTCGCAATTCATCAGTGATGCCATGACTCACCATGTCACCCAGAGGCAGCGGATCCAAATCGGCGCGCTGGAAATGGACACCGACAATAACTACATCCAGAACCTGTTGCTGGTTACGCGTAGTATTCCTGAGATCGACGAACTCTCGACAGCCAACCTCTGGAAATTAACCGACGCCGTTAAAAAAGTATTTCCCGAAGACAAGCGGACTGAGCTCGGCTTGCTGCTTAATTTCCTGAAAGTCTGGATGGAAACTCCACATATTGACCGTGGCCTTCTGGTTAAAGAATGGGTCTCAGGCAACCGTATTAGCACAGTGCAGCGCACGGATGTCGGTACGAACGCCGGCGGCGGCAACACGACAGACCGTAACCCGGATTATGACCATACTCTGGATACGCTGGATCAGGAGATTGCACTCGCAACGCTGCCAATGGATTTTGATATCTACGATTTCCCGGTTTCGGTTCATCGTCGTGCAAAAGACATCATTGCAGCCAAAGAAAGTCCGTGGAAAGAATGGTCGGCCGCGCTGCGAAAAACACCAGGCATCCTTGATTATTCCCGCGCAGCAATATTCGCCATGATCCGCGGTGCTGGCGATAACGTCCATCATTTCCCTGACAGCCTGCGTCGTTACATCAATTCGAGCCTAACAGAAAGCGTTCATGACAAGCCGGCAGCCGAAACTGTAGCTATCGCCAACAAAGGCGCTGTTGTTGAAGATCCGGCAGGTGATGAAACCAGCAAACTGCTGGCCGCCGAACGCGGTGAATTTGTCGAGGGCATTAGCGACCCGGCAGATCCAAAATGGGTCAGTGAAGACCTGACCAAAACCAAACAGCCTGAAGTTTCCAACCTCGGCGCTGGCAAGTTCTCCATTGAAGGCCTGATGGCCTCTCCTGCCCCAACAAGCACCAAAGAAGAGGCCACCAGCAATGTGCAGATGGAAGCGGCTCAGCCGGTCAAAAACGAAATTGACATTGCGGTTTCAACAGGCGAAAGCGCTGATGCAACTGCTGCGCAAACAGATGCCGTAACCCCGGCGGAAGCACAGCCTGAACTCAGCGCGACCGCTGAAGAGTTAAAGGCGGAGTGGCCTGAGTCTTTCGAGCCGGGGCGCTACGAAGGTCTGCCGAATGAGGTTTATCACGCCGCCAACGGTATCAGCTCGACGCAGATTAAAGATGCGCGGATCAGCCTGATGTATTTCGAAGCGCGCCACGTTGCCAAAACCATCCAGAAAGTACGATCGCTGGTTCTGGATATGGGGAATCTGGTGCATGCGCTGGCGCTGCAGCCTGACGATATGGACAAAGAATTCAGCGTTGAGCCGGAAATCCCGGAAGGTGCGTTTACCACCACTGCGACGATCCGCGCTTATATCGACGAATACAACGCTACTCTGCCGGCACTGTTGAGCAGTGACGATATCAAAGCATTGCTGGATGCACATAACGCCACCCTGCCCGCGCCGTTCCCGCTTGGGGCATCCGTTGACGAGTCCTATGCGTCATATGAGCAACTCCCGGAAGAGTTCCAGCGCATCGAAAACGGGACTAAGCATACGGCTACGGCGATGAAAGCCTGCATCAAAGAATACAACGCCATCCTGCCCGCGCCGATTAAAACCAGCGGCAGCCGCGACGCATTGCTGGAACAGTTGGCAATCATTAACCCTGACCTGGTCGCACAGGAAGCCCAGAAGCCGCAACCACTGAAAGTCTCCGGTACCAAAACGGATCTCATTCAGGTTGTGAAATCGGTTAAGCCGGATGCCGTGTTTGCCGACGAACTGCTGGATGCCTGGCGCGAGAACCCGGAAGGAAAAGTGCTGGTTACCCGTCAGCAGCTAAGCACTGCGCTGGCCATTCAGAAAGCACTGTTGAATCACCCGACCGCCGGCAAGTTGCTGACACACCCGAGCCGCGCAGTAGAGGTGAGTTATTTCGGTATCGATGAAGAGACTGGACTGGAAATCCGTGTGCGCCCTGACCTTGAGATCGACATGGGAGGCCTGCGCATTGGCGCAGACCTGAAGACCATCAGCATGTGGAACATCAAACAGGAAGGTCTACGCGCCAAACTGCACCGGGAAATCATCGAGCGCGACTACCACCTGAGCGCAGCAATGTACTGCGAAACCGCAGCCCTCGATCAGTTCTTCTGGATTTTCGTCAACAAAGACGAGAACTACCACTGGATCGCCATCATTGAGGCATCCGAAGAGCTGCTGGAACTCGGCATACTGGAATACCGCAAAGCGATGCGCGCCATAGCTCACGGTTTCGACACAGGCGAGTGGCCGGCGCCGATCACCGAAGACTACGCCGAAGAGCTCAACGATTTTGATGTGCGCCGTGTCGAAGCGCTGCGCGTACAGGCTTAAGGGGGAAATAACTATGTCCAATTTAATGACTACGACTGATAACCAGACCCAGAAAATCGACAACATTTCGATTCTGACGAATGGCGAATTATTTAACCGCCTCCTGAAAATATCTGAGGTGATGGCAAACAGCGGTAATTTTGTTCCTGAACATTACCGCGGCAAGCCTGATTCCTGCATGGCAGTTGTTATGCAGGCAGCGCGCTGGGGTATGGATCCATTCGCCGTCGCCCAAAAAACTTTCATCGTCGGTAATTCCGGGGTCCTTGGGTACGAAGCTCAGCTCGTCAATGCGGTGATCAACACAATGGCACCAACGAAAGACCGTATTCACTTTGAATGGTTCGGAGCGTGGGAAAACATCGTTGGCCGCTTCGTGGAGAAAACAAGCAGCCAGAACAAAAAGTACATCGCTCCGGGCTGGAATTTGAATGACGAAGCTGGAGTGGGCGTTCGCGCTTGGGCAACGCTTAAAGGTGAGTCTGAACCGCGCGAGCTGGTGCTTATGTTGTATCAGGCGCAGGTCCGTAATTCAACTTTATGGGCCACCGACCCTCGTCAGCAGTTAGCATATCTCGCTGTTAAACGCTGGGCGCGACTCTATTGCCCGGATGTGATCCTCGGCGTCTATACCGCAGACGAGATTGACGAGCGCGAGGAAAAAATAATCAACCCGGCTCAGGCAGAAAAAATCACGCTAAGCGAGATCACTAGCGCAGTAGGTGCTACGGCCAGTGCGCAGGAATCAGCAACTAACGTTGATACGGTTGCAGACGAAATACGCGATCGCATCGATGCCGCCAGCTCCGTTGACCAGGCGAAAGCCATCCGCGCCGATATTGAGTCACAGAAGGCACTGCTGGGTATCGCGCTATTTACTGAATTGAAAAATAAGGCAGTGAAGCGCTACTACTTGGTCGATGCCCGCAACAAGGTTGAAGCCGCGATCAATTCCCTTCCTAACCCCGGCGAACCGGAGGCCGAAGAGCTGTTTGCTAAAGCGGAAGGCACCCTCAATGCAGCCAAACGTCACCTGGGCGATGAACTGTACGACCAGTTCCGTATCACCCTGGACGACATGAAACCGGAATACGTGGGCTAAGGGAGGCGGGAGGGTTCGCCCTCCCGGTAATGATATGAGCAAATCACTAAACGCACGCTGCATCCGCCGCTGGCAGGTTGAATTTAAAGACCGCTGCGACTCGAAATTTAGCACGGTATGGCGCAAGCGTGATCTGCGCGGTTATATCCGCGAATCCGGGCTGATCACTGCCTACTGCATGGTTGAGAGTATGGCTGAGCGCAACGCCAAAGTTGATTTCGACGGCTCTGCTGTTGGCTGGTCACCAGAGTTCTCGAACTGGTATGACGAACGCAGGGAGCAGTATCTCAAGGAGGCGCGCGACTTTCTGAACGAAGAAGCCACCACTGAAGAAATCGACGATGAAATTCAGAACGAGCTGGAGGCATGGAATGACTGAGCGCGGAATGATTTTCAACGGGGAAATGGTGCAGGCGCTGCTGGACGGCCGGAAAACGCAGACCCGGCGCCCTATCAAATGGAGACAGACTCGGGCAACCGAAATTGCGGAGCTTGACGATGGCAGCAAATGGCCTTGGAGCGAAGATGCAGAGAACGCGTGCGATTACTGGCATCCGTGCCACTTTGGTGCTGTAGGCGATCGCATATGGGTACGGGAGACGTGGAACAAATACAGCGGTCTTCTCACTTATCGCGCCGACCATGACTGGATTGATGAAATGCGCAAGGAGACGGTGTGCACGGCTAAATGGCGTCCATCAATCCACATGCCGCGCTGGGCCAGCCGCATTCTGCTGGAAATCACAGACGTGCGGGTTGAGCGGCTTAACGATATCAGCGAGGAGGATGCGCGATCAGAGGGAATTATTGACGGCGGCTGCCTCAATTGCGGGGAATCTGAGCCATGCGGTTGCGCTAATCCAGAGCCTGACGCGACAGATGCCTTTGCCTACCTGTGGCAATCGATCTATGGGCAAGAAAACTGGAACGCTAACCCCTGGGTCTGGGTAATTAATTTTGCGCGCGTTGAAGGCGGTGCAGCATGAGCCTCAAACATCGATTACCCGAGCTGGAAGCCAGCATTGACCCGGCGGCTTTACGTGCGGCCGCCGATGAGTATTCCGATCTGCTGCTAACTCTCTGCCTGTGCATGAAGATGGCCGGCCCCACTCGGGCGAATGTTCGCGCCTGCGCCACTGGACTGAAAATGCGTCTTACGACCTGGCATAGCCAGAAAGAGCTCAACGCGATTCTGTCCAGTTGGGATCCGGTTGGCTATGTGCTGGGACTTCGCCGTGAAGCGAACGACAACGCACGCGCCGTCGGCGATCCCGTTGACGTCTTTGTGTGAGGTGAGCATGCGACTGATAAACCGAAGCAAGCAGTCTCCGCTGGGGCGCCAGGCATGCGATGCGGCGCTGGCCAAACACGTCGAGCTCTACGGAGAGTATGGGCGCCAGAAAACAAAGCGGACCTACACGGTTGTCGTGCAGGGTTCGAAAATTACGGTCGAGGTCGTGAACCGGCGTTGCAGCTACGTGGCCACAGCCATGAACTGCGCCCGGCGGCTGCGGCGCTTACCAGGTCAGGCATTAGTGTAACAATCAAACAGGCTGCGCACCGATCACGCGGCCTGATTCAGGAGAGTATATGAGCGACGTAATTAAACTGATGCCCAATAAGTGGGTTACAGAAAAGAAACTCACAGAAATTACCGGCCTTCGTTCTGGAACAATCGAGAGAGCCAGAAAGAACTCCTGGTTCGTTGGCCGGGAGTATATGCATGTATCACCTGATGGCGATCCTAACCCTAACAGCCAATGCATGTATAACCTGGAAGCAATAAATCAGTGGATAGAGCGTCAGTCGTCGAAACAGCCTGGTGCTCATTCATGCTGAAAGAGATATTCTTAACATGCTCTTGGGCGCCAGGGAGGAAGAATGGCTAAATCGTCATATCCAACTGGCGTTGAGAACCATGGTGGTTCACTTCGCATATGGTTCATTTATCAGGGTGTCAGGGTTAGGGAAAACCTTGGCGTTCCTGATACTCCAAAAAACAGAAAGACGGCTGGCGAGCTAAGAAGCTCAGTATGTTTCTCAATTAAAATGGGTAACTTCAACAATGCCAGTCAGTTTCCCGAATCCCTTAACTTGAAAAAATTCGGGGTTGAGAAAAAGGAAATAACAGTAAGCGAAATTGCTGAGAAATGGCTTGAACTCAAAAAAATAGAGATGAGTAGCAACGGATTTGTTGGTTATGTGTCCATTGTGAAAAACATGGTGCCAAGGATCGGTGGTGACAGGTTCATCTCTTCAGTTAACAGAGAGGATTTGCTGCTTATCAGGAAGGAGCTTCTTACGGGGTGGAAGGTGCCTAAAAAAGGGCATAAGCCATCAAAAGGAAGAACGGTACCCACCGTTAACAACTACATGACCATTATTTCAGGAATGTTCAATTTTGCTGTAGCGAGTGGGTACACGACAGAAAACCCGTTTAACGGTATATCAGCTTTAACGAGAAGTCGCCCAGACCCGGATCCTCTTTCGAGAGATGAGTTTCTGAGACTGCTTGATAGTTGCAAGCATACTCAGATAAGGAACATATGGGCCCTTGCAGTATACACCGGCATTCGTCATGGAGAGCTGGCGTCACTGGCCTGGGAGGATATCGATCTGAAAGCAGGGACGATGATGATCAGGAGGAACTTCACGCCCACAAATGAATTTACCATGCCAAAAACTAAAGCTGGTACGAACAGGGTTGTTTTCTTGATCGAACCAGCAATAGAAGCACTTCGCAGCCAGGCCGAGATGACAAGGTTTGGTAAACAGCACGAGGTAGAAGTAAACCTCCGGGAGTACGGACGAAAGGAAAAGCACGAATGCACGTTTGTGTTTGATCCGCGACTTACAGGGAGGAACTATCTTGCAGGAGACCATTATGCTGTCGGGTCGATAAAGAAAATTTGGGATGCTCACATTAAGCGCGCCGGCCTTCGACACCGTAACGCTTATCAGACGAGACATACTTACGCCTGCTGGTCATTGTCAGCTGGCGCAAATCCAAACTTTATCGCAACGCAAATGGGTCACGCAGATGCGCAGATGGTTTACAAGGTGTATGGAAAATGGATGGCGGAAAAAAACACGGAGCAGGTGGCGCTTTTGAACCAGAAACTATCTGATTTTGCCCCATCCCTGCCCCATGACATTGCATTGAATGGTTAATGTATCGAAATATCATTATGTTACATATCACCATGCTACATATTGATAACACAGGAGGCACGAAATGCGCTCGACCCGGTGCAAAGCTTGTGGTGTGATCCGTGTTCAATATATTAAACTAGGCCTCGCAAATGACCGTCAGCGTCGCCATCGACCTTCACAGCGGGACAGAGTCGGGGAATAAAGCTATAACTCCGCCTCCTTTTTTCTGCCCAGGTTTTGATGGCAACGCTCCAGTGAGAGGATGCTACCGCGCACCATGACACAATTCACTTCTCCTGTACTGCACTCGCTGCTTGATACGGATGCCTACAAGCTGCACATGCAGCAGGCCGTCTTCCACCGCTATAACGATGTACACGTTGCGGCGGAGTTCCGCTGCCGCGGGGATGATTTGCTCGGCATCTACGCCGATGCGATTCGCGAGCAGGTTGAGGCTATGCGCGATCTGAAGCTGCAGGACGATGAGTATCACTGGCTGTCGACCCTGCCGTTCTTTGCGCGCGATTATCTCGACTGGCTGCGCGATTTCCGCTACGACCCGCAGCAGGTCAGCGTCAGCAACGACAACGGCAAGCTGAATATTCGCCTTTCCGGCCCCTGGCGCGAAGTCATTATGTGGGAAGTCCCGCTGCTGGCGGTGATCAGCGAGCTGGTTCACCGCTACCGCTCGCCGGAAATCGGCGTTGAGCTGGCGCTGGAGACCCTCGAGCGCAAGCTGAGCGACTTCCGGGATATCACCGCCGATATCGATATGAGCCGCTTCCGCCTGATGGACTTCGGCACCCGCCGTCGCTTCTCGCGCGAAGTCCAGCAGGCTATCGTCGAACGCCTGCAGCAGGAGCCGTGGTTTACCGGCACCAGCAACTACGACCTGGCCCGGCGCCTGCATCTGACGCCGATGGGCACTCAGGCGCATGAGTGGTTCCAGGCCCATCAGCAGATCAGCCCTAACCTTGCCAGCAGCCAGCGCGCGGCCCTTGCCGCCTGGCTGGAAGAGTATCCGGACCAGTTGGGCATCGCCCTGACCGACTGCATTACGATGGACGCCTTCCTGCGTGATTTCGGCCCGGAATTCGCCGAACGCTATCAGGGTCTGCGCCACGACTCCGGAGAACCGGTTGAATGGGGTGAGAAAGCCATCGCCCATTATCAGAAGCTGGGCATCGACCCGTTGAGCAAGGTGCTGGTCTTCTCCGATAACCTCGACCTGACGAAAGCCGTCGATTTGTATCGTCATTTCTCATCGCGGGTGAATCTCAGCTTCGGCATCGGTACGCGCTTAACCTGCGATATTCCACAGGTTAAGCCGCTCAATATCGTGATTAAGCTGGTGGAGTGCAACGGCAAGCCGGTGGCCAAGCTCTCTGACAGCCCTGGCAAAACCATCTGTCACGATAAGGCGTTCGTACGCGCCCTGCGCGAAGCCTTCGACCTGCCGCCGATTAAAAAGGCCAGTTAAACACCCTAAGGAGCCGTTCTGGCTCCTTGTTCCTTATTTATTTCCGAAAACTCCCGCTCCCGGTGCGAAATCTGCTTGTCTGATGGAAGATGACAGGTAACATAGATATCCCCCGATTGCCGGGGGATACAGATATTTTTATTGGACTACGAATAGAGAGACTATTATGAGCGTTGTGCCTGTAGCCGACGTACTCCAGGGCCGTGTTGCGGTTGACAGCGAAGTCACCGTCCGCGGATGGGTACGTACCCGCCGAGATTCAAAAGCTGGCTTTTCCTTCCTGGCCGTCTATGACGGTTCCTGCTTTGATCCTGTACAGGCCGTTATTAGTAATTCTCTTCCCAATTACAATCAGGAAGTGCTGCGTCTGACCACCGGCTGCTCGGTTATCGTCACCGGTAAAGTCGTGGCCTCGCAGGGCCAGGGCCAGAGCTTCGAAATTCAGGCCAGCAGCGTAGAAGTTACCGGCTGGGTCGAAGATCCCGATACCTACCCGATGGCCGCCAAGCGCCACAGCATCGAGTATCTGCGTGAAGTCGCCCACCTGCGTCCGCGCACCAACCTGATTGGCGCGGTTGCCCGCGTGCGTCATACCCTGGCGCAGGCGCTGCATCGCTTCTTTGACGAGCAGGGCTTCTTCTGGGTTTCTACCCCGCTGATCACCGCCTCGGATACCGAAGGCGCCGGCGAAATGTTCCGCGTCTCCACGCTGGATCTGGAAAACCTGCCGCGTAACGACCAGGGCAAAGTGGATTTCGATAAGGACTTCTTCGGCAAAGAGTCGTTCCTTACCGTATCCGGCCAGCTGAACGGCGAAACCTACGCCTGCGCGCTGTCGAAAATCTACACCTTCGGCCCAACCTTCCGTGCCGAAAACTCCAACACCAGCCGCCATCTGGCGGAGTTCTGGATGCTGGAGCCGGAAGTGGCGTTCGCCAACCTCAACGACGTCGCGGGCCTGGCGGAAGCGATGCTGAAGTACGTCTTCAAGGCCGTACTGGAAGAGCGCGCGGATGACATGAAATTCTTCGCCGAGCGCGTGGATAAAGATGCGATCGATCGCCTTGAGCGTTTCGTCTCTGCCGATTTCGCCCAGGTTGATTATACCGACGCGGTAACGATCCTCGAAAACTGCGGTAAGCCGTTCGAAAACCCGGTCTACTGGGGCGTAGACCTCTCTTCCGAGCACGAGCGCTACCTGGCGGAAGAGCATTTTAAAGCGCCGGTGGTGGTCAAAAACTATCCGAAAGATATTAAGGCCTTCTACATGCGCCTTAACGAAGACGGCAAAACCGTCGCCGCAATGGACGTTCTGGCCCCTGGGATCGGGGAAATTATCGGCGGCTCACAGCGTGAAGAGCGCCTGGACGTCCTCGACGCACGCATGGCGGAAATGGGTCTGAATAAAGAAGACTACTGGTGGTATCGCGACCTGCGCCGCTACGGCACCGTTCCGCACTCCGGCTTCGGGCTGGGCTTTGAGCGTCTGATTGCTTACGTAACCGGCGTTCAGAACGTTCGTGACGTGATTCCGTTCCCGCGCACCCCGCGCAGCGCGACGTTCTAAATATTATTCCCGCTTTGTAAAAAGGGTCAGCGTAAGCTGGCCTTTTTTATGTCAACTTTCGTTAACAAACATTAAGAAATTTAAACATCAAGCCCTCTGCTTCACATTTATGTTACTCACTATTTCGACCCCCACCGAAACGAGAAAGCGCACCTTATGTTCATTCATGGGCGAAATACCTGATTATTTTGCTCATTTTTTAACCACACACCGCACAACATGCAAAGACAAACGCTGCGTAAAAAAGAAGCAAAAACCAGCCACAAAATGCACAAATCGGCATTTATCTAAATTAATCATAATTAATTCATATAGATATATAAGCAACGGCGGTTTTATACGCAAAGTGGAATGGAATTTTGATTGAGTTCACAAAGTTCCCCAAAATTCATATTTTGTTACATACACTTTCCAATTGTTACCCATATACGACATTGGTAGCATTTTCCGGCTAGCGAAACGATGTCGCGGATGGAAAGATGCCTTCAGACACCAAACTATCATCAATGGTTCTGTAAACTTTCATTGACAGAATGTATTGGCGGCAGTGGCAAGTGTTCATATAAAAATACTAATGAGGGTAATAAATAATGATGAAGCGCAATATTCTGGCAGCGGTGATCCCTGCCCTGCTGGTAGCCGGTGCAGCTAACGCTGCAGAAATCTATAACAAAGACGGCAACAAACTCGATCTGTACGGCAAAACCGTAGGTCTGCACTATTTCTCTGACAACAAGGATAACGACGGCGACCAGACCTATGCTCGTTTAGGTTTCAAAGGTGAAACTCAGATCAACGATCAGCTGACCGGTTTCGGCCAGTGGGAATACAACTTCCAGGGTAACAACACCGAAGGTAGCGACGCTCAGAGCGGTAACAAAACTCGTCTGGCTTACGCCGGTCTGAAATTCGGCGATGCAGGCTCCTTCAACTATGGTCGTAACTACGGCCTGGTTTATGACGCAATCGGCATTACCGATATGCTGCCTGAGTTCGGCGGCGACACCGGCTCCAGCGATAACTTCTTCGCAGGTCGTACCGGCGGTCTCGCAACCTACCGTAACACCAACTTCTTTGGTCTGGTTGACGGCCTGAGCTTTGGCGTACAGTACCTGGGCAAAAACGAGCACGCAGACGCTTCCCGCTCTAACGGCGACGGCTGGGCAACCTCTCTGAGCTATGACATCGACGGCTTCGGCATTGTCGGCGCATACGGCGCAGCGGATCGTACCGATGCACAGCAGGCTCTGACTCGCGGTAAAGGCGATAAAGCTGAGCAGTGGGCAACTGGTCTGAAATATGACGCAAACAACATCTACCTGGCAGCGCTGTACGGTGAAACCCGCAATGCGACCCGCATTACCGACGGTTTTGCTAACAAGACTCAGGACTTCTCCGTCGTTGCGCAGTACCAGTTCGATTTCGGCCTGCGTCCGTCCATCGCTTACTACAAATCTAAAGCGAAAAACGTTGAAGGCGTGGGTAACGAAGACTACATCAACTACATCGATGTCGGCGCGACCTACTACTTCAACAAAAACATGTCCACCTATGTTGACTACCAGATCAACCAGATCGATAGCGACAACAAGCTGGGCGTGAACTCCGACGACACCGTCGCCGTGGGTATCGTTTACCAGTTCTAAGTTTTAATCACTACACCCCTTCGTGATATGCCTAAAAAGCAGGACTTCGGTCCTGCTTTTCTGCGTTACTAAGGCAAAGATCGTAACTTTGCAAAACCTTCGCGCTTTTTGTCGCAAACGGTTGGCAATTGGCAATTCTCCCGTTAACCTGATAGCGCAACTCCCTTCAGTAATCACAATGGAACCTCGTCATGTTTGAGAACATTACTGCCGCCCCTGCCGACCCTATTCTGGGCCTGGCCGATCTGTTTCGTGCCGATGACCGTCCTACAAAAATTAACCTCGGAATTGGCGTTTATAAAGATGAAACGGGTAAAACCCCGGTCCTGACCAGCGTGAAGAAGGCAGAGCAATATCTGCTGGAGAATGAGACCACCAAAAACTATCTGGGTATCGACGGTATTGCGGAATTTGGTCAATGCACGCAGGAGCTGCTGTTCGGTAAAGGAAGCGCGATCGTCAGCGATAAGCGCGCCCGCACTGCCCAGACCCCGGGCGGCACAGGTGGCCTGCGCGTTGCCGCCGATTTCCTGGCAAAAAATACCGCCGTTAAGCGCGTTTGGGTGAGCAATCCGAGCTGGCCGAACCACAAGAGCGTATTCAATTCCGCCGGCCTCGAGGTTCGCGAGTATACCTACTACGATGCGGCTAACCGCACTCTCGACTTTGCCGGCCTGCTGGCCAGCCTCAACGAAGCGCAGGCTGGCGACGTTGTTCTGTTCCACGGCTGCTGCCATAACCCAACCGGTATCGATCCGACCCTCGAGCAGTGGCAGCAGCTGGCGCAGCTCTCCGTTGATAAAGGCTGGCTGCCGCTGTTCGACTTCGCCTATCAGGGCTTTGCCCGCGGCCTGGAAGAAGATGCGGAAGGCCTGCGCGCCTTTGCCGCGCTGCACAAAGAGCTGCTGGTTGCCAGCTCCTACTCGAAGAACTTCGGCCTGTACAACGAGCGCGTGGGCGCCTGTACGCTGGTGGCGAGCGACAGCGACACCGTCGACCGCGCGTTCAGCCAGATGAAGTCGGTGATTCGCGCGAACTACTCCAACCCGCCGGCGCACGGCGCTGCCGTTGTAGCAACGATCCTCAGCAACGATGCGCTGCGCGCTATCTGGGAGCAGGAGCTGACCGACATGCGCCAGCGCATTCAGCGTATGCGCCTGCTGTTCGTGAATACCCTGCAGGAAAAAGGCGCTAACCGCGACTTCTCCTTCATCATTAAGCAAAACGGCATGTTCTCGTTTAGCGGCCTGACCAAAGAGCAGGTTCTGCGCCTGCGCGAAGAGTTCGCGGTTTACGCCGTGGCTTCCGGGCGCATTAACGTTGCCGGCATGACGCCGGACAATATGGCGCCGCTGTGTGAAGCGATCGTCGCCGTGCTGTAACGCCGCAGTCGCCTAAAAAAGAAGGCCGCATCCGCGGCCTTTTTTCTATTTAGCGTCCGGTATGGTTACCAGACCGGCATTTCATCCTGCAGGAAAGGATTGTGCAAACGTTCATGACCCAGCGTCGACATCGGCCCGTGGCCGGGGATAAACGTCACGTCATCGCCCAAGGGCAACAGCTTGCGTTTAATCGCCTCGATCAGCTGGCCGTGGTCGCCGCGCGGGAAGTCGCTGCGCCCGACGCCGCCTTTGAAGATAACGTCGCCGGAAACCAGCAGCCGCGACGCGGCGTCGAAGAACACGACGTGCCCCGGCGTATGCCCCGGGCAGTGCAGCACCTGCAGAGAAACGTTCCCCACGCTGACGACGTCGCCTTCATTAAGCCAGCGGTCAGGATGCAGCGGCTGGCAATCCTCCAGGCCGAACATCCGGCTTTGCGCAGGAAGCCCCTCCAGCCAGAACTCATCTTCTTTTTCCGGCCCGATAATCGGCACGCCGTAATGTTGCGCCAGCTCGGCCGCCGCGCCAACGTGGTCGAGATGACCGTGAGTGAGCAAAATCTGCATCAGGCTCACGCCCGCTGCCGCTACTTCCTGTTTGATTCGCTCTGCATCACCGCCGGGATCGACCAGCGCAGCAAGTCGGGTTTGCTCACACCAGATTAAAGAACAGTTCTGGGAGAAAGCGGTAACCGGAATAATACGATAGTTCATGACGCTCCTTTCGTTACCAGTGCCTTACCGGACCGGTATCAATATGCACAAAGTTGCTACGTGGGTAGTATCCTACACCACCGGCGCTCATAGATAACGCCGCTTTGCGAACATTGCTCAACGAAATGCCTTCAATGTGAAAATCCATAGCCTGGCCTTTGGTGTGATAGCTATGTTTAGCTACACCACGGCTTCGTGCACGTAGCTTATCGTTGGTATCGAGGGAACGATAGCCGGAGATCAGCTGGACAGGCTTATTAGTGCCAAGTAATCCCTGCAGGCGATAAAGATGATCGAATAAGCTCGGATCGATGGACTTTATTTTATTCGCGCGGAAATCACGGAAAAAATGGTTAAGTCTTGCTAATTCATCCTGAATATAGCCTCTGCCATCGAAGAATTCCGCTTTGAGTGATTCACCGGTATGCAGGTTATTCAGCGTCAAAATACGCGGTCGGGGGGTCGAGAGGGTGGCAAATGCCGGCGCAGGCAAAATGGCAGCGGCACCTAGCGCAGCGCCACCTAGCGCCAGCAGTTTGCGGCGATTAGCGTCAAATTTGTCCATGATAATCAGGTCTACAAGTAAATGAATCGAAATATACACGCCATCCTTCAAGCTGCCTCTTTATTGGCGATGTCTATTCCCCCGCGCGCTTACTAAAGACAGCGTCAGGAGGTTCCCGGACTCATCACCTCAATGCAGTTTTAATGGTGTTGTGTAATATGCACTTCTGGCGCACGAAAGGCACCTTACCGGGCATTATTGCCAACGTCAAGGCGGCCTAACCCCAGAGAAAACGGGCCCTGTAGACGAACAGCGCCTGTTTTCATCCAGAGTTAGGACAACGAGATCCGTTGAACTACTTCATTTACCTGATTAATTGTTCAGCTTTTGCCAGAATTTGTGCGCCAGATCGCGCGGTGAGATCGTAATTGTAAATATCTGTTCTATATTGTGTCCGTCCATCAGCGCCAACAAACGCGGTGAGATAATAAAGATTCACCGGAATATTATTGCGGATATTCACATAGCGGGTGTCGCCCTGCTTAAGCGCGGCGGAAATTCGCGTATCGTTCCAGCCCGCGTCCTGCAGCAGCATATTCGCCAGTTCGGAGGCCTTATTTACGCGCACGCAGCCGGAGCTCAGCGCCCGTACGTCTTTCTGGAACAGATTGTGGTTCGGCGTATCGTGCAGATAGATAGCGTCCGAACTCGGCATGTTGAACTTATAGCGCCCCAGCGAGTTACGCGCGCCCGGAGCCTGCTGGAAGCGGAACGGCAGATTGTTCTCGGTGATGGTCGACCAGTCGACGCGATAAGGATCGATCGTCTCCTTGCTGTTCCAGCCGCGCATCAGGGTATAGCCATGCTGTTCAAGATAGCCCGGATCGTTACGCACCTTCGGCAGGATATCCTTGCGCGCCAGCGTCGGCGGCACGTTCCACGGCGGATTGACCACCACGTTATTCAGCGCGCTGCTCATCATCGGCGTTTTACGGTCCGGACGACCGACGATCACCCGCGAGGCCAGCACCTGGCTACCGTCCTGGTAATAGACCAGCGAAAAGGCCGGAATATTCACCATAATGCCGGTCGACAAATTGCCCGGCAGCAGGCGCAGGCGCTGAATATTGAGCGCCAGAACGCCAGCGCGCTGCGCCGCCGAGACGTTGAGCCCGTCGCGCGTGGATTGGCCAATCACGCCATCTGCCCCCAGCCCCTGCCAGGCCTGAAAGCGCTTAACGCCCTCAACCAGCTGGCGATCGTAAATGCCGCGCGTGGCCGGTTTGCCTTTGTTGCCCGCCGATGGGCTGACAACGTCGCCCGGGAGGGTAATTTTCGCCGAATCATCCAGCATGCCGGTACGCTGTAATATCTCGCGCAGCGCGCCGATATCATTGCTCCACTCCCCCGGACGCAGCGACCCGCTGCCGGTCATCTGCGGCCACGGGCGCGAATCGGCCACCAGCTGCAGCAGCGCCTGATGCATAGCCTCATACTGCGGATGACGCGGCGTAAGCCCGGCAATAAACTGCGGCAGAGAGCCGTTATCCAGCGCCAGCTGCCACTGATTAATAACCGATAGCGGCGGCGTGGCCATGACGTAGGGTTTAGTTCCGTACAACCAGCGGTTACCCTGAATCGGAATACCGCTAATAAAATGCAGGTAGCCCATCATGGCGTCGGACAGCACGATATCGCGCGCCATACCGCTCACCGCGGGATCGGTCAGCAGGCTCACCCAGGTGGTGAACTGCGGCTGGAAGCCGGCGATAGCGACTTCGGCCAGCTGCTGCTGGAACGCCTGTACCGCCTCACGGCTATCCCACATCGGCTTCATATCCCTGGCCGCGTACAGCGAGACCAGCGGGTTCATAAAGACGGGCTGATAGCTCGCCGGAAGCAGCGCTTCAATCTCAGTCCGGCTTTTCGCGGCGACGTCCGCCGCCAGCGGCTGCTCGCCGGCCATTTTCGCCACCGCGGCAGACTGACCGACGTTTTGGAGCAGCGCAGACGAGGGCTCTCCCGGCGTCGCGGAGCTGTCCGTAGGGACCACTTCAGGCTCTTCGGCCTGGACATTGAACAGTGGAGCAAATGCAAAAGCCAGGCTCAAGCTCAGCGCCGACAATTGACGACCATACCGTTTTTTTAGCAACATCCCTTGCCCCCTGTTAACACATTGCTCCCCACAAAATGGGGCTTATTCACAGTATATAAAGGTGGTAACGCTTTTGCCTTACCAAATGTAAAGAAGTTTAAAGATTATCCAACCTTACCATACCAGATTAGATAACAAAAAGGGCAACACATTGTTGCCCTTTTATTCACTAATTTAACGCCGCTAAGAGGCGTCAGCCGTGCCCGGCAGAGTTTGGGGCAGCTGGGCCGCAAAGCCGCGCAGGCCAACCACGTGCACGTGTTCATGGTTATTGAACACCTTACGCACCAGCTTATAGGTGGTGCCTTTTTCCGGGCTGATATTTTCCGGGGCGGCAATAATCAGCTGCATTTCCAGACGTTCGCACAGCTCAAACAGGGTGGCAATGGAGCGGGCATCAAGACGCGCCGCCTCGTCGAGGAACAGCAGACGACATGGCGACAGGTCTTTACCGCGCAGACGGCGGGATTCATCTTCCCAGCTCTGCACGACCATCACCAGAATCGACATCCCGGTACCGATCGCTTCCCCGGTCGACAGCGCGCCGGACTCCGCGCGCAGCCAGCCGTCGGAGCCGCGGTTAACTTCCACTTCCATCTCCAGATAGTTGCGGTAGTCCAGCAGCTCTTCGCCGATGGTTTGCGGGGTACGCTGGCCCATATCAATCTGCGGATTGAGGCGCTGATAGAGCTTCGCCAGCGCTTCCGAGAAGGTCAGGCGGTTGCTGTTGAACAGATCCTGATGCTGCTCGTGCTGTTCCGACAGCACGTCAAGCAGCGTCGAGTGGGTTTCCCGCACGTTGACGTTCAGACGCACGCTGTTGACCTGGCCAAAGGAGACGCTCTGCAGACCCTGGTTGAGCATGCGGATACGGTTCTGCTCGCGCTGGATGGTCTTGCGGATGATATTGGCCACGCTGCGGGAGCTGATCGCCAGCTTCTGCTCGCGGTTGGTCAGCTCTTCGGTCAGGCGGCTGAGCTCGATCTCCATCTGCTCAATCGCCTCGACCGGATCGTCGGTGCGGATAATATCCTGACGGATACGCTCGCGCAGATGCTGGTAGACGGCGACGAAGAACTGAATTTTGCGCTCAGGGCGCTTCGGATCTTCGGAGATGCGCAGCACGTCGCGCAGGTGTTCGTTATCGGAGACCGCCAGGCGCAGCGCGCCGAGCGCTTTATCCGACATCGAACGCAGCTCATCGGCCGAAAGATAGGCCAGCTCGCGGCGGTGCAGGCGGCGCTCAACGCCGTTGTCTTTCACCAGCCGCATCACCGCGCACCAGCCGGCTTTGGCGCTGACCACCTGCTCGCGCATTTCGCTGTAGTCGCGCTCAAGCTTGCGCAGCCTGCGGGTCAGGTTGTCCATCTCCGCTTCGCAGAAGGTCAGGGCTTTTTCCAGCTGATTGCGCCGCGAGCGGTTATTGCTCAGCCGCGTATGCAGCTCATCGCGGCGCACGCGGGCGCGCTCTTCCGCCCCGCTATCGGCGCGCACGCCGATATCCTGCAGCTCTTTATACAGATCGCCCAGCAGCTCTTTTTTGGTGTCATACGAGCTCTTCAGCGAGGCCAGAACCTGGTTGTACTGGTTCAGCTGCGCGGTATGCGTACGCATGGCGTCGCGGGCCCGGCTGCGTTCGCTCTCCGCCTGCTCGAGGCGCTGGCGCAGTTTTTCGTTGAGATCGCTGTTGCCGCTGAGCATCTCTGCGGAGTCAGAGTAGCTAAAGTGGGCGCGACGCTGCACCACTTCGCTGAGCGCAAACGCCTGCTGGCGCGCATCGCGCTGGGTTTGCTGCGAGTAGGCGTAATCTTCTTTCAGCTGTTCGAACTGCTGCGGATCGCTCTGCAGCACCGAGAGCATCGGTTCCAGCTTCGCCAGCTGGCCGCCGTGCTGCTGGATAAAGCGGGCCGCTTCCTCTGCTTCGTCGAGGCGTTCCTGAATCTCGTCAACGCGGTCGGCCAGCGTATCGTCCGCCAGCAGGCTAAGGCGCGGCAGCAGGCGGTTAAGCGCGGAAACGCCCTCTTTCGCCTGTTCGTACTGCTGTCGGTTCTGCTGGTTGTCGCTCTCATGGGCGTTAAGCGCCCGCTCCAGCTCGCCGCGGCGGCCGTTCAGCTTGCGGATCTCTTCTTCCGGATCGTCCTCAAAGGCCACCGCCAGGTGGCTGCCGATAAAGCGGCTAAAGGCCTGGTGCTGACGCTGGGTCTTCTGCACGTCGAACGACAGGGTCGCGAAACGCTCGGAGAGATCCTCCCGCTCGGCGTGCAGGCTTTCAATACGGCTTTCGCGGGCGGCGCGGCCAAACAGCGGCAGCGTCGGAAAGCGCGAGTAGCGCCACTGCCGATCGGCAACCTTGACGACCACCGCCTTTTCCAGCTCATCCACGCTGAAGACGCTGTCATCGAACGACTGCGGGTCGCCTTCGATCAGGTAGAGATCTTCCGGACAATCTTCCAGCCCCTCAAGCTGCCCGGTAAGCTGCGACAGGTCGGGCACCACGATGGCATGGCGCGACGGACCGTACAGCGCGGAGAAGTACGGCGCATCGTCGAGGCTGACGTCGTCATAGATTTCCGACAACAGCACGCCGCCAAAACGCTCGGCCAGGGCGTTCAGCCGCGGATCTTCCGAGCCGCCCGGCTGGCTAAGACGCTCAATCTCTTCATCAATGGCCCGCTTGCGCGCGCCGACTTCGTCGCGCTCAACGATCGCCTCGCGCTCGCGCTCCAGCAGCTGCTGGAGATATTCGGTGACGTCCTGGCTTGATTCAAACTGCTCGCCGCTCTGCTCGCAGAGCTGGCTGAGGCTGTTCTGCGCCGCCAGCCAGATTGGCGCCCGGCGCAGCAGCGTCTGGGTACGGGACTGCAGCTGCTCCAGCTCCTGGCGCAGCGTCATTCGCTGCTCGCCGGCGGAGGAGACGCTGTCCGACAAGGAGGCGATCCGCGCCTCCAGCTCCTCGTGCAGCGTTTCCAGGCGGTCAATATCGTAACGCTTGCCCTGGCGCTTGCAGAATTCGTTCAGCTGGCGTTCAGCCTCCTGCTGTTCGCGCAGGCGCTGCTCGAGCTCGTTCAGGCGGCTGCGCAGCCCCGGAGCCTGCTCGGCGTGGTGGCGCTGGTTAACGCCGTCGCGCAGCAGCTCGCGCGCCACGCTCCAGGCTTCGTCACGCGCCAGCGGGCCGTTGATGGCCGCCACCAGTTGGAAAGCCTGCTCGAACTGACCGTGCGCGGTTTGCGCAACGCTCATTTTTTGTTCCAGCGACAGCATTTTCTCCGTCGCTTCCTGCTCCTTCGCCTGGAACGTTTCCAGCCATTCGCCGGCGCTATCCGCAGTCAGATCCGGCAGATGGCACAGCGCCTTCGCGCGCTCCAGCGCCTGCAGCGCCTGGTTGTACTGAATCGCGCGGGTCTGCTGCACGTCCAGCGCCTGCTGGTAGTCGGCAAGCTGGCTTTTCAGCTCATCCACTTCCAGCTCTGCGGCTTCCGCACGAGCCTCGTTCTCTTCCTGCAGATCGGTCGCTTCCGCCACCACTTCGTTCTGCTCTTCAAGACGGATCTGCAGCTCATCGAGATCCGCTTCGTAGCGCTCGATTTTTTCCTGCTGGCGAAGCGCGGTTTGCACCAGGTTGAGATGATCGCTGGCGGCCTGATAGTCGGCTTCAAGATCGCCTTCCGCGCCGCTATGCTCCTGCAGTTCGCGGGCCATATCGACGTGCTTATACTGCTCGGCCGCCAGCTGCGCGCGGGAGGTGAACAGATCGCGACGATACTCCAGCGCCTTATCCAGATGGACGCGACGCTCGTTGGCGTGACGCATATAGTCCGCCGCCACGTAGTTGGTGGCCTCGCTGATCAGATGCTTAAACAGATCGCGGTCGGACTGGGTGACGCGAATCGCCTCCAGGGTCATGCGGTTTTCACGCAGCGCGGCTTCCATATCCTGGAACGCCTTGCGTACGCCGCTATTTTCCGGCAGCAGGTAGTCGCGCAGCGAGCGGGTAATGGTGTTGGAGATCCCGCCGTACAGCGAGGCTTCGATCAGACGATAGTATTTACTACGGTCAGAGGCCGAGCGCAGGCGACGGGCGACCACGCCCAGGTCGAACATCAGCGAGTGGTAGTCGGTTATCGAGTTGAACTGCCTGAACTGCACCCCTTCTATCTCTTCAAGCTTATCTTTCAGCTCGTTGAGGCTCAGGACGCGCGCCTGACGCTCGTTAAGGGTTTCCGTCAGCAGCTGCGTCGGCTGAATAGAGGTCGGTAGGCCCTGAATGGCAAACGGCTTGATATCGACTTTGCGGTCGCGACCGGCGATCTGCTGCAGACGTACGCCTACCACCACGCGCTGGTGGTGGGAGTTGATCACGTCCAGCACCGAGTAGCACACCCCGGCGCGCAGCTTGCCGTGCAGGCCCTTATCGCGCGAGCCGCTGGTGGCGCCCGCTTCGGTGGTGTTACGGAAGTGCAGCAGGGTCAGGTCCGGGATCAGGGCCGTGACGAAGGCCGCCATGGTGGTTGATTTCCCGGCGCCGTTGCCCCCGGAAAGCGTAGTAACCAGTTCATCCAGATCAAAAGTACGGGCAAAAAAGCCGTTCCAGTTAACCAGCGTTAGCGAGCGAAATTTACCGCGTTCAATCATTACTCTTCCTCCCCGCTATCCGGCTGATTCTCTTCATTCTCATCATTGAGCTGCAGGTGATTCTCCAGCGCCATCGCTTCGCCGTCGCGGATCAGGCGCTTCTGCGCCTCGCGCGGATCGTCGCCGGCGCGGACGTCGGCGCCGAAGCGGAACACCGATTCGGTAATGCGGAATTTGCTGCTGTCGTGGCCCATAAACCACACCATGCCGAGGCGGCGCAGGCGGTTAAGCGACGCGCGCATTTTTTCCTGCAGCTTCTGCCTGTCGAGGTCCGAACCGGTGGAGCGGTTGTTTACCAGCTTCAGCAGTTTGGCCTCGTCCGCCAGGGTCAGCAGCTCGTCGTAGAGCTCCTGCTGGGTGAAGATCCCTTCGTTCGCCAGACGCTCCGGGCTAAGATAGAGGTAGCAAAGAATTTTGCCGACCATCATATCCAGCTCGGAAAGCACCGAGCGCGGAATCAGCGTGGTGGAGCGCGGGCGCAGATAGAAGAACCCCTCCGGCGCGCGGATCAGCTCAACGTTATAGCGAGCGTAAAACTCCTCCAGGTAATCCTGAAAATCCATTAAAAATGCGTGATTATCCAGTTCGTCCAGGCCGATATGGCGGCCCGCACGCAGGGCGCTATCCAGCGCCGGAAATAACGGATTGCCCAACGCCTGCGCCAGCTTAACCGGCATCACTTGTTCAATATTTGTCGATGACATGCGCCTGTACCTTGGCTCCGTAATCATTAATCGGCTGCCATTGTGCCGGCAGTCCGGTGAAATCTGCTTGCGCTACGCCCAGGCGTACCGCCTGATCGACGACGATTCTCGCCACGTCGAAGTGCCGCGCGCGCGGATACTGCGCCAGATACTCGCGCACGACCAGGCCGAGATCCAGCGGCAGCCCTTTGTCTTTATAGATAACCAGCTGCGTTTCAATGAGCGCCGCCAGCTGTTCACGAATTTCATTAAACTCTTCGTACTCCAGATCCTCGGGAAGCTCCCCGGTGACCTCCTCATCGAGCAGCGCCATCTCTTCATCGCGCATATCGAGCAGGCGGTCGGCGCTGGCGTAGGTCAGGGCCCACGGCGCATCGAAGTAGGTCTGCACCGACTGGCGCAGGCGCTGGGCAAATACGCGGTTTTTATCCATATCAATGGCGGTACGGATAAATTTATGCACGTGGCGGTCGTAGCCGATCCACAGGTCGATGGCCTGCTGGCCCCAGCTCACGATGCGATCGAGCTTACTTTGCAGATCGAACACCAGGCGATCGACAAAGTGCAGGTCGTCGCGCGCGAGCGTCGCGTCCTGGATCCGCAGCAGGTTAGCCTGCAGCTTATCGCCCGCCGCGTCCAGAGTATCCTGCAGTTCGCGCAGAGTCCCGGAGGTTTCCGAAAGCAGCAGCTCGCAGCTGGAGATCGCCGCCCGCCAGTCTTTGTTCAGCAGCTGGGCGATGTCGTCCTTCACCAGCTGCTGCTGTTCATCCATGATTCTCTGGGTCAGATCGATGCTGTCAAAAATTTCCGCCACCGAATATTTCAGCGGCGCAAAGACGTTACGATGCCAGTGAAACTCATCCCCGCCCTCTTGCGCAGAGTCGGCGGCGCGCTTGAGCTCGCCGGCGACGATCGATAGCTGCATCGACAGGCGCAGAGTGGAGAACTCGCGCTGGCGAATATAGTAGTCGGTAATCCCAATACCTAACGGCGTCAGGCGATAAATGGCATTGCCTTCCGTGAGTTCGCTGGTAAAGCGGTTCAGCAGACGCTGGCGCACCATATCGTTAATCGCGTTATTGGCGCGCTGGCTGATGGTTTCGCTGGTCTGCTCAAACGCATCACTGACGTGGCGGAACGCGTCCACCAGTTCTCCCTCGGTCATTTCCCCTTCAAGCCGCTCGCCGTTCAGCGTGGCAACCGCCAGCAGAAAAGAGAGTCGGTCGACCGGCAGCGAAATAGAAAAATCATTTTTTCTGGCCCAGGCAACCAGTTCGGGGACTGTCTGGGAAAATTCACTCATACTTTATCCTTGCATCGGCAGCTCTGAGCCTGGTTCTTAATCGCGGTGACGTGAATATAGCGACCCAGGCTGATATACGGCTCCTGGCGACAGTAGCGCGTCTCCAGCTCCAGCAGCGCCGCAAAATTATCGCGCTGTCTGCGTTTTTCACGCAGATAGTCATGAAACACCCGCACGCCGGTTTTGCCGGTAATTTGCCACCCCTGCTCTTCCAGCCAGCCGTACACCTGCTCCGGGGAACGCGGATAGTCCGGCGATAGCGTGCGTTTTTTCTTTTTGGGCATCCCGATCTGCACGTAATCGAAGTTCCCGACGACCATATTGTGCATCAGCAGACCGTTAGCATTGTAGAACATTAGCGACAGCGCGCCGCCGGGACGTAGCACCGACCACAGCGCCCGCAGCATCTCCTGAGGCTCGGCCACCCACTCCAGCACCGCATGAAACAGTATCAGATCGACCGGGCTTTCCAAATGCTGCGCAATATCCTGAGCAGCGCATTGTACAAAATGCATGTTGTCGATCACACCTTTATCGACTGCCGCCTGCCGGGCGCGAGCCACCATCTCGGCAGAAAGATCGCACAGCATGACGTGATGACCCATCTGCGCGACCTTTATCGCCGTTTGCCCCTCGCCGCCGCCGGCGTCGAGGACGCGCAGCGGCACGGGGCCCAGCCGCTCCAGCAGCGGCTGCAGATCCTGCCAGAGGATGGCCTGACGCAGTTCGCCCTTGGTGGTGCCGTATATATTGCGCGAAAACTTTTCGGCAATGTCATCGAAATTGCGATCCTGCACGGGCGACTCCACAAGCCAACACAAAACCGCTATTTTGTCATACCCGCGCTGAGAGTGAAGCGATCTGTTATAAGATCGGGGCATAAGTTTGGTTATGTGGTTAAAAAGGACCCATCTGGCATGCTTTTTACGCTGAAAAAGTATCTGGGCGGCATGATGCTGCCCCTTCCTCTGCTGCTGATGCTGATCGCCCTCGGCATCGCGCTGCTGTGGTTTAGCCGTTGGCAAAAAACCGGCAAGGCCTGCGTCAGCATCGGCTGGCTGCTGCTGGCCCTGCTCAGCCTGCAGCCGGTGGCCGACGGTTTACTTAAACCGATAGAAGAGACCTATCCGACATGGCGCGGCGCAGAGCGCGTTCAGTACGTAGTGGTGCTCGGCGGCGGGTATACGTGGAATCCGACGTGGGCCCCCAGTTCGAACCTGATTAACAACAGCCTGCCGCGGCTGGCCGAAGGGATCCGCCTGTGGCAGGAAAACCCGGGATCGAAGATGATCTTTACCGGCGCCGCGGCGAAAACCAACCCGGTGAGCACGGCGGAGGCCGGCGCCCGCGTGGCGCAAAGCCTTGGCGTACCGCGCAGCGAGATTATCGTTCTCGATAGCCCAAAAGATACCGAAGAGGAAGCCGCGGCGGTGAAGCAGGCGATCGGCGATGCGCCTTTCCTGCTGGTCACCTCCGCGTCGCATCTGCCGCGGGCGATGATCTTCTTCCGCCACGCTGGGCTCAATCCGCTGCCGGCGCCGGCCAACCAGCTGGCGATCGAATCGCCGCTCAACCCGTGGGAGCGCGCGATCCCGTCCCCCTTCTGGCTGATGCACAGCGATCGCGTCGGCTATGAAACCCTCGGGCGCATCTGGCAGTGGCTTAAAGGCTCGTCAGGCGAGCCAGGGCAGGAGTGATTTGGCGGCTAAATCAAAGCGGGCGCGATCGAAGCGCCCGGTGTTGACCAGGCTGTCGACCTCATCCCACAGCAGATAGAGCCAGCGCCGCCAGAGGAAGGATTCCGCGACCGGCGCGCGGTGCAGATAGTGCCACAGCAGCTGCTCCGCCTGCCCGCCGTCGCAGAGGCGGAAAAGCTCATATTCACGCGGCGCCCACAGCATCATCCCCGGCCCCACCATCGCCAGCAGCTGGTCGCTACGCGCGTCCTTCAGCATGCTGCGCAGCGTGAAGCTGCCGTGCACCAGGACACAGTTGTCGTTGAAACTTTTAAATAATTCGCCGAGGCACTCTCGCGAACGGAAGAGGATCCGCTTGTCCTGCATCGTCAGGCCGGTATCCTGATAGAGATTAAGCGTTCCCCATAGCACCTCCACCCGCTGGCGATACCAGTTTGGCCACAGGTTTTCCTGCGTACTATCAACGACCCCGACGCAGCCGCCGCTATCCTGCCGGTGCCAAGACAGCAGCGCTTCGACGATCTGCTCCTGCAGCTGCTCCCAGCGCTGCGGGGTGCGGGTCGGGGCTTCGACGGAGACGCCGCGCAGCCGCTCGATCAGCAGGACATCCGGCCCGGGATGCTCTTCATGCGTCATGACGCCGTACACCACCGGCATACGCACGGAGCCGCTGCGAGCCAGCGTCGATATCTTCCACGCCAGCTGGCGCGCGACGCCGGGCGTGGTGAAGCTTCTCGCCAGCAGCGGCAGCGGATTTCCCTGCGCATCGTAGAGCGCCCACAGCGCCGTCAAGGGCTTCTCGCTAACGCACTCTACCCGACTGAGCTTCTCACCCAGCAGGTGGCTCAGCTCGGTTCGCAACTGTTCCATTTGAATTACCCTCATGAATACTACTGGTTTCATCATGAGCGCCGGTCGCGAGGTTGTCATCGGGTGAGATCAAAAATTACGGCAAAAAGTATGGAAAAATAGCCTGAGGATATCCCCTCCTGATGGAGGGGATCGGGGGGTTAACGCAGCTCGGCGCGAACGCGCTCCAGATCTTCCGGCGTATCGACGCCGGTACCCGGGACAACTTCGGCCACCGCGACATGGATTTTTTCGCCGTACCACAGCACGCGCAGCTGCTCGAGCATTTCGATCTGCTCCAGCGGGCTCGGCGCCCAGCTGACATAGCGGCGAATAAAGCCGGCGCGATAGCCGTAGATGCCGATATGGCGCAGCAGCGAATCGCCGATGGCGTCGCGGGAGTGCGCAAAGCGATCGCGATCCCAGGGAATCGTGGCGCGAGAGAAGTAGAGAGCGTAGCCTTCGGCATCCATCACTACCTTCACCGCATTCGGGTTAAACGCCTCTTCGGCGTCGTGGATCGGCACCGCCAGCGTCGCCATCCCACCGGTGCTGGCGGCCAGATTCTCGGCCACCTGACGCACGATCGCCGGCGGGATCATCGGCTCGTCGCCCTGAATATTGACGATAATCGTCTCATCGCTGAAGGCGCACTTCTCGACAACTTCCGCCAGGCGTTCGGTGCCGGACTGATGATCCGCGCGCGTCATGCACACTTCGCCACCGGCGGCTTCAACCGCGCGCGCCACCTCTTCATGGTCGGTAGCGACGATAATACGCTCGGCCCCGGACTCGCGCGCGCGCTCCAGCACGTGGACGATCATCGGTTTGCCGTTGATATCCTGCAGCGGCTTGCCGGGCAAACGGGTGGAGGCAAAGCGCGCAGGAATGATGACCACAAAACTCATGAGTGGCTCTCTCCAACGGCTAACGAGCGGGCTTCGGTTTCCAGCAATACGGGAATTCCGTCGCGCAGAGGAAAAGCCAGGTTGTCAATTTTGCAGACCAGCTCCTGCTTATCCTGGCTGTAATACAGCTTACCGTTACAAACAGGACAGGCGATAATTTCAAGTAAACGGTGATCCATGTTTCCTCCTGATGGACCGAAAAGATTCCGCAGCAGCATAGCACAGGATACCTGACACCGGGATCCGTTTGCGCTCGCGGCCAGGGAAGTGAAAGCCCGTCGGCGCGCCGCGTTTGGCGACGTGAACGGGCGGATATCGGACGCTCAGATAGCGTCGAGCAGCCAGCCCTGCCGGCGGTCGGCAAAGAGTTCCGGCGGCAGGAGGCCGAAGCTCACCCGCCCGGCCTCCTGCCAGCTGGCAAAATCGTTAATGGCCCGCTGCAGACCGCTCTCCAGACCGGAGGTCACCTTGACGCCCTCCTCCAGCCATAGCGAGAAAATTTCCAGCACCCCGGTTTTGCGATGCATTTTGCTGTCCATTCGCCCCACCAGCCTGCCCTGATGCATCAGCGGCAGCACAAAATAGCCATACTGGCGCTTTGGCGCCGGCGTATAGCACTCGAGGCGATAGCTAAAATTAAACAGCTGCTCGGCGCGCTTGCGGTCCCAGACCACCGGGTCAAACGGCGACAGCACCGCGCTATGGCTCGCCGCAAGCTTACCGCCCGGCGCCGCTTCCAGCTGCTGCAGGACCTCCCGGTGCAGCCACATATCGCCCAGCCCCTGGACGTTCACCGCCGTCACCAGCCCCTCTTCCTGCCAGTTCGCCAGCAGGCCGGCGAGCGCCGGCTGGCGCAGGCGGTAATAGTCGGCCAGCCACTGCGGGCGAAAAATACCCAGGCTGCGGGCGCTATTGCGCAGCATCATCTCTTCAGCCTGCGCCTGCGACAGCGCATCGCGCTCATCATCCCAGTGCGGCATCACCCGCTGCGTCAGGTCGTACACCCGCTGAAAGTTGCGCCGTTCCACGACCATCACTTTGCCGGCGGTAAACAGCCCCTCCAGATGACGCTTGTGCGGCTTCCACTCCCACCAGCCGCTGGCACCCTTACGCGGATGGCTAAAATCGGCCGAGCGTACCGGGCCATTTTGCGCGATGTGCTCCAGCAGCAGCTGAATATCATCCGCATGCTCCGTCATCCACCCTTGATGATACTTCCAGCCCATATTATCCGGCGTCAGCATGCGGTGGCGCACCAGCGAAAAATCGCTGCGTGGTAAAAAGCAGGCCTCATGGGCCCAATACTCCATGAGTTCGCCCGCGCGCAGCGCCTCATCCAGCCAGCTTTGCGGATAGCCGCCGAGGCGGCTGAAAAGCACCAGATAGGGGCTGCGGGCGACGACGTTGATGGTATCAATTTGCAGCAGCGACATCTGGCGGATAGCCTGCAGAATATCGGCCGGGCGGGCGCGACGGCGGGGCTTTTTCAGCAGGCCCTGCGCCGCGAGGTGAAGATGGCGGGCTTCTTTAAGCGAAAGCGATAGTACCGACATGCAGGTTCTCCGTTAAGGATCCCAATACAGCGGCACCGAAGGCTGGCGTGGCGAAAACTAACGTTGCGCCAGCGTCACCAGATCCGTAAGCAGCCGCTGTGCGCGTTCATCCGTCATTATGGCGTCGACGGGCAGATACCACCAGTCGGCTTCGGCAAACGCCCGGCATTTTACCGCGTCTTTCTCGGTCATCAGCAGCGTCTGCCCGGCACTCACCAGCGCGACAACATCGGCCCGGGTGAGAGCCTGATGATCGGCCAGCGCCACGGTTTTTACTGGCCGCACGCCGCAGCTTTCGAGGGTGGCAAAAAAGCGCGGCGGATGGCCGATCCCGGCCATCGCCACGACGTTATTAAAGCTCGCCACGTCACGCCGTTCGCCGTTGAGCAGATTTACCGCCTGCCCGGGACGCAGCTGCATGGCTATCTCTCCGGGTCGCGCGACGCCGCCGTTAACGATAATGGCGTCGACGCTGCGCAGGCGTGAGGCGCGTTCGCGCATCGGCCCGGCCGGCAGCCACCAGCCGTTGCCGAAGCGGCGCACGCCGTCAATAACCACGATTTCTTTATCGCGCGCCAGCGCGTAGTGCTGCAGGCCATCGTCGGTGATGATAAGCTGCAGGTCGTGTGCGGCCAGCAGCGCCTTCACCGCATCGCTGCGTCGGGGAGAGACCGCCACCGGCGCGCCGGTGCGTTGGTAAATCAGCACCGGCTCGTCGCCGGCTTCCGCGGTGGCGGTGGAGCCGTTGAGCACCAGCGGATAGCTCGCCGCCTTGCCGCCGTAGCCGCGGGAAACCACGCCAACGCGGATCCCGCGCTGCTGCAGCTGCTCCACCAGCCAGATGACAACCGGCGTCTTGCCGTTGCCGCCGGCGGTAAGGTTGCCTACCACCACCACCGGGACCGGCGCCCGCCAGGCCTTGTTCAGCCCCAGCCGATAGCTGAGCCGAATCAGGCCGCTCACCAGGCCGTAAAGCCAGGAGAGCGGAAGCAGCAGCCGCCATAAAGGCGACTCACCGGACCAGATGCGCGCGATCATTGGCCAAATTGCATTTTATGCAGCTGAGCGTAAACGCCACGATGTTCCAGCAGGTCAGCGTGGCTGCCGCGTTCAACGATGCGTCCGTCTTCAACAACCACGATTTCATCCGCCTGCTCAATGGTCGACAGACGGTGGGCGATAACCAGCGAGGTGCGGTTTTTCTGCAGCTCGTCCAGCGCCGCCTGGATGGCGCGTTCAGATTCGGTATCCAGCGCCGACGTCGCCTCATCGAGGATCAGAATCGGGCTGTTACGCAGCAGCGCGCGCGCGATGGCGATACGCTGGCGCTGGCCGCCGGAAAGCAGCACGCCGTTCTCACCGATGACGGTATCGAGGCCGTTATCCATTTTGCTGATAAAGTCCATGGCGTAGGCCATCCGCGCCGCCTCTTCGATCTGCTGACGGCTGTACTCTTCGTTGCGCGCGTAGGCAATGTTGTTGGCTACGGTATCGTTGAACAGGTGCACGTTTTGCGAAACGAGGGCCACCTGATCGCGCAGAGAGGCCAGGGTGTATTCGCGCAGATCGTGACCGTCGAGCAGAATCTGGCCTTCATCGATATCATAAAAACGCGTGATCAGGCTCGCGATTGTCGATTTACCCGATCCCGAACGTCCTACCAGAGCAACGGTTTTACCTTGCGGAATATTCAGGCTGATATCACGCAGCGCCGGCGTTTCACGGCCAGGGTAGGTAAAGGTGACGTTATTGAACTCAAGGCTCCCCTTCGCGCGCTCGATGACCAGCGTGCCTTCGTCTTTTTCCTGCCCGGAATCAAGAATAGCAAACAGAGTCTGGCAGGCGGCCATCCCGCGCTGGAACTGCGCGTTGACGTTGGTGAGAGACTTCAGCGGACGCATCAGGGCAATCATAGAGGAGAAGACCACGGTAATCGTACCGGCGGTCAACGTTTCCATGACGCTTGGGAAGCTGGCGGCGTACAGCACAAACGCCAGCGCCAGGGAGGCGATCAGCTGGATGATAGGGTCAGAGATCGACGATGCGGAGACCATTTTCATCCCCTGCAGGCGCATTTTGTTGCTGACTTTATCGAAGCGCTTGGTTTCCACCGCCTGGCCGCCAAACATCAGCACCTCTTTATGCCCTTTAAGCATCTGTTCCGCGCTGGTGGTCACCTGGCCCATGGTGTTCTGCATATTCTTGCTGATATTACGAAAACGCTTCGATACCACGCGAATCGCCACGGAGACGATCGGCGCCAGCACGATCAGAATCAGCGACAGCTGCCAGCTGTAGTAGAACATCATGATAAACAGGCCGATGATCGACGCGCCTTCGCGCACAACGGTAATCAGCGCGCTGGATGAGGACGACGCAACCTGTTCGGAATCATAGGTAATACGCGACAGCAGCGTACCGGTGGACTGCTTATCGAAGAAGGAGACCGGCATCCCCATCATGTGGCTGAATAAACGGCGTCGCATGGTCATCACGACCTTGCCGGAAACCCACGAGATACAGTAGCTCGAAATATAGCTGGTGACGCCGCGCAGCAGCATCAGCCCGATCACCACCAGCGGCATCCATAGCAGCACTGAGCGATCCGTTTTACCAAAACCATCATCCAGTAACGGTTTAAGAAGCGATAGCATGAAGGTATCACTAGCGGCGTTAAAGACTAACGCAACTGCCGCGACGATCAGTCCGGTTTTAAATGGCGCAATAAGCGGCCAGAGGCGGCGGAAGGTCTGCCACGTGGAGAGATCTTTATCATTCTGCATTCAGTAAACCAGCTTATGTTGAAATAGCCGCATATTCTACCCGTTATCCTCGGTCTCGCCAAACCACTGATGGTACCAACGAGGTAAAAGTTGATCTCGTAAGCTAAGGATTTGCCAGCCGTCTGCGGAAAAAATAGCCGTAATTTGCCCCTGATGGGGCGTGTCGAACCAGCGGTACCCCTGCTGTCGGTAGCGCTGGACAACCTTATCCGAGGGCATACGCCATGCATTATAGCGGGATACCGACGCCAGCGCCGCCTCGCCGCCGGTGCGCTGCAGCAGCGCAACGGTCGAAGAGGTATTGCTACCATGATGTGGAACCTGGATAAGCGTAGACGCCAGATGCTGCCAGTAGCGGCTCAGCATTGCCTGCTCTGCTTCCGCTTCGATATCGCCGGTAAGCAAAATACTGCGCTGGCCGTCATCAATGCGCACCACGCAGGAGCGATTATTGCCGATCGCCGTCGCTCCCGGCAGCGGCCAAAGCACGCGAAAGGTTAAGCCACGCCACTGCCAGCTCTCTCCCCTGCGGCATGCCTGATGCCCCGCCCATCCCAGGGGGCTGCGTATCCAGGCCGCGGGCCAAACTTCGCGTATCGAATTCAGGCCGCCGCGGTGGTCAAGATGCTCATGGCTCAAAATAATCCCTTCTACCCGCAGATGATGCCAGCGCAGCCAGGGGATGATGATCTGCTGGCCGCTGTCGCCCTCGGGCCAGGCCAGACCAGTATCATAGAGGATTACCGTCCCCTGCCGTTCAATGACCATCGCCAGCCCCTGTCCGACGTCCAGCATCGTTACCCGCCACTCCTCCTTCACCACCGGTCGCCAGAAGGGCCAGCTCAGCAGCACCATACTGCAAAAGCACAGCGCCGGAAGCGAGCGCCAGGCGTGAAAGCGCCAGACAATTAGCAGCAGCCAGGGCAGCGCGCTGACGCCCGTCCAACGAGAATCCAGCGGCAGCCAGCCCTGCGGCAGCGCGCGCAGGAACCAGAACAACGCGGCCAGCAGGCGATCGGCCGATAGCCATAGCGCCATCTCAACCGCCGCCGGCCCGCAAAGGTGCAGCAGCATCGCCGCCAGAATAAGCGGCACGATGGCAAAGGTGACCAGCGGCACGGCAACAAGGTTCGCCAGCCACGAGGTCAGGCTGATACCGTGAAAGATAACAATCTGCATCGGCAACAGCAGCAGCATCAGCCCAAACTGCAGGTGGCTTAACCCCAGCAGCTGGCGCAGCAGCCAGCCCCGGGAGGTCGCGGGCAGCGGCGCCAGCTGGTACCAAAAAATGAGCGTCGCCACGGCAAATACCGACAGCCACAGGCTATCGGATAACACGGCCAGCGGATCGGCAAACAGAATGGCGCCCACGCAGCATATCCCTATCTGCCATGACGACCAGCGCCTGCCGGATAGCCGCAGCCCGCAGCCGACGGCGAGTGCTACGCAGGTCCGCAGCGCGGGTGGCTGCATGCCGGTAAGCCAGGCATAGTACAGCGCGCAGGCCAGGCCAATCAGCAGCGGCAGCTGCCAGACAATCCAGCGGCAGGGGAAAAAGAACTGCGCGCCGCGGGTCAGCAGCCCACCCAGTATGGCGCCCAGTGCAATATGTAAACCGGAGATGGCCATCAGATGGGAGGTCCCCGTTTGCTGCATCAGGAGCTTGATCTCCTTCGGCACCACCAGTCGCTCCCCCATCCCTAATCCTAATATCACCAACCGCCACGGCAGCGCATCGAGGGTACGGGTCAACGAGCTCAGATAGACCGCGCGTCGGCTGCAGCGCAGGTCGAGGGGCTCTGCGGAGGTGAAGCGCCCGGTCACGGGACGAGACTGCGCCAGGGCAAAACGCTGGCTGTCAAAACCACCATCGTTAAGCTGGCCGTGTACCGGCCGGATATGGACCGTCATCCTCCAGCGCTGCCCTGCGCACGGCGGTTCGGGAAGAGGCTGGCCATAAAGCGCGATCCCCGGCGCCGGAAATAGCCGCCGCCCGTCCACCCGGATGATATTTCCCTGATGGCGAGTCCCCTCGTCCGTCGCCGTCAGCTCAACCTCGACTCGCCGCGGACTACCGGGTAAGGCGTACGTAGGCCAGAGAACCTGATGGGCGCTCAGCACGCCCCAGAGGAAAAAAAGCAGAATCAGCGCCACGAAACGTAGGGGCCGCCAGCGCAATAGCGACGCGGCAAGCGCCGGCCCCATAAGCCACCAGACCGTAGACAGCCCAGGCAGTCGCGCTAACAGCAGCAGCGGCAGGATCCCGACAATCGCACAACCAGCAAGCTGGGGTAAACGCATGCCAACCTCCCTGTTTCAGGGAAGTATCGCGCCGCGACGGCAGGCCGTCAGCCAGCAATGCGGCGGCGTGGATGCCGGCTTCCACAGAGTTCGGTTCGTTGCAGTAAGGCAGACGATCGTTTGCGAGGCGAGCTGGATTGCGGGCATAAAAAAAGCACCCTCAGGTGCTTTTTTTATCTTCGGAGTACGTTAACGCCGTTCAGCGGAACTTACTCTTCGTAAATATTGGCGCGGTCGCGTAATTCTTTCCCGGGCTTAAAGTGCGGAACGTACTTGCCTTCCAGTTCGACTTTATCGCCAGTTTTCGGGTTACGCCCGGTGCGAGGTGCTCGGTAATGCAGAGAGAAGCTGCCGAAACCGCGGATTTCAATGCGCTCACCTTGAGCAAGCGTTGAGGCCATATGCTCCAGCATTTCTTTAACAGCATCTTCAACCGCTTTCGCAGGAATGTGAGATTGCTGGCTGGCAAGTCTTTCTATCAATTCTGACTTGGTCATTTTTCCTCCGGTTTCCTTCAAGGCCAAATTAGCTAACAGCGTTAAACAAGGGCGGCCGTAGCCGCCCTTTGTGCTTGATTACAGGACGAATCCTGCAATCTGTCAAGTAAACTCGTCGTAATTCAGGTTGTTGTAACCTGAAAGACTAAGATTACTCGCCTTTAGCTGCTTTGAAAGCTTCAGCCATTGCGTTGTTAGAGAAGTTTGCGTCTTCCTGTTTGTTAACAGTTGCGATTGCATCTTTCTCATCAGCTTCGTCTTTCGCGCGAACAGACAGGCTGATTGCGCGGTTTTTACGATCAACGCCGGTGAATTTAGCTTCAACGTCATCGCCAACGCTCAGAACCAGAGTCGCATCTTCAACGCGGTCACGGGATGCTTCAGAAGCACGCAGGTAACCTTCAACGCCGTCAGCCAGTTCTACGGTTGCGCCTTTCGCGTCAACTGCAGTGACTTTACCGTTTACGATTGCGCCTTTCTTGTTCAGTGCAACCCAGTTGTTGAACGGATCTTCTGCGAGCTGCTTAACGCCCAGAGAGATACGCTCACGTTCTGCGTCAACCTGCAGAACAACTGCTGCGATTTCGTCGCCTTTTTTGTATTCACGTACTGCTTCTTCGCCTGCAACGTTCCAGGAGATGTCAGACAGGTGAACCAGGCCATCGATGCCGCCGTCCAGGCCGATGAAGATACCGAAGTCAGTGATAGACTTGATTTTACCTTCAACACGGTCACCCTTGTTGTGGGTTTCCGCGAACTGCTGCCATGGGTTGTTTTTGCACTGCTTCAGGCCGAGGGAGATACGACGACGTTCTTCGTCGATATCCAGAACCATAACTTCCACTACGTCGCCAACGTTAACAACTTTGGACGGGTGGATGTTTTTGTTGGTCCAATCCATTTCGGAAACGTGAACCAGGCCTTCAACGCCTTCTTCGATTTCAACGAAGCAGCCGTAGTCGGTCAGGTTGGTCACGCGACCGGTCAGTTTGGTACCTTCCGGATAACGCTTAGCGATAGCTACCCACGGATCTTCGCCCAGCTGTTTCAGGCCCAGAGATACACGGGTACGCTCGCGGTCGAACTTCAGCACTTTAACAGTGATTTCGTCGCCAACATTTACGATTTCGCTCGGATGCTTAACGCGTTTCCACGCCATGTCGGTGATGTGCAGCAGGCCATCGACGCCGCCCAGATCAACGAATGCGCCGTAGTCAGTGAGGTTCTTAACGATACCTTTGACTTCCATGCCTTCCTGCAGGTTTTCCAGCAGCTGATCGCGTTCTGCGCTGTTCTCGGATTCGATAACGGCACGACGAGAAACAACAACGTTGTTACGCTTCTGGTCAAGCTTGATGACTTTGAACTCAAGCTCTTTGCCTTCCAGGTGCAGCGTGTCGCGAACCGGACGAACGTCAACCAGGGAGCCCGGCAGGAACGCGCGAATACCATTCAGCTCAACAGTGAAGCCACCTTTAACTTTGCCGTTGATAACACCGACTACAGTTTCAGCTTCTTCGTAAGCTTTTTCCAGCGTGATCCAAGCTTCGTGACGTTTAGCTTTTTCACGGGACAGCAGGGTTTCACCGAAGCCGTCTTCTACTGCATCCAGAGCAACGTCAACTTCGTCACCGACCTGGATTTCCAGCTCGCCCTGGGCGTTTTTGAACTGCTCTGCCGGAATGGCGGACTCAGATTTCAGACCGGCGTCAACCAGTACGACATCTTTGTCGATAGCAACAACAACACCACGAACGATGGAACCCGGACGGGTTTCGATTGTTTTTAAGGATTCTTCAAATAGTTGAGCAAAAGATTCAGTCATGTTTAATCTTCAGGTTTCATATTTAACGTCCACCTGGCTCCGTGCCGGATGGGGTTGTTTAACATACCCGCTAACACTCCGTTGCTGCGGGGGTACTGCTATAATTCGGAGGCCGCTGCGCTTTGCCGATAACGGTTAAGCGACTGCCAATTTTTCGCGCGCATATTGTAGCGCTTTTTCAATTACTTGCTCAATGTTTAGTTCAGTAGAATCGAGAACTAAAGCATCGGCAGCCGGGACCAGCGGCGCCACGCTGCGATTACGATCGCGGTCGTCACGCTCTTTTATCTCGGCTAAAAGGCGGTCAAAGTTAACACTAAAGCCCTTTTCCTGCAACTGCAGCATGCGCCGATGCGCACGTTCCTGCGCGGACGCATCAAGGAAAATTTTCACCGGCGCATCGGGGAATACCACGGTGCCCATATCTCGCCCGTCGGCAATCAGGCCCGGCAGTTCGCGAAACGCGCGCTGCCGGCGCAGCAGGGCTTCACGCACCCGGGGAAAAGCCGCGGCTTTCGAGGCGGTATTCGCCACTTCCTGCGTGCGGATCGCCGCGCTGACGTCCTCACCTTCCAGGATAACTTCGAGGCTACCGTCGGTGGAAATAAAGCGCACGTCCAGATGCGCGGCCAGCGGCACCAGGGCTTCTTCAGATTCAACATCCACATGATGATGCAGCGCTGCCAGCGCCAGAACGCGATAGATAGCGCCGGAATCCAGCAAATGCCAGCCCAGAGCTTCCGCCATCGCCTTGCACAACGTTCCCTTACCCGCACCGCCAGGGCCATCAATGGTGATTACCGGAATAGCTGCCGTCATCTTTTTCTCCTTCAGCAAGGCGCATAGAATATAAACGCCGCGCATTATACGCATCTATACGACGGAAAGTGAGCACTGGATGCAAAATACGGACGACCGGAAATGAAATGCAGAATAATTGCGCAATTATAGCGGGCTGACGGAATATCAGCCCGCAGATGACAAAGCTTTACGTTGGCGCAACCGCAGGCGCTTACGCCTGAGTGCTAATCCGCGCCAGCTGCTCGAAGTAGTCAGGGAAGGTTTTCGCCGTGCACTTCGGGTCGAGGATCGTCACCGGCGTGTCGGACAGCGCCACCAGCGAGAAGCACATCGCCATGCGGTGATCGTTATAGGTACCAATCTCAGCAAACTGCAGCTTGCGCGGCGGCGTAATGCGGATGTAATCCTCGCCCTCTTCCACTTCGGCGCCGACTTTACGCAGCTCGGTGGCCATCGCAAACAGACGGTCGGTCTCTTTTACCCGCCAGTTATAAATATTGCGCAGCGTGGTGGTGCCTGTGGCGAACAGCGCCGCGGTGGCGATAGTCATGGCCGCATCCGGGATATGGTTCATATCCATATCGATGGCGTTCAGCTCGCCGCGGGTGCAGGCAATATAGTCATCGCCCCAGCTCACGGTAGCGCCCATTTTTTCCAGCACGTCGGCAAAGCGAATATCGCCCTGCACGCTGTTACGGCCGATGCCGGTCACCTTCACCGTACCGCCCTTAATGGCGCCCGCCGCGAGGAAGTAGGACGCCGAAGAGGCATCGCCCTCAACCAGGTAGTCGCCCGGGGAGAGATACTGCTGGTTGCCGCGGACGACAAAACGCTGATAAGACTGGTTTTCAACGTTAACGCCGAAGGTCTTCATCAGGTGCAGCGTAATATCAATATAGGGTTTGGAAACCAGATCGCCTTTAATGGTGATAACGGTATCCTGCGGCGCCAGCGGCGCAGCCATCAGCAGAGCGGTAAGGAACTGGCTGGAAACGCTGCCGTCAACCTCAACTCTGCCGCCGGCGAAGCCGCCGCGCAGGCGCAGAGGCGGGTAGTTCTCCTGCTCCAGATACTCAATTTGCGCGCCCCCCTGACGTAGCGCATCAACCAGGTGACCAATCGGACGCTCTTTCATCCGCGGTTCGCCGGTCAGCACAATATCGTTGCTTCCGAGGCACAGGGCTGCCGCCAGCGGACGCATTGCGGTCCCGGCGTTGCCAAGGAACAGCTCCAGCGCGCTATTGGCCCGCAGCGGGCCGCCGTTGCCGGTCACTTCGCAGCGGGTACGATCGGAGGACAGGGTGTAATGAACTCCCAGGGCGCTCAGAGCATTCAGCATGTGGCGTACATCGTCGCTATCCAGCAGGTTGGTCAGCACCGTGGTGCCACGGGCTAATGCCGCCAGCAGCAAAGCGCGGTTAGAGACACTTTTAGACCCGGGCAGGTTCACGGTGCCATCCACACGCGCGATGGGTTGTAACGTCAGGGATTCCATCAAACTCAACTCTCAAAAAAACGGAATAAAAACCCCGCAGACCGGCTGCGGGGATGAAAAGCACAACGATGATTAGCCGTGACGACGTTCAAAGTCCTGCATAAAGTCGGTCAGCGCCTTCACGCCAGCCAGCGGCATTGCGTTGTAGATAGAGGCGCGCATGCCGCCCACGACGCGGTGTCCCTTCAGCGAATGCAGGCCGGCGGCGAAGGACTCTTCGAGGAACAGCTTGTCCAGCGCGCTGTCGGCCAGCTGGAACGGGACGTTCATGCGCGAGCGGTTGGCCGCCGCCACGTCGTTACGATAGAAGCTGCTGCCGTCGATGGCGCCGTAGAGCAGATCGGCTTTCTGTTGATTGATTTTATCCATTGCCGCCACGCCGCCCTGCTCTTTCAGCCATTTGAAGACCAGGCCAGAGAGGTACCAGGCAAAGGTCGGCGGCGTGTTGAACATGGAATCGTTGGCATCAAGCACGGAGTAATCGAGGATTGACGGGCAGGCGACGCTCGCTTTGCCCAGCAGATCTTCGCGAACGATCACCAGCGTCAGCCCCGCCGGGCCGATGTTTTTCTGCGCGCCGGCGTAGATAACGCCAAAGCGGCTGACATCGATCGGCGCAGACAAAATAGTCGAGGAGAAATCGGCGGCAACAACGACGTCATCGCCGAAGTTCGGCGTTTCATCAATGGCGATGCCGTCGATGGTTTCATTCGGGCAATAGTGCAGGTAGGCCGCGCCCGGCGTCAGCTGCCATTCGCTCATCGGGCGAACGGCCCGCAGGCCATCAACGGTGACTTTGGCGTCAATGGTATTTGGCGTACAGTATTTTTTCGCTTCTTTAATGGCGCTTGCCGCCCAGTAGCCGGCGTCAACGTAGTCCGCGGTGGTTTTGTCGCCGAGCAGGTTCAGCGGTACGCCGGCGAACTGGCCGCGGCCGCCGCCGTGGCAGAATAAAACTTTGTAGTTGGAGGGGATGTTGAGCAGATCGCGAAAATCCTGCTCCGCCGCCTCGGCCACCTGGATAAACTCCTTACCACGATGGCTGATCTCCATGACCGACGTTCCCAGCCCCTGCCAGTCGCAAAGCTCCTGCTGAGCCAGTTTGAGAACTTCCGCCGGCAGCATTGCCGGGCCCGAACTAAAGTTATAGACCTGAGCCATTTCCCCTCACCACGTTGCTATAGTTATTTGCCCGCGAACCATCGCGCGCATAAGTTATTCCGGTATCTGAACCCCGATCGTTCGAGCTGCGGGCGGACGACCAGCGGATTAATCCGCTGGGGCCTGCTGAAGTATGCGGGCGGATTGAATGAATGCAGCCAGCGCGCATGCAGCCTGAAGTATGACGGGAACATCGGTTTTATCATTCAGCGACACGCATCGCAATGCCTAAAACTTATGAGCGGAAAAATATGATCGGCTTCACACAAAAGAATTCACTCCCCCTTCGTAACAAAACCGACAAAAAGGCTGTCAGGTAACGCGTTTAGCTCTGCTAACCCTCGCCCATTCTGGATTTTGACAGCGCGGACATAATTGCTTTTGCCCGGCCTGCAGCGCAATCACCTGGCTACAGCGCACGCAGGCATATTCGCCGCTCTCAGGGATGGTCACAAAACGCTCGTAGCAGCCGTCCGGCAGAATACATAAACCCGGCTTCACCTCTTCATCAGCGTAATAGTACATACTGATTTGGCCGTTCGTTTCCATTATCGCCAGCCGCACCTGGCCGAGCTGCTCCACGCTGTAGAGACGCAGCTCCATAAAAAACTCGAACTCGGTCATGTTGGCGCTGCGGACTTTCTCCCACGCCAGTTCGCCCTCCTCGACGATGATCACCGGCTTCCCTTCCAGCAGGTTTTCCAGCTTCTCGCTTTTGGACATCAGCCACATCACCAGGCGGTACAGCAGCGCCAGAGTGACAAAAACGACAAATACCGGGATCAGCGGCACGTCGTCATAAAAGGCGACGTCCCCGGCCGCGGAGCCGAGCGTCAAAATGATCAGCACTTCAAAGAGCGACATCTGGCGGACGCCGCGCCGGCCGGTAATTTTAAGGAACAGGAAAACCAGCAGGAAGGTATAGAGGCTGCGCAGCGCGACTTCCCCTAAAAACTCCGGCGGAACTTTATCAAACGCCATGCGATGAAGATCGAACGCTTTCATTTTTTAATGCCTTAACAGTATGTTACTGCCTGTAAGCATAGCCCAGGCTTTTATTTTCGCCGGGACCCTCGCGAAGATAGCGCCTGACACGCAAACCCCGTATCATTGCGCGCTTTACGTACGAAAAAAGTGACCGCTATGACTCAAACGTTTATCCCCGGCAAAGACGCCGCCCTGGAAGATTCCATCGCCCGCTTCCAGCAGAAATTGCTCGACCTCGGATTTGATATTGAAGAGGCCTCGTGGCTGAATCCGGTACCGCACGTGTGGTCAGTTCATATCCGCGATAAAGCCTGTTCGCTGTGCTTCACCAACGGCAAAGGCGCGACCAAAAAAGCGGCGCTGGCCTCCGCGCTGGGCGAATACTTCGAACGCCTGTCGACCAACTATTTCTTCGCCGATTTCTGGTTAGGCGAAACCATCGCCAACGGGCCGTTTGTTCACTATCCAAACGAAAAATGGTTCCCGCTGACCGAAGACGAAGTGCCGGAAGGGCTGCTCGATCCTCGCCTGCGCGCCTTCTACGATCCTGACGATCAGCTGACCGCCAGCATGCTGGTCGATCTGCAGTCCGGTAATGACGATCGCGGCGTTTGTGGCCTGCCGTTCACCCGCCAGTCCGACGGCGAAACGGTCTATATTCCGATGAATATCGTCGGCAACCTGTACGTCTCTAACGGGATGTCCGCGGGCAATACCGCTAACGAAGCGCGCGTTCAAGGGCTGTCGGAAGTCTTCGAGCGCCATATCAAGAACCGCATCATTGCGGAAAGCATCAGCCTGCCGGAAATCCCTGCCGAGGTGATGGCCCGCTATCCGGGCGTGGTGGAGTCGATTAATAAGCTGGAAGCGGAAGGTTTCCCGATTTTTGCCTACGACGGCTCGCTGGGCGGCAAGTATCCGGTGATCTGCGTGGTGCTGTTTAACCCGGAAAACGGAACCTGCTTCGCCTCCTTCGGCGCGCATCCTGACTTCGGCGTCGCGCTGGAACGCACCGTCACCGAGCTGCTGCAGGGCCGCAGCCTGAAGGATCTCGACGTCTTCACGCCGCCCACCTTCGATGACGAAGAAGTGGCCGAACACGCCAACCTTGAAACCCACTTTATCGACTCCAGCGGCCTGATCTCCTGGGATATGTTCAAACAGGATGCCGACTATCCGTTCGTCGACTGGAACTTCTCCGGTACCACGGAAGAGGAGTTCGCCACCCTGATGGCCATCTTTAAACAAGAAGATAAAGAGGTCTACATCGCCGATTACGAGCACCTGAGCGTCTATGCCTGCCGGATCATCGTCCCGGGGATGTCGGATATCTATCCGGCAGAAGACCTGTGGCTGGCGAACAACAGCATGGGCAGCCATCTGCGCGAAACGCTCCTCTCTCTGCCGGGCAGCGAATGGGAGAAAGAGGACTATCTGGCGCTGATTGAGCAGCTGGATGATGAAGGTAATGACGACTTTACCCGCGTTCGCGAGCTGCTGGGCCTGGCAACCGGCAAAGACAACGGCTGGTATACGCTGCGTATTGGCGAACTGAAAGCGATGTTGGCGCTGGCCGGCGGCGATCTGGAGCAGGCGCTGATCTGGACGGAGTGGACCATTGAGTTCAATGCGTCAATCTTCAGCGCCGAGCGCGCGAACTACTACCGCTGCCTGCAAACGCTGCTGCTGCTGAGCCAGGAAGAAGAACGTCAGCCGCTGCAGTATCTGAACGCCTTTGTCCGCATGTACGGCGTAGACGCGGTGGAAGCCGCCAGCGCTGCGCTAAGCGGCGAAGCGCCGTTCTACGGCCTGCAGGCGGTAGATAGCGATCTGCGCGCGTTCCCGGCCCATCAGTCCTTACTGGCAGCCTACGAGAAGCTGCAGCGCGCTAAGGCGGCCTACTGGGCGAAATAGCCCTCAGCGCCGTCGGAAGTGCCCCATCACGGAGTCGTTTACGGCTCCGTTTTTTTATATTTAATTCACGGGGACAATAACTTGTAGTTGCAAAGTTAATTTACGGTGAAAATTGATCGCACAGCACTTTGGAGATGTTAATTTTAATAAAAATACCCCATTTTAATTAACCGTTACCCTGGCCTCAAAATGAAAAAAATCAACATAATTTGTAAATATTAAAATTTATTTTTTCATTGAAAAACATATAGTTATCATTAATTACCCCAAAAACCATACGCTAAACGGGCTTATAGTTCCGGTGGGATATGATCTACATCAATTTCCCTTCTATAATGCTTTGTTAGTATCTCACCGCCGACTTATATAAAGAGAGAGTTAGTGTGAAAGCTGACAACCCTTTTGATCTTTTACTCCCCGCAGCGATGGCGAAAGTCGCCGAAGAAGCGGGTGTCTATAAAGCGACAAAGCACCCGATGAAGACCTTTTATCTGGCGATTACCGCTGGCGTCTTTATCTCCATTGCTTTTGTCTTCTACATCACCGCGACGACCGGTACTGCCGCGATGCCTTTCGGTATTGCCAAGTTTATCGGCGGGATCTGCTTTTCATTGGGCTTGATTCTGTGCGTCATCTGCGGTGCTGACCTGTTTACCTCCACCGTGCTTATCGTCGTGGCGAAAGCCAGCGGACGAATTACCTGGGGTCAACTGGCGCGAAACTGGCTCAACGTCTATGTTGGTAACCTGATAGGCGCACTGCTGTTCGTCTTACTGATGTGGCTGTCGGGTGAATATATGACCGCCAACGGCGGCTGGGGGCTCAACGTCCTGCAAACCGCTGACCATAAAATGCATCATACTTTTATTGAAGCCGTCAGCCTGGGTATCCTGGCGAACCTGATGGTCTGCCTCGCGGTGTGGATGAGCTACTCCGGCCGCAGCCTGATGGACAAAGCAATGATTATGGTTCTCCCCGTAGCCATGTTTGTTGCCAGCGGCTTCGAGCACAGTATCGCTAACATGTTTATGATCCCGATGGGTATCGTAATCCGCGACTTTGCAAGCCCGGAATTCTGGACCGCCGTTGGTTCAACTCCGGAAAGTTTCTCTCACCTGACCATCATGAACTTCATCACTGATAACCTGATTCCGGTAACTATCGGGAACATTATCGGCGGTGGTCTGCTGGTTGGGTTGACATACTGGGTCATTTACCTGCGTGGCGACGACCATCACTAAGGGTTGTTTCAGGCAGTAAATAAAAAATCCACTTAAGAAGGTAGGTGTTACATGTCCGAGCTTAATGAAAAGTTAGCCACAGCCTGGGAAGGTTTTGCGAAAGGTGACTGGCAGAACGAAGTCAACGTCCGTGACTTTATCCAGAAAAACTACACCCCGTACGAAGGTGACGAGTCCTTCCTGGCTGGCGCAACTGACGCGACCACCAAGCTGTGGGACAACGTAATGGAAGGCGTTAAACAGGAAAACCGCACTCACGCGCCTGTTGATTTCGATACTTCCCTTGCATCCACCATTACTTCTCACGACGCAGGCTACATCGAGAAAGCGCTCGAGAAAATCGTTGGTCTGCAGACTGAAGCTCCGCTGAAACGTGCGATCATCCCGTTCGGCGGCATTAAAATGGTTGAAGGTTCTTGCAAAGCGTACGATCGCGAGCTGGACCCGATGCTGAAAAAAATCTTCACCGAGTACCGTAAAACTCACAACCAGGGCGTGTTTGACGTTTACACCAAAGACATCCTGAACTGCCGTAAATCCGGCGTGCTGACCGGTCTGCCGGACGCCTACGGCCGCGGTCGTATCATCGGTGACTACCGCCGCGTTGCGCTGTACGGCATCGACTTCCTGATGAAAGACAAATACGCTCAGTTCCTGTCTCTGCAGGAACGTCTGGAAAACGGCGAAGATCTGGAAGCGACCATCCGTCTGCGCGAAGAGATCTCCGAGCAGCACCGCGCGCTGGGTCAGATCAAAGAGATGGCGGATAAATACGGCTGCGATATCTCTGCTCCGGCACAAACCGCGCAGGAAGCTATCCAGTGGACCTACTTCGGTTACCTGGCCGCCGTTAAATCTCAGAACGGCGCGGCAATGTCCTTCGGTCGTACCTCCAGCTTCCTGGATATCTTCATCGAACGTGACCTGAAAGCCGGTAAAATCACCGAGCAGGACGCACAGGAAATGATTGACCACCTGGTCATGAAGCTACGTATGGTTCGCTTCCTGCGTACTCCTGAGTATGATGAACTGTTCTCCGGTGACCCGATTTGGGCAACTGAATCCATCGGCGGTATGGGCGTTGACGGCCGTACCCTGGTCACTAAAAACAGCTTCCGCTTCCTGAACACCCTGTACACCATGGGGCCGTCTCCGGAGCCGAACATCACCATTCTGTGGTCTGAAAAACTGCCGCTGAGCTTCAAAAAATACGCGGCTAAAGTCTCCATCGATACCTCTTCTCTGCAGTACGAGAATGACGATCTGATGCGTCCGGACTTCAACAACGATGACTACGCTATCGCCTGCTGCGTAAGCCCGATGGTTGTTGGTAAGCAAATGCAGTTCTTCGGCGCTCGCGCTAACCTCGCGAAAACCATGCTGTACGCGATCAACGGCGGCGTTGATGAAAAACTGAAAATGCAGGTTGGTCCTAAAGCTGAACCGATCAAAGGCGACGTTCTGAACTTTGATGAAGTTATGGATCGCATGGATCACTTCATGGACTGGCTGGCTAAACAGTACGTCACCGCGCTGAACATCATCCACTACATGCACGATAAGTACAGCTACGAAGCCTCTCTGATGGCGCTGCACGACCGTGACGTGGTTCGCACCATGGCATGCGGTATCGCCGGCCTGTCCGTTGCCGCTGACTCCCTGTCCGCGATCAAATATGCGAAAGTTAAACCGATTCGTGACGAAAACGGCCTGGCCGTTGACTTCGCAATCGAAGGCAAATACCCGCAGTTTGGTAACAACGACTCTCGCGTAGATGACATGGCCGTTGACCTGGTTGAACGTTTCATGAAGAAAATTCAGAAACTGCACACCTACCGCAACGCTATCCCGACGCAGTCCGTTCTGACCATCACTTCTAACGTTGTGTATGGTAAGAAAACCGGTAACACCCCGGACGGTCGTCGCGCTGGCGCGCCGTTCGGACCAGGCGCTAACCCGATGCACGGTCGTGACCAGAAAGGCGCCGTCGCCTCTCTGACCTCCGTTGCAAAACTGCCGTTTGCTTACGCTAAAGATGGTATCTCTTACACCTTCTCTATCGTTCCTAACGCTCTGGGTAAAGACGACGAAGTTCGTAAGACTAACCTGGCCGGCCTGATGGACGGTTACTTCCACCACGAAGCTTCTATCGAAGGCGGTCAGCACCTGAACGTCAACGTTATGAACCGTGAAATGCTGCTCGACGCGATGGAAAACCCGGAAAAATATCCGCAGCTGACCATCCGCGTATCCGGCTACGCAGTACGTTTTAACTCCCTGACTAAAGAGCAGCAGCAGGACGTTATCACTCGTACCTTCACTCAGACCATGTAATGGGTTTGACTGAAATCGCGATATAAAAAGCGTACAATAAAGGCTCCACGCAAGTGGGGCCTTTTTAACAATACTTCCCTGCCCTCCAGTCTCTTTTGTCCGCTATCTATACTGAATGGATAACCGCCAAAACAGACTTAGAGCCTATCCCATTAGGCGTAATTGTCGCAGCCAGTTTGCACACGGGCAGCGCGCAGCAACCGGAGCGTATACGGAGTACGTGAGGATTGTGAGCACTGCCCAGGTTCAAAATGGCAAGTAAAATAGCCTAATGGGACTGGCTCTTAAACACAGCCGGTTTGAGCTGTGCATCACAGGTCCCGGACGGACCGAATCTGGAGATATCACCGCAATGTCAACTATTGGTCGCATTCACTCCTTTGAATCCTGTGGCACCGTCGATGGCCCTGGGATCCGCTTCATCACCTTCTTCCAGGGCTGCCTGATGCGCTGCCTGTACTGCCATAACCGCGATACCTGGGATACCCACGGCGGCACGGAAGTGACCGTCGAAAGCCTGATGAAAGAGGTCGTCACTTACCGTCACTTTATGAACGCCTCCGGCGGCGGGGTGACCGCATCCGGCGGTGAGGCTATCCTGCAGGCTGAATTCGTACGCGACTGGTTCCGCGCCTGCCACAAGGAGGGCATCCATACCTGCCTCGACACCAACGGCTTTGTTCGCCGCTACGATCCGGTGATTGACGAGCTGCTTGAGGTCACCGACCTGGTGATGCTCGACCTTAAGCAGATGAACGACGAAATCCACCAAAATCTGGTCGGCGTCTCTAACCACCGCACGCTGGAGTTTTGCCGCTATCTGGCGAACAAAAATATTAACGTCTGGATCCGCTACGTGGTGGTTCCCGGCTGGTCAGATGATGATGATTCCGCGCATCGCCTCGGCGAGTTTACCCGCGATATGGGCAACGTCGAAAAAATCGAACTGCTGCCGTATCACGAGCTGGGCAAACATAAATGGGTGGCGATGAGCGAAGAGTACAAGCTGGACGGCGTGCATCCGCCGAAGAAAGAGACCATGGAGCGCGTCAAGGGTATTCTCGAGCAGTATGGCCACAAAGTGATGTACTAAACCGACGGGCGGCAGCCGCCCGGTTGAGCAGCATTTTCCCCGGATAGCGCCGCAGCACGCATTATCCGGGCGGAAAGCGCTTCAGCAAGCATCAGGACATAAAGTATTGCGACAGCTTATTCGCCACGCTTTCAATCGAGAAAATGCGTTTCTGATGCGCTTTACGATACTCCGCATAGCGCTCATCCTGATCCTCCAGCGCGCGCAGCATCCGATCGGCAACCATCATCGCTCCGGCAATTTCAGCAAATCCTGATTCACCTTCCCCCTGTAAAGCCACCGCGGCCTGCAGGTTCCAGTCCGATAAACGAGCCAGCGGCGTAAACGTGCCGCGGGTCAGCGACAATATTTTCACCCCCTGCTGCTTCGCCAGCGTCAAGGCCTGCATCATATCCGCCGAGGCCTGTTCGGTATGCACGACGATAATTCCCGTCTTTTGCCGCTCGGTTGATATCGGGATCGCCGCCGGATAGGAGCGATCGACGAAGCTGGCAACCTTGCCCATGTTGATTAAATTCATTTGCAGAAACAGGGCAACGGGCACCGCCGTACCCACCGCATAAATGGCAATGTTATTCAGCGTATTCAGCCACACCGCTGCGCTTTGCAGCTCCTGAGCATCGATAATGGTATTGCTATCGCGAATGCTCGCCAGCACCGGCGCAATATCGTCGTCATCGCCAGTTTCCGAGCGCGCGGCCCCCTGCTCCACCGCCAGCGCCGTTCTGAAATCGGAAAAACCTTTAAACCCAAACGCCCGGCAAAAACGGGTGATGCTACCCTCGCTGGTATCAACAGAGTCGGCCAGCTCGGAAATTGTGTGACGCATCACAAAATCAGGATTTTCCGCAATAAAGCGGCCCACCTTCTCCAGTATCGGGCTGAGTTCTGAAGATCCGTTTCGTATGTTTATCAACAGGTTGTTGTCTATCTGGCTCATTTTTTGCCTTTCTTGCTCAAAATGCAAACACAGTCACATCTTTCGCCCTACGCTAAAGATAATAATTATTATCTCACACAAACAAATAAAAATAATTATTTTTACAAACAGGAGAACATCTCATGAAAGGTCTCATCGTCTGTCGCACCGGTATGGGCAGTTCCTTAATGCTCAAAATCAAAGCACAAAAAATCATCGATAAACACGGCTGGGATATCGAACTGGAGCACGACGTTCTCTCCGGTTTACGAACCTGGCGAGATATTGATTTCGTGATCACGATGCGCGATCTCACCGAGGAAGTCGAAGCTGCCGGATTTAACGCTATCGGTATCACCGACCTGATGAACAGTGAAGAGATGGAATCAGCGCTTATCCGCGTAATCCAGCACAACTAACCTCTCCCGGAGGCAATATGGATTTCCTCAGATTTATTGTATTCGACATTCTGGGCGTCACCCCACTTTTAGTTGGTTTTATCGCATTAATTGGCTTATTGATCCAACGAAAGCCGATTGAAAAAGTGCTCTCCGGAACGTTCAAAACCATCGTCGGCTTTCTGGTTTTTGCCGGCGGGGCCGGACTGGCCGTGACCTCTCTCGGCAATTTTCAGACATTATTCAGCGATGGCTTTGGTCTGAAAGGCGTTATGCCGCTGGCGGAAGCGCTGACCGGCCTGGCGCAAACTAAATTCGCGATGTGCGTCTCGCTGATTATGGTGATTGGTTTTGGCTGGAACCTGTTCTTTGCCCGCGTCACTCCCTTCAAATACATCTTTCTCACCGGACAGCATAATCTCTATCTCTCGGCCCTGCTGACCGTCACCCTGAAGGCGCTCGGCTATAGCGACATGACCACCATTATTGTCGGCTCAATCCTGCTGGGGCTGGCCGCCTGTCTGTACCCGGCGATTGCCCAGCCGTGGATGAGAAAAATCACCGGTAATGATGAAATTGCGATGGGGCACTACGTGACGCTGGCCTACGCGGCGTCCGGATGGATCGGTTCAAAGGTGGGCGATCCTAAGCAGTCGACCGAAAAACTAAACCTGCCAGGCTGGCTGGGGATCTTTAAAGATTACATCGTCTCCGTGTCGATCTCGGTCAGTATTTTCTATTACATTGCGGCGTTCGCCGCCGGGAAAGCGGCGGTCACGGCGGCGGCTGGCGGCATGCACTGGCTGGTTTACCCTCTGTTCCAGTCGCTCACCTTCACCGCGTCTTTGTACATCATCATTACCGGGGTTCGCCTGCTGCTGTCAGAAATTGTCCCGGCCTTCCTCGGCATTTCGGAGAAATTCATTCCCAACGCTAAACCCGCCCTCGACTGCCCGGTCGTTTTCCCGTATGCGCCAACCGCCACGGTACTGGGATTTATCTCTTCATTTGTTGGCGGGCTGGCGGTGATGGGCTTTCTCGCGCTCCTCGGGCAAACCGTCATCATTCCGGTGGCCATCCCCTACTTCTTTATCGGCGCCACCGCGGCGGTATTTGGCAATGCCTCGGGCGGCTGGAAAGGGGCCATCGCCGGGAGCTTCGTCACCGGGATCCTTATCGGCATCGGCCCCGCGCTGATCTACCCCATCATGGAGTCCGTCGGCCTGTCGGGAACCAGCTTCCCGGAAACCGACTTTGTCGCCCTGGGCCTGGTTGTGTACTACATCGGCAAAATGCTGCCATAAGAAGGAAACAACATGAACATTGATGAACTGAAGTCCCATGCGCTCGCCGCTCGCCGCGATATCGTCACGATGATTTATGAGTCCGGTATTGGCCACCCGGGCGGCGCCTTATCGATAATCGATATTCTCACCTGGATCTATTATCAGGAGGTTGACCTGGCGGCCTCGCCCCGCGCACGCGTCGTCATGAGCAAGGGGCACGCCGTTGCCGCGCAGTACGCCATGCTTTACCAAAAAGGTAAAATCGATCGCAGCGAGTTCAATACCTTCCGCCAGATCAATTCGCGCCTGCAGGGACACCCCAGCATAAAATCGCTGCCGGATGTCGACGCGACGACCGGTTTGCTCGGCCAGGGACTATCGGTCGCCTTCGGTATGGCGGCCGCTAAAAAGCGCCGCGGCGAGCCTCATCGGGTATTTGCCATCATCGGCGATGGCGAAATGCACGAAGGGCAAATCTGGGAAACCCTACAGCAGGCCGGGCATATGAAAATGGATAATCTGGTCGCGATTATCGATTACAACGGCTTCTCTTCCCACGATCCGGTTAATGAAGTGGTTAATCTCGAGCCGCTGGCGGATAAGATCCGCAGCTTTGGCTGGCACGTGCTGGAGCTGCACAACGGTAATGATATGCACCAGGTGGCCGACACCCTGATGCTCTCCCGCCATCTGAAAGGCAAGCCGGTAGCCATCGTCGCCCATACCACCAAGGGCTCCGGCGTCAGCTATATGGAAAATAACGGCGACTGGCACTCGAAAACCCCGACCACAGAACAATACCAGCAGGCAATGGAGGAGTTACAGTGATGAAAGCACCGCGTGATGAGATCGGTAATGCACTGATTGCCCTGAAAGAAAAAGGTTACCCCATCGTCGCTATCGATAGTGACTTAGCCAGTTCAACCCGCACCGACCAGTTTCAGGCGCGCTACCCGGAGGCCTTCTTCGAAATGGGGATTGCGGAAGGTTCAGCGATGAGTTTTGCCGTGGGTCAGGCGCTTGAGGGCTATATCCCCTTCTATGTCAATTTTGCGATGTTTGTAACGGGGACCGCATGGACCCAGCTGCGGCAGGCCTGCTACGCCAAAGCCAACGTCAAGCTGGTGGGTAGCCATCCGGGAATGGATGACGGGCCGGACGGCGCCTCGCACCATGCGCTGGAGGATCTTGCCCTGACCCGCGTGCTGCCGGGCCTGACGATCCTGACGCCGGCCGATGCCGAAGAAATAGCCGACGCCTTTGAGCAGGCGGCAAAAATTAAAGGCCCGGTTTATATCCGCGTGGCGCGTGAACCGATGCCGGTGCGCGATAAGAGCGTGATACCCCGGGTTACCGATATCGCGGCCATCGCCAGCAGCGGCAACGATTTCGCCATTCTCTTTGAGGGCACGGTGCTGGAGCAGGCCAGCGAAGGCTATGAAAAGCTGGTTGCCAGCGGCAAAAAAGGCAAGCTCATCCACGTAGCGACGCTCAAACCGTTTAATCAGCAGGCGTTTTATGCGCTGGTAGAAGAGTGCCCGCTAATCGCCACGCTGGAGAATCACACGGTAAACGGCGGCCTTGGCGGTCAGGTCGCCGAAGCGATGGCCCAGGCGGCCCATCCGGCGCGCCTGACGCGCCTGGGAACGCAGGATACCTTCACCGAGTCGGGCAACAGCCGGCAGCTCAAGGCAAAATACGGCATCTCCGGCGAGGCGCTATATAACGCGCTTCGCTGACCGCCGCACGAGCCGGTCGCCCACTGACCGGCTCGCTATTTGAGGATCCGACATGGATGAGAAATTATTTGCCGCCTGGCAGTACAGAGAGCGCGGTCTGGAGTGGCGCAGCGCGATTAGGCTGGCCTGCCGTCCGCTGGCGCAGCAGGGGAAAATCAGCGCCGGCTACGCGGATGCCATCATCAGCGCCACCGAGAAAAATGGCCCCTGGTACATACTCACTCCGGAATTTGCCCTCCCGCACGCCCGCCCGGATGAAGGGGTTCTGAGCCCGCATAGCGTTCTCTCGCTGGTTTGCTGCGCCGAAGCCGTGGCGTTTCCCGATCACCCCGATGTGCGGCTGATTATCGTTCTGGCCGCGGCCGATAGCGAACAGCATATACAGACTATTCAGCGCCTGGTCTGCTGGCTGGATGAGGAGGATCGGCTGCATCGGCTCACCGGGGTAGAGCATCAGAGCCAGCTTGATGCGCTCGTCGCTGGCGGCAAATAATAAAGGGGACAAAGTCCCCTTTATTATTGCGGTGAAGGCTCGAAGAACAACTACGCGTGCGCCACCGGCGTAGGGTGGTGCCCTGCTTTGCGCAGCAGCGTCAGCAGGTAGATGAACGACACGCTGGCGATCATAATAAACAGCAGGTTATCGGAGAAATTCTGCATCAGCATCGCGGTAAGCGTTGGCCCAAGCAGGCTGCCGATGGTGTAGCTCATCAATAGCGCCTGGTTCATCGCCACCAGCTGATGGCGCTCAACTTTTTCGCACGCCCACGCCATCGCCACCGGATACAGCGTAAAGCCCGAGGCGCCAAGAATAAACAGCGCCGGCGCCATCGCGGCCTGGCTGAGCATTGCCAGACAGCCGAGAATAACGATAAACACCTGAACGCGCAGCACCAGCAGACGCCCATAACGATCCGCCAGGCGGCCCACCGGCCACTGCCCGAGGATCCCGGCGCTCACCATTACCGCCATCCAGAAGCCAATCCCGGCGTCGCTCGCCCCTTGATGGTTCAGCCACAGCGGCATAAGTCCGTACAGCGAGCCGAGGACGATCCCGGAAATAATGCAGCCGTTAACGCCGTGGCGAGCCTGACGCAGCCTGAGCATCGGCCAGATACGGGCTGCGGTCTCATGCGGTTCATCCGTCTGATTGACCACGCGCGTAAACAGCAGCGGAAGGATCGCGGCCAGCGCCAGCCCGGTCACCCAGGGCAGAACGCTCATCAGATCCGTCGGCAGCTTGCTCACCATCAGCTGGCCCAGCACGGTACCGACATAGTAAACCATCATATACGCCGCCAGCAGGCGGCCGCGGCTGCGGGTAGTTCCGCTACACACCAGCGCGCTTTCCACCACCACCCAAATCATTGCGCAGCCTACGCCGGCGATAAAACGCCAGCTAAACCAGGTCCAGAAGCCAATGGTGACGCCAAGCCCAACGCAGCCAACGGCAAAAATCAGCGAGGCAAGATAGTAGCTACGGTTAAATCCCAGATGTTTAATGACCCATCCGGCCAGCAGGGTTCCGACCAGGTTACCGGTGAAATAGGATGAGCCGACCATCCCGACCTGCCAGGTAGGCATGTTTTCATGGGCGAGCCAAAGCGGGACGAGGGTGTTTAAAACCGCTATCGCCAGCGTCAACAAAAGCAGGCCGCAGAGCAACATTTGCACCGGCCGGGTGTAGATGGACATGGATATAAACCGTGAGGAAGTTCAGATTTCGTGCGCATCATGCCACTGCTGTAAACATTGTCAATCCACCTGAAATCAGGCAGGACGCGGTTTCCCGGGCAACGATTGAAGTTTTTTATCCATCGACCAGACGACAGAATTATTCTTTATATTATTCCATTGTTTTTATTAATTTATTGCAATTAACAGGCGGGAATATCAGTTGAAATATTTCATGAAGAGAGCGCATTTTTTATCGCGCCAGAACCGCCAGGTTCCGGCGCGAATAGCGGCTTAGCTGGCGATAGCCATGCCAACCGTCATATGCAGACCGTAGAACACCCCGCGGCCCACCATCTCACCCGCCAGCACCAGCACGAACGCCAGGCCCAGCAGCGGTACCGCCGGCTGATAACCTTTAAGCATCGGCGCAACCCAGCAGGCCAAAGCCAGCGCCAGGGCCGCGACGCGCCAGGCCATAAGCGAGCCGTAGTCCGGAACCAGCGCGGACGCCTGCTGGATGGAGTTATGGATAGTCGACAGCTCGCTGCCCTGCATCAGCGCCACCACGATGCTGGCCACCAGCGCCACCAGCGTGATGGCGGGCAGCAGGCGCATCGCCCAACCGTCCACGCCGGCCACGCGCAGCAGCAGATAGCCGAGCAGCGGTCCGCCGATAAACAGCGTCAGGAAGAAGCTCAGCGGCGTCCAGACGCTATACCAGGTCGGCACCGTATCAATGGTGTTGTATACCCGCACCATCATCCAGACGAAGATGACGCCCAATACCATCGTGACGATCAGCCACAGGCTACGCAGCCCGGCCGGCAGTTTCTTAACCGCCGCCAGCAGCCAGCCAATACCGCCGACGGCGAAGAAGAGAGCTCCGCTGGCGATTTCGTTACTCAGCGATGAGGCGCCGACGCGGTTGAGCGAATTGAAAGCCCGCATCGGCGAGCCCAGGTGCAGCGTCGAGGCGATAAAGCCAATCCCCATCAGCACCCAGAGGCCGAACATGCTTAGCACCACGCGCTGCTGCTGCTCACGCGACAGGCTGCCCTTCATTAGCGCCAGCGCGAGGACGATGAAGCCGCCCACCACGCACTGGCCAAAGACCGTGAAGATCATCAGCGGCCATTCATGCCATCCACTTCCCATCTCACACCTCCTTCGGGTTGGCCAGATAGCCGGTTGTATCGCCGCATGGGCGGCTGTTGGCGTTCGGTTTAATGACAATACTGGGTTGCGTAAAATGCGCCGACGGCAGCGGCGCAACGGCGGCCAGCTTGCCGTGCTTCTGCCGCAGCTCTTCGATTGGGCCAAAGTCCAGCGCCCGCAGCGGGCAGGACTCGACGCAGATCGGTTTTTTACCTACGGCGACGCGTTCGTGGCAGCCGTCGCACTTGGTCATATGCCCTTTCGCCGCGTTGTACTGCGGCGCGCCGTACGGACAGGCCATATGGCAATAGCGGCAGCCGATACAGACGTCTTCATCAACCACCACAAAGCCATCATCACGCTTATGCATCGCGCCGCTCGGACACACCTTGGTACAGGCCGGGTCCTCGCAGTGGTTACAGGCGATAGAGAGGTAGTAGGCAAACACGTTCTGCCGCCAGACGCCGTTATCCTCCTGCCAGTCGCCGCCCGCGTATTCATAAATGCGGCGGAAGCTGACGTCCGGTGTTAAGTTTTTATAGTCTTTACAAGCCAGTTCGCAGGTTTTACAACCGGTGCAACGGGCGGAATCGATAAAAAATCCATATTGAGTTGTCATCGGTTATTCCTTACAGCTTCTCAACCTGGACGAGGTTGGTGTGCGACGGATTTCCTTTCGCCAGAGGCGACGGACGTTGGGTGGTGAGCACGTTAATACTCCCCGCCTGATCCACGCGGCCGGCGTCCGGGTTATACCAGGCTCCCTCACCCAGGGCGACGACGCCGGGCATCATACGCGGCGTCACTTTGGCTTCGATATGCACTTCGCCGCGGGCGTTGAAAATACGAATCCGATCGCCGTTGCCGATACCGCGCGTCTTCGCATCCAGCGGGTTAATCCACATCTCCTGGCGACAGGCGGCCTTCAGCACGTCGACGTTGCCGTAGGTTGAGTGAACGCGGGATTTATAGTGGAAGCCGGTCAGCTGCAGCGGGAACTTCTCGATCAGCGGATCGTTATAGTTCTCAAAGCCCGGGGTATAAATCGGCAGCGGATCGATCACATCCCCTTCGGGCAATTCCCAGGTGGCCGCAATTGTTGCCAGCGCCTGCGAATAGATCTCGATTTTTCCCGATGGCGTGGTCAGCGGATTGGCCTGTGGATCGTCGCGGAACGCCTTATAGGCAACGTGGTGCCCTTCCGGGTCGCGCTGTTTATAAATCCCCTGCTTGCGGAAGGTGTCAAAGTCCGGAAGGTCGGGGATCGCTTTACGGGAAAGCTCGTGCAGATAGCGCATCCAGCCTTCCTGACTGCGGCCTTCGGTAAACTGCTGCTCCACGCCCATGCGTTTTGCCAGCGCCGTGGTCATGTCATAAATCGTTTTACATTCAAAGCGCGGCTTAATCGCCCGATCGGTGAAGATAACGTACGACATGTTGCCGCAGGAGGCATCCAGCGCGAAGTCCATCTGCTCGGAGGCGGTGCAGTCCGGCAGCAGGATATCGGCATATTTTGCCGACGAGGTCATATGGCAATCGATCACCACAATCATCTCGCACTTCTTCTCGTCCTGCAGAATTTCGTGGGTGCGGTTGATATCCGAGTGCTGGTTGATCAGGCAGTTGCCCGCATAGTTCCAGATCATCTTGATCGGCACATCGAGCTTATCTTTGCCGCGAACTCCGTCGCGCAGAGCCGTCATCTCCGGACCGCGTTCGATCGCGTCGGTCCACATAAACATGGAGATGCTGGTCTCAACCGGGTTATCCAGCGTCGGCATACGCTCAAACGGCAGATCGTATGATCCCTCGCGCGCGCCGCTGTTGCCGCCGTTAATGCCGACGTTGCCGGTCAGAATAGACAGCATTGAGATCGCCCGGGTGGCAATTTCACCGTTAGCGTGACGCTGCGGCCCCCAGCCCTGGCTGATATAAGCGGGCTTCGCGCCGGCAATTTCGCGGGCCAGCTTCACAATGCGATCGACCGGAATGCCGGTAATGGTTGACGCCCATGTCGGCGTTTTGGCGATACCGTCGCTGCCCTGGCCCAGGATCCAGGCCTTATAGTGGCCGTTTGCCGGCGCGTCGGCAGGGAGCGTTTTTTCATCGTAGCCAACGCAATATTTATCGAGGAACGGGGTATCGACCAGGTTTTCCGTAATCATCACCCACGCCAGCGCCGAGACCAGCGCCGCGTCGGTACCCGGGCGGATCGGGATCCACTCGTCTTCGTGACCGGCGCCGGTATCGGTATAGCGCGGATCGATGATAATCATCCGCGCATTGGATTTTTGTCGCGCCTGCTCCAGATAGTAGGTCACCCCGCCACCGCTCATTCGCGTTTCGCCCGGGTTATTACCAAACAGCACTACCAGCTGGCTGTTTTCAATATCCGACGGGCTGTTGCCGTCGGCCCAACCGCCGTAGGTGTAATTCAGCCCTGCGGCGATCTGCGCGGAGGAGTAGTCGCCATAGTGATTAAGGTAGCCGCCGCAGCAGTTCATCAGGCGGGCAATGAGCGTTTTTCCCGGCGGCCAGGAGCGGGTCATGGTCCCGCCCAGGGTTCCGGTCCCGTAGTTCAGGTAGATAGATTCGTTGCCATAGTCTTTGATCAGGCGCTGCATATTGCCGGCAATGGTATCGAACGCCTCTTCCCAGCTGATGCGTTCAAATTTTCCTTCACCGCGTTTACCCACGCGCTTCATCGGGTACTTCAGGCGATCGGGATTGTAGACGCGACGACGCATCGAACGCCCGCGCAGGCAGGCGCGCACCTGGTGCAGACCTTCGTAGCTATCGTCACCGGTATTATCTGTTTCAACGTATTTAATTTCGCCATCAACAACGTGCATGCGCAGCGGGCAGCGGCTACCGCAGTTAACGGTACAGGCGCTCCAGGTTACCGTTTCGCTTACCGGCGACAGGGCGTCGGCGGCATGGACAATGCGCGTGAAGGGTAAAGTAAATGCGTTACTGGCCACTGCCAGACCGCCAATCGCCGTGGTTTTCATTAAACCACGCCGGCTTACCTCGGCAGCCAGTAAAGCATCGGGGGCTTTAATTTTCATGGACACTCGCTTTGGTTGCTCACAATTTACCAATAAGCGTTATATAGTTATATATATAACGTAATTATCTTTTATTAGTTTTTTATGCTGCTTTAACTCAAAGGGAGTATGGAAGGGTTAAACAGACGGGTTATTGCCCGGCATCAAGAAGAAGATGAAAAAAAAGCGCCCGAAGGCGCTTTTGAGATGGAGATCGAAAAATCAGCCGATGAACTCAAGGCCGCGCATGTAGGGGCGCAGAATTTCCGGGATTTCGATACGGCCGTCAGCCTGCTGATAGTTTTCCATCAGCGCAACCAGGGTACGACCCACCGCCAGGCCGGAGCCGTTCAGCGTATGGACCAGGCGCGTTTTCTTATCGGACTTGCTGCGGCAGCGCGCCTGCATGCGGCGCGCCTGGAAGTCCCAGACGTTCGAGCAGGAGGAAATTTCGCGGTAGGTATTCTGCGCCGGCACCCACACTTCCAGATCGTAGGTTTTGCATGCGCTGAAGCCCATATCGCCGGTGCAGAGCGCCACCTTACGATACGGCAGGCCCAGCAGCTGCAGAACTTTTTCCGCGTGGCCGGTCATCTCTTCCAGCGCCGCCATAGAGTCTTCCGGACGGACGATCTGCACCATTTCAACTTTGTCGAACTGGTGCATACGGATCAGGCCGCGGGTATCGCGACCGTAGGATCCCGCTTCAGAGCGGAAGCACGGCGTGTGCGCGGTCATTTTGATCGGCAGATCGTCTTCATCGATGATCTCATCGCGCACCAGGTTGGTCAGCGGAACTTCGGCGGTCGGGATCAGCGCGTAGTTGCTGCTGTCCGCCTCTTCTTCCAGCGGACGCGTATGGAACAGGTCGCCGGCGAACTTCGGCAGCTGGCCGGTGCCGTACAGCGTATCCTGGTTTACCAGATACGGAACATAGTTTTCACTATAGCCGTGCTGTTCGGTATGCAGGTCCAGCATAAACTGCGACAGCGCGCGGTGCAGGCGAGCCAGCTGGCCCTTCATCACCACGAAGCGCGAGCCGGTCAGCTTGACCGCCGCGGCGAAGTCCAGCCCGCCGTGCATTTCGCCCAGAGTCACGTGATCGCGCACGGCAAAATCGAACTCGCGCGGGGTTCCCCAGCGGCTCACTTCGATGTTGTCGTTTTCGCTTTTACCCAGCGGAACGTCATCATGCGGGACGTTCGGAATGGTCAGCGCGATGTCGCGGATCTCGGCCAGCAGCGCGTCCAGATCGGATTTCGCCGCATCCAGCTGTTCGCCAAGCTTGTTCACTTCCAGGCGTAACGGCTCGATATCTTCCCCACGCGCTTTCGCCCGGCCAATGGATTTCGATCGGGAGTTGCGCTCCGCCTGCAGATTTTCAGTTTCAACCTGCAGAACTTTACGACGCTCTTCCAGAGCGCGCAGTTTATCTACATCCAGCTTAAAGCCCCGACGTGCCAGTTTTTCAGCGACTGCGTCTGGCTCGGTACGCAGCAGATTGGGATCGAGCATGCTTATCCTGTGCTTATCGAATTAATAAAATGAAAAGTGGCCGCAGACTACGACCACCGGAATATCGTGATAACCTTACCGCAACGCCTCTGTTAGCGGTAGCGTTTTGTGGGGCTATTTTGATCCTGTTCGCTAAGCCAGGCGAGCTTTTCGCCAATTTTCCCCTCAAGCCCTCGGTTTGTTGGCCGATAATAGCGCGTTTGCGCCATTTCCTGCGGGAAGTACTCCTCGCCGGCGGCATAGGCGTTGGGCTCATCGTGGGCGTAGCGATACTGCTGGCCATAGCCCATCTCTTTCATCAGCTTCGTCGGCGCATTGCGCAGATGGACCGGCACGTCGTAGTCCGGGCGTTCGCGGGCGTCGGCCATCGCCGCTTTGAAGGCGGTGTAAACGGCGTTGCTCTTCGGCGCGCAGGCCAGATAAACAATGGCCTGAGCAATCGCCCGTTCGCCCTCCGCCGGGCCGACGCGGGTAAAGCAGTCCCAGGCGGAGATAGCGACCTGCATGGCCCGAGGGTCGGCGTTACCGACGTCTTCCGAGGCGATCGCCAGACAGCGGCGGGCAACGTACAGCGGATCGCCGCCGGCGCTGATGATCCGCGCATACCAGTACAGCGCGGCGTCCGGCGCGCTGCCGCGCACGGACTTGTGCAGCGCCGAAATTAAATCGTAAAAACGGTCGCCCTTGTTATCAAAACGCGCGCTGCGCTCCCCGGCGATTTCGGTCAACAGACTGGCCTGCAGCACCCGCTGACCGGCGGCGTCGGTTTCGGCCATATCGGCCATCATCTCCAGCGTATTCAGCGCGCGGCGCGCGTCGCCGTTTACCAGCTCGGCTATCGCCCGACGCGTCTCGTCAGGCAGCACAATATCCTGCCCGCCGTAGCCGCGGCCGGTATCGTTCATCGCCTGCGTTAATACCTGCTCTATATCTTCCGTGGTCAGCGATTTCAGCAGATAGACGCGGGCTCTGGATAACAGCGCAGAGTTGAGTTCAAAAGAGGGGTTTTCCGTGGTCGCGCCGATAAAGGTGATGGTGCCATCTTCGATATGCGGCAGGAAAGCGTCCTGCTGGCTTTTATTGAAGCGGTGGACTTCGTCGACAAACAGGATTGTGCGCCGACCGGCATTACGATTCTGCCGGGCGCGTTCGATGGCCTCGCGGATCTCCTTCACGCCGGAGGTCACGGCCGAAATCCGCTCGACATCGGCGCTGGCATAGCGGGCAATCACTTCCGCTAAGGTGGTTTTTCCGGTGCCCGGCGGGCCCCACAGAATCATCGAATGAAGATGCCCGGCCTCAATTGCCCGCGGCAAAGGTTTACCCGGTGCCAGCAGGTGCTGCTGGCCGATGTACTGCGCTAAATTTTCTGGCCGCATACGGGCGGCCAGAGGTTGAAACGCATTGTCGGAAAAATCGAGCGACAGATTGCCCACATTCGCCTCTATTTACGTTGATCGTCCACCGTAACCCCTTGCGGCGGCGTAAAGGTAAACTTAGATGCATCGACCGCACCGTTTTGCTGAGACTTCAGCTGGTAGCTGCTGCGCTGGTCGTCCTGCTCTACCGCGCTGAACTGATGAATGGTGCCGTCACGCCCAACATTAATGGTGAACTGCTTCAGGTTACCGCCGCCGCTTTTCGGCGTCAGGACAAAATCATCGCCGTTTTGCTTAATATTATACTGCTGCCAGTCGTTAGACTGGTTACGCGCAATCAGCATAAACGGCGTGTTGCTGGTGGCGTCTTTCAGCCAGGTGACGGTCGCCTGCTCAACGAACGGGTTATAGAACCACAGCGTTTTACCGTCAGAGACCAGAATACTTTCATCCGGCTGGGTCATGTGCCAGTTGAACAGATTCGGCCGCTTCACCCACAGGTCGCCCTGTCCGTCCTGTACCGCATTGCCGCTGCCATCGGTCACTTTCTGCGTAAAGCTGGCGTGGAAGCTGCTCACCTTATCCAGACGGCTTTTCAAATCGCCGGCGGCATCTGCCCACACCTGACTGACAACAAATCCAGACAGTAATGCACAGGTGATTGCGAGTTTTTTCATTGTTATTCCTTAATGTCCGTCAATGTGCGTCGCTCCCGGCCCGGGAGCCTCTTCTGCCCCTAATGTAGGACCGCCTGGCGCGGCGGGACAGAAGAATAGGCTGATTTTGCTCTTATTTACCCAACTTTGCACTCACTCGAAGGGCGGCGGCGCCAGCACTTCGCGGTTGCCGTTGTGGCCCTGCTCGCTGACGATGCCCTGCGCTTCCATCTGTTCGATGATGCGCGCGGCGCGGTTATAGCCGATACGGAACTGACGCTGAACGCCGGAGATAGAGGCTTTGCGCTTCTCGGTAACGAAACTGACCGCCTGGTCGAACAGCGGATCCAGCTCTTCCCCGCCGTCAAATCCACCGCCGCCGCCTTCGCTTTCGCTATCCGAAGTGATGCCGTCGATATACTGCGGACGCCCGCGCGCCTTCCAGTCCTGAACGACCGCATGGACCTCCTGGTCGCGGACAAATGCTCCGTGCACGCGCACAGGAATAGTCGAGTTCGGCCCGGAGTAGAGCATATCCCCCATTCCCAGCAGCGATTCGGCGCCGCTCTGGTCGAGAATGGTGCGCGAGTCAATTTTGCTCGACACGGTGAACGCGATACGCGTCGGGATGTTGGCCTTAATCAGGCCGGTGATCACGTCAACCGACGGACGCTGGGTCGCCAGCACGAGGTGAATACCCGCCGCACGCGCCTTCTGCGCCAGGCGAGCAATCAGCTCTTCGACTTTCTTACCCACGGTCATCATCAGGTCGGCGAACTCATCCACCAGCACCACGATGTAAGGCAGTTTTTCCAGCACCGGATGAACCGCATCCATGCTGTCGCCCGGCTTCCAGTACGGATCCGGAATTGGCCGCCCCATGCGCGCCGCCTCGGCAATCTTCTCGTTGTAGCCCGCCAGGTTACGCACGCCCAAAGCGGACATCAGCTTATAGCGGCGCTCCATCTCGTTCACGCTCCAGCGCAGAGCGTTAGCCGCGTCTTTCATATCGGTGACCACTTCGGTCAGCAGATGCGGGATCCCTTCATAGACCGACAGTTCGAGCATTTTCGGGTCGATCATAATGAAGCGCACATCTTCCGGCTGCGCCTTGTAGAGCATGCTGAGGATCATGGCGTTGACGCCGACCGATTTACCGGAGCCGGTGGTACCGGCAACCAGCAGGTGCGGCATTTTAGCCAGATCGGCAACCACCGGATCGCCGGCGATATCCTTGCCCAGCACCACGGTCAGCGGCGACGGGTTATCGCGGAACTTGGTGTTATCCAGCACTTCACGCAGGTAGACGGTCTGGCGCTTCTTATTCGGCAGCTCCAGGCCGACGTACGGTTTGCCCGGAATGACCTCCACGACGCGCACGGCAACCGTGGATAGCGAACGGGCCAGGTCGCGCGCCAGGTTAGAAATACGCGCGGCCTTTACGCCCGGCGCCAGATTCAGCTCAAAGCGGGTGATAACCGGGCCAGGCGAGTAGTTCACCACATCCGCTTTAATGCGGAAATCGGCGAGGCGGGCTTCCACCAGGCGCGCCATTTGCTCCAGCGCGAAGGTATCAACCGGCTCGACCTCGCTCGGCGGCGGGGTCAGCAGATCCAGAGACGGCAGCGGCGTCGTCGGCCGCGGCACCGGCTGGCTGTTGCCGTTGCGCATCAGGAGCGGGTGAATCAGGCTCTCCTGCGGCTGCGGCGCCGGCTGCTGGGCCGACGGTTGCATATGCACTTGAGGGGCCTGCGGCGGCTGATAGCCCTGCGCTGGCGCAGACTGAACCGGCTGCTGCTGGTACGCAGGCTGTGGCGGCTGATAGTGCGGCGTCGGCTGCTGCTGTGCGGGCTGCTGATGCGGTACCGACGGCTGAGCTTCAGGCATCGGCGTAAACAGCGGCTCGCTCGGGCCGTCGTCTACCAGCGCTTTCATCGGCGAGAAGTCATAATCAGCCGGCGAGAACGGATTCGCGCCACGCGGCTGCTCGCTGCTGTAGCGCTGCTGCTGGGAGGCGGCAAACTGGCGAGCCAGCTCGGCTTCGGCGGCCGAATCGTCATCATCGGCTTCGTCAGCCTGGTAGACCTCACCGTAGCGCTGCTGCTGGGTTGCGGCAAACTGACGCGCCAGCTCCCCCTGCTCCAGTTCGCTAACTTCTTCATCGGTGAGCGGTTCATCGTCATAATTTTGATCAAGCTCCGCCTGACGAGCTCGCTCTTCCGCGATGCGCTGAGAGGGCAGCTTGATACCGTACGATGCCAGCTCGCGGCGCGTCGGGACGCGGACGCGATTAGGACGCGGCAGCTTCGGACCAATGCCCTCTTTGACCTGCACGCGCGGCCCGCCCGCTGCCGGACTGAACAGCGGCTCGGCGGATGACGCTGCGGAGGCCACCGCAGCGGCGGCTGCACCAGCGCCCGTGGCCTGGTGTACGCCGGCGACCAGGGTGGTTACCGCGGCGGCATCAACGGGCGACGATGGCGGCGGCGAAGAGATCGGTTTAGTCGCAATCGGGCTGGCAGGCTCCGGAATCGGCTGATACCAGGCGGCAAGCTGTTCGCGTTCACGCGCGCGCTTCTCTTCGACTTCTTCGAAGTAGTACATCGGCGGACGCTGCGGCTTGAGCTCTTCCTGCGGAGCTTCGGGCTCGACGGCGGGCGCAGTTGCGTACGGCTCAGGCTGATAAGCAGGCTGCTGTACCGGCGCCTGTTCAGGCTGATACGCCTGCTGCGGCTGATACTGTGGCTCAGGCTGATAGTAAGGCTGCTGCACCGGCGCCTGCTCAGGCTGATATGCCTGCTGCGGCTGATACTGTGGCTCAGGCTGATAGTAAGGCTGCTGCACCGGCGCCTGCTCAGGCTGATATGACTGCTGCGGCTGATACTGTGGCTCAGGCTGATAGTGAGACTGCTGCACCGGCGCCTGCTCAGGCTGATATGCCTGCTGCGGCTGATACTGCGGCTCAGGCTGATAGTGAGGCTGCTGCACCTGCACCTGCTCAGGCTGATATGCCTGCTGCGGCTGATACTGTGGCTCAGGCTGATACGCCTGATGCGGTGGATATGTTGGCTCAGGGCGATAGTGAGGCTGCTGCACCGGCGTCTGCTCAGTCTGGTACGCCTGCGCCTCCGGCTGCCAGCCGGCCTGCGGAGCCTGGCCGACTACCGGCTCAGCCCACGCCTGCGGCGCCGCGGTGGCTGCCGCAGCCGCGCTGACCGGATCGGCAATACTATGGCCGTTCAGCAGCGGATCGTAGGGGTCAAAGTCCCCCGGGCGCGTGGCGCTGGCGCCGGAGAACAGGACGTCGTCCGCATCGGCCGGACGCGCGGCGCTGGCGCCAGAAAACAGCACATCGTCTGCCGCAACCGGCGCGCCGTTGGCGCTGAACTGAACGTCCTCCTCGGCATCATCCATGCGCTTACCGGAGAACAGCGCGGCGTCGGTCTTGCGCCCCATCGGGTTGGAAAACTTCTCAGCCAGACGCTGGCGACGCGCTAAGGCGCTGCGTAGAATTCGCGCGCGACGCGAGCCCTGCGGCTTCATCGCCTCGTCGTCTTCGTCATCTTCATAGTCGTCCTCATCAACCCAGGTATCGTCCCGACGGGTGCGGTTACTGGCGAAGGTGAGGACCGAAAGGATCGCGCCGCCGAGCTTTTCGGCAATGCTGACCCACGACCAGCCGGTAAACAGGGTTAAACCCGCCGCCCAGATGCAGAGCAGCGCGATAGTTCCACCGCTGCTGTGCAGCAGCGGCTGCAGAGTGGTGCTCAGCAGGCTGCCAATGACCCCGCCGGAGGCGAAATACCAGATATCATCGGCGTTGATAGCGGCAAGGCCGCAGGAGGTCAAGATCAGCGCCAGCGCGCCAATTAAGCGCAGCGAAACGGCGAAATAGTCGATGTACTCGTCGTTAGTTTGGTTGCGCCAGGCAAACCAGCAGCCGCCGATGATAATCACGGGAATGGTATAAGCCATTACGCCAAAAATGAAAAATAGCGTATCGGCAAGCCAGGCTCCCGGCGTGCCGCCGATGTTGTGGATAGGCTCGTGCCAGGCCGTTTGCGACCAGCTTGGATCCGAGGGATTAAAGCTGAGTAAGGCCGCCATCAGCCAGATGGCAAAAAGGGTGCAAAGGATAAGTAACGCCTCAAGGAGTCGGCGCCCGCTGCTTAGCTTCGTCAGTTTGACTTCTTTGTCTTCGGTGTATTCCTGGCTCAAAAAAGGCTCTCCAGGTATCAGGCTGTTTCCTGCCTGCTGCTAAAACGGACAACAGTGCCGGGTCTCCCCGGCACTGTTGCTGTATGGATTAACAGGAGTGTAATCAAACTACGTCGATTTTGCACCTGTTCCGTGTTAGCGCGTCTTAATTACCAGACGATTACTCTGCTTGACCTCTTCCATGACCACGTAGGTACGGGTGTCGTTTACGCCCGGCAGGCGCAGCAGGGTTTCGCCCAGTAGTTTACGATACGCTGACATGTCCGGTACGCGGGTTTTCAACAGGTAGTCGAAATCGCCGGATACCAGATGACACTCTTGAATTTCTTCAAGTTTTTGCACAGCGGCGTTAAATTGCTCAAACACATCAGGCGCGCCACGATTCAGAGTAATCTCAACAAATACCAGAAGTGATGCATCCAGATAATGCGGGTTAAGCAGCGCCGTATAGCCCTGAATAAAACCCTGTCTTTCCAGTCGACGCACGCGCTCAAGGCAAGGCGTCGGAGAAAGTCCCACCCGTTTAGAAAGTTCGACGTTAGAAATACGTCCATCTTTTTGTAACTCGTTCAGAATGTTACGATCGATGCGGTCGAGATCTTTGCCAGGGCGCTTCTTGCTATCTACCATTATTATTGTCTCTCTGTATTCCTTCCCTACTCCTGTTCTGACTCTGAGCCTTCACTGCCAGAGCCCATCCTGTTCTTACCCGTACGACTTGAGTAACCCAGGGGTACGTGAGAAGCCCGTTGCCTGACGGCAGCCACCGATATCACGCATGGCGTCTGTCCACACCATGCGTAGATTTCGCTAACCCGGATAAAAATGGCATTTGCATGCATGAAAATTCGCCACACGCAAAACGCTGCTTTTTTTCTTCCATGAATGTTTTCGCAAAAGCACAGGGGATTGTCAAAGCAAAACATCGATTTTTAGTACAAGATGCCAGATATTCATTATCCACCCCCGTTGATTCTCATGTTTTCCTCTTATAATTGTGCTGCTGACAGTAGAATTAGTTATATTCTTCGTTCGTTAAATCGCCAGCTCATCGGCGGCTGCTATTGCACATATCGTTAACAAAATCGCTATGCTCTTTTTTTACGCCAACAAATTCCCTACAATCCAGCCCAATGTATGCCAATAAATTATGGGGTTCTCATGGGCACGGCCAAACACAGTAAGCTGCTAATTCTTGGTTCTGGACCTGCGGGATACACCGCTGCGGTCTATGCCGCACGTGCAAACCTGCATCCGGTGCTGATTACCGGGATGGAAAAAGGGGGTCAGTTGACCACCACCACGGAAGTGGAAAACTGGCCAGGGGATCCGAACGATCTGACCGGACCGCTGCTGATGGAACGTATGCACGAGCATGCGGCCAAGTTCGAAACCGAAATTCTTTTCGATCATATCAACAGCGTCGACCTGCAGAACCGCCCGTTCCGCCTGATCGGTGATAGCGGCGAATACACCTGTGACGCGCTGATTATCGCTACCGGCGCTTCCGCTCGCTATCTCGGCCTGCCGTCTGAGGAAGCCTTTAAGGGCCGCGGCGTTTCCGCCTGCGCGACCTGCGACGGATTCTTCTACCGTAACCAGAAAGTCGCGGTTATCGGCGGCGGCAATACCGCGGTTGAAGAAGCGCTGTATCTTTCTAACATCGCGGCTGAAGTCCACCTGATCCACCGTCGTGACTCCTTCCGCGCGGAAAAAATTCTCATCAAACGCCTGATGGACAAAGTGGAAAGCGGCAACATCGTGCTGCATACCCACCGTACTCTGGAAGAAGTGACCGGCGACCAGATGGGCGTCAGCGGCCTGCGCCTGCGTGATACGCAGAATGCCGACAATGTCGAGTCGCTGGAAGTCGCAGGCCTGTTTGTCGCTATCGGCCACATCCCGAACACGGCGATTTTTGCAGGTCAGCTGGAGCTGGAAAACGGCTATATCAAAGTTCAGTCCGGCATTCACGGCAACGCGACCCAGACCAGCGTTGCTGGCGTCTTCGCCGCCGGCGACGTGATGGACCATATCTACCGTCAGGCCATTACCTCTGCCGGCACCGGCTGTATGGCCGCGCTGGACGCCGAACGCTATCTCGACGGTCTGGCTGACGCTTGCAAATAATCTTTACAAGTCAGTAACAAAGGTAAAGAAGGCGACGAAAAGTCGCCTTTATTTTTTCCGCGTTGTAACATTGCCGTGCCCAAAAACTTATAACTCCACCTGCTAAGTGCGCAATGAATAAAACCCGTCAACAAGAGTTAACCCGCTGGTTAAAAGAACAGAGCATTCTCTCCCGTCGCTGGTTGATGATTTCCCGCGCGCTGGGCGTCGTCAGCGGCCTGCTGATCGTCGCTCAGGCCTGGCTGCTGGCGCGGATCCTGCACCGCATGATAATGGAAAATATTCCGGCTACGGCGCTGGTGCTGCCGTTTACCGTGCTGGTGCTGGTTTTCGTCCTTCGCGCGTGGGTGGTATGGCTGCGCGAGCGGGTGGGATTTTATGCCGGGCAGCATATCCGCTATGAGATCCGCCGCCAGGTGCTCGACCGTCTGCAGGAGGCCGGCCCGGCGTGGATCCAGGGCAAGCCTGCGGGCAGCTGGGCGACGCTTATCCTCGAGCAAATCGACGATATGCACGATTACTATGCGCGCTACCTACCGCAGATGACCCTGGCCACGTGCGTACCGCTGCTCATCGTTATCACTATTTTCCCGATTAACTGGGCGGCAGCGCTGATTCTTCTCGGCACCGCGCCGCTGATCCCTCTGTTTATGGCGCTGGTCGGCATGGGTGCCGCGGATGCAAACCGCCGCAACTTCCAGGCGCTGGCGCGGCTGAGCGGCCACTTCCTTGACCGCCTGCGCGGTATGGAAACGCTGCGAATCTTCGATCGCGGCGCCGCGGAAACCGACAATATCCGCGAGGCTTCGCAGGATTTCCGCCAGCGCACGATGGACGTTCTGCGTCTCGCCTTTCTCTCCTCCGGGGTACTGGAATTTTTCACTTCCCTCTCCATCGCGCTGGTGGCGGTCTATTTCGGTTTCTCCTACCTGGGCGAACTTAACTTTGGCCATTACGGCGCGGGCGTCACCCTGATGGCCGGCTTTTTGGCCCTGATCCTCGCGCCGGAGTTTTTCCAGCCCCTGCGCGATCTCGGCACCTTTTACCATGCTAAGGCGCAGGCCATCGGCGCGGCGGATAGCCTGAAGGCCTTTATGGAAACGCCGCTGGCGCAGGCCGAGCGCGGCGAGAAGGTGCTTAGCGACAGCGAACTGGTGAGCCTCGAAGCGCGCGATCTGCGCATCAAATCGCCGGAAGGTAAAGTGCTGGCGGGACCGCTGAACTTCTCCCTGCCGGCCGGTAAACGGGTGGTGCTGGTCGGACAAAGCGGCTCCGGCAAAAGCTCGCTGCTGAATACGCTGGCGGGCTTTCTGCCCTATGAAGGTTCGCTGATGGTCAACGGCGTTGAGCTGCGCGATCTTGATAGCCAGCGCTGGCTTCGGATGCTGAGCTGGGTCGGGCAAAACCCGCAGCTGCCTGCGGCCACGCTGCGGGAAAACGTGCTTCTGGCGTGGCCTGAAGCGACCGAGGCGCAGCTTCAGCTGGCGCTGGACAAGGCCTGGGTAAGCGAATTTATCTCGCAGCTGCCGCAGGGCATTAATACGCCCGTTGGCGATCAGGCGGCCCGCATCTCGGTTGGCCAGGCGCAGCGTATCGCCGTCGCCCGCGCGCTGCTGGTTCCCTGCCGCCTGCTGCTGCTCGATGAGCCCGCCGCCAGCCTTGACGCCCACAGCGAACAGCGGGTGATGCAGGCCCTGTCAAACGCCTCTTCGCAGCAAACCACGCTGATGGTCACTCACCAGCTCGAAGGTATAGCCGGCTGGGACGCTATCTGGGTGATGCAAAACGGACAGATCGTCGAGCAGGGCCAATACTCGCAGCTTGCCGCCGCTGAAGGGCCCTTCGCGACCCTGCTGGCCCATCGTCAGGAGGAGATTTAAATGCGCGCATTATTACCTTATCTGGCGCTGTACAAGCGGCACCTGTGGCTGCTGATGCTCGGCGTGGTGTTGGCGATCATCACCCTGCTGGCCAGCATCGGGCTGCTAACGCTGTCAGGCTGGTTCCTGTCGGCCTCGGCCGTTGTCGGCGTTGCCGGTATCTACAGCTTTAACTACATGCTGCCCGCCGCCGGCGTGCGCGGCGCGGCGATTATTCGTACCGCCGGGCGCTACTTTGAACGGCTGGTGAGCCACGATGCGACTTTTCGCGTCCTGCAGCATCTGCGCGTTTTCACGTTCAGCAAGCTGCTGCCGCTCTCCCCTGCCGGGCTGGCGCGCTTTCGTCAGGGCGAGCTGCTTAACCGCATCGTTGCCGACGTCGATACCCTGGATCACCTCTATCTGCGGGTTATTTCGCCGCTGGTAGGAGCGCTGGTGGTTATTCTGGTGGTCACCGTCGGCTTAAGCATTCTGGACGTCACGCTGGCCCTGACGCTGGGCGGTATTATGCTGCTGACCGTGCTGATACTGCCGCCGCTGTTTTACCGGGCCGGTAAACCTGCCGGCGAGGCCATAACCCAAATGCGCGGCCAGTACCGCCAGCAGCTCACCGCCTGGCTGCAGGGACAGGCGGAGCTGATGCTGTTTAACGCCAGCGATCGCTACCGCGAGCAGCTGGAGAAAACGGAACAGCGCTGGCAGGAGGCCCAGCGCCGTCAGGCCGAACTTACGGCGCTTTCCCAGGCGCTGATGCTGCTGATTGGCGGTGTCGCGGTGATTGCAATGCTGTGGCTGACCTCCGCCGACGTGGGCGGTAACAGCCAGCCTGGCGCGCTGATCGCGCTCTTCGTTTTCTGCGCCCTGGCGGCGTTTGAGGCGCTGGCGCCGGTCACCGGCGCGTTCCAGCACCTCGGACAGGTCATTGCCTCCGCGCGGCGGATTACGCAAATCACCGAGCAGCCACCGGAAGTCACTTTTGCGCAAAACGCGGAGCAGACCTTCTCACGCGTGGCGCTGACGCTGAATCAGGTCACCTTTAGCTATCCGCAGCAGCCCACCGCGGCGCTGGAGAATCTCTCGTTACAGGTTGCCGCCGGCGAGCATATCGCCATTCTCGGACGTACCGGCTGCGGAAAATCGACCCTGCTGCAGCTGCTTACCCGCGCCTGGGATCCGGCCCGGGGAGAGATTTTGCTCAACGACTGGCCGCTTACGCAGCTCAACGAGACGACCCTGCGCCGCGCAATGAGCGTGGTTCCTCAGCGCGTGCACCTGTTTAGCGCTACCCTGCGCGACAACCTGCTGCTGGCGGCGCCGCAGGCGAGCGACGCGCATCTGGCAAACGTCCTCGAGCGGGTTGGCCTGGGCAAACTACTCGACGGCGGCGGCCTCAACGGCTGGCTCGGAGAAGGCGGCCGCCAGCTTTCCGGCGGCGAGCTGCGCCGGCTGGCGATTGCCCGCGCCCTGCTTCACGACGCGCCGCTGATGCTGCTTGATGAGCCGACCGAAGGCCTGGACGCCACAACGGAAAGTCAAATCCTTGATTTACTTGCCGAAGTAATGAAAGAAAAAACCGTGCTGATGGTCACCCACCGCCTGCGCGGGCTGGCGCGTTTTAATCAGATAATTATCATGGACAACGGCAAGATTATTGAGCAAGGTAGTCACGCAGAACTGCTGGCTCAACAGGGGCGTTACTACCAGTTTAAGCAGCGCCTGTAGGTCAATCGTTATCGGGCCATCGCCGCAGGGCACCCCGAATGATTTTGTGTATATACTCTATGAGTTTCAGGCAAGCGCGCTATGCGAGCCCCTGGCCGCCGGCCACGGCGCAGATTGCATGCTGACGCCTGAAAGACAGCGAATATACTGGACAATTACTGGTGCGTATTGAGGTTAAAATGCGTCTGGTTCAGCTCTCCCGTCAGTCCATTGCCTTCCCCGCTCCGGAAGGCGCCCTGCGTGAACCGAATGGCCTGCTGGCGCTGGGGGGCGATCTTAGCCCGGCGCGCCTGCTGATGGCCTATCAGCACGGCATCTTTCCGTGGTTCTCACCGGGGGACCCTATTTTATGGTGGTCTCCCGATCCCCGCGCGGTGCTGTGGCCCGGAGAGTTTCATCTCAGCCGCAGCATGAAGCGCTTCCACCAGCGCTCCCCCTATCGCGTAACGCTAAACCATGCTTTTGGCGAAGTGATTGAGGGCTGCGCCACCAATCGCGATGAGGGCACCTGGATTACTCCCGGCATCGTCAAGGCCTACCACCAGCTGCACGAGCTGGGGCACGCGCACTCAATTGAGGTGTGGCGCGACGAGACTCTGGTTGGCGGGATGTACGGCGTGGCTCAGGGGACGCTGTTTTGCGGCGAGTCGATGTTCAGCCATGCGGAAAACGCGTCGAAAACGGCTCTGCTGGTCTTCTGCCAGGCGTTTATGCGCGATGGCGGCCAGCTCATTGACTGCCAGGTGCTCAATAATCACACCGCGTCGCTGGGCGCCGTCGAAATTCCCCGCCGCGACTATCTCGATCGCCTGGCGCAGTTGCGCAGCCAGCGTTTACCGGAACGATTTTGGGTACCGAGGGTGCTATTTACCGGCAATGCGTAAATGTTTTCAGCACATTCTTCGCCGGGATGGTATAATTTCGCGGTAGAGTAGCTTCTGCCCGTTGCCCCGCCGCCGTTTGGGAATAATAAGAGTCAGATAACGCCCATCGTTCTGTCACTCCCCCCTTTACGTTTGCGCCTGTCGTGCGGTTTATCCGCGTGCATTCCGGGCAATGCGCCAAAACTACTTCAGTGATTTAAACCCAAACTTATTCATGATGCGCCGGGACGACAAACCAAACGCCAGGCTGCATCAATAACTATGTGACCGTGAGAACTAAGGCAGCCAGCAAGATAAAGTCTATAGACACGCAATAGATCGGGTTGCAGGCGGGCGGCAAGTGAACGGCTCCCCAGCGCTTACCGAAACAGGTAGCCGGGGCCGATGAACGCAGCCAGCGTGGATGCAACGCGAAGTGTAGCGGTATAAACGTAAAACTTTACTTACTCGCTGAACTTCGGCATTATCTTGCCGGTTCAAAACTACGGTAGTGATACCCCAGAGGACTAGATGGCCAAAGAAGACAATATTGAAATGCAGGGCACCGTACTTGACACGTTGCCTAACACAATGTTCCGCGTAGAACTGGAAAACGGTCACGTGGTAACTGCGCATATTTCCGGTAAAATGCGTAAGAACTACATCCGCATTCTGACGGGCGACAAAGTGACTGTTGAGCTGACCCCGTACGACCTGAGCAAAGGCCGCATTGTCTTCCGTAGTCGCTGATAGTTTTCCGCCCTCGTGGCGTTAGATGCGAAAGGCCGGGATAATTCCCGGTCTTTTTACATCCTCTCTCCGCTAAGCGACTGCGGACATAAAAAAACCGGCCCACAGGCCGGTTTTTGACGTTTTAGAGTAAGAATTAATGCGCCGTTTCCGGTTTGTGCTTCTGCGCACTTTGGAAGTCATAGGTCAGCGAACTCTTCTCTTTATCCAGCGCGACGGTAACCTGTCCGCCGTCGACTAACGAACCAAACAGCAGCTCGTTGGCCAGCGGTTTCTTCAGGTTATCCTGAATCACCCGCGCCATTGGACGCGCGCCCATTGCCCGGTCATAGCCTTTTTCCGCCAGCCAGTCTCGCGCTTCCTGACTCACTTCCAGCGACACGCCTTTCTGATCCAGCTGAACCTGCAGCTCGACGATAAACTTATCCACCACCTGATGGATCACCGTCGTTGACAGGTGATCGAACCAGATAATGTTGTCGAGGCGGTTACGGAACTCCGGCGTAAAGATCTTCTTGATCTCATCCATCGCATCCGGGCTGTTATCCTGATGGATAAGGCCAATCGACTTACGCTCGGTTTCGCGCACGCCGGCGTTGGTGGTCATCACCAGCACCACGTTGCGGAAGTCCGCCTTACGGCCGTTGTTGTCGGTCAGCGTACCGTTGTCCATCACCTGCAGCAGCAGGTTAAAGACGTCCGGATGCGCTTTTTCAATCTCATCAAGCAGCAGCACCGCGTGCGGATGTTTAATCACCGCATCGGTCAGCAGCCCGCCCTGATCGAAACCAACGTAGCCCGGAGGCGCGCCGATCAAACGGCTGACGGTGTGACGCTCCATATACTCGGACATATCAAAGCGCAGCAGCTCGATACCGAGCGCCTTGGCCAGCTGTACGGTGACTTCGGTTTTCCCGACGCCGGTAGGCCCGGCGAACAGGAAGGAGCCCACCGGCTTATGCTCGTGGCCCAGTCCGGCGCGCGCCATCTTGATGGCTTCGGTTAAGGCCTCGATCGCCTTACCCTGACCAAAGACCAGCATTTTCAGGCGATCGCCAAGATTTTTCAGCGTATCGCGGTCGCTCTGGGAGACGCTCTTCTCAGGGATGCGGGCAATGCGCGCCACCACCGATTCGATATCCGCCACGTTAACCGTTTTCTTACGCTTGCTGGCCGGCATCAGCCGCGCCCGCGCGCCCGCTTCGTCGATAACATCTATCGCTTTGTCCGGCAGATGACGATCGTTAATATATTTCACCGCCAGCTCAACCGCCGCACGCACCGCTTTCGCCGTGTAGCGCACATCATGATGCGCCTCGTACTTCGGCTTCAGGCCGTTAATAATCTGCACCGTTTCTTCTACCGAAGGTTCAGTAATGTCTATCTTCTGGAAACGCCGGGCCAACGCGCGGTCTTTTTCGAAGATATTGCTGAACTCCTGATAGGTCGTCGAGCCCATCACCCGAATCTTGCCGCTGGAGAGCAGCGGTTTAATCAGGTTGGCGGCATCGACCTGGCCACCGGAAGCGGCGCCCGCCCCGATGATGGTGTGGATCTCATCGATGAACAGAATACTGTTGGTATCCTGCTCCAGCTGCTTCAGCAGCGCTTTGAAGCGTTTTTCAAAATCACCGCGGTATTTCGTTCCTGCCAGCAGGGAGCCGATATCCAGCGAATAGATCGTGCAGTCGGCCATGATTTCCGGCACGTCGCCCTGCACAATTCGCCAGGCCAGCCCTTCGGCAATCGCGGTTTTACCGACGCCGGACTCACCCACCAGCAGCGGGTTGTTCTTACGACGGCGGCACAGGACCTGAATGGCGCGCTCCAGCTCTTTTTCGCGGCCAATCAGCGGATCGATTCCGCCTACGCGAGCAAGCTGATTGAGGTTGGTGGTGAAGTTTTCCATACGATCCTCCCCGCCTGCTTGCTCTTCATTGCTGGGCTGGCTTCCGCTGTTTTCGGAAGGCTGGCTCGGCTCGTCTTTACGCGTACCGTGAGAGATGAAGTTCACCACGTCAAGGCGGCTGACTTCATGTTTACGCAGCAGGTAGGCCGCCTGCGACTCCTGCTCGCTAAAAATAGCGACCAAAACGTTGGCGCCGGTCACTTCGCTGCGGCCAGAGGATTGTACGTGGAAGACTGCACGCTGCAGTACGCGCTGGAAGCTCAGCGTCGGCTGAGTGTCGCGCTCTTCTTCCGTGGCGGGTAGAACAGGCGTGGTCTGTTCGATGAAGGCTTCGAGTTCCTGACGCAGCGCCACCAGGTCCACGGAACACGCTTCCAGCGCTTCCCGGGCCGAAGGGTTGCTGAGCAGCGCCAGCAGCAAGTGCTCGACGGTCATGAACTCATGACGGTGCTCGCGCGCTCTGGCGAAAGCCATATTTAAACTGAGTTCCAGTTCTTGATTGAGCATAGGCACCTCCCCCAATTTTCATGCCTGTCTTCAGGCTTTCTCTAGCGTACACAGCAATGGATGCTCGTTCTCCTTCGCATACTGGCTCACCATCGCGACTTTGGTTTCCGCAACCTCTGCGGTAAATACACCACAAATCGCTTTACCTTGATAGTGAACCGTCAGCATCAGTTGCGTTGCACGTTCTACATCATAAGAAAAGAATTTTTGTAACACGTCAATAACAAACTCCATTGGAGTGTAGTCATCATTGAGCAATATCACTTTATACATCGATGGTGGTTTAAGCTCATCGCGCACTTCGTCTTCAAGCAGCTGATCGAAGTCCAGCCAATCTTTCTTACTCATCGTCAGTATTCATCATCGGTTGCTGTTGCCAACAGGCGGCGGCCTGTCGATGATCAAAAGTTATGTCCATCACAAATCTACAATAGAACATAGATAACTATCATCTATTACTTCCATCCGCGATGTCTGTCACATTCCCCGGCAATAGCGTTAACTGCTTCAAATTTTGACGCATTTTTCGCCTTCCCCTACCGTCAATCGCTTGACGCCTTTTCGTATTTCTCTAAATTGTACTGGCGAGAGTTGGCGAGCATTTGAACAACTCGTCACTCCACTACCGGTTCATTCCATCTTACTTAGAAAGAATTACGAAGGATGTCGAAGTATGGAAATGGGTACTGTTAAGTGGTTCAACAATGCCAAAGGGTTTGGTTTTATTTGCCCTGAGGGCGGAGGCGAAGACATTTTCGCCCATTACTCCACCATTCAGATGGATGGTTACAGAACGCTAAAAGCCGGACAATCCGTTCGGTTTGATGTTCACCAGGGACCGAAAGGTAATCACGCCAGCGTGATTGTTCCTGTAGAAGCGGAAGCGACTGCATAACTCTTTCGCTTCATTGTGTACATCCTGCCAGTAAAATGCCAGTCCTTCTGACTGGCATTTTTTTGCCGCTACTCGCGCGCCAGCGCATCCACCGGATCGAGACGGGCGGCGTTTCGCGCAGGAAGCCAGCCAAACAGCACGCCGGTTAGCGTCGAACACAAAAACGCCGTCAGCAGCGCCAGCGGGGAGAAGCCAATCTCCCAGCCAGGCAAAAACAGCTGCAGCACGAAGGCAATCATCAGCGAGAGCGTCACCCCCAGCGCGCCGCCCACCAGACACACTAAAACAGCCTCAATCAGAAACTGCTGCAGCACGTCGCTGGCCCGCGCGCCGACCGCCATGCGGATACCGATCTCACGGGTTCGTTCGGTTACCGATACCAGCATGATATTCATCACCCCGATGCCGCCAACCACCAGCGCGATAACCGCGACCAGCGTCAGAAACAGCTGTAGAGTATGTGTGGTCCGTTCCGCCGTTTTCAAGATGCTGTCCATATTCCAGGTGAAAACATCTTTTTTACCGTGCCGCAGTTCGAACAGACGCAGCAGCTGCTGTTCGGCGGTGGCGCTATCGTATCCTTCGCGCACCCGCACGGTGATTGAGTTCAGCCACGACTGTCCCATCACTCTTCCAGCCATAGTGGTATAGGGCAACCAGACGCGGAGGATTTTGCTGCTACCGAACATCGACTGCTTCTCATCCGCCACGCCGATCACCGTCGCGGGCATATTGCCAACCAGAATAACCTCGCCTACCACCCGCGCCTTGTGCGGAAACAGCTGGCGCCGCGTATTGCTATCCAGCACCACCACCTGCGCCCGGCTGCTTAGCTGCAGCTCATTGAAGGTATTGCCTTCGCTAAAGGTCATGCCGTAGACGTTAAAGTACTGCGCGCCGACGCCCTCGGCGCTGGCGGCGACGTCGATATTATCGGCGCGCAGGCGCAGGTTCTTCGATACCGCGGGCGTCGCCGAGCTGACCCAGGGCTGCTTTTGAATAGCCAGCAGATCGTCATACTTCAGCGCCTGCTGAAAGCGGGGATCGTCATCGCCGAAATCCTTCCCGGGATAGACATCGATCGTGTTGGTGCCGATGGCGCGAATGTCCGCCAGCACCATTTGCTTCGCCGCATCTCCCACCACCACAATCGACACAACCGAAGCGATGCCGATAATAATGCCGAGCATGGTAAGCAGGGTGCGCATTTTATTGGCGGTCATGGCCCGCCAGGCCATCACCAGCGCCTCGCGAAAGCCGCTGCTGAACTGACTCCAGGCGGAGGGTTCGGCCGCAGAGTTCTGGCGAATAACGCCGGCGCTGCCTGTCCCCTGAGGCGGCGGATTACTCACGATCTCGCCATCGTGGATCTCAATGATCCGCTCGGCCTGCGCTGCGACCAGCGGATCGTGGGTAACGATAATCACCGTATGCCCCTGCGATTTCAGCTGGTGCAGAATCGCCATCACCTCTTCGCCGGAATGACTGTCCAGCGCGCCGGTCGGCTCATCCGCCAGAATAACTTCTCCGCCGTTCATTAGCGCGCGGGCGATGCTCACCCGCTGCTGCTGGCCGCCGGAGAGCTGCGAGGGCTGATATTCCGCCCGATCGCCAAGCCCCAGCCGCACCAGCAGTTCGCGGGCGCGCTCCAGGCGAGCCTGCCGTTCAGTGCCAGCGTAGACCGCCGGCACCTCAACGTTCTGTACCGCCGTCAGGTGCGACAGCAGATGGTAGCGCTGGAAGATAAAGCCAAAATGCTCTCGCCGCAGCCGGGCCAGCTCGTCGCCGCTGAGCCGCGATACGTCCGTTCCCGCCACCCGATAGGTGCCGCTGCTCGGCTTATCGAGGCAGCCGAGGATATTCATCAGGGTCGATTTACCGGAGCCGGAAGCCCCGACAATGGCCACCATTTCTCCGGCGGCGATGCTCAGCGTGACCCCCTTGAGGACATCGACGCTCCCGTCGCCGGAGAGATAGCTGCGGCGGATATCACGCAGTTCGAGCAGCGCCGTCATTTAGTCGTCCCGGGCGCGCTTTCCCCGATGATAACCTCATCGCCTTCGTCCAGGCCCTTCACTATCGCCACATCGATATCGTTGCGCGCGCCGATAGTGACCTCCCGCTCTTTGACATCGCCGGCGCGCAGCAGCCGCACGCGATAGCGGTTTTCACCGACGGCGTCCCCCAGCGCGCTCAGCGGAATAGCGATCGTATTTTTCACTTCCGCCATCTGGATATGGACCTGGGCCGTCATATCAAGACGCAGGATCCCCTGCGGGTTGGGGACCTCAAAGCGGGCATAGTAGAAAATGGCGTCGTTCACCTTTTCCGGAGTGGGTAAAACGTCCTTCAGGGTCCCTTCGTAGCGGGTAAGCGGGTCGCCAAGCACGGTGAACCACGCTTTTTGCCCGGCGCGCAGGTGAATAACGTCCGCTTCAGAGACCTGCGCCTTCACCAGCATGGTGCTGAGATCGGCGAGGGTCAGAATATTCGGCGCCTGCTGGGCGGCAATCACCGTCTGCCCCTGCAGAGTGGTGATTTGCGTCACTTCCCCGGACATCGGGGCCACAATTTTGGTGTAATCGAGGTTAGTTTTCGCCGTATCCAGCGTGGCCTGGTTGCGCTTGACCTGCGCCTCGATGGTGCCAATTTGCGCCTCTTTGACCGCTAAATCGGTGGCCGCGGTATCCAGCTCCTGGCGGGAAACCAGCTGGCGCTGCGCCAGCTGCTGCTGACGCGCCAGGGTCACGGCGGCAAGCTGACGTTCGGCGCGGGCCTGATTCAGCTGCGCGCGCAGCTCCATCAGCGTCGCTTCGACTTCTTTAATTTGGTTCTCCGCCTGCTCGGGATCGATAACCCCCAGCAGCTGATCCTTCTGTACCTTGTCGCCGATACTCACGCGCAGCGTTTTCAGCTGCCCGCTCACCTGCGCGCCAACGTCGACTTTACGTACCGCGTCCAGCTTACCGGTTGCCAGCACGCTCTGCTGGAGATCGCCTTTACGCACCACCAGAGTCTGATAGTTCGGCAGCGGCGCGTTCAGCACCCGCCATCCCCAGATGACCAGAGCCAGCACGCCAATAGCCAGTAGCCACCAGACTTTCCTGCGTTTTCCATTGAGCTTCATAAAAATTCCTGATGTTTTAAACCGCAGCGCAAGACGATGATTCTATCTGGAGATCGCGAAAACATAACCCTGAATTTGATGCATTCTTGCCGTTAACGCACTTAATCCGCCCGGCCGCGCGCCAGCCACAGCACGCGAGAGAACATTTTCTTCAGCAGCGCCGGCACCGCTTCAATCCCGCGCCTCCCGGCCTCCATCGCCACTTCAATCGCCAGATCCGGTTTTGATGAACGATGAATAGCTTTGGTGATCACCCGCCGTATATTCATCGGCACGTTTGGCGGCAGCTGCGCCACCCGATGGTAAACATCGTTAAAGCCCTGGCGATACATAAAGTGTTCCATGTCCAGCGCCGGGAGCGTCGTCAGATGATCGCGTTCCAGATCGCGATCGTCGTTAAGCAGGCTGCGCACCGTCGCGGCGTATTTCTTCCCCGCCTCGTCGCCATCAACCAGAACGTGCCACTGAATGCCCATCCGGCGGGCGAATTTAATCAGCGGTTTTAATCCCGACTGGGCAAACTCGATGACCTTCACCCCTTCTGCGTCAAAGTGATGCCCACACTGCCTGGCCAGTTCGTTGATAACCCAGGTCTCGGTCTCCCCTTCCACCAGCAGCCAGCAGCGGGCAAACAGCGACGACGCGCGATTGAAGCGAATGTGAAAGGCAATACGCCGGCTGTCTTCGGCATTCATTCCCCCCGGCCCAAGCCGCCAGGCCGAGACGCGCGACGATTCGCGCACCAGCCGGCAGACGTGCTCAACGGGGGTCAGCGACAGCAGCTCGCCGGAGTTGGTGGTGGTCACGCGCTGCAGCGGCAGCAGGTTGAGCAGATGCCAGGCCACGGAGAGCATAATCGGGTGCAGCCGGGTTTCCGGGTCTTCAATCAGCAGCAGCGGCCGCGCGTCGCGATCGAGCTGGACCGTACCCTTGGCCTGCAGCAGCGTGGAGAACAGCCCCAGCAGGATCACCCGATGGCTGCGCCCGCCGGGCTTATCAATCATCCGGTTGATGATATCCAGATAGCGCCAGCTGCGTTGCTCATCGTGCGAATGCCGGCGCATCAGGCGATTGCGGGACTGGGCGCTGCTCTGCTCGGCAAAATAGTGCTCAAGGAGCTGCACCATGGCCGACAGCCCCTGACGGATCTGGCCATCGGTTAAGTTTTGCGGATGGTTCACCAGCTCGCGGGAGAGATAGTCCAGCTGGCGGGCGGTGATCTCAATTTGCGGCGAGTGCGGCACGCTGTCGTTATGGATGCGCCGCATAAAGCGGGCGTCGCGCAGGCGCAGGACCGGCATCAGGCGCACCAGATGGCGCACGATCTCGTCAATATCTTCCAGCTCCAGCGCTTCCCCTTTGCCGTCAATAAAGGTGCGCAACGTCATCACGCTACCGTCATCGGCCAGCTCGCCCTCCAGACGATAGAAAATTCGCTGATAGCCGTCATCACAGGGTACCCAGCTGGCGCTGAGCGGGCGAAAGCGTCGCACCCGGTGGTGGCCAGGCTCGCTCTCGCGGAAAGTCAGAATAATGTGCAAATGGTGCTCGCGTCCCTGCACGTCGCCGGGCGGGAACCAGAAATCATCCCGGACAAAATGGTAAAGCTCGAACTCTGGCGACAAGAGCAGCGACAGGGCATCCAGCAGGCTGGATTTTCCCCACGCATTCTCGCCGATCAGCACGTTATTTTGCTCCAGCATCAATGATAAACGATTGATACCGCGAAAACCGACGATCTCCACGCGTTCAAGAAGCATATCCCCTCCGCTCAGTAACCACTTTCTCCTTCAGTTATCAGCAGTATAGCGACACATGCTGGAACATGACACTGCCGCAAACGCCAATATCAGCAGGGGCGAAAAAAACGTTTTCTATATGGTTATTGCCAGAGTATTTGTTTAAGAAATAATTCATTCGCCGCAGTGGTTAGATCTATTATTTTTGTACTACTCTTTTCTTGCACAATGAATGGTATAAGGATTAACATCACCTTGCCCTGAATCAAACTACAGCTATTTATTTAACTGGTTACAGGATGACGATAGTCCATAAAATAGCGGCGCTTTATTTTTATCTTCATCCTTTAGTTGATAAATAAAGAACGGCACGTTAGAGCGTGCTCATTAACATTATTATTTGAGGTGGTTATGTTTAGAAAATTAGCAGCGGAATGTTTTGGTACATTCTGGCTTGTGTTCGGTGGCTGCGGCAGCGCGGTTCTGGCAGCAGCATTCCCGGAGCTGGGAATAGGGTTTGCCGGGGTGGCGTTGGCATTTGGTTTAACCGTATTAACGATGGCATTTGCCGTGGGTCATATTTCCGGCGGGCACTTTAACCCGGCGGTGACCTTAGGCCTGTGGGCCGGCGGCCGTTTCCCGGCTAAAGACGTGATCGGTTATATTATCGCCCAGGTAGTTGGCGGTATTATTGCGGCCGGCGTTCTGTACGTGATTGCCAGCGGTAAGGCGGGCTTTGACGCAGCGGCCAGCGGCTTCGCCTCTAACGGCTTTGGCGAACACTCGCCGGGCGGCTACTCGATGCTTTCGGCAATTGTTATCGAAATTGTTCTGACCTGCGGCTTCCTGCTGGTTATTCACGGCGCAACGGATAAAAACGCTCCGGCGGGCTTTGCGCCGATCGCCATTGGCCTGGCGCTGACCTTAATTCACCTCATCAGCATTCCGGTAACCAATACTTCCGTCAACCCGGCGCGTAGCACCGCGGTCGCTATCTTCCAGGGCGGCTGGGCGCTGCAGCAGCTGTGGCTGTTCTGGGTTATGCCAATTATCGGCGGGATCCTCGGCGGCGTGCTCTACCGCACCCTGCTGGAAAAGCGCAGCTAATCTCCCCTTGCTATCGCGCTCAGGCCCGGCTATGCCGGGCCTTTCTTTTTGGCGACGGCTTTACTCGATTCAATGATTTGAGTAGTGTCAGTGGCGCTATTTTCACTCTGCAAGGACCACGTCGTTCATGTTTTCGGGATTATTGATCATTCTGCTGCCGCTGGTTATCGGCTATATCATTCCACTTCGTCAGCCATCAGCCCTAAAAATCATCACGCGACTTTTGAGCTGGATTGTCTACGTTATCCTCTTTTTCATGGGGATTAGCCTCGCCTTCCTCGACAATTTAGCCAGCAACCTGCTTTCCATTCTTCATTACGCTGCGGTGAGCGTGGTCATTATTCTGCTGTGTAATATTGCGGCATTGATGTGGCTTGAGCAGAAGATGCCGTGGCGCAGCCAGCATCGGCAGGAGAAATTACCTTCGCGCGTGGCGATGGCAATGGAATCGCTGCAGCTGTGCGGCGTAGTACTTATTGGTTTCCTGATTGGTTTGAGCGGTCTGTCATTTCTGCAGCACGCCACCGAGGCCAGCGAATATACGCTGATCTTCCTGCTGTTCCTGATTGGTATTCAGCTACGCAATAACGGTATGACCCTGCGGCAAATAGTGCTTAATCGCCGCGGAATGATTGTGGCAGTGGTCGTCATGGCCAGCTCATTACTTGGCGGAATGATCAACGCCTTTATTCTCGACCTGCCGCTAAAAGCCGGACTGGCAATGGCTTCCGGATTTGGCTGGTATTCGCTCTCAGGGATCCTGATGACCGAATCTTACGGGCCGGTAATTGGCAGCGCCGCGTTCTTTAACGATCTCTCCCGCGAGCTGCTGGCCATTATGCTTATTCCCGGCCTGATTCGCCGCAGCCGCTCAACGGCATTAGGCCTCTGTGGCGCGACCTCGATGGACTTTACGCTTCCGGTATTACAGCGCTCCGGCGGCGTCGAAATCGTGCCCGCGGCGATTGTTCATGGCTTTATTCTGAGCCTGCTGGTACCCGTGCTGATGGCCTTTTTCGCCGCTTAATCCCCTCATGGCGGTAGTCATCTACCGCCAAAATTGCGCTAAATCAATCTCCCTGTAAATTGTATTAGAAATACCTTTTATCCCTGCGCGCCCGGGCATAACCTTAAACATGTATATTAAATATAACTTTAAAAAAGGTGTGACCATGTTTTGTGTGCAATGTGAACAAACCATCCGTACCCCGGCAGGGAACGGCTGCTCTTACGCGCAGGGTATGTGCGGTAAAACGGCCGAAACCTCCGATCTGCAGGATCTGCTGATTGCCTCCCTGCAGGGTCTCTCCGCCTGGGCCTCTAAGGCTCGTGAATATGGCATTATTGACCATGAAATTGATAACTTTGCGCCGCGGGCCTTCTTCTCCACGCTGACCAACGTTAACTTCGACTCTCCGCGTATCGTAGGCTACGCGCGCGAAGCCATTGCGATGCGCGAGGCGCTGAAAGCCCAGTGTCTTAACGTTGACGCCGGCGCGGCGGTAGATAACCCGATGGCCAGCCTGCAGCTGGTTAGCGACGATTTGGGCGACCTGCAGCGCCAGGCAGCAGAATTTACCCCCAACAAAGACAAACCGGACATCGGCGAGAACATCCTCGGCCTGCGCCTGCTGTGCCTGTACGGCCTGAAAGGCGCCGCGGCCTATATGGAGCACGCTCATGTTCTGGGTCAGTACGACAACGCTATCTACGCTCAGTACCACAAAATTATGGCGTGGCTGGGCACCTGGCCTGCCGACCTGAACGCTCTGCTGGAGTGTTCAATGGAAATCGGCCAGATGAACTTTAAGGTCATGAGCATTCTGGACGCCGGCGAAACCACTAAATACGGCCACCCGACCCCGACTCAGGTCAACGTGAAATCGGTTGAAGGTAAGTGCATCCTGATCTCCGGCCACGACCTGAAAGATCTGTATAACCTGCTGGAACAAACCGAAGGCACCGGCGTTAACGTCTATACCCACGGCGAAATGCTGCCGGCGCACGGCTATCCTGAACTGCGTAAATTCAAACACCTGGTCGGCAACTACGGCAGCGGCTGGCAGAATCAGCAGGTTGAATTTGCCCGTTTCCCTGGCCCTATCGTGATGACCTCTAACTGCATCATCGATCCGACCGTTGGCGCCTATGACGATCGCATCTGGACCCGCAGCATCGTCGGCTGGCCGGGCGTGAGCCACCTGGAAGGGGAAAACTTCGCGCCGGCGATCGCCCAGGCGCAGCAGATGGCCGGCTTCCCGTATAGCGAAATTCCGCATCTGATTACCGTCGGTTTCGGCCGCCAGACCCTGCTGGGAGCCGCGGATACGCTGATCGATCTGGTCAGCCGCGAAAAGCTGCGTCATATCTTCCTCGTCGGCGGCTGTGACGGCGCGCGCGGCGAGCGTAACTACTTCACCGACTTTGCCACCAGCGTTCCGGACGACTGCCTGATCCTGACCCTGGCCTGCGGGAAATATCGCTTCAACAAGCTGGACTTCGGTGATATCGAAGGCCTGCCGCGCCTGGTGGATGCCGGTCAATGCAACGATGCCTACTCGGCGATTATTCTGGCCGTCACCCTGGCGGAAAAACTGGGCTGCGGCGTGAACGACCTGCCGCTGTCGCTGGTGCTCTCCTGGTTCGAACAGAAAGCGATCGTGATCCTGCTGACCCTGCTCTCCCTCGGCGTGAAAAACATCGTCACCGGCCCAACCGCACCGGGCTTCTTCACCCCGGACCTGCTGGCGATTCTTAATGAGAAATTTGGCCTGCGCTCCGTGACGACCGTTGAACAAGACATGCAGCAACTGTTGAGCGCGTAAGGAGCGAACGAATGACTATGCCAACCCATCAGTGCCCGTGGCGGATGCAGGTACACCACATCCATCAGGAAACCCCGGACGTCTGGACGGTATCGCTGCTGTGCCACGATTACTATCCTTATCAGGCCGGGCAGTATGCACTGGTCAGCGTACGCAACTCGGCGGATACGCTGCGCGCTTACACGCTCTCCTCTACGCCGGGCGTCAGCGAATACATTACGCTGACCGTGCGCCGTATTGACGACGGTGCCGGCTCGCAGTGGATAACCCGCGACGTCAAGCGCGGCGACTACATCTGGCTGTCCGACGCCATGGGTGATTTTACCTGTGCAGACAAACCGGCGGACCGCTTCCTGATGCTGGCGGCCGGCTGCGGCGTGACGCCGATTATGTCGATGCGTCGCTGGTTGGCGAAGTATCGTCCCGAGGCGGATGTGCAGGTTATTTTCAACGTTCGTTCGCCGCAGGACGTGATTTTCGCCGCAGAGTGGCGTCAGTATGCGGTCACCCTGGTGGCGGAAAACCACGCCACCCACGGTTTTGTCGCCGGTCGCCTGACCGCCGATCTGCTGAAACGCGTGCCGGATCTGCCCTCGCGTACCGTGATGACCTGCGGGCCGGCGCCTTATATGGAGATGGTTGAGCGGGAAGTCAGCGCGCTGGGCGTAACGCGCTTCTTTAAAGAGAAGTTCTTTACGCCGGTCGCCCAGGCGGCGACCAGCGGACTTAAATTTACCAAGCTGCAGCCGGCAAAAGAGTTCTATGCGCCGGTGGGCACCACCCTGCTGGAGGCGCTGGAAAGCAACAAGGTGCCGGTTACCGTCGCCTGCCGCGCCGGCGTCTGCGGCTGCTGCAAAACCAAAGTGGTTGCCGGCAACTATGTGGTCAGCAGCACCATGACGCTGACCGGGCAGGAGATCGCCGATGGCTACGTGCTGGCCTGCTCCTGCCACCCGCAGGGCGATTTGGTTCTGGCTTAGCGGAGAATCATCCTCAACGACAAGCCCCGCCTCAGCGGGGCTTTTTTATTTCCACGCCGGGTCTTTTGCCAGCGAATAGCGGCCGGCGCCCATAAAGGCGATCGCCAGCGCGCCAATAAAGAAATAGACCAGGCTCTCAATCGCCCACGCCCCAGTTTTATCCAGCTGCCAGGTTTCCCCCGTGCCGACCATCAGCCACGCCACCACCATGGTAAACGCCAGCACCAGCGCCGCCGGACGGGTGAGGATCCCCAGAATCAGCAGGCACGGCGCCAGCACTTCCCCCACCAGTACGCCGTAGGCAATAAACCCCGGTAGCCCCTTCGCCACCAGCATCCCGCTGATGCCCGCCACGCCGTCAAACAGCTTATGCAGCCCGTGGAACAACATCAGCCCCCCCACGGCCAGTCGTAACAAGAGTTTGCCGAAATCGTCGTGATTTAGCATTTTATTAACAGCATTTAACAGAGATTTAACCATTTGAAATGATTCCTGTTTACCCTTTTAGTGGTAACAGATTATGCGGAATTTTCGCGCAATAATACCAGCGGAAAATGGGAGTAAGATACGGGCGTAACGATGAGTTTCATCTAAGCTTGTAAGCGTTATCACATAAAGGAGATGGAGAACCATGAAACAAACTGTGGCCGCATATGTAGCGAAAACTCTTGAACAGGCCGGCGTAAAGCGCATCTGGGGCGTCACCGGCGATTCACTCAACGGACTGAGCGACAGCCTGAACCGCATGGGTACGATCGCCTGGATGCCGACGCGCCATGAAGAAGTTGCCGCCTTTGCCGCGGGCGCCGAAGCCCAGCTTACCGGCGAACTGGCGGTATGCGCCGGCTCCTGCGGCCCGGGCAACCTTCATCTGATCAACGGCCTTTTTGACTGCCACCGCAACCACGTTCCCGTGCTGGCCATCGCCGCCCACATCCCCTCCAGCGAAATCGGCAGCGGCTATTTCCAGGAGACCCATCCGCAGGAGCTGTTCCGCGAATGCAGCCACTACTGCGAGCTGGTCTCCACGCCGGAGCAGATCCCGCAGGTGCTGGCCATCGCCATGCGCAAAGCGGTCCTTAACCGCGGCGTTTCGGTGGTGGTGCTGCCGGGAGACGTGGCGCTGAAGCCCGCCCCGGAAGAGGCCAGCAGCCACTGGTACTCCGCCCCGCTGCCGGAGGTGACGCCGCCGGCGGAAGAGATCGCCCGCCTGGCGCAGCTGCTGCGCTACTCCAGCAACATTGCCCTGATGTGCGGCAGCGGCTGCACCGGAGCCCATGCGGAGCTGGTGGAGTTCGCCGCTAAGCTCAAGGCCCCTATCGTCCACGCCCTGCGCGGCAAGGAGCACGTTGAGTACGACAACCCTTATGACGTCGGAATGACCGGGCTGATCGGCTTCTCGTCCGGCTTCCACACCATGATGAACGCCGACACCCTGGTGCTCCTCGGCACCCAGTTCCCCTACCGGCCTTTCTACCCCAGCAGCGCAAAAATCATTCAGATTGATATCAATCCCGGCAGCATCGGCGCGCACAGTAAAGTCGATATGGCGCTGATCGGCGATATTAAATCGACCTTAAAAGCGCTGCTGCCGCATCTGGAAGAGAAGACGGATCGCCGCTTCCTCGACAAAGCGCTAGAGCACTACCGCGAGGCGCGTAAGGGGCTCGACGATCTGGCGAAGCCAAGCGATAAGGTCATTCATCCCCAGTACCTGGCGCAGCAGATTAGTCGCTTCGCCGCTGACGACGCCATTTTCACCTGTGACGTCGGCACGCCAACCGTCTGGGCCGCGCGCTATCTGAAAATGAACGGCAGGCGCCGGCTGATCGGCTCGTTTAACCACGGTTCAATGGCCAACGCCATGCCGCAGGCGATTGGCGCCAAGGCAACGGCGCCGGAGCGGCAGGTCGTCGCGATGTGCGGCGACGGCGGCTTCAGCATGCTAATGGGCGACTTCCTCTCGCTGGCGCAGATGAAGCTGCCGGTAAAAATCGTGATCTTCAACAACAGCGTGCTGGGCTTTGTGGCGATGGAGATGAAGGCCGGGGGCTATCTGACCGACGGCACCGAGCTGCACGACACGAACTTCGCCCGAATTGCCGAAGCCTGCGGCATTAAAGGCATTCGCGTCGAAAAGGCCTCCGAGGTCGACGAAGCCCTGCAAACCGCATTTAGCACCGACGGTCCGGTACTGGTCGATGTGGTGGTCGCCAGGGAAGAGCTGGCGATCCCTCCGCAAATTAAGCTGGATCAGGCTAAGGGCTTCAGCCTGTATATGCTGCGCGCGATCATCAGCGGACGCGGGGACGAAGTTATCGAACTGGCGAAAACTAACTGGCTCAGGTAAAACATCCTTTTGAGTCCACACAACATCATTCATGATGCATCGAAGGCCCCGCCGGGGTGATTTACGCGGCTAACGCGGATACAGCGTGAAGGATGAAACATTAACAAGGAAATGCCGTGATAGATCTCCGCAGTGATACCGTAACCCGTCCGGGGCGCGCCATGCTGGATGCCATGCTGTCAGCCCCGGTCGGCGACGACGTTTATGGCGACGACCCGACCGTTAACGAGCTCCAGCGCTACGCCGCAGAGCTGGCCGGGAAAGAGGCGGCGCTGTTCCTGCCGTCCGGCACCCAGGCGAATCTGGTGGGTCTGCTCAGCCACTGCCAGCGCGGCGAAGAGTATATCGTCGGCCAGGGCGCGCATAACTATCTGTACGAAGCCGGCGGCGCGGCGGTGCTCGGCAGCATTCAGCCGCAGCCCATCGACGCGGCGGCGGACGGCACCCTGCCGCTGGATAAAGTAGCGGCAAAGATTAAGCCTGACGATGTCCATTTTGCCCCTACTCGCCTGCTGAGCCTTGAAAATACCCACAACGGCAAGGTGCTGCCGCGCGAATACCTCAGGGAGGCGTGGGAGTTTACCCGCGAGCGCGGCCTGGCGCTGCACGTTGACGGCGCGCGTATCTTTAACGCGGTGGTGAATTACGGCTGCGAGCTGCGCGATGTCGCCCAATACTGCGACTCCTTCACCATCTGCCTCTCTAAAGGGCTGGGAACCCCGGTGGGCTCGCTGCTGCTCGGCAGCCACGACTACATTCGCCGCGCCACCCGCTGGCGTAAAATGGTCGGCGGCGGCATGCGTCAGGCCGGCATTCTGGCGGCTGCGGGCCTGTACGCTTTGCAAAATAACGTCGCCCGCCTGCAGGAGGATCACGACAACGCCGCGTGGCTGGCCGGGGAGCTGCGCGCCATCGGCGCTGAGGTGACCCGCCACGACACTAATATGCTGTTCATCCGCGTTGGCGACGAGCAGGCCCAGGCGCTGGGCGCGTTTATGCAGCAGCGCGGCGTGCTGATCAACGCCTCGCCGATTGTGCGACTGGTTACCCACATCGACGTCAATCGTCAGCAGCTGGCGGAGGTTGTTGGCCACTGGCAGGAATTTTTGAACCGCTAAGGAGTCAGGCGTGTCGCAACCTATTCTGGTGCTCGGCGCCAGCGGCTATATCGGCCAGCATTTGGTGCAGGCATTAAGCGAACAGGGTTATTCGGTGCTGGCGGCGGCGCGCCACGTTGAGCGGCTAAAGAAACGCAATCTCCCGGGGGTGAGCTGTCATGCCATTGACCTGACTCGCCCCCAGGGGCTGCAGGCCCTGCTGGCGCAGGCGGACACCGTTTACTATCTGGTGCACGGCATGGGCGAAGGCGGCGACTTTATTCGCCACGAACGCGAGGTGGCGCAAAACGTGCGCGATGCCCTGCGCGCGACGCCGGTAAAGCAGCTGATATTTCTCAGCTCGCTGCAGGCGCCGGCGGCGGAGCAGTCCGACCATCTGCGCGCCAGGCAGGTCACCGCCGACGTTCTGCGCGAATCCGGCGTGCCGGTCACCGAGCTGCGGGCGGGCATCATCGTCGGCGCCGGCTCCGCCGCCTTCGAGGTGATGCGCGATATGGTCTACAACCTGCCGGTTTTAACCCCGCCGCGCTGGGTGCGCTCGCGCACCACGCCGATCGATCTGGAAAAATCTGCTCTATTACCTGGTGCAGCTGCTCAGCCACCCGGCCAGCGAACATCGCGTCTTCGAAGCCGCCGGACCGGAAGTGTTAAGCTATCAGCAGCAGTTCACCCGCTTTATGGCGGTCAGCGGCCGGCATCGCCTGCTGCTCCCGATCCCTTTTCCCACCCGCTGGATTTCGGTGTGGTTCCTCAACGTGATTACCTCGGTGCCGCCCACCATTGCCAGGGCGCTGATTCAGGGGCTGAAGCACGATCTGCTCGCCGACGATCGCACGCTGCGGGCGCTGATCCCCCAGCAGCTAATCTCCTTCGATGAAGCCGTGCGCCGCACGCTGAAAGAAGAGGAGCAGCTGGTTAACTCCAGCGACTGGGGCTACGATGCGCAGGCCTTCGCCCGCTGGCGCCCGGAATACGGCTACTACCCTAAGCAGGCCGGCTGTACGGTCAGCACCTCCGCCAGCGCGGCGGCGATCTGGCAGGTCGTCAACCAAATCGGCGGCAAAGAGGGCTACTTCTTCGGCAACGCGCTGTGGAAAATTCGCGGCGCCATGGACCTGCTGGTGGGCCATCGTCTGGCGAAAGGCCGGCCGTCGCGCGACCTCCTGCAAACCGGCGACGCGGTAGACAGCTGGAAGGTGATTATCGTCGAACCGGAAAAGCAGCTCACCTTACTTTTCGGCATGAAGGCGCCCGGTCTGGGGCGCCTGAGCTTTACCCTCAACGATAAAGGCGACCGCCGCGAGCTGGACGTCCGGGCCTGGTGGCATCCTCACGGTATGCCGGGGCTGTTCTACTGGCTGCTGATGATCCCCGCCCATCTGTTTATCTTTCGCGGCATGGCGCGGCGTATTGCCCGGCTGGCAGAGCAAATCACAGTCAAATAGGAAGTATGTACGTCATTCTGCTATCATTCTCATTGCATCGTGAGGAGAATCACGGAAAAATGCGCACGAAATTCTTTTCTGGGACAGTAGGTTGATATGAAGGTACTGGTTACCGGTGCAACCAGCGGGTTAGGCCGCAACGCGGTGGAATATCTGCGTACTAAAGGCATCAGCGTCAGAGCGACCGGGCGCAACGAAGCGATGGGCAAGCTTCTGAGCAAAATGGGCGCCGAGTTTGTCCCCGCAGATTTAACCGAACTGGTTTCATCCCAGGCCAAGGTGATGCTCGCCGGTATCGATACCCTATGGCACTGCTCAAGCTTCACCTCGCCGTGGGGCACCCAGCAGGCCTTCGATTTAGCCAACGTCCGCGCCACCCGTCGCCTCGGTGAATGGGCCGTGGCCTGGGGCGTACGCAACTTCGTTCATATCTCCTCCCCTTCGCTCTATTTTGATTATCACCACCACCACGAGGTGCGGGAGGATTTCCGCCCGCAGCGCTTTGCCAACGAGTTTGCCCGCAGCAAGGCGGCGAGCGAAGAGGTGATTAATCTGCTGGCACAGGCGAACCCCAATACCCGCTTTGCCATCCTGCGCCCGCAGAGCCTGTTCGGCGCTCATGACAAAGTGTTCATCCCCCGCCTTGCGCAGATGATGCAGCACTACGGCAGCGTGCTGCTGCCCCGCGGCGGCAGCGCGCTGGTCGATATGACCTACTATGAGAATGCGGTGCACGCGATGTGGCTGGCCAGCCAGCCGCAGTGCGACCACCTGCCCTCCGCACGGGCGTGGAATATCACCAACGGCGAACCGCGTACGCTGCGCAGCATCGTGCAAAAGCTGATTGATGAGCTGGGAATAAAGTGCCGTATCCGCTCGGTCCCCTATCCGATGCTGGATATCATCGCCCGCAGCATGGAGCATTTTGGCAATAAGTCAGCCCGGGAGCCGGCCTTTACCCACTACGGCGTCTCCAAGCTGAACTTTGATTTTACCCTCGATATTTCCCGCGCGGAGGAAGAGCTGGGCTACCGGCCGGTGGTGACCCTGGACGAGGGGATTATCCGCACCGCGGCCTGGCTGAAAGACCACGGCAAGCTGCACCGCTAGCGCCGCACTACCCCTGACCGTATTTCTCCAGCAGCGCTTCGGCGATGGCCTGAGTTTCCGCATCGGCGACGCCATCCCAGCGCGCCGGCCGGAAATGCATCTGAAAGGCCATAATCACCCGTTTCTGCTGCGCTGGCGTCATCTCCGGCGTCACCTGATAGCCGTAGCGGGCGAGTAGATCCAGCAGCTCTGCGCTATCGACCGGCTGCCAGGTCGGGCGACCGTTGAGATAAAATGCCACCCGGCCGGCATCCGGCCAGGCGCCAATCCCCTGCTCTGCCAGCCGCCGCCAGGGAAACAGCGGCCCGGGGTCGTCCTTACGCTGCGGCGCAATATCGGCATGGGCCACCACGTTTTGCGGCGCAATGCGGTAGCGGGCAATAATATCTTTTGCCAGGGGAATCAGCGCATCAATCTGCGACGGATTAAATGGCGTAAAGCTTTTCACCCCCGCCGCTTTCTGCCAGCCGCGGTTCTCCAGCTCAATGCCGATCGAGGTGTCGTTAATCCGCGTGCTGCCGCGCCAGAAGCTGATACCCGCGTGCCAGGCCAGCTCCTCTTCCGGCACCAGCTGCCAGATACGCGGCTTACCGTGGTGCAGCGGCGGCCGTTCAGGGATCAGGTAGTGGGAGCTCACCTGGTTATCGGTCAGGGTCGCCAGCGAGACGTCAAAATCGTCGGCGGTATAGTGAATGACCAATACCTTCACCCGCGGATAGGCGGCCTGCGCCGGATGGCGGGTATCCAGCTGGTAGCCGTCACGATCGATAATTCCCTTTTCCGCCGAGCAGCCCACCAGCAGCAGCGCCAGCATCGCCACGCTCGGGCCAGGGCGCATCCTCACCGGGTCTGCACCGCCGTGCCGCTGACGGTGACCATCAGCATACTGCCATCCTTGCCCACCGTCTCATAATCGATATCAATACCGACTACCGCGTTGGCGCCCAGCGCTTTTGCCTGCTCGCCCATTTCACCGAACGCGATCTCCCGCGCCTTGCGCAGCTCTTTTTCATAGGATCCCGCGCGGCCGCCGACGATATCGCGGATGCTGGCGAAGAAGTCGCGAAACACGTTCGCGCCGAGGATTGCCTCTCCGGTCACGACGCCGCAGTATTTCACGATAGGCTGCCCTTCGAGGGTGGGGGTAGTTGAAAATTGCATCATAAAGCTCCTTCTTTAGCGTTCAAGGTGTTAGCTCTGAGAGTCAAGCACATTCCCGTATCAATACGCTATGCTTGAATGGTTATTTTAACGTAGTGAGCTTATAAGGAAATCATCATGCGCTACAAACTCGTTGCTTTACTTCTCCCCTGCGCGCTGGCACTGAGCGCCTGTACCACCGTCACGCCGGCCTATAAAGATAACGGTCCCCGCAGCGGCGCCTGCATCGAAGGCGGCCCGGATGAAGTGGCGCAGAAGTTTTACGATGTTCAAATCCAGCAGCGTAATCACGACCTGACCGCGCTGCGCCCCTACCTGAGCGACGATCTGGCGAAGCTGCTCGACGACGCGCGCCAGGATCCGTCACGCAGCGCCGTGCTGCAGTCCAACCCGTTCTCCAGTTCGGCTACCCCGGCCGATAGCGCGGAAGTCGCCAGCGCCTCCACCATCCCGAACCGCGATGCGCGCAATATTCCGCTACGCGTTGAGTTAAAACAGGGCAGCAAAACCTGGAAAGATGAGGTGCTGATGATTCAGGAAGGCCAGTGCTGGGCGGTAGATGACGTTCGCTACCTCGGCATTAACGCCCACGCGCCGGCGGGTTCACTGCAACAGAGTCTCGAAAAACGCGGATAAGGGCGCTGAACCTGCTCTACAAAACCGATAACCCCGGTAAAATGTCGGTATTTCATGCGGTAATGCCGACATTTACTCCCGCCTCCCCCACCAACCCATATTTTGTGCTAAGTTTAGAGGTAAATGCGGGTTACATTTAACTTTTAACGCATAAATATTGCATAACTATTCTGTCAAAGGTAGTATTTGCGGCCTCAATAGCTATTCGTATCAGACTGCCCAGATGAGTATTAAACTAAACGGCATTAACTGCTTCTACGGCGCGCACCAGGCGCTGTTCGACATCACGCTGGATTGCCCGCAGGGGGAGACGCTGGTACTGCTCGGCCCGAGCGGCGCCGGGAAAAGCTCGCTGCTTCGCGTACTCAACCTGCTGGAGATGCCGCGTTCCGGTACGTTACATATCGCCGGTAACCACTTCGACTTTACCAAAGCGCCGTCTGACAAAGCCATCCGTGAGCTGCGCCAGAACGTCGGTATGGTTTTCCAGCAGTACAATCTGTGGCCGCACCTGACCGTGCAGCAAAACCTGATTGAAGCCCCCTGCCGCGTGCTGGGTCTCAGCAAAGAGAGTGCTCTGGACCGCGCCGGGAAGCTGCTGGAACGTTTACGCCTGAAACCCTACAGCGACCGCTATCCTCTGCACCTCTCCGGCGGCCAGCAGCAGCGCGTCGCCATTGCGCGCGCGCTGATGATGGAGCCGCAGGTGCTGCTGTTTGATGAGCCAACGGCGGCGCTCGATCCGGAAATTACCGCCCAGATCGTCAGCATTATCCGCGAGCTGGCGGGCACCGGCATTACGCAGGTCATCGTTACCCACGAAGTGGAAGTGGCGCGTAAAACGGCCAGCCGCGTGGTGTATATGGAAAATGGCCATATCGTTGAACAAGGGAATGCGGATTGCTTCGCGCATCCGCAGACCGACGCGTTTAAAAACTATCTTTCACATTGATGTTTTTCGGGGAAATGATGATGAAAAAAGTACTGATTGCCGCGATTCTGGCCAGCATGAGCCTTTCTGCTACCGCAGCCCAGACCATCCGTTTTGCCACCGAGGCGTCCTATCCTCCGTTTGAAACGACCGACGCCAACAACAAAATCGTCGGTTTTGACGTCGATCTGGCGAACGCTCTGTGTAAAGAGATCGACGCCACCTGCACCTTTACCAACCAGGCTTTCGATAGCCTGATCCCGGGCCTGAAATTCCGCCGCTTCGACGCGGTAATGGCCGGGATGGACATTACCCCCGAGCGCGAAAAGCAGGTGCTGTTCACCACGCCTTACTATGAAAACTCCGCGCTGTTCGTCGGCCAGCAGGGCAAGTTCACCAGCATCGAACAGCTGAAGGGCAAAAAGGTCGGCGTCCAGAACGGGACCACCCATCAGAAGTTTATTAACGACAAGCATCCGGAAATCACCACCGTTCCGTACGACAGCTACCAGAACGCCAAGCTGGATCTGCAAAACGGGCGCATCGATGCCGTCTTTGGCGACAACGCCGTGGTCACCGAATGGCTGAAGAGCAATCCGAAGCTGGCGGCGGTGGGCGATAAGGTGACGGATAAAGACTACTTCGGTACCGGCCTTGGCATTGCGCTTCGTCAGGGCAATACCGAGCTGCAGCAGAAATTTAACGCTGCGCTGGAAAAAGTGAAGAAAGATGGGACTTACCAGACCATCTATAGCAAATGGTTTCAGAAGTAACCCTCAATGAACGAACTTTTTCCATTAGCAAGCGCCGCCGGGATGACCGTCGGCCTTGCCGTTTGCGCGCTGATTATCGGCCTCGCCCTGGCGATGCTGTTTGCCGTGCTGGAGTCGGTCAAATGGCGCCCGCTGGCGTGGCTGACCACCGGCGTGGTGACGATTCTGCGCGGGCTGCCGGAAATTCTGGTGGTCCTGTTTATCTATTTCGGCTCTTCGCAGCTGCTGCTCACGCTCTCTGACGGCTTCACCATCAACCTCGGCTTTGCGCAGATCCCGGTGCAGATGCAGATTGACAACTTCGACGTCAGCCCGTTCCTGTGCGGCGCGGTGGCGCTCTCTCTGCTGTACGCCGTCTACGCCTCGCAGACCCTGCGCGGCGCGCTGAAAGCGGTGCCGCAGGGACAGTGGGAGTCAGGCCAGGCGCTGGGGCTGTCGAAAAGCGCGATTTTCTTCCGCCTGGTGATGCCGCAAATGTGGCGCCACGCCCTTCCGGGGCTCGGCAACCAGTGGCTGGTGCTGCTAAAAGATACCGCCCTGGTCAGCTTAATCAGCGTTAACGATCTGATGCTGCAAACCAAGAGCATTGCCACCCGCACCCAGGAGCCGTTTAACTGGTACATCATCGCGGCGGCAATCTACCTGGTTATCACTCTGCTCAGTCAGTACATTCTCAAACGTATTGACCAGCGTGCGACGCGCTTCGAACGGAGGCCCGGCTGATGCTCGACTACTTACCAGAACTGCTCAAAGGGCTGCATACCAGCCTGACGCTGACGGCGGCCTCGATCGTCGTCGCGCTGATTCTGTCGCTGATCTTTACCATCATCCTGACGCTGAAAACGCCGGGGCTGGTATGGATTGTGCGCGGGTACATTACGCTCTTTACCGGTACGCCGCTGCTGGTGCAGATCTTCCTGATTTACTACGGCCCGGGGCAGTTTCCGTCGCTGCAGGAGTACCCGTTCCTGTGGCATCTGATTTCTGAGCCGTGGCTGTGCGCCCTGATCGCCCTGTCGCTCAACAGCGCTGCCTATACCACCCAGCTGTTTTACGGCGCGATCCGCGCCATTCCGGAAGGCCAGTGGCAATCCTGCGGCGCGCTGGGGATGAGCAAGAAGGACACGCTGGCGATTCTGCTGCCGTATGCCTTTAAGCGCGCCCTCTCCTCCTACTCCAACGAAGTGGTGCTGGTCTTCAAAAGTACTTCGCTGGCTTATACCATCACGCTGATGGAGGTGATGGGCCACAGCCAGCTGCTGTACGGACGGACCTACGACGTTATGGTCTTCGGCGCGGCCGGTATCGTCTACCTGATCGTCAACGGCCTGCTGACGCTGCTAATGCGTCTGGTGGAGCACCGAGCGCTGGCGTTTGAGCGTCGCAGCTGACGTTGATAAATGCATAATTAGTAAATAGCAGGACGGGTAAGGATGATGACTTACCCGTCTTTTTTACATCAATAAAAATACTTATACATATTTATTGAATATAAATTCATTTAATGGCATTGTGAAATCCGGCCGCAAGCACGGCACAACATCATAAGATTGACCGACGGGAGTTCGACGATGAAAAAGTTAGTTCTGGCTGCACTGCTTTCCACTTTCGCATTTGGCGCCGTTGGCGCAGAAAAAATCAGCTTTGGCGTTTCCGCGACCTATCCACCGTTTGAGTCCATGGATGCCAATAATCAGATCGTTGGCTTCGATCTCGACCTGGCGAAAGCGCTGTGCCAGCAGATGCAGGCGGAGTGCACCTTTACCAACCATGCCTTCGACAGCCTGATCCCAGCGCTAAAATTTAAAAAATATGATGCGGTGATTTCCGGCATGGACATTACCCCGGAGCGCAGCAAGCAGGTGTCGTTCACCGAACCGTACTACGCCAACTCGGCGCTGGTTATCGCCAAAAAAGATGCCTTCCACTCATTTGCCGATCTGAAAGGCAAACGTATCGGCATGGAAAACGGCACGACTCATCAGAAATACCTGCAGGATAAGCATCCGGAAGTGAAAACCGTCGCCTATGACAGCTACCAGAATGCGTTTATCGACCTGAAAAACGGCCGTATTGATGGCGTATTTGGCGACACCGCGGTGGTCAACGAGTGGCTGAAAACCAACCCACAGCTGGGCGCCGCCACGCCGAAAGTGACCGATGCGCAGTACTTCGGTACCGGCCTTGGGATCGCGGTGCGTCCGGATAACAAAGCGCTGCTGGAGAAGCTGAACGGCGCCCTGAAGGCGATTAAAGCCGACGGCACCTATCAGAAAATCAGCAGCCAGTGGTTCCCTGAGTAAGCGCAGGACCTTCCCGGCCCCGGGCGTGAGCCGAGGCGGGCGGCCGGGAGAACCTTACAGCGGCAGGGTAAAGCGGAAGCTGGCCCCTGTCGCGGCCTCCTGCAGACGAATATCGCCGCCGTGCAGCTGCAGCATGCGGCGCACGATCATCAGCCCTAATCCCCCCGTAGACTCCCGGCGCTGGCCCGGCTCAAGCACCGAAGGACGTTCAAACAGGGTTGCCCGCAGCTCGCTGGCGACGCCGGGGCCGCTGTCCGCCACCTCAACCACAATCTGCGACGCCTGCTGGCTCGCGGTCAGGCGAATCAGCCCTCCTTCCGGCGTATGGCGAATAGCGTTATCGAGTAAATTCGTCAGCACCCGCTCCATCATCGAGAGATCGGCCACCACCGGCGGCAATCCCTCGGCCAGCGACAGCTGTAAACCGATGCCGCGGGTGGCAATGGTCAAATCGAACTTCTGCGCGACGTCCTGAACCAGCTCGGCGAAGATAAACTTCTCCGGCTGCGGCTTGATGCCGCCGTGTTCCAGCCGGGCCAGCTCAAACAGCTGCTGCGACAAATGGCGAACCTTATTGCCCTGGCGCAGGGCGATATTCAGATACTGCTGGCGATCCTCGGCGTTGAGCCGGTCGGCCTTCAGCGTCAGCGTCTCCAGATAGCCCAGCAGCGAGGTCAGCGGCGTGCGCAGATCGTGGGAGATATTAGCGATAAACTCGCGCCGCTGGCGGTCGCTATCGGCCAGCCGATCCCACTGGTCGGCAATCTGCCGGGATAGCTCAATAAAGCGATTATGCAGAATCGCCACCTCATTCCCGGGATGCGGGTCGGGCGCCTGCGCCGCCATGGCTTTGATCGCCACCATGCTGTCCGGGCCGGAGATCGCCACCTGGGCGGTCAGCTGCCGCACCGGCCGCGTGACCCAGAACCACGCCAGCCCTCCCGCCAGCAGGCCAAACAGGGCCACCAGCAGCAGGCTCCACAGCGTCTTCTGCCAGGCGGTTGCCGCCAGTTCGTTAAAGGTTTCTCCCTGCAGGACAATGTAGAGATAGCCGCGCAGCTGGCCCTCGAGGCGCAACGGCGCGGCGCTAAAGACTTTCTGCTGTCCGAGGCTGCGGGGATCGTCGCCGTAGATCGGCCACGCGGCGCCGGAGAGGAACGCCTGTACCGGCGTCAGATCGATGCGCTGGCGTTTGATATGGCCCGGCGGCGCGGCATCGGCTAACAGCTCGCCATCGGGGGAGACCAGATAGAGCTCAACGCTGGGGTTGAATACCATCAGCCGATCGAACAGCGGCTTCAGCGCCTGGCGATCGACCCGCCCCTGCGCATCCAGCAGCGGCTCGCGGGCGACAATCTGCTGCGCCAGCCCGGCGGAAAGGCGTTGCACCATCGCGTTACCGTACTGCGCGCTGGTATAGAGCTGAACGAGGCACACCGCCGCCGCGCACAGCAGCAGCAGCGAGGTGAAGACCAACGCCAGGCGCTGGCTCAGGCTGAGACGACGCATCATTGCCCCACCTCTTTGCGCTCCACGGCAAACTTATAGCCCTTCCCCCACACGGTGAGGATAATTTCAGGCTCCGTCGGCTCGCGCTCGATTTTGCTGCGCAGGCGGTTGATATGGGTATTGACCGTATGCTCATAGCCTTCGTGCTGATAGCCCCAGACGCTGTCGAGCAGGGCCAGACGGGAAAAGACCTCTCCCGGATGGCGGGCGAAGTAGTACAGCAGATCGAACTCGCGCGGGGTCAAATCGACCGGTTCGCCGCGCAGCCTGACCTCGCGCGACAGCGGGTCGATATTGAGGCCGTGGCAGGCGATGCGCCCGGCATCGTTCAGCAGATTGAGCCCCATCGCCTCCTGGCGGCGGAACACCGCTTTGACGCGGGCAATAAGCTCCAGAACGGAGAAGGGTTTGGCCAGATAATCATCCGCCCCCATCTCCAGCCCCTGCACGCGCTGGATTTCGCTGGATCGGGCGCTGATGATGATCACCGGCAGATAGCGGGTCATCTGGCGGATGTGCCGGCAGATCTCCAGCCCGTCAACGTTCGGCAGCATCAGGTCGAGGATCACCGCATCCCAGGGGCTTTTTTCCAGCAGCGCCAGGGCCTGCGCGCCGTCCGCTACGTGGACAATCTGATACCCCTCGTCCTGCAAATTCAGGCGCAGCAAGGCAGCAATATCATCGTCATCTTCAACTAACAGGATTTTCTTCGCCACCGGTGCCGCTCCGCTAATATCATGCTCTTATTGCAAAGCTTACCCGATTTTGGCCGGCAGAAGAGTTCACATTTTGTTTAAACTTCGCGGACCAGCAGCGTCAGCACTTCATAGTGCGCGGTGTGAGGGAACATATCGAACAGCTGCACCCGCTCGGCGCGATAGCCCGCCAGTTGAGCGATATCTTTGGCCATCGTGCGGGCGTTGCAGCTGGAGTAGATAATATAGGGCGGAGCCATGCGGCTTAAGTAGTCGCACAGCTCGCTGCCAATTCCGCGGCGCGGCGGGTTCACCAGCACCAGCTGCGGAATTTCGCCCTCGCCGGTGGCAAAACGGGTGGAGTCCAGCGCCTGGAAGCGGAGGTTGCTGAGGCCCAGCTCGGCGGCGGATTGCCGCGCGCAGACAATAGCTTCTGGCGCAATCTCGATGCCGGTGAGCCGCATCTGCGGGGTGGCGCAGTGCAGGCCGAAACCGCCGACGCCGCAGAACAGATCCCACATGTGATCCACCTGGAGCTGGCGCACCCACTCCCGGGCGGTGGCGTACAGCCGGCTGGCGACCGCGGGGTTGGTTTGAAAGAAGCTTTGCGGGCGGATCCACAGCGGTACGTCGTTAAAGCGCTCCGCCAGCGCCTGCTGCGGGGTGAGGAAAATCTCCTGCTCTCCTTCCATAATCGCCATATGCACCGGCTGAATATTGGCGGTAATCACCTTCAGCTGCGGCAGCTGCGCCTGCAGCCACGGCAGCGCGGCGCGCAGCTGGGCGAGCTTTGTCCCGGAGCGCAGCACGAAGCGCAGCATCATGCCGCCGTCGAGCCGGCTTTCGGTGAGCAGCAGATACTTCAGCTCCCCGCGCCGGCGGGCCACCTGATAAGGGGTGAGGCCGGCGCGGGCGATAAACGGCTTCAGCAGCGCGAAGACCGGCGCAAAGCTTGCCGGGTAGAGCGGACAATCGGTGAGGTCTTCAGGGTTGCCATCGCGGTGCAGCATGCCGAGCAGCGGGCGCTCGACGCTGCCGCTGACCACCATTTTGGCCTTATTGCGAAAGCCGGTTCCCGGACCGGAGACCGGTTCGCACCACGTCGTCACCGGACGTTCTGCCAGCAGCGACCGCAGATCGGCCATTTTATCGGCGAGCTGTTGTTCCAACGGCAGTTCCAGCCACTGACAGGAGCGACAGCGGCCCGCGTCATAGAGTGCGCAGTGCATAAAAAGACCTTCCAAAAATCAGGGGCGGGGATTGTATCACCGTTATTGCAGTCGGAAAAAGCGTCGGCTCGATGCCGGGACAAACAGCAGCAGCAGCACCAGCAGGTCGGGCAGCTTCTGCAGCACCAGCGAACGGAAAATTTCCCGCTTCGATTCGCCGGCAATGCTAAACAGTTCCGGGTAGCCGTAGCCCAGCGAAGCGGCCCACAGATAGCCGCTGACGATAATTTGCGCCAGCAGATAGATCCAGCGCGCCCGGTTTTGCCCTTTGACCAGGGAGAACGCGCACCAGATTTCAATAAACACCAGCAGCAGGCTGGCGCAGAAGACTAGCGTCAGGGGCCACGTCTGCACGCTACGATGGATAAACTCACCGATCCCCCGCACGCCAAGCTGATTGAGGATCATCAGCAGGTCGAGGGCGCGGATTAAAATAATGGCGAACGCCGCCACCTGCACCAGCGCAGGGACGTTCAGGCGAGCATGAGAGGAGCGAGTTTTTGTAAACAATCCCAACGGTTAAGTCTTCCATGAAAACGGCGTCGCGCATTCGCGACGCCGGCACCAGGTCTTGCTATCGATTTTAGGGGCTTCAGCCGCGTCTTGCACGCTGGATATCGCGTACTCGCTGCTTTTCTGCGCGGGCCATCAAATACCAGGCGATAAAACCAACAATCCCGACCACCCCGAGGATAAGCGTCGCCAGGGCGTTGATTTCCGGATTGACGCCCATGCGCACGCTGGAGAAAACCAGCATCGGCAGCGTGGTGGCGCCAGGGCCGGAAACGAAGCTGGCAATCACCAGATCGTCCAGCGACAGGGTGAAGGCCAGCAGCCAGCCGGAAATCACCGCCGGCATGATCATCGGCAGCGTGATGATGAAAAACACCTTCAGCGGCGCGGCGCCGAGATCCATCGCCGCCTCCTCGATGGAGTGATCCAGCTCGCGCAGCCGCGACGAAATCACCACCGCGACGTAGGCGGTACAGAAGGTCACGTGCGCCAGCCAGATGGTCAGCATCCCGCGATCCGACGGCCAGCCAATCGCGTGTCCCAGCGCCACAAAGAGCAGCAGCAGCGACAGCCCGGTGATCACGTCCGGCATCACCAGCGGCGCGGTGATCATAAACGCAAAGCCGCTCGACCCGCGAAAGCGGCCAAAGCGCACCAGCACCACCGCGGCAATCGTGCCGAGGATCGCCGCCGCCGTTGCCGCACAGGTGGCGATAGTCAGGCTCAGGCCCACGGCGCTCATCATCGCATCGTCGTGGAACAGCTCGCTGTACCAGCGCGTCGACCAGCCGGCCCACACCGTCACCAGCTTCGAGCCGTTGAACGAGTAGATCACCAGCATCAGCATCGGCGCGTACAGGAAGGTAAATCCAATCACGAGGATTAAAATTCGCCACGGCGAGCGCACTACCGGCAAATCATTCATCCGTGTTCCCCTATCTGTTTTTGCTGATGCTTGTGGAACCACATAATCGGTACGATCAGCAGCAGCAGCATCACAATGGCCACCGCCGACGCCACCGGCCAGTCGCGGTTGTTAAAGAACTCCTGCCACAGCACCCGGCCGATCATGATGCTATCCGGACCGCCGAGCAGCTCCGGGATCACGAACTCGCCCACCGCCGGAATAAATACCAGCATCGAACCGGCGATAATCCCGCCTTTGGTCAACGGCACGATCACCTGGAAGAAGGTTTTCAGCGGACGAGCGCCCAGATCCAGCGAGGCCTCCACCAGCGAGTAGTCGATGCGCGTCAACGCGGTATAAATGGGCAGTACCATAAACGGCAGGTAGGCGTAAACGATGCCGATATAGACCGCCAGGTTGGTGTGCAGAATCTCCAGCGGCTGGTCAATGACCCCCAGCCACAGCAGAAAGTTATTCAGCACGCCGTTGCTTTTCAGCAGCCCCATCCACGCGTATACGCGGATTAAGAACGAGGTCCACGACGGCAGAATCACCAGCAGCAGCAGGATATTGCGCGTTGACGGCTTGCTGTGCGCCACCGCCCACGCCAGCGGGTAGCCCAGCAGCAGGCAGCAGAAGGTTGAGATCCCCGCCACCTGCAGCGACTGCAGATAGGCCTCAAAGTAGAGCGGATCGTCGGTTAGCTGCAGGAAGTTCGCCAGATTGAGGGTGACCGTCAACTGACCGTCGGCCCACTCCAGCAGATCGGTATAGGGCGGTATAGCCCGCGCCATCTCCGCGAGGCTGATTTTAAAGACGATCAGGAACGGCAACAGAAACAGCAGCGTCATCCACAGATACGGCAGCGCAATCACCAGCTTGCGGCCGTGGGCCATTTGCAGGCGCGTCAGCCACGGCGTCGCGGCGTCCGGCTTTTTCGCCCCTGTCGGTGGTTCTAATATACTCATCGCCCTCTCCTTACACCGTCAGAACGACGCAGCTGTCCGCGTCCCAGCATAAACGGACTTCATCACCCCAGGTTGGCGCGCCTTTGCGATGACGATGTTCGTTCTGCAGCTGGGCGCTGAGCATCTGCCCGCTTTGCAGCCGCACGTGATAGATAGACAGATCGCCGAGGTAGGCAATGTGGATTACTTCTCCGACGGCAAAGTTGTAGCCATCCGCCGGCGGCTCGTCGCAGAGCATGATCTTCTCCGGACGCAGGGCCACCCACACCGGCACGTTATCGACGACGGAAGCATCAGGGTCAACCTTGAGCGGATGCACCAGCCCCGGCGACTTCAGCACCAGGCCGTCCTCCAGCCGCTCCTGCACCAGCCCTTCGAAGACGTTGACCGAGCCGATAAACTCCGCGCTGTAGCGGGTCGTCGGGTGCTCGTAGATCTCCTCCGGTTCGCCGATTTGCACGAACTTACCGCGATTCATGATCGCGATACGCCCGGCCATAGTCATCGCCTCTTCCTGATCGTGGGTCACCATCACGCAGGTCGCCCCCACGCGCTCGAGGATGTCCACCACCTCCAGCTGCATTCGGTCGCGCAGCTTTTTATCCAGCGCGCCCATCGGCTCGTCAAGCAGCAGCAGCTTCGGCCTTTTTGCCAGGCTGCGGGCCAGGGCCACGCGCTGGCGCTGGCCGCCGGATAGCTGGTGCGGCTTGCGTTTGGCAAACTCCTGCATATGCACCAGCGCCAGCATCTCCTGCACCCGGCCGGTGATTTCGGCCTTCGGCAGCTTGTCCTGCTTCAGGCCAAAGGCGATGTTCTGCTCCACCGTCATGTGGGGGAACAGGGCGTAGGACTGAAACATCATGTTGATCGGCCGCTGGTACGGCGGGACCCGCGACAGGTCGACGCCATCCAGCATAATCTGCCCGGCGGTCGGCTGTTCAAAGCCTGCCAGCATGCGCAGCAGCGTTGACTTCCCGCAGCCGGACGCGCCCAGCAGGGCGAAGATTTCGCCTTTATAAATAGTGAGATTGACGTCATCAACGGCGTGCTGCCCGTCGAACGATTTGGTCAGATTACGGATTTCCAGCAGCGGGGTCAGCGCTTTGGGGGCTTTCATTTGTGGGCGGGAAATTGGGTCATTCACTTAAGCGCTCTCCGGCAAAAACTCACCACCGTATGGCCCGGTTGCCATACATCATTCTTTATCGTGCAGCCGCACCATCCTGGTGCGTTTTTTTAACCGGACATACTGCAATATTCCGGCTATTCAGCACCTGTTCAGGCCCGGCGAACCGGGCCATCAGGTTTTATTTCCCGCTTTTTACCTTCGTCCACGCGCGGGTGCGCACGCGGTCGATCTTCGGATCCTGCACCTTCAGGGTGAACAGTTTGGCGAACACGTCGGCCGGCGGATAAATCGCCGGGTTGCTGCGGATAGCCTCGCTGACCAGCGGCGTTGAGGCCTTGTTGCCGTTGGCGTAGTAGACCTGATCGCTGATCTTAGCGATAACCTCAGGGCGCATCAGATAGTTGAGGAACTGATAGGCCTCATCTTTATTCTTCGCGTCCGCCGGCATCGCGAAGACGTCAAAGAACGCCATCGCCCCCTCTTTCGGAATAAAGTAGGAGACGTTGACGCCATTCTTCGCCTCTTTGGCGCGGTTTGCCGCCTGCCATACGTCGCCCGCCCAGCCAATCGCGACGCAGATATCGCCGTTGGCCAGGTCGTTGATGTACTGCGAGGAGTGGAAGTAGCGGATGTTCGGCCGCAGCTTGAGCAGCAGGTCCGTCGCCGGGCCGGTGTAGTCGTCGGCCTTGGTGCTGTTCGGGTCTTTGCCGAGGTAGTTGAGGACGGTGGCAAAAATCTCTTCCGGTGCGTCAAGGAAGGAGACGCCGCAGCTTTTCAGTTTTTCGAGGTTTTCCGGCTTCAGCACCAGATCCCAGCTATCCAGCGGCGCGTCTTTACCCAGGATGGCTTTCACTTTATCGACGTTATAGCCGATCCCGGTGGTTGCCCACAGATACGGCATCGCGTATTTGTTCTCCGGGTCGTGCTTCGCCACCAGCTTTAAGACGTCCGGGTCGAGATTCTTCCAGTTAGGCAGCTTGCTTTTGTCCAGCGGCTGGAACACGCCCGCCGCCAGCTGGCGCTCAAGGAAGCTGGCTGACGGTACCACCAGGTCAAAACCGGTGCTGCCCGCCATCAGTTTGCCTTCCAGCACTTCGTTGGAGTCAAAAACGTCGTACACCACTTTAATGCCGGTCTCTTTTTCAAAATCGGCCACCGTGTCCGGGGCAATATAGTCAGACCAGTTATACACGTGCAGGGTTTTCTGTTCAGCGGCGAGCGAACCGGCAGAGACGGCCATCAGCGCACCGGTAATCACACCTGTTAACCATTTTTTACCAAAGGCGGTCATATCTCTTATTCCTTCTCCATGCCCGTTAACCACGGACTTAATATACGCAATTATCCGCATGCAAAAATCATGCATATTTTTTCATTGTCTAAGAAAAGGAGAGAGGACCTCTCCCGGAATGGTTGCCCGCAACTGGAAGCAGCGTCAGAATAACTGTAGCCAGAATAAGAGGCTATAGCCCAGGTAAAATAACGCCTTTTATCAATTTTTTATGCAATATGGGTCTACGTGATAAGCCGAAAGCGGCAGAATGGCGGTGAAAAATTCTTTAACAGCGGGATAAAAGTAGAATAAAAGCGTGTAATACGCAGCCGCTCTGGCAGTGGCTGCGCTATTCATCGGCGGGGCTAGTGAAGAAAGTGGTGCTGAACCTCCTGCACCGCGAGATCCTCTTCCTCATCGGCTTTATACAGCAGCTGATTGGCCGCGGCTTCGAGGATAATCATCGAGATCTGCTCTTCGCCCAGGCGGAAGAACCAGCCGAACTGATCGACGGTAACGCCGACGCCAACCGGCAGCGCCTGACAAACCACCAGCTTGGGCAGATTATCGTCCTGGACATCGAGGAAGGCTTTGGCGGTCAGCGAACTGGCGTTAATCGCCGAGAGATCCGCGGCCAGCGCCAGCAGCGCGGACGGCTTCACTTCCGCCAGCGCGGAAAAGAGCACCACGTTATCCACCAGATCGAGCTTGGCGTCAAAAATGCCGTCGTAGTTCTGCATATGCGGCAGGTGCAATGCCTGGCAGGAATCACACTCAAAAAAGTTGATGCCTAATTCGTCGAGCCAGTGACGTAACGTATCAAGACCCGGAACGACCAGTGAATCCATATGACCTGTAACCTCTTGCTGTGGAAAAACGACGTCATAGCTTACGCAAAAAACGCGGCGCATACCATGAAAGTGTCATCAATGCGCGCTATCCGCCCATTTTCAGACAAAATTCCGGCGTCGCCTGGCGCTCAATCCACGCAATCATATGCCCGGCGATATCCACGCCGCTGGTGGTTTCAATCCCCTCAAGGCCCGGCGAGGCGTTAACCTCCATCACCAGCGGCCCGCGGTTGGCGCGCAGGATATCGACCCCGGCAACGTCCAGACCGAGCGTTTTCGCCGCCTTAATGGCGATCGCCCTCTCCTGCTCGCTAATCGTCGCCGCCGTTGCCACGCCGCCGCGGTGCAGGTTGGAGCGGAAATCCCCCTCTTTCGCCCGTCGCTCAATCGCCGCCACGACCTCATCCCCCACCACCAGGCAGCGAATATCCCGCCCTTTCGCCTCGGCGATATACTCCTGCACCAGAATGTGGGCGTTGAGCACGCGGAAGGCGTCAATCACGCTCTCCGCCGCCTGGCGGGTCTCTGCCAGCACCACGCCGATTCCCTGAGTGCCTTCGACCAGCTTGACCACCAGCGGCGCGCCGCCGACCATGGCGATCAGGTCGCTGGTGTCGTCCGGGGAGTGGGCAATACCGGTCAGCGGCAGGTCGATCCCCTGACGCGCCAGCAGCTGCAGCGAACGCAGCTTGTCGCGCGCGCGGGTAATGGCGACGGATTCATTCAGTGGATAGCTGCCCAGCAGCTCGAACTGGCGCAGCGCGGCGGTGCCGTAATAGGTAATGGCCGAGCCGATGCGCGGGATTACGGCATCGAAATGCGGCAGCTGGCGGCCTTTATAGTGAATCGATGAGGCCACCGGGCTGACGTTCATATAGCAGGAGAGCGGATCGAGGATCTCCACCTGATGGCCGCATTTGTGCGCGGCTTCCGTCAGGCGACGACATGAGTAGAGCGTCCCATCCCGGGATAATATGGCAATTTTCACCCTGTACCTCGGCAAAAAGGCCCGTTCAGACGGGCCGTTGATAGCTGACAAGTCTCAACATTCGCGCTGGCCTGGCGCAACGCCCGGATGCCAGTCCGGGTGCAGTTTACACGCAATCAGCGCGTTGCCCATCCCTGCTTGTGCAGATAGTCGAGAATAAACGGGCGGCTTTCTTTAATGATGGTGCGGCGGATATGATCGCTCCAGGTATCCCGGCGCGCGTTGCTGCTGCGCGACAGGTAGTACTGCGCCAGCTGCTCATCATACTGGGCCAGCGCGTCATCATCGAGCGGCTGATAGCCGTTTTCATGGACCAGCATCGCCGCCGGCATGCGCGGCTTGACGCCCGGATCATCGGCCGGCCAGCCGAGGCACATCCCAAACAGCGGCAGGACGTGCTGCGGCAGGCTCAGCAGTTCGGTCACCGCTTCAATGCTATTGCGAATGCCGCCGATATAGACGCCGCCAAGACCCAGCGACTCCGCGGCCACCAGCGCGTTCTGCGCCAGCATCGCGGTATCGACGGCGCCGAGCAGGAGCTGCTCCGCGAGGCCCAGCTGCGCATCCGGGCAAATTTGCAGCAGACGGTTAAAGTCGGCGCAGAATAGCCAAAACTCCGCCGCCTGCACGACGTGCTGCTGGCCGCCGCTCATCGCCGCCAGCTGCTCGCGCAGGCGCGGGTCGGTAATACGAATAATCGAAGTACACTGTAAAAAGCTGGAGCTGGAGGCTCCCTGCGCGCTGGCAATAATCGCCGCGCGCTGTTCGTCGCTAATAGGTTCGTCGGTAAAGTGACGAATGGAGCGGTGGCTACGCAGCAGCTCAATGGTCGGCGTCATCTCGTTTTTCTCTGTCAGACAATGAAGAAGATGTTTTTTTGCTTTCGGTTAGCTGGGGCGCAACGATCTTCGCCATCCGCCACACCAGCGCTATCGCGGCCGGGATCATCAGCAGCACGCCGACAAAAATCATTATCAGCGCCGCGGTTGGGCTGGCAAAAGGCGCCGGCAGCTGCAGGTACTGATTGAGCGAGAGCCAGGCCAGCGTCAGCAGCACGACGCCGACGATCTCTATCAGCAGAACGCTTTTGGGTAACGCCGCGGGCGATCGCATTGTTCTCCTCCGGTCCGTGGGCTTAGCGCGGCGCAGCAAAAAATCGTCGCGCAACGAGGTCAGTATAACGGTTCAAAAGCAAACCCATTTATCAAACATAGCCTTAAACCATCAAAGCAAAAGGCAGAACCTTCTTTTACTCGCCGGCAGAACCCGGCATCATAGCGCTCATTCGCCATCCGGCTGAGGTTTAAGGAGAGAAGTTAATGTTTACCGTAATTTTTGGTCGTCCAGGTTGCCCCTATTGCGTACGTGCCAAAGAGCTGGCAGAAAAGCTGACCAACGAGCGCGACGATTTTAACTACCGCTACGTTGATATTCACGCTGAGGGCATCAGCAAAAGCGATCTGGAAAAGACCGTAGGTAAACCGGTTGAAACCGTGCCGCAGATTTTCGTCGATCAGAAGCATATCGGCGGCTGCACCGACTTTGAAGCCTGGGCCAAAGAGAACCTCGGCCTGTTTGCCTGAGGCGGTTCATTGCTGCGATGAGTTGCTGCGTCTGGTATCGAGCCAGGCGCAGATAAACAGCAAGCACAGCGCGCCAAGCGCGCACCAGAATACCGCGCTAAACAACCACGCCAGCTCCTGCCAGAACGTCCGCTGAGTAACAAAAAAAATCCGCATCATCGCCAGGCAAACCGGCGCCGCCAGAATCGCGCCAACCAGCGGCTGTATTACCCTCTGCCCCGGAGAGAGACAGCTCGCCAGCGCGCCGGGCAGCAAAAAAAGCAGCAGCCCGAGCTCGGGGTTACCGCCAGCCCGCAGGGCGCCTCTCATATGCAGCAACAGCGATAAACAGACCACAATAAACAGAAAAAAACCGCAGACGGCACCCGTCCAGGCACGCTCAGCTTTCACCACATCCTCCTGATTTTGCCTCTAACCCACTTCCAATTAGCCCAGTCAGATAAAGCATTCCGGCAATCCATGCCAATAAAGGCTCCCGATGGCGTAAATACGATTGCGACTAGCCGCAGCATCCAGGAAGGATTAAACTGTCGGCTATATTTTTGCCGGTTATAACGGGATGCCAGAATAGGGTTCGGGACAACGCGAACACTGAAGCAACCTTAGACCAAATAACCATTTCCTTCAACAACTTACTAGTAAATGAGAAGTTGGTTTTCGTGAATATAAACGTCGCAGATTTGTTAAACGGGAATTACATCCTGTTATTATTCGTTGTCCTTGCACTCGGTCTTTGTCTCGGGAAACTGCGCCTCGGGTCAATACAACTTGGTAATTCCATTGGCGTTTTAGTTGTTTCCTTATTATTAGGCCAGCAGCATTTCAGTATTAACACTGATGCGCTGAATCTGGGCTTTATGTTGTTTATTTTTTGCGTCGGCGTCGAAGCCGGGCCCAACTTTTTTTCTATTTTTTTCCGCGACGGGAAAAACTATTTGATGCTCGCCCTGGTGATGGTCGGCAGCGCGATGCTGCTGGCCTTAGGGCTGGGTAAACTCTTCGGCTGGGATATCGGCCTGACCGCCGGGATGCTCGCCGGCGCCATGACCTCAACGCCGGTGCTGGTCGGCGCGGGCGATACGCTGCGCCACTTTGGCCTGCCTGCCGACCAGCTGGCGCTTTCGCTCGATCATCTGAGCCTCGGCTATGCCCTGACCTACCTGGTTGGCCTGGTCAGCCTGATCGTCGGCGCGCGCTATATGCCCAAGCTGCAGCATCAGGATCTGCAAACCAGCGCCCAGCAGATTGCCCGCGAGCGCGGGCTGGATACCGACTCTAAGCGTAAGGTCTATCTGCCGGTGATCCGCGCCTACCGCGTGGGTCCGGAGCTGGTAGCCTGGGCGGACGGTAAAAATCTGCGCGAGCTGGGGATCTACCGCCAGACCGGCTGCTATATCGAACGTATTCGCCGCAACGGTATTCTGGCTAACCCGGACGGCGATGCGGTGCTGCAAAAAGGGGATGATATCGCGCTGGTGGGCTATCCGGATGCCCACGCCCGCCTTGACCCCAGCTTTCGCAACGGCAAGGAGGTCTTCGACCGCGACCTGCTGGATATGCGCATCGTCACCGAAGAGATCGTGGTGAAAAACCACAATGCGGTGGGCCGCCGTCTCGCCCAGCTGAAGCTGACCGATCACGGCTGTTTCTTAAACCGCGTGATCCGCAGCCAGATTGAGATGCCCATCGACGATAACGTGGTGCTCAACAAAGGAGACGTGCTGCAGGTCAGCGGCGACGCGCGCCGGGTAAAAACCGTGGCGGACCGCATCGGCTTTATCTCCATCCACAGCCAGGTCACCGACCTGCTCGCCTTCTGCGCCTTTTTCATCGTCGGCCTGATGATCGGGATGATCACCTTCCAGTTCAGCTCGTTCAGCTTCGGCATCGGCAACGCCGCGGGGCTGCTGTTCGCCGGGATTATGCTCGGCTTCCTGCGGGCCAACCACCCGACTTTTGGCTATATCCCGCAGGGGGCGCTGAATATGGTGAAAGAGTTCGGCCTGATGGTCTTTATGGCCGGGGTCGGCCTGAGCGCCGGCGCCGGGATTGGCCACGGCCTCGGCGCCGTCGGCGGACAAATGCTGGCGGCGGGGCTGGTGGTTAGCCTGGTGCCGGTGGTTATCTGCTTCCTGTTCGGCGCCTACGTCCTGCGCATGAACCGCGCGATGCTGTTTGGCGCGATGATGGGGGCACGCACCTGCGCGCCGGCGATGGAGATTATCAGCGACACCGCGCGCAGCAACATTCCGGCGCTGGGCTATGCGGGGACCTACGCGATAGCCAACGTGCTGCTGACCCTCGCCGGGACGCTGATTGTCATCATCTGGCCGGGGCTTCAGTAAATTTTTGCGAAAAAAATGCGCATCGGCAGAACTTTTCTCACGGGCATCAGTCATAAGTAGTGCCACTGCTTTTCTTTGATGTCCCCATTTTGTGGAGCCCATCAACCCCGCCACTTAGGTTCAAGGTTGATGGGTTTTTTGTTGCCTGAATTTCCCCATCCTGAATCATTCCGCTCTCAGCCGCCCGTTTTACGCCGCAGGCGGCGCCTGGCATCATGTCGTTGATTGCCCATGATGAGAGTCATCCCCACCGCGCTACCCCTCCCCGGCCAGGCGGCCGACCATCAGGCGTATCGCCTCTTTTGACAGCGGCGCGCTGTCGGTCACGAAATGCAGGGTCATGCCTTCAATAAACGCGTCCAGCCCGCGGGCGGTTTGCGGCTCAAACCACTGCTCCAGCGTCTGCTGGCTGCGCCGCATCCAGCTCTGCATCACCGCCTTGAGCGCCGGCCGACTGCTGCAGAAGGCATACAGCTGATACATCAGCTCCATGTTGCGCGCGGTGGTCACCTGGGCACTAAAAATCAGATTGGCGATGGCGTCGCAGGCCTCATCGCGATTGCTCACTCCGGCAAAAAACTGCTGATACTGAGCGGACATCTCGGCGGTAAAAATGCAAAACGCCTCCTCAATCAGCGCATCTATACCGCTGAAATAGTAGGTCAGCGAACCCAGCGGGACTTCGGCGCAACAGGCAATCTTACGATGCGTAACCGCATGAATACCGTGGGCGGCAATCGTATCCAGGGTCGCGTTCAAAATGCGCTCCCGACGCTGGGGGTCGTTCGGTCGACGGGCCATATTCATCTCTTTCCATTGCGCCCCATTCACAGGCCATGATGGGAATAACGATAGCCAACTATTCACTAACCTGAAGGCCATCCGGTATATGTACAAATGTACACAAACTTGCTAGTGTTGTCTGCATCTTCTCTTTCACTGGCGTTTACGGATGACAGCGCAAAACTCCCGCAGAGCCCTCCAGCTTCGGCTATGGGCGCTATTTATGTTCTTCTTTATCCCCGGATTACTGATGGCCTCATGGGCCACGCGCACGCCGGCAATCCGCGATCTGCTGACGCTATCGACGGCGGAGATGGGCATCGTCCTGTTTGGCCTGTCGATTGGCTCCATGAGCGGCATTCTCTGCTCGGCGTGGCTGGTTAAACGCTTCGGCACCCGCAAGGTTATTCGCACCACTATGTCCTGCGCGGTGGTGGGCATGGCGGTGCTGAGCGTTGCGCTGTGGCTCACTTCGGCACCCCTGTTTGCCATCGGGCTGGCGATTTTCGGCGCCAGCTTCGGTTCGGCAGAGGTGGCGATTAACGTTGAAGGCGCCGCCGTCGAACGCGAAATGAATAAAACCGTGCTGCCGATGATGCACGGCTTCTACAGCTTCGGCACTCTGATTGGCGCAGGTATCGGCATGGCGGTTACCGGCTTTGGCCTGCCCGCGGCGCCGCACATTCTGCTGGCGGCGCTGGTGGCCATCGCGCCCATTGCGATCGCCATTCGCGCGATCCCCGACGGCACCGGGAAAAATGCCGCCGAGGCCGCTCAGCAGGGGGAGAAAGGCCTGCCGGTATGGCGCGACGTTCAGCTGCTGCTGATTGGCGTCGTGGTGCTGGCGATGGCGTTTGCCGAAGGCTCCGCCAACGACTGGCTGCCGCTGCTGATGGTGGACGGCCACGGCTTTAGCCCAACCTCCGGCTCCCTAATTTACGCCGGATTCACCCTCGGCATGACCGTTGGCCGCTTTACCGGCGGCTGGTTCATTGACCGCTACAGCCGGGTGACGGTGGTACGCGCCAGCGCGGTAATGGGCGCGCTGGGTATTGGTCTGATTATTTTTGTGGATAATCCGTGGGTCGCCGGGATCTCGGTGCTGCTCTGGGGACTCGGCGCGTCGCTCGGTTTCCCGCTGACCATTTCTGCCGCCAGCGACACCGGGCCGGACGCGCCGAAGCGCGTCAGCGTGGTGGCGATAACCGGCTACCTCGCCTTTCTCGTCGGGCCGCCGCTGCTGGGCTTCCTCGGCGAACATTTCGGCCTGCGCAGCGCCATGATGGCGGTGCTGGGGCTGGTCATGGTGGCGGCGCTGGTCGCCCGCGCGGTGGCAAAGCCGCAGCCTGAACCTGCAATGGAGAACAGCTAATGAGCATCAAACTGATTGCGGTAGATATGGACGGTACCTTTTTAAGCGATGCCAAAACCTATAATCGCCAGCGTTTCCTTAGCCAGTATCGGCGGATGCGCGAGCAGGATATCCGCTTTGTCGTCGCCAGCGGCAACCAGTACTACCAGCTGATTTCGTTTTTCCCTGAAGTGGCCAATGAGATTGCCTTCGTCGCCGAAAACGGCGGCTGGGTGGTCAACGCCGGCGATGACGTATTTAACTGCCGGATGCCGAAAGAGCACTTTCATGCGGTCATCGACTTTCTGCAGACGCTACCGGAAATTGAAATTATCGCCTGCGGTAAGCGCAGCGCCTATACGCTCAACCGATACAACGATGAGCTAAAAGCGGTCGCGGCGAAGTATTATCATCGCCTTGAGCTAGTGGATAACTTCAATAACCTCGACGACGCGATCCTGAAATTTGGCCTTAACGTGCCCGACAATCTGATCCCCGAGATGCAGCCAAAGCTGCATGCGGCGCTGGGCGGGATGGTCAACGCCGTCGCCACCGGCTACGGCAGTATCGATCTGATTATGCCCGGCGTACACAAGGCCAACGGCCTGCGCATCCTGCAGGAGCGCTGGGGGATTGAAAATCATCAGGTCGTCGCTTTTGGCGACAGCGGGAATGATATTGAAATGCTGCAGCACGCCGGCTTCGGCTATGCCATGGCCAACGCCGCCGCGCCGGTAAAAGCCGTCGCCGGCTACAGCGCGCCGCCTAACAATGAGGAAGGGGTGCTGCATATTATCGATAAGGTGCTGAATCGCGAAGCGCCGTTCGCCTGACGGGCTCCCGGGTGAGGCGCCGCGCCGCGCCCGGGATTATCAACATCATTTACTGCGCATCGTGGCCGCTGCCGACGCTTTTATCGTGCAGAAAATAGATAATCATCGCCAGCCACAGCGCGCCGCTTAGCAGATTAAACAGGCTGAATATCCCGCTGCCCCCCAGCTCATAGGCGTGTTTGCTGACCTCAATCCCGACGGTGAAGATCAGCATTTGCAGCATCCCCATCGCCGCCGACACCGTCCCTTTGCTCATGTCGCTGGCAAACAGCGTCAGGCGAACCAGGCCGGCGTTAGCCAGACCAATGCCGAAGGCGTAGACGCTCAGCCCGGCGGTCATCCACAGATAGGCGTGGGCCGACACCATCGTCGCCACCGCGGAGAGCAGCAGGCCAAACATAATCGGCCAGCCGCCGAGAATAATCAGCGAGCGCACCGTGCGTCGGGAGGTCAGCCGCGCCAGCACCAGATTACCGGCAATCAGCGCACCAAAGACCGGCACCTGCAGCAGGCCGTACTCATAGCTGGTCGCCTGTTCGCCGCTGATGATAATCACCGGCGACTGGGCAATCCATGCCAGCAGCGGCAGGCTGACAAAACCGGTGGCCAGCGCGCCGGCGACAAAACGCAGATTTTTCAGCACCAGGCCATAATCACGGCCCAGCTCTTTCATCGACAGCTTCTCGCCCATGCGGGTGGCGGTTTCCGGCATCGCCCGCTGCAGGCCGAAGAAGGCGACCGCCGCCAGTACGGCGAACAGTACGAACATCATCTCCCACGGCAGGATATGCACCCAGGCGGCGCCGACCAGCGGCCCGAGCAACGGCGCAATCAGCGCGACGTTAGCCATCAGGGCGGTGATTTTGATACACATCGCCTCGTCGAATGACTCCTGAATCGCCGCGTAGCCAACCGCTCCGATAAAGCACAGGCTGATGCCTTGCAAAAAGCGCAGCAGCGTGAACTGTTCGATGGATTGCGCCAGCAGCGTCGCCAGGCAGGTGACAATAAACCACACGACGCCGGTCAGCATCACCGGGCGGCGACCAATACGGTCCGATAGCGGGCCGAGCAGCCACTGTAAAAACATCCCGCCCGCGAGGTAGGCGGTCATGGAGGTTGGTACCCACTCATTGCCGACCTGAAACTCGGCGACCACCGAGAGCATGCCCGGCTGGATCATATCGTTGGCGATATAGGTGGAGAATTCGTATAAAACCAGGCACAGCGGGAAAAGCAGCGCCTGCCGTCCGAGGCGTTTGCCTGAAAGCGAATAATTCTGCATGAAGTCTCTTATTTAGAAAAAATCGCGCAAAGTTTAATGAAAGTCTTGTCGGGGAGATAGTGAATTGTGAGTGACAATTTAAAAAATAGCACAACCACTCTTCCGCCCGCCCCGCCCGGCGCAATTTTTATTATCCCTGTCTATATTTCGTTTATATTTCAATTAGGTTACAGGCAGTATACTCACTCCAGCCGGCGCGTTAGCGAAGATGCCAGCCCCAAAAAAAACATAACAAACTGATAATTAAGACAATACTGCTTTATCTCATCGCCACCGTCCCTTAAGGTGGGCGGCTTAGTGTTAACGGACCCCAAGAGCCTGAAAGTATGCTGGAAAATATCAACTACGCGCTGTTCGCCGCGATCAACGCCACGCCCGCCTCGCCGTCGTGGGCTATCGCGCTGGCTACCCTGATCGCCAGGGATTTGATTTTGCTTGTTCCTTTACTGGCTGCCGCGTTGTGGCTGTGGCAGCCGAATCAGCGCCAGCTGGTATTTAAGCTGCTGCTGGCTCTGGCAATCAGCCTGACGCTGTCGTGGATCTTCGGTCTTCTCTTCCCCCACGAGCGGCCCTTTGCCGCCGACGTCGGCTATCAGTTCCTGCACCACTCGCCGAACAACTCGTTCCCAAGCAACCATGGCACCATCAGCTTTACCTTCGCGCTGGCCTTCTTATTCTGGCATCGCCTGCGCTCCGGGGTCGCGCTGCTGGCCGCGGCGGCGGCTATCGCCTGGTCCAGGGTCTATCTCGGCGTTCACTGGCCGCTGGACATGCTCGGCGGCCTGCTGACCGCCATGTGCGGCTGCCTGAGCGCGCAGCTGTTGTGGCACAGCGGCGGCCATCCGCTCTATCAGTACCTGCAGCGCCTCTACCGCCTCTGTTTCTCCCTGCCGATCCGCAAAGGCTGGGTACGCGAATAGCCCGCGCCGCGCGGTCCCTCATCCGGCGCGCATCGCAGAAGCGTGACTAACCCTCTTCCGGCAGGTAACATTGCCTGGTGACGCCCTGCCAATGCGGGGCGATTTCAGCTTAGAGGGATTATGGAAACACGTCGTGATGAACGCATCAGCCAGCTTATTCAGGCCCTCAAGCGCAGCGATAAGCTTCATTTAAAAGAAGCCGCCGCGCTGCTGGGCGTGTCTGAAATGACCATCCGTCGCGACCTGAACGGCCATAACGGACCCGTTGTCCTGCTCGGCGGCTACATCGTCCTCGAGCCGCGCAGCGCCACGCACTATCTGCTTAGCGACCAGAAAACTCGCCTGGTGGATGAAAAACGCCGCGCCGCCCGCCACGCCGCCGGCCTGCTTGCAGCCCATCAGATGGCCTTTTTTGACTGCGGGACCACCACGCCGTGGATCATCGACGCGATTGATAACGCCCTGCCGTTTACCGGCGTCTGCTATTCGCTGAATACCTTTCTGGCGCTGCAGGAAAAGCCCCACTGCCGGGCGATCCTCTGCGGCGGCGAGTTTCACGCCAGCAACGCGATTTTTAAACCGCTGAGCCTGCAGGATACCCTGAGCCATCTGTGCCCGGACATCGCCTTCTATTCGGCGGCGGGAATTGACTGCGAGCAGGGAGCGACCTGCTACAACCTCGAGGAGCTGCCGGTTAAGCACTGGGCGATGAGCAGCGCGCGCTACCACGTGCTGGTGGCGGATCACAGCAAATTCGGCAAGGTCAGGCCGGCGAGGATGGGCGATTTATCGCGTTTTGACGTGATTGCCAGCGACGTCTGCCCGGACGACGATCTGCTGGCGCTGGCGAAGGAAAAACAGATTTCGCTGCTCTACTGATCGCGCCCCGCAGGGCGCGACCGGCAGATTACGAGAACCAGCCGCCGAACCAGCCGTGCAGTTTCATCAGCACGAAGTCGATCATTCGGCTAAAGAAACCGCCTTCATTTACCGCTTCCATCACGATAAGCGGACGCTGTTCAATGGTTTTATCATTGAGTTTAAAGTCGATAGTTCCTACCACCTGCCCTTTGGTCAGCGGTGCCGTCAGCTGCGTATCCTTCAGGGCATAGCTGGCCTTCAGGTTCTTCAGCTGGCCGCGCGGAATGGTAATCGAGCCGGCTTCGCCTGCGCCCAGCTTCGCTTCGCTGCTATCACCAAACCACACGCGCTGGGTAATAAAGGTGGCGTCCGGCTTAATCGGCGTCACGGTTTCATAGAAGCGGAAGCCCCAGGTCAGCAGCTTTTCGGATTCATTAAAACGAATACGATCGGTCTTCGTCCCGAGTACGACGGCAATCAGACGCATATCGCCCTGTTTTGCCGAGGAGACCAGATTATAGCCCGCTCCGGCGGTGGTGCCGGTTTTCACGCCATCGGCGTTGAGGCTGGCGTTCCACAGCAGGCGGTTGCGGTTCGGCTGGCGAATCTTATTGAAGGTAAACTCTTTCTCTTTATGGATAGCGTACTCTTCAGGGACGTCGTGGATCATCGCTTTGGTCAGCAGCGCCATATCGCGGGCGGTACTGAACTGGCCCGGCGCATCAAGGCCATGGACGGTCATAAAGGTGGTATTCGCCAGGCCCATTTTTTGCGCGTAGCCGTTCATCAGGCTAACAAACGCATCCTGACTGCCCGCGACGTAGTCGGCAATCGCAATGCTGGCATCGTTGCCGGACTGAATGATAACGCCCTTATTGAGGTCCTCAACCGAGACCTGCATGCCCGGCTTGAGGAACATCACTGATGAGCCGCGCAGCGCCGGATTGCCGGTGGCCCAGGCATCGCGACCGACGGTCACCATATCGGTGGACTTAATCTTGCCCGCCTTCAGCGCCTGCCCGACGACGTAGCTGGTCATAATCTTAGTCAGGCTTGCCGGATCGAGTTTTTCATCGGCATTGCCTTCGCTGAGCACCTTGCCGCTGGCGTAGTCCATCAGGACCCAGGCTCGTGCATCAATCGACGGGGCGTCGGGGAGTTGCTCGGCAGCCTGCACCGCGGGCGCAACGAGAACGAGAAGAGCGCAGCCTGCCGCGAGGCCGCGAAGGGAAAAAGCATCATGCGTCATAAGAGCCACCCAAGTATCCTTTCCAAACAAAATATGCCGCAGCACTCTGGCGGCGCAGCAGCAGCCGGTGAGTAAAGCGTACAAATGATCTTAAAGAAACAGCGAGTTGGTAAAGTTTTTAAAGTTTACGCAATAACCTCGCGTCCTGCTGAAAACAGAGCAATTTTTTTGATCGTGATTGCCTATATATTAACTTTATTCCAACATAATGGCTCATCTTGTTGCAACGACGGCTCAATAACTGACAGGAACCGATATGATTACGCTATGGGGCAGAAACAATTCAACTAACGTGAAGAAAGTACGCTGGGTGCTGGAGGAGCTGGACCTTCCCTATCAGCAGATTATGGCGGGACTGGAGTTTGGCCTGAATCACGACGCGGAATACCTGGCGATGAACCCGAACGGGCTGGTGCCGCTGCTGAAGGACGATGGCCTTGTGCTGTGGGAGTCGAACGCCATTATCCGCTATCTGGCGGCGCAGTACGGGCAAAACCGCCTGTGGGTTGACGATCCGGTCCAGCGGGCGCAGGGCGACAAGTGGATGGACTGGGCCAACGACTCGCTCTCTCCCGCCCACCGCCCGGTATTGATGGGGCTGGTGAGAACGCCGGAGGAGAAACGCGATCCTGCGGCGATTGCCGCCGGTATCGCCGGCTGTGAAGCGCTCTTCGCCATCCTCGACGCCGAGCTGGCGGTATTCCCGTGGCTCTCCGGCGAGTCTTTTGGCCTCGGCGACATCGCCGTTGCGCCGTTCGTCTACAACCTGATGAGCATCGTCACGACCTGGCAACCGCGCCCGAACCTGCAGCGCTGGTATCAGCAGATTAACGAACGCCAGGCCTGGCACAGCGTCGTGGCTATCCCGGTTACCTGAGGCTAGCTCTGCGGGCTGACCTTCAGCAGTTCGCCGTTGGATTCGTCGGTCAGGACGTACAGATAGCCATCGGGTCCGACGCGAACGTCGCGGATACGCTGGCCGCGATCGCGCAAAATTCGCGCCTCTTCGCTGACGCGATTGCCCTCTACGTTAAGGACAATCAGCGACTGGTCCTTCAGCGCGCCGATAAACAGCTTGTGCCGCCACTGAGGGAAGGTTGCGGAATCGTAGAAGGCCATGCCGCTCACCGCGGGCGAGGTTTTCCAGACAAACAGCGGCGCTTCGGTTCCGTCCACCGCCGTTCCCTGCGCTTCCGGAATAGGCAGACCGCTGTAATTTATGCCGTGCGTCGCCAGCGGCCAGCCGTAGTTCTTGCCTTTCTGCGGGATGTTAATCTCATCCCCGCCGCGCGGGCCGTGCTCGTTGAGCCACAGGGTATCGCTCCACGGATTGAGCGCCATCCCCTGCGGGTTACGGATCCCGTAGGCCCAAATCTCCGGCCTGGCGTCGGCGCGGCCGACAAACGGATTATCCGCCGGAACCCCTCCCGCCTCGGTCAAACGCACCACCTTGCCCTGCAGCTTATCGAGATCCTGGGCCGTCGCCCGCTGGTTATTCTCCCCTAAGCCAATAAACAGGTGCCCCTTACCGTCAAATACCAGACGTCCGCCAAAGTGGTTGCCGATGGAGAGCTTCGGCTGCTGGCGAAAGACCACCTGAAAATTCTCCAGCCGCCGGCGATCCTCGCTCAGGCGGCCGTATCCTACCGCGGTTCCCGCCTTGCCGTCCTTCCCGACCTCCGCGTAGCTCAGCCACACCTTGCGCGAGCGGCTAAAGTCCGGCGCCAGCGCCACGTCGAGCAGTCCGCCCTGGCCGCTGGCCCACACCTGCGGCACGCCGGCAATCGCCGGCGACAGCCCCTCCCCCTGGCGCCAGAGCTTCAGCTCGCCGCCGCGCAGGGTGATCAATATTCCCTGCCGGTCAGGCAGAAATGCCAGCGCCCACGGATGGTCGAGCTTGTTTTGCAGGACCTCGACGCGCACCTTCTCGGCGGCGACGGCGGCGGCAGGTAACAGCAGAGCGGTAAGAGCTATTAAGGCGGCGGTCTGGCGCATGGCGTACTCCTTTTATCAGCATAGGGATAAGGGTAGCCAGCGAAGGGGATCGGCAGGGGGAGCTTTACATAACATTAAGCAGGGGGGCACGCCCCCCTGAATTCAAACGCGGGTAATTGGCACGGATGCATTCAGTTTATGAACGTTCAGCGCCAATCCTGCCAGGCAGCGTTCTAGCGTCTCTACGTTAACCGCAATATAAGACGGACAATCGTGGTGCCCGCTCATCAGGCTAACCGCCGCGGAAGCAACGGCTTCACCCGCAAGACGAAGAGCGTCCTTCTCCTCCGGCGTAACGGCGTGCTGCAATCGCGGCGCGCCTTCACGCATTTCACGACAAAGCTCAAACAGGTTATCACGCAGATGCTCATTCTCGCTGACTGACATATAGCCTTTAGCTTTGCGTAGCTGCAGATAAGCCTCGAGATCAATATTAGCATTAATCAGCTTATTCAAAAGGTTACGATACAGTCTGTCAACGGTCATCATCGTTCCTCCTCTGTTGTCCATTACCATAATTATAATATGGTCATTTTTTGCGCAAAATCATGCGCGAGGTCAATATTTCCAGGTTAATTAACATCATTTACAATGTTGCGGTAATGTTTAAATTTATCGAAACGCAGCCTCTTCCGGGGCGCCCTGCACCATCAATTGACGAGGTCGCCCGGCGGGCCGGGACATAATAAACGAACGTCCGCTAGCGCCTGCCGATATCAGCGGATATATTCAGCCGGCCTTTAAATATTTCATCGGCAACGATGCTAACAATTATATCAATAGTGCTTTATTTTCATTTAACATCCGCCCATTATTCGCACAACATGCTAAATGGATAGCAAACGGAAGAGAGAAAACTATTTTTACAGTATACATACCCGGCACAACGCAGCAGAATATAGCCATCTATAAACCATATCAGGCGTTCTTATGAAAATAATGATGATAATAATTGTGCTGTCAGCACTCATTTTTATTTTTATAAACCCTCTGAATTCAGAGCCTGCTACGCCGCATGATTATTATTTTGATACATTCCACGTTAGCATTAACGACCGACATCAGGAGCCAGAGATCAATCCTCGCGCTTTGCCACGGAGCCTGTAAAAACAGTCCGCAAATGGCGGAACCACTGCCGACAGAGTAGAGAGCATAACGCCCGTTAAATAGCCCATGAAATAAGTCAATATCACCCGCGATGCAAAATCAGCCGGTGACCGTTAACCTGTTTATCCACTGACCATGACAGAGAATATGAAACTTAAAAATAGTAAAAAAACACATACCGGCAGCATTGTATTTACATTGTTTATCGTCATGAACGTTCTGATGCTGGCCGTCAGCATCTACGTACTCTATTTTAGCTCCGCAGCACCCTTTGCGGATAGCCGAATTATCCGCGACGCGACCTTCTGGATTAGCGCCTTCAAGCACATCCTCTTTCTTAGCGGCCTGTGGATTTTCTTCGATGTCATTTTTTCAGTTTACTTTTTCTTCAAAAGAAAATAATACGCCAGTCTTCTACCTATTACGGAAAGCAGCATGATATTTATCCTCGTCTGGCTCATTGCGATGGGCACCAGTGAATTACTACTTTGGTCATACAGTTATCTCCATATTCTGTCACCGGTTATCTACATCACCCTCTGCCTTATGTATTTGTATCAGCGTAAAAAAATCCGCCACTGCCCTGATTTAAGCAGCAATGAGCAAAAGATCAGGGTGCTGCGGTTAGGGACTGTATTCCTTATCGCCATGCTGATTATGCTGGCGCTCACCGTGCATATTAATGTGCTGATTAGCCTGTACGGCAATCTTTAATCCCGACGTATAAAGGCGATTCGGGCAGCGCCCAGGGCCGGTAGTTGCGGAACCGTTGTATCGGTATTACCGGGCATGCCCGTCTTATCAGGCGATATTCTACGCTGGCCAGGGATAACGCCAGATATCAACGCCCGGCGCTCACTTTCAGGATCAATATATGCTCCGCCCTGTGCTGATGCTCTGCTCTATTTTGCTACTTTGCAGCTGCTACCCTTTAGATAAAAAAGAGGACGACCTACCCGACATACGGCTGAACAGGCCGCAGTGCGCAAGCCGAAATAGTGTTATCACATGCGACTGGAGATAATGCCCCTTAGCGGAAGCTCCACTGAACGCTCATCACGAAAATAGCCGGAATAATAATCCCGCCCTCAACGCCAAAAGAATCCGTAAAGTTATACTGCAGGCCATGATAAACATAGGGCGAGAAGCCGACACCGGTTAACTTCTTTGCCGTCCGATAGGCCCCCGAGTCGCCGCAGTGGCTGAACGCTTTAAAAAAGAATTCCCCGGTGTAGGCGTATACGCCTTTAAACGTCCAGCCGCTTTGGCCTGAAGCCCAGTCTCTTCTCATCCCCAGCGACAGGCAGCGATCGGCAAAACTATTTTTCATCGTCCCGACCAGCGCGCTATATCTGGAGTCTGGCGCAAACTTTCGCTCTACTGACAGAAACTGATTATTAAAATGCTCGTTATACTGCCCGTGATTTCCCGTCAGGTGGTAAACATATGAGCCGGTATTTATCGAATATAAATTAAGCTCCCCGGCATACCCTGACCCGGCGGCCAGCATTGAAAGACCGAATATACAACTGCGTTTTTTAAACATGAACAAACTCAAGAAAGCGGCAAACGGATAACCTGAAAAGAAAAGCATCACGCTAGCACAGCGTGTCTAAACCGCTACTCAATCACTTTTTATCCCGCGTCTTCGGCCGCCCTTCGCTTCCCGGGAAACAGGTGGCGATAAAGATCGCCCGCCCGATGGCGAAAACGGAGATACCAGTACAATTTTCCCGCCAATCTCTGTAGAATCCCTGCCCTGACCATTCCAATAATTGAACACTTTTTAAGCTATGAGCAATGTAACGCACCAGCCGAAGATCGGCTTCGTCTCCCTTGGCTGTCCGAAAAACCTTGTAGACTCAGAACGCATCCTGACCGAACTGCGCACCGAAGGGTATGACGTGGTTCCTACCTACGAGAACGCCGATATGGTTATCGTCAACACCTGCGGCTTTATCGATAGCGCCGTTCAGGAGTCGCTGGAAGCGATTGGCGAAGCCTTAAAAGAAAACGGCAAAGTGATCGTTACCGGCTGCCTGGGCGCAAAAGTCGACCAGATCCGCGAAGTTCACCCGAAAGTGCTGGAGATAACCGGCCCGCACAGCTACGAGCAGGTTCTCGAGCACGTCCACCACTACACGCCGAAGCCGAAACACAACCCGTTCCTGAGCCTGGTGCCGGAACAGGGCGTGAAGCTGACGCCGCGCCACTACGCCTACCTGAAAATTTCCGAAGGCTGCAACCACCGCTGCACGTTCTGCATCATTCCGTCCATGCGTGGCGATCTGGTGAGCCGTCCGATCGGCGAGGTGCTGTCGGAAGCTAAGCGCCTGGCCGACGCCGGTGTGAAAGAGCTGCTGGTGATCTCTCAGGATACCTCCGCCTACGGCGTCGACGTGAAGCATCGCACAGGTTTCCACAACGGCATGCCGGTGAAAACCAGCATGGTCAGCCTGTGCGAAGAGCTGGCAAAACTGGGTATCTGGGTGCGCCTGCACTACGTTTATCCCTACCCGCACGTCGACGACGTGATCCCGCTGATGGCGGAAGGTAAAATCCTACCGTATCTCGATATCCCGCTGCAGCACGCCAGCCCGCGGATCCTCAAGATGATGAAACGCCCGGGCTCGGCGGATCGCCAGCTGGCGCGCATCAAGCAGTGGCGTGAAATCTGCCCTGACCTGACCCTGCGTTCGACCTTTATCGTCGGCTTCCCGGGCGAAACGGAAGAAGATTTCCAGATGCTGCTCGACTTCCTGAAAGAAGCCCGCCTTGACCGCGTCGGCTGCTTTAAATACAGCCCGGTCGAAGGCGCGACCGCCAACGAGCTGGCGGATCAGGTGGCAGAAGAGGTGAAAGAGGAGCGCTGGAACCGCTTTATGCAGCTGCAGCAGCAGATTTCCGCCGAACGTCTGCAGGAGAAGGTCGGCCGCGAAATCATGGTGCTTATCGACGAAGTTGACGAAGAAGGCGCCATTGGCCGCAGCATGGCCGACGCCCCGGAAATCGACGGCGCGGTGTATCTGAACGGCGAAACGAAGGTCAAACCGGGCGACGTGCTGCGGGTCAAAGTTGAGCACGCCGACGAGTACGATCTGTGGGGTAGCCGGGTTTAATTCCGCCACCGCCCCGCGGCTGGATGACGCCGTACTCAGGCGCATCCGGCAGAACAGGCCCCGGTAAGCCCAGCGCGACCGGGGCTTTTTCTTACCCCTTTATCTTCGGATCCAGCGCATCGCGCAGGCCGTCGCCCAGCAGGTTAAACGCCAGCACCGTCAGAAAAATGGCGATCGCCGGGAACAGCGCCACGTGCGGCGCCATCATCATGTCAGCTCGCGCTTCGTTGAGCATTGCGCCCCACTCCGGAGTCGGCGGCTGCGCGCCGAGGCCGAGGAATGAGAGGCTGGCGGCGGAGATTATCGACACCCCGATGCGCATGGTGAAATAGACCACAATCGACGACACCGTGCCGGGCAGAATATGGCTGAAGAGGATCGTCGCATCGCTGGCGCCGATGCTGCGCGCCGACTCGATAAAGGTCTGCTGCTTGAGGACCAGCGTATTGCCGCGTACCAGGCGCGCAAAAGCCGGAATGGAGAAGATCGCCACCGCGATGATCACGTTCGACATCCCGCTCCCCATAACCGCCACCACGGCGATCGCCAGCAGGATCCCCGGGAACGCGAACAGCACGTCGCAGATGCGCATAATTATCCGGTCCCACCAGCCTTCATAGTAACCGGCCAGCAGACCGAGCACGGTACCGATTGCCGCGCCGATCAGCACCGCCAGCACCCCGGCCGCCAGCGAAATCTGCGCCCCAACCAGCACCCGGCTGAAAATATCCCGACCCAGCGAATCGACGCCGAACCAGTGCAGCGCCGACGGACCGTCGTTGAGGCGATCGTAGTCAAAGTAGTTTTCCGCATCGAACGGCGCGATCCACGGCGCCACGACGGCTACCGCGATCAGCAGCAGCACAAACACGCCGGCGCCCATCGCCACCGGCTGACGACGAAAGCGCCGCCAGAACTCATGCCACGGCGTTCGTATCTGACCGGGTTTGATCCCCGGCATGGCGTTAATAACCGCCTGCCTTCTCCAGTTGAGCAATCGCACCTTACTTGTACCTGATAGCCGGGTTAATGGCGGCGTACAGCACGTCCACCACTAAATTGATAAGAATAAATTCCAGCGAAAACAGCAGGACTTCTGCCTGAATCACCGGATAGTCGCGCATCTCGACCGAATCCACCAGCAGCCTGCCAAGCCCCGGCCAGTTGAAGACTTTCTCCACCACGATCGAGCCGCCGAGCAGGAAACCAAACTGCAGCCCCATCATCGTCACCACCGGAATCATCGCGTTGCGCAGGCCGTGCTTAAGCACCACCAGCGTCTCGCTGACCCCTTTCGCCCGCGCGGTGCGCATATAGTCCTCATGCAGCACGTCGACGAACGAGGCGCGGGTAAAGCGCGCCATCACCGCAGCGACCGCCGCCCCGAGGGTCACGGAGGGCAGAATATAGTGCCGCCAGCTATCGGCGCCCACCGTCGGCAGCCAGCCAAATTCGACGGAGAAGACCTGCATCAGCAGCATCCCGAGGGCAAACGCCGGAAAGGAGATACCGGTCACCGCCAGCGCCATCCCCAGCCGGTCCGGCCAGCGGTTGCGCCACACCGCGGCGGCAATCCCCGCCGCCATACCAAACACCACCGCCCAGCTCATGCTGGCGAGCGTCAGCCACAGCGTCGGCATAAAGCGGCTGGCGATTTCGCTGCTCACCGGGCGTCGCGAGGCCATCGAGATGCCAAAATCGCCCTGCAGCACGCTGGTGATATAGTGCCAGAACTGGACGTGCAGCGGCCGATCGAGCCCCAGCTGTTCGCGGACCATCGCGACGACCTGCGCGTCGGCCTCCGGTCCGGCAATCAGCCGCGCCGGGTCGCCGGGCAGTAGATGCACAAACAGAAAAACCAGCACCGCCACGATCAGCAAGGTGGGGATCAGCCCCAGCAGGCGTTTAATCACGTAATTAAGCATCGCCTCTCCTCACCCGAACCCTCGGAGCGAACGGCAGAGGGAGCGAGGCCCGGCGCCCTCTCCCCGCGGGGGAGAGGGTCGGCATAAAGGTAACCACCGTCACTGGGCTAAATCCGCCTGCTCAAAGCTGAATCCGGTATCCGGCTGGATATAGAAACCGCTCAGATTTTTGCTGTGCGCGGATACCAGTTTTTCCACCACCAGCGGCACCCACGGCGACTCTTTCCAGATAATCTCCTGGGCCTGCTTGTAGAGCCGCCTTTTTTCCGCGGCGTCGGTCGTTTTCAGGGCATCGGCGAGGTCTTTATCCACCTGCGGATTGCCGTAGAAGGCGGTATTAAACAGGGTCGGCGGCCAGTTTTGCGAGGCGAAAAGCGGCGACAGCGCCCAGTCGGCTTCGCCGGTTGAGGCCGACCAGCCGGTGTAGAACATGCGCACCCCGCTCTCTTTCTGCCCTTTACCTTCCACTTCCGCCGCGCGCTGGCCGGCATCCATCGCCGTCAGCTGCGCCTTAATGCCCACCTGCGCCAGCTGCTGCTGGGTAAACTGCAGCACCTTCTGGGCGGTGCTGTGGTTATGCGACGACCACAGCGTGGTGCTGAAGCCGTTCGGGAAACCGGCCTCTTTGAGCAGCTCGCGGGCCTTAGCAGGGTCGTACGGCCACGGTTTAAAGGTCTCGGCATAGGCGATGGACGGCGGCACGACGCCGGTCGCCGGCGTGGCGTAGCCGGCGAAGGCAACCTTCACCAGCGCCTGGCGGTTGATGGCATAGTTAATCGCCTCGCGCACCTTCGGGTTATCAAACGGCTTCTGCGTGACGTTCATGCTGATATAGCGCTGCATGATCGACGGGCTGGCGACCAGCTCCAGCTTGTCGTTTTTCGCCAGCAGCGGCGCCTGCTCGTAGGGGATCGGGAAGGCAAACTGCGCCTCGCCGGTTTGCAGCATCGCCGCGCGGGTGTTGTTATCCACTACCGGACGCCAGGTGATGGAGTCCAGCTTCGGCAGGCCCGGCTGCCAGTAGCCGGCAAACTTCGTCACCTTCACAAAATCGGTCTGGTTCCAGGTCTCGAGCTGATACGGACCGGTGCCGACGGGATGGAAGCCAATCTCTTTGCCATATTTTTTCAGCGCCGCCGGGGAGATCATCGCCGTAGCCGGATGGGCCAGGACGTTGATAAACGCCGAGAAAGGCTGCTTAAGGGTGATTTTCACCGTCGTTGGGTCGACCGCCTCGGTGCTGGCGATATTTTTGTACAGGTTATAGCGCTTGAGATGGTTTTCCGCATTGCTGGCGCGGTCGAGGTTAGCCTTCACCGCCTCGGCGTTAAAATCGGTCCCGTCCTGGAACTTCACTCCCTGGTGCAGCTTAATGGTGTAGACCAGGCCGTCGGGCGAAACGGTATAGCTTTCCGCGAGGACGTTCTGCACCTTCATCTCTTTATCAAGGCCGAACAGCCCCTGATAGAACGATTTGGCAACCGCCTGGGATAAGGTGTCGTTGGCATCATAAGGGTCGAGGGTCGTAAAATTAGAACCGACCGCCACCACCACATCTTTTGCGGCCAGCGCCGGCGCCGTCGCCAGCGCCGAAGCGACGCCCAGCGCCAGCAACCATTTGCGTGATACGCGTTGTGTCATGTTGTTCTCCTGAAATGCTGCGTTATTGGTGTCGTTGTTATCTTCCCAGCACGTCGGCGGCCGGTTCCCGGGCAACGAAATGCCCCGGACCTACCTGCTGTAACGGCGCGCTGGCTACCCCTTCCCCTCGCTTATAGATATTCCCCGGCAGCTCGTCAGAGAGCAGTACGCGCTGCGGATGACGATGCGCCGGGTCGGCCACCGGTACGGCGGCCATCAGCTTTCGGGTATAGGGATGCTGCGGGTTTTCAAATACGGCGCGGCGCGGGCCAATCTCAACGATTCGCCCGCGGTACATCACCGCCACGCGATGGCTGATACGCTCAACCACCGCCATATCGTGGGAAATAAACAGAAAGGCGATGCCCATTTCACGCTGTAGATCGAGCATCAGGTTGATAATCTGCGCGCGAATCGAGACGTCGAGCGCCGAAACCGATTCGTCGGCAATCACCACCTTTGGATTCAGCGCCAGCGCCCGCGCAATGCATACGCGCTGGCGCTGGCCGCCGGAAAACTCGTGCGGATAGCGCCAGGCGTGCTCCGGCTGCAGGCCGACGCGCTCGAGCAGCCAGGCCACACGCTGACGGGCCGCCTCGCCTTCCAGCAGGCCGTGCACGCGCAGCGGCTCCATAATCGAGTAGCCCACCGTTTGCCGCGGGTCGAGCGAGGCGTACGGGTCCTGGAAAATAAACTGAATATCGCGGCGCAGCGCCTGAAGCTTAGCGCCTGCCAGGGTATCGATGCGTTCGCCGTTAAATACGATGGTGCCGCTTTCGGCCGCCACCAGCCGCAGCAGCGCCCGGCCGGTGGTGGATTTGCCGCAGCCGGACTCGCCGACCAGCGACAGGGTTTCCCCCGGCCAGAGATCAAAGCTGACCTTTTCAACCGCGTGCACCTCACGGGTAATCCGGTTCAAAATGCCGCTGCGCAGCGGGAAGCGCGCCACCAGGTCGCGCACCTGCAGAATCGGCTCGCCGGCGACAACGGTATCCTGCTCGCCCTCATCGGGCGCGCTTTGGTTGAGCAGCGGGAAGCGGCGCGGCAAATCGCTGCCGCGCATCGAGCCCAGGCGCGGGACCGCCGCCAGCAGCGCCCGGGTGTAGGGGTGCTCGGGCGCGCGGAAAATATCTTCGACCGTCCCGCTCTCCACCGCTTCGCCGCGGTACATCACCAGCACGCGGTCGGCGATATCGGCCACCACACCCATATCGTGAGTAATAAAAATAACCCCCATCTCCATCTCTTTTTGCAGCACGGCAATCAGCTGGAGGATCTGCGCCTGAATGGTGACATCCAGCGCGGTGGTGGGTTCGTCGGCAATCAGCACCGCCGGGCGGCAGGAGAGCGCCATGGCGATCATCACCCGCTGGCGCATCCCGCCGGAGAGCTGATGCGGATAGCGCGACAGCATCGCTTCCGCTTCCGGGATCCGCACCTGGTCGAGCATTTTTTTCGCTTCGCGCAGCGCCTCGTCATGCCCCAGATTCTGGTGCAGACGAATGGACTCGGCAATCTGTTCGCCGATGGTAAATACCGGATTCAGCGAGGTCATCGGCTCCTGAAAAATCATCGCGATATCCGCCCCGCGCACGTGGCGCATGGCCGAAGCGGGCTGCTCGCCAAGCGCAATGATCTGGCGATTGCGCCGACGCAGCCACAGCGCGTCGCTGCTGACCTGGCTGGCGGCGTCATCGAGCAGGCGCATCAGCGCCAGCGCGGTCACCGACTTCCCCGAGCCGGACTCGCCTACGATGGCTAACGTTTCGCCGCGCCGCAGGTTGAACGAAAGATGCCGCACCGCAGAAAAGGCCTGCTGCTCCTGGCTGAACGTGACGTTCAGATCGCGCACCACCAGAACATCGCTGGCGTCGATTTGTTGACTATGCGGCAACGTCCCTACCCCCTTATTCCCGATAAATACCAATAGTGGGCGTATCGCCCGCGTAGCACCAGGCCCGATACATGCCTTCGCTGTTAAACGGCAGCGCCACGTTGCCTTCTCTGTCGATGGCGATCAGGCCGCCGCTGCCGCCGAGCGCCGGCAGCTTCTCCATCACCACCCGCTCGCAGGCCGCATGCAGGCTCAGGTTCGCGTACTCCATCAGCGCGGCGATATCGTAGGCCGCGAGGGTGCGGATAAACACCTCCCCGGTGCCGGTACAGGAGACCGCCACGCTGGCATTATTGGCGTAGCAGCCGGCACCGGGCAGCGGGCTATCGCCAACGCGGCCGGGGAGCTTATTGGTCATCCCGCCGGTGGAGGTCGCGGCGGCGAGGTTGCCGGCGCTATCCAGCGCCACCGCGCCGACGGTGCCCATTTTATGCCGTTCGTCCAGCGGCGCGGCGCCGTGATCGAGAACGATCTGGTCTTCGGCCTGCGCCTGCTGCAGCTGCAGACGGCGCCCGGTGGTGGAAAACAGGCCGTTTTCCACCCGTTCCATACCGTGAAAGGCGGCGAACGCCTCCGCCCCTTCGCCAATCAGCAGCACGTGCGGGCTCTGCTCCAGCACCAGCCGCGCGGCCAGTACCGGGTTACGCAGATGCTTTACGCCGGCAACCGCGCCGGCATGCAGGCTGTTGCCGTCCATTACGCAGGCGTCGAGCTCATGAGTGGCGTCCCGGGTAAACACCGAGCCGATGCCGGCGTTAAACAACGGGCACTCCTCCAGCAGGCGCACCGCCTCGGTGACCGTGTCCAGCGCGCTGGCGCCCGCCGCCAGCATTTTCTGCCCGCTGTCGACAATCGCCGACAGCGCCGCCACGAACTGCCGCTCGCTCTCCGGCGTCAGCTGCGATCGGCTAATTGCCCCCGCCCCGCCGTGAATCGCTATCACCGCCTTGCTCATTCCGCCATTCCTTCATGCCGCATCAGGTCTCTGCCCTCGCAAAGCGAGCGTAAATAATAAAGTGTATAGATATCATTATCGTGTTGACTGTCCTATACAATTTTTGAATATAGAAAGAGCGGACGGTGATGTAAAGCCTGTACCCAGGTGGCATATAGCCGCCGGCACTTTTCTGCCATAATAGGCGCTTTCGATGTTTGCCCGCAGGAGAAACCCATGGATTTTACCGCCGGACTGATGCCTCTCGACACAGCCCTGATCCAGATGCTCAACCGTATTACGCCGCTGAACGCGGTGGAAACCGTGCCGCTGTTGCAGGCCTTTTCGCGCGTGACCGCCCATGATCTCATTTCGCCGCTGGACGTCCCCGGGTTTGATAACTCGGCTATGGACGGCTACGCCGTACGCCTCGCCGATCTTACCGACGGCGCGGCGCTGCCGGTCGCCGGCAAGGCCTTCGCCGGCCAGCCGTTCCACGACGCCTGGCCGGCGGGAACCTGCGTTCGCATTATGACCGGCGCGCCGGTTCCGCCGGGCTGCGATGCGGTGGTGATGCAGGAAGAGACCGAGCAGACCGCCGACGGCATTCGCTTTATCGCCGCGGTAAAAGCCGGTCAGAATATTCGTCGTCGCGGCGAAGATATCGCTAAGGGCGCGGTGGTATTCTCGGCCGGGACGCCGCTGACCGTCGCGGAGCTGCCGGTGCTGGCGTCGCTGGGCATCGCCGAGGTCGAAGTGGTGCGCAAAGTTCGCGTGGCGGTATTCTCCACCGGTGACGAGCTGCAGCTGCCGGGCCAGCCGCTTGGCGACGGGCAAATCTACGATACCAACCGCCTGGCGGTGCACCTGATGCTCCAGCAGCTGGGCTGCGAGGTGATCAATCTCGGCATTATTGCCGACGACCCGGCGAAGCTGCGCGCGGCGTTCATCGCCGCCGACCAGCAGGCCGACGTGGTTATTAGCTCGGGCGGCGTCTCGGTCGGCGAAGCGGATTACACCAAAGAGATCCTCGAAGAGTTAGGCGAAATCGGCTTCTGGAAGCTGGCGATCAAGCCGGGTAAACCTTTTGCGTTCGGCAAGCTCGGCGACAGCTGGTTCTGCGGCCTGCCGGGCAATCCGGTTTCCGCCACCCTCACCTTCTACCAGCTGGTGCTGCCGCTGCTGGCGAAACTGAGCGGCAGCGCGGCCGACGCGCGGCCGATGCGCCTGCGCGTGCGGGCGGCGACGCGTCTGAAAAAATCTCCGGGGCGCCTCGACTTCCAGCGCGGCGTGCTGCAGCGCAATCCGGACGGCGAGCTGGCGGTAGCCTCCACCGGCCATCAGGGCTCGCACATCTTTAGCTCATTTAGCCAGGGCAACTGCTTTATCGTACTGGAGCGCGAGCGCGGCAACGTGGAAGCGGGCGAGTGGGTCGAGGTCGAACCCTTTAACCACCTCTTCGGAGGACTGTAATGGACGTTGAGCTGAGCGATGAGGAGATGCTGCGCTACAACCGGCAGATAATCCTGCGCGATTTCGATTTTGACGGCCAGGAGCGGCTGAAGGCCGCCCGGGTGCTGGTGGTCGGTCTCGGCGGCCTGGGCTGCGCCGCCGCCCAGTATCTGGCGGCGGCCGGCGTCGGCGCGCTGACTCTGCTCGATTTCGATAGCGTCTCGCTCTCCAATCTGCAGCGCCAGACGCTGCACAGCGATGCCACCATCGGTCTGCCGAAGGTGGACTCCGCCCGCGACGCGCTGGCGCGGATCAACCCCCACGTGCGGCTCACCCCGCTGAATGCGCTGCTCGACCAGCAGGCGCTGGCGGCGCAGATCGCCGCCCACGACCTGGTGCTCGACTGTACAGATAACGTGGCGATACGCAACCAGCTCAACGCCGGCTGCTTTCAGCATCAAACGCCGCTGGTCTCCGGCGCCGCGATCCGCATGGAGGGGCAAGTCAGCGTCTTTACGTATCAGGATAACGCGCCCTGCTATCGCTGCCTGAGCCGGCTGTTCGGCGACAACGCCCTCACCTGCGTTGAGGCGGGGGTGATGGCGCCGCTGGTCGGCGTTATTGGCTCCCTGCAGGCGATGGAGGCTATTAAAGTCTTAACTCAGTACGGCACGCCTGCCGCAGGCAGGCTGGTGATGTATGACGCCATGACCTGTCAGTTCCGCGAAATGAAGCTGATGCGCGACCCGCAGTGCGAGGTTTGCGCCAGCCGCTAGCCCTTCTCCGGCGGCGGCTGTCGCCGGAAAATTTGTGACCAACCGCGGCTTTCCTCCCTTCGGCGCGGCGACCCGCCCCGCTTGTTGATTTGCATCAATATAACTTTCATTCGAAAGTTATTTAATCTTCATATGCAAAATAAAGGGGGTCTCATGATTTTCAACATTCAGCGCTACTCAACCCATGACGGCCCTGGGATCCGCACCGTCGTATTCCTCAAAGGCTGCTCGCTGGGCTGCCGCTGGTGTCAGAACCCGGAAAGCCGCTCCCGCACTGCGGATCTGCTGTACGACCCCCGCCTGTGCCTTGCCGGCTGCGATCTGTGCCAGCAGGCCGCGCCGGATGCGATTAGCCGCACGCTCGACGGCCTGATTATCCAGCGCCAGAAGCTCACCGAAGACCACTACGATCGGCTGCGCGACTGCTGCCCGACCACCGCCCTCAGCGTTTGCGGCGAAGAAAAAGAGGTGGCGCAGATTATGGCCACGGTGCTGCGCGATAAGCCTTTTTACGATCGCAGCGGCGGCGGGGTCACTCTTTCCGGCGGCGAGCCGTTTATGAATCCCGAACTGGCGCGGCAGCTGCTGCAGGCCAGCCGCGCGGCGGGAATTCACACCGCGGTGGAAACCTGCCTGCACGTGCCGTGGAAATACGTTGAACCCTCCCTGCCGTGGATTGACCTGTTCCTCGCCGACCTCAAGCACGTCAGCGAAGCTGTTTTCAAAGCGTGGACCGACGGCAGCGCCGGCCGGGTGCTCGATAACCTGCAGCGCGTGGCGCAGGCGGGGAAGAAAATCATCATCCGCGTCCCGCTGATTCAGGGCTTTAACGCCGATAAGGCAACGATCGCCGCGATTACCGACTTTGCCGCCGACCGCCTGCAGGTTGGCGAGATCCACTTCCTGCCGTATCACACGCTGGGAATGAACAAATATCAGCTACTCAGTCAGCCCTATACCGCTCCGGACAAACCGCTTGCTGCCCCCGAGCTGCTCGCCTTCGCGCAGACCTACGCTCAGAGCAAAGGTTTAACGGCTACTCTACGAGGATAAAATGATGACCACTCTGAAACTGGACACGCTGAGCGCCCGCATTCAGGCGCATAAAACGGCGCTGGTGCATATCGTTAAGCCGCCGGTGTGCACCGAGCGCGCCCGCCACTACACCGCCGCTTATCAGCAGCACCTGGATAAGCCAATCCCGGTGCGCCGCGCGCTGGCGCTGGCCCACCATCTGGCCGAGCGCACCATCTGGATCAAACACGACGAGCTGATCGTCGGCAACCAGGCCAGCGAAGTGCGCGCGGCGCCCATCTTCCCGGAATATACCGTCAGCTGGATTGAGAAGGAGATCGACGATCTCGCCGATCGTCCCGGCGCCGGTTTTGCGGTCAGCGAAGAGAACAAGCGCATCCTGCACGAAGTCTGCCCGTGGTGGCGCGGTCAGACCGTGCAGGATCGCTGCTACGGGATGTTCACCGATGAGCAAAAGGCGCTGCTCGCCGCCGGGATTATTAAGGCGGAGGGCAACATGACTTCCGGCGACGCTCACCTCGCGGTGAACTACCCGCTGCTGCTGGAAAAAGGCCTCGACGGCATGCGCGCTAAGGTGGCCGAACGCCGCTCGCGTATTAACCTGACCGTGCTGGAGGATCTGCACGGCGAGCAGTTCCTCAAGGCCATTGATATCGTGCTGGAGGCGGTCAGCGACCACAGCATGCGCTTTGCCGAGCTGGCGCGCAGCATGGCGGCGCAGGAAACCCGCGCCTCCCGCCGCGACGAGCTGCTGACCATCGCCGAAGGCTGCGAGATAGTCGCCCACCAGCCGCCGAAAACCTTCTGGCAGGCGCTGCAGCTGTGCTACTTCATTCAGCTGATCCTGCAAATTGAATCCAACGGCCATTCGGTCTCCTTCGGCCGCATGGACCAGTACCTGTATCCGTACTACCGTCGCGACGTCGAGCTCCGGCAGTCGCTGGATCGCGAGCAGGCTATTGAGCTGCTGCACAGCTGCTGGCTGAAGCTGCTGGAGGTGAACAAGATCCGCTCCGGCTCGCACTCCAAAGCCTCCGCGGGCAGCCCGCTGTATCAGAACGTCACCATCGGCGGCCAGAACCTGCACGACGGCCAGCCGCAGGATGCGGTGAACCCGCTCTCGTACGCGATCCTCGAATCCTGCGGGCGCCTGCGCTCGACCCAGCCGAACCTCAGCGTGCGCTACCACGCCGGGATGAGCAACGACTTCCTCGACGCCTGCGTGCAGGTCATCCGCTGCGGCTTCGGCATGCCGGCGTTCAATAACGACGAGATCGTGATCCCGGAGTTTATCAAACTCGGGATTGAGCCGCAGGACGCCTACGACTACGCGGCGATTGGCTGCATCGAAACCGCCGTGGGCGGCAAATGGGGCTATCGCTGCACCGGGATGAGCTTTATCAACTTCGCCCGCGTGATGCTGGCCGCGCTGGAAGGCGGCCGCGACGCCACCAGCGGCCAGGTATTTCTGCCGCAGGAGCACGCGCTGTCGCAGGGCAACTTCAGCAGCTTCGACCAGGTGCTGGCCGACTGGGACAGGCAGATTCGCTACTACACGCGGAAGTCGATAGAAATTGAGTACGTCGTCGATACCATGCTGGAAGAGAACGTGCACGATATCCTCTGCTCCGCGCTGGTGGATGACTGCATCGAGCGGGCGAAAAGCATCAAACAGGGCGGCGCGAAGTATGACTGGGTTTCCGGCCTGCAGGTCGGGATCGCCAACCTCGGCAACAGCCTGGTGGCGGTGAAAAAGCTGGTCTTTGAGCAGGGCGCCGTCGGTCAGCAGCAGCTGGCGAAGGCGCTGGCGGAGGACTTCGCAGGGCTGACCCACGAGCAGCTGCGCCAGCGCTTAATTAACGGCGCGCCGAAGTACGGCAACGACGAGGACAGCGTCGATACCCTGCTGGCCCGCGCCTATCAAACCTACATCGACGAGCTGAAGCAATACCATAACCCGCGCTACGGCCGCGGCCCAATCGGCGGCAACTACTACGCCGGGACCTCGTCGATTTCCGCCAACGTGCCGTTTGGCGCCCAGACGATGGCCACCCCGGACGGACGCAAAGCCCACTCGCCGCTGGCCGAAGGCGCGAGCCCGGCTTCCGGCACCGACCACCTCGGGCCAACGGCGGTGATTAGCTCGGTCGGCAAGCTGCCCACCGGGGCGATCCTCGGCGGCGTGCTGCTGAATCAGAAGCTCAACCCCGCGACGCTGGAGAACGAGTCCGATAAGCAGAAGCTGATGGCGCTGCTGCGCACCTTCTTCGAAGTGCACAAAGGCTGGCATATCCAGTACAACATCGTCTCGCGCGAGACGCTGCTGGCGGCGAAAAAGCATCCTGACCAGTACCGCGATTTAGTGGTTCGCGTCGCCGGCTACTCGGCGTTCTTTACCGCCCTGTCGCCGGATGCCCAGGACGATATTATCGCCCGCACCGAGCATACGCTGTAGGCCTCGCCCCGCTTCACACCGCACCCCGGCTGGCACCACGCCTGGCCGGGGTGTTTATCTTACGGATTTTGCACGACAGGAAGCCGCCAAAGCCGGCGGGTAAACTTTCATTCGAAATAAATTTGTGCTTTAGGTCACATTGTAATTAGAATGTTACTGGTCGCAGTTAAGCCAGGAGCACAGGTATGACCGTTAAAGTTATCGTCACCGATATGGACGGAACTTTTCTCAATGACGCCAAGCAGTATGATCGCCCGCGTTTTCTCGCGCAGTTCGCGCAGCTCAGGCAGCAGGGTATTGAATTCGTTGTCGCCAGCGGCAACCAGTACTACCAGCTGATCTCCTTTTTCCCGGAAATTCGCGAGCAGATCTCTTTCGTCGCCGAGAACGGCGCGCTGGTGTACGAGCGCGGCCAGCAGCTGTTTCACGGCGAGCTGACCCGCCATGAGTCGCAGATTGTGATCGGCGAGCTGCTCAAGGACCCGCAGCTCAACTTCGTCGCCTGCGGCCTTGAAAGCGCCTACGTCAGCGACCGCGCGCCCGACAGCTTCGTCGCGCTGATGTCAAAGCACTATCATCGCCTGCAGCGCATCGCCAGTTACCACGATATCGACGACACGCTATTTAAGTTCTCGCTTAACCTGCCGGACAGCGATATTCCGCAGCTCGTTGATAAGCTGCACGTCTCGCTGGACGGCATCATGAAGCCGGTCACCAGCGGCTTTGGCTTTGTCGATTTAATTATCCCCGGCCTGCATAAAGCCAACGGTATCAGCCGACTGCTGAAACGCTGGCAGATCTCGCCCCAGGAGTGCGTGGCGATTGGCGACAGCGGCAACGACGCCGAAATGCTCAAGCTGGTAAAGTACTCTTTCGCCATGGCCAACGCCGCCGAGAACATCAAGGCCATCTCCCGCTTTGCCACCGATGACAATAACCACCACGGCGCGCTGAACGTGATTCAGGCCGTTGTGGACCACGCTGCCCCCTTCAACGAATAGCCTGCCGCCGGGGCCTCTCCTGCCCCGGTTTTTTCCATTTTGTGCACCTCATCCAATTTTTAAACTTGCATTAACTTAAATTTAACCTAAATTAACGTTTGTAAGATTTAATGCTTTCGAATGAAAGAAAAGTGAGGCCATCATGACGGTTATCCATACCAGCGAAACGCTCCCCGCCGACCACAAAGCGGCGATTCGACAAATAAAACAGGATCTGCGCGCGCAAATTGGCGACGTGCAGGCAGTGTTCGATCGGCTGACGGCGCGGATTAGCGCGCGTCTGGACGAGATTAACGCCATCAAGGCCCGCAGAGAGGAGGTCTGGCCGATTATCCCGTTCAGCAATATTGCCGAGGGCAAAGTGAGCGATGCCCAGCGCGAGGCCATCCGCCGCCGCGGCTGCGCGGTGATCAAAGGTCACTTCTCCCGCGAGCGGGCGCTGGCGTGGGATAACTCGATGCTGGAATACCTCGACCTCAACCACTTCGACGACGTTTACAAAGGCCCGGGCGACACCTTCTTCGGCTCGCTCGACGCCTCGCGTCCGGAGATTTACCCGATCTACTGGTCGCAGGCGCAGATGCAGGCGCGGCAGAGCGACGAGATGGCCGCGGTGCAGTCGTTCCTTAACCGCCTGTGGACCTTCAGCCGCGACGGCAAGCAGTGGTTCGACCCCGACGTCAGCGTTATCTACCCTGACCGTATCCGCCGCCGCCCGCCGGGCACCACCTCGAAAGGGCTGGGGGCGCACACCGATTCCGGCGCCCTCGAGCGCTGGCTGCTGCCCGCCTATCAGCGGGTGTTCGCCAACGTCTTTAACGGCAATATTGACGCCTACGACCCGTGGGATGCGGCGCACCGCACCGAGGTGGAAGAGTACACCGTCGACAACACCACCAAATGCTCGGTATTCCGCACCTTCCAGGGCTGGACGGCGCTCTCCGATATGATCCCGGACCAGGGCCTGCTGCACGTGGTGCCGATTCCGGAGGCGATGGCCTACGTTCTGCTGCGTCCGCTGCTCGACGACGTTCCCGACGATGAGCTGTGCGGCGTGGCGCCGGGTAAAGTGCTGCCGATTTCCGAGAAATGGCACCCGCTGCTGATCAAAGCGCTGAGCGCGATCCCGGCCATCAGCGCCGGCGATTCGGTGTGGTGGCACTGCGACGTGATCCACTCGGTGGCGCCGGTCGAAAACCAGCAGGGCTGGGGCAACGTGATGTATATCCCCGCCGCGCCGCTGTGCGAGAAGAATCTCGCCTATGCGCACAAGGTTAAAATCGCGCTGGAGAAAGGCGCGTCGCCGGGCGATTTCCCGCGTGAAAACTATGAAGCCGACTGGCTGGCGCGCTTTACCCTCGACGATCTCAACGTTCACGGCAAACGCGCGCTGGGTATCGAGGTTTAATCGTCGTACAGCCCCTGCTGCTCAACGGCGGTGCGGCGGCTGCCGGGCCGTATCCGCCGCACCGAATCCCGCACCGCCAGCGTGCCGTTTAGCAGCAGCGAGCCGCGCGGGGCCTGAGGACGAATCAGCCGCTGCTGCAGGAGCTGCACCGCCTCCGTGCCGAGCTCGTCGCGCGGGACGTGGACGGCGGTCAGCGGCACATCCTGAATGGCGGCAAGGTTAAACCCGTCGATGCTCATCACCGAGATATCCTGAGGAACCCGCAGGCCGCGCTTTTGCAGGGCGTTCACGGTCCCCACCGCCATATAGTCTCCGCCGACCAAAAAGGCGGTCGGCAGCGGCTTCCCGGCCTGGGCATCGAGCCACTCGCCAACCTTCTCCTCCGTCTCCCTGGCGCTGAAGTTCGCCACGCTAATCAGATCCCGCCCGTCGGCGAAGCGGAGGTTGCGGGCGCCCCAGGCCTCCTTAATGCCCACCAGCCGCAGCTCCATGGTGTAGCGGCGCAGGCACATCACGTTCATGACCGTCCGATGCCCCATTTCGAAGAGATAGCGCGCGGCAAACTGGCCGATCAGCCGATGATCCGGGGCGATCGACGTCAGGCGCATGCCCTCATCCCGGCAGTTGATCAGCACGCAGGGTTTGGCGAAATCGGCGGCCAGATCGTGAATATGCGGATCGTCAATGCCCAGCAGAATGGCCGCCTCGGTTTCCGCTTCGTTCATGCGCGCCAAAAACAGGTTGGCATCGCTGTCGTTCTCTTCCAGCGCGCAGGTGCGCAGGCGAACTTCATGCGGAGCCAGCGCATTATTAATGCTCTGAATAACCCGGTAGTAATAGATATCTGAGCGCTCATCAAACGCCCGGGGAGGGGCAAAAACCACCAGACTGTTCAACAGCATACGCCCGGCGGCGAGCCCCTCCATCACCCCCATTTCGCGGGCGCACTGCAGGACCCGCTGGCGCGCCCTTTCGCTGGTGTTCGCTTTGCCCGCCAGCACCCGGGAAACGGTGCTCGCCGACATCCCCGTACCGGCCGCGATTTCGGCGATTCTCAGCTTTTTATCCATTTTGTGATCCAGCTCCATCTTGCAAATGAAAGAATTTTCATAGCGCTAAAAAGCAGCTTATCAAGGCAGGTTCGCCATCTGTCGTGAGCTTTTCCGCATCTTGTGAAAAAACTTGCATAAATAAGACTACTGGCCGCTCATTTTCTATCTTAACCTGAATTGGTCCGATAACTTCCATACTAGTTATACGGAAAGGCAAATAAATAAAACAATAATATTCATAGCGTTAATAAAACAGGTATGACAACTCAGGGACTGAACATCGGTCATTTCCCCCTACAAAATTCTTGTGGAGAGTTCTATGAGCCAAGGCCTCAACAACGATATGGCGGTCAGCAAATCGCGCCGCGTAGTCAAAAACCTGCGCTGGTGGATGCTGACCCTGTTCCTGCTCGGCGTCACCGTCAACTACATTACCCGCAACTCGCTGGGCATTATCGCCCCCGAGCTGAAGGCGACGCTGGGCATCACCACCGAGCAGTACTCATGGATCGTCGGCGCTTTTCAGCTGGCCTACACCCTCTTCCAGCCTCTCTGCGGCTGGCTGATTGACGTGATTGGCCTGAAGCTCGGCTTTATGATCTGCGCCACCCTGTGGGCCGTGGCCTGTATCGCCCACGCCGGCGCCGGCAGCTGGCTGCATCTGGCGATCCTGCGTTTTTTCATGGGCGGAGCAGAAGCCGCCGCCCCCCCAGCTAACGCCAAAACCATCGGCGAATGGTTTCCCAAATCTGAGCGCCCGATAGCCGCCGGCTGGGCCGGCGTCGGTTTCTCCGTCGGCGCGATGCTGGCGCCGCCGATCATCTATTTTGCCCACGCCTCTTTCGGCTGGCAGGGCGCGTTTATGTTCACCGGGGTGCTGGCGCTGCTGTGGGTGATCCTGTGGTGGGCGTTTTACAACAGTCCGCAGAAGCATCCGAATCTGAGCAAGACCGAGCTGGAGTTCATTCGTCAGGACAACGAGCCGCCGGCGGTGAAGCTGCCGTTCTTTACCGCGCTGAAAACCGTGTCGAAAAATAAGCGCTTCTACGGTATTGCGATCCCGGCCTTTATGGCGGAGCCCGCCTGGGCGGTGCTGAGCTTTTGGGTGCCGCTGTACCTCGCCAAAGAGCACGGCATGGATCTCAAGCAAATTGCCATGTTCGCCTGGCTGCCGTTCCTCGCCGCCGATCTCGGCAGCGTGGTCAGCGGCTATCTGACGAAGCTGTATACCCGCTGGTTCGGCTGTTCGCGGGTGAACTCGGTTGTCGCCAGCTCGCTGACCGGCGCTTTCCTGATGGTTTCGCTGGCCCTCGTCGCCATTACCCGCGACCCCTACGTCACCATCGTCCTGATCTCCATCGGCGGCTTCGGCCACCAGATTATCTCCTGCATGCTCAGCGCGCTGGTGGTGGAGTCGTTCGATAAGGGCCAGATGGCGACCGTCAACGGCATGCGCGGCTCCGCCGCCTGGATCGCCAGCTTCCTGTTCTCCTTATTAATCGGGGTGACCGCCGACAAAATTGGCTTCAACCCGCTATTTGTCGCCATGGGCTTCTTTGACCTGATTGGCGCGGTTTTCCTCGTCGCTTTTATTGCTGAACGTCGCGCCAGGCGCGCCTGAGAGTGGATGTAAAAATGAAAACGTTGAAACACTGGAAATTGCAACAACAGCTGGCCCACCACCTCGAACTGGAGGTGGACGGGCAGCACACCCTGTGCCTGTACGTACTGGAAGAAAACCTGTTCCGCGTCCTGCTTAAGCGCAGGGGCGAGCTGGCGCTGGACCGCACCTGGAGCATCGCGCCCCAGCAGGATGTTCCCTGGGAGGGGCGCAGCCGCGACGACCTCAGCGGCTTTACCCTCCCCGCCTGGAGCCTGGAGCAGCAGCAGGAGACCCTGACCGTCGCCACCGCACGGCTGCGCGTCACCGTCCACCGGCCGCTGTGGCTGGAGTGGAGCTACCGCGACGATGGCAGAGAGTGGCAGCCGCTGGTCAACGACCGCCCGACCAGCGCCTATCTGGTGAACGCGCACGGCGACGGCGTCGCGCACTACCAGAGCCGGCGTAAAGATGAACGCTTCTACGGCCTTGGCGAGAAGGCGGGCAACCTGCAGCGCAACGGCAAGCGCTACGAGATGCGCAACCTGGACGCGATGGGCTATAACGCCGTCAGCACCGACCCGCTGTATAAACACATCCCCTTCACCATCGCCCAGCGCAGCGATATTAGCTACGGCCTGTTCTACGATAACCTCAGCAGCTGCTGGCTGGATCTGGGCAACGAAATCGACAACTACCACACCGCCTATCGCCGCTGGCAGGCCGAGGCGGGCGATATTGATTACTACATGTTTACCGGCAAACGCGTGCTGGACGTCACCAAAGCCTTCGTCCGCCTGACCGGAAAAACGCTGTTCGGGCCGAAGTGGAGCCTGGGCTACAGCGGCTCGACGATGCACTACACCGATGCGCCGGACGCGCAAAACCAGCTGATGAACTTTATCCGCCTGTGCGAAGAGCACGCCATTCCGTGCGACTCGTTCCAGCTCTCCTCCGGCTATACCTCAATCAACGGTAAGCGCTACGTCTTCAACTGGAATTACGACAAGGTCCCGCAGCCGAAGGTGATGAGCCAGCGCTTCCACGACGCGGGCATCAGGCTGGCGGCCAATATTAAGCCCTGCCTGCTGCAGGATCACCCGCGCTATAGCGAGGTGGCGGAACGCGGCCTGTTTATTCAGGATTCCGAAAGCGAAGCCCCGGAGCGTTCCAGCTTCTGGGATGACGAAGGCTCCCACCTCGACTTCACCAATCCGCAGACCGTCGACTGGTGGCAGAAAGGCGTCACCGCTCAGCTGCTGGAGATGGGGATCGATTCAACGTGGAACGATAATAACGAATTTGAGGTCTGGGACGGCGAGGCGCGCTGCAACGGCTTCGGCCGGGAAATTGCCATCAAGCATATCCGTCCGGTGATGCCGCTACTGATGATGCGCGCGTCGCTGGAGGCCCAGCAGCGCTTCGCCCCGGAGAAACGCCCGTACCTGATCTCGCGCTCCGGCTGCGCCGGGATGCAGCGCTACGTGCAAACCTGGAGCGGCGATAACCGCACCAGCTGGGATACCCTGCGCTACAACACCCGCATGGGGCTGGGGATGAGCCTCTCCGGCCTCTATAACGTCGGTCATGACGTCGGCGGCTTCTCCGGCGATAAGCCGGACGCCGAGCTGTTCGTGCGCTGGGTGCAGAACGGGGTGATGCATCCGCGCTTCACCATTCACTCCTGGAACGACGATCGCACGGTCAACGAGGCGTGGATGTATCCGGCGGTCCTGCCGGCGATTCGCGGCGCGATTGAGCTGCGCTACCGCCTGCTGCCCTACCTCTACACCCTGCTGTGGCAGGCGCACGCCGACGATGAGCCGATGCTGCGCCCCACCTTCCTCGATCACCAGCACGACCCGCAGACCTTCGAGGAGTGCGACGACTTCCTGCTCGGCCGCGATCTCCTCGTCGCCAGCGTCGTGGAGCCCGGCCAGCGCCAACGCCGGGTATGGCTGCCGGAAAACGAGTCCGGCTGGTACGACTTTTACAGCGGAGAGTGGTTCGCCGGCGGCCAGTGGGTCACGCTCGACGCGCCGCTGGAAAAGCTGCCGCTGATGGTGCGCGCCGGGGCGGGCCTGCCGCTCAGCGAGAGGATCGTTCATGTCGACGCCAAAAAAGACGCCAGCCGCGAGCTGAAGCTGTTTCCGCTGAAGGGCGCAGGCTCGACGAGCGGCCTGCTGTTTGAAGACGACGGCGAGAGCTGGGGCTATCGCGACGGCGACGCGCTGTGGCTGGGGTGGGAAATGACCTGCAGCGCCAGCTGCATCAGCCTGCAGGTGAACGCCCGCGGCCGCTACCGCCCGGCGTGGAAGGCGCTGAAGGTAACGCTCCCCGCCGGAGAGAAGCGTCGGCTGTTGGTCAACGGTCAGGACGTCGGCGAGTGGCTGCCGGACTAAAGGCAATAAAAAACCCCGGTCGCGCGAGGCTGGCCGGGGCTTCAGCTTGACTCCCCGGCAGGCCGGGGCGGGGGACGGTTAGCCGTCGATGCCTCTGCTGCGCAGATAGTCTTCGTAATTGCCGCTAAAGTCGATGACGCGCTCCGGCGTAATTTCAATCACCCGGGTGGCCAGCGAGCTGACGAACTCACGGTCATGGGAGACGAAAATCAGGGTGCCCTGATACATCTCCAGCGCCATGTTCAGCGATTCGATAGATTCCATATCCAGGTGGTTGGTCGGTTCGTCCATCACCAGAATATTGGGTTTTTGCATCATCAGCTTGCCGAACAGCATGCGGCCTTTCTCGCCACCGGACAGCACTTTTGCCGGCTTTTTGATATCGTCCTGGCTGAACAGCAGGCGGCCGAGGAAGCTGCGCACAACCTGCTCATCGTCGCCTTCCTGCTTCCACTGGCTCATCCAGTCGAAAACGCTCAGATCGTTATCGAAGTCTTCGGCGTGATCCTGCGCGTAATAACCAATCTGCGCATTCTCAGACCATTTAACGGTACCGTTATCCGGCGTCAGTTCACCAACCAGGGTTTTCAGCATGGTGGTTTTACCCACGCCGTTGGCGCCCAGAATGGCAATCTTCTCGCCCACTTCCAGCAGCAGATTGAATTTTTTAAACAGCGGGCCGTTATCAAAACCTTTCGCCAGCTCTTCGACGGCCAGCGCGTTACGGAACAGTTTCTTATCCTGCTCAAAGCGGATGAACGGGTTCTGGCGGCTGGAGGCCTTCACTTCATCGAGCTTGATTTTGTCGATCTGACGCGCGCGTGAGGTCGCCTGGCGGGATTTAGAGGCGTTGGCGCTAAAGCGGCTAACGAAGGACTGCAGATCGGCAATCTGCGCCTTTTTCTTGGCGTTATCCGCCAGCAGACGCTCGCGGGCCTGGGTCGCCGCGGTCATATATTCATCGTAGTTGCCGGCGTAGACGCGCAGCTCGCCGTAGTCGAGATCCGCCATATGGGTACAGACCATGTTGAGGAAATGACGGTCGTGCGAAATGATGATCATGGTGCTGTCGCGTTCGTTGAGCGTCTGCTCCAGCCAGCGAATGGTATCGATGTCGAGGTTGTTCGTCGGTTCATCGAGCAGCAGGATATCCGGGTTAGAGAACAGCGCCTGGGCTAACAGTACGCGCAGCTTCCAGCCGGGAGCGACTTCGCTCATCGGGCCATAGTGCTGTTCAACCGGAATGCCGACGCCGAGCAGCAGCTCGCCGGCGCGGGCTTCGGCGGAGTAGCCGTCCATCTCGCCGTAGGTGACTTCCAGATCCGCCACCTTATAGCCGTCCTCTTCGCTCATTTCCGCCAGCGAATAGATGCGATCGCGCTCCTGCTTCACTTCCCACAGCTCGCCGTGGCCCATGATGACCGTATCCAGCACGGTGAACTCTTCGAACGCGAACTGATCCTGACGCAGCTTACCGATACGCTCGTTCGGATCGATGGACACGTTGCCCAGCGTAGGCTCCAGATCGTTGCCGAGGATCTTCATAAAGGTAGATTTACCGCTACCGTTGGCGCCAATCAGGCCGTAACGGTTGCCGCCGCCAAATTTGACGGAGATGTTTTCGAACAGCGGCTTACTGCCAAACTGCATGGTGACGTTGCTGGATACTAGCACGGGGTTATCCTGAAAAAAGAGAATGAGAAGTGTGATACATCGGACATTATGCCAGCAAAACTATCTCTTTTCACGGCCTGCGGTGAATTCCCTTGCCGCCGGCGCCGCGAATGGCGCCTTTTAACCGCCGGCGACGGCGTCCGGCCCGCCCGTGCCGCGCCCCGGCGGCCCCAGGCATCCCGTGCGATTGTCCGTATGGGAGAGTAATTTTGCCAGCCAGCGGACTACACTTGAAACAACCGGCAAAAAAGTGTGATTTCGTACACATCTCATTTCCCTGTTGGCGGGAATGCACATATAATGCGCTCCCATCTACTCCCTGAAAAATCTAACAAAGGCCTGTGTGGCTTTAACATCGCACACGACATGATGAATATGAAATTATCGACACTTCTTGCGGCAGCCTTCGCCATCGTGGGCTTTTGCAATACCGCATCCGCGGTAACCTATCCCCTGCCGACTGACGGTAGCCGACTGATTGGCCAGAACCAGGTTGTTACGGTTCCGGACGACAACAAGCAGCCGCTGGAATATTTCGCCGCCAAATATCAGATGGGTCTGTCCAACATGCTGGAAGCGAACCCCGGCGTGGATACCTATCTGCCGAAAGGCGGCACCGTGCTGAATATCCCGCAGCAGCTGATTCTGCCGGACACCGTGCATGAAGGTATCGTCATCAACAGCGCGGAAATGCGTCTTTACTACTACCCGAAAGGCACCAACACCGTGATCGTGCTGCCGATTGGTATCGGCCAGCTCGGCAAAGATACGCCGATCAACTGGGTGACCAAGGTTGAGCGCAAGAAAGCCGGCCCGACCTGGACGCCGACGGCGAAAATGCACGCCGAATACATCGCAGCCGGTAACCCGCTGCCGGCCGTGGTACCGGCCGGTCCTGACAACCCGATGGGCCTGTACGCGCTCTATATCGGTCGTCTCTACGCGATCCACGGCACTAACGCCAACTTCGGTATCGGCCTGCGCGTCAGCCACGGCTGTGTGCGTCTGCGCAACGATGATATCAAATTCCTGTTTGAGAACGTGCCGGTCGGCACCCGCGTCGAATTTATCGATGAGCCGGTGAAAGCCACCAGCGAGCCGGACGGCAGCCGTTACGTTGAAGTCCATAACCCGCTGTCGACCACCGAAGCCCAGTTCCAGGGCGGCGAGATCGTTCCGATTACGCTGAACAAATCCGTACAGGCCGTTACCGGCCAGTCCGACGTCGATCAGAGCGTAGTTGAGCAGGCGGTGCAGAACCGTTCCGGTATGCCGGTTCGTCTGAACTGATCCTGAGCGCCATGCACAAAAATGGGCGAGGTGAAGACCTCGCCCTTTTCTTTTCGCCTGACGTCAGCCGTTGTTAACGATAACGATGCCGCCGTGATCGTAGCGGTAGTGGCAGTGGGCATACTCCAGCGGCGTACCGTCCTCCAGGTAGATAACCTGCTCAACTTCCAGCACCGGATCGCCAGCTTCGCACACCAGGTGCTGCTGCTCAAGCTCGCCGGGCTTAATGGCGCGCACCACCCGGTACGACCCCATAATCTTCAGCCCGAGGGTTTCGACGTACTGGAATACGGAGCTTTCGAGGTGGCTTTTATTCAGGCCGGGAACCAGATTCACCGGCATCACCGTGGCGTCCAGCGACATCGGCTCGTCGTTGAGCAGCCGCAGGCGCACGAAGTCATAAACCGGCGCATCGGCACTAATCAGCAGCGAAGTCTGCTCCTTCTCGCTGGGAAAGCGCAGCTCGAAGCGCACCACCTTGCTGCTGACCGCCCCCAGATGGGCCCAGGTTTTGGTAGCGCCAAAATAGTCGCTTCCCGGAAGATCCCACTGCGAAAGCTGGAGAAAGTTTTTACGTACGAAGGTGCCCTGCCCCTTGCGGGTATAAATCAATCCTTCAACGATCAGCTGGCGCATCGCCTGCTGGATGGTCATCCGGCTGGTGCTAAACTCCGCCGCCAGCGCAAACTGATCGGGCAATGGCATGCTGGCGGGATACTGCCGGCTGATAATCCGCTTTTTAATTTCCCGCGCGATCAAGAGATACTTCGCCGCCATCGCCTTTCCTTATTATTCATTTATCCCATTGTTTTTTAACGCCACTCTCTCAGAAATCTTGAGGAATGGCAGGTAGAAGAATACACCAAAGATGATGATTATCAACTGCACCACCACCGCCCGCCAGTCCCCCGCCGTCGCCAGCCAGGCGCTGAGCAGCGGCGGCGTGGTCCACGGGATCATCACCACGCAGCGCGACATTAGCCCGAGCGTGGTGCACAGCCAGGCGAAAAAGATGCCGATGGCGGGCAGCAGCACGAACGGGATCATCAGCGGCACGTTGAAAACGATCGGCAGGCCGAAAATCACCGGTTCGTTGATATTGAACAGCCCCGGCGTAATCGCCAGCCGCGCCACCTGCTTTGAGGCCTGCTGCCGCGAGAAGAGAAAGATGGCGATCAGCAAAGAGATGGTGCTGCCGGTGCCGCCCACCATGCCGAAAGTCGGCACGAAGATATTGTTAATAATATGCGGAATCGGCTGGCCGCTGGCGTAGGCCAGCATATTCTCGTTGGTATTAATCAGCAGGAACGGCTCCAGCACCACGCTGTTGACGACCGACTGATGAATACCCAGCGTAAACAGAAAGTTGCCGAAGCTGTAGATAAAAATGGTCCCCGGCAGGCTGGTATTAATCAGGCGCAGCGGCTGCTGGATAAGCGTGGTGATCAGATGGATCAGATCGGTGTGCAGCAGGTTATTCAGCAGCGCGGCCAGCGCCGCAAACAGCGACAGCGTAAGAATAGCCGGGATGAGCGATGAAAACGACTGGCCCACCGCCGGCGGCACGTTCTCCCCAAGGTTGATGGTCAGGCGCTTAATTCCGGCGATGCGCATAAAGATCTCCGTCGCCACCAGGCCAATGAGCACGCCGGCGAAAATGCCGGTAGAGCCGATGTTGGCGAAGGTCAGTACCGACGTCAGGCTGACCGTCGCCTTCCCGCCAACGGGAACCAGATCCACCTGCATCGGCATCATAATAATAAAGCTGCAAAGCGCGATAACGACAGTCGAAACCGGGTTAGCGAAGTTTTTGTTACGCGCCAGCGACCACGCAATCATCGGCGCGATCAGCAGCGCGGCGATATTCAACGTCCCGTTGATAATCGCATCGCCCCACACCTTAAAGTGCGCCAGCGTGTCGCCCTGCAGTACCCAGGGAAACACCACGTTATTCACCAGCACCGCCAGCCCTGCCAGAATGAAAATAGGCATGACTCCGGCAAACGCATCGCGCAGCGAACGCAGGTGTACCTGGTTGGCGATACGCGCGGAAAACTCAACAAAGCGATCGGTCAAAGACTGCATACTGGACGTTGTGTTATCAGACATTTTGCAGAATCCTCTTTATCACTAACCCGGTGCGACCCGAACGGCTTACATTTCCTCGCCGTTGCTGTGAATGACCTGTTTCAACCACGAATAGCTTTTCTTCGGTACCCGTTTCAGGTCTTTGAGATCGTGGTTTTCACGGTTGACGTAGACCACCCCGTAGCGTTTACGCATATCGCCCTGCGAGCTGAGAATGTCGATCAGCCCCCAGCCGAGATAGCCAATCACCTCTGCGCCGTCCTCGAAAATCGCCTCTTTCATGGCGTTGATATGGTCGCGGTGGTAGGCGATACGATAGTCGTCGGCAATCATGTTTTCGCCATCCCAGGACTCAATCACCCCGATGCCGTTTTCAATCGGGAACACCGGCAGGCGCCAGTCGTTGTAGTAGCGGGTGATGATGGTACGAAAGCCGAGCGGATCGATTTGCCAGTTCCACTCCGTCGACTTCAGGTACGGGTTGTCCTTATCGCCGAACTGCATGTAGTAGTTCACCTCGGTGCCTTCCGGGATCGGATCGCTGCTGAGCGTGCGGCTGGCGTAGTAGCTAAAGGCCATATAGTCATTTTTATTCTGCGCAATCAGGGCCAAATCCTCTGCGCGATAGATATCCCCGAAGCCTTCACGGGCGACCACGGCCATGACCTCGGGGCTGTAGCCCTGGCCGGCATAGACCCGCAGCAGGTTCTGGTTGAGAAACTCATCATGCTGCTGAGCGCAGAAAATATCGCGCGGCCGGCAGGTCGCCGGGTAGATAAGCTGATGCGCCAGCATTCCGCCCATCAGCCTGCCGGGCTGGGTTTCGTGCAGGTACGCGGTGAGATGGACGTGCGCCATCATGGTGTAATGCTGGATCGCGTACAGCTCGCGGAGCGTTTCGTCGCCCTGCATATAGCCCGCAATGCGGAAGGCAATCGGCATATGGAAAATATTCTGCTCATTGAAGGTCAGCCAGTACTTCACCTTGTCGCCGTAGCAGTCGATCATTTTCCTGCCGTAGCGCACAAACGCCTCCATCACGCGGCGATCGATAAAGCCGTTGTACTCATTCGCCAGCGCCAGCGGCATGTCAAAATGGTACAGACAAATCATCGGTTCAATGCCACGGGCAATCAGAGCGTCGATAAAGCGGTGGTAGAAGGCGATCCCTTCTTCGTTGAACTCGCCGTCGCCGGTCGGGCAAACGCGGCTCCACGAAATCTGGAAGCGATAGCAGTTCATCCCCAAATCCTGCATTAAATCAAAGTCTTCCTCATAGCGATGGTAGGAGTCGGTCGCCACCTTCCAGTCGGAGGCAAACTCTGCGGGCTCGCGAATGTCGTAGACCGACATCCCCTTGCCGCCCTCATTCCACGCCCCTTCCGTCTGCATGCTGGAAACCGAGTTGCCCCATAAAAAATCCTTTGCCAGTGTTTTCATCGTTCGCTCCGTTACTATGACTAGTCATTAAAAATTTATGACTAGTCATATAGAATGAAATGATAAATCACGCAAAGGCGTTGTGTCGTTTTTGTGAGCGATTTCGAAAAGAGAGAGCAGAAAGCGGCGGGACAGCGTCCCGCCGTGGGGGAAGTGACAAGATTAACCGTTGAGCTGATTGCGGCGATATTCGCCCTGGCGATCGAGCATCCAGCCGGGATATTCACGCGGCAGCGCGCTCACCGCATCCAGCCGACGCAGATCCTCTTCGCTAAGCTGGATCCCGGTGGCGGCAATATTATCCGCCAGCTGCTCCGGACGTTTGGCGCCGATAATCACGCTGGTCACCGCCTGCTGATGGAGCAGCCAGGCGAGCGCCACCTGCGCGACCGTGGCGCCCCTGGCGTCGGCCACTTCGCGCATCGCGTCCACGCAATCAAAGGCGCGATCCTTATTCACCGGCGGGAAGTCAAATTCCAGCCGCCGGCTGCCCGCTTCCCCCTGGCCGTCGCGGGTATATTTGCCGCTCAGCAATCCGCCCGCCAGCGGGCTCCAGACCATCAGCCCCAGCCCTTCGCTCTGCATCATCGGCACCAGCTCGCGCTCAAGGTCGCGCCCGGCGATGGTGTAGTAAGCCTGCAAAGAGGCAAAACGGGCCAGCCCCAGGCGCTCAGCTATCCCCAGCGCCTTGACGATTTGCCAGGCCGCCCAGTTGGATATGCCGATATAGCGGACGTGTCCCTGGCGGACCAGGGTGTCGAGGGCGTAAAGAGTCTCTTCCACGGGCGTGGCCGGATCGAAACCGTGCAGCTGATAGAGGTCGATATGATCGAGCTGCAGGCGTCGCAGGCTCTCTTTGACGCTGCCGAGAATGTGGTAGCGGGAGCTGCCGCGCGAGTTAACGCCGGCGGTGCCGGTTTCACCGAACACTTTGGTGGCCACCACCACGTTTTCGCGCGGGATCTTGAGATTTTTTAGCGCCTGGCCGGTTATCTCTTCCGAACGCCCTTCCGAATAGATGTTGGCGGTGTCGATAAAGTTAATGCCGGCATCCAGCGCGCTGCCCACCAGCTGCTCGGCTTCCGCCTGGCGCAGCCGGCCAACTTTGCCCCACATCCCCTCTTCGCCGCCAAAGGTCATGGTGCCAAGGCACAGCTCAGAGACAAACAGACCGGTATTTCCGAGTTTTTTATAACGCATCGGACTCTCCTCATCAGGATAATTAACGTCAGCGCTATAGTTATACTCCCGGCCGCGCGAGCGCGAATGGGGGGATCCTGTTCGTTTCTTGCCCAATCCTCTGAATATCAGAAACCGAAGTGCAGCATGGCGTAGCCGAGCAGCGCCGCCCACAGCAGCGTCGGCAGGGAGTAAAGATGAAAGCGCCACCAGATGCGCCGATCCCCCGCCATGCGCAGGGCAATCAGGTTGGCCAGCGAACCGGGAAGCAGGCCGAAGCCGCCGACGTTAACCGCCCAGGCCAGCAGCGTCGACGGGGGGACGTAGTTGAGCAGCAGAATGGTGGCCGGGACGTTGCTGATGAACTGCGACAGGCCGATCGCCGTCAGCCACAGACCGCCGGAGGAGAGCTGGCCGACGCCGCTCAGCAGCTGATGCAGCGCCGGCAGCTGGATCAGCAGGTGCACGTCAATAAACATCACCATAAAGACCAGCAGCAGGGACCAGTCGACGTTGATAATCACCGCGCGCGCCAGCAGCAAAAAGCCGATGACGATCAGCGCCAGGCCCCAAAGCTCCTGCTTCATCTCTAACGCAGTGAGGAAAATCAGATAAAACACCAGGCAGCTCCAGACCAGCTTCGGCCGCCAGGCGGGCACCCGCTCGCCGCTGTGATAGGTGAGACGGACGGCGGAAAAACAGCACCAGCACAGCGCCAGCAGCGTTATCATCATCGCCGCCGCCAGCGGCAGCATCTGGCCGATAAACGCCGGGAAGCTGAGGCCGGAGCGCCCCCATAGCAGAATGTTTTGCGGGTTGCCGATCGGCGTCAGCAGCGAGCCGGCGTTCACCGCCAGCGCTTCGAAAATAATCAACCGGTTAACCGGAATGGCGCACCATTTTTTTAACGTCAGCGTGAGCGGAACGACGATAAAAAGCGCCACGTCGTTGGTCAGGAAGGTGGAAAGCAGCGCCGCCGCCAGCACCATAAAGATGGCCAGCTGCCGTTCGGTCACAAACCGCCGCGCCATTTTGCGGCCCAGCACGTCAAAATAGCCGCTCAGTTCAACCCCTTTGGTCAGCAGCATCAGCCCGCTTAGGGTAATAATCGTCTGCCAGTCGATAGCCTGAGGCCAGCTGGCGGGGGAAAAAGGCACAAAAAAGCTTAATACGCCGGCAATAATCAGCAGTAAATGCAGGAAGCGGTCGCCCGCCAGCGACCGAACAAAGGGCTGGTTCATTCCCCCTTCTGTCCGTGCTTGAGCGTAAACTGGCTAAAGGCCTCCAGCGTCTCCTGGCTCACGTGATGCTCCATCCCTTCGGCATCGCGCCGGGCGATCTCCGGGCTGACGCCGATCACCAGCAGGAAGTTTTCCACAATCTGATGACGTTCGCGGCTCTCGTGCGCCAGCTTCTCGCCTTCCGGGGTTAAAAAGACGCCGCGCCACGGGATCTGCTCGATCAGTCCGACGCTGGCCAGGCGCTTGAGCATTTTAGCGACCGTCGGCTGCGAAACGCCCAGCCGCGCCGCCATATCGACCTGGCGCGCTTCGCCCACTTCGCGGATCAGATCGGAAATCAGCTCAACGTAGTCGTCAATCAGCTCGCGACGGTGCGCCTCACGCACCTGACGAAACCCCTCAACGTGTTCTTCAACATTCACTAGCTGCGTCACTTTTTTTGTTATTTGTTTGCCTGCGCGACGATTCATTGTGCTTCCTCAAATACGTGTGACGCATCAAACGTCATCTCAAAGAGAGCCATTGTAAATGATCGAGCCCGTAGCACAAAAAATTAACTTTTTAGCCATAGCTATAAAATATAGCCTGTGCTATATCTGTATGTAATGCAAACATCCTTCAAGGAGCGAAGGCGAAATCACCAGGAGGTTATGATGAACGAACTCAAGTGGTGCTTACAGGTGTTTACCCACTCCCCATTTAAAGTACGCTTAATGCTAATCGGTATGCTGTGCGATCTGCTCAACGGCAAAAAAGAGCAGAACAAACCGGGCAACTAACGCGGCGTTGCCGTACGCCGCGTCATTTTTTGGTCATAATCCCCCGTCATACTGGCCTGTTTGCCTCCCTTTCCCGGACTTTTTTCAAGTTTTGTAAGCTTTCTCCCAAAACAATCCGTTATGGCTAGTTGACCTTAGCATTTGCAAGCCCTATCTTTTGTCAGCCCTGCCACTACTGCGGCTCGCAGAGACCCTCTTCCGGCACTGTCCAGCAGGTTTTACCCCTTGATGCCAGGGGATGCACATGGCGTCTTTTTGATTGTTAACTATGAATCTCACCCTGAAAGAAACGCTGGTCGCTCGTGGGCTGGTCCTGAACCCGTGGACCGGATTCTACTTTTTGCAGTCCCTGCTGATTAACCTGGCCCTTGGCTACGATTTTAGCCTGCTCTACGCCGTTGCCTTTACATGCGTGCTACATCTGCTGTGGCGCAGCTTTCCGCGCGTGCAGAAGGTGGTGGTCGGCGGCTACTCGCTGCTTGCCGCGCTCTATTATCCGTTTGGCCAGGCCTACGGGGCGCCCAATTTCAATACCCTGCTGGCGCTACACGCCACCAACGTTGAAGAATCCACCGAAATTTTGACCATCTTTCCGTGGTACAGCTATCTGCTGGCGCTATTTATTTTTGCGCTGGGCGCGATCGCCGTGCGCCGCAGGCCGCAAGAACGGCAGCGCTGGGGCAAAATGGAGAGCCTCGGCCTGCTGTTCAGCGTCGGCATTTTCTTCCTCCAGCCGGTGCAGAATCTGGCGTGGGGCGGCGTCTTCAAGGTGATTGATACCGGCTACCCGGCGCTGCGCTTCGTCAAAGACGTGGTGGTGAATAATAACGAGGTGCTGGACGAGCAAGCGCGCATGGCGCAGCTGGCGAATATGAAAGATAGCTGGCACGTTGTGGCGGTGAAGCCGAAATATCATCTCTACGTGGTGGTGATTGGCGAAAGCGCGCGGCGCGACGCGCTCGGCGCCTTCGGCGGCCACTGGGATAACACCCCTTTCGCCAGCTCGGTGAACGGCTATCTGTTCAATGACTACATCGCGGCCAGCGGGTCAACGCAAAAGTCGCTGGGCCTGACGCTTAACCGGGTGGTGGATGGCAAGCCGCAGTATCAGGATAACTTCGTCACGCTGGCCAACCGCGCGGGCTTCCAGACCTGGTGGTTCTCGAATCAGGGGCAAATCGGCGAGTACGATACGGCGATTGCCAGTATTGCCAAACGCGCCGACGAGGTGCAGTTCCTCAAAAATGGCGATTTTGAGGCCAATAAAAACACCCAGGATGAGCAGCTGCTGAAGCTAACCGAGCAGGTCCTGTCGACCCAGCGCACTCAGCCGCAGCTGATCGTTCTGCACCTGATGGGCTCGCACCCGCAGGCCTGTGACCGCACCAAAGGAAAATATACCGTCTTTGTGCAATCAAAAGAGACCTCCTGCTACCTCTACAGCATCACGCAAACCGATACGCTGCTGAGCAAACTCTATAGCCAGCTGCAGAACTCCGGCGACAGCTTCTCGATGACCTATTTCTCCGATCACGGCCTCGCCTTCAAGGAGCGCGGAAAAGAGGTGCAGTACCTGGCGCACGACGATAAGTTCCAGCAAAACTTCCAGGTACCGTTTATGGTGCTGTCCAGCGATGATAAAGCGCACAAGGTCATCAAGGCGCGCCGCTCGGCCAACGATTTCCTCAGCTTCTTCTCACAATGGACCGGGATCGATGCAGAGGAGATAAAGCCGCGCTATCGCTTTATCTCTGAGCAAAAGGCCGGGCCGGTTTTCATCACCAACTTCCAGCTGCAGAAAGTGGACTATAACCATCTGGGCAGCGACCTGTTCACCACCCAGTAGGCCGCCTCATTCGCCGTCGGGATCGCTGATGGAGAGAGGTTACGCCGAATGACAGGCAAAAAAAATCCGCCCCTGTGAGGCGGATTTTTTATATCACCGAAGTGATTAGAAGCGGTAACCAACGCCCGCGATCCAGGTACCAACGTCAACGTTACGAATGCGAGACTGCTCGTAGGAGAAGTCCAGCGCAACGTTTTCAATCGGGTTGAACTGCAGACCGGCGCCGTAGGAGAAACCGTAGTCACTCATGTCAGATTTGTTCGGGTAGCTGTTGTCCTGGAATTTACCGTAGCCAACGCCCACTACGCCGTAGACGCTTGCCCAGTCGTTAAGACGGTAAGCCGGGCCCGCGGTGATGCCGTAGTACTGGCCTTTTTCGTATACGCCAGATTCGGTGCGATCTTTTTCAGTGTAGGTGAAGGAACCGATAACACCCAGCGGGCTATTGTCTTGCTCGTAACGGTACTTCAGGTTGAAACCGCCTGCTTTATTCGCTTCGCCCTGCATGTCGCTCTGCGCGTAACCGCCGGTAACGGTAGAAGTTGCAGCGAACGCGGTACCTACAGATGCAGCCAGTACAACAGCTAGTGCTGAAAAACGTGCAATTTTATTCATAACCACCTCAAATGTGTTTCTAATAAGTCCTAAGTCTTAAATATATCAAAAACTTTCAGGAAACTCTTTTCACTTTACAGTGTCTAACATACCTTTTCATGTAACCAAAAGTTTCTACAAAACTATAACAAACTGGAAAACAACCGTTTTTAGCGGATACAATCATATTTATGAACGCAGACTGCCGAACAAGCATCCAGATAATTCCTAATCGACAGCAGAGTATTTCAGCGTCTCTCCCCCTATTATACTCGCCTCTGCGGGGATTTCTTCAACAATAGCTCAACCGCCGTTGGCTAATTCATTTACACTGGAACCTTTACCGCTTTTGACAAATTTTGACAGGAGAAAGGATGCCCGGCTCGTCCCGTAAGGTTCCGGCGTGGTTGCCGACGGCTGTTATTTTAATCGCCATGATCTCTATCCAGAGCGGCGCATCGCTGGCGAAATCACTCTTCCCGCTGGTCGGCGCGCCCGGCGTAACCGCCCTGCGCCTGGCGCTGGGCACCCTGATACTGGTGGTCGTTTTCAAGCCCTGGCGGCTGCGCTTCGCCCCCGAACAGCGCCTGCCGCTGCTCTTTTACGGCCTCGCGCTGGGGGCGATGAACTATCTGTTTTATCTATCGATTCAGCGCATACCGCTGGGCATTGCGGTGGCTCTCGAGTTTACCGGCCCGCTGGCGGTTGCCCTGTTCGGCTCGCGGCGTCCGCTCGACTTCGTATGGGTGGTTCTGGCGGTTCTCGGGCTGTGGTATCTCCTGCCGTTGGGGCAGGACGTGGCGCAGGTGGACCTCACCGGCGCGCTGCTGGCGCTGGGCGCCGGGGCCTGCTGGGCGGTCTATATTCTCACCGGCCAGCGCGCGGGTGAAGAACACGGCCCGGCAACGGTGGCGATGGGCTCGCTGATTGCGGCGGTGATTTTTGTGCCGCTGGGGATGCTGCAGGCAACGGATACGTTGTTTCAGTGGTCGCTGCTGCCGCTGGGCCTGGGGATCGCCGTGCTCTCTACCGCGCTTCCCTACTCGCTGGAAATGATCGCCCTCACCCGCATGCCGAGCAAAACATTCGGCACTCTGATGAGCATGGAGCCCGCCCTTGCCGCGCTATCGGGAATGGTGTTTCTTGGCGAGACGCTGACCTTTACGCAGACCCTGGCGCTGGGGGCGATTATCCTCGCCTCGATGGGGTCGACGCTGACGATGCGCCGGGAAACGCAGCTGAAAAAAGTGGATATCGGCTAAATTATCGGACGCTTCTGCACGGCCGCCGCGCCGTGCAAAATTCGCTAAAAACGCCAGCAGCTCATTGATTTAAATGTTTTTTAAAATTACCAACACGTCTGCGCTATCAAACCGATAGAGACTACCGACGCCGCCTTTTGCGTATCCGTTGCTATACTTGACCCCATGAGTTACCGGGGACAAGCGCTCCATATAATTCGAATTTGATGTATGACGAGTATAAATATCAAGAGGATATGAAACTATGAGTACCGCAAAACTGGTTAAAACTAAAGCGTCTAACCTGCAATATACCCGCAATGATGTGGCCGACGGCGAGAAAAAAGCCACCGTTGAGCTGCTCAATCGTCAGGTTATCCAGTTCATCGACCTGTCGCTGATCACCAAACAGGCTCACTGGAACATGCGCGGTGCCAACTTTATTGCCGTTCATGAAATGCTGGATGGCTTCCGCACGGCGCTGACCGAACACCTTGATACGATGGCCGAACGTGCCGTACAGCTCGGCGGCGTCGCGCTGGGCACCACCCAGGTTATCAACAGCAAAACCCCGCTGAAAAGCTATCCGCTGGACATTCATAGCGTCCAGGATCACCTGAAAGAGCTGGCCGACCGCTACGCGATTGTCGCCAACGACGTGCGTAAAGCGATTAGCGAGGCCAAAGACGAAGATACCGCCGATATCTTCACCGCCGCTTCTCGCGATCTGGATAAATTCCTGTGGTTTATCGAATCTAATATCGAATAATCGGCACACCGAATGCCGTCAGCCCCGCTGGCGGCACTGCTTCTTTCCCCCTCGCCTCTCCCGCTTTTTTCTTACTTTTTTCTTGCCCACGCCTGTATGCACCATTTAAGTGCACCACTATGGTCAAAATGCATACTAAGGTAAATCAAATGTAATAATTACCTCACACAATCGTTACGGCAAGATTGTTTTCCCACCGGTGTTTGCGTTAAAAATGTTCTTGTTATTCGGCATATTTATGACGCACCAAAATGACGCCCCACCATGGTGCATATTGCGTTTGCCAGACCCGAAAGCGTGCAACAGGAACGACCCTGGTTGTTATAAAACAACAGGTTGTAAAACTGGCACGATTTTTTCATAGGGTTACTCGTTCTCGCAGGGGATCGTCCCGTGGATAAAAAAGGAAATACTATGAAGTCTGTATTAAAAGTTTCACTGGCTGCACTGACCCTGGCTTTTGCGGTTTCTTCCCAGGCCGCTGAAAAACAACTGATTGTTGCCACCGATACGGCGTTTGTTCCATTTGAATTTAAGCAAGGCGATAAGTATGTGGGCTTCGATGTCGACCTGTGGGCCGCCATCGCCAAAGAGCTGAAACTGGACTATACCCTGAAGCCAATGGATTTCAGCGGCATCATCCCGGCGCTGCAAACGAAAAACATCGACCTCGCGCTGGCGGGGATTACCATTACCGAAGAGCGTAAAAAAGCGATCGACTTCTCCGATGGCTACTATAAAAGCGGCCTGCTGGTGATGGTGAAAGAGAACAACAACGATATCAAAGACGTGAAGGATCTGAACGGTAAAGTGCTCGCGGTTAAAGGCGGCACCGGCTCCGTTGACTACGCCAAGGCCAATATCAAAACCAAAGACCTGCGCCAGTTCCCGAACATCGATAACGCCTATATGGAGCTGGGTACCGGCCGCGCCGATGCCGTACTGCACGATACGCCAAATATCCTGTACTTCATCAAAACCGCCGGCCACGGCCAGTTTAAAGCGGTAGGCGAGTCGCTGGAAGCGCAGAACTACGGTATCGCGTTCCCGAAAGGCAGCGACGAGCTGCGTGAAAAAGTGAACGGCGCGCTGAAAACCCTGCGCGAAAACGGCACCTACAACGAAATTTATAAAAAATGGTTCGGTACTGAGCCAAAATAATAAGCAGACCGTATCCGCACGGATATATCACTTACAGGCCTGCTGAGGTCTGGTCGCCCGGCACCGGCGCTTGCGCCCTGTGCCGGGCATCGCCTCGCAGCAGGCCTGAGTCATTTTTTCTCAGAGGGCCATCCTCTGTTTTCAACACGGTAACAGGAACCCATTATGCAGTTTGACTGGAGTGCCATCTGGCCCGCCATTCCGATTTTGCTGGAAGGCGCCAAAATGACGCTGTGGATCTCGGTCCTCGGCCTGGCCGGCGGTCTGATAATCGGCCTCGTCGCCGGTTTCGCCCGCTGCTTTGGCGGCTGGATTGCAAACCACATCGCGCTGGTCTTTATTGAAATTATTCGCGGCACCCCGATCGTGGTGCAGGTGATGTTTATCTACTTCGCCCTGCCGATGGCGTTTAATGATTTGCGCATCGATCCGTTCTCCGCCGCGGTGGTGACGATCATGATCAACTCCGGCGCCTATATCGCGGAAATCACCCGCGGCGCGGTGCTCTCGATCCACAAGGGCTTCCGCGAAGCCGGCCTGGCGCTCGGCCTCTCCCGGCGCGAAACGATTCGCCACGTGATCCTGCCGCTGGCGCTGCGCCGCATGCTGCCGCCGCTGGGCAACCAGTGGATCATCAGCATCAAAGATACCTCGCTCTTTATCGTCATCGGCGTTGCCGAACTGACCCGTCAGGGACAGGAGATTATTGCCGGTAACTTCCGCGCGCTGGAGATCTGGAGCGCCGTTGCCGTTATTTATCTCATTATCACCCTGGTTCTGAGCTTTATTCTGCGCCGTCTTGAAAGAAGGATGAAAATCCTGTGATTGAATTTAAAAACGTTTCCAAGCACTTTGGCCCAACTCAGGTGCTGCATGATATCGATCTGAAGATTAGCAAAGGCGAAGTCGTGGTGATTATCGGGCCTTCCGGCTCCGGTAAATCAACCCTGCTGCGCTGCATCAACAAGCTGGAAGAGATAACCAGCGGCGAGCTGATCGTCGACGGCCTGAAGGTCAACGATCCGAAGGTAGACGATCGCCTGATCCGCCAGGAAGCCGGCATGGTGTTCCAGCAGTTCTATCTCTTCCCGCACCTGACGGCGCTGGAGAACGTGATGTTCGGGCCGCTGCGCGTGCGCGGGGCGAAGAAAGAGGCGGCCGAGAAGCTGGCGAAAGATCTGCTGGAAAAAGTGGGGCTTGCCGAACGCGCGCACCACTATCCTTCAGAGCTCTCCGGCGGCCAGCAGCAGCGCGTGGCCATCGCCCGCGCGCTGGCGGTGAAGCCGAAAATGATGCTGTTCGATGAGCCAACCTCCGCACTGGACCCGGAGCTGCGTCATGAAGTGCTGAAGGTGATGCAGGATCTGGCAGAGGAAGGGATGACGATGGTTATCGTGACTCACGAAATCGGCTTTGCCGAAAAAGTGGCCTCGCGCCTGATCTTCATCGACAAAGGGCGTATTGCGGAAGATGGCGATCCGCAGGTTCTGGTCAAGAACCCGCCGAGCCCGCGCCTGCGCGAATTCCTGCAGCACGTTGCCTGATAGTCAAAGGCTCCCCCGCGCGGGGAGCCGCTTTCCAGATTCATCCCAGCCCCGCCCTCCCGACATCGTCTTCTATACTTACTGGTTTGAGACGCAACGGAGGTGCTCGTGCCGTGGATCCTGCTACTGCTCGCCGCGCTATTTACCGCCCCGCTTTCCGCCGCGACCCTGCCCGGCGTTCCGACCGCTGCTCCGCAGCAGTCCGGCGGCAGCGAACCCGACCTTGAGCAGAAAAAGACCGCCTACGCGGCGCTGGCCGACGTGCTGGAGAACGACGCCGCCCGCCAGGAGCTAATTGACCAGCTGCGCACCGCCGCCGCCACGCCGCCGCCGGCCAGCGCGCCCACGCTGACGCCGCCGAAAGAGCAAGATCAGCCGACGGTGCTGGAAAATGTCACCCACATCAGCCGCGAATACGGCGAGCGCTTTTCGTCGCGCTTCTCGCAGCTGTGGCGCAATATTACCGGCGCGCCGCATAAGCCCTTCCATGCCGATACCTTTCGCCACGCCGCGGGCACCTTCCTGCTACTGGCCGGGCTGATTTTTATCTTCTGGTGGCTGGTGCGGCTGGCGGCGCTGCCGCTGTATCGCAAAATGGGCCAGTGGGGGCGGCATAAAAACCACGATCGCAGCAACTGGCTGCAGCTGCCGGCCACAATCGCCGGCGCCTTTATTTTCGACCTGATCCTGCTGGCGCTCACCCTGTTCGTCGGCCAGCTGCTCAGCGACAGGCTCAACGGCGGCAACCGCACCATCGCCTTTCAGCAGAGCCTGTTTCTGAACGCCTTCGCGCTGATCGAGTTCTTCAAAGCCATTTTGCGGCTGATCTTCTGCCCACGCGTAGCGGAGCTGCGGCCGTTTAACCTCAGCGACGACAGCGCAAAATACTGGAACCTGCGCCTGAGCGCGCTCAGCAGCCTGATTGGCTACGGCCTGATCGTCGCCGTGCCGATTATCTCCAACCAGGTCAACGTCCAGGTCGGCGCGCTCGCCAACGTGGCCATTATGCTGTGCATCACCCTGTGGGCGCTGTACCTGATTTTTCATAACAAGCACGCGATTACCGAAGGACTACTCCATCTGGCGGATCGCTCTCTGGCCTTCTTCAGCCTGTTTATCCGCGCCTTCGCGCTGGTGTGGCACTGGCTGGCCTGCGCCTATTTCATCGTGCTGTTTTTCTTCTCGCTTTTCGACCCCGGCAACAGCCTGAAGTTTATGATGGGCGCCACGCTGCGCAGCCTGGCGATCGTCGGCGCCGCGGCGCTGATCTCCGGCATTCTGTCGCGCTGGATAGCTAAAACCATCACCCTGTCGCCGCAAACCCAGCGCAGCTATCCTGAGCTGCAGAAGCGGCTCAACGGCTGGATCTCCGTGGCGCTGAAGGTGGCGCGCATTTTGGTGGTCGCCGTCGCCATTATGCTGCTGCTCAGCGCCTGGGGGCTGTTCGACTTCTGGAACTGGATGCACAACGGCGCCGGGCAGAAGGCGGTGGACGTGATTATCCGCATCGCGCTGATCCTGTTCTTCTCCGCCATCGGCTGGACGCTGCTCGCCAGTCTGATAGAAAACCGCCTCGCCTCGGATATTCACGGCCGCCCGCTGCCGGGCGCCCGGGCGAGAACCCTGCTGACGCTGTTTCGCAACGCCCTGGCGGTGATCATCAGTACCATTACCGTGATGATCCTGCTCTCCGAAGTGGGGGTGAATATCGCCCCGCTGCTGGCCGGCGCCGGGGCGCTGGGGCTGGCCATTTCGTTCGGCGCCCAGACGCTGGTGAAAGATATTATCACCGGCATTTTTATTCAGTTTGAGAACGGGATGAACACCGGCGATCTGGTGACGATCGGGCCATTAACCGGCACGGTGGAACGGATGTCGATCCGCTCGGTCGGGGTGCGCCAGGATACCGGCGCCTACCACATTATTCCGTGGTCTTCGATCACCACCTTCGCCAACTTCGTGCGCGGCATAGGCTCGGTGGTGGCAAACTATGACGTCGACCGCCATGAGGATCTGGATAAGGCCAACCAGGCGCTGAAGGATGCGGTGGCGGACGTGATGGCCCAGGAGGAGGTGCGCGGGCTGGTGATTGGCGAGCCGTCGTTTGCCGGGCTGGTCGGCCTGAGCAATACCGCCTTTACCCTGCGGGTGACCTTTACCACGCTGCCGCTGAAGCAGTGGACGGTGCGTTTTGCGCTGGATACCCAGGTCAAAAGGCACTTCGACCTTGCCGGCGTGCGCGCTCCGGTGCAAACCTACCAGGTGCTGCCGATGCCCGCCGCCGCCGTCGACGAGCCGCCGGCCCCCGCGCAGCCAACTCTATAGCGCCCCGGCTGCGCGGAGCAGACCGGGGAGCCAGCAACGCTAAGCAGAGGTGCGGCCGCCGCACGCCTTAAAACGGGCGTCGGCGCTTTGCCTCATCCATAAAGGTCCAGGCGATAAAGCGGCTCTGCTTCTGCCCCTGCGCCATCTCTTTTTTCACCACCTTCACCGCGCCGGCTTCAGTCAGGGCACGATACAGCGGCGGCAGATTGTCGCCGCGGGAAACCAGCGACGTGAACCATTTCACCTGACGACCAAACTGCTGGCTCTCCTCAATCATCCGGGTGATGAAGGCCACCTCGCCGCCCTCGCACCACAGCTCCTGCTGCTGGCCGCCGAAGTTCAGCACGCTATCGGCGCCCAGACCGAGATTACGCCGTTTGCGCTCGCCGCCCGCCTGAGCGCTGGCGGCGGAGTCGTGGAACGGCGGGTTGCACAACGTCGCGTCAAAGCATTCGTTTTTATGGATCACGCCGGTAAAAATCGCCGCGGCGTCTTTTTGACGACGCAGGCGAATCTGGCGGCTCATCCCCGGGTTGCCGGCGATAATCGCCTGGGCGCTGGAGATCGCCTGCTGGCTGATTTCGCTGCCGGTAAAGCGCCAGCCGTACTCGTGCGCGCCGATCAGCGGGTAGATGCAGTTTGCGCCGGTGCCGACGTCAAGAATGCTCGCGTTCGCGGGAATAGCGCCGGTATCCAGCGCCAGCAGGTCGGCGAGATGGTGGATATAATCCGCCCTTCCCGGCACCGGCGGACACAGGAAGCCGTCCGGAATATCCCAGTGTTTCACCGCGTAAAAGTGCGCCAGCAGCGCCTTCACCGCGATGGGGTTGGCAAAGTCAACGGTCTGCTCGCCCGCCGGGTTCAGGGTGATAAAGCCCTCGAGCTCGGGGTGAGCCAGGCATAGCTCGGGCAAATCATAGCGTTGATGATGACGGTTACGCGGGTGTAACCCCGGTTTCTGGGCTTTCATGGCAATCTCCTTTGAACAGCCGCGTAAGATACCCGTTGACGGCGGCGCGGTAAATAAGGGAGTCTGGATATCTCCTCTTCCGCTACGGATATTGTATGTATTTCTATCAACCTTCGCAGGGGCACGGCCTGCCTCACGACCCGCTGAACGCCATTATCGGGCCGCGCCCGATCGGCTGGATCGCCTCGCTGGATACGGCAGGACAGCGCAACCTCGCGCCCTACAGTTTCTTTAACTGTTTTAACTATCGGCCACCGATTATCGGCTTTGCCAGCAGCGGTTGGAAGGATAGCGTACAGAATATTGTCGAAACCAAAGAGTTTGTCTGGAACCTGGCAACCCGTCCGCTGGCCGAGGCCATGAACGAGACCTCTGCCAGCATCCCGCGTCACGAAGACGAATTCGTCCGCGCCGGACTGACCGCCGCCGCCAGCCGGATCGTCGCCGCCCCGCGGGTTGCGGAAAGCCCGGTGAACTTTGAGTGCCGGCTCTCGCAGTGCATCCGCTTAACGACCGCCGACGGCGCCCCCGTCGACAGCTGGCTGGTGCTGGGGGAAGTGGTGGCGGTCCATATCGATGAATCGCTGCTGGAGAACGGCGTATACCAGACCGCGAAGGCCCGGCCGATTCTCCGCGCCGGCGGCCCGAGCGCCTACTACAGTATTGATGAAAGCCAGCGGTTTGATCTGATCCGCCCGGATGACCGCCAGCGTACACAATGAAAAAGCGGCCTGCGGCGCCGCGGCATCACTCCACCAGGCTTATTGCGTGCAGGTATTCAATAAACGCTTTGGCCTGGCTGGAGATCTTCTGATTTTTCCGCGTCAGGATGTAATACGCTTTGTAATGCCTGACCTTATGCCCAGGAAGCGGCAGCACAAGCGCGCCGGAGGCGATATATTCGCGAACCAGAGACAGGCCGCAAAGCGCAACGCCGACGCCTGAAATAGACAGCGACATCAAGACATTGGATTCACCAACGACGTGCCCGTCGTTAAGATTCAGCCCCTTACACGGATGATATTTGAGCCAGAAGTTCCAGTCGGCATAGTCGCGCTCGTGCAGGATTCTGACGCGGGCGAGATCGTCCGGCGTTTCAATTCGATGTTTCAGCAGATAGTCCGGGGAGCAGACCGGATAGTATTCAAGGCCGGAGAGAAACTGCGCGTCAAAGCCCTCCCACTTTCCTTCTCCCCATTTCACCGCCAGCTCGGTACCCACGGTAAAGTCAAGATGGTGGGTGGTCAGCGCCTGCCGGAAGATAATATCCGGGTGGGCGGTGAGAAAAGGCGGCAGAAGAGGCGATAAGATCACCCTGTTCCACACCGGCTCCGTTTCGATCATCAATAGCTGATTACCGTGCGCCTGGTGGAATGACTCCAGCACTCCCAATATTTCGGCAAACGGGCTTTCTATTTGCGTCAGCAGCGCCTTGCCGGAGTCCGTCAGCTTTACAACTTTTGAATCCCTAAAAAATAATTGCGTTTTTAGCAGATCCTCAAGCCGCGAAATACGCTGACTGACGGCCGGCTGGCTGAGATGTAGATCACGAGCTGCGACGGTAAAACTACCGTGTTCGGCCACGCTCTTAAATGCCAGCAGCCAGCTCAGCTGGGGTATTCGGGTGACGTTTCGCTGATTATTGTCGGCCATAATTATCAAATCTTATAGTTCTATAAGCAAAAAGAGGTTGTGGTGGTGGCGCAATTCCACCTTAATTACCGCGAAGTTATCTGCTGCCCGGTCCTTTATAAAAATAATTCTGCCTCAGGAATAAATATGAAAAGTCACAACGAAAGAGTACCACCAAATACAGGTGCGGTGAAAAATGATTTCTTTCTGATCGCCATCAGCATTATCGTTGTGCTGGCCACGATTACTATGCTGATGCTTCACCCTACGGCATCAGAGCAAATCGCGAGTAAGATGTTCACCAGCCTGACGAATTCTATTGGCTCCATCGTACAGCTGCTCGGCTTCCTGTGCGTTATTTTCGCCTTTGTCATTGCCTTCAGCCGCTACGGAACCATTAAGCTGGGCGACGGCAATCCGGAATATTCAAACCTCAGCTGGATATTTATGTTTATCTGTGCGGGCCTCGGTTCGGCGACAATGTACTGGGCCTTTATGGAGTGGGCCTATTACTATCAAACGCCCGGACTGGATATTACTCCGGAAAGTAAAGAGGCCCTCAAAGTCAGCCTTTCTTACGTATTCTTCCACTGGGGGATAACGCCGTGGGCAATATACTCAATTGCTTCTTTAGCAATGGCTTATCATTTTTATATTAATAAATCTCGCGGACTTAATCTCTCTTCGCTTATTTCTTCAATTACCGGAATAAGCGATAAAGGCCCGCTGGGACGAATTATTGACCTTATTTTTCTGTTCTCAACCTTTGGTGGTCTGGTGCTGACGACGACGATTACTGTCGGCACCGTCTCATCCGGCCTGTCTTACATTTTTGGTATTGAGAATAATTTTTTACTTAAAGCCATTCTGCTGGCGATTATTACCCTGACCTTTTCCTTGAGCTCCTACATCGGTATCGACGGCGGGATGCAGAAGCTGGCAAAAGCGGCCTGCGGGATGACCCTGCTGTTTGGCTGCGTGGTACTGCTGGTCGGAAAAACGTCGTTTATCATCGATAACTTCGTCAACAGCGTCGGCCTGACGCTGAGCAATTTGCATATGAGCCTGTTCGCCGATCCTATCGATAATGGCACCTTCAATAAAGACTGGACCGTATTTTACTGGCTCTACTGGATAACCTACACGCCGGGCGTTTCGATCTTCATTACCCGCGTGTCCCGCGGGCGCACCATCCGTGAAGTGATCCTTGGGCTTATCCTGGGGGGCTGCGCGGGCTGCTGGTTCTTCTTTGGCAGCCTCAGCGGATATGCCATCGACATGTTTAACAGCGGCGTCATTAACGTTCCGCATATCCTGTCAGCGGAGGGAGGCGAAAACGCCGTTCGCCAGCTGCTGGGCAACCTGCCTCTCGGCACCCTGTGCTCACTTTTTTATTACCTGCTGATGGTGGTTTTCCTCGCCTCGCACCTCGACGCAACCGCCTATACGGTCGCCGCCGTCAGTTCTAAAGGCCTTCAGCAAGGCCAGGACCCGTCCCGCACGCTGCGCCTCTTCTGGTGCGTCATGCTGGGATTAATCCCCCTGGCGATGCTGTATATCAACGCGTCACTGTCAACGCTCAAGACGGCGGTAACGCTGACGGCAGCGCCGTTTATCGCGATCCTGATTATCTGCATCATCGGAACGGCGGGCTGGCTCAGACAACACTATTCAGTTGAAGGACAGGGAAAATGAAAATTACAGAAGTAGAAGTGATATGGCTGCGCGTTCCGGGGCTGGACGATAGCTGCGAGTGGGGCGACGATGCCGTCATCGTTCGCGTTCATACCGATTCAGGCATTACCGGCATCGGCGAGTCTGACAGTTCCCCGTCCGTGGTAAAAGCCGTTATTGAGGCGCCGATATCGCACTCGACCTGTATGGGTCTCAGGCACGAGCTCATCGGGCAAAACCCGCTTGATATTGCCCGCCTGTGGGACGCCATGTTTACCGCCAGCGAGTACATGGGGCGGCGCGGCGTGGGGATTCACGCGATCGGCGCGATTGATATCGCCCTGTGGGATATCGCCGGGAAGCATTACGGGGTGCCTGTCCATACCCTGCTGGGCGGCAAATACCGGGACGAGATAAACGCGTACGGCACGTTCATCCCCTCCAGCCTCCCGCAGCAGAGCGCCGCTAGCGCGCTACAGCTGGTTAAACAGGGTTTTCGCAGCATCAAGTTCGGCGGCAACGGTTTTGGCGTCGATCCCGAGCGCGACGTGGCAACCGTGCGCTGTATCCGCGAGGCCGTCGGCCCGGATATTGCTCTGCAGATCGATCTTGTCGGGCTGTGGAAAAACTTCTCCGTGGCGAAGCAGCGCTTCGAGATGCTGAGGGAATTCGACCTGAACTGGATTGAGGAGCCCGTTCCTTCGGACAGCCTGAAATGCTACCGTCGGCTTTCCGACACCCTGCCCGTTAAGATCACCGGCGGCGAAGCTCTGTCCACTTACCCCGAATTCAGGCAGTTTATCGAAGAGGCGGCGCCCTCCATCGTTCAGCCTGATATTACGCGCTGCGGCGGCATTTCTGAAATCCGCAAGATTAATCAGCTGGCGGAATCAGCCGGCGTGAGCCTGGTTCCTCACGGCTTTAGTACCGGGATCCTGCTGCATGCCACCGTTCATTTCCTGGCATCCACGCGCTTCGGCGATTTAATTGAATACTCCCAAAGCGAAAGCCTTATCTATAACCAGCTGGTCAGTAATAAAATTCCCGTCGCTGATGGCAAGGTCAGGGTACCGGACGCCCCAGGCCTCGGCATCACTCTTGATGAAAACTTCATCGAAAAATATCGGGTTAAATCCTGAGAATAGCGCCGCAAAATGACGATCCGCAGCAGCAGCACGCTGCCGCGGGTCGTGCCTCTCTCTTCCCTCTCCCCCGCGCACCATCGCTTTATGTAGAAAAAATGTAGTGTATGTAAAGAAATGTATTTATTTTTTTATCAATGAGTGATAGAAATTTGCCGTTATTTGATAATGGTTATCAAAATCATTATCAAACTCATTGTTATTGTAACAAACACCTGCAGTGGTCGGGGCACGGCATCGCTTTGCCTGCGCTCTTAATGGCTTAAATTAAAACTATAAGTTGCTTATTGAAATGGACAAAAAACAAAATTTACCGTTCAGCAGTTTTGGCTCGTTGACGATCTTTACCGGCCTGTGTCTGAGCCTGTCGCCGACAGGCCAGGTGCTGGCGGCAGGCAGCACTGAAAAAAATAGCGGCGAAACGCTGGTGGTGGAAGCGCAGGCTCCCTCTCTGTATGCCCCCACGCAATCCGCCGACCCTAAGTTTTCCCGCCCGCTGGCGGATACCACGCGGACGATAACGGTAGTTTCCGATCAGGTGATGAAAGATCAGGGCGTCACCAACCTCACCGATGCGTTGAAAAACGTCCCGGGCGTGGGGGCATTTTATGCCGGTGAAAACGGCAGCTCGTCCACCGGCGACTCCGTTTATATGCGCGGCGTCGATACGTCAAACAGCATCTATATCGACGGCGTTCGCGATATCGGCAGCGTGACCCGCGACACCTTTAACACCGAGCAGGTCGAAGTCATCAAGGGCCCATCGGGTTCTGACTACGGCCGCAGCGCGCCAAGCGGCTCCATCAATATGATCAGCAAGCAGCCGCGTCTGGACTCAGGCATTGATGCCTCCGCAAGCGTCGGCAGCGCCTGGTTCCGTCGCGGCACCCTCGATATCAATCAGGCGGTTGGCGACACCAGCGCGGTGCGCCTGAACCTGATGGGTGAGAAAACCCACGATGCCGGTCGCGACAACGTTAAAAATGAGCGTTACGGGGTTGCGCCATCCGCCGCCTTCGGCCTCGGCACCGACAACCGCCTGTACCTGAACTATCTGCACGTGACCCAGCACAACACCCCGGACGGCGGCATTCCGACCATCGGCCTGCCGGGATACTCCGCCCCGAGCGCGGGCACCGCAGCCCTGAATAACTCCGGTAAAGTGGCGACCAGCAACTTCTACGGTACCGATTCGGACTACGACGACTCCACCACCGATACGGTGACCATGCGCTTCGAACACGATCTGAGCGATAACACGACGATCCGCAACACCACCCGCTGGTCGCGCGTGAAGCAGGATTACCTGCTGACCGCGGTGATGGGCGGCGCCACCAACATCACCCAGCCTGACCCGAACGACGTCGGCACCTGGAGCTGGTCGCGCCTGGCGAACACCAAGGACGTCAGCAACAAAATTCTGACCAACCAGACCAACCTGACCTCAAAGTTCTATACCGGCTCGATCGGGCATGACATCAGTGCCGGCTTCGAGCTGACCCGCGAAACGCAGACCAACTACGGCGTTTATCCGATTACGCCGCCGTCGGTCAATATCTATCACCCCAACAGCGCCATCTCCATCGGCGGCCTGGACCGCAGCGGCGCCAACGCCAACGGACAGACGGATACCTTCGGAATCTATGCCTTCGATACCCTGCAGATTACCCGTGATTTCGAGCTGAACGGCGGTATTCGTCTGGATAACTACCAGACCAAATACGACAGCGCCAGCCTTTGCGGCGGTACCGGACGCGGCGCCATTGCCTGCCCGGAAGGCGTGGCCAAAAATACCCCGGTCACCACCGTTGATACCTCCACCAGCGGCAACCTGGTGAACTGGAAGGCCGGCGCGCTGTATCACCTGACCGACAACGGCAACGTCTACGTCAACTATGCGATCTCCCAGCAGCCTCCGGGAGGCAACAACTTTGCCCTGGCCCAGAGCGGCACGGGGAATAGCGCCAACCGTACCGACTTCCAGCCGCAGAAAGCGAAAACCAGCGAAGTGGGCACCAAGTGGGAGCTGATGGATAAACGCCTGCTGCTGACCGCGGCCCTGTTCCGTACCGATATTGAGAACGAAGTCGAGCAAAACGACGACGGCACCTATTCCCAGTACGGTAAGAAGCGCGTTGAAGGCTATGAGCTGTCGCTGGCCGGCAATATCACCCAGGACTGGCAGGTTATCGGCGGATATACTCAGCAGCACGCCAGCGTCCGCGAGGGCAAAAACATCGCCCAGGACGGCACCAGCTCGCTGCCGTACACCCCTGAGCACGCCTTTACCGTCTGGAGCCAGTACCAGGCCACCGATGCCCTTGCCCTTGGCGCCGGCGCGCGCTATGTCGGCAGTATGCACCGCGGCAGCGATGGCGCCGTCGGCACGCCGTCCTACACTGAAGGCTACTGGGTGGCGGATGCGAAGGTCGGCTATCGCATTAACCGTAACCTCGATCTGCAGCTGAACGTCTATAACCTGTTTGATACCAACTATGTCTCCTCTATCAACAAGAGCGGATACCGTTATCACCCGGGCGAACCGCGTACGTTCCTGCTGACCGCCAACGTGCACTTCTAATCCACACGCGGGGCGGCAACGCCCCGTTTTCTCAGGAGAAACACCGATGATGTACCATATCCCTGCCGTTCTCAGCCCACAGGAAGTTGACGATTTTCGCGCGCAGCTGCAGCAGGCCGAGTGGGTGGACGGACGCGCCACCACCGGCGATCAGGGCGCGCAGGTGAAAAAGAATCAGCAGGTCGATACCCGCAGCCCGCTGTACGGTGAACTGCAGAACAGGGTCGTTGCGGCGCTCAACCGCAGCTCGCTGTTCTTCGCCGCGGCGCTGCCCAAAAGCCTCTCCAGCCCGCTGTTTAACCGCTATCAGCAGAGCGAAACCTACGGTTTTCACGTTGACGGCGCGGTCCGCAGTCAGGCCCAGGGCGGCTGGATGCGCACCGACCTTTCCGCCACTCTGTTTCTGAGCGAGCCGGAGAGTTATGAAGGCGGCGAGCTGGTGGTCAACGACACCTATGGCCAGCATTCTGTCAAGCTGCCGGCGGGCGACCTGGTGCTCTACCCGTCGAGCAGCCTGCACTGCGTGACGCCGGTTACCCGGGGCGTGCGCGTGGCCTCTTTCCTGTGGATCCAGTCCATGATCCGCGATGACAAACGCCGCGGCATGCTGTTCGAGCTGGACCGCAATATTCAGACCCTGAAAAGCCGCCACGGCGAGAGCGATGAAGTGCTATCGCTGCTTAACCTGTACCACAACCTGCTGCGGGACTGGTCGGAAATCTGATCCTTGCCTGGCCCATTTTTACCCCCATCTTCTCTATACTGACAGTAACAATAGCGAGGAGGTGCAGTATGGCATCAGGGTGGGCAAATGATGACGCGGTGCAGCAGCAGATCGACAGCACCATTGACGACGCGGTGGCGCGGGCGCGAAGCGAGCTACCGTCCGGCGAGAGCCACAAATTTTGTGATGAATGCGGAGAGCCGATTCCGGAGGCCCGGCGTAAGGCGATCCCGGGGGTCAGATACTGCGTGAAATGCCAGCAGGATAAAGATTTACATAACAATACATTTTCAGGATATAATCGGCGCGGCTCCAAGGATAGCCAGCTACGCTGACCTTCCTTTACCGTTCATTACCACAGATCGCGTTATCTTTTCGCGCACGTTTTTTGGCGAATAAAGTGGCAAAATGTGCCCTGAAAGCCCGCCGAGCCTCTTTGCAAAAGCCGACGCCTCGTTTCTCATAAATAATTTATTAATAATCAATAAATTAATAATCATTCAAAAAATTCGATTGAGACTGTTAATTACCTTCGATTTTATATCTCGCAAAAAAACGTGATACTTATCACATCGACGGAACATCGTCACCTTAACAGAATAACCTGCGAGAAATTAACTATGAAAACCATCAAATATGCTGCCGCTGCTATCGCCCTGTCCGCTCTGTCCTTTGGCGCTTTCGCCGCTCAGTCGGTAACCCCGTCTCAGGCGGAAAGCATGAATAAAATCGGCGTCGTTTCTGCGGAAGGCGCAACGACTCTGGATGGCCTGGAAGCCAAACTTGCTGCTAAAGCGGATGCCGCTGGCGCAACGGGTTACAGCATCACCTCCGCTAACACCAACAACAAAGTTAGCGGTACCGCGGTTATCTATAAATAATCGCCGCCCGACCCTGTAATGCCACTGTATTACCCCTGAAATACCCTTTAATACCCTTTTGCCCGTCCGTGCCACCGGACGGGCTTTTTTTTGGCTTTTTTTCGAGGCCGGGTTACGCCTTCAGGCGGTGGTTTTGCGCCGCCCTGGCACGCGAGCAGCTCTGTATATCCTCGGCCAGGAGGAACGTTCCGTTACCTATTCCCCCGCGCTCCTCGCTGATTCCGGCTGCGAGTGAGCGCCCCGCGCTACCAGCGTTGCGCCACCTTAGCCAGCCCCTCGTCCAGGGACCCAGCCTCTCCGGTCGCCAGCAGGCAGCACGCCAGCTGAATTCGCAGCGCCTGCGGTAGCGGCTCAAGCCCCGCCGCGCAGCGCTCAATCCAGCGCGCGGTCACCGCCGGATCTTTTGACTCCGGCAGCGACGTCGCCTGCGTCGGGGCATCATTCTGCCGCTCGTATAGCGCCCGCGTTCCGCTCTCGTCAATCAGGCTAATTTGCGGACAGCGCTGCGGGTTGGCATAGACTTCGCCTTCGGTGCCGTGCATCAGCAGCGCCCGCCCCCCGGTTTCACTAAAGAATTTTGCCACCCTGCCGATGTATTCCGGATGCGACACGCTCGACAGCCGCAGGGCCGCATCTTCCGCAAACGGCGTCGCCAGCTTGGCCAGGGTATGCGCGCTGTTGCGTACGCCCAGCCGCCAGCGCAGGGCCAGCTGCTTCTCCAGCGGTGGGCAGAGAACGCCAACGGGGACGTAGACCGGCTCGTGACCGTCCAGACGCGCCTGGGCCTGGCCGGCGTGCTGCGTAATCGGGATCCCCATCAGCTCAAAAATCGTCTCCGTCAGCACCCGGGTCGGATCGTGGCTGACGCCGTGCACCAGCACCGGGAAGCCGAGCTGATGCAGCAGGACGGCGAGCAGCGGCGTCAGGTTGGCCTGCTTACGCGCGCCGTTATAGCTTGGGATCACAATCGGCATCGGCCGCGCTACCGGCGGCGTCAGGCGCAGAGTTTGCTGCTGCATCGCTTCGTAGAAGCCCTTCATCTCCGCTTCGCCTTCACCCTTAATGCGCAGGGCAATCAGGATCGCGCCGAGCTCAAGCTCCGCAACCTCGCCGCTAAGCATCCGCGCGTACAGCGCGCGGGCGGTCTCCGCATCCAGGTCGCGGGCGTGATTTTTCCCCCGTCCGACTTCTTTAACGATCTTGGTGTAATCCATCGAAGATTCCTCTTATCCGCCCTGCTTCACGCGATACGCAGATTGCCGCCGTATTATTGCGACAACCCGTCACCGCCGGCGTGAAGGAGGACGAGTCGTGCTGTTCACATTGCCGACCTGCGCCGCTAGCGACGTTTGCGACGCGTCTGTTTTGTTTTACTTTTTACTATAACCTCCGGGACGGCAGGCTGCTCTATCGGAAACACGGGTAATGCATTCAGTAAACGCTTGCCGTAATTTTTGGTCAACAAACGCTTATCGTAAATCACCACCTCTCCCCAGCAGGCGTGGCTGCGGATCAGGCGGCCGACCTGCTGAATCAGGTTGAAAGAGGCGCTCGGCAGGCTTTGCACTTCGAAGGGGTAGCGGTTCAGGCTTTTAAGCCACTCGCCTTCGGTGATCACCACCGGGCTGTCGATCGGCGGAAAGGCAATTTTGTGAATATGCACCTGGCTCAGCAGCTCGCCCTTGAGGTCCAGCCCCTCGGCAAACGACTGCAGCCCGACCAGCACGCTACGCTCGCCGCTCTCCACCTTTTTACGATGCAGCTCCACCAGCCGATAGCGGGGCTTATCGCCCTGCACCAGCAGCATCAGGCGCAGATCGGTGACGTGCTCGAGAAAACGCTGCATCGCCCGCCCGCTGGCGAACAGCACCAGCATCCCGAGGTGCTTTTTGCTCTCGACGTGCTCGCGAAAGCAGGCCGCCATTTCGGCAATATGCTGCTCTTCGTTGTCGATGACCGGCTCATAGCGCATCTGCGGGATGATAATTTTGCCCTGCTCGACGTGGTTGAAGGGGGAATCCAGGGCGACAAAGCGATCGCCGGCCTTCTCCTTAAGACCGCTCATTTCCTGCAGGCGAGAAAAGCTGTTCAGCGAGCGCAGGGTGGCGGAGGTGACGATAATATGCGGCACGCTGCGCCACAGCAGCCTTTCCAGCTGTTCGCTGACGCGAATGCCGACGCAGTGGAACCAGATATGCGCCTGGCCGTCGCGCAGAACGCGGGAGGCCCATTTAGTGACCGGCGCGCCGGATGACTGCGCCAGCGACGCCAGCCGCCACAGCTTGCTCTGGCTTTCAAACATGCCCAGCGCGCGGTTCATTTGCAGCAGCACCCGGTGCAGGCGGACCACGTCATGGCTGCCGGTTTTTTCGCTAAGATCGTTCAGAAACAGCTCCGCCAGGCCGCGCAGCGTCTCGGTCAGCTTGGCCAGCCGCTGGCAGATATCCATCACCTCCTGCGGCAGTTCCCCCATCGGGAAACGGTGCTCGGCTTCCTGACCGGCGGGCATGTAGAGATTCAGAATATTATTCAGCGAGGAGATGAGCTCGGCCAGCTCCTCGCAGTGGGCGTTCAGCCGCTCGGGGTTCGCCAGAGGCGGCGTCGTTTTGGGGCGAAACTGCTCCATGCAGGTCGCCACCAGGCGGGTGAAGAGATCGAGCTGGAGCCGATACCAGGCGGCGGTAATTTCGGCGCTCATCTCCAGCGCATCCCGGGCGACGTCGGGCAGATGGTGACCCTCGTCGAGCACCAGCAGCAGGTTTTTCGGCTCCGGCAGCACCGCTTCGCTCTCCATTGCCGCCATCACCAGCGCGTGGTTGGCCACCACCACTTCGGCCTCCTGTATCTCCCGCCGGGCGACGAAGAACGGACATTCGCGATAGTAGTGGCAGTTGCGGTTCAGGCAGCTTGCCTTATCGGTGCTCAGGCGGCTCCACAGCGCGTCATCGATGGCCTTGTCGCTATGATCGCGCAGGCCGTCCCATCTGTAGCTATCAAGATCGCCCTTCAGCGTGGCGCACAGCTTCTGCTCCGCCTGATTATTCGGCGTGAGATCGTCGTCAAGAAACGCCAGCAGGTCCTGCTGCGTTGGCTCAGTGCTGGCCAGCGCGTTGAGGTTACGCGGGCAAACGTAGCGCCCGCGGCCGAAGGCGGCGGTGAAGCGCAGATCGGGAATAATTTTACGCAGCAGCGGCAGGTCTTTGCTGAAGATCTGGTCCTGCAGCGCAACGTTGGCGGTACTGACCACCAGCGTTTTTTGCTCTTCGCGGGCAATGGCGATACCGGGGATCAGGTACGACAGGGTTTTCCCGACGCCGGTCGGCGCCTCAATCGCCAGGTGCCTTCCCTCTTCCCCGGCAAGCGTTTTCGCCACGTCAGCAATCATCTGCCGCTGCGGAGTACGGGGAATAAAGTCCGGAATCTGTTCCTGGAGCGCCTTATACCAGGCGGCGATTTGCGTTTTTAGCGCAGTGGTCAAAGCCATGAGAAAACCTGAACACTGTATAAACAGCCACTATTGTGACACTTTTTGCCTGACTGGAGGAATTTCTTTCTGAGCAAACGGGGATCGTGCTCGAGGTTTAGCGTCAGGCGGGGAGTTCCGGGCGGGAAAACCCGCCCGGAGAGTCAAACCTGTACCCGCGGGCAGCGCCGGGCTGCCGCAGGGATAGCAGGTTTGCGAAAGTGCGGTTACTCAGCGGCCGCCGGCTTGCGCGAGCGACGACGCTGAGGTTTGCCGTCCTGAGTGCGCGCTTTCGGCGCGTCACCTTCGCTGCGGCGCGGCGAAGAGTGCTGACCGCGACCCTGGCTCTGACCGCCGCGCCCCTGACTCTGGCCGCCGCGTCCCTGGCCCTGACCGCGACCGCCGCCGCGCTGCTGGCGACCGTTCTGAATCGGCTCCGCTTTGATGGACGGATCCGGCTCATAGCCGGCCACGCTAATGCGCGGGATCTCTTTTTTCAGCAGACGCTCGATGTCGTGCAGCAGCTTATGCTCATCAACGCAGACCAGCGACAGCGCTTCGCCGGTCGCGGCTGCACGTCCGGTACGACCGATACGGTGGACATAATCTTCCGGCACGTTCGGCAGCTCGTAGTTCACCACGTGCGGCAGCTCTTCGATATCAAGGCCGCGGGCGGCAATATCGGTCGCCACCAGTACGCGAATGCCGCCGGATTTAAAATCAGCTAACGCGCGGGTACGCGCGCCCTGGCTTTTGTTGCCGTGGATAGCGGCGCTGCGAATGCCGTCTTTGTTCAGCTGTTCCGCCAGGTGGTTGGCGCCATGCTTGGTGCGGGTAAAGACCAGCACCTGCTGCCAGTTGCCTTCGCCGATCATCTGCGACAGCAGCTCGCGCTTGCGCTTCTTATCGACGAAATGCACGTACTGGCTTACCTGCTCGGAGGCCGTGTTGCGGCGGGCAACTTCGATTTCCAGCGGGTTATGCAGCAGCTTTTCCGCCAGCGATTTAATCTCGTCGGAGAAGGTTGCCGAGAACAGCAGGTTCTGGCGCTTCGCCGGCAGCTTCGCCAGCACGCGGCGAATATCATGGATAAAGCCCATATCCAGCATCCGGTCGGCTTCATCCAGCACCAGCACTTCAACCTTATCCAGGCTGACGGCGTTCTGATGTTCCAAATCCAGCAGACGACCCGGCGTTGCCACCAGGATATCGACGCCGCTGCGCAGCTTCATCATCTGCGGGTTAATGCTCACCCCGCCGAACACCACCAGCGAGCGAACGTTCAGATACTTGCTGTAGTCGCGGACGTTTTCGCCAATCTGAGCGGCCAGCTCACGGGTTGGGGTGAGGATCAGCGCGCGCACCGGGCGACGGCCCTTCGCGTGCGGTTCCTGCTGGATCAGATGCTGCAGCAGCGGCAGAGTAAAGCCCGCCGTTTTGCCGGTGCCGGTCTGGGCGCTGGCCATCAGATCGCGCCCCTGCAACACCGCAGGGATCGCCTGCTGCTGAATGGGGGTTGGCTCAACATAACCCTGTTCGGCAACAGCGCGTAGGATTTCAGGACTCAGGCCAAGGGAATCAAAAGACATAACAACTCCAAACCGCCCCGGCCTTATACAGGCGTAGTTTTCGGGGAGATTATTGCGAAAGAGATGGCAAAAACCACAATGCCATGAAGGGGCGCAGTCTAGCAGGTTTTGTGACGTATCGCATAAAATATCCCCGCGGGTTTTTTCTGCGAAATCAATCTCGGCCGATCGACCAGCAAAAGAGTCTTCACCATTGTGGACAGTTTCGTGAATTGGTCATACTCTTAATCAATCGATTGATTAATTTTTTCAGGTGCGATGAATACCACTCCCGCGACCAGCAAAGGCGAACAGGCAAAAAGCCAGTTGATTAGCGCCGCCATCGCCCAGTTTGGCGAATATGGCCTGCATGCCACCACCCGCGATATTGCCGCTCTCGCCGGGCAAAATATCGCCGCAATCCCCTACTATTTCGGCTCAAAAGACGATCTCTATCTCGCCTGCGCGCAGTGGATAGCCGACTTTATCGGCCACAACTTTCGCCCCCACGCCGAAGCGGCGGAGCGGCTGCTTGCCGAGCCGCACCCGGATAAAGAGGCCATGCGGGCGCTGATCCTCGGCGCCTGCCGCAATATGATCCTGCTGCTGACCCAGGATGACACGGTGAACCTGAGCAAATTTATTTCCCGGGAGCAGCTGTCGCCCACCCCGGCGTACCAGCTGATCCATGACCAGGTTATCGCTCCGCTGCACCGCTATCTGACGCGCTTAATCGCCGCCTTTACCGGACTCGAGGCTGACGACACGCGAATGATCCTGCATACCCACGCCCTGCTGGGGGAGATCCTCGCCTTTCGCCTCGGGCGAGAGACCATTTTGCTGCGCACCGGATGGACGCAGTTTGATACCGAAAAAACCGAGCAAATTTATCAGGTTATTGCCTGCCATATCGATTTCGTTCTGCAAGGGTTATCGCAAAGGAGTTTGGGATCATGAAAAAACCGCTCATCGTCGTCCTGGTGATGCTGCTGCTGATCGTTGCTACAGGCGGCGGCTGGTGGTGGTATCAAAGCAGCCAGCAGAAGGGACTGACCCTGTATGGCAACGTCGATATTCGTACCGTAAATATGAGCTTTCGCGTCGGCGGGCGGCTGGCCTCGCTAAGCGTGGATGAGGGCGATGCTATCAAGGCCGGGCAAACCCTGGGCCAGCTCGACCGCGCCCCTTACGAAAACGCGCTGCAGCAGGCGCAGGCCAACGTCTCAACCGCCCAGGCGCAGTACGACCTGATGATGGCCGGCTACCGGGCGGAAGAGGTTGCCCAGGCCGCGGCGGCGGTCAACCAGGCGCAGGCCGCCTATGAATACGCGCAGAACTTCTACCAGCGCCAGCTGGGGCTGCGCAAAAGCAGCGCCATTTCCGTCAACGATCTCGACAACGCGCGCTCCGCCCGCGACCAGGCCCAGGCCACGCTGAAATCGGCGCAGGATAAGCTACGCCAGTATCGCGCGGGCAACCGTCCGCAGGAGATAGCCCAGGCCAAAGCCAGCCTTGAACAGGCGCAGGCCGCCTTAGCGCAGGCGAAGCTCGATCTGCACGATACCACGCTGGCCGCCCCTTCCGACGGCACGCTGATGACCCGCGCCGTTGAGCCGGGCAGCATGCTCAGCGCCGGGGCGACGGTTATGACGCTATCGTTAACCCGTCCGGTATGGGTTCGCGCCTACATTGATGAGAAAAACCTCGGCAACGCGCGGCCCGGACGTGAAGTGCTGCTGTATACCGATAGCCGCCCCAATCAACCGTGGCACGGCAGGATTGGCTTCGTCTCGCCCACGGCTGAATTTACGCCGAAGACCGTAGAAACGCCGGACCTGCGAACCGACCTGGTCTACCGCCTGCGTATCGTGGTGACCGACGCCGACGACGCCCTGCGCCAGGGGATGCCGGTCACCATCGCCTTCAGCAGCGGAAACGAACATGAGTGAGGAGCTCATCACCCTTGACGGGCTGAGCCGCAGCTTCGCCAGCATGACGCGGCCCGCCGTCGCCCCGCTGAGCTGCACCGTGCGCTCCGGCTACGTTACCGGGCTGGTCGGCCCCGACGGCGCGGGGAAAACCACCCTGATGCGCATGCTCGCCGGGCTGCTCAAGGCGGATAGCGGCAGCGCCAGGGTGATCGGCTTCGATCCGATTGCCGACGATAGCGCCCTGCACGCGGTGCTCGGCTATATGCCGCAAAAGTTCGGCCTGTATGAAGACCTGACGGTTATGGAGAATCTGACGCTGTATGCCGATCTGCGCAGCGTGACCGGCGAAGCGCGGCGCAAGATTTTCGACCGCCTGCTCGAGTTTACCTCCCTCGGCCCCTTCACCGGGCGGCTGGCCGGTAAGCTCTCCGGCGGTATGAAGCAGAAGCTGGGGCTGGCCTGTACGTTAGTGGGCGAACCGAAGGTGCTGCTGCTCGACGAACCGGGCGTCGGCGTGGATCCCATTTCGCGCCGCGAGCTGTGGCAAATGGTCCACGAGCTGGCGGGGGACGGGATGCTGATCCTCTGGAGCACCTCGTATCTTGATGAAGCGGAGCAGTGCCGCGAGGTACTGCTGATGAACGAAGGCCAGCTGCTGTATCAGGGAGAGCCCCGTTCCCTGACCCAAACGATGGCCGGCCGCAGCTTTTTGGTCTCCAGCCGCGAAGAGAACAACCGCCGCCTTCTGCAGCGGGCGCTGAAGCTGCCGCAAATCAGCGACGGCGTGATTCAGGGCAAATCGGTACGTCTGATCCTCAGGAAGGAGGCCAGCATTGATGAGGTGCGCAATCACGCCAACCTGCCGCCGCTGGAGATCGCCGAAACCGCGCCGCGCTTTGAGGATGCGTTTATCGACCTGCTGGGCGGCGCCGGCACCGCAGAATCGCCGCTGGGGGCGATTATTCATCGTGTCGAAGGCTCCCACGATGAAACGGTGATCGAAGCGCAAAGCTTAACCAAAAAATTCGGCGATTTCGCCGCCACCGACCACGTTGATTTCAAGGTGCAGCGCGGCGAAATCTTCGGCCTCCTCGGCCCCAACGGCGCGGGCAAATCGACCACCTTTAAAATGATGTGCGGCCTGCTGGTGCCCTCCTCCGGCAAGGCGCTGGTACTGGGTATGGATCTGAAGCTCAGCTCCGGCAAGGCGCGTCAGCATCTCGGCTATATGGCGCAGAAGTTCTCGCTGTACGGCAACCTGAGCGTAGAGCAGAACCTGCGCTTCTTCTCCGGGGTTTACGGCCTGCGCGGCCGGGCGCAGAACGAGAAAATCGAGCGCATGAGCGAAGCCTTCGGCCTAAAGGAAATTGCCGGCCACGCCGCCGACGAGCTGCCGCTGGGCTACAAGCAGCGGCTGGCCCTGGCCTGCTCGCTGATGCACGAGCCGGATATCCTGTTTCTCGATGAGCCCACCTCCGGCGTCGACCCCCTCACCCGCCGCGAATTCTGGCTGCATATCAATAGCATGGTGGATAAAGGCGTGACGGTGATGGTCACCACCCACTTTATGGACGAGGCCGAATACTGCGACCGGATCGGCCTGGTCTATCGCGGCAAGCTTATCGCCAGCGGCACGCCGGATGCGCTAAAGGCGCTGGCGGCCAACGATGAGCAGCCGGACCCCACCATGGAGCAGGCGTTTATCACCCTGATTCACGACTGGGATAAGGAGAATAGCAGTGAGCGCTAAAATGCTGTCATGGCGGCGCGTGCACGCCCTGTGCGTCAAGGAGACGCGGCAGATCGTGCGCGATCCCAGCAGCTGGCTGATTGCGGTAGTCATCCCGCTGATGCTGCTGTTTATCTTTGGCTACGGCATCAACCTCGATTCCAGCCGGCTGCGGGTCGGCGTGCTGCTGGAGCAGCAGAGCGAAGAGGCGCTGGATTTCGTCCATACCCTGACCGGCTCGCCCTATATCGACGCCACCATCAGCGATAACCGCCAACAGCTGATTCAGCTTATGCAGGCCGGGCGGATCCGCGCGCTGGTGACCATTCCGGTGGATTTTGACAAGAAGATGGCTCGCCCCGGCGACGACGCCCCCATTCAGCTCATTACCGACGGCAGCGAGCCCAATACCGCCAACTTTGCCCAGGGCTATATCGAAGGTATCTGGCAGATCTGGCAGCAGCAGCGGGCGGAGGATCGCGGTGAAACCTTCGAGCCGCTGATTGACGTGCAGACCCGCTACTGGTTTAACCCGGCGGCGATCAGCCAGCATTTTATTATTCCCGGCGCGATCACCATCATTATGACGGTGATCGGGGCGATTCTCACCTCGCTGGTTATCGCCCGCGAGTGGGAACGCGGCACTATGGAGGCGCTGCTCTCCACCGAAATTACCCGCGTCGAGCTGCTGCTGTGTAAGCTGATCCCCTACTATTTTCTCGGCATGCTGGCGATGCTGCTGTGCATGCTGGTGGCGGTGTTTATTCTCAACGTGCCCTACCGCAGCTCGCTGGTGATTCTGTTTTTCATCACCAGCCTGTTTTTGCTCAGCACCCTCGGGATGGGACTGCTGATTTCGACCATTACCCGCAACCAGTTTAACGCCGCCCAGGTGGCGCTCAACGCCGCCTTTCTGCCGTCGATTATGCTGTCCGGGTTTATTTTCCAGATCGACAGCATGCCGGCGATAATCCGCGCGGTGACCTACGTTATCCCGGCGCGCTATTTTGTCAGCACCCTGCAAAGCCTGTTTCTGGCGGGCAATATTCCGGTGGTGCTGCTGGTAAACCTGATGTTTCTCATCGCCTCGGCGGCGATGTTTATCGGCCTGACGTGGCTGAAAACCAAACGGCGCTTAGATTAAGGGCATTAGCCACTCCCCCTACGGTCGCTATCCGGGGGCAGCGTAAAGAGAGAGCTGAAGATGTTTCATCGCTTATGGACGTTGATTCGCAAAGAACTACAGTCGCTGCTGCGCGAGCCGCAGACGCGGGCGATTTTGATTATGCCGGTGCTGATTCAGGTGCTGCTGTTCCCCTTCGCCGCGACCCTCGAGGTAACCAACGCCACCATCGCTATCTATAACGAAGATAATGGCAGGCACGCGGTTGAGCTGACGCAGCGTTTTGCCCGCGCCAGCGCGTTCACCCATATCCTGATCCTCAAAAGCCCGCAGGAGATCCAGCCCACTATTGATGAACAGAAGGCGCTGCTGCTGATCCGCTTCCCGGCGGATTTCTCGCGCAACCTCGATAGCTATCGGACCGCCCCGCTCCAGCTGCTGCTGGACGGCCGCAACTCAAACAGCGCGCAAATCGCCGCCAACTACCTGCAGCAGATCGTCAAAGAGTATCAGCAGGAGCTGCTGGAGGGGAAAGCGAAGCCCAACAACAGCGAGCTGATCGTACGCAACTGGTATAACCCCAACCTCGACTATAAATGGTTCGTGGTGCCGTCGCTGATCGCCATGATCACCACTATCGGGGTGATGATCGTCACTTCGCTATCGGTGGCCCGCGAGCGCGAACAGGGAACCCTCGATCAGCTGCTGGTCTCGCCGCTGGCGACCTGGCAAATTTTCGTCGGCAAAGCGATACCGGCGCTAATCGTTGCCACCCTGCAGGCCAGCATCGTGCTGGGGGTCGGGATCTGGGCCTATCAGATCCCCTTCGCCGGCTCGCTGCTGCTGTTTTACTTTACGATGCTGATTTACGGGCTTTCGCTGGTGGGGTTCGGCCTGCTGATTTCGTCGCTGTGCTCGACCCAGCAGCAGGCGTTTATTGGCGTATTTGTCTTTATGATGCCGGCAATCCTGCTCTCCGGCTACGTTTCACCGGTAGAAAACATGCCGCAATGGCTGCAGGAGGTGACGTGGATAAACCCCATTCGTCATTTTACCGATATTACCAAGCAGATCTATTTGAAGGACGCGAGTCTGGAAATCGTGTGGGGAAGCTTGTGGCCGCTGCTGGTCATAGCGGCCACTACGGGGTCAGCGGCGTATGCGATGTTCCGCAGAAAGATCGCCTGATCCCCGTCATCGTTCAGGCTGCCTCGGCGTTGGCTTGATTACTCGGCCCATCCTGGGCCTCACCCCTTCGGGGCCGCTGCTGGCAGCGTTCAAATCTGCTCCCGGCAGATTTGTCACTCCCCCCGGTCACATAGCTATCTATGCTCCCGGGGATTCGCTGCGTCGCCGCCTTGATGCAACCCGAACGCTTTAGGGGATCCCGCCATTGCTCAGGCTGCCTCGGCGTTGGCTTGTCCTTTCTTTGCCCGCCGAAGCATCGCTATTATCTATGCTTTGGCGGGTTCGCGGCGCTGCCGCCCTGATGCAGCCCAAACTTAGAGTAGCGGTTTTTATCTTTCGCCAGCAGCGATACCACCGCCGGACCGGCCAGAATAACCAGTCCGGCGAGCGCCAGCAGCAGGTTATTGTGCAGCACCCGCGACAGCAGCCACAGTACGATAACCGCCACGCCAAAGTACCAGGTGGTGGTGAGCTCCTCAAGGAAATCACCGACATCGCGCCAGCGCTCTTCGTGGTGACGCTGTAAAAACAGCATCGACAGCAGCGTCACGCCGTACAGCACGCACAGCCCTAATCCGACGCGCACCAGCGCGCCGCTCATCCAACCCATCACCAGTACTGCCACGACCAGTAGATGCAACATAATCTGCCAGCAACTGAGGCCAGTTGCGACGCGTACACGTTGTTGCCACTTCATGGCTTCTCTCCTGAAGGATCTTTATCTGTAGCTCAGAGTACCGCACTTTACGGAAAATTCCGTATCACCGCATCTTTTTGTGACAGCTACTACACTATTTCATTCAGGAAAGAGATGTTAACCGGAGAAATATGGCCGAGAAAAACCCTTTATTCTCAGTAAACGTGCTGACAATTAACACCCATAAAGGCTTTACGACGTTTAATCGGCGCTTCATTCTGCCCGAACTCCGTGACGCGGTACGCAGCATCGGTGCCGACATTGTTTGCCTCCAGGAGGTGATGGGCGCGCATGAGATTCACCCGCTGCATATCGAAGACTGGCCGGACACCACCCATTATGAGTATCTGGCCGATGCGATGTGGAGCGATTACGCCTACGGGCGCAACGCGGTCTACCCGCAGGGACACCACGGCAACGCCGTGCTCTCCCGATTCCCCATTGAATATTATGAGAATCTCGATATTTCCGTCGGCGAGAGCGAAAAGCGCGGCCTGCTCTACTGTCGGATCGTGGCGCCGGAAAGCGGCATCAATCTGCATCTGATCTGCGCCCATTTAGGCCTCAGCGCGGGCCAGCGGCGAGCCCAGCTGGCGATGCTGGCGGAGCGGGTTAACCGCCTGCCCGAGGGGGAGCCGGTGGTGGTGGCGGGCGATTTTAACGACTGGCGCCAGCAGGCCAACCGTCCGCTCAGGGCGCTGGCCGGGCTGGAGGAGATCTTCACCCGCGCCCGCGGCCGCCCGGCACGCACCTTCCCGGCGCGCTTTCCGATGCTGCGCCTTGACCGCATCTATATCAAAAACGTCCACGCCGGTCAGCCGCGGGCGCTGGATCTTCAGCAATGGCGTCATCTTTCCGATCACGCCCCGCTCAGCGTGGAGCTTCATCTGTGAAATGCAGCTGGCAAAATGGAAACCGGATCCAGCTTCTGGAGAACGGCGATAGCTACTATCCGGCGCTGTTTCGCGCCATCGACCGCGCCCGGAGTAAGGTGACCCTTGAAACCTTCATCTGGTTCGAGGATGACGTGGGCTGGCAGCTCCACGCGGTGCTGCTGAAGGCCGCGCGCCGCGGCGTCGAGGTGGAGGTGCTGCTCGACGGCTACGGCTCCCCTGACCTCAGCGATGGCTTCGTTAACGAACTCATCTCAGCGGGGGTGATATTTCGCTACTACGACCCGCGTCCGCGCCTGCTGGGGATGCGCACCAACCTGTTTCGGCGCATGCACCGTAAAATTGTCGTCGTCGATGACGCTACGGCGTTTGTCGGCGGCATTAACTACTCCGCGGAGCATATGACCAGCTACGGCCCGGAGGCGAAGCAGGACTATGCCGTGCAGGTGGAGGGGCCGGTGGTGCTGGATATTGCGCAATTTGTGCAGCAAAACCTGCCCGCCCGCGAAGACGGACGCCGTCGCTGGCGGCGGCGTCGCCATCAGCCGGAGGTTAACCAGCATCCCGGCGAAGCGCAGGCGCTGTTCGTCTGGCGGGATAATACCGATCATCGGGACGATATTGAGCGCCACTATCTGAAAATGCTGGCCAACGCGCGCCGGGAGGTCATTATCGCCAACGCCTACTTCTTCCCCGGCTACCGGCTGTTGCACGCCATGCGCAGCGCCGCCCGGCGCGGCGTGCGGGTGAAGCTTATCGTGCAGGGCGAACCCGATATTCCCATCGTCAAGGTTGGCGCACGCCTGCTCTACAACTATCTGGTGAAGGGCGGCGTGCAAATTTTTGAGTATCGCCGCCGCCCGCTGCACGGCAAAGTCGCCCTCGCGGACGACCACTGGGCCACTGTCGGCTCCAGCAACCTCGACCCGCTGAGCCTGTCATTAAACCTCGAGGCCAACCTGATCGTTCACGACCGCGATTTCAACCAGACTCTGCGCGATAATCTTAATACGCTGATCCAGCAGGACTGCAGGCAGGTAGACCGCTCCATGCTACCCAAACGCAGCTGGTGGAATCTGGGCCGCAGCGTGCTGGCGTTCCACTTCCTGCGCCACTTCCCGGCGTGGGTAGGCTGGCTGCCCGCCCATACGCCGAAGATGGCGCAGGTCAAACCGCCGGCGCAGCCGGAGATAGAAACCCAGGACCGGACGTCGGCGCAGAGCCCGGAGGTAAAATCCTGATGGCTAAATCTCACCCTCGCTGGCGGCTGGCCAAACGCATCCTCAGCGGACTCTTTTTTATCGCCGTTGCCATACTGCTGGTGGTCTATGCGCAAAAAATAGACTGGCCGGAAGTGTGGAAAGTGATTCGCGGCTACAACCGCACGGCGCGGCTTGGCGCCTTTGGCCTGGTTATCGTCAGCTATCTGATTTACGGCTGTTATGACCTGCTCGGGCGCGCCTACTGCGGGCACCGGCTGGCTAAGCGCCAGGTGATACTGGTGTCGTTTATCTGCTACGCCTTCAACCTGACCCTCAGCACCTGGATCGGCGGGATTGGGATGCGCTATCGTCTTTATTCCCGCCTCGGCCTGCGCGGCGGAACCATTACCCGCATCTTTTCGCTGAGCATTACCACCAACTGGCTGGGTTACGTGGTGCTCGGCGGGGTGGTTTTCAGCGCCGGTCTGGTGCGGCTTCCCGCGCGCTGGTATATCAGCGAGGAGTCGCTGCGCATCATCGGCATCGTAATGCTGCTGGTTTCGGCCCTCTACCTGTGGGCCTGCGCGTTCGCCAGGCGCCGCCACCTGACGATAAAGGGGCAGCGGCTGGTGCTTCCCTCGTGGCGGTTCGCGCTGCTGCAGGCCGCGCTTTCCGGCGCCAACTGGCTGGTGATGGGGGTTATTATCTGGCTGCTGCTGGGCCAGGAGGTCAGCTATTTCCTGGTGCTCGGCGCGCTGCTGGTGAGCAGCATCGTCGGGGTGGTCGTGCATATCCCCGCCGGTATTGGCGTGCTGGAGGCGGTGTTTATCGCGATGCTCTCAGCGGAACCAATCTCCCGGGGAGCGGTGATTGCCGCCCTGCTCGCGTACCGCCTGCTCTATTACTTCCTGCCGCTGGCTATCGCCACGGTGGGCTATCTGATTCTGGAAAGCCAGGCCAAAAAGCTGCGGGAGAAAAATCAGCGCAGGCTGGCGGGCGGATGAAAAGAGAGCAGAAGAGAAGATAAGAGAGAACAAGAAAACCCCGGCGGCGTAAGGCCTGCCGGGGTTTTTAGATCTTAACGGCGGTTGCCGAAAATACGCAGCAGCATCAGGAACAGGTTGATAAAGTCCAGATACAGCGTCAGCGCGCCGAGGATCGAGTATTTGCGCAGCGTCGAGGTATCGCGGGTGTCGATCTGCTCGCCGATATTTTTCAGCTTCTGGGTGTCATAGGCGGTGAGGCCCACGAACACAATCACCCCGATATAGGTCACCGCCCACATCAGCGCCTCGCTCTTCAGCCAGAAGTTCACCAGCGAGGCCAGAACGATACCAATCAGCGCCATAAACAGCATGTTGCCAAAGCCGCTGAGATCGCGTTTGGTGGTGTAGCCGTAGAGGCTCATCGCGCCAAACATCCCGCCGCTGACCACAAAGGTGCTGGCAATCGACGAGTAGGTGTAGACGATGAAGATGCTGGATAGCGTGAGCCCGGTCAGCGCCGAATAGAGCATAAACAGCGTCGTCGCCATACCCGCGCTCAGGCGCTGCACCATGCCGGAGAGCACGAATACCAGCCCCAGCTGGGCGATAATCAGCCCGAAGAAGGTAATTTTGCTGGAAAAGACAAACATCATCACCGCCGGCGTGTTGGCGGCGAACCAGGCGATAAACGCCGTTAGCAGCAGGCCGACCGTCATCCAGCCGTACACCTGGGCCATATAGGTTTGCAGGCCGCTGCGCGCCTGAACGATGGAATCGGAACGGGGGAATCTGTCCATGACTATCTCCTGATTAACGAAATTAACCTCTTAAGCGTATCACACTACCAGCGCTCTGCCGCCTGGCGATCGCTGTCGCGCGCGTCAACCCAGCGTTCGCCTTCCGGCGTGGCTTCACGCTTCCAGAACGGCGCGCGGGTTTTCAGATAATCCATGATGAATTCACCGGCGGCAAAGGCGCTGCTGCGGTGCGCGCTGGTGACCCCGACAAACACAATCTCTTCACCCGGCCACATTTCACCGATGCGGTGGATAACCGTGACCCGCCCCAGCGGCCAGCGCTCCCGCGCCAGCTCGACAATCTCCGCCAGCGATTTTTCGGTCATGCCCGGGTAGTGTTCGAGGGTCAGCGCCTTCACGCTAGCGCCAAGGTTGTGGTTACGCACTTTGCCGGTGAAAGTGACGACGGCGCCGTCCTCATCGCGCTCGGCAAGCCACGGATATTCGTCGCCCACGCGAAAACGCGCCGGGCTAACGATAATGCGCGTTTGCGTCATCTTAGCCTCCGGTGACCGGCGGGAAAAACGCCACTTCGTCGCCGGCGGCGAGCGGATGGTCAAAGGTGGTCAGCGTCTGGTTCACCGCCGCCAGCAGCTTGCCCTGTTCCAGCGCCAGCGCCCAGCGCTCGCCGCGGGCGATGAGCTGGCGGCGAACGGCTTCCACAGTCGTGGCTTCGCTCGCCTCGAGGGTTAACGCATCGGTGCCCACCAGCTCGCGCACCTGGGCAAAAAACAGAACCTTAATCATGAGCCTCGTTCGCCTTAAAGTCGCCGGATTTGCCGCCGCTCTTCGCCAGCAGGCGCAGCGGGCCAATCACCATATCTTTCTGCACGGCTTTGCACATATCGTAAATCGTCAGCGCCGCCACGGAGGCCGCGGTCAGCGCCTCCATCTCAACCCCGGTTTTCCCGGTCAGCCGGCACAGGGATTCGATCCGTACCCGGCTATGTTCAGGCTGCGCCTGCAGGTTCACCTCCACCTTGCTGAGCATCAGCGGATGGCACAGCGGGATCAGCTCCCAGGTGCGCTTCGCCGCCTGAATCCCGGCAATGCGCGCGGTGGCGAAAACGTCACCCTTATGGTGGCTGCCGTCGATAATCATCGCCAGCGTGGTCGCCTGCATCTCGACAAAAACCTCAGCCCGCGCCTCGCGAACCGTTTCGGCCTTCGCCGAGACGTCGACCATGTGCGCCTCGCCGGCGGCGTTAATATGGGTCAGTTGTGACATAAATTATTTCTTCAAATGGGAGATAAAGTTACACGGGCGGGTACGCGCATCGAGCTGGGGCGCAATGATGTTTTCCCACGCGGTGCGGCAGGCTTTGGTCGAACCGGGCATCGCAAAAATGAGCGTGCCGTTGGCCACGCCGGCAACGGCGCGGGACTGCAGAGTCGAGGTGCCGATCTCTTCAAAGGAGAGCATGCGGAAAACCTCGCCAAAGCCCGTAACTTCCCGGTCAAACAGCGGCAGCAGCGCCTCCGGAGCCTGATCGCCCTCGGTAAAGCCGGTGCCGCCGGTAATAAGCACCACCTGAACGTCGTCGCTGGCGATCCACGCCGATACCCTGGCGCGAATGGCGTAGCGGTTCTCTTTCACAATCGCCTTATCCACAACCGCATGCCCCGCCTCCTGCGCCGCGTCGCGCAGCCAGTGGCCGGAGGTATCATCCTCTTCGCCGCGGCGGCTGGAAACGGTGAGAATAGCAATGCGGGTCGGGATAAACTCAGCGCTGGCCTGACTCATCTGTTCGCTCCTTTAGAATCAATTATCCGCCAATATACGACAGGTTTTGCGTAATTCCGGTGTTGCCCTGATGCAGGAAATGGGTTTGCTTTTTATGGGTTAACGCTTCGGAGATGCGCGCTTTCAGCACCGCCTGTTGGCAGTCCTCGGCCAGCAGATCGCGTAAATCTACGCCGCCGTCGCCGAACAGGCACAAATGCAGCTTGCCCACGGAGGAGACGCGCAGGCGGTTGCAGGTGGCGCAGAAATCTTTTTCATAGGGCATGATCAGGCCGATCTCGCCGGCATAGTCCGGATGGCAGAAGACCTGCGCCGGGCCGTCGCTGCGCTGTCTAATCTGGTGGATCCAGCCGCGTCTGAGCAGCTCGTCGCGCAGCACCAGGCCGGAAATATGATGACGGCGGAACAGATCGCTGCCCTCTCCGGTCTCCATCAGCTCGATAAAGCGCAGCTGGATACGGCGCGGTTGGATCCACGCGAGGAAGGTGTCGAGCTGATGGTGGTTTACATCGCGCATCAGCACGGTGTTGACCTTCACCTTCTCAAAGCCGGCGGCGAAGGCGGCATCGATGCCGTCCATCACCTGCTGAAATTTATCCTGCCCGGTGATGGCGTGAAACTGGCGGGCGTCGAGGCTGTCCACGCTGACGTTGATCGCCGTTAGCCCGGCGTCGCGCCAGCGCTCGACGTCCCGCGCCAGGCGGTAGCCGTTGGTGGTGACCGCTATCTGGCGAATGGCGCGGTTTTCACGCACGGCGGCAATAATATCGACAAAATCGCGGCGCAGCGAAGGCTCACCGCCGGTGAGGCGCACTTTTTCGGTGCCGAGGGCGGAAAAAGCGCGCGTGACGCGACGAACTTCATCTACGCTAAGAAAGCCTTTGTTGTTCACCGGGCCGGGCCTGTAGCCGTCCGGAAGACAGTAGGTGCAACGGAAGTTACACACGTCAGTAATCGACAGGCGCAAGTAATAAAACTTCCGCGCAAATGCATCGGTAAGCTGTAAGGCCATATACACCTTTCCAGATTCGGGAGACGCGGTCATTTCTTTCCACGCCCTGGTGACTAGCTGGGCTGTCACGGCCAAAGCGCCATATCTTGCGACACAGGCACAGAGGCTAGAGTGTTAACGGGTTTATGCCGATAGTAGCGCGGAAATGACCGTTTCGCCATTTCCTATTTCGCTATATAATTATGTACATATCGGTATGATCGTGCATTTTCGCTACAGAATAGCCAAAATTCATGGTTTTGCATTGATGTCGGTCAGTTTGTCAGGATCGGGGCATCGTCTTTTAGGGGTAGATCGGTTACCGTGAGCCCGTTAATTTGAGATAAGGAATTTGTATGCGCAATCGGACTTTCGCCGATCTCGATCGGGTCGTGGCTCTTGGCGGAGGGCATGGTCTGGGCCGGGTCATGTCGTCGCTCTCATCGCTCGGATCGCGCCTGACCGGCATCGTCACCACCACCGATAACGGCGGATCCACGGGGCGCATTCGCCGCGCTGAAGGCGGCATTGCCTGGGGGGATATGCGCAACTGTATTAACCAGCTGATCGCCGAACCCAGCGTGGCATCCGCCATGTTTGAGTACCGTTTTAGCGGTAACGGCGAACTTTCCGGACATAACCTCGGAAACCTGATGTTAAAGGCCCTTGATAACCTTAGCGTCAGGCCCTTAGAGGCGATTAATTTAATCAGAAACCTGCTAAAAGTTGACGCCTTCCTGATACCGATGTCGGAACAACCGGTGGACTTGATGGCGATTGACGACGAAGGCCACGAAGTTTATGGCGAGGTGAATATCGACCAGCTCCCCCGCGTGCCGCGCGAGCTGATGCTGACCCCGCCGGTTCCCGCCACCCGCGAAGCGGTTGCGGCGATCGCCGAAGCCGATCTGATCCTGATCGGCCCCGGCAGCTTTTACACCAGCCTGCTGCCTATTTTGCTCCTCGACGAGATGGCGCAGGCGCTGCGCCGCACGCCGGCGCCGATGGTTTTTATCGACAACCTCGGCAAAGAGCACAGCCCGGCCGCCAGCCTGACGCTGGCAGACCGCATCGCGATTATGGAGCACTACGTGGGCAAGCGGGTAATTGACGCCGTCGTCATCGGGCCGAAGGCCGATGCCAGCGGCCTTGAGGAGCGGATGATCATCCAGACGCCGCTGGATGCCAGCGACGTCACCTATCGTCACGATCGCCGACTGCTGCGCAACGCGCTGGAGAAGGCGATTCAGATCCCCGGTTAATTACGCATTGATGCATAGCGCGGGGAGCATCGGCTCCCCACATTAATATCTTAAGGTTGTCTTAAAATAGAAGTGACAGCATAGCGAGCATGTTTTCATCAGGACTTTTGCTATGTCGTTATTTCCACTGCGTCGGCCGGTAGTGAGCCGCACGGTTTATCTGATTCTCTTTGCCGCCTACGTGGGGCTATTTCTGAATATCGCCTTCTACCGCCAGGTCTTCACCCTGCTGCCGGTCAATAGCCCACATAACTGGCTGGTGTTTCTCAGCATGCCGCTGGTCGCCTTCAGCGTCATGAATATCCTCACCACCCTGGCCTCTTTCCTGAAGCTCGACCGCGTCGTTATCAGCCTGTTTATTCTACTCAGCGCCTCGGCGCAGTACTTTATCTGGACCTTCGGGGTCATTATCGACCGGGCGATGATAACCAATATTCTTGATACTACGCCGGCGGAGAGCTTCGCCCTGCTGTCGGGCAGGATGGTGCTGACGCTCGGACTTTCCGGCGTGCTGGCGGTGGCGCTGGCCTGGTGGATTGAAGTGCGTAGGCCGAAAACGTTCGCGCGCGGCGTCGCCGTGCGGCTGCTGAACGTTGCGCTCTCGGCGATCCTTATCATGCTGATTGCCGCCCTGTTTTATAAAGATTACGCCTCGGTGTTCCGCAACAATAAAGAGCTGGTGAAGTCGCTGAGTCCGTCAAACAGCATCGTGGCGATCAACTCGTGGTATGCGCACAATAAAATGGACAATCTGCCGCTGGTCAAAATTGGCGAAGACACGCGGCAGAAGTCGCAAATGCGCGACGGGCCTCGGAAAAACCTGACTATTCTGGTGCTGGGAGAAACCTCGCGGGCGCAAGATTTCGCCCTCGGCGGCTACTCCCGCGACACCAACCCGCGCCTGCGGCAGGATAACGTTATCTATTTCCCCAACACCACCTCCTGCGGCACCGCCACCGCCGTCTCGGTTCCGTGCATGTTCTCCAACATGCCGCGCGAGCGCTATGATGAAGAGCTGGCCCATCACCAGGAGGGCGTGCTGGATATTCTGCAGCGCGCCGGTATTCAGGTGTTGTGGAACGACAACGACGGCGGCTGTAAAGGCGCCTGCGATCGCGTCCCGCATCAGAACGTTACCGATCTCAAGCTGGCGGGTCAGTGCATCGATGGCGAATGCTACGATGAGGTGTTGTTCCATAATCTGGAAAGCTACATCGACAATTTGCAACAGGACGGCATTATCGTTCTGCACACTATCGGCAGCCACGGCCCGACGTACTACAATCGCTACCCGGCTGAATTCAAAAAGTTCACCCCGACCTGCGATACCAATGAAATCCAGAGGTGCACGCCGCAGCAGCTGACCAACACCTACGACAACACCATCTTGTACGCCGATTACGTGGTGGATAAGGCGATAAAGCTGCTGCAGTCAAAGCAGGATAAATTTACCACCAGCCTGGTCTATCTTTCCGACCACGGCGAGTCGCTGGGCGAAGACGGCGTCTATCTGCACGGGCTGCCGTGGTCCATCGCGCCGGATACGCAAAAGCGCGTCCCGATGCTGATGTGGCTGTCGCAGGATTACCAGCAGCGCTACGGTATTTCCAGCAGGTGCCTGCAGCAAAAAGCAACAACGGCGGCCTATTCGCAGGATAACTTGTTCTCCACCCTGCTCGGCCTGTTCGGGGTCAGTACCCGCGAATACCGGGCGACAGACGGTATTTTAACGCCATGCATAAGCGAGGCCGGCAGATGAAAATCTTAGTCATTGAAGACGATGCGCTCCTGTTACAGGGATTAATACTGGCCATGCAGAGCGAGGGGTACGCCTGCGACGGCGTCGCCAGCGCTCACGAGGCCGCGCTGTCGCTGGCCAGCAACCACTACGGTCTGGTGGTCCTCGATCTCGGGCTGCCGGATGAGGACGGCCTGCACTTCCTTGCGCGGATGCGGCGGGAGAAATTCAGTCAGCCGGTGCTGATCCTCACCGCCCGCGATACCGTCGAAGACCGCATTGACGGCCTCGATACCGGCGCCGACGACTATCTGGTGAAGCCCTTTGCGCTGGAAGAGCTTAACGCCCGCATCCGCGCGCTGCTCCGTCGCCACCATAACCAGGGCGACAGCGAAATGGCGGTCGGCAACCTGCGCCTCAATATCACCCGCCGGCAGGTGTGGCTGGGCGAAGATTCGCTGGAGCTAACGCCGAAAGAGTACTCCCTGCTGTCGCGCCTGATGATGAAGGCGGGCAGCCCGGTACATAGGGAAATTCTCTACAACGATATCTACAGCTGGGATAACGAACCGGCGACCAATACCCTGGAAGTGCATATTCACAACCTGCGCGATAAGGTCGGCAAGGCGCGGATCCGCACCATCAGGGGCTTCGGCTATATGCTGGTGAATAATACCGAATCGGAGTCATAGAGATGCCGCTGTTCGCCACCGAAAAATGGACCATGCGCTTTCGCCTGCTGCTGACCATCGGCACCATTCTGGCGGTCTGCCAGATTATCAGCGTGTTCTGGCTGTGGCATGAAAGCAAAGAGCAAATTCAGCTGCTGGTGGCCAGCGCCATTGAGGGCCACAACAACCAGAAGCACGTTGAGCACGAGGTGCGGGAAGCGGTCGCCAGCCTGCTGATCCCAAGCCTGCTGATTATCGGCCTCGCGCTCTATATCAGCCTGCTGGCGGTGAAAAAGATAACCCGCCCGCTCTCCCGCCTGCAGGGCGAGCTGGAAAACCGCACTCCGGATAACCTCCAGCCCATCGAACTCAGCGAGTCGGTGCCGGAAGTGACCGCCGTCACCACCGCGCTGAACCAGCTGGTATCGCGCCTGAACCTGACGCTCGACCGCGAGCGCCTGTTTACCGCCGACGTGGCCCACGAGCTGCGCACGCCGCTGGCCGGGCTGCGCCTGCACCTCGAACTGCTGGCCAAAGTGCACGGCGTCGGCGTCGCTCCGCTTATCCAGCGCCTCGATCAGATGACCAACAGCATCTCCCAGCTCCTGCAGCTGGCCCGCGTAGGGCAGTCGTTTTCCGCCGGGAGCTACCAGCAGGTGCAGCTGATGGAGGATGTCGTTGAGCCGCTTGCGGAGGAGCTGGAGGTGATGCTGGCGCCGCGCCGGCAAAAGCTTGAGATCGCGGGTCCGGACGAGAAGGTGATGGTTTCCGGCGACGCCACGCTGCTGCGCGTGGTGCTGCGTAATCTGGTGGAGAACGCGCACCGCTATAGTCCGACGGATTCAACGATCCGGGTATCGATTCAGGCAGGGTCAACGCCGATTCTGGCGGTGGAGGACGAAGGTCCGGGAATTGATGAAGCGAAAAGCGGCGAGCTGAGCAAAGCGTTTGTTCGCATGGACAGCCGCTACGGCGGCATTGGTCTGGGATTAAGCATCGTCACCCGTATCGCCCAGCTGCACGATACCCAGTTCTTTTTGCATAACCGCCAGCCGGGCCCCGGCGTTCGCGCCTGGGTGCTCTTCCCCAGGCCTTCGCGTCAGAAGGTCAGCACCCACTGATGGAAGAAGGCGACGACGATAATAAAGGCGCAGGTGATGGCCAGATATTGGTGAAAGTGTAGTTTTTGCATGACGCTATCCTCATTAGAATGGAGATAGTGTCCCTGAACAAGATTAAGCGGATATTAAGATCCGGCCCAGCGGGCCATTTTATTTGCCATTTTGGCCCGGGCGGCGCGCGCATCCGCAGGCGCTGCCCGTAGGTCGCGAGCGTTCCGCGCGGCCCCAGGCTGGCGGCAACGGCCGCTGGCCTACGACGCGGCGATAAACAGCTCCCGCAGCGTATGCAGCTGGTCGCGGATCTGCGCCGCTTCTTCGAACTCCAGGTTCTGCGCATGCTGCATCATCTGCCCTTCCAGCTCGTGAATGCGCTGCTGCAGCGCTTTTGGCGTCAGCGCTGGCGTATCCGCCTCCACCGGTGAACGCGACTTGCCGCGCCCCTTGGCCTTGGTCTTCGCCAGGCTGCTGCCCAGCGCCAGAATATCGACCACCTTCTTGTTCAGGCCCTGCGGGATGATGCCGTTCTCTTCGTTGTAGCGCTGCTGCTTCTCACGACGCCGCTCGGTTTCGCTGATGGCCTTCGCCATCGAGGCGGTGATTCTGTCGCCGTAGAGAATCGCCTTACCGTTGATGTTACGCGCCGCGCGGCCGATGGTCTGGATCAGCGAACGCTCGGAGCGCAGGAAGCCCTCTTTGTCCGCATCAAGGATCGCCACCAGCGAAACCTCCGGCATATCCAGCCCCTCACGCAGCAGGTTGATCCCGACCAGCACGTCGAATTCGCCGAGGCGCAGATCGCGGATAATCTCCATACGCTCGACGGTATCGATATCCGAATGCAGGTAGCGCACGCGCTCGCCGTGCTCTTCGAGGTACTCGGTCAGGTCTTCGGCCATCCGCTTGGTCAGGGTCGTCACCAGCACGCGCTCGTTGATGGCGGAGCGCTGGCGAATCTCCGATAGCAGATCGTCGACCTGAGTGCCCACCGGACGCACTTCGATGACCGGGTCCAGCAGGCCGGTCGGACGGACCACCTGATCGACCACCTCATCGCCGGATTTATCCAGCTCATAGGCGCCGGGCGTCGCCGAAACGTAGATAGTCTGCGGCGCCAGCGCCTCAAACTCCTCAAACTTCATCGGACGGTTATCCAGCGCCGACGGCAGGCGGAAACCGTACTCCACCAGCGTCTCTTTACGCGCCCGGTCGCCGCGATACATCCCGCCGATTTGCGGAATGGTGACGTGGGATTCATCGATAACCAGCAGGCCATCCGCCGGCAGATAGTCGAACAGCGTCGGCGGCGGCTCGCCCGGCCCGCGTCCGGAAAGGTAGCGCGAGTAGTTTTCAATGCCCGAGCAGTAGCCCAGCTCGTTCATCATTTCAAGGTCAAACTGGGTACGCTGGCTCAGGCGCTGCTCTTCCAGCAGCTTGTTGTTTTCCAGCAGCACCTTGCGCCTGTCCGCCAGCTCGACTTTTATCTCTTCCATCGCCTGAACGATACGTTCGCGCGGAGTAACGTAGTGCGTTTTCGGGTAGATGGTATAGCGCGGAATGGACGATTCCACCTGTCCGGTAAGCGGGTCAAAGAGCGACAGACGTTCAACCTCTTCGTCGAACAGCTCAATGCGCAGGGCAATGTCGTCCGATTCGGCCGGGAAGACGTCGATGACCTCGCCGCGAACGCGGAAGGTCCCGCGCTGGAACGCCTGGTCGTTGCGGGTGTACTGCAGCTCCGCGAGGCGGCGCAGAATCGCCCGCTGGTCAATCAGCATGCCGGTAGTCAGGTGCAGCATCATTTTCAGGTACAGGTCGGGATCGCCGAGGCCATAAATGGCCGAGACCGAGGCCACCACGATGACGTCGCGGCGCTCCAGCAGTGCCTTGGTTGCCGACAGGCGCATCTGCTCAATATGTTCGTTGACCGAGGCGTCCTTCTCGATGAAGGTGTCCGAACTCGGCACGTAGGCTTCGGGCTGGTAGTAGTCGTAGTAGGAGACGAAGTACTCGACGGCATTCTCCGGGAAAAACTCCTTCATTTCGCCATACAGCTGCGCCGCCAGGGTCTTGTTAGGCGCGAGCACCATCGTCGGACGCTGCAGGTCGGCAACGACGTTAGCGATGGTGAAGGTTTTCCCCGATCCGGTTACTCCCAGCAGCGTTTGGTGCGCCAGGCCATCTTCCAGCCCCTCTTCGAGGCGGCGGATGGCTTCCGGCTGATCGCCAGAGGGACGGAAAGCGGAATGCAGCGTGAACGTTTTACTCATATGTCTGACCCTGAAGGAGGATGAAGCGCCCGGCGCGAAACAGCAGGTGTTTAATTCTACTCGCCGCCGCCGCTTTTGCCAATAAATAATACTGGATATAAAACCAGTATCGTATTATTGTTTGCCCTGTAAACCCTGCGTCAGGCGGTTACATTTGAGCAAAAAAAGACCGTCTTGTGGAATAATCCGCCGCTGAGTAAGGTTATCCCCAGAAAATTTTGTCATTTAACATTTGTCAAGCAAGGCGATGAATCTTTTATGGCAGCAGGTGACACTTTCCTTACAGCCATTGATTTTATACAACCAATTGATATAAAACAGAATTTAATAAAAGACGGGTTTCGCGCCAATTCCGCCGCAGGCCGCGTAATCTCTAGCTTACCGCAAGTTCTCTAACTCTAATACACAAGGTTATCCACAGGAATAGTGGATAACTCGCTGCAGGCCATGACCTCTGCCACCCGGCCGAAATTGTCCGCCGAACAAAAACGCGCGGCTAAAAAATATTATTGAATTATTTTTGATGTTTATCAGCTAAAGACGGCCGCCTTTTTGCTTCTTTCTGCACCACGTTTCACGCCGCTTAGCACCGGGAGAGTGCAGCCGCTTCGCCGATCCCTGCGCGGGGCTGCAGGCGCGACCTGTTCTGGCAGAAAAATGCCGTCACTTCTTTTTCCTGGCAAGAGATTTGCAGAATGTTTGTCCCGCTCGTCGTCGCCAAAAAGGAGAAAACGTCTATGTTGAGTCTACGCGCCGTCAATCAGTACTATGGAAGCCAGCACACGCTGTGGAACGTCGATCTTGAGCTCAGGCCAGGAGAGTGCACCTGCGTGATGGGAAGCCAGGGAATGGGGAAAACCACTCTGGTCAACTGTATTACCGGAAATCTCCCGGTCGCCAGCGGCAGCATCACCTGGCAGGAGCGCGGGGCGCCGCCCTGCGACCTGATGCCGCTCTCCGCTCATTCACGCAGCATCATCGGTATCGGCTACGTGCCGCAGGACCGGCGCATCTTTACCCAGCTCAGCGTAGAAGAGAATCTGCATGTTGCGCTGGCGGCAGGCGGGACGCCCGGCGCCGTGGTGAGCAGCGAGATTTACGATCTGTTTCCGCAGCTCTACGCCCTTCGCCAGAGCAAGGGCGCCGCGCTTATGGAAGACGACAGGTATCAGCTGGCGCTGGCGAGGGCGCTGATCGTCCGACCGCGCCTGCTGATACTCGACGAGCCGTCGCGCGGCAGCGGACAGCACTTTATGCATAAGCTGGGGGATCTGCTGGTGCGCCTGAACCGGGATATCGGCTTAACGGTGCTGCTCGCCGAGCAGCACCTGCCGTTTATTCGCCGGGTGGCCGACCGCTTCTGCCTGCTGCACCGCGGGCGCAGCGTGGCGCAGGGCGACGTTATGGAACTGGATGAACCGCTGCTGGCGAAGTGGATGACGCCCGATCCAGCGCGCTAAGATCGAGATATCGGCCGAGATCCTGCCGCGACGACGCCTCCTCCAGCCACGGGATCTCGCCCAGCATGGGCGCGGCCAGCAGCCGTTTGAGGGTCGTGAGGTATTCGCGGTGGCGCTTCCCCGGCGGCTGGACGTCGTTGGCAATCCAGCCCGCCAGCGGCAGTCCCGCCTGGCGCACCGCCTGAGCCGTCAGCAGGGCGTGGTTAATGCAGCCCAGCTTAATCCCCACCACCAGAATCACCGGCAGCCGCTCCTCCTGCACCCAGTCGGCAAAGCTCAGGGTTTCAGACAGCGGCGTAAACCAGCCCCCCGCTCCTTCCACCAGCAGCCAGTCGGCCTGCTTCTCCAGCTCGCGCAGCCCGGCGGAGAGCGCAGCGGCGGTGATGGGGCGCCCCTCATCGGCGCTAATAATATGCGGTGAAGTGGGTTCAGCAAAGGCGAACGGGTTAACCTGTTCATAGCTCAGCGCCACGCGGCTGTGGCGCTGCAGGGCCAGGGCGTCGTCGTTGCGCAGGCCCTGCTCCGTGAACTCGCTGCCGGAGGCCACCGGCTTATAGCCGGCGCTTTTCCGGCCCTGCAGGTTCGCCGCCTGCAGCAGGGCGCAGCTGCTCACCGTTTTACCGACTTCAGTATCCGTTCCGGTGACAAAATAACGTTCAATCACGCTCAATGACTCCTGTAAAAAGATGGTAGGTCAGCGGGCACTGCCCGTGCCGTTTGGGCCATGCCAGCTGAAGCTGGCGCAGCTTGCCGCGGCTGAGCGGTGCCGCGCTGCGCCCCTCGTGTAAATGGGTGGCGCCGATACCTTTTAACGAACGCATCGCGCTCAGGGCATCGGTAAACGGCAGGGTCACGGCATGAACCTGCGCCTCGGCCCGCCAGCCGCCCAGCGCGCTGCGTACCGCCTGCTCGCTGAGAAAACGGTTGGCGTGCGGATGCCGGTCAATCGTCGCCCAGGCCTGGTTGAGCTCGGGGAGCGAGCCGGCCAGCAGAGTGCTGAACGCCACCCGCCCGCCGGGGCGCACCACCCGATACAGCTCGGCAAGCGCGGCGCTGAGGTCGTCGCACCACTGCACGGCCAAATTACTCCACGCCAGGTCCACGCAGGCCTCCGGCAGCGGCAGGGATTCAATATCGCCCTCCACGTAGCCGTGCGCGGCCTGCTGACGCCGGGCCTCTGCCAGCATCTCGACGGAGATATCCAGCGCGATGACGCGGCTGCCCGCCTCGCGCCAGCAGCGGCTCATGCCGCCGGGGCCGCAGCCGGCGTCCAGCACCTCGGCGAAGCGCCGGCCGTTAAGCTGTCCCAGCAGCAGCTCGGCGCTGCGCCGCTGCAGCTCATCGTGCTGCGTATAGCCGCTCGCCGCCCGGCCGAAGGCGGCGGCCACCGCGCGTTTATTCACCGCCGTCATGCAGCACCTCCAGCAGGCGATCGATATCCTCAGGCTCGTGCGCCGCGCTCAGGGTCAGCCGCAGCCGGGCGCTGCCGACCGGCACCGTCGGCGGGCGGATCGCCGTCGCCCAGCAGCCCTGCTCGCGCAGGCGGGCCGCCAGGCGCAGGGCGCGCGTATTGTCCCCCACGATCAACGGCTGAATGGCGCTGATTGATTCGGTGAGCTGCCCGGGATAGTCGCGCATCCCGTCCCGGAACCGGGCAATGCGGCAGGCCAGGGCTTCCCGCCGCCGCCGGCCCTCATCGCCGCGGATAGTCTGCAGCGCGGCGCTGAGCGCCACGGCCTGGGCCGGCGGCATGGCGGTGCTGTAAATCAGGTGGCGGGCAAACTGCAGCAGGTAGTCCGCCAGCGCATCGCTGCACAGTACCGCCGCGCCGCTGACGCCAAAGGCCTTGCCGAAGGTCACCACCAGCAGCTCAGGATGGACGTTTTGCGCATAGCAGCTGCCCCGCCCTTCGTCGCCCAGCACCCCAATGCCGTGGGCATCGTCGACCAGCAGCCAGCCGCCGGCTTCAGCGGTGGCCTGTTGGATCGGGCCGAGGGGCGCGCTATCGCCGTCCATGCTGAAAACACCTTCAGTGATCGTCAGCTGCTGGCCCGCCAGCGGCTTCTCCAGTAACGCTTTCAGCTGCTGAACATCGTTGTGCTGAAAGCGCCGCAGCTGCGCCGGGCTGAAGCTGGCGGCTTCCAGCAGCGAAGCGTGGCTCAGGCGATCCGCTACCGCGCGATCGTCCTTGCCGAGCAGGGCGGCAATCAGCGCCTGATTCGCGGCAAAGCCGGAGATAAACAGCAGCGCGCGCGGATAGCCCAGCCAGTCGGCCAGCGCCTCCTCCAGCTGGCGATGCGCGTCGCTGTAGCCGCTGACGTGGCCGGAGCCGCCGCTGCCGACGCCATAGCGTTCGGCGCCCTGCTGCCAGCCGGCGATAATCAGCGGATGCTGGCTCAGGCCAAGGTAGTCGTTGCTGGAAAAGTTGAGCCAGCGCTGCCCCTCGCGGGTCAGCCAGCGCCCGGCGCCCTGCGCTACAGGCTGACGAGAGCGAAAGGCATCCGCCCGCCGCCGTTCGCTCAGCGCCTGCTCGATGCGTTGCTGCCAGCTCATAGCACCGCCGCGTTGTAATATTCCTCGGTATCGGGGTTATTCAGCGCGTGCTCCAGGCGCTGCTGCTGCTCGTTATCGCCTTCCAGCACCGCAGTCTGCTGCGGATTCAGCCCCAGCTTGCGGAACAGCTGCAGGTCCTTATCCTCTTCCGGGTTCGGCGTCGTCAGCAGCTTGCAGCCGTAGAAAATGGAGTTGGCCCCGGCCATAAAGCACATCGCCTGGGTCTGTTCGTTCATCTGCTCGCGGCCGGCGGAGAGTCGCACGTAGGAGGTCGGCATCATGATCCGCGCCACCGCGATGGTGCGGATAAATTCAAACGCGTCGACGTCGTCGTTGTCCGCCAGCGGCGTGCCTTTCACCTTCACCAGCATGTTGATGGGCACGCTTTCCGGCGGCGTCGGCAGGTTGGCCAGCTGCAGCAGCAGCCCGGCGCGATCTTTTACCGTTTCGCCCAGCCCGACAATCCCGCCGGAGCACACTTTAATGCCGGCGCCGCGCACTTTGCCGAGGGTGTCGAGGCGCTCCTGGTAGGTACGGGTGGTGATGATATTGCCGTAGAACTCCGGGGAGGTATCGAGGTTGTGGTTGTAGTAGTCGAGGCCCGCGCCGGCGAGGCGCTGCGCCTGGCTATCGCTCAGGGTGCCGAGGGTCATACAGGACTCCAGCCCCAGCGCCTTAACCCCTTTGACCATCTGCTCCAGATAGGGCATATCGCGGTCGTGCGGGTTCTTCCACGCCGCGCCCATGCAGAAACGGGTCGAACCGGCGTTTTTGGCCTGCCGCGCCGACTCCAGCACCTGTTCAACCTCCATCAGGCGCTCGGACTCGAGACCGGTTTTATAGCGCGCGCTTTGCGGACAGTATTTGCAGTCTTCCGGGCAGGCGCCGGTCTTAATCGACAGCAGCGTGCTGACCTGAACCTGGCGCGGGTCAAAATGCTGGCGATGGATCTGCTGGGCTTCAAACAGCAGATCCAGCAGTGGTCTATTAAATAACTCAGTAACTTGCGACATTGTCCAGCGTGCGTGGTGAGCCATTGGCTTCTCCAAAAGGTTTTGTTAACTGTCGGTTCGGTTTATACTCGTAAACCTAAATGTTTTCAAAATTGTTTACAAGTCGCTTATGAAAATGGACGATCTCGTCTTCGATCGGCGCCACATCTGGCATCCCTACACTTCCATGACCTCTCCCCTGCCGGTTTACCCGGTAGTAGCCGCTCGCGGCTGCGAGCTTTCGCTGGCCAGCGGCGAACGGCTGATTGACGGCATGTCGTCATGGTGGGCGGCGATCCACGGCTACAACCACCCGCGGCTGAATGCGGCGATGAAGGCGCAGATCGACCAGATGTCGCACGTGATGTTCGGCGGCATAACCCACCCGTCGGCGGTGGCGCTGTGCCGCCAGCTGGTAGCGATGACCCCGCAATCGCTGGAGTGCGTGTTCCTCGCCGACTCGGGGTCCGTGGCGGTCGAAGTGGCGATGAAAATGGCCCTCCAGTACTGGCAGGCAAAGGGCGAACCGCGCCGGCGTTTTCTCACCTTCCGCAACGGCTATCACGGCGACACCTTCGGCGCGATGTCGGTGTGCGACCCGGATAACTCCATGCACAGCCTGTGGCAGGGCTATCTGCCGGACAACCTCTTCGCGCCGGCGCCGCAAAGCCGCTTTGACGGCGAGTGGGACGAGCTGGACATGGTGCCCTTTGCCCGCCTGATGGCCGCCCATCGCCATGAAATTGCCGCGGTGATCCTCGAGCCCATCGTGCAGGGCGCCGGCGGGATGCGGATGTACCATCCGGAGTGGTTAAGGCGCATCCGTAAGATGTGCGATCGCGAAGGTATCCTGCTGATTGCCGATGAGATTGCCACCGGCTTTGGCCGTACCGGTAAACTGTTCGCCTGCGATCACGCGGGCATTGCGGCGGATATACTGTGCCTCGGCAAAGCGCTGACCGGCGGGACCATGACGCTCTCCGCGACGCTGACGACCCGCACGGTCGCAGAAACCATCAGCAACGGCGAGGCCGGCTGCTTTATGCACGGCCCGACCTTTATGGGCAACCCGCTGGCCTGCGCGGTGGCGGCGGAGAGCCTGAACCTGCTGGCAGGCGGCGAGTGGCAGACCCAGGTTGCCGCCATTGAAGCGCAGCTGAAAGCCGAGCTGGCGCCCGCCCGCGATTCCGCGCTGGTGGCCGACGTGCGCGTGCTCGGGGCGATTGGCGTGGTGGAAACCCGCCGCCCGGTGAATATGGCCGCCCTGCAGCGCTTTTTCGTCGAGCAGGGCGTGTGGGTGCGCCCGTTCGGCAAGCTTATCTACCTGATGCCGCCGTATATCATTAGCGCGGAGCAGCTGACGCGCCTGACCCGGGCGGTCAACGCGGCGGTGCTGGAAGAAACATTTTTTAGCGATTAAGAGACGGTAATGCCGCGCCGCACGCGCTACACTTCTTTGCGAATCAGTAGATTAACTTGAGGAGAGACGATGAAACTCATCAGTCAAGATTTGCAGGATGGGAGAAAACTGCCCAATCGTCATGTATTCAACGGCATGGGCTACGCGGGGGACAATATTTCACCGCATCTGGCGTGGGATGAGGTGCCGGCGGGCAGCAAAAGCTTCGTGGTGACCTGTTTCGATCCCGACGCGCCGACCGGCTCCGGCTGGTGGCACTGGATCGTGGCGAACCTCCCCGCCGATACGCGCGTGCTGCCCCAGGGCGCCGGCTCCGGCCTCGCGGCGCTGCCGGAAGAGGCGGTTCAAACCCGTACCGATTTCGGCCAGGCGGGCTACGGCGGCGCGGCGCCGCCGCAGGGAGAGAGCCATCGCTACATCTTTACGGTGCACGCGCTGGACGTCGACAAAATTGAGGTCGATGAAGGCGCAAGCGGGGCGATGGTCGGTTTTAACGTCCATTTCCACAGCCTCGGCAGCGCCTCCATCACCGCTCTGTTTAGCTAACCCCCCTTCCCCGGGCCAGGCCCGGGGAAAGTCGGCTACTGCTCCGTCACCGCGACGACCGCGGTTTTGCGCACTCGCGCATACCACACCGCGGTCAGCAGCCCCAGCCAGACCAGGCCGGCGATCAGCACAATACGCGTCTCTTCAACCATCCCCAGCACCGCAATCACCACCCCCATAAACAGCAGGGTCAGCAGCGGCGCCAGCGGCCAGAACGGCACCGGGAACTCAATATTACGCCGCTCTTGCGCCGACAGGCCGCGGCGCATCGCAAAGTGGGCCAGCAGGATCATCAGCCAGACCCACACCGTGGCAAACGCCGCCAGCGAGGCGATCAGCACGAAGATCTGCTCCGGCATCAGGTAGTTCAGCACCACCGCGACCAGCAGCGCCATGCCCATCACCACCACCGTCATCCACGGCACGCCGTTGCTGGCGATGCGCTGGAAGCTTTTCGGCGCCATCCCCTCTTTCGCCATGCCGTACATCATGCGCCCCGCGCCGAAGATATCGCTGTTGATGGCCGAAATGCTGGCGCTAATGACGATAATATTGAGGATCGTCGCCGCCGCCGGAATCCCCAGCCCGCTGAAGATCAGCACGAACGGACTGCCCTGCTCGCCAAAGCTGTTCCACGGGAAAATAGCCATCAGGATCGCCAGCGTGCAGACGTAAAACAGCACGATGCGCAGCGGGATGGTGTTGATCGCCTGCGGAATAACCTTTTTCGGATTCTGCGCCTCCGCGGCGGTGACGCCGATAATCTCCACGCCACCGAAGGCAAACATCACGATCCCCAGCGAAGCGATAACTCCCTGCCAGCCGTTGGGCGCAAAGCCGCCGTGGCTCCACAGATTTTCCAGCCCCGTCGCCGGGAACGCGTGGCCGAAGCCAAAGAAGATGATGCCGCAGCCGGCCGCGATCATCGCAATAATGGCCACCACCTTAATCAGCGAGAGCCAAAACTCCATCTCGCCAAAAATTCGCACGTGGCACAGGTTCATCGCGCCGATGAAAAAGATAATGCTCAGCACCCAGATCCAGCGCGGCACGTCGGGATACCACAGCCCCATATAAATCCCAAACGCGGTCACGTCGGCGAGGGCCACAATCACCATTTCGAAGGTGTAGGTCCAGCCGGTGATAAACCCGGCCAGCGGGCCGAGATACTCCCGCGCGTAGCTGCCGAAGGAGCCGGAGATGGGGTTGCGCACCGCCATTTCTCCCAGCGCGCGCATCACGATAAAGACTGCCGCGCCGCCGATGAGATAGGCCAGCAGCACCGCAGGACCCGCGGCCTTGATGGCGGCGGCCGACCCGTAGAACAGCCCGGTGCCGATGGCGGAACCGAGCGCGATAAAGCGAATATGGCGAGCGTTCAGCCCGCGCAGCAGATGTGGCTTTTGTGGCGATGGTTGTTGCATATGCAAGTGTCCTGATAATTTTTATACGACGACAAATATGCGTGTAGGACGGCCGGGGGGAAGATATCCCCCCGACGCGGGTACAGAGAACAGCGAATGGTTAGTTGCGATCGGGCAGTACGGCAGGCAGCAGTCGCGTCAGGTGACGCGCGGCCAAAAGCGCAATAGCGTTATCAATATCCGGCGCGAAGAAGCGGTCTTCGGTGTAGTGCGGCACGCGTTCGCGCAGCAGATGACGCGCCTTTTCCAGCAGCGGGCTGCTGGTCAGCCCCTCGCGCATATCCAGCCCCTGGACGGCGGCCAGCCACTCGACGGCCAGCACGCCGCGGGTGTTTTCCGCCATCGCCCACAGGCGGCGACCGGCGGCCGGCGCCATCGAGACGTGATCCTCCTGGTTCGCAGAAGTCGGCAGGCTGTCAACGCTATGCGGGTGCGACAGCGCTTTGTTTTCGCTGGCTAACGCCGCCGCGGTCACCTGGGCAATCATAAAGCCGGAGTTGACGCCGCCGTTTTTCACGAGGAACGGCGGCAGCTGCGACATATGGCTGTCCATCATCAGCGCGATGCGGCGCTCCGACAGCGAGCCGATTTCGGCGATCGCCAGGGCGATGTTGTCCGCCGCCATCGCCACCGGTTCGGCGTGGAAGTTGCCGCCGGAAATCACCTCATTCTCGCTGGCGAACACCAGCGGGTTATCGGAGACCGCGTTGGCTTCAACCAGCAACACTTCCGCCGCCTGGCGGATCTGCGTCAGGCAGGCGCCCATCACCTGCGGCTGACAGCGCAGGGAGTACGGGTCCTGCACCTTGGCGCAGTTGTGGTGCGACTGCGAAATCGCGCTGTCGTCGGTCAGTACGTGGCGATAGAGCGCAGCGGCGTCAATCTGCCCGCGCTGGCCGCGAGCCTCGTGGATACGCGAGTCAAACGGACGACGCGAGCCCAGCGCCGCTTCGGTGGTTAGCGCACCGCACACCACCGCGGAGGTAAACAGATCTTCGGCTTCAAACAGGCCGCGTAGCGCGAACGCCGTCGAGGCCTGGGTGCCGTTAAGCAGCGCCAGCCCCTCTTTCGCCGCCAGGGTAATCGGCTTAAGGCCGGCTTTTTCCAGCGCCTGCGCTGCCGGCATCCACTCACCCTGCCAGCGGGCCTTCCCTTCCCCCAGCAGCGTCAGCGACATATGCGCCAGCGGCGCTAGGTCGCCCGACGCCCCCACCGAGCCTTTCGCCGGGATCCACGGGGTAACGCCTTTGTTCACCAGATCCGTCAGCGCCTGAATCACGCTCAAACGAATGCCGGAAAAGCCGCGGGAGAGGCTGTTAATCTTCAGCACCATAATCAGGCGCGCCATGGCGTCATCCAGCGGCTCGCCGATACCGGCGGCGTGGGAGAGCACCAGCGAACGCTGGAGGTTCTCCAGGTCCTCGGTCGAGATGCGGGTTTGCGCCAGCAGGCCAAAACCGGTGTTAATGCCGTAGGCAGTGCGCCCTTCCGCGAGGATCGCGTTGACGCAGGCGACGCTCTCGTCAATCGCCGCGAAGGCGCGCTCATCGAGCGCGACGTTGAGCGGATGGCTGTAAATTTCGCGCAGCTGCGTCAGGCTCAGCTGGCCGGGAATAAGCGTTAACGTTTTCATTTCAGCGTTGCTCCTGCGTTGCTGCCACCATAGGAAGATTCAGGCCCTGTTCCGCCGCGCACTCAATCGCAATCTCATAGCCCGCATCCGCATGACGCATCACGCCGGTTGCCGGGTCGTTATGCAGTACGCGCGCGATGCGCGCCGCCGCTTCGTCGGTTCCGTCGCAGACGATAACCATCCCGGAGTGCTGGGAGAAGCCCATGCCTACGCCGCCGCCGTGGTGCAGAGAGACCCAGGTCGCACCGCTGGCGGTATTCAGCAGGGCGTTGAGCAGCGGCCAGTCGGACACCGCGTCCGAACCATCGCGCATCGATTCCGTTTCGCGGTTCGGGCTGGCAACCGAGCCGGAATCAAGGTGGTCGCGGCCGATAATGATCGGCGCGGAGACTTCGCCGCTGCGCACCATTTCGTTAAAGGCCAGCCCCAGCTTCTGGCGCCACTCGAGGCCAACCCAGCAGATGCGCGCCGGCAGGCCCTGGAAGCTGATGCGCTCGCGCGCCATATCCAGCCAGTGGTGCAGATGCTTATCGTCTTTGACGATCTCTTTCACTTTGGCATCGGTCTTATAAATATCCTGCGGGTCGCCGGAGAGCGCTACCCAGCGGAACGGGCCGATACCGCGGCAGAACAGCGGGCGAATATAGGCAGGAACGAAGCCCGGGAAGGCGAAGGCGTTGTCGACGCCCATTTCCTGCGCCATCTGGCGAATGTTGTTGCCGTAGTCGAAGGTCGGGATGCCCATCTCATGGTAGGCCAGCATGGCCTGGACGTGATCGGCCATCGAGCGCTTAGCGGCCTGAATGGTGCCCTGCGGGTCGGAGACCGCTTTTTCCTGATACTCTTCCCAGCTCCAGCCTTTCGGCAGATAGCCGTGCAGCGGGTCGTGGGCGCTGGTCTGATCGGTAACCATATCCGGGCGCACGCCGCGTTTAACCATTTCCGGCACGATGTCGGCGGCGTTTGCGCACAGCGCGATGGAGACGGCGCGGCCTTCGGCGGTATATTTTTTGATACGGGCCAGGGCGTCATCCAGCGACGTCGCCTGCTCGTCAACGTAGCGGGTACGCAGACGGAAATCGATACGGCTCTGCTGGCATTCAATGTTCAGCGAGCAGGCGCCCGCCAGGGTCGCGGCCAGCGGCTGCGCGCCGCCCATGCCGCCCAGACCGGCGGTGAGGACCCAGCGCCCTTTCAGGCTGCCCTGGTAGTGCTGGCGGCCGGCTTCGACGAAGGTCTCGTAGGTGCCCTGCACGATGCCCTGGCTACCGATGTAGATCCAGCTCCCGGCGGTCATCTGGCCGTACATCGCCAGCCCTTTGGCATCGAGTTCGTTGAAGTGCTCCCAGGTCGCCCAGTGCGGAACCAGGTTAGAGTTGGCGATCAGCACGCGGGGGGAGTTTTCATGAGTTTTAAACACCCCCACCGGTTTGCCGGACTGCACCAGCAGAGTCTCATCGCTTTCCAGGTTTTTCAGCGCCTTCACGATAGCGTCATAGCATTCCCAGTTGCGCGCCGCGCGTCCGATGCCGCCGTAAACCACCAGCTCATGCGGGTTCTCAGCGACGTCCGGATCGAGGTTATTCATTAACATACGCAGCGGGGCTTCGGTCAACCAGCTCTTCGCACTCAGCGTAGTGCCTCGCGGTGCACGTACGTCCAGCTGGCGGTATTTGCTTTGCGACATCGGGGTTTCTCCTGACTATTAACGTTGTTTACGTAAATACATATACTTGTCTATACAACTATGCGCAAGTCAGGATTTAACAGAAATGATACAATTTTGTTATATTGCGTCAGCAATCACGCTTTTGCCGACGCGCGGAGGGTCAGGAGGCGAAATGCCCCTGCAGGCGATAGCGGCTGCCGGGAAACAGCAGGCGGGCGTGGGAAACAATATGCGTCGTCGACCAGGTGCGGCGGCGGATCATCAGGCAGGGATCGTGGGCATGAATGTGCAGCAGCTCGCACTCCTGCGCGCTCGCCTGTACCGCTTCGACAATATGCTCACCCTCGGTTAGCGGAGCAATCAACGACAGGTAGTCGTGCGGCGTGGTGGCGGTGTAGTCCTGACGCAAATAGTCCGGCACCACGATGGCGTTGACGCAGCGGTCCTCAATCTGCACCGGCACGTCGTTTTCAAAATGCACCATCAGGGAGTGAAATATCCGCGTGCCTTCGGCGACGTTGAGCGCCGCCGCCTGGATAAGGTCGGCCCGGGTCTCTTCCAGCAGCAGCACCTCACAGCGGTGCTGGTGGTGACGGGAGACGATTTCATCGGCGATGCTGCGGACCTCAAACAGCGCCGACTGCCCTTTTGGCTCCGCCACGAAGGTCCCCACGCCCTGCAGGCGCACCAGCAGGCCCTCATCGGTGAGCTCACGAAGCGCCCGGTTGATGGTCATCCGGCTAAACCCAAACTGCGCCACCAGCTCCGCCTCCGAAGGGATGCGATCGTGCGGGCGCCAGACGCCGCTCTGGATCTTTTCGCTGATCGCCTGCTTCACCTTTTCATAGAACGGTGCCGGCGCGGAGCGAGATTGCTGTGAAAACATAGCCTGGCTTTCCTTATTCTCAATGGGCGGCGAAACGAGCAGAATATACTGAATCGTCAGCGCCACCAATGGGCGATTTGCCATGCCAGCCGGGCCACCGTGCGGGCGCCCTGGCTATCGATGTCAAACTGCGGATTAAACTCCACCAGATCCACCGCCTGCAGCTTGCCGCTGCGGCACAGCGGCTCGACGATGCGCAGCAGCGTCGCCAGTGGCACCCCCAGCGCGGCGGGAGCCGATACCGCCGGCATTTCACCGGCCGGCATAACATCAAGGTCGATGGTCAGGTAGAGGCGATCGTAGAGGGAGATTTGGCGCGCGATTTCCGGCGCAACCCGCTGGTCATAGGCCTGCAGAACCTCGAGGTCCTCAACGATCCGCACCTCGCGACGCGCCGCTTCGTCCCACAGGGCCCGGGTATTTGCCGCCCGGCTGACGCCGATGCAGGCGTAGTGAAAGCCGCGCCCCTGCGCTTCGCACTCCAGCGCCAGCTGGCGGAACGGCGTCCCCGAGCTGGCCCGTTCGGCAAAGCGTAAATCGAGATGGGCGTCGAGGTTGATAATGCCGACCTTTTCGCCGGGAAACGCGTCCAGCACGCCGGCGCCGTGGCCGAAGGCCGTTTCATGGCCGCCGCCCAACACCAGGGTGCGTTTGCCGGCGCGCTGGCAGGCGGCCACCGCCTCGCGTAGCGCCTGCTGCGCCTCTTCCAGCGCCTCACCCGCGACGCTAACGGTGCCCATATCCACGCAGCGATCGTGGCCGTCGTGGCTGGCCATATTCGCCAGCGCCCGCCGCAGCGTCTCGGGCCCCTTTGCCGCGCCGGTGCGCCCGCGGTTGCGCCGCACGCCTTCGTCGCAGGCAAACCCCAGCAGCGCAATCTCGCCCGGCTGCTCGTCGGGGGCAAAACGCTCCGCCCGCGCTATCGTTTGAAACAGGCGCAGCGCGTTGGCGGCTTCGGCGCTGTCGTCGCGCCCTTGCCACAGCCCGGCGGGCGTCGGTTGCCACAGCTTCATTGCATTTCTCCTCGTACCACGCGATGCCAGAGCGGGCTGCGCCCCGGTTCATAAACCATTTCTACCGGATGTTCGGCGTCCCAGATGGCAAAATCGGCGACGAATCCCGCCGCCAGCTGGCCGTGGCTCGCCTGACGCCCCAGCGCCCTGGCGGCGTGACGGGTGACGCCGGCCCACGCCTCCTCCGGCGTCAGGCCGAACTTGACGCAGGCCATATTCATCGCCAGATGCAGGCTGGCGAACGGGCTGGTGCCCGGATTGTAGTCGGTCGCTACCGCCATCGGAACCCGGTACTGGCGCAGCAGTTCTACCGGCGGCCGGCGGGTCTCGTTGAGGAAATAAAACGCCCCGGGCAGCAGCACCGCGACCGTGCCGCTTTGGCTCATCGCCGCCACGCCCTCTTCCGTCAGATACTCGATATGGTCGGCAGAGAGCCCGCGATAGCGGCTGACCAGCTGGGCGCCGCCGAGCGATGAGAGCTGTTCGACGTGGCCCTTCACCGGAATTCCGCGGACCTGCGCCGCCTGGAATACGCGTTCGGTTTGCTGCGGGCTGAAGCCGACGTTTTCACAAAATACGTCGACGCTTTCAAACAGCCCCTCTTCCCACAGCGTCGGCAGCAGGGTGTCGCAGACCAGGGTAATGTAGCCGTCCGGATCGTCTTTATACTCCGGCGGCGTGGCGTGGGCGGAAAGCAGCGTGGCCGACAGCTCCACCGCGTTGCTTTCACTCAGCTTTTGCGCGACACGCAGCATCTTGCGTTCGTTTTCCAGATCCAGCCCGTAGCCGGACTTAATTTCAACCGTGGTCACCCCTTCGTGCAACAGGCGATCCAGGCGCTGCTGCGCCAGCGCCAGCAGCTGCGCTTCGCTGCTTTCGCGGGTGGCGCGCACCGTCGAGTTAATTCCCCCGCCGTTAGCGCTAATCGTCTGGTAAGAGACGCCGTTTAGCCGCTGCTCCCACTCCTGCGCCCGGCTGCCGCCGAACACCAGATGGGTATGGCAGTCAATCAGCCCCGGCGTCAGCAGCCTGCCACCGAGATCAATACTCCGCCCGGCAGGAGCGTCGCTTTCAGGGATCACGGCCTTAATCCGACCGTTGCGCACCAGCAGCGCGTGGCGATCCAGCAGGCCATAAGGCCGCGAGTCGTGAGGGTTCAGCGTGGCAAGGCGGGCGTTCCGCCAGATAACGAGATCGGAAGTGGCTTCAGTCATACCGGTCAACTTGTCATGGGTTGTATAGACATTTATTTTCATTCCACCGAGAATGTCAATAAAAGCAGGGATAATTGTTATTTTTTTGTGACTGCGAGCGGCTCCGCTTCAGGATGCAAAACAGCATAACGCTAACTTTTTAGCGCAGCGTCTTCCCGTTTTGCTCAACTTAGTATAAAAAAGCAGGTTTTAAAGAGCTTATCTATCCACACACCCCAAATAATTCGGTCGGTATCGCGGTGGCAGGCGCACGCAGCCAGCAAAGAAACGACCTGAAGTATGGCGGGTATAGCTAATTGATTCTTGCCCGGAGCAACATGAACACATTCTCAGTTTCCCGACTGACGCTGGCGCTGGCCTTCGGCGTGACGTTATCCGCCTGCAGCTCAACTCCTGCCGATCAGCAACCCTCGACCCAGGCAGCGCCGGGTACCGCCTCGCGCCCGGTTTTAAGCGCCGATGAAGCGAAGAATTTCCTGCCGGAGAGCTATTTCCAGTCGCTGGATCCGAACGCCGCGGCGTGGAAGCCGGCGGCCATTGCCGTGCCGGCCCAGCCTGACTTCGTCGTCGGGCCTGCGGGCGCCCAAGGCGTGACCCATACCACGATTCAGGCCGCCGTCGATGCGGCAATCACCCGCCATTCCAATCGCCGTCTGTTCATTGCGATTATGCCGGGTGAATATAGCGGTACCGTGTACGTCCCGGCCGCCCCCGGCGCGCTGACCCTGTACGGCACCGGCGAGAAGCCGCTGGATGTGAAAATTAGCCAGGCGATCGATTCGGAAATGGACGTCACCAGCTGGCGCCACCTGGTCAATCCGGGCGGAAAATATATGCCAGGCAAACCGGCGTGGTATATGTTCGACAGCTGCCAGAGCAAGCGCGCGGCCACCGTCGGCGTGATGTGCTCGGCGGTCTTCTGGTCGCAGAATAACGGCCTGCAGCTGCAGAACCTGACCATCGCCAACAACCTCGGCGATAGCGTTGATGCCGGCACCCACCAGGCCGTTGCGCTGCGCAGCGACGGCGACCAGGTGCAGCTTAACAACGTCAATATCTTAGGCCGCCAGAACACCTTCTTCGTCACCAACAGCGGCGTGCAGAACCGCCTGCAAAACGATCGCCAGACCCGTACGCTGGTCAGCAACAGCTACATTGAAGGCGACGTCGATATCGTTGCCGGCCGCGGCGCCGTAGTATTCGATAACACCGATTTCCGCGTGGTGAACTCCCGTACGCAGAAAGAGGGCTACGTCTTTGCGCCGGCGACGCTGAAGAGCGTTACCTACGGCTTCCTCGCCATCAACAGCCGCTTCACCGCTTCCGGCGACGGCTTTGCGCAGCTGGGCCGCTCTCTCGACGTTGACAGGAACACCAACGGTCAGGTGGTTATCCGCGATAGCGTGATTAACGAAGGCTTTAATGTCGCTAAGCCGTGGGCCGACGCGGCGGTCTCTAACCGCGCCTTCAGCGGCGATACCGGCGCGGTAGACGCAAAAGGCGTTGCGCAGCGTAACCTGAACGACAGCGGCTTCAACCGCATGTGGGAGTACAACAACCGCGGCGTAGGCAGCTTTATCGTGGCTGAACCTAAGCAGTAACCGTCGCCACGCCAAAGGGGGGGAGCCATCCCCCCTTTTACTTCCCCCCCGCAAAAAAAGACCCTTTGTCGGCGAATAAAAACTCCCGCTGGCGCGTTTACACGATGAAAGACCATAACGACGCTTAACCCTCGCGGTTCGGCCGTACGTCCGGTCGCGCATTCGCCCACTATGGAGACTAAAATGAACGCACTTAGATCCGCACTACGCCCCGCCTCGCGCCGCATGGCCGTTCCGGCGCTGCTCCTTTTCTTATCCGTGCCGCCGGCTTTTGCTATGGGCGATGATAGTACCGAGAGTAAAACGCCGGACTGCCCGAGCGGGCAGGTTTACGACAGCGTCACCAAACAGTGCGTGGCGGAAATAACCAGCAGCCTCAGCGACCAGGATAAAACCAACTACGCTTATCATCTGGCGAAAAAAGGCGAGTACCAGACGGCGCTGAACCTGCTGGATTCGTTAAAAAACGGTAATACGGCCGAGGCCTGGAACTACCGCGGCTATGCGACCCGCAAGCTCGGGCGCACCGACGAAGGTATCGGCTATTATCAGCGTTCGCTGGCGCTTGAGCCGAATTATGCCAAAGCGCGGGAGTATCTGGGTGAAGCCTGGATGATAAAAGGTCGTCCGGATCTGGCGAAGGCGCAGCTGAAGGTGATTGCCGGGATCTGCGGCCAGGGCTGCGAGGAGTATCGCGATTTGCAGGCGGCCATTAGCGGCCATCCTGAATCCTGAATATCGTCACGAGGATAAGAAAATCACAACCAGTGAAGTTCGCTTACAGCTTGCCGCACATCTGGCCCGCCTTTGGCGCTACGGGCTGGTTCTGTCGCGCAGCCGCGACGTCGCCGAGGAGCTGGTACAGTCCACCTGCGTACGGGCGCTCGAAAAGAGCGCGCAGTATACGCCGGGCACGCGCATCGACAGATGGCTGTTTTCTATTCTCCACTCAATCTGGATTTCAGAGCTGCGTGCGCGCCACGTGCGGATGGGGCAAGGATTCGTCGACAGCGAGGAGCTGGTTGCGCCGGACTCTCGTGAAATGGCGGAAGATAGCCTACAGTACCGGCAGATTATGCGGCGCGTGGGCGCGCTGGCGGAAGCCCAGCGCAATGCCGTATTTTTGGTGTACGTCGAAGGCTTTACCTATCAGGAGGCGGCTGACACCCTGTCGGTGCCGGTGGGTACCATAATGAGCCGGCTGGCGGCGGCAAGACTGACGCTGGCAAAATCGATAGCCACCCCGCCCTCTGCGAAGGAGAAACGCTCTTGAAATCATTAAGTTTTACGCCACCCTATAGCGATGAGGCCATCGTTGCCTGGCTGGATGGTGAGATGAGCGACGCCGACGCCCGCCGCTTCGAGGCCGCGTTGAAGAGCGACGGGGAGCTTGCCGCCCGCACCGCCGGGCTGATGAGCAGCAATCAGAACTATCGCCAGGCCTTTGCGCCGTTACTCGATGAGGCACCGCTGGAGCGGATGCAGGCGAGGCTGGAAGCGCAGCTGGCGAAGGCCGATGATAGCCGCGCGCCTGCGCCGCGGCCGTCGTTTAGCCGTCGCTCCATGATTGCCGCCTCGCTGAGCTTTTTGCTGATAGGTGGTGGATTCGGCTATCTGGCGCGCCCCGCGGAGCACGAGCCGGACGAAAATGAAAACATCCGCGATCTTGAGGCCCGCTACATGTCGCTCTACAGCACCGAAACGCTGCTCGATCTCGACAGCTCGCCGCCGCTGCTACAGCGCGGCCTGGCGCGCACCGCCGAGGATCTTGGCCTGCATCTCAATGCGCATCAGCTCAGGCTGCAGGGCGCGGAGCTTAAGATGGTCCGCATGCTGCGCTACGACAGCACCTCGATAGCGCAGATCGCCTGGATGCACGTCGAGTATGGTCCTATGGCGCTGTGCATCTCCCCGCTGCGCCAGCCGGGTAGCGCGGAGATTAGCCGCGAGCAGCGCCACGGGATGAATCTCGCCTGGTGGCGCGATCGGGGATATCAGTTTGTATTAATTGGCCGCAACCCTGACGCGCAGCTGCAAAACAGCGCCCGCACGCTGCAGGCGGCGCTATCATAAGCGCCACGCCGCCCTAACCGGGCGGTCTGCGCCCCGCTCAGCGCATAAAAAAACCTCGCCGAGGCGAGGTTTTGTCAGCCGGGCGGCTTAGTGAGCGTTAACCACCACCCACATCGGCCCCTGGCCGACGGCATAGCGCCCTTTCTCCTGCAGCAGGCCCTGCTCGCCGCTAATCTCATACACCGCGACGTGGTGCGATTTCTGCCCGGCGGCAATCAGATATTTGCCGCTGTGATCGAGGTTAAAGCCGCGCGGCTGGGCCTCGGTCGGCTGGTAGCCCTCAATCGCCAGCACGCTGCCGTCTTCGGAGACGCTGAAGATGGTGATAATGCTGGCGGTACGATCGCAGGCGTACAGGTGACGGCCGTCGGCGGTCAGGTGGATATCCGCCGCCCAGCGCACACCGGTAAAGTCGGCAGGCATCATATCCAGGGTCTGCACGCACTCAATCTTGCCGTGCGGGTCCTTCAGCTCCCAGACGTCAACGGAGCTGTTCAGTTCGTTCACGCAGTAGCCGTACTGCTGGTTCGGATGGAACACCATATGGCGCGGGCCCGCGCCTTCAACGGTGGTGATTTCCGCCGGTTCCTGCGCCGCAAGGAAGCCGTCATCGCTGAGGGTAAACAGGCAGATGCGATCCTGCTTCAGCGCCGGCACCCACAGCGTGCGGTTATCCGGGGCAATGTTGGCCGAGTGGCAACCTTCCAGCCCTTCAACCACCGCCACCGTTTCACCCGGCAGGCCGTCGGTCAGCGGCGTGACGCTAACGCAGCCCGAGTTGTAGGAGGCGCTGAACACAAAGCGGCCCAGGCGGTCGGTAGAAATATGCGTCGGGCTTCCCGGCAGCGCGGCTTCGCCGGCGAAGGTCAGCGCCCCGTTATCTGGCGCAATGCGGTAGGCCAGTACGCGAAACTCCGGACGCACGCCGACGTAGAGATACTCTTTATTCGGGCTAACCACCATCGGCTGCACCTGACCCGGGGCGTCAACAACCTGTACCAGGGTCAAATTTCCCGCAACATCCAGACTCCAGACGTGAATCTGCTGGCTTTCCGGGCTGGCGGTATAAACGGTTTGTTTCATGACTGCTCCTTTCCTCACTGCACATGGAAAACTTATACATTTCATTCAGCAAGCTGCTTCTTCGATGCAATGTATAGACTCTTTTAACGGTAGATGCTGAAAAATTTGCCCCTGAGGCGCAGCGGTGTACCATCATGGCCTGCTAACTTTTCACCATTAACCGGAAACAACAGATGACCTCACGCGTGATTGCCCTGGATTTAGACGGCACCTTATTGACCTCCAGCAAGACCATCCTGCCCGCCTCGCTTGAGGCGCTGGCGCGCGCCCGCGCGGCAGGCTACCAGGTGATCGTCGTCACGGGTCGACATCACGTCGCGATCCATCCTTTTTATCAGGCACTGGCTCTGGATACACCTGCAATTTGTTGTAATGGCACTTATTTGTATGATTATCAGGCAAAAAAGGTTCTGCAGGCCGATCCGATGGCGGTCGATAAGGCGCTGAGCCTCACCGACATGCTGGCTGAGCACGATGTGCACGGCCTGATGTACGTCGACGACGCCATGCTCTACGAGCACCCAACCGGGCACGTCATCCGTACCGCCCGCTGGGCGGAGTCGCTGCCGCCGGAACAGCGCCCGGTCTTCACCCTGGTGGACTCCCTGGCGCAGGCGGCGCGCGAGGTGAAGGCGGTGTGGAAGTTTGCCCTCACCGATGAAAATATTCCTAAACTGCAGCAGTTCGCGCAGCACGTCGGCCAGACGCTGGGGCTGGAGTGCGAGTGGTCGTGGCACGATCAGGTCGATATCGCCCGCGCCGGCAACAGCAAAGGCAAGCGCCTGGCGCAGTGGGTTGAGGCCCAGGGGCTGTCGATGCAGGACGTGGTGGCCTTCGGCGACAACTATAACGACCTCAGCATGCTGGAAGCCGCCGGTACCGGCGTGGCGATGGGTAACGCGGTTGATGAAGTCAAAGCCCGCGCGAACGTGGTGATTGGCGAGAACGAAAGCAGCAGCATAGCCGACTTTATCAACCGCAACCTGTTGTGATCAGGCGCTAATCGACACGCTCTTGATTTGCGCATACAGCCACTGGCCGGGCGTAACCCCCAGGTCATCCCTGGCCCACGGGCTGATGCGCGCCCACAGCGTGCGGCCGCTGACCTCCAGCTGCACCTCAATCTGCCCGTTGGTTTCAATACACTGCACCACCTGCGCGCGCAAAATATTGCGAATACTGGTCCGCTGCGGACGTTCCAGCACCAGCGACACGTCGGAGGCCTGAATGCGAATGCGCGCCGACTCGCCCGGCGGACGGTCGAGCTGGTTGACCCACAGCCGCTGCTCGCCGAGGGCCAGTTCGGTCATCGCATACTGCGGATGCCGGGCGGCAACCGCAACCTTCAGGATCGTGCTCTGCTGCTCCTGCGGCAGCCACGGGTGCATCACGCTGCTGCTCCATACCTCTTCGAGATCGCCGAACGCCTTCACGCTGCCGTTTTCCAGCACCAGCACTTTATCCGCCAGGTGCTGGATCTCATCCAGCGAATGGCTGACGTACAGCATCGGGATATTGATTTCGCGCGCCAGCCGCTGCAGATAGGGCAACAGCTCGCGCTTGCGCGGAATATCCAGCGAGGCCAGCGGCTCGTCGAGCAGCAGCAGCTCGGGAGCGGTCAGCAGCGCCCGTCCGATGGCCACCCGCTGCTTCTCGCCGCCGGAGAGCCCGCCGGGCAGACGATCGAGCAGCGGCTCAATCCCCAGCAGCGCCACCAGCTTATCGAACTGGCCGGCCATACTCTTCGCCATGCCGTACTGCAAATTGCCGCGCACTTTGTAGTGCGGAAACAGGCGGGCGTCCTGGAAAACGTAGCCAATGCGCCGCTTTTCCGGCGCCAGGCAGATGCGCTTTTCGACATCGTTCAGCACCCTGCCGTTGAGTACGATCCGCCCTTTCTGCGGCCGGGTGAGGCCGCTGATGGCGTTGATAAGCGAGGTTTTACCGGCGCCGGAGACGCCAAATACCGCGGTAATACCGCTGGCGGGCAGCGTCTCCTGAATGCTCAGGCAGTGGGTTCCCAGCGTCTGGGTAAAATCGAGTTCCAGCATCGTTATTTACCCATCCGCGCGCGGCTGAGGCGGGCCAGCCATTCGGAAACCAGCAGCGAGATCAGCGCCAGCACGATGGAAATTAAGCATAAACGCGCGGCGGCGCCCTCGCCGCCCGGCGTTTGAATCAGGGTATACATCGCGGAGGGGATGGTGCGCGTTTCGCCGGGGATATTGGAAACGAAGGTAATGGTCGCGCCAAACTCGCCCAGCGAGCGGGCGAAGGCCAGCACGGTGCCGACAATAATGCCCGGCAGCGTCAGCGGCAGGGTGATGGTAAAGAACACCCGCCAGCGCCCGGCGCCAAGGGTGCGCGCCGCCTGCTCCAGCTTGATATCGACCCCTTCAAGCGCCAGGCGAATCGCCCGCACCATCAGCGGAAACGACATCACCGCCGCCGCCAGCACCGCGCCGCGCCAGCTAAAGGCAAACGTCAGGCCAAACCAGTCGTACAGCCAGCTGCCGATAAAACCGCGCCTGCCCATCGCCACCAGCAGCAAGTACCCCACCACCACCGGCGGCAGCACCAGCGGCAGGTGGAGAAGGCTGTCGAGCAGCGCTTTTCCGGGGAAGCTGCGCCGGACCAACAGCCATGAAAAAAAGATCCCAAAAGGTAAGCTAAATACCACCGCCAGGGATGACACTTTGAGGCTCAGCAGCACCGCCTGCCATTCGGGATCGCTTAAAATCATTGGCGCGTGGTAAATCCGTATTGTTTGAAGATAGCCGATGCCTCAGGCCCTTTCAGATAGTCATAGAATGCGCTAACGGTCGCATTTTTATGCCCATCGACGATAGCCAGCGGATACTCAACTTTCTTATGCGAATCTTCCGGGAAGGTACCGACCACTTTAACGCCTTTGCTGGCAACCGCATCGGATCCGTAAACAATGCCCAGCGGCGCTTCGTCGCGTTCAACTAATGCCAGCGCGCCGCGCACGTCTTCTGCCGGAGCCAGCTTCGCTGACAGGGTATCCCACGCGCCCAGCTTCTGCAGCGCTTCTTTCGCATAAATCCCGGCCGGCACATGTTCCGGATCGCCCACCGCCAGACGACCGCCCTTCAGCAGGCTGGTCCAGTCGGTCTTGCTGCTGATGGTAATGTCGCCCTGCGCGCTGGCCTTCGGCGCAACGACCACCAGGCTATTTCCCAGCAGCGTTGCGCGCGTGGCGGTATCAATCGCTTTTTTCTCGACCGCGTAATCCATCCACTTCTGGTCCGCGGAGATAAACAGGTCAGCAGGCGCGCCCGCTTCAATTTGCCGCGCCAGCGTTGAAGAGGAGGCAAAGGACGAGACCACGTCCACCTTTTTCTCCTGCTTATAGGCCTTCGCGATATCCTGCATCGCGTTGGTTAAGGAAGCCGCCGCGAAGACCGTTATCTTTCCCTCTTCTGCCAGCGCGTGTCCAGCAACGGAGAGCGTTAGCGTTGCTCCAACAAAAAGACGTAACCATTGACGTGCCATCTGAAACTCCTGTGCGTACGTTATGTACGGGCTAATATAACGACAAGATTGGGGTTTTCCCAGCGCGAATTGGTGGTAACCAGATGAGGATCAAAAGGAAGGGATAAAAAAACGCCCGGAGAAACCGGGCGTCAGGTAATCAGTTTTTTTGCTGGCCGCGATCTCTGTGACCGACGCCGGAGAAGATGTTGAACACTTCGCCCAGGCCGTAAATCAGACCGAGGATGACGGCCATCACCACCGGGACCATGACCACGGCAAAAACCAGGCTTTTCAATAGCTCTAACATAGTGGGCTCCAGAAAGTACGAATGCTTAATTGTAACCGTTTCAGCAGGAAAAACACGCCCCATTTGTGCGATGCCTCGCCGACCAGAGTCATAGATCTATCTTGCAAGATGCTCGCTATCGGTCACAATACCCTTTTTGCCAGGATATTATTATGCAGGCCGAAATTCTTCTTACCCTGAAATTACAGCAGCGCCTGTTCGCCGACCCTCGCCGCATCTCCCTGCTGAAACAGATTGATCAGACGGGTTCAATTAGCCAGGGCGCGAAAAATGCCGGCATCAGCTATAAAAGCGCGTGGGATGCCATTAACGAAATGAATCAGCTCAGCGAGCAGACGCTGGTTGACCGCGCCACCGGCGGTAAGGGCGGCGGCGGCGCGGTGCTGACCCGCTACGGCCAGCGGCTGATTCAGCTTTACGATCTGCTGGCGCAGATTCAACAGAAGGCTTTTGATGTGCTGAGCGACGACGACGCGCTGCCCCTCGACAGCCTGCTCGCCGCCATCTCCCGCTTCTCCCTGCAAACCAGCGCCCGCAACCAGTGGTTTGGCACCATCACCGGCCGCGACCATCAGCAGGTGCAGCAGCACGTTGAGGTTTTGCTGGCCAACGGTCAGACTCGTTTTAAAGTCGCGATCACCGCCCAAAGCGCCGAACGACTCGGCCTCGATGAAGGCCAGGAAGTGCTGGTTTTACTCAAAGCGCCGTGGGTCGGTATTACCCTGGACCCGGCGGTGGCCGCAAAAGCGGACAATCAGCTGGCAGGAAGGATCGGCCATATCGAATACGGGCCGGAGCAGTGCGAAGTGTTGATGACGCTGCCGGATGGTCAGACCCTCTGCGCGACTCTGCCGCGCGAGCAGACGGAAGGACTGGCTGAAGGCGCCGAGGCGCTCGCCTATTTTAATGCCGATCGCATCATTCTTGCCACCTTGTGCTGACGGGATTGACATTATCCGCCTGAAGACGTATCCCTGAAGCACTTTGCTGCAAAAAGTGGGATACACAATGTCATCATTGCAAATATCGCAAGGCACGTTCCGCCTGAGCGACACAAAAACGCTAAATATTGAACGCCTCACCGTTGGCTCCGGCGAAAGCTGGGCATTCGTCGGTAGCAACGGCAGCGGTAAATCCGCGCTGGCCCGCGCGCTATCCGGCGAACTCACCCTGCTCTCCGGCGAGCGTGAAAGCGATTTTACCCGCATCACCCGCCTCTCCTTTGAACAGCTACAGAAGCTGGTCAGCGACGAGTGGCAGCGCAACAACACCGATCTACTCAGTCCGGGCGAAGAGGATACCGGCCGCTTTACCCATGAGATAATCCAGGAGGAGTACAAAGATGCCGCCCGCTGCGCGCATCTTGCCGAACTGTTTGGCATTTCCGGCCTGCTGCAGCGCCGGTTTAAATATCTCTCCACCGGCGAGACGCGCAAAACGCTGCTGTGCCAGGCGCTGATGGCCAAACCGGATTTACTGATCCTTGATGAGCCTTTCGACGGCCTTGACGTGGCCTCCCGCCGCCAGCTGGCCGAACTGCTGGCCGCCCTGAACGGAGAAGGTATTACCCTCGTGCTGGTGCTCAACCGGTTCGACGAAATTCCCGACTTCGTGCAGTTTGCCGGCGTGCTGGCGGACTGTACGTTAAGCGAAATCGGGGAGACACAGGCGCTACTGCAGCAGGCGCTAATCGCCCAGCTGGCCCACAGCGAGCGGCTTGACGGGATCGCGCTGCCGGAGCCGGATGCCCCCGCCGCCCGCCACTCTTTGGTCGCCGATACGCCGCTCATTATCCTCAACGACGGGGTGGTGTCATACAACGATCGGCCAATCCTCAATCACCTTAGCTGGCAGGTCAATCCCGGCGAGCACTGGCAGATAGTCGGGCCCAACGGCGCCGGGAAATCGACGCTGCTCAGCCTGATAACCGGCGATCATCCCCAGGGATACAGCAACGAGCTGACCCTTTTTGGCCGCCGTCGCGGCAGCGGCGAAACCATCTGGGATATCAAAAAGCATATCGGCTACGTCAGCAGCAGCCTGCACCTGGAGTATCGCGTCAGCACCACCGTGCGCAACGTTATTCTGTCGGGCTATTTCGACTCGATCGGCATCTATCAGGCCGTTTCCGATAAGCAGCGCAAGCTGGTGCAGACCTGGCTGGAGATTCTGGGTATCGACGGCCGAACCGCCGACGCCCCGTTCCACAGTCTGTCGTGGGGCCAGCAGCGCCTGGCGCTGATTGTCCGCGCGCTGGTGAAACACCCGACGCTGCTGATCCTTGACGAGCCGCTGCAGGGGCTCGACCCTCTCAACCGCCAGCTGGTGCGCCGCTTTGTTGACGTGCTGATTAGCGAAGGGGCCACCCAGCTGCTGTTTGTTTCCCACCACGCCGAGGACGCCCCGGACTGCATCACCCACCGTCTGGAATTTATTCCGAGTGGAGACGGTTACACTTATCGGATCGGTCCGCTGGCAAAATAAGCCAACCCAGGGGTCTGCGGATCCCTGTATTTTTTCAGATAAGGTTGACAAGAAACCATTAACACCATGTTTTAAAACAGTATTTATTTAAATATCGCGTTTATGTATTTTGGTGTAAGCGATACCACCAATTTGGTCTGTGTCACACTTTTTCGTTCTTTGATATGCTATCGTCTTCACATACGATAAGCCTATTGGAGCGAGTCATGAAAGTATTGGTTACAGGTGGTAGCGGTTACATTGGAAGTCATACCTGCGTACAGCTGCTGCTGCAGGGACACGAGGTGATTATTCTCGACAACCTCTGCAACAGTAAGCGCAGCGTGCTGCCGGTGATTGAGCGCCTTGGCGGGAAAAAAGCGACCTTTGTTGAAGGCGATATCCGCAATGAAGCGCTGATGACCGAGATCCTGCACGATCACGCCATTGAGGCGGTGATCCACTTTGCCGGGCTGAAGGCCGTCGGCGAATCCGTCGCCAAACCGCTGGAATACTACGACAATAATGTGACCGGCACATTAAAATTAGTTTCCGCCATGCGCGCCGCCGGCGTCAAAAACTTTATTTTCAGCTCCTCCGCTACCGTCTACGGCGATCAGCCAAAGATCCCTTACGTTGAAAGCTTCCCGACCGGCACGCCGCAAAGCCCGTATGGCAAAAGCAAGCTGATGGTCGAGCAAATTCTTACCGACCTGCAGAAAGCCCAGCCGGAGTGGAGCATCGCGCTGCTGCGCTACTTCAACCCGGTTGGCGCCCACCAGTCCGGCGATATGGGCGAAGACCCGCAGGGCATCCCTAACAACCTGATGCCGTACATTGCGCAGGTGGCGGTGGGTCGCCGCGAGTCGCTGGCGGTATTCGGTAACGATTACCCGACCGAAGACGGCACCGGCGTGCGCGACTATATTCACGTCATGGACCTCGCGGACGGCCACGTTGCGGCGATGGAAAAACTGGCCGGTAAGTCGGGCGTGCACGTTTACAACCTTGGCGCAGGCGTTGGCAGCAGCGTCCTCGACGTCATTAACGCCTTCAGCAAAGCCTGCGGCAAACCGATTAACTACCACTTCGCGCCGCGCCGTGAAGGCGATCTCCCGGCCTACTGGGCTGATGCCGAAAAGGCCGACCGTGAACTGAACTGGCGCGTCACGCGCAACCTTGATGAGATGGCGCAGGACACCTGGCACTGGCAGTCCCGTCATCCGCAGGGTTACCCAGACTAAGGAACCGTCATGAGCGTATTTAACCCCGTCGACCATCCGCACCGTCGCTATAACCCGTTAACCGGGCAGTGGATTTTGGTTTCCCCGCATCGCGCAAAGCGCCCCTGGCAGGGGGCGCAGGAGACGCCGGCAAAGCTGACCCTGCCGGCGCACGATCCGGACTGTTTCCTGTGCCCGGGTAACACCCGCGTCACCGGCGATACCAACCCGAACTACACCGGCACGTACGTGTTTACGAACGACTTTGCGGCATTGATGACCGATACTCCGGACGCGCCGGAAAGCGACGATCCCTTGATGCGCTGTCAAAGCGCTCGCGGGACCAGCCGGGTCATCTGCTTCTCGCCAGACCACAGCAAAACGCTGCCTGAGCTGAGCGTTGAAGCCCTGGACGGCGTGGTTAAAGCGTGGCAGGAACAGACGGCCGATCTCGGCCAGCGCTATCCGTGGGTGCAGGTGTTTGAGAATAAAGGCGCCGCGATGGGCTGCTCCAACCCGCACCCGCACGGCCAGGTCTGGGCCAACAGCTTCCTGCCGAACGAAGCCGAACGAGAAGATCGCCTGCAGAAAGCCTATTTCGCCGACCAGGGTTCGCCGATGCTGGTGGATTACGCCCGGCGCGAGCTCGCCGACGGCAGCCGCACGGTGGTCGAGACTGAACACTGGCTGGCGGTCGTTCCCTACTGGGCGGCCTGGCCGTTTGAGACCCTGCTGCTGCCGAAAGCGCACATCCTGCGTCTGACCGATTTAACCGCAGCGCAGCGCAGCGACCTTGCGCTGGCGCTGAAAAAGCTGACCAGCCGCTACGACAACCTGTTCCAGTGCTCGTTCCCCTACTCGATGGGCTGGCACGGCGCGCCGTTTAACGGTGAAGAGAATAATCACTGGCAGCTACACGCCCACTTTTATCCGCCGCTGCTGCGTTCCGCGACGGTACGCAAATTTATGGTCGGCTACGAAATGCTGGCCGAAACCCAGCGTGACCTGACGGCTGAGCAGGCCGCCGAGCGTCTGCGCGCGGTCAGCGACGTTCATTTTCGCGAATCCGGAGAATAACAATGAGTCTGAAAGAGAAAACCCAAGCCCTGTTTGCTGAGAAATTTGGCTACCCTGCCAGCCACACCATTCAGGCTCCGGGCCGCGTTAATTTGATCGGCGAACATACCGATTATAACGACGGTTTCGTGCTGCCCTGCGCCATTGATTATCAAACGGTTATCAGCTGCGCGCCGCGCGCGGACCGCAGAGTACGCGTAATTGCCGCCGATTATGAAAATCAGTCCGACGAGTTCTCGCTGGATGAAAAAATTGTCAGCCACGATAGCCAGCAGTGGTCCAACTACGTGCGCGGGGTGGTGAAGCATCTGCAGAAGCGCAACAGCCATTTCGGCGGCGCGGATCTGGTCATTAGCGGCGACGTTCCGCAGGGCGCAGGCTTAAGCTCCTCCGCTTCGCTGGAGGTAGCCGTCGGTACCGTATTCCAGCAGCTCTACCATCTGCCGCTGGACGGCGCGCAAATCGCGCTAAACGGTCAGGAGGCGGAAAACCAGTTCGTCGGCTGCAACTGCGGCATTATGGACCAGCTGATCTCCGCCCTCGGCAAGAAGGATCACGCCCTGCTGATTGACTGCCGCACCCTGGGCACCAGGGCCGTCTCGATGCCGAAAGGCGTGGCGGTGGTGATCATCAACAGTAACTTTAAACGCACCCTGGTCGGCAGCGAATACAATACCCGCCGCGAACAGTGCGAAACCGGCGCGCGCTTCTTCCAGCAGCCGGCGCTGCGTGACGTGACCCTTGCCGAGTTCAACGCCGTGGCCGCCGAGCTGGATCCGATCGTTGCGCAGCGCGTTCGGCACGTGCTGACCGAAAACGCCCGCACCGTCGAAGCGGCAACCGCGCTGGAAAAAGGCGACCTGAAGCGGATGGGCGAGCTGATGGCCGAATCCCACGCCTCGATGCGCGATGATTTTGAAATCACCGTTCCGCAAATCGACGCTCTGGTTGAGATCGTCAAAGCCACCATCGGCGACAAAGGCGGCGTGCGCATGACCGGCGGCGGCTTCGGCGGCTGCGTCGTGGCGCTGGTGCCGGAAGAACTCGTCACGCCGGTTCAGCAGGCCGTTGCCGCGCAGTATGAAGCGAAAACCGGAATCAAAGAGACCTTCTACGTTTGCAAACCTTCCCAGGGAGCCGGCCAGTGCTAACTCAAACAACAGAACGCGCGCCCGACGGCCAGCCGTGGCGGCTTATTACCCTGCGCAACGACGCCGGGATGGTGGTGACGCTGATGGACTGGGGCGCGACCCTGCTCTCCGCCCGGGTCACTCTGGCCGACGGCAGCGTCCGCGAGGCTCTGCTCGGCTGCGCCTCGCCGGAACAGTATACCCGCCAGGCGGCCTATTTCGGCGCCTCGGTCGGCCGCTATGCCAATCGCATCGCCAACAGTCGGTTTGTTCTCGACGGCCATACCGTCAACCTGGCGCCGTCCACCGACGCCGGCCACCAGCTGCACGGCGGACCGGACGGATTTGATAAGCGCCGCTGGCAGATAGTCAGCGCCGACGAGCGTCAGGCGCTGTTTTCCCTCGCTTCCGCCGACGGTGACCAGGGCTTCCCCGGGAATCTACGGGCTACGGCGCACTATCGCCTGACCGACGATAACCGTATCGCCATTGAATATCGCGCCACCGTCGATCGGCCCTGCCCGGTGAACCTGACCAACCACGTCTACTTCAACCTCGATGGCCAGCAGACCGACGTTCGCCAGCACCGGCTGCAGCTCTTCGCCGACCGCTATCTGCCGGTTGAGAGCGACGGAATACCGGGCGGCGATCTGCGCGACGTTACCGCAACCAGCTTTGACTTCCGCGAGCCTCGGGTGCTGGCGGAGCGCTTCCTGAGCGATGACGATCAGCGCAAGGTGAAAGGCTACGATCATGCGTTCCTGCTGCAGGCGCAGGGCGACGCCGGCCGGCCTGCGGCCCACCTCTGGTCGCAGGATGAAAAGCTGCAGATGACGGTGTATACCTCCGCCCCGGCGCTGCAGTTCTATTCCGGCAACTACCTCGACGGCACGCCGTCGCGCACGGAACATGACTACGCGGCCTGGCAGGGCCTGGCGCTGGAGAGCGAATTCCTGCCCGACTCGCCAAACCATCCGCACTGGCCGCAGCCGGATTGCGTATTGCGCCCGGGCGAGGAGTACGTCAGCCTGACGGAGTACCAGTTCATCGCCAGATAATGCCCCCGCCCTCCCGATGGAGGGCTTTTTTTCGCCGCTTTGGCGTAAATTACGCCACCTGCCGACAAAAATATAACCGCGGATTTACAAGCACCTTACACTGAGCCACTATTTTCGCTATGGTTAGGGATAAGCGTTGCCGTGAGGTAAATCACGGCAATATAATGAGAATAGTTATCAATCAATAAACGCATACACCGCAGCATTCGGGTTGTATCGATTCGGCCGCAGAGCGACTCCCGCGAACGCTGTTCACCGGGTAAATGCAGGCGGCCGCTGAGCCACAGCGCGAAGGACGGCGTGTTGTATTGAGGAGTGAGAGAATGGCTGTAACTAAGCTGGTACTGGTCCGTCACGGCGAAAGCCAATGGAACAACGAAAACCGTTTCACCGGTTGGTATGATGTCGATCTGTCCGAGAAAGGCGTGGGTGAAGCAAAAGCGGCAGGTAAACTGCTGAAAGAGGAAGGCTTCAGCTTCGATTTTGCTTATACCTCTGTGCTGAAACGTGCCATCCATACCCTGTGGAACGTGCTGGACGAACTGGATCAAGCCTGGCTGCCGGTTGAGAAATCCTGGAAACTGAACGAACGCCACTACGGCGCTCTGCAGGGTCTGAACAAAGCCGAAACCGCTGAAAAATACGGTGACGAGCAGGTTAAGCAGTGGCGCCGCGGCTTTGCCATCACGCCGCCGGAGCTGACCAAAGACGACGAGCGCTTCCCGGGCCACGATCCGCGCTACGCGAAGCTGACCGATGCCGAGCTGCCGGTCACTGAAAGCCTGGCGCTGACCATCGAGCGCGTGGTGCCTTACTGGAACGAAACCATTCTGCCGCGTCTGAAAAGCGGTGAGCGCGTCATTATTGCCGCTCACGGTAACTCCCTGCGCGCGCTGGTGAAGTACCTCGACAATATGGGTGAAGAAGAGATCCTCGAACTGAATATCCCGACCGGCGTACCGCTGGTTTATGAGTTCGACGAAAACTTTAAGCCGATCAAACATTACTATCTGGGCAACGCTGATGAAATCGCGGCCAAAGCGGCGGCGGTAGCGAACCAGGGTAAAGCGAAGTAATTTTCGCCGGTATAAAAAAAAGCGTGGATTGCTCCACGCTTTTTTATTGCCTTAATTCCGGCTCGCAACGCCCGACCGGGCGATGAGCAGCGCTAGCCGCGGCGGGCTTTCACCGCATCCGCCAGCTGGCGCAGGATGGTATCCGTGTCTTCCCAGCCAATGCAGGCATCGGTGACGCTCTTACCATAGGTCAGCGGCTCTCCGCTCTCCAGGCTTTGGTTGCCTTCCACCAGATGGCTTTCAATCATCACGCCCATGATCGCCTGCTCGCCGCCGGCAATCTGCCGGCAAACGTCGCTGCCCACGTCCATTTGTCTTTTGAACTGCTTGCTGGAGTTGGCGTGGCTGAAATCAATCATGATCTGCGCCGGCAGACCGGCTTTCGCCAGCCCCACCTTCACTTCAGCAACGTGCTTCGCGCTGTAGTTCGGCTCTTTGCCCCCGCGCAGGATGATATGGCAGTCGCTGTTGCCGCTGGTGTTCACAATCGCCGAATGGCCCCACTTGGTCACCGACAGGAAGCAGTGCGGCGCGCCGGCGGCGTTAATCGCATCAATCGCGACTTTAATCGTTCCGTCGGTGCCGTTTTTAAAGCCAACCGGGCAGGAGAGGCCTGAGGAGAGCTCGCGGTGCACCTGAGATTCGGTGGTGCGCGCGCCGATTGCGCCCCAGCTCATCAGGTCAGCCACGTACTGAGGGGTGATCATATCAAGGAATTCGCCCGCCGCCGGCAGCCCGCTGTCGTTAATCTCCAGCAGCAGCTTACGCGCAATGCGCAGGCCGTCGTTGATGCGGAAGCTATTATCCATATGCGGATCGTTGATCAGCCCCTTCCAGCCGACGGTGGTGCGCGGCTTCTCAAAATAGACGCGCATTACCACTTCCAGCTCGCCTTTCAGCTCTTCTCGCAGCGTCAACAGGCGCTCAGCGTACTCTTTCGCCGCTGCGGTATCGTGAATTGAGCAGGGCCCAATCACAACCAGCAGGCGATCGTCGTTGCCCTTGAGGATCTGGTGGATCGCTTTACGAGCATGCGCCACGGTATTAGCAGCATTTTCGGTCGCGGGGAACTTTTCGAGGAGCGCAACGGGAGGAAGTAATTCGTTGATCTCTTTAATGCGTAAATCGTCGTTCTGATAATTCATGTTCTTTCCAGCTCTGCCATCTTATCTATGTAAATGCAATCCCTCCAATCTATCTCTTCGTTCAAAAAGTGTAAACGTGATTTTACAGTGACAACAGATTAATCCTGAAAATAGGCTAAAATACGCAATAAAGAAGCGAAAAACAGGCCATGAACTACAATTTTTAACTGTTAAGACCAATCTTCACGCCTCTAATCAGTATTCCATGCTGATGTAACTTATTGATGTGAAGCTTTTAATCATAGAGCGCGGAGCGCAAGCGGGCTCTGGCACATGCACCGTTGGAAGAGGTTATCCGACCTATCGACCATAACAGGAGCATCCTATGAAAACGACTACCCTCACCCCACTCTTTTTAGCCGTCACCCTTGGCCTGACCAGCGCCGCCGCGCTGGCGGCAGATACCGGCGCCCAGTCCAATAACGGACAGGCTAACGCCTCCGCCGATGCCGGACAGGTCGCGCCCGACGCCCGTACCAACATCGCGCCAAACAAGGTGGATAACGACAAGATCAACTCCGGCGACAAGATGCTTAACTCCGACGGTTCAACCATGAGCCATGACGGGATGACGAGCGACGAGGCCCATAAAAACACGATGTGTAAGGACGGCCGCTGCCCGGAAAGCACCCCGAGCGATACCGGTAGCAAAACGGACGGGACCACGCAGTAATAATCTTCACGCCTGAAAATAAGGGGAGAGCCGCGGCTCTCCTTTTTCATTTTGTTCACCGAAAATCGGTATGATGTCATACAGTAATAATGAGAATAATCAGGGGATGACACCATGGCGCACTCGCATACTTCACCTCAGCAGCCGCAGGATAATAACGCTCGCCGCCTGCTGCTGGCCTTTATCGTCACCGCCGGCTTTATGGTGGTTGAGGCGATCGGCGGCGCGCTCTCGGGCTCTCTGGCGCTGCTGGCCGATGCCGGCCATATGCTTACCGACTCCGCCGCCCTGCTCTTCGCCCTGCTGGCCGTTCGTTTTGCCAGCCGCCCACCCAACGCCCGCCATACCTTCGGCTGGCTGCGCCTGACGACCCTCGCCGCCTTCGTCAACGCCATCGCGCTGGTGGTGATTACCATTCTAATCGTATGGGAAGCGATTCAGCGTTTTAATCATCCGCAGCCCGTCGCCGGGGCGGCGATGATGGCGATCGCCGTCGCCGGGCTGCTGGCCAATATTCTGGCCTTCTGGATCCTTCACCGCGGCGGCGAGGAGCGCAACCTTAACGTTCGCGCCGCGGCGCTGCACGTGCTGGGGGATTTACTCGGTTCAGTGGGAGCGATTATCGCCGCGATCGTGATTTTAACCACCGGCTGGACGCCAATTGACCCGATTTTGTCGGTGCTGGTTTCCTGCCTGGTGCTGCGCAGCGCCTGGCGGCTGCTGAAGGAGAGCCTGAACGAGCTGCTGGAGGGGGCGCCGCATTCGCTGGATGTTGACGCTCTGAAACGTGATTTACGCCGCTCGGTGGCCGAAGTTCGCGACGTGCATCATGTCCACGTCTGGCTGGTCGGGGAAAAAACGGTGATGACGCTGCACGTGCAGGTCATCCCGCCGCACGATCACGACGCCCTGCTGAATCGTATCCAGGAATTTTTGCACCACAAGTATGACGTTGAGCACGCCACCGTACAGATGGAGTATCAGCCCTGCAGCGGCCCGGAGTGCCGCCTTAACACGGCTCACTCCGGGCACGCCCATCAGCATCATCACTAACGAGAAAACGCGTGAGAACCCCGCTCGCGCGCGCTGTTGATCCACAACCGGCTGCCGTTGAGGGCAATAAAGGTCAGCAGCATGTATTCCAGCGACATCGCGTAGACGCCCTGCCGCGCAAAAATGACCACGCTGATCACGTTAATGATCACCCACAGCAGCCAGTTCTCAACGTATTTGCGGGTCATCAGGATCATGGCGGCGATCGACAGCACCATCATGCAGGAGTCCCAGAACGGGAAAGCATCCGGCTGTAGCGCCGGCATAGTGACCTGTAACCCCAGCCCCTGCATCAGCGCCACCGCCACCCGCGTCAGGAAGGCGAACACCGGATCGATAAATACCGTCATCAGGCCAATCGCCACCGCGCACGCCGCCAGCCAGCCCAGCGCTTTGGGCAGCGGCAGCCAGCGGATCTGCAGCGCGGCCTCGTGGCTGCTGGTCTGCCGCGACCAGGCGTACCAGCCGTAGACGTTAGCCACGAAGAAAAATACCTGCAGCAGCAGGCTGGCATAGAGCTGGATCTGGAAGAAGATAATGGCAAACAGGGTGACGTTAATCAGCCCAAAGGCATAGTTGCCGATCTTTTCCAGGCTCGCCAGCCAGATGCACAGCAGCCCGGCAATCGTCCCGACGGCCTCAATCCAGGAGAGATCGTACCCTCCGGCCCCAATGGGTATATGTACCAAAATATTCTGCGTACTTAAAAAATCCATCTTTTCCCCAGAGCGTATTACACGCGTTGTCGGTTATCCCCGTAGTGTAGCCGCAAAATCCAGCATTCTGTTAAGCGGAATTAATGCGCCGGTGCGCAGCTGCTCGTCAACCTGAATCTCGTGCGCCGCGCCGCCGTGCTCGAGACCTTCGGCAATCGCCTTCAGGCCGTTCATCGCCATCCACGGGCAGTGGGCGCAGCTGCGGCAGGTAGCGCCTTCGCCGGCCGTTGGCGCCTCCAGCAGCTCTTTCTCCGGCACCGCCTGCTGCATTTTATAGAAGATGCCGCGATCGGTGGCGACAATCAGCTGGCGCTGAGGCAGCGTTCTCGCCGCATTGATGAGCTGGCTGGTAGAACCGACGGCATCGGCCATATCCACAATCGACTGCGGCGATTCCGGATGCACCAGCACCGCGGCGTCGGGGTACAGCGCCTTTATTCGGGTCAGCGCCTGGGTTTTAAATTCATCGTGAACGATACAGGCCCCCTGCCAGCACAGGACGTCTGCGCCGGTCTGTTTTTGTACGTAATTGCCCAGGTGGCGGTCCGGCGCCCAGATGATCTTTTCGCCCAGGCTATCAAGATGCTCAATCAGCTCAACCGCAATGCTGGAGGTCACCACCCAGTCAGCACGGGCTTTTACCGCCGCGGAGGTATTGGCGTAGACCACTACGGTGCGATCCGGATGCGCATTGCAAAACTGGCTGAACTCATCAATGGGGCAGCCGAGATCGAGGGAGCACTCGGCGTGGAGCGTCGGCATCAGGATGGTTTTTTCCGGACTGAGGATTTTTGCCGTTTCCCCCATGAAACGCACGCCGGCAACCAGCAGCGTGGATGCCGGGTGCCGGGCGCCAAAGCGCGCCATTTCCAGAGAGTCCGAGATACACCCGCCGGTCTCTTCCGCCAGCTGCTGGATTTCGGGGTCGGTATAGTAGTGGGCAACCATGACCGCATCGCGTTCGCGCAGCAGGCGCTTGATCTTTTCGCGATAAAAGTGCTTTTCATCGCGGTTTAACGGCATCGGCTTGGGGGGAAAAGGATAAATCGCCGTTTCAGGGTCAAACATTACGCTCATCTTGCAATCTCGTTTTACTGGCTTAACTCAAAGACCGTTAAAATGCCTTCACGCGGCACCGGGACGGCCGTAGTGTTTTATATGCTAAACAAGATAGCCGATTGTACAGAAAATGTCGTGGGAAATTTATCTGCGGGAGTGCGAGTTAAGCCTTTTCAATCGCCGAGAGTAACTGTCAACCTCACTATTTTAAAAAGCTCCTGGTGCGCGCGGCATCTGAACATTGCCAGATCGGCAGACGCTGAAGCCCTTCGCGCTACCGCGTGGCGCTAAACGCCACGGCTCGCTTCCCTTATCCCGACGCTCTCTCATGCAGCCGGAGTTTGTCGTCGGCCCGCTGATTAATCAGCGGGCGATCGATAAAGTCACCACTCTGGTTAACAACGCCGTCGCCAGAGGAGCGACCGTTCGTCTGGGCGGGAAACCGCGTGCGAAGCCTATTCTATGAGGCAACGATTCTGTACGATCTGGGTGCTCCATTTGAAGTACATAGCACGGCAAACACAGGTGACAATCGTTTCACTGCGATAAGGGTCGAAAGTAACTTTCTGAACACGAGGTATTTCTCCGGTGATATGCAAATAATTAAACAGTCTCTGCTAAACGTGCGTATGACGAGCCCCGGCCCTGAAGCCGTGCGTACGCGCCGACAGGGCAATCAGGAATCCGACAATCAGCACCAGCGCCAGCGTAATCGGGAAAGACGCGGCCCCCCACGTATTGAGCAAAATGCCGCCGACAAGCCCACCGCCCGCGATGGCGCCGTTCCAGACCACAACGTTCATCGACAGCGCCACATCGGCCCCCTCGCCGGCGGCATCCGCCAGTGCGGTTTGCAGCAGGGTTGCCGCACCACCGAACGTGAGCCCCCAAACGGCCACACCGATGTAGATGAAAGCCGGTACGCGTGCCAGCCAGATGAACAGCAGAGAGACAATGGCGAATAGCGCCAGACTACCCAGCACCGTGCCGCGCAGTCGGTTATCAACAAGGCGACCGGTGACGCCGATAGCAACGAGCGCGGCCACGCCGAATATCAGCAGCACCACGTCCACGTGATCAGCCAGCCCCGCCTGCGCGACAAACGGCGAAATGTAGGTATAGAGAATGTTGTGCGCCAGCATCCAGGACACCACCACGCCGAGCACCGGCCGCACTCCGGGCGTCATGAACACCTGACGTAAAGACAAACGCTCGTGGCCGCCCTGCCCCGGATAGTCCGGTACCCGGGCAAGCACCCATACGATTAACACCAGGGTCAGCGCAGACATGATCCCGAATGCGCTGCGCCAGCCGATTGCCGTACCAAGCCATGTACCCAAGGGCACACCGAGGGAGAGCGCGACTGGCGTGCCGACCATCGCCACCGCCAGCGCCCTGCCCTGCTGATGGATCGGCACCATGCGGCGGGCGTAGCCGGCCAGCAGGCTCCACGCCAGCCCCGCGGCAACGCCCGCGAAGAAGCGGGCGACAAGCGTCAGCCAGTAGTTCGTTGAGAGCGCTGTGACCGAATTAAAAACAAGGAAGCCGATGATGGCCAGTAGTAGCACGCTACGCCTGCGCCAGCCTTGCGTGGCGATGGTTAACGGGATAACGGCCAGCAGCGAACCCAGCGCGTAGACCGTGACGGTTTGGCCCGCCAGAGCGGTGGAAATGCCGAGCCCCGCAGCCATCTGCGGTAGCAGACCGGCCGGTAGGGTTTCGGTAATAATGCAGATAAACCCGGTCATGGCCAGCGCCAGGAGCGCCGCCAGAGGCAAACGCTCATCCCTGGCAGTGGCCGTTGAAAACGAAGTCGTCATGGTGTTCTTTCTCATTAAAGGGAGGTCTGGCAAGGCTACCGCTGCCGGACAGCTGCCATATATGTATCGATCGGTACATTAATGACCCACAGGCGGTCTGTCAACAAATTACGTATCGATCAGTACATATCTAATAAAAGACTGCGGGGGAGAAAAGTGGCAGAAAAGGGCCTTCGATCGGATAAGGCGGCGGCACGCGCGCTGCATCTCTGCAGGCAAAAGGTTATGGGCCAGCGTCGCCGGGCTGGCTTAAAGCGGGCCCTGACGGCGGCATTTCGGTAAGCCGCTTCAACTTAAATGACGCATTATTATCTCAGGAGTAATATCAGATTTACCGTGCGCGATGAGCAAAATAAAATGCCAGCTATCAGACTGGCCTTTTATTTTCCGGCATTCAGTTTATCCTGCCGGCTTAAATCAGGGCACCATAATCTTAATTGTCTGAACCTCAATAACGCTATGGGCGGCATCGACAAGCTCGATTTTTACCTTATGCTCGCCGTGCGTCAGCGGGCCAAAATAAATAGGGTCAGTTATTGCATGTATCCAGTTCCACCCGTTGCCATTTGATCTTGACCCGCCATCTCCGGACAGCTTTTGTATCTTAAGTTAACGATGCCCGCTGCCGCCGGTACTCTCTCGGAGAGTGATATCCCAGCGCACTGTGCGGGTGATTTTCATTCTAGTGATTGAACGCCGCTGCAAGGTTCTGTAGCGCTGTTCCCACATCTGGTTTTGGCATGAACGCGATGTAATCTTCCTTCATCGTTTTCACGAACCGTTCGGCCATGCCGTTACTTTGTGGGCTGCTCACCGCTGTTGTACACGGCTCCAGATTCAGTTCTCGCGCGAACTTCTTCGTTTCATGCGCGGTGTACGCTGAACCGTTATCTGTCAGCCACTGCACTGGTTTACCCGGCAGCGTGCTACCGAAGCGCCTTTCCACTGACCTCAGCATCACATCCTGTACCGTTGAACTGTCGTAGCCTCCCGTGCTCGCTGCCCAGTCTATGGCCTCCCGGTCGCAACAGTCCAGTGCGAACGTCACCCGAAGCTTCTCGCCGTTGTCACAACCGAACTCGAAGCCGTCTGAACACCAGCGCATATCGCTTTCCGCTACCGCGATTTTGCCTTTATGCTCCCGCTTCGGACGCTCTGGTTTATCACGCAACAACAGCAGGTTATGCTCGCTCATTATCCTGTAAAGCCGTTTGGCGTTCACCGGTGGAAGTCCCTCTACACGGCGTTGCTTACGCAGGATACCCCACACCCGCCGGTAACCGTAGCTGGGCATGTCGCTGATGATGCCGAGGATCTCCGACAGTATCTCTGCATCAGCTTCGTCATTACGCCGGTTGCTGCGCCTGTCCTGCCAGTCGGCAGAGCGGCTCACCCGCAGTGATAACTGCGCACGCGACACGCTCATGGTGCGACTAACCAGAGCTATTCCCCGTCCTTTGGCAACAAGGGCGCGTGCGCTATCCATTTTCGCGACTGGCCGTACTCCACCGCTTCTTTGAGGATCTCAACTTCCATCGTCTTCTTACCCAGGAGACGCTGTAGTTCCCGGACCTGTTTGAGTGCAGTCGCCAGCTCCGAAGCCGGAACCACTTCCTCTCCGGCCGCAACGGCGGTGAGGCTACCTTCCTGATATTGCTTCTTCCATTTAAACAGCAGACTGGGCTGAATACCGTGCAGACGAGCAACGTGGGAGACATTCATACCCGGCTCCATTGTTTGCTGGATGATGGCAATTTTCTCTTGCGGAGTCTTACGCTTACGGGCTTCTTGCCCTAACAGGATCCCGGTCATCTCAAAATTAACATGGTTGTTAGACATATATTTAAGCCTATCTCTTATCTGGAGATACAGCTACTGTCCGGTGTTTCAGGGGGCTACATCACCATCAACCATCACGTGCAGATGACCAATCATTGGCCTGAGCGCTGTCGCCTCTTTGCCGTGTATTTCCGTATACAGCGGAAGAATTTTCATATTATCAACCTGAAAAGGCAAAAAGACATATCCATCTTTCAGAACATCTTTTTCTGGCTCAAAGAGCGTTAATTTAGGCTTAGCTTCATTGGCCATTTGGGATGCGCCGGATAACTGTGCATCAGGCTGAGAATGGACATGCTGTTCGGCAGCATGTGCGGAGAACATATAGAACAAACCCAAAAAGGATAAAGCTGCATACATGGCTATCTTCCTGTCGGTGATTTTCGTACGTTAAAAGAGGCAGATAAAAGCGGTATTAACTCAAAAGTTAAGCTGTTACTTCAGGATTTCCGCGGTCGCGAACAGCTTATTTTTACCACCCACCCCCGTGATACGAACCGCACTCCCTCCCATGCTTTTGGCTTTTGCATGCAGAATCTGCTCAGACTGGTCCAGGGTCCCGGCGCCCGTGACGGAAACGTGACCGATAATGCTTCCCGATGCGGGCTCCTGCTGCGCGGCGATTAACGGCGTAGACGCCACCAGACCCGCTAAAATTGCCGCAATAAAATATTTCTTCGCCATCAAATCCTCTACAAACATAATTAAATTCAAAGCCGCCGTTAACCATAATAAAAAACATCGGGGTACAACGGATATGCCAGAGAAATCCTCCGCAGCGCTATCTGGCCTTAACATCGCTCTCACATCTGACATTTAAATGCTATCGACTATTTTTCTCTTTTATGTGGAGGTTACATGGAGGCTGGATGGAGAAGTGTTAATAAATGAAATCACATTCCGGTAATATAATAAAAGCTATCCTTACCGAAGGTGATGTCGATATCGCCAGAGTATTAATAGATTAATTAGACCGTAAAGGTTTTAGCGTTTTCGATACTGGTAAGGCATCGATTATGTGCGGAAATATGATCCTGACGTTATCATCCTGGATATACAAATGTCCCGCAGAAAACCTCGGACTGCCTCGACAACGCGCCGGTGATAAGGCGAAGCGTGACGGATACGAATATTGATAAGATTTCAGCGCTGCGGAAAATGATCTTCGCCCGCTGCGGCCTGGTGACCGCAGGCCCGAGCGCCAGAAACATCTCTCCACGAACGTCACGGCTACGCTGGCGGTTGCAACTTGTCACCATTGCGGCGCTATATTGTTAAGGAGATATCATGATCGGTCTCGTTTCCGAAGAAGTCCTCGACCTCGCCTGAAAGTTCGGGGGAAAGGAGCGAGGCTCGCTATATGAGGAGCCCTTTACTACGCATTAATTCCATAGTTTCATCAGCGCCGTAATCGAGGCATTAAGAGCCGAAATTTTTATCCCATCCCGGGCTAACAGAGAGACCCCCAGCAGGAAACCGTTAAACGTTATTCCTAAAGACCGGGCATCGGTTTCCGCCGAAAGCTCACCTGCCGCGATGCCGCGTTCGACGCAGTGGATAAATCCTTCTAGCGTTCGCGCACGCGAATCAGATAGTGGTTTTACAACATGAGCATACTCTGGCATAGGCGCACTCATGGTGCCCAACGCCACCATACAGCCCCTGGGATGCCCGGACTCGCACTGCATTTTCGTCGAGCGCCGCAGGGCCAGTTCAATCGCCTCCCTGGGCGCAATAGTATCGTCCCAAAGGCAGTCGGTAACCCGGCCATAGCTATTCAGATAGCACTGTACCGCTTCGGTAAACAGCGCCTCCTTAGAACAAAAGGCAGCATAAAAGCTCGGTGCGGAGATCCCTCCCCCGATTTTCGCCTTTAATTGAGCGAGCGAGGTCGATTCGTAGCCCTGTTCCCAGAAGAGAAGCATCGCCTGCTCAACGGCCAGCTGACGATCGAATGTCCTGGGGCGCCCCATTTGTGCCATTAAATCCTCCGGTTATCAGAACTTAAATACTACTCGATACAGAAAGCCTTAACAAGCGATGCCAGAATAAGTCCGGACGTATTAGTGCCTATCATTGGTATTTTCCCGGGTCTGATCTGGCAGGTAGAGACTATTAATAGAAAACGCCTGCAGCGATAGTGAAGAGCCTGATGTTATTCATATGCGCCACAGAAAGCATCCAGAGCCGTTTCTTGCATCTATATGCACATCTTTGAGGAAGCACGTAAGGTGCTGTCATAACGGCGGCAGGTTCGAATCGTTAAGTTCTGTGCATAGTAAAAAGGCGCCTTTAGGGCGCCTTTTTACATTGGTGGGTCGTGCAGGATTCGAACCTGCGACCAATTGATTAAAAGTCAACTGCTCTACCAACTGAGCTAACGACCCCTTACGGGTTTACTGCTTTAATCATTCCGGATGCTGGGTCGTGCAGGATGACTCGTCTTTGCCTCGCCCTACGGGCCGTTGCTGCACAACGTTATCCTTCACTTTTTCTACCGCTAAATACTTTAAGCATTGGTGGGTCGTGCAGGATTCGAACCTGCGACCAATTGATTAAAAGTCAACTGCTCTACCAACTGAGCTAACGACCCGCTCGGGTACTGCCTGAATAATTTTTACTCGTCACCAATAAAATTGGTGGGTCGTGCAGGATGACTTGGCTGCGCCTCGCCCTACGGGCCATTGCTGCGCAATGTTATCCTTCACGCTTAACATCTGAGTAAGACGTTAAAATTGGTGGGTCGTGCAGGATTCGAACCTGCGACCAATTGATTAAAAGTCAACTGCTCTACCAACTGAGCTAACGACCCGAGTGGTGGGTGATGACGGGATCGAACCGCCGACCCCCTCCTTGTAAGGGAGGTGCTCTCCCAGCTGAGCTAATCACCCGATACTACGCTGGATACTGCTGCTAACTAAGTTAGCGGTGGGTCGTGCAGGATCTTCGCCTCGCCCTACGGCACCGTTGCTAATGCAACGTTATCCTTCACGTTTTACTATCGCGTTCCACCAGAACGATTGGTGGGTCGTGCAGGATTCGAACCTGCGACCAATTGATTAAAAGTCAACTGCTCTACCAACTGAGCTAACGACCCGCTTTTTCATCGCTTCAGGCTTGTTTGATATCCCGTGGCAACGGCGGCATATATTACTGATTTAAGAATTCAGCGCAACAAGTATTTCGATAAAAAACATCTGACTGCTTAGGATTCACGCGACAAGACCAGAAATACTGCAATTTCTGGTCATGGCATAATCATCCGAGCGCGTTAAGACGTTTCTGAGCCTGTTTTGCGCCATCGGTACCAGGAAATCTACCGACCACCTGCTGGTAAACAGCCTTCGCTTTTGCGGTATCACCTTTGTCCTGCATGATCACGCCGACTTTAAACATCGCATCCGGCGCTTTCGGGGATTTAGGGTAATTCTTCACCACCGAAGCGAAATAGTAGGCCGCATCGTCCTTTTTCCCCTTGTTGTAATTCAACTGACCGAGCCAGTAGTTGGCGTTCGGTTGATAGGTTGAATCCGGGTACTTTTTAACGAAATTCTGAAACGCAGCCATCGCATCATCCTGGCGGGACGAGTCCTTCACCAGCGCAATAGCGGCGTTGTAATCGGTGTTCGCATCGCCAGTCAGCGCCGGAACGCCGGAGTTCGCCGCGGGTGCCGCAGGAGCGGCCGCTGCGCCCTGCCCGTCGCCAGACGATGCCGCCGGCGCCTGCGCATCCGTCGTCGCTCCACCGCTGCTCATACCGTTAATTTGCAGCAGGATCTGTTTCTGGCGCTCAACAACCTGATTAAGCTGATACTGACTTTCCTGAATCTGCCCGCGCAGGGAATCAATATCGTTCTGGTTATCGGAGAGCTGTTGCTGAAGCTGGGTTAAAAGCTGGCTGTGAGCGTTAGAAATACGCTCAAGTTGGGTGACGCGGTCTTCGACCGAGCCTGAGCCGACACTACTGATTGGCGCCTGAGCAAAAGCGGCCCAGTGGGCCGCTATGCCAACCAGTAACGACAGACTCAACAGATGATGTCTGAAGTTACTGCTCATGCAATTCTCTTAGTAAACCAGTACGGCGCGACGGTTTTTAGCGTAAGCCGCTTCGTCGTGGCCCAGTACTGCAGGTTTTTCTTTACCGTAAGAAACGATGGAGATCTGGTCAGCAGAAACACCTTTGCCCTGCAGATACATCTTCACGGCGTTAGCACGACGTTCGCCCAGAGCGATGTTGTATTCCGGAGTACCGCGCTCATCCGCGTGACCTTCAACGGTCACTTTGTAGGACGGGTTGCTGCGCAGGAAGTTAGCGTGCGCATCCAGCATTGCAGCGAAGTCAGAACGGATATCGTACTTGTCGAGATCGAAGTAAACGATGTTGTTCTGCTGCAGCTGCTGCATCTGCAGACGAGCCTGCTCTTCAGAAGACATGTTGCCGCCGTTAGCGTTAGCATCCATACCAGTGCCGGCACCCAGCATGCCTTCACCGCTCTGGTCGTTGCTGGCGTTCTTGTTGGAAGAACATGCCGCGATTGCCATAACCGGCAGAGCGATCATCAGCCCTTTCAGCACTTTGTTCAGTTGCATTTCTTTGATTCCTTTAATAATCAATTATTTATTATCACAGATACGGAGACCAGGCAGGGGATTTTACCTGTCCATCAGTCGCCGGAATACGCGCTTTGAAACGCCCATCTGTAGAAACCAGATTCAGCACGGATCCCATCCCCTGAGAAGAGCTGTAGATAACCATAGTGCCGTTAGGTGCCAGACTTGGCGTTTCATCCAGGAACGTTGACGACAGAACCTGTACGCCACCCGCTACCAGATCTTGTTTGGCAATGTGCTGCTGGCCGCTGGCCGAGCTTACCATCACCATAAATTTGCCGTCGGCGCTCACGTCAACATCCTGGTTCTGCGAACCTTCCCAGGAAATACGCTGCGGAGTACCGCCGTTAATGCCAACTTTATAAATCTGCGGACGACCGGCCTGGTCAGATGTAAAGGCCAGGCTCTGGCTGTCCGGGAACCAGCTTGGTTCGGTGTTGTTGCTGCGACCGTTGGTCACCTGACGCATCTGACCCGAGCCCAGATCCATCACGTACAGCTGCAGGCTACCGGTTTTCGACAGCGCGAAGGCCAGCTTGCTGCCATCCGGCGAGAAAGCCGGCGCGCCGTTATGCTGCGGGAACGAGGCAATCTGACGCACCGCGCCGTTAGCCAGGGTCTGCACGACCAGCGCGGAGCGACCGCTTTCGAAGGTCACGTAAGCCAGCTTAGAGCCGTCAGGAGACCAGGCCGGAGACATCAGCGGCTGCGGCGAACGGTGGACAACAAACTGGTTGTAGCCGTCGTAGTCGGACACGCGCAGCTCATACGGGAACTGGCCGCCGTTGGTCTGCACAACGAAAGCGATACGGGTACGGAACGCACCCTTAATCGAGGTCAGCTTCTCAAATACCGCATCGCTGGCGGTGTGACCCGCATAGCGAAGGTACTGTTTAGTCACCTTATAAGAGTTTTGTGCCAGAATCGTGCCCGGCGCACCGCCGGTATCGACCAGCTGGTAGGCAACGTTGTAAGAACCGTCCGGGTTTGGCGTAACCTGGCCGACGACCACGGCGTCAATACCCAGCGCGGACCATGCGGCAGGCTGAACTTCCTGCGCGCTTCCCGGCTGCTGAGGCAGGCGCGAGCGATCCAGCGGGTTGAATTTACCGCTGTTGCGCAGGTCAGCCGCCACCACGCCGCCAATATCTTCAGGAGCAGCACCCGGCCCGGCCCACTGGAACGGTACGACGCCGATCGGGCGTGCCGAGTCCACCCCTTGGGTGATCTCGATACGTACTTCTGCGTGCAGCACTGCCGCCCACAGCATTAAAAAACCAAATGCTACTCGTAATGCCTGCTTCATCATATCTCCCTTATCCGGGCGGAAAGCCCACGATAATTTAGCAGAATGTTAACAAACTCAAATACACAAAACTACCAAAACCCGGTTACAACCATAGGTTGTTTTGCCCCGTTTGCACGGGGAAAACTATTACAGTTTAAAGTCTAGTTTGGCATCTTTTATTTTCTCATAAACTGCCTGGCTAGGTGGTTTCGGAATCCTCGCCGTTTTAGCCGCCGTCAATGCGGCCTGGCAAAGAGCCGGATCCCCACCTTCCTGTTGTATATCAAGCAATTGTCCATCAGGACCTAGCTTAATATGCAGCACACAAGACTTTCCTGCATATAAATCAGCACCGTACAAACGGCTCTGAATAGCATTACGAATCTGCGATGCGTAGCCGCTGATATCCGCGCCAGACGCCCCGCCGTTGCTGCCCGAAGTGCCGGTTGAATTCGCCGGCTGCCCCTGCCCTTTCGCTCCGCCACCTTTCGGCGCATTCTTACCCGAGCTCAGGTCGCCGAGCAGATCGTCAACGCCGCTCGCCTCTTTCGCCGCTGCTGCCTTTTTCGCTGCGGCAGCTTTCGCCGCGGCGGCCTTGGCAGCCTTATCCGCGGCCGCTTTTTCCGCTGCTGCTGCTTTGGCGGCGGCGGCTTTCTCCGCCTTTTCTGCTGCGGCTTTTTCTGCCGCTGCTGCTTTATCGGCCGCGGCCTTTTCAGCGGCGGCTTTCGCTGCAGCCGCTTTGTCCGCCGCAGCCTTCTCGGCGGCGGCCTGCTTAGCCGCGTCCTGCTGCGCTTTCTTCTCGGCCTGCTGCTGCGCTTTTTTGGCCGCTTCGGCCTCAGCTTTCTTCTGCGCGTCTGCCGCCGCTTTCGCCTCGGCTTTTTTCTGCGCGTCCGCTGCGGCTTTCGCCGCTTCCGCTTCCGCCTGCTTTTTCGCATCGGCGGCAGCCTTGGCTGCGGCAGCTTCCGCGGCTTTAGCCTGGGCATCCGCCTGCGCTTTGGCGTCAGCTGCGGCTTTAGCCGCCGTTTCCTGCGCCTCTTTCGCCTGAGCGTCAGCCTTCGCCTTCGCCGCTGCGGCCGCTTTCTCTGCGGCCTCTTCGGCCTGCTTCTGCTGCTCTTTCGCTTCTTTAGCCGCTTCCTGAGCCTGCAGGCGATCCTGCTCCAGCTGCTTCAGACGCTCCTGCTCTGCGGCCTGTTTTTCACGCAGCTCTTCGGCCTGCTGCTGAGCCTGCTTTTCACGCTGCTCCGCGGCGCGGCGCGAGCTGGCCTGCTGCTGCTGCTGACGGTTGTAGTTGTTAATGACCGCCCCAGGATCGACCATCACCGCATCAATGGAAGAGCCTCCTCCGCCACCGGATAAGGTATCCAGATGCTCATCGAACGAACTCCAGATCAGCAGCGCGATCAGAATGATGTGCAGCACGACTGAAACTATGATGGCTCGTTTAAGCTTGTCGTTTTGTTCGGTTGCCTTTGACACTATCGGTTCCCAAAAACTGTTCGCCTGTTCCCGCTTTTCTCGCAGGCGACGAGCCTGTTTCTCTCGTCGCCTGCGTCCTGCGGGCGCACATATCTGTAGCGATTAAATAGGCTTGGTCATTAAGCCAACCGATTTAACCCCTGCGCTATGCAACAGGTTAAGCGCTTTAATAATTTCATCGTAAGGTACGTCCTTCGCGCCGCCGATCAGGAACACCGCTTTCTCATTGGCCTCGAGTCGGCGCTTCGCTTCGGCAATAACCTGCTCCGGCGGCAACTGCGACAGCGTCTCCTGGCCAACCTTCACGCTGTACTGCCCGACGCCGGAAACTTCAACAATCACCGGCGGTTCGTCGTTGCTTTTAACCGCCTGCGATTCGGTAGCATCCGGCAGGTCGACCTCTACGCTCTGCGTAATGATCGGCGCTGTTGCCATAAAGATCAGCAGCAGCACCAACAAGACATCCAGCAGCGGAACGATATTGATCTCGGACTTCAGTTCGCGACGTCCGCGTCCACGTGCTCTGGCCATGGCTTACCCCTTATTGCTTTCGCTGCTGGTAAAGGCCTGACGGTGCAGAATCGCGGTGAACTCTTCCATAAAGTTGTCGTAGTTCAGTTCAAGTTTGTTCACCCGCTGGTTCAAACGGTTATAGGCCATTACCGCCGGGATTGCCGCAAACAGACCGATTGCCGTGGCGATAAGCGCTTCGGCGATACCCGGCGCAACCATCTGCAGAGTCGCTTGTTTCACCGCCCCAAGGGCGATAAAGGCGTGCATAATCCCCCAAACGGTACCAAACAGGCCGATATACGGACTGATGGAGCCGACGGTTCCGAGGAACGGGATATGCGTTTCCAGGGTTTCCAGCTCGCGGTTCATGGAGATGCGCATGGCGCGCGAGGCCCCTTCAACCACCGCCTCAGGCGCATGGCTGTTGGCGCGATGCAGGCGGGCAAACTCTTTGAAACCACTGTAGAAAATCTGTTCCGAACCGGCCAGGTTATCGCGACGGCCCTGGCTTTCCTGATACAGGCGAGACAGCTCAATACCCGACCAGAACTTATCTTCAAAGGCCTCGGCCTCGCGGGTTGCGCTATTGAGGATACGCGTTCTCTGAATAATGATAGCCCAGGAAGCGATAGAAAAACCAATCAAAATCAACATGATAAGTTTAACCAGAAGGCTGGCCTTCAGGAACAAATCAAGGATATTCATGTCAGTCACTGCTTAAACTCCGCGACAATAGACTTGGGAAGCGCACGAGGCTTCATTAAGAGTGGATCAACGCACACAATAAGAACTTCAGCTTCGTTTAACACTGTATTCTCGGCGTTGACGATTCGCTGCGTGAAGACCAAAGCGGTGCCGCGCATCGAAGATATTTCCGTCTGGATTTCGAGCATGTCGTCGAGCCTGGCGGGCGCAAAATATTCAAGCGTCATTTTGCGAACCACGAAGGCAACTCGCTCAGCCAGCAATACCTGCTGACTGAAGTGATGGTGGCGCAGCATCTCCGTACGCGCTCTTTCATAAAAAGCAACGTAGCTGGCGTGGTAAACCACACCACCGGCATCGGTATCTTCGTAGTAGACCCGAACCGGCCATCGAAACATATACTTATTCATTCCTGCTGCCTCTTTGTTGGCTTCGTCCGCTCACGCCAGTCACTTACTCTTGTAAGCTCCCGGTGAGTTGCGTACCTGCCGCCGCGATGCATTGAGAATGCCGTGGTATATCGCGCTGTGTTCACTTTACATCCCGGTAATGCAAAAAAAGATTAGTGCTTTCAAACTTCGCTACTATACGCGCGGGAATCGTGGTTTGGAATGGGAGAAAGTAAACGGCGAGTAAATTTTTATGGGCTTATGCAAGCCCATGAGGTTAACAGACTTCTCTTATACTTTTATCATTCAAAAGAAGAAAAAGAAAAGCCCTGTAGCGAGGACAATATCAGCGATGAGTGGACAGAAAATCCCCTGCCAGAAGACGGCTCGCGGACGAAAGCCCACGCCGTGAATAACGCCGGCGCAGACGGCCCACATCAGCAGGAAACCATGCCAGATTTCCAGCTCGCTGGTTTTCGCCGCAAAGCGCGACGGATCCCAGAAAATGCAGCCCGCCAGCAGCAGCGCCATCAGCAGAGAAAGCGCCCTGAGCGGGCGCTTATCCATTATCGCATAGAGATACTTAATCATTTATGTTGCCTCCTTGTTGGCTACGCCTGCTCACCCCGGTCACTTACCTGTGTAAGCTCCCGGGGATTCCCTGGCTTGCCGCCTCGATGCAACCCGAATGATTTCGTATATCGCACCGCGATAACTGTCATCAGCGTTCTTCTTTACCTGCTTTGGTGGCTTCCACGTGCTCAAGCGCCAGCGCGGTAATAACCCCAAAAGCACAGGCAAGAAGCGTTCCCAAAATCCATGCGAAGTACCACATATATAGCTCCTTACCTTAGTACAGCGAGTGGGTGTTCTTTTCGATGTCTTCGCGGGTGATGCGGCCAAACATTTTCCAGTAGCACCAGCTGGTGTAGCCCAGAATAATCGGCACGAAGACAATCGCCACGTAGGTCATCAGATTCAGCGTCATCTGGCTGGAGGTCGCATCCCACATGGTCAGGCTAACGTTCATCATCGTGCTCGACGGCATGATGAACGGGAACATAGCGATACCCGCGGTCAGGATGATACACGCCAGGGTGATGGAAGAAGAGACAAACGCCAGAGCGCCCTTCTCCATACGCGAGGTCAGAATCGTCAACAGCGGCAGCACAACGCCCAGCGCAGGGATCGCCCACAGCGACGGCATGTTGTTGAAGTTGACCATCCACGCGCCGGCCTGACGCGCCACTTCTTTCGTCAGCGGGTTAGACGGCGCTGCGCGATCGATAACCGAGGTCACCACGTAGCCATCGATACCGTAGACCACCCAAACGCCTGCCAGCAGGAAGCAGACCAGCGTCACCAGCGCCGCAACCTGAGAGGTTGCGCGAGCGCGCAGGTGCAGTTCGCCGACGGTACGCATCTGCAGGTAGGTCGCGCCCTGGGTCAGGATCATCGCCACGCTAACAATACCGGCCAGCAGGCCAAACGGGTTCAGCAGCTGGACGAAGTTACCCGTGTAGTACAGGCGCATATATTCATCCATGTGGAACGGTACGCCCTGCAGCAGGTTGCCGAACTCCACGCCGATGACCAGCGGCGGCACGAAGCTACCGATGAAAATGCCCCAGTCCCACATGTTGCGCCAGCGGGTGTCCTCAATCTTCGAGCGGTAGTCGAAGCCAACCGGACGGAAGAACAGAGACGCCAGCACCAGAATCATTGCCATATAGAAGCCAGAAAACGCCGCGGCATAGACCGTCGGCCAGGCGGCAAACAGCGCGCCGCCCGCGGTAATCAGCCATACCTGGTTTCCGTCCCAGTGCGGGGCAATGGAGTTGATCATGATTCGACGCTCGGTGTCGTTACGACCGAGGAAGCGGGTGAGCATCCCCACCCCCATGTCGAAGCCATCAGTGACGGCAAAACCAATCAGCAGAATGCCGATCAGCAGCCACCAGATTAAACGCAATACTTCATAATCGATCATTTGACGACTCCTGTCTTAGCGTGCCGGCTGAGTAGTCGCGGAAGACTGCTCAAAATGGTAGCGACCGGTTTTCAGGCTGCTTGGGCCACGGCGTGCGAATTTGAACATCAGGTACAGCTCCGCCACCAGGAACAGGGTGTACAGACCGCAAATCAGCAACATTGAGAAGAGCAGGTCAGCGGCGGTCAGCGAGGAGTTCGCCACCGCTGTCGGCAAGACTTCACCTATTGCCCACGGCTGACGGCCATACTCCGCAACGAACCAGCCGGATTCGATGGCGATCCACGGCAGCGGAATCGCGTAAAGCGCGATGCGCAGCAGCCATTTTTTCTCGCCGATCTGGTTGCGGATAACCGTCCAGAAGGAGGCGGCAATGATACCCAGCATCAGGATGCCGCAGGCAACCATGATACGGAAAGCAAAGTACAGCGGAGCAACGCGAGGGATAGAGTCCTTCGTTGCCAGCGCAATCTGCGCTTCCGTCGCGTCGGAGACGTTCGGCGTATAGCGTTTCAGCAGCAGACCGTAGCCGAGATCTTTTTTGACGCTGTTGAATTCGTCACGCACGGCCTGATCTTTCGAACCGGCCCGCAGCTCTTCCAGCAGGGAGTAGGCTTTCATGCCGTTGCGGATACGCGCTTCGTGCTGAACTAACAGCTCTTTCAGGCCGGTAACCTGCTTATCCACGGAGCGGGTGGCAATGATCCCCAGCGCATACGGGATTTGAATCGCGAAGCGGTTTTGCTGCGCATCCTGATCGGGAATACCAAACAGGGTGAAGGCGGCCGGCGCCGGCTGCGTTTCCCATTCGGCCTCGATAGCCGCGAGTTTAGTCTTCTGCACGTCGCCGATTTCGTAACCGGACTCATCGCCGAGCACGATAACCGAGAGAATAGCGGCCATACCGAAGCTTGCCGCGATGGCAAAGGAACGTTTAGCGAAGGCGAAGTCGCGACCGCGCAGCATATAGTAGGAGCTGATGCCCAGCACGAACATCGCGCCGCAGACGTAACCGGAGGCGACGGTGTGGACAAACTTGACCTGAGCAACAGGGTTCAGCACCAGCTCGGAGAAGCTGACCATCTCCATACGCATGGTTTCGAAGTTGAAGTCCGAGGCGATCGGGTTTTGCATCCAGCCGTTAGCAACAAGGATCCACAGTGCGGAAAGGTTGGACCCCAGAGCCACCAGCCAGGTCACCGCCATGTGCTGAACTTTACCCAGACGATCCCAGCCGAAGAAGAACAGACCGACAAAGGTAGATTCGAGGAAGAAGGCCATCAGCCCTTCAATGGCCAGCGGCGCACCGAAGATATCGCCCACGTAGTGAGAGTAATAAGACCAGTTTGTCCCGAACTGGAACTCCATGGTCAAACCGGTTGCCACACCCAGCGCAAAGTTGATACCAAACAACTTGCCCCAGAATTTGGTCATATCTTTATAAATCTGTTTGCCGGAAAGGACGTAAACCGTCTCCATAATGGCCAGCAGGAACGCCATACCGAGCGTCAGCGGCACAAAAAGGAAGTGGTACATCGCGGTCAAGGCAAACTGTAAGCGCGACAGTTCGACTATATCTAACATCATGACTCCTTGCTCATCGCATGAAGACTCCGAGAGTGAACCCCGTTAGAAAGGGTCACACACATGCCCCAATACAAATTTATATGCGACCTTTCTCCGACCCCTTTCTTCCTGAGAAGAAACGGTAATGGGGAAAAGTTACAAACATGTTAAAAAAACACCCAAATTGATCCCGTGGTTATATTACGCTGCAAATCCCTTACAATAAATAGGTTTTTATTGAGATAAATTTGCACTTTTCGACGGCGATCAATTTATAGCGAAAATACCGGTTTTCGGCCAATTTGATCGGCAACAATTTAACTCCATTTCTCATTTTTTACCAATAGTTAAACATTGATTTAAATCAATTTTTATTGGGAATGTTAATTATGTTTACTACGTACGACTCTAGTAAACAATAGGTTAAAAATATGTTTTGCGAAGGTATCATCAGTTACCAAAAATGATAGTCGATTTATTTAAAGCCGCATTACCTTTTAAGCGGAAGAAGTGATGCCAGGACCAGATACTATTGGCAAATAATGTCGCGTAGCTCACGGATTTTTTTTATCAAGTTATTACCCGATTAATTTCAACTTATTTTATTTATCATTGTTTTTACTTACAATTAACACCAAGGGGAAACTATCTCCGCATCGACGAAACCGGGCTCCTGCCCATCGGCGTCCCGGAGTTGCAGAAATGCATCGCGTCCCACCGCCGCTGGCGCAAAAAATAATGACGCTTGTGCACCGCCCCTCCCCCCTTCAGTGCCCTGCAAAAAAAATGAATATATAACAAACGCTTCCGCTGTTATTGTCCGCATTTAAAAACGCATCGACAGAGAATTACCGTCAAATATGGCAATTTAGTCAGGCCGTTAGCGATATAATTTAAAAACGGATGAGCACCGCTATTAAATAGCTATTCGCATCAGCGGCATAATACAAAATCGCGTAAAAATAGAGAGCCATGCTTATTTAAGACGTTATTATCGAGCGCAATCCCGCAAACGGAATTAGAGTAACCCATTGATTAAATAGGGCTATTTAAAGTTAAAACCATCTTACCTGCGATCGTCGGCGTTTTCGGGGGAAGAGCGTGAAAAACCAACCCGCGCCAGGAACATTATTGTCGCTGAGCGCCATAGCCGGCGTAACGGAAAAACATCGGGGATCCCGGAGGGAGCGGCATAAAAAAGGCCACCGCAAGGTGGCCAACCATGTCGAAACTGGACCGGCCCCGCACTATTCCATCTCAACGATTAAATAGCGGGAGCCGTTTTACTACATTTACTTAATAATAGATTTCAGCGCTTCGCCGATGTCTGCCAGGCTACGGACGGTTTTCACGCCGGCCGCTTCCAGAGCAGCGAACTTCTCGTCAGCCGTGCCTTTACCGCCGGCGATGATGGCGCCAGCGTGGCCCATACGCTTGCCTTTCGGCGCGGTTACACCGGCGATGTAACCAACCACCGGTTTGGTCACGTGCTCTTTGATGTAGGCTGCCGCTTCTTCTTCAGCGCTGCCGCCGATCTCACCGATCATTACGATCGCTTCGGTCTGCGGGTCTTGCTGGAACAGCTTCAGGATATCGATAAAGTTAGAGCCCGGGATCGGGTCACCGCCGATACCGACGCAGGTAGACTGGCCGAAGCCGTAGTCGGTAGTCTGCTTAACCGCTTCATAGGTCAGCGTACCAGAACGGGAGACGATGCCCACTTTACCCGGCTGATGAATGTGCCCCGGCATGATGCCGATTTTGCATGCGCCTGGGGTGATAACGCCCGGGCAGTTAGGGCCGATCATGCGTACGCCGGCTTCATCCAGCTTCACCTTCACGGTCAGCATATCCAGCGTCGGGATACCTTCGGTGATGGTGATGATCAGCTTAATGCCCGCATCGATAGCTTCCAGAATGGAGTCTTTGCAGAACGGCGCCGGGACGTAGATAACGGTCGCGGTTGCGCCGGTTGCTTCTACGGCTTCGCGCACGGTGTTGAACACCGGCAGGCCCAGATGCGTGGTGCCGCCTTTGCCCGGCGTCACGCCGCCGACCATTTGCGTACCGTAAGCGATCGCCTGTTCAGAGTGGAAGGTCCCCTGGCTACCGGTGAAGCCCTGGCAGATAACCTTGGTGTTCTTATCAATTAAAATGGACATTATTTCCCCTCCACTGCAGCAACAACCTGCTGTGCTGCGTCCGTCAGACTTTTCGCTGCAATAATATTCAGGCCGCTGTCAGCCAATCTTTTCGCGCCGAGCTCGGCGTTGTTACCTTCCAGACGCACGACCACCGGGACGTTAACGCCGACTTCTTCTACTGCACCGATGATGCCGTCAGCAATCAGGTCACAGCGCACGATGCCGCCGAAGATGTTCACCAGCACGGCTTTCACGTTGTCATCAGAGAGGATAATTTTGAACGCTTCGGTGACACGCTCTTTGGTTGCGCCGCCGCCCACGTCAAGGAAGTTAGCCGGTTCGCCGCCGTGCAGCTTAACGATGTCCATGGTACCCATCGCCAGGCCTGCGCCGTTAACCATACAGCCGATGTTGCCGTCCAGCGCAACGTAGTTCAGCTCCCACTGTGCCGCCTGCGCTTCGCGCGGATCTTCCTGAGACTGGTCGCGCATTTCACGCAGATCCGGCTGACGGAACAGCGCATTGCCGTCAGCGCCCAGCTTGCCGTCGAGGCAGATCAGATCGCCCTGCTTAGTGATAACCAGCGGGTTGATTTCGATCAGCGCCAGGTCGCGCTCAAGGAAAATGGTCGCCAGGCCCATGAAGATTTTGGTGAACTGCTGAACCTGCTTACCTTCCAGACCCAGCTTGAACGCCAGCTCGCGGCCCTGGTAAGGCATCGGGCCCGCCAGCGGATCGATAGCAATTTTATGGATCAGGTGCGGCGTCTCTTCCGCCACTTTTTCGATTTCCACGCCGCCTTCGGTGGAAGCCATGAACACCACGCGACGGGAGCTACGGTCAACTACCGCGCCAAGATAGAGCTCTTTGGCGATATCGGTCGCCGCTTCAACCAGAATCTGGTTAACCGGCTGGCCGTGCGCGTCCGTCTGATAGGTCACCAGGCGTTTGCCCAGCCAATGTTCCGCGAATGCGCGAATGTCTTCTTTGCTGTTAACTACTTTCACACCGCCCGCTTTACCGCGGCCACCAGCGTGAACCTGACATTTCACTACCCACGGACCCGCACCGATTTTTGAAGCGGCTTCTTCTGCTTCGCGCGGAGTAGTACAGGCATAGCCCACCGGCGCCGGTAATCCATAGCGGGCAAACAGTTGTTTTGCCTGATATTCATGTAAGTTCATGTGTTCAGTCCATCCTTCAGGTAATCGTTATCACTTAGTCTGTAGGGCGATAAATCGCCGCTTTACAGCGCTGATGATGTTTTATTGGCCCGGTAGGCGAAACGCCGCCGGGCCATTATCACTACACGTCCAGCAGCAGACGAGTCGGGTCTTCCAGCAGCTCTTTAATCGCCACCAGGAAGCCTACCGATTCACGTCCATCGATCAGACGGTGGTCGTAGGAGAGCGCCAGGTACATCATCGGCAGAATTTCTACCTTGCCATTGACCGCCATCGGACGATCTTTAATGGCATGCATACCCAGGATTGCGCTCTGCGGTGGGTTGATGATTGGCGTAGACATCAGAGAACCGAAGACGCCGCCGTTGGTAATGGTGAAGTTACCGCCGGTCAGGTCGTCTACGGTCAGCTTGCCGTCGCGGCCTTTCACTGCCAGCTCTTTAATATTCTTTTCGATATCCGCCATGCCCAGCAGATCGACATCGCGCAGAACCGGCGTTACCAGGCCACGCGGCGTCGATACGGCCATGCTGACGTCGAAGTAGTTGTGATACACCACGTCGTCGCCATCGATGGAGGCGTTCACTTCCGGATAGCGCTTCAGCGCTTCCACCACGGCTTTCACGTAGAAGGACATAAAGCCCAGACGGATGCCGTGACGTTTTTCGAACGCGTCGCCGTACTGCTTACGCAGATCCATAATCGGCTTCATGTTGACTTCGTTGAAGGTCGTCAGCATGGCGGTAGAGTTTTTCGCTTCCAGCAGACGTTCGGCCACGCGTTTGCGCAGACGGGTCATCGGAACGCGTTTTTCAGAGCGATTGCCCAGCTGAGCAACCGGAGCAGCGGCCGAGGCCGGCGCTTTGGCTTCCGCTTTCGCCGGCGCTGCCGCCAGATGTTTCTCAACATCTTCACGGGTCAGACGGCCGCCAACGCCGGAGCCTTTAATCGCGCTCGCATCGAGGTTGTGTTCAGCCAGCAGACGACGGATCGCCGGGCTGAGCGCATCGTTGCTCTGCTCTTCCAGAGAAGCCTGCTGGCGCTGAGCCGGAGTGGACTCTTTCGCATCGGCTTTCGCGTCGGACTCTTTGCCGGCGCTGTTGCCTTCGCGCAGACGCCCCAGAATTTGACGAGAAAGCACGGTTGCGCCTTCATCTTCCAGCACTGCTTCCAGAATGCCGTCCGCTGATGCCGGTACTTCCAGTACCACTTTGTCAGTTTCGATTTCCACCAGCACTTCATCACGCTGGACGCTATCGCCCGGTTTTTTATGCCAGGTCGCAACGGTCGCGTCAGCTACGGACTCAGGCAGATCGGGAACCAGAATATCTACGCTACTCATTATGTATCCTTTAATTAATCGACGTTCAGCGCGTCATTGACCAGATCTTGTTGCTGTTTCTGGTGAACGGACATATATCCTACCGCCGGAGAGGCGGAGGCCGGGCGGCCTGCATAACGCAGAGAGGCCCCAAACGGAATCACTTCGCGGAAGTGATGCTGGCTGCAGTACCACGCGCCCTGGTTGAGCGGTTCTTCCTGACACCAGACAAAATCATGCACCTGCGCATAAGGCTTCAGCGCTTCCTGTACCGCCTGATGCGGGAATGGATAGAGCTGTTCTACGCGCACAATAGCGACATCTTTTTGGTCGTTCTTACGACGCTGCTCCAGCAGGTCGTAATAAACTTTACCAGAGCACAGCACCACGCGCTTCACGGCTTTCGGGTCGAGGTCGTCCACTTCGCCGATCGCCGGCAGGAAGGTGCCGTTTGCCAGCTCGTCAAGGCTGGAGACCGCCAGCGGGTGACGCAGCAGCGACTTAGGCGACATCACCACCAGCGGACGGCGCATCCCGCGCAGCGCCTGACGACGCAGCATGTGGTAAACCTGTGCCGGGGTAGACGGGACGCAAACCTGCATGTTCTGCTCGGCGCAGAGCTGCAGATAGCGCTCCAGACGCGCGGAGGAGTGCTCCGGCCCCTGGCCTTCGTAGCCGTGCGGCAGCAGCATCACCAGGCCACACATCCGGCCCCATTTCTGCTCGCCGGAGCTGATGAACTGGTCAATAACCACCTGGGCGCCGTTGGCGAAGTCGCCGAACTGCGCTTCCCAGATGGTCAGGGTGCGCGGTTCCGCGGTGGCATAGCCATATTCAAACGCCAGCACCGCTTCTTCAGAGAGCACGGAGTCCCAGACTTTGAAATGCTCCTGGCCGTTGTGCACGTGCTGCAGCGGAATATAGGTTGAGCCGTTCACCTGGTTATGAATAACCGAATGGCGGTGGAAGAAGGTGCCGCGACCGGAATCTTCGCCGGACAGGCGAATCGGGATCCCTTCATCGACCAGCGTCGCGTAGGCGAGGTTCTCCGCCGCGCCCCAGTCAAACAGCTTCTCGCCGGCGGCCATCGCCTGACGATCGCCGTAGATTTTGGCGACGCGGGACTGCATTTCAATGCTTTCTGGCACGGTGCTGATGCGCTTAGCCAGCTCCTGCAGGCGCTTCATCTCGACCTTGCTCGGGTAGCTCTCATCCCACTCGTGGTTGAGGTACGGCGACCAGGTAAAGGAGTGCAGGTTCATCGGACGCCACTCTTCTACCACGCATTCGCCGGCATCCAGCGCGTCGCGGTAGAGGTTAACCTGCTCGGTGGCGTCTTCCAGCGTCGCCACTTTGTCCTGCTCAAGTTTGTCGGCGTAGATTTTGCGCGGAGTCGGATGCTTTTTGATTTTCTGATACATCAGCGGCTGGGTTGCGCTCGGCTCGTCGGCTTCGTTATGGCCGTGACGGCGGTAGCACACCAGGTCGATCAGAACATCGCGTTTGAAGGTATTGCGGAAATCCAGCGCCAGGCGGGTGACGAAAGCCACGGCTTCCGGGTCATCGGCGTTAACGTGGAAGATCGGCGCCTGAACCATTTTACCGATATCGGTGCAGTACGGCGTAGAGCGCGCGTCCAGCGGGTTCGAGGTGGTGAAGCCGACCTGGTTGTTGATAACAATACGTACGGTACCGCCCACTTCGTAACCGCGGGCTTTCGACATGTTCAGGGTTTCCTGAACCACGCCCTGACCGGTTATCGCGGCGTCGCCGTGAATAGTAATCGGCAGCACTTTATTGCTGCCTGGTTCGTCCAGACGATCCAGACGGGCGCGCACGGAGCCGATAACCACCGGGCTGACGATTTCGAGGTGCGACGGGTTGAACGCCAGCGCCAGGTGCACCAGACCGCCTTCGGTTTCCATATCGGAAGAGAAGCCCATGTGGTACTTCACGTCGCCGGTGCCGAGATGTTCTTTGTGCTTGCCGGCGAACTCGTCAAACAGATCCTGCGGCTTTTTACCGAGGACGTTGACCAGCACGTTCAAACGGCCGCGGTGCGCCATGCCCAGCACCACTTCGCGGGTGCCGCTTTTGCCGGCGTGGCGGATAATCTCTTTCAGCATCGGGATCAGCGCATCGCCGCCTTCCAGCGAGAAGCGTTTCGCGCCCGGGAATTTCGCGCCAAGATAGCGCTCCAGACCTTCAGCGGCGGTCAGTTCGCTTAAGAAGCGTGTTTTCTCTTCAGCGGTAAAGCTGGCTTTCCCTGCTACCGATTCAATACGCTGCTGGATCCAGCGCTTCTCTTCGGTAGAGGTGATATGCATGTATTCCGCGCCGATAGCGCCGCAGTAGGTCTGTTTGAGCGCTGACAGCAGCTCGCCCAGCTTCATCGTATCTTTACCGATGGCAAAGGAACCTACGTTATAACTTTCCTGGAAATCGGCCTCGGTCAAATCGTGGTATGCCGGGTCTAAATCCGCCACTCTATCCTGTTTCCACAGTCCCAGCGGATCGAGATTCGCGTGCTGGTGACCGCGGAAGCGGTAGGCGTTGATGAGCTGCAGGACTTTAACCTGCTTCACATTGGTGTCAGGGTCGGAAATCGAAGAAGTGTAACGTGAGGCATCCTTCGCCAATCGACGGAAATAATCACGCGTTTTGGAATGAAATTGATCCGGTTTGACTCCGGTGCCAGGTAACTGCTGGAACATAGAACGCCAGTTGGCGTCAACAGAGTCAGGATCGGTTAAGAAGTCTTCATAGAGCTGTTCTATCCAGCTCTGGTTCGAACCAGAGAGGTAAGAAGAGTCCAGCCAGGCTTTCATTGCGCCGTTCTGCATCGTGATCCCTTAAGCATTTATATGCTTATTTCGCCGTAGAAACTACCACGCACATGGATTGTACGTGCCGGGGTTCACTCATTACGGACGAGTTGTGGCTTCTGCGTCCGCTAAGGAACCTTTAAAAACTGCCATTAATCTTCGGCGTTCAGGCTGCGTTGCCGCCTTACCTCACTCTGAACGCCTTGATTACTGGTACATATTTGGCGGTTTTTAAAGATTTCCTGCCATCCCCTTCATACTTCAGGTTACATGTGCGTTGGCTTTCCTCACTCACCCCAGTCACTTACTTGAGTAAGCTCCTGGGGATTCGTGGCGTCGCCGCCTTCCTGTAACTCGAATTATTTAGGGTATTCATTTCCCGGCGGCACAAATGCTACCGGGGCTACTGCTTCGGGTAGCCCGGATAAGCGATAGCGCCATCCGGGACAGACCGGGTTACTTACGCACTGCGCTGCAGCAGCATCGACTTGATATGGCCGATGGCGCGCGTCGGGTTCAGCCCCTTAGGACAGACACTGACGCAGTTCATAATGCTATGACAGCGGAATACGCTGAAAGCATCGCTTAACCCTTCCAGACGACTGGCTGTTTCGGTATCGCGGCTGTCGATCAGGAAGCGATACGCCGCCAGTAAACCTGCCGGGCCGACGAATTTGTCCGGGTTCCACCAGAACGACGGGCAGGACGTTGAACAACATGCGCACAGGATACACTCGTACAGCCCGTCGAGTTTCTCACGCTGTGCCGGCGACTGCAGATGTTCTCGAGCCGGAGGATTTTGCCCATTATTCAATAAGTAAGGCTTAATCTTCTCATATTGTGCATAGAATTGCCCCATGTCTACCACCAAATCGCGGATAACCGGCAAACCTGGCAGCGGACGGATAACAATTTTCTTACCCGGCTGACTTAGCGCGGAGATCGGCGTGATGCACGCCAGACCGTTTTTACCATTCATGTTCAGGCCGTCGGAGCCGCAGACCCCTTCACGGCAGGAGCGACGAAATGAGAGCGACGGGTCTTTTTCCTTCAGCTGCATCAGCGCATCCAGCAGCATCATGTCGCGACCCTCTTCCGCTTCCAGGCTGTAATCCTGCATACGCGGAGCATCGTCAACGTCCGGGTTATAACGATAAATTGAAAACTCGAGTTTCATTTTCCTGTCTCCGCATTAATAAGTACGAATCTTCGGCGGGAATGCCGGGCGCAGCTTCGGTTCCATATTGACGCTACGACGCGTCATGGCTTCCGACTCTGGCAGATACAGGGAATGGCACAGCCAGTTTTCATCGTCACGTTCCGGGAAGTCGAAGCGGCTATGCGCGCCGCGGCTTTCGGTACGGAAGTTTGCCGACACCGCGGTGGCGTAAGCGGTTTCCATCAGGTTATCCAGCTCCAGGCACTCAACGCGCTGGGTGTTGAACTCGCTGGAGGTATCGTCCAGACGCGCGTTTTTCAGACGCTCGCGGATCGCCTTCAGCTGCTCAAGCCCTTTCGCCATCGCATCGCCTTCACGGAACACCGAGAAGTTGTGCTGCATACACTCCTGCAGCGCTTTGCGGATCTCAGCCGGGTCTTCACCATCACGGTTGCCGTTCCAACGGTTGAGACGCGCCAGGGAAGCCTCGATCTCTTCTTCCGTGGCGTCACGAAGTACGCCCTGCTCGGCGATAGATTCCTGCAGATGCACGCCAACCGCGCGGCCAAACACTACCAGGTCAAGCAGCGAGTTGCCGCCCAGACGGTTAGCGCCGTGGACCGATACGCAGGCAATTTCACCGACGGCGAACAGCCCAGGGATAACGACATCTTCGCCCTGCTCGTTAACGGTCAGCGCCTGGCCGCTCACTTTGGTCGGAATGCCGCCCATCATGTAGTGGCAGGTTGGGATAACCGGGATCGGCTCTTTAACCGGGTCAACGTGCGCAAAGGTGCGGGACAGCTCAAGGATACCCGGCAGGCGGGATTCGAGAACTTCTTTACCCAGATGGTCAAGCTTCAGCTTGGCGTGCGGGCCCCACGGACCGTCGCAGCCGCGGCCTTCGCGGATCTCAATCATGATGGAACGCGCCACCACGTCACGACCCGCCAGGTCTTTCGCATTCGGCGCATAGCGCTCCATAAAGCGCTCGCCGTGTTTATTCAGCAGATAGCCGCCTTCGCCGCGGCAGCCTTCGGTGACCAGCACCCCTGCCCCGGCGATACCGGTCGGGTGGAACTGCCACATTTCCATATCCTGCACCGGCACACCGGCGCGGATCGCCATCCCAACGCCGTCACCGGTATTGATATGGGCGTTGGTAGTTGATTGATAGATACGGCCTGCGCCGCCGGTCGCCAGCACGGTCGCCCGGGCCTTGAAGTAGACCACTTCGCCGGTTTCGATACACAGCGCGGTACAGCCAACGATGGCGCCGTCGGCGTTTTTCACCAGATCCAGCGCGTACCATTCGGAGAAGATAGTGGTGTGGTTTTTCAGGTTTTGCTGATACAGCGTGTGCAGCAGGGCGTGGCCGGTACGGTCAGCTGCCGCCGCGGTACGCGCCGCCTGCTCGCCGCCGAAGTTTTTCGACTGGCCGCCAAACGGACGTTGATAAATGGTGCCATCTTCGAGGCGCGAGAACGGCAGGCCCATATGATCCAGTTCGAGAATCGCTTCCGGACCGGTTTTGCACATATATTCAATGGCGTCCTGGTCACCAATGTAGTCCGACCCTTTTACGGTGTCGTACATGTGCCATTCCCAGTTATCTTCATGGGTATTACCGAGCGCAACGGTGATGCCACCCTGCGCGGAAACGGTATGGGAACGAGTCGGGAACACTTTGGAGAGCAGCGCACAGGACTGGCCGCTCTGGGAAATCTGCAGCGCCGCGCGCATACCTGCGCCACCGGCACCAATCACAACAGCATCAAATTCTCTGACAGGCAATTTCATTACACACCCCACACCACAACAAATCCATAAAGAACGTAAGCCACCAGCGCAACAACGATAAGCAGCTGCAGAACCAGGCGCACAGCCAGTGGTTTAACGTAGTCCGTCAGTACCTGCCACATACCGATCCAGGCGTGGATCAGGATGGAGACGAGGGCCAACAGAGTGAAGACTTTAGTGAATGCGGAGGAGAAAAAAACCGTCCAGACTTCCCAGGATATTTCGCCGGTGGTGGCAAAAAAGCCGACCATATAGATGATGTAGAGGGTCAGAACGATGGCGGTAGCACGAACCAGAATGAAGTCATGTACGCCGTTGCGTCCCAGTGCTGAGGCGTTGCTTACCATACGAGGACTCCTGCGAGAAGTGAAAGCACGACAGTAATAACAAAAGAAATCTTGGCGGAGCGTATCCCTACTTCGAGGGTTTCTTCCAGGTAGCCAAAGTCCATCATCAGGTGGCGGATACCGACCACGGCGTGATAAGCCAATGCGGTCAGAATGCCCCACATAATGAATTTCACAAAGAAGCTATCCATAATGGATGCCGCGGTGAGGAAACCTTCAGGAGAGGAAAGGCTGGTGCCCAGCAGCCAAAGCAGGATCCCGACCGCCACGAAGGTGATCACACCGGATACGCGATGGAGAATGGACGCTATCGCCGTGATTGGGAATCGGATCGTTTGCAGATCCAAATTGACAGGTCTTTGTTTTTTCACATTTCTTACCATGAATAACGCCCACATGCTGTTCTTATTGTTTCCTTCCTCCGGTCTGCTTGCGGGTCAGACAGCGTCCTTTCTATAACCTGTAGTCATGAATAAACCCCTTTCCAGGAGCGAAACCGTGACCAAACAACGCTGGGTGGCTCGGGATTGCAGGGTGTTCCGGAGACCTGGCGGCAGTATAGGCCGTTCACAAAATCATTACAATTAACCTACATATAGTTTGTCGGGTTTTGTCCCGAACAGTGATCAAGGTCACGATAACAACATTATTTTAAAATTTAATCACCTGATTTGACAAATATTAAACATTCTTGTTACAACCATCACCAGATAAATGCAATAATGCTCAAAAGTTATGGGGTCACTCTTTCACCTGAGAATAAGTTATGCAACAGTGTGACGGTATTGACCAACGTAATCAGGACGGTTATTAGTGGTATAACGATTTTCAAATTCGGGCTGCTAAAACGCTGATTTGCTGTTATTTCGTCGTAAACTGAAAACGTTCCATCAAGCGCCTTTGCTCTGTACCCTGCCAATTCCGCTGTCGCAGAGCTGTGTGCAACATAACAAACTGGTAACGTAATCAGGCACGAGCCGAAGGCAAATCCCCCCGGCAGTCTTAAGCAATAAAGGCGCTAAGGAGACCATAAATGTCTGATGCAAAAGCAAAAATCACCCTAGGCGGTGATGCTGCTATCGAACTGGATGTGCTAAAAGGCACGCTCGGCCAGGATGTTATTGATATTCGTAGTCTTGGTTCAAAAGGCGTATTTACCTTTGACCCTGGTTTCACTTCAACCGCATCGTGTGAATCTAAAATCACGTTTATCGACGGTGATGAAGGTATCCTGCTCCACCGTGGTTTCCCGATCGATCAGCTAGCGACCGAGTCCAACTACCTCGAAGTCTGCTACATCCTGCTGAACGGCGAAAAGCCGAACCAGGCCCAGTACGAAGAGTTCAAAACCACCGTTACCCGCCACACCATGATCCATGAGCAGATTACCCGTCTGTTCCATGCGTTTCGTCGCGACTCGCACCCGATGGCGGTAATGTGCGGTATTACCGGCGCGCTGGCGGCGTTTTATCACGACTCCCTGGACGTGAATAATCCGCGCCACCGTGATATCGCTGCGTTCCGTCTGCTGTCCAAAATGCCGACAATGGCAGCAATGTGTTACAAATATTCAATCGGCCAGCCTTTTGTTTATCCGCGCAACGACCTCTCCTACGCGGGTAACTTCCTCAACATGATGTTCTCCACGCCGTGCGAAACCTACGAGGTGAACCCGGTACTGGAACGCGCAATGGACCGTATTCTGATCCTCCACGCTGACCACGAACAGAACGCTTCCACCTCCACCGTCCGTACCGCAGGCTCCTCAGGCGCGAACCCGTTCGCCTGTATCGCTGCGGGCATCGCCTCCCTGTGGGGACCGGCGCACGGCGGCGCAAACGAAGCAGCGCTGAAGATGCTGGAAGAGATCAGCTCCGTTGAGCACATTCCGGAATTTGTTCGTCGCGCGAAAGATAAAAATGACTCTTTCCGCCTGATGGGCTTTGGCCACCGCGTGTACAAAAACTACGACCCGCGCGCCACCGTAATGCGTGAAACCTGCCATGAAGTGCTGAAAGAGCTGGGCACCAAAGACGATCTGCTGGAAGTGGCGATGGAGCTTGAGCACATTGCGCTCAACGACCCGTACTTCATCGAGAAGAAACTCTACCCGAACGTCGACTTCTACTCCGGCATCATCCTGAAAGCGATGGGTATTCCGTCCTCCATGTTTACCGTTATCTTCGCGATGGCGCGTACCGTAGGCTGGATTGCCCACTGGAACGAAATGCACAGCGACGGCATGAAAATTGCCCGTCCGCGTCAGCTGTACACCGGCTACGACAAACGCGACTTCAAGTGTGACATCAAGCACTAAGCCGAATAGCGGCAACAAAAAACGCGCCCCAGGGCGCGTTTTTTTATGACCGATCACGATGCCAGCCCGCCGGGTTAACGCCTTAATGCTGGCAGCCTGGGCACCAGTAGAACGGCCGGGATGAGAGCATGGTTCTCTCGATAAGCGTGCCGCAGCGTTCGCAGGGCTCGCCGTCGCGGTGGAAAACCTTAAAGCGAAACAGCGCCCCATGGTGCTGATTTTCATCCACCTGGCCGCGGGTATTGTAGGATAAACGCGGGATCGCCAGCAGCGCCTGCGCCAGGGCATCCAGCTGCTGGTCCGTCAGATCCGAAGCCCTGTGCCGCCCGGTTAACCCCACCTGCCAGAGGATTTCGACGCGCAGATAGTTGCCCAGCCCGGCGAGAAACGCCTGGTCCAGCAGCAGGCCGGAAAACTGACGCTGACGGAATTTCGCCGACAGCAGGCGGGCCTTTACCTCTTCAGCCGTCAAGGTCATGTCCAGCACGTCGGGGCCAACCCGAAGTAAGAAAGGGTGTACCGCCAGCTGCTCCGGGGTCAATATTTCAATATCCGACGCGCTGTAGAGCAGCACCGCCTTCCGCGCCGTCTGCAGCCTGACGCGCAGAATGCGGTTGGTCGACGGCTGCTCCCCCGCCGCCGCCACGCGCCACACGCCGTACAGCTGATTGTGGCTGTAGAGCGTCAGCCCGCCGGAGAAGTGCGTCAGCAGCGCTTTGCCGCGCGTCTCAATATGCGTCACCCGCTGGCCCACCAGCTCCGGCTGCCAGCGCTGCAGCTGCGGAAAGGCAAACCAGACCTCGGTCAGGGGTTCGCCTTTAATCGCCAATTCCAGGCTATCCGCCGCGCGGCGGATTTCCGGACCTTCCGGCATAATATCATCCTTCTGTTAGTACGTTGCGCCACCGGTAATGCTGAGATCTTCATCGTGGGTCAGGGCCACGGCTATCGCCGTTTCCAGAGCTGCTCGTATCGTTTCCAGCGCCATGCTCGCCTCGCCGGGATGGGCCGCAGCCTGCTCCGGCAAATACGGAATATGAATAAAGCCGCCTTTTGCGCCAGCGCTGCCCTGTAGCTTATGCAGCAAACCATACATAACGTGATTACACACGAACGTCCCCGCCGTTTGCGATACCGAGGCGGGAATACCCTGCTGGCGCAGCGCGGCGACGATCGCTTTGATCGGCAGGCTGCTGAACCAGGCGGCGGGGCCGCCGTCAACGATCGGCTCGTCGATCGGCTGCTGGCCCTTGTTATCCGGGATCCGCGCATCGTCGATGTTGATGGCCACGCGTTCAACGGTAATATCAGCCCGCCCTCCCGCCTGGCCAATGGCCAGGGTCAGAGCGGGCCTGAGCTCATCCAGCGCGGCGTGAAGCACCGTCAGCGCCTCGTTAAAAACGCAGGGCAGCTGCCGCGCCACGACGCGCTCTCCGGCAATGATAGCGCCGTCAAGCCGCTTTACCACTTCCCACGAAGGGTTAACCGTTTCGCCGCCAAACGGCTCGAAACCGGTGATCAATACGCCAGCCATGCTCCCTTCTCTTCTCCCGGTATCTTTATAGTCTGTTGTAACTATCTTCCTACTCTTCCACCGCCGCGCTAACCTGCACGTTGCGTCCGGCAAACGCCGCGCGTAAACGGCGGGCAAACTCCAGCGCGTGCTCCCCGTCACCGTGCAGACAAACGGTTTCTGCCACGACGGGCGCCCATTCGCCGGTCACGCTACGCACCCGGTGGTGCTGCACCATCTCCAGCGTTTGCGCCAGCGCCTGCTCCTCATCGACAATCAGCGCGCCGGGCTGCGAACGCGGCACCAGGCTGCCGTCGGCCTGATATCCCCGGTCGGCGAACACTTCCTGGCGGGTGGATAGCCGGTAGTGCTGGCCCGCGCGAATCAGCTCGCTCCCCGCCAGCCCAACCAGCACCAGCTCGGGATTAAAATCACGCACGGCTCTGGCAATCGCATCCGCCAGCGGCGCCTCTTTCGCCGCCTGGTTATACAGCATGCCGTGCGGCTTAACGTGCTGCAGCTCGCCGCCCTCGGCGCGAACTATCGCCGCCAGGGCGCCAATCTGGTACAGCGTCTGGACGTAAACCGTCTCCGGCGGCAGCTGCATCGCGGTGCGGCCGAAGTTTTCCCGGTCCGGGAAGCTGGGGTGCGCCCCGACGGCAACGCCGTATTTTAGCGCCTCGCGCACGCATTGATGCATCAGCAGCGCATCGCCGGCGTGAAAGCCGCAGGCGATATTGGCGGAAGAGATCAGCTGCAAAAGCGCGCTATCGTTGGCGCAGCCTTCGCCGAGATCGGCATTTAAATCAATCTTCATCGTTAAGTCTCCACGCCAGCTGGTCAAGGTAGCGCTGCTGGTCGGCGCGCGCTTTCAGCGCCTCCTCCAGCGAGCAGGGAACAAAGTGAATCGGCTGACCCAGCGGGATTTGCGCCAGCTGGTACATATCCGCCTCAATGATGCTCGCGATCCGCGGATAGCCGCCAGTGGTTTGCGCATCGTTCATCAGCACAATCGGCTGACCACCGTGCGGCACCTGCACCACGCCGGGCAGCAGGCCGTGAGAGAGCATTTCGCGGTCGGTAGTGCGCGTCAGCGGCTGTCCCTGCAGGCGATAACCCATCCGGTTGCTCTGCGCGCTGAGCTGCCACGGCGAACGCCAGAAGGCGCCCTGCGAGACGCTGTCGAATTCATGATACTCCGGCCCCGGCAGCGCGCGAATGCGGTTGCCGATCGGCAGCTGCTTGACGCCCTGCGGGGCGCTAAAATCACGGGACGCTTTACCCAGTTTTAGCCGATCGCCGTCCTGCAGACGTCGCCCTTCCAGGCCGCCAATTCCGACCTTCAGGTCCGTGCTGCGCGATCCCAGCACCAGCGGTACGTCGATGCCTCCCGCCACTGCCAGATAGCTGCGGATGCCGTACTGAGGGTTTTTTAGCACCAGATGCTGGCCGGCTTGCGCCGCCGTTCGCCAGCCTACCCATACCGGCCGGCCGTCCACCGTCGCCTCACAGGCGGCGCCGGTCAGCGCAAACCAGCAGTCGCGTTCAAACTGAATATCCACCTGCCCAAGGGTGATCTCCAGGGCCGCCTCGTTGGCGTTATTCCCTACCAGCAGGTTAGCGATGGTCAGCGCCGGTTTATCCAGCGCCCCGCAGCGGCTGATGGCCGACCGGCGCTGCCCTTCCCGCCCGCCGTCCTGCACCGAGGTGTACATCCCCGCGCGAATCATCTTCAGCATATTCCCTCCTTTTGCGGCACGAAGCGCACCCGGTCGCCGGAGCGCAGCAGCGCCGGCTCCCTGCGCTGCGCATCAAATAGCGCCAGCGGCGTCCGCCCCAGCAGCTGCCAGCCGCCCGGCGTCGCCAGCGGATAGATGCCGGTTTGCGCGCCGCCGATGCCGACTGAACCCGCCGCGACCTGCAGACGCGGCTCCGCGCGACGCGGCGTTGCCAGCCGCTCCGGCAGGCCGCCGAGATAGGGAAAACCCGGCTGGAAGCCGAGAAACCACACCACGTACTCCACCGACGAGTGCAGCTCCACCACCTGCTTCTCGGTCAGCCCGCAGTGGCGCGCCACCTCGCCGAGGTCGGGCCCCGCTTCCCCGCCGTAGATAACCGGGATCGCAATCTCCCGCGACTCGGGCTCAAGGGCTTCGCTCTCTTCCCACCAGCGCTGCAAACGCTCAATCGCGTCCCACGCCATGAGCTGCGGGTGGCGCAGCACCACGGTGATATTGTTCATGCCCGGTATAACATCCACCGCATCTTCATGGTCCGTCAGCCTCTGGGCCAGACGCCAGATGCGCTTTTGACTTTCCAGCGTCACCGGGGGCTCCAGCTCGAGAACCACCGCCGTTTCGCCTAGCAGATAACAACGCGCTCGCTGCACTTTTCTCTCTCCCCTCAGGCCGGGTTAGGGATATCAATAAACGTGACGTCCAGATCGGTATTTTCCGTCAGCCATTCGCTGAGGGCGCGAATGCCGCCGCGCTCGGTGGCATGGTGGCCGGCAGCATAAAAATGCAGCGACTGCTCGCGCGCCGAGTGAATGGTTTGTTCCGAGACTTCGCCGGTAATAAAGGCATCGACGCCAAAGCGCACCGCGCTGTCGATAAAGCCCTGGCCGCCGCCGGTGCACCACGCTACCCGCGAAACTTTTTCCGGCCCGGTATCGCCGCACCACAGCGGTTTACGCCCCAGACGCGCTTCAATCCAAGAGGCCAGTTCGAGGCCGGAGACCGGTATCGACAGTTCGCCCCACGGCACCAGGGGCTCAATTTCCCCCATAATGGTGATACCCAGCAGCTGGGCCAGCTGGGCGTTATTGCCCAGTTCAGGGTGAGCATCCAGCGGCAGGTGCCAGCCGTAGAGGTTGATGTCGTTGGCCAGCAGGGTTTTCAGGCGCTGGCGCTTGATGCCGCGGATAGCCGGCGCCTCCCCTTTCCAGAAATAGCCGTGATGAACAATCACCGTATCCGCCTGCAGGCGCACGGCCTCATCCAGCAGCGCCTGGCTGGCGGTCACGCCGGTAACGATCCTTTGCACCGTCTCGCGTCCTTCCACCTGCAGGCCGTTCGGCGCATAGTCGCTGAACGTCGCGCTGTTAAGCTTTTCGTTAATGAGTTGTTCCAGTTCGCTATTTTTCATTATCGCTCCTTCAGGTCGTCAGGTTATCTGCAAAGATAACATAACGATAACCGCGCCGATCGTCGATAGCCCGCTCGCGACGCCCTCTATTTTGACTTTTAGCGTAAAGCCGCAATTTGTCTACCATCTCCATCGCGTATTCGTGTATATTTATGCACTATTACAGCATATTAAATAATCAGAAAGCCTTTAAAACCATGAATTCCACTACCTAAGCGCTATTCATACAGGAAGATCGACTTTCGTTTTACGGCAGGAACTGAGCGTTACATGAACACACAATCATCACAGCCGCGCGCCATCTACTACGTCGTCGCGCTGCAAATCTGGGAATATTTCAGTTTTTACGGTATGCGGGCGCTGCTGATTTTGTATCTCACTAATCAGCTTAAATATGATGATAACCACGCCTACGCCCTCTTCAGCGCCTACTGTTCTTTGGTTTACGTCACGCCGATCCTCGGCGGCTTTCTCGCCGATAAGCTGTTAGGTAACCGCATGGCGGTGATGATCGGCGCGCTGCTGATGGCCATTGGCCACCTGGTGCTCGGCGCCAGCGAAATCGCCCCTGCCTTCCTCTACCTGTCGCTGGCGATTATCGTTTGCGGCTACGGCCTGTTTAAGTCCAACGTCAGCTGCCTGCTCGGCGAGCTGTACGAGCCGGCCGACCCGCGCCGCGACGGCGGCTTCTCGCTAATGTACGCCGCAGGCAATATCGGCTCGATTATCGCCCCTATCGCCTGCGGATACGTGCAGGAGGAGTACAGCTGGGCAATGGGCTTCGCGCTGGCGGCCATCGGCATGATCGCCGGGCTGGTGATTTTCCTCTGCGGCAGCCGCCACTTTCGCCACACCGCCGGCGTCAACCGCGAGGCGCTGCGCGCCCGCCGCTTTATGCTGCCGAACTGGGGCTGGCTGCTGGTGCTGCTGGTGGCCACCCCGCTGCTGATCACCGTGCTGTTCTGGCAGGAGTGGTCGGTCTATGCGCTGATCGTCGCCACCGTCGTTGGCCTGGCGGTGCTGGCAAGAATCTATCTGCGGGCGGAAACCGCTAAACAGCGCCGGGATCTGCGCCTGATTATCGTCCTCACCGGCTTCAGCCTGCTGTTCTGGGCCTTCGCCCAGCAGGGCGGCAGCTCCATCAGCCTGTACATCGACCGCTTCGTTAACCGCCACGTGATGAGCTACGAAGTTCCGACCGCGATGTTCCAGTCGGTGAACGCCTTTGCGGTGATGCTCTGCGGAATGGTTCTGGCGTGGCTGGTCAAAGAGAATATCAGCGGCAACCGCACCGTGCGCATCTGGGGTAAATTTGCCCTCGGCCTTGGCCTGATGAGCGCCGGCTTCTGCATCCTGACGCTGAGCGCCCGCTGGTCGGCCACCTACGGCCACTCCTCAATGCCGCTGATGGTGCTGGGGCTGGCGGTAATGGGCTTCGCCGAGCTGTTTATCGATCCGGTGGCGATGTCGCAGATTACGCGAATTGAAATCCCCGGCGTCACCGGGGTGCTGACCGGCATCTACATGCTGCTCTCCGGGGCCATCGCCAACTATCTGGCAGGGGTTATCGCCGACCAGACGTCGCAGGGTTCGTTCGATGCGGCCGGCGCGGCGCACTACGCGATTGAGGCCTACATCGACGTCTTCAGCCAGATTACCTGGGGCGCGCTGGCCTGCGTCGGCCTGGTGCTGGCAATCTGGCTCTATCACTCCCTAAGGGTCAGGACCCGCCGCCTGGCGCTGGAGTAGCGCCTTTGCTGGCGGCCTCCCAGGCGGCCAGCGTCTCCAGCCGCGCCTGCTTGTGATCGACCCGCGGGCGCGGATACGCCAGGGTTACGCCCTGCTTATCGGCCCAGATCCACGGCTGGTGCAGGGCCTTTTCCGGCACCTCCGCCAGCTCCGGCAGCCACTGGCGAATAAACCTTCCCGCTTTATCGAACTTCTCGCCCTGAGTGGTGGGGTTGAAGATGCGGAAATAGGGCGCCGCGTCGGTCCCGGTAGAGGCCGCCCACTGCCAGCCGCCGTTATTGGCGGCTAAATCGCCGTCGATCAGCTGGCTGATGAAATAGCGCTCGCCGGCGCGCCAGTCGACGCGCAGATCCTTGACCAGAAAGCTGGCGACAATCATCCGCAGGCGGTTATGCATCCAGCCCGTCGCGTTGAGCTGGCGCATGGCGGCATCGACAATCGGAAAACCGGTGCGCCCCTCCTGCCATGCCTGCAGCCCCGGCTCGTCGTCGAGCCACGCCACCCCGTCGGTCCAGGCGATAAACGGCCGCCCCTTGCACAGCGCCGGGTAGTAAACCATCAGGTGGCGATAGAACTCGCGCCAGATAAGCTCGTTGAGCCATACCGCCCCGCCCTCGCCGTCCAGCGCGCCGGGCTGCTCCGCCAGCAGGCGGTGCAGGCACTGGCGCGGCGAGAGCGCGCCTATCGCCAGGCACGGCGAAAGCCGGCTGGTGCCCTCCTGTGCCGGAAAGTCGCGCTGCTGGTCATAATCGGCGGCCTTCTGCTGGCAAAAAGCGCGCAGGCCGGCGATGGCCGCTTTTTCATCGGCGGCAAACAGCAGCGGATCGAACGCCGTCTGCGGGTAGTCAATCTCCGGCAGGGCTGCCGGCGTCAGCGGCCCGTTTTTACGCGCCTTCGGCGCCGCCACGCACTCCGGCAGCATCTCGCGCAGACGGCGGATAAAGGCGTTTTTGAACGGCGTGAACACCTTATACATTTCACGACTGCCGGTCAGCACGCTGCCGGGCGCCAGCAGCAGGCTGTCGTCAAATCCCTGGCACACCACGCTGCTCAGCTTTTTCTCCGCCGCCGCGTCGCGCTGGCGCTCGTTGATTTCATACTGATAGTTGTAAAACAGATGGCTGACCTGTTGCTCCTCGCAGAACCTCGCCAGCAGGGCGACGCTGGCGGCAAAATCGGTCGCCTGCGCCACCTGTAGGGCGATACCGCGCTCGGCCAGCGCGGCCTGCAGGCTGCGCAAATGGCTGACCATAAACGCCGCCTGACGCGGCGCCATCCCGTGCCGACGCCACTGTTCTGGCGTGGCGATAAACAGCGCCAGAACGGTGGCATCGGGATCGCGGCAGGCCGCAGCCAGCGCCAGATTATCGTGAACGCGCAGATCCGCGCGAAACCAGACCAGATGGGTGGCCATAAAACTCCTGCTCTCAGTAGCGTCTCGTTAATCCTGCATCTCGGGCCAGGGGTTGAAATAGCGCTGGCCGGCGAGCCAGGGATCGGGAAATTCGCTCATATAGTGTTGGAGGAGGCTCACCGGCGCAAGCAGCGGCCGTTCGCCGCGGCGATATTGATCAATCAGCGAGGTCAGCTCCTGCTTCTGCTGCGCGGTTAAATGCTCGCGGAAGTAGCCCTGAACGTGCATCAGCACGTTGGTGTGATTGGCGCGGGTGGAGGGGTGGGCCAGCAGATGCGCCAGCCGCTCGCGGTAGGCAACAAAAAAATCCTCCAGAGACGGCCAGCGGGCGATCTCCGCCACGAAGGGGCCAATCTGGCGGTATTCAGGCTGTGAATGGGCCAGCAGTAAAAGCTTGTAGCGGCTGTGAAAATCCATCAGCCGGCCCCGGGTCAGCCCATCGCGGTGCAGATTGTCCAGCTCGCGCAGGGTGTAAAGCCGGGTTTTATCATCGTCCTCTAGCCAGTAATCGCTCATGACGGCTCCTTTTTCGCTAAGAGCTATCAGTGTAAGCCACTACGGGCGAAAAAAAACCGCCGGAAAACCGGCGGTTGCTTTGTTAGTCGACGGGATGGCTATCAGTAAAAATCAACGGCGGCCTTTTCGGCCTGCGCCATCCACACCGGCTGTTCGCTGGTCTTGGCCCATACGCGGTGCAGCCAGCTGTAATAGCGGGCGCGATCTTTCCAGAAGACCATCACCGGAAGCGCCGCGACGCCGGCCACGACGGCGAAAGCACGACGTAAGAAGACTACGTGAGCAGGATAAGTTTTGTATAACGCCATAATTTCTCTCCCTTATGTCAGGCCGGCAAGCTACGCCGGTAAAGTTTCAATGTTTCTCTGCGCAAAATAATAGCGCTTTGGCTGTAATTTTACTACTCATCCGACCACTAAAAACGGACTATTTAGCCTTTATTTACATTCATCCGGTAACTGAGTTACAAAAAAGTTAAATTAATACTAACCATTAGTTAAATAGTGGTCTTTGGCATTTTTATACTTTTTTTACACCGCCCCCGCCGATTTTTGCAAAATCTTTGCGCCGCAATTCCTATCCTGCGGGTAAATCGTAAATACACCCGGAGGTGGATTGTGAGTGCAGGCGTAATCGCTGGCGTGGCGCTGGTGTTCCTGTTGCTGGCTTATTTGGTTTATGCCCTGATCAACGCGGAGACATTCTAATGGCCGCTCAAGGATTTTTACTTATCGCCAGCTTTATTCTGCTGCTGATGGTTCTGGCGCGTCCGCTGGGAGCGGCGCTTGCCAGAATGATCAACGATAGCCCGCTGCCCGGCCTTGCCGGCATCGAGCGCGGAATCTGGCGCGTCGCAGGTATCCGTTCACAGGAGATGAACTGGTCTCAGTATCTCTTCGCCATTCTGCTGTTTAACGCCCTCGGGCTGGCGGCGCTGTTTGTTCTGCTGATGCTGCAGGGATCGCTACCGCTGAACCCTCAGCATCTACCCGGCCTCTCCTGGGACCTGGCGCTGAACACGGCGGTGAGCTTCGTCAGCAACACCAACTGGCAGGCCTACGCCGGCGAAACCACCATGAGCTATTTCAGCCAGATGGTGGGCCTGGCGGTGCAGAACTTCCTCTCGGCGGCAACCGGGATAGCGGTGATCTTCGCCTTCATCCGCGCCTGGTCACGTCAGCAGGTGAGCACCCTCGGCAACGCCTGGGTCGATCTCACCCGCATCACGCTCTGGCTGCTGCTGCCGATCTCGCTGCTGCTAGCCCTGTTCTTTATTCAGCAGGGCGTGCCGCAAAATCTGCTGCCGTACCAGGCCTTCACCTCTCTGGAGGGCGTGCGCCAGTCGCTGCCGATGGGGCCGGTGGCATCGCAGGAGGCGATTAAAATGCTGGGGACTAACGGCGGAGGCTTCTTTAACGCCAACTCGGCGCATCCGTTCGAAAACCCGACCGCGCTCAGCAATATGGTGCAGATGCTGGCGATTTTCCTGATCCCTGCGGCGCTGTGCTTTGCCTTCGGCGAGGCGGTGGGCGATCGCCGCCAGGGGCGGGCCATTTTGTGGGCCATGACGCTTATCTTCATCATCTGCGCGGCGGTGGTGATGTGGGCGGAAACCCACGGCAACCCGCACCTGCTGACGCTTGGCGCCGATAGCAGCGCGAATATGGAAGGCAAAGAGAGCCGCTTTGGCATTTTAGCCAGCAGCCTGTTTGCGGTGGTGACCACCGCCGCCTCCTGCGGGGCGGTAAATGCCATGCACGACTCCTTTACCGCGCTCGGCGGCATGGTGCCGATGTGGCTGATGCAGATCGGCGAAGTGGTCTTCGGCGGCGTCGGATCGGGCCTGTACGGCATGCTGCTGTTCGTCATGCTGGCGGTGTTTATCGCCGGGCTGATGATCGGCCGGACGCCGGAATATCTGGGTAAAAAGATCGACGTGCGCGAGATGAAAATGATCGCCCTGGCGATCCTCGTTACCCCGACCCTGGTTCTGCTCGGCACCGCGCTGGCGATGATGACCGATGCCGGACGGGCGGCGATGTTTAACCCCGGCCCGCACGGCTTTAGCGAAGTGCTGTACGCCGTCACCTCGGCGACCAATAACAACGGCAGCGCCTTCGGCGGCCTGAGCGCGGCTACCCCGTTCTGGAACCTGCTGCTGGCGTTCTGCATGCTGCTCGGCCGCTTCGCGGTCATCGTTCCGGTAATGGCGATTGCCGGCTCGCTGGTCGGCAAGAAAATCCAGCCCGCCAGCAGCGGCACGCTCGCCACCCATGACGCGCTGTTTATCGGGCTGCTGATCGGTACCGTGCTGCTGGTTGGCGCCCTGACCTTTATCCCCGCGCTGGCGCTCGGCCCGCTGGCGGAACACCTCTCCTTACTTTAAGCGATGCGGAGCAACCTGTTATGAGTCGCAAACAATTGGCCCTGCTGGAGCCGACGCTGGTACGCCAGGCGCTGCTGGACGCGGTGAAAAAGCTCAACCCTGCGGTGCAGTGGCGTAACCCGGTGATGTTCATTGTCTGGATCGGCAGCCTGGTCACCACCCTGCTCGCCGTCGGCATGGCCGGCGGGTATATTGCCGGCAGCGCCGGTTTTACCGCCGCCGTAAGCGTCTGGCTGTGGTTTACCGTGCTGTTCGCTAACTTCGCCGAAGCGATGGCCGAGGGGCGCAGTAAAGCCCAGGCCAACAGCCTGAAAGGCGTTAAAAAGACCTCATTCGCCCGCAAGCTGCGCGCCCCGCAGCACGATGCGCCAGTCGACCATATTCCGGCCGAGGATCTGCGCAAAGGCGACGTGGTGCTGGTGGAAGCCGGGGATATCATTCCCTGCGATGGCGAAGTGATTGAAGGCGGCGCGTCGGTGGATGAGAGCGCCATCACCGGGGAATCGGCGCCGGTGATCCGCGAATCCGGCGGCGACTTCGCGTCGGTCACCGGCGGGACGCGCATTCTCTCCGACTGGCTGGTGATTCGCTGCAGCGTCAACCCCGGCGAAACCTTCCTTGACCGGATGATCGCGATGGTGGAAGGCGCCCAGCGGCGCAAAACGCCGAACGAGATCGCGCTGACGATCCTGCTGATCGCCCTGACGCTGGTATTTCTGCTGGCCACCGCCACTATCTGGCCCTTCTCCGCGTGGAGCGGCAATGCGGTCAGCGTAACGGTACTGGTGGCGCTGCTGGTCTGCCTGATCCCCACCACCATCGGCGGCCTGCTGTCGGCCATCGGCGTCGCCGGGATGAGCCGCATGCTCGGCGCGAACGTTATCGCCACCAGCGGGCGCGCGGTTGAAGCCGCCGGCGACGTTGACGTTCTGCTGCTGGATAAAACCGGCACCATCACCCTCGGCAACCGTCAGGCCTCGGCCTTCCTGCCGGCCCGCGGCGTGGAGGAGAAAACCCTCGCCGACGCAGCGCAGCTCTCCTCCCTGGCGGATGAGACGCCCGAAGGCCGCAGCATCGTGGTGCTGGCTAAACAGCGGTTCAACCTGCGCGAACGCGACCTGCAGTCGCTGCAGGCGACCTTCGTGCCGTTCACCGCCCAAACGCGGATGAGCGGCATCAACATCGACCGGCGCATGATCCGCAAAGGCTCGGTCGACGCCATTCGTCGCCACGTCGAGGCCAACGGCGGCCACTTCCCGGCGGACGTCGACAAACAGGTGGAAGAGGTTGCCCGCCTGGGCGCCACGCCGCTGGTGGTGGCCGAAGGCGAGCGCGTGCTGGGGGTTATTTCGCTGAAAGATATCGTCAAAGGCGGGATCAAGGAGCGCTTTACCCAGCTGCGCAAGATGGGCATCAAAACGGTGATGATCACCGGCGATAACCGCCTGACCGCGGCGGCGATTGCCGCCGAAGCCGGGGTCGATGATTTTCTTGCCGAAGCCACGCCGGAAGCCAAGCTGGCGCTGATTCGCCAGTACCAGTCCGAAGGTCGGCTGGTGGCGATGACCGGCGACGGCACCAACGATGCCCCGGCGCTGGCCCAGGCCGACGTGGCGGTGGCGATGAACTCCGGCACCCAGGCGGCAAAAGAGGCCGGCAATATGGTCGACCTCGACTCCAACCCGACCAAATTAATTGAGGTGGTGCATATCGGTAAACAGATGCTGATGACCCGGGGTTCGTTAACCACCTTCAGTATCGCCAACGACGTGGCGAAATATTTTGCCATTATTCCGGCCGCCTTTGCCGCCGTCTACCCGCAGCTCGCCATGCTCAATGTGATGCGCCTGCACTCGCCGTCATCGGCGATCCTCAGCGCGGTTATCTTTAACGCGCTAATTATCGTCTTCCTGATCCCGCTGGCGCTGAAAGGCGTGAGCTATCGCCCGCTGTCGGCATCGGCCATGCTGCGCCGTAACCTGTGGGTCTACGGTCTTGGCGGGCTGCTGGTGCCGTTTATCGGCATCAAAGCCATCGATCTGTTGCTGACCCTGACCGGGCTGGCGTGAGGAAAATACCATGTCATTTATTCGTCCGGCTATTGTGCTGTTTATTCTGTTAACGCTGCTCACCGGCGGGCTCTATCCGCTGCTCACCACCGCCCTGGGACAGTGGTGGTTCCCCCAGCAGGCCAACGGTTCGCTGCTCCGCATTGATGGCGAGGTGCGCGGTTCGAGCCTGATTGGGCAAAACTTTACCGCCGCAGGCTATTTCCAGGGGCGTCCTTCGGCCATCGCCCAGACGGCGGACAGTCCGCTGGCGTCCGGCGGAAGCAACCTCGCCGCCAGCAACCCGGCGCTGGATAAAGCCATCGACGAACGGGTCGCGGCGCTGCGCCGCGCCAATCCGGACGCCAGCCCGCGGGTGCCGGTGGAGCTGGTCACCGCCTCGGCAAGCGGGCTGGATAACGGCCTGACGCCGGCGGCGGCGCTGTGGCAGGTTCCGCGCATCGCCAAAGCCCGCAGTCTGAGCGCTGAACAGGTCACCCGGCTGGTCAATGAGGCGACGCAAAAACCGCTGGTCAGTTTTCTCGGCCAACCTGTGGTAAATATACTGCAGCTGAATATGGCGCTGGATGCCCTGAAGGATAACTAAAAATGAGTGACGAGCCGCTGCGCCCGGACCCTGACCGTCTGTTGCAACACGCCGCCGCGCCGCATCGCGGGAAGCTGAAGGTGTTCTTTGGCGCCTGCGCGGGCGTCGGTAAAACCTGGGCGATGCTGGCGGAGGCGCAGCGGCTACGCACCCAGGGGCTCGATATTCTGATTGGCGTGGCGGAGACCCACGGGCGTAAAGAGACGGCGGCGATGCTGGAAGGGCTGAGCACCCTCCCCCCGCGCCGTTTCTCCCACCGCGGGCGCTACGTTCACGAATTCGATCTCGACGCCGCCCTGGCCCGCCGTCCGGCGCTGATTCTGGTCGACGAGCTGGCGCACAGCAACGCTCCTGGCTCACGTCACCCCAAACGCTGGCAGGACGTCGAGGAGCTGCTGGAAGCCGGCATCGACGTCTTTACCACCGTTAACGTCCAGCATCTGGAAAGCCTGAACGACGTGGTCAGCGGCATCACCGGCGTGCAGGTCCGCGAAACCGTCCCCGACCCGTTCTTTGATGCCGCCGATGACGTGGTGCTGGTGGATCTCCCGCCCGACGATCTCCGCCAGCGCCTTAATGAAGGGAAGGTGTATATCGGCGGCCAGGCCGAACGCGCCATCGAAAACTTCTTTCGCAAAGGCAACCTGATTGCCCTGCGCGAGCTGGCGCTGCGCCGCACCGCCGACCGGGTCGATGAGCAGATGCGCGCCTGGCGCGACCGCCAGGGTCAGGAGAAGGTCTGGCACACCCGCGACGCCATCCTGCTGTGCATTGGCCACAATACCGGCAGCGAGAAGCTGGTACGCGCCGCCGCCCGGCTGGCGGCCAGGCTCGGCAGCGTTTGGCACGCGGTCTACGTTGAAACCCCGTCGCTGCATCGCCTGCCGGAAGCCAGGCGGCGGGCGATCCTCGCGGCGCTCAGGCTCGCCCAGGAGCTGGGCGCGGAGACCGCCACCTTGTCCGATCCTTCGGAAGAGAAAGCGGTTTTGCACTACGCCCGCGAGCATAACCTCGGCAAGATCGTTATCGGCCGTCAGCGTCAGCGCCGCTGGTGGGATCGCCAGGGCTTTGCCGAGCGCCTGGCCCGCCACGCGCCGGACCTCGATCTGGTAGTGATTGCCCTTGATGAAAAGAGCGCCCCCCTGCCCGCCCGCGCCAGCGATAGCCGTCCCGCGATGGAGAAGTGGCGGCTGCAGCTGCAGGGCTGCTGCGTCGCGGTGGCCATCTGCGCGGTGATTACGCTCGTCGCCATGCAGTGGCTGGTGGCCTTTGAGGCCGCTAACCTGGTGATGATCTACCTGCTCGGGGTGGTCGTTATCGCCCTGCTGTACGGCCGCTGGCCGTCGGTGCTGGCGACGGTTATCAACGTCGTCAGCTTCGATCTGTTCTTTATCGCCCCGCGCGGGACGCTGGCGGTTTCCGACGTCCAGTATCTCCTGACCTTCGGGGTCATGCTCACCGTTGGTCTGGTGATCGGCAACCTTACCGCCGGCGTACGCTACCAGGCCCGCGTGGCCCGCTACCGCGAGCAGCGCACCCGCCATCTGTATGAGATGTCAAAAGCGCTGGCGGTCGGGCGCAGCCGGGAGGATATCGCCCTGACCAGCGAGCGCTTTATCGCCTCGACCTTCCAGGCCCGCGGCCAGCTCCTGCTGCCCGACGAGAGCGGGACTTTGCACCCGTTGACCCGGCAGACGGGGCTCACCTCGTGGGATGATGCGATTGCGCGCTGGAGCTTCGATAAAGGCCAGCCCGCCGGCGCGGGGACCGATACGCTGCCCGGCGTTCCCTATCAGATTCTGCCGCTGAAAAGCGCCGCCCGCAGCTGGGGGCTGCTGGTGGTTGAGCCGGATAACCTGCGCCAGCTGATGATCCCCGAGCAGCAGCGGCTGCTGGAGACCTTTACCCTGCTGGTAGCCAGCGCCCTCGAGCGGCTGACGCTCACCGCCAGCGAAGAGCAGGCCCGGCTTAACAGCGAACGCGAAAGCCTGCGTAACTCCCTGCTGGCGGCGCTGTCGCATGATTTACGCACCCCGCTGACGATCCTCTTCGGTCAGGCGGAAATTCTGACCCTCGACCTGGCGAGCGAAGGCTCGAAGCATGCCCCGCAGGCCAACGAAATTCGCCAGCACGTGCTCAACACCACCCGGCTGGTGAATAATCTGCTGGATATGGCGCGCATCCAGTCCGGTGGCTTTAATTTACATAAAGAGTGGCTCACTCTCGAAGAGGTGGTCGGCAGCGCGCTGCGGATGCTGGAGCCGGGCCTCGGCGGCCAGCGCATTCAGCTGGCGCTGCCCGATCCGCTGCTGTTGGTTCACGTTGACGGGCCGCTGTTTGAGCGGGTGCTGATCAATCTGCTGGAGAATGCGCTGAAGTACGCCGGACCGCAGGCGCAAATCGGCATTACGGCACAGGCCGACGATCGCCAGCTGCTGCTCGACGTGTGGGATAATGGCCCGGGGATCCCGCTGGGCCAGGAGCAGGCTATCTTTGATAAGTTCGCTCGCGGTCATAAGGAGTCCGCGATCCCGGGCGTAGGACTGGGACTGGCGATCTGCCAGGCGATCGTCGAGGTCCACGGCGGCACCATCGCCGCGCACACGCGCCCTGAGGGCGGCGCCTGCTTCCGTGTTACACTGCCGCGAGAAGCGCCGCCGGAGCTGGATGAGTGGTGCGGCGACGCCTGACCTGACTGCAAGCACTAGCCGAGGAACCGTGATCAACGTTCTTATTATTGAAGATGAACATGCTATTCGCCGCTTTCTGCGCACCGCGCTGGAAGCCGACGGCATGCGCGTATTTGAAGCCGAAACGCTGCAGCGCGGTCTGCTCGAAGCCGCAACCCGCAAGCCCGACCTGACGATCCTTGACCTTGGCCTCCCCGATGGCGACGGCGGTGATTTTATTCGCGAAGTGCGCCAGTGGAGCCAGATGCCGATTATCGTGCTGTCGGCGCGTACGGAAGAACAGGATAAGATTGCCGCGCTGGATGCCGGCGCCGATGACTATCTGAGCAAGCCGTTTGGCATTGGCGAGCTGCAGGCGCGGCTGCGGGTCGCGCTGCGCCGTCACGCCGGCGCCCGGGCCGACGAGCCCGTCGTCCGCTTTTCGACTATCCAGGTTGATATCCCGGCGCGGCGCATCCTGCGCGGCGAGGAGGAGATTCATCTGACCCCGATTGAGTTCCGCCTGCTGGCTGCGCTGCTGAATAATGCCGGCAAGGTGTTAACCCAGCGCCATCTGCTGAATCACGTCTGGGGGCCGAACGCGGTAGAGCACAGCCACTATCTGCGAATTTATATGGGGCATCTGCGGCAAAAGCTGGAGGTTGATCCCGCGCGGCCGCAGCATCTGCTGACCGAGACCGGCATCGGCTACCGGTTTATGCCGTAAATTCTTTTTCATTTATTTTTAATAAAAATAATTTTATTTGCAGAAAAATTTCATTGCTGAGGAAACGATATTTCCCCGGCAACGAATCATTTCACCATCAAAATGTAACAAAAAACCAACTAAACAAGAACAATAAAGAACATCATAACAAAAGTGCAACAAAAACCAGTCATATATATTGCCATTGATCTATTTTATTGATCAACTTCACGGAAACTATCAGTTTTACAAATAGAATAACTGAACTTTCAACAGAAAATGAAAGGAACGTTAAAAATGGAAAACAATAACCGACTAATGCCTCATATAAGGCGTACAACGCATATTATGATGTTCTCTCACCGCAATAGTTTCGATTTTCATTTCTTTAATGCCCGATAGTCTTCTGACTTCGGGCACTCAGTATGCAGGACTTCCCGATCCCTTGTGATACGGGGAAATTCCTGCACTCCGCGTGGTGCTCACCCACATAAACCCTGAATTAACCATAACCGGATACGGTAGGGTTTATTGTATCTAAAAAAAGCAATTTACTGATTTTATTATCAGCGAGATGGTTTTGCTTTTTTCCGGAGATATCAATTTCTCATGCGAGAAGTTGAGGGCCAACCATTACCAAAAATAAAGAGTTGAATAATGTCAAAATTAAAAATAGCCGTAAGTCGTCTCTGCCCGGATAGTTTTTCGACGCAGCGCAGCATCATTAATGTTAATGAGACAAGTTTTATTGATATTGCTGCAGTGGTACTTTCCATCAATGATATTGAAGAAGGAAAACTCGACGAAATCGATGCAACAGGCTACGGCATCCCGGTCTTCGTTACGACGCATGGCGAAGAGCGGGTGCCGGCGGAATATTTACCGCGTATATCGGGTGTTTTCGAACACAATGAAGCGCGCAGCGCATTCTACGGCCGCCAGCTGGAAACCGCAGCCAGTCACTATGAAACCCAGCTGCGTCCGCCTTTCTTCCGCGCCCTGGTCGACTATGTCAATCAGGGTAACAGCGCTTTTGATTGTCCCGGTCATCAAGGAGGCGAGTTTTTCCGGCTCCACCCGGCGGGAAATCAGTTCGTTGAGTACTTTGGAGAGACGCTTTTCCGCGCCGACCTGTGCAACGCCGATGTAGCCATGGGGGATCTGCTTATCCATGAAGGCGCGCCCTGCATCGCCCAGCAGCACGCGGCAAAAGTCTTTAACGCGGATAAAACCTATTTTGTCCTCAACGGGACGTCATCATCCAATAAGGTTGTGCTTAATGCCCTGCTAACGCCGGGTGACCTGGTGCTCTTTGACCGTAATAACCATAAATCCAACCATCACGGCGCCTTGCTACAGGCCGGCGCCACGCCGGTCTACCTGGAGACAGCGCGTAACCCCTATGGTTTTATCGGCGGGATTGACGCCCATTGCTTTGAAGAGGGCTACCTGCGCGAGCTTATTTGCGAAGTCGCGCCGCAGCGGGCCACGGACGCGCGCCCCTTCCGCCTGGCGGTCATTCAGCTTGGAACCTATGACGGTACTGTTTATAACGCCCGTCAGGTCGTTGATAAGATTGGCCATCTATGCGACTATATTCTGTTTGACTCCGCCTGGGTGGGTTATGAACAGTTCATTCCGATGATGGCCGATTGCTCTCCGCTGTTATTAGAGCTGGATGAGAACGATCCGGGTATTTTGGTCACCCAGTCCGTGCACAAGCAACAAGCCGGCTTCTCCCAGACCTCGCAGATCCATAAAAAAGATAACCATATCAAAGGACAGCCGCGCTACGTGCCGCATAAACGCATGAATAACGCCTTCATGATGCACGCCTCCACCAGCCCGTTCTACCCGCTCTTCGCGGCACTTGATATCAACGCCAAAATGCATGAGGGGATCGGCGGGCGTAACATGTGGATGAATTGTGTGGCGAACGGCATTGATGCGCGCAAACTGATCCTCGATAACTGCCAACATATTCGACCGTTTGTACCGGAAACGGTCGATGGAAAACCCTGGGCATCTTACCCCACCGCTCAAATCGCCAACGATCTGCGTTTCTTCCACTTTGTCCCCGGCGAACAGTGGCATGCATTCGAGGGCTACGCGGAACAGCAATATTTCGTTGATCCCTGCAAACTTCTGCTCACCACCCCCGGTATCAATGCACGCAGCGGCGAATATGATGACTTTGGCGTACCGGCAACCATTCTCGCCAACTTTCTGCGTGAAAACGGCGTTGTCCCGGAGAAATGCGACCTCAACTCGATCCTTTTTCTGCTGACGCCTGCGGAAGATATGGCCAAGCTGCAGCAGCTCGTTGCCCTGCTGGTGCGTTTCGAAAGCCTGCTGGCGTCCGACGTGCCGCTGGCCGACGTTCTGCCATCAATCTACCGGCAACATGAAGCGCGTTATGCCGGTTACACCCTGCGCCAGCTGTGCCAGGAGATGCACGACCTGTATTCCCGCCACAATGTGAAACAGCTGCAAAAAGAGATGTTCCGCAAAACACACTTTCCTCTCGTCAGTATGAATCCTCAACAGGCCAACTACGCCTATCTGCGCGGAGAGGTTGAGCTGGTTCGCCTTGGGGATGCGGAAGGAAGAATTGCGGCGGAAGGCGCGCTTCCTTACCCACCGGGCGTTCTTTGCGTTGTACCCGGCGAAGTCTGGGGCGGCTCAGCGCTGCGTTATTTCAGCGCACTGGAAGAAGGGATCAATCTGTTGCCAGGTTTTGCACCTGAGTTGCAGGGTGTGTATATCGAAGAACAGGACGGCCGTAAGCAGGTATGGTGCTACGTTATTCAGCAATGCGCCCCCAGGCACGCTCTGCTGAAAGGGGAAAAACTATGAGCAAGCCTAAGTCCAACAAAATGGGCGTTGTCCAGCTCACCATTCTGACCATCGTGAATATGATGGGCTCCGGGATCATTATGCTGCCGACCAAGCTTGCGGAGGTGGGTACCATCTCGATCATTTCATGGTTGGTGACCGCCGTCGGTTCAATGGCGCTGGCATGGGCATTCGCTAAGTGCGGGATGTTCAGCCGTAAATCCGGTGGGATGGGCGGCTACGCAGAGTATGCGTTCGGTAAATCCGGCAACTTTATGGCCAACTATACCTATGGCGTTTCGCTGCTGATTGCCAACGTCGCAATCGCGATCTCCGCCGTCGGCTACGGCACCGAGCTGTTCGGCGCCGCGCTGTCGCCGGTACAGATCGGTCTCGCAACCATCGGCGTGCTGTGGCTGTGCACCGTCGCCAACTTTGGCGGCGCGCGCATTACCGGACAGATCAGTAGTATCACCGTCTGGGGGGTGATCATTCCGGTTGTCGGCCTGTGCGTCATCGGCTGGTTCTGGTTTAGTCCAACCCTCTACGCCAACTCATGGAATCCGCACCACGTGCCGTTCTTCTCGGCCGTTGGTTCTTCCATTGCGATGACGCTGTGGGCCTTCCTCGGGCTTGAGTCGGCCTGCGCCAACGCCGAAGTCGTGGAAAATCCGGAACGCAACGTGCCGATCGCGGTGCTGGGAGGTACACTGGGTGCGGCGATAATTTATATCGTCTCAACCAACGTGATTGCAGGGATTGTGCCAAATATGGATTTAGCTAACTCCACGGCGCCGTTCGGGCTGGCCTTCGCGCAGATGTTTACTCCGGAAGTGGGTAAGGTCATCATGGCCCTGATGGTGATGTCCTGCTGCGGCTCGCTGCTCGGCTGGCAGTTCACTATCGCTCAGGTCTTTAAATCATCGGCCGATGAAGGCTATTTCCCGAAAATCTTCTCTCGGGTCACAAAAGTGGACGCACCGGTTCAGGGTATGCTGACCATCGTGATCATCCAGAGCGGACTCGCGCTGATGACTATCAGTCCGTCGCTGAACAGCCAGTTCAATGTACTGGTAAACCTGGCAGTAGTGACCAATATCATCCCGTATATTCTGTCGATGGCCGCGTTGGTGATTATCCAGAAAATGGCGAACGTCAATCCGGCGAAAGCCAAATCCGCCAACGTTGTGGCCTTTATCGGCGCACTGTATAGCTTTTATGCGCTCTACTCCTCCGGCGAAGAAGCCATGCTGTACGGCTCGATCGTCACCTTCCTCGGTTGGACGCTTTATGGTCTGGTATCGCCACGTTTTGAGCTGAAAAACAAACACGGCTGATACCTGGCGAACCCGGATTATCGGCGATGCGCAGGAGCGGCTGGTGAGGTAATCTGAGTACAGTGATATAAAAAAGGAGCCCTGCGGCTCCTTTTTCGTTTAGGCGTTTTTCAGCACTTCGCTGACAATTTCTACCGCCTCTTTCTCAATCTGCTTGCGATGCTCTTCGCCGAGGAAGCTTTCGCAGTAGATCTTGTAGGCGTCTTCCGTGCCTGACGGACGAGCGGCAAACCAGCCGTTATCGGTCATCACTTTCAGACCGCCGATCGACGCGCCGTTGCCAGGCGCGGCGGTCAGGCGAGCGGTGATCGGATCGCCCGCCAGCGTGCTTGCGCTGACCATCTCCGGCGACAGCTTCGACAGCGCCGCTTTTTGCGCGGAAGTTGCCGATGCCTGCAGGCGGTTATAGCTCGGCGCGCCGAAGCGTGCGGCCAGCTCATCGTAGTGCTGCTGCGGGTTTTTGCCGGTGACGGCGGTGATTTCCGCGGCCAGCAGGCACATGATGATACCGTCTTTGTCGGTGGACCACGGCGTGCCGTCAAAACGCAGGAACGAAGCGCCCGCGCTCTCTTCACCGCCGAAGCCAAAGCTGCCGTCAAACAGGCCGTCAACGAACCACTTAAAGCCAACCGGCACTTCCACCAGCTTACGGCCGAGGTCACCGACCACGCGGTCGATCATCGCCGAGGAGACCAGCGTTTTGCCGACGGCAACCTCTTTACCCCACTGCGGACGGTGCTGGAACAGATAGTTAATCGCCACCGCCAGATAGTGGTTCGGGTTCATCAGCCCGGCCGGGGTCACGATGCCGTGACGGTCGTAATCCGGATCGTTGGCGAAGGCCAGATCGAACTTATCGCGCAGCGCCAGCAGGCCGGCCATCGCGCACTCGGACGAGCAGTCCATACGGATGGCGCCGTCTTTATCCAGGTGCATAAAGCGGAAGGTTTGATCGACGTGATCGTTAACGATGGTCAGATCCAGCTTGTAATGCTCGGCGATACGCTTCCAGTATTCAATCCCGGAGCCGCCCAGCGGATCGACGCCAAGCTTGAGGCCCGCTTTTTGAATCGCCGCCATATCGACGATATCCGCCAGCCCTTCAATAAACGGCTGAACCAGATCCTGCTTTTTGACGTGGCCAGAAGCCAGAGCCGCATCGAGGGAGATGCGCTTCACGCCCTGCAGGCCGGAAGCCAGCAGCTCGTTAGCCCGGTTCTCCACCACTTTGGTGACGTTGGTATCAGCCGGACCGCCGTTCGGCGGGTTGTACTTGATACCGCCATCTTCCGGCGGGTTATGCGACGGCGTAATCACGATACCGTCCGCCAGCGGACCACCTTTTTTGTTGTGCACCAGAATGGCGTTGGAAATCGCCGGCGTCGGAGTGAAGCCGTTGTTTTCCTGCACGATCACATCAACACCGTTAGCGGCCAGCACTTCCAAAACGGAAATAAAGGCCGGCTCGGAGAGCGCATGGGTATCCTTACCGACGTAGCAAGGACCGGTAATACCGTTCTTCGCGCGATCTTCCGCAATCGCCTGAGCAATCGCCAGGATATGCTGCTCGTTGAAGTTATGGCGACCCGCGCTGCCGCGATGGCCAGAGGTCCCGAACTTCACCGCATGCTCCGCGTTGCCTGCTTCCGGCTGCAGTACATAGTACTGGGCAGTCAGCTGGGCGACGTTAATCAAATCACTCTGTTGTGCAGGCTGCCCCGCACGCTTATCGATTGCCATTGCCTGATCCTTCTGATGCAAGGGTGAATAAAGCTAGATCGTGCCGCAAACCTTCTCAATCAACTCCGTGGGGAATTGCATTGACTGCATGATATGTTCAATCATACTGCATTTACGGCCAGTATTGGTATTGGTAATCACCCACCACGGCGTGCCGGGTACCTGCTTAGGTTTGGTCTGATTGCCGCTTTTCAGCAGAACGCGGGCGTCTTCAGCGAAATAGGTACGCGTACGTCCGTGCAGTGATTCGGTGGCCGCAGCAAACGCTTTGCCGTCCAGCGAGTAGAGCGTCGTTAGCACCAGCATAAAACGGTTTACCGCGCGCTTTTGATCGGCGTATTCATCAGATAACAGCAGCTCGCGCATCGCGCGAACCTTATCTTTCACCGGGTTGGCAGGCTTGACCTCAACGGCAGCGGTCGGAGCCTGCGCCGGCGCGGCTTTCGCGACGGCGGTGGCGGTCTGGGAAGCGGCGGAAAATTTCAGCATGCGCCGTAAAATGTCGGATGCACTCTCACCAATATGCTGGGTGTGGCTGGCAATATAGCGATAGAGATCATCATCAACTTCAATTGTTTTCATCTTAATCCAGTGCGATATCTTTTTCTGAATACAAGTTGTCAGGATTATAAGGACAAATCCTAACCGCGGATAGCGTCAAACCAGGATGGCGGTAAAACTCAGATAGCTCTGGGTCTTGCAGCCGGATGGCAGAATGTCCAACATAATACCCTAACCCGACGGAGCGAAAAAAAGAACTTTGCCATGAAATTAAATAGCCGCGCGCAATCTGCGCAAAATCCGCACAATAATTCCCCGGTGGTCCTCGTTCACGGTCTGTTTGGCAGCCTTGATAACCTGGGGATCCTCGCGCGCGACCTGGTTGCCGACTACGATATCCTGCAGGTCGATATGCGCAATCACGGTCTTTCCCCGCGCGATCCGCAGATGACCTACGCCGCTATGGCGCAGGATCTGCTCGACACCCTTGACGATCTGCAGTTGGAAAAAGCGACCTTTATTGGCCACTCAATGGGCGGTAAAGCGGTGATGGCGCTAAGCGCCCTGGCCCCGGAGCGCATCGACGGCCTGGTGGCTATCGATATCGCGCCGGTGGATTATCACGTCCGCCGCCATGACGAAATCTTTGCCGCCATCAACGCCGTGACCGCCACCGGCGCCGCGACCCGTCAGCAGGCGGCGGCAATCATGCGCCAGCATCTGCAGGAAGAGGGGGTGATTCAGTTTCTGCTGAAGTCCTTCGTTGACGGCCAGTGGCGGTTTAACGTGCCGGTCCTGTGGGATCAATATAGCCATATCGTTGGCTGGCAGCCGGTTCCCGCCTGGCCGCATCCGGCCCTGTTTATCCCGGGCGGCAACTCTCCCTACGTGACCGACGAGTATCGCGACGCGCTGCTGGCGCAGTTCCCCCAGGCCCGCGCGCACGTGATTGCCGGCGCGGGCCATTGGGTCCATGCGGAGAAACCGGAAGCGGTATTGCGCGCCATTCGCCGATATCTCTCCTCTTTAGCGGCATAACTGGCTAAAAACTGCCCGACCGCGCCGCAGAATGCCCGCGGTCGTTGGCGCAGCGGTTCGCCTGATGTATTATGGCGCGCTATCTGTGTCGGCAATGGCCCGACAACTCGTTTCCCCGAAGTCACTCTGAATCATGGCAAAAGAACAAACGGACCGTACGACATTAGATTTGTTCGCAACCGAGCGTCGCCCGGGTAGACCAAAGACCAATCCGCTTTCGCGCGACGAACAGCTGCGCATCAATAAACGCAATCAGCTTAAACGCGACAAAGTTCGCGGCTTAAAGCGCGTGGAGCTTAAGCTCAACGCTGAAGCGGTCGATGCGCTCAATGAGCTGGCCGATGCCCGCAATATGAACCGCAGCGATCTGATTGAAGAGATGTTGATGAACCAGCTGGCAGCCCTGCATAGCCAGGGTAAAGTCTGAGAAACCGCAAAAACAGCACTTTCATGTAGCAGAGTGTGCAGTCGGGCGTGATTGCTGTTTCCGCCCCCTCCCCTGTTCTGCTATGATTGCCGTTATCTGCGGGCATTACGCCACTACCACATCATTAAGTATCAAGAGGTTATTTTACTCATGGCAATCATCGGCATCTTTTTTGGCAGCGACACCGGCAACACCGAAAATATTGCAAAAATGATCCAAAAGCAGCTTGGTAAAGACGTTGCTGATGTTCACGACATTGCCAAAAGCAGCAAAGAAGATCTGCAGGCTCATGACATTCTGCTGCTGGGCATCCCGACCTGGTACTACGGTGAAGCGCAGTGTGACTGGGACGATTTCTTCCCGACGCTGGAAGAGGTCGATTTCAACGGTAAGCTGGTCGCCCTGTTTGGCTGCGGTGACCAGGAAGACTACGCTGAATACTTCTGTGACGCGCTGGGTACCATTCGCGATATCATCGAACCGCGCGGCGCAACCATCGTCGGCCACTGGCCAACCGCGGGCTACCATTTCGAAGCCTCTAAAGGTCTCGCCGATGACGACCATTTCGTCGGTCTGGCTATCGATGAAGACCGTCAGCCTGAGCTGACCAACGAGCGCGTAGAGAAATGGGTTAAGCAGGTTTCTGAAGAACTGCACCTCGAAGAAATCAAAAACGCCTGATCGTTAACGGCGCTATCTTGGGATATCGCCGTATTAATAGGTAAAAGCAATAAAACTAATAGCTACAAGTTTTTAACTTTTAATCACATATCTGTACAATGTCCTCTGATTTAACGAGGAGACGTGACGCAGTTTGTAGCCTGTGCCTCGTTTTTGACAGCATACAAGGCTCGATGCTTGCGGTTTTCATTTCATCATGGCAGTTCTATAATGAGACGCGTTACATCGGGTGATTCTCTGTATTACTTCCGCTAATGGAAGTAGATCGTTTAGCAACAGGACAGATTCCGCATGACTGACAACAATACCGCATTGAAGAAGGCTGGCCTGAAAGTCACACTTCCACGATTAAAAATTCTGGAAGTGCTGCAGGGGCCGGATAACCATCACGTCAGCGCGGAAGATTTATACAAACGCCTGATCGACATGGGTGAAGAGATCGGTCTGGCTACCGTTTATCGCGTACTGAACCAGTTTGATGATGCCGGCATTGTTACCCGCCATAACTTTGAAGGCGGTAAATCCGTTTTCGAGCTGACGCAGCAGCATCATCACGATCATCTGATTTGCCTCGATTGCGGCAAAGTGATTGAGTTCAGCGATGACTCCATCGAAGCGCGTCAGCGTGAAATTGCCCACCGTCACGGCATCCGCCTGACCAACCACAGCCTGTACCTGTACGGCCACTGTGCGGAAGGCGATTGCCGCGAAGATGAACACGCGCATGATCCGCTGGAAAAATAATTTCCCGCAGCGTAAGCAGCAAAAAGCCAACCCGAAGGTTGGCTTTTTTTATGCCCACAAATAGGAAGTACGGGGGAAATCAGGGCCGGGTATTGTTGCGGCGGATCTCTTTCCAGATCTGGTCGCAGCGGGCCTTCACCGCCTGATCGTTGCCGGTGCGGGTCGCCTGGATACACTGCTGATAATCCAGCACGCGCACGCTTTCCTGCGTGGCGAACTGCTGATGCTGCTTATCCTCTTTAAGAACGTTCAGCACGCTCTGGCAGGCCTGAACTTTATCCGGATTCCCTTCCGCCGTATTGATACAGGCGCTATAGGCATCCTTCAGTTTACTGTCTTCTTTTGGCGCCGGTGACTGCGTACAGGCCACCAGGCCCGATGCCAGCATGGCGATGAGCAATAGCTTTTTCATAATCAACCTCACGGACTGGCGGCAGGCTTACGCCCGCCGCTGCGGCATCAGAAAATAGTGAACGGGGCAATAACCATAAACTTCACGTCGCGCTCATCCTGGAAGATGTTGCCGTAGCCGCCGCTCCAGCTTGGAATATCGGAGTGGTTGTCGTATTGGGTGAAGTGGAGCTTGAACAGCGTGCCCTTCGCCCGGCCGTCCTGTACGGTATACATGGCATCGAGGCTGTAGGCCGACTCTTCCAGACGCTTATCCGCGTTGTAGTAGGCATCTGGCGTCGCCATTTTGCCCGGCTTCGCATCCCATGCGTAAACGTAAGACGCGCCAAACGCCCAGCCCGGCATATTCCAGTTTTTCATGTCATACATGGCGCCGAAGAACACCGCTTTTTCGCCGTTGGCGTTGAAGTCGGAGCGGTTATCCCACCACACGTCCAGGCGGCCGTTAGAGGATGCGTAGGTTGGAGTCATACGCTGCAGGAAGTAGCCCTGCTGGCCCTCGGCCTTAACCCAGGTGCCTTCCAGACGCAGGTCCAGCACGTCGGCAACCTTGTAGCCGAAGGTCAGCGCCTGCAGCCAGGCGGTGCCGTCATAAATATCGTTCACGCCGCCGTTGCTGACCTTATCGCGGGTGCCGTAGAACTGATAGCTGGTGTTTAACGGGGTGCCGGCAACGTCAAATTTATAGCTGGCCTTGGCAAAATATTGGTCGATATAGCCCTGAGCCTGGCCAAACGCGGCCTCCAGCACGAGGTCATTTTTAAAATCATATTTGGCGCCCAGAGAGTGCAGATAATCGACTTTGGTCTTCTTATCGTTCTGGTAGAAATCATCCATCTCGATATGCCACGGCGCTTTATATTCGTTGGTCCACATGTAGGAGAAACTCAGCGCGCCGGCGTCGCCGTAATCAAAGTTGGCTCCGGCTTCGGCACCTTGATAAGTGCCCGGCATAAAGCTCCAGTGCGGGGCCAGCAGCGTTTGCCCGGTTGGCTGAATATAGCCAGCGCGCGCCCACGCCGGGCCAAACTTAAATTTCGCCGCCGCTTTGTAGAGGCTAATTCCGCTCTTATCGCCGGAGTAATCTTCGTCGTAGGCTTTATTTCTTGAGGAGAAGGCAATTTCGTTGGGGTGGCCGCTTTCGCTGCTTTCCGCCATTTCAATGGCGGTAAAGGCCGCCACGTCAATACCAAACATATCGGCAGCGTAGCCGGACTGGAAATCCAGGTTGGAGTTCCAGGTTGAATGCGAAAGGTTGGTTTTGTACTTATCGCCGTCGGTGACGTCTTTACGGTCGCGCTCGCGCTGCCAGTAATAGATACCGCCGGTTAATGTGGAATCATCAATAAAACCTGCTGCGCTGGCCTGCGGAACAACGATCCAGCTCGACATCGCGGTGACGGCGGCAATAGCCAGCGCCAGCGTACTACGTTTGCCACTAAACGTACGCATGTGCATATCCTCTTTGACGTTTTAAAACGCGGAGCCAAAGGCAAGCCGCGAAAAATAAATAAGACTGCTAAAAAGCGGGGCGGTAAAAGTTCGCATATCCGCTATGGATAGACTATTTTTCGTGACGCGAATTATCAATCTCTTTCGCCGACCAAAGCTTAAGATTATGACAAAGCGCACATAATCTATGTCTGTTTGTTACAGCCTTATATTTCGTACATTTAGCGCGGAAGTATTTGCAAAATCAGGATAAAAGTTGAGATGAAAGCGCTTACAAAGGATTTTTACACAATAATAACGAACGGACCCGACGGGATATATTACCGGCTGTAAACAAGATTAATTCGCATCGCGAAAATAACTACGCCAGCCAATAGCTGCGGGCATAAAAAAACGCCGCGGATGCGGCGTTTTTGATGGCAATGCGGCGACGCGGGTTTATGCGCCGACCTTCGCCCAGGTATCGCGCAGACCAACGGTGCGGTTGAACACCAGATGGTCAGCGCTTGCATAGCGGCTGTCGAGGCAGAAGTAGCCCTCACGCTCAAACTGCAGGGCCTTACCGGCCTGCGCCTGCGCCAGGCTCGGCTCGGCAAAGCCGTGCTTGATAACCAGCGATTCAGGGTTCATGACGGCAAGGAAATCCTCTTCGGCGCCCGGATTCGGCACGCTGAACAGGCGGTCATACAGGCGAATTTCTACCGGCAGCGCGTGCGCCGCGCTCACCCAGTGGATAACGCCCTTCACCTTGCGGCCGTCCGCCGGATCTTTGCTCAGCGTATCGGCATCATAGGTACAGAAGATCGTGGTGAAATTGCCCTCTGCGTCCTTCTCTACGCGCTCGGCTTTGATCACGTAAGCATTACGCAGGCGAACCTCTTTGCCCAGCACCAGACGCTTGTACTGCTTGTTGGCTTCTTCACGGAAGTCCGCGCGATCGATCCAGATTTCACCGCTGAACGGCACGTCACGGCTGCCCATCTCCGGCTTGCTCGGATGATTCGGCATGGTCACATTTTCACTGCCGCCCTGCGGATAGTTTTCGATAACCAGTTTTACCGGATCGATAACGGCCATCGCACGCGGGGCATTTTCGTTCAGGTCTTCGCGAATGCAGGACTCCAGCGACGCCATTTCAATAGTGTTGTCCTGTTTGGTTACGCCGATGCGCTTACAGAACTCGCGAATCGATTCGGCGGTATAGCCGCGGCGACGCAGGCCGGAAATGGTCGGCATACGCGGATCGTCCCAGCCTTCCACGTGCTTCTCGGTCACCAGCTGGTTCAGCTTGCGCTTGGACATCACGGTGTATTCGAGATTCAGACGCGAGAATTCGTACTGACGCGGATGAGTCGGGATGCTGATGTTATCCAGCACCCAATCGTACAGGCGACGGTTGTCCTGGAACTCCAGTGTGCACAGAGAGTGCGTGATACCTTCCAGCGCATCGCTGATGCAGTGGGTAAAGTCGTACATCGGGTAGATGCACCACTTGCTGCCGGTCTGATGGTGATCGGCGAATTTAATGCGGTACAGCACCGGGTCGCGCATAACGATAAACGGCGAAGCCATATCGATTTTCGCACGCAGGCAGGCTTTACCTTCCGCAAAACCGCCGGCGCGCATTTTTTCAAACAGCGCCAGGTTCTCTTCTACGCTACGATCGCGGTACGGGCTGTTTTTGCCCGGCGCCTTCAACGAACCGCGGTATTCGCGAATCTCTTCCGCCGACAGCTCGTCAACGTATGCCAGACCTTTATTAATCAGTTCAACGGCGTAGCTGTGCAGCTGATCGAAATAATCAGACGAGTAGCAAACTTTCCCGGACCAGTGGAAACCTAACCACTGCACGTCGTTTTTAATCGACTCAACGTATTCGATATCTTCTTTCACCGGGTTGGTGTCATCGAAGCGCAGGTTGCATTGGCCTTGATAATCCTGAGCAATGCCGAAGTTCAGGCAAATTGATTTGGCGTGGCCAATGTGCAGATAACCGTTCGGCTCCGGCGGGAAGCGCGTATGAACGGTGGTGTGCTTACCAGTAGCCAGATCTTCATCGATGATCTGACGAATAAAGTTAGTTGGGCGGGCTTCTGCCTCACTCATCATGGGTTCCTCAAAGCGTAAACAACGTATAACGGGACATGATCTTACAAGCAGGACGTAGAGACAACTATTAGTTACTGAAAATACGTATCTGAAGGAGATTATGGGGTCATTTGCGGCAAAAAAAAGCGGCGGAGGTTTCCCCCCGCCGCACAGGCATAAACTCTACTCAGGAGCCTTACTTGCCTTTAATCTCATACAGCGGCGTCTGGCCGGCGACAACTTTACCGGTCGCCTGAATCACCAGCGCGCTGTAATCATCGCTGTTGCTGCAGACTACCGGGCTGATCATCGACCGGGCGTTCGCGTTAAGGAAGTCCAGATCCATTTCCAGAACCGGCTGGCCGGCCTGCACTTCCGCGCCCTCTTCAACCAGGCGTTTGAAGCCCTGGCCGTCCAGCGCGACGGTATCGATGCCCATATGGACGACGATTTCCGCGCCGTTTTCCGTTTCCAGACAGAACGCGTGGTTGGTATTGAAGATCTTAACGATGGTACCCGCCGCCGGTGAGACCACGATCTTATCGGTCGGTTTCACCGCCACGCCGTCGCCGACGGCCTTGCTGGCGAACGCTTCGTCCGGGACCTGCTCCAGCGCCACGATATCACCGGTAATCGGTGAAACCAGCGCGGCGATAGTTTTCGCGTTAGCCACGGCCTGCGGTTTTACCGCCGCGGCGGCGGCAGGCGCGCTATTGGCTGCGGCGACGGTCGCGGCTACCGGACCACGCGCAACCACTTTTTTCATCTCATCACCGACGGATTCTGCTTTCGCACCGACGATTACCTGGATGGTTTGCTTGTTCAGTTTAACCACGCCGGAAGCGCCGAGGCGTTTGCAGGCCGCATCGTTAACGCGGGCGGAATCTACAACGGTCAAACGCAGACGGGTAATACAGGCATCAATCGCCTTCAGGTTGTCAGTCCCGCCGACGGCCGCAATGTACTGCGTAGCCAGCTGAGTCAAACCTTCTTCGGTGTTGCTGTTGGCTTCTGAAGTCACCACGTCGTCAGTTTTATCTTCACGGCCCGGCGTTTTCAGATTGAACATGCGGATAACCGCAGTGAACAGCAGGAAGTAGATGAAGAAGAACACCACGCCCATGACAATCAGCATCCAGACGTTTTTGCTGGCTGCCGGCAGGCTGTACATCAGAACGTAGTCAATGGCCCCTGCGGAGAAGGAGAAGCCCGCATGAATACCCAGCGACGTTGCCACAAACAGGCTGATGCCGGTCAGGACCGCGTGCAGGAGGTACAGCAGCGGAGCCAGGAACATGAACAGGAATTCCAGCGGCTCGGTCACACCGGTGAGGAACGCGGTGATAGCGACCGACAGCAGCATACCGCCAACCATCGGACGACGCTCTTTCGGCGCAGCGAAGTACATCGCCAGCGCCGCGCCCGGCAGACCGAACATCATGATCGGGAAGAAGCCGGACATGAACATCCCCGCAGTGCCGTCACCGGCGTAGAAGCGGTTGATATCGCCGTGGAACACCGCGCCTGCGGCGTTGGTGTATTCGCCAATCTGGAACCAGGCAATGGTATTCAGCACCTGATGCAGGCCGGTTGGGATCAGCAGACGGTTGATGAAACCGAAGATACCGGAACCCACCGCGCCCTCGGCCACGATCCACTCACCGCCGGCGTGAATAGCGTGCTGCACCGGAGGCCAGACGTAGCCGAAGATGGCCGCCAGCACCAGACAGAAGAAGCCGGTAGCGATCGGAACAAAACGCTTCCCACCGAAGAAGCTCAGGAAGTCAGGCAGCTTGATGCCGGCCCAGCGGTTATAAACGGCACCGCCGACCAGACCGGTAATGATACCCGCCAGCACGCCCATGTTGATCTCTGGGTTGATGGTGACCATTGCTTTGGTTAATACGAAATAACCTACCGCACCGGCCAGCGCCGCGGCGCCGGCGCTGTCTTTAGACCAACTGGACGCCACGCCGATCGCAAAAATCAGCGCCAGGTTATCAAAGATCGCCCCGCCTGCCTGCGCGATGAACGCCACGTTAAGCAGATCGGGTTGACCGAATCGCAGCAGCAGCGCCGCGACGGGCAGCACTGCGATAGGGAGCTGTAACGCCCTACCGAGACGCTGAAAGAAACCTAAAATATTCATCTTATTCCCCCTATGAGACCCCGATGAGGCTCACTCAAAGCCATTTTTTTATTGTGTAAAAAGGTCAGTTTTTTAACTTACCCGCAAAGTGTGTGAAAATTTAATTCGTATCGCAAATTAAACGCGTATTTTTTGTGACTATAATCACCAAATATCGTATTAACCCCTCCCCCGGACTGGCTAACAACGAAAACTTATTTTATCATTCAAAAAATCAACACGGATTGACCCCGGTCTGCGTAGTTACTGCAATACTCTTCATAGAGTACTGGCGCCAATCCGCCAGGTTCTAATTTAACTATAGAGGTGAAGAATGAGACTGATTCCCCTGGTAACAGCTGAACAAGTAGGTAAATGGGCTGCTCGCCACATCGTTAACCGCATCAATGCGTTCAAACCGACTGCGGACCGTCCGTTTGTACTGGGTCTGCCTACCGGTGGTACACCTCTGACCGCCTACAAAGCTCTGGTTGAGATGCACAAAGCGGGCCAGGTTAGCTTCGAACACGTCGTCACCTTCAACATGGATGAGTACGTTGGCCTGCCGAAAGAGCACCCGGAAAGCTATCATAGCTTTATGCACCGCAACTTCTTTGATCACGTTGATATTCAGGCAGAAAACATTAACCTGCTCAACGGCAATGCGCCAGACATCGATGCAGAATGCCGCCGCTATGAAGAAAAAATCCGCTCCTACGGCAAAATTAACCTGTTTATGGGCGGCGTGGGTAACGATGGCCACATCGCGTTCAACGAGCCGGCTTCTTCCCTGGCTTCCCGTACCCGTATTAAAACCCTGACCCATGACACCCGCGTGGCAAACTCCCGCTTCTTCGACGGCGACGTTGACCTTGTGCCGAAATACGCGCTGACCGTGGGCGTGGGCACCCTGCTGGATGCCGAAGAGGTGATGATTCTGGTGCTGGGCCATCAGAAAGCGCTGGCGCTGCAGGCGGCGGTAGAAGGCAACGTCAACCACATGTGGACCATTACCTGTCTGCAGTTGCACCCGAAAGCAGTGATCGTTTGCGACGAACCGTCCACCATGGAACTAAAAGTGAAGACGCTGAAATACTTCAACGAATTAGAAGCCGAAAACGTCAAAGGGTTGTAATCTGGTCCCGTCCTGCGGCTACCCCCGCGGGACATTTCTTTTTTTCTGATGCACAAAATCCTTCAGGCGGCAGTAAACGGTCAATTAACGGCCTGCTAAAGAGGCCGGCTTGAAGGATGGCGTGCGTAACCGGGGGTCGTATGTATGCATTAACCCAAGGCCGGATCTATACCGGTCATGAAATTCTGGATGACCATGCGATAGTTATCGCTGATGGCCTTATCGAACGGATCTGTCCACTGGCTGATTTGCCGTCCGGGATTGAGCAACGCTCGGTCAATGGCGCTATTCTCGCCCCCGGTTTTATCGACGTCCAGCTGAACGGCTGCGGCGGCGTGCAGTTTAACGACAGCCCGGATGCGGTAACCGTCGAAACGCTGGAAATCATGCAGAAGACCAACGAGCGCTCCGGCTGCACCAGCTATCTGCCAACGCTAATTACCTCCAGCGACGATTTGATGAAACAGGGCGTGCGCGTCATGCGCGAGTACCTGCAAAAATATCCTAACCAGGCGCTGGGCCTTCATCTTGAAGGTCCGTGGCTGAACATCGTTAAAAAAGGGACCCACAACCCGGACTACGTGCGTAAACCGGACGCCGCGCTGGTGGCGTTCCTGTGCGAAAACGCCGATGTCATCACCAAGGTGACCCTTGCTCCGGAGCGCGTCGGGCCAGAAGTGATTCGCCAGTTGGTTAACGCCGGGATTATCGTCTCCGCCGGGCACTCCAACGCCACCCTTAAAGAAGCCAAAATCGGTTTCCGCGCGGGCATCACTTTCGCCACTCATCTCTATAACGCCATGCCGTATATTACCGGACGCGAGCCGGGCCTGGCGGGCGCTATTTTTGACGAGCCGGACGTTTACTGCGGTATTATCGTCGACGGTATGCACGTTGATTATGCTAACGTACGCAATGCGAAGCGCCTGAAGGGCGACAAGCTGTGCCTCGTAACCGATGCCACCGCGCCGGCGGGCGCCAATATTGAACAGTTCATTTTTGCTGGTAAAACAATATACTACCGTAACGGGCTGTGCGTAGATGAAAACGGAACCCTCAGCGGTTCTTCGCTGACCATGATTGAAGGCGTGCGTAATCTCGTTGAACATTGCGGTATCGCGCTGGAAGAAGCGTTGCGGATGGCAACCCTCTACCCTGCGCGTGCTATTGGCGTGGAAAAGCAGCTCGGCGGCATTGCGCCGGGAATGGTCGCTAACCTGACCGCCTTTACCCGCGATTATAAAATCATCAAGACCATCGTTAATGGTAACGAGGTCGTCACTGAGTAAGTAAAAGTATGACAGCAGGCGGACATGCTCAAATTGGTAACGTTGATCTCGTAAAACAGCTGAATAGCGCGGCCGTATACCGCCTGATTGACCAGCATGGCCCCATCTCGCGCATTCAGATCGCGGAACAAAGCCAGCTTGCCCCTGCCAGCGTGACGAAAATCACGCGCCAACTGATTGAACGCGGGCTGATCAAAGAAGTCGATCAGCAGGCCTCCACCGGAGGCCGCCGCGCCATCTCCATTATAGCCGAGACCCGCAGCTTCCAGGCCATTGGCATACGCCTCGGCCGCTACGACGCCACCCTGACCCTGTACGATTTAAGCAGCAAGACGCTGGAAGAGGAGCACTTCCCGCTGCCGGAACGCACCCAGGAAACCCTCGAGCACGCGCTGCTGAACATCATCGCCGCCTTTACCGAGCGCTGTCAGCGTAAGATCCGCGAGCTCATCGCTATCTCGGTGATTTTACCCGGTCTTGTCGACCCGGAAAGCGGCGTCATCCGCTACATGCCGCACATTCAGGTTGAGAACTGGGGCCTGGTAGAAGCGCTGGAAAAACGCTTTAACGTCACCTGTTTTGTCGGCCATGATATCCGCAGCCTGGCGCTGGCGGAGCACTACTTTGGGGCAAGTCAGGACTGCGAGGACTCTATTCTGGTGCGCGTCCACCGCGGCACCGGGGCGGGAATCATCTCCAACGGGCGCATTTTTATCGGCCGCAACGGTAACGTGGGTGAGATCGGCCACATCCAGGTCGACCCGCTCGGCGAGCGCTGCCACTGCGGCAACTTCGGCTGCCTGGAGACGGTTGCCGCCAATGCGGCCATCGAACAGCGGGTACGTCACCTGCTGGAACAGGGCTATCAGAGTCGCCTTAGCGTGGATGAGTGTAATATTAAAGCCATCTGCAAAGCCGCTAATAAGGGAGATACGCTGGCCTGCGAGGTTATCGAACACGTCGGTCGCCACCTGGGAAAAACCATTGCCATCGCCATTAACCTGTTCAACCCGCAGAAAGTGGTAATCGCCGGTGAAATCATCGAAGCAGAAAAGGTTTTGCTGCCGGCCATCGAAGGCTGCATTAACGCCCAGGCGCTAAAGGCGTTTCGTAAAAATCTGCCGGTGGTGCGCTCCACGCTCGATCATCGTTCGGCGATCGGCGCCTTTGCGCTGGTGAAGCGCGCGATGCTCAACGGAAGCCTGCTCCAGCGTTTACTGGAAAGTTAGCCTATTCTGGTTCACGAATTTCTGCTTTTATTCAACGATGTCGGACTGTCCATGACCATTCAAAACGTAATTTGTGATATTGACGGCGTGCTGATGCACGACAATGTGGCCGTACCGGGCGCTGCTGAATTTATCAAACGCATTCTCGAAAAAGATATGCCGCTGGTGATGTTGACCAACTATCCGTCCCAGACCGGCCAGGATCTGGCCAACCGCTTCGCTACCGCGGGCATTGACGTCCCGGATAGCGCCTTTTACACCTCAGCCATGGCGACCGCCGATTTTCTGCGCCGTCAGGAGGGTAAAAAAGCCTACGTCGTGGGCGAAGGCGCGCTAATCCATGAGCTTTATAAGGCGGGCTTCACCATCACCGACGTCAACCCGGATTTTGTCATCGTCGGCGAGACCCGCTCCTTTAACTGGGAGATGATGCACAAGGCGGCCTTCTTTGTGGCAAACGGCGCGCGCTTTATCGCCACCAATCCGGACACCCACGGCCGCGGCTTCTACCCCGCCTGCGGCGCGCTGTGCGCGGGGATCGAGAAGATCTCCGGCCGCAAGCCGTTTTACGTCGGCAAGCCGAGCCCGTGGATTATCCGCTCCGCGCTGAACAAGATGCAGGCGCACTCCGAGCAAACCGTGATTGTCGGCGATAACCTGCGTACCGATATTCTGGCGGGCTTCCAGGCCGGTCTGGAAACGATCCTTGTACTTTCCGGCGTCTCGACGCTCGACGATATCGACAGCCTGCCGTTCCGCCCGTCGTGGATCTATCCGTCGGTGGCCGAAATTGATATTTTCTAAGCCAAACCACGTCCCAGGACGTGGTTTTTCATTTATCGCCCGCAATCAGAAAGCCACATCTAATAAAACCGGCTATTTTTTGAAGTTTCATCAATAAAGACGCTCAAAACATACTCATTTTTTAATATTCAACAATCACCATTGCGTTTTTTCCTGTTGCCCCCGTAAATCCCTTGCACCGCCCTCTCCTTTGCGGCATTTTCTTAAACACGCACTAAGAGACCTCGTAACAAGACGACGTCTGCACAACATCAAATACGACAGGGTAACGGAGAAGGCTATGTGTTCAATTTTCGGCGTACTGGATATTAAAACTGACGCGGTCGAGCTGCGTAAAAAGGCACTGGAGCTTTCCCGCCTGATGCGCCACCGCGGGCCGGACTGGTCCGGCGTCTACGCCAGCGATAAAGCCATTCTGGTACATGAACGTCTCTCTATCGTTGACGTTAACGCCGGCGCTCAGCCGCTGTATAACCAACAAAAAACTCACGCCCTGGCGGTGAACGGCGAAATTTATAACCACCAGGCGCTGCGCGCAGAGTACGGCGACCGCTATACCTTCCAGACCGGTTCGGACTGCGAAGTCATCCTCGCGCTGTATCAGGAAAAAGGCCCGGCCTTCCTTGACGATCTGCAGGGAATGTTTGCCTTCGCGCTGTACGACAGCGAGAAGGATGCTTATCTGATCGGCCGCGACCATATCGGTATTATTCCGCTGTATATGGGTCACGACGAACACGGTAACTTCTACGTCGCATCAGAAATGAAGGCGCTGGTGCCGGTGTGCCGCACCATTAAAGAGTTCCCGGCCGGCAGCTACCTGTGGAGCAAAGATGGCGAAATCCGCGAATACTACCAGCGCGACTGGTTTGATTACGACGCGGTAAAAGACAACGTTACCGATAAAAACGAGCTGCGTCAGGCGCTGGAAGAGTCGGTGAAAAGCCACCTGATGTCCGACGTTCCTTACGGCGTGCTGCTTTCCGGCGGCCTGGACTCTTCGGTTATTTCCGCGATCACCAAAAAGTTCGCCGCCCGCCGCGTTGAGGATCAGGAGCGTAGCGAAGCCTGGTGGCCGCAGCTGCACTCATTTGCCGTCGGCCTTGAGGGATCGCCAGACCTGAAAGCCGCGCAGGAAGTGGCCAACCATCTGGGCACCGTCCACCACGAGATCCACTTCACCGTGCAGGAGGGCCTCGACGCCATTCGCGACGTGATCTATCACATCGAAACTTACGACGTGACCACCATCCGTGCGTCAACTCCGATGTACCTGATGTCGCGTAAAATCAAAGCGATGGGCATCAAGATGGTGCTGTCAGGCGAAGGTTCTGATGAGGTTTTTGGCGGCTATCTCTATTTCCACAAAGCGCCGAACGCCAAAGAGCTGCATGAAGAAACCGTGCGCAAGCTGCAGGCGCTGCATATGTTTGACTGCGCCCGCGCCAACAAAGCGATGTCGGCGTGGGGCGTGGAAGCCCGCGTGCCGTTCCTCGACAAACAGTTCCTCGACGTCGCCATGCGCATCAACCCGCAGGATAAAATGTGCGGCAACGGTAAAATGGAAAAGCATATCCTGCGCGAATGCTTTGAATCCTACCTGCCGGCGAGCGTGGCGTGGCGTCAGAAGGAGCAGTTCTCAGACGGCGTCGGCTACAGCTGGATCGATACGCTGAAAGAGGTCGCGGCCGGGCAGATTTCCGACCAGCAGCTGGAAACCGCCGCCTTCCGCTTCCCGTACAACACACCGTCGTCGAAAGAGGCGTATTTGTACCGTGAAATCTTCGAAGAGCTGTTCCCGCTGCCGAGCGCCGCGGAGTGCGTCCCCGGCGGTCCGTCGGTTGCCTGCTCATCGGCTAAAGCGATCGAATGGGATGAAGCCTTCAAAACCATGAACGATCCGTCAGGACGCGCGGTAGGCGTGCACCAGTCGGCCTATAAATAATCGCGCCAGACGACAAACGGACCCCGCGGGGTCCGTTTTTTTATGCCTTTATTTACGGCTTAAAAGCGATAAATAACCAATAATTGCTGATTATTACATCATGCTGGTTGCAACCTAACCAAACAGTCACATTCCGGCGATTTTCCTTGAAAAAGAGGTTGACGCTCGCAGGCCCAATACGCATAATGCGCCCCGCAACGCCGATAAGGTAACGCGAAAAAAAAGATGGCTACGTAGCTCAGCTGGTTAGAGCACATCACTCATAATGATGGGGTCACAGGTTCGAATCCCGTCGTAGCCACCATCTTTTTTTTGCGGGAGTGGCGAAATTGGTAGACGCACCAGATTTAGGTTCTGGCGCCGCAAGGTGTGCGAGTTCAAGTCTCGCCTCCCGCACCATTCACCGAACGCGTTGCACGGATGGGGTATCGCCAAGCGGTAAGGCACCGGTTTTTGATACCGGCATTCCCTGGTTCGAATCCAGGTACCCCAGCCATATTTCTTCGAGGTTAGCGGTTTGCCGCGACGGTTCTTGGGGTATCGCCAAGCGGTAAGGCACCGGTTTTTGATACCGGCATTCCCTGGTTCGAATCCAGGTACCCCAGCCATCGAAGAATGTGATAAGATTTGGCTACGTAGCTCAGCTGGTTAGAGCACATCACTCATAATGATGGGGTCACAGGTTCGAATCCCGTCGTAGCCACCAGATAGGGACTTATTGATTTAGTTCGATAAATCCGAAAAAATTGTTGGGGTATCGCCAAGCGGTAAGGCTCTGGTTTCTGATACCAGCATTCCGAGGTTCGAATCCTCGTACCCCAGCCAATTTAAAAAAGTCGCTCACTTGTGGGCGCACCCGTTGGGGTATCGCCAAGCGGTAAGGCTCTGGTTTCTGATACCAGCATTCCGAGGTTCGAATCCTCGTACCCCAGCCACTTAGTAACAAAAAAGCTCGCTTCGGCGAGCTTTTTTGTTTTTGTCGTCCGCCGCTTTCAGCCTGCCATAATTTCAACGCGGTCCCCGGCCTCGCATCGCGCAGGCCGGGGAGCCTCTTCGCTATAGCCCCAGCGCGTACTTCAGCGCCTGACGCTTTAAAATACCCGCGCGCGCCGCCGCCATCAGGCCGATATTGCGCAGCGCGCGCACCGGCGCCAGATCGTTGCTGAAGCCAACGTAAAACAGATCCATCCCCGACTGCATCAGCAAATTATCGGTTCTGCGCCGCGTCTGATAGCGTTTGAGCACCGGCAGACCGTCCCACTCCTCCTCGCCGCGCTCCCGCGCGCGCGTTAAGACATCCAGCAGCGCGTCGACGTCGCGGTAGCCGAGATTAACCCCCTGCCCCGCCAGCGGATGAATGGTGTGCGCGGCGTCGCCCACCAGCGCCAGCCCCGGCTGCACGTACTGCAGCGCGTGGCGGCGGGTCAGCGGAAACGCGCCGGCGCTGAGGGGAGTGACCTCGCCGCAGCGCGACGGGAAATTGCGCGCGATCTCCTGCTGGAGCTGCGCCATGCTCATCCCCTGCAGCTGACGAATGCGCGCGGGAGCGTCATACCAGACCAGCGAGGCCCAGCGATCGAACAGCGGCAGGAACGCGCGCGGTCCGGTGGGCGTAAACTGCTGCCAGGTGCTGTCGCCGGGATCGTCGGCGCACCGGACGCTAATCAGCATGCAGGACTGCTGGTACTGCCACGCCTGTACGCCAATTCCGGCCAGCCGACGCACCTCGGAGTTTGCGCCGTCGGCGCCAATAACCAGCCGGGCTACGCACTCGATGCCGTCGCTCAGGCGCAATAGCGTATGTGCGGATTCGCGCTGCAGCGCCTGTAGCGAAACGCCCACCCGCAGCGTGACCCGCTCATGCGCCTCCAGGGCCTGCCACAGGGCCAGCTGCAATACGTTATTCTCAACCATATAACCCAGCTCGGACAGCGCCAGCTCCGCGGCGTCGAAGGAGACGTGAGCCGCTTCCCACTCCCAGGTCTCGAGACGACGATAGGGATGCACGCGCATCGCGCGTATCGCCTCCCAGACGCCGAGGCTTTTCAACAGCCCGACGGAAGAAGCGCCGATCGCCGAAATGCGCACGTCCGGCGGCTGCGTCGGGTCAAAAGCCGCCGGCGCGGCCTTCTCGATCACCGTCACCGTAAAACCGTGCTGTGCCAGCCCCAGCGCCAGGGCGCCGCCGACCATTCCGCCGCCAATAATGGCGACATCCGCTGCGTGAATTGTCATGGCAATTATCCTTAAAACCTCAATCTGTTCAGTTTACCGGATTTTCAGCCGCCCTGCGGTGATTACGCTCGCACTGGTCAGGGCACGACCAAAGCATTACAATATGCCCCCTGCAATCCTGGCTATACTCGTCGTTTTTCAAATTGCAGTTGCCCCGGCCCCCTGATGGCCTGTGATTCCGCGGCCGCCGCCTGCAATTCGAAATAAAAGAGCGTCCGTACCCGTCATTTTGGATATCTATAATTGAGCATGAGCATGTCGATGACAAAAAAACTCCATATTAAAACCTGGGGCTGTCAGATGAACGAATACGATTCATCAAAGATGGCCGATCTGCTGGATGCCACGCACGGGTATCAGCTCACTGAAGTCGCTGAAGAAGCGGATGTCCTGCTGCTCAATACCTGTTCAATCCGTGAGAAGGCGCAGGAAAAAGTCTTCCACCAGTTGGGCCGCTGGAAGCTACTGAAAGAAAAAAATCCCAACCTGATTATCGGCGTCGGCGGCTGCGTCGCCTCGCAGGAAGGCAAGCTTATCCGTCAGCGCGCCCACTATGTTGATATTATTTTTGGCCCGCAAACGCTCCACCGCCTGCCGGAAATGATTAACTCGGTGCGCGGCAACCGCCGCCCGGTGGTCGACGTGAGCTTCCCGGAAATCGAAAAGTTCGACCGTCTGCCGGAACCTCGCGCCGACGGCCCAACCGCGTTCGTCTCTATTATGGAAGGCTGTAACAAGTACTGTACCTACTGCGTGGTGCCCTATACCCGCGGCGAAGAGGTCAGCCGTCCTTCTGACGATATCCTGTTCGAGATTGCCCAGCTGGCGGCGCAGGGCGTCCGCGAGGTCAACCTGCTCGGACAGAACGTTAACGCCTGGCGCGGTGAAAACTACGACGGCACCACCGGCAGCTTTGCCGATCTGCTGCGTCTGGTCGCGGCGATCGACGGGATCGATCGCATTCGCTTCACCACCAGCCACCCGATTGAATTTACCGATGACATTATTGACGTCTATCGCGACACCCCGGAGCTGGTAAGCTTCCTGCATCTGCCGGTACAGAGCGGTTCTGACCGCGTGCTGAACCTGATGGGGCGCACCCACACGGCGCTGGAGTATAAAGGCATCGTGCGCAAGCTGTATGAGGCGCGGCCGAATATCCAGATCAGCTCCGACTTTATCGTCGGCTTCCCCGGCGAAACCAACGAAGATTTCGAAAAGACCATGAAGCTGATTGCCGATGTGAATCTCGACATCAGCTACAGCTTTATCTTCTCGGCGCGTCCGGGCACGCCGGCGGCGGATATGGTCGACGACGTCCCGGAAAAAGATAAGAAGCAGCGCCTCTATATTCTGCAGGAGCGCATCAACCAGCAGGCGATGGCCTGGAGCCGTCGGATGCTCGGCACCACCCAGCGTATTCTGGTCGAAGGAACCTCCCGTAAGAGCATCATGGAGCTCACCGGACGCACCGAAAATAACCGGGTCGTCAACTTCGAAGGGACGCCGGATATGGTCGGCAAGTTTGTCGATGTCGAGATCGTCGACGTCTACACCAACTCGCTGCGCGGAAAAATCGTGCGTACCGAAGAGGAGATGGGGCTGCGCATTGTGGAATCACCGCAATCCGTCATCGCGCGGACCCGCAAAGAAAACGATTCGGGCGTCACGTTGTATCAGCCATAATCCATTCAGGCCTGCCGGCTCCGGCAGGCCTTGTATTTCCTCTCCCGGACCCAATATTCATAGCAATGCTTGCGCCATATTCCCGTGACGTGAATAATTTCCTTACCCGCCGGGGTAACGCCTGCAAAGCGGGCATACCCGTTTACCGCCCGGCAAAACGCAGAAAAGAGGAACAGCTTGAACACAGAAACTCGCGAAATCACCCTGGAACCAGCGGACAACGCACGCCTGCTTGGGCTGTGCGGCCCGTTTGACGACAATATCAAACAGCTTGAGCGCCGGCTGGGCATCGAAATCAACCGCCGTGACAACCACTTTAAGCTGACCGGACGCCCAATCTGCGTCAACGCGGCGGCGGATATTCTGCGCAGCCTGTACGTCGATACCGCCCCGATGCGCGGGCAGATTAACGATATCGAGCCGGAGCAGATTCACCTCGCCATCAAAGAGGCCCGCGTGCTGGAGCAGAGCGCCGAGAGCGTTCCGGAGTACGGTAAGGCGATTAATATCAAGACCAAGCGCGGCGTGATTAAGCCTCGTACGCCGAACCAGGCGCAGTACGTCGCCAATATCCTCGACCACGATATTACCTTCGGCGTCGGCCCCGCCGGGACCGGGAAAACCTATCTGGCGGTTGCCGCCGCGGTCGATGCGCTTGAACGTCAGGACGTGCGTCGTATTCTGCTGACCCGTCCCGCCGTTGAGGCCGGGGAGAAGCTGGGCTTCCTGCCGGGAGATCTGAGCCAGAAGGTCGATCCCTACCTGCGTCCGCTGTACGACGCGCTGTTCGAAATGATGGGCTTTGAGAAAGTTGAGAAGCTGATCGAGCGCAACGTGATTGAGGTCGCGCCGCTGGCCTATATGCGCGGCCGCACGCTGAACGACGCCTTTATCATTCTCGATGAGAGCCAGAACACCACCATCGAACAGATGAAAATGTTCCTGACCCGCATCGGCTTTAACTCTAAAGCGGTGATCACCGGCGACGTCACCCAGATTGACCTGCCGCGCAATACCAAATCCGGCCTGCGTCACGCCATCGAAGTGCTGGCGGAAGTCGATGAAATCAGCTTCAACTTCTTCAATAGCGAAGACGTGGTGCGCCACCCGGTGGTTGCCCGTATCGTCAACGCCTATGAAGCGTGGGAAGAAGCGGATCAAAAACGTAAAGCAGAACTGGCCGCCGAGCGCAAACGCGAAGCCCAGGAACAGGAGCAGAAATGAGTCAGGTCATTCTCGATTTACAGCTGGCTTGCGAAGAGAACGGCGGGCTGCCGGATGAGGCGCAGTTTCAGCGCTGGCTGGATGCCGTGATCCCCCAGTTCCAGGAGGAGTCGGAAGTGACCGTACGCCTGGTCGACGAAGCCGAGAGCCACGAGCTAAACCTGACCTATCGCGGCAAGGATAAGCCAACCAACGTGCTGTCGTTCCCCTTCGAAGCGCCGCCGGGTATCGAGCTGCCGCTGCTCGGCGATTTGATCATCTGCCGCCAGGTGGTTGAGCAGGAAGCGAAAGAGCAGGAAAAACCGCTGGAAGCGCACTGGGCGCATATGGTGATTCACGGCAGTCTGCACCTGCTGGGCTATGACCATATCGTTGATGAAGAAGCGGAAGAGATGGAAAGCCTCGAAACAGAGATAATGCTTGCTCTGGGCTATGAGGATCCGTACATTGCCGAGAAGGAATAACCTGCCGCCGGCTTTGCCGGCGACTGGCCGCTATGCCGGGCGCTGAGTATACGCGCGACGGGCGACGATTTAACTAACATGAGAACCCACACGACGCCATGAGCGACGACAACTCACACAGTAGTGACACAGTAAACAGCAAAAAGGGATTCTTCTCCCTGTTACTCAGCCAGCTCTTTCACGGAGAACCCAAAAACCGTGATGAACTGCTGGCGCTGATCCGTGATTCCGGGCAAAACGACCTTATCGACGAAGATACCCGCGATATGCTCGAAGGGGTAATGGATATCGCCGACCAGCGCGTCCGCGACATTATGATCCCCCGCTCGCAGATGATTACCCTGAAACGCAACCAGACCCTGGACGAGTGCCTCGATGTCATCATCGAATCCGCCCACTCGCGTTTCCCGGTGATCAGCGAAGACAAAGATCACATCGAAGGGATTCTGATGGCTAAAGATCTGCTGCCGTTTATGCGCAGCGACTCCGAAGCCTTCAGCATGGAAAAAGTGTTGCGCCCGGCGGTTGTCGTGCCTGAAAGCAAGCGCGTTGACCGCATGCTGAAAGAGTTCCGCTCCCAGCGTTATCATATGGCGATCGTTATCGATGAGTTTGGCGGCGTCTCCGGTCTGGTGACCATTGAAGACATCCTCGAGCTTATCGTCGGCGAGATCGAAGACGAATACGATGAAGAAGAAGATATCGATTTTCGTCAGCTGAGCCGCCACACCTGGACGGTCCGCGCGCTGGCCTCCATTGAGGACTTCAACGAAGCCTACGGCACCCACTTCAGCGATGAAGAAGTTGATACCATTGGCGGATTGGTGATGCAGGCCTTTGGCCATCTGCCGGCTCGCGGCGAATCTATCGACATTGATGGTTACCAATTCAAGGTCGCAATGGCCGATAGCCGACGTATTATCCAGGTACATGTCAAACTTCCTGACGACGCGCCGCAGCCGAAGCTGGAAGACTAATCACACGGGACGATTAACCTAAATGGTATTTGCCTCTCTTCTTGAACGCCAGCGCGTACGTCTGCTGCTGGCGTTATTATTCGGAGCCAGCGGAACGCTGGCTTTTTCTCCTTATGACATCTGGCCCGCGGCGATTATTTCGCTCATCGGCCTGCAGGGCTTAACCCTTAACCGTCGCCCTTTGCAAAGTACCTGGATTGGCTTCTTCTGGGGCATGGGGCTGTTCGGTTCGGGGATTAACTGGGTCTACGTCAGCATCGCGCAGTTTGGCGGCATGCCTTGCCCGGTCAACGTGTTCCTCGTGGTGCTGCTGGCGGCGTACATGTCGCTGTACACCGGGCTGTTCGCCGGCCTGCTCTCCCGCCTGTGGCCGAAAACCAGCTGGCTGCGCGTCGCCATCGCCGCGCCGGTAGTCTGGCAAATCACCGAATTCCTGCGCGGCTGGGTGCTGACCGGCTTCCCATGGCTGCAGTTCGGCTACAGCCAGATTGACGGCCCGCTGAAGGGCCTGGCCCCGATCGTGGGCGTCGAGGCGATTAACTTCCTGCTGATGGTGGTCAGCGGTCTGCTGGCCTTGGCCGCGGTCCGGCGCAGCTGGAAACCGCTGATCATCGCCGCGCTGCTCTTCGCCCTGCCCTTCCCGCTGCGCTACATTCAGTGGTATCAGCTGCAGCCGGAGCGCGCGACCGAAGTGTCGCTGGTGCAGGGGAATATTCCACAGGCCCTGAAGTGGGATGAAAAACAGCTGTTCAACACGCTGAAGACCTATATGGACCTGACCCAGCCGCATATGGGCTCATCCCAGCTGATTATCTGGCCCGAATCCGCCATTCCGGATCTGGAGATCAACCAGCAGAATTTCCTCACCATGATGGATGATCTGCTGCGGTCGAAAAACAGTTCGCTGGTCACCGGCATCGTCGATGCGCGGCTGAACAAGCAGAATCGGTACGACACCTACAACACCATTATTACGCTGGGCAAGGATAACCCTTATAGCTACAACTCCACCGATCGCTATAACAAGAACCATCTGGTTCCGTTTGGCGAGTTTGTGCCTCTGGAATCGATTCTGCGCCCGCTGGCGCCGTTCTTCGATCTGCCGATGTCCTCCTTCAGCCGCGGCCCATACGTTCAACCGCAGCTGGTGGCGCACAACCTGAAGCTGACCGCCGCCATCTGCTACGAGATCATCCTCGGCGAGCAGGTGCGCGATAATTTCCGTCCGGATACCGACTTCCTGTTGACCATCTCCAACGACGCCTGGTTTGGCAAGTCGATAGGCCCGTGGCAGCACTTCCAGATGGCGCGCATGCGCGCGCTGGAGCTGGCGCGTCCGCTGCTGCGCAGCACCAATAACGGCATTACCGCCGTCATCGGCCCGCGGGGTGAAATTCAGGACACAATCCCGCAGTTCACCCGCGCCGTGTTAACCACAAAGGTGACTCCGACTACGGGCCTGACCCCCTACGCCCGTACCGGCAACTGGCCGCTGTGGGCGCTGACCGCGCTGTTTGGCTTTGGCGCTCTGCTGATGAGCCTGCGCCAGCGCCGTCGCTAATCTCCGCTTCGCGAGCCCTCTCCGCTGTGCCCCGGTGATGCCTGTCGCCGGGGAATTCTCCCTTACCTGTCCAACCTGGCACGTTCATTGCTTAATACATTGACGTCGCGACGTTATGGCTGCTGGTACAACCGGGCTGCACCACAGGCAGACCTTTCGCGCGTCATTTTGGTGCAATGGATGATTTTTGCCTTTAAATGGTGCGGAGCGCTTCGCAAAAATAAACAATATCACAGCAAAATCTTTACATTAAGCCAAACTAAATGCTAACAAACACATACAAACGCTGCACTTAAAGGCGGCAGCGATAATAAAGCTCACACACCACCACAATGGGCATCAATGGCGTCCCTGGCGCTGCGGATAAGGAGTTGGATATGCAATTACGTAAACTGGCCACAGCAATGCTGGTCATGGGTATGACCGCTGGCCTGGCGCACGCGGAAGATGCCGCACCGGCTACAGGCCAGAGCACTCTGGATAAAATTGCCAAAAACGGCGTGATCGTCGTTGGCCATCGTGAATCTTCCGTACCGTTCTCCTATTACGATAACCAGCAGCAGGTCGTCGGCTACTCGCAGGATTACTCCAACGCCATTGTCGATGCGATCAAGAAAAAGCTGAACAAGCCTGACCTGCAGGTAAAACTGATTCCGGTGACCTCGCAGAACCGTATTCCGCTGCTGCAAAACGGGACCTACGATTTCGAATGCGGCTCCACCACCAACAACCTGGAACGGCAGAAACAGGCGGCTTTCTCTGACACCATTTTCGTCGTCGGCACCCGTCTGCTGGCGAAAAAAGGCGGCGCGATCAAAGACTTTGCTGACCTGAAAGATAAAGCCGTCGTCGTTACCTCCGGGACCACCTCAGAAATTCTGCTGCATAAGCTGAACGATGAGAAAAAAATGAATATGCGCATCATCAGCGCCAAGGATCACGGCGACTCCTTCCGTACTCTGGAAAGCGGCCGCGCGGTGGCCTTTATGATGGATGACGCGCTGCTGGCCGGCGAACGCGCCAAGGCCAAGAAACCGGACAACTGGGAAATCATCGGCACGCCGCAGTCCAAAGAAGCCTACGGCTGTATGCTGCGTAAAGACGACCCGCAGTTCAAAACTCTGATAGACGACACCGTCGCCAGGGCGCAGACCTCTGGCGAAGCGGAAAAATGGTTCGACAAGTGGTTCAAAAACCCAATCCCGCCGAAGAACCTGAACATGAACTTCGAACTCTCTGAAGATATGAAGGCGCTGTTCAAATCACCGAATGACAAGGCTCTTAACTAATTAAAACAACAAGGGGCAGGATAGCCTGCCCTCCCGATTGTTGTCGCAGCACGGACAGACTATACGCTGGCTGGTCGTTCCCCAGCCGCCGTGAATACCGAAGTACGCTGGGCAAGGATCTTCGAGGGTAGCGCTGCTACCCTTTTTTTTCCAGGAGTCATTTATGTCAATAGACTGGAACTGGGGGATATTCCTGCAACAGGCCCCGTTCGGCAATACCACCTATCTGGGCTGGCTATGGAGCGGCTTCCAGGTCACCGTCGCCCTGTCAGTTACCGCCTGGGTTATCGCTTTTCTCGTCGGCTCGCTGTTCGGTATTTTACGTACCGTCCCGAATCGGCTGCTATCCGGCATCGGCACCTGCTACGTCGAATTGTTCCGCAACGTTCCGCTGATCGTGCAGTTCTTTACCTGGTACCTGGTGGTACCGGAGCTGCTGCCGGAAAATATCGGCATGTGGTTTAAATCCGAGCTCGATCCCAATATTCAGTTCTTCCTCTCCTCGATGATGTGCCTGGGACTGTTTACCGCCGCGCGCGTTTGTGAGCAGGTGCGCGCGGCGATCCAGTCGCTGCCGCGCGGGCAGAAAAATGCCGGGCTGGCAATGGGCCTCACCCTGCCGCAAACCTATCGCTACGTGCTGCTGCCCAACGCCTATCGGGTGATCGTTCCGCCGATGACCTCGGAAATGATGAACCTGGTAAAAAACTCGGCCATCGCCTCCACCATCGGTCTGGCGGATATGGCGGCGCAGGCGGGCAAGCTGCTGGATTACTCCGCCCACGCCTGGGAGTCGTTTACCGCCATTACCCTCGCCTATGTGTTCATTAACGCGGTGATTATGCTGATTATGTATGTGGTTGAGCGCAAAGTTCGCCTGCCGGGCAATATGGGGGGCAAATAACAATGTACGATTTTGACTGGAGTTCCATCTTACCATCCATGCCGTATCTGCTGGCGGGGCTGGTTATCACCCTAAAAATCACCGTTATCGCCATCGTTATCGGTATTGTCTGGGGCACCCTGCTGGCGGTCATGCGTCTGTCGAGCTTTTTACCGCTGGCGTGGTTCGCCAAAACCTACGTTAACGTCTTCCGCTCCATTCCGCTGGTGATGGTGCTGCTGTGGTTTTATCTGATTGTTCCCGGCTTTTTACAGAACGTGCTTGGCCTGTCGCCGAAGACCGATATCCGACTCATTTCGGCGATGATTGCGTTCTCTATGTTTGAAGCGGCGTACTATTCGGAAATTATCCGCGCGGGCATCCAGAGTATCTCCCGCGGGCAGTCCAGCGCCGCGCTGGCGCTGGGGATGACCCACTGGCAGTCGATGAAGCTGATTATTCTGCCGCAGGCCTTCCGCGCGATGGTGCCGCTGCTGTTAACCCAGGGGATCGTCCTGTTCCAGGATACCTCGCTGGTCTATGTTCTGAGCCTGGCAGATTTCTTCCGCACCGCCTCGACGATCGGCGAGCGTGACGGAACCCAGGTCGAAATGGTCCTGTTCGCAGGCGCCGTTTATTTTGTCATTAGTCTCAGCGCATCGCTGTTGGTCAGCTGGTTGAAGAAAAGGACTGTGTAATGATTACCCTGAAAAACGTTTCAAAATGGTATGGTCACTTTCAGGTGCTGACCGACTGCTCCACGGAAGTGAAAAAAGGTGAAGTGGTGGTGGTTTGCGGGCCGTCCGGCTCGGGAAAATCCACGCTGATTAAAACCGTTAACGGCCTGGAGCCGATTCAACAGGGCGAGATAACCGTTGACGGCACTCAGGTAAACGATAAAAAAACCAACCTCGCGAAGCTGCGCTCCCGGGTCGGGATGGTATTCCAGCACTTTGAGCTGTTTCCGCATCTGTCGATTATCGACAACCTGACGCTGGCGCAGGTCAAAGTGCTCAACCGCGATAAAGCCGCTTCCCGCGCTAAGGGCCTGAAGCTGCTGGAGCGCGTGGGGCTCTCCGCCCATGCGGAAAAATATCCGGCGCAGCTTTCAGGCGGCCAGCAGCAGCGCGTGGCCATCGCCCGCGCGCTGTGCATGGATCCGATTGCCATGCTGTTTGACGAACCGACGTCGGCGCTGGATCCGGAGATGATCAACGAAGTGCTGGACGTCATGGTCGAACTGGCAAACGAAGGGATGACCATGATGGTGGTGACCCACGAAATGGGCTTCGCGCGCAAGGTTGCCAACCGGGTGATCTTTATGGATGAAGGGAAGATCGTCGAAGATGCCGATAAAGAAGCATTTTTCGCCAACCCGCAGTCCGAGCGCGCCAAGGACTTCCTCGCCAAAATCCTCCACTAACGCTCAAGGCGCGCACGGGCTCGTGCGCGCGCTGTTCAGGATCATGCTCAACGCGGAATATTAAGGTTCAAACGGCCGGCGCTGGAACTGATCGTGGCCGCACTTCGGGCAGCGCGGCAGCACGTCCGGGGTGTAAACCGCCAGATGATGGTGGCACTTCTCGCACACCAGATTGCCCAGCCCAACCACCTCGCCGCTGTGGTAGACGCCGTGGTGATTAAGGTCCTGAAACACCTCGCGCCACTCGAGCTGAGTTTTATCCGTAATATCGGCCAGCTCCTGCCACAGGCTCTCCTTTATAACCCGCATAAATACGCTGTCCGTCAGCTCGTCCTGGCTCTCCTCGTAGCTGCGGGCAAACTCTTCCAGATCGCGCCTTACCGCCTGAGTCAGCGTCTCCACTTCGCGATGCGTTAACTCACCGGACTGGCTGATTTTCACCCGCGCCTGCTCCACCAGCGCGTCTATATCACGCTCTCCGCTGCGTAACCGTTCGCTGAGCGTTGACACCAGCTCGCGGTAGAATTGAGCAACCTTGTTCATCATTTCGCCTCCAGTGTGGTTAACTTATTCTAATAATAGACGTTATCTGCCGGCTGCTTTGCCATTCAGGCCACAGAGTCGCTAAATATTCTGCGCCGCTTTTGCCGATGTTAATGTGCGAAAGGCTGTTTTGACGTGGGCGTTTGGGCTATGCTATGCCGATCTGAAATAACACATCCATTGGCTACATTTGTAGCTGTATTGAAAACAGGACCACTGGCTGCCATGCAAGAGCAATACCGCCCGGAAGAGATAGAATCGAAAGTCCAGCTTCACTGGGACGATAATCGTACATTTGAAGTCACTGAAGACGAGAGCAAAGAGAAATATTACTGCCTGTCGATGCTACCTTATCCTTCTGGCCGACTACACATGGGCCACGTGCGTAACTACACCATCGGCGATGTGATCGCCCGCTACCAGCGCATGCTCGGCAAAAACGTCCTGCAGCCCATCGGCTGGGATGCGTTCGGCCTGCCGGCAGAAGGCGCGGCGGTGAAAAACAATACGGCGCCGGCGCCGTGGACCTATGACAACATCGCCTACATGAAAAACCAGCTGAAAAAGCTGGGCTTCGGCTACGACTGGAGCCGTGAAGTGGCGACCTGCACCCCGGAATACTACCGCTGGGAGCAGAAGTTCTTCACCGAACTGTATAAAAAAGGTCTGGTATATAAGAAAACCTCCGCGGTGAACTGGTGCCCTAACGACCAGACCGTGCTCGCCAACGAACAGGTTATCGACGGCTGCTGCTGGCGCTGCGATACCAAAGTTGAGCGCAAAGAGATCCCGCAGTGGTTTATCAAAATTACCGCCTACGCCGACGAACTGCTGAGAGATCTGGATAACCTGGATCACTGGCCGGATACCGTTAAGACCATGCAGCGCAACTGGATCGGCCGTTCTGAAGGGGCCGAAATCTCCTTCAACGTCAACGACTACGCCGACAAGCTGACCGTCTACACCACCCGTCCCGATACCTTTATGGGCTGCACCTACCTGGCCGTAGCCGTGGGCCACCCGCTGGCACAGCAGGCGGCGGCCGGTAACCCGGCGCTGGCAGCGTTTATCGACGAATGCCGCAACACCAAAGTCGCGGAAGCTGAAATGGCGACGATGGAGAAAAAAGGCGTCGACACCGGCTTTAAAGCGATTCATCCGCTGACCGGCGAAGAAATTCCGGTATGGGCGGCCAACTTCGTGCTGATGGAGTACGGTACCGGCGCGGTGATGGCGGTTCCGGGCCACGACCAGCGCGACTACGAGTTTGCCAGCAAATACGGCCTCAACATCAAGCCGGTTATCCTCGCGGCGGACGGCTCTGAGCCAGATCTGTCCGAACAGGCGCTGACGGAAAAAGGCGTGCTGTTTAATTCCGGCGAGTTCAGCGGCCTGAGCTTTGAAGCGGGCTTCAACGCCATCGCCGACAAGCTGGCGGCAATGGGCGTCGGCGAGCGTAAAGTGAACTACCGTCTGCGCGACTGGGGCGTTTCCCGTCAGCGCTACTGGGGCGCGCCGATCCCGATGGTCACCCTCGAAGACGGCACCGTTATGCCGACACCGGAAGATCAGCTGCCGGTTATTCTGCCGGAAGACGTGGTCATGGACGGCATCACCAGCCCGATTAAAGCCGACCCGGAGTGGGCCAAAACCACCGTTAACGGCCAGCCTGCGCTGCGTGAAACCGACACCTTTGATACCTTTATGGAATCCTCCTGGTACTACGCGCGCTACACCTGCCCGCAGTACGACCAGGGCATGCTGGATCCGCAAGCGGCAAACTACTGGCTGCCGGTTGATATTTACATCGGCGGCATCGAACATGCGATCATGCACCTGCTCTACTTCCGCTTCTTCCACAAGCTGATGCGCGACGCGGGCATGGTTAACTCTGACGAGCCGGCTAAGCAGCTGCTGTGCCAGGGTATGGTGCTGGCAGACGCCTTCTACTACCTCGGCGAAAACGGCGAGCGCAACTGGGTCTCCCCGGTTGATGCCACCGTCGAGCGCGATGAGAAAGGCCGTATCGTCAAAGCCTTCGATCCGCAGGGCCGCGAGCTGGTGTATACCGGCATGAGCAAAATGTCCAAGTCGAAGAACAACGGCATCGACCCGCAGGTGATGGTTGAGCGCTACGGCGCGGATACCGTGCGTCTGTTCATGATGTTCGCCTCTCCGGCGGATATGACTCTTGAATGGCAGGAGTCCGGCGTTGAAGGGGCAAACCGCTTCCTCAAGCGCGTCTGGAAGCTGGTCTACGAGCACACGACTCAGGGCCCGGCTATCGCCCTCGACGCTGCCAGCCTGAGCGAAGATCAGCAGGCGCTGCGCCGCGACGTGCACAAAACCATTGCTAAAGTTACCGATGATATCGGCCGTCGTCAGACCTTCAACACCGCGATCGCGGCGATCATGGAGCTGATGAACAAGCTGGCGAAAGCCCCGCAGGAAGGCGAGCAGGATCGCGCGCTGATGCGTGAAGCGCTGCTGGCGGTAGTGCGTATGCTTAACCCGTTCACCCCGCACGCGAGCTTCACCTTATGGCAGGAGCTGGGCGGCGAAGGCGATATCGACAGCGCGCCGTGGCCGGTCGCCGACGACAGCGCAATGGTGGAAAATACCACTCTGGTCGTCGTCCAGGTTAATGGTAAGGTTCGTGGTAAAATTACCGTACCGGTCGATGCCACCGAAGATCAGGTCCGCGCCCGCGCGGGTCAGGAACATCTGGTCGCGAAGTATCTTGACGGCGTCACCGTACGTAAAGTGATCTACGTTCCGGGCAAACTGCTCAATCTGGTCGTTGGCTAAGCGCAGGAGGAAGCGTGCGATATCTGGCAACATTGTTGTTATCTCTGGCGGTGTTAATCACCGCCGGATGCGGCTGGCACCTGCGCAGTACTACCCAGGTCCCAACCGCAATGAAAACCATGATCTTCCAGTCGGGCGATCCGAACGGGCCGTTGAGCCGTTCGGTGCGTAACCAGCTGCGCCTCAACGGGGTTGAACTGCTCGATGGCAGCACGCTGCGTAAGGATGTTGCTTCTCTGCGTCTGGAATCATCGTCTATTCAGAAAGATACGGCCTCCATTTTCCAAGACGGACGTACCGCTGAGTATCAGATGGTGATGACGGTTCACGCCAGCGTGCTGATCCCGGGTCATGATATCTATCCGATCACGACGAAAGTCTACCGCTCGTTCTTCGATAACCCGCAGGCGGCGTTAGCGAAAGATGCCGAGCAGGATATGATTATCCAGGAGATGTACGACAAAGCGGCGGAGCAGCTGATTCGTAAGCTGCCAAGCGTCCACGTTGCGGATGTCGAAGCCACGAAAGAGGAGGAGAACGCCGCCACCTCAACCTCTGGCAATCGCGTCTCCACCACGCTGGGTAACTGATGATTCGGCTGTACCCTGAACAACTCCGCGCGCAGCTTACCGAAGGGCTGCGCGCGGCCTATTTACTGCTGGGCAGCGATCCTCTGCTGCTGCAGGAAAGCCAGGATGCGATTCGCGAAGCCGCTACGCCCCAGGGCTTTACCGAACACCACACCGCGACCCTCGATGCCAGTACCGACTGGCCCGCCCTCTTCTCGCTGAGCCAGGCCATGAGCCTGTTCGCCAGCCGTCAAACGCTGCTTCTCGTCCTGCCGGAAAACGGCCCCAATGCGGCCATTAACGAACAGCTGGCGACGCTTATCGGCATGCTGCATGACGATTTGCTGCTGATAGTGCGCGGCAATAAGCTGACCAAAGCCCAGGAGAACGCCGGATGGGTCACCGCCCTCGCCAGCCGCGCGGTGCAGGTAAGCTGTCAGACGCCGGAACATGCGCAGCTCCCACGCTGGCTGGCGGCGCGGGCCAAACAGCATAATCTGCAGCTTGACGACGCCGCCAGCCAGCTGCTGTGCTACTGCTACGAAGGCAACCTGCTGGCGCTGTCGCAGGCGCTGGAGCGCCTGTCCCTGCTGTGGCCGGACGGCAAGCTCACGCTGCCGCGCGTCGAGCAGGCGGTAAACGATGCCGCCCACTTTACGCCGTATCACTGGGTCGATGCGCTGCTGGCGGGCAAAAGCAAGCGCGTGCTGCATATTCTGCAGCAGCTCAGGCTTGAAGGCAGCGAACCCGCAATCCTGCTGCGCACGCTGCAGCGAGAACTGCTGCTGCTGGTAAACCTGAAGCGCCAGTCGGCCCATACGCCGCTGCGCGCGCTGTTCGATAAGCATCGCGTGTGGCAAAACCGCCGGCCGCTGTTAACCGACGCGCTCACCCGCCTGGGTAGCGACCAGCTGCGCCAGGCCGTCACTCTGCTGACCCGCACGGAGCTCACCTTCAAGCAGGATTACGGAACCAGCATCTGGCCCGAATTAGAGAGCCTTTCTTTATTGTTCTGCCACAAAGCGCTGGCGGACGTGTTTATCGATGGTTGATATGGCTCAGCTGCAGGCAATGTACGGCGGTACCTTCGATCCGGTGCACTACGGCCACCTCAAACCGGTCGAGATTCTGGCAAATCAGATAGGCCTGGCGAAGGTGATTATTGTGCCTAACAACGTGCCGCCGCATCGCCCCCAGCCGGAGGCAACCAGCGCCCAGCGCAGGCATATGCTCGAACTGGCTATCGCCGATAAGCCGCTGTTCGTGCTCGACGATCGCGAGCTGCAGCGCCAGACGCCCTCGTATTCGGCGCAAACGCTGCGGGAGTGGCGTCAGGATCAGGGGCCGAAGCCGTCGCTGGCATTTATCATCGGCCAGGACTCCTTGCTCACCTTCCCGACCTGGCACGACTACGCCAGCATTCTGGATAACGTGCACCTGATCGTCTGCCGCCGTCCGGGCTACCCGCTGACGATGAAGCGCCCGGAGGATCAGCGCTGGCTCGATAAACACTTAACGCACGATGTCGAGCAGCTGCACCGCCGCCCCGCCGGGGCTATCTATCTGGCGGAAACGCCGTGGTTTGATATTTCAGCCACCCTCATTCGCCAGCGCCTTGAGCAGGGCGAATCCTGTGCCGATATGCTGCCGGCCGCCGTCCTGGACTATATTCATCAGCAAAAGCTCTATTGCTAACCCTCAGCGCGAATGCCCGACCGGCGTTCCCTTTTCGGCTCAGTGAGGATAATCATGAGATTATGGTTAGTTCGTCATGGCGAAACCCAGGCTAACGCCGCCGGTCTGTACAGCGGACGGGCCCCCACCCCCCTGACCGAACGCGGCGAGGCCCAGGCCGCCAGGCTTGGCCAGCAGCTGCGGGCGGTGGCGTTTGACCGCGTCCTTTGCAGCGAGCTTGAGCGCACGCAGCACACCGCCAGCCTGCTGCTGGGCGACAGGACAATTCCCCGCGAGATTGTTCCCAACCTCAACGAGATGTTCTTCGGCGACTGGGAAATGCGCCACCATCGCGATTTACAGCATGAAGATGCGGAAAACTATGCCGCCTGGTGCGCGGACTGGCAGCACGCGGCGCCCACCAACGGCGAAAGTTTTCAGAATTTTGCCCGACGGGTCGCGGCATTTCGCGAGGAGCTGGCGCAGTATCAGCATCTTGACCATCTGCTCATCGTCGGCCATCAGGGCGTGCTTAGCCTGTTAACCGCCCTGCTGCTGGCGATGCCGGCGGCGACTATGTGGCGCTTCCCCATCGCGCAAGGCGCGTGGAGCATGCTCGATCTGCGTGCAGATTTCACCACCCTGCGGGTACTAAATAGCCGGGCCGTCTGGCGGGCGGAAGAAGAATTCAGCCCAGACCATTGACAGGTCGGAGCAGGCTGCTATTCTCCGCAGCCTGAAGGTATCCGCCATACAGATGTTTTACAAAAATGGCGATGCAATCAGCGGCGATGGATGGGATGATAGCCGCCTCCAGCGCCCGTTGGCAGACATTTATCCCGACTTTTTTATGAGTTCAGGTATACTGCCGGGCTGTTTGTTATTATCACTCTTCACTCACCCAGGGGGAACTCTTGCAGGGTAAAGCACTCCAGGATTTTGTTATCGACAAAATTGATGACCTGAAAGGTCAGGACATCGTCGCCATTGACGTTCATGGCAAATCCAGCATTACAGATTGCATGATTATTTGCACCGGCACGTCTACGCGCCACGTCATGTCCATCGCCGACCATGTGGTACAAGAGTCCCGCGCCGCCGGCATGCTGCCGCTGGGCGTAGAAGGCGAAAGCGCTGCCGACTGGATTGTTGTCGACCTTGGCGACGTCATGGTTCACGTCATGCAGGAAGAGAGCCGTCGTCTGTACGAGCTGGAAAAACTCTGGAGTTAATGCGTGAAGCTGCAGCTGGTGGCCGTTGGCACCAAAATGCCGGACTGGGTTCAGACCGGCTTTAGTGAATATCTGCGTCGTTTTCCAAAAGATATGCCGTTCGAGCTGTTGGAAATCCCCGCCGGTAAGCGCGGTAAAAATGCCGATATCAAGCGCATTCTCGAAAAAGAAGGGGAGATGATGCTGGCGGCGGCGGGTAAAAACCGCATCGTGACCCTGGATATTCCGGGGAAGCCGTGGGATACGCCGCAGGTGGCGCGCGAGCTGGAGCGCTGGAAGCAGGATGGCCGCGACGTCAGCCTGCTGATCGGCGGCCCGGAGGGGCTCTCTCCGGCGTGTAAAGCCGCGGCGGAACAGAGCTGGTCGCTCTCTACCCTGACCCTGCCTCACCCGCTGGTGCGCGTACTGGTTGCGGAGAGCCTGTATCGGGCGTGGAGTATTACAACCAACCACCCTTACCACCGTGAATAATGATGACCAGGGTAGACTAAGCAGCGAATGAAATTACAGAATTCTTTCCGCGACTATACGGCTGAATCCTCGCTTTTTGTGCGCCGGGCGCTGGTCGCTTTTTTGGGGATTTTGCTGTTTTCCGGCATACTGGTTGCCAATCTTTATAACGTACAGATAGTCCGCTACACGGACTATCAGACGCGCTCGAACGAAAACCGCATCAAGCTGGTTCCCATCCCGCCAAGCCGCGGCATTATCTATGACCGTAACGGCACGCCCCTGGCGCTGAACCGCACCATCTATCAGCTGGAAATGATGCCGGAAAAAGTCGATAACGTGCAGCAGACGCTGGACGGGCTGCGTGACGTCATTGACCTGACGGATGACGACATCGCCGGGTTTAAAAAGGAGCGCGCGCGTTCCCATCGCTTCACCTCTATTCCGGTCAAGGTTAACCTGACGGAAGTGCAGGTTGCCCGTTTCGCGGTCAACCAGTACCGCTTTCCCGGCGTCGAAGTTAAAGGCTATAAGCGCCGATATTATCCCTACAACTCCGCCCTCACCCACGTTATCGGCTATGTCTCAAAAATTAACGATAAAGACGTCGATCGCCTGGATAAAGAGGGCAAGCTGGCGAACTACGCTTCAACCCACGATATCGGCAAGCTGGGTATCGAACGCTACTATGAAGACGTCCTGCACGGGCAGACCGGCTACGAAGAGGTTGAGGTCAACAACCGCGGCCGCGTCATTCGCCAGCTCAAAGAAGTACCGCCGCAGGCCGGGCGCGATATCTATTTAACCCTCGATCTCAAGCTGCAGCAGTATATTGAAACGCTGCTGGCCGGCAGCCGCGCCGCGGTGGTGGTCACCGATCCGCGCACCGGCAGCGTTCTGGCGCTGGTTTCCACCCCGAGCTACGATCCGAATCTGTTCGTCGACGGCATCTCCAGCAAGGACTACTCCGGGCTGCTAAACGATCCTAATACGCCGTTGGTCAACCGCGCCACCCAGGGGGTCTATCCGCCGGCCTCGACGGTGAAACCTTACGTCGCCGTTTCGGCGCTGAGTGCCAACGTTATTACCCGCAACACCAGCCTGTTCGATCCCGGCTGGTGGCAGCTGCCCGGCTCCGATAAACGCTATCGCGACTGGAAAAAGTGGGGCCACGGGCACCTGAATGTGACCAAAGCGCTGGAAGAGTCCGCGGATACCTATTTCTATCAGGTGGCCTACGATATGGGCATCGACCGCCTGTCGGAATGGATGAACAAGTTCGGCTACGGCAACTATACCGGCATCGATCTGTCGGAAGAGCGCTCCGGGAATATGCCCACCCGCGAATGGAAGCTGAAGCGCTTTAAAAAACCCTGGTATCAGGGGGACACCATTCCGGTCGGTATCGGCCAGGGCTACTGGACCGCCACGCCAATTCAGATGAACAAGGCGCTGATGATCCTGATTAACGACGGCGTGGTAAAAGTGCCGCATCTGCTGCAAAGCACCGTCGAAGACGGCAAGCAGGTGCCGTGGGTTCAGCCGCACGAGCCGCCGGTCGGCGATATTCACTCCGGTTTTTGGGAGATAGCCAAAGACGGCATGTTCGGCGTCGCCAACCGCGGCAACGGCACCGCGCATAAGTACTTCGCCAGCGCGCCTTATAAAATCGCGGCGAAATCCGGTACGGCACAGGTATTCGGCCTGAAGGCCAATGAAACCTATAACGCGCACAGAATCGCTGAGCGCCTGCGTGACCATAAGCTCATGACGGCGTTTGCGCCTTACAACAACCCCCAGGTTGCCGTGGCGATCATTCTCGAGAACGGCGGCGCGGGTCCGGCGGTCGGTACGATTATGCGCCAGATTCTCGATCACATTATGCTGGGCGATAACAACACGAATCTGCCGAGCGAAAATCCGGCGGTGACGGCGGGGGAGGATCAATAATGACCGATAATCCAAACAAAAGATCGCTATGGGATAAAATCCATCTCGATCCCACCATGGTGCTGATACTGCTGGCGCTGCTGACCTACAGCGCGCTGGTTATCTGGAGCGCGAGCGGCCAGGATATCGGGATGATGGAACGTAAAATTGGCCAGATCGCGATGGGCATCGTGATTATGATCGTCATGGCGCAAATCCCGCCGCGCGTGTATGAAGGCTGGGCGCCCTATCTCTATATCTTCTGTATTATCCTGCTGGTGGCGGTAGATGCCTTCGGCGCGATCTCGAAAGGCGCCCAGCGCTGGTTGGATCTCGGCGTGGTGCGCTTTCAACCCTCGGAAATCGCCAAAATCGCCGTTCCGCTGATGGTGGCGCGCTTTATTAACCGCGACGTCTGCCCGCCCTCGCTGAAAAATACCGCCATTGCGCTGGTGCTGATTTTCCTGCCGACCCTGCTGGTTGCGGCGCAGCCTGACCTCGGGACCTCTATCCTTATCGCCCTCTCCGGCCTGTTTGTGCTGTTCCTTTCCGGGCTGAGCTGGCGCCTTATAGGCGTAGCGGTGGTGCTGGTCGCCGCCTTTATCCCTATTCTGTGGTTCTTCCTGATGCACGACTACCAGCGTCAGCGCGTGATGATGCTGCTCGATCCGGAAACCGACCCGCTGGGCGCCGGCTATCACATTATTCAGTCTAAAATTGCTATTGGCTCCGGCGGATTGCGCGGCAAAGGCTGGCTGCACGGCACCCAGTCGCAGCTGGAGTTTCTGCCGGAACGCCATACCGACTTTATCTTCGCGGTCCTGGCCGAAGAGCTTGGGCTGATTGGCGTGCTGGTTCTGCTGGCGCTCTATATTCTGCTCATTATGCGCGGGCTGTGGGTTGCCGCCCAGGCGCAAACCACCTTCGGTCGGGTCATGGCCGGTGGTTTAATGTTGATTTTATTCGTTTATGTCTTCGTAAATATTGGTATGGTGAGTGGTATTTTGCCAGTGGTGGGGGTACCGTTGCCGCTGGTCAGCTACGGGGGCTCAGCCCTGATCGTCTTGATGGCCGGGTTTGGTATCGTAATGTCGATCCACACCCACAGAAAAATGTTGTCGAAAAGCGTTTAAAGGGGTTCGCAATGCGTAAGCAATGGCTGGGGATCTGCATAGCAGCGGGGCTGCTGGCGGCATGTTCGGGTGAAGACGTTCAACAAAAAACCGTCAGCACGCCGCAGCCGGCGGTTTGTAATGGCCCAAGCGTCGAAATCAGCGGCGCCGATCCGCATTATGAAGCGCCGAATCCGACGGCGAATCAGGATTACGAACGCGACGGTAAAAGCTATAAAATCGTGCAGGACCCGTCTAATTTTACCCAGACTGGCCTGGCGGCGATTTATGATGCTGAGCCCAACAGCAACCTGACCGCCTCCGGTGAAGCCTTCGATCCAACCCAGCTCACCGCGGCGCATCCGACGCTGCCCATTCCCAGCTACGCGCGTATTACTAACGTCGCCAACGGCCGGATGATCGTGGTGCGCATTAACGATCGCGGCCCGTACGGCAACGATCGCGTGATCTCGCTTTCGCGCGCCTCCGCCGATCGCCTGAACACCTCGAACAATACCAAAGTGCGCATCGACCCGATCGTCGTCGCGCCGGACGGCTCGCTCTCGGGCCCAGGAATGGCCTGTACCACCGTCGCCAAACAAACCTATGCTTTGCCGGCGCGTCCGGATCTCGACGGCGGCAGCGGCGTCTCGACCAATCAGCCGGCGCAAACCGACGTGCGCGCCATCAGTAACTCAACGCTGAAATCCGACGATAGCGTCGGCGCGCCGGTCAACAGCGGCGGCTTCCTTGGCGCCCCTACGCCGCTGAATAACGGCGTGCTGGAAGGCAGTGAACCCGTAGCACAGCCGGCCGCGCCGGTCACCGCGCCGGGGTCCATCCAGGGTAGCGTTGCGCCAGCCGCTGCGACGACGGCGACTGCGACTGCGACTGCGGCTGTCGCCGCCTCTACCGGCTCCAGCGCGGCTGCCAGCGGCGATTATGTGGTGCAGGTTGGCGCCGTGAGCGACCAGGCCCGCGCCCGGCAGTATCAGCAGCGCCTGAGCCAGCAGTTCTCCGTTCCCGGCCGCGTGGTGCAAAACGGCGCGGTGTGGCGTATTCAGCTGGGTCCGTTCGCCAGCAAGCCGCAGGCCAGCACCGTTCAGCAGCGTCTGCAAAGCGAAGCGCAGCTGCAGTCATTTATTACTCACGCCAACTAAACGCGGCGGGCCGCCGTCCGTAGCGCATTGCGCATGACAAAATCGTTAACAAAGTCATGCGCGATGTCGGATGCCGGTCCGCAGAGCATTTGTTATAGTAGGGCACTTTTTTTAACTCCATCACGGATGCCGTTGTTCAGACCATGAAGATCTCTTTCACCGCACGTTTACTCGTTACGGCCCTCTCCGTTGCCGCGCTCTCCTCCGCAGCCCACGCCGATGACCTGAATCTCAAAACCATGATCCCAGGCGCGCCGCAGATTGACGCCGAATCCTGGATACTTATCGATTACAATTCAGGCAAAGTGCTGGCGGAAAATAACGCCGATTCCCGCCGCGATCCGGCGAGTCTGACCAAAATGATGACCAGCTACGTGATTGGTCAGGCCATGAAGGCGGGTAAGTTCAAAGAGTCTGATTTGGTCACCGTGGGCAACGACGCATGGGCCACCGGGAACCCGGTATTTAAAGGTTCCTCCCTGATGTTCCTTAAACCAGGAATGCAGGTGCCGGTTTCCCAGCTGATCCGCGGCATCAACCTGCAGTCCGGGAACGACGCCTGCGTGGCGATGGCCGACTACGTCGCCGGTAGCCAGGACGCCTTCGTCAGTCTGATGAACAGCTACGTCAACGCCCTCGGCCTGAAAAACAGCCACTTCCAGACCGTACACGGCCTCGATGCCGAAGGGCAGTTCAGCTCCGCGCGCGATATGGCGCTGATTGGCCAGGCGCTGATCCGCGACGTGCCGAACGAATACACCATCTACAAAGAAAAAGAGTTCACCTTTAACGGCATCCGCCAGCTCAACCGTAACGGGCTGCTGTGGGACAACAGCCTCAACGTCGACGGCATCAAAACCGGCCACACCGATAAAGCGGGCTATAACCTCGTCGCCTCGGCGACCGAAGGTCAGATGCGCCTGATCTCCGCCGTGATGGGGGGCCGCACCTATAAAGGTCGCGAGTCCGAGAGCAAAAAGCTGCTGACCTGGGGCTTCCGCTTCTTTGAAACCGTCAATCCGCTGAAGGCGGGCAAAGAGTTCTCTTACGAGCCGGCCTGGTTTGGCGATAGCGATCGCGCATCGCTGGGCGTCGATAAAGACGTGTACCTGACCATTCCGCGCGGCCGCATGAAGGACCTGAAGGCCAGCTACGTGCTGAGCAATACCGAGCTGCACGCGCCGCTGCAGAAAAACCAGGTTGTCGGCACCATTAACTTCCAGCTGGACGGCAAAACTATCGACCAGCGCCCGCTGGTGGTGCTGCAGGAGATCCCGGAAGGTAATTTCTTCGGCAAAATGATTGATTACATTAAATTAATGTTCCATCACTGGTTTGGTTAAAAATCGAACGCTTGAAAGTGTGATTTACATCCCCATATACTAACTATCAAAGTAACCTGATAACTCCCGCATCTTGTGGGAGTTATTATTTTTTGTCGTAACACCGGAGCTGACATGAAAACCAAACTTAACGAACTGCTTGAATTCCCTACTCCATTTACTTACAAAGTAATGGGGCAGGCGTTGCCTGAGCTGGTTGATCAGGTGGTGGAAGTGGTACAGCGCCATGCGCCTGGTGATTACTCTCCGCAGGTAAAGCCGAGCAGCAAAGGTAACTACCACTCGGTTTCTATCACCATCAACGCCACCCACATCGAACAGGTCGAAACCCTGTACGAAGAGCTGGGTAATATCGACATCGTCCGGATGGTGCTGTAACCATCCCCTTGCCCGGCCCCGCGCCGGGCAATCCCCCTCCCCGCTGTGATATACTCGCTGACTTAAATCACTTCTCTGTGCGGAGACGTTGTTTTGCAGCACAATAAAATCCTCATTCGGCAACTCGGCCTGCAGCCTTACGCCCCCGTTTCGCAGGCAATGCACGACTTTACCGACGCGCGCGATGAAACAACCCTCGACGAAATCTGGCTGGTTGAGCATCACCCGGTCTTTACCCAGGGCCAGGCGGGGAAAGCGGAGCACGTTCTGGTGGCGGGGGATATTCCGGTCATTCAAAGCGATCGCGGCGGCCAGGTGACCTATCACGGGCCGGGCCAGCAGGTGATGTACGTGCTGCTCAATCTCAAGCGCCGCAAGCTGGGCGTACGCGAGCTGGTGACGCTGCTCGAGCAGACCGTGGTCAATACCCTCGCCGAGTACGGCATTGAGTCGCACCCGCGCGCCGATGCGCCCGGGGTTTACGTCGGAGAGCAAAAGATCTGCTCGCTGGGCTTGCGCATTCGCAAAGGCTGCTCGTTCCACGGCCTGGCGCTCAATATCGCAATGGACCTCTCGCCGTTCCTGCGGATTAACCCCTGCGGCTATGCCGGAATGGAGATGGCGCAAATGCGCCAGTGGCAGCCCGAAGCGGTGCCGCAAATCGTGGCGCCGCGCCTGGTTGCCAACCTGCTGGCGCTGCTCGACAACCCGCCGCACGAGTATCTTTCCGCAGAATAAATCCGCGCGTCCCGGCTTTCCGGGGCGCCGCTTTTACGCCGGACCTTCGTTAAGCCATTCTATTTGCAATTAGCTGCCACAAACGGCGGCGGCGGCGCTGACCGCTATACCTGCGCTATTCGCTATGGCAGGAAACGCAGAGTGGAAAAAAGCTTCCGCAGCCGGGCCCCACCGAACTAACCGGCAGCCCGCATCAGCAGCGCTGGGCTACCCGCCGCTCGCGGATGAAACTATCGACATTTCAATTCATTACAACAAGCTCAGCGCCCAGGAACCGCTGCTAAATGAGGTTATTGAGACGGTTCGTCAGGCTTTTTAATCTATACCGCACGTGAGGGAAAGCATAAAACAACAACTATTTTACAATTTGCCGAACAGGTAGGCTGCTTTCTGTCCCGTATCAATGGTATACTGCCTCTCCCTAATTCAAAAATAGTTGATAAATACAACATTTACTTGAATTAATTCGCTTTCCTTCGTACTCGCAACTGGAACACGCACGCTATGAGTAAACCCATTGTGATGGAACGCGGTGTTAAGTACCGCGACGCCGATAAAATGGCCCTTATCCCGGTGAAAAACGTGGCAACTGAGCGTGAAGCTCTGCTCAGAAAACCGGAATGGATGAAAATCAAACTTCCGGCTGACTCGTCCCGTATCCAGGGTATCAAAGCAGCGATGCGTAAGAACGGTTTGCACTCCGTGTGCGAAGAAGCTTCTTGCCCAAATCTTGCGGAATGCTTCAACCACGGAACGGCAACCTTTATGATCCTCGGCGCGATCTGCACCCGCCGCTGCCCGTTCTGCGACGTCGCGCACGGTCGTCCGGTGACCCCGGATGCTAATGAACCGCAGAAGCTCGCGCAAACCATCGCCGACATGGGCCTGAAGTACGTCGTCGTCACCTCCGTCGACCGCGATGACCTTCGCGACGGCGGCGCCCAGCATTTCGCCGATTGCATCAGCGCCATCCGTGAGAAAAACCCGTCGATTAAGATTGAAACCCTGGTTCCGGACTTCCGCGGCCGTATGGATCGCGCGCTGGACATCCTCAAGGTTACGCCGCCGGACGTCTTTAACCACAACCTGGAAAACGTGCCGCGTCTCTATCGCCAGGTACGCCCGGGCGCCGATTACAACTGGTCGTTAAAGCTGCTGGAAAGCTTCAAAGAAGCGCACCCGGAGATCCCAACTAAATCGGGTCTGATGGTCGGCCTTGGCGAAACCAACGCGGAAATCGTCGAAGTTATGCGCGACCTGCGTCGCCACGGCGTCACCATGCTAACCTTAGGCCAGTATCTGCAGCCGAGCCGTCACCACCTGCCGGTACAGCGCTACGTTAGCCCGGACGAGTTCGAAGAGATGAAAGCCGAAGCAATGGCCATGGGCTTCACCCACGCCGCCTGCGGCCCGTTCGTCCGTTCGTCCTATCACGCCGATCTGCAGGCCAAAGGGATGGAAGTGAAGTAATTCCCCCTCGACCGCCGCGCGTTTCCCGCATGCGGCGGTCATCTCTCCTTGCGTTATGCCATCTTTTTGCCAACGGCGAATCCGCCGGCGTGGTTACAGTTGGTTGCATTTTTTCTGCCAATGACCTTGCAGGATACAAAAAGAGGCCGCAACGATAATCGCTGCGGCCTCTTATCCGTGCAGGCTGACGCCTGGCGGCAGCCTGCTCCCGCTGTCGGGGAGCAGGCGTTTAATTACTCTTTATGAGAGAGCTTCTGTGCCGGAGTTTCTTCTTCCGCACTGGTTTTCTTCGCGCTATCGTCATCGTTCATCGCTTTCTTAAAGCCTTTGATAGCCGAACCCAGGTCTCCACCCAGCGTACGTAGTTTTTTGGTACCAAACACTAAAATAATCAGTGCTGCGACAACCAGCAGTTTGGTAATACTAATCTCACCCATAGCTAACCTTCTTCTCTAAAACAATCTGCGAATACGCCATCATACACGCGAACAATTAACGGCTATTTGACGCGCGGACACAATAGCAATCTGTAACAAGGTGAATCAAGCTCTGTTTAAAAAAACGTCACAATAATTGCGGTGGCGCAAAGCGACGGTTCTGCAGCACCGGCAGGCGCTCGCGCACCTGGCGAAGATAATCTACGGAAACGTCGGCAAAAATCATCTGCGGCCGCTCCGCCGCGCCGGCCAGCGTCGTGCCAAGCGGGTCGATAATCCGGCTTTGGCCAATATTACGGTTGCCGCACTCGCCCGCCGCCACGATATAGCAGGTGGTATCCAGAGCGCGGGCGGCCAGCAGCGTCGCCCAGTGGTGCTCCTTCATTGGCCCTCTCACCCACGCGGTGGGGAGAACGAGGATCCCGGCGCCGCTCAGCGCGAGGCTCAACGCCAGCTCCGGAAAGCGTAAATCATAGCAGGTCATCAGGCCAACCCGAACCCCGTCGACCTCAATCAGCGCCGGGATCTGCCGGCCGGCATCAACGCGCCGCGACTCCTGTATAGTAAACGCATCATATAAGTGTAGCTTCTGGTATTGGGCAATAACCTCGCCGCGGCGTATCGCCACCAGCGTATTCGCCGCGCGTCCCTCGCCGGAAGGCACGTGAATCGTCAGAATGGTGGTTAAGCCGTTATTACGGCTCTCCTCGCGCAGCAGCCGTAAGAAGCCGCCATCCACCTCCTGCGCCGATTTAACCGATAGATCCGGGTCGTTATCGTCACGCGCCAGCAGCGCCTCGGGCAGCACCAGCAGCGACGCTCCCCGTTCAGCGGCTTCAGCCATCAGCGCTACGCAGGTTTGCGCATTCACCCGCCACTCCGGGGTGACGGCAAATTGTCCAGCAGCAACCAGCATCTTACTCTCCCGTTCGCGAATTCATAGCCAGCGACGCATTCTGCGCGCTACACTCACTCCCCACCATTAACCAAATAGCAGGGAACGAGCGTGTCACAACTACTTTTAGCCGTTTTTCTTGGCGGCGGCACCGGCAGCGTACTGCGCTGGTGGTTAGGAATGAAGTTTAACCCCATGCACCACGCCATTCCCGTTGGCACGCTAACGGCCAACCTGCTGGGCGCCTTTATCATCGGCGCCGGCCTCGCCTGGTTTAACCGGCTGACCGATATCGACCCGATGTGGAAGCTGCTCATCACCACCGGCTTTTGCGGCGGATTGACGACCTTCTCCACCTTCTCAGCGGAAGTGGTGTTCCTGCTGCAGCAGGGGCGCTTCAGCTGGGCCCTGCTCAATATTCTGGTCAACCTGCTGGGCTCCTTCGCCATGACGGCAGCGGCATTCTGGCTGTTTTCTCACGCCACCAGCCGCTAACGGCAGGCAAAAAAAAACCCGCTAAGCGCGGGTTTTCATATTCTACTGACGCGTTGCTTAGATAGCGTTTACGTTTGCAGCAGAAGGGCCTTTGGCACCGTTAGTGATTTCGAACTCTACGCGCTGACCTTCAGCCAGAGTTTTGAAACCGTTGGACTGGATTGCAGAGAAATGTACGAATACATCTTTGCTGCCATCTTCCGGAGTAATGAAACCGAATCCTTTGGACTCATTAAACCACTTAACGTTACCTTTAATCTTAGACATCAAAATTACCTTTATATGAAAAAAAGACACTGATACTGTGTCGCGGTCCAGTACATCAATTGTGGTGCCTTTTGTCCAGTCGAACTTTGCTAAAAAGTGACAAAAGTCGCTATCTTTTTTAGTGGTTGCGCTTTAGTTATTGTTTTTCCACATAACATAACGCTCAGCTCTTTTATCGCTAAGCTATTGCGGATTTAAAACTGAAAGCGGGCCCAGGCAAAGTAAACGTTACCGTTGTTATAGGTGCCGGGGATATAGGTCATCTGGAACGTCGCCGGGCCGTAGCCGATAGACGCCAGCGGCAGTACCAGCGGCAGCGGAATATAGTGCCAGTTGTCGCGCGCGGTCACCCCAAGCGTATAGCCGAGCCCAAGGTGAAAGTTATCGTCGGCGAGCGGACGCCAGGTTTTCTCCCAGCCGTAGCCGGCGATGGGTTCCCATTTGTTATATGAGTCCTTAAACGCCATCGCGTACAGGCCGTGCCAGTTGCCCTTATCATCCCAGCGCGACACGCCGAAACCCGCCCCCCAGGGACGCTCGTTGTACCGGTCGGTTTTCTCTTTGTCATAGGCAAAGCGGGCGTGCCAGGTGATCGCGGGAACATACAGGTCGTAGTGTTCCGGCTCCTGCCAGGTCTCTGCAACGTTATCGCTTAAGGTGTTATAGCCGTCGCGAAGCGTCGAGCTGAATGAGGCATTTGCCATCCCGCCAGAGAGTAGCAGGCCGGAAAAACTGAGCAAAAACGGTACAACACAACGTAGTCTTAACACTTATCTGTTACCAATATCGATTTTAAAGCGGAATAAAGTAGCAAATATAATCTTAATATAACCTTAACGAAATAAGGCAAAGTCTTGATTTACCGCCCACGAAATCGCAACAACCCCGCCTGCTGACTTTGTGATAGCGCCCGCGCGCCGGCTGATGATTAGATAATTCTCATCGGTTTATTGATTTGCATCAGCATGTTTCGCCGATTTATTCGGCACATTCCCTCACTTAATTTTGCACAACTTTATTTATCAGCAGATTCTTTGGGTTAATGCCTCAGGGGTAAAATAATGCTTACGCTAGTTGAGATCCTTATCGGGATTGTGGTCATTGTGGGCGTCGCCCGCTATATCATCAAAGGGTACTCCGCCACCGGAGTGCTCTTTGTTGGCGGTCTGACGCTGCTTATCGTCAGCGCGCTGATGGGACATAAAATTTTGCCCGGCGAGGCGAAAAGCACGGGATATTCCGCGACCGACATCATCGAATATATCAAGATCCTGCTGATGAGCCGCGGCGGCGACCTCGGCATGATGATCATGATGCTCTGCGGATTTGCCACCTATATGACGCATATTGGCGCCAACGATATGGTGGTCAAGCTGGCCTCAAAGCCGCTGCGCTACATTAACTCCCCCTACCTGCTGATGATCGCCGCCTACTTTGTCGCCTGCCTGATGTCGCTGGCCGTCTCTTCGGCGACCGGCCTCGGCGTGCTGCTGATGGCAACGCTGTTCCCGGTGATGGTCAACGTCGGGATCAGCCGCGGCGCGGCGGCGGCTATTTGCGCCTCCCCGGCGGCCATTATCCTCTCCCCGACCTCCGGCGATGTCGTCCTCGCCGCGAAGGCCGCCGAAATGCCGCTCATCGATTTTGCCTTTAAGACTACGCTGCCAATCTCCATCGTGGCGATAATCAGCATGGCGATTGCCCACTTTTTCTGGCAGCGCTATCTGGATAAGAAAGAGAACGCCTCTCACGAAATGCTCGACGTCAACGAGATAACCACAACCGCCCCCGCCTTCTACGCCATTCTGCCCTTCACGCCCATTATCGGCGTGCTGATCTTCGACGGGAAATGGGGCCCGGAGCTGCATATTATCGCCATCCTGGTGCTCTGCATGCTGCTGGCGGCGGTGCTGGAATTCTGCCGCGGCTTTAACACCAAAAACGTCTTTAACGGACTGGAAGCCGCCTATCGCGGCATGGCCGACGCCTTTGCCGGCGTGGTCATGCTGCTGGTCGCCGCCGGCGTTTTTGCCCAGGGCCTGAGCACCATCGGCTTTATCAATAGCCTGATTTCGATTGCCACCTCGTTTGGCTCCGCCAGCATTATTCTGATGCTGGTGCTGGTGGTGCTGACAATGCTGGCGGCGATGACAACCGGATCGGGCAACGCGCCGTTTTACGCCTTCGTGGAGATGATCCCGAAACTGGCGCACTCATCGGGCATTAACCCGGCCTATCTGTCAATCCCGATGCTGCAGGCCTCCAACCTCGGCCGCACCATCTCCCCGGTATCGGGCGTGGTGGTTGCCGTCGCCGGGATGGCAAAAATCTCACCGTTTGAAGTGGTGAAGCGGACTTCGGTACCGGTTCTCGTTGGCCTGCTGGTGGTGATTATCGCCACCGAAATTCTGGTGCCCGGAACCACCGTTCAATAAAAGTGAAAAGGCGCCAGCGGGCGCCTTTTTTATGCTTTAATAACTCGAGGAACTCATTACCATCCACTATCAGGAATAAAAATGTTCAGGAAGGATTTCGTCGCCATTGCCCTCTTGCTAACGGCAACCCAGGTCGGCGCTGAACCGCTCACCGCAACACAATACGGCGATTTCGACCGCTACGTACTGGCCCTCTCCTGGCAAACCGGCTTCTGCCAGAGCATGCATGACCGAAACCGCAGCGAACCGGAAGAGTGCCGCCTGCAGCAGGAAACGGCCAACAAAACCGATTACCTCACCGTACACGGCCTGTGGCCGGGTCTGCCGAAATCCATCGCCGCTCGCGGCGTGGACGAGCGCCGCTGGATGCGTTTTGGCTGCGCCACGCGCCCGGTGCCCAATACGCCGGAGGTCAAAGCCGGGCGGAAATGCCAGGCGGCGGAAACCGGCCTGTCGCTGGAGATGGCCAATAAGCTCAACAGCGTGATGCCCGGCTCCGGCGGCAACTCCTGCCTTGAGCGCTACGAATACGCGAAGCACGGCGTCTGTTTTGGTTTCGATCCCGACAGCTACTTCGGCACCATGGTCCGCCTCGGCGGCGAAGTGAAACGCAGCGCCCTCGGGGCGTTCCTGGCGAAGCGCTACGGGCAGAGCGTCAGCCGCGACGACTTCGATGCGGCCATCGCCGAGGCCTACGGCAAACAGAGCGTTAAGGCCTTCAAGCTGACCTGCAGCGGCAATCCGGCCTATCTAACCGAAATCCAGATCGCCATCAAGGCCGCGGCCATCAATGCGCCGCTCTCCGCCAATGCCTTCCTGCCCCAGCCCCATCCGGGCAACTGCGGCAAGCAGTTCGTTCTGGATAAGGTCGGTAATTAAAATAGAGATAGCAGCCGTCATCGCGAGTGAGTTTATCAAAAGCGCTCACCGGCTCTCCGTATGTACCGGAAGGGGCGAGCCGACGATTTTTCCAGCGGTGGCGGTTGCGGCATAAATTTCATCTCCCCCGTTCGCGATCGTTGCTTAATGTGCGTTTAATCACTTCAAACCGCCGGCAAGTCTCAGTATGATGGGAAGACATTAACCCTTGCCATTTTCGGCGAGGGTTTTCTTTTACGGACAGGTTCCTGGATAACATGGAGTATGCAATGACCAGACCCGCAATCATCATTAATGAGTTCGATGCCGAACGCATCGACAGGCTGCTCGAGCAGCCGGCATTCGCCAGTTCCCCGGTCGCCGATGCGCTGAACGAAGAGCTGGATCGCGCGCAGATGCTGGCGCCGGAAGCGATGCCGCATGATGTCGTCAGCATGAACAGCACCGTCAGATTCCGCGATTTGTCCAGTGGCGAAGAGCGCGTGCGGACGCTGGTTTTCCCCTCTCAGGTCACCGATAGCGCCACCCAGCTTTCGGTACTTGCTCCCGTCGGTGCCGCGCTGCTGGGCCTGAAGGTCGGCAGCGCCATTCACTGGGAGCTGCCGGGCGGCGCCTCTGCGCACCTCGAAGTCCTGGAGCTGCTATACCAGCCGGAAGCTGCGGGCGAGTTTCATCGCTAACCGTCCCGCAGCCTGAGGCGTTCCGCGCCTTATCCAGAGGATGTCTTCGCATCCTCTTTCTGTCCCTCCCCACCCTGACAAACTTTTACGCCTCCCTGAAGCGGATCTGACAGTTTTGCGACCTGAATGGCACAATATCTTCATATAATATGTTGATATAGAAACAGTCGAACAAGGAGGAATGCATATGTATAAAACAATCATTATGCCGGTTGACGTTTTCGAGATGGAGTTAAGCGACAAGGCCATCCGCCATGCGGAGTTTTTGGCCCAGCAGGACGGAATTATTCACCTGCTCCACGTATTGCCGGGCTCATCCAGCTTCACCATGAGCCGATTCACCGCAGACCTGCGCCGCTTTGAAGAGCATCTACAGCATGAAGCGGAAACCCGGCTAACCACCATGGCCGGGCACTTCAGTATCGATCCCTCGCGAATTAAAAAGCACGTCCGCTTCGGTAGCGTGCGGGATATGGTGAACGAGCTGGGCGATGAAATTAACGCCGACGTGGTCGTCATTGGCTCACGCAATCCGTCTATCAGCACCCATTTGCTTGGTTCTAATGCCTCGAGCGTTATTCGCCACGCGCATATTCCGGTAATGGTGGTCAGATAAGCGAAGGCGTGCGGAAAGGCGATAAAAAAAGAGGCTACCATTGGGTAGCCTCTTTACTGTGCAGGTCGGTCTTACTTGCTTTTATTATGCGGTTTTCGTCCGAATCAGATAGTCAAACGAGCTCAGGGAGGCTTTGGCCCCTTCGCCGGCGGCGATAATAATCTGCTTGTACGGTACGGTGGTGCAGTCGCCCGCGGCGAACACGCCTTTGACGTTAGTTTCGCACTTCGCATCGATGATAATTTCACCCATCCGGTTACGCTCAATCGCGCCTTCCAGCCAGGTGGTATTAGGCAGCAGGCCAATCTGTACGAAGATCCCCGCCAGCTCGACGTGATGCTCATCACCGCTCAGCCGATCGCGATACTGCAATCCGGTCACTTTACTGCCATCGCCGACCACTTCCGTGGTCTGCGCGCTAAGAATGATATCGACGTTTTTCAGGCTACGAACTTTGTCCTGCAGCACCTGATCCGCCTTCATTTCCGGCGCGAACTCCAGCAGCGTCACGTGTTCCACCACGCCCGCCAGATCGATTGCCGCCTCAACGCCCGAGTTACCGCCGCCGATCACCGCCACGCGCTTGCCTTTAAACAGCGGGCCATCGCAGTGCGGGCAGTAGGTCACCCCTTTGGTGCGGTACTGATCTTCGCCAGGCACGTTCATGTTACGCCATTTAGCGCCGGTGGCGATGATCACGCTGCGCGCTTTCAGCACCGCGCCGGAGGCGGTTTCAACCTGATGCAGGCCGCCTTCTACCGCCGCCGGGATCAGTTTCGACGCGCTCTGCGAGTCAATGACGTCGACATTATAATCGTTGACGTGAACCTTCAGCGCCCCGGCCAGCTTCTGGCCTTCGGTTTTAGGTACCGAAATATAGTTTTCGATATCAACGGTATCCAGCACCTGGCCGCCGAAACGTTCGCCCATCAGGCCGGTACGAATGCCTTTACGCGCCGAGTAAACCGCCGCCGCCGCGCCGGATGGACCGGAGCCGACGATCAGCACGTCGTAAGCGTCGCGCTTGTTCAGCTCTTCCGCCGCGCGTTTCTCCGCGCCGGTGTCAACTTTGGCGACGATCTCTGCCAGCGTCATACGCCCCTGACCAAACTCCTGGCCGTTGACAAAGACCGCCGGAACGCCCATCACGTTACGATCGGTAATCTCATTCTGGAAGGTCCCGCCGTCGATCGCCGTATGCTTAATACGCGGGTTCAGCACCGCCATCAGGTTCAGCGCCTGCACCACGTCCGGGCAGTTATGGCAGGTGAGCGAGTAGTAGGTTTCAAACTCAAAGTCACCGTCGAGGTCGCGGATCTGTTCCAGCAGGGCCTGGGTCTCTTTCGACGGATGGCCGCCGGTCCACAGCAGCGCCAGCACCAGAGAGGTAAACTCATGCCCCAGCGGAGAGCCGGCAAAGCGCGGCCCCTGGGTAGAACCTGGATTAGTAATCAAGAAAGACGGTTTACGCACGGCGAGCGCGTTGTCCTCTTTAAACGTCACTTTCTCAGACAGCTCAGCGATTTCCGCCAGCAGTTCTTTGATTTCTGCCGATTTAGCGCTGTCGTCCAGCGTAGCAATCAGCTCAACAGGCTTAGTCAGTTTCTCAAGGTAGGCCCTGAGCTGGGTTTTCATATTTACGTCGAGCATCTGCTTATCCCTCTCTTAAAACGTCATCATGCAAGCGGCCTCACGGCTGCCTGAATGCGGCTTGCATCATGGGGTTTGGAAGAAAAACGGGCACAACGATGTACCCGTTGAATAATACAAATTTCCTGTGGATTTCGCGTCAGGGCAAGGCGGCTAGCCTGGGAATCCCCGGGAGCTTACATAAGTAAGTGACCGGGGTAAGCAGGTGACGCCAACGCCGCCATGACGTGAAAGACATGGAAATTTTAGATTTTGCCGACCAGGTCCAGGGACGGAGCCAGAGTCGCGTCACCTTCTTTCCATTTAGCCGGGCAAACTTCGCCTGGGTGGGAAGCAACGTACTGCGCTGCTTTGATTTTACGCAGCAGGTCAGACGCATCGCGGCCGATACCTTCAGCTGTAACTTCGATCGCCTGAATGATGCCCTGCGGGTCAACGATAAAGGTGCCGCGGTCGGCCAGACCTTCGTCTTCACGCATGTTTTCGAAGTTACGGGTCAGGGCGCCAGTCGGGTCACCAATCATCGCATACTTGATTTTAGCGATGGTGTCAGAGCTGCTGTGCCATGCTTTGTGAGTAAAGTGGGTATCGGTGGAAACAGAGTAGACGTCTACGCCCAGTTTCTGCAGCTCTTCGTGATGGTCAGCAACGTCGCCCAGTTCAGTCGGGCATACGAAGGTGAAGTCAGCCGGATAGAAGAAGAAGACGCTCCAGCGGCCTTCGGTATCTTTCTCGGTAACTTCGATGAATTCGCCGTTTTTGAACGCCTGGTTTTTGAAAGGTTTGATTTTAGTGTTAATTAAGGACATCTATACTTCCTCCGTGTTTTCGTTGAGGTCTAAGGTAACTAATTTTTCCTGACCCGAGCAATGCGTTTGCATTATCAAATCAATAAGCAATATCTAACAACCGCAACAAGACAACTTTGTGAACCCGTCGGGACAAGTGCCGCCGATAACGTAAAAAGGCCGCCCTCTCAGGCGGCCCTCTTACCTGAAATACCCGCAGGTAGCTTCAGCGCCAGGCAGGCTGGCTATGCGTTGCGCTCTACATTACCTTAATGTAACAGCATCCGCGATTACACCATCCGCCTTCGCAAAGGGCAATCGGCCCGGGTGCAGGTCTTGCCTATAGCTGTGATAGGTTCCATCATCTGCCGTAGCTTCTATATTGATTTTACAAGGAATAATCATGTTAAAACGTCTGCTTTTCCTGAGCCTTTTCCCCTTATGCAGCTATGCAGAAGATCTCCCTGCTCCCGTAAAAGCGATTGAAAAACAGGGTATTACCATCATTAAGCCCTTCGAAGCGCCGGGCGGAGTGAAGGGCTGGCTGGGTAAATATCAGGATATGGGCGTCGCTATCTATCTGACGCCCGACGGCAAGCACGCCATCTCCGGCTACATGTATGACGAAAACGGCACCAATCTTAGCGAACAGCTGTTCCAGAAAGAACTCTATACTCCGGCAGGCCAGCAGATGTGGCAGCAGATGGAGGCCGCCAGCTGGCTGCTGGACGGCAAAAAAGAGGCGCCGATTATTCTCTACGTCTTCGCCGATCCCTTCTGCCCGTACTGCAAGCAGTTCTGGCAGCAGGCTCGCCCCTGGGTCGAGTCGGGGAAAGTGCAGATTCGCACGCTGCTGGTAGGCGTTATCAAACCGGAGAGTACGCCGGTAGCCGCCGCCATTCTCGCCAGCCGCGATCCGGCAAAAACCTGGCACGATTACGAAAAATCGGCCGGGAAAATGAAAATTGAGATCCCGGCAAACATCCCGGCGGAAAAAATGCGCCTCCTCAACCAAAACCAGCAGCTGATGGACCAGCTGGGCGCTAACGCCACTCCGGCTATTTACTATATGAATAAAGAAAATATGCTGCAGCAGGTTGTCGGCCTGCCGGAGGCGGATAAGCTGCAGGTGATGATGGGCGAAAAATAAAGCGTCCCGCTATATTTCGTTTAGCCAGGCTATTCACCCGAAAGGGTCTGGCTAAATCACTTCTGGTCGTATACATTCAGAGCTATTAATAAAATCGGTCTTAAATAATTCAGCCCACCAATTGCCACGCAAATTAAATACAATAAACAAATAGAATAACAAGATAATAATTCACACCGGACACAGCAACGGACAGGATGCTAGCAATGGCTAAACTTTACGAACTTAAAAAGTTCGATCTTAACCTACTGGTTATTTTTGAATGTATCTATCAGCATTTAAGTATCAGCCAGGCCGCAGGGACGTTATTTATTACCCCTTCCGCCGTCAGCCAGTCGCTGCAGCGCCTGCGCAATCAGCTCAACGATCCGCTGTTTATCCGCACCGGTAAAGGGATGAGCCCCACCACCCTGGCGGTTAACCTTCATCACCATCTGGAAAATAACCTCAACCAGCTGGAGCAGACGATTAATATCGTCCACGGCGCCGAGCTGAGAAAACGCTTTGTTATCTACAGCCCGCAGTTTTTCCTCTCGCCCTCCTCCGCAGCGCTCATCGGCGCGCTCTACCGTGACCCCAACCTGCAGGTGGAGCATCACGACCTGCAGCTCGCCGCGGAGTCGGCGGAGAGCCTGCTCGCCTACCGCAAAGCCGATCTGATTTTTAGCCTCTCGCCGCTCGTCAGCCCGACCACCGTGTGCCTGCCGTTTCAGGAAATAGAGATGGTGCTGGTCTGCCGGCAGAATCATCCACGAATAGCCGAACTCACCTCCACAGAAGCCATTGCGCGGGAGAGCTTTACTGACTATCTGCCCAAAGAGGCGGGAATGCAGGCGGTTGACTACTGGCTTGAAAAGCAGTTCCCCGGACGAAATATTGCCTTCAGCAGCGACTCACACATTGCCGTACTCAATATTATTAGCCAGACTGATTTTATCGGCTTAATACCAAAAATTGCGACAACTCCGCAGCTCTTCGACCTCAAGCTGAGAATAATATCGGCTCCGGCGGATATTCCCCGAGCAATGATTCATATGATTTATAATCGGGTGCAGATGGACCACCCTGTTTTAGCCTCTCTTATTCCAGAGGCTGCCTTATAATAAAAGTGGCCGCTGCTAATTATCGACCACGTGAATATCCGCACATAAAGCAGAAAAATAAAATAGCGAAAACAGCCATCGGAGAAAATTAATGGTCGGCTTAAAACGTCCGGCGACCATCAATTCTCTCAGCGACCCGACGCCGGCGCGCTACAGCTGGCGCAGACGCTCCGCGGCGGCCAGCAGGGTTGCCGGCTGCTTGGCAAAGCACAGCCGAATCAGCCGATGCGGGAACGGATCGGCGCAGAACACCGACAGCGGGATCGCCGCCACGCCGATTTCCGTGGTCAGCCAGCGGCAAAAGCTGACGTCGTCGAGATCGGAAACCGCGCTGTAGTCTGCCAGCAGGAAGTAGGTACCCTCGCAGGGAAGTATCTCCAGACGGGTGGCGCGCAGGGCCTCGACAAACAGGTCGCGACGCTGCTGGTAAAACTCGGGAAGCTGACGATAGTGCTCCGGCTCGTGACGCAGCATATCGGCGATAGCCAGCTGCGCCGGGGTGTTCACCGAGAACGTCAGATACTGATGCACCTTACGCAGCTCGGCGCTAATTGCCGCAGGGGCTACGCAGTAGCCGACCTTCCAGCCGGTCATATGGAAGGTTTTACCAAACGATGAGACCGCCACCGCCCGCTCGCGCAGCTGCGGATGGGCCAGCACGCTGGCGTGCCCCTGCGCCGCAAAGCAGATGTGCTCGTAGACTTCGTCGCTAATCACGTAGATCTCACGCCCGGCAATCGCCTGCCACAGCGCGGCGAAATCCTCGCGCTGCCAGACCGTCGCCGACGGGTTGTGCGGGGTATTGAGGATCACCAGCCGGGTACGCTCGCTCAGCGCGTCGGCAAACTGCTGCCAGTCAACGCGAAAATGCGGCGGCTGCAGGGCAATGCGCTTCAGCACGCCGCCGGAGAGCTCAACCGCCGGGGCATAGCTGTCGTAGCTCGGGTCAAAGCAGATAACCTCATCTCCCGTGCGTACCAGCGCGGTAATGGCCGCATACAGGGCCTCGGTTGCGCCCGCCGTCACGGTCACCTCGCTGTCGGCGTCCGGTCGGTAGCCGTAAAGCTCGGCGGTTTTATCGGCGATGGCTTCACGCAGCGCCGGCACGCCGGTCATCGGTGCGTATTGGTTGGCGCCCTGGGCGACATGAAACGCCAGCCGCTCCTGCAGATAGCCCGGCCCGTCAAAATCAGGGAAGCCCTGCGAAAGATTTATCGCCTGATGCTGCTGCGCAAGGGCGCTCATCTGGCTAAAAATAGTGGTGCCCAGCGAAGGGAGTTTACTCTCAGGAATCAGCGGGTTATTGCTCATTTTATAATTACCGATTGTAATGCTGTTGTTGATGCCACTATAACACGATGTTAATATTTGGCAATCGAGACGCTTAGACGTCTAAATGATAAGGTTATGTCGGTTACCGCCTGAAGCAGCCAACGTCAGGGCGCGCCGCCCACTCTGGAGAGACCATGATCCGCGCTATCGTGACCGATATTGAAGGTACCACCAGCGACATTCGCTTCGTCCACAACGTTCTGTTTCCGTACGCCCGTGAACGCATCGCAGGCTTTGTCACCGCCCAACAATACGCCGAGCCGGTGCAGACGATCCTCGATAATCTGCGCGCGGAAATCGACAGCCCCGCCGCCGGCGCCGCCGAGCTGATTGATACGCTGCTGGCCTTTATGGATGAAGACCGCAAGTCGACGGCGCTGAAGGCGCTGCAGGGGATTATCTGGCGCGAGGGCTACCTTAACGGCGACTTTACCGGCCATCTCTATCCCGACGTTCTGCCGGCGCTGGAAAAGTGGAAGTCGCAGGGGATTGATTTATATGTATATTCCTCAGGCTCGGTGGCCGCGCAGAAATTGTTATTTGGCTACAGCGACGAAGGTGATATTACTCATCTGTTTAACGGCTATTTCGATACCCTGGTAGGCGCCAAGCGCGAAGTGCAGTCCTACCGCAACATTGCTGAACAGCTGGGTCATCACCCCGCCGCCATCCTGTTTCTTTCTGATATCCATCAGGAGCTGGACGCCGCCGAGGAGGCCGGTTTTCGCACCCTGCAGCTGGTACGCGGCGATCGCGATCCCGCCAGCCATCATCCGCAGATCCAGCGTTTTGACGACATTCACCCGGAGCAGATACCCGCATGAGCGCATTAACAATTTTTTCTGACCAGGACGCCGCAACCGCCATCTGGCACAGCACCGACGGCGACGAAATTCAGCAGCAGCTAAACGCCAAAGGCGTCCGCTTTGAACGCTGGCAGGCCGACCGCGACCTCGGCGTCGCACCAGCGGCGGAAAAGGTGATTGAAGCCTACCAGCACGCGATTGACAGACTGGTTGCCGAAAAGGGCTACCAGAGCTGGGACGTGATCAGCCTGCGCGCCGATAACCCGCAGAAAGAGGCGCTGCGCGCGAAGTTCCTCAACGAGCATACCCACGGCGAGGACGAGGTGCGTTTCTTCGTCGAGGGCGCCGGGCTGTTCTGCCTGCATATCGGCAACGAAGTGTTCCAGGTGCTGTGCGAGAAGAACGATTTAATCTCCGTCCCCGCCGACACGCCGCACTGGTTTGACATGGGCTCCGAGCCGAACTTCACCGCCATCCGAATTTTCGATAACCCGGAAGGCTGGGTAGCGAAGTTTACCGGGGATGATATTGCCGACGCCTATCCGCGGCTGGCGTAACCGTCTTCATCCAGCCCGGCGGCCCTGCGCCGCCGGGCTGCCGTTCAGGACAACGCGTCCGCGCGGATAAACGCCGGCGGATCGAACGCGGTAATCGGCGGCAGCGCCTCGCGCCACGGGACAATCTCAACCCAGCAGCTCTGCGCGCTACAGCCCTGCCCCAGCCGCGAGCTGCCGCGATCTTCGGTCAGCACGTTCGGATTGCCGTGCTTATCCAGGGAGCCTTTTTCATTGGGGTCCAGCGGATCGTACCAGGCGCCGGTGGCCATCTGCACCACCCCCTGGCGGATCCCGTCGCTGAGATGCACCCCGGCCAGAATCGCCCCCCTGGCGTTATACACTTTCACCACGCTGCCTTCGGTTACCCCCCGCGCCTGCGCATCCTGCGGATGCATCCACAGCGGCTCGCGCCCCTGAATTTTGGTCGCCCGGCTGACGCTGCCGTGATCGTACTGGCTGTGCAGTCGCGTGCGCGGCTGGCTGGACAGCAGATGCAGCGGCCAGCGGCCGGCCTCTTCACGCTGCCAGCTCGCTTCCTCTTCATCCCACCACGGGTGGCCCGGGCACTCGCGGTAGCCGAAGTCGGCGACGGTTTGCGAGAAGAGCTCAATCTTGCCGGACGGCGTAGAGAGCGGAGCGCCCAGCGGGTCGGCGCGAAAATCGGCCAGAAAGACCTGCGGCCGCTCCGGCGCGCTATACTCCAGCACCCCCTGCTGCCAGAAATCCTCAAACGACGGCAGCTCGATGCCCTCTTCCCGGGCGCGCGGGCGCGACTCATCATAAATATGCCGCAGCCACTGCCCGACGCTGCGCCCTTCGCTGAAGCGCTCGCCGCAGCCCAGCCGGGCAGCAAGATCGCAGAAAATCGCGTAGTCGTCGCGGGCTTCGGCCACCGGCGCGATCTGCGCGCTCATGGCAATCATAAATCCGTCATGCCCGCCGCTGCCGATATCCTCCCGCTCCAGGGAGGTGGTCACCGGCAGCACGATGTCGGAAAACTTGGCCTGCGCGGTCCAGTACTGCTCATGCACCACCACCGTCTCCGGCCGGCGCCACGCCTCGCAGAGCTGGTTAAGGTCCTGATGATGGTGAAAGGCATTGCCCCCCGCCCAGTAGACCAGGCGGATATCGGGATAGCGCAGATGCTGGCCGTCAAACTCATATTCGCCGCCGGGGTGCAGCAGCATGTCCGCCAGCCGCGCCACCGGGATCGCGCTGTTAACCGCATTTTTTCCCGCCGGCAGACGGGGGCCGGAGAAGGCTTTGCGCGCCGCGCCCGCCAGATTGGTGCAGGCGTAGCCGAAGCCCAATCCGCCTCCCGGGGTGCCAATCTGTCCCAGCAGCGCGGTCAGGGCCACCGTTGCCCAGTAGGCCTGCTCCCCCTGACGGGCGCGCTGGATGGACCAGGAGATATTAACCATCGTGCGCTGGCTGGCCATGTCGCGCGCCAGGGAGACAATCTGCTGCTCGGAAATCCCCACGATCGCCGCCGCCCAGGCCGGCGTTTTTGCCACCCCGTCGCGCTCTCCCAGCAGATAGGCGCGGTAGGGAGCAAAGCCCACCGTGTGGCTGGCCACAAAGTCTCTGTCGTACAGGGATTCGGTAATCAGGACGTAGCACAGCGCCAGCAGCAGTGCGGTATCGGTCCCCGGACGCACCGGCAGCCACTGCGCGGAGTCCACGGCGCTCAGATCGTTGCTGACCGGGCTGATATTGATAAAGCGCGTGCCGTTGGCCTGCATCTTCTCCAGCCAGTGCTTCAGCATATGGTCGTTGGCGCCGCCGCCGTTAACCTGCGAGTTGCGCAGCGGCAGCCCGCCAATCGCCACGAACAGCTGACACTCCCGCGCCAGCTCGGAGAAGTGCGTATGCTGGCGATGCAGCGGGCTAAGCGGCCCCAGCACGTGCGGCAAAATACGCTCGCCGGCGGCGCTGCTGTAAGTATTGGTGCTGGCGGTGTAGCCGCCGAAAGACTTCAGGAAACGGTGCAGCTGGCTCTGGGCATGGTGAAAACGCCCGGCGCTGGCCCAGCCGTAGGAGCCGCCGTATATGGCTTCGTTGCCGCAGCGCGCTTTCACCGAAGTGAGTTCACGGGCCAGCAGGTCGAGGGCGACCTCCCAGCTCACCTCGACAAAGGGCTCTTTGCCGCGGCCTTCCCGCGACGCGGGGCCGTTTTTCAGATAGCCGGCCCGCACCGCCGGACGACGAATGCGCGTTTTGCTGGTGACCGCATCGGTGAGCGACTGACCGATGCGCGAGGGATTTTTATCCCAGGCGACCGGTACGACGGCATCAATGGCGCCATCGCGGGTTTGCACCTGCCAGGTTCCCCAGTGCATCACCGCCAGATTATGTTGTTTATTCATGTTGCCCGTTTTTTTGTCACCCGATAAAGGCCGCTATAATAAGTCGGGAGCTGGCTGAAGATAAAATGCCGATGACACTATAATATCCTGTCACTTTAGCCAATAACCATCCGCATGACGCGAGCCCTGGGTTATATTCATCATATCCCACCATAAATATGGTCATCATTAAGCAGCAATTACCGTTTGCAATAAAAGTCAGCGCTTTTATCTTATACCCACAATATAAATATGTCTTAATTTCAGCATCATGAAATATTTTCAGGTTAGCCCGAGTAAAATTAATTTTCCCGCCCCTATTCCGTCGATATACCATTATTGGTATAACTTAGACATATTTTGTATTTGAGGTTGCGTGGTCGTTATTGTCATGCTACGAATCCGCAAACACCTTTATCACAGGACTATAATAAGAATGTCGCAGAGAATAAAATTACTGCCCGTCGCGCTGGGTCTGATGACGCTCGTCTCCGTCGGCGCCTCCGCCGCTGAGCCCCTGTCGCTGCAGGGGAAAACCATTGGCGTCGCCGTTGTCGGCACCCAGCATTTCTGGGATCGCGAAGCCTATAAAGGCGCTACCGAAGAGGTTGAAAAACTGGGTGGTAAAGTCATCGGCGTCGACGGCGGTCGTGATAATCAGGTTCACGCCAATAACCACGATATTTTATTATCACGCAAGGTCGATGCCGTAATTAGTATTCTCGGCGACAGCGCCGTTGAACCAAAATTTAAAGCGCTGCGCGATGCCGGCATCCCGGTATTTACCGTGGACCACGTATCTAAATACTCCGTCAATAACACGACCTCCGACAACTACACCCTGGGTTCAACCATTGGCCGCTATATGGCCGATGAATTAGGCGGCAAAGGCAACGTTGCGGTATTTAATGCGTTCTCCAGCTCGCTGCGAATTTGCGGCATCCGCTACGACCAGTGGAAATATGTCCTTAAGGATTACCCGGATATTCATATTATTCAGCCGGAGCTGGCCGAACAGTTTGCCAACTCTCCGGAAGATGCGCGTAAGAAAACCCTCGAACTGCTCAGCCAGTATCCGAAAGGCAAGCTGGACGCTATCCACGTCGCCTGCTGGGATCAGCCGGCCATCGGGATCGTGCAGGCGCTGGAAGAGACCGGACGCGACAAAGACGTGAAGGTCACCGCCATCGATGCCGGCCCGGAAACCCTGGAGATTATGGCCGAACCCGGCAGCCCGTTCGTCGCTAACGTCGCCCAGCAGCCGCACCTGATTGGCCAGACGTCGGCCGACAACGTGGCGCACTACTTCGCTAAGCAGGCTCTGCCGCTGCAAACCTTTATTCCGGTGGTCCCGGTGAAGGGCCCGCAGGAAGCGAAAGCGGTCTACAAACAGCTGGGATATGGCGAACTGCAGTGATTAATCAACCCCTCGGCGGGGAGCGCCCCGCCGCTGGTCTGGTCATGAGCCAGATCGGCAAAAGCTTTGCCAACGTGACTGCATTAAATGCGGTCACGCTGCTTCTGAACCCCGGTGAAATTCACGGTCTGATCGGCGAAAACGGGGCGGGAAAATCCACCCTGATCAAGATCCTTGCCGGCGTGTACCAGGCCGATAGCGGCAGCGCCACCCTCGACGGCGTGGCGATCCCGTTCGGCAATCCGGCGGCCATCGAAGCGATGGGCATCCGCGTTATCCACCAGGAACTCAACCTGATTGCCCACTTTACGGTGGCAGAGTCCGTTTTCCTCGGCCAGGAGTATCGCCACCGCTGGGGCGCGCTGGACAGAAAGCGCATGAACGCCGCCACCGAGGCTTTTTTCCGCGATAGCTGGCAGCTGAGCATTAACCCACGGCGGCTGATTCGCGATCTCAGCCTTGCCGAACGTAAGCTGGTGCAAATAGCCCGGGCGCTGATCGACGGCGCCGCGAAGCTGGTGGTCTTCGACGAGCCCACCGCGCCGCTGGAAGCGCAGGAGGCCAGCCTGGTCTCCTCGGCGATTCTGCGCCTTCGCGAGCAGGGGATCGCCATTCTCTATATCTCCCACTATCTGAACGAAATCGCCGCCCTCTGCGATCGCGGAACCGTGCTGCGCAACGGCGAGGTGGTGGGCTACCCGGACCGCTCGCTGCTGCAGGATACCGATGCGCTGATCAAAATGATGGTCGGCCGGGAAATCGAGCAGCTCTATACCCCGCGCCAGTCCGCGCCGCCTGAAGCCGACGCCAGCGCGCCGCTGCTGTCGGTGCGCGGACTCGGCGACGGCCAGCAGCTGCGCGACATTACCTTTGATATCCAGCCCGGCGAAATCGTCGGCGTCGCCGGCCTGCTGGGCGCCGGGCGGGACGTGCTGGTTGACCTTCTCTATGGACTCAAGCGCGTGGAGAGCGGCGTGATTAGCATCGACGGCCAGCCGAAGCGCATCCGCACGCCGAAGCAGGCGATTCGCGCCGGCATGGCGCTGGTGCCCCGCGATCGCCGCCATCAGGGGCTGATCCTCCCCTTCACCACCGCCGATAACATTAATCTCGCCTCCCTGGCGGACACCGCCACCTTCGGCTGGGAACACCGGGGCCGGGCGCTGGAGAAAGCCCGCGGCTGGATTGAGCAGCTCTCTATCCGCCCCGGCCGCCCGGAGCTGCCGGTGCGGCTGATGAGCGGTGGCAACCAGCAAAAGGCGATTCTGGCCCGCTGGCTGGGCACCGACGCGCGGCTCTTTATTCTCGATGAGCCGACCCTCGGGGTCGATATCGGCGCCCGCAGCGACATCTATCAGCGCACCCGTCAGCTGGCGGATCGCGGACGCGCGGTGCTGGTCTCCTCCAGCGATGCCCCGGAGCTGCTGGGGCTATGCGATCGGATCCTCGTGATGTGGCGCGGCGAGCTGGTGGCCAATCTCGCCACCCAGGGGCTGACGCTCGACGCCCTGCTGGCAACGATTAACGGTGGACAGGAACAACAGCTATGAGTACGGGTATCCAGCGCCGCGGCCTGCCGGGCATGACGACGCTTATCGAAAAATTTCCGCTGATTCTTTTCTTTGCCCTGCTGGTGTGGCTTAGCCTGCAGTCGCCCTTCTTTTTAAGCTGGCAGAATATCAGCATGATGCTGGTGCAGAGCGTGCCGCTGGCCATTCTCTGCTTCGGACTGGTTTGCGTGATTGCCGTCGGCGGCGATGACGTGGTTACCGGCGGGATCGACCTTTCGCTGCCCGCCATCGCGGTGCTCGGGGTCGCGCTTCTGAGCCTTGGCATGGTGGAGTGGCAGATGTCCTATCTGTGGCTGCTGCTCCTGCCGCTGGTGGTGTGCCTCGCCTGCGGGGCGATCAACGCCGGGCTGGTGCTGGTCGCCGGGCTGCCGCCGCTGCTGGCAACGCTCTCAACCTCCGTGGCCTTTACCGGCCTGACCGATTTGCTCACCGGCCAGCGGCGCATTGCGGTCAGCGATCCGCTGATGGTCGCTTTTCGCGATCAGACGCTGCTCGGCATCCCCTGGCCGCTGATCTACCTGCTGGCGGTATTCGCCCTGTTCCAGCTGCTGGTGCACCACTCGCGCTTCGGCCAGCATCTGCAGGCGGTTGGCGGCAATCGCGATATGGCGCAAATGAGCGGGCTTAACGTGCGCCGGCTGACGGTGTACGTCTGGCTGCTGGCCGGCATCGCCGCCGGTCTGGCGATTCTGCCGCTGCTGAGCCAGGGCTCGGGCAGCTCCAGCGGTACCGCCACGCCGCTGCTGCTGGAGACCGTGCTGGCAACCTTTATCGGCGCCGCCTTCTCGCGCCGGCGCGTCGTCACCATCTGGGGCGCGCTGCTTGGCGCAGTGCTGGTCAACGCCCTCTCCAACGGCCTCGGGCTGCTGGGGGTCAATATCTTCTGGATGGGCGCCATCAAAGGCATCCTGATCCTTATCGTGCTGGCGGCTTCTGCGGTCAGGCATCAAGGAGGCAATCAATGAGCCAGCTGACGCTCAAATCCTCATCGCCGGAGCGGACCGCCGGCGGCCCGCTGGCCTATCTGTCGCGGGCGGGCTTCGGCATTATCACCCTGCTGGCCATTGCCCTGTTCGGCTGGGCCAACCCGGTATTTCTCACCGTTGATAACTGGGCCAACCTGCTGCAGGGCAGCGCGATTCTGCTGATTGTGGCGATCGCGATGACCCTTATCGTCAGCGCCGGGGCCATCGATCTCTCGGTTGGCGTCGCCCTCGACTTTGGCGCCGCCTTTGCGCTGGTGGCCCTGAAAACCTGGCACCTACCGTGGCAGGCCGCGGTGGGCTACGCCCTGCTCGGCGGGGCGATCGTCGGTCTGCTGAACGCCTTTCTGATCCTGATTTGCCAGATCCGCCCGTTTCTGGCCACCCTCGGAACCTGGTTTATTGCCAGCAGCGTGGAGCGGATCTATACCGACGGCGGCGGCTCGATCGCCTATCGCCGGATGGCGCCGGAGTACCACGATCTGGCGGTGGGGAATATCGGCGGTATTCCGACGCCGGTGGTTATCGTGCTGACGCTGTGGCTGGTGGCGTGGCTGATTACCGAACGCACGATCTTCGGCAAGTACGTTCGCGCCATCGGTCAGAACGGGGAAGCGGCGCGGATCGCCGGGATCCGCGATCGGCTGACCATGCTGTGGGTGCTGGTCTCAGCATCCGCGCTGTGCGCCATCGGCGGCGTGATCCTCTCCGCCAACCTGCGGCAGTTTACGCCGCTGGCCGGCCAGTCCTATCTGATGGATGCGATTGCCGCCGTCTTTATCGGCACCGCCTTTAACCGCCAGGGGCGGGCCAGCGTCGCCGGCACCCTCGGCGGGGTGCTGTTCCTCGCCATCATTGATAACGGCCTGAACCTGATGGGTCTTAACTACCTGGTCAAAGACGCGCTGGTTGGCGTCATTCTGGTGGTCGCGCTGGCCCTCTCTTTCTGGCAGGCGCGTCTGCGCCAGCAGCATCGTTAACGGAGTATCTATGGCAGCCTTTGACGCCGTTTTTGTCGGCCTGACGATCCTTGATATCGCCGGCCGCCCGGTTCTCGACATCCCGCCCCGCGGCGGGGTGGCCTTTATCGAACAAATTCGCCTTAACCCGGCGGGCACCGCCGCCGGCGCGAATATCAACGCCGCGAAGCTCGGCGTTCGCACCGCCGCCGTCGCCTGCCTCGGCCACGATGAAAAGGCCGATTTTATTCTCGCCAGCTACGCGCGGCTGGGGATCGACTGCTCGCTGATTCAGCGTACGACGGAAAAGGAAACCTCGGCAACAATCCTGCCCATCCGCCCGAACGGCGAGCGGCCCGCGCTGCACTGTCGCGGCGCCTCCGACGCGCTGTTCGTTAGCGAAGAGGCCTTTGCCTCGATTCTCGACTGTCGCTTCCTGCATCACGGCGGCACGGGTCTGCTGGCGGCAATGGACCAGGGTCAGAGCGCGCGGCTGCTGGCGGCGGCCAGGGCGCGCGGCGTCACCACCAGCTTCGACCTGATCGCCCCTGACGAACGAACCCTGGAGCTGCTGCGCCCGCTGCTACCGTCGGTAGACTACTTTATGCCCTCGCTGGAGGAGGCCGCCTATCTCTCGGGACTCAGCGAGCCCGCCGAAATCGCCCGTTTCTTCTTCGACCTCGGCGTGGGGACCTGTATTTTGAAAGACGGCGCCAACGGCTCCTGGCTGCTGACCCGCGACGGCCGCGTCGAGCATATCGCCCCGTGGCGCGTAGAGGCGGTGGATACCACCGGCTGCGGCGATAGCTACTGCGGCGGCTTTATTGCGGCGCTGGCCCGCGGGTTGAGCGAAAAAGAGGCCTGCGAAGTGGCGTCGGCCGTGGCGGCGCTGGTGGCCACCGGGCTGGGGTCGGATGCGGGGGTGGTCGACTGGGACCACACCCTGGCGTTTATGGCCGCGAACCGGGCCGCATAGCCCGCGGCCCCGCGCCTAGCGCCACTGGTATAACAGCGGCTCGCCGGCCGCATAGCGCTGGAGATCGGCGGCAATCATCGCCGTATGCTTGCTGATGCTTTCGCGGGTCGCGCCGGCAATATGCGGGGTGATAATCACGTTATCAAACTCGGTGACAAACGGGTGCTCGCACCACAGCGGTTCGCGATGATAGACGTCCAGCGCCGCGCCGCCCAGGGGCCCGTGGCGCAGGGCGTGAATGAGCGCCTCCTCGTCAACCACCGCCGCGCGAGAAGTGTTAATCAGCAGCGCGCCGGGCTTCATGCTGTTCAGCAGCGGCGCATTCACCAGGCCGTCGCTGCCGGCGCCGCTGCTCAGATGCAGGCTGACGATATCCGCCTCGCGGAACAGCGCTTCGAGAGTGGTTTTCCGCAGCCCCGGCTCGTTGATATCCTCGCCCGCCACGAACGGGTCCACCACCAGCACCGCCATACCGAACGCGCGGGCGATACGCGCCACCCGGCGACCAATATTACCGTAGCCAATCAGCCCCAGCGTTTTGTTGCGCAGCTCGCTGCCTTTAAACACTTCGTAAGGGCTCTGCGGGCTCACGTCCCACACCACGTCGCGGCGCAGCCCGGCCTGAGTAACCGTCGCCGCATTGTCGGCGTGGGTAAACTCGCCGCGCTTCAGCGCCGCGTGCGCCTGCGGGATATGCCGCGCCAGGCTCAGCATCAGCCCCAGCGTCAGCTCCGCCGCGGCGTCGGCGTTGCGGCCCGGCGTGTAGAGCACGCGAATATCGCGCGCCGCGGCGGCTTTAACGTCGATATTCACCGGATTGGCGCGGGTACAGGCAATCACCTTCAGGCGCGGGCAGGCGGCGATCACCTCTTCCGTGACGTCGTCGTAGCTGGTCACCAGCACTTCGGCATCGTGGGCCAGATCGATCAGCTGGCCGGCGCTAAGCTTCGGTTTGCCCAGCGCCCAGCCCTCCACCCGCAGCTCGCCCAGCTGCTGGAAGGCGGTGAGATCGCCGGAGTGTTCAGCGGTAAAAACAATTTTCATTGGTCTGATTCCTGAGAAATACTTTGAAGCGCCTCCTGCCGGGCCTGCCAGACGGGCAGCAGCTGCTCGCGCAGCAGGCGATAAACCGGATAGAGCGCGGCGTAGCGGGCGTGCGCCCGCGGTTCTGGCCGGTAGCGCGTCTGCTCCAGCTGCGGGTAGTGCGCAAGTCCGTCAACGCTGCGGGCAGCCAGAATCGCCGCCCCGCGGGCGCTGAGTTCGTTGAAGGTGCTGGAGACCACCGTTCTGCCGCTGCAGTCGGCGATAATCTGCAGCCAGGTCGCCGAGGCCGCGCCGCCGCCGGTCAGGTACAGTTCTCCGCCCTGCGGATAGCCCTGCAGCGAGTCGACGATGGCGTAGGCCAGCCCTTCAAACACCGCCCGCTGCAGCTCGGCGCGGGTGGTATGCTGGCTGATGCCAAAGTAGCCTGCCCGCGCGTCGGGGCTATAAAACGGCGCGCGCTCGCCGTTCAGATAGGGCTGCCAGAACACGCCCCCGCTGCCCGGCTCGACGTCGGCAATCGCCCGTTCAAGCTGCCGGAGATCCGGGCTCAGGGAGATATGCTGCTGCAGCCAGTCGATGTTTGGCGTTCCGGCCTGCATCGGGAAAAGGTTAATAAAGCTCCCCGCTTCGGTATGGGTGACGTAGCGCGTTCCCTCGTTCACCGTCTGACGGCCGTGACAGACGATGCCGGTACAGCAGGTGGTGCCGAGGATCGTATAGATGTCGCCGTCGTTCACCGCGCCGCAGCCGAGCGCCGCGCTGCACACGTCGAGCGCGCCGGCGGCCACCGGCGTACCGGCCGCCAGCCCGGTCAGCGCCGCCACCTCGTCGCGCAGGACGCCGGCCGGCGCATCCGGCGCCAGCAGCGGCGGGAACAGATGCTGCAGGTCGGCAAGCCCCATTTCATTCAGCACCACCGCCGACAGCTCCCCGCTCTGCTGATTGAGCAGCGAGGTGCTGGCATCGGTGATATCCAGCGCCGCGACGCCGGTCAGACGAAAGCGGATCCAGTCTTTAGCAAAAAACAGATAGCGCGCCGCCGCCAGCCGCTCCGGCTGATAATGCCGGAGCCAGCATAGCTGCATGCTGGTATTGCACGGCTGCAGGTGGGTGCCGGTCTCGGCAAAAAAGCGGCGATCGAAGCCCGGCTGGCGCAGCAGGTCGCTCATCAGCTCCCGGCTGCGGGTGTCGCTCCACAGGATCCCCGGCCCGACCGGCTCGCCCTCGGCATCGCTTAGCCACACCCCTTCGCCCTGCCCGGCAAGGCCAATGGCTCTTAAGCGCCCGCCCTGCAGCTCCGGGCGTTGCGCAATCTGGCGCAAAATAGCGATCACCGATTGCCATAGCTGCGCCATATCCTGCTCGGCGTAGCCGTTAGCCGATAGCCGCGGCCCGGTATTTTCCGCCGCGCTAGCCCGCGCCTGAAAATGCTCATCAAACAGCACCGCCTTGACCCGCGAGGTGCCGATATCGATACCCAGATAAAAATCCATGCCTGATCCGATCGCTTAGTGAAAATTAGTCGCGCTCGTAGCGGCGACGCATCAGCTCGCACTCGAACAGGAATTCCAGGCCTTCCAGCTGACGGCGCGCCTCGTTGATATCTTTCCCCCAGCAGGTCAGGCCGTGGCCGCGCAGCAGGAAGCCGTAGCGCAGCGGGCGGGTTTGCGCATAATCTTCGATGCGCGCCGCCAGGGCGTCGATATCCTGATCGTTATCGAAAATCGCCACCGGGACGGTGTCGAGATGGCTGTGCTGGCCGGTCAGCGTTTTCTGCATTTCGTAGCCCTGCAGCGCCAGCGTCCCGCTCTTCTCGATACGCGACAGCACCGTCGCGTTGACGGTATGGACGTGCAGCACGACGTTAGCTTCGGGGAACAGGCGATAGACCAGGGTATGCAGCCCGGTTTCCGCCGAGGGTTTGCGCCCGGAAGGCGCGGTATTGCTGGCAATATCCACCTGCAGAAAATCGTCGCTGGTCAGGCTGCCCTTATCGCGTCCCGACTCGCTGAGCCAGCACCAGGTCTCATCCTGGCGCACGGACATATTGCCGCCGGTCGCCGGCGCCCAGCCCTTCGCGCCGATCCAATGACAGGTGGTGACCAGTTGCGCGAGTCTCTCTTGCCACATAGCAGTTCCTTAGTTTAGCGATGGTATTTGGCCCGGGCGCCGCGGAGGCGGCAGTGACGCAAAATGGCAGACAGGCTCGCCCGGGACAAGATTATTTAGCCGTCTAAATGGCTATTTACCCGATACTAACACCGCCGGACCGGCTGAACAATATTTCAGGAAAGGCTTACATTAAGAATGGTTATATCAGAAACGCATATGAAATTACCGTTTTTAACAGTGATACAACTGAGCGTTTTCATAACGCCAATATTACCCGCTGCGGGTCGCTAAAAAGACGGGGGATCGTTCTGCGCACGGCGAGCATAAATTTCAGCGCCGGTGCTGGCGGCCGCCCGACGATGATAAAATCCTAACGTCTGCTCCACGCTGGTGCAAAACGCTGCACCGTGCACACCATTCTGGCAAAACGGCGCCGTTTAACGCCTTTTTATGTGCAAACTGCCCACTCCAATATGTTCCCGTTGCCCCGCTTTTTTTGGCACACCTCTTGCTACCCCTCTGCCATCGCCATTCGGGTGACCACTCAGAGGTTCCACTATGTCAAACAGCAACGATTTCCCGCTCGTCGAAGCGCCGGCCTCAGGGCGCAAGGGCCTGTTTTCAATCTCCATGGTTCTGTTCAGCTTTACCTTTTTTACCGGCACTATGTTCGCGGGCGGTAAGCTCGGCGTCTCCTTTTCCATCGTTAACCTGCTGTGGATTGCGGTTATCGGCAACTTTTTGCTGGCCCTCTACGCGGCGTCGCTCGGCTGGATAGCCGCCCGCAGCGGGCTGAACACCGTACTGATGGGGCGCTTTTGCTTCGGCGAGATCGGCAGCAGGCTCGCCGATTTTATTCTCGGCTTCGCCGAGCTGGGCTGGTACGCCTGGGGTACCGCCACGGTGGCGATTTCGCTGGTCAAAATCCTTGCCCTGCCCGAGGCGATAACCATTCCGCTGATGGTGCTGTTCGGCATCCTGTTCTGCGTCACCGCGCTGGTGGGCTATAAGGGGCTGGACGCGCTATCGCGGGTTTCGGTCCCGCTGATGTTTATCCTGCTGGTGGTCTCGATGTACCTTGCCGCCCACCACGCCGGCGGCTGGCAGGCGATGACCAAAATCAAACCCGGCGAGACCATGACCTGGTCGGCGGCCATCACCATGGTATTTGGCACCTTCGCCAGCGGCGCGACCCAGGCGACGAACTGGACGCGGCTGGCTAATTCCAGCCGCACCGCCATCCTCGCCAGCATGGGCAGCTTCCTTATCGGCAACGGGCTGATGATTGTCGCCGGGGCCTGGTGCGCCATCGTTTATCAGCAGGCCGATATCGTGGAAGTGCTGATTCTGCAGGGGCTCTCCGTCGCCGCGGTGGTGATGCTGTGCCTCAATCTGCTGACGATTCAGGGGCCGACAATCTATAACGTTTCGGCCGCCGCCTGCCACCTGCTGCGCAGCGAACGCCGCCGGACCCTGACCGTTGTCGCCGCCGGCGTCGGCATTCTGCTGGCCATTGGCGGAATGTACGAAATGCTGATCCCGTTCCTGGTTCTGCTGGGCAGCATCATCCCGCCCATCGGCGGCGTGATCCTCGCCGACTACTGGTTCTACCGCGGCGGTCGCTATCCCCTGCTGCACACCGTGCGCCTGCCGCGCTTTAACTGGCTGGGGCTCGGCGCCTATGCCGTCGGCGCGCTGGTGGCTTACCTGTCGCCGTGGGTCGCGCCGCTGGTGGGCATCTCCGTCTCCGCACTGGTCTATATCGTCCTGATCCGCCTGAGCAAACGCCAGCCGGCGGCTGACGCGGCGGCGGAGCAGTAGCCATGAGCCTGACGGTCAGCGAAATTCTCGCGCTTGAGGGACTCTCGGCGATGCGGCTACGCGCGGGGCGACAGGGGCTTCAGCTGGCGGTGCGCTGGTACTACGTCGCGGAAAATGAAAATATCGCCGAGTGGATCATGGGCGGGGAGCTGGTGTTTATCACCGGGATCAACCATCCCCGCAGCGAGGAGAACCTGATCCATCTGCTGATGGAGGGCAAGCAGCGCGGGATCGCCGGCATGGTGATCCTCACCGGCGACGCCTATATCCAGGCGATCCCGCCGCGGTTGATCGCCCTGGCCGACGAGCTGGGCATTCCGCTGATCGAACAGCCCTATCTGCTGAAAATGGTGATCGTCACCGAGCGCATCGGTACCGCGCTGGTGCGCAGCGAAAACGCGCTGCAGTCGCAGCGCGATATTCTGCTGCAGCTGCTCACCGGCGACTATCCCGACCTGCAAATCCTGCATCAGCGCGCGCTTCATCAGCAGCTGGATTTTACCCGCCCGCTGCGGGTGGCGGCGCTGCGCCTTGAGGGGATTCAGCGCCTGTTTCGCCAGTTTCCGCCGGAGCAGGCCGAAGCCTGGCTGCAGCAGGCCCGCCGCACCGTGCGTCAGCGATTGCAGCAGCAGCTTAACCAGCAGGGCAACCCCTTTCCGCTGGTTGAGCGCAGCAATATGTTTCTCCTCCTGCTCCCGGACGAGGAAGGCGAATTTTATCCGCAGAAAAAGTGGCTACAGCAGTGGCTGCTCCAGCTTGCGAAGGGCGACGACGGGCTGTCGCTGCTGTGCGGCCTCTCCGCGCCGGTGCAGGAGCTGCAGGGCTATCCGCGGGCGCTGTCGCAGGCGCGCCAGGCGCTGGATCTCAGCGATACCCTGCGCCCGGCCCAGCGCATCAGCGACTACCAGCAGCTGGGCTTTATCAAGCTGCTCTCCGCCGTCGGCGATCCAACGCTGCTGAGCGATTTTATGCACGACACCCTCGGCTGCCTGATCGAACCCGATCGCAAAAGCCCGTGGCTGCTGCTGGAGACCCTGGAAACGCTGTTCCAGGAGAACGGCAACGTGATGAGGGCCGCCGAGCGGCTGGGCATTCACCGCAACACCCTGCATCAGCGCATCCAGCGTATTGAAAAGCTGACCCGCCATCCGGTCAGCCATCCGCAGTTTCATCTCAACGCCTCGGTCGCTCTGGCGATCTGGCGTATGTCGCAAAACCATTTACGGGAACAACCATGAAAATTATCAACGCGCGCCTGCGCCATAAAGAAGCGCTCTATACCCTTGAGTTACAGGACGGGGTGATTAAAAGCATCGTCCCGCAGACCGCCGCGCGGACGGCTGACGCCGGCGATATCGACGCGCAGCAAAAGCTGGTTATCCCGCCGTTCGTCGAGCCGCATATCCATCTTGACGCCACCCTGACGGCGGGCGAGCCGGAGTGGAATATGAGCGGCACGCTGTTTGAGGGCATCACCCGCTGGAGCCAGCGTAAAGCCAGCGTCACGGTAGAAGATACCCGCCGGCGGGCGCTGAAAACCATCGGTATGCTGCGCGATAACGGCGTGCAGCACGTGCGCACCCACATCGACGTCACCGACCCTTCCCTGACGGCGCTGGAGGCGATGCTGATGGTGAAAAAAGAGGCCGCCGATCTTATCGACCTGCAAATCGTCGCCTTCCCGCAGGAGGGGATCGAGTCGTTCCCCGGCGGACGGGAGCTGATGACCCGCGCCATCGAGATGGGCGCCGACGTGGTGGGCGGCATTCCGCACTATGAGAACACCCGCGACAAGGGCGTCAGCTCGCTGGCCTTTCTGATGGATCTGGCCCAGCGCCACGGCTGCCTGGTGGACGTGCACTGCGATGAGATCGATGACCCGCAGTCGCGCTTTCTCGAAGTGCTGGCGGAGGAAGCCCGGGTTCGCGGCATGGGCGCGCAGGTCACCGCCAGCCATACCTGCGCAATGGGTTCCTACGATAACGCCTACTGCTCGAAGCTGTTCCGCCTGCTCAAGGCCTCGGGCATCAACTTTATCTCCTGCCCCACCGAAAGCATCCACCTGCAGGGGCGCTTCGACGGCTGGCCGAAACGCCGCGGCGTGACGCGGGTGGCGGAGCTGGACCGCGCCGGGATTAACGTCTGCTTTGCCCAGGACTCCATTCAGGACCCGTGGTACCCGCTGGGCAACGGCAACATCATGCGCATCCTCGATGCCGGGCTGCACATCTGCCATATGCTGGGGTATGAAGATTTGCAGCGCTGCCTCGATTTGATTACCGATAACAGCGCCCGGGCGCTGTGCCTTGGCGATAATTACGGTATCGCCGAAGGCCGCCCGGCGAACCTGCTGATCCTCGATGCGCAAAATGACTATGACGCCGTGCTCCGTCAGGCCAAAGTGCTGACCTCCATTCGCCGCGGCAAAGTTATTGTGCAGCGCCAGCCGGAGCAGATCCGCTATCCGGCGGCAGAGCCGCAGCGTTAGTCAGCAGCGGGCGCAAACGCTCCGGCCGCCACCTGCTCGCGGGTAACGACGCCGCTGTCCAGCACCCAACCGCTGATTAGCGTCGCCGGCGTGACGTCAAACGCCGGGTTATACACCGAGGCGTCCGCCGGCGCCCACTGCACCGCGCCGAAGCTGCCGGCCACCCCGGTCACCTCCGCCGCCGCGCGCTGCTCAATAGGAATGGCCTCGCCGTTCGGGCAGCCGCGGTCGAGGGTGGTTTGCGGCGCGGCGACGTAAAACGGAATGCCGTGATACTTCGCCAGTACCGCCAGCGAATAGGTGCCGATTTTGTTGGCCACGTCGCCGTTGGCGGCGATGCGGTCGGCCCCCACCCACACCGCGTCGACCTGCCCTTTGGCCATCAGGCTGGCGGCCATCGAATCGGTAATCAGCTGATAGGGCACCCCCAGCTCGCCCAGCTCCCATGCGGTCAGTCGGCCGCCCTGCAGCAGCGGGCGGGTCTCGTCGACCCACACGTTCGCCACCAGGCCGCGCTGATGGGCCAGCGCAATCACCCCTAACGCCGTGCCGACGCCGGCCGTCGCCAGCCCGCCGGTGTTGCAGTGGGTCAGCAGGCGGCTGCCCGCTTTGACCAGGGCGGCGCCGGTTTCCGCGATGCGGGCGCACAGCTGCTCATCTTCCTCAATCAGACGCAGGGCCTCCTCTTCGAGGGCCGGAATATAGTTTTCTTCCGCCAGCGCCAGCTTCATGCGGTCGAGGTTATTCATCAGGTTGACCGCCGTCGGACGCGCGGCGCGCAGCGTCTCCAGCGCCTGCGATAGCTCGTCGCGGGTCAGGCCGCGCTGCGCCAGAAGCGCCAACAGCAGACTGGCAGAGAGACCGATTAACGGCGCGCCGCGCACCCGCAGAGCGTGAATATGGTCAACCAGTAGCGAAACGTTATCTGCCGCCAGCCAGCGTTTTTCCTGTGGCAATGCCTGCTGATCAAGAATAAAAAGCTGGTTTTCGCTTACCCGCAGGCTGGTGGTCTGTAGTGTCTGCATGTCGTTAAATCCCTGTTGCGTTGTTGTATCACATTGTGTCAGGATGGAATCCAGAAGTATAGACGTCTGAACGGCTTAATCAGAACTTTGAGGATCGAGGCAATGTCGCAATACCATACCTTCACGGCCAGCGATGCGGTGGCTTATGCACAACAATTTGGCGGTCTCGACGACCCGTCGGAACTGGTGTCCGCGCAGGAAGTGGGTGACGGTAACCTCAACCTAGTATTTAAAATTTTTGATGCCCAGGGCGTAAGCCGGATTGTGGTTAAGCAGGCCCTGCCCTATGTGCGCTGCGTCGGGGAGTCCTGGCCGCTGACCCTCGATCGCGCCCGGCTTGAGGCGCAGACGCTGGTCGCCCACTATCAGCACTGCCCGCAGCATACGGTGAAAATTCACCATTTCGATCCCGAGCTGGCGGTGATGGTGATGGAAGATCTTTCCGATCACCGCATCTGGCGCGGCGAGCTTATCGCCAACGTTTACTATCCGCAGGCGGCGAGCCAGCTGGGGGAATATCTGGCCCAGGCGCTGTTCCACACCAGCGATTTTTATCTCCATCCTCATGATAAAAAAGCCCAGGTCGCGCGCTTTATTAACCCGGAGATGTGTGAAATCACCGAGGATCTGTTCTTCAACGACCCCTACCAGGTTCACGAACGCAACAGCTATCCGCCGGAGCTGGAGGAGGATATTGCCGCCCTGCGCGATGACGCGCAGCTTAAACTGGCGGTGGCCTCGCTCAAGCACCGCTTCTTCTCCCAGGCGGAGGCGCTGCTGCACGGCGATATCCACAGCGGCTCCATTTTCGTTGCCGAAGGCAGCTTTAAGGCCATCGACGCCGAGTTCGGCTATTTCGGGCCAATTGGCTTTGATGTCGGCACCGCCATCGGCAACCTGCTGCTCAACTACTGCGGCCTGCCGGGCCATCTGGGCATTCGCGACGCCGCCGCCGCGCGCGAGCAGCGTCTGCGCGATATTCAGGAACTGTGGACAACCTTTGCCGAACGCTTCCAGGCCCTGGCAGCGGAGAAGAGCCGCGACGCGGCGCTGGCCTATCCCGGCTACGCCTCGGCGTTCCTGAAAAAAGCGTGGACGGATGCGATTGGCTTCTGCGGAACCGAGCTGATTCGCCGCAGCGTCGGCCTGTCGCACGTCGCCGATATCGACAGCATTGAGGACGAGGCCATGCGCCACGAGTGCCTGCGCCACGCGATTTCGCTCGGCAAGGCGCTGATCGTGATTGCCGATCGCATCGACGGCGTCGAGGATCTGATCGCCCGCATTCGCCAGTACAGCTAATCCCTTCTCGGTCGTTCCCGGGCAACGCGCCGCCCGGGCTATCCATTCACCGCCCTTCCCTACCCCAAATACTCAATCACCGACAGCCCGCCGTTATAGTCGGTGCTGTAGATAATCCCCTGCGCATCAACGAATACGTCGCAGGACTGAATCACCCGCGGGCGGTCCGGACGGGTATCCATCATCTTCGCCGGCGCCGAGGGCACCAGCGCCCCGGTTTCTACCGGCCGGTAGGGGTCGGAGATGTCGTAGGCCCGCACCCCCGCGTTTTGGTAAGTGGCGAAAATCAGCGTCGAGCTGACAAAGCTTCCGGGGCGGTTCTCGTGCAGATTATGCGGGCCAAAGTGCGCTCCTTTCGCCACATAGTCCTCCTCCCGCGGCTGCGGGAAGGTCGAGATGCTGACCGGATTCGCCGGGTCGCGGATATCGAACAGCCAGATCAGCTTCTCGCCGTCCTGCTGGTTGTCGAGCACCGCCTCGTCGAGCACCACCAGCAGATCGCGATCCGGCAGCGGCAGCGCGGTGTGGGTGCCGCCGCCAAACGGCGGGCTCCAGTTGCGGTGGCTAATCAGCTTCGGCTGGGTGCGGTCCTTGACGTCGAGCAGGGTCAGGCCGCCGTCGCGCCAGCTGCCGTAGGCGGTATCCCCGGCGATAATCGCGTGATGCAGGGCGTAGCGCTTGCCCGGCGGCCAGCTCGGCGTCTCACCCGCCGCCTGGTTCATCCCCGGCAGCCACCAGCGCCCGGCGACCAGCGGCTTTAGCGGATCGGCGAGATCGATGGTCAGGAAGATATAGTCGCTAAAACCGTCGATCAGCGCGGAAACGTAGGCCCAGCGGCCGCCAACGTACCAGATCCGATGAATGCCGATCCCGTCGAGCGACAGAAAGCTGATTTCCCGCGGCCTATCGGCAACGGAAATATCAAAAATACGCAGCCCGGCGCTCCAGCCCTTCTCCCGCACGTCGCTGACCGTCTCGCCCACCGGACGGGTGTAGTAGACCTTCTCGTCGGCAAAGCGGGCGTCGGCAAACAGATCCCGGGCGTTGATCACCAGCAGCAGGTCGTCGTGCGCCTGCAGGTGGACGTTCCAGGTGCCGGGAGGCGCGGCGACGTAGTTCACCGCTTTGGGATTTTTCGGGTCGCGAACGTCCACCACCGAAAAGCCCCGGGACACCATGTGGCCGATATAGGCAAAACCACGATGCACCATCAGCTGAACGCCGTCCGGGCGTCCGCCCTGATCGCTATGCCCAATCAGCCGCATATTGCGGCTGTAGTCGGGACGCGGGAGTTCCGTCGCCATACCTGCTCCTTACTTGTTTTTGGCTTCCAGGGTGGCGAACCACGGGGCGATAAAGTCTTCGGTCTGGCCCCAGCCCGGAATGATTTTACCCAGCGACGCCACGTTGACCGCCCCCGGCTGCGCGGCCAGCAGCGCCTGAGGGATCGCCGCGGCTTTAAAATCGTAGGTTGCAGGCGTCGGCTCCCCGGCAATCTTGTTGGCCACCAGACGTACGTTGGTCGCCCCGATAAGCTTCGGATCGACGGCCACGCTCACCTTCCACGGGCTGCCGGATTCGCGCATCAGCTGCAGATCCTGGTTAGAGATATCAATGCTGTAGAGCTTAATCTCGGTGCGCCCGTTCTCTTTCAGCGCCTTATAGGCGCCCTGGCTGAAGGCGTCCCAGGTGCCCCAAATCGCGTCAATTTTGCCTTTCGGGTATTTCGCGAGGATCGCCCCGACCTTGTTGGCGGTATCGCCCTGCACGTCGGAGGAGACCGCGCCGATGGACTCCAGCTCTTTGATGCCCGGGTTCTGCTTGAGCAGCGCCTGGTAAGCCACCTGGCGGCGTTCCATCGGCGGGAAGCCGGCGACCCACAGCTTGATAATGTTGGCTTTGCCGTTGAAATCTTTCACCAGCTGGCCGAAGGAGAGATCGGTCAGGGAGGCGTCATCCTGCTGGGTCACGGTCACGCCCGGGATCTCGCCGCTGACGGCGGTGTCGAATACCGCGACCTTAATCCCGGCGTCCACCGCCTTCTTCACCAGCGCGGTCGAGTAGGGATCGCGCCCCTGGGAGAGAATAATGCCGTCATATTTCTGGCTGATGGCCTGGTTGACGAAATCCTGGAATTTCGCGTCGTCGCCGTTGCTCAGGAAGGTGCTCATTTTAAAGCCGAGCTTTTTGCCCTCCTGAATAGCCCCGGAGACAAACTGGGTGGTGTTATCATCGGAACCCAGGTTGCGGATCACCGCAATACGGATCGGCCCGCTGTGTTCAGCGATAGCGGCCGGCACCGGCGTTGGCGTCTCAGCATAGGCGGCTACGGAGTTGAGCAGCCCCAGCGCAATAAGAGAAAGCGTTATTTTTTTCATCATGTTTACCCTGTTTATAATTAGGTGCGGCGCTGAAAATAGGTCAGTGCTAACGCGCCAGCCAGCACCAGCCCTTTAATAATGTCCATTGCGTAGTACGGCACCGAGAGCATCACCAGGCCGTTGGAGAGCACCCCGAGGATCACCGCCCCCACCAGCGTGCCCAGCGCGTTCGGTTTGCCCGAACCCGCCAGCGAGAAGCCGATCCACGCCGCCGCCACCGCGTCCATCAGATATCCCCCGCCGGCGTTGACCTGGGAGGAGCCGATGCGCGACGCCAGCAGAATGCCGCCGAGGCCCGCCAGCAGCGAGGCGATAACGTACGCCGCCACCTTATAGCGGGTGATGCGCAGACCGGAGAGGCGCGCGGCCTCCGGGTTGCCGCCGATGGCGTACATCCGCCGGCCGTGGGTGGTGAAAGAGAGCGCCAGCTGCGCGATAACCGTCACCACCAGCATTACGATAACGATGGTTGGCACCTGGCCCAGCGCGCCAAAGGCCGCCGGAATGGTTCCCTCCGCCATGTCGCCGCTCGGCATGACCATGTTCTCGGTAATCGAGCCGCCGTAGCTGTAGGTCATCGCCACGCCCTGAATCACGAACAGGCTGGCGAGGGTCGCGAGCATGTCGGGAATGCGCAGCACCACGATTAAAAAGGCGTTAAACAGCCCCACCAGGGTGCAAAGCGCCAGGGTGATCAGTATCGCCTCGGTGGTGCCAAACCCGTGCCAGACGAACAGCGAAATCACCAGCGCGTTCGCCAGCGAAGCGGTCGAGCCGACCGACAGGTCGAAGCCGCCGATGGTGAGCGAAATCGACACCCCGATGGCGATCACCGTCACGATGGCAATCGAGCGCAGGATATTGACGATGTTGAACGGGTCGAGGAAGTTATCCGAGGCGAGGCCAAAAACGGCGATCAGCAGCACAACGGTCAGCAACATGCCCCATTTGTAGAGAAAATCGAAAAATCGCTGACGGCTCGATGCCGTCGCGGTAGCGGTCAGGGCCTTGCTCACGCTGCTGCTCCTCCGGTGGAGTAATAAAGTAGGGTCTCTTCGCGGGCCTCTGCGCCCGCTATTTCTGCCACAATGCGGCCATCCCACAGCACGCAAATGCGGTCGCACAAACCGACCAGCTCCGAGAATTCGCCCGAGGCGTAGATCACCCCTTTGCCCTCTCGCGCCAGTCCGTCGATTAAATTGAACAGGTCGGTCTTTGCCTTCACGTCGACGCCTTTGGTCGGCTCATCAAAAATCAGCACGTTGGCGCTGCCGCGCAGCCACTTACCGATGGCCACCTTCTGCTGATTGCCGCCGGAGAGGCGACGCAGCGTCTGGCCCGGGCCGGTGGTGCGAATACCGATGCGGGCCACCACCTCCTCCGCCCAACGCCACGCCTGGCGATGGCCAAACAGGCTCCAGCGCGAAAAGCTGCGATCGGCGCTCACCGCGAGGTTCATGGCGATAGGCTCTTCGATAAAAATCCCCTCTTTGCGCCGTTCTTCGGGCACCAGCGCCAGCCCGCGGGTGACGGAGTCCGCCGGATCGCGCGGACGCCACGGCTGGCTGTTCAGCTCCCCGCGCGTCAGGCGGCTTTTGCTGGCACCGAACAGCGCCTTGCACAGCTCGGTTTTACCGGCCCCCGCCAGCCCGGCGATGCCAAGGATTTCGCCCTTACGCAGGCGCAAAGAGATATCCTGCAGCAGCCCCTCGTCGTGCAGCCCTTCCACCTGAAGCAGCACCTCTTCGCCGTGCGGCGGGCGCTTTGGCGGAAAGATATCGCTGAGCTCGTGGCCGAGCATTTTTTCTACGATCTGCTCGCCGCTGAGCTCCGCCATCGGGCCGCTTTCAATCAGCCGCCCGTCGCGCAGCACCGTTAAGGTGTCGCAAATGGTCTTCAGCTCGTGAATGCGGTGCGAGATAAACACCACCCCGATCCCCTGCTGTTGCAGGCGGCGCACCACGGTAAACAGGCGTTCGCTTTCGTGGCGATCAAGCGGCGCGGTCGGCTCATCAAGGATCAGGAAGCGGCAGTGGTGCGACAGGGCCCGCGCCAGCAGGATTTGCTGCTTCTCGGCCAGAGAGCAGCTATCGATAGCGCGCCGCACGTCGAGAGCGATATCCAGCTGGGCCAGCGCGGCCCGGGCCTGCTCGCGAACCCGCCGCCAGCTAAAGCCCTGACCCGGCAGCGCCAGCCGGTCCAGCATGATGTTCTCGGCAATGCTCAGTCCCGGAACCAGCGCCACGTCGACCTCCTGCTGCACCAGATGAATGCCAAGCTGCTTTGCGTCGCGCGGAGAGCGAATATTGACCGGCTGATTATTGATGACAATCTCGCCCTCGTAGTGGGCGTGCGTGCCGCAGAGCACCGCCATCAGCGTCGATTTCCCCGCGCCGTTGGCGCCGGTCAGCGCGTGCACTGTTCCCCCCTTGAGGGAAAACGCCACGTTGTTCAGCGCCCGAAAGCCGGAAAAGGCCAGGTTAATGTTGTGCATCTCGAGGCGATTGGCTGTCATCCCCTGCTACCCTTTACGATTAATATTCTGATTTAATGAATTTTTCACAGCCGTCCTTGACTGACAACTGCGTAAAAGGCATAAGATAAAACGAAATAATATTAGCCATCCGGATGTCCAGACATAACATCAGGTTAGCGAAACGACAATAAGGGCAGCTTCTATGAGCAACAGCGATATCCGCGTGGTCCCCGGCCCCGCCAACTACTTCTCCCATCCCGGCAGCCTCACGCGGCTGCATGATTTTTACAGCGCAGAGCAGCTTTCCCGGGCGCTGTGGATCTACGGCGAGCGGGCCATAGCCGGCGCGGAGCCCTTTTTACCCGCGGCCTTTAGCGCGCCGGGAGCCAAAAAGATCCTCTTTAAGGGCCACTGCAGCGAAAGCGACGTCGCCCGGCTGGTTCACGAGGCGGGTGAAGAGCGCTCGGTGGTGATTGGCGTCGGCGGCGGTGCGCTGCTGGATACCGCCAAGGCGGTGGCCAGACGGCTTGCGCTACCGATAGTGGCGATCCCGACTATCGCCGCTACCTGCGCGGCGTGGACTCCGCTGTCGGTGTGGTACAACGACGCCGGCCAGGCGCTGCACTTTGAAATTTTCGACGACGCCAACTTCCTGGTGCTGGTGGAGCCGAAGATCATCCTCAACGCGCCGCAGGAGTATCTGCTGGCGGGGATCGGCGATACGCTGGCGAAATGGTATGAGGCGGTGGTGCTGGCGCCGCGGCCGGAAACCCTGCCGCTGACCGTGCGCCTCGGGATTAACGGCGCGCTGGCGATCCGCGACGTCCTGCTGGAGAGCAGCGAAACGGCGCTCGCCGACCGGCGGCGCGGCGAGCTGACCCAGCCGCTGCGGGATGTTATCGATGCGATTATCGCCGGCGGCGGGATGGTCGGCGGCCTCGGCGAGCGCTATACCCGGGTTGCCGCCGCCCACGCGGTGCACAACGGCCTGACGGTGCTGCCGCAGACGGATAAATTTCTCCACGGCACTAAGGTCGCCTACGGCATTCTGGTACAGAGCGCCCTGCTCGGCCAGGACGAGGTTTTAGCCCAGCTGGTGAGCGCATATCAGCGCTTTAACCTGCCCACCACCCTCGCCGAGCTCGACGTGGACATCCGCAATCGGGCCGAGCTGGAGAAGGTGATTGCCCATACGCTACGTCCGGTGGAGTCGATCCACTTCCTGCCGGTGGAGCTGACCCCGCAGACCCTGACGGCCGCCTTTGAGAAAGTGGAAAATTTCCATCGGCAGGTACACTGAGCGCGGGAAAGCGTGAGAAAGGCCCAGCCGTCGGAGAGGTTTCCAGCGGCGGGCCGGCATAGATAAGGGGCTTAACGACTGAGGGAGCGGCCTAGCAGCACTTCGCGCCGCCCTTGCCGCCATAGCGCGCGTCCTGACGCTCGCGGAAGAACTCTTCGTAGGTCATCGGCGTCTGCTCAGGATGAGTCTGGCGAATATGCTCGACGTAGTTATCGTAATCAGGCACGCCAATCATCATTTTTGCCGCCTGGCCTAAGTATTTTCCTGCTTTCGAAAGGCTATCGAACATTTTCATCTCTCACATCATCCTCTCCCTTGCGGGAGAGGATTGGGCTAACAAAAACCGGCTCGCTAATGCGCGCGTCTCGCCTGGGTTACCAGGGTCTCAGCGTCGGCGGGCATCGGTTCGTACGGCGTCTCTTTGGCCGTTGGCCGCTCCTCTTTCAGCGCCGCCAGCGCGGTTTTGATTGAGAACAGCGCCAGCACCACGACCACCACCATAAAGAAGATGGTCAGACCGGCATCCAGACGGTTGTTAAAGACCAGCTGCGCCAGCTGGGATTCGCTGTACTGCGGCGGGATGGCGCCGCTGTCGATCATCGCCTGGAACTTATTGGCGATGGCCAGGAAGCCGACCTTGGTATCCGGGCTGAACGACTTCTGCCAGCCGGCGGTCAGGGTACAAATCAGCAGCCACGACGTGGGCAGCAGCGCGACCCACGCATAGCGCTGACGCTTCATTTTAAACAGTACCACCGCGCAGAGCATCAGCGCCATCCCCGCCAGCATCTGGTTGGCGATACCGAACAGCGGCCACAGGGTGTTAATCCCACCGAGCGGGTCCACCACCCCCTGGTGCAGGAAGTAGCCCCACGCCAGCACGCACAGCGCCGTCGCCAGCAGGTTCGCCGGCAGCGAGCTGGTTCTCTTCAGCCCCGGGCTTATCACGCCGAGCAGATCCTGCAGCATAAAGCGCGCCGCGCGGGTGCCGGCATCCACCGCCGTCAGAATAAACAGCGCCTCAAACAGAATGGCGAAGTGATACCAGAAGGCGACATCCATCAGGCCGCCCAGCGAACCGTGCAGGATGTAGGCCATCCCGACCGCCAGCGTCGGCGCGCCGCCGGCACGCGAGATAATCGACTGTTCGCCGACCTCGCTGGCTATCTGGCGCAGCGTATCCGGAGTGATGCTAAAGCCCCAACCGCTGACCACCTGCGCTGCGGACGCCACCACGTCGGTGGTTCCGGCCGGCGCCAGCACCGCCATCGGGCTGTTCATCGCGAAGTAGACGCCGGGGTCGATCACGCAGGCCGCCACCAGCGCCATAATGGCGACGAAGGATTCCATCAGCATGCCGCCATAGCCGATAAAGCAGGCCTGGCCTTCGTTGGCCAGCATTTTCGGCGTGGTGCCGGAAGCGATCAGCGCGTGGAAGCCCGACACGGCGCCGCAGGCGATGGTGATAAACAGGAACGGGAACAGGCTGCCGCTCCACACCGGGCCGGTGCCGTCAATAAATTTGGTCAGCGCCGGCATGGTTAGCGTCGGGCGCATAATCAGGATACCGATCGCCAGCCCGACGATGGTGCCGATTTTCAGGAAGGTCGAGAGGTAGTCGCGCGGGGCCAGCAGCAGCCACACCGGCAGCACCGAGGCGATAAAGCCGTAGCCCACCAGAATCCAGGTCAGCTGCACGCCGGTGTAGTCAAACCACGGCGCCCAGGTCGCGCTTTCGGCGACCCATCCGCCGGAGACGATGGCAAACACCAGCAGCACCAGGCCAATCACCGACACTTCGCCAATGCGCCCAGGACGCAGATAGCGAATGTAGATCCCCATAAAAATCGCCAGCGGGATGGTGAAGGCGACGGTATAGGTCCCCCACGGGCTGTGGGTCAGCGCTTTCACCACGATCATCGCCAGCACCGCGAGGATGATCACCATGATCATAAAGCAGGCCACCAGCGCCAGCACCCCGGCGGTAGGCCCCATCTCCTCTTTCACCAGCTCGCCGAGCGAGCGGCCGTCGCGGCGGGTCGAGACGAACAGCACCATAAAGTCCTGCACCGCGCCGGCCAGCACCACGCCGGCGAGGAGCCAGATCATCCCCGGCAGGTAGCCCATCTGCGCCGCCAGCACCGGCCCGACCAGCGGCCCCGCGCCGGCAATGGCCGCAAAATGGTGACCGAACAGCACTTTTTTATCGGTCGGAACGTAGTCGAGGCCGTCGTTATGCCGCACCGCGGGCGTCATCCGCGTCGGGTCAACCGCCAGCACGTTTTTGGCGATATAGAGGCCATAGAAGCGATAGGCAATCAGATAGATACAGACCGCCGCTACGACAATCCATAGCGCATTAATCTGTTCGCCGCGGTTTAAGGCTATGTAGCCGAGGGCAAAGGCTCCGATGACGGATAGCAGTGCCCAGATGAGGTATTTCCCTGAATTATTCATTATCGGGTTCCACGGGTAGGGTAATCAATCTGTTACATTTTGTTTCTAGAACACAACGCAGATTTTAACAACGTAGAAACCCTGGAGATGTCGCCCGAAGGCAGGGATTTATCTCACATTGCTAGCGAGATCACTTCTGGCAGGAAAATGGATGAAAACAGCGGCGTCAGAAAGACGCCCGCGCTGCGCCCGGTCAGGCTACAGAAATAAAACCGTAGCCGGGACGGGACGCGGCGCGAGCCGGGGGACGATGGAGAGCTAGCCGAGCACCGCGGTGCCCAGGCGGCAGGTGCAGCAGCGCCGTCCGCGCTCGTCGAAGACGGCGATTTCCCAGCTTTGCCCCTGGCGGCCGAGGTGCAGAGGACGGCACTCGCCGCGGACTTTACCGCTGGAGACCGCCCGATGGTGGGTGGCGTTCAGCTCGGTGCCGACCACGCACTGGCCCTCTTCGGTCATCAGCCAGCCGGCCATCGACCCCAGCGTCTCCGCCAGCGCCGCCGACGCGCCGCCGTGCAGCAGGCCAAAGGGCTGATGGGTGCGGGCGTCGACCGGCATTTCGGCCTCCAGCAGCCCCTCTTCCAGCCGGGTATAGACAATGCCCAAATGGGCCACCATCGTATTCGCGCTGGTGGCGTTAAGAGCCTCCAGCGTCAGCTGACGTTTCCAGGCCATCTATGCCCCCAGCGTCGAGCCGCCGTCGACCACGATATCCTGCAGCGTGATATGGCTGGCGTGATGGGAGGCGAGGAACAAAATGGTGCTGGCGATCTCCTGCGGCCGGGCGATCTTGCCCAGCGGAATGCCGAGCTTGAACTGCTCGCCAAAACCGCGAATGCGCTGCTGCTCGGCGTCATCGCTGACCCACAGCGTGCGCTGCATATCGGTGTCTGTCGAGCCCGGCGAAACGAGGTTACAGCGCACCCCGCTGCCCGCCAGCTCGAGTCCGACGGTCAGCGCCAGGCTCTTCAGCGCCGCCTTCGATGCGCCGTAGGCGCTCATGCCGATGCGCGGCGTATGGGCGGCGTCAGACGCCACGGTGACGATCGCCCCGCCCCGCTGGCGACGGAACTGGGCCATCGTCTGCTGGAAGAGGTTAAACGCGCCGCCGACGTTAACGGCGAAGGTCTGCTGCCACTCTTCCACGCTCAGCGCGTCGGTGGCGCCCATGCGTAAAATACCGGCCGCATTAACCAGCACGTCGAGACGCTCAATACCGTTCAGCAGGCGCCCGCACACCTCTGCCACCTGCGGTGCGTCGGAGACGTCCAGCGTCTCGGTGGCGAACGGATAGCTTTCGCCCGCGAACGCGAGGTCAAAACCGGTGACCTGCGCCCCGGCCTCGACGAAGGCCAGCGCAGTGGCGTAGCCGATGCCCTTACCCGCTCCGGTCACCCATACGGTCTGGCCCTGAAAATCGAGCGCGGCCATTATTTCACCTCGCGGGAGAGCAGCGCCCACCAGGCGTCAATCGACGGATTTTTCGCCAGCATCACGAAGTCGATATCGCCGTGCACTTTGCGCCAGCGCGCGGCTAGCGCCATCATGCGCACCGAGTCCAGGCCATAGTCGATGAGGTTTTCGTCATCCATCGGTTCGTCCGACTCGTCGAGCAGCGGCAGGATCAGCGCCCGCAGCGCCCCCTTTGATGCCGGCAGCGGCAGCAGCTCTTCGGTCATCACCACCCGGCCGCAGCGTCCGGCGACGTATTTCAGCGCCATCAGATGCTCTTCGCGGCTAAAGTCCGCCAGCGCGTCGGCCACGAAGAACGGCTTGATATCGCGCATAAAAGCGTCGGTCGCTGTCGTCATGCAGCCGATATGGGCATAGACGCCGGTGACGATCAGCTGGTCGCGTCCGGCCTCTTTCAGCATCTCTTCCAGCGGCGAACGGTGGAACGCGCTGTAGCGCCACTTCACCAGCACGGTGTCGTTTTCATCCGGCGCCAGGGCGGCAATCACCCGCTGCTGCTCCGGCGAGCGGGTCAGGCCCGGCCCCCACATATCGTTCAACAGGGCGCGGTCTTCGTCGCTCTGCTCTTTCGGCTGCGCGGTGTAAAACACCGGAATAGCGTGCTGCTTGCAGAAATCGCGCAGAGCGGCAACGTTGGCGACCACTTTCGCCATCATCGCGCTGTCTTCACCCCAGAAGTTGAGGAAATACTCCTGCATATCGTGGATAAGCAGCGCGGCGCGGGACGGCTCAAAGGCCCAGCTCACTTTGTTCGCCGGGATATCGCTGGCTTCCGGCAGCGCATAAGCCTGTAATTGAGGAATGGCCATTCTGTCTTCTCCTTCAGCCCAGCTTGCGTTCAGCCAGCCACTGACGTAATTGTTTTTTATCGACTTTGCCCACCGGCGTCAGCGGCAGCGCGTCCACGCACTCCACCCGATCCGGCAGCTTAAATTCGGCCACGCCCTGCTCGCGCAGGAAGCGGCGGACCGCGACCGCGCGCAGCGGCTCTTTGACCACCAGGTACGCGCAGCTTTTCTCGCCCAGCAGGCTATCCTCCATGCTCACCAGCGCGGCATGGATCGTCGCCGGGTGGCGCAGCAGCAGGTTTTCAATCTCTTCCGCGGCGATCTTCTCCCCGCCGCGGTTGATCTGATCTTTCTCACGCCCCTGTACGGTGATATAGCCGTCTTCGTCGATCGAGATCAGATCGCCGGAGCAGTAGAAGCCGTCGGCGTCAAACGCCTCCAGATTATGCTGCGGGCTTCTATAGTAGCCGCGGAAGGTGTAGGGCCCGCGGGTCATCAGGCGGCCGACTTCGCCGCGCGGCAGCGGGTTGCCTTCGGCATCGGCGACCCACACTTCGTCGTCGGGGCTCATCGGGCAGCCCTGGGTATTGATAATGCGTTCCGGGCTATCGTTGAGGCGGGTGTAGTTCACCAGCCCTTCCGCCATGCCGAAGACCTGCTGCAGCTGGCAGCCAATCTCCGCCGGAATGCGCGCGGCGAGCGTCGCGGACAGGCGCGCTCCGCCGACCTGCAGCAGCCGCAGCGACCGCAGCTGGGCGTTGCCGCCCCATTCGTGGATCGCCTGCAGCCACAGGCTGACCGCCGGCGGCACCAGCGCGGCGACGTTGATCTGATGCTTTTCAATCAGCGGGAAGCAGAGCGTGGCGCTCGGGTCGGCGGCAAGGATCACCCGGCCACCGGCCAGAAACACCCCCAGCGATCCCGGCGAGCTCAGCGCGTAGTTGTGCGCCGCCGGCAGCGCGTTGAGATAGCGCGTATCGGCGCTAATCGCGCAAATTTCATTGCTGCGGCGAATGCTGTATTCGTAATCGTTGTGGGTGCGCGGGATAAGCTTCGGCGTACCGGTGCTGCCGCCGGAGAGCTGGAAAAACGCCACCTCATCGGCAGGCGTCGGGTTCGCGATGAAGCCATTGGCCGGCTCGGCGATCGCCGCGGCCAGGTCATACTCGCCGCCATCGCCGCGCAGCAGCGCCACCCGCACCGACGGATGCTGCTCGATAAATCCGTTGAGGAAGCTATCGTCGGCAAACAGCGCATGTTGGCGGTCGGCCACCAGCAGCGCGGGCTCAATCTGCGTGGCGTAGGCGTTGAGCTCGCTGCGCTGATGGCTAAACAGCGCGTTGACCGGCGCCACGCCGATGCGCAGCAGCGCAAAGAAGGTGATGTAGAATTCGGCGACGTTGCCCAGCTGCACCAGCGCGGTTTCCCCGCGCTTGAGCCCCATCCCCTGCAGGGAGCAGGCTAGATTATCCACCCGCTGGTTGAACTGGCGATAGCTGTACTGAACTTCGCCGTCGATAATCGCCACGGCATCGCTCGCCGCGTGACGAGTAATCAGCTCGGTTAACGGCCGATCCTGCCAGTAGCCTTTTTCACGGTAGCGGGCGGCAAAACTTTCCGGCCAGCGGTTAAATGCAATCATCATCGCCTCTTAATACAAGCCGAACACGTTCAGCATAGTGGTCAGTTTAACGCCGGTTTCGCGCCACTCCCCCAGCGGAGAGGAGGCCGGAACGATCCCCGCGCCGGCAAACAGGCGCAGCGTGTTCTGCTGCAGGCGGGCGCAGCGAATGGTCACCACCCACTCGCCGTTGCCTTCGTCATCGCACCAGCCTACGATGCCGCCGAACAGCTGGCGATCGAACGGTTCCAGTTCGCGAATCAGGCGGGTGGCGGCCTGGTGCGGGAAACCGCTGAGGGCCGGCGTCGGATGCAGCAGGCAGGCCAGCGACATGGCGTTTTCCCCGGCCGCGGCGGTCCCGGCGATAGGCGTCGCCAGGTGCCATAAAGTTGGGGTGGTGATCAGCTGCGGAGAGTCCGGCAGCAACAGCTCGCGGCAGCGCGGCACGAGCACCGCTTTCATCGCCTGGGTCACCAGCTCGTGCTCGTGGCGATCTTTGCCGGATGCCAGCAGCTTATTGCCGGCTTCGCGATCCAGCACATCGTCCGGCTGGCGCCGGGCCGATCCCGCCAGCGGCAGAGAGCTAAAGCTATCGCCCTCTTTCCGCAGCAGCAGCTCCGGGCTGGCGCCGAGCAGCACGCCACCGTCCGAGAGCGGCACGTGGAAGTTATAGCTGGCGGGGTTTTGCGCAATCAGGCGCTCCAGCAGCGCACCGCTGTCCGCACGTTCGCGGGTGGTGATATCGATCAGGCGCGACAGCACGACCTTATCGACTTCCGGCGTGGCGGTCAGCGCGGCGGCGCGTTCAACCATCGCCATAAAGGCGTCCTGCTCGGGGATCTCCCGGCGCGCCACCACGTCCATCGCCGCCTGGCCCGACGCGTAGCGCGCGGAGCGCTGCTTGCCGGTGCGGGAGAAGGTTTCCCAGCGCTCGGGAATAAACAGTTCGGACGGCTGGCGGGTATCAAAGGGGATCGCGCCGACCATCACCGGCTTGTCGATCCCGGCGGCCTTCGCCTCCCGGAACGCGGCGGACATTTGCTGCTGGAATTCGCCGGTCAGGGCCTCGCCGTCGGCGGCGGAATGAGAGAAGCGCCTGAAACAGCCCGAAGTGCTAAAACTGCGGTACGGCGACATAAAGAAGAAGCTTTCTGGTGCCAGAGTCATGTTTTGCTCCCGTACATCCTCGGCCAGTGACGTTTCCATATCATCCTCCAAAAAAACGATAAAGATATTAAGAATAATTATCATTTATATTTTGGTTGGCTAACCTAAAAGGTATTGCTCTGCATGTCAACCGTACAAACAGCATGTTGTGCTACTTAGGCTTGCATCCCTACGGCACAAAGCTGAAAATGAGACGCATTTATTCCAACTCATTCAGGATACAAATTCGTGAATTTCTCCACTTTGTGCCGCCGTACTCTGCTGGCCTGCGGGCTGGCCTGTTTAGGAATGACCTCAGCATTCGCCGCCGACTGGCCGCGTCAGATCGCCGACAGCCGCGGCGCGCACACCCTCGAGCACCGGCCGCTGCGCATCGTTTCCACCAGCGTCACCCTCACCGGCTCGCTGCTGGCGATTGACGCCCCGGTGGTGGCCAGCGGAGCCACTACGCCGAATAACCGCGTGGCCGATGGGCAGGGATTCCTGCGCCAGTGGAGCAGCGTCGCCCGGGATCGTAAGCTGGCGCGGCTCTATATCGGCGAACCGAGCGCCGAAGCCGTGGCCGCTCAGATGCCGGACCTGATCCTGATTAGCGCCACCGGCGGCGATTCCGCGCTGGCGCTCTACGATCAGCTTTCTACTATTGCGCCGACGCTTATCATCAACTACGACGATAAGAGCTGGCAGGCGCTGCTCACCCAGCTCGGGGAGATTACCGGCCAGGAGAAGCAGGCCGCGGCGCGCATTGCCGAATTTGATAAACAGCTGGCGGCGCTGAAGCAGCAGATGAAGCTGCCGCCGCAGCCGGTCAGCGCGCTGGTGTATACCGCCGCGGCCCATAGCGCCAATCTGTGGACGCCGGAATCGGCCCAGGGCCAGATGCTCGAACAGCTGGGCTTTACGCTGGCCACCCTGCCCACCGGGCTGCACGCCAGCCAGAGCCAGGGTAAACGCCACGATATCATCCAGCTCGGCGGGGAGAATTTAGCCGCCGGCCTCAATGGCCAAAGCCTGTTCCTGTTCGCCGGCGACGAGAAGGACGCTAAGGCGATTTACGCCAATCCGCTGCTCGCCCACCTGCCTGCGGTCGCAGCCAAACGCGTCTATCCGCTGGGCACCGAAACGTTCCGTCTCGACTACTACAGCGCCATGCTGGTGCTGCAGCGCCTCTCAGCCTTATTCGGCTAAACCCCGTTCCCGGCCGGCGCCATGCCCGGCCGGGAAGCCAATCAACTTTCGCTCACCGTCTCCGGGCGCTGAAAACGGCGTAGTTCGCTCAGCAGCCCAATCAGGATCGCCCCGACGATAACCAGCACCCAGCCGCTGGCGCTTGCCGACGCGACCGGGGTCATCATCACACCGAGGCCGCCCAGCAGCGCGGCGCCAACGGCATCGCCGGTAACGTTCTGCGCGGTCCACAGGCCGTTAATGCGCCCGAGCATCGCTTCCGGCGTCTGGGTTTGAATCAGGGTGTACTGCAGCAGAGAGCTGATGGCGCTCAGCCAGCCAAACAGCGCCAGGCACAGCGCGCCCAGCTGCCACAGCGGCATCAGGCTAAACAGCGCGATGGCAATAAAGGAGCCGACGGTGGTGGCCAGCATCAGCGCGCCCGGCCTGGCGGTCTGCGCCAGCCGGCCGCTGGTGAGCGCCCCGAGAGCGGCGCCCAGCGGGATCGCGGCGTACAACAGGCCAATCTGCGAGGCCGACATCCGCCAGCCTTCGGCCAGCGCCGGATAGAGCACGCGCACCGCGCTCGCCATCGTCAGCAGGCCGCCGAGCAGCGCGATACCGCCAATCAGCGGGCTATTAAAGAGGAACTTAACCCCCGCCAGCAGCGACTTCAGCGGATGCTCGCGCGGCTGCGGCGGCGGCGGGAGCTGCGGTAAACGCAGCAGCGTCAGGGTGGTGATAAAGGTTCCGGCCGCCGCCAGGCCGTAGTTCCAGGCCACGCCGCCGGTCGCCAGCAACAGGCCGCCGATCATCGGCGAAATCACCGAGCCCAGGCGCACCGTCAGCATGGTAATCGCCCCGGCCTGCATCAGATTTTCCCGCCCGACCAGCGCGGGGGTTGCCGCCAGCAGCGCCGTCACGCCCAGCGAGGCAAAGAAGCCGTCCCAGATGCCCAGCAGATAGATGGCGATCAGCGAAGGCTCGGGCAGCAGCGCGTTTAGGCACAGGCCGACAAAACCGATCCCGCAGGTACCGCGCGCCAGCAGGATCAGACGCTTACGCTCGTAGCGATCCGCTAGCACGCCCCCCACCATCAGCCCGACAAACATCGAACCGCCGGTCAGAGTGACCGAGAGGCCGACCTGCAGGGTGGAGTGGGTCATCATCTGGATTTGTACCGGGATGGCAACGCCCAGCAGGCCGAGCGAGAGAATAGAGATAAAGCGGGCGATAAAGACGGCGCGAAACGCCGGATGCGTTTTCAGCAGGCTCAGGTCCAGCAGACGGGATTGTCGGTTCATTACAACACCTTGTTATTATTTTCCATCGATACTCGTCATACGGCGGGCTACCAATGAGCCGGCGGCGACCGAACGCCGCGCATAGCGACGCCCTGGGCCATGGCGGGCGGATTGACTCTGCGCCCGGGTGGCGCCGTGGGCTAGCGCCCGGAGGCTTGCGCCCCTGCCGTCGCGACGCATCCCGAATGATTTGCGTATACCACTCTTAGGGGCCGCCATGCTAACATAACTGAATAGAATCGATAACGATAATTACTATCGTTATCATGTCAGGGATGTGAACTATGTCGTTTTCTACGACCACGGTGCGCGCCGTTGCCGTGCCTGGTCTGCTGCTGGTTTTAGCCGTGGCGATTGCGCTCAGCCTGCTGGTCGGCGCCAAACCTCTGCCACTCAACGTCGTTGTGGATGCCTTTAGCGGCGCCTGTCAGAGCGCTGACTGCACCATCGTGCTCGATGCCCGCCTGCCGCGCACCCTTGCCGGGCTGCTCGCCGGCGTCGCGCTGGGCCTGGCGGGGGCGCTGATGCAGACCCTCACCCGCAATCCGCTGGCCGACCCCGGCATTCTGGGCGTCAACTCCGGCGCCAGCTTCGCGATCGTGCTGGGCGCCGCGCTGTTCGGCATTCATTCACCGCAGGAGCAGCTGCTGATGGCCTTTTGCGGCGCCTTTGCCGCCTCGCTGCTGGTAGCCTTCACCGGCAGCCAGGGCGGAGGCCAGCTGAGCCCGGTGCGCCTGACCCTGGCCGGCGTCGCGCTGGCGGCGGTGCTCGAAGGTCTCTCTAACGGCATCGCGCTGCTTAACCCCGACGTTTACGACCAGCTGCGCTTCTGGCAGGCCGGCTCGCTGGATATCCGTACTCTGCAAACGCTTAAAATCGTCCTGATCCCGGTGCTGATCGCCGGCGCCGTCACGCTGCTGCTCAGCCGGGCGCTGAACAGCCTGAGCCTCGGCAGCGATACCGCCACCGCCCTCGGCAGCCGGGTGGCGCGCACGCAGTTTATCGGCCTGCTGGCGATAACCGTCCTGTGCGGCAGCGCCACGGCGGTGGTCGGCCCCATCGCCTTTATCGGCCTGATGATGCCGCACATGGCGCGCTGGCTGGTGGGCGCCGACCACCGCTGGTCGCTGCCGGTCACCCTGCTGGCTACCCCGGCGCTGCTGCTATTTGCCGACGTCCTTGGCCGCCTGCTGGTGCCCGGTGAGCTGCGGGTCTCGGTGGTCAGCGCCTTTATCGGCGCCCCGGTGCTGATCTGGCTGGTGCGTCGTCAGCCGCGCGGAGGTGCCATGTGATCGCCCCTGCCCGTCGTTTGCTGCTCAGCTGCTTTATCCTGATCGTCGCCAGCGTGCTGGTTTCCCTCTGGGGGCTCGGCAGCGGCCTGGTGCCGCTGCGGGTGGAGCAGGTTATCTCCGCGCTGCTGGGCGATGCGCCGCGTAATATTACCATGGTCGTTACCGAATGGCGGCTGCCGCGGGTGCTGATGGCGCTGCTGATCGGCGCCGGGCTGGGCGTCAGCGGCGCGATTTTTCAGTCGCTGATGCGCAACCCGCTGGGCAGCCCGGACGTCATGGGCTTCAACACCGGCGCGTGGAGCGGAGTGCTGGTGGCGATGGTGATCTTTGGCCAGAACCTGACGGCTATCGCGCTGGCGGCGACGGCCGGCGGCGTGCTGACCGCCCTGCTGGTCTGGCTGCTGGCCTGGCGCAACGGGATTGAAACCTTCCGCCTGATTATTATCGGCATCGGCATCCGCGCGATGCTGGTGGCGTTCAATACCTGGCTGCTGCTGCGCGCGTCGCTGGAGACCGCGCTCTCCGCCGGGCTCTGGAACGCCGGCTCGCTCAACGGGCTGACGTGGAGTAAAACCTGGCCGTCGGCGCCGCTTATTGTGCTGATGCTGGCCTGCAGCGCGCTGCTGGCGCGGCGTATGCGCCTGCTGGAAATGGGTGACGACACCGCCTGCGCGCTGGGCGTGCGGGTCGAGCGCTCGCGCCTGCTGCTGATGCTGGTAGGGGTGGTGCTGACCGCCGCCGCCACCGCGCTGGCGGGCCCGATCTCCTTTATTGCGCTGGTGGCTCCGCATATTGCCCGCCGCCTCAGCGGCACCGCGCGCTGGGGTCTGACCCAGTCGGCGCTGTGCAGCGCGCTGCTGCTGGCGCTGGCCGACTACGGCTCCCAGCGCCTGTTTATGCCCTATCAGCTACCGGTGGGAGTCGTCACCGTCAGCATCGGCGGTATCTATCTCATCGCACTGTTAATTCAGGAGTCCCGCAAAAAATGACTGCAGTCACCTCCCGTTTGCGCGGCGACCAGTTGACCCTCGCATACGGCAAAAAGATCATCGCCGAATCGCTGAACGTGACCATTCCCGACGGCCACTTCACCGCCATTATTGGCCCCAACGGCTGCGGAAAATCGACGCTGCTGCGCACCCTCAGCCGCCTGATGACCCCGACCAGCGGCCATGTTTACCTCGACGGCGAGCAGATCCAGCGCTACGCCAGCAAGGACGTCGCCAGGCGCATCGGCCTGCTGGCGCAAAACGCCACCACTCCGGGCGATATTACCGTCCAGGAGCTGGTCGCCCGCGGCCGCTATCCGCATCAGCCGCTGTTCACCCGCTGGCGTAAAGAAGATGAAGACGCGGTCAATCGGGCGATGAAGGCCACCGGTATCACCGACCTTGCGCAGCAGAGCGTTGACACGCTCTCCGGCGGCCAGCGCCAGCGCGCGTGGATTGCGATGGTGCTGGCGCAGGAAACCGCCATCATGCTGCTCGACGAGCCGACGACCTGGCTGGATATCAGCCATCAGATAGATCTCCTGGAGCTGCTGAGCGAGCTGAATCGCGAGAAGGGCTATACCCTGGCGGCGGTGCTGCACGACCTCAACCAGGCCTGCCGCTACGCCACCCATCTGATCGCCCTGCGCGATGGCAAAATTATCGCCGAAGGGGCGCCGAAAGAGATCGTCACCGCCGGGCTTATCGAGCGGATTTACGGCCTGCGCTGCACCATCATCGACGATCCGGTCGCCCACACGCCGCTGGTGGTGCCGCTGGGCCGCCGCTAGCCTCCCCTTCTCTCCCAGGCTAAAGCACAAAAAAGCCCCGGTACGCGCGACGCCTACCGGGGCTGCTGGGCTATACGCCGGGGTCGCCCGGATAAACTCCGGACGACGCTCGACCTATCCCAGAATCTCCCGCACCACCGGACCTATTGACTCAAAGGCCTGGGGCGAGATGATCTCCACGTGCGCGCACGCCTGGCTGAAGACCTCCAGCTCGCCGACCCACGGCCCCCACAGCGCCTGCGGGTCCATCCCCGGCTGGCGCGTTTTTTCCGCCACGAACAGGGTCGCCTTGCCGTCGAACTTCGCGCTGTGCGCGGTGGTCAGCAGGCGCACCGCGTCGGCGTAGTTGCCCTCGATGGTGCTAAACAGCTCGCCGGACGGCTGTCCCTGCTGGGCGGCGAGGAACGCCTCCCGCTCGCGGTCAATTTCCGCCAGCACCTCCGGGTCGAGACCGTTGGCCTCTTTTTCCGCCCAGTTTTGCGACTCCGGCGGCCAGGTATCCAGCAGCCCTAGGAACGCTACCGCTTCGCCGCGCTGGCGCAGGCGCGCGGCAATCCCCTGCGCCAGGGTGCCGCCGAGGGAATAACCAAACAGGTAGTACGGCCCATGCGGCTGCTGCGCCAGTAAAGTTTGCAGATGAGACTCGCAGACTTCATCCAGGCTGGCGGCGCTCGCCATCGGCCCTTCCGGGCGCGGCGACTGAATGCCGGTGATTGACCAGCGCGGGTTGAGATAGCGCGCCAGCACGCTGAACTGCCAGGCAAAGCCGGAGGCCGGATGGAAGCAGAACAGCGTCGGGCCGTCGCTTTTACGCAGGGGTAAAAGCGCATCAAAGCCCAGGCGCTGCGCCTGCTCGTCGCTCAGATCGGAGGCCAGCAGCGCGCTCAGCTGGCCGACCGTCGAGGCGACCATTACCTGTCCCGGCGTCACCTGGCGCGCAAAGCGGCGGCTCAGCTGCGCCGCCAGGCGCATCGCCAGCAGCGAGTGGCCGCCAAGGGCAAAGAAATCGGCTTCGATGTCGTTCACTTCGCAGCCCAGCAGCTGGCTGAACGCCTCGGCAACCGCGCGCTCGCTCTCTGACTCCGGCGGCCGGCCTCGGCGTTCCTGGCTTAGCGTGGGCAGCGGCAGCGCTTTACGATCCAGCTTGCCGTTAGCGCTCAGCGGCAGCGCCGGCAGCTGGATCAGCACCACCGGCACCATATGTGGCGGCAGCTGTTCGCCGAGGCGCGCCTTCAGCGCCGCGGTATCCAGCGGTAGCCCGGACTCAGAGACCAGGTAACCGACCAGCTGGCGGGCATCGCCGCCGGTGGCCGCCGCCTGATTAAAGACGCAGGCGTGGGTGACCGCCTGGGCTACGTCCGGCAGCGCCGCCATAACGCGGTCTATTTCGCCGAGCTCAATGCGCTGGCCGCGAATTTTCAGCTGATCGTCGCTGCGCCCCAGATACTCCACCGCCCCGTTATCGAGCCAGCGCGCCACGTCCCCGGTACGGTACATGCGCTCGCCGGCGCTAAACGGATCGGCAATAAAGCGGCTGGCGGTCAGGTCCGGTCGGCCGAGATAGCCCTGCGCCAGCTGGATGCCGGTGAGATACAGATCGCCGGCGACGCCGGGCGGCACCGGACGCATAGTCGCGTCAAGAATGCGTAATCCGGTGTTCCATACCGGCCAGCCGATCGGCACGCTGCTGCCGGTTACCGCCGCCAGCTCCGCGCTGCAGGCCGGATACCAGCTGACGTCCACCGCCGCTTCGGTCGGGCCGTAGAGGTTATGCAGCGCCACGCCGGTCAGGGTCTCCCATTCGCGGCACAGCCCGGTCGGCAGCGCTTCGCCGCTGCAGAAGACCCGCCGCAGCGTGTGGCAGGCGGCGACGTTTTCCGCGTCGAGCGAAGCGACGAACGCCGTCAGCATCGACGGCACAAAGTGGGTCGTGGTTACGCCGTAGCGGGCGAAGAAGTGCTGCATCGCCAGCGGGTCGCGATGCGCTTCGGGCTCCGCCATCACCAGCCGGGCGCCGGCGATAAACGGCCACCAGAACTCCCACACCGAGACGTCAAAGCTGCACGGCGTTTTCTGCGCCACCACGTCATCGGCGCCGAGCGGATAGTGATTTTGCATCCACAGCAGGCGGTTGACGATCGCGGTCTGCCCCACCATCACCCCTTTCGGGCGTCCGGTGGAGCCGGAGGTAAAGATGATATAGGCGGTGTGCTCCGGCGCGGAGAGCGCCAGCGGCGCGCCATCCCCCGCCGCCAGCGGCTGCTGATAGCACAGGCTGGCGAGCCCGGGAATATCGCTAAAGCGCGCCAGCTGATCGTCGGAGGTCAGCAGCAGCGTCGGGCGCGCGTCTTCGAGCATCATGCGCAGGCGATCGTCAGGGTAGCCGGTATCGAGCGGCAGCCAGGCGGCGCCCGCTTCAACGATGGCGTGCAGCGCGAGGGTGAGGAATACCGAACGCGGCAGCGCCACCGCCACGCTATCGCCGGGCTTAACCCCGCGCGCGCGCAGCACCTCGGCCAGCGCCACCACCTGCTGGCGCATTTCGCGGTAGCTGAACTGCCAGCTGGCGTCCGCCAGCGCGGGGGCGTCCGGGGTCTTCATCGCCTGCTCCGCGACCAGCGCGCTCAGCGTCGTAGCGGGCAGCGCGATGCCGGTATTATTGATTTCCGCCAGCCGCTGCGTTTCCCGCGCGGATAGCATATTCGCTTCGCCGCAGCGCAGCGCCGGGTCGGCGGCAAACTGGGCCAGCAGCGCGGAGAGGCGCTCAACGTGCGCGCGCAGCGTGGCCTCATCGTAGCGCTGCTTATTGGCCAGCACTTCCAGCGACAGGCCGCCGGCTTCGTCCGGGAACAGCGCCAGCTCAAGATCGTTAACCGGGCCGGTCGCCAGGGTGTGCGTTACCGCCTGCACGCCGTCGATATCGAGGACGTAATCAAAGACTTTGATATTTAATACCGGGCCAAACAGCGGCTCATCGCCGGCGGCCTTGCCGCTGTCGCGGACGATTTGCTCCGCGTCATAGCGCTGGTGGCGGCGCATTTTTTTCAGCTGCCCGGCGAGGCGCAGCGCCAGCTCGGCCAGGGTTTCCCCGGCATCGATATTTATCGCCAGCGGCAGGACGTTAAGCACCGGCCCGGTCGCGGTCAGCGCCGCCGATCCCATGCGGCGCATAAAGATAAAGCCGGCGGCATAGTCCATCCGCCCGCACAGGCGCCCCAGCCACAGCGCGGTCAGCGCCAGCGCCAGATCGGCGCGCTGACACTGCGGGGCGCCGGCGGCGAGGCGGCTGAAGGTCGCGGCGTCGGCGTCAAGCTTCAGGCGCCAGATCTCCGTACCGGTTGCCCGTCCCGCCAGCGGCGCGGCGGAGAGCGAAACCGGCGCCGGCAGCGCCTGACGCTGCTCCTGCCAGAAGCGCTTGTCCCGCTGCCAGCCGTCGCTGCCGTAGTAGCGCTGATACTCTTCCACCACCTCGGCAAAGGGCGTAAACGGCGACTCCGGCGTCGCCTCGCCGCGCTGCCAGGCGCGGTAAATGGCGGCGATCTGGCGGGTAATGGCGGGGAAACTAAAGCCATCGACGAGTAAATGATGATAGCGTTGATACCAGTACCAGCGATTATCCGCCGTGCGCAGCAGCTGGTGGCAGACCAGCGAATTTCCGCTATCGACGCGCAGGTTCTGCCCGAGGTCGGCCTGCATAATGGCCAGCGCCGCGGCGTGCGGATCGTCCGCCGCGCGCAGGTCGTGGTACTGCGGTTCGTCGAAGACCCGGTCTTCATCAACCCACTGCCAGACTTCGCCGTTATCTTCGCAAAAGCGCAGGCTTAGCGTATCGGCCTGACGCAGGCCGGCGACGATCGCCCGGCCGAGCAGCGCCGGATCGAGGCTGCCGCTGAGTTCGACGTAGTGAGCGACGCTCCAGGCCCCGGGCAGCGTAGACAGCCGCTCCGCCATCCAGATCCCCGGCTGCGCGGCAACCAGCGGTAAACGAGTGGTCATCATCGGCTCCTTAGGACGCGTAGTGCGCGGGGGTGAGGGTTGACCAGTTCGCCGCCAGCCAGGCATTGCACGCTTCCAGCGACTGCGGCGGACACTCTACCGTCCAGCCCTCCGGCAGCGCGCAGTGATGGGGCCACAGACTGTACTGCTGCAGCTCGTTACGCAGAATGTAAAACTGCCCTTGCGGATTATCGAAGGGGTTACTGAATTGCATTTCAAACTCCTGTTAATACTCGCTATCCTGCTGGCCGCCTCGGCAGCCCTCGCGCATGATCAATGATTGGGTTCCAAAGGGGCGGATTCTGTCGATTGCCACAGCTGAATCAGTCCCGCCGTCAGCCCGCCGCGCCAGCACAGCGCATCGTGTCCGCCGTCAACCTGACGCCAGAACACCGTCCCTTCCGACCGCTGCAGCAGGGCTAAAAGCGCCTGATTCGCGCGGAGAATAAGGGGCTCCCGCTCGCCGGCTTCGAGCCAGACCAGCAGCCCGTCGGCGCGCAGCTCGCCCGAACTCAGGCCTTCAATCAGCACGCCATCCTGCGCGCCGCCGCGGTGCGGCCACCAGTAGGAGCCGGACTGGCTGAGCGCGCAGCCAAAAATCGCGATTGCACGGCAGCTCGCGGCCGCGGTGCGCGTTATCAATCACGTCGATCAGCAGATACACCGCCGCCGGCAGCCGGCCCTCGCGGGTAAGTCCGGCCAGCGGCGACCATATCGGCATGCTCTCGGCCCAGAACTGGCCGTCCAGCAGCACCGCCAGCGGGCGCTCTTCCGCCGCGCCGTCGCCGGTGGCATAAATCCATACCCGACGGCTGTTGCCAAGCCGCGCGCTGCGCCACTGGATGCAGACCGGCGGAGCATAGTTTTCATCACGCAGCGCCCAGCCAGGCTGTTCCGGCGCCTGCGGGAGCTCCAGCGCCGAGACCGCGTGGCCGCGCCCGCCCTTCCAGCTTTGCGGGTTGAGCGGATCGGCTACCGCGCGCGGCAGCAGGCGTCGCCAGCCCTCGCGCAGCAGCGTGCGGTCCGGCGCATCGCCGTTAAAAATCTCGGGAGCAAAGTCGTCATCGCGTTCGGAGGGGATAAAACAGTAGCTGCCGCGCCAGGTCGACGCGAGCGTGGTCTGCCATTGCCAGGCATCGGTGCCCGGGACGCGCCGCAGGGTTTGTGGGACGGAATTTTTGTGGTGGTCGGTGACGCCGGTGATGTAAATCCACACCCGCCGCGTCGCCGAAGTGGCCTCGCTGCCCGCCGGGTCCCGCCACCAGAACGTCACCCGGTACGCATCGCCAGATGCCTCTGACTGCGGGCCGGTAAGGCTCTGCCACCAGCCATCGCTTCCTGTCTTGAGCATTCAATAACCCTATGTTTATCGTGATATTTATCAATAAACGCAATATTTTGTTGATAATATTATTGATAACAATTTGCATTTGCAATAGCGTATTACCGCGCGTAGGTACGAGTAACTTCTAACTAAAAACATGTCAGAGATGACGGGCATTTGTCCTCTACTGGCAACATTTGTGTATGCCGTCACCTCTCCCGGTGGGAAAAGGCCTTTGGGGAAAGCGGCGACAGACAGCAGGATTTAATAAAATGAATAACAGGATCAAATCCCTGGCCTTGCTGGTCAATCTGGGAATTTATGGTGTTGCCCTCCCGCTGTGCGCGGAAGAGACCACAAACAGCAAAAAAACGGCCGCCGAAGAGACCATGGTGGTTACCGCAGCGGAGCAGAACCTGCAGGCTCCCGGCGTCTCCACCATCACCGCCGATGAAATTCGTAAACGTCCACCGGCTCGCGATGTCTCAGAAATTATCCGCACTATGCCGGGGGTTAACCTGACCGGCAACTCCACCAGCGGCCAGCGCGGCAACAACCGCCAGATTGATATTCGCGGCATGGGCCCGGAAAATACCCTGATCCTGATTGACGGTAAGCCGGTCACCAGCCGTAACTCCATTCGTCTCGGCTGGCGCGGCGAGCGCGATACCCGCGGCGATACCAGCTGGGTGCCGCCGGAGCTTATCGAGCGCATTGAGGTCATTCGCGGCCCGGCGGCGGCACGTTACGGCAACGGCGCGGCGGGCGGCGTGGTCAATATCATCACCAAAAAAGGTGGCAACGAGTGGCACGGTTCATGGAATGCCTACATGAACGCCCCTGAGCATAAAGACGAGGGCTCCACCAAGCGCACCGACTTTAACCTCAGCGGCCCGATGGGCGGCGATTTCAGCTTCCGCCTGTACGGCAACCTCGATAAAACGCAGGCCGACGCCTGGGATATCAACCAGGGACATCAGTCCGAGCGTACCGGAATCTACTCCGATACCCTGCCGGCCGGGCGCGAAGGGGTCGAGAATAAAAACATCAACGGCGTCGTGCGCTGGGACTTCGCGCCGATGCAGTCGCTGGAGTTTGAGTCGGGCTACAGCCGCCAGGGCAACCTCTACGCAGGCGACACGCAGAACACCAACACCAACGACCTGGTGAAAGAGAACTACGGTAAAGAGACCAACCGCCTGTACCGCAATACCTACTCCGTCACCTGGAACGGAGGCTGGGATAACGGCATCACCACCAGCAACTGGGCGCAGTACGAGCACACCCGCAACTCGCGTAAGGGCGAAGGCCTGGCCGGGGGTACGGAAGGTATCTTCAACAGCAACCTGTTCTCCGATACCGACCTTTCCGACGTGATGCTGCACAGCGAAGTGAACCTGCCGTTCGACCTGCTGGTCAATCAGAACCTGACCCTGGGGACCGAATGGAACCAGCAGCGGATGAAGGATAACGCCTCTAATACCCAAACCTTAATGGGCGGAACGATTCCAGGCTACGATAGCACTGGCCGTAGCCCATATTCAAAAGCGGAAATCTTCTCGCTGTTCGCCGAGAACAATATGGAAGTGACCGACTCTACCATGCTGACTCCGGCGCTACGTTTCGATCACCACAGCATCGTCGGCAATAACTGGAGCCCGTCGCTGAACCTGTCCCAGGGCCTGGGGGACGACTTTACCCTGAAGATGGGTATTGCCCGCGCCTATAAAGCGCCGAGCCTGTACCAGACCAACCCGAACTACATTCTGTACAGTAGGGGTCAGGGCTGCTACGCCAGCAATGCCGGCTGCTACTTGCAGGGTAACGAAGATCTGAAGGCGGAAACCAGCATCAACAAAGAGATTGGGCTTGAGTTCAAGCACGACGGCTGGCTGGCGGGCGCGACCTGGTTCCGTAACGACTACCGCAACAAAATTGAAGCGGGCTATTCTCCGGTCTACCAAAACGCGGCAGGTACCGACCTGTACAAATGGGAGAACGTGCCGAAAGCGGTGGTTGAGGGACTGGAAGGTACGTTAAACGTGCCGGTTAGCGAGACCGTTAACTGGACCAACAACATCACTTACATGCTGCAGAGTAAGAATAAGGAAACCGGCGACCGTCTGTCAATTATCCCGGAATATACCCTCAACTCGACCCTCAGCTGGCAGGTATACGACGATGTTTCCGTGCAGTCGACCTTTACCTGGTACGGCAAGCAGCAGCCGAAGAAGTATAACTACAAGGGTCAGGCGGTCACCGGCAGCGAGAAGAACGAGGTTAGCCCATACAGCATCCTCGGCCTGAGCGCGACCTGGGACGTCACCAAATACGTCAGCCTGACCGGCGGCGTGGATAACGTCTTCGATAAGCGCCACTGGCGCGCGGGCAACGCCCAAACTACCGGCGGAGCCACCGGCTATATGTACGGCGCGGGCGCCGAAACCTATAACGAATCGGGCCGTACCTGGTATATGGGCATCAACACTCACTTCTGATTGCTCGCCTGAATCCCGCCGCCCTCCAGCCATAGAGGGCGGCCGGGAAATCGGTTAACATCCTGTCATGCAGACACGTCACAGCACCCTTTTACTTGCCGGACATCTTATCCAGCGGATCGATTTCGACCCTGCCAGCTTCCAGCCCGCGGATCTGCTGTGGCTGCCCCACCACGCCCTGCTCGCCGCAGGCGGCCGCAAGCGCCAGGCCGAGCATCTTGCCGGACGCATCGCCGCCGTTCACGCCCTGCGCGAAGTCGGCGAAAAAACGCCCCCGCCCCCCGGTGAGCGGCGCCAGCCGCTGTGGCCCGCGCCGTGGTTCGGCAGCATCAGCCACTGCGAAAACAGCGCCCTGGCGGTGGTCTCATCCCGACCGGTGGGGATTGATATTGAGCGCTGCTTTACGCCGGTGCTGGCGGCGGAGCTCGAAGGCAGCATTATCAACGCTGCGGAAAAAACGCTGCTGACGGCCAGCGGCCTGCCCTTTGCGCTGGCGCTGACGCTGGCGTTCTCGGCGAAAGAGAGCGGGTTTAAGGCGCTCCCCCTCTCCCGCCAGTCCGGGATGGATTTTCTGCGTATGCGGTTGACGTATATAAAGGAAGGAACGCTGCGGATGCAAATTGATGATGAGATAGCGGAGGTTCACTGGCTGCAAGCTGACGCCCGGGTCATCACCCTCTGCGGGAAGGCAAAATAGCGCCACCCGCGCGGCTGCCCGCACGGGTTTTCACCAGAGTTAGCGCAGCGTGCAGGCCAGCGCGGCGATTGCCGGCGCGTCGAAACCGTGGTGCTGACGAAGCCAGCCGCGATCCGCCGCCGCCGCATACTCGCCGTCCGGGATCCCCAGGCGCTTCAGCGGGATACCGGCGCCGCCTTCGGCCAGCACTTCGGCAACCAGGCTACCAAGCCCGCCGTTGACGTTGTGCTCTTCAACCGTGATGACCGCGCTACAGCCCTCCAGCGCCGCCAGCAGCGCTGCGGTATCACAAGGGCGGATTGACGGCACGCTCACCACCTTCGCGTCAACGCCCTGCTCAGCCAACAGTTGTGCAGCGTCAACGATCTCATGCACCGTCGACCCCGTTGCAACCAGCGCAATATCCTGGCCTTCGCGCAGGGTAACCACCGCCCCTGGCGCAAAGCGATAGCTCTCGTCGTGCAGCTCCGGCAGCGCCTTGCCGTCAAGGCGGATATAGACCGGCCCCTGATACTGAATGGCGTAGTCGATTATCTGCCGGCATTCGCGCGGCGTAGAAGGCGCAAAGATTTGGATATTGCCGAACCCGCGCATCACGGCCAGGTCGTCAATGGAGTGGTGGGTGCTCGCCAGCGGGCCGTAGCTGGCCCCGGCGTTGAGGCCAAACAGCTTAACGTTGGTGTTGTTGTAGCAGACATCGACTTTGATCTGCTCATTGGCGCGAGAAATCAGGAAGGGCGCGGCGTTACAGGTGACCGCAACTTTCCCGCCCAACGCCAGCCCGGCCGCCATGCCGACCATGCTTTGTTCGGCAATCCCGACGTTAACCAGACGGCCGGGGAATTGTTTAATAAAGGGGGCGATTTTCGCCGTCGAGGTGGAATCAGCGACGACCGGCACCAGATCAACGCCGCTTTCTACCGCGTCAATAAACGCTTGCACCATTACGATCGCCAGGTGTTCTGCATTACTCATCTTTCAGTTCCTCCAGTGCCAGTTCAATCTCTTCGCCTTTCGGTACCCGGTGGTGCCATTCCGGACGCCCCTGGATAAAGGAAATACCGGCGCCTTTTGTCGTATTCGCGATAATAACGTTCGGTTTACCCGCCTGCTGCAGCCCCTCCAGAGCGGCCACCACTGAGGCCATATCGTTTCCCTGGCACTCGGTCACGTTCATGCCAAACGCTTTCCATTTTTCGTCCAGCGGGTCGGTGTTCATAATCTCCCGGGTGGGTCCGGCGAGCTGAAGATTGTTTTTGTCGTTGATAATAATCAGGTTATCGAGCCCGTAGTGCGCCGCGGCCAGCGCCGCCTCCCAGTTGCTGCCCTCCGCCAGCTCGCCGTCGCCGGTAATTAAAAAGATGCGCCGGGCGCTGTTGCTCTTTTTCGCCGCCAGCGCCAGCCCCACCGCAACCGGCAAACCGTGGCCCAGGGCCCCGGTATTCAGCTCGATGCCGGGGGTTTTTTGACGAACCGGGTGGCCGGGAAGGTGCGAGTTGGCGTGCTGGTAGGTCGCCAGCCACTCAACCGGGAAAAAGCCGGCTTCGGCAAGCACGCAGTAGTAGCACCCCACCGCGTGGCCTTTAGACTGGATGTAAATATCCCGCTCCGGATCGGCAATCTGCTCCGGGGAGACGTTTAGCACGCGGAAATAGAGCGCGGTGAGGAGCTCGACCTGCGACAGATCGGCGCCGGTATGCCCTCCGGCCGGGCTGTTGGCATTCAATCTGATAATATGGCGGCGTACCGCGCGAGCTTGACGCTCAAGAGCCTGGACATCGTAGCTATAGGGATTCATTTAATACCTCTGAATTTAATTTCAACTTGGAATATTTATTCCGTCAGGGACTAAAAAAACCAGACATCCCCAGGCAGCGCATCATCAGGCTTCCGCCGCTGCATCATACTCAGGAACATTCTGCCTCCTTACTATCAGGCTGGTCTGCGCCTGGATAAGTTTTCAGTTGACTTGACATCACCATGAATATATATTCAACAATGATTCTTTATTCAATTATGCGGCAACTGTTCTGTTTTTGTCCATAGCTGATTTTGAGGATTGATAAAAGTTAGAGTTTCATCACACTTAGTTCTCTTTCTTTTTCACGTATGATAAAAGCCTCTATACCCTGAATTATTCGCACTGCAGTCTGCTCAGGCAGAGGGTCGGCGCGGTAGATGCGCAACGCCAGCGGACGGGCAATTTTCGGCCTGATGGGTATAGCATAATGGATAGACGTTAATGATTTTCGGGGATATATATGGCTAAGCAGGATGAACAAAGGCTGTTAGTTAAGATTGCCACGCTTTACTATCTTGAAGGACGAAAGCAGTCCGACATCGCACAACTTCTTTCGCTCTCCCAGTCATTTGTCTCCCGCGCCATCACCCGCTGCCAGAAGGAAGGGGTGGTAAAAATTAGCGTCGTTCAGCCTTCGAATATTTTTCTTAACCTCGAAAAAGGCATCGAAGATCGCTACGGAATTAAGCAGGCTATCGTCGTCGATACCGAAGAGAATGCCAGCGATCACACCCTCAAGCGCGCCATTGGCTCCGCCGCCGCCCACTATCTGGAAACCCGCCTGCGGCCAAAAGATCTGATCGGCGTCTCCTCATGGAGTTCAACCATCAGGGCGATGGTCGATGAGGTCCACGCGCAGAACCTGAAGGCCAGCGGCGTCATCCAGCTGCTCGGCGGCGTGGGGCCGAACGGCAACGTGCAGGCCACCATCCTGACCCAGACGCTCGCGCAGCACCTTAACTGCCAGGCCTGGCTGCTGCCTTCGCAAAGCATTGAAGGTTCGATGGCGGAGAAAAACCGCCTTATTGCCAGTCAGGACGTCGCCGACGTGGTTTCGCGCTTCGATGAGGTCGATATTGCCATCGTCGGGATTGGGATCCTTGAACCTTCGCAGCTGCTGAAAACATCAGGTAACTATTACCACGAAGATATGCTGCAGGTGCTGGCCGAGCGCGGCGCGGTGGGGGATATCTGCCTGCACTATTACGACAAAAAGGGCCAGGCCGTGTTACGCGATGATGAAGATCCTGTTATTGGCATGGCGCTGGAAAAAGTAAAAAAATGCCCCAACGTCGTGGCGCTGGCCGGCGGCAGCGATAAGGTCGCGGCGATCAAAGGCGCCCTCTCCGGCGGCTATATCGACGTTTTAATCACCGATTACCCCACCGCGAGGCTGCTGATCACCGGCTAATTTTCCGGCAGATATTTTTTGCATGCCTCTGCGCCGCCCTTTCTGATGCCGAGGTATGAAAAATAAACATATATATTTCAATACTCTGATAAAATTTCGCCGCGCTTAACCCGCCAGCCCTCAGCGCATTTATCCATTCAGATAAGTGTGATTGCCAGCACAATTGATAACTTTCCCTCTAGCCCCGGGGAAAGTTTCTGGCTAAGGTATTAAATAAATAATCACTATCGAATATATATTCAGTGATTACAAAAGTGATAACGAAATGTCACATCATGGCCTGCTAAGTCGCAACGCGATAGCGAGGAATGTTCGCCCCTCAGCGCCAGGACGAAATGTGGCTCAGGAGACTATCTAATGTCGGCAACACAGCAAGAGTTCATTATTGCACTCGACGAGGGAACGACCAATGCCAAAGCGGTCGTGCTCGACGGCCGTGGCAACGTTATTGTCAAATTTTCACAGCCCCTGGCGATTCAAACCCCGCGCGATGGCTGGGTCGAGCAATCCGGCGAGACGCTGATCGAGGCCTCGCTTGCGGTGATTGCCAAAGCGGTTGCGCACGTTGGCGCGGATAACGTCGCCGCATTAGCCATCAGCAATCAGCGGGAAACCGCCATCGGCTGGTATCGCCACAGCGGAAAGCCGGTTAACGCCGCCATCACCTGGCAATGCACCCGCAGCGCCGCGTTTTGCGACGAGCTGCGCCATGCGGGCAAAGAGCAGCAGATTAAAACCACCACCGGCCTGCCGATTGCGCCGCTGTTTTCCGCCTCCAAAATGCGCTGGCTGCTGGAGTCCATCCCCGAGGGTCGCCTTCTCGCCGAACGCGGCGAGATCTGCCTCGGCACCATCGATAGCTGGCTGCTGTGGAACTTAACCCACGGCGACGCCTTCTGCTGCGACTACTCCAACGCCGCGCGCACCCAGCTGCTCAATCTGCAGAGCGGACAGTGGGATGACGACATGCTGGCCCTGTTCCAGATCCCCCGCGCCGCGCTGGCGGAAATTAAGCCATCCAGCGGATTATTTGGCTACACCCGCGGGCTCGCGGCGATACCTGACGGCATTCCGATCATGTCGATGGTCGGCGACTCCCACGCCGCGCTTTTTGGCCACGCGCTCGGAGAGCTCGGGTGCGTGAAGGCCACCTACGGCACCGGCTCGTCGGTGATGGCGCCGGTTAAATCAGCCCAGTGCGATATTGACGCGCTGGCCACCACCATTGCCTGGCATGACGGCGAGCGCATCACCTACGGGCTGGAAGGCAACATTCCCCACACCGGCGATGCCGTGGCGTGGATGGCCGACAGCACCGGCCTGAGCGAACTCACCGCCGACGAGCTGGCCCACGAGCTGAACACCCTGCCCGCTTCGGTTGAGTCGACGATGGGGGTCTATTTTGTGCCGGCGCTGACCGGGCTTGGCGCCCCGTGGTGGGACGATAGCGCCCGCGGCGTCATTTGTGGGCTGAGCCGCGGCGTTAAGCGCGCGCACCTGATCCGCGCCGCGCTGGAATCGATCACCTACCAGATTGCCGACGTGGTTGTCGCCATGCGCCAGCACGATGATTTCAGCCTCTCGGCGCTGATGGTCGACGGCGGACCGACCAAAAACGACTGGCTCATGCAGTACCAGGCCGATCTGCTGGGCTGCCCGGTTATGCGCAGCGACGTGCCCGAGCTCTCGGCCATTGGCGCGGCCCTGCTGGCCCGTAAGGCGCTCAATCCCGGTACGCCCGTTGACCTGGCAGCCTTTTTAACCGCACACGGTACATTTAGCCCCGACATGGCCCGCCACCAGCGCCTGCAGGCACGATGGCAGGAGTGGCGCCATGCGGTGGACAGAACATTATGGAAACCGGCGACGTGCGCCTGACGCCCACCAGGGAATCCGCGGGTGACGAACCTTAATCATTAACAGAAGGAGAATTCCGGCCCATACAACCGCCTTTCCGGACTTACGTTGTTTCACCGTACCCGACAATAACAACACAGAGAGAACATTGTCATGAAATTACGTTTAACGCTTCTAACCGCTGCAACCCTGACCGCGCTTTCTTTTACTGCCCAGGCAGTAGAAAAAGGCACCATCATGATCATGGTTAACTCGCTGGATAACCCCTATTACGCTTCTGAAGCCAAAGGGGCCAGCGAGAAGGCAAAAGCACTCGGATATAACACCACCATCCTGTCTCATGGCGAAGATGTAAAAAAACAGAACGAATTGATTGATACCGCCATCGGTAAAAAAGTTCAGGGCATTATTCTGGATAACGCCGACTCCACCGCCAGCGTCGCGGCGATTAAGAAAGCTAAAGATGCGGGTATTCCGATTATATTAATTAACCGGGAAATTCCTGTCGATGACGTGGCCCTTGAGCAGATTACGCATAATAACTTCCAGGCCGGTTCGGAAGTCGCCAACGTCTTTGTTGAGAAAATGGCGGAAAAAGGAAAATATGCCGAACTCACCTGCAACCTTGCGGATAATAACTGCGTTACGCGCTCTAAATCATTCCACCAGGTGATTGACCAGTATCCGGATATGGTCAGCGTCGCTAAACAGGATGCCAAAGGCACGCTAATTGACGGCAAGCGCATTATGGACAGCATTCTGCAGGCCCATCCTGACGTCAAAGGCGTGATCTGCGGCAACGGTCCGGTAGCCCTTGGCGCCATCGCCGCCCTCAAGGCGGCAAATCGGACTGACGTCGTAGTGGTCGGCATCGACGGCAGCAACGACGAGCGCGATGCGGTCAAGGCCGGCACGCTGCAGGCAACCGTTATGCTACAGGCCCAGTCGATTGCGGCGCAGGGCGTTACCGACCTCGATAACTACCTGCAAAAAGGCGTCAAACCCGCGAAGCAACGCGTCATGTTCCGCGGCATTCTGATAACCAAAGATAACGCAGATAAAGTTCAGGACTTCAACATCAAATCCTGAGTTCGGGTTGTTGCGCCCCTTCGGGGGCGCGTAGGAGAGTGATATGTACAAAAAAACTGGCTGGCACTGGCCGTACTTGCTCTCGGAGGCTGTCGTATCGTCTCCCAGCAGGAGCTGGCCGATCTTAAATCCCCGCCCAATCCGCATATGGCAAATATCGATCAAACGTGGCAGAACAAAATCGTACCGCAGGTTGTGGCGCAGGCCCGTCCGGTCAGCGAACTGATGGCCGCGCTGCGCGCCGCTAAGGATTTCGATAGCGCCTGTCAGGCTCTGGGCTATCGCGCCCAGGAAGAGAATCCGTGCATTTTTTACGTCAAGGTCGCGGGTAAAATCGACAAGATCGACTCTACCTCCCGCAGCGGAAAAATGACGGTTGCAGATAGCGCCGGCGGCCCGGTAGTGGTGCAAATTGGCCCGACGCTTCGCGGCACCCAGCTGCGGGATGGCGATAAAGGCACCAGCTATCAGGACTTTAATGACCAGGTGCTGTTTGGCGAATACGGCCGGGCCATTAATGAACAGGCGGTGAAAATGATTCAGACCGCGCAGGTAAAAAGCGGTGAAACCGTCGAGATATACGGCGTCTTCTCCGCCTGGGATATTCCGCAAGCGGTTCCCGATATTACGCCAGCGAAAATTGTACGCTCCGGAGGACAATAAGATGCCGTCGCAATCACTCGTCGCTCCCCAACCAGTCGAATCTGAAGTTATTATCGAAACGCGCGCGCTGTCCCGCGTTTATCCGGGGGTTATCGCCTTAGATAACGTTAATTACCGGGTATATCGAAATAAAGTAAACGTTCTGATCGGAGAAAATGGTGCGGGTAAATCCACCATGATGAAAATGCTTGCCGGTGTCGAAACGCCCTCCTCCGGACAAATTATTCTCGACGGTGCCGAAGTGTCATTAAGCTCCACTCATCAGGCCGAACGTCAGGGGATCAGCATTATTTTCCAGGAGCTTAATTTATTCCTCAATATGAACGTCATGGATAATATTTTCATGGCGAACGAATTTTTCCAGAAAGGCCGGATTAACGAAAAATATCAGTACGAACTGGCGAAATCGCTGCTGGAAAGACTGGAGCTTAATGTCGACCCCTACACCCCGCTGGGCGAGCTGGGGATCGGCCATCAGCAGCTGGTGGAGATCGCCCGTGCGCTGTCAAAGGATACCCGGGTGCTGATTATGGATGAGCCCACGTCGGCGCTCAGCCAGTCGGAAGTTAAGATCCTGTTTAACGTCATTGAGCAGCTAAAACGGCGCGGCGTCACCATTATTTATATCTCCCATCGCCTGGAAGAGCTGATGGAGATTGGCGACCACATCACGATTTTCCGCGACGGCCGCTTTATCAGCGAACGCGCCTTCGGCGATGCCAGCATTCCCTGGATCATTGAGCAGATGGTCGGGGATAAGAAAAAGCACTTCGACTATCACCCGGCGCCGCAGGGCGAAGCGGTGCTTGCCGTCGAGGGGCTGACCGCGCTGCATCACAGCGGCGGCTACAAGCTAAACGACGTGACCTTCACGCTGAATAAAGGCGAAGTCATCGGCATCTATGGCCTGCTGGGCGCCGGGCGTACCGAGCTGTTTAAGGGGCTGATCGGCCTGATGACCTGCCAGACCGGCAGCGTCCACCTTAACGGAGAAAATATCGGTAAAGCTCCGTTTCAAACCCGGCTAAAAAAGGGCCTGGCGCTGGTGCCGGAAGACCGTCAGGGCGAAGGCGTGGTGCAGATGATGTCCATTCAATCCAATATGACGCTCTCTGACTTTAGCCTGCAGGGCTTTCGCCGGGCGTGGAAATGGCTGAATCCGCATAAAGAGAACGCCAGCGTGAAGGAGATGATCCGCCAGCTCGCCATCAAGGTCAGCGACCCCGAGCTGCCTATTACCTCCCTGAGCGGCGGCAACCAGCAGAAGGTTGTGCTGGGTAAAGCGCTGATGACGCAGCCGCAGGTGGTGTTTCTCGATGAGCCCACCCGCGGGATAGACGTTGGTGCAAAAACGGACGTCTATCACCTGATTGGCAAAATGGCGCACCAGGGGCTGGCCGTCATGTTCTCCTCCTCGGAGCTGGACGAAGTGATGGCCCTGGCCGACCGCATTCTGGTGATGGCAGATGGCCGCATTACCGCAGATTTACCGCGCCATGCGGTTACCCGCGAAAAATTAATCGCGGCTTCAACACCTCAAGATTAATCAGGCTGGAATCCATCATGAACCAGAAATATATGATTTATATGTACCTACTGAAGGCCAGAACGTTTATCGCTCTGCTGCTGGTCATTGCATTCTTCAGCGTGATGGTACCGAATTTCCTGACCACCTCTAACCTGCTGATTATGACCCAGCACGTGGCAATCACCGGCCTGCTGGCGATTGGGATGACGCTGGTGATCCTCACCGGCGGTATCGACCTTTCGGTCGGGGCCGTCGCCGGGATCTGCGGCATGGTCGCCGGCGCGCTGTTGACCAACGGGCTGCCCCTGTGGAACGGCAGCGTTGTCTTCTTCAACGTGCCTGAGGTGATCCTCTGCGTAGCCATTTTTGGCATCCTGGTCGGCTTTGTTAACGGCGCCGTCATTACCCGCTTCGGCGTCGCGCCCTTTATCTGCACGCTCGGCATGATGTACGTCGCCCGCGGCTCCGCCCTGCTATTCAACGACGGCAGCACCTACCCTAACCTCAACGGGATGGAAGCGCTGGGGAACACCGGTTTCTCGATCCTCGGCTCCGGCACCGTGCTCGGCATTTATCTCCCCATCTGGCTGATGATCGGCTTCCTCGTGCTCGGCTACTGGTTGACGACCAAAACGCCTCTTGGCCGCTACATCTACGCCATCGGCGGCAACGAGTCTGCGGCGCGCCTCGCCGGGGTACCTATCGTGAAGGCGAAGATCTTCGTCTACGCCTTCTCCGGCCTCTGCGCCGCGTTCGTTGGGCTGATCGTCGCCTCCCAGCTGCAAACCGCCCACCCGATGACCGGCAATATGTTTGAAATGGACGCCATCGGCGCCACCGTGCTCGGCGGCACGGCGCTGGCGGGCGGCCGAGGCCGGGTCACCGGCTCCATCATTGGCGCCTTCGTTATCGTGTTCCTCGCCGACGGCATGGTCATGATGGGGGTCAGCGATTTCTGGCAGATGGTCATTAAAGGCGTGGTAATCGTAACCGCCGTCGTCGTCGACCAGTTCCAGCAAAAGCTGCAGAACAAAGTCATCCTGATGCGTCGTCACGAAGAGAAGCAGGCCGCCGCGCTGCCCGGCGGCGCCGCCTCCAGCTAATACGCCGCCAGACAACGATCATTGCGCCGGGCGCGCCCCGCCCGGCCTCGCTAAAGGGAAAATAGTATGAACAGAAATTTTCACAACAAAACGATTGTTATTACCGGAGCCTGCCGCGGCATTGGCGCGGGTATCGCCGAGCGCTTCGCGCGCGATGGCGCCAGGCTGGTGATGGTCTCTAACGCCGATCGCGTCCATGAAACCGCGGAAACCCTGCGTCAGCGCTATCAGGCGGACATCCTGTCGCTGGAGGTCGACGTGACCAACGAAGCCCAGGTCCAGTCTCTTTATGAACAGGCCGCCGCGCGTTTTGGCACCATTGACGTCTCCATTCAAAACGCCGGGGTGATCACTATCGACTACTTCGACCATATGCCAAAGGCTGATTTTGAGAAGGTGCTGGCGGTGAACACCACCGGCGTCTGGCTGTGCTGCCGCGAAGCGGCTAAATACATGGTCAAGCAAAACCACGGCAGCCTGATTAATACCTCTTCCGGCCAGGGCCGTCAGGGCTTTATCTATACCCCGCACTACGCCGCCAGCAAGATGGGGGTTATCGGGATTACCCAAAGCCTGGCCCATGAGCTGGCGCCGTGGAATATCACCGTTAACGCCTTCTGCCCCGGAATTATCGAGAGCGAAATGTGGGACTACAACGACCGCGTGTGGGGGGAGATCCTCAGCAGCGATAGCAAACGCTACGCTAAGGGCGAGCTGATGGCGGAGTGGGTTGAAGGTATTCCGATGAAACGCGCGGGGAAACCGGAAGATGTCGCCGGGCTGGTGGCGTTTCTCGCCTCCGACGACGCGCGATACCTCACCGGACAAACGATTAACATCGACGGCGGCTTAATTATGTCCTGAGGCCCCGCAGCCGCGCCGCTAAGCAAGGATTCACCAAGGATAGCCCGGATACCGCGCCCTGCGCCTCTCCGGGCTATGGGATATTCATTAAAAGGGTCATCACTATGATCGCCAAAGATTTTGCTCAACAGCTGTTTAATCTGCAGGAACGCGTTGCCTTCGTCACCGGCGCGGGCAGCGGGATCGGTCAGACCATTGCTTACGCGCTTGCCAGCGCGGGCGCGCGGGTCGTGTGCTTCGATCTGCGGGAAGACGGCGGCCTCACCGAGACCGTGAATCATATCGAAGCCATCGGCGGCCAGGCCTGCCTGTACACCGGGGACGTGCGCCAGCTCAGCGATCTCCGCGCCGCCGTCGCGCTGGCGAAAAGCCGCTTCGGCCGCCTCGATATCGCCGTGAACGCCGCCGGCATCGCCAACGCCAACCCGGCGCTGGAGATGGAAGCCGAGCAGTGGCAGCGGGTGATTGATATCAACCTCACCGGGGTGTGGAACTCCTGTAAAGCCGAGGCGGAGCTGATGCTGGAATCCGGCGGCGGCTCGATCATTAATATCGCCTCCATGTCCGGCATTATCGTTAACCGCGGCCTTGAGCAGGCGCACTACAACAGCTCTAAAGCGGGCGTCATCCATCTGTCAAAAAGCCTGGCGATGGAGTGGGTCGGCAAGGGGATCCGCGTCAACTCCATCAGCCCCGGCTATACCGCCACGCCGATGAACACCCGTCCGGAAATGGTCCATCAGACCCGCGAATTCGAAAGCCAGACGCCGATTCAGCGAATGGCGAGAGTCGAGGAGATGGCGGGCCCGGCCCTGTTCCTCGCCGGCGACGCCGCGTCATTCTGCACCGGCGTCGACCTGGTAGTCGATGGCGGATTTATCTGCTGGTAAACAGCGCCTCCCCCTCCGTCCTGTTCAGGAGGGGGTAGCGGATTCCCTGAACGCCTCCAGCCGCTTTATCTGCCGCCCTTGGGCATCAAAATTGTCCGCCGCCAGCCACGCCCGCAGCGCCGCATCGCGCTGGGGCCATTCGCCGTCGATAATGGAGAGCATGTCGCTGTCGCGGCTGCGCGTCTTGCGCACCAGCTTCTGGCGCAGGCGCCCTTCCCAGGTGAAGCCCAGCCGCTCGGCGGCCCGCCGGGAGGCGATATTCATCGAGTCGCACTTCCACTCCAGGCGCCGATAGCCGGCGGCGAACGCGTACTTCAGCAGCAGCCAGACCGCCTCGGTGCCCAGCGGGGTATTTTTCATCTTCCGCGACCAGGTGACGTGGCCGATCTCTACCGAGCCCATCGCCTGCTCAATGGCCATAAAGCTCACCAGCCCCACCGCCCGGCCGGAGCTGAGATCGACCACCGCAAAGGGGACCAGCGCGTCGTCGCTGACTTTGCCCGCCACCCAGTGCGCGGTGGCCTCCACGGTTTCAGGACGGGTGCTGGCAAGCCAGGTCCAGTCGCTTTCGTCGCCCAGCGAGTAGGCGGCAAATAGATCCGCCGAGTGCCGCCGGGTATCCAGCGGTTCAAGCCGGCAGTATTGTCCCGCCAGCGGGCTGCGTTTAAGCACGCTGGCGCCCTGCCAGCCAACGACCACATCGTTTACCTGCTGGCCATACTGATTGATTTCCGGCATCTTTTTTTGGGTTCCGTTAAATTGTGAACAAATTGTTATATCAAAAAGCGCCGCGCGCAGAAAGATGACCGCATTATTTTTCACCTATAGCCCGCTGATATTGATTATGCTTTTTAAGCATAAGTTTATCCGCATTTTGACTTTACGCCTTTGGTGAAGGGGCCTAATTTAGCGACACATCAATAATCAAAACACTATTTTTCAGGGATTGCTCATGACTAAAAAACTGCTGTCACTACTGGTGCTGACCGCGCTTTCCGCCGCCGTCCATGCCGCCACGCCGCCAAACACCCTGGTCGTTGCCCAGGGCCTCGACGACATCGTTAGCCTCGACCCGGCGGAAGCCAACGAACTCTCCAGCATCCAGACGGTCCCGAGCCTCTATCAGCGCCTGGTGCAGCCGGACCGCGACAACCCTGAAAAAATCACCCCGATTCTGGCCGAGAGCTGGCAGGCGGACCCGGCGGCGAAAACGCTGACCATTAAGCTCAAGCCCGAGGCGAAATTCGCCTCCGGTAACCCGGTACGTCCGGAAGATGTTATTTTCTCCTACACCCGCGCGGTGACCCTGAATAAATCGCCGGCCTTTATTCTCAACGTCCTCGGCTGGCAGCCGGACAACATCGCCGGCCAGCTGAAAAAGGTGGATGACCACACGCTGGCGCTGCACTGGACCGCCGAGGTCAGCCCGGCGGTGGCGCTGAATATTCTCTCCACGCCTATCGCCTCCATCGTCGATGAGAAGCTGGTGGCGCCGAATGCCAAAGATAACGATTTCGGCAACGGCTGGCTGAAGATGCACTCGGCGGGCAGCGGGGCCTTCAAAATGCGCGTTTACCAGCCGCATCAGGCCATCGTGCTGGAGGCTAACGACAGCTCGCCCACCGGCGCGCCGAAGCTGAAAAGCATCATCATCAAAAACGTCCCCGATCCGGCCTCCCGCCGCCTGCTGATCCAGCAGGGCGACGCCGACGTGGCGCGCGACCTCGGCGCCGATCAGATCGCCGCCCTGCAGAACAAGCCCGGCGTGAAGGTGCTGAGCATCCCCTCGGCGGAACAAAACTATCTGGTATTTAACGCCGGCAACGACGCCAACCCGCTGCTGAAAAACCCGGCGCTGTGGGAAGCCGCACGCTGGCTGGTGGATTACGACGGCATCACGAAGGACCTGCTCAAGGGCCAGTACTTTGTCCACCAGAGCTTCCTGCCGGTGGGTCTGCCGGGGGCGCTGGACAACAATCCGTTTAAATTCGACCCGGCGAAGGCCAAAGCTATCCTCGCCAAAGCCGGAATTAAGGACGCCCACTTCACCCTTGATGTTGAAAACAAGCCGCCGTTTATCACCATCGCCCAGTCCATGCAGGCCAGCTTCGCCCAGGGCGGGGTGAAGATCGACCTGCTGCCGGCGGCCGGTAGCCAGGTGTACGCCCGGGTGCGGGCGAAGCAGCATCAGGCGGCGATTCGCCTGTGGATCCCCGACTACTTCGACGCCCACTCCAACGCCAGCGCCTTCGCTTACAACGACGGTAAATCGAGCACCGTGGCCGGCCTTAACGGCTGGCAAATTCCGGAGCTGAATAAAGCCACCCTCGCGGCGGTGGCCGAGCCGGACGCCGCCAAACGCCTTGGGCTGTACAAACAGATGCAGGAAGAGCTGCAGCGCAGCTCGCCGTACGTGTTTGTCGACCAGGGGAAAACGCAGATCGTGGTCCGCGACAACGTCAAGGGCTACCAGCAGGGGCTGAACGCCGATATGGTCTGGTACGATCGGGTCAGCAAATAGCGACGTTTTAGCCACCCGGACGCGGCGTAACGCCGCGCTCCGGGAAGTTTACCCGCAACGATTACGCTGCACTCTTTACCTACGGAATAACCATGTCTGCTGTTTCACCCACCGGAGCGGAGCGGCGCGCAAAGCGCCCTCTGCTCGCGCTATTTCAGGGGCTGATTACCCTGGCGCTGACCCTGCTCGGCCTGCTGCTGGTGACCTTCGCCCTCTCGGCGCTGTCGCCGGTTGACCGGGTTCTGCAAATCGTCGGCGACCACGCCAGCCAGTCCACCTACGATCAGGTACGCCACCAGCTCGGCCTTGACCGGCCGCTGCCGGTGCAGTTCTGGCACTATCTGACCCGGCTCGCCCACGGCGATCTCGGCATCGCCAGCGCCACCGGCCAGCCGGTACTTCACGACCTGCTCTCCACCTTCCCGGCGACGCTCGAGCTGGCGACGCTGGCGCTGATTATTGGCGCCCTGCTTGGCGTCATTGCCGGCGTGCTCTGCGCCCGCTACGTCGGCTCGCCCTGGGACCTGGCGGTGCGCACCTTTACCCTGCTCGGCAATTCGGTGCCGGTTTTTTGGCTCGGCCTGCTGATGCTGGCGCTGTTCTACGCCAGGCTGCAGTGGACGCCTGGTCCCGGGCGGCTGGACGATATCTATCAGTACAGCGTCGAGCCGCGCACCGGATTTGCGCTGATTGACACCTGGCTTTCTGGCGATAGAGAGGCGTTTAAAAATGCCGTCGGCCACCTGCTGCTGCCGGTGCTGCTGCTGGCCTACTACTCGCTGGCCAGCATCACCCGCCTGACGCGATCCGCCTGCCTGAGCGAGATGAACAAAGAGTACATCCTGCTGGCGCGCGCCAAAGGGGCCGGCGAAATGACGATCCTGGTTCGCCACGTGCTGCCCAACATTCGCGGCACTCTGCTGACGGTGATCGCGCTGGCCTGGACCGCCATGCTGGAAGGCGCGGTCCTCACCGAAACCGTCTTCTCGTGGCCGGGAATCGGCCGCTATCTGACCACCGCGCTGTTTGCCGGCGACACCACGGCGATCATGGGCGGCACGCTGCTGATTGGCGTCAGCTTCGTCCTGATCAATAACCTCACCGACCTGCTGGTGCGCTTAAACGACCCGAGGGTGCGCTGATGCCGACATATCTGTTTTTACGCCGCCTGCGCCGCTCCCCCGCCGCCTTCTGCGGGCTGGCGATCATTCTGCTGCTGGTGCTGGTGGCGCTGTTCGCGCCGTGGCTGGCGCCGCTGGATCCCAACTGGCAGGATGCCGCCGCCCGCCTGCAGGGGCCGGGGGCCCGGCACTGGCTCGGCACCGACAGCTACGGCCGCGACCTGCTCTCGCGCCTGATTTACGGCGCCCGTCCGGCGCTGGGGCTGGTGGCGCTGGTCACCCTGATCACCCTTCCTGCCGGCCTGCTGGTGGGTATTCTCTCCGGCTACTACGGCGGCTGGCTGGAGCGCGGGCTGATGCGTTTTACCGACGTGGTGATGTCGATGCCGCGGCTGATTCTGGCCTTTGCCTTTGTCGCCATGCTCGGCCCGGGGCTGGTCAACGGCGCCCTGGCGCTGGCGCTCACCGCCTGGCCGGCCTACGCGCGCCAGGCGCGGAGCGAAATTCAGCGCCTGCGCCACAGCGACTACCTGGCGGCGGCGGAGATGATGGGCATTCGCGGCGGGCGGCTGCTGGCGGGGCATATTCTTCCGCTGTGCCTGCCTTCAGCCATCGTGCGCCTGGCGCTGGATCTGGCGGGGATTATCCTCGCCGCCGCCGGATTGGGCTTTCTCGGCCTCGGCGCCCGCCCGCCGATGGCGGAATGGGGGGCGATGATCGCCGATGGGATGCAGGTAATTTTCGACCAATGGTGGATTGCCGCCGCGCCCGGGGCGGCGATACTACTTGCCAGCCTGGCGTTTAACCTGCTGGGCGACGGCCTGCGCGACGTACTGGAGCCACAACATGACTGATATCCGACTCAACGTCCAGGGGCTCTCCATTGACTACCCCGGCGCCAGGGTGGTGAACGATTTAAGCTTTACGCTCGGCAACGAACGCCTGGCGCTGGTGGGCGAATCGGGCTCCGGGAAATCGATGACCGCCCGCGCCCTGATGGGGCTGGTGCGCAGGCCGGGGGTGGTCAGCGCCGGCGCGCTCGGCGTGCTCGGCCGCGACGCGCTAACCCTCAGCGACCGCGGCTGGCGCGCGCTGCGCGGCAACGATATGGCGATGGTGCTGCAGGACCCGCGCTACGCGCTAAACCCGGTGCTCAGCGTTCAGGCGCAGCTGGAGGAGGCGCTTACGCTCCACCAGCGCCTGAACCGCCGCCAGCGGCTGGAGGCGGTAAAGGCCGCCGTGGCCGCCGTGGGCCTTGATTTACCGGTGCTGGCCCGCTATCCGGGGGAGCTCTCCGGCGGCATGGGCCAGCGGGTGATGATCGCCCTGGCGCTGCTCAACAACCCGAAGGTGCTGATTGCCGATGAGCCCACCTCGGCCCTCGACGCCCGCCTGCGTAACCAGATCCTCGAGCTGCTGGTCGAACAGTGCGAACGGCGGCAGATGGCGATGCTGCTGATCAGCCACGACCTGCCGCTGGTCGCCGAGCACTGCCACCGGGTGTTGGTGATGTATCGGGGGGCGCAGGTCGACGGAATGGCGGCCCGCGACCTGCCGACGGCCACCCATCCGTATACCCGCACGCTGTGGACCTGCCATCCCGACGCGCAAACCTACGGCCGGATGCTGCCGACCCTTGACAGAAATCAACCCTTTACGGAGGCGGCGCATGGCGATCGTTAATCTCTCGGCGCTCCAGGTTATTTTCGGCGCTAAAACGGCGGTTTCCGCCGCCAGCTTCAGCGTTGACGCCGGGGAGACCTTCAGCCTGATCGGCGCTTCCGGCTGCGGAAAATCGACCATTTTGCGGGTGCTGGGCGGACTGCAGCGCGACTGGCGCGGCGAGGTGGCGCTGTTCGGCAAGGCCATTACGCCGGGCGTACGCTTTCAGGGCCAGCTGCGGCGCAACGTGCAGATGGTGTTTCAGGACCCCTACGCCTCGCTGCATCCGAACCATACCCTGTGGCGCACCCTCGCCGAGCCGCTGAAAATTCACGGCATCGACGATATTGCGCAGCGGGTAACCACCGCCCTCGAGCAGGTGGGGCTGCCCGCCGACGCGGCGCGGCGCTATCCGCACCAGCTTTCCGGCGGCCAGCGCCAGCGCGTGGCGATTGCCCGCGCGCTGCTGCTGCGCCCGCAGATCCTGCTGCTGGATGAGCCGACCTCGGCGCTGGATATGTCGGTACAGGCGGAGATCCTCAACCTGCTGAACCGGCTGAAGCAGGAGCACGGCATGACCTATCTGCTGGTGAGCCACGACGCCGACGTGGTGGCCCATATGTCGGACCGGGCGGCGTTTATGGCTGAAGGGACGATCCAGCGCTTCTTCGACCGCGAAGCGCTGGCCAGCGGCGAGCACCGGATGGGCTGAGGCTCTTGAGCGGCGGCATCAACGCCGGATCCGGGAAGCCGCCGCGGCGCGTGTTCTACTGCGCCAGATCGGCAAAGCGCGCGAACACCGCGTCAAAAATAGCCAGCCCTTTGGCGACCTGCTCGGCGCTGATGGTGCACGGCGGCACCACGTGGATGCGGTTTTCCACCACGAAGGCCAGCAGGCCGGCCTCGGTTAATGCCCCCTTAATCGCCGCCATATCGGAGGCCGCCAGCGGCGTTTTACGCGCGCGGCTGCTGACCAGCTCCAGCGCCTGGAACAGCCCGCGCCCGCGCACCTCGCCGATGATAGCGTGCTTTTGCGCCAGCGCCTCCAGCCCCTCACGCAGCACGCCGTTGCCGATCGTCGCCGCGTTTTCGACGATCTTCTCCTCTTTCATCGCGTCGATAGTGGCCACGATGGCCGCCATCGCCAGCGGGTGGCCGGAGTAGGTCAGGCCGCCGGCAAAGAAGTGGTCGTCAAAGTGGCGGGCGATCGGCTCGCTAATCAGCACCCCACCCGCGGGCACGTAGCCGGCGTTGACCCCTTTGGCGAAGGTGATCAGATCTGGCACAATGCCGTCCTGTTCAAAGGCGAACCAGCTGCCGGTGCGGCCAAAGCCGGCCATCACCTCATCGAGGATCAGCACGATGCCAAACTCATCGGCCAGCGCCCGCACGCCCTGCATATAGCCCTCCGGCGGTACGAGGATCCCGGCGGTGCCGGGAATCGACTCCAGCAGGATCGCGGCAATCGCGCCGGGCCCTTCGCACTCGATCATTCTGCGCAGGTGCGCCAGCGCGCGCCGGCACTCCTCCTCTTCGCTGGCGGCATTAAATTCGCTGCGGTAGAGATAGGGGTTGAAGAAGTGAACGTGGCCGCGCGAATACTCGTTCGGCACCCGGCGCCAGTCGCCGGTGGCGGCAATGGCGCTGCCGGTATTGCCATGATAGGAGCGGTAGGCGGAGAGCACCTTATCGCGCCCGGTATACAGGCGCGCCATGCGGATCGCGTTTTCGTTGGCGTCCGCGCCGGCGTTGGTGAAGAAGACCTTGCTAAAGCCCTCCGGCGCCAGCTCGACGATGCGCTTCGCCGCTTCGCCGCGCGCAAGGTTGGCGGTAGCCGGCGCGATGGTCACCAGCTCCTCCAGCTGCGCCTTCATCGCCGCCAGCACCCGGGGATGCTGATAGCCGATATTGACGTTGACCAGCTGGCTGCTGAAATCGAGATAAGTTTTACCCGCGTAATCCCACAGCTCGCAGCCTTTGGCTCCGGCAATCACCAGCGGGTTCAAATTGCCCTGCATCGACCATGAGTGAAATACGTAAGCGCGATCCAGTTGGCGTACGTCATCGTTGCTTACCGATACATCGTCTTGTAGTGCCAGCTTCATATCCTGCCCCTCTGATGGCGTTGTTGTTGTCGCTATCATTGGGCGCATTGCGAAAAAAGGGATAGAGCCAGTGCGCGGCAGGCGATGTGACACGGTGTCACAACGCCGCGTGAAGACTGGCCCTGTGCGCGCCCGCCGGCGGTTTTTATAGTGGATGAACCAGGCACACAGGAGAATGAAATGACGACCCACAACGTGGTATTTATTACCGGGGCAACCTCGGGTTTTGGCGCCGCGGCGGCGCAGGTTTTTGCCGATGCGGGCTGGTCGCTGGTGCTCAGCGGCCGCCGCCTGGCGCGGCTGGAGAAGCTGAAGGACGCGCTGAGCCAAAAGGTGCCGGTGCATATTATCGAGCTCGACGTGCGCGACGGCGAGGCGGTGGAGGCGGCGGTGGCCGCACTGCCGGCGGCCTTCGCCGATATCAAAACCCTGATTAACAACGCCGGGCTGGCGCTGGCGCCGCAGCCTGCGCAAAAGGTTGACCTGCAGGACTGGAAAACGATGATCGATACCAACATCACCGGGCTGGTCAACGTCACCCACGCGCTGCTGCCGACGCTGATTAAGCACGGCGCCGGAGCCTCGATTATCAATATCGGCTCGATCGCCGGCCAGTGGCCCTATCCCGGCAGCCACGTCTACGGCGCCAGCAAGGCGTTCGTCAAGCAGTTCAGCTACAACCTGCGCTGCGACCTGCTCGGCACCGGGGTGCGGGTCACCGACCTCGCGCCGGGGATCGCCGAGACCGAATTCACCCTGGTACGCACCAAAGGCGACCAGGCGGCATCCGATAGCCTCTATCGCGGCACCACGCCGCTGAGCGCGCTGGATATTGCCGGGCAGATGTTCTATATCGCCACCCTGCCGGATCATATGAATATCAACCGCGTGGAGGTGATGCCGGTGCGTCAGGCCTGGCAGCCCTTTGCCATCGATCGCGATTAAAGCGGCGTATTGCACAGGCCCGGTCGGCTCGCCGACCGGGCTTTTTAGCGCTAGCGGCGGCTCTGCAAAAACTGCCGCACCCGCTCGGAGTCCGGGTTAGTGAAGAACTTCTCCGGCGGCGCCTTCTCAATCAAAAGCCCCTTCTCAAGAAACACCACCTCGTCGGAGACGTGGCGGGCAAAGTCCATCTCGTGGGTCACCACCACCATCGTGTAGCCCTCGGCCGCCAGCGCCTTCATCACCCCCAGCACCTCGTTGACCAGCTCCGGGTCCAGCGCCGAGGTGGGCTCATCGAACAGGATCACCTCCGGCGACATGGCCAGCGAGCGGGCAATCGCCACCCGCTGCTTCTGCCCGCCGGAAAGGGTGATCGGCCAGACGTCCGCCTTATGCGCCATGCCGACTTTTTCCAGCTGGCGCAGGGCTATCTCGTTGGCTTCGCCGCGCTTCATCCCCTTCACGTGCAGCAGGGCTTCGCTGACGTTCTGCTGCACGGTCAGGTGCGGCCACAGGTTAAAGCTCTGAAAGACCATCCCCACCCGCTCTCGCACCTTCGACAGCTGGCGGTGGGACATCGCCCGGCCGCTGCGCTCATCGACCCCGAGGCGCAGGCCGCCGATATGGATCTCGCCGCGATCCGGCTGCTCGAGCCAGTTCATGCAGCGCAGCAGCGTCGATTTTCCGGACCCCGACGACCCCAGAATGCTGACCACCGTGCCTTTTTCAACCGTCAGGTTGATGTCGCGGAGCACTTCAATATTATCGAACTGTTTGGAGACGTTTTTAATGCTGACAGCGGTTGAATCAGGCATGGCTCATTCCTCTTTTCGCTCCCCAGGCGCTCAGCCGCTTAACCAGCAGCTCCAGCAGAATGCCGATCGCCCAGTAGAGCGCTATGGCGACGATAAACGCGTTGAACGGGATAAAATAGGTCGCCTGGACGCTGTTGGCGGCGGCGGTAATTTCCTGGACGGTGATAATGCTCAGAAAGGCGGTATCTTTCAGGCAAATGATCAGCTGGTTGCCGAGCAGCGGCAGCGCCGACGAAACGATATTAGGCAGAATAATGCGGGTAAATATTTTGTAGCGCGAAAAGCCCTGGGCCACCGCCGCCTCAATATAGCCGCTGGAGAAGACCCGCCGCTGGCTGCGCAGTATTTCAAAGAAGTAGGCGCCATGATAAATAATCAGCGCCACCAGCCCTGCGGTCCAGGCCTCAAGGCTGATACCGACTTCAGGCAGCCCGTAATAGAGCAGGTAGGCGAGAATTAAAAAAGGGATCGCCCGCATCAGGCTGACGAAGCCAATAATGAGCCGGTTAAGACACTTCTTCTGATATTCGCTGAGATAGCACAGCGCAATCCCGATAAATAAACCGGCCAGCGCCGCGATGATAAATAGCTCAAGGGTGGCGAGCAAACCGGCAATAAAGCTGTCGCGCACCGACCAGATAACGGCCCACTGATTCATAGGATCTCCTGTTTTAGCGCGCCAGGCGTTTAGCTTTGCGTTCCGCCATACTCTGCAGCTTCAGCAGCAGCCCGATAATGACTACATACAGCAGCCCCGCGGCGAGGATCGGCGATAGCGGTTCGTAGGTCACCGAGGAGATGCGGTTAGTGACGCGGGTTAAGTCCACCACCCCAATTACCGCAATCGCCGGGCTGCCCTTGATCAGAAAGGACATCTCGTTAACCAGCGCCGGCAGGCTCTCGATCCACATTTGCGGCAGCATAATGTAGCGGAAGTAGGTCCAGCGCCGCATGCCGACGGACTCCGCGGCCTCGCGCTGCTCGCGGGGAAAGGTGCGAAACGCGTTGCGCCAGATCTCGGCGTTAAAGGCCGAGGTATTCAGCGTCAGCGCGGCGATTGCCGCCAGGTTTTTATCGAGGTTAATCCCTATCGTCGGCAGCGAAAGGAACAGAAACAGCACCAGCGTTACCAGCGGCGTGGCGCGGGCGAGGCTGATATAGACGACCAGCAGCTGATCGACAAGCGGAATTCGCAGCATCCGCACCAGGGCGATCAGCAGGCCAATCACCACCCCGAGAGCGATGGCGATGGCCGATATCCAGAGGGTCGTCCACGCGCCTTCAATCAGTAACTGCCAGGAAATTGCGTCCATGTGGCCCTCCTTCGCATCAACAGGCGGCGGTTGCCCGCCGCGACGTGTTACAGACCCGCCAGCTTATGGAACTGCTCGGGGCTGGTTATCGCCTCCGTCGGGAGGTTGTCGTAGGTTTCGCCGAACCACTTTTTCTGCAGCTCTGCGAGGCGGCCCGTTTCTCGCATATGGTTGATAAATTTGGTCATATAGGCCAAAAGCTGCGGCGAGTTTTTAGGAATCGGCCACGCCATATAGCCCGGACCGGACACCGCCAGCCCTTTGGCAAACACCTTAGGCTTTGACTTCGCCAGGTCGTTAACCGAAATCACCACGTTAATCACGTAGTCGAGACGCTTGTTGGCGAGATCCGCGTAGGCTTCCGGATAGGAGGGATACTCCACCACCGGCCCGAGCTTGCCGCCGGTTTTCTCCAGCATCGCCTTCAGCTCCGGCAGCCGCGCCAGCAGCGCGCTACCGGCCTGCAGGCCAACCTTTTTGCCGCTTAAGGCGGCGATGGTGTCGAGGGAGCTATCCCCGGCGCGCTTCACGAAGTAGTGCTGGGCCGAGGCCCACGGCGGCGTGAAGTCAAAGACCTTCAGCCGGTCGTCGGTGATCACCGCGCCGGTCAGCGCCATGTCGTACTGGCCGGTTGAAACCGCCGCCAGCAGGCCGGTCCACGGCAGGATGCTCTGGTCGACGTTGAATTTCGCGTACTTGCGTAATTCGTCGAGCATATCTTTGTTAAAACCATCCGCCTGGCCGTTATTCATAAAGTTAAAAGGCGCGTAATCATCCTCGGTCGCGACCTTCAGGGTGCCCGCTTTTTCGATTGCCGGCAGATCGGCAGCGGCGGCGTGATAAGAAAAAGCCATTGCCATAACGGCGCCCAGACATACTGAACCCAATGATTTGTTCATCAATCTACCCCTTATTAATTCGCCAGACTGGTTCACTCCGGAACACGGAAAGGTTTTGCAAAATATGTGCCGACGGACGTTCCGGTCCGCGACCGATAGACGGTTTCTTACTGTATGGAGCGTTTTCAATTTCCCCATAGAGCCAGATTCGCCGCGCAGATGTGTCAGTCAGATTCAGGGTGGTATGGAGATTGCAACATGACCGATATCGTTTTTGCGTAAGGAGCCGAGCATGATCCGTCACCTTTTACACGTTGATTTCGACCCGCATCGCGGGCTGCAGGAACAGGTGCGAGAGACGCTGATTAACGCCATTCTGGGCGGCATCTTCGCCGCCGATACGCCGCTCCCCTCCTGCCGCCAGCTGGCCCGCCAGCTGCGGGTCTCGCGCAATACCACGGCCCTGGTTTTTGAAAGCCTGGTCAGCGAAGGCTATCTCATCAGCCGGCCGCGCAGCGGGTTCTATCTGCACCCGGATTATCCGCCGCCCGCCGCCGGCGCCGCCGTGCAGAGCGCACCGCAGGACGAGGCCGCTGCACCACGCTGGGGCGCCCGGCTGCGGATCACGCCCAGCCAGCAGGAGTCGATCCTCAAACCCGCCGGCTGGATGAACTACCGCTATCCGTTTATCTACGGCCAGCCGGATACCCGCCAGTTCCCGCTGGCCACCTGGCGTTCGGCGGCCAACTGGCTGCACGGCGGCGTGCGCGATCCGGCGTGGGTAGTCGATCATGTTGACCAGGACGTACCGATGCTGATTGAGCAGATCCGCACCCGGGTGCTGCCGAAGCGCGGGATCGTTGCCGCCGCGGATGAAATCCTGATCACCCTCGGCTCGCAAAACGCGCTGTACCTGCTCACCCGCCTGCTGATGTCCTCCGCCACCCGGGTGGGCGTGGAGAACCCCTGTTTTCGCGAGGCGATTAATACCTTCCTGCTGGCGGATGCCGACATCGTGCCGCATCCGGTGGATGACGAGGGGATTGTGCTCAACGAGGCCCCCTGCGATTACTACTACGTGACCCCCGGCCACCAGGTCCCCACCGGGGTGACGATGAGTAAAGCCCGGCGCAGCCAGCTGCTGGAGTACGCCGCCCGCCATGACGCGGCGATCGTGGAGGATGATTACGATTCGGAGAGTAACTTTATGCTCAACCCCCTGCCGGCGCTGAAGGCCAGCGATCGCTGCGGGCGCGTGATCTACATCAGCAGCCTGTCAAAGGCGCTGTCGCCGGGGCTGCGTTTGGGCTTTATGGTGGCCGACCCGGATCTTATCGACGAGGCGCGGGCGCTGCGGCGCCTGATTTACCGCCATCCGCCCACCAATATCCAGTATCAGATGGCGCACTTCCTCGCCCAGGGGCACTATGAAACGCACCTGCGGCGCTACCATTACGATTCGGCCCTGCGCTGGGATCGGCTCAATAGCGCCCTGCAGAACCATCTCCCGGAGTGTCGGATCATTCCCGGCAGCGAGTACGCCAACGCCTTTTGGCTGGCGACGCCGGAACATATCAATACCCAGCAGCTCACCTGGCGCGCCGCCCACGCTGGGGTGCTGATTGAGCCCGGCGCGCGCCACTTTCTTAGCGACGCCCCGCCGGACAACTTCTTTCGCATGGGCTTTCACGCCATCAACCCCGACGCCATCGAGCCGGGGGTGGAGGTGCTGCGCGGCCAGCTGGAGCAGATGGGGTAGCCCGGAGCCGGGCTACCGTTGCGCAGGGCTATACCGCCCGGGCGTACCGCAGCATCACCTGCAGCAGCACGTTAGCGCCGGCGGTGACGTGCTCCGGCGAGGCGTACTCAATTTCGTTATGGCTGATGCCGTCTTTGCAGGGGATAAAAATCATCCCGGTGGGCGCCAGATAGCTCATATACACCGCGTCATGTCCGGCGCCGGAGACAATCTCGCGGGCCGGATAGCCCAGGCGCTGCGCCGCTGCGGCAATCGCCGCCCGGCACTCGGCGTGGAACGGCGCGGCGGGATAGTGGCTGACCTCCTTCAGCGCCACCGCGAGGCCGCTCTCCTGCTCGATTTTGCCGATGAACGCCCGCAGCTGACGGTCCATCTCATCCACCAGCTCGTCGCTGAGATTGCGCATATCAATAGAGAAGCTCACCTCGCCCGGCACTACGTTGCGGCTGTTGGGATACACCTGCACCCGGCCCACGGTCCCGCGTCCCTCTGCGCTGCGCCCGGCGATCGCCACCACCTCCTGCATAATGTGGGTGGCCGCCTGCAGGGCATCTTTGCGCAGGCGCATCGGCGTCGGCCCGGCGTGGGACTCCTGACCGCTGACCACGCAGTCGTACCAGCGAATGCCCAGCACGCCCTGCACCACGCCAATCACCTTCTCTTCGGCTTCGAGGATCGGCCCCTGCTCAATATGCGCTTCAAAGTAGGCGCCGATCGACCGCTCCCCCGGCGTCTGGCTGCCGATATAGCCGATTCGCGCCAGCTCTTCGCCCACCGTTTTCCCTTCCGCGTCCCGCACGGCATAGATCTCTTCCAGCGCAAACACGCCGGCGAAGACCCCGGAGCCCATCATCACCGGCACAAAGCGCGAGCCCTCCTCGTTGGTCCAGAACACCACTTCAATCGGCGCTTCGGTTTCGATCTCGAGATCGTTGAGCGTGCGCACCACCTCCAGCGCCGCCAGCACGCCGTAGTTGCCGTCAAACTTGCCGCCGGTGGGCTGGGTATCGATATGGCTGCCGGAAACGATCGCCGGCAGCTGCGGGTTGCGCCCCTCCCGACGCATAAACACGTTGCCGATTTTATCCACGCTGACGCTCAGCCCGGCCTCTTTCGCCCAGCCGATCACCAAATCCCGCCCCTGCCTGTCGAGATCGGTTAAGGTCAGACGGCAGCAGCCGCCTTTCGCCGTCGCGCCAATCTCCGCCAGCGCCATTAACGAATCCCACAGCCGTTCGCCGTTGACCCGACCGGCGTCAATCCCGGCGGCCGGGGTAAAAAGGACATCACTGCTCATGCTCTTCTCCTTGCATAAAAGCGGCGGCCAGCTCCACCAGCAGACGATCGCTGCCGCGCGGCCCCAAAAATGAGATCCCCAGCGGCAGGCCGCCCGCCTGGGCGACCGGCAGCGTCACCTGCGGGCGCCGGGTCATCACGGAAATCAGCAGCAGGTCGTGCGACAGGCGGCGCACCGCCTCAATTTCATCGGCCTGCGCCGTCAGCAGCGGCGCGCCGTCCGGCACCGTCGGCAGCACCAGGATGGCATCGCCCAGCTGCCGATCCCACCAGGCGCTGAAGCTGTCCCGCTGCCGGCAGGCGCCGTCGAACTGCGCCGCCGTCACCGCTTTCCCCCACAGAAAACGCTCGCGCACGTCCGGCCCCAGCTGCAGCCCGTAGCGCTCAATCGTCTCTCCCTGCGCCTGCCACGCTTCGTAGCCCTGAATCTGGCGAAAGGCGAGATAGATCTCGTCGACGTCCGGCAGCGGCTCGCTGAGCGGGGCTATTGCGCCAAAAGCGCGGCTCAGGCGCTGGCGTACCGGCAGCAGCGCCTGCTGGCTGCGCAGCGGCAGGCGCGAAAACAGCGCCTCGTGGCTGGCCAGCCTGACGTTATCGAGCGCCGGGCGCTCGCCGCCGAGCAGGCATCCGGCGACGGCGCGGAAGACCTCCGCCGAACGGGCAAAGAAGCCGCAGGTATCCATAGTTGCGCACAGCGGCTGGCAGCCCTCGAGGGAGATCCCGCCGTGGGTAGGCCGCAGGCCGAACAGCCCGCAGTAGCTCGCCGGCGTGCGCACCGAGCCGCCGGTGTCGGTGCCGAGGGCAAAATCACAGACCGCGTTGGAAACCGCCGAGGCCGATCCCGAGGAGGAGCCGCCGGGAATATGATTCGGCGCCGCGCCGTTGCGCGGGGTGCCGTAATGTACGTTGTGGCCGCTCATCGAATAGGCCAGCTCGCTGGTATGGGTTTTGCCCATAAAGCGCGCGCCGTTATCCAGCAGCGTTTGCACAACCGGCGCGGTGCGGCTTTTAACCCCGGAGAGCGCCAGCAGATGTGGATTGCCGCCGCCGGTCGGGTAGCCCGCCACGTCGAACAGATCTTTTACCGCAAAGGTCATGCCGCTCAGCGGCCCGCCCTGCGCGTGCGGCACCGGGTGCGGCGGATAGGGCATAAACGCGTGAATATCATCCTGCATGTTTGTCTCCTTATTGCTTAGGCGTACTGCGCCTGGTTTTCGACGCCGGCGGCCAGCTCCCGCCAGCGATGGCAGCTCACCACGTGGCGCTGGCCAACCTGCTCCGTCGCCGGCTGGCTTTGCCCGCAGACCGCCCTGGCGTGGGGGCAGCGGTCGGCAAACGCGCAGCCCGCCGGCAGGCGCGCCAGGTCCGGCGGCGAGCCGGGGATGCAGCGCAGGGCATCGCCTTTTTTAAGCCCCTCTTTCGGGCGGCTGCCCAGCAGAACCTGGGTATAGGGGTGGCGCGGACGGTAGAGAATATCCTCCATTGAGGCCTCTTCGACGATGCGCCCGGCGTACATCACCGCCACGCGGTCGGCAATCTCCACCGCGGCGCCGATGTCGTGGGTAACAAAGATAATCGACAGGCCGCGCTCCTTTTGCTGCTCGCGCAGCAGGATCAGGATCTGAATCTGCACCGTTGCATCGAGGGCGGTGGTCGGTTCATCCGCCAGCAGCAGCTGCGGGTTGCAGGACAGCGCGAGGGCGATCATCGCCCGCTGGCGCATCCCGCCGGACATCTCGTGGGGATAGGCATCCAGCCGCCGCTCGGGGCTCGGAATGCGCACCTGGCGCAGCGCCTCCAGCGCCCGCTCCCTCGCCGCCGGACGCGAAAGCCCCTCATGGCGGCGCAGGCCTTCGCTAATCTGCTGACCGACGGTATAGACCGGATCGAAGGCCAGCAGCGGCTCCTGGAAGATCATGGCGCAGCGCGCGCCGCGATAGCGCCGCAGCCGGGAGGCGCTCATCTCCAGCACCGCTTCGCCATCCACCCGTAGGGTCCCGGAGAGCACGCTGCTTTTAGGCGGATGCAGGCGCATCAGCGCTCTGAGGGTCACGCTTTTTCCGGAGCCGGACTCGCCGATCAGCGCCAGCACCTCGCCCTTTTGCACATCAAAAGAGACGCCGTTTACCGCATTGATCGTCTGACCGTCGCGGCGGAACTCAACCCGCAGATCGCGGATATGGACAAAGGCCTCATGCGACATGGCGGACCTCCCGGACGGCGACAGCCTGATGCCAGGGCGACGCCGGCTGCGCCATCAGGCAGGCGCTCTGGTGCCCCTCTCCCACGCTTTCGAGGCTGGGTTTCACCTCGGCGCAGACCGTTCTGGCGTGCGGGCAGCGGGTATGGAAGCGGCAGCCCGCCGGCGGCGCGATCGGGCTGGGCGGATCGCCGCTGAGCGGCGAGGTCAGGGTGCGGTTTTGCGGATCCATTGACGGCATCGAGCTCAGCAGCGCTCGGGTATAGGGATGGGCCGAGGCGCTAAACAGCTGCTCCGCCGGCCCGATTTCCACCACCTCGCCGAGATACATCACCAGGATCCGGTCCGACAGCCAGCGCACCACGTGCAGATCGTGGCTGATAAATACGTAGGTCAGATCCAGCGTACGCTTCAGCTCCTGCAGCAGCTGCAGCACCTGCGCCTCCACCGATTTATCCAGCGCCGAGACCGCTTCGTCGAGGATCACCAGCCGCGGCTTCATCGCCAGCGCGCGGGCGATATTCACCCGCTGGCGCTGGCCGCCGGAAAGCTCGTGCGGATAGCGGTGGGCAAAGCGCCCCGGTTCGAGGCCAACGTGCGCCAGCAGATAGCGCGCGTACTCTCCGGCCTCCTTCGCGCTAACGCCGTGCACGCGCTGGCCGAAGGCGATGCTCTCCTCCATGGTCATCCGCGGATTGAGCGAGGCGTAGCTATCCTGAAACACCATCTGCACCTGGCGACGGTACTCCTTCATCGACAGGCGGGAGGAGCCCACCTCCAGCCCGTCGAAAACCAGCTCGCCGCGGTCCTGGTTCAGGAGCTGCATCAGCAGCCGCGCGGTGGTTGATTTTCCGCAGCCCGACTCCCCGACGACGCCCAGCGTTTCGCCTTTAACCACCGTAAAGCTGACGTCATCCACCGCCTGCACCACTTCATGCCCCTTTCCGCCGCCGGCGCGAAAGTACTTCAACAGATTTTTGACCTGCAGCAGCGGCTGGGCCGGGCCGCCGAGGTCAATATTGACAAAAGGCTGCATCGTTTACTCCTTGATCGCCATCGCCGCGCGCAGGCGGTCGGCGAGGATATTGAACGAAATGGAGGTGATAAAAATCATCAATCCCGGCAGGGCCGCGACCCACGGCTGGGTATAAATCGCCGTGCGCAGCGTGTTGAGCATCAATCCCCACTCCGGCTCGGGCGGACGCACGCCGAGGCCGAGGAACGAGAGCCCGGAGGCGAGGATCATGCAGACCGAGATTAAACCGGTTGAGAAGACAAAGATCGGCCCCAGCACGTTGCCCAGCACCTGAACCCGGATAATGGTCAGCGCGCTGGCCCCGGTTGCCCGGGCGGCATCGATATAGTCCATGTGCCGTACCTGGGCGGTGACGCTTTCGGCGATGCGCGCCACCTGCGGGACGAACACCAGCGTTAATGACAATAGCGCGTTGCCGATGCCCGCCCCCAGCGCGCCGGAGAGCGCAATCGCCAGCAGGACCGAGGGAAAGGCGTAGAACACGTCGACGGTGCGCATGATGAGGGTGTTGGTTTTACCGCCCGCATAGCCGGCAACGATGCCGATCGCGCCGCCGATGAAAAAGGCGAAGACCACCGGGACAATCCCCATAAACAGCGACAGCCGGGTGCCGAGGATTAATCGCGACAGCATATCCCGGCCCAGCTCGTCGGAGCCCAGCGTGAAACCGTCGGTGCCAATCGGCTTGAGGCGCAGAAACATCGACGTCTGGTAGGGGTCTTTCGCTATCAGCCACGGGCCAAACAGCGCCAGCACGAGCAGCAGCAGGATAATAGAGCCGACCGCCACGCCGCCGGGATCGCGCAGCAGGCGACGGATCACGCCGCGCCAGTAGCCCTGGCGGGCGGGAATGGCCGCAGACGCGGGTCGCGCTTTTGTCGTCAAGGTATCCATCATGGTCAGCTCCTCTTAATGCGCGGGTCGAGGGCGGTTTGCAGAATATCCACCAGCAGATTGAGCAGCACGAAGAATAGCGCCAGCACCCAGATGGTGCCCTGCAGCAGCGGCAAATCGCGCTGGAAGATAGCGGTGTTGAGCAACAGCCCGGTGCCGGGCCACGAGAACACCGTTTCCACCAGAATCGAGCCGCCCATCAGATAGCCCACCTGCAGCCCCATCACCGCCAGCGCCGTAGGGGCGGCATTTTTCACCACGTGGAGGAAAATGCGCGATTCACCCAGCCCGCGGGCGCGCAGCCCGACGATAAACTCCTGGCTGAGAATATCGGCGACCTGCGAACGCACGGTGCGGGCGATGATCCCGGTCGGGATCACCGACAGGGTTACCGCCGGCAGCAGCATAAACTGCAGATGATCCCAGTCCCACTGCCAGCCGGTTTCGCCGATCGGTCCGCCGCCGGTGGCGGGCAGGACCGCCAGCTTGACGCTAAAGGCGATCACCAGCAGCATTCCCAGCCAGTAGTGCGGCACGCTGACGCCAAATACCGACAGCACCGACGCCAGACGATCGATGACGCTGTTGCGAAAATAGCCGGCGACGAAGCCAAACAGGCTGCCGAGCACGAAGCCGATAATCGTCGCCAGCAGCGCCAGACGCAGGGAGTAGCTGACGGCGGTCATCACTTCGCCGATCACCGGTCGGCCGGTGGCGACCGACATCCCCAGGTCGCCGTGCAGCGCCCGCCACAGCCAGTGAACAAACTGCAGCGGCAGCGGTTTATCAAAACCGTAGGCCTGCATCAGCGTCTGGCGCAGGGCCTCCGAGGCGTCCGGCGGCATCACCGACACCAGCGGATCCCCCGGCGCAATCTGCACCAGCATGAAACAGATTACCGCCACGCCGAGCATGGTCGGTACGGCCAGCAGAACGCGGTACAGCAGCGTATTGATCATCTTTGGCTCCCGTCACATTACTCTTTCTTACTCACCAGGCTGAGATCGATAAACCAGCTTTGCGGCTGCACCACGCCGCTCACCGCCGGCGAAATGGCCCGCGGCCCCACGTCGTGGGCGACGAACAGGAACGGCACCTGGTCCACCAGCGCGGCGTGGAGCTCGCCGGCCGCTTTGTTCATCTCTTCGGGAGTAAAGGCGTGCTTCACCGCGGTCGCCAGCTTTTCAGTTTCCGGGGTGGAGAAGTAGCCCCAGTTGGTCGCCACCGGCGGGAAGGCTTTGGCGGTTGAGAAGCGGATCATGCCGAAGTAAGGGTCGTTAACCGCCGCGCTGACGTTGATGGCGTCAATGCCTTTCGCCGAAGGGTCTTTTGCCCCGAGGCGCCAGTTGGTGAACAGGGTGTTCCATTCGGTCACCTTGATGTCGACGTTAAAGAAGCAGCTTTTCAGGCTCTGCTGAATGTATTCGTTCATCGGCAGCGGCTGCATCTGCCCGGAGCCGGAGGCCGAGGTGGCGACGGTAACGTGCAGCGGTTTACCGGCGCCGTAGCCCGCTTCGGTCATCAGCTTGCGGGCGGCATCCGGGTCATATTTGATCTGGAAGGTCGGCTTGCCGTGCCACGGGCTGTCGGCCTCATAGACGCCGGTCGCTTCGGTCATATAGCCGCCGAGGTAGCTCTTCAGCTCCGCGCGGTTGAGGCACAGGTTGGCCGCCTTGCGCACGCGAATGTCCTTCCACGGCGAGCCCTCTTCGAATGAGAACTGCCACGGCCACAGGTGCGGCTGGGTGTTGGCGTAGATTTTAAAGCCCTGGGCTTTGATTTGATCCACCGCGTCCGGGGCCGGGGCCTCAATCCAGTCCACCTGCTTCGACAGCAGCGCCGCGGTGCGGGCGTTGGCCTCCGGGAGCGGGATCAGCACCACCTTATCGACCCGCGGGATGCGCTCTTTATTCCAGTAGTCCGGGTTTTTATCGAGGATCAGCTGCTGGCGGGGAACCAGTTTTTCCATTTTGAACGGGCCGCTACCCACCGCGTGGGCGGCGAACTCCGTCCACGCCAGCTTGCCGCGCGCGGCGGTATCGCCGGCGCTGGCCGGCACCGCGTCATACAGCTTCTGCCATGCGGCCGGCGAGACGATAAACAGGTTGGTAATGTTGTACGGCAGCAGGGCATCAGCTTCGGAAGTGGTGAGCGCCACGGTGCGATCGTCAATTTTTTCGGCCCCGATCAGCGTCGGCATCCGGGACAGCGTATTGCCGATCTGCCCCGGCGCATACTGCGGCGCATTTTTGTTCAGGACCTTATCGACGTTCCAGACGATGGCGTCGGCGTTAACCTCGGTACCGTCATGAAACTTCACTCCGGGACGCAGGGTAAAAATCCAGCGGGTCTGGTTTTGCGGGTCAACGTGCCACTCCGTCGCCAGGCCCGGCACCAGCCCGCTCGGTTTCTCTCCCTGCGAGAGGTCCCACTCCACCAGCGCGTCGTACAGCGGGATGCCGGTGAAGCGGTTGCCCTCATAGCCCTGGTCCGGCTGGCCGAGGGTTAACGGGATGTCGGCGGCGGTCATCGCAATTCGCAGCGTTGAGGCGCTCGCCTGCAGGGAGGCCAGCAGCGCCAGCGCCCCAACCGCCGCGGCCACGGGGCGGCGTTTACGCAAGGATAAGGTATTTTTGAGCATCACAATGTCCCTGTTAAATAAAAGTCGTTATTTAGCAGGCAAGATGCATACCACATCTGAAAGCAAGGAAAATAAGTGTGAAAGCGCTTATAAAATAAGAATAAATTATACTATCTCTATGATATGTATTGATAAAATAGTGACAGCTTATTCTCCCGCACCGTCAGCGGGAAATATGTTGCAGAACTGCACCAGCTTATTTTATCGCGGGAAGCAATAATAACGCCGCGCAACTTTATATAAAATAAATTCATAACTCCCCTCTATTTATAAGGGCCATTAGCGTTCGCCCGGCGGCGGCGGGCGCTAAGCCCGAGAAATTTTACCTATACTTTCTGCATATCCGTACGCAAGGAATCGCCATGCCATTACCTGATTTTCACGTTTCGGCGCCGTTTACGCTCGGTATCGAGCTGGAGCTGCAGGTGGTCAACCCGCCGGGATACGATCTGAGCCAGGACTCCTCGGCGCTAATTGCCGCCGTGGAGGAGGCCATTACCGTCGGGGAGGTGAAGCACGACATCACCGAGAGCATGCTGGAGGTGGCGACGGGGATTTGCCGCGACATTCACCAGGCGATGGCGCAGCTGACCGCTATTCAGCAGGAGATACTGCGCGCCGGGGCGCGGCAGCATCGGCAAATATGCGGCGGCGGCACCCATCCGTTTCAGGCCTGGCAGCGCCAGCAAATCAGCAGCAACCCGCGCTACCTGAAGACCGTCGAGCACTTCGGCTACCTCGCGCAGCAGTCAACGGTATTCGGCCAGCACGTCCACGTCGGCTGCCAGAACGGCGACGATGCGATCTATCTCGTCCACGGGCTGTCGCGCTACGTGCCGCATTTTATTGCGCTTAATGCGGCCTCGCCCTGGCTCGACGGCGCCGACAGCGGCTTCGCCACCGCCCGCCTGAACCTCTTTTCCGCCTACCCCGACAACGGGCCGATGCCGTGGGTCACCGACTGGCAGGCGTTTAACGGGCTGTTCCGCCGCCTCAGCTATACCAGCATGATTGATAGCATGAAGGATCTGCACTGGGACATTCGCCCCAGCCCGCGCTTCGGCACCGTCGAGGTGCGGGTGATGGATACCCCGCTGACGATTGCCCAGGCGGTCAATATTGCCGGCTATATTCAGATAATCGCCTGCTGGCTGCTGGCGGAAAGGCCGTTTAAGCCGCAGCCCGAGGACTATCTGCTCTACCCTTTCAACCGCTACCAGGCCTGCCGCTACGGCCTCGAGGGGATCGTCACCGACGTCCGCTCCGGCGAGCAGCGCAGCGTCCGGGAGGAGATTTTATGCCTGGCGGAGCGCCTGGCGCCCTTCGCCCGGCAGCTCAACGCCACCAGCGCCCTTGACGCCATCGTCCGCCAGGCGCAGCACAACCGCAGCGAGGCCCGACGGATGCGCGAGTTTGTCGCCAACGGCGGCTCGCTGATCGGCCTGGTGCAAAAGCACTGCGAGATCTGGGCGGCGTAGCGGCGACAAAAAGGTATACTGCCCGCCTTAGCCGCTTCAAGGAATGCCCATGCTCCCGCGCCTCTCTCCGCGACTCGTCGCGCTGATGCTGTTGCCGTTTTCCGCCTTTGCCGCCGGAAAATGCGCCCTCACCGACCCGTCGCTGACGCTGCAAAGCTACGCCGTCAATCCGCAGCAGGAGCGGATCGCCATGTACTGGAAAAACGGCGACGGCAGCGCCTGGGGCTCCCTGCGATCGCTGCTGGCGGATATCAACCGCGACGGCCGCGTGCGGATGGCGATGAACGGCGGGATTTACGATAAGGCCTATGCGCCGCTGGGGCTTTATATCGAAAAGGGCAAACGGCTGACCGCGCTCAACCGCGCCTCCGGCGGCGGCAACTTTTTCATTCGTCCCGGCGGGGTCTTTTTTGTTAAAGGCCAGCGGGCGGGGATCGTCAGCATCGATAAATACCGGCCGTCGCCGGCCATCGATTACGCCGTGCAGTCCGGCCCGATGCTGATTGAAAACGGCAGGATAAACTGGCGGCTGAAGCCGTCCGCCGCCTCGCGCAAGCTGCGCAACGGCGTCGGCCTCACCCGCCAGGGCCAGGTGATATTTATGCTCAGCGAGCAGGAAACCAACTTCTACGACTTCGCCTGCTACGCGCAGTCAAAGCTTAACGTCCGGCAGATGCTCTACCTCGACGGCACCATTTCGAAAATGTACCGGCAGGGCGGCGGCGTGCCCTGGCAGTACCATCCGTTCGTCAGCATGATTACGGTAGAAGCCCGCTAGCGCCGCGCCGACATCCGGCGGTGCCCCCACTCGCGCAGGCGCTGGAAGAGCGCAAACAGCGAGGGAATAAACAGAATACCGATCAGCGTCGCCACCAGCATGCCGCTGAACACGGTGGTGCCGATAATCCGCCGGCTCTGCGCCCCGGCGCCGGTGGCGAACATCATCGGCACGATCCCGATAATAAACGAGACCGCGGTCATCAGCACCGCGCGAAAGCGGCGGATAGCCCCTTCGCGGGCGGCGTCGGCTATCGACGTCCCCTCTTCGCGCTTCGCCCGGGCGAACTCGACGATCAGGATCGCGTTCTTCGCCGCGAGGGCGATGAGCAGCACCAGGCCAATCTGCACGTACACATCGTTGGCGTAACCGGCTACCCACAGCCACAGCAGCGCCCCGCCGATGGCGAACAGCACCGACAGCATCACGCTCGCCGGCAGCGTCCAGCTTTCATACTGCGCAACGAGGAACAGCCACGCCATCGCCACCGCCGCCAGCACGATCCAGATAGCCTGGTTGCCGGTCTGCTGCTCCTGCCACGAGATCCCGCTCCAGGCATAGTCGTAACCCTGGGGTAGATTGGCCTGCAAAATCTCCGCCATCGCGGCCATCGCCGCCCGGCTGCTGACCCCTTCCGCCGCCGAGCCGCTAATCGACACCGACGGAGATTGATTGTACTGCTGGATAAACGGCGCCCCCACCGTGGGGGTGACGGTGACCAGATTGCTCAGGCGCACCCGCTCGCCGTGGTTGCTGCGCACGTAGAGCTCGCTTATCTGCTCCGCCCGCTCGCGCCACTGCATCTCGTTTTGCATCACCACGTGGTAGACCCGATTATTGATGCTAAAGTCCCCGGCGCGGGTGCCGCCAAACGCCGTCTGCAGGCTGCTGAAGATCCGCGCGACCGGGACGTCCAGGCGGGCGGCGCGATCGCGGTCGACGCTCAGCGTCAGCTGCGGCACGCGGCTGCTCCAGGTGGTAAAGACCCGGCTCAGCTGCGGATGCTGATTGGCGATTTGCAGCACCCGCAGCGCTACGCTTTCCAGCTCCGCCGACGATTGTCCGGCCTGGGCCAGAATGCGCAGGTTAAAGCCCGAGGCGCTGCCCAGCCCCGGCAGCGTCGGCGGCGCAAAAGCCATAATCGTCGCCTCCGGCAGCGCCAGCAGCTGCCCCTGCAGCTTGTTCATCACCTGCTCCAGCGGCCGCCGCCGATGCCAGTCTTTCAGCATCACCGAGATAAACCCGCCGTTTGAGGCGCTGGTGCCGTTCAAAATATTGAAGCCCGACACCTGAATGACGTCCTCCACCGCCGGGTTGGCCAGCAGCAGCTCGCGCGCCTGGGCCATTACCGCTTCGGTACGCTCCAGGGAAGCCGCCTCCGGCAGCTGGACGCTGGCGAAGAAGTAGCCCTGATCTTCCTCGGGCAGAAAGCCCTTCGGCATGGTGCTGAAGCTGAACGCCACCGCCCCGGCGGCCAGCGTGACCGCCGCCAGCGCCAGCCACGGCCGGCGGTTCATGCGCACGACGATCGCCCCGTAGCCGTCGCGCAGGCGATCGAGACCGCGATTGAACAGCCGCCAGACGGCCGCCGGACGCGCCGGACGCGGGCGCAGCAACAGCGCGCAGAGGGCCGGCGTCAGGGTCAGCGCCACCACGCTCGACAGCGTCACCGCAGTGGAGAGGGTGACCGCGAACTGGCGATAAAGCTCGCCGACGATGCCCGGCAGCAGCGCCACCGGCACGAACACCGCCAGCAGCACCAGGGTGGTGGCGATAACCGGCCCGGCGATTTGGCGCAGCGCCTGGGCGGTGGCCTCGAGGCGGCCGGCGCCTTCCGCCATCTGGCTCTCGACGCTCTCCACCACCACGATGGCATCGTCCACCACCATCGTCAGGGCGAGGATAACGGCGAACAGGCTGAGGGTATTGGCGCTGTAGCCCAGCAGGTAGAGCACCGCGAAGGTGCCGATCAGCGATACCGGGATCGCCAGCGCGACGATCAGCGTCGCCCGCCAGCTTTGCAGGAACAGCGACACCACCGCCACCACCGCCAGCAGGGTGAGCAGCAGCGAAACGCCAATCTCCTTGATGGTCGCCGACACGAAGCACGTGGTATCGAACTTCACCTCCCAGGTGAGGTCCGCCGGGAAGCGCGCGTGCAGGCGCGTCAGCTCGGCGCGCACCGCGCTGGCAACCTGCAGCGCGTTGGCGGTCGGCGTCGGATAAACCCCCAGATAGGCCGAGTCGCGGCCGTTGAGCTGCGCGCCGGAGCTGTAGCTGCGGGCGCCGAGCTCGATGGTCGCCACCTCGGCCAGGCGCACCAGCTGCCCCTGCTCGCCGCTGCGGATCGCTATCTGACCGAAGCTTGCCGCATCGCTCAGGCGCCCGATGCCGTTGATGGTCAGGGTTTGCTGCTGGCCGTTAAACACCGGCGGCGTCCCCACCTGCCCGGCGGCGCCCTGCACGTTCTGCTCGCGCAGCGCCTGGGCGATATCTTCGCTGGTGACGTTGAGCGCATTCATGCGGTCGGGCCGCAGCCAGACGCGCATGCTGTAGTCGCGGGCGCCGAACATCTGCACCTCGCCGACGCCCGGCAGCCGGGCCAGCGCCTCGCGTACCTGGGTACTGGCGTAGTTGCTGACAAACAGCGGCGAGAGCGTTTCCGTCGGCGAATAGAGGCTGATCCCCATCAGCAGGTTGGTGGCCCGCTTGCGCACCTGCACCCCGTTCTGCTGCACCTCGGCGGGCAGCTGCGCCACCGCCTGGGAGACACGGTTCTGCACGTCAATTGCCGCCAGATCGGCATCGGTGCCGGCCGCAAAGGTCAGGCTCAGGCTGTAGGTCCCCTCGTCGGAGCTGGTGGACTCCATGTACAGCATATGGTCCACGCCGTTGAGCTGGGTCTCCAGCGGCGCGGCGATGGCCTCGGCCACGTCTGCCGCGCTGGCGCCTGGCCAGCTAGCGCTGACGCTAATCACCGGCGGCGTAATTTGTGGATATTGCTCAACCGGAATCAGCTTCAGCGCCACCGCCCCGGCAAAGGTTATCAGCAGCGCAATCACCATCGCAAAGCGCGGACGGCGGATAAAAAACGTCAGCATCCCTTCTTTCCTTATTTCAATAGCCGCACGGCCGCGCCGTCACGCAGGCGCTGTACGCCTTCCGTCACCACCCGCTCGCCGACGTCCAGCCCCTGGGCGACCGCGTAGCGCTGCCCCTGCTGCTCGCCCAGGGTCAGCCGACGCAGCGCGGCGGTGTTATTGTCCGTCAGCACCCAGCAGTAGAAGCCCTGCGCGTCCTGCTGCACGGCCGCCAGCGGGATCGTCAGGCTTTCCTGCTGCTGGCGCGGGCGCAAAATCACCGTCACGCTGCCGCCCGGCAGCAGGCGGTGCTGCGGATTGGCGAACTCGGCGCGCATCACCACGCTGGCGGTGCGGCTGTCGATGCGGTTATCCACCGAGGTCAGCACGCCCTCTTCGCGCGCGCCGCCGGGGGCGATCAATGCCTGCCACGCCCGCTTCAGCGCGGCAATATCGTCATGCTGCCCCGCCTTGCTATAAAAGGCGCCCTCGTCTAAGGCGAAGGAGACGCGGATCGGGTCAAGCTGGACGATATCCACCAGCGCGCCGCTGGCCGGATTGACCAGGCTGCCGACGTGGAAGGGGCTGTGGCCCACGCGCCCGGTCACCGGCGAATCAATGCGCGTATAGCCGAGGGTAATCTGCTGCGCGGCAACGCGCGCCTGCGCCTGATCGACGGCGGCGGCGGCGACATCGCGCTGCATCCGCGCGTTATCGACGTCGTTGCGGCTGATCGAGTGGTTGTTTTGCAGACGCTGATAGCGGCTCAGCAGCTGTTCGGCCTGGCGCAGCGACGCCTCGGCGCTTCTCAGCTCGGCCTGGGCCAGCGCCAGCGCCGCGCGGGGCTGGGCGTCGTCGAGGGTAAACAGGCGCTCGCCCTGCCTGACGTACTGCCCGTCCGCGAAATGGCGCTCGACGATGGCGCCTTCGGTACGGGCGCGAATCTCAACCGCGTGAATCGCCTCGACGCGTCCGGGAAGCTGACGCTCGTCGAGGTGGGCGGCGCGTTCGACGGTCGCCGCGCGGACCGGGATCGCCGGCGCGGCGGCGGCGCTAAGGGTGCAGCCGGCCAGGCCGCAGGCCAGTAAGGCGAAGCGGAACATTTTTTTCATGGGGGAAATTCCTTGCTGACGTTATCGCGCCCCTCCCGGATGGGGAGGGGCGCGAAGGTTCAGGCGGTTTTACGCCAACGGCGGGTCAGGCGCTTCTCAACCTCCACCACCAGGAACATCGCCACGCCGATGGCGAGAGTGACGAACCAGTAGCGCAGCGGCAGCCTTTCGGTACCAAACATCGTCTGCATCAGCGGGACGTAGATGATAACCAGCTGCATCAGCAGCAGTACGCCGCTCACCAGCCAGATGCCTTTATTGCGCAGCAGGCCCATATTCAGCGAGAAGCTGTCGCTGCTGCGGCAGTTAATCATATACACCCACTGGGCGGTGACCAGCATCTGCAGCAGCACGGTGCGGATAAACTCAGGGCTATGGCCGCGCGGCGCCAGCCAGGCCTCAAGGATAAAGGCGGCGACGGCGATCATCGTGCCGACGAACGCCACCCGCCAGACGGCAAAGGCGTCCATCACGTGCTGGCCGGTTTTACGCGGCGGCCGGTTCATGGCGTTGCGCTCGGCGGCTTCAAAGGCGAGGCCGAAGGAGAGCGTCGCGGAGGTCGCCATGTTCATCCACAGGATCAGCACCGGCGTCAGCGGAATAATGTTCCCCGCCAGCAGGGCGATGATAATCAGCAGCCCCTGCGCCAGGTTGGTGGGCATGATGAACAGGATGGTTTTCTTCAGGTTGTCGTAGACCCGACGCCCCTCTTTTACCGCGCTGGCGATGGTGGCGAAGTTGTCGTCGGTCAGCACCATATCGGCGGCCTCTTTGGTGACCTCCGTCCCTTTGATCCCCATCGCAATGCCGACGTCGGCCTGGCGCAGGGCCGGCGCGTCGTTGACGCCGTCGCCGGTCATCCCGACCACTTCGCCGCTCTCCTGGAGGGCTTTAACCAGCCGCAGCTTATGCTCCGGGCTGGTGCGGGCGAAAATATCGTACTCGACGGCGGCTTTTGCCAGCTCGGCATCGTCCATGTGCTCCAGGCGGTAGCCGGTCATCGCCTCGCTGCTGTTGGCGATCCCCAGCATCTGGCCAATACTCATCGCCGTCTGCGGGTGATCGCCGGTGATCATCTTCACGCGGATCCCCGCGTTCTGACAGGCGTGAATGGCGTCGATGGCTTCCGGACGCGGCGGGTCCATCATCCCGGCGATGCCGAGGAACACCAGGCCTTCGCGCAGGTCATCGTGGGTCAGCGTCGCGCTGCCGACAGCGGCAGGCTTGCCGGCGGCGGCGACCATGCGCAGCCCCTGACGGGCGAAGCGCGCCATCTCATCTTCCCAATACTGCAGGTCGAACGGCACCGCGCCCTGCTTGCTCATCTGCTGGCGGCACATGGCGAAAATCACGTCCGGCGCGCCGGTAATCAGCACCCGCGGCTCATCGCCAATCTGCTGCAGGGTAGCCATATATTTGTACTGCGAGTCGAACGGAATTTTGGCAATCAGGCGCGTTTCCACCGGCGCCAGCTGCGCTTTCGCCGCCAGCACCTTTAGCGCCCCTTCGGTTGGCCCGCCGGTAATGCCCCACAGCCTGCTCTCGTCCTGGATAATCTGGCTGTCGTTGCACAGGTCGATGGTCCGCAGCCAGCTTTCCAGCACGCTGCCCGGCCTGATCTGTACCGGCTCGTCGCTGCCTTCGAGGCAGATATTGCCCTTCGGCTCGTAGCTGTCGCCTTCGACGCGGTAGCAGCAGTCGGCGGTCACGATCGCTTTGACGGTCATTTCGTTCATCGTCAGGGTGCCGGTTTTATCCGAGCACACCACGGTCATCGCGCCGAGGGTTTCGACGGTCGGCAGCTTGCGGATGATCGCCCGCTGCCGCGCCATCGCCTGCACGCCGAGAGATAAAATAATCGAGATGATGGCCGGTAAACCTTCCGGTACCGCCGCCACCGCGAGGCTAATCAGCGACAGCAGCAGTTCGCCGATCGGAATGTCGCGCAGCGCCAGGCTAAAGATGAACAGCGCGGCCATCATCGCGAGGATAATGACGAAAATCGCTTTGCCAAGCTTGTCCATCTGCACCAGCAGCGGCGTGCGGTGCTTCTCAATCCCCGCCATCATCTGGTTGATATGGCCGAGCTCGGTCTGCTGGCCGGTGGCGGTCACCACGCCAACGCCGGCGCCGGCGCTGACGGTGGTGCCGGAGAACAGCATATTGGTGCGATCCCCCAGCGGCAGCTCGCCCTGCAGCGCGTCGGTGGTTTTATCCACCACCGTCGATTCGCCGGTCAGGATCGCCTCTTCCACCCGCAGGCTGTGGGTTTCAATCAGGCGCATATCCGCCGGGACGCGGTCGCCGGCGCGCAGAAGGACGATATCGCCCGGCACCAGATCGCGGGTCGCCACGGTCTCGTGCCTGCCTCCGCGCTGCACCCGCGCGTCGCTGGAGAGCATATTGCGAATGCCCTGCAGGGACTTTTCGGCGTTGCTCTCCTGCACGTGGCCAATCAGGGCGTTGATCACGGTGACGCCGAGAATAACCAGCGTATCCACCCAGTGGCCCATCACCGCGGTGAGCGCGGCGGCGGCCAGCAGGACAAAGATCAGGACGTCGTTAAAGTGCGCGAGAAAACGCAGCCAGCCCGGCTTGCCTTTCTTTTCCGGCAGCGCGTTAGGCCCCCAGGTTTTCAGGCGTTCTGCGGCCTCGGCGGAGGTCAGGCCGTCAGCGCGGCTCTCTTTCTGCGCCACAACATCAGCCACCGTTTGCTGGTAGGCGTAGCAGGATGCTGCCTCCCCTGAAGGGGGCGTATTACGGGGATTTATCTTTTTGGTCAAAATAAATTTTCCTTATAAATTCCGTGAAGCAGAAAGCCTGAAATCATTTCTGGCCAATGAAAGATTATAATTTCACGGGCAAGAGGAATTACCCGAAGGATAACTTTTAATCTCTCGCAAAATTTAAAAAATGTGATAAGTTGTTTCTCAAAGCAACTATTGCAGAAGATTAATAAACCTATATTAAACGAGGCTCATTATGTTTGGAATCTATCGCGGACGCCGCCTGGCGCTATACATCCTGCTGGCTATCATCATCGCTACGCTGGTGGGCTACAGTACCTATAGTTTTGTAAAAGCGACGATCTAATAATGACTTTAATTTACACTGACAGGTTATTAATTTAATCACAAAAGTCTCGATTTAAATTAACAGAAATATTAAAAATGGAGCATCAGATATAATACAAAGAGGCGAGAATAATAGCCGGCGAAAGCATATTGCGTTAAATAATATTTTGCCGGACAATATGTTTTTTAACTGACGATTAACAAGTAATGGGTAATGCCTCCAATCAGTAGAACATGTACTTTTCGATGAAGGCACCGATGACCTTTTCGTGCAATTCGATGGAACGTGAAAAACATATTGTTTTGCGTGCCAGCCGCTTGATACGGGTTCGCAGCGTCAGATTGTTTCGCTCAATGCGCTGTGTGAAAATTTTACCAGTCAGATGTATCTCCTTCGGCACCTCTCTGGCATAACTGCCCCAGTTATCGCTGGTAATCATGCCGATGCTAAAGGGCGTCAACAGGGCCAACAGTTCCCGACATGTCTCATCGGTACGTGGGCCGAAAGTATAAGCCAGTACGCCACCCGTTTTGGTATTGTAAGCATACCAGAGCCAGTGCTGCCGGGCTTTACTGCCAACAAAGCCCCACTGCTCATCAAGCTCGCAGATGAGTGCCACATCGGCATGAGCGACAGGAGAAGCGGTTATCCGGGACGGCGAGAGCTTTTTAATGTCCGTATGACGGTATTGATACCGACCTTAAGAACTCTGGCGGTATCGCGGACGCCGGCACCGTTGTGTGCCAGTTCAACTATCTGTTCTTTTACACCGGGTTTTCTGGCTTCATAGGTATAAGCCAGCTGAAAAACGCGGCGACATGACCGGCAACGAAAGCGCTCGTGCCCGGAACAGCTGTGCCCATGGCGATAAACAGAATCGGAATGGCAACGAGGACAATGAACAGTAACGGTAGCCATAGAAAGCCCTAAATACCAGTAGCATATCATGGTTTTCTATCGATTGAAGGCATTACCAAGTAATGAAACATCCGCTTGAAACGCTGATCTCTGCCGCCGGCATCCTGCTGCTGGCGCTGCTCTCCTGCCTGCTGCTGCCGGCCCCCTCCCTTGGGCTGACGCTGGCGCAGAAGCTGGTTGCGACCTTTCACCTGCTCGATCTCAACCAGCTCTACACCCTGCTGTTTTGCCTGTGGTTTTTAGCGCTGGGCGCGATTGAATACGTGGTGCTGCGCTGGGTCTGGCGCCGCTGGTTTTCCCTTGAGCGTTAGTCCGGTTAAGTCGCGCATCCCCGCCACCAGCGCCTCACACCACGCGGCATAATCGTGGCCGCTGGAGGAGGGGTGGAAGCTGACGCGATAGCCTTTGTCGCGCAGTACCCGCTCAAACTCCTGCGTATTGGCATAAATCCCGCCGTCGGGGCCCGCGGTCTCAAACCTCCCCGCCTGCAGCCAGAAGCGCACCGGATAGCGCGGCGACTGCTGATACTGCCGCGTCAGCCAGCTCGCCTCCTCCCCCTTCGGCGCCCACCAGTACGACCCCGACAGGCTGAGCACGTTGGCAAACTGGCGCGGGTAGCGCAGCGCCACCCACGAAGCGGCCAGGCCGCCGTAGCTCGAACCGGCGACCACGGTTTTTTGCCGCGTCGGGTTCAGCCCCTGCTGGCGCAGCCACGGTAGCAGCTCGTGGGCCATAAAGTCGGCGAAGAAGGGGTTGGGCGGCAGCTCTTTGGCCCGCCGCGGATGATCGAGGCTATCGATAAACACCACGTTCACCGGCGGCAGCGCGTGGCTGGCGATCAGGCTATCGAGGACGTTGGCGAAGCGGTACTCATCCTGGTAGGTTTTGCCATCGAACAGCATCAGGGTCCAGCGCGCCGGCTGCGGCAGGCGCGGGCGATAGATCGACACCTCCCGGCTATTTTGCAAAAAGTCGCTGTAGAGCTGATGGCGGGTCAGAGTGCCGTAGCGCAGCGGCTGCGCCATCCGCTGCGGGGTGCAGAAACGCGCCGGGTTGAGGGCCAGCAGCGAATAGCGGTTCCAGCGATCGCTGGCGGCGTTGACGCTGTGCGGATTCAGCGGATCGGCCTGGGCGCTGACCAGAATCGCCCGCCGCTGGTCGCGCGCGCTGCCGTCAATCACCGGTACGTCCGGCGCCAGCTTGTACTGCATCAGCGTGTCCGCCGGGACCACGTAGCTGCGGAACCAGACGTCGGAGCTGCCGAGACGAAACAGCGGATCGTGATCGCCCGCCGGCGATCCGAGGATAAACACGTTGCGGCTCGCCCCGCGCCACAGGAAGGTGACGCGCTTATGGCTCGCGTCCAGCGCCTCAACCATCGGCGTCCCCTCCTGCTCGCGCTCCTGCCAGAAGGCGGCCGTTGAGCCGCCGGCCGCCAGCTCCCGCATCAGCAGCTGCAGACGCGGGCTAACGGGGTCCAGAGGCTGGCTTTTTACCAGCGCGATGGTCTCCTTCATCCGCCACTGAAAGCGCCAGCGGGTGCCCTCTTCGCCGTGCAGCACCAGCGCCGAAGGACGGTTGACCGGCAGAGAAAACAGCAGCGTCTGCTCGCCGTCCGCCGGCCCACCCGCCAGCAGCGTGCGCAGGCGGCGGTTGTGCTCATCCAGCAGGCGGGCGTCCGTCACCCCGGAAAGGGTCGCGGCGACGTAGTTTTCCCCCAACGTCGGCAGGTCAAAACAGACCTCGCCGCTGGCATCGAACTTGCCCTGCAGCTCTCCCTGCAGCGAGCGGGACTCGCAGTTCATTGCCGCCGCCGGTAGCGCGCTCATCCCCACCAGCAGACCACTCCATGCCATCTTCATTGCCCGATTATTCCTGTAAGAATTTGTTGCCAACGCTAATGCAAATAGGAATGATTTGCAATAACATCTGGGCGGTTGGTGATAACCGTTAGATTTTCCCTTCGCGGAAAACGGCTTTCGATGGCAATTAAAACCAAGGACATAGCTAAAAATATGTTTAAAAATAATAATATATCAAAAATCTGGGTCGCGGGTCTGGCGCTGGCTTCCTGCGCGGGGCAGGCGCGGGCGGCGGAGGAGACGCTGGTGGTAACGGCGGGCGGCGGCGAAGATCCCACCGCGCCGCTGAAGGGCATCGTGGCGACAAAAACGCTGTCGGCCACCAAAACCGCCGCCGAGCTTATCAAAACGCCGCAGTCGGTCTCGGTGGTTACCCGGGATCAGATGAAGGCCCTCGACGTCACCTCGGTCTCCCAGGCGCTGCGCTACAGCGCCGGCGTCTTTACCGAGTATCGCGGATCCTCCAACCGCAATGACGAAGTCTTCGTGCGCGGCTTCAGCTACGTGCCGAAGTATCTCGACGGACTGAGCTACGGCGCTACCGCCTCCTCGCAAACCGGCACCTTTGACCCGTGGCTGCTGGAGCGCGTGGAGCTGGTGCGCGGCCCGGCTTCGGTGCTGTTTGGCCAGGTCAATCCCGGGGGGCTTATCAGCATGACCAGCAAGCGCCCCACCGCCCAGCCGCTGCACGAAGTGCAGTTCCGTACAGGCAACAACCATCTGGCGGAAGGGGCCTTCGACTTTGGCGGCCCGCTGAGCGATGACGGCAGCCTGCTGTATCGCCTGAACGGCATCGCCCGCAGCCAGAATAATCAGGTCGACGACTATAAAGAGACGCGGATGGCGATTGCGCCGGCGCTGACCTGGTATCCCAACCAGGCCACCCGCTTCACGCTGCTCACCAGCTACCAAAAAGATCCCGATGCCGGCTACCGCAACTTCCTCCCGCGCTACGGCACCGTCAGCAGCGTCGACGGCAGCTATATTCCGCGCGACTTTAACGTCAGCGACCCTAACTATAACCAGTCGTGGCGCGAGCAAACGATGATCGGCTATGAGTTTGAACATCAGCTTAACGACGCCCTCACCCTGCGCCAGAACGCGCGCTACGCCACCATCAAGCAGAAGTATCGCTATCTGGTCTACACCACCAGCGACGCCAACAGCTCGGTGCTGTCGCGCCGCGCCCAGCGCGAGGAGCGTCAGACCGACGAGTTCGGCATCGATAACCAGCTCGAGGCGCAGTTCACCAGCGGCCAGCTGACGCATACCGCCATCGGCGGGCTGGACTATAAGACCAGCAAGGATAAGCAGTACCTCGGCCGCGCCGGCGGGTCGCAGTACGATATCGACTGGCGCCATCCGGCGTACGGGGTTGACGTCGACGAAAGCACCTTCAGCACCGCCAGCGACGAGCAGCAGAATCTCGATCAGATGGGCGTCTATCTGCAGGATCAGCTGAGCTGGGAGAACTGGGAGCTGCTGCTTTCCGGACGCTACGACTGGGCGGAGGTGCGGGCCACCGACTTTACCAACGCCGGCAGCAGCCAGAAAAACGACAGCAAGTTCACCTGGCGCACCGGCCTGCTGTACGCCTTTGATTTCGGCCTCTCTCCGTACATCAGCTACAGCACCTCCTTTGAACCTAACCTGCAGACCAACCGGGCGCCGGGCGTTGGGCCGTTCGACCCTAGCGTGGGCAAACAGCTGGAGGCGGGCCTGAAGTATCAGCCAAACCCGAATGCGCTAATGACCCTGGCGGTGTACGACCTGACCCAAAGCAACGTCGCCACCTACAACAGCGCGGCGGGATGGTTTGAGAACAGCGGCAAAGTGCGTTCGAAAGGGGTTGAGGCCGAGGCGCACGCCACGGTGTTCGACAACCTGAACCTGATCGCCTCCTACACCTGGACCGACGCCGAAACCGTCAGCACCACCGTGGCGGGCACCGAGGGGAAAACGCCGGCGCGCATCCCGACGCATATGGCGTCGGCCTTCACCAGCTACACCCTGCCCGGCGGCGCGCTGAAAAGCCTGACCGCCGGGGTCGGCATGCGCTATATCGGCACCAGCTACGGTGACGCCAAAAACACCTTCAAGGTGCCGGCGGTGGACCTGTATGACGCAATGGTGAGCTATGAGTTAGGCGAGCTGAGCCCGCGCCTGCAGGGGGCGAAGGTGCAGTTCAACGTGAATAATATCGCCGATACCAAATACGTCGCATCGTGCGCCAGCGATAGCGCCTGTTTCTACGGTATTGGCAGGACGGTAACGGCGACGGTGAACTACGCCTGGTAAGAAAAGCCTCCGCCGGTCTCCCCCGGCGGAGGCGTCTCAATGGGCGCGGTGGTGGTTTTCTTTGCGGTAGGCGCCCGGCGGCTGGTTAAACGTCCGGGTAAAGATGCGGGTAAAGGTCTGCTGCGAATCAAAGCCGTATTTCAGGCAGATATCGTAAACCCGCTGGTCGGTATCGCGCAGATCGCGCGCCGCCAGCCGCAGCTTACGCTCGCGGATATAGCGCCCCAGACTCTCCCCTTTGTACTGTAAAAAGAGTCGTTGCAGATGCCATTTTGAGTAACCGGAGTGGCGAGCAATATCGTCAATACGCAGCGGCTGATGCAAATTGTCATCAATCCACTCAACGATAGTCTCAATCACCTGAGCGGAAATAGTCATAAGTCCTCTCTCCTCTTGAACCACACTGGCGATTAGCGCCACCAGGCATTAAATGATTGTGTCTTATCGGCGACCCAAACCGGTTCGCCAAGCATGGGCGTCAGCAAACGCCATGCCCGTTTTTCGCTGGCCGCAGCCAGCCGTTTATAGGGGTCGTCCCAGCTGTGTCTGGCCAGCACGAAACGCCCGGCATGTCCCGGTAAAACCGCGCGAGCGCCGATATCGTCGGCGGCCTGCGCCGTCTCATCCGGCATCATATGAATATATTTCCAGTCCTGGTCGTACTGGCCGTTTTCCATAATCGCCAGATCTACCCCGCCGAACCGCTCGCCGATGGCCTTGAAATGCGGGCCATAGCCGCTATCGCCGCTGTAGTAAATTTTCTGCTGCGGCGTCACCAGCATAAAGCTGGCCCACAGCGTCTGGTTGCGCTTGAGGCCGCGCCCGGAGAAGTGGCGAGCCGGCAGGACGTGCACGGTGAGCTCATCGCTGACCTTCACCGATTCGTTCCAGTCCGCCTCGCTGATAATCGCCCCATCCATTCCCCAGTAGCGCAGGTGCGAGCCGACGCCCAGCGGCGTGACCACGCGCTTAATTTTCGGCATCAGCGCTCTGATGGTGGCGTAATCGAGATGGTCGTAGTGGTCGTGCGAGATAATCAGCAGATCGATTTCCGGCATCTGCTCGGCGCGCCACGGATAGTCGCCGGGGAAGGCTTTATTGATAAACGAAAACGGCGCGGCGTAGCTGCTGAAGACCGGGTCAATCAGGATGCGTTTGCCCGCCAGCTGCAAAAACCAGGAGGAGTGGCCTAGCCACACCATCGTGTCCTCCCCCGCCGGCAGGCCGGCAAGATCGGTGTTGACCAGCGGCAGCGGCTGCTGCGGCCTGGCGTTTTCGCGTTTGGTCACCAGAAAATCCCACATCGCGGCCAGCATATTTTTCTGCCCGGTAAAGCTCGGCGTGGGCAGCTGGTTGTGAAACTGGCCGTCATGATAGTGCGGCGACTGTTCAACGAGGCTAAGCTGTGCGCCCTGTGGCGCCTTACCAAACCCGGCATTTAACACAAACGGTAAAGCTGTTGCTGAGGCTAATAACATGATGGCGACCACGCTGACGATGACAGGATTCATATTCGGACCAGGCGAAACCCTCTGACTGACCCAAAGGTTTTGCTATAAGACTTGATTATGAGTGAGTAAGCACTCATTATTAGGAAGAAGACGAAAGTCGTCAAGACGATTTTCAATTTTTGACATACACCGTTGCAGTGCCATGGCCAGGCATGCTTAGATCAAGGTTTAAATCCGCGCGAGGTAAAATGCAGTGGCTCGTCCTAAGAGTGAAGATAAAAAGCAGGCGTTACTGGAGGCCGCAACCGCCGCCTTCGCCCAGTCAGGTATTGCCGCCTCAACGTCGGCCATAGCCCGCAGCGCGGGGGTTGCCGAGGGGACGCTGTTCCGCTATTTCGCCACTAAAGACGATCTGCTCAACGAGCTGTACCTCTCTATCAAAACGGGTCTGGTTGCCTCGATGGTGGCCGGGCTGACGCCGAACGAGAAGCGGCCAAAAGAGAACGCGCGCAACATCTGGAACGGCTATATCGATTGGGGCATTCGCCACCCGATGGAGAACAAGGCCATCCGTCGGATGGCGCTCAGCGAAAGGATCACCGACGAAACGCGCACCCGCGTTAAAGAGATGTTCCCCGAACTCAACGAGATGTGCCAGCTGTCGATCAAGGCCATCTTCCAGAGCGATGCCTATCGCGCCTTCTGCGACGCGCTGTTTCTGTCGCTGGCGGAAACGACCATCGAATTTGCCAGCCACGACCCGCAGCGCGCTCGGGAGCTTATCGCGCTCGGGTTTGAGGCCATGTGGCAGGCGCTGCACGAGGACGCCGCCTGATGACCCCCGCGTCGCTGCACGCCAGCGCCCACCGCATCGCGCTGGCCTACCCCTTTACCGAGCACTGCTGGCCGTTCGGCCCGGAGTACGATGTGTTTAAAGTGGGCGGACGCATTTTTATGCTAACCATGAATATTCGCGGCCGGGCGCTGGTGAACCTCAAGGCCGAGCCGCAAAAATCGCTGCTGAATCAGGAGATTTATCGCAGCATCGAGCCCGGCTACCACATGAACAAGAGGCACTGGATTACCGTGGTTCCCGGCGCCGACGTTAGCGAAGATCTGCTGGCGGAGCTGATTGACGATTCGTGGAACCAGGTGGTGAACAAGCTGCCGAAAAAAGTCCAGCAGCGGCTGCGCCCGGCGTGATTTTCAGCGCAGCGCGATAAGTGTTATCGCATTTTTGTCTCTTATCATTTCCCCGACATCGCTGTACTCTTCTCTCACTGAACGCTCCGTAAGGGGCTGTAAACTCAAATTATCTTGAGATTAAACCTGAGGAAGAGTTATGGATATCGTTTCTGTCGCCCTAAAGCGCCACTCCACCAAGGCATTTGATGCCAGCAAAAAACTGACGGCAGAACAGGCGGAAAACCTGAAAACGCTGCTGCAGTTCAGCCCGTCGAGCACCAATTCCCAGCCGTGGCACTTTATCGTTGCCAGCACTGACGCAGGCAAGGCGCGGGTGGCGAAGGCGGCCAGCGGCACCTACGTGTTCAACGAGCGTAAAATTCTCGATGCTTCTCACGTGGTGGTTTTCTGCGCAAAAACCGAGCTGGACGATGCCTGGCTGGAGCGCGTGGTTGACCAGGAGGAGGCCGACGGCCGTTTCGCGACGCCGGAAGCCAAAGCGGGTAACCATAAGGGCCGCACCTTCTTTGCCGATATGCACCGCAAAGATCTAAACGACGCCAACCACTGGATGGGCAAACAGGTCTATCTGAACGTCGGCAACTTCCTGCTCGGCGTTGCCGCAATGGGCCTCGATGCGGTGCCGATCGAAGGCGTCGACCTGGCGATTCTGGATGCGGAATTTGACCTCAAAGCGCAGGGCTACACCAGCCTGGTGGTGGTGCCGGTTGGCCACCACAGCGTCGAAGACTTCAACGCCGCGCTGCCGAAATCGCGCCTGCCGCAGGCGACCACCATCACCGAGATTTAATCTCCCCCGGCACGCCGCTCGCCGGCGTGCCAGATTCTTTCCGCGTAGCGGCCAAGCGCGGCCAGCGATACCGCCAGAATCAGGAAGAACGCCACCTTGTGCATGCTCCCCCAGAAGTACTCGAAAAAGCGGGTATAGAGGTTAAGAGCGAAGAAGGTCAGGCCGAAACCGCGCAGCATGCCGTCATCGGTTTTCAGGCTGATATAGATACAGACCCCAGCCGCTGCGCCAAACAGCAGCGCCCACGGCAGCAGCCGCGTCGGCGAAAGGCCGTACCAGCTTTCCAGATCGTGATTGCCGAAAATCGACAGGATCCAGAGCGCAATAAACAGATAGGTCAGGCCCATCGCTTTGCTGACGGTAAACAGCCGGCGCTGGCGCAACCGCGTTTGCAGCACAAAACAGAGCGCCAGCAGCGCGCCGCCAAACAGCACGAAGCGAATCGGGTAGCTCATCCCCAGCCAGTAGGCGCCCCATCCTGATACATAGCCGGTTTCCGCCCCGAACCAGTTGCCGAGCGCCAGCAGGAAAAACAGCCATACCAGCCCGGATCGGCCAACGTAGCCAATGGCGCCGTAAATCGCACAACCGACGAGGAACAGCGGGGCGATATGGCCGCTGCCGTCATCCAGCCGCACGCCGAGCTGCCAGAGCGTCAGCGCGGTAAACACGACGCCGGTAAACAGAATCGCCTCGGTGCTGTAGTGCCACTGCGCCTCGCGCCGCTGACGGCGAAAGCCCCAGGCGTAACACGCCAGGGCAACCACCGCCGGCATGACAATGCGCGCCAGCGCCGAGTCGCTGAACAGGCCCACCAGCCGCTCAACCAGCTGGCTATCGGCGAACAGGCTGCCCAGGGCAATAAGCAGACAGGCCAGCGCCGTCCAGAAGGCATAGCGGCTCAGGCGCTGCCAGTCGAAGGGAGAACGAACTAAATGCGCGTTTAAATGCTGCTGCATCCGTTCATCGATAACGCGATCTTGCTGCCAGCGGCTCAGGGCCTCGCGGATAATCTTTTCCTGCCTGCGCGTCACTTTCATTGATGGTCATATCCCTACGGCAATATCGCGTAAGTATGACACGGAAAGCGCGCCGCAGCATGCCGGGACGCAACGGCGACGACGCGAAACCGGTTCATGGATATCCCGGCGTCAGAATCGACGCCCTCTTAGCCCTGGTTATCGAGCCACGCCAGCGCCCGCTCGCCGGCCTCGTCTGTCGGCAGATAGACCAGCAGCCGCGAACCGTTACGCGGCGCCGAGTACCAGTACATCTGCTGCAGGCTGAAGCGCCCCAGCTGCGGGTGGTTGAAGTTTTTCACCTGGTTTTCCACGCCGCGCACCTCGTAGCGCTGGTGCCACAGCGCCTCAAACTCCGCCGAGGCGGCGAAAAAGCGCGCCAGCTTATTTTCCCACAGCGGATCGCCCCGGTGCTCGGCCATTGCCGCGCGAAAATAGGAGACAAAGGTCGGCAGCACGTCGCGGTTTTCAATTCGGCTGCGCCAGGTTTCGTTGGTCAGATAGAGGTAGATACAGTTGCGATCCTCCTCGGGGAGGGTGGCAAAATCGAGGCCCATCAGCCGGCAAAAGCTCTCGTTCCACGCCACGATATCAAAGTTCGGCTTCTGGATGCTGGCCGGCTGCGGCATCAGGCTATCGAGCATCCGCCGGGTGCCGGGGCCGATCCCTTCGCATACCGGCACCTGGGCGGCTTCCGGAGGCGTCACTCCCGCCAGCACAAACAGGTGTCGGGTCTCCAGCGGGCTGCACTGCAGCGCGTTGGCCACCGCGGCCAGCACCGACTCCGAGGGATTTACGTCCCGCCCCTGCTCCAGCCAGGTGTACCAGGTGACGCCAACGTCGGCGAGCATCGCCACCTCTTCGCGGCGCAGGCCGGGCGTTCGCCGCCGCCCGACGCGCGGCAGGCCGAGACGCTGCGGATCGAGGCTCTCACGGCGGGCGCGCAGAAAGGCGCCCAGCTGCTTGCGGCTATCGTCGGGCGCGACCGGCAGCGGCGCGCGTTGCGGCATTACGGTCATATGACCTCCAGCATGGTAGTGCTAATACCAGTATAAGCAGGAACTGGTACCCGTTTAATTTATCGTTGATGCTACGTCCATCCGCTGAATGACGCAATGGAGAGATCCAATGAATTCGTCTGCTGTTTCACCCGGCCGCGCCGGTTTATTCCTGCTGTTAACCGGTCAGATGCTGCCGCTGATCGATACCTCAATCACCAACGTCGCGCTGGATTCAATTACCCGCTCGCTGGACGCCAGCGCCACCCAGTTGGAGCTGATCGTCGCGCTCTACGGCGTCGCCTTTGCCGTGTGCCTGGCGATGGGCAGCAAGCTCGGCGATAACTACGGCCGCCGGCGCCTGTTTATGTGGGGCGTGACACTATTTGGCGTCGCTTCTCTGCTTTGCGGGATGGCCAGCTCCATCGGCGAACTGCTGGCGGCCCGCACGCTGCAGGGCGCCGGGGCGGCGCTGATCGTCCCGCAGATCCTCGCCACCCTGCACGTCACCCTGAAAGGCAGCGCCCACGCGCGCGCCATCAGCCTCTACGGCGGCATCGGCGGCATTGCGTTTATCGTCGGCCAGATGGGCGGCGGCTGGCTGGTGTCGGCGGATATTGCCGGGCTGGGCTGGCGCAACGCCTTCTTTATCAACGTGCCGATCTGCCTGCTGGTGCTGGCCTTTAGCCAGCGTTACGTACCGGAAACTCGCCGCGAAGGCCACTCGACAATTGACTGGCAGGGCACCTTCAGCCTGGCGCTGATCCTCTGCTGCCTGCTGTTCCCGATGGCGCTGGGACCGGAGCTGCACTGGCCGTGGACGCTGCAGCTGATGCTGGCGGCGGTGCTGCCGCTGCTGGCATGGATGCGCGTAAGCGCGCTGCGCAAACAGCGCCGCGGCGAGCAGCCGCTGCTGCCTCCGCGCCTGCTCAGGCTCACCAGCATTCGCTTCGGCATGGCCACCGCCCTGCTGTTTTTCAGCGCCTGGTCCGGGTTTATGTTCTGCATGGCGCTGACCATGCAGGCCGGAATGGGCATGGCCCCGTGGCAGTCGGGTAACAGCTTTATCGCCCTTGGGGTGGCCTATTTCGTCTCCGCGCTGTACGCGCCAAAGCTGATTGCCCGCTACAGCATGGGCCGCATTTTGCTGATCGGCCTGACGGTGCAGATTATCGGCCTGCTGCTGCTGATGGCGACCTTTTATCACTTCGGCATCCGCACCTCGACCCTGGCGCTGGTGCCCGCTACCGCGCTGGTCGGCTACGGCCAGGCGCTGATCGTCAACAGCTTTTACCGTATCGGGATGCGCGACATTAGCGCCAGCGACGCCGGGGCCGGCAGCGCGATCCTCAGCACCCTGCAGCAGGCCTCGCTGGGATTAGGCCCGGCGCTGCTCGGTTCGCTGTTTTTAGCCCTCGCCCGGCGCAGCGGCGGCGACTACGCGCTGGCGCTGATCGACTTTCTGGCGGTTGAGGTGGTGATGATGCTGCTACTCGGCGCCATCGCCCTGCGCCTGCGCCATCATCTGAATATTCGCTCGCTGGCCGCCGCCTCATAATTCACCGGCGCGCGGTGGAGATTTGCATAATAGACATCCAGCGGTCATCATAACCGCTGGATGTAAAGGAGACGTTATGCAGGAATTAATATCGCAAATCGCCGCAGCAGGCATCAAAATTACCCCTACGACCTCGCTCATTATTATCTTCGGCATTATTTTTCTGACCGCCATTGTTGTCCATTTAATATTGCACAAGGTGGTACTGCGGACCTTCGAAAAGCGCGCGCAGGCCAGTAGCCATCTGTGGCTGCAGATCATTACCCAGAACAAGCTGTTTCACCGGCTGGCCTTTACCCTGCAGGGGATTATCGTCAACGTGCAGGCGGTGCTGTGGCTGCAAAAAGGCAGCGAAGCCGCCGGGATATTAACCACCGGCGCTCAGCTGTGGGTGATGATATATGCCCTGCTGTCCTTCTTTTCGCTGCTGGACGTGGTCTTCAACCTCTCGCAGAAATTCGCCACCGCGTCGCAGCTGCCGCTGAAGGGTATATTCCAGGGCATTAAGCTGGTCAGCGCCATTATTATCGGGATTCTGGTGATTTCGCTGCTGATTGGCCAGTCGCCGGCTATTCTGATTAGCGGCCTTGGCGCCATGGCCGCGGTGCTGATGCTGGTGTTTAAGGACCCGATTCTCGGCCTGGTTGCCGGTATCCAGCTCTCCGCCAACGATATGCTCAAGCTCGGCGACTGGCTGGAGATGCCGAAATATGGCGCCGACGGCGCGGTTATCGATATCGGCCTGACGACGGTAAAAGTCCGCAACTGGGATAACACCATCACCACCGTGCCGACCTGGTCGCTGGTTTCTGACTCCTTTAAGAACTGGAGCGGCATGTCGGCTTCCGGCGGCCGCCGAATTAAGCGCAGCCTGAATATTGACACCACCAGCATCCATTTTCTCGATGAGCAGGAGCAGCAGCGATTAATTCAGGCGAAGCTGCTGAAACCCTATATGAACTCGCGGCACGAGGAGATCAGCCTGTGGAATCAGCAAAATGCCGCCGACCTCTCGGTGCTCAACCTGCGCAAGATGACCAATATCGGCACCTTCCGCGCCTATTTGCAGGAGTATCTACGCAATCATCCGCGGCTGCGTAAGGATATGACGATGATGGTGCGCCAGCTGGCCCCGGACGCCAATGGCCTGCCGATAGAGATCTACTGCTTCACCAGCACCGTGGTGTGGGCGGAGTATGAGAGCATTCAGGCCGATATTTTCGACCATATCTTCGCCGTGGTCGACGAGTTTGGCCTGCGCATTCACCAGTCGCCCACCGGCAACGACATTCGCTCGCTGGCCGGGAGCATCGGCGCCTGACCTCAGGTACTGGCGCGGGTAATCACGCGCCAGTCCATCATCACCCGCTCGGCCTGCGCCGTCGGGTTATCGATTTTCTTCAGCAGCAGAGTCACCGCCGTGCGGCCAATATCGCGCGACGGCTGCTCAACGGTGGTCAGCTGCGGCGAGACCATCTCCGCAAGCTCGGTGCCATCAAAACCAATCACCGCAATATCTTCCGGCACCCGCAGCCCGGCCTGAGCAATAGCCCGCAGCGCGCCGGCGGCCAGTGAATCCGCCACCGCGAAAACCGCGTCGGGCCGCTCTTTCGCCGCCAGTAGGGTTTCCATCGCCGCTTTGCCGGCCGCCGCGCTGAGATCGCTGGCGTAGGCCACCTGCTGGTAGCTGAGATCCTGCACGTGCAGCACGCTTTTGTAGCCGCGCTCGCGCAGGCGGGCGTAGCGATAGCTCAGGTCGTGGTTAATCAGGGCGATACGCTGACGGCCGCTCTGCGCCAGGCGCAGCACCGCCCCCTGCGAGGCGTCAAGATCGTTAATCCCCACGCAGGAGACGTTGCCGGCATCGGCGTATTCGGCGCACTGCACCCAGGGCGCGTCGCCGATAAGCGTGGTCAGCTCCGGCAGGCTGGCGAGCGCGTTCATCGTAATCACGCCATCGACCATTTTCCCGGAGAGCAGCCGCAGCCCGGAGGTCGAGCGCGCCAAATCGGAGCCGGAGTGGCAGAGTAAAATACGATAACCGTGCTTTTCCGCCTCCTTTTCGATCCCCTTCACCACCTCGGCGCAAAAGGGATTGGCGATATTTGAGACCATCACCAGGATCATGTAGCTGCGGGCGGTGCGCAGCTGGCGGGCCAGCAGATTGGGCTGATAGTTACTTTCCGCAATTGCCTGCAGCACGCGCTCGCGGTTTTTCTCTTTAACGGTCTCGCTGTTGTTGAGCACGCGCGATACCGTCGCCACCGAGACGCCCGCCAGACGAGCAATTTTCTGAATTGACATAGGGGCTGCATTTCCTGCGATAAGCGTAATATGACGCAGGCTATCATAAATGAGCGTGCCGCAGGCATCCAGCATCCGTCGGCTGCGGCGCAAGGACCGCTCGGGGCGTAAAATGGTTCGCGAATATAGCGGCGGCAAAAACTATCAATTATCAGGGCTATTCTCTTCTGCCGTTTACGCTGTCTTTTTTTATGCAAAATAGGCCTGGAGGAAGACGCAAACGGAGCGTTGCTTGCGCCGCTTATTAATAAATAATAATTAAATTTCAATTATTTAAATATCAATGATTAGGGATGATGTTACCATGAAATTAAAATCAACGATTATCGCCATCGCCTGCGCGGCGGCCGTTCTTTCCGGCTGCAGCGCCTCAAAGCCTTCCCCAGAGCGCCACGCCTACTATTTTGTCTCCCATCGCTCCGATTTTGTCGGCGGTAATTTTGCCGTCAATGTCCAGGATAATTACCGCTTAAATCTGCCGACGTTCAGCAAAATCTATCAGCTCGGCAAAGAGGATCGCGCGGCGGGAATGAGTGAAAGCGACGCCAGAAGCAAGGCCGGGCAGATTAAGCAGCAGGCCAGCCAGGGGACAAAGACCGAGCACTCTTTTGACCGTAAGTCTGACGATAAGTGGACCTCATCGATGGAGGATAAAGACGCCCAGCTGTTTGGTCGCGAGCTTTCCGCCGCCTATCTTGATGGCTATCTCGGCGTGAAATAGTCCGCCAGTGCGCCGCCTCAGGCGGCGCATAATCCCCCTCCCTACCGCTCGACGCTGACCCAGCGCTGCTGCCGATGGCTGCGCAAAATAGCCTCCACGATATACATTACGTCCGCCCCTTCATAAAACGATGCGAACTGCCGGGAGCGCGCATCCGGCATTGCTCCGGCGCGCACCGCCTGGTAGAAGCTCAGCATCATGTTTTTGAAGGCGTCCGGCCAGCCCTCGATATGGCCGGCGGGGAAGTGCGCGCTGCCGGCAACGTCCCGCTGCATCAGGGAAGGATCGTCGCTTAGGATCTGGTTTGGCCGGCCGCGCTGGCCGACCCACAGCCGCTGGGGAATCTCCTGATCCCACGCCAGGGCGCCGGCGCTGCCGCTGATTTCAACCGTCAGCTGATTCTTCCTGCCGGCGCTCACCTGCGAGACACTGAAGCAGCCCCTGCTGCCGTCATCAAAGCGCACCAGCACCGAGCCCCGGTCTTCGGTATCCACCGCCCGCTCCTCGTCGCCCCGGCCGTCGTGCTGCTGGCCGAAGGTAGCAGCGCCCTGCGAAGCCGCCCGGCGGGTGGGCCACACCGTCGAGAGGTCGGCCATCACCTCGGTGATGCGGCGTCCGGTCATAAACTGCACCGTATCGCACCAGTGCGAGCCGATATCCGCCATCGCCCGCGAGGCCCCGCCCAGCGCCGACTCCACCCGCCAGTTGTAGTCCGTTTGCAGCAGCATCCAGTCCTGCAAATAGCCGCCGTGCGCCGAAAACAGCCGCCCGATCAGGCCCTCACGGATCATGCTCGCCGCCTGCTGCACCATCGCGAACTGGCGGTAGACAAAGCTTACGCCGTGCACCACCCCGGCCTTTTCCGCCAGCGCCACCAGCTCGCGCGCCTCGTCCGGGCGCATGCACAGCGGCTTTTCCGAGAAGACGTGCAGCCCGGCGCGCAGGATCTGGCGATTAATCCCGGCATGCAGATGGTTCGGCGTGCAGTTGTGCACCACCTGCAGGCCCGGATGAGCCAGCAGGCTTTCGACGCTGCCGTAGGCATGGGCGACGTTCAGCTGCCGCGCTTTTTCCTCCGCCTGCGCCAGGCTGTGGTCGCCCAGCGCCACCACCTCAATATCGCCCACCCGGCGCAGCGCCTCAATATGCGCCGGGCCGATAAACCCGCTGCCGATAATGCCGACCTGAATCATCCCCGCACCTCGCTTCCGGCGGCAAAGTCGTCAAACGCCCGCCCGGAGACCGGAATGATGTGGCGGCGGATAAATTCGCTGCCCTCGCGGGCGCCGGCCTCCGCCTCTTTCAGGCAGCACTCCCACTCCAGCACCGCCCAGCCCGCATAGTCATACTCGGCGAGCTTGCTAAAAATACGCTGAAAATCGATCTCCCCGTCCCCCGGCGAACGGAAGCGCCCCGCCCGCTGGAGCCAGTTCTGGTAGCCGCCGTAAACGCCGCAGCGGCCGTCGCGGCGGAACTCCGCGTCCTTGACGTGGAAGGCTTTTATCCGCTGATGATAGATGTCGATATAGGCCAGGTAGTCCATCTGCTGCAAGTGCAGATGGCTGGGGTCATAGAGCATATTGCAGCGCGGGTGATTATCCACCAGTTGCAGAAAACGCTCAAAGGTCACGCCATCGTGTAGATCTTCGCCGGGATGAATTTCGTAACACAGATCGACCCCCTGCTGGTCAAAGCAATCGAGGATCGGCCGCCAGCGGCGGGCCAGTTCGCTAAACGCGTCCTCAAGCAGCTGCGGGTTGTGCGGCGGCCAGGGGTAAAAATAGGGCCACGCCAGCGCCCCGGAAAAGGTGGCGTGCGCCGCCAGGCCTAATCGCCCGGAGGCGATCGCCGCCTGCTGCAGCTTTTCGCAGGCCCAGCGCTGCCGCGCCTGCGGATTTCCGCGCAGCGCGGCGGGCGCAAAGCCATCAAACGCCGCGTCGTAGGCCGGATGCACCGCCACCAGCTGCCCTTCCAGATGCGTGGAGAGCTCGCTAATCACTAGCCCGCGATCCGCCAGCCGCCCCTTAACGTCGTCGCAGTAGGTCTGGCTGGCGGCCGCCTGCTCAAGGTCAAAGATCGCCGGATGATTGCACGGGATCTGCAGCGCGCGATAGCCCAGACCCGCGGCCCACTCCGCCAGCCCGTCGAGGGTGTTAAACGGCGGCTGCGCGCCGATAAACTGCGCCAGAAAAATGCCCGGCCCCTTGATAGTTCTCATCACCACCTCCGAAAAATTAGCGCTGCTCTTGCTCGCGATACTGGAAAGAGAAAAGGAAAACAAGCGCGATAACGGCCGCCGCAACCGCCGGGATCCATCAGAAGGTGACCCACGCCTGCGGTACGGCCTGCCCGGCAACCAGCCGGTTATACAGGGCGCCGGAAATTTGTGAACCGAGCAGCATGCCGATGCCGTAGGTGAACATCACGATCATGCTCTGGGCCTGACCTTTTACCTTCTCCCCCGCCACCCGGTCGGTGTAGATAAAGCCGACGACGAAGAAAAAGTCGTAGCACACGCCGTGCAGCAGGATGCCGAGATAGAGCAGGAAGCGCCCCTCTTCGCTGACGCCGAGGGCAAAGAAGGCGTAGCGAACGAACCACGCGATCATCCCCACCAGCAGCATATATTTTACCCCGAGGCGGCGGAACAGCAGCGGGATCACCAGCATAAAGAAAATTTCCGACATCTGGCCGAACGACATCGCGGTGCTGACGTCGGCCACCCCCGCGTCCGCCAGGTAGGAAGCGGTGTAGGCATAATAGGTGCCCAGCGGAATGGAGATCAGCGTCGCGCACAAGGAGAAGATAAAGAAGTGGCGCGTTTTCAGCAGCGCAAAGGCGTCGGCGCACAGCAGATCGCGCAGCTTCACCGGGAGCCCTTTCGCCGGCGCCGGGGTATGCGGCAGGGTCAGGCTGTAGATCGCCAGCGCCACCGAGCACAGCGCCGCCAGCGTGAAGATCGCCGTGGTATCGGAAATACCGGTCACCCCGATGCAGATCCCGGCGATAATCCAGCCGATGGTGCCGAAGACGCGCACCACCGGAAAGGTTTTATCGACGTTCGCCAGGCTGTGGAAAGCGATATTGTTGGTCAGTGCCAGCGTCGGCATATAGCACAGCGTATAGCCAAACAGCAGGCCGATCAGCAGCGCGCCGTTTTGCACGACCAGCGCCTGCGGCACAAACCACAGAATTGCCGCTCCCGCCAGGTGCATCACCGCCATCACCTTCTGCGACGGGAAGAAGCGATCGACCAGCATCCCCAGCACAAACGGCGATAAAATGGAGGCAATCGGCCCGGCGGAGAACGCATCGCCGATCAGCAGCGCCATATCGTAGCGCGTCATCACCAGGCCGAGGGTCACCGACCAGCTCCCCCAGATGAAGAACTGCATAAACATCATTAACGACAGGCGCGGCACCAGAAACCGGTGCTGTACGCGGGCCCTTTCACGACCTTCAGCTGTTGCTACCATTTTGACCGCCCTCAAAAAGTAATCGATTACAAAACACCCCGACAAACAAAGTAATCGATTACAAAAAGAAGATCCTTAAGCAAATACGCTAAGCGCGAAGAAGATCACAATAAAGGGTAACGGCTCCGCCGGACGACGGAGCCGCGGGCGTTACGCCGGGCGGCGCAGCACCTTGAAGACGATAAACAGCAACAGGATCCACGCCGGCAGCAGAATGGCCGACAGCCGCATCCCGTCGATCGTGCACATCAGCACCAGAATCAGCCCCAGGAAGGCGATGCAGAGGTAGTTTCCGCCCGGCGCCAGCAGCGCTTTGAACTTCGGCTCCCGCCCCTTGCGGCGCTGCGCGGCGCGGAATTTCAGATGCGCCATGCAGATCATGATCCAGTTCAGCAGCAGCGTCGCCACCACCAGCGCCATCAGCAGGCCCAGCGCCTTTTGCGGCAGCAGGTAGTTAAGCACCACCACCAGGGAGGTGATCGCCCCGGAGAGGATCAGGGAGTTGACCGGCACGCCGCGCCTGCTGACCCGGGCAAGAAACTTCGGCGCGTTGCCCTGCACCGACAGGCCGAACAGCATCCGGCTGTTGGAATAGACACCGCTGTTATAGACCGACAGCGAGGCCACGAGGATGACGAAATTGAGCGCAGAAGCCACCACGTTGCTGTCGAGATTATGAAAAATCATCACGAACGGGCTGCTGTCAGATTTGATATCCACCCACGGATAGAGCGCCAGCAGCACCACCAGCGAACCGATATAGAACAGCAGGATACGGTAGACCACCTGGTTCACCGCCTTGGGGATGCTCTTTTCCGGGTTCTGCGCTTCCGCGGCGGTGATGCCGATAAGCTCGAGGCCGCCAAAGGAGAACATAATCACCGCCAGCGACATCACCAGGCCGTGCCAGCCGGTGGCCAGAAAGCCGCCGTGACGCCACAGGTTATCGAATCCCGCCTTGCTGCCGCCGTGGCCGCCAAACAGCATCCACAGGCCAAAGCCGATCATCCCGACAATCGCCAGCACCTTAATCAACGCGAACCAGAACTCCGCCTCGCCGTACAGGCGCACGTTCACGAGGTTAACGGCGTTGATGATAATAAAGAAGGCCGCGGCCCACACCCAGGTGGGAACGTCCGGCAGCCAGTACTGCATGTAGATGCCGGCGGCGGTCAGCTCCGCCATGCCCACCAGCACGAACATCACCCAGTAGTTCCAGCCGGAAAGAAAGCCGGCAAACGGGCCCCAGTATTTATAGGCAAAGTGGGCAAACGAGCCGGAGACGGGCTCTTCCACGACCATTTCGCCAAGCTGGCGCATGATCAGAAAGGCGATGATCCCGGCGACGGCGTAGCCGATAAGAACCGCCGGGCCCGCCATTTGAATCGCCGGACCAATGCCGAGAAACAGGCCGGTGCCGATAGCGCCGCCGAGGGCGATGAGCTGGATATGTCGGTTCTGTAAACCGCGATGAAGCATCGGGCCGCTCTGTTCTGCGGTATCCGACTGCGTTGACGCGTCTTTCACGTCGATCCCCTGTCAGTTTTAGTGAAGGGGCACCTTTTACACTTATGCTCGTCCGACTTCAAGCCGCAGATGCGTTTGTTGCCGGCGACGCGGGGCGAACCGTCCGGGCCCGCCCCGCGGTTTGGGCTTAGAAATCGTAGCTCATCGATACGCGGAGGGTGCGCGGATCGCCGACCGACAGATAGGTGCCGGAATCATCGACGCCGGACCAATATTTCTCGTTGGTGACGTTGGTGACGCCCGCGCGCAGGACCATCTCGTTACGATCGGCGTTGAGGCGCATGCGGTAGCGAACGCCCAGGTCGAGAGTGGTGTAGCTGTCGAGCTTTTTCGTATTCGCCGCATCGGCGTACTGCGAACCGGTGTGGTTCACCCGGGCGGTCGCCGTCAGGCCCTCGACCGGCTTGATGTCGTATTCGGCCCCAGCACCGCGTAGAAGCGCGAAACGCCCACCGCGTCTTTACCGTCGTTGGCGCCCTGAGCCGTTTTGGTCTGCTCAGGATCGAGCCACTGCATGCTGCCGTTGAGGCGCAGCCCCAGCATCGGCTCGCCGAAGACGTTCAGCTCGGCGCCGCGGTTGCGCTGCTCGCCGTCCAGCCTGTAGTAGCGGTTAGCATCGGAAATTGCGTTCGGCTTTTTGATTTCAAACAACGCCAGCGAGCCGCCGACGGTGCCGTAATCAATTTTTACCCCCACCTCATTCTGCTTCGAGTGCGCAATCCCGGTACTCTGTCCGGCGTTGGCGGCGGTATTCGGCGCCACGCTCCCCGGCTGCAGCGCTTCGGTGTGGTTGGCGTAGAGCGAAATCTCGTCCCACGGCTTGTAGACGAGGCCAACGGTCGGCGTCCAGCGGCTTTGGGTGTAAAGCGAAGTGGGGTCTTCCACGCCGGTTTTATTGCTGTAGTTGCGCACCACCACCTTCTGATGACGGGCGGCGGCGGTCAGCAGCACCTTATCGTTAAAGAAGCCCAGCGTATCGCTCAGCAGCCAGCCCTGGGTGCGGCTGCGCGAGGTGGTCAGCGGGTCAAAGTAGTTGCCGCCGAAAGCGGTGTTATCCGGCATCGGCACGTCATGGCCGTCATAAATATTGATCGCCGGGGTTTTCGTCGACATCCGCCATGCGGTTTTATCGCGCTTGATCTGCGCCGAGTAGCCGACGTTGATCTGATGGGAGATTGCGCCAGTGTTGAAATTGCCGCGCACGCCGCCCATGCCGCTGAAGGCGTCGATAATCCGGTTGGTATCCAGACGCCCGGCGGTGGCATCGCCGTTTTTGTTCAGCAGCTTCGCCGTGCTGTAGGTACCGGTCTCGTGCGCGTGCTGGCCGCCGAGGGCGCCGTACAGCGTCCAGCTGTTGCTGAGGTCGTACTCCGCCTTCGCCATCCCGAATTCGTTTTCGATATCGCTATAGCCCCACTTCTGGCCGTAGTTTTTGCGGTTATCCGGCACCGCGGGCACGAAGTCGACGCCGCTAACGTTAACCCCCATCTCCCCGCCGTGGAAGGTCTTTTTCTGATAGCCAAAATCGAGCGATGAACGGAAGCGGTCGCTGCGATAGTCCAGCCCCAGGGAGGCCAGCGTCGTGCGGCGGCGGTCGTTTTCCACCGCCGCCTCGCCTTCGCGATGCACCAGGTTTACGCGCGCGCCGAACTGGTTATCATCGCCAAAACGCCGGCCGAGGTCGAGGCTGCCGCCGACCTGAGAGTCAGAGGTGTAGTCGACGCCCACCCGGGCGGTGGGAATATCCTCAGCCCGCTTCGGTTCAAGGTTAATCATCCCGCCGACGCCGCTGCTGGCGGCGCCGTTGAGCAAGCCGTTGGCGCCCTTAAAGATCTCCACGCGCTCCAGCATCTGGGTATCCATCACCTGACGCGGCACCACCCCGGCGAGGCCGCCCATGGTCATATCGTCGCCGTCGAGTTTAAAGCCGCGAATGCGGTAGGTTTCGGCAAAGTTGCCGTAGCCCTGGACCGTCTGGATCCCCGCATCGTTGCTGACCACGTCGGCGATGGTGTGCGCCTGCTGGTCCTGAATCAGCCTGGCGGTGTAGCCGATGATGTTAAAGGGGACATCCATCGCCTTTTGTTCGCCGAGCATGCCGAGGCGGCCGCCGTGGGCAATCTGCCCATCGAGGAAGGCCGGAACCACCAGATCGCCGCCGGCTTTAAAGTCGCCGCCTTCGCTCGCCTGGACGACCATAACCTCTTCGCTTTTTTTGCTGCCGGCCGCGTCGTCCGCCGCCGCGCCCTGGGCGACGGCGCCAATCGTTAGAGCCAACAGCGTTTTACGCAGCGGGAAGGATGAAGAATGAGTGACGTGCATAATTTGTCCCTGGAGGAGAATAAGAAGTGAAACAAAAGGCCCGCTGGCGGGCCAATTTTATTTATTGATTCGTCAGGTCGATACGGACAACGCTGTCCGGACCTTTGGTCGAATGGTCTTTATTAAACGGCTGCTTGACGGTAACAAACAGCGTTTGACCGTCGGCTGAGAGCAGCAGGCTGTTGGGGTTGGCCGGAATATCCCACTCGCGCTTCTGCGCGTAGCTGGTGCCGTCGAGGCTGATGACCTTGCCGGATTCGCGCTGGGAGATATAAATCTCGTTGCGTTTCGGGTTGAACAGCACCGACAGCGAATCGCCCACGTCGAGCTGCTTAATCACCTTGCCGCTGTGAATATCCAGCACCAGGGTGGTTTTCGCTTTTGAGTTATCGGTGACGAACAGGCGGCCGGTCTCGCTATCTTCGGCGATATTCAACAGCAGCGCCGGCTTGTCGCCCAGCGGCTTCCAGCGCTGTTCAACGCGGTTATTGCGCGGGTTTATCACCAGGATTTCTCCGCCGCCGTTGGCCGCGTACAGGCGCCCGGTTTGCGCGGAATAGTGCAGGCCGGTCATCCATTTGCCGGTGTTTTTAATCCGCGTTTTCAGCTTCAGGGTGTTGGCATCAACCACCCAGATTTGCGCCGGATCGGCAACGGCGCCGACGTAGAGGGTATTGTTCAGCAGCAGGATCTGGCGCGCGCCGTACGGCAGGCCTTTATCGTTGCGCTCGCTAAACAGCAGGCGCTTTTTGACCTTGCCGGTGGTGGTATCAATAGCGCTGATGCCGCCGTCAAGCGAGTTGGTGACGAACAGCGTTTCGCCATCCGGGGTTATCTGGACGGCAAAGTTTTTCAGGTCGGTGTAGCTCAGGCCGATGGTTTTCAGCGTTTTCGGGTCGAGCTTATAGACCGCTCCGCCCTGCACGTCTTTAAAACCTTCCGCGCTGGCAACGTACAGCGCATCGCCTTTCGGGCTCAACGCCATTTCGTAGAGACCTTCGGCCAGCTCGCGCTTCAGCGGCTGCGCCACGGCGGCGGCAGGGGCGCTTTCGGCAACCGGTTGGGTAACGGGAGGGGTATGGGTAGCGGCGCAGCCGCTTAAGACCGCGGAGATAGCCAGCGCGAGGGCCGGGATAGCGTATTTCACAGGAGGTATCCTTTACAAAATCAATGACCTGATGGTAGCTCCTGGCCGATATTGTTTTCTTCAGCCTTATCGTACTGAGCCCCACCCTACGCCTTCGCTGTTTCCCTGTGAGCGACTCACTAACGCAGGTCATTCCCTACTTAGCCTGCAAACAAAAAGAAGAATGAGAACTATACTCATTATCGAAATTCAGGCAAGCGTAATCGCCCCTGTTGCGGGGAAAAATAATAATCTGCTGATTTTAGAGCACGATACGTGGAGGGTTTTGTTGCCGGATTTAACGCCTCCCGGACCGTCGCCGTCCGGGAGGTTATCTCATCGTTAGTGCAGCTTGAGGCGCGGACGGGTGATGCGGTTGATCCCGCCGGAGAGCATCAGCAAGCCGGTTTTCACATAGCCGTGCAGCGTCACCTGGTGCATACGGTACAGCGAATCGTAAACAAAGCGCGCCAGACGCCCCTCCACCATCATCGGCCCCGGCAGCAGATGGCCCATAATGCTCCCGAGGGTGGTATAGCCGGAGAGCGAGACCAGCGAGCCGCGGTCGCGGTAGACGAAGGATTTCAGCGGCCGGCCTTTCATCTGCGCAATAATATTATTTGCCGTGAAGAGAGCCATCTGGTGCGCCGCCTGGCCGCGCGGGGGAATAAATCCGCCTTCCGGACGCGGGCAGGCGGCGCAGTCGCCAAAGGCAAAAATATGGCCATCGCGCGTGGTCTGCAGCGTCGGCTCAACGACCAGCTGATTGATGCGGTTGGTCTCCAGGCCGGCAATCTCGCGCATAAAGTCCGGCGCCTTGATGCCGGCCGCCCACACCATCAGGTCCGCGTTAATCAGGTTGCCCTCTTTGGTATGCAGGCCCTGCGCGTCGGCGCGGGTAATCAGGGTTTGGGTCAGTACCTTGACGCCCAGCTTCGTCAGCTCATCGCGCGCCGCCGAGGAGATGCGCTCCGGCAGCGCCGGCAGAATACGCTCCCCGGCTTCAACCAGGCTGACGTTGAGCGCCTCGTTGCTCAGGTGCTTATAGCCGTAGCGCCGCAGCTCTTTCACCGCATTGTGCAGCTCCGCCGACAGTTCGACGCCGGTCGCCCCGCCGCCGACAATCGCAATGTTCACCTTGCCGGGATTCTGCGGATTAGCCGAATGACGAAGGAACAGATTAAGCATCTGCTGATGGAAGCGCTTTGCCTGCTCGGCGCTGTCGAGGAAAATACAGTTCTCCTTCACCCCGGGGGTATTAAAGTCGTTAGAGGTGCTGCCCAGCGCCATCACTAAGGTGTCCCAGCCGAGGGGGCGTTCGGCAACCAGCAGCTTGCCGCTTTCATCGCGCAGCTCCGCCAGCACGATGGTTTTCGCATCGCGATTAATATCGATAACCGAGCCGTGCTGGAACTCAAAATAGTTTTTACTGGCATGCGCCATAAAGCTCAGAGCGTCCACGCCGGCATCCAGTGATCCGGTCGCCACCTCATGCAGCAGCGGCTTCCACAGGTGGCTCTGGCTGCGATCGACGAGGATAATCCGGGCTTTATTACGTCGGCCAAGCCTTTGCCCCAGCTGCGTGGCCAGCTCCAGCCCGCCGGCGCCGCCGCCGACAATGACAATTTTTTTTAATGGCGCAGTCACTGCGACCTCCTGAAAATAAAAAAACAAATGTTAATTAAAAATTATTAATTAATGTTTAATTAACAACAGTTCGCCGAAAGGCGAATAAGTAAAAGAAATAACGCCGCAGCCTGGCGTAATAACGGCAGAATGAATAAGCCCCGCGTTTAATCCGCCGGTTATTGTACAAGTTTCGGTGAATTAGCCGGCAGGCATATATGAGGTAAATAAAAAAGCCACCAAATTGTTATATGGCGGACGGAGGGAGGAGGATTTAAATATTAGCCAAAAGTATTATTTTACCCGCCGGGGAAAAGCCGGAGCCCGACGGCTCCGGCAGGCGGCCGTCAGGCGCTGGCAATTTCGAGCCGCGCCAGCTGCGCGGCGTTAAGCGTCAGCGCGGCGGCGCGGGCAAAGCTCTCAACCTGGGCGACGCTGGTGGCGCTGGCGATCGGCGCGGTCACCCCTTCCCGGCTCATCAGCCAGGCGAGGGCCACCTCCGCCGGCTTAGCGTTGTGCTGCCCGGCAACCTCTTCCAGGGTATCGATAATGCGCATACCGCGCGGATTAAGGTATTTAGCGATGCCGCCGCCGCGCTGGCTCTGCGCCAGATCGGCCTGCTGGCGGTATTTGCCGGTTAAAAAACCGGAGGCGAGGCTGTAGTAGGTCACTACGCCAATTTCGCGGCTAATGCAAAGATCGCAGAGCGCGCCTTCGAAAGCGGTGCGGTGATAAAGATTATACTCCGGCTGCAGTACCTGCCAGGCCGGCAGGCCGCCCTTGCGCGCCACCTCCAGCGCCGCCGACAGCTGCTGCGCATCGAGGTTCGACGCGCCGGTCGCGCGGATTTTTCCCGCCTGCTGCAGGGCCTGGAACGCTTCCAGCGTTTCCGCCAGCGGGGTTTGCGGATCCGGCCAGTGGGCAAAATAGAGATCGATATAATCGCTATTCAGGCGGCGCAGCGACTGTTCTACCGCCTGCTGGATCCAGGCTTTACTCAGCCCATTGTGCCCGGCGGGCCCCATATCTGAGCCGACCTTGCTGAAGATTTTGACCCTCGCGCGCATTCCCGGACGCGCCTGCAGCCAGCGGCCGATAATCGTTTCCGACTCGCCGCCCTGATTGCCCTCCACCCAGCGGGAGTAAACGTCCGCCGTATCGATAGCGTCAAAGCCGTGGTCAATAAAAGCATCAAGAATGGCAAAACTGGTTTTTTCATCGCAGGTCCAGCCGAAAACGTTGCCGCCAAAGACCAGCGGCGCAATGGAAAATCCGGTCTTGCCTAATGGACGTGTCATCATGCCGTTCACTCCTTATCGACCCGTCATCCTTCCGGTTGCCCGCACCCGGCCTGGTTCAACTCGAATGAGTTAGGGTCTCGTTTATGTTCTGCGTCCTGAGAAATCGTGCCAGGGCCAGAAATGATAGTAGAGAAAGGAAGCCTGAGGCGGGCGTTCCGTGCCCGCCGCCTGCATAACCGCATTATGTCCCGGAATAGACGTCAAAGCTAAAATATTTCCCGGCCAGTTTTTTATAGGTTCCATCGGCAAGAATTGTGGCAATCGCGCCGTTAATCTCCTGACGTAGGGCTTCGTCGTCCTTGCGCAGGCCAATGGCCGCCCCGGCGCCAAACAGCTTATCATCCTGTAGATGACCGCCAACGAAGGCGAAATCTTTGCCTTGAGGCTGCTGCAGGAAGCTATAGTCCGCCATCATCCCGGAGAGCACCGCGCCGTCGATGCGCCCGGACTCGAGGTCCCGCACCACGCTGTCGGCGCCCTGATAGGCCACGATATTAATTCCCGCCGGACGCCAGTGCTGATTAACGTAGGTTTCCTGCGCCGAGCCCTGCTCCACGCCGATGGTTTTGCCCTTCAGCTGCTCCGGCGTATTGCCGCTCAGCGTATTTTTGCGCGCCACGAGGAACACCGGGCCGTTGTAGAGCTTGTCGCTAAAGCCAATCTGCTCTTTGCGCTTCTCGGTCATATACATACCGGAGAGAATGGCGTCAAATTTACGCGCCTTCAGCGCCGGAATAATACCGTCGAAGTTGCTCTCAACCCAGACGCATTTGGCCTGTAGCTGCTGGCAGATGGCGTTGCCTAAATCAATATCGAAGCCCGCCAGCTTGCCCTGAGGGTCCTTCCATTCAAACGGCGCAAAGGTCGGATCGACGCCAAAGCGAATTTCCTTATTCTCCGCGGCCAGCGCCGACGTTGAGGCCATCAGCGCAACCCACAGCAGTAGTGATTTTTTCATTATTTACGAGCTCCAGAGATCAGCGGCAGTGCGTTTCAACTAACCGGGCGAAAAGCGTCGCGCCGGTGCTAATAATGTCATCGTTAAAGTCGTAGCCCGGGTTATGCACCATGCAGCCGCCCTTGCCGCCCTTCTCGCCGTTGCCCAGCAGGAAGTAGCAGCCCGGACGCGCCTGCAGCATAAAGGCAAAATCTTCGCTGGCGTTCATCGGCGAGATCGACGGCAGCACCTTCTCGCTGCCGAAGACCTCCAGCGCCAGCTCCCTGGCAAACGCCGTCTCCTCCGCGCTGTTCGTCAGCACCGGATAGGAGTCATAAACCTCGACCTCGCTGGTTGCGCCGTAGCTTTTGGCGGTGAACTCGGTGATTTCGCGGATGCGTTTAATCAGCAGATCGCGGATCTCGGGCTTCATCGCCCGCACGGTCAGCTCCATCACCGCGCTTTCCGGAATGACGTTGGAGGCGATGCCCGACTGGAAGGTGCCGACGGTCACCACGGCGGTTTCGCCCGGCGGCACGTTGCGGGCGACGATGCTTTGCAGGGCCATCACCAGCGCCGCGCCGGCGAGGATCGGGTCAACCGTGCGGTCCGGGTGGGCGCCGTGGCCGCCGTAGCCGTGCACGGTGATTTTGACCGTATCCGCCGAGGCCATAAAATTGCCGGCATAAAAGCCGAGCTTGCCGACCGGCAGCCCCGGCATATTGTGCAGCGCAAAGATGCGCTCGCAGGGGAAGCGCTCGAACAGCCCGTCTTTAATCATTAAATCCGCCCCGCCGATAGCCTCTTCCGCGGGCTGGAAAATAAGATGCACGGTGCCGTTAAATTCGCAGGCCGGGGAGGCGATATATTTCGCCGCCGCCAGCAGGATAGTGGTGTGGCCGTCATGGCCGCAGGCGTGCATTTTTCCCGCCGCGGTGCTGGCCCAGGGCAGATCGGTGGTTTCAAAAATCGGCAGCGCGTCCATGTCGGCGCGCAGGCCGATGGTGCGCAGCGAGTCGCCCTTGCTCAACGAGCCGACCAGCCCGGTTTTTCCCAGTTCGCGGGTCACCTGATAGCCCCACTCCGCCAGCTTTCCGGCCACCAGCTCGCTGGTATTAAACTCCTCGAGGCTTAATTCCGGGTTGGCATGTAAATAATGACGGATCGCAATCATTTCATCTTCAGCTGCTTTAATTTCTGGAATTACAAAATCTGTCATGCCGGTCTCCGGGAAATAAGATATGCCCGCTCTCTTTCAGGCCGCATCCGCGCTGGCAACAGCCGGCTAATCCCCGCTTACCTGACCTAAGCTCCGGGGACTCGTCGCGCTGCCGCCTTGATGCCGCGTAAAATCTATGGGGTAAAAGTATCGACATAATTCACGATCCAGCGGCGCTGAAACCTGAAGGACGAAGAATATACGCAGAGTAAATAACTTATCTGGATAAGCGTTTAATGCAAGCAGCATTTCTAATTCCTGAGGGCGTCATCATCTTATTTACTAATAATTATTCAGCACCTTAACAAACGCCCCGCAAACAGTGCCGCGGTCCCCGGCGCATTAAAAAGCGCGCCGCCAGGCAGGCTATTTCCACGCGCAGCAAGCAGCCGCCGCCATCGTGACCTTCGATGACAAAACGGCGCGCAAAAATTTTATCAGCGCAGGGCGAGGATTAACGGCGACGGGCGCTGGCCGGGTGATAAGCTAAGTAAACGTGCCTGAGATCGTGCGGATCGGGGATGGGGAGCGCGCCGATCGCGGCGCGCAATGGGCACGCCCGGAGACGCTAAGGCATAGCGCTCCGGGATATCGGCCGTTAGTTGCTGAGAAGACCATTAACCAGAATTGAGGTGATGATCCCGGTCGCCGCCGCAATCAGGACGTAGTTACCGTCAATATACGACCAGTGCTGCCCCTGAGGAGGCGGCGGCAGGCCGCGATCGTTCCAGTTATTAATCCGGTACGCGTCGCCGCGAAAGCGCTCAGGCGCGGGCTGGCCTTTACGGAAGTCATGACCGTTCCACGCAAAATGCTCCTGCTCGTGGCGCTCCTGACGGTGCTGCGACTGCTCGCCGCTATTCGGCCCGCGATGATTGCCACTATCCTGACGGCCGTTCGCCTGGATTCCCTGCGGCCCGCCGCCGGGACCCTGCTGACGATTGCCGTCGTTTCTTCCGTGCCCGGACTCATTTTGCCACACCTGCTGCTGGCCGGGACCTTTGTTGCCGTTCGGGCCGTCGGCGTAGGCCAGCGACGTTAACGTGCAGGATAATATAACCGCCAAAGTAATAATCTTTTTCATTGTCCACCTCCTGATGTATTTCCTTTTTACCGCCAGAATGTGGAGAAACGGTGAGTATTAGTATAACCAGGAGTATTCCTGGCATATTATCCAGGGGAGCTAACCTTAATGACCCAGTGAGTTTTGCAGCTGCAATCGCGCAATAAAAAAAGGCCGCTTGCGCGGCCCTTTTATGCGGAACAGTCAGAAATTACTCAGTGACTTTCTTTTTTAAATCTTCAGCACCCTGCTTGGTTTTATCCCAGCCTTTTTCGGTGGCGGCTTTGGTTTTATTCCAGCCTTTTTCAGTTCCTTCTTTGGTCTTATCCCAACCCTTCTCAGTACCCTCTTTGGTCTTGTTCCAGGTTTTCTGCGTGCCTTCGCTGACCTTGCTGCCGAAGCTATCGCTTTTGCCTTCCGCCGCGTGTTTGGACTTAAGCTTCAGCTCATCGCCTTCGTTCTGGGCCTTGTGCAGTTTTTCCTTCGCCGTGTTCGCTCCTTCATGAGCCGCCGCGACGGTTTCATCAGTTGCGTGTGTGGTGGTTGCAGCAAAAACGGGGGCTGCTACCAGAATCGCAGATAACGCAATCATTGCCTTTTTCATAATATCCTCTCTAACGTGCTTAATGTTATGAGTCGCATTCAGCATGGCACAAGATTCTGCCGTTTGGCTTTAGGGATAGTTCTTAAAACTTAATCTGCCGCCGATTGCCTATTTTTTAGGCAGCTGGCAGTGGCCTCCCCGGCCGCGCTCATCCATTCCGCTAAGTTGTTACATTTTATGAAATCAGCGATTCATATAGCTGCCGTTTATTTTCACCCGAGAATAATTATCAAAATCATTATATTTATAATTAGCAAACGGAACTCATATTATGGCAATAAAATCAGTAAGTTCGCTTATTTTCACTGCGCTAATTTCCGCCCCGCTGTACGGCTATGCCACTCAGTACCCGCTCACCGTGACCGACCTCGACGGCCGCAGCATTACCCTCCAGCACGAGCCGCAGCACATTATCCTGCAGGACGGCCGGGATATTATGGCGCTGGCGCTTCTCGACCGGGACAATCCCTTCAAGCGGCTGGTCGCCTGGAATAATCTGGCGAAAAAACAGGATGTTGAAACCTGGAAGATGCTGCAGCAAAAGTGGCCGCAGGCGGCGAACATTCTTGATATGGGCTTTAGCGACAAGGGCAATATCGACCTTGAAAGCGTGATTTCCCGCCAGCCGGACCTGATGATTGCCCAGCTGCGCGCGAAGCCGGCGCTGGAGGAGAGCGGCATGATCGACAAGCTCGGGGCGCTCAATATTCCGGTGCTGTTTGTCGATTACGAAGTGAACCCGGCGAAGGATACCGCCCCGAGCATCGACCTGCTGGGCAAGGTGCTCAACCGCGAAGACAACGCCAAAGCCTATACCGACTACTATCGTCAGCAGCTGCAGACCATTCGCCAGAAAACCGCGGCCATCGCGCCGAAGGCGAACGTCTTCGTCGAGGCGCTGGCGGGCAATAGCGACGCCTGCTGCTTTACCCACGGACACAGCGGCTGGGGCGGGCTGGTTGAAGCGGTCGGGGCCAATAACATCGGCGCGCAGGTGCTGCCAGGCGCCTCCGGCTTTGTGGCGCTGGAGAAGGTGATTAGCATGAAGCCCGACGCCTACATCATGACCGGCTCAAAACGCGGCAACAGCCAGGTTCTGCCGCTCGGCTACCGGGTTAACCCGCAGGAGGTGAACGCCCAGGCTCAGGTTCTGCTGTCGCGGACCGGGGTCAGCGACATCCCGCCGGTGAAGGCCGGGCGGGCCTACGGGGTTTACCACCACTTCTACAACCATCCGTGGAACATCGTCGGCATGGAGTATCTGGCGAAAGATATCTATCCGCAGGCGTTTAGCAGCCTCAACCCGGACGATAGCTACCGCTATATCGTGCGCCACTTCACCTCTCTGCCCGATCTGCCCTTCGTCTTTTCCTGGAAACAAGGTGAGTAAGCGCCCATGAGTTCGACGACGGAATCCGCCCTCGGCGCTCCCGGAACCGGGGAGGAGGTGACGGCCAGCTACCGCCGGATCGTGCGCCGCCGCATCGGTTTTATGCTGCTGCTGGCGGCGCTGATTATCGCCTCTCTGCTGCTCGATTTTACGATGGGTCCGTCCGGGATGCCCCTGCATACCCTGTGGCAAACCCTGATCGATCCTGCCGGCGCCAGCGCCGGAACGCGGGTCATCGTCTGGGATATCCGCATGCCGTACGCCCTGATGGCGATTATAGTCGGCCTCGCGCTCGGCCTCGCCGGCGCGGAGATGCAGACCATCCTCAACAATCCGCTGGCCAGCCCCTTTACCCTTGGCGTCTCCTCGGCGGCGGCCTTCGGCGCCGCGCTGGCCATCGTGCTGGGGATCGGCATACCTGGGATCCCCAGCCAGTGGTTTATCTCGGCCAACGCCTTTATCTTCGCGCTGCTGGCCGCGCTGCTGCTGGACGGCATTACCCGCTGGACCCAGGTGGCCTCCTCCGGGGTGATCCTGTTCGGCATCGCGCTGGTCTTTACCTTCAACGCGCTGGTCTCAATGCTGCAGTTTGTCGCCAACGAAGATACGCTGCAGGGGCTGGTGTTCTGGACCATGGGCAGTATTGACCGCGCCTCGTGGCAGAAGGTCGGCATTTTACTCGCGGTGCTGGCGGTGGTGATGCCGCTATCGATGCTGAGCTCGTGGAAGCTGACGGCGCTGCGTCTCGGTGAAGATCGGGCCATGAGTTTCGGGATCAACGTCCGTCGCCTGCGCTTAACCACCCTGCTGCGGATCAGCATTTTGTCGGCGATTTCGGTGGCCTTCGTCGGCCCGATTGGCTTTATCGGCCTGGTGGCTCCGCACATCGCGCGCCTGATTTTCGGCGAAGATCACCGCTTTTACCTCCCCGCCAGAGCCCTGATCGGCGCTCTGGTCCTGTCGCTGGCCTCCGTGGCGTCGAAGAATCTGATCCCCGGCGCCATTATTCCGGTCGGGATCGTCACCTCGCTGGTGGGCGTCCCGTTCTTTCTGAGCATCATTTTGCGCCATCGGGGGAACGTATGAGTTCACGCATCTCTGCGGGGCTTGCGCTGTCGCGCTTTAGCGCCGGCTATCCGAAGCGCCAGGTCATCCACGACCTGACGGTGCCGCAGCTGCCGCGCGGTGAAATTACCGCCCTGCTGGGCCCCAACGGCAGCGGTAAATCGACCCTGATGCGGGCGATGGCCGGCCTCGGTCCTTCGACCGGCGAGCTGTCGCTCGACGGGGAGAATCTGCTGACCCTGCCGTTTGCCCGGCGGGCGGAAAAGGTGGTCTATCTGCCGCAAACGCTGCCGGCGGGGGTCCATCTGCACGTGCTGGAGTCGATTATCGTCGCCCAGCGCGCCGCCGGCGGCGTGCACGACGCCCAAAGCCAGCAGCAGGTAATGTCCCTGCTGCGCCAGCTCGGCATTGAGCATCTGGCGCTCAGCTATCTCGACCGGCTTTCCGGCGGACAGAAGCAGCTGGTCGGCCTGGCCCAGTCGCTTATCCGCCAGCCGGCGCTGCTGCTGCTCGACGAGCCGCTCAGCGCGCTGGATTTGAACTATCAGTTTCACGTGATGGATCTGGTGCGCAGGGAAACCCAAAGGCGCAACATCGTCACCCTGGTGGTGGTGCATGACATTAATATCGCCCTGCGCCATGCCGACCGCGTGCTGATGTTAAAAGAGGGGCGCCTGCTGGCCGAGGGGCCGCCGTCGCAGGTTATCACGCCGCAGATCTTAGCCGAGGTATACGGCGTGCGCGGCCGCATTGAGCCCTGCTCCCAGGGGGTTATGCAGGTGATTATTGACGGCCTGGTCGGTAGCGCGGCGTAGGCGGCGGTGACGCGATCAGCGCCGCCTTCTCCCCTGACGGCAGGCATGGCAAAGCGTTCAGGCAAAACGCCGCGACGTATTCGCGGAACCGATTCCCCGCAACCGGCACAAAGGTCATGACCGCCCGCCAAACGAGCATATTCCCGCCCGGCCGGGACGCGCCCGGCGGCCGTTTTGCGGCGTCCATCCCGGCGCCGCGATTTTTTGCCCTGTCTCCCACTTTAGGCATCCCGGCGTTTCGATCTGCGCAGGGCTATGTTTTAATAAAAGCTAAACCGGTTTAATTTAGTTTAGCAAGAGAGGTAAAAAGAGCATGAACGCAAAAGTTTGGCTGGTCGGAGATGCGGTGGTGGATCTGCTGCCGGAGAGCGGAGGACGGCTGCTGCAGTGTCCCGGCGGCGCGCCGGCCAACGTCGCGGTGGGCGTTGCCCGCCTCGGCGGAGAGAGCGGATTTATCGGCCGCGTCGGCGACGATCCCTTCGGCCGCTTTATGCGCCAGACGCTGGAGCAGGAACGGGTCGACGTCAACCATATGCGCCTCGACCCGCAGCAGAGAACCTCGACCGTGGTGGTCGACCTCGACAGCCACGGCGAGCGAACCTTTACCTTCATGGTGCGCCCCAGCGCCGATCTTTTCCTGCAGCCGGAGGACTTACCGACCTTTGCGCCCCGCCAGTGGCTCCACGTCTGCTCTATTGCCCTCAGCGCTGAGCCAAGCCGGAGCACCACCTTCACGGCGATGGAGCAGATCAAAAGCGTCGGCGGCCGGGTGAGCTTCGACCCCAACATTCGCGAGGAGCTGTGGCAGGATCCGGCGCTGCTGCAGGCCTGTCTCGACCGGGCGCTGTCGCTTGCCAACGTGGTGAAGCTCTCTGAGGAGGAGCTGGTCTTTATCAGCGGCAGCAGCGATCTGGCGCAGGGTATCGCCATCTTAACCCGGCGCTACCGGCCGGATCTGCTGCTGGTCACCCAGGGCAAAGCCGGCGTGCTGGCGGCTTTTCAGCAGCAGACGCTCCACTTTGCGGCGCAGCCGGTGGTCAGCGTCGATACCACCGGCGCGGGGGACGCCTTCGTCGCCGGACTGCTCGCCAGCCTCGCCGCCCGCGGCATACCCACCGACCTGGCGTCGCTGGAGGCGGCGCTGCTGCTGGCGCAGACCTGCGGCGCGCTGGCAACCACCGCCAAAGGTGCCATGACCGCCCTGCCCCGGCTGCACGATCTCGATCGCCCGTTTTGATCCCCCGCGGGCCGTTGCCGACGGCCCGCTTTGTCGCCTCCGTCACAATTATTAAATCGGTTTAGCAAAATTCATTTCATGATGCCTGTTGTCGTGTTTAACATATTACTTAAACCGGTTTAGCAAAAAAACACACCACTCAATTTCACCTTTGGGATGCGAACAGCATGTACAGAAAACGCACACTTGCCGTCCTTATCGCTTTGCTAAGCGGAGCCGGTTCGGCCCATGCGCAAACGGATTTAAGCACCATCGAAGCCCGTCTGATCGCCCTGGAAAAACGCCTGCAGGAGGCGGAAAATCGGGCGCAGACCGCGGAAAACCGCGCCGACTCGGCCGAGAAGAAGGTTGAGCAGCTCACTACGCAGCAGCAGAAAACCCAGGACAACACCCAGCAGGTGGCCCAGCGCACCGCCCGGCTGGAGAAGAAGGCCGATGAAAAAAGCGGCTTTGAGTTCCACGGCTACGCCCGCTCCGGCGTAATCATGAACGACTCAGCCTCCAGTACTAAATCCGGCGCATATATGACGCCGGCGGGGGAAACCGGCGGGGCTATCGGCCGCCTGGGGAACCAGGCCGACACCTATGTTGAAATGAATCTTGAACATAAGCAGACCCTGGATAACGGCGCGACGACCCGCTTCAAAGTGATGGTGGCCGACGGACAAACCACCTACAACGACTGGACGGCAAGCACCAGCGATTTGAACGTTCGTCAGGCCTTCGTCGAGCTGGGCAACCTGCCGACCTTCGAAGGACCGTTCAAAGGTTCAACCCTGTGGGCCGGCAAACGCTTCGACCGCGACAACTTCGACATTCACTGGGTCGATTCCGACGTGGTATTCCTCGCGGGTACCGGCGGCGGTATTTACGACGTGAAGTGGAACGACAGCCTGCGAAGTAACTTCTCTCTTTACGGACGCAACTTCGGCGATATTGATGATTCAAGCAATAGCGTGCAGAACTACATCCTCAGCATGAACCACTTCATCGGCCCGGTGCAGGTGATGGTCAGCGGGATGCGGGCGAAAGATAACGATCAGCGGAAAGATACCAACGGCAATCTGGTCAAAGGCGATGCGGCAAATACCGGGGTACATACGCTACTCGGTTTGCACAACGACAGTTTTTACGGCCTGCGGGAAGGGAGCAGCAAAACGGCTCTGCTCTACGGCCACGGTCTGGGCGCAGAGGTGAAAGGCGTCGGTTCCGACGGCGCGCTGCGTCCGGGAGCCAATACCTGGCGCTTCGCCAGCTACGGCACCACGCCGCTCAGCAAGAACTGGTTTATCGCCCCGGCGGTACTGGCGCAGAGTAGTAAAGACCGCTATGTCGATGGCGACAGCTACCAGTGGGCGACCCTCAACATGCGTCTGATTCAGGAGATCGGCCAGAACTTCGCCCTCGCTTACGAAGGCAGCTACCAATACATGGATCTCAAACCCGAGGGCTATAACGACCGTCATGCAGTGAACGGCAGCTTCTATAAACTCACCTTCGCACCGACCTTTAAGGTCGGCAGCATCGGCGATTTCTTCAGTCGTCCGGAGATCCGTCTCTACACCTCGTGGATGGACTGGAGCAAAAAGTTGGATAATTACGCCAGCGATGACGCTTTAGGCAGCAGCGGTTTTAAATCGGGCGGCGAATGGTCGTTCGGTATGCAAATGGAGACCTGGTTCTGACGGCAGGGACCTGAAACCAGCTTAAAACCGCGGCATCAGTCCTCTGCTGCCGCGGAAATAAAACCAACAAATAATAATGAATTCAGAGGGTACTATGGATTTCGAACACATTTCCCACTCGCTGCTTCCGCTGTTGGGAGGTAAGGAAAATATCGCCAGCGCCGCGCACTGCGCCACGCGCCTGCGCCTGGTGCTGGTCGATGATTCGCTGGCCGACAAGAAGGCCATCGGCGAAGTCGAAGGGGTTAAGGGCTGCTTTAATAACGCCGGTCAGATGCAGATTATCTTTGGCACCGGCATCGTCAACAAGGTCTACGCCGCCTTTATCCAGGTTGCCGGGATCGGCGAGTCCAGCAGGTCGGAGGCCGCCAATATCGCGGCGAGAAAGCTCAACCCGTTCCAGCGCATTGCGCGCCTGCTGTCGAACATCTTCGTCCCTATTATTCCGGCTATCGTCGCCTCCGGCCTGCTGATGGGCCTGCTGGGGATGGTAAAAACCTACGGCTGGGTCGATCCGGGTAACGCCATCTATATCATTCTCGATATGTGCAGCTCGGCGGCCTTTATTATTCTGCCGATCCTGATTGGCTTCACCGCCGCGCGCGAATTCGGCGGCAACCCCTATCTCGGCGCGACCCTCGGCGGCATCTTAACCCACCCGGCGCTGACCAACGCCTGGGGCGTGGCCGCCGGCTTCCATTCGATGAACTTTTTCGGTCTGGAGATCGCCATGATCGGCTACCAGGGCACGGTATTCCCGGTACTGCTGGCGGTGTGGTTCATGAGCATCGTCGAGAAGCAGCTGCGCCGGGTTATTCCTGACGCCCTCGATCTGATCCTGACGCCGTTCCTGACGGTTATTATTTCCGGCTTTATCGCCCTGCTGATTATCGGCCCCGCCGGCCGCGCGCTGGGCGACGGCATCTCGTTTATTCTTAGCACCCTGATCGCCCACGCCGGCTGGCTGGCCGGTCTGCTGTTCGGCGGCCTCTACTCGGTTATCGTCATCACCGGCATTCACCACAGCTTCCACGCCGTTGAGGCGGGGCTGCTGGGCAACCCGTCGATCGGCGTCAATTTTCTGCTGCCGATTTGGGCGATGGCCAACGTCGCCCAGGGCGGCGCCTGTCTGGCGGTATGGTTTAAAACCAAAGATGCCAAAATCAAAGCCATCACCCTGCCTTCGGCCTTTTCCGCGATGCTCGGCATCACCGAAGCGGCAATATTCGGTATTAACCTGCGCTTCGTGAAGCCGTTTATCGCGGCCCTTATCGGCGGCGCGGCGGGCGGCGCGTGGGTGGTGTCGATGCACGTCTACATGACCGCGGTCGGGCTGACGGCGATCCCGGGCATGGCTATCGTGCAGGCCAGCTCGCTGCTGAACTATATTATCGGGATGGTTATCGCCTTCGGCGTGGCCTTCACCGTTTCCCTGCTGCTGAAATACAAAACGGACGCTGAATAATGTCACTTCCTTCACGTTTGCCGGCAATTTTACGCGCCGTGATGCAGGGCCAGCCGCGCGCGCTGCGCGATAGCCACTACCCGCAGTGGCACCTGGCCCCCACCACCGGCCTGATGAACGATCCTAACGGCTTTATCGAATTTGCCGGGCGCTATCATCTGTTTTATCAGTGGAACCCGCTGGCCTGCGATCATACCTTCAAGTGCTGGGGGCACTGGAGCTCAGCCGACCTGCTGCGCTGGCGGCATGAGCCGATCGCGCTGATGCCGGATGAAGAGTACGACCGCAGCGGCTGCTACTCGGGAAGCGCCGTCGATAACGCCGGCAAATTGACCCTGTGCTATACCGGCAACGTGAAGTTTGACGACGGCAGCAGAACCGCGTGGCAGTGCCTGGCGACGGAAAACGACGATGGCACCTTTAGCAAAATCGGCCCGGTGCTGGCGCTGCCGAAGGGCTATACCGGCCACGTCCGCGACCCGAAGGTCTGGCAGCATGAGGGCCGCTGGTACATGGTCCTCGGCGCCCAGGATCTGCAAAAGCGCGGTAAGGTGCTGCTGTTCAGCTCCGCGGATCTGCACCAGTGGGAGGCGGAAGGCGAAATTGCCGGCAGCGGCCTCAACGGCCTGCACGACGCCGGCTATATGTGGGAGTGTCCGGATCTGTTCCCGCTCGCCGACCGGCATATCCTGATCTGCTGCCCCCAGGGCATCGCCCGCGAGGCCGACCGCTACCTCAACACCTACCCCGCGGTGTGGACGGCGGGCCGCTTCGATTACGCCAGCGCCGGCTTTGACCACGACGCGCTTTATGAGCTCGATGCCGGGTTCGAATTTTACGCCCCGCAGACCATGCTGGCCGCCGACGGACGGCGGCTGCTTGTCGGCTGGATGGGAGTTCCGGACGGCGAAGAGATGCGCCAGCCGACCCTCGCCCAGGGCTGGATCCACCAGATGACCTGCCTGCGGGAGCTGGAGCTGCGCGACGGTAAGCTCTATCAGCATCCGCTGCGCGAACTGGCGGATCTACGCGGCGAGACCCGCGACTGGCAGGGGCCAGTCCTGCCGCTGGCGCCAATGGACATGGTCTTTGAGGTAGCGCCAGGCGACGAGCTGGCGATGGATTTCGGCGGCGCCCTCGGGCTCAACCTCGACGCCGACGGCATTCGCCTCGAACGCCGCAGCCTGACCTCCAACGAAGCGCTCTACCGCTACTGGCGGGGAGAGGTGCGCACGCTGCGGATTTTAAGCGATAGCTCAAGCATTGAAGTGTTCATCAACGACGGCGAAGGCGTGATGAGCAGCCGCTACTTCCCACAGTATCCTGGAGAACTGATTTTCAGCGGTGCGACGCCGGCCGCATTCTGCTACTGGCCGCTGCGGCCATGCATGGTAGAATCAGCGTTTTAATTTCTGGCGCATGCTGTCGTAATGAAAACCAAACGCGTTACCATTAAAGATATCGCCGAGCTGGCGGGCGTCTCGAAGGCGACCGCCAGCCTCGTGCTGAACGGCCGTGGCAAAGAGCTGCGCGTAGCGCAGGAGACCCGCGAACGCGTCCAGGCCATCGCCCGCGAGCAGCACTATCAGCCAAGCATTCACGCCCGCTCGCTGCGCGATAACCGCAGCCACACCATCGGGCTGGTGGTGCCGGAAATCACCAACTATGGCTTCGCGGTCTTCTCCCACGAGCTGGAAATGCTGTGCCGCGAGGCGGGCGTTCAGCTGCTGATCTCCTGCACCGACGAAAACCCGGCTCAGGAAAGCATGGTGGTCAATAATATGATTGCCCGCCAGGTTGACGGCCTGATCGTCGCCTCCTGCATGCACAACGACGCGGATTACCTCAAGCTCAGCGAGCAGCTGCCGGTGGTCCTGTTTGACCGCAGCCCCAGCGGCAGCAGCCTGCCGCTGGTGATGACCGACTCCATCGCCCCCACCGCCGAACTGATCTCACGGATCGCCCCCCGGCACGCAGAGGAATTCTGGTTTCTCGGCGGCCAGCCGCGGCTCTCGCCTTCGCGGGACCGGCTGGCCGGCTTTACCCAGGGGCTGGCGCAGGCGGGGGTTGAGCTCCGCCCTGAGTGGGTGATCAACGGCAACTACCATCCCAGCTCCGGCTACGAGATGTTTGCCGCGCTCTGCGCGCGGCTGGGGCGGCCGCCTCAGGCGCTGTTCACCGCCGCCTGCGGCCTGCTGGAAGGGGTGCTGCGCTATATAAGCCAGCATAACCTGCTGGATTCCGGCATCCACCTCGCCAGCTTTGACGATCACTATCTGTATGACTCCCTGTCACTGCGCATTGATACCGTCCAGCAGGATAATCGCCAGCTGGCCTGGCACTGCTATGACCTCATCAGCCAGCTTATCGACGGCGCCACCCCGGAGCCGCTGCAGCGCTATCTGCCGGCGACGCTGCAAATTCGTCACCAGGCAAAAATGTGAGCGGGATCGGGTAAATTCTTAAGCGCATACTGATTGCTGCAGGGAGGCTAATCAGTGAAGAAATATTCATATCCGTGGTTAATATCGGTCACCGTTTCCACCCTGCTGGTGATTTTTTTTGCCGTGGCGTGGCGTGGCGCGTTGAAATAGACCGGGAAACATTTCTCAATCCGGTCGTGATTCGCGACATGCTGTATGTCGCCTTAGCGCTGGCCCTGCTTATCATGGTCCTGTTTGTCTGGTTTATCATCCGCAAAGGCACCGCCGGCAACACGCCTCCCCGCCAGCTGTTCAGTGCCATTGGCGGCAGTTTTGTGATGGCGTTCGCCCTCGCCATGTTGATTCAGCATGTGATCCTCATCACCCTGACCTGGCTGCTGCCTGGAGAAGTATCTACCTACACCGCCCCCTACCGGTATACCTCCGGCAGCTCGCGCAGCTGTTCCGGGGCGTACGTTGAAGATCCAGGGCTACAAAAAGAAATCCGCATCTGCTATCCCTTTGGCTACTATCCCGCTGACAACCGGATTACGATTATTAAACGCAGCAACGCGCTGGGCATCGTGGTCCTGTATGCGCAAACGTCAACGGTCGATGACTAGTCGGCTATCCCAGCGCTTCGCTGCGCAGCCAGCTCTGCAGCAGCCTGCCGTTGGGGGTCATTTCGCTGTCCTGGCGCACGCACAGGTAGTAATCCCGGCCGTCATCGATCGCCGCGTCGAAGATTTTCACCAGCTCGCCGCTGTTGAGGTACGGCGCGATCAGCGGCTCGCGCATCAGCGCGCAGCCCAGCCCGGCCTGCACGCCGGCGAGGGTTAACAGCCCGTCCTCAAACAGCGTTCCCGTCGATCGCGGCGGGCGCTTCACCCCCTGCTGCACAAACCACTGGTTCCAGGTGCTGCGCTCCTCGTCATGCAGCAGCGGCATCTGCAGCAGCTGCTCCGGGGTATCAATATGCCCGTGCAGGCGGATAAACGCCCGGCTGCACACCGCCACCATTCGGCCGGAAATCAGCTTTTCGCTCTGATACCCCGCCCACCGCCCGTTGCCGAAGCGAATCGACATATCCGAGGCGTCGCTGAGGTAGTTGCGGTGGTTGGCGTAAACCACGTTGATTTCGGTCTGCGGGTTGGCGTGGACGAACGACGGCAGGCGAGGAATAAACCAGCCCATGCCAAACAGCGGGATCAGGCTGATCGTTACCTGCTGGCTCTGGACCTGATCGACCAGATGCTCGGTGGCCTGGCGCAGCACGTTAAACGCCGCGCGGATGGAGCGGTAGTATTCCCGCCCCTGCAGGCTGAGGGTCAGCCGTCGCCCCTGCCGCTCGGTAAGCGGGATCTGCAGGTATCCCTCCAGCACTTTCAGCTGGTGGCTGACCGCCGACGGCGATATCGCCAGCTCCCGGGCGGCGAGGGTGATGCTGCCGAGGCGGGCGATGGCCTCAAAGGCGCGCACCGCCCGCAGCGGCGGATCGTTGACCAGGCCGCTTTCCGTCCACTCTTCTCGCCCCGCTGACTGCTCTGTTTTTTTCATATATTGATTTTCTTAGCGCTAAATGAGATCCGATACCTTATTTAATTATATTAAATATCATAAAGATAGATAAATTCGCGATCATAATAAGAAAGAATATATCCGTATTTTACAATTTAATTCATTTATTGGATGGTAGCCGTAATTTGAGCACATTGTCGGGTAATTCGGTTGGACACTCTCATACAACAACTCATCAATGGCATCATGCTGGGAAGCATCTATGCCCTTATCGCGCTCGGCTACACCATGGTGTACGGCATCCTGCGCATCATTAACTTTGCCCACGGCGATATTCTGATGGTCGGCGCGCTGACAACCCTGTCGGCCATGAACGCGCTGCACGCCCATTTTCCCGGTCTGCCGCCGCTGGCCCAGCTGATCCTGGCGCTGATGCTGGCCACGATCGTGTGCGCGCTGCTGGCGATGGCGGTTGAGCGCTTCGCCTACCGCCGCCTGCGCCACGCCCCTCGCCTGGCGCCGCTGATCTCGGGGATCGGCGTGTCGGTGCTGCTGCAAACCGCGGCGATGATTATCTGGACCCGCAACCCGCAGATGTTCCCGCAGATCCTGCCGATGGATCCGATCGCCGTTACCCACGGCAGCGCGGCGCATCCGCCAGCGATCGTCACCGTGACCGGCATCGTCACCGTTGCGCTGGCCTTTGCGGTCATGCTCGGCCTGTGGCTGCTGGTGGAGTTTACCCGCCTGGGCCGCGGCATGCGCGCGGTGGCGGAGAACCCGCGCATCGCCACGCTGATGGGGGTGAACCCCAACGCCATTATCACCCTCACCTTCGCCATCGGCGGCGCGTTTGCGGCGCTGGCGGGGGTCATGATGGCCAGCAACTACGGCAGCGCCAGCTTCTCAATGGGCTTTCTCCCCGGCATTAAGGCCTTCACCGCGGCAGTGCTCGGCGGCATCGGCAATATTCGCGGCGCGATGCTCGGCGGCCTGCTGCTGGGGATCATCGAATCGCTGGGCGCCGGCTATCTCGGCGACCTGACCCACGGCGTCTTCGGCAGCAACTATCAGGATATTTTCGCCTTTATGGTGCTGATTGTGGTGCTGGTGTTCCGTCCCGCCGGTTTACTCGGCGAGCGCGTCGCGCATCGGGCATAGGAAAAAATATGACAACGGCACAACTCGTTGCGGCCCCCGCCGCCTCCCGCCGCTTCTGGTCCGGCATGGCCCTGTTTATCTGCGCGCTGCTGGTGGCGCCGATGGTCGCCAGCCAGCTCGGCGGCAACTACTGGGTGCGGGTCATCGACTTCGCCCTGCTGTACATCATGCTGGCGCTGGGGCTCAACATCGTGGTCGGCTACACCGGCCTGTTGGATATGGGCTTTATCGCCTTTTACGCCGTCGGCGCCTACCTCGCTGCGCTGCTGGCCTCCCCGCATCTGCTGGAGGCGTTCCCGCAGCTGCTGGCCTGGTTCCCGGACGGCCTGCACGCCTCCTGGCTGCTGATTATTCCGCTCGCCGCGCTGGTGGCGGCGGGCTGCGGCATCGTGCTGGGCGCGCCGACCCTCAAGCTGCGCGGCGACTACCTGGCTATCGTCACCCTCGGCTTCGGCGAGATTATCCGCATCCTGATGCGCAACCTCGATCGCCCGGTGAATATTACCAACGGCGCAAAGGGCATCTCCGGCGTCGATACGCTCAGCCTGTTCGGGCTGAAATTCAGCGGCGTCTACCACTGGTTCGGCGTTAAGGTTCCGGCGCTGTGGCTATGGTACTACCTGCTGATGCTGGCGATCGTGGCGATTATCTTTGTCTGCCTGCGCCTGCAGCACTCGCGGATCGGCCGCGCCTGGCACGCCATCCGCGAGGATGAGGACGTTGCCCGGGCGATGGGCATTAATCTGCGTAACTATAAGCTGCTGGCCTTCGCCATCGGCGCCTCGTTCGGCGGTGTCGCCGGGGCGCTGTTCGGCGCCTTCCAGGGGTTCGTCTCCCCCGAATCCTTCACCCTGCAGGAGTCGATTGCGGTGCTGGCGATGGTGGTGTTCGGCGGGATGGGGCATATCCCGGGCGTTATCCTCGGCGCCGTGCTGCTGACCGCCCTGCCCGAGCTGCTGCGCAGCCAGGCCGCCCCGCTGCAGCAGGCGCTGTTCGGCGAAGTATTGATTGATCCGGAAATTCTGCGCCAGCTCTTTTACGGCCTGGCGCTGGTGCTGGTGATGCTGCTGCGTCCGCAGGGCATCTGGCCCGCCGGGCATAAAGGAGGTAAGGCATGAGCCTGCTCAGCGTCAGCCATATGTCGAAGCGCTTCGGCGGCCTGACGGCGGTCGATAACGTCTCGCTCGCCATTAACGAGGGCGAAATCTACGGCCTGATCGGCCCCAACGGCGCGGGTAAAACCACCTGCTTTAACCTGATAACCGGGCTCTATCCGGCGGACAGCGGCGAGTTCGCCATTGCCGGTGAGCCCTACTTCCCGAAGAACATTGAGAAGGTCACCGCCGCCGGCATCGCCCGCACCTTCCAGAACGTGCGGCTGTTTAACGAAATGTCGGTGCTGGAAAACGTGATGGTCGGCCGCCACGTGCGCACCCGCAACGGCCTGTGGGCGGCGCTGAGCCGCCACCGCCGCGCCCGCGCCGAAGAGGCGCAAACCCGCGAGCTGGCGTGGCACTGGCTGGAGTATACCGGCATCGCCCAGTTCGCCCACTATCGCGCCTGCGACCTCGCCTACGGCCACCAGCGGCGGCTGGAGATTGCCCGCGCCCTCGCCACCGACCCGCGCCTGCTGGCGCTGGACGAGCCCGCCGCTGGGATGAACGCCGCCGAAAAGGTGGCGCTCGGCGAGCTGCTGCTGCGCATCCGCAACGACGGCAAAACGCTGCTGATGATTGAGCACGACGTCAAGCTGGTGATGGGGATCTGCGATCGCCTGATGGTACTGGACTATGGCAAAACGCTGGCCAGCGGCACTCCTGAAACCGTACGCCGCGATCCGGCGGTGATCGCCGCCTGGCTGGGAGGAAGCGCGCATGTCTGATCTATTAACCGTCAGCGGTCTGGGGGTGCGCTACGGCGGCATTCAGGCGGTACGCGAGGTGTCGTTTAGCGTTAAAGAGGGCGAGCAGACCACGCTTATCGGCGCCAACGGCGCGGGCAAAAGCTCCACCGTCCGCGCGGTAACCGGGCTGGAGTCGTTTAGCGGCGACATCTTCTTCAACGGCAGGCCGGTACGCCAACGCCGGGCCGAAGCGCTGCTGCGCGAAGGGCTGGTGATGGTGCCGGAAGGCCGCGGCATTTTCGCCCGCATGACGGTGCTGGAAAACCTGCATATGGGCGCCTGGCTGCGCCGCGACGGCGCGGCGGTTAAGCGGGAGATGGACGATATTTTCAGCCAGTTTCCCCGCCTCGGCGAACGCCAGCATCAGCTGGCCGGGCTGCTCTCCGGCGGCGAACAGCAGCTGCTGGCGCTGAACCGCGCCCTGCTCAGCCGGCCGCGGCTGCTGATCCTCGACGAGCCGTCGATGGGGCTGGCGCCGCTGATGGTAGAGAACGTTTTTCGCGTGATTGCCACCCTGCGCCAGCGCGGCGTGGCGCTGCTGCTGATCGAGCAGAACGCGCGCCTGGCGCTGGAGGCCACCGACAGCGCGTGGGTGATGGACAGCGGCAGCATCGTTGAGCGCGGCCCATCGCGGGCGCTGCTGGCCGACGACCGCATAGCGCAGATTTATTTGGGCGAAATGCCCGTTTAACACACCAACCAACATCAGGGAAAAGCAATGAAAACAGCAAAAATCAGCGCCCTTGCCGCCGCTATTGTGCTCAGCGGTTTTGCCTCATCCGCCGCGTGGTCCGCCGCCGACGAAACCGTCACTATCGGCCTTGCCGGCCCGCTAACCGGCCCTTCCGCGCGTATCGGTAAGGATCTGGAAAACGGCGCTCAGCTGGCCATCGACGATATCAACAAGCAGCACCCGACGATCGGCGGCAAGGCGGTGACCTTTAAGCTGCAGTCGGAGGACGACCAGTCCGACCCGCGCACCGCGGTGGCCGTGGCCCAGCGCCTGGTGGATAACGGCGTGGCGGGAGTAGTCGGCCACTGGAATACCGGCACCAGCATTCCGGCGGCGCGGGTCTATCACGACGCCGGGATCGCCCAGGTCGCGCCGGTGGCGACCGGTCATGCGTATACCAAACAGGGCTTCGATACCAGCTTCCGGGTGATGGGCCACGACGATGACGGCGGCCAGTTCGCCGGCCAGTACGCGGTGCAGACCCTGAAGGCCAAACGCATCGCGGTGATCGACGATCGCACCGCCTTCGGCCAGGGCCTGGCGGATGAGTTTATTAAGTCGCTGAAGGCCCAGGGGATCGATATCGTCGATCGCCAGTACGTCGATGACAAAACGGTGGACTTCAGCGCCGTGCTGACGGCGATCCGCAGCAAAAACGCCGATCTGATCTTCTTCGGCGGCGTCGATAGCCAGGCCGCGCCGCTGGCGCGCCGCATTAAGCAGCTGGGGCTCAGCGCCACCCTGATGGGCGCCGGCGGCTTCGTCAGCCAGACCTTCCTGCAGCTGGCGCAGAAAGAGGGCAACGGCGTGGTGGCGCTGGAACCGGGGCTGCCGGTGGAGCAGATGCCGGGCGGCAAGGCCTTTGAGCAGGCCTATCAGTCGCGCTATCACACCCATATCGAGCTGCACGCGCCGTTCGCCTACGACGCTACCCGGGTACTGGTCGCGGCGATGGAAAAAGCCGACTCCGTCGATCCGGCGGTCTACCTGCCCGCCCTGCGCGCCATCAGCTACGCCGGCGTCACCGGGCAGATCGCCTTTGATAAAGAGGGCAACCTGAAGTCGCCAACCTTTACCGTCTACAAAGTGGTCGACGGTAAATGGCAGCCGCAAACCGTGCTCGGTGGCGGCGCCGCGAAGTAACGCAGTGAGGCAATGTGATGAGTGAAAATAACGAGCTGGGCATTCTCGCCCGCCGCAAAATTGAAGCCGAGATTATTAAGCCGATTTACGACATCCTGGTGCGCGAGATAGGCAAAGCTCGCGCCCAGGCGGTCATCGGCGAGGCGATTGAAAACGCCGCCATTGAGGCGGGGAAAGCCTTCGCCGCCAAAGAGCCCAACGGCGCGGATATTCAGAGCTTTGTCGCCCTGCAGTATCTGTGGGAGAAGGACAACGCGCTGGAGGTCACCGTGCTGGACGCCGACGACCGACAGTACAACTACAACGTTAACCGCTGCCGCTACGCCGAGATGTATCACGAAATGGGCCTCGGCGAGATTGGCCACCTGCTCTCCTGCGCCCGCGACGACAAGTTTATCGTCGGCTACGCGCCGGAGGTTGAGCTAACCCGCACGACGACCATTATGCAGGGCGCACCATGCTGCGATTTCCGCTACCGCGTAAAAAAGGACCCATCATGATAACCGTCAACGGCCAGCGCCTGTGGGCAACGCTTAACGAAATGGCGACCATCGGCGCGACGCCCGCCGGCGGCGTCACCCGGCTGGCGCTGAGCGAAGAGGACCGCAGGGCCCGCGATCTGCTGCGCGACCGGGCGCTGGCGGCGGGGTTTGACTGCCGGGTCGACAGCATGGGCAATATGTTTATTCGCCGGGCGGGGAAAAACCCGGCGCTGGCGCCGGTACTGACCGGTTCGCACGTCGACTCCCAGCCGCTGGGCGGCCGCTATGACGGTATTTACGGCGTGCTGGCGGGTCTGGAGGCGCTGCGGGTGCTTAACGAACGCGGCATCGAGACCGAGCGCGATATCGTGCTGGTGAACTGGACCAACGAAGAGGGCGCGCGCTTTGCCCCGGCGATGCTCGCCTCCGGCGTGTGGGCCGGGCAGTTCAGCGAAGCCTGGGCGCTCGCGCGGGAAGATCGCGTCGGCGTCAGCGTCGGCGCGGCGCTGGAGGCGATCGGCTATCGCGGCCCGCACCCGACGGCGGCGTTTCCCCTGCACGCCTGCTACGAGGTGCATATCGAACAGGGGCCGATTCTGGAAGACGAAGGGATTGATATCGGCCTGGTGCACGCGGCGATGGGCCAGCGCTGGTTCAATATCACGCTGACCGGCTTCGCCGCCCACGCTGGCACCACGCCGATGGGCAGCCGCCGCGACGCGCTGACCGCTTTTGCCGAGCTGGCGCTGGCGGTAGAAGGGATTGGCGTCGCCCACCAGCCCGACGGCCGCGCGACGGTCGGCACCGTACAGGTGACGCCGGGGTCGCGCAACGTGGTGCCCGGCCGCATTGAATGCAGCGTTGAGTTTCGCCACCCGCAGAGCGACGCCCTCGAAGCGATGGAGCTCGCGCTGCGTCGCGCCGCCGCGGCGCTGGGCCAACGCGGCGTGACGGCAGAGGTCGAGCGCATTTTTGACTACGCGCCCATCGCCTTCGATCCCGACTGCCTGGCGCGCAGCGAGCGGGCCGCCCTGGCGCTCGGCTATAGCGCTAAACGGATGGTTTCCGGCGCCGGGCACGATACCTGCTACGTCAGCAAGGTGGCGCCCGCCAGCATGATCTTTATCCCCTGCGAGAAGGGGATTAGCCATAATGAGACGGAGAATATTCTGCCCGCCTGGGCCGAAAAAGGGGCCAACGTCCTGCTGCACAGCCTGCTGCTGGCGGCAAACGAGGCGTAGCCCCGCGTGCATAAAAACCAATGGCCCGCGGCGGGCCATTTTTACAAGCTAGTGTTTTTTACGGTTGCGGCGCATATCGATGGTCACCGCGGCGACGATAATGATGCCTTTAATAATATCCTGCACGTAGGCATCGACGCCGACGAAGGTGAAGCCGCTTTTAATCAGCCCCAGAATCACCGCGCCAATCAGCGTTCCGGTAATCCGCCCGACGCCGCCCATCAGGCTGCTGCCGCCGATCACCGCGGCGGCGATGGCGTCCAGCTCGTAGGACATCCCCATGCTCGACTGGCCGCTGCTGACGCGCGCCGCCAGCACCACGCCGGCGAGGCCGGAGAGCGCGCCGGCAATGGTATAAACGATGACCAGGTACTTGTTGACGTTGATGCCGGAGACTTTCGCCGAGGTCATGTTGCCGCCGATGGCATAGACGTATTTACCGTAGCGGGTATGCTTTAGCGCGACGTGAAACAGCGCGGCGATGATAAAGAAAATAATGACCGGCATCGCCCCCTGCCCCACGGCGGTAAAGCTGTCGGACAAGAAGCTAATCGGGTTGCCCTGGGTGTAATACTGGGCGAGTCCGCGGGCGGAGACCATCATCCCGAGGGTGGCGATAAACGGCGGGATACCGGTGCGGGTCACCAGAAAACCGTTGGTCAATCCGCAGAGCAGGCCGACGCCGATCCCGGCCAAAACGGGGATCGCCGCCGGCAGGTTGACCAGCGCCGGAAACATCGGCGTCAGGCTGTCCGAGGTCTGCGCCAGGCTCGCCGCCACCACCGCAGCGAGAGCGATAACCGAACCGGAGGAGAGGTCAATCCCGGTGGTAATAATCACCTGGGTCACCCCCACGGCGATAATACCGATGATCGCCACCTGTAAAACGATCAGCACCAGGCGGTTGCTATTCATTAAAAATGATTGGTCGCGAACGAACCAGCCGGCAATTTCAAACGTCAGAGCAATCACCACCATGACGATAAATATTCCGGTATCTTTCGGCAACTTATGCCGTAGCTGACTCAAGAAAGAGGATTTCTCATTTACGGGAGCTGCGGTCAGTTTCATATTGCTCATTCTCTACGCCTCAATTGGATGCCAACGACAAAATGGTTTCCTGATCGGCCTCGTCTTTTTCAAGGATGCCGGTAATCCGCCCTTCGTGCATGACCATCACGCGGTCGCTCATCCCGAGGATTTCCGGTAGTTCAGAAGAAACCATAATCACCGCGACGCCACGGTTCGCCAGTTCGCTAATCAGATGGTAAATTTCAGCCTTCGCCCCCACGTCAATACCGCGGGTCGGCTCATCGAGAATTAATATTTTGGGCTGGGCTAAGAGCCAGCGGGCAATCAATACTTTTTGCTGATTACCGCCGCTGAGGTTATTAATAATTTGATCCATCGTCGGAGTTTTAATATTCAGACGGCGGATCTGCTCCATGCAGTCTTCCGCCATCTTCATATGCTTAACAAACCCGCTTTTGCCGACATATTCCGGCATATTGACGATGCTCATATTCTCCAGCACCGACAGGACGAGGAACAGGCCGGACTTTTTGCGATCCTCGGTCAGCAGCGCCATCCCCTTTTCGATGGCCACGGAAGGCGAGTCGATCTTCACCGGGACGCCATCAATCAGCACCTCTCCGGCGTCAAAGCTCTCCATGCCGAACAGACACTCCATCACCTCGCTGCGCCCGGCGCCGACCAGCCCGGCAACGCCGAGGATTTCGCCGCGGCGCACGCTGAAGCTGACGTCATCGAAGTAGCCCCTGCGCGACAGATTGCGCACGCTCAGCACATCCTCGCCGATCGTATTATTGAATTTTGGGAACAGCTGGGTTAATTCTCGCCCGACCATCTGGGTAATCAGCGACTGGCGGGTGTACTCCGCCGTCTGCTGGCTGGCCACCCAGCTGCCGTCGCGAAAGACGCTGATTTCATCGGTAATTGCAAAGATCTCATCCATCTTGTGGCTGATATAGATGATCGCTTTGCCCTGGGCGCGGAGGTCGCGAATAATCGTAAACAGGTGCGTCACCTCCCCCTCGGTTAATGCCGAGGTCGGCTCATCCATAATCACGATATCGGCGTTCCACGAGACCGCCTTGGCAATTTCCACCATCTGCTGGGCGGCGATGCTAAGATCGCCCACCAGCCGATCGGCGGCGAGGCGGATATTGAGCTTATTCAGCAGCGCCTGGGTCTGGCTCATTAGCTGGCGATGGTCGACAAAGCCGTACTTCATCGGCTCGCGGCCGAGCCAGATATTTTCCGCCACCGTCATATGCGGCACCAGATTAAGCTCCTGGTGGATCATTGAGATCCCCGATCGCAGCGCGTCCATCGTGTCCTGAAACTGCACCGGTTGGCCTTTCACTTTTATCGCGCCCTTATCGGGACGATAAATCCCGATAAGGCACTTCATTAGCGTCGATTTACCGGCCCCGTTTTCGCCCATCAGCGCGTGCACCGTTCCCGGACGCACGCGCAATGAGACATTATCGAGCGCCTTCACGCCGGGAAAGAACTTGCTGATACCTTCGGCTTCTAGGGCAAAAGCGTTCATAGATCAACCTCCGTACCGCTGGGCCTGGAATGGTTATTTTTGGTTGCGGCTGACGAAATCAGACATGTTTTCTTTGGTAATCAGCTGGTAGGGGACGTCGATGAATTTTTCGACCTTCTCGCCGTTGGCCAGCTTGATAGCGGCGTTGACAGCGCCTTCACCCTGCCCTTTGGCGTCCTGGAAGATCGTGGCGATCATCTTGCCGTTTTTGAGCATCTGCAGCGCGTCGGGGGTGCCGTCCACGCCGGCGATCAGAATATGGTTCGGGTTGCTGCCCAGCGCCTGCAGCGCGCCGATGGCCATTTCATCATTGTTTGAGGCGATGGCCTGGATATCTTCCCCGCTGGTCATCCAGTTGCTCACCACGTCCACCGCATCGTTACGCATAAATTTGGCGGTCTGCTTCTGCACGATTTTGATATTCGGGTATTTTGCCACCACCTCTTCCACGCCCTTCGTCCGGTCGCGGGTCGATTCATTCGCCAGATCGCCCAGCAGGATCGCGACGTTGCCCTTACCGTTCATCGCCTTCGCCAGCGCTTCCATCTGCAGGCGCCCGGCGAGGACGGAATCCGAGCCGACGTAGGCCATTTTGTCCGTCAGCGGCAGCTGCGGGCGGCGGTTAACGAACACCAGCGGGATACCGGCTTTGGTTGCCTGATCTATAATCGGTTTCACCGCGTTGGTGTCGACCGGGGCAACAATGATGGCATCCACGCCCTGGCCGATGAAGTTCTGGACCTGCTGCAGCTGCTGCGCCACGTCGCCCTTGGCGTCTTCAACCTGCGACTTAACGCCATCTTTTTGCATCTCTTTTTGCATAGCGGTGCGCAGGATCGTCAGAAAGTTATCGTCAAAAAGCGCCATCGACACGCCGACGGAGATATCTTTTGCCATTACAACCGCAGGCAACATACAGGCTAACAAAGAGGCAACAATTGTTTTCTTGATATTCACAGTTGATCCTTGAGCGTCGTTGATACGCCAGTTTATTGAGATAAATGAAAAATTCATTTCATAAAAAACGGGTCAAACACCTGTCTGTCCTTCGGCCGGAGAACGCGTCTCCGCCAGCGCCGTCGGCTCACCTTTCGCCAAAAACTGCCGAAATCGGTTGATTTATAATGAATTATTAAAACAGTAGTTCATTAACCATCTATGCCTGTGGCCACAACATTTCAGTCAGTTTTTTTCATTAACAACACATTTGAAACTTTTATAATTAAATAACTGAAATGAAAATTTTAAAACCACGCAGTTACAGAACTTTGACAGATATCTAACATTGCTACATAAACGAGCGAAAAATGAGAGGCAACCGGCAGTTTACTCACCTGCCGGAGGGACGGGACTGGCATTCAGCAGGAGATGATTTTCATTGGGGAATCATTCATGGATAGACACTGGAAAGATGCGGCGCCGGACACACAAAAAAGCCCCGGGACGCCAACACGCCCCGGGGCTTTGCTTTTTGCGGCCGGTTATTTCTGCGGACGCATCGCCGGGAACAGGATCACGTCGCGAATGGTGTGGCTGTTGGTAAACAGCATCACCATCCGGTCGATACCGATGCCGAGGCCGGCGGTCGGCGGCAGGCCATACTCCAGCGCGGTCACGTAGTCTTCGTCGTAGAACATCGCTTCGTCGTCGCCGGCGGCCTTGGCGTTTACCTGATCGAGGAAACGCTGCGCCTGGTCTTCGGCATCGTTCAGCTCGCTGAAGCCGTTGCCGATTTCACGTCCGCCGATGAAGAACTCAAAGCGGTCGGTGATTTCCGGGTTGACGTCGTTGCGCCGCGCCAGGGGCGAGACTTCCGCCGGATACTCGGTGATGAAGGTCGGCTGAATCAGGTGCGCTTCCGCCACTTCGTCAAAAATTTCGGTGACGATGCGGCCCAGACCCCAGCTCTTCTCCACGCTGATGCCGATGGATTCGGCGATCGCTTTCGCCGTGTCGAAGCTATCGAGATCCGTCATCTCGGTTTGCGGACGGTATTTCTTGATCGCCTCGCGCATGGTGAGTTTTTCAAACGGCTTGCCGAAGTCGAAAACCTGGTCGTCGTACGGCACTGCGGTTTTACCCAGCACGGTCTGCGCCAGGGTGCGGAACAGCGACTCGGTGAGTTCGATCAGGTCTTTATAATCCGCGTACGCCATATAGAGTTCCATCATGGTGAACTCGGGGTTGTGGCGCACGGAGATACCTTCGTTACGGAAGTTGCGGTTGATCTCGAAGACGCGCTCAAAGCCGCCAACGACCAGCCGTTTCAGGTACAGCTCCGGCGCGATGCGCAGGTACATGTCCATGTCCAGCGCGTTGTGGTGGGTGATAAACGGACGAGCCGACGCGCCGCCGGGGATCGCCTGCATCATCGGGGTTTCAACTTCCATAAAGCCGCGATCAACCATGAACTGGCGCATGGTCGCGAGGATCTGCGAGCGCACTTTAAAGGTGTGGCGCGAGGCGTCGTTGGCGATCAGATCCAGGTAGCGCTGGCGATAGCGCACCTCCTGATCCTGCAGGCCGTGGAATTTGTCCGGCAGCGGGCGCAGAGCCTTGGTCAGCAGGCGCAGCTCGCTGCAGTGGATCGACAGCTCCCCGGTCTGGGTTTTGAACAGCCTGCCGCGGGCGGCGACGATATCGCCGAGATCCCACTTTTTAAACTGCTCGTTGTAGACGCCTTCCGGCAGATCGTCACGCGCCACGTACAGCTGGATGCGGCCGCCCACGTCCTGCAGGGTAACGAAAGAGGCTTTCCCCATGATACGGCGGGTCATCATGCGGCCAGCCACGGAGACCTCAACGTTCAGGGAGGCGAGCGCTTCGTTCTCCTTGCCGTCGAATTCCGCGTGCAGCTGGTCAGAGGTATGGTCGCGGCGAAAATCGTTCGGGAACGGAATACCCTGCTCACGCAGCGCAGCCAGCTTTTCACGACGCGTTTTCAGTTCATTATTAAGGTCAATTGCCTCATCGGCACTTTGTGCTTGTTGTTCAGACATGTTGGTTCCTCATAACCCTGCTTTCAAACTTGCTTCGATAATTGAGCCAGGTCACTCTTCGTCCCGGGCGACATCGCCGGAGAACAATATTAAACAACCTGGCCTAACTTCCGGCCGATCTCACTCAGCCATCGCTTAACTAACGATTTTTTGTCTCAGGCTTACGCTCCAGTCAGAATATCCTCCTCCTGATTATTGAACGGTGCAAGGAGCGCATTTGCGTTAACCTCCCCCTCAGGCGCCGCCGCCGGGAACTTCACCGGCGGCACGACGTCGGCCCAGGCTGAAGGTGGCGGCAAACGCCAGCAGCACGATCGCCGCCACGCAGCCGAGCGTCCATTCGCCCATTTGCGAGAAAAAGTGCTGCCAGGGGGCAATGGCCGTTTCGCTGATTTGTGATTCGGTGGTCCGCTGCGCCACCATCCCCGCCAGCCAGTTGGCGACCGCGCCGGTAGCCAGCATGTAAATCCCGGTCAGCATCCCGGTCACCCTAGGCATGTTGAGGCGGGTGATCTGCGCCATCGCCACCGGGTCGATAAACAGCTCGGCAAAGCCCATCAGCGCCAGCCCGCCGACCATCAGCCCCATTGAGGCCTGCCCGTCGACGGTGGCGTGGCGCGCGTTAAGCGCCAGCAGCATAAATCCGCAACCCATCAGCAGCAGGCCAAAGGCGAATTTCAGCCACACCCGCAGCGAGGAGCGGGTAGCGCCCTCCGGGCGCATCAGCCACGCCAGCAAGACGCCCGCCGCCATCACCGCCACCGCGTTGACCGACTGGAACAGCGCCGTCGGCACTTCAATATTCAGCAGTCGCCGGTTAACGAAGTGGTCGATAAACAGGCTAATCGAACTGCCGCCCTGCTGCGCCAGCACCCAGAACAGCATGCCGGTCAGCATCAGCAGCACGATTTGCCCCAGCGCGCGGCGGTGCTGCGGGGAGGCGATCATGATCCGCGCCACCATCTGGGCGGCAAAGGCGCAGACGAACGCCAGCAGATAGCCGGACCAGTCATTTTCCAGCAGCAGGGTAAAGAACACCGGCGCCACGCACAGCATCACCGCCAGCCAGCCCCAGGCCGGCAGCACGAACGTCACCGCCCGCAGCGCCTGCCTGTCGACGCCGCGGGTATGACGGAAGTAGCGGCTGCCGCTTAAGAAAATCAGCAGGCCGATAAACATGCCGATCCCCGCCAGCGCAAAGCCGAAATGCCAGCCGTACCGCTGGGCGGTCAGCCCGCAGGCAATCGGCGCGGCGATGGAGCCCACGTTCCCCGCCGCATAGAGCAGCGAGAAGCCGCCATCGCGGCGACGGTCGTCAACGGCGTACAGTTCGCCAAGCAGGCAGCTGATGTTGGATTTGAACAGGCCATAGCCGCAGATAATGATCGCCAGCGCGAGGTACAGGCTCCAGGTTGCGTCGGATTCGACGCCGAGCACCACGTGGCCGAGCGTCATCAGCAGCGCGCCGGCAATGACCGCCGTGCGGTTGCCGAGCAGGCGGTCGGCAAGCCAGCCGCCGAGAATAGGGGTAACGTAAACCAAAGAGGCGTAGGCGCTAAATAGACTGATGGCGCGGCCGTCATCAAAGCCAAGCTGATGGGTGAGATAGAGGATAAGTAAGGCACGCATGCCGTAAAAGCTGAAGTATTCCCAGATTTGAATCGCCACGATGTAATAGATCGCGCGCGGCTGTGAGGGTGTTTTCATGAGGTCTCCTTGCAGCGTGAAAAAGGGAAGCGGCAGGCCACTTCCCTCGGAGCTTCAGTTACTTGGTGTTTTCGTCTTTCAGCACCTTAACGGTGTAGCGACCATCCGCCTGACGATATGCGCCGTGGATATCGGTTTCGAAGCCCGGGTAGTGGGCGCCGATTTCGCACAGCATCTGCAGGAATTCCAGCACCGGACGGCTCTCTTCGGCGATCATTTCCCCCGGCATAACCAGCGGCACTCCCGGAGGATACGGCAGGATCATGTTGGCATTAACGCGACCGACCATCTCGTCGAGATAGACCTCTTCCGTCTGACCGTGCAGCTCTTTCTGGAACGCGGCGTACGGCGTGACCACCATTTTTGGCAGCACTTCGAACGCGCGGAACATCAGGTCCGGCAGGTTGTGATGCTCAACCAGTTTGTGAATGTTCTGCGCCAGCTCCTGAACGCGCATGTTTTCATAGAATTCAGGATCTTCGCGGTACAGAGACGGCAGCATATTTTTCACGCGCAGGTTGAGGTCGAACGCGCGTTTGAAGTCGGTGAGCGCGCGCAGCAGGCTCAGGGCCTTGGTTTTGTCGATACCGATGCTGAAGAGGAACAGCAGGTTGTACGGACCGGTTTTCTCCACCACGATGCCGTGTTGGTCGAGGTATTTCGCCACGATGCTGGCCGGAATACCGAACTCATCCATGGTGCCGTCTTTTTTCATCCCCGGCGTCAGCAGAGTGACCTTAATCGGGTCGAGGTACATGTGCTCGTTATCAATGTTTTTAAAACCGTGCCACGCGCTGTCTGAGCGCAGCGGCCAACATTCAGCCCCGTCGATATGCTCCGGCTGCCATACGTCGAAGAACCAGCCTTCGGACTCGCTTTTCAGACGCTTGATCTCTTTTCTGAACTTGATGGAACGTTCGATAGAGCCGTCGATCAGGCGCTTGCCGGCGTTGCCTTTCATCATCGCCGCGGCGGTTTCGGTGGAGGCCACGATCCCGTAGTGCGGGGAGGTGGTGGTGTGCATCATATAGGCTTCGTTGAAGGTCTCTTCATTGATATCGCCTTTCACGTGGATCATTGAGGCCTGGGAGAACGCCGCCAGCAGCTTGTGGGTGGACTGGGTTTCGTAGATGATTTTCCCCTCCACGCGGCCGCCGCTCATCCCGCATTTGCCGGCATAGATCGGCGAGAAGTTGGTGTAAGGCACCCACGCCGAGTCAAAGTGGATGGATTTGACGTCGAGGTTTTTCTTGATGAAGTCGGTGTTGTACAGCAGGCCGTCGTAGGTGGAGTTGGTGATCACCGCGTGCACCGGCCAGGTGGCGTTCGGGGTCTCTTTAACGCGTTTTGCGATGGTCGCGTGCTGGAATTCGCTCTGCGGGATCCCGCCGAGAATACCGTAGGCGTTACGGGTCGGGCGGAAGTAGATTGGCGTAATGTCGCTCATCATCATCAGATGGGTCAGCGATTTGTGGCAGTTACGGTCAATCAGCACGGTGCTGCCGGCCGGTGCGGAGTACATGCCGACGATTTTGTTGGCGGTCGAAGTCCCGTTGGTCACCATGTAGCTGCGCTCGGCGTTAAATACGCGGGCGATATACTCTTCCGCTTCCTTATGCGGGCCGCTGTGATCCAGCAGAGAGCCAAGCTCGGAAACCGAAATCGAGATATCTGATTTCATGGTGTTCGGGCCAAAGAAGTCGTAGAAGATGCTGCCGACCGGGCTTTTCTGGAAGGCGGTACCGCCCATGTGGCCCGGGGTACAGAAGGTGTATTTGCCTTCACGCACGTATTTGAACAGCGCCTTGGTCAGCGGCGGCAGAATCGCATCGATATATTCATCGGTGTTCTGTTTGATTTTGTCGGCGATGTCGTCAGCCGCGCCCAGCGCATATTCGAAGAAGCGAACCTGCATGCGCAGATCGTTGAGGCTGACGTCCAGCGTGGAGTAGGTGTTGGCGAAAGCGTACAGCGGCATATATTCGTTGAGTTTGCTGATCTCTTCGCACAGTTCGAGATTGTATTTATCCCAGTCGAAGATAACGCCGCACAGGCGGGAGTTGTTTTCGATAAGTTTCAGTAAATCTTCGCGGTCGTTCGGATAGACAATGCGGAAGTCCAGGCGTTCAAGGGCGCGGTGCAGTTCACGGATAGGCTCTTCTTTAAAGTAGACGCCCATGTGATTCATGATTGCGATAACGTTCATAGTCAAATCTCCGGATAAAGAAAGCCCCTCCCGTCACGTGGTGACAGGTGCAGGAAGGAGCTCCAGGAAAAGGGGTTGCTGATTAATGCGCGCCGGCGGTAGAGCTTTCAGCGGCGTCATTGGCATGCTGGCGCTGGTGCATTTTGCGGCCGTAGAACATCAGGATAATCAGGCTGACGATAAAGGTACCGGCCAGTTCGAAGGAGCTTGCCCCCATCAGGGCGATGAAGCAGAAGCCGCAGCCCAGAACTGAACAGATCAGGCTCACCAGGTTGCGAATGTTGATGCCTTCGAAGCGAATCAGGTCCACGCAGGAGTAGAAGTAAGGCAGCATGGTCAGCAGTACCGCGATACCGGTCAGCTCGCCGAACAGGTCAGAGGCTTTACCGCCGCTGGAGTTCATCAGGGTAATCAGCACCATCAGCACGGTCATTTTCACCGCCGCCAGCAGCAGGCCTTTTTTCGGATTACCGTTGCTATCAAGCTCGCCGTAGATTTTCGGGAAGTTGCCGTCGTTGGCGGCGCGCACGCCGGCCTGGCCAACCAGCATCATCCAGGAACCAAGAGAGGTCAGGCAGGCAAAGGCGGTGAAGGCGGAAACCATCGGAGCGGCCCAGCCACCGAGCATAGTTGAAGCGCTAATGGCGAACGGCGCGCCGGATGCGGCCATCTGGGCTGCGGGGTACATCCCGGCAATCACCTGAGTCGCGGCGATATAAACGATACCTGCCAGCGCGGTCCCCAGCATGGTGGCCAGCGGCACGGTACGTTTCGGGTTGTTCACCATCCCGGTGCTGACGGCGGCGGATTCGACGCCGACGAAGGCCCACAGGCACAGCAGGATACTTTTGATGACCGCGTGGCTGTCGGTGGTGGCGGAAGTGTTCCAGTTGGCCTGATAGGTGGCGGCGTCAAACCAGTGCCAGCCGACCACCGCCGTCATCACCACCGGAATTAATACCAGCACCAGCCCAATGGTCGTCAGGCGGCTGACCCAGGTTCCCCCGAGCATATTAACGAAGGTAAATACCCAGACGATCGCAATACAGGCTATACCGGCCGGAACCGGGTTATTTAATATAGGGAAGAATGTCGACAGATAAGAGACGGCGGTAATCCCGATCGCCAGGTTACCGATCCAGTTAGCATGGTAATAAAGCACCCCGGTCTGGAAGCCGAACGCCGGAGATATTTCACCAGCGTACGCAATAGGGCCGCCCTGCTGCGGATTTTTGGTCGCCAGTCGGGCATAAACATAAGCCAGAGACATTGCGCCAATAATAGAAATCACCCACCCCCAGATAGCAATTGAACCAATACTGGCGAGGTTCGCGGGTAATAGTGCAATACCGCTCCCCATCATATTCCCGGCAACCACGCCGGTACAGGCAAATAGCCCGATCTTTTTGGCAGAACTCATGTTTGCTTTTCTCCTAAGTTTATTTTGGAGGTACAGATCATGATCGTGAACCTTTTATTGACCCGACCAACTGCCAGCCAGATTACTGACTCAAAGGAGATAAGTCCTAAAGATAAAGTGAAATAACGGCAAACGTCAGACAAATGATATTTTGACCTTTTTGGATTAACATATCAGGATGACAGGTTGATATCACAAAAAGATAAACATCATTAAATTACAGTAAGTTAGGGCCAGATATCGGTATTGGAAATATGTTGCACACGGCAGCTAAGCTGCCGCATAGATATAACAATCACCGGACTCATGAGAAACATAAGTTTAACCTCAGCGAACCTGAAACCATGCCCGTGATGAGGGTTTACTTATTCTGAAGAGAGGAAGTTATCGAGATATGGCACAACGCGGGTAACCGAGGTCTGGAATACCGCATTTTCAATCCAGTAAAAGGTGTTTTCGCCCGGCCGTAAATTAAAGGCCGTCAGGTAGGAATCGGCGGCTTCCCGGTTCTCGCCCTTCATTTCGTAGACTTTACCCAGCAGCACGTAATTCATCCACGACATTTCCAGGTCGATGCCGGTATTAATCGCGTGATACGCTTCGTCGATTTTTCCCTGTCCCAGCATATCAACCGTTTTAATTTGATAAAACACCGCCAGATCTTTAATACCCGGCATATCGCCAACCCGGTTTATTTCCGCATACAGCGCCGCGAGCTGCCGTTCATCCAGCGGCTGTTGCGAATGGCGTAATACATCCACCAGCGCCTTTTCCGCATACGCATAGGAAAAGTCAGGCGCCTGGCTAATCACGTCATCGAGCAGCGCGCTGGCTTTGCCTAATGAGTCGACATCTCCGTTCATTAATAGCTGATGCGCCTGGTAGAAGTGGGTCAGCGCGACGCTCTGCGACGGCTGGTACTGCTTAAGCATGGCCTGCATGCGCTCCGGCCACGGCTGCTTCAGCGCTTCCGACAGGCTGTTCAGCAGATCGTTTTGAATCGACAGCTGGTTGTCGCTGGTGATGAAGTAGCGCTTGTCCATCATGGTGGAACCGTCGGCGTTATCCACCATCTGCACCGACATAAAGCACTGCTGGGCGCGATAGTGCCGCTGGTTGACGAACTCAATGGTCAGGGTTTTACCCGAGCTGCTCGGCTCGTTGATGTTGTAGTTGGTTTTGTCATGCACCATAAAGGTGGAAAAAGTATTCAGCGAGGTGGTGACCAGGCTGCCAAGCCCCACCGCGTAGGAGTGCTGGGAGGCCCAGTTGGTGCAGGAGTTGCCGTTAAGCAGGTGGATATCGATATCGCGCGGGTTTAGCAGCAGACGGGCTTTATTGACCGGCGGGCGCGATTCGATGCTCGACAGCGCCACCAGCGCTACGCAGGTTGCCAGCGCCAGCAGGAACAGTCCCCAGACGATAAAGGTGCTGATCCGCTTACGTTTCTCGGTTCTGGTTGGAGGCGGAACGTCGGGCGCGGCAGGCGAAGATGGCGCCGCGGCTTCCGGCGGCGCGAGAGGAGACAGAAGCGGCGTCAGCTCCTCCTCCTCCTCCGTACACCAGATGACCGGCACCGTTAGCTTATAGCCGCGCTTCGGTACCGTTGCGATATATTCGAGGCTGCCGTCGTCGCCGTCCTTCAACGACTTGCGCAGTTCCGAAATGCTCTGAGTGACAACGTGGCTGGTTACAACGTTGCGCGTCCAGACGTTATCGATAAGCTCGTCTCTGCTGAGCACTTCGCCAGGATGGCGGGCAAAGAAAACCAGAAGATCGATCAAGCGCGGTTCAAGAGTGAGCTGGCGTCCCTTCCGGCTAATTTGGTTAACAGAGGGGGCAACCAGCCATTCTCCTACGCGAACAGCGGGTTGTTGCATAAAAAGGGCCCAAACGAAAAGGGAAAGGCGCGATGATACCACATTTACCCAGGCAATTTATGATAGGGGTCATGACCTTGAACACGTTATATCGCTCTGCGTTTATTAAATTTAGCCATTTTTTGTTTTTAGACAAAGTCAGCAATAGCTCATTAACACTTTTGTCATTTCATTAAAAATAGGCGCGAACTATTCTGCGTCCACCATTGATTTCGCGTCCGTTCCGCGAGGCGCGATGGTTTACGCGCCGGCGGCGAACGGGCAGATGACGGGTTAGCGGCAGGGACCCGGCGCCGGCTCCAGCGCCGCAATATCCTCCCCGAACGGCAGCCTCTTGCGGCAAACATTGCGGTTCAGCGCACGCTGACGAATGCCGGTGCATCGCCTAAATCGTCGGTCCCTCGCGCAACGACCTCCACAGAATCGGCAAAGCCCTTTATTTACTGTGACCGAGCCAACGTCCTGAGAAATGACTGCGGACCGCGGGGTGTACAAATATCGTGAACCGTTCATACTTAACTGCATAGATGAGTCATTGATTTTAATATTAAATTAGCATCAGCACTGTCGTGTAGCACAATAAATAAAAAGGAACACCGGCCAATGAAATACAAATTAGTCAAACAGGTTATGGATAATGATGCCTTAAGAAATAGCTTCATTGACCTGGCTATTAAGACCTTTGATCTATCATTTAAGGAGTGGTACAAAAAAGGCTACTGGACCGGGTCATACATTCCCTATGCTTTCGTTGATAATAATAAAGTGATTGCTAACGCCTCCGCCAACATCATCGACCTCAAGTGGCAAGGGAAGACGCTTCACTATATCCAGATCGGCACCGTAATGACCGATACCGACCATCGCGATAAAGGCCTCGCGACGCAGCTGATTAACCATATTCTCGATGACTGGAAAGAGAAAGCCGATGCGATTTTTCTGTTTGCTAACTCCACAACCGTCGATTTCTATCCGCGATTTGGTTTCGCGCAGTACGATGAATATCAATATACCCTGCCGGTGACGCCGAGCCCGGGCGACTTCCGCCGGCTTGATATGGATAAAGAGAGCGATGTGGCGATCCTCAAGCACTATTATGAGAAATCCAATCCCTTCTCTCAGCTCTCGGCACATAATAACTTCGGCCTGCTGATGTTCTACTGCTCGGCGTTTATGAAGCACTTCGTCTACTATTCGGAAAAAAATCGCGCCGTGGCCATCGCGATGCAAAACGACCGCGCGCTGATCTGCTTTGATATTTTCTGCGACGCCGGCGGTTCGATGTCAGCCATCATCAATGAACTCGCCGACCAGCGAACCCAGCTGGCGATTTTAGGCTTCACCCCCGTTGAAGGTCGTATCGGCGAGTATGAAAAAATCGAGGGCGACGACTTTTTATTTATCTATACGGCCAAAGAGAACATTTTTAAGGACAACAGGCTGATGTTCCCGACGCTATCGCACGCCTGAACCGCCGCGGCCCGCTGGCTTTGCGCGGCGGGAAATCCTCTCATGAGGGCCCATGAGGGAACAAAACCGGGACAACGCGGGGAGAAAGCGGCGAGTGAACGCCCCCGCAGCCCTTGATAATTTATCGCCATCACTAATCACGGCGCGTTATTTTAATTAATAGCGACGGACCGTTTTAAATAACCGCGCAATAAGGCGTAAATAGAGTTGACTTCATCTCTGGCCTCATAGAGGATCCCCTAATTACAAGCTATCTTTACGGCGCCGGCGAAAGTGAACGGTTTATTCCGCTGCATCATAGGTCGAAACGGAGGGCGTCAGCCCTTAAGATCGCCTACAAACATAACCTGCATTAAATACAATTAAAAATGTCAATGATGTAAATCAGCATCTAAAGAAAAATAAGAAATAAAAAGATATTAGTTTCAATGATTAAAATAACCGCCACCCTCACTAAAGATTACTTAAGATAAATTAACTACCCGAAATAATATCACCCGCCTTATCATTTTTATCCATGAGTTCAGACGCGCTCTGATAACAATTAAAATTGCGGGCATTCTCTATGCATGAACAAATAATTGCACCCGGTCAGCGGAGTAAAATAATCAAAGCCGATACGGAACACTACGCTTACTTAGATCTTGAGCTATTGTTAAAAAGTTATAGCGGCGGCGGCCTTACGGATATCCCGCCGGCAACCGCAGTCTCTTCATATTCCTATATGGCTAACCAGTACCTAAGCGACGGCCTCGAGACGCTAAAAGCCGCGATCAGGCCCAGCGGCGCCGGGGATCTCTTTGTTCTTGAAGAAAGCTACTTCCCTAATATCTGCGCGCTCCTCGCGGTTATTCAGGTACTGATCATTCGCGGTAACGCTTCGGTTTTAATTATCAGCGACCGCAAAATAAAAGACGGTATGGGCGATTTCTTCATCTCTAAGCAGGCCGGATTACGCGAGTGGCGCAGAAAGCTCAAGAGCAACAACGTCGCCAGCATCGGTAAGCTGCTGAGATATTATGCTGAATTACGCAGCGGCGGTCATTTAACCAAAAGAGAGTATGACGTTCTTCGCGCCGCATATACTTCACCGACCCGCGGCGGCGTCGAACGCATGCTCTCCATGAGTAATAAACAGGTATCCCATTACTACCTGAAGATCAAAGATAAGCTTGGTGTAAATAATAAACTCGCGATGCTCAATTATATTGGCTGGCTATTTCCTTAGCCTACGCGAGGCCTGAATTTATAAACATGAGTTTAAAGCCGGGAGAGCGGATGAAGAAAATAAATCTCGACATGGACGTTTTTGACGCGGCGCTGCTCCGCCTGGACTGGGTGTTTGAATCATTTGAGCAGGTTTGCCTGTCGTTCTCCGGGGGCAAGGACTCAACCGTCTTATTGCATCTGGCGGCAACCGTTGCGCGCGTGAAGCGCAAAAAGTTCGTGGTGCTGTTTATTGACTGGGAGGCGCAGTATTTATTAACGATTGAGCATGTCGAAAAAATGCGGACGCGCTATCAGGACGTCATCAGCCGTTTTTTCTGGATCGCCCTGCCGCTGACCACGGTAAGCGGCGTATCGCAGCACCAGCCGGAATGGATCTGCTGGGAACCCGGCGCTGAATGGGTGCGCCAGCCGCTGGAGGGGGCCGTCACCTGCGGCGCCGATCTCCCCTTCTATCACTATCCGATGACCTTTGAATCCTTTGTGCCGGCATTTATTCAATGGCTGGCCGCCGGACGCAGCCTCGCCTCGCTGATCGGCATTCGTACCGATGAGTCGCTACACCGCTACATGGCGCTGACCTCGCAGACAAAATCGCGCTTTGATAAGGAAAAGCCCTGGGACCGCGCTGCCGGGGGGCAAAAGCTACACCTGCTACCCTCTGTACGACTGGCGTACGCAGGATATCTGGATCTTCAACGCTAAATCAAAGCTCCCCTACAACCCGCTGTATGATTTGATGTACCGTGCCGGCGTGACGCTAAGAAACATGCGCGTTTGCGAACCCTTTGGCCCGGAGCAGCGCCGCGGATTGTGGCTTTACCACACGCTCGAACCTGACACATGGGAGAAGATGTGTCGCCGGGTGTGCGGCGCGCACGGCGCGGCGAAATATGCTAACGAAAGCGGCGATTATTTTGCCCTCAGAACGCAAATGCGCAAGCCGGAGCAGCATACCTGGCGCAGCTACGCGCTGTTCCTGCTTGAAAGCATGCCGCAGCAAACCGCGGAACATTACCGCAACAAGATCGCCATCTACCTGCACTGGTACCAGACGCGCGGCTTTCCGCAGGATATTCCCGATGCCCAGGATAAGGATCTTGGCTTTCGCGATATCCCCTCCTGGCGCAGGATCTGCAAAACGCTCCTCAAGAATGATTACTGGTGCCGGACGCTCTCATTCAGCCCGACCTAATCCCAGAACTATAAGAGATATTGCGACAATATCAGCAACAAACGAAAGACGTGGGGAACTCTGTAATGTCAACGGATATCAGCAAGGTCGTGGCCAACTACCTTGAATCTTTCTCAGATATAAAAAGTAAGATTGACGCCATTAACCAGCTTAAGATGCTCATCCACCGGCACAGCCCCTTCTGCGACGAGCCCGTGGATTGCGTATTATGGGTTGACGCCGGGTCAGTCACGGCAAATGATTATAATCCCAACAGCATGAGCGCAACGGAAAAAAGGCTGCTGGAGCGCTCGGTAGAAATGGACGGCTTCACCCAGCCGGTGGTGGTCGCTCGCCAGCAGGAGCAGTATCTGGTTGTCGATGGCTTTCATCGCCATCTGATAAGCGCCGCCAACCCGCAGATTCACCAGCGCCTGCGCGGCTATCTGCCGGTTACGCTGATTAACTCATCGCGTCAGGGGAAGAAAGAGCGTATCGCCGCCACCATTCGCCACAACCGCGCCAGAGGCAAACACCAGATCGCCGCCATGTCGGATATTGTTCGCGACCTTTACCGCCTGGGGTGGGACGATCGGCGCATCGGCCAGGAGCTGGGAATGGATCAGGACGAAGTTTTGCGCCTGAAGCAGATTAGCGGGCTGGCGGAGATTTTTATCGATGATAGCTTCAGCCAGGCCTGGACGGTTGAATAGCCCGACGGTCTGGATCCGTCATGACGATGCGCTCCCTACTCTTCGGTAGGGATAACCGATATATGGCTGTTACGCTCCAGAATGGCATATTTTATTTTGCGAAATTCCGTGATGCCCTGATTTTGACGAGCGGCGACCAGGATATCGTCGCAGGAGACATCGACCTTTTTCAGGTTATCGGTTAACGGCACCCCGTCGGCCACCAGCACAACGGGGGAGCCGTCAAGCGCCGACTCCGCGCCAGAAATATACTTTTTCATTAGCCCAAACAGGATATCGACCACCACCAGGGTAATAATCGTCAGCATCGCCCCGGTAACCGAAAAATCGTTGCCCAGCAGCGCCTGCTGCGTCGCCTCGCTGATAATCAGCAGCAGGATCAGGTCGAAGCTGGTCATTTGTAATAATGCGCGGCGTCCGGCAATTTTAAATACCACCAGCAGGATTAAATAAATGGCTAACGCCCGGAAAACCATCTCCATACCAGCCCCCTAAGGATAAATAAACTGCCAATAGCGGATCTCAGGCTCGGCGTTCACCCGGATGATATTCTCAGACCGCCCCGGCTTCGCCGGCGTGACGTACAGCCAGAGAGAGAAATCGCCTTTATTTTTCACGTTGTTATAGATCAGATAAAGCGTATTTCCCTGGCTGTACATACCGTCCGGCTGCGGCCAGATGCCGCCTGGCTCATAGTTTTCATTAAAATCACCGCCGAGGCTGAAGACATATTTATCGCCACGGAGCAGATGCGCCGTGATTTTGAGGCGAAACTCTTTTTGCAGTCGGCCAAAATGGTCATAGGCGATCTTTAGGGTCTGCGGCGGATTGGCTTTTTCAGCCTCGCTAAAATAGCCGACAGAAAATCCGCCGGCCAGCGCGGCGCAGATAATAGCCAACAGAATAGCCAGGCCCACCTTCCTTACGGCGGCCTCAAAATTCAGCAGGCGCCGGCTCTCTTTGATACCGGGCAACTTCACCTTATGACCTGCCATTCCCCCCTCGCCGCCTCGCCATAAATTATAAATACGGTATTTTACAAGGAGATAATTATTTAAGGCTCATCATCTTTGCCTGATTAAGCAATAGCAAGCACGCTTAATATGTCAAGCAGATAGCCGCATAAAGGCAGCGTGAGATTATTCACCACCGCTCGATGGTGGCCGCTTTTCATTCCGGCGCATGCGCCGCGGCCGCCGAGGGCTGCGTAAAGGCGCTGCGCCCCCTAAGAAATAACGGGCGGCGGCGCAAACGAGTTTTAACTATAATCATCCGGCTCCCACATTTTCAGCGAGGCCTGCCGTGTTAGCCAATATCCTTATCGCCCTGGTGGCCGCCATCCACCTCTATATCCTGATCCTCGAAATGTTTCTATGGGATACCAAAACGGGCCACAAGGCATTTAACCTGAGCGCTGATTTTGCTCGCGACAGCCGGGTGCTGGCCGCTAACCAGGGACTGTACAACGGCTTTTTAGCGGCGGGCCTGCTGTGGGGATTGTGGGCGGGAGAGAGCGGCTTGCAGTTTAAAATCTTTTTCCTGTGCTGCGTTGTGCTTGCCGGGATATACGGTTCGGTGACGGCAAACAGGAAAATACTCTATATTCAGGCTCTCCCGGCCTTAGCGGCGCTGGCCGCTCTGCTGATCGGCTGACGGTGAATAAAATAAGCCGTCAGCCGATCGCACTCAGCGACTTAATAATCAGCCGCGCCTTAATCACGTCCGGCTTTTTCTACTCTTCGTGGAGGTTACTCTGAACACGTTCAGCATTATTGCCATACCTTTTTTCACTCTTGCCGTTATTCTCTTAACCTTGGGTGCGACCAGGAAGAACCGGGCGTGCTTTATCGTTGGCGGCGTGCTGATGTCCTCCGCCGTTGTCAACGCGGTAATTGGAATGTCGCTTTAGCGGGTTGCCGGAAAAACACCCCGGCCAGCGGCTAAAACGAGCGCGCCGCCCGGTATGTGATGCGCGCGCTCCCGTCTGAACGGAAATGCCTGGCGCCTGTCAGAACCGCCAGGCGGCGAATAAGACGCCGTTAACCTGCCCTGACTTTTGCGTAACGGGGCTGTCGGCGGCATCGTTCTGCAGACGCTGTGCGCTCACCCGGGCGCCGATCAGCCACGCCGGCGTCATCGAGTAGTCCATTCCCAGCTGCCAGCCCACTTTCTCCAGCCCGTCCCCGCTGTCGTAGCGTGCCAGGCCGCTGCGCGCCGACTGGGCGGCGGTGACGCCGTACTGCGTCCGCATATAATCTCCGTCCCCCCAGCTCAGGCTGGGTCCGGTATAAAAGCGCAGGCTCTCCAGCGGCCGCCACTGCAGATGCGCCCAGGAGATGAGCTTAAAGCCCTGCTGATTGCCGCCGATATCCTGGGTCAAAATCACGCCGCCGCTGAAGAGCTGATTTTCATAAACCGCCGAGCTAAAGGCCCGCGGCGAGAAGCGAATATCGCCCAGCCCTCTGAGGTGCTCATCATCCGACTGCTGGCGGGGGGAGATATCCGCGCCCACGCCGAGCGAAAAGGTCCAGCGTTCGGTGCGGGCAAACTCCCAGCCCAGCGCCGTAAGATCGTCCACTCCGCCGACAAAAAACGGCCCGTAAGCCAGCTTTACCGCGGGTACGAACGTCGTTTTGGACTCTTTAGCGCCGGAATATTTCGGCTTGACGCCAACGCCGCCGCCGATAAAGCCGGAAAAGCCGTTTGCAGAAGGCTCGGCCACGGCGGGAAAGGTTGCCGCAGAGAGCAGGCACAGGAGCGTAAAGGGTTTAGCCAGGGTGGATAGCATGCAGATGATCCTTACCGTTACAGGAAGCCGACAATCAGGTTGGCTTATTAAAACAGGCTCCAGTAACCCCTCTTTTTACCTCAGGTAAAGTTATGTAACTGCCACAAGTATACGCACCTGAAAACAGGCTCCCCCGCCGCGACGGTTGCGCACCGAAAGGCTGCCCCGGTGGTATTCGGTGATTGAACGGACCAGCGCCAGGCCGAGCCCGCAGCCCTTTGTGCCGCTGCTGAGGCGATAAAACGGCTCAAAAACCCGCTCTTTTTCCACCTCCGGAATGCCGGGGCCGCGGTCTTTCACCTCGAGGATAAAGTACTCCCGGTCGCTAAGGCTGAGGACAACCGAGATATCGTTACCGGCATAGCGCTGCGCGTTTTCAATCAGGTTGCGCAGCAGGCGCCGTATTAACCGCGCATCCACCTCGGCGAGCACGTGGCCAGCGCGCAGCTCAACCTGCGCGCTGGCGCACTCCTCCGCCGCGATAGCGGTTATATCCGCCGGTCGGAAATCGCCGGTTATCACGCCGGTGGTCATCGTCAGGCGGCTCAGCGTCAAAATATCCTCCACCAGCTCATCGAGCTCGCCGACGCTGCGCCGCAGTTCGCGGGAGGCGGGCGACTCCTTCTGCACCAATAGCGTCGCCGCCATTTGAATACGCATCAGCGGCGAACGCAGCTCGTGCGAGGCGTTAGCCAGCATCGTTTTTTGCGATTGAACCAGCTGCTCAATTTGCCCGGCGGCGCGGTTAAAGCTGGCCGCAAGCTGCGCCACTTCATCGCGTCCGCTAACCTGCACGCGCGCCCCGAGGTTGCCTTTGCCGAGCGACTCGACGCTCTGCTGCAGCGACTCCAGGCGAGCGGTTAAGCGACGGATCACCGGAAAAGACACCAGCACCACGCTGGTGGTCATGGCCAGCAGCATCAGGATAAACAGCCACGGACGCTTTTGTCGGTCGTTGCTTAGCTGAATAACCAGCACGCGCCCGTCTTTAAGCTGCCAGACAAAACGCGTCCCGTACCAGTCATCAAATCCTCCTCCGGGCGCCACGCGCTGCGGGAAAGGAAGCGGCGGATCGAGCGGGCGGCTGAGCGGAGCGCCGTCGGCGGCGTACAGGGAGAAGCGCGTATGGGTGCGCTGGATCCAACTATCGATGGCCTGGGACTGCGCGCCGCGCGAGGCGGAAGCCGGCGGAAGGTTTTGTTCCACCAGCTCGGAGAAGGTGGCGAAGGCTTTCAAATGACGGTTGTTATCGTTGTTCCATAGCCACAGGGCGATAGTGCAGATCACCACCAGCGCCAGGGCGCAGCTAAAGGCGAAAAAAATCTGCAGATGCATGGGAAAACAGGCGAGCCGCTTCATGCGTAGGGTAATGCCGAGAAGACGTAGCCGACGCCGCGCACGGTAATAATGCGCTTCGGCACCTGCGGGTCGTCCTCGATAGCCTGGCGAATACGCCCGATATGGACATCGATGGCGCGATCGAAGCTGTCATAGCTTTCGCCGCGCACTAACTGCCAGATCTGTTCGCGGTTAAGCACGCGGCCGGCGTTGCGCGCCAGCGAGACCAGCAGGTCAAACTGTAGGGAGGTCAGGCTGCAGGGGCGCTGGTTAAGCGTGACGCTGCGCGCTGCGGTATCAATCTCCAGCGCGCCGGAACGAATAACGCCGTCGCCGCCCGACGCCGCTCCGGGCTTCATGCGCCGCAGTACCGCGCGCATACGCGCCAGCAGCTCGCGCGGCTCAAAGGGTTTTGCCAGATAGTCGTCGGCTCCCACTTCGAGACCGATCATGCGATCCGCCGGGTCTCCGCGTCCCGTCACCATAATAATCGCCGGGTCATACTGGAGCCGGGTGCGAATCTGCCGACACAGCGCCAGGCCGTCGGCATCGCCCAGCATCAAATCCAGCAGTACGACATCGAACTTGCGCTGCTTCATCTTATTTTGCGCGTCCTGCGCGCTGGCGCTATGTACCACGCTAAATTCATACTGGGTAAGGTAGGGCATCAGCATGCCGGCCAGTCGGCTATCATCCTCAATCAACAAAACGGAGGTCATCTTTATCTTCCAGACAAAAAGCATTGCGTCAATGAATTAAAGACAGCGTCGCCTGGCAGTTAGTTTCAGACCGCGGCGCGGCTACCGCTAATTACTTTGCCCGAGCGGCCCCGCTCCCTGCGCGCGTGCTACCCGCCCGCTCACGGATAAAAGCCGGACCCGCAACGTTGGCGGGTCCGGCGTATAGCCTCAGGCTCAGGATTTAGCGAACGCCAGCAGGTCCGGGTTAATTACCTCAGGATGGGTGGCAAACATGCCGTGCGACAGCCCCGGGTAGGTTTTCAGCGTCCCGTGCTTCAGCAGCTTGATTGATTTGCGCGCGGCGTCATCGACAGGCACCACCTGATCGTCTTCGCCGTGCATTACCAGTACCGGAACATCAATCGCCAGTAAATCCTGCGTAAAGTCGGTTTCAGAGAACGCTTTGATACAGTCATATTGCGCTTTAGCGCCGCCTGCCATGCCCTGACGCCACCAGTTATCGATCAGGCCCTGGCTGATTTTGGCCCCCGGGCGGTTAAAGCCGTAGAACGGACCCGACGGCACGTCAATGAAGAATTGCGCGCGGTTGGCGGCAAGCGCGGAGCGGAAGCCATCAAATACGGATAGCGGGAGCCCTTCCGGGTTAGCGGCCGTTTTTAGCATAATCGGCGGAACCGCGCCCATCAGCACCGCCTTCGCCACGCGCCCTTTTTCGGCCCTGGCGACATAGCGCGCCACTTCTCCGCCGCCGGTAGAGTGGCCGATATGGATAGCATTTTTCAGATCCAGCGCGCGGGCAAGTTCAGCGACGTCGGCGGCATAAGTATCCATCTCGTTGCCGGTATCGGTCTGGTCGGAACGCCCATGACCGCGACGATCGTGGGCAATCACCCGATACCCCTGCGATAAAAAGAACAGCATCTGATTATCCCAGTCGTCGGCGCTTAACGGCCAGCCGTGATGGAAAACGACGGGCTGCGCGTTTTTAGGGCCCCAGTCTTTATAGAAAATGCGGGTACCGTCTTTGGTAGTAATAATGCCGTTGCTCATAGGAATATCTCCTGTCTGTGATGAGAATGATGTCATACCCCGGGCTAAGGGCGAAAGTGACAGCCCGATACCGGCGGACAACGTGCCGCTGAGGATCAGCAGACGCCGCCGTGAAATTGCAAACCGTTCGTCTGGCATACCTGCTCCTTTATCGTTCAGGTCATCGCTGTTGTTGGCCGATGGAGCTATTGTTATGCAATACGTCGGGAGATAGAATTGTCAAAAATGACACTATAAGAGGCAAAAATGACAAATGAAGCCTTCTGTTGAAAAGAGCATCGTGGCGGAAGTGGGTCTGCTGATTTATCCCGAGTGCCAGCTGGCGGCGGTGTATGGATTGACGGATATGTTCAGGATTGCGGCGGACTGGGCGGTGAGCATTTCCGGCGAGGAGCGCGTTCGCGCAATCCGGGTGTCGCACTGGCAGGTCATGCCCGACGGCGATACGGTGGCGTGCGTCTGGGACAGCCATCCGGATGAGCCGCATCGCCTGAGCCATGTGATAGCCCCGCCCAGCCTAGTCATGCCCGCGCAGATGAAGCCGATGGCGGCCCCTGCCGCCTGGATGAGCGCCCTGTATCATGACGGCGTGACGCTCTGTTCGGTCTGCGCCGGAGCGTTCGTGCTGGCGGAGACCGGGCTTATCGATCATCGTCGCGCAACGACGCACTGGGCGTTTGCTCAGGCCCTGGCGGAGCGTTTCCCGGAGATTGACGTCGCGGCGGAAAATATGGTTATCGACGACGGCGATATTATCACCGCCGGCGGCATTCTTGCCTGGACAGATCTCGGCCTGACGCTGATAGAGAAGCTGCTGGGAAACGGTACCATGCTGGCCACGGCGCGTTTTTTACTTATCGATCCTCCCCGCCGCAAGCAAAACACCTATTCGGCATTTATTCCGCATTTCGACCACGGCGACCCCGTCATTCTGCGCGTCCAGCACCACCTCCATGCGACATATTCTGAACAGCAAAGCATCGATGAAATGGCAGAGCTGGCGGGGATGACCCCGCGGACCTTTCTGCGCCGCTTTCAGAAAGCGACGGGCGTGCGGCCAACGGAGTATCTGCAACAGGTTCGCATCATGAAAGCGCGTGATGCCCTCGAGTTAACCGGGCGTTCGGCCGACCGTATTGCCTGGGAAGTGGGATATACCGATCCCTCAGCCTTCCGCAAAATTTTTCGCAAAATCACCGGCGTAACGCCGGGACAGTACCGGCAGCGTTTTGGCCTGGAATAAAGCGGCCTGCCGCTGCCCCGGCTTAATTGTAATTAACGGACCAAGGCGCCCGGCATATTATTTAATTGCCGCCGCGCAAGGAATTAAGCGGAAATGTTTATAACTTGATGTTTTCTTTTTTCAATTGTATGACTATCGCAATAATATTCTTAATATGATAAAGGCTGTTAAATGTTCGACGTAAAAATCCGTGAAGTTAGTCAAGAACTATCTGCCAAAGAACGGAATGTCGCCAATTATATCATTGAAAACAAACAGTCCTTGAAAAGTATGAGTATTCAGATGCTGGTTAAGGTAAATGGCGTGAGCACCACCGCTATTTTACGCTTATGCCACAAGCCAGTTTATCAAGGGGCCAGCGGTCTTAAAATTGAGATGCGGCAGAACTATTTAACCGATGATTAGCGGGCCCGCTATGCGTAAACGCGCCCGCGGCCCTGGATCAGGATCGCCGCCGGAACTGCACCATCCGGTCAATGACGATCGCGCAGATAAGGATCGCCAGCCCCGCCAGAATGCCTTTACCCTGGGCAGCGTACTGCAGCGCGGAAAGGACATCCTCGCCTAAGCCCTTTGCGCCGATCAGCGCGGCAATCACCACCATCGACAGGCTCATCAGCACCGTCTGGCTGACGCCCGCCAGGATCGCCGGGCGGGCGATCGGCAAATCGACTTTAAATAGCATAAACCCTCGTCCGGCGCCAAAAGCCAGGGCCGCCTCCCGCACGGCGGGCGGAACGTTGGCAATACCAAAAGCCGTCTGACGAATCACCGGGGCGATGCCGAAGATGATGGTGGCAATAATCCCGGCGGTCTTACCGATACCGAACAGGGCGATGATCGGGATCAGGTAGACGAAAGCGGGCGTGGTTTGCATAAAATCAAGGACCGGCCGAATAACGGACGCCACGCGCCGGCGATAGCCGCTCCAGATGCCGAGCGGGATGCCAACGGCGACGGCGATGAACGACGCCGTCCCCAGCAGCGCTACCGTCTGCATCGCTTTGGTCCAGTAGCCAAAGGCGAGGATATAGGCCAGCCCCACCCCGACGCCAAACGCCAGGCGCCAGCCGCCGCGCTGTGCGGCAAAGGCGAGGAGTACGATAAACACCACCGGCCACGGCGTGGCGATCAGCGCATATTCCAGGCCGCTCAGCAGCGCATCGATGACCCGGGATATATGCTGCGCGGCGGGAGCAAGGGCCGCGGCCAGCGACCCCATCCCCCCATCAATCCACCGCGATGCGTTCGCCGCCAGCTCGGGTAACCCGGCGGGGTTGAAAATCTGCGCGGGGATCGTCCCGGCGTAGTTTAAGAGCGCCATCGGCACGATCGCCAGCCAAATCAGCGCCGCGAAGAGGGCGGAGCCGGTCGAACAGGTCATACCGCTAAAATCCTCCGTCAGGCGCGCTCTGCGCAGCCGCCCCGCCATCAGCGGCACGGCGGCGAATCCTAAAATAACGCGCGTTCCCAGCAGCGCGGCCAGCCCGCCGAGAATAAGACCGCGCCCTCCCCGCTCGGCCTCAAGCGCCGCCCGCGCGTCGCTGGCGGCTTTGCTCAGCGACGCGGCGGAGCGTTCCAGAGATTGCGTCATCGCGCTCTGCGGATCCTGCCTGTGGGCCGCGGCGGCCTCCTGCGCCCGCTGGCTCGCAAGCTCAACCAGGGTGGTCACGCGCGCCTGCTGGTCGCGCGACAGGCCGTGGCTCAGGGCAAGCACGATCAGCGCCGCCCCAATCAGCTCGGCGCTTAAAAATAGCCAGAACAGCCCACGAAAGCGGTGCGCGCCTAGCCAGAGGCTGCCGAATAGCGCCGCTTTGCTATGAAAAGGCGGCAGCCTGCGCGATTCATCCTGCAGTTGGCTAAACGCGCGCTGGTAAAACGGCGTCACGACATCCGGCTGGTGCATCATGTGGTCTCCTCCGCTCTCGCCATGCCAATGCGGATAAATCGGGCGACATAGTCATTGGCCGGACGGGCCAGCAGCTCCGCCGGCGTGGCCAGCTGCTCAAAGCGGCCCTGCCGCATAACGGCGATACGATCCGCGATGCGCAGCGCTTCGCCGACATCATGGGTAATAAACAGCGTGGTTTTATTGAGGTCGCGCGACAGGCTGCGAAACTCGGCCTGCAGGTCGTCGCGGATTAGCGGGTCCAGGGCGCTGAAGGGCTCGTCCATCAGCAAAACGTCCGGGTCGGAGGCCAGCGCGCGCGCCAGCCCAACCCGCTGCTTCATCCCGCCGGAGAGCGTGTCGATCCCGCGCTGCCCCATCCCGGCAAGCCCCAGTCGTTCCAGAAGCGCTTCCGCGCGCGTTTCGCGCCGGGCGCGGGCGACGCCGAGGATTTCCAGCGGCAATGCCACGTTTTCCTGAATGCTCATATGCTCAATGAGAGCATGGCTCTGGAACACCATGCCGATACGGCGGGCGCGCAGCTCGCGCAGCCTGGCGGGCGACAGCTCGGCAATCGCCTCCCCGGCGATGCGTACTCGGCCGGCGCTGGGCGCGATCAGGTGGTTCACCATGCGCAGCAGCGTGGACTTGCCGCACCCGGAGAGGCCTAAAATGCATAGCAGTTCGCCGCGCTCGACGTGCATATCGATACCGCGCACCGCCGCCAGGCCGCCCGCGGGCAGGCGGGCGTCAGGGTCGCGCCGCAGCGCCGCGACGGCGTGCTGCGGATCGCAGCCGAAGACCTTCCAGACGTTTTCCAGCTGGATCATTTCGCGCTCAGCCAGTCGGCAACGCGCGCCTTATTCGCATCCAGCCAGCCGCGCGCCGCCTGCTCCGGCGTCTTCCCTTCGACGGCGATCGCATAGGCCAGGGCGCTGACGTCCTGGGTATTGAAATGGACCGCTTCGACGATTTTTGCCCCTTCAGGGTTCGTTTGGGCAAAGTGATTGCTGTAGGCGATGTGGATCGCCGCGTCGCCATAGCCGGTGCTGATGCGCGATTTCGTTAACCACTCCGGGTCCGACTGATCCGCAACCTGCCAGGTCTGCGGATTATATTTAGGCTCCTGCAGATTGGTGAGCTTGTAGCGGACGTAGTTCTGATGCGGCGCATAGCAGTAGCCGATCCAGGCGCCGCCCGTTTTCGCGGCGTTATCCAGCGCCGCCGTCGCCACCGCCTCATCGGAACGGGTCAGGTCGAAGAACGGCGCGAAGCCGTAGGTCCGCGCGCGGATCTCTTCATAATTCGTCGACAGCCAGCCCGCCGCGCCCAGCCAGATCTGACCGCGATCCGAACCTTTCGCTGCAAAAACTTTGGCCTTGTCAGGATCGGTCAGATCGTAGACGGAATGAATATTGTGCGCCTCGGCGGTCGCCGTCAGGGTGCAGTAGCCCTGGGTTCCGGCATAGGCGTTTTTCGCCAGGGTGACGTTCTTGCCGGCCCCGGCGTATTTCGCCACCAGCGCCTGCTGATTGGGTAGCCAAACGTCAGTCCAGATATCGATCTCGCCGTTGTTGCGGTTCAGCCCTTCCCAGATAACCGGCACAGAGGAGACGGGCACAATTTTGGTCTCCTCCCCCGCCTGATCTTCGAGCAGCAGCTTGACGACGTACGCCGTGCCCTGAGCGGTGGCATAGCCGGCATCCACGATGCTGACGGCGTGGGCCGCGGGCGTCGCCAGCAGAAGGGCGACAACTATTTTTTTCGCTGAAAGTTTCATCGGGCTATCATCCTTCCGGGTCGTTAAGGTGGGTGAGAAGAGGTTGCGGCACGGGCAGGCTGAGCCTCTCGCGCAGCGTGCCGCTAAATTCCAGCGGCGTCAGCAGGCCGCGTTCGCGAAGCAGGGGAACCACATCGGAAATAAAGAGATCCAGCCCTTCCGGGAAGGTGGGAGGCAGCAGCATAAAGCCGTCCGCCCCGCCCGCTTCGTGCCAGCGGATCATCTCCGCCGCCACCTGCTGCGGGGTGCCGACGATCTGCAGGTGGCCGCGCGCTCCGGCAATGCGCCGCGCCAGCTGCAGCACGGTAAGGTTTTCGCGCTCCGCCAGCTCCCGCAGCAGCTGCTGGCGGCTGGCAATGGAATTGGACGCGGGCAGCGGCGGCAGAGGGCCGTTGGGATCGACATCCGTTAAATCAATATCACCGAGATAGCTCCCCAGCAGCGCCAGCGCGACCTCTTCGGCGATCAGCCCCTGTAGCTGGTCAAACTTCGCCCGGGCCTCGGCCTCGGTTTTGCCAATCACCGGAAAAATACCGGGCAGAATATACAGGTCGTCGCTGCTGCGGCCGGCCGCTGCACGGCGGGCGTGCAGATCCTGACGATAGGCAACCGCCTCTTCCAGGGTGGGCGCGGCGACGAAAATCACTTCCGCATGGCGGGCCGCCAGATCCCGTCCGGCGGGCGAAGCCCCGGCCTGCACCAGCACCGGCTGCCCCTGCGCGGAAGGAAAGACATTCAGCCCGCCCAGCGCGCGGAACCAGCGCCCCTGAAAGCCGGGCTCGCGCAGCGCATCGGCTGCAAAAAAAACGCCGCTTTGCTTATCGCGCGGAAATTTTGTCGTATCCCAGGAGCCCCACAGCGCCCGCACCGCCGCAATAAACTCCTCTGCCCGCGCGTAGCGCTTATCGTGGCGAAACTCCGTCGGGTTAAAGTTCGTGGCCTCACTCGACAGGCCCGACGTTACGATATTCCAGCCCAGGCGCCCGCCGCTGATAAGATCGAGCGAGGCCAGCTGGCGCGCCAGGGTGTAGGGCTCATTGAAGGTGGTGCTGGCGGTGACGACGATGCCGATGCGTCGCGTGGTGGCCGCAACCGCCGCGGCCAGGGTCAGCGCCTCGAAGCCATGCGACCACTCATCCACCCGCCGCGTCGCCTCGAGGGGCCCGGCGGGAATGCCGAGGCGGTCCGCAATAAAGGTGATATCAAATCCCGCGGCCTCGGCGGCGCGCGCGCTGGCAATATAGCTATCAACGGAGATATTGGCCTTTGGATCCGTATCCGGATGGCGCCACGCGGCGACATGATGGCCGCTCGGGTACTGCAGCAGCGAAAGCACCAGCGGCTTTTTCACGCGATTCATAGAAGCGGGTTCCGATTGTTGGCGACCGTAGACCCGGCGGCCTGGGATAAACAATCAGCTAAACTTATTGGAATAAGAAATGGCATTCAAATACCATTTTGGCATATTTTATATGACATCGGCAGGCAGCATCGGCTGCCAGAAAGGGATCGATTACGGTACTTTCCGCGGTGGCGCTGTTCGCCGCCGATATCCTGCCGTCACCGCGCGAGCGGGTGCCCGGCGCATCGATTACGCCCCGGCGCTGAGGCGCATTTTTTCCCGCAACAGCGGCTCAAGCCAGGCAATAAATAGCTGCAGCGGCCGCGAAAGATGCCGTCGGCTGGGATACACAATGCTTACCGGCAGCGGCTGCGCTAAGCAGGACGGCATCACTTCGCACAGGATCCCCGCCTCCAGCCATTCGCTCACATCATATTCGGGGATCTGAATCATGCCCATGCCCGATATGCAGGCCGCAATATAGGCCTCGGCGCTGTTTACGGTCAGGTGGCTGCTGACGTCGGCGCTGAAAACCTCCCCATCCCGCGCCCACTCCCAGCGCTCCTGGCGCCCGGTGGTTGGCGAGACGTAGCCGACGGCAATATGGCCAGCGAGCCGTTCCGGCGATGCCGGCGTGCCAAAGGAGGAGAGATAGCCTTGAGAAGCGACGTTAATCAGCTTCAGGTTGCCCACCCGACGCGCCACCATTCCTGAATCATTCAGCACCCCGACGCGAACGGCGCAGTCCACCCCTTCCACCGGCAGATTGACGCTGCGATCGGTGATGCCAAGATCCACCTGAATCAACGGATGGCGGGCAAAAAAGTCCGGCAGCGCGGGAATAACGATGCGGCTTCCCACCCGGCCCGGCACGTCAACCTTAATTCTCCCCTTCACCTGGCCGCTGTCCTGGCGGAACAGATTTTCCGTCTCCTCGACGTCCTGCACCACAACCAGACAGCGCGCGTACAACGCGCTGCCATCAGAGGTCAGGGAGACGCTGCGCGTGGTGCGGTGTAGAAGACGCGTTCCCAGGCGCGACTCCAGCTCGCGGATAGCGGCGGAGATAGTCGAAGCCGGTCGGTTCAGCGTCTCCGCGGTGCGAATAAAGCTGCCGTTTTCCGCCACTCGGATAAATATCCGGAAAAGATCGATCGTATCCATTCTCGTCCCACTATTCGTTAATTCTGCATAGTGTATGCAGAATCAGCCTCTTTATACATATCTGTCAGGTATTAAGCTGTTATTGACCGGATTCGCCCGGACAATAACCGAAACAGGAGCTAAGCCATGGTAGATCACGCTATCAAAGGTAAAACCGTTCTCATCGCCGGTGGGGCAAAGAATCTCGGCGGACTCATTGCCCGGGATTTCGCCCAACAGGGCGCCCGCGCTATCGCTATCCACTACAACAGCCATGCGACGCGCGAAGAGGCCGAAGCGACCGTAGCCTGGATCAAATCCGTCGGCGTCGAAGCCGTTGCACTGCAGGCCGATCTGACCTCGGCGGCGGCGATGGAAAAACTCTTCGCGGATGCCGCAGCGGCGGTGGGACAACCCGATATTGCCATCAATACCGTCGGTAAAGTCCTCAAGAAACCGATGGCGGAGATCACCGAGGCCGAGTTCGATGAAATGAGCGCCGTTAACGCCAAATCGGCCTTCTTTTTCCTGAAAGAAGCGGGTAAAAACGTTAAAGATAACGGCAAAATCTGTACGTTAGTGACCTCGCTTCTTGGGGCTTACACGCCATTCTATTCGGCCTATGCCGGTATGAAAGCGCCGGTGGAACACTTCACGCGAGCGGCATCTAAGGAGCTGGGGGAACGCGGCATTTCCGTCACGGCCATCGGCCCGGGCCCGATGGATACGCCCTTCTTCTACCCCGCCGAAGGCGCCGAGGCCGTCGCCTATCATAAAACCGCCGCCGCCCTCTCTCCCTTTAGCCCAACCGGCCTGACGGATATCGGCGACATCGTTCCCTGGATTCGCTTTTTAGTCAGCGACGGCTGGTGGATGACCGGGCAGACGATTCTGGTCAACGGCGGCTATACCACCAAGTAAAGCATCGGTTAAACGCCCCTCTGGCTTCGAGGGGCCTGCGCTTTCCTCCTCCCCGCCCTCAATGGCGTTGCTTTTCCTGACCGAAACCGGGCCCTTTTTATACGTGACGCGCAGACGGCCCGGCACAGAAAATTAATTAATTGTTTTTAATGTCTTTTTTAAAATTACCGATCGTTGTGCTTAAATTTCTCACATATACATATTGATAAATATAAATATGTATATTAGTGTATTCATCACATCGCAAAACAACGTCATATGGAGCTATAGATGAACACCATCAAAACATCGTTCAAACCAGACCAGCAATATGGTTTATTCATCAATAATCAGTGGGTTAATTCAGAGAGCGGGCGAACTATTGAAAGCCGTAATCCTGCTAACGGCGAGTTCATTACCCGCATCCCGGATGCGACTGCTGGCGATATCGATCGCGCAGTTCAGGCTGCGGCACAGGCATTTGAAGCCTGGAAAAAAACAACGGTCGCGCAGAGATCCCTCGCCCTGCTAAAAATTGCAGACCAGCTCGAAGAACAGGCGGAACGTTTTGCCATCCTGGAAGCCCTCGACGTTGGCAAACCGATTCGGGAATCGAGGATGATTGATATCCCCGGCGCCATTGACCATTTCCGCTATTTTGCCGGCGTTCTCCGCAGCCAGTCCGATGAAGCAACGATGCTTGATGAAAATACCCTTAGCATCGTTCTCAGCGAACCGCTGGGGGTGGTTGGTCAGGTTATCCCGTGGAATTTCCCCTTGCTGATGGCCGCGTGGAAAATTGCCCCGGCGATTGCCGCCGGCAATACCGTAGTAATCAAACCGTCAGAGATGACCCCCGTCACCATTATGGAACTGGCAAAAATCTTTGCCCGGGTTCTTCCTGCCGGGGTGGTCAACATCGTGACCGGACTGGGAGCGACTGCCGGTCAGGCCCTGCTCGATCATCCGGACGTTCGTAAACTGGCCTTTACCGGTTCGACCCGCGTCGGTGAAATTGTCGCCGCGGCGGCAGCGAAGAAAATCATTCCGGCCACGCTGGAGCTGGGCGGCAAATCCGCCAACATTATCTTCCCTGATGCCAACATGGATCGTGCCGTCGAAGGGGCCGCGCTGGCCATTCTCTGGAACCAGGGTCAGGTATGTGAATCAGGAGCCCGCCTGTTTGTGCACCGTTCGGTGTACCAGGATTTCCTGGCACGACTCCTGAAGCATTTCGCCCACGTCCGCGTCGGTAACCCGCTTGACGAGCAGACTCAGATGGGCGCGCAGATCAGCGAAACCCAGATGAATCGCATCCTCGGCTACATTGAGATCGCGAAAGAGGAAGGAGCTACCATCCTGACCGGCGGTAAACGTCTCCAGGGCGAGAAATACGACAACGGGTATTTCATCGAACCCACCATCCTGGTGGACGTGCGCAACGACATGCGGGTTGCATACGAAGAGATCTTTGGTCCGGTATTGTGCGTCATTCCGTTTGACGACGAAGCGGAAGTTATCAGGCTGGCAAATGATTCCGAATACGGGCTGGCCGGAGGGGTATGGACGCAGGATATCAACCGGGCGCTACGCGTATCCCGGGCGATTGAGACCGGTCGTATCTGGGTAAATACGTACCATGAGATCCCTGCTCACGCCCCGTTTGGCGGCTATAAGAGATCCGGTTTAGGTCGTGAAACCCATAAATCGATTCTGGATGCGTATACGCAGAAGAAAAACATTTACATCAGCCTGGCTGAGCAGCCTTTTAATCTGTTCTGAGCTTATTTAAATCGCAACATCTAAATTTATATATATCGAGGTATTTAATGAAACCGAATAACCTTTTTACCAGCGCCAGGATTGGCCATTTTACGCTGAAAAACCGCGTCGTCCTGCCGCCGTTGACCCGCTCGCGCAGCTCGCAGCCGGGCGATATCCCCAATGAGCTGATGGCTGAATACTATGCTCAGCGAAGCGGAGCGGGCTTTATGGTGACCGAAGGGACGCAGATTGAGCCCCGCGGACAGGGCTATGCGTGGACGCCGGGGATCTACAACGCCGCGCAGGTTGAGGGCTGGCGGAAAATCACCGGCGCCGTACACGCCAGAGGAGGGATTATTTTTGCCCAGCTGTGGCATGTCGGGCGGATATCCCATACGTCCCTGCAGCCAGGAGGGGCCGCCCCCGTCGCACCTTCCGCGATTCCCGCCGGTAATAACGTTAAGGTTTTCATCGAAACCGGGCCTGGAACCGGCACCCTGGCCGTCGCGTCGATGCCGCGCGCTCTCGAAACCGATGAAGTAAAGGAGATTGTCAGCATGTATGCCCGCGCCGCGCAAAACGCGCTGAACGCCGGTTTTGATGGGGTAGAAATCCACTGCGCGAATGGCTATCTGGTTAACCAGTTCATGTCCATTCATAGCAACAAACGCGATGATGAGTACGGCGGCTCGCTGCAGAATCGCCTGCGATTTCTGCGTGAAGTGGTTGAAGCGGTGGCGAATGTGGTCGGTAAGGATCGCGTAGGAGTGCGTTTTGCTCCCCTGTTTGCCAGCACCAATGAAGAGCGCGTATATCTCGGGCTTGTGGAGGACAATCCGCACGAAACCTACACTGAAGCGATTAAAATTCTTCAGGAAATCGGCATCGCCTATCTTTCTCTCGCTGAGGCAGACTGGAATAACGCGCCTGAACTGCCGGAATCGTTCTACCAGCAGGTGCGCAGCATTTTCAGCGGCACCATCATGTATGCCGGTCGCTACACAAAAGAACGCGCTGAACGGATCCTGAACGCCGGCTGGGGAGATATTTTTGGTTTTGGCCGCCCCTTTATCGCCAATCCTGATTTACCCGCGCGTCTGGCAAATAGCTGGGCGCTCAATGAGGTCGATCCTTCCACTATGTACGGCGGCGCAGCAAAAGGTTATACCGACTATCCGCTGTACAAATGATGAGTTGGTAAAACACCCTCTCTGCCGCTCAGGCAGAGAGGGTGCATATCATATCTAAGTATTGTAATATTGGGATATGACAACTTATCTACAGGAGCCAGGCGGAAATGTCTGAAATCAAACTCAATGAGGTTCTGAAAGCGCTTAGCAATCCCGTGCGAAAAGAAATTCTCCAGTGGCTTAAAGAGCCTAAAAAGCATTTTCATCAGCCAGATGCGGATGCTGATGAGGTTGGCGTATGCGTAAGCATTATCCAGGAAAAGGTGGGATTGTCGCAGTCTACCGTCTCGCTTTATCTTGCCGCCCTGCAGCGAGCGCAGCTTGTCACATCGCGGCGCATCGGCCCCTGGACATACTACAAGCGTGATAACGAGAAAATCGCGGAGTTTTTCCAGCTGCTGAAAAAAGAGATCTGAATCGCCGGTTGCTTAAGAAGGCTCCGTGCCACCTCATGCAAAATGGCCAGCCAGATTATTTGTTAAATGAAGATGCCGACGCCGGTATCACCCTTCCTGACGAGCATCATCCGGCGGTCGGGAATTCAGCGTCAGACGACGGATAGCGACCTGCACCAGCGATTCGAACACCCGCGGATCGCCAAAACCTCGCGCGGCCAGCATTGCCCCATGCGCCGAAGACATAAAGAATTTCGCCTCGATCAAAGGACTATCCTCTAAACGGAACTGCCCCATGGCCTCCCCACGTTCCAGTATCGACACAAGCCAAACCGTGAGGTCTGCGAAATGTCCCTGAACCTCGGCGGCAACCTCGGCAGGCAGGGTCGGAATATCGGCCGCCAGCATGGCGCAGATACAGAATGATGAGGTGCCGTTTTTGAAACATGTGGACCAGTAGTCGGCATAAGCGTTCAGTTCAGCCGCAGGGTTAGCCAGCTGTCGATCGAGCGTCGCCAGGCCTTCACGAGCCTGCGCCCGGTAGCGCGCCACGACTTCGCGCACCAGCCTGGCCTTGGTGGGGAAATAGTAGTGAATGCTCGCCTTGCTGATCTTCACGCGGGCAGAAATGTCGGCATAGCTGAAGCCGTTGTATCCGCCAGTCTCCAGCAGCGATTGGGTGAGCATCATGATTTCTGCGGCTTTCGGAGAAAGCTCTGCGTACATGGCAATACCTTCCAGATTTATCCCGCACCGACTCGATCAATAGGTCAGTAACGGCTTAAAATAACGCTGGCTATCGTCGATCCGCGATGGCCGCTCTCTCTCTGAGGCCGGCAGCCGATACTATGTTCACCAGCCCTCTCTTTCCTTCGCGCCTGCGCCAGCAAGTCAAAGCGATTCTGGCTTCCCTGAATTCGCGTAAATCCCGCCATGGCGATCGCTCCGTCGCGCCAGCACCAGGAATAGGCAAGATAACACATTGACTATCTACCTACTAGTAGGTTAATGTTCGTTCATTGAGCAGGAACACGTGTGCCGAACCGCTCATGCAGCTCGTCACTATGCTGCTCTGCACTCAGGTTAGTCCCCGCGCGTATGGCAGGGAGAGTGCCATCCACATATTCTACCTACTAATAGGTTGTTAGCGATATTTATTGACTGACGACCTGGAGAACTGACATGCAAAACGCCACTGCAACCTCTAATCGTTCGCTGAACCAATGGCTTCAGACCTACTACTTCCTGCGTACCGGGGTCTCAATTGTCTGGATCGCCCTTGCCGTTTTCGTCGGCAAGCACAATCCCGCCATCGGCGCGGCCCTGCTGATCCTGTATCCGGCCTGGGACGCGTTGGCTAATTATCTGGACGCGCGCAGAAGCGGCGGACTGGGCGCGAATCCGTCGCAAAAGTTCAACTTCGTGGTCAGCATCATCATCGCTCTCGCCGTCTGCGGCGCGCTTACCGTCGGCATGCCTATGGTGATCACGGTGTTCGGCGCCTGGGCTATCTTCTCCGGCCTGCTGCAGCTGGCTACGGGCGTACGGCGCTGGAAAACGACGAGCGGCCAGTGGCCGATGATCCTCAGCGGCGCCCAATCCGCGCTTGCCGGCGCCTTCATGTTCAAGCAGGCGCATAGCGGCATGGCGCTGGACGTAACCACGGTTGCGCCCTATGCGGCCTTCGGCGCGTTCTACTTCCTCGTCTCTGCTATCTGGCTGACCGTTAAGAACGTCCGCCAGCGCGCCGTGCTCGCCGACTGATCGATTCGCGGCATCGCCTGATGCCTGGGCGACATGACGCCTTGTCTTTGGACATTCTGGAATGACCCAAATGAGACAACTTTGTAATGCACCCGTCCCTGTCGACAACGGGGACCATCTTTATCAGTTATATTGCCGGGTGCGTGCCGGGAGCGAGGCTTTGGCCGCGCCGCTGAGCCCCGAGGATCAGGCGGTACAATCGATGCCCGATGCCAGCCCGACCAAATGGCATCTGGGCCACACCAGCTGGTTCTTCGAGACCTTTCTGCTGCTGCCGCACCTGGCGGACTATGTCGCATTCGACCCGTCCTTCGGCTATCTGTTCAACTCCTACTACGAGGCCGTGGGGCCGCGCCAGCCCCGCCCCGAACGGGGCCTCATTACCCGCCCTTCTGCCCGCGATGTGCTGGACTACCGGGCCCACGTCGATGCGGGTATGGCGCGCCTGCTGCATTCGCTTTCCCCGGACCTGGTACCGCTAATTGAGCTGGGCCTGGCGCACGAGGAGCAGCACCAGGAGCTGATCCTGATGGATGTGCTGCACCTGTTCTCCCGTTCGCCGCTCTCTCCGGCCTATCGGCCAGGACCGGCGCGGGCGTATCCGCCAGCCGCCTCGCTGGAATGGCGTCGGGTCGAAGGAGGGATCGTCGAGATTGGCACCGTCGGGAACGGCTTTGCCTTCGACAATGAGACGCCACGGCATAGGGTCTATCTGCAGCCCTACGCGCTGGCCGACCGCCTGGTGACGAACGGAGAGTGGATGGCGTTCATCGCCGATGGCGGATACCGCCGGCCGGAGCTCTGGCTGGCCAGCGGCTGGGCTACGGTACAGGCCGAGGGCTGGCAGGCGCCGCTATACTGGTGTCGCGAACCCGAGGGCTGGTCTGAGTTTGGCCTGCAAGGACGTACCCCCGTCGATCCCGACGCGCCGGTCCTGCACGTCAGCTACTATGAAGCGGTCGCCTACGCCGAATGGGCGGGCGCACGCCTGCCGACCGAAGCGGAATGGGAGCATGCGGCGGTGACCGCCGCGGGCCTGCGCGATCTGTATACCGAAGCCTGGCAATGGACCCGCAGCGCTTACGACGCCTACCCGGGCTTTCATCCACAGCCCGGGGCCGTAGGTGAGTACAACGGCAAGTTCATGGTCGGGCAGATGAGCCTGCGCGGCGGCTCGTCGATCACCCCCCCCGGCCATACGCGCGCGACCTATCGCAATTTTTTCCCGCCAGAGGCGCGCTGGATGTTCAGCGGCGTTCGGCTTGCCAGGGACGTCGCCGGGGAGAGCACGCGACTACCGTCGGCCTTTGCCGAGGACGTGCTCGCCGGGCTTGCGCGACCGGACAAGTCCCTCCCGGCGAAATATTTCTATGACGATGCGGGTTCGCGCCTGTTCGAAGCCATCTGCCAGACTGCCGAGTACTACCCAACGCGAACCGAGCTTGCGCTGCTGCGCGCGGCCGCGGCCGAAATCGCCGGGGGCATTGCCGATGACGCCGTGCTGGTCGAGTTCGGCAGCGGCGCGAGCATGAAGACCCGCGTGCTGCTCGATGCCGCGCCGCGCCTCACGGCCTACGTGCCGGTGGACATCAGCGTAGATGCGCTGGAGCGGGCCGCAGCGGCGATCCGCAACGACTATCCCGGCCTGGCGGTTCGCCCGCTGGCGGAAGACTTCACCTCCGCGCTGTCCCTGCCGCCGGACGCTCACGGTCGTCCACTCGTCGGTTTCTTCCCCGGTTCGACCATCGGCAACTTCTCGCCCGGCGACACGGCTGCGTTTCTGGGCCGCGTGCGGCGCCTGCTCGGTGCCGGATCGCAGTTCCTGGTCGGCATCGACCTGGTGAAAGATGAAGCGACTTTGCTTTCCGCTTACGACGACGCCGGTGGCGTCACCGCGGCGTTCAACCGGAACCTGCTGGCGCGGATCAATCGCGAACTGGGCGGCAACTTCAACCCTGAGGCCTTCGAACATCGCGCGGTGTGGAACGCCGCGGCGAGCCGGATGGAAATGTGGCTGATCAGCTGGCGCGAGCAGGAGGTACGCGTTCTCGACCGGGTTTTCCGCTTCGCGGAGGGAGAAGCCTTACACACGGAAAACTCGTATAAATTCACCCCCGCGGCCTTTACAACCCTGGTCGAACGCGAGGGCTGGACGGTGGCCCGACGGTGGATCAGCCCGGCCCCGCAGTTCGCCATTTTCCTGCTATTTACGCCGTAGCCGCGCGCCGGGCAGGCTGTTTAAGCATGCCCGCGTTTTTAAAGCCCCGCCAGGAGCACCGGTACGCGGCGCTTATCGCAGAAACGTGCGCAGCTGAGCGACCAGAGCCGCCGGCTGCTCCAGGGGGATGAGATGCGCGCAGTCGGGCATGGTGATTTCCGTCAGGTCAGCGGCGATGCCGCGCAGCTGGCCCGCCAGAGCATCGCCAACAATGCCGCCAGCGATGGCCATAACCGGGTGTTCGCTTTTTTGTTCCGTCAGCATCTCCTTAATCTGACGCGCATTTTCCGGGAAAGCCCGGTAATGTTCGAAGCCGCAGCGCATAGCGTTACGATCGCTATAGGCATCAATGAACGCCCGACGAATCTCAGCCGCGATGCCTTTGCGCCCCTGAGTGCCTGACAGCAAGAACTCATCAATGTAGGCGGCCTCATTATTCTCCAGAACCTTCTCGGCGAAGCCGGGCACCTGATGGAAGCCGAACCACCACGGTGGGCCATTTTTCACGAAGGCCTCGGCTCCGGGGAGCGCGCCCAACAGCCCTTCCATAACCACAAGCCTGCTGGCCCTCGCCGGATAGCGTGCAGCGAACATCCAGCAGACAGCAACGCCCAAATCAATCCCCACAACGTCTGCGGTTTCCAGACCCAAAGCATCCATAAGCCCGGCGGCATCATCGGTAAGCGTATGCAGGTCGTAGCCCCTTTCCTCTTTTGCGCTGGCGCCAAGACCGCGCAGGTCGGGAGCAATGACGGTATGGCTCGCTTTCATCGCCTCCATGACCTCGCGCCAGATCTCCCAGGTATGGGGCCAGCCGTGTAAGAACAGGATAGCCGGACCCGATCCGCCGGTGGCCACGTTGATTGTTGTATTATTGACGCTAATGCGCCGAAGCAGAAAATCATTGGCACGCATGTTCATAGTCCACCCCGTGGATGATGATAACCTGAAGCGATAGCATGCCTAAATTATATTTAGGTATCAATTAGATACCAAAACGTTACCAGAGAACCTGGAGGTAACTATGGATTTACGAGGCCCATTCTCGATCACCTGTCCGACCCGCGAACTGCTGGATCAGCTCGCCGATAAGTGGTCAATGCTTGTTCTGATGGCAGTGAAAGAGCACCCGGTGCGCTTCAACGCGCTAAAACGAGCGATAGAGGGAATTAGTCAGAAGGTGCTGACGCAGACGTTGCGGAAGCTGGAATGCAACGGCCTGGTCACGCGAACGGTGTTTCCTACGCTACCCGTGAAGGTAGAATACGGCATCACGTCCCTCGGCGAATCGCTGGTTCATCTGCTCGAACCGATAAGGGAGTGGGCAATTGCGAATATGCCTCAGGTGGAACAGGCCCGCCGACTGGCAAATGAACGCTCCTGAGGCGAAACCCGGCACCGTTTAATGCAGGGCCCGCTCTGCGTCAGGAAAATGCGTTTTTGATGCGCACCAGCCCTGCCTCCAGCGTTCCTCTGGGGCAGGCAAAATTGATACGCTCGAACCCCTCACCTGCGTGACCGAACGACTCTCCCCATGTCAGGTTTACCCTGGCTTTTTCGAGGAGGATGTTTCTGAGCGCCTGCGGCGTGAGGCGAAACGCGGTGAAATCCAGCCAGGCGATATAGCCGCCGTGCGGTCTGATCAGTTTTACCCGCGGCAGGTTGGCCTTCAAATAGCGATCCATAAAATCCAGATTTCCCTGCAGGTAGCGGTTAAGGCAAATAAGCCATTCGCCTCCGTAACGATAAGCGGCCTCCGCTGCCGCAATGCTAAAAACGTTGGTCGCAAAATCAACGCCCATGCCGACCCGAACCTGTTGCAGTTTCTGCCGCGTAATTTCGTTAGGGATGATGCCGATCGCGTAGGTCAGCCCCTGCAGATTGAAGGCCTTGGACGGGGAGGTCAGCGTGACCGAATGAAGGTGGCTGACCGAGGATATGCTGGCGTAGGGAACAAATACGGCATCATCGTAGGTCAGATAGCCGTTTATTTCATCCGCAACCACCAGCACGCCGTACTTTTCACAGATCCCGGCGATAGCGGATAACTCTGCTCTGGTGAACATCAGGCCGGTTGGGTTGTGAGGATTAATGAGGAAAAACAGTTTAACGTTTTTTGTGGCGATGGTTTCCTCAAAGATATGCGGGTCAAAAATGTATCTGACGCCATCGTAAGAGAGCGCCTGCGCGACAATCCTTCGCCCTGCGCTTTCAATGACGCTAACGGCAGGATGAAAATGCGGAGCGTGGATGAGGATATTATCTCCCGGCATCGTATATGCCTGCAGGCACAGCGCGAGCATCGCCCAGCTTCCGGGGCCGTCGGTCAGCCACTCTTTTTCAATTGTCCAGCGGTGACGATCTTTGAACCAGCCGCTAATCGTCTGGTAGTAATCATCCGTTTTATACTCGTACGCGTAGAGACCGCTTTGCGCTTTGTTTATTAATGCGTTGCGAATGCAGGACGGGGACTGGAAATCCATATCAGCGATGCTAAACGACATGACGTCGGCCTGGCTGAATCGTCCCCATTTGCTTGATGGGGAATCGGCCCGGTTAATAATCGTATCAAAAATGCTGTCTTCTTCTGCCACCGTTAGCGGGCCTCGAATTGATGCTGATTTTCCTAAGAGCATTAGCATAAAGGTATTGCCGCCGCAACGGGCGTGACGGCGAGCGGGGTGGAGATAGCCCATTACCGTTCGGCGGCATCAGGCGCCGGCTTAGCCCCGAACACCTCCCCTTTCAGCCGCGACAAACCTGACCTCAGGGTTGATATTTATCAAGAACACCTTCACCAGGACGATGACAAGTCGAACAATCCTTGAATATCGCCAGGCACAAGGGTAATAATGATTATTAGACGATCGGTCAATATTATTTATATACTCCTGAATACCTGACAGTCATACAACCAGACGCCCGAGGTGAAAATGTTTAAAGCATTATTAATCAATAAAGTAGAAGATCGCTACGCCGCGCTATTTGCTGAAGTAGCGGAAAGCGAGCTACCCGAGGGGGATGTAACCGTCAACGTCGAATACTCATCCATCAACTACAAAGATGCCCTGGCCATCACCGGACGCGGCCCTATCGTCCGCCATTTCCCGATGGTGCCGGGCATCGACTTCGCCGGTACGGTTTCCGCCAGCGCTCATCCTGACTATCAGGCTGGCGATAAGGTCCTCCTGACCGGCTGGGGGGTTGGCGAAAAACAGTGGGGCGGACTTGCAGAGAAGGCCCGGGTTAATGGCGACTGGCTGACCCCTGTTCCGGCCGGAGTCAGCAGCAAACACGTTATGGCCATTGGGACCGCCGGCTTCACCGCGATGCTGTGCGTGGACGCGCTTCTCAATCACGGCGTTAAGCCTGAAGATGGCCCGATACTGGTTACCGGCGCCAGCGGAGGAGTGGGAAGCATTGCGGCGATGATCCTGTCGTCTATGGGCTACCACGTTACCGCCTCTACCGGCCGTCCAGAAGAGGCCTCCTGGCTCTATAAGACGGTAGGCGTAAACGACATTATAAATCGTGCGGAACTCTCAAACCCAGGCAAGCCGCTGCAGAAAGAGCGCTGGGCGGCAGCCATTGATACCGTTGGTAGCCATACCCTCTGCAACGCCTGTGCCGGAGTACGATATGGCGGAATCGTTGCGGCCTGCGGAATGGCTCAGGGGATGGAGCTGATGGGCAACGTGGCGCCGTTTATCCTCCGCGGCATCACCTTAAAAGGCATTGACAGCGTTATGTTCGCTAAAACGAAAAGAGCGGACATCTGGCTGAAAGCTTTGCACCATTTACCGCTCGCTAAGCTGGAGAGCATGACCACCGTTTACCCTCTCAGGGAAGCAATCACTGTCGCTGAAAAGCTGCTTAACGGCGAAATTCGCGGGCGCGCGGTTATTCAGTGTCGCTGAGGCTGCGGCCAATATATCCCGCGAGAAAAACAGATGCATAGCTGAATATCAAATCTTTACCGGGGCCCACTTCCGGGCCCTTAAACGCTCTGCTCATGGCGATATCTGACGGAGATTTTAAAATAGTCCCAGAAGTCGTGAATGGGTTGCGTTGAACAATAAAGCTTCGCCCGCATCACGGCCCCTTCCCAACCGCTCCAGAAAATAGCCGCCAGCTGTTTTTCATCAACATCGGAGCTGATATCACCGGCGAATAACGCATCGTAGAGACAGGAGGAAACGATATTTTGCCAGCTATCTAAAATATCCTGAAGCTGCTTTATGAACGAGGGGGGAAGCCCCGGACTCTCCTGCATCAGGTTGCCAACAAGGCATCCTCTGGTAAATTCGTATTTTTTCATCCCCTCGCAGGCGTCGTTGATGAAGTTTTCCATGCGCTCCATTGGGGCGTCGGATTTATTATGCAGATGCTTTTTTAGTTTGTGTTCAAAAAAGCTGTCATATGCGCCCAGCACGGTTTGCACGTACTCTTCTTTACTTTGAAAGTAGTAATAAAATGAGCCTTTAGGGACATTTGCGTTCTTGACGATGGCATCGACGCCGGTAGAAAGAAAGCCATTTTGCGTCAGAAGTTCAAGCCCGCTGCGGATCAAATCATTCCGCGTATCTGAATATGTACTCTCCGTTTTCCGGGGCCTTCCCCGCCCGCGCGGCGCATCGGTCATAGCTCGTCTCCTGCATAAATAAGCAAGCAAGCCGGTTTCTGTTCGCTAAGATCAGCGGCTCCCGGCCCGCCGTTTGCTGTAATTATATCGTTTTCTCTGGCTGAAATCTGGCAATGTATCGTACCGCGCTAATTGCTTAGGCGTCGGCAGCGACGGGGCCGTCCGATAACAACCGCAAACATGGGGAGCGATAGCATGAACGATCGACCGATTGTGCCAGACGAGAACGGCTGGGAATCCTGGAGTCCTGAGGAGCTCTCGCGCCGCCTGAGCCGCGTCTCAAGACCCTGGTGCGTCGTTGGCGGCTGGGCGCTCGATCTGTGGCACGGGAAGAAGACCCGCGAGCATGAGGACATCGAGTTCACCATCCTGCGCGCGGATCTGGACCTTTTCCGCCGCGAGCTGCGCGACATGGAGTTTTACACCGTCAGCGACGGCGCGATCGCGCGGCTGGCGGCCGATCGGCAACCGACGATGGAGATTTCCCAGATCTGGTGCTTCGATCGCGCCGCTGGCCGCTGGCCGCTGGCGGGCGGATATGATGCTTGAGCCGGGAACGGACGATCGCTGGGTCTATAAGCGAGATCGTCAGCTCACGCGACCGCGCGGTGAAATGGTCGCGCTAAGCGCGGGCGGCATCCCTTACCTCAGCCCCTCAGCCGTGCTGTTGTTCAAGGCAAAGCACCGCCGGCCGAAGGACGAGGAGGATTTCGCCAGAGCCGCGCCGGGATTACCTCTCCCCGAGCGCGTATGGCTGCGGGAGTCTCTCGATCGCCTGCACCCGAACCACCCGTGGGCAGACAGGCTATAACGGCCGGGATAGCGCCCGACCGCTCATTCCACCCGGGCGGGAAAGCCGCACTCTCTGGCTGACCACGCCGCCATCGCGAGCGCCAGCAGCGGTTGAACCCATCACTCGGCCTCCAGGCCATCATAGACCGCATCGCGCAGATCGCTGACGAAGCGGCCCGACATCCCTTCGTATAGGGTGTTGGTGAAGGCGACGACGCTCAGCCCCCGCGTCCGATCCACGAACCAGGAGTGGCCGTAGGCGCCTCCCCAGCGCCAGGTGCCTTCCGATTCGGGCGACGCGGCCAGCGTCCGATCGCGCAGGAGCGAAAATCCCAGCCCGAAGCCGAAGCCCGGCGCGTTGGGCAGCTCCAGGCCCTCCGCCCGATCGCGCGCCATTTCCGCAATCAATTCATCGGGCAGAATCGCGCCCCCGCCCTGACGCAGGGCCTCCAGCAGGCGCAGGAAGTCTTCGGCGGTTCCCGCCATGCCCGCGCCGCCCGCAGGAAACGCCTGCGGATCGAAGACGCGCGAGGGGCTGTAGGAGATGCCAACCGCCCCCTCGATGGACGAAACGGTTTCCCCCTCCGCCAGCGGATGCGGCTGTGGCTCATCGCTCACGTAGGCGGTCGCGACGCGCTGCGCATCCCGCGCGACAAAGCCGGTATCGGCCATGCCCAGCGGGCCGGTCACCAGCTGGCGCACGGCCACGTCAAGCGGTTCGCCCTGCACCCGCTCGATCAGAGCGCCCAGCACATCGGTCGCCAGCGAGTAGCCCCAGCCCGCCCCCGGCTCGTACAGCAGCGGCACGCTGGCGATACGGCGCAGGTTCTCCGCCAGGCTAATGCCGGACGCATCCATGCCGTCCGATACGCCGGCCCGCGCATAGGGACCGCTGGCGTCAGCCTCGAGGAAGCGATAGCCCAGCCCCGCCGTATGACTGAGCAGCTGCCATACGGCGATCCGCGCGGGCCGGCCGTCGGGCAGCAGCGGCCTGAACTCGGGGAGCCAGCGATCGAGGCTATCGTCCAGAGCGAGCCGGCCCTGCGCCACCAGCGCCAGCGCCGCCGTGGAGACCACAGGCTTGCTGACCGATGCCAGGCGGAAAATCGTATCCTCGGTCATCATCCGACGGCTTTCGCGATCGGCCAGGCCGGCGGCCTGGCGGTGAATAAGCGCGCCGTCGCGGGCCACCAGAACCACGGCGCCGACCAGGCGCCGTTCGTCCAGCGCCCCCTGAACGACGGCCTGAATGCGGGAGGAGAGCTGCGCAAGCGGGACGCCTGCGGGCAGAGAAAATGCGGGAGCCGACATGGGAAATTCCTTTCATCAGTGAACGTTCCCGCCATCATAGAAACGCGGCTATTAAAGAAAAAGTAGGGTACAGTTCCTTTCTTAGCGGAACTTTATGTCCGTAATGGAGGAGTGAAGTGGATAACCTTAACGGCTTCGTGGTGTTCGTACGGGTCGCCGAGACGCGCAGCTACGTCGCGGCCAGCCGGCTGCTGGGCGTCTCGGCATCGGCCATCGGCAAAAGCGTGGCGAGGCTGGAGGAGAAGCTTGGCGTGCGCCTGTTTCACCGCAGCACGCGCAGCATTACGCTAACCGCCGAGGGGGCGCTGTTCCTGGAGCGCTGCCGGCGTATTCTTGCCGAGATCGAGGCCGCAGAGCTGGAGCTGTCGCAGGCGACGGCCGCGCCGCGCGGCCGGCTGCGGGTCAGTCTGCCCGTGGTGTGCTCGCTGGTGCTGCCGGTACTCGGCGAGTTTATGCGCGAATACCCGGACATCGAGCTGGATCTGGACTTCACCGACCGGCTGGTCGATGTGATTGAGGAAGGATTCGACGTGGTGGTCAGAACGGGAAATCCCACGGACTCCCGCCTCTCAGCGCGGAAGCTGGGCAACTTCAACTCGATGCTGGTCGCCTCGCCCGAGTACCTGGCGCGGCGGGGGTTCCCCAAAGTGCCTGCCGATCTGCTGGAACATACCTGTATGCACTACCGCTTTCCCCACAGCGGCAAGCTGGAGCCGTGGGCGCTCCGGCAGACGCCCGGCGCCCCTGAGCTACAGATCCCCACCTCAATGATCTGCAATAACATTGAGACGCGGGTGTGCTTTGCTCTGCAAGGTCTGGGTATCGCCTATCTGCCGGAATTCGCGATCGCCGAACAGCTAGCGGATGGGCGGCTGTGCAGCATTTTGGCCGATCGGGTTGAACGCGCCGGCGTCTTCCACGTGCTCTGGCCCGCCAGCAGGCACCCTGCGCCGAAGGTCCGGGCGCTGGTCGATTTTCTCTGCGCGCGCGTGTTTCCGTCCGCCGCCAGCGGGCAGCCAGCGCGGGGCAGAAGCTGAGCTTCGCCCGGCGCCAGCAGCGATTTATTCTTCGCCATAGTCCGCCAGGCAAGGCAGCGCTCATATCTGCCAGGTTTATTTTTACTGGCAGCCCTGCCCTCTGCTCAAGTGTAGCCATAAGCAAATTGTTGTATATTGTAAACCATGTGCCGTCTGCCTTATGACAATACAAAAGGATACATATCGTGAATCTGCCGGATACCTCAAGTGCCAAACCGCTGTATAAGCAGCTTGAAGACGCCCTGAAAGAGGCGATCTTAAGCGGCGAGTATCAGCCGGGGCAACAGATCCCCACCGAGAACGACCTCAGCGCCAGCTGGCAGGTGAGCCGCGTGACGGTGCGCAAAGCGCTGGACGCGCTGACGCGGGAGAACTTCCTGACCCGCGTTTCGGGCAAAGGAACCTTCGTCTCCGGCGAGAAGTTCCAGCGCAGCATGACCGGCATTATGAGCTTCAGCGAGCTTTGCCGCTCCCAGGGCCGACGCCCCGGTTCACGCACTATTAAATCCGTGTTTGAAGCGTGCGATGAGGACACCCGCGCCAGGCTGAACATCCCGGTCGGTGAAAAAGCGGTGGTCATTGAGCGTATTCGCTATGCCGACGACGTACCGGTGTCGCTGGAAACCGTGTGGTTCCCGCCGCAGTTTGCCGCGCTGCTAAATGAAGATCTCAACAGCAACTCCCTGTATGACACCCTGCGCGACAAGCACGGGCTGTGGTTTACCCACTCCAGCAAAACCATTGAGCTGGTGTACGCCAGTTTTGAAGTCGCCCACTATCTTGGCATCGCCAACCGCTATCCGCTGATCTCGATTAAAAGCGAGATGATTGATAACAAAGGCGAAATGTCCTGCATGTCTCATCAACTGATCGTCGGTGACAAGCTGCGTTTTACTGTCTGACCACGCTTTTAGCCATTGATCATCACCCCGTTACAGCGTAAATCGGGATCTGCATCGCGGATCCTTTTTTTTGCATCGGCTCTCGTTGATCTAAATGTATTCAAATGCTATACAGTTTAAACAATACATTTAGATACATTAAATGACGTGCAACCATCACGCAGTTCGCGTCAGAAACGACCCAAGGGGAAATGTGATGAGTATTAAAGAAATCATTAGCGGCATTGTGGAGAACAAAACGGAGAGGGGTGGGATCACGCACGTGTACTACGTCGCCTGCGGCGGCTCGTATGCGGCGTTCTACCCGGCCAAAGCCTTCCTGGAAAAAGAAGCCGCCAAAGTCACCGTCGGGTTGTACAACAGCGGCGAATTTATTAGTAACCCGCCCGTGGCGCTGGGCGACAACGCCGTGGTGGTGGTGGCCTCCCACAAAGGCAACACCCCGGAAACCATCAAAGCGGCGGAGCTGGCCCAAAGCCGTGGCGTACCGGTCATCGGCCTGACCTGGGTGACGGATTCCCCGCTGGTGGCGCACTGCGACTTTGTAGAGACCTACAGCTTTGGCGACGGTAAAGACATCGCCGAAGAGAAAACCCTCAAGGGCCTGATAACCGCCGTAGAGATCCTTAACCAGACCGAAGGGTACGCCCACTATGAGGATTTCCAGGATGGTCTGAGCAAAATTAACCGCATCGTTTACCGCGCCTGGGATCATTTGCAGAATCGAGCGCAGGCGTTCGCCAGGGAGTATAAAGACGACAAAGTCATCTACACCATGGCGAGCGGCGCAGGCTACGGTGCGGCCTATTTGCAGAGCGTCTGCATCTTCATGGAAATGCAGTGGATCCACTCCGCCTGCATCCACAGCGGCGAGTTCTTCCACGGTCCGTTTGAAATCACCGATGCCAACACGCCGTTCTTCTTTCAGTTCTCCGAAGGCAGCACCCGCGCGGTGGATGAACGCGCCCTGAACTTCCTGAAAAAATATGGCCGCCGCATCGAGGTGGTGGACGCGAAAGAGCTGGGACTTTCCACCATCAGGCCGACGGTAATCGACTACTTCAACCATTCGCTGTTCAACAACGTTTACCCGGTTTATAACCGTGCGCTGGCTGAGATCCGCCAGCATCCGTTAACGACCCGTCGCTATATGTGGAAGGTCGAATATTAATCACGCCAGGATTTGAAGCATGGGCAGGGACGCCCGGTTTATCGCTATCGACAAGGATTAATGATGGACATTAAGGTGATTGGCATTGGTGATAATGTCGTTGATAAATATCTTCATTCCGGCGTGATGTACCCCGGCGGCAACGCGCTGAATTTCGCGGTGTACGCCCGGCTGGCGGGCTACAAAAGCGCATTTCTCGGGGCATTCGGTAATGACGCCGCTGCCCGACACGTGCAGGATGCCCTGCAGGAGCTGCGGGTTGATATTCAGCGATGTCGGCATTACGACGGTGAAAACGGTTATGCCTGTATCCGTCTGGTAGAGGGCGACAGGGAATTTGTTACCAGCAATAAAAACGGCGTATTACGGGAAAATCCGCTGCAATTATCAGATGACGATCTCGATTATATTTCCCGGTTCGATGCAGTGCACTCCAGTATTAATGGTTTCCTGGAAACGGAATTAGCAAAAATAAAACAACATAACGTCACGCTGTCGTTTGATTTTTCCGGGCGCGGTACCGATGACTATTTTAAACAGGTTTGTCCGTGGGTGGATTACGGATTTATTTCCTGCGGTGCGCTATCGGTCGAAGAGGCTATTACTAAAATTCATAAAGTTTACGATTACGGCTGTAAGCATGTTATCGCCACGCGCGGACATGAAAAAGTCTATTACTATGCCGGAAAAGAACTTATTGAATGGCAACCTGTTTATATTCAGCCCGTCGATACGCTCGGCGCGGGCGATGCCTTTTTAACCGGCTTTATGCTCTCCATTCTGGCAGGCGGTAAAGCACCAGCGGAACGCGCCGATATTATTCGCGCCATGTCGGCGGGAGGAAAATCGGCGGGCCAGGTTTTACATCACTACGGTGCGTTTGGTTTTGGTAAACCCTATTCCGGCTAACCACATATCACTGATTACATAAAAACATAACTGGAATTCACTCCATTATCCGGGGGTAAGTATGTTCTGGACAGAATTGTGTTTTATCCTTGTCGCCCTGATGTTTGGCGCTCGTATCGGCGGCGTATTTTTAGGTATGGTGGGCGGTCTTGGCGTCGGCGTCCTGGTATTTGGTTTTGGCCTGACGCCCTCATCGCCGCCCATCGACGTTATTTTAATTATTCTCTCAGTAGTATTAGCGGCATCGTCATTACAGGCCTCCGGCGGACTGGCGCTATTAGTCCGGCTGGCGGAAAAAATGCTGCGTCGCCATCCGCGCTATATTACGCTGCTGGCGCCGTTTATCTGCTATATCTTCACCTTTATGTCCGGCACCGGCCACGTGGTATATAGCCTGCTGCCGGTGATCTCCGAAGTGGCTCGGGATTCCGGCATTCGTCCCGAGCGTCCGCTGTCGATTTCCGTCATCGCTTCTCAGCAGGCGATTACCGCCAGCCCAATTTCTGCGGCGATGGCGGCGATGATTGGCCTGATGGCGCCGTTCGGCATCTCCATTTCCACCATCATGATGATTTGCGTTCCGGCAACGCTGATTGGCGTGGCGGCGGGGGCGCTCGCCACCTTTAATAAAGGCAAAGAGCTGAAGGACGATCCGGAATACCAGCGTCGCCTGGCGGAAGGCCTGCTCAAGCCGATCGGTAAAGCGGAGCTCAGCACGGAAATCGCGCCGCACGCCAAACTCTCGGTGCTGCTGTTCCTGAGCGGCGCGGTGGTGATTGTCCTGCTGGGGCTGGTCCCGGGGCTGCGTCCGATGGTTGAAACCGCGAAGGGACTGCAGCTGCTATCAATGTCGGCGGCGATCCAGATTGTGATGCTCTCCTTCGCCTGCCTGATTGTGTTGCTGTGCCGCCCGCCGGTGGATCAGATCCTCAGCGGCAGCGTGTTCCGCGCCGGAGCGCTGGCCATTGTCTGCGCCTTTGGCCTGGCGTGGATGAGTGAAACCTTCGTCAGCAGCCATATCGACCTGATCAAATCGGAAGTGCAGGTGGTGCTGCAGGAGCATACCTGGCTTATCGCCATCATGATGTTCTTTGTCTCGGCGATGGTCAGCAGTCAGGCGGCGACCACCCTAATCCTGCTGCCGCTGGGGCTGGCGCTTGGGCTCCCGGCGTATGCGCTGATTGGCTCCTGGCCTGCGGTAAACGGCTACTTCTTTATCCCCGTGGCGGGACAGTGCCTCGCGGCGCTGGCCTTCGACGATACCGGCACCACCCGCATCGGCAAATACGTGCTTAACCACAGCTTTATGCGTCCGGGACTGGTGAACGTGATTGTCTCGGTGGCGATGGGCCTGATGATTGGCAAGATGGTATTAGGCTGACTTTGTTCCCCGGCCCGCTCGTTCCAGGGGCCGTTTTTTATAACCATTCGCGGCACAGCCCGGCGCTCCTTCATGCTCAGTGGAGGCCTTAGCAAAGGCCTCATCGTGAGGAATCGCTTTCCCTACTGAGACACCTGATGGGCAAATCTCACTGGCCACTCCGTCAGTTCGCTATCTGTCCACGGATAGAGCGTTTGCGGGAGCTTTTCAAAAGGCAGAGCGGTGAGATCGGAACTTGCTGAGCCGGGAGTATTGGCTTCATAAATCACGCCGGCCAGTTTTTCATATGCCACGCGGAATGATGTTGACGCTTTCACCACCAGCAGATCGTACAGCGTTGGTTCGATACCGTGAGCGCGATAGAGCTGCGGATCGCCATTACCGGCCATCCATTCACAGACGACGATATCGAGATTTCCCACGCTGAGCACCGCCGTCGCGCCTATTCGTTGAATCATTCCGCGTCCGGTAGGCCCCTCTTGTCTAAAAACACCGTCATGAAGGGATTTGACATAGGCCTGTACCTTAATCGCTTGCGAACGTTTGTCGCGTGATGCGCCTAAGGTAAATTCAGCCGTCGCCCCAACGCCCAGACGGTGCGCCTGGCGTGCGGCTTTTTCATCATTGACGACGGTCGCGGCACGTAATTCGCTACCTGAGCGCAGGATCTCGGCCGCCGCGGCCATATTGTCGCCGGCGGCCCCTGCATTACAAGAGTCGGCGGAATCCACCAGGATCACCGGTTTTTTTTCATCGGGATCGCTGGCGCGGGCGATAACTTCGCTGATGGGCATCAGTTTTACGCTAAATTCATGGCGCTGGTCATAGAGCATTTGCGCCAGCTGGCGGGCATATTTTGCCGCGTCAGCGGGCGAACCGGCGGCCACCACGACGGCTGAGTTGGGGTGAGGAATATCCAGCCAGGGCTGCATCTGATAAACAGAAAAATCAATGATTTTTTGCTCACTTTTAAGAGCGTTACCGAAATCAATAATCGCTTTAAATGGCCCTTTTAACGTACTGTAAGAGGCCGCGGGCACGATCATCGGTACCGGTACCCAGGCGGTGACGGGTTTATGCAGCGCGGTGATACACTCCATCCCCAGAGTGGCGACGCGAACGCCAGTTTCGAAGTAGTCAACGTGCGGATATGTGAGATAAGCCAGAACCACGTCACTGTTATCAATCAGGGTTTCTGAGATATAGGCATGGAGATCGCTGGCAATGGCAATGACCGCGTCATCGCCGACCAGCTCACGGACTCGTCGCGTAATTTCGCCTTCCGGATCGTCATAGCCGGTCGTGACCAAGGCGCCATGATAAGAGATAAACACCCCGTCAAGGGGCAGATTTTCGCTGATTTGCGGGAGCAGCTGTGCCAGATAGTGATCCATAACCGCTTGTTCAGCGACCCCGCCGCTTTGGCATGACATTACCGTGCCGCAAACCACCTCTGGCCGATGTTCAGACCGATCCAGCACCTGTAAAAAACCGCCCACCGCGCAGGGCTGTCCGGCAAAGTGCTGTCTTACTTCGGCCCCCTGGTAGATACCGTTTTGTTGCCAAAACGCCAGTGTCGATTGTTGCGGGTTGAATGAGTTACTTTCCTGCCTAAATTCAGTAATCAGCACTTTCATTAGTGTTCACCATTCAGTTGATTATAAATATCTTTCAACGCCGGATACAGCTGCATATAGATAGCGTAGTTTTTTTGATAAACATCCCGCGAGGCAGGATTGGGCGTAAATATTTGCCGGGAAGAGACCCGTTGGGCGAGCGTCGCGACCTCATCGTGCCAGCCCAACGCTCGAGCTGCGCAATAATAGGCGCCCAGGGTGCCGCTATAGCGAGGAGAGGCCGGGACTTCTACGCGAATTTGCAGGATATCGGCAAGCATTTGCATCCAGACCGCGCTCATTGCCCCGCCGCCGACAACGCGAATACTTTCGCGAAATTGACCGGTCAGCTTTTCTAATGTCGCCATATTATGGCGGTGGGTGAAGCAGACGCTTTCCATCATCGCCCGGACCATATGACGGCGATCGTGGCGCGTCGTAAGATTGAGAAATAAGAGCCTATCCCAAAAGGAATTATCGTATAATACGTTACGGTAATTTCTGAGGGGGAATGTATGGCGGGTAGCAAGTGGCAGATCAGCGACGAACTATGGGAAAAAATGGCTCCACTCATCCCGGAGCATAAAACCAGCCACCCACTGGGGACTCATCGTAGACGCGTTGATAACCGTGCTGCCATGGATGCCATATTCTTCGTCCTCAGGACCGGTTGCCAGTGGAACGCCCTGAACGCCACCGGGATATGTTCATCGAGTTCTGCACACCGACGCTTCCAGGAATGGCGCGATGCGGGAGTCTTCGAACGCTTCTGGCAGAACGGTTTGCTTGCCTGCGAACATCTGGACGGCATTGACTGGTCCTGGCTGTCGATGGACGGCTGTATGACCAAATCGCCATTGTCAGGAACAAAAAAACAGGCCGTAATCCCACGGACAGAGGGAAACAAGGCGTAAAGCGTAGCCTGCTGACAGACGCCAACGGGCTTCCTCTGTCGCTGGTTGTTGCAGCAGCGAACACGCACGATATCAAACTGGTTGCAGATACGCTCGATGCACTTCAGACGGGGCGTCCGGGGCAAAAACTCAGACTCTGCCTGGACAAAGGTTACGAAGCTGGCTGGCTGAAAACGTATCTACAGAGCCGCCGCTACGAGCCGCATATCCAGTCCCGTAAAGAGGAGTCTGATGCAGGTAAAAACACCGACTTCAAAGCCCATCGCTGGGTTGTCGAGAGGACTCATAGCTGGATGAATCGCTTTCGCCGGGTTCTGACCCGATGGGAAAAGAAGGCCGAAAATTACGAGGCCATGTTGCATTTTGCCTGCGGCATCATTGTCTGGAACAAAATCCTATTGGGATAGGCTCTAAGCCTTTGGCATTTTTAGCGAAAGGGGCCAGCTCTCCGGTGAGCCAATGGGCCGCGATAAGCCCTTCACAGCCCGGAGGGATTTGGCTCACCTCTTCCTGAATAAACCGATAGATGTCATGCCCCATTTGCTCGCGTTCGGCGCGGTAAACCTGTTCAATTATCCACTCCAGCGCTAAGCAGCCGGTTTGTAGCGCATAGACGGCGCCTTCCTGCTGCGCATCGATCGAAAAATAGAGCGGCGCGGCGAGCTGCGAACGCTGCCGGATGACGTTTACCAGCCATGATGATGTGCCAAAATAGATATGGGCGTCATTAAGCTGTGATTTGTCCGCTCCCCAGGTGATGGCCACCAGATCGCCAAAACCGCTGATAACCGGTATACCGCCGGTAATACCCAGCTGCTGCGCGGCGCGGGGGGTCAGAGAGCCAACGGCGTCGGTTGCCGCGCGGGCCGGAGGAAATTTATCGATATCCCCTGCCAGGTCCGCCGCCTCAAGAATCGATTGGTACCAGGCGTGTAATTCCGGATTCTCTGAACGAATAAAGTCATCCGAGGGTTCGGTATACAGTTTGCCGGTCGCGCGAAATTTAAAGTAGGTATTTAAGCCGACGATATGCGCGGTACGCCGCCATAGCGCGGGGTGCCGCTCTTTTAGCCACATCAACCGCGGCCAGTACTCCTGGCCGCTACCGACAACTTGACCGAGAGTATGATTCAGCCGCTCAGACTGCTCATGGGCACGAGCATCCATCCAGATAATGCTGTTATGCAGCAGGCAGCCCTGGGAATCGAGCGCAATAATGTTTTTCCACGGAGCAACAAAAATCAGCGCGCTGATTTCACTGCGGCTCACTCCGCTACGCTCGATCACCTGCCGGCTGGCAACGCAAATTTGTTGCCAGATTTCATCGGGATCCTGTTCAGCCCATCCCGGCTGCGGATGCGAAACGCGATAGCTCGCGCTGCCTTCTGCCACGATGTCACCCGCCCGATTCATCAAGGCGGCTTTCAGGGAGGTCGTTCCAATATCAAATGTCATGATGTGTTTATGCATCAGGCCTCCGCTAATCAATGGGCTGTTTTGGATACACGCTTCTCTTACCTCACCTTCCCGGCCGGCGAGTATTTCTACGCTAAATACGCCTCATGCCTCTTTTGCTCCCTGCACCGCGGCGTTGAATATTTCAACGCCCGCGTCGCTCAGAGCGGCCTGTAAACCGGGCTCAGGCTCCCCGCTGGTGATAATGCGATCGACCTTATCCAGCGGGCACACGGTGAACAGCGCCGTGCGTCCAAGCTTATTGCTATCCGCCAGAACCGTGACCTGATCGGCTTTGGAAACCATGGCCCTGGCGATTTCAGTCTCCTCCAGGTCATAGTCCATTACGCCATGAGTATCCAGGGCACCAACGGTTATGACGGCGTGCATGGCCTGGAACTGCTTAATTTGCTCCACGGCGATGGGCCCGATGTTTTCAGCTTCTTCCTCGCGGTACTGACCGCCAATCAGGAAAACGCGGTGATTGCGATCGCTGCCGGCAAATATCTGGGTAATCGATACCGAATTGGTCAGAATGGTGAGTTCAGTTGTGCTGATGGCGAGCTCGCGGGCAAATGCCAGGGTTGTGGTACCCGTATCAATAAAGAGCGACTCTCCCTGGTGAAATAAGGTTGCCGCCAGCTGAGCAATCATCTTTTTTTCATGGGCGCTTTCCGTCAGTCGGGTGCTAAATTTGCCCTCGTGCAGGGTATCGAGAGAGGTGGCGCCGCCATGAAATTTACGCAGTTGTCCGCTAATGGCTAAATCCGTTAAATCCCGGCGGATCGTTTCTCGCGAAGTGCTGAATTTTTCCGACAGGAAATCTACGGTGACTTTTCGCTTTTCATTCACCAGCGCGAGGATTTCGGTGCGTCGCTGCTCAGGCCGCATAATCAATAACTCCTGGAAAATAGTGCAATAAAAATGAGCAAGTCCCATCGCGCCTGCCATCCATTTTCGCGATGGCCGCGCGTATGTGCAGAGCAGAACTCTGGGTCACGGTGTTTAATATCATATTTGCGTTAGCTTAATAAGCATGGCCATTATTTTCATGAGCTAAGCCGGTTACTCTTTGTTTTTTAGGGCAATCGTAATCGGTTCCGCAGAGTGCAAATTTTTCAGCTGCGATAATGGAATAAGGATCCGTCTCTCCGGCAACAGGCTCTTTTTTTTCTGCCAAAGAATCTGCCCCCGCTGAATCAGCTGCAGCTCACCCTGTACAGGCTTCAGAACGCGAAGCTGGAGCCTGTCGATACCCAGGCCAACATCACTGCTGACGATACGCTGTGGTACCAGCCATTTGATCGCCTCATCGCCGCTCTGCAGTACGATATCCGCGGGGGGAGCCGTTTTTTCCGCGGCGAGATCGCAGGCGACCATCTCGCCGACCAGTTTTCCTTCACGGAAAGACCAGCCTGCGGTTTCCAGGGCTCTTAACATATTGCCTGTCGCATAGTAGGTAGGGTCGCTGCAGCGGCCGAACTGATCGATTTCCGGACCGCCGGTCGCGGGATCCAGACGCAGATGGCTGGCGCGAATTAGGGCCGAATCAGGAATAAACTGTCCGGTAAATAACACGCCGTCGCAGGGGATATCGCGCTCAACGCCTTGCTGGCGTATACGGACTGACTCAACCCGTTTTACCCCATCGATATGCACAATCTCGCATTGATAATTTACCGGTACTCCCAGCAGGCGGGGTAGCAGCATAAAGGGGCGCCGGGTGGTGGGACGGCTGTGGCTCTCAACCATCGCGACCGGTTTAATTCCCGCGTGGCGACAGGTCAGCAGCGCTGAGAGCGAAACCAGCTCCGTCCCGACAATTAGCGGCCGCTTAAACGGCTGTAGCCCCCGCAGATAGACCCAGGATTGTAATGCTCCGGTATTCATTATTCCCGTTGGGCGGTCGCCGGAGACCAGTAACGCGGAACGCGGCGATTCACGTACGCCGGTAGCCATGATAATGCGCCGGGCCTGGAGTTGCTGTATCCCCTCCGCGGTACTGACCACCAGCGTCGCGTTGGGTTCAATACTGACAACCGTGGTATTGGCCATCACCTCGACGTTGTGAGCTTTTGCCAGTTGGGCTAAACGTCGCGCATATTCACTCCCTTGCAACACGCGGCCGAACTCGCGCATACCGAAGGGCGAGTGGCCGCAATGGCGGGGTATGCCGCCGACCTCAGGTTCCCGCTCAAGAACAATGACCCGGCCGACGTTCTGACGTTTTAGCGCAACCGCAGCGGCAATACCGGCTGGCCCCCCGCCAATAACGAATACATCGGCAACTATATTATTCTTCATCGACGTCCCCTGTTATCAATAAATCGCCCCACTTTTCGCGACTCAATTCAGCGACGCGGCTACTGCAGTAAAAACCCTGGCAGCGCCCCATACAGGCCCGCGTTCTTCTTTTCAATCCGCCAAAATCTCTTGCCGGGATCTGGCCGCTTAATGCCGCCTCGATTTCACGACGCGTGACCCGTTCGCAGTGACAAACCATCTCGTCGTTGCCGGGTCGCTGCCAGTCGCGTGGTAAATGTTCGGCGAGATTGGGAACGGGATGACAAACGGGCTCGACTAAAGGCGTCAGGCTCTTTCCTGGACGATCGCGGTAGAGATCAAATAAGTGTGCGGCCAGGCCCAGCGCGGCGGTCAGCCCGGTCGAGCGGATCCCTCCCGCGGCAAGGTACCCCTTTTCCGCATCATGATAGAGACGATATTCTTTACGCTCTGTGGCCGGACGAAGCCCGGCATAAACTGCGGTGACGGGCACATCTGACAAGGCGGGGATAAGCGAAACCGCTTTCGCGATCAGCTGTTCCAACGTATCTTTTTCAACCGTCGCGTGCTGCCGGTCATCCTGCTCTTCCGCGGTCGGGCCCACCAACAGATTGCCAAAAATGGTTCTGACCAGCACAATCCCTTTCGTGCGTTCATTCGGTACCGGCAGCAGTATGGTGCTTAGCAGGCGTGAAGCTACTTTATCAAAGACCACGAACTGCCCCTTGCGGGGTTTGATGGTAAAGCGCGACTGGCCCAGCAGCAGGGTTTCTACTTTATCGCCCCACACCCCGGCACAGTTGATCGCGGTCGCTGCGCGAAACTCACCCTTATTCGTGGTTAGCAGCCAGCAGTTTTCCTCGCGTACTGCCGATAGCAATTCCGTATCACACATCACCACGGCGCCGTTATCAACCGCCAGGCGTAGATAGGCAAGGGGTGCGCTCCAGGGATCGATCACATGCTCCCTGGGGACTAAGAGCCCTCCTAACACATGCGGCGAAAGCTGAGGCTCGCGTTCCAGTAGCTGCTTGCGATCGAGCATTTCTACGTCGTTGACACCGTTTTGCTTTGCTTGCGCCATGATGTCAGGCAGGCGGTGAAATTCATCTTCATCCCAGGCGGCAACTACGGCTCCGGTATGTAATATCGGCAGGTTAAGCCGTTCCCGAATAGCCTGATACTCGCGATATCCCCTTTGCATACAGGCGAGTTCGTCGCTGTTAACCGGGGCATCGAATCCCGTATGTAAGATGGCGCTGTTGGCTTTGCTGGCGCCGGAGAGAATATCGCTGCCCTTTTCAATCAGGAGAACGGTGGCGCCTTCGAGGACAAAGCGGCGCGCGACCGCGCAGCCGACCACGCCGGCGCCGATAACCACGACATCAAAGTTTATCCCTTTCATTGAGTTACCTGCTTACGCTGCAAGCGGAAATAGTTGATGCACCGATCGAGAAGAAGAATGCCAATGATGATTGCCCCTTTATAGAGATCGAGACTTGAGGGGTCGACGCCGAGGATACGCAGCGCGCCGGTGAGTAAGCTGATGATCAACGCACCGCAAACCACCCCGCTGACGTAGCCGCGACCGCCAAACAGGCTGGTTCCCCCAATCACCGCCGCCGCGATGGCATCCAGCAGGAGGTTTACGCCGCCAACGTTAGGGTTCACCACCGGGACGCGGGAGATAAACACGACGGCCGTCATAAAAACAAACGCCGATGAAAGCGTAAATACCCCAATTTTCTGTTTTACGACGGAGATGCCGGCGAGTTCCGCTCGTTCCAGCGACGATCCGACCGCATAGGTTTTCAGACCAAATGCCGTGCGGCGGGAAATCCAGGCGCATAGCAAGGCGATGACGCCAACAAATATGACGGTGGGCGGCAGCCCCCATGAGGAGGTAAAGGCGCCGAAACGACGTAGCACGGGATTCATCACCAGGATTGTGCCGGTTTTAGCGACCATTAAGGTGGCCCCCTGCAGAATCAGCATCGTGGCTAAAGTGGCGATAAAGGAGGGTAACTTTAAAACAGCGACCATTATCCCGTTGAAGACCCCAAATGCCAGGCACGCCAGCAGCCCAATCAGCAGGGTGGGAATTAATTCCGTCCCCGATGACAGCAACGTTCCCATGGTCACCGCGCAAAATGAGACCAGGTGACCGGCAGATAAATCAATTTCGCCAGTAAGCAGGATCCAAAACAGGCCTAACCCCATCAGCGCAACGGTGGTTGCCTGTAACATAACGATGACGAGATTGTTGGGTGAAACGATCCTGTTATCTACTGCCGCAAAGACCAGCAGCAAAACGACCGCCAGCAGTACCGGTGCCAGGTTCAACACCATGTTTATCCATGAATGCGATGATTTCATGATGATTTCTTCCTGTTTAAACGTATTTAAAGGCCAGGCTCATCACCTGCTCTTCCGTGGCGCCCCGGGGAAGTTCCCCCGCAATTCGTCCTTTACTAAGGACAATGATTCTGTCAGCCACGCCAAGCGCTTCGGGAAGCTCGCTGGAAACCATCAAAATGCCCATTCCCTGCTGTTTTAATTGCGCAATGAGATTGTGAATTTCAAATTTAGCGCCGACATCAACCCCGTTAGTAGGTTCATCCAGCAACAACAAACGTGAGTTGGTCGCCAGCCATTTACCAATGACGATTTTTTGCTGATTACCGCCTGACAGACTGCCCACAGTATTTTCCGGATCCGCCGGGCGGACGCCGAGCTGGGCAATCAGCTGCTTCGCTAATTTATCGATGGCTGACCGGCGCAGAATGCCAACGAAGCTGTTATGCAAAATCCAGCGAAGAGAAAGGTTATCCTTCAGAGACATACAGCCGATGAAGCCTTCTTTATGGCGATCTTCAGGAACATAGGCGACCCCTAATTGGCTGGCTCTGCGGGCATGTCCTGAAGTGATTTGAGATTGATCAACGCGTATCGTCCCGTGATGAAAATGGTCTAAGCCCGCGATGCAGCGCATTAACTCCGTTCGGCCGCTACCCATCAGCCCTGTCAACGCCACCAGCTCGCCTCGTTTGACGGTGATATTGATATTCTGTAGCAAACTGCCCATTGAGAGATCTTCAATACTGAGCAAGGTGTCGCCAGGTTCTGCCTGACGCCAGGGGAAAACGTTGCCGATATCACGGCCCACCATCATATTGATCAACGCGGCTTCTGTTGTTTCAGGTAGCGCGGCCTCGCCCACTTTTTGTCCATCCCGCAGCACCACCGCACGACTGGCGAGGGTATAGATTTCCTGCATTTTGTGTGAGATGTAGAGAACACAGCAGCGTCTTTTCAACAGGCGTTCAATTAACAAATAGAGCTGATCGCGTTCGGGATTCGTTAACGCACTGGTCGGTTCGTCCATCACAATCAGCCAGGCATCGGCCATCATGGCTTTTGCCACTTCAACCATCTGGCATTGCCCGATGGTGAGATCGGCAATTTTGGCATCAGGATTGATTTCCAGCTGCAGCTCAGCGAGCAAGGCGCGGGCCTGTTGCCGCATTGCGCGACGATTAAGCGAAATGCCGAAATAGCGCGGCAGCGTCGATTGCGCGAGGGCTAAGTTTTCTGCCACGGTTAATTCAGGAATCAGACTGAAATGTTGGTGGATGACCGAAATACCCGCCTGACGGCTATCGGCAGGTGAGGTTAAATTGATCCGGACGTTATCCAGCCATATTTCCCCCTCTTCCGGGTGGTAAATCCCGGAGAGTATTTTAACCAACGTTGATTTACCGGCCCCATTTTCCCCCATCAAGGCCACAACCTCCCCGCGATTGAGCCGCAGTGACACATTGGACAGCGCTTTAACGCCGGGGAAAATCTTTGAGATGCCTTTTAATTCAAAACTGTGTGCCGACTGGACGCTCGCCGCTGCATCCGGATGGACTGAACGTTTAGCCGACAGTAAAGATTTAATATTGATATTTTTCAAAAGGCTACGCTGACTAAGTAACACCGCAATCAGCACGAAACCGCCGGTGACAAAGTAATTGACCTGCTGTGAGACCTGTAGAAAGGATAAGCCGGTGTTGATCACCCCGAGTAATAAGGCGCCTAAGGCGGTTCCTAATATTGACCCCTGCCCGCCGGCCAATCTCGCGCCGCCAATAATCGCGGCGGTAATCGCGGCGAATTCCAGTCCTAATCCTGCCAGAGGCTGCGCCGATCCCACCCGGCCGGTCGTTAATAGCGCACCAACGCCCGCGCTGGCGCCCGCAAAGACGTAAATCAGCGTGGTGGTCACGCGCACCGGAATTAATGAAGCATGGGCGGCTTCTGTATTGCCGCCGGTTGCATAGATCCAACGGCCAAATATGGTGCGGCTGAGTAAAAACATCCAAAGTAAGGCGAAGAGCGCGGCGATTAATAAACTGACCGGGATACCGGCGATAGTTGTCTGGCCAAACCAGAGATACAGCGCCGAGTCGACGGCAATAGATTGTGAGCCTGAGAAACTGAGGGCGACGCCTCTGGCAAACGCGTAAACCGCCAGCGTGGTCACAAAAGGGCTGATACCAATCAGGCTAATCAGCGTGCCGTTTAGCAGACCAAATCCCGCGCCGATGGCAATCACCGCAATAATACCTAACCAGCCAGGAATACCGCTCGACTGCATAATTAAGGCCGTCAAAATGCCGCTCGCAGCCAGGACGCTGCCGACGGAAATATCAATACCCTTACAAATAATCACCGCCGTCATCGCATAGGCGACGATCGCGATAACGGAAGTTTGTTGGCCAATATTTAGCAGATTACCCGGCGATAAATAACCCGGCGTCACTATGCCAAAGATAGCAATAGCCATAACAATCAGCATAAATAAAATAATTTCCTGGTTTAACTTTTTACCATTTAATCCAGAAAAAAAAGGCAGCGACTTACGATTTTGCAACATAACGGAATACTCCAAAGCTCGGCTATGCACCGAGCTACGGTTTATTTTATTTTTCAGAGACCGTCATGGCAGAATCAGGCTTCGACGGCGCCATTTCAGCACGATAATCTTTCGCGACTATTGCGGCTTTTTCTGGCGTGATATAAGGGAAAGTCAAACCTTTAGCTTTTAACTTTCCGGCCGTTTTATCCGTGGTGACAAAATAGGTTGGCATGTATAAATCAACCGGATACTTCGCGCCTTTGACGAGACGCGCCGCCACGGCAATATTCCAGTACCCGACACGAGATGCCCCGTTTAATACATCAACGACGTTGGAACCATCGCTGACATAAGGGAACATTTCGGGGTCGCCTTCATAGCTGACAAAGGAGATCTGGCGACCATTTGAATCAGCAATCGTTTTTGCCGCGACGCAAATTGAATCAGCAAAACAGCCAACGCCTTTCAAGTTCGGATAGGTTGAGAGCCAGGTTTGCATAGCGTCCGCGGAACGCGAGCTGTCCCAGTTTGTGGCTTCGACGCCGACCAGTTTGACGCCAGGAAATTCTTTACTCATCACATCGCGAAAGGCTTTCTCCCGCGTATCGGAGACATAGTTACCTTTGCCGCCAATCAGTAATGCGACTTCACCCTGGCCGCCAAGTTTTTGACCTAATGCGCGGGCAACGGTACTCATATTTGAATAATCGGGATATAGCGTATTGTAATTCCAGTTACCGTCGACTTTATTGCCCATCGCAATAACCGGAATATTTTTTGCTTTTGCCTTTTGCACCGCGGTGGCGATAGCGGCGCGGTCCAGTGGATCGACCAAAATAATATCAACGCCCTGGTTGACAAAGTTTTCAATATTGGAGATTTCTTTTTCAAGGCTACCTTCGGAGCCTTGCCAAATGACTTTAACGCCATAATCTTTCGCCGCTTCATCACCTGCTTGCCTCATACGGACAAAAAATGAGTTTTGCAGATCAATGGCAACCACACCGACAACGGGTTCTTTCTCCGCCGCGAAGGCCGGTGTTGATGCTAATAAGGCCAACATTACAGCGTCGGCAATACCTGTTTTCTTCACAAACATGTTTACCCCTTGCTTGAAATTACGACATCACTGAAATGAAAAACTCATACCTTGTCACGGGTAATGAGTGGCGATAAAAAACACAGCTAACGACCGAAAGGTAATTCACCAACAACCGAACAGTCAATTTAAATGTAGCGAAACAGTGATCTTGATGTTGATTTTTTGGGTTAATCAAGATTTAATTATTTTTAATTTATTGAAATTATTCATTAAAAAATAAAAGAACAGGCGTCATATGATTTTTGACTGAATGGTCATAACCTAACGCAATGGTTAGCGTAAATCGCCCAACGCTCATGAAGCAGGTATTGACGATTGCCGTTTTTATGACCTGAGACACGCATGAGCCACGGGGTTAATTCAGTCCGGCGTCCCGCTTTCATTACTGCAGGAAATGGGTGGCTGGAAAGGCATTGAGAAGTATGTCGATATGCTCACCTTGCGCCGAATCATTTAACGGAGCATGCGTGAAAGATTGACGTCATTTTTTGGCAGTCATGACACAAGGGGAAAACCAGGAGGGGGTTAAAACTAGCGTAAATCATTGATTTTAATTACTACAGGATTCGAACAGGTACCTTTTCCCCTTTGTTATTGCTGGTTTTTCCCTGGTTCGAAAAGCGTCGGAGCCCCCAATCAGGCCCCCAAACGCATTGCGCTGAAAACTTAAGCGATGTCGAATCGGTAGAAACGTAGCGATAAACTACCTTGCCGCAGGCGATGTCGCCGAACTCAGGGCACTTAAGCCACGTTTTTTGGCGGCCCGTTCAGGCAAATTACGGCAGCATTTTACCGCGCACAACCACTTTACCCGGTTTGCTCTCCGGGTCACTCACCCGGCGAATCGCCAGATTCAGAGCCTGCCAGGCGATCTCCTGCAGATCGTGAGAAACGCAGGGGAAATGGAAGCCGTAGATCCCGGCGTGGGAGACTTCATCAATGCTGAACAGAGAGAGCTGTTGCTTAAGATCTAATTGATGCTCAAGACAGGCTTTGATAATCCCCAGCGAAATCTGGTTATTACAGCCGACGAAAAAATCCGGCGCCGGGTTGTTAGCCAGCCAACGGCTGGTCTCCTGCCACGCGATATCCATAAAGAAATCCGCATACAGAACTTCGAAATATTCGACTTTCCCCAGCAGCGCCGCCTGTAGACCCGTCACCCTCTCCCGGGCGACATTGGAATTTTCCGGCCCGGAGACCACCACCACGCGCCGCGCTTTCTGCTCCAACAGCCAGCGCCCGGCCTGCAACCCGCAGTCGAGGTTATCAATATAGACCCCGCTACAGTGGCGATCGTCCAGCTCCCTGTCCACCAGCACAACCGGTATATTGAGCATTTCCAGCCGCTTGAGATAGGACGGTCGATACTGATGATCGTTGGAGATCACCGACAAAATGATGGCATCGACGTTATAGCCGATCAGCTTTTCGATAATCCGATCTTCGCTCTCCTGAGACTCATAGGAGTCAAACACCAGCGTGTCGTAGCCCATCTTTTGCGCTTCGAGGGTGATAAGCCGCGTCAGGCCGCCAAAGAACGGATTAGCCATATCCGGGTTGACGATCCCGATGGTTTTGCTGGTTTTCGCCCGCAGATTACGCGCGGCAGCATTGACCACATAGCCAAGGCTGGCCGCCGTTTCGCGAATGCGCTGCAGCGTTTCCGGATGCACTTTGTCCGGCTGAGAAAATGCCCGCGAGGCAGTAATTTTACTGACGTTTGCCTGCGCGGCGACGCTAGCCAGCGTCGCCTTCCGTCCACGACCGACTGCCAAATGCAGCTCCTTAGTTAAAACATATCATTTTGTATCATTACGTCATCATGACAGAACTCTCATGCGGATGCTAACACTTTACGCCGGCCAGACGATTTACCCGCGGATCGGTAAAGATATCCAGCTCATCGCGGCTTTCAGAAGAAAACTCCGACACCACCGCCCCCTGCTCTCCGGCCTGGAACCAGTGGCGGGTGTTGGGGGCGATCGTATACTGCTCGCCCGGACGCAGCAGAATGTAGCGATTGCAGGTATACCAGGCCTCGCTACCCTCCGGCACCCGGCATACCGGCTCGCCGCTGGCATCATTCGGTGTCAAATTCTCGTCATCGACAAACAGGTATACCTCCCCCCAGCGGCAGCGGAAGGTCTCCTGCTTTCCGGGCGTACCGGCAAACTGCGGATGCAGGTGCTCCGGGCAGGTCTGGCGTGGAAACAGCACCAGCTCCTTCGTACAGTAGCGCGAGGAGTTGATGTAGGTTAGCAGCTGCAGGCCGGAAAGCGGGTAATCCGGCAAGCCAAATGTCGCAATTTCAATACGTTGCTTTTCCTCCTCCGTCAAAACGATCTCAGCTAGTTGCAGGAAATGAAGCGTGCGTTGGACGGCATCAGTCGGTGTATTCATCGTATCCTCTACATTAAAAACGGTATCGGTAACATTGTCGTCAGCATTAAACCCGTCATTAAGGTTTCATTTCCGTGATGTGAATCGCTTCAGTGCGTTACATGCACTCATTATGATTAACATATTTTGAGTATTTTTAACCTCAGTCACAGTTTTCACTTCATATTTACTCCAGGATCGTCGCAATTAAATGATATCGATACCATTGAAATGATTGCAAAGAGAGGTCACATGAAAGCATTAGTGTTGGCAGAAGCCGGTAAAATCGCTATCGAAGATCGCAGCTTTGACGAAGTGCTCGGCGACAACGATGTGCAAATCAAAATTCACTCCGTCGGCATTTGCGGTAGCGACGTGCATTACTACCAGCATGGCCGTATTGGTCCCTTTGTGGTTGAAGCGCCGATGGTACTCGGTCACGAAGCGGCAGGCGTGGTGCTGGCGACGGGTAAAAACGTCACCCACGTTAAAACGGGCGATCGCGTTTGCATGGAGCCGGGGATCCCGGATTTTAACTCTGCGCAAACCCGCGCCGGGATCTACAACCTCGACCCGGCGGTTCGCTTCTGGGCTACCCCGCCGATCCACGGCTGCCTGCGTGAAACCGTGATTCACCCGGGCGCATTCACCTTTAAACTGCCGGATAACGTCAGCTTTGCCGAAGGCGCAATGGTAGAACCGCTGGCGATCGGGATGCATGCCGCCACCAAAGCAGGAATCAAGCCCGGCGATATCGCGCTGGTGATCGGCGCAGGACCGATTGGCGTTGTCACCGCGCTGGCAGCGCTCGCAGGGGGCTGTTCCGATGTGATCATCTGCGATCTGTTCGATGAGAAGCTGGCGGTAGCCGCCAACTACGAAGGGCTGCACGCGGTGAATATCAAAACCGGCGATCTGGCAGGCAAAGTGGCGGCGCTGACCAGCGGTAACGGCGCGGATATCGTCTTCGAGTGCAGTGGCGCAAAACCGGCAATTGCCACCCTGGCTGAGCACGCCGCGCCGGGCGCGACCGCCGTTCTGGTGGGGATGCCGATCGATGCTGCGCCGATGGATATCGTCGCCGCTCAGGCCAAAGAGATCACCTTCAAAACCATTTTCCGCTACGCCAACATGTACCCGCGCACCCTGCGTCTGCTGAGCAGCGGCAAGCTGCAGGTACAGCCGCTGATTAGCCAGACCTATAAGTTTGTCGACAGCGTTGCCGCCTTCGAACGCGCCGCCGCCGGCCATGCGTCTGACATCAAAATCATGCTGGAAATGGAGTGATCCCATGGCGCTCTATGCTGGCATAGACTGCGGTACGCAGGGGACAAAAGTGGTGATTGTCGATAGCCAACAGGGCGCGATCCTCGGTGAGGGCAGCGCGCCTCACCGCCTTATCAGCGACTCTAACGGACGTCGCGAGCAGGAAGCCGACTGGTGGATCGAGGCGCTAGTCGTGGCCTTCCGCCAGGCGGTTGTTCAGTCGCAGGTCGATCCTCTGGATATTCAGGCGCTGGGCGTTTCCGGCCAGCAGCATGGTTTCGTGCCGCTGGACGAACAGGGCAACGTATTGCACAGCGTCAAGCTGTGGTGCGACACCGAAACGGCGGAAGAGAACGCCCTGCTGCTGCAACAGCTCGGCGGCGTTGAGGGGTCGCTGGCAAAGCTCGGCCTGATGGTCGCCACCGGCTACACCGCCTCAAAAATTCTCTGGTTTAAGAGCCACCATCCGGCGCTGTGGGCGCGGCTGCATACCGTGCTGCTACCCCATGACTATCTGAACTTCTGGCTTACCGGCGAGCGGGTTGCCGAGTATGGCGATGCCTCCGGTACTGGCCTGCTTAACGTTCGCACCCGCCAATGGGACAAAGCCACGGTCGATCTTATCGATGATAGCGGCCGTTTGTGGCAAGCGCTGCCGCCGCTGAAAAGCGCAGAGAGCTGCATCGGCACCCTGCGTCCGGAAGCCGCAGCGAAGCTCGGCCTTAGCCCGACAGCCCGTGTCTCTACCGGCGGCGGCGATAATATGATGGCGGCCATCGGCTGCGGCAATATCGCTGCGGGCACGGTCACCATGAGCCTCGGCACCTCCGGTACGCTGTTCGCGTGGTCTGGCGAACCGGCCAGCGCGGAATCCGAAATGATTGCCGGCTTCTGCTCCAGCACCAACGGCTGGCTGCCGCTGATTTGTACTATGAACGTCACTTCGGCCACTACCGCCATCCAGACGTTGCTGAACGAGGATATCGCCGGTTTCAACGCCCTGCTTGCCCAGGCCACGCCGGGCGCGGGCGGCGTCGAGATGCTGCCGTTCTTCAACGGCGAACGGGTTCCGCAGCTGCCGCACGCGCGCGCCAGCCTGCATAACCTCGATAGCGATAACTTTACCCGCGCCAACCTTTGCATGGCGGTGGTAGAGAGCGCCACCTACGGCCTGCGCTACGGCATCGAACTGTTCCGCCGTCAGGGCATTGACCCGCGCGAAATCCGTCTCACCGGCGGCGGCGCGCGCAGCGCCGGCTGGCGGCAGATTGTTGCCGATGTAATGGGTTGCCCGGTGGTCTGTTTAAGCGTCAAAGAGGCCGCGGCTCTCGGCGGAGCGATTCAGGCAATCTGGGCCACCAGCCTGGCGGATTGTCCCGGGCAGGATGCCCGCGCCCTGCTGGCCGAACTGTGCCAGCGTTTTGTCGCGCTGGACGCGGCAACCTACACCCGACCTGACGCCAGCCGTCAGGAACGGTACGAAGCACTTTATCAACGGTATCTACAACGCCTGCAGCGGACTTATCCGGAGGTACAATTGTGACGCGCGATCCGCATACCCAACAGCCCGCTTATCTGCTGGAAGTCACCGGGGTCAGGAAAGCTTTTGGCCCGGTAGTGGCGTTAAAGAATGCCGAATTCTGCCTGCGCCGCGGTTCCATTCACGCGCTGTGCGGCGGCAACGGCGCGGGCAAATCGACGTTTCTCAGCATTCTGATGGGCTTTATTCAGCCCGACGGCGGCGACATCTTTATTAACGGCCAGCGGCGCGAGTTTCATCATCCTCGCGAAGCGCTGGAAGCCGGGGTGGCCATCGTTCAGCAGGAGCTGAGCGCCATTCCGGACCTGACGGTGGCGGAGAACATCTGGCTGGGCCGCGAGCCGAAGCGCTTTGGCTTTGTCGATTTCACGACCCTCAATCAGCGCACCACCGCCCTGCTGAAGGAGCTGGAATTCAACATCAGCGCCACGGAGAAGATGCGCAACCTGAGCGTCGCCGAGCAGCAGCTGGTGGAGATCGCCAAGGCGCTGTCCCATGCCAATGCCGACATCATCATCATGGATGAGCCAACCTCGGCGATTGGCGAAGAGGACGCGCAGAAAATCTTCCAGACCATTAAGCGTCTGGCCGCCAAAGGGAAAGGGATCATTTACGTCTCTCATCGCCTGTCGGAGATTTTTCAGATCGCCGACAGCTACACCATCTTCCGCGACGGCGCCTACATCCATGAGGGCTATATCGCGGACATTACCCGCGAGCAGCTGATTGAGCACATCATCGGCGGCGAGTACGACAGCGAATTCGCCAAGTTCAACCAGCCTGGCGATGAAGTGATGATGGAGGTGAAGAACCTGCGCTGGCGCAACAAGATCAAGGACATCAGCCTGCAGCTTAAGCGCGGAGAGATCCTCGGCATCTACGGTCTGGTCGGCTCGGGACGCAGCGAGTTTCTCGACCTGGTGTTCGGCATTCAGCACGCCGACAGCGGCACCATCCGGCTGGGAGAGAAAACCCTGGCCCGCCACTCGCCGAAAGAGGCGATCGGCTGCGGTATCGCCTACGTTACCGAGGATCGCAAGGAGACCGGCCTGGTGCTGTGCCGTTCGGTCAGCGAGAACATCAATATTTCATCCTTCGCCGCCATCAGTCGCGCCGGCTTTGTTAACGAAAAACAGGAGCAGGCGCGTACCGAAGAAATGATTAAACGCTTCAACGTCAAAACCCATGACGGCGAGCAGCCGGTAGGCAACCTCAGCGGCGGTAACCAGCAGAAGGTGGTGCTGGGACGCTGGGCGCTGCTCGACCCGGAAGTGCTGCTGCTGGATGAGCCGACGCGCGGGATCGACGTTGGCGCCAAAAAAGAGATCTACCGCTTTATGTCGGAATTCGCCCTGAAAAATAAGGGGATCATCATGGTCTCGTCTGAGCTATCGGAAATTATCGGCATGAGCGATCGCATTTTAGTGTTTCGCGACGGCCAGCTGGCCGGCGAGCTTACCGCCGCCGATGCAACCCAGACCGAATTGATGAAACTCGCGGTTTAACAGAGAGATAAAACATGAACAGTACCCACTCCTTAACACCCGGGATTTCGTTTTTTACCCGTAATAAGCGCCGTATGCACAAGTACGGCATTATCATCGCCTTCTTCGTTCTGTGCCTGATCGTGGCGCTGATTGGCGAATATCAGGTCGCCCAGGGAGCCTGGAGCAGCAACTATTTTCTCAGCGATGAAAACATGCTGATCGTCCTGCGTCAGGTGTCGATCAACGGCATCCTGGCGATCGGCATGACCTTCGTCATTATCACCGCCGGGGTGGATCTGTCGGTCGGGTCGGTGCTGGCGCTCAGCGGCATTGTCGCCGCCCGTTTCGCCACCAATAACAGCGGACTGGCGATCGGCGATACCGCCACCGCGGTGATGATGCCGCTGATCGTCGCGCTGGCTATCGGCATCGTCTGCGGGCTGATCAACGGCACCGTCTTATCCCGCTATCGCCTGCAGCCGTTCATCGTCACCATGGGGATGCTGTCTGCCGCCCGCGGTTTGACCATGCTGACCACCAACGGCAACCCGGTTTCGCAGCTCAACAGCGATTTCCGCTGGCTGGGCAACGGCTATGTCGGCGGCATCCCGGTACCGGTGATCATCTTTATTTTGCTGTTCGCCCTCGCCTGGCTGCTGCTGAATAAAACCATTTTTGGCCGCTACGTTTATGCCGTCGGCGGCAACCCGAAAAGCGCCCGCACCTCCGGAATTAGCGTTATCAGCATCAAGGTGCTGGTGTATACCCTATGCGGCGCCCTGGCAGGCATCGCGGGGCTGATCCTCACCGCCCGCACCGGTTCGGCGCAGACCAACGCCGGCACGGGCTATGAGCTCGACGCCATCGCCGCGGTAGTTATTGGCGGCACCAGCATGGCCGGCGGCGTCGGCACCCTGGTGGGGACCTTTTTTGGCGTGCTGATTATCGGGGTGATGAATAACGGCCTCGACCTGCTCGGCGTGCAATCGTACTACCAACAGATTATCAAAGGCGCGCTGATCGTAGTCGCCGTCTTGCTCGACCCATCGCGTAAGCAACAGCGCGATTAATTAAACTGCAACCCCCCTACAGGAGAAGAATAATGAATAAGACCAAAATTGCGTTGTTTGCTTCAGCAATGATGATGGGAAGTCTGGCGGCGGCTCAGGCGGCGCCAGTGAAAATTGCGGTGCTGATGTACGGCAACAAAGCCGAGTTCGTGCAGCTGATGGAGCGCTACGCGAAGGAGCATCCGGCGGTGAAAAGCGGCGAAGCGGTGCTGACATTCTATGACGGACGTTACGACGCCTCGGTGCAGAACGACCAGGCGGCCACGGCGATTCAGACCCGCGCCGACGCGATTATCGTTAACCCGATGGATTATGAAGCCAACATCGATATCGTCACCAACGCCAATGAGGCGAAAATCCCGGTGGTGGTCACCAACGCGCGCCTGCACACCGACGATATGACCTCGGAAGTGGTCTCTAACGATGAGCTCGGCGGCTATCTGGAAGCCAAAGCGGTGCTGGATAAGCTCGACTGTAAGAACCATAAAGTGAACGTGGTGATTATCGAAGGGCCGAAAGGCGGCAGCGGCGAGATTCAGCGCGGTAAAGGCAACGATAAGGCCATCGCGGAGTGCGGCGCGGGCCAGGTGACGGTGCTGGAGCGCAAGACCGCTAACTGGTCGCGCGCCGAAGCCCAGCCGCTGATGGAGAACTGGCTGCAAAAACATCGCGGCAAAATCAACGGCGTGATTGGTCAGAACGATGAGATGGCGCTGGGGGCGATTGAAGCGATTAAGGGCGCAGGCCTGAACGTCAAAGACTTTGCCATTGCGGGCGTTGACGGCGTCTCCGATGCCATCCACGCAGTACAGGCCGGAGAGATGGTCTCCATCCTCCAGGATGCGAAGGGCCAGATGCAGGGTTCTATCGACGTGGCGCTGCGGGCGGTGAAGGGCGAGAGCTACCAGCCGCAGTCCGAGATCTGGAAACAGTACGCCAAAGACCTGAAATGGGATGGCGGTACGCAGAAGCACTATTATATTCCGTGGACCGTGGTGACCGCCGACAACGCACAGCAGTTGCTGGACGCGCGTAAGTAATCACTTTCCCCCGCTCTCCCCCCAGCACTTGCCCTGGCAGCTGCTGGGGGGAGATATTTTTTCTTTTTATTTCATATTCTTAATTTATATTCTGAACATCTTCCATCTGTAGCCCCTCCTGAATTTAGTCTTATCGCGGAATAGAGTTATCTGGTTAAAATGCAACCAATTGAGGCTCATCATGAAGAAAGCCCGTTCATCTGAACGGGCTTTAGTGACGCATCAGAACTTCAGGCTAACTCCGGCCGTGACGGAACGTCCCGGTGCGGGCTGGCGCCCCCATGGGCTGGTATCAACACCGCGGAACCAGTAATCACGGTTGAAGATATTATTGATCCCCACATAGCCGTTTAGCACGGTGCGGCCTGATTTATACAGATCGCGGCTTACCTGCGCATTCCATACCCAATAGGATGGCATCTGGCCCACTGAGCCGGTGCTGTTCTCCTCAGCGGTGTTGGCGGCATCCGCATAGGATTTGCTGAAGTAGTAGCTCGACAACGAGAAGGTGGTATCGCGCCAGTCGTAGCTGCCATCCAGCGTTAACTGTGTGCGTGAAGCATAGGGAACATCTTTGCCGCGGTTTACGCCATTACGCTGCTCCGCCTGCAGATAGGCATAGCCCGCATGCAGTTTGAGCCCCTCTACCGCTTCCGGGCTCCAGAAACCTTCAAGTTCAACGCCCTGATGGCGGGTGCGGCCAATATTCAGGTAGCTGTCTGACACACTGTCATAAGAGATCTGATCTTTGTAGTCGATACGATACAAGCCGGCATGCAGGCTAACATTCTCCGTGGGTGTATAACGCACGCCGCTTTCATAGTTCCAGGCTAACTCTGAGCTGACGTCGCCGCCTTTAACGATCTGCGTCACCTGCGCCGGACGCAGGCTTTTCTGCATATCCGCATACAGGAACCACTGTGGTGACAGCTGATAGCCAACCGTCAGGCCCGGCAACCACTGCGTGTCGGGTGCAGAGGTACGCTGTCCGGTGGTTTTGTCGGTATATTTTTCACTCACGTACTCATAACGCATGCCGGGCGTAATGGTCAGGGTGTCATTGAAGAGTTTGACGGCGTTACTGATGTAACCTGCCCAGGCTTTATCATCAAAGCTCCAATCGCGCGTCACCGCGGTTACGCCCGTTGCCAGAGTACGCTGGCGCACCTGGTAATCAACCTTCTCGCTGACAAAGCGCCCCCCTATAATCCACTGCTGATTAACGCTGTCGCCGTTGATATCCATGCTGATGCGCGGCTCAGTCCCCCACACTTTAAAGCTGCGGGGGGAGTTCTGCACGATATCGGCGGATAAGGCGGGATTGAAGTTCTGACCGGGCACTTTGCTCATGCCAACGTGGAAATCACGATCCGACTCGTGGCCGAAGAACATCCAGTTAAATTCGGCGTTATCAATAAAGCCCAGCGAGCCTAACAGCTGGTTATAGACTGCACTATAGCGCTTAGTGTGACCGTCGTAGTCATCCCATGGACGCGTGCTCTGATGGCGATCGCGATTGTAATCGGCGGTTGAGAGGGCGCCCGCGAGATCTGCGTGTGCATCATAGTACTGATAGGAGAGGTTTAACGTGGTGTCTTCATTGATGTTCCACAGGCCACGCACGCGGAAGTTCTGGACTTTGCTGTCGCTGTGCTCGCGGAATGAGCTGCCTTTTACCTGATTCGCTTCGACCTGCAATCCAAAATCATCATTCAGCATGCCTCCGGTACGCAGATAGGTATCCCACAGATTGCGCCCTTTGCCGTAAAACGTGGCGCGCTCTGCAATTTCATTCTCCCATTTCAACGGGATAGGTTTGCTGATGAGGTTGATGACGCCGCCTACGTTGTTTGGGCCATATTGCACCGCCGCGCCGCCGCGAACCACGTCAATGCGGTCGATGGTTGCGAAGGTCACCGGGAACAGGGACATGCCTTCCTGGCCGTAAGGGGCTAACACCAGCGGAATGCCATCCTCAAGAATCTGTGCGCGCCCGCTTCGGCTGTCATATAAACCACGCACCGCAATCTGTGGCAACACGCCGGTGCCGGTTTCATCCTGAATTTTGACACCAGGCACGCGCTGTAGCGCATCATCAAGGGTTCGGTTAGCGCCTTTTTCTAATTGATCGTTGCTTATCACCGTACGACTGCCTGCCCAGGTTTTAACCTCTTCGGCGCGGGAATCGCCCAGAATATTCCCTGAAACGGTCATTGTCTGTTCTGCTGCATAACTGAACTTGCCGGCCAGAACCATGGCCATTGCTGCGGCTATCTTTGTGCGTCTCATCTTCTGCCTTGAATACGTGCATAAGAAATTCGCAATGATTCTGATAAACATTATCATTATCAAAAAAGACTTAATATTCCCCGGTTGAACGTAAATCAATGTCAAGAAATTAAATTCGCCGTTTTCCTGGGTTAATAGCACTTTGCATATAGTCACTGATATTGCGGCAAGCAATAGGGGATGAGGGATGCAGGAGAGTGAAGAGCAAGCGATTTAGCAAAAGATCGTAACTGTTCGAAATATATGAATATGATGTTTAATTTTTTTGAAGCTGAGGGTTCCCCCCTATTTTATTGGAAACGTAGGGCGTCAATGAATGAGCGATGAGCGAAGGGATTTGGACTTACCCCACCAGCCGGCCATATGCTGAAATTTGAGCTGTCGTCTCTGTAATCCTCCCTTCTGATGCTCTGTACCTGATTCAGTGTTGGTTCAAAATGGTAGTTTGGTCTGACGCCGCCAGGGCAGTTGATGTCTAATACTCGTTCTGGCAACAATTACAATTGGAGCGGGTCTGCCCCCTTATTGAGCCCCCACTTACAGTTGATCCACTCCCACCCGGCCCCGGGGTGAGACATTTTTAGATACGGGTTAACCAATACCAGTGCGACGAAACCAGCCGTCGCCGGCGGTTTTCGACCCTCGCGACGCTGAACATTGGAGCGAACGTCGATGCAATATCCGCCGGAGACATCGACTGCTCACCAGGGGCATTGTCCATCACCCACATGAGGTGGGTAGCCCTTTCGCTGAGTAGCCTCCCCAACGTGGCCACGTAATGCGCCTGCCCGTCGCGGTCCAGACAATGAAAGCAGCCGATATCCACCGACAGGTCGAACGGCCCGGTCACGGACGTCAGCGTCCGCACATCATCAACAAGGAATTGAGGTTGTACCTGGTCATTGGCCACTCGCTCTTTTGCCTTTTTTATGGCCAGCGCCGAAAAGTCGACTCCGGTCACCTCAAGCCCCAGACCAGCCATATAGCGCGAAATTCGGCCAACGCCGCAACCGAGCTCCAGGGCACGGGCCGGGGTGAGCCTGGCAATGAGCTCCTTCACCTCACCGGGAATGCGCCAGTCGCCCCATACTGTAAAAAGGGCCGCGTAGGCTTTATCAAACTCATGGGATGTCGTCGGGGCTTTCATCAAATTCTCCTGTTACATGGTTCTTGGAGCCAGTGAATTTTTTATATAGCATACTATAAATAAACTCAGATGGAAGATAGCATGCTATGAAAAATTATGATGATGCCTGGAACCCTGGCGAACAGCCGACATTCTGGATCAATCATGCGTCCCGGTTACTGATGCGGGATTTTGAGGCTCGTCTTCGCCCACTTGGCTTTGGGATGGCCTACCTTCCCGTTATCACCGCACTGGAAGAAAATGGACCGCTTCAGCAAAAGCAGCTCGTCGAGATCATCGACGTCGAGCAACCGACGATGGCTGCGCTGCTCTCCAGGATGGAGCGAGACGGCGTGGTCGTCAGAACTCCTCACCCGCACGATCGGCGATCCAGTCGTTTTGAATTATCGGTTACTACCAGAGAGCGCGTGCCGGAGGCAAAGCAGGTACTGACAGAGATCGCCGAAGCGGCAGTTCGGGGATTCACTCCTGATGAGCAATCGGCCTTGCTTTCCGCCCTGCGCCGTATTGCCGTTAACCTGGGAGAGATGCGGGTTAAATTTCCCTCCGCGCCTGCGGCGGATCCAGGCTCGTATTCCTGATCACCGCCATTCTGGTGACCAGCTTCATCCGGTGATATCCGCATAGAAATATGTGGATACCATCAATTTCGATGCGAACCACCGTGGGAACTATTTTCTGCTTTACCCGTTGAGCGATCGACAGGCTTTATGCAACGCCCAAACTGACACGCTGCGATGACCACCAGTATGAACAGAGCTATACTAACAATACCCAGCAGCCAGACCAATTAACGTCAGCGTGACTGGCTAGCAGCCAATCGCGGTCAGGTACGCAACTATCAGATAATCTTTTATCATGAGCCTTTTTTGGGCTCAGTTTTCTTCGTGCTAACTGGCAACCTGAATGCCTCTCCGTTTGGCCTGGCGATCCCCATAAGCTGTTGTGTTTCCCTCGCTGCTTTCTGCAGGCCGCTAAAATTCGTTTCTCTGGCTGGCGGACGCTTTGCTTTCTCCAGACATTTATCACGCCGGCGAGCAGCCTTTACCCTGATGAGGTTATCCGTACTTAAATACATGACTTCAGCCCACCTAACGGCAGCCCGGCGGTATAATCCCCGCGCTTCAAGAGACTCCGCTTTATAGTCCTTTATCATTCAATGTCACCTCCCTCTTTCAGTCACATGAATAATCATCGAATACATTAGCCCCTGATAAATAAACAGGTATCGCCCTGACTCATTCCGTTCTAATATCGTCCAGGTTCGTCTGCATACTCTATACGCATAACTCTGAAAATTTGTAAGCGTTCAGCGAGTGCCGTATTGACGGCTATTTATTGGTGAGATCCACGTTCCAGGGCAGAAGTTCAGCCACTTTGTTGCTGGGCCACTCCGGCAGAACGCTCAGGATATGGCGTAGGTAAGCCTCCGGGTCGATGCCATTCAGCCTGCACGTACCGATCAGACCGTACAGCAGGGCTCCACGCTCACCACCGTGATCGCTCCCGAAGAAGATATAATTTTTCTTGCCAAGGCAGACAGCTCGCAGCGCGCGTTCTGCCACGTTGTTATCAGGCTCTGCCAGGCCATCATCGCAGTAGTAGCACAGCGCATCCCACTGGTTCAGGGCATATGCGAACGCCTCCCCCAGCCGGGATTTTTTCGACAGCGTTGCGCTTTTCTCCTCCAACCACACATGCAGGGATGCCAGCAGCGGCTTACTCCGGGACTGCCTGGCTGCCAGCCGCTCAGTTGCCGGGAGGCCGCGTATTTCCTCTTCTACCGCGTACAGTTCACCGATACGTTTCAGGGCTTCCTCTGCTGTGACCGTCTGAGTACTTATATAGACGTCGTGGATTTTTCGGCGCGCGTGGGCCCAGCAGGCTGCTTCTGTTAGCGGGCCGCCGTCACGCTCTGCACTGAACAACCTGTCGTAACCAGCGAAGGCATCGGCCTGCAGAACGCCATGGTAATGGCGAAGATGTTGTTGAGGATGTTTCCCCTGCCGATCCGGCGAGAAGGCGAACCACGCTGCGGGCGGGTCTGACGACCCCGCGTTCCGGTCATTGCGAACGTACGTCCAGATGCGCCCGGTTTTCGTCTTCTTTCTGCCCGGTGCCAGTACCGGCACCGGAGTGTCATCCGTATGCAGTTTGCGGCAGTCCATCACGTAGCGGTAAAGAGCCTCATCCAGCGGGATCATCAACCGGCAACAGGCATCCACCCAGTTGGAGAGCAGAGCCCGGCTCAGATCCACGCCCTGACGGGCAAAGATTTCGCACTGGCGATATAGCGGCAGGTGTTCACAGTATTTGGCCGTTAACACCCGGGCCAGCAGACCCGGACCGGCGATACCCCGATCGATAGGGCGTGATGGCGCAGGCGCTTCAACGATGCAGTCGCATCGGGTGCAGGCCTTTTTCACCCTGACCGTGCGGATCACTTTCAGAGCGCTGGAGACCAGCTCCAGTTGCTCTGCGCTGACTTCTCTGAGGTATGCCATATCGCTGCCGCAGTCCGGACAGCAGGTTTCGGCGGGCTCCAGCCTGTTTATTTCGCGTGGAAGATGGTCAGGCAGAGGACGGCGATGGCGCGACTGTCGAAGCTGACGCGGAACCTGCTGATCGTTATCCCGGCCGTTGTAACGATCGCTTTGCTGCTCCTGCTGTTTCAGCAGGGCTTCGGCGTCTTCAACCTGTCGGCGAAGTTTTTCGGAGCGGGTACCGAACAGCATCCGCCGTAGTTTTTCTATCTGTGCCCGCAGATGCTCTATTTCGCGCTCTTCGTTCTCTATTTTCTCTTCTGCGCGGGCCAGCGCAGAACGCAGGAACGACTCAGTCTCTGCAACGAGGCTGAGCCGACTGTCTTTCTGGCGAAGCGCGTCTTCCAGCGCGGCGATACGGGCGATATAGTCCTGACTCATGACCTCATTTATAATGCGGTCATGCTCTTTTTACAACATTGTCAGTGAGTTAAGTCGGGCTGTTTTTGGCTGACGCCAGTCCAGCTTATCGAGGAGCATGGCGAGTTGTGAGCGGGTGATGGCGATTTTACCCTCGCGTACAGCAGGCCAGATGAACTGGCCTTCCTCCAGCCGTTTGGTAAACAGGCACAGACCGTCAGCATCAGCCCAGAGGATCTTCACGGTGTCACCTTTGCGGCCACGGAAGATAAACAGGTGCCCGGAGAACGGATTTTCATCAAGTGCATGCTGTACCAGCTCGCCCAGTCCATTGAACGATTTACGCATATCCGTGACGCCAGCAACCAGCCAGATACGGGTGCCTGACGGGAGGGATATCATTGGCTTCTCCCGGTCAGCTCGCGGAGCAGCACGGCCAGCAACTCCGGTGACGGGTTCTCAAGCGTCATTTTGCCGTGGCGGAACTCGACGCAACAGGAGGAGGCGTTCAGCGCTGAGAACTGAGCTGGCTCAGTGTTCATCCTGCCAGATGGAGTCGGATCAGGTACAACCTCAACAGGTAGTATCGTTGGTAGTGATGAAGTCACTACGGTAGCCGGAAGGCGGCGCGATATGCGGCCTTCATTCTGCCAGAGCCGCAGCCATTTGAAGATGACGTTATCATTAACGCCGTTTTCACGGGCAATCTGAGCAACGCAGGCGCCGGGACGGGAAGCCAGTTCAACCATACGGAGCTTGAAGTCATTCGAATAATTCTTGCGGGGTTCTTTTCGCCAGTATTGGGATTCCATACTTAGATGTCCGTCTGTAACAAGTGGGCGTCTAAGTTACCAGTACTGGTTTAATGGCTACATACGGCACTGGGTTTACGCTTACGAAAATTTTACTGGCGCCAGTCTGTGGAACTGTATATTGCTCTGCGCCTGGGGGTCACGTGAAGAATGCGAAGAAATTTGCACTGACCGTTATCTTCATCATGATGGCTGCACTGTTTTTCATTTAGTTCATCGTTGTGCTTCTCAGAGCATAACGCTGGATACCGCGGTGTCAGCGGCTAAGTTCAATCCCCGGGCAAAAGCTATGAGGTTTACGCTCAAAATCGTGGTTCTCTGCATTGCTATGTGGTGTTCGCTTTGCGAGTTGTGGTGCTGGAACACTGCTTTAAACTAATTGATTCAAGGAGGATCTATGAGGATAGGCATTGCCTTCCCGGTGATCGTGTTTATCGTTGCCGTCGCGTTTCTGACTTGGTTTATTCTGGGGGGTTATGCGAATCCGGGGGCTTAGGGGGATGCGTTTCATCTTATATGGCGCTGATATGCGTGTTTATGGCCTACCTGATGATGTGGTTGCTGCCGGTTTAACTGGGTTAATGCATTGTATGGCTGGACAGTTGCCAGATGGAGGCTAATCAGCTCTGACCTTTCATCGTCCTTGTGCGCCAGCGTCATTCTGAGCGCGTCAGCTATCACTATCCGTTTTGTCTCCACACCGTAATCATGCAGTGTGACCGCCTTCTTGTCGAAGGACACAAATGTTTCGCCGCCAAGCCACTTGCTCCGCGTGCCATGATGTGGCAATCCCGCCTGCCGAAGCCAAGGTAAACTACTACAGCCAACTCGGGCAGCAGTCCAGCGAGGCCGTTTTGCTTTAACCAAACAGCCTCGCGATACCCGGGGCAGTTCATGACGGCTTCGAGGCGAGACGTCTTAATTGAATCAGGCATAGCTACAGCTGCCCCCCTGACCAACACAGCAGGGCGGCCAGAGGAGAATAGAGCGATGGAAAACTTCAAGAACATTTCATTCAAGAATCGAAGCATTGACATGGCGGGAAATATCTATTTTCCAAATGACTTTGATCCGAGCAAAACATATGCTGCGATTGTTCTGTCCACACCTGGCAGCAGTGTAAAAGAGCAAATCGGTGCGATCTACTCGAGTAAACTGGCGGAACGTGGCTTCGTGGTGCTGACCTTTGACCCGTCATATCAGGGCAAAAGTGGTGGCGAGCCGCGCGATCTCGAGGATCCGGCAGCCCGTGTCGAGGACATTCGATGCGCCGTCGATTATTTGATGACGCAGAGCTTCGTAGACGAGACCCGAGTTGGCCTACTCGGCATTTGTGCCGGCGGCGGCTATGCAGTCAATGCTGCGCTCACTGAGCATCGCTTCAAGGCAGTCGGAACGGTGGTTGGCAACAATATCGGCAGCGCCTTCCGCAAGATGCAGTCGAAGGAAGACCTGCTGAAGAAGCTCAAGGAGGTGGGCGCGCAGCGCACGGCCGAGGCACGGGGTGCCGAGCCTCGGCGCGATCCCTGGATTCCAGATAGTTTGAAAGAGGCAGAGGCGGCCGGGATCATGGACTCGGAGTTGTTAGAGGCCGTCAAATTTTATCGTGAGTCGCAATATCGTCATCCGAACTCCAGCAACCGGATTCTCTTTTCGAGCTATGCCGAACTACTCAACTTTGATGCTTTCCATCTCGTAACTGAACTGCTAACACAGCCACTTCAAGTCATTGTTGGTGGGAAGCGCGGTAACACGGGTCAATATGAGGCGGGACATCAACTGTTCGAACTATCGCCAGCAGCCGAGAAGGATCTCTTCGTGGTTGAGGGTGCCGGCCACTACGATATGTACTACAAACCCGAGTATGTCGCGCAGGCCACTGATCGACTGGCGAAGTTCTATTCCAGGCACCTTAGCGTATAAGGTTAGCAAGATTTCCATCGGTCATTTCGACTCTGCTGCACGACTACCTGCACAGGTCAGCCGTAAGTTGCAAGTATGCGCGCAAACAACAGCCCGGCCACTGCGCCGGGTTGCATGGGTTAACCCGGAAGATAGCAAATCAAACCGCGCTATTGGCGTAGCGCTGAATGAGACTGCATGTAAGACGATTCGAGCTCAGATAGGCAACCATAATAAATGGGTATTTGTTCACACGAAAGCATGGCATCGACCAGATCACTCATTAACGCCCGCGGTAAGGAAAATGCGGGTTGATGATAACCGGGCGTGGAACTCGGCGTGCAAACGCGCAGGAATTGAAGACTTCCGTTTTCATGACCTGAGACATGCGTGGGCAAGTTGGTTAATTCAGTCTGGCGTTCCGCTTTCCGTACTGCAGGAAATGGGCGGCTGGGAGAGCATTGAAATGGTTCGTCGATATGCTCACATGACGCCGAACCATTTGACGGAGCATGCACGACAAATTGACTCGATTTTTGCAGAAGATGTCCCCAAATATGTCCCACGAAGGAAAATCAGCGACTGGAGGAGGTTTGTAAATGGTTGATTTTAAATGGTACGCCCTACAGGGCTCGAACCTGTGACCTACGGCTTAGAAGGCCGTTGCTCTATCCAACTGAGCTAAGGGCGCACTGAGAAGCGGGAGCTTCATGATGTGCAATCGCCGGGAATTATACGGTGCACGCCTGATGAGTCAATGCATTTTGCCATCAAACTGTTTTCTGTCGGCTAGCTGGCTATTTATGCATCAAGCGACGCATAAGGATTATTCAATCCTCGTGGTCATTTCCCAACATAACATCAGCTTAATTATGCGCCGCGCCGCCATTTATTGATCTTAAACCCGCCTCAACGATATGGTTTATGGTCTGCCCGCGCGCCGAAAAGCGATAAAAAATCAAACGAGGACTGACAGAGAGGCTGGCTTCTGACAAAATATCCGCATCCCCCTTTCGTTAAGATACAGATGGAATCCTCTCTCTGATGGCAGCAAAAATTATTGACGGTAAAACGATTGCGCAGCAGGTGCGCTCTGAAGTCGCGGAAAAAGTGAAGGCGCGCACTGCGGCCGGAAAACGCGCCCCAGGGTTAGCCGTCGTGCTGGTTGGCAGCAACCCGGCATCGCAGATTTATGTCGGCAGCAAGCGCAAGGCGTGTGAAGAGGTAGGGTTCATCTCCCGCTCATACGATCTCCCGGAAACCACCAGCGAAGCGGAGCTGCTGGAACTTATCGATACGCTGAATGCCGATTCGACAATCGACGGTATCCTGGTACAGCTGCCGCTGCCTGCCGGGATCGATAATGTGAAAGTGCTGGAACGCATTGCGCCGGACAAAGACGTCGATGGTTTCCATCCCTACAACGTCGGCCGCCTGTGCCAGCGCGCTCCGCGCCTGCGCCCGTGCACGCCGCGCGGTATCGTGACGCTGCTTGAGCGCTACAACATCGACACCTACGGCCTGAACGCCGTGGTCATTGGCGCCTCTAACATCGTCGGCCGCCCGATGAGCATGGAGCTGCTGCTGGCAGGCTGCACCACCACCGTGACCCACCGCTTTACCAAAAACCTGCGCCAGCACGTCGAAAATGCCGATCTGCTGATCGTCGCGGTCGGTAAGCCGGGCTTTATTCCGGGAGAATGGATTAAAGAAGGGGCAATTGTGGTCGATGTCGGCATTAACCGCCTGGAAAGCGGCAAAGTGGTTGGCGACGTGGTCTATGAAGATGCCGCCGCGCGCGCGTCATACATCACGCCGGTGCCCGGCGGCGTCGGGCCGATGACCGTTGCCACCCTCATTCAGAACACGCTGCAGGCGTGCGAAGAGTATCACGACATTAAGGAGGCCTAAGATGGCGACTTTTTCTCTGGGTAAACACCCGCACGTTGAGCTGTGCGATCTGCTGAAGCTGGAAGGCTGGAGCGAAAGCGGCGCGCAGGCCAAAATCGTGATTGCCGACGGCCTGGTGAAAGTCGACGGCGCGGTAGAAACCCGCAAGCGCTGCAAGATCGTTGCCGGCCAGACCGTCAGCTTTGAAGGCCAGAGCGTTACCGTTACCGCCTGATTGCCGTCGCTGAATAAAAAAATGCCGGGCCCTTAAGGTCCGGCATTTTTATTTCGCTACTGGCTTCGGGACTACTTGCGCCGCCAGGTGGTGCCCTGAGCGCCATCTTCCAGCACGATGCCCATCTCGTTGAGACGGTCACGCGCGGCGTCCGCGGCGGCCCAGTCCTTCGCCTGACGCGCATCAAGACGCTGCTGAATCAGCGCTTCAATCTCGGCCACTTCGCCATCATCGGCCTGCGCCCCGCTCTGCAGGAACGCGTCCGGCTCCTGCTCCAGCAGCCCCAGCACGCCGGAGAGCTTGCGCATATGCGCCGCCAGCGCGTTCGCCGCCTGCGCATCCTCGGTTTTCAGACGGTTCACTTCGCGCGCCATATCGAACAGCACCGAATAGGCTTCCGGGGTGTTGAAATCGTCGTCCATCGCTTCCACAAAGCGCGCCTCAAACGCTTCGCCGCCGGCCGGCGCCGCCGCTTTGTCGGTCCCGCGCAGCGCGGTGTACAGCCGCTCCAGCGCGGAACGCGCCTGCTTGAGGTTCTCTTCGCTGTAGTTCAGCTGGCTGCGATAGTGGCCGGACATCAGGAAGTAGCGGATGGTTTCGGCATCGTAAAACTTCAGCACGTCGCGCACGGTAAAGAAGTTGCCCAGCGATTTCGACATCTTTTCGCGGTCAATCATCACCATGCCGGAGTGCATCCAGTAGTTCACGTATTCGCCGTCGTGCGCGCAGGTGGACTGGGCGATCTCGTTTTCGTGATGCGGGAACATCAGATCCGAACCGCCGCCGTGAATATCGAAGTGGTTGCCCAGCTGCTTGCAGTTCATCGCCGAACATTCGATGTGCCAGCCCGGACGCCCGGCGCCCCACGGCGACGGCCAGCTCGGCTCGCCCTCTTTCGACATCTTCCACAGCACGAAATCCATCGGGTTGCGTTTGACGTCAACCACATCAACGCGGGCGCCCGCCTGCAGTTGCTCCAGATCCTGGCGCGACAGCTGACCGTAGTTCGGATCGGTCGGAACCGAGAACATCACGTCGCCGTTGTCCGCCACGTAGGCGTGCTCGCGGGCGATCAGCTGCCCGGTGATTTCAATAATCTCCGGAATATGGTGCGTCGCGCGCGGCTCAAGGTCCGGGCGCAGAATATTCAGCGCATCAAAATCTTTGTGCATTTCGCCGATCATGCGATCGACCAGCGCCACGAAGCTTTCGCCGTTCTCATTCGCACGCTTAATGATTTTGTCGTCAATATCGGTAATGTTGCGCACGTACTTCAGCTTATAGCCGAGAAAGCGCAGGTAGCGCGCCACTACGTCAAAAGAGACAAAAGTACGGCCGTGACCGATGTGACAGAGATCGTAAACGGTGATACCACACACGTACATGCCAACTTCCCCGGCATGAATAGGTTTAAACTCTTCTTTTTGGCGCGTCAGTGTATTAAAAATTTTTAACATCGAAGATTCCGTGTAAACGTGTGTAGTGATAAGCCGCGTATTCTAACCTGAATTCAACCCCGAAGCAGCACACAATGCAAGGTGATCCAACCCCGCGGTTATGCTATAACAGCCCCCTATGTCACGCCCAACCTCGGGTTCAAGCACCACAATCATCGGAACAGGATGCAAAAATGGTTACTTTCCACACTAATCATGGCGATATCGTAATCAAAACCTTTGACGAAAAAGCGCCGGAAACAGTTAAAAACTTCCTGGACTACTGCCGCGAAGGTTTCTACAACAACACCATTTTCCACCGTGTTATCAACGGCTTTATGATCCAGGGCGGCGGTTTTGAACCGGGCATGGAGCAGAAAACAACTAAATCTCCGATCCAGAACGAAGCCAACAACGGTCTGAAAAACACCCGCGGTACGCTGGCGATGGCCCGTACCCAGGCGCCGCACTCCGCCACCGCGCAGTTCTTCATCAACGTGGCCGATAACGACTTCCTGAACTTCTCCGGTGAAAACCTGCAGGGCTGGGGCTACTGCGTATTTGCTGAAGTCGTTGAAGGCATGGACGTAGTCGACAAAATCAAAGCGGTTTCTACCGGCCGCAGCGGCATGCATCAGGATGTGCCGAAAGAAGATGTGGTGATCAAAAGCGTCACCGTCAGCGAATAATTCGTGGCGACACTTTTTATTGCAGACCTGCATCTGCAAACCGAAGAACCGGCGATTACCGCCGGTTTTCTCCGCTTTTTACGCGGCCAGGCCCGCGAGGCGGACGCGCTCTATATCCTTGGCGACCTGTTCGAAGCCTGGATCGGCGATGACGATCCTAACCCGCTGCATCAGGAAATCGCCGCCGCGCTCAGCGCGTTGACCCGCTCCGGCGTCCCCTGCTTTTTCGTCCACGGCAACCGCGATTTTCTTATCGGCCAGCGCTTTGCCCGCGCCTGCGGTATGACGCTGCTGACGGAAGAAAACGTGCTCGATCTCTACGGCCACCGCGTTTTAATTATGCATGGCGACACCCTCTGCACCGACGATGCCGGCTACCTGGCGTTTCGCGCCAAGGTGCATACGCCGTGGATCCAGCGCCTTTTCCTCGCTCTGCCGCTGTTTATACGCCGCCGCATCGCCGCAAAAATGCGCGCCAACAGCAGCGCGGCCAACAGCAGTAAGTCAATGGAGATAATGGACGTTAACCCGCAGGCGGTAACGGCGGTCCTCGAAAAGCACCGCGTTCAGTGGCTAATCCACGGCCATACCCATCGCCCGGCCATCCACCAAATGGAAGCTAACGGCCTGCCGGCGTTTCGCGTAGTCCTCGGCGCGTGGCACAGCGAAGGTTCGATGGTCAAAGTCACCAAAGACGACGTTGAGCTGCTCCCTTTCCCGTTTTAATTATCGCGCTATTTTCCGCCAGCGCCGGCCTACGCAACCGTTTTCCTCGCCCGTATATCGTGTTATTCTCTGTGGCCTCTAAAGCAGTGTGAAGCACACCCACAGGAGTTTTAAGACGCATGTCTTCCCGCAATAATTCGGCGCGTATCGCCATCGTGATGGGGTCCAAAAGCGACTGGGCTACCATGCAGTTTGCCGCAGAAATCCTTGATGCCCTGAACGTTCCGCACCACGTTGAAGTGGTCTCCGCGCACCGTACTCCCGATAAGCTGTTCAGCTTCGCCGAAGGCGCGGAAAGCAACGGCTATCAGGTGATTATTGCCGGTGCGGGCGGCGCGGCGCATCTGCCGGGCATGATTGCGGCGAAAACGCTGGTCCCGGTCTTAGGCGTGCCGGTACAGAGCGCGGCGCTGAGCGGCGTTGACAGCCTCTACTCTATCGTCCAGATGCCGCGCGGGATCCCGGTCGGCACCCTGGCTATCGGCAAAGCCGGAGCCGCCAACGCCGCGCTGCTGGCGGCGCAGATTCTGGCGCAGCACGACGCGGAACTGCACCAGCGCCTGGGCGCATGGCGCCAGGCGCAAACTGATGAAGTGCTGGATAATCCGGACCCTCGGGGTGCGGCATGAAGCAGGTTTGTATCCTCGGCAACGGCCAGCTCGGCCGCATGCTGCGCCAGGCCGGAGAACCGCTGGGTATCGCGGTGTGGCCGGTTGGCCTTGAGGCCGACCCCGAAGCGGTGCCGTTTCAGCAAAGCGTCATCACCGCGGAAATCGAACGCTGGCCGGAAACGGCCCTCACCCGCGAACTGGCGCGTCATCCGGCGTTTGTTAACCGCGATGTGTTTCCCATTATTGCCGATCGCCTAACGCAAAAGCAGCTGTTCGACAGGCTGGGCCTCGCCACCGCGCCATGGCAGCTGCTGGCGGATAAAAACCAGTGGCCGGCGGTTTTCGCGACCCTCGGCGAGCTGGCTATCGTTAAGCGCCGCGTTGGCGGCTACGACGGCCGCGGCCAGTGGCGTTTGCGGGAAAATGAAACCGCTCAGCTGCCCGACGATAACTACGGCGAATGTATCGTCGAGCAGGGGATTAACTTCTCCGGCGAAGTGTCGCTGGTTGGCGCCCGCGCTCAGGACGGCAGCACAGTATTCTATCCGCTGACCCGCAACCTGCATCAGGACGGCATTCTGCGCACCAGCGTGGCCTTCCCGCAGGCCAACGCCCGCCAGCAGGATCAGGCCGAAGACATGCTCTCCGCCATTATGGACGAGCTGCAATATGTCGGCGTGATGGCGATGGAGTGCTTCGTCACCGCCGACGGTCTGCTGATCAACGAGCTGGCCCCGCGCGTGCACAACAGCGGCCACTGGACGCAGAACGGCGCCTCCATCAGCCAGTTTGAGCTGCATCTGCGGGCCATTACCGACCTGCCGCTGCCGCCGCCGGTGGTCAACAGCCCCTCGGTGATGATCAACCTGATCGGCACCGATCTTAACTACGACTGGCTGAAGCTGCCGCTGGTGCACCTACACTGGTACGACAAAGAGGTTCGTCCGGGCCGCAAGGTGGGTCACCTGAACCTCACCGACAGCGATACCGACCGCCTGAGCGCCACGCTCGAAGCGTTGAAGCCGCTGCTGCCGCCGGAGTACGCCAGCGGTATTTTCTGGGCCCAGTCGCAGCTCAGCTAAGCCTTTCGTGCCGGGGGAAGCGCGTTCCCCCTTCCCCGGCACGCCTTCAGGCGCGTAGAATCCCTCCTTCGCTTGACACAAAATCTCGGTTTCACTGCAAAAGGAAGACCCATGAATAATGGGACGGATTATCGCGCCATTCTCGCCGCGGATACCCCGCTTATTGACGTGCGCGCCCCGGTTGAGTTTAGCCAAAGCTCGCTCCCCGCAGCGCTCAACCTGCCGCTGATGAACGATGAAGAACGCGCCGCCGTCGGCACCTGCTACAAACGTCAGGGGGCAGAAGCCGCCCTGGCGCTCGGGCATCGCCTGGTTAACGACGACCTTCGCGCCCAACGTATGCGGGCGTGGCGTGAAGCCTGCCAGCGCAATCCTCAGGGCTATCTTTGCTGCGCCCGCGGCGGCCAGCGCTCGCACATTGTTCAGCAGTGGCTGCGTGAATCGGGCATCGACTACCCGCTGATCGTCGGCGGCTATAAGGCGCTGCGCCAGGCCGCCATCCGGCTGACGCAGGAGCTGGTCCAGCGCCCGATGGTGCTGATCGGCGGCTGCACCGGCAACGGTAAAACCCAGCTGGTCGGCGCGCATCCTGACGGAATCGACCTCGAAGGGCTCGCCCACCACCGCGGCTCCTCGTTCGGGCGAACGCTGCGCGACCAGCATCCTCAGGCGACCTTTGAAAACTACCTCGCGGTGTCTATGCTGAAAAAGGCCCCCAGCCAGCGCCGCTGGGTGCTGGAGGATGAAGGACATATGATAGGCGCCAACCACCTGCCGGAATGCCTGCGCGAGCGCATGGCGCAAGCGCCGCTGGCGGTGGTGGAAGATCCGTTTGATGTCCGCCTGGCGCGCCTGCGGGAGGAGTATTTTGACCGGATGCACCGCGAATTTATCGCCGCGTACGGTGAAGAACAGGGCTGGCAGGAGTACAGCGCGTATCTGCACCACGGCCTGTTTGCGATCCGCCGTCGCCTGGGGCTCCAGCGTTTTGCTCAGCTCACCGCCCTGCTTGATGAGGCGCTGGCGGAGCAGCTGCGTACGGCGAGCACCGACGCGCATTTTGCGTGGCTTGTTCCGCTATTGAAAGAGTACTACGACCCGATGTACCGCTATCAGCTGGGTAAAAAAGCGGAGAAGATTATCTTTCGTGGTGCCTGGCAGGACGTCGCCTGCTGGCTGGCGCGATAGGTCGCGTAAACGCAGCGCAAGCCGGGGTTTGCGGCATCGCGCTGCGCGGGAGGCGGCGGTTTAGAAATCGTAGCGCAGACGCACCATGTTCATATCGCCCAGGTTGTCGGTGCTGGACGTAAAGACGTGTTCGTAGTCAACGCGGAAGCCGTAATCCAGCTGGAAGCTAACCCCGAGACCGTTATCAATGCGCTGGTAGTTACGTCCGTTCACGTATTCCAGGCGGTCGCCCATAAAGTACGGCTGAACGGATTTAAGCGCGTACTGGCCAACCGGGATTTTATAACCCGCGAAGTACTCAATACCCCAGGCGTCGCCGGCGAAGTAGTTATTCACATCGACTTTTTTGCTGGTCAGGAAGTTCTGATACCAGCCGCCGCCGAAGGAGAAGGTCCAGTTATCCGGCGTCCAGCTTAGGGCGGTACCGAGAATATTCTGGTCGTAGGTTTTATTCTCCGAGCTGGACGGATCGCGCATTTCGGCACGCGTATAGTTCCACGCCGTCCCCCAGGTCAGGTCCTTCATGATGTGGTAATCCACGCCCACGGAGCCCCCGCCTTTACGCTTATAGCGCAGGCCGTTCCCCGGCAGATACTCATTATCTTCAAACAGATAAGAAGCATACAGATCGACGTCGCCGGCGGATTTCTTATACTTGAGCATATTGCGCGAGCGATAAGAACCGTCGTAATCGCCGTTGATCCCGTTGCCCGGCGCCTGGGCTATCATGTCGTAATCCCAGATATCGGTTTTGACCCCCACCACGTCGTAATAAATACTGTTTTGCTGACCGTAGGTTAACGTCCCCCAGGTGTCGCTCTTCAGCCCGGTATAGAGCATACGGCGGGAGGTGTTATTGGCGCCTTCCGCATAGTGATTATCCCAGTCAAACAGCGCCGGAATATTAACCCCCAGCTCGTAATAGCTGATCCAGCTAATATCGTCGAACAGGTAATAATCAGCGGCGAAGCGGAAACGGGTCCCGCCGTCGAAGCCGTTACGCTTATAGGAGCCTTTATCGCCATCGCCGGACATCATATTGAACTGCGGACGGATACTCCCGCCGACGGTAAAGTTCAGGCGGCTTAACGGGTCGCCGGCCTGCGGATCTTGTTTCAGCAACGTAATTTCAGCCTGGGAAGCAAAAGAAGTCACTGCCAGAGCTGCGCCGATCGTCATCGCCAGCGCTTTTATTTTATGTGCCATGCTTTTTCCTTAAGTAATAAGCAACCTTATATTTGCAAGGTGAATATTACCCGTGATTACTAACGCCGTGTTGTCGCGTTTTTAAGCTTTTGTGCGCTTATAAATCAGTTACTTATCATTTTGTGCCGTTAAAGGAAATCCGCCGCGGATTTCATCAAACCGTCATTAAAATGCCCTACCTGCAGCGCGGCGGGCTTAAACGCAACGCAGTAAAAAGCCCGGGGCGTTGAGACTCAACCCCGGGCCCGCAGATGCGAAGCGCGCTGAATTACTGGCTAAACTGGCGGAACAGCGCCTTGCCCTTTAATAAACGCAGCCCCAGCCAGCCGCCGCACAGGGAGAGCAGCAGCGCCCCGCAGAGGGGCAGCATCACCCACAGCCGCCAGTCCGGAGACCAGGGAAAATCAAAGACTTTGGTTTGCAGCATCGCCAGCGCCACCTCGGCCCCTATCGCCGCCACAATCCCGGACACCACGCCCAGCAGGGCAAACTCCGCCCACAGCGTGGTACGCAGCAGCGACTTTCCGGCCCCCAGCGTACGCCAGACCACCAGCTCCTGATAGCGCTGGCGCATCCCGACCTGTACCTGCGCCAGCAGCAGTAAAATACCGCAGGCGGTGACCAGCACTACCATCACCTCCAGCGCGCGGCTGACCTGGGTCAGGACCTGGCCTACCTGGCGGAGGATGGCGCCGATATCGAGCAGGCTGACGGTCGGGAATTCGCGGTTCAGCTGCGTCAGCATGCCGCTGCCGTTGTCCCAGCGGAAGCTGGTCAGCCAGCTCTGCGGCTGCCCGTCGAGCGCGTTTTTCGGGAAGATAAAGAAGAAGTTGGGCCGCAGGCTCTCCCAGTCCACTTTGCGCACGCTGGTCACCTTCGCGCCGAACTCCTGGGTATCGCCGGTAAAGGTGACGCTATCGCCAGGCTTAATCCCCAGGCGCTGCGCCAGCCCCTCTTCGATCGACACCTCCCCCGCTTTTGGCGGCCAGCTGCCGGCCACCAGCGGATTATGATCCGGCAGGTCGTCGCTCCAGGTCAGATTGAGCTCGCGATTCAGCGCCTCGTCCTTATTGCCCTCCGTCGCCTGGCCGTTAATCTGCGTCAGGCGCGCGCGGACGATGGGGTAAAACTCCGTCGCCGCCGTCTGGTGCCCGGCAAGGAAGGCTTTGACCGGCTCAACCTGATCCGGGGCAATATTAATCAGGAAGTAGTTGGGGCTTTCCGGCGGCAGCTGCTGCTGCCAGCGATCCAGCAGATCGCCGCGCAGTACCAGCAGCAGGGCGAGCAGCATAAACGACAGCGAGAACGCCGCCAGTTGGCTTAGCGTCGACCACGGCTGGCGCAGCAGGCGGTTAACCGCCAGGCGCAGCGGCAGCGCCTTCAGCGTCACGCGCTTCAGCAACCACAGCAGCCCCCAGCCCAGCAGGCCGCACAGCAGCGCCAGCACCACCGCGCCGGCCAGCACCGCCCACAGCAGCGGGCTGCCGCCCATCAGCCAGGCCAGCAGGATAATCACCACCGCGCAGACCAGCGGAATATAGACCTTCAGCGGCCAGACGTTAGCCACCACGTCCTGGCGCAGCACCCGCAGCGGCAGCGTCGCCAGCAGCAGCCGGTAGGGCCGCAGCCCCACCAGCAGCGAAATCACCACCATCGCGCCAATCGCCCACAGCCACGGCCAGAGGCTGGCGGCCGGCAGCGCGCCCGGGAGAACCGGTTTCAGCATCACCAGCAGGATCTTCTCCAGCCCCATCCCCATCGCGCCGCCGGCAATCGCCGCCAGCGCCAGCAGCAGCAGCCACTGCCCAACGATCAGCTTGCGCAGCTGCGCCCGCCCGGCGCCTAAGGTTTTAAGGATCGCCACCAGATCGTAGCGGCTGCGGCAGTAGTGGCTCATGGCCACCGCCACCGCCGCCACCGCCAGCAGAAGCGTGAGCAGCGCTGAGAGCAGCAAGAACTGCTGCGAGCGTTCGAGCGATTTACCCAGCGCGCTGTCATCCTGCTCGAGGCCAATCCAGCGGTGTTCCGCCCCCAGCTTTGGCAGCAGCCACCGCTCGTACTCCGCCAGCTGCGGCGCGGCGCCGGCGAACTTATAGCGCCAGGAGACGCGGCTGCCGGGCTGCACCGCCCCGGTCTTCGCCACGTCGGTGGTATTCATCATCAGTCGCGGCGCCATCTGGAAAGGATTGAACCCGGCGTCCGGCTCCTGAATCACCTCCCCGGCAATGCGCAGCGTGGCGTCGCCGACGTCGATGGTATCGCCGGTTTTTAAATTCAGCAGCGCCATTAAGCGCGGGGCCAGCAGCACGCTGCCCGCCTGCGGCTTTAAGCCCGGCGGCTGGGTTTCCAGCTGACCGTAAAGGGGATAGGTATCGTCAACCGCCTTAACGTCGGCCAGCTGCGGCGTATCGCCAGCAAAGGTCATGGTGGCGAAGCTAAGCTGCTCGCCAACCGTTAATCCCAGCCGACGCGCCTGCGCCAGCCAGTCGGCGGGCACCTCGCGCGAGCTGCGCAGCGTCCGGTCTCCGGCCATGAACTCACGGCTCTGCTGGCTGAGCCCCTTTTCCATACGATCGCTTATCGACCCCAGCGCCAGCACGCAGGCCACCGCCAGGCTCAGCGCCAGCCAGACGATCAGCAGCGACGGCGATCGCCATTCGCGCCAGAACCAGCGGGCAATCATGCTTCCTCCCGCAGCTGACCATCAACCAGCCGCAGCCGCCGGTCGCAGCGAGCCGCCAGCAGCGGATCGTGCGTCACCAGGATCAGCGTCGTCCCGTGTTCGCGATTGAGCGAAAACAGCAGGTCGGCAATTTTGTCCCCGGTCTGCCGATCGAGGTTGCCGGTCGGTTCATCGGCAAACAGCAGCTCCGGACGTCCGTTGAAGGCGCGGGCCAGCGCCACCCGCTGCTGCTCGCCGCCGGAGAGCTGCGCCGGCAGGTGGTTCAGGCGTTTGCCCAGCCCCAGCTGCTCAAGCAGCGCCCTGGCGCTGCCCCGGCTCTGGCTGTCGCTCTCGCCGCGCAGCAGCGCCGGAAGCTCAACGTTTTCCAGCGCGTTGAGGGTCGGGATCAGCATAAAGGACTGAAAGACGAAGCCGATGTGCTTCGCGCGCAGCTGCGCCCTCGCCTCTTCGTCCATGTGGTGCAGCGGCTGCCCGAGCAGAGAGACTTCACCGCCGCTGCCGTCGTCCAGCCCGGCAAGAATGGCCAGCAGCGTGGATTTACCGGAACCCGACTCGCCGATCAGGGCGATGGTCTGCGCCGGTTTGACAACCAGCTCAACTCCGGTGAGGATGGAAAGCTGATGCTCTCCCTGACCGACGGACTTCTTAAGATGATGAACTTCAAGTATGTTTTCCGCTGGCATTTGCCTTTCCTGTTTCTGGTCCTGTTTACCTGCCGCGCGATGGCGGCGGATACGCTGTTAGTTCTCGGCGACAGCCTGAGCGCCGGCTATCGCATGGCGGCCAACGCCGCGTGGCCTGTGCTACTTAACGATAAGTGGCAGGCCAAAACGCCGGTGGTTAACGCCAGCATCAGCGGCGACACGTCGCAGCAGGGGCTGGCGCGTCTGCCGGCGCTGCTTAAGCAGCATCAGCCACGCTGGGTACTGGTCGAACTGGGCGGCAACGACGGGCTGCGCGGCTTCCCGCCGCAGCAAACGGAGCAGACGCTGCGCACCGTTTTGCAGGATATCAAAGCGGCGAATGCCCAGCCGCTGCTGATGCAAATTCGCCTGCCCGCCAACTATGGCCGTCGTTATAATGAAGCCTTTAGCGCAATGTATCCCGCACTGGCCAAAGAGTTTGATATTCCTCTGTTACCCTTTTTTATGGAAGAGGTCTATCTGAAACCACAGTGGATGCAGGATGATGGCATCCACCCCAACCGCGACGCCCAGCCGTTTATTGCCGACTGGATGGCGACGCGGCTGGCTCCCTTAGTTAATCATGACTCCTGATCCGCAGGGGTTGTTTGCAGGTAAAGTTATGCAAAAAACGGTTTTAGTTACAGGATGTTCCAGCGGTATTGGCCTTGAAAGCGCGCTCGATCTGCAACGTCAGGGCTTTAAGGTTCTGGCCGCCTGCCGCAAGGCCGAGGACGTGGCGCGGATGCGGGAACTCGGACTGACCGGTATTTTGCTGGATCTTGACGATCCGCAGAGCGTGGAGCGCGCGGCGGCGGAGGTGATCGCCCTGACCGATAATCGGTTGTACGGCCTGTTTAATAACGCCGGCTACGGCGTGTATGGCCCGCTGATCACCATTAGCCGCCGGCAGATGGAGCAGCAGTTTGCCGCCAACTTTTTTGGCGCCCATCAGCTCACCATGCTGCTGCTTCCGGCGATGGAGCCGCACGGCGAGGGGCGTATCGTGATGACCTCCTCGGTGATGGGGATCATCTCCAGCCCCGGCCGCGGCGCCTATGCCGCCAGCAAATATGCGCTGGAGGCCTGGTCCGACGCCCTGCGCATGGAGCTGCGCTACAGCGGCATTAAGGTCAGCCTGATTGAGCCGGGGCCGATTCGCACCCGCTTTACGACCAACGTTAACCAAACCCAGCGCGACAAGCCGGTGGAAAATCCCGGCATCGCCGCGCGCTTTACCCTCGGGCCGGAGGCGGTGGTGGAAAAAGTGCGCCATGCTTTCGTTAGCGATAAACCCCGGCTGCGCTATCCGGTGACCTTCGTCACGCACGCGGTCGCCCTGCTCAAACGCCTGCTGCCGGCGCGGATGATGGACAAAATTATCCAGGGCTGAGTTGAAGCGCCGGCCGCCGCCCCCATGTATACAAAAAATCGATTAAAGAGATGCGCTTATGTCAGTACAGAATATTATCAATATTACCGAAGCTAACCTGCATCAGACGCTGGAGCAATCCGTTACCGCGCCGGTGCTGTTCTATTTCTGGTCCGCGCGCAGCCAGCACTGCGAGCAGCTGACGCCGGTTCTGGAGAGCCTGGCGGCGCAGTACAACGGTCAGTTTATCCTGGCGAAGGTGGACTGCGATGCCGAGCAGATGCTGGCTTCGCAGTTCGGCCTGCGCTCGATCCCGACGGTTTACCTGTTCCAGAACGGCCAGCCGGTTGACGGCTTTGAAGGCCCGCAGCCGGAGTCCGCCGTACGCGCGCTGCTTGATAAAGTGCTGCCGCGCGAAGAGGAGCTAAAGGCCCAGCAGGCGCTGGCGCTGATGCAGGAAGAGAAGTACGCCGAAGCCCTGCCGCTGCTGAAAGAGGCGTGGCAGCTCTCCGCGCAGGAGAGCCAGATTGGCCTGCTGCTGGCGGAAACACTGATCGCCCTGCAGCGCTCCGACGAGGCCGAGGCGGTGCTGAAAAAGGTTCCGCTGCAGGATCAGGACACCCGTTTCCAGGGGCTGGTGGCGCAGATTGAGCTGCTTAAGCAGGCGGCCGATACCCCGGAAATTCAGCAGCTCCAGCAGCAGGTTGAGCAAAACCCGCAGGACGCGGCGCTGGCGGCGCAGCTGGCCCTGCAGCTGCATCAGGTTGGCCGCAACGAAGAGGCGCTGGCCCTGCTGTTCAGCCATCTGCAGGAAAATTTAGACGCCGGCGACGGCCAGGTGCGCAAGATGCTGCAGGAAATTCTGGCCGCCCTCGGCACCGGCGACGCGCTGGCCGCCAAATATCGCCGCCAGCTCTACTCCCTGCTGTACTGATCGTTAAACCTCCCCGGCGGCGCCTCGCCGACCGGGGAACGCGGTCAGGCGCTCTTTTTCAGGTGCGTCACCACCAGCTGGTGGCGCGGGTTAAAGAATTTTCGGTAGGTCAGATAGCCGGCGATGATGGTTGACAGGCTGGCGGTCGATAGCAGCATAAATGTGACCATTATCTGATACTTAATTGCTTTAACCGGATCTATCCCGGCAAAAATCAGCCCCGACATCATTCCCGGCAGGCTCACCAGCCCCACCGTTTTCGCTGAATCGATGGTCGGAATCAGCGCGGCGCGAATACTGTCGCGAATTAGCCCGGCAGAGGCCATCTTTGGCGTCGCGCCGAGGCTCAGCTTCTCCTGAATTTGCTGCTGTTCGCTGCTGAAACGCTGACCCATATTGTTGTAGCACAGCCCCACCGCCACCATCGCGTTGCCGGCGATCATGCCGGCGATCGGGATCACCTGCATCGGCACGAAAGAGATCGAGCCGGAGAAGACCAGCACCGCCAGGGTCAGCCCGGCGCCGGTGGTAATGGCGATAAACGATGAGATGAAGGCCTTATCGATATATTTGCTGCGCTTTTTCGCATTCCACGCGGCGTTAAAACAGATAAACAGCACCATAAGCAGCGTCAGCAGAACGTGATTGACGTTGAAGATATATTTCAGCACGTAGCCGACGATAATCAGCTGCGCCACCGCCCGGCAAATGCTCCAGATGATATCTTTCTCCAGCGCCAGCTTTTCGCGATAGCTCACCACGATGGCCACCAGCACCAGCACCATCGACAGGGCCAGCGATTCGTTGGTGATATTATGTCCGTTCATTGCTAACCTCCCGCCCCTCTACGCTCGCCGGCTGCAGCGTAACCACTTCATCGGCGTGGTCGATTTCATTCCGGTCATGCGTCACCCACAGCACCGCAATATTCTTTTCCGTCACATAGCGATGAATAATATCGTTCACGTTGCGCTTATTGCTCTCATCCAGGGCGCTGGTAATTTCATCGAGCAGCAGCACCTGCGGCAAAAACTGCAGGTTGCGAATAAGCGAAACGCGCTGCTTTTCTCCCCCGGAGAGTTCGTTAATCGATTTGCCCAGCGTACTTTCCGCCAGCCCAAAGCGGCGTAAATCGGCAATCAGCGCCTGCGGGTCCGGCTGCTGACGGCGAATTTGCCAGGGAAAAATAAGGTTGTCATAGACCGAGTCGCCGAATAGCGCCGGAGTTTGCGCGCAATATGAGACCTGCTGGCGGTAGGCTTCCGGCGATAGCGTATTGATATCCTTGCCGGAGTAAAAAATCTGCCCGCTGGTCGGGCTGAGCAGCGAGGCGATAATTTTAAGCAACGTGCTTTTACCGCAGCCGGAGGGCCCGGTAATTAGCTTAAATTCTCCGGCGCCCAGCTCGAGATTAATATTATGCAGAATGACCGACTTATCGATCTGAAAGCCAACGTCCTCAAGGCGCAAGATAGCTTTATTTTCCTTCATTATCGTTCCATATATTTCCCAAAACCCGACTAGTTTACTCCACTTTTCTTTCGCCAGGATGGGGAGAAAGATATACTCGATTTAAACATGCGTCATTTTGCTGACGTCTGGCAGGCAATTAAACAGGAGGTTTTTTGATGCTAATTTTTATCCCCGTTCTTATTTTTGTCGCCCTGGTGATCGTTATTGCCGGGGTGAAAATTGTCCCGCAGGGCTACCAGTGGACCGTCGAGCGCTTCGGCCGCTATACCATGACCCTGCAGCCGGGCCTGAGCCTGGTGGTGCCGTTTATGGACCGCATCGGCAGAAAAATCAATATGATGGAGCAGGTGCTGGATATTCCCTCCCAGGAGGTCATTTCGCGCGATAACGCTAACGTCACCATCGATGCGGTGTGCTTTATTCAGGTGATTGACGCGCCGAAAGCGGCCTATGAGGTCAGCAACCTCGAGCTGGCGATTATCAACCTGACGATGACCAACATCCGTACCGTTCTCGGCTCGATGGAGCTCGACGAAATGCTCTCCCAGCGCGACAGCATCAACACCCGCCTGCTGCATATCGTCGATGAGGCCACCAACCCGTGGGGGATCAAAATCACCCGCGTGGAGATTCGCGACGTGCGCCCGCCGGCGGAGCTTATCGCCTCGATGAACGCCCAGATGAAAGCCGAACGTACCAAGCGCGCCTATATTCTCGAAGCCGAAGGGGTACGTCAGGCGGAGATCCTGAAAGCCGAAGGCGAAAAGCAGTCGCAAATTCTCAAAGCCGAAGGCGAGCGCCAGTCGGCGTTCCTGCAGGCGGAAGCGCGCGAGCGTTCGGCGGAAGCGGAGGCCCGCGCCACCCAGATGGTCTCTTCCGCCATCGCCTCCGGGGATATTCAGGCGATTAACTACTTCGTTGCGCAGAAATATACCGACGCCCTGCAGCAGATCGGCGCAGCAAATAACAGCAAGGTCGTGCTGATGCCGCTCGACGCGACCAGCCTGATGGGATCTATCGCCGGAATTAGCGAACTGCTCAAAGAAGGCGCCGGCGAACGGAAAAAACTATGATCGCGATGATACTGGTTCATCCGCATATCTTCTGGCTGAGCCTCGGCGGGCTGCTGCTGGCGGCGGAGATGCTCGGCGGCAACGGCTATCTGCTGTGGAGCGGCGTTGCCGGGGTGATCACCGGGGCGCTGACCTGGATGCTGACGCTGGGCTGGGAGTGGCAGGGCACGCTGTTTGCCGCGCTGACCCTGCTGGCGGCCTGGCTGTGGTCGCGCTGGCTGCGCGGCCAGGAGAAGCGGCAGAAGCCGGCCGACGCCCGGCTTAACCAGCGCGGGAATCAGCTGATTGGCCGCGTCTTCTCGCTGGAGACGGCGCTGGTTAACGGCCGCGGCCACGTGCGCGTTGGCGATAGCTCATGGCCGGTGGTCGCCGACGAGGACCTCGCCGCCGGCAGTAAGGTGGAGGTGCTGGCGGTTGAGGGCATCACGCTGCGGATCAGGCTCGCCCCTCCCCACCGCTAACTCTGCGTCTTGCGATGGCAGCAGCCGGAGAGATTGTCGATAATCGGGCAGTCAGCGCCGTCATCGCCGGGGCAGGACTCCGCCAGCGCCAGCAGGTGGCTACGCATGCTCTGTAGCTCGCTGATATGACGCTCAATATCAGCGACTTTATCCAGGGTTCTGCGCTTGACGTCGGCGCTATGCCGCGACGGATCGTTAAACAGGTCGACCAGCTCGCGGCACTCCTCGAGGTTAAACCCAACCTGCCGCGCCTGGCGCAGCAGGGTCAGCTCGTCCAGGTGCCGCTGGCTGTAGCTGCGGTAGCCGTTGTCGCTCCGCAGCGGCGGCGTCACCAGCCCCTTCTCTTCGTAGAAGCGAATCGCTTTACTGGTTAAGCCAGTCCTTTTTGCCACATCGCTGATATTCATCGCCTCTGCACCTCGCTGCTTGTCGCCCTGCCCCTATTGTAGGATCATTCGCGCAATAACCAACCCTGCACGGGAAGGAAAAAATATAAGCCATATTTTTTATCAGGTTAACCGCGCCCACGGTATTGCATAACGTGATAAAGCTCGCAAAAAACTATTTACTCACCGGTAGAAATTGACCCATATCAAAGGTGCATTCCATTTACCTCTTCGCTTCTGGACGTGTCCTCCACAAACCAATATAAATGCGAATGATATTGGTTATCATTATAATAAAGGTTAATCTAATGGTGGAAAGGATAAAACGGGGGAGCATGCTACTCTCCAGCCTGTCGCTGTTTGTTGCCGCTAACGTTTCTGCGACAACCCCAACCAGCACGGCTAAAACGACCGGCGACGAGACGCTGATCGTCACGGCCAATCGAACAGAATCAAGCCTCTGGGAAAGCCCGGCGACCGTTCAGGTTATCGACCGGGAAACGCTCAACAACTCCACCAGCGTCTCTATCGCCGACGATCTGCGGGATATCCCCGGCGTTGAAGTGACCGATAACTCTCTGGCCGGACGTAAGCAAATCCGCATCCGCGGCGAGGCCTCTTCGCGGGTGCTGATTTTGATTGACGGCCAGGTGGTCAGCTACCAGCGCGCCGGGCAGAACTACGGCGTCGGGCTGCTGATTGATGAGTCGGCGCTGGAGCGGATCGAGGTGGTAAAAGGCCCCTACTCGGTGCTTTACGGCTCGCAGGCCATCGGCGGCGTGATCAACTTTATCACTAAAAAAGGCGGGGATAAGCCCCTCGCCGGCACGGTAAAGGCGGTATATAACTCGGCGACCGCGGGCTGGGATGAGTCCGCGGCGGCCTGGGGCAGCATCGGCCAGTTCGACTATCGCATCAACGGCAGCTACTCCGATCAGGGCAACCGCGATACGCCGGACGGCAGATTGCAAAACACCAACTTTCGCAACAACAGCCAGGGCGTCTGGCTTGGCTACACTCTCGACCAGCATAAGTTCGGCCTGTCGCTCGACCGCTACAGGACCTCCACGCAGACCTGGTTTGACGATCCGGATGGCGAATATGAAGACTTCAGCGTCCGTATCCCCAAGCTGGAGCGCGAAAAGATCGGCGCATTCTATGACTTCGACGCCGGCGGCGATTACCTGAAAAAAATCCACCTCGACGCCTACAGCCAGACCATTGCGCGTGAGTTTGAAAACCGGATTAAGACCACCCAGCCGATCCCCAGCCCGATTATCCAGGCGCTGACGGTCAGCAACCAGACCAACACCAACGATAAGCAATATACCCAGGGCGTAACGCTGCAGGGCAATTTCTCCCTGCCGGCGAACAACGAGCTGGTTATCGGCACCCAGTATCAGCATGACAAAGTGAAGCAGGACACCCGCAGCAGCACGCGCCAGACGGCGGCCACCGGCGCCTTCGACATCCAGACCCTCACGCTGTCGCATATTGAGGCGCAGCAAAGCAACGCCTCGGTGTTTGCCCAAAACGACTGGCGCTTCGCCGATGACTGGACCTGGACCGTTGGCGCGCGTCAGTACTGGCTCTCCTCCGAGCTTAACCGCAGCGACAGCCGGAGCGGCGCGGTCAGCCAGTCAATGGGCGGAAAATCGGCCCACGACGATAAGCTGGTGACCTCGACCAGCCTGCGCTATTCCGGCTTTAAAGACGTTGAGCTGCGCGCGGCGTACGCCCAGGGCTACGTCTTCCCAACGCTGACCCAGCTGTTTATGCAGACCTCGGCCGGGGGCGGCATCACCTATGGCAACGCCGGCCTGAAGGCGGAACACTCCAACAACTATGAGCTGGGCGCCCGTTACAAAGGCAATATGTGGCTGGTTGACGGCGCGATTTACTACTCCGAAGCCAAAGACTATATCGCCAGCCTCCCCTGTTCGGGCCAGGCGATTTGCAGCGGCAACAGCACCTCTTCGCGCGGCGAATATTTCTATTACGACAATATCGATCGCGCCAAAACCTGGGGGATGGAGCTGACGGCGGAGTACAACGGCTGGGCCGTTTCACCCTATCTGAGCGGCAACCTTATTCGCCGGCAGTACGAAGGCGAAACCGTTAAAACCTGGGATACCGGCGAGCCCGCGCTGACGGGACGAGCGGGTCTGAAGCACACGCTGCTGCTGAATAGCGCCAACGTGACCTCCGATCTCTTCGTGCGCGCCGCCTCCAGCGCTAACGATAAAACCGGCGCCAGGGAGATTCGCTATCCGGGCTGGGCAACGCTTAACCTCGCGTTTAATACCGAGTTCGGCCCGCAGGAGCAGTATCAGGTCAACCTGGCGCTCAACAACCTGACCAACAAGCGCTATCAAACCGCCCATGAAACCATTCCGGCGGCCGGATTTAACGCGGCGGTTGGCTTCGCGTGGAACTTCTGATGATGAAAAAACTGTTGTTCGCCCTGCTGACGCTCTGTGCCGCCTGCGCAACCTATGCCAGCGAACGTATCGTCGTGGCCGGCGGCTCGCTCAGCGAACTGATCTACGCGCTTGACGCCGGTAATCAGGTTGTCGGCGTCGATGAGACCACCTCCTGGCCGCCGGAAACGGCCGGGCTGCCGCATATCGGCTACTGGAAGCAGCTCAGCAGCGAAGGCATTTTATCCCTCAGGCCGGACGTTTTTATCACCTGGCAGGATGCCGGGCCGCAGATCGTACTGGATCAGCTGCGGACGCAAAAAGTTCAGGTCGTCACCCTGCCGCGCATACCGGCCACGGTTGAACAGATGTACGCCAATATTCGCCAGCTGGCAAAAACGCTGCAGGTTCCTGAACGAGGCGATACGCTGGTGAAGGGGATTCAACAGCGACTGGAACGCGTTCAGCGCAGCGTAGCGGCGCAGAACGCGCCGCTCAGGGCGATGTTTATTCTCTCCGCGGGCGGCAGCGCGCCGCAGGTCGCCGGCAGGGGCAGCGTTGCCGACGCTATTCTGACCCTCGCGGGCGCGCGGAACGTGGCTTCGCACGAGCAGTATAAAAGCTACAGCGCGGAATCGCTGATTGCGGCAAACCCGGAGGTGATCGTCGTGACCTCGCAAATGGTTGGCGGCGATATTGACCGGCTGCGCGCCGTCGCCGGCATCACCCACACCGCCGCATGGAAAAACCGGCGCATTATCACGATAGATCAGTCGCTGATCCTCGGTATGGGCCCCCGGGTTGCCGACGCGGTTGAATCCCTTAACCAGCAGTTCTGGCCCCAATAACTGGATTTGATGTTGATGCTATGAAGACTAACAACGATCTGGACCTCTCCGCGCATTTCGCGCTGGAGGGCGGCCAGCCCTTTAAAGATCGACGGGCCACCATGCCGTGGCGCGGCGCAATCCCGGTGGCGAAAGAGCAGCTGGCGCAAACCTGGCAGGAGGTGCTCGACCACCGCGCGCCGCCGCGTAAACGTCTGCTGTACTTACATATTCCTTTTTGCGCAACCCACTGCACTTTTTGCGGCTTTTATCAAAATCGCTATGAGGATGACCACTGCGCCCGCTATACCGACGCGCTGCTGCGCGAAATCGAAATGGAGGCCGATAGCGTCCTGCACCAGTCGGCGCCGATCCACGCGGTCTATTTTGGCGGCGGCACGCCCTCCGCGCTGGCGGCGCAGGATCTGGCGATAATTATCACCACCCTGCGGGAAAAGCTGCCCCTCGCGCCGGACTGCGAAATCACTATCGAAGGACGAGTACTTAACTTTGATGACAATCGCATCGACGCCTGCCTGGATGCCGGAGCCAATCGCTTCTCCATCGGCATTCAGTCCTTCAACAGCAAGGTGCGTAAGAAAATGGCCCGCACCTCTGACGGCCCCACCGCCGCCGCCTTTATGCGGGGGCTGGTGCGGCGGGATCGCGCGGCCGTGGTGTGCGATCTGCTTTTCGGCCTTCCCGGCCAGGACGCAACGCTGTGGGAGGAAGATCTCAAAATCGCCCGCGACATCGGGCTCGACGGCGTCGATCTCTACGCCCTTAATCTGCTCCCCAACACGCCGCTGGGCAAAGCCGTGGAAAACGGTCGCACCGCCGTCCCCACGCCGGCAGAGCGGCGCGATCTCTATCTGCAGGGCTGCGACTTCATGGAGAGCGCGGGCTGGCGCTGTATCAGCAACAGCCACTGGGCCCGCACGACCCGCGAACGCAATCTCTACAACCTGCTGATTAAACAAGGGGCCGACTGCCTGGCCCTCGGCTCCGGCGCCGGCGGCTCGGTCAACGGCTATTCGTGGATGGTGGAACGTAACCTGACGGCCTGGCACGAAGCGATCGCCGCCGGGAAAAAGCCGCTGATGATGATGATGCGCACCGCCGAGCGCGGTTTTCAGTGGCGGCATACGCTACAGGCGGGCGTGGAAACCGCCCGCGTCCCACTGGATGAACTCACGCCGCGCGCCGGGGAGCTGGCGCCTTTGCTGGCCCAATGGCATCGGGCGGGGCTCACCCGCGACGCCTCAACCTGCCTGCGCCTGACCAACGAAGGACGCCTCTGGGCCAGCAACATTTTGCAGTCTCTTGATGAACTGATTCAACAACTTAACGCGCCGCACATTGCGGTAGAGCAACCCTAAGAGGAGTGATTTATGAGCCATGTTTCTTTAGCGGAATTTTTGCTAACCGAGCCGGACGGCACCCTGGAGGCGATCGCCGATCGCTACCACACCTCCCTGCTGGAGGTGGTGCAAAACCTCCCCTCCCCGACGCTCGTGTCGGGTGAGAACTTTGACGCCGTCTGGGAAACCGTCAGCGAATGGGGCAAGGTCACGACGCTGGTTCATACCGCCGACGTCATCCTCGAGTTTACCGGCGAGCTGCCTTCCGGATTCCACCGTCACGGCTATTTCAACCTGCGCGGCAAAAAGGGCATGACGGGCCATATCAAAGCGGAAAACTGCCGCCATATCGCGCTGATTGAACGTAAATTTATGGGTATGGACACCGCGTCGATTCTCTTCTTTAACCAGGCAGGTAGCGCGATGTTCAAGATTTTCCTCGGCCGCGACGAGCATCGCCAGCTGCTCGCTGAGCAGGTTAGCGCCTTCCGGGCCCTGGCCGCTTCCCTCAAGGAAACCGCCTGATGACGCCGTGGTTAATCTTTGGCGCCGGCGGCAGCGGCACGGGCGCAAAGACTCTTGAACTGGCGCTGGCGGAGCGGCTCCCCGTTCTGGCCGTGGTGCGTAACCCGCAGTCCGCAGCCGCCCTTGAGGCTAAAGGCGTGCGGGTTTTCCCCGGCGACGCCTGCGATGCCGCCGTGGTGGCTCGCGCCTGCCACGCCGCCGGCCCGGATGCGCTAATCGTCTCCTCTATGGGCGGCGCCGAGGACTACCTGGCGCACCGGACTGTTATTGATGCCGCAGAAAAAGCGGGCATCGGGCGAATGATTCTGGTGACCTCGCTGGGCTGCGGCGATAGCTGGCCCTTTTTATCCCCACGCGCCAAAGCCGCGTTTGGCCAGGCGGTGCGCGAAAAAACGCTGGCGGAAAGCTGGCTGCAAACCAGCGGCCTCGATTATGCCATCCTGCGCCCCGGCGGCCTGCTCAACGGCGAGGCGAGCGGTAAAGCGCAGCGCTTGCAGAACCAGGAGTGCCACGGTTTCGTGCGGCGCGCGGACGTTGCCGCGCATATTCACGAGCTGGCCGCCGCGCCGGCGCTCAACAATCAGATCTACAGCCTGATTGAGCCGGACCTCAAGCCGGCGTAATCCCCTCGCGGCGCGGCAGATCCGCGCCGCAAAGACGTTATGGAGTTTTGCGTGCTCAAGGATTCACTCTCTTCCGCCAGCGTACTGACGGGCCTTGCGCTGCTGCTGGCCGCACTGGTGCTGGTTGGCGCCAGCCAGGGCGCGCTGAATATCAGCTTCAGCGCCCTGTTTGACGAAGAATATCGCGATATCTGGCTGAATATTCGCCTCCCTCGCGTGCTGCTGGCGGTGCTGGTGGGCAGCGCGCTGGCGACGGCTGGGGTCATTATGCAGGGCCTGTTTCGTAACCCGATGGCCGATCCCGGCCTGCTCGGCGTCAGCAGCGGCTCCGCGCTGATGGTGGGGGTGGCGATTGTTCTGCCCTTCTCATTTCCGGTGGTTCTGGCTCTCTACGAGCAGATGATTTTTGCCGTCGCCGGCAGCATGGCGGTCTGCGCCGTCATTTTCCTCATCAGCCGGCGCCACGCGCACGGCGGCATGATGCAGCTCCTGTTAGCCGGCATCGCTATCAACGCGCTGTGCGGAGCGGCGATCGGCGTGCTGAGCTACATCGGCGACGAGCAGCAGCTGCGCCAGCTCACCCTATGGATGATGGGCAACCTTGGCCAGGCGCAGTGGCCTACGCTGCTGGTCGCCGGCTCGTTTATCCTGCCGGCCGTTGTCGCCACGCTGTTTCTTGCCGGGACGCTCAACCTGCTGCAGCTGGGGGATGAAGAGGCGCACTACCTCGGCGTTAACGTTAAGCGTAAACGTCAGCAGCTGCTGTTGCTCAGCTCGCTGCTGGTGGGCGCGGCCGTTTCGGTGAGCGGCGTGATCGGCTTTATTGGCCTGGTGATCCCGCACCTGATCCGCATGACCATCGGGGCCGATCATCGCTGGCTTATCCCCTGCTCGACCCTGGCCGGAGCCTGCCTGCTGCTGGTGGCCGATACCCTCGCCCGCACGCTGGTGCAGCCGGCGGAGATGCCCGTCGGCCTGCTGACCAGCCTGATCGGCGGACCCTATTTTCTGTGGCTGATCCTGCGCAGCCGGAGGGCGTCATGATTCGGGCCGAAAATCTGGTTTATACCCTGCAGGGGCGTCGCCTGACCGATAACGTCTCCCTGACGCTGCCCGGCGGGGAGATCGTCGCTATTCTCGGCCCAAACGGCGCCGGAAAGTCCACGCTGCTGCGCCAGCTCACGGGCTACCTGCGGCCGCACGCCGGGCAGTGCTCCCTGCTGGGTACGCCGCTGGAGGCGTGGTCGATAGCCGAGCTGGCGAAAACCCGCGCCGTGATGCGGCAGAACGGCCATATGGCGTTTCCGTTCAGCGTGCAGGAGGTGATCCGCATGGGCAGACATCCCTGGCGGACGCAGAGCTCGCGCGATGAAACGGACCGCATCATGGCGCTGTGCGACTGCCGGGATCTGGCCGCCCGCGACTATCGGCAGCTCTCCGGCGGCGAACAGCAGCGGGTACAGCTGGCGCGCCTGCTGGTGCAGCTCTGGGAGCCGGTCCCGTCGCCCAAATGGCTGTTTCTGGATGAGCCCACTTCCGCCCTCGATATTCACCACCAGCAGCATCTTTTCCGTCTGCTGTGCCGTCTGGTGCGCGAGCGGCAGTTTAACGTCTGCTGCGTGCTGCACGATCTTAATCTCGCCGCCCGCTATGCCGATCGCGTGGTGCTGATGGATAAAGGGCGCGTCGTCGATAGCGGCACCCCGCAGGCGGTTATGCAGCAGCGGACGCTGAAAGACCTCTACGGAGCGGATATCACGGTAATTAAAGAGTCTGAAAATCAAACGCCGCTTATCGTTCTTGACCATTAAGCACAGGGGGATTACGGTGGTGGAACTCCCCTTCTTGTCCTCAGTTTGTCCCTTTTATAAAAATGCGTTTCCCCTTGCTGGAATCTCAAATGAATAACAATAAATTAAAAAACAAAAAGTTTCCAAATGAAAGCTCATGGGGTATCCCGGCGCTGAAATTGCTCTTCACCGTCATGATGATTTAGTATCTCATTGTAATAGTTCATTCATCGATACAGTGTATAACCCAATACCCAATATAACCCCTATTTATTAATAGATGATAATTCCGAGAAAAACAGAACATTACGGATAGTTTTAAACAGGGATTAAGAGTTCCAACTAAAAAAAAGCCAAAAAATTACATATTAGCCATTTACTCTCCCTACTCAATATATATACTTCCTGCAGGATTTTACAAAACCATAAGGGAGAAAGAACATGTCCATTCCAGGTAATATGTGGCTCTATGATGATGGTGGTGCATTAATCAAAGGCGGTTGTGATGTCATGAAAAGGGAATCCAGCATCGAGTTTAAAGGGTTTCACCACAACCTCTCAATTCCTACCGACAATGCCACCGGAAAACCTACCGGCACCCGTCAACACTCACCGATGATCATTGTAAAAGAGTTCGACTACTCAAGCCCATACTTATATAAAGCAGTTGCCACAGGTCAGAACCTAAAATCTGCTGAGATAAAATGGTATAAAATCGACAATGCTGGTCAGGAAGTAGAATATTTCAACATGTTACTCGAAGGCGTAAGGATCGTATCCATATCCCCGACGATGGCATCTCCAGAAGATAAAAATAATAACCACCTGGAATCTATTGAGTTACGATATGAAAAGATTACCAGGAAGCATTGTGATGGAAACATAATATTCACGGATTCCTGGAACGAACGGCAGACGGCATAATAGGTGATAGAATGGATACGACAGAAGAACTGAACGGAACCTACTTCTACCACGGACAAGCTAACCTGTCGCCAGGCGAACTTTTCGATGTTATTTTCCTCGAACAATTTTGTGATGAACTGGGGATCGCCATTGAGTCAGGTGCCGCTATTCTTGCTGGTCAACCGTGGTTAAAAACCAGGGCTAAACCCGGAGAAGCGATAAAAGGCACGAGTGTTGTTTCCAGATACGGGAGAATAATTTTGAGAAATGCCCGAACGCCATTTGGCATCAGAGTTCCTACACCCGTCGGCGTGAGAATGCGTAAAACGAATAACCTTGCTGCGGTTATCGCTCGCTATATTCCCTGGTTAGGTTGGATAGGTCTTGTAAATTCAATTTACCAGACAGCAAGAAAAACTCAGGAAAAATACAACCTCATAGCCCGCCCGAAGCATCGTATACGGTGGACATCCTTTTGATGGATCCCATATCGGAAGAGGTGCTGGCGCTTTTCAGGAAAGAGATCTCAGGATATTTAGACGGCGGCTGGAACGAGATTCCTTTGGAGCTCGACGATGATTTGTTTGATGCTCCCGGCGACGACCTCCACGATGCTTTGCATAAATTTGAGGATCGGTTTAATGTCGATCTATCTGCTGTCAAATGGTCATCTTATTTTCCATGGGAAAACACGCCGCGACTAACGCGGTGGTTTAAGGCTAAGCGCGAGGATATTGAGAGAGCCCGCAAGCCTTTAACCATAAGAATGTTTGCCGAATCAGCCAAAGCGGGTAAATGGCTGTACGACTGAATAAGACATCACTGCAAATAACTCCCCGTGCGAGGAGGGTTAATCACGCCAGCTGAATCAGAATATCTGGAATTCCACTTTAGATGTCCTTACGTGCCGGCCAATTCCCCTGGCTCATTTTGTGGCTGTCAGTCCAGCATCCGTTTTAGCGAAGTAATACCAGCAATATTAAGCATAAAAACAGTATCAATGCCGTAACGACTCACGATTAAAAAAGAAAAATAGACGTCGATCTTAACATTGAACTCGAAAACAGAATGACCTGAACTGAAGTCTACGGCCGTTTTTCGGGGTTCAAGTATTCGGGCGCTATCGCGCTGGAGTACTGAAACCGACCCGACACAATAAACGCCTTGACCTTCCCCTTGCTGGAAGGTTTAACCTTTACCACAGTTGGCTAATCCACATAATAAGGAGTTTGTTATGTCACAAACCATCGACCTGACGCTCGATGGCCTCACCTGCGGCCACTGCGTCAAACGGGTAAAAGAGAGCCTGGAGCAGCGTCCTGACGTTGAACAGGCGGACGTCACCACCACCGAAGCGCACGTCACCGGCAGCGCCAGCGCCGAAGCGCTCATCGATACGATTCAGAAAGCCGGATACGGTGCGGAGCTCAGCCACCCAAAGGCTAAACCGCTGGCGGACTCAATACTCCCGTCGGAAGCACTGACAGCGGCCCTTCCTCAGCTTCCGACAGCCCATGACGGCGATGACAGCCAACAGCTACTGATCAACGGCATGAGCTGCGCCAGCTGCGTTTCCCGGGTACAGAAGGCGCTTGCCGCGGTACCGGGCGTCGCGCAGGCGCGGGTAAATCTGGCGGAACGCACTGCGCTGGTCATGGGCAGCGCGTCCGCCGCAGAATTAGTGCAGGCGGTGGAGAACGCAGGCTACGGCGCAGAGGCTATTGAAGACGATCTGGAGCGCCGCGAACGCCAGCAGGAAACCGCCATCGCCACCATGAAACGCTTCCGCTGGCAGGCGATCGTCGCCCTGCTGGTGGGCGTGCCGGTAATGGTGTGGGGAATGTTCGGTGACAACATGATGGTCACCGACGACAACCGTTCGCTGTGGCTGGCTATCGGGCTTGTCACCCTGGCGGTAATGGTCTTTGCCGGCGGCCACTTCTACCGTAGCGCCTGGAAAAGCCTGAGAAACGGCACCGCCACCATGGATACGCTGGTGGCGCTGGGTACCGGGGTCGCCTGGCTCTACTCAATGAGCGTCAACCTGTGGCCGCAGTGGTTCCCGATGGAAGCCCGCCACCTCTATTATGAAGCCAGCGCCATGATTATCGGCCTGATTAACCTCGGCCATATGCTGGAAGCCCGCGCCCGGCAGCGCTCTTCGCGGGCGCTGGAAAAACTGCTCGACCTGACGCCGCTGTCGGCGCGCGTAGTCACGCCTGAGGGCGAAAAGAACGTACCGCTGGCGGAGGTTCATCCCGGTATGACCCTGCGTCTGACCACCGGCGACCGGGTGCCGGTTGACGGCACCATCGCCCAGGGCGAGGCCTGGCTTGATGAAGCCATGCTGACCGGCGAACCGATCCCGCAGCAGAAAAGCGGCGGAGATCCCCTGCACGCCGGGACGGTAGTACAGGACGGCAGCGTGCTGTTTACCGCCAGCGCCGTGGGCAGTCAGACCACGCTGGCGCGAATTATCCGCATGGTGCGCCAGGCGCAGAGCAGTAAGCCGGAAATCGGCCAGCTGGCGGATAGAATCTCCGCGGTCTTCGTCCCGGCGGTGGTGGCCATCGCGCTGTTCAGCGCGGCCATCTGGTACTTCTTCGGCCCGGCGCCGCAAATCGTCTATACCCTGATCATCGCCACCACGGTGCTGATTATCGCCTGCCCGTGCGCGCTGGGACTGGCAACGCCGATGTCGATTATTTCCGGCGTTGGCCGGGCGGCGGAGTACGGCGTGCTGGTGCGCGACGCCGATGCGCTACAGCGCGCCAGCCAGCTGGATACCGTCGTGTTCGATAAAACCGGTACCCTGACCGAAGGGAGACCGCAGGTTGTGGCGGTAAAAACCTTTACGGCTATCGATGAGGCGAGCGCTTTACGCCTGGCCGCCGCGCTGGAACAGGGCTCCAGCCACCCTCTGGCGCGGGCGATCCTCGACAAAGCGACGGAAAGCGCGCTGCCGGTGGTCGGCAACTTCCGCACCCTGCGCGGACTGGGGGTAAGCGGCGAAGCCGACGGCCATCGTCTCCTGCTCGGCAATCAGGCGCTGCTCAACGAGCAAAATATTGCCACCGACGCGGCGGAAAGCGACCTCAACGCTCAGGCCGCGCAGGGCGCCACGCCGGTGCTGCTGGCGGTCGACGGCGAGGTTGCGGCGCTGATCGCCATTCGCGATCCGCTGCGCGGCGACAGCGTGGCGGCGCTGGCCCGCCTGCATCGCCAGGGCTACCGTCTGGTGATGCTCACCGGGGATAACCCGGTTACGGCCAACGCTATCGCCAAAGAAGCCGGTATCGACGAGGTGATTGCCGGCGTCCTTCCGGACGGTAAAGCTGATGCCATCAAGCGCCTGCAAAGCCAGGGGCACCAGGTCGCGATGGTCGGCGACGGCATTAACGACGCCCCGGCGCTGGCGCAGGCCGATGTCGGCATTGCGATGGGCGGCGGCAGCGACGTCGCCATTGAAACGGCGGCGATTACCCTGATGCGCCACAGCCTGAACGGCGTCGCCGACGCGCTGGCCATCTCAAAAGCCACGCTGCGTAATATGAAGCAGAACCTGCTGGGCGCCTTTGTCTATAACTCGCTGGGCATTCCGATTGCCGCCGGGATCCTCTGGCCGCTCACCGGTACGCTGCTCAACCCGGTGGTTGCCGGGGCGGCGATGGCGCTCTCCTCGATAACCGTGGTGAGCAACGCCAACCGCCTGCTGCGCTTTAAACCAAAAGAGTAAACTCTCACGCGGACCCGAACCTGAAGCCTTCCCGGATAGCGGCACCACGCCCTGTCCGGGCTAGCGCACGCTTATCCTCCCGCCCACGCTTGCGCCCTCTGGCCGCGCGCGCTAGCATGAGTTCTTCACATTGCGGAGCGCGTATGGGCCTGTTAAACCGAATAAAAATGCTGTGGCGAGCCGCCTTTGGCTCGTCTTATTCCTGGCCGGCGCTGGACGTTACCCTCCCCGGCGGTCGCTATCTGCATCTCGTCGGCAGCATTCATATGGGCACCCGCGATATGTCGCCGCCGCCGGCGAGGCTGCTGAAAAAAATCCGCCAGGCCGATGCGCTGATTGTCGAAGCCGACATTACCGGTAACGAGACGCCCTTCAGCAACCTCCCCGCCTATCCGCCGCTGGCCGAGCGCCTGAGCGCCGACCAAATAGCCGAGCTGGAGGCCCGCGCCGCGGAGCTGGGGCTGGCAACCGCCCTTTTCGACAGCCAGCCGCTATGGCAGGTTGCTATGGCGCTGCAGGCGACCCAGGCGCAAAAGCTGGGGCTGCGTCCGGATTATGGGATCGATTACCAGCTGCTGATGGCGGCGCGCGAGCACCGCGTACGGGTGATGGAGCTGGAGGGGACCGATAGCCAGATAGCGCTGCTGCGCGATTTGCCCGACGGCGGGCTGGCGCTGCTGGAGGACACCCTGACCCACTGGCGCACCAACGCCCGTCTGCTGCAGGTGATGATCGGCTGGTGGCTGGAGCAGCCGCCGGCAACTGGGGCCGCCTCGCTGCCCACGACCTTCAGCCAGTCGCTGTACGATGTGCTGATGCATCAGCGCAACCTCGCCTGGCGCGAAACGCTGCTGGCCCTGCCGCCGGGGCGCTACGTTGTCGCCGTCGGCGCGCTGCATTTATACGGTGAAGGGAACCTGCCTGATATGCTGACGTAAAAAAATGGCCAATATTTCTATTGGCCCGTCAAAGAGGAATTTCATCATTATTATTATCCCGAGATTTGCACCTCGGATCGTTCGATTGTCGCTCAAAGTGACCATCACTGCCAATACTATTGCGCAAGATGGTACTATTTTTTACACAATCATCAGGCGTATGCTTAACGCACATTAGATCGGTTGGTAAGAAGGATAACGATGACTCCCGCCGTTAAATTACTCGAAAAAAACAACATCCCTTTTAAGATCCACAGCTACGATCACGATCCCAGCGAAACCAACTTCGGCGACGAAGTGGTGCGTAAACTGGGACTGAATGCGGATCAGGTTTATAAGACGCTGCTGGTGGCGATAAACGGGGATATGAAGCATCTGGCCGTGGCGGTGACGCCGGTTGCCGGCCAGCTGGATTTGAAAAAAGTGGCCAAAGCGCTGGGCGCGAAGAAAGTGGATATGGCCGACCCGATGGTGGCGCAGCGGGTCACCGGCTATCTGGTCGGCGGCATCAGCCCGCTTGGGCAGAAAAAGCGTCTGCCGACGGTGATTGACGCCCCGGCGCAGGAGTTTGCCACCATGTATATCTCAGGCGGCAGACGCGGGCTGGATATCGAGCTGGCGGCCAGCGATCTGGCGAAAATCCTGGATGCGACGTTCGCCGATATCGCCCGCCGCGATTAATCTCTCCAGCCGCCTCGCGCCGCTGACCGGGCCAAAGCCACAACCCGGCGAGCGGCGCGGCTCCGTTACTGCCAGCTCACCTCGCCTTTCGGCTCAAACGCCGCCGCGTCCAGCGGGGAGTTCTTCTGGATATACTCTTTCAGCACTTCGGCGTCGATGAAGCCGGTATTGACGTAGCCTGGCTTAGCGTCGATATGCGGATAGCCGTCGCCGCCGGTGCCGTTAAAGCTCAGGGTCGCCATGCGGTAGGTTTTCGTCGGATCGACCGGCTGACCTTTGATTTTCAAATCATTCAGCTTGCCGTTTTTCGCCACAAAGCTGACGTTGGCGAACTGCGGATAGGCTCCGGAATCGGGCTTCATCTGCGCCACGGCGGTGAGATACTCCGTCACCTCCTGGCCGTTCATATCGATATACACCAGCACGTTGCCGAAGGGCTGCACCTTCATCACGTCTTTATAGGTAATATCTCCGGCTTCGATGGAGTCGCGGATGCCGCCGCCGCTCATCACCGCAAAGTCGGCGCCGCTGCGCGCCATCTGCGCCGCCAGCAGCAGCTGCCCCATGTTGGTCTGCACGAAGCGCACCTTGCTGCGATCGCCCTCAAGATGGCCGTTGACGCTGCCGATTTTCACCTGCAGCTGCGCTTTGCCCTTGTTCTGGAACGGCGTCAGCAGCGATAGCATCTGCGCGTTTTCCGGGATCTGCGGCGTGTAGAGCACGCGTTCGCTCTGGCCGTTGTCGTAGGTCACCTTTTTCTTCAGGTTGACCGGGATCAGCTGATAGTGCACCAGCTTCATTTCGCCGTTGCGGAATTCAAAATCCGCGCGGCCCACGTATTTGCCCCACTCATGCACCTGGACGATCCAGATGCCGTTTTGCTTGTCCGGCGCGCACGGCGTACCGGGAACGTAATCCACCTGCTTTTTATTCTCCGCCGCCATGCATACCGGGTCCTGCGAATGGCCGCCGACGATCATCGCCAGCGCGCCGGCGGGCAGACTGCGCGCCATCTCCACGTCGCCCGGCGCATTCGAACCGTGCTCGCCGTTGTCGTAGTGGCCCATATGGGTGGTGGCCAGAATCACGTCCGGCTTTTCATTCTGCTGCAGCTCCTGAATAACCAGCTTCGCCTCTTCCGCCGGCTTGCGGAATTCAATATCGGTGAAGTACTCCGGGTTGCCAATTTTGGCGGTGTCGTCCGTCGTCAGGCCAATCACCGCGATATTCAGCCCGCCGCGCTTAAATAGCGCCCAGGGCTTAAACAGGCGCTCGCCGGTGCTTTTCTGGTAAATATTGGCCGACAGGAACGGGAATTTAGCCCACTTCTCCTGCTGGCGCAGCACGCTGAGCGGATTATCAAACTCATGGTTGCCTACCGCCATCGCGTCGTAGCCAATCAGGTTCATGCCGCGAAAATCGGGTTCCGCATCCTGTAAATCAGACTCCGGAACGCCGGTATTAATATCCCCGCCGGATAACAGCAGCACGCTGCCGCCCTCGGCGGCCACCTCTTTACGAATACCGTCCACCAGCGTTTTTTGCGCCGAAAGACCATATTCGCCGTAATCGCTGCGCCAGAAATGTCCGTGATGATCGTTGGTATGCAGAATGGTGATTTTGTAGGTTTTATCCTGCTCATAGGCCTGCGCAGACAGGCTTCCCAGCGATAGCGCCGCCAATAGCGCCAGCGCCACGCCGCGTTTCACAAATTGCATATTTCTCTCCCTGATTTAATAACAAGTGCCGAAAGTATAGCGAGTTAAGCGATTAGACAAATATGTTTTCAGAATTGCGGCTTCCTTCAAACCTTAGGCGCAGGTATGTTAGTCAGATAATAATTCTACCTGCATCCTCTAATAAGAACCTTTAAGTGAATCTATGGCAATGAATCAGACCGCTCAACCCCTATCCGGCCCGGCTGCGCCGCCGCAAAAAGCGCGCACCTCGTTTGGCATTCTGGGAGCCATCAGCCTTTCCCACCTGCTGAACGATATGATCCAGTCGCTGATCCTGGCGATCTACCCGCTGCTGCAATCGGAGTTTTCCCTCACCTTCGTGCAGATCGGCATGATCACCCTCACCTTCCAGCTCGCTTCTTCGCTCCTGCAGCCGGTGGTAGGCTATCTAACCGATAAGCATCCGATGCCGTGGTCGCTGCCCGTCGGCATGTGCTTTACCCTCTGCGGGCTGGTGCTGCTGGCGCTGGCGGGAAGCTTCGGTACGGTGCTGCTGGCCGCCGCGCTGGTCGGTACCGGCTCCTCGGTCTTCCATCCGGAATCCTCCCGCGTGGCGCGCATGGCCTCCGGCGGACGCCACGGCCTGGCCCAGTCGCTGTTCCAGGTGGGCGGAAACTTTGGCAGCTCGCTGGGCCCGCTGCTGGCGGCGGTTATCATTGCCCCTTACGGCAAAGGCAACGTCGCCTGGTTCGTGCTCGCCGCACTGCTGGCTATCGTCGTGCTGTCGCAAATTAGCCGCTGGTACGCCGCGCAGCATCGGATGAACAAGGGTAAGCCGAAGGCCGTCATTGCCAATCCGCTGCCCAAAAACAAGGTTATTCTGGCGGTCAGCATCCTGCTGATGCTTATTTTCTCGAAATACTTCTATATGGCGAGCATTAGCAGCTACTACACCTTTTATCTGATGGATAAGTTTGGCTTATCGGTGCAAAACGCGCAGATTCATCTGTTTATCTTCCTGTTCGCGGTTGCCGCAGGAACGGTGATTGGCGGGCCTGTCGGTGATAAAATTGGGCGGAAATACGTGATTTGGGGCTCGATCCTCGGCGTGGCGCCGTTTACCCTTATTTTACCCTACGCAACCCTCGAATGGACGGGGATTCTGACCATGATTATTGGTTTTATCCTCGCATCGGCGTTTTCTGCCATTCTGGTTTACGCCCAGGAGCTGTTACCGGGTCGAATTGGCATGGTTTCCGGCCTGTTCTTCGGCTTTGCATTTGGCATGGGCGGCCTGGGAGCCGCGGTGCTGGGGCTGCTGGCGGATCACACCAACATCGAGCTGGTCTATAAAATCTGCGCTTTCCTGCCTCTGCTGGGTATATTGACGATATTCCTCCCTAACAATCACCAAAAAGCGTGATTATACGGCAGCCAAAGTGAAAGTTTGGCTGCCGTAACCCCTTACTCTATCAGTGCTCCCCCGGATTACCTGCTGCTGTTTTCCGATCTGTGCTTTTTCGCTGCCTGATTCCGTTTTTCTGCATAATTCAACAATTATTCATAAACAAAACCGCTAAAACTGTCATAAACTATTACTCGGTTTTTGGTTAAATACCGAAAATGGATGGGCTCACCACACGCAAGGAGACGGAATGCACCACGCAACACCGCTTATCACCACCATTGTCGGCGGGCTGGTCCTCGCTTTTATCTTTGGCATGATTGCCAATAAGCTACGTATTTCTCCACTGGTGGGCTATTTATTAGCGGGCGTACTCTCCGGCCCCTTTACCCCGGGTTTTGTTGCGGATACCAAACTGGCGCCAGAGCTGGCCGAGCTTGGGGTCATTTTGCTGATGTTCGGCGTCGGTCTGCATTTCTCTTTAAAAGATTTAATGGCGGTAAAGTCGATCGCCATTCCCGGCGCGATTGCCCAGATAGGCGTGGCGACGCTGCTAGGTATGGCGCTTTCCGCAATGCTCGGCTGGTCGCTGATGACCGGTATCGTTTTTGGTCTGTGTCTCTCTACCGCCAGTACAGTGGTGCTGCTGCGCGCGCTGGAGGAACGCCAGCTTATTGATAGTCAGCGAGGGCAAATCGCCATCGGCTGGCTAATCGTCGAAGATTTAGTGATGGTGCTGACGCTGGTGCTGCTGCCCGCCGTCGCCGGAATGACGGAGAGAGGCGACGTCGGCCTGGCGTCGCTGGCCGTGGATATGGGCATCACCATCGGTAAAGTTATCGCCTTTATCGCCATTATGATGCTGGTTGGCCGCCGCCTGGTGCCGTGGATTATGTCGCGCAGCGCCGCCACCGGTTCGCGGGAGCTGTTCACGCTTTCGGTGCTGGCGCTGGCGCTGGGGATTGCCTTCGGCGCGGTTGAGCTGTTTGATGTCTCCTTCGCCCTCGGCGCATTTTTCGCCGGCATGGTGCTGAACGAATCCGAGCTCAGCCACCGCGCCGCTCACGATACGCTGCCGCTTCGCGACGCGTTCGCGGTGCTGTTCTTTGTTTCCGTCGGCATGCTGTTCGACCCGATGATCCTGCTGGAGCAGCCGCTGGCGGTGCTGGCAACGCTGGCGATTATCATCTTCGGTAAGTCGGTGGTGGCCTTCTTCCTCGTGCGGATGTTCGGCCACTCCCCGCGCACCGCGCTGACCATCGCCGCCAGCCTGGCGCAAATCGGTGAGTTCGCCTTTATCCTCGCCGGGCTCGGCATGGCGCTGGATCTGCTGCCGCAGGCCGGGCAAAACCTGGTGCTGGCCGGGGCGATTATCTCCATTATGCTCAACCCGGTGCTGTTCGCGCTGCTGGAAAAATACCTCGATAAAACCGAAACTCTCGACGAGCAAACCCTCGAAGAGGTGCTGGAAGAAGAGAAGCAAATTCCGGTCGATATCTGCAACCACGCGCTGCTGGTGGGCTTCGGCCGCGTCGGCAGCCTGCTCGGCGAGAAGCTGATGGCCCAGGGTATTCCGCTGGTGGTTATCGAAACCTCGCGCACCCGCGTGGACGAACTGCGCGAGCGCGGCATCCGCGCGGTGCTGGGCAACGCGGCAAACGAAGAGATTATGAACCTGGCGCATCTGGACTGCGCCCGCTGGCTGCTGCTGACCATCCCCAACGGCTACGAGGCGGGAGAAATCGTCGCCTCGGCGCGTGAGAAATGCCCGAATATCGAGATTATCGCCCGCGCGCACTACGATGACGAAGTGGACTATATTATCGAACGCGGCGCGAACCAGGTGGTGATGGGCGAGCGGGAAATCGCCCGCGCCATGCTGCTGCTGCTGGAAACGCCGCCGGCGGGAGAAGTGGTCACCGGCTAAGCTCCGCCGCCCTCTCGCCTCGGCGGAGGGCGGACTCCTGTCAAACGGTTTCCCTCCCCCCTGCGGCGAGGGAAGCGCGCCTAGCGGTCCCAGTACGCCTCTTCGAGGCTGTCTTCACGTTCCGGCAGCCCGCGGGTTAAACGCGGCGAGTGCTGATTCAGCACCTGATAGCTGACGCGGTTCGCGTATTTGCACACCTGCGCCAGCGAGGAGTAGGTCAGCCACCTACACCTGTGCTTGCTGGAGTTGGGGACGTTGTTACGATGGTAGTTATTCGCCGTAATATCGTGCAGCAGCGCCGCCAGCGCGCCGTCGCCGGCGCCGTTGGTATTCATGATTTTCTCCGGCCCGCCCATGTATGGGGCAATGTGCGAGTAGATACGCAGCGGGTTTTGACAATCCTGATGGCGCATCGCGCGGCTGAACTCATACTGATTAAATTCGGCAATAGCCCCCGGCAGCAGCGGATGCTGGGTTTTACGTTTCGCCTCGTCTTCGGTGAAGCCAGCCATATACAGGCCCGCAGGCCCGGCGGTACATAGCACCAGATCCACCCACTCCAGCGCCTTATCCGAGGCCAGCAGCGGATCGGCAAACCCGGTCAGCGCCTCGGCCTCTTCTTCGTTCATCGCCAGGATCGAGACATTGTCCTTCAGGAAGGTTTGCCACCACTGCGGGTTGTCGGCAATCACGTATTTGGTACCCAGCGTCAGCACCACCGGCACGTCGTGTTTTTTGGCGTATTCAATCGCTTTCATCGTGGCGTCCGGCATCGGTTCGCCGGGCTTGCAGCGCACCAGATAGGAGGTCAGGACCAGCGCTGAAGCGCCGGCAATCACCTCTTCCGGAATACTTTCCGGACGCAGCTTATTCATGTGCCCAGGGCTGATGGCGAAGGTGCGCTCGCCGGAGTCGCCGATCAGGGTGAAGCAGCGGCCAATCGCCCCGTCCACGCCCTGAAGGTAGTTAAGATCGGTACGGCTGGAGGTATTACAAAGATAGCGATAGGCGTAGCCGCCGATGTCGATATTGCTGCACATCACGCCGAGCAGCACCGAGCGATCGTCCGCCAGTACCGAATAGTTGTGCATGGTATTGCCGATAGTGCCACCGGCAAACTGGTGGGTGATCAGATCGTGACTCAGCAGATCCTGATAAAGCGCCTCGGCGATATCATCTTCAATCACCAGCGAATGGCCGGCGCTGAGGCCGTAGCGCGCAATAAACGCCTCATCCACTTTCGCTTCGATATCCACCAGCGTCTGATCGATGCCGACCACCCACGCAATATTGGACTCATTTTCCGGCTGTATTTGCTGCAGCAGCGGATCGCGGGCATTAACGGGAAAGTAGTGTTTAGATTTGCGTTTACCGGGAAATTTCATAGTGGCGATTTAGTGGCAGTGAACAGGCGGGGAATAGTAGCATACTCCCCGCGCCGCGCGCGATTAGCGATACGCTGCCGTCAGGTTAACCATCATCTCAATATGCGCCGCGTCGGCGTTGAGAGCAGGAATATACTCATACTTCTGCCCGCCGGCCTCGAGGAAGAACTCGCGGTTCTGCACGGCGATTTCTTCCAGCGTCTCCAGGCAATCGGCGGAAAACCCGGGGCAGAGAACCTGGACGTGCTTCACGCCCTTCTCGCCCAGCATTTTCAGCGTTTCGTCGGTGTACGGAGTCAGCCACGGCTCGCGGCCAAAGCGCGACTGGTAGGTCATCATCACCCGCTCGGGAGGGAGATCCAGCGCGGAGACCAGCTCCCGGGTGGTGTCGCGGCAGCGCTGCGGGTAGTCGTCCCCTTCGCGGGCGTAGCGCTGCGGAATGCCGTGATAAGAGAGCAGCAGCACGTCCGGCTCGCCGTGTTCGGCAAACGACGCGCGAACGCTGGCGGCGAGCGCGGCAATATAGCCCGCGTCGTCGGCGTAATCGCGGATAAAGGAGATTCCGGGGATCGCACGCTTTTTGCCGAGGATCCGCGCCAGCTCATCCCAGACCGCCGCCACGGTGGAGCAGGAGTACTGCGGATAAAGCGACAGCACCACGATATGGTCAACGTCCTGGCTCAGCAGCTCATCCACCGCGCTTTCAAGCGACGGCGAGCCGTAGCTCATCCCCAGCGCCACCGGCGTTTCAGGCAGACGCGCGGCCAGCGCCTGCTGCTGCTGACGGCTGTAGACCATCAGCGGCGACCCCTCTTCCATCCATACCGACTGGTAAAGCTTCGCCACCCTTGGTGAGCGCAGGGGGAGGATGACGCCGCGCAGCAGCGGCCACCACAGCAGACGAGGCGTATCCACGACCCGTTTATCGCTCAGAAATTGTCGCAGATAGCGCTTCACCGCGTCGGGGGTGGGCGCATCGGGAGTGCCTAAATTGGCCAGCAAGATACCTGTTTTCGTCTGATGCATTACCGCCTCTTAACCATTTGAATCGCAGCCAATTGTAGCTGAAATGGCGCTAAACGGAACCAATCATAGAAAAAGGTAGAATGAGAGGTGTTCTCATCCCGCCAAAACGGGATGAGAACGAACGGAATTAACCGAGGATTTTTTCCAGCTCAACGCGAACTTCAGCCACGGCTTTGGTGCCGTCAACTTTGGCGTATTGGGTGTTGCCCGCCTGCGCTTCTTTCTGGTAGTAGCCGATCAGCGGCGCGGTCATCTGATGGTATTCCACCAGGCGCTTACGCACGGTCTCTTCCTGATCGTCTTTACGGGTAGTCAGCTCTTCGCCGGTCACGTCGTCTTTACCTTCAACCTTCGGCGGGTTGAATTTGATGTGGTAAACGCGGCCGGAAGCGGCGTGGACGCGGCGGCCGATGATGCGATCGACGATCAGTTCGTCCGGCACGTCAAACTCAAGAACGTAGTCAACGGCGATGCCCGCTTCTTTCATGGCATCAGCCTGGGGAATGGTGCGCGGGAAGCCGTCGAGCAGGAAACCGTTGCGGCAATCTTCCTGAGTAATACGCTCTTTCACCAGCGCAATCACCAGCTCATCGGTCACCAGCTTGCCGGCGTCCATAATGTCTTTAGCTTGCTTACCCAGCTCAGAGCCAGATTTCACAGCCGCGCGCAGCATATCACCGGTAGAGATTTGCGGAATACCGTATTTCTCCATGATGAACTGAGCCTGAGTTCCTTTACCCGCGCCCGGAGCGCCAAGCAGAATAATACGCATTACGAAAATCCCCTCAAAAGTCGATTCTATTTTTCAAAAACGCTAAACCATACCACCAGAACGCAGATGGCTCAAGGAAGGCAGAACGGCTGAAACGGTTAATGGGCAGTTTATTTTGACTGAAGAGGGTATTTCACAAGGTTGGGGTAAATCCCCTCCCCCGTTTCGGGAGAGAGGATGGAGGGCGGGAATTACGATGCCAGCAGCTGGTTCATGCGACGGATAAACTGGTTAGGATCTTCCAGCGTACCGCGCTCGGCCAGCAGCGCCTGATCGAGCAGCAGCTCAACCCATTCGCCAAACTGGGCATCATCTTGGGTATCCGCAGCGCGCTTAACCAGCTGATGAGCCGGGTTCAGCTCAAAAATGTACTTCACTTCCGGCGCCGACTGGCCCGCAGCGGCAAACAGCTTCGCCATCTGGGTGCTCATTTCGTCCGCATCGGTGGTGACGATGGCCGGCGTATCGGTCAGACGATGGGTCAGACGGACCTCTTTCACCCGCTCGCCCAGCAGAGTTTTCACGCGGTCAACGAACGGCTCCAGCGCCTTTTCGGCCTCTTTGGTGCTTTCATCAACTTCGTCCGCCAGCTTATCCAGCGACTCGTCGGTTTTAGCCACCGACTGGAACGCCTTGCCATCGAACTCGGTCAGATAGCTCATCATCCACTCGTCGATGCGGTCAGAGAGCAGCAGCACTTCGATACCTTTCTTACGCAGCAGCTCGAGGTGCGGGCTGCTCTTCGCGGCGGCATAGCTGTCGGCGGTGATGTAGTAAATCTTCTCCTGCCCTTCTTTCATGCGCGAGACATACTCTTCCAGCGACACGGTCTGCGCGGCGGAGTCGGTATGCGTACTGGCGAAGCGCAGCAGCTTAGCGATGGTCTGCTGGTTCGCGGCGTCTTCCGCCGGGCCCTCTTTCAGCGCCAGGCCGAATTGCTGCCAGAAGGTCTGATATTTTTCGCCATCGTCTTTCGCCAGCTTTTCCAGCATCTGCAGCACGCGCTTGCTCAGCGCGCTGCGCAGGTTGCGGGTGACGCTGCTGTCCTGGAGGATTTCGCGCGAGACGTTCAGCGGCAGGTCGTTGGAATCAACGAGGCCGCGGACGAAGCGCAGGTAGTTAGGCATGAACTGCTCGGCGTCGTCCATGATGAAGACGCGCTGAACGTACAGCTTCAGGCCGTGTTTGTGATCGCGGTTCCACATGTCCCACGGCGCCTGGGACGGGATGTATAGCAGGCTGGTGTACTCCTGCTTGCCTTCGACGCGGTTGTGGCTCCAGGTCAGCGGATCGCTATAGTCGTGGGCAATATGCTTATAGAACTCGTGGTATTCGTCGTCTTTAATTTCTGACTTATTGCGGGTCCACAGCGCCTGCGCCTTGTTGATTTTCTCCCAGGAGATAACGGTTTCGCCGTCAACTTCTTCCTGTTTTTCAATCTCTACCGGCAGCGCGATATGGTCGGAGTATTTGCCGATGATTGAGCGTACGCGCCAGTCGTTGAGGAAATCATCCTCGCCTTCGCGCAGATGCAGGGTGATCTCGGTTCCGCGATCGGCCTTGGTGATATCGGCAACGGTGTAGTCGCCTTCGCCGGCGGACTCCCAGAACACGCCGTTTTCGGCGCTATCGCCCGCGGCGCGCGTACGTACCGTCACCTTGTCGGCAACGATAAACGCGGAGTAGAAGCCGACGCCAAACTGGCCAATTAGCTGGCTATCTTTGGCCTGATCGGAGCCCATCGATTCGAGGAACGATTTGGTGCCGGATTTGGCAATCGTCCCAAGATGATCGATAACCTCCTCACGATTCATCCCGATGCCGTTGTCGGCGATGGTCAGAGTGCGGTCGTCTTTGTTAAAAGAGACCCGCACGCGCAGCTCACCGTCGCCCTCGTAGAGATCCGGCTGCGACAGCGCGCGAAAGCGCAGCTTGTCGGCCGCATCGGAGGCGTTGGAAATAAGCTCGCGCAGGAAGATTTCTTTATTGGAATAGAGAGAGTGGATCATCAGGTGCAGAAGCTGTTTTACCTCTGACTGAAAACCGCGAGTTTCTTGTCCTTTCATCTAGCTTAACCTCAACAATGCCATGTTTAATGGTAAAAAAACCGTTGAGTGTGAGATGGGGACGGGAGGAAAATTTTTCAAGCAACGGCCGCGAAAAATGCGCGGACGCTGAATAATTCGGGCTGCGCGCGCAGCCCGAAGGTCGGGCTACAGCCGAATCTTATGCCGTCCGGCAAGGGAGTGCGACAGCGTGGTGCCGTCAACCATCTCCAGCTCGCCGCCGACCGGCACGCCGTGGGCGATGCGGCTGGCCTCTACGCCGTACTGCGCGCAGAGTTCGGCAATGTAGTTGGCGGTCGCTTCGCCTTCCACCGTGGGGTTGGTGGCGAGGATCACTTCCTGCATCGATTCGTCACGCAGCCGCTGCTCCAGGCGGTCAAGCCCGATGTCATCCGGACCGATGCCGTCAAGCGGCGACAGATGGCCCATCAGAACGAAGTAGCGGCCGGAAAACTGCCCGGTCTGCTCAATAGCGTAGATGTCCGCTGGACTCTCCACCACGCAGATCTGCCCGTTCTCCCGGCGGCGCGGATTGCTGCAAATATTGCACACCTCCTGCTCGGTGAAGGTGCGGCAATCGGCGCAGTGGCCGATTTCCGACATCGCGCGCGTTAATGCCTGCGCCAGGCGCATCCCGCCGCTGCGATCGCGCTGAAGTAGCGTAAACGCCATGCGCTGCGCCGACTTCGGGCCAACGCCCGGCAGGCAGCGCAGCGCTTCCATAAGCTGAGTTAACAGCGGGCTGGTTTGCATCAGAACGGCATCTTAAAGCCAGGCGGCAGCTGCATACCGGAAGAGACGGAGGCCATCTTCTCTTTCTGGGTCTCTTCAATGCGGCGCGCCGCATCGTTGAAGGCCGCAGCAACGAGGTCTTCCAGCATCTCTTTGTCATCTTCCAGCAGGCTTGGATCGATCTCCACGCGACGGCAGTTGTGCGCGCCGTTGATGGTGACCTTAACCAGCCCCGCGCCGGATTCACCGGTCACTTCCAGCTGCGCGATCTCTTCCTGCATTTTCTGCATTTTGTCCTGCATCTGCTGGGCCTGCTTCATCAGGTTACCCAGGCCGCCTTTACCACCAAACATAGGCTTCTCTCTCAGTAGGTCATCGTTAAGGATGATGATGGCAAGTCGAACTTGTCATCAAATGGGGCGAATACTCTCTTCATCCAGGTCTGCATCGAAGAACCGGCGCAGCGTCTGAATGTTGTTATCCGCAATAATCGCTTCACGCGCCTGCGTGAGCTTCTCTTCATAAATTGCCTGCCGCCACTCCAGCGGCGTGCGCATCGCGGGATTATCGTCTTCCACGATGGTCAGTTCAACCGCTGCGCCGTATAAAACGCCGAGCGCCTCCGCCAGCTTTTGCTGCGCGCCCGCGGAGTTGAGGTGCCGCTGGCTCGGACGCAGATGTAGGCAGATACGACTGCCGTCCTGCTCTTTCCACGCGTTGAGCGCCACCTGTTCAACCAGTTTCGGCACCGCAAGCTGGTTCACTTCCGCCGCCCAGCTATCGCGCTCGACCGCCTCAACGGCGAGTTTTGCCGCCAGCTCCGGGGTTTTCTCATGCTCCAGCGCTTTCTTCAGCGCCTTCGGCGTGGCGACTTCTTCCTTCACCGTTTCGACGATAGTCGTCGATTTCCAGCGATAGGCTTCTTTCCTGGCCGGGGCCTGCTCCAGCGCCGCTGCAGCAGGACGTGCCTGCACGCGCTCGGTAATCGAACTCAGACGCTCCAGCGCAGAGTTATTCACCGGCCGCGCGCGGGATGCGGCTGCCGGCTCACTCTTTTTTGGGCTGGGTGCTCCCTGATTACGCTGCAGCTGGCTGCGCGCCGCCAGAACCTGACTGGTGTTCTGCGGCAAATTCGGCGGCGGCGGCTGAACCGGCGCCGGCGCCGCGGCCTGCGTCGGCGCGGCGGCTATCGCCGGCACCGGCCGAACCTCCGGCTCGGGCAGCGGCTTATGCGGATGGAAAGCGAGCGCGCGCAGCAGGGTCATCTCGACGCCCATGCGCCGGTCGGGGGCATAGGGCAGCTCTTTACGGCCAATCAGCAGCGTCTGATAGTATAGCTGTACATCGGCAGGCGGCACGGTGCGCGCAAGCTCGCGCATCCGCTGCTCTATCGTGGCCATTTCGGCGCCGAGCGCCGACGGCGACAGCTGTACCATCGCGATGCGGTGCAGCAGGCTCTGCATCTCGACCAGCAGCGCCTCCCACTCAACGCCGCGCGACGCGGCCTCGTTAACGCCGGCCATCACCCGCTCGCCGTCTGCCGCCACCAGCGCCTCAATTAAAGAGAGCGCCTGATCATCATCCAGAGTGCCGAGCATCGCGCTGACCGACTCCGTAGTCAGGCGACCGTCGCCGCTGGCAATGGCCTGATCGGTGAGGCTCAGGGCATCACGCAGGCTGCCGTCCGCCGCACGCGACAGCAGCTGCAGCGCGCGGGGTTCAAAGGCTATCTGCTCTTCGCCGAGGATATGCTCAAGCTGATGGCGAATCTGCTCGACGTCCAGCGCCTTGAGATGGAACTGAAGGCAGCGCGACAGGATCGTCACCGGCAGCTTTTGCGGATCGGTGGTGGCCAGCAGGAATTTGACGTGCGCGGGCGGCTCCTCCAGCGTTTTTAACAACGCGTTGAAGCTGTGGCGCGACAGCATGTGGACTTCATCGATCAGGTAGACTTTGAAGCGGCCGCGGGCCGGCGCGTACTGAACGTTGTCCAGCAGATCGCGGGTATCTTCGACTTTCGTCCGCGAGGCGGCATCGATCTCGATCAAATCGACGAAGCGCCCCTGCTCTATTTCACGGCAGTTGTCGCACACGCCGCACGGCGTGGCGGTAATGCCGGTTTCACAGTTCAATCCTTTTGCCAGCAGGCGCGCAATGGAGGTTTTACCTACTCCGCGGGTGCCGGAAAAGAGATAAGCGTGATGGATGCGCCCTAACGACAAGCCGTTCGCCAGTGCGGTCAGCACATGTTCCTGGCCGACGACGTCAGCAAAGGTTTGTGGGCGCCATTTACGGGCTAAGACCTGATAACTCATGGGCTGGCTCTGAAACGCTGGAAGGTGAAATCACGAAGGGGCCATGCTATCACAGCCCCGCCGGATCGGCGAGGCCATGTATCGGGAAATGCTTAGTGACCCGGGAACGGAACCAGGCTATAGCTGCTGATGCCCAGCTTATCCAGACGCTGCTCGCCGCCCAGATCGAACAGATTGATGACAAAAGCGGCATCCTGCACCTCACCGCCCAGACGGCGGATCAGCTTGACGGTCGCATCGATAGTGCCGCCGGTCGCCAGCAGATCGTCAACCACCAGCACCTTATCGCCTGCTTTGATGGCGTCAACGTGGATCTCCAGGCTGTCGGTGCCGTACTCGAGCTCATAGCTCTCGGAGATAGTTTCGCGCGGCAGCTTGCCCGGTTTACGTACCGGAACGAAGCCCACCCCCAGCGCCAGCGCAACCGGTGCGCCGAACAGGAAACCGCGCGCTTCGGTGCCCACCACCTTGGTGATGCCGGCATTTTTGTAACGCTCGGTCAGCAGCTCGATGCTCAGGGCATAGGCCTGCGGATCTTCCAGCAGGCTGGTGACATCACGGAAAAGAATACCCGGTTTCGGATAGTCCTGAATGCTTTGGATGCTGTTCTTCAGATATTCAAGCTGCTGTGCAGTTGCGGTCATAGGTTTATGCCTGATCAAAACGGTGTTACTCACGGACGCGCCAAACGGGCCAGGGAAACATTTGTTTAACCTTTGACCAGGCGTATCCGCGCTCGAAAACGCTCGAATTTACTGGCTGTCAGCGACAATTGCAACAGGCATTATGGCGCATCAGCGCTTTTGTTGCTTTGCATCAACCACCGGAATACGCCACATAAATAGCAGCAGGCAGGCCAGAATCACCAGCAGCATAATACGTACCCACGTAAGCTTAACCAGCCACAGGGAAATGGCAAAGGTCAGTACGATCATCGCTATCGCCCGCGGCTTGGCGCCGGGCGGCATGGCGCGATACTGCTGCCAGTGGCGCAGGTAGCCGCCAAACCACGAGCGATACAGCAGCCAGTGATGAAAACGCGGCGACGAGCGGGCAAAGCACCAGGCCGCCAGCAAAATAAACGGCGTTGTCGGCAATAAAGGCAGGAACACGCCCAGCGTTCCCAGTACTACCGCCAGCCAGCCAATAATGATTAAAATAATACGTGGCATAATGCGAATCGTTATCAAGCAGATGTGGCTACTGTAGCACAGTTGCTTATCAGACCAGGGAGGAGTTATTTGAAAACAACCCGGCTTTTACACTCGCTGGAAGAGCAGCTTGCCCGGCTGGCCGCGGAGGTTGCGCCGCTGGCCAACCATGCGACGCTGAGCGCCCGCTTCGATCGCCAGCTGTTCCGTACTCGCAGCACGCTAATGCAGGCCTACCTGGATGAAGCCCGGGACAATTTTGCCAAATTACAGCAGACCGTTGCGCACCAGCAGCTGCCGCAGGTTGTCTGGCTGGCAGAACGCCTGAGCGCGCAAATTGCCGCAATCAGCCGCGAGACGGCGACCTGGCCGCTGCGCAGCTGGGACAGCGCGTCATCCGGGCTGGGTCGCTGGCAGCGGCGTCGGCTGAAGCACCAGGAGTATGAACGCCGCCTGCTGGCTATGCGCAACGACCGCCAGCGGCAGTGGCTGCAGGCAACGACGCTGGATGAACAGCAGCGCCTGGCGAAAGAGGTTGATGCCTGTGCCGGACGGCTGGCCCGCTGCCGCGATGCGCTGGAAAAAATAGAAAGCGTGCTGGCACGTATGACGCGCTAACAGAAGGAATGAGAATGTCGCTAGAAAACGCCCCGGATGAAGTCAAACTGGCCGTCGATTTAATCATGCTGCTCGAAGAAAACCAGGTCTCCGCGCAAACGGTACTCGGCGCGCTGGAAATCATTCGCCGTGATTATGAAAACAAGCTAAAGAACGCCTCGGAATCGGCGCAGGACGAGGAACAATAGCGGGCTACGGGGCGGCAAATCCGCCGCCCCGAGGTGCCGTTAGCCGAGCATCGGGGAAGGATCGACCCCTTTCACTTCACGCTTCAGCTCCGTGACTTCATCACCCTTTTCATTACGCAGATGTACTTCCAGCTGGTTGAAGGCGATGTTGATATTGTTCTCGCGGCACAGACGATCGATGGTGCGGTTCAGCTCGTCCACCGTGTAGCTGCGATCGCGCAGTTCGCGAACGTAGAGACGCAGTTCGTGATCCAGCGTGCTGGCGCCAAAGGTGGTGAAGAATACCGACGGCGCAGGTTCAGGCATCACCTTCGGATGCTCATGCGCGGCCTGCAGCAGGACCTCCTTCACCTTATCCAGATCCGAGCCGTACGCCACGCCGAGGCGGATGACGACGCGGGTAACGGTATCAGACAGCGACCAGTTGATCAGACGCTCCGTCACGAACGCTTTGTTCGGAATGATCACCTCTTTGCGATCGAAATCGGTGATCGTGGTAGCGCGGATGCGGATCTTGCTGACGGTGCCGGAGAAGGTCCCGATGGTGACCGTATCGCCGATGCGTACCGGACGTTCAAAGAGGATAATCAGGCCGGAGACGAAGTTACCGAAAATTTCCTGCAGGCCAAAGCCGAGACCCACCGACAGCGCGGCCGCCAGCCACTGCAGTTTGTCCCACGACACGCCCAGCGAGCCGAACACCGTCATCGCGCCAACGGCGATAATGGCGTAGTTCAGAATCGAGGTTATCGCATACGACGTCCCCTGGCGCATGTTGAGCCTTGAAAGAATCAGCACCTCCAGCAGACCCGGCAGGTTGCGGATGAGCGCCCAGGCCACCATCGAGGCGACTATCGCAAACAGCAGGCTGCCCATGGTGACGCTTTTGACCACGCTGACGCCCGCTTCGGTGCCGTTGTAGTGCCACAGGGTGATGCTATCGAGGTAGGCGAATACGGTGATCAAATCCGACCAAATGGCCCAGAACAGGATGCCGAACAGGGCGATCATCACCAGCATGGTGATACGCAGCGTTTGCTGGTTGACCTGCTCCAGGGCAATCGTCGGCTCCTCCTGCGGCTCGGCGCCCTCGGCGCCCTCTTTCACCAGGTGCTGGCGACGGGCCAGCGCGCGGCGCCAGGCGATACGGCGGGCCGCCACGCTCAGGCCGCGCAGCACGGTCTGGTAGAGCAGGTTCCACAGCATCACCAGATAGACGGTTTCAATCCAGCGGCCGGCCAGGCGCAGCGTGGTATAGAAGTAGCCGGTCGCCGTCAGCGCCATCAGCGCGATGGGGACAATCGACAGCACGGTGACGGTCACCAGGCGCAGGCCGTGCGACTCCTTATCGCGCCAGCTTTCGCGGCACATCGGCCACATCAGCACGGCGATCAGCAGCAGGTTGATAAAGATAACGAACTGCCCCAGCACGTCATCCATCAGACGCAGCGGAGAGAGCTCGGAGATAACCGACCACAGATTCAGCGGCAGCAGCGCCAGGCTGACACGGACAATCTGTCGCCGCCAGTGGCTGGTCAGCTGCGGCGGCATATTAAAGTGGCTCACCGCCACGCCGTCTTTTTCCAGAACCTTCCAGCACAGGCCAAACACCAGCCAGAACAACGCCAGCTTCTTGCTGTACGCCCACAGCAGATCGCTGATATTGAGCTGCATGGTCAGCAGAATCAGGCCGACGGCGAGAATCAACAGCACCACCGGCAGAGCTCGGATCAGATCGATGAAAATCGCTTTTGGCGTATGCAGCTGGGTATCATTGCGCAGCTGGCCGACCTGCGACGCCAGCTTTGCCTGGTAGCTGCGCAGCCACTGCAGGCGCCAGCGGATAAGGCCGGCGATCAGCAGCAGCGGCAGGCCGGCGAGGAAGGCCACGAACACCGCGGGCCAGGCCTTCTCCCAGTTTACGGTGATTTTCATCGCCTTAAACTGCCCTTTCAGCGCTTCGGGGAACGCTTTTATCCACTCCCAGTCCATGGGCTTGTTGCTGTTAACCCAGAAAATTTGCTGCGTCAGGATGGCCTTCAGGGCGCTGGAGACGCTCATCAGCTGCTGCTGGTTAATCTGCAGGTTAATCGCCATCATCAGCTGATTACCCAGCTGCTTGTTGAACTGATCGAGCAGCTCGCGGCGCATATCCACGACGTCCAGCAGGGCGTCGTGCACTTCCGGATTCACGTCGCTGCTGTGCCCCTCTTCCAGTTTTGCGACGTAGGCATCGCTCTGGAACAGGGCGTCGCGCTGCTGGTTTACCTCAAATTGTTCGAGGCGCAGGTCGGCGATGCGGTTGGTCATATCCTCCAGCTCGTCGGCAGACGGCAGCGTCTGCTGCTGCTGGTAAAGGATACGCGACAGCAGCAGGCTGCCCTTCAGGACCGAAATCTGTTCTTTGATATCGCGTTCCGACTGCAGCGCGCGATCGAGCCAGTTTTTGACTTTAATATTGCGCTGCACCAGCTGGTTGCCGTTTTCAGTCGCCGAGATCAGCCTCTGGCTAAGCTGGTGGTTAATCTCCAGCTCCTGCTGCACCAGCGGATTGGCCTGAATGCGTGCGGTTTCATCGGGCGTCACCGCTTCCTGGGCGGTTTTTTCCGTCAGCGTCAGCCGCTTGCTGTTAACGGCTTCCTGCAGCAGCTGCAGCTGATGCTCCAGGCGGTTGCTGTTAGCGCTGACGTAATCCCGCTGCTTCTGCAGGGTGTCCTGCAGGACGGTGTTACCTTCCAGACTTTTACGCTGCTGATCGATCTGCGCGTTCAGCAGCGCCTGTTGCGCCAGCAGCAGCCCCTGCTGGGTTGGGCGCAGGGATTCGTCTCCCACCGAGGTGCCGTTCAGCCGGTTACGGAGCTGCTGCAGCTGCTGGGACGCCGAATACATCGCGTTCTGCACGCGTTCCGGCTGGGTTTGCAAAGAGACCAGCTGGCTGTTGTACGTCGCCAGGTCGTTCTGGGCATTTTGCAATTCATCAAGGGTTTGGGTGACGCGAGCTTCCAGCTGACGAAGCGACAGCGAACCCAGCGTTTTACGCGTGGCCTCGTCGTCAGGCGCATCGCCGAGCGCGTTCAGGCCATCGACCGCCTGGCGCATTTTCGCCGGAGCCTGATCGACCTGCTGACGCAGCTGGGTTGCCTCCGTCTTGATGCGTTCAATTTTATCGAGCGTTTCGAGAGTTTGCGTCAGGTCCTGCTGAATAAGCTTATCCAGAGGAGAGAGATCTTTCTGTTTATTCAGCGTATTGAGCTGGCTCTGCACTTCAGAGCGATCGGGCAAATCCGCCGCGAAGGCCCGGGTCGCGCCGAGGCTGCCGACGAAAAATATCAGTACAATTACAAAAGCGGAAATGGCGTTTCGCCAACGGATAGTATGCAGCATAGTATTAACATGAATGATTGCAAAAGCCGGAGAATACCGGGGGTCGTCGCAGCGCGCAGAATAGCACTTCTACCCGCGCGCGAATAGCGGCGGATAGCGGCATTTTTTCGCGCTGCTTAAGGGCGGAAATGTGGGCTCAGCGTCAGAGCGCGGCCTCGGCTGGCGCCCGCAGCGAAGGGCAAAACTGATACATTTCCAGCAGCGTCTCGACAAATTCGCGCGCGTCTTTTTGCAGATCGAAAGAATCCGGCGCAAATAGCCAGTTTTCCATCAGGCCGGAAAGGTAGCTGCGCATTAAAATCGCCGCCCGCCGGGTTAGTAAATTGGCCGGCAGCATCTTCGCCGCAATACATTCGTTAAGGGTGTGTTCAATACGATCGTAGCTTTCGAGACACAGGCTGCGCTGCGCCTCCTGAACCACCGTCATCTCGCCAACAAACTCGCATTTATGGAAGATGATTTCCATCATCAGCCGACGACGCTCTTCTGTCACCGTGGCTTCAAGAATATAGACTAAGATCTCACGGACAACTGACAGTGGATCGTTGGGGAATTTTGCCCGATACTCAACTTCGAGGTCACTAATACTGGCCTCCGAGAGCACCCATATTTCATTAAATAAATCTGATTTATTCTTGAAATGCCAGTAGATAGCCCCCCTCGTCACCCCTGCAGCTTTTGCAATTGCTGCCAACGAGGTAGATGATACGCCTTGCTGCGAAAACAAACGCAGAGCAACGTCCAGAATGTGTTGCCGGGTTTCAAGTGCCTGTTGTTTGGTTTTTCGTGCCATAGGTCGATGAGTTTACAGAGGTTGCGTTTACATACATTTATGAATGTATGTACCATAGCATGACCATAATAGAAACACAGTAGTGGGTTTGTGGTCGTTTGAGCCACTGAACAATTTGAAATTGGACACTCGAGGTTTACATATGAACAAAAACAGAGGGTTAACGCCTCTGGCGGTCGTTCTGATGCTCTCAGGCAGCTTAGCGCTAACAGGATGTGACGACAAACCGGCTCAACAAGGGGCCCAGCAAATGCCGGAAGTCGGCATTGTGACGCTCAAATCCGCACCGCTACAAATCACCACCGAGCTGCCTGGCCGCACCAGCGCATACCGCGTTGCAGAAGTTCGCCCTCAGGTGAGTGGCATTATTCTGAAACGTAACTTCACTGAAGGTAGCGATATCCAGGCAGGTGTGTCCCTTTATCAAATCGATCCAGCTACCTATCAGGCCAGCTATGAAAGCGCGAAAGGCGACTTAGCCAAAGCGCAGGCGGCGGCAAACATCTCCCAGCTGACGGTCAAACGCTACCAGAAACTGTTAGGCACCAAATACATCAGTCAGCAGGACTACGACACCGCGGTTGCCGACGCTCAGCAGAACAATGCTGCCGTCGTAGCGGCAAAAGCTGCCGTCGAAACCGCGCGTATTAACCTGGCCTACACCAAAGTGACTTCGCCTATCAGCGGGCGTATTGGTAAATCGGCGGTGACGGAAGGTGCGCTGGTGCAGAACGGGCAAACCACCGCGCTGGCAACCGTTCAGCAGCTGGATCCGATCTATGTTGACGTTACCCAGTCAAGCAACGATTTCCTGCGTCTGAAACAGGAGCTGGCAAACGGTACGCTGAAACAGGAAAACGGCAAAGCCAAGGTCGAACTGGTCACCAGCGATGGTCTGAAGTATCCGCAGGGCGGCACGCTGGAGTTTTCCGACGTGACCGTCGATCAGACCACCGGTTCTATCACTTTGCGCGCTATATTCCCGAACCCGGACAGCTCCCTTCTGCCAGGTATGTTCGTCCGCGCGCGTCTGGAAGAAGGCACCAATCCTGACGCGCTGCTGGTTCCGCAGCAGGGCGTTACTCGCACTCCGCGCGGTGATGCCAGCGTCATGGTAGTGGGCGAAGGCGATAAGGTCGAAGTTCGTCAGGTTACCGCCACCCAGGCGATTGGCGACAAATGGCTGGTCACCAGCGGGGTGAAATCGGGCGATCGCGTCATCGTCGCCGGACTGCAAAAAGTAAAACCAGGCGAGCAGGTGAAAGCGCAGGAAGTAGCCTCTGATGATAAGCAGCAAGCCGCAAGCAAAGCTCAGTCAGAGTAAACCAGGTCTTAACTTAAACAGGAGCCGTTAAGACATGCCTAATTTCTTTATCGATCGCCCCATATTCGCATGGGTGATCGCCATAATAATCATGCTAGCTGGGGGACTTGCGATCCTGAAGCTGCCCGTCGCGCAATACCCAACGATTGCGCCGCCGGCAGTGACGATCTCCGCGACCTACCCCGGTGCTGATGCGAAAACGGTGCAGGATACCGTCACCCAGGTTATCGAACAGAACATGAACGGTATCGATAACCTGATGTATATGTCCTCCAACAGTGATTCAACCGGTACGGTTCAGATCACGCTGACCTTCCAGTCCGGTACCGACGCGGATATCGCGCAGGTGCAGGTGCAGAACAAACTGCAGCTCGCTATGCCGCTGCTGCCGCAGGAAGTACAGCAACAGGGCGTGAGCGTGGAGAAATCCTCCAGCAGCTTCCTGATGGTTGTCGGCGTTATCAACACCAACGGCACTATGACGCAGGAGGATATTTCCGACTACGTTGGCGCCAACATGAAAGATGCGATCAGCCGTACGTCAGGGGTGGGCGACGTTCAGCTGTTCGGCTCCCAGTACGCGATGCGTATCTGGATGGATCCGAACAAGCTGAACAACTTCCAGCTGACGCCGGTGGATGTCATTAGCGCCATTAAAGCGCAGAACGCCCAGGTTGCGGCCGGTCAGCTAGGCGGTACGCCGCCGGTGAAAGGCCAGCAGCTGAACGCCTCGATCATTGCGCAAACGCGTCTGAAATCCGCGGACGAATTTAGCAACATCCTGCTGAAAGTGAACCAGGACGGTTCGCAGGTTCGCCTGCGCGATGTGGCAAAAGTGGAGCTCGGCGGCGAAAACTACGACATCATCGCCAAGTATAACAACCAGCCGGCTTCCGGCCTCGGTATCAAGCTGGCGACCGGTGCTAACGCGCTGGATACCGCAAACGCCATTCGCGCCGAGCTGGCGAAAATGGAGCCGTACTTCCCGTCAGGCCTGAAGATTGTTTACCCGTATGACACCACGCCGTTCGTGAAAATCTCCATTCATGAAGTGGTTAAAACGCTGGCTGAAGCTATTATTCTGGTCTTCCTGGTCATGTACCTGTTCCTGCAGAACTTCCGCGCCACGCTGATTCCAACCATCGCGGTTCCGGTGGTCCTCTTAGGGACATTCGCCATCCTCGCCGTCTTTGGCTTCTCGATAAACACCTTAACCATGTTTGGTATGGTGCTGGCGATAGGCCTGTTGGTGGATGACGCCATCGTGGTGGTAGAAAACGTCGAGCGCGTCATGGCCGAGGAGGGGCTTCCGCCGAAGGAAGCAACCCGTAAATCCATGGGCCAGATTCAGGGCGCGCTGGTCGGTATCGCGATGGTGCTGTCGGCGGTATTCATCCCGATGGCCTTCTTCGGCGGCTCAACCGGGGCAATTTATCGTCAGTTCTCCATCACTATCGTTTCGGCGATGGCGCTATCGGTACTGGTTGCATTGATCCTGACGCCGGCGCTGTGCGCCACGATGCTGAAACCTATCGCTAAAGGCGGTCACGGCGAGCATAAAGGCTTCTTTGGCTGGTTTAACCGCATGTTCGATAAGAGCACCCACCACTACACCGATAGCGTAGGCAACATCCTGCGCAGTACCGGTCGTTATCTGGTGCTGTATCTGATCATCGTCGTCGGGATGGCATTCCTGTTCGTTCGTCTGCCGAGCTCGTTCCTGCCGGATGAAGACCAGGGCGTATTCCTCAGCATGGCTCAGTTGCCCGCTGGCGCCAGCCAGGAACGTACGCAGAAAGTGCTGGATGAGATGACGGACTACTACCTCACAAAAGAGAAAGCCAACGTTGAATCCGTGTTCGCGGTTAACGGCTTTGGCTTCGCGGGTCGTGGCCAGAACACCGGTATTGCGTTCGTCTCTCTGAAAGACTGGAGCGAACGTCCGGGCAGCGAGAACAAGGTTGAAGCGATTACCGGCCGTGCGATGGCGCGTTTCTCGCAGATTAAAGATGCGATGGTCTTCGCCTTTAACCTGCCGGCCATCGTCGAGCTGGGTACCGCAACCGGCTTTGACTTCCAGCTGATCGACCAGGGCGGCTTAGGTCACGAAAAGCTGACCCAGGCGCGTAACCAGCTGTTTGGTGAAATTGCGAAGCACCCTGACCTGCTGGTCGGCGTGCGTCCGAACGGCCTGGAAGATACGCCGCAGTTCAAGGTTGATATCGATCAGGAGAAAGCGCAGGCGCTGGGCGTATCCATCAGCGACATCAATACCACGCTGGGTGCAGCCTGGGGCGGTAGCTACGTCAACGACTTTATCGACCGCGGTCGCGTGAAGAAAGTGTACGTGATGTCCGAAGCGAAATACCGCATGCTGCCGGAAGACATTGGCAACTGGTACGTTCGCGGCAGCGACGGGCAGATGGTGCCGTTCTCGGCCTTCTCAACGTCGCACTGGGAGTACGGCTCGCCGCGTCTGGAACGCTATAACGGTCTGCCGTCGATGGAAATCCTCGGCCAGGCGACGCCGGGTAGAAGTACCGGTGAAGCCATGAACCTGATGGAAGAACTGGCGGGCAAGCTGCCGGCTGGCGTTGGCTATGACTGGACCGGCATGTCCTATCAGGAACGTCTGTCCGGTAACCAGGCTCCGGCGCTTTACGCCATCTCGCTGATTGTGGTATTCCTCTGTCTGGCTGCGCTGTATGAAAGCTGGTCGATTCCGTTCTCGGTTATGCTGGTGGTACCACTCGGGGTTATCGGCGCGCTGCTGGCCGCCACCTTCCGCGGGCTGACTAACGACGTTTACTTCCAGGTGGGTCTTCTGACCACCATCGGCCTGTCGGCGAAGAACGCGATACTTATCGTCGAATTCGCCAAAGACCTGATGGATAAAGAAGGCAAAGGTCTGATTGAAGCGACGCTGGAGGCGGTACGTATGCGTCTGCGTCCCATCCTGATGACCTCGCTGGCCTTTATCCTCGGGGTTATGCCGCTGGTTATCAGCTCCGGCGCAGGCTCCGGCGCGCAGAACGCCGTAGGTACCGGCGTAATGGGCGGGATGGTCACCGCGACGGTTCTGGCAATCTTCTTTGTGCCGGTATTCTTCGTGGTCGTGCGTCGCCGTTTCAGCAAAAAAACGGAAGATATTGAGCACAGTCATCCGACCGGGCATCATTAATCTCAGAGATCAGGGCCGCATTTGCGGCCCTTTTTTTATCGATGAAAACGCACACAATGCGATTGTTTAGCGGATGTTCTGCTATATAATCAGCGAAGAAGTAAGGTAGCCTATTTTTAGCAGATTATTCTTCACGGTTTAACCCTTCGGCCTCACTCAGAATATTCTCAATATCAGCATTACCCGTGGCTGCTGGCGGGCGCATAACAAAATATCCTGCTAACCCAATGATCCATAAGGTGTGCTTTACCATAGTCATCACCTTGATTTGTTGCGGTATAATAGAGTCCGCTGCTTTAAGATAAATTAAGGCTGATAATTGTAATTTTTCGTAATAGCACGGTGAAATCTGTTTAAGAGTGGATTATAGTTAAATCAACAGGATTACAATGTATGTGCCAGGTCTGTTAGTCGTGTTCATCCCATAACGGTGCTTGTTAGTCGTCGTTTAAACCACGCAAAAGGGGATGTGTTATGGACGAATACTCGCCAAAAAGACATGATATCGCACAGCTTCGATTTCTCTGCGAAACCCTGTATCATGATTGCCTTGCAAACCTGGAAGAAAGCAACCACGGGTGGGTTAATGACCCAACGTCGGCTGTCAATCTTCAGCTTAATGAATTGATCGATCACATTGCGACCTTCGCACTTAATTATAAAATTAAGTACGCTGAGGATAATAAACTGATTGCTCAGCTTGATGAATATCTGGATGACACTTTCATGTTGTTTAGCAGCTACGGCATTAACAGCGTAGATCTGCAGAAATGGCGTAAATCGGGAAATCGGTTATTCCGTTGTTTTGTTAACGCCAGCCGGGAAAATCCGGCCAGTCTTTCTTGTTAGTATTATTACAATTTAAAGGTGAATTTATGTCTGGTGAACCATTAACCAAAACGGACTATTTGATGCGCTTACGCCGCTGTCAGACAATTGATACGCTGGAACGCGTAATTGAAAAAAATAAATACGAACTTCCGGACAACGAACTGGCTGTATTTTACTCAGCGGCCGATCATCGTCTTGCTGAATTGACCATGAATAAGCTGTACGACAAAATCCCTACCTCGGTATGGAAATTCATTCGCTAATTCACTTCAGGTAACTGCCAGGCGGTAATCGGCCCTCTCCCCTCACTATGGCTACATTTGTGATATTACTCGCATAAATAGCCATGCGGCGCATCTGAAACCGGTTTCTTTTTTATACTGTGGCCCACCCCGTAATTTAAGGAAAGCCCCATGAGTGAAGAGAAGCTTAAGATGATCGCCGGAGAGCTGTATCAGCCCGGAGACGCGACGCTACGCGCGGACCGCCTGCATGCCAGGCAGGAGCTGCATCGTTACAACCATTCGGCGCCGGACGAACGTCAGCTACGCAAAAACTGTCTGACCGCATTATTTGGTCAGGCGGGCGATGCCTGGATTGAGCCAACCTTCCGCTGTGATTATGGTTACAATATTTTTCTCGGCAGTAATTTCTACGCTAATTTTGACTGCGTCATGCTCGACGTCTGCCCGATACGGATCGGCGATAACTGCATGTTGGCGCCCGGCGTACATATCTATACCGCCACTCACCCTCTCGATGCGACCGAGCGCAATAGCGGTAGAGAGTACGGCAAGCCGGTCACTATCGGTAATAACGTCTGGATTGGCGGCCGCGCGGTGATTAACCCCGGCGTGACGATCGGCGACAACGCCGTTATTGCCTCCGGGGCCGTGGTGGTAAAAGATGTGCCGCCGAATGCGGTCGTTGGCGGCAATCCCGCGCAAATCATCCGGATGCTGGAAGCTAAAAAAGAGTAACTGTTATGCTTTTCCGCAACTGATCTGTTACTTTTCCATCTGATTCCCGCAACCTAAAATAGCCTTCAGGCTGGGCCTTAGCAGAATTTGGGGACAAAATGACAGAAATACAGCAACTGCTGACCAACACTATTGATGAGCTCAATGTGAAAGAGAAGCGCGACAACCGCCCGCGCTTCAGCATAAGTTTTATTCGCAATCATCCGTGGCTGTTCGTCGCGATGTACGCCGCTTTTGCTGCGACCTTCGTCGTCATGTTCACTTCAGAGACGCTGGTGGATTCGGTATGGCTGCTGGTGGTGCTGTTTGCCCTGCTGAACGGCTTCTTTTTCTTTGACGTCTATCCACGCTATCGCTACGAAGATATCGACGTCCTCGACTTTCGCGTCTGCTACAACGGTGAATGGTACAACACCCGCTTCGTACCGCCTCAACTGATCGAGAAGATCCTGCAGTCGCCGCGCGTCGCGGGCGAGCAGAAAACGCAGCTGCAAAAAATGATTGCGACCAAAGGCGAGCTGTCGTTCTACGATGTCTTTAGCCTTACCCGCGTCGGCACTGCCTGATAAGACGATTTAACGTCCGCAGCGCAGGAACAAAATGCGAGGCGGACGTATTGCCATATCCCAGCACCAGCCCGCTTCGCGCGCGCCGTGCATCGAGATAGAAGCGGCTTAATGCCGCCGGGGCCTGCTGATAGCGGCGGGCCTGCTCAACCACCGCCGCATCATCAATACCCTCAATCGCAACCGTCAGATGCAGCCCACCCTCGCCGCCGAGGATATCGCAAGGCAGAGTCAGCTCCCTGGCCAGGGCTTCGCGCAACTGCAGCCGGCGCTTTCGATACAAACGGCGCATTGCGCCCAGATGACGGGCATAGTGGCCCTCTTCGATAAAGAGCGCCAGCGCCCGCTGTTCAGCGCGATGGCCGCCCCGCAGCAGCGCGCCAATCGCGCCCTGCGCCACAGCGGCCAGCGCCGGCGGCATGACGACAAAACCAATGCGCAGCGCCGGAAACAGCGTTTTACTGAACGTACCGAGATAGACTACCGGCGCGTCTTTTACCATTCCCAGCATCGCCGGGATCGGCTCACCGCTGTAGCGAAACTCGCTATCGTAATCATCTTCCACGATCCAGGCATTATGCTGGCGCGCATACTCCAGAAGCGCCAGGCGTCGCCCGGCGCTCATCACCGCTCCGCACGGATACTGGTGCGAAGGCGAAGTGAAAATCAGCCTCGGCGTTTCGCCCTCGTCAACCTCCGGACGCATTCCTTCGCTATCGACCGCCATCCCCTTCACCCGCAGCCCGGCCTTGAGAAACACGCTTTTTGCGCCTAAATATCCCGGCTCCTCCACCCAGGCGGTATCGCCGGCCACGCTCAGCAGGTGGGTACATAGATTGACCCCCTCAAGCGCGCCTTCGGTAATAACAATCTGCCGGGCATCGCAGCGAATACCGCGCGACAGCGCCAGATGGCGAACGATAGCCTGCCGCAGCGCCAGATCCCCCGCCGCATCGCCATAGCCCAGCAGCGCGCTGCCCTCCTCGCGCAGGACGCGATCGAGCAGGCGTCGCCAGATGGAGAGAGGGAAGTAGTTAATCGCCGGCGTACCGGGAGTGAAGGCCAGCGCCGGCGAATCGCGCCGGGTGCCCGCCGGAAGCGCCAGCAAACCTTCCGGCAAAGCAATCGCGGGTATCGCGACCTCGCTCTCCGGCGAAGACTTGAGCGCCGCGACGTGCGTCCCCTGGCGGCTGCGTAGCAAATAACCTTCCATCGCCAGCTGTTCCAGCGCCGCGTTAATCGTATTGCGCGAGAGATTGAGCCACGTAGCGATTGCGCGTGAACCCGGCAGACGGCTGCCTCCTGCCAGAGTCCCCTGCAAAATAGCGCCGCGCAGGGCGTGGTACAGCGTCCGCTGCAGCGTCTCATCGCCCCTGTCGCGCAGGGCATGTTCCAGTAAAGTGAAAAAGGCGTGGTCAGGGATATTCATTGCGGCTCCTCGTGGCACCATGAAAATATAATTCAATGGCACTTTTTATGGAACCAGCAAGACCTTAGTCTCACCGTATCCATCCATACAAGGAAAGCGAAATGAATCAGCATAACCACTTCGGCCAACCCGTTGGCGATGCCCTGCCCGACTGGCAGCCGCGCCCCCACCCGCAGCGGCAAACCCTGCAAGGCCGTCTCTGTTACCTGGAGCCGCTGGCCGGGCAGCACGCGGAGGCGCTATTCGCGGCCCATCAGCTGGCCCCGGATACGCGCAGCTGGACCTGGCTGCTGCGCGAGCCTGATAGCAGCGTCGAAGAGTTTAGCGCATGGGTAGATGGCCTGGCCGAGCTTAGCGACCCGCTTCATTTTGCAGTCATTGACCGCCAGACCCGACGGCCCGTCGGCTCGCTGGCGCTGATGAGAATTGACGCCAATAATGGCGTTGTTGAGGTCGGGCACGTGCATTTTTCGCCGCTGCTTAGCCGAACGGCAATGTCCACTGAAGCCCACTGGCTGCTGATGCGCTACGTGTTTGATACCCTTGGCTATCGCCGCTATGAATGGAAATGCAACAGTCTGAACGAACCTTCCCGTCGGGCGGCGCGGCGGCTAGGTTTTCATTATGAGGGACGCTTTCGTCAGGCGCTGGTGATAAAGGGCCACAACCGGGATACCGACTGGTTTTCGATTATCGATAGCGAGTGGCCGCAGATTGATAGCGCTATGCAGAAATGGCTGGCCAGCGACAATTTCAGCGCCGATGGCCAGCAGCTCCGTACCCTGGAGAGCCTTCGCCCGCAATCGGACTAGCGCCTTTTTTTGCGCCCCTGCACGGCCTTAAAGCGGGGGTTGCTTTTGCAGATGACGTACAGCCGCCCTTTGCGTTTGACTATCTGGCAATCCGGATGGCGCTGTTTGGCGCTGCGTAATGAATTAAGCACCTGCATTATTCGCTCCTTTTCGCATCAATAAAGCCGCCGAAACGCTTGCGGAAACGAGCGGTGCTCCCCTCATTGGAGAAGGTTTTCTGCTTACCGGTGTAGTACGGGTGCGATTTGGAGGAGACGTCAATCGCCACGTAGGGATAGGTTACCCCTTCCAGATCGATCTCACGCTCGGTTTTTATCGTCGAACCCACTTTAAAATATTCATTAACGCTGGTGTCGTGAAACACAACGGTGCGGTAATGCGGATGAATATTCGCTTTCATGATGACCCCATAAGAGATGTTATAACATAACAATAAGGTTACGCCGCTTAAGAGTAAAGATCAACCATGAACAGAAAGGGGATTTAGGTACCGGGGGAGCGACCCGCGGCGGCGGATCGTATTGCGTCTCCGGGAATATCGCCGATAGGCAGCAGCCTCTATTGACAACATCTCGCTGTCACGATCGGCTGTTAAGCTGCGACTGAATGCTGAACGCAAGCGCCGACGGCATTTCAGCCCTCGTTTTCTCCGCGCGTTTAACGTCCTGAACGCCGCGGATCGTCCATTTTAGCCCGATATCGGCGGTCCCTTCCGATTCGGGCATTTTTATATCCGCTAATTATTGAGCTACACGCTTTGGCAACGGCGGCCCGGGCTGCTTCGTGACGGGCTGGCGGAACCAGGGCAAACAGAGCTGAATAAGCGGCCCGATGGTCAGCGCATACAGCACGGTGCCGACGCCAAAGGTGCCTCCAGCCATCCAGCCAATGAGCAGCACCGATACCTCGATGGCGGTGCGGATCCCACGCAGCGACCAGCCGGTACGGGCGTGAAGCCCGGTCATCAGTCCGTCGCGCGGCCCGGGGCCAAATCCGGCGCCAATATACATTCCTGTCGCCAGGGCATTGAGGACCACCGCGCCGACCAGCATCAGGCTGCGCGCCACGAGCGATTCAAGCGGCGGCAAAACCGCCAGGGTCGCATTGGCCGCCAGGCCGAGCACGATCACATTACTGATGGTGCCCAGCCCGGGCATCTGGCGCAGCGGGATCCACAGCAGCAGAACCGCCGCGCCGGTCAGGATCATCACCGTGCCAAAATCCAGAGCAAACTGTTTACCCATGCCGAGATGAAAAACATCCCACGGGTCGGCGCCAAGATTGGCATGCACAAAGAGCGCGGTCGACACGCCGTACAGGACAAGACCGATATAGAGCTGCAGTAGACGACGTAACATTTTTTACCCCTGGATGATTGCGGACCTCGCCATCATCGGCAAAAATGGATTGATAATTAATGGCCAGTTTTACAAAAGTGGATCGCTATGGCTGCTCGTCGCTTTGGTACGCAATCGTTGGTTCGCCTGCTGGGAAACTGGCAGGAGTCCGCCTCCCGCACGCCGCTCTGGCGCCAGCTGGCGGAAGCCCTGAGGCTATTGATTCTCGATGGCCGCCTGACGCTGGAGACGCGCCTGCCCGGCGAACGCGAGCTGGCGGCAGCGCTAAGCGTTAGCCGCACGACCATAGCCAGCGCGCTCGGCCAGCTGCGGGAAGAGGGGTATCTTTATAGCCGCCAGGGCAGCGGATCGCGCATCGCCCTGCCCCAGCGCCAGGCCGGAGCCACGGAACAGGTCATCAGCGCCGCCTCGGTGAATCTGGCCACCGCCGCCCTCAGCGCCGGGCCGGAAATCCATCAGGCCTATCATCACGCGCTGAGTGTAATGCCCCAGCATCTGACCAGCACCGGCTACGATCAGCAGGGACTGCCGGCGCTGCGCGAGGCGATAGCCCGCCGCTACTGCGAGCGCGGTTTACCGACCCAGGCTGATGAAGTGATGATTGTTAACGGCGCGCTTAGCGGCCTGGCGCTGGTTCTGCGCTTAATGACCGGGCCCGGCGACCGCGTGGTGGTCGACGCCCCAACCTATCCCATGGCCATCAGCGCGATTCAGGGAGCCTCCTGTCGACCGGTTGGCGTGGCGCTGCCCTCTCAGGGCTGGGACTGCGACGGGCTGGCGGCAACCATTGCGCAAACCGCCCCGCGCCTGGCCTGGCTGATGCCGGACTTTCACAATCCCACCGGCCGCTGCATGGATAGCGCGACCCGCCAGCGGGTTGCCGATATTGCGGCCCAAACGCGCACCACGCTGGTGGTCGATGAGACCATGGTTGATTTATGGTACAACGCCCCGCCGCCGCCGCCGCTGGCGGCCTTCAATCCCGAGGCGCCGGTGATCACCATCGGCTCCGCCGGCAAAAGCTTCTGGGGCGGGCTGCGCATTGGCTGGATCCGCGCGTCGTCCCGTACCATCGCCTCTCTCGTCCAGGCTCGCGACTCCCTGGACTTAGGCTCCCCTCTGCTCGAACAGCTGGCCTGCTGCTGGCTGCTGGAAAATGAAAAGCAGCTGCTCCCGCCACGCCGGGCGATGCTGACCGCCCGCCGGGACATGTGCGGTAAATTAATGGCTGAGTATTTTCCCCACTGGCATTTTACACCGCCGGAGGGCGGGCTCTCTTTTTGGGTTGAACTACCTGGCATGCTGGCGACACTTCTTTCCGCGCGGGCGGAAAGCCGCGGCATTCATATCGGTACCGGGACGCGCTTTGGCCTCGCAGGAGCTTTTGATCGCTATCTGCGGCTACCGTTTACGCTGGAGGATGAGGCGTTGCGCAGCGCCTTCACGACGCTACAGCCGCTGTGGCACAGTCTCGCACAGCAGAGTGAAAATACGCGGACGCGTAAAATAATATAATAAAATATCGACGGGCTGTGTTCAGCCCGTCAAAAGTCATCATCCATGACCGATATGAGATGTTTTTATAAAATTGCAGTTCATCTTGTCATCACAATATGTCAGCGTAATGACAACGTTCACCGCATTTGATTAATGCTGGCGCGGAATGGGAAAACTTTTTAGTGAGATAATAAAGCCATCGTCATCTTTTTTTATTTTTGCCCCGGTTTCGCACCAGTCGGAAGCAATGCGAAAGAACTCATCGCTGCCGATATTCCGGTTCAGGCGCACGTGCTTCACATACCCTGAACGTAACATGTCGCAGGCTTCGCTGTAGCTGCTGGCTGTAGAGAGTTGTTGTTTCATTTTCTCTTCTTCAGAATCTTTCTTAATGCTTTGATTTCTTTAGGGGTTAATGGGGTAGCTTCCTCTTCGGTATGCTGGCTATCAATATCCTCTTCCGAAACCCCCGCCTCGTCCGCTGAATCCGCTATTTGAAAAGCGAGTCGCAGCAGTTTCTCCGTCGCAGTACCCAGATTTTCGTTGTTTACTTCGGCATAGTGACGCAGCTTCTCTTTTAATTCTGCATCAATTTTTACGTTCAAAACCACAGTGGTCATAGTCACGCTTCCCGTGCAATAAATTCATCATAATTAATACACGAAGTTAACATGTTGATCCAGACATATATTTACGGCTTGTAATCTGGCAACAAATTCCCATTGCTAATCTGCCAGTTATTCATGACATCTTAATGACGGATATATTTCATTATTATTTCAAAATTATGACAGCTCATTTTTCGGCGTAGCAGAAGAGTCGCTATTCTGCAAAATAAATTATTTTCCGCTGCCGGGCGGCGAGCCTTTTCGGGTCGCGTAGAAGCAGATAAAGAGCGAATCCTGACCGATAATCAGCCACCGCGTTGCGTGGAACGGCTTCACTCGATGGAAGGCGACTGCCGCCCCCTGCGAGGTCCACTCTCAGGCTATCCAGTTTGGTTTCATACCTGTCGCGGGCGGCCTGCTTCCCCTCCCGCAGGCTGGCTCCTTTTGCTGCTTCCGCCTTCAGGCGGCTAGCGCGGCGCGAGCCTCACTCACTGTCAGCAGTTGTCGTATTGGATACGCGGGGCTCGGCGTGCCGATCGAGTATCTGTTGGCGGCCTCACTGATGGCTATTCCCGGTGGGATCCTGTTTGCCCGTTTACTCAGCCCCGCGACGGAAGAGTCGAAGGTTGATTTTGATAATCGGTCATTCAATGAAACGCCCGCGCGCAGCTTCATAGAAGCAGCGGCATCCGGCGCCATCATTGGCCTGAAGATCGCCGCCGGGCTGGCAACGGTGGTAATGGCATTCGTTGGCATCATCGCGTTGATCAATGGGATTCTAGCCGGCATCGGCGGCTGGTTTGGTTACGGTCATGCAAGCCTACAGGCTATTTTAGGCGTAGCGCTGGCGCCGCTGGCATGGCTAATGGGCGTTGACTGGAGCGATGCTGCGCTGGCGGGCAGCCTGATCGGCCAGAAGCTGGTGGTTAATGAGTTTGTTGCCTATCTTAGCTTCTCACCCTACCTGCACGATCCCGGTCTATTGGACAGTAAAACTATCGCCATTGTGTCGTTCGCCCTGTGTGGATTCGCCAATTTCGGCTCCATCGGCGTGGTGGTGGGGGCTTTCTCCGCCGTGGCGCCGGAGCGCACCTCGGAAATCGCCCGCCTGGGCATGCGGGCCCTGCTCGCAGCGACATTATCGAATCTAATGAGCGCCACTATCGCCGGTTTCTTTATCGGTATTGGCTAAGAGCCGGATTCAGCTCTCTCCTGTCGCCCGCAGCCCTGCCAGCAGGGGCTGCGGGCGTCTTACCGTATTCTTCTTAATGAAATCCAGATGAAGGAAAATGCAATGACGGCGTTGGAAAAACAATTACTGTTTCTGCGAGAAATCGACAAACTTAAAACGGTTATACGGCAATCACCGCTGCTTGATAAAAGCCGTAAGGAAAACTCCGCCGAGCACTCATGGCATCTGGCGATGTACGCCTTAATCCTGAGCGAATATGCCCATGGTGCGATGAATCCCTGTCGGGTGATAAAAATGCTTCTGCTGCATGACATTGTCGAAATAGACGTCGGCGATCACCCCATCCATGGCTCTTATTCCGGCGATCTGTTTCAGGAGGAGTCGGCCGCCGCAGCGCGGCTGTTTGGTTTACTGCCGCAGCCGCAGAGCGGCGAGCTGCTTAATTTGTGGCAGGAATTTGAGCGGGCAGAAACCGCAGATGCGCAATTTGCTAAGACCCTCGACCGCTTTCAGCCCCTGCTGGTGAATATCTTTACCGATGGAGGAACCTGGCAAGAAAACGGCGTATCGCTTGAACAGGTATTAACCCGTTATGGGCCGACGATAAAAAGAGGCTCACCCGCGCTATGGGCAACCTGCGAGAATTTGCTAATGAAGCATTTTGCTAGCATTTAGCCACCGTTGCATGGTCAGAAACGTAGACAAATAGCGGCTCAGCGGAACAGGCGACGGCTGGCTTGCCAGAGCTTAGGTAGAGGTCTTGTACGGAGAAGATAAGCTTGCAGCTGTCTGGCGCAGAATTGGGTGGGGGCCCTGCCAGCTACATCCCGGCACACACGTCGTCTGCTCTGGCTGCTTCCTTCCGGATCTGACCTGGTAAACAGAGTAGCGTTGCGGGAGAACCAACAGAGCCCCCATTGAGAGCGTTGTTAACCAACGCGCCGGCGCATTATCCCCACTGCGGCGCTGAATTGCAAGCCGACGTCGCTCGGATGCTGGTTTATTGCGCAAAGCCGCCAATAAGCTGGCTGCAACCCGTCGCGGGCCGGGCTGTTAAATTTCGATACAATCCTTTCAGAGCAATACGGGGGATTGCGAGCGCCGTCGCGGCGCGATGCCTGATGCTCATCCATACTTTATCGAATATCGAAGCCCTCTTTCTAATCAACATCTTATCCTGATGGGGCAGCAATGAGTGAATCACCGCGTTTGACGTCAACCCTGGCGATGCCGGCGATCGACGGCGTGACCGTGTCCTTTAAGGGCTTGCACTATCTGCGCCCGGAGCTGGTGCTGGATTTTGTCTCCATCAGCAGCGGCACGATGCTGGCGGTAACGCCGGTGGCGCTGCTCTACTCCACCGTAGGCGTGCTGCAGAGCGTCGAGTTACGCAGGCTGCCCATCGCGGTTTGTGGGCGCGTGGTTTACCCCATCACCTCGCAAAAGCTCCCTCCCCTACGCGCAAAGCTGATTATCAACGCGCAGGCCCGGCGGCTGAAATTTCTCGAAAGCCTGATGGCTATCACCCCGCATGACAACATACACGGGATGCAGACCCTTGGCCTGGCGCTGGAATTTACCCTCGCCCACCCGGCCTGAGCGGCGGGCTGTACAGCCCGTTATCCAGCGCTTATCCTGAACCTTTTCCGGTAACAGGACGCCTCATGGATCCTCAAGACACATTTCCTCAGCGGGTATGGCAGATTATCGCCTCGATTCCGGAAGGCTGCGTCGCCACCTACGGCGATGTCGCGCTGCTGGCAGGCTCGCCGCGCGCCGCGCGCCAGGTCGGCGGCGTGCTCAAGCGTCTGCCGGAGGGCTCTACTCTGCCGTGGCATCGGGTGGTTAATCGGCACGGCGATATTTCTCTAACCGGACCGGATCTGCAGCGTCAGCGTCAGGCGCTGCTGGAGGAGGGAGTACAGGTCTCCGGCGGCGGGCATATCGACCTGCAGCGCTATCGATGGATTTATTAAAAAAATGCCCCTGAACAGGGGCATCTGAGGTCTTATTGCGCGGCGGCCGGGCTGTTCGCCGCTCCGCCATCGCTGGAGACAGGCACCGCCGTTCGCTGTACCGGTACCAGCAGCAGATCGGCACGATTGCCGCCACCGTTCACCGCCGTCTGGACCGTATCGGTGATAAACATCAGCTGACCATTTACCGTAATGGCCGAACTCAGCAGGATACGCGCGTTAGGCTGAATATCCGCCTGGTTGTACGGCAGAACAAAGTCATACGGCGGCTGCTTACCTTCGGTACGTACGGCTTTCTGCGCCAGCACGCGCGACGGCGCGTCGGCCAGTGAAGCATCAGACAAGGTCACGGTCAGTACCGCATCCGGCGGCAGGGCAACTTTTTGCCGGATAGAGATTGTCCCGGAAACGTTAGGCTGTTGCTGCGACGACGTCAGTGACGCGATGCCGTAAGGATCGGCGGCAGCCGCGTTATTTTTCGCACTGTCGCTGTGATTATTGGCACATGCGGTCAGCGCGGTGGCAACGGCTAAAGCAGTTAACATATAGGCAAATTTCATGTTGTTCTCCTTTTCATCCCTATATACGCAGGAGCATGCCCTACCGACAGGCTGGCATGAACATTTGTTTCGTGCATAAGTGTGGCACAGATCTCAGATCTCTTCCTGCAAGCGAAGCGTTATTCAGATTATTACACCCATCGGACCACTTGCGATTCCAGGTTATACTTTGCCTCAATACGTGCCGCGAGAAGCGGCTATCACCGATTGAGGGTTAATATGAGTCAGGCACTAACCAATCTGCTGGCATTGTTAAATCTGGAAAAAATTGAAGAAGGGCTGTTCCGCGGGCAGAGCGAAGATCTGGGACTGCGTCAGGTTTTTGGCGGCCAGGTCGTCGGCCAGGCGCTGTACGCGGCGAAAGAAACCGTGCCTGCCGAGCGTCTGGTCCACTCTTTCCACAGCTACTTCCTGCGCCCTGGCGATAGCCAAAAGCCGATTATTTATGATGTCGAAGTCCTGCGCGACGGCAACAGCTTCAGCGCGCGCCGGGTGGCCGCGATTCAAAACGGCAAGCCCATCTTCTATATGACCGCCTCTTTCCAGGCCCCGGAGCCGGGCTACGAGCACCAAAAAAAGATGCCAGCGGCCCCGGCGCCGGACTCTCTGCCTTCCGAGACCGATATTGCTCGTAAGCTGGCGCACCTGCTGCCGCCGCAGGTCAAAGAGAAGTTCCTCTGCGATAAGCCCCTTGAGATCCGCCCGGTTGAATTCCATAACCCGCTAAAGGGCCACGCGGCAGAACCGACCCGCCAGGTATGGATCCGCGCCAACGGCCCCGTTCCGCAGGATATCCGCATCCACCAATACCTGCTGGGCTACGCCTCGGACTTTAACTTCCTGCCGGTCGCGCTGCAGCCGCACGGCGTGGGCTTCCTTGAGCCCGGAATGCAGGTTGCCACGATCGATCACTCGATGTGGTTCCATCGCCCGTTCAACGTTAATGAGTGGCTGCTGTATAGCGTTGAGAGCACCTCAGCCTCCAGCGCCAGGGGATTCGTGCGCGGCGAGTTCTACACCCAGGACGGCATCCTGGTGGCCTCGACGGTGCAGGAAGGCGTTATGCGCAACCGCAATGCATAGAGCGTAACGGCATAAAAAAAGCCTCCCGAGGGAGGCTTTGCTACTACTGGAGATAACACAAAGATCAGGCGTTGTAGGCGTTTTCGCCGTGGCTGTTGACGTCCAGACCTTCGCGCTCCTGCTCTTCCGGTACGCGCAGACCGACGGTCATATCCGCAACTTTATAGCCGATCCAGGCGACGATGCCGGACCAGACGATGGTGATGGCGACGCTTTCCAGCTGTACCAGCAGCTGATGGCCCATAGTCACCCCTTCTGCGTAACCGACGCCGCCCAGCGAGGTGGCGGCAAAGATACCGGTCAGAATACAGCCGATGATGCCGCAGACGCCATGCACGCCGAACACATCGCACGGGTCGTCAACGCGCAGCCAGCGTTTCAGTACCGTTACGCCCCACAGACCCGCAAGGCCGGACGCCAGACCTACAATCAGCGCGCCGCCAATCCCGACGTAGCCACATGCCGGCGTAATGCCAACCAGGCCGGCAATCGCCCCGGAACAAGCGCCTAACAGCGACGGTTTACCGCGGGTAGTCCACTCGCCGAAGGTCCAGGCCAGGATCGCGGCGGCGGTCGCCACAACGGTGTTCACGAAGGCCAGGGCAGAAATTTCGTTTGCCGCGCTCGCAGAGCCGGCGTTGAAGCCAAACCAGCCTACATACAGAATCGCGGTACCGGTGAAGACCATCGGCAGGTTATGCGGTTTGAACGCTTCTTTGCCAAAGCCGACGCGTTTGCCCATCATATAGGCGCCCACCAGCCCGGCAACGGCCGCGTTGATGTGCACAACGGTGCCGCCGGCAAAATCCAGCGCGCCGTGCGTCGCCAGCAGACCGCCGCCCCACACCATATGCGCAATCGGCACATAGGAGAGCGTCATCCATACCACCACAAAAATCAGCACCGCGGAGAAGCGAATACGCTCCGCCAGCGCGCCGACGATCAGCGCCACGGTGATACAGGCGAACGAGCCCTGGAAAGCGACATGGATGTACTGATAGAAGGAGCCCATCAGCGCTTTCAGCTCAATATTTTTCAGCATTACCCAGTTGAAGTCACCGAAGAAGCTGCCGCCGGTGCTGAACGCCAGGGTATAGCCGTAAACCACCCACAGAATGCACACCAGCGCAAAGGTGACAATCACCTGAGTCAGCATGGAGAGCACGTTTTTGCCGCGAATCAGGCCGCCGTAAAACAGCGCGATGCCCGGAATCGTCATAAACAGCACCAGCGCGGTGCAGATCATCATAAAGGCGTTATCGGCCTTATCCGCCACCGCCGGTGCGGCCATGGCCAATCCCGGGAGAAGCGCCAGCGCACCCAGACCTGTTTTCATTGTTGTTGCTATTTTCATCTTCTCAATCCCCATCACTGTGTGGTCTGGACGTTACAGTGCCGCTTCGTCGGCTTCGCCGGTGCGGATGCGAATAACACGCTGCAGCTCGGCGACGAAAATTTTGCCATCGCCAATTTTTCCGGTGTATGCCGCTTTACTGATGACGTCGACGACCTCATCAAGCTGATCGTCGGCAATCGCGACGTCAATTTTTACCTTCGGCAAAAAGTTAACGCTATATTCGGCGCCACGGTACAGCTCAGCATGGCCTTTCTGGCGGCCAAACCCTTTCACTTCAGTGACCGTAAGGCCCTGAATGCCGATGGAAGATAACGCTTCGCGAACGTCTTCCAGTTTAAACGGTTTGATTACCACGGTAACCAGCTTCATAAGTCCCCTCCGATCAGAATTCGTAATGGCAGCAGCTAACACTCAGGGAATAAAGCAAAGGCTATGCCAGAAATGAAAAAGGACCGCAAAGCGGCCCTTTTGATAAGGAAAAGAGAGAAACGACCCGGGAGCGAGGAGGAAAGCGCCCGGCGGCGCCTAAAAGCGCACCATTTCAGTGCATAAAAGGTTGCATTTTTGCACCATGCGATATCGCCGCAGGATCGCTGCCTGCTTATAGTGCATCAGGCAATAAGAGACTCTTCCTGTGAGCTGGCCGCCAGCTCTTCGCCGGCCAGCTGCAGCTGATACATCTGCCAGTAGCGCCCTTTTTCCGCCAGCAGCTGCTGATGGTTTCCACGCTCAACGGCCTGGCCGCGATGGAGCACCAGAATCGTATCCGCTTCGACTATCGTCGACAGGCGGTGGGCAATCACAATCAGCGTGGTGTTCTGACGAACCCTCGCCAGCGCCTGCTGGATAGCCTGTTCGGTGCCGGAGTCGATATTCGCCGTAGCCTCGTCAAGAATCAGTATCTGCGGCGTATCAACCAGCACCCTCGCCAGCGCCAGCAGCTGTTTCTGCCCCACCGAGAGATTGTTGCCCTGTTCGCCCAGCTGGGTATAGAGTCCTCCCTCCATGCCGCGCGCCAGCTCCGCCAGCTGTACGGCTTCCAGCGCGTCCCAGACCTGCGCCTCGCTGATATCACGGCCGAGAGTGACGTTGGCGTAGAAGGTATCGGCCAGCACCACCGGATCCTGCTGCACCATCGCGACGCCCTGGCGTAATGCGCCGTGGCTTAAAGAGGAGAGCGGGCGGCCGTCAATACGGATCTCGCCTTTGCTCAGCGGGTAGTAGCCCATCATCAGGCTGGCGAGCGTACTTTTACCGCTGCCGGTGTGGCCCACCAGCGCCACAAAGCTGCGGGACGGAATGTCCAGATTGATATCCTGCAGCACCAGCCGATCGCCGCGGTAGGCAAATGAGAGATTCTCAATTGATACCGTCCCGCTGCGCAGCGGCGCATCGTCCTGTCCCCATGCCTGGCGCGGCCGATCCATCAGCTCGAAGACCCGCTCGCCGGCCACCACCGCCTGCTGCAGCATCGACTGCTGCGTGGTCAGTTCAATCAGCGGCTCGTTCAGCCGACCGAGATAGCTGATAAAGGCGTACAGCACCCCAACCTCAATGGTTTCCGTGGCGCTGAAGCCAAAGAGCATCAGCAGCCCACATAGCACCAGCGTCGAGAAGAGGCTGAGCAGCGGGCGCAGCAGGAAGCCGTCGAGACGCAGGGTTTGCATGCGCGCCAGATAGTGGGCATAGCTGGCCTCGCGCATCCGCTCGCCGAACCGCGCCTGCTGGCGGAACTGCTGGATAACGCCCATGCCGTTAATCACTTCATTAAAGCCGTCGTTGATGTCCGCCAGCCAGGCGCGCACCCGCCGGACGATAGGCGTGCTGTAGCGCTGATAGATCATCATGACGATTAGCACCGCCGGGAAAATCGCCAGCGCCACCAGCGCCATGCGCCAGTCGAGGCTGAACATCGCCACCAGCATTGCGCCAATCAGCGCCGCGCTGCGCAGTACCGTCGCCACCACGGTGACGTAGAGATCGCGGATCACCTCGGTGTCGTTAGTCACCCGGGAGATAAGCTGCCCAACCGGCTGAGTATCGAATTCGCTCAGCGGCTGGCGCAGCGCCGCGTCCATCACGTCGCTACGCAGCTGCTGAACGACGCCGACGGCGGCGCGGTTAAACAGCAGCGACTGGTTGTAGTGCAGCGTCGCCGCGAGGATCTGCAGGCCGATATAGGCCACTGCGAGACCGCTAACCAGCTTCAGCGGCAGCGAATTCTTCGCCACCATATTGTCGATGAAATAGCTGATCAACAGCGGGCCGCTGACTTCAGCCGCCGCAGCAACCCACATCATTCCCACCGCAATCAGCAGCGGTCGGCGCCACGGCGAGCCGTAGGTCAACAGGCGTTTTAAGGTTGGCCAGAGTTCGGTAAAACTACGCATCGGCAGCCTCCTCAAGTTCATGAGGGGCGTCATCCAGCGCCGCCTCCAGCTGCTGATAGCGGTACATATCGCGATACCAGCCCGGCTGCGCTGCCAGCACCTCATGGCGGCCGCGCTGGGCAATATGGCCGTGCTGCAGGACCAGAATTTCGCTGGCTTCCGTCAATGCCGATAGCCGGTGGGCGCTGATAATCACCGTCCGGCCCTCTCCCCACTGCCGCAGGTTATACAGTATCTGGTGCTCCGTACGGCCATCAACCGCCGACAGGGCATCGTCAAGAATCAGGATTTCCGCCTCCAGCAGCAGCGCGCGGGCGATGGAAATGCGCTGTTTCTGCCCACCGGAGAGCATCACGCCGCGTTCGCCCACCTCGGTCTCGTAGCCCTGAGGCAGGCGCAGAATATCCTCGTGAACGCTGGCAAGGCGCGCCACTCGCTCAATTTGTTCGGCCGTCGCCTCGGGCCTGCCGAGCGCGATGTTATTTGCCACGGTGTCGGAAAACAGGAACGGCGTCTGATTGACCACCGCCAGCCGACCGCGCCAGCCGTCCAGCTGTAGCCGGGTGAGTGGAATATCATGGAAACGAATATCCCCCTGGGTGACGTCGAAGTGGCGCTGTATCAGCGCCAGAATCGTGCTTTTCCCCGAGCCGGTTGGCCCGCAGATGCCGAGCATTTGCCCCGGCTGCAGCACAAAATTGACCTTTTCCAGCGACGCTTTGCTGGCCTGCGGATAGATAAACTCACGCACGGCGACGCTCAGCGTTCCGCGCCCTTCCGGCGCCGTTTCGCTACCGTCGTTGACTGCCGGCGCTTCCTCCAGCATCGTGCGAATTCGGCTATAGGCCGCGCTGCCGCGCTCGACGATATTAAACATCCACGCCAGCGCCAGCATCGGCCAAATCATCAGCCCCAGATACATCACAAAGCTGGTGAGCTGACCCAGCGTCATGCTGCCCTGCAGCACCATCCAGCTCCCGCCGCCGATCGCCAGCAGATTGGCGGTCCCGATGGCGATATAGATCGTCGGATCAAAGCGCGCATCGATACGCGCCACGCGCATATTTTTCTTACCGGTATCCTCCGCGTCGGCCGCGAACTGCGCCGACTGCCGATCTTCCAGGCCAAAGGCTTTAATCATGCGGATGCTGGTCAGGCTTTCCTGGGTTCGATCGTTGAGGCTTGAGAACGCCGCCTGCGCCACGCGAAAACGCTCGTGCAGGGCATCGCCGTTGCGCTTAATCACCAGCGCCATCACCGGCATCGGCAGCAGCGCCAGCAGCGTCAGCTGCCAGCTGATTTGCGTCGACATCACGATCAGCACCGCGCAGCCCATCACCAGCGAATCCACCAGCGTCAGCACGCCCTCCCCGGCCGCGAAGACCACCCGGTCAACGTCGTTGGTGGCGCGGGCGATCAGGTCGCCGGTGCGATGGCGCAGGTAGAAGGCCGGATGCTGGCGGCTCAGCTGGCGATAGAAATCTTCCCGCAGCTCGACGGCCAGCTGATAGGAGGCGCCAAACAACAGCACGCGCCAGACGTAGCGCAGCAGGTAAACCATTATCGCGATCAGTACCAGCACGCCAATCCACATCCACACCTTTTCCGCGGTGTAATGTTCTTTGGTGACGCCATCAACCACAACCCCCACCACCTTAGGCGGGATCAGCTGTAGGACGGCGATAATGGCCAGTAGAGCAATAGCGCCGAGATAACGGCGCCACTCCCGGCGGAAGTACCAGCTAAGTTGAGCAAATAATCGCAAGCAGTTAAATCCTGAGTGTATAAATCGTCGCGGCAAACGCCGTTAATCAATCGGTAAGGCCGTGGTGTATTTTATCTGTTCCATGGCGAAACTCGAAGTCACATCGGAGAGCCCCGGAACGCTGTTCACCAGTCGTTTATAAAAATCGTCGTAGCGTTTCATATCCGCGACCTGCACCCGCAGCAGGTAATCATACTCCCCCGCCATGCGCCAGAAGCCGAGAACTTCCGCCATTTGCGTCACCTCGCTCACGAAGCGGCAGTACCAGTCGCTGCTGTGGTGCTGGGTCTTAATCAGCACGAAGGCCGTCAGGCCGAGACCGAGTTTTTCTGCGTCGAGCAGCGCGACCCGCTCGCGCAGGATACCTTCATCTTCCAGCCGCTTCAGCCGTTTCCAGCAGGGCGTGGTGGTCAGATTAACGGCATCAGCCAGCGCCTGCAAAGAAAGGGTGCAGTCCGTTTGCAGTAAAGAAAGCAGCTTACGGTCAATTTTATCTAACATAGCTCACCACGAGAGAAAAATTTACTACTTTCATTGTAATTCAAAGGCTAAATAGCAACAATTTTTCCTTCGACTTCCTTTAAGCTGGGCACAAAATGACAAACAGGAAATAAAGATGAACAGCGCCTGGGTAAAACACGCCATTAGCGAAATCAACGCCGACTATCAGCGATCCGCCGACACGCACCTTATTCGCCTTGCGCTGCCCGGCTTCCCGGGGATCCAGATCTATCTGAAGGATGAAAGTACCCATCCCACCGGCAGCCTGAAGCACCGCCTCGCGCGCTCGCTCTTCCTTTATGGTCTGTGCAACGGCTGGATCAAAGAGGGGACGACGATTATCGAGTCCTCTTCCGGCTCAACCGCGGTGTCCGAAGCCTACTTCGCCCGCCTGCTGGGCCTGCCGTTTATTGCCGTGATGCCCTCCTGTACGGCGAAGCGCAAAATCGAACAGATCGAGTTTTACGGCGGCCGCTGCCATTTCGTGAACAGCGCCTGCGAAATCTATGCCGCGTCCGAAACCCTGGCCCGCGAGCTGAACGGCCACTATATGGACCAGTTTACCTTTGCCGAGCGGGCGACCGACTGGCGAGGAAACAATAACATTGCCGACAGCATCTTCCGCCAGATGACCCATGAGCCGCATCCGCAGCCGTCGTATATCGTGATGAGCGCGGGTACCGGCGGAACTTCGGCAACCATCGGCCGCTATATCCGCAGCCAGGGCTACGACACTCAGCTGATGGTGGTTGACCCGCAAAACTCGGTGTTTCTCGACTACTGGCAGAGCCGCGACGCCAGCCTGCGCAGCCCGATCGGCAGCAAAATAGAAGGCATCGGTCGCCCGCGCGTCGAACCGTCGTTTATCCCGGATGTGGTTGATGAAATGCTGCGCGTGCCGGACGCCGCCAGCGTCGCAACCGCCCTGTGGCTGGAAACGCTGCTGGGCCGTAAGGTCGGAGCCTCCACCGGCACCAATATGTGGGGCGTGCTGGAGCTTGCCGTACGCATGCGCGCCGAAGGACGGACCGGCTCGATTGTGACCCTGCTCTGCGATAGCGGCGAGCGCTACCTCGAAAGCTATTACAATCCGCAGTGGGTAGCGGCCAATATCGGCGACATCGCGCCATGGCAGGCGAAAATTGCGGCAAGAGTGGCAGCGCAATAAAAAAAGCCAGGCTTAATGCATCATCACGATGCCCAGGCCTGGCTTGCTGGAATGGTCTGATTATTCGGGGGAATAAGGAAGATCGGGATTATCCAGCCAATGCGTTAAAAAGTGGGAAACGGCCTGGTTACGGCAGTCTCCAATAACCGGTAAATGCGGCAGCTCAGCCTTGAGCTGCGCCATGGCGTTGCCCATTATCACCCCGCGCCCGACGCTGCCCAGCATCTCGCGGTCGTTCATCGCGTCACCAAACGCCATACAATCCTGCAGCGTCAGGCCAAGATGCTGGCTAAGCATAGCCAGCGCCGCGCCCTTATTACAGCCGTTCGGCAGCACTTCCAGGCACTCAACGGCCGAGAAGCATATATGCGCGCGATCGCCCAGGGCTTCAGTTAGCTGGATTTTCAGCCGCTGGAGATCCTGATGATCGCCGCAGAAGCACACTTTGGTGACCTCATGCGCCGACATGCGTTTTAAATCACGGATGTGGTAGCGGAAGCCGCTAAAGATATGCGCCTGCAGCAGCTCGGGGATCGCCTGCCCGGTAAACCAGCCGCCGTCGTTAAATACGTGCATGCTGGCCGCCGTATCCCAGGCGCCGTGCAGGACGAGTTCGGCAACCCCCGGATCAAGATCGCACTGATGCAGCACCTCCCCCTCCAGGGAGTGAACGCGCGTGCCGTTGCCGGTAATCAGGAACGCATCGAGCGCGAACTCGCCGATTACGTGACGCATTTCCAGAGCATGGCGCCCGGTGGCAAAGGTCAGGGTTATATCGCGCTCGCGCAGACGTTTGAGGGCCGAAAGCGTGCGCTCTCCCAGACGATGGTCCGGCATTAACAGCGTACCGTCCATATCAAATGCAGCGAGTCTGGCCATGTTTTGCTCCCGGAGGTGAGGTGGTTTTGCTTGTGCTCCAGTATTGCCTGATATATACGGAAGTAATAGTGAATAGATATTTTTTATTGTTCCGGGTTTATTAGCGCCGTTTGCGCTGATGTAGCCCCCTGAAACACCGGACAGTAGCTGTATCTCCAGATAAGAGATAGGCTTAAATATATGTCTAACAACCATGTTAATTTTGAGATGACCGGGATCCTGTTAGGGCAAGAAGCCCGTAAGCGTAAGACTCCGCAAGAGAAAATTGCCATCATCCAGCAAACAATGGAGCCGGGTATGAATGTCTCCCACGTTGCTCGTCTGCACGGTATTCAGCCCAGTCTGCTGTTTAAATGGAAGAAGCAATATCAGGAAGGTAGCCTCACCGCCGTTGCGGCCGGAGAGGAAGTGGTTCCGGCTTCGGAGCTGGCGACTGCACTCAAACAGGTCCGGGAACTACAGCGTCTCCTGGGTAAGAAGACGATGGAAGTTGAGATCCTCAAAGAAGCGGTGGAGTACGGCCAGTCGCGAAAATGGATAGCGCACGCGCCCTTGTTGCCAAAGGACGGGGAATAGCTCTGGTTAGTCGCACCATGAGCGTGTCGCGTGCGCAGTTATCACTGCGGGTGAGCCGCTCTGCCGACTGGCAGGACAGGCGCAGCAACCGGCGTAATGACGAAGCTGATGCAGAGATACTGTCGGAGATCCTCGGCATCATCAGCGACATGCCCAGCTACGGTTACCGGCGGGTGTGGGGTATCCTGCGTAAGCAACGCCGTGTAGAGGGACTTCCACCGGTGAACGCCAAACGGCTTTACAGGATAATGAGCGAGCATAACCTGCTGTTGTTGCGTGATAAACCAGAGCGTCCGAAGCGGGAGCATAAAGGCAAAATCGCGGTAGCGGAAAGCGATATGCGCTGGTGTTCAGACGGCTTCGAGTTCGGTTGTGACAACGGCGAGAAGCTTCGGGTGACGTTCGCACTGGACTGTTGCGACCGGGAGGCCATAGACTGGGCAGCGAGCACGGGAGGCTACGACAGTTCAACGGTACAGGATGTGATGCTGAGGTCAGTGGAAAGGCGCTTCGGTAGCACGCTGCCGGGTAAACCAGTGCAGTGGCTGACAGATAACGGTTCAGCGTACACCGCGCATGAAACGAAGAAGTTCGCGCGAGAACTGAATCTGGAGCCGTGTACAACAGCGGTGAGCAGCCCACAAAGTAACGGCATGGCCGAACGGTTCGTGAAAACGATGAAGGAAGATTACATCGCGTTCATGCCAAAACCAGATGTGGGAACAGCGCTACAGAACCTTGCAGCGGCGTTCAATCACTACAATGAAAATCACCCGCACAGTGCGCTGGGATATCACTCTCCGAGAGAGTACCGGCGGCAGCGGGCATCGTTAACTTAAGATACAAAAGCTGTCCGGAGATGGCGGGTCAAGATCATTAGCGCCGTTTGCGCTGACCCCAATAGACGCAATGCAGCCAATACAAGCGCCAGTGATTGTCTTGTCAGGTGAAGTAGGTATACACAAAATCATTCGCCCTGCATCAAGGCGGCAAGCGCGCGAATCCCCGGGAGCTTACGCCAGTAAGTGGCCGGGGTGAGCAACAGCAAGCAACACAAGCACAAGCAACATAACCAACACAGAGGTAGCCTTGTCAGGTGAGGTGAATATACACAAAATCATTCGACCTGCATCAAGGCGGCAAGCGCGTGAATCCCCGGGAGCTTGCTCCAGTAAGTGGCCGGAGTGAACAATCGCAAGCAACACAAGCAGTCACAAGCACAAGCAACACAGCCAACACAACCAACACAGAGGTAGCCTTGTCAGGTGAGGTGAATATACACAAAATCATTCGACCTGCATCAAGGCGGCAAGCGCGCGAATCCCCGGGAGCTTACTCCAGTAAGTGACCGGGGTGAGCAAGCGTAGCCAACGCAGAGGCAGGTTGAAGGATGAAGTGTATATGAGATTACTGAACAGGCTGAACCAGTACCAGCGCCTCTGGCTGCCCTCTTCCGGCGCCCCGCAGCAGGTCACCGTGGGCGAGCTGGCGGAACGCTGTTTTTGCAGCGAACGCCATATCCGCACGCTGTTGCGCCAGGCGCAGGAGGCCGGCTGGCTGAGCTGGCAGGCCAGCTCCGGGCGTGGAAAACGCGGCACCCTTCTTTTTCACACCTCGCCGGAGATGCTGCGTAACGAGATGATGGAGCTGGCGCTCAATAGCGGGCAGCAGAAAAACGCGCTGGAGCTGGCCCAGCTGGCGCCGGTCGATCTTAAAGCGCTGCTATCGCCGTTCCTCGGCGGCCAGTGGCAGAACAATACGCCGACCCTGCGTATCCCCTACTATCGGCCGCTCGAACCGCTGCGGCCCGGTTTTTTACCCGGCCGGGCGGAGCAGCACCTCGCCGGGCAGATATTTTCCGGCCTGCTGCGTTTTGATGCGCAAAGCACCTGCCCGATGGGGGACCTGGCTCATCATTGGCAAGTCTCGGCGGACGGATTGCGTTGGCATTTTTACATCCGCTCGACGCTGTTCTGGCATAACGGCGACCCGATAGAGACGCCCCAGCTGCGGCAGCGTCTGCTGATGCTGCTCACGATCCCGGCATTGCGTACGCTCTTCGCCAGCATCAGCCGGATTGATGTTACCCACGCCCAGCGTCTGACAATTACGCTGTACCGTCCGGACTACTGGCTGCCGTTTCGCCTTGCCAGCTATTGCAGCGTCCTCGCGCATCCCGACGACCAGACAATCGGCAGCGGCCCGTTTATCCTCAAGCTGTTGAGCCCCGAGCTGGTGCGGCTGGAGAATCATCCCCGTTATCATCTGAATCATCCGCTAATCCAGGCCGTCGAATACTGGATCACCCCGCAGCTTTTTGAGCAGGATTTAGGCACCAGCTGCCGTCATCCGGTGCAGATAACGATTGGCGATGCCGATGAGCTGGCCCATCTTCGTCAGGTCAGCAACAGCATTAGCCTGGGGTTTTGCTACCTGACGCTGCGCCAAAGCCCTCGTCTGAGCAAAGCCCAGGCCCAGCGGCTGGTGGCGCTTATTCATCGCTCCTCGCTGCTGGAAACGCTGCCGCTGGACGAAGATCTGATAACCCCCAGCAACGAGGTGCTGCCCGGATGGTCAATTCCACAGGAGCCTGAAAACCGCCAGGTCGCGCTGCCCGAACGGCTGACTCTGCTCTACCATCTGCCGGTTGAGCTGCATACGATGGCCGAACAGCTACGGCGGCGGCTAAGCGAGCTCGGCTGCGACCTGACGCTTATTTTTCACGATGCCAAAAACTGGGACGGCTGCCAGCAACTGGCGCGGGCGGATTTGATCATGGGCGATCGCCTGATCGGTGAAGCCCCGGAATATACCCTTGAGCAGTGGCTACGCTGCGACAGAATGTGGCCCAACCTGCTGACCGGGGCGCAGTATGCACATCTGCAGGCAACGCTTGATGCGGTACAGATGCAGCCGGATGAGGGCAGCCGTAACGATGCCCTGCGTAACGTATTCAACCGGTTGATGGACGACGCCGTCATGACGCCGCTGTTCAATTATAATTATCGCATTAGCGCACCGCCGGGGGTTAACGGCCTGCGCCTTAACGCGCGCGGCTGGTTCGATTTCGCCAGCGCCTGGCTGCCGGCCTCATCGCCGCGATGAAGCTGGTCGCCGCGCTCATCAAGCGCTACCATACCGCTTTCATTTTAATAGCCAGGAATGACCATGAAACGCGCCGTAGTTGTCTTCAGCGGAGGACAAGATTCAACGACCTGTCTGGTGCAGGCTCTGAAACAGTATGATGAAGTGCACTGCGTCACTTTTGACTATGGGCAGCGCCACCGCGCAGAAATCGACGTCGCTCGCGAGCTGGCGCTAAAGCTGGGCGCCGTGGCCCACAAGGTGCTGGATGTGACCCTGCTCAATGAACTTGCCGTCAGCAGCCTGACCCGCGATAGTATCCCGGTTCCGGACTACGAACCGGACGCCAGCGGGATTCCGAACACCTTCGTTCCCGGGCGCAATATCCTCTTTTTAACCCTGACGGCGATCTACGCCTATCAGGTTAAAGCAGAGGCGATCATCACCGGCGTTTGCGAAACCGACTTCTCCGGCTATCCCGACTGCCGGGACGAGTTCGTGAAGGCGCTCAACCACGCCGTTAATCTGGGCATGGCAAAAGATATCCGTTTTGAAACGCCGCTGATGTGGCTCAACAAGGCTGAGACCTGGGCGCTGGCCGACTACTGGGGCCAGCTGGAGCTGATTCGTAGCGAAACCCTGACCTGCTATAACGGCATTAAGGGTGACGGCTGCGGGCAGTGCGCCTCCTGTAACCTGCGCGCCAACGGCCTGAATCAGTACCAGGCCGATAGGGTCGGCGTCATGGCGCAGATGAAGCAAAAAACGGGCTTACGCTAAGCATCGCCGGACGCTTGCCCCGTCCGCGCTTCGCGTAGCGGGGAAAGTGTCCTGGTATGGGTGGGGCGTGGCGGAAAATATGGCCGTCAGCCCTTTCCGCTACAGCTCCATCTGCTCGAGCTTCTCGCGCAGCTCACCTTCCAGCGGCAGCGCCTTCTGAGTTTTCAAATCGATACAGACAAAGGTAATCATCGCATCGGCGACCACTTCGCCTTCCGGATTGAGGGTTACCGTCTGGCTTAATGTGCCGCTTTTGCCGTTCAGCTGCTGTAGGCGGCTGGTGACGGTTAACACATCTCCGAGAACCGCCGGACGGCGGTAGTTAATATTGATATTCACCACCACGAACGCGATATTGCGCGCGGTGAGCCAGTGGAACGCCGCGCTGTTTTCCAGGCCATCCCAGCGCGCTTCCTCGAGGAACTCGAGATAGCGGGCATTATTAACGTGCTGGTAAACGTCCAGATGATAGCCGCGAACTTTAATTTGTGTCTGCATAGCGCAAGTGCCTTTGTCTTATTATCGTTAATGAGGTAAGAGGTCACACCACTTGTATGACCTCTTTAGTCTGGCAAAGATTTACGCTGCTGCAAACCCCCGATGCAAAATTACAGGGTGAGATGTGCCAGGTTACGCTCTACCAGCGCGTGCCCCATTCCGGGAACCTGCTTGAGATCGTCGATAGTCTTAAACGGCCCGAACTCTTCGCGATAGCTCACTGCTGTGGTCGAATAATCAGGACACTAAACTTACATCCAAAATGGAGGTGTTTAGTGAATCAGAAGCGAAAGTTTACGCCAGAATTTAAGAAGGAAACGGTGGCCCTGGTGCTGACGCAAAATTACTCCATTGCGCGTGCCGCAACTTCTTTGGGGATCAGCGCCAAAACATTGCGCAGTTGGGTCGCCGCCGCGCGCCAGCGCCATGAAAGTCCGCTTAGTGAAGATGAACAAGCTGAACTCCGAAGGCTACGTCTAGAAAACAAAGAGTTACGCATTGAGAAGGAAATATTAAAAAAGGCGAGCGCCTTCTTTGCGAAGCACATGTCGTGAGATACCAGTTTATCCTCGATAACGCAGGTAATTACAGGCTACGGACGCTTTGTCGCGTGATGCGCATTAGCCCGTCCGCATGGTATGCCTGGCGAAAAAAGCCGATAGCCTGCCCGTCGAAAGATACCGCAGTCAGGGTGATGCTCAAGGCGTTATTCTCTGCCAGTCGGGAAAGTGCCGGGAGCCGAACGCTGGTTAAAAAGCTCCGTGAAGAAGGCGTCACCATAAGTCGTTGGCGCGTTAGAAAAATCATGAGCGAAGAGGGACTTCTCTGCCGGCAACGCCGTGCCTGGAAGGTCACAACGAAACCGAAGAAAGGGGCTGATTTTGCACCAAATCTGTTGAATCAGAACTTCAATCCTCCCGGACCGGACCAGATATGGGTGAGTGATATTACGTATCTGAAAACGGGTGAAGGCTGGTTGTACCTGGCTGCGATCATGGATTTATATTCCCGCCGGATCGTCGGTTGGCACATTGACAAGAGAATGACATCGTCGCTGGTTTGCCGGGCTCTCATGCAGGCTTACAACCTGCGCAATCCACCGACAGGGCTGGTCGTCCATACCGATCGTGGAGCGCAGTATACCAGCAAGCGCTTCCAAACGCAGTTAACCAGTTACGGACTCAGAAGCAGCATGGGAGATGTTGGCGCCTGCTGGGATAACGCGGTAATGGAGCGTTTTTGGGGCAGTTTGAAACATGAATGGGTGCTGTTGATCCCGCAGCAGACGCGGGCAGGTATGAAACGTGATGTTGCAGACTATATGCGTTATTACAATCTTGACAGAAACCATGCTTCGAATGGGTATTTATCGCCAGTGCGATATGAACAGATGGCTGAGAAAAAAGTGTCCTGTTTAACTTGACCAGATCACACAATCCCCTGCGCTTTCTTCAGACCGACGCCATTCAGCGCCTCCATCAGGTCCTGCGCGCTGGCGCTATTGATGCTGACCTTTCCCGACCCCGACTCCCCCGCTTTGGCCGGGTCGGGCGCTTTAGCCCGCAGGCTCTCCTTACCTGTCGCTACCGACGCCTTACCGTCGGCAGGCGCCGCCAGCGCTACCGGACTTCCCGCAGCGCAAAGTAATGCGGCGGCAACAACGAACGCTTTAACTCTTGGTTTCATGCTGTGTTCTCCTTTTTTGTAGACAGCGGAGCCACGATAGCGAGCGGAGAAAATAAGCACAAAAGGCGAATGGCAGAAATGGAAAAGGCCGCGAAAGCGGCCTTTGGGGATTGCATTACGTTACTTGCTTTTGCGAGTGTTCGCGAAATTATTGCTGCTGGTCGACGATGTCACCGAGCTTAATTTTCGCTGATTTACGCAGGCTGCTCATCAGCGCTTCGAAAGCAATCTGGGCATTGTTTTGCGTAATACCCTGCACCATAGCTTGTTTCTGCTCAGCCGGCATGTCGCCTGCTTTAACGGCATCCAGAGCCAGCAGAACCACGTTACCGCTCGCATCGCTGCCCACGCCGTAGCTTGCTTTACCTTCCTGCGGCAGCGGCAGAGCAAACGCGGCCTGGCTCAGCGGATCCTGACCGGTACGCGCCAGCGTCTGCGCCGCGCCGAAGCTTAAGCCCGCCGCCTTCATCGCGTCATCGCCTTTGCCGTCTTTGAGGGCAGCCAGCAGTTTGTCCGCATCGAGCTTAGCCTGCTGCTCAGCTTTAGTGTGCTTAACGATATCGGTAACCTGCGCTTTGACATCCGCCAGCGGTTTAACGGCTTCCGCTTTATGCTCGCTGATGCGCAGCACAAAGGCGCGGTCGCCATCAACGGTGATGATATCGGAGTTGCTGCCCGGCGCGCCGTTTTCGCCCACCAGACCGCCGTTAAAGATAGCGTCGGAGACCGGCTTAAAGTTCAGCTCCTCCGGCAGATTGTCACGTCCGAACCAGCCCGTTTCAGCAACCTTAACGTCTGCGGCCTGCGCTGCGCCGGCCAGAGATTCGTTATCGTTGCTGGCGGCATCGCTCACCTTCTGCTGCAGCGCGTAGTACGCATCAAGCGCTTTTTCCTGCTTAACTTTCGCTGCGATATCCGCACGAACGTCGGCCAGCGGTTTAACCTGCGCAGGCTGAACGTCAACCAGGCGCACGACCAGGAAACCGACGGAAGATTTGATCACGCCGGAGAGCTGACCTTTTTCTTTCAGCCCGGCCTCTTTCAGCTCGGGAACCGTTGCCGCATCTTCCAGCCAGCCCATATCGCCGCCGTTGCGGGCAGAGATAATGTCGGTAGATTTTTCTTTCGCCAGCGTCGCGAAATCGGCGCCTTTTTTCAGTTCGTCCAGCACGGCCTGCGCATCCGCTTCGGTCTTCGTCTGAATGACGCTGTAGCGGTTACGCTGCGGCTGAGTGAACTGATCCTGATGCTGGTCGTACCAGGACTGAATTTCCGCGTCAGAAGCGTTCTCCTGCATGCTCGCGGCATCCATTTTGATGTAGCTCACGCGGAACTGCTCCGGCGCCATGAAGCGCGCCTGGTTCTGCTGATAGTAGGCCTCAACTTCCGCATCGGTCACCGTCTGCTTCGCCGCCAGCGCGTTCACGTCAATCGTTGCTTCACGCACAACGCGCTGCTGAGAAACCAGCGCCGCCAGCTGATCGGATTCGCCCGGCAGCATGAAATCGGTACCGGCAACGGCGTTAATCAGCTGCTGAGTCGTCAGCTGGTTGCGCAGGGCCTGGGCGTACTGGTCGGTGGTCATGCCCATCTGACTAACGATGCCGCCAAAACGTTCGTTATCAAATTTACCGTTAGACTGGAAGGCCTGGGTCTGGAAGATGGCCTGCTTCACCTGAGCATCGCTGACGCTCAGGCCGAGTTCACGCGCGTATTGGTCAAGCAGCGATTCGTCGATCAGGCGGTTCAGCACCTGCTGACGCATGGTTTTCATGTAGTTTTCGTTGGCCGCCAGTTCAGAGAACTGGTCACCGAGCTGCTGCTGCATGCGATTACGTTCGCTGGCAACGGCATTTTCAAACTGTGAGCGACCAATCTCCTGGTCATTAACTTTCGCGGCATAGTTGCTGCTGCCGCCAATCAGGTAACCACTCACCCCGGTCAAAATGAACGAGACAATGATGATACCGAAAATAATCTTGAGCACGACGCTGTTGGCGGCCGTGCGTAGGTTGTCCATCATGGTGTAACAACGCTCCGCTGTAGATGACTTTAGCTCGCGCAGCATAGCACGTGATGGCCGCCGCGCGTGAGGACCTATTTTGACAAGAAAATGGGGTGATTGTCAGCCCACAAGTGTCCGCAAACACAGATAAAGTCGCGTTATGGACAAATAAAAAAGGCACATCTCGCGATGCGCCCTTGTACTTCGTCAAATTCCCTGACGGGAAGCCGATCAGTTGACCGCGTCTTTCAGCGCTTTACCAGCACGGAAACCCGGAACTTTAGCAGCGGCAATAGTAATTTCTTTACCTGTTTGCGGGTTGCGACCGGTACGGGCAGCACGCTCTTTAACAGCAAAAGTACCAAAACCTACCAGCGCGACGTCATCCCCAGCCTGCAGAGATTCAGTAACAGAAGCAATTAAAGCATCTAACGCACGTCCGGCTGCAGCTTTAGAAATGTCCGCACCCGCAGCAATTTTGTCAATCAGTTGAGATTTATTCACTGTTCTCTTCCTCTCTTTATAATTTATATCGCACCAGAATCCTTCGTGGTACGACCGCGCAGCAGTTATATCAGGACTGTCATGCCCTTACAACAGAGTTGTAGATGACCCCCTGCCAGCGATCTAACTTAGCTACACAAAAAAAGGCTGGCAAGCACGAATTTGCTTACCAGCCCTATTTTTCTTAGAGCAATTTGCGCAACATCACTATTTCGCCGTGACAACCTCGATGCCAAACGGCTCATTCTGCAGCGCAAGTGCCAGAACTTCTTCGATTCGTTTCACCGGATGGATAGCTAAATCGGCGATAACGTTATCTGGAATTTCTTCAAGGTCACGTTTGTTTTCGTCAGGAATCAGAACAGTCTTAATGCCGCCGCGGTGCGCCGCCAGCAGCTTTTCCTTTAGACCACCGATTGGCAGCACCTGGCCACGCAGGGTAATTTCCCCGGTCATCGCGACATCGGCGCGAACCGGATTGCCCGTCAGACAGGAGACCAGAGCGGTACACATCGCAATACCGGCGCTTGGACCATCTTTTGGCGTTGCCCCTTCCGGAACGTGGACGTGGATATCACGTTTTTCGTAGAAATCTGAGTTAATACCCAGCTTATCCGCACGAGAACGCACCACGGTCAGCGCCGCCTGAATGGACTCCTGCATCACTTCGCCGAGCGAACCGGTATAGGTAAGCTTGCCTTTACCCGGAACGCAGGCGGTTTCGATGGTCAGCAGATCGCCGCCCACTTCCGTCCACGCCAGACCGGTAACCTGACCTACGCGGTTTTCGCTATCCGCACGACCGTAGTCAAAGCGCTGAACGCCAAGGAAATCGTGCAGGTTATCGCCATTGATGGTGATGTGCTTGAGCGATTTATCCAGCAGCAGCTGTTTAACCGCCTTGCGGCACAGTTTGGAGATTTCACGCTCCAGGGCACGCACGCCCGCTTCACGGGTGTAATAGCGAATGATGCCGACGATCGCGCTGTCTTCAACGGTCAGTTCGCCTTTTTTCAACGCGTTACGCTCGATTTGCTTCGACAGCAGATGCTGTTTAGCGATGTTCAGCTTTTCATCTTCGGTATAGCCGGAGAGGCGAATCACCTCCATACGGTCAAGCAGCGGCGCCGGAATATTCATGGAGTTAGAGGTCGCCACAAACATCACGTCGCTCAGATCGTAGTCCACTTCCAGATAGTGGTCGTTAAAGGCCACGTTCTGTTCAGGATCCAGCACTTCCAGCAGCGCCGATGCCGGATCGCCGCGCATGTCGGAGGACATTTTGTCGATCTCATCGAGCAGGAACAGCGGGTTTTTCACCCCCACTTTCGCCATTTTCTGGATCAGTTTACCCGGCATTGAACCGATGTAGGTCCGGCGGTGACCGCGGATTTCCGCTTCATCACGCACGCCGCCCAGCGCCATACGCACGTATTTACGTCCGGTAGCTTTGGCGATGGATTGACCGAGAGAAGTTTTCCCCACCCCCGGCGGCCCAACCAGGCACAGAATCGGCCCTTTGAGCTTGTTCACGCGGCTCTGCACCGCGAGATACTCAAGAATACGATCCTTCACGCGTTCCAGACCGTAGTGGTCGGTATCGAGGATCTCCTGCGCCTGGCGCAGATCTTTTTTGACCTTGCTGCGGGCGTTCCACGGCACCTGCACCATCCAGTCGATGTAGCCGCGTACGACGGTGGCTTCCGCCGACATCGGCGACATCATCTTCAGCTTTTGCAGTTCCGCTTCGGTTTTTTCTTTCGCCTCTTTCGGCATTTTCGCCGCGTCGATTTTGCGCTTCAACGCTTCGTTTTCGTCCGGGGCGTCGTCCATCTCGCCGAGCTCTTTCTGGATGGCCTTCATCTGCTCATTCAGATAGTACTCACGCTGGGACTTTTCCATCTGCTTTTTAACGCGGTTGCGAATGCGTTTCTCAACCTGCAGCAGATCGATTTCGGATTCCATCATCGCCATCAGATACTCCAGACGTTCGTTAACGTCGGACATCTCCAGCACGGACTGTTTGTCCGCCAGCTTCAGCGGCATGTGCGCCGCGATGGTATCCGCCAGACGCGCGGGATCGTCGATGCTATTCAGCGACGTCAGCACTTCCGGGGGGATTTTTTTGTTCAGCTTGATGTAGCCTTCAAACTGACCGATAGCCGTGCGAACCAGCACTTCCTGCTCGCGCTCTTCAATAGCAGGCGATTCGAGGTACTCCGCTTTCGCTGAAAAATGCTCGCCGTCATCGGATAATGCGGAAATACGCGCCCGCTGCAGGCCTTCAACCAGCACTTTTACCGTGCCATCAGGCAGCTTCAGCATCTGTAAAATTGACGCCACGGTCCCGACGGTGAAAAGATCATTTACACCCGGCTCATCCGTTGAAGCTTCTTTCTGCGCAACCAGCATGATTTTTTTATCATGGTCCATAGCCGCTTCAAGACAACGGATAGATTTTTCCCGCCCTACAAACAGGGGTATGACCATGTGCGGATAAACCACCACATCGCGCAACGGCAATACGGGGATTTCAATGCGTTCAGAACGCTCAGGATTCATAGAGCTCTCTCTTAGTTTAAAGTCCGCCAGGTAGCCAGCGGCACGACTCTCGATCGCGTCGCCGTTAATATGTAATCCAGTATATGGGGATGTAATCCACACATTCAACGGCAGGAATGCAGGAAAAACAAAAGGGGAGATAAAATCCCCCCTTTTTGGTTAACTACTTGAGCGAGCTGGCTAATTATTCACCAGATGCCTGCTGCGCTTCCGGTTTCCCGTAAATCAGCAGCGGCTTGCTTTGTCCGTCGATAACCGAGGCGTCGATGACCACTTTATCGACATCTTCCATCGACGGGAGATCGTACATTGTATCGAGCAGCGCCGCTTCTACGATAGAACGCAGGCCGCGAGCGCCGGTTTTACGCGCCATCGCTTTTTTGGCGATAGCGTCCAGCGCTTCGTCGCGGAACTCCAGCTCAGCACCTTCAAGATTGAACAGCGCCTGATACTGCTTGGTCAGGGCGTTTTTCGGCTCTTTCAGGATCTGAATCAGCGCTTCTTCGCTCAGCTCGTTCAGCGTTGCGACCACCGGCAGACGGCCGATAAACTCGGGGATCAGACCAAACTTGATCAGATCTTCCGGCTCAACCTGAGACAGCAGCTCGCCTTCACTCGCTTTGTCCGATTTCGCTTTTACCGTCGCGCCGAAACCAATACCCGATCCGGTTTCTACACGATGGGAAATCACCTTATCCAGGCCGGCAAACGCCCCGCCGCAGATAAACAGAATCTTGGAGGTATCAACCTGCAAGAACTCCTGCTGCGGATGCTTGCGCCCGCCCTGAGGCGGAACGGCGGCTACGGTGCCTTCGATAAGCTTCAGCAGCGCCTGCTGCACGCCTTCACCGGACACGTCACGAGTAATCGACGGGTTATCCGATTTACGGGAAATTTTGTCGATTTCATCGATATACACGATGCCGCGCTGCGCTTTCTGCACGTCGTAATCGCATTTCTGCAGCAGTTTCTGAATGATATTTTCGACATCCTCACCCACGTAGCCGGCTTCGGTCAGGGTGGTGGCGTCAGCCATGGTGAACGGTACATCCAGCAGGCGAGCCAGCGTTTCCGCTAACAGAGTCTTACCGGAGCCCGTTGGCCCAATCAGCAGAATGTTGCTTTTCCCCAGCTCCACGCCGTTGCTGGTATCGCCATTGCGCAGGCGCTTGTAGTGGTTGTATACCGCCACTGCCAGCACTTTTTTCGCCGGCTCCTGGCCGATAACGTAATCGTCAAGATGGTGGCGAATCTCGTGTGGAGTCGGCAGCGCGCTGCGCTCGCGATGCGGCGCGACTTCTTTAATCTCTTCGCGAATGATGTCGTTACATAAATCAACGCATTCGTCGCAGATATACACGGATGGCCCGGCGATCAGCTTACGCACTTCATGCTGGCTTTTGCCGCAAAAAGAGCAGTACAACAATTTGCCCGATCCATCTTTGCGTTTATCTGTCATGAGTCCAAACCTCTTATTAAGTTCTTTGTGCCGCACACGACGACGCAAATGCCATTCTCAGGCGCAAGCCGCTGGTAAACGTTGTGCCGCCCTACTTCAGACAAGTATAGCGGTACCCTTGCGCCACGGGCATCAATTACGATGGGTCAAAATGGAATCGACCAGGCCGTATTCCACCGCTTCAGCTGCAGACAGGAAGCGGTCACGCTCGGTGTCGCGCTCGATCTGCTCAAGGGATTGACCCGTATGGTGCGCCATCAGTTCATTCATGCGCCCCTTCACCTTCAGGATTTCACGGGCGTGAATTTCGATATCCGTTGCCTGACCCTGATAGCCGCCCAGCGGCTGGTGGATCATCACGCGGGAGTTCGGCAGGCAGAAACGCTTGCCTTTCGCCCCTGCTGTCAGCAGGAACGCGCCCATTGACGCCGCCTGACCCATACAGATGGTGCTCACGTCAGGCTTGATAAACTGCATGGTGTCGTAAATCGACATCCCGGCGGTAATCACCCCGCCCGGAGAGTTAATGTACAGGTAAATGTCTTTTTCCGGGTTTTCTGCTTCCAGAAAAAGCATCTGCGCCACGATCAGGTTCGCCATGTGGTCTTCCACCTGGCCGGTCAGAAAAATGACGCGCTCCTTGAGCAGACGGGAATAGATATCAAAAGAACGTTCACCGCGCGAGGTCTGTTCAATGACCATCGGCACCAGGGCCATATGGGGTGCAAAGTTATCTCGTTCGCCACTGTATGACATTTCCGTCTCCTGGATTAATTTTGAATAAACCTGCTGCACTGATTGTAACCTTATGGACGGATTATCAGCCAGAGTCTTCTGCCCGTCATCGTTCGAATTACCGCTACTAAAGCTGAATTCCTGCGTCCTCAATGATGACGGCCAGACACGCTTCGTCATTATGCATGATTTCACGCGTGCAGTTACGTTCCCCGGTAATGGGGGCGACGTCGCCATAATTCAAGCATAACAATCTTTTGTCGTAACGCTATCACTGAAATCGGCTTTTCGCATCCGGCCTAACGCTATCATTGTTCTAAAAAAAAACCCGCAGCCTCTCGGCAACGGGTTTTGCTCGAACCTTAAACCGCCGGGCGAAATTACGCCTGCTGGTTCATCAGTTCACTGAAGGAGGTGGCTTTCTCGGATACTTTAGCTTTCGCCAGTACCGCTTCAACAGCCTGCTCTTCCAGAGCGACATTACGCATGTTGTCCATCAGTTCGTTGTTTTTGCTGTAGAACTCAACAACTTCTTTCGGATCTTCGTAAGCGGAAGCCATCTCTTCAATCAGGCCCTTCACGCGGTCTTCTTCAGCTTTCAGCTCGTTGGTACGAATCACTTCGCCCAGCAGCAGGCCAACAACAACGCGGCGTTTAGCCTGCTCTTCGAACAGCTCACGCGGCAGTTCCAGAGCCTGTTTTTCGTTACCGCCAAAGCGCTGAGCTGCCTGACGACGCAGAACGTCGATTTCGCTGTCGATCAGTGCCGCAGGAACGTCGATTTCGTTAGCCTTCACCAGACCTTCGATAGCCTGAGTCTTCACGCGGTTACGCACCGCGCCTTTCAGCTCGCGATCCATGTTTTTACGCACTTCAGCGCGCAGACCTTCTACGGAACCATCTTCAACGCCGAAACGTTTGATGAATTCTGCAGTCAGTTCCGGCAGCTCACGCTCTTCCACTTTCTTCAGGTTAATAACGAACTTAGCCGCTTTACCTTTCAGAGTTTCCGCGTGGTACTCTTCCGGGAAGGTCACGTCGATAGTGAACTCTTCGCCAGCTTTGTGACCTTTGATACCGTCTTCAAAGCCCGGGATCATACGACCCTGGCCCATCGCCAGTACGAAGTCAGAGGCTTTGCCGCCTTCGAACTCTTCGCCGTCAACGGAACCGCTGAAGTCGATGGTTACGCGGTCTTCTGCATCAACAGCGCCGTCTTTGTCTTTCCAGTTCGCCTGCTGCTTACGCAGGGTGTCCAGCATGGTGTCGACGTCAGCTTCGGTCACTTCAACAACCGGTTTTTCAACTTCGATCGCGTCCAGCCCCTGCAGCTCAACTTCCGGATAAACTTCGAACTCTACCGCGTAGGTGAAGTCTTCACCCAGCTTGTATTCGCCCGGAACGTAGTTCGGCGCGCCAGCCGGATTGATTTTCTCTTTGATGATCGCGTCAACGAAGTGACGGCTCATCAGGTCACCCAGCACGTCCTGGCGAACGGATGCGCCATAACGCTGAGCGACAACATTCATCGGCACTTTACCCTTGCGGAAGCCGTCAATGCGAACTTTTTTCGCTACGCTGACCAGCTCACTTTTGACAGCATTCTCGATGCTGTCAGCAGCGATAGTAATCGTTACACGGCGCCCAAGGCCCTGAGTGGTTTCAACTGAAACTTGCATCTTGTTACCTCAAAAAAATCACAGTGCTCGGTCAACTCTGGAAGCGCGTGTAGGTTGCTTCGCAGAACCGGGATGCCCTCTTCACTTCAGAAACACATTCCCTGTCGTCAGAATCATCCCGAAGACATTCATATAAGACGCGGCATTATAGCGGCATCACTTTTGTGAGTCGAGAACGGTTGTCGCCCACTGCTGCGGCATTTTTCACATTTCTCGCGCAAATTGATCTGGAAAAGTGACCAAAGCGCACATTTTCCAGGCAAAATAAAACGGCCCGTAGGCCGTTTTCTGATAAATCTTCACGCAACATACTGGAAAAGCTCAAGCGGTTGCAAATGGGATTTCTACGCGATGCTTCCGGCGCCACGACAGGCAGGGGAAGCAAAGACGGTGTCCTGGAGTCCTTCCCACTCTTTAATCGTATAGGTATGCAGCGCCAGCGCGTGCACGGGGCCTGACAGCTCCTCGGTCAACGTACCGTAGATCATACGGTGACGGCTGAGAAAACGCTCGCCGGAGAAACGATCGCTCACCAACACCACTTTAAAATGACTCTCGGAGCCCGCAGGAACATTGTGGCGATAACTTTCATCCACGACTTCGAGATACACGGGGTCGAACGCTGCCCTAAGTTTTGCTTCGATCTGTTCACGTATCATCATGAATTTTCTCCTCCGACAACGCTGGGATGCCGCCATTCCTTTTAAATGTTAGCCGCTTTTACCGTTTCCATTACCGGAAAACAACAAAAAATTAGCATTTCTCTTATATTTTCATTCAAAAGTATCAAGTTTACTGGCTCTGTATGCCGTAATGTCCGTCCGGATCGCCATAAAAATGGGAAGAAGGCCATAAAACGCACAGCGCGATGAATTTACATACGTTGCCACTTCCCCTCGCCGTTGGCGATGTTATGATGACGGCAATTTCCTCATAACAACACCATTCCTTGAGACCCCTGAACATGTTTAAGAAAATTCTTTTCCCGCTGGTCGCAATGTTTATGCTGGCAGGATGTGCCACACCGCCGACCACTATTGACGTATCGCCGAAAATGTCCCTGCCGCAGCAGGACCCGAGCCTGATGGGCGTTACCGTTAGCATTAACGGCGCCGATCAGCGTCCGGACCAGGCGCTGGCCAAAGTGACCCGCGATAATCAGCAGGTGACGCTGACCGCTTCCCGCGATCTCCGCTTCCTGCTGCAGGAAGTGCTGGAGAAACAGATGACCGCCCGTGGCTATATGATTGGGCCGAACGGCGCCGTCGATCTGCAAATCATCGTGAATAAGCTGTACGCCGACGTTTCCCAGGGCAACGTGCGTTACAACATCGCCACAAAAGCGGATATCGCCATCATCGCCACCGCGGCGAACGGCACGAAGATGACCAAAAACTACCGCGCCAGCTACTCCGTGGAAGGCGCATTCCAGGCCTCCAACCAGAATATTGCTAATGCGGTGAACAGCGTTCTGACCGACACGATCGCCGATATGGCGCAGGACACCAGCATCCACGACTTCATCAAGCAAAACGCGCGTTAATAAAATCACGGACCCGGCCGGCGGTCGGGTCCGTGCTACAGGCCCATGTCCAGTCACTACTTACGTATTTTTCAGCAGCCTAAATCAGCTATTTTGCTGATCCTCGGCTTTGCTTCCGGTTTGCCTCTCGCCCTCACCTCCGGCACGCTACAGGCGTGGATGACCGTCGAGAATATCGATCTGAAAACCATCGGTTTCTTTTCGCTCGTCGGCCAGGCCTACGTCTTTAAGTTCCTGTGGTCGCCGGTGATGGACCGCTACACGCCGCCGTTTCTCGGCAGGCGCCGCGGCTGGCTGCTGACGACGCAGTTTCTGCTGCTTATCGCCATCGCGGCTATGGGCTTCCTTGAGCCGTCGACGCAGCTGCGCTGGATGGCGGCGCTGGCGGTAGTTATCGCCTTCTGTTCCGCCTCGCAGGACATCGTCTTCGACGCGTGGAAAACCGACATTCTGGCCGCCGAGGAGCGCGGAGCCGGCGCCGCGGTTAGCGTGCTGGGCTACCGCCTGGGCATGCTGGTTTCCGGCGGCCTGGCGCTGTGGCTGGCCGACCGCTGGCTGGGCTGGCAGGGCATGTACTGGCTGATGGCCGCGCTGCTGGTCCCGTGCATCATCGCCACTCTGCTGGCGCCGGAGCCCAGCGACGCGATCCCGGTACCGAAAAGCCTTGAGCAGGCCGTCGCAGAACCGCTCCGCGATTTCTTCGGCCGCAACAACGCCTGGCTAATCCTGCTGTTAATCGTCCTTTATAAGCTCGGCGACGCTTTCGCGATGAGCCTGACGACCACTTTTCTGATCCGCGGCGTTGGTTTTGACGCCGGTGAAGTTGGAATGGTGAATAAAACGCTGGGGCTGTTTGCCACGATTATTGGCGCCCTGTACGGCGGTGCGTTAATGCAGCGCCTGACCCTGTTCCGCGCCCTGCTGATTTTCGGCCTGCTGCAGGGAGTCTCCAACGCCGGCTACTGGCTGCTGTCGATTACCGATAAGCATATTTACTCGATGGCCACGGCGGTATTTTTCGAAAACCTGTGCGGCGGGATGGGCACCGCGGCGTTTGTCGCGCTGCTGATGACGCTGTGCAATAAATCATTCTCCGCCACCCAGTTTGCGCTGCTGTCGGCGCTCTCCGCCGTCGGGCGCGTGTACGTCGGGCCGATTGCCGGCTGGTTTGTTGAAGCCCACGGCTGGCCGACGTTTTATCTCTTCTCGGTGGCGGCGGCCGTTCCCGGCATCGTACTGCTGCTTATCTGCCGGCGCACGCTGGAACATACCCAGCGCACGGAGGCGTTTATGCCGCGCACGCGCTATCCGCGGGCCTATTCGCTGGCGCTATTCATATTAACCATCGGCTGCCTCATGCTGGCGGTATGGCTGCTGCTGCTGGTGCTGAACGCCCTTGATTATACCGCGTTCTCTTTCTTATCCGGCCTGCTGGAGATTGCGGCGCTGACTGCCATCGGCGGCATCTTGCTCGGCAGCCTTCTCGACTACCTGGCGCTGCGCAAAACGGAGCTGGTATAGGGTAGCCGCGCAGCGCCAGCGGTCCGGCGTCTTCGCGGAAAGTTAATAAACCGTTTTAATCACCAAACGTAATTATAACGGTTTATTAACGATTTTATATTTTCCTTTTTTCATTTGTTGTTTTGTGCGTTTTACATTTTGGGAAATTATTGACAACTTTTATTCAATTCATTAAATAATTTAAACGATTCAGCAAAGGCCATTTATTTTGCTACTTTGGCGATGTCTTTTATTTGATAATTAAATGTTAATTAGTTGTGCTATTTTCTCGATGGTTATACCCATTACTCCATAAGCAACTTCATTCTTATCCCTTTCGTTATAGATCCGGCGTAAATCGGGCTTTGCAAGCGGACAGAGTCACACTCGGTTACATATGTGACAAAGCAAGCAGAACCCACTAACACGGAACTGACACAGCTCCAATCATGTTTACAGTAATGCAACCTTCCCGTAAAATGCCCGCACACTTTAAGCGCCACCAGATTCCGTGGAATTGAGGTCGTTCAATGAGACTTAGGAAATACAATAAAAGTTTGGGATGGATGTCATTAATCGCAGGTACTGTATTACTCAGTGGCTGTGATTCTGCGCTCCTTGACCCAAAAGGACAGATTGGACTGGAGCAACGTTCTTTGATACTGACGGCCTTTGGCCTGATGATGATTGTCGTTATTCCCGCCGTCTTAATGGCTGTAGGATTTGCCTGGAAGTATCGCGCGAGCAATAAAGATGCGAAGTATAGCCCGAACTGGTCACACTCCAACAAAGTTGAAGCTGTGGTCTGGACGGTTCCTATCCTGATCATTCTGTTCCTGGCCGTTCTGACCTGGAAAACCACTCACGCACTCGAGCCAAGCAAACCGCTTGCTCACGAAGAGAACCCGATCGTCATCGAAGTTGTATCGATGGACTGGAAATGGTTCTTTATCTATCCGGAACAGGGTATTGCTACCGTCAACGAAATCGCCTTCCCGGCGAACGTACCGGTACACTTCAAAGTGACCTCTAACTCCGTGATGAACTCGTTCTTTATCCCACGTTTAGGCAGCCAGATCTACGCAATGGCCGGGATGCAGACTCAGCTGCACCTCATCGCGAACGAAACTGGCACTTATGACGGTATCTCCGCCAGCTACAGCGGCCCGGGCTTCTCAGGAATGAAGTTCAAAGCTTTCGCCACGCCGGATCGCGCATCTTTCGATCAGTGGGTAGCGAAAGTTAAACAGTCTTCGAACACCATGGATTCCATGGCTGCCTTCGAAAAAGTGGCTGCGCCTAGCGAATACAACAAAGTGGAATACTTCTCTAACGTGAAGCCAGATTTGTTTAAAGACGTTATCGGCAAATTCATGTCTCACGGCAAGAGCATGGACATGTCCCAACCTGAAGGCGAGCACGCTGCGCACGAAGGAATGGAAGGCATGGACATGAGCCACGCGGAAACCGCTCACTAAGGGACCGAGGAAGAAAACGATGTTCGGAAAACTAACACTGGATGCAGTGCCCTATCACGAACCTATTATCGTGATTACGGTAGCTGCAATCATCATCGGGGGACTGGCGCTTCTGGCGGCAATCACTTACTTCGGTAAGTGGTCCTACCTTTGGAAAGAGTGGCTGACTTCGGTTGACCACAAACGACTCGGTATCATGTACGTCATCGTAGCAATCGTTATGCTGCTGCGTGGCTTTGCTGATGCCGTCATGATGCGTAGCCAGCAGGTGCTGGCCTCGGCCGGGGATGCGGGCTTCCTGCCGCCTCACCACTATGATCAGATCTTTACCGCCCACGGCGTTATCATGATCTTCTTCGTAGCAATGCCGTTTGTTATCGGTCTGATGAACCTCGTTGTTCCGCTGCAGCTCGGCGCGCGCGACGTGGCGTTCCCGTTCCTTAACAACCTGAGCTTCTGGTTCACCGTTGTGGGCGTAATTCTGGTTAACCTCTCTCTGGGCGTCGGTGAGTTCGCGCAGACCGGTTGGCTGGCCTACCCGCCGCTATCGGGAATCGAATACAGTCCGGGCGTTGGGGTCGATTACTGGATCTGGGCGCTTCAGCTCTCCGGTATCGGGACAACCTTGACCGGTATTAACTTCTTTGTGACCATAATCAAGATGCGTGCCCCTGGCATGACGATGTTCAAGATGCCGGTATTCTCCTGGGCATCTCTGTGCGCCAACATCCTGATTATTGCTTCATTCCCAATTCTGACCGTCACCGTCGCGCTGCTGACCCTGGACCGCTACCTGGGCACCCATTTCTTTACCAACGATATGGGTGGCAACATGATGATGTACATCAACCTGATTTGGGCCTGGGGTCACCCGGAAGTGTACATTCTGGTTCTGCCGGTATTCGGCGTGTTCTCCGAAATCGCAGCGACCTTCTCACGCAAGCGTCTGTTCGGCTATACCTCGCTGGTATGGGCAACCATTTGTATTACCGTTCTGTCGTTCATCGTTTGGCTGCACCACTTCTTCACTATGGGTGCCGGCGCGAACGTCAACGCCTTCTTCGGTATTACGACCATGATTATCGCCATCCCGACCGGGGTGAAGATCTTCAACTGGCTGTTCACCATGTACCAGGGCCGTATCGTCCTGAACTCTGCCATGCTGTGGACTATCGGCTTCATCGTCACCTTCTCCGTAGGCGGCATGACCGGTGTACTGCTGGCGGTACCGGGCGCGGACTTCGTTCTGCACAACAGCCTGTTCCTGATTGCCCACTTCCATAACGTGATTATCGGCGGCGTGGTCTTCGGCTGCTTCGCAGGTCTGACCTACTGGTGGCCAAAAGCCTTCGGCTTCACGCTGAACGAAACCTGGGGCGTACGCGCGTTCTGGTTCTGGATCATCGGCTTCTTCGTGGCGTTTATGCCGCTGTACGTGCTGGGCTTCATGGGGATGACCCGTCGTCTGAGCCAGCAAATCGATCCGCAGTTCCACCCGATGCTGGTTGTTGCAGCCTGCGGCGCGGCGCTGATCGCTTGCGGCATCATCTGCCAGCTGACTCAGTTCTACGTCTCCATCCGCGATCGCGAGCAGAACCGCGACCTGACCGGTGACCCGTGGGGCGGCCGTACGCTGGAGTGGGCAACCTCTTCACCTCCGCCGTTCTATAACTTTGCTATCGTTCCGCAGATCCACGAGCGCGATGCGTTCTGGGAAATGAAAGAAAAAGGCGAAGCGTACAAGAAACCTGCTGGCTATGAAGAGATTCATATGCCGAAAAACAGCGGCGCCGGCATCGTTATTGCTGCCTTCGCTACGGTGTTTGGTTTCGCGATGATCTGGCATATCTGGTGGATGGCGATTGTTAGCTTTGTCGGCATCGTTGCGACCTGGATTATTAAGAGCTTTGACGAAGACGTGGATTACTACGTGCCGGTTGCAGAAGTCGAAAAACTGGAAGGTCAGCATTTCGATGAAATTAACAAAACGGGGCTGAAAAATGGCAACTGATACTCTTGCGCATAACGCCCACGGACACGACCACGGGCATCACGATACAGGGCCGATGAAGGTATTCGGCTTCTGGATCTACCTGATGAGCGACTGCATTATCTTCGCTAGCCTGTTCGCCACCTATGCCGTTCTGGTGAACGGCACTGCGGGCGGCCCGACCGGTAAAGATATTTTCGAACTGCCGTTCGTTCTGGTTGAAACTGCTCTGCTGCTGTTCAGCTCCATCACCTACGGCATGGCGGCTATCGCCATGTACAAAAACAACAAGAGTCAGGTCGTTTCCTGGCTGGCGCTGACCTTCCTCTTCGGGGCAGGGTTCATCGCGATGGAACTCTATGAATTCCATCATCTGATTGTTGAAGGTATGGGCCCGGATCGCAGCGGCTTCCTGTCAGCGTTCTTCGCGCTGGTCGGCACGCACGGTCTGCACGTCACCTCAGGTCTTATCTGGATGGCGGTGCTGATGTTCCAGGTTTCGCGTCGCGGCCTGACCCCAACTAACCGTACCCGTATCATGTGCCTGAGCCTGTTCTGGCACTTCCTGGACGTGGTGTGGATCTGCGTGTTCTCTGTTGTTTATCTGATGGGGGCAATGTAATGAGTCATTCTACCGATCATAACGGCGCTTCTCACGGCAGCGTTAAGAGCTACATGACAGGTTTTATCCTGTCGATCATTCTGACGGTCATTCCGTTTGCGATGGTTATGAGTGGCTCCGCATCGCATGCGGCTATTCTGGGGACGATCCTGGTCACTGCTGTTGTGCAGATCGTGGTACACCTGGTGTACTTCCTGCACATGAACAGCAAATCTGACGAAGGTTGGAACCTGACCGCGTTTATCTTCACCGTAATCATCATTGCTATCGTTGTTGTCGGCTCCATCTGGATTATGTGGAACCTGAACTACAACATGATGATGCACTAAGAGCGGCGAGTATGTTTAAGCAATACCTGCAAGTAACGAAACCTGGCATCATTTTCGGTAACCTGATCTCGGTGATCGGCGGTTTCCTGCTGGCCTCTAAGGGCCACATCGACTATCCGCTGTTCGCCTGGACGCTCCTCGGCGTGTCCCTGGTGGTCGCCTCGGGTTGTGTATTCAACAACTACATCGACCGTGATATCGATCGTAAGATGGAACGGACGAAAAACCGGGTGCTGGTCAAAGGGCTGATCTCGCCAGGAGCTTCGCTGGTATACGCCACCTTGCTGGGTATTGCTGGCTTCATGCTCCTGTGGTTTGGCGCTAATCCCCTTGCCTGCTGGCTGGGGGTGATGGGGTTCGTGGTTTATGTCGGCGTCTACAGCCTGTACATGAAACGCCACTCCGTCTACGGCACGCTGATTGGCTCTCTCTCCGGCGCTGCGCCGCCGGTGATTGGCTACTGTGCGGTGACCGGTGATTTTGATAGCGGTGCTGCCATTCTGCTGGCTATCTTTAGCCTGTGGCAGATGCCTCACTCCTATGCCATCGCGATTTTCCGCTTCAAGGATTATCAGGCGGCGAACATTCCGGTTCTGCCGGTAGTGAAAGGTATCTCGGTTGCCAAGAACCATATCACCGTCTACATCATTGCCTTCGCCGTCGCGACGCTGATGCTCTCTCTGGGCGGCTATGCCGGGTACAAATACCTGGTGGTGGCGGCCGCGGTGAGCGTCTGGTGGTTGGGTATGGCGCTGCGCGGTTACAAAGTGGCCGATGATAAAGTCTGGGCGCGTAAGCTGTTCGTCTTTTCCATCGTCGCCATTACCGCGCTGTCGGTGATGATGTCCGTCGACTTTATGGTACCGAATTCGCACAATCTGCTGGCCTACGTCGGATAAGATTGTCGCTCGCTGACAAACCCCGCTCCGGCGGGGTTTTTTATTTGTCTCGCTTAGCGAATCAACATCGCCTGCGCTCCCCCGGCCCGCCGGGCATGCCGCCCTGTTACCCGGCGAATAACCTCCCCTCCCCTGCGCTTTTCTTTCTCTCCGCCCCTCTCCGGCTATGGCCATTTTTCGATCGCCCTCGCACAAACGAAAAATAAATTTCAAAATAATAATAAAATGAAATAAACCATTCCATAATGTGGATGCCGAAAAATGCCCCGTCGACGGCATAAGCGGCAGGAACCACTCAACGTCCCCTCTGACCCCGTGTTTTTTGAAAGGAGAGCTCCATGTTAAACGGCATGAAACCCCTGCCCCGTTCCCTGCGCTGGGGGATGATCGGCGGCGGCGGCACCAGCCAGATTGGCTACAGCCACCGCTCTGCGGCGCTGCGCGACGGCGTCTTTACCCTGCTGGCGGGGGCGCTCGATATCGATGCCGAACGCGGACGCCGGTTTGGCCAGCAGCTCGGCATCGCGCCGGAGCGCTGCTACGCCGATTATCAAACCCTGTTTCGCGAGGAGGCGCAGCGCCCGGATGGCGTCGAGGCGGTGTCGGTCACCACGCCAAACAATACCCACTTCGCGATCGCCAAAGCCGCGCTGGAGGCCGGGCTGCACGTCATCTGCGAAAAGCCGCTGTGCTTTACCGCCGCCGAAGCCAACGAGCTGCTGGCCCTGAGCCGCCGACAGAACAAAATCGTCGGCGTCACCTACGGCTATGCCGGATATCAGATGGTCCAGCAGGCGCGGCAGATGATCGCCGAAGGGCTGCTCGGCGAGATCCGGGTAATCACCATGCAGTTCGCCCACGGCTTTCATAACGAGGCGGTCGAGCTGCAGGCGGAATCGACCCGCTGGCGGGTGACGCCGGAGTACGCGGGCCCAAGCTACGTGCTGGGCGACCTCGCCACGCACCCGCTGTTTATCGCCGAAACCATGGTGCCGCAGCTCAACATTAAGCGCCTGATGTGCTCCCGCCAGAGCTTCGTCAAGTCGCGGGCGCCGCTGGAGGATAACGCCTTCGTGCTGATGGAGTACGACAACGGCGCCGTCGCTTCGATGTGGACCAGCGCGATCAACAGCGGCGCCATGCATTCGCAAAAGGTGCGCGTGGTCGGTGAAAAGGCGAGTATCGAATGGTGGGATGAGCGCCCCAACCAGCTCAGCTACGAGGTGCAGGGCGAACCGGCGCGGATCCTCGAGCGCGGAATGCCCTATCTCAGCCGCGAGGCGCTGGCGGACGATCGCATCGGCGGCGGCCATCCGGAGGGGCTGTTCGAAGCTTGGGCAAACCTCTACCGCCGCTTCGCTATCGCTATGGATGCGACGGATCGCGGCGACGCTGAGCTGCTGGCAGACTTCTGGTACCCAAACGTCGAAGCCGGCCTGCACGGCGTCTACTGGGTTGAACAGTGCGTGAAGTCCGCCGACGCCGGCGGCCAGTGGGTTGACTTCAATTTACAATAAATGCAGTATCCCGGTGGGGTTTCCTCCACCGGTTTCTTTATTTCTGCCGTACTTACCTCACCGCGCTACACACCGGTAATATCTGTTAAACAAACATTTATTTACCCTTTCAGCTCCCCCCACTACACTAGGCGCAGTTTTTCGATTGAGGTGGTAATGAACGATAACAAAATGACGCCAGGTGAACTGCGCGCGACCTGGGGTTTAGGGACCGTATTCTCGCTGCGTATGCTCGGCATGTTTATGGTTCTGCCGGTTCTAACCACCTATGGTATGGCATTACAGGGCGCCAGCGAGGCGCTTATTGGCCTGGCGATTGGTATTTATGGACTGGCCCAGGCCCTGTTTCAGATCCCCTTCGGCCTGCTTTCCGACCGTATCGGCCGTAAGCCGCTGATCGTTGGCGGCCTGCTGATCTTCGTTATCGGCAGCGTTATCGCCGCGCTCAGCAACTCCATCTGGGGCATTATTCTTGGCCGGGCGCTGCAGGGCTCCGGGGCGATTGCCGCCGCGGTCATGGCGCTCCTTTCCGATTTAACCCGCGAGCAGAACCGCACGAAAGCGATGGCTTTCATTGGCGTCAGCTTCGGCGTGACCTTTGCTATCGCCATGGTGCTGGGGCCGATAGTCACCCACCAGCTGGGCCTGCACGCTCTGTTCTGGATGATCGCCGGACTGGCGTCAATCGGCATTCTGCTCACCCTGTGGGTGGTGCCCAACAGCCATAATCACGTCCTGAACCGCGAATCAGGCATGGTAAAAGACTGCTTTCGCAAAGTCCTCGCCGAGCCAAAGCTGCTGAAGCTCAATTTCGGCATTATGTGCCTGCACATCATGCTGATGTCGACGTTCGTCGCCCTTCCCGGCCAGCTGGAGGCCGCGGGTTTCCCCGCCGCCGAGCACTGGAAGATTTATCTGGTGACCATGCTTATCTCTTTTGTCTCGGTCGTGCCGTTTATCATCTATGCGGAAGTGAAGCGCAAGATGAAGCACGTCTTTCTGTTCTGCGTCGCGCTGCTGCTGGTGGCCGAAATCGTTCTGTGGGGCGCGGGCGGATACTTCTGGGAGCTGGTGGCAGGGATTCAGCTGTTCTTCCTTGCCTTTAACCTGCTGGAAGCGCTGCTGCCGTCGTTGATTAGCAAGGAGTCGCCGGCCGGATACAAAGGCACCGCGATGGGCATCTACTCCACCAGCCAGTTTCTCGGCGTGGCGATTGGCGGCGCGCTCGGCGGCTGGGTTGACGGCTTCTTCGATTCGCAGACCGTATTCCTGCTCGGCGCGCTGCTGGCGATGCTGTGGCTGCTGGTTGCCGGAACGATGAGCGAACCGCCGTACGTCAGCAGTCTGAGAATTGAAATCCCGGGCGACGTGGGCGTGGATGATACGCTGCAGACGCGTCTGCTAACCCTCGACGGGGTAAAACAGGCGCTGGTGGTGGCCGAAGAGCGTTCGGTCTACGTCAAAATCGACAGCAAGCTGACCAATCGCTTCGAGGTTGAGCAGGCGATAAAAGGCAGTTAAAAAAAGCGGGGATAACCCGCTTTTTTATTAGTCGCGGAAGTTCTTGAACTGGAACGGCTGGCCCAAATCGCCGCCGCGCACCAGCGCCATTACCGCCTGCAGATCGTCACGCGCCTTGCCGGTCACGCGGATCTCTTCGCCCTGAATCTGCGCCTGCACCTTCAGCTTGCTGTCTTTGATGAGCTTAACGATTTTTTTCTGCATCGTGCTCTCAATGCCCTGCTTCAGTTTGGCATCGACAAACCAGGTTTTCCCGCTGTGCACGAACTCTTCCGGCACCTCGAGAGAGCTGCCCTCGATGCCGCGCTTCAGCAGCTTAGCGCGCAGAATATCCAGCAGTTGGTTAATCTGGAAATCAGACTCGCTGAGAACCTTGATGGTCTCATTTTTTTCGTTCAGCTCAAAGCTGGCTTCCACGTTGCGAAAATCAAAACGCGATTCAACTTCACGGGTTGCGTTCTCTACGGCGTTTCGAACTTCCTGAAGATCGACTTCAGAGACAATATCGAAAGATGGCATCTTTTTCTCTCCTTTCGTTTCTTTTGCGTTGCATAATACCTGCAACACGGCATAACTCAACTGGTTATCCCGCAAGCATAGCTGACGGCGCTATGCTCCAGGTTTTTCCCGCCGCGGCGGCATTGGCTGCAGCCGGAAGGACAACGAGTATATACTTTAGCTATGAGTGCCTGGGGTTGTCGCAGGTGAGGAGGATGAATGAAGGTAACCGTACTCGGATGCGGTGCGCTTGGGCAGCTGTGGCTGACCGCGCTGTGTAAACAGGGACATGAAGTCCAGGGGTGGCTGCGCGTCCCACAACCCTTCTGCAGCGTCAATCTGATCGCGACTGACGGCAGCATTTTCAACGAGTCGTTAACCGCCAACGATCCCGATTTTCTCGCCAGCAGCGACCTGCTGCTGGTCACCCTGAAGGCCTGGCAGGTCTCTACGGCGGTAAAAAACCTCGCCGATCGCCTGCCCGCCTCTTCCCCGATACTGCTTATCCATAACGGAATGGGCACCGTCGACGAGCTGAAAGGCGTCAGGCAGCCCCTGCTGCTGGCGTCAACCACCCAGGCCGCGCGGCGCGACGGCAACGTCATCATCCACGTCGCGAACGGTACCACCCATATCGGCCCGGCAAAGGCCTATCCGCAGGACTACAGCGCGCTTGCCGATACGCTGCAAAACGTCCTGCCGGACGTGGCCTGGCACAATAATATCCAGCCGGCGCTCTGGAGCAAGCTGGCGGTCAACTGCGTGATTAACCCGCTGACGGCGCTAAGAGACTGCAAAAACGGCGATTTACGTGACGCGGCGGCGGAAGTAGAGACCATCTGCCGGGAGGTCGCCGCGGTGATGGAGCGCGAAGGATTACATACGTCGCCGGAAAACCTGCTATTTTACGTCCATCAGGTAATTGAAAGTACGGCAGAAAATATCTCTTCGATGCTGCAGGATATCCGCGCTCAGCGTCATACGGAAATCGACTACATCACCGGTTTTCTGCTTAAGCGCGCCCGCGCCCACGGCCTTGCCGTACCGGAAAACGCCCGCATGTTTGAACTGGTAAAGCGGAAGGAGAATGAATATGAGCGCGTCGGCACTGATTTGCCTCGCCCCTGGTAGCGAAGAGACGGAAGCGGTCACCGCTATCGATTTATTAGTGCGCGGCGGGGTGCAGGTCACCACCGCCAGCGTCGCCGGCGATGGTAGCCTGACGATTGTCTGCTCGCGCGGCGTGAAGCTGCTGGCCGATGCGCCGCTGGTGGAAGTGGCCGACGGCGATTATGACATTATCGTCCTGCCCGGCGGTATCAAGGGAGCGGAATGCTTCCGCGATAGCCCGCTGCTGGTAGAAACGGTCCGGCAGTTCCATCTCTCCGGACGGATCGTCGCCGCCATCTGCGCCGCTGCCGCCACGGTGCTGGTGCCGCATAATCTGTTTCCCATCGGCAACATGACCGGCTTTCCGGCGCTGAAGGATCAAATTCCCGTCGAACAGTGGCAGGATAAGCGCGTGGTCTGGGATCCGCGGGTTAACCTGCTCACCAGCCAGGGGCCGGGAACATCGATTGATTTTGCGCTCAAGATGATCGATCTGCTGGTCGGCCGTGAGAAGGCCTATGAGGTCGCTTCACAGCTGGTAATGGCGGCGGGAATCTATAACTTCTACGAAGCCTGACCCGCAATCAGCCGCCCGGATAAGGCGGCATAGGGCCGCTATCCGGGCGTCTTTTCACTCTCAGTCGCTTACGGGCGATAGACCTTCACGTTCGTAAAGCCCTGCTCGCGGAGATAGAGCGCCTGCAGGCGGCTCATTACGCCACGCTCGCACCACAGCAGCCAGATTTTGCTCTGGTCGAGGTTGCCGAACTGGGTGCTCAGCTTGTAGAACGGCAGCGAAACCACGTCGACGCCTTCCACCTTCAGCGGTTTGTCATCCTGCTCGTCAACCGAGCGAATATCCAGAATCACGTCGTTCGGGCCAAAACCGCTGACGGTTTCAACCTCAACCACGTCCTGCTGGGCCTGCTGGGCGATATCGCGAATATCGACGTTACTGGCTTCCGCAACCACCTTATCGAGGATGCTGAAATCGAAGTTCTGCTCTTCTGCTTCGATCTTCGCCTTCACCGCCTTCACGGTCGGGCTCTTCGAGATCACGCCGCAGTATTCCGGCATGGTGCGGGCAAAGTCTTCGGTACCGATTTCGCGCGCCAGGTTGATGATGTGCTCTTTATCGTGAGAGATCAGCGGACGCAGGATCAGCGTATCGGAGACGTTATCGATCAGCCGCAGGTTGGTCAGCGTCTGGCTCGATACCTGGCCCAGCGCTTCGCCGGTCACCAGCGCCTGCACGCCGTAGCGCTCGGCTACCTGAGAGGCCGCGCGAACCATCATGCGCTTAAGCACGACGCCCATCTGGCCATCGTCAACTTTTTCGAGGATCTCACCGACCACCGGCTCGAAGTTAATCGCCACAAAACGCACGCGATGGGAGCTGCCGAAGCGGTTCCACAGGTAGTGCGCGACCTGACGAACGCCGATTTCGTGCGCCGCGCCGCCGAGGTTAAAGAAGCAGTAGTGTACGCGGCAGCCGCGACGCATCAGCATGTAGCTGGAGACACCGGAATCGAAGCCGCCGGAGATCAGCGACATCACGTCTTCCTGAGTACCGATGGGGAAACCGCCGATGCCTTCATAGCGCCCTTTCACCAGCAGCAGGCGATCGTTTTCGATCTCCAGATTGACGGTGATATCCGGGTTGGTCAGCTTAACGCGGGCCGTTTCGATATGCTGGTTCAGACCGCCGCCGACGTAGCGTTCCGCTTCGATAGAGGTAAACTCATGCTTACCGCGACGCTTGACGCGCACGCAGAAGGTTTTGCCTTCCAGCGTCTCACGCCACAGCGGCAGCGTTTGCTCGAAAATATCGTGCAGCGAAGTGAAAGGGACGTCTTCAACTTCGAGGATATGGTGAATACCGGGAATTCGGGTCAGCGCATCGCGAATAGCCGGACGCTGATTTTCGTCTTTCGCGCGAACTTCGATATGATCCCAATGACGAACAACGGCGAGCGTCTCATCATAGTTTTTGAGAACGTTACGAATGTTCCCGGTTAAGATTTTAATGAAGCGCAATCGCACAGATTGGCTTTTGATGGTGATTTCCGGGAACAATTTAATGATAAACTTCATGGCGACAATAGTTCGTTGGCAAGCCCGACAGGGCTTTAAGCAAAAGATGTACTGCAGCGCACCGCGGTGCCTGCATCCAGGGCGCGAAGTATACCACTAATGGACGCTTTTCACCTGGCATTGCGTGTTTTACGCTAAATCATCTGCCGCAGCCGGGGCGAGACGTTCGCCGGGAGCGCATCAGGCTTAGGCCGGGGCTGCTTGCCGGACAAGGCGCATATTTGCTTAACCACGTGACTTCGTTACCATACTGCTGTCGCGACATAACAAGAGTCTATATTCACTATGCCAAAGAAAAATGAGGCCCCGGCCAGCTTTGAAACTGCCCTCAGCGAGCTGGAGCAGATCGTCAATCGTCTGGAAAGCGGCGCGCTGCCGTTAGAAGAAGCGCTCGGCGAGTTTGAACGCGGCGTGCAGCTGGCGCGTCAGGGACAGGCCAGGCTGCAGCAGGCCGAGCAGCGCGTACAAATTCTGCTGGCAGAGAGCGAAGATACGCCGCTGACGCCCTTTACGCCGGACGCTGAATAGATGGATTTCCCGCAACAGCTACAGGCCTGCGTTGTGCAGGCTAACGACGCGCTGCGCCGTTTTCTCGCGCCGCTGCCGTTTCAGAACACTCCGCTGGTTGAAGCCATGCAGTACGGCGCATTATTAGGCGGCAAGCGCCTGCGCCCCTTCCTGGTATACGCCACCGGCGACATGTTTGGCGTCAGCCGCGCCACCCTCGACGCGCCGGCCGCGGCCGTCGAATGCATCCACGCCTATTCGCTGATGCATGACGATCTGCCGGCCATGGACGATGACGATCTGCGCCGCGGTCTGCCTACCTGCCATATTAAATTTGGCGAAGCGAACGCAATTCTTGCCGGAGACGCCCTACAAACGCTGGCGTTTTCTATACTAAGTGATGCGGCGATGCCGGAAGTCCCGGATCGCGACCGGCTGGCTATGGTTTCCGAGCTGGCGCAGGCCAGCGGCGTCGCCGGAATGTGCGGCGGCCAGGCGCTGGATCTCGAAGCCGAAGGCCGTCAGGTTGACCTCGAGGCGCTCAAGCGCATTCATCGCCATAAAACCGGGGCGCTGATTCGCGCGGCGGTGCGCATGGGCGCCCTGAGCGCCGGCGAACGCGGTCGTGCGGCGCTGCCGGCGCTCGATCGCTACGCGGAAAATATCGGCCTCGCCTTCCAGGTCCAGGATGACATTCTTGACGTGGTAGGGGATACTGCGACCCTTGGCAAACGTCAGGGAGCCGATCAGCAGCTGGGCAAAAGCACCTACCCCGCGCTTCTGGGACTTGAGCAAGCCCGGAACAAAGCGCATGACCTGATTGAAGACGCCCGCCGGTCGCTCAATGAGCTGGCCGCGCAATCTCTGGATACAACGGCACTGGAAGCGCTCGCGAATTACATAATTCAGCGCGATAAATAAACAATAAATGAGTCTCTGATGAGTTTTGATATTGCCAAATACCCGACCCTGGCGCTGGTAGATTCCACCCAGGAGCTGCGTTTGTTGCCGAAAGATAGCCTGCCGAAGCTGTGCGACGAACTGCGGCGCTACCTGCTGGACAGCGTCAGCCGTTCCAGCGGGCATTTTGCCTCCGGCCTCGGCACGGTCGAACTGACCGTGGCGCTTCACTACGTCTATAACACCCCTTTCGATCGCCTGATCTGGGACGTTGGCCACCAGGCCTACCCGCATAAAATTCTGACCGGCCGCCGTGACAAAATCGGCACCATTCGGCAGAAAGGCGGCCTGCACCCGTTCCCGTGGCGCGGCGAAAGCGAATATGACGTGCTGAGCGTCGGACACTCATCGACCTCCATTTCAGCGGGCATTGGGGTCGCCATTGCCGCCGCGAAGGAAGATAAACAGCGGCGCGCGGTCTGCGTTATTGGCGACGGAGCGATCACCGCCGGGATGGCGTTTGAGGCCATGAACCACGCGGGCGATATCAAACCGGACCTGCTGGTCGTACTCAACGACAACGAAATGTCGATTTCGGAGAACGTCGGCGCGCTGAATAATCATCTCGCGCAGCTGCTTTCCGGCAAGCTCTACTCGACCCTGCGCGAAGGCGGCAAGAAGGTGTTCTCAGGCGTGCCGCCGATTAAAGAGCTGCTCAAACGCACCGAAGAACACATCAAAGGCATGGTGGTTCCCGGGACCCTGTTTGAAGAGCTGGGCTTTAACTACATCGGGCCGGTGGACGGTCACGACGTGCTCGGTCTGGTCAATACGCTGAAGAACATGCGCGATCTGAAAGGGCCGCAGTTCCTGCATATTATGACCAAAAAAGGCCGCGGCTATGAGCCGGCGGAAAAGGACCCAATCACCTTCCACGCGGTGCCTAAGTTTGACCATACCAGCGGGGTGCTGCCGAAAAGCAGCGGCGGCCTGCCCTCTTATTCTAAAATTTTCGGCGACTGGCTGTGCGAAACCGCGGCGAAAGATAGCAAGCTGATGGCCGTGACCCCGGCCATGCGCGAAGGCTCGGGGATGGTCGAGTTCTCGAAAAAATTCCCTGACCAGTATTTCGATGTAGCGATTGCCGAGCAGCACGCGGTGACCTTTGCCGCCGGACTGGCAATCGGCGACTATAAGCCGGTGGTGGCCATTTACTCCACCTTCCTGCAGCGCGCTTACGATCAGGTGATTCACGACGTCGCGATCCAGAAGCTGCCGGTGCTGTTTGCCATCGACCGGGCCGGCATCGTCGGCGCCGACGGCCAGACGCATCAGGGCGCCTTCGACCTCTCCTTCCTGCGCTGCATTCCGGAGATGGTCATCATGACGCCGAGCGACGAGAACGAGTGCCGCCAGATGCTGTATACCGGCTATCACTACGCCGACGGCCCAAGCGCGGTGCGCTATCCGCGCGGAAGCGGTACCGGCGCGACGCTGGAGCCGCTGACCCTGCTGCCGATCGGCAAGGGCGTCGTTAAGCGCGAAGGCGAGAAAATTGCGATCCTAAACTTCGGCACCATGCTGCCGGAAGCCGCTCGGGTGGCGGAAAAGCTCAACGCCACCCTGGTGGATATGCGCTTTGTGAAGCCGCTTGATAACGCTTTGATTTTGCAGCTGGCCGCCGGGCACGAGGCGCTGGTCACCCTGGAAGAGAACGCGATCATGGGCGGCGCGGGCAGCGGCGTCAATGAGCTGCTGATGGCGCACCGTCGCCCGGTGCCGGTGCTGAATATCGGCCTGCCGGACTTCTTTATTCCTCAGGGAACCCAGGAAGAAGTGCACGTCGACCTCGGCCTCGACGCCGCGGGTATCGAAGCCAAAATCACGGCCTGGCTCGCATAACCCTCCGAACGGCTCCTGCTATGCTTAAAAGAAACCCTTTTTAGCGCATAGCAGGAGCATATCAATGCAATACATCACGCCTCAAGCAACCAACCTGCGGGTTTCCCGACTCTGTCTCGGCTGTATGACCTTCGGCGAGCCGGATCGGGGCAAACACGCCTGGACGCTACCGGAAGAGAGCAGCCGCCCGCTGATTCAGCGCGCGCTGGAAGGCGGTATCAACTTCTTCGATACGGCGAACAGCTACTCTGACGGCAGCAGCGAAGAGATCGTCGGCCGCGCCCTGCGCGACTTCGCCCGCCGCGACGAGGTAGTGGTCGCCACCAAGGTGTACCACCAGGTTGGCGATCTGCCGGAAGGCCTCTCCCGCGCGCAGATCCTGCGCTCTATCGACGACAGCCTGCGACGCCTGGGAATGGAGTATGTCGACCTTCTGCAGATCCACCGCTGGGACTACACCACGCCGATTGAAGAGACCCTTGAAGCGTTGAACGAGGTGGTGAAGGCGGGTAAAGCGCGCTATATCGGCGCCTCGTCGATGCACGCCCGCCAGTTTGCCCAGGCGCTGGAGCTGCAGGAGCGCAACGGCTGGGCGCGCTTCGTCACCATGCAGGATCATTACAACCTGATTTACCGCGAAGAAGAGAACGAAATGCTGCCGCTGTGCAACCGTGCAGGGGTATCGATCATCCCCTGGAGCCCGCTGGCGCGCGGCCGTCTGACCCGTCCGTGGGGGGAAACCACCGCGCGGCTGGTCTCCGACGAGTTTGGCCAGTCGCTGTACAGCGCCACCGATAGCAACGATGAGCTGATCGCGGCGAATCTCGCGGAAGTTGCAGAGGAACTGGGGGTCGGGCGGGCGCAGGTGGCGCTGGCGTGGCTGCTGAGCAAGCCCGGCGTGGCGGCGCCGATTATCGGCGCCTCGCGTCAGGAGCAGCTGGATGAGCTGCTGAGCGCGGTCGATTTAACCCTGACGCCGGAGCAGGTAGAAAAGCTGGAGGCGCCGTATCAGCCGCATCCGGTGGTCGGATTCAAATAGCCCGCCGACGGCGCTGAGTCAAAACCCCGGCAGGCAGCGCGCTACCGGGGTTTTAGCGTCAGATAAGGCCGATCGGCCAGTGATGGCCGATGACGTACAGCACGCCCGCCGAAATCACGCCAGCGACAATATCATCGACCATGATCCCCATTCCGCCGTGAATATTACGGTCGAACCAGCGAATCGGCCACGGCTTCCACATATCGAAAATGCGGAAAATGACGAATCCGGCGGCGACCCACTGCCAGTCGAGCGTCGGCAGCGCCATCAGGGTTATCCACATTCCGACAAACTCGTCCCAGACGATGCTGCCGTGATCGTGGGTGCCCATATCTTTCGCCGTGCGGTGGCAGATATAGACCCCGATACAGATACTCATCATCACCAGCAGCGAATAGAGCTGCCACGGCAGAAACGTCATCAGGTACCAGAACGGAATCGACGCCAGCGATCCCATGGTCCCGGGGACGATAGGGCTGAGCCCGCTGCCGAAGCCGGTCGCCAGCAGATGCCAGGGGTTAAGCAGATTCAGCCGACTTTTTGCGATATCTTTACTGCGCGCCAAAATGATCGTACCCCTTTAAATCAAGCTTCACCGGCTTACCCTCCTGCACAAACTGCAGGCCGTCGGCTTCGGCACCAACCTGGCCGATACAGGTAAATCGCGCCCCCAGCTGGCCAATCGCCACCTCGAGCGCGCCGCGGTTGAGCTCAGGTACGGTAAAGCACAGCTCATAATCTTCGCCGCCGGAAAGCGCCCAGCGCAGAGCCGTCCCCGGCGCAACCTGGCGCTGCAGCGCCTCGGATAGCGGCATCGCGTCGAGGTCGATGCGCGCCCCGCAGCCGCTGGCCTTAAGGATATGGCCCAGATCGGAGACCAGGCCGTCGGACAGGTCGATAGCCGAGCTCGCCAGATCGCGCAGCGCCTGCCCGTGCAGCACGCGCGGCATCGGGCGCAGATGGCGCGCCAGCAGATAGTCGGCGTCGGCGGCGTCATCCACCGCCAGCCGCTCCTGGAGAATGGCCAGCCCGGCGGCGCTGTCGCCCGGGGTACCGGTCACGTAAATCCAGTCGCCGGGCTTCGCCCCGGAGCGCTTGAGGGCGCGTCCCGGCGGCACGAAGCCGTGGATACCCAGCGTCATCGACAGCGGACCGCGGGTGGTATCGCCGCCGATCAGCTGCATGTCGTAGTAGTTGAGCAGCATAAACAGGCTATCGCTGAAGGACTCCAGCCACGCTTCGTCCACCTCCGGCAGCGTCAGCGCCAGCGTCAGCCACGCCGGCTCCGCGCCCATCGCCGCAAGGTCGCTCAGATTGACGGCCAGCGCTTTATAGGCCAGATCGGCAGGATCGATATCCGGTAAGAAATGGTTGCCCGCCACCAGGGTGTCGGTGCTGATTGCCAGCGTTTTTTTATCGGGAATATTCAGGAGCGCGCAGTCGTCACCAATGCCGGTTTCCACATCGAGACGCATGCTTTTTACGCGATCAAAATAACGGGCAATCAGGGAGAATTCGCCGCATGCCATACGTTATGCCTCAGCAGAAGAAAAAAATGAGAGCCTACCGGGGCAGGCTCTAAGACCGGGTTCACGAGGATGAGTCCTGCAAAGCCCGGCCTGGAGTTTACTTTTTGTTAGGACGAATTGCCGGAGCTGCTTTATCCAGCACGCCGTTGACAAACTTGTGACTATCTTCAGCACCGAAGGTTTTCGCCAGCTCAATGGCTTCATTGATGGCGACCTTGTACGGCACATCGTCACGTTTTGACAGTTCGAACAGCGCGATACGCAGTACCGCCTTCTCAACCTGGCCCAGCTCTTCAAGCAGGCGAGACAGGTACGGCTTCATCAGCCCGTCGAGGTATGCGCTGTTAGTCGCCACTCCGGACAGCAGTTCGCGGAAATACAGAACGTCGACATCTTTAACGTCCTGTTCCGCCAGGAACTGGTATTCAACATCAGAGATGTCGTTTTTCGATAACTGCCAGGAGTAAAGCGCCTGGACAGCACACTCACGGGCGCGGCGACGAGCAGCAGGTTTCACGGAATTCCCCTTACAAAAAAATTCAGGCCTTGATGGCTTTCAATACGTTAATCATTTCCAGCGCGGTCAGCGCAGCTTCTGCGCCCTTGTTACCGGCCTTGGTGCCAGCGCGTTCGATGGCTTGCTCAATGCTTTCGGTGGTCAGAACACCAAAGGCTACCGGAATGTCGCTTTCCTGGGCAACGTGCGCCAGGCCATTGCTTGCTCCGCCAGCCACATATTCAAAGTGCGCGGTACCGCCACGGATCACCGTACCCAGTGCAATTATCGCGTCATATTTACCGGTTTTTGCCAGTGCGCCAGCCGCCAGCGGCAGCTCGTACGCGCCTGGAACCCAAACAACGGTAATATTGTCATCTTTTACCTGACCGATGCGCTTCAGGGCATCGATAGCACCTTCCAGCAGGCTGTCATTGATAAAGTTGTTGAAACGCGCAATGGTGATGGCGACGCGAGCGTCCGGGGTAGCAACGTTAGCTTCAATAATGTTCATACTCTTCCTTCGGGTTCATTTGGCCCCGCAAGGGGGGCGGATTCTACCATAAAATTTTATACACTTCATCCTGCAAACTGCTCTGCCGTGAGCGGCGGCCGGCCCGGCCTCTCTTCAGACCTGGTCCCACGCTCGCGGTCTCGTCGCATGCTGAATAAGCGCGCTCTCCCGTTGGGCAGGGAGATCATGCGCTCGCTAAATGCAGGCACACGTCCGGGCCGACGTGGCGTATCTCGGTGAATGTGAAATGGGGGGCATCGGCCAGCTTCTCAAGCCCCGGCAGCGCGCAGAGCCCGCGCGCATCGCTTCCTAAGAGTTTAGGCGCAATATAGACGATCAGCTCGTCCACCAGCCCCGCCTGCAGCAGCGCGCCGGCAAGACCGGGACCGGCCTCCACCCAGATGCTGTTAACCTGCTGTTTGCCCAGCTGCATCATCAGCACCACCAGATCGAGATGGCCTTGATGCTCCGGGATCTGCAGGGTGCGCACGTTCTCAGGCCACTCGCGGGAGTCCTGACGGGTGCGGGCAAATAGCGTTTCTCCCGCCTGCTGCGCGATGCGGTGCTGCGGCGTTACGCGGTTTTGGCTGTCGATGACGATACGCAGCGGCTGGCGCAGATTCTCCTGCGGATAGCGCGCCTGAATATCAGGCATGAGCTCGTCCCAGCGCACGGTCAGCGCCGGGTCATCCGCGAGGACGGTGGCGCTGCTGGTGAGGATCGCGTGGCTCTGCGCGCGCAGGCGCTGCACGTCGCGTCGCGCCTGCGGCGAGGTGATCCACTGGCTTTCGCCACTGGCCATTGCCGTACGGCCGTCAAGCGAGGCGCCCATTTTTAGCTGAATATAGGGAAAGCCGGTGCGCATCCGCTTCAGGAAGCCCTTATTTAGCGCTTCGGCCTCGCCCATCATCAGGCCGTGGCTAACGTCAATGCCCTCCTGCTGCAGGCGATACAGGCCGCGCCCGGCCACCTGCGGGTTAGGATCCTGCATCGCGGCCACCACCCGCGCAACGCCTGCGGCGATCAGCGCCTCGCAGCACGGCGGCGTGCGTCCGTGATGGCTGCAGGGCTCCAGGGTGACGTAGGCGGTGGCGCCTTTGGCCCTTGCTCCGGCCATGCGCAGCGCGTGCACTTCGGCATGCGGCTCGCCGGCGCGGTAGTGGAAACCTTCGCCGACAATTTCGCCGTCTTTGACAATGACACAGCCGACGTTGGGGTTCGGGTGGGTGGTAAAGCGACCGCGCGCGGCGAGCCTGAGCGCGCGTGCCATGTATATTTCGTCACGCATGGCTTAATCCTGTAAGCGGGCGATCTCTTCGCCGAACTCTTTGATGTCTTCAAAACTGCGATAGACGGAAGCGAAGCGGATGTAGGCGACTTTATCCAGCTTCTTCAGCTGTTCCATCACCAGGTTGCCGATCATTTTGCTGGGAACTTCGCGTTCGCCGGTGCCGCGCAGATGCGTTTTGATGTGGTTGAGCGCCATTTCTACATCGTCGGCGCTGACCGGGCGCTTTTCTAACGCTTTGAGCATCCCGCGGCGCAGCTTATCTTCGTTGAAGGGCTCGCGGACGTCGTTGCTTTTTACCACTCGCGGCATCACCAGCTCGGCCACTTCGAAGGTGGTGAAGCGTTCATTGCAGACCAGGCACTGCCGACGACGACGCACAGAAGAACCCTCCCCCACCAGGCGAGAGTCGATCACTTTAGTATCTACGGCGAAACAGAAAGGGCAATGCATAGCGCGTCCTGGCATCAAGTTAAACTGGCAGATAGTTTACCGCGAAGTGACCCGACTACAAAGAAAGAGCTTTTGAGACAAAGGATCTATAGTGCGCTTATGCAAACGATCTACCATTAAGCATCCCTCTGTTAACGGAATCCCGACCATGACAAGACGTTATTTGAAGCTGGCGATTGTGGGTAGCCTTTTTACGCTCAGCGCCTGCGCTCAGCAAAGCGAAGTTCGCCAGATGCATCAGAGCGTGAGCACCCTGAGCAAGGAGATGACCCAGCTCAGTCAGCAAACGGTGAAAATTACCCAGCAAAACGCCCTGAACGCGAAGTCCAGCAGCGGCGTCTACCTGCTGCCCGGAGCGAAAACGCCCGCGCGGCTCAACAGCCAGATAGGCACCCTGCGGATGTCGCTGCGCGATATCACCCCTGACGGCGACGGCACCCGTCTGACGCTGCGTATTCAGGGTGAATCAAACGATCCGCTGCCGGCGTTTAGCGCGACCGTCGCCTCCGGAGAAATCAGCGGCACCACCGAGAGCTACCGGGAGGTCAACGTCCACGACCAGCTGATTAGCGCGCACGCCAGCGTTCTGGCGCCGAGCGACGTCGACATTCCGCTACGCCTCAGCGGCGTCACGCCGGAACAGTTAGGCTTCGTACGCATCCACGATATTCAGCCCGCAGACGCGCAGTAAGATCTCCGCCGGGCGTTTCTGACGTCCGGCTTCCCCGCCGAAAATCCATTTACAATTTTTCGTAACAGTTCAGAAAAAATAGGCACCAGTGATGAATTTCAGTGGCATTCTGTCAAGAAATGCATAGAATCGTGAACGCAATCGATTACGTATGTTTTCGTTCTGTGAAACAACACGTATTTTTGTGAGCGATGATTCCTATAATAGACGCCACAGAAATACGAAATATTTAGATACGCTTCGGCAAATTTCTTCACGCCTTTCGGCTCAATTTAAACAGTGGCATCAATATGAAAAAAACATTACTGGCAGCAAGCGCCGTCGTGGCGCTCTCCGCATCTTTCACTGCCGGCGCGGCAGAAAACGACAAACCGCAGTACCTGTCTGATTGGTGGCACCAGAGTGTAAACGTGGTGGGTAGCTACCACACCCGTTTTGGGCCGCAAATCCGCAACGATACCTACCTCGAATACGAAGCGTTTGCCAAGAAAGACTGGTTTGATTTCTACGGTTACATGGATGCACCAGTATTCTTCGGCGGTAACACCAACGCGAAAGGTATCTGGAACCACGGTTCCCCGCTGTTTATGGAAATTGAGCCGCGCTTCTCTATCGATAAGCTGACCAATACCGACCTGAGCTTCGGTCCGTTTAAAGAGTGGTATTTCGCTAACAACTACATCTACGATATGGGCCGCAACGCGTCCGGTCGTCAGAGCACCTGGTATATGGGTCTGGGTACCGACATCGATACCGGCCTGCCGATGAGCCTCTCCCTGAACGTCTACGCTAAATACCAGTGGCAGAACTACGGCGCATCCAACGAAAACGAGTGGGATGGCTACCGCTTCAAGGTGAAATACTTTGTTCCGCTGACCGACCTGTGGGGCGGCTCGCTGAGCTATATCGGCTTCACCAACTTTGACTGGGGCTCCGATCTGGGCGATGACAACTTCTACGACCAGAACGGCAAACATGCGCGCACCAGCAACTCCATCGCGTCCAGCCACATCCTGTCGCTGAACTACGCGCACTGGCACTACTCGGTCGTGGCGCGTTACTTCCATAACGGCGGCCAGTGGGCGAATGATGCTAATCTGAACTTCGGCGACGGCGATTTCAACGTTCGCTCGACCGGCTGGGGTGGCTACTTCGTGGTGGGTTACAACTTCTAATCCTGCCTGATGCTCCCCGGCCTCCGCGCCGGGGAGCACGATTGACCCGCTTTATGCTTGACGATCTTCGCACCTCACCTTACGCAAAAAATCACTCAATGAACGGTCGGCCCGCTCGCTGAAAAGGCGCCCGGTGGCAGCCACGTCCAGACAGCGGTCGAGGCGAAAGCAGCGGTAATCATCGCGGAGCTCGCACCAGCCCAACAGCAGCCAGCGCTCGCCCCAGAAAAAGAGCCCCAGCGGCAGCACTTCGCGCTGCGACACCTTTCCCGCTTCGTCGCGATAGCGCAGCGCCAGCACCCGCTGACCGGAAACCGCCCGATGCACCAGATCGAACTGCGCCTTGCTGTAGCCCTGAACGCCAAAGTCCGGCGCAAACAGCCGCGATTGTTCGGCCTTGCGCCGGCTCTCCTCAGGTAAAATCGCGAGCACCTTTTCCTGAGCCGACTCCAGCGCCCGGGACAGCGATTCGCCTCCCCAGGTTTGCAGCAGCCGAATGGCGGCCACCAGCGCTTCCGACTCCTGGGTCGTCAGCATCAAGGGCGGTAAACTGTAGCCTGCCAGCAGGCGATATCCGCTGCCGGCCTCGCCCTCCACCGGCACGCCGGAAAGCGACAGGTCGCGGATATCCCGATAGATGGTGCGCTCCGATACGCCGAGCCGCTCCGCCAGCAGCCCGGCGGTGGTTAGCCTTCTCCCCCGCAGGATCTGCACGATTTGAAAAAGGCGGTCGGCGCGTCGGCTCATTATCGTTTCTCTTATTGTCCAGGGGCTGCCCCACAGGCGTCATCGAGCATTACTGGGGCAGATTCTTCGGCTGATGCAGGCCAAGCCGGTTACCTTCGCTATCAATAAACAGTGCGATGGTGCCGATATCGTTAGACAGCTCAAGCGGGCCAAAGACGCAGCTCCCGCCGGCGGAATTTACGCGGTCGAGGGTCGCGGCCAGATTGTCAGTATGCAGATAGATAACGCATCCCCGGTCGGCAGGTTGAATCCCATCAAACTTAGCCAGCGCGCCGCCGGGCGCCGGATCCTGATACGGGAAAACGGCCATTTCAGCGCCATCCATATTTTCCCGCCGCAGCGCCACCTGCAGCACCGGCTCGTAAAACGCCACCGCGCGATCCATGTCGGCTACCGGAATTTCAAACCAGTTAATTACGTTGTTCATACATCCTCCTGTCCACTGTTTGGGTTTAGGAGGAGTCTACGGCAGGACTCCTGACAGCGTACTGTCAGGAGCGATCGCCGCCTGCGATTAACCCGCCGAGCAAACCAGGGCCCGCTGCTTATCGAGCAGCCAGGGGCGGAGATAGCCCACGGTGTTGGAAAAAGGCAGCACCTCCTCCGGTAGCGCAATCCCCAGCTGCTCTCGAATGTAGCGCCGCCGGGTGACGATACGCTGCCAGAGATCCGGATAGGCCTGCGCCAGCTCGTGGCGCAGAGAGTCATCCGCCAGCGCCACGGTGTCTTCAATGCTGGCACCGGCGTAGCCCGCCCGCGAAGGGATAATGTCGATTTGCAGGATCATCCCGCTCTGCAGGCGGGCGTCGGAGTTCGGCCCGATGGGCGAACAGAGCCACTCTTCATCGGCCACCAGATGCCCCGGATTCAGATGCCAGCGGTACTCCGCCTTCGGCAGGCCCCGCTCGATAAGGTCGTACATCTCGCCGCCGCGCATGCCGATACGCAGATTCTCCAGCCAGCTGACCACCGCGTAAAAATAGGGCTTCGCCACCACCTGCAGATAATCCGCCACCTCCGGCGCCAGCTCGGCCTCGTCGCGCACCACGTACGCCGCCCGGCTGCTCAGCCCCCCTTTAAAGCCGGTGGTTAGCGAGAATTTATCCCCGACCTGAATGACTTTATCGCCGGGATAAAGGTTCGCGTAGGCGAAGCGATCGCCGGTGGCGGCAATCATCACCACGTTGTTGGGTTGGCCTTCCGCCGCCAGCAGCGCGCCGATCTGCTTTTCCGTTTTTCCCGCCTCAATGGCATTCAACGCCGTGAGGATCGCCGTAGACGCAAGGTTAGCGCCATATTCGTAGTGCGCCAGCTCGTTGGCGCAGTTGAGCGTTCTCGCTCCGCCGTCCGGGGCGATAAATATCCCCGTGGCGTTGCGTAACGTCGCCTGCGGCCCGGCGGCGAGGCGAAGCGCATCGACGATAAAGGCCGGGATGTCGAACATCTGCGCCGTATCGTCAGCGCTGCCGGTAAATAGCTTCCAGCCCGCCAGGCCGATGCTTTTCCCGGCCTCCACGCCGGCCTCCTGCAGCAGCTGCGGCAGCGTTTTATCGCCATCCATCGGCTGGTTCGGCAACGAGAACCACGGCGCCGGGAGCGCCCGGTTCGCCAGGCGAGCGCTGGCCGCCAGCTTGAGGTTTTCATTGCCCAGCACCAGCACCGCTTCGCCATCGCCGTGCAGCACCAGCAGCGCCTCTTCAAAGCGCGGAATAAATCCGGTGAGATACTCAAAGTTGCCGCCGTGCTCTTTATCGGCATACACAACCAGCGTATCAACGCCGTACCGGCGCATCTGCGTCAGCACCTTTGTTTTGCGCAGGCGTAAGGTTTCATCGCTGAGCGTCACGCTGGGCACGTCGTGCCAGAGGGTCGGTTGGGCTACTGCGGAAAGGGTTATGGCGGCCATTGGCGTTTCTCCATGTCATAAATGCGGATAATGGAGAGTAACCAAAATTGGCGAAGCTGTAATAAAAAAATCCCGGCCTTGCGACCGGGATTGCGTTATCAGAACGGGACTACCTTACGGCAGAATTGACGGCTGATCCGCCCCTTCTTTTTCAACTTTCTGCTGCAGCATATGCTCGCGCTTCATGCCCAGCTTCAGCGCCAGCGCGGACGCCACGTAGATAGAAGAGGCCGTACCGATGGAGACACCAATCAGCATCGTCAGCGAGAAGCCTTCGAGAACCGGACCACCAAAGAGGTACAGCATCAGGATCACCACCAACGTGGTCCCGGAAGTGATCAACGTACGATGCAGCGTCTGGGTCAACGACACGTTGAAGATCTCGTACGGCGTACCGCGGCGGATCTTACGGAAGTTTTCACGAATACGGTCAGATACCACGATGCTGTCGTTCAGCGAGTAGCCGATAACCGACATCAGCGAGGCGACGATGGTCAGGTCAATCTCGATATGGAACAGCGAGAGGATGCCCATCGTAATGACCACGTCGTGCGCCAGGGCGATAACCACCCCGGCAGCCAGACGCCACTCGAAGCGGAAACCGACGTACACCAGGATACAGATCAGCGCCGCCAGCAGCGCCATCGCGCCGCTTTGTGCAAGATCGGCCCCGACGCTCGGCCCCACGAACTCGATTCGTTTCACCGTCGCGTCCTGGCTGGTCGCCGCGTTAATCACGCTCACGACCTTGCTGCCCAGCTCCTGGCTGACGTTGGTATCATGTACCGGCGGCATACGCACCATGATGTCGCGGCTGCTGCCGAAGTTCTGCAGCTGCGGCTCTTCAAAGCCCGCCTTCTGCAGCGCTTCGCGCATCTGGTCCAGTTCGGCGGGTTTTTCGAGGGTAATTTCAATCACCGTACCGCCGGTGAAATCGAGACCCCAGTTAAATCCGCGCACGCCCATCACCACGATGGCGGCAATCAGCAGAAAACCGGAAATGCCGAAAGCCCAGTAGTCCCAGCGCATAAAGTCATAGACTTTACGGCCGTGGTTTAATTGTTCAACAGTATATTCCTGTGCCACAACGCACTCCTCAGATAGACAGCTTTTTAACGCGCTTGCCGCCGTACAGCAGGTTCACGATGGCACGGGTGCCGACGATAGCGGTAAACATCGAGGTCGCCACGCCGATACCGGTGGTAATAGCAAACCCTTTAATGGCACCGGTACCGACCGCGTACAGGATGATAACTTTGATCAACGTCGTAATGTTCGCATCGAAGATCGAGCTAAATGCGCCCCGGTAACCTTCGTCAATCGCCTGCTGAACGGAACGTCCGTTGCTCAACTCTTCTTTAATACGCTCGTTGATCAGTACGTTAGCATCGACCGCCACCGCAAGGGTGAGCACGATACCCGCGATCCCCGGCATACTCAGCGTCGCCCCCGGCAGCAGGGACATGATACCGACGATCAGCACCAGGTTCGCCACCAGCGCCGAGGTCGCGATCAGGCCGAATTTCTTATAGAAGAAAATCATGAACAGGATCGACACCACCAGACCGGCCAGACACGCTTCCAGGCCCTGCTTGATGTTCTGCATCCCCAGGGTTGGACCGATGGTGCGTTCTTCAACGATCTGAATCGGCGCAATCAGCGCACCGGCACGCAGCAGCAGAGAGAGCTGACGCGCTTCGTTCGGGTTGCTGATACCGGTGATACGGAAGCTATTGCCCAGGCGAGACTGGATGTTGGCGATGTTAATCACCTCTTCCTCTTTCGCCAGAATGGCACGACCGTTGGCGTCCTTCTTACCGCTGTCTTTGTACTCCACAAACAGGGTCGCCATCGGCTTACCGATATTGTCCTTGGTGAAGTTAGACATGATGTTGCCGCCGGCGCTGTCCAGCGAGATGTTAACCTGCGGCTGGTTGAACTCGTCCATGCTGGAAGTGGAGTCGGTAATGTGGTCACCGGTCAGAATCACGCGCTTGTACAGCACAACCGGCCGCCCTTCGCGCGTATCTTTGACTTCGGAATCGCCCGGTACGCGGCCAGATGCTGCGGCTGCGCTATCAACGTTGCTGTTAACCAGACGGAACTCCAGGGTCGCGGTGGCGCCAAGGATCTCTTTTGCGCGCGCGGTGTCCTGAATACCCGGCAGTTCAACCACGATGCGGTCGGCGCCCTGACGCTGCACCAGCGGTTCGGCAACGCCGAGCTGGTTTACACGGTTACGCAGAATGTTGATGTTCTGCTGCACGGCGTATTCGCGGGCTTCTTTCAGGCGCTCGTCGGTCATTACGGCTTTCAGGCCGGTGCTGCCCTGAGTGGAGATAACCAGGTCGCGGTGGCGCGGGCTAAGATAAGAGATCGCCTGATCGCGCGCGCTGGCGTCGCGGAAAGCGATGCTCAGACCAAAATTGTCTTCTTTACGCACGGTGGAGTAAGGAATGCCTTTATCGCGCAGCTCGCTGCGCAGGCTATCGATATTTTGTTCCTGCAGTTTGCCCAGCGCGGTGTCCATGTCGACTTCCATCAGGAAGTGCACGCCGCCGCGAAGGTCAAGCCCGAGCTTCATCGGCTCAGCGTAAATGGCGGCCAGCCAGCGCGGGGTTGCCGGCGCAAGGTTCAGCGCCACGACGTACTTATCGCCTAACACCTCTACCAGCGCTTCGCGCGCGCGCAGCTGGACATCGGTGGTGTCGAAGCGCGCAAGGATTGCGCCCTCTTCCAGTGCCACAGACTTAGCGGTAATTTTTTCTTCTTGTAACGTTTTCTGGACCTGGATCAGCGTTTGCTCACTGGCGGCGACGCCGCGCGCGCCAGTGATTTGAACGGCCGGATCCTCACCATACAGGTTGGGGAGCGCGTACAGCAGGCCGACGACAATGACGACGACCAGCATGACGTACTTCCACAAAGGATAACGGTTTAACACGGCAGTTCCCTTAGGGAAAAGTGGATTACAGCGCCTTCATGGTGCCTTTCGGCAGAACGGCGGCTACGAAGTCACGTTTGATAACCACTTCAGTGGTGTCGTTCAGTGCGATAGCAATGTATCCGCTTTCGGCAACTTTAGTGACGCGCCCCACCAGGCCACCATTCGTCAGCACTTCATCACCCTTGGCGATGGAGCTCATCAGATTTTTATGTTCTTTGGTGCGTTTCTGCTGTGGGCGCAGGATCATGAAGTAAAAAATCAGACCAAACACCACCAGCATCAGGATCAGAGACATCGGGCTGCTCTGCGCTGCGCCACCGGTTGCTGCTGCCGCATCAGAAATGAAAAAGCTCATTGAAATTCCCTCATTATTAAAATTAATCAACGTTCAAAGGCGGAACGGTTCGTCCCTGACGTTGGTAAAAATCGGCCACGAAGCTCTCTAATTTACCCTCTTCAATAGCCTTGCGTAAACCAGCCATTAAGCGCTGATAGTAGCGAAGGTTATGAATGGTATTGAGGCGCGCGCCCAATATTTCGTTGCAACGATCGAGATGATGCAAGTAAGCGCGTGAATAATTGCGACACGTATAGCAATCACACTCGGCATCCAGCGGCGCGGTGTCGCTTTTATGCTTCGCATTACGAATCTTCACCACGCCATCGGTGACGAAAAGGTGACCGTTACGCGCGTTACGCGTAGGCATAACGCAGTCGAACATATCGATACCGCGACGTACCCCTTCAACCAGATCTTCCGGTTTGCCGACGCCCATCAGATAGCGCGGTTTATCCGCCGGGATCTGCGGGCAGACGTGCTCGAGGATACGATGCATGTCTTCCTTCGGCTCGCCGACAGCCAAACCGCCGACAGCGTAGCCATCAAAGCCGATATCTACCAGACCTTTAACGGAGATATCACGTAAATCTTCGTAAACGCTGCCCTGAATGATACCGAAGAGCGCGTTTTTGTTGCCCAGGCCGTCAAAGCGGTCGCGGCTGCGCTGCGCCCAGCGCAGAGACATTTCCATCGAGCGCTTCGCGTAATCCCACTCCGCCGGATACGGCGTACATTCGTCGAAGATCATCACGATATCGGAGCCGAGATCGAACTGAATCTCCATCGATTTTTCCGGATCGAGGAAGATAGGATCGCCGTTGATCGGGTTACGGAAGTGCACGCCCTGCTCAGTTATCTTGCGGATATCGCCGAGGCTAAAGACCTGAAAGCCGCCGGAATCGGTGAGAATCGGCCCTTTCCACTGCATAAAGTCGTGCAGATCGCCGTGCAGCTTCATGATCTCCTGGCCAGGACGCAGCCACAGGTGGAACGTGTTGCCGAGAATGATCTGCGCGCCGGTGGCTTCAACTTCTTCCGGCGTCATCCCTTTAACGGTACCGTAGGTCCCGACGGGCATAAATGCAGGCGTTTCAACCACGCCGCGCTCAAACACCAGGCGGCCGCGGCGGGCGCGACCGTCGGTGGTATCCAGTTCAAATTTCATTATCACTCCTGCGTCAGAAAAACAGTCTGACGTTTAACAACTCGCCACGGAATGGTTCCATAGCTAAAAATACCTGAAGGCGTCATCGGCGCCGCCAGTTTAGGCTCGGCCAGCGCGCAGCCACCGGCGCGTACACGCAGTACGTGAGGATGGCGAGCGCTGCCCGGCGTCAAAATGGCAAGTGAGATAGCCTTCTTACGGACGCTCAAAAATAGCCCGCGGATTGTACGTGATAAACATCGCGTCCCCGTAGCTAAAAAAGCGATATTTTTGTTCTACCGCAGCCTTATAGGCGTTCATGGTGTGCTGATAGCCGGCAAACGCCGAAACCAGCATAATCAGAGTGGATTCAGGCAGATGGAAGTTGGTGACCAGCGCGTCCACCGCTTTGTACTGATATCCCGGATAGATAAAAATCTTCGTGTCGCCGAAGAAGGGTTCGATGAGATAGTTTTTTGCCGCCTGGGCCGCGCTCTCCAGCGAACGTACCGAGGTCGTTCCCACGGCGATAACGCGGCTGCCGCGCGCTTTGGCGGCCAGCACCGCATCAACCACATCCTGCGGGACTTCGGCGTATTCGGCGTGCATGATGTGATCTTCAATGCTGTCCACGCGCACCGGCTGGAACGTCCCCGCGCCGACGTGCAGCGTCACGAACGCCATCTCAACGCCCTTCTCGCGCAGCTTCTCCAGCAGCTGTTCGTCAAAGTGCAGGCCCGCAGTCGGCGCGGCTACCGCGCCCGGTCTGGCGCTATAAACGGTCTGGTACAGCTCGCGGTCGGCGTCTTCATCCGGGCGGTCGATATAGGGCGGCAGCGGCATATGGCCGATGCTGTTGAGAATATCCAGCACCGGACGTGGGTCGTTAAACTCGACTTCAAACAGCGCGTCGTGGCGCGCCACCATCGTGGCCTGGATGCTTTCATCATCGCCCAGCAGCAGCTCGGCCCCGGGCTTCGGCGCCTTCGAGGCGCGGATGTGCGCCAGAATACGTTTGTCATCAAGCATGCGCTCGACCAGCACTTCAATCTTGCCGCCGCTGACCTTACGTCCGAACAGGCGCGCCGGGATCACCCGGGTATTGTTAAAGACCAGCAGGTCGCCGGGGTTGAGCTTATCGAGCAGATCGGTGAAAGTGCCGTGCGTCAGCGCCCCCGTCGGCCCCTCTAACGACAGCAGGCGGCAGCTACTGCGCTCGGGCTGCGGATAGTGGGCGATCAGGGATTCGGGCAGTTCAAAGGAAAAATCGGTAACGCGCATGACGGTGGCTCAGACTAAATAAAGAGGCGGGTAGTCTAGTGCCGGGGCGTTCTCCCTGCAACCTTTACCCCTCTGGATGAATAACATAATCTATCCACAAAACCATTCAAGATGCATCGACGCGGCAGCTGAATGACAAATTCGTCAGGAACGAATTTGAACGCCGCAGAGTGGCGGCCCGCAACGGCGAGGCTCAAAGATGAGCCGGGTAGCTGAAGCCAACAAAGAGGCAGTTTGAAGGATAAAAGGTATATGAATTTTCTTGCACACCTGCACTTAGCCCATCTCGCCGACAGCTCTCTGCCCGGCAATCTTCTGGCTGATTTCGTTCGCGGCAATCCCCAGGCAGACTTCCCGGCCGACATTGTCGACGGCATTTTTATGCATCGGCGCATCGACGTCATGACCGACAATCTGGCGGAAGTTAAGGCCGCCCGGGAGTGGTTTCGTCCGCAAACCCGGCGCGTGGCGCCAATTACGCTCGACGTTATGTGGGATCACTTCCTCTCCCGCCACTGGGACCGCATCTCGCCCGATATGCCGCTCAGCAAGTTCGTCCGCTATGCCCATGCCCAGGTGGCAACCATATTGCCGGACTCGCCGCCGCGCTTCGTCAATCTCAATGCCTATTTGTGGTCGGAGCGCTGGCTTGAACGCTATGAAGATATGGACTTTATTCAGAGCGTTCTCAACGGCATGGCCAGCCGTCGCCCGCGCCTCGATGCCCTGCGCGACTCCTGGCAGGACCTCGATACCCACTATGACAAACTGGAGCAGCAGTTCTGGCTTTTTTACCCGCGCATGATGGCGCAGGCCACCAGGCGCGAACTATAAAGATTGCGCTTTCTCACAGAAAGGCTATTCTGAACACCGTTTTTCGATATAAATTGATAGGCAAAACCTATCTCATTGATTGTCAACGTCACGTTGAGTTCGCATGAACCTGTCCCTATACTTGCCCGCGTTGCGTTTCAATTAACCTTAGTATTAACAGGAGAATCATATGGTTCTGGTAACTCGTCAGGCTCCGGATTTTACCGCGGCAGCAGTTTTAGGTAACGGCGAAATCGTTGAGAAATTCAACTTCAAACAGCACACCAACGGTAAAGCAACCGTACTGTTCTTCTGGCCGATGGACTTCACTTTCGTATGCCCGTCTGAGCTGATCGCTTTTGACAAACGCTATGAAGAATTCCAGAAGCGCGGCGTAGAAGTTGTTGGCGTTTCCTTCGATTCCGAATTCGTTCACAACGCATGGCGTAACACCCCGGTAGACCAGGGCGGCATCGGTCCGGTTAAATACGCGATGGTTGCTGACATCAAGCGTGAAATCCAGAAAGCCTACGGTATCGAACATCCGGACGAAGGCGTTGCGCTGCGCGGCTCCTTCCTGATCGACGCGAACGGCGTTGTTCGTCACCAGGTGGTTAACGACCTGCCGCTGGGGCGTAACATCGACGAAATGCTGCGTATGGTTGACGCGCTGCAGTTCCACGAAGAGCACGGCGAAGTGTGCCCGGCGCAGTGGGAAAAAGGCAAAGAAGGGATGGCCGCTTCTCCGGAAGGCGTGGCTAAATACCTGACCGAGAACGTTTCCAGCCTGTAATCGGCTGCCGTTGATAAAAAGGCTCGCAACCGCGAGCCTTTTTTGTTGCTTTATGCCTGGCTTTGCGGCTGCTGGAAACAGGCGGCGGATACCGTAAAGAGGTAAAAGCCCCCCTGTACGCCTTTTTTTGTAACTCCGTTCAAACTTTGCTGAAAAAGCGCCCTGATATTTGTGATAAGCGCTGCATTTTTTCATTTTAAATTAAGACGCAGGCCCATTCCCTCCCCCATGTTATTCCTTCCCCGAAAAAATAAAAAATCATAATCCATTGATATATAACGATATAATAAAAATTATCCGTTTGAGAAAAATATTCCCCCAATCCCTTCGCTGTGATCGGCTTCAATATTTAAAAATCCATATGTGATCTGGACCATAATTTTTGTTGAGATCTTTGTTCATGATCTGATTCAGGAATATGAACGCATTAAGGATCGGATGATGGATATTATTTTTAACCCTACATTAATTGCGCTTAAGCAGAATATTTCCACAGCCGAGCAGGCGATCGAATGCGCCGGAACGCTGCTTGTCCGGCAAAATATTTGTCGCCCGGAATATATTAATGCGATGGTCGAGGTGTATCGGGATTTTGGTCCGGCGATAGTTATCGACTACGGCCTGGCGATGCCCCACGCCCGGCCGGAAAAAGGCGCATGGCGAACGGGTTTTTCCTTAGTCACCACCCAACGGCCGATCGTCTTTGGCCATGAGGAGTTCGATCCGGTGAACGTCATCATCGCCATCGCCGGGGCGGATGCGAATAGCCATATAAAAATGATCCAGCTAATAGCCTCGCTGATTGAGTCAGATATTGTCACGTTTCTACAGCAAGAAAATGACGTCAATTCAGTATTACATTTCATCCAAAAGCAAATGGAGTAGTCATTATGTTAGTTATCAGAACGGTTTGTGGTAACGGTATTGGCAGTTCATTAATGGCTGCGAATAATGTCAAAAAAATATGCGATGAATTAGGAATTAAAGCCGACGTCGCTTCCGTTGATTTTGCCAACGCGGTAGGAGAAAAGGCTGACCTCTATGTAACAATAAAAGAGCTGGCAAGCCAGTTTCCCGCACGCTGCAACGTCGCCATTATTCGCAGCTATGTGCATAAGGCAAAAATCGCTGAGGATATTACTGAAGCACTTACCAAAATTGCTGCAACTCACTCTTAATCATTATTGAGGGAACGACCATGCAGGCTATTCTTAGCTTCTTAGCGGAAATATTTAGTCAACCCGCGTTTCTGATGGGCATTATCGCCTTCGTTGGTTTAGTGGCGCTGCGCTCCCCGGGCAATAAATTACTTACCGGAACCTTAAAGCCAATATTAGGCTATTTGATGTTAAGCGCCGGCGCAGGGGTTATTGTGGCAAACCTCAACCCTCTCGGCGGCATTATTGAAGCGGGATTTAATATTCGCGGGGTAATCCCTAATAACGAAGCCATCGTTTCCGTGGCGCAGAAAATGCTGGGCGTGGAAACCATGAGCATTTTGCTATTAGGCTTTATTTTTAACCTGCTGATTGCCCGCTGCACCAAGTACAAATATATTTTTCTTACCGGACACCACTCTTTCTTCCTGGCATGCCTGTTCTCCGCGGTGCTGCAGGCGGCAGAATTCCACGGCTGGATGCTGGTGTTAATCGGCGGATTCCTGCTGGGCTCATGGTCAGCGATTTCTCCGGCAATCGGTCAACGCTATACCAAACAGGTTACCGAAGATGGCGGTATTGCGATGGGGCACTTCGGCTCTCTGGGCTACTACATCTCGGCCTGGATCGCCACGAAAACCGGCAACCCGGCAAATTCATTTGCCGATACCGAAATCTCAGAGAAATGGGGCTTTCTGCGCGACACTACGGTCACCACCGGGATCGTGATGTTTGTTATCTACTTTGTCTGCAGCGCCGTCGCGGGCACGGAGTACCTACGCACGATAACCGACCAGAATATGCTGATCTTCTCTATTCTTACCGGCCTGCAGTTCGCGGTTGGCGTCGCTATCGTTTACAACGGCGTGCGGCTGATCCTCGGCGATCTCGTCCCGGCGTTCCAGGGGATCAGCCAGAAGCTGATACCAAACTCCATCCCCGCCGTCGACTGCGCCGTCTTCTTCACCTTCAGCCCAACCGCCGTCGTCGTAGGGTTTATCAGCTCGTTCGTCGGCGGCCTGGTCGGCATGCTCTTCCTCGGCGCGTTTGGCATGGCGCTGATTATCCCGGGCATGGTGCCGCACTTCTTCTGCGGCGGAACGTCCGGGGTCTTTGCCGATAAGCTGGGCGGCAAACGCGGCTGCGTCATCGCCTCATTTATCGGCGGCATATTCCTTGCCTTCCTGCCGGCGATGCTGCTTCCGGCCCTGGGTGGCCTCGGCTTTGAGAACAGCACCTTCGCCGACTTCGACTTCGCGGTCTGGGGCATCATCATTGGTAATGCATTCACCCACTTTGGGCAGATAACGATTTATCTCATCTGCCTGGCGCTTCTGGTCGCGCTGCTGGTGCCGTTCTGCTTCCGTTCAGTTCGCGTGGTCGGTGACACCCTCAGCTATGAGGAGCTCACAGCGGATAAGAAAAATGAATAAGCGGTTTCATTTTTCCCTGCGGGAAGGGATTACCTCCCGCAGCTGACAAAATAATCAGGAGTAGTTATGGCTATCTTGTCCATTGGGTTTTCATGTTTCGATCAGTTCTTTTTTCTTAACGAATGGCCGCAGGAGAATACCAAAAATTTCTGCCACGACTTTATCGAGAGCGGCGGCGGCCCGGCAGCAAATGCGGCGTGGCTGCTGGGCCTGTGGGGTGAAGATGTTTACTACATTGGCCACTTGAATAAGGACCTCTATGGTCAGCGTATTATCGATGAGTTTGCCGAGGCCGGGGTCGATACCAGCCAGGTCGTCTTCTCCGATGAAATGATCACCCCTCTGGCATCGGTGCTGGTGAATCGCTTAACGGGCTCAAGGACGATTATTACCCGCAAAATGCAGACGCCGCCTTCGCTAACCTACGACCAGAAGCTGAAAATTGATGATTTAGCCACCCGGCTCATTGAGTCAGAGGAGCCGGTAACGTTATTAATTGATGGGCACGAAGCGGAGCTCAGTGAATATATTATAAAGAAACTGCCGGCGGCCAGGGTGGTTATGGATGGTGGTTCGCTGCGCGCCAGCAATATTAAGCTGGCGGCCTGGACCGATTACTTTGTTGTTAGCGAACATTTTGCCCGCGACTATATGGGATATCGCGCGCTGGCTACCGAAGCTGAAATTAAAGCGGCGCTAATCGAGCTAAATAAAATTTGTCGCGGCGACGCTTTTATTACTCTGGGGGAAAAAGGCTGCGCATTTTTAAAAAACGGCATGCTGCAAATTGTTCCCGCCTGGCTGTGCAACGTTGTCGATACCACCGGCGCCGGGGACGTATTCCACGGAGCCTTTACCTATGGCGTGCACTACTCGTGGCATATCGACAATATTATTTTGTTTGCCAGTCTGACCGCGGCAATCTCTATTGAGAAAAAGGGCGTACGCGAATCCATGCCCGACCTTGCCATCGTCCATAACTCGTTAAATAACTACGAAAGGAACTTAACGCAATATTTTGGTGAATAATTTTCGTTAATCAATATCAAGAGGTGATCATGTTAGTTTCTATGAAGGACATGCTTCAGCATGCCCTGCGGAACGGTTACGCCGTAGGGCAATTCAATATTAATAATCTGGAATGGGTCGGCGCTGTATTAAGCACCGGACAACAGCTGCGCTCTCCGGTTATTTTAGGCGTCTCCGGCGGCACCGTTAAGCATATGCTGGGATTGAAATGTATTCATGACATCGTGGTTAACGCGATCGATTATTTACACATTGATATTCCGGTCGCCCTGCATCTCGATCACGGCACCACCCGGGAGGCCTGCGAAGCGGCGATTGAGGCCGGATTCAGCTCTATCATGTTTGATGGTTCGCACCTGCCGTTCAGCGAAAACCTGGCCATCACCCGCCATCTGGTCGAGCTGGCGCACAGTCGAGGCATTTCGGTTGAGGCCGAGCTGGGAACCATTGCCGGAAGCGAAGACGGGATCGTCAACTCGACGGTGATTTATGCCGACCCGCAGGAGTGCTACACCCTGGTCAGCGAAACCCAGGTCGATTGTCTGGCGGCGGCGCTAGGCTCGACCCACGGGCTGTACAAAGGCAAAGCAAAGTTAGGATTTGCGGAGATGAAAGCCATCGCGGAGTTGGTTAAGGTTCCGCTGGTACTGCACGGCGGCACGGGTATTGCCGACGACGATATGCGTAAGGCCATCGCCTGCGGTACGGCCAAAATTAACGTTAATACCGAAAATATGTACGCCTGGTGCCAGGAGGTGAAGGCCCTGTTTTCTGCCGATACCGGCCACGACGTGAACGACCCGCGTAAAGTGATCAATCAGGGGCTGAAGCCGGTGCGCGAGATGATTGCGCGGCGCATCGAGCTATTTGGCTCACAAAACCGCTATTAGGCCGACGACGCCATTGCAGGGCACAACCAGCCCCGGATAGCGCCGGAGGCTGGTTAACGTATTTGCTGTCGCTCCCGGCTATCCGCTGGCGGAAACAACGCAGCCGCTCAACGGCAGTTTCCCAATCGAGCAGCCGCAAATTCGCGTCGATGATTTTGCCCGCGAGGCGGCCCTGCGGCGGGCCGCTTCTACACCCGCTTTATCCCTGATGGCTAAACCAGACGCTGGCGGAGATGGCCGGAAGCGTCAGCACGCCGTCATACAGCGCCCCGCAGCCCTCTTTGAGCTGCCATTCGCCGACGTCCAGCAGCGGGGAATCCTCCACCACCACTTCGCAGGCTTCGCCGCGGTTGATAGCCACCAGCACGCGCTGATTTTTATACACCCGGGCAAACACCACCACGTTTTCTTCGGCATAAATCACCTGACAGCCGCCGTAGCGCAGCGCCTGGTTCGCCTTGCGCAGCTTCGCCATCCGTTTGTACAGGCCCAGCAGCGTCGCATCCTGTAAAGCCGGGTCCCACGGGAAGGGTTTACGGCAGAAAGGATCGTTATTGCCGTCAACGCCCACTTCATCGCCGTAGTAAATGCACGGCACTCCCGGCCAGCAGAACAGCCAGACCACCGCCAGCGGCAGACGCGCGACGTCCTTACCCAGCAGCGACTTAAAGCGCGCCGTATCGTGGCTATCCAGCTGGTTAAACATCCGCAGCTGCTGCTGGTGCGACAGCCCGGCGCGGTAGTTATCCATCCACGCCGCGCAGGTTTGCGCATCGATCTTCTGCGGATCGTAAGAGATATCGGTATTCGCCAGGAAGCCCCACAGCGGGAAGGTAAACCCGCGATAGTTCATCGCCGCATCTTCGACATCGGCCTGCAGCCACTGGCGCGCATCGCCAAAATGTTCACCAAAAACAAAGGATTCCGGCTGTGTCTCCTTCGCCGCCTGGGTTATACCGGCAATATGGCGCAGATTATTACGCGCCCCGCCGCCCTCACCCAGCATATGCACCACGTCCAGACGCCAGCCGTCCATGCTCCACGGCGCTTTCAGCCAGTGGCGCACGATGCTGTCTTCCCCGGCGTAGATTTCGTTAATCAGGCTGGTCGACCGGTAATCCAGCTTCGGCAGGCTGGCGTAGCCCAGCCAGCTATGCGCCTCGCCCTCAAGGGAAAAGGTAAACCAGTCGCGCCACGGTGAATCCGCGCTGTGGCAGGCGCCGCCGCTACCGCGCTGGTGGCGGTCAAACCAGACGTGCGAATCTCCGGTGTGGTTGAACACGCCATCGAGGATCAGACGCATCCCCTCCCGCTGCGTATTGTGCCGCAGGCGCAGCAGCGCGGCGTCGCCGCCGAACTGCGGATCGACGCGACGATAATCTTCGGTATCGTATTTATGCACGCTCGGCGCAACAAACACCGGATTCAGGTACAGCGCCGTGACGCCGAGCTGCTTGAGATACGGCAGCTTCTCGCTGATACCATCCAGATCGCCGCCGTAGAAGGTTGAGCCGCCCGCCTCGCCGGTTAACGGTTCATCCCACTGCTTCTGCACGATATCCTGTCCGGCAGCGTGGTGATGGTAGGGCCGGTCCTGATCGGCGGCGCGCGGTTCGCTGCGCGCAAAGCGGTCAGGAAAGATTTGATAAAAGACCTGATCGGCAACCCACTGCGGGCCGCCATCCGGCAGATCGACCGCAAACTGCTCCAGCCGCGCTGGCGGGAAGCGGTTAAAGCCCTGCGGGGTAAACCAGCGCTGCCGGTCGGCCCACAGCAGCTTGAAGCTATAGCGCCGACGCGGCTGGCCGCTGGCAAGATTAATCTCTCCGCGCCACGCGACGACGCCCGGCCGCGGCTCCTGGCGCAGGCGGTGCATCGGCAGCGAAAGCTCTTCGTTGTCTTCTTCCGCACGCAGCGTAACGCGCTGCGGCAGCTCATCGCCGCTAACCCACAGGGTGATAAAGAGTCGTCCCTGCTGCTCCTTGATAAACGGGGCAACAGGCAGGTGCCATGCCTTCAACATCGTTATTCCTCTCTTTACAGAATGGGCACACCTTGCCACAGCGCGTATGCGTATGACTCATCATCGGCAGAATTATTGGGGGAGGAGAGCGGAGGAGGATATCGCTTAAGCGAAAATATCCCGCCGGCTAGCGCGCGCATAGCCGGCGGGAGAGCGGCCCGCTTAGCGCGCCTGCGCCAGCTGACGCTCGCGGCGGGTTTTCAGCTTCCAGCCGACCAGCAGCAGCGCTATCCACGCAAAGCCGACGTACAGGGAGATACGCGTATCCGGATGGTAGCCAATCAGCGCGATGATAAAGACGAGGAACGCCAGGCCTACCGCCGTGGTCGCCACGCCGCCCGGCACCTTAAACTTCAGCGCTTTCGCCTCTTCCGGCGGCAGACGACGGCGGAAGGCTATCTGCGACAGCAGGATCATGATCCACACCCACACCGTCGCAAAGGTCGCCAGCGAAGCAATCACCAGGAAGACATTCTCCGGCATGATGTAGTTCAGGTAGACCGCGGACAACAGCGCGATGGTCATCACCAGCACCGTCACCCACGGCACGCCGCGGCGCGACGTTTTGGCGAACATTTTGGGCGCGCTGCCCTGCTCCGCCATGCCGTGCAGCATGCGCCCGACGCCGAATACGTCGCTGTTGATGGCCGAAAGCGAAGCGGTCAGCACCACGAAGTTAAGGATGCTGGCGGCAAAAGCGATACCCATATGCTGGAAGGTTAAGACGAACGGACTGCCGTTAGTCCCGACCTGATTCCACGGATAAATGGACATAATCACGAACAGCGTGCCTACGTAGAACACCAGAATACGCATCGGGACCGAGTTAATGGCGCGCGGAATGGATTTCTCCGGGTCTTTCGCTTCCCCGGCGGTGATACCGATGATCTCAATCCCGCCGTAGGCGAACATCACCATCTGCAGCGACATCACCATTCCCAGCCAGCCGTTGCTGAAGAAGCCGCCATTGCTCCATAGGTTATGGATGCCGGTCGGCTGGCCGCCGTTGCCGATGCCCCAGATAATGATGCCGAAACCGGCCAGAATCATGATGATAATGGTGGCGACTTTAAAGAAGGAGAACCAGAACTCCAGCTCGCCAAACACCTTCACGCTCATCAGGTTGACGGCGCAGATAATCAGCACCACGCTGAGCACCCAGATCCAGTGCGGAACCGTCGGGAACCAGACGCCCATATAGATGCCGAAGGCCGTCACGTCGGCGATGGCGACAATCAGGATTTCAAAGCAGTAGGTCCAGCCGGTGATATAGCCCGCCAGCGGGCCGAGATAGTCCTGCGCATAGCGCGAAAATGAGCTGGCGGCGGGGTTATGCACCGACATCTCGCCCAGCGCGCGCATAATAATGTACGCCGCCGCGCCGCCGATAATATAGGCCAGCAGCACGCTCGGGCCGGCCATTTTAATCGCATCGGCCGAACCGTAGAACAGGCCGGTACCAATTGCCGAACCCAGCGCCATAAAGCGGATGTGCCGGGTACTTAGCCCGCGCTTAAGTTTGTTACTACTTTCCATCGTATTCCATGCCGTTTTTCTCCTTTAGCCTTCGCCGGACGAAGATCAAAAGAGGATTACCTGAAAAACAAAAAACCACGGGACCTGAAGTCCCGTGGTTTAACACTGATTTTAAACGCCGGCTAGTGCGCGCTGGATGTCACCTGACGTCCTACGGCGCGATCCCAGACCACCGCCAGAACCACCATCACGGCGGTCGGCATCAGCCAGGCCAGCCCCTGCTCAGCCAGCGGCAGACGTGCGGTCCACGCCGGCAGCAAATCGGCAAACGCCGACGTTTTAATGCCGTCAATGATACCAAACATCAGGCTGATAAACATGGCCGGCGCGATAACGCGGGACGAATTATGCCACCAGTTACGGGTAAAGCTTAATACCACCAGTGCGATACAGGGCGGATAGATAGCCGTCAGCACCGGGATCGAAATCTGAATCAGGTGGCTCAGCCCGAGGTTAGAGACCGCCATCGAGAAGATGCCGAGAATAAACACCAGCGAACGGTAGGAGAGCGGCAGGTACTGGGCGAAAAACTCCGCACAGGCGCAGGTCAGGCCAACCGCGGTCACCAGGCAGGCGATGAAAATCAGCGCCGCCAGCATAAAGCTTCCCGCGCCGCCGAAGGTGTGCTGGACGTACGAGTGCAGAATCGCCGCGCCGTTGGCCGACTGATCGACCAGGGTCGCGCTGTCGGAGCCGAGGCGGAACAGGGCCAGGTACAGCAGCGTCAGGCCGACGCCCGCCATCAGGCCAGCCCACACGGTATAGCGGGTCAGCAGGCGCGCCTCCGTGACGCCGCGAGAGCGGGCGGCGTTAACAATGACGATCCCGAAGACCATCGCCCCGAGGGTGTCCATCGTCAGATAGCCGTTGACGAAACCGTTTGAGAACGGCGCGGTACGGTAAGCTTCCAGCGCGTTGCTGATCGGGCCCGCCGGCCAAATAATCGCCGCGACGGAGAGAATAATCAGCGCAATGATTTTCAGCGGGGCGAGGAAATTGCCGACGGTATCCAGCAGCTTGCCGGGATATAACGAAACGAGGATCACCAGGGCAAAATAGATAACGCTGTAAATCATCAGCGGCATCGCGCCGTCGCCGGTCAGCGGAGCAATGCCCACCTCAAAGGAGACCGTCGCGGTACGCGGAGTCGCGAACAGCGGCCCCACCGCCAGATAGCAGACCACGGCCAGCAGGATCCCCGCCACTTTACCAATCGGGGTGCTCAGGCTTTCAACGCCGCCGCCGACTTTCGCCAGCGCTACGACCGTCAGCACCGGTAAACCCACGGCGGTGATCAGAAAGCCGATAGCGGCGGTCCAGACGTGTTCACCAGCCTGTAAACCAACCATGGGAGGGAAGATGATGTTGCCTGCGCCGACGAACAGCGCGAAGGTCATAAAGCCCAGCGCGATGATGTCGCGAGATTTTAACTGATGGGTCATAAATTCATACTGCCTGTGGATGTGGTGGTGTTAAACGGAAAATACCGTGTCTTCCCATAGGGATGATACAGCGGCTATTGCCGGAAACTCAGCGATATATGCTCCCGAAGCGGCGTGGGAAAGAATTGTTTTTTGAATTACCACGCAAAAGCAGTCTGTCTACGACTGCTGGGGCGCAATTTAAACGCTTATAACGTTTTAAAGCAAGGCGGGATCGTAAAAGCAGATGATTATGCTAAGTATTAACATACATCCAGCTCCATTGACCATAACTAAGGAAAACATATGGCTAATCATGCGAACAAAAAAGCAGCGAACGTTCGTTAATTACGCAGCGGAAAATTGACTGCAAACGAAAATGACCAGCCGAAGCTGGTCATTGACAAGTTATGTTGACAGCGCGGCGGCTAGCCGCTTTTTTTGGCAATTAAACGTTCCGGCAGCAGGAAGCTAAACCGCGTGCCTTTGCCGGGCGTACTCTCAACATCCAGCCGGCTATCGTGATGATTGACCGCATGCTTGACGATCGCCAGCCCCAGGCCGCTGCCTCCGGTTTGCCGCGAGCGCGCTTTATCCACGCGATAGAAGCGCTCGGTGAGCCGCGGAATATGCTCGGGCGCGATCCCCGGGCCGTTATCCTCGACGCTAAACAGGGCGCCGTGCGGCGCTTTCTGCCAGCTGACGGTAACCTCGGTGCCCTCCGGAGTATGGCTAATCGCGTTATACACCAGATTTGAGATCGCGCTGCGCAGCTGCTCTTCATTGCCGAGAACCTGCAAAGACTCGTCGACCACAAAGTGCAGGATATGCTTTTTCTGGCTAAGGGTTTGCGCCTCGCGCTCGACAACCCGCAGCATCATCGGCACGTCGATTTTGTCGTTCATCGCCAGAATCGGGGCCGCTTCAATACGCGACAGCGTCAGCAGCTGTTTAACCAGCCCCTCCATGCGCTGGGTTTGCTCGCGCATGGTATGCAGGGCCTTTTCCCGCGTCACCCCTTCCAGCACCTGCTCCTGCATCATCTCCAGATACCCCTGCAGCACCGTTAGCGGCGTGCGCAGCTCGTGGCTGACGTTGGCAAAAAAGTTGCGCCGCGCCCCTTCAAGCTGGTGCATCTGCGTCACGTCGCGCGCCACCATCAGCATCTGCTTGTCGCTGTAGGGCATCACGCGGATTTCCAGATGGCGTGAGTTATTAAGGACCAGATTGAGCGGCTTGCTGAAATCCTTACTTTTTAGGTAGTTGGCGAATTCAGGGTAGCGCAGGAGATTAAGGATGTTTTGCCCGCTGTCGTCCGGCCAGCGCAGATTGAGGATCTGCTGTGCCAGGCCGTTACACCAGAAGATTGCCCCCTCCTCCGTGGTCAGCACTACCGCGTCGGGCAGCGACTCCGCCCCGCTACGAAAGCGTTTGATCAGGCTGCCCAGCTCGCGCCGGCGCTTTTTATTACGCATCTGCATCTGATGAAGGCCGTACAGCAGCGGTTCCCAGCTGCCGCTTCCCGGCGGTGGCGTCATGCTGCGATCTACCCACAGCCACCACGAAAGACGCAGTAAATTCCAGAAATGCCAGATAAGAAGTCCGGTCACCGCCGCCAGTAAAAACCACGGTAAATGACCAAATACCGCCCCGAGAATCAGGGCCGGGATACAACATAAGAAAAGCTCAAGCGCCAGCCTTTTCCATGACAGCCGTTCCAGCACGGTTCACACTCCTGTCGACATTCAGAAACGAGCGGAGAAACGATATCCCGTGCCGCGAACCGTTTGTACCATCCGGTCATGGCCACTCTGTTCCAGCGCTTTACGCAGACGGCGAATATGCACGTCTACCGTTCGGTCTTCTACATACACGTTGGTCCCCCAGACGTGATTCAGCAGCTGCTCGCGGCTGTATACGCGCTCCGGGTGGGTCATAAAGAAGTGTAATAGCTTAAACTCGGTCGGCCCCATGTCCAGCGGGTTTTCGCCGGTCATCACGCGGTGGGAGGAGGGATCGAGGCTCAGCCCCTGCATTTCAATCACCTCTTCCACCGCCATCGGGGAGATTCGCCGCATCACGGCTTTGATTCGCGCCACCAGCTCTTTCGGCGAGAAAGGCTTGGTGATGTAATCATCGGCGCCGGTCTCCAGGCCGCGAACGCGATCTTCCTCTTCGCCGCGCGCGGTCAGCATCACCACCGGAATATCGCGGGTCATCGCCTCACGCTTAAGCTGCTTAATAAATTGCAGACCCGACCCGCCCGGCAGCATCCAGTCAAGGAGAATTAGATCGGGCCAGGGTTCATTGAGTTGGTTCACCGCGCTGTCAAAATCTTCCGCCTCGACGGGCTGAAAGCCGTTTTGCTCCAGAACAAAACAGACCATTTCACGGATTGGAGCTTCATCTTCAACGACCAGAATTCTTCTCGCCATTATTTACCCTGTATTTTTTAGCCATCAGTATAGAGTGCGGCGCCATTATGCGTCAGTTTTGTGACAGATTTATGAAAAAAAAGGTCGTATGACGATCGAGGATTTTGCATTGTGACACGCACTTAACTCCCTTTCCGTCAATGGTATACTGGCGGCAACGCTCTCAGGCTACGGAATATTTATGCGCATCATTCACACCTCTGACTGGCATCTCGGACAAAACTTTTACAGCAAAAGCCGCGCCGCTGAGCATGCGGCCTTTCTCGACTGGCTGCTGGCCAGCGCCCAGGAGCACGAGGTCGATGCCATTATTGTCGCCGGCGATATCTTTGATACCGGCTCGCCGCCGAGCTACGCCCGCGAGCTGTATAACCGCTTCGTGGTTCAGCTTCAGCAAACCGGCTGTCGGCTGGTGGTGCTGGCGGGCAACCATGACTCGGTCGCCACGCTGAATGAATCGCGCGACATCCTGGCCTTTTTAAAAACCACTGTCGTGGCTAACGCCGGCCACGCCCCCTTCATTCTGCCGCTGCGCGACGGCGCGCCGGGGGCGATATTCTGCCCGGTCCCGTTCCTGCGCCCCCGCGAGCTGGTCACCAGCCAGGCCGGGCACTCCAGCGGTGAAAAGCAGCAGCTGCTGCTCACCGCCATCAGCGACTACTATCAGCAGCAGTACCAGCAGGCCTGCGTCCTGCTCGGCGACCGGCCGCTGCCGATTATTGCCAGCGGCCACCTGACCACCGTCGGCGCCAGCAAAAGCGATGCGGTGCGCGAGATCTATATCGGCACCCTCGACGCCTTCCCGGCCAGCCATTTCCCCCCTGCCGACTATATCGCGCTGGGCCATATCCACCGGGCGCAGATCGTCGGCGGCTACGAGCATATCCGCTACAGCGGCTCGCCAATCTCCCTGAGCTTCGATGAGACCGGGAAGAGTAAAAGCGTCAATCTGGTGACCTTTACCGACGGCCGGCTGGCGGACGTTAGCCCTCTGACGGTGCCGGTCGTCCAGCCGCTGGCGGTGCTAAAGGGCGATTTTGCCAGCATCTGCGAACAGCTCGACCGCTGGCAGGACGACGCGGAGCTGCCTGCCGCGTGGCTGGATATTGAAATCACCAGCGACGAATATCTGCACGACATTCAGCGCCAGATTCAAACCCGCTGCGAAGCGCTGCCGGTGGAAGTGCTGCTGGTGCGCCGCAGCCGCGCCCAGCGCGAGCGCATCCTCGCCGGCGAGCGGCGGGAAACCCTCAGCGAACTGCGGGTTGAAGAGGTTTTTGCCCGTCGTCTGGCGCTGGAGAGCCTCGAAGAGCCACAGCAGCAGCGCCTCGAGCAGCTGTTTAACGAAACGCTGCACAGCCTGAACGGTGAGGAGCACCTGTGAAAATTCTGAGCCTGCGCCTGAAAAACCTTAACTCGCTGAAGGGCGAGTGGAAGATCGACTTCACCGCCGAACCCTTCGCCAGCAACGGGCTGTTCGCCATCACCGGGCCGACGGGGGCCGGGAAAACGACCCTGCTGGACGCTATCTGTCTCGCGCTGTACCACGAGACGCCGCGCCTCAGCAGCGTCTCGCAGTCGCAAAACGATCTGATGACCCGCAATACCGCCGAATGCCTGGCCGAAGTTGAGTTTGAGGTCAAAGGCACCTCCTACCGCGCCTTCTGGAGCCAGAACCGCGCGCGCAACCAGCCCGACGGCAACCTGCAGGCGCCCCGCGTCGAGCTGGCCCGCTGCGACGATGGGCAAATCCTGGCCGACAAAGTCAAAGACAAGCTGGAGATGACCGCCTCGCTCACCGGCCTCGATTACGGCCGCTTTACCCGCTCAATGCTCCTCTCCCAGGGCCAGTTCGCCGCCTTTCTTAACGCCAAACCCAAAGAGCGCGCCGAGCTGCTGGAAGAACTCACCGGCACCGAAATTTACGGTCAGATCTCCGCCCAGGTGTTTGAAAAGCATAAGCTCGCCCGCAGCGAGCTGGAAAAGCTGCAGGCCCAGGCCTCCGGCGTTGTGCTGTTAAGCGATGAGCAACAGCAGGCGCTGGAGCAAAGTTTGCAAGCACTTACTGCTGAAGAACAGCAGCGCCTCGCCGAACAGTCGCGCGAGCAAAATACCCGGCAATGGCTGCTGCGCCAGCAAGAGCTTAGCCGCGACGAGAGCCAGACCCAGGCGCGACTGCGCGAAGCGCAGCAGGCGCTGGAGCAGGCCCGGCCGCAGCTGGCGGCGCTGGAGCAGGCACAGCCTGCCGATCGGCTGCGTCCGCTGTGGACCCGGCAGCAGGAGCAGACCGACGCGCTGGCGCAGACCCGCCGTCAGGTGGAAGAAGTAAATACTCGCTTACACGACCGGCTGCGGCTACGGGCGGGCATTCGTCTCGCAGCGCAGCGGCAAACGAGCCAGCTGCAGCAGGCGCAGCAATCGCTCGCCGAATGGCTGCAGGCCAACGACCGCTACCGTCAGTGGGGCAATGCGCTGGCGGGCTGGCGGGCGGCGTTCCAGCAGCAGGCGCGCGACGCGCAGCAGCAGGCCGCGCTTGAGCAGCGGCTGGCGGAAACCCGCCGTCGGCTCGGCGAACTGCCGCCGGCGACGCTGGCGCTGGATGCCGATCGGCTGCGCGACGACCTTGCCCGCCACGCCGCCGCCCGCCCGCGGCGTCAGCTGCTGGCAGCCCTGTATAGCCGCCTGCTGCCCCTGCGCCAGCGCCTTAATCAGCTGGAGACGACGGAGCAGGCCGGCCGCCAGGAGCAGGAGAAGCTGGAGACAACGCTGACCCAGCGCCGCCAGGCCTACAAAGAGAAAAGTCAGCAGCTCAGCGATGTGAAAGTCATTTGTGAGCTGGAGGCGCGGATTGCCGGACTAGAAGAGGAGCGCGCGCGCCTACAGCCCGGCGCGCCTTGCCCGCTGTGCGGCTCCTGCGAACACCCGGCCGTCGCCGAATATCGGGCGCTGACGCCCGGCGTTAATCAGGCCCGCCGCGAGACCCTCGAGCGCGAGGTGAAACAGCTGGCGGAAGAAGGCGCCCAGCTGCGCGGCGAGCTGGATGCGCTGTTGAAACAACAGCTTAAGCAAAAAGAGGAGCGAGAATCGCTGCGCCAGCAGGAGCAAGCGCTCACCTCGCAGTGGCAGGCCGTCACCGGCGAACTGCGCATTGACCTGCAGCCGGAGGATGATATTCCCGGCTGGCTGGAGGCCCAGCAGGAGCGGGAGCAGCAGCTGTATCAGCATCAGCAGCGGCTGGCCTGGCAGACCCAGCAGCAGGAGTGCGAGCTGCAGCTACAGCAGCTGCGGCAGGAGCTGGCGCAGCGTCATAGCGCCCTCAACAAGGAACTCGCGGCCTTTGCCCTCAGTGCGCCCGAGGCTGATCGGGCGACGGCCTGGCTGGCCGAGCGCGAGGAGGAGACCCGCGGCTGGCAGGCCAAACGCGACGAATCCGCCGCCCTGCAGGAGCGCCTGCAGCAGCTGATCCCCCTGCTGGAGACGCTGCCGGAGGCGGAAGAGGACGTCTCGCCCGCGCCGCTTGAGGATTGGCGCCAGGTGCACGACGACTGCCTGGCGCTGCAGAGCCAGTGGCGCACCCTCGGCCAGCAGGAGAACCAGCAGCAGCTGCAGCTGACGGAAACCAAGAGCCAGTTTGCCGCCGCCCTCGCCGCCAGCCCCTTTACCAACCAGCAGGCGTTTCTCGACGCCCTGCTCGATGAGGAGACTCGTCGACAGCTGGAGCAGCTCAGGCAAACCCTGGAAAATACGCTCCAGCAAAATAGCGCGCTCGCCCTGCGGGCCCGCGAGGCGCTGGCGCAGCATCGGCAGCAGCCGCCGGCGGATACCGACATCACCCAGCCGATAGAAGAGATTGAGGCTCGCCTACGGCAGCTGGCTCTGCTGCTGCGGGAAAATAGTACCCGCCAGGGGGAGATCCGCCAGCAGCTGAAGCAGAATGCCGAGAATCAGCAGCGCCAGCAGGCGCTGCAGCAGGAGATTGCGCTCGCCGCGCGGCAGCTGGAGGACTGGGCGTGGCTCAATTCGCTGATTGGCTCCAAAGAGGGCGATAAATTCCGTAAATTTGCCCAGGGGCTGACGCTGGATAACCTTGTCTGGCTGGCGAACCATCAGCTCAACCGCCTGCACGGCCGCTATCAGCTGCAGCGCAAGGCCAGCGAAGCGCTGGAGCTGGAGGTGGTCGATACCTGGCAGGCGGATGCGGTGCGCGATACCCGCACCCTTTCCGGCGGCGAAAGCTTCCTCGTCAGCCTTGCGCTGGCGCTGGCGCTATCCGATCTGGTGAGTCATAAAACGCGCATTGATTCGCTGTTCCTTGACGAAGGATTCGGCACGCTCGATAGCGAAACGCTGGATACCGCGCTGGACGCGCTGGATGCCCTCAACGCCAGCGGCAAGGCGATCGGCGTGATTAGCCACGTCGAAGCAATGAAAGAGCGCATCCCCGTGCAGATCAAGGTAAAGAAAATCAACGGCCTGGGATACAGCCGTCTCGATAAGGCCTACGCGGTGGAGTAAAGCTCCGCCCGGCTTCCCGGCAGCACGCCGCCGGGAGAGCGGAACGACGAGTCTCTCCTCAGCCGCCTACAGCGGCCACAGCCAGGCCGCGCCGCGCACGCCGCTGGAGTCACCGTGCAGCGCTTTGCGGATCGGCGTTTCGCACTCGCCGCCAAACACCCACGGTTTCACCAGCGCAGGCACCGTCTGGTACAGGCGCTCGACGTTGCTCATGCCGCCGCCGAGGACGATCACGTCCGGGTCGAGGATATTCACCACATGAGCCAACGACTTCGCCAGCCGCATCTCGTAGCGACTCAGCGCCAGTTCCGCCAGCGGGTCCTGCTCGCTAACTCGCTGCACGATCTCGCTGCCTTTGAGCGGCTGGCCGCCCAGTCGCCGATAGTCGGTGGCAAAGCCGGTACCGGAGATAAAGGTTTCGATACACCCCTGCTTTGCGCAGTAGCACGGGACCTCCGCGCGATAGCGCAGCTCGTCCTCGTCCATCCACGGCAGCGGGTTATGCCCCCACTCGCCGGCGGCGCCGTTGCCGCCAATATGCGAACGGCCGTTAAACGCCACGCCGGCGCCGCAGCCGGTGCCGATAATCACCGCGAATACGGTCTGCGCGCCGGCCGCGGCGCCGTCCACCGCTTCCGACACCGCCAGGCAGTTGGCGTCATTCGCCAGCCGCACTTCGCGATTCAGCCGCCGGCTCAGGTCCTTATCAAACGGCTGGCCGTTGAGCCAGGTGGAGTTGGCGTTTTTCACCACGCCGGTATAGGGGGAAATCGAACCGGGGATCCCCACGCCAACGCTGCCGCGCGCTCCGGTCGCCTGCTCTGCCATATCGACCAGGGCGGCAATATTTTCTATCGTTTGCCGGTAATCATCCCGCGGAGTCGGCAAACGGTGGCGAAACAGCTGCTCTCCCTTATCGCTCAGGGCAATGACTTCCGTTTTCGTGCCGCCTAAATCAATACCAATACGCACTGTAAGCTCCTCTCCCCGATTAACAATGCAAGCATAGCGACAATTCGCTATCATGCCCGCTGGATTTAACGATAAAGCCGTGGAAATTATCATGCTGTGGTTCAAAAATTTAATGGTTTACCGTCTCAGCCGCGACATTTCCTTGCGCGCCGAGGAGATGGAAAAACAGCTGGCCGAGCTGACGTTTACGCCTTGTGGTAGCCAGGATATGGCAAAAACCGGTTGGGTGTCGCCGATGGGATCGCACAGCGACGCGCTGACGCATACGACAAACGGCCAGATCGTTATCTGCGCGCGCAAAGAAGAAAAGATCCTGCCATCGCCGGTGATCAAACAGGCGCTGGAAGCGAAGATCTTCAAGCTGGAAGCCGAACAGGGCCGTAAGCTGAAGAAAACCGAAAAAGATTCGCTGAAAGACGAAGTACTGCACTCGCTGCTGCCGCGCGCTTTCAGCCGCTTCAGCCAGACCATGATGTGGATCGACACCGTCAACGGTCTGATCATGGTGGACTGCGCCAGCGCCAAAAAAGCGGAAGATACGCTGGCTCTGCTGCGCAAAACCTTAGGATCGCTGCCGGTTGTCCCGCTGGCGCTGGAAAACCCGATCGAACTGACGCTCACCGAATGGGTGCGCTCCGGCACCGTGGCGCAGGGCTTCCAGCTGCTGGATGAAGCCGAGCTGAAGGCCATGCTGGAAGATGGCGGCGTGATCCGCGCGAAGAAACAGGATCTGGTCAGCGACGAAATCGCCGTGCACATTGAGGCCGGGAAGGTGGTCACCAAGCTGGCCCTCGACTGGCAGCAGCGCATTCAGTTCCTGATGTGCGACGATGGCTCGATCAAGCGCCTGAAGTTCTGTGACGAACTGCGCGATCAGAACGAAGATATCGATCGGGAAGATTTTGCCCAGCGCTTTGACGCCGACTTTATTCTGATGACCGGCGAACTGGCGGCGCTGATCCAGAATCTGGTGGAGGGTCTGGGCGGCGAGGCCCAGCGCTAATCAGCTGAATGAGATCCGCAGAATCAATCGATTACGCGGATCGTCATCCTGCCGCGTAGCGGCAGGATGACAGAATCTGAATTACAGATAGCGGCACAGATAGGACGTTGGCTCAGCAACCTGCAGATGGAACTCGCTGCTGCCAGGAACGTTGAATACTTCACCGGCGGCATAGACTTTCCACTCGGTTTCCCCTGGCAGCAAAACGTTCAGCGCCCCGCTGACCACGGTCATCTCTTCCGGCTGTGCGGTGCCAAAGGTATATTCCCCTTCCGCCATCACGCCCACGCTCGCGCGGCCAGTACTGCTGCTGGTGAAACCGATCGATTTCACTTTTCCATCGAAGTATTCATTACTTTGAAGCATAAACAAGCCCTTATGATCTTTTGTTGAAACCTCAATATAGGGGGCGCTCCTCGTTTCTGTCACGTAAAATTAACGCCTAATGCCTGGCCTGTGACGCGGGACGACCGAGCCGGCGGCGTTTGCCCGCCGGTCAGGGCTCATCGAAATACGCGCAGCCGCAAAACGGCTTAAACCAAAAGCTCTGCCGCCAGCCGCGAAACCAGTACGTTAGACAGCAGAACCGGCACGTCCAGCGCCTTTTGCAGCACGTCCCGGTGATGCTGATGGTAGCCGAGGCAGTCCAGCACCAGCACGTCGGCGCCCTGCTCCAGCAGCGCCTTTCCGGCATCGAGCAAATCGCTATCGCTGCCGCTAACCGGATTCGCCAGCGCGTAGTACGGCGCGCTGTTCAGCGACAGCCATTTTTGCTGCTGCAATGGCAGAGCGTCCGCGACGGGAACGATGACTCCCACCTGATGACCGTCGACAATCGACGCCACCAGCGGCGGGATAATCCTCTGCGGCTCCAGCAGAATGGCGTTGCGCGCCGTAAATCCGCTGAGCATATCGAAGCTCAACAGCAGGATGACGTCATACTCCTGCCGGTCGAGCACCGCGATAAGGTGCTTTAAATCACGTTCGATCTTCCACCGTGAGACCTCGGCCATCCGGTTGTCATTCAGTAAGGTAAGCAGGCGCTCGTCGTCGGGGTCAACGGCATAATCCTCCATCACCTCTTCGCGCGTCATTTTACCTAACAGGCTAATATGCGTGATCTGCTCTTCCCTGATATGTTCGGTTAAAAGCGGCAGAACTTCCGCCACCGGCACCACGCCAACGGTTAAAATAGCCATCGTTGTACTCATATCATCTACCTTTTCACTTCCACGCCTTCGGCACAGGCTTACCGCATAATATCCGCCCCCTCGCTGGCTAAAAATCAACCGTCCAGAAGCGTAGCAGCTTAGCGCGCCAGTAGAGTGTAAAGATTGCCGATGCTTTAGGGACCCTCCTGAAAAATCCGCACCTTAGGTATTCATTAGTATGCGTGATGAATTAAAAATGTGACGGATGTCCGGTTTTGTCCTCCGGCTGAGAAAAACAGATCGGCGCACGGGGGCGTAAATCAGCGGGGGACGCAATCCTGTGCGAAATCTAAAATACCTGCCAGCGGTTGCGCTGACAGGCGATAGCGCAGAAGAAGGGTTACGATTTGTCAGGATCCTCATAGCGCCGTTTGGCATCCAGCGCTTCGCTCTCGACGGGATGTTCGCTAATCAGCGAATCGGGGGTGGGATAATCGGCGCGGAGTTGGTACCAGGTCTCGGTCTGGCCCTTTTGACCTTTCTCAACGGCGACAACGCGCGCTTTTCGCGGATATGGCGGTCGGTCTGGCATAGCTCTTCCCTCTTTTACCGTACGAACCATAAAGTATAGAGAGCCGCGCTCTGTTTACCCCAGGTAAAGTCCTAACTCGCTTCGCTACCCGCCGCTTTCGCCACCCCGGCAGGATTAATTATCGACCGTACAGGCGCTCTGCAGCGCCGCCACGATCTGTCCGACTACCTCATCCGGCCCGGCGCTCGCATCGATAATATGGTGCGCGGTATCCCGGTACAGCGCCTCTCTTTGCGCCAGCACTTCACCCACTTCATCGCGAATCGGTTTGCCGGTCAGCGTCGGACGCTGTTCGGTCTTCGGATAGGCCTCAAGACGGTCAATCAGCGCGGATACCGAGGCCTGGAGATAGAAAACCACGCCGTTTTCGCGCATAAACTGACAATTCTCCTCGACGAGCACAATGCCGCCGCCGGTCGCAATTACCGTTCCCGGCTGGGTGGCCGCTTTTAGCGCCTGCGACTCCAGCTCGCGAAAGCGATCCCAGCCCTCCTGCTCAACGATCGTCGCGACCGTACGCTGCTCATGCGCCTGCAGGGCATGATCGGTATCGGTAAACTGGTAATTACGCGCCCGCGCCAGCGCGTGGCCGATCGTCGTTTTACCGCAACCGCGTGGACCGATGAGATAGATTGGCTGTGTCATTACCGAAGACCCTCTGGTTCCGCATTTTGCGGGAAAATGAATACGAAAAATGAGCAATGATACCTGCGAAGCGGCGTCACGATAAGCGTAAAATAAACGTTACAAATCATCAGGCACACCCTTTCTTCACAGGGAGTAAAGGGATTTTGCATGTAAACTTATCATTGCATTAAATGTTGTGCCAGATTTACCTCGGCTCAGGGATTATTTTTCAGCCGCTGGCTGGCGTAAACGGTAACACATTTATGCAAAGCTTTACGCTGCAACATATTTACAACATGGGCAGCCCGGACGCACTCTGACCGTAATTTATCAGTGTGACAGAGGAATGTACCATGCAATCTGAAGAACAACGCCTTATTGATGGGCTGTTTTCCCGACTCAAAGAGGCCGGGACGCAGAGCGCCTCGCGCGATGCCAGCGCCGAGGAGCGGATTGCGCAGCACATCAAGGAGCAGCCGGCCGCCCCCTACTACATGGCGCAAACGATCCTGATTCAGGAAGCGGCGATTAAGCGGCTCAACGATCGTATCCAGGTGCTGGAAGGCCAGGTGACGCAGCTGCAGGCGGCAAAACCGAGCAGCGGCGGATTTCTCGCCGGACTGTTCGGCGGCGGCCAGCCGCAGTCGCAGCCGCGCGGCTCCGACCCGATTCCGGGCGCGGAGCAGTATGGTCGCGGGCAGCCGCAGTATGCCCCGCAGATGCAGCAGCAGAACTACGCGCCTCAGGCGGCTCGCGGCGGCGGCTTTATGGCCGGCGCGCTCCAGACCGCCGCAGGCGTGGCGGGAGGCGTGGTGCTCGGCAACATGCTGACCAATATGTTCAGCGGCTCGCATCCGCAGGAGATCGTCAATATCATCGAAGAGCAGCCGCAGGCTGACTTCGCGCAGGCGGCGGACAGCGGCGCGTCGGACGATCCCTTCCGCCAGGATGATAATCAGTTCCTTGCGGATAACACCTACAGCTCCGACTTCGACGCCGGCTTCGGCGATGACGATATCGGCGACGACGATAGCTGGGTTTAGGCTACCGACCCTTCGTCTCCATCAGCCACTTCTCCAGCGCGGCGGCAAACTGCTGCCGGTCGCGCTGCGATAGGGAATCCGGGCCGCCGGTTTGCACGCCGCTGGCGCGCATCGTCTCCATAAAATCACGCATTGTCAGGCGCTCGCGAATGGTGGCCTCGCTGTAGCGCTCGCCGCGCGGATTGAGCGCCGCGCCGCCTTTGGCCAGCACTTCGGCGGCCAGCGGAATATCGGCGGTAATGACCAGATCGCCCGGCTCGCACAGGCGAACGATTTCGTTATCGGCAACATCAAAGCCCTGCGGCACGCGCAGGGTACGAATAACGCGCGACGGCGGCACCCGCAGCGCCTGGTTTGCCACCAGCGTCATCGGCGTTTGCGTGCGCTCGGCGGCGCGAAACAAAATCTCTTTAATCACGTTTGGACAGGCGTCCGCATCAACCCAAATGGCCATTCCAGCTCCTGTTGACGAAAAAGGGGCTATTATTGTCACCTGCTTTTGTCCCCCGGGAAAGCTCCGGAGTGATAAGCTAGGTAGCTCAAGACAAAACAGGCACAGGAGAAGGGTGATGGAGAAGAAAATTGGCTTTATCGGCTGCGGTAATATGGGAAAGGCCATTCTCGGCGGCCTGATCGCCAGCGGGCAGGTTCAGCCGGGTCAAATTTGGGTCTACACCCCGTCGCCGGATAAAGTGGCGGCCCTACGCGACCAGTACGGTATCAACGCGGCGCAGAGCGCCCAGGACGTTGCGCAGATCGCGGATATTGTGTTCGGCGCCGTGAAGCCGGGGATCATGGTTAAAGTGCTGAGCGACGTCGCCTCCAGCCTGAATAAAGATTCTCTGGTGGTCTCCATCGCGGCGGGCGTCACCCTCGATCAGCTCGCGCGCGCGCTGGGACACGATCGCAAGATCGTCCGCGCCATGCCCAACACGCCGTCGCTGGTCAACGCGGGCATGACCTCCGTCACGCCGAACGCGCTGGTCACCAGCGAAGAGACCGCTGAAATTCTTACCATTTTCCGCTGCTTCGGCCAGGCTGAGATTATCGCTGAGGCGATGATCCATCCGGTAGTCGGCGTCAGCGGCTCGGCGCCGGCCTACGTGTTTATGTTTATCGAAGCGATGGCCGATGCCGCCGTGCTCGGCGGCATGCCGCGGGCCCAGGCCTATAAGTTTGCCGCCCAGGCGGTGATGGGCTCGGCGAAAATGGTGCTGGAAAGCGGAGAGCATCCGGGCGCGCTGAAGGATATGGTGTGCTCGCCGGGTGGAACAACTATCGAGGCGGTTCGGGTGCTGGAAGAGAAAGGCTTCCGTTCGGCGGTGATCGAAGCGATGGTGAAATGCATGGAAAAATCAGAGAAGCTCAGCCGCTCCTGAAGCCCGGCATAATCGCGGGTGAGGCCAGGCCTCACCCGCTTCCACTACCCCTGTTTTTTCAGGCAGGCGCTCATAAATTTCTTACGATCGTCCCCTTTCAGCGACTGCTGGGTCGCCTGGCCGTTACACTCGCCCATTTTCTGCTGCTGAGGCGTTAGCCCTTTACTCTCCGAAGCCGGCGCACCTTTCTTCAGACAGCTGCTCATGAACGCTTTACGCTCATCCCCTTTCAGCGCTTTCGCCGACGCATCTTTGTTACAGACCGTCATTTTTTGCTGCTGGGGAGTCGGCGTTTTTTCCGCGGCACTCGCCGCCGTAGCAAAGACCAAACCAAACAATAGGGCTACAGGTAATATTATTTTCATTGCACCATCCTTTTGTGAGTCAATCCCTGTAAGTCTGGTCGCTGCCGGCAAAAAAACCAGCCGGCGGCAGAAATTCGCCGCCGGCACCGGCCTATTTCAGACCCAGGGCATCTTTCATGGTATAGAACAGGTCGGTCTGATCGGTTAAACCTACCACGTTCGCGGCGTGCGGGCCATAGGCGGCGATGCGCAGCTGCGTCCCGGTATGCTCCATCGACTCGCCCTCGGAGTTACCGTAGCTCATCACCATCACCGAACCGTCTTTCGTGGTCAGCGCCTGAGTCAGGCCCGGGGCTTTAGCATCAGCCGGGATAATCTGGCTGGAGTGCGCGTGGTCGGCGGTCACCACCACCAGGGTGTTGCCGTCTTTTTTGGCGAACTCCAGCGCTTTTTGCACCGCTTCGTCAAGATCGACGGTTTCGCCAATCTGGCCGCACGGGTTCGCCGCGTGATCCTGTTTGTCGATGGAGGCGCCTTCAACCTGCAGGAAGAAGCCCTTTTCATTGCTGCTCAGCAGGCTGATGGCTTTCTCCGTCATCTGCGCCAGCGTCGGCACCGAGGCGTCACGCTTCGCGTTCGGCGTGCAGCTCACCGCCGGCTGGTCGATATTGCCATGCAGGGAGGCTTTAGGCCCTTCCCAGCGTACCGGCATATTACCGTCAGAAAAGAGCCCCAGCAGCGGTTTGCCCTGGTTGGCTTCGCCGACCGCGGCCAGCGAAGCGGCGTCGGTGACAATCTGGTAGCCGCGGGCGAGCGCCTGATCATGCAGCGTTTTACCCTGCCATTCGCCGGCGGTGGCGGTTTCGGCGAAGGTTTTTGCCCCGCCGCCAAGAGTTACGTCGGCGCGGGCGTTCAGCAGCTGCTCGGTAATCGAGCCCTTGCCGCCTTTTTCCAGCGCGTTGCCCGGACATTTTTCGCTGGTGACGCTGGGGCCGTAACATTTACGTGAAGTCACGTGCGCCACCAGCGCGGCGGGCGTGGCGTCCTGCAGTTCGGCGGTAGAGACGTTGCCGGTAGCAAAGCCGGCGGCTTTCGCCAACTCAAGAATAGTCTGATGATCTTTTTCGTGGATATCGACGCCCAGCGCGCCGTTATAGCTTTTGACGCCGGTGGTCCACGCCGTCGCGGACGCGGCGGAATCGGTCACATAATCCGGCTTGCCGGTTTTCTTATCCAGAGAATAATGGGTGTACTGACCGGTTAGCGGCAGCGCATCAATACCCTTGAAGAAGCCGCCCGCGCCTTCGGCATAATTGCGCGCAGCGGTAATTTCTGAATCCCCCATTCCGTCACCAATCAGCAAAATAATATTCTTCGCTGGCTTGTTGATTAGTGAGGCCTGTAATGCGGCGGTTTGGTCGCCGCTTAAACGACGCGCGCCGCCGGGAACGGAGATATCTCCCTGAGCGGCACGATTATCCAGAGCCGGAGTGGACGGGGTATCAGCATGAATAACCGGGGATGCCAGCAGAGGCAGCAGGGCAATAAAGAGGGCGCTTAATTTCACTTTTGTCGTCTCCATGTAAAAATACTTAAAAAACAAAACGAGGGAGACTTTATAAAAGCAATGTGACAGTAAAATGACAGCATCCATGCCTTGTCACTGGCGTTAGCTACGAGGATGCCGCAACAGCTTTTTTATATATTGCTGCAACCGCTGAGCATCGCGATCATCGACCAGCGGACCCGGGCTGGCCTGCTCGATAGCCTGTTCAATATCGTGAATTAACGCCTGCTGCGCGTCCTGCGCCATATGCCTCAGCAGCGCCGTGACCACCACTTCCAGCGCCTCAACCTGCACCGTCAGCTCCTTTGTTTCCTCTTCCTTTTGCGCCAGATTGACCAGCAGCTCGGCAATGAGATTCTTCACAACGCTTTATCCTTAGGCGAGGTCAGTGAGTTATTCTTTATGTCATAGATTCATCAACAGATACCAGACTTATTTTCTAAAAATGCCCGCTGATTATCATCGATAATTAACGAAACGCCTGCGCGATTAAAAAACAAACAGCAAAAGCAACCACCATAAATAACGGACAAAGAGAATTCTATAACCAATTTTAATAGTAAATAATAAAATGATATAGCCATCGTATTTCCGTAATAAGCAAAACGCATCACGATAATAGAATAGACGAGCGGGCTAATACGCGGTTTTACGTCGGTACGCAAAGTAATAATACCCGGCGCCGCTGGGCCAGTATCATAACAAAGAGTAATGAAAGCAGCGCGGCGAGGGGTCAATACGGCGATATGCGCGCACATACCGCCCGGGAGGCAATCAGGTAGAAGCCCGACTGCGCCGCAGCATAACGGCCAGCTGCCAAAGGTTAATCAGCACGATAATCGCCGTGGCGATGAACACCCAGCGGAAGCCGGCCATTGCCGATACCGAGGCGCCAATCAGCGGCCCGACCACGTTCCCCAGATACATAAACGACTGGTTATAGCCGAAGATGCGTCCGGTAACGCTATCGCTGCAGTATTTGAGCAGCAGAGTTTGCACCGCCGGCAGCATCGCGCCGTCGGCAAAACCGAGCATAAAGCGCAGCACGCCCAGCTGCAGCGGCGTGGTCACGAAGGACATCGCAAAGAACATCACCACCGCGCAGCACAGGGTCGCCAGCAGGATCCGCGAGGTTCCGATCCGATCGCCAAGCTTGCCTAAACGCGGGGCCGAGAGCAGCGCCGAAACGCCCGGCACGGCGGCAATCATTCCGGCAAGGAAGGCGATATTATTACTCTCCGGGGCCATCGATTTGATAAACAGCGCCAGAATAGGACCGATTGAACCATTGCACAGCTGAATCACCAGGGTGGTGAAAAACAGGCTAATCACCAGGCCCGGGTACGGCAGCGAAGCAAACACCTCTCTGCCGCTCTGGCGCTCCGCTTTGTTGACCTGCGGGCGCACGCCCTCTTTAATCAGGAACAGCGTCACCAGGAAGCTCACCGTCAGCAAAATAGCGGTAATGATAAACACCATCCGCAGCCCAACGTGGTCGGCCAGGAAGCCCCCCAGCAGCGGTCCGCCGATTACGCCGCTGATTTGCGCCGTCGATAGCGTACTGAGCGCCCAGCCGCTGCGCTCGCGCGGTACCTGAGAGGCCACCAGCGCCATCGCATTAGGAATATAGCCGGAAGTCAGCCCCATCACCGCACGCAGGATAAACAGTTGCCAGACGTTGGTGGCAAAGGCCTGAAGCAGGATGGCAATCGCCATTCCCAGGGAGGCGCGCAGCAGCATCAGCTTGCGCCCTTTGCGATCCGCGAGGCTGCCCCACATCGGCGAAACGATGGCCGAGATCAGGAAGGTGACGCTAAAGGTCAGGCCCGACCACATCGACAGCGCCTCATGAGAGGTGACGCCGAGCTGGGAAACATAGAGCGGCAAAAACGGGAGAATTTGGCTGATTGCCAGGCCGGTAAAAAAGCAGCCGAACCAGACGGAGATTAGGTTAACCTTCCAGGATTCCATAACTACGCGTATTCATTAGTTTTTGTGAATTATTACCTAGCTTAGCAATTTCCCCCGGCGGGCGTATTACCAGAGATGCGCTCACGATCAGTTTAGTATTTTATCGCTCCATATACCGATTTATAAAATATTTTCAGAGCTAATCGCCGGAGCCCCAGCGCGTTGTGCTAAGCCTCCGCCACCGGCGCGCATCGCCCCCCGCCCTCGCCTGCCGATCCGCGGCGGCGGTTGAACAGCTTTTAACCCCCTGCGGCGTGGCGCAGAGATTCTGGCAGCCACGCCGTCATCGCGCATGCTATGTTATGTGCTTTGATGTAATCAGGATGGAAGTTGAAATGGCTAAGATGAGGGTTGGGATCGTTTTTGGCGGCAAGTCGGCAGAACATGAAGTGTCGCTGCAGTCGGCGAAGAACATCGTGGAAGCAATTGATAAATCGCGCTTCGACGTCGTTCTGCTGGGGATTGATAAACAGGGTCTCTGGCATATTAACGATGCCGGTAACTATCTGCTGAACCCGCAGGATCCCGCCCGTATTGCGCTACGCCCCTCCGATGTCACGCTGGCGCAAATTCCCGGCCGCGAATCCCGGCAGCTGATTAATGCCGACAGCGGTCAACCGCTGGCCGCCATCGACGTTATTTTCCCGATTGTCCACGGCACCCTGGGAGAAGACGGCTCGCTGCAGGGTATGCTGCGGATGGCAAACCTGCCCTTCGTCGGCTCAGACGTGCTTGGCTCCGCCGCCTGCATGGATAAAGACGTCACCAAGCGCCTGCTGCGTGACGCCGGCCTGTCTATCGCGCCGTTTATTACCCTGACCCGCGCTAACCGCCAGCGTTTTAGCTTCGCGGAAGTGCAAAACACCCTCGGTCTGCCGCTGTTTGTCAAACCGGCCAATCAGGGGTCATCGGTGGGCGTGAGCAAGGTGAACAACGAAGCGCAGTATCAGCAGGCGGTCGCGCTGGCCTTTGAATTTGACCATAAAGTGGTGGTTGAACAAGGAATTAAGGGGCGGGAGATCGAGTGTGCGGTATTGGGTAACGACGAATCCGAGGCCAGCACCTGCGGCGAAATCGTCCTCAACAGCGAGTTCTACGCCTACGACACCAAATACATTGACGATCAGGGAGCGAAAGTCGTCGTTCCGGCGGCCATTGACGGTGAAGTTAACGATAAAATTCGGGATATTGCCGTTCGTGCCTATCAGACGCTCGGCTGCAGCGGCATGGCGCGCGTCGACGTGTTCCTGACGGCAGATAATGAAGTCGTTATCAATGAAATCAACACCCTGCCGGGCTTTACCAATATCAGCATGTATCCCAAGCTGTGGCAGGCCAGCGGGCTGGATTATACCAGCCTGATCACCCGCCTGATTGAGCTGGCGCTGGAGCGTCACGCCGCCGATCGCGCGCTGAAAACCTCGATGAACTGATAATACTGCCCCGGCGGCGCTACGCCTGCCGGGGTGACAGATTTACGGCCCGGTCGGCCGCAATCCTGTCAGCGCCCTAGGCTTTCTCTGCCGGACGACGGCGAATAATAAATCCCGCCAGCCAGAAGCTAATGACCCAGGTCACCAGCCCGACGGCATAGGATTGCCAGCCCTGAGTTTCAAACCCCAGCAGCCCCACCACGCCGTTCAGAATAAAAATCAACCCCAGCGCAATAGCGTAATAGTGCCAGTCACGGCGAATTTTCTCAGTGAGCTTCATAACGACTCCAACGGCAAAAAAAAGCATCTTCGCACAGGCGCCATCCGCGGTCTGTAGCGACGTTGATAATTATTTCACGGTGGGAGATGACTCTCCATTCGACAAATTTTTAACGCGCTCGCAAAGCGGCAAGTTCAGGAATATTCCTGGCCGGAATTACCAGCAATCTGATACTGGATAGCGCCCGCCGCTGCCAGAATAATCGCCGTATAGCCGCTGTAATGCGGCAGAGAAGTGGAGTACGGAGGTTATATGGCAGAGTTTGCCTTTTCAAAAACGCTCTTTGGCAAAAAAAGCAGGAGCCCGCTGACCAGCAGCAATATCGCCTACGGACTGTTTGTGCTGTTCTGCTTCTGGGCCGGCGCGCAAATGCTGAGCATGCTGGTGCACGCACCCGGCGTTTTTGAACGCTTAATGCAGGTCCAGAATAGCCACCATCCGCGCGTAGAAATAGGCCTCGCGGTGGGAACCATTTTTGGCCTGATCCCCTTTCTGTTTGGCTGCCTGCTGGTCGCGCTTCTGGGGCTGTTCCTGCGCTGGCGCAATAATCGCTAACGACGCGCCATGCAGCTGGCGCGCCGATCATCGACCCGCTTCGCGAACCAGGCGGTAGTCAAATTTCGCGTAATTTTAGGGCTTTCGAGCTGGATCCCAGGGAGGATTTCCCGCGGCACGGCCTTGCCCGCTTTCCGATCGGCAAGACGGAAAACCTGCTGATAGAGGTCGGTTTTTTCAAACGCCAGGCTGTCGCCTTTTTTCAGCTGCTGGTGAATATCATCATCGCTCATCGCCAGTTGTCCGGCTAACCGCCGCACCGCCAGCTCCGTGTTTCCCGGCTCATCGCTGTCGTAGCGAATCAAATCCCCGTCCAGCGCCAGCTTCACGCCGCTTACTTTGCTAACCGCATGCTGAAACGCGGCGTTGCGGCTGGCGTACCAGCCGGCGTTGAAGTCAGCAAAACGATACAGCGGCACGCTATAGTTCGCCGGATAGTTCAGCAAATGCCGGGTGCCAAACCACAGGCCGCCGCGCAGGCTAAAGACCTCCTTGCGCACGGTGCCCTCCATTTTCCACGGATAGCCGTCGGTATGCTGCTGGGCGAAGGCGATGCTGACCTGCATCGGGCCGCCGGTATGCACCGGATTGAGGGAGCCAAACAGGGTCTGTCCCATCGGCACCATATCGATAAAATCGTCAAAAACGGCGCTTAGCTGCTTCTCCGTTTTCACGCTATCCAGGCGCTCGCTGTAGCTTTTGCCGTTCGGTGAAGGGATTTTTAGCGCGGTATGCACGACGAACAGCGGAATGTGCATTTTCTCCGCCCGGCGGTCTATCTCCTGCCAGGCGATTTTATTCAGCCCCGGCACCACCGGGTCCGACTGATAGTTGGACTCCTGCTGGGCCACCGCCAGCACCGAACAGACGTTTTCTTCCGTCGGCGCCAGCTTCTGGCTTTCGAAGGCTTTGGCTATCGCCTGCGCCCATTGGTCACGGTCCTTCACGCTGGCCGGCATTTTTTGCCGTACCACGGCGGCAACGTCCACGGGCTGTTCACCCTTTTTTAGCGCCGGCCCCTGATTGCTGGTACAGGCGCTGAGCACCATCCCCGCCAGGAGCGTCAGGGAGAGCGAAACGATACGGGTAGAGGCTGCTGCCGACATAATCCTTCCTTGAGATAATTAACCGAGCGTTTGCGTCACTTCACTCAGCTCTTTGCCATCGAGTTCACGTTCAAAGCTGCGCAGACGTTTGTAGATGGACATCAGCTCCACTAGCGTCGTCCAGGAGCTGATCAGGTACTGGAACGAACCGCGCACCTGGCCAAAGACGTTGGTTATCTGCGTCATCAGGCCCAGCGTAATGGTACCGGCCACGATCGACGGAAACAGCAGGAACAAACCGAAAACGTTATCGACCTGCAGATAGAGAATGCGCGCGATGTTGAAGTACATATAGTGGAAATAGAGGCGGAAATAGTTGCGGCGTACGGCGCCAAACAGCTCGCGTACGGTCGGCGGCGTCGCGCGAGCGGCGTCGTCTTCGCCATACACCAGCTCTTTACGATAGGCCGCCTCAACGCGCTGGTTTTTAAACTCAAGGCCCGGCAGCTTAATCCCTACCACCGCCAGCATACCGGTTCCCATCAGCGACCAGACGATCGCCGCAATCACCAGGCCATACGGCAGATGGCCGACAATCGGCAGATCGGGCACGTGCTCGGAGAGGGTCACCAGCACCGGCAGGAAAGCAATCAGAGTCATCACCGCGTTGATAAAGCTAACGCCCATATCCTCAAGGGTAGAGGCAAAGCGCATGGTATCTTCCTGCACACGCTGGGCCGCGCCCTCAATATGGCGTAAATGGTGCCAGTGCGCCATGTAGTGTTCGTTCATCGCGGTACGCCAGCGGAAGACGTAGTGGCTGACGAAAAAGTTGTTCATCACGCCGATAATGACCGCAATGAGCGCGATGCCGAGGAATACGCCGATCTCCTGATAAAACTGGTTGATACTGACCTTATGCGGCGTGGCCAGCGCGGACTGAATCAGATCGTAGAATGGCGCGTACCAGGCGTTAATCGCCACCCCGACTTCGACCATAAACCAGGTAACGAAGATAATCAGCGCGGTGCCGAGGATCGACCAGTACTGCCAGCGATGCGGACTGTAGATAAACCAAAACAGAGCGAACACGCCGACGCAGAACATATAGTAAACGTAGAACAGCAGATAGTTCAGCGACCAGAAGCGCGCGGCGCTGATGGCCACGTTTTGCGAGGCCCCGGTTAAGCGCAGCAGCCAGTCGCCGCCGCCCGCCTGCCAAAAGATCACCGCCAGCAGTGACCAGATAAAGGCAGAGATAAAAAACGGCCCCGGTTTGGGGAAAAAAGATTTAAACATCATGCTCTCCTGCTAACTTCTTCTCATTCTGATTATGCTGTGTACCACGACAATGCCCGCCGCATAGGGCGCGGCAAAGAAAGGCGACCGGATGATGAGACCGGATATCAGCAGCTTAGTTCGTCTACCAGGCGCTAAGAATTGTTTCTGTGGGTTTCACGCGTACAGGATTGCCGGGGACGGTCAGCGTGCGCCAAACCTCGTTATAGTGGGCAATCAGCGTTTGCGCCTGCGCCGCGGCGCGGTTGGCGGTAGTGTGCGCATCTTCGGCGACGGTAATGGCATAACCGCGACTGGCGCCGTTTTTGATAGTGGTATCGACACAATAATCGGTTGCGCAGCCGCAAATGACGAACTCTTCGATGTTCAGGTCGCTCAATAGCTGCGCAAGGCGGGTTTGATAGAACGCATCGCAGGCGGTTTTGGTGACATACAGCGATCCCGCCGGCTGCTCCAGTTCCGCCAGCAGGGCGAAACCGTCGCTGCCCTCTTCCAGCCCGCCGTCTTCCGCATGTTGAATGAAAATAACGCGATCCGCGGCGCGCGTCAGGCGGTTAATGTGCGCGACGCAGCGCGCGCGCTCAACCCGCGGCGTCGCAAAGACGCCATTTTGCATATCGACTACCATTACCACCCGCAGAGTCGCCATCGCTCTGATCTCCCGATTAATCAAACGCTAATCATACCTGCCCGCCGGGGAAAGCGGATATGCTCATGCGCAAAAAAGTCCTTTTTACGCACCGTTACGTTTTTCCGCACAATATTGACGTTATTCCCGCCTTGCTCTACCTCGCTTCGTAGTATAAATACGCTCTATATTTCTTTTCATCATATGGATACCCCGTTGAAACGTAGTCTGCTCATTTTTGCTGCGCTGTGCGCGGCGTCGTGGACATCGGTCCAGGCTGCTCAGCCGAGCGTCGATCCGGAATTTGCCTCCGATGTTGTCGACCGTTACGCCAACCATATCTACTACGGCAGCGGCGCCACCGGTATGGCGCTGGTCGTCATCGACGGTAACCAGCGCGTTTTTCGCAGCTTTGGCGAGACGCGTCCGGGTAATAATGAACATCCTCAGCTGGACTCCGTCATCCGCATCGCCTCATTGAGTAAGCTGATGACCAGCGAAATGCTGGTGAAAATGCTCGATCAGGGGGTGGTTAAGCTTAACGATCCGCTGAGCAAATACGCGCCTCCGGGCGCTCGGGTACCGAGCTATCAGGGCACGCCGATTACGCTGGTTAACCTGGCGACGCATACCAGCGCCCTGCCGCGCGAACAGCCCGGCGGCGCGGCGCACCGCGCGGTCTTCGTCTGGCCAACCCGCCAGCAGCGCTGGGCATGGCTGTCGACGACGTCGCTGAAGGCCGCGCCCGGTTCCCAGGCCGCTTACTCCAACCTCGCTTTCGATCTGCTGGCGGACGCCCTTTCGAACGCCGCGGGCAAGCCTTATCCGCAGCTGTTTGAAGAGCAAATTACCCGCCCGCTGGGCATGAAGGACACGACCTTTACGCCATCGCCGGATCAGTGCGGCCGCCTTATGGTCGCCGAGAAGGGCGCCAGCCCGTGCAACAACACCCTGGCGGCGATCGGCAGCGGCGGCGTTTACTCCACGCCGGGCGATATGATGCGCTGGATGCAGCAGTTCCTCTCTTCTGATTTTTACACCCGCGGCCAGCAGGCCGACCGCATGCAGACGCTGATCTATCAGCGCAGCCAGTTGACCCGCGTTATCGGTATGGACGTGCCGGGGAAAGCCGATGCGCTGGGCCTTGGCTGGGTTTATATGAAGCCGAAGAACGGGCACCCGGGCATTATTCAGAAGACCGGCGGCGGCGGCGGATTTATTACCTATATGGCGATGAACCCGCAGGCTAACGTGGGCGCCTTCGTGGTGGTCACCCGCTCTTCGCTGACGCGCTTTAGCAATATGAGTAATGGCATCAATGACCTGGTCAGCGAATTGAGCGGGGAAAAACCGCTGCCCGTTCCCGAATCCTGATTAATATTCTGAAGGCAAATGGTTGATGCTGACCAGTTTGCCTTTATTCATTTCGATATAGCCGCCTTTACGCAGGGCGGCAAGCACTTCGGCCACCACGGAGCGCGAAATACGCGTTTTTTGATGAATATAATTCATCACGCCAATACGAACACGTAACGATTCGTCCCAGCCAATCATCGACAGCAGCGTGGCGCGAATTTGCTCATAGGAGTTATTCCCGATGAGCTGCAGATCGCGCAGTTCCATTATGCGATTATGCCATACCAGCCAGCAGAATGCGTCGCGCCACAAATTATTCTGCTCGATGAGTTTAATCGCCTGCGAAGAAGGCAGATGATATCCGCTACACTTCCCCTCAGTCATTAATTTATATTGCACCTCATTTTTCATTATCCCATCGGCCAGTCCAATAATAAACGGCGCCTGAGCAATACCAACAAGGATATTTTCTCCTCGGCGCAGCGAAATCACGCCAGCTAAAATAACTACCGTTCTATCGCAATGTATATCATGCGAAAATATAATCTGTTTTTCACTACAACAATCGAAGCGTGTGCCATATTTTGACAAACAGCGATCCAGCTGACCAAATTCATTAAGCGGTTTACTCAGCGATAGCATTTATGCATTCCTGACAATAATGCCCGTCAACTCCTTGACGGGCATACTCTTAGATTAAATAACCTTTAATGTTTTATCACGGCAAATAATCTTACCAGGTATATTTAACGCCGACGTTAGCCGCCCAGTCCTGATCCACATCTCCGCCGCCGAGGTAGCTCACATCGGAGTAGGCGCTGAAGTTGCGGGTAAAGCTGAACTGGGTACCCAGCCCAACGCGTACCGCAGAACCTTCGGTGCCGTTATCGATAGAATCACCGTTTACCTTCGCGTTGTTGTCGGCATCGTCATACACGTAGGCCAGTTTGAAGTAAGGCGTCAGAGCCTGATCGCTGCCGTAGGTAAAGGTGTAGCCCGCGTCAACGCCCAGCTCATAGCGCATGCTGTCGTAAGACTGGTCGCCAACTTTCATGCCGTTGCTCAGGCGGTAGTCATCCCCGGACTGGAACAGGCCGGATACGCTGCCGTACGGCGTCACATAGCCCGCCTCGCCCAGCTTCCAGTCGTAACCCAGCTTCAGCCCGAAGCCCCAGGCGTCTGAGGAAGCGCTGCCGTCTACGTACTGGCCGTTGCTCATATTGGCAGACAGCTGGTTGTTGAAGTGAGAGTAGTTCAGAGAACCGTCAACGAAGACGTGGTTTGCAAAGCGAGCGGACGAGTAGATATAGGCCGTCTGGCTGTCCTGATCCACCCGACCGCTGCGATCGCTCAGGTCGCCTTTCACGAAGCCCGCGGCGGTGCCGACGATCCACTGAGCGTGGTTACCATCAATTTTGGTATCCAGGCCCAACATGGCGCCGTTGACGTTCTGAGCGTAGCTGATGGTGTCATTGTCGCCGTTGAAGCTAGCGCCTAAATAGCTGCCCCAGGCGCCGCCGTTATCCGCCAGACCGTGCCGGGAGTGGGTCAACCGAGTCGCCACGGTATCCTGCTGCAGGTTCCAGATATTGCTGTTAGCGGACGGGATGCTGAGCGCCATGTTAGCGTAATCGGTCAGCGCCCTCTGCTGCATCACCACCACGTTACCTTCCTGCTTAGCCTGCCAGGTGTAGGCGCCCAGGTCGGCCTTGTTAGCCGCAGAGAAGGTGGCGGTGCTGCTCTTGTCGTTAACGTAGATCAGCTCTTTGCCTTTGTAATCAGCAACGGAGCCCGTCCCCGTTGCATTATCAATGCGAACTTTGTAGTTGCCGGTGGCAGCCGCAACCTTGTCGCCCGCGTTATCCACTTCGGACTGGTCGAAAGAGGTGTCGGCGTCACCGTTGCCGTTGATGGTCAGATGGCCATCGGAGTTCATGGCGATGATGCCGTAGCCGTAGTTAGATTTAGCGGTATCGCGAGTACGATCGTTGGTTAAATCGGCATTCAGCACAAAGCGATTACTGTGAACGTTAAACACGCCGGCATGTACTTTCCCGCCGGCATCCGTCGAGCTGGTCAAATTCAGCGTATCGGCCTGCAGCGCGTACGCCGTACTGTTGCCCACATCGAGAATACCATCGTGGGTGACGTTGACGATGTTGGCATACAAGGCGGCATCATCCACGCCCCAGCCGGCGGAGACATCGTCGGCAATCGTGACGGTACTGTTGTCAACTGTCAGCGCGTGGGTCGCGACGTGGCCATCTTCAGCGATCTTCAGAGCAGAGCCGCCGGTCAGAGAGATGGTGTCGGAAACCAGGGTGGAATCAGCGACGTTGACGAGCGAACCGCTGTTGATGCTCAGAGTATCAATCAGCGACGTTTTGGTGGTATCCCACCGTGAACCGCCGTTCAGCGTTACGTTGAACAGACCGCTCTGATAGACTTCATTGCCAGCAACGTGACCGTTTTCATTGTAGGCCGTATCGCTGCTGTTGATGCCATAGGTTGACCACGGCCAGAGGCTGTTCGCCGCGACATCGATCAGCGTTGCGGTCGCGTCGGTACCTGCGGCAAAGCCGTCGTAGACGCCATCGCCATCAGAATCAACCTGATGCATGGACATCGCCGCCCCTACCCACTTGCTGCCGTTATTCAGCGTGACGTCCATACGGTCAGTGCCGTCCCAGCCGTTAGTGTCTACGGCAGAATTGGTATCCCGATAGCTGTCCGCACCGCTCGGGAAGAAATTGTGGTCAAAGTTACTGGAAAATAAGATGTCCCCCATCAGGGTCGAGTTAGTGAGGTTAACCGTCGTCTGCATCGCATTATCCGCATGCGGATTGGCGATGGCAGAAATCGCGACGTCATCGGCATTAAAGCCGGCGCCGCCGTTCGTATGCAGACCGGTGCCACCGTAATCGCTGGCGTTATTGTTGTTGCCGAACCAGCCGGAAGTACCTTCATCGGACCATGAGCCGGACGTCACGGTAGAATCCGTTACGCTAATCGCGTTGTGAAACACTTCGCCGCTGTTGACGCCGGTGCTAACGGTGTTGTCGTCAATATCTCCCCACTCGTAGCCCTGGGTCAGGGTTATGCCGGCAACATGGGAGTTATTTTTGACCACCAAATCGACCTCCTGATCCAGCGTAATAGCCGTCCCCAGGTCGTAAACGTCAACAAGATGCGTATCTACGGAGCCATCGGCGTGCGTGCCGTTGTAGGTATAGTGCTCATAGTTATCATCAATGGTTGAGTTATCAACGGTCAGCGCCAGGCGGTCATAAACATAGCCGGTCGCGTCACGCCCCACGCAGTCGGTGGTCATGCACTCGGAGGTGATCATCCCGTGAATGGTGCTGTTTTTAATGGTCAGGCTATTGCTGTTCGCGTTGTTGGCAAGGCCATCATCCAGATAGTAAGTTGAGATCACGCCATTAACGACGGATTTATTGATTACCGGATAAATGTCACCGTTATAAATACTATCCGTCGCATAGTTATTCCAGCCTACATAACCATTATAGTAAACGCCGTCAGCATAGTTAGCGTCGTTATAATGTTTGAATGTCGTGTAGTTGGTTCCAGATATATCATTAAAAGCACTTGCCTGAGAGGTGATTGCCAAAGTGCAGGCTAATGCTAATTGTGAAACTACAAATTTCTTTTTCCAGGGGTGCATGGTCATCCCTCCTCAGGGACGTAATATCGTTGATCCATCAATTATCAATACGTAGAAGAACATTATTATGCTTCGCGGAACGATTATGCGGTGTCAGCGAGGAAAGGTTCAATTATTCTTTAGCCAAAGTCCGAAACCGGACAATAATTTAATCAGCACACCTACCGAAAATAATAAAATAAACACTCTGATTTCAGTTAATTAGATAATTAACGATCATCAAATATAAAACAAACAAATACATTAGCAAACAAACAAAACAATACTGAATAAACAGGCCGAAATCCCCGTCGACATTAAATATATAAATCCAATTAGTTCCTAAAATACCCAATAAAAATAAACATCACCTGAAAATATAAATATCCGCCATGCGTATTTCATTAAGGATCTCATTTTTATTGCCAGCGCCGTACGGCCGAAGGGAGATTTTAAGCCACTTTCGTAAAACTTCCGCCCTCAGGTTCAGGTATACTGCGGTCTTTCATTTCACAAAATCAGGCAAACCATGACAGATTTAATCACTCGCCCGCGCCGCTTGCGGCAGTCCGCTTCGCTCCGAGCCATGTTTGAAGAGACAACACTGAGTTTGAATGACCTGGTGTTGCCGATCTTTGTTGAAGAAGAAATCGCCGATTACAAAGCCATCGAAGCCATGCCCGGCGTGATGCGCATCCCGGAGAAGCACCTGGCGCGTGAAATCGAGCGTATCGCCAACGCCGGCATCCGTTCGGTGATGACCTTCGGTATTTCCCATCACACCGATGCCAACGGCAGCGATGCCTGGAACGAAAACGGCCTGGTGGCGCGGATGTCGCGTATCTGTAAGGAGGCGGTACCGGAGATGATCGTGATGTCCGATACCTGCTTCTGCGAATACACCTCCCACGGCCACTGCGGCGTACTCTGCGAGCACGGCGTAGATAACGATGCCACCCTGGTGAACCTCGGTAAGCAGGCGGTTGTTGCGGCAGCGGCCGGCGCTGATTTTATCGCGCCATCCGCCGCGATGGACGGTCAGGTGCAGGCTATTCGCCAGGCGCTGGACGCCGCAGGCTTTACCCATACGGCCATCATGTCCTACTCCACCAAGTTTGCCTCTTCGTTCTACGGTCCGTTCCGCGAAGCGGCCGGCACCGCGCTGAAGGGCGATCGTAAAACCTATCAGATGAGCCCGATGAACCGCCGGGAAGCGATTCGCGAGTCGCTGCTGGATGAAGCCCAGGGCGCGGATTGCCTGATGGTGAAACCGGCCGGCGCCTACCTCGATATCCTGCGCGATATCCGCGAGCGCAGCAATTTGCCGCTCGGCGCCTACCAGGTCAGCGGCGAGTACGCGATGATCAAATTTGCCGCCCAGGCGGGCGCCATTGATGAAGAAAAAGTGGTTCTGGAAAGTCTTGGCGCCATTAAGCGCGCCGGCGCGGATCTGATCTTCAGCTATTTCGCCCTTGACCTGGCCGAAAAGAAAATCCTGCGCTAAACCCGCCTTTCGGGCTGCAGCCTCCGCACGCAGGCCGGGAATTCTCCTGGCCTGCGTTGCGCTTTTGGGCCCGCCAATGCCGAATATTCACCCAACTGCAATATAAGCGACATTTTCGCCTTCTACTGTCTCGGCAGGACGGAGGAGGAAGCGCTATGTTTAGTCTCGATCATGTACTCGACGACCTGTGGCCTGAGGCCAGGCCCGCCGCCTGGCAAAAGAAGCTGCTAAAAAAACTGCTCCATGAGGAAGAGTTTCAACAATTTGCCGCCCGCCATCGCCACCTGAAGGGGCTCGATACGGTCGAACAGGTGCTGGAACACCTTAATATTCGCTGCGCTATTCCGGCGCACGATCTGGAACAAATTCCTGAACACGGCCCGCTGGTGATCGTCGCCAATCATCCTACCGGTACCCTGGACGGCCTTGCGCTACTCTACGCCGTCTCCCGCGTGCGCCGCGATGTAAAAGTCGTGACCAACCGCCTGTTGACTCATCTTGAGCCGCTCAGCTCGCTGTTTATTCCGGTCGATAACATCAACGGCCGCACCGCTAAAGCCGCGCTGCAGCAAATGGATCGCCAGCTACAAAACGGCGGCGTGCTGATCTTTTTCCCGGCGGGCGAGGTCTCGCGCCCGACGCGCCGGGGGATCCGCGATAAGAAATGGCACCCGGGCTTTATCAAGCTGGCGGCCAAATATCGCGCCCCGCTGCTGCCGGTGTGGATCCGCGCGCACAACAGCGCCCTGTTCTACGCCAGCACCCTGTTCTCAGAAAACCTGCCGCTGCTGCTGCTCATGCAGCAAATGTTCCGTCGCCGCAACGGCAGCCTGCCGATCGGCATCGGCCAGCAGATTGCCTGGTCCAGCTGGTATAGCCCGCAGATGTCGCCTCGCGAGCTGGCGGATCGCTGCTACCGCCACGTCGAACTGATGGGCAAAGGTCAGGCGGGCTTGTTCAAAACGGAAAGCGCCATCGCCCGCCCTGAAGATCGGGCGCTGATAAAACGCGAGCTACACCGCGCGGAGTGCCTGGGGCATACCGCCGACGGCAAAACCATCTATCTGTGGCAGCGCAACGGTCAGGACGACGCCCCGCTGCTGCGCGAGCTCGGCCGCCTGCGGGAGATCGCCTTCCGCGCGGTGGGCGAAGGGAGCGGCAAACGGCGCGACGTCGACGGCTACGACGATGATTATCTGCACCTGATTCTGTGGGACGAGGAAGATCTGGAAATCGTCGGCGCCTATCGCTTTATGCCTACCGCAATGCAGCTGGAAAAACGCGGGCTGGAGGGTATTTACAGCTATAGCCTGTTCCATTATGACCAGCGGATGGACGACATTCTCCGCCACGGTATTGAGCTGGGGCGCAGCTTTATCCAGCCACGCTACTGGGGTCGGCGCGGGCTGGACTATCTGTGGTCGGGCATCGGCGCCTACCTCGCCCGCTACCCGCACTATCGCTATCTGTTCGGCCCGGTGTCGATTTCCGGCGGTCTGCCGCCGGCGGCACGCGATCTGCTGGTGGCCTTCTATCGGCTGTGGTTCCCGGCGACCCATCCGCTGGCGGAGTCGCGCCGTCCCTATCCCGCTTCGTTGCCCGACGTGCTGGCGCAGTTTAGCGGCGAGGATTATGCCGAAGATCTCACCCGGCTGAAGTCGCTGCTCGGCAATCTCGGCTGCGCTATTCCGCCGCTGTATAAGCAATACTCCGAGGTGTGCGAGCCGGGCGGCGTGCAGTTTATCGACTTCGGCAGCGACCCGGATTTTAACAACTGCGTGGACGGGCTGGTGCTGGTGGATTTAACGTTTTTAAAAGCCAACCGCTATCAGCGCTATATCGGCGCGCATCTGTAATCTGCCCGGCCTGCGGCGCGCTGCCGCAGGTTTTAACCGGCGCGATAGTACGGCTTATCGCCGAGGATCGTCGCCCGGTGCATAATGCGCCGCTGTGGCAGATAATCGGCGTTGGCATAGTGCTGGGTCACGCGGTTATCCCAAATCGCCACGTCGTTGGGCTGCCAGCGCCAGCGTACCTGAAACTCCGGTTTCGTTACGTGAGTAAACAGGAAACTCAGCAGCGCCTCGCTCTCTTTTTCCGTCACCTCAACAATCCGCGTGGTAAAGCCTTCGTTAACGAACAGCGCCTGCCTGCCGGTCACCGGATGCGTGCGTACCACCGGATGCAGCAGCGGCGGGTTCTTCGCCACCGCCTCCAGCCAGCGCCGGTGCTCCTCTTCGCTGCCGCGGTATTTATACTCCGGGAACGATTTGCGGAAATCATGCTCCGCCCGCAGGCCGCTTAACAGCTGGCGAAAAGGCTCGGAAAGCGCTTCATACGCCGCCACGCCGCTGGTCCACAGGGTGTCACCGCCGGTGGAGGGCAGCTCTTTTGCCGCCAGAATCGCGCCGGCAGGCGGCGTCTCGATGAAGGTGACGTCGGTATGCCAGTTGTCGTTATCCGGCGGGTTATCGTCATGGGTGTCGAGCACGATAATTTCGTCGACGCCCGGCGCGTGGGGATAGACCGGATGAATATGCAGGTCGCCGAAGCGTCGCGCAAAATCGCGCTGCTGCTGCGGGGTAATATTCTGCTCGCGCAGGAATACCACCTGATGGCGCAGTACCGCGTGATACAGCTGCTCAAACTGGTTATCGTTCAGCGGACGTGCGAGGTCCACGCCGGCTACCTGCGCGCCGATATAGGGCCCCAGCGGGGTAATGCTCAGACGTTCACTCATTGTACTTCTCCATGCCAGGGCGTCAGGCGGCGCTGCAGCGCGCGCAGCCCCAGTTCCAATAGAAACGCAATTATCGCAATCACCGCAATCCCGGCCAGCACCACGTCGGTTGCCAGGAATTCGCCGGCGGACTGCACCATAAAGCCTAACCCGCGGGTGGCGGCGATCAGCTCCGCGGCCACCAGCGTCGACCAACCCACGCCAAGACCAATGCGCAGGCCGGTGAGGATCTCCGGCAAAGCGCCGGGTAAAATAACCAGCCACAGCACCTGGGCGCGGCTGGCGCCTAGCGACTGCGCGGCGCGAATGCGCACCTGCTGGGCGCTTTTCACCCCCGCCAGCGCCGACATCGCCACCGGGGCGAAGATCGCCAGATAGATCAATAAGATCTTCGACGTCTCGCCGATGCCGAACCAGATAACCATCAGCGGGAGATAGGCCAGCGGCGGCACCGGTCGGTACAGCTCAATTAAAGGATCGAGGATGCCGCGCACCGTCGGGCTGAGCCCCATCGCAATCCCCACCGGTACGCCGAGCAGCACCGCCGCCAGCAGCGCTATGACGATCCGCGTCAGACTCGCCGCCAGATGTTGCCAGAGGGTGGCATCCATAAAGCCCTGCGGGCCGGCAATAGTTATCAGCTTGTGCAACACCTGACCCGGCGGCGGCAGAAACAGCGGGCTAATCAGCTGTAGCGCCGCGACTGCCCACCAGATAGCCAGCAGCACCGCCAGCGTCGCCACGCTCAGCGTCAGCTGACGGGAAACGGGCCAGCGCCGCTTCAGCGGCCGCCGACGCGGTTTATCGTTGATGACCACGCTCATGAGAAGGCCTCCCGTTGTTCAAATACCCGGCTCAGCACGTATTCACGCTGCTCGATAAAACGCGGATCGGATTTAATGCTGCGGCAGGACTCGCCGGCGACGAAGCGGCGGCCAAAGTCGAGCGGCAGCCGCTCCAGCACCCGCCCCGGACCCGGCGACAGCAGCACCAGCTCGGTGGCCATAAACACGGCCTCTTCAATATCATGGGTGATAAGCAGTACCTGCTTGCCGGTCTCGTGCCACAGGCCGAGCAGCAGGGTTTGCATCTGTTCACGGGTAAAGGCGTCCAGCGCGCCGAACGGTTCGTCAAGAAGCAGCAGCTGCGGGTTGGCCGCCAGCGCTCTGGCAATCCCCACCCGCTGGCGCTGGCCGCCGGAAAGCTGCCAGATAAAGCGTTTTTCCGCCCCTTCGAGCCCCACCTTCTTCAGCATCTGCGCCGCGGTTTCCCGACGGAGCGCTTTGTCCACGCCCGCCAGCTGCAGCCCCAGCGCCACGTTATCCTGCACGTTACGCCACGGCAGCAGGCCTTCATGCTGAAAGACCACGCCGCGTTCGGCGCCCGGCCCGGTTACGCGCTGCCCTTCAAGGACGATGCTGCCGTGCTGATAAGGCACGAATCCGGCAATCAGGTTCAGCAGCGTGGTTTTACCGCAGCCCGACGGCCCAAGGACCACCAGCAGTTCGCCGCTGTCCAGCGTCAGGTTGATATCCGCCAGCGCCGGTTTGCCGCCGTAGTCGGCAAAGAGATGCGAGATTTGCAGCATCGTGACCTCCTTTATTTCACAAAACGGTCGGTGACGTACTGGCTGTAATCGGCGCCGGCATCGGGTACTTTGCCCTGCTCTTTGAGGAACTTAGCCGTATCGATAATCGCTTTGTTTACCGGCCCGTTCAGCTCCTGCGCCTGCTGCGCCGCGGTCAGGTAGGTATTGCCCTTCACCAGCCCGGGGACGTCCGCATCCGGCACGCCGCTCAGGCGCGACAATTTGCTGATATTTTCCGGCTGCTTCAGCCATGCATCCGGGTTGGCGATGTAGGGCTGCTGGGCGTCGATTGCGCTCTTCGCAAAGGCTTTCACAATCTCAGGGTGCTTCTCGGCAAAATCTTTACGCACCACCCACACGTCCAGGGTTGGCGCGCCCCACTCGCCGACCTGCGACGAATCGGTCAGCACCTTGCCCTCTTTTTCCAGGGCGTTGACCGCAGGAGCCCAGACGTAGGCGCCGTCAATATCCCCGCGCTGCCAGGCGGCAATAATCGCCGGCGGCTGCAGGTTGATGATCTGCACCTGGCCCGGCTTAATACCCCAGTGCTTCAGCGCCGATAGCAGGCTGTAGTGGGTGGTGGAGATAAACGGCACCGCGATGCGCTTGCCGATCAGATCTTCGGGTTTGGTAATGCTCTTTTTCACCACCAGCGCTTCGGAGTTACCGAGCTTTGAGGCCAGCAGGAAGACTTCAATCGGCACCTGCTGACTGGCGGCGACCGCCAGCGGGCTGGAGCCGAGGTTGCCAATCTGGACATCGCCGGAGGCCAGCGCGCGTACGATGCTCGCCCCGCTGTCAAACTTGCGCCAGTCAACGGTCGCCCCGCTCTCTTTGGCAAAGGTATTGTCAGCCTGAGCGACTTTCGCCGGCTCGGCGGAGGTTTGATACGCCACGGTGACGTTGACCGCCTGGGCCTGAAACGCGGCGAATGCCAGGGCGGCGATAAGTGTAATGCGCGATGCGTGTGCCATAGAATCTGTTCCCCTTTGTTGTTATGGGTGCAGTATTTCCGGCCTGATGCGTTTGATGAAGTAATTAAAAATTCTGGCTAATAGCCAATCGTCATTAGAAAAAAAGCGGCAAACGATAGTTAAAAACGGGGATTGAGAAGCGAGAGCGCCGCCCCGGCAGGCATTGCTGGAGCGGGGAGACGCCCGGCCGGCGGCGAGCCGCGCCGTAGCCGGTCAGCGTTTGGCCGCCAGGGCGGCAATATCTTTCGGCGTGGTGCGGCAGCAGCCGCCAATCAGTTTTGCCCCCGCCGCCAACCACTGCGGCAGATACTCGCTCAGGGCGATGCAGGACTCGCCGTGATGGTGCCAGGTTTTGCTCACCGCGTCGTAATGCTCCCCGGAGTTGGGATAGACCACCAGCGGCAGCGCGGTCAAACCGTGCAGATGCTGCAACGCGGCGGTGGTGTTTTCCAGCGCAATACAGTTAATGCCCAGCGCCACCACCTGCGGAGAGTGCGCAAGCGCCGCCACAACTTCGCTCAGCGGCGTGCCGTCGCTGAGATGCCCGGCGTCGCGCAGGGTAAACGAGAACCAGGCGCGAGCGCGCGGGTACGCCGTCAGCAGCGCCGCCAGCGCCTTAATTTCGGCAAATGACGGCAGGGTTTCGCAGGCCAGCAGATCGGCTCCGGCATCGAGAAGCGCTTCCACGCGCGGGCGATGGAAGGCCTGAAAATCCTCCGTGCTGCGCTGATAATCGCCGCGATATTCCGAACCATCGGCGAGATAGGCGCCGTAGGGCCCCACCGAACCGGCGACCAGCAGCGTGCCGGCCTGCGGGTTTTCCGCGAGGCGGGCTTCCCGCGCCTTGCGCGCCAGCTCAACGCTTTTTCCGATCAGCGCTTTCGACTGCGCCTCATCCAGCCCACGGGCGGCGAAGCCCGCCGGGGTGGCCTGATAGCTGGCGGTGATCGCGATCTGCGCGCCGGCGCGGAAATAGTCCAGATGCACGTCGCGAATCAGCTGCGGATTTTCCAGCAGCACCCGCGCTGACCACAGGCTATCGGCCAGATTACAGCCGCGCGCTTCCAGCTCCGTCGCCATCGCGCCGTCGAGCAGCACAAAGGGCTCGCGGGCAAGGAGAGAGGTTAACGGGTTATTCTGCGACATGCTGTTGCTCCCTGTTGAATTGTCGTGAGTGGGTCAGATACCAGGCACCATAGCACAGCGCCACGAAGGGGATCCCGCACCACAGAGCAATGCGCTGGCTGGGGTCAAACGCCAGGCCCACGCAGGCCACCAGGCATAAAACGAATCCCAGCACCGGCACCAGCGGATACCAGGGCGCGCTATAGTGCAGCTCGCTCAGGGCTTTACCCTGCTGGAGATGGCGGCGGCGGAACATAAAGTGCGAGGCGCAGATGCTGAGCCATACAGCTACCACCGCAAAGCCGGAAATCGCCGACAGCGCGACAAAAACAGTATCTGGCGCAATTACGCTGGAAAACAGCGCCAGCACGCCGCCAAGCATGCTGACCGACAGCGCGGTCAGCGGCACGCCGTTTTTGTTCACTTTGGCGAAGCACGCCGGCAGGGTCCGCTCATTCGCCAGAGACCATAGCATCCGCCCTGAAGCGTAGAGGCCGGAGTTGGCCGCCGACAGGATCGCCGTCAGGATCACGAAGTTAAAGATATCCGCCGCGTAGGGAATACCCACCTTTTCAAAGACCAGCACAAACGGGCTTTTCTCCACCCCTGCCTGCTGCATCGGGATCAGCGCCGCCAGCACAAACACGGTGCCGATAAAAAAGATAATCAGCCGGGCGATGGTGGTTCGAATGGCGATCGGGATGACCTTATGCGGGTTTTGCGTTTCACCCGCCGCGATGCCGATAAGTTCGGTCCCGGAGAAGGCGAAGTTCACCGCCACCATGGTCATCAGGATCGGCAGGCCGCCGTGCGGGAACCAGCCTTCAGAGGTCAGATTACGCAGCCCCGGCGCCGGCGAACCGTCCTGCATCGGGATAATGCCGAATATCGCCGCCCCGCCGAGAATAATAAAGGCGATGATGGTGACGACTTTGACCAGCGAAAACCAGAACTCGCCTTCGGCAAAGAAGCGGGTGGAGATGACGTTGAGGAAAAAAATCACCGCGCAGAACACCACGCACCATACCCACACCGGCACCTGCGGAAACCAGTACTGCATACAGAAACCGGCGGCGGTAAAGCTTGAGCCGAGCGCCACCGTCCACGTCAGCCAGTAGAGCCACGCCACCGTGTATCCCGTTGCCGGGCCGAGATAGCGAGCGGCGTAGACGTGAAACGCGCCGGTCTCCGGCATTGCCACCGACAGCTCGCCGAGGCACTGCATCACCAGCCAAACCACCAGCGCGCCAATCAGATAGGCCAGCAGCGTTCCCGCCGCTCCGGTGGTCGAGATGATATAGCCGGTATTAAAAAACAGGCCGGTGCCAATCACGCCGCCCAGCGAGAGCATGATCAGGTGGCGGGTCTTCATGGTGCGCTTCAGCGGCTCACTCTGCCGTGGTGTACTTTGCATATTACCTTCTATACGTATGGACATCTAAACATCCAAAGAGGTGCAGTTATACCGTGCCGCAGATGAAATTGCAAAACAGACGCCGCTTTTCACGCCGTTTTACGGGCGTTTGCCCGAAAAATGAGCGCAGGTTCTGGGCATTTAAATGACAAAAAGCAAAACGTGATCGCTATAAGCAAAAAAATAAAACAATGTTGCTATTTTTACAAAACACAATACCCAAAAAAGGATAATCAGATGACAACCCGCACCTTTCCTCTGTTGGCTGCCGCCGCTATCGTCGGCGCTATCCCCTTCCACGCGGTTCTCGCCGCCAGCGCGGTGACGTTCGCGGATAGAGTCTGCGACATCACCCAATACGGCGCAGAAGGCCACCGGCTGCAGATTGCGCTGAATACCGACGCCATTCAAAAAGCGATTGACGACTGCGCCGCCGCAGGAGGCGGCACGGTGCGGGTCCCGAAGGGAAACTATCTGACCAACCCGCTGTTTTTGAAAAGTAATATTCGGCTCAGCCTGGAGAAAGACGCCACCCTGGTCGCCTCAAGCGAAGTCGCAGCCTGGCGCGGAGATGAAAAAACGCAGTATGCCATAGCGGAAAACGGCTGGCTGCCGTTTATCAGCATCGCCGATGCGCAAAACGTCGCTATCATTGGTGAAGGAACCATCGACGGCCAGGGGGCGGTATGGTGGGAGCGCTGGCGAGAAAATATTCGCGCCAGCGGCAAAAAAAGGCGGAACCGACCGGCCGCGGCTGATCTACATCACCCGTTCGAGCAACGTGTTGATCGACGGCGTCACCCTCACCCACTCACCCAGCTTCCACATCGTCACCCGCTACGCGCACGATATCGACATTAACGGCACGCGAATTTTATCCCCCTGGCATGCGCCGAATACCGACGCCATCGATCCTATCGATAGCCAGAACATCCGCATCACCAACAACTATATCGACTGCAATGACGACCATATCGCCATCAAAGCGGAGAAAGCCGATCCGCGCTTCCCCGAAGGGGTGGTCGAGAATATTTACATCGCCAACAATACGCTCAGGCAGGGGCGCGGTATCTCCATCGGTAGCGAAAGCGCCGGCGGCGTCAACAACGTGCTGGTGGAAAACAACACCTTCGAAGGCTCAATGTACGGTATTCGCATTAAGAGCCCGCGCGGCAAAGGCGGTGAGGTAAAAAATATCGTTTACCGCAACACCACGATGCATAACGTCGAGGTGCCGCTGGTCTTCTCCGCCTACTACAAAGCCGCGCCTATCGTGCAGGCCGAGGTCGACAAGCAGCTGCGGGCCGGAGGGTTTACCCTCGGCGAGCAGATTTATCCGCCGGACAGCGACCCGAAACAGCCGTTCGACAAATATAAAACCCCGCACTTCAGCAATATCACCGTGGAGAATTTAACCTCCACCGGCGATAGCAAAGCGGCGGCCTATATTATCGGCACGCCGGAGGCGCCGCTGAGCGGGTTCCATTTTAGCAACGTGAACATCGAGGCGACCCGCGGTCTGCGCATTCGCCACGCCGGTCTGGAGACCAGCGGCCTCAACCTGAAGGTGAAGGAGGGCCCGGTGATTCAACAGGACGCGGGCGCCGTCATTCGCGACTAACGCGACATTTGTGGGCAGCTGCACCAGGGCGTATATCTTCGCGCGCGCAGGCTGCCCTTTTTTGGATCGTCCCGCAGCTAACCCCCCGCGTTTATCAGGGCTCTGACCTGGCATTCTCTTTGCAACCCTCCACACATCTGAAATACCAGGTTCACCAGGCGTCATTGTTGCAGGCAGTTTGGGCATGGACAGCGCGCAAAAACCGGAACGTACACGTAGTACGTGAAGATTTATTCGCTGCGCTCACCCTGCGGGCCGCCCTAAAGGGCGTTCAAAATACTCGCGTATTTTGTTGAGCACTGCCCAGGCCTAAGCTGGCAAATAAAATAGCGTGGTGAGTCGGGTAACTTTATCTGGCGAGGTCGCAAAAATGACAGAGCACACCACAACGCTAAAAAGAACGCTCGGCAGTTTCCGCCTGTGGGGGATTGCCGTTGGGCTGGTTATTTCCGGGGAGTATTTTGGCTGGAGCTACGGCTGGTCCCAGGCCGGGACGCTGGGATTTCTCATCGTGGCGCTGGCGGTTGCCGCCATGTACTGCGCTTTTATTTTTAGTTTCACCGAGCTGACGACCGCGATCCCCCACGCCGGCGGCCCGTTCGCCTACGCCTACCGCGCTTTTGGCCCCACCGGCGGCTTTATTGCCGGCTTCGCCACGCTGATTGAGTTCGTCTTCGCCCCGCCGGCGATTGCCATGGCGATTGGCGCCTACCTCAACGTCCAGTTTCCGGCGCTGGACCCGAAATGGGTGGCCTGCGGCGCCTACGTTATCTTTATGACGCTGAACATCCTCGGCGTCGGGATTGCCGCCACCTTTGAGCTGATTGTCACCCTGCTGGCGATTTTCGAACTGCTGGTGTTTATGGGCGTGGTCGCTCCGGGCTTCTCATGGAGTCACTTCACCGCCAACGGCTGGGCCGGGGCGGAGAGCTTCAGCGGACTGGCGCTGCCGGGAATGTTCGCGGCTATTCCTTTTGCTATCTGGTTCTTTCTGGCTATTGAAGGCGCTTCGATGGCCGCCGAAGAGGCTAAAGATCCGCAGCGTACCATTCCCCGCGCGCTGGGCGGCGGGATCCTGACCCTTACCGTGCTGGCGATCGGCGTCATGGTGTTTGCCGGCGGCGTCGGCGACTGGCGGGCCCTCGCCAACATCAACGATCCGCTGCCGCAGGCGATGAAAATGGTGGTCGGCAGCAGCAGCGGCTGGCTGCATATGCTGGTATGGCTGGGGCTATTCGGCCTGGTGGCCTCGTTCCACGGGATCATCATGGGCTACTCCCGGCAGATCTACTCCCTGGCGCGGGCCGGCTATCTGCCCGCCGGCCTGGCAACGCTCAATCGCCGCACCCGTACGCCGCATCTGGCGATCCTCGCCGGGGGCGTGGTGGGCATTGCCGCTATTTTCTCCGACTCGCTGATCACCATCAGCGGGATGCCGCTCACCGCCTGTATCGTCACGATGTCGGTATTTGGCGCTATTGTTATGTATATCACCTCGATGGCGGCGCTGTTCAAGCTGCGCCGCAGCGAGCCGAAACTGATTCGCCCGTTCCGCGCGCCGCTCTATCCGTGGGCGCCGGCCTTCGCCCTGGCGATGGCGCTGCTCTGCCTGGTGGCGATGGTCTGGTACAACACGCTGCTGGCGCTGATTTTTGCGGCCATGATGCTCGGCGGCTACCTGTGGTTTTGTAAAACCGCGGCGGCCCGCGAGCGCGCGCCGGCGGATCCGCAGCTTCATACAGTCTCCTGAGGAGGCGGCATGTATAAAACAACGCTATCAGGCCAGGTCTGGCGCTTTGATAGTCTGAAGACGTTACTGGCAAAGGCCTCTCCGGCGCGATCCGGCGATGCCCTCGCCGGCATTATCGCGCAGAGCGCCGAAGAGCGGATGGCGGCGAAGATGGCGCTGGCGGAGGTGCCGCTGAAGGCGATCCTCGACAGCCCGCTAATTCCTTACGAGCAGGACGAAGTCACCCGGCTGATTATCGACACCCACGATAGCCGCGGCTTCGCGGCGATTAGCCACCTGACGGTGGGCGACTTTCGCGACTGGCTGCTTGACGACGCCGCCGATACCGCCACCCTGCAGCAGGTGGCGCGGGCGATAACCCCGGAGATGGCGGCCGCGGTCAGCAAGCTGATGCGTAACCAGGACCTGATCCTCGCCGCCAGCAAATGCCGGGTAACCACCCGCTTTCGCAATACGATTGGCCTGCCGGGGCATCTTAGCGTGCGCCTGCAGCCCAACCACCCGACCGACGATCTGAAGGGCATCGCCGCCAGCATGCTCGACGGCCTGCTGTACGGCGCGGGCGATGCGGTCATTGGCATCAACCCGGCCAGCGACAGCCTGCCGGTGCTGGCGCAGCTCAACCATATGCTCGACGATATTATTCAGCGCTTTGCGATCCCTACCCAGTCCTGCATTCTGACCCACGTCACCAACACCCTGCAGCTGATTGAGCGCGGCGCGCCGGTGGACCTGGTCTTTCAGTCGGTGGCGGGCACCGAGGCGGCCAACGGCGGCTTCGGTATTAATCTGGCGCTGCTGCAGGAGGCCAGGGAGGCCGCGCTGAGCCTCAACCGCAGCACCCTCGGCAGCAACGTGATGTATTTTGAAACCGGCCAGGGGAGCTGCCTTTCGGCGAACGCCCACCACGGCGTCGATCAGCAAACCTGCGAAGCCCGCGCCTACGCCGTCGCCCGCCATTTCGATCCGCTGCTGGTCAATACCGTGGTGGGCTTTATCGGCCCGGAATATCTCTATGACGGGAAGCAGATTATTCGCGCCGGCCTCGAAGATCATTTCTGCGGCAAGATCATGGGACTGCCGATCGGCTGCGACGTTTGCTACACCAACCACGCCGAGGCGGATCAGGACGATATGGATACCCTGCTGACCCTGCTGTGCGCCGCCGGGCTGACCTTTTTAATCGGCGTTCCCGGCGCGGACGATATCATGCTCAACTACCAAAGCACCTCGTTCCACGACGCCCTGTACGCCCGCCGCCTGCTGGGCCTCAGGCACGCGCCGGAGTTCGCCGCCTGGCTGACGAAAATGCAGATAATCGACCCGGACGGCGCGCTGCGCCTGACCGACGCCCGCCATCCGCTACTTTCCGTGATGAGGTAAGGAGAACCGGTATGAGTCGCCCCGACGCCTGGAACCCGCTACGTGAATTTACCGCTGCGCGCATTGCGCTGGGCCGCAGCGGCGCCAGCCTGCCAACCCGCGAGGTGCTAAACTTTGGCCTCGCTCACGCCCGGGCGCGCGACGCCATCCACCAGCCCTTCGACAGTGAGGAGCTGGTATCCCCGCTGGCGCAGCTGGGCCTCTCGTCGCTGACGGTGCACAGCGCCGCCGCCGATCGGCATAGCTATCTTAGCCGCCCGGATCTGGGGCGGCGGCTGAACGATGAGAGCCGCGCGGCTCTCGCCGCCAGCGGAGTTCGCCCCGCCGACCTGCTGCTGGTGATTGGCGACGGGCTCTCCTCTTACGCCGTGCAGCGTCAGGCCCTGCCGCTGATCCGCGCCCTGCTGCCCTATCTGCAGACGCTGGGGCTGAGCCTCGCGCCGGTGGTGCTGGCCCATCAGTCTCGGGTCGCGCTGGGAGATGATATTGGCGAAATGCTGCAGGCTCGCGCGGTGGCGATACTAATTGGCGAACGACCGGGGCTCTCTTCCCCGGACAGCCTGGGAGTTTATCTGACCTGGCAACCGCATCGTCAGCGGCAGGAGTCGGAGCGCAACTGTATTTCGAATATTCGCCCGCAGGGGCTGGACTATGATGCCGCCGCCTTTAAGCTGGCGTGGCTGCTGGAGCAGGCTTTTCTGCGCCGGCTGACCGGCATAAATCTGAAGGATGAAAGCGATAATCCAGCCCTGCATGGCAGGGTGAAACCCCCGGTCATCGGGGCTGATTAAAGCTGCTCGGGGCTGCGGCAGATGACTCCAATCGCCGCAACCGCAAGCAGCCTTGTGCTACACAAAGCACACCTCGTTCCAGTAGGCTTCACGCGTCCTGCGCCGCTCAGTATGTTTTATCATGACGAAACCACCGTGTTTCAACATTCCCCATATCGATGCCGTACAGGCTGGCGACCGGTAATATTGCCTCCATCATTCGCTGGGTATCCTGCTGTCCGGCTTCAGCCTGAGATAACGAAGCCAGCCAGCGCGTCACTCGTTGCCATAATGCGACTCTCATTTTTTTCCTCCGTCGGAAAGCGTTTTGCCTGGGTCTATTTCAACCACAGCCTGCGGCGCTCGGGAAATATCAATTCCGTCTTTTCAATCCCGCAAGATGCATATTACGCCTCTGCTCCAGAGCCTTCGCAGGGGCGCCGTCCTGCGTTAATACCCACGAACTTGCTAAGTTCTTTTTCGCTATAGATAAGAACTTTTTCTTCTTTGCCGTCAGCGGCTAATTTGTGGGAGCGTAATAACTACAAAACATATACAGGGACTCAGGGGATATAATAATGCGTACGACAAAAACAAAAATTGCGCTGGCGCTGGGCATGCTGGTGCTTGCCGCGCAGGCTCAGGCTGACCAACTGGCGGATATCAAAGCCGCCGGGGTGGTGAAAGTCGCCACCTTCGACGCCAACCCGCCGTTTGGCTCGGTTGACCCAAAAACGCACCAGATCGTCGGCTATGACGTTGATTTCGCCCAGGCGCTGGCTAAATCTCTCGGCGTGAAGCTGGAGCTGGTCGCTACCAACCCGGCCAACCGCATTCCGCTGCTGCAATCCGGTAAGGCCGACCTGATCGTCGCCGATATCACCATTACCCCGGAACGCGCGCAGGTTATTGATTTCTCAACGCCGTACTTTGTCACCGGCCAGCAGTTCCTCGTGCCGGCTAAATCGGCGGATAAGCTCGACGATTACAGCAAAGCGCGCATCGGAGCGGTAAAAGGCACCACCGGCGAACAGACGCTGCACCAGCGCTTCCCGCAGTCGCGCGTGCTCTCCTATGACGATATTCCGCTGGCGCTGACCGCGCTACGCAACGGCAACGTGCAGGCGATTACCCAGGACAGCACCATTCTCGCCGGCCTGCTGGCGGAAGCGCCGGATAAGGCCAACTTTAAAATCCTCCCCGACCTGCTGAGTAAAGAGGAGATCGGCGTCGGCGTGAAGAAAGGCGAGCCGGCGCTGCTGAAGGCGGTGAACGACGAGCTGGTGAACCTCGAGAAATCCGGCCAGGCGGCGAAAATTTACGACGTCTGGTTCGGCCCGGCGACCAAAACCCCACAGCCGCGCGCGTTTACCATAGAAGCTAAATAATATGTTATCGGGTTTATTTTCACGCTCCGCGGCCTCGTCCGCGGATTTTTCACATCTGCAGAACGCCAGTATCGAACTGCGCAAAGCGGCAAAAAGCTACGGCGACCATCGGGTGCTTAACGGCGTCGATCTGCAGATAAGTCCCGGAGAAGTGGTAGCGATCCTGGGTCCTTCCGGATCGGGAAAATCAACGCTGATCCGCCTGATCAACCAGCTCGAAACCCTGAGCGACGGCGAGATCCTGATCGACGGCAGGCCAACCAGGCATCTTACCGCCGCCGCGCTGCGCCAGCTGCGCAGCCGCGTCGGGTTCGTGTTTCAGCAGTTTAATCTCTACGCCCACCTGACGGCGCAGGAAAATATCACCCTGGCGCTGGAGCGCGTGCACGGCTGGACGAAAAACGCGGCCCGCCAGCGGGCGCTGGAGCTGCTGCAGCAGGTGGGGCTGGAGGATAAGGCCAGCCAGATGCCGGCCCAGCTCTCCGGCGGCCAGCAGCAGCGCGTGGCTATCGCCCGCGCCCTCGCCTCTTCGCCGCAAATTATTCTGTTTGACGAACCGACCTCGGCGCTCGATCCGGAGATGATCGGCGAAGTGCTGCAGGTGATGAAATCCCTGGCGCACAGCGGCATCACCATGGTGGTGGTCACCCACGAGATGCAGTTTGCCCGCGAGATTGCCGACCGGGTGGTGTTTATCGACGGCGGCGATATCCTCGAAGTGGCGCCGCCGGAGGAGTTTTTCGCCCGCCCGCAGCACGCACGCAGCCGCCGTTTTCTGCAAAAGGTGCTTAATCCGCTGCACCAGGAGGGCCTAGAGTGACGCCGATTCTCGACTGGCACGGCGTACTCAGCGGCCAGCCGCTGCAGTGGATCGTCTCCGGATTTCTCACCACCCTGTGGGTTAGCGTTGCCGGGATAGCGCTGGCGACCGTGCTGGCTGTTCTGCTGCTGGCGCTGCGCCTCGGTGGCGGCAGGCCGGGGCGCTGGCTGGTGGCCTGCTGGGTTTCGCTGTTTCGCAACACCCCGCTGCTGGTGCAGCTGCTGTTCTGGTACTTTGCCGCCTGGAACCTGCTGCCCCTCGGCGCCCGCGATTTTATCAACGCCGATCACGGCTGGTCGATTCTGCCGGGTAACGTCTGGTGGCTGACGCCGGAGTTTATCTGCTCGATGTGGGGGCTGGGGGTATTTACCTCGGCATTTCTAATCGAAGAGATCGCCTCCGGGCTGCGCGCCGTCGGTAGCGGCCAGCGGGAAGCGGCGGTCTCGCAGGGATTTACCCCGTGGGGCGAGCTGCGCCATATTCTGCTGCCGCAGGGGCTGGCTAACGCCTGGCAGCCGATTGTCGGCCAGTATCTGAACCTGATGAAGCTCTCCTCGCTGGCCAGCGGCATCGGCTTTGCCGAACTGACCTATCAGGTGCGGCAAATTGAGAGCTATAACGCCCACGCGCTGGAGGCCTTTGCCGTCGGCACCGCGCTGTATCTGGCGCTCGGTGTCGCGCTGGGTCTGCTGCTGACGCGCCTCGGCCCGGGTAAGCATTCGCACGGGAGAGTCCAGCATGAACGCTAATCTGGCGGTTATCGCCGATAATCTCGATTACCTGCTGTGGGGACGCCTGGCGGACGGTATTCCCGGCGGCGTGGCCCTGACGCTGATGATGGCCGCTGGCGCAGCGGCGCTGGCGCTACCCGGCGGCGTTTTACTGGCCGCCGCCGCCTGGCGCTTCGGCGGAGTCGTGCGTCGGCTGCTGTTTTTATGGGCCGAAATCATTCGCGGCATTCCGCTGATTTTCGTCATTTTTTGGCTCTGGTATCTGCTGCCGATGCTTACCGGCAGCGATCTGCCCGGCGCGGTAACGGTGACCCTGGCGCTGGCGTGGTTTACCGCCGCCTCGGTGATGCACTCGGTGCTGGCCGGCCTGCAGTCGCTTCCCGCCGGCCAGTATGAGGCGGCGCGGACGCAGGGCTTTTCCGCTGGACAGGCGCTGCGCCTGATCCTGCTGCCGCAGGCGCTGCGCAACGTGCAGCCTTCGCTGGTGGGGATTTTTATCGGCCTGCTGAAGGATACGTCGCTGGCGTTTATCGTCAACGTCCCGGAGCTCACCACCGTCGCCGGCCAGGTGAACAACCGCGTGCAGATCTACCCGCTGGCCATTTTTGTCTTCACCGGCGCGGTCTACTATCTGCTGTGCTGCGGCCTGAGCCTGCTGGCAAGCCGCCGCTTTCGCCGGCGGCAGCGGCTGAAGCCAGCATAAAAATCGCCGCCACTCCCGTCACGCCCTTCGTTATCGGAGGGCGCTATTTTCCCCCATCCCCCGGCGATAAATCGCCACCGTTCACTATTTGTTCGCCTTAGCGTCATATAACGATCATATAAAACGCCATTAATAGTGCCCAGTTTACTGACGAACCTGGACGCCGTTATGAATAGCTCTCTCGCCGCGGTAACCGATAGCGATTACCCACAATTTAGTCAGCCAGATACCGATCGGCAGCGGAAAGTCTTAAGCGTGCGCGGCCTGAGCAAGTCCTACAGCGCGCAGCAAACCGTGCTGGACAACATCAGCTTCGATCTCCACGCCGGCGAGCTGGTGGGCGTTATCGGCCGCTCCGGCGCGGGCAAATCAACCCTGCTGCACGTGCTTAACGGCACCCACAGCGCCACCGGCGGCGAGATCCTCAGCTACCCGGAAGTCGGCACGCCGCGTGATGTCGCCAGGCTAAAGGGTCGGGCGCTGAACGCCTGGCGTAGCGAATGCGGGATGATTTTCCAGGACTTTTGCCTGGTGCCGCGCCTGGATGTGCTGACAAACGTCCTGCTCGGCCGTCTGAGCCAGACCTCGACGCTGAAGTCGCTGTTCAAAGTCTTCCCCGACGCCGACCGCGCGCGCGCAATCTCCCTGCTCGAATGGATGAACATGCTGCCGCACGCGCTGCAGCGGGCGGAAAATCTCTCCGGCGGGCAAATGCAGCGCGTGGCTATCTGTCGCGCGCTGATGCAGAACCCCGGCATTTTGCTGGCCGACGAGCCGGTCGCCTCTCTCGATCCGAAAAATACGCAGCGCATCATGAACGTGCTGCGCGAAATCAGCGAACAGGGCATCAGCGTAATGGTCAACCTGCACTCGGTCGAGCTGGTGCAAGAATACTGCACGCGGGTAATCGGCCTGGCGCGGGGCAACATTATTTTTGACGACCATCCCTCTCAGCTGAATCAGGATGTTCTGCATCGGCTGTACGGGGATGAAATTAGCCAATTGCATTAATTTCCACTCACACGGGCAAAATAATGAAACAATATATCACTGGCGCAGTTCGTTTATCCGCAGCGGTCGCGGGCATTATGATGGCATGGCAGGCAGGCGCTGCCGGGCAGCCGAAAGAGTTAAACCTGGGGATCCTCGGCGGCCAGAACGCCACCCAGCAAATTGGTGATAACCAGTGTGTGAAAGACTTTCTCGATAAAGAGCTGAACGTCGATACCAAATTACGCAACTCTTCTGACTACTCCGGCGTCATCCAGGGTCTGCTGGGCGGCAAGGTTGACCTGGTATTAAGCATGTCACCCTCCTCTTACGCCTCGGTTTGTATTAATAACCCAAAAGCGGTCGATATTGTCGGCATCGCGGTTGACGATAAAGATCAGTCCCGCGGCTACCACTCGGTGGTTATCGTTAAGGCCGACAGCCCATATCAGAAGTTAGAAGATCTGAAAGGTAAAGCGTTTGGCTTCGCCGATCCGGACTCCACCTCCGGCTACCTGATCCCGAACCAAACCTTTAAACAGCAGTTCGGCGGCACCACGGATAATAAATATAACAACTTCTTCTCCAGCGTGACCTTCTCCGGCGGCCACGAGCAGGACATTCTCGGCGTGCTGAACGGCCAGTTTGCCGGCGCGGTAACCTGGGCCTCTCTGGTTGGCGACTACAACAGCGGCTACACCACGGGTGCGTTCAACCGCCTGATTCGTATGGATCATCCCGATCTGATGAAGCAGATCCGCATCATCTGGCAATCGCCGCTGATCCCCAACGGCCCGATCCTGGTGAGCAACGCGCTGCCGGCTGATTTTAAAGCCAAAGTCATCACCGCGATCAAGAAGCTGGATACCGATAACCACGCCTGCTTTATCAAGGCGATGGGCGGCACCCAGCATATCGGCCCGGGCAGCGTCGCTGATTTCCAGCAGATCATCGATATGAAGCGCGAGCTGGTTAGCGCCCGTTAATCCCGCCTCCACGCCGCCTCCCGGCCAGTTGCGCGCGAGGCGGCGGCATGCTGAAGACCCGTCGACGTATGAATACTTCGAATACCGAATTTGAACGCTATTACCAGCAGGTGCGCGCGCGGCAAAAGCGCGACACCTTTAGCTGGTCGCTGCTGCTGCTGGTACTCTACTTCGCCGCGGGCAGCGCGGCTGAATTTAATCTCTTCACCATCTGGCACTCCCTGCCAAACTTTCTCGATTACATGTTTGAGACGCTGCCGACGCTTCACCTCAGCGATCTGTTCGCCGATTCGCATACCAAAGGGTCGTTCGCCTACTGGGGCTACCGCCTGCCGATCCAGCTGCCGCTGATTTGGGAAACCCTACAGCTGGCGCTGGCTTCCACCCTGGTCGCCGTGGCCATCGCCACCCTGCTGGCCTTTCTTGCCGCCAACAACGCCTGGTCACCGCCGCCGCTGCGCTTCGCTATCCGCGTTTTAGTCGCCTTTCTGCGCACCATGCCGGAGCTGGCGTGGGCGGTCATTTTCGTGATGGCCTTCGGCATCGGCGCGATCCCCGGCTTTCTGGCGCTAATGCTGCACACCGTCGGTAGCCTGACCAAGCTGTTTTATGAAGCGGTGGAAAGCGCCCAGGACAAGCCGGTTCGCGGGCTGATGGCCTGCGGCGCCTCGCCGCTGCAGCGGGTCCGTTTCGCCCTGTGGCCGCAGGTCAAACCGATTTTTCTCTCCTACGGCTTTATGCGCCTGGAGATCAACTTCCGCTCCTCAACCATTCTTGGGCTGGTGGGCGCCGGCGGGATCGGCCAGGAGCTGATGACCAACATTAAGCTCGATCGTTACGATCAGGTCAGCATCACGCTGCTGCTGATCATTATCGTGGTCTCGCTGCTGGATATGCTGTCCGGCCGCCTGCGACAGTGGGTTCTCGAGGGTAAAAAATGAGTCAGTGGCAAAACCAACCGGATATCGCCGCCAGCCGCCGCCAGCATAAGGCGCTGTATTGCGCCCAGGGACGCTATTTGCGCTACCTCGGCCTGCTGGCGCTGCTGAGCGTGCTCTACTACGTCTGGTTCTTTATGCAGTTCGGCATCAGCGGGGAGCAGCTCACTACCGGGCTGCAGCAAATCAGCCGCTACCTGCTACGCATGTTCGTGTGGCACGACTTTTTTAACTGGCCGTTCCGCTACTATTTCACGCAGATCGCGATCACCCTGGCGATCGTCTTCGTCGGGACGATCACCGCCACGGTCATCGCCCTGCTGCTCTCTTTCCTTGCGGCGCGCAATATTATGCGCGGCTTTATTCCGGGGATTATCGCCCTGCTGATGCGCCGGATATTTGACATCCTGCGCGGGATCGATATGGCGATTTGGGGGCTGATTTTCGTGCGCGCCGTCGGCCTCGGGCCGCTGGCCGGGGTGCTGGCGATTATCATGCAGGATACCGGCCTGCTCGGCCGCCTGTATGCCGAAGGCCACGAGGCGGTGGACCGCTCACCGGGGCGCGGGTTAACCGCCGTCGGCGCCAACGGCCTGCAGAAACACCGCTTCGGCATTTTCACCCAATCCTTCCCGACGTTTCTGGCCCTCAGCCTGTATCAAATCGAGTCCAACACCCGCTCGGCGGCGGTGCTGGGCTTTGTCGGCGCCGGCGGGATCGGCCTGATTTACGCGGAGAATATGCGCCTGTGGAACTGGGACGTGGTGATGTTTATCACCCTGCTACTGGTGGTGGTGGTGATGGCGATGGATACGCTCTCCGCCTGGCTCCGTCGGCGCTATATCGGCGGCAGCGTGGTGCCGCTGTTTAAATCCTGATAGCGCCAACTTCCCCGGAGGGCGCGGCGCGCTCGCCCGGGGAGATTAGAGCTGCCAGTTGAGCACCGGCCACCGGTACTCCTCATTCGCCGCCGCCAGCTGCCGGCAAGGGTTGACCAGCCGCACGCGGTCGACGTGCAGGCACAGCGGCAGATCGTTGATTGAATCGGTATAAAACGTCACCTCTCCGCCGAACTGCGGATAGGCCTGCCGCCACTCCGCCAGGCGAATCACCTTCCCCTGCTGATAGCTCGGCGTCCCGGCAATCACGCCGGTATAGCCGCCGTCGGCCATCTCCACGTCGATGCCTAGCGCCTGATCGATGCCCAGCTCGTTGGACACCGCCTGCACCAGCAGGCTGACCGACGCCGAGATCACCAGCATCTGCTCGCCGCGCGCCCGCAGCGTGCGGATAGCCTCCCACGCCTGCGGATAGACGCGGGGCAGGATCTCCTCGCGCACGCAGCGAGCGGCCAGCTCATCGACTTCCGCTTGCGGGACGCCGGTAAGCGGAGCCTGGGTCAGCGCCACGTAATCGGCGATATTCATCTCCCCGCGATCGTAATCCGCCATCAGCATCGCTTCTCGCGCCAGATAGTCCGGGTCGCTAATCCATCCTTCCCTCACCAGAAAACGGCTCCATACCGTACTGCTATCACCCTTAATCAAGGTGTTATCCAGATCGAAGATCGTGAGAGTTTTGGACATCGTTAATTTTCCCTAATCAGTAAACAGGCTCGCCAGAGCATGCTGAAGAAAGATGACAGCAGAATGATCCGCCCGGCCTGTCCGCCGTCACGCCAGCGCCTCAAGGTAGCAAACGAAATATCCGCCCGGCAACCCGGCCCGGCGGCGCAATGCCGAAATGATGAGGATCTTTCACCTTGCCATCAGCCGGAATAGGCGCGCCCGCATCGTTTTCCGTGAAGCATTGTTTAATAGTGAAATTATTTATTAATAAATGAGATTAAAAATGTTAACGCCAATATTCTCTGCGCCGCCGGCGGGAGCAATTATGTCTGACCCTAACGTAAGGTTTCGTAAATATCACCCTATCCCATTCTGACAATATGTGTGAATACGCTATAAATAATTCCGTTCTATAGCTCACGATGAAAATAATGATATGAAGCCAAAGCTTGCGCACGCCTTATTATTTGTTCCTTTTTTGATTTTGGCAGGATGTTCATCCCCGGCTAAGCACCCGAAAACCGCGGCCCACCATGAATATGCCCCCATCGACGGCGGTTCAGACGATCTGATCCCGGTGCTCGCCGCGCTGCACGATCAGATGCATACCTGGCACGGTACGCCCTATGAATGGGGCGGTACCGATGAAAGCGGGGTCGACTGTTCCGGCTTCGTCTGGCCCACGCTGAAGGACCGCTTCAACCTGCCGATGGACAGGGTCACCACCAAAGAGTTGCTGCGGATGGGCGAGCGGGTCAAGCCTCAGCAGCTGCGCCCTGGCGACCTGGTGTTCTTCCGCATTAACGGCGGTATGCACGTCGGCTTCTACGACACCAACCATGATTTTCTCCACGCCTCGGCCAGCCAGGGCGTAATGCGCTCTTCGCTGGACAATCCGTACTGGAAGTCGGCTTTCTACCAGGCGCGCCGCCTGCCGAAAGAGTATAACGCCCAGATAACGATGAATGACGACCGCCAGCATCTGGCTAAAAATCGCTAATTCACTATAAGAAAAAGCCGCTGCGTAAACCGCAGCGGCTTTTTTACTGTATATCCGGCATCGCCGGACGTCAGGATAATCAGAACTGGTAGGTCATGCCCACGGCAACGATGTCATCGTCGCTCAGACCCAGCTTATTATCGCTCTTCAGCTGGTTGATTTTATAATCAACGAAGGCGTTCATGTTTTTGTTGAAGTAGTAGGTCAGGCCGACGTCGATATAGTTGACCAGGTCTTCGTTACCCACGCCTTCGATATCCTTACCTTTTGACAGCACATAGCCCAGGGACGGACGCAGGCCGAAGTCGAACTGGTACTGCGCTACCGCTTCAAAGTTCTGCGCTTTCGTCGCGAAACCGCCGCTGATCGGGGTCATTTTGCGGGTTTCAGAATACATGGTCGCCAGGTAGATATTGTTGGCGTCATATTTCAGACCGGTTGCCCAGGCTTCCGCTTTTTTACCCACGCCGCGCGCCAGCTGGTTCTGGGCGTCGGTACGGTCAGAGCTGGTGTAGGCTGCGCTGATGGCAAAATCGCTGCCGCCGAAGTCATAGCTTAAAGATGTACCGAAGCCGTCGCCGTTCTGTTTTTTGGCATCGCGGCTTTCGTTTTTGCCCTGATACTGCAAGGTCAGATCCAGGCCATCCACCACGCCGAAGAAGTCGGTATTGCGGTAGGTTGCCAGACCGCTGGAGCGTTTGGTCATGAAGTTATCGGTCTGCGCGGAAGAGTCGCCGCCGAATTCCGGGAACATATCGGTCCAGGCTTCAACGTCGTACAGCGCGCCGAGGTTACGACCGTAGTCGAAGGAGCCGAAGTTCTTCAGCTTCACGCCGGCGAACGCCAGACGCGTTTTCTGAGTAGAGTCGCTTTCGGTTTTGTTGCCGGAGAATTCGGACTCCCAGCGACCGTAGCCGGTCAGCTGGTCGTTAATCTGGGTTTCGCCTTTGATGCCGAAACGAACGTAGGTCTGGTCGCCGTCCTTGCTGTCATCGTCGCTTAAATAGTGCATCGCTCTGACTTTGCCGTACACGTCCAGCTTATTGCCGTCTTTGTTGAAAACTTCAGCTGCCTGGGTAGCCGAAGAAGCAATAAGACCCATCATTATTAATGCCAGTGAGCTCTTTTTCATTATTCAGTCCTGGTGATTTATTTATACGCGCTAATCAATTCCGGGCGAAGGCCCCGTGAAAACAGGAGGTTTTTTAACGCTCCAGCATTAAAAATTTATGACAATGTGGAACTTTTTATAAAAAAGAGTATTTAAATATTTCCATCATAAAATTGTCATCATCTCTCTCCAGAATGCCCGATCCCGCGCAGTAAAACGGCGCGCTAAAAACGCCGCTGTTGGCAAGCGGCCTGAGTCCTGTTACAACATCACCTCGATATCGATATTCCTTTTGAACGGCAGAGAATCATGAGTGATAGCCAGACGCTGGTGGTAAAACTGGGCACCAGTGTTTTAACGGGCGGATCCCGCCGCCTGAACCGCGCCCATATCGTCGAATTAGTGCGCCAGTGCGCGCAGCTGCACGCTATGGGCCACCGCATTGTTATTGTGACCTCCGGGGCCATCGCCGCCGGTCGTGAACACCTCGGCTACCCGGAACTTCCCGCGACTATCGCCTCGAAACAGCTGCTGGCGGCGGTAGGACAGAGCCGGCTGATTCAGCTGTGGGAACAGCTGTTTTCCATTTACGGTATTCACGTCGGCCAGATGCTGCTGACCCGCGCGGATATGGAAGACCGCGAGCGTTTCCTTAACGCCCGCGACACCCTGCGCGCCCTGCTGGATAACAACATCGTGCCGGTCATTAATGAAAATGACGCCGTGGCCACCGCCGAGATTAAAGTCGGCGATAACGACAACCTTTCGGCGCTGGCCGCGATTCTTGCCGGCGCCGATAAGCTGCTGCTGCTGACCGATCAGCAGGGCCTGTTCACCGCCGACCCGCGTAATAATCCGCAGGCTGAGCTCATTACGGACGTGCACGGTATTGATGACGCCCTGCGCGCGATAGCCGGCGACAGCGTTTCCGGCCTCGGAACCGGCGGGATGGGCACCAAGCTGCAGGCCGCCGACGTCGCCTGCCGCGCAGGGATTGATACCATCATCGCCGCAGGCAGCCAACCCGGCGTGATTGGCGACGTGATGCAGGGTGCATCGGTCGGTACGCGTTTCCACGCGCAGGAATCCCCGCTGGAGAACCGCAAGCGCTGGATTTTCGGCGCCCCGCCGGCGGGAGAACTCACCGTCGATGCCGGTGCGGTACAGGCGATTGTGGAACGAGGCAGCTCGCTGCTGCCGAAAGGCATCAAAGTCGTGACCGGCAACTTCTCGCGCGGCGAAGTTATCCGCATCCGCAATAGCGACGGCCGCGATATTGCTCACGGCGTTAGCCGCTACAACAGCGATGCGCTGCGCCTGATTGCCGGCCAGCACTCGCAGCAGATTGATGCGATCCTCGGCTATGAGTATGGCCCGGTCGCCGTCCATCGTGACGATATGATAATCCGTTAAGGAGCTGAAAATGCTGGAACAAATGGGCATAGCTGCCAAAGCGGCCTCTTACAAACTCGCGCTGCTTTCCAGCCGCGAAAAGAACCGGGTGCTGGAGAAGATTGCCGACTATCTGCAGGCCGGGACCGAAACGATTCTGCGGGCTAACGCCGAGGATCTGGCAGAAGCTCGCGCCAACGGCCTGAGCGAAGCCATGCTCGATCGCCTGGCGCTCACCCCGGCGCGCCTGGAGGGGATAGCCAACGACGTCCGCCAGGTGTGCAGCCTGGCCGATCCGGTGGGCCAGGTCATTGACGGCGGGCTGCTCGACAGCGGCCTGCGTATTGAGCGCCGTCGCGTCCCGCTGGGCGTTATCGGCGTAATCTACGAAGCGCGGCCGAACGTCACCGTCGACGTCGCCTCTCTGTGCCTGAAAACCGGCAACGCGGCCATTCTGCGCGGCGGGAAAGAAACCTGGCGCACCAACGCCGCGACGGTGAAGGTGATCCAGCAGGCGCTGGAAGAGTGCGGTCTGCCGGCCGCGGCGGTACAGGCGATTGAGAGTCCCGATCGGGCGCTGGTCGGCGAGATGCTGAAGATGGATAAGTATATCGATATGCTGATCCCTCGCGGCGGCGCGGGCCTGCATAAGCTGTGCCGCGAGCAGTCAACGATCCCGGTGATCACCGGCGGTATTGGCGTGTGCCATATCTTTGTTGATGAGTCCGCCGAGATTGAACCGGCGCTGAAGATCCTCGTCAACGCCAAGACTCAGCGTCCGAGCACCTGCAACACCGTCGAGACTCTGCTGGTGCATGAGAAAATCGCCGGGCGTTTCCTGCCGGCGCTGAGCAAGCAGATGGCGGAAAGCGGCGTGACGCTGCACGCCGACGCGCGGTCGCTGCCGGTGTTGCAGAACGGCCCGGCGAGCGTAGAGCCGGTGAAGGCCGAGCAGTACGATGACGAGTTTCTGTCGCTGGATCTGAATGTCAAAGTCGTTGCCGACCTCGACGACGCCATTGCGCATATCCGCCAGCACGGTACCCAGCACTCGGATGCCATCCTCACCCGCACCCTGAGCCACGCGAATCGTTTTATCAACGAGGTGGACTCTTCGGCGGTGTACGTGAATGCCTCCACCCGCTTCACCGACGGCGGCCAGTTTGGTCTCGGCGCGGAGGTGGCGGTCAGCACCCAGAAGCTGCACGCGCGCGGCCCGATGGGCCTTGAAGCGTTGACGACCTATAAGTGGATTGGTTTCGGCGACGATACCATTCGTGCTTAAAGCCAGACGGGTGATGCAAAAGTAGCCGGTTGATTCATAAGGCCATTGACGCATCACCCACTTAGTTTTAACCTTTTACCCCGTGATTCACGCTCGTGGACATGTCCTTTCAGGGCCGATATAGCTCAGTTGGTAGAGCAGCGCATTCGTAATGCGAAGGTCGTAGGTTCGACTCCTATTATCGGCACCATCTCAACTTCCCCAAACGTCCGTATTCATCCATAAACACCATGATTTATAAAGATTTTACTGACTTTCAGTCCGTCATTGTCCGTAACCATCCAGTAGAATCCGATACTGAATGTGTATAGGATTGTGTATATGTTCCTGTTCGGTCTTGGATTCCTATACACATGCCTTTAAACGATATGCAGATTCGCCGTGCTAAGCCTGAAGCTAAAGCCTATACACTCGGAGATGGGCAAGGCTTGTCATTGCTTATAGAGCCTAATGGAAGCAAAAGCTGGCGGTTCCGCTATCGCTATGCCGGTAAGCCCAAAATGATCTCGCTTGGTGTGTATCCAACGATTACCCTTGCCGATGCTCGCTCTCGTCGCGATGATGCCCGAAAACTGGTCGCGGAAGGAAAGAACCCGAGTGAAGTTCGAAAAGAGCAGAAGATCGCTTTGCAAACGGAATCCGAAAGTGCGTTTGAAAAGATAGCTACAGAGTGGCATCAGATGAAGTCCGCCAAATGGTCGGCAGGATATGCGTCAGATATCATGGAAGCGTTTCAGAACGACATTTTCCCGTATGTGGGGACAAGACCCATCGGTGAAATAAAACCGCTAGAACTACTTAATGTGCTGCGTAAAATTGAAAAACGCGGTGCGTTAGAGAAGATGCGCAAAGTGCGACAGCGTTGTTCAGAAGTGTTTCGTTATGCCATAGCTACTGGGAGAGCTGAGTTTAATCCTGCTGCAGATCTCTCTAGCGCCCTCGAAGTACATCAATCCAATCATTTCCCGTTCCTAAAAGCTGATGATCTGCCAGATTTTCTTCGTGCCTTAGACAGTTACACAGGGAGTCGGCTTGTCCAGATTGCTACGAAATTAATCATGATTACGGGTGTGAGAACCATCGAATTACGTGCTGCATTGTGGTCAGAATTTGATCTAGATAACGCTATCTGGGAAATTCCTGCTGAAAGGATGAAAATGCGCAGGTCACATCTTGTGCCATTGTCGACTCAGGCGTTAGATTTACTCAATGAACTGAAGATCATGACAGGGAACTATCGTTATGTTTTTCCGGGGCGGAATGATCCGAACAAGCCTATGAGTGAGGCGAGTATTAACCAGGTTATCAAACGCATTGGTTATGGTGGTCTAGTTACTGGACATGGATTCAGGCATACTTTTTCTACTGTTCTACATGAACAAGGCTATGAATCAGCGTGGATTGAAACTCAGCTTGCGCATGTTGACAAAAACTCTATTCGTGGGACCTACAATCATGCAGTATATCTAGATAAGAGAAGGTCTATGTTACAATGGTATGCTGATAATTTTTTCTAATTGAGGAAATATTATGGATTGGCTAGCTAAAAATGCAGATTGGGTTTTTTCTGGGATTGGTGTTCGTGCATTAGATGTTGTCTATGCTCTTATAGTTGCAATTATAGGCATTTTTTTCATCCGAAAGAAAATAAAGCCACTCACCAAGAAAATAGCTAGAGTCTTCATCATAGGCTCTAAGAACAAAACCAATATAAAACAGTAACATGAGTAACAAATCATCAGGTGAGCAATCTCAGAAAATAAATTCTGTGATACTTGGCTCTAATAACAGCACAACATTAACACAAGTAGTTGTTAATGTTAACAGCCATTTTGCCAATCAAGAATCATTGGTAAAGCAATTAAAAGAAGAAATTAAAGATGCTTTGGAAAATGAGTTCTCTGAGTCTGATCACAATATACTCCTTTGTTATCCAAATAAGAAAATAGACAACGAAACCGTTAGCTACTCAATAGATAAAATAAAAAAACATCTTGAGGAGAAAGGTGCTAGTGTTTATGAGGGCGGTGGTAAATCAGCCCTTCCTATAGAGAGCGTTGGATACTCACATTTATCTGAACTAGAATTCATCAGAAAAACAAACTGTGACACGGTGATAATTTTTGCACTAGACGAATTAACTTTATCACAACTAACTCTTATTAGTCATTTCAAGATTTCAAGAAAGCTAGAACTTACCGATGTTGTAATCATATCAAGCGAAGACTTCAAAAATAGCGATCAGTTTTTGTTAAATGGCGCTTTCAAATATTGCAGCGACAATAACTGCTCAGTGATTTCTTTAGATTCGCTAGGGGATAATGAAATAAAATCAATTATCGATAGAATCGTTAATAAAAAAATAATCCAAAGAAAAAATGGTCTATTGGGGGTCTAAATGGAAGTAAACACAAACTTTAGGTTATTACTTTGGGGGGTGTCAATAATACAACCTTCGTCCCCTGATGAAGTTTTAGGTTATTTGAAAGCTGTATTAAACGATGATGGACTGCTTCCAGAGATAGATGTTATGGAAGACTACTTTGATAAATTAAAAAAAATTGGGTATATTGAACAGGTTTCGAAGAGAAATAATTTATTCTCTATTACCCCTCAAGGAAACGAAAAATTACCACCAAGGTTAAAAAAACTGAGAGATAAGATTAGAATTTTTCTACTTGACAAATGTTATACCCAAAGTAAATTAGAACGGCTGGCCTCAACTAAAACAGAGAAAATGAGCGGCGATTCGCCGTTCTTAACGTTAAGGCACATTTTAAAAGAGGTTCCGCACCCAAGCCTGCCTTGGGCGACCGGGACCCTGCCCAGCCGCCCAAGGCAGGCTTGGGTGCGGATCTATGAGCAATTAAAGATTGGTTCGACGTTCGGTGATGAGGCCAGCACTTCCATCACTGATACTTCACCTAGTGAGGTGAAGAAAAATATTCTGTCTTTAAATTTTTACTCTTTTAATAACCTTGAACATAATTATTTCAATAATAATGGGGTTACAATTATTTCCTCCTGTCTCGGGGTCTCTCCTGGCTTACTAACCTCAATGATAAAATCTCCTGAAAAATATTATAGACCATTTGAGCTAACTAAGAAAAATGGTAAAAAAAGGGAGATACTAGCTCCTAGAAAATTCATAAAAGTTACGCAATACTGGATCGCAGACCATCTCTTGAATAGACTTAAAATTCACTCTTCATGTTTTTCTTATATACTCAATAAACTTCAAAGTGCAGATTGTTTCAGGGAGCCACATTAAGTCCTGCAGATGAAAATATTTATTTTTGACTTTATTGAGTATTTTAACCTTGGTCTTTATTATCAGCAGCCATTAACTCCAGCAGATTTCCATCAGGATCCCGAAAGAAAACAGATTGTGATGGCTGACCTGAACTCGTTTCACGGGGCACCGGGCCATGGATTATTTCGATATCGTTTTTCTCAAGTAGCTCTAACACGCTGAGAATTGTCCCTCCCCACCGGAAGCATAAATCAGCACTCCCTGGCATTGGCCTTTTAGCTACAAGTTCCACGCCATTCTCAACCTGATGTAAACTCAGGACAATATCACCCAGCGATACCTGCCTTACAAGCAGTTTCCCAAAGGGGGCGTACTCTGCATGAATTTTTGCACCAAACAATTTATCGTAAAAACAGTAAGATACTTCAAGGTCGGCAACAGTTATTGCAACATGATCAATGAGAGTTATTTTGTTCACAGGTGAACACCTTACGCTATACGTCGTTATGTCTCTGACACGGAACTGAGCACCTGAAAATTGTCGTTGATACGACAGCCCAGTTTCTGCCCCAGTTCCGGCAGGGTTCGTTCAAAAAATCCTCTTATCGCGTCCCTGAAGGCTTTCGCTGACGCAAAATACCGGTTATTCCGCACATGCTCATTCATCACCTTCCACAACCGTTCTGTCGGGTTCAGGTTCGGGCTGTACGGCGGCAGATAATGCAGTTCAATATTCATCACGAAGGCCCAGTCCTTAACCAGCGATGCCCGGTGATAAGGCGCACCGTCCAGTATCAGATGCACTTTCTGCGACACCGGATAAGTCTGGCGAACTGCAATAAAAAAACGGCAGATAGCATCCGCATTAATCTGCGGATAATCACGGGTCACCGTCCGGGCCAGGTCGTTCACGCTGAGGGCGCTGATGATGTTCAGGCGGGTCCGGCTCCCGGTGGTTTTCACCGCTTTCAGTTCCCCCTTTCTTATCCAGCCACAGCTCAGCTTCGTTGACTGCGTCGGATGTACCGCATCCATAAACAGAATGGGTTCGCTGTCACCGGCAGCCTGCTTCAGCGCTTCATAATGCGTCATGAACTGCTGCTGTTGTGCCGGGCAGAACTTATGGGGAATACCTGACGGTTTTTTCCAGGTGAACCCGTTGCGGTGAAGCCACTTATTCATACCCGGAATGCTGTAGCGCACACCGAAGCGGTCACGGACAAGCGACACGATACTGGCCGTCGTGATGTGAACAGTGTCAGTCAGAAGCTGACGAAGTTCGGCAGACTCCCCGGGAGTCAGATGCTCCTGCGAACCGCCGTTATCAGAGGTGAGCTTACCGTCGCTGAGATAATCCGATAGATGACGCAGAACCGTGGTCTCATGAATGAGCTGAGACTGCGCAATCATGGCAGGAGACCAGCCCTGAGCAGAAAGCAGCACGCAGCGTATCCGGTCGCAGACACGGCGGTCACGACTCTGCCGGTGCTGAGCCTCAAGGGCGGCAATCTGTGCGGAGGTCAGTTTTACGTTCATGGCCTGAGCATGATCCTCAGCACCGACGAAATCAAGCAGTTTCAATGATCACGGGTATATATTATTACCTTTATTCTCAAACAGAGTAATTTTTTCATACACTTACGAAGTGCTGAGTACCTGTGCAGAGTTACTATAACGTTAGTGTTTCTACTCCAGTTTACTAGCGACGATCGTTGTAATCTTAATAAATCTATTTAGCTCTGAGATAGACCTAAAATTTGTGGCAAGAAAGAAAAATATGACGGTTTCAAGAGGAACGGAGCTTATACAGGAAAAGATGCAGTAGAAGCCACTCGCCAATACTGTACATACACCAGAGTTTGATAAAGAAGCGTTCAGCAAACTAAAAGCCTACTTTGATCTCACGAAGAAAAACGCCGTCGAAAATTGTGTGGACTGGATATTCTGCTCAATAATGTCGGTCACCAGCAGTATCGGAAATCGCAGGAAGAATTAACAACTGAAGAATCCCAGGATAAACGCCCTTACCAACCCCCTCCCCCGAAAAGAAAACCCACCGTCAGTATTGATGAGATTGACGCCGAGGTTGGATCTCGCAAAGCGACCTACTTTATTACCTGCTTCAGAAAGATGATGGGCCAGACGCCGCGGCGGTACCGCAAGGCAAGTCTGGCCAGGAACTGCACGTGAGAAGGGACAGGCCGGGTTAAGCCGCCGCCGTCTGCCGCGCTCGCGCCTCCTCATAGCTCGGCATCGACGAGGCGGCGCCCGCCCGCTCCACGCACACCGAGGCGTAGGCCGAAGCGAAACGGGCGGCATCAGCGAGATCGGCTCCGGCGGCGAGCTGCGATGCCAGCGCGCCGTTAAAGGCGTCGCCTGCGCCGGTGGTATCGACCGGCACCGCCGGGAATGCCGCCACCAGCTCGGTTTTTCCCGCCACGGAAAGCAGCGCCCCTTGCGTCCCGAGGGTGACGATCAGCGCCTTAATCCCCTTCGCGTGCAGCGCTTCGGCGGCCACCTTCGCCGAGGCGACATCCTGTACCTCAATGCCGGTCAGCAGCGTACACTCGGTCGCGTTAGGGGTGAGCAAATCGACCTGTGCCAGCAGAGCGTCGGGTACCGCCTGGAACGGCGCGGGGTTGAGAATAATAAACGTACCGCTCGCTTTGGCGATGCCAATCAGCTTCTCAATGGCCGAGAGATTGTTTTCCAGCTGGGTCAGCAAAATATCCGCTGCCGCAATCGCCGGGCGGCACTGCTCAACCTCCTCGTCCGTCACGGTGAGGTTGGCGCCGGGATCCACCGCAATCATGTTTTCCGCATCGGTGCCAGCAACGTAAATCAGCGCATTGCCGGTTGGGCATTCGCCGGTGGTAAACAGCGTGACCGCGTCAAACCCCGCGCTGTCGAGATGGCGGCGCGCGAAAGTACCGAAATCATCGCGCCCCACCTTGCCAATATAGTGTACCCGCGCTCCGGCCCGCAGCGCGGCGACGGCCTGGTTGGCCCCTTTACCGCCCGCGCCCATCATACTGTTGCGGGCAATCAGCGATTCTCCCGGCTGTGGAAAACGGCTCATCCCGGCGACAATGTCGAGGTTGAATGATCCAAACACGCACACCTTGCCCTTATTCATGCCTCTCTCCTGAGTGGAAAATGCCGCTGCGATAGTTGTTGTGGTTTAAAACGCCGCTGCGCCGCCAGGCAGGCGCCGCGGCAGCCGCTTTCGTCGGAGGCGCCGCTGAGCGTAATGGTCAGGTCGTTGGCCGGATACGGGCTGCGTAGGTGCGAACGAATCAAGCGTTGCAGCGTCTCCTGCGGGAAACCGGCCATCGCCAACACCCCGCCGCCGAGCACCAGGTATTGCGGGTCAAGAATATTCATCTCGCTGGCGATAGTGCAGGCCAGCCGCTCGACGAAGGCCTGTAAATCCGCATGATCGCCGTGCTTCACAAACAGCTCCGACATCGCCGTCTCCGGCGCGTGCCGCCGGGCCCAGCCGCTGAGCCAGCTGCCGGAGGTCAGAGTTTCAACGCAGCCGGTTTTACCGCAGGGACAGGGCAGAAGATTATCCTTGAGAGGAATATGGCCAATCTCGCCCGCGCCGCCGTGCGCCCCGTGATAAAAATCGCCGTTCAGCCACAGGCTGTTGCCAAAGCCGGTACCGAGATAGACGCCCACCGCGACCTCGGGAAGCACGTCGAGACGAGTTAAATCCCACCACATCAAATGGTTAACGTCTTTATCCATGCCGACGGGCAGCCCGAGCCGCGCCGCAAGCAGCTGCGCCACCGGCTGGCCGTCGAGGGCCGGGATAAACGGCAGCGACAGCACCGTCCTGCGGTCGTGGGATAATATTCCCGGCAGCCCGAGCATCACCCCGGAGACCGGGACGCTGACGCCCTGCAGGTACGCGGCAAGCAGCCGTTCCAGCCCGCCGATCGGGTCCGGCAGGTCAGCCCAGCTGCGGGTAGCCACCTTCTGATAGCCCTGAAAAACCTGCTGGTCGTCCATCAGTATCAGCCGCGTGCTGGTACCGCCAATATCTACACCGAGAAAATGCGCCATAGCCTCTCCTGCCCTCAGGCTGCCTGACGCGCCTGACGCATCTGATCGAGCATCTTGTCCCACGCGCGGTCCAGGTCCGTATCCAGATTGAACAGACCGGAGCTGCCGACGATCAGCACTTCCGCCCCTGCCGCCATCAGCCGCTGGTAGGTATTCACGTTGCAGGAGCCGTCGATCTCAATCAGATAGCGATGGTTGTGCTGCTGCTTGAGATCTCGCAGTTGGGCAATTTTCTGCAGCATCTCCGGAATAAACGGCTGGCCGGCGTAGCCCGGATCCACGGTCATGACGGTGATCTTGTCCAGCAGATGAATGTAGTGCTGGATAAACTCCACCGGCGTCGCCGGGTTCAGCACCACGCCGACTTTTTTACCCAGCGCACGGATCTGATTGATCACCCGGAAAGCGTCGCGGTTGATGGTTTCCGCATGCGGGCAAATGTAGTCCGCCCCGGCTCTGGCGATCGGTTCGATAAAGTCGGTGGGGTTTTCCACCATCATATGGACGTCGAGCGTCAGCGGCGTGTGCGGGCGGATCTGTTCGATGAAGAACGGCGACAGCGTGATGTTTTTGACGTAATGACCATCCATGATGTCAATGTGCAGCATATCAGCGCGACGGTTCAGCACCGCCAGCTGCTGTTTAATATCGATTAGGCTCATACACATCAGCGACGGAGATATTTTGTATTCCATGATGTTTTCCTGAAAGCAGAGAGATTAAAAATACGTGTCGTTAATTCATCAAAAGGCAGGTCTAGGAGCGCGCCGCCCGGGCTTTTTCCGCGCTAAGCCTGCTCGCCCGCTTTTGCATATAGCGGGTACGGAAGAATCGGAGGCCGAGAACCACAATCAGCACCGCGCCCCACATCGCCAGGCTGAAATGCGGGCTGACGTTCAGCAGATTCAGGCCGGTTGAAATCACCTGTAAAACCACCAGCGAGAGCACCACGCCGCTCACCCGGCCGAAACCGCCGAACGGATCGGTACCGCCGAGAATAATCGCCAGCACGGTAAGCAGCAGATAGGAGTCGCCGTATCCCATGCGCGCCGAGTTAAAGCGTGCCATCATCACCAGGCCGGCGATCACGCAGAGCATGCTCGACAGTACGTAGATTGCGATCAGCACCCGGTGGGTATTCACGCCGCTGAAGTGGGTGGCGTTGATGTTGCTGCCGCTCATGTAGATATATTTGCCCAGCCGGGTGCGTTCGAGGAATACCGCGATCAGCACCGCCGTGGCCAGAAAGATAATCAGCGGCACCGGGATGCCGAGCAGGGTATCGGCGCCGATATAGCGCACGATATCAGGCATCCCGCTGATGGCCGCGCCCCGCGAAAGATAGATGCCAACACCGTTCACCATCGTCATGGTGGCCAGGGTGACCAGAATCGGATGGGCGCCGATATAGGCCACCAGCGCGCCGGTCAGCATGCCGATGGCCATTGCCAGCACCATGGCGCCCACCAGGGCCAGGGTCAGCCACACCGCTTGCAGACCGAGGCTGGCATCCGGCGGCAGATAGGTGAGAAATACCCACGCCATCAGCAGGCTGGTTAAGTTCGAGGTGGCGATGATGCACAGGTTCAAGCCGCCACTAAGGATCGGAATAAACATCGCCAGCGTCAGCAGCCCCAGTTCCGGCAGCTGGAAAGCCACGCTCAGAAAAGTCGAGTCGCTGAAGAAGCGCCCCGGCAGCGCCAGACTGAAGCCGATAATGACCACCAGCAGCAGTAAACTCAGCCCTATCGTGGTGCTATCCACTTTGAAACGTAGCCCTGTACCGCTGGCGTTCATTTTCAGCCCCTTAGTTTTGCTTAACATTGCAGGTTCCTCATGCGAATCCGACATCGGTTTCTTTGCGTTTTTTGTAGTGCGTAACGGTGATAGCCACTACGATCGTCATGCCGATGACAACGTTCATGAAGTAGTTGGAAACGCCCACCAGGTTGAGGCCGTTCTTTAAAATGCCGATCAGGAAGACCCCCATCAGGGTACCGACGACACTCCCCTTACCGCCGTTCAGGCTGGCGCCGCCGAGTACCGCCGCCGCCAGGACGTCAAGCTCGCCTCCGACCAGCGCATTCGGCACCACTTCCCCCACGCGATAGACCTGCACCAGGCCCCCGATGGCGGCCATCGCGCCGAGATAGCCGTAGGCAAACAGATGCAGTGCGCCGACGCGAATGCCGATGCGTCGCGCCGACTCCTGGTCGCCGCCGACCGCAAACAGCTGGCGGCCAAGATGGGTTTTATTGAGCAGAATCCAGGTCAGCGCGGCGACGGCCAGCATCACCACCAGCGGCAGGCCGATCTGATAATGTCGCTCTCCAATGTTGAACGGCAGCACCTGAAGCGGGGTAACCAGCCAGCCCGGCAGGTCGTACAGGCTGGTGCCGTTGGTGAACCACATCAGCATGCCGAACAGCAGCGACTGCATGCTGATGGTGACGATGATCGACACGATGCGCAGACAGTAGATAAGCACGGCGTTAATCATGCCGAAGAGGGTGCCGATGGCGATCGCCAGTAAGATCGTGCCGCTCGGGCTGGCCAGACCGTAATGAATCACCAGCGTCGCAATGATGTACTGCACGACCGAGGCGACGGCGGCGAAGGAGATATCGATCCCGCCGGTGACCAGCACCACGAACAGGCCGAGGGCAAAAATGCCGCTGACCGCATAGCTTTCCGACAGGTCCAGCAGATTTTGCAGCGTCAAAAAGCGATCACTCAACAGCGAGAACGTGACGATCAGCGCCACCAGCACCCAGGCCAGGTAGCCCTCGTTGGTGGACGGACGTAACCGGTTGAAATTAAGCATTGACCGCCTCCGCGAGCTGTTGTTGGCTAATCATGGCGGGCAGGTACTCGCCTTTTACCGTTCCTTCGCTAAAGTGCAGCACGCGATCGCAATTGAAATAGACCTCCGGCACTTCGTCGGAGATCAGCAGGATCGAAATCCCCTCTTCCGCCAGCTGGTGGATCAGCTGGTAGATGCTGGCCTTGGCGCCGACGTCGACTCCTACCGTCGGCGAGTCGAGGATCAGAATCTTCGGCTGGGTCAGCACCCATTTCGCCAGCACGATTTTTTGCTGGTTGCCGCCGGACAGGGTGGAGATCGCCTGATCGGGGCTGGCGACCTTGACCCCCAGCTTTTCGATCCAGCGCTGGATAATTTTATTTTTGCGGTATTCGTCGATCAGATGAAAACGGCTGCGCAGCTGATCCATGATTGCCAGCACCGTGTTATCGCCGACCGACTGCTGCTGGATAAGCCCCAGCGTCAGGCGGTCTTCTGATACGTAGCCAATCCCCGACTTAATGGCGTCTTCATGTCCGCGAAAGCGCACCGGTTTACTGTCGAGGTAAATTTTGCCGCTGTCCGGACGGGTCATGCCAAACAGGCTCAGCGCCAGCTCGGTACGCCCTGAGCCAAGCAGCCCGCACAGGCCAAGCACTTCGCCGGCGTGCAGCTTAAAGCTGACGTCGCGGTACTGGCCCGCGCGGCTCAGCTTGTCCAGCTCGAGCATGATCCGCCGATCGTTCTGGTTGGCGGCCTTCAGGCGATAGTCCAGCTTGAGGCCGGTCATCAGTTCGGTGAGGCGTTCGCTGCTGACCTCTGCCGCCGGCCAGGTGCCGACGCGCTTACCGTCGCGAATCACGGTCACGCTGTCGGAAATCTCCAGCACTTCGTCCAGGCGATGGCTGACGAACACCACGCTGATACCTTTATTCTTCAGATAATGCACGGTGCGCAGCAGCTGGTTGACTTCGGTACGGGTCAACGACGCGGTCGGCTCATCCATAATCACCAGCCGGGCATCGGCCACCAGCGCGCGGCAGATGGCCACCTGCTGGCGCTGGGCTATCGGCAGCGAGGAGACTTTAGCGTCGAGATCCAGGCTGTAGTTCAGCTCGCTGAGAATACGCCTGGCGGTGTCGCGCAGGCGCGATGGGCGATACCAGCCCATCAGCCCGTGCAGGTTATGGTCGAAGGCGATGTTTTCCGCCACGCTCAGGTTCGGAAAGAGCGACAGATCCTGGTAAATCACCTGGACGCCAAAGCCGCGCGCCTGTTCCGGACTAAGCCGACTGAATGTCTGGGTGTGGAAGTTCTTATCCGCGAGGGTGATGGTGCAACCGTCATCCGGCTGGTAGACCCCCGAGATAATCTTAATCAACGTACTTTTGCCGCAGCCGTTGGTACCCGCCAGGCAATGTACTTCGCCGGGCATAAGCTGCAGAGAGATATCGTTCAGCGCGCGCTGACCGCCAAAGGTCACCGACAGATTTTGCACAGCAATCAGCGGCGTCGTTTGGGTTGCGAAGATCCCGGAGATCGCCATCATTACAGCCCCATTTTCACCAGTTTTGGCAGGTTCGCCTTGTCGAGACTTTCGGTTTTGTTCCCGAGGATGGTATGGGTGGTTTCGTCAACCTTCACTTTACCCATCCCTTCGATATCCATGCCGTCAACGATCGGCTGGCCTTTGGAGATCATGCTCGCCATGCGCACGAAGACTTCTCCGGCCACCATCGGGTTCCAGATATAGCCGCCGTTGATCGCCCCGCTGTTAACCAACGCGATCCCCTGTCCCGGGCTGAACGAGCCGTAGACGCAGATATCGCCATTCTTACCGCGGTTCTGCACCGCCCGACCGGCGCCGATCGGGCCCTGTGAACCGATCGCCAGAATGCCCTTCAGATTTTGATCTTTCGACATCAGGTCGTTGGTGGTGCGGATGGTGTCGTCAAGGGATTCGCCGACGCCAAACTTATCGCCAAGCTGATGCATATTTGGGTAGTGCGCTTTCTGGTAATCGATCGCCGCGTCGGCCCACTTCTGATGCAGCGGCACGGTCAGGCTGCCGACGTAGACCGCATAGTCCCCGCTCTCTTTCATACACTGCGCGAGGGCGATCATGTGGTTAATGCCGAGCTGGGCGGCATCGACCATTTCGAAGTCCCAGTTGGCGTATTTCTGGTTCGGCGACTCATGGGTAATCACTTTGATACCGGCATCGCGAGCGCGTTTCAGCACCGGCTCCAGCACCTTCGCGTCATTCGGCACCACGCCGATAATGTCAACTTTCTGGGCGATCAGGTCTTCAATGGCGCGAACCTGCAGCGCCGGATCGTCGCTGGTGGGGCCGACCTGCCATGCATCGATACCTTCCTTCGCCGCTTCGCTTTTAATCCCGGCTTCCATCGCGTTGAACCAGGCGTTGCCGCCCACTTTCACCACCACGCCCATGCGAATTTTGTCGGCGGCATGCGCCGCTGCCACGGACAGCACAGCGGAAGCTAACAAACAGGCCAGTACAGACTTTTTCATGTAGTTTCTCCACAGATGTTCAACTTATTCCGCAATCACCGGGCGAGAAGGCGCCGGCGCTACGGCTGTTTTTTGGTTTTCTTGTGTAGGGGTAAAGGAGTAACGTCAATCACGTTGACGTTGCTCCAGGCCAGCTCCTGTCGAAACTCCTCATCATCCAGACGATCGGTGATCAAAGTGTCAATTTCCCGGTAGTGGCATATCCGCGCAAACGAACTGCGACCGAATTTACTGGCATCCGCCAGCAAAATTTTGTGTTCTGAAGAGAGCAGCATTTGCTGCTTTAAACGCGCGTGGTGCTCGTTGCTTTCTCTGATTCCTCCCTCATGGCTGATGCTATGGCAGGAGAAAAACAGTTTGTTAATGGCGAACTCTTTCAGCATCTGCTCGGCGTACACGCCGATAAAATCTTCATATTTGGCCGAGTACTCGCCGCCGAGACCGATGGTTCTGACGTTAGCTTTCGCCGCCAGCGCCTGGATGATATGCAGCGAGTTTGTCAGCACCACCAGCGGAATATCCGGCAGCTGCCGCGCCAGAAACCAGCTGGTTGAACTACTGTCGAGCAGCAGACAATCTCCCGGATCGATAAACTGCAGGGCCCGCTTAGCGATGCGCGTTTTGCTGTCCGGCGACTGATTGCTGCGCTCGCGAAAAGACTCCCCCTGTTCGATCTGCGACGGAACGTACTGCTTTTCCGCGGGCTGGTGTTCGACGAATACGGCGCCCCCGTGGCTACGTACCAGCAGTCCGCGCTTTTCCAGCAGAGCCAGATCGCGCCGCGCCGTCTCCAGCGAAATCTGGCACAGTTCGGCGACCTCCTGGACCAGGATTCGCCCGCGCTGGGCGAGGACTTCAGTAATAAAGCGGTGGCGTTCTACAGGCAGCATGTTTTTTCCTCTTGCCGATGTTTAATAGAATACGCAGGCCGTGGAATACGGAATGCGGGCTTCCTCAAAAGCGACCGCGCCCGCCCAGCGCGGCGCGGGTCATGTGATAGTTGTCAAAAAAAACGATGAATAGATGAAATGTTAAATGCGCGATCTGTGGCGTCAGCGGCAATAAATCGTCTGGCGGTCAATAAATGAACCGAAATAATTTTGCAAACGGTCACAAACCCTCGCGGCCATAATTGACCGATAATGACCGATTACGAGGAAGTGACCGTTTAGCGGGAAAATGGACGGCGGGCTATCGCGCTACTGCGGTAGCAACCGGCGGCGGCAATCGCGCCGCCGGATGCAGATAGAGCAGAACTTCCGGGATGAAAAAAGCCCGCGCTTCGGGTTCGGACTGAGGCTGAGCCGCAGCCAGGGCAAGGGACGTCTGGCGGTACTGAGCGTCGTGGCGGCCATGGCGAGTCTGGTGTGGCTGGCAGGATATCTGGCGGAGAAAAAGCAGCGCCACCTGCGCTATCAGGCAAACAGTATAAAAGACAAAAGGAGTCTGTCTTATGTGAGGCTGGCGGTTGAGGTTCTGCGGCATGAGCCCGGAATGCTGAGGCGGCTAAATGTCGTTAATGCACTGAAAACGTTAGGTAAAGAGTGCAGTAATATGGTCATGGGGAACTGACCATATTACTGGGGATCTCTCAACCTTGAGGGAGAGGGAGAAAAAGCGCTGCCGCATCAGGCACCGAAACCCGCTGGCGCGTCGGCACGATGCGTAGCCCGGATAAGGCGTTTACGATGCATCCAGGAAAATCACGTCACATTCAAACGATCGTATTCATTGCATAACAACCACTTCACGGGCTCATCCTCCTCGATGGCCGGGAAACGCCCGCCGGGTTCGAGGAAATGGTTATCGAGCTTATCGTCATTGACCATCGAAATCTCCCAGCCGAGCACAAACGCTTTCTCGGCCCAGAAACGGTGATACAAACGCGGCGGCAGGCACACACCCTGCCCCGGTTTTAACACCAGCGTCTCGCCGGGCTTAAACGTACGTCGCCGCCCGTCCACGCTCACTTCAACCGTGCGCCGCTCATCAAACAACGCCTCATCCGTCGCCCAGCCGAGCTGCATACACAAATCGCCGCCGCCCCGGTTCAGAATGTCTTCCATCTTATAAGTATGAAAATGCCACGGCGTCTGCTGCTCCTGCTGAATTTGCAGCATCTTTTCGGCATACGGCTTCGGATACGCGCTCGAATTCAGCGCGCCGTTACGCAACGTCAGCAGCGTCAGGCCAATCTTGCCGAAATCACCCCGGCCAAAATCGGTGATGTCCCAGCCCAGTTGCAGATCCAGCACCTCACACCACTCCTCCAGCGGCTGCTTTCGCCAGGCATCGGCGGTAAAAAACGCAAACTCCGGCAGGCACACCCGGAACGTCTCGGCGATGGCATGGGCTTTATCAATGGCATAGTTAATCTGTGAACGTTTCATTCTGTTCTCCCGGTTCGAATGGCGAGCCAGGCAGCGCCGCGCATACCGCTGCTGTCGCCGTGATGGGCTTTCACGATGGGGGTGGAGAAATGATCGGTAAAAACGAAAGGGGCCACGTCAGCATCCAGATTCGCGATAAGCAACGCCGCATTCGACAGCCCGCCGCCAATCACAATCACGCCAGGGTCGAGCAGGTTCACCACCGTTGCCAGCGTGCGGGCAAGCTGCTGGCGGAACCGCGCCACCTGCCGTACGGCATTAGGTTCCCCCTGCTGTGCCAGCACTACAATCACATCGCCCGACAGATGTTGCCCGCTAAGAAGCTGATAGCGCTTACTGATGCCCGTTCCCGAGACAAACGACTCCACGCAGTTGTCTTTGCCGCAGTAACAGCGTGCTGGCGGCCCGTCGTGCCGCTCGCTGTAGCCCGGCAGGCTAATATGCCCGCACTCGGCGGCATTCCCCCACGAGCCAACGAACGGCTGGCGATTGATGGCTATTCCGCCGCCGCAGCCGGTACCGAGCGTAATGCCAAACACCACCTCATGCTGCAGCCCCGCACCGTCGCAGGCCTCCGACAAGGCAAAGCAGTTGCCGTCGTTCGCCATCACCACCGTCTGCCCCAGTAACTGCTGGAGATCCGTCTGCAACGCGCGGCCATTAATCACCTGAATATTCGAGTTCTTAATAAGCCCGCTCAGCGGCGAGACGCTGCCCGGCAGGGCAATCCCCGTCATCATCGACTGTTGCCTGTCATGGCGAATCTGGTCGATAAAGGCGACCACCGATTCCACAAACTGCGAATAGCTCGCTTTTATCGTCGGGCAGCGATAACGGGCCATTTCCCGCCCCTGCGCATCCATCACCACCGCCGCGATTTTTGTGCCGCCGATATCCAGCCCCAGGTAGTCCATATCCCTTTCCTTGTTGCGAAAGAGGCGGGCGAACCCGCCTCGATGGCCTTAGTAGAGTGACGCTTTCCCGGTCGATCCAAACAGCTTCATTTTGTGGCGGATCACATCCCGTGCGGCGTTGATCGCATCCGGGTAGATCACGTTCGGATCCCACCAGGTTTCTCTGGCGAGGATCTCACGCACTTTCTGGAAGTAGGCGTATTTCATGTCGCTGGAAATGTTGATTTTGCCCACGCCCAGAGTCACCGATTCAGCGATTTCCGCATCCGGGTTGGCCGAACCGCCGTGCAGCACCAGCGGAATATCCAGACGCCCGGCTATATCGCGAAGAATGTTCATTTGCAGCTCCGGCTGCATCCCTTTCGGGTAAATGCCGTGCGCCGTACCGATCGCCACCGCCAGGGTGTCTGCCCCGGTGCGGGCAATAAAATCTTCCGTCTGAGCAGGGTCGGTATAGGTTACTTTTGACACACCGCCTTCCACGGAGGTGCCCGTCTGGCCGATGGTGCCCAGTTCCCCTTCCACCGAAACACCCACCGCATGCGCCAGGCGCACCACCTCTTTGGTCAGCGCCACGTTCTCTTCATAGGGCAGCAGCGAGCCGTCGATCATCACCGAGGTGAACCCGCACTGGATTGCCCGCAGCACATGCTCGACGGACGCGCCGTGGTCCAGGTGCAGGGTGAACGGTACCGGGCTGCGCATCGTGATATCGCGGACGTAGCTGAAAAAGGAATCCCCGACAAAATCGTGCTCGCTGGGGTGGATGGAGATAATGGCAGGCGTGTTGGTGGCTTCCGCTTCTTCCACCACCGCACGGATAAAGCAGCTGTCCGCCACGTTGAACGCACCAATGGCGAAGCCGTGTTGGCGGGTGGGTTTCAGTAACTCTTTCATTGAAATTAACATGTTAATTCTCCAGTTTCAGGGTGTAGCAAGCCCTGCCGGTGCGTCGTTGCAGAGGCATAGAAGGCGTGACAGAAAAATGAATCAGGCTTTGCCGATGGCGCCGCTGGCCTGCAGATACGGAATAATGGCTTCCTCGCTGGCCTGCTCCATGGCCATCAGCACATCCACCAGTTCGCGAGAATTGTCATGACACAGGGTATGCAGCAGCGCGGCTTTCCCGGCTTCGAACACCGCGGCACCAACGTTAATCTTGGCGACGCCAAAGGACGGGCAACGCTGCATCTGGTCAAACGGGGTACCGCTGCCGCCGTGCAATGCCAGGGGCACCGTTGATTTGCGGGCCACCTCTTCCAGGCGCTGAAAATCGATGGCAGGCGTGATGCCGGGGGCGTACATGCCGTGCGCGGTGCCGACCGACACCGCCAGCAGATCAATCCCGGTCTGCTGGATAAACGGCTCAACGTCGGCGGCCTGGGTCATCAGATCCGCATTGGTGGCGTGGTCATAGCGCGGCGCATCGGCCAGATGGCCCAGCTCCCCTTCCACACACAGCCCGGCACTGGCGGCCAGTTCAACCACTGCGCGAGTCTGGCGGACGTTCTCTTCCAGCGGGAAGGCGGACGCATCAATTATCAGCCCGCTGAACCCGGCGCGAAACGCCTGGCGAATGCGCACCGGATCTTTTCCGTGGTCCAGTGCCAGCGTGACCGGCACCGTGGCCTCGTCGGCCAGCGCTTTCACCAGCGCCACGGCCACCGGGGCCGGGAAATGGGCCAGATGCCCTTGATACAGGTTCAGGATGATCGGCGCACGGTGTTTCTCGGCAACCTGTACCGCAGCACGGGCGCTTTCGAGATTCATACAGTTGATGGCGAGCAGCGCATAGTGTTCACGCCAGGCTTTGGTCACCATGCTTTTCATGTCGGCAAACATAGGGTCTCCGTTTATTCCAGGGTGAAGGTGATTTCTTCGTCTTTCAGCTTTTTCTCGCTGAGTTCGTCAAACTCTTCGTCACGTTCGGTCACCGATTTCTTCCACAGCGACAACATCACGCCGCAGATAACCGTGCCGATCCCCAGCGCCAGGCAGAACAGCAGCGGATGGGTAAACAGCGGGACCACGAACATGCCACCGTGCGGCACCGGGCTTTCCACGCCCCACACCATGATCAGGCCACCCGCAACCGCCGAAGCCACCACACAGGAGCCGACCACGCGCAGCAGGTCGCGCGCTGCAATCGGGATCACCCCTTCGGTAATCATGCAGATCCCCATCGGGAAGGCGGCTTTCAGCGCTTCGCGTTCAGCACGGGTGTATTTGTGGCGCGTCAGCAGGAACGAGAGGGTGATGCCGAACGGCGGAATAATGGAGCCGACAAACTTCACCGCTTCCGGCCCGTATACACCGCTCACCAGCAGCCCGTCGGCGAATAGCGACATGGTTTTGTTCACCGGGCCGCCGAAGTCGAACGTTGCCATCGCCCCGAGGATGGCCCCCATCAGGAAGCGTGAACCGCCCTGCATCGACTCCAGCATGTGGATCAGCGCTTCCTGTAGCCAGCCGATGGGCTTGCCGATCCGGGTCATCATCAGCAGGCCGCCGATAATCGTGCTCAGCACCGGCAGCACCATTATCGGCATCAGACCCTGCATCGATTTCGGCAGACGAATGTAGTGCTTAAGCAGCAGGACGGTGTAGCCGACCAGGAAACCACCCAGCATCCCGCCGATAAACCCGGTATGAATTTGCCCGCAGACAAAGCCGACAATCAGGCCCGGCGCGAATCCGGGACGGTCAGCAATGGAATAGGCAATCGCAGCGCTGATCAGGGGGACAATCAACCCCATTCCCCAGCCGCCAATCTGATTGAGCATCCAGGGGATGGTGCCCGTTTTTTCGCCAACGTTTGTGCCGCCGAGTACCTGGCCGAGGGCAATACAGATCCCTGCCGCCACAATTAACGGAATCATCCACGAGATGCCCGTCAAAAGATGTCTTTTAATTTCCTGCGAAACAGGAACTTTATTTTCACTCATGTGAGATCCCTCCGAATAAGGATCATGCATTAGCTAATGATTTTTCGACCTTTTCAAGAAACTGAACGGGTGATTTGATTACAATTTCGGTTTTAACTCGCACGATGCGTTTATTAATGAAGCGCTCTTCTCCTTTTATTTTGACATCGACTGCAAGAATAACGACGTCGGCTGCGGAAATATCTTCCGCCAGTAACTCATTTTCAGTACCGATAGTGCCCTGAGTTTCCACTTTAATATTATGCCCGAGCGCTTTTGCGCCTTTAATGGTAATGCCTCCAATCAGTAGAACATGTACTTTTCGATGAAGGCACCGATGACCTTTTCGTGCAATTCGATGGAACGTGAAAAACATATTGTTTTGCGTGCCAGCCGCTTGATACGGGTTCGCAGCGTCAGATTGTTTCGCTCAATGCGCTGTGTGAAAATTTTACCAGTCAGATGTATCTCCTTCGGCACCTCTCTGGCATAACTGCCCCAGTTATCGCTGGTAATCATGCCGATGCTAAAGGGCGTCAACAGGGCCAACAGTTCCCGACATGTCTCATCGGTACGTGGGCCGAAAGTATAAGCCAGTACGCCACCCGTTTTGGTATTGTAAGCATACCAGAGCCAGTGCTGCCGGGCTTTACTGCCAACAAAGCCCCACTGCTCATCAAGCTCGCAGATGAGTGCCACATCGGCATGAGCGACAGGAGAAGCGGTTATCCGGGACGGCGAGAGCTTTTTAATGTCCGTATGACGGTATTGATACCGACCTTAAGAACTCTGGCGGTATCGCGGACGCCGGCACCGTTGTGTGCCAGTTCAACTATCTGTTCTTTTACACCGGGTTTTCTGGCTTCATAGGTATAAGCCAGCTGAAAAACGCGGCGACATGACCGGCAACGAAAGCGCTCGTGCCCGGAACAGCTGTGCCCATGGCGATAAACAGAATCGGAATGGCAACGAGGACAATGAACAGTAACGGTAGCCATAGAAAGCCCTAAATACCAGTAGCATATCATGGTTTTCTATCGATTGAAGGCATTACCCCTTTAATTAACTTCTCGCGGGCAATATACGTATGTGCAATTCCCGCCGTACAGGCAGCGACACAAACAATATTCATAACATGCTCCACTTTTTATTTAGCAAACATCGGATTCAGCATATTGACTAAACAAGTCAATAATCTTTTGTGGACTGCTCTCTTCCAGTAATTGCTCGATAATTTCCTCATCCGCCAGAGCACCCGCCACCTGAGACAGCAGACGGATATGCGTGGTGTTTTGATCTTCAAGCCGTACAGCAAACAAAATAATGCAGCGCACGTTACTGCCATCGAGGGTTTCCCAGGGAATATCGTGGCGTGTGCGCCCAATCGCCAGAGTGGTATTGACCACCGCCGACGATTTTCCATGGGGTATTGCGATATGATTTTCGAAGCCGGTCGACCCTTCTGACTCACGCTGCCAGACATCCTGAATAAACGTTTCCCGGCAATTAATCGCACCGTCTTTTTGCAACAGATCGGTTAGCTCTTCAATTGCCTCCGCTTTATTCGTGGCCTTCATATCTAAAATAACGCGATTCGTATTCAGGATTTTCGTTATATCCATTAATCATACCTCATGGAATTCAGACATTAATGTTCGACGACCAGAGACGTCGCACGATGCAATTTTTCCGTGATGACCGTTTCCGTCACGCGCTTAATATCGGCATCATTAAAGAAGGCGGTGACATACACCACCGACCGGGCAATGGCGGGCAGATTGATCGTCGAGACCACCAGCTCAATATCCTCCGTTAGCATTGACGGCAGGCTCCCTGCGGAGACCACACCTACGATGGTCCAGTCCGGGAAGGCGCGCAGAATGCGGCTTTTCAGCAGGTGCGACGTGCCGATGCCCGTCGAACAAACCAGCAGCACACGCTTGCGGGCAATCTGCCGCTCCATCGCCGCCTGGAAATGCACGGTCAAATAGCCAACTTCATCTTCCGACACCGCCTGTTCGCCCCAGCCGCTGAACACCCGGTTCACCGCGCACTGGGTCAGCCGCCAGACGTCCTGCAGCTCACCTTTGATATCGTCCAGCAGCGGGTTACGAATGCGAATCTGGTAATTAAGACGGTTAATCAACGGCTTAACATGAATCAGCAGCCCGTCGTACAGCGCGATGTCCTGGCTAAAGTCGCTGTCGACCATATCGGCGAAGGTCGCGATAAGCCGGTGGGTAATCAGCCGGGCCTCGTCGCTGGAGTGCATATGGCCAATCACGCTGACGTCGTTATGCTCTTCGATGACCACGCCGGAAGAGATAATATATTGATAAATAAACCAGACTTCGTCTTCCGGCAGCGGATGGGCAATGCGTGTTTCGATACGCTGAATCATGCGGCTGGCAACGGAAAAGATGTTTTCATCGAAGGCGCTCGCGTTGTCGTCCTTTTTCGGCAGCGCATTGCCGCGCGTAATGCGGTACATCATGATCAGAATATGGGTGAAAATATTGACGTAATACGGTTCGCCCAGCGACCAGCAGAGATCGTTTTCCATCTCCTGTAATAATGACTGAACGAATAAAACATCTTCTTCGCCAAAATAATGAACCAGCGCGTTATAACTGCCCGGGTCAAGACGAGAATAGATCATGTCACCTGGTTCGTTATGGTTAATGACGCCGTTAATCAGCGATGCCATTGCCTGGCGTACGCTACTTTCGCTGCCTTCGATATGCGTTCCGCTCTGGCTGCGAATCAACGTCAGCCCTAGCGGGGCAATCCAGGATTCAATCACTTTCAGGTCATTAACGATGGAAGCGCTGCTGATAAAATAGCGTTCCGACAATTTGCTGATTGACGTTTCATGTGGCGTTTCGCTTAGTAATTGTGAGGCTATTTTCACGCGCCGGGAATTGTTCATCATGCCATCGGTATCGTCACCTTCTGCACCCAGCAGCTGATCGAGGTGTAACAGGTCCGTTATATTATCTGCGCTTAACATTACCCCGGCACCGGCACGTTTATTTATGCCGATACTCCATTCTGCTAACCACGGTTCCAGTATGCGTAAATCGCGTTGAATAGTTTTTTCTGAAACATTTAAGTATTCAGCGATTTTTAACAAGGTAATAAATTCCTTTCGAGGGAGAAGGAATTTCAATAATCTGTTTTGTCGCGAGGTAATCATTTGCATTATTTACCCTTACACAGATTAAAAATAATTAAGAAGCTCTGTACAGATAAGCTCCACTTGCAATCCGTGATGATAAATATAAAAGGGCATTGAAATAACGACAATACTAAATCGTGTCCTGCCTTCCGGACAGAGAATAAGACAAGAGGGGGGTTCTCAGAGATATTTGCAGCGCAGATCACACTTTTCGCGCTAATTAACGTGATAGCGCTCGCAAATATGGGGAGGATAAAATTTTAAATCAAATAATTCTTTTGTAGATGTCTGGAGTGGGCACCCAAACCCCGGTAGCGCAACGGTTTATCACCCGCCGTGGGCACGGATCGTAGCCCGGATAAGGCGTTCGCGCCGCATCCGGGGTTCAGCAACGGTGCGGTTAATTACCCTCACCCCGACCCTCTCCCTAAGGGCTGAGCGATCCCCAGTAATATGGTCAGTTCCCCATGACCATATTACTGCACTCTTTACCTAACGTTTTCAGTGAATTAACGACATTTAGCCGCCTTAGCATTCCGGGCTCATGCCGCAGAACCTCAACCGCCAGCCTCACATAAGACAGACTCCTTTTGTCTTTTATACTGTTTGCCTGATAGCGCAGGTGGCGCTCCCGCCACATTGCTGAACAGCAGCCACGGCTCCTGCGCGCTGCGACGGTGCTCTCTCTGCGTTTTTGGCCTTCTCCCTTTGCCGTGACGGCCTGCTCCCGGGCGTTTCTGCAGATAAAAGGACAGTAACGATGAGGTCTCTTCTGATTTGTAAGCGCAACCAGTAGATCACACTTCATCGTGCCTTTCACTTTTTCTGGAGATTCCTCAGTCCGGAGGGGGAAGAGTGGGCTAGCGGGCAATATCGCTCAAACCATAGCCGTGGAATTTTTGCAGCACTTCATCGATCGCGGCATCGCTTAATACCGGCACGTCCGGAGTGACCGCCAGCGTCAGCAGATAGAGTCTCGCCAGCACCTCCACCTCCTGCGCCAGCCACAGCGCTTTTTCCAGCGTTTTGCCACAGACGATCATCCCGTGATGCTGCAGGAGCGTGGCTTTATAGCCGGTCATGGCGGTGACCGCATAGTCGGACAGCGCCTGGGTACCGTAGGTGGCATAGCCCGCGCAGGGGATTTTTTTCCCGCCCGCCGCCGCGACCATGTAGTGAATGGCCGGGATCTCTCTATTCAAAATGGCCACCGCCGTCGCATGAACCGCATGATTATGCAGAACCACGTTCTCCTCCGGCTTCGCCTGCAAAATAGCCTGGTGAAAACGCCATTCGGTGGACGGCGTTTTGCCCGCCTCGGCGCGTCCCTGTCCGTCGACAAAAACGATATCGTCTTCGCTCAGCTGCTCGTAGGGAACGCTGGTCGGCGTAATAAGCATCCCGTCGCCAAAACGGACGCTGATATTGCCCGATGTCCCCTGATTAAGCCCCATACGGCTCATTTCCAGACAGGTGTCGATGATCTGGCGTGCAATAGCGGTTCTTTCCATTGTGTTTTCCTCGGCGCAACAAACTAGGGTGGATGACATTGGCGATATCTTCTGGCGGCGTCCCGGATGGCAATAGTCAGCCATGTAGATGTGTGATGATTGTCAAAATAATGGACCTAAAAGGAGAAAACTTGCCGCTGAAAACCGTCCGCGCAGCGCCCGTTTGCCGGCGAGGGAGGGCAAACGGGCAATTGGCCGCATCCCCCTCCTGCAACTCGAGTGATTTAGGGTATAGTGCGCAAGATTGCGCAGCGAACGAGGAGTGAAAAGATGAACAGGCAGGACCGTCTGGCTGAGATTATTGCCCTACTCAACGGCACTGCGTCTTTACGCGTCAGCGAGCTTGCGGCCGGGCTGAACGTCAGCAAGGAGACGCTGCGCCGCGATTTGCAGTATCTGCAGTTCAAGGGGCTGCTGGTCAGGGAGTACGGCAGAGCCAGAAAGCTGGAAGGCGCTTCGAAAGGTCCGGGCATGGCTTTTGACTCGCGATCGAAAAGCCACGCCCAGCGAAAAACCGCGCTGGCGGAGACCGCCACCGAGTGGATAACGCCGGGAATGTGCATCGCGCTGGACGCCAGTTCGACCTGCTGGCATCTGGCGAAGCGGCTGGCGGACCAGGATCTGACGGTGTACACCAACAGCTACCGCATTTGCGCCGAGCTGGAAAAGAAAACCTGCGTCCGGGTACTCTGCTCCGGCGGCACGCTGGACAGAAAGTACGCCAGCTACATCAACGACTCGCCGCTGCATATGGTGCGCCATCTTGATATCGACCTGTTCATCTTCTCCTGCGACGGTATCGATGCCGACGGCAATATCTGGGATACCGATAACGGCAACGCGCTGTTCAAAAAATTCATGCTGAAAAAGAGTTTGCAAAGTATTTTGCTGGTTGATTCCAGCAAAATAGCCCGCAGCAGCGAAGTGGTTATCGGCAACGTGGCGGCGGTCACCGCGGTTATCCGCCGCTAGGCTGGCCGGGAAACCAGGTCTGATAATCGAAGCTCACCTGCGCCCGCGCCTCGTCCGCGCTGCGGTATACCCCGCAGCCGGCCCAGGCAAACATCGCGGCTCCCGCGACGGTGGTTTCGGCCTTCGCCAGCACCTTCACCGGCAGCTGCAGGGTATCGGCCTTAATTTGATTCCACAGCGCGTTGCGGCTGCCGCCGCCGACGAGCACCAGCTCCCTGGCTTTGAATCCGGCCACCGCCTCCAGCATCGTCAACTGTTCGCGCAGGCGGAGTGACAGCGCTTCCAGCGCCGAGCGGTACAGATGCCCGCGCCGGGTGGACAGCGTCACCCCCTGCCAGCCGGCCTGCTTATCGCCCATCAGATCGCTGCGCATCGTTACCCCTTCGCAGCCTGCCGGCACGCGCCCGGCCTCCAGCAGCATCTGCTGATAAACCTGCGGAGCGGGCGCCCCCGGCCAGTAGAGTTCGCGGATCCACTCCAGGACTCCGGAGGCCAGATACTGGCAGCCGGGGTTAAAGTAGCCGCCAATGCTATCCAGCTCGCAGGTCGCCGCACGGTGCGACTGCAGCAGATCGGTATTGATGCTGGCCGAGCGCACCATCAGGATCTCCCAGGTACCCGAGGAGAGCACCGGCTGATTAAGCCCCACGCCCGAACCGTAAAGCGCAAACTGGGTATCGTGGCCGCCGGCAATCACCGGAATGCCCGCTTTAAGCCCGAAGCGGGCCGCCGCCGCCGGCTGCAGCTCACCGATCGGCTCGCCGGAGTTCACCATGCGCGGGAACAGCGATCGCGTAATACCGATCGCCTCAAGCAGCCGCTCGCTAAAGGTCTCTTTCGCGACGTCCAGCAGCTGGCTGGTCCCCGCCATGGTTCTTTCCGTGGTCATTTCACCGGTCAGCTGAAAGCCGATCAGCGACGACATAAACAGCCACGCGTGGGCGCGTTCGAACACATCGGGGACGTTCTCCCGCAGCCATATCAGCTTATACAGGGTGTTGAAGCTGTACGGCGCCACGCCGGTAATGGCCTTCAGCTCGGCCGGAGCCAGGTACTTGTGGATATTATTCATTACCGCTTCAGTTCGCGGGCATTTCCAGCTGATCACCGGATACAGCGGCGCCCCGCGGCTATCCACGAGCGCGCCGTCGACGCCAAAGGCGGTAATGGTCAGGGCGCGCACCGGGTATTGAGGAAGCTTCCCGACCAGCGTCCGGCAGCAGTGTTCAAGGCTTTCCATGATGTTTGCCAGCGGCCAGATGTGCCACTGCGGGTTTTCCGGCGGGTTGAGCGTAAAGTTTTGCCGGTGGGCGCTGGCCAACACGTTACCCCGATCATCAATGGCCATGGCGCGAATATTGGTTGCGCCGCAGTCCAGCACGATCACCATCTCTTTCTGCATTTTTTCCCCTCCCCGCCAGACCGGCCCCTCCCCGGGGCGCGGTATATTTTCTGTAGGGGATGGTTATCACTTCGCGAGTGATTGAAAAGGGGCATCGCTATCAGGGGCGATACTATGCGGCTGAACTGTGAAAAGGATCACTAAAAACCGCCACTTAACGGCAATACGGCGCGCACGGTTCTGCCCGTTTTCATCCGGCAGAGAGCAAGCGGGCAGTCGGGCGAGCCCCCTGCCGACAGATGCAGCCATAGCCGGGCGGTCGGCAAGGCCGCACCGTGAGCGTAATATTCCCTGCAGCCAACTTTCATTATGCAACCAGCGATATTCGCTCAGGGTTTCATGAGATCGGTTAAGGGAATTTTTATCACGATCTTACGAATTGCCTCGGGCACCGTTGTTGCACAGTTAGGACGATGCAGGTCCTGAGTAAACAGCACCGCAAAGGTACCGAGCAGCATCCTGATTCGGGTTTCATCGGCAACCGGCTTATAAAAAATAATATCCCTGACGGCATCATAGGGCTCGTGAATTTCAAGATCGACGGGTTGGGTTTTTACATAAATAGTGGACTGACGCCGCCGAGGTGACTGTGACGCCGGGCCCGGTTGTAGAACACTTCAATGTAATCGAAGATATCCGCCTCCTGCCCCCTCCGCTGATCTCAAATTAGCTACGGTGATTGCTTTTGCTTAACGCTAATCATACGTTTTTGTGCGTTCCTGATATGGCAAGATTGCTGTGGCGCAGCCGCCTTTATTACTCAATCCGCCTCACCTCGGGATGCTTTTCCGTCGCCGCTTCATGAAAAATATCATCCAGCCAGCCGGGAATCTCGGTTTCGGTCAGATCGTCGGGAATAATAACGTCATAGAGCCGGGAAAATTTTCGCTCCGTCAGGTCGGCACGAAATATCAGCCAACGCTCGCCTTCGCGCTGAACCCCGATATGCCGCCAAAATACGTCGTAAATCAGCATCATTCTCTTCTTTTAGTTCCGTTTGAACACTTCTGTCCTTACCTTAGCTGAATCACGATTAAAAACGAAGCCGTCCGGTGTCGCGTTCTGAACGCCCGTAGCCGGCTTTTATAGAAACGGCCGCAGCCGCCCGGCGCTAGCGGGCCTGGGATGTAGGGAAGCTCAGGGGATAAAAACTAATTCATTGCGCCATTCATCTTTCGATACCTGAGCGGCGGCAATCTGTAGTTATTCGCAAAGACTCTTGTAAACGTCTGTTGAGAATCGAACCCATACTTAAAAGCAATTGCCATTATGGGGTCGCTAGTTTCGACGAGATCTTTAGCCGCGAGGGACAGCCGCCGATCGCGAATATACTTACCAAGGCTGATGCGTTTAACCTGAAAGAATATCCGCTGAAGGTGCCATTTAGAGTAGCCGGCCCTGGCGGCCACATCTTCAATCCTCAGCGGGTTATGTAGATTTGAATCAATCCACTGCGCTATCTCATCGATGATGCCTTCTGTTCTGCCCATAAATTGACGCCCCTTATGAAAGGCTTATGGCCTCTCCGCTCAGGATCCTGATGATGTGTTCAAAGATTTCTGCGCCGCAGCGGCGGCATTCGCTGAAATAAACCCCATAAAAATGTCGCCATAAGAAATCTCCTCCCGCTGTGCCAATAAATATACCGTGCTTAGCTGTCATCAGGCTGACCGCGATATGACAAAACCGTCAGGTTTATTAAATTGATTGCCGGTGTTATGCAAAAGGGGCGCCCCTGCTTTAGGGGGTAGAGGGAACCGGAACCCCTTCGATAACCACCTTACAAAGCCTGAATTCATGGTCGAGGATAACGTAATCGGCCCAGGCGCCCGGCTCTATACGTCCGCGGTCGCTCAACCCGAGGAATTCAGCAGGGTAAAGAGAAACGCGGGCGGACGCTTCCTCCGGCGTCATCCCCAGCTGGAGGAAATTACGCAGCGCCCGATCCATACCGAACGTACTCGCCGCCAGATTGCCATCCTTAAGACGGGCCGCTGACATGCAGGGATATTTATAAATCGTGTGCGCTCCCAGCCGGTATTCTCCATCCGGCATTCCCATTGCAGAACAGACGTCAGTAACGGCGTAAAGTTTTGGAATCGCCCGCCGGGCAGCCAGCAGCGCGCCGGGATGCACGTGTTCAAAATCGGGGATAATTTCCGCAAATTCAGCATGCGCCAGCGCGGCGGCCAGCACGCCGGGTTCACGATGATGTATTCCGCTCATGGCATTAAACAGATGCGCAAATCCCGTTGCTCCCTGGCGCAGAGCATGGAGGCTCTGCTCATAGGTCGCCAGCGTATGCCCCTGCTGAACGCGAACGCCCCTTTCTGTGAGATAAGGTATCATTTCCAGGTTTTCGGCAAATTCTGTCGCCAGCGTTATCAAACGGATATCGGCCAGCGCCAGCAGATAGTCAATTTCCTGCCGGCTCGCCGGCCGCGACTCGGGCGGCTGGGCGCCAAGTTTTTCCGGGTTTACAAACGGCCCTTCAAGGTGCACGCCGAGCACCCGGCCGGTATCGGCGCTGCGCGGTCGCGCCATAAATTCCCGGACATCATTCAGTACAGAAGTCAGCGATTCAGGTTTCGCCGTTACGGTCGTCGCCAGCAGGCTGGTCGTCCCACAGCGGGCATGCGCCCGCGCCAGCGTTCGAAGCGCATCGCCTCCCTCCATCAGGTCCTTCCCGCCGCCGCCGTGAACATGCAAATCAATAAATCCCGGCAGAAGCCAGCCTTCAGGCTCTCCCTGCTCCTGCTTTATCGCGCTTATCCTGCCCTGCGAATCGACTTCCAGAGTGCCGGTTAACCTGCCGCCAGGGGTGATGATATTCCACATAAGACTCGCCTCTTGATTGGGTATTTCATCAGTTTAGAAAGGATAAAAAGCATAGGTATAATGCATTTAATGACGTGATATATACGGTATACGCATGGAAACTCATCTACTGAAAGCATTTGTAACCATTGCCGAATTGGGATCGATTAGCCGCAGCGCTGAGGTGCTTGCGGTCAGCCAGCCCACCCTGACGAGGCAAATCCAGCGGCTGGAAGAGAGCCTTGGCGGTAGCCTGTTTACCCGCGGGCGCCACGGCAGCGAGCTGACGCTTTTTGGCGCAAGGATGCTGTCCCAGGCGCGTGAAACGATGCTCCATGCGCAGAAGCTTGAATCCGCTGCCCGGCTTTATCGCCAGGGGATCAACGACCAGCTGCGGATAGGTTTTGGTTTCTGGGCAATAAAAGAGGTAGCCCGTTTCGCCGCCAGCTTTCGCCAACGTTTCCCCGCCGTAAGCCTGGAGCTGCGGGATATGTCGAGTCTGGATCAGTTCACTGCCCTGAACGAGGGGACGCTGGATATTGGCTTTATGCGGCTAAGACCCTGCGAAGGCCTTTCCCATCTCGCGCTGCAGCAGGATGGCCTGCTATTCGTTTTTTCATCTGAGCTGACGTCGCAGCCATCCTCACTTCACGCGGCGCCGCTGGTACTGATGAGCCAGGCCTGCGCTCCGGATTTCTGGCTGCAGGTGCAGAGCTATTTTGCCGGACAAAAGCAGATACCGCAGCTGATCCAGACGGTGAACGAGTTCCATTCGGCAATCGCATGGGCGGCAACCGGCAATGCGGTCACCATCATTCCGCAAAGCATGTCATCTCTGTTAGCTATTATGCCTGAACTTCAAAGCGCCCCCGTGGATGACGCCAACTGGGATCTCGGTATTATGTGGCGCCCCCAGCCGCATCGGCAGGCGTTAATGAATTTTATAGCGCAAATAAAAACCCAAGCCGGTACGATCCGGGCATCTAAACCCAGTTGATAGGTCAAGGATAGAACCGATATAGCGCCACCAGCGCCGCGACATTCAGCAGCACGCTGACAAAGAAATAGCGCCTGAAGGGCTGCTTTTGCGTCTTATGGCGAAAGAGCTGCTGGCCGAGCATCGCCCCCGGCCATCCGCCCACCAGCCCAAAGATGAGCAGCGTCAGCTCGGGAACCCTACGCCAGGCCCTGCGGGCCGCCATTTTATCGACGCCGTAAATCGCCAGCGTCAGCGCGTTAACCAGTAAGAACCACATCGCCAAAGCGTGGGGAAGAAATAAGCAGCCCAAGGCCGCTAAGCCGAGAAGAAGATAGCAAAAGCGATTGAGGTTCATTGATCCGAGGTAACGTTGATAAGCCGAAACAGGAGGGCCACTATACCTCTTCCTGCTCAGAAGCGGTAAGGCGCAATATTCGACGCGCGACTTTCGATCTGCGGTTAATGGCCAGGATGGCGATTTTTACTGACGATACAGGCTTCCTTTACCCGCACGCGCCCTGCTCCACAGCTCATCGTCCGACAACGTGGTTTGAATAAGCTCTATCGGCACGCCGTTATCGTTAATAACCGCCACAAAATAGTCGTCGACGGGCTCATACGGCCCGAGAATCACCTCCTCTCCGCGTATGGCGGCAGCCAGATCATTGACCTTAAACGCCACGTGCGGGACCGTTTTAAGCAGAATATGCAGCGGCGAGTCCGGCGTAAACCGGTGCCACTGGACGCGGAACTTTCCCGGGTTGTCGCTGGTGTACATCCCCGCCTTTTCGCTGAATGCGCCCTCCTGCTTACCGTCCTGCAGAGGGATGCCAAAGTGATGAAATACGTAGTCAATGTCTGACTTCATGATAAATAATCCCTTAATTCAAAAAGTAATCCTGTCATGTCTCAACGACGGAGACGCGCTAGCCGCGGCTGCCTAAATCGCGATCCTCCTGCTCCCCAACGAGAAGGTGGGTCAGCTCATCGCAGCGCACGATACGCCCGGATGCCAGGGTAAAACGCGCCATCACCGCGACTTCGCTCTGCTGGCCGCTCTTTTTATCGACTTTGACATGGTGATGGGTGAACACCGTATTGCCATCGCCGGCAATGGCCAAAACCGTCAGGCTCATTTTTGCCGTCAGCGACTTAAGTAACGCCATATGCCCGACGAATCCGCGATAGTCGAGGCACTTTCCGTCCACCTGCTGCTAATAGTCAGGCGAGAAATAGCGGGCAATCTTCTCCTCATCGTGCTGCGGATGGGTAATGATTTCCCGCAGGGCATCAATAACGATCTGACTTTCTTTGTGCATTTTATTCCTTAATTCATCGATGCGGCGCGCGGCGCCGGGCTGAATTAAGGTTAGAAGATCGCGGCCGTGGTACGATAGCCGTATCTGGACATTATATACGGTTAATCAGCCATGATGATGCGCACCGAAACCTTTGATTACCCGCGGGGCCACGTCACGGAGTGGCATGAGCATGACGAGGGCCAGATCTACTGGCTTAAAACCGGCATCATGATCGTCGAGACCGAACAGGCGCAGTGGACGGTGACGCCGGGCTCGGTGGGATGGTTTCCCGCCGGCATTCGCCACCGCGCCCAGGTGCCGGGCCAGCTCGGCGGGAGCAGCCTCTATCTGCACCTGGCGACCTGCGCGAGGCTGCCGCCAGCGCCCGGGATCTTTGGCTCCGACAGCTTTATTCAGGCCCTGTTGGATCGCCTGTGCGCCGGCCCCCGTCCGGGCTTTCCCGCCGATTACGCGTCAAATATGCTGTCGCTGCTTGTGGCTGAAATGGCGAATGCGGTCGAACTTCCGCTGCAGCTGCTGCTGCCGACCGATCGCCGCGCGCGCAACGTTGCCGACCAGCTGCTCGCCCATCCGGATAGCCCGCTGACCCAGGCGCAGCTGGCCCAGCGCTGGGGTATCAGCGTTCGCTCTCTCAGCCGCCTGTTCCGCGACCAAACCGGCCTGAGCTTTTGCCAGTGGCGCCAGCAGGCCAGGGTAGTGACATCGCTCCAGTGGGTGCTGGCAGGCGAGCCGGTTGTCGAGGTCGCCGCACGCAGCGGCTACGCCAACGTCAGCGCCTTTATCGAGGTATTTCGCCAGCGGTTTGGCAAAACCCCCGGTCAGCTACGGCTCAGTAGCGCTAAATAGCCCGTGACGATCGCGAACGCCCGCGGCGAGTCCCACTGGCGCTTTACGTCATTGACAGCGCCAGCTGTAACGTTACACTAAACCGTTGTAGTTTATGAATCCCATCAAAAAAGCGATGCTGAATGCGACAAAGACTCTGCCATTCACAAATTGCTGCAAAGGAGATGTATGGCAAACATTCGCGATGTCGCAAAGCACGCCGGCGTGTCGGTGAGTACCGTATCCAACGTGCTTAACGGGCGCACCGACCAAATGCGCGTTGAAACCCTGGCGCGTATCCAGCACAGCATGCAGGCGCTGAATTACCTGCCGAACCGGGTCGCCCAGCAGCTCAAAACGGGACAGGCGAAAATGATTGGCCTGCTGGTGCCCTCGATCGTCAACCCCAGCTTTGCCTCGCTGGTGCGCGAGGTCGATCTGGCCGCGAAAAAGCGCTTCTATCGGGTGCTGATTGGCAACACCTATCGGCAGATTGAAGAAGAAGAAGCCTTTATTGCCGATATGTTTGCCCACGGCGTGCGCGGGATTATCGTGGCCGCCTGCGACATTGAAAAACCGCATTTTGCCCAGGCCGGCGCGCAGGGCATGATGATGGTCAACTATGACAGCCGCATGCCCACCGGCGCCGAATCCGGCGGCCTGGCGCTCGACAGCGTCTCGATGGACAACTTCGCGGCGGGCCGTATGGCCGCGGAGCATCTTATTGCCCGCGGGTGCCGGCGCCTGATCTTCACCACCGTCGCCGGCATGACCTCCAGCCGGGCGCACAAAATTGAAGGTTTTCTTAGCGCGGCGCGCCGCCACGGCCTTTTTTACGACGGGATGATCGTCGAAGAGCAAACGATGGCGGCCTACGGCGACACCGAAATGACCGAACTCGGCCGCTCGCTGGCGAAAAAGATCTGCCAGCAGCCGCAGCGCCCCGACGGGGTTGTGGCCATTAACGACGCGCTGGGCATTGGGCTGATGGCCGGCCTGCACGAGGCCGGCATCAGCGTGCCGGGGGAAATTTCGATTATAGGCATCGATAATATCCCGCTCTCCGGGCTGGTCTATCCCGGGCTGACCTCCATCATGCCGCCGCTGGCGGAGATGGCCGAGGTGATGGTCGAGCGGTTAATTGAGCGGATAGAAAATCCGGCGCTTGCCCCCGCGGAGTTTTTATTCCCTCCCGCGCTGGTCTGCCGGCAATCGGTGCGCGAGGCGCCCGCTTCCTGAAGCAGACGCGTTCGTTGGGAAGAATAAAGAGAAGAGCCCGTTTTTATACCAGCGTCGGCCCGACGGTAAGCAGAATATTGGCAAAACGTCGGGTTTCACCAGAAGCGATGGCCAACAGCGTATCCGACGATTTTGCCTGCGCGTAAAAGGCGTTGCGCTCAATATACTCAAGCTCGATCGCCGCGGGCAAAACGCGGCGATATTCGCGCTCGATAGTATTATCGAACTCAGGCGGGCTGGCCATCAGCGTCGCTTTTTCAACATTCAGGTAGCCGAGAATTTTCTGCAGGATCGTCACGCTGTCGATTAAGCCGGGAGAAAAGTTCAGGTACACAATCCGCGCCTGTACCGCGGTGTTGGTCAAAATAGAATAATTAGCATCGGCAATAAGAATATTGGCCTTATGCCCGCACAGCGCCAGCGCCTGGAGTAAATCAGGATGGATAATATCGGACTTAATCATCAATAGGCTCTCTTCATGCGGGCGGCGCTAACCGCCCGCCTCTCCCTTACGCGCGGTAAATACCGCCGTTAATATCAATCGTCGCCCCGGAAATAAAGCCATCGTACTCGGAGGCGAGGAAACAGATGGCTCTTGAGACATCCTCAGGCGTGCCCGCCCGTCCCAGAGGGATCTCCTGGACCGTGCGGTCGGCAGATTCCTGGGTGGTGTGCTGGTTATGGAAACGCGTTCCCAGAATCAGGCCCGGAGCGACCGCATTGACCCGAATGCCAAACTCCCCCAGCTCCGCGGCAAGCGATCGCGTCCACGTCAGCACCGCCCCCTTTGTGGTGGAGTAAACCAGCGATCCCGAGTGGCCGCCGGAGCGTCCGGCCAGCGAGGCCAGATTGACGATGCTGGCGCCCTCCGGGGCGGACTTCAGCCACGGCAGCGCCTGCTGGGTCACGTTGAGCATGGTGGTCATATTGACGTCAATCACGGTACGCCAGAATTGGCCGTCGATCTCACCGAGCCACTTGCGGCCGATGATGCCGCCGACGTTGTTGATCACAATATCGATACCGCCTAAAAACTCCGCCGCCGCCGCCACGCAGCGGGCCGCTTCCGCTTCATCCGTTAAATCAGCGTGGCCGCAGGCCGCCTTGCCTCCTTTTTGTTCGGCAATCGCCATCAGCTCTTTGGGGCCCTCTTCGCCGCTGAAATAGTGAATATAAATATCGCATCCCGCCTCAATTAACTTTCTGGCGGTCTCTTTTCCAATACCTTGCTCAGCACCGGTAATAAATACTTTTTTTGCCGTTAACGATCCCATTTCAGACTCCTGTTATTCAGACTCGATACCACCAGAGATAATATTTATCGCCAGGGCCAATTTTGGACGTGGACGTCCCTGCCCCTGGCATAGTTAATTTCTGCTTCCGGGCAATGATTCCGGCGGCATGACGCTCATGCCGCCTTGTACTGCGATTAACGTAACGCTTAGTAACCCGCCAGACCCGGCAGCCAGGTGGTGAGCGGCGGCACCATCGCCACGATAATGATGCCGACCAGCACCACCGTCAGGTATTTCGCCATCGGTCGGATCACGTACTTCATCTCCACGCCGCAAATGGCGCAGGTGGTATAGAGGCCCAGGCCGATGGGCGGTGAAAATAGCCCGAAGCCCATTGCCATAATCATGATGATGCCGAAATGTAGCGGATTAAATCCAAGCTGAACGGCAATCGGCACCAGAATCGGGGCAAAGATAATCAGGGCCGGCGCGCCTTCCAGCACCGCGCCGAAAATAATTAAAAAAACGATGGTGAGCAGCAGAAATAGCCACGCCCCCTGCTCAACGCCAATACCGACCAGCAGCCCGGCAATTTGCTGCGGGATCATCTGGATGGTCAGCGCATAGGAGAGGCTGGTGGCGCAGGCGACGATAAACAGCAGCACTCCGGACATCGCGGCGATATCAATAAACATCTTCACCGTGGCTTTAAACGTCAGCTCGCGGAAGGCCAGGCGCCCGACCACGATGGCGTAGATCACCGCGAAGGCGGAGATCTCGGTCGAGGTAGCGATCCCCATCATTACGCCGCGGCCGATCATAAAGATCATCACCAGCCCGACGGCGGCGCCAAGATAGAGCTGGGCGCGCGGGCGCAGCACGGGATAGGCCTCGCTGACGTTGATTTTGCCGCCAAAGCGGTTGGCGGCGATCAGCAGCAGCACCAGCAGGCAGGCCGCAGGCACCAGCCCGGCAATAAACAGCGCCCCGATCGAGATATTGGCCACAAAGCCCATCACGATCAGGTTTACGCACGGTGGAATGGTTTCGGCCATCACCGCCGAGGCGGCGAAAACGCCGGCCGCCTCCTCGCCATCCTGCTTCGCCCGCCGTACCGCCGGCATCAGCACGCCGCCAACCGCGGCGACGTCCGCCAGCTTGGAGCCTGAAATACCCGAGAAGAAAGCCATCGACAGCACGGTGGTCATGTTTAAACCGCCGCGAAAGCGCCCCATTCCCCGCACGATAAGCTCAACGAGGCGCGTGGACATGCCGTTGATCTCCATCGCCGCGCCGGCGAGCAGGAAGAAGGGGATCGCCAGCAGGACAAAGTGGTCGACTCCGGCCGCCACCTGCTGGGAGAAGAAGACAAACGGCAGCGACGGATCGCAGATGAAGAACACCATCGCCGACATGCCGAGGGTGAAGGCGATCGGCACGCCGGCGAGAATACCGAGGGCGAAGCAGATAAGCATCAGCCCCGCCGCCGCGCTGGCCGGATCGGCCATCAGCGAGAGTTTGGCGTAGCCGAGGGCCGCCAGCGCCACGATGCCCAGCCCGCTGAGCAGAACGACCCTGGCGCGTTCGCGCAAGGCCAGCTCCAGCGCGGCGACCATCATCACCAGCGAGCCAATCAGCACCGGAATAACGTAGATAATCTGCGGCAAGCCGGTTTCAGTGGTCTGCACCCGCGCGGCCTGCAACAGGTCATAGCTGGAGACAACCAGCCCAACGGAAACCAGAAACAGGACCCAGCGGCTGGCGTGCACCACGTACGGCCGGACGTGCTGCGGCAGAAAGCGCAGGAACAGATCGACGCCAATATGCCCGCCTTTTGCCGTCGATGTTGCGACGCCAAAAAAGACCAGCGCAATCATCAGCGCTCGCGCCACCTCTTCCGCCCAGTGAATCGGGGAGTGCAGCGCGTAGCGCCAGATAACCGAAGCGAAAACCACCAGCACGTTGATAAACAGCGCCAGCGCCCCGGCCCAGGCGGTCAGGGTCGTCAAAAACCGGCTTAACCTACCGAGCAGCGCCAGCGCGAGGCACTCATCCTTTGCTTTAATAGAGATATCAGCCATCTTGAACTCTCTGTGTAAGGTCATGGATATCACCGCCGGCCCACCTCTGAAGGGCGGGCAAGCCGGCGGCCCCCGCTACTGCTGCTTGTCCGGCGCCGCGGCGGTAATCTCATCGACGATAGGTTTCATATCCGGATACTGGCCAAGGAACGCCTGCCAGACTGGCTGCACCTGCTGATAGAAGTAGCGGCGATCGATTTCGCGGAACGTCACGCCTTTCGCCTCGAGGTTCTTAATGGCCTCCTGCTCTTTTTTACCGGCCTGCTGGCGTTCGTAGTCGGTCGCCTCTTTTGCCGCGGCCAGCACCTCGCCGCGCAGCTCCGCCGGGATCTGCTCGAAGCTTTTCTTATTCATGGCGCTCATCAGCGGGTTGTAGCTATGGCGGGTCAGGGTGCCGTTTTTGACAATTTCATAATATTTACTCGAGTAGATCGTCGGGGCGTCATGCTCTACGCCGTCAATCACCCCCATCTGCAGGCTGGAATAGACCTCTCCCCCCGGCATGGGAATGGCCACCGCCCCCATATGGTTCAGGGTGGCGATAAAGTTAGGTACCGGCAAAACGCGAATTTTCAGATTCTTTAAATCTTCCGGTTTTTCAATGGCCTTTTTGGTGTAAATGTTGCGCGAGCCGAGGTTATAGCCGTAGCCCAGCACCATCACGTTGGCCTTCTCCATCATTAAAGCAGACAGCTTTTCCCCCGCCTTGCCGTCGAGGGTTTTACCGACCTGATCGTAATCTTTAAACAGGTAGCCGAGATCCAGCACGCCAATTTCCGGCACCAGCGTGGCCCAGATAGATGTCCCGGAGATCATCATATTAATTGCGCCAATACGCACCTGCTGCGTGGCGTCAGCCTCTTTCCCCAGCATGCCGTTGGCGAAATAGTTCAGCTTGATCTGCCCCTTCAGCTTCGGGTTGTTGTTGAGGTTTTCCTGAAAACGGCTGTACCAAATGTAGTGGGCGGAGGAGTCGTCCCCCGGCAGAGAGGAGTAAACGCGGAAATTAAGCGCCGCGTGGGCCACTGCGCTCACCGCGCTCCCCGCCAGCAGGGCCGTGCTTAAACAGGCGCACGCTAAAATACGTCTGGTCGAACAAAACTGTTTCATTTTCATCATCATGATCCTTTCACGTACCGTTGAGGTGTCTATAGCACCTTTGGGCCTCGCTAAATCGCCAGGGACTTCACTCATAATCGGGTGGTTAACGCTTTCTGTAACGTTTTAGTGTAACGTTACAGAAAGTATCCACCTCCCCGAATAAAAGCAAGTTGCTTCCCGGGTTGATGACCGGCGATGTGCTAATTTTGTGGCTGATATCGCGAAATTAGCGCGAAGAGTCACGCCATCGGAACGGAATCGTTGCTGTTTAGTCACTGTTTAGCCGCCGCGGCCAGGCGGTCCGGCGTCTACACTTAACGGCTGAGGAGTGCAAAGCCAGCACAGGTCTGTCTCAACCCCGACGCGAAAAGCGCCGGTAAACGTGAAGGCTATCGCAAACGCGACTTTTCATTCTCCGCTACGCTGGAGCACTTCATTCACTCGTTAAACGTTATAAAACAGGAAATGACCATGCAACTTACTGATTTAACCCTGTTTCGCCAGCAGGCATTGATCAATGGCGAGTGGCGAGACGCCATCAGCGGCGATGTCATTACGGTGAGCAATCCGGCCAACGGCCAGCCGCTGGGTTCGGTGCCGAAAATGGGCGCCGATGAGACCCACGAGGCCATCGAAACCGCCAGCCGCGCTCTTCCCGCCTGGCGTGCCTTGACCGCCAAAGAGCGCGCCGGGATTCTGCGCCGCTGGTTCGATCTGATGATGGAGAACCAGGACGACCTGGCGCGGCTGATGACCCTCGAACAGGGTAAACCGCTGGCCGAAGCGAAGGGAGAGATCGGCTATGCGGCCTCGTTCATCGAGTGGTTCGCCGAAGAGGGCAAACGCATCTACGGCGACACCATTCCCGGCCATCAGGCCGATAAGCGGCTGATCGTCATCAAACAGCCGATCGGCGTCACCGCCGCCATCACCCCGTGGAATTTTCCGGCGGCGATGATCACCCGCAAGGCCGGGCCGGCATTAGCCGCTGGCTGTACCATGGTGCTAAAACCGGCCAGCCAGACGCCTTTTTCCGCGCTGGCGCTGGGCGAGCTGGCGAAGCGCGCCGGGATCCCTGCCGGGGTGTTCAACGTGGTGACCGGGTCCGCCAGCGAGGTCGGGAACGCCCTCACCGGCAATCCTCTGGTGCGCAAACTGTCGTTTACCGGTTCAACGGAAATTGGCCGTCAGCTGATGGCGCAGTGCGCCCAGGACATCAAAAAAGTCTCGCTGGAGCTCGGCGGCAACGCGCCGTTTATCGTCTTCGATGATGCCGATCTGGATAAGGCGGTGGAAGGGGCGATGGCCTCCAAGTTTCGTAACGCCGGGCAGACCTGCGTCTGCGCCAACCGCCTGTACGTCCAGGACGGAGTGTATGAACGTTTTGCCGAAAAGCTTCAGCAGGCGGTGGAGAAGCTGCGCCTCGGCGACGGCCTGCAGGAAGGGGTAACGACCGGGCCGCTGATCGATGAGAAAGCGGTCGCCAAGGTGCAAGAGCACATCGCCGACGCCGTCGGCAAAGGCGCGCGGATCGCGACCGGCGGCAAGGTGCACGAGCTCGGCGGTAACTTCTTCCAGCCGACCATTCTGGTCGATGTTCCCGGCGATGCGAAAGTCGCGAAGGAAGAGACCTTCGGTCCGCTGGCCCCCCTGTTTCGTTTCACCGATGAGGCGGACGTTATCCATCAGGCCAACGATACCGAATTCGGCCTGGCGGCCTATTTCTATGCCCGCGATTTGAGCCGCGTCTTCCGCGTCGGCGAGGCGCTGGAGTACGGGATCGTCGGCATCAATACCGGGCTCATCTCCAACGAAGTGGCGCCGTTTGGCGGGGTAAAAGCCTCCGGCCTGGGGCGCGAAGGCTCGAAGTACGGCATCGAAGATTACTTAGAAATTAAATACATGTGTATTAGCCTATAGGCGCATCGGCCGGCAGGGGGAACCGGACGGATGGGGCAGATATCAGGCACGCAGCCTGACGGGTTCGCTAAAGTCATCAGCCGGTTCAAGCTTCAGGCTGAACGTCGCCAGCAGCGCGTTGGCCCTGGTGTGGAAATCACGCAGCGTTTTTTCAAGCCGCTCGCTAACTTCGGGATCGTCGATAGCCACCGGCCGCCACACCCCTTCTTTATCGAACAAACCAAACTGATAGCTGTATGTGAAGCGCGACGCCTGCGCTTCCATCTCCATCCACCATCCCCAAAACTCTCGTTTTTCCGGCGCCGGTTTAACGTTGACGCAAACTGCCAGGCAATCGAAAAAGAAGCGGTTATCTTCACACTGCTCTTCGCGGATATAGGGGCCAAGAGCCGTGAATTTCTTAATCAGCTTACTCTTCAGGTGTCCACTCGGTAACGTCATTGCGATCTCCTTTAGTGATGCAACTGTTTTACCAAATCAATAAAATTTAGCAATAAATTAACTAAATCTATGATTGATCCACCCGCTAATCTGTCGCAATGCGTGATCGAAATTGCGGTAAATCGGCTTCGATGGGATCTCGAGCAGCTTGCCATCGGCAGATGACGAGGCAATTAAACGCGACTCTTCTTCCGGGCTGAAAGGATCGTTTTTCCAGTAGCCTGAGAACATCGGCGTCGGGCAGCGGCGTCCCAGCAGTCCCTGCGTTTTTAACGAATAACGGTTCAGCTCAATGCGCAGCGCTTCGTCAGAGGCATCGTGCATCCCCAGGCGCGACGCCAGCACGTCAAGATACATTTCAGGGACTCGTCCCTGATGCAACGGGTCAACCAGCAGGTTATGCACCACCGGCCCCAGACAGGCAATGGCCTTCAGACGCTGCGACTCCAGGTAGCCGAGCCGAACGGCAATATTGGCGCCAAAGCGGAAGCCGAACGCCGCAACCCGGGTATGGTCGACCCACGGAACGTTTTGCAGATGCCGCAGCGCATGCTGGTGCAGCAGGCTGGTGTCCTGGGTTAGCTTCCATTTCGATGAAAAGCCGATGGAAGGCAGATCGAGGGTCAGCATCGCTATCCCCAGCGGGGCAAAATAGTCTTCATACAGGCTGTAGTAATCGGTCTGCAGCGAGTCCAGGCCGCCGCACATCATGACCACCGGGAACGGACCTTCGCCTTTTGGCAGATGTAAAAAACCGCTCACCGGCAGACCGCCGGGAACCGGGAATTCGATCTCGCGCAGCTCGCCGGGCAGGCGCTGCGCGGCCTCTTCATAGGCCCGGTTGGCCAGCGCCTGTGCCTGATCGGCAAGCTCATCGCCTTTAATATGCGGATAGGCGGCAATACTGTAGAGGTTGGACGCGTGCAGCCAGCGGCGGCCGCTGAGTTCGAGGTCCATTTCCTGGCCCGCCATTTGCTGCCAAATCATGGCCTGTTTAGACCATTCGAAAATCCAGTTGCCGCCGCGATACCCCACGACGGTGTCGTACAGCTCCGGATTGGTGCGTTCCGCATCGCTCATGACGATGCGCGCCTGCACGTCAAGGATCTCCTGCGGCGTCACGCCGCGGCGGATCCACATCAGGCGATTGATCAGGCGATACCAGCGATCGACGTTGCTGCCATCAAGCGCGGAGTGGATCGGCTGCTGCGAGCCGGAGGCAAACCGACGCACCAACGTAGAGGTTTCTGGATGTTTGAATCGAGGTTTAAACAGCGTTTCGCTAAGGTTAGCCTGTGCCATGTGCAGTCTCCATCGTGTCGCCACCACGGCTATTGTAACCTGCTAACAGGCAAAAAAAACCACGCCCGGCAAAACCGGGCGTGGTAAATAGCACTTGCCTTGAAAATTAACGGCCTGAGATCGGCGGTACGAAGACCACGCCCATATCCCACGGCTGTTCAATCCAGGTATCCTGAGGAATATCAACTACGTAATCGTCAACCAGCGGACGACCGGCCGGCTTGGCGAAAATAGTAACGAAGTGTGCTTTTGGGTACATTTCGCGGATGGCGACCGCGGTGCCGCCGGTATCAACCAGGTCATCAATCACGATGAACCCTTCACCATCACCTTCAGCACGCTTAAGGACGGTCAGCTCACGCTGGTTATCGTGGTCATAGCTGGAGATACAAACGGTATCAACATGACGAATACCCAGCTCACGCGCCAGCAGCGCGCCCGGCACCAGACCACCGCGGCTAACGGCAATAATGCCTTTCCATTGTTCAGAAGGCATCAGGCGACTTGCCAGCTTGCGGGCGTGAATCTGCAACATGTCCCAGGTGACGACGTATTTTTCGCTCATGTGAAGTGTCCCAGCCTGTGTTATACGGCTTAAATGATGTTCGAGGGGGAAAATGGTTGCGCGAGATTATAGAGATCTGAAGCGCTAAAAACCAGTATTAAGCGGCCCTGGCGACGCTTTTTGCGTTGTTTCCACTACCCGTTAGCGTGGAAAGTGGTATTCTCAACCCCACCGCGCAAGCTCCCGCTTGTCGTGTATTCTATTGCTAACCCTCGACCTGCAAAAGAATTTTGCAGGCGATTGTAAGGAGACTCATCGTGTCTGAACTGTCTCAATTATCCCCACAGCCGCTGTGGGATATTTTTGCCAAAATCTGCTCCATTCCCCACCCTTCCTATCAAGAAGAACAACTCGCTGAACACATCATGGGCTGGGCAAAAGAAAAAGGCTTACATGCAGAACGCGACCAGGTTGGCAACATTCTGATTCGTAAAGCCGCTACCGCCGGGATGGAAAATCGTAAACCGGTCGTGCTGCAGGCGCACCTCGATATGGTGCCGCAGAAAAACAACGATACCGTTCACGACTTTACTAAAGATCCGATTCAGCCGTATATCGACGGTGCGTGGGTCAAGGCCCGCGGGACCACCCTGGGCGCGGATAACGGCATCGGCATGGCTTCCGCTCTGGCGGTGCTGGCCGATGACTCTGTCGAACACGGTCCGCTGGAAGTGCTGCTGACCATGACCGAAGAAGCCGGTATGGACGGCGCGTTTGGCCTACAGGCCAACTGGCTGCAGGCCGATATCCTGATTAATACCGACTCGGAAGAAGAAGGCGAAATCTATATGGGTTGCGCCGGCGGTATCGACTTCACCTCCAACCTGCCGCTGGCGCGCGAAGCGATCCCGGCCGGTTTCCACAGCTTTAAGCTGACGCTAAAAGGGCTGAAAGGCGGCCACTCCGGCGGTGAAATTCACGTCGGCCTGGGGAATGCCAACAAGCTGCTGGCCCGCTTCCTCGCCGCTCACGCCGTCGAGCTGGATCTGCGCCTGGTCGATTTCAACGGCGGCACCCTGCGCAACGCCATTCCGCGTGAAGCCTTCGCCACCGTTGCCGTCGCGGCAGAGAAAGTCGATGCACTGAAGGCGCAGGTCAGCGCCTACGAGGCGATCCTTAAAAACGAGCTGGCGGTAAAAGAGAAGAATCTGGTGCTGTTGCTGGATGCGGCCGCTAATGATAAAGCGGCGCTAACGGCGCAATCCCGTGACGGCTTTGTTCGTCTGCTGAACGCGACGCCAAACGGCGTGATCCGTAACTCCGACGTGGCGAAGGGCGTGGTCGAAACCTCCCTCAACGTCGGCGTGGTCACCATGACCGATGATAACGTCGAAATCCACTGCCTGATCCGCTCCCTGATCGACAGCGGCAAAGACTACGTCGTCAGCATGCTGGACTCGTTAGGCAAGCTGGCGGGAGCGAAAACCGAAGCCAGGGGCGCCTACCCGGGCTGGCAGCCGGATGCAAACTCGCCGGTGATGCATCTGGTCCGCGAAACCTATCAGCGTCTGTTTAATAAAACGCCGAATATCCAGATTATTCACGCCGGCCTGGAGTGCGGGCTGTTCAAGAAGCCGTACCCGGATATGGATATGGTTTCTATTGGGCCGACCATTACCGGGCCGCACTCTCCGGATGAGCAGGTGCATATCGAAAGCGTTGGCCAGTACTGGACGCTGCTGACTGAACTGCTGAAAGCGATTCCGGCAAAATAAGCGGCCAGCTACGGATTTGATCTCTCCGGGTTCTCCCGGATGCGGGCGGCGGCCTCGTCGCCCGCAAATCTAACCCCGGCGAAAGCCAGTACCTACCTCACCTTCTCCATGCGATAATTAGTAAACGTCTCCCCGCGCGCGACTACCTGCTGCTCTGCTATGACCGTGAAGCCATGACGCATAAAGCAGGCTTTTGCCGTGATGCTGGCCTCCACCCGCAGCGTCCCTCGCGGAATTTGCCTGAACAGCTCGGCGAGCAGCGCCCCAGCAACTCCCTGACGGGCGCGTTCGGGCGCGACAAACAGGAGATCGATATCGCCGCCGATGGCGCTAATAAAGCCGACCGGCTGCCGCTCAATCTCCGCCACCAGCACCCGGGAGTCGCGCATTTTTTGCCGCCAGCGGTCCTCGTCGACCTGCGCCCAGGCGGCGATTTGCCGCGGCGAATAGTCGCGGCTGGCGGTCTGCCGAACCGCACGCAGGAAGATGGCGCACAGCGCGGAAAAATCGTCATCCCGGTAGTCTCTAATCTGCAGCATCGCTATAGTCCCAGAACCAGCTGCCGCTCCAGCTGGGGATCGAGTAACGTAACGTGCAGCCCCACCAGCCGCACCCCGCGGCCGCCGCGCCGCTCATGCCAGGCTTTGTAGGCCGTGGCGAGCAAATCGTCTTTACTCAGCCGCGGCCAGACGTGCTCCTGGGTGGTTTGCTGAAAATCATTAAACTTGAGCTTTACCCCCTGGCGGGCAATCAGCAGATCCGGCTTAACCTTAATCAGCCGCCGCTCCAGCTCCTGGTAGAGGTTCTCGATAATCGCCTCACAGTCGCCCCATCGGTGAATATCCTCCGCCAGCGTACGCTCGACGCCCACCGATTTACGCTGCCGCGTATTGTTGATTTCCCGCTCGTCGATGCCCTGGCTCCTCTCCCAGAGGATGCGGCCGAATTTGCCAAAGCGCTTGAGCAGCATCGCCAGATCGCTTTTCTGCACATCTTCGCAGGTACGTAGCCCCATATTCTCCAGCTTTGCCGCGGAGACTTTTCCCACGCCGGGTATTTTCGCCAGCGGCAGGGTTCTGACGAATTCTGCGACCTGATGCGGCGCAATCACAAACTGGCCGTTGGGTTTATTCATATCGGAGGCGATTTTGGCGAGAAATTTCACCGGAGCGATGCCGGCGGAGGCGGTGAGCTGCAGCTCACGCTGAATGGTCTGGCGGATCTCCTCCGCCATCAGCGTCGCCGAGCCCTGGCAGTGGACGCTGTCGGTCACGTCAAGAAACGCCTCATCGAGCGAGAGGGGTTCAATCAGCGAGGTGTAGCGCGAGAAAATTTCCCGGATATGGGCCGATGCCTCTTTGTAGGCGTCAAAGCGCCCCGGCAGCAGCGTCAGATGCGGGCAAAGCTTCAGCGCCATCGCCGTTGGCATGGCGCTACGCACGCCAAACTTACGCGCCGGATAGTTGGCGGTACTGATGACCCCCCGCTGGACCCGGCTGCCGCCGATGGCGATGGGAATATCCCGCAACGCCGGGTTATCGCGCATTTCGACCGCGGCAAAGAAGCAGTCCATATCAACATGGATGATTTTGCGCATAGCTAGCCCTCACTGACCACTGGACAAGTATACAGCACAATTCTGTCTAATGAGAAGAGAAGGGGGAAAAATGCGCGGAAGCGAAGCCCCGGCGGCGCCGGGGCGTTTAGCGGATTAGCCAGAGGTGATTAAAGGATCCGGTCCCGCTGGCGCTGCGCTGCCCGCGCCAGACGCTTTTTGCGCGCGTCGCACGGCTCCGGGCAGTCGCAGACCTTTTCCAGACCCAGCGAGGCGATCCCGCCGCAGCTCCCCTGCAGGCTTTTGCGCTTCACCAGATACCCCACCGACATCCCGAGGATAACCAGGGCGAAAATCACAAAGGTAGCGAGAAACAGGGTCCACATCATCAGCCTCCAAAGTCATCCAGCAAGATGTTTTCATCCTCAACGCCGAGATCTTTCAGCATTTTAATGACCGCGGCGTTCATCACCGGCGGCCCGCACATATAAAACTCGCACTCCTCCGGCGCCGGATGATCGCGCAGGTAGTTCTCATAGAGCACGTTGTGGATGAAGCCGGTATGACCATTCCAGCTATCTTCCGGCAGCGGATCGGACAGCGCCACGTGGAAGGTAAAGTTAGGATTTTCCCGCGCCAGCTGTGCGAATTCATCGTCGTAGAACATTTCGCGCAGCGAGCGCGCGCCGTACCAGAAGCTGATTTTACGCCCGCTGTACAGCCGCTTGAGCTGATCGAAAATATGCGAACGCATCGGCGCCATGCCGGCCCCACCGCCGATAAAGACCATTTCAGCGTCGGTATCTTTGGCAAAAAATTCGCCGAACGGCCCGGAAATCGTCACCTCATCACCGGCCTTCAGCGACCAGATATAGGAAGACATAATGCCCGGCGGCGCGTCCGGCACCTTCGGCGGCGGTGTGGCAATACGCACGTTGAGCATAATCATGCCCTTTTCGTCCGGGTAGTTAGCCATCGAGTAGGCGCGCAGGGTGGGCTCTTTTACCTCGGAGACATAGCGGAACAGGTTAAACTTATCCCAGTCGGCGCGGTACTCATCCGGCACGTCGAAGTCAGCATACGCCACCTTGTGCGACGGGCACTCGATCTGGACATATCCCCCAGCGCGGAACGGTACAACTTCGCCGTCCGGCACGCGCAGCTTCAGCTCTTTGATAAACGTCGCTTTGTTATCATTGGAGATCACTTCGCAATGCCATTTTTTGACCCCGAAGATCTCTTCCGGCAGCTCGATCTTCATGTTTTGCTTCACCGCCACCTGACAGGCCAGCCGGCAGCCCTCTTTCGCCTCACGTTTGGTGATATGGGAAAGCTCGGTCGACAGGATATCGCCGCCGCCCTCTTTCACCGTCACCCGACACTGGCCGCAGGAACCGCCGCCGCCGCAGGCGGAGGAGACAAAGATTCCGTTGCTGGACAGCGTATTGAGCAGCTTATCGCCCGCCGATGTGCGGATCTGTTTATCCGCTTCGTTATTGATCTCAATAACCACCTCACCGGCGTTGACCAGCTTTGAACGCGCGGCGAGAATCAGCCCCGAAAGCACCAGCACAATCAGGGTGAACATCATGACGCCAAGAATAATTTCCATACTTTCCGCCCTTATAGCTGCACGCCGGAGAATGACATAAAGCCCAGCGCCATCAGACCGGTGGTAATAAAGGTGATCCCTAACCCGCGCAGGCCGGCAGGTACGTTGGCATATTTCATTCTCTCCCGGATGCCCGCCAGGGCGACAATCGCCAGCGTCCAGCCGATACCGGAACCGAAGCCATAAACAATGGATTCCGGGAAGTTGTAGTCACGCTGCACCATGAAGGAGACGCCGCCAAAGATCGCACAGTGCACGGCAATCAGCGGCAGGAAGATCCCCAGCGCGTGGTATAACGCCGGGAAATACTTATCGAGGATCATCTCGAGGATCTGCACCAGCGCGGCGATCACGCCGATAAAGGAAATAAAGTTGAGAAAACTTAAATCGACGCCCTCCGCCAGCGCCCCGTCGCGCAGCACCAGGTTATAGATCAGGTTATTGATCGGTACCGCCAGCCCAAGCACGATGGTCACCGTCAGGCCGAGACCAAAGGCGGTGGAGACCTTTTTCGATACCGCGAGGAAGGTGCACATCCCGAGGAAGAAGGCCAGTGCCATATTTTCAACGAATACGGCGCGGACAAACAGGCTGATATAGTGAGCCGCCATCGTTTACTCCTTTTCCTGCTGTTCCGGCTTCCAGCTGCGCAGCGCCCAAATCAGCAAACCGATAATAAAGAAGGCGCTCGGCGCCAGCAGGAACAGGCCGTTCGGCTGATACCAGCCGCCGTTCTGCACCGTCTCCAGCACGGTTATGCCAAAGAGCTTGCCGCTGCCGATAAGCTCGCGCAGGAAGCCGACCACGATCAGAATGGCGCCATATCCCAGTCCGTTGCCGATACCGTCCATAAAGCTGGCCAGCGGCGGCGACTTCATGGCGTACCCTTCCGCCCGGCCCATCACGATGCAGTTGGTGATGATCAGCCCGACAAATACCGACAGCTGCCGGGAGGTCTCATAGGCAAAGGCGCGCAGCAGCTGGTCCACCACAATCACCAGCGAGGCGACGATCGTCATCTGCACGATCATCCGCACGCTGTTGGGAATATGGTGGCGGATCATCGAGATAAACATGCTGGAAAAGGCCGTCACCAGCGTGACCGCGAGGGTCATCACCAGCGCAGTTTCCAGCTTAGTGGTCACGGCCAGCGCCGAACAGACCCCCAGCACCTGCAGCGTAATGGGGTTATTGGCCAGCAGCGGCCCCACCAATACGCGCTTCATCTCTTGCGTATCGCCTGTTTCAGCCATTATTCAGCTCTCCGTCACGCACTCTTTGCAAAAACGGGCCGAAGCCCAGCTCGCCCATCCAGAAATCAAAGCTATGCTGCACGCCGTTGGAGGTCAGCGTCGCTCCGGACAGGCCGTCAACGGCGTGGATATCTCCCGGATGCGCCCCGCCCTTCACCACCTTCAGCGCCGGATGGCCGCTATCGTCAAGCACCTGCTTGCCGATAAACTGCTGCCGCCAGTTGGGGTTTTCCACCTCACCGCCCAGCCCCGGCGTTTCGCCATGATCGTAATAGGTCAGGCCCTTAATCGTACGGCCGTCGGTCCCCAGCGCCACGAAGGCGTACATCATCGACCACAGACCGTTGCCGTAAATCGGCAGGATCACTTCCTGAATCTGCCGCTGCTCATCGCGCACCAGGTAAATTTCGACAATATTGCTACGATGTTTGATGCCCGCCGGGTCCTGGCTGACGTCCAGCGAGATGCTTTGCTCAGGATCCTTCAGCGCCCGCGCCTGATTGAACTTACCCGGGTCTTTATCCAGCAGCTCGCCGCTGGCTAAATCCACCAGCCGCGGCGAGATACGGGCGGCAAAAACGCGTTCCACCTCCTCGGCGCTCATCTTCGGCGTTCTCAGCCCGGATACGGCGAGGATATTGCGCTGTTTATCCAGCTCGCGCTGCTCCTGCTGGCGCGACTTCAGGCCCACGGCGGAGCCGGCAACCACGATAGAGCAGACCAGGCACAGCACCAGCACCACCAGCAGCGTTTTGCCGATGCTATCGTTACCTTTATTCTCAGCCACGCGACTTCCTCCGCTTAATATTGGCCTGTACCACCAGGTAATCGAATAGCGGCGCAAAGAGGTTGGCGAAGAGGATCGCCAGCATCATCCCTTCCGGATAGGCCGGGTTGGCCACCCGAATCAGCACGCACATCGCGCCGATCAGCAGGCCATAGCTCCATTTGCCTTTATCGGTAAACGACGCCGATACCGGATCCGTCGCCATAAACATCATGCCGAAGGCAAAACCGCCGAGCACCAGATGCCAGTACCACGGCATGGCAAATAGCGGGTTAGTATCCGAGCCGATGAAATTAAACAGCGTCGCGGTCGCCGCCATACCGATCATCACGCCGGCAACGATGCGCCACGAGGCAATGCGCCCGAAGATAATGAGCGCGCCGCCAATCAGGATCATCAGCGTTGAAACTTCGCCGATGGAGCCGGGAATGTTGCCGAGGAAGGCGTCCATCCAGCTAACCGGCTGGCCGCTGGTGACGTTCACCAGCGCTTCACCGCCGCCGCTCGCCCACTGGGACAGCGGCGTCGCGCCGGAAAAACCGTCCGCAGCGGTCCATACCAGGTCGCCGGAGATTTGCGCCGGCCAGGCAAAGAACAGGAACGCGCGCCCCGCCAGCGCCGGGTTCAGGAAGTTACGCCCGGTGCCGCCAAAAATCTCTTTGGCGATAACCACGCCGAAGGAGATGCCCAGAGCGGCCTGCCACAGCGGCAGCGTAGGCGGGACGATCAGCGCGAAGAGGATCGAGGTGACGAAAAATCCTTCGTTGATCTCGTGCCTGCGCACAATGGCAAACAGCACTTCCCAGAAGCCGCCGACGATAAACACCGTCATATAAATAGGCAGGAAAAACGCCGCGCCGAGGGTCATCATGCTGAGCCAGCCCGCATCCGCGGCGAAGCTCGCCCCCAGCCACTGGGCCAGACCGTAGTGCCAGTCGCTGGCAATAATCTGCTGCAGCTGCTCCGCGCCGTACAGCTTGTGCAGCGCCTGGAGCGTTTGCAGGCCCACGTTATACATGCCCCAGAACATGGCCGGGAATACGGCGAGCCAGACCAGGATCATCATGCGCTTCAGGTCGATGGCGTCGCGCACGTGAGCGGCGCCGCGCGTCACCTGACCGGGGGTGTAGAATAGCGTCGCCGTCGCTTCGAACAGCGGGTAGTACTTTTCCAGCTTGCCGCCGTGCGTAAAGTGCGGCTCAATTTTGTCAAACAGCTGCTTTAAGCCCATCACCTATCCTTCCTGCTCAATCCGGGTTAACACGCTGCGCAGCGCCGGGCCGTATTCATACTTGCCGGGGCACACGTAGGTACAAAGCGCGAGATCTTCCTCATCCAGCTCAAGGCAACCCAGCGCCTGGGCGCTGTCGCTATCGCCCGCCAGCAGATCGCGCAGCAGCAAGGTGGGGAGAATATCCAGCGGCATTACCCTTTCGTAGTTGCCAATCGGCACCATCGCCCGCTCGCCGCCGTGGGTATCGGTCGAAAAGTTGAATAACTTATGCTTCAGGAAGTGCCCCAGGGTGGTCCGGGTAATGGAGAATTTATCTTTCCCCGGCATCACCCAGCCCAGCAGCTCTTTGTCACGCCCCTCTTTAACCACGCTCACCTGCAGGTGGAAACGGCCGAGAAAAGCGCGCGGGCCAAAGGCGCGGGTACCGCTCAGCACGGAGCCGGAAATGACCCGGTTTTCACCTTCGCGTAGCTCCCCCGCCAGCAGCTCATCCAGGCTGGCGCCGCAGCAGGTTTGCACCAGCCGCGGCTCCCTGACCTGCGGGCCGCCTAGCGCAATCACGCGCTCGCTGTAGAGCTCCCCGTCGAGGAACAGCCGACCGATGGCGATGACCTCCTGATAGTTCAGGTACCAGACCTGTTTCGTCAGGCTCACCGGCTCGAGGAAGTGGATGTGGGTCCCTGCCAGCCCCGCCGGATGCGGACCGGAGAACTGGTTGAAGGTCACCTGCCCTGAACGATGGCCCCCCAGCTTGCCGCCGCTGGCCTGGCAGACGTGGATTTTGCCGTCGGTGAGACGGGTCAGCAGCGTAAGGCCAGCGTCAAAGGCCTCGCGCCGGGCGAGAATAATGGGCTGAGGATCGGCGGCCAGCGGGTTGGTATCCATTGCGGTGACGAAAATCGCCGCCGGCACGCTGCCCGGCGCCGGCGTTTTGCTGAAAGGCCGGGTGCGCAGCGCCGTCCACTGGCCGGACGCCAGCAGCTGATGCTGGACGGTTTCGCGCGACAGCCCGGCAAGGTCGTCCGGCGTGTAGCGGGGAAACCGCACGGCGTCACTGCCGTCGATATCAATCACCACCGACTGCAGCACCCGGCGTTCGCCGCGGTGAATCGCGCCGATCACGCCGCTCGCAGGCGCGGTAAAGTAGACGCCAGGGTTCTTTTTATCTTCGAACAGCGGCTGGCCTTTCTGCACCCGGTCGCCTTCCTGCACCGCCATCGAGGGGCGCATACCGACGTACTCCTCGCCCAACAGCGCAACGCGTTTGACGGCAATCGGAGAAGCTATCTGCTGTATTGGCATGCCAGCAATGGGCAGATCCAGACCTTTTTTAATTTTAATCATATCGTTAGCAGGTATCCGTAACCGAAACCCCGGCATCAGGCCGCGGCCAGCAACATTGATGGAAAGTCAGAGAAAAAAGGAAAAGCGAAGGTCCTGAACGTTTACAAGACGGGAGAGAAGCATCCTTTCTTACCCTGGTCACTAAGCGGTGTAAGTGTAACATTTTGTTAGCGGTGGCTGTAGGTAAACCCCGTTAAGCGGTTCTAAAATGCGAGCTATTGCGCAAAGTTCTCACTGCGCTTTGCCGTCAGATTCGTTATAAAGGACAACTAAATTGTAAACGCGCGACGCCGCGCTTGCGAAAAAATGCCGTGATGCTAATGTGAGCGCTCTAAATCCAGAAAACTCTGATTTTGGGTCTCTCTTGCCGTCCTGGCAATGTGGTTTGAGTTTTATCAAGGAACAAGCAGTATGCGCAAAATCGCATTATTTATTGCGATGCTTTTGTTGCCGTGCGTTTCATTTGCTGGGCTTCTCAGCAATAACAGCTCGACGACGCCGGTTAGCAAAGAATATAAACAGCAATTAATGGGTTCCCCGGTCTACATTGAGATCTTTAAAGAAGAGCGTACGCTCGATCTTTACGTCAAAATGGGCGAAAAATTTCAGCTCCTCGACAGCTACCGGATCTGCAACTACTCCGGCGGACTGGGGCCGAAGCAGCGTCAGGGCGACTTCAAGAGTCCGGAAGGGTTCTACAGCGTGACGCGTAATCAGCTAAAACCGGATAGCCGCTTCTATAAAGCCATTAATATCGGCTTCCCGAACGCCTACGACCGCGCGCACGGCTATGAAGGTAAATACCTGATGATCCACGGCGCCTGCGTATCTATCGGCTGCTACGCCATGACCGATACCGGCATTGATGAGATTTTCCAGTTCGTTACCGGCGCGTTAGTGTTCGGCCAGCCCAACGTGCAGGTCAGCATTTATCCATTCCGCATGACCGATGCCAACATGGAACGCCACAAATACGCCTACTATGCGGATTTCTGGAAACAGCTGAAGCCAGGCTACGACTATTTCCAGCAAACCCACAAGCCGCCGGTTATCTCGGTAGCGGACGGCCGCTACGTGGTGAGCAAGCCGCTTAGCCACGAGCTTATCCACCCGCAGCTGGCGTCAAACTACACGCTCCCCCAGGCAAAATAGCGCCCACTCGCCCGGCATGATTTTATGCCAGGTCTCATTGCCGGTTAAAGGCTGAGTGGCGATAACGGTGACCACATCGTTCGGTGTGGTCTCCCGCTGAAAGTCGATCTCCACATCCTGATCCAGCAACGTCGCGACGCCAAACGGCGCCCTTCGCGTAATCCAGTATAAATTCGTCGAGCAGTATGCCATCACGTAACGGCCGTCAGAGAGCAGCATGTTGAAGACGCCCTTCTCCCGCAGCTCGCCCGCCAGTTCGGCGATATAGCCGAAGATTTCAGGTATCGAGTCAGGGGTACCGGGATAGCGCTCGGTAAGGCGATGCAGCAGCCAGCAGAACGCCTTTTCGCTGTCTGTTTCGCCGACCGGATGAAGATTCCCGGTGTCGAGAGTCTCATATCCTTCCAGCTGGCCGTTATGCGCGTAGGTCCAGTTGCGTCCCCACAGCTCACGAGTAAAGGGGTGGGTATTTTCCAGCGCCACGATGCCGCGGTTAGCCTGGCGAATATGGGCGACGACCGAGCAGGATTTGATGGGATAATCCTGCACCAGCTTAGCGATGGGCGACTGAAAGCTGGGCTGCGGATCTTTAAATGTGCGACAGCCCTTGCCTTCATAGAAGGTGATACCCCAGCCGTCTTTATGCGGCCCGGTGCCGCCACCGCGCTGAACCAGCCCGGTAAAGCTAAAGCAAATATCTGTTGGCACATTCGCGCTCATCCCGAGCAGTTCGCACATATCTCACCTCATACCACGCGGCTTAAATACCAAAGGCTTCACTGCGGCGGCCAGCGCGCAAAAACCGAATCGTACCTGATGTACGTCAGGAAATTGAGCGCTGCCCTGGCTTAACGCCGCCGGCAAAACGGCCCGTTAAGCTTTAACCATCTCTTTTTCGATCAGCATAATCAGAATATGAATCACTTTGATGTGAATTTCCTGAATACGGTCGGCATAGCCAAAATGCGGCACGCGGATTTCAACATCGGCGGAACCGGCCATTTTACCGCCGTCTTTACCGGTGAGGGTGATCACCTTCATCCCCTGCGCGCGGGCGGCGTCGATCGCTTTGATAACGTTACCTGAATTACCGGAGGTGGAGATCCCTAGCAGCACGTCGCCGGCGCGGCCAACCGATTCAACGTAGCGGGAGAAAACGTACTCGTAGCCAAAATCATTGCTGACGCAGGAAAGGTGGCTGACGTCTGAAATCGCAATTGCCGGGTAGCCCGGACGGTTTTCACGATAGCGCCCGGTCAGTTCTTCGGCAAAATGCATCGCATCGCAGTGGGAACCGCCGTTACCGCAGGAGAGGACTTTACCGCCCACCTTAAAGCTATCTGCCAGCAGCACCGCGGCACGCTGGATAGCGTGAATATTGGCTTCGTCCTGCAGAAAGTTAGCCAGCGTTTCCGCTGCTTCGTTCAGTTCGTTACGAATAAGATCCTGGTACATGAGGATAATCCTTCAGTATTGGTGGAATAACCCTGGCAGTGTACCGGATAGCCGCTAAAGCGAGAAGCAGAAGGCGCGGTTATCCCCTGAGGTTTTGCTTTTACGTGCCGCATTTGCCTACAACAATGTGAGCAAGGTTGTAATTATTTTGTAAACACATTGCTAAAACAAATTACATCCACTACAACCATATCATCACAAGTGGTCAGACCTCCTACAAGACAGGGAGCATTTCGTTATGATGATTTTGAGTATTGTTGCAACCGTTGTTTTGCTCGGTGCGCTCTTCTATCACCGAATCAATCTCCTGCTCAGCAGCGTGATTTTGCTCGCCTGGACCGCCGCCCTTAGCGTCGCCGGGCTGTGGAATATCTGGCTGCTGCTGCCGTTAGCGATCGTCCTGCTGCCGTTTAACTTTGCGCCGATGCGTAAATCTATTTTTTCCGCGCCCGCGTTCCGCGCGTTCCGCAAGGTGATGCCGCCGATGTCGCGGACGGAAAAAGAAGCTATTGATGCGGGAACCACCTGGTGGGAAGGCGATCTGTTTCGCGGCAACCCGGACTGGCAAAAGCTGCATAACTATCCGCAGCCGCGCCTGACCGCCGAAGAGCAGGCATTTCTAGACGGCCCGGTAGAAGAAGCCTGCCGCATGGCGAACGATTTTGAAATTACCCACGAAATGGCCGACCTGCCTCCACAGCTGTGGGACTACCTGAAAGAGCATCGCTTCTTTGCGATGATCATTAAGAAAGAGTACGGCGGTCTGGAGTTCTCCGCCTACGCTCAGTCCCGCGTGCTGCAAAAAATGTCCGGCGTTTCCGGTATCCTGGCGATTACCGTGGGCGTACCCAACTCGTTAGGCCCGGGCGAACTGCTGCATCATTACGGTACCGATGAACAGAAAAATCACTATCTGCCGCGCCTCGCGCGTGGCCAGGAGATCCCCTGCTTTGCGCTGACCAGCCCGGAAGCGGGTTCCGACGCCGGCGCCATTCCGGATACCGGCGTGGTGTGCATGGGCGAATGGCAGGGCGAACAGGTCCTGGGCATGCGCCTGACCTGGAACAAGCGCTACATTACCCTGGCGCCAATCGCCACCGTGCTGGGGCTGGCGTTTAAACTCTCCGACCCTGACCGTCTGCTGGGGGGAGAAGAGGAGCTGGGCATCACCTGTGCGCTGATCCCAACCTCGACGCCTGGGGTTGAAATCGGCCGCCGCCACTTCCCGCTTAACGTACCGTTCCAGAACGGCCCGACCCAGGGTAAAGACATTTTCGTCCCGATCGATTACATCATCGGCGGCCCAACGATGGCCGGCCAGGGCTGGCGGATGCTGGTGGAGTGCCTGTCCGTCGGTCGCGGCATCACCCTGCCGTCCAACGCCACCGGCGGCCTGAAGTCCGTGGCGATGGCCACCGGCGCCTACGCCCATATTCGCCGCCAGTTCAAGATCTCAATCGGTAAAATGGAAGGCATCGAAGAGCCGCTGGCGCGTATTGCCGGTAACGCCTACGTGATGGACGCCGCCGCGTCGCTGATTACTTACGGCATCATGCTCGGTGAGAAGCCGGCGGTTCTGTCAGCTATCGTGAAGTATCACTGCACCCACCGCGGCCAGCGTTCCATCATCGACGCAATGGATATCACCGGCGGGAAAGGCATCATGCTGGGTGAAGGCAATTTCCTCGCCCGCGCCTATCAAGGAGCGCCGATCGCTATCACCGTCGAAGGCGCCAACATCCTGACCCGCAGCATGATGATCTTCGGCCAGGGCGCAATCCGCTGCCATCCGTACGTGCTGGACGAAATGGCCGCCGCGCAGAACAACGACGTTAACGCTTTCGACACCCTGCTGTTCAAACACATCGGCCACGTCGGCAGCAATAAGGTCCGCAGCTTCTGGCTGGGCCTGACCCGCGGGCTGACCAGCAGCACGCCAACCCGTGACGCGACCCGCCGCTACTATCAGCATATGAACCGCCTGAGCGCCAACCTGGCGCTGCTCTCTGACGTCTCAATGGCGGTGCTTGGCGGCAGCCTGAAGCGTCGCGAGCGTATTTCCGCCCGACTGGGCGACGTTTTAAGCCAGCTGTACCTCGCCTCGGCGGTGCTGAAACGCTATGACGACGAGGGGCGTAACGAAGCCGATCTGCCGCTGGTTCACTGGGGCGTTCAGGATGCGCTGTATCAGGCGGAGCAGGCCATTGACGACCTGCTGAAAAACTTCCCCAACGGCTTTGTCGCCGGCGTCCTGCGCGTTGCCATCTTCCCGACCGGCCGCCACTACGATGCGCCGTCCGATAAGCTGGACCATAAGGTCGCCAAAATCCTGCAGATCCCGAGCGCAACGCGTTCGCGTATTGGCCGCGGCCAGTACCTGACCCCGAGCGAGCACAACCCGGTCGGTCTGCTGGAAGAGGCGCTGCTGGACGTCATGGCCGCCGACCCGATCCACCAGCGTATCTGTAAAGAACTGGGCAAAAACCTGCCGTTCACCCGCCTTGATGAACTGGCCCGCAACGCGCTGGCGAAAGGGTTAATCAATGAGGAAGAAGCCACGCTTCTTACCCGGGCTGAAACCAGCCGCCTGCGCAGTATCAACGTTGACAACTTCGCCCCGGATGAGCTGGCCACCCGGCCGGTAAAGCTGCCGGAGAAAGTCCGCAAGATTGAAGCGGCCTGAAGAGTAAATTAATCACATCACGATCGGGGCGGGGGTTTTCCTCCGCCTCTTTTTTTGTCCCGTGCAGCCCTCCTGCTGCGCCCTTGTACCTCTGGCGGCCCCTTTCCCGCACAAATCGTTTCCAGCATTAGCATTTTTTTAACAAAATATTCCGCTGACTATCCAGAGACTGATATGGTGTTAAAGTGACTATAACAGCCTAATGATAATGGAGTTCACCACCGTGTCTGGCCTGAAAATTACGCTATTGCAACAACCGCTGGTGTGGATGGACGGTCCCGCCAACCTACGCCATTTCGATCGCCAGCTGGAAGGCATCAGCGGGCGTGACCTGATTGTTTTGCCGGAAATGTTTACCACCGGCTTCGCCATGGAAGCTGCGAAACAGTCGCTGCCTCAGGAAGAGGTCATCGACTGGATGCTGGCGAAAGCGGCGCAGACCAATGCCCTTATTGCGGGTAGCGCTGCGCTACAAACCGAACGCGGCCCGGTTAACCGCTTCCTGCTGGTGGAGCCTGGAGGTAAAGCCCATTTCTATGATAAGCGACACCTGTTCCGCATGGCGGAAGAGCATCATCATTATACGGCGGGCAGCGAGCGGGTTGTTTTCGAGTGGCGCGGCTGGCGGATCCTGCCGCTGGTTTGCTACGACCTGCGCTTCCCGGTGTGGTCACGCAACCATAACGACTACGATTTAGCGCTGTACGTAGCCAACTGGCCGGCGCCGCGCTCGCTACACTGGCAGTCGCTGCTGGTCGCCCGGGCTATTGAAAACCAGGCCTACGTTGCCGGCTGCAATCGGGTCGGTACCGACGGTAACGGCCACCACTATCGGGGCGATAGCCGCATTATCAGCCCGCAGGGAGAGATTCTGGCAACGGCGGAGCCTCATCAGGCCACGCGCCTTGATGCGGAGCTGTCGCTCAGCGCGCTCAACGAATATCGCGAGAAATTCCCCGCCTGGCAGGATGCCGATCCGTTTAGCCTGGATTAATCTCCCCTCCCCCTCATCATCGGGGGGAGCGCTTCCGCCCTGAGTCCCCGTAATTGAGTGATGCTTCATATTCAGGGGACTGCAGAGTCGATAAACCGGCGTTCGGCTTTGCCAACGATAAAGAGCAATAGGTTCGGCGAAACAAACGAGTGTGGCCTGTCCGGGCATGCATGCTGGCGGCCCGCAGCATCATATTCGCAAGCGATTGAAATAGATGGAATGAGTAAGGTGGCGTCGCTAAAACGACGAAAGCCTGAATCATCGCTGATTCAGGCTTTCTGAATAGTGGCGGAACGGACGGGACTCGAACCCGCGACCCCCTGCGTGACAGGCAGGTATTCTAACCGACTGAACTACCGCTCCACTTTCACTGTCCCCTTGGGGAACGAGGCGAATATTACGGACTACCGCTAACTCCGTCAACGCTTTTTCTTCACTTTTGAACCGTTTGCTGTAAAAATCACCCACCCGCCTATTTTTACAGCGTATTGCGCCGTATCAGCTCCGCCACAGACAGCTTCCGCCTTTCTTTTGGACCAGGTCGAGCCGCGATTCATGGTTTAGCAGCTCGTCATCAGAGGCGTAAACGACGCGCAGCCTGCTGGCAGCCCGAACAACGCGCTGTATTCCCATCTCTCCAGCCTGCATCTGCCCTTCGCCTTCCGTCAAAAACGCCAGCGTCGTCTGGCCGCCGGTCATCATCAGATAGACGTCGGCCAGAATCTGGGCATCGAGCAGCGCTCCGTGCAGCGTTCGCTTGCTGTTATCTATTTCATAACGCGAGCACAGCGCATCGAGGCTGTTACGCTTGCCGGGGAACATTTTCCGCGCCAGCGCCAGGCTATCGGTGACCTTGCAGAAGGTATTGGTCTTGGGAATATCACGCTTTAGCTTGCCAAACTCATAATCCATAAAGCCGATATCGAACGATGCGTTATGGATGACCAGTTCCGCCCCGCGGATATAGTCCATGAACTCATCGACTACGTCAGCAAACACCGGCTTGTCCATCAAAAACTCATCGGCAATCCCGTGAACGCCAAAGGCTTCAGGGTCCACCAGCCGGTCCGGCTTGAGATAGACATGGAAGTTATTCCCGGTAAGACGGCGGTTGATCACCTCCACCGCACCAATCTCGATGATTTTATGTCCTTCGTAATGCGCGCCGATCTGGTTCATACCGGTGGTTTCAGTATCGAGAACAATCTGTCGCGTAATTGCAGTGCTCATATCAGTCATTTATGTCAGACTTGCCGTTTACCTATCGATGTCAATTACAGGAAGTCTACCAGAGATGCTTAAACAGGTAGAAATTTTCACCGACGGTTCATGCCTGGGAAATCCAGGACCCGGCGGCTACGGCGCTATTTTACGCTATCGTGGCAAGGAAAAAATCTTTAGCGAAGGCTATAACCTCACGACTAACAACCGCATGGAGATGATGGCGGCCATCGTTGCGCTGGAAGCGCTGAAGGAGCAGTGCGAAGTCATACTGAGCACCGACAGCCAGTACGTGCGTCAGGGGATCACCCAGTGGATCCACAACTGGAAAAAGCGCGGCTGGAAAACGGCGGATAAAAAGCCGGTCAAAAACGTCGATCTGTGGCAGCGCCTGGATATCGCGCTTGGCCAGCACCGGATCAGGTGGGAGTGGGTTAAAGGTCACGCCGGCCATCCGGAAAACGAACGCTGCGACGAGCTGGCGCGCGCTGCCGCCTCCAACCCTACCCAGGACGATATCGGCTATCAGCCGGAACGTTAATTATGCCCGTTTCGCGACTGTCGCGTGGCTCCTACCGCCTGGCGCAGCCGCGTCTTCGCTTTTCCCGACCTCAGCGGATTTAGCGTTAACGGGATCGTGCGCTTGCGGGCCACAATCATCTGCAGACAGCCCAGCGCCGGCAGATGGGTACTGAGCATCTTACCGCCGTGTCGGGACCAGGGCAGCACCTGATAGCGGCCGTAGTGCAGAACCTCAAAATTGAGCAGCGCCAGCCAGTCCAGCTGGCGCGTTAGCGTAAACATCCGGCTGCTGTACGGCACAGTTTTACGCAATACCGGCATCAGCTTGCGCAGCCCCATCAGGCTCACCGGGTTAAAGCCGGTCATAATTATCCAGCCGTCATCAATCAGCACCCTGTCGGCTTCGCGCAGCAGGCGGTGAGGATCGCTGCACCAGGGCAAGGTGTGCGCCAGCAGGCAGGCGTCAACCGACTTTTCGGCAAAAGGCAGATGGAGGGGATCGGCCTTGACCTGAACCGGCGTCCCCTGAAGCGAAACGTTCACCTGATGCGAGATAGCGCATGATTCGGTATTGATTTCCGCGCTCAGATTGCCAATCTTAAGTAAATGAAAGCCATAGAGCTTAGCCAGCCACGGTTTCATCTGCCGCTCCAGCGATTCGCGATAGTATTCGCCCCAGGGCATACTGGCCCAATGCTCTGGCGCTGTGACTATCTGAGATATCCTTGCCGGCTTCATCGCAACCTTCCGCTACGCTTTTAGAGGTAATAAATGAATCTTATCAGCATTCCCGCCTTTCAGGACAACTACATCTGGGTTCTTAGCGCGGATAACGACCGCTGCCTGATCGTCGACCCAGGCGAAGCGGCGCCCGTACTGGCGGCTATCGCGGAACGCGGCTGGCAGCCGGAGGCCATTTTTCTTACGCACCACCACCACGATCACGTTGGCGGGGTAAAACAACTACGCGAAAAATTCCCCAACATCGTGGTTTACGGACCGGCAGAAACCCAGGATAAGGGAACCACCCACCTCGTTGCCGACGGCGATCGGGTCGTTGTTTTAGGTCACGAATTTTCTATTTTCTCTACGCCAGGTCACACTTTAGGACACGTCTGTTTCTACAGCGAACCTTATCTATTTTGTGGCGATACAATGTTTTCCGGCGGCTGCGGCAGGCTCTTCGAAGGCACGGCAGAGCAGATGTATCAATCATTTAAGAAAATAGCGGCGCTCCCCGATGATACAGTGATATGTTGCGCACATGAGTACACTTTAGCAAACATGAAGTTTGCGCGGAGTATCCTGCCACAGGATATGGCGATAAATGATTACTACCATAAAGTTAATGAGTTACGTGCAAAAAACCAAATGACACTCCCGGTAATTCTGAAAAATGAGCGCCGTATAAATTTATTTTTACGCACGGATGACGATGATTTAATTAGAGAAATATCCAGAGAAACAAATTTGCAACACTCAGCGCAGCGATTTGCCTGGTTAAGGTCAAAGAAAGATGACTTCTGACATTTAATTCTTGTCATTCGCTAACTTCACCGTTATTCTTGCTCGTCTTTTAAGCAACTATTGACACACACATGAAGGCACGAGCGATTTTACTCGTCTCTGTCCTGCTGGTGGGGTGCCAGTCGTCTAAGCACGATGGCAACGTTCAGCAGCACGCACAGAGCCTTTCTGCAGCTGGTCAAGGGGAAGCAGGTAAGTTCACAAGTCAAGCGCGCTGGTTAGATGATGGAACCTTCTACGCGCAAGACCAGGATCTGTGGACTTCCATAGGCGACGAGCTAAAGATGGGAATTCCGGAAAATACCCGGATTCGCGAACAGAAACAGAAGTACTTACGTAATAAGAGCTATCTCCACGATGTAACTTTACGGGCAGAGCCGTATATGTACTGGATAGCCGGGCAAGTTAAGAAACGTAACATGCCAATGGAACTGGTATTACTACCCATAGTGGAGAGCGCTTTTAACCCGCATGCAACGTCTGGCGCCAATGCCGCAGGCATCTGGCAGATCATTCCGAGCACCGGGCGCAATTATGGTCTGAAGCAGACCCGCAGCTACGACGCGCGTCGTGACGTCGTCGCCTCGACGACGGCGGCGCTGGATATGATGCAGCGTCTGAATAAGATGTTTGACGGCGACTGGCTGTTGACCGTCGCGGCCTATAACAGCGGTGAAGGCCGGGTGCTGAAGGCAATGAAAGCGAATAAATCACGCAGCAAGCCCACTGATTTTTGGTCGCTTTCATTACCACAGGAAACCCGGATTTACGTACCTAAAATGCTGGCTTTGAGCGATATTCTCAAAAACAGCAAGCGCTACGGCGTGAAGCTGCCAACGGCAGACGAAAGCCGTGCGCTGGCGCGAGTTCGCCTCGATAGCCCGGTTGATATTAGCCAGTTGGCCGATATGGCAGGAATGCCCGTCGGCAAGCTGAAGGCATTCAACGCCGGAGTAAAGGGATCAACCCTGGGTGCGAACGGGCCAAAGTACGTGATGGTGCCACAGAAACATGCGGCTCAGCTGCGTGAGTCTCTGGCCTCTGGCGATATTGCAGCCGTACAGCCAACGCAGCTCGCGGCCAACGCGCCGTTGACCAGCCGCAGCTATAAGGTTCGCTCAGGCGATACGATTTCCGGGATCGCCTCGCGTCTCGGCGTATCGACGAAAGATTTGCAGCAGTGGAATAGCCTGCGCGGATCGGGGCTGAAAGTAGGCCAGGATCTGGTCGTTGGCGCCGGCAGCAGCGCGACGCGTCTTGCGAACAACAGCGATAGCATCACCTATCGCGTGCGCAAAGGCGACTCGCTGTCGAGCATCGCAAAACGTCATGGCGTGAATACTCGTGATGTGATGCGCTGGAACAGCGGCACCAATGTTCTGAAACCGGGCGATCAGCTCACGTTGTTTGTAAAAAATAGCGACAGGCCAGATTCCTGATCTAGCCTAAAAAAGGCACCGTCTCCCGGTGCCTTTTTCTTTTATATCGCTTTATGCGCTTCAAACATGATGGTATCGCTGGTAAAGGAGCCATCTTCCTGTAAAGCAAAGTAGGCTTTTACCTCTGCCGACGCGCTATCCTGATAGAGACGAATCGCCGCCACCAGCGCCTCTGGCGTACGCATACGCGCCACCCATGAGCTGAACTCCAGCGGCAGGCGGTCGGTCGATAAATTATTCGTGATCAGCCCGGCATCGTTCGTCAGTGCCAGCCACTCTCCGCTGGAATAGTTGCGCACGTGAGAGGTGTCGCGCAGCGCTTCAACCGTTTGCAGCCACACGTCGCGAACCGGATGGCCCGGCGACATGACGTCCATAATAATCAGCACCCCGCCCGGCTTGAGAACGCGTTTGACCTCCCGCAGCGCCTGGCCGACATCATGCCAGTGATGGGCGGAATAGCGGCTAATCACCACGTCGAAGCTGTCCGCCGCAAAGGGCAAGGTTTCCGCATAACCCTGCTGGGTCTTTATATTTGCAAAACCCTTATCCTGAGCAGCCTGAGCCACAACGTCCAGCATCTGGCTGGATAAATCATATGCCGTGACCTCTGCCACCTGCCCGGCCGCAGCAAAGCTGGCATGCCCGGCGCCGCAGCCCATATCGAGGACCCGCGCGGCAGGGAAATCGGCCAGTCGCTCGGCCAGCCGCTGCAGATCGCGTCCGGAAGCGTGTACGGCGCTGGTCAGGTAGGCGCTGGCCTGTGAGCCAAACTGTTTTTCGACGTTGTCATGGTGAGAGCGTGTTGTCATTGTGATGTCCTTCGGTTGTTTGAATAATAAGGGCAGCACCTTGCTTGCGCAGGCCTACCCCATGGCAGGCCTGACGTACCTTAATTAATCAGGCTTGCCGGGACTGAATTCGACTAGTAGCGGGTTGTGATCGGAGGCGCGGGTGACCAGTACGGAGGCATCGTGCACGCTTAACCCCCGATAGAACACAAAATCGAGCGGACGACCAAAAGCGCGGCGGCGCTGATCGTCAGAAAAACGAACCTCGCGCAGCGACATTTCGCGGGCAAAGCGATAGAGCGCATTCATGCGCGGTCGGCTCCAGGCATTAAAATCACCGGCCATAATAACCGGGCCGCTGTGGTGAGCTATCTGATCGCCGATAGGTAACAGCTGCTTGCTGTAGACATCAACCCCAAGGCTGAAGTTGACCGCATGGATGTTCACCACCATCAGCAAACGCATATCTGGCAGCGGATAGACGGTCACCAACGCCGATTTAGCCAGACGCAAAATCGGCTCGCGCTCGCGCAGAGGGCAGCAGTAAACCGGATGGGTTGAAGCCAGCGTCATGACGCCAGAAGGGTGCTGCGGCAGCACTAATGCGGGAACCTGATCGGCGGCCAGATAGTTGCTCGTGGCGAATCTGACCAGCTCGGGCGTCGTTTGCGCTTCCTGTAACAGTACCAGATGGGCGTCTTTACCGAAATTATTCAGCACTGACTTCCACTCGGCCCGCTGCTGTTTAAAAATATTCCACACCAGCACGCGGATCTTCTCATCGCTGCTTAAAGGGACGCCTGCCGGGAATCCATGGCTAATGCCTGCAAACGAGCCTGGAGGCATAATTCTCTCCACAGGCTGTCCGGCGACATAGCGCATAGCATAAGTATTCTTTCGCAATTTAGGCATCAAACCTCGATAACATGAAACCGGCCTGACTGCGGCCGGTTATTCTGTTATAGGGATTTTCGTATGCACTTTCAATGCAATTCGCCAGAAACCTTTATCCTGCGACGGAAACCGCCTTTGCCGGATGAGATTTATCCAGACGACCGCTCAGTATAACCAGCAGCAGCGCAGCAAACACAATCACCGCGCCAATCCACGGCGTCTCGGCCAGGCCATAGCGCTCTACGGTTTGTCCGCCAATCACAGAACCCAACGCAATACCGACGTTAAAAGCGGCGATGTTGAGGCCGGAGGCAACGTCTACGGCGCCGGGCGTATATTGCTCCGCTTTCTGTACAACGTAGACCTGCAGACCCGGCACGTTGCCGAAGGCAAAAATCCCCATCACCAGCACCGTTGCCAGCGCGGCATACTGGATGCTGGCGGTAATCTGGAATACCAGCAGCAGCACAACCAGCGCGGCAAAGATAATCTTCAGCGCGGGTACCGCCCCGCGCCTGTCGGCCAGTTTGCCGCCCCAGACGTTACCGATCGCCACAGAGACGCCGTAGCCCAGTAAAATCCAGCTCACCGCTGACGGGCTAAACCCGGCCAGGTCCTGCATCATTGGCGCGAGGAAGGTAAACGCCGTGAAGACGCCGCCGTATCCCAGGGCGGTAATCGCATAGATGATCAGCAGGCGCGGGTGGGTTAATACCTTCACCCGATCGCGCAGGCTGGCGCTGGCGCGTCCCGGAATATTGTTCGGCACCAGAATCAGACTACTCACCAGCGCAATCACGCCGAGAATGGAAACCGCAAGGAAGGTTTCGCGCCAGCCGAAATGCTGGCCAATAAAGGTACCGATCGGCACTCCGGTGACCAGTGCCACGGTGAGGCCGCCAAACATAATGGCAATCGCCGATGCGGCTTTCTCTTTAGGCACCAGGCTGGTCGCAATGGTCGAACCAATCGAGAAGAACACGCCGTGGGCCAGGCCGGTAAGCAAGCGGGCGAAAATCAGTGTTTCATAGCCCGGCGCCTGCCAGGCAAGCAGGTTGCCGGCAGTGAACAGCACCATCAGCGCCAGCAGCAGCTGTTTGCGCGGCATGCGGCCGGCCAGCGCCGTCAGCACCGGGGCACCGATCGCTACGCCCAGCGCATAGATAGAAACCAGCAGACCCGCGGAAGGCAGCGAGATGGCCAGCTGTTCGGCGATTGTCGGCACCAGGCCGACAATCACAAACTCGGTGGTGCCAATCGCAAAGGCACCGATAGTTAGGGCAAGTAGCGCCAGTGGCATAATTTACTCCGTATCATCAGGATTAAGATGACAGGTAGTATGCAGGGATGCTTAAATAACAAAAACTATCAAAGTCTCAATAGAATTTTGCTACAGGTGCAATAATGAGAGCGACATCAGAAGAGATTGCCATCTTTGTCGCCGTGGTCGAAAGCGGAAGCTTTAGTCGGGCGGCAGAGCAGCTGGGGCAGGCAAACTCCGCCGTCAGCCGGGCGGTGAAAAAGCTGGAATCAAAGCTTGGCGTCAGCCTGCTTAACCGGACAACCCGCCAGCTAAGCCTGACCGAGGAGGGAGAACGCTACTTTCGCCGTATGCAGGTGGTGCTTCAGGAAATGGCGGCGGCGGAAAATGAGCTTCTGGAGACGCGAACGACGCCAAGAGGATTGCTGCGCGTGGATGCCGCTACGCCGGTGATGCTGCACTTCCTGATGCCGCTGGTGAAGCCTTTTCGCGAGCGCTATCCAGAAATGACCCTCGCGCTGGTTTCGTCGGAAACCTTCATCAACCTGATTGAACGTAAGGTTGACGTTGCGATCCGCGCAGGAACGTTGACGGATTCCAGCCTGCGCGCTCGGCCGCTGTTTTACAGCTACCGCAAAATCATCGCCTCACCAGACTACCTCGCCCGCCACGGCACGCCGCAGGATGTCGCCAGCCTTAAAGATCACCAGTGTTTGGGTTTTACTGAGCCTCTTTCATTAAATACCTGGCCTGTCTCCTGCTGCGACGGTCAGCTGCTGGAGGTTAGCTGCGAGATATCCTCAAATAGCGGGGAAACGCTCAAGCAGCTGTGCCTTGCCGGTAACGGTATCGCCTGTTTATCGGATTATATGGTGGATCAGGAAATTGCGAGCGGGGAGTTTGTCGAGCTTCTTGCCGACAAGCGGCTGCCGGTAGAGATGCCGTTTAGCGCCGTTTACTATAGTGACAGAGCGGTCAGCACCCGGATTAGGGCTTTTATTGATTTTCTCAGCGAGCACGTAAAACAGCTCCCGAAGGAGCTGTAGAGGGTTAAATAAGGGCTACAGAGGGCTGTTTATTTTAATCCCACTCTGGGGCAAGACCTTCCGGGCTAACCAGGCGATCGTTGCAATCCAGCGCGGCGATCGCTTTACGATCTTCCTCGTCCAGCTGCAGATCCTGAGCTTTCAGGTTGCTCGCCAGGTTTTCACGTTTAGTGGAAGACGGGATCACCGCGAAGCCCTCACCCATAGCCCAGGCCAGAATCACCTGCGCAGGGGTTGCGTTGTGCTTAGCGGCAATACCCGAAATCACTTCATCTTTCAGCGCCTTACCATACGCTAACGTCATATATGACGTGATATGGATACCGTGCGCTTTCGCCCAATCCACGACTTTGCGGTTCTGCAGGTACGGAGACAGCTCGATCTGATTGGTAGCAATGTTTTCAGCACCGACGGCAGCGATAGCGCGTTCCATCAGCGGAATGGTGAAGTTTGAGATCCCGATCTGGCGAGTCAGCCCCAGCGCCTTCGCTTCCAGCAGCGCCGGCATGAACTCTTCAACGGCAACGGCATCGCCCGGAGAAGGCCAGTGGATCAGCGTCAGATCGACATAATCCGTACGCAGCTTTTTTAGGCTCTCTTTCAGGCTGGCGATAAGCGAGCCCTTATTCAGGTTTTCGATCCAGATCTTGGTGGTGATAAACAGCTCATCACGCGCCACGCCGCTTTCGGCGATGGCCTGGCCAACGGCCGCTTCATTATCATAGATCTGAGCGGTATCAATCGTACGGTAGCCCAGTTCCAGCGCGGTTTTTACCGATGCGATAACCACATCATCTTTCAGACGGAAGGTTCCAAGACCAAATGCAGGGATTGCCATAAATAAAATGCCTCTTTTTACTTAGGGTTAACTCATTGAGAGCATTATGGCCGATTAGAAGGAGGGGAAATAGATTGATAAATGCAGAGGATTTTTGCTAAAACGGCAATAATAGTTCGATGGAAAGTAAGCGTTCAGCGAGTGCCGTATTGACGGCTATTTATTGGTGAGATCCACGTTCCAGGGCAGAAGTTCAGCCACTTTGTTGCTGGGCCACTCCGGCAGAACGCTCAGGATATGGCGTAGGTAAGCCTCCGGGTCGATGCCATTCAGCCTGCACGTACCGATCAGACCGTACAGCAGGGCTCCACGCTCACCACCGTGATCGCTCCCGAAGAAGATATAATTTTTCTTGCCAAGGCAGACAGCTCGCAGCGCGCGTTCTGCCACGTTGTTATCAGGCTCTGCCAGGCCATCATCGCAGTAGTAGCACAGCGCATCCCACTGGTTCAGGGCATATGCGAACGCCTCCCCCAGCCGGGATTTTTTCGACAGCGTTGCGCTTTTCTCCTCCAACCACACATGCAGGGATGCCAGCAGCGGCTTACTCCGGGACTGCCTGGCTGCCAGCCGCTCAGTTGCCGGGAGGCCGCGTATTTCCTCTTCTACCGCGTACAGTTCACCGATACGTTTCAGGGCTTCCTCTGCTGTGACCGTCTGAGTACTTATATAGACGTCGTGGATTTTTCGGCGCGCGTGGGCCCAGCAGGCTGCTTCTGTTAGCGGGCCGCCGTCACGCTCTGCACTGAACAACCTGTCGTAACCAGCGAAGGCATCGGCCTGCAGAACGCCATGGTAATGGCGAAGATGTTGTTGAGGATGTTTCCCCTGCCGATCCGGCGAGAAGGCGAACCACGCTGCGGGCGGGTCTGACGACCCCGCGTTCCGGTCATTGCGAACGTACGTCCAGATGCGCCCGGTTTTCGTCTTCTTTCTGCCCGGTGCCAGTACCGGCACCGGAGTGTCATCCGTATGCAGTTTGCGGCAGTCCATCACGTAGCGGTAAAGAGCCTCATCCAGCGGGATCATCAACCGGCAACAGGCATCCACCCAGTTGGAGAGCAGAGCCCGGCTCAGATCCACGCCCTGACGGGCAAAGATTTCGCACTGGCGATATAGCGGCAGGTGTTCACAGTATTTGGCCGTTAACACCCGGGCCAGCAGACCCGGACCGGCGATACCCCGATCGATAGGGCGTGATGGCGCAGGCGCTTCAACGATGCAGTCGCATCGGGTGCAGGCCTTTTTCACCCTGACCGTGCGGATCACTTTCAGAGCGCTGGAGACCAGCTCCAGTTGCTCTGCGCTGACTTCTCTGAGGTATGCCATATCGCTGCCGCAGTCCGGACAGCAGGTTTCGGCGGGCTCCAGCCTGTTTATTTCGCGTGGAAGATGGTCAGGCAGAGGACGGCGATGGCGCGACTGTCGAAGCTGACGCGGAACCTGCTGATCGTTATCCCGGCCGTTGTAACGATCGCTTTGCTGCTCCTGCTGTTTCAGCAGGGCTTCGGCGTCTTCAACCTGTCGGCGAAGTTTTTCGGAGCGGGTACCGAACAGCATCCGCCGTAGTTTTTCTATCTGTGCCCGCAGATGCTCTATTTCGCGCTCTTCGTTCTCTATTTTCTCTTCTGCGCGGGCCAGCGCAGAACGCAGGAACGACTCAGTCTCTGCAACGAGGCTGAGCCGACTGTCTTTCTGGCGAAGCGCGTCTTCCAGCGCGGCGATACGGGCGATATAGTCCTGACTCATGACCTCATTTATAATGCGGTCATGCTCTTTTTACAACATTGTCAGTGAGTTAAGTCGGGCTGTTTTTGGCTGACGCCAGTCCAGCTTATCGAGGAGCATGGCGAGTTGTGAGCGGGTGATGGCGATTTTACCCTCGCGTACAGCAGGCCAGATGAACTGGCCTTCCTCCAGCCGTTTGGTAAACAGGCACAGACCGTCAGCATCAGCCCAGAGGATCTTCACGGTGTCACCTTTGCGGCCACGGAAGATAAACAGGTGCCCGGAGAACGGATTTTCATCAAGTGCATGCTGTACCAGCTCGCCCAGTCCATTGAACGATTTACGCATATCCGTGACGCCAGCAACCAGCCAGATACGGGTGCCTGACGGGAGGGATATCATTGGCTTCTCCCGGTCAGCTCGCGGAGCAGCACGGCCAGCAACTCCGGTGACGGGTTCTCAAGCGTCATTTTGCCGTGGCGGAACTCGACGCAACAGGAGGAGGCGTTCAGCGCTGAGAACTGAGCTGGCTCAGTGTTCATCCTGCCAGATGGAGTCGGATCAGGTACAACCTCAACAGGTAGTATCGTTGGTAGTGATGAAGTCACTACGGTAGCCGGAAGGCGGCGCGATATGCGGCCTTCATTCTGCCAGAGCCGCAGCCATTTGAAGATGACGTTATCATTAACGCCGTTTTCACGGGCAATCTGAGCAACGCAGGCGCCGGGACGGGAAGCCAGTTCAACCATACGGAGCTTGAAGTCATTCGAATAATTCTTGCGGGGTTCTTTTCGCCAGTATTGGGATTCCATACTTAGATGTCCGTCTGTAACAAGTGGGCGTCTAAGTTACCAGTACTGGTTTAATGGCTACATACGGCACTGGGTTTACGCTTACGATGGAAAACGGCTATGGCGGAAAAAGAAAAAGCCCTGAGCAAATGCTCAGGGCTTTTAATAAGTGGCGGAACGGACGGGACTCGAACCCGCGACCCCCTGCGTGACAGGCAGGTATTCTAACCGACTGAACTACCGCTCCACCGAATTTCTTTACAACTACCGGTTTATTGCCCCGGTTCACTGCTAATTTGATGCCTGGCAGTTTATGAATCACTTTGTGATTCACCCTTCGGGCCGTTGCTTCGCAACATTCAAAAGCATTCGCTTTTGTCCTACTCTCTGTCGAGTAGTGAACTGCCACGAAAGTCAGTGCCATACTGCTAATTTGATGCCTGGCAGTTCCCTACTCTCACATGGGGAGACCCCACACTACCATCGGCGCTACGGCGTTTCACTTCTGAGTTCGGCATGGGGTCAGGTGGGACCACCGCGCTGTTGCCGCCAGGCAAATTCTTTGTGCTCAGTACGCCATTCTTTATCGCATCAGCTGCGTTGCCTGCGCTCGTAAACTCAGTCACATACTCCAGTATGCTCCTTCTTTTCCTTCGCTTGCCGCCTTACTACTGCGCAAATTATTGCGTACTCAACTCTGAATCAGTGCTGAAAATCTTCTCAAATCCGCCAAAACAGCTTCGGCGTTGTAAGGTTAAGCCTCACGGTTCATTAGTATCGGTTAGCTCAACGTATCGCTACGCTTACACACCCGACCTATCAACGTCGTCGTCTTCAACGTTCCTTCAGGACTCTCAAGGAGTCAGGGAGAACTCATCTCGGGGCAAGTTTCGTGCTTAGATGCTTTCAGCACTTATCTTTTCCGCATTTAGCTACCGGGCAATGCCATTGGCATGACAACCCGAACACCAGTGATGCGTCCACTCCGGTCCTCTCGTACTAGGAGCAGCCCCCCTCAATTCTCCAGCGCCCACGGCAGATAGGGACCGAACTGTCTCACGACGTTCTAAACCCAGCTCGCGTACCACTTTAAACGGCGAACAGCCGTACCCTTGGGACCTACTTCAGCCCCAGGATGTGATGAGCCGACATCGAGGTGCCAAACACCGCCGTCGATATGAACTCTTGGGCGGTATCAGCCTGTTATCCCCGGAGTACCTTTTATCCGTTGAGCGATGGCCCTTCCATTCAGAACCACCGGATCACTATGACCTGCTTTCGCACCTGCTCGCGCCGTCACGCTCGCAGTCAAGCTAGCTTATGCCATTGCACTAACCTCCTGATGTCCGACCAGGATTAGCTAACCTTCGTGCTCCTCCGTTACTCTTTGGGAGGAGACCGCCCCAGTCAAACTACCCACCAGACACTGTCCGCAACCCGGATTACGGGCCCACGTTAGAACACCAGCCATTAAAGGGTGGTATTTCAAGGATGGCTCCACGCAGACTGGCGTCCACGCTTCAAAGCCTCCCACCTATCCTACACATCAAGGACCAGTGTTCAGTGTCAAGCTATAGTAAAGGTTCACGGGGTCTTTCCGTCTTGCCGCGGGTACACTGCATCTTCACAGCGAGTTCAATTTCACTGAGTCTCGGGTGGAGACAGCCTGGCCATCATTACGCCATTCGTGCAGGTCGGAACTTACCCGACAAGGAATTTCGCTACCTTAGGACCGTTATAGTTACGGCCGCCGTTTACCGGGGCTTCGATCAAGAGCTTCTCCTTACGGATAACCCCATCAATTAACCTTCCGGCACCGGGCAGGCGTCACACCGTATACGTCCACTTTCGTGTTTGCACAGTGCTGTGTTTTTAATAAACAGTTGCAGCCAGCTGGTATCTTCGACTGAGTTCAGCTCCACGAGCGAGTCGCTTCACTTACCATCAGCGTGCCTTCTCCCGAAGTTACGGCACCATTTTGCCTAGTTCCTTCACCCGAGTTCTCTCAAGCGCCTTGGTATTCTCTACCTGACCACCTGTGTCGGTTTGGGGTACGATTTGATGTTACCTGATGCTTAGAGGCTTTTCCTGGAAGCAGGGCATTTGTTACTTCAGCACCGTAGTGCCTCGTCGTCACACCTCAGCGTTAAAAGGTTCCGGATTTACCTGGAACCTCCGCCTACATGCTTAAACCGGGACAACCGTCGCCCGGCTAACATAGCCTTCTCCGTCCCCCCTTCGCAGTAACACCGAGTACAGGAATATTAACCTGTTTCCCATCGACTACGCCTTTCGGCCTCGCCTTAGGGGTCGACTCACCCTGCCCCGATTAACGTTGGACAGGAACCCTTGGTCTTCCGGCGAGCGGGCTTTTCACCCGCTTTATCGTTACTTATGTCAGCATTCGCACTTCTGATACCTCCAGCAACCCTCACAGGCCACCTTCAACGGCTTACAGAACGCTCCCCTACCCAACAACGCATACGCGTCGCTGCCGCAGCTTCGGTGCATGGTTTAGCCCCGTTACATCTTCCGCGCAGGCCGACTCGACCAGTGAGCTATTACGCTTTCTTTAAATGATGGCTGCTTCTAAGCCAACATCCTGGCTGTCTGGGCCTTCCCACATCGTTTCCCACTTAACCATGACTTTGGGACCTTAGCTGGCGGTCTGGGTTGTTTCCCTCTTCACGACGGACGTTAGCACCCGCCGTGTGTCTCCCGTGATAACATTCTTCGGTATTCGTAGTTTGCATCGGGTTGGTAAGTCGGGATGACCCCCTAGCCGAAACAGTGCTCTACCCCCGAAGATGAGTTCACGAGGCGCTACCTAAATAGCTTTCGGGGAGAACCAGCTATCTCCCGGTTTGATTGGCCTTTCACCCCCAGCCACAAGTCATCCGCTAATTTTTCAACATTAGTCGGTTCGGTCCTCCAGTTAGTGTTACCCAACCTTCAACCTGCCCATGGCTAGATCACCGGGTTTCGGGTCTATACCCTGCAACTTAACGCCCAGTTAAGACTCGGTTTCCCTGCGGCTCCCCTATACGGTTAACCTTGCTACAGAATATAAGTCGCTGACCCATTATACAAAAGGTACGCAGTCACCCCATAAAAGAGGCTCCCACTGCTTGTACGTACACGGTTTCAGGTTCTTTTTCACTCCCCTCGCCGGGGTTCTTTTCGCCTTTCCCTCACGGTACTGGTTCACTATCGGTCAGTCAGGAGTATTTAGCCTTGGAGGATGGTCCCCCCATATTCAGACAGGATACCACGTGTCCCGCCCTACTCTTCGAACTCACAGAATGTGCATTTTAGTGTACGGGAGTATCACCCTGTACCCTGCGACTTTCCAGACGCTTCCACTAACACACAAACTGATTCAGGTTCCGGGCTGCTCCCCGTTCGCTCGCCGCTACTGGGGGAATCTCGGTTGATTTCTTTTCCTCGGGGTACTTAGATGTTTCAGTTCCCCCGGTTCGCTTCGTTAAGCTATGTATTCACTTAACGATAGTGCAACGAATTGCACTGGGTTTCCCCATTCGGAAATCGCCGGCTATAACGGTTCATATCACCTTACCGACGCTTATCGCAGATTAGCACGTCCTTCATCGCCTCTGACTGCCAGGGCATCCACCGTGTACGCTTAGTCGCTTAACCTCACAACCCGAAGCTGTTTCGTAAAACAGTCGCGTTGCGAAAATTTGAGAGACTCGAACACACTCAACGTGTGTCGTTTCAATTTTCAGCTTGATCCAGATTTTTAAAGAGCAAAACTTCGCAGTGCACCTTTTCAGGAACACTCGGAAGTTTTCTTGTTTCGGGCAGTAAAGGATGGTGGAGCTATGCGGGATCGAACCGCAGACCTCCTGCGTGCAAGGCAGGCGCTCTCCCAGCTGAGCTATAACCCCATCGTAATTGCTAATCTCTTGTACCGGTAATTCAGACTGAGACAAGGCGTGGAAGGACGAAGCATACTGAGGTATGCGAGTCGTTTCACAACGCAGTATTCAGGATGAATTTGGTAGGCCTGAGTGGACTTGAACCACCGACCTCACCCTTATCAGGGGTGCGCTCTAACCACCTGAGCTACAAGCCTGCAGAGATTTTTTACTGCTTATTTTTCATCAGACAATCTGTGTGGACACTACAAAGGCAGGTTCTTTCAGGTAAGGAGGTGATCCAACCGCAGGTTCCCCTACGGTTACCTTGTTACGACTTCACCCCAGTCATGAATCACAAAGTGGTAAGCGCCCTCCCGAAGCTTAAGCTACCTACTTCTTTTGCAACCCACTCCCATGGTGTGACGGGCGGTGTGTACAAGGCCCGGGAACGTATTCACCGTGGCATTCTGATCCACGATTACTAGCGATTCCGACTTCACGGAGTCGAGTTGCAGACTCCGATCCGGACTACGACATACTTTATGAGGTCCGCTTGCTCTCGCGAGGTCGCTTCTCTTTGTATATGCCATTGTAGCACGTGTGTAGCCCTGGTCGTAAGGGCCATGATGACTTGACGTCATCCCCACCTTCCTCCAGTTTATCACTGGCAGTCTCCTTTGAGTTCCCGGCCTAACCGCTGGCAACAAAGGATAAGGGTTGCGCTCGTTGCGGGACTTAACCCAACATTTCACAACACGAGCTGACGACAGCCATGCAGCACCTGTCTCACGGTTCCCGAAGGCACTAAAGCATCTCTGCTGAATTCCGTGGATGTCAAGACCAGGTAAGGTTCTTCGCGTTGCATCGAATTAAACCACATGCTCCACCGCTTGTGCGGGCCCCCGTCAATTCATTTGAGTTTTAACCTTGCGGCCGTACTCCCCAGGCGGTCGACTTAACGCGTTAGCTCCGGAAGCCACTCCTCAAGGGAACAACCTCCAAGTCGACATCGTTTACAGCGTGGACTACCAGGGTATCTAATCCTGTTTGCTCCCCACGCTTTCGCACCTGAGCGTCAGTCTTTGTCCAGGGGGCCGCCTTCGCCACCGGTATTCCTCCAGATCTCTACGCATTTCACCGCTACACCTGGAATTCTACCCCCCTCTACAAGACTCAAGCCTGCCAGTTTCAAATGCAGTTCCCAGGTTGAGCCCGGGGATTTCACATCTGACTTAACAGACCGCCTGCGTGCGCTTTACGCCCAGTAATTCCGATTAACGCTTGCACCCTCCGTATTACCGCGGCTGCTGGCACGGAGTTAGCCGGTGCTTCTTCTGCGAGTAACGTCAATTGCTGAGGTTATTAACCTCAACACCTTCCTCCTCGCTGAAAGTACTTTACAACCCGAAGGCCTTCTTCATACACGCGGCATGGCTGCATCAGGCTTGCGCCCATTGTGCAATATTCCCCACTGCTGCCTCCCGTAGGAGTCTGGACCGTGTCTCAGTTCCAGTGTGGCTGGTCATCCTCTCAGACCAGCTAGGGATCGTCGCCTAGGTGAGCCGTTACCTCACCTACAAGCTAATCCCATCTGGGCACATCTGATGGCATGAGGCCCGAAGGTCCCCCACTTTGGTCTTGCGACGTTATGCGGTATTAGCTACCGTTTCCAGTAGTTATCCCCCTCCATCAGGCAGTTTCCCAGACATTACTCACCCGTCCGCCGCTCGTCACCCGAGAGCAAGCTCTCTGTGCTACCGCCCGACTTGCATGTGTTAGGCCTGCCGCCAGCGTTCAATCTGAGCCATGATCAAACTCTTCAATTTAAGTTTGATGCTCTTGAATTAAACTTCGTAATGAATTACGTATGTTCACTCAGAGACTTGGTATTCATTTTTCGTCCGAAGACGTTAAGAATCCATGTCACTTTGAGTGCCCACACAGATTGTCTGATAAATTGTTAAAGAGCAGTGCAACGCGGCTTTCGCTCACCGTTGCGAGGTGGCGTATAATACGCTTTCCTCTTGCAGAGTCAACCCTGAATTTCAGAAGTTTCTCCGTCAACCCGGCGGCTTGTTTGCCGTTGTTCCGTGTCGATGGAGGCGCATTATAGGGAGCCCGCCGGGAATGACAAGCGGAAAAATACAATTTTATTTCAACCGCTCATCTTTTATACGCAACGCCTATTTTTGCTGCTTTTTGATGGCTGCCGGCAGGTCTGCAAGGCTATTAAGCACCCAGTCGGCGGCATTTTCCGCATCCGCCGTGACCGGCTTGCCGGTGCGCACCAGCACTTTGGTGCCAATATCCGCCGCCAGCGCGGCCTGCATATCTTCCACTTTGTCGCCGACCATATAAGAAGCGGCCATATCTATATTAAGGTAGTCGCGCGCGGAGATAAGCATTCCCGGATGCGGCTTACGGCAATCGCAGGCCTGACGGTACTCTTCAACGGTACCCTGCGGGTGATGCGGACAATAGTAGATACCGTCCAGATCGACGCCGCGATCGGCCAGCGACCAGTCCATCCATTCGGTCAGGGTTTCAAACTGCGCTTCGCTAAACTTACCGCGCGCGATACCGGACTGGTTGGTGACCACCACCAGCGCGAAGCCCATTTCCTTTAATTGACGCATCGCATCAATGACGCCAGCGATAAACTCAAAATTATCGATTTCGTGGACATAGCCGTGATCGACATTAATCGTGCCATCACGGTCGAGAAAAATTGCGGGTACTGACTGTGCCACCGGTTTACTCCTGATAAAGGCTAGTCCGATTAGTATCGCATGTTTCCTGATGCAAGAAAGTGCTCATTATACAGAGTCAGATTGATTTAGACGTCTGGATGCCTTAACATCCATTTCATTGACAGGCATCGCCTGCACACGGCAGAAGAAAATGCCACGGCAAACGGCTAAACGATAATAAATAACTGATGATTAAACTTTCGCATATCACCAAAGTGTTCCAGCAGGGAAACCACACCATACAGGCGCTGAACGATGTCAGCCTGCATGTTCCTGCCGGGCAGATTTACGGCGTTATCGGCGCATCCGGCGCCGGTAAGAGTACGCTGATTCGCTGCGTAAACCTGCTTGAGCGCCCGACTCAGGGCAGCGTACAGGTGGGCGGGCAGGAGCTTACCGCGCTTTCTGAAAAGGAACTCACCCGCGCACGCCGCCAGATAGGCATGATTTTCCAGCACTTTAATCTGCTGTCATCGCGTACCGTTTTCGGCAACGTGGCGCTTCCACTGGAGCTGGATAACACCCCGCAGGCGGAGATTAAGCGCCGCGTGACCGAGCTGCTGGATCTCGTCGGCCTGGCCGATAAGCATGATAGCTACCCGGCCAACCTCTCTGGCGGGCAGAAGCAGCGCGTGGCGATTGCCCGCGCGCTGGCCAGTAACCCGAAGGTTCTGCTGTGTGACGAAGCCACCAGCGCCCTCGATCCGGCAACCACCCGCTCCATTCTGGAACTGCTGAAGGATATCAACCGCCGCCTCGGCCTGACGATTCTGCTGATCACTCACGAGATGGACGTCGTTAAACGCATCTGCGACTGCGTGGCGGTCATCAGCAACGGGCAGCTGATCGAGCAGGATACGGTGAGCGAAGTCTTCTCGCATCCCAAAACCCCGCTGGCGCAGCAGTTTATTCAATCAACGCTGCATCTGGATATTCCGGATGACTATCAGGCGCGCCTGAAGCCAACCGCGCTCCCGGATAGCGTACCGATGCTGCGCATGGAGTTTACCGGCCACTCCGTCGATGCTCCGCTGCTCTCTGAAACCGCCCGCCGCTTTAACGTGAATAACAACATTATCAGCGCGCAGATGGATTACGCCGGCGGCGTGAAGTTCGGCATTATGCTGACCGAGATGCACGGCACGCAGGAAGACACCCGGGCGGCTATCGCCTGGCTGCAGGAAAATCATGTAAAAATAGAGGTACTGGGATATGTCTGAGGCAATGATCTGGCTGCTGTTGCGCGGCGTGTGGGAAACGCTGGCAATGACCTTTGTCTCCGGCTTTTTCGGTTTTGTCCTCGGCCTGCCGGTAGGCGTGCTGCTGTACGTCACCCGTCCCGGGCAGATTGCCGCGAACGCCAAGCTGTACCGGACCCTGTCGGCGCTGGTGAACATCTTCCGCTCGATACCGTTTATTATCCTGCTGGTGTGGATGATTCCCTTTACCCGCGTGATTGTCGGCACCTCCATCGGCCTGCAGGCGGCCATTGTGCCGCTGACCGTTGGCGCCGCGCCGTTTATCGCCCGCATGGTGGAGAACGCGCTGCTTGAGATCCCAACGGGTCTGATCGAAGCCTCCCGCGCGATGGGCGCCACGCCGATGCAGATCGTGCGTAAGGTCCTGCTGCCTGAAGCGCTGCCGGGTCTGGTGAACGCCGCGACGATTACGCTCATTACCCTGGTCGGCTACTCCGCCATGGGCGGCGCGGTCGGCGCCGGTGGTCTGGGGCAGATTGGCTATCAGTATGGCTACATCGGCTACAACGCCACGGTAATGAATACCGTGCTGGTATTACTGGTTATTCTGGTTTATTTAATTCAATTCTCTGGCGACCGTATCGTCCGGGCTGTGACTCACAAATAACATTATCAACACAACATCGTGCGGGGCGACCCGAACGACGCGTGTACACACAGACTCTTACAGGAAGGAAATAGCATGGCCTTTAATTTTAAAACCTTTGCGGCAGTAGGTGCGTTGATCGGTTCTCTGGCTCTGGTGGGCTGCGGCCAGGATGAAAAAGATCCGAACCATATTAAAGTTGGCGTTATTGTCGGTGCTGAACAGCAGGTTGCTGAAGTGGCGCAGAAAGTCGCGAAAGAGAAGTATGGCCTCGACGTTGAGCTGGTCACCTTCAACGACTACGTTCTGCCGAACGAAGCGCTGAGCAAAGGCGACATCGACGTTAACGCCTTCCAGCACAAACCTTATCTCGACCAGCAAATTAAAGACCGCGGCTACAAGCTGGTTGCCGTCGGCAACTCCTTTGTTTATCCGATTGCCGGCTACTCCAAGAAAATTAAAACCCTCGACGAACTGCAGCCGGGTTCCCAAATTGCCATTCCTAACGACCCGACTAACCTCGGCCGTTCCCTGCTGCTGCTGCAGCAGGCGGGCCTGATCAAGCTGAAAGAAGGCGTTGGCCTGCTGCCAACCGCTCTGGATATTACTGAGAACCCGAAAAACCTGAAGATTGTTGAGCTGGAAGCGCCGCAGCTGCCGCGTTCCCTCGACGATGCGCAGATTGCCCTGGCGGTTATCAATACCACCTATGCGAGCCAGATTGGCCTGACTCCGGCAAAAGACGGTATTTTTGTCGAAGATAAAGATTCTCCGTACGTCAACCTGATTGTTGCTCGCGAAGACAACAAGGACGCGGAAAATGTTAAGAAATTCGTTCAGGCTTACCAGAGCGATGAAGTTAACGAAGCCGCGAATAAAATCTTTAACGGCGGCGCGGTGAAAGGCTGGTAATCTTTTTTCACCGTAATATCATTCAGGACGGGCTTTATGCCCGTCTTGTCATTTATGCAAGCACCTGATTCAATAGCGCCCTGTTTATTATTCATTGAGGAAATACTATGCGTGCTTTACCGGTCTGTTTGTTAGCACTCATGTTAAGCGGTTGCTCTATGCTAAGCAGATCTCCCGTCGAACCTGTACAAAGCACGGCAACGGCACCTGTCAAATCGGAACCGGCAAAACCCAAAGTCACGCGCCCGGCGCCGGTAAGAATCTATACCGATGCGTCAGCGCTGGTCGGCAAGCCTTTCCGCGATCTGGGCGAAGTCACCGGTGAGTCGTGCCAGGCCTCAAATCAGGATTCACCGCCGAACATCCCTACCGCCCGCAAGCGTCTGCAAATTAATGCCGCGAAAATGAAAGCTAACGCGGTCCTGCTGCACAGCTGCGAAGTCACCAGCGGTACGCCAGGATGCTATCGCCAGGCCGTTTGCCTTGGCTCCGCGCTTAACGTTTCGGCGCAATGAGTGCTTTTCAGTTTGCGCAGATAGGCGTTATTCGCTCGCCGTATAAAGAAAAATTTGCCGTACCTCGCCAGCCCGGGCTGGTCAAAAACGGCGGCGGCGAACTGCACCTGCTGCCCCCCTATAACCAGGCCGACGCCGTGCGCGGTCTGGAAAGCTTCAGCCATCTGTGGGTCTTGTTTGTTTTTCATCAAACCATGGACGGCGGCTGGCGGCCTACCGTGCGCCCTCCCCGCCTTGGCGGCAACGCGCGAATGGGCGTTTTCGCCACCCGCTCAACCTTCCGACCAAACCCGATCGGCATGTCGCTGGTCGAGCTTAAGGGCATTAGCAGCCAGAAAGATCGGCTGATACTCCAGCTCGGCAGCCTCGACCTGGTCGACGGTACGCCGGTCGTTGATATCAAACCCTATCTGCCGTTTGCCGAAGCGCTGCCGGATGCCAGCGCCAGCTACGCCCAGCAGGCGCCGCCGGCTGAAATGACCGTGAGCTTTACGCCTGAAATAGACGCGCAGCTGGCGCTGCTGGAAAAGCGCTATCCGCGGCTTAAAGCGTTTATTGGCGAAGTTCTGGCACAGGACCCGCGCCCGGCCTATCGTAAGGAAGAAGAAGCAGGAAAAACTTACGCCGTCTGGCTGCTCGATTTTAACGTGCGCTGGCGCGTGATAGCGTCCGGTTTTGAAGTCTTTTCTCTGGAACCGCGCTAATTTTATTTTCCTCTCTTTTGGCATCTTTGCCACACTGGTAAACTAAACCACTTTTTTTGTGTCAGGCTGGCCCGCCAGCCTGTTCCGATCGTTCAAATGGAACCGTAACAACATGCGTACTAGCCAATATCTGCTCTCCACCCAAAAGGAGACACCTGCCGACGCCGAAGTCATCAGCCATCAGCTGATGCTGCGCGCCGGGATGATCCGCAAGCTGGCCTCCGGATTATACATCTGGCTGCCAACCGGCCTGCGCGTTCTGAAAAAAGTCGAAAACATCGTGCGTGAAGAGATGAACAACGCCGGTGCTATCGAGGTGTCTATGCCGGTCGTTCAGCCGGCAGACCTGTGGCAGGAGAGCGGCCGCTGGGAGCAATATGGCCCGGAACTGCTGCGCTTCGTCGATCGCGGCGATCGCCCGTTCGTCCTCGGCCCAACGCATGAAGAGGTGATCACTGACCTGATCCGCAACGAGCTGAACTCTTATAAGCAGCTGCCGCTGAACTTCTTCCAGATTCAGACCAAGTTCCGCGACGAAGTTCGTCCGCGCTTTGGCGTGATGCGTTCGCGCGAGTTCCTGATGAAAGATGCCTACTCTTTCCATACCACTCAGGAATCGCTGCAGGAAACCTACGACGCGATGTATGCCGCCTACAGCAAAATCTTCTCCCGTATGGGTCTCGATTTCCGCGCGGTACAGGCTGACACCGGCTCTATCGGCGGTAGCGCATCGCACGAGTTCCAGGTTCTGGCGCAGAGCGGCGAAGATGACGTGATCTTCTCCGACAGCTCTGACTTTGCCGCCAATATCGAATTTGCCGAAGCCATTGCGCCGAAAGAGCCGCGCGCTGCAGCAGCTCAGGAAATGACGCTGGTCGATACGCCGAACGCCAAAACCATCGCCGAGCTGGTTGAACAGTTCAATCTGCCGGTTGAGAAGACCGTGAAAACGCTGCTGGTTAAAGCGGTGGAAGGCAGCGCTTATCCGCTGGTTGCCCTGCTGGTTCGCGGCGACCACGAGCTGAACGAAGTCAAAGCTGAGAAACTGCCGCAGGTTGCCAGCCCGCTGACTTTCGCCAGCGAAGAAGAGATCCGCGCGATCGTCAAAGCGGGCCCTGGCTCTCTCGGTCCGGTCAACATGCCGGTTCCGGTCGTTATCGACCGCACCGTTGCGGCGATGAGCGATTTCGCCGCTGGCGCTAACGTTGACGGCAAACACTACTTCGGCATCAACTGGGATCGCGACGTTGCCACCCCGGAAGTGGCCGACATCCGCAACGTTGTCGCCGGCGACCCGAGCCCGGACGGTCAAGGTACGCTGCTGATCAAACGCGGCATCGAAGTCGGCCACATCTTCCAACTGGGCACCAAGTACTCCCAGGCGCTGAACGCGTCGGTGCAGGGCGAAGATGGCCGCAACCAGGTGCTGACGATGGGCTGTTACGGCATCGGGGTAACCCGCGTGGTGGCCGCGGCTATCGAGCAGAATTTTGACGATCGCGGCATCATCTGGCCGGAAGCTATCGCGCCTTTCCAGGTGGCGATTCTGCCGATGAACATGCACAAATCCTACCGCGTGCAGGAGCTGGCCGAGAAGCTGTATAGCGAACTGCGCGCCCACGGCATTGACGTCCTGATGGACGACCGCAAAGAGCGTCCGGGCGTGATGTTTGCCGATATGGAGCTGATCGGTATTCCGCACACCATCGTGCTGGGCGACCGCAACCTCGATAACGACGATATCGAATATAAGCATCGTCGCGTCGGTGAAAAACAGCTGATTAAAACGGGCGATATCGTGAATTACCTGGTTAACGCCATTAAAGGTTAATTCCGCACCTGAATGCCAAAAGGCCTCGCATCTGCGAGGCCTTTTTTTATCGGAGCGATTCTTTTACTGGCTACAATCTTTGCCGGGAATAAATTTCACGTCCTTATCCGCCATCAGCGTTTTCACCATTTCACCGCTGTCAGGGTTAGGCTCGAGGGTAAAGTGCCCTTCCACCACCAGCAGCACCGGACGGGTATCCGTTCCGCGCGCGGCGGCATAGTCACGTTCCAGCTGGGCGTTATTGGCAACCGCAGTTCGTTTGCCGGTGGCGCAATCGGTAAAGGTTGCCGCGTCCGCCATATAGAAATACATGCCGCGCATCGCCATCGGCGTGGTCGGCAGGCTGGCCTTCACCGACTCGAGGGTATAGTTCAGCGTTGACTCAATCGGGTTGCCTTCGCGATCGAGCATCTCCAGCTTCTCCCCCTTCGCCCGATAGTAGGATTTCTCCCCTTTGCTATCGGTCAATACCAGCTTATCCGCGGTGCGGGCCCAGGTACCGTACGACGCGAACGATGACGGCTCGCGAGTCACGCCCTGGTAGCGCTCATTCATCACCCAGCTGCCATCTTTTTCGAGAAACAGCGAGGTTTCGATACCTTCACAATCGGCGCACGGTAGTATCCCGCGCCAGCTCTGCTGCATCGGCTTCAGCTCCGTCATCGCCGCCGGCTGCAGCGTCTCAACTTCGGCACGATGGTTGCAGCCAAACAGCGCGAAGAGCGAACAGGCCGCCGCCACTGAGAATATGATTTTCTTCACTGTAAATTCCTTATAATCCATGCCACCCGCTCGTCGCCTACTGACGAACTTTCCCACGCAGCGCTTTGACCGATGACTTTTGCGACTTAGAAGCCAGCCGACGCTCTTTTGATGCCCGGGTCGGCCGCGTTTCCCGGCGGCTTTTTTGCGCTACGGTTAATTCTTGTATCAGCGCAATCAGGCGGGCAATCGCAGCTTCGCGATTCATCTCCTGGCTGCGGTATTCCTGAGCCTTAATGATAACCACACCGTCGGCAGAAATTAAGTGGTGACTGGCGGCGAGCAGGCGCTCCTTGTAGTACTCAGGCAGGCTCGACGCCTTAATGTCAAAACGCAGGTGGATCGCGGTTGACGCTTTGTTCACGTGCTGCCCGCCCGCACCCTGCGCGCGGATCCCGATGAGGGAGATTTCATCGTCCGCAATGGAGACGCTGCGGCTAAGGGTAATCATGCCGCCGGCTGCCAGGCCGTTAAATGAATTTCCAGATTATTCTTAGCGTCGGATAACCAGATGCTGCCGTCCTGAATGGTGGCCTGCAGGATCATCGTGCGGTCGGCAAAGGCACTGAGCTGCTCCAGCTGCGCATCATCCAGATACCAGACCGTCAGCTTGCTGAACTGCGCCATCCTGCTCTTATTCTGCTGCCACCAAATCTCGGCCGCCCGACTATTGTAGGCAAATAACGCCACCTCCTGCGCGCGCGAGCAGGCTTTTTTAATCCGCTTGTCGTCCGGTAATCCGAGCTCAATCCACAGGTCAACGCCCAGATGATCGTTGAGCAGCCACAGCTCGGCCTCGTCATCCGAGGAGAGTCCACGGGTAAACTGCAGCCGCTCGTCGGCATACTTAATCCATGCCAGCAGGCGCAGCATCATGCGCTCCTGGGTTTCAGACGGATGCTGGGCCAGCGTCAGGCTGGCGTCAATAAACCGGTTGCGATCCAGATCGGCTACATTTACCGTCGCTTTATAAATCGTCGCTTTCAGCGCCATGAAAAAACTCCCGAAAAAAATGGCGTACATTGTAGCGAAACTGGCGACAAAAGGCTGTCGACAATCGTGGGATCCCTTTTCATCCTGCTGATATTGCTTAAATGACTATGGTATAGTCACCTTGCTAAACAGAGTTTATCTTCGTAGGCTTAAACTTGCATCCCACGGTTGAGTCAGAATACTGACAGGAGGGCATGTGGACCAATATTGTGAGTTAATACGCAGGCGGTATGCGGAAATAGCCAGCGGAGACCTGGGGTATATCCCGAATGCGCTGGGTTGCGTGTTGAAAGTATTGAATGAAATTGCGGCGGATGAGGCCCTTTCGGAGTCAGTCGGGGAAAAGGCCGCCTGTGCGGCAGCAAACTTACTGGTGAGCGATTATGTCAATGAATGATACTTATCAACCCATCAACTGCGATGATTATGACAATCTCGAACTAGCCTGCCAGCATCATCTGGTGCTGGCGCTGGCGCTCAAAGACGGCGAGCAGCTGCAGGCGAAGGCAAACGATCTTATCTCGCGCAAAAACATCGAGTATCTGGTAGTGGAGCTTGGCGGAACTAGTCGAGAGCTACGCCTGGATACCATCGCCAGCTTCAGCCATCCGCAAATCGGTACCGTGGTGGTGAGTGAGTCCTGACCAAAAACGGGCGGCTTAGCCGCCCGTTTTCCTCCATACCAGCCCTACGCCCTCGCTATCCTGCGCCTCCCCGTCACGGGTAATAAACAGCGAATCCGCGGCGGCAATGAGCGTTTCGCCGTAAAACAGCAGCGGCGTGGCGTCGCGACGCCAGGGCGCAACCCCCAGCTCCTGCCAGATTTTCTTCAGCTTGCGCCCGCCGTGACGACCGACGATATGCAGATTGCCGCCGGCGCGAAAGCGCACCGTCACCGCTTCACCGGCCAGCGGAGCACGCAGCGGCCCTCCGGCAGGCAGTTCCAGCTCGCCCATCCCCTCCGGCAGCCGCAGCGGCTGGCGGCTGTCGGGCCACGACAGCACCGTCTCCGCCTGGCCGGGAAGATATTTCACCCACCACAGCCGCTGCCGGTAGCGGCGCACGGTAAACTCGCCGAGACGCAGGCAGGGAAACGCATCCTCCCGCGCCTGGGCAACCTCGCGCCAGATCCGTTCCGGCACCTCGCGGGAGGGCATCGGCGCGTTGTGCCATGCTAGCCAGCGGCGCAGCAGAGCGGCGCGGCGCGGCGCGCTCACTTCAGCCAGGGGGTCAATCGCTAAGGTACCGTCATCCGCCATCAGCGCCGTCAGCTCTTCCGCCAGCATCTCATCCAGCAGGCTCTCCTGCTCGGCGCAGAGATCCGCGCTGCGGGCAACCGCCTCGGCGAAGTGCGGCCAGCGGGCGCTAAGCCGAGGAATAATCTGCAAGCGCAGAAAGTTGCGATCGTAGGTATCGTCCTGGTTGCTCTCATCTTCAATCCAGCTGAGCTGATGATGAAGCGCCCACTGGCGTAGCGCTTCCCGGGTGGTATTGAGCAGCGGGCGCAGCAGCAGGGTGTCCGCAAAGGCGGAAGACGCGGCCATCGCCGACAGCCCGGTCGGGCCGCTGCCGCGCTTGAGCGCCAGCAAGAAGGTTTCGCACTGATCGTCGAGATGCTGGGCGGTCACCAGCACCTCCCCCGGCTCAAGCGCCGTGCGGAAGGCCTGATAGCGCGCCAGCCTGGCGTGCGCCTCAACCCCCAGACCGGCATCCGCCAGCACCACGCGCTCGACCACCAGCGGAACCTGCCACTGCCGGCACAGCTGCCGGCAGTGCGCGACCCACTGGTCGGCATTGGCGCTCAGGCCATGATGAATATGGATAGCTCGCAGCCTTAACGTCGGGTCGCGTTCACGCCAGCAGACCAGCTGGTGTAGCAAAACCGTTGAATCGAGGCCGCCGCTGAAGGCCACTAAAAACTGGCGGTGCGGCTGAAGGGTTTGCGCAAGATCTGGGGTCATCTTCATGTTAATGCTGGCTGAGGAGAGATAGCCCGGCACGTTACCGGCCAGGGCCATCTCTGGCAAGCGCTACTGCTGATAAATTTCCAGCGGCAGGCCGTCCGGATCGTTAAAGAAGGTAAAACGCTTATCGGTGAAGGGATCGATGCGTATCGCTTCACACTTCACTCCGTGAGCCTCAAGGTGGGCCACCGACGCGTCAATATCATCCACGCTGAAGGCCAGGTGACGAAGGCCGCAGGCCTCGGGGCGCGACGGGCGGGCCGGAGGGAAAGGAAAGGAGAAGAGTTCAATAACGTACTCCCCGTTCAGCGCCAGATCCCCCTTCCACGAGTCGCGCTCTTCGCGATAGAACTCGCTCTGCAGCGTAAACCCGAGAATATCGCAGTAGAAGGCTTTGCTCTGCGCGTAGCTGCTCGCAATGATCGCAATATGGTGAACCCGTTTTAGACCCAGCATGGTAAACATCCTCGTTTTGATATCGGCCAGGTTACCCGCATCGCTCACCGCGGCGCAAGCACCTAATCGTTTTTTAAGACCCGTACCCGATATACGCCATCCTCGTCGCGCTTCGCTCCGTGAATGTCGGTTTCAAAGCCCGGATAATGGCGCCCGATGGAGCACAGCATTAGCAGGAAATCGAGCACCGCCCGGCTCTCTTCGGTGATCATCTCGCCGGGCATCAGCAGCGGTACGCCCGGCGGGTACGGCAGAATCATGTTGGCGGATATACGCCCGACCAGATTTTCCAGCTCAATGGTCTCCACCTCGCCTTTGATCTGCCGCTGCCAGGCCTGGTGCGGCGTCATCTTCATTTCCGGCAGGACGTCGAAGGCGCTCAGCATCAGTTGCGAAAGCTGGTGCTGGCGGATCAGGCGATGGATCCCCTGGGCCAGATCCTGAATCCGCATATTGCGGTAGAAATCCGGATCTTCCGCATAGAGATCCGGGAGCATGTTTTTCACCCGCAGATTGAGATCGTAGGCGCGCTTAAACTCCGTCAGGCCACGCAGCAGTCCCATCGCCCGGGTCTTGTCGATGCCGATACTGAAAAGAAACAACAGGTTATAGGGCCCGGTTTTTTCCACCACCACGCCGCGCTCATCGAGGAATTTCGCCACCAGCGCGGCCGGGATCCCTTCGTCATCCATATTACCCTGCTCATCCATACCCGGCGTCAGGATCGTCACCTTAACCGGATCGAGGAACATGTGGTCGTCATCGGCATCCTGAAAACCGTGCCACTGCTCGCCGGCAGCAACCGGCCAGCAGCGGGTCTCGGCGATATCTTCCGGCTGCCAGATATCGAAGAACCAGCCGTCGGCCTCTTCGCGCAGGCGCTGCACCTCTTTGCGAAAATCCAGCGCCCGCTCTATCGAGCGCTGGATCAGGCGCCTGCCTGAGTTCCCGCGCAGCATCGCCGCGGCGGTTTCAATCGAGGCGACGATGGGATAGCTCGGCGAGGTAGAGGTATGCATCATAAAGGCTTCATTAAAGGTCTCTTCGTCATAGCTGCCTTTAATATGGATCAGCGAAGCCTGCGACAGCGCCGCCAGCATTTTGTGCGTTGACTGGGTTTCAAAGATAACCTTGCCCGGAACGCGATCGCCGCTCATGCCGCTCTTCCCCTGATAGATCGGGTGAAAATGAGTATAGGGCACCCACGCGGAGTCAAAGTGGATGGAGGGAACGTCGAGCGTCTCTTTTATCCAGGTGGTGTTATAGAGCAGCCCATCGTAGGTTGAGTTGGTGATCACCGCATGTACCGGCCACTGCGCCCCGCCCGTGGTGCTCACCTTATGCTGAATGCTGTCGCGGGTAAATTCCCGCTTCGGGATGCCGCCGAGGATCCCCAGCGCATTGCGCGTCGGCTTCAGCCACAGCGGCACGACGTCGCTCATCATCAGTAGATGCGCCAGCGACTTATGGCAGTTGCGATCGATAAGCAGCGTGCTCCCCGCCGGCGCGGAGTACATGCCGACAATTTTGTTCGACGTTGAGGTGCCGTTAGTCACCATGTAGCTCTGCTCCGCCCCGAATGCGCGGGCGATATACTCCTCGGCCTCGAGGTGCGGGCCGGAGTGATCGAGCAGCGAGCCCAGCTCCGTCACGGAAATAGAGACGTCGGCCTTGAGCGTATTGCCGCCAAAAAAATCATAAAACAGGCAGCCTACCGGGCTTTTCTGGTAGGCGCTGCCGCCCATATGCCCCGGCGTACAGAAGGTATATTTTCCCTCCTGCACGTAGTTGAACAGGGCTTTGGTAAACGGCGGCGTAATGTTGTCCAGATACTCGCGGGTGTACTGGCCGATACGGGTGGCAATCTCCTGCGCCAGGCCAAGGGCATACTCGAAGAACCACAGCGTCATGCGCAGATCCTGGCTGCTGACGTCCATCGTCGAGTGCGCGTTGATAAACGCGTACAGCGGCAGATACTCATTGAGCTGATTGATATCGCTGCACAGCTCGACGTTGTACTCATCCCAGTCAAAGATGACGCCGCAGATCCGCGGGTTGTGTTCGATAAACTGCAGCAGGTCGGCGCTATTTTGCGGCCAGATGGTCTGAAAGCCTTGCTGTCGCAGAGCGGCTTCCAGTTCTTTAATCGGTTCGTCTTTATGATAGACGCCGTGGGGGCCCATGATGGCAATGATATTCACGCTTTCCTCCTGGAACTAACCTAAGGCAGGCATCATAGCAATCGCGCCAGCGTATCGCACATAAAAAAGGGCCGGAAAATCCGGTCCTTTTTACGGGATAACGCAAGGAATAATCAGGCGTAGCCGTAGTTCATCAGACGCTGATAGCGACGGTTCAACAGCTCTTCTTCGCTCAGGATATCGAGGTCCGCCAGATCTGCCAGCAGCTGCGCTTTCAGGCTGGCAGCGATGGCTTCCGGATTGCGATGCGCGCCGCCCAGCGGCTCCGGAATAATGGAGTCGATAAGCTTCAGCTCTTTCAGACGCGGGGCAACGATCCCCATGGCTTCAGCGGCCAGCGGGGCTTTGTCCGCGCTTTTCCACAGAATGGAGGCGCAGCCTTCCGGCGAAATAACGGAATAGGTACTGTACTGCAGCATATTCACTTTGTCACCGACGCCAATCGCCAGCGCGCCGCCGGAACCGCCTTCGCCGATAACGGTACAGATGACCGGTACGCTCAGGCGCGACATTTCGCGCAGGTTGCGGGCAATCGCTTCCGACTGGCCGCGCTCTTCCGCGCCCACGCCCGGATAGGCCCCCGGGGTGTCGATAAAGGTGATGATCGGCATTTTAAAGCGCTCGGCCATCTCCATCAGACGCAGCGCCTTACGGTAGCCTTCCGGCGCCGGCATGCCAAAGTTGCGACGAATTTTCTCTTTCGTCTCGCGCCCTTTCTGGTGGCCGATAATCATCACCGGACGCCCGTCCAGACGCGCAATACCGCCGACGATAGCTTTATCATCAGCGTAGGCGCGGTCGCCGGCCAGTTCGTCAAACTCGTCGAACGCCAGGCGGACATAATCCAGGGTGTATGGGCGACGTGGATGGCGTGCCAGCTGAGCAACCTGCCATGCGCCGAGATCGGCGAAGATTTTACGCGTCAGCTCTACGCTTTTTTCACGCAGACGATGCACTTCTTCATCGATGTTAATATCGAGTTTCTCATCCTGACGGCTTACTGCAGTCAGGGAATCGATTTTCGCTTCCAGCTCTGCAATCGGCTGTTCAAAATCAAGGAAATTCAGACTCATAGTATTCCTGTATTAGTCAAACTCCAGTTCCACCTGCTCCGAGCCGATAAGGCCACGCAGATCGTTGAGTAAACGATCGCTCGGAGAGACGCGCCATGTTGCGCCAAAGCGCAGCCGCGCGCGCGCATCCGACCTCTGATAATAGAGGTGCACTGGAATAGTTCCCGAACGGTGGGGTTCCAGAGACTGACGGAGTCGGTTTAAAAGCTGGTCATCAATTTGCCTGTCCGTCAGCGAGATAGCAAGCCCGCGAGCATATTTTTCCCGGGCTTCGTCAATGTCCATCACTTCGCGGGCGGTCATTTTAAGCCCCCCGCTGAAGTCATCAAAGCTGACCTGTCCGCTGACGATAAGTATGCGGTCTTTTTCCAGCAATTGCTGATATTTATCCAGGGCGTCGGTGAATAACATCACCTCCAGGCGCCCGGAACGGTCATCCAGCGTACAGATGCCGATACGATTGCCGCGCTTGGTGACCATTACCCGCGCGGCAATAACGAGCCCCGCCGCCGTGGTCACTTTACCACGATCGGTCGGATGCATGTCTTTGAGCCTTACGCCGCCTACGTAGCGCTCGATCTCTTTCAAATACTGGTTGATGGGGTGACCGGTCAGATAGAGTCCCAGAGTCTCCCTTTCGCCATCAAGCACCACCTGCTCCGGCCACGGCTGGCAGTTGGCGTAGGATTGCTCGATTTGCTCCGGCTCTTCCGCCAGCACGCCGAACATATCGGCCTGGCCGATGGCCTCGGCCTTAGCGTGCTGGTCGGCGGCCTTCAGCGCGTCGCCCAACGAATTCATCAGCGCCGCGCGATGCGGCCCGAGGCGGTCGAACGCCCCGGACATAATCAGTTTTTCCAGCACCCGACGGTTCAGCTTTTTGGTATCGGTGCGGGCGCAGAGGTCGAAGAGCTCGCGGAAATAGCCGCCCTCGTTACGCGCTTCAATAATCGCTTCGATCGGGCCTTCGCCGACGCCTTTAATTGCCCCGATGCCGTAGACGATTTCGCCATCGTCATTAACGTGGAAATGGTACAGGCCGGAGTTAATGTCCGGCGGCAGGATTTTCAGCCCCATCCGCCAGCACTCGTCCACCAGCCCAACCACCTTCTCGGTGTTGTCCATATCCGCCGTCATTACCGCAGCCATAAACTCTGCCGGGTAGTGCGCCTTCAGCCACAGCGTCTGGTAGGAGACCAGCGCATAGGCCGCGGAGTGCGATTTGTTAAATCCGTAACCGGCGAATTTCTCCACCAGGTCGAAGATTTTCATCGCCAGCTCGCCGTCAACGCCGTTTTTCTTAGCCCCTTCTTCGAAGGTGCCGCGCTGCTTGGCCATCTCCTCCGGCTTTTTCTTACCCATCGCACGACGCAGCATATCCGCGCCGCCGAGGGTATAGCCGGAAAGCTCCTGGGCGATCTGCATGACCTGTTCCTGGTACAGGATGATGCCGTAGGTCGGTTCAAGCACCGGTTTCAGACACTCATGCTGCCACTGCACGTCCGGATAGGAGATCTCCTCCCGACCGTGCTTACGGTCGATAAAGTTATCCACCATCCCCGACTGCAGCGGGCCCGGGCGGAACAGCGCCACGAGAGCGATCATATCTTCGAAGCAGTCCGGCTGCAGACGTTTAATCAGGTCTTTCATGCCGCGCGATTCAAGCTGGAAAACCGCGGTGGTTTCCGAGCGCTGCAGCATATCAAAGCTTTTCTTATCGTCCAGCGGAATGGCGGCGATATCCAGCGGCGCTTCGCCGTTCTTTTCGCGCCGCTTGTTGATCATCTCCAGCGCCCAGTTGATGATCGTCAGCGTACGCAGGCCGAGGAAGTCAAACTTCACCAGCCCGGCGTATTCCACGTCGTTCTTATCAAACTGGGTCACCGGGTGCTGCCCGGCCTCATCGCAGTAGAGCGGGGCAAAATCGGTGATTTTGGTCGGGGCGATAACCACCCCGCCCGCGTGCTTGCCGGCGTTACGCGTGACGCCTTCCAGCTTGCGCGCCATATCGATCAGCGCTTTGACCTCTTCGTCGGCCTCGTAGATTTCCGGCAGCTGCGGCTCGGCTTCAAACGCTTTCGCCAGGGTCATGCCCGGGTCCGGCGGCACCAGTTTTGAGATGCGATCGACGAAGCCATAGGGATGGCCCAGCACGCGGCCGACGTCGCGGATAACCGCTTTTGCCGCCATCGTACCGAAGGTAATAATCTGCGATACCGCGTCGCGGCCATACATGTCCGCAACGTGTTCGATAACCTGGTCGCGCTTCTCCATACAGAAGTCGACGTCAAAGTCGGGCATCGACACGCGCTCCGGGTTCAGGAAGCGTTCGAACAGCAGATCGAACTCCAGCGGGTCGAGATCGGTAATTTTCAGCGCGTAGGCGACCAGCGAGCCGGCGCCGGAGCCGCGGCCGGGGCCGACCGGTACGCCGTTATCCTTCGACCACTGGATAAATTCCATTACGATAAGGAAGTAGCCAGGGAAGCCCATCTGGTTGATAACCTGCAGCTCAATATCCAGACGCTGATCGTATTCCGGGCGCTTCTCTTGACGCACGGCTTCATCCGGGAACAGGAATGCCAGGCGCTCCTCCAGACCCTCTTTCGATTTCAACACCAGGAAATCTTCGGTGGTCATTTCGCCGGTCGGGAACTGCGGCAGGAAGTATTCGCCAAGGCGCACGGTGACGTTACAGCGTTTAGCAATTTCTACGCTATTTTCCAGCGCCTCGGGGAGATCGGAGAACAGCTCGCACATCTCATCTTCGCTGCGCATATACTGCTGCGGCGAATAGTTGCGCGGACGCTTGGGATCGTCGAGGGTAAAACCGTCATGGATCGCCACGCGGATTTCATGCGCGTCGAAGTCGCCGGTCTCCAGGAAGCGCACGTCGTTCGTCGCCACCACCGGCAGCCCGCGCTCCTCCGCCAGCCGTACGGCGGCGTGCAGATAGGTCTCTTCGTCCGCCCGGCCGGTGCGGATCAGCTCCAGATAGTAGCGATTGGGAAAGTGTTCTTCGTAGAAGGCGACGCACTGCTCAACCAGCGCCGCATTGCCGCGCGTCATGCAGACGCCGACGTCGCCTTTGCGCGCGCCGGAGAGCAGAATCAGCCCTTCCTGATGCTCAGCCAGCCACTCTCTGTCGATCCACGGCCCGAGAGCGCCGTAGCCGCGCTGGTAGGCGCGGGAAATGAGCAGGGTGAGGTTTTGATAGCCGGCGTTATCGGCCGCCAGGACGGTAATCTCGGTCAGCTCATCGCCGAGGAGATCGCTCTGGACGTGAAAATCCGCGCCGACGATCGGTTTGATCCCGGATCCGTGTCCCGCTCCGTAGAACTTCACCAGCCCGCACAGGTTGGTAAAATCGGTGATCGCCAGCGCCGGCATGCCTAACGCGGCCGCCTTTTTCACCAGCGGCCCGGTTTTCGCCAGCCCGTCGATCATGGAATAGTCGCTGTGCACCCTGAGGTGTACGAAACGTGGTTCAGCCATCTTCAGATTCCGCGTTACTTGATTGCGTATTGATTCAGGACGCGAGGCCCAGCGCGCGTTTTACCGGGCCAAAGCTGCGCCGATGATGCTCCGTTGCGCCATGCTCTATCAGCTTTTCCAGATGGAAAGCGGTGGGATAGCCTTTATGCTGCGCAAAGCCGTATTGAGGAAATTGCAGATCCAGCGTCACCATCTCGGCATCGCGCGTGACTTTAGCCAGAATAGACGCCGCGCTGATTTCCGCCACCCGACTGTCGCCTTTCACCACCGCCAGAGAGGGAGCCGGTAGCGACGGGCAGCGGTTACCGTCAATCAGCACGAACTCCGGCGCAATGTGCAAGCCGGCGACGGCGCGCTGCATGGCCAGCATCGTGGCGTGCAGGATATTCAGCTCGTCAATTTCATGCGGCTCCGCGCGGCCAAGGCTCCAGGATAAGGCCTTCTCTTTGATTTCATCAAACAGCGCCAGGCGACGCTTTTCGCTTAATTTTTTGGAGTCATTCAGGCCAATAATCGGCCTTGCCGGATCGAGGATCACCGCCGCGGTGACGACCGCGCCAACCAGCGGCCCGCGTCCAACTTCATCAACGCCGGCAACGAGGTGGGTATGCGGATAGACAAACTCAATCATTTTACTAACTCCAGTACCGCGTCCGCCGCCTGTTCATCAGCATTACAGCGAATTTGTTGATGCAGCGCGCGGAAGGTGTCGTGCATTTCATGGCTGGTTTTGCCGTCGGCCAGCAGCGGCCGCAGCGCATCGGCAAGCAGCGGCGGCTGACACTCATCCTGCAGCAGCTCTTTAACCAGCTCGCGCCCGGCCAGCAGATTGGGGAGCGAAACGTAATCGGTTTTCACCAGCCGCTTCGCCAGCCAGAAGGTAAAGGGCTTCATGCGGTAGCCGACGACCATCGGACACTTGGCCAGCATGCACTCCAGCGCCGCCGTCCCGGAGGCGAGCAGCGCGGCATCGCTGGCAATCATCGCATCACGCGCCTGACCGTCCAGCAGGTGAACCGGGAGATCCGGAGCCGTTTCGGCTTTAATACGTTCAAACTGCTCACGCCGTTTAGCGTTAACCAGCGGGACCAGCACCTGCAGATCGGGATAGCTTTCACGCAAAATCTGCGCGGTTTTGAGGAAGTCTGCGCTGAGCATTTCAACCTCTGCCCCGCGGCTCCCCGGCAGCAGCGCCAGGCAGTGCGCGTCCCGGGCGACGCCTAAACGCTCGCGCGCGGCGCCTTTATCCGGATCCAGCGGCATCGCATCCGCCATGGTGTGGCCGATAAAACGGCAGGGAACGTTAAATTTGTCGTAAAACGCTTTTTCGAAAGGCAGGAATGCCAGCACCAGATCGGTCGATCTGCCAATTTTGAAAACGCGTTTTTGTCGCCACGCCCAAACGGATGGGCTGACGTAGTGAATCGTCCTGATGCCCTGTTTTTTCAGGTTGCCTTCAAGGGTGATATTGAAGTCCGGCGCGTCGATGCCGACAAACACGTCGGGACGCAGCTCGCCGAAGCGACGGGTGAGATCGGCGCGAATATGCAGCAGCCGACGCAGGCGACCGAGCACTTCAACAATGCCCATCACCGCCAGCTCTTCCATTTCATACCAGGCTTCGCAGCCCTCTGCCTGCATTAGCGGCCCCGCCACCCCCACAAAGCGCGCATCGGGAATACGAGCCTTGAGCGCGCGGATCAGACCTGCACCAAGAATATCGCCGGAGGTTTCTCCGGCGACCAGGGCAATCGTCAGGGGACGCTGTGCAGCCATTAACGAATCAGGCCGCGGGTTGAGCGGGCAAAGAAGTCGAAAAATGGCTGAACTTCAGGATACTGAACCGCCAGTTCGGCGATTTCCGGCTTGGCTTCGTCCAGCGTTTTGCCGCTGCGGTACAGCAGCTTATACGCGTTACGAATTGCGGTAATCGCTTCGCGGCTGAAGCCGCGGCGCTTCAGACCTTCAATATTGACGCCAAACGGCGTCGCGTGGTTGCCCTGAGCAATAACGAACGGCGGAACGTCCTGCGCCACGCCGGAGCAGCCGCCAACCATCACGTGGGCACCGATGATGCAGAACTGATGCACCGCGGTCATGCCGCCGATGATAACGTAATCGTCCAGCGTGACGTGTCCGGCAAGGGTCGCGTTATTGGCCAGAATACAGCGGTCGCCGACCGTACAATCATGCGCCACGTGGGCGTTGATCATGAGCAGGTTATCGCTGCCCACCTTCGTTAATCCACCGCCCTGTACTGTGCCGCGATGAATGGTGACGCTTTCGCGGATGCGGTTGCGATCGCCAATTTCCACGCGGGTCGGTTCACCAGCATATTTCAGATCCTGGTTAACTTCGCCGATGGAAGCGAACTGATAGATCTCATTATCGCGGCCAATCGTAGTATGACCGTTAACCACAACATGAGATTTCAGTACGGTGCCTTCACCAATCTTGACGTTAGCACCAACAATACAAAACGGACCAATGTGAGCGTTAGCACCGATAACGGCGCCTTCTTCTACAATGGCTGAAGGATGAATAAAGGCGGTTTTATCAATCACGTATCAGGCCTCCCGGCTACGCGCGCACATCATCGTTGCTTCGCACACCACTTTCCCGTCAACCAGCGCGACGCCTTTAAAACGCGTCAGCCCGCGGCGGGTTTTCTCAAAAGTAACTTCCATAATCATCTGGTCGCCAGGCACTACCGGGCGTTTGAAACGCGCTTCATCAATCCCGGCAAAGTAGTACAGTTCGCCCGGTTCGAGCTTGCCCACGCTTTTGAATGCCAGAATGCCGGTGGCCTGCGCCATGGCTTCCAGAATCAGTACGCCTGGTAAAATCGGTTTACCAGGGAAATGCCCCTGGAAAAACGGCTCGTTAACAGAAACATTTTTTACTGCGCGCAGAAAACGACCTTCTTCAAAATCCAGCACGCGGTCTACCAGCAGGAACGGGTAACGGTGAGGCAGAAGTTCCAGAATCTCTTCAATGTGCAGAGTATGAGTGTCAGTAGTCAAAATACTCTTCCTGTCTAAATATACTAAAAGGCAATAATAACACGGCCTGCGGCAATCTTATGAATGCAACAGGCCGAAAATTTTAACGCGCTACCCTCCAGACAGCCGCTTTAGCGGCTACGTGGCAGATTTCGCGTCTGGCTGGGTGCGCTAATCTTGCTGATTAACCTTGCGCTCAACTGCTTTCAGGCGCTTGCTTATATCATCAATATTCATCACCAGCGCGGCTGTTTTACGCCAAACCTTATTCGGCTGCAGCGGAATACCTGACGAGTAAACGCCGGGTTCGGTGATAGGACGCATAACCATTCCCATCCCCGTCACGGTCACTTTGTCGCAGATCTCCATGTGACCGTTGATCACGCTGGCGCCGCCAATCATACAGTAGCGGCCGATTTTCAGGCTACCCGCCATGATCACGCCGCCAGCAACGGCGGTATTGTCGCCAATCACGACGTTGTGCGCAATCTGGCACTGATTGTCGATAATGACGCCGTTGCCGATCGAGGTGTCATCCAGCGCCCCGCGGTCGATAGTAGTACAGGCGCCGATCTCCACGCGATCGCCAATAATGACGCGACCCAGCTGCGGGATCTTCACCCAGTTACCGCGATCGTTGGCGTAGCCGAAACCGTCGGCACCAATAACGGTACCGGACTGGATCAGGCAATTTTCGCCGATCTCAATCTCGTGATAAACGGTGACGTTGGCCCATAAACGCGAGCCTGCGCCAATTTTGGTCTTTTTACCGACGAAGCATCCGGCGCCGATAACCACGTTATCGCCGAGCTCTACGTCGGATTCGATAACGGCGTTAGGGCCGATCGCTACGTTCTTACCCAGCTTCGCCGTGGCATCGATGACCGCGCTGGGCGCGACATTCTGCGCCGGCTGCGGCGTGGTATCAAGTATTTGAGCCATGCGCGCGTAGGTCAGGTAGGGGTTACGCACTACCAGCGCGGCGCCGTGGGCAAAGGGTAAATCATCCTGCGTCATCACAACGGCAGAAGCCTGGCAATCGGCCAGGCGATCACGGTATTTAGGATTTACCATGAACGTAATTTGGCCCGCTTTTGCAGACTGCATGGATGCAACGCCGGTGATGACGATATCGCCATCACCGTGTAATTCTGCATCCAACTGCTGCGCAAGATCAGCCAGTCGAATTGAAGGCATTACTTAGTTAACCTGTTTCAGCACATCAGCGGTGATGTCTTTTACATCGCTGCTGTTGTATGCAACGGCATTAGAATCTACAACCAGATCGATGCTCTGGCTGTTCGCGACGCTTTTCACAGCGGTCTGGATACGGGTAACCAGCTTGCCGCGTTCTTCGTTAGAACGACGTGAACGATCCTGCTCAAAAGACTGTGCCTTCTGAGAGAAGGTCTGGCGCTGAGCCATGACGTCTTTTTCCAGCTTAGTACGATCGGCGCCCGGCTTCATGGACTGCAGACGCTGCATTTTAGACTGCAGGTCACCTTCCATACGCTGCAGCTCGCTCGCACGGCCTTTGAACTCGTTTTCCAGCGTATTAGAAACGCCTGTTTTCTGGGCAACCTGTTGGAACAGGCTGTTCATGTTTACCATTGCAATTTTATCTGCCGCCTGTGCGGAAGTTACCATTGCTAAACCCAGACCTGCAGCTAATAACCACTTTTTCACAATTAACTCCTTACCATCCCATGAGTACCCAGGGGTACCGTTATTTGCGTGGCCAGGCGACAACCGAGGTTATCGCCTAAAGTCAGCGCGATACTGCACTTACATTCCTTTGTCACCCTACAGTTACCAAGTTTTACCAATGTTAAACTGGAACTGCTCGGCCTTGTCTCCCTCGTACTTTTTAAACGGTTGGGCGTAGGAGAATACCAACGGCCCCAACGGCGACATCCACTGTATCGCAATACCTGCGGACATGCGGATGTTGCTCGGATCGCCATAGTCCGGATAGCCGGCGTAGGCGCTCGAATCCCAGTGAGTATCCCACACGGTCCCCATATCCCAGAAGAAGGAAGTACGGACCGAGTTCGCATACTTATCGCTGATAAACGGCGTCGGCGTAATCATCTCCAGGCTGGCGACCGCCATGGCGTTACCGCCCACAGCATCATCTGATTCACACGGCGCGGATGCGGTGCTCTTACAGTCATTAGTGTAGCCGCTGTCATCATCATGACGGCTGCTGGCCGGGAAATAGACCGCTTTCGGACCAATGGTGTTCGACTGGAACCCGCGCACGGTGCTTGAACCACCGGCGTAGAAGTTCTCGTAGAACGGCATCTCTTTACCACCCAGACCGTCACCGTAGCCAAAGCGGGTACGTCCCAGAACCACCCACTTGTGATCGTCATCGATCGGTACGTAGGTCGCCGTATCCAGCGTGGCTTTGTAATATTCGTTATCTGAACCTGGAATGGTCACTTTACCATTCAGGTTAACGCGCGAACCTTCCGTCGGGAAGAAACCGCGGTCCAGCTTGTTATACGTCCAACCGTAGTTGAAAGTGAAGTCGTTAGCGCTGAAGCCGTTGCTATCGTTCGTCGTACTTGGGTATTGCCCCAGTGAGTTCAGATAGCGCCACATCGCGACCTGCGGCTTCATGTTGGACAAGGAGTTATGAACATACCCCAGTCCCGCTCGCAGCGTGTTGTATTCGTTAACCGGGAAGCCCAGCGTCACGTCCGTACCATAGCTTTTGTTGGTATAGTCGGACAGATCCGCATCGCTGGCATCAAAGTCGTTATAGAAGATACGACCACCGAGACTGACGCCATCCACGGTGAAATACGGGTTAGTGACCGACAGTTCAGTATAGGTCTGGTAATCGTTTTTGGTACCGTTAATGCCAACGGAATAGCCGGTACCTAACCAGTTGTCCTGCTGAACGCCCGCCTGGAAGCTCACGCCGCTCTCAGTACCGTAGCCGACACCGAAGTTGAAGCTGCCGGTGTTACGCTCTTTGACCTTATAGACCACGTCGACCTGATCCGGACTGCCCGGCACGCGCTGCGTATCGGTATCAACGGTTTCGAAATAGCCTAAACGGTTCAGACGGTCTTTACCCTGGTCAACCAGGTCGCTGCCCAGCCACGCCCCTTCCATCTGGCGCATTTCGCGACGCAGAACGGAATCTTTAGAGGTGTCGTTGCCTTCAAAGCGAATTTTACGCACGTAGTAGCGGTTCCCGGCATCGACATTGACGTGCAGCTTCACGGTCTTGTCGGCGTCGTTGATTTCCGGCTGCGACTGAACACGCGGATAGGCGTAACCGTAGCGACCGAGGAGTTTCTTAATGTCATTCTCCATTTTGGTCACTTTGGCGCCGTTATACAGCTCGCCCGGCTCGACTTTGGTCAACGCTTCGATTTCCGCCGAGTGCCCTGCCAGATCGCCCGTCACCTGCACACCCGACAGCTTGTACTGATCGCCTTCGGTAATGTTCACGGTGATATAGATGCCTTTTTTATCCGGCGTCAGGCTCACCTGGGTGGAGTCGATGTTGAAACGCGCGTAGCCGCGATCCAGATAATAGCTGCGCAGCGTTTCGAGATCCCCTGCCAGCTTCTGCTTCTGGTATTTGCGATCGCCAACCACGTTCCACCACGGCACTTCATCGCGCAGCTGGAAGGTTGAAATCAGTTCATCGGTGCTGAATGCATGGTTACCGACAATATTGATCTGCTGGATTTTCGCCGAGACGCCTTCCTGGAACACCAGCTTCAGGTCGACGCGGTTACGCGGCAGCGGCGTGACGACAGCTTTTACGCTGGCGCTGTACTTACCGACGCTGTAGTAGAAATCTTCCAGCCCTTTCTCGATATCAGCGAGCGTTGTCCGGTCAAGAGACTCCCCAACGCGCACGCCGGATGCCTCAAGGTTTTGCTTGAGCATGTCATCCTTCACCGATTTGTTACCGGAGAAAGTGATGCTGGCAATCGTTGGGCGCTCTTTCACCTGCACCAGCAGGGTATCACCATCGCGCAGGACGCGGACGTCCTCAAAGTTGCCGGTGGCAAACAGAGCGCGAATGGTGTTACTGATATCATCATCGGTCACCGTATCGCCAGGACGCACTGGCATACTGAGGAGGGCCGCACCAACAGCGACACGCTGCAAGCCTTCGAAATGAATGTCCTTCACCACGAACCCTTCAGCACCGTATACGGTTGCGCTGCTAAACAGCAGCGACGCTATGAGCAACTTTTTCATCGCCATCGTTATTATGCGTTCTTCCTAACAAACTCTCTTACAACCGAGAGAAATCATTGAAAAGTGCAAGCCCCATTAACAACACCAGCAGTATTGAGCCAATGCGATAACTAAAGTCTTGAACTCGCTCGGATACCGGCCCGCCTTTTAGCTTTTCAATCGCTAAAAACAGCAGGTGCCCCCCGTCCAGGACGGGAAGCGGGAACAGGTTGATTATTCCGAGGTTCACGCTTATCAGCGCAAGGAACATCAGATAGTAAATCAACCCAAACTCCGCTGACATTCCAGCCCCCTGGGCGATAGAAATCGGCCCGCTGAGGTTGTTCAGTTTGACATCACCGGTTATCAATTTACCCAGCATCCTGACCGTTAGCGACATCAGTTGCCAGGTTTTATCCGTGGCTTCAGCGATGGCGGCAAACGGCCCGTACTGACGAACTGTCTTATATTCATCGGGCAGCGGGATGACCTTAGGCACAACCCCTGCAAATCCCTCAGCCTGACCTTTACTACCGGACTTCGAATCTGGTGTCAGCGTCACTGACAGAGGCCCCCCCTGCCGTTCGATGTCCAAAACCAGCGCCTTGCCGGGGTTATCACGCACCAGATTAACAAACGTCATCCACTGCGTTAACGGTTGACCATCGACTTTAACGATCCTGTCGCCCGCTTGCAAACCCGCCTTCTGCGCTGCCGAATTCGATTGTACTTCCGCCAGAGCCGTATCAACCTGCGCGCTCCGGGGCTGAATGCCCAGCGATGTCACCGGATCCTGTTTGTCCGGCTCGAACGCCCAGTGGCGTAAATCGAGGATTTTATCCTGGCGTTGGCTTGTCCCGAAAGGGGCGACCGAAACTATTGTTTGCGGGTCGCCGATCTTCGTTACCAGGGCCATACGCACAGCATCCCAATCAGGCGTTTCGATGCCATCTATCGCTTTAAGTTCCGTTCCTTTTGCAATTTGTGCGTGTGCGGCAATCGAATCGGGTACTATTTCGCCAACAACCGGACGCACGCCGGGGACGCCGATGATAAACACCAGCCAGTAGGCAAAGATGGCAAAAATGAAGTTCGCGATCGGTCCTGCGGCGATTATCGCTGCGCGCTGACCGACGGTTTTATTATTGAAAGCGCAGTGGCGCATCTCTGGCGCCACCGGCTCGACGCGCTCGTCGAGCATCTTGACGTAACCGCCGAGTGGGATAAGGGCGATAACGAATTCCGTTCCCTGCTTGTCAAAGCGCCGCCATAGCGCTTTGCCAAAGCCGATAGAGAAGCGTTCTACGCGAACGCCGCAGCGACGAGCCACCCAGAAATGGCCAAACTCATGCACGGTGATCAATACGCCCAGCGCAATGATAAAAGCGGCCAAATTCCAGAGAACGCTTAGCATAAAACCTTCCGTCAAATCGTCCTGAAGACCAACAATAGCAGACACGCGAATACCGGAACCGCCGCCGTCAGGCTATCGATACGATCCAGAATTCCGCCATGTCCGGGAATCAGATGCCCGCTATCCTTGATGCCGGCCTCTCGCTTAAACATACTTTCCGTCAGGTCGCCGAGCACCGAAGCCAGCGCCGCAACGATAGAGCAAGTGAGCAGTACCGCCGGCGTAACATCGAGATTCGCCCACAGGCCGTACGCCCAGGAAATAACCGCGGCGGTAACCAGCCCGCCAAAAAAACCTTGCCAGGTTTTGCCCGGCGAAACCTTCGGCGCCAGCTTGTGCTTACCGAACATTTTGCCAAACATATAGGCTCCGGAGTCCGCGCCCCAAACCAGAATCATCACGTACAGTAGCCACAGCGCGCCGCTGTAATGGTTATCCGCGTAGTGCCATGCGCGCAGCGTCAGCATGCCCCAGAAGAACGGGACGATGGTCAGAATGCCAAAAACCAGGCGCAGGGTTTTAGAGCTCCGCCAAAAGGCAGCAGAAGCCGGGTAGGAAAGTACCAGCAGCAGGGCCGCAATCCACCAGCCCAGAGATGTCCACAGCGCCCCCTCAACCACCGGTTGATGGACGTCATAGTGATATTCAGGCATCAGGAAAAGCATCAGCGCCAGCAGCAGGCCGCAGAGCAGCGCCAGCCAGACGCGTTGGGTCGTTGAAGTGAAGCCGCTTAGCTGCCCCCACTCCCACGCGGCGAGCATACAAACGACCAGCGTGACGATGGCGAAACCCGCAGGCGGCAACAGGAACAGCGCCGCAATTACCACGGGGATCAAAACAAAAGCCGATATCAGGCGATACTTCAGCAAAAGCGACCCCCATCAGGCATTGCTGCCACCCGGCTCAGTGCCGCCGAAACGACGCTCACGATTAACAAAGGCATGGAGTGCACCTTCAAAGTCCTGTTCAGCGAAATCGGGCCAAAGAACATCGGTAAAGTAAAGTTCGGCATAGGCAATTTGCCAAATCAAAAAATTACTGATGCGATGCTCTCCCCCGGTCCTAATAACTAAATCTACAGGTGCCAGTTCATGCATACAGACCTGCTGACTCAGCATGTCTTCCGTGATCTGTTCGGGCTGAAGTAACCCGTTTTTTACCTGTTCGGCCAGATTGCGGACGCCCTGAACGATATCCCAGCGTCCACCGTAGTTCGCAGCAATATTCAGCGTTAAGCCGGTGTTGTTCTCGGTCAGCGCTTCCGCTTTGCGGATCCGCTCCTGCAGGCGAGCGTTAAAACGCGTGGTTTCGCCGATGATACGCAGGCGAACGTTATGCCGGTGCAGGCTTTTGACTTCGCTATCCAGCGCCCAGACGAACAGCTCCATCAGCGCGCTGACTTCCTGCGCCGGGCGGTTCCAGTTCTCACTGCTGAATGCGTATAGCGTCAACGCTTCAATACCATTGTTCGCCGCGAAGGAAACTGCGCGACGGACCGACTTCGCTCCGGCTTTATGGCCGAATGCGCGAATTTTCCCTTGCTGTTTCGCCCAGCGTCCGTTGCCATCCATAATGATGGCGACATGACGACAGCCATGTACAGGTGATATTTCGCTGACAGTTTGATTAGCAGACAACATAACGCGTTTTAAGTCCATAATAAGGATTAGCCACGCCGCTAAACGCAAGCAACCGGTCAGCGCTATATACGCATTTTTATCCAGTGCCGAGGTCGCGGCTAATCGCAGAGAACAACCAAAAGCTTTACGCAAAAAAGCCGTGTCATGCCACGGCCACCGCAATCTTAGACAACGATCGGGTGGCGCAGACTATATCACTGAAGCCCAGCGCCCACAAATATCACAACGTATTGCGTCGGTCAGCCCCGCGCCGCCAGATGTTTCAACTGCTGACGAGCAGCCGCTCTCGCCTGGGCATCGACAATCAGAACTTCTTCAATACTTTGCGGCTCATCCAGCGCCAGCCGATCCAGTACCGCCAGGTTAACCGCCGCAATATCGGTGAAGCGAATCTCCGTAGCGAGGAACGCGGCTACCGAAATTTCATTGGCGGCATTCAGCGCCGTCGTCGCCGCCTGGCCGATATCAAACGCGTCCATCGCCAGCTTCAGGCACGGATAGCGTTCATAATCCGGCGCAGCAAAGCTCAGATTGCTCAGACGGCAGAAATCCAGCGCTTCAGCCCCGGAATTCAGACGCTGTGGCCATCCCATGGTGTGGGCGATCGGCGTACGCATATCCGGCTCACCGAGCTGCGCGAGAACGCTGCCATCGCGATAGCGCACCATTGAGTGGATAACAGATTGCGGGTGGATCAGCACTTCCATCTGCCGGGCCGAGGCGTTGAACAGCCAGCGGGCTTCGATATACTCCAGCCCTTTATTCATCATCGTGGCGGAATCGACGGAAATTTTACGTCCCATTGCCCAGTTAGGGTGGCGGCAGGCCTGATCCGGCGTCATTGCCGCCAGCTCAGAGAGTGCTGTTTCCCGGAAAGGACCACCGGAACCGGTAAGCAGAATCGACGAGACGCCGTTCTGCGTTAAGTCAGCGTATCCCAGATTGTGTTGAATTGTTTCCGGCATACTCTGAAAAATAGCGTTATGTTCGCTATCGACGGGTAACAAGCGCGCGCCGGACTGCTGCACGGCGTCCATAAACAGACGACCGCAGGTCACCAGCGCCTCTTTGTTGGCCAGCAGCACCGTTTTGCCGGCGCGAATGGCCGCGAGCGTCGGAACCAGCCCTGCGGCACCGACAATCGCCGCCATCACCTGGTCAACGTCATCCAATGCGGCAACTTCCGCCGCGGCGTGCTGGCCGCTCAGAACTTCGGTACGGCAGGCGCGTTCGCGCAGCGCGATACGCAGAGATTCGGCGCTTTTCGCATCATCCATGACCGCGTAGCGGGGGGCGAATTCCAGACATTGTTCAACCATGCGGTCGACATTTTTCCCCGCGACCAGCGCGGCGACGGAAAAGCGATCGGGGTTATGGCGCACGACATCCAGCGTGCTGCAGCCAATTGAACCGGTCGAACCGAGAACGGTTAAGAGCTTCATGAGGCGTCCAGAAGAAGTAAGACAGGATAAAAGAAAAACGCCGTCAGCAGACCTTTGCGTATCAACGATCAGGAGGTAGTCAGGCGGTATATAGCCTTCAACAAGAGAGCTAAAGGCTACAGGGGCCGACCTTTCGACGCACTCCCTGGAGCTGAACGTTCGGTCTTCTGTACGGCGTTTCAGACTGTATGCCCGTCCCGTTTATCAAACGGCAATGAGGACGGGCATAACGGCAGGAAATCAGAACTGCATCAGTTCCGCTTCTTTATCTGCCAGCGCCGCATCCACTTTCTTAATCGCGGCGTCAGTCATTTTCTGCACGTCGTCCTGAGAACGGCGATCGTCATCTTCGCTGATCTCTTTGTCTTTCAGCAGCGCTTTCACTTTATCGTTAGCATCGCGACGAACGTTACGTACCGACACGCGGGCCTGTTCGGCTTCGGCGCGTACGATCTTAGTCAGATCTTTACGACGCTCTTCGGTCAGCGGAGGCAGCGGAACGCGGATATCGCTGCCCGCAGAGCTTGGGTTCAGACCGAGGTCGGAAGCCATGATCGCTTTTTCAACGGCCGCGCTCAGGGAGCGGTCGAATACGTTGATTTTCAGCGTACGGGAGTCTTCTACCGTTACGCTTGCCAGCTGACGCAGCGGAGTAGGCGTGCCGTAATATGGCACGACGATGCCGTCCAGCAGGCTGGGGGAAGCGCGACCCGTGCGGATTTTGCTGATTTGGTTTTTGAACGCTTCAACGCATTTTTCCATGCGCACTTCAGCATCTTTTCTGATGTCGTTAATCACGTTACTAATCCTTGGAAACTTGTCTCAGGCAGACTAAACGCCGCACAGCTGCTATCAGGTGAGCTAAGTATAGTCTCGTTTAATTCATGACGACGCCCGGGCGCGTCTGAGTAAAAAACCGCTACTAAGGTAGAGCGGAATCTTACCTTCATTTCTACACAAAATCATTCACGTTGTATCAAGGCTGACAGCGGAGCGACAAATCCGTCAGCACGAACTTGCACGGCCGAAGGCTGCCTTCGGCGAGGAACCGGAATATCCCTCATTCATTCCCGGCGGCATACTGAAGTCAGCGACCGGGGCTCAAAAGCAGCCAACGCAGAGACAGCCTGAACGATGAAGCGTATTACGGAAATTATTCCGTAATTAACGTACCTTCTTTTTCGCCCATTACCACGCGGCGCAGCGCGCCGGGTTTGTTCATGTTGAACACGCGAATCGGCAGTTTATGGTCACGCGCCAGGGTAAAGGCCGCCAGATCCATAACCTTCAGCTCTTTATCGAGCACTTCGCTGTAGCTCAGCTGATCGTACATGGTCGCAGACGGGTCTTTAGCCGGGTCGGCGGTAAATACGCCGTCGACTTTGGTCGCTTTCAGCACCACGTCAGCTTCAATTTCAATACCGCGCAGGCAGGCTGCGGAGTCGGTGGTGAAGAACGGGTTGCCGGTACCCGCGGAAAGGATCACCACGCGGTTAGCCCGCAGCAGGCTAATCGCTTCTGCCCAGCTGTAGTTGTCACAAACGCCGTTCAGCGGAATCGCTGACATCAAGCGAGCGTTCACATAGGCGCGATGGAGGGAGTCACGCATTGCAAGGCCGTTCATAACCGTTGCCAGCATGCCCATGTGGTCGCCCACAACGCGGTTCATACCCGCTTTCGCCAGACCAGCACCACGGAACAGGTTACCGCCACCAATCACTACGCCAACCTGAATACCCAGTTCAACCAGTTCTTTGATTTCCTGAGCCATACGGTCAAGTATGCTTGCATCAATACCGAAGCCTTCCGATCCCTGCAGAGCTTCGCCACTTAACTTCAGCAGAATACGTTTGTAGACGGGTTTTGCATTGGTAGCCATGTTTCTTTCCTGAGACTGTCAACGAGTGAGATGAGTTAATTCTGGCGACATTGTATGTCGCTTTTCAGCGCAGCCACTATAAGCGGTTGGCTGAATTTACAAAATGGGCGCAAAAAGAAGCCGCCCTCAGGCGGCTCCTTTTAAAAAATTAAGACTGCTTGGACATCGCAGCAACTTCTGCTGCAAAGTCAGTCTCAACTTTTTCGATGCCTTCGCCCACTTCAAAGCGGATGAAGCCAGTTACGTCTGCGTTGTGCTCTTTCAGCAGCTGAGCAACAGATTTGCTTGGGTCCATAACGAAAGGCTGGCCGGTCAGAGAAACTTCGCCGGTGAATTTCTTCATGCGGCCTTCAACCATTTTCTCTGCGATCTCTTTCGGCTTACCGGACTGCATCGCGATGTCCAGCTGAACCTGGTACTCTTTCTCTACCACTTCAGCAGAAACGTCTTCCGGCTTAACGAATTCTGGCTTGCTTGCAGCGATGTGCATTGCCAGCTGTTTAACCAGCTCCTGGTCTGCGCCTTTAGCGGCAACCAGAACGCCGATACGCGCGCCGTGCTGGTATGAACCCAGAACTTCGCCTTCCAGGGCAGAAACGCGACGGATGTTGATGTTCTCACCGATTTTAGCAACCAGCGCAACGCGCTCTTCTTCGAACTGCGCTTTCAGAACTTCAACGTCGGTGATTTTACCGGCAACGGCTGCGTCCAGAACTTTGTTAGCAAATGCCTGGAAACCGCCGTCTTTCGCTACGAAGTCAGTCTGGCAGTTAACTTCCAGGATGATGCCGTAGGTACCGTCGATCTTGGTGATGATCACGCCGTCAGCAGCAACGTTGCCTGCTTTTTTCGCCGCTTTGATCGCGCCGGATTTACGCATGTTTTCGATTGCCAGCTCGATGTCGCCGTTAGCTTCAGTCAGCGCTTTTTTGCAATCCATCATGCCTGCGCCAGTACGTTCGCGCAGCTCTTTTACCAGGGATGCGGTAATTTCAGCCATTCTTTAATCCTCGGGAGAGATATGACCTGCCCGGTTCCAGGAACCAAACAGGTTTAAAAGTGAAAAAGGGGCCAAATATAGGCCCCTATTTATACACGGTACTAAATAAGGGCTAGACCTTATTATTCAGCTTCTACGAAGCTTTCTTCCGCTTGAGAAGCCAGATCCTGAGAACGACCTTCACGCACGGTTGTAGCTACTGCACCCAGGTACAGGCTAACAGCGCGGATTGCATCGTCGTTACCCGGGATAACGAAATCTACGCCGTCCGGATCGGAGTTAGTATCAACGATAGCAAATACCGGGATACCCAGGTTGTTTGCTTCTTTGATAGCGATGTGTTCGTGGTCTGCATCGATAACAAACAGTGCGTCCGGCAGGCCGCCCATGTCTTTGATACCGCCCAGGCTGTTTTCCAGCTTGGCCAGTTCACGAGTACGCATCAGCGCTTCTTTCTTGGTCAGCTTCTCGAAGGTACCGTCCTGGGACTGAGTTTCCAGGTCTTTCAGACGTTTGATGGACTGACGAACGGTTTTCCAGTTAGTCAGCATACCGCCCAACCAGCGATGGTTCACGAAGAACTGATCGCAGCTGTTAGCAGCGTCTTTTACCGCTTCGCTTGCAGCGCGTTTAGTACCAACGAAAAGGATTTTACCTTTACGAGCAGAGATCTTGTTCAGTTCAGCCAGGGCTTCGTTGAACATCGGTACAGTTTTCTCAAGGTTGATGATGTGAACTTTGTTACGCGCGCCGAAGATGAAAGGCTTCATTTTCGGGTTCCAGTAACGGGTCTGGTGACCAAAGTGAACACCAGCCTTGAGCATGTCGCGCATGGAAACAGTTGCCATGTTTAAAACCTCTATAGATAAAGTTGGGGTTATGCCTCCACGTATCCCATATTACCGACCCCAAAGGGCACCCCGGAATATGTGTCGATACGTGTGTGTTATATACACAAAGTGAGATTTGTCGCTTCAGTCCATCCTGTGTAGTACGAAATGGAACGGAAGTCCGGCGCGCTTTATATCACAAAATAGGATTGGACACCAACTCTTGTTGACGCGGAGTGCTGTTAATGATTCTCAGTTTGGCACCAGGTCGCCCGGACTGTTAACATTGGCGGGACTTACTCTATTTATTGTCGAAAAAATCGACACTGCTGGACACAATCCATGGCTATTTCTATCAAGACATCTGAAGACATCGAAAAAATGCGCGTCGCCAGCCGCCTGGCCGCAGAAGTGCTCGAAATGATTGAACCCTATGTAAAACCGGGCGTCAGCACCGGCGAACTGGACCGCATCTGTAACGATTACATCGTCAATGAGCAGAAAGCGATCTCCGCCTGCCTCGGCTACCACGGCTTCCCGAAATCGGTGTGTATCTCGATCAACGAAGTGGTGTGCCACGGTATCCCGGACGATGAAAAACTGCTAAAAGACGGCGATATCGTCAACGTTGACGTCACGGTCATTAAGGATGAGTTCCACGGCGACACCTCCAAAATGTTTATCGTCGGCAAGCCGACAATTCTCGGCGAGCGTCTGTGCCGCGTCACTCAGGAGAGCCTCTATCTGGCCCTGAAGATGGTCAAGCCCGGCATCAACCTGCGGGCAATCGGTGCGGCCATTCAGAAATTTGTCGAAGCGGAAGGTTTTTCCGTGGTGCGTGAATACTGCGGGCACGGCATTGGCCGCGGCTTCCATGAAGAACCGCAGGTACTGCACTACGACTCCCCGGAGACCAACGTGGTGCTCAAGCCGGGGATGACCTTTACCATCGAGCCGATGGTCAACGCCGGTAAAAAAGAGATCCGCAGCATGAAAGACGGCTGGACGGTGAAAACTAAAGATCGGAGCTTGTCTGCCCAGTACGAGCATACTATTGTGGTGACGGATAACGGCTGCGAAATTCTGACGTTACGCCCGGATGACACCATCCCGGCGATAATCTCGCACGAAGCATAACGAAAAGCCGGCGCCCGCCGGCTTTTTTATGACGGGCTTCCTGCCCGTCACCCTTTGGGCCGTCGCGGGCGACGTTAAAAATCGCTCCCGGCGATTTTTTATGGGCGATAGTCTTTTCTTATGGTGACGCGATGAGCAACTCTTTACCTGACACTGTCTCCCCTGCCCTCTCGGGCCAACCTGAGAATCCGGGCGCCTGGCCGCAGGATGATTTAACCTGCGCAACGATTAAGTCCCATCTCGAACTTTTCCAGCGCTGGCTGGGCGAGGCTTTCGATGCCGGCACCGCCGCGGAGCGGCTGATTGAGGCCCGCACCGAGTTTATCGACCAGCTGCTGCAGCGCCTGTGGGTGGACTACGGCTTCGGGTCAGTTGGCGACATGGCCCTGGTGGCGGTCGGCGGCTATGGCCGCGGCGAACTGCACCCGCTCTCCGACGTCGACCTGCTGATATTAAGCCGCAAAAAACTCTCCGATGAACAGGCGCAGAAGGTCGGCGAGCTGCTGACGCTGCTGTGGGATGTCAAGCTCGAGGTAGGGCACAGCGTGCGCACCCTCGAAGAGTGCCTGCTGGAAGGTTTATCCGATCTGACCGTCGCCACCAACCTGATTGAATCGCGCCTGCTAATCGGCGACGTCGCGCTGTTTCTTGAGCTGCAAAAACACATTTTTAGCGACGGCTTCTGGCCGTCGGAGAAATTCTTCGCCGCCAAGGTAGAGGAACAGAACGAACGCCATCAGCGCTATCACGGCACCAGCTATAACCTTGAACCGGATGTGAAAAGCAGCCCCGGCGGCCTGCGGGATATTCATACCCTGCAGTGGGTCGCTCGCCGCCACTTCGGCGCCACCTCGATGGATGAGATGGTGGGCTTCGGCTTCCTGACGGAGGCGGAACGCAACGAGCTCAACGAATGCCTGCATCAGCTGTGGCGCATTCGATTCGCCCTGCACCTGGAGCTAACCCGCTACGATAACCGCTTACTCTTTGACCGCCAGCTCAGCGTCGCCCGTCGCTTAGGCTATGAAGGTGAAAGGAACCAGCCCATCGAGCATATGATGAAGGATTTCTTCCGCGTTACCCGCCGGGTAAGCGAGCTGAACCATATGCTGCTGCAGCTGTTTGATGAAGCCATTCTTGCGTTGACCGAAGATGAAAAGCCGCGGCCGATTGACGATGATTTTCAGCTGCGCGGTTCGCTCATCGATCTGCGCGACGATACGCTGTTCATCCGCGAACCGCAGGCGATTCTGCGCATGTTCTATATTATGGTGCGCAACAGCAGCATCACCGGCATCTACTCCACGACGCTGCGCCATCTGCGCCACGCTCGCCGCCATCTGACGCAGCCGCTGTGCTATATCCCGGAAGCGCGAACCATTTTTCTTAGCATGCTGCGCCACCAGGGCGCGGTCAGCCGCGGGTTGCTGCCGATGCATCGCCACAGCGTGCTGTGGGCCTATATGCCGCAGTGGTCGCATATCGTCGGCCAGATGCAGTTCGATCTGTTCCACGCCTACACCGTGGATGAACATACGATCCGCGTCTTGCTGAAGCTGGAGAGTTTTGCCAAAGAGGAGACCCGCAGCCGCCACCCACTGTGCGTCGAGCTGTGGCCGCGCCTGACCCATCCGGAGCTAATCCTGATTGCCGCCCTGTTCCACGACATTGCCAAAGGCCGCGGCGGCGACCACTCGGTGCTGGGGGCTCAGGACGTGCTGAAGTTTGCCGAGCTGCACGGCCTGAACTCGCGAGAAACTCAGCTGGTCGCCTGGCTGGTTCGCCATCATCTGCTAATGTCCGTCACCGCCCAGCGCCGTGATATTCAGGATCCCGAGGTCATCAAGCAGTTCGTGGAAGAAGTGCAAACCGAAAACCGCCTGCGCTACCTGGTGTGCCTGACCGTGGCCGACATCTGCGCCACCAACGAAACCCTGTGGAACAGCTGGAAGCAAAGCCTGCTGCGCGAGCTCTATTTCGCCACCGAAAAACAGCTGCGCCGCGGTATGCAAAGCACGCCGGATATGCGCGAACGGGTTCGCCATCATCAGCTGCAGGCGCTGGCGCTGCTGCGGATGGAAAACATTAATGAAGAGGCCCTGCATCAAATCTGGAGCCGCTGCCGGGCTAACTACTTCGTGCGCCACACGCCAAATCAGCTCGCCTGGCATGCGCGTAATTTGCTCCGACATGACCTCAATAAGCCGATGATTCTGCTCAGTTCGCAGGCCACGCGCGGCGGCACCGAAATTTTTATCTGGAGTCCGGATCGACCCTATCTGTTCGCCGCCGTCTGCGGCGAGCTTGACCGCCGAAATCTGAGCGTTCACGACGCCCAGGTCTTTACCACCCGCGACGGCATGGCGATGGACACCTTTATTGTGCTCGAACCGGATGGCAGCCCGCTCTCCGCCGATCGCCACGAGATGATCCGCCTTGGTCTGGAGCAGACCATTACCCAGCGCAGCTGGCAGCCGCCGGCTCCGCGCCGACAGGCGGCAAAACTGCGCCATTTCTCCGTCGCCACCGAGGTCAATTTCCTGCCCACGCATACCGATCGAAAATCGTTCCTTGAGCTGATTGCGCTCGATCAGCCCGGCCTGCTGGCCCGGGTTGGCCAGGTCTTCGCCGACCTCAATATTTCCCTTCACGGGGCCAGAATTACGACAATTGGTGAGCGAGTAGAAGATTTATTTATAATCGCCACGGCAGACCGGCGTGCGCTTAATAACGAGCTGCAACAAGAAGTACAACAACGGTTGACAGAGGCCCTCAATCCAAACGATAAAGGGTAACGAACTTTTATGTGTAATAGAGAAAGAGTAAACAATGCAGCAATTACAGAATGTTATTGAGTCCGCCTTTGAGCGTCGCGCCGACATCACGCCGGCAAATGTGGATACCGTAACCCGCGAAGCGGTTAACCAGGTTATTTCCCTGCTGGATTCCGGCGCTCTGCGTGTCGCTGAAAAGATCGACGGCCAGTGGGTCACCCACCAGTGGCTGAAGAAAGCGGTTCTGCTCTCTTTCCGTATTAACGATAACCAGGTTATCGACGGTGCGGAAAGCCGCTACTTCGATAAAGTCCCGATGAAATTCGCCGACTACGATGAAGCGCGCTTCCAGAAAGAGGGCTTCCGCGTGGTTCCGCCGGCGGCCGTTCGTCAGGGCGCGTTCATTGCCCGCAACACCGTGCTGATGCCGTCCTACGTCAACATCGGCGCCTACGTTGATGAAGGCAGCATGGTTGATACCTGGGCTACCGTCGGCTCCTGCGCGCAGATCGGTAAAAACGTGCACCTCTCCGGCGGCGTCGGTATCGGCGGCGTTCTGGAACCGCTGCAGGCTAACCCAACCATCATCGAAGATAACTGCTTTATCGGCGCGCGTTCTGAAGTGGTTGAAGGCGTGATTGTCGAAGAGGGCTCCGTTATCTCCATGGGCGTGTACCTGGGCCAGAGCACCAAAATCTACGACCGCGAAACCGGCGAAGTCTTCTACGGCCGCGTACCGGCCGGCTCGGTGGTGGTTTCCGGCAACCTGCCGTCGAAGGATGGCAAGTACAGCCTGTACTGCGCGGTGATCGTCAAGAAGGTAGATGCGAAAACCCGCGGCAAGGTCGGCATTAACGAACTTCTGCGTACTATCGACTAAGCAGTATAAAAAGCGGGAGATATCCCGCTTTTTTTATATTTGACGCTGGCGAAGATTAGTTTTTTCGTTAATTATTCAAAGGTTATGATGATATCAAAGGTACCGTTATGTACGATAATCTGAAAAGTCTTGGCATTACCAATCCTGATGAGATCGATCGCTATAGCCTGCGCCAGGAAGCTAACAACGATATTCTGAAAATCTATTTTCAGAAGGACAAAGGCGAGTTCTTCGCTAAAAGCGTTAAGTTTAAATATCCGCGTCAGCGTAAGACCGTTGTCGCCGATGGCGTAGGCCAGGGCTATAAAGAAGTGCAGGAGATCAGTCCCAACCTGCGCTACGTTATCGATGAGCTCGATCAGATCTGTCAGCGCGATCGCACTGAAGTCGATCTGAAGCGTAAGATCCTCGACGATCTGCGTCATCTGGAAAGCGTCGTCACCCATAAGATCAGCGAAATTGAAGCCGATCTGGAAAAACTGACCCGCAACAAGTAAGCCTGCTCCCCTTCCCTGACCGGCGACGCCCGTCGGGGCTATGGATACAGCCGCCCGGATAAGGCGTTAGCGCTATCGTCCGGGATTATTCCCTATCTCTGCTCATCCAGCTGTAGCGCAATATAGAGCAGCAGCCGATCGTCAAAACTGCCCAGATCCAGCCCCGTCAGCTCTGAAATACGATTCAGCCGATACTCCAGCGTATTCCGATGAATAAACAGCGCCTTTGAGGTCGCCAGCGGCTGGACGTTATGGCGAAACCAGGCCTGCAGCGTACGGCGCAGCAGACCGTTATTGTCCATCGCCTTCAGGCGAACCAGCGGGCGGGCCAGCTCGTTGGCCTGCCAGCCGCCGCGCAGGCTATCGAGCAGCACCGGCAGCATCAAATCCTGATAAAAATAGCTGCGGCTCTCCGGCATGCGCTCCTTGCCGACCATCATGGTGGTGCGAGCGGTACGATACGAGCGCGCAATGCTGCCAGGCCCGGTAAAGAAGTTGCCTAACGCCACGCGAAACCGCAGCTGGCCGTTTTCCTTCATCCTGGCGATAAGCTGGTCGACCCGTTTGCGGTGATCCTCCGCATCCCAGCGGCCAAAAGCGTTCAGCGCGGGCTTAAGAACCACCATCTCAGTTAATGAGACAATCGCCACCAGGTTATTACGGTCGGGGGTGGTCAGAGCGGTCTGCAGCTGCTGCAGCTCCGCCATGGCGCTATCCACACCCAGCTGGCCGCTGTCGACCTCAATCATAGCCACCACCCGCGGCTGATTCAGGTCGATGCCCAGGCGCTGCGCCCATTCGGTTAGCGCCGGGGTATTCTCTTCTGCCTGAATCAGGTTCATCACCAGCTCTTCACGCAGGCGGCTATCCTGCGCCAGCAGATGCATCAGCCGGGACTGTTCCAGCATCATTTCCGCGGTCATGCATACCAGTTCGCCGTACTTGCGCAGCGTTTCTGGCTCCCCGGTGAGGCCGATGACGCCGACAATTTCTCCTTCCAGGCGCAGGGGCAGGTTGATCCCCTGACGTACGCCGTGCAGGTGACGGGCCACCGCATCATCGATATCGACAATGCGCCCCTGGGAGAGAACCAGTAGCGCGCCTTCGTGCAATTCACCAATACGCTCGCGATCGCCGCTGCCGATAATGCGCCCACGGGCATCCATTACGTTGATATTGGTATCAATAATGCGCATGGTACGCGCCACGATATCCTGCGCCATTTTGGTATCAAGATGCCAGCCAGCCATGTAACCCTCCCCTGAGCAGGGCATCAGCATAAAAGAGTTGGGTTAGCGGTGCATTGTGCGTATGCACAAAGCACGGGAGAGAAGTATGGAGTTGTGGAAGAAATCACAGAATGAAAGATCGGCGTCGTGCGGGGTAAAAAAAGCCCCTTCCCTCGGGCGAGGAGAAGGGGCTGATTTAGCCGACGGAGATTACTGCATCAGCAGGTAGATAGTGCTATCACCGCGCTGAATATTCAGCGCCAGAACCGACGGTTTAGCGTCAAAGATTTTGCGCAGGTCGGCAATATTTTTCACCGGCTGCTGGTTAGCGCCGACGATAATGTCACCTTTCTTCAGGCCAATCTGTGCCGCAGGCGTCCCGGCCTTGACGTTATTAACCGTCACGCCTTTATCCTGGCCCTTGTTGCTCATTTCAGCCCCTTCAATACCGTTGAAGATGGTGCTGGAATCAACCTGGGTCTGGCTGCTCTGCTGCAGCTCAACGGTCGCAGTTACCGGTTTGCCATCGCGCACCAGGCCAAGCTCAACCTTGCTGCCGATAGGCATTGTGCCAACCTGCGCGCGCAGTGCGGCAAAGCTGCTAATCGGTTTACCGTTCAGCGAGGTGATTACGTCCCCGGCCTTGATTCCGGCTTTCGCCGCGGCGGAGCCCGGCATCACCTGGCTAACAAAGGCACCACGCTGGGCATCGACCTTCATCGCTTTTGCCAGCTCGGAGTTCAGCTCGGTCCCCATGATCCCCAGTTCACCGCGTTTCACCTGGCCATATTTAACCATCTGCTCGCTCAGGTTTTTCACCATGTTGCTTGGGATAGCGAAGCCGATACCGATGTTGCCGCCGTCCGGTGCGAGGATCGCGGTATTGATCCCAATCAGCTCGCCGTTCAGGTTAACCAGCGCGCCGCCGGAGTTGCCGCGGTTAATCGCGGCATCCGTCTGGATAAAGTTTTCGTAGTTTTCCACGTTCAGGCCGCTGCGGCCAAGAGCGGAAACAATACCGGAGGTCACGGTTTCGCCCAGGCCAAACGGGTTACCAATCGCCACGGTGTAGTCGCCGACGCGCAGGGCGTCAGAATCAGCCAGCTTGATTGCCGACAGGTTTTTCGGGTCCTGAATCTGAATCAGCGCAATATCGGAACGCGGGTCTTTCCCCACCACTTTGGCGTCAAACTTGCGCCCGTCGCTGAGCTGAACCTTGATAGTCGTCGCGTTATCCACTACGTGGTTGTTGGTGACGACGTAGCCTTTCGCCGCATCAATAATCACCCCGGAGCCGAGCGCCATGAATTTCTGCTGCTGCCCGCCGTCAGCCGGCGCGCCGCCGCCCTGGCCACCGCCTTGCCCGCTGCCCTGACAGAACGGAGAGCTTTGGAACGGAGAACCGTCCTGGCAGAACGGCGAGTTGTCGCCGAAGAACTGCTGGAAGTTGCGCGGCATCCGCGGCGTGTTCACGGTGGTGCTGCCTTCAACGTTAATGCTGACGACCGACGGCATGACTTTTTCCAGCATCGGGGCCAGACTCGGCATCTGCTGCGCATTGGTCGCCGAAGAAGCTGTTTCTGCCGCGCTCGCAGAGAGCGGGGATAACGCCAGACCTAAACTCAGAGCCAGTGCACTCATTGCTAACGTGGTTTTTTTCATATGTCTCAATCTCGATTTTAGATAACGCAGAATTGCTATGTAAGTGACTATCAGAGTCATTTTATCGCGCTAAGTTCCGGAATTAAGTACTGCCAAAAAGTAAAAAATTATTGTCCGTCTTTACAAAACCTGCAGCTATTCTACCGCCATCAGCCGCCGATATTCATCCCATGCATACAGGTCCGTCATCCCGCTAATATAGTCCTGGATCAGGCGGCAGCGATAATAGTATTCCATCAGCGGAAACTCGGCGGAATCAGCCGGAATTTTGTTTACCGCCTCCACGTAGGCCAGCCGATGTCGTGTTGAAAGTTTCTGAAATAGTCGCGAAGCGATAGGCAGGCTTCTCACTCTCTCTTTTTCAACTAATAAGCTGAACTCCTCCAGCGACAATTTCAGCAGCGGCTGATAGATATCTAACAGGCCGCTAATAACGCGATAACCCTGCAATTCCAGCTGTTCTACATCCGGATGGCTAAACACATGTTTTACTGCCACATTTTTATATAACTCAAGCAGCTGACTGCAGTCGCTATCATCCTCAAGCAGCGCGTGATTAAAGTCACCGGTAAAAATCTTCGCGATATTATCTATAAAACGCCGGGCCGCATACGGCACCAGTTTATTCAGCGTATTGACCCGTAAATACATAAAGAACTGATCTTCCGTACTCCGGCTTAGGGAATTAGAACGTGATTTATCCCACGCATTTTCTACCACCTGAGAAAATAACGAACCTTTTTCATGCGGCCCCCACGCGTCGTAAAGATGCTGATAGAGTTGCTCCACGCTGAAAATTCGCTTTTCTACCGCATCTTCCAGATCGGCGACGCAATATGAGATATCATCCGCCGCTTCCATAATCCACGTTAATGGAAAGCGATTGTAAGGCGCCAGATCCAGTTCTTTACGTAACCTCGCAATATAGCCCTCTTCGGCTAGATAATAACCAGGCTTCTTCATTAAATAGCTGTGGCTGGCGGGCGTTTCACCGCGCCACCAGGCCGGGCGGGTATATTTAAGAATACAGCCAACCTGCGCCCAGGTAAGATTCATTCGCATTAGCGTATGGACTAACCGAATCCCCTGGGCGTTGCCCTCAAACCAGCACAGATCCTGGCGGATCTTGCCGCGCAGCGCGTTCAGCGACGCTTCGCCCGGCCGCAGGCGCAGCACGTCAACCGTGCAGCGATCGTTGGGCAGCGCTTCATCATCCGCATCGTCCGGGGCCAGGCGCTGGCTGAACCAGTCATTAATTGCCGCCTCGCCAAAATGGCCGAACGGCGGGTTGCCGATGTCGTGCATCAGACACGCCATTTCGACGATACTCTCAAACGGCCCGCCGAGCGCATCCAGGCCATAGGCCGTCAGCAGCTGCTGCTCTTTCAGCCGGCTGAGGACCTCTTTGGCAATGTAGCGCCCGACCTGCTGCACTTCGAGGGAATGGGTTAGCCGGGTGCGCACCGCCGCGTTGCGCTCCAGCGGAAAGACCTGGGTTTTCTGCTGTAAACGGCGAATGGCCGGAGAGTTAATAATGCGCCCGCGATCGCTTTCGAAAATACGCAGTATTTCACGCTCCGTTTCGACGCCCTGCGGCGAGCGATAGCGTCGGTGCCAGTTAATCTTGTTGCGAAAATCAATCTTTGCCATAGCCTCTCCCGCTCGCGAGCAATAACGTTTCCCTTTGAGTGCATGATAGACTATGCAACTAAACCTGACACATCGCGAGTAAATCTATGAAAATCGGCATTATTGGCGCTATGGAAGAGGAAGTTACCCTTCTGCGCGACAAAATCGAAAACCGCCAGACACTCACCCTCGGCGGCAGCGAAATCTACACCGGCCAGCTTCACGGTACCGACATCGCCCTGTTGAAATCGGGGATCGGCAAAGTTGCCGCGGCGATGGGCGCGGCGCTGCTGCTGGAAGTCTGCAAGCCGGACGTGATTATCAACACCGGCTCCGCCGGCGGCCTTGAGCCAACGCTGAAAGTCGGCGATATCGTGATCTCCGACGAAACGCGCTACCACGACGCCGACGTGACCGCATTCGGCTACGAATATGGCCAGCTGCCGGGCTGCCCGGCAGGCTTCAAAGCCGACGACAAGCTGATAGCCGCCGCGCAGCGCAGCATCGAAGCGTTAAACCTTAACGCAGTACGCGGTCTGATCGTCAGCGGCGACGCGTTCATCAACGGCTCCGTCGGGCTGGCGAAAATCCGCCATAACTTCCCGCAGGCCGTAGCGGTCGAAATGGAAGCCACCGCCATCGCCCACGTCTGCCATAACTTCGGCGTCCCGTTCGTGGTGGTTCGCGCCATCTCCGACGTTGCCGATCAGCAGTCCCACCTGAGCTTCGACGAGTTCCTCGCCGTCGCCGCCAGGCAGTCCACTCTGATGGTGGAAAATCTGGTACAGAACCTGACGCGTGGCTAAATCGCTAAAACAGGCGCTTGCCGCCCTGCTGCTGCTGGCCCCGGCGTGGCTCTTCGCCGCGCCGCGGGTGATAACGCTCTCCCCGGCTAATACCGAGCTGGCGTTTGCGGCCGGCATCACGCCGGTGGGCGTCAGCAGCTATTCCGACTACCCGCCGGAGGCCACCGGCATCGAGCAGGTTGCCAGCTGGCAGGGGATGAATCTGGAGCGCATTGTCGCCCTCAGGCCCGACCTGGTCCTGGCGTGGCGCGGAGGCAACGCCGAGCGGCAGGTTAATCAGCTGAGCGCCCTCGGTATCAAGGTCATCTGGGTCGATACCGCCACCATCGAAGAGATTATCACCACCCTGCGGCAGCTGGCGCAGTGGAGCCCTCAGCCGGAAAAAGCCCGTCAGGCGGCGCAGCAGATGCAGGACGATTACAGTGCGCTGAAGGCCCGCTATGCTCAGATCCCGAAGAAGCGCGTCTTTCTCCAGTTTGGCAGCAATCCTCTTTTTACCAGCAGTCGGGGATCGATTCAGGATCAGGTGCTGACGCTGTGCGGCGGGGAGAATATTTTCGCTGCCAGTAAAGCGCCCTGGCCCCAGGTCAGCCGCGAGCAGGTTCTCGCCAGGCAGCCGCAGGCCATTGTCATTACCGGCGATGCGCGCAAAATCCCCGAAGTCGAACGCTACTGGCATAATCAGTTAAAAATTTCGCTGATTGCGTTGCATAGCGACTGGTTTGAACGCGCGAGCCCGCGTATTATCCTCGCCGCAAAACAACTCTGTACTGCGCTCGAGCAGGTAAAATAATTGCCCTGTTAAGCAGGCGCTAAGCGGGAACTGACGATGCTTGTCTATTGGCTGGATATTATTGGCACCGCCGTATTTGCGATCTCCGGCGTGTTGCTGGCCGGCAAACTGCGGATGGACCCTTTCGGCGTGCTGGTGCTGGGGGTGGTTACCGCCGTGGGCGGCGGGACGATCCGCGATATGGCGCTCGCCAACGGCCCGGTGTTCTGGGTGAAAGACCCCACGGACCTGGTAGTGGCAATGGTCACCAGCATGCTGACGATTCTGCTAGTGCGCCAGCCGCGCCGCCTGCCTAAGTGGATACTGCCGGTGCTCGACGCCGTCGGCCTGGCGGTATTTGTCGGCATCGGCGTCAACAAGGCCTTTATCGCCCACAGCGGCCCGCTGGTTGCGGTCTGCATGGGGGTTGTTACCGGCGTCGGCGGCGGCATTATTCGCGACGTGCTGGCGCGCGAAATCCCGATGATTTTACGTACCGAAATCTACGCCACGGCCTGTATTGTCGGCGGTATCGTGCACGCGACGGCCCACGACACTTTTCAGGTGTCGCTGCAAAATTCGGCGATGATAGGGATGGTTGTGACGCTGGTCATTCGGCTGGCGGCAATCCGCTGGCACCTGAAGCTGCCGACGTTTGCGCTGGATGATAACGGGCGGTAGATGCCGTAAATCGGCGTCCTGTAGGCCGGGGTCGGGCAAGGGATATCTGCTGCGCGGCCCGTCCGTGGGCCTTGCTTCGGCGGGATAAATCAGACGCTAAACGAAGATCCGCAGCCGCAGGTGCTTTTCGCATTCGGGTTGGTCACGATAAAACGTGAGCCTTCGAGGCCTTCAGTGTAATCGACGGCGCCGCCGACCAGATACTGCAGGCTCATGGGGTCAACCACCAGGCCTACGCCCTGTTTCTCGATGGTCATATCCCCTTCGTTAACCTGATCGTCGAAGGTGAAGCCGTACTGGAAACCGCTGCAGCCGCCGCCGGTGATATAAACGCGCAGCTTCAGGTTCGGATTGTCTTCATCAGAAATCAGGAATTTTACTTTTTTGGCTGCGGCTTCGGTAAACTCCAGCGGCAACGCGACATCATCACTCATTTTATGCTCCCATTGATACTTCCGATCCGCTTAAAGAATAGCCGGACCTTTTGAGCCATTATCTAATACCCTGGTAAATCGTTCAAGTATTCTCCCCGGCAACCGCACGCGCTTTTGCCTCCTGTTCAGCGGCCTGTTTCGCCAGCGTTCTTTCAAGGATAGTTGAATACAAGGGTTTACCGCCGAGAAATTGAGCCAGTAGTGTTGCGCCGAGGCAGGTAATAATCATTGGCAAAATGAGCTGATAGTTATCGGTCATCTCCAGCACCAGCACAATTCCGGTCAGCGGCGCGCGCACCGACGCGGCGAGGAGCGCCCCCATTCCGGCGATGGCGAAGGTGCCGGGATCGAGATGATAGGCCGGAAACAGCGGCGTCGCCGCCATACCAAACGCCGTTCCCAGCAGGGTTCCCAGCGCCAGCATCGGCGCGAAAATCCCGCCGGGCGCGCCGGAGGAAAAACAGAGCAGCGTGGTCATCACCCTGGCGATAAAAATAAACAGCAGCAGGCCAACGGAGAAGTTACCCGCCGCGGCAATCGGAATGAGGTTAAACCCGCCTCCCGCCGCCGCGGGCTGAACCAGCCCGAGAATACCGCAGCCGCCGCCGATCAGGCCGCCAATCAGCACCCACTTTTTGAGGTCGCCGCCGTGGAGACGCTGGAACATATCCTGGGTACGCAGCACCAGAGCGTTAAACAGCGGGCCAACGGCGCCAAAAATCATCCCCAGAATCAGATACAGCCACAAGGTGTTGACCGGCGCGTTGCTCAGCTTACCGACCTCGATAATCGCCCCTTCGCCGTTAAAGATGCGAAATACGATGCTCGACATAATCACGCCGGTAAACACGGCCTTAATGGAGATCAGGTTGTAGCGAAACTGCGGGCGCATCTCTTCAATAATAAACAGGATCCCCGCCAGCGGCGCGTTGAAGGCGGCGGAGAGGCCCGCAGCGGCGCCGGTTGCCAGCAGCGTATGGCGCGCTTCGGGGCTGCGCATGCGGAAAACATCCACCACCATGCGCCCAAGATTGCCGCCGAGCTGAACCATCGGCCCTTCCCGGCCCAGCACCATGCCGGCGCCCAGCGTCCCCATCCCGCCGATAAACTTCACCGGCAGCACCCGCCACCAGCGAACCGGGCGCAGCTCTTCCAGCGCCCCTTCTATTTCCGGGATCCCTGAGCCGCCCGCTTCCGGGGCAAAACGCCGCACCAGAAAGTAGCCGACCATTGCCAGCAGCGCGGATAAAATAAAGGCCAGCGGCCAGACCAGGAATCCGTAGTCCGCCACCGACAGCAGGGTGGCGATGCGCAGGTTCTGCACCCAGTTGACGCTCTTTTCAAAAGCAACGCCTACCAGCCCTGCCAGGGTGCCGACGACGGCAGCCATTAGCAGCACCGCCAGCGGCGTTTTGTCTCGCTGAACCAGCCGACGAACCACGTCGCCGCGGCGCAGGCGTACGATCTGTTTTGCTTCAAAAGAGGAGGCTTGTGCTTTCATACTCTCGTCGGTTAATAGTCATACAAATAGTGCAGAGGGCATTTTAACTGCCGGGACGCCCGCCGTCGCGGAAAAAATGCACCGTTCGCGCTTTGTTTCAATTGGGCAAAACTTTCATAACTATCCTGGAATAACTTAGAATAACCGGCAAAACATTTTTCACGAACCAGGAACCAGGCAATGAGCAAATCTGAAACTCTCTTTAGCGCCGCGCGTGAACTTATCCCCGGCGGCGTTAACTCGCCGGTACGAGCCTTCAGCGGAGTTGGCGGCACGCCGCTGTTTATCGAACGTGCGGACGGCGCCTATCTGTACGACGTCGATGGTAAAGCCTATATCGATTATGTCGGTTCCTGGGGCCCGATGGTACTCGGCCATAACCACCCGGCCATTCGTAATGCGGTGATTGAAGCGGCGCAGCGCGGCCTGAGCTTTGGCGCGCCGACGGAAATGGAAGTGAAAATGGCGGCGCTGGTAACGGAGCTGGTGCCGACGATGGATATGGTGCGGATGGTTAACTCCGGCACCGAGGCCACCATGAGCGCGATTCGCCTGGCGCGCGGCTTTACCGGCCGCGACAAAATCATCAAATTTGAAGGCTGCTACCACGGCCACGCCGACTGCCTGCTGGTCAAAGCGGGCTCCGGCGCCCTGACCCTCGGCCAGCCGAACTCTCCGGGCGTGCCGGCCGATTTCGCCAAACACACCCTCACCTGCACCTATAACGACCTGGATTCGGTGCGCGCCGCGTTCGAACAGTATCCGCAGGAGATCGCCTGCATTATCGTTGAACCGGTAGCCGGCAATATGAACTGCATCCCGCCGCAACCGGAGTTCCTGCCGGGCCTGCGCGCGCTGTGCGACGAATTTGGCGCCCTGCTGATTATTGATGAAGTGATGACCGGCTTCCGCGTTGCTCTGGCGGGCGCCCAGTCCTACTACGATGTGGTCCCTGACCTGACCTGTCTGGGCAAAATCATCGGCGGCGGCATGCCGGTGGGCGCCTTCGGCGGCCGTCGCGAGGTGATGGATGCGCTGGCGCCGACCGGCCCGGTCTATCAGGCGGGCACCCTCTCCGGCAACCCGATCGCCATGGCGGCGGGCTTCGCCTGCTTAAGCGAAGTGGCGCAGCCGGGAGTTCACGAGACGCTGACGGATTTAACCAACCAGCTGGCCCAGGGACTGCTGGACGCCGCGCGCGACGCGGGCGTTCCGCTGGTAGTGAATAACGTTGGCGGCATGTTCGGCATCTTCTTTACCGACGCCGAAACCGTCACCTGCTATCAGGACGTAGTGAAGTGTGACGTTGAGCGCTTTAAGCGCTTCTTCCACCTGATGCTGGAAGAGGGTGTTTACCTGGCGCCTTCGGCGTTTGAAGCCGGGTTTATGTCCGTTGCCCACAGCAAAGAAGATATCAACCAGACCATCGCCGCCGCGCGCCGCGCGTTCGCCAAACTGTAGTCCACGCGCTATCCCGGGCGGGCATCACGCCTCGCCCGGGCTCACGCCGCGAAAGCTAGCGGCTCTGCTTCCTCAGCAAATAGATAAAGTACGGTGCGCCAATAAAGGTCGACAGCAGGCCCGCCGGGATCTGATACGGGAACGCGATCATCCGCCCGCACCAGTCGGCAAATACCAGCAGCAGGCCGCCAATCAGCCCGGATATCACCATATGCGGTATCGTCCGGCGGAACCCCATCATGCGCGCAATATGCGGCGCCATCAGACCGACGAAGCTTAACGGGCCGATGGTCAGCGTTGCCGTGGCCGTCAGGCAGGCGGCCAGCAGCAGCAGGCCGATGCGCGACGCCGTCAGCGCAACGCCGACCGCTCGCGCCGCCTCGCCGCCGAGCGGCAGGATCGTCAGCCAGCGGCGGCACAGCGGCGCCAGAGCCAACAGCACCAGCATCATGCCGCCGCTGTACGTGACCATCTCCGGCGTCGCGCCGTAGGTCGATCCGGAGATCCACGTCAGAATCTGCGCCATCCGCGGATCGCCGCTGGCCTGCAGCATCATCAGCAGCATGGTGAAAGCGGTGCTCAGGGCCATGCCCGCCAACAGCATGCGATGCGGCGAAAAGCCGCCGCGCCCGGCGGCAACCAGGATCACCAGCAGCGTCGCCGCCGCGCCCAGACTGCCGGCTGGCAGCAGCCAGCCGAAGGCGTTGCCGGGAACGAAGAACAGCATCACAACCACGCCAAACGCCGCGCCGGAGCTGATCCCCAGCACTTCCGGGCTGGCCATCGGGTTGCCGGTCAGGCGCTGAATAATACAGCCCGCCACCGCCAGCATCACCCCGGCGAACAGCGCCGCCAGAATCCGCGGCCAGCGCCACGGCATCAGCTGGTCGAGCAGCGTACCGCTGGCCCACTGCCAGCCCTGCGCATCGCGGCCGAAGGCCAGCGCCGCAATAGCCGCCAGCAGCAGAATCGCCAGCCCGCCGAGGGCAAACCACAGCACATTGTGCCGTTCAGCCGGCACCTTGTCGCCGGCGTTCATCACCGGGGCGCTAATACTGCGCAGGCGCGGCAGCAGCCACAGCAGCAGCGGTGCGCCAACCAGCGCGGTCACCGATCCGGTTGACACCTCCATCCAGACGCGGGCAAGCCACAGAATGATTTGATCGGAGAGCCAGAGGATCAGCGCGCCAATCAGCGCCGCCAGCAGCAGGCGCGAGAGTAGGCGGCGGGCGCCGAGCATTTTTGCCAGCAGCGGGGCAAACAGGCCGATAAAGCCGATAATCCCCACCGCATTCACCAACATCGCGCTGATAACAATCGCCAGCGTCAGCGCCCCAAGACGCGCCAGGGAGAGCGCCAGGCCGAGGTTACGCGCCACGCCGTCGTCCAGCCCCATTAGGGTGAGAGGCCGCAGCAGCAGCAGCGTCAGCATCGCCCCGCCAAGCAGCTGCGGCCACAGCCGCTGCACCACGCTCCAGTCGGTCTGCGTCAGGGTGCCGGTGCTCCACAGGAACATGCTCTGCAGCTGGTCGTGATGGAAAATAACCATCAGCTGATTAAGCGCCCCGCAGTAGAGGCTGACCACCAGGCCGGCGAGGATCAGGGTCACCGGCGACAGCCGTTTGCCCCAGGAGACGCCAAACACCAGCGCCCCCACCAGACACGCGCCCGCCAGGGCGGCAAACTGCGAGGCCAGCACGCCGGGGATCGCCCACAGCGCGGTGACCGTCATCCCCAGCTGGGCGCCGGTCGCGACGCCAAGGGTCGTCGGTTCCGCCAGCGGGTTGCGTAGCACCTGCTGAAACAGGACGCCCACCAGCCCGAGGCCGGCACCCACCAGCAGCGATACCGCCAGCCTCGGCAGCAGGCTGTAGTGAAACAGCATCTGGGCGATATTATCGATATCCGGCTGCCACAGCGCCTGGCGCCACTCGTTCTGCGGCAGCGCGATGCGGAGATTAAAGAGGCTCAGCGCGAAGGCGGCAATCAGCAGTAGGGCCAGCAGCAGAGCCGCCAGAGGAGAAATTCGCGATCTCACGCCGGGCCTCCCTGAGCGTCCGCCAGCACGCGGGCAAAGTGCATCGCCGAGAGCGTAGCGCCGTAGAACCACACCGCCGGCACGCGCTGGAAGCGCCCTTCGCGGACAAACGGCATCGCCCGCCACAGCGGGGTGTTCATCAGCTGCGTCATTTCGCCATCGTTGCCGTGGTCAAAGCAGATCACGTCCACATCCTTATAGGCCGCCAGCCGGTCGATACCGACGGTCACGCTGCCCCAGAAGGTGCTCTCCCCGCGCCAGGCATTTTTGATATCAAAGCGTTCGAGGATTTCCTGAAACAGGCAGTTATTGCCGAAAACCAGAACATGACGCGGGTCGAGCAGGCTGATCATCAGCAGCGGCCGGTCGCCGCGGCGGGCGAAACGCGGGCGCAGCTCGTCCATCAGCGCATCGAACTCCGCCAGATGGCGCTTCGCTGCCTGCTGCTTACCGATAAGCTCGGCCATTTCATTGAGCGATTGTTGCGCCATCATCAGCGGCCGTTTGCCGTCGCTGAAGGTAAATCCGCGCCCCGGAGCGATACGCGCCAGCTTCTCAGACGACGGGCCGTAGCCTGCCGACCAGAAGATATACGACGGTTTCATCTGCGTCAGCAGTTCGAGATTGGGTTCGGTGCGCAGCCCGACGTCAATGACCGAGTCCGGAATCGCCGGCTCGTTCACCCACAGGCGATAGTTCGGGATATCGGCGACGCCGTAGGGCACGACGCCCAGCGCCAGCAGCAGCTCTACCGGCAGCCACTCCAGCGCCACGATGCGCTGCGGATCGATAGCCGCCGCCCGCGCGCCACGCATCTGCCACAGCAGCGGCGATAGCGCCATCGCCGTCAGTAAACGTCGACGGGTGATCACATTGTTTTTTTCCATTATTAATAGACGAAGCTTACCGGCGCGCTGCCCGCCGGGTGCGGCAGAATTCCCATCGGGATACCATAAATTTGTTCCAGCGTTTCGCTACGCATCAGCTCAGACGACGTACCCTGAGCAATCATCTCGCCGCCGCGCAGAGCCACCAGATAGTCGCAGTAGCGGGCCGCCATATTGATATCGTGCAGCACGGCAACCACCGTCAGGCCGCGCTGCTGGCTCAGGCGATGCACCAGCGCCAGCACGTCAACCTGGTGGGCAATATCCAGCGCCGAGGTGGGCTCATCCAGCAGCAGACAGCGGCTGTCCTGGGCTACCAGCATGGCAATCCACGCGCGCTGGCGCTCGCCGCCGGAGAGGCTATCGACCAGCCGGTGCGCCAGCGGTTTCAGCCCGACCAGCGCAATGGCCTCCTCGACCTTCTGCCGATCCGCCGCGCCAAAGCGCCCCAGCGCCCCGTGCCACGGATAGCGTCCAATCGCCACCAGCTCACGCACCGTCATCCCCTCCGCCGCGGGCAGCTGCTGCGGCAGATAGGCCACCTTGCGGGCAAACGCCTTGCTGTTCCAGCTATCGAGAGGCTGACCATCGAGCAGCACTTCGCCCTCTGACGGCGGCTGATGACGGCCGAGCATTTTCAACAGCGTCGATTTACCGGAGCCGTTATGACCAATCAGGCCGGTCACTTTTCCTGCCGGGAAGGTTAACGAAAGAGGGTGCAGCAGCGTGCGGCCAGGCACGCGAAAGGTAACGCGATTCAACGAAAACGTGGTATCGGATTGCGGAGTGTTTTCCTGCATAACAGCCAACTTGTTTAACGGCGCGGCGAACCGCGCCCATTGAGTGATTAGAAACGGAAGGTTGCTGTTGCAATGACCTGACGCCCTGCGCCCCAGTAGCAAGCATATTCGCTATAGCAGCTGGAAACGTACTCGCGATCGAACAGATTATTGACGTTGATACCCAGCGACGAGCCCGGTAAACCAAAGCGCGCCAGATCGTATTTCACCGTCGCATCCATCAACGCGTAGCCCGCTACGCCGAAGGAATCATTTTGCTTCGCATCGGCGGTATCGTTTTTGTAGTAGCTAACCGTAGAGCCAACGTAGCGCGCACCGGCGCCAACCGTCAGGCCGCTCAGCGCGGTTTCGTGGAAGGTATAATCTGCCCACAGAGACGCCATATTACGCGGAACTTCCGCCGGACGTTTGCCGTTAAATATGGTGTCGTGCTGGTACTCAGCATCGGTGTAGGTATAGGCTGCAGTGAGGTTGATATTGGCATTCAGCGCCGCTTTAGCTTCCAGCTCCACGCCGCGAGCGCGGATCTCGCCGGTTTGAATGCTAAACGTCGTATTACGCGGATCTGCCGTCAGGTTTTTATCCTTGGTCAACTGGTACACCGCTGCCGTGACCACCACCGGCATATCTTTCGGCACATATTTCACGCCCGCTTCATACTGCTCGCCGCGCGACGGATCGAACGGTTTGCCGTCCAGGCTCGAGCCTGAAACCGGCTCAAATGACTGGCTGTAGCTGAAGTACGGAGAAATACCGTTGTCGAACAGGTAGTTAATACCACCGCGCCAGGTAAACTGCTGGTCGTGATTTTCGGCAAGGGTATTAGTGGAGCGCGTCAGCGTAGAGGTCGTAGCGTAGTCATAGCGTCCGCCCAGCGTCATCACCCACTTATCCCACTCCATCTGATCCTGGGCATAGAGGCCGGTCTGCTCCATCCGGTTGAGCACCGCGTACGGGAAGTACACCGAGACGTTTGGATTACCGTACTGCGGATTGGACATACCGATCGGATCTGCAGAACCATAGTCGGCATTGACGTCGTTACGCATGCGCGAATAGTCCACGCCGGTCAGCAGCTTATGGTCGACCGCGCCGGTGGCAAAGTCGGACTGCAGCTGGGTATCAACGGTGAACGTGTTGAGATGTTCATCAGAACGCACGTAAGCGCGGTTGATTTGTCCCGGCGCCGTGTAGCCGTTGCCGTAAACGGAGCGATACAGCGTATTGACGTCGGCGTAGCGCAGGTTCTGGCGTACGGTAAAGGTATCGTCAAACTGGTGTGAGAAGCTGTAGCCCACCATCTGCTGACGGCGCGACATCTTGTTGTTCGGCTCGCCTTCGTTGAAATCGGTCGGCAGCTTATGTGCCTTGCCGTTGGCGTCATAGTACGGCACCACGGTCCCTTCACGCGGGAGCCAGCCGTAGTAACCCGCATAAGGATCGCTCTGGAAATTGCTCAGGAAGGTGAAGTTGGTTTTATCATCCGGGCGCCAGCTAAAGGATGGCGCCACCGCGTAGCGGGTCGATTTCGCCATCTGCTGCTGCGCGTCCTGACTGCGGCCCAGGCCGGTCAAGCGATAGGACCATACGCCGCTATCATCAATTGCATCGCTAAAATCAAAGCCAGTCTGCCACAGGTTATCGGTACCCATTTTAAACTGAATTTCTCTCAGCGGCTCGGTCGTCGGGCGCTTGCTGACCATGCTGACTATACCGCCAGGGTTGCTGTTACCATACAGCACGGAGGTTGGCCCGCGCATCACTTCTACACGCTCGAGGAAGTAAGGGTCCATCGACACTTCAGAGTAGTTATTCCCCTGCAGCTTCATGCCATCCAGATACTGGTTGGTATTGACCGTTGTCGACGTCGTAAAGCCGCGAATCGTCACCACGTCATAGGTCGTCGAGCTGCCGCGAGTGGAGAAGACTCCTGGCGTATAGGCCAGCGCTTCTTTCACCGTTGTCGGCTGCTTCATCTCCATTTCCTGGCGGGTAACCACGGAAATCGACTGCGGCGTTTTTTCAATAGGGGTATCGGTTTTGGTGGCAGTTGCGGAGCGCTTTGCCGCGATAGTCGGGGCCGGCCCCCAGGCGTTTTCCTGGCTGACGGGCGCTGCGGTTACGGTAATGGTTTCTTCTTTTTTCGGTTCAACTGCCGCCTGTGCGTAGACAGACATGCCGCTAACCGCCGTGGCTACTACGACTGCGATTTTACGCAGCGAGTGATTTGGCTGAGCAGTTTTTAGACGCGCCATTGGTAGATCTCTGATAAAGGTGAATGATAACGTAAACGAGAATTATTATTATGACGGCTGACATAATAGGCGAAACGCGAAACGCAAGGCAAGCGATATGCCGCCGCGAAGATATTAAAGGCTGAATAAATAACCAGACGGTAATTGTGGAGTTAAGTGACTGTTAAGTAATCGACAGAAATGAAAAAGCCCTCGAATACTGAAGTATCAGAGGGCTGATGCTGTAACAACCTGTTCGCATCGCCTTTCAGGCCCCAGCGCGGCGGCCTGAAGAAGTTCGCAAATCGTTAATTACCGCCGAACATATCCTTAATCCAGCCCGCTACGCCGTCGCTTTTTTCCTGCTTCGGCGGCTGCTGGGTCGCCGGCTGCTGCTGCTGAGGCTGCTGGCCGGACTGATTAAACGGATTGTTCTGCTGCTGCTGCTCAAGCTGCTGCTGTTGCATCTGCTCGCCCTGGCGACAGAGCGCATCCGGCGCGGTGGTCCATACCGGCAGCGTACGCACCCCGCCGCTGCAGACGAAGTTACCGCTGCCGTCGACGCCCATATCCACCACGTCTTCCGGCGCCGTCAGCGCCAGCGGCGTTGGCGTCTGGTTGGCCAGATAGCGCTGATAAATCGACATCGCGCCGCTGGCACCGTACAACTTGGTCGGCTGGTTGTTATCGCGACCAACCCAGGTAATCGTCACCTGGCTTCCATCGATACCGGCGAACCACGTATCGACGTTATTGTTGGTGGTCCCGGTTTTACCCGCCAGATGCAGGCCCGGATATTTTGCCCCAAGCTGACGGCCGGTACCGCGCTGCACAACCTGCTGCATAGTCCACAGCGTCATGTAGGCAGCCTGCGCAGGAACCGCCCGCTCCGCCTGCGGATAGCTCTGGTACAGAACGGTGCCATCTTCGGCGATCACCGAACGCAGCGCCGACAGCGTCGCGCGGTTACCGCCGCTGGCGATGGTCTGGAACGCCTGCGCCACTTCAATCGGCGTCAGGTTCAGCGCCCCGAGGATCATCGCCGGTACCGGGCTGAGCTGACCCTTCGGCGCGCCCAGTTTAACCCAGGTATCAATGACCGCCGGCAGGCCCAGCGCCATCCCGAGGTTGACGGTCGGCACGTTCATCGAACGCGTCAGCGCGTCAACCAGCATCACCTGGCCGCTAAAGCGACGATCGTCGTTCTGCGGGGACCAGGTCTGGCCGTTGGAGAGACGAAGCGTCACCGGCGCATCGGCAATCGAAGTATTCAGGCGGTACTTGTTCGGCTGGCTTAACGCGGTCAGATAGGTCGCCGGCTTGGCCAGAGAGCCAATCGAACGACGGGCCTGCATCGCGCGGTTGTAGCCGGCAAACTGCGGCTCCGCGCCGCCGACCATCGCCCGCACCTCGCCGGTATAGCGGTCAACCACCACCATCGCGGTTTCCAGATCCGCCAGCTTACGCTGCTTCTTCAGCGCCGGGATCCCTTCGATGGCCGCCTTTTCCGCCGCGTCCTGGGCCACGGAGTCGAAGGTTGTAAAGATCTTCACGCCGGAGAGATCTTTTACCTTATCGCCCAGCTTCGCCTGCAGCTCCTGACGCACCATCTGCATAAATGCCGGCTGCGGAGAAATGACGCCGCCGCGCGGCTGCACGCCCAGAGGACGAGCGCTCAGCATGTCGTACAGCTCCTGGTCGATGACGTTCTGCTGCTGCAGCAGACGCAGAACCAGGTTACGCCGCTCCAGCGACAGCTTCGGATTGCGCCACGGGTTGTAAACCGAGGCGCCTTTTACCATCCCCACCAGCAGAGCCTGCTGATCGAGGCTCAGCTCCTCCACCGGGCGGCCAAAGTAGTAAAGGCTGGCCAGCGGGAAGCCGCGAATTTCGTTATCGCCGCTCTGGCCGAGGTACACCTCGTTCATATACAGCTCGAGGATGCGATCCTTGCTGTAGCGAGCGTCAACGATCAGCGCCATATAGGCTTCGTTGGCTTTACGCCAGTAGGAGCGCTCGCTGGAGAGGAACAGGTTTTTCACCAGCTGCTGGGTCAGGGTACTGGCGCCCTGCACCGTGCGCCCCGCCGTCAGGTTGGCCAGCACCGCACGGCCAATCGAGTAGAGGCTGATGCCGTCATGCTCGTAGAAGTGGCGGTCTTCGGTGGCCAGCAGGGTATCAACCAGCAGGTCCGGGAAGCCGCTGCGCTTAACGAACAGGCGCTGCTCGCCGTTGGCCGACTGCAGCATGGTGATCAGCCGCGGATCGAGGCGGAAGAAGCCAAACTGGCGGTTATTCTCCATGTTCTCGATCGTTTCCAGGCGATCGCCGTCAAAGGTCAGGCGCGCGCGCACCTGCCCTTCTTTACTGTCCGGGAAATCAAACGGACGGCGAATCATCTCGATGCTGTTGGCCTGCACGGTGTATTCGCCCGGGCGCGTCATCGCGCTCACCTGACGATACTGCGTGGCGTTCAGCAGGCGCACCATCTCGTTTTTGCTGATCTGCATATCGGGTTCGAGATTGACCATCCGGCCATATACCGCCGCCGGAAGCTCCCAAACCTTGCCGTCAATGCGGCTGCGGATCTTCTGATCGAGGTAGACACCGTAGGCGGCAACCAGCACCGCAACAACAATACCCAGCTTGACCAGCAGCCACAGCCAGGTACGTTTACGCCGAGGCTTGCTACCTTTGCCTTTCGCTTTCTTCGGCATCGGCTCTTCGTCCTCATAATCGTCGTCGTAATCATCGTCGTAGTCCTCGTCCCGAACCCGACGACGAGTCACTTTTTGTTTTGCCGGACGCGAGGGTTTACCCTTACGTCCGATAGGCTCGCGGTCATCTCCCGCCATGCTTTTTCTCCGCAACTTTCAGGCGTAAAAGCCTGATTCTCAATGCTTCCCCCTGCCAGAGGAAGAAGATATCTCTCAAATTCACGCCCGTGGGGTCTTATTCCTGCAGGCGGCCATCTATTGACTGTACTTCGCGCGGTCAGCGTCTCAGGGCGCAGCTATGATCGGTTTTCATGAGTTTAGTTAAAAAAATCATAAAATAAATCATTGTCTTACATACTTTACCTGCAGAGAATTTGGGGACATAGCACTAATAGTCCAGGGAACACAGGATAGCACTAAACCAGGATATGCTTAACCAGCATTTTACACCCCCAGGACGTAACAAAAGGGAAAATATTATGTTTTTTAATAACATAAATAATGTTCCCCACCGCTTCGCGCGCGTCAAGGTTTTCGGGCTCCACGCGGCGGATAAAAGCGGAAACTATCCGCCGCACGAAATATTATATTCGGACTGTGACAATAGATATTTTTCCCGTAAGTAAAGATAAATCTTAAACCATCCGCGGATAAAAGTGAGAGGCGCTTAACTATATATAATAATATGGTAATGCCTTCAATCGATAGAAAACCATGATATGCTACTGGTATTTAGGGCTTTCTATGGCTACCGTTACTGTTCATTGTCCTCGTTGCCATTCCGATTCTGTTTATCGCCATGGGCACAGCTGTTCCGGGCACGAGCGCTTTCGTTGCCGGTCATGTCGCCGCGTTTTTCAGCTGGCTTATACCTATGAAGCCAGAAAACCCGGTGTAAAAGAACAGATAGTTGAACTGGCACACAACGGTGCCGGCGTCCGCGATACCGCCAGAGTTCTTAAGGTCGGTATCAATACCGTCATACGGACATTAAAAAGCTCTCGCCGTCCCGGATAACCGCTTCTCCTGTCGCTCATGCCGATGTGGCACTCATCTGCGAGCTTGATGAGCAGTGGGGCTTTGTTGGCAGTAAAGCCCGGCAGCACTGGCTCTGGTATGCTTACAATACCAAAACGGGTGGCGTACTGGCTTATACTTTCGGCCCACGTACCGATGAGACATGTCGGGAACTGTTGGCCCTGTTGACGCCCTTTAGCATCGGCATGATTACCAGCGATAACTGGGGCAGTTATGCCAGAGAGGTGCCGAAGGAGATACATCTGACTGGTAAAATTTTCACACAGCGCATTGAGCGAAACAATCTGACGCTGCGAACCCGTATCAAGCGGCTGGCACGCAAAACAATATGTTTTTCACGTTCCATCGAATTGCACGAAAAGGTCATCGGTGCCTTCATCGAAAAGTACATGTTCTACTGATTGGAGGCATTACCCGTAGCCGCAGGCGCCCGCTATCTGAAGAATAAATGCAACCGCAGCGATCTGCCCGCCGACGAGGCCCTCACACAGGCCGCGTGGAATGTGGGGAAAAAAAGAGGATGGGGAAATATCGATTACGCGACCCTGGCTCAGCGCAGCGCGCAGATGTATCAACAGCTGCAGCAGGATAGCACTCCGGAAACCACCAAATGCAGTCAGTTTAATCGCCAGCTGGCGCCCTTTATTGCTGGCTTAGGTCGCGAATAAAATATCGCAGCCGGTTATTTTGTGTTTTATAGGCGCCTAATTTATTGCCCCTGCGGACTATCCGCAATAATACCGCCCGGCCAGTCATCCAGCGCCGCCAAAGTAAAGGTATTGCCCTTAAAGCTAAATACGGTTAAATCCTGCTGAATCTGCTCGATCACCAGATTCGGCAGCGGTGATTGCCCCTCCTGCCAGGACTGGCCGTTGAGAACAATTGTGCGCTTATCCTCGTGCGAAGCGTAAATATGCGCGCTGTAGCGTAATGCCGGTAAATACCCCTCCTCTAAACTCTCATCCTCAGCGTTCTTTACGCTGGCCTGCGCCTTTTTCTTTGTCGAAGTCTTTGCCGGATCCGGAGTGGGGGCCGGCATAGAATGGCTAAGCGGCACCAGCGCCGCGTGCGCCACCGGCGCCAGCGACGTTTGCGCGACCGGCGCGCTTCGCCACTGCTCGCCGCCAAACCAGCCCAGCGCGATAAATAACCCGGCGTAGAGCGGCACGGTCAGCCAGGGAACCTGCACCATTCCGCCGACCGCTACCGGCGATTGCGCATCCCGCATGCTTACCGCAGGCATCGCGCACACTTCATCATGGCGAATCATCACACGTTTTCTCCTGATCGCGGAAGAACCGCAACGGACCAGGCCGGCAGCGTAATCGTACCATCGGCGGCGATCTCAACGCCGCGTTTGTGCCGCTGACGGAGGCGGTTATCGGCGCGATGGCGGGCTACGTATCGCTCTGGGCGGTGTACTGGGTATTTCGCCTGCTGACCGGCAAGGAGGCGCTGGGATACGGCGATTTTAAGCTGCTGGCGGCGCTCGGCGCGTGGTCCGGCTGGCAGGCGCTGCCCAATACGCTGCTGCTGGCCTCCGCCAGCGGGCTGATCTGCACCCTGGTCCAGCGCCGGCTCACCCGCCGGGCGCTGGACCAGCCGCTGGCCTTCGGCCCCTGGCTGGCGCTGGCCGGCGGCGGCCTGTTCCTGTGGGCCCAGGCGGCATAGACCGGGCTCAGTTCGACCCCGGCGACGCATACTTTTTGGTGCGCCGGGTCGCCGCGGCGTTTGCCGGATCGTCCGGCCAAACGTGTTTGGGGTAGCGCCCCTTCATCTCCTTTTGCACTTCCCGATAGGCGCCCTGCCAGAAGGCACTGAGATCGCGGGTGATTTGCAGCGGGCGCTGGGCGGGCGACAGCAGCTCCAGCACCAGCGCCATGCGGCCCTGGGCAATCGTCGGGGTCGTCGCTTCGCCAAACATCTCCTGCATGCGTACCGCCAGCGCCGGCGGGTTCTCCTCATGGTAGCGAATGGCGATCCGGCTGCCCGTCGGCACCACGTAGTGGGTTGGCAGCTCGCTATCGAGCTTCTGGCGCAGCGGCCACGGCAGCCAGTTTTGCAGCGCCTGGCGAATATCCAATGCCCGGAGCGCGCGCAGCGAGTGCACGCCGCTCATTTGCGGCAGCAGCCACGCCTCCAGGGTAGCCAGCAGCGAAGCCTCATCCACCGCCGGCCATGCCTCCTCCGGCAGCCACTGCGCCGCGCAGTGCAGGCGCAGACGGAGCTGCTCCGCCTCCGCGGTCCAGTTCAGCACGCCGAGGCCTTTATCGCGAATGCCGTTGAGCATCGCCCGGTGCAGCTCCTCTTCCGACGGTTTTGCCAGCGGCTGAGTTTTGATCACCAGCTGGCCGATACAGGTGCGGCGCCAGGCCTTCAGCGTTCCCTGCGCTTCATCCCACTCCACGGTATCGGAGCGCTGCGCCAGATCCGGCAGCTGCTCCAGCAGCGCGGTAATATCCAGCGGTTGCGCAAGTAAAATGCGCGCATCCGGCGACGCGCTCCCCTGCAGCAGCAGCGGCGCGATCAGCCACTCGTGGCGTCCGAGCGCGTCATCGGCGTTAAGCATCGCCCCCATGCCATTGGCCAGCTGATAGCGCCCCTCCTGGCCGCGGCGGCGGGCAATCCGGTCGGCAAAGGCCGGCGCCAGCAGCACCGCCGCGCGCTGCGCGTCCGGATGTCCCCCGCGACCGCCGAGGCGCTTCAGCAGCTGCTGCGCCCGCTGCTGCCAGCCAGGCTGCTGGCGGGCAAACGCCGAGCCAAGATCGCTATTACCGCCGCGCGGCGGCTCTTCGAGGATCGCCGCCAGCTTAGCCGCCGTTGCCGCCGCATCGGGAGAGTCCGCCGCGATCAGCATGGCCGCCAGGCGCGGATCGTTGCCCAGCGCGACCATTTTCCGCCCGAGCGCCGACAGCCTGCCGCCCTCCAGCGCCGAGAGCGCCGTCAGCAGGCGCCGGGCCGCCGCCAGGTTGACTTCCGGCGGCAGATCCAGCCAGCGGAGTTCGGCGGGATCGTGACATCCCCACTGCAGCAGCTCCAGCAGCAGCGACGACAGATCGCTTTGCAGGATCTCCGGGTCGCTCTGCGCCGCCGCGCGCTCCGCCTGTTCTTTCGCGATCAGATGCAGGCAAATACCGGGCTCCAGACGCCCGGCGCGGCCGGCGCGCTGGGTCATGGAGGCCTGGCTGATGCGCTGAGTTAGCAGGCGGGTTAAGCCGCTGCGGGCGTCAAAGCGGGCAACCCGCTCCTGGGCGCTATCCACCACCAGACGAATCCCCTCAATAGTCAGGCTGGTTTCGGCGATATTGGTCGCCAGCACCACCTTGCGCGTGCCCTTCGCCGCCGGCAGAATCGCCTTACGCTGCTCGCTCAGCGGCAGCGCTCCGTACAAGGGGCAGATCGCTACATCGTCGGCCACCCGCCCGGCCAGTTGTTCCTGTACCCGCTGAATTTCGCCGACGCCGGGGAGAAACAGCAGCATCGACCCGCTCTCCTGGCGCAGCAGCTCGGCGGCGGCTATCGCCACCGCCTCATCAAAGCGCTGGTGCGCGGCGAGCGCCTGATAGCGCTTCTCCACCGGGAAAGCCCGACCTGCGGAGGTAATTACCGGCGCCTGCGACAGCAGCCGCTGCAGGCGATCGTTGTCCAGCGTCGCCGACATAATCAGTAGCCTGAGATCGTCGCGCAGGCCCTGCTGCACGTCGAGCAGCAGGGCGAGGGCCAGATCCGCCTGCAGGCTGCGTTCGTGGAACTCATCGAGGATCACCAGCCCCACGCCCGTCAGCTCGGGATCGTGCTGGAGCGTGCGCGTCAGGATCCCCTCGGTGACCACTTCGATGCGGGTATTCGGCCCGACGCAGGTCTCCGCGCGCATCCGGTAGCCCACGGTCTCGCCCGGCTTCTCGCCCAGCAGTTCGGCCAGCCGCTGCGCCACGTTGCGCGCCGCCAGCCGGCGCGGTTCCAGCAGAATAATGCGCCCATCGTTCTGGCCCGCCGCGAGGATTTGCAGCGGCAGCCAGGTCGATTTACCGGCGCCGGTTGGCGCATTGAGCAGCACCTGCGGCGCCTGCTGCAGAGCGGAGAGAAGTTCGGGGAGGACGGCGGCAACCGGCAATGAGGACACGAAAGGCTCCAGGGCTTAACATTCAGGGGCAGGCATTGTAGCATCACGCCAGACTTGCCGTCTTTCGCGTTGTAGATCCGCTGCAGGTTGACATTCATCGCACTGAAATGATTAGCGGGTATTTATCATGTCCGAGCCGAAAAGGCTGTTTTTCGCCCTTGAACTGCCTGAAGAGGTGCAGCGACAGATCGTCGACTGGCGCGCCCTGAGCTTCCCGGATGACGCCGGCAGAGCGGTGGCAAAAGACAATCTGCACCTGACGCTGGCGTTTCTTGGCGAGGTCAGCGCGGATAAGCAGCGCGCGCTGGCGGCGCTGGCGGGACGCATTCGCCAGCCCGGCTTTACGCTGACCCTCGACGATGCCGGACAGTGGCTGCGTTCGCGGGTGGTGTGGCTCGGTACGCGCCAGCCGCCGCGCGGCGTGCTGCAGCTGGCCGGCATGCTGCGCGCCCAGGCGGCCCGCAGCGGCTGCTATCAGAGCCCGCAGCCGTTCCACCCGCATATCACCCTGCTGCGCGACGCCCGCAGCGCGGTACCCATTCCGCCGCCCGGCTTCAGCTGGACGTTTGCGGTGCGTGAATTTGTACTTTATGAATCCAGTTTTGCCCGCGGACGCACCCGCTATACCGCGCTGGAACGTTATCCCTTCAACAAGGAAAGCTGATGCAGTTCAACCCACCGCTCCAGTCCGCCATCCTGATTAAACGTTACAAACGATTTCTGGCCGACGTGGTAACCCCCGACGGGCAGGAGCTGACCCTGCACTGCCCGAACACCGGGGCGATGACCGGCTGCGCTACTCACGGCGATACCGTCTGGTACTCGACGTCGGATAACCCAAAGCGCAAATATGCCCATACCTGGGAATTAACCGAAACCCAGCAGGGCGCAACAATTTGCGTAAATACTTTACGCGCCAATACGCTGGCGAAAGAGGCGATACTGGCGGGAAATATTCGCGAACTTTCTGGATATAACACGCTGAAAAGTGAGGTGAAATATGGTGATGAGAGTAGCCGCATCGATATTATGTTACAGGCAGAAGAACGACAAAACTGCTATATTGAAGTGAAATCGGTTACCTTAGCGGAAAAAGAGAGCGGTTATTTTCCCGATGCGGTCACCGAGCGCGGCCAGAAGCACCTGCGGGAGCTGATGGGCGTAGCGGCGGCGGGCGATCGGGCGGTTATTTTGTTCGCCGTGCTGCATTCGGCTATCGACCGTTTTTCTCCCGCTCACCACATTGATGCCAGATACGCACAGCTATTGATTGAAGCGCAAACCAAGGGGGTTGAAATTCTCGCCTATAAAGCGGAACTTTCTACCGAGATGATGACTCTGAATAAGCCGATTACCGTGACATTAACCCCCGGTGAAAAAACGGCTAAATAGTGTCCGGGTCGCGAGCGCAAATACGCTTTTCTTCACAGGGTTGTCAAGTGTAACGTTTAGATAATTGCTATCCGGAAAAGCATCTGCTATTTATAGCGGCCTGATTTTTCCCCCACCATGGGGATCGATAGTGCGTGTTAAGGAGAAGCAACATGCAAGAAGGGCAAAACCGTAAAACATCGTCCCTGAGTATTCTCGCCATCGCTGGGGTGGAGCCGTACCAAGAGAAACCGGGCGAAGAGTATATGAACGAAGCCCAGCTAGCGCACTTCAAGCGTATTCTTGAAGCATGGCGTAATCAACTCAGGGATGAAGTGGATCGCACCGTATCACACATGCAGGATGAAGCCGCTAACTTCCCGGACCCGGTCGATCGTGCCGCCCAGGAAGAGGAGTTCAGCCTCGAGCTGCGTAACCGCGATCGCGAACGTAAACTGATCAAAAAGATCGAAAAAACGCTGAAGAAAGTCGAAGACGAAGATTTCGGCTTTTGTGAATCCTGTGGCGTTGAGATCGGCATTCGCCGTCTGGAAGCGCGTCCGACCGCAGATCTGTGCATCGATTGCAAAACTCTGGCGGAAATTCGCGAAAAACAGATGGCTGGCTAATCCACTTCGCTATCGTATCTCCGGCGGGAGTCTCTCCCGCCTACATGCTCTGTAGACCATGAATGACTCACCCTATATCGGCCGCTTTGCCCCCTCCCCCTCCGGCGAACTCCACTTCGGCTCATTGATTGCCGCCCTTGGCAGCTATCTCCAGGCGCGGGCAAAAAACGGCATCTGGCGCGTACGCATTGAGGATATCGACCCGCCGCGGGAGGTTCCCGGCGCCGCCGATACCATTCTGCGCCAGCTTGAGCACTACGGCCTGCGCTGGGATGGCGAAGTGCTGTGGCAGTCGCAGCGTCATGAAGCCTACCGCGAGCGCCTTGCCTGGCTGCATGAGCAGGGGCTGTGCTATTACTGCACCTGTACCCGCGCGCGTATTCACGCCGTCGGCGGCGTCTATGACGGCCACTGCCGCGATCTGCGGCTGCCGGCTCAGAACGCCGCTCTGCGCATACGCCAGACGCGACCGGTACTTGAGTTTTATGACCAGCTGCGCGGCACCCTCGTTGCCGACGAGCCGCTGGCGCGCGAAGATTTTATTATCCACCGCCGCGACGGCCTGTTCGCCTATAATCTTGCGGTAGTGGTGGACGATCGTTTCCAGGGCGTGACTGAGATAGTCCGCGGCGCCGATCTTATTGAGCCGACGGTAAGGCAGATTTCTCTCTATCAGCACTTCGGCTGGCAGGCGCCGGATTACCTGCATCTGCCGCTGGCGCTGAACGCCGAGGGGAATAAACTCTCCAAACAAAATCACGCCCCGCCGCTGTCGGAGGGCGATCCGCGTCCCGAAATTATACGGGCGCTAATGTTTCTTAATCAGGATGTTGAGCAGGAGTGGCGGGCGTTGAGTCTCGATGATTTACTCAAGAATGCGGTGGCGAACTGGAAAGCGGAAAAAATCCAGCATTCTCAAATCACTCTTGCTGAGCTATGATTAGCCGCTATTTTTCTCTTCGCCTTTCAAGTTGCTCCTGCGTTGGCTGCACTTGTTCACTCCAGTCACATAGTTATCTATGCTTCTGGGACTCACAAGTTTGCCACCTTGCTGCAACCCGAAATGCATAGAGTAATATTTTGATCTGAAGTCCGTCTGACACTACGAGGTGCAACATTTTTACCCGAGTCGCTAATTTTTGCCGTAAGGTGCTAAGCCGTGAGGAGCGCGAGGCAGAAGCCGCCGTCGAACAAACGCATATGACGGTTATCCCGCGTGAACAGCATGCAATTTCCCGCAAAGATATCAGTGATAATGCCCTCAAGGTGCTCTATCGACTGAACAAGGCGGGCTACGAAGCCTATCTCGTCGGCGGTGGCGTACGCGACCTCCTGCTCGGCAAGAAACCGAAAGATTTCGACGTCACCACCAGCGCGACCCCGGATCAGGTACGTAAACTGTTCCGCAACTGCCGCCTGGTCGGCCGCCGTTTCCGCCTGGCTCACGTCATGTTCGGGCCGGAGATTATCGAAGTCGCCACCTTCCGCGGCCACCACGAAGGGCATACCACCGATCGCGTCACCTCGCAGCTCGGCCAGAACGGTATGCTGCTGCGCGATAACATCTTCGGCTCCATCGAAGAAGATGCCCAGCGCCGCGACTTCACCATTAACAGCCTTTACTACAGCGTTGCCGACTTTACCGTACGCGATTACGTTGGCGGCATGAAGGATCTGCAGGAAGGCGTTATCCGCCTGATTGGCGATCCGGAAACCCGCTACCGCGAAGATCCGGTACGCATGCTGCGCGCGGTGCGCTTTGCCGCCAAGCTCAATATGAGCATCAGCGCAGAAAGCGCCGAGCCGATCCCGCGCCTGGCGGCGCTGCTGCACGACGTCCCTCCGGCGCGTCTGTTTGAAGAAGTGCTCAAGCTGCTGCAGGCGGGCTACGGTTTTGATACCTATACGCTGCTGCGCGAATACAACCTGTTCCAGCCGCTGTTCCCGACCATCACCCGCTACTTTACCGAGCGCGGCGATAGCCCGATGGAACACATCATCACCCAGGTGCTGAAGAACACCGATAACCGCATCCATAACGATATGCGCGTTAACCCGGCGTTCCTGTTCGCGGTGATGTTCTGGTATCCGCTGCTGGAAATGGCGCAGAAAATTGCCCAGGAGAGCGGTCTGGCGTACAACGACGCCTTCCTGCTGGCGATGAACGACGTGCTGGACGAAGCTTGCCGTACGCTGGCGATTCCGAAGCGCATCACCACCCTGGTGCGCGATATCTGGCAGCTGCAGCTGCGGATGTCCCGCCGCCAGGGCAAACGCGCGTGGAAGCTGATGGAGCATCCAAAATTCCGCGCCGCGTACGATCTGCTTGAGCTGCGCGCCGGCGCCGAAAAGAACGGCGAGCTGCTGCGCCTGAGCAAATGGTGGGGCGAGTTCCAGGTTGCTCCGCCGCCGGATCAAAAAGATATGCTGAACGAGCTCGATGAAGAGCCGGCGCCGCGCCGTCGCCATCGTCGTCCACGCAAACGCGCCCCGCGCCCGGGCGGCGCATGACGCTCGCCTTTATCGCCCTCGGCAGCAATCTGGCCTCTCCGCTGGAGCAGGTGAATGCTGCCGTCGCCGCGCTGGCGGAGATCCCCCAAAGCCGGATCGTCGCCGTCTCCTCTTTCTACCGCACGCCGCCGCTGGGGCCGCAGGATCAGCCTGATTATCTCAACGCCGCCGTCGCGCTGGAGACCGGGCTTGCCGCAGAAGAGCTGCTGAATCATACCCAGCGCATCGAGCTGCAGCAGGGTCGCGAACGCAAGGCCGAACGCTGGGGTCCGCGCACGCTCGATCTCGATATCATGCTGTTTGGCGAGCAGGTTATTGTCAGCGAACGCCTGACGGTACCGCACTACGATATGGAAAACCGCGGATTTATGCTGTGGCCGCTGTTTGAGATTGCCCCCGAGCTCCGTTTTCCTGACGGCGTCGCGTTACGCAGCGTACTGACCCGGCTCGCCGCCGATAAACCCGCTCTCTGGTAGGCCCCGCGCCCTTTCACAATTACGGCGATCGTCGTTATCGGTTGCCTAAAACCGTTGCCCCCTCCAGTGCTGCTGTTAGAATGCCGGTTAATATGACTTTCATCATCAGGAAACGTTATGAAACCGACCACTATCGCCCTGCTGCAGAAATGCAAACAGGAGAAGAAGCGCTTCGCCACCATCACCGCCTACGACTATAGCTTCGCCAGGCTGTTTGCCGATGAAGGCATCAACGTGATGCTGGTTGGCGACTCACTGGGCATGACGGTACAGGGCCACGACTCCACGCTGCCGGTGACGGTCGAAGACATTGCCTACCACACCCGGGCGGTACGTCGCGGCGCTCCGGCCTGCCTGCTGCTCGCCGACCTGCCGTTTATGGCCTACTCCACGCCGGAACAGACCTTCGCTAACGCCGCCGTGGTGATGCGCGCGGGGGCGAATATGGTCAAGATCGAAGGCGGCGCGTGGCTGGCTGAGACCGTCAAAATGCTGACGGAACGGGCGGTACCGGTTTGCGGCCATCTTGGCCTGACGCCGCAGTCGGTTAACGTTTTTGGCGGCTATAAGGTCCAGGGACGCGGCGATGCGGCGCAGACGCTGCTTGACGACGCGCTGGCGCTGGAAGCCGCAGGCGCGCAGCTGCTGGTGCTGGAGTGCGTGCCGGTCGAACTGGCCCAGCGCGTGACCGACGCGTTGACTATCCCGGTGATCGGCATCGGCGCCGGCAACGTTACCGACGGGCAAATCCTCGTGATGCACGACGCCTTCGGCATCACCGGCGGCCATATTCCTAAATTCGCTAAAAATTTCCTCGCCGCAGCTGGCGACATGCGCGCGGCGGTACGGCAGTATATTGCCGAAGTGGAGTCCGGCGTCTATCCGGGCGAAGAACACAGTTTCCATTAAGGAGTCTTGTTGTGCTGATTATTGAATCCCTGCCGCTGCTGCGTCAGCATATCCGCCGTTTACGTCAGGAAGGCAAGCGCATTGCGCTGGTCCCTACCATGGGCAACCTGCATGACGGTCATATGAAGCTGGTTGATGAAGCGAAAGCCAGCGCTGACGTCGTGGTGGTCAGCATTTTCGTGAACCCGATGCAGTTCGACCGCCCCGACGATTTGACGCGCTACCCGCGCACGCTGCAGGACGATTGCGAGAAGCTGAACAAACGCAAAGTGGACTTCGTATTCGCACCGGCTCCGGCGGAGATCTATCCGCACGGCACCGAAAATCAGACCTACGTCGATGTTCCCGGCCTGTCGACCATGCTTGAAGGGGCCAGCCGTCCGGGCCACTTCCGCGGCGTCTCCACCATCGTCAGCAAGCTGTTCAACCTGGTACAGCCGGACGTCGCCTGCTTTGGCGAGAAGGACTTCCAGCAGCTGGCGCTGATCCGCAAGATGGTTGCCGACATGGGCTACGATATCGAGATTATCGGCGTACCGATTATCCGCGCCAAAGATGGCTTAGCGCTCAGTTCACGCAACGGCTACCTGACCGCTGACCAGCGCAAGATCGCTCCAGGGCTGTATAAAGTGCTGAATAGCGTGGCGGAAAAGCTGGCGGCCGGCGACCGTAACCTGGATGAAATGATCACCCTTGCCGGGCAGGAGCTGGACGAAAAGGGCTTCCGCTCTGACGATATTCAGATCCGCGATGCCGATACGCTGCTGGAGCTCACCGAGACCAGCCAGCGGGCGGTGCTCCTGATGGCAGCATGGCTTGGCCAGGCGCGGCTTATCGACAATAAAATCGTCGAGCTCGGCCGGTAGACAAAGGTTAAAAATCGGGCAATACTGCCCGGCATTTGCTCAAGCGGATGCGACATCCGCTTCGTTTTCGTCAGGTAGATACCCGCAATAGTTCGAGTGCAGCCAGCCTGTATGCCGCTTGAAGTATGACGGGAATAAAGGTAGACACTATGATTCGTAATATGCTGCAGGGCAAACTCCACCGCGTAAAAGTCACCCAGGCCGATCTGCACTATGAAGGCTCCTGCGCTATTGACCAGGATTTCCTTGATGCCTCCGGGATCCTCGAAAATGAGGCGATCCATCTCTGGAACGTGACCAACGGTAACCGCTTCACCACCTACGCCATTGCCGCCGAGCGCGGTTCCAGAATCATTTCCGTTAACGGCGCGGCGGCGCACTGCGCCAGCGTCGGCGATATTCTGATCATCGCCAGCTTCGTCACCATGAGCGATGAAGAAGCCCACAGCTGGCGGCCAAAGGTGGCCTATTTTGAAGGCGACAACGAGATGAAGCGCCAGGCCAAAGCCATTCCGGTCCAGGTTGCCTGATGCCTTGCGACGCCCTGTTCAGGACGGGCGTCGAGCTACCCCTGCGGCTGGTTGCTGATCAGCCGCGACATCGTCTCCAGCGAATCGGTGCGCAGAATATAGAGCCGCTTCAATAAGAACGGATTATCCCCCGGTTTCACCTTCCCTCTCACCGTGGTCACCGCCATATGAAAACCGGCGTCGTTCGCCGCCTTCACCGCCGTAGCGTTATAGCCGCCAAATGGATAGGAGAGATAGAGCACGTGCGGATTAAACTGCGACAGCGCGCGGCGCGAGTGCTCAAAATCAAACAGGATGTTGTGGTAGCTGCGGCTCAGCAGAATCGGATGACGCAGGGCGTCAACCCGGTGCAGGAAGTGGGTATGGGACTGGACGTCAAAGACGTCCTGAATCTGCTTTAGCTCAGAAACACTCATAAACTGCAGCGATTTCGGATCCCACTTCTGCGGGTGGCGCTTAATACGCGAGGAGATAATAAACGCCGTGGCGTGAAAGCCATACTGCCTGAGGATCGGCCAGGCGTAGCGGTTGACCGACTTCAGGCCGTCATCAAAGGTGATCGCCACCGCGCGCGCCGGCAGGTTGATCTTATTGCGCACGTAGCCTTCCAACTGATACATGGTCAGGGTGGTGTAGCCCTGGTCGCGCAGCCAGGTCATCTGGTTGCTGAAGGCGCGAACGGAGGTGGTGGTCGAGGTATGGCGAAAGCGGGTGTTCTCTTCATCACGCAGGATATGGTGATAGGTGAGGATCGGAATGCCGTTATCCTGCTGGGCGTCGAGGCTGCTGACCCACGCCAGGCGATTGCCGATACGAATTTGCAGCCAGGTCTGATTGAGCCGATCTTTTAGCTTGCTGATTATCGGATAGCGCAGATTATTCGCCAGGGTGCCGAACGGCGCGCTGCCGCTGGATGGCGCGTCGTAGACCGGGGTATCTTTCCAGGTGAGCAGGTTTTGATTGCTCAGCGGCTTGTGCAAATCGCCGAGGCTGTCCTCCACCCGCTGCTTGCCCTGCACCGGCCCCAGATGGCCTTTATCGATAAAGCCGGTGCCAAAGCCGAAGCTGAACTCATAATAGTCGGCGGAGGTCGGCACCACGGCAATAATTTGCCCGGCGCGGATATTGCCGACGCTGACCACCTCATTACCGATCTGCGCCCAGATCGCCGCGTCTTCGGAGACTTGCATATAGCGAGCAGGCACGCCCTGCTGGCTTAACAGGCTGGCGGAGGCGCTGAGCGAAGTCAGCAGGAGGAGCAGAGCAAGGATTCGGGCAAACATCGACGTCTAACCGCTGGAAAAAACTGCCGCCATTGTAACAAAAGCGCCATCAATACCAACGCCTAATTGCCGAACGCTTCATGCTGCAGGCGGAAAGGCGGATTTTTTTGCTGCTGGTGCCAGAGGCTGCTGACGGCCGGGCCTCCGACGCTAACTATCGCCTCGCGAAACGCTGCGCTGCTCAGGCTCTCGCGCAGAAGATACATTTGCTCTAACAATGGATAGTCGATTCCGGAAATCACTTCGCAGTGGGTATGCTTATGGCTCATTAGCGCCGCGACCCGATACGGCGCCGCGCCGGTTTCATCGGTCAGGAAGATCGCCCCATCGCCGCTATCGACCGCGTGCAGGGCGTCGCACATCATCCGGCTCAGCATATTGCTGCTGAGGTTACGCCAGTAGTTCACCGTCCGACACTGCACCAGCGGCCCATATCTTTTTTCCAGCCGGTCCAACAGCTCCTGCGCCTTCTCGTCATGACACGCAATAACCCAACCTAACATCGCCTACCTCCTTAGCAGGAGGCTAATTTAACAAGGGGAATGATTGATGTCGGTGATGTCAGTCAAGATTAGCCGCTGGCGCTTCGCCTAATCGCGCAGCGAAGCGCCAGAAACGGCCCGCTAGCTGCGTAGGCCGCGTCCACGCTGGATCAGAGACCAGCACAGCAGATAGAAGGCGACGATAAACACCACCAGTACGCCAAAGGTGGTAATCAGCGGAACATCGTTGATGCCGAGGAAGCCGTAGCGGAAGCCGCTGATCATATAGACGATCGGGTTAAGGTACGACAGCGCCTGCCAGAACGGCGGCAGCAGGGTCAGGGAGTAGAAGACCCCACCGAGGTAGGTCAGCGGCGTCAGCACGAAGGTCGGGATCAGGCTGATATCGTCGAAGGTTTTGGCAAATACCGCATTCAGCAGGCCCGCCAGCGAGAAGAGGATCGCCGTCAGGATCAGCGTCAGCCCGACGAACAGCCAGGAGTGAACCTGGAACGGGACGAAGAACAGCGAGATCGCGGTGACGAGGATCCCGACGAACAGCCCGCGCGCCACGCCGCCGCCAACGTAGCCGATGATAACCACGTGCGTCGGCACCGGCGCCACCAGCAGCTCCTCAATATTGCGCTGGAACTTAGCGCTGAAAAACGAGGAGGCCACGTTGGCGTAGGCGTTGGTGATCACCGCCATCATAATCAGGCCCGGCACGATAAACTGCATATAGGTGAAACCGTGCATTTCACCGATGCGCGAACCGATCAGGTTGCCAAAAATGACGAAATAGAGCGTCATGGTGATCACCGGCGGCACCAGCGTCTGGATCCAGATACGCATAAAACGGTGGATCTCTTTGGCCCAGATGCTTTTCAGCGCGACCCAGTACAGCTGCATCATGCTGACTCTCCTTTCCTGTCATGTACCAGCGTGACAAACAGCTCTTCCAGGCGGTTGGCTTTGTTACGCATGCTTAAAACCTGAACGCCCTGCGCGCTCAGCTGAGAAAATACGCTGTTGATCCCCTGCTCGCGCAGCACTTCAACTTCCAGGGTTGAAGTGTCCACCAGCCGATACTGATAGCCTTCGAGCATCGGCAGCGGGCTTTTCGGCGCCAGATCGAGAATAAAGGTTTCCGATTTTAGCTTCGCCAGCAGCGACTTCATGGAGGTGTTCTCCACCAACTCCCCGCGCTGAATAATGCCGATATTGCGGCACAGCATCTCCGCCTCTTCCAGGTAGTGGGTGGTGAGGATAATAGTGGTGCCTTTATCGTTCAAATCCTTGAGGAACCCCCACATCGAGCGGCGAAGTTCGATATCCACGCCCGCCGTCGGCTCATCAAGGATCAGCAGTTTCGGCTCGTGCATCAGGGCGCGGGCGATCATCAGCCGGCGCTTCATGCCGCCGGATAGCATCCGCGCGCGCTCGCCGCGTTTTTCCCATAAATCGAGCTGTTTCAGGTATTTTTCGCTGCGTTTTACCGCTTCTTTACGCTCAACGCCGTAGTAGCCCGCCTGGTTGACGACGATCTGCTGCACGGTTTCGAAGGGGTTAAAGTTAAACTCCTGCGGCACCAGGCCGAGCTGACGCTTGGCGTTAACCACGTCCTTCTGCAGGTCGTAACCAAAGACGTTGACCTGGCCAGAGGTTTTGTTTACCAGCGAGCTGATAATGCCAATCGTGGTGGATTTACCCGCACCGTTAGGACCCAGCAGCGCGTAAAAGTCGCCCGCTTCAACCTGCAGATCGATTCCCCGCAGCGCCTGAACCCCGCCGGGGTAGGTTTTAGTCAGCTGTTTTAATTCCAGAGCAATGGTCATTAAATGTCTCTTCTCGTGTCGTGACACGCGATGGGTTGTTTTAAAAAACGTGAGGTTAACCTATATTAGCGCAACGCACTTACCTGGTTATAGGCCGTGAACGTCCATGAACGATATAGATACACTCATCAGCAATAATGCACTATGGTCAAAAATGCTGGTGGAAGAAGATCCCGGTTTTTTTGCAACCCTGTCGCAGGCGCAAAAACCGCGCTTTCTGTGGATTGGATGTTCTGATAGCCGCGTACCCGCCGAACGGTTAACCGGCCTCGAGCCTGGCGAACTGTTTGTGCACCGCAACGTCGCCAACCTGGTGATTCATACCGACCTGAACTGTCTTTCCGTGGTGCAGTACGCCGTTGACGTGCTGGAGGTCGAACATATCATCATCTGCGGCCACTACGGCTGCGGCGGCGTGCAGGCGGCGATTGAAAACACCGAGCTCGGCCTGATTGATAACTGGCTGCTGCATATTCGCGATATCTGGTTTAAACACAGCTCGCTGCTGGGCGAGATGCCCGAAGAGCGCCGGCTTGATACGCTGTGCGAGCTGAACGTGATGGAGCAGGTCTATAACCTGGGCCACTCAACGATTATGCGCTCGGCGTGGAAACGCGGGCAGAAGGTGACGATCCACGGCTGGGCCTACGGCATTCACGATGGGCTGCTGCGCGATCTCGACGTGACCGCCGTCAGCCGCGAAACCCTCGAACAGCGCTACCGCCACGGAATTTCCAACCTCAAAATTAAGCACGTCAACCACAAGTAGCCGACGTGCTTTACGTATCCGGGCAGGCGGCGCGCCGCTTAGCCGGGTGCCGCCATATTGCTCACCTGCGCCCTACTCGTCCAGCAGCACCACTTTGCCCACGTACGGCAGATGGCGATAGCGCTGGGCGTAATCAATACCGTAGCCGACCACGAACTCGTCAGGGATAGCAAAGCCGACAAACTCAACCGGGACGCTCACCTCGCGACGGCTCGGCTTATCGAGCAGCGTGCAGATGGCCAGCGATTTCGGCTCGCGCAGGCTGAGGATCTCACGCACTTTGGAGAGCGTGTTGCCGGAGTCGATGATGTCTTCCACGATCAGGACGTCTTTACCGCGAATGTCTTCATCCAGATCCTTGAGGATTTTAACGTCGCGGGTTGTCGACATACCGCTGCCGTAGCTGGAAGCGGTCATAAAATCGACTTCATGCGGCACCAGAACTTCGCGGCACAGGTCGGCCATAAACATAAATGAGCCGCGCAGCAGCCCCACCAGCACCATTTCGCTGCCGCTGTCTTTGTAGCATTCGTTGATTTGACGACCCAGCTCGGCGATACGTGCTTTGATCTCGGCTTCCGGGATCATCACTTCTACAGTATGTTTCATTAAACTAACCACTTGATTCTTAATGTAAATCATCAAAGCCGCTGCTCTCACATCGACGTTGACCGGCAAGCTGAGCAGTATACCAGTAAAAAGAAATCTGCGGTGCAGGGAATAATAAAAGCCATTTTGTGATTCCGATCACACTTGTTAAATCCTATAATTAATTGCATCTAAAATATTAACAAACAAAACGAGTAACCTTCTATGGCAGAAACAAAACCTCAACAATCGCGGCGTCTCGTCGTGACGCTGACTGCTCTCTTTGCCGCGTTCTGCGGTCTCTATCTTTTAGTTGGCGGGATATGGCTGGCCGCTATCGGCGGCTCCTGGTACTACCCGATTGCCGGTCTGGTTATGCTCGCCGTCACCGTAATGCTGCTGCGCGGTAAGCGTTCTGCGCTTTGGCTGTACGCCGCGCTGCTTCTTGCCACGATGGTCTGGGGAGTCTGGGAGGTCGGCTTCGACTTCTGGGCGCTCACCCCGCGCAGCGATATCCTGGTATTCTTCGGCATCTGGCTGATTTTGCCCTTCGTCTGGCGTCGTCTGCCCGTCCCTTCCGCCGGCGCGGTGGCCGGGCTGGTTATCGCCCTGCTAATCAGCGGCGGCATCCTGACCTGGGCCGGATTTAACGATCCGCAGGAAGTGAACGGCACCCTGAGCGCCGACGCCACGCCTGCGGCGCCAATCTCCGCCGTTGCCGACGGCGACTGGCCGGCCTATGGTCGTAACCAGGAGGGCCAGCGCTATTCGCCGCTGAAGCAAATCAACGCCGATAACGTGAAGAACCTCAAGGAAGCCTGGGTGTTCCGCACCGGCGATCTGAAGCAGGCAAACGATCCGGGTGAGATCACTAACGAAGTGACGCCGATTAAGGTCGGCAACATGCTCTACCTGTGTACCGCCCACCAGCGCTTGTTCGCCCTCGACGCGGCAACCGGGAAAGAGAAGTGGCACTTCGATCCGCAGCTGAACTCGGACCCGTCGTTCCAGCACGTAACCTGCCGCGGCGTCTCTTACCACGAAGCGAAAGCGGAAAACGCGCCGGCCGATGTCGTCGCCAACTGCCCGCGCCGCATCATCCTGCCGGTCAACGATGGTCGCCTGTTCGCCATTAACGCCGACAACGGTCAGCTGTGCGAATCCTTTGCCAATAAAGGGATCCTCAACCTGCAGACCAATATGCCGGTGACCACCCCGGGGATGTACGAGCCGACATCACCGCCGATCGTCACCGATACCACAATTATCATCGCCGGCGCGGTGACCGATAACTTCTCCACCCGCGAGCCGTCAGGCGTGATTCGCGGTTTCGACGTCAATACCGGCAAGCTGCTGTGGGTATTCGATCCGGCGGCAAAAGATCCGAACGCGATTCCCGACGACCAGCACCACTTTACGCTGAACTCCCCGAACTCGTGGGCGCCTGCGGCCTATGACGCGAAGCTGGATTTAATCTATCTGCCGATGGGCGTCACCACGCCGGATATCTGGGGCGGCAACCGTACGCCGGAGCAGGAGCGCTTCGCCAGCTCGATCGTGGCGCTGAACGCAACCACCGGTAAACTGGCGTGGAGCTACCAGACCGTGCATCACGATCTGTGGGATATGGATATGCCGTCGCAGCCAACCCTCGCAGATATCGACGTCAACGGTAAGACCGTACCGGTTATCTACGCGCCGGCCAAAACCGGTAACATCTTCGTTCTCGACCGTCGTAACGGCGAGCTGGTGGTCCCGGCGCCGGAAAAACCAGTTCCGCAGGGCGCGGCGAAAGGCGATTACGTCAACAAAACGCAGCCGTTCTCCGACCTGAGCTTCCGGCCGAAGAAAGATCTGACCGGCGCGGATATGTGGGGCGCCACCATGTTCGACCAGCTGGTGTGCCGCGTTATCTTCCACCAGCTGCGCTATGAAGGTATCTTCACCCCGCCGTCAGAGCAGGGCACGCTGGTGTTCCCGGGTAACCTCGGGATGTTCGAATGGGGCGGTATCTCCGTCGATCCGAACCGCCAGGTGGCAATTGCCAACCCGATGGCGCTGCCGTTCGTCTCTAAGCTGATCCCACGCGGTCCGGGCAACCCGATGGAGCCGCCAAAAGATGCCAAAGGTTCCGGTACCGAATCCGGCATCCAGCCGCAGTATGGCGTGCCGTACGGCGTGACCCTCAACGCCTTCCTGTCGCCGTTTGGCCTGCCGTGCAAACAGCCGGCCTGGGGCTATATCTCGGCGCTGGATCTGAAGACCAACGAAGTGGTATGGAAAAAACGCATCGGGACGCCGCAGGACAGCCTGCCGTTCCCGATGCCCGTCCAGTTGCCGTTTAACCTCGGCATGCCAATGCTGGGCGGCCCGATCTCCACGGCGGGTAACGTGCTGTTTATTGGCGCTACCGCGGATAACTACCTGCGCGCATACAATATGAGCAACGGTGAGAAGCTGTGGCAGGCGCGCCTGCCGGCGGGCGGTCAGGCGACGCCGATGACCTACGAGGTAGATGGCAAGCAGTATGTGGTCATCTCCGCCGGCGGCCACGGTTCGTTCGGGACCAAAATGGGCGACTATATCGTCGCTTACGCCCTGCCGGACGAGGCCAAATAAACGCTGAAGTCGAAGAGCAGAAGGCCCGGTGAGAACCGGGCCTTTTCTTTTGCGAGACAGGCTAGACCGTAAAGCCGAGCATCATGCCGGTATCCTCATGCTCCAGCAGATGGCAGTGCGCCATATAGGCAAACTCCTTCGGCGCCTCGTGGTCAAACTTCACCAGCACCTCGCTGACGTCGCCATCGACCCGCACGGTATCTTTCCACCCCGTTCGATGCGCGGCGGGCGGCCGGCCGTTTTCCGACAGGATGCGGAACTGGGTACCGTGGATATGGAACGGGTGCAGCATCATGTCGCCTTTGCCGGAAATCACCCAGCGCTCATACTGCCCCTTCGCCGCGGCGAACATCGGCACGGCCATATCAAAAGCTTTGCCGTTGATACGGTTGGCATTGTGGAAGTCGAACCCGCCGCCGTGGTGCATCTGCCCCATATCCGCGTGGTTCATCTGGCCCATCTCGCCGTGGCTCATATTTCCCATGCTGCCGCCGTCCATCATGTTTCCGTGGTCCATACCTGATACCGCCGCGTCGCCGTACTTTTGCCTTAGCGCCTGCATGCCCATCATATCCAGCATCGGGTCCATCGACAGCTGCAGCGTGCGCTGGGTCAGGCCCGCCAGCGGCGGCAGCCCGGGCAGCGTCGCCAGCGTATCCGGCAGCTGGCCGGAAGCCTGAATCGCCAACGGCTGGATGCGCAGCACCGGCTGCGGCTTATCGAACGGCGCAATCGCCATGCCCATCTGGCTGACCGGCAGCGTGAGCAGATCGAAGGCTTTGCCGTCGCGAGCATCCACCAGCACTTCAAAGCGTTCCCCCATCAGTACCGGCAGTTCGCTCACTTTGACCGGCTCGGCAAGCAGCCCGCCGTCGCTGGCCACCACGTACATCGGCCGGCCGTCGCTGGTAGCGAAATTCAGCGATCGGGCGTTGCAGCCGTTAAGCAGACGTAGCCGCAGCCAGCCGCGCGGGGCGGCGTGCTCGGGATAGAGCGCCCCGTTGGTCAGCAGCGTATCGCCAAACCAGCCGACGGCGGCGCTCATGATATCCAGCTGGTAGTCAATTTCGCCGGCGGCGGTGAAGCGCTTATCCTGCACGATCACCGGCACATCATCGATTCCCCACTGTTTAGGCAGCAGCAGGCGCTCGCTCTCCTCATCGGAAATCAGCACCAGACCCGCCAGCCCCATCGCCACCTGACGTCCGGTTTTACCGTGCTGATGCGGATGGAACCAGCAGGTGGCGGCCCGCTGCGTCGGCGTGAAGCTCACGCTGCGGGAAGCCCCCGGCGCAATGACTCCCTGCGGCCCGCCGTCAACCTCGCCGGGAACCTCCAGCCCGTGCCAGTGCACGGTGGTCTCCTCGGCCAGGCGGTTATGAATATCCACGGTGACCGCCTCCCCTTGTTTGAGGCGCAGCGCAGGACCCAGCAGATTACCGTTATAGCCCCAGGTGGTCGCGCTATGGGGACCAAACTGCGTTTTCCCGGACTGGATGGTTAACGTGATGCGATTGCGCGCGTCGGCGGCGAGCAGGTCTGGTATCGGCAATGCCGGACGAGCGGCGGCAAACGCCGGGCGGCTCCAGAGCGGAAGCGCGCTGAATGCGCCAAGCGCGGCGGTTAATTTGATAAATTCACGACGTTGCATTTCACATCCTTTTATTCTGCTGGTGAACTTTTGAGCTTAAACCCTCCAGCAACGGGAAGGTCAAGCAGAAGAGTAAGAATAAAGCTCGGCGTCATGTAAAGAAGTATGCTAACTTTGTTCGTCCGTGATTCAATGGTAAACAAAATGAAGACGCTTTGCAGAACACTAGTGCTCGGCAGCCTGCTTGCACTATCCGCCAATAGCTACGCGTTAAGCGAGTCTGAAGCGGAAGATATGGCTGATTTAACAGCGGTATTTGTTTTTCTGAAAAACGACTGCGGTTACCAGAACCTGCCTAATACCCAGATCCGTCGCGCGCTGGTCTTCTTTGCTCAACAGAATCAATGGGACCTGAGCAACTACGACAGCTTTAATATGAAAGCGCTCGGCGAAGACAGCTACCGCGATCTCAGCGGCATCCAGATTTCGACCCCCAAGAAATGCAAAGCGCTGGCCCGCGATTCCCTAAGCCTGCTGGCTTACGTTAAATAACGTCGCTAAATAAGCTCGCCGGCAAAAGATATCCACCCGCTATCGCCCTCTATTTTCAGGCGTATTTGTCCGCGCCCGCATCGCTGACATATCCGCCGTGCATCCTCATCTATAGTTGGCTATGATGTTGCGCTCGTTTTTACGGGTGTAACAGATGTTAACAAAGGAGGAACCAGGCCGTGGCCGATAGCAACCTGTGGCATGAAACGCTGCACGACCATTTTGGTCAGTATTTTACCGTTGATAACGTGCTGTATCACGAGAAGACCGATCATCAGGATCTGATCATTTTTGAGAACGCCGCTTTTGGCCGCGTGATGGCGCTGGACGGCGTGGTGCAAACCACCGAGCGCGATGAGTTTATCTATCATGAAATGATGACCCACGTGCCGCTGCTGGCCCACGGACAGGCGAAGCACGTGCTGATTATCGGCGGCGGCGACGGCGCCATGCTGCGCGAAGTCTCCCGTCATCCCCATATCGAAACAATCACCATGGTTGAGATTGACGCGGGCGTGGTCTCCTTCTGCCGCCAGTATCTGCCAAACCACAACGCCGGCGCCTACGACGATCCGCGCTTTACGCTGGTTATCGACGACGGCGTCAATTTTGTTAACCAGACGACGCAAACGTTTGACGTCATCATCTCCGACTGCACCGACCCCATTGGTCCCGGCGAAAGCCTGTTCACCTCAGCGTTCTATGCCGGCTGTAAGCGCTGTCTGAACCCCGGCGGAATTTTCGTCGCCCAGAACGGCGTGAGCTTTCTGCAGCAGGATGAAGCCGTCGACAGCCACCGCAAGCTGAGCCACTATTTCAGCGACGTCAGCTTCTATCAGGCGGCGGTGCCCACCTATTACGGCGGCATCATGACCTTCGCCTGGGCGACGGATAACGACGCGCTGCGCCATCTTTCCGGCGAAATTATCCAGGCGCGTTTCCACAAAGCGAATCTGAAGTGCCGCTATTACAATCCGGCAATTCATACGGCGGCATTCGCCCTACCGCAATATCTGCTGGATGCGCTGTCCATCAGCGCTCTTAAGTAAGGGGGTGAACTAAATTGAAAAAACTGAAGCTGCACGGCTTTAACAACCTGACCAAGAGCCTGAGTTTTTGTATTTACGATATCTGCTACGCCAAAACGGCGGCAGAGCGCGACGGCTATATCGCCTATATCGATGAACTCTATAACGCCAACCGCCTGACCGAGATTTTGTCCGAGACGTGCTCGATAATCGGCGCCAACATCCTGAATATCGCGCGCCAGGATTATGAGCCGCAGGGTGCCAGCGTCACCATTCTGGTCAGTGAAGAACCGATTGACCCGCAGCTTATCGATCAAAGCGAACATCCGGGCCCGCTGCCGGAAACCGTCGTCGCCCATCTTGATAAAAGCCATATCTGCGTCCACACCTACCCGGAAAGCCATCCCGAGGGCGGGCTCTGCACCTTCCGCGCCGATATTGAAGTGTCAACCTGCGGCGTTATTTCGCCTCTGAAAGCGCTGAACTACCTTATTCACCAGCTGGAGTCCGATATCGTCACCATTGACTACCGCGTCCGCGGCTTTACGCGCGATATCAACGGTATGAAGCACTTTATCGATCACGAGATTAACTCAATACAGAACTTTATGTCCGACGACATCAAGGCGCTGTATGACATGGTGGACGTTAACGTGTATCAGGAAAATATCTTCCACAGCAAGATGCTGCTGAAGGAGTTCGACCTGAAGCACTACATGTTCCATACCCGACCGGAAGATTTAAGCGAGGAGGAGCGCAGGACGATTACCGATTTACTGTGGAAAGAGATGCGCGAAATCTATTACGGGCGCAATATTCCTTCCGTAGGGTTAAAGTACCTGTAAACCGTGCCGCGGGCCGCAATCTGCGGCCCGCCACATCCCTGCCTTACGCATATACTGTTCGTGAATTCCGCCCTGCGAACGCATCGCGAAATGAATAAAATAAATCAAAAAAGACTGATAGTGATTTAATTTGATCACTTCTTCGCTGAATATCGATCCAGATCTCATTTTTACTCCTGATTGATTAAATATAATCATTATGATTAAATAAAATCAAAGAGGGCAGAATGAAAATCAAAAGTACCATCGAAAAATTACCGGGGGGAATGATGCTGGTGCCGCTGATTCTGGCGGCGCTCCTCAACACCTTCGCTCCGAAAGTGCTGGAGATCGGCGGCTTCACCACCGCGCTGTTCAAACACGGCGCCCTGCCGCTGATCGGCGCCTTCCTGCTGTGCATGGGCGCGGGGATCAGTTTTAAAGCCGCGCCGCGCGCGTTGCTGCAGGGCACCACCATTACGGTAACCAAAGTGCTCACCGGGGTGATTATCGGCTTCGGCATCGACCATCTGTTCGGCGCCAACGGCCTGTTCGGGCTGAGCAGCCTGGCGGTGATCGTCGCCTTCAGCAACGCCAACGGCGGGCTATACGCCGCGCTGGTCGGCGAATACGGTAACGAACGCGATGTCGGTGCAATTTCAATCCTGTCGCTGGGCGACGGCCCGCTGTTCACAATGATCGCGCTCGGCGCGGCAGGGCTTGCCAACATCCCGCTAATGGCGCTATTGGCGGTACTGGTGCCGATTATTATCGGCATGATCCTCGGTAACCTTGACCCGCAAATGCGCGACTTCCTGACCCGCGGCGCGCCGGTGCTGATCCCCATATTCGCCTTCGCGCTGGGCGCCAACATTAACCTGGATATGCTGGTGAAAGGCGGCCTGGCCGGGATCTGCCTCGGCGTGTTGACCACGTTTGTCGGCGGGTTCTTTAACATCCGCGTCGATCGCCTGGTCGGCGGCAGCGGCATTGCGGGCGCAGCTGCTTCCAGCACCGCCGGGAACGCCGTCGCCACCCCGCTGGCAATCGCCCAGGTCGACCCCTCCTTCGCCACTATCGCGGAAGCCGCCACGCCGCTGATCGCCGCGTCGGTGATCACCACCGCGCTGCTGGCGCCCTTGCTGACCACCTGGGTTGCCAAACGCAACGCCGCGGCCAGCCAACAGACGGAAAAACAAGCATGAAAATGATCGTCATTGCGGATGATTTCACCGGGGCCAACGACACCGGAGTTCAGCTGGCCAAAAAAGGGGCGCGCACCGAAGTGGTGCTCAATACCGCCTCCCGGCACCAGCCGCGCAGCGACGTTCTGGTTATCAATACCGAAAGCCGCGCGCTACCCGCAGAAAAAGCCCGTCAGACGCTGAACGACATGCTGCAGCCCTGGTGCCGGGAAGGCGTCGCGCCGCCGCTGATTTATAAAAAGATCGACTCCACTTTTCGCGGCAACGTCGGGGCGGAAATCGACGCGGCCCTGCAGCTGAGCGGCGCGCGGCTGGCGATTGTCGCCGCCGCAATTCCCGCCGCCGGGCGCACCACGCTGAACGGCGAATGCCTGGTCTGGCAGGTGCCGCTGGTCGAAACCGAATTCGCCAGCGACCCCAAAACGCCGATTACCTCATCGCGCATTAAGACCGTGATTGGGCAGCAATCCGCCCGCGTCGTGCATGAAATCGGCCTCGACGTGATTCGCGGCGGACAGCTGATACCGCATCTGGCCGCCCTCGCCGCCTCGTCGGACACCGCGGGCATCGCGGTGCTGGACAGTGAAAGCGACGAAGACCTGCGCGCGATTGCCGACGCGGTCGCCGCGCTGCATTTCCCGTATTTACAGGTCGGCGCCGCCGGGCTGGCGAACGCGCTACCGGCTGGCCTGTATCTCGATCCGGTGAAAAGCTTGCCGGTACTGGTGGTCGCCGGTTCGATGAGCGAAGCCACCCGCCGCCAGATAATCCTCGCGGAGCAGGAGAAGCACCTCAGCATTATCGATATTGAGGTCGAGTCCCTGCTCGCCGCCGCGGACGGCCAGGTCATTCAGCCGCTGATAGCGCAGGCGGTGGCGATCCTCGATCGCGGCGAGCACTGCGTACTGCGTACCTGCCGCGACGAAGCGGCGCGCAGCCGCATCGACGCGCTGTGCCAGCGCTATCAGCTTACCCGCACGCAGCTGGGCGAAACTATCGGCAACTGGCTGGGGAAACTTACTCAGGAAATTATCGCGCGCACCCGCATTGGCGGCCTGTTTTTAACCGGCGGCGATATTGCGATTGCCATCGCCCGGGCGCTCGGCGCGCAGGGATACCGCATCAGCAGCGAAGTGACCCCCTGCGTGCCGTGCGGCACCTTCGTGAACAGCGATATCGACGATTTACCGGTGATCACCAAAGCGGGCGGTTTTGGCGACGACCGGACATTATGCAATGCATTGAATTTTATTGAGGAGATGTACAGTGGTAACTAAAGCGATTGCCGTTACGATGGGCGACCCCGCGGGGATCGGCCCGGAAATTATTCTGAAAGCCCTGGCGGAGGGAGAACTATCCGGCTGCCCGGCGGTGGTGGTCGGGTGTTTGCAAACCCTGCAGCGCATTCAGGCGCTGGGGATTACGCCGCGGGTTGAGCTGAAAGAAATCACCGCGGTGCAGGACGCCCATTTCACGCCGGGCGTGATTCACGTGGTGGATGTGCCGCTGGCCGACCCGCAGGCCCTACGTCCGGGCGAAATCCAGCCGGAAGCGGGCGACCTCGCCTACCGCTGCATTGCCCGCGCCTGCGAGCTGGCGCTGGCGGGCGACGTTCAGGCCATCGCTACCGCGCCGCTGAATAAAGAAGCGCTGCACGCGGCGGGCCATATCTATCCCGGCCACACCGAACTGCTGGCGAAACTGACCCACAGCCAGGATTACGCGATGGTGCTGTATACCGACAAGCTCAAAGTCATTCACGTTTCCACCCATATCGCGCTGCGTAAATTCCTCGACACCCTGAACCAGCCGCGTATCCGCACCGTGATTCGTCTGGCGGACAGCTTCCTTAAACGCGTGGGCTACGCGCATCCGCGTATCGCGGTGGCGGGAGTTAACCCGCACGCGGGCGAGCACGGCCTGTTCGGCGATGAAGAGATCACCACCGTCAGCCCGGCTATCGAGACGATGAAAGCCGAAGGCATTGACGTATACGGCCCCTGCCCGCCGGATACCGTTTTTCTCCAGGCCTGGGAAGGCAAATACGATATGGTGGTCGCCATGTACCACGATCAGGGACATAGCCCGCTGAAATTACTGGGCTTCTACGATGGCGTTAATATTACCGCCGGCCTGCCGTTTATTCGCACCTCCGCGGATCACGGTACGGCATTTGATATTGCGTGGACAGGCAAAGCTAAGTTTGAGAGCATGGCGATCTCCATTAAATTAGCCTTACAACTCGCGTAATACTATCGACACTATGAAGGGACAAGATCGTCTTGACCAGATTCTGGAGTATCTGAAAAGCCATAATCTGGTCACTGTGGAACAGTTAGTCGGCGCGATTGATGCGTCTCCCGCGACCATTCGCCGCGACCTGATCAAGCTGGATGAGCGCGGCGTGATTAATCGCAGCCACGGCGGCGTGGCGCTGAACCGTTTTATCCCCGCTCAGCCGACCACGACGGAGAAACAGCAGCGCAGCCTGAAGGAAAAACAGGCCATCGCGCAGCACGCCTTGTCCCTGATTCGCCCCGGCGACGCGGTGGTGCTGGACGCCGGCACCACCATGATGGAGCTGGCGCGGCAGCTCACGCATCTGCCGCTGAGGGTGATCACCGCGGATCTGCGCATCGCGTTATTTCTGTCGGAATTTAAGCAAATTGAAGTGACGATTATCGGCGGGCGCATCGATGACAGCAGCCAGTCCTGCATCGGCGAGCACGGCCGGCGACTGCTGCGCAATTTGTACCCGGATATCGCCTTCGTCAGCTGTAACAGCTGGAGTCTGGAACAGGGAATCACCACCCCGACGGAGGAGAAAGCCGGTCTCAAGCAGGATCTGCTGGCCAACGCCCGCCGCCGGGTGATGCTGGCCGACAGCAGCAAATATGGCGCCTGGTCGCTGTTCTGCGTCGCTCAGCTAAGCGACCTGAGCGACATGATTACCGATAGCGCATTGCCCGGCGCAATTCAGGCCCAGCTGCGCGAACTGCCCGCGCAGCTGCACCTGGTGTAAGGATTCAGGGGCGCGCCCGCGCCTCACTTATTTTGCAGGAAGTCGCGATAGGCCCGCACCACCAGCAGAAAATCTTCAACGCCGCAGAGGGAGAAGCTCTCTTCGTCGTAGTAGCTCATCCCTTCTTCAATTTCATCGCCGGTAATTTCCAGCTGGTTAGCGCGGATCATGACCTCCTCGCCGTCTAACCATAACGTGTATTCATGTCCGGCACGCTGCCAGGAGCGCTCGCTGCCTTTTACGGTCCGCACGGCCTGTTCCACTTCATCCAGCAGGGCGAGATTATCCTTCACCTCTTCATTAAACCAGTGCCCCACCACTTCGTGGCCCATTGCCATCCGCACCTTTACCACTCCGGTAATATCGCGCAGAAATTCGTAATCCATAGTCTCTTCCTCTGCAAGGGCAATGCGTCACGCTGCACTGTACCCATAGGGTAATTATCGCAGCAGCGGGGGAGAAAAAAAGCGCGGAGGATGAAGGATTGGAAATAAAAATGCCCGGCGCTGCAATGTTCACCGGGCACTGGCGAGTTTACAGGCAATTCGTCAGACGGACTGACGCGTCACCTTATACCGCGGTCTGGAAAATAACCCCATCCGCTTTTTCAGTGTACTGATCCAGCTGGTTGAAGTTCAGGTAGCGATAGGTATCCACCGCCGTCTGATCGACCTGCGCCACGAAGGTCTGGTACTCCTCCGGCGTCGGCAGCTTGCCGAGCAGCGAAGCCACGGCCGCCAGCTCTGCGGAAGCCAGGTAGACGTTCGCGCCGGTCCCCAGACGGTTCGGGAAGTTACGGGTTGAGGTGGAAACCACCGTCGCGCCGTCGGCTACGCGCGCCTGGTTGCCCATGCACAGGGAGCAGCCCGGGATTTCGATACGCGCGCCGCTCTTACCAAATACGCTGTAGTAGCCTTCTTCGGTCAGCTGAGCCGCATCCATACGGGTTGGCGGAGCCACCCACAGGCGGGTCGGCAGCTGGCCTTTGTGGCTATCCAGCAGCTTACCTGCGGCGCGGAAGTGGCCGATGTTGGTCATACAGGAACCGATAAAGACTTCGTCGATCTTCTCACCCTGAACGTCGGACAGCAGACGAGCGTCGTCCGGATCGTTCGGCGCGCAGAGGATCGGCTCTTTGATATCCGCCAGATCGATGTCGATAACCGCGGCATATTCCGCATCCGCATCGGCTTCGAGCAGCTGCGGATCCGCCAGCCATTTTTCCATCCCCTGAACGCGACGCTCCAGGGTGCGGCGATCGCCGTAACCTCCGGCAATCATCCACTTCAGCAGAACGATGTTGGAGTTCAGATACTCAACGATCGGCTCCTGGTTCAGCTTGATGGTACAGCCGGCCGCAGAGCGCTCGGCGGAGGCGTCGGTCAGCTCAAACGCCTGTTCAACCTTCAGATCCGGCAGACCTTCGATTTCCAGAATGCGGCCGGAGAAGATGTTTTTCTTACCTTTCTTCTCAACGGTCAGCAGGCCCTGCTTGATAGCGTACAGCGGGATGGCGTGAACCAGATCGCGCAGGGTGATCCCCGGCTGCATTTTCCCTTTGAAGCGCACCAGCACGGATTCCGGCATATCCAGCGGCATTACGCCGGTTGCCGCGGCAAACGCCACCAGACCAGAGCCCGCCGGGAAGGAGATACCGATCGGGAAACGGGTATGGGAGTCACCGCCGGTGCCGACGGTATCCGGCAGCAGCATGCGGTTCAGCCAGGAGTGGATAACGCCATCGCCCGGACGCAGCGAAACGCCGCCGCGGTTCATAATGAAGTCCGGCAGAGTATGGTGCGTGGTGACGTCAACCGGCTTCGGATAGGCCGCGGTATGGCAGAAGGACTGCATCACCAGGTCGGCGGAGAAGCCGAGGCACGCCAGGTCTTTCAGCTCATCGCGGGTCATCGGGCCGGTGGTATCCTGGGAGCCAACGGAGGTCATTTTCGGCTCGCAGTAGGCGCCAGGACGAATGCCGGCAACGCCGCAGGCGCGGCCAACCATTTTCTGCGCCAGCGAGAAGCCGCTGGTGCTTTCGGCAACGTCTTTCGCATGACGGAAAACGTCGCTGTGCGGCAGACCCAGGGCGTCGCGCGCGCGGGTAGTCAGGCCACGACCGATAATCAGCGGAATACGGCCACCGGCGCGGACTTCGTCGATCAGCACGTCGGTTTTCAGCTCAAAGCTTGCCAGCAGTTCGTTGGTTTCGTGGTTACGCACTTCGCCTTTGAACGGGTACACGTCGATAACGTCGCCCATATTCAGGTTATTGACGTCCACTTCAATCGGCAGTGCGCCCGCATCTTCCATGGTGTTAAAGAAGATTGGCGCAATTTTCCCGCCAAGACACAGGCCGCCGCCGCGCTTGTTCGGCACGTTCGGGATATCGTCGCCCATGAACCACAGTACGGAGTTGGTGGCGGATTTACGCGAAGAACCGGTGCCGACCACGTCGCCCACATACGCCAGCGGGAAGCCTTTTTTCTGCAGCGCTTCAATTTGCTTGATCGGGCCAACTGAACCCGGCTGATCCGGTTCGATGCCTTCACGGGCGTTTTTCAGCATCGCCAGGGCGTGCAGCGGAATATCCGGGCGGGACCAGGCGTCCGGCGCCGGGGAAAGGTCATCGGTGTTGGTTTCACCGGTAACTTTGAAAACGGTGACGGTGATTTTTTCCGCCAGCTGCGGGCGGCTCAGGAACCACTCGCCGTCGGCCCAGGATTGCATCACCTGCTTAGCGTGTTCGTTACCCGCTTTTGCTTTCTCTTCTACATCATAGAAGTTATCGAACATCAGCAGCGTATGGGACAGGGCTTTGGCGGCAATCGGAGCCAGTTTAGCATCGTCCAGCGCGTCAATCAGCGGATGAATGTTGTAGCCGCCCTGCATGGTGCCCAGCAGTTCAACGGCTTTTTCAGGGGTAACCAGTGGGGAGGTCGCTTCACCTTTGGTGATGGCGGCAAGGAATCCGGCTTTAACGTAGGCGGCTTCGTCGACGCCCGGCGGTACGCGGTTAATTAACAGGTCTAACAGGAATTCTTCTTCACCCGCTGGCGGGTTTTTCAGCAGTTCTACCAGCGCGGCCATTTGGGTAGCATCTAAGGGTTTGGCAACAATCCCAACGGCGGCACGCTCAGCTACGTGCTTACGGTATTCTTCTAGCACGACGGTTCTCCTCGCTCTCATTGTAAAATGCGGTAGGCGATTCTCTTCACGCTCCTGTGAGACAGCAGTTTGTAGGGTAAATGCCCGATACCGCGTCGGCAGCATAGCAGGATTTTGGGAAGGTGTTAATCTGTTTACAAAAAAGCAACATTAAAAATTAGCTGAATCGTTAAGGGCAGGATTTTGCAGCCTTTACACCGCTTTCCCGGTATATAAATTTCATACCGCCGTCGGGGACTGGGCAATATTTCGGCAAAATCGGCCGTCTCATCCCGTCGTGCGGCTGGCGCGCCCTTTCAGGGGAAAAGGCATAAAACATGCCCGGCGCCTCAGCCTGCGCCGGGCATCTGAGAGGCTGAAGCGATTTTAGCCCTGATGCGGCATCAGCTGCGGGTAGCCGCTAAATGCCGGCTTAGTGCTGCTCAATGCGGCTTCATCATCCTTGATGCTGCCCGAGTTCGCCGCCCAGACGCCTTCACTCGTTTTGCTGATCGCCTGGTGCTGCGTATTCAGGTTCTGCCCCATCGTGGCGATATGCGTATTTTCCGTGCCGCCGCTGTTGTCAGCCCACGGAATGGAAGGATCGGCGGCACAGGCCATAACGGATGCCAGCGTTGCCGCTAACAACGTCGTTGTTAAAAATAGTTTCATAACCCACCCCACTAATAATTAACCAGCTATAAGTTTACTTCGCAATTATTGTCAAAGTATCTATAACCTGTAGCAGGTTATGAATGCAGACACAGATCTAAACATCAGGCATAAAAAAAGCGGCTCACAGAGCCGCTTATGCTTTTTGTCGGAAAGAAAAAGTTACTTTTTCTTCGCTTTCGCGTTCGGCAGATCGGTGATGCTACCTTCGAAGACTTCCGCCGCCAGGCCAACGGACTCGTGCAGAGTCGGGTGCGCGTGGATAGTCAGAGCGATGTCTTCTGCGTCACAGCCCATTTCGATAGCCAGACCGATTTCACCCAGCAGCTCGCCGCCGTTGGTGCCGACAATCGCGCCGCCGATAACGCGGTGGCTCTCTTTGTCGAAGATCAGCTTGGTCATACCGTCTGCACAATCGGAAGCGATCGCACGGCCGGATGCCGCCCACGGGAAGGTGGCGGTTTCGTAGCTGATGCCTTTCTCTTTCGCTTCTTTCTCGGTCAGACCAACCCAGGCAACTTCCGGTTCGGTATAGGCGATAGACGGGATCACTTTCGGGTCGAAGTAGTGCTTCAGGCCAGAAATAACTTCTGCGGCAACGTGACCTTCGTGAACGCCTTTGTGCGCCAGCATCGGCTGACCGACGATATCGCCGATCGCGAAGATGTGCGGTACGTTGGTACGCAGCTGCTTATCAACGCGAATAAAGCCGCGGTCGTCAACTTCAACGCCGGCTTTGCCCGCATCGAGGTTTTTACCGTTCGGCACGCGGCCGATAGCTACCAGCACGGCGTCGTAACGCTGCGCTTCAGCCGGGGCTTTTTTGCCTTCCATCGAAACGTAGATGCCGTCTTCTTTTGCTTCAACGGCGGTCACTTTGGTTTCCAGCATCAGGTTGAACTTCTTGCTGATGCGTTTAGTGAAGACTTTCACCACGTCTTTATCGGCAGCCGGGATAACCTGGTCGAACATTTCAACCACGTCAATCTCTGAACCCAGCGCATGGTAAACGGTACCCATTTCCAGACCGATGATACCGCCACCCATAACCAGCAGGCGCTTCGGTACGGATTTCAGTTCGAGGGCGTCGGTGGAGTCCCACACGCGCGGATCTTCATGCGGAATGAACGGCAGTTCGATCGGACGGGAACCCGCCGCGATGATCGCGTTGTCGAAGTTGATCACGGTTTTGCCGTTTTCGCCTTCAACTTCCAGGGTGTTAGCCCCGGTAAATTTACCCAGACCGTTTACCACTTTAACTTTACGGCCTTTGGCCATGCCGGCCAGACCGCCGGTCAGCTGAGTGATAACTTTCTCTTTCCAGGTACGAATTTTGTCGATATCGGTTTTCGGCTCACCAAAAACAATACCGTGTTCGGCCAGCGCTTTTGCTTCTTCGATAACTTTAGCAACGTGCAGCAGCGCTTTAGAAGGGATACAGCCGACGTTCAGACAAACACCGCCCAGGGTGCTGTAACGTTCGACGATGACGGTTTCCAGACCTAAGTCAGCGCAACGGAAGGCAGCAGAATAACCTGCGGGACCAGCCCCAAGTACCACGACCTGAGTTTTGATTTCAGTACTCATCATGACCTCTGTAGTTAGTATCCGGCGGTCATACCCGTCGTCTTTCAGGCCGCAACTGCGTTAGCTTCACGCCTTCACCCCAGCCACTTACTTAAGTAAGCTGCTGGGGACTCTGGCGCTTGCTGCCTTGCTGCATCCAGAAATCCATAGGGTATGTATATTAATACCCTTATATCCACCGGGACGTTCTATCCGCCTGCATTTTACAAAATTGTTAACAATTTTGAAACAACAAACGGCAAACGATTTTGTCCTTTGATTGCCGATAACCCCAAAACGCACGGGAGGTTACCAGAAAAAAGCCGGCCGTCAGGCCGGCTTTGCGCTTACATCACCAGGCGGCGAATATCGCTCAGGGTATTGTTGATGATGGTAATAAAGCGAGCACCATCAGCACCGTCGATCACGCGGTGGTCGAAGGAGAGAGAGATCGGCATCATCAGACGCGGAACGAACTCTTTACCATTCCATACCGGTTCCATCGCGGATTTGGACACACCGAGGATAGCCACTTCCGGCGCGTTAACAATCGGCGCGAAGTGGGTAGTACCCAGGCCGCCGATGCTGGAGATGGTGAAGCAACCGCCCTGCATTTCGCCAGCGGTCAGCTTACCGTCACGCGCTTTCTTAGAGATCACCGTCAGCTCACGGGACAGCTCGGTAATGCTCTTCTTGTTCACGTCCTTGAAGACCGGAACAACCAGACCATTAGGCGTATCAACCGCAACACCGATGTTGATGTACTTTTTCAGCGTCAGACGCTGCGCATCTTCGGACAGGGAGCTGTTGAAGCGAGGCATCTGCTCAAGGGCAGCGGCCACCGCTTTCATGATGAAGACCACCGGGGTGAATTTCACGTCCAGCTTACGCTTCTCGGCTTCCGCGTTCTGCTGCTTACGGAACGCTTCCAGGTCAGTGATGTCGGTTTTGTCGAAGTGCGTAACGTGCGGGATCATCACCCAGTTACGGCTCAGGTTAGCACCAGAGATTTTCTGGATACGGCCCAGCTCGACTTCTTCAACTTCACCAAACTTGCTGAAGTCCACTTTCGGCCACGGCAGCATGCCCGGGATACCACCGCCGGTCGCGGCAGCAGGCGCTGCTTCAGCGCGTTTAACGGCGTCTTTCACGTAGGCCTGAACGTCTTCGCGCAGGATGCGGCCTTTACGACCGGAGCCTTTCACTTTCGCCAGGTTCACGCCAAATTCGCGCGCCAGGCGGCGGATCAGCGGAGTCGCGTGGACGTAGGCGTCGTTCTCAGCGAACTCGGATTTGCCTTCGGCTTTCGCCGCTGGCGCCGCCGCTTTCGCAGCCGGAGCCGGTGCAGCCGCCGCAGGTGCCGGAGCAGCTGCCGCCGGAGCCGCAGCAGGCGCCGCGCCTTCCACTTCGAAGACCATAATCAGCGAACCGGTGGAGACTTTATCGCCGGTGCTGATTTTGATCTCTTTCACGGTACCCGCGAACGGAGCCGGAACTTCCATCGAGGCTTTGTCGCCCTCAACGGTGATCAGTGACTGTTCAGCGGCAACTTTGTCGCCCACTTTAACCATCACTTCGGTCACTTCAACTTCGTCGCCGCCGATGTCCGGTACGTTGACTTCTTTAGAACCGGAAGCCGCTGGTGCAGCCGCCGCTGCCGGAGCAGCAGCCTGCGCCGGTGCCGCAGCAGGTGCCGCACCCGCCACTTCGAAGACCATAATCAGCGAGCCGGTAGAAACTTTGTCGCCGGTGCTGACTTTGATCTCTTTCACGGTACCCGCGAACGGAGCCGGAACTTCCATTGACGCTTTGTCGCCTTCAACGGTGATCAGTGACTGTTCAGCCGTAACGGTGTCGCCCACTTTAACCATGATCTCGGTGACTTCAACTTCATCGCCGCCGATATCAGGCACGTGCACGTCTTTCGCCGCGGCCGCAGCCGGTGCAGCGGCCGGAGCCGGCGCTGCTGCTTTCTCTTCCTGCGCAGGTGCAGCGGCTGCTGCACCATCGGCGGAATCGAAAATCATGATAAGTTTACCGGTCTCGGTTTTGTCGCCAACGGAGACTTTGATCTCTTTAACAACGCCAGCGTGCGGAGACGGGACTTCCATAGAGGCTTTGTCGCCCTCTACGGTGATCAGCGACTGTTCAGCTTCAACTTTGTCGCCAACTTTGACCAGGATTTCGGTGATTTCAACTTCATCAGCCCCGATGTCCGGTACATTGATTTCGATAGCCATTATTCTCTTACCTCTTACGCCAGACGCGGGTTAACTTTATCTGCATCGATGTTAAATTTGGCGATTGCTTCTGCCACAACTTTCTTATCGATTTCACCACGTTTAGCCAGTTCGCCCAGCGCCGCAACAACCACGTAGGAAGCATCTACTTCGAAGTGGTGACGCAGGTTTTCACGGCTGTCAGAGCGACCGAAGCCGTCGGTACCCAGTACGCGGTAATCATCAGCCGGTACATAGGTACGAACCTGCTCGGCGAACAGTTTCATATAGTCGGTAGAAGCCACGGCCGGTGCGTCGTTCATCACCTGAGCGATGTACGGTACGCGCGGGGTTTCCAGCGGGTGCAGCATGTTCCAACGCTCACAGTCCTGGCCATCGCGCGCCAGCTCGGTGAAGGAGGTTACGCTGTAGACGTCGGAACCTACGCCGTAGTCTTTCGCCAGAATCTCTGCGGCTTCACGCACGTGACGCAGGATAGAACCGGAACCCAGCAGCTGAACTTTACCTTTGCTACCTTCGAGGGTGTCGAGTTTGTAGATACCTTTACGGATACCTTCCTCAGCGCCTTCCGGCATTGCCGGCATGTGGTAGTTTTCGTTCAGCGTGGTGATGTAGTAGTAAACGTTCTCTTGTTTCTCACCGTACATACGCTCCAGGCCATCGTGCATGATGACGGCAACTTCGTACGCGTAGGACGGATCGTAGGAGATACAGTTCGGGATAGTCAGAGACTGAATATGGCTGTGGCCATCTTCGTGCTGCAGACCTTCGCCGTTCAGCGTGGTACGACCGGAAGTCCCACCTACCAGGAAGCCGCGAGCCTGCTGGTCGCCTGCCTGCCAGCACAGGTCGCCGATACGCTGGAACCCGAACATGGAGTAGTAGATGTAGAACGGGATCATCGGCAGGTTGTTGGTGCTGTAAGAGGTCGCAGCAGCCAGCCAGGATGCGCCGGCACCCAGTTCGTTGATCCCTTCCTGCAGGATCTGACCTTTCTCGTCTTCTTTATAGTAAGCAACCTGCTCACGGTCCTGCGGGGTGTACTGCTGGCCGTTCGGGCTGTAGATACCGATCTGACGGAACAGGCCTTCCATACCGAAGGTACGCGCTTCATCGGCGATGATCGGCACCAAGCGGTCTTTAATAGACTTGTTCTTCAGCATCACGTTCAGGGCTCGAACGAAGGCGATGGTGGTAGAAATTTCTTTGTTCTGCTCTTCCAGCAGCGGAGCGAAATCTTCCAGGGTCGGCAGCTCCAGCTTCTCATCGAAGTTAGGCTGACGGCTCGGCAGGTAGCCGTGGAGCTTCTCACGCTGCCCGTGCAGATAGGTGTGCTCTTCGGAACCTTCCGGGAAGGTCACGTACGGCAGTTTTTCGATATCGGCATCGGCAACCGGCACGTTGAAACGATCGCGGACGTAACGTACGCCGTCCATGTTCATTTTCTTAACCTGGTGAGCGATGTTTTTACCTTCAGCGGTATCACCCATGCCGTAACCTTTGATGGTATGGGCCAGGATGACGGTAGCTTTGCCGGTGGTTTCCTGCGCTTTTTTCAGCGCGGCGAAGACTTTCTTCGGATCGTGACCGCCGCGGTTCAGGGCCCAGATCTGCTCGTCAGTCCAGTCGGCAACCAGCGCTGCGGTTTCCGGATATTTACCGAAGAAGTGCTCGCGGACGTAGGCACCGTCTTTGGATTTGAAGGTCTGGTAGTCGCCATCAACGGTTTCGTTCATCAGCTGAATCAGCTTACCGCTGGTGTCTTTACGCAGCAGCTCATCCCAGCGGCCGCCCCAGATAACCTTGATAACGTTCCAGCCGGCACCGGCAAAGATGCCTTCCAGCTCGTTAATGATTTTGCCGTTACCGGTGACCGGGCCGTCCAGACGCTGCAGGTTGCAGTTGATGACGAAGACCAGGTTATCCAGTTTTTCACGGGTCGCGATGGTGATAGCGCCTTTAGATTCCGGCTCGTCCATCTCGCCGTCGCCCAGGAAGGCGTAAACGGTTTGTTTGGAAGTATCTTTCAGGCCACGGTGTTCCAGATATTTCAGGAATTTAGCCTGGTAGATTGCACCGATTGGCCCCAGACCCATGGATACGGTCGGGAACTGCCAGAAGGTCGGCATCAGTTTCGGGTGCGGGTAGGAAGAGAGGCCTTTGCCATGAACTTCCTGACGGAAGTTGTTCATCTGCTCTTCGGTCAGACGGCCTTCGAGGAACGCACGTGCGTATACGCCCGGGGAGATGTGGCCCTGGAAGTAAACCAGGTCGCCGCCGTCCTGCTCGTTACGCGCGCGGAAGAAGTGGTTGAAGCACACTTCATAGAAGGTCGCGGAGGACTGGAAGGAAGCCATGTGGCCGCCCAGCTCAAGATCCTTTTTCGATGCGCGCAGAACGGTCATGATGGCGTTCCAGCGAATCGCAGAACGAATGCGACGTTCCAGATCCAGATTCCCCGGGTATTCCGGTTCATCTTCAACGGCAATAGTGTTGACGTAACTGCCCGTAGATGTGCCAGCAGCAACCTTCACCCCGCCTTTGCGGGCTTCAGAAAGGAGTTGGTCAATCAGATACTGAGCACGCTCAACACCTTCTTCACGGATGACCGATTCGATCGCCTGTAGCCAGTCGCGAGTTTCGATCGGATCCACGTCATTTGGTAAACGTTCTGACATGGGGGGTATTCCTTATCTATCTAATCGTTGATTAATCTGGAACCTGTCCCATTGCACTCTTTGCCCGTCATACTTCGGCTTGTCTCATTGTTGGCTTCTCGTCCTCACCCCGGTCACATAGTTAGCTATGCTCCCGGGAATTCCGACGCTTACCGCCGCGATACAAGCCGAATTATTTAGGGCAACTGAAACTAAAAGCGCAATAAGACAGGTTCTGCGTTTAGTTGCCGCGCTCTAAAAAATGGCGCTTAAGAACCGGAGTTCTCATCCTTTCGTTGCTGTAAACGACGCAGTGAGCGTTCTCGACGACTCTCCTCACGGCTACGATCCAGCAAAATTTCCTCAATGAACGCCAGGTGTCGATGCGACGCTTCACGCGCCAGCTCCGGCTCCCCGGCGATTATCGCCTCGAAAATACGAGTGCGATGATTGCTGACCTGCGGGAGCATTTCCCGACGGGCGTACAACAATTCAAAGTTCTGGCGAACGTTTTGCGCCAGCATCGGCTCCATGCAGCGTAGCAGATGCAGCAGCACAACATTATGCGCCGCTTCGGTGACGGCAATTTGATACTGGACGACGGCATCGGATTCGGCGTCAAGATCGCCGGACTGCTGAGCCCGCTCAATGGCCTGATGCAGCTCGCGAATGCGTTCGCGGTCGGCATCATTGCTGCGCAGCGCCGCGTAATAAGCCGCGATGCCTTCAAGCGCGTGACGGGTTTCCAGCAGGTCGAATTGGGATTCAGGGTGATCGGACAGGAGCTCAACCAGCGGGTCGCTGAAGCTCTGCCACAGGCTGCTCTGTACAAAAGTTCCACCGCCCTGGCGACGAAGCAACAGGCCCTTGGCTTCGAGGCGTTGAATCGCCTCACGCAGCGAGGGACGGGAAACGTCGAACTGTTTAGCCAGTTCGCGTTCAGGCGGGAGTTTTTCACCGGGGCGCAAGGTCCCCTCAAGGATTAAAAACTCAAGCTGCTGCTCTATCACATCAGATAGTTTTGGTTGGCGGATTTTGCTGTAGGCCATATTCCCTGTCTCTGCCATTAGCCCGTAGTCAATTGGTCTTACCAATTTGCAGTTCGTAGCGGTAAAGTAACAAAGTATTCACCTTCTGTCCATACAGGTTTTGATTGAAATCAGTAAAGCAGGCACATTTTAACAACCTTACAGAAATAACATTTCAGAATTGTAACTTCTCACAAATGACGTCTTTACCCCATTGGAAGTAGCGTTAACTTTTATGAAACGAAAAATACGCCATATGAACCGATTCAACAGGCAAAAAAGCGTCTTTAAATTCAGTTTTACTGCGTAGATAGTCATTAGGGGTAAAGCCCCCTGCCGCTGCTCTATTTACAAATGCTTTCTTTTTGCTCGCTTCGTCATCACCCCTTCATAAAGCAGGTGCATTCGCCCGCACTTATCACTATTCTCCATGATACAAAAGGCCTTTTAGTGATTTTATATTCCGCCTTTCGTAAAGAAATTAATACAGAAACGGAATTTCATAATTACACAACACAATAATGTCGACGCTGAATCACGTATAACAGGGCTGGTCATCAACTCTCTGCAATAGAGATAGCTATGCTATCTGGCAGGAGTCGACAATAAAGCAACAGCCTGAAGGATGAAGCGTAAACGCAAAATAACCACACACGAGGTTTCATGATGGAAGGTCAACAGCAAGGCGATCGGCTAAAGCGCGGCCTGAAAAACCGCCATATACAGCTCATTGCTCTGGGCGGCGCTATCGGTACCGGTCTGTTCCTGGGCAGCGCGTCCGTTATCCAGTCGGCAGGTCCCGGCATTATCCTTGGCTATGCCATCGCCGGTTTTATTGCTTTTCTGATTATGCGCCAGCTCGGTGAGATGGTGGTGGAAGAGCCGGTGGCAGGTTCATTCAGCCATTTCGCCTACAAGTACTGGGGCGGTTTTGCCGGCTTTGCCTCCGGCTGGAACTACTGGGTGCTGTACGTGCTGGTCGCCATGGCCGAGCTGACGGCGGTCGGAAAATACGTCCAGTTCTGGTGGCCGGAGATCCCGACCTGGGTCTCTGCGGCGATCTTCTTCGTGGCCATTAACGCCATCAACCTCACCAACGTGAAGGTCTTCGGCGAGATGGAGTTCTGGTTCGCCATTATTAAAGTCGTTGCCGTTGTGGCGATGATTCTGTTCGGCGGCTGGCTGCTGTTCAGCGGCAACGGCGGCCCGCAGGCAACCGTACGCAACCTGTGGGATCAGGGCGGCTTCCTGCCGCACGGCTTCACCGGGTTGGTGATGATGATGGCCATCATCATGTTCTCGTTTGGCGGCCTGGAGCTGGTTGGGATCACCGCGGCGGAAGCGGATAACCCCGAGCAGAGCATTCCCAAAGCCACCAATCAGGTTATCTACCGTATTCTGATTTTCTACGTGGGCTCGCTGGCGGTGCTGCTCTCCCTGCTGCCGTGGACGCGCGTAACCGCAGACACCAGCCCGTTTGTGCTGATCTTCCACGAGCTCGGGGATACCTTCGTTGCCAACGCGCTGAACGTGGTGGTGCTGACCGCCGCGCTGTCGGTGTATAACAGCTGCGTTTACTGCAACAGCCGGATGCTGTTCGGCCTTGCCCAGCAGGGTAACGCGCCGAAAGCGCTGATGAACGTCGACAAGCGCGGCGTGCCGGTGAACACCATCCTGGTTTCCGCCGTGGTGACCGCGCTGTGCGTGCTGATTAACTACCTCGCGCCGGAATCGGCGTTTGGTCTGCTGATGGCGCTGGTGGTTTCCGCTCTGGTAATTAACTGGGCGATGATCAGCCTGGCGCATATGAAGTTCCGTCGCGCAAAACAGCAGCAGGGCGTGGTTACCCGCTTCCCGGCCCTGTTCTATCCGGTCGGTAACTGGATCTGCCTGCTGTTCATGGCTGCGGTATTGTACATCATGCTGATCACCCCGGGCATGGACATCTCCGTCTACCTGATCCCGGTGTGGATTGCCATTCTCGGCGTCGGCTACCTGGTCAAGCAAAAAAGCGCCAGCGCCGTAAAAGCGCACTAATACATCGCTAAACGCTGTGCCCGCCGTATCTTCGCGGGCACAGCCCCCTCAAGCTTCCCGCACATCAGTCGTTCTGTCCATATCGTTCCTGGCCACGATGCGCGGCTGAAGCGGATCGTCCGGCAAAAAAACGGGATGCCTGATTTTGGCATCCCGCTTGCGGAGACAAACCCAACGGCGGGCGCTTAAATCAGCGTGCCGTAAATCGTCAGCAGGGCCATAATCACCACCACCACCAGCGACGTTTTCTTGGCCATTGAAACGGCCGCTTTCGGCGTCTCGACCTTATCGACATGCGGCTCACGGGCAAGTGAGAACTGCGCCAGGCGCGTCAGTACCTGATACTGCGACGAATGGCGATCGCCCAGCGAAGCGAACCACGCGGGTAGCGCCCTCTCGCCGTGCCCCACCAGCGCGTAAACCACGCCAACCAGCCGCACCGGCACCCAGTCCACGACGTGCAAAATACCATCAATTCCTGACTGTAAACGATGGTGCGGCGTTTGATAGCGGGCCAGCCACGACTGCCACGCGCGCAGGACGCTGTAGCCAATCAGGGTGATCGGTCCCCACGGCCCGCCGACCACAAACCAGAACAGCGGCGCAAGGTAGTAGCGGTAGTTGATCCACAGCAGCGCATTCTGCAGCTCGCTGAGATATTCACGGTTGTCGCAGCCCGGCGGAACGCCGTGGATAAGCGTTAGCTCGCTGGCCATCGCGTCGCTGGCATGCTTATCATTGCGGGAAGCGGCCTTCAGGTAGGCGTGATAGTGCAGGCGAACTTTGCCGGCGCCAATGCACAGCAGGCCGAGCAGGATCCAGAACACCAGCAGCGGAACGTTAAACAGCACGCCGTGCAGCAGGCGCTGAATAATGTACACCGCGACCATCGCCACCGCCGCCATCAGCAGCGTGCCGAACAGCGAGAAGTGCTTCACGCGGCGAAACAGAACCTCGAGGCGATGATCGAGCTGCCAGTGCTCGCCCAGCTTAAACAAGCGTTCGGCGATGAGAACCAGCAGCGTAGAAAACAACGTCATGGCATCTCCTTATCTGACGAAGCGGTCAGCAGACCGCGAAATTTTGCCCAGTCAAACGCCGGGCCGGGATCCGTTTTACGCACCGGCGCGATATCGCTATGGCCGGTCATGTTTTCAGCGATGGCCGGATAGAGCGCGGTCAGCTGCCGCGTAACCGCGGCCAACTGCTGATACTGCGCGTCGGTATAGGCCAGCGTGTCCGTTCCTTCCAGCTCAATACCAATGGAGAAGTCGTTGCAGCGCTCGCGCCCCTGATAGCAGGATACGCCGGCGTGCCACGCGCGCTTATCGAAAGGTACATACTGCACGATTTCACCATCGCGGCGAATCAGACAATGTGCCGAAACCCGCAGCTGAGCGATCCCGGCAAAATAGGGATGCGCGTTGGGATCGAGCGTGCCGCTGAACAGAGCATCAATCCACGGACCGCCAAATTCACCCGGCGGCAGGCTAATATTATGCACCACCAGCAGAGAGGGGGTTTCATCATCCGGGCGGCAATCATGGTGCGGCGAAGGTACCCGACGCGCGCCCACCAGCCATCCTCCGTTCAACTGCATTGCGGAGTCTCCTTTCGCTAACGCATGCTCCCGGGCCGCCCATGGCCCGGGAATGCCGATTATCATAAACACATTCGTTCGGGGCCGATCGCCGCAGCCGGCGGGCGGAAAATGCGTCATCCGCGAAGATGTCCGGTGTCCTGCTATGGCCGCCCCGCCTCAACCTCCGCCGGCGCTGCAATAGCCTGAAGGATGAAGAGTATATGGTGTAGAAACGCCGTTCAGGTTAGCATGTTTCCCACTTCTGAATCTTATCTATCTGGAGCTTTATCATGTCGCCTCGTCGCTACAACCCCGACCGCCGCCGTGACGCGCTGCTGGAACGAATTAACCTCGATATTACCGATGCCGTAGCCCACTCCCTGCGCGAAGATTTAGGCGGCGAAGTTGACGCTCGCAACGATATTAGCGCGCAATTATTGCCGGAAAGCGCGCGTTCGCACGCGGTGGTCATTACGCGCGAAGACGGCGTGTTTTGCGGCAAGCGCTGGGTGGAGGAGGTCTTTATTCAGCTGGCCGGCGACGACGTTAGCGTCACCTGGCTGGTTGACGATGGCGACGCGGTCAAGGCGGATCAGCCGCTGTTTGAGCTGCAGGGCCCTTCCCGCCTGCTTCTGACCGGCGAGCGTACCGCGCTGAACTTCGTGCAGACCCTCTCCGGGGTCGCCAGCGAGGTGCGCCGCTACGTGGATCTGCTGGCGGGCACCAAAACCCAGCTGCTCGATACCCGTAAAACCCTGCCCGGCCTGCGTACCGCGCTGAAGTACGCGGTCCTGTGCGGAGGCGGCGCCAATCACCGCCTGGGGCTGTTCGATGCCTTCCTGATCAAAGAGAACCACATTATCGCCTCCGGCTCCGTGCGCCAGGCCGTCGAGAAGGCCTTCTGGCTGCATCCGGACGTGCCGGTAGAAGTTGAGGTTGAATCCCTTGATGAGCTGGATGAAGCCCTGAAGGCCGGGGCCGATATCATCATGCTCGATAACTTCACCCTCGACCTGATGCGCGAAGCGGTGAAACGTACCAACGGCCAGGCCGCGCTGGAAGTCTCCGGCAACGTCACCTTCGATACTATCCGCGAATTTGCCGAAACCGGCGTCGATTACATCTCCGTTGGCGCCCTGACCAAGCACGTCCGCGCGCTCGATCTGTCAATGCGTTTTCGCTAAGGCTCCGCCCCGGCGCAGCTCACCTGCCGGGGCGCACGCTTTGCGAGCGCGATCTCAGCGCTTTGCCCTCTCCCTGTAACGAACAAAGAAAGCCTGGGAAGCCGTTTCCTGAGCGCTCATTTATCGCTCGTCATCCTCCTCGCAGACCGCCACAGTGCTCCCGACGATAACAAGGAGCAATCGATGGACAAACAACGCGGCTTTACCCTTATCGAACTGATGGTGGTGATTGGCATTATCGCCATTCTCAGCGCCATCGGCATTCCCGCCTACCAGAACTATCTGCGCAAGGCGGCGCTCACCGATGTGCTGCAAACCTTTATTCCCTACCGCACGGCGGTTGAGCTATGCGCCCTTGAGCACGGCGGCCTGGCAAGCTGCGATGGCGGCAGCAACGGCATTCCTTCTCCCACCACCACGCGCTACGTTTCCGCGCTGACGGTGGCTAAAGGCGTCGTCACCCTTAGCGGGCAGGAGAGCCTGAATGGGCTACGCGTCATCATGACGCCGGGCTGGGATAGCGCAAATGGTATTACCGGCTGGCAGAGAGAGTGCGACATCGCCAGCGGCAGCGCGCTCAAGCAGGCGTGTGAAGACGTCTTCCGCTTTAACTGAGGCCACCGCGATGAAAGCCGAAAAACTGATCGCCCTCTGCCAGCGCTACCACGCCCTGCTGCTCAACAGCGATGAGCAAACCCTCTCCATCGCGGTGGTAGACTCTCCGCCTCCTGAGCTGATGGAAGCGCTGCGCTTTGCCACGCAAAAGCGGATCGATATCGAGTGCTGGAGCCAGGATAAAATGAACCAGCGCCAACAATCGTCCACGCAGCCTGCGCGAGCTGCCGCCAGCGGTGACGCGCCGACGGGCATCATCGACCAGGTCAATCAGATTCTGGAGCAGGCGCTGCGCCAGCGCGCATCGGATATTCACGTCGAGCCCTGCGAAAATAGCCTGCGCATCCGCCTGCGGGTCGATGGGGTGCTCCATCCGCTTGCGCCCCTTGCTGCCGAACTGGCGCTGCCGATAACGGCACGGCTTAAGGTGCTCGGGAACCTTGATATCGCCGAACACCGCCTGCCGCAGGACGGTCAGTTTACGCAGACGCTGTCGGGGCAATCAGTGTCATTTCGCATCGCCACCCTGCCCTGCCGCTACGGTGAGAAAATCGTTCTGCGCCTGCTGCACCAGGTAGAACAGGCGCTGGAGCTGGAGGCGCTCGGCTTCTCCCCGGAGCAGCTCGCCACCTTTGATTCGGCGCTCAATCAGCCCCAGGGGCTGCTGCTGGTCACCGGCCCAACCGGCAGCGGCAAAACCATCACGCTCTACAGCGCTCTGCAGAAGCGAAACCAGGATGAGGTTAATATTTGCAGCGTAGAGGACCCGCTGGAAATTCCCATCGCCGGCCTGAATCAAACGCAGATCAACCCGCGATCCGGATTAACCTTTAACAGCGTTCTGCGCGCGCTACTGCGTCAGGATCCGGATATTGTTATGGTGGGCGAAATTCGCGATGCGGAAACCGCAGAAATTGCGATTAAAGCGGCGCAAACCGGGCACCTCGTGCTCTCAACGCTGCACACCAACTCGACCAGCGAAACGCTTATTCGCCTGCAGCAGATGGGGATCGCCTGCTGGATGCTCTCATCCGCGCTATCGCTGGTCATTGCGCAACGCCTGGTGCGCAGGCTCTGTCCGCACTGCCGGCGGGAGGCCGAAGGCGGTATTGACGTGCCGCACAGCCTGTGGCCGCGCCGGCTGCCCCGCTGGCAGGCGACGGGCTGTCGACACTGCTATCACGGCTACTATGGGCGCCTGGCGCTATTTGAGGTGCTCCCGATAGGCAGCGCGCTGCAGCAGGCTATTTCCCAGGGGCTGAGCGCGATGGAGATTGAGACTCTGGCGCGCGAGGGCGGAATGACGACGCTGTTTGAAAGCGGCTGCCTTGCCATTGAGCAGGGGCTGACCTGCTTTGAAGAGGTGGTCCGCGTGCTGGGGCTCCCCCATGGCGACTGAGCGTCTTTGGCGCTGGCGCGGGCTTGATGCCAAAGGTGCGCTCCGCCAGGGATCGCTGTGGAAAAGCTCTCGTCCGGAGGCGATTCAGGCGCTGCAGCATGAACGGATTATTCCCCTCGCGCTCCGCCGCTGCGCGGTACGCAGCGCGCTTTGGCATCCGCGCTACAGCGGCCAGATTATCCATCAGCTGGCGACCCTCCTGCAGGCGGGTCTGCCTCTGGCCGAGGGGCTGGAGCTGCTGGCGCAGCAGCAGACGGGCGCGCAGTGGCAGGCGCTGCTGCGAACGCTGGCTCAGGATCTCGCGCAGGGCACCTCGCTTTCCCGCGCTCTGGAAAGATGGCCGCAGGCGTTTCCTCCGCTCTATCTGGCCATGATCCGCACCGGCGAGCTTACCGGTAAGCTAGATCTTTGCTGCTTTCACCTGGCTCGCCAGCAGCAGGAGCAGCTGCAGCTGAGCGACAAGGTCAAAAAGGCGCTGCGCTATCCGCTGGTCATTCTGCTGCTGGCGCTGCTGGTGGTGATGGGCATGCTCACCTTTGTCCTGCCGGAGTTTGCCGCTATCTACCAGACCTTCAACACGCCGCTCCCCCTGTTGACCAAAGTAGTGATAGGTGCCGGAGAAAGCCTCAGCGGCAGTTGGCCGCTGCTGCTGCTGATGGCGACATTGCCGTTTCTCCTCAACCGGCTGGCCCGGCGTCGCCCGTCCTGGCTACTGCGGCGGCAAAAGCTGCTGCACGCTTTGCCGGTGGTCGGAAAGCTGATAGGCGGACAGCGGCTCAGCCAGATATTTACCGTTTTAACCCTCACCCAGAGCGCCGGCATCAGCTTTATCCAGGGACTGGAAAGCGTAGAGGAGACGCTAAGCTGCCCGCTTTGGCGCCAGAGGATCCATCAGGTTAATACGCAGATTGCCCACGGGAGCGCCATCTGGCAGGCGCTGGCGAACAGTGGAGGATTTACCCCGCTCTGCCTGCAGCTCATCCGTACCGGTGAAGCTTCAGGGTCGCTGGATATCATGCTGGAGAACCTTGCCCGCCATCATAGCGAACGCACGCACCGTCAGGCGGATGGTCTGGCCACGCTGCTGGAGCCGATGCTGCTGCTGACAACCGGCGCCGTTGTCGGCCTGCTGGTGGTGGCGATGTATTTACCCATTTTTCATCTGGGCGATGCCATTAGCGGAATGGGGGGATAGCGGCTGGCGCAGGAGGTGCGCCAGCAAACGGCACTACAGGCTACAGGCTATTGAACACGCGGTTCTCTTGCTCCTGTACGCGAATAAAGGTTGTGCGTTTGGTCAGCTCTTTCAGGCGAGATGCGCCGACATAGGTGCAGGCGGAACGTAGGCCACCGAGGATATCGCGGACGGTATTCTCAACCGGGCCGCGCAGGGGCAACTTAACGGTTTTACCTTCCGCAGCACGATACTGCGCAACGCCGCCGACGTGACGGGTCATGGCGGATTCAGAGCTCATACCGTAGAACAGCATAAACTTCTCGCCGTTCTCTTCGACTACGCTGCCGCCGCTCTCTTCGTGGCCTGCCAGCATACCGCCCAGCATGACGAAATCAGCGCCGCCGCCGAAGGCTTTCGCGACGTCGCCCGGCGTGGTGCACCCGCCATCGCTGACGATCTGACCGCCAAGGCCATGAGCCGCATCGGCGCATTCGATAACCGCAGAGAGCTGCGGGTAGCCAACGCCGGTTTTCACGCGGGTAGTACAAACGGAACCCGGACCGATGCCGACCTTCACAATATCCGCGCCGGACAGAATCAGCTCTTCGCACATTTCGCCGGTCACGACGTTACCCGCGCAGATCGTTTTCAGCGGCCAGGCTTCGCGCGCCTTCGCCACGAACTGCACAAAATGCTCGGAATAACCGTTTGCCACATCAATACAAACGAAGCCGAGCTGCGGGTTCTGCGCGAGGATCTGTTTGGTTTTTTCGAAATCGACATCCGACGTGCCGGTAGAAACCATGACGTACTTCAGCACATCGGCAGGCGTGGTCTGCACAAAGCTGCGCCACTCTTCTACGCTGTAGTGCTTATGTACGGCAGTCAGGATCCCGAAAGAAGCCAGCGCTTTTGCCATACTAAATGTACCGACGGTATCCATATTCGCTGCGATGATCGGCACGCCGGACCAGGAGAGGCCAGAATGTTTAAAAGTGAATTCGCGTTCCAGTTCAACATCAGAACGACTTTTGAGGGTAGAGCGCTTGGGGCGGATAAGAACGTCTTTAAAACCAAGCTTCAGATCTTCTTCAATACGCATGTGCGAATTCCTGGGGTTAATTGCATTATTGTGAGAGCACAACTCCAGTGACGTTATCATACGCGCGAATCATGACCGCGCAAGACTGCGATTTTCACTTTTTTTACGCTACAATCGTACAAATTTACCTGGTGGATTGAAAAAAGCGCGATCGCGACAATCAACGGCCAGAGCGTTGTTTTTAACCATTTGATTTATATGTACAAAGCAATCCAGTATCCGTCGTAAAAGTCTCGTCCCGGCCTGAACTGCCTGGCGGGACACCCACCGCAGAGTCACGGCTCGTGAAGCGCGGGCGCTGCTGAAAAGTCAATGTGTGTATGGTCAGTTTCAGGAACGGGGTATATGAGGTATACGGTAGCGTTAACGGGCGGCATCGGTAGCGGTAAAAGCACCGTAGCCGATGCATTTTCTCACCTTGGTGTTAACGTTATTGATGCCGACGTTATCGCCCGGCAGGTGGTCGAACCTGGAACCCCCGCACTACCGACGATTGCCGCTCGCTTCGGCCAACAAATGATTAACGATGACGGCACGCTGAACCGCCGCAGCCTGCGGGAACGCATCTTCGCTCACGCGGAGGATAAAGCCTGGCTTAACGCGCTGCTGCACCCGCTCATTCAGCAGGAAACCCGCCGGCAAATGCAGGCGGCGTCCTCATCTTATGTTCTCTGGGTCGTTCCCCTGCTGGTCGAAAACAACCTCGTGGCCAACGCAGACCGCGTACTGGTCGTCGATGTGCCAAAAGAGACGCAGATAGAGCGAACCATACTGCGCGATCGGGTCAGCCGTGAGCACGCAGAACGCATTCTCGCCGCCCAGGCGACGCGTGAACAACGCCTCGCCGCTGCGGATGATGTCATTGAAAATATGGGCCCTCCGGATGCCATCGCTCAGGATGTCGCCCGCCTGCACGAAAAGTATCTAATGCTGGCAGCGCAGGCCGCCTCACAGGAAAAATCGTAATGCATACCCCCGTTCTATTTGAACATCCACTCAATGAGAAAATGCGCACCTGGCTGCGTATTGAATTTTTGATTCAACAGCTCTCCGCGCTCCCGGCCATCGCCACCTACGCGGACGCGCTCCACTTCTTTCGCAATACGGGCGACCTGCTGGACGTCCTTGAACGCGGCGAGGTGCGGACGGATCTGCTCAAAGAGCTCGAGCGCCAGCAGCGTAAGCTGCAGTCCTGGGCAGAAGAGCCGGGCGTCGACCGCGGGCGTATTGACGAATTGCGCCAGCAGCTGAAGCACTCCGGCAGCGCGCTGATGTCCGCTCCACGCATCGGCCAGTTCCTGCGTGAAGATCGTTTAATTGCGCTGGTTCGCCAGCGTCTGAGCATTCCGGGAGGCTGCTGCAGCTTCGATCTGCCGACGCTGCATATCTGGCTGCATATGCCTCAGGAGTATCGCGACGAGCAGGTGGGCAGGTGGTTAGCGAGCCTTCAGCCGCTCACCCAGGCGCTGGTGCTGATCCTCGATTTGATTCGCAACTCGGCGCCCTTTCGCAAGCAGACCAGCCTCAACGGTTTTTATCAGGATAACGGCGATGATGCCGATCTGCTGCGCTTACGCCTCGATCTCGCCAGCCAGCTGTATCCGCAAATTTCTGGCCATAAAAGCCGCTTTGCCATTCGCTTTCTCCCGCTGGACAGCGAGCTCGGTATCGTCCCCGAGCGCTTTGATTTTGAACTGGCCTGTTGTTAAGGAGGAAATATGTCGGAAGAGACAACCGTTAACTGCCCGACCTGCGGTAAAAATGTGGTCTGGAATGAGCATAGCCCGTTTCGGCCGTTTTGCTCAAAACGCTGCCAGCTCATTGATTTAGGTGAATGGGCTGCGGAAGAAAAACGCATTCCCAGCGCCGGCGACCTGTCCGATAGCGATGACTGGAGCGAACAGCAGCAGTAGCGACGCGGCGGCAGAGAAAATCCCGGAGATGACCTTGCGTCCTGTCCGGGCCATTTTCTCAGCGAGCGGACTGCACTAACTTGCTGATAATCGGTTCGTTAGCCGGCGGAAACTCCTCGGCCAGCAGCTCCCGCTGGGCAATCCAGCGCCCCGGCTGCCCCTCTTTGCCCCAGGGTTCACCTTCCCACTCATCAACCAGCCAGAACCACAGCGTGATATGCCGATCGGGGAACTGATACTCCAGCTTATCAAACAGGCTGGACGCGCGTACCGTAATACCCACCTCTTCCTGCAGCTCGCGCACCAGCGCCTGCTCGGCAGACTCTCCCGCCTCAATTTTGCCACCGGGAAACTCTAGCTTATTGGCCATATGCGCATCGGCAGCGCGCTGGGTAATAAAGATTTCACCCTGCGGGTTACGGATGATACCAACTGAGATTTGCAGTATTTTCATTGCGTTAATTCCATAAAAAAGGCGCAGATATCTGCGCCTTCGTTTTTATTCTCTGGGCTTAGCTCAGGCGACCATGGCACTGCTTATATTTTTTACCGGAACCGCACGGGCAAGGATCGTTGCGGCCAACTTTACGTTCGCCGGTTTCCTCAGCCAATGCGGCAGCGGCCAGGGTATCGTCATCCTGATGGCTCAGCTGCTGCATCTGCGCCAGGCGCTCCGCCTCTTCGCGACGCTGCTGCTCCATCGCTTCAACTTCTTCCGGCATCCGTACCTGAACTTTGCTTAGGGTGCTGATCACTTCATACTTCAGGGATTCAAGCATCGCCGCAAACATCGAGAACGATTCACGCTTATATTCCTGCTTCGGATCTTTCTGCGCGTAGCCGCGCAGATGGATACCCTGACGCAGGTAGTCCATCGCCGCCAGATGCTCTTTCCACAGGGAGTCCAGGGTCTGCAGCATCACGCCTTTTTCGAAATGACGCATCATTTCGGCGCCGACGACTTCTTCTTTACGCTGATAGGTTTCCACCGCGTTCTGCAGAATACGCTCGCGCAGAGTTTCTTCATGCAGTTCAGGCTCTTTGTCCAGCCACTCTTTGAGCGGCAGATCGAGATCGAAGTCGTTTTTCAGACGTTCCTGCAGACCTTCGACGTCCCACATTTCTTCCAGCGACTGCGGCGGAATGTGCGCATCGATAGTCGTTTTGAAAACGTCTTCGCGAATGCTGTTAATAGTTTCGCTAACATCAGAGACGTCCAGCAGTTCATTACGCTGGCTGTAAATGGCACGGCGCTGATCGTTGGCTACATCATCATATTCCAGCAGCTGCTTACGAATATCAAAGTTGCGGCTTTCCACCTTACGCTGCGCGTTGGCGATAGCTTTGGTCACCCACGGGTGTTCAATCGCTTCGCCCGGCTTCATCCCCAGCTTACCCATCATGCCCGACACGCGGTCGGAGGCGAAGATGCGCATCAGGGCATCTTCCATCGACAGATAGAAGCGGGAAGAACCGGCATCGCCCTGACGACCTGAACGGCCGCGCAGCTGGTTATCGATACGGCGAGATTCATGACGTTCGGTACCGATGATATGTAAACCACCGGAGGCCAGCACCGCTTCGTGACGCGTCTGCCAGTCGGCTTTGATCTGGGCGATCTGCTCTGGCGTTGGGTCTTCCAGCATGGCGACTTCCGCCTGCCAGCTGCCGCCCAGCACGATATCCGTACCGCGACCGGCCATGTTGGTCGCGATGGTCACCGCGGCCGGGTAGCCGGCCTGAGCCACGATATCCGCTTCGCTGGCGTGGAACTTGGCGTTCAGGACATTGTGTTTGATGCCCGCTTTGGTCAGCTCCTGCGAAACCACTTCTGATTTTTCGATAGAAATCGTACCCACCAGGACCGGCTGACCGGCGGCAGTACGCTCTCTGATATCTTCGATAATCGCCTGAATTTTTTCCGCTTCGGTCATATAGACCAGATCCGCCATATCCTTACGGATCATCGGACGGTTGGTCGGTACGACGACGGTATCCAGCTTATAGATAGAGCTGAACTCGAAGGCTTCGGTATCCGCAGTACCGGTCATCCCCGCCAGCTTCTCGTACAGACGGAAGTAGTTCTGGAAGGTGATAGAGGCCAGCGTCTGGTTCTCGTTCTGAATATCAACGCCTTCTTTGGCTTCGACGGCCTGGTGCAGGCCATCTGACCAGCGGCGCCCCTGCATGGTACGGCCGGTATGCTCATCGACGATAATGACTTCGCCGTCTTTGACGATGTAGTCAACGTCGCGAGTGAACAGCACGTGTGCACGCAGCGCGGCGGTCACGTGGTGCATCAGCATAATATTGGACGGTGAATACAGGGATTCGCCCTCCTCCATAATGCCTTCCTGTACCAGCAGCTCCTCGATCAGCACCAGCCCGCGTTCGGTCAGGTTAACCTGACGCGCCTTCTCATCGACGGAGAAGTGGCCTTCGCCGGTGAAGGTGTCGGAGTCCTCTTTATCCTGGCGCACGAGGCTCGGGATAATTTTGTTCACCCGCTTGTACATTTCCGAGCTGTCTTCAGCCGGGCCGGAAATGATCAGCGGCGTACGCGCTTCATCGATCAGGATGGAGTCGACCTCATCCACCAGCGCGTAGTGCAGCTTACGCTGGACGCGCTCTTCCGGGCTGAACGCCATGTTATCGCGCAGATAGTCAAAGCCGTATTCGTTGTTGGTGCCATAGGTGATATCGGCACCGTAGGCTTCACGCTTGGCCGGAGCCGGCAGGCCGGACATGTTGATACCCACGGTCATACCGAGGAACTCAAACAGCGGACGGTTGTTTTCAGCGTCACGCTGCGCCAGGTAGTCGTTGACGGTCACGACGTGAACGCCTTTACCCGACAGCGCGTTCAGGTAGGCCGGGAGGGTAGCGGTCAGAGTTTTACCTTCACCGGTACGCATTTCTGCGATGCAGCGCTCGTTGAGCACCATGCCGCCAAGCAGCTGTACGTCAAAGTGACGCATACCGAATACGCGCTTACTGGCTTCACGTACCACGGCAAAGGCTTCCGGGATCAGGCTTTCTACGCTTTCGCCTTTTGCCAGACGCGCGCGGAACTCCTCGGTTTTCGCCTTCAGCTCATCATCAGAGAGCTTCTCCATGGCAGGTTCCATGGCGTTAATCAGCGCCACAGCTTTGCGCATACGGCGCAGTGTACGATCGTTACGGCTACCGAAAACTTTAGTTAATAATTTGATTAGCATAATAAAATCTCAAACGCCCCGCGATGCGGAGTCACAAAAAATAGAATGATCCGTTTTTAGTTCAGCTGAGGCGTTGTGGCCCGGCGCGTATCCCGGAGACCTGGCTAATCCAGGCGGAGACGCAAAAGGCGCGATGGGAGGGGTTGTATGCCGTCTGGCGCACCATGACCGGCGGTTTGCTTTCCTGGGTCAGCAGCGCGCTGAGCGTATCAAGCAGGGCCAGGTGCTGCGCCTGCAGCGGCGAAGACTCTTCCGCTACCGGCAGCGCCTGCGGCGCCATCGCAAATGAGAGATGGCGAATAACCGTGCGGATGGCGTGCTGGTGCCAGTAATCGACGGTAAAGTTTGGCCGGCGGCTGGCGTCCAGCAGCGCCAGCTGGGAGAAATTAACTTTATTTGGCGTATGGCTGCTGGCGGTTGCTTTCGTCGGGGATGCCGTTTCGTGACTATTGCTTAACGCAGGCAGGCCAAGGCTAGCCGCGACCATCCCCAACAGGAGATGCGGCCAGAAATACCGTCTGCCAAACTGTCGCCAGCGCGTCAGCAATCCACTCACGTCCATTACCTTTAGTTGAAGCAATCCCAGTAAATAATTTTGCGCCCAAATCTTACCATTAATACCGCGCCACGGCAGCAGGAATGAAAGCTTTGCGCAGGTAAAAGCGGTCAATTAAGCAGCGAACGCGCGGCGTCAGCGAGCGTGGAATCGGAATGAAATGAGAACCGGGAGGCAAAAAAGAAAACGACTGGCTCCCTGGCCGGAGAGAGAGTACCAGGTTACCAGTCGATTTTACTGAATGGTCAGGCTTACGCCATAACCATTGATGGCGCACGGAATGCTAACGGCATTTCCGCTTCGTCTTCGAAGGTCACATACTCCCAGGCTTCCTGTTTTGCCAGGACGGCCTGCAGCAGTTTGTTATTCAACGCGTGACCTGATTTGAACGCCGTGAATGCGCCAATGATATTGTGACCACACATAAACAGGTCACCAATCGCATCCAGCATTTTGTGGCGGACAAACTCATCTTCAAAGCGTAAGCCGTCTTCGTTCAATACGCGATAATCGTCAACAACGATGGCACAATCGAAGCTGCCGCCCAGGCACAGGCCGCGGGACTGCAGATATTCGATATCACGCATAAAACCGAAGGTACGCGCGCGGCTAATCTGGCGCATAAATGCATCAGCAGAGAAGTTCATCGCGTAGCGCTGAGTGCTTGAATCAATCGCCGGATGGTTAAAATCGATGGTAAAGTCCAGCGAAAAACCATTGAACGGTTTGATTTCAGCCCATTTGTCACCGTCTTCAACGCGAACCGTCTCTTTCACGCGGACAAACTTTTTGGCCGAGTTCAGTTCGTCAATCCCGGCATCAAGCAGCAGGTAGACGAACGGCGCGGCGCTACCGTCCATAATCGGGATCTCCGGCGCATCGACTTCAACAATAATGTTGTCGATACCCAGCCCGGCCAGCGCAGCATTCAGGTGCTCGACCGTTGAAATCCGCACATCATGCTCGTTTACCAGGCAGGTCGCCAGCATAGTATCCCGCACGGATTTGGCATCTGCCGGAAAATCTACCGGTGGATTCAAGTCGGTGCGACGATAGATGACCCCGGTATTGGCCGGCGCAGGTCGTAACGTCAGCGTGACTTTCTTGCCGGTATGCAAACCGACGCCAGTCGCCTGAACGATACGTTTAAGTGTCCTTTGTTTGATCATCGTATAATCTCGCCAAGTTACCAATCCAACCGAAGTGTATAACACTTTCGGACGGCCAGTTTAGCACAAAGAGCGCTGATGCCCAACTTCCAGCCAATTCTTAATCAGCTTGCTTACGCAGGAAGGCTGGGATATCCAGATAATCCGGCTCTTTCGCGGCTTGCGGCGTATTGTCGTTCACCACTTTCGCTGCCGGTTTCTGCTCTTGATTCAGCGGCGCCATACCGTGCTGCTGGTAGCGATCCATTACCGGCTGCTGAACCTGCTTGTTGGTTACCAGGGTAATTTCCGGACGTTTGTCCATGCCAATACCGGTAGCAACCACGGTCACGCGCAGCTCATCGTTCATATCCGGATCCAGAGAAGTACCGATAACCACGGTCGCGTTATCCGATGCGAATGCGCGGATAGTGTTACCAACGGTTTCGAACTCATCCAGACGCAGGTCGAAGCCAGCGGTGATGTTGACCAGAACGCCGCGCGCGCCGGACAGATCGATATCTTCCAGCAGCGGAGAAGAAATCGCCATTTCAGCCGCTTCTTCCGCACGGTCTTCACCGCTCGCCACGCCGGAGCCCATCATCGCGTAGCCCATTTCGGACATCACGGTGCGCACGTCCGCAAAGTCGACGTTCATCAGACCCGGACGGGTAATCAGCTCGGCGATCCCCTGCACTGCGCCTTTCAGCACGTCGTTTGCTGCGCCGAAGGCGTCCAGCAGCGAAATGCCGCGGCCGAGAACTTTCAGCAGCTTGTCGTTCGGGATAGTGATCAGTGAATCCACGTGCTTGGAAAGCTCGGTGATCCCCTGCTCGGCAAAAGCCATACGCTTCTTGCCTTCAAAATTGAAGGGCTTAGTCACAACTGCAACGGTCAGGATCCCCAGATCCTTCGCCACTTCTGCGACAACGGGCGCCGCACCGGTGCCGGTACCGCCGCCCATACCTGCCGCGATAAACACCATGTCTGCGCCGTCGAGCGCAGCGCGCAGCGCTTCGCGGTCTTCATCCGCCGCATTGCGGCCGACTTCCGGGTTAGCGCCTGCGCCCAGACCCTTGGTAATACCGCTACCGATCTGAATCGTCTGGCCAACGGCCGTTTTACGCAGCGCCTGCGCGTCGGTGTTCACCGCGAAGAATTCAACGCCCTCGATGCGCTCGCGCACCATGTGTTCTACGGCATTACCGCCGCCGCCACCGACGCCGATGACTTTAATCACCGCGTCGTTGGTTAATTCCATTGGTTCAAACATAGTTTCTCTCCGTCTTGTGCCTGTCGCCTGAGAACGCTAATTTTCTGCGTTCTCTTAAAAAATTAAAACTCTTTTCGCAGCCAGCTATTTAGTCGCTTAATCCACGAGCCAACTGATGCAGTTACGCGTTTTTCCACTTCTGCTTCACCACTAAGATGAGATTCCTTCCCGTAGTGCAGCAGCCCAACCGCCGTTGAATAATACGGCTCCTGGGCATAATCCGTTAAACCGGTAATGTTCAGCGGGGCACCGATACGCACCTGCGTATGAAATACCCGCTGCGCACAGGCGGCAAGGCCTTCAATTTGCGCCGCGCCGCCGGTTAAAACAATCCCCGCCGCCAGATGGTGCTTAACGCCCTGCTGGCGGAGCTGTTCCTGCAGCTGCAGGATCTCTTCATTGACCAGGTTGAGCAGTTCGGTATAACGCGGCTCAATAACCTCTGCCAGCGTCTGACGCTGCAGGCTGCGCGGCGGGCGTCCGCCTACGCTCGGGACTTCGACGTTTTCGTCTTTGCCGACCATTGAGCCCAGCGCGCAGCCGTGGCGCACCTTGATCGCTTCGGCATCGCTCGGCGGCGTACCGAAGGCATAGGCGATATCGCTGGTTACCACGTTGCCCGCGTACGGGATCACTTTGGTATGACGCAGCGCGCCGCCGGTATAGACGGCGATATCCATTGTACCACCGCCGATATCCACCACGCAGACGCCCAGCTCACGTTCATCCTCCGTCAACACGGAATAACTGGCCGCCAGACCGGCGAAGATAAGCTGGTCCACTTTCAGACCGCAGCGCTCCACCGCTTTAACAATATTTTTTGCCATATCGTTATGGCAGGTAATCAAATGCACTTTTGCCTGCATACGCACGCCGGACAGGCCAACCGGGTTTTTAATCCCCTCCTGGTAGTCAATGGCGTACTCCTGCGGGATGACGTGCAGCACGCGATGCTCATCGCGTACGCGGACCGACTTGGCGGTATGCACCACGTTTTCAACGTCGTCCAGCGTCACCTCTTCTTCTGAAATCGGCACCATGCCAATTTCATTTTGACAGCTAATATGTTTACCTGAAAGCGCCAGATACACTGACGAAATCTGGCAATCCGCCATCAGCTCGGCCTGATCAATGGCGCGCTGTACGCATTTCACCACCGATTCCAGATCGTTAACCCCGCCTTTATCCATACCACGCGATGGGCAGCTACCCACGCCAATGATATTAACCACGCCGTCGGGCAGAACTTCCCCTACTAAAGCGGCAACCTTCGCGGTGCCAATCTCCAGTCCAACTACCAGCTTTCTGTCCGTCGCCTTGATCATTGTTGTTCTGCCTGTGCCTGATTCTGTTGTTGATTAGTTTCCTCTACGGGAGCAGGCACCCAGCCTACCGCCGCGCCCGAGTCATAGCGCAAATCAACGTAGCTTATCCGTTTGCCATCGGTCTGCGCCTGCTGCTGAAGAACCGGGTAAAGTTCCATAAAGCGCTGGAGACGTTTCATGGTGTCGCCGCGGCCAAGGTTGAGCTTAATATCGTTATTAAGCGTCAGCTGCCAGGAACGACGCGCGGTCATCGCCGCCACTTTCAACGTGAATTTATCCTTTGCCAGCACCTGCCCCATGTCGCGATATCCCTGCAACACTTCGTTCTCGCTGCCTTCCGGGCCATACAACATCGGTAAATTCTGTTTATTGGTGCGATCCGCCGGGACGCTGAAAGAGTTACCTTCGACGTCGACCATATGCTGATCATTCCAACGCGCAATCGGCACATATTCAACCAGATGAATCTTCAATTCGTCCGGCCACTGCTTTCTGACGCTCGCCTGCTTAATCCACGGCAGGCGCTCAATCTGACTTTGGATGATATTCACATCCTGAGTCATAAAGGTCCCCGGAGAACCCAGCGCCAGAATTGCCTGGCGAATATCGTCATTACGCGTGTAGTGACGCTCACCGGTTACCACCATCTTGGACAGCGGTAAACGCTGTGCGTCTTCCATCCAGCCCAGAACCATCCACCCGCTGACCAATACGGTACACAGCACCGCCAGCAGGAAGAAAATCCCCGCCAGACGAGTTCCATTACTTCGGCGCGAAGAAGAGGTTTCTTCTTCTTCGTGGTTCCGCGTATTCAGCGCAGCCTGCGACATATCACCCCGCCAGGTCCAAAATTCGAACAACAAGCTGTGAGAAGCTCATCCCCGCCTGACGCGCCGCCATCGGCACCAGGCTATGGCTGGTCATGCCAGGAGAAGTATTCGCTTCCAACAGATAAAACTGGCCATCGCTGTCCAGCATCACGTCAATCCGTCCCCAGCCGCTACAGCCAAGAACATGCCAGGCTTTCAGTACCAGAGCCTGAATTTCTGACTCGCGGGCCGGATCCTCACAACCAGGGCAGAAATATTGCGTCTCATCAGAGAGATACTTCGCCTCATAATCATAGAAGGTTCCAGCCGCATGGATACGAATTGACGGTAAAATTTCTTCACCGACGATAGCGACGGTGAATTCCGGCCCACTGAGCCATTTCTCAATCAGAACTTCATCATCATGCTGAAAAGCCAGCGCCAATGCATTGTGTAATTCACAGCTTTCGCTCACTTTCGACATGCCGACGCTGGAACCTTCCCGGCTCGGCTTAATAATCAGCGGCAGGCCAAGCGCCGTAATCTGCTGCGCGACCTCAGCGGTAAGGCCCGCGTTGAACTGCGAACGGGTCAGCGCTACCCACGGCGCAACGGGTAAACCCGCGCCCTGCCACAGTAATTTACTGCGCACTTTATCCATCGAGATTGCCGACGCCATCACGCCGCTGCCGGTATAAGGCAGCTGAATCAGCTCCAGCAGTCCCTGCAACGTTCCATCTTCCCCACCGCGGCCGTGCAAAGCAATAAACGCTTTCTTAAAACCCAGATGCTTTAGCTGGGTAATATCGACATCGCGAGGGTCGATGGGATGCGCGTCAACGCCGCCCTCACGCAGACCGGCAAGCACCGCCGCGCCGGAGTTGAGCGACACTTCGCGCTCGGCGGAGGTCCCGCCGAAAAGAACCGCGATTTTATCAGCCACGGCGCTCCTCCTCCGCTTTTTGCGGCATGAGTTTAATTTCAGCCAGGTGGCGGGCAATTTTGCCTATATTCCCTGCGCCCTGCACCAGCACCAGGTCGTTGCCGGTCAGCACCGATGCCAGCATCTCTGCCGCCTGGGCCGGGTCGGAAAGCAGAATCGGGTCCACCTTGCCGCGACCGCGAATAGTGCGGCACAGGGAGCGGCTGTCCGCCCCCGGGATCGCCGCTTCGCCGGCGGAGTAGACGTCCAGCATCAGCAGCGAGTCGACCTGGGTCAGCACGTTGGCAAAATCGTCGTACAGATCGCGCGTGCGGGTAAAGCGGTGCGGCTGGAACAGCATCACCAGATTTTTATCCGGCCAGCCGGCGCGGGCCGCTTTAATGGTCGCATCCACTTCCGTCGGGTGATGACCGTAATCATCAATCAGCATCGCGCTGCCGCTTTTACCGTTGACCTCGGCCAGCGGATATTCACCGAGGAAATCAAAACGACGGCCGGTGCCCTGGAACGCTTCCAGCGCCCGCAGAATCGCGTCGTCTTCAATGCCCTCTTCCGTCGCCACCGCCACGGCCGCCGCCGCATTCAGCGCATTATGGCGACCCGGCGCGTTTAGCGTGACCTGGATAACCTCTTTGTCCTGGCGCACGAGGCGGAAATGGCCCTGCGCGCCGAGCTGGCGGTAGTCTTCAATACGCACGTCGGCATCATCGCTAAAGCCGTAGGTCGTCGTCTGGCGGCCAACGCGCGGCAGCAGTTCGCGAATGACCGGGTCGTCCACACACATCACCGCGCGTCCGTAGAACGGCAGGTTGTGCAGGAAGTTAACGAACGTCTGCTTTAAGTTTTCAAAATCACCGTGGTAAGTATCCATGTGATCGGCTTCGATATTGGTCACCACGGCAACCATCGGCTGCAGATGCAGGAACGACGCATCGCTCTCATCCGCCTCCGCAATCAGATAGCGGCTGTGCCCAAGACGGGCGTGCACGCCGGCGGCTTTGACCAGCCCACCGTTGACAAAGGTCGGATCGAGGCCGGCCTCGGCATAAATACTGGAGACCATCGCGGTGGTCGTGGTTTTACCGTGCGTGCCGGCGATAGCGATACCGTGGCGAAAACGCATCAGCTCTGCCAGCATCTCCGCGCGACGGATAACCGGAATACGCGCTTCATGGGCGGCAACAATCTCCGGATTGTCCGCAGAGATTGCGCTGGAAACCACCACCACGCTGGCGTCACGCACGTTTTCAGGGCGATGGTTGAAATAGATCGTGGCGCCAAGCTTAGTCAGCTGTTGCGTAACCGGATTCGGCGCCAGGTCGGAGCCGGAAATCTGGTAGCCTTCGTTGGCCAGAACTTCGGCAATACCGCCCATACCGGCACCGCCAATGCCAACAAAGTGGATGTGCCGGACGCGACGCATCTCGGGCACTATGGAACGCAGTTTCGCCAAATCTTGTGTATTCATTCTTTACGCCATCAACTTCTCTATTCGAGCGGTGGGATTCACCGCGATTAGCGCGCCAGTGCTGCAGCGCTCACTTCTTCCGCTACCCGCTCGGTAGCATCCGGAATCGAGGCTCTACGCGCTCGTTCCGCCATATCCAGCAGCGTTTCACGATCCCAGCCGGCCAGGGTGTGCGCCACGGCATCCACCGTGAACTGGGGCTGTTCGAGAATTTTCGCGGCTCCTGCTTTCTCCAGCGGCAGCGCGTTCCAGTACTGCTGGCGATCCTTGTGCTGAAACGGCACAAACAGCGCCGGTAATCCTGCGGCGGCAATTTCGCTCACCGTCAGCGCACCGGAACGACAGACCACCACATCGGCCCAGGCATACGCCGCCGCCATGTCATCAATAAATTCGGTCACCTTGTGCTGCGGCTGCCCGGCATCGGCGTAAGCCTGCTGTACCGTCTGCTGGGCGCCTTTGCCGCTCTGGTGCCAGAGAGTTACCGCGCTGCCCAGCCTTCCGGCCACCAGCGGCATGGTCTGGTTCAGCACACGGGCGCCCTGCGAGCCGCCAACCACTAAAACGCGGGTCGGCCCCTGACGCCCAACCAGCCGCTGCTCCGGCAGAGGCAGCGCAAGCACATCGGTACGCACCGGGTTGCCCACCACGTCGGCGTGGGGGAAAGCGCCGGGAAACGCCTGCATCACTTTCTTCGCAATTTTTGCCAGCCATTTATTGGTCAGGCCGGCAATACCGTTCTGTTCGTGCAGCACCACCGGAATGCCCAGCGACCACGCCGCCAGCCCGCCGGGGCCGGAAACGTATCCGCCCATCCCCAGCACAACGTCCGGCCGGAAACGCTGCATAATCGCGCGCGCCTGGCGCCAGGCGTTGAAAATACGTACCGGCGCCAGCAGCTGCGCCTTCAGGCCTTTGCCGCGCAGGCCGGAGATGCGGATAAAATCGATCTCAATACCGTGCTTCGGCACTAAGTCCGCTTCCATACGATCGGCGGTACCCAGCCAGCGAACCTGCCAGCCCTGGTCCATTAAATGGTGCGCGACCGCCAGTCCCGGGAACACATGCCCGCCGGTACCGCCCGCCATCACCATTAACCGCTTTTCCTGACCGCTCATCGAACACCCCGTGTAAACGCCTGGGCTTTTTCCAGACGCGTTTCATAATCAATACGCAACAGCAGCATAATGGCCGTCGACATAATCAGCAGGCTGGAGCCGCCGTAGCTGATAAGCGGCAGCGTCAGCCCCTTGGTCGGCAGCATGCCCGCAGCCGCGCCGACGTTAACCAGTGCCTGGAAGCTAAACCAGATCCCGATCGCGCAGGCCAGAAAGCCGGAGAAACGGTGGTCAATCTCCAGGGCTTTGCGGCCAATGGACATGGCGCGAAAAGCGACGAAGAATACCATTAAAAGCGCCAGTACCACACCGATATAACCGAGTTCCTCGGCGATAATGGCGAAGATGAAGTCAGTGTGCGCCTCCGGTAAATACTCCAGTTTCTGTACCGAGTTGCCTAAGCCCTGCCCCCACATTTCGCCGCGGCCAAAGGCCATCAGCGACTGGGTCAGCTGGTAGCCGCTACCGAACGGATCCTCCCACGGGTTCCAGAAGGAGGTCACGCGGCGAATACGATACGGTTCGGCGAGGATCAGCAGCACCACCGCCGAGATCCCCATGCCGATAATGGCAATGAACTGCCACAGCTTGGCACCGGCGAGAAACAGCATCGCCAGGGTCGTCACGAACAGCACCACTACCGTTCCGAGGTCCGGCTGCGCCAGCAGCAGAATCGCCAGCACGAAAATCACGCCCATCGGCTTCAGGAAGCCGCGCAGGTTATTACGCACCTCATCGCCCTTACGCACCAGGTAGTTGGCGATGTAGCAGAACAGCGACAGCTTGGTAAACTCCGCGGGCTGAATACGCAGCGGGCCCAGCGCAATCCAGCGCGATGCCCCGTTTACCGAACTCCCCACCACCAGCACGATCAGCAGCATCACGATCGAGGCGATCAGCATCGCGGTACTGTGCCGCTGCCAAAATTCCATCGGCAGGCGCAGGGTCACCAGCGCGAGCCCCAGCGCCAGCAGGATGTAGAGGCCATCGCGCTTGGCAAACAAAAACGGATCGTTCGCCAGACGTTGACCCACCGGCATCGAGGCCGAGGTCACCATGATGAAGCCGATCGCCGCCAGGCCAAACGTCAGCCACAGCAGCATCCGGTCATACATCACCAGGCTGTCGTTATCTTTCTGCCGCGAGCCCATCACCCAGCCCTTCAGCGCGGCAAACAGCCAGGAGAAGATACGCATACCCGGGAAACGCGGCAGCGTCAATCGGGGCATTCTCAGGCGCGGGAGAGAGAAACGCATCAGCCTAACTCCTTCGCCAGGCGGGTAAAGATATCTCCCCGTTGTTCAAAGCTTTTAAACTGATCGAGGCTGGCGCAGGCCGGTGACAGCAGCACCATATCGCCAGACTTAAGCAGCGGCGCAATTTGACGCATCGCCTGCTCCATCGTTTCCGTTTGCGTCGCCGCCTCAGGGCGCAGCGCCGCCAGCTGCTCGCCGTCTCGACCGAAGCAGTAGAGGCGGATATTATCGCCGGCCAGGTAACGCTTCAGCGGCGTGAAATCAGCGGATTTGCCGTCACCGCCGAGCAGCAGATAGAGCGTGCCGTCCAGATGCAGGCCGTTCAGCGCCGCCTCGGTGCTGCCAACGTTGGTGGCTTTGGAATCGTTAATCCAGCGCACGCCGTTATGCTCCAGCGCCAGCTGGAAACGGTGCGCCAGGCCGGTAAAGGTAGTCAACGCTTTCAGGCTGCTGGCCCGCGGCAGACCCGCGGCATCCGCCAGCGCCAGCGCCGCCAGGGCGTTGCTGTAGTTATGCTGGCCGGTGATGCGCATCTCTTTGACGTTCAGCACTTTCTCACCTTTCACCCGCAGCCAGGTTTCCCCCTGCTGGCGGTTGAGGTGGTAGTCGCCGACGTCAACGCCAAAGCTAATGCAGCGGTCATCGGCCCCGCGCACCGGCATCGTCAATCCGTCATCGGCATTCACGATGCAGCTCTTCGCATTTTCATAAACGCGCAGCTTGGCCGCCCGATACTGCTGCAGGCCCAGCGGGTAGCGGTCCATATGATCTTCGGTCACGTTGAGGATCGTCGCCGCCACCGCCCGCAGGCTGGAGGTGGTTTCCAGCTGGAAGCTGGAAAGTTCCAGAACGTACAGCTCGCGTTCAGCATCCAGCAGCATCAGGGCCGGCAGGCCAATATTGCCGCCGACGCCGACGTTGACGCCGGCCGCTTTCGCCATTTCACCCACCAGGGTGGTGACGGTGCTTTTACCGTTTGAGCCGGTAATCGCCACGATCGGCGCCTGCGCCTCGCGGCAGAACAGCTCGATATCGCCAACGATTTCCACGCCGGCGTCCGCCGCCGCGCTGAGGGAGGGATGCGCCAGGGCGATACCCGGGCTTGCCACGATCAGATCGGCCGCCAGCAGCCAATCTTCATTCAGGCCGCCAACATAGCGCTCCACCTCTTCCGGCAGCTTATCCAGGCCGGAAGGCGCAGCGCGGGTATCCATGACGCGCGGCGTCACGCCGCGGGCCATGAAAAAGTCCACGCAAGACAGGCCGGTCATACCCAGCCCAATAATGACGACTTTCTTACCCTGATAATCTGCCATGATTAACGTACCTTCAGCGTCGCCAGGCCAATCAGCACCAGCATCAGCGAAATAATCCAGAAGCGCACGATCACGCGCGGTTCCGGCCAGCCTTTCAGTTCATAGTGGTGATGAATCGGCGCCATTCGGAAGATGCGCTGACCGCGCAGCTTAAAGGAGCCGACCTGCAGAATGACCGACAGGGTCTCAACAACAAAAACGCCCCCCATAATAACCAGCAGGAATTCCTGACGCAGCAGCACGGCAATGATGCCCAGCGCGCCGCCGAGGGCCAGCGAACCCACGTCGCCCATAAAGACCTGAGCCGGATAGGTGTTAAACCACAGGAAGCCAAGGCCCGCGCCGACAATGGCCGTACAGACGATAACCAGTTCGCCGGCGTGACGCAGATAGGGAATATGCAGATAGTTGGCGAAGTTCATGTTGCCCGACGCCCACGCCACCAGCGCGAAGCCGGCGGCAACAAACACGGTAGGCATAATCGCCAGGCCGTCAAGGCCGTCGGTGAGGTTAACCGCATTGCCGGTACCGACAATCACAAAGTAGGCCAGCAGAATGTACAGCAGCCCCAGCTGCGGCATGATGTCCTTGAAGAACGGCACCACCAGTTGGGTGGCCGGCGTGTCTTTCCCGGCCATATACAGCGCAAAGGCGACGCCCAGCGCAATCACCGACATCCAGAAGTATTTCCAGCGGGCAATCAGGCCCTTGGTATCTTTGCGCACCACCTTGCGGTAGTCATCAACGAAGCCAATGATGCCGTAGCCGACCAGCACCGTCAGCACGCACCAGACGTACGGGTTAGAGGGGTAAGCCCACAGCAGGACCGATACCACGATCGCGGTGAGGATCATGATCCCGCCCATGGTCGGCGTACCGCGTTTGCTGAAGTGGGACTCCGGACCGTCGTTGCGAACGACCTGGCCGAAAGCGAGTTTTTGCAGACGAGCGATCATACGCGGGCCCATCCACAAAGAGATGAACAGCGCGGTCAGCAGGCTGACGATGGCGCGAAACGTCAGGTAGGAAAAGACGTTAAAGCCTGAATAATATTTGACCAGGTGTTCGGCCAGCCATACTAACATGTTCCATTCTCCTGTAATGCGCGTACTACCTCTTCCATGGCGGCACTACGTGAACCTTTCACTAAAACGGTCAGAATTTTATGCTCTGCGATAAGCTCGCGCAGACGAGCCACCAGCGCGGATTTCTCGCTAAAGTGCTCTCCAACGCCGCTGGCGGAGCTGACATCGGCGCTCAGCGCGCCGACGCTCAGTACCCGATCGAGCCCTGCGGCCCGCGCCGCTTCGCCAACCTGACGGTGGCATGAGGCGCTTTCCGCGCCGAGCTCGGCCATATCGCCGACCACCAGCACCCGGTAGCCCGGCATTTCGGACAGCACCTGCACCGCGGCGGTCATTGACCCGACGTTGGCGTTATAGGAATCATCAAGCAGCAGCTGATTTTCCGTAAGCCGGATCGGGAACAGGCGCCCAGGCACCGCGGTAAGCTGAGCCAGCCCGGCCTTCACCGCGGCTAAATCAGCGCCGACCGCCATCGCCAGCGCGGCTGCGGCCAATGCGTTGGCGATATTATGGCGGCCCGGCAGCGGCAGCAGCACGTCCGCGCTTCCCGTCGGGGTTTGCAGGGTAAATTCCGTACCGTGGCTGGTGACATGAATATTGGTCGCCGTAAAGTCGCTGTTCGCGGCGTTTGGCGAGAAGCGCCAAACTTTACGATCGCCAATCACGCTCTGCCAGTTCAGCCAGTCGTTATTGTCGGCGTTGAGAATGGCGATGCCGTTTGCCGGCAGGCCGGTAAAGATTTCGCCTTTCGCTTTCGCCACGCCCGCCAGCGAGCCAAAGCCCTCAAGGTGCGCGGCGGCCAGATTGTTCACCAGCGCGGCTTCCGGACGCGTCAGATTAACGGTCCAGGCGATTTCGCCCTGGTGGTTGGCGCCCAGCTCAATCACCGCGTACCGGTGCTCGTGAGTCAGGCGCAGCAGCGTCATCGGGACGCCAATATCGTTATTCAGGTTGCCGGCGGTATACAGCGTGGTGCCGCACTGTCCGAGGATCGCCGCGGTCATCTCTTTCACCGAGGTTTTCCCGGAGGAGCCGGTCAGCGCGACCACGCGCGCCGGCACCTGCTGGCGAACCCACGCGGCCAGCTTACCGAAAGCCTGCCGGGTATCCTTCACCACCACCTGGGGTAAATCGCACTCCAGCCTGCGGCTGACCAGCAGCGCGCCGGCGCCGGCCTGTTTAGCCTGCGCGGCAAAGTCGTGAGCGTCGAAGCGCTCGCCTTTGAGGGCCACAAACAGGCACCCCGCCGTTATTTTGCGGGTATCCGATGTGACCTCATCGATGGCCAGATCGCTACCGTGCAGTTCGCCGCTGGCGATATCGGCAAGCTGAGTGAGCGTAAAGCGAATCATGCTACCGTCCCCAGTAAACGCGCGACGGTCACGCGATCGGAGTAGTCCAGGCGGCGGTTGCCGACAATCTGGTAATCCTCATGGCCTTTGCCCGCGACCAGCACCACGTCGCCCTCTTTCGCCTGCATGACCGCATTGGTCACCGCTTCCGCCCGGCCTTCCATCACCTTCGCGCGCCCGGCATCAAGCATGCCGGCGAGGATATCGTTGATAATGGCGCGAGGCTCTTCGGTACGCGGGTTATCATCGGTGACCACGGCGATATCGGCGAACTCTTCGGCGATAGCGCCCATCAGCGGACGTTTGCCCTTATCGCGATCGCCGCCGCAGCCGAATACGCACCACAGCTTGCCGTTGCAGTGCAGACGCGCGGCCTGCAGCGCTTTTTCAAGCGCATCGGGCGTATGAGCGTAATCCACCACCACGGTCGCTTTGCCCGGCGCGCTAAAGACTTCCATGCGCCCGCAAACCGGTTGCAGTCGGGAAGCCGTTTTCAGCAGCTCGGCCAGCGGATAGCCCAGCGCCAGCAGCGTAGCCAGCGCCAGCAGCAGGTTGCTGACGTTAAAGGCGCCCATCAGGCGGCTTTCGACTTCGCCCTTGCCCCAGCTGGAGTCAAACTGAATGGTCGCCCCGCTGTCGTGATAGCTCACCGCGGTGGCCTTCAGCCAGCGGCCGTGGCAGTTCGGATTAATATGGTCTTCCATCGATACCGCAACCGCATCCGGCAGCTTCGCCAGCCAGCGGCGGCCCACTTCATCATCGGCGTTGACGATCGACTGACCGCAGTGGTGGGCGGAGTAGAGCAGCCATTTTGCCGCTTCGTAATGCGCCATATCACCGTGATAATCCAGGTGATCGCGGCTGAGGTTGGTAAAGACCGAGGCGGCAAACTGCAGCGCGGCTACGCGGTGCTGCACCAGGCCGTGAGAAGAAACTTCCATTGCCGCCAGCGTCGCCCCCTGCCCTGCCAGACCGGACAGCACGTGCTGAACGTCTACCGCAGAACCGGTGGTGTTTTCCGTCGGGATAACCTTGTCCAGCAGGCCGTTGCCTACCGTCCCCATGACCGCGCTGGTTTCGCCGAGCAGCTTGCCCCACTGCGCCAGCAGCTGAGTGGTGGTGGTTTTGCCGTTGGTCCCGGTCACGCCGATCAGGCGCAGCTGCTGAGAGGGCTGATGGTAAAAACGCCCGGCCAGCGCGGAAAGGCGCTCGTTGAGCTGGCTAAGATAAATGACCGGCACGCCGTGCATTTCACGGATTTCACCGTCGTCGGCCTCATCTTTGGCCTCAGCTATAATGGCAGCAACACCTTGCGCTATCGCCTGCGGGATATAACGACGCCCGTCCGCCTGATGACCTAATACCGCGATAAAGAGATCGCCGGAAGCAGCCACCCGGCTGTCCAGCGTCATCTCTCGCAGAATTCGCTCCGGCGCATTTGGCACCCACGGAGCGAGAAGGTCGCGCAAATTACGATCTGCCACCTGTTCCCTCGCCTTGATTAATCACAAATTCACTTTTTTCGCCCGTTGCCAGCGCATCCGGTTCGATGTTCATGGTGCGCAGAACGCCGCCCATGATGGCACCGAAGACCGGAGCGGAAACGGCGCCGCCGTAGTATTTACCCGCCTGCGGGTCGTTGATCACCACCACCAGCGCGAAACGCGGGTGGCTGGCGGGCGCAACGCCTGCGGTGTAAGCAATATATTTGTTGATATAGCGGCCGTCCGGCCCCACTTTTTTCGCCGTACCGGTTTTGATCGCGATGCGGTAGCCTTTAATCGCCGCCTTCACGCCGCCGCCGCCCGGCAGCGCCACGCTTTCCATCATGTGCACCACGGTACGAACGAGCGGTTCCGGGAAGACTCGCTCGCCCGGAACCGGTGGATCAACTTTAGTAATCGACAGCGGCCGATAAACGCCATAGCTGCCGATCGTTGCGTAGACTCGCGCTAACTGTAACGGGGTTACCATTAGCCCATAGCCGAAAGAAAAGGTGGCCCTCTCTATGTCAGACCACCGTTGTTTTTGAGGGTATAAGCCACTGCGTTCTCCGACCAACCCCAAATTGGTCGCTTTTCCCAGTCCAAAACGTGAGTAAGTATCTACTAACGCTGAGGACGGCATCGCTAACGCCAGCTTGGAAACACCGACGTTACTCGACTTCTGTAGTACCCCGGTCAGGGTCAATTCGCTATAGCGCGCCACGTCTTTAATTTCGTGGCCGTTAATCCGGTAAGGAATGGTATTCAGCACGGTATTTTCGTTGACGATCCCGCGCTGGAGCGCCGTCATTACCACCATCGGCTTGACCGTTGAACCCGGTTCGAAGACGTCGGTGATGGCGCGGTTACGCATGATATCTTTTGCCGTGCCGGAGAAGTTATTCGGGTTGTAGGACGGGCTGTTGGCCATCGCCAGCACTTCGCCGGTGCTGACGTCAACCAGCACCGCGCTTCCCGACTCCGCCTTGTTAAACGCCACCGCGTTGTTGAGCTCGCGATAAACCAGTGCCTGCAGGCGCTCGTCGATGCTCAGGGCTAGGTTGTGCGCGGCCTGGCTGTCGGTGGAAGAGATATCCTCAATGACCCGGCCATAGCGGTCTTTACGCACGATACGCTCGCCGGGCTGGCCGGTAAGCCACTTGTCAAAGCTCTTCTCAACGCCCTCAATCCCCTGGCTATCGACGTTGGTAAAACCGATCAGGTGAGAGGTGACTTCGCCTGACGGGTAGTAACGGCGCGACTCTTCGCGCAGGTGGATCCCCGGCAGCTTAAGCTTCCTGATGTAATCGGCCATATCAGGATTGACCTGACGAGCCAGATAGATAAAGCGCATCCGCGGGTTGCTATTGATGCGCGACGCCAGCTGATCCAGCGGCATATTCAGCGCGTCCGCCAGCGCTTTCCAGCGGTTGTCGAGAGTGACGCCGCCGGCATCGTGCAGCTCTTTCGGGTCGGCCCAGATCGCCTTCACCGGCACGCTCACCGCCAGCGGACGGCCCGAGCGGTCGGTAATCATTCCGCGCGCGGTCGACACCTCCTGTACGCGCAGGGAGCGCATATCGCCCTGACGCACCAGCATGTCCGGACTGATAACCTGCAGCCACGCCACGCGGCCCAGCAGGAAAGTCAGAGCCAGCAGAATACAGCCGCACAGCAACGCAAAACGCCAACTGATAAAGTTGGCCTGTTCTTCCTGACGTTTTGGTCTTGGCGTTTTCGGCGCTGCTTTCATGCGTCGCAATAATCCTTATTTTTGTACAACGATATTTTCTTGTGATGGATCGACGTGTTGCATCTGCAACTTCTCGGTCGCGATCCGCTCAACCCGACTGTGATCGCCCAGGGCGTTCTCTTCGAGGATCAGGTTGCGCCATTCAATATCCAGCGCGTCACGTTCCAGAACCAGCTGTTCGCGCTGGGCGGTTAACAAACGAGTATGGTGCGCCGTCGTGACCACCGTAATTGCCGTAATGATGATGCAAATGAACAGACAGAGTGGCAGCTTCCCAAACCGCAGAAGGTCGTCCCCGATGACGCCAGGCAAGGCATGGCGCTCGTTGCTTCCTATCGACCCTTTAACCTTGCTTAAGGCTTCTGTCACTCTGCCGATCATGCGTTCGTCCTCTCTGCAATGCGCAGAACTGAACTACGGGCGCGTGGATTCTCTGCCACCTCTTCTTCGCCCGGCATCAACTTGCCTAATGCTCGCAGCTCACGGCCGCCCAGTTTACTAAGCTGCTCTTCGGTCATCGGTAGCCCTGCCGGAACCTGCGGACCGCGGCTTTGCTCACGCATAAAGCGCTTCACAATACGGTCTTCCAGCGAGTGGAAGCTGATGATGGAAAGCCGCCCGCCCGGGGCCAGCACGCTGAGCGAGCTTTTTAGCGCCTGCTCTATCTCCTCCAGTTCACTATTCACCCAAATGCGCACCGCCTGGAAGGTACGGGTCGCGGGATGTTTGAACTTATCCTTCACCGGGGTCGCCGCCGTCACCACTTCCGCCAGCTCTTTGGTGCGGGTCATGGGCTCAATGCGGTTGCGCTCGACGATGGCGCGCGCGATGCGCTTACCGAAACGCTCTTCGCCAAAGGTCTTAATCACCCAGGCAATATCGGCCTCTTCAGCCGTCTGCAGCCATTCGGCGGCCGACTGGCCGCGCGTCGGATCCATACGCATATCCAGCGGGCCATCGCGCATAAACGAGAAGCCACGCTCCGCGTCATCCAGTTGGGGTGACGAGACGCCAAGATCGAGAAGAATACCGTCGATCTTGCCCGTAAGTTTGCGCTCACTAACATAATCCGCGAGCGCAGAAAAAGGTCCGTGTACGATGGAAAAGCGGGGGTCATCAATGGTTTTCGCCACGGCGATCGCCTGCGGATCGCGATCGATTGCCAGCAGGCGTCCTTCCGCTCCCAGCCGGGAGAGGATCAGGCGCGAGTGACCACCGCGGCCAAAAGTGCCATCAATGTAGATACCATCCGGGCGAATATTCAGGCCGTTAACGGCTTCATCCAGAAGTACCGAAGTATGTTTAAAATTTTCCATCATTTTATAAAGACAAATCCTGCAGTCGCTCCGGCAGTTCCCCGGTTGCGGACTGCTCAGCGTCGATATCTTCCTTGACCCGTTGATACCAGGTCGTTTCATCCCACAGCTCAAACTTATTGAACTGCCCGACCAGCATCACTTCTTTTGTCAGCCCGGCATGCTGCCGTAACACCGGGGCAATCAATAGCCGCCCGGCATTATCCATCTGACATTCGCTGGCATGTCCCAAAAGCAGACGCTGGACGCGCCGCTCAGCGGGATTCATGCTCGATAAACGCGACAATTTTTGCTCGATGATTTCCCATTCAGGCAAGGGGTAAAGCAGCAGGCACGGGTGATGAATGTCAATGGTGCAAACCAATTGACCGGAAGCGCTCTCAATCAGCCCGTCGCGGTAACGCGTCGGTACGGCCAGACGGCCTTTGCTGTCGAGATTGACTAACGTTGCCCCACGGAACATGCCAGCCTCACCCCTTTTCGCCACTTTACCCCACAAATTCCCACCAGAAGGAGTTTACGGAGCGGAGGAAAAGCTTGTCAAGCCAGCATGAATACTAACGAAGCTCAAAAACCCATTATTTGCAGCCGATATTAGGCCTGATGAAATAATCATCAACTAACGAGGCAAATTAACGCTATGAATACGTGTAAGAAAATAACCAACAAATTCGTAACAGTTAAAAGCAACAAAATATCTTCGGCGGGAAAATATAAAGTGTCAGTTTGCGACGCGAGCGGCATTTTAGGCGATTCTGATGCCCGTTAACAGTGCCTGTTGTCGTCGCAGAGGCTCTCTTGTTGCGGGGTGGAGAAGATTAGGGGGTATTATCCGCGTTAAAATGAGTGTTAATTCAGCGATTAACTTAGTGAATGTAACAAAATAATACAAATATCGGCCGGGAGATCTTTTCTTATACCCAGCAGGTGCAAGAAAGCCCCTGCTCCAGGATAAAACAAAATAATACGTAAAGAAGTTTAGGGATTTGTCTGAAAGATATTCAGTTTTGCATTTTTAAGGCAATTTGTATGGATTATCGCCAGATGCGCATCCGTCTGGCGAGCGGCAGAATTATCCCGGCAGCCTCCTGCCGGAAATATTCAACGGCGGTTCAGGCTCCCGCGGCGATACAAATTCCGGCGAATTCGGCTTAGGCCTGGCTTTGGTTTGCGCGGTTCGTCGAGGCTGGCGAGGACGATCTCCAGCACGCGCTCGGCAACATCGCGGTGGCGCTGGGCCACTGCCAGCACCGGACACTGGAGGAAATCCAGCAGTTCGTTATCGCCGAAGGTCGCAATCGCCAGCTCGGAGGGCAGCTTGCCTTCCCGACGCAGCGTCACGTCCATCACGCCCTGCAGCAGCGGGAACGAAGTGGTAAACAGCGCCTGCGGCATCGGGTTGGTTTCCAGCCACTTTTCGAACAGCTGAGCCGCCGCTTCACGCTCGTAGCTGTTAGCGTAGAGATACTGCACCTCCCGCGGATCGTCCTGCCACGCGGCCCGGAAGCCCTGCTCGCGCAGGAAGCTTACTGAAAGCTCCGGCAGAGCACCAAGATAGAGCACGCTGTCGCCGGGGAATTTGCGCAGCTCGGCGCCCAGCATTTCGGCATCGTCCCGATCGGCGCCGACGACGCTGGTGAAGTGTTCGCGATCGAGAGCGCGATCGAGCGCGACTATCGGGAACGGATCGTTGGCCCAGCGCTGATAGAACGGATGCTCAGGCGGTAATGAGGTCGACACGATAATGGCGTCGACCTGGCGCTGCAGCAGGTGCTCAATGCAGCGCATCTCGTTATCTGGCTGATCTTCCGAACAGGCGATCAGCAGCTGATAGCCGCGCTGGCGCGCCTGACGCTCCAGATAGTTAGCAATGCGGGTATAGCTGGTGTTTTCCAGATCCGGAATGACCAGACCAATAGAACGCGTGCGTCCTGCACGCAGACCGGCAGCGACCGCATTTGGGTGATAGTTGTGTTCACGAACCACAGCCATCACTTTTTCGACCGTTTTATCGCTCACGCGGTACTGCTTCGCTTTACCATTAATCACATAGCTAGCGGTGGTTCGCGAGACACCGGCCAGCCGGGCGATTTCATCCAGTTTCACAATTGCCCCTTGGGTAATTTAGTACAGAACATAACCTTTCTTCAGGTATGGATTCATTTCTATAACATCTAAACGCAGAATAGTTAGCGCAGCAACCGCTTTTATCTCCAGTTCCTACCGATTTCGCAAAAAAATAGCCCGACAGTTTATGACGGGCTATTTTTACGTCATTTTCAGCGACTCAGCGCATTATTTTATCACCGCGCGACAGGCCAACGACGCCCGAGCGAGCCACTTCAACGATTCTCGCGACGTCGCGCAGCGAGGCGATGAACGCATCCAGCTTATCGCTGGTACCAACCAGCTGAACGGTGTAGATAGACGGAGTGACGTCGATAATCTGCCCGCGGAAGATCTCGGTGTTGCGCTTGACCTCTTCGCGGCCAAAGCCGCTGGCCTGCACCTTCACCAGCATAATCTCGCGCTCAACGTGCGAGTTTTGTGCGAGCTCGCTGACGCGCAGCACGTCCACCAGCTTATGCAGCTGCTTTTCGATCTGCTCAATCGCTTTCTCATCGCCCACGGTCTGAATCGTCATCCGCGAGAGCGTCGGGTCATCGGTGGGCGCCACCGTCAGGCTTTCAATGTTGTACCCACGCTGCGCAAAGAGACCAATAACGCGCGATAAGGCGCCCGATTCGTTTTCCAGTAATACCGATAATATCCGGCGCATAATCAGGTTCTCTCCGTTTTGCTCAACCACATCTCGTCCATCCCGCCGCCGCGAATATGCATCGGATACACGTGCTCGCTGCCGTCAACCGTTACGTCGACGAAGACCAGGCGATTATTACGCACCTGTTCCAGCGCTTCGGCCAGCTTCGACTCCAGCTCGTGCGGCTCGTTAATGCGAATCCCGACGTGGCCATACGCTTCTGCCAAGCGGACAAAATCCGGGAGCGACTCCATATACGACTGCGAGTGACGGCCGGAATAGATCATGTCCTGCCACTGTTTCACCATCCCGAGATAGCGGTTATTCAGATTCAGCACCAGGACCGGCAGTTCGTACTGCAGCGCGGTGGAAAGCTCCTGGATATTCATCTGAATACTGCCGTCGCCGGTGACGCAAATAACGGTCTCATCCGGCAGCGCCATCTTCACGCCGAGTGCCGCCGGCAGGCCGAAGCCCATGGTGCCCAGGCCGCCGGAGTTGATCCAACGTCTCGGCTTATCAAAGGGATAATAGAGCGCGGCAAACATCTGATGCTGGCCAACGTCGGAGGTGACGTAGGCATCCCCATTGGTCAGACGCCAGATGGTCTCGATCACCGCCTGCGGTTTGATCTTGCCGCTTTGCGTATCGTATTGCAGGCAGTGACGCGCTCGCCACTGTTCGATCTGCTGCCACCAGTTGCGGAGCTCGTCCAGCGGCTGCTGCGCCTCTTCCTGCTCCAGCAGATCCAGCATCTGCTCCAGCACCTGACGGGCATCACCAACGATCGGCACGTCTGCCGGCACCGTTTTCGAAATTGACGTCGGATCGATATCGATATGCAGCACCGTGGCATTCGGGCAATATTTTGCCAGATTGTTGGTCGTGCGATCGTCAAAGCGGACGCCAACGGCGAAAATCACGTCGGAATGATGCATCGTCATGTTGGCTTCATAGGTACCGTGCATGCCCAGCATGCCCAGCGCCTGCCGGTGCGTGGCCGGGAAAGCTCCCAGCCCCATCAGCGACGAAGCAACCGGCAGATTCAGTTTTTCCACCAGGCTATACAGCTGCTCTTCGCATCGGGCGTTAATCGCCCCGCCGCCGACGTACACCACCGGGTGTTTGGCCGCGATCAGCGTTTGCAGAGCGCGTTTAATTTGTCCTTTATGCCCGCTGGTTGTCGGATTATAGGAACGCATGCTGACCGCATCCGGCCATACGTACGGCAGCTTGTTCGCCGGGTTGAGGATATCTTTCGGCAGATCGACGACAACCGGGCCGGGACGGCCGCTGGCCGCCAGCCAGAAGGCTTTCTTCAGGACGCCGGGGATATCTTCGGTTTGCTTAACCAGGAAGCTGTGCTTCACCACCGGCCGGGAAATACCGACCATATCGCACTCCTGGAAAGCGTCGTAGCCAATCAGGGAAGTCGCCACCTGCCCGGAGAGGATCACCAGAGGGATCGAGTCCATGTACGCTGTCGCAATGCCGGTGATGGCGTTCGTTGCTCCGGGTCCGGAGGTCACCAGCACGACCCCGACCTCACCCGTTGCGCGGGCGAGCCCGTCCGCCATATGCACCGCGGCCTGCTCGTGGCGGACCAAAATATGATCGATACCGCCGAGGGTGTGTAACGCATCATAGATATCGAGGACCGCCCCCCCGGGATAACCGAATACTTGCTTGACGCCCTGATCGACAAGCGACTGGACGACCATCTCGGCTCCTGACAACATCTCCATGGTTTGCCTCCCGGCTTATTGTTTTTAACGACGGCGGAATTCAATTTCCGCGCGTTCGCACAAATGCGCAGAAACTTGTCTTCGCATTGAGGTGAATGGACTGGATGCCATTACCATAACTGGTCGCTAACGGGCAGGCAATTAGCCGCCGCGGGTACGCGAGAGGTATTAAAAGAATAAAAAACAGGATTTAATAAAAAATCAGGTGGAAAACTTCATCGACAGGGAATGGCGCAAATCATTACTCGGGCAAATTGCCGCGTCGCAGTAAATCATCCATTTTTCATCTGCATCTGCGCATAGTCGAGGCCGTCAAACAGAATAAAATTCTACTTTATTGCTTATAAATAGATAATGAAATCTAAAAGGGCCACCCTATGAGCCTCCCTCAACGGCAGGCTCGAATATCCCCTGCGGCCCCTTCACAAAGCAGGAGCCGCGGCTCCCGTTTGTGGTGATGCGCGGACAGATTAGCGCCGGCAGATATTGACCAGCAGTTCTTTCATCCACTGGTGGCCTTTATCGCGGCCAGCGGCTTCGTGCCATGAAAGATAGCAGGTCCGGCTATTAACCGGCAGCGGTAGCGTGACCAGCTGCAGGTTAAGCTTATCCGCGAATTCAGCCGCCAGCCACCGCGGCGCAATCGCCACCATTTGCGTTTGTGAAACCACGTTTAATACGTTGACCAGCGCATTGCCCTGATAGGCAATCCGCGCCTGCTTATCGAGATTGTCATACCAGGGCTGACTGAACGAGGCGTAGCGATCCAGGGCAACAACCGCGTGCTCTTCCCGATAAATGTCGTCCTCTGCCGACAATCCGCTAATACGCGGATGCTGACGGCTGGCGACTAATACTATCTCATCGTTAAACAGCGGCACGCAGGAAAATTCAGGACGGCGAAACTCTTCATAGCCCACCACGAATTCAATTTCCTGATAACGTAATTGATGTTCGGTATTTTGATTCAGCGCCGATTTAAAAATCAAATGAATATTTGGCGCGGCTTCGCTAACTTTATTGAGGATCGTTGCCGTCAAATAGTTATCCAACGGGCTGCAGACGCACAGATTAAACACCCGCTCGCTGCTTATTGGCTCAAAGCCGGATCCCGGCAGCTCGTTCTGCACCAGCTGCAGGGCCTGGCGCACCGAGCCAAAAAGCTGAAACGCGCGCGCCGTAGGCTGAATGCCGCGGCCGTAGCGAACGAACAGCTCGTCATTAAACATTACCTTCAGGCGCGCTACCGCGTTGCTGACCGCCGGCTGCGACATCCCCAGAGAGTGCGCCGCCCGGGTGATATTCTGCTCCTGCATCACCGCATCAAACACGGTGAGCAGATTGAGATCGACCATTCGTAGCTGAGGTTTCACCGCTTCCACCGCGGGGGCCGTTTGATATTCAGTACTTTCAATTATCATATCTAATTTCACCATCAGGCTAAATTCCCTTTGCACAAGTACCGTAATTAATGTTGAGAATATCATTTAGCACGCATATGAAATTTGCAAAAGGGTAAAAACGCATTTTAGGAATATATCAAAGTTATGATTTCGACAAAAATAAGCACAATAAGAAAATGACCGATTTATTTTAACTATATCGATTACTTGATGGGGTTAAGTTTACTCATAACTTATAAAGATAAACAACGGCAGAAATAGTTAATTTAAATTTAAGCCACATTAAAGTATCGATTAAAAATCGCTATTAAAATTAACATTCCATTATCATAGATAATTAACCTAAGCTTATTTAAATATATTCACAAGGAAAATATTCTCACCATTTTCATTAAGATGCCGACCGCTGCCGCCCCGGCAACGTGATGCCTTGAATGAAAAGGAAATGCTGTGAATGTTTTAAATGGCCTCGCCCCTGCCGCGGCGCCAAAAACGATTGTCGGCAAAAAAGCGCGATCTTCAGCACAATTAGCTAATTCAGCGCCAGGGTAAAAAGACGTTTTTCTCCCTCAGGGGTTGACATCAAAAGGCGTATCCAGTAACTCTAAAAGCATATCGATTTCATCTGGAGCATGACGCAATGATTCGCAGCACTCGTTTCACCAGCCTACTACTACTAAACGCATCCAATTTGCGCGGTAGGCTGCTGGGCGACGTTAAGCGTTAGTCATCTTCCAGTAAGACTATAAAACCCGCGCCATTGCGCGGGTTTTTTTATGCTCGTCAGCAAGGCGCCCAGGACACCGATTAAGGATTTAACCATGAGCCAGCAAGTCATTATTTTCGATACGACCTTACGTGACGGGGAACAAGCGTTACAGGCCAGCCTGAGCGTTAAAGAGAAGCTGCAGATTGCTCTGGCCCTTGAGCGTATGGGCGTAGACGTGATGGAAGTCGGTTTCCCTGTCTCATCTCCGGGCGACTTTGAATCCGTACAGACCATCGCGCGCACCGTCAAAAATAGCCGCGTCTGCGCCCTGGCCCGCTGCGTAGAGAAAGATATCGACGTCGCGGCCGAGTCGTTGAAAGTCGCCGAAGCGTTCCGTATTCATACTTTTATCGCCACTTCGCCGATGCACATCGCGACCAAGTTGCGCAGCACCCTCGATGAAGTGATTGAGCGTTCGATCTATATGATTAAACGCGCCCGTAACTATACCGACGATGTTGAATTTTCTTGTGAAGATGCCGGCCGTACGCCGATTGCCGACCTGGCGCGCGTCGTTGAAGCGGCCATTCGCGCCGGTGCGACCACCATTAACATCCCGGATACCGTCGGCTATACCATGCCGTTCGAATTCTCCAACATCATTACCGGCCTGTACGAGCGCGTGCCGAACATCGACAAAGCGATCATTTCGGTTCACACCCATGACGATTTGGGCTTAGCCGTCGGCAACGCCATTGCCGCCGTCCACGCCGGCGCGCGCCAGGTTGAAGGCGCCATGAACGGCATTGGCGAGCGCGCGGGCAACTGCTCACTGGAAGAAGTCATCATGGCCATCAAGGTGCGTAAAGATATTATGGACGTACGCACCCGCATTAATCACAGCGAAATCTGGCGCACCAGCCAGACCGTCAGCCAGATTTGCAACATGCCGATCCCGGCAAACAAAGCCATCGTCGGCACCGGCGCTTTCGCCCACTCTTCCGGTATTCACCAGGACGGCGTGCTGAAGAACCGCGAAAACTACGAAATCATGACCCCGGAATCCATCGGCCTGAATCAGGTACAGCTGAACCTGACCTCCCGCTCCGGCCGCGCGGCGGTGAAGCACCGCATGGAAGAGATGGGCTACAAGGAAAGCGACTACAACATGGACCACCTGTATGACGCTTTCCTGAAGCTGGCGGACAAAAAGGGTCAGGTCTTCGACTACGACCTGGAAGCGCTGGCCTTTATTAACAAGCAGCAGGAAGAGCCCGAGCATTTCCGCCTGGACTACTTCAGCGTGCAGTCCGGCTCCAACGCCATCGCCACCGCCTCCGTCAAGCTGGCCTGCGGCGATGAAGTTAAGTCCGAAGCGGCCAACGGCAACGGCCCGGTCGATGCCGTCTATCAGGCAATCAACCGCGTCACCGCATATGACATCGAGCTGGTTAAGTATGGTTTAAGCGCCAAGGGCCACGGTAAAGACGCGCTGGGCCAGGTTGATATCGTCGTTAACTACAACGGCCGCCGCTTCCACGGCGTCGGGCTGGCGACGGATATCGTCGAATCCTCGGCGAAGGCGATGGTTCACGTCCTGAACAATATCTGGCGCGCCGCTGAAGTCGAAAAAGAGTTGCAACGCAAAGCTCAAAATAACGAGAACAAGAAGGAAACCGTGTAATGTCGAAGAATTACCATATTGCTGTTTTGCCAGGTGATGGTATTGGCCCGGAAGTCATGAACCAGGCGATGAAAGTACTGGAAGCCGTCCGTAACCGTTTTGATATGCGCATTACCACCAGCCAGTATGACGTTGGCGGCATCGCCATCGACCGTCAGGGCACCCCGCTGCCGCAGGCAACCGTAGACGGCTGCGAGCAGGCAGACGCCATTCTGTTCGGCTCGGTCGGGGGCCCGAAATGGGAGCACCTGCCGCCGGCAGAGCAGCCGGAGCGCGGCGCGCTGCTGCCGCTGCGTAAACATTTTAAGCTGTTCAGCAACCTGCGCCCGGCGAAGCTGTACCAGGGGCTGGAAGAGTTTTGCCCGCTGCGCGCGGATATCGCCGCCAACGGCTTCGACATCCTGTGCGTCCGTGAACTGACCGGCGGCATCTACTTCGGCCAGCCGAAGGGCCGCGAAGGCAGCGGCCATCACGAAAAGGCTTTTGATACCGAGGTTTATCACCGTTTTGAGATCGAGCGCATCGCGCACATCGCGTTTGAATCGGCCCGCAAGCGCCGGAGCAAAGTGACCTCTATCGACAAAGCTAACGTGCTGCAGTCCTCCATTTTGTGGCGGGAAATCGTCGGCGAAATCGCCAAAGAGTACCCGGACGTTGAGCTGGCGCATATGTACATCGACAACGCCACCATGCAGCTGATTAAAGACCCGTCCCAGTTCGACGTGCTGCTGTGCTCCAACCTGTTCGGCGACATTCTGTCCGACGAATGCGCGATGATCACCGGCTCAATGGGCATGCTGCCGTCCGCCAGTCTGAACGAACAGGGCTTTGGCCTGTATGAGCCGGCAGGCGGCTCGGCGCCGGATATCGCCGGCAAGAACATCGCCAACCCGATCGCCCAGATCCTGTCGCTGGCTCTGCTGCTGCGCTACAGCCTCGATGCGGACGCTGCAGCAACGGCAATCGAAAGCGCGATCAACCGCGCGTTAGAAGAAGGCATCCGCACCGGCGATTTAGCGCGCGGCGCGGCGGCGGTCAGTACCGATGAAATGGGCGACATCATTGCTCGCTATGTCGCTGAAGGGGTGTAATCATGGCGAAGACGTTGTATGAAAAATTGTTTGATGCTCACGTAGTTTATGAAGCACAAAACGAAACCCCGCTGCTGTACATCGACCGTCATCTGGTACACGAAGTGACCTCCCCGCAGGCGTTTGACGGCCTGCGCGCGCACAACCGCCAGGTGCGCCAGCCGGGGAAAACCTTCGCCACCATGGATCATAACGTTTCGACTCAGACCAAAGACATCAACGCGTCCGGCGAAATGGCGCGTATCCAGATGCAGGAGCTGATTAAGAACTGTAAAGAGTTCGGCGTTGAGCTGTACGACCTGAACCACCCGTATCAGGGGATTGTTCACGTGATGGGCCCCGAGCAGGGCGTGACCCTGCCGGGGATGACCATCGTCTGCGGCGACTCCCATACCGCAACCCACGGCGCGTTCGGCGCGCTGGCTTTCGGCATCGGGACTTCCGAAGTTGAACACGTGCTGGCCACCCAGACCCTGAAGCAGGGCCGCGCCAAAACGATGAAGATTGAGGTTCAGGGCCAGGCGGCTCCCGGCATCACCGCGAAAGATATCGTACTGGCGATCATCGGCAAAACCGGCAGCGCCGGCGGTACCGGCCACGTGGTCGAATTCTGCGGCGAAGCCATTCGCAACCTGAGCATGGAAGGCCGCATGACCCTGTGCAATATGGCCATCGAGATGGGCGCCAAAGCCGGCCTGGTGGCGCCGGACGAAACCACCTTCAGCTACGTGAAGGGGCGTCTGCATGCGCCGAAGGGTCAGAACTTCGACGAAGCCGTTGAATACTGGAAAACCCTGACCACCGACGCCGACGCCACCTTTGACACCGTCGTCACCTTACAGGCCGCAGAGATCGCGCCGCAGGTCACCTGGGGAACCAACCCGGGCCAGGTTATCTCCGTCACCGACATCATTCCCGACCCGGCCTCTTTCGCCGATCCGGTAGAGCGCGCGAGCGCGGAAAAAGCGCTGGCCTACATGGGCCTGAAGCCCGGCATCCCGCTGACCGAAGTCGCAATTGATAAAGTCTTTATCGGCTCCTGTACCAACTCGCGCATTGAAGATTTACGCGCGGCGGCGGAAATTGCCAAAGGTCGCAAGGTCGCGCCGGGCGTGCAGGCGCTGGTTGTCCCTGGCTCCGGCCCGGTGAAGGCGCAGGCGGAAGCGGAAGGTCTGGATAAGATCTTTATCGAAGCCGGCTTTGAATGGCGTCTGCCGGGCTGCTCCATGTGCCTGGCGATGAACAACGACCGCCTGAACCCGGGCGAGCGCTGCGCATCCACCAGCAACCGTAACTTTGAAGGCCGTCAGGGCCGCGGCGGACGTACCCACTTAGTCAGCCCGGCAATGGCCGCAGCGGCGGCCGTTAGCGGTCATTTCGCCGATATCCGCGATATCAAATAAGGAGACCATCATGGCAGAGAAATTTACCCAACATACTGGCCTGGTGGTGCCGCTGGATGCCGCAAACGTCGATACCGATGCGATCATTCCCAAGCAGTTCCTGCAGAAAGTGACCCGCACCGGTTTTGGCGCGCATCTGTTCAACGACTGGCGCTTCCTCGATGACAAGGGAGAGCAGCCGAACCCGGAGTTCGTGCTCAACTTCCCGGAGTTTAAAGGCGCCTCGATTCTGCTGGCGCGGGAAAACTTCGGCTGCGGCTCATCGCGCGAGCACGCGCCCTGGGCGTTGACCGACTACGGCTTTAAAGTGGTAATCGCGCCAAGCTTCGCCGACATCTTCTACGGCAACAGCTTCAACAACCAGCTGCTGCCGGTCACCCTGAGCGACGAGCAGGTTGACGAGATGTTTAAGCTGGTGCAGGCCAACCCGGGCATTAAGTTTGAGGTGGATCTGGAAGCAGAAGTGGTGAAAGCGGGCGACCGGTCGTACCGCTTTAAAATCGACGCCTTCCGCCGCCACTGCATGCTTAACGGCCTCGACAGCATCGGCCTGACGCTGCAGCACGAGGAGGCGATTTCGACCTACGAGCGCAAGCTGCCGGCCTTTATGAACTCATAGAGCCGCCTGCTATCCTGCCCGGTCCCGTGACCGGGCATTTTTTTAGCTCTTTCGCCGCCCGGCGCTAGATATCCTTGACCCTGCCGGTCAGGAACAGGGTCACCAGCGAAATCGCCGCAATCGCCCAGTAAACGCTGGCGTGGCCGTAGCTTTGCGACAGCGCCCCCTGCAGCACGCCGGCCAGAATCACGCCGGTGGAAATACTGTTGGTGAACAGCGTGGTGGCCGCTCCCGCGCGTCCCGGCATCAGGTCCTGGAACCACAGCATGCCGATCCCGGCGACAATACCGATAAAAATCGCGTTAAACAGCTGCAGCGCCAGCAGCGCGGTGCGGTCGTGGAACAGGATCAGCCCGGCGTAGAACAGCACCCCGGCGGCTACGGCGGCGACCATCATCCGCCGCTTGCCCCAGCGTTTAACATAGTAGCCCGCAACGATCATCGCCGGGATCTCCAGCCCGGCCGCGGTGCCCATTAAGATCCCCGCCAGGCTATCCGGCAGGCCGAGATCGCTGCTGATCCACAGCGGCATATCGATGATGTACATGGTGTTGCAGGTCCACATCAGCGTCGAGGCGATAAACAGCATCCGCACGTTTTTATCCTGCCAGCCGCCGGCCTGGGCTATCGCTCCCGCCGCTTCCGAAGGCTGCTCCACCCGCGCCACCGACGGCAGCTTAAACGCAATCAGCGCCAGGCTAATGACGAAAATCCCGGCCGCAATCGTGAACATGGTGGTAAAGCCGTAGTTCAGCGCCAGCATAAAGGCCAGCGGCGGGCCGATAACCCACGCCAGCGACAGCTGGGCGCGCATGATCGAGCTGAACATCACCACTTCCCGCGCCGAGCTGTCGGCATACTCCCGCGCCAGGGCGAACAGCTGCGGCATCGCGGCGTTGGCGATGGATGCCAGCATCACGCCGCAGGTAATCAGGGTTAGGTAGTGGCGATTAAAAGCAAACAGCAGCGCGTTGCCCACCGCCATCAGGCAGCAGAACATAATCAGCCGCCGGCGATCGCCCTGGCTGTCGGAGCGCTTCGCCAGCGCCAGGCTGACTGCAATCCCGGCAATGGCGTTAACGGTATAAAACAGCCCGACCCAGAAGGGCTGCGCGCCCACCTCGCGGCTGAGAAACAGGCTGAGCGTCGGGGCCTGCAGCGCGCCGGCAATCCCCATCATAAAAGCGACCAGCATAAAAGCCGCGTAGACGCCGTTCAGCCGCCGCCCCATCGTCATTAACCACAGCATGTCATGTCCTTAGCGCGCGAAGAAAACGAAAAAAGCCAGCAGAAGTCATCTGCTGGCGGGTGATTTTATACGCTATCTATTTCAGGTTACAGGCCGGCGGCTATAGCAAGCGGGCCGCGGTAACGCCGGAAACGTGAAAGACGACAGGTATGCACCAATACTCAGTCACACATGATGTCTGCAAGTTAACGATCAGAGGTCGGTGACGTAACTCCCCACTGCATCAGCTCGCCGAGTATTTCCTGCTGTCGTCCTGCCATCAGGCGGGCTAGCCATGACGCATCCTGCGTCGCAGAAAAGTAGCGTTGGTAGAACTGCTTAGCGGTTGACCCCATCATATTCATCTCCTCGCTTCATCGGAATCTATTATTGGCCTAATATAGGGATTAATAAATTGCTGAGTTTTCATCAGGAGTTCCCCTTTTATGTCTTCCGCCCGTCTGCAACAACAGTTCATCCGCTTATGGCAATGCTGCGAAGGCAGGTCGCAGGAGACGACGCTCAACGAGCTGGCGGAGATGCTTAGCTGTTCGCGCCGCCATATGAGAACCCTGCTGAACATGATGGAGGAGCGCGGCTGGCTCACCTGGGAGGCGGAAGCGGGACGCGGTAAGCGATCGAAGCTGGCCTTCCTCTACACCGGCCTGGCGCTGCAGCAGCAGCGGGCGGAAGATCTGCTGGAGCAGGATCGCATCGATCAGCTGGTACAACTGGTCGGCGATAAGGCCGCCGTGCGCCAGATGCTGGTCTCCCATCTCGGACGGAGCTTTCGCCAGGGGCGGCATATTCTGCGCGTGCTCTACTACCGGCCGATGAAAAATCTGCTCCCCGGCAGCGCGCTGCGCCGTTCGGAAAACCATATCGCCCGGCAAATCTTCAGCGCCCTGACGCGGGTAAATGAGGAAAATGGGGAACTGGAAGCCGATATTGCCCACCACTGGCAGCAGCTCTCGCCCACCCACTGGCGCTTCTTTTTGCGCCCCGGTATCCACTTTCACCACGGCCGCGAGCTGGAAATGGAGGACGTGATCGCCTCCCTGCAGCGCAGCAACGCCCTGCCGCTCTACTCCCATATTGAGCGCATCGTCTCGCCTACCGCCTGGACGCTGGATATCCATCTGACGCAGCCGGATCGCTGGCTGCCGTGGCTGCTGGGCCAGGTTTCCGCGGTGATACTGCCGCGCGAATGGCATTCGATGGAGAACTTCTCCGCGATGCCGATCGGCACCGGGCCCTATGCGGTGGCGCGCAATAACCAAAACCAGCTAAAGATCCACGCCTTCGACGACTACTTCGGCTATCGGGCATTAATTGACGAGGTCAACGTCTGGGTGCTGCCGGAGATTGGCGACGAGCCGAACGGCGGCCTGACCCTGCAGGGCACCACGCAGAGCGAGAAAGCCATCGAAAGCCGCCTGGAAGAGGGCTGCTACTACCTGCTGTTTGATTCCCGCAGCCCGCTCGGCGCCAATGCGGCCGTGCGCCAGTGGCTGAGCTATCTGTTCCAGCCGGCGAACCTGCTTTACCACGCGGGCGAACATTATCAGGGCAACTGGTTCCCGGCCTACGGCCTGCTGCCGCGCTGGCATCACGCGCGCAGCCACGCCTGCGAGAAGCCCGCGGGCCTCGAGTCGGTAACGCTGACCTATTACCAGGACCATATTGAGCACCGCGCAATCGGCGGTATTATGGCGACGCTGCTGGCCAAGCATCAGGTCAGGCTGGAGATCCGGGAGCTGGAGTACGCGGAGTGGCATCGCGGCGAGGTGGTCAGCGACATCTGGCTCAACAGCGCCAACTTTACCCTGCCGATCGACTTTTCCCTGTTCGCCTGGCTGTATGAAGTCCCGCTCGTTCGCCACTGCATCCCGATTGACTGGCAGGAGGATGCCGGCCGCTGGCATGCAGGCGAGCTAAACCCGGCCACCTGGAGCCAGCAGCTGCTGGCCAATCAAACGATCGTGCCGCTGATCCACCACTGGCTGATGATCCAGGGGCAGCGCAGCATGCGCGGGGTGAGAATGAACACCCTCGGCTGGTTTGATTTTAAATCGGCGTGGTTTGCGCCGCCGGAGCCCTAGCTCCCTCCCCGGCGGACGCTTAAGCCCTTTCGGTCCGCTAACAAAATCATTACACTGGTCGCCGTTCTCAACGGGGTGCTAATTAACATACGCCGTATCATCCAGGCCGCTGCAAGGCAACCTGTGGGATAAAGCGTATGGGCTGAGAAAATACCCGTCGAACCTGATCCGGATAACGCCGGCGAAGGGATTTGAGGCTCACTCAAAATCCTTTGCCACCCCTTTTTTATGAGGTGCAAAGTGTTGAAAAAACTACTCCCGCTGCTGGTGCTAGTCGCCGCTCCCGCGTTGGCTAAGCCCGTTCTCACCGTCTATACCTACGACTCCTTTTCCGCGGACTGGGGCCCGGGCCCGGCCGTCAAAAAGGCGTTTGAAGCCGACTGCGGCTGCGAGCTGAAGTTCGTGGCGCTGGAAGACGGCGTCTCGCTGCTCAATCGCCTGCGCATGGAAGGCAAAAACAGCAAAGCCGACGTGGTGCTCGGGCTGGACAACAACCTGCTGGAAGCGGCGGCGCAAAGCAAGCTGTTCGCCAAAAGCAACGTGCCGACCGACGCGCTCACCGTCCCCGGCGGCTGGAACAACGATACCTTCGTCCCCTTTGATTACGGCTATTTCGCCTTCGTCTACGATAAAAACAAGCTCAAAAATCCGCCCAAGAGCCTGAAAGAGCTGGTTGAGAGCGACCAGAAATGGCGGGTGATCTACGAAGATCCGCGCACCAGCACGCCGGGCCTCGGCCTGCTGCTGTGGATGCAGAAAGTGTACGGCGACAAATCCCCGCAGGCATGGGAGAAGCTGGCGGCGAAAACCGTCACCGTGACCAAAGGCTGGAGCGAGGCCTACGGCCTGTTCCTGAAGGGGGAGAGCGATCTGGTGCTGAGCTATACCACCTCTCCGGCTTATCACATTATCGCAGAGAAAAAGGATAACTACGCGGCGGCCGGCTTCAGCGAAGGCCACTACCTGCAGGTCGAAGTGGCGGCCCGCACCGCGGCCAGCAAGCAGCCGGAGCTGGCGGAGAAGTTCCTTAAGTTTATGGTCTCTCCGGGATTCCAGAATGCGATTCCGGCGGGCAACTGGATGTACCCGGTCGCCCAGGTGGCGCTCCCCGCCGGCTTTGACACGCTGGTCAAACCGCAGACCACCCTGGAGTTCACTCCGCAGCAGGTTGCTGGCGAACGGCAGAACTGGATTAACGCATGGCAACGCGCCGTCAGCCGCTAAGCATCGGCTGGCTGCTGCCGGGCCTGATCGCCGCGGCCGTGCTGGTTGTGGTGGCGCTGGCCGCCTTTCTGGCGCTCTGGAGCAGCGCGCCGGAGGCTGCCTGGCTGACCTTCGTTGACGACAGCTATCTCTGGCACGTCGTGCGCTTCTCCTTCTGGCAGGCGTCTCTTTCGGCGCTGCTTTCGGTGGCGCCGGCTGTTTTTCTTGCCCGCGCCCTTTACCGGCGCCGCTTTCCCGGCCGCACGCTGCTGCTGCGCCTGTGCGCGATGACGCTGATCCTGCCGGTGCTGGTGGCGGTATTCGGCATCCTCAGCGTTTACGGCCGTCAGGGCTGGCTGGCGGCGGCGTTTAGCGCCCTGGGATGGCGGTGGGATTTCTCCCCTTACGGGCTGCAGGGAATTCTGCTGGCCCACGTCTTCTTCAATATGCCGATGGCGACCCGCCTGCTGCTGCAGGCGCTGGAGAATATCCCCGGCGAACAACGGCAAATAGCGGCCCAGCTTGGTATGCGCGGCTTTCACTTTTTCCGCTTCGTGGAGTGGCCGTGGCTGCGGCGGCAAATTCCGCCGGTGGCGGCGCTGATCTTTATGCTCTGCTTCGCCAGCTTCGCGACCGTCCTCTCCCTCGGCGGCGGCCCGCGGGCCACCACCATCGAACTGGCGATCTACCAGGCGCTGAGCTTTGATTACGATCCGGCCCGCGCGGCGATGCTGGCGCTGATCCAGATGGGCTGCTGCCTCGGGCTGGTGCTGCTCAGCCAGCGCCTGAGCAAGGCCGTGGCGATCGGCGTGACCCACGTTCGCGGCTGGCGCGACCCCGACGATCGCCTGCACAGCCGCCTCACCGACTTCGTGCTGATCGCGATCGCCCTGCTGCTGCTGCTGCCGCCGATGCTGGCGGTCGTCATCGACGGTCTGAATAGCAATCTGCCGCGGGTGCTGGCCCAGCCTGCGCTATGGCAGACCCTGGCGACCTCCCTGCGCATCGCGCTGGCCGCCGGCGTGCTCAGCGTTGTTCTGACGATGATGCTGCTGTGGAGCAGCCGCGAGCTGCGCATCCGCCGCCGCCCGCTGGCCGGTCAGGCGCTGGAGCTTAGCGGGATGCTGATCCTCGCCATGCCGGGGATCGTGCTAGCGACCGGCTTCTTTTTGCTGCTCAATAATAGCGTTGGCCTGCCCGACTCCGCCGACGGCATCGTTATCTTCACCAATGCGCTGATGGCGATCCCCTATGCGCTGAAGGTGCTGGAAAACCCGATGCGCGACGTCGCCGCGCGCTACGGCATGCTCTGTCACTCGCTGGGGATGAGCGGCTTTACCCGCCTGCGGGTGGTTGAGCTGCGCGCCCTGAAGCGCCCGCTGGCCCAGGCGCTGGCCTTTGCCTGCGTGCTTTCGATCGGTGATTTCGGCGTGGTGGCGCTGTTCGGCAACGACGATTTCCGCACCCTGCCGTTCTATCTGTATCAGCAGATTGGCGCCTATCGTAGCCAGGACGGTGCCGTTACCGCCCTGCTGCTGCTGGCGCTGTGCTTTGTCCTCTTTACCGTAATTGAGAAGCTACCGGGGCGTGATGTTAAAACTGAATGATGTGACCTGGCTGTATCAGCACCTACCGATGCGCTTCACCCTCTCCGTACAGCGCGGCGAACGTCTTGCGGTACTCGGCCCCAGCGGGGCGGGGAAAAGCACGCTGCTGAACCTGATCGCCGGCTTTTTGCCGCCGGCGAGCGGCAGCATCGTCATCGACGGTCAGCCGCATACCGCGACTCCGCCGGCCCGGCGCCCGGTATCGATGCTGTTTCAGGAAAATAACCTCTTTAACCATCTCACCATCCGCCAGAACATCGGCCTCGGCATGAACCCAGGGCTTAAGCTGAGCGCCGGGCAAAATGCCAGCCTGCAGACTATTGCCGAACAGATGGGCATCGATTCCCTGCTGGAGAGGCTTCCCGGCGAGCTATCCGGCGGTCAGCGGCAGCGGGCGGCGCTGGCGCGCTGTCTGGTGCGCGAGCAGCCGGTACTGCTGCTGGATGAGCCGTTTTCCGCGCTCGATCCGGCGCTGCGCCAGGAGATGCTGGTTTTGGTCGCAGAGGTTTGCCAGCGCCGCAATTTGACGCTGATGATGGTGTCGCATAGCGTGGAGGATGCCGCCCGCATCGCGCCGCGGTCGCTGGTGGTGGCCGACGGACGCATCGCCTGGGATGGCGCCACCGAGGCGCTCTTAAGCGGCAACAGCAGCGCCTCCCATCTGCTCGGGATCAGCGCGCGATAACGTGGTGCAGAATATTGAGATAGACCGGCATCAGCGGGTGGCGAATCACCACCGTTAACGCCACGCCCGCCAGCACCAGCGCCAGCGGCGTCAGCCACAGCAGGCGCGCACGCGGCAGCAGCCGGGTCAGCCGATCGCGCATTTTTGCGCTGCGCCACAGGCGCCAGCATAGCCAGCCGGCCAGCCACGCCAGCAGCGCGGCGCTCAGCAGCAGCCACTTAAAGCTGGCGCTGTTCTCATCGGCGGGAATATCAATGGCCGCGCCGGCAAGAATGCCCGGCAAAAAGTAGAGCGGCGGCCACAGCAGGCAGCCGATAATATTCGGCAGAATAAACTTCGCCACCGGCAGGTCGAGCATCCCGGCAACCATCGGCACCAGCGGCCTCGTCGGCCCGACGAAGCGCCCGATCAGGATCGTGACCATGCTGTGCTGGTGCAGCGCGTGTTCGGTCTTATCAAGCAGCGCTTTGTTTTTCTTCATAAACGACCAGCGATGCAGCGGTTTTTTAAACCGCCAGCCGAGCCAAAATGAGATCCAGTCGCCGAATAAACAGCCGACAATGCCCGCCAGCCACGCCTGCCAGAAGTTAACCTCTCCGCTGCCGATAAGCGCCCCCAGCCCGGCCATCATCACCGTGCCCGGCAGTATCAACCCCACCAGCGCCAGCGATTCAAGAAAGGCGACCAGCATCACGGCTATCAGCGAGTAGACCGTGGATTGGGTGATAAAATGTTCCAGCAATGCTTGCATAGTGTGCCCGGTTTAAAAACGAAGCACGGATTCTCCAGAGCCGTCGCGCCTTCGTCAAGCCATCAATTGTCTGAATAGTTTACCGGTTACGACCATTGTTCGGCGCATCATTTCACTTTATTTACGTTTTATTCACATCCTGCACGGAATTCGCTCGGGCTGGCGCCGGTGCATTTTTTAAAGACCCGCGAAAAATAGAGCTGATCTTCGAAACCGACGTTGCGCCCCACCGTGGCGATGGGCATTCGCGTGGTGCTCAGCAGCAGCTTGGCCTGGCTAATCCGCTGATCTTCCCGCCAGCCCAGCACGCTGATGCCCAGCTGCTGGCGGAACAGGTGCGATAGCCGCGACGGCGACAGGCAGACGTGGCGGGCGACGCTGGCGATATCAAAGCGGCTGTCCGCCAGGCGATCGCTAATATACTGGCAGGCGTCGCGAACCCGGTTATCCAGCGGCGGATAGAGGGATTCGTTTATCGCCTCCATGCGCCGCAGCAGCAGCTGTTCCAGCAGGTTGATCGCCAGCAGCTCGGAGTAGCGTCCGGCCCCCTGTCCGGCGTCGACGATCTGGCCGAAAAGCTCGCCGAAGCGCGCCTGCCACTGCTCATCGGGGCGGAAAAAACCGGTATGGGCGAAAATCGTCGGCCAGTTCAGCCACTCGAGCCAGTAGGCCCGCGGACGGAAATAGACCCACTGGTGATACCACTCGCGGGCGTCGGGATGGCGGCCGTAGTGATGAACCTCCCCCGGCGGGAAGAGTAAAATATCCCCGGGCCGACAGACAAACTGTTCGTCCTGGTTGTTGATCACCCCTTCGCCGCGGATCGTCAGGTTGAGGATGAAGCCTTTCATGCCGAGCGGGCGGTCAATAAAGAAATCCAGGTAGCCATCCGCATCAATCGGCGTCAGGCCCGTCACCAGGTGGGCGTTAAAAGAGTAGCCCGGCAGCAAAGGATCGTTTTGTGTTTCAGCCATAAACTCAGCTCTCCCGGAGAGGTGCTGGACACTAATTGTCCATACTGGTTATTTTATTCCTGACGCGATTTTCGTAATGGGATGTGGGTTGAAATTTGAAGTAAAACCCGCCTGATTTCAGCAAAAATCGATAACATCGCCCAACGTAAGCCCTTCCAGCACATAACAAAAGTGTCTATAAATGCGGCAGAAAAGTCCACATTGAATATTTGCACGGCGTCACACTTTGCGATGCCATAGCAATATAGTCCATAAGATTAGCGAATACGGCCTGACGGTTTTTGCTGGGGATATCTACTGTTTCACCATGAATGGTTTTCAGCATGGAGTAACAGCATGGCAATTGCGATTGGCCTCGATTTTGGTAGCGATTCAGTTCGCGCGCTGGCGGTGGAATGCGCCACCGGCGCAGAGCTCGCCTCCGGCGTCGAATGGTATCCGCGCTGGCAGCAGGGGCTGTTTTGCGACGCCCCGAATAATCAGTTTCGCCACCACCCGCGGGATTACATTGAATCAATGGAAGCCGCGCTGAAAAGCGTGCTGGCGCAGCTGAGCCCCGGGCAGTGCGCCGCCGTCGTCGGCATCGGCGTTGACAGCACCGGCTCGACGCCGGCGCCGGTCGACGCCGACGGCAACGTGCTGGCCCTGCGGGAAGAGTTCGCCGATAACCCGAACGCGATGTTCGTGCTGTGGAAAGACCATACCGCGGTGGAAGAGGCGGAGGCCATCACCCGTCTGTGCCACCAGCCGGGCAAAGAGGACTACTCCCGCTACATCGGCGGCATCTACTCCAGCGAATGGTTCTGGGCCAAGATCCTCCACATCACCCGTCAGGATAGCGCCGTCGCGCAGGCCGCGGCCTCGTGGGTTGAGCTGTGCGACTGGGTTCCGGCGCTGCTCTCCGCCACCACTCGCCCGCAGGATATTCGCCGCGGCCGCTGCAGCGCCGGGCACAAATCGCTGTGGCACGCCGACTGGGGCGGCCTGCCGCCGGCCAGCTTCTTCGACGAGCTCGACCCGGTTATCAATCAGCACCTCAGCTGGCCGCTGTTTAGCAACACCTGGACCGCCGACGCGCCGGTCGGCACCCTCAGCGCCGAATGGGCGCTGCGCCTGGGCCTGGCGGAAACGGTGACCCTCTCCGGCGGCGCCTTCGACTGCCATATGGGGGCGGTGGGCGCCGGCGCGCAGCCGAATACGCTGGTTAAAGTCATCGGCACCTCCACCTGCGACATCCTGATTGCCGATAAGCACAGCGTTGGCGACCGCACGGTGAAGGGCATCTGCGGCCAGGTCGACGGCAGCGTGGTGCCCGACTTTATCGGTCTGGAAGCCGGACAGTCGGCCTTCGGCGATATTTACGCCTGGTTTGGCCGCATTCTCGGCTGGCCGCTGGAGCAGCTGGCGCTGGCCCATCCGGAGCTGAAAGAGCCGATCCGCGCCAGCCAGAAGCAGCTGCTGCCGGCGCTGACCGAGGCGTGGGCGCAAAATCCCTCCCTCGACCATCTGCCGGTGGTGCTGGACTGGTTCAACGGGCGACGCACCCCGGGCGCTAACCAGCGCCTGAAAGGGGTGATAACCGATCTGAATCTCGCCACCGATGCGCCGGCGCTGTTCGGCGGCCTGGTGGCGGCCACCGCCTTCGGCGCCCGCGCCATTATGGAGTGCTTCACCGGCCAGGGGATCCCGGTAACCAACGTGATGGCGCTGGGCGGCATCGCGCGCAAAAACCCGGTCATCATGCAGGCCTGCTGCGACGTGCTGAACCGCCCGCTGCAGATTGTCGCCTCCGATCAGTGCTGCGCGCTGGGCGCCGCCATCTTTGCCGCCGTCTCCGCCGGCGTATATCGCGATATTCCAACGGCCCAGCGGCATATGGCAAGCCGGGTGGAAAGCACCCTGCAGCCGCGCCCGGATGAGGCCGAGCGCTTCGAACAGCTCTATCAGCGCTACCAGCAGTGGGCAGCCAGCGCTGAACAACGGTATCTCCCTTCGGCTGCACAGGCGGAAAAAGCCTCGCAATCTCAGCCAGCCCTCACCCATTAAGGACACCAAAATGACGATTTTTGCTAACTATGAAGTCTGGTTCGTGATTGGCAGCCAGCATCTGTACGGCGCGGAGGCGCTGCGTCAGGTTACGAAGCACGCCGAGCAGGTGGTGAACAGCCTGAACGCCGAGGCCAAACTGCCGTGCCGGCTGGTGTTAAAGCCGCTGGGCACCACGCCGGACGAAATCACCCATATCTGCCGCGACGCTAACTACGATGATAAGTGCGCCGGCATGGTGGTGTGGCTGCATACCTTCTCTCCGGCCAAGATGTGGATTAACGGCCTGACCATCCTCAATAAACCGCTGCTGCAGTTCCACACCCAGTACAACGCGGCGCTGCCGTGGGACAGCATCGATATGGACTTTATGAACCTCAACCAGACCGCGCACGGCGGCCGCGAGTTCGGCTTTATTGGCGCCCGCATGCGCCAGCAGCATAGCGTGGTGACCGGCCACTGGCAGGATGGCGAGGCGCATCGGCGCATTGGCTCGTGGATGCGCCAGGCGGTCTCGAAGCAGGATACCCGCCATCTGAAGGTCTGCCGCTTTGGCGATAATATGCGCGAAGTGGCGGTCACCGACGGCGATAAGGTCGCCGCGCAGATCAAATTCGGCTTCTCGGTCAATACCTGGCCGGTGGGCGATCTGGTGCAGGTGGTCAACGACGTCAGCAACGGCGAGATTAGCGCCCTGGTTGACGAGTATGAAAGCCGCTACCGCCTAACCGCGGCGGCGCAGGTTCACGGCGATAAGCGGCAGAACGTTGTCGATGCCGCGCGCATCGAGCTGGGAATGCAGCGCTTCCTGCAGGAGGGCGGCTTCCACGCCTTCACTACCACCTTTGAAGATTTACACGGCCTCAAGCAGCTTCCGGGCCTCGCCGTGCAGCGTCTGATGCAGCAGGGCTACGGCTTTGCGGGCGAAGGCGACTGGAAAACCGCCGCCCTGCTGCGCATCATGAAGGTGATGTCGACCGGTCTGCAGGGCGGCACCTCCTTTATGGAGGATTACACCTACCACTTCGACAGCGGCAACGATCTGGTGCTCGGCTCGCATATGCTGGAGGTCTGCCCCACCATCGCCACGGCGGAAAAACCGATCCTCGACGTCCAGCCGCTGGGCATTGGCGGTAAAGCCGACCCTGCGCGCCTGATCTTCAACACCCAGACCGGCCCGGCGATCGTCGCCAGCCTGATCGATCTCGGCGATCGCTTCCGCCTGCTGGTTAACACCGTGGAGACGGTCGCGACGCCGCACGCTCTGCCGAAGCTGCCGGTGGCCAACGCCCTGTGGAAAGCGCAGCCGGATCTCCGCACCGCCTCCGAAGCCTGGATCATTGCCGGCGGCGCGCACCATACCGTCTTCAGCCACGCCCTGACTCTCGACGATATGCGTCAGTTTGCGGAGCTGCAGGATATCGAGCTGACCGTCATTGATAACGAAACCCGCCTGCCTTCCTTCAAAGATGCGCTGCGCTGGAACGAAGTTTATTACGCCGGCAAACGCTAGGCGATCGCGCGCACTTCCCCCCTCTCCACCGCTAAGGAGAGGGGAAACCGCGCAGACCCGCGACTCGGAGCACATCATGTTAGAAGATCTGAAACGTCAGGTGCTGGAAGCGAATCTCGCGCTGCCCAGGCACAACCTGGTGACCTTAACCTGGGGCAACGTCAGCGCCGTCGACCGCGAGCGAGGCCTGCTGGCGATTAAACCGTCGGGCGTCGACTACGGCGCGATGAGCGCTGAGGATATCGTGATAGTAAGCCTCGAAACCGGCGCAGTGGTGGAGGGGAAAAAGAAACCCTCGTCGGATACCCCGACCCATCGCCTGCTGTACCAGGCCTTCCCGACCCTCGGCGGTATCGTACATACCCATTCGCGCCACGCGACCATCTGGGCGCAGGCGGGCCAGCCCATCCCGGCCACCGGCACCACCCACGCCGACTACTTCTACGGCGCGGTTCCCTGCACCCGGCTGATGACCGACAGCGAAATCAACGGCGAGTATGAGTGGGAAACCGGGCGCGTGATCGTCGAAACCTTCCGCGACAACGCCATCGACCCGGCGCAAATGCCCGGCGTGCTGGTGCACTCCCACGGCCCGTTCGCGTGGGGAAAAAACGCGGAGGATGCGCTGCATAACGCGATTGTGCTGGAAGAGATCGCCTATATGGGGATTTTCTGCCGCCAGCTGGCGCCGCAGCTGGCGGATATGCAGCAAACCCTGCTGGATAAGCACTATCTACGCAAGCACGGCGCGCAGGCCTATTACGGTCAGTAGCGCCGCCGCATCCGGCCAAACGCCTGTATAAAACCCCAGCATCGCGCCGTGAACCAGGCTATACTCAGGCCTGGTTTGACTTGATGAGAGCGCGGCGTGACTCAGCCACGAGAAGGTTTTTTACTGACCCGTCACTGGCGGGATACTCCCCAGGGCACGGAGCTGACCTTTTGGCTGGCGACCGACGACGGCCCCCTGCTGGTCACCCTGCCGCCGCAGGAGTCGGTGGCCTTTATCCCGGAAGCGCAGCGCGCCCAGGCTGAGCGCCTGCTGCAGGGCGAAAACGGCCTGCGCCTCGCCCCGCTCAGCCTGAAAGATTTTCACCGCCAGCCGGTTTTCGGCCTTTACTGCCGCGCCCATCGCTAGCTGATGCGCCTCGAAAAGAAGCTGCGCGAACAGGGGGTTACCGTCTACGAAGGCGACGTCCGCCCGCCGGAACGCTATCTGATGGAGCGCTTTATTACCGCCCCGGTTTGGGTCGAAGGCGAAGCGCGCGGCGCGCAGTTGATCAACGCCCGTATGAAGGCCAGCCCGCACTACCGGCCGCCGCTGAAGTGGGTCTCGCTGGATATCGAAACCAGCCGCCACGGCGAGCTGTACTGCATCGGCCTGGAGGGCTGCGGCCAGCGGGTGGTCTACATGCTCGGGCCGGAGCCGGCGGTCGCTCCTACCGTCGATTTTCAGCTGGAGTACGTCGCCAGCCGCCCGCAGCTGCTGGAAAAGCTCAACGCCTGGTTTGCCGCCCACGATCCGGACATCCTGATCGGCTGGAACGTCGTCCAGTTCGACCTGCGCGTGCTGCAAAAACACGCCGAGCGCTACCGCATTCCGCTGCTGCTCGGCCGCGGCAACAGCGAGCTGGAGTGGCGCGAGCACGGTTTTAAAAACGGCGTCTTCTTTGCCCAGGCCAGCGGGCGGCTGATTATTGACGGCATAGAGGCGCTGAAATCCGCGTTCTGGAACTTCCCCTCTTTTTCGCTTGAGACGGTGGCCCGCGAGCTGCTGGGGGAAGGCAAAGCCATTGATAACCCGTGGGATCGGATGGACGAAATCGACCGCCGCTTCAGCGAGGATAAACCCGCGCTGGCAACCTACAACCTGCAGGACTGCGAGCTGGTGACGCGCATCTTCCAGAAAACGGAGATCGTGCCGTTTCTGCTGGAGCGCGCCACGGTTAACGGCCTGCCCGCCGACCGCCACGGCGGGTCGGTGGCCGCCTTCAGCCACCTCTACTTTCCACGCATGCACCGGCTGGGCTACGTTGCGCCGAACCTCGGCGAAGTGCCGCCGCAGGCCAGCCCCGGCGGCTACGTGATGGACTCCCGCCCCGGCCTCTACGATTCGGTGCTGGTGCTGGACTACAAAAGCCTGTACCCCTCGATTATCCGCACCTTCCTGATCGACCCGGTGGGGCTGGTCGAAGGCGGCGCTCTGCCCGATGACGAGCACAGCACCGAAGGCTTTCTCGGCGCGCGCTTCTCTCGCGAAAAGCACTGCCTGCCGGACATCGTCGGCCAGATTTGGCTCGGCCGCGACGACGCCAGGCGGCATAAAAATAAACCGCTGTCGCAGGCGTTGAAGATCATTATGAACGCCTTTTATGGCGTACTCGGCACCAGCGCCTGCCGCTTTTTCGACCCGCGGCTGGCTTCGTCCATCACCATGCGCGGCCACGCCATCATGCGCCAGACCAAAGCGCTGATTGAGTCGCAGGGCTATGACGTTATCTACGGCGACACCGACTCCACCTTTGTCTGGCTCAGGCGCGCCCATGATGAACAAGAGGCGGCGAAAATCGGCCGTTCGTTGGTGGCCTATGTCAACGACTGGTGGGCCGCCGAGCTGGGGAAAGCGCGCCTCACCAGCACCCTGGAGCTGGAGTTTGAAACCCACTTCTGCCGCTTTTTAATGCCGACCATCCGCGGCGCCGATACCGGCAGCAAAAAGCGCTACGCCGGGATGATTCAGGAGGCGCAGCAGCAGAAAATGGTCTTTAAAGGGCTGGAGACGGTGCGAACCGACTGGACGCCGCTGGCCCAGCAGTTTCAGCAGGAGCTGTACCTGCGCATCTTCCGCAACCAGCCCTACCGCGACTACGTGCTGGAGACGATTCGTCAGCTGATGAACGGCGAGCTCGACGATCGGCTGATCTACCGCAAGCGCCTGCGCCGGCCGCTGGCGGAATATCAGCGCAACGTTCCGCCGCACGTCCGCGCGGCAAGACTTGCCGACGAGCACAACGTCAGGCTGGGCAGGCCGCAGCAGTACCAGCAGCGCGGCAGCATCAAATATGTCTGGACCACTAGCGGGCCGGAGCCGGTCGATTATCAGCACTCGCCGCTCGATTACGAGCACTATTTGTCGAAGCAACTGCAGCCGGTCGCGGAAGGAATACTTCCCTTTGTCGACGATGATTTTGCTACAATAGTGACAGGGCAGCTGGGGCTATTTTGACAGGTGACTATCACCGCGGCATCCAGTACCATAGCGCCCTTTCCACTCCTGGCCTCAATTTTGATCTCTCTCCAGCCTATTTGGAGATGATCAACTATTGCCTGCAATTTAAGAACTAAAGAGCCGAACACATATGCCTTTTACACTTGGTCAACGCTGGATTAGCGACACAGAGAGCGAACTGGGATTAGGGACGGTAGTCGCGTTGGATGCGCGCATGGTTACCCTTCTTTTCCCCGCCATCGGCGAAAATCGTCTGTACGCGCGCAATGACTCCCCGATCACCCGCGTGATGTTTAATCCAGGCGACACCATCACCAGCCACGAAGGCTGGCAGCTCCAGGTTGACGAAGTTAATGAAGAGAACGGCCTGCTGGCCTATATCGGTACCCGTCTGGATACCGAGGAGACCAACGTGGTCCTGCGTGAAGTGCTGCTCGACAGCAAGCTGGTTTTCAGCAAGCCGCAGGATCGCCTGTTTGCCGGGCAGATCGACCGCATGGACCGTTTTGCGCTGCGCTACCGCGCGCGTAAATATCAGAGCGAGCAGTACCGGATGCCGTGGAGCGGCCTGCGCGGCCAGCGTACCAGCCTGATCCCGCACCAGCTGCACATCGCTCACGACGTTGGCCGTCGCCACGCCCCGCGCGTGCTGCTGGCGGACGAAGTCGGGCTCGGTAAAACCATTGAAGCCGGAATGATCCTGCATCAGCAGCTGCTGGCCGGCGCCGCCGAGCGGGTGCTGATCGTCGTGCCGGAAACCCTGCAGCACCAGTGGCTGGTCGAAATGCTGCGCCGCTTCAACCTGCGCTTTTCGCTGTTTGACGACGAGCGCTACGCCGAAGCGCAGCACGACGCCTATAATCCGTTTGAAACCGAGCAGCTGGTGATCTGCTCCCTGGATTTCGTGCGCCGCAGCAAGCAGCGCCTTGAGCACCTGTGCGACGCCGAATGGGATCTGCTAATCGTCGATGAGGCGCACCACCTGGTGTGGAGCGAAGAGGCGCCGAGCCGCGAATATCAGGCGATTGAGCAACTGGCCGAGCGCGTGCCGGGGATCCTGCTGCTGACCGCCACGCCGGAGCAGCTGGGCATGGAGAGCCATTTCGCCCGTCTGCGCCTGCTGGACCCGAACCGTTTCCACGACTTCGCCCGCTTCGTTGAAGAGCAGCAGAACTACCGCCCGGTGGCCGACGCCGTAGCCCTGCTGCTGGCGGGCAACAGGCTGAGCGATGCCGACCTGAATATGCTCGGCGAGCTGATCGGCGAGCAGGATATTGAGCCGCTGCTGCAGACCGCTAACAGCGATCGCGACGGGGCGCCCTCCGCGCGCCAGGAGCTGATCTCCATGCTCATGGACCGCCACGGCACCAGCCGGGTCCTGTTCCGCAACACCCGTAACGGCGTCAAAGGCTTCCCGAAACGCGAGCTGCACACCATTCGCCTGCCGCTGCCGATACAATACCAGACGGCCATCAAAGTCTCCGGCATTATGGGCGCGCGTAAAACCGCCGAAGAGAGCGCGCGCGACATGCTCTACCCGGAGCAGATCTATCAGGAGTTCGAAGGCGATAGCGGAACCTGGTGGAACTTCGACCCGCGCGTCGAGTGGCTGATGGGTCACCTGACCAGCCACCGTTCGCAGAAGGTGCTGGTGATTTGCGCCAAAGCCGCCACCGCGCTGCAGCTGGAGCAGGTGCTGCGCGAGCGGGAAGGCATTCGCGCCGCGGTATTCCACGAAGGGATGTCGATCATCGAACGCGACCGCGCCGCGGCGTGGTTTGCCGAAGAGGACACCGGCGCGCAGGTGCTGCTGTGTTCTGAAATCGGCTCCGAAGGCCGTAACTTCCAGTTCGCCAGCAACCTGGTGATGTTCGATCTGCCGTTCAACCCGGATCTGCTGGAGCAGCGTATTGGCCGCCTGGATCGTATTGGCCAGGCGCACGAAATTCAGATCCACGTGCCGTATCTGGAAAAAACCGCCCAGTCGGTACTGGTCCGCTGGTATCACGAAGGGCTTGATGCCTTCGAGCACACCTGCCCGACCGGCCGTACCGTTTACGATAGCGTCCATGACCAGCTGATTAACTATCTTGCCGCGCCGGAAACCACCGACGGTTTCGACGAGCTGATTAAAGCCTGCCGCCAGCAGCACGACGCGCTGAAAGCGCAGCTGGAGCAGGGCCGCGACCGCCTGCTGGAGATCCACTCCAACGGCGGCGAAGGGGCGCAGGCGCTCGCCGAAAGCATTGAAGAGCAGGATGACGACACCAGCCTGATCGCCTTTGCCATGAACCTGTTTGATATCGTCGGTATCAACCAGGATGACCGCGGCGAAAACCTGATCGTGCTGACCCCGTCCGATCATATGCTGGTTCCGGACTTCCCGGGCCTGCCGGAGGACGGCTGCACCATCACCTTCGAGCGCGACGTCGCTCTCTCCCGCGAAGACGCGCAGTTCGTCACCTGGGAGCATCCGCTGATTATCAACGGCCTGGACCTGATCCTTTCCGGCGATACCGGCAGCAGCACCATCTCGCTGCTGAAGAATAAGGCGCTGCCGGTCGGGACGCTGCTGCTCGAGCTGATTTACGTCGTCGAAGCCCAGGCGCCGAAGCAGCTGCAGCTTAACCGCTTCCTGCCGGCCACGCCGGTACGCATGCTGCTGGATAAGAACGGCAACAACCTCGCCGGCCAGGTGGAGTTTGAGAGCTTCAACCGCCAGCTGAGCGCCGTTAACCGCCATACCGGCAGCAAGCTGGTCAACGCGGTGCAGCAGGACGTTCACGCGATCCTGCAGCTCGGCGAAGCGCAGGTCGCGAAGGCCGCTCAGGCGCTGATCGACGCGGCGCGCGATGAGGCTAACGACAGGCTGTCGGCGGAGCTGTCGCGTCTGGAAGCGCTTAAGGCGGTGAACCCGAACATCCGCGATGACGAACTGTCGGCCATTGAGAGCAATCGTCAGCAAGTAATGGATGCGCTGGCCCAGACCGGCTGGCGTCTGGATGCGCTGCGTTTAATCGTCGTCACTCACCAGTAACGGAACGCGAATATGGCGATGGAAAACTACAATCCGCCGCAGGATCCCTGGCTGATTATCCTCTATCAGGATGAGCACATTATGGTGGTCAACAAGCCGAGCGGCCTGCTGTCCGTGCCGGGGCGCCTGGAGGAGCATAAAGACAGCGTGATGACGCGCGTGCAGCGCGACTTCCCGCAGGCCGAGTCGGTTCACCGGCTGGATATGGCCACCAGCGGCGTGATTGTGGTGGCGCTGACCAAAGCGGCGGAGCGCGAGCTGAAGCGGCAGTTTCGCGAGCGCGAGCCGAAGAAGCAGTACGTCGCCCGCGTGTGGGGGCACCCGCAGCCTGCGGAAGGTCTGGTGGATTTGCCGCTGATTTGCGACTGGCCGAACCGGCCAAAGCAGAAGGTGTGCTACGAAACCGGCAAGGCGGCGCAAACCGAGTATGAGGTGCTGGAGTACGCGGACGATAACAGCGCCCGCGTGCGCCTGAAGCCAATTACCGGGCGCTCGCACCAGCTGCGCGTGCATATGCTGGCCCTCGGCCACCCGATTCTCGGCGACCGCTTTTATGCGACGCCGGAAGCGCTGGCGATGGCCCCGCGCCTGCTGCTGCACGCCGAGACGCTGACCATCACCCATCCCGCGTTCGGCAACGCGATGACCTTCCGCGCGCCGGTCGACTTCTGACCGCTGATTCCCCGGGCTACGGCGTCACGCCTTGCCCGGGCGATCCTCAGGCACGCATCCGTTAGTCGCGGGCAAACCAGGCGTCAATCATCTGTTCTACGTGAGCGGCCGACTGCTGCGGGTGGCGATCGTTGCTCTCGGCAGCAGACGGGCGGCTCTGCAGGCCGTCCGCCGGGCAAATCACTTCGATATTCCATAAACGCCCCAGCGGATGGGATTGCGTCAGCTCCGTGCACAGCGCGTTAATTTCACCGGCAGAGTGCTCAACGCACCACAGCGCTTCCGGCCCGGTTGGCAGCCACTGCACCTGACGATCCAGCGTTTGCCAGCGGTGTTTCCACAGCAGCTGATCGAAAGCCTGCAGCGCCACGCCCATCATATTGCGATAGCGGATGCTGTCTTTCTCCGCGCCCGGCGTCACCAGGGTGAGCGAAATAACCGGCTGCTGATAATGGGTTAACCAGTCGTTCTGACGAGCTTCACGCTGCGCTTTCACCGCCAGCAGGTTTTCAACGCTGGCGCCCGCACGGGCGGGAGTATCCACGGACATTAATTCCTCTCCTTCACTAAATAAAATAACGGCGGCAGGGGCCGTCGCGATAACGGATTTCGCTGCTGATTGTATCGCTAAATGCACAGAATTTAGCGATACAGGACAAAGAAATTTTCTTCGTCCTGTGGTGCGAAATAGCAGTTTTTCCTGTTAGCGCAGAACTAAATCACGCCATGAAGTGGCTAAGAAATAGCAGCCCCAGAGAGACATTGATCGCGCCGCCGATGCGGGTGGCGATTTGGGCGAACGGCATCAGGTTCATGCGGTTGCCGGAGGTCAGAATCGCCACGTCGCCGGTTCCCCCCTGGCCGCTCTGGCAGCAGGAGACGATCGCCACATCGATCGGGTGCATACCAATTTTTTTACCGACAAAGAACCCGGTCGCCACCAGCGCGGAAACGGTGCAGATAATCACCAGCAGATTAGTGATAGTAAAGGCGTTAACCAGCTCCTGCCACGGCGTAATGGCGACGCCAACGGCAAACAGAATCGGATAGGTCACCGCCGTGCGGAAGAACTTATACACCACCTGAGAGCCCTCCTGCAGGCGCGGCGATATGCCGTTAGCCAGCTTCAGCAGCACCGCCAGGAACAGCATGCCCACCGGCGCCGGCAGGCCAATCATCTTCTGGCCCAGCATCCCAAGCATATAGAGCAGCACCGCCAGCAGCGCCCCGGACGCCAGGGTCGCCACGTCCGTTTTGCCGCCGAAGCTTTCGTCACCGGAATCGTTGCGCTGCGCTTCGTTGCTGCGGTTCGGCATCAGCTGGCCTTCGCCGGTCAGATGCGGGAAGCGCTTGCCCAGCTGGTTCAGGCTGCCGGAGATGACAATCGCCGTCAGGCTGCCCAGCATAACCATCGGCAGGACGCGGCCTAACGCGACGCCCTGATCCATATGCATCAGCGCGGCGTAGCCAATCGACAGCGGTATCGCCCCTTCCCCTACGCCGCCGGCCATAATCGGCAGGACGATAAAGAAAAATACCTGGAACGGCTCCAGGCCTAATGCCGTCCCGACGCCAACGCCGACCAGCATGCCGACAATTTCACCGCACACCATCGGGAAGAAAATGCGCAGAAAGCCCTGAATCAGCGTGGTGCGGTTCATGCTCATTATGCTGCCGACGATAATGCAGCAGATATAGAGATAGAGAATATTGGTCGACTTGTAGAATTTGGTGGTGGATTCCACCACCACGTCCGGCAGCAGGCCGTAGTGGACCAGCGCCGAGGGAATAAAGGTCGCACAGATTGCCGCCGCGCCGAGCTTGCCGAGCACCGGCAGGCGCTTGCCAAACTCGCCGCAGGCAAAGCCAAAAAAGGCCAGCGTCGCCACCATCACCACAATGTCGCTCGGCAGCTTGCCGCCCAGACAGTCAAGGGCAATTAAGCCGCCAGCCAGCAGGAACAGAGGCAGCGGGATAATCCCGACTTTCCGGTTGTCCATAACGTGCCACCAGCGCTGTTTCAGCGTGGCCTTTGGGGTGTCGATGGGGTCGAGGGTCGCAGAGAATGCATTGTCTGTGGTGCTCATAGGTTTAGCCCTTTAGTTATTATCCATCTTCAGACTAGGGGGGAATAAGCCGGCTTAATGTGAGGATCGCCAGATTAAAAATGAAGTTTTAATGGGCACTATGGTTTTTATGGTTTCTATTCCCGGCGTGATATATCTCTGATTTATTAGCGTGGTTTTTATGGTTTTTTGTCGTCAGCGCTATAGATCATTTATAAATAGGCTTCGCGGATCGTTTCCGTTCCCTGACCCCGGCGCAGGCGGCCACTCGTTTCTTGCCCGCCTTACTGAGACTCTGAACAAAGCCTATGAAAGTTTCCTTTCAATTTAAGCTGTTTATTTCCCTGGTGGCGTTTTTCTCGATCCTGTTCGCCCTGCTGGGCGTTTATTACTATTTCGATGCCAGCCATCAGCTTTATCAGGAGATGAGCACCCGCGCCCAAATACAGGCCGAAGAGATCGCCCTGATGCCCAATTTACGCCAGCAGGTTGCCCGCAAGGACCCGCAGGGAATAAAAACCTTTATGCAGGAAATCGCCGCCCGCAGCGACGCCAGCTTTATTGTTATCGGCGACGCGCGGGGCGTGCATCTGTTCCACTCCGTGCACCCGGAGTGGATCGGCACCCGGCTGGTGGGCGGCGATAATCAGGCGGTGCTGGAGGGGCAAACTATTACCACCATCCGCAAAGGCGGGCTCGGGGTTTCGCTGCGCAGCAAGGCGCCGATACGTAACGACGCGGGCCAGGTGGTGGGGATTGTTTCCGTCGGCTATCTGACCAGCTATCTCGAGAGCGTTACGCTGCAAAAAGTCATCAATATCTTCGTCGCCGCCGTGCTGCTGCTGGTTGCGCTATTTATCTTCTCCTGGTACTTCACCCGCAGCATCAAAAAGCAGATCTTCTCCCTGGAGCCGCGGGAGATCGGCCTGCTGGTGCGCCAGCAAAAGGCGATGATGGAGTCAATTTATGAAGGGGTTATCGTCATCGATCATACCCGCCGCATTAACGTCATTAACCACGCCGCCCGCAGCCTGCTCGGCCTTAGCCAGCCCGCGCACCGGCTGCGCGGGCAGTCTATCGATAGCGTCATCGTCCCGCAGCCGTTTTTCGCCAGCGGCGAGATGCTGGAAAGCGATACGCACGATGAGCTATGCCGCTTCAACCAGCTCACCGTTCTTGCCAGCCGGGTACGCATCATGCTGGAGAACTCGCTGCAGGGCTGGGTGATCACCTTCCGCGATCGCGATGAGATCAACTCGCTTAGCGCCCAGCTCAGCCAGGTGAAGCGCTACGTGGATAACCTGCGCATCATGCGCCATGAGCAGCTGAACCGCATGACCACGCTTTCCGGTCTGCTGCATATGGGCCACTACGACGAGGCCATTCGCTATATTCAGGCGCAGTCGGAACACGCCCAGGAGCTGCTGGACTTTATATCATCCCGCTTTAGCTCGCCGACGCTCTGCGGCCTGCTGCTTGGCAAGGCCGCCCGGGCGCGGGAGAAAGGCGTCGCGCTGAGCTTCGATCCCGCCTGCCACATCGACCGGCCGCTGCCGTCATTAATCGAATCGGAGCTGATCTCGATTATCGGCAACCTGCTGGATAACGCCATTGAAGCCACCCAGCGCGCCGAACTGCCGCACGAGCCGGTTGAGGTGCTGATCCAGCTCAACGCCCGGGAGCTGATGATTGAAGTGGCCGACCGCGGCGTCGGGATTCGCCCGGAAATCCGCGATCGAATCTTTGAACGCGGCGTCACCACCAAAACCCGTGGCGATCACGGCATCGGCCTGTATCTTATTGAACATTATGTCACTCAGGCTGGCGGCACCATCGAGGTTGCCGATAACTCGCCGCGCGGGGCCATCTTTACGCTATTTATCCCCGCCGACGGTCCGGCCCACCCGCCACAAGGGGCAAACTATGCATCATGACCTGGTCGATGTGCTGATCGTCGAAGATGAGAGCGAGCTGGCGCGGCTCCACGCCGAGCTGATTCAAAAACACCCGCGCATGCGGCTGGCGGGAATGGCCGCCTCCCTCACCCAGGCGCGGCAGATGCTCAACGCCCGTCCGCCGCAGCTGGTGCTGCTCGACAACTATTTACCCGACGGCAAGGGGGTGACGCTGATAACCGACCCGCTGCTGGCAAACGCCAACTGTTCGGTGATTTTTATTACCGCCGCCAGCGACATGGAAACCTGCAGCCTCGCCATTCGCAACGGCGCCTTCGACTACATCCTGAAGCCGGTGTCGTGGAAGCGCCTGAGCCAGTCGCTCGAGCGCTTCGTTCAGTTTTATGACCAGCAGCGGGAATGGAAGATTGTCGATCAGCAAAACGTGGATTCGCTATATCAGCTGCAGGCGAAAAACTATCGCGCCGATAGCGGCAGCAAAGGAATTGAAGAGAAAACGCTGGCGCTGGTGCAGAACCTGTTTAGCGGGCGGGAAGAACACTGCTTTTCGGTCGATGAGGTGGTGAACGACGCCGGGCTGAGTAAAACAACCGCCCGCCGCTATCTGGAGCACTGCGTGGAAACGGGCTTTCTGGAAGTGGAGATGCTGTACGGCAAAATTGGCCATCCGCGGAGGATGTACCGCCGCGCCAGGAGCCCGTCCTGATGCCTCTCCCCGGCGGGAGAGGCCGTTAACTCAGAAGCCGCGCTGCTCTTTGACCAGCTCCCAGGCCTTCTGAATATCCTGCGCTTTCTGCTTCGCCATCTCCATCATTTCCGGCGGCAGGCCCTTCGCCACCAGCTTATCCGGATGGTGCTCGCTCATCAGCTTGCGGTAGGCGCGCTTGACGGTCGCCGCGTCATCGGTCGGCTTCACGCCCAGCACGTTGCAGGCGTCCTCAAGGGTCGGCCCGCGCTGCGCCTGCTGCCAGCCGCCCTGGCCGCGGCCCTGGTATCCGGAGTGCTGCTGCGAACCGCCGCCAAACTGGGCCCCGCCCTGCATCATGCGCAGGAACTGCTCAAACTGGGCGCGGGAGATCCCCAGCTCGTCGGCGATGACGAACAGAACCTCGCGTTCATTAGGATGCAATTCGCCGTCGGCGAAGGCCGCCTGCAGCTGAATTTCCAGAAACATCCGAATCAAATCAAAGCGGCCGAAGCAGACGCTACGCAGCTGGCGCATTTTCTCACGCAGCGGATAATCGTCTGATTTCCCTACGCGAAACGCCTGCTGCGCCGCCGTGCGCGACTCGCCGTGCAGATTCATGCGATCCATCAGAATGCTGGCGACGTGAATATCGGCTTCGGTCACGCGACCTTTCGATTTGGTCAGATGGCCCATCACCTCGAAGGTGGTGGAGAAGAACAGCGACTGCCGCTCCTGCTGGTTAGCAAAAACGTTGATCCGCCGATGGCGCGCGCGATCGAATATGTGGCCGACCAGCAGGCCCAGCACCACGCCCCAAAAGCCCGCGCCCATCATCAGCGCCACCGCAACCCCAATTATTTTTCCCAAATACTGCATAGACTCCCCAAACTTTACGCCGCCAGTTAAGCTATATATGACCGCACGTTACAAAGCACTGACGCTTCGGTCAATTGTGGGACATAGCCTATAATTTGCTTTATCATACTCGTCATTCTACACGGTGCCTAACGCTCGGGACTGAAACGGGCAGGATTAACACTAGCGCGATCAGGATGAGTACGTTAGGCTCTGACCGTTTGCAAGCCGCTGCCACAAGATGACGGAACAACAAATACAACGTATGAAAAAACGTATTCCCAGCCTCCTGGCCACCATGATCGCCAGCGCCTTGTATAGTCAACAGGGCCTCGCTGCCGATCTCGCCACGCAGTGTATGCTTGGCGTCCCAAGCTATAATCGTCCCCTCGTAGAAGGCAAAACGAACGAGCTGCCGGTGACGATCGATGCCGATCATGCGAAGGGCAACTATCCGGATAATGCCACATTCACCGGTAACGTCGATATTAACCAGGGGAATAGCCGTCTTCAGGCGGATGAGGTTCAGCTTCATCAGCAGCAGGCTGCGGGCCAGCCTCAGCCCGTGCGCACGGTCGATGCGCTGGGCAACGTTCACTATGACGATAATCAGGTCATCCTCAAAGGGCCGAAAGGCTGGTCAAACCTGAACACCAAAGATACCAATGTCTGGGAAGGCGATTACCAGATGGTCGGCCGTCAGGGCCGCGGCAAGGCCGATCTGATGAAACAGCGCGGTGAAAACCGCTACACCATTCTGGAAAACGGCAGCTTTACCTCCTGTCTGCCGGGTTCTGACACCTGGAGCGTCGTCGGCAGCGAAGTTATCCACGACCGCGAAGAGCAGGTGGCGGAAATCTGGAACGCGCGCTTTAAGCTCGGCTCGGTGCCTATTTTCTACAGCCCCTACCTGCAGCTGCCGGTAGGCGATAAGCGTCGTTCCGGCTTCCTGATCCCTAACGCCAAATACAGCACCAAAAATGGCGCGGAGTTCTCTCTTCCTTACTACTGGAATATCGCGCCTAACTTCGACGCCACCCTGACGCCGCACTATATGAGCAAGCGCGGCGGCGTGATGTGGGAAAACGAATTCCGCTATCTGACCAAAGCCGGCGCGGGCCTGTTCGAGTTCGACTATCTGCCGTCCGATAAAATTTACCAGGACGATCACTCCAGCGACAGCAACAGCCGCCGCTGGCTGTTCTACTGGAACCACTCCGGAGTTATCGATCAGGTATGGCGCCTGAACGCCGACTATACCAAGGTCAGCGATCCGGACTACTTTAACGATTTCAGCTCAAAATACGGCTCCAGCACCGACGGCTACGCCACGCAGAAATTCAGCGCCGGCTACGTCAACCAGAACTTCGACGCCACCGTGTCGACCAAACAGTTTCAGGTCTTTAACCGCCAGTCGAGCAACTCCTACGCCGCTCAGCCGCAGCTGGACGTTAACTACTACCAGAACGACGTTGGGCCGTTTGATACCCACCTGTCCGGCCAGGCGGTGCACTTCGTCAACAGTAACGCCAACATGCCGGAAGCGACCCGCGTTCACTTCGAGCCGACGATCAATCTGCCGCTGTCCAACGGCTGGGGCAGCATCAATACCGAAGCCAAGCTGCTGGCGACCCACTACCAGCAGAGCAACCTCGACGACTACAACGCGGCGAACAATGCGGACTACAAAGAGTCCGTTAACCGCGTGATGCCGCAGTTCAAAATCGACGGCAAAATGGTCTTCGAGCGCGATATGCAGGAGAGCTTTACCCAGACTCTGGAACCGCGCGTGCAATACCTGTACATCCCGTATCGCGACCAGAGCCATATCGGTTCTTACGACTCCACCCTGCTGCAATCGGACTACAGCGGCCTGTTCCGCGACCGCTCCTACAGCGGCCTGGACCGTATAGCATCCGCAAACCAGGTGACCACCGGCGTCACGTCTCGCGTATATGATGCAGCCGCCGTTGAACGTTTTAATATTTCCGTTGGTCAAATCTATTATTTCACCGAGTCCCGTACCGGTGATGACAACATCAACTGGGAGAATAACGACACAAGGGGTTCACTGGTTTGGGCCGGAGATACTTACTGGCGCATCGCCGATGACTGGGGTTTACGCGGGGGAATTCAGTACGATACGCGTCTGGATAACGTCGCAACCGGTAACGGCACCGTTGAATACCGTCGCGACGAAAACCGCTTAGTCCAACTTAACTATCGTTACGCCAGCCCGGAATACATTCAGGCAACCCTGCCTTCGTATTCAACCGCTGAGCAGTACAGAAACGGTATTTCTCAGGTGGGTATGACCGCCAGCTGGCCTGTTGTCGATCGCTGGTCCGTTGTCGGCGCATACTACTTTGATACCAATACCAAAAAGAGCGCCAACCAGATGTTAGGGGTCCAGTATAACTCCTGCTGCTACGCGATTCGCCTCGGCTATGAACGCAAGATCAACGGCTGGGATAACAGCGGTAACGGCGAGAGCAAATACGACAATACCTTTGGCATCAACATTGAGCTACGCGGTCTGAGCTCCAACTACGGTCTCGGCACCCAGCAGATGCTGCGTTCGAACATTCTACCGTACCAGAACTCCCTGTGATGTGGCTGGTTTAAAACGTAATCCGCCTTTGCGGTTAATTGAAATGGAAAAAGTATGAAGAACTGGAAAACGCTGCTTCTCGGTATCGCCATGATCGCGAATACCAGTTTCGCTGCCCCACAGGTTGTCGATAAAGTAGCGGCTGTCGTCAATAATGGCGTTGTTCTTGAAAGCGACGTCAACGGCCTGATGCAATCGGTTAAGCTTAACGCCGGCCAGGCCGGTCAGCAGTTGCCGGATGATGCCACCCTACGTCATCAGATCCTCGAAAGACTGATTATGGACCAGATTGTTTTGCAGATGGGCCAGAAGATGGGCGTGAAAATCTCTGACGACCAGGTCGATCAGGCGATTGCCAACATCGCGAAGCAGAACAATATGACCATGGATCAGATGCGCAGCCGTCTGGCCTATGATGGTCTGAACTTTGCCACCTACCGTAATCAGATTCGCAAAGAGATGCTGATTTCAGAAGTGCGTAATAACGAAGTGCGTCGCCGCATTACCGTGCTGCCGCAGGAAGTTGAATCGCTGGCAAAACAGATTGGCGATCAGAACGATGCCAGCACCGAGCTGAACCTGAGCCACATCCTGATTCCGCTGCCGGAAAACCCAACCTCCGACCAGGTAGCCGCCGCGCAGGATCAGGCGAATTCTATCGTTGAGCAGGCGCGCAGCGGCGCGGACTTCGGCAAGCTGGCGATCAGCTACTCTGCCGACCAGCAGGCGCTGAAAGGCGGCCAGATGGGCTGGGGCCGTATTCAGGAGCTGCCGGGGATCTTCGCCCAGGCGCTGAGCACCGCGAAGAAAGGCGACATCGTCGGCCCGATCCGCTCCGGCGTTGGCTTCCATATCCTGAAGGTCAACGACATGCGCGGCGAAAGCAAGAATATCTCCGTTACCGAAGTCCACGCCCGCCACATTCTGCTGAAGTCGTCGCCGATCATGAACGATGCCCAGGCGAAGGCCAAGCTGGAACAGATCGCTGCGGATATTAAGAGCGGCAAAACTACCTTCGCGAAAGCCGCGAAAGAGTTTTCTGAAGATCCGGGCTCTGCTAACCAGGGCGGCGATTTGGGCTGGGCAACCACCGATATCTTCGATCCGGCGTTCCGCGATGCGCTAATGCACATGAGCAAAGGCCAGACCAGCGCTCCGGTGCACTCCTCCTTCGGCTGGCACCTGATCGAGCTGCTGGACACCCGCCAGGTTGACAGAACCGACGCGGCGCAGAAAGATCGCGCCTACCGGATGCTGATGAACCGTAAGTTCTCGGAAGAAGCGGCGACCTGGATGCAGGAACAGCGCGCCAGCGCTTACGTCAAAGTTCTGAGTAACTAATTTACCGCCCGATACGCCAGCCGTTCCACGCGTATCGGGCGGCAAGCGCATAGCGCCCCAGGCTGACCGATGAGCCGCCGGGGCGCTGCCGCTGACCGCAACGTTGCCTGCGACGGCCCAAAACGGGCGAGGCTCATGGATGAACCGCCAACGGCGTAGCCAACCAGGAAATAGCCTGAAGGATGAAGCGTATGAATCGTGTTGTCATCACTCCCGGGGAACCTGCCGGGATTGGGCCTGACCTCGTCGCGCAGCTTGCGCAGAGAGACTGGCCGGTTGAACTGGTGGTTTGCGCCGATGGCGCGCTGTTATCTGACCGAGCCCAACGGCTCGGTCTTCCTTTATCGCTTCAGCCCTACGACCCGTCCCGCCCCGCCGCCCCGCAGCGCGCCGGCACCCTGACCCTGCTTCCCGTCCCGCTAAACGCCCCGGTAACGCCCGGCGTGCTGGAGGTGCGCAACGGCAGCTACGTGGTAGACACCCTGGCGCGCGCCTGCGACGGCTGCCTGAACGGCGAGTTTGCGGCGTTAATTACCGGGCCGGTTCATAAAGGCAATATCAACGACGCCGGGATCGCCTTCACCGGGCATACCGAGTTCTTTGAAGAGCGTTCCCAGGCCAGTAAAGTGGTAATGATGCTGGCCACGGAAGAGCTTCGCGTCGCGCTGGCGACCACCCATCTGCCGCTGAAAGCGATCAGTGACGCCATTACCCCCGACCTGCTGCGCGAAGTCATCACCATCCTTGAGCACGATCTGCGGCACAAGTTTGGTATTGCCCAGCCACATGTGCTGGTGTGCGGTCTGAACCCGCACGCGGGAGAAGGCGGCCATATGGGCACGGAAGAGATCGACACCATCATTCCGGTACTGGAAGAGATGCGCGCTCGGGGGATGAATCTCAGCGGGCCGCTGCCGGCGGATACCCTTTTTCAGCCCAAATATCTCGACCATGCCGATGCGGTGCTCGCGATGTACCACGATCAGGGCCTTCCCGTGCTAAAATACCAGGGCTTTGGCCGCGGCGTGAACATTACGCTCGGTTTACCCTTTATTCGAACCTCCGTTGACCACGGCACCGCCCTTGAACTGGCGGGCCAGGGGAAAGCGGATGTCGGCAGTTTTATCACGGCGCTTAATCTCGCCATTAAAATGATTGTTAATACGCAATGAATAATCGAGTCCATCAGGGCCACTTAGCCCGTAAACGCTTCGGGCAAAACTTTCTCAACGATCGGTTCGTGATCGACAGTATCGTCTCAGCCATTAATCCACAGAAGGGCCAGGCGATTGTCGAAATCGGCCCGGGCCTGGCCGCGCTGACCGAGCCGGTAGGCGAACGTCTGGACGCGCTCACCGTTATCGAGCTGGACCGCGACCTCGCCGCCCGCCTGAAAACGCACCCGTTCTTAGGGCCAAAGCTGACCATTTATCAGCAGGATGCCATGACCATGAACTTCGGCGAGCTGTCGCAGAACATGGGTCAGCCGCTGCGCGTGTTCGGCAACCTGCCTTACAACATCTCCACGCCGCTGATGTTCCACCTGTTCAGCTATACTGATGCCATTGCCGACATGCACTTTATGCTGCAAAAAGAGGTCGTCAATCGCCTGGTTGCCGGTCCGAACAGTAAGGCGTATGGTCGACTGAGCGTGATGGCGCAATATTACTGCCAGATAATCCCGGTGCTTGAAGTTCCGCCGACCGCCTTTACGCCGCCGCCTAAAGTCGATTCCGCCGTGGTGCGCCTGGTGCCCTATCGCACGCTGCCGCATCCGGTGAAAGAGGTTCGCGTACTGAGCCGAATCACCACCGAAGCGTTCAACCAGCGGCGGAAAACGATTCGCAATAGCCTCGGCAATCTGTTCAGCGTTGAAGTGCTGACCGAGCTGGACATCGACCCGGCGCAACGTGCAGAGAATATTTCCGTGGCGCAGTATTGTCAGCTAGCTAACTGGTTAACTGAAAACTCGCCCACCAAGGAGAGCTAACCATGATCAATTCGCCCCGAGTTTGTGTACAGGTACAGAGCGTCTATATCGAATCGCAATCTTCTCCGGAAAACGATCGTTACGTCTTCGCTTATACCGTCACCATCCGCAATCTGGGGCGGAGTCAGGTTCAGCTTCTTGGCCGCTACTGGCTGATCACCAACGGTCACGGTCGTGAGACCGAGGTGCAGGGTGAAGGGGTTGTCGGCGAGCAGCCGCATATTCCCGCTGGCGGGGAGTTTCAATACACCAGCGGCGCGGTTATCGAAACGCCGCTGGGCACCATGCAGGGACATTACGCCATGATCGACGTGAACGGCGCGCCGTTCTCCGTCGACATCCCTGTTTTCCGTCTCGCAGTACCAACGCTCATTCACTAAAACCATGTCTACATACCTTATTGGCGACGTTCACGGTTGCTACGATGAACTGATCGCATTATTAAAGCAGGTGGCGTTTACCCCCGGCAGCGATACGCTATGGCTTACCGGTGATTTAGTCGCCCGCGGCCCGGGCTCGCTGGAGGTTTTACGCTACGTAAAATCCCTTGGCGACAGCGTGCGTATTGTCCTTGGCAATCACGATCTCCATCTGCTGGCGGTCTTCGCCGGCATTAGCCGCAACAAGCCGAAAGATCGCCTGAAGCCGCTGCTGGAAGCGCCGGATGCCGATGAGCTTCTCAACTGGCTGCGTCGCCAGCCGCTGATGCAGATTGATGAAGAGAAAAAGCTGGTGATGGCCCATGCCGGCATCACGCCGCAGTGGGATCTGCCAACGGCGCAGCAGTGCGCGCGCGATGTAGAAGCAGTGCTCTCCAGCGACTCCTATCCGTTCTTCCTCGACGCCATGTATGGCGACATGCCCAATAACTGGAGCAGCGAGCTGAGCGGCCTTGCGCGACTGCGCTTCATCTCCAACGCCTTTACCCGCATGCGCTACTGCTTCCCGAACGGACAGCTGGATATGTATGCCAAAGAAGCGCCGGAGGATGCGCCGGCGCCCCTGAAGCCGTGGTTTACCATCCCCGGACCGGTGGCGAACGAGTACAGCATTGCGTTTGGCCACTGGGCTTCGCTGGAGGGGCGCGGGACGCCTGAGGGCATTTATGCGCTCGATACCGGCTGCTGCTGGGGGGGAGATCTCACCTGCCTGCGCTGGGAAGACAAGGCGTACTTCACCCAGCCGTCAAACCGGCAGAAGGATCTGCATGAAGGTGAGGCGGTCGCCTCCTGAGAAACATCCCGGATAGCTGCGCGTTATCCGGGTTATCTGGGAAGCCCTGTTCCCGGAAGCTCGACGCTACCGGGAAGTGGCTTAGCGGCGTTCGAGAACTTCGAAGCAGTAGCTATGTGAGTTCTGTGCATCGGCGTCGTGGAATTCGCTGAATACCGATTCCCACTGGTCCGGATCGTAATCCGGGAAGTGGGTGTCGCCTTCCACTTCAGCATCAATATGCGTCAGGTAGAGCTTATGGGCTTTCGGCAGGAACTGCTCGTACACGCGGCCGCCGCCGATCACCATCATCTCTTCAACGTCGCCGCAGGCGGCAATGGCTTCATCAACCGATTTAACCCACTGCACGCGATCGTCACTCCCGGGCTGGCTGCTGATGACGATATTTTTACGGCCAGGCAGCGGACGACCAATAGATTCCCAGGTCAGACGCCCCATAATTACCGGCTTGTTTAACGTATTACGTTTAAACCAGGCGAGATCGGCAGGCAGGTTCCATGGCATGGCGTTTTCCATACCAATGACGCGATCCACCGCTAACGCCGCAATCAGACTGATCATTGAATATTTCCCAAATACAAAAAATTGCCGCCACTATACGGAAAGCATAATACTTCGTCGACTGGACGGAGAGTAAAGAATACGAAAATTTTCGCATTTGCTGGCAGGCCCACGTCAGCCTCGCGGGCCGCCAGATTAGAACGATGCGCTATACCTTAGGCGATGCCTTAAGCTGAAGGCTTATTCTCCGGCTCATCGGCGATATCACCCGTATGCCTGCCCTCTTCCGTCCCCTGCCAGCCGTGGCGCTGAACAAGCGACAGATGGGCGCGATCTTCGTTGATGATGCCAGTCAGCATATCGCTGGTGCGCTTAAAGACCGCCACGCGGGAGGCCGGATCGTTGCCCGCGATCTCCACCATCTCTTCCACCATTTTGATATTGAAGCGGCGGAACAGATCGGCGCGCTCGCGCGCCTCATAGGCGCCGAGGCCCAGGGCCTCAAGCGCCGTGCGCCCGGATTTCAGCGCCGCCTCGAAGGTTTCACGCTCGGGCGCCTCGACCCCGGCCTGGCGCAGCTGAATATAGTGGTCGATATCGCGGGCCCGCGAGATAATTTGCAGATGCGGGAAGCGCTCTTTCGCCAGCTCAACCAGCTGCAGGCTGGTCTGCGGATCGTCGATAGCGTTGATCAGCACTTCCGCTTTTCCCGCCCCCGCCGACTCCAGCAGATCGTCCCGCGTCGCGTCGCCGTAGAACACCTTCATATCAAATTTACGCAGCGTCTCAACGTGGTCAGGATCGTGGTCGAGGATAACCATCTTCACGCCGCCGGAGAGCAGCACGCGGCCGACGATCTGCCCGTAGCGGCCAAAGCCGGCGACAATCACCCGCGGCTGCTCCTCATCAATCTCATCGGCCTCGCGCTCCTGGCCGGAGGAGGATTTCTCCAGCCGGGTCAGCAGCACCAGCAGAATCGGCGTCGCCGCCATCGACAGCGCCACCGTCAGGGTCAGCGCCTTCGCCCATTCACTATCCAGCACCTCGGCCATCTGCGCGGCGCCGAATACCACAAAAGCAAACTCGCTCCCCTGCCCCAGCAGCACCGCAAACCAGCGGCGCTGGGCGCGCGGCACGCCGAGAGGTTTCGCAATCAGCCACAGCATGAGGGCTTTGATAGCCAGGAACCCGGCCAGCAGAATCAAAATGCGCAGGGGATGGCTCACCAGGGTGCCAAAATCCACCGACATCCCGACGCCGATAAAGAACAGCCCCAGCAGCAGGCCCTTGAACGGTTCAATATCGCTTTCCAGCGCGTGGCGGTACTCGGAGCTGGCCAGCAGCACCCCGGCGAGGAAGGCGCCCATCGCCATCGACAGCCCGACCTCCTCCAGCAGCAGCCCAAAGCCAAAGACCAGGAACAGGGCCACGGCGCTGAACACCTCCCGCAGGCCGGAGCGGGCAACGAAGCGCAGCACCGGCCGGGTCAGGTAGCGACCGAGCACTACCACCAGCGCCAGCGCGCCCGCCACTTTTAGCGCCGACAGGGCGAACGCCCACAGCGTGGTGGAGCCGCCGCTGCTGGCCAGCAGCGGGATCATCGCCACCAGCGGGATGGCCGCGATATCCTGAAACAGCAGCACCGCAAAGGCGCTACGCCCCATTTGCGACACCGTCAGGTTGCGTTCATTCATGGCCTGCATCGCGATCGCTGTAGACGATAGCGCCAGCGTCATGCCGATCAGCTCCGCCACCTGCCAGCGCATGCCCAGCAGCATGCAGAACAGGCCAATCAGCGCCCCGCAGGCCGCCATCTGCAGCGCCCCGCCGCCAAATACCGAGGCCCGCAGCTTCCACAGGCGCTGCGGGTCGAGCTCAAGGCCGATCACGAACAGCATCAGCACCACGCCGATTTCGGCGAAGTGGAGGATCGTCCCGGCGTCGGTCACCAGCTTCAGCCCCCACGGACCGATAATACAGCCGGCGATCAGATAGCCCAGCACCGAGCCGAGGCCAAGGCGGACGGCAATCGGAACGATCAGCGCGGCGGATCCGAGATAGATCAGCGCCTGTATCAGTGTATGGCTATCCATTGTGCGCCTCCTGCCATTCGATTAAGCGTTGTCGATAGCGGCGCGCCTGCGCCTGGAGGGTTTCATCATCGCAGATAAAAGTGCAGTGCATCGCAAACGGCGGCAGCCACGTCATCCCGCAGTACAGTCCGGTGGCCTGCAGCGGCTGGGCCAGCACCTCAAAACCGGGGAAGGAGCCAATATCGAAGTGGCTTTCGCCGCCGCCGGTGGTAACCGCCCATAGCAGCGATTTGCCGCGCAGCGCGATGCCGTTATGGCCGTAGGCCCAGCCGTGCGAAAGCACCTTGTCCATCCACAGCTTTAGCAGCGGCGGGACGCTGTACCACTGTAAGGGATGCTGCCAGATAACCAGATCCGCGCGGGCCAGCGCCGCCTGTTCGGCGGCGACATCGATATTAAAATCGGGGTAAAGTTGATAAAGGGAGCGTATCTCTACGCCGTCCAGCGTCCCTGCCTGCTCAAGCATCCGCTTATTCGCATGCGAGTGATGCGGATAGGGATGGGCATAAATTATCAGAATCATTGATTAGCCTGCGTTAACTCTTGTTGTAATCAGCAAGAGTGTAGTCAGTTAATCGAAACGCTTACAATGATAACTGTGATTTATGCCGCCTTAGCCTACGCGTTGCGCGGCTGCTTGCTGACGCTGACCTCGGGCTCGCTGACCGCAAGGTCGCAGCGTTTCGGCAGCAGGAAGGTCATGGTTCCGGCAATGATCAACGATCCGGCAAGCGCGCAGACCGCCACGTTTTGCCCGTAGAAATAGATCATCACGCCCACCAGATAAGGGCCGCAGAAGCCGCCGAGGTTGCCGAGGCCGTTAATCACCCCGCGCGCGCTGCCGGCCACTTCCGCTGAGGCAATCCGTCCCGGCATCGACCAAAACGGACTGGTGGCCGATTTCAGGAAGAAGCCGCAAATCACCAGCGCAATATAGGCCGCCACCACGTGTTCGCGCAGCACCACCGACGCCACCAGCGCCGCGGCGAAGCTGTACAGCGAGAAGCGAACCCACAGCCGACGCTTGCCGCTGCGATCGCTAAATAGTGAAATCACATAGATCCCGGCGAGGGTCGCGACGAACGGCAGCACCGCCAGCAGGCCAACGCTGGCCATATTGCCGCCGGTCAGCCCTTTAAGAATGGTCGGCAGCCACAGGGTGTAGCCGTAATCGCCGGTCTGGTAGAAGAAGTTGAGGATCACCAGCTTCATCAATCCGGAATTGCGGAACACGTCTTTTACCGGCGCGTTGCTCACCGCATCTTCCGCCAGCTTTGCCGCCCGCTCGGCGGCGAGGGTGGTGACCAGATAGTCGCGCTCCTTCTCCGGCAGCCAGCGGGCCTCTTCCGGGCGGTCGCTAATCATGAACCACCACACCGCCAGCACTACCAGCGACAGCAGCCCTTCGATAATAAACAGCCAGCGCCAGTCGAGCGCGGCAATAATGGCGCCGGAAACCGGGGCGGTCAGCATGCCGCCCAGCGGGGCAAACATCATGACAAAGGCGTTGGCCCGGCCCAGCTCTTTTTCCGGGAACCAGTTGCTGACCATCGTCAGGACCACCGGCAGCATTCCGCCTTCGGAAACGCCGAGAATAAAGCGCAGCACCAGCAGCTGATATTCGTGGGTCACAAAGCCGGTGGCCACCGATACTATCGCCCAGGCCACCAGCGACCAGGCAATAAAACGTTTTCCACTGCCGTTAACCGCAATTCGCCCGCCGGGTATTTGCAGAAATAAATAGCCGATAAAAAATATACCGCTGGCAACGCCGGCCATCTGGCTGGTAATACCTAAATCCTCTTCCATGCCGCCGGGCAGAGCAAAACTAATATTAACCCGATCCATAAACGAAATAATACAGGCGATCAGCACCGGCGTAATAATACGCAGCCAGCGGGTGCCGGGAATTTTATCATTCATATTTCGCACTCTCTATGCAGAGGTTATTGTTGTCATTAAATTAAAGTCGGGTACAGAAATAAGAGCGGTAATTAATTAATCGCGTTGGGCAGCGGCTTGCCGGCAAAATAGGCGGCAACGTTAGCAAACACCACATCGCTCATTTTCTGCCGGGTTTCATGGGTTGCGCTGGCCACGTGCGGCTGCAGGACCACATTATCGAGCGCAATCAGCTCGGCGGGAACCCACGGTTCGTCTTCAAAGACGTCAAGAGCGGCCCCGGCGATAACACCATCCTGTAACGCCTGAATCAGCGCCTTTTCGTCGACCAGCGACCCGCGGGCGATGTTGATAAGCCACGCCCGTTTCGGCATCACGTTAAAGACGGAGGCATCGATAATCCCACGGTTGGCTTCACCGCCCGAGGCGGCAATCACCAAAAAATCGCTTTCATGGGCCAGGGTATGCAGATCGGCGCAGCGCTGATAATCGGGTTCGGCCACCGGCTTACGGTCGGAATAGAGCACCTGCATATCAAAACCGCGGGCGCGGCGGGCGATGGCCTGGCCGATATTGCCCATCCCCAGAATGCCGATGCGCTTGCCGCTGACCTGGGTCGCCAGCGGCAGGCCGCCGTTCAGCCAGCGCCCTTCGCGCACAAAGCGGTCGCCCTGAACCAGCTGACGCGAGCCGGCCAGCAGCAGCCCCATCGCCAGGTCGGCGACATCGTTGGTCAGCACGCCGGAGGTAATGGAGACGGCGATCTGCCGGGAGCGAGCATACGCTAAATCCACCGCGTCGGTGCCGACGCCGAAGATAGCGATCAGGCCTGCGTGCGGCAGCAGCTCCAGCACGGCGTTCTGCACGCCGACGTCCCCGCGGGTGACGACGGCCGCCACGTTCTCCCCCTGTTCGCGCAAAAAGGCGATCGGATCGTCCTGCTCGTACAGGCGCAGCAGCGGGAATTCAGCGGCCAGCTGCTCCTGTAAGGTCTCAATAACGGGGGCCACTAAAAGGACGGCTCGGGTAATAGCACTATTCATCGGATCACCTGTTTGAAGTTTCGTAACGACTGTAGCCACTATCAAACGGGTTTTTGGCGCAGCGTTTTGCGATCTGCATCACGCTGAATCGTGTTAAAAATAGCTGTTACGCCCTGCGTGATCGCTAAGACAAAACCCGCGGATAGCGGGCCTCGAGCGGATCGTACGTTAACGTTCTGCTAACACCGCGCTATCACCGCACCGGGGGCGCTAGATGGTCTCCCCCATCGACAGGCGATAGTGCAGATCGACCTTTTCAATGGTGGGCAGTCCTTTGATTTTTTTAATTAATATCTCCGTTGCGACCTTGCCCATTTCGAAGCGCGGCGTCAGCACGCTTGCCAGGCGTGGGGAGACAATCTGACCGATCTCCAGGCCATGAAAACCGGCTATCGCCAGCTCTTCAGGCACATTGATACCCGATGCCAGGCACTCCTGTAACACGCCAACCGCCAGATCGTCATTGGTGCACAGAATGCCGTCCATGCGGGCGTACATCTGGCGCGCCAGGGTCATCATGCCGGTACCGATCGAAACCGACGACACCTTATTCGGCGCGATACGCCCCACCGCCAGCCCGGCATTTTCCATCGCCTGGCAGTAGCCGGCGTAGCGCTGCTCGTCGCGCACGTCGGACATCGCGCCAAAATAGACGATCTGCCGTTTACCGCTGGCCAGCAGCATATTGGTCATATCGAACCCGGCCTTGAAGTTGTCAAAGCCCACGTTGATTCGCCCCGGGTTCTCCGCCAGCCCCATAACTTCCGCGACGGGGATTTTCGCCGCATTGAGGTACTTATCGGCCCGCAGGGTGTGAACAGATTCGGTCAGCAGCAGGCCTTTGACGTTAAAGGCCAGCACGGCGGCAATCTGCTCCTCTTCGCGCTGGCGGTCATAATCATAGTTCACCACCAGCGTCTGGTAGCCGTGGGCAGCGGTAACCGATTCGATACCGGCCAGCAGGTCGGCAAAAATTTGGTTATGAAAGGAGGGGATCAGCACGCCGATGCGCGGTACGACGGCGCCGATCATCGCCGGATTATCGGGATCGGGCTCATAGCCAATTTCCGCGATCACGCCGGCGATGCGCTCCGCCGTCTCCGGTTTGACTTTATCCGGGGTGCGTAAATAGCGGCTGACGGTCATTTTGGTTACGCCGGCCAGCGCCGCAATATCATTGAGCGTTATGCGTTGTGCTTTCATCTACCTGCCCGTCAAATACGTCCACTGCATCAGGCCATTATGCCTGCCGCTGAACAAAAAGAGAATCGCACCTCACTATCGTTAACCCCTTGAGTAACGGTAATTTACGCCCGGCTTCACGTTTAATGTAACCCCTTTTCGTAACACCGTTTTGAGTGATCTCCATCACGGTTTTACCCGGCGAAAATCCGTGAGATAGAGCACAGGTTCTTCGCTTCGCCTTTTCGTGAATCAGGAATAAAAGCGCACACCGTCATTTATATTCAGCCGTTAATCAGGATATCAAGATGAAAGATCTTTTCAGCTTACAGGGTAAACGCATTTTAATTACTGGCGCAGGACAAGGTATTGGTTTTGTCATGGCCCAGGGTCTTGCACAATATGGCGCAGAAATTATTATCAACGATATTTCTGCGCCCCGTGCGGATGATGCGGTCATGAAATTACGTGACGAAGGCGCCATCGCCCACGCGGCGGTATTTAATGTTACCGATGCGGATTCCGTCGAGCAGGCAATTAGTAAAATCGAAGAAGAAATTGGCGCTATCGACGTATTATTTAATAATGCGGGCATTCAGCGCCGCCATCCGTTTACCGAATTTCCGCTGCAGGAGTGGAACGATGTTATTTCCGTGAACCAAACCGCGGTATTTCTCGTCTCCCAGGCGGTGGCGAAGCGCATGGTCGCACGCCGGGGCGGAAAAATCGTCAATATCTGTTCAATGCAGAGCGAGCTTGGCCGCGACACCATTACGCCGTACGCCGCCGCCAAAGGCGCGGTAAAAATGCTGACCCGCGGCATGTGCGTCGAGCTGGCGCGCTATAACGTCCAGGTCAACGGCATCGCGCCGGGCTACTTTAAAACCGCCATGACCCAGGCGCTGGTTGATGATAAAGCCTTTACCGACTGGCTGTGCAAGCGCACGCCGGCCGCCCGCTGGGGCGATCCGCAGGAGCTGGTTGGCGCCGCGGTGTTCCTGTCGTCTAAAGCCTCGGATTTCGTCAACGGCCACCTGCTGTTCGTCGACGGCGGCATGCTGGTTGCGGTGTAATTAAGGAGCGCATTATGGCAGGGCAATGCATTATTTTGATGGGTGTCTCAGGCACCGGCAAGACCACCGTCGGCCAGGCGTTAGCCCGGGCGCTCGGCGCGAAATTTATCGATGGCGACGATCTCCACCCGCGGCAGAACATCGTTAAAATGGCCGCCAGCCAGCCGCTCAATGACGAAGACCGCGGGCCGTGGCTGGAGCGGATCGCGGACGTGATTTTTAGCCTTGAGCAGAAGAATGAATCGGGCGTGCTGGTGTGCTCGGCGCTGAAGCGGCGCTACCGCGATCGGCTGCGCGAGGGCAGCGGCAATCTGCGCTTTCTGTGGCTGACCGGCGAGTACGAATGCATTCTGCAGCGGATGCAGCAGCGTAAGGGGCATTTTATGCCGGAGGCGCTGCTGCGCAGCCAGTTTGCCGCCCTGGAGGCGCCGGACGCCAGCGAAGGCGATATTGTAGCCGTTGATATTGCCCCCGACGTCGCCAGCATCGTGGCGCAGTCATTACATTTACTAGAGCATCAATCACTACAGGGAATGCCGGCATGATTATTGATACCTTAACCGCCGCGGCAAAAAATACGTTCTATCCGTCGGTGATTCGCCGGGCGCTGCAGGCCGTCGCTCAGCAGGATCCGCACTCCCTGCCGCCGGGGAAATATACGGTCGACGGCGACAACCTGTTTTTCACCGTCGTCGAAGGCCAGACGCGCCCGCTGGCGGAGCAGCGCCCGGAGTACCATCGTCAGTACATCGATATTCATATCGTGCTGGCGGGGACGGAGATTATTGGGGCGGGAAATAAAGGGCTGACCATCACCCCGGACGGGCCGTTTAAAGAGGCTCACGATATTGGCTTTTGCAGCGAAATTAGCAGCGAAACGCTGATTCACTTACATCCTGAGGAGCTGGCGATTCTGTTTCCCGGCGAGCTTCACCGGCCAATGGGCGCCCTGGATGCCGGCGCGCCGCTGCGTAAAATTATCGTCAAAATAGACCACGCCCTGCTTTAAATCCGGTAGCGATAACCGGCCCCGCACTCACCCTCGCGGGGCCATGGATAACGCTTAGTTATCCAGCTCGTCCATCGATTTCACCTGATCGCGATTGATCTGCTCGGTGCGGCCGGTTGCGGCATTTTTGTAAGAGACCATGCCGGTATCGCTATCCACCTGCGGTTTGCCGTCGGTCACGATGGTCCTGCCATCGGTGGTTTTCAGCGACTGATTTGACGAGCACCCCGCCACAAATAACGCTGCCGTCGCTGCCAGTGCGGATGCCACCAGAATTTTGTTCCGCATTGTATCCTCCTGTTTTTCCGTCAATGAATATGCTTATCGTGCTAATTATAGTTAGCCCGAGCAGGGAGGCAGTTAAAAGCAGAACTCTCCGAAGATGACCAATATAAAAAAACGGGTCGACGATAACGTCAGCCCGTTTTGTTGCGCAGCCGGCAGCGCCGGAACGGCTTATTTTTTGATTTGCGCGTGCATTTCCTGAACCGAGGTTACCTTCTCAACGGCGTTGGCGTTCAGCGCCATCGCCGTGGCGAAGCCGCCGTTCAGGGTGGTGTCGTAGTGCACCTTGTACTGCAGGGCGCTGCGGCGAATCAGCTTGGAGTCTTCAATCGCCTGGCGGCCTTCGGTGGTGTTGATGATGTAGGTGTATTCGCCATTCTTGATGCGGTCCTGAATGTGCGGACGACCTTCATGCACCTTGTTCACCAGACGCGGGTTGATCCCGGCTTCGCCGAGGACAATCGCGGTCCCGTGGGTGGCATCCAGCTCGAAGCCGAACTTCAGCAGCTTCGCCGCGAGGTCCACCACGCGCTCTTTGTCGCCTTCGCGCACGGAGAGCAGCGCGCGGCCCTGTTTTTTCATCGTCGAGTTACTGCCCAGCTGCGCCTTGGCGAAGGCTTCCGCGAAAGTGCGGCCAACGCCCATCACTTCCCCGGTAGAGCGCATTTCCGGCCCTAACAGCGGGTCGACGCCCGGGAACTTGTTGAACGGCAGCACCACCTCTTTCACCGAGTAGTACGGCGGGATAATCTCTTTGGTGACGCCCTGCTGCGCCAGCGTCTGGCCAGCCATCACGCGTGCCGCCACTTTCGCCAGCGGAACGCCGGTGGCTTTGGAGACAAAGGGTACGGTACGCGCGGCACGCGGGTTGACTTCAATTAGATACACTTCGTTGTTTTTGACCGCGAACTGGACGTTCATCAGGCCGCGCACCTGCAGTTCGAAGGCCAGCTTCTGCACCTGCTCGCGCATCACGTTCTGGATCTCCTGGCTCAGGGTGTAGGCCGGCAGAGAGCACGCGGAGTCGCCGGAGTGAACGCCGGCCTGCTCGATGTGCTCCATAATGCCGCCAATCAGCACCATTTCGCCGTCGCAGATGGCGTCAACGTCGACTTCTACCGCATCGTCAAGGAAGCGGTCCAGCAGCACCGGCGCGTCGTTAGAGACGCTTACCGCGGTCTGGAAGTAGCGGCGCAGGTCGGCTTCGTCATAGACGATTTCCATCGCCCGGCCGCCGAGAACGTAGGACGGACGTACCACCAGCGGGTAGCCAATCTCTTTCGCTTTCTCGACCGCCTGCTCGATAGCCGTCACGGTGGCGTTCGCCGGCTGTTTCAGCTTCAGACGGTCAACCGCCTGCTGGAAACGCTCGCGGTCTTCCGCGCGGTCAATCGCGTCCGGGCTGGTGCCGATAACCGGCACGCCGGCCGATTCCAGCGCGCGCGCCAGCTTTAGCGGAGTCTGGCCGCCGTACTGGACGATCACGCCCTTCGGCTTCTCGATTCGCACGATTTCCAGCACGTCTTCGAGGGTGACCGGCTCAAAGTACAGGCGGTCGGAGGTGTCGTAGTCGGTGGAGACGGTTTCCGGGTTACAGTTAACCATAATGGTTTCGTAACCATCTTCGCGCAGAGCCAGCGAGGCGTGCACGCAGCAGTAGTCGAATTCGATACCCTGGCCGATACGGTTCGGGCCGCCGCCAAGGACCATAATTTTATCGCGGTCAACCGACGGGTTCGCTTCACACTCGTCTTCATAGGTGGAGTACATATAGGCGGTGTCGGTGGCGAACTCCGCCGCGCAGGTATCCACACGCTTGTAGACCGGGTGCAGGTTGTACTGGTCGCGCAGCTTGCGGATCTCCGCTTCGCGAACGCCCGCCAGCTTAGCCAGGCGCGCGTCGGCAAAGCCTTTACGCTTCAGCGTCCGCAGGAAGTCAGCGTCAAGGCCGTTGATGCCGGTCTCTACCACTTTATCTTCCAGGCGCACCAGCTCTTCAATCTGCACCAGGAACCAGCGGTCGATGTTGGTCAGGTTGAAGACGCCGTCAACGGACAGGCCGGCGCGGAAGGCGTCGGCGATGTACCAGATACGCTCGGCGCCCGCGTCTTTCAGCTCGCGGCGAATTTTGGTCAGCGCTTCCGGATCGTCGAGGCTCACTTTCGGGTCAAAGCCGGTGGCGCCCACTTCCAGGCCGCGCAGCGCTTTCTGCAAGGACTCCTGCTGGGTGCGGCCAATCGCCATCACTTCGCCGACCGATTTCATCTGCGTGGTCAGGCGGTCGTTGGCGCCGACGAACTTCTCGAAGTTGAAGCGCGGGATCTTGGTGACAACGTAGTCGATAGAGGGCTCGAACGAGGCCGGGGTACGGCCGCCGGTAATGTCGTTCATCAACTCGTCAAGGGTGTAGCCCACCGCCAGCTTCGCCGCCACTTTGGCAATCGGGAAGCCGGTCGCCTTCGAGGCCAGCGCCGACGAGCGCGATACGCGCGGGTTCATTTCGATAACAATCAGGCGACCGTCTTTCGGGTTCACCGAGAACTGAACGTTGGAACCGCCGGTTTCGACGCCGATTTCGCGCAGCACCGCCATCGAGGCGTTACGCATCACCTGGTACTCTTTATCGGTCAGGGTTTGCGCCGGAGCCACGGTGATGGAGTCGCCGGTATGGATGCCCATGGCATCGAAGTTTTCGATGGAGCAGACGATGATGCAGTTGTCGTTCTTATCGCGCACCACTTCCATCTCGTACTCTTTCCAGCCGATCAGCGATTCATCGATCAGCAGTTCGTTGGTCGGAGAGAGATCCAGGCCGCGGGTACAAATTTCTTCAAACTCTTCGCGGTTATAGGCGATACCGCCGCCGGTGCCGCCCATGGTAAAGGAGGGACGGATGATGCACGGATAGCCGACGTCAGCGGCAACCGCCAGCGCTTCTTCCATGGTGTGCGCGATACCGGAACGGGCGGTGTCGAGGCCGATTTTCTTCATCGCCACGTCGAAGCGACGGCGGTCTTCCGCTTTATCAATCGCGTCGGCGGTGGCGCCAATCATGGTGACGCCAAACTCTTCCAGCACGCCCTGACGTTCCAGCTCCAGCGCGCAGTTCAGCGCGGTCTGGCCGCCCATGGTCGGCAGTACTGCGTCCGGACGCTCTTTTTCGATGATTTTGCGTACCACTTCCCAGTGGATCGGCTCAATATAGGTCGCATCGGCCATTTCCGGGTCTGTCATGATGGTGGCCGGGTTCGAGTTCACCAGAATGACGCGGTAACCCTCTTCGCGCAGGGCTTTACAGGCCTGAGCTCCAGAGTAGTCAAATTCACAAGCCTGGCCGATAACGATCGGGCCAGCGCCAAGAATCAGGATGCTTTTTATGTCTGTACGTTTTGGCATGGCTTTTTTCTCCTGATTATTTCGCGGACTGGCGGTACTGCTCAATTAACTCGATGAAATGGTCGAACAACGGCGCGGCATCGTGCGGGCCTGGGCTCGCTTCCGGGTGCCCCTGGAAGCTGAAAGCCGGCTTATCGGTGCGGTGAATGCCCTGCAGCGTGCCGTCGAACAGGGACTTGTGGGTCACCCGCAGGTTAGCCGGCATGGAGGCTTCGTCTACCGCAAAACCGTGGTTCTGCGCGGTAATCATCACCACGTTATTATCAATATCTTTAACCGGGTGGTTGCCGCCGTGGTGGCCGAACTTCATCTTCACGGTCTTCGCTCCGCTCGCCAGCGCCAGCAGCTGATGGCCGAGGCAGATGCCGAATACCGGAATATCGGTGGTGAGGAATTTCTCAATGGCCTCAATCGCATAGTCGCACGGCGCCGGGTCGCCCGGGCCGTTAGAGAGGAAGATGCCGTCCGGATTCATCTTCAGCACCTCTTCGGCGGGGGTTTTTGCCGGCACCACCGTCAGGCGGCAGCCGCGGTCCACCAGCATGCGCAGGATGTTGCGCTTCGCGCCGAAATCATAGGCCACCACGTGGAACGGCAGCTCGCTTTCCGCCTTCGCTTCCGGCAGGTCGCCCGCCAGAGTCCAACTGCCCTGCGTCCAGCTGTAGGTCTCTGAAGTCGTGACTTCTTTTGCCAGGTCCATGCCATTCAGCCCCGGGAACGCTTTCGCTTTTTCCAGCGCCAGCTGCGCGTCGAGGTTATCGCCAACGATGATGCAGCCGTTCTGCGCGCCTTTTTCACGCAGCAGGCGAGTCAGCTTACGGGTATCGATATCGGCAATTGCCACGATGTTATGGCGCTTGAGGTAAGAAGAGAGATCTTCGGTATTGCGGAAGTTGCTGGCAATCAGCGGCAGGTCGCGAATAACCAGACCCTGAGCATGTACCTGAGAAGACTCTTCATCGGCGGCGTTGGTGCCGACGTTACCGATATGGGGATAAGTAAGAGTGACGATTTGGCGAGAATAGGAAGGATCAGTGAGGATTTCTTGATAACCGGTCATTGAAGTATTGAAAACGACTTCCCCAACCGCCGTGCCCGTTGCCCCGATGGCCCGACCGTGAAACTGGGTTCCGTCTTCCAGAACCAATAGCGCTGACTTAATCAAAACACCCTCCAGAGAATATTCACTCACTTTATTTGCATATTAATGCATCCACGTAGCATGAATCAATGCAAATTTGCTTACCTATGGATTTCTGGCAAACGGCGGCATTCTGGAGAGATGTCGGGGAAAAGTCAACTTAAAGCGCATATTTTTAATATCATTTTACGCAACTTATCCATTAGCTCCGCCTTAGCCGCTAAAAAGATCAACAAACTAGCCTTAGAAAACGCTTGCGCAGCGCCTGGACTGTAAAGAATGACTCATGAGTGCAAAAAAGTAGACCGGATGGTCAAAATTTACATAAAAATAACAGAATGAGACAGGATAAGAGAAGATTATAGCAATCTTAATGAATATGAAATGAAAATACGATAAAAATAAAAAGGGCAATAAAGCATTGCCCTCTGCAATCAATCACTTATTGAATTCCACAACCACATCACGATGGGTAATAAACCTTATAAAGCGTTCAGTTCCAGGACATCACGCATATCGAAAAGTCCACTTTTCTTGCCTTTCAGCCATAATGCCGAGCGAACCGCGCCGTTGGCAAAGGTCATCCGGCTTGACGCTTTATGACTGATCTCAATACGCTCGCCAATATCGGCGAACATCGCCGTATGTTCGCCGACGATATCCCCCGCGCGCACCGTGGCAAAGCCGATCGTCCCCGGCACGCGTTCGCCGGTATAGCCTTCTCGGCTGTAGACCGCGCAATCTTTCAGATCTTTGTTCAGCGCGCCGGCAATCGCCTCGCCCATCGCCAGGGCGGTGCCCGACGGGGCATCCACTTTATGCCGATGGTGCGCTTCAATAATTTCAATATCAGTGTAGTCGCCCATCACCTTCGCCGCCTTTTCCAGCAGCTTGAGCAGGACGTTGACACCGACGCTGAAATTGGCCGCGAAGACGATTGCAATCTCCTGCGCCGCGTCGCGAATGGCCTCTTTTCCCGCATCGTCAAAGCCGGTGGTGCCGATCACCATCCCTTTCCCGTGCTCGCGGCAGAACGCGAGATGGTTCAGCGTCCCTTCCGGGCGGGTGAAATCGATCAGCACGTCAAAATTATCTTTCACCGCCGTCAGACTGCTTTGCACCGTGACGCCCATGTTACCTGCGCCCGCCAGTTCGCCGGCGTCGCTGCCGATCAGGGAGGAGCCATCGCGCTCCAGCGCCGCGCCAAGCGCCACGCCGTCCATCTGCTGTACCGCCTGGATTAACTGGCGTCCCATCCGGCCGCCCGCGCCGGCGATGGCCACGCGGATTTGTGCATCATGCATAGCTATTCTCTTTTGTTAACTTTACGTAAATTGTTTTCAGAGTAACCAGCCCATCGACGGGCCGCTACTCAAAAACGCCGATAATTAGAAATTTATGACAAACCGCGGTCGATATCAGTAAAAACTATATGCTTGTCATCGTGTAAAGGAGAGATATCATTGCGCGAAAGCGCCGCTTCGCCGGCAGATAGCGCACGAAATGCGCCGCTAACGGCCTGATATCGCTGACTCTTCCTGGCGAAATCCGCATGATTCACGGATGACCAGCGCCGGCGGCAGGATAATCCGTTTCGGCGGCTCATCATTACCCTGAATACGGCTATACAGCAGCTCCCCCGCTTTACGGCCGATCTCTTTCGCCGCCACCGATATGGTGGTCAGCGCCGGCTGGACCAGCACGCCACTTTGTAGCCCATATCACAGCTAACGCGCCTTCACGCCAGCGTGTAGCTCACGATCAGTTGGCCCTTTTTCATTTTCACCTGAGTTATCACCACCTCCCCCAGCTCAGCGAGCCTGGCAACGTGGGTTCCGCCGCAGGGATAGGCGGGCAGCGAACCAAACCCCACCCGGCGCAGCCCGTCGCTCACGGAGATATGACGCGCCAGGTTTTCCGCCTGCCAGCCGGCAACTTTTGCCTGCAGCGCGCCGGCCTCCGGCAGGGCCGCGTTAGCGTCTGAAGTGAAGGTAATCCGCCCCTCACCGGGCCAGTGGTGGGCCTTCGTCGGCTGCCAGCCGCACTGCTCTCCTGCCAGACCAATCAGGTGGCCGGCGGAGTGCAGGCGGGCGTGCTCTCGCCGCACGTCGGCGTCAATCCGGATCGTCACCTCCCCCGGGGCCAGCGGCTGCGGGACAAGGTGCAGAATACTGTCGCCAAACGCCGTCACCCCTTCAACGGCGATCTCCGCTATCCAGCCGCGATCCGCCGGCTGCCCGCCGCCCTGCGGATGAAATAGCGTCCGGTCCAGCTCGATTGCGTAGCGGCCATCGGCCTGCGCCAAGCAGCTCACCACCCGCGCGCGCCCTTCGGTGGCATCGCTGGTGTAATAAAGACGTTCGGTCATGGTTGTTCTCCTCTCTTTGCGCACAGTATATTGATAATGCGCGTAGCGATAATCCCGCCATCCATCAATGCACCTTTGCTTAAAGAGCACAAATGAACTTAAACTTACTTCCCGATTTGGCCCTCTTCGTGCAGATCGTCGACCAGGGCAGCTTTTCCGCGGTCGCCCGGCTTGCGGGTACCACGCCCTCGGCGGTCAGCCGCAGCGTCTCGCGCCTTGAACGGGAGATGGGCAGCAAGCTGCTGCATCGTTCCACGCGCAAACTCCGCCTGAGCGATGCCGGCAAGACGGTTTACGCCCATGCGCTGGAGATGCTGGAAGCCGCGCGGCTGGCGATGGATGCTGGCGGCAGCGCCCAGCAGGTGGCGCAGGGTAAGCTGACGCTCAGCGTGCCGAAGGCCGTCGGGCGGTTTGTTATCCATCCGCTGATGACGGAGTTTCTGACCCGCTTTCCGCAGGTTGATGTCTGTCTGCGTCTCGAAGATCGCTATCTGGATCTGATTGATGATGGCATCGACCTGGCGCTGCGCATCACCCATTCTCCTTCGCCGGGGCTGCACGGTAAGCCGCTAATGCCGATCGGCCACGTGATCTGCGCCACCCCGCGCTATTTACAGCAGCACGGCGCGCCGCAAAATCCGCAGGATCTGCGCGCCCATAGCTGTATCAGCCTCGGTGAAACGCCCGCCGATGCGCGCTGGAAATTTCGTCGTGAAGGGAAAACCGAAACCGTTCAGACCCGCGGACGCTACGCCGCCAACCACACAGCCGTGCGGCTGGATGCGGTGAAGCAGAATTTAGGCATTGGCAGCCTGCCGCTGTTCACCGCCCGCGAAGCGCTGGAGCGCGGGGAGATTGTGCAGGTTCTGCCGGAATGGGAGTTTATCAGCAGCTACTCTGGCCAGCTGTGGCTGCTGTGGGCGGGAAATAAGCATATGCCCGCCAGGATGCGGGCCATGATCGACTATCTGAGCGAGAAAATTTACCGCCGCTAGGCGGCCTACGGCGCCAGCGCCAGGACTTCAGCCACCCAGCGCTGGAAGCCCGCCACGTCCAGATCCAGCGCCACGCTGGCGTTCGCCGGCTGGCCAAGCCGGCCTTCGATATCTACGACCGTGGTGCCCGCCGTCCAGGCGCCCTGGGTTTCCACCGCCACAAAGCACGATTTCAGGGTAAACAGCTCGGGGCGAACCAGCCAGGCGATGGCGCACAGGTCGTGCATGCGCAGCCCGCTCTCCATACTGCCGCTGCGGTAGTGGCTGAACAGCGCGTGGAGCATTTTCCCGGTCCTGTTTAGCGTCGGTAGCGTAGCGAGGTACCCCGGCGCCAGCATGGCCTGATTAGTGACATCCAGCCCGCACATCACGATCTCCAGCCCGCTCTGAAACACCTTCGCCGCCGCTTCCGGGTCGATGGCGATATTGAACTCGGCGTTAGGGGTAAAGTTACCGCGCCCGGCGGAGCCGCCCATAATCACCAGCCGGCGAATGTTAAAGCGGCACTCCGGATACTGCGTCAGCAGCAGCGCAATATTGGTCAGCGGGCCAATGGCCACCAGCGTCATCGGCTGCGGGGCGTGCATCAGCGCATCGCGAATGGCCTGAAACGCCGGCTTCTGCAGCGGCTGACCGTCATGCTCGACGAAATCATATCCTTCCATTCCCGATTCGCCGTGGACGGAGGCCGCATCGCGCAGCGGGCGTAGCAGGGGCATCGAGGCGCCCTGAGCCAGCGGAACGTCGGCGTTCCAGAAATGCAGCAGCTGCAGCGCGTTGCGGGTAGTTTTTTCCACCGACACGTTGCCGGCCACCGTGGTCATCAGCTGTAGATCCAGCTCGGGCGCGAACAGCGCGGCGGCGATCGCCGCCGCATCATCAATGCCGGGATCGGTATCAAGAACGATCGGTAAGCGCATAAATTCTCCAAAAAAAATGCCAGACATTAAGTCTGGCATCTTCGCATACTGACGGCGTAAAGAACCTACTCTACTTCACGGACATCAACCCGCAGCTCTTTAGGCACTTCAAAGACAATATTCTCTTCGCGCCCTTCCAGCGGCACCGCTTCGCCGCCGCCCAGCTCCTGCAGGCGAGCGATCACGTTCTGTACCAGAATATCCGGCGCCGATGCGCCAGCGGTCACGCCCACGCATTTAGCCGCTGTGACCCACGACTCCTGGATATCGGCCGCATCATCGATCAGATATGCCGCTTTCCCCATGCGCTGCGCGAGTTCGGCCAGGCGGTTGGAGTTGGAGGAGTTCTTCGACCCCACCACCAGCACCACGTCCGCCTGTTCCGCCAGCGCGCGTACCGCTTCCTGGCGATTGGTGGTGGCGTAGCAAATATCGTCTTTACGCGGCCCGACGATTTTCGGGAAGCGCTCGCGCAGGGCGTCAATGACGTCGGAGGTGTCATCGACGGAGAGCGTGGTCTGAGTCATAAACGACAGCCTGACGTCGTTTTTCACCTCCAGCGTCCAGACGTCGTCCGGCGACTCCACCAGGTACATGCCCCCCTGCGGGTTGCTGTACTGGCCCATCGTCCCCTCGACTTCCGGGTGGCCGGCGTGACCGATCAGAATCGACTCTTCGCCGCGGCGGCTGGCGCGAGCCACTTCCATATGCACCTTGGTCACCAGCGGACAGGTGGCATCGAAAACCGTCAGGTCGCGGTTTTTCGCCTCGTTGCGTACCGCCTGCGAGACGCCGTGAGCGGAGAAAATCAGGATCGCGCCGTCCGGCACTTCACCGATTTGCTCGATAAAAATAGCGCCGCGCTTGCGCAGGCTATCGACCACATAGCGATTATGCACCACTTCATGACGAACATAGATCGGCGCGCCGTACAGCGTCAGCGCGTTTTCGACAATGCTGATAGCGCGGTCAACGCCGGCGCAGAAGCCGCGCGGGTTAGCCAACAGGATCTGCATTTTACTCCTCCAGCGCCGGATCGACTTCCAGCACTTCAATATCAAAATGAACGGTGCGCCCGGCCAGCGGATGGTTGAAATCAACGGTGATAGAGTCGCCGTTAACTTCCCGAATCACGCCGGGCATTTCGCTGCCATCCATTGCGGTAAAGAGCATAATTGCGCCGATTTCCGGCTCGCCCGCATCGATAAATTCGCGGCGGGAGAAGTACTGAATCAGGTCCGGGCTGGGTACGCCAAACGCGGCATCGGGCTCGAGAGAGAAGTTGGTTTTATCCCCCGCCTTCAGCCCCAGCAGGTGCTGCTCAAGCCCCTCGGAGAGCGAAGCATCGCCGAGACGGAACAGCGCCGGCTTGCCGTTATTGCGCGTAGACTCCGCGGTGGAGCCATCATCAAGTTTCAGCGTGAAGTGCACTAGCACCCCGCTGTTGCTCTGTACAGAGTTTGACATGCAGGTTTGCTCTAAGTTGGTTCTGCGTTTCCCCCGCGCGGCGGTGGGGTACGCTTATAATGTAGGCCGGGCCGGCGAAAACGCCACCCGGCAAGAATTACGCGGTTTTCTTCGCAGCGCCGGGCAAAAAGCCTTCCAGCACAATCAGCGCCGCGCCGATACAGATGGCGGTATCGGCCAGGTTGAAGGTGGCGAAATGCCACTCACCGACGTAGAAATCAATCATATCGACGACAAAACCGTGCCACAGCCGGTCGAACAGGTTGCCTAACGCCCCGCCAATAATCAGCGCGTAGGCGATGTTATTCAGCTTCTGCGTCGCCTTCGAGCGGTACATCAGCACCGTCAGAATCACGCAGATGCCGAGGGCGATCCCCGAAAAGAACCAGCGCTGCCAGCCGCCGCTATCGGCGAGGAAGCTAAAAGCGGCGCCGTAGTTGCGCGCATAGTGCAGGTTCAGCGATGGAAACAGCGAAATCGTATCCCCCAGAGCAAAGTTCTGGAGGATCAGGAATTTGCTGCCCAGATCGATAATCAGCACGGCGACGACGACCCACAGCCAGCGTAGCCCGGTTGAACAGACAGATTTACTCATCAGGCAAACTTACGTTGTTCGCCGTCACCGGCGACGTTGCTGACACAGCGACCGCAGATTTCCGCGTGTTCCGCCACCTTACCGACGTCGCTGGTGTAGTGCCAGCAGCGTGGGCACTTATCGCCTTCCGCTTTGCTCAGCACCACCTTCAGCCCCTTCAGCAGTTCACTCTGCCAGGCATCGGCCGGCGCCTGCGCGTAATCGGCCACTTTCGCCCCGGAGGTCAGCAGGACAAAGCGCAGCTCGTCGCCCAGCGCGTTCAGCTTGGTCGCCAGCTCGCTATCGGCATACAGGGTGACCGCAGCCTCAAGAGAGCCGCCTACCAGCTTGTCGGCGCGCGCCTGCTCGATAACCTTGTTGACTTCGCCGCGCACTTTCAGCAGTTCGTCCCAGAAGCCGTCGTTCATCGCTTCGTCCTCGGCCAGACCGAACAGGCCTTCATACCACTCGCCGGTGAAGACGTATTGCTCGCGGGAACCCGGCAGGTAGCCCCAGATTTCGTCGGCGGTGAAGGACATGATCGGCGCCATCCAGCGCACCAGCGCTTCCACGATGTGGAACAGCGCGGTCTGGCAGCTGCGACGCGCTACGCTGTCCACTTTCGCGGTGTACTGGCGGTCCTTGATGATGTCGAGGTAGAACGAGCCCATCTCGATGGAGCAGAAGCGCATCAGGCGCTGCACCACTTCGTGGAAATCGTAGGACTCGTAGGCTTTGAGGATATCTTCCTGCGCCGCCTGCGCGCATCCCACCGCCCAGCGATCGAGCACCACCATCTCTTCCGGTTTCACCATGTCGGTCTGCGGGTCGAAGCCGTTAAGGTTCGCCAGCAGGAAGCGCGCGGTGTTACGGATACGACGATAGCTGTCGGCGGCGCGTTTGAGGATCTCATCGGAGACCGCCATTTCGCCGGTATAGTCGGTGGAAGCCACCCACAGGCGCAGGATATCAGCGCCCAGCTTGTTCATCACGTCCTGCGGAGAGACGGTATTGCCGATGGATTTGGACATCTTGCGGCCCTGGCCATCAACGGTAAAGCCGTGGGTCAGCACCTGGCGATACGGCGCTTTGCCCTTCATCGCCGTGGAGATCATCAGCGAGGACATGAACCAGCCGCGGTGCTGGTCGGAGCCTTCCAGATACATATCGGCGGCGTGACCGGCAAACTCCGGACGCACGTCGACCACCGAGGAGTGGGTAGAGCCGGAGTCGAACCACACGTCGAGGGTATCCGGCACTTTCTCGTAGCTGTCTGCGTCTGCGCCGAGGATGTCGCGGGAGTCGAGATCCCACCACGCCTGAATACCGTCAACCTCAACGCGCTTCGCCACCTCTTCCATCAACTCCAGGGTGCGCGGATGCAGCTCCTGGGTCTCTTTATGCACGAACAGGGACATCGGCACGCCCCAGGTACGCTGGCGGGAGATACACCAGTCAGGGCGGTTGGCCACCATCGATTCGATACGCGCCTGGCCCCAGTCCGGGATCCACTGCACGCCTTTAATCTCTTTCAGCGACTGCGCGCGCAGGCCTTTCTGATCCATGCTGACGAACCACTGCGGCGTGGCGCGGAAGATGATCGGCGACTTGTGGCGCCAGCAGCATGGATAGCTGTGCTGCATTTTTTCAACGTGCAGCAGCGCGCCGCTGTCGCGCAGCAGCTCAACGATGATGTCGTTAGCTTTGAAGACGTTGATACCGTCCAGCGACGGATAGGTTCCCGGCAGGTAGGCGCCGTCCGGACCAACCGGATTGGCGATTTCCAGACCGTATTTCTGGCTGATGGTGTAGTCGTCAGGGCCGTGGCCGCCGGCGGTATGCACCGCGCCGGTACCCGCATCAAGGGTAACGTGGTCGCCAAGGATCGCCGGAACGTCGAAGTCGAGGAACGGGTGCTTAAAGCGCATCAGCTCCAGCCCGGCGCCGTTGACCACCGCAAGGATGGTGTAATCCGCAACGCCCGTGCGCTTCATCACGCTTTCAACCAGGTCTTTCGCCAGGATTAGCGCCTGGCCGTCAACCTGCACCAGCGCATAGTCGAACTCCGGCGACAGGGAGATAGCGCGGTTAGCCGGCAGGGTCCACGGCGTGGTGGTCCAGATAACCAGGGAGACCGGGCCGCTGACGTCGGCAACGCCGAATTTCGCCAACACCGCCGCTTTATCGACCGCGTGGAACGCCACGTCGATAGACGGGGAGGTTTTGTCGTAATACTCAACTTCCGCTTCCGCCAGCGCGGAGCGGCAGTCTACGCACCAGTGCACCGGCTTCGCGCCCTTGTGCAGGTGGCCGTTGCCGATGATTTTACCCAGCGCGCGGATGATATTGGCTTCGGTTTTGAAGTCCATGGTCAGGTACGGATGCGACCAGTCGCCCAGCACGCCGAGACGGATAAAGTCTTTACGCTGGCCGTCAACCTGGGTCGCCGCGTATTCACGGCATTTGGCGCGGAACTCAGCCGCGGTGAACTTCTCGCCCGGCTTGCCGTACTCCTGCTCCACTTTCAGCTCGATCGGCAGACCGTGGCAGTCCCAGCCCGGAACGTAGGGAGAATCATAGCCCGCCAACCCTTTGGACTTAACGATAATGTCTTTCAGAATCTTGTTAACCGAGTGACCAATATGAATGCTGCCATTCGCATAAGGAGGGCCATCATGCAGAATGAAGGTTTTTTTGCCTTTTTTCGCCGCACGGATGATGCCGTACAGATCATCATCGGTCCAACGCGCCAGCATTCCCGGTTCGCGTTTGGCGAGATCGCCACGCATCGGGAACCCTGTTTCCGGCAAATTCAGGGTGGATTTATAGTCACTCATCAGATTCTCGGTTCCGTATTTCGGTTTGATAAACACCAACAGGTTTATGCCTGGCTGGTCAGCCCAAAAAGCTCTCGGGCCGTTAACTCATCACGTGCAATTTGCGCCTTCAGCTCATCGAGCGACGCAAATCGCTGTTCGTTACGTATTTTTTTACGCAGTATTACATCTATATGGCGACCGTAGAGGTCCATTACAACGTCCAGCAGATGCACTTCCAGCTGCTGACGGACGCCGGCGACCGTTGGCCGAGTGCCGATATTGGCAACCCCCGGCAAAGGTTTGTCGCCAAGCCCCGTCACTTCCACCGCATAGACCCCTTTAACCGGGGAAACCTGACGACGCAGCGGTAAGTTCGCCGTCGGGAAGCCGATGGTGCGCCCCAGCTCATCGCCGTGGACCACGCGCCCGGAGATGGTAAACGGATGGCCCAGCAGGGTTTCCGCGAGGGCCAGATCGTCATCCGCCAGCGCCTGCCGCACCGCGGTGCTGCTGATGCGGACGCCGCCTTCACAGAAGGTCTGGGTGCTGGTGATGTCAAAGCCAAACTCCGCCCCGGCTTTCTGTAATAACAAGAAATCCCCCTGACGACCAGCGCCAAAGCGGAAATCATCGCCCACTGCGAGGAACTGCACGCCCAGCCGGCGGACCAGCAGTTCGCTGATAAAGTCCTGAGCGGTCAGGGCGGCAAAACGCCGGTCGAAGCGCACGCACAGCACGTAGTCGACGCCGCTTTCAGCCAGATAGCGCAGCTTTTCACGCAGGCGCGTCAGGCGTGCGGGCGCCTTATCGGCGGCAAACAGCTCCAGCGGCTGCGGTTCGAAAATCATCACCACCACCGGCAAGCCACGCTGGCGGCCCTCTGCGCGCAGGCGCTGCAGCAGCGCCTGATGCCCGCGGTGCACACCGTCAAAATTACCAATGGTCAGCACACACCCGCGCGGGGCCTGGCTGAGATTATGTATGCCGCGTATCAGCTTCATGTCTGGCTCAAAACAGTGAAAATCGTCCGAGTATACCTTGTACAACTGGCGACGTTAACCAGCGATTGCACCTCTTAGTTGAAAGATCCCGAGAATTCATCAACTCAGCGCTGGAATGCGGGGAAAACTACGCGCGCCCGTCGATTTTTATGGTGGAAAGGCTGTATTCGCCGACAACAAGCTGATAGAATCTTGCGCCATCACTACGTAATGAAGCGTCGTTGTTTTAAGCGCCGCTTATTTGCACAAATCCATTGACAAAAGAAGGCTAAACGGGCATTCTCCTCGGCCTTTGAATTGTCCATATAGAACACATTTGGGAGTTGGACCTTGGCTAATATCAAATCAGCTAAGAAGCGCGCCGTTCAGTCTGAAAAGGCCCGCAAGCACAACGCTAGCCGTCGCTCTATGATGCGTACTTTCATCAAGAAAGTATACGCAGCTATCGAAGCTGGCGACAAAGCTACTGCACTGAAAGCATTTAACGAAATGCAACCGATCGTGGACCGTCAGGCTGCTAAAGGTCTGATCCACAAAAACAAAGCTGCGCGTCATAAAGCAAACCTGACCGCTCAGATCAACAAACTGGCTTAATCGCCTGCTTGTTATCGCTTTGTAGAAAAACCCGCGAAAGCGGGTTTTTTTATGCCTGAAATCCGCCGCCCGTCAGCGCGGCGGCGAGGTGAAGAGCGCCGAATAGTCGCGGTTACAGATACGCTGCACCGCCGGGTGCTGGATCATGCGCTCGGCAAAGATGGCGTGATACTCCTCCATCACGTTCTCCATCCGGCCAATCTCCATAATCGACTCGTCATGGTAGAAATCATGCGCGTAGAGCGTCGGCGCGACAAAAATCGCGTTGTGCGCCGCGCCGAACGCCTTCATCAGCGCCGCGTCGTCAAACTCCCCGAGGATCTCAACCTTGAGCCCCTGCGAATTAAACCAGTTCAGCAGCTTGCGGCCCAGCATCGAACGGCGGCCGGGGATCAGCAGGCGACGCTCCTCAAGGCAGGCGGGAAACGGCTTTTCCGGCGGCGGATTCATGCACCAGAAGCTCACGCTGCATTCGCCGATGCGCACCGAAAACAGCCCCTCCTGCTGGGTTGAGTCGATGGGGCAGTCGGAGATAATCATATCGAGCTTATGCTGGCTCAGCTGCTCCAGCAGCATCTCGTGGGTCGATTCAAAGCAGCGCAGGTGGATCTGCTCATCCTCCACCACCGCGGCATCCAGCACGCCGCTCACCAGCCGCTTCGACAGCGCATCCGCTACGCCAACGTCGAACAGCAGATTAGACTCCTTGCGATAGTTGACGATATCCAGCATCTCCTGGCTTAGCGTAAACATGCGGTCGGCATAGCGGAACACCAGTTCGCCCAGCTCGCTCGGCTTCAGCCCCCTGCCCTTGCGCTTAAACAGCTTGCCCTGCAGACGCTCTTCCAGCGCTTTAATTTGCCCGGTGATAGTCTGCGGCGTCAGAAATAGCGCTTCTGCCGCCCCGACCACGGAGCCTTCCTTGTAGACGTGCCAGAAGTAATAAAGGTGGTTGTAATTCATATGCGACATATTTCTCTCCCTGATAATGTCGCGAGAGCCTCTGCCGGCTCTCGCTTGAAGGTTAAGCGGCGGCGGGAGCCGTCATCCGCATCCTAAGAATCGTATAGCCGATGACCGCCGACAGGACAGACCCCGTCAGGATCCCCAGCTTCGCCCAGGTGATTAATTCAGGGCTCACGCTACCGAAGGCCAGGCTGGCGATAAAAATCGACATGGTAAAGCCAATCCCGCAGAGCACGCCGACGGCCATAATCTGCCGGAAGCTGGCCCCTGCCGGCAGCGAAGCCCACTTCAGCTTCAGCGCCAGCCAGCAGAACAGGCCGATCCCCAGCGGCTTGCCAATAAACAGCCCGGCAATAATCCCCAGCGGCAGTAGCGAGGTCAGCCCTTGAGGCGTTACCCCTTGCAGCGACACGCCGGCATTGGCGAAGGCGAAAAGCGGCAAAATAAGCCACGCAACCCACGGATGCAGAACGTGCTCCAGCTCCTTCGCCGGCGATTTGCCGTCCTGCTCCTTCAGTGGGATCATAAAGCCGACAATCACCCCGGCTAAGGTCGCGTGCACGCCGGATTTCAACACCGCGGTCCACAACACAACGCCCACCAGAATATAAATACCGGTCCGCCGTACGCCACACCAATTCAGTGCCGCCAGCGCGACGATGGCTCCGGCCGCGACCACCAGCGACAGCATCGAAAGGTGGTGAGTATAGAACAGGGCAATAATAACGATCGCCCCCAGGTCATCAATAATGGCCAGCGCCATCAGGAAAACCTTCAGCGCCACCGGCACGCGGCTGCCCAGCAGCGCCAGCACGCCCAGCGCAAACGCGATATCGGTTGCCGCCGGGATCGCCCAGCCTCCTCTGGCAATCGGATCCTGAGCGTTAAACGCAAGGTAGATCAGCGCCGGGACGATCATCCCACCCAGGGCGGCCAGCACCGGGAACGCCGCCTGACGGCGGCTGGCCAGCGCCCCCTGCATCATCTCGCGCTTCACTTCGAGGCCAATCAGCAGGAAGAAGACGGCCATCAGCGCATCGTTAATCCACAGCAGCATGTTCTTGTTAATTTCTAACACGCCCACGCGCAGCTGCACGGGCGTGTCCAAAAAGGCGTGGTACAGAGCGCTGGTGGCGTCGGTATTCGCCAACAGCATCGCCAGCGCGGCGGCAAAAATAAGCACTATGCCCCCGGACGCATCGCTACTTAAAAAACGCTGCAGGTGTTTCACTTTTTATTCTCTCTATCAGATTACTCATCGTTTAAGCTAGTTTAAACGCCATAACAGATCGAAAAAATAAGATTATTACTGCCACTTAACTCGACTTTTACGAAATGGAAAATGAAGGTCCAGAAAGGCATCCGCGTGAGAGATTGAGACCCCTTCGCGGACAGACGGTGAGAAATAAAAAAGCCACTTCGCAATAAAGTGGCTTTTTACGCTGCATGATGGTTAGCGCGTCAAATCGTCGAAGAATTTCTTCACGCCGTCAAAGAAGCTTTTCGAGCGCGGGCTGTTGTTCTCACCCGTCGGGCCGCCGAAGCTTTCCTGAAGTTCTTTCAGCAGCTGGCGCTGCTTGTCGTTGAGGCCGACCGGCGTTTCAACCACCACGCGGCACAGCAGGTCGCCCTGCGCGCCGCCGCGTACGGACTTCACGCCTTTACCGCGCATGCGGAACAGCTTACCGGTCTGCGTTTCGCCAGGCACCTTCAGGTTCACGCGGCCATCCAGCGTCGGGACTTCAATCTCGCCGCCCAGCGCCGCCATGGTGAAGTTAATCGGCACTTCGCAGTACAGGTTATTGCCTTCACGCTCAAAGATGGCGTGCTGTTTGACCTGCACCTGAACGTACAGATCGCCAGCCGGAGCGCCGTGCTCGCCGGCTTCACCTTCGCCAGACAGACGAATGCGATCGCCGGTGTCTACGCCCGCCGGGATTTTCACCGACAGCGTTTTGGTTTTCTCTACGCGACCGTGACCGTGGCATTTATTGCACGGGTCTTTAATCAACGTTCCGCGGCCCTGACAGTGCGGACAGGTCTGCTGAACGGCGAAGAAGCCCTGGCGCATCTGCACCTGGCCGGCACCGTGACAGGTCGGACAGGTCTGCGGCTTGCTGCCCGATTTCGCGCCGCTGCCGTGGCAGACGTCACACTCTTCCAGCGTCGGGATACGGATCTCTTTCGTTACGCCGCGAACCGCTTCTTCCAGCGTCAGATCCATGTTATAGCGCAGGTCAGCCCCGCGCGATGCGCGCTGACGACCGCGGCCGCCGCCGAAGATGTCGCCGAAAACATCGCCAAAGATATCGCTGAAATCCGCGCCGCCGCCGAAACCACCGCCGCCGCCGCCCATGCCGCCCTGCTCAAACGCGGCGTGGCCGTACTGATCGTAGGCCGCACGCTTCTGGTCATCCGTCAGGATTTCGTAGGCTTCTTTGATTTCTTTAAATTTAGCTTCGGCCTCTTTATCGCCCTGGTTGCGGTCCGGGTGATATTTCATGGCCAGGCGTTTGTACGCCTTTTTGATTTCACGCTCTTCCGCTGTTTTGGAAACGCCTAAAATCTCGTAATAATCTTGCTTTGCCATTGGTGTTTTTCAGCCCCTTAACATGCGTGCACGGGCGGAGAGGAAACCTCTTCGCCCGTGCCAGTGTTTTACCCGTTCAAAGGGCGATTATTTTTTGTCTTTCACTTCTTCAAACTCAGCGTCGACGACGTCATCGTCTTTCGCATTGCTTTCGGAAGCTTCAGCACCGCCAGCCTGCTGCTGAGCATGCTGCTGCTGGGCAATTTCCATCAGCTTCTGGGAAGCCTGAGCCAGCGCCTGCATTTTCGCTTCGATATCGGCTTTATCTTCACCTTTCAGGGAAGCTTCCAGCGCGGTCAGCGCAGACTCGATCGCAGTTTTGTCATCGGCCGGCAGCTTGTCGCCCGCTTCTTCAACCTGCTTACGGGTGCTGTGCAGCAGATGGTCGCCCTGGTTGCGGGTCTGAACCAGCTCTTCGAACTTACGGTCAGATTCCGCGTTCGCTTCCGCTTCACGAACCATTTTGGCGATCTCTTCTTCGTTCAGGCCGGAAGACGCTTTAATGGTAATTTTCTGCTCTTTACCGCTGTTTTTATCTTTCGCGGAGACGTGCAGGATACCATCGGCATCGATATCGAAGGTCACTTCGATCTGCGGCATGCCGCGCGGCGCCGGGTTGATGCCGTCGAGGTTAAACTGACCCAGTGATTTGTTATCGGAGGCGCGTTTACGCTCGCCCTGAATCACGTGGATAGTTACCGCAGACTGGTTATCTTCCGCCGTTGAGAACACCTGGCTGTGTTTGGTCGGGATAGTGGTGTTCTTGTTGATCAGCGCAGTCATCACGCCGCCCATAGTTTCGATACCCAGCGACAGCGGGGTAACGTCGAGCAGCAGAACGTCTTTAACTTCGCCAGTCAGTACGCCGCCCTGAACCGCTGCGCCGATAGCAACAGCTTCATCCGGGTTAACGTCTTTACGCGGCTCTTTACCAAAGAACTCGGCAACTTTCTTCTGCACCATTGGCATACGAGTCTGACCACCAACCAGAATAACGTCCTGGATGTCGGATACGGACAGGCCAGCATCCTGCAGCGCAACTTTCAGCGGCTCGATAGAACGGTTAACCAGGTCTTCTACCAGGCTTTCCAGTTTCGCACGGGTCACTTTGATGTTCATGTGTTTCGGACCGGTGGCGTCTGCGGTGATGTACGGCAGATTCACGTCGGTCTGCTGAGCGGAAGAAAGCTCGATTTTCGCTTTTTCTGCCGTTTCTTTCAGGCGCTGCATCGCCAGCGGGTCGTTACGCAGGTCAATGCCCTGATCTTTCTTAAACTCGTCAACGAGGTAGTTGATCATACGGCTATCGAAGTCTTCGCCGCCCAGGTGGGTATCACCGTTGGTTGCCAGAACTTCGAAGGTTTTCTCGCCGTCAACTTCGTCGATTTCGATAATAGAGATATCGAAGGTACCACCGCCGAGGTCGTAAACCGCGATAGTACGGTTGCCAACTTCTTTATCCAGACCGTAGGCCAGCGCGGCGGCGGTCGGTTCGTTGATGATACGCTTAACTTCCAGACCCGCGATACGACCGGCGTCTTTCGTCGCCTGACGCTGAGCATCGTTGAAGTATGCCGGTACGGTGATAACGGCTTCAGTTACCGGCTCACCCAAGTAATCTTCCGCGGTTTTCTTCATTTTCTTCAGCACTTCAGCAGAAATCTGCGGCGGCGCGGTGCGGGTACCTTTCACGTCAAGCCATGCGTCGCCATTGTCTGCGGCAACGATTTTGTACGGCATGATAGAAACGTCACGCTGAACTTCTTCATCCTGGAAGCGGCGGCCAATCAGGCGTTTAATCGCAAACAGGGTGTTTTGCGGGTTTGTCACTGCCTGACGTTTAGCCGGCTGACCAACCAGAGTTTCACCGTCCTGGGTATAAGCAATGATAGAAGGCGTGGTGCGATCGCCTTCGGCGTTTTCCAGCACGCGAGCAGTAGTGCCATCCATAATCGCTACACAAGAGTTGGTAGTACCCAGGTCGATACCAATAATTTTACCCATCTAAACGTCTCCACTAAAAATTCAGTCAACATGTGGTTGTGAACCTGTAATAAGGGCGAAACGTGCGGTTTCAACTGCCCAACATCTTTTTTTTTCAGGTTCATTCACTGCGGTTGACTACAAGATGGGGTCGCCCACCGCTTCATCAAGGGGGGAGACAAAAAAATTTTTATTTTCATCGTTCCACGAAGCCGGGCGACGACGTGGGGGGTTTTGCCGATATAGCGCGAAAAAACGAGCTTCACATCGTTCATCCGCGGTGGCCCTTTAAATGAATGATGATTAAAGCCATACGCTTGCAGCAGGGGGTTCGCTCCGACTTTGAGGGGCCTGAAGCCAAACGGATCATAGCCTTACAACCATCATCCCCCGCCCGACTTCAGGCAAATGCCCGCCATCGTTCGGCCAGAGTATAAAATTGGTGAAAAATACCTCGCCAGATCATAGACAGCCTGTCGACTCCTCATTATTATGCCGCGCCCCACCGCCGAGCGGCGGGGTAATGCTTCCCTTTCTAATCATTATTTTGAGGAATTATGGGCAACACTAAGTTGGCTAATCCGGCACCGCTGGGCCTTATGGGCTTCGGCATGACCACTATTCTGCTTAACCTGGCGAATAGCGGCCTTTTCGCGTTTGATGTAGCTATCCTGGCGATGGGCATTTTTTACGGCGGCATTGCGCAGATTTTCGCAGGCCTGCTGGAGTTCAAAAAAGGTAACACCTTTGGTTTAACCGCTTTTACGTCCTACGGCTCCTTCTGGCTGACGTTGGTCGCGATTCTTCTCATGCCGAAAATGGGCCTGGCAGAGGCGCCGAACGCGCACTTCCTGGGCATGTATCTCGGACTGTGGGGCATCTTCACGCTGTTTATGTTCTTCGGTACCCTGAAAGCCGCACGGATGCTGCAGTTCGTCTTCCTCAGCCTGACCGTACTGTTTGCCCTGCTGGCAATTGGTCACCTGGCTGATAACGAAGGCATCGTTAAAATCGCGGGCTGGATTGGTTTAGTCTGCGGCGGTAGCGCCATCTATCTGGCGATGGGTGAAGTGCTCAACGAGCAGTTTGGCCGCACCATTCTGCCGATCGGCGCGCCTCATTGATCGACGATACCCTCGCCTGACGGCGAGGGTATTCCGCAGTCGCGCTAAGGCAGGCGCTGCAGTTCGCCAGCCGCAACGGCGGCATCTCTCCCCAGCCCCTGACGCAGCCAAATTCCCAGCCCCAGCCCGATCAGCGAAAGCGCCAGCACGTACCACGCCGGAGCCATCGGCGACACGCCCATCAGCATAGTGACGGCAATAGGCGTCAGGCCGCCGAAAATGGCGTAGGAGACGTTGTACGAGAATGAAATCCCGGTAAAACGCACTTCCGCGGGGAAGGCGCGGACCATGACATAAGGCACCGCCCCAACCACGCCGACGCACAGCCCTACGGTGCCGTACAGCAGGAAAAGATTTTCAGGCGAGGTGCCGGAAAGGTGGTAGAACGCCCAGCTGGAAACCGCCAGCAGAAGGCTGCCGACGATAAAAGTTCGGCTGGCGCCAAAGCGATCTGCCGCCAGACCCGCCAGCAGGCAGCCGACGCACAGCATAATCGTCGCAATGCTGTTCGCCTGCAGGGTGAGCGCCGGCGCAAAACCGTAATGTTTTTGCAGCCACACCGGCGACATCAAAATCACCACCACGATGCCGGCGGAGAGGATCCAGGTCAGCAGCATCGAGACCACCACGGCTTTCTGGTGCTTCAGCACCACGGCTTTAACCGGCAGCTCCTGGGCTAATGCTTTGCGCTGCTGCATCTCGAGGAAGATTGGCGTCTCCTGCAGCCAGCGGCGTAAATACATCGCCACCAGGCCAAACGCGCCGCCCAGCAGGAAAGGAATGCGCCAGCCGCCGTCATGGATGCCCTGCGGCGTCAGGCTGGTATTAATCAGCGTCGCCACCACCGACCCCAGCAGGATCCCCACCGTTAAGCCCGCCGTCAGCGTGCCGCAGGCGATACCGATTTTTTTCTCCGGCACGTGCTCCGCAACAAACACCCAGGCGCCGGGAACCTCACCGCCAATCGCCGCGCCCTGCAGCACGCGCATCAGCAGCAGCAGCAGCGGGGCGACGATCCCCATCGATTCATAGGTCGGCAGCAGACCGATCGCCAGCGTCGGCAGCGCCATTAGCAAAATGCTCAAGGTAAACATTTTCTTGCGCCCGACCAGATCGCCAAAGTGGGCCATGATAATGCCGCCGAGAGGGCGCGCCAGATAGCCGGCGGCGAAGATGCCGAAGGTTTGCACCTGGCGCAGCCATTCCGGGATATCCGCCGGGAAGAAGAGCTCGCCGACGACGGCGGCAAAGAAGACGAAGATAATGAAGTCATAAAACTCCAGCGCCCCGCCAAGGGCGGCCAGCGTCAGAGTTTTATAGTCTTGTCGATTCAGAGGTCGGGTATGTTGTGACATAACGAGCTATTCATCCAGAGATATGTAGGTGTTATCACGCAATATGTAAAGTAAAAAACACTATATCGTAAATAAAACGGCACACCACCAGGATTGCAGGTTATGTCAGGAAAGCATCAAATTCAGGATAAACTTTCGCGTCTTGCGCTTTTTGGGCGGAAAGCCGCTACCACTTGCGGCGCAGTCTCGACGTAAGGCCCTTCAAGCAACTGTACACAATACGGTACGCTTGCAAAGACGCCATGTACCAGCACCTGGCCGTCGGCATCTTTGACCCCTTCCAGGGTTTCCTGAATAGCCTTCGGCTGGCCGGGTAGATTGAGGATCAGCGCCTGTTTACGGATCACCCCAACCTGGCGGGAGAGAATGGCCGTCGGGACAAAGTGCAGACTCACCTGACGCATCTGCTCGCCAAAGCCCGGCATCACGCGATCGGCAATCGCCAGCGTCGCATCCGGCGTCACGTCGCGCCGCGCGGGGCCGGTACCGCCGGTGGTCAACACCAGATGGCAACCCATCTCGTCAACCAGCTCGCATAGCGTTTGCTCGATGATCGCCTGTTCATCGGGGATTAAGCGGGTCTGGAGCTCAAAAGGGGTCGTCAGCGCACGCGCCAGCCACTCTTCAAGCGCCGGGATGCCTTTATCCTGATAAACGCCGCTGGAGGCGCGATCGGAGATGGAAACTAAGCCGATTCGTAAGGTATTCATCGTTATTCCGTTCAAATAGTGCAGTTAGACGGAATGATACACGCTTGAGGGAAATACAGACAGGGCGTAAAAGAAGTAGCGTGACCGGGAGCCCGGCCACGCGCAATGATTACAGCAGGTCGCCGATCATTTTTTCCAGTTTTTCCTGGTCGATAGCAAACTTACGGATACCTTCCGCCAGTTTGTCTACCGCCATTGGATCCTGGTTGTGCTGCCACAGGAACTGAGATTCGGTGATGCGTTCCGGACGGGCTTTCACTTCGCCGCTGAAGGCCAGCTTACGTTCGATAGCGCCTTCGCTTTCCGCCAGCTCTTTCAGCAGCGTCGGAGCAATGGTCAGCCGGTCGCAGCCGGCCAGCTCGAGGATTTCGCCGACGTTACGGAAGCTTGCGCCCATCACCACGGTTTCATAACCGTGCTGCTTGTAGTACTCGTAGATTTCGCTAACGGAAACCACGCCCGGATCTTCCGCCGGCGCATACTCTTTTTTATCGGTGTTCGCTTTGTACCAGTCGAGGATACGGCCTACGAACGGAGAGATCAGGAATACGCCCGCTTCCGCACAAGCGCGAGCCTGAGCGAAGGAGAACAGCAGGGTCAGGTTACAGTTGATGCCTTCTTTTTCCAGCTGCTCGGCGGCGCAGATGCCCTGCCAGGTAGAGGCCAGTTTGATCAGAATGCGATCGTTGCCAATGCCCGCATCGTTGTAGAGCTTGATGATGCGTTTAGCTTTAGCGATGGATGCCGTGGTGTCATAGGAGAGACGAGCGTCAACTTCGGTAGAAATACGGCCTGGAATCAGCTTAAGGATTTCGAGACCAATATTCACCGCCAGCTTATCGGAAGCGTCGATAACCTGCTGAGCGCGATCGCTGCTCTGGGCGCGGGCCCAGACGATAGCGTCATCAATCAGCTTACGGTACTCAGGGATCTGAGCCGCGCCAAGAATCAGGGAAGGGTTAGTCGTGGCATCCTGAGGCTGATACAGCTTCATTGCCGCAATATCTCCGGTATCAGCTACGACAGTGGTGTACTGACGCAGAGAAGTCAATTTATCCGTCATGATAGTGTTCTCTTAAACAGCAGTTAAGGGGATGTAACCGGTCTGCCAAGATGATAACACGCTGCCGGGTCAGCGCAACTGCGGACCATGCAAGAGCGCAGAGTGTGATAAACTGGATGAATTAATTCTCTGAATGTTAAAGGATTGTCACTAAAATGGTAGCGCTTACATGCGCCGACCAACATGGACAAGAGGATGCCTGATGCCTGACTTTTTCTCATTTATCAATGAAATACTCTGGGGTTCGGTAATGATTTATCTGTTACTGGGCGCCGGCGTATGGTTTACCTGGCGGACGAAATGCATTCAGTTCCGTTATGTTAGCCAGTTTGGGAAAAGTTTGCGCAAAAGCCTTCTGCCCCAGCCCGACGGCCTAACCTCTTTTCAGGCCCTGTGCACCAGCCTGGCCGCCCGCGTCGGTAGCGGTAACCTGGCCGGCGTGGCGCTGGCTATCGCCGCCGGCGGGCCGGGCGCCATCTTCTGGATGTGGGTCTCCGCCCTGCTCGGAATGGCCAGCAGCTTCGCCGAATGCTCTCTTGCGCAGCTCTACAAAGAGCGCGATGCGCAGGGGCAATTTCGCGGCGGTCCCGCGTGGTATATGGCCCGGGGCCTGGGGATGCGCTGGATGGGCGTGCTGTTCTCAATCCTGCTGCTGCTCGCCTACGGCATTATTTTCAACACCGTTCAGGCCAACTCGGTGGCGCATGCGATGGCCTACGCCTTCGATCTGCCCGGCATTATCACCGGCGGCGCGCTGGCGCTGCTCACCCTGCTGGTTATCGTTCGCGGCTTACGCAACGTGGCAAAAATCCTGCAATGGCTCGTCCCGCTGATGGCAATCCTGTGGGTCGCCGCCAGCCTGCTAATCGGCCTGTGGCACATCACCGCCCTGCCGGCCATTTTTAACACCATTTTCCGCTGCGCGTTCGGCTGGCAGGAGGCCGCCGCCGGGGCGGTGGGCTATACCATCAGTCAGGCGTTAACCAGCGGCTTTCAGCGCGGGATGTTCTCTAACGAGGCGGGGATGGGTTCAACGCCTAACGCCGCCGCGGCCGCCGCCTCCTGGCCCCCGCATCCGGCGGCCCAGGGGATAGTCCAGATGATTGGCGTGTTTATCGATACCGTTATTATCTGCACCGCCAGCGCGGTGATTATCATGCTGGCGCCGCGCGCAGGCGGCGAGGATGGCGTTAACGGTATCCAGGCCATTCAGCATGCGATGAGCGGACTCGTCGGCGGCTGGGGCGCCGGCTTCGTCGCCGTCATCGTGCTGCTGTTTGCCTTTAGCGCCATCGTAGTAAACTATATTTATGCCGAAAATAACCTGATTTTTCTGCGTCTTAATAGCCCTCGCTGCATTTGGGCGCTGCGGATTACCACTATCCTGATGGTCTTAACGGGAACGATGATGAGCCTTCCCGTCGTCTGGCGGCTGGCGGATATTATTATGGCGCTAATGGCTATCACCAACCTGACGGCCATCCTCCTGCTGTCGCCCACGGTGCGGCTGCTGGCCAGCGACTACCTCCACCAGCGACGGCTGGGCGTACAGCCCGCGTTCGACGCCACGCGCTACCCGGAAATTAGCCAGCAGCTGGCGCCGGGAACCTGGGACGGACCGTCGCGCGAATAGCGCAGCAATCGCAGCTATCGCTCCCTCCGCGCTCTTTTTTTGCTAAAATCGCGGAAAATCTCCCGCAAGGACTGGATATGCTGATTCTGATTTCACCTGCTAAAACGCTCGATTATCAAAGCCCGCTGGCGACGACGCGCTACACCCAGCCCGAGCTGCTGGAGTACTCTCAACAGCTTATCGGCGTGGCGCGCCAGCTTTCGGCGCCGCAGATAGGCAAGCTGATGGGCATTAGCGATAAGCTGGCGGATCTCAACGCCACCCGTTTTCACGACTGGCATCCTGACTTCACGCCGCAAAACGCCCGCCAGGCCATTCTGGCCTTTAAAGGCGACGTCTATACCGGGCTGCAGGCGGAAACCTTCGACGAGGCGGATTTCGATTTCGCCCAGCAGCATCTGCGCATGCTCTCCGGCCTGTACGGCGTGCTGCGCCCGCTGGATCTGATGCAGCCCTATCGCCTGGAGATGGGCATTAAGCTGGAAAACGCCAGAGGCAAGGATCTCTACCAGTTCTGGGATGAGACGATTACCGATACGCTGAATCAGGCGCTGAAGGCGCAGGGCGACGACGTGGTGATTAACCTCGCCTCCGACGAATACTTCCGCTCGGTCAAGACGAAGCGGCTGCAGGGCCAGATTATCAAGCCGGTGTTCCTCGATGAGAAAAACGGCCAGTTCAAGGTGATCAGCTTCTACGCCAAAAAAGCGCGCGGCTTAATGAGCCGCTATATCATTGAGAACCGCTTAACCCGGCCGGAGCAGCTCGCGCATTTCGACAGCGAGGGGTACTTCTTCGACGCCGATGCTTCCGATTCCGATAAAGGCGAGATGGTCTTTAAGCGCCACGAACGCTAACAGGCTTCCCGGCCGACAGCCTGCCGGCCGGGAGCATCTCCTAGCGGTGGTGCCAGTCGCGATCCGGACCGCGATCGTTATGATAGCGTTCGCGCGGGTGATAACGATGCTCATCATGCGGATGCCAGCGGTTGTCGCGCCAGTCGTAATGATGTCCCCACCACTCGCGATCGCGCCAGCGGCCGCCGTCCCAATAGTTGCCGGAGTTATCGCGATCGCCAATCTGCAGTTTTACCGCCGGAACCAGCGTAATTTCAGCGGCGTGAACGGCCGCAGGAGCCACCAGCAGCATCGAAAGCGCAAGGATCACAGATTTCAGCTTTGACATAGGTTTCCCCTTTGTTAACAGTGCCCGCAACGGGTCGATAGCCAAAGGTTAACCCTGCCTAGCGGCGCTTGTTATTCTCCGCAATCCTATTCTTCAGGCCCCGGCATTTATTGATAATTCATGCATAATTTCTCCTTTTTTGGCCGTAAAAAAACCGGACGCCCTGGCCCGGTTTACGTAGTAAAAAGCGTCGGTCGCGGTCGTTACGCTTTCGCCATCATCAGCTCGCGCAGCGCCGCATAGTCCGCAGGCAGGTTATGCGACAGCAGCGGCAGGTCGGCGCGATCGGCCAGCTCTTTCGGCAGCGGCAGCGTCTCCTGGAGGATCTCTTCAACGCTCTCCTTAAACTTCGCCGGATGCGCGGTACCGAGGAACAGGCCATATTCGCCCGGCTGCAGCTGGTCGCGCAGCGCGCGCCAGGCGATGGCCGCATGCGGCTCCGAGGTGTAGCCGATGGCTTTCAGCTCGCGCATCGCCTCTTTGGTCGTCTCATCGTCCACGGTCGCGTAACCCAACTCGTTCAGGCGCCAGGTTTTGCGGCGGAACAGCTCTTCGACGCGCGGCCAGTTGTTAGGCTGGCTGACGTCCATCGCGTTGGACAGCGTCGCCTGAGTCGCTTTCGGCGCCCAGCTGCCGTCCTGCAGGAAACGAGGAACGGTGTCGTTGGCGTTGGTGGCGGCGATAAAGCGCTTCACCGGCAGGCCCAAAGACTTCGCCAGCAGGCCGGCGGTCAGGTCGCCAAAGTTGCCGCTGGGGACCGAAATCACCAGCTGGTTGCGCGCTTCCTGCGGCAGCTGCGCGACCGCTTCGAAGTAGTAGCAAATCTGCGCCAGCAGGCGGCTGATGTTAATCGAGTTGGCGGAGTTCAGGCCCAGCGCCGCTTTCAGCTCTTCGTCGTCGAAGGCCTGCTTCACCAGCGCCTGGCAGGCGTCGAAGTCGCCGTCGATAGCCACGGTTTCAATGTTGCCGCCCAGGGTGCAGAACAGCTTCTCCTGCAGCGGGCTAATCTTGCCGCGCGGGTAGAGAATCACCACCTTCACGTTTGGCAGACCGTAGAACGCATGGGCTACCGCCGCGCCGGTATCGCCGGACGTCGCCGTCAGGATAGTGACCGGTTTGTCGCCTGCGATATGGGTCAGCATCTGGGCCATGAAACGGCCGCCGAAGTCTTTAAACGCCAGCGTCGGGCCGTGGAACAGCTCAAGGCAGCCGACGTCATCCTGCACCTTGCTGACCGGCGCCGGGAAGGTGAAGGCCGCGCCGATACGCTCCTGCAGGACCGCCTGCGGGATCTCTTCGGCAATAAATGCCGACAGGATCTTCGCGCTGCGGGTGACAAAATCCAGCGCCAGCATCTCATCGATTTCGGTCAGGCTAAATTCCGGCAGATCGTGCGGAAAGAACAGCCCCTGATGCTTGCCAAGCCCCTGCGTGACGGCCTGCGCAAAGCTGACCTGTTCGTTATGATCTTTTAAGTTATAGAGTTTCATTGGTTATCCCACTACTCGTGCGCCCGCCGTGTCCAGCCGGCAAATATGAACAAAACCTTCGTGATTCTGCAGATAATGCGTACCCAGCCAGTCGGCGACGCGCTGCGCGGTTTCCGGCTTATCGCACAACGCAAACAGCGTCGGACCAGAGCCGGAAATTCCGCAGGCCTGCGCGCCAATCTCCAGCGTCGCCTGCCGTGCTTCGCTGAAGCCCGGCAGCAGCTTTGTACGATAGGGTTCGGCAATCACATCTTTCATCAGTTTCGCTGCCAGCTGCGGCTGGCGGGTATAGCAGGCGTGAATAAAGCCCGCCAGATGACGGCCGTGCGCAATACAATCCTGCCGGCGATACTGGGCCGGCAGAATGGCGCGCGCTTCCGCCGTCGAGACTTTAATACCGGGGTAGGCCAGTACCCACAGCCACTCGTCAAAACCGGGCACCTGCTGGCTGATAATGTCGTTTTCTTCAATCATCAGCTGCATGCCGCCCAGATAGCACGGCGCGACGTTATCGTAATGAATGCTGCCGGAGATGCGCCCTTCCATCTCGCCCATCAGCGCCAGCATCCGCGTTTCGTTCAGCGGCTTGCCGCAAAATTCATTCATCGCCACCAGCGCCGCCACCACCGAACAGGCGCTGGAGCCGAGGCCGGAGCCAATCGGCATATTTTTTTCCAGCACCATCGCCACCGGAACCTTCCGGCCAATTTCTTCGCAGAAACGCTCCCAGCACTGATAAACGATATTCTCCTGCGCCACCGCCGGCAGTTTACTGGCAAAATGGCCGACGTTTTGCAGGCTGAAGCTGGCGGCCGCCTCAACCGAGACGTTGTCCCCCAGCAGCGTACCGTCAACCGGCGTGACCGCCGCGCCCAGCACATCAAACCCGACGCTCATATTGGCACTGGAAGCCGGGGCATATACTTTGACCATCTTAAACTCCTAACTTCCATGACAGGGTACGCAGCAGGTCGGCGAATACGCCGGCCGCCGTCACATCGTTACCCGCGCCATAGCCGCGCAGCACCAGCGGCAGCGGCTGATAATAGTGGCTGTAAAAGGCCAGCGCGTTCTCACCGTTTTTGACTTTAAACAGCGGATAGTTCCCGTCCACCGCGGCGATTTTCACGCGGCAGGTTCCATCCTCTTCGATATTACCGACGTAACGCAAGACTTTACCTTCATCGCGCGCCTTCGCCACCCGGGAAGCAAATTCGTTATCCAGCGTTGGCAGGCGCGCCATAAAGCTGTCGACGTCGCCGCTGGCATCAAACGCTTCAGGCAGGGCCGACTCAACGATAATATCCGACAGCTCGAGCTCGCGTCCCGTTTCACGGGCCAGGATCAGCAGCTTGCGGGCAACGTCGACGCCGGAGAGATCGTCGCGCGGATCCGGTTCGGTATAGCCCATATCCCGCGCCAGCGTCGTCGCCGCGGAGAGCGTCATTCCCTCGTCCAGCTTACCGAAGATAAACGACAGCGAGCCGGAGAGGATACCGGAGAAGTGCAGCAGTTCGTCGCCGGCGTTGAGCAGGTTTTGCAGGTTCTCAATAACCGGCAGGCCGGCGCCGACGTTGGTGTCGTAGAGGAATTTACGCCTTGAGCTGCTCGCCGCGTGACGCAGCTGATGATAGTAGTCCAGCGATGAGGTGTTGGCCTTTTTATTCGGCGTCACCACGTGGAAACCTTCGCGCAGGAAATCAGCGTACTGATCGGCGACCGCCTGGCTCGAAGTACAGTCAACGATCACCGGATTCAGCAGGTGATACTCTTTCACCAGGCGAATCAGGCGGCCGAGGTTAAGCGACTCTTTCGCTTCGGCCAGCTCAGCGCGCCAGTTTTCCAGATTCAGGCCGTGGACGTTGGTCAGCAGAGCCCGGGAGTTGGCGACGCCGCACACTCGCAGGTCGATATGCTTGTTCTTCAGCCAGCCCTGCTGACGCTTGATTTGTTCAATCAGCGCGCCGCCAACGCCGCCAACGCCGATGACAAACACCTCGATGACCTGGTCGGTGTTGAACAGCATCTGGTGGGTAACGCGGACCCCGGTGGTGGCATCGTCATTGCTAACGACGACGGAGATGGAGCGTTCGGAAGAGCCCTGGGCAATCGCCACGATATTGATATTGGCGCGGGCCAGCGCGGCGAAGAACTTGGCTGAAATACCGCGCAGGGTGCGCATACCGTCGCCGACAACGGAGATGATCGCCAGGCGATCCATGATCGACAGCGGCTCCAGCTGCCCCTCTTTCAGTTCCAGATAAAACTCCTCCTCCATCACCCGTTTTGCCCGGGCGCAGTCGCTTTGCGGCACGCAGAAGCTGATGCTGTACTCGGAAGAGGACTGGGTGATCAGGACCACCGAAATGCCGGCGCGGGACATGGTGGCGAAGACGCGGGCGGCCATGCCGACCATGCCCTTCATGCCCGGGCCGGAGACGTTGAACATCGCCATATTATTGAGGTTAGAGATCCCCTTCACCGGCAGGCCGTCGTCATCAAGGCTGGCGCCGATAAGCGTACCTGGCGCCTGCGGATTACCGGTATTTTTAATCAGGCAGGGGATTTGGAACTGGGCGATAGGGGCAATGGTGCGCGGGTGCAGAACCTTCGCGCCGAAATAGGAGAGCTCCATCGCTTCCTGATAGGACATCGACTTCAGCAGGCGGGCATCCGGTACCTGACGCGGATCGCAGGTGTAAACGCCGTCGACGTCGGTCCAGATTTCACAGCAGTCGGCGCGCAGGCAGGCGGCGAGTACGGCGGCAGAATAGTCGGAGCCGTTACGGCCGAGAACCACCAGCTCGCCCTTTTCATTGCCGGCGGTAAAACCGGCCATCAGCACCATATGGTCTGACGGGATCTGGCTGGCGGTGATGCGGCGGGTAGATTCGGCGATATCGACGGTGGATTCGAGATAGTGACCTACGGCCAGCAGTTTTTCGACGGGATTGATCACGCTGACCTTATGGCCGCGCGCTTCGAGAAGGCCGGCCATAATCGCGATGGAGAGCTTTTCACCGCGGCAAATCAGCGCCGCGTTAACGCTATCCGGGCACTGGCCAAGCAGGCTGATGCCGTGCAGCACGTGCTTTATCTGGGAGAACTCCTGCTCGACGAAGGTTTTCAGCTGCGCCAGCGCAAAGCCCGGCTGAGCATCGGCGAGTCCCTGCAGCAGTTCGGCAAAAATGCGTTCAGCGTCAGCGATATTGGTGAGCGCGTCCTGACCGCCGATGGTTTTTTCAATCATCGCGACCAGATGGTTGGTAATTTTAGCCGGGGCAGACAGGACGGTCGCTACCTGCCCCTGCCTGGCATCGCTCTCCAGAATATCGGCAACACGCAGAAAACGTTCCGCATTTGCCACTGATGTACCGCCGAACTTCAACACGCGCATGGTTGTTACCCCTAGATTTTTTGTCGAAAAAAAAGCCCGCACTGTTCAGGTGCGGGCTTTTTTCTGTGTTTCCTGTACGCGTCAGCCCGCACCGTTACCTGTGGTAATAGTGGTGGTGATAATCGTTGTAATCATGCCGATGCGTTTCATGGATGTGTGTACTCTGTAATTTTTATCTGTCTGTGTCCTGTGCCTATATTGGTTAAAGTATCTGCCGGCTTAAGTCAATGAATTTCTGCTTTTCGCCGGTTTTCACGCACCTGGGCAATGCGCCAAAATGCCCCCCTCATTCATCCCTGTTCGCACAGTCGCGCGACTTCAATCAGCAGAAAAGACTATACCCAAAACTTATGACAGAACTTTAATCTGGAAGGTTTTTTTCAATATCGTGCAGCAGGCGATGGAGCATTGCCGTATCGCGCTGCTGCAAAAGCCCGATCCGCTGCTGTAGCCAATCGGTGAGCTTTACGTCTTCCGCAACGCCGAGGCGGGTCAATAGATCGAGGGTTCGCAAACGCAGCGCCTGCAGCTGGTTTTCATCGACGCTCGCGCAAACGGCGGACGCCTGCTGAACCAGGGAGGTTAGCTGATAGCAGTAGACCATCACCGACTGGCCGAGGTTGAGCGACGGGTAGTCGGCAACCATCGGCACGCCGGTCAACACGTCGGCAAGGGCCAGCTCGTCGTTGGTCAGGCCGGAATCTTCCCGGCCAAACACCAGCGCCGCGTGGTTCATCCACTGCGCCTTCTCCTCCATCAGCGGCAGGAGCTGCTGCGGGGTGGCGTAGTAATGGAAACGCGCCCGGCTACGGGCCGTGGTGGCGACCGTAAAATCAACATCGTGCAGCGCCTGCTCCAGGGTTGAATAAGTGCTTATATTATCGAGAATATCTCCGGAACCATGGGCGACCCAGCGCGCCGCAGGCTGCAAATGGGTATCGCTTTCAACGATCCGCATATCGCTAAAACCCATCGTTTTCATCGCTCGCGCGGCCGCGCCAACGTTCTCTGCCCGAGCCGGGGATACCAATACAATAGATACGCGCATTGTGCTTCTCTTCTACTCTCTCAGGGGGCGAAAATGAAAGTTATCCCTCATTTTACGCAGCGAAAATTTACAAATTTGCAACAAGTATCACTAAAATTGCGTTCGATCACCCTTAAAAAAAACTAAACTATTTCCAACCAGCCGCGACACGAGGTATGTTAATAGAACGCTTTTATCCATATGTTTGCCAATGAAATTTCCCACCGGATACCGTTTCAGGCGTTGGATTCAGCATATTTATCAGTTTCTCCACGCAACCATTTGAGCTGTGTAATGTTTGTGACTATAAATAGCATTTTAATACGATGATTTCACAAGACTGTTAACGTGCTACAATTGAACTTGATATATGTCAACGAAGCGTAGTTTTATTGGGTGTTCAGCCTCTCTTAGCCTGTTATATTGCTGTTAAAATGGTTAGGATGACAGCCGTTTTTGACACCGTCGGGTCCAGAGGGAAAGTACCCACGACCAAGCTAATAATGTTGTTGACGTTGATGGAAAGTGCATCAAGAACGCAATTACGTACTTTAGTCATGTTACGCCGGACATGTTAATTTGCGACATGTACCAGGCAGGTCAGGGACTTTGGTACTTCCTGTTTCGATTTAGTTGGCAATTTAGGTAGCAAACATGCAGACCCCGCACATTCTTATCGTTGAAGACGAGTTGGTAACACGCAACACGTTAAAAAGTATTTTCGAAGCAGAAGGTTATGATGTGTTCGAAGCGACCGATGGCGCGGAAATGCATCAGATCCTGTCTGAAAATGATATCAACCTGGTAATCATGGATATTAACCTGCCGGGTAAAAATGGTCTCCTGCTGGCGCGTGAACTGCGCGAACAGGCGGACGTCGCGCTGATGTTCCTTACCGGCCGCGATAATGAAGTTGATAAGATTTTGGGCCTTGAAATTGGCGCAGATGACTATATCACCAAGCCATTCAACCCCCGTGAACTGACTATCCGCGCGCGCAACCTGCTCTCCCGTACCATGAATCTGGGTACCGTAAGCGAAGAACGCCGCAGCGTAGAAAGCTACAGGTTCAACGGCTGGGAACTGGATATCAATAGCCGTTCTCTGGTCAGCCCGAACGGTGAGCAGTACAAGCTGCCGCGCAGTGAATTCCGCGCAATGCTGCACTTCTGCGAAAACCCGGGCAAAATCCAGTCACGCGCTGAACTGCTGAAGAAAATGACCGGCCGTGAGCTTAAGCCGCACGACCGTACCGTAGACGTGACCATCCGTCGCATTCGTAAGCACTTTGAATCTACTCCGGATACGCCGGAAATCATCGCTACCATTCACGGTGAAGGTTACCGCTTCTGTGGCGATCTGCAGGAATAATTAACTTTTCCCGCAGCAACAACGTAAAACGGCGCCCAGGGCGCCGTTTTTTTATTTCCAGATTCTGAACGTATCGTCACCCCCGCCGTCAGGCTGCTCCGCTTTTTTTGGCTTCTGAGACGATAGCGCATACCAGTCAACGTGGCGGGTCAGCAGCATCAGCGCGCTTAACGCCAGCAGCAGTACGCCGGTCCCGAGCAGCAGCGCGCTATCTTCCGAACGCAGCAGCATCCACATAACGCTATCCAGCAATAATAGCGCGCAGACGAAGAGCAGGCTGTTGCGCCAGCCTTTCAGCACGGCGTGCAGATACACGGCGTTGATCAGCGCCCCGATCGCGCTGGCGGCAATCCATGATGGCGTAAAGCCAATATGTTCCGAGAGCGCCAGCAATACCAGGTAGAACATCACCAGCGACAGGCCAACCAGCAGATACTGCAGAGGATGCAGGCGGTACATCGTTAGGCTTTCGAAAACAAAGAAAGCCATAAAAGTCAGCGCAATCAAAAGAATGGCATATTTAGTCGCCCTATCGGTCAACTGATATTGATCGGCGGGCGTGGTGACGTTTACGCTGAAAGCCGGCAGTTGACTCCACTCAACCTCACGATCGTCAACAAAGAACTTCGCCATATTGTTAGCAAACCAGCTGCTTTGCCAGCGGGCGCTATAGCCCGAAGCGCTGACCTCGCGGCTAACGGGAAGAAAATCGCCAAGAAAACCGGGATGCGCCCAGTTGCTTGCCAGCTGCAACTCGCTATTGCGCCCAACGGGCACCACCGAAAAGCTTCCCGTTCCGTTCAGGTTGAGGGTGAACGCAAGGTCCAGCGTTTTCTGCTGCGCCGACAGCGGCGGCAGCGGCATATGAATCCCCTCTCCGCTGCCGCTAAGGCCCAGCCCGGGCTCCACGGGCAGCGTCTCGCCGTCTATCTCCGGCGCTTCAATAGCGCCAATTCCGCGCGCATCGCTAACGCCGACCACCACAAAGGGTCTACCCAGCGTAATATTATCTTTTTTGAGTTCAGCCAGCCGGGAGGTATCAAACTGCGCCCTGATCCCGAGCGTATTGTGCCAGATTTGCCCCTCATAAATGCCTATCTGCCGGGACTCCACGTTCTGCTTTCCGCTTATCGCCAGCGATTCCGGTAGCCAGTAGTGCACCCATGTCTGCTGATACTCGACCTCTTTTTTATCCTCAAGACGGGTCAACGTCTCGGTGACGGGGATGGCGATTAGCGGCTCGGTCAGCTTTTGCGCACCGCTGGTGCTGCTCTCCAGCGCATCCACAACGTCGCTACGATAGTCCGCCCGCTCGACGATTAGCTGCCGGACCATCATCAGGGGGATAGATAACAACATAATGCACCCCAGCAGGGTGCCCATTTTCCAGAATAGCGGTGATTTCAACATAGCGTCCTCCTCGGTGAAGCGCTCACCTTAGCCGGGCTATGTGGGGAAAGTTTGAAGCTATGTGAAGGGACGGTGAAGTATCAGCACCGCGCGGACGCCGCCTTCCGGGCGATTGCTCAGCTGAATATCCCCCTGATGCAGCCGCGCCACCTCGCGGACGAAAGCCAGCCCCAGGCCGCTGCTTTTATGGCCGTTATCGCGCGGGAGCGAATAGAAACGTTCAAAAACGCGTCCGAGCGCATAATCCGGGATGCCGCTGCCGCTATCGCTGATGGTCAGCGCCACGCCCGCTTCCTGCTGCTCCGCGCTCATGACGATCTCCCCTGCCGCGGGGGTAAAATCTATAGCATTATCCAACAGATTGCCCAGAGCCTGCGCCAGCAGCTCGCCGTCGCCCTCAGCCGTCACGCCGCTCTCCTGCCAGCGCAATCTGATTTGCCTCACCGCCAGCACCGCCTCGCGCTCCTCGGCTAGCTGACGGAAAAGGCTATCAATCGCCAGCGGCTGGAGGGCGATCTCCAGCCGGTTCTCCAGCCTCGCCTGGCGCAGCAGCTTTTCTACCAGCGACTGCATGCGCGCATTCTGCGTAAGAATATTGTCGGTGAAACGCGCGGCGACCTCCGGCGGCGGCCCTTCGCGCAGGATCTCCGCGGCGCCTCGAATGGCCGCCAGCGGGCTTTTCAGCTCATGCGTCAAGGCGTGAACGTAGTTTTCAATCGTGTTTTTCCCTTCCAGCTTGACGCGCATGCTTTCCAGCGCCAGCGCCAGCTTGCGCAGCTCGCTACTGCCGACGTCGGGCAGCGGAAGCGGACGGTCGGCGGCGACCGAATCGGCGTAGCGCACCAGCTTGCCGATCGAGAAATTAATCCACCAGACCATCAGCGAGCCGATCAGCAGCGCGATCCCCAGCAGCGCCCCGCCGGCCCAGAGTATTCTCCGCTCGCTGCGCTGAATCACCGGCGCCATCGCCTGGTTGGGTTTACTGACGCTAAGCACCCCGATAATTCGGCCGCCATCGGTAACCGGCGCGGCAACGTACATCACCGAACTGTCCGCGTCGTTGGGATCGGCCAGGGTGCTGCGCGCGCCGTACTCACCGCGCAGGGTCAGCCAGACGTCATTCCAGCGAGAATAATCCTGCCCCACCGCTTCTCCCGCGGAATCGAAAACCACCTTGCCCTTCGCATCCGTCAGGTAGACGCGATACTCGTTGCGCGTTTTGCTGATACCCGCGATATTCGCCTCAATCGGTCGCTGGTGCAGCGCCTGAAACGCCTGGGCCAGGCGCCCCTGCTGCGGCTGAGCGGAAAGTAGATCCTGGCGCGCCAGCTCCGCCAGCAGCGTGGCGGTATCAATCAGCGTACCTTCCGTCGCCCGGCGCACTCCGGGCTTGATCTCCTGGACGAAAATGAACAGCACGAACCATGCCGCAATCGCGACAATCAGAAAATAGCCCAGCAGCAGCCGCATGCCGATGCGCATCAGGCGCCTCCCAGGCTATATCCCATGCCGCGATGTGTATTAACCGGTGAGAGATGGGGGTTTACCTCGCGCAGCTTGGCGCGCAGGGTTTTGATATGGGTATCGACGGTGCGGTCGAAGCTTTCATGCGCATCTCCCCACACCCTATCCATCAGCTGCTGGCGGGAAAAGACCCGCCCGGGCGAGTGCAGGAGCGTTTTTAGCAGCAGGAATTCATAGCGCGTCAGGGATAGCGGCTGGCCGCACCATGTGACCCGCGCCGCGGCCTCGTCGAGCAAAAATTCGCCGACCCGCAGCACCGCGGAAGGGGCCGCAAACTTTTGCACCCGCCGCAGAACGGTGCGCACTCTGGCGCAAACCTCGCGCGGCGAAAAGGGCTTCGCGATGTAGTCGTCGGCGCCTATTTCAAGACCCAGCAGCTTATCCACCTCTTCGCTACGGGCGGTGAGGAACAGAACCGGCAGCGTCGGATAGCGGCCCAGCAGCTGACGACACAGCTCAAAACCGCTGATGTCGGGCAGGCCCACGTCCAGAATGGCCAGGTCCGGCATCTGCTGGCGGGCGGCGTCGAGCGCGGGCAGACCGCGCTCAAAAACGCTCACCACAAAGCCTTCCTGCTGGAGCATGTAGACCAGCGCGTCGGCGATACTCTGCTCATCCTCCACCAACCAGATCCGCGGCTGTTGCATCGTCGTTCCCTGTTATTTATTCCACGGCATGATCGGCACGGCGCTGAGCGCATTCTTCGGCGATCCGTCGACGACCTTATCGGAATAGCTCATGTAGATCAGGGCGTTACGTTTGCTGTCATAAAAACGGACGACCTGCAGCTTTTTAAACACCAGCGAGGTGCGTTTCTGGAACACCACTTCGCCCTGCGACTTGCCGTTTTTGATTTTATCGGTCACTTCAATCGGCCCGACCTGCTGGCAGGAGATCGCCGCGTCAGAGGTATCTTCCGCCAGCCCCAGACCGCCCTTAATGCCGCCGGTTTTCGCCCGGCTGATATAGCAGGTCACGTTCTGCACGTCCGGATCGTCGAAGGCTTCAACGACGATCTTATGGTCCGGGCCAAAGAATTTGAAAACGGTATCCACCGAGCCAATCTGCTCCGCCTGAGCCGCCTGGCAGCCGGCCAGTAAGAGCAGTCCGATCATTAACTTCTTGTATTTCATATTGTTACCATTTTTTAGATTTTCCCCGAGCGATGATTATTGGCTCAATGGAAAAGGTTTATAGATCACAGCTTTACAAAAATAGCAGGAGTGTTCGCTGACACATCGCATTTAAAGGCAAAAAAAACACTGAATGCTAAAACATCAAAAAATGCTATTATCCGCTACCTTAAGTAGCAGGCACCTAAGTTTAAGGATGAGGACATTTTATGGATCAAGCAGGGATTATTCGCGATCTCCTTAGCTGGCTGGAAGGTCACCTGGATCAACCGCTGTCGTTGGACAATGTGGCAGCGAAGGCCGGTTATTCCAAGTGGCATTTGCAAAGAATGTTCAAAGACGTGACCGGCCATGCTATAGGTGCCTATATCCGCGCGCGCCGTTTATCAAAATCGGCGGTGGCGCTGCGCCTGACCGCGCGCCCAATCCTCGACATCGCGCTGCAGTATCGCTTTGACTCTCAGCAGACGTTTACCCGGGCGTTTAAAAAACAGTTCTCTCTGACCCCTGCGCTCTACCGCCGCACCCCTGACTGGAGCGCTTACGGTATCCGTCCTCCGCTGCGCCTTGGCGAATTCACCATGCCGCAGCACGAGTTTATCACCCTGCGCAATACGCCGCTGATTGGCGTGACCCAGAGCTATACCTGTAAGCTGGAGGAGATCTCTGACTTCCGTAACCAGATGCGCGTGCAGTTCTGGCGGGATTTCCTCGGCAATTCGCCGTCGATTCCACCCACCCTCTACGGCCTGCATGAACCGCGCCCAAGCCTTGAGAAAGATGACGAGCAGGAGGTCTTCTATACCACCGCCGTGACGCCTGAGATGGCCAGCGGTCACCTGCACAATTCGCATCCGATCGTCCTGGAAGGCGGTGAGTATGTGATGTTCACCTATGAAGGATTGGGGAGCGGGCTGCAGGAGTTTATCCTGACGGTGTACGGTACCTGCATGCCGATGCTGAACCTCACCCGCCGCAAGGGCCTGGATATCGAACGCTTCTTCCCTCAGGATGAAAACCGGGATCAGGATACGCCGATTCAGCTACGCTGCGAGTATCTGATCCCGATCCGCCGCTAGCGCTGCAGTTCGTCCATCGCGGGGGCATCAAGATGCGAAATATCCCCCGCGGTCTCCACCACCCAGCCTGAAGCCAGCCACGGGCTTTGCTGATAATCAACGCGTGAAATCGAACAGTTGCGCAGACGCAGCCGACGTTCGGCGTGCGCGGGCAGGCCAAGAATCGTACTCACCAGACAGCCCAACGCCATCCCGTGACTCACCAGCAGCGGCCGGCTCCCTTCAGGCAGCTCCAGACAGGCGGTCAGGGCCGCGTGCATACGCTGGCTAAGCTCCTGCATCGACTCGCCTTGCGGAATACGTCCGTCCGGGGTGCCGTTAACCAGCCGACGACGCCAGCTCTCCTCCTCCTCGCTCAGCGAATCAATATGGCGTTTCTCAAGAACCCCCATATCCAGCTCGCGCAGGCGTGAGTCGAGGACAACGCTACAGCCGCAGGCTTCCGCGATAATTTCTGCCGTTCGGCGCGTACGTCCTAAATCGCTGGCAATAATATGCGTAATGTTCAGCGTCTTGGCGCGTTCGCCAACCTGCCAGGCCTGACGCTCACCGTGGGCGGTTAGCGGACTGTCGGACTGGCCCTGAATACGTCGCTCGGCGTTCCACTGCGTTTCACCGTGGCGAACAAGGTGTACCTGTAACATGCTTTTTATCCGTTCTGTGCTCTTCATAATTTCAGCTAGCGGGCCGGCGGCCTGCAGCGAAAACGATTTGGAGTATACTGCGATGACGTTAATTTATTCTGAGTTGTTTGATTATGCACCATGTTGTCTCAGCTACCACTAATCCCGCCAAAATTCAGGCAATTCTGCAGGCTTTTAACGAGATCTTCGGCGAAGGATCCTGCCACATTGAGTCCGTCTCCGTCGAGAGCGGCGTGCCGGAACAGCCGTTTGGCAGCGCCGAAACGCGCGCTGGCGCACGAAATCGGGTCGCGAATGCGCGGGCCGCGCGCCCGAATGCCGATTTCTGGGTCGCCATTGAGGCCGGAATAGATGACGGCAGCACGTTTAGCTGGGTGGTTATCGAAAATAGCCTACAGCGCGGCGAAGCGCGCTCGGCCACCCTGCCGCTACCGGCGGTCATTCTCGAGCAGGTCCGCGCCGGCGCGGCCCTCGGGCCGGTGATGTCACAGCACACCGGCATCGATGAAATTGGCCGTAAAGAGGGGGCTATCGGCATTTTTACCGCCGGTAAGCTGACGCGCAGCAGCGTGTATCATCAGGCGGTGGTGCTGGCTCTTAGCCCGTTTCATAACGCTATTTATCGTTAACGTTCAGCAGCGCCTGCTCCAGCCACTGGCGCAGCTCGGCGGGCGCCGATTTCAGGCTATTCGAGCCGCGGGTAATGGTGGCAATCCCGGCGCCGAGCTCGCTTTTCAGCTCGCGCTGGCTCATCTCCCCGCGCAAAAGCTCTTCGATAATCCGCACCCGGGTGCCCAGCGCTTCGCGCTCGTCGGGCGTCAGCATCAGCTGCAGCAGCGGCAGGTGCAGATCGTCGGCGTACGCCTGCTGAAGTAAGGCCACGAAGCGAAGCCACTCCTGATGACGTTGTTCGGCCACCGCCGCAGAATAAGGGGATTGTTGGGTCATGTTGCGCCGCCATGTTAAGGCCGACGGTTCGAACCGCCGGGCGTATGTACTCATTAACGAGTACAAAGCATAGCATACTCCGGTCAATACTCTATCGATTTCGGGCGGCATAGCAAAATGCTATGCCGCCCGCCGGCGCTAGTAACGCTGCCGCCACTCCGCATCGCTGAGCATCCCCGCTTTCTCGCCCATGAAGTAGCGATAGTAAGCGTCATAGGAGAGCACGTTCTTCACGTAGCCGCGCGTTTCCGAGAACGGAATGCTCTCGATAAACGCCACCGCGTCGATCCGCCCGGCGCTATTGCTCCGCCAGGTGCGCACCCGTCCAGGCCCGGCGTTGTAGGCGGCGGAAGCGTAAATGCGGTTATTGCCGAACTGCTGATAAACGTACTGCAGATAGCTGGTGCCAATATTGATATTGGTTTCCGGATCCAGCAGCTGCGACGGGCCGCCGTAGCCGGCAATATTAAACATCCCGACCGTATGGGTCGCAGTGCCCGGCATAATCTGCATCAGGCCGCTGGCGCCAACCGGCGAGCGGACCTTCGGGTTCCAGGCGCTCTCCTGACGGGCGATCGCCATGGCGTAGCTTTGCGTAATATCTTTGCCGCTGATGTAACGGGAGAAAAGATCGTTCCAGGCCAGCGGGAAGCGCTCTTCCAGCTGATCCCACAGCTTCCCGGCGATCGTCGCCTGCACGCTAAGATCCCACCAGTGCTGGTTGAAGGCGTAGCGCGCCAGCTGCGCCTGCTGATCTTTGGTCCGGCTGGTCACCAGGTTGGCCCACTCGCTGCGCGCAGTGTTGTCCATATTCCAGTACATCAGCTCGCGTACCCTGGCCATTTCCGGCCCCGAAGTCAGCGCCGAATCGAGGGTAGCGGGCGCCTTGTCGATGCGGAAGGTGAACGCTTCCCCTAGCCGCTGGGCGGCAATCATCGGGTAGAAGCCGCGCTGCTGCATCAGCGAACGGAGAATCGCTTTCGCTTCATCGTCACGCCCGCGCTCCAGCAGCAAATCCGCCTGCCAGTAGCGCCACTCGTCTTTCTCTTTGGCCTCCATCGGCAGCCGAGCCAGCCAGGTATTCAGGCCGCGACGATCGCCGGTCCCCAGCGCCATGCGCACGCGGCGCTCCACCAGCGGCGTGGACTGCGAGCGCATAATGGCGTCATCGCGCCAGGCCGCCTGCTCGTCGGTAACGTCGGTGCCCATCAGGCGCCAGGCCACGATATCCCGCAGCGCCTGGGTTTGATCGTCATTGAGCTGCTGCGCCTGGACCAGTGAGGGGATCATCAGCCGGGCGTTTTCAACGTCCTGACGCGCCACGCTTTCAAAGGCCACCGCCGCCATCTGACGGGTGAAATCGGTGGCCCCGGTGGTGCGGGCAAAATTCATCACGCTATTCGGGTCGTTGGCCAGCGCCACAATCGCCGAAGAGATGGTCTGATACTCCGGCGGCATCTGCTGCGCCAGCGATCGCACGAGGCTGGTGTTGCCCGCCTTCATCGCCAGGCGGATGCGTTCGAGCCACGCCAGTGGGTCCTGCTGGCCGGAAGCGCGCCAGGCGCTGAACAGCGCATCGCACGCGTTGGGCTGGCTTTTACCGGTGAGCCACAGCGTTTTTGCGCCCTCCCAGGCCTCCTGCGCCTGGCCCACGCTCAGCTTCGCATAGTAATAGTTACACTGCGCCTCGGTGCCGGCCGGCTTGTCGGGACTAAACGCCAGCAGGCCTTGCCAGTCGCTGCGGCGGGCCAGCTCGTTGACGAAGCGCGATTTCAGGGAGCGGGCGGGCGGAAGCGTGGGGTTAGCCTCAATGAAATTTTTCACCACCAGCGCCGGCTGATTCATCAGGTCATCGGTTATCTGCCGGTACTGGAGATACGGATATAACGGATAGGTCGACAGCGTGGGCATCAGCGCATCGACGACCGCCATCTGCCGGTTATCCCACGCCTGCTTAATTTGGGCATAGCGGCTGCGCTGTTCATCCAGTGAATCCGCATGCGCCAGCTGGCTAAGCGTCAGCAGACTTACGCCGGCAGCCAGAAGGCGCCATGCCGTAGTTTTGGCCTTTTCCACAAGCTATTCCCCTATTTAAGTCCATCAGAGCAGCATCGTGCCGCTTTTAAAATATTCCGGTATCGCTTTAGATATGCTAACCAGACAACGCCAAACGCGCCACGTCCTGAACATTTTTTTACTCTTCTGTGAATCCCATCGCCTCTCTGGGATTAAAGCGCGAAAAAGGCTACACTTCGCCTTTGAAAACTATTCACTACCCTACTCAAAATCATTCTCGCTAATGCAGCCTGAAGGATGAAGAGTATATAAAAGAGGCGAAGTCCAACGTGGCTCAATTCGTTTATACCATGCATCGTGTCGGCAAAGTGGTTCCGCCGAAACGTCATATTTTGAAAAATATCTCCCTGAGCTTCTTCCCTGGGGCGAAGATCGGCGTTCTCGGCCTGAACGGCGCCGGTAAATCCACCCTGCTGCGCATTATGGCCGGTATCGATACCGATATCGAAGGCGAAGCCCGCCCGCAGCCGGGCCTGAAGATTGGCTACCTGCCGCAGGAACCGAAGCTTAACCCGGAGCAGACCGTTCGCGAGTCCGTGGAAGAAGCGGTTGCCGAAGTGGTTAACGCGCTGAAAGGCCTCGATGAGGTGTACGCGAAGTACGCCGAGCCGGATGCCGACTTCGATAAGCTCGCCGCCCAGCAGGGCAAGTTTGAGGAGATTATTCAGGCGCACGACGGCCATAACCTGAACGTGCAGCTCGAGCGCGCGGCCGACGCCCTGCGCCTGCCGGACTGGGATGCCAAAATCGCCAACCTCTCCGGCGGTGAGCGCCGCCGCGTGGCGCTGTGCCGCCTGCTGCTGGAAAAGCCGGACATGCTGCTGCTCGACGAACCGACCAACCACCTGGATGCCGAATCCGTGGCCTGGCTGGAACGCTTCCTGCACGACTTCGAAGGCACCGTTGTGGCCATTACCCACGACCGTTACTTCCTTGATAACGTCGCCGGCTGGATCCTCGAGCTCGACCGCGGCGAAGGCATTCCGTGGGAAGGCAACTACTCCTCCTGGCTGGAGCAAAAAGATCAGCGTCTGGCCCAGGAAGCCTCTCAGGAAGCGGCGCGCCGCAAGTCGATTGAGAAAGAGCTGGAGTGGGTCCGCCAGGGCGCCAAAGGCCGTCAGTCCAAGGGTAAAGCCCGTCTGGCGCGCTTCGAAGAGCTTAACAGCGTTGAGTACCAGAAGCGTAACGAAACCAACGAACTGTTTATTCCGCCTGGAGCCCGTCTGGGGGATAAGGTCGTTGAGGTTAGCAACCTGCGTAAATCCTACGGCGATCGCCTGCTGATTGACGACCTGAGCTTCTCGGTACCGAAAGGGGCCATCGTCGGGATTATCGGGCCAAACGGCGCGGGTAAATCCACCCTGTTCCGCATGATGTCCGGTCAGGAACAGCCTGATGCCGGTACTATCACCCTGGGCGAGACCGTCAAGCTGGCCTCCGTCGATCAGTTCCGTGACGCGATGGATAACAGCAAAACCGTGTGGGAAGAGGTCTCCGGCGGGCTGGATATCATGAAGATCGGCAACACCGAGATGCCGAGCCGCGCCTACGTTGGCCGCTTTAACTTCAAAGGCGTCGATCAGGGCAAACGCGTCGGCGAGCTGTCCGGCGGTGAGCGCGGTCGTCTGCACCTCGCCAAGCTGCTGCAGGTTGGCGGTAACGTGCTGCTGCTCGATGAACCAACCAACGACCTGGATATCGAAACCCTGCGCGCGTTAGAAAACGCCCTGCTGGAGTTCCCGGGCTGTGCGATGGTTATCTCGCACGACCGCTGGTTCCTTGACCGCGTCGCGACCCACATTCTGGATTACCAGGATGAGGGCAAGGTGGAGTTCTTCGAAGGTAACTTTACCGAATACGAAGAGTACAAGAAGCGTACCCTCGGCGCCGATGCGCTGGAGCCGAAGCGCATCAAGTACAAACGTATTGCCAAGTAATAAAAGCAGGTAATAAAAAACGGGTGGCCTGGGCCGCCCGTTTTTCTGCTCCACGCCTCTGCCACGGAGCCGGAGCGGTCGTTAGCCCGGCTCGCCCATCAGCTGTTTCACCAGCTCGACGCAGCGCAGAAAGCGCGTATCGTAGTCCGCCTCTTTCACGTGCACGAAGTCTATTTCGTTCTCTTTCAACAACGACACCAGCAGGGTCTGGAACTCCGTACGATCCACCGAGCTTCCCAGGCTGCGTAAACCGTCGGCCACCCACGGCGTATTGTTCTCCAGCAGGATAACCAGGTCGAAACGGTACTCGTCAATCAGCGCCTGGACGAAGGGATGCTCGCGGCCTTCATACTTCAGACAGAACGCCTGAGTACTGACGAAATCGGTATCGATAAACGCGACCTTGTTGGCATATTTAACAGCAAAATCAATGTACTGCGCGTGCCCAAGCGCAATTTTGTCATAGTCAGAATACTGCAGCGCCATCTCGTCGCCGCCCAGATGCGAGAAGACATAATCCCGGCCGTACTCCCAGGCGCTGGTGGTATTAAAGATATTGGACAGCTTATTGACCAGCGTCGATTTACCGCTCGACTCGCCGCCCAGAATCGCCACCGTACGCACGAAGAACGGCTTCACTTCGGTGGGAATATATTCCCAGTAGCGGAACGGGTTTTCGCGAATCTGCCCGCCGCTGATGCTCATAAAGGTGCGCTTCGGATCGATCAGAACCGTCTCGATCCCGAGGTGCTCCAGATACTGCGGCGCGTCGGACTCTTCTGAGGTATAGATCCAGTTCGGCTGAATGCCCTTCTCGTCCATAAAGGCGCGGATCCCGCGGCTCCAGACGTCCCAGCCGTGCGGATAAGGCTCCATCCCCTCTTCATTAAAGGCGTGAATGCGGATGTTTTTCTGATATTTGAACGTTTGCAGCAGCCAGCGCAGGCGGTCGGGCACCGTAGGCTGCTGCGACATGGCGCTCTCTTCAAACAGCTCGCGGTCGCGGGTATCGTCATAGCCCATGATGATATGCAGCTCATCGACCTGGCTGCAGGCGCGCTGGATCAAATAGATATGGCCGGTATGCAGCGGGTAAAACTTACCAAACACCACGCCGACGCTTTTCTGCCGACGCGGGAACTCAAGGCCGAGAAAGCGGTGCAGGGCTTCCAGCTTCTGCGCGCTCGGGCTCTTAATTTTCGCATTCAGCAGCTGGCTCAGATAGCCTTTGGTCATCCCGCTGGCTTCAGCCACCTGCTGCAGCGTGCAGCCTTTTTGCTTAATCGCGGTTTTGAGATAGTCGAACGATGACACAAGAGCCTCCTGCTTTAGCAATACTGAAAAAATATCCGCTGGGTTTCGGCCGGCAGGAAGGCGGCAAGCGAACGCCGCCAACATACCTGCCGCCGGAAAGACGACGGATATTTAATTATAAGTCGTCAAAAACGCTTAGCGCATCCGCAAGTTTTTTCACGCCAAAGATTTGCATCCCTTCCGGTACTTTTTTCGGCACGTTGGCCGCCGGGACGATGGCGCGACGGAACCCATGCTTGGCCGCCTCGGAGATGCGCTCCTGACCGCTGGGCACCGGGCGGATCTCACCGGACAGCCCCACTTCGCCAAACACTACCAGATCGTGCGGCAGCGGACGATCGCGCAGGCTTGAAACCATCGCCAGCAGCAGCGCGAGATCGGCGCTGGTTTCCGCCACCTTCACCCCGCCAACGACGTTGACGAAGACGTCCTGGTCGGCCATCTGCAGGCCGCCGTGACGGTGCAGCACCGCCAGCAGTATCGCCAGACGGTTCTGCTCCAGCCCCACGGCCACCCGGCGCGGATTGGACATCATCGAGTGATCGACCAGCGCCTGAATCTCCACCAGCAGCGGGCGGGTGCCTTCCCAGACCACCATCACCGAGCTGCCGGAGGTGACCTCATCGCCGCGGCTGAGGAAAATAGCCGAAGGGTTGCTGATTTCGCGCAGCCCCTGCTCGGTCATCGCGAAGACCCCCAGCTCATTCACCGCGCCGAAGCGGTTTTTATGGCTGCGCAGGGTGCGAAAGCGGGAATCGGCGTCGCCATCCAGCAGCACCGAGCAGTCAATACAGTGTTCGAGCACCTTCGGCCCGGCCAGCGAGCCGTCTTTGGTGACGTGACCCACCATGATAATCGCCACGTCACGGGTTTTGGCAAACCGCGTCAGATAAGCGGCGGTCTCACGCACCTGGGCCACGCTGCCCGGCGAGGACTGGACGTCGGCCATATGCATCACCTGGATCGAGTCGATCACCATCAGTTGCGGCTTCTCTTCGTCGGCGATCTGGCAGATTTGCTCAATGCTGGTTTCGGAGAGCATATTGAGATTGGCCGTCGGCAGCCCCAGACGACGCGCGCGCATCGCCACCTGCTGCAGCGACTCCTCTCCGGTGACGTACAGGGTTTTCATTCCTTCCGCCAGCCGGCACAGCGTCTGGAGCAACAGAGTCGATTTCCCCGCTCCCGGGCTGCCGCCAATCAGAATCGCGCTCCCTGGCACCACGCCGCCGCCAAGCACGCGGTCAAACTCTTTAAAGCCGGTGGAAAAGCGCGGCAGCGCCTCAAGGCTTATCTCCGACAGCTTTTGCACCTTCGACACGCCGGCATGACCGGCATAGCCCGTCAGGCGTTCGTTTCTCGCCACCTGCGGCGAAGCGGCAATACGCACCTCGGTGATGGTATTCCAGGCATGACAGGCGCTGCACTGCCCCTGCCAGCGGGGGTAATCCGCACCACATTCATTACAGACAAATGCGCGTTTTGGAGCTTTCGCCACGTTAACCTCTTACTTTTGATTCATGCTGCCCGAGAGAATACAGAATACCCCCATCAGGTCAGCGTGGCGGATCGTCACTTCCGCCAGCTCGTTCACTTTCGGTTTCGCATGATAGGCGATACCGAGGCCTGCGGCCTTGATCATCGGCAGATCGTTGGCGCCGTCGCCGATGGCCACGGTCTGCGCCGGCGGAATTTCATACTTTTCCGCCAGCTTGCGCAGCGTCGCGGCTTTGTATTTAGCATCGACGATATCACCAATCACGTTGCCGGTTAGCCTGCCGTCCATGATTTCCAGCTCGTTGGCGAACACGGCGTCAAGATGCAGCTTGTCGCGCAGGTATTCCGCAAAGAACGTGAAGCCGCCGGAGGCGATAGCCACCTTCCAGCCCAGCGCCTCCAGCTTCAGCACCAGCTGGGTCAGCCCCGGCATCAGCGGCAGCGCGTCACGCACCTGCAGCAAAATATTGGCATCGGCATCTTTCAGCGTCGCCACCCGCTGGCGCAGGCTGGCGGTAAAGTCCAGCTCGCCGCGCATCGCGCGTTCGGTCACTTCCGATACCAGCTCGCCGGTTCCCGCGAGCTTCGCAATTTCATCGATACACTCAATCTGAATGGCGGTGGAGTCCATATCCATCACCAGCAGCCCCGGCGAGCGCAGGTGCGGGATTTTGCCCAGCGGCGCGACGTCCAGCCCGGCTTCGTGGGCCAGCCGGGTCGCGCGCAGGGTCAGAGAGCCGGCCAGACGAATCACCTGATAGTCCTCAACGACCCAGGAGGCGACGATAACCAGCGCCGCGCCCAGCTCACGCTGCCAGTCGGTTAGACGACGCTTATCAAGGCCCCGGCCGTAGAGCAGCCAGCCGCTGCGTCCGGCATGATAATCCAGCGGCATGACCTCGTCACCGCTCAGCGAAAGCGGTAATCCAGGCCACAGGGAAACATCTTCGGGCAGATCGCACCAGGTCAAACTGTTTGGCATTACGGCTCCAGATCTCTTCATTCAGGCGAGGAAAATAACGCATGAGGCTACCTTGTAACCAGCGCTTCTGGCAACATTAAGCTGCAAATATTAAAGGTGGAATATGGTACGCGCAAAACTGAAATTCCGACTGCATCGCGCCGTCATCGTTCTGATCTGTCTGGCGCTTCTCGTTGCCCTGATGCAGGGCGCCTCGTGGTTCAGCCAGAACAGCCAAAAGCAGCGGAACCCGCAGCTGGAAGAGCTGGCCCGCACGCTTGCCCGGCAGGTTTCGCTAAATCTTGCGCCGATGATGCGCAGCGAAACGCCCGATGAGAAGCGCATCGGCCAGCTGCTGGAACAGCTGACCCAGCGCAGCCGCATTCTTGATGCCGGCGTCTATGACGACCAGGGCGACCTGGTAGCACGCTCCGGCGAAGGCGTCGACGTGCGCGACCGGCTGGCGCTGGACGGCAAAAAAGCCGGCGGCTACTTTAATCAGCAAATCGTCGAACCCATTGCGGGTAAAAACGGTCCGCTGGGCTATCTGCGCCTGACCCTCGATACCCACACCTTAGCCACCGAGGCGAAACAGGTGGATAATACCACCAACATTCTCCGCCTGATGCTGCTGCTGTCGCTGGCTATCGGCGTCGTGCTGACCCGTACCCTGCTGCAGGGCAAGCGTACCCGCTGGCAGCAATCGCCCTTCCTGCTCACCGCCAATAAGCCGGTACAGGACGAAGATAAAGATGAATAAGGAAATCGCCAATGTCGACGCTACGCCTGCTGCTCTCCGACTCTTATGACCCATGGTTCAACCTCGCGGTTGAGGAGTCTATTTTCCGCCAGATGCCGGCAACCCAGAGAGTCCTGTTCCTGTGGCGCAATGCCGATACGGTGGTGATTGGCCGGGCGCAAAACCCGTGGAAAGAGTGCAACACCCGGCGGATGGAGGAAGACAACGTGCGTCTGGCCCGCCGCAGCAGCGGCGGCGGCGCCGTTTTTCACGATCTGGGCAACACCTGCTTTACCTTTATGGCGGGCAAGCCCGAGTACGATAAAACCGTCTCCACGCGTATCGTCCTGCAGGCGCTCAACGCGCTGGGGGTCGTAGCGGAAGCATCCGGGCGCAACGATCTGGTGGTGAAAACCACCGAAGGCGACCGCAAGGTCTCCGGCTCCGCCTACCGTGAAACCCTGGATCGCGGTTTTCACCACGGCACGCTGCTGCTGAACGCCGATTTAAGCCGCCTCGCCAACTACCTCAATCCGGACCAAAAAAAGCTGCAGGCCAAGGGGATAACCTCGGTACGCGGCCGGGTGGCTAATCTGGTGGAGCTGCTGCCGGGGATCACCCACCGTCAGGTTTGCGCCGCCATTGAAGAGGCTTTTTTCAACTACTACGGCGAGCGGGTGGAAGCCGAAGTCATTTCCCCGGATAAAACGCCCGATCTGCCCAATTTTGCCGAAACCTTCGCCCGTCAGAGCAGCTGGGAGTGGAATTTTGGCCAGGCGCCGGCCTTCTCTCACCTGCTGGATGAGCGCTTTCGCTGGGGAGGCGTCGAGCTGCATTTCGACGTTGAGAAGGGGCATATCACCCGTACGCAGATGTTTACCGATAGCCTGAACCCGGCGCCGCTGGAGGCGCTGGCCGCGCGGCTGCAGGGCTGTGCGTATCGCGCCGAGGCGCTGCAGCAGCAGTGCGAAGCGCTGCAGCAGCAGTGCGAAGCGCTACGGGCCGATTTTCCTGAACAGGAGTCCGAGCTCAATGAGCTGTCCGCGTGGATAGCGGGCGCGGTGCGGTAATCTCGGGAGGCGGGTATCCGGCTGCGGCGTTCACGCCTTAGCCGGAAAAGACGACCCTCCCCGCATCGGGGGAGAGCCGCTCATCTTACTCTTTATCGCCCAGCAGAACGGATTCCAGCGCGATTTTGATCATATCGTTAAAGGTGGTCTGACGCTCGGCAGCGGTGGTCTGCTCGTGCGTACGGATATGGTCAGAGACGGTGCAGATGGTCAGCGCTTTCGCCCCGAACTCCGCCGCCACGCCGTAGATACCGGCCGCTTCCATTTCCACGCCCAGAATGCCGTATTTTTCCATCACGTCAAACATGGACGGATCCGGCGTATAGAACAGATCGGCGGAGAAGATGTTACCGACGCGCGCGTCAACGCCCAGCGCTTTCGCGGCATCAACGGCGTTGCGCACCATGCCAAAGTCGGCAATCGCGGCAAAGTCATGGTCTTTAAAACGCAGACGGTTCACTTTGGAATCGGTGCAGGCGCCCATACCGATAACCACGTCGCGCAGCTTCACGTCAGCGCGCACCGCGCCGCAGGAGCCGACGCGAATGATTTTCTTCACGCCGAAATCGGTGATCAGCTCTTTGGTGTAGATGGAGCAGGATGGGATACCCATACCGTGGCCCATAACGGAGATTTTGCGGCCTTTGTAGGTCCCGGTGAAGCCCAGCATGCCGCGCACGTTGTTCACTTCGCGCACGTCTTCAAGGAAGGTTTCCGCAATGTGCTTCGCGCGCAGCGGGTCGCCCGGCATCAGCACGACGTCAGCGAAATCACCCATCTCGGCGTTAATGTGTGGAGTTGCCATCGTTTTATCCTTTTATTTTTGTCTGCATAATGGGCGGGAAGTCCCCGCCCAAATCCATCAGAACATGGCTTTGCCATATTCCATATCAGAGGTACCGAAGTACTTAGCCAGAGTCTGACCGATATCCGCGAAGGTTTCGCGTTGGCCAAGCGAGCCGGGTTTAACCTTCGGACCGTAAACCAGCACCGGAATATGTTCCCGGGTATGGTCGGTGCCCTGCCAGCTTGGGTCACAGCCGTGGTCGGCGGTGAGGATCAGAATGTCATCTTCCCCGACCAGCTCCATCAGCTCAGGCAGGCGGCGGTCGAACAGCTCCAGGCCCGCGGCGTAGCCGGCGATATCGCGACGGTGGCCCCAGGAAGAGTCGAAATCGACGAAGTTGGTGAAGACAATGGTCTTATCGCCCGCTTCTTTCATCTCTTTGACGGTGGCGTCAAACAGCGCGTCAAGGCCGGTCGCCTTCACTTTTTTGGTGATCCCGCAGTTCGCGTAGATGTCGGCGATTTTACCCACCGATACCACGTGACCGTCTTTCTCATCCACCAGCTTCTGCAGCACGGTGGCGGCAGGCGGCTCAACGGCGAGGTCATGACGGTTGCCGGTACGCTGGAAGTTACCCGCCTTGTCGCCGATAAACGGACGCGCAATGACGCGGCCGATGTTGTAGCCGCCTTCGGTCAGCTCTTCGCGCGCGATTTCGCACAGCTCATACAGCTTATCGAGACCGTAGGTCTCTTCGTGACAGGCAATCTGGAACACCGAGTCAGCGGAGGTGTAGAAAATCGGCTTGCCGGTTTTCATATGCTCTTCGCCGAGCTGATCCAGAATGACGGTACCGGAAGAGTGGCAGTTGCCGAGGTAGCCCGGCAGATTTGCGCGCTTAACCAGTTTGTCCAGCAGCTCCTGCGGGAAGCTGTTTTCGTGTTCCGGGAAGTAGCCCCAGTCGAACAGCACCGGCACGCCGGCGATTTCCCAGTGGCCTGACGGCGTGTCTTTACCGGAAGAGAGTTCGTGTGCCCACGCATAGGCGCCGACAACTTCCGCATTGCCATCCATACCCGCCGCGATGGAACCCGTAGAACCTTCGTGCGCCTTTACCAGACCGAGACGGGTCAGGTTTGGTAAATTCAGCGGGCCTTGACGGCCGTTGTCGGCTTCCCCTTTGGCACAGGCTTGCGCAATGTGTCCCAGGGTGTCTGCGCCAACGTCGCCAAAGCGAGCGGCGTCTTCAGTCGCACCGATGCCGAAGGAGTCCAGCACCATAATAAATGCACGTTTCATATTGTTCTCCGTACCTTTTGCGCTGCAAAAAAGCGATCAGATCAGTATACCGCTATTCGGTAATGCGACGATAGACCGTCGGCGTTTCTTTCGCTGCGGTACCGTCCAGTTTAATTGCCGCTTTCACGGCTTTGGCGGCATCCTGCCAGCTGGATTCATCTTTCGCATGAATCACCGCCAGCGGCCGCTGCCCGTCTACGCTATCGCCCAGGCGGGCCATATCGGTAAAGCCGACGCTATAGTCAATCGGGTCGGATGCCTGGCGGCGACCGCCGCCCATCGACACCACCGCCATGCCCAGCGCCCGGGTGTCCATTGCACTAATAAAGCCTTCGCCATCAGCATAGACCGCTTTGCTCAACATCGCGGTCGGCAGATATTTATCATAGTTTTCAACGAAATCGTTCGGACCTTTCTGCGCAGCCACCATGCGGCCAAAGACCTCGGCCGCCTTACCGTTATCCAGCACCGACTGCAGTTTCGCCCGCGCGTCGGCCTCGTCCTGGGCCAGCCTGCCGGAGATCAGCATTTCGACGCACAGCGCCATCGTCACGTCAAACAGGCGCGGATTGCGGTATTCGCCGGTCAGGAACTGCACCGCTTCGCGAACCTCCACGGCGTTACCGGCGCTGGAAGCCAGTACCTGATTCATATCGGTCAACAGAGCGGTGGTACGCACGCCCGCGCCGTTGGAGACGCCAACGATCGCTTCGGCCAGCGCCGCAGAGAGTTCGTAGGTCGGCATAAAGGCGCCGCTGCCAACCTTCACGTCCATCACCAGCGCATCCAGGCCTTCAGCCAGCTTTTTCGCCAGAATAGAAGCGGTGATCAGCGGGATGGAATCCACCGTCGCGGTAATATCGCGGGTGGCGTAGAAACGTTTGTCGGCAGGCGCCAGCGAGCTGGTCTGTCCGATGATCGCCACGCCAACATCCTTAATGATGTCGCGAAAACGGCCGTCGTCCGGGAAAATATCGAAGCCCGGGATCGCTTCCAGCTTATCGAGCGTTCCGCCGGTATGGCCGAGACCGCGGCCAGAGATCATCGGCACGTAGCCGCCGCAGGCGGCGACCATCGGGCCAAGCATCAGCGACGTCACGTCGCCCACGCCGCCGGTGGAGTGCTTATCCACGATCGGGCCGTTTAGATTGAGGCTTTTCCAGTTCAGGACGGTTCCTGAATCCCGCATCGCCATGGTCAGCGAAACGCGTTCCGGCATAGTCATATCGTGGAAAAAAATGGTCATCGCCAGGGCGGCTATCTGCCCTTCGGAGACGGTATTATCGCGGATGCCGTTGATGAAAAAGCGAATTTCATCATCGCTCAGCGCGTGACCATCGCGTTTTTTACGAATAATTTCTTGTGCGAGAAACAAGGTAACCCCCTGAGAGATAAGGTTAAATACGACGGGCGGAGTTATCTGCGCCCGCGCTAAAATCCTGAAGCCCGGCCGCAGGTTGCGGCCCGGGGATCTCCCGGCGTCGGCGTTGTGGCGCCTCGTCCGGGATACGGCGATATCGCCGCAACGCCTTAGTAGCTGCTGGCGCTCTTGCCGTCGCCGTGGCCCAGCGCTTTCAGCAGGCTAGCCAGCAGGCTGGAAGCGCCAAAACGGTAGTGGCGCGAGTCGGCCCAGTCGGCGCCGAACAGCTCATCGGCAATGGCCAGGAACTGCTGTGCGTCTTCCGCGCTGCGTACGCCGCCCGCTGGTTTAAAGCCTACGGTTTCCTGTACGCCCATATCGCGGATCGTTTCCAGCATGATGCGCGCGCTTTCCGGCGTGGCGTTGACCGGCACTTTACCGGTAGAGGTTTTGATGAAATCCGCGCCCGCTTTGATGGAGATTTCGGAAGCTTTGCGGATCAGCGCCTCTTCTTTCAGCTCGCCGGTTTCGATGATCACCTTAAGCAGCACGTTAGCCGCCGCGCAGGCCTCTTTACAGGCTTTAACCAGGTCGAATCCAACCTGCTCGTTGCCGGCAATCAGCGCCCGGTACGGGAATACCACGTCAACTTCATCGGCGCCGTAGGCGATCGCGGCGCGGGTTTCCGCAAGGGCGATAGCGATATCGTCATTACCGTGCGGGAAGTTGGTCACCGTGGCGATATGGATATCCGGAGTGCCCTGCTCGTTCAAGGTCTTACGAGCAATCGGAATAAAGCGTGGATAGATACAGATAGCAGCCGTATTGCCTACCGGGGTTTTTGCCTGATGACACAGCGCAATCACCTTCTCATTGGTGTCGTCGTCATTCAGGGTAGTCAGATCCATCAGTTTCAATGCGCGCAGGCTGCTTGCAGATAAATCAGTCATTTCATACTCCAACGGCCTATTGCCGGTTGAATAGTTTGTCACCTTGCGAGTCTGTTACTATTGTAACATCACCTCGCCGCCACACTTCGACATCCATCACAGTTAATGAAAACTAATTACTAGATTGCACAACCATAATGAGATGCAAATCACACAAAATAGCCACACTCACCATCTCAGCGACAAGTTTTCTTTAAGCATAATCAGAATTCCTCATCGCGCGACAATGTTATTATTGTAACATAAAGGCGCTAACAAACTCGACTACAGCGCGCACATATTGTGCTAAAGAAAAGAGGATATATAGTTATCCATTGAAAAATAGATATTTTATTTAACGTTAGGAAATGATGGAATTTTCACAAAAAAGGACTGTAGCGTACATTTTGCCGCCGCGGCGGCGGAGAGGGCAGGCCAGGACCGTTTAGCGAGGATTTACAGCGTGCCGAACAACGCTTTGGCGTTGCTCAGGAGAGCGTGGGCGATAACATCGGCCGGCTCCCGGCGCAGCTCGCACAGCGTGTCAAAGACCCGCGCCGCCTGCTCCGGGCGGTTTGGCTCACCCTGAAAACCGTTTAGCGGCATATCCGGGGCATCCGTTTCCAGCAGCAGCGCCGACAGCGGCAGCCGCGACATAACCTCGCGGGTTTTGCTGGCGCGGGGATAGGTGATGGTGCCGCCAACGCCAATTTTGTAGCCTGACTGCACGAATCGCTCCGCCTGCTGCAGGCTGCCGGCAAAACCATGCACCACGCCGGTACGCGCCAGCGCATGCCTTTTCAGCAGCATCGCCAGCTTATCGTGGGTGCGTCGCGAATGGAGGATCACCGGCAGATCGTAGCGTTTTGCCAGCCGCAGCTGCGCCTCAAGCAGCGCCTGCTGGCGATCGAACTGCGGGTCCTCACGATAGAGATCGAGGCCAATTTCACCTATTGCCACTACCCTGGCGCTACGCTGCTGCAGGCAGGCTTCAAGCCGCTGAAGGCTGCTCTCGTCGTGGCGCTCAATCACTATCGGATGCAGGCCCAGCGCGGCATACAGCGCATCGTAACGTTCGGCCAGGGCCAGCACGCGGGGAAAATTATCCGCCTCGATGGCGGGGACAATAATCTGCATCACCCCTTCGCGCGCGGCCCGGGCGATGCTCTCCGCCTCATCACCTGCGAACGGTGGAAAATCGAAATGGCAGTGGGTATCGATAAACTGCCGCATCATGCCAGATCCTCATTATCGAAGCTGGCATCGTTGGCCTGGGCGGCGTCAATCAGGGTTGCCTGATGCGCATCGTTGGCCACGGAAGCCGGCGGCACCACCACCGGCGCGGGCACCGCGAGACGCGGCATATGGCGCAGCAGCGGCGGACGATCGGCCAGCAGCTTGCCCACGGTGGCCAGAAAATAGCGGCCGCACTGGCGCCCGGTTTTATAGTCCTCGAGCAGCGCCGGCAGCCGGCTCCCCAGGGCCATGCTTTTTAACGGCTTCTGCGGGTAGATTTCGAGGATCCGCAGCTTGCCCGGCGGTGTCTCAATAAACTGCTGGGTCGCACGATAGGTCGCCTCATGGTGCTGGACCAGATTCACAAACGGCTGCAGGCTGCTTTCGCCGAGCCAGCGCTCCATACGTTTAAACCACTGCGGGGTATAGTACATCTGCGACGGAACCGTGCGGATCACCACAATCGTCTGCGCGCCGCGTTTTGCGGCCTCCTGCACCGGGATCGCATCGCTGACGCCGCCGTCGAGATAGCTGATGCCGTCAAGCACCACGCCGCTGCGATAAAAACCGGGGATCGCGCTGGAGGCGCGGATCTGATCGAGCCACGTGGCCTGCGTCGGGGAAAAGTAGTTTGGCATATAGTCATCGCCGCGGCAGGCGCACATCCACAGCTCTTTGCCCTGCGCAAACCGCTCTTCGGCATAGCTCATCGCCAGCGGCATTTTTTCCGCGGTGGTGCCCACCAGCCAGTCGAGGTCGATAAGATTCCCGCCGCGCACGAAGCGCATCGGGTCAAAAAACTCGCGGGAGGTGGTGTAACGGGTGATGACCTTGCGCGCGTAGCCCTGCTGATTGCACATATAGGCTGACAGATTTTGCGCCCCGGCAGAGGTGCCGAGCATGATGTCAAAAGGGTTGAATCCGGCGCGCATAAACTCATCCAGCACCCCGGCGGTAAAGATCCCCCTTTGTCCACCCCCCTCACACACCAGGCCAAGCTTGCCCGGGTGAAAAGGTTTAACCGATAATGGCGCAATATTGCCAAGCGTGACGGGAATTCGATGCCCCACTCTGCGTTCCTGTTTTGCTTATTTTATAACATCAAGGTAACGCAATTTTTATACCCCTGATACAGCAAAAGCCAGTCATATAGACTGGCTTTATGTAAAACACTATTTCCTTAATACGCCTGACGCCGTTCCGGCCTTAGCATCTACGGGCGCCGACGCCCGGTAAACAGGCTGACCAGGAACAGAATAATACCGACGACAAAGACAATTTTCGCCGCCCAGGCTGCCGTACCTGCCAGGCTACCGAATCCTAAAGCGGCGGCAATTAAGGCGATGACCAGAAAAATAATGCCCCATCGAAACATAATGCTCTCCTTACCATAGTGGATAACGGTCGCTTTTCTACGCGCTCAGGTCGCGCAGGCACCAACCCTGTCGTGCTCTGATTCAACGGCAGTAGCCGAAAAAATGTGTTTAGTGAACGGTGTTATTGAACTTTGAGGTCGTTTTTCACGGTTTTTACGCCAGTCACCTCTTTCGCGATCCCGGCGGCGCGCTCCGCCTGCTGACGAGACGCCACCGTCCCGGAGAGATGCACGGTGCCGGCGCTGGTTTCAACCGTCACCTTGCGCGAAGGGACAATGTCATCGGCCAGCAGCTTAGCTTTAATTTCGCTGGTGATCGCCGTATCGCCAGCGTAGCCCTTCAGGCTTGCGGACGGCTCGTTGACCACGCTCAGCTTATCGTTAACCGTCGAGACGCCCTTAACCTCTTTCGCGATCCTGACCGCCTGCTCTTTCTGCGCGGAGCTCTCTACCGAGCCGCTCAGGATGACCGCTTTATTCTCGGTTTTCACCGAAATATCCGTACTGCGGATGCTTTTATCATCGATCAGCGCCGCCTTAACTCTGGCGGTAATCGTGCTGTCGTCCATAAAGTCGCCGACTTTATTCATCGAGCTATCGACAGCCTGCCCGGCGCTGTTAGCAACGGACCTGGCGCTATCCGTCGTTGAGTTGTCCGCATATGCCGAGGCGCTGATCATGGCCGAGCCTAAGAAGAGAGCCAGCAGCGTGCTGGTATTCTTTAGTCTTGTCATGGTGATCTCCTCGTTATTTCTATATCGGTAAAGCAAAATAAGTAGTTTATTAAGCCAGAATTTTAAAAATTGCTTATTAAATATAGTAGAAGGTCGCAAGGAGAGAGGGAAATATGCATAAAAAAATGAGAGAGCGGAAAAATTTAAGAACTTTCTTTAGCGGCGGGAACGGCGGGGAAATCGAGTAGAGCACGGCTAAAGCCGCGCTCCAGAAGGGATTAGTGCTCGCGTGTTTTACGGAACATGACCTCAGGATAACGCTCCTGAGTCAGGTTGAGATTTACCATCGTCGGGGCGATATAGGTCAAATTATCGCCGCCATCGAGGGCCAGCTGAATTTCGTTTTTACGCTTAAATTCTTCGAATTTCTTTACGTCGGTCGATTCGACCCAGCGGGCGGTCGCCACGTTTACCGATTCGTAAATCGCTTCCACGTTATATTCACTCTTCAGGCGCGCAACCACCACGTCAAACTGCAGCACCCCAACGGCTCCAACGATCAGATCGTTATTGGCGATCGGACGGAAGACCTGTACCGCGCCCTCTTCAGAGAGCTGAACCAGCCCTTTAAGCAGCTGTTTCTGCTTCAGCGGATCCTTCAGGCGAATACGACGGAACAGCTCCGGCGCGAAGTTCGGAATGCCGGTGAACTTCATCATCTCGCCCTGGGTAAAGGTATCGCCGATCTGAATGGTGCCGTGGTTATGTAAGCCGATAATATCGCCAGGGTACGCTTCTTCAACGTGCGAGCGGTCGCCGGCCATAAAGGTTAGCGCATCGGAAATCACCACGTCTTTGCCAATACGCACCTGGCGCAGCTTCATGCCCTTTTCATACTGCCCGGAAACCACGCGCATAAAGGCGACGCGATCGCGGTGTTTCGGGTCCATATTGGCCTGAATTTTAAACACAAAGCCGCTGAACTTCTCCTCTTCCGCGCGAACTTCGCGCGTATCGGTCTTACGCGGCATCGGCGCTGGCGCCCACTCCACCAGACCATCCAGCATATGATCGACGCCGAAGTTGCCTAAAGCCGTTCCGAAGAAGACCGGGGTGATCTCCCCTGAGAGGAACAGGTCTTTATCAAATTCGTTAGAGGCGCCCTGCACCAGCTCCAGCTCATCGCGCAGCTGCTGTGCGAGGTCTTCACCGACCGCGCTGTCGAGATCCGGGTTATTCAGGCCCTTAACAATGCGGACTTCCTGAATGGTGTGGCCCTTACCGGTCTGATAGAGATACGTTTCATCTTTATAGAGATGATACACGCCCTTAAACAGCTTCCCGCAGCCAATCGGCCAGGTGATCGGCGCGCAGGCGATGCGCAGCTCGTTTTCAACTTCGTCCAGCAGCTCCATCGGATCGCGAATATCGCGGTCGAGCTTGTTCATAAACGTCAGGATCGGCGTGTCGCGCAGACGGGTGACTTCCATCAGCTTACGGGTACGATCTTCGACGCCTTTGGCCGCATCGATCACCATCAGGCAGCAGTCCACCGCCGTCAGCGTACGATAGGTATCTTCGGAGAAGTCTTCGTGGCCCGGGGTATCGAGCAGGTTAACCAGGCTACCGTGATACGGGAACTGCATCACCGAGGTGGTAATAGAGATACCGCGCTGCTTTTCCATCTCCATCCAGTCCGACTTGGCGTGCTGGCTGGAGCCGCGACCCTTAACGGTACCGGCGGTTTGAATCGCCTGTCCGAACAGCAGCACCTTTTCGGTGACGGTAGTTTTACCGGCATCCGGGTGAGAAATAATGGCAAAAGTGCGGCGCTTCGCCACCTCTTGCAGATAAGGAGACAACGTCATAATTGAATCTTCTTAGTGAACGCGGCAACCGGCCACGCATGTTAAATACGAAAAATTGCGGCTATTTTACCCATCAACGGGGGGGAGGCAATCAGTGTTTACACAGGAGCTGCTCCAGTTCGCTTAACGAAGTTACCGTCCAGTCCGGACGGAGATCCGCAGGCAGCTCGTTCTGATGGGCGTTGAGCCAGCAGGTCGCGAGGCCGGCGTTGACGCCGCCGCGGATATCAGACTCTGCGGTGTCTCCCACCATCAGCACGCGGGAACGATCCGCCACGCCCGCCTGCGCCAACGCGTAATCAAAGATCCGCGCATCCGGTTTTGCGACGCCCACTTCTTCAGAAATAATCAATAAATCAAAGTGATCGCGCAAACCGGTGCGCTCCAGACGGATCTGCTGCAGCGAGGTGAAGCCGTTAGTGATAATCCCCATCTTCACCCTGCCCTGCAGCGCATTCAGCAGCGATACCGCACCGGGAAGCGGCGAGCAAATCTCGGCCATCGCGTTCATAAACGCATCGTTCAGCTCGCCCGGCGGTACGCTCAGGCGGCTGGCCCAGCTGTCAAAACGCTGGTGCTGCAGCTGTAGCGAGGTGATAGCGCCGTTTTGATAATCCACCCACAGCGGTTTATTCACGGCCTGATAGTCCTGAAAATCTTCAGCGGTAAACGTCACGCTATAGTCGAGGAACATCCGCTGTAAACCGGTGAAGGAGTCAAACGTAAACAGCGTTTCATCGGCATCAAAGAAAATCCAGTCCCACTTCATCGTATCACCTTGTCTTACATGCTTAGCGGTAGAGCCATAATGATTGCATCCTCACGACCGTCGGCCGTGGGGTAGTAGTTGCGGCGGATGGTCGCCTCGTTGAAGCCTAAGCTTTCATACAGCGCAATGGCCGCAGCGTTAGAGGCGCGCACCTCCAGCCACAGCGTGACGACGCCGCGCTTTTCGACCTCATCAATTACCCGCTCCAGCAGCTCTCGCCCGAGGCCGCGCCGCTGGAAGACCGGATCGACGGCGATGTTAAACAGGGTCGCTTCGTCCAGCACAATTTGCGTAATAGCAAAGGCCGCCATTTCACCATCGACCGCCAGCTGAAGATTCAGGTAGCGCTCTCCCTGATTGCTGGCGAAGGTTTGCTCACTCCACGGAAACGCGTGGGCGAGGGTTTCTATTTGCCAGGCGCGGGGCAAATCAGCCGCGTTGAGGGTAGAAATCGTGTTCATGTGCGCAGATTTGTTGCCAGAGCGCCATACGGGCAGGCGCGCTGGTCTGGAGTTCATCAAAAGCGGGCGAGGTTACCTGGGCGCCCGCCAGCAGCAACGGCGCGTCCGTGCCTAACCGCCAGCTGTTGCAGCGGCTATTCTGCGGCAGCATGGCCACGCGGTCCGGCGTCAGCTGCAGCACCTGATCCGGCGTCAGCGCCAGCGCGCGCAGAACGTCGCCGATTAGCGGTTCGCTGAGCGACGGCGGATTTTCCGCCACCATCACCAGACGAATATGCCCGGCAAGCGAGATAGCGATTTCGCCCTGCAACGCCCCGGGGCGACGCAGCGACCACTGGGTAATGCCCAGCTGCTGTAATTGCCAGTCTCGTCGGGATGTCATAGCGAAACACTCCTGTTAATCAAGCGCGCAATATAGCAAATCCGTCGTATTTGCGCCAACAAACTCCGCCCCGTCGGCGGCAGAATAGGGCGATGCTCGCAGGGGCAGCCAACAAAGAGGCAGCGCGAAGGATAACGTGTATAATCGGCGCCAGTCTTAATGAAGGAGTGTTTCATGTCTGCTTTTACCCCGGCAAGTGAAGTCTTGCTGCGCCACAGTGATGATTTCGAGTCCGCCCGCGTTCTGTTTGCCGGTGACCTGCAGGATGACCTGCCCGCACGTCTGGAGACCGCCGCCAGCCGCGTCCACACCCAGCAGTTTCACCACTGGCAGGTCCTGAGCCGCCAGATGGGCGAGGACGCCAGCTTTGGCCTGGTGGCGCAGGCCAGCGACGTCGCCGATTGCGATACGCTGATTTACTACTGGACGAAGAATAAGCCGGAAGCCCAGTTCCAGCTGATGAACCTGCTTTCGCTGCTGCCGATCGGTATCGATATTTTCGTGGTCGGTGAAAACCGCAGCGGCGTGCGCAGCGCCGAGCAGATGCTGGCCGACTACGCGCCGCTGACCAAAGTGGACAGCGCCCGCCGCTGTGGGCTGTATCACGGTCGCCTGGAAAAACAGCCAACCTTCGACCCCGAGCAGTACTGGGGCGAATATCCGCTCGACAACCTGACGATTAAAACCCTGCCGGGCGTTTTCAGCCGCGACGGGCTGGACGTTGGTAGCCAGCTGCTGCTCTCAACGCTGACGCCGCATACCAAGGGCAAAGTGCTCGACGTCGGCTGCGGCGCGGGAGTGCTGGCGACCGTTCTGGCAAGCCACTCGCCGAAGGTCCGCCTAACCCTCTGTGACGTCAGCGCGCCGGCGGTAGAGGCCAGCCGCGCGACCCTCGCCGCCAACGGCATTGAAGGTGAAGTCTTCGCCAGCAACGTCTTTTCCGAAGTTAACGGCCGCTTTGACATGATCATTTCCAACCCTCCGTTCCATGACGGCCTGCAGACCAGCCAGGAAGCGGCGCAAACTCTGATTCGCGGGGCGGTACGCCACCTCGGCAGCGGCGGCGAGCTACGCATTGTCGCTAACGCCTTCCTGCCTTATCCGGACGTGCTTGACGAAGTCTTCGGCTTCCACGAAGTCCTCGCGCAGACCGGGCGCTTTAAGGTCTACCGCACCGTGATGACCCGTCAGGCGAAGAAATAGTCTCCGCAACCGTCCGGCGACGAGACGCGCGTCGCCGGCCGTTAGCGCCTCCCGACGCGTATTTTTGCAACAATCAATTCCACTGGCACAATTAACTATTGACGAATAGCTGAAAACCACTAGAATGCGCCTCCGTGGTAACGATACTTTCATAGTGTCGATGGTATGCGAAGGTGGCGGAATTGGTAGACGCGCTAGCTTCAGGTGTTAGTGTCCTTAGGATGTGGGGGTTCGAGTCCCCCCCCTCGCACCATAAACCACGTAGATATCGCTCGCACTGTGCGAAGGTGGCGGAATTGGTAGACGCGCTAGCTTCAGGTGTTAGTGTCCTTAGGATGTGGGGGTTCGAGTCCCCCCCCTCGCACCAACGAGGCGATATCGAAATTAAGAATACTGTGCGAAGGTGGCGGAATTGGTAGACGCGCTAGCTTCAGGTGTTAGTGTCCTTAGGATGTGGGGGTTCGAGTCCCCCCCCTCGCACCACTATTCTTACCCTTCTCTGAATTACCCCATCAGCCTTAAATTCAACGTTATCAGCATAATACCGCTAACCAACGCCACGCATGACGGCAGCAAAACGAAATGACGCAGCTGTCGGTGCCAGATCATCACGGCAGACATCAGCAGTCCCAGGGTGACCAATCCGCGCCAGGCATCCAGCGACAAATCAGCAAACCCGAGAGCAGCAATGACTGCGCCAGGAAGCAGTGCGCCCCACCCGCTGCCTAAAGTCCGCTGCAACATGTTTCTACCTCTCATAACGATAATGATAACCAATATCATATGATAACTTTTATCATTTGTCATGTTAACCAGAGCGGATACTTTATTCTTTACGTTCGCGGTAATGACATACATTCATGAAGGTGATAAATTAAGCGCGAAACGTTTATATATTAAAACATTTGATTATTTCGCAAAAACCTTATATTGCGTATTGTTTTTTATCGTTCATTTTTTGGCAGCCATCATTTTGAAATTTAACGACTAATAATGATATCCCCATATGACTGCACAATCCTGGCAAGCTCATTACGAAAAAAAATATCAGTATTCCTTACGACTTTTTTTAGTCCTTAATTTGCTTTCAGCCCTCTTATCCATGGCCAGCCCGCTCTTTGCCGTCGTGGGCTTTACCCTGCCCTGCACCCTGATTTTCGCCTGCAGCGCCGGTTTATTGTTATGGCACTGGAGATTCGCCCGGCGTAGAATAAACATTTCCTTTATTTCTCTGATATTTGGCCTGCTATGGGCGTGGCACGTTAGCGAAAAATCATTAATGATGCCGCCGCCGCATTTTAACTTTCTGGCCATCGCCCTGTTAAGCGTGCTGTTTATTGGCGCAATCGCTTTTTCCAATAATATCATTGCCTTTACCCTGCACTCCTTCCCTACTTTTGCAGCCTGCCTGATCCTTGCGGAAGGCGAGCAGTGGCTGCGCATGCTCTACTGCTTTGTGCTGCCCATTGTGGGCATCACGATACAAAACCTGATTCAGAAACATAGCGATACCTTTACCCAGGGCCTGATGGATAAGCTGTTGAAGGAGCGTAATACGCTGAATGACCTGAGCATGCTCGACCCGCTTACCGGGCTGTACAACCGCCGCGGTTTGCAAAATCGGCTGGATACGCTGCTGGCTCTGGATGGTAATAGCCATCACGTGCTGCTGCTGGATATCGATCACTTTAAAGCCTACAACGATCACTACGGGCATATGATGGGCGATCAGGCGCTGATTCAGGTCTCCGCCGCGATCCGTAACGCCGTTCGTTCACGCGATATTGTGGCCCGTTTCGGCGGAGAAGAGTTTATGGTACTGCTGACCAACAGCACGGCGGAAACCGCCCAGCAGGCAGCAGAACGGATCCGCCAGCGGGTCTACGATTTGAAAATCGCCCATATGTTTAATGAGAGCGTCGCCACCAACGTCACCATCAGCATCGGCATGACGCCGCTGATCGATGCCGATATCGACGGTGCCCTGAAGCGGGCCGATAGCGCGCTCTACGAGGCTAAAAACCTCGGCCGTAATATTATTCTCGCCAGCTAATCCCCTCCCCGCGCCGCCATGGTAGCGCAGCGCGGACAAAGATCTTGCCATCCTCTACGCAAGCAACTAGTATCAGAAATCATTATCATTTAGATTTATATTTGACAATCTGATGGCTTACCGTTCAATTCCATTCAGCAACGACATTATCTGGCAGGCCCCGTTTCAGCCCGCTGAGCGTGCGCTGGCGGATGCCATACGGGAAAAAATCACCGCCTTACGCCCGCATCTGCTGGATTTCCTCCGCCTGGATGAAGAGGCCCCGCCCTGCGCGCTGACGCTTGCCGAGTGGTCCTCGCCGGTTACCCTGAGCTCCCTGCTGGCCACCTACTCCGATCATATCTACCGCAATCAGCCAACGCGGCCGCGCGAGCAAAAACCGCTGCTCTCGCTGTGGGCGCAATGGTATATCGGCCTGCTGGTACCGCCGCTGATGCTGGCCCTGTTAAGCGAAGAGCAAACCATCAGCCTGGCGCCGGAACATTTTCGCGTCGAGTTTCATGAAACCGGCCGGGCGGCCTGCTTTTGGATCGACGTCCACTCCGCTGCCGCCGGCAGCGCGCAGTCGCCGCAGCGGCGGATAGAAACGCTGGTCAATGACGCTCTGCAGCCGGTCATTCAGGCGCTGGAAGCGACCGGCGATATTAACGCGAAGCTTGTCTGGAGCAATACCGGCTATTTGATTAACTGGTATCTGGGTGAGATGAAAACGCTGCTGGGAGAGGAACAGGTGGCGGCTCTGCGCCAGCACTGCTTCTTTGAAAAGCAGTTCGCCGATGGCCGGGATAACCCGCTATGGCGTACGGTCGTTATCCGTGAAGGCACGCTGGTACGGCGTACCTGCTGCCAGCGCTATCGCCTGCCGGATGTTCAGCAGTGCGGAGACTGTACGCTAAAATAATCCGCTTTTTGACGCGGGCGGCATTAGCGCCGCCCGCCCGTTTTTATGCCGTTTGCTGGCTCTCTTCAGATACGCGCTGGGCCTCTTCCGCCTCCTGATCTAAAAGCTGTTTCTCGTATACCTTGAAGAACGGGAAATAGATGATGGCTGAAACGCAGGCCAGAAGAATCACCAGGACCGCCGCGCGGAAATCCCAGCCTAACGCCCATGCTGCGCCAATCGGCGCCGGCGCCGTCCAGGGAACAACCGAGATAACCCGGCCAATCAGATCCAGCTTCATGGCCGCCCAGGCGAGCACGGCGTTCACCATCGGTGACAGCAGGAACGGAATAAAGAATACCGGGTTCATGACGATTGGCGTGCCGAAAATAACCGGCTCGTTAATGTTAAACAGGCTCGGCACCACGCTCAGACGACCAATAGACCGCAGATGGGCCGAGCGGCTGCGCAGATAGCAGATAACCAGTCCCATCGTGGCGCCAGACCCGCCGATCACAATGAAGAACGTCCAGAACGCCTCCATAAAGATGTGCGGTAACGGCGCGCCTTGCGCCAGAGCCTGCTGGTTCATGCCCAGGTTGGTCAGCCAGAACATCTGCAGCATGCCGGAGACGATTGCCGCTCCGTGGATCCCTGCGAACCACAGCAGATGGCCAATCAGTACCGCCAGTAAAATTGCCGGCAGTGAATCCGCGGCGGAAACCAGCGGCTTAAAGACGGACATAATGGCCTGCGGAATAAGCATGTCAAACTGATGCTGAATAAACAGGCTGAGCGGATAGAGCGTCAGCACCACCACCAGCACCGGGATCAGCAGGTCAAACGAGTTTTTAATCATCGGCGGAACCTGATCCGGCAGGCGGATCCCGATGTTATGCGCCTTCAGAAAGCGCATCATCTCAACGCAATAGATCGCCACCAGGATCGCGGTAAAGATCCCCGTCCCGCCCATGCTATCCACCGGTAAAGTCCCGTTAGTTTTCGGCGCCGCCACCAGCAGGAATGCCATAATTGACAGCATGCTGCACATAAAGGGATCGAGCTGGTGAGATTTTACGTAATGCTTGCCGAGGTTATAAGAAATCGCGGCGCAGATGTAGATAGACATGATGCCCATCGTCATATCGAACGGCGTCAGAATTCGCCCTTCAAACTCTTTTGCTAAATCCAGCCAGGTGCGCGCAAAACCCCAGGTGGTATCCGGGGAAAACGGCGGATAGGCAAAAACCAGCAGAAATGAACCGACGATCATAAACGGCATGGCCGAGATAAAGCCGTCACGGATAGCCATGACGTGGCGCTGCGACGAGATTCGCCCGGCGACAGGGCTAATATAATTTTCGACAAAGCGGAATATCAGATTAAACGCAGCTTGGTTAGCAGACATAGCAGCCCTCCTGACAGGCTATAGAAACAGGCCCAACAACGATTATCCTGCCGTTGTGATGAAACATGTTCTGTGAGCGAAAAAACACATTAGCCATTCGCCCAGCTATACTGCTCAAGTCAGTACGATTCATACACGGCTCTTTGTTATAAGTGACGCAGGGAAGTTACCCATTCAGTATTCATCTGACCGACCGTAACCGCAACCGGTTACAGTAACCGGTTGCGGCGATTGTGAAGAAGATCCAGAAATTAGAAAAATTCTCGATTATCAGCCGGCAATATTTACACTCCGCCAGGCTTATGCCAGATTTAAACGGGCATTAATCAGGAGATCCTAATGAGTCTGCAGTCCGTACGGCAGTTTTTTGCCGAACACGCCCCCGATATCGAAATCATCGAGCTTACGCAAAGTACCGCCACCGTGGCTCTCGCCGCCGCGGCGCATCGCGTTGAGCCGGGACAAATCGCCAGAACCCTGTCGTTAAAGGTCAAAGACCGGGTAATACTCGTCGTCTCTCGTGGCGACGTGCGTCTGGATAATAAAAAGCTGAAGGAAGCGTTTGGGGCGAAGGCCCGCATGCTGAGCAGCGATGAGGTCGTTACGCTAACCGGGCATCCCGTTGGCGGCGTATGCCCTTTCGGCCTGGAAAACCCGCTGACGGTCTATTGCGATATTTCACTGAAGCAGTATCAGGAAGTCCTGCCCGCGGCTGGCGCCATCCACAGCGCGGTACGCATTTCTCCTGAGCGAATGGCCCAGCTCACCGGCGCCACCTGGGTTGACGTTTGTCTGTAAAAACCTGCAGCAAGGTTAGCCGAGACACTCCTCCGCCGCGTCTTCGTTAAGGGCCGATAAATGCATCAGGATATCGGCCGCGCTCAGCAGGCCGATATCTGAACTGACGCCGAGCTTAGTCATAGCGTTAAATTTATGGGCGCGGATGGTTTTGATATTACGATCCAACCGGGCCGCTATCTCTGGCAATGAATAGCCACGGGTCATATAGCGAAGAATTTGCTGTTCCGTTGGGCTCAGAAGTTGGCAGCCGAAGCCCGGCACCGGGCTAATTAACGGCTCCTCCGCCTGCAGCGTCTGGTTAACCAGCTCAATCAGCTGCTCCTGCAGCCGTATATGGCAGATCGATTTATTCAGCACGCCGTGCAGGCTGGACGGCGTCAGCTGTCTGACTAAGCGCGCTTCAGCGCTATCATGAGCTAAAACGATGCGCCGTATTTCAGGAGTGGCGCAGGCGATTTCATGAAGAAAAAGCAGGCTCTCCATGCGGAACAGGCGATTGCTGAAGAGTGAAAAAATAACGGCAATAGCTTTTTGGGACCTCAGCATCCAGCGCAGCGATTGGGTATCTTTAAAAAACCGGACAATATAGTTACCCGCTCCCACGCCGGTTAATATATGACGCAGCGCCAGCTCGGTCAGCATGCATTTTTCTACGACAGCGACATATCGCGGTGAGTTGTTTTTTTCCATTGCTTTTGTTCTCCAAAAGCGGCGTAGATATTCAGCTCCTTCATTCCCTGAGCGCTATTAATCCAGGCGTACATTTCCGCATTGCTGCGCAAAGAGAGGCGGCGCATAGCGCTATTTTTCTGCGCGCTAATCGTTTTATTGCTCTTTTTCAACAGCGCGGCAATTTGGTTAATTCCCCAGCCTTTCGCCAGCAAACGTAAAACTTTACGTTCGGATAGCGTCAGAAAAATCGCCGTTGGCCGAATCTCTTCGCTATTTCCTAACGTGGAGGATACTAGCGTCTGGCTGACACTCTCCCGCGCCGTATCGTCCGCGCGAATAACCTCAACCAGGTGTTTTACCGACTCATGGCTGGAAACGAGCGTACTTTGCGTACAGACTAATATCTCCATGGCGTGGAGATAGCAGGAATGACCAATCATATAGACCCAGTGAATGTCGCCATATTGGGTCATCAATGAGTGATAGCCCTTACACACCTCGCGGGGCTGATGGATTTCGCCCGATAAATCCGCGACAACCAGCGCCGCCTGCCGCAGCTGAAGAAGAGTCAGCTCTTCCAGAGAGCCGCAGGCGCCGAAGGCATATTCGGGAAGGTGCTCCCCGGCAATCGCCTTTAGTCCGCGCTGCATAACCGGTGTTTTACTGATAATAATGCCGTATTTACCCTGTCCCGGTAACATAAACCCTCCGCTTCCCATCGAAGACTCGCGCCTTTTACAATAAAGATGAATAACCTGGCGATCTTTATATTACCGCGCCAGATAAATCTTTATTGGTCTGGCGAGGAATTGAGCCTGACCTTGCCAACCATCAACGCTAGCACAGGCAATAACGCTCAATAAGTTAGAAAAATTTAAAATAAAAATTAGGATAAGTAATTTATAGCGGGAGAGAATAACGCTATTTCATTTGATGCTATTTCTGAATACCTTTGGCGACACGCCGTGAAAGCCATCGCAGCCGACAATGAAATCACCGCTGAGGCGGTGCGTTTCCCCCGCCGCTGAGCTCCGTCAGGACGGCCGGGACGCGCTGCCCCTCACATAAAAATTCAACGCCGTGATGCACCAGTTCCTCCGCGGCCATCCGCGCGCCGCGGCCGCTTCGCGGAGCAGATCGACGATGCCGCTTTCGAGGATACCTGCCGGATCCGTCCGCGGACCTATTCAGGCGTCTGTCGTTCAAAGCAATAACGGCGGCAAGAACTGCACTTTTCGACAGTTTTATAAATGTGCTGCGGTGCAAAATTTATCCATCCGTCCGGGAGGCGGCTTTTTTCATATTGTTTGACTCGCCCCCTCAGTTAAAGCGAGAGTTCAGGTTAAAGTAGCAACGGACACTACGGCATCGGGCGTTACTGACGGCAGGTATTTATGCAAGCAGATCGAGCAGTTCAGCGCACAATTACGCGATTGTGCATTCAGTGTGGTCTTTTCTTACTGCAACACGGGGCGGAAAGCGCGCTGGTTGAGGAGCTTTCTACTCGCCTGGGGCGGGCGTTAGGCATGGACAGCGTGGAAAGCGCCATTTCATCGAATGCGATTGTCCTCACCACCATCAAAGACGGCGAATGCCTGACCTCCACGCGCAAGAATATCGATCGCGGCATTAATATGCACGTGGTGACCGAAGTGCAGCATATAGTGATCCTTACCGAGCATAAGCTGCTGGATTATAAAGATGTGGAAAAGCGCTTCTCCCAGATCAAGCCGCTGCGCTACCCGCGCTGGCTGCTGGTGCTGATGGTCGGGCTCTCCTGCGCCTGCTTCTGCAAATTAAACAACGGCGGCTGGGACGGCGCGCTGGTCACCTTCTGCGCCAGCACCATCGCCATGTATATCCGCCAGCTGCTGACCCACCGCTCGATGCATCCGCAGATTAACTTTTGCATTACCGCCTTTGTCGCCACCACCATCTCCGGGCTGATGCTACGTTTACCGGCATTTTCCAGCACGCCAACCGTGGCGATGGCCGCCAGCGTGCTGCTGCTGGTACCCGGTTTTCCGCTGATCAACGCCGTGGCGGATATGTTCAAAGGGCATATCAATACCGGCCTTGCGCGCTGGGCGCTGGCCAGCCTGCTGACCCTTGCCACCTGCATTGGCGTAGTGATGGCGATGACCATGTGGGGGCTGCGCGGATGGGCATAATGACGTATCTGTTTGCGCTGGCGCAGGATATGGCGCTGGCGGCCATCCCTGCCGTTGGCTTCGCGATGGTATTTAACGTTCCGCAGCGGGCGCTGCGCTGGTGCGCGCTGCTGGGCGCCATTGGTCACGGTTCACGGATGGTGATGATGACGGCGGGCTTTAATATCGAGTGGGCCACCTTCCTTGCCGCCCTGCTGATTGGCAGCATCGGCATTCAGTGGTCCCGCTGGTACCTGGCGCACCCGAAGATCTTTACCGTTGCCGCGGTGATCCCAATGTTCCCCGGCATCTCCGCCTATACGGCGATGATCTCGGCGGTAAAAATCAGTCATTTTGGTTATTCTGAAGAGATGATGATTATGCTGTTAAGCAACTTTTTAAAAGCATCGTCGATCGTGGGTGCGCTCTCTATCGGCCTCTCTATTCCTGGCCTGTGGCTGTACCGCAAGCGTCCGCGGGTATAGCGAGCCGCGCCGCCGGGATCGGTCAGTCGCTCCATCCCGGCCGGGCGCTGTGCTACTATGTGTGCTATTCCCCCTCTCTATCGTTGTTCAGAGTTGAGATAGTGTTATGTCTTCGCGAATTTTAACTACCGATTTTAGCGGCCTGGATGATTTCATGCAGGATCCTGCGGCCATTCTCGCAAAATCGGCCCGCGGCGCGGTTGCCGTTTTTGCCAACAACGCTCCCGCCTTCTATGCGCTGACGCCGGAACGCCTGGCCCAGCTGCTTGAGCTGGAGAGTAAGCTGACGCGCCCCGGCAGCGATATCGCGCTTGATACGCAGTTTTTTGACGAGCCGGCCGCCGCGCCGGTCGCAGTCCCCATGGGGAAATTCGCCATGTACGCCGACTGGCAGCCGGACGCGGATTTTCAGCGCCTCGCGGCGCTGTGGGGCATCGCCCTAAGCCAGCCGGTCACGCCGGAAGAGCTGGCGGCATTCGTCGCCTACTGGCAGGCGGAAGGTAAAGTCTTTCATCACGTGCAGTGGCAGCAGAAGCTGGCGCGTAGCGTGCAAATCGGGCGTGCCGGCAACGGCGGCCAGCCACGACGCGATGTGAATACGCTCAGCGAGCCGGATAGCCATATTCCACGGGGGTTCAGAGGATGAGCATGAAAAACGTTGGCGAACTGATGAAGCGCCTGCAAAAGATGATGCCTGCCCATATCGAACCGGCGTTCAAAAGCGGCGAAGAGCTGCTGGCCTGGCAGAAAGAGCAGGGCAAGCTGCGCTCTGAGGCCCTTGAGCGGGAGAACCGGGCGATGAAAATGCAGCGCACGTTTAACCGCTCCGGCATCCGCCCGCTGCACCAGAACTGCTCGTTTGAGAACTACCGGGTTGAGTGCGAGGGCCAGATGAACGCGCTGTCCAGAGCCCGCCAGTACGTTGAAGAGTTCGACGGCAACATCGCCAGCTTTATCTTTTCCGGCAAGCCCGGCACCGGTAAAAACCACCTTGCGGCCGCCATTTGCAACGAGCTGCTGCTGCGCGGTAAATCGGTGTTGATCATTACCGTCGCCGACATTATGTCGGCAATGAAGGACACCTTCGGCAACCGGGAGATCAGCGAAGAGCAGCTGCTGAACGATCTCAGCCGGGTCGATCTGCTGGTGATCGATGAGATCGGCATGCAAACCGAATCGCGCTATGAAAAGGTGATCATCAATCAGATCGTCGATCGCCGCTCCTCATCAAAGCGCCCGACAGGCATGTTAACCAACAGCAACATGGACGAGATGAACAAGCTGCTCGGCGAGCGCGTGATGGACCGCATGCGCCTCGGCAATAGCCTGTGGGTGATTTTCAACTGGGATAGCTATCGTCACCGGGTCACCGGCAAAGAGTATTAAGACATTTCCGAGCTCAGGCGGGGTTATACTGCGGAATACTTCCGTAACCACGATGAGTAAACTTATGAAATCTGCACACTCCTTGTTCCGCACTCTGATGATTGCCGGCGCCTTTTTCGCAGCCGGCGCGCAGGCCGCCTCCTGGCAGGACTCCCTCTCCAGCGCCGCCAGCGAGCTCAGCGGCAGCAGCCAGAGCGGCTCGCAGCAAAGCGGCGCGCTGTCGCTCTCCTCGCTGACCGGCCTGCTGAACGGAGGGAGCCAGTCGCTAACCTCCAGCAGCATGAACAACGCCGCCGGCATTATGTCGTACTGCGCGAAGCAAAAGCTCGCCTCGGTGACCAATACCGAAAACATCAAAAACCAGGTTCTGGATAAGCTCGGCCTCGGCACCGCGGAAAAACAGAAAGAGGATACCGGCTATCTTGAAGGTTTACAGGGTCTGCTGAACAGCAATAACGGCCAGCAGCTGAACCTGAGCACTCTCGGCAGCAGCCCGCTGGCGGAAAAAGTGAAAACCAAAGCCTGCGATCTGGTCCTCGAGCAGGGCGCGAAATTCCTCTCCTGATCCCCTCCCCCGATGCCGCGTTTGGCGCCTTAGCGTAGCCAACGCGGCCGCAACGCCGTTTTTTAACATTGATGGTCTCATTTTTCCCCGCCGGGAAGGATGAGACGTCGATCAAAAATGGCGACTTATAGACCAATTCTGAACCACAGCACACTTTAATGACTCTACAATTGCAGCAATATGGCGCTGCCATTACAGTGTACCGTGGAAACCGATCCATTCTGCCTGCGGTCAGCTGGCGCTAATGAGGGTAAGCTGTGTCAGAGTTGTTATCCATCGCCCTGTTTTTCACCTCGGTGGTGATTTATGCCTTAAAAGCCGGTCGCAATACCTGGTGGTTTGCCGCTACGCTGACGGTGCTGGGCCTGTTTGTGGTCCTCAACATCACCCTCTACGCCAGCGATTATTTTACCGGCGACGGCATTAATGACGCGGTGCTTTATACCCTGACCAACAGCCTGACCGGCGCGGGCGTCGGCAAATATATTCTTCCCGGCGCCGGGATTATCGTGGCGCTGGTGAGCGTTTTTAGCGCCCTTGGCTGGATACTGCGCCGACGCCGCCATCATCCTCACCACTTTGGCTACAGCCTGCTGGCGCTGGTTCTCGCGCTGGCTTCCGTTGACGCCAGCCCGGCGTTCCGCCAGATTAGCGAGCTGGTGAAATCCCAGTCCCGCGACGGCGATCCGGATTTTGTCGCCTACTATAAAGAGCCGTCGAAAAGCATCGCCAACCCGCAGCTCAACCTGGTCTATATCTACGGCGAAAGCCTTGAGCGCACCTATTTTGATAACGACGCTTTCCCTGACCTGGCGCCCGAGCTTGGCAGGCTGAAAAGCGAAGGCCTCGATTTCAGCAACACCGTGCAGCTGCCGGGTACCGACTACACTATCGCCGGGATGGTCGCCTCGCAGTGCGGTATTCCGCTGTTTGCGCCGTTTGAAGGCAACGCCTCGGCCTCGGTATCCAGCTTCTTCCCGCAGAATATCTGCCTCGGCGACATTCTGAAAAACTCCGGCTATGAAAACTATTTTGTACAGGGCGCCAACCTGCGTTTCGCCGGGAAGGACGTGTTCCTGAAGTCCCACGGCTTCGATCACCTGTACGGCGCTGAAGAGCTGAAAACCACCGTTGCCGACCCCGCCTATCGCAACGACTGGGGCTTCTACGACGATACCGTGCTGGATGAAACCTGGAAAAAATTCGAACAGCTTTCGCAGTCCGGTAAACGCTTCTCGCTCTTTGCGCTGACGGTGGATACCCACCATCCTGACGGTTTTATTTCGCGCACCTGCCAACGCAAAAGCTATGAAATAGGCGGTAAAAAGAACCTCTCCTTTAGCGCGGTAAGCTGCAGCCAGGAGCATATCGCGGCGCTTATCGAGAAGATCAAAGCCTCGCCCTATTTCAAAAACACGGTGATCGTGGTCTCTTCCGATCACCTGGCGATGAAAAACACCGCCTGGGAATATCTCAACAAGCAGGATCGCAGCAACCTGTTCTTCGTGCTGCGCGGTGACCAGCCGCAGCAGGATACGCTGGCAGTGAAGCGCAATACCATGGACAACGGCGCCACGGTGCTGGATATCCTCGGCGGCGACAACTATATCGGTCTCGGCCGCAGCAGCCTCTCCGGGCAGTCGCTTTCCGGTATATTCCTCAATATGAAAGAGAAGGTGCTGGCCTGGAAGCCGGACGTCATCCGCCTGTGGAACTTCCCGAAAGAGATGAAAAACTTCACCGTTGACGCGCAGAAAAGCATGGTCTCCTTCTCCGGCAGCCACTTCCGCCTGCCGCTGCTGCTGCGGGTCTCCGATAAGCGCGTCGAGCCGCTGCCGGAGAGCGAATACTCCGCCCCGCTGCGCTACCAGCTGGCCGATTTTGCCCCGCGCGATAACTTTGTCTGGATCGACCGCTGCTACAAGATGGGCCAGCTGTGGTCCAGCGAGCTGTCGCTCTCCACCGACTGGTGCGTATCGCAGGGCCAGCTCGGCGGCGAGCAGACCGTCCAGCGCGTCGATAAGCCCCAGTGGCAGGGAAAAACGGCATTTAAAGACACCCTCATCGATATGGAGCGCTATAAAGGCAACGTCAACACGCTGAAAATTGTCGATAACGATATTCGCTATAAGGCCGACAGCTTCGTGTTTAACGTCGCCGGCGCGCCGGAGGAGGTCAGGCAGTTTAGCGGCATCTCCCGGCCGGAATCCTGGGGCCGCTGGTCCAACGCGCAGCTGGGCAGCGAAGTCAAAATCGAGTTTAAGAACCCGCTGCCGGAGAAATTCGATCTGGTGATCACCGCCAAGGCCTACGGACCCAACGCCAACAAGCCGATCCCGGTGCGCGTTGGCGATAGCGAACAGATGCTGACGCTGGCGAATGACGTCTCCACCACCACGCTGCATTTCGACAACCCGGCGCGCAGCGATACGCTGATCATCGTCCCGCCGGACCCGCAGTCCACCAACGAAGGCAATATTCTCGGCCACGCGCCGCGCCAGCTAGGAATCGGCATGGTGGATATAAAAATCGTCAAGCGCGAAGGCTAAACCTACTCGTCCGGCTCTCTGAGGGCCGGACGCCGCCGGCGTATCCCCCGCCAGCCAGACGCAGGAATCCAGCAGGCTCAGCCCTTCAGAGCCGAAGCGCTGGACAAACACCTCGACCGACAGCGCAACGGGCACCAGGTAATCTTCGAAGCAGTCGCATAGGATCGTCGTCAGCTGTTCGCTGCTAAAGCAGGTGGCGGGGACGGCGGTCAACTCCATACGTTTCTCCCAAAGGTGCTATGCTGAGGCAATGAAAACTAACACTATAACCGCCGAAGTGACATTGCGCCTGACCGGGGAGAGCGATATTCCCCGGCTGCCCGCTATTGAGCGATCGGCGGCGCAGGCTTTTCGTCAGATCCCCGCTCTCGCCTGGCTGGCAGATAGCGCGGTCATCAGCGCCCGGGAGCATTATCAGTATCTCGAAACGGACCACAGCCTGCTGGCCATCGTCGGCGGCGAGCCCGTCGGCTTCCTGCTGAGCGAGCCGCTCGATGATGCGCTGTTTATCGTGGAAATCGCCGTCCATCAGCAGTGGCAGGGGCGCGGCATTGGCCGGATGATGCTGGCACGGGTTATCGATACCGCCCGCGGCATGGGCTATCCGGCGCTGACCCTCACCACCTTCCGCGAGGTGCCGTGGAACGCCCCGTTCTACACCCGCCTGGGGTTCTGCATGCTCGATGAGCAGCACCTGCCGTCCGGGCTGGCGGCCAAAAGGCAGCGGGAAACGGACCACGGCCTGCTACCGGAGACCCGCTGCGCCATGCGCCTCGCGCTGTAGGCCACATTGCCGCGCCGGCGCTGCTTTTTTGGCCCTGAATATGGTACAAAGTATCATTACACATTTAGCGACTGACACCCGTATGGCCTACTCGATCGATATCATCTCCTGCATCACCGATCGCTTTCTCGAGCTGACCGTTACCGAAAAGCGAATTGCCCAGTTTATTCTCGACGATGTCGCCGCCGCGGCCGAGCTGCCGATTGCCGAAATCGCTCGCCTGACCAGCACCAGCCAGGCCTCCGTCACCCGCTTTGCGCGGGCGCTGGGATGCAAGGACGTCCGCGAGCTGAAAATGAAGCTCGCGCAGTCGCTGGCCGTCGGGCAGCGCTTTATTCTGGATGTCCCGGATCTGGAAGGCGTACAGGGGATCTACGAGTCAATCATTGGCGTCCTCGAGACCAACCGTCGGGCGCTGGATATTAACGCGCTCAAGCGCGCCGTCGCCTGGCTTAGCGATGCCCGGCAAATACTGGCGCTCGGCATGGGCGGCGGCTCGACCATCTGCGCCCAGGAGATTCAGTATCGCCTGTTTCGCCTCGGCCTGCCGGTCGTCAGCCAGAACGACGGCCTGCTGGTGCGCATGATGAGCTCGGCCGTGACGCCGAAGGACGTGGTTATCGTGCTGTCGCTGGGGGGCTATACCAAAGAGATTATTGAAAGCGCGGCGATCGCCAGGCAGTACGGGGCGAAGGTGATCGCTATCGCCCCGGCGGGTACGCCGCTGGCGGAGCAGGCGGATCTGCTGCTGCCGCTGCTGGTGCGCGAAAACGACTATATTTTCAAACCCAGCACCTCGCGTTACGCCATGCTGGCGATGGTCGACGTGCTGGCCACCGAACTGGCAATGGCCAACAAGCCGCAGGCCAAAGACCGCCTGCGGCGCATCAAGCTGGCGCTCGACAGCCACCGCGGCGGCGTCGATCGTCAGCCCCTAGGCGACTAGCCCCCGGCCGGCGGCAATAAAGCGATCCGCCTGCGCGCGGGTGTGCGCCGGCGTCTGCCCGGCTCGGTAGAGGTCGCTCCCCAACCCCGCGCCGGCGCATCCGGCCTGTACCCAGATAGCGAGGTTATCCGGCGTAACGCCCCCTACCGCCAGCACCGGCACCTCCGGGGGCAGCACCGCCTTCAGCGCCCGGATATAGTCCGGGCCAAAGGCGGATGACGGAAAGATTTTCAGCCACTGCGCGCCGGCCTCCAGGGCGTTAAACGCTTCGGTCGCAGTGGCGCACCCGGCGCAGACCAGCATCCCCTGCGCCACCGCCCGGCGGATCACCGCCGGCTGGGTATTCGGCGTCACCACCAGCTTCGCCCCCGCCGCGGCAAGAAAATCCACCTGTTCGACGTTAAGTACCGTCCCTGCGCCAATCACCGCCCGATCTGCAAAGCGGCCGACCATCTGCGGAATACTGTGCTGCCAGTCCGGTGAATTAAGCGGGATTTCGATATAGCGAAAACCGGCGTCAATCAGCGTCTCAACGTGTTCCGCCGCCTCTGCGGGGCCAATACCGCGCAAAATCGCGATCAGTTTAACTGCGTTCATTCATTATCCTCGCCATACCATTCAGAAACGCCTCATCGCCGCTACAGCTCTGCACGACCCAACCTTGCGCCGACATTGCCCGTCGGTAGCGGGCAGTCAGCGCCGGATCGCCTACCAGGGTGACGGCGGCGCTGCGGTAGCGATCGCCAAAAGCCGCCACCTCGGCGCCAATCAGCAACCCGGAGAGATAGTCGCTGACCGAAGCCGGCGCCAGCGCCCCCAGCAGCCGCGCGGCGCGGGCGGTGAACAGCTCGGCTGCCAGCGGCGAGGCCATGCCTTTTTCCAGCCCCAGTTCAAAAGCGGCGTCGTCCGGCCGCTGTTCGGGAAGCTGCCTGCCAATCAGCGACTGGCTAAGCAGCAGGTGATGCAGCTCGCCGGTCATGGCGGTGGAGAAATGCTGCACGACCCCGCGCTCGACCTGTACCCACTTGCTGTGGGTGCCCGGCATAATGTAACAATCGGCCGGAGCAATGTGCCCGGCGCCCAGCAGCTGGGTCTCTTCGCCGCGCATCACGCCGTAGTCCCCGGCCTGTTCGACCTTGAGACCGGGCACGATCCACACGTTTTCAGCAACGCTGAACAGCCGGCGGCCCGGCGCGTCGATGGCGACCGGACAGGCCAGATAGGGCACCGGCTGCCAGCCGGCATCGCTGCCGACCATCCCGGCCATCACTACCGGCAGCGCCCGCTCGCCGCGCCAGGGCACCAGATGCTGGCGGAAGATCTCCGCCGGCGCCTGCCCGTTAAGCCGCGAGATCCCCAGCGGCAGCTGTTTCGTTGTCACGCACTTCCCGTCGCGTATCAGCCAGCCGCGCAGCTGCGTGGATCCCCAGTCGACGGCGATATAGTCCTGCATCTGCGTCCCCTTAGCCCTGCGACGTATTGCGTTTGCCGATGGCCAGCGGCGGTGCCGCCGGGGTGCTTTCCCGTTCGCGGGTAATCATCTCCAGCGCCTCTTCGCGGCTCATGCCGCTCGCCGGCGTCAGCAGCGTGACGACCACCGAAGCCACCAGGCTGGTGAGCACCGACGGAATGCACGGGTTGCCCCAGGATGCCAGCCAGCCGCTGTCCATCAGCACGGCGACCGATGCGCCGGCGCCGCCGGCCAGCGCGGCCACCGCACCCTGCCAGTTAAAGCGCGTCCAGAAGCGGCCGAGCATGGTGCAGATAAACATCCCGGACATAATCATCGAGATCATTTTGGTGATGTAGCTAATGATGTCGTTGGAGGTCAGGGCAAATAGCAGCGCCAGGGCGATAACCAGCACGAGGAACATCCGCGACAGGCGAATCGCCCTCTCTGGCGCAGGCATATGGCCAGTCACCAGGGTGTAAAGGTCGCGCAGCATAATCGAGACGGCGGCGATGGCGTCAGAGCTGCCGGAGGACATATTGGCCGACATCCCGGCGATCAGAATCGCCATCGCCAGCACCGGCGGCAGGACCTGGGTGGCAAACAGGAAGGCAAAGCCGCTGTTTTCGAGATTGGCGTTCATCGTCCACACCGCCATGCCGATAATCGCCGGCAGGAACGAAAAGCCGAGATAGAGCAGGCCGGTGATGGTGAACGACTGGCGCACGGAGGAGACGGTTTTTGCCGAGTAGATACGCTGGCGGTAGGATGGGGTTGCCAGAACGCCTACGCCAATCACCACCGCCAGAGAGAGCGCCGGCAGCACCCCGAGCTTATCGACGGCAAACAGGCTCTGGGCCGCCGGGTCAACCGCCTGCTGAATATGGTTCCAGCCGCCGACGTGGTGGACCGCGAAGATCGCCATTAAAATAAAGCCGACAAACAGGACGATTGATTGAATGGTGTCGATCCACACCACCGCCGAGTAGCCGCCAATGCCGACGTAAACCACAAAAGCCAGCGCAATAATAATTTTGGCGACGTTGATATCAATGCCGCTGGCCCACGCCAGATAGAGGCCGCCGCCCAATATATGGGCCCCGAGCCAACCGATAGAGGCAATAAATATAAGGATCGCCACCAGGTTTTTAATAATTTTGCTGCCGCCGGTGTAATACGCCATCTCTTCGCTCATGGTCATAAAGCGAAATTTACGCACCGGGGCAAAGAGCCACGCCACCAGCAAAATACCGACCGCGCCGCCGAGGCCGTACAGCATCCCCGCCCAGCCGTTGCTGTAGCCAAAGCCGACGGCGCCGACGCTGGAGCCGGTGCCGACCATGGTGCCGACCGTCGACCCCAGCGTCAGGAACATCGGCAGCGAGCGCCCGCCCAGCAGGAAGTCGTCGCCGTTCTTTTGCTTGCGCGAAACGTACCAGCCTAAGGCGATCATCGCGCAGGCATAAACGGAAAACCAAATCAGGAATGACATATTATTCATTGCTCACATCCAGGCGTAATAAATAATATTCGTACCGCTGAATATTATGAGTTAATAGTAACGATGCCGAAAAAAGGCACAGCAATCCCGGTCGCGCCGGCCGATATATTCGGCCTGGCGCTGCTTGTACATTGTTATGGGTCGCTCCCCGGCCCGCGGCGGGGAGCTATTATTTAGACGCGGGCGGCGTTATAGCAGGTCACATCCACTTCAACTTTACAGTCCACCACCAGATCGGCGACGCAGCAGATCCGCGCCGGCGGATGTTCGCCAAAGAATTCGCGGAACACTTTGTTGAAAGACTGGAAATAGCGCGAGTCGGTGAGGATCACCTTCACGTGCACCACGTCGGCAAGGGCATAGCCCGCTTCATTCATGATATCGACGCAGTTCTGCATCGCCAGCCGCGACTGCTCGACGATACCGCCCTCCACCACTTCACCGTTTTTCATCGGCGTCTGGCCGGACACGTACAGCCAGCCGCCCGCTTCCACCGCGCGGGCAAACGGCAGATGCTGCCCGCCGGTGCCAGTTCCACCTTCCACGCCGTAACGTTTAATGCTCATACTCACTCCTTAGTCCATCCGGCGGCGCAGGAAACGCCCCGCGCGCCCGGTAATTTTTTTATCGCTGCCGTAGCTCATAACGCCGTTGACCATCACCGCCTCAATGCCCTCCGCCGGCCGCTTCGGGTCGGAGAAGCTGGCCACGTCGCGCACCGTCTGTGGGTCAAACAGCACCAAATCGGCAAAGTAGCCGGTTTTCACCAGCCCACGCTCCGGCAGCTGGAAGCGCGCCGCCGACAGCCCGGTCATTTTGTGAATCGCGGTGGTCAGCGGGAAAAGCTGCTCGTCGCGGCTGTAGTGCCCCAGCACCCGCGGGAAAGCGCCCCACAGCCGCGGATGCGGCATCGGATCGTTCGGCAGGCCGTCGGAGCCGATCATGGTCACCGGATAGCGCATCACCCGCCGCACGTCCTGCTCGTCCATGTTGTAGTAGATAGCGCCCGCCGGCATCAGCTGCGCCGCGGCGTCGTGCAGGCTGACCTGCCACTCGTCGGCGATCTGCCGCAGCGTTTTTCCCGCCTGCTCCGGCCGGGACTCGGACCAGGTGATCACGATGTCGAATTCATCGGTCACCTGCTTCATATCCAGCGTCGAGGAGCTGGCGGAATAGGGATAGCAGTCGCAGGCGATCTCCTGGCGCTGGCGCATCTCGTCGAAGAAGGCCAGCGTCTCGCGCGTGCGCCCCCAGTTCTTCGCCCCGGCGCACTTGTGATGAGAAACCACCACCGGGACGTTGCCGTGGCGGCCGATGCGAAACGCTTCGTCGAGAGCCTCAAGGATAGGCTCAAACTCGGACCGCAGATGGGTGGTGTAGATCCCCTTCTCCGCCGCCAACTCCTCCGCCAGCGCCATCACCTCTTCAGTGGTGGAGTGGAACGCGCTGGCGTAGGCCAGGCCGGTGCTCAGACCCAGCGCCCCTTCACGTAGCGCATCGCGCAGCTGGACGCGCATGCCGGCAATCTCCGTCTCCGTCGCCGGGCGGAACAGATCGTCCATATGGTTATTACGCAGCGCGGTATGGCCAATCAGCGTGCCGACGTTAAGCGAGGGCCTGGCCACCTCCACCGCGTGCGCGTAGTCCTGCACGGTGGGATAGATAAAGTGCTCCTGCTCGCCCAGCAGGTTCATCGGGTCAGGCACCGCGCCGCGCATGGTCGCCACCGCCGCGCTGATCCCGCAGTTGCCGACGATCACCGTCGTCACGCCCTGGCTGAGTTTGGGTAAATATTCCGGAATCCGGATGACGTTAATATCGTCATGGGTATGCACATCGATAAAGCCGGGCGCCAGCACGCGGCCCTGGCCCTCAATTTCGCGCTCTGCCGTCACCGGCAGCGCCGGAGCGATCGCCACAATACGATCCCCCTTCACCGCCACGTCGCCGCGATACTGCGGCCCGCCGCTGCCGTCAATTACCGTGACGTTCTTAAAAAGCCAGTCAACCTTCATCGCAATTACTCCCTTTCAACTCTGCCGACAAGTTAACCATTTACAAGGCATAAAAACAGTGGAAAACTACGCAAAACCCAGATCGTTTTGTGATACTTTTATTCACAACGAATAATTTTTAAGTATTAAAATAATATTTATCAAACAGTTATACATGATACTCATTCCAAGTCCGCACGTGAAACCTGAAAGGATAGTGTTATGAAATACCATTGCACGACGCTTGTCCCGCATAAGTCCGCGCCGATGACATCGCCGGCGAACCTGCTGGCGGAAGAGGTCTGCCTGCCCGCCGCGCTGCTGAAAAAAAGCGCGCTGGAAAACAATATCGCCTGGATGCAGCGCTACGCCGACGCCCGCGGCGTCTCGCTGGCGCCGCACGGCAAAACGACGATGACGCCGTGGATTTTTCAGGCCCAGCAGCGGGCCGGCGCCTGGGGGATCGGGGTCGGCAGCGCCTGGCAGGCCGGAGCGGCGATGGCCAGCGGCGTCCAGCGCGTATTGATGGTCAATCAGCTGGTGGGCAAGGCCAACATGCAGGCCGTTTCGCAGCTGAAAACCCACTACCGCGGCGTCGATTTCATCTGCTGCATCGATAGCCTCGCTAACGCCCGGGCGCTGTCGGCCTTTTTCGCCGAACGCCGGCAAACCCTGGACGTGCTGATTGAGCTAGGAGTACCCGGCGGGCGCTGCGGCTGCCGCAGCGTAGAGGATGCGCTGGCGCTGGCGCAGACCGCGGCGGAGCTGCCGGGCCTGACGCTGCGCGGGCTGGAGCTGTATGAAGGGGTGCTGCACGGCGACGATCCGCAGCCGCAGGTCGAAGCGCTGCTGCGCCAGGCCGCGGACCTCGCCTGCCGGATGGAGCCACTGGTCGACGGCGAGTTCATCCTCACCGGCGCGGGCACCGTATGGTATGACGTGGTGTGCAACATCTGGCTGGCGGCCAAAAAGCCGGCACGCTGCCGGATAGCCATCCGCCCCGGCTGCTACATCACGCACGATATGGGGATCTACGATGATGCCCAGCGGGCGCTGATCGCTCGGGATCCGATCGCCTGCGGTCTGGCAGGCGACCTGACCTCGGCCCTCGAACTGATGGCGATGGTGCAGTCGGTTCCGGAAGCGGATCGCGCGGTGGTGAACTTCGGCAAGCGCGACTGCGCTTTCGATGCCGGACTGCCGCAGCCCATCGCCCACTATCGCGACGGAGAGCCGCTGGCGCTGCGCGCGGAGGCGATCGTCAGCGTCGGGATCATGGATCAGCACTGCATGCTGCGCCTGGCGCCGGGCAGCGACGTGCAGGTCGGCGATATCCTGGTCTTCGGCACCTCGCACCCGTGCCTGACCTTCGACAAATGGAAGGCGCTGCTGCTGGTCGACGACGACTATAACGTGCTGGAAGAGCTGGATACGCTGTTCTGATTAATCCCGGATGACGGCCTGCGCCCGGGCCCGCCGGGCGCAAAAAAACCTAACGCCGCAGGGCGACAATCTCCTCGTACAGCGAACGCCCGATGGTCACCCCCTGGCGTTCGCTGACCTGACGACGGTCAAAGCGGCGCTCGCCGGGAAGCCGGGCCCCCTGCGAACGCATGGCGTCAAACAGCGTCTCCGCCCGCGCCAGGTGCTCGTCCGCCTGCGGTCCGAGAAAGCACTGCGGATCGAGCGCCAGGATCAGCTCACCGCCGTACGGCAGCCCGCCGGCGCCGTTGTCCCACGCCAGCGACTCCGCGCTGGTCATATCGCCGATCAGCGGCCCGGCGATCAGCTCCACCATCGCCGCCAGCGCCGACCCCTTGTGGCCGCCAAAGGTCAGCATCGCCCCGTCGAGAACGGCGGCGGCATCGGTGGTGGGCTCTCCTTCGGCGTCGATTCCCCAGCCTTCCGGTAAAGGTTTCCCGGCGCGCTGATGCAGCTGGATCTCGCCGCGCGCCGCCACGCTGGTTGCCATATCAAAAATAAACGGCGGCTTGTCGCCGCGCGGCCAGCCAAAGGCGATAGGGTTGGTGCCGAAGAGCGGCCGGCTGCCGCCCGCCGGCGCAACCCACGCGTGGCCCGGCGTGCAGGCCAGCCCCACCAGCCCCGCCTCGGTAAGCGGCTCAACGTCGGCGAACAGGGCCGAGAAGTGCACGCAGCGGTTAATCGCCAGCGCGGCAATACCGCTGTGGCGCGCCTTAGCGCACAAGAGCGGCAGCGCGCGCTCAAAGGCCAGCAGCGAAAAGGCGCCGTTGGCATCCACCCGCACCACCGCCGGCGCCCGGTCGTCAATCTGCGGCTCGGCGTCGGGCGAAACCTTCCCCTTGCGCAGAGTATCGACGATCCCCAGCAGGCGCCACAGGCCGTGGGAAGCGCAGCCGTCGCGCTCCCCGGCGGTCACGTTACGCGCCACGGCCGCCGCATGGCTCTCGCTGAAACCATTGTCGCTGAGCACCTCGCGGGAAAGCGCCTCAGCCTCTGGCAACGTCAGCGTTACCGTATCCATACTCTTCTCCTTTACTCTTCTACTCTTCTACTCTTCTTCATCGCCATTAAAGTTAGCCTGAGGAAGACAGCTGCGCGCGCCCCAGTAATAAATACCGAGCGACATTGCCGCCACTATTATCGTATCCCAGGGGTGAGGTAGCGCGTTAATGCCGCCAAAACTCCCCAGCCACGAGCAGAGCATAATCAGGGCATAGAAGACAATCAGCCACAGCGAAGATTTCACCTGCTGCGCAAAGCTCACCGCATGGACCGGCACCTTGCTTTTGCACAGCACGTACACCGCAAACATCACGATTTGCAGCCCCAGCAGCCAGGAGAGGGTCGTCCAGCCGGACCAGTAGACGATCAGCGCCGAAACCATAAACGACACCGGGCCAATGATATGGAACGCGCGTACGCGGAACGGGCGCAGCATATCCGGCGCGTTGCGGCGCAGCCCGGCGGCGGTCACCGGGGCGATAGCGTAGCTCAGCACCAGCGCCGCCGACACCACGCTAATTAACTGCTCCCACGACGGGAACGGCAGGGTCCAGAAAATAGAGAGGCCGAAGGTCAGCCACAGCGCCGGACGCGGAATACCGGACTCTTTATCGATATGGGTAAAGGCTTTAAAAAAGGTCCCGCTTTTCGCCCAGCCGTAAATCACCCGCGGCGTGGCGTTCATATAGATATTGCCGGTTCCGCTCGGGGAAACGATCGCATCGCTAATCACCATAAACGCCAGCCAGCCCATGCCGAGGGTGATGGCGATATCGCGATACGGCAGCGAGAATTGCTTGCTGACCTCAGCCCAGCCGCCGCTCAGCATATCGGTCGGGATGCTGCCGAGAAACGCCACCTGCAGCAGCACGTAGATAATCGTCGACAGCACCACCGAGAGGATCAGCGCCACCGGGATCGTGCGCTGGGGGTTTTTCACCTCGCTGGCCACCGAGATAATCGGCGTCAGCCCCAGGTAGGCAAAAATAATACCGCCGGCGCTGATGGCCGCCTCCACCCCCGACATGCCGAACGGCGCGAATCCCTGGGTATGCAGGTTTTCCGGCTTGAAGAAGGCGAACAGGGTGATGACCACCAGCAGCGGCACCAGAAACTTCAGCACGCTAATCACGTTATTCGAGCGAGCGAAGGTTTTGACGCTGTAGTAGTTGAGGCCGAAGAAAAAGCACAGCAGCAGAAACTGCACGATCCAGCCGAGCAGCGTCGGCGAGCCGGAGCCCGGCTGGGTCAGCATCGGGAACCACGCCGCGGCGTACTGGCGAGCGGCGACAATTTCAATCGAGATCAGGCTGGAAAAGGCGATAAGGGTGATAAATCCCAGCAGATAGCCCATCAGCTCGCCGTGGGAAAAGACCGGATAGCGGATAATCCCGCCGGCGCGCGGCAGCGCCGCCCCCAGCTCGCAGTAGACGATCCCCAGCAGCAGCACCGCAAACCCGCCGATCGTCCAGGAGGCGATCCCCGCCGGCCCGGCAATCGACGCCACGTGGCTGGCGGCGAACAGCCAGCCGGAGCCAAAAATCGCCCCCAGGCCGATAAACGTCAGGTCGGTTAAGGTCAGCTGCTTTTTAAACTTACCCGACTCAGCAACGCGGGTTTGACTGCTATGCGTAGTGTGAATGGTCATGGTGTTGCCCTTTCATCAATCAGAGTGGGGAAATTGCTTCCCGGGTCCACTGCCCGTTCACCAGGCGCAGCAGGTTTAAAGGGTTCGCATCCTGCAGGGCCGGCGGCAGCAGCGCGGCGGGCGCGTTCTGCAGGCAAACCGGGCGCAGAAAGCGCTCTATCGCCCGGGTGCCGACCGAGGTGCCGCGTGCGTCGGTGGTGGCCGGCCAGGGCCCGCCGTGGACCATCGCATCGCACACCTCCACCCCGGTGGGATAGCCGTTGAACAGCACCCGCCCCGCCTTCTCGCTCAGCAGCGGCAGCAGGCGCGACGCCAGCGGACGATCGTCGGCCTCCGCGTGCAGCGTGGCGGTGAGCTGCCCCTGCAGGCTCTGCAGCAGGGCCTGCAGCTGGGCCTCATCGGCCACCTCCACCAGCACCGACAGCGGGCCAAAGATTTCGCGCTGGAGCAGAGAGTCGGCGGCCATCACCTGCTCCGCCGTCGCCTGATACAGCATGGCCTGCGCCTGGGCGCCCTCTGCGGCCTGGCCGGCGGCCAGACGCTGCACGCCGGGGCAGGCGTCGAGCGCCGCGACGCCCGCGCGATAGTGCTCGCGCGTCGGCGCATTCAACAGCACCTGCGCGGCGGCGGCGCGCACCTGCTCGCAGAGGGCCGCCCTGAAGCGCTCGCTGCCCGCCCCTTTGAGCAGCAGAATCAGGCCGGGACGGGTGCAAAACTGGCCGCCGCCGAGGGTAAACGACGCCACCAGCTCTTTTGCCAGCAGCGGCGCCCGGGAGGCCAGCGCCTGCGGCAGGATAATCAGCGGATTGATGGCCGACATTTCGGCAAACATCGGAATCGGCTGGGGGCGCTGCTGCACCCGCTGGTAGAGCGCGCGTCCGCCCTCCAGCGAGCCGGTAAAGCCCACAGCCTGAATCGCCGGATGGCTCACCAGCTCCGCGCCGATGTCGGTGCCAAAAATCAGGTTAAACACGCCGCCGGGCAGGCCGCACGCCTCCACCGCGCGAACCACGGCCTGCGCCGTCTGCTCGGCGGTCGCCATATGTCCGGGATGCGCTTTGACCACCACCGGACAGCCGGCCGCCAGCGCCGACGCGGTGTCGCCGCCGGCGGTGGAGAACGCCAGCGGGAAGTTGCTGGCGCCGAACACCGCCACCGGGCCAATCGCGGTCTGATACTGGCGCAGGTCGGGCCGCGGGGCGGGCTTGCGCTCCGCCAGCGCGGTATCGATGCGCGCCCCGAACAGATCGCCGCGGGCCAGCAGGTCGGCAAACATCCGCAGCTGGCCGCTGGTGCGCGCCCGCTCCCCCTGCAGCCGCGCCAGCGGCAGCGCGGTCTCCTCGTGGGCAATCGCCAAAAAATCCTCCCCGAGGGCGTCCAGCTCGTCGGCAACGCGCTGCAGAAAGCGCCCCCGCAGCTCGGGCGAGGTCTGAGAAAAGGCGCTGAACGCCTGCTGTGCCGCCTGCGCCGCCTGCGCCGCCTCCTCGCGGGAGGCCGGATAGAAACGGTGGCCGGTGGCTTCGCCATCCGCCGCCCGCAGGCTCAGCAGCGTGGCTTCACCGCTGGCTACGCGGCGGCCGGCGATAAACTGTCGCCCCGCCGTTATCTGTTTTTCGCTCATCATCGCTCCTCGGCCTAAAGGCCCACGTCCGGCAGCTCGGGGCGCGTCGCCATCGCCTGCTCGACTATCGCGATCACCTGCCGGCGGGTCTCACCTTCCAGCGCCAGGCGCGGCGGACGGGTCACTTCGCTCCCGCGGCCCAGCAGCTCTTCGCAGAGCTTGATGCACTGCACCAGATCGGGACGCGCGTCGAGGTGCAGCAGCGGCATAAACCAGCGGTAGAGCGCCATCGCTTCGTCATAGCGTTTCTGAATAGCCAGGCGGAACAGCGTCTCGCCCTCGCGCGGGAAGGCGTTCGACATCCCCGAAATCCACCCCTCGGCGCCGACGGCGATGCTCTCGACCACCACGTCGTCAAGGCCGGCAAACAGCACGAAGCGATCGCCCACGGTGTTGCGCAGGTCGGTAAAGCGCCGGGTATCGCCCGATGAATCCTTAAAGCAGACGATGTTGTCGCAGTCGGTCAGCGTCGCGAGAATCTCCGGCGTGACGTCGTTTTTGTAAATCGGCGGGTTGTTATAAACCATAATCGGCAGGTCGGTGGCGGCGGCCACGCTGCGGAAATGGGCGGCGGTTTCATGCGGTTTTGATGAGTAGACCAGCGCGGGCATGACCATAATCCCGTCGACCCCCACGCGCTCCGCCTCTTTCGCCATCGTCCGGGCGAAGGCGGTGGTGAATTCGGCAACGCCGGCAAGAACCGGGATTTTGCCGCCGGCGGCGTCCTTCGCCGCCTCGATAATTTGCAACTTTTCCTGGGTGCTCAGAGAGGTGTTTTCCCCGACGCTGCCGCACACCACCAGCCCGGAAACGCCATCTTTCACCAGATTTTTCATCACCGCGTGGGTGGCGTCTAAGTCGAGAGAATAGTCGCGATGAAACTGCGTGCTGACTGCCGGAAATACGCCGCTCCAGTGAATCGCTTTTGTGCTCATGCTCGGTTCCTTGTCGTCATTTTGTTAAGTCAAAGTGAATGATTGGTGAATATTCACTGACAGATTGACGCGTCATGGTTCCGGCGGCTTGTGGGTTTTCCTCCAATACGATGACGAAATTAGCACAGTCGCAAAAGCGTGAAGCGGCGGTTATCCCGCCAGGGTTATGCGGAAATCGCGGGGAGTTGAGCCGGTCATCGCCTTAAACTGACGGCTGAAGGCGCTGTGATCGGTATAGCCGCACTGCAGCGCAATGTCGGTAATCGGCGTATCTCCCGCCAGCAGCTCGGTGGCTTTTTCGAGCCGGACCTTATGGATCATCTGCCGCGGAGTGAGGTGAAAGATTCGCTTACAGTAGCGTTCGATCTGCGCCACCGACATGCCGCTGAGCGCGGTCAGCTCATCCATGGCGATCGGCCGATGATAGTGGCGCCGGATATGATCGTCGACGATCGCCAGCCGCTGCCACGCCGGGTGGCGGGCGTGGGCCTCCTGCAGATCGTGCGAGATCCCGGCCATCCCGATCACCTGCCCGTGAATATCGCGCAGCGCCAGCTTCTGCGTCAGGCACCAGCCGCGTTCGCGGCCGTTGTAAAGGTGCATCTCCAGCTGGTCGCGCAGCATCACCCCTTCGCGCAGAACCCGCAGATCCTGCTCGGTGTAGCCCTGGCCGAGCGCCGAGGGAAAGACGTCGGCCGAGGTTTTGCCCAGCAGCATCGAGACGGTTTTAAACCCGCAGCGGCGGGCCAGCGTCAGGTTGGCCAGCAGATAGCGCGCCTGGTGGTCTTTAATAAAAAACACGACGTTGGGAATGGCGTTCAGCAGAGGGGCAATCAGCGCCAGCGCGTTGAGCAGCGCCGGCATATTCTCCGGACGCTGGCGCGCCAGCCCTTCGCAAATCTGGCTCAGCTCGTCCACGGCCAGGCCCGTTTCATCCACCGGCTCGCATGCCGGAGCAGCCTCGGTAACACACAACATAACGCTTCCTCATGGCGGGTAACGGGAGGATATTTATTCACCTTTTATTAACACATCAAGCGGCAGCAGCGCGTTTTGCGATCCTGGCGGCGGTTTAAGTTTTCTGCCGAATAGCCGGCTGGCGTTATTGCGCCTTTCGGTTTACCACATCGTTAATGGAATGATTAATAAGAAATAATTATGAATTTCAACGGATAGTTCCGCCGCTGACTGTGCTGATTTCGTCACTTCGCCTGATGAAAGCGCTCAAGCGGGAGGCGGCCTCTTGCGCCAGCATTGTGAAACATCTTATTAACCACCGGAGAGATTCATGACCGCGCCACGCCGGCCCGCTGAACTGAGGGCCATTGATTCACATACCGGCGGCGAGCCAACCCGCCTGATCGTTGACGGTTTTCCGGATCTCGGCCAGGGCAGCATGGCGGAACGTCGCGAGCGCTTTGCCGCCGAATTCGACCGCTGGCGTCAGGCGATTATCCTCGAGCCGCGCGGCAGCGACGTGCTGGTGGGCGCGCTGCTGTGCGAGCCGGTTTCGCCGGCCGCCACCGCCGGGGTGATCTTCTTCAACAACGCCGGCTTCCTGAATATGTGCGGCCACGGCACGATCGGCCTTATCGCCTCGCTGGCGTGGCTGGGCCGCATTAGGCCGGGCAGGCACCTGATTGAGACCCCGGTCGGCGACGTGAGCGCGACGCTGCATGAAGACGGCAGCGTGTCGGTGGAGAACGTTCCGGCCCGACGCTGGAAAAAGGGGATCGGCGTGGAAACCGCCTTCGGCACCGTGACCGGCGACATCGCCTGGGGCGGCAACTGGTTCTTTCTCATTAGCGATCACCCCTTCAGCATTGAGCCCGCGCAGATCCCCCAGCTCACCGAATACGCCTGGGCCGTACGCGAAGGGCTGGAGGCCGCAGGGATCCGCGGCGATGACGGCGGCGCGATCGACCACGTTGAGCTGTTTGCCGACGATGAAACCGCTGACAGCCGCAGCTTCGTGCTGTGCCCCGGCAGGGCGTGGGATCGCTCGCCGTGCGGGACCGGAACCAGCGCCAAGCTGGCCTGCCTGGCGGAGGACGGCAAGCTGCGGCCCGGCGAGATCTGGCAGCAGGCCAGCATCATCGGCAGCCGCTTTACCGCCAGCTACGCCCGCGAGGCCGTCGGCATTATCCCGACCATTCGCGGCGAAGCCTGGGTATGCGGCGATAATCGCCTGATCCTCAATCCTGACGATCCCTTCCGCTGGGGGATCGTGCCGTGAGCGGCAGCGACGTCATAGTCATCGGCGCGGGGATCGTCGGCGCAGCCTGCGCCTGGCGGCTGGCAAAGCGCGGCCAAAAGGTCACCCTGATCGACAGCGGCCAGCCGGGGGCGACCGCCGCCGGAATGGGCCACCTGGTGTGCATGGATGATAACCCCGCCGAGCTGGCCCTCTCCGCCTGGTCGCTCGAGCGCTGGCGCGCAATCACGCCGCGCATGCCGGAGAGCTGCGCCTGGCGCGGCTGCGGCACCCTGTGGCTGGCGGAAACGACGCAGGAGCTGGAGATCGCCCGGGAAAAGCAGCGGCGGATGGTGGAGTATCAGGTCATCACGCAGATGCAGAGCGCGGAGCAGCTGGCGCAGCGCGAGCCCCTGCTGCGCGCGGGCCTGCCGGGCGGGTTGTGGGTTCCCGGCGACGGAATCGTCTATGCCCCCAACGCCGCCCGCTGGTTTATCGCCGACGCCGGCGCCGGGCTGACCCATCTGCGGGAAGCCGCCCAAACGCTGGAGGAGCCGACGGTGACCCTGACCAGCGGCAGGCGGCTGCGGGCGCCGGCTATCGTGGTCGCCTGCGGCCTTGATGCCAACACGCTGCTGGGAGAAAGCTGGCTGCGGGCGAAAAAGGGCCAGCTGGCGATTACCGATCGCTACGGCCCGCTGCTCCGGCATCAGTTGGTCGAGCTCGGCTACGGCGCCAGCGCCCACGGCAGCGGCACCTCGGTGGCCTTTAACGTCCAGCCGCGGCCCACCGGACAGCTGCTGATCGGCTCTTCCCGCCAGTTTGATACCACCGATCGCCAGCTGAATTTACCCCTGCTGGCGCAGATGCTGGGCCGCGCGCGGCAGTTTCTGCCGACCCTCGGCGAGCTGAATATCATCCGCTGCTGGAGCGGCTTTCGCGCCGCGTCGCAGGACGGCAATCCGCTGATTGGCCCTCACCCGTCGCGCCGCGGCCTGTGGCTGGCGCTGGGCCACGAGGGGCTCGGCGTGACCACCGCCCCCGCCAGCGCGGAGCTCCTCTGCGCCCAGCTGACGGGCGAACGTACGGCGCTGGCCCCCGACGCCTGGCTGCCCGCTCGCCTGCGGAAACAGGAGGCCATCGCCTGATGCCTACGATCCAGATAATCATTGAAGGCGCCAGCCTCGAAGTGCCGGCGGGGATCAGCATCGCCGCCGCGCTGGCGCTCACCGCCGACCCCACGACGCGAATTGCCGTCGGCGGCGATCCGCGCGCGCCGTTTTGCGGTATGGGAGTCTGCCAGGAGTGCCGGGTGACCGCCAACGGCCGTCGGGTGCTGGCCTGCCAGACGCTGTGCCTGCCGGGAATGAACATTGAAAGGAGTCGCCATGCAAACGCTACGCTGTGAGGTGCTGATTCTCGGGGCGGGCCCTGCCGGCCTCGCCGCCGCGCTGGCCGCCGCCTCCTGCGGTAAGCGAACGATCGTGCTTGATGACAACCCGCGCCCCGGTGGGCAGATCTGGCGCGACGGGCCGCAGGTCAAGCTCCCGGCCCCGGCGCGGCGCTATCGCGAAGCCGTCGCCGCGGCTGAAAATATCACCCTGCTCAGCGGCGCCCGCCTCATCGCCCGACCGACCGAGCGCAGCGTGATGTTTGAAACCGCCGGGGCGTGCGGGATCGTCGAATGGCAGAAGCTGATTCTGTGCTGCGGGGCGCGCGAGCTGTCGCTGCCGTTTCCCGGCTGGACGCTGCCCGGCGTAACGGCGGCAGGCGGCCTGCAGGCGCAGATCAAGCACGGCCTGGCGCTGAAAAACGGCGAGCGGGTCGTGGTGGCCGGCAGCGGTCCGCTGCTGCTGGCGGTGGCCGAGACGGTGAAAAAAAGCGGCGGCGAGATAGTGCAGATTGTCGAGCAGGCGCCGCTCTCCGCCCTGATGCGCTTCGGCAGCCGGCTGTGGCGCTGGCCGGAAAAGCTGCGCCAGCTCGCCAGCCTCGCCCCGCGGCGCTACCTGAGCGGCAGCCATGTTATTCGCGCCCACGGCAAAACGCGTCTTGAAGCGGTGACGATCCGCCGGCGCGGCGTCGAGCGTACGCTGGCGTGCGATCGGCTGGCAATTGGCTACGGCCTGGTGCCGAGCCTCGAGAGCGCGCTGTTTTTTGGCTGCGCCATTGTGGATGAGGCGGTGCAGGTTGATTGCTGGCAGCAAACCAGCGTCGCGGACGTGTATGCCGCCGGAGAGTGCACCGGCTTCGGCGGCAGCGAGCTGGCGCTGGCCGAAGGGGAGATTGCCGGCTTTGCGGCGGCGGATGCCGGCGATCGGGCGCGGGCCCTCTTCACCCGCCGCGCGCGCTGGCAGCGCTTTGCCGACGCCGTCAGGCGGGCGTTTATCCTGCCGGAGAGCCTGAAAACCCTCGCCACGCCGGAGAGCCTGCTGTGCCGCTGCGAAGACGTCCGCTGCGGCGAGGTGGCGAACGCCGAGGGCTGGCAGCAGGCAAAGCTGGCGCTGCGCTGCGGCATGGGCTCCTGCCAGGGGAAAACCTGCGCGACCACGGCCCGCTGGCTGTACGGCTGGCCGCTGGTCGCGCCGCGCGAGCCGCTCTCCCCCGCGCGGGCGGAAACGCTTATCGCCCTCGCCCAGGAGAGCGGCGAGCGCTGACCTACTCCTCCTGCCGATCGTCGCGCGCGGCGCCGTTGCGGTTGCCGAGCGCGATAAACTCCTCCAGCAGCGCGGTCAGCTGACGCATTTTTTCGCTGGTAAACTCCTCTTCGATCAGCCGATAGGCCTCTTCAACCTGAGCCTGGGCGCTTTGATACAGCTTTGTCCCTTCCGCCGTCAGCGAAACGTACAGCTTGCGCTGATCGCTGACCGGCTTTAAGCGCAGCACCAGGCCGCCGCGCTCCATGCGGGTCAAAATACCGGTCAGGCTCGGGCGCAAAATGCAGGCGCGGAAGGCGAGATCGTGGAAATCCATCGACGGGCTTTCGGCAAGGATGCGCACAATACGCCACTGCTGCTCGGTGAGATTATGGCGTTTGACGATCGGCCGGAAATAGCCCATCGCCGCTTCCCGCGCCTGCAACAGCGCAATAGTTAACGAATCATGCATCACATACCCTCTACATCGTATTTCAGAATCTATTAACAAGTTAATAACTAGCGCTTATTTGCCGATGACGCAACCGGTTTCTGCTGCTGAAAAGTACCAGCCTTTTCAGAATTAAAAATTAACAGTTTGATTATAAACAATTAAATTTCATTTTTGTAAATTTAATGTTAATCCGATCACAAAACATTCACTTCTGTTTGCCAAACCCTACCGCAAGGAATAAAAGGTAATCATTAACATATTAATGAAATCCCTTAAGCTTCCGAAATCAGTCCCAGAGGAGTGGTGAATGAAAGGTACCATCTTCGCCGTTGCGCTTAACCACGCCAGCCAGATCGCCGCCTGGCGCGAAGCGTTCCAACAGGCCCCGTACAAAACGCCGCCGCAGACCGCGGTCTGGTTTATCAAACCGCGCAATACCGTTATCGGCAGCGGCGACGCGATCCCTTACCCGCAGGGGGAAATCGTGCAGAGCGGCGCCACCGTAGCGCTGATCGTCGGCAAAACCGCCCGCGACGTCTCCGTCGAAGAGGCCGCCTCCTGCATCGCCGGCTACGCGCTGGCCAACGACGTCAGCCTGCCGGAAGAGAGCTTTTACCGCCCGGCGATCAAGGCCAAATGCCGCGACGGTTTTTGTCCGCTGGGCGCCCTCGCCCCGGTACGGAGCGTCGATAACCTGACCATCATCACCGAAATCAACGGTCGCGAAGCGGATAGCTGGAACACCGCCGACCTGCAGCGCGGCGCCGCCGAGCTGCTGAGCGCCCTGAGCGAGTTCGCCACCCTTACTTCCGGCGATGCCATTCTGATCGGCACCCCGCACGCCCGCGTCACGCTGCACCCCGGCGATCGCGTACGCATTCTCGCCGAGGGCTTCCCGGCGCTGGAAAACCCGGTCGTCGCAGAAGGAGAGCCGGCATGAAACAGGCACGTATTGAGTGGCAGGGACAGGTACGCAGCGTACAGGTCGACGATCGCGAGCAGGTCATTCTCGACGACGGCACCCGGCTGCAGGAGGGGGAGTTCCGCTGGCTGCCGCCCGCCGACGGCACCCTGTTCGCGCTGGGGCTGAACTACGCCGACCACGCCAGCGAGCTGGAATTCAAGCCGCCGGAAGAGCCGCTGGTGTTTATCAAAGCGCCGAACACCTTCCTCGGCCATCGCCAGGAGTCGGTGCGTCCGGATAACGTCGAATATATGCATTACGAAGCCGAGCTGGTGGTGGTGATAGGCAAAACCGCGCGCAGGGTCAGCGAGGCCGACGCCCTGGAGTACGTCGCCGGCTATACGGTCTGCAACGACTACGCCATCCGCGACTATCTCGAGAACTACTACCGGCCGAATCTGCGGGTCAAAAGCCGCGACACCCTGACCCCCATCGGCCCGTGGATCGTCAGCAAAGAAACGGTCCCCGACCCACACAACCTGACCCTGCGCACCTGGGTCAACGGCGAGCTGCGCCAGCAGGGCACCACCGCCGATCTGATCTTCAGCATCCCGTTCCTGATCGCGTACCTGAGCGAGTTTATGACCCTGCAGCCCGGCGACATGATCGCCACCGGCACGCCGAAGGGGCTGTCCGACGTAGTGCCGGGTGACGAAGTGATCGTCGAAGTCGAGGGCGTGGGCCGTCTGGTCAACCGCATCATCAGCCAGCAAGCTTATGAGGAGAAGCTGTCATGAAAAAAATTAACCACTGGATCAACGGCGAAAGCGTGGCAAGCGCGGAATACTTCCACACCACCAACCCGGCCACCGGCGAAGTGCTGGCAGAGGTCGCCTCCGGCGGCGAGGCCGAGGTGAATCAGGCGGTCGCGGCGGCCAAAGCGGCGTTCCCGAAATGGGCCAACCTGCCGATGAAGGAGCGCGCGCGCCTGATGCGCCGGCTGGGCGATCTGATCGACCAGAACGTCCCGCAGATCGCCGCGATGGAGACCGCCGATACCGGCCTGCCGATCCACCAGACCAAAAACGTGCTGATCCCGCGCGCCTCACACAACTTCGAGTTCTTCGCCGAAGTGTGCCAGCAGATGAACGGTAAGACCTATCCGGTTGACGACAAGATGCTCAACTACACCCTCGTGCAGCCGGTGGGCGTCTGCGCGCTGGTGTCGCCGTGGAACGTGCCGTTTATGACCGCCACCTGGAAGGTGGCGCCGTGCCTGGCGCTGGGCAACACCGCGGTGCTGAAAATGTCCGAGCTGTCGCCGCTCACCGCCGACCGTCTCGGCGAGCTGGCGCTGGAAGCCGGTATTCCGCCAGGGGTGCTGAACGTGGTGCAGGGTTACGGCGCCAGCGCCGGCGACGCGCTGGTGCGCCATCACGACGTGCGCGCGGTGTCGTTTACCGGCGGCACCGCCACCGGGCGCAACATCATGAAAAACGCCGGGCTGAAAAAGTACTCGATGGAGCTGGGCGGTAAATCGCCGGTGCTGATTTTTGAAGATGCCGATATCGAGCGCGCGCTGGATGCCGCCCTGTTCACCATCTTCTCGATCAACGGCGAACGCTGCACCGCCGGCTCGCGCATCTTCATTCAGCAGAGCATTTACCCGGAGTTCGTCAAGCGCTTCGCCGAACGCGCCGGCCGCCTGCGCGTCGGCGACCCGACCGATCCCAACACCCAGGTCGGGGCGCTGATCAGCCAGCAGCACTGGGAAAAAGTCTCCGGCTATATCCGCCTCGGCATCGAAGAAGGCGCCACCCAGCTGGCCGGCGGCCCGGATAAGCCCGCCGACCTGCCGGCGCATCTTCGAGGCGGCAACTTCCTGCGCCCGACGGTGCTGGCGGACGTCGATAACCGCATGCGGGTGGCCCAGGAAGAGATTTTTGGCCCGGTGGCCTGCCTGCTGCCGTTTAAAGACGAAGCCGAAGGCCTGCGCCTCGCCAACGATATCGAATACGGCCTGGCCTCCTATATCTGGACCCAGGACGTCAGCAAGATCCTGCGCCTCGCGCGCGGGATTGAAGCAGGCATGGTCTTCGTCAATACCCAGAACGTCCGCGACCTGCGCCAGCCGTTCGGCGGCGTGAAGGCCTCCGGCACCGGCCGCGAAGGCGGCGAGTACAGCTTCGAGGTGTTCGCCGAAATGAAAAACGTCTGTATTTCCATGGGTGACCATCCGATCCCGAAATGGGGCTTATAAGGAGCACAAAATGGGCAAATTAGCGTTAGCCGCCAAGATTACTCACGTACCTTCGATGTATCTCTCCGAGCTGCCGGGGAAAAACCACGGCTGCCGCCAGTCGGCGATCGACGGCCATAAGGAGATCGGTAAACGGTGCCGCGAAATGGGCGTCGATACGATTATCGTTTTCGATACCCACTGGCTGGTGAACAGCGCCTACCACATTAACTGCGCCGACCATTTTAAGGGCGTCTATACCAGCAACGAGCTGCCGCACTTTATTCGCGACATGACCTACGACTACGACGGCAACCCGGAGCTGGGCCAGCTGATTGCCGATGAAGCGGTCAAACTGGGCGTGCGCGCCAAGGCGCACAACATCCCGAGCCTCAAGCTGGAGTACGGCACCCTGGTGCCGATGCGCTATATGAACAGCGATAAACATTTCAAAGTGGTGTCGATCTCCGCCTTTTGCACCGTCCACGACTTCGCCGACAGCCGCAGGCTGGGGGAAGCCATCGTCAAAGCAATTGCAAAATATGACGGTACCGTGGCGGTCCTCGCCAGCGGCTCGCTTTCGCACCGCTTTATCGACGACCAGCGCGCCGAAGAGGGGATGAACAGCTACACCCGCGAGTTTGACCATCAGATGGATGAGCGGGTGGTGAAGCTATGGCGCGAAGGCAAATTCAAAGAGTTCTGCACCATGCTGCCGGAGTACGCCGACTACTGCTACGGCGAGGGCAATATGCACGACACGGTGATGCTGCTCGGGGTGCTCGGCTGGGATAAATACGACGGCAAGGTCGAGTTTATCACCGACCTGTTCGCCAGCTCCGGCACCGGCCAGGTCAACGCCGTCTTCCCGCTGCCGGCTCAGGCGTAAGGGGTCCGCGATGCCACATTTTATCGCCGAGTGTACGGACAACATCCGCGAACAGGCCGACCTACCGGGCCTGTTCGCCGAGGTCAATCAGGCGCTGGCCGCCACCGGTATTTTCCCGATCGGCGGCATCCGCAGCCGCGCCATCTGGCTGGATACCTGGCAGATGGCCGACGGCAGGCACGATTACGCCTTCGTGCATATGACGCTGAAAATCGGCAGCGGGCGCAGCCTCGAAAGCCGCCAGGAGACGGGAGAGATGCTCTTCGCCCTGATAAAGGCGCACTTCGCCGCGCTGATGGAGAGCCGCTACCTGGCGCTGTCGTTTGAGATTGAGGAGCTGCACCCAACCCTGAACTACAAGCAGAACAACGTCCACGCGCTGTTTAAATAATTGACGTCATCCGGCGGGCGCAGCGCCGAAGACCCGATAGTACACATTCGCAGGCAATGTCACAGGAATCCCTATGCTCGATAAACAGACCCGCACCCTGATCGCCCGGCGGCTGAACCAGGCCGAAAAGCAGCGTGAACAGATCCGCGCCATCTCGCTCGACTATCCCTCAATCACCATCGAGGACGCCTACGCCATTCAGCGCGAGTGGGTCGAGCTGAAAATTGCCGAAGGCCGGGTGCTGAAGGGCCATAAGATTGGCCTGACCTCGAAGGCGATGCAGGCCAGCTCGCAGATTAGCGAACCGGACTACGGCGCGCTGCTCGATGATATGTTTTTCCACGACGGCGGCGATATTCCCACCGACCGTTTCATCGTGCCGCGCATCGAGGTCGAGCTGGCCTTCGTGCTGGCCAAACCGCTGCGCGGCCCGAACTGCACGCTGTTCGACGTCTATAACGCCACCGACTACGTGATCCCGGCGCTGGAGCTGATCGACGCCCGCTGCCACAACGTCGATCCTGAAACCCAGCGCCCGCGCAAGGTGTTCGACACCATCTCCGATAACGCCGCCAACGCCGGGGTGATCCTCGGCGGCCGGCCGGTTAAGCCCGATGAGCTGGATCTGCGCTGGATCTCCGCCCTGCTGTACCGCAACGGGGTCATCGAAGAGACCGGCGTGGCCGCCGGGGTGCTGAATCACCCGGCCAACGGCGTGGCCTGGCTGGCGAACAAGCTGGCGGCGCACGACGTGCAGCTGGAGGCCGGGCAAATTATCCTCGGCGGCTCGTTTACCCGTCCGGTGGCGGCGTGCAAAGGCGATACCTTCCACGTCGATTACGGCCGCATGGGCGCGATTAGCTGCCGCTTTGCGTAGGGGAAAGAAGATGAATAATGCCTTTAAAGATGCGCTGCAGGCCGGGCGCCCGCAAATCGGCCTGTGGCTGGGACTCTGCAGCAGCTACAGCGCCGAGCTGCTGGCCGGCGCCGGATTCGGCTGGCTGCTGATTGACGGCGAACACGCGCCGAATAACGTGCAAACGGTGCTGACCCAGCTGCAGGCGGTGGCGCCCTACGCCAGCCAGCCGGTGGTTCGCCCTTCGTGGAATGACCCGGTACAGATTAAGCAGCTGCTGGACGTCGGGGCGCAAACCCTGCTGGTGCCGATGGTGCAGAACGCCGAAGAAGCGCGGCTGGCGGTGAAAGCCACCCGCTATCCGCCGGCAGGTATCCGCGGCGTCGGCAGCGCCCTGGCCCGCGCTTCACGCTGGAACCGCATCCCGGACTATCTCCACCTGGCCAACGACGCCATGTGCGTGCTGGTGCAGATTGAGACCCGCGAGGCGCTGAAAAACCTGCCGCAGATCCTCGAGGTCGAGGGGGTGGACGGCGTGTTTATCGGCCCGGCGGATCTCAGCGCCGATATGGGCTTCGGCGGCAATCCGCAGCATCCGCAAGTGCAGGCGGCAATTGAAAGCGCCATCGTGCAAATCCGGCAGGCGGGCAAAGCGCCGGGCATTCTGATGGCCAACGAGCAGCTGGCAAAACGCTATCTCGAGCTCGGCGCGCTGTTCGTCGCCGTCGGCGTCGACACCACCCTGCTCGCCCGCGCCGCCGAAGCCTTAGCCGGGCGTTTTGGCGCCGGCGGAAGCGCGGCCCAGTCCGGCGTCTATTAACGCCAAATCACGACCCTACAAAAATTCCCATTAGAGGAAAGAACCATGAGCGACACATCATCAGCCATTCCGGAGACGCGCGATCCCGCTAATCAGCACAAGCAGCTGACGGCGCAGCAGCAGTCGGTTATCAACAAGCTGTTTCGCCGCCTGATCGTATTTTTGTTCGTGCTGTTTATCTTCTCATTCCTTGACCGCATCAATATCGGCTTTGCCGGGCTGACGATGGGCCAGGATCTGGGGCTCAACGCCACCATGTTCGGCCTGGCGACCACGCTGTTTTACGCCGCCTACGTTATCTTCGGCATTCCGAGCAATATCATGCTCAGCATTGTCGGCGCCCGCCGCTGGATAGCCACCATCATGGTGCTGTGGGGGATCGCCTCCACCGCCACGATGTTCGCCACCGGCCCCAAAAGCCTGTACGTGCTGCGCATGCTGGTGGGGATTACCGAAGCCGGCTTTCTGCCCGGCATTCTGCTCTATTTAACCTACTGGTTTCCGGCCTTTTTCCGCGCCCGCGCCAACGCCCTGTTTATGATCGCCATGCCGGTGACCACCGCCATCGGTTCGATTATTTCCGGCTATATACTGTCGCTGGACGGCCTGTTCAATCTGCACGGCTGGCAGTGGCTGTTTTTGCTCGAAGGCTTCCCGTCGGTGCTGCTGGGCATCATGGTGTGGTACTGGCTGGATGACTCCCCGGCAAAAGCCAAATGGCTGACTACAGAGGACAAAAAGTGCCTGCAGGAGATGATGGATAACGACCGGCTGACGCTGGTGCAGCCGGAAGGCGCCGTCAGCCACCGCGCGATGCAGCAGCGCAGCCTGTGGCGCGAAGTCTTCACGCCGATCGTGCTGATGTACACCCTGGCCTATTTTTGCCTGACCAATACCCTCAGCGCGATCAGCATCTGGACGCCGCAGATCCTCAAAAGCTTTAACGAGGGAAGCAGCAATATCACCATCGGCCTGCTGGCGGCGATCCCGCAGATCTGCACCATTCTGGGGATGATTTACTGGAGCCGGCACTCGGATAAATGCCAGGAGCGCAAGCACCATACCGCCCTGCCGTTTCTGTTTGCCGCCGCCGGCTGGCTGCTGGCCTCGGCGACCGATCACAGCCTGATCCAGATGCTGGGGATCGTTATGGCCTCCACCGGCTCCTTTAGCGCAATGGCCATTTTCTGGACCACGCCGGACCAGTCGATCAGCCTGCGCGCGCGGGCCATCGGCATCGCCGTGATCAACGCGACCGGCAATATTGGATCGGCGCTAAGCCCGCTGATGATCGGCTGGCTGAAGGATCTGACCGGCAGCTTTAACAGCGGCCTGTGGTTCGTCGCCAGCCTGCTGGTGATTGGCGCCGTGATTATCTGGGCCATTCCGATGAAAGCCTCGCGCCCGCGCGCTACGCCTTAAGGAGCGGCTATGCCCCAGCGTTCGATCGCCAATATCGATATCAATAAAGAGTACGATGAAAGCCTGGGCACGGAGGACGTGCACTACCAGTCGTTCGCCCGCATGGCGGCCTTTTTTGGCCGCGACATGCAGGCCCATCGCCACGACCAGTATTTTCAGATGCACTTTCTCGATACCGGGCAGATTGAGCTGCAGCTCGACGACCACCGCTACTCGGTACAGGCGCCGCTGTTCGTCCTGACGCCGCCGTCGGTACCGCACGCGTTTATCACCGGCTCCGAGAGCGACGGCCACGTGCTGACCGTGCGCGAGGATCTGATCTGGCCGCTGCTGGAGGTGCTCTATCCCGGCACCCGGGAGGCCTTCGGCCTGCCGGGGATGTGCCTGTCGCTGGCCGATAAGCCGGACGAGCTCGCGGCGCTGGCCCACTACTGGCGGCTGATTGAGCGCGAGTCGACCTCCCAGCTGGCGGGACGCGAGCATACGCTGGTGCTGCTGGCGCAGGCGGTGTTCACCCTGCTGTTGCGTAACGCCAGGCTCGACGACCACGCCGCCAGCGGCATCCGCGGCGAGCTCAAGCTGTTCCAGCGCTTTAACCAGACCATCGACGGCCACTACCACCAGCACTGGACGGTGCCGGATTACGCCAATGAGCTACATATTACCGAATCAAGGCTTACCGACATCTGCCGGCGCTTTGCCAACCGGCCGCCGAAGCGCCTTATTTTCGACCGGCAGCTGCGCGAGGCCAAGCGGCTGCTGCTGTTTTCCGATAGCGCGGTCAATGAGATCGCCTGGCAGCTGGGGTTTAAAGATCCGGCCTATTTTTCCCGTTTTTTCCATCGCCTGGTCGGCTGCTCGCCCAGCACCTTCAGAACGCAAAAAGTGCCGGTGTCCTGAATTTTCCCCGGCCGCGGCGCGCGGTTGGGGAAATCCGCCGCCGTAGCGCCCGGCGCCGGCGGCAAAAAAACGAAAAACCGACCCGGATCACAGAACGCCATCCTGCCTGAAAAGTACCCGCCGTTGACCTAAAAGTCTCTTCACGTAACCCGTCTGAACCGATTCAATTAAGCAACAAAAAGAAAACATAAATTTAACCTTTGTGCCCTGAATGATTCGAGCCGCGACCGAACAGCGCCGCCCGCAGCATGACGGGATACGCCGATTAATACTGAAGAGGTCCCGATGAAACCTGAAGATTTCCGCGCAGACGCTAAACGCCCGTTAACCGGGGAGGAGTACCTGAAGAGCCTGCAGGACGGCCGCGAAATTTATATCTACGGCGAGCGCGTCAAGGACGTTACCACCCACCCGGCGTTCCGCAACGCCGCCGCCTCCGTCGGCCAGCTGTACGATGCGCTGCACAAGCCCGAGCTGCAGGACTCCCTGTGCTGGAACACCGATACCGGCAGCGGCGGCTATACGCATAAGTTCTTCCGGAAGGCGAAAAGCGCCGACGATCTGCGCCAGCAGCGCGACGCCATCGCCGAGTGGTCGCGCCTGAGCTACGGCTGGATGGGCCGCACCCCGGACTACAAGGCCGCCTTCGGCTGCGCGCTGGGCGCCAACCCGGCGTTTTACGGCCAGTTTGAACAGAACGCCCGCAGCTGGTACTCCCGCATTCAGGAGACCGGCCTGTACTTTAACCACGCCATCGTCAACCCGCCGATCGACCGCCATAAGCCGGCCGACGAGGTGAAAGACGTCTACATCAAGCTGGAAAAGGAGACCGACGCCGGGATCGTCGTCAGCGGGGCGAAAGTCGTCGCCACCAACTCGGCGCTGACCCACTACAACATGATCGGCTTCGGCTCCGCGCAGGTGATGGGGGAAAACCCGGACTTCGCCCTGATGTTCGTCGCCCCGATGGATGCCGAAGGCGTCAAGCTAATCTCCCGCGCCTCCTATGAGATGGTCGCCGGCGCCACCGGTTCGCCGTACGACTATCCGCTCTCCAGCCGCTTCGACGAGAACGACGCGATCCTGGTGATGGATAAGGTGCGGATCCCGTGGGAGAACGTGCTGATCTATCGCGATTTCGACCGCTGCCGCCGCTGGACGATGGAGGGCGGCTTCGCCCGCATGTACCCGCTGCAGGCCTGCGTGCGCCTGGCGGTTAAACTCGACTTTATCACCGCCCTGCTCAAGCGCTCGCTGGAGTGTACCGGCACCCTGGAGTTCCGCGGCGTGCAGGCGGATCTCGGCGAGGTGGTGGCCTGGCGCAATATGTTCTGGGCGCTGAGCGATTCGATGTGCTCGGAAGCCACCCCGTGGATCAACGGCGCCTGGCTGCCGGATCACGCCGCGCTGCAGACCTACCGGGTGATGGCGCCGATGGCCTACGCCAAAATCAAAAACATCATCGAGCGCAACGTTACCAGCGGCCTGATCTACCTGCCGTCCAGCGCGCGCGATCTCAACAATCCGCAGATCGACCAGTATCTGGCGAAATATGTGCGCGGATCGAACGGCATGGATCACGTCGAACGCATCAAGATCCTCAAGCTGATGTGGGACGCGATCGGCAGCGAATTCGGCGGCCGCCACGAGCTGTATGAAATCAACTACTCCGGCAGCCAGGATGAGATTCGCCTACAGTGCCTGCGTCAGGCGCAGAGCTCCGGCAACATGGACAAAATGATGGCGATGGTCGAGCGCTGCCTTTCCGAGTACGACCAGCACGGCTGGACGGTGCCGCACCTGCACAATAACTCAGATATCAATATCCTGGATAAGCTGCTGAAGTAATTCACAGCGGGAGGTCACAATGCAATTAGATGAACAACGCCTGCGCTTTCGCGATGCCATGTCCAGCCTGTCGGCGGCGGTGAACGTGATCACCACCGAAGGCGATGCCGGCCGCTGCGGCATCACCGCCACCGCGGTGTGCTCGGTCACCGACACGCCGCCATCGGTGATGGTGTGCATCAACGCCAACAGCGCCATGAACCCGGTGTTCCAGGGCAACGGCAGGCTGTGCATCAACGTCCTGAACCACGAGCAGGAGGTGATGGCGCGCCACTTCGCCGGGATGACCGGGGTGACGATGGAGGAGCGCTTCAGCCTCTCGTGCTGGCAAAAAGGCGCGCTGGGGCAGCCGGTGCTGAAGGATTCTCTGGCCAGCCTCGAAGGCGATATCAGCCAGGTGCAGACCATTGGCAGCCACCTGGTCTATCTGGTCGAGATTAAGCACATCACCCTAAGTCAGGAAGGCCACGGGCTGATTTACTTCAAGCGTCGCTTCCATCCGGTGATGATGGCGATGGAAGCCGCCGTCTAACCGGGCTTATTCTCCCCCTCCGCGAGGGGGAGAAATTCTTGTGATCTCAATCACATATTATGCCACTGTACGTTTCCCGCCCAACCGCTTACTCCCGCAAGTGACCGCTTAACCCGCCATACAACCACTCATAGATTTACCCAACTTTACGCGCGCAGAGTTCTGGCAAGATCGTCCCCAGCATAGTGACTCAATACCTCCGCAAAATTACGTTCAGACGGCTTCGGCCAATTATTCATCTCATAACGCCAGGTTTTACTATGGATACTAAAAAACTATTCAAGCACATACCCTGGGTGATTCTTGGAATCATCGGGGCATTTTGCCTCTCGGTCGTCGCCCTGCGTCGCGGGGAGCACGTCAGCGCCCTGTGGATTGTCGTCGCATCGGTATCGGTCTATCTGGTGGCCTACCGCTACTACAGCCTGTACATCGCCCAAAAGGTGATGAAGCTCGACCCGACCCGCGCGACGCCGGCGGTTATTAACAACGATGGCCTCAACTACGTGCCGACCAACCGCTACGTGCTGTTCGGCCACCACTTTGCCGCGATTGCCGGCGCCGGCCCGCTGGTCGGCCCGGTGCTGGCCGCGCAGATGGGCTACCTGCCCGGCACGCTGTGGCTGCTGGCGGGCGTGGTTCTGGCGGGGGCGGTGCAGGACTTTATGGTGCTGTTTATCTCCTCGCGCCGTAACGGCTCATCGCTGGGGGAGATGATCAAAGAAGAGATGGGCCCGATTCCGGGGTCGATTGCCCTGTTCGGCTGCTTCCTGATTATGATCATTATCCTTGCGGTGCTGGCGCTGATCGTCGTGAAGGCGCTGGCGGAAAGCCCGTGGGGCGTCTTCACCGTCTGCTCAACCGTGCCGATCGCGCTGTTTATGGGGATCTACATGCGCTTCCTGCGCCCCGGCCGCGTGGGCGAAGTGTCGGTGATTGGCATCGTGCTGCTGGTGGCCGCCATCTGGTTCGGCGGCGTGATTGCCCACGACCCGTACTGGGGCCCGGCGCTGACCTTTAAAGACACCACCATCACCTTTACCCTGATCGGCTACGCGTTTATCTCCGCCCTGCTGCCGGTGTGGCTGATTCTGGCGCCGCGCGACTACCTGGCGACGTTCCTGAAAATCGGCGTTATCGTCGGCCTGGCTTTGGGTATCGTTATCCTTAACCCGGACCTGAAAATGCCGGCGGTCACCCAGTACATCGACGGTACCGGCCCGCTGTGGAAAGGCGCCCTGTTCCCGTTCCTGTTTATCACCATTGCCTGTGGCGCGGTCTCCGGCTTCCATGCGCTGATCGCTTCCGGCACCACGCCGAAGCTGCTGGCGAATGAAACCGACGCGCGCTTTATCGGCTATGGCGCAATGCTGATGGAGTCCTTCGTAGCGGTCATGGCGCTGGTAGCGGCGTCGATTATCGAGCCGGGCCTCTACTTCGCGATGAACACCCCGCCGGCCGGCCTCGGTATCGTGATGCCGAACCTGCATGAAATGGGCGGTGAAAACGCCGCGATGATTGCCGCGCAGCTGAAAGACGTGACCGTACACGCGGCGGCCACCGTCAGCTCCTGGGGCTTCGTGATTTCGCCCGAGCAGATTCTGCAAACGGCGAAAGACATCGGCGAACCGTCGGTGCTGAACCGCGCGGGCGGCGCGCCGACCCTGGCCGTCGGTATCGCCCACGTGTTCCACAAAATCATCCCGATGGCGGATATGGGCTTCTGGTACCACTTCGGTATTCTGTTTGAGGCGCTGTTTATCCTCACCGCGCTGGATGCCGGTACCCGCGCAGGCCGCTTTATGCTCCAGGATCTGCTGGGCAACTTCGTGCCGTTCCTGAAGAAAACCGATTCGCTGGTTGCCGGCGTCGTGGGAACCGCCGGCTGCGTCGGCCTGTGGGGCTACCTGCTGTATCAGGGCGTGGTCGACCCGCTGGGCGGCGTGAAGAGCCTGTGGCCGCTGTTCGGTATCTCTAACCAGATGCTGGCCGCCGTGGCGCTGGTTCTTGGCACCGTGGTGCTGGTCAAAATGCAGCGCACCAAATACATCTGGGTCACCGTGGTTCCCGCCCTGTGGCTGCTGCTGTGCACCACCTGGGCGCTGGGTCTGAAACTGTTCAGCACCAACCCGCAGATGGAAGGCTTCTTCTTTATGGCCCAGCAGTACAAAGAGAAGATTGCCGCCGGCGGCGAACTGAGCGCGCAGCAGATTGCCAACATGAACCATATCGTGGTCAACAACTATACCAACGCCGGCCTGAGTATTCTGTTCCTGGTGGTGGTCTACAGCATCATCTTCTACGGCATCAAAACGTGGATCAACGTGCGTAACAATAAGGTACGCACCGACAAAGAGACCCCGTACGTGCCGGTGCCGGAAGGCGGCGTGAAGACCTCTTCACACCACTAGTCCAGCCCCGTTCAGCCCCGCTTCGGCGGGGCTTTTCAGTGAGCGACTCAACCCGGCACTAAAATAGCCCGAACGACGGGCGCAACGCATATCTGGAACGAGCAATGTTTGGTAACTTAGGTCAGGCTAAAAAATACCTGGGTCAGGCGGCGAAGATGCTGATTGGCATTCCGGACTACGACAATTACGTCGAACATATGCAGACCAACCATCCGGATAAACCGTATATGACCTACAACGAATTCTTCCGCGAGCGCCAGCAAGCGCGCTACGGCGGGAGCGGAGAAGGCGGCGTACGCTGCTGTTAATGGAGGCACGCATGACACCGATTGCAGTCACCCTGCTGACCGGATTTCTTGGCGCAGGCAAAACCACCCTGCTGCGGCATATTCTCAACGCGCAGCACGGCTTTAAAATCGCGGTGATCGAAAACGAATTTGGTGAAGTCTCCGTTGATGACCAGCTGATTGGCGATCGCGCCACCCAGATCAAAACCCTGACCAACGGCTGCATCTGCTGCACCCGTTCCAACGAGCTGGAAGACGCCCTGCTCGACCTGCTCGACAGCCGCGATCGCGGTGAGATTGCCTTTGACCGGCTGGTGATTGAGTGCACCGGCATGGCCGATCCCGGCCCGATTATTCAGACCTTTTTCTCCCATGAGATCCTCTGTGAACGCTACCTGCTGGATGGGGTGATTGCGCTGGTTGATGCGGTCCACGCCGACCAGCAGATGAATCAGTTCACCATCGCCCAGTCGCAGGTGGGCTACGCCGACCGTATTCTGCTAACCAAAACCGACGTCGCCGGCGACAGCGAAGCGCTGCGCGAACGGCTGGCGCGCATCAACGCCCGGGCGCCGGTTTACGCCGTCACCCATGGCGATATCGACCTCGGCCAGCTGTTTAATACCAGCGGCTTTATGCTGGAAGAGCAGGTGGTGAGCGCGAAGCCGCGCTTCCACTTTATTGCCGACCAGCAAAACGACGTCTCGTCGATCGTGGTGGAGCTGGACTATCCGGTCGATATCAGCGAGGTATCGCGGGTTATGGAAAACCTGCTGCTCTCATTCGCCGAGCAGCTGATGCGCTACAAGGGGATGCTGTGGATTGACGGCGAGCCTAACCGCCTGCTGTTCCAGGGCGTCCAGCGCCTGTATAGCGCCGACTGGGATCGCCCCTGGGGCGACGAGCGGCCGCACAGCACGCTGGTGTTCATCGGCATTAACCTGCCGGAAGAGGAGATTCGGGCGGCGTTTGCCGGATTGCGGAAGTAGCGGTTCGCACGTTCCCTCTTCCTGTGGAAGAGGGCCAGCGTGAAGGCATCAGGAAGTGCAGAACTCATTCCAGGTATCACGATAGATAACGTTTCCTTCGGTGTACTTCCAGGTTATGGCCTCATAACGCAGCTCGAGCGTTTCAAGGTGGGTGCTGCTCAGGCCGTTGGGGGAAAGGTACGGCGAAACCGTGGTGATTTTGACGTTTTCGAGGATGATATTGAAATACTCGGACTCAATGCCTGACTCCATAATGCGGTACATCCTGATGGTGGCTTTTTTCAGGGTCCGCCCCTCGCACACGGCGCGATAGAGAGCGGGCGTCGTCTTGTCGAACTCTTTCACGATGGCGATCGGCCGATGAATACGCGTGCCGGTAAGTTTGCCCCGGTTCGTATCTACGGGAATGGTGATGCCGTGCGAGAAGGATTTTAATTCGATGGAGCCTAAACGCAGAGGCATTAAACAACCACCAACAAGCGGAGAACCGTTTTCATCCTCAAGCCACAGGTGCGCGGGAGTAGACATATTTCATTTCCTTATATACCCGTCGAACTTCAAGCCGCATGCGCGCTGGCTTTACTACTCGGCGCATGCATGATGCCTCGCCCTTATGGGCCGCCGCGGCTCGAAATATTTAGGGCATAAATCAATTTGATAAAAAGTTTATTTTTGGTGCTACCATTTCACGTAGCGCGCAAATATATAGATTATTAATATTATGAACAATCCTACAGGCCAGAATGGACCATCAGGAAACAAAGGTATATAAATCAATATAAAGATGATTACGCAAATCGAAGGCGCGTATAAAGAAAATAATTGACGGCATAGCCACAAAAGCATTCTCCTGATGTATATCACCATTCCACCAATCACGCTGAAAACACCATATAATATCCTCATTTTCTTGCACTACCATTTCACATAGCGCCCAACCATCACTATCACTAATATGGCGAACACGCCTACAGGCCAAATGGGGCTACCTGGAAAAAAGTACTGTGCAGCCATTGCAAATACCAGAGTGAGCAGTCCAGGCTCATACATGGAAAATAAAAACCGACATTGCCAGCATAAAAATCTTTTGAGGAAATTAATCATAGCTATCGAATCATTTTAGCTATGATATCCGCAATATCCGCGTCGGAGATCCGGTGAGCGCTAAAGGCGCCAGCGCGTTCAAAAATCGGCTCCACCAGGAAATACATCATTTCAAGTTCTCTTGCATATAACGCGTCGTAATAAGCAGGGGAGGTAATATGCAGACGCCAGGCGCTATCGGCGGCCTTCTGAAAAATGCCATAAATACCAGCTATCATTGACGCCGTACCAATCGCCCTACCGGCTAGGCTGCTCAATTCAAGTCTAAGATTCATGCTAACAGCCACCGATGTAGCAGCCGCTAAAGCGAAGCCTACTTTGGTAAGAGAGCTGGCGGCAATATGCACATTGACCGCCATCAGCATTTTTTGGATATGCTCTATTTGATCGGACGTTTTGTATTTAAATATTTCTTCAAAATATATTTTGAGCATTTCATAGACAACATCGCTATGCCGTAAAAGATGGGTCACACCCATAGTAAACCGGACATCCTCACTCTTCTGCCGCTGACATACCTCCTGATATTCATCCGTAAAGCAGGATGTATAATACAGCGCACGTTTAGCGCCCACGCCCGTCAATTTAATCTGTTCTGATACCGTCTTTCCGACACCCGTTAATGCATGGTCAAGCTTCAATGCGAGAATTCTGTTAGCCTGTAAATAACTGACAACTTCATTTCGATAGTACATAGCCGCTCCTTGCAATTACTAACTCCATGAGCAAAGTTTAAACACTCTACATTTTCTGGTAAACGTCTATTTAGAGATAGGGTTGCGATCGCGATCGGATATTAAGCAGATAAAAATGCAGTTTAAATAACGCAACAATTACAAGATTATTACATCATCTGTTTTAGATTTCTCACGCACCAGCACAACGGGCAGGGATATATTCATACCATCAATTTAATAATTACCAGAACGTTAAATAATAAAGAGGTAAGATAAACTGCACCGACAACTGTAAAGGCATTAGCCGGATGCCGTTTCTCCACATCAATAAGGCTCATCACTATGCACCATGCCTCTTCGGCAGAGCCTGTTTTAAGGTATCACTGCGTCATTTTTAATCACAAAAATGTAAATTTAAGTTTTTACTTGTAACTATAGAAACATTTTCGGAAATTATTAGAAAGCGAATTAGTTCAGCGCCAATCAATATCTCCCGCCTCGTTCAGTCAATGTTTAGGCAAAAAATTAAACTTAACCTAAACGCCAAAACGTTAACCATTGACGCTGCGACAAAGCACCCCATCAACAACATCAATAGAGGGTTTTAATAACAGTTTCGGCATAAAACCTCGACCGCCATCAAATTTGCAGTTGTAAATATCACCTGTTAGGGTGTCCTCAGATTAATTTGATGACGAGGTATAAACCATGAAAAAGCTCAATATCCTTATCCTTGCTGCGCTGACCGCAGTTTCAGGCTCCGCAATGGCGATGGGCTTCACCGTCGAGCAGGGGAAAAACTTTACCAACCTCAATATGGAACTGGGTAAATCCTCCTCCGGCGTTTATGCCGAAAGCAACTGGCTCAAAAATACCGACGACGGTACCCAGACCGGGGGTGTTGGCGCGGGTTATAACCTGGAAGTTGGCCCGGTGATGTTCAATGCCGGCGCAAAAGCCATCTACCTTGGGCCGAAAAAAGGCGATAACGGCGTGGCGTTCCCAATCGGTGGCGGCGTTAACGTTGCGTTGACTGACAGTATCCACGTATTCGGTGAAGGCTATGCCGCACCGGAAGGCCTGAACAACAGCGTGAAAAACTACGTTGAAGCCAACGGCGGCGTGAGCTGGACCCCGATTACCCCGGTGACGCTGAAAGTGGGTTACCGTCACGTGAGCGTCGACGGGAAAGATGGCCGTCCGAACCACACCCTGATCGATGGCGCCTACGTTGGCGGCGGAATCACCTTCTGATAGCGCCAATAAGCGCGAAAAAACCTGCCGGATGGCAGGTTTTTCTTTTAGTGTCCCAGACTTACCGGCGAATCACCACCAGCTTCTGGTTCACAAACGCCCTAACCCCCTGCTCCGCCTGCTATTGACGCTGTACCGACCTTGCATCCGACTAAGGTACCCAACTCAATTCAGAGAAAGAAACAGGCCCCAAGAATTTGGGCCTTTGATAGCCAATATCAAGCTACGCAGTGGCTCGTTCGTTCCAGCCATCTTTAAATATGATATTCCCGTCAATATACTTCCACTGAATGGTTTCATAACGCATTTCAATATTTTCCAGATGCGTTCCCGATGCAACTCCCGGATGCAGACCTGGAGTGAAGCCTGTTACCTTTACATTTTCTAAAAGCATGTTGAAGTACTCGACCTCAAACCCAGCCTCGTTAATACGATACATCTTTATCTCGGCCGACTTGAGCGTAACCCCTTTGCAGATAGCCCGAGCCAACAAAGGTGTAGTGCGGTCGAACTCTTTTTGTATCAGTATTGGGGTGTGAATACGCGTACCGGTTAACTTCCCCGTGTTATGGTCAGTCGGAATAGTCAGATGATGAGAGAGCGATTTTATCTCAATTGAACCTTCACGCCCGAGTACCATGGAACCGCCAACAATTGGAGATCCATTTTCATCGATAAACCACAAATAGGCTGGATTTGACATGCGATATCCTTAATTTATATTTTTACCTTTTTTACGATACTCGTCTAAACGATCGACGAGCTTTGATATGGCCCAGGCAGTAATGAACCATACGGCCATATAGACAAATTTCATCGGCCACACCACAGGCAGCATGATGCAGACAATAAAGCCGCCGATAAAAATGATTGACTGGACAACGTCCCAGGTATTTACGATGGCAAACAGCAGAATGTCTAACAAGCCGCGTGTTACCTTATTGAAGGACATGTAATTTCTCTCCAACCATATTTATTATTTTTTCAAATTCGGGCTGTCCGCGGGTAACGGCAATGTGAATCGCATCCACGAAAAATTTGACGACAGGTTCAATGAGGAAATATATCGTATCTGGCGACAGGAAAATATTCGCAATCCTGTCGGCTATTTTTTCACTGCTTCCGGTTTCCATCATACCTTCCTCATATTTGACCATCCCGATAGCCTGCCTTTACCGCGCATGCTCAGTAATAGAAATATAATCCTCCACATCAGACTCATCATTTAATACTGGACTATTTAAAGGGTTACATTTTTCGCTTCGATGCATACACAGTTTGGCATTGACCAAATGACATAAGATCATCCATTCCACTTTCATCAGCTATAGTTACCTGTAATACTAACTGGAGCATGATACATGCCCTAAAATATATTGAAGCAGACACAGTTATTATTTTTAAGAATGACACCTTATGATGTCGACCACTCTTACATATCCACAAGCATCTTTTTTAATATACAAAACCGCATCACGCCAACTTACACAATAAACGTTCACACTTACAAACATCATTTACACAGTACTAATTTGACAGTTAATCGTTTATATTCCGGATAAAAATTTTCGCTTCGCATAATTTTCAATAGATCGTTCTAAAAATACACAACCCGCATTAAATAAGATCTAAGTTGATGTATATCAATTAATCAAATATCAATAAAACTCTTAACAAAGAGACAGATTGATGGCGCCTATGTTGGCGCCGGCGTTACCTTCTAATAACCTCGATAAAAGCGCGAAAAAACCTGCCGGGCGGCAGGTTTTTCTTATTGCATCCTAATCTTACCGGCGGATCACCACCAGCTTCTGGTTCACAAACTCTCGAATCCCCAGATCCGCCAGCTCGCGGCCAAAACCGGAGCGCTTCACGCCGCCAAACGGCAGCTCCGGTGCGGTATCGGTCAGCCAGTTGATATAGACCATCCCGGTCTCAATTCGTGACGCCATTCGCTTCGCCCGCTCGGTATCCTGACTGAATATCGCGCCGCCGAGCCCGTAGTGCGAATCGTTCGCCAGGCGGATCGCTTCATCGTCATCCTTCACCACATAAATTTGCGCTACCGGGCCGAAGAACTCTTCAAAGTACGCCGGATTATCGCGGGTGATGCCGGTCAGAATGGTCGGTGCAAAATAGTTGCCCTCGCACTGCGCCGGCTTGCCGCCAAGATGCAGCCTGGCGCCATGCTTCACCGCCTCATCAACCTGTTTAGTCAGCGTCTCCAGGGCATCTTTGGAGGAGAGCGGCCCCAGCGTGGTGCTCTCATCCAGCGGATCGCCGATCTTCACCTGACGGAACGCCTCGGTAAACTGGCTCAGGAAGCGCTCGGCGATTTTTTCATGCAGGATAAAACGCTTCGCCGCGGTACAAACCTGACCGGCATTGTTGAGCCGCGCCTGTACGCCGGTCTTCACCGCCTTGTCGAGGCTGGCATCATCCAGCACCACAAAGACATCGTTTCCGCCCAGCTCGAGGGTCGATTTCTTGATGTGCTTCGCCGCCTGCGCCGCCACGACGCCGCCCGCTTTTTCCGAGCCGGTCAGCGCCGCTCCCCGCACGCGATCGTCGGCAATAATCTTCGCCACCTGATCCTGGGAGATAAACAGATTGGTCCACGCCCCCTCCGGCGCACCGGCCTCACGCACCAGATGAGCGAAGGTTTCCGCGCAGTGCGGAACGATGCTGGCGTGCTTGGCAAGCACCGGATTCCCCGCCGCCAGGTTCGGCGCCAGCACGCGCATCAGCTGGTAATAGGGGAAGTTCCACGGCTCCACCGCCATCAGCACGCCGATCGGATGGTGTTCAACCCACGCCTCGCCGAGCTCAGAGGGATACTTCACCGGTGCGAGAAAGCGCTCGGCGTTATCGGCGTAATAGCGGGCGATCTGCGCGCAGAGCTTAACCTCCCCGCGGCTTTGGCCGATGAGCTTGCCCATCTCCTGGCTGGCAATTTTCGCCAGCTCCTCAACCCGGCTATCGATGAGGTCCGCCAGCCTGTGCAGGATCGGTAAGCGCCGGGCAATATCGCCCTTCGACCATGCGGAGTGGTAGAGCGCATCCGCTTTCTGCAGCGCTGCCTCCACGTCGGCATCGCTGTGCGGGGCATACTCTTTAATAAGCCGATTATTTGCAGGATTCACCGTCTGATAGGCCATGTCGTATGTCTCCTTAGTATCGTCATTTATGCAGTCATTAATACCGCTCAGGACATTAAGGTTAGTAGAGATAGCTGGTCATAAAGGTAAAGTTAGGTATTTACGGAGGATTCCGGCCGGAGATCGTCAGACGATATCCACCGGAGAACAGGTTTAACGAGGAAGTAAGTAATAGCAGCCACGCCTCCTGATAAGGCCATGTCGCGACACAATCAACGCTTAGCGGCGGTAATCTCCTCTTCTGACAGGCCGGTGATGCGCAGCACCGTCTCCAGAGCGATGCCGTTCGCCAGCATCATACGGGCAATACGCAGCCCTTCAATTCTCTGGCCCGCAAGCCGGACTTCAATCTTACCTTTTCTACGCCCAACTTCCTGGAGTCTTTCAGCAATGGTCATTAGCCCCTCCTTATGATGCTGCGGCGCCCGCCGGGCAAGCTCACGAATAAACCTGCCAAAACGGGGGGCATCGCCGGAATATACCAGGTAATTAAACAGCGTTTTTAGCTGGCTGTCATTAGTATATTCCTTAACCAAAATAACAATTATCTGCTCGACCAGAGCCGTCAAATCGCGCTGGCGGATATGCTTTTGCATGAACTCCAGCAACGCTACGCGCCGGTTCTGGACGATTTCGTCATCCGGGATCGCCGTAATATCCACCAGCGGAAAAGCGGTCGCATATAATCCGCGGGCAAGGGCCGGGTGGGTAAAGCCATTCAGCCAGCATAGCGATATGCCTTTTTACATGGTAAATGGCCTGCGCGGAGGAACACTAAAACGACTCTACCCGCCTCCGCGTATCTCTTTGCGCGCCGGAACGGAGGATATTTTTGTCCGCCGGTAATAACGACATTTTTTCGCCTGCCCGCTCGCAAAACGCCCGCCGGAGACAGCCGCCGGCGGTCGTGCTATAAATCCATAATCCTTTCGCTGCAGGAGCTTTTGTGAACCACACTCGCGATATTCAGCAAACCTTCTGGCGCGACGAGACGCTCCCCTGGCTGGAGCTGCGCAGCACCTGGGGCAGCCGCCGGGCGTATAAACGCCACAGCCATCCGCAGCTTTCGCTGGGGGCCATTATTGAGGGTGAAACGCGCTGCATCTGCAACGGACGGGAGTACCTGCTGCGCCCCGGTGACCTGATAGCGATCCCGCCCGGCGCGCCGCACAGCTGTAATCCCCTTGCCGGACGGCCGCGCAGCTACCACATGCTCTATCTCGACGTTGACTGGTGCCTGGCGCAGCTTCCTGCCCTGTCCGGCGCCGTGCGGCTTGCCGCGCCGCAGCCGTTGCTGCGCAGCGCCGATCTTTTCCTTCAGTACCAGCACATCGTTCAGCTGACGCTGCGGCAGCAGACCGCTGAGCTACCCGCCGCCATCGCGCGGCTGCTGCGGGAACTGCCGCTATGCCCGACACCGCCGGAAGTCCTTCACGGCAGCAGCGTACGGTTGCTCGACAGAGTTAGCGCGAGCCTGCCGCTGCCGCTTTCGCTGGATACGCTAGCCGACGAATTTGCGCTGCGCAAAGAGACCCTGATCCGCATCTTTAAGCAGGATACCGGCCTGACGCCAGCCAGCTTTATCAACATGGCGCGGATCGAGTACGCCAGGGGCCGCCTGCGCGCCGGGGATGAAATAGCCGACGTCGGCTACCAGGCCGGATTTGCCGATCAGAGCCACTTCCATAAAACCTTCGTCAGCTATACCGCCGCCACGCCGCGCCAGTACACGCTTGGCCGATCAATATCAGACAATAATTAGTGCCCGGCCCAGCGTAGGGTGATCTCAGATTTATTCCGAGGTCGCTATGGACATGTTTACTGCTCTTTTCCCGCCCGCGTTTCCCGCGCTGGCGCTCTCCCACTTCGTCGCCCTGCTGAGCCCCGGGCCAGATTTCTTTCTCCTGATGGGCTACGCCATCCGCTATCGCCTGCGCGGTAGCGCTGGCCTGTGCGTCGGCATTGCGCTGGGCAACGGGCTGTATATTGCGATCGCCATCGTCGGCTGGAGCATGATGCGCCACGCCCCGCTGCTGTTTAGCGCAATCGCGCTGCTGGGGGCCGCCTGGCTGCTGTGGCTCGGCGGCCAGCTGTGGCGAAGCCGACCCGGCACGCTCGCCCTGGAAGCGGCGGCGGCCCGGTGCCCTTCGCTTGCCAGGCAGCTGCTGCTGGGGCTGGCTTCGGCGCTGCTAAACCCCAAAAATGCTCTGTTTTACCTCGCACTGATGACCTCCCTGCTTGGCCCGCAGGTGACCCTCACCCAGCAGATAACCTGCGGAGTCTGGATGACCAGCGTGGTGCTGCTGTGGGATTTACTGCTGGTATCGCTGATCGCCCTGCCGCAGGTGCAGCGCCGCCTTGGCGCCGTTATCTGGCGGGTTGAACGGGCGGCTGGCGCGATACTGATGGGCTTTGGCGGCTGGATTATCTGGCAGTTTTTGCACGAGTTAGCCGTCAGGTTATATGCTTAAGGCTATGGAAAAACTTGCTGAACTAAAACGTGCCAAACTTCTGGCCCTGTCGCTGCTGCTCGTGGCGGCCGCGATTTTTGTCGCTACCCTGCTGCTGCCGCCGACGCCTTGGGTCAGCGCGCTGAAGGCTATCTCCGAAGCGGCGATGGTCGGCGCGCTGGCGGACTGGTTTGCAGTGGTGGCGCTGTTTCGCCGCATTCCGCTGCCGTTTGTCTCCCGCCATACGGCAATTATCCCGCGTAATAAGGACAGAATTGCCGACAATCTCGGCTTTTTCGTGCAGGAAAAATTCCTCGATACCCCCTCGCTGGTCGCGCTGATCCGCCGCTACGAGCCGGCGCTGATGCTCGGCAACTGGTTTAGCCAGCCGGCGAACGCCCGGCGGGTGGGCCAGCATCTGCTGCAGGTGATGAGCGGCTTCCTCGAGCTCACCGACGATGCGCGCATTCAGCGCCTGCTGCGCCGCGCGGTGCACAAGGCCATCGATAAGGTCGACCTGACGCAAACCAGCGCCATGATGCTCGAAGGGTTAACCCGCGATAACCGGCACCAAAAGCTGCTGGATTCGCTTATCAGCCAGCTTATCGCCCTGCTGCAGCGCGACAGTTCCCGCGCCTTTATTGCCCGCGGTATCATCCGCTGGCTGGAGACCGAGCATCCGCTCAAGGCCAAAATTCTTCCCACCGAATGGCTGGGCGAACACAGCGCCGAAATGGTCACCGATGCGGTCAATACGCTTCTTGACGAGGTAAGCCAGGATCGCACTCATCAGATCCGCCAGACCTTCGATCGCGCGGCGCAAAAGCTGATCGACAGCCTGAAAACCGATCCGCTGATGGCGGAAAAAGCGGACAACATAAAGGCCTATCTGAAAAACGACGAGACGTTTAACCGCTATCTTGGCGAGGTGTGGGCCGACCTGCGCGGATGGATTAAAAATGACGTCAGCAGCGACGATTCGCGGATCAAGCAGCGGATCGCCGAGGCCGGTCAGTGGTTTGGCGAAACGCTGCTCCACGATAACGCCCTTCGCGAGTCGCTGAATGAGCATCTCGAGCAGGCGGCGCATCGGGTAGCGCCGGAGTTTGCCACCTTCCTGACCCGTCATATTAGCGATACGGTGAAGAGCTGGGACTCCCGCGATATGTCGCGGCAGATCGAGCTGAATATCGGGAAGGATCTGCAGTTCATCCGCATTAACGGCACGCTGGTCGGGGGTACCATCGGCCTGCTGCTGTGGCTGCTCTCGCAGATTCCATCGCTGTTTTTACGCTAAGCGGCCCCGCGCGTCCGGCGGGGCCTGCGCTTAGCCGATACGGGTAAAGCCGGCAGCGCGAATGCTGCTCTCTTCATCCTGTTTGAGACAAATCACCTGCGAAACGCATGCGCCGTATGCCCTCTATTTCCCCAGCAAATACAGCAATCCTAAGGTACGATCGTTTATCGATTTTCTGCTGGCAGAGTTCGGCCCGCGGCCGGCGTGGGATAGCTGGATCCCCAGCTGAGCTTGCCGTGAATCCGGAACACTTTTAAGGAGTAAAAATGGCTGACATCAACCTGACCCCCGGCGAGCGCGAGCAGCTTCGCGAAAAGCTATGTACCTATTGCGAAAGAAATTTTGACCTTGAGCTTGAGCAGTTCGATGCCGAGTTCTTCGTGGATTTTATCGCTGAACAGCTGGGCCCCCTGTTTTATAACGCCGGGATTGAGGAAGCCATTCGCACCCACGTGGCCTACAGCGAGCGGATCCAGGAGGAGATGGACGCGAAGAAAGTGTTCTGATGTTGCCCGCAATAGGCCAACATCGGCGGGAGATCAATAATCACACACTGTTGACATGGTTATAATGCGGACTCTTTCATTATCTCCCGTGTACGGGGAAGGAAAACCATGTCGCTGATTACCGATCTACCCGCCATTTTTGACCAGTTCTCCGAGGCCCGCCAGAAGGGCTTTCTCACGGTGATGGACCTGAAAGAGCAAAATATCCCCCTCGTCGGAACCTACTGCACCTTTATGCCCCAGGAGATCCCGATGGCGGCAGGCGCCGTCGTCGTCTCGCTGTGCTCAACCTCCGATGAAACCATCGAAGAGGCGGAAAAAGACCTGCCGCGCAACCTCTGCCCGCTGATTAAAAGCAGCTACGGGTTTGGCAAAACGGATAAATGCCCCTACTTCTACTTTTCCGATCTGGTGGTGGGTGAAACTACCTGCGACGGCAAAAAGAAAATGTATGAGTACATGGCCGAATTCAAGCCGGTTCACGTGATGCAGCTGCCGAACAGCGCCAACGGCGACGCCTCCCACGCGCTGTGGAAAACGGAGATCCTGCGCCTGCAGCAGGCGGTCGAAGCCCGCTTTGGCCGCAAAATCAGCGAAGCCGCGCTGCGCGACGCCGTTCAGCTCAAGAACCGCGAGCGACGGGCGCTGGCGAACTTCTATCGCGTCGGGCAGCTCAATCCGCCCGCGCTCAGCGGCAGCGATATCCTGAAGAGGGCGTTATCCAGCGACGCTTTCTCTGCCCGACGCCCTTTCGCCCGGTGGATGCCATCCACGAGGCGTGGCAAGCCCTCAGCGCCGATCTTGCCGAGCGGCCATTTTTAACCTTAACCGGCTACGGGCGTCAGCTGGTGGATTTTGCCGATAAACAGGTGACGGAGATCTCCTGCCACGGCCTCGGCGCGCGTCTTCAGGCGCCCGCCACCCGCATGGTAATCGATATTGGTGGCCAGAATAGCAAGGTCATCCAGCTCGACGAAGACGGCAATCTCACCGACTTCCTGATGAACGATAAATGCGCGGCAGGCACCGGGCGCTTTCTGGAGGTTATCTCGCGCACCCTCGGCGCCAGCGTTGAGCAGCTGGATAGCATCACCGAAGGCGTCGAACCGCACGCCATCACCAGCATGTGCACGGTATTTGCCGAATCCGAAGTGATTAGCCTGCGCTCGGCGGGCGTCGCGCCGGAAGCGATTCTGGCCGGCGTGATCAACGCCATGGCTCGCCGCAGCGCCAACTTTCTCGCCCGGCTTTCGGCCCAGGGGCCGCTGCTGTTTACCGGCGGCGTCAGCCGCTGCGCCGCCTTTGCGCGCATGCTTGAAGGCCACGCCGGGATCGCGGTGCACACCCATCCTGATGCCCAGTTTGCCGGTGCGGTTGGCGCGGCGCTGATTGGCCTACACCAGAGGCGCCGCGGATGACGGAGTATCTGTTTTTATTCCACTCGACGCCGGGCGTCGTGCGCACCCGCAAGGCCCTGCAGGCGGCGGGGATCGCCTTCCAGGTGAAGGATATTTCGCGCCAGCTGCGCGGCGGCTGCGGCCTGTGCATCTCTCTTCGCTGCCTGCCGGGAGAGGAGCAGCGATGGGTGATTCCCGGCGCCACGGAGGCGATTTATCGCTACGTTGCCGCAGAGTGGCGCCTTATCGCCACCTTTCCGGCCTGATCCTATTCGGTAATAACGAACCGCGTCGGCGCAAAGCAGTTCAGGATGCGGTGGACGAGAAACACCAGCGTCAGGGTGATGATAAGCGCGATGGTGACCGAGCTAATGCGGTACAGATCGCTGAAGATCAGATCCTGATCCGGGTGCAGGTTCTGGCCAAACATAATGCCGATGGTGGTGATGCTGGCGAAGCCCACGCCGGCCCCCACTTTTTCCATCACGTGCAGCCGCGCGCTGAAGGCGAGGCCGAGCGCAATCAGCGGCATCATCAGCACCATATGGTTGCTGAAATTATAAATAAGTAGCTGCACCACCAGAATATAGAGGCAGGCCAGCACCACGCCCACTACCCGCCAGATGGAGCTGATCACCGCGCCGCGGTAGTGCATCGGGAAGAGGATCAGGATCCCGGCCATCAGCGCTGACAGGGAATCGCTGAGATCGCAGATCTGGAAAACCACGAAAATCATTGTCGCGACGCTGCCGGAAAGCAGAGATTCATGGCGAATGCGGGCGGCATCCTTCTCAATCCGCGGCGGCGGCCGGCGCGGCTCAACGTCCGGGATCAGATAGTTCAGCAGCGCGCTGAGGGCCACCGCCATCACGCAGGCTTCGATATTGGAAAACATCAGCGTATGCCAGTTGCTGGTGGGATAGCTCATGAAGTTGAGCATCGTGCTTTGACAGACCACGCCCATCGAGCCCAGCAGAAACAGCGGCCCCTGACTCATAAAACGAAAGCGCATCACGTAGAGGCCGAAGACCACCAGCGTCATAATCACCGGCCACTGCGACAGATAGCCGACGATCAGCACCATTTCCACGCAGTTTACCGCCGCGCTGAACAGAAACTGCCGCGCGACGTGGCGGTTAAACACCGGCACCAGCGACAGCAGCATCAGCGGATAGACCACGAAGAAAACCCCGTACTGCACGTCGTAGAAGGTCGAAATGCTCAGGGCGATAGTCCCGGCGGCGGCGATGCGCAGCGTCTGGCGAAAATCATTCGCCGTATAGACTATTTTGCCGTGCGGCGTAAAAACCCGGGCCAGCGTATTAATAGACATAGTGCAGCAGGCTCACCAGATGGATCTGCACGCCGGCAAAAGTGCGGGCAAACGGACCCTCGCTGTTGTACAACTGTACCGTGGCGCGGGCGCCGGTCGGCAGCGGTTTGTCGAGCGGCTCATCAAGCGCGACGTGAATGCGCATCCGCTGGGCGTCACGCACCCAGCGCGTGGACTGCTCCGGCTGCGAGAGCTGGCCGTTAACCTGCTCCTGGCCGGCCAAAATCCCGGCGTCGCTGCTGGTGACGTGCGCCGGGAAAACCTTGCCCGGCAGCGCATCGAAGACCACCGCGGCATCGGTGTTCACGGCGGTATGGCGCAGGCTCTTCTCGCGAAAATCAGCGACGATATCCGTCTGGTTGCTCACCAGCGCCAGCAGCGGCGTAGCGGCGGTGGCGTACAGGCCGGGGCTAAGCTGAAGGTTGCTGACCATGCCGTCGGTTTCGGCGTAGATCCTGCTCCAGGCGAGGTTCAGCTGCGCCTCTTCCAGGGCGTTGCGGTATTTCTGCAGCGTCACGTTGCGCGCATCGTCGCGCTCGCCGCGCTGGATCAGCAGATTCTGGATGCTGGCGCTGAGCGCGCTGACCGACTGCTCGCTGGTCTGCCAGGTGGTGCGCACCTTATCCAGATCCGACTGCGAGACGCTCTGCATCGTGCTCAGGCGCTGGTAGCGATCGAGCGTAACTTTGTCGTTACGGGCGGTGAACTGCGCGGTGCGCAGGTTGGCGCGGGCGGCGGCGATCTGCGCGTCCAGCTGTTGGTTGCTCAGCTTCGCCTGCGCAAAGGCGATTTGCGCGGCCTGCACCTTATTGGTAAACGGCGTCGGGTCCAGCTCATAGAGCAGATCCCCTTTCTTCACCTGGCTGTTGTTGTGCACATAGACCTGGGCGACATAGCCGGAAACCCGCGGCGATACCGGAGTCACCACGCGCATCACCGTGGAGTCCGGCGTGAGCGGGATCCAGATATCGGCAACGATAAACCAGGCGAAGATCGCCAGGAAAGCGGCAATACTTACCCTTACCCAGCGGGCAAATTTTTGTTCTGGCGTCATCATAGTTTTTTAGATCTTGTTATCTTCTTCGCGGATTGTCCGCAAATTGCAGGCGATTTGATTTAACGTTGCGCTGAAGGTGGCGAGCTCTGCTTCCGGGATGGTCCGGGTAACGCGGGTTTGATAAGTTTCAATCACGCGGTTCAGATCCTCCAGTTTCGTCAGGCCTTCCGCCGTCAACGTCAGCAGGCGTATACGTTTGTCATAGGGCGATGTGGAACGCAGCAGATAGCTCTGCTTCTCCAGCTGGCTGAGGGTGCGCATCAGCGGCGGCAGTTCAATGCCCTGCACCTCCGCCAGCTCGCTAACCGAGACGTTGTCCCCCAGCTGATACAGCTGCATCAGCACCGTCCAGCTTGACTGGGTCAGGCCGGTGTCGGTGATGGCGGCATCGATAGTCGCGCGCCACTGGCGGACCACCATCGCCATGCGCATCCCCATCGGACGGCGGGCAAACAGTTCGTCTTCAGTCATCTTTCTTTCCTCATGTAGAGCCTATCCCACCAGGCGTTATTGGCGCAGGCAGTTTGCACGCGGAGCGCGCGGAGAAACCGGAACGTACGGGTAGTACGTGAGAAGTCACTCGCTACGCTCATCCTCCGGGCCGCCCTGAAGGGCGTGCAAAATACTTTCGTATTTTGTCGAGCGCTGCTCAGGTTCAAAATGACAAGCAAAATAGCCCTGGTGGCCAGGCTAATAGCTGTGAGGAAAATAATACTTATCACGATAAGTATCAAGAAACGAAGAGAGGAGAAGCATGAATTGATAAATACGCTGAATGTAACGATCCCGGATGACGCCAACTCCTCACCCGCTCCGGACCAGGCAGACTGCTGGCCTGGACGGTTACGGCTCGCAGCCTGCGGGGAGCAGGCCGCTCGCCCGGACAGCACGTTTGCTCCGCAGTCCGGGAACAAGCGCATTTTTTAATTGACCTGATCCCGCCGCAGCCCGACGTCTTTTAGCTGTTCGTCGCTCATTTGCTGCAAAACCCGGCGCGTTTGCATCCGCAGCCACCATTTTTTGAACGCTCTGCCTACCAGGACAAAACCAATAAACGGCTGCCTTACCCGATTCTCATGAAATTCCATACTCCACCTCCTCACCTTGCCAGAGGCTTTATCTTCGCGGATCCGAGGGTAAACAATACAGATTCAAAAAACTCTTTTCTTTAACATACAGATTGGCTAAAACAGTATCTGCGTGGGATTTTCACCGCCCATCTGTACTGCTTTATCAATCTGTATGGCGACAATAAGGGATACAGCATGACGCGTTACCAACACCTGGCCAGCCTGCTGGCGGAGCGTATTGAGCAAGGGCTGTATCGCCACGGGGAGAAGCTGCCTTCGGTTCGCAGCCTGAGTCAGGAGCACGGAGTAAGCATCAGCACCGTGCAGCAGGCCTACCAGACGCTGGAACAGCAGCAGATGATCGTCCCCCAGCCGCGTTCCGGCTACTTTGTCGCCCCGCGTAAAGCCCAGCCGCCGGTACCGCCGATGTCGCGTCCGGTGCAGCGCCCGGTGGAAATCACCCAGTGGGATCAGGTGCTGACCATGCTCGACGCGCGCAACGACAAAACCATCATCCCCTTCGGCGGCGGCTCGCCGGACGTCAATCAGCCGAGCCTGAAACCGTTGTGGCGTGAGCTTAGCCGGGTGATTCAGCATAATCTCAGCGAGGTGCTGAACTACGACGAGCTGGCCGGGCGCCGCGAACTGCGTGAACAAATTGCCCGCCTGATGCTCGACGGCGGCTCGGTGGTCACCGCCGACGACCTGATCATTACCAGCGGCTGCCACAGCGCGCTATCGCTGGCCCTGCTGTCGGTATGCCAGCCCGGCGATATCGTTGCCGTCGAATCTCCGTCCTATTACGGCACCATGCAGCTGCTGCGCGGTTTGGGGCTCAAGGCCATTGAGATCCCCACCGACCCAGACAGCGGGATCAGCGTAGAAGCCCTGGAGCTGGCGCTGGAGCAGTGGCCGATCAAGGGCGTAGTCCTGGTGCCGAACTGCAATAATCCGCAGGGCTTTATCATGCCTGACGCCCGCAAGCGCGCGGTGCTGACTCTTGCCCAGCGCCACGATATCGTCATTTTCGAAGATGATATTTACGGCGAGCTGGCCACCGACTACCCGCGCCCGCGCACCATTCATTCGTGGGATATCGACGGCCGGGTGATGCTCTGCAGCTCGTTTACCAAAACGATCGCGCCGGGCCTGCGCATTGGCTGGATCGCGCCGGGCCGCTATTACGATCGCCTGCTGCAGATGAAATACGCCGCCAGCGGCACCAACGTGCCCTCAACCCAGCTGGCCGCCTGTAACTTTATCCGCGAAGGCCACTATCACCGCCACCTGCGGCGGATGCGGCAGATCTACCAGCGCAATATGGAGATCTACACCTGCTGGCTGCGGGAATACTTCCCCTGCGGCATCTGCGTTACCCGGCCGAAGGGCGGCTATATGCTGTGGGTCGAGCTCCCCGAGCACGTCGATATGGTCTGCGTCGCGAAGCAGCTGTGCCGCCTGAAAATCCAGGTCGCGCCGGGTTCGCTGTTTTCAGCCTCGGGGAAATACCGCAACTGCTTAAGGATCAACTGCGCCCTGCCGCCGATCGACAAGCACCGGGAGGTGATGGTGAAGCTGGGAGAGGCGGTGAAGGTGGCGATGGAGTGAAGAATATCTCGCCGCTGAGCAGAACGACGGATTCCCGGCCGTCTGCAGGCTGGTAGCCCGGATAGGGCGCGTTCGGCGCCGTCTCCGGGATTTCCCGACCGGACGGGAGAGACAACTCTCTTTAACACCTAAAACATATAGGCTGCTGCTGCATCGCTTGCAAAAAAACGGAACAGGCTACGGGAATAAAGACGATGGCATATGCTCAGCCGATTGTTTGCTTTATGATTTAGTTTCAGCCTCCCCCTGAAACTAAATTTATAGTCGCAAAGCCATATTAGCTATCTGACATCCCTTTCTCTCAGAATGAGATTAATCTCCTGTAAAGCATCGAGCTGTCTTTTCTCAAAAGTCGTTGGCACATCTGAGCGACAAATAGTCGCAAGGCTGAAAAAACCACCGGCAAATCCGGTCAAACCAGAGACCAGATCCCATTGACCATGAATATAATACCACCCTCCGGCAAAGAGCATTAAAATACCGCACCCGGCCAAAATTTTTAACCGATGCTGCTCTTCTGAAAGTAATTCATCATTATCACAATGAATTAATAGCTTAAATTTATTCTCAGTTGAATGATCATTGATAGTGACATCGCCCTTAATGTCGCCAGAATTAAAATCTCGCATATTGTTCACCTCATAATGATAACGACTCAATAAAATCCATTTCACCATTTTGCCTGAAAACCCTTCGCTATCAATGGGAAAATAAAATTGGCGCCATTTCATATTTCTGATAAATGTTTAACGCAATACATTACGTTTTTTGATATAAAATATAAGCATGATCAATAGTATTGGCATCAGGGAGTCTGTCAAATGGTACAAGATCCACAATCACTCGCCCCTTTCTTCAGGAACTTCGCGCAGAAAAATAATGAAAACAATGCTGAGTGGGGGTCAGGATATCGTGAGATTGTTGGCCGGGTTCAGCGCGAGAAGCCAGATTTCAGCGATCAAACCATCCTGGACCTTTGGTATACACGCGATAACCGGGTTGCCAGCCTGCGACAAGGTGGCATGTCTCATGAAGAGTTTATACAAGCTAAAGATGACCTCCGCGAGCTCACCAGGCTCATTGCCTCTGGTTGCACACTTGAGGTGTTTGAGCAGGCTCATCAACGCTTACAGTCTCTAAAAGAGCAAGGCAAGCTGAAGAAATTCTACCGTGCACTATGCAGCCGCACCTTTGCAGCCTTCTACCCCTCGCAAATAACCAGCATTATCAACGAAGGAGTCTTTTTCCGCGTTTATAATTATTGCAATAACCACTTCCAGCTAAATCTGCCAAAGGACGGTGAATGGACGCCGTCAAAGTGGTTTAAGCTTAATATCGCCCTTAAAGAAACCCTCCATCGCTACCTCAATAACGACCCGGACGATATTGAACTCAATATGTCGCTTTGGCATCTGTATGAGCTTGAAATTGAAGAAGAGGGCAACAGTGCAGATAGCATTGAGTCATCCATCTTAAGCGATGATGATCGTGGCAATGAACCGAACGATATTCTTCCCGCTAAAAACCTCATACTGTATGGACCACCGGGAACAGGAAAAACCTACAAAACCATTGAAATTGCAGTACGCGCCTGCGAGCCACAAGCCTATGCTCGCCTGGAAGGAAAAGAAAAAACAGAGCGTCGCACCGAGCTTAAAAAGATGTATGACACGCTCATTGACGAAAAGCGCATACGCTTTATCACCTTCCACCAAAGTTTTGGCTATGAAGAGTTCATTGAGGGACTTCGGGCGGAAACCAGTGATGATGGCAATGTTCGCTATGACATAAAACCCGGCGTATTCAAGCAAATTTGCGAAGATGCTTCTTTCGGTAACGCAGGGGCTCAATTGGCCCTTGATGATGCTCTGGAGAAGTTCAAAGCCCAGTGTGCAGAAAAAGACACGATTGTTTTAAAGACAACTAATGGCAGCGTCTTCCGGGTTTCCTATGCCAATAACAGCACATTCCGGGTATTCCCCTCCCAATCCAAAAACGATCAACTTGATAAAGGCTATCCGGCATCGATTGAAAATATTCGTCGTCTTTATCAGGGGGAGAAAGAGAATATTTATAATATTTCCTACGTTCGCGGCATCCTTCAATATCTGATTAAAGAATGGCATCTCCCCGCAACGCCAGAAGCGCCACAAACAAAGAAAAAGCAGAATTACGTCCTGATCATTGATGAAATTAACCGTGGCAATATCTCCAGGATATTTGGCGAGCTCATTACTTTGATTGAAACCTCTAAACGCGTAGGCGAAAGTGAAGCGCTAAGCGTTAGCCTTCCTTACTCATCGCAACCCTTTTCTGTACCTAATAATCTATACATCATAGGTACCATGAATACCGCGGATCGTTCTCTGACCGCATTAGATACCGCCTTGCGTCGGCGCTTCGAATTTCAGCCCCTCATGCCGGATGTATCGGTACTGAACGACACGGTTATCCAGGGAATTAATCTTACGGAATTGCTTACTACGCTGAATGCGAGAATTCAGGCGCTTTATGACAGCGAGCATACCCTCGGACACGCTTTTTTTATGCCGGTCGTACAAGAGAAAGACAATCCCGTTGAAGCGTTTAAAAAATTAAAACGCGTGATGAAGAATAAAATACTCCCGCTACTGGAAGAGTATTTTTATAATGACTGGCAGAAAATTCGTCTGGTGCTCGGTGACAATCAAAAAGCAGAAAAATCACTGCATTTTGTTCGCTCAGTAGAAAACCAGAACGATCTGGCAACGCTTTTCGGCAAAACTGCGATTGATGACCTTCAGGAAGCAGGCATCAGCTATCAATTATGTAAGGACAACGATCCGGTCTGGGATAATGCGCTGGCATACCAGCAAATTTACAATCCGGGCTCTACAGCGGCGGTGCAAGACTGATGGCTGGCAGCACACACTCCATTTTTGAGTACGGTTATCTTGTCAGCGAAGAGGACCGGGGAAAATTCGCGGATGCAGAACCACTCCCTACCGCAGCATTTCGCTGGCTAGAACAACGCTGCCTGAAAGACAATGAGGGTGAGGACCAACGCTTGTTATCTCTGCGCGCCATTGGTGGCGTCAAAGTTATTCAGGTGAAAAATTACGTTGGCATTATTGCTCTGCCTCAACAGCGGCTTATTGAGGTCCTGCCAAAAACGGGTAAGAAGCAAGATAAGCCACTTGAGGCCCGCCAGCGATTATTAATGATGCTGACAACGCTGAAGGATTTTCGCCATATTGAAACCACAGCAGCCAGCATCATGACGTCACGGATGACATTAATGGATATTTTCATCCAACAGTTCATCACGAGCATGGAGGCTATCGTTCGCAAAGGATTAAAACACGATTACCTCCGTCAGCAGGACAACCTTCCCTGGCTAAAAGGTAAATTACTGATAAGCGAGCAGCTCAAAAAAAATAGCGTCCGCCGCGATCGCTTCTATGTGGAATATGATGAATATCGCGTCGAGCGACCAGAAAACCGGCTGTTGAAAACGGCTATTGATAAGGTTTATAGCTACGCGACTAACCCGCAACTTCTACAGGCCCTGAACCGCCTGCAGGCGCTTTTTGAACCCATACCGAAGGTCGATAATATTGATATCGCCTTCAGGCAGATTCATCTGGATCGCCATATGCAGCATTACGAAAAGGCGCTGAACTGGGCAAAGCTAATCTTGCAAGGTAATTCGCCGCATTGTATGCAAGGCCATACAGAAGCCATCTCCCTCTTGTTCCCTATGGAGGCCGTATTTGAAGCCTTTGTGACGACATGGTTCCGTCAGCATTACCACGCTCACTGGCAGGTGAAGCCGCAGTCGAGGTCACATTATCTTGCCCGGTACGACACATCTTCCATGTTTCAGCTCCGCCCGGACATCTGGCTTATACCGCACGATAACTCAGAGAAATCATCTATTATTTGCGACATGAAATGGAAGCTGGTTGAAGCAACCAACAGCAAGTTCAACCTTGCCCAGAGCGATTTATACCAAATGCTGGCCTATGGTGTGAATCATCTGCAAGGCGCAGGGGACATGCTCTTAATTTATCCCCACCATGCCGGATTCAGCGTTCCGCTTGAGCACCCTTTTGAATTCAATCATTCAGGGGGAAAGACGCTACGCCTGTGGGTGGTACCGTTCGAGGTAGGCACCAGCCTGCGAACCTCCAGGTTACTTATGCCGGCAAAGTTTAGCCTGACAGACAGCGGACCTTTGTCGATTTTATCGTTACAATAGCCACTAAATTTTTCCAGAACGAGTCCATCATGGCCAAAGCACCAACTAAAAAAGCCAAAGCAAAGAAAGGCTTTGAAGACACATTATGGGATACCGCGAACCAGCTTCGCGGCAGCGTTGAATCCTCTGAGTACAAACACGTAGTACTGAGCCTCGTGTTCCTGAAATTTATCAGCGATAAGTTTGAAGCCCGCCGTAAAAAGATGGAAGACGAAGGCCAGGGCGATTTCCTCGAAATGGAAGTTTTCTATCAGCAGGACAACATCTTCTATCTGCCGGAAGAGGCGCGCTGGTCATTCATCAAACAGCACGCCAAGCAGGATGATATTGCCGTACGCATTGATACCGCGCTCTCCACCATTGAGAAGCGCAACCCGACGCTGAAAGGCGCACTGCCGGATAACTATACTCAATAAACTTCAAAGTGCAGATTGTTTCAGGGAGCCACATTAAGTCCTGCAGATGAAAATATTTATTTTTGACTTTATTGAGTATTTTAACCTTGGTCTTTATTATCAGCAGCCATTAACTCCAGCAGATTTCCATCAGGATCCCGAAAGAAAACAGATTGTGATGGCTGACCTGAACTCGTTTCACGGGGCACCGGGCCATGGATTATTTCGATATCGTTTTTCTCAAGTAGCTCTAACACGCTGAGAATTGTCCCTCCCCACCGGAAGCATAAATCAGCACTCCCTGGCATTGGCCTTTTAGCTACAAGTTCCACGCCATTCTCAACCTGATGTAAACTCAGGACAATATCACCCAGCGATACCTGCCTTACAAGCAGTTTCCCAAAGGGGGCGTACTCTGCATGAATTTTTGCACCAAACAATTTATCGTAAAAACAGTAAGATACTTCAAGGTCGGCAACAGTTATTGCAACATGATCAATGAGAGTTATTTTGTTCACAGGTGAACACCTTACGCTATACGTCGTTATGTCTCTGACACGGAACTGAGCACCTGAAAATTGTCGTTGATACGACAGCCCAGTTTCTGCCCCAGTTCCGGCAGGGTTCGTTCAAAAAATCCTCTTATCGCGTCCCTGAAGGCTTTCGCTGACGCAAAATACCGGTTATTCCGCACATGCTCATTCATCACCTTCCACAACCGTTCTGTCGGGTTCAGGTTCGGGCTGTACGGCGGCAGATAATGCAGTTCAATATTCATCACGAAGGCCCAGTCCTTAACCAGCGATGCCCGGTGATAAGGCGCACCGTCCAGTATCAGATGCACTTTCTGCGACACCGGATAAGTCTGGCGAACTGCAATAAAAAAACGGCAGATAGCATCCGCATTAATCTGCGGATAATCACGGGTCACCGTCCGGGCCAGGTCGTTCACGCTGAGGGCGCTGATGATGTTCAGGCGGGTCCGGCTCCCGGTGGTTTTCACCGCTTTCAGTTCCCCCTTTCTTATCCAGCCACAGCTCAGCTTCGTTGACTGCGTCGGATGTACCGCATCCATAAACAGAATGGGTTCGCTGTCACCGGCAGCCTGCTTCAGCGCTTCATAATGCGTCATGAACTGCTGCTGTTGTGCCGGGCAGAACTTATGGGGAATACCTGACGGTTTTTTCCAGGTGAACCCGTTGCGGTGAAGCCACTTATTCATACCCGGAATGCTGTAGCGCACACCGAAGCGGTCACGGACAAGCGACACGATACTGGCCGTCGTGATGTGAACAGTGTCAGTCAGAAGCTGACGAAGTTCGGCAGACTCCCCGGGAGTCAGATGCTCCTGCGAACCGCCGTTATCAGAGGTGAGCTTACCGTCGCTGAGATAATCCGATAGATGACGCAGAACCGTGGTCTCATGAATGAGCTGAGACTGCGCAATCATGGCAGGAGACCAGCCCTGAGCAGAAAGCAGCACGCAGCGTATCCGGTCGCAGACACGGCGGTCACGACTCTGCCGGTGCTGAGCCTCAAGGGCGGCAATCTGTGCGGAGGTCAGTTTTACGTTCATGGCCTGAGCATGATCCTCAGCACCGACGAAATCAAGCAGTTTCAATGATCACGGGTATATTTCAGCCGTCAGAATCTGGAAACCAAGAAGCTGGCATCGCTGATCGATACCATCGACAACATTGAAACGTTGGCTCACGAAACCGACGTCGAAGCACTGTCGAAAGAAGACCTGGTCGGTCGCGTGTACGAATACTTCCTCGGCAAGTTTGCTGCTACCGAAGGCAAAGGCGGCGGTGAATTCTATACGCCAAAATGCGTGGTCACGCTGCTGACCGAAATGCTCGAACCCTTCCAGGGCAAAATTTATGACCCCTGCTGTGGCTCGGCAGGGATGTTTGTCCAGTCGGTGAAGTTTGTCGAAAGCCATCAGGGCAAAAGCCGTGATATCGCCCTGTACGGTCAGGAGCTAACGGCCACCACCTACAAGCTGGCGAAGATGAACCTCGCCATTCGCGGCCTGTCCGCCAACCTCGGTGAACGACCGGCGGATACCTTCTTCAGCGACCAGCACCCGGACCTGAAAGCCGACTATATTCTGGCCAACCCGCCGTTTAATCTGAAAGACTGGCGTAACGACGCCGAGCTAACCAAAGATCCGCGCTTTGCAGGCTATCGTACGCCGCCGACCGGTAACGCCAACTACGGCTGGATTTTGCATATGCTCTCCAAGCTGTCGGCCAACGGTACCGCCGGTTTTGTGCTGGCAAACGGCTCGATGAGCTCCAACACCAGCGGCGAAGGCGAGATCCGTGCGCAGATGATCGAAAACGATCTGATTGACTGCATGATCGCCCTGCCCGGCCAGCTGTTCTTCACCACCCAGATCCCGGTGTGCCTGTGGTTTATGACCAGGTCGAAGGCAGCCGATCCGGCCAAAGGCTATCGTAACCGTCAGGGCGAAACGCTGTTTATCGATGCGCGTAACCTCGGCACCATGATCAACCGCACCATCAAAGAGCTGACGGCGGACGACATCGCCACCATCGCCGACACCTACCACGCATGGCGCAGCACACCGGAAGAGCTGGCCGAGCGTATTAAGCGTGGCGACAGCCAGCTGGCGCAGTACGAAGACCTGGCTGGGTTCTGCAAGGTCGCGACTATTGAAGAGATGAAGGCGAACGACTATGTGCTGACGCCGGGCCGCTATGTCGGTGCCGCCGAGCAGGAAGATGACGGCGTGGCGTTTGAAACCAAAATGCGCGAATTGTCGCAGACACTGTTTGCGCAGATGAAGCAGGCGGAAGAACTGGATAACGCGATTCGCCAGAACCTGGAGGCGCTGGGTTATGTGGAGTAAGTGGGAAAACTACAAACTTTCAGATCTTGGAAGTTTTAAGAATGGTGCTAATTATGACAAGGATAGTTATGGAAATGATTATCCTATTATAAGCGTTAAGGATCTTTACAAAGGACGATTTGTTAGTACAGAAAATCTTGATGCTTTAGATACAAAAGCCTTAGCAAGAATCGATGATTACCTAATTAAAAAAGGTGACATTATATTTGCTCGCTCATCGGTCAAACGAGAAGGGGCTGGACAAGTTGCTTATGTTAATGACATTCCCTTAAATTGTATATTCTCAGGATTTACTATTAGATATCGTTTGCATCATGAAGATTTTGCCTTACCTTTATTTTTGGTTTATTTATTTAAGACTCCTATTTACAGAGAAATATTTCAAAGAATAGCAACAGGAACGACAATATCGAACTTGAGCCAACAGGTTTTATCAAACATTAATATTCAATTACCGCCCAAACATCTGCAAAAAAGAATATTATCAGTATTAGATATTATAGATAATAAAATTGAGATTAACATCAAATTGAGTAGTACTTTTTCTGAGTTGAGTACAACCATTTTCCGATCGTGGTTTATAGATTTCGATCCGGTGATTGATAACGCGCTGGACGCGGGAAACTCAATCCCGGAAACGCTACAGTCTCGCGCCGAACTGCGTCAAAAAGTACGCAATAGTGCAGATTTAAAACCACTTCCGGCGGATGTTCGTGCACTGTTCCCGGCTGAATTTGAAGAAACAGAGTTGGGCTGGGTACCTAAAGGTTGGACGCTGGAGTCTGTAGCAAAAGCCATAAATATAAATCCCAGTGTAAAATTACCTCAAAATACAATTGCAAAGTATGTTGACATGAAGTCCTTACCCACTCAAGGGTATTCGATCTCAGAGGTTATTGAAAAACCATATGCTGGCGGAGCCAAGTTTCAAAAAAATGACACATTATTCGCTCGAATTACACCTTGTTTAGAAAATGGTAAAACGGGATTCGTAGATTTCCTAGATGAAAAAGAAATTGCATTTGGTTCTACCGAATTTATTGTGATGCGAGGCAATACAAAAGTACATTATTCGTATGTAGCTTGTTTAGCCCGAGAAAATAATTTCAGGTCACACGCAATACAAAACATGGTCGGCTCATCAGGTCGCCAACGAGTACAGAATAGCTGCTTTGATAGTTTTTATATTGCGATACCGACACCTTCTGTAATGAGTTTATTTGCCGGAAAGGTCAGTAGTTATTTTGATAAAATGTATTCCTGTAATTTGGAAAACAAATCTCTAACCTCCCTCCGCGACACCCTGCTCCCTAAACTTATCTCCGGCGAGCTCTCTCTGGAGGATCTGCCAAATTTAGTAGCCCAAACCGAACCCGCATAATGCATTTCCCCCCTGTAAAATCAGGGGGTTTCTGATAAGGTTTTCTTCTGTTACAGGAATCCTTACCAGAAAACCAGCCAGGGCCGGAGCGAGATATGCATCTCTCATTCAGTGAAGCGAAGTTAGAACAGGCGATAATTGAACTGTTACAGGATCAGGGCTATCAGCACCTGATCGGCAACAATGTGCCGCGTTCCAGTCTCGATCAGGTGATTATCGAAGACGATCTCCGCCACTATCTCGCCGCGCGCTATCAGGCCGACGGTATCACCGAAGAAGAGATCCAGCGTCTGATCAAGCAGTTCACTACGCTGCCCGCCTCCGATCTCTACGAAAGCAATAAAACCTTCTGCGCCTGGTTGGCTAACGGATTCCTGTTTAAACGAGACGATCGCCAGCAGAAAGATCTCTATATCGAACTGCTCGACACCCGGCATCTGCCCACCGCGCTGCGTGAACTGTTTGATACCGAAGACGCGCCGCTACAACAAGCCGCTGAAACGCCAGCAAGCTATCTTATTCAGCCGCTGAACCGCCTTAAAATCGTCAATCAGCTGACCATTACCGGCAAAGAAAACCAGCCGCGTATTCCGGATGCCATTCTGTATATTAACGGCCTGCCGTTAGTGGTGTTTGAATTTAAAAGCGCAGTGCGCGAGCAGGAAGCCAGTATTGGCGATGCCTATAAACAACTCTGCATCCGCTACCGCCGCGATATTCCGCAGCTGTTTGTCTATAACGCGCTGTGCATTATCAGCGACGGCGTCAATAATCGTATGGGTAACCTGTTTGCACCGTACGAGTACTTCTACTCATGGCGTAAAGTCACCGGTAATGAAAATCGCGAGCAGGACGGCATCCCATCCCTGCACTCAATGATTCAGGGACTGTTTCACCCTGTACGCCTGCTGGACGTAATAAAAAACTTTATCTGCTTCCCGGATAAAGCCAAACATGAAGTGAAAATCTGCTGCCGATACCCGCAGTACTATGCGGCCCGCAAGCTGTACTACAGCATTGAGCGGGCGCGTAAACCTTTCGGCGACGGTAAAGGCGGCACCTACTTCGGCGCGACCGGCTGCGGCAAAAGCTACACCATGCAGTTCTTAACTCGCCTGCTGATGAAAAGCGTCGAGTTCGCCAGCCCGACTATCGTGCTGATCACCGACCGCACCGATCTGGATGATCAGCTCTCGGCGCAGATGTGTAATGCCAAAAACTATATCGGCGACGAAACGGTGGTGCCCGTCACCAGCCGCGACGATCTACGGGAAAAACTGGCCGGTCGTAACAGCGGCGGCGTCTTCCTGACCACTATCCATAAATTTACCGAAGACGCCGAACTCCTTTCAGAGCGCAGCAATATCATCTGTATTTCCGACGAAGCGCACCGCAGCCAGGTCAACCTCGATCAGAAGGTGATCGTCGATAAAGAGAGCGGTAAGGTGCGTAAAGCCTGGGGGTTCGCCAAATACCTGCACGATTCGCTGCCGCAAGCCACCTATGTCGGTTTTACCGGCACCCCTATCGACGCCACGATGGGAGTCTTTGGCGACATCGTGGACAGCTATACCATGACCGAATCCGTTCAGGATGAGATCACGGTACGCATTGTCTACGAAGGCCGCGCCGCGAAGGTCATCCTCGATGCCCGTAAACTGGAAGAGGTAGAAAAGTACTACGAAGATTGCGCTAACGCGGGCACCAATGAGTGGCAAATTGACGAAAGCAAAAAAGCCAGTGCCACCATGAACGCCATTCTCGGCGACGACGATCGCCTGGAGGCGCTGGCGGAAGACTTTGCTAAGCACTATGAAAAACGTGTCGCCGAAGGTTCTACGGTGAAAGGCAAGGCGATGTTTGTCTGCGCCAGTCGGGAAATTGCCTGGGATTTCTATCGTCAGTTGAAAGACTTTCGTCCGGCGTGGTTTGAGGCTAAACAGGCCCCGGATGGCGTTGAACTGACCGAGCAGGAAGAGAAAGAGCTGCCGCCGTCCGAAATGGTCAAGATGGTGATGACGCGCGGTAAAGATGATGACGCTAAACTGTACGATTTGCTGGGTAGTAAAGAGTACCGCAAAGAGCTGGATAAACAGTTCAAAAACGCGAAGTCGAATTTCAAAATCGCCATCGTGGTGGACATGTGGCTGACCGGTTTTGACGTCCCGGAGCTGGATACCATCTATATCGATAAGCCGCTACAAAAACACAATCTGATCCAGACCATCTCCCGCGTCAACCGCAAGCTGGAAGGCAAAAGCAAAGGGTTAGTCGTCGACTACATCGGCATTAAGCGTCAGATGAATCAGGCGCTGGCGATGTATTCGCGTATTGATGCCACGAACTTTGAAGATATTCAGCAGTCGGTGATCGAGGTGAAAAATCACCTCGATCTGCTGGCGCAGGTTTTACACGATTTTGACAGCCGGGCTTACTTCACCGGAGAACCGCAGGCGCAGCTGGCGTGCCTGAATCAGGCGGCAGAGTTTGTCATGCGTACCCAGAAGACAGAACGCCGCTTTATGGGGCTGGTGAAGCGCCTGAAGGCCGCCTATGACGTCTGCTGCGGCAGCGAAGCGTTATCTCAGGCGGAGCGCGATCGTATCCATTTCTACCTCGCCGTACGTTCGATCGTCTTCAAGCTGACCAAAGGTGACGCGCCTGATGTGACGCAAATGAACGCCCGCGTACGTGAGATGATTGCCGAGGCGTTAAAAGCCGATGGAGTGGAAGAGCTGTTTTTCCTTGGTGACAAGAAAGCGGAATCGATCGATATCTTTGATGAAGATTATCTGACGCGCATTAATAAGATCAAACTCCCGGCAACAAAGATCCAGCTGCTGCAAAAACTGCTGGAAAAAGCGATAAGCGATTTTAAACAGATCAACCAGCTGCAGGGGATCAACTTCACCCGTCGTTTCCAGTCGATTATGGATAAATATAACGAGCGCCGGGAAGATGATATTCTCAATGGTGAAGAGTTCGATTCCTTCAGCCAGGAGATGACCGATATTATCTACGATATTAAAACCGAAATGGGTACTTACGCCGAGATGGGGATTGATATTGAAGAGAAAGCCTTCTACGACATTCTGGCACATATGCGCGATAAGTATCAGTTCACCTTTGAAGAAGACAAGATGCTGGCGCTGGCGAAAGAGATGAAGGCGGTGGTCGATAACACGTCGAAGTACCCGGATTGGAGCAAGCGCGATGATATTAAAGCGAAACTGAAGGTGGAACTCATTCTGCTGCTGCATAAGCATAAGTTTCCGCCGGTGGCGAACGATGATGTGTATATGGGCGTGCTGGCGCAGGCGGAGAATTTTAAGCAGAATCATATTAACACGGTGCGCTAATTTTATTGCCGGATGGTGCTTCGCTTATCCGGCCTGGTTTATATTTCCCATCAATTTAATGACCAAATAAATCTTTCCAGTAGCATCTTTATTATTGCCTATTTTCAGCTGGCTTTATTTTTATTTACTGGTTAGATTTACAGGTGTTATTTAGCGCAGGACGCCCGTGCAGCAACACGGGCGTCCTGCTTATCACAATCACTATTTCTAGAGGAATAGCCATCATGACTACCCCGCATTCTATTGCAGAATTCACCGATCCTGAAGTCTCCCCGGCGAATAACCGTCATTTAACCGTGAGCTATGCGACGCGTCATCCTGATTACCAGCGTATTCCGGCGTTGACCATGAAGGGTCAGTGGCTGGAGGCAGCGGGTTTTGCCACCGGCACCGAAGTGGATCTTAAGGTGATGAACGGCTGCATCGTGATTACCGCCAGGCAGCCGGAGCCGGAACTCACCGCCTCTCTGCGCCGGGTCGGCAAGCTGTCGGCGCGCAAGCAGAAACAGGTGCAGGTGTTAATCGACGCGATCGCCGGGCAAAAACCTAAGCTGGCATAAGCTCAATCCCCGGTGGCGCTGCGCTTACCGGGGCTACGGGTTCCCGGTCGCCTGCTGACTCGTCGCCCCAACAAGACGCGGCAAACGCCCCCAGTGGGGCAATCTCTATCGCGCGCCGAACGTCGGGAATAGTTACGATTTCTTATTCTGCTCGCGCAGCATGGCTTCCCGCAGAATCGCGTTCAGCCGGGTTTGATAGCCTTTTCCCGGACGCTTAAGCCACTCCATCACATCGGCATCAATCCGCACAGAGGCCTGGGTTTTCAACGGTCGGTAGAATTTACCGCGTACCGCGTCCGGCCACCGTTCATCGCCTGAAGCGGGAATATCGCTGTAATCAATTTCGCCATCTGATTTGTTCGCCAGCGTTCTGAGCTCGTCTTCACGCTGAGCGCTCAGCCTGGCCGGCTTGTCGCGCTGATATTTAACTGTGCTCATAACGGTTCCTCTCTTTGCCGTCCGCCTTCCGGGCGCTGATAATACGAATCACCTCAGCCCCACTTTCAAAACGGACCGAATGCGCCACAAGAATAACGATAATTCCATGAACGAGGCCGATGGTTTGCCATCGATACTCACCGTTTTCATAACGATCCTGGCGGGAAAGGTGCTGCGGATCGTCAAAAACCAGTACCGCCTCCTCGAACCGAATCCCATGTTTTCTTAGATTGCTTGCTGCCTTGTTTGCATCCCATTCAAACTCCATTGGCATAGCATTCATCCCGATTGTATATACAAAAAAGTATAGACAATTATCAGGCAAGTATACTATCAATGTTGGAAAAAACCTCACATTTTCAGGGGCTGATTTGTAAAGGTTATGCCCCATTCACTCGCCATAAAACACCATCCCCTTATACGGCTGCTCGCGGCACGCCGCCAGGCGCTGAGCGAGGCTGCCGACGTGCAGCTCCAGCTTGTGGCCATCCGGGTCGAGGAAATAATACGACGCCCCTTCGCTGCGGTTCACCTTCCATACCGCCACGCCGGCCGTTTCCAGCCGTGCGCTGAACCCGGCGAAATCGGCCTCGGCGACGCTAAACGCGTAGTGGGTGTAGTCGCTCTCCTCCGGCGGGGTAATGCGCCGCTGCGGATCGAGGGACAGGCACAGCCACAGGTCGCCGCAGGAGAGATAGGCGCCGCTATCCCAGCGCGCGTGCAGCCTCATCCCCAGCAGCTGCTGATAAAACGCCACGCTCGGCGCCAGGCTGCTGACCGCCAGGGTCAGGTGATTCAATCCGCTTAACATGGCTTAATCCTCCAGTGAACTCACAATTTGCTGGCGCAGCCAGCGGTGGGCCGGATCGCGGTGCCAGCGCTCGTGCCACAGCATCAGCATATCAAACCCGGCAATTGCCAGCGGCGGCTCGACAATCGTCAGTCCGCTCATTCCGCGCAGCAGCCGCTCCGGCAGCATGGCGACCAGATCGCTGCTGCGCAGCGTCTCCAGCATAAACAGGAAATGTGGCACGGAGAGGACAACCCGCCGCGAAAGCCCAAGGTTGGCCAGCGCGGTATCGGTCGCGGCGCTAAAGCCGCCGCCGTCCGGGGAGACGATGACCTGCTCCAGCTGGCAAAACTGCGCCAGGCTCAACGGCGCCCGCAGCGCCGGATGCCCCGCCCGGCCCGCCAGCACGTAGCGCTCGCTAAACAGCAGCCGCTGATGCAGCTCCTGCGGGACGCCGTCATGGGTATGAAAGAACAGATCGACCTCGTCGCGCTCCGCCTGCTGCAGCAGGCGGGAAGGCTGGAGCTCAAAGAGCGCCATCCGGCTCGACGGGGACGCGCGGCGCAGAATATTCAGCGCCGGCAGCACAATCGCCGAGGCCATATAGTCCGTCGCCGCAATTCGCCAGGTCTGCGTCGCCGTCAGCGGATCGAAGCTGTCGGCGGGGGCGACCGCCAGCTCCAGCGCCAGCAGGGCATCACGCAGCGGCCCGCGCAGCGCATCGGCGCGGGCGGTGGGCAGCATCCCGCGCGGCCCGGGGAGCAACAGCGGGTCGGCAAAAATCTCCCGCAGGCGCGCCAGCTGAATGCTGACCGACGGCTGGGAGAGGTTGAGCCGCTGCGCCGCTCGCGTGACGTTATTTTCACTCAGCAGTACGTCGAGGGTGCGCAGCAGGTTGAGATCCAGTCGATGCAAATTAATCATGGCTATACCTGAAATTTAAGCAATTAATTTCTACTATAACTCCAGGCCGCCTACTCTGCAGCTCTCCATGACTCAGAGGTGATTTTTATGAAAGTACTGCTGATTTACGCCCATCCGGAACCACGCTCCCTAAACGGCGCGCTAAAGGATTTTGCCGTCCAGCATCTGCAAAACGCCGGCCACGAGGTGCAGGTTTCCGATCTCTACGCTATGCGCTGGAAAGCCGGCTTTGATGCCGACGACAGCAGCGCCCCGCCGGTCGGCGACTTCTGGCGCTCGACCCTCGATTCAAAGCAGGCCTTTGAACAGGGCACCCAAAGCGCGGATATCGTTGCGGAACAGGAGAAGCTGCTGTGGGCGGATACGGTGATTTTCCAGTTCCCGCTATGGTGGTTCTCCATGCCCGCCATTATGAAAGGCTGGATCGACCGGGTGTACGCCTACGGTTTCGCCTACGGCGTTGGGGAGCACTGCGACCGCCACTGGGGCGACCGCTACGGCGAAGGCACCCTGGCGGGCAAACGGGCGATGCTGGTGGTCACCACCGGCGGCTGGGAGGAGCACTACGCCCCGCGCGGCATTAACGGACCGATTAACGATATCCTGTTTCCAATCCAGCACGGGATGCTGTTCTATCCCGGCTTCGAGGTGCTGCCGCCGCTGGTGTTCTACCGCACCGAGAAAACGGACGAGCAGCGCTTTGCGCAACAGTGCCGGGAACTCGGGCAGCGGCTGGATACACTGGCGAGCACCGCGCCAATCCCCTTCCGCCGGCAAAACCACGGCGACTATCTGATCCCCTCCCTGACGCTGCGCCCGGAGCTGGCGGCCGGAGAGAGCGGGCTGGCAATCCATCAGCGGGTGGATTAAGCGTATCAAGGCGATGCCCGGCCGCCCGGCGTCGCCGCTCAAACAGGCTGATTTAGTCCCTGACGCGCTGATTTATCCCGAAACCGCTATTTGTTGCGGTCAGAGGCCCGCAACTTCGCTTCCCGTCTCTTTCTCATCGGCCAGGATGGTGTATGTTCTGAGGCATCACCTTTAATCAATCCGGTAACGAGATGAGACGTATTGAGGTAGTACTGCGTGAACTGGAGCGGCTGACGCAGACCATCAGCCGGGACGACCTGGCCGCTGGCGCCGGCGCCTTCACCGCGGAGCAAATCGGTTTTAACCTCGGCCTGGCGCGTAACTCCGTCAGCAAGGATTTAAACCAGCTGTGGAGCGACGGACTGGTTATCAAAACCCGCGGGCGCCCGGTATTCTTTCTGCATCGGCAGGCTACTCAGGCCCTGCTGGATCGGCCGCTGACTGAATCAGAGCGCGAGATCGGCGCCATTAGCGACCTGCTGCCCGACCGGGATCTGCCGCCGGTCAGCGATCCATTCACGCTGCTAATCGGCCACGATCGCAGCCTGCGGGATGCGGTGGAAAAAGGCAAAGCGGCGGTGCTCTACCCGCACGGGCTGCACGTGCTGCTGACCGGCCCCTCCGGCGTCGGAAAGACTTTTTTCGCCGAGCTGATGCACCGCTACGCCTGCGAGCGCACCGACGATAGCCCTCCGCCCCTCGTCTACTTTAACTGCGCCGAGTACGCCAACAACCCGGAGCTGCTCTCTTCCCACCTCTTTGGCCATCGGCAGGGGGCGTTTACCGGCGCAACGGAGAGCAAGACCGGCCTGATTGAACAGGCCGACGGCGGCTATCTGCTGCTCGACGAAGTCCACCGCCTGCCCTATGAAGGCCAGGAGAAGCTCTTCTCGCTGCTGGATAAAGGCGAGTATCGCCCGCTGGGCGCCAGCGGCCCGGCGCGCAGCATCACCGTACGCCTGATCTGCGCCACCACCGAGCCGGTGAGCTCGTCGCTGCTGCGCACTTTTCAACGGCGCATTCAGGTCGCCATCGACCTCCCCGGCATTCGCCAGCGCTCGCTGGAGGAGCAGATCGAACTGATTATCGGCTTCCTGCAGCGGGAGAGCCGCAAGATCGAGCGCTCGGTAAGCATCGATAAAACGCTACTGCTGTGGCTGCTGAATAAGCCGCTGGAAGGCAATATCGGCCAGCTAAAAAGCGATATCCAGTTTTTATGCGCCCAGGCATGGGCATCGGGGATGGCGGCGCAGCACGATGTCCTGCTGCTGGATGGCAAGCTGGCGGACGGGGCCACGAACCCCACCCAGGAGCAGCGGATGCTGGTCGACGCGCTGTTCAATGGGAAACCCCTGCTCAGTATTGACGCCCGCACGCTGCCGCAGCTTAAAAGCCCGTCGGGCGGCGACGGCGGCATCGAAGAGAGCGATCTGTTCTACAGCTTCCTGACCCGGGAATACGTCAACCTGCGCAACAGTAACGTTCCGCCCGCGGAGACGCTGGCCATTCTCAAAAACAAGCTCAGCTCCATTTTCGAATATGGTCTCTACAGCCGCGACAGCGGCACGCGTTCCCCGCGCTACGGCGACCAGATTGAAGAGCGCGTCGCCCTGCTGATTAGCTATGTCGAGCAGATCCTGGGCTTTTCCCTGCCGGAAAATCTGGTCAATCCCCTGCGCAAGCACCTGCTGGCGCTGATCGGCTACGTCCAGCGGGGGCTGATCCCGCAGCTTTACTCCTCAAGCCTGATTCTCGATCGCTGCAAAGATGAGTATGAGAACGCCACCCGGCTATGCAGGAAAATCAACGACCTGCTAAATATCCAGTGCCCGGCGACGGAGGTGGTCTGGCTGTGCCTGTTCCTCAAGGAGTGCCGCCATTACCGCCAGCGGATCGGCGTCAGCCCCGACTGCGGAGTGATACTGATAGCCCACGGCGCCACCACCGCCACCAGCATGGCGCAGTACGTCAACCGGGTGCTGGAGCGCGAGCTATTCTGCGCCATCGATATGCCGTTCGAACAGTCGGTGCACGACACCCTGGATGCGTTAATCCGGCTGATGCAGGCGCGGCGCTGGCAGCGGCTGATCCTGCTCGTCGATATCGGCTCGCTGGTGCATTTCGGCAGCACCATCAGCAAGCTGTTCCAGATAGACGTCCTGCTGATGCCGGATATCACCCTGACCAGCCTGCTGGAGATAGGCCTCGATCTGAGCTACGAGACCAGCGACCTGCCGCGGCTGGCGGCGCTTATGCAGGAAAAAGGCATCCCCAGCCAGCTGTGTACCCCGCAGCAGGAAAATGTCGGCAAGGTGCTGGTCATCTCCTGCATTACCGACATGGGCACGGCGGAGAAAATCAAAACGGTGCTGGAGGAGAGCTTCGGCGAGCTGATGTCGCAGGATACCCGCATGGTGATCCTCGACTATAACGAAGTGCGCAGCCCGGAGCGCGTGCAGCAGGCCATTAGCGCCCACGAGCGGCTGGCGGGCATCGTCGGGACCTTCCAGCCCGGGCTGCCGGATATTCCGTTTATCTCGCTGGAGGAGCTCTTTTCCGAGCAGGGCCCGGAGCTGGTGTTAAGCCTGCTGACCCCCGATCTCTCCAGCGCCGAGCGGCGGCTGGAGATGGAGCGCAGCGCGTCCCGCTTTATCAGCGCGCTGACGATGGAGAGCATCATCAACCATATTTCGGTGCTCAACCCGCAGCGCATCCTCAAAGAGATGGAGGGCGTCCTGAGCCAGCTGCGCAAGACCCTGGCGATCGCCCCCAGCCGCCAGGTGACACTACGTTTCCTGATCCACTGCTGCTGTATGGTCGAGCGTATCGTGATTAACCGCAAACCGTTACAGATGGCGCTGGAAATGAAGCCCAATATGGATACTCACGCCTTTAGTGTCATTAAATCCGCCTTCCACCCGGTGGAGGAGGCCTACGCCATCCGCCTGTCGGATGCGGAATATATTTATATCTACGAATTATTGTATAGCTAATCCCTTTGCTGGCGCGGCCTCCCGGCCCGCCGGCCCCTCTTATCTCCCGCAGATGACACTAATGCTGGCACGGCCTTTGCTCTATCCATAGCGTCTATAAAACGGCGCCAGGAGGCCACCTTGTCATCTACTGTACCTGCACACCCACTACCGCAAATTCTGCTGCTGACGCACGGCGGCTGGGGCACGCCGCTTTGCAACAGCCTGCGTATGGTCACGGGCGAAATCGAAGGCGTGACGGAAATCGCCCTGATGCCCGTCGATACCCTCGGCGAGTATTACCAGCGCGTTGAGGCGACGGTGAAGTCGATGCCGGAAGGCTCGCTGATCCTCACCGACTTTATTGGCGGCACCACCTCTAACGTCGCCGCCCGCCTGAGCGCGGACTACCCGATCGCCGTGATTTGCGGCCTCAACGCTTCTCTGCTGCTGGAAGCGCTGGATAAGCGCGAGCAGGGGCCGCTGACCGGCTGCGTTAGCGAGCTGGTAGAAGCCGGACGCAGCAGCTGCCGCGACGTCGTCGCCCACGTGAACCAGTTAAATCATTAAGGAGCCCATCATGGCAAAAATCGTTTTATGTCGTATCGATAGCCGTCTGATTCACGGCCAGGTCGTCACCAAGTGGGTCGGCCAGTCGCAGGCTAACCGCATCGCCGTGGTCAGCGACGAGCTCGACGCCGATCCGTTTATGAAAAATATCTACCTGATGGCCGCGCCGCCGAATATCAAAGTCGACTGTTTCGGCAACGCCAGCTTTACCGCGGCCTGGCGGGAGAACCAGCTCGGCGAGGGGAACGTGCTGGTGCTGTTTCCGTCCCTCAGCGCCATCCAGCAGGCCGTGCAGCAGGGTTTCGACGTCACCTCGATTCAGGTCGGCGGGCTCGGCGGCGGACCAAACCGGAAAGCCGTATTTCAGAACATCACCCTCGATGAAAAAGACGTCGGCATCCTGGGCGAGCTGAAAAACAGCGGAATTCAGGTGTTCTTCCAGACGATCCCGGAAGATAAGCCCCAGTCGCTGGACGACATCCTGAAAAAATTCTAACCAGTTGATAAGCAGGTAAAAACTATGGACACATTACTCTTTGCGAGCCTGATGGGACTCTATTACTGGTTCGCTCGATTACGTTTAGGCTATACCTTCTCCGCCATGCTGCTGCAGCCCGTGGTGGTTGCCGTTTTCGTCGGCCTGCTGCTGGGCGATATGAAGACCGCGATGATCATCGGCGCGGGTATGCAGCTGGTCTATCTGGGCGTCACCTCCACCCCGGGCGGTAACGTTCCGTCCGATCCGGCGCTGGCCGCCTGTATCGCCATCCCGATTGCCGTGAAGGCGGGGATGGAGCCGAACCTGGCGATTGCGCTGGCGATTCCGTTTGGCGTGATCGGAGTGTTCCTCGATCAGCTGCGCCGGACGCTGAACGCGGCGTGGGTGCACATGGCCGATAAGCATGCCGAAAGCGCCAACATGACGGGGATCATGCGCTGCGCCTTCATCTACCCGGCCCTGCTTGGGCTGCTGCTGCGCTTCCCGGTGGTCTTCGCCGCCAACTACTTCGGGCAGAGCGTGGTCGAGAAGTTCCTCAAGCTAATGCCGCACTGGCTGACCCACTCGTTTGAAATTATGGGCGGCATCCTGCCCGCGCTGGGCTTCGCCATCACCATCATGGTGATTGGCAAGAAGAGCCTGCTGCCGTGGTTTATCGGCGGATTCTTTGCGGTGCTCTACCTGAAGGTGGACATCATGGCGATGGCGATTTTCGGTACCTGCGTGGCCTTCCTGATTAAAGGCCTCGCCAAAAATGAAGGGGCGGCATAATGAGTAGCGATGTCATGCAACATGAGCTGGTTGAACGAGCCCGCGAAAGCCGGGCGCTGAGCAAAGCCGATATCACCAAGGCCTGGCTAATTTACTGGCTGGGGGCGGAAGTCTCCAGCTCCTACGAGCGTCTGCAAAGCCTGGTGTTCTGCGCCTCGATGACGCCGATTATCAAAAAGCTCTATCCGGAGAAAGAGGAGCAGGCCGAGGCCCTGAAGCGCCACCTCAACTTCTTTAACTCCGAGCAAACCTTCGGCGCGGTTATCCAGGGTATCTCTATCGCCATGGAAGAGCAGAAAACCCGCGGCGAACCGATTAGCGACGCCTCCATTACCGGGATCAAAACCGGCCTGATGGGGCCGCTGGCCGGGATGGGCGACTCGATAATCTGGGCCGCGGTCATGCCGCTGCTGATTGCAATCTTTATCCCCTTTGCCGCCGGCGGCAGCGCCTTTGGCGGGATCGCACCGCTGATCCTCTATCCGGCGATCACCATGGCGATAAGCTACGGGCTGGTGCATAAAGGCTATACCCTCGGGCGGGATTCGATAATCGGCCTGCTGCAGGGGGGGCGCATTAAAGAGCTGATCTACGGCGCCAACGTGCTGGGCCTGATCATGATGGGCGCGCTTTCGGCAAGCTACGTCAAAATCACCACCCCGCTGAAAATCAGCGCGCTGAAGGGCTCCGAGGTGGTGGTGCAGCAGATCCTCGACTCTATCGCGCCGGGCCTGTTGCCGCTGGCGGCGGTCTTTGCCGTCTACTTCTATCTGCTGAAAAAAGGTCCGCGCTACACCACGATTTTACTGTCGATTGTCGCGATCAGCATCGTGTGTTCGCTGACGGGAGTGCTGTAGGCCATGAACGGTAATATTTATCAACAGCTCGGGCTGAAGCGGGTGATTAACGCCTGCGGCAAAATGACGATCCTCGGCGTCTCGTCCGTTGACCCGGAGGTCATGCACGCCGCGGCCGAAGCCGCCGGAGCGTTCGTTGAAATCGACAGGCTCACCGAGCGCGCCGGGGAGCTTATCTCCACCCACACCGGCGCCGAGGATAGCTACCTGACGTCCTGCGCCTCGGCGGGGATTGCCATCGCGGTGGCCGCGGCAATCACCCGCGGCGAGCCGGATAAGGTAGCGCAAATGCCGGACAGCGGCGGCCTGGCCAACGAAATCATTATCCTGCGCGGCCACAACGTCGACTACGGCGCGCCGATAACCAGCGCGATCCGCCTCGGCGGCGGAAGGGTGGTCGAGGTCGGGTCCAGCAATCTCGCCGCGCGCTGGCAGCTGGAGAGCGCCGTCAGCGAGCGTACCGCGGGGCTGCTGTTTGTGAAATCGCACCACTGCGTGCAAAAAGGGATGCTTGCCATCGACGACTTTGTGCAGGTCGCCCGGCGGCACAACCTGCCGCTGATTGTCGATGCCGCCGCCGAAGAGGATCTTCGCCGCTGGGTCGCCACCGGCGCGGATATGGTGATTTACAGCGGCGCCAAGGCCTTCAACGCCCCCACCTCCGGCTTTATTAGCGGAAAACGCACCTGGATCGCGGCCTGCAGGGCGCAGCATAACGGCATCGCCAGAGCGATGAAGATTGGCAAAGAGAATATGGTGGGCCTGGTGTACGCCCTCAACCGCTATCAGACGGCGGCTCCGGCGCCCGATGCGGCCGCCCTGCGCCCCTTCGCCGCGGCGATATCCGCCCTCCGCGGGCTGCAGGCGGATATCGAACAGGACGAGGCCGGGCGGGCCATCTGGCGCATTCGCATCGGGGTGGATAAAGAGGCCCTCGGCCTTGACGCCAGCGAAGTCGAAGCCCGGCTGCGCGGCGGCGACATCGCCATCTATGCCCGCCGCTACGCCCTGCACCAGGGCGTGTTTAGCCTCGACCCGCGGACCATTGCCGAAGGTGAGATGGCGCTTATTATCGCGCGACTCAAGGAGATTACCGAACATGCAGCAGATTAACTTTTACCGCCGGCGGGTCGCGATTAACGTTCTGGCAAAAGATATCGCCAACGCCCGGGAGATTCACGATGCCGCCGAAGGCCATGCGGTGATTGGCGTGCTATCGGCGCAGTTTGCGACCGCGGATGAGGGCGTGACGGAGGTGCGCCGCTGGATGGAGGAAGTTCCGTCGATTTCCGTTGGCCTGGGGGCGGGCGATCCGGCGCAGTTCTATAAGGCGGCGATGATTGCGGCGCGGCTTCATCCCGCCCACGTCAATCAGACCTTTACCGGCTGCGGCTTTGCCGCAGGAGCGCTGGCCGCCACCGGCGGGCAGAACACGCGGATTAACGCACTGATAAGCCCCACCGGCAGCTCCGGGGAGGTGCTTATCTCCACCGGAGTCAGCAGCGCGCAGGGCACTCCGGCCAGGGTCTCCGCCGATGCGGCGGTGAGGATGATTCAGGATATGGGCGCCCACGCCGCTAAGTTCTTTCCCATGGGCGGGGAACGCGCCCTGGATGAGCTAAAGGTTCTCGCCCAAAGCGCCGTGCAGAACGGCATGACGCTGATTGAGCCCACCGGCGGTATCGATCTGAATAACTTCGCCGCCATCCTGCAAACCTGCCTGCAGGCCGGCGTCGCGCAGGTGATGCCGCATATCTACAGCTCAATCATCGACCCGCAAAGCGGGAACACCCGCCCGGAAGATATTCGCCGGTTGATGAGTATCGTCAAGGATCTGGTTGATTAAAGACCCGGCCGCGTGCGGCAGCGACTGCCGCACGCCACGCGCTGATTTCTATGACGAATTGTGAGCCTCCGCGCAATAACGGCATTCCACCGCCGCCCACTCCCCCGCACATTGATAGCGATCAAGAATAATCATACCGTCTGGTCGGTATGATTCAGGCCATGAACCTGGAAGCCCAACACCGAAAAAAAGACCCCGTCCGTCTGCATCAGCAGCTGCTGGAATCCGCGGCGATGATTGCCGGCAGGGACGGCATCGCCTCGTTGTCGCTGAACGCCGTAGCGCGCGAAGCCGGGGTGAGTAAAGGCGGTCTTTTGCACCACTTTCCCAGCAAGCAGGCGCTGATCTTTGCTCTGTTTGCCCGCCTGCTGGCGATTATGGAAGAGGCGATCGCCGAGCTGATGGCCGCGGATAACGTCTCTTACGGCCGCTTTACCCGCGCCTATTTGCACTATCTGTCGGCCCCTGAGCTGACGGACACCCAGGAGAGCCGCCAGCTGATGGTGCTGTCGCTGGCGATGCCGGATGAGCCGGTGCTGCGAAAATGCTGGCGCGACTGGATGCTGGATCACCTCGCGCAGGGCGATGCGCTGGATAACGGCCACACCGGCACCCTGGTACGCTACGCGGCGGACGGCATCTGGCTATCAGAGCTAACCGAGGGGCGCACCATGAGCGCCGAACACCGACGATCGCTGGTCAGCGATCTAACGAGAATGACGCTTCCCGCGTGAAGCACGTTGAGCCTGATGAGTCAGGCAACCAGACTGAGGCCGCGATGCGCTACAACATCAATGGCCGTCTCATTTATGATGCAACGGACGGCACACTAATCCTACCGGGAAGCGATGAGGCGGACAGCCAGCTGTCAATTACCGCCAGCGCGCTACTGTGGTTTTTCCTGCGTCATCCGGAGATTGTCAGCCGCGATGAGGTGCTCAAAAAGGTCTGGGACGACAACGGCTTAACCTCCTCGAACAGCAACCTCAATCAGTATCTGAGCATGCTGCGCAAAACCTTCCGCCACTATGAGATCGACAATATTATCGTCACCGTCTCGCGCGGGCTGCTGCAGCTGAACCCGGAAATCACCGTTCATCAGCTGGATGTTCCCGCGCCGCCGCAGCCGCAGACGGAACCGCCCTCCCCGCCGCCCGCGGAGCCGGACGCCGCGCCGCCGGTCGCAGAGCCGCGCCCGAAGTCCGCCCGGCACGCGCGGGGCACCTGCTGGTATATCGCCGGCGTCTGCCTGCTGACCATCGCCCTGCTGCTGATGCTTTTCAGCTTTTTCGGCAGCGGCGAATCGCGCCCCATAACCCTGACGCAGATGACCCACAGCCAGTGCGAGCTGCTGGCCAGCGACGAGATGCTGCGATCCGTGGCCGAAACCGCCTACGGCAACAACTTTGACGCCGTGCGCCAGCGGCTGAAGCTGGAGTGCAAGTCCGGGGAACGCTTTGTCTTCTTCTACGGCGATCGGCTGGAGACCAACGGCCTGGGCCGCGTCTTCCTCGCCCACTGCGCGATGCATGAAGACAACCCCTTCAGCTATTGCGATAACTATTTCTACTACTCCTGGAAACCGTCATGAGACTCGCCCCCCGGCCTTTTTTCGCCCTCTCAGCCCTGGCGTTTATCACCGCCGTCGGGCTCAGCGCCTGGAAGCTGCTGCCGGCGGAAAACGACGGGGAGATGAGCTGCTCGACCAAAGCCATCATGCGCTTTGAAAACATGGATAAAGAGAACGTCAACGGCAACGTTCACTTCAATTTTGCCGCCCACGGCAAAGGCTCGATGGTGGTCGAAGGCTATACCGACTCCGCCGCCGGCTGGCTCTACCTGCAGCGCTACGTCAAATTCAGCTACACCAGTAAACGCATCTCCTCAACCGAGCGCCACTACCGCATCAGCCGCTGGGAGTCCAGCGCCTCATCGATCGACGAATCCCCGGACGTTATCTTCGCCTACTTTATGCGCGAGATGTCCGACAGCCACGACGGTCTGTTTCTCAACGCCCAGAAGCTCAATGAGCAGGCGATTCTGCTGAGCTCGATCAATTCGCCGCTCTACGTTTGCACCCTGAAGTCCGGCAGCAAGCTCGACTGACGGCCTGTCCCACCCGCCCCGCCTTTTTCCTGCGCCACCGCATGCTCTAAAACCGCACTTTTTGCGTTTAGCTCCCGACGGAAAACATGACCATAACCACACTTAATAAGTGGATAAATTACCCTGCCCCAGCAATAAATTAGCAAACTGTTAACATTTACCGCCGCCCGCCGGTACGCTGAAAAACTCGCCGCATCCGCAGCCAATTCCATCAGCAAAAACCAGCACAAAGAGATAAATACGCCCCCTTATAGATCTAAATATCAGAGTAAAAAACTAAAAACAGACACCACGCGGATTTAAATTCCACCCCGCTCGCTATTCCCTATAGTGGACCCCGAACGCCGCTACCGCGTGTTGACGCCGTTACGCGGACGGTTTTCCCGAATCACAAACCTGTCTGGAGGAACAACCATGGGTGATGCATTGGGGCTTATTGAAACCAAGGGCCTGGTGGCCTGCATTGAAGCAGCGGATGCGATGTGCAAATCCGCCAACGTCGAGCTGATTAGCTATGAAAACATCGGCTCCGGGCTGGTCACCGTGATGGTGAAAGGCGACGTCGGCGCGGTAAAAGCGGCGGTGGATTCCGGCGTGGAATCGGCGCAGCGCATCGGCGAGGTGGTGACCTCGCTGGTTATCGCGCGTCCGCATAACGACATCAACAAAATTGTTATTAAACACAAGGCTTAAGGCCAGGAGAACGCAAATGGGTGATGCATTAGGTCTGATTGAAACCAAAGGTCTGGTGGCCTGTATCGAAGCCGCTGACGCGATGTGTAAAGCCGCCAACGTCGAGCTGATTGGCTATGAAAACGTCGGCTCCGGGCTGGTCACCGCGATGGTAAAAGGCGACGTCGGGGCGGTGAAGGCGGCGGTGGATTCCGGCGTGGAATCGGCGCAGCGCATCGGCGAGGTGGTGACCTCGCTGGTTATCGCGCGTCCGCATAACGACATCAACAAAATCGTCGCGCATTACAAAGTCGCGGAATAACGGGAGACAACATGATGAAAGAAGCTCTTGGTCTGATCGAAACCAAAGGTCTGGTGGCCTGTATTGAAGCCGCCGACGCGATGTGTAAAGCCGCCAACGTCGAGCTGATTGGCTATGAGAACGTCGGCTCCGGGCTGGTCACCGCGATGGTGAAGGGCGACGTCGGCGCGGTGAACGCGGCGGTGGATTCCGGCGTGGAAGCGGCGAAACGCATCGGCGAAGTCGTTACCTCCCGCGTCATTGCGCGACCGCATAACGATATCGAAAAAATCGCGTCGCAGCACAAAGCATGACCTGACAGGGCGCGCCCCGTCTCCACTCTTTTCGTCTGATGAAGGATAGACTCATGATTGAACTGGATAACGATTTGCAATCCCGCCAGAACGCGCGGGAACTGGTGCGCAGCGCCAAAAAGGCCCAGGCGATTCTGGCCACCTTTTCGCAGCAGCAAATCGACGCCATCGTGAAAAACGTGGCCCAGGAAGCGGCGCACCACGCCGAAGCGCTGGCGAAAATGGCCTCGGAAGAGACCGGATTTGGCAACTGGCAGGATAAGGTGCTGAAGAACCGTTTTGCCTCGCTGCGCGTCTACGACGCCATCAAAGATATGAAGACCGTCGGCATCATTCATGACGATCCGCTAAAAAAAGTGATGGACGTGGGCGTGCCGCTGGGGGTGATTTGTGCACTGGTGCCGTCAACCAACCCGACCTCAACCGTTATCTACAAAACGCTGATTGCCCTCAAGGCCGGCAACGCGATTATCTTTTCCCCGCATCCCGGCGCGCGCGAGTGCAGCTGGAAGGCGATAGAGATCGTTAAGCGCGCCGCCGAAGCGGCAGGCGCCCCGGCGGGCAGCGTCAGCGCCATCACCGAACTGACCCTTGAAGCCACCTCCGAACTGATGCACAGCAAAGAGGTCTCGCTGATCCTCGCCACCGGCGGCGAAGGGATGGTGCGCGCGGCCTATGCCTCCGGCACCCCAACCATCAGCGGCGGCCCGGGCAACGGCCCGGCGTTTATCGAACGCAGCGCCGATATCCACCACGCGGTGAAAGATATCATCACCAGCAAAACCTTCGATAACGGGGTGATCTGCGCCTCCGAGCAGTCGATCATCGTCGAACGCTGCATTTACGACGAAGTCCATCGCGAGCTGGAAGCCCAGGGCGCGTACTTTATGAACGAAGGCGAGGCGGCGAAAATGGCGGCCCTGCTGCTGCGCGCCAACGGCACCATCAACCCCAAAGTGGTCGGCAAAACCGCGCTCTATCTGAGCCAGATGGCCGGCTTCAGCGTTCCGGCCAGCACTCGGGTGCTGATCGCCGAGCAGACCACCGTCTCGCACAAAAACCCCTATTCGCGCGAAAAGCTGTGCCCGGTACTCGGCCTGTACGTGGAAGAGGACTGGAAGGCGGCCTGCAATCGGGTGATGGAGCTGCTGACCAACGAAGGCCTCGGCCACACTCTGGTGATCCACACCCGCAACCAGGACGTTATCCGCCAGTTCTGCCTCGAAAAACCGGTTAACCGCATTCTGATCAACACCCCGGCGGCGCTGGGCGGCATCGGGGCGACCACCAATATTACCCCGGCATTAACCCTCGGCTGCGGCGCCGTCGGCGGCGGCTCCAGCTCCGATAACGTTGGGCCAATGAACCTGCTCAACATCCGCAGAGTGGGCTACGGCGTGCGCTCCATCGATGAGCTGCGCGCGCCGGGCAGCCGCCCCGAGCCGCAGCCCACCATCGTCGCCCCGGTCGATAACCCGCATCGCAGCATCATTGACGACGTGCGCTTCACCGCGCCGGCCCCCGCAACCGCCGCGACCCGCAGCGCGACGGCGGACGATCGCTTTGCGGTCCACGCCGACGTCGAGGCGGAAGGCGACATCAACGAGCAGAACGTGGAGCGCGTTATCCGCCAGGTGCTGGAGCGCCTCGGTAAGTAATGCATTGAGATAAGGCGATAAAAACGATGATTCTCGCAAAGGTAGTCGGACATGTCGTCGCCACGCAGAAATGCGCTGAGCTACGCGGCAGCAACCTGCTGTTAATCGCCAGATTAGACGATGAGCAGCGGCCAATGAAGGACCAGACCTGGGTCGCCGTCGATAGCGTCGGCGCCGGCATGCACGACATCGTGCTGGCCGAAGAGTATTTAGCGCTCAACCGGGACCGCTATAAGGCCATGTCGGTGGTTGCCATTGTCGAGAACGTGTTTCGGGACGCTTAAGGAGTGAATAGTCCAATGAGTGAATTTTTGCTGAAACCCCGGATCCGCTTTGGTCAGGACGCGCTGGCGGTCCTGAGCGAGCTTCCCGCCCGCAGCGTCCTGCTGGTCACCGATAAGGCGATGGTGAAGTTTGGCCTCGCCGATCGCGTGACCCGAATTCTGCACCAGCGCGGCATCCCCTTCCAGACCTGGGACGACGTGGTGGCCGATCCGGATATCGCCACCGTCGTGCGCGGTATGAAGCTGATGGACAGCCGCTATCCGGATCTGGTTATCGCCCTCGGCGGCGGTTCGGTGATTGATGCCGCCAAAGCGGTCATTTTCGCCCTGGCGCAAACCCGTCCGGACGCCCGCCGCGAGCGCCCCTGCTTCGTGGCGATCCCCACCACCAGCGGTACCGGCTCGGAAGTGACCGCCTTTTCGGTGGTGAAAGCCGGCGCCGAAAAGCTGGTGCTGGTGGACCCGTCGCTGCTGCCGGATATCGCCATTCTCGACCCGGCGCTGGCGGCCTCGGTGCCGCCGGCAATCACCGCCGATACCGGGATGGACGTGCTGTGCCACGCGCTGGAAGCCTACGTCTCTCTCAATGCCAGCGACTTTTCCGACGCGCTGGCGGAGAAAGTGGTGCAGCAGGTATTTCGCTATCTGCCGACCTGCTGGCGCAGCGGCGATAACCTGCCGGCGCGGGAAAAGATGCACAACGCCTCCTGCATGGCGGGCATGGCCTTCACCAACGCCTCGCTCGGCATCACCCACAGCCTCGCCCACGCGCTCGGCGGCGTCTTCCACGTCCCGCACGGCCGCGCCAACGCGCTGCTGATGGTGGAAGTCGTGGCGTGGAACGCGGACTACCAGGGGCAGTGCGATACCGATGCCGCGCGTAAATACGCGCGCCTGGCCCATCTGCTGGATCTGCCGGCCGCCGGCACCCGCCAGGGCGTCGCCAGCCTGCTGATCGCCATTCAGGCATTAAAAGACGAAATGTCCATGCCGGCCGGCATCCGCGATACCGGCGTCGACGCCGCCGATTTTGACCGCCGGCTGGCGGAGATGGTCGGCCAGGCGCTGCGCGATAGCTGTACCCCAACCAACCCGCGCGCGCCGGACGCTAACGCTTTAACCGAACTCTATCGCCGGGCGTGGACCGGCAGCGCCGTTCAGGGCCACTGATAACAAGAACTGGAGAACCTTACCCATGGCACACTACAGCTTAACGCCGCGCGTCAACGTGCTGGCAAATCGTTTACTCTCACAAAAAAGCGCCCTGTGCACCGAACATGCCGCGACGCTCAACGCCCTTGACGGCGATATCGCGGGCGTTCCCGCCGCCGTTAAACCGGCGCGCCGCTTCTATGAACTGATGCGCCAGCTGCCGGTGTGCATCAGCGCCGACGAGCTGATCGTCGGCAACCAGACCCGCAAACCGCGCGGCGCCATCTTTCACGACGAAAGCGCGGCCCGTCGCCCGTCGGCGTTCCAGTTTCTCAATCTGAACGGCGACCTCGACTCACCGGACTATAAGCTGCTCATCGAGAAGGGCGCGCTGGCGATAAAACACCAGCTCGAAGAGAAGACCCGCAGCCTGGGCAGCGCCGTCAGCCGTAGCGGCATGGATGAAGTCAACGGCTGCCGCGCGGCGATTTACGCCTGCGACGGCCTGCTGACCCTGGCACAGAACCTGGCTAACAGCGCGGAAACCCTGGCCGCCGGCGAAAGCAACGCTTATCGCCAGAGCGAACTGCGCGATAGCGCCGCCATCCTGCACCAGGTTCCGGCCCACCCGGCGCGCAATTTTAAAGAAGCTTGCCAGGCCTTTTATCTGTTCCAGCTCGCGCTGCAGCTCGATAACGGCAGCTATGCGGTGAATCCGGAAGGCGCCGACAAGGCCCTGCTGCCGTGGTACCAGCGCGATATCGACAGCGGCGCCCTGACGCCGCAGCAGGCCTATGAAATCGTCGAATGCCTGTGGTTCAAGCTGGCGGAGCTGAGCGAAGTCCGCGCCGCCTGCGCCATTGACGGCTATCCGATGTTTGACGCCCTGCTGCACGGCGCGAGCCTCGAGAATGCCAGCATCAACGCGCTCTCCGATATGTTCCTCAGCGCGCAGCACAACCTCAGCGCGCTGAATCTGCCGGTGCGCCTGTTCCGCGGCGCGCAGCAGGTCTCCGCCGCCCCGTTCGCCGCCTGCGGCGATACCCCGGTAATGGAAGGGCTGACCCCGCGCATGCAGCGCCTGCGTAACCACTACCTGACCGTGCGCCCGAGCGTCTCCATCTACCGCGCGCTGGCCTTTACCGAGGTGGTCAAAGCCAACCCGGGCATGCCGACCATTCTGCTGCGCGCCAAAGCGTTCCGCCACGCCTGCGAAACCGCGCCGATCCTGATTCAGGATGACGAACTGATCGTCGGCCATCCGTGCGGTAAGCCGCGCGCGGGCGCCTTCTCACCGGATATCGCCTGGCGCTGGGTGCGCGACGAGCTCGACACCATGAGCACCCGCCCGCAGGATCCGTTTGAGATTAGCGAAGAAGATAAAAAAACTATCCGCGAAGAGATCGTCCCGTTCTGGGAAGGCCGCTCGCTGGATGAGATTTGCGAAGCCCAGTATCGCGAAGCCGGCGTCTGGGCGTTCAGCGGCGAGACCTTCGTCAGCGACCTCTCCTATCACCAGATCAACGGCGGGGGCGATACCTGTCCGGGCTACGACGTCCTGCTGTTCACCAAGGGGATGAGCGGCATTAAGGCCGATGCGCAGGCCCGTCTCGACCAGCTGAGCATGGAAAATCCGGAAGATATCGACCGCATTTATTACTACAAGGCGGCGATCGAAACCTGCGAAGGGGTGATTAACTACTCCCACCGCATCGCCGCCCACGCCCGGGAGCTGGCGGCCACGGAGCAGAACGCCCGGCGTCGCGCCGAACTGCTGACCATCGCCGAGGTTAACCAGAACGTGCCGGCCAACCCGCCGAAAACCCTGCAGGAAGCGCTGCAGAGCATCTGGACCGTGGAGTCGCTGTTCGAAGTCGAAGAGAACCAGACCGGCCTCTCCCTCGGCCGCGTTGACCAGTACTGCTACCCGATGTTTGAGGCCGATATTCGCGAAGGCCGCCTGACCCACGAGTCCGCGCTGGAGATGATGCAGGCCTTTATCATCAAGTGCGCCGAGCTGATGTGGATGTCCAGCGAGCTGGGGGCAAAATATTTCGCCGGCTATCAGCCATTTATCAACCTGACCGTCGGCGGCCAGAAGCGCTCCGGCGGCGACGCCTGCAACGACTTAACTTACCTGATTATGGACGCCGTGCGCTTCGTGAAGGTTTACCAGCCGTCGCTGGCCTGCCGCATTCACAACCAGTCGCCGCAGAAGTACATGGAAAAAATCGTCGACGTGGTGAAAGCGGGCATGGGCTTCCCGGCCTGCCACTTCGATGACTCCCATATCAAGATGATGCTGCGTAAAGGCTTCGATTTTGAAGACGCCCGCGACTACTGCCTGATGGGCTGCGTCGAGCCGCAGAAATCGGGCCGCATATACCAGTGGACCTCTACCGGCTACACCCAGTGGCCCATCGCCATCGAGTTCGTGCTGAACCGCGGCCGGATGGTGCTGTTCGACAGCTATCAGGGGCTGGATACCGGCGACCTGCGCGACCTGCACACCTTCGAAGCCTTCGACGCGGCGGTGAAACAGCAGATTGCCCATATCGTGCGCCTGTCGGCAATCGGCACGGTAATCAGCCAGCGCGTGCACCGCGACGTGGCGCCGAAGCCGCTGATGTCGCTGCTGGTGGAAGGCTGCATGGAGAGCGGTAAAGACGTGGCGGCCGGCGGAGCGATGGTCAACCACGGGCCGGGGCTGATCTTCTCGGGCCTGGCGACCTACGTCGACTCCCTCGCCGCGATCCGCAAGCTGGTCTATGAAGATAAAAAATATACCCTCGAGCAGATCCGCGACGCGATGCTGGCGAACTTTGAAGGCTTCGAAGGGCTGCGCCGCGACTGCCTGAACGCGCCGAAATACGGCAACGACGACAACTACGTTGACCAGTACGCGCTGGATATTACCGAGTGGACCGAGCGCGAGTGCCGTAAGTACCAGATGCTCTACTCCACCCTCAGCCACGGCACCCTGTCGATCTCCAACAACACGCCGATCGGCGAGCTGACCAACGCCACGCCGAACGGTCGCCTGGCGTGGATGCCGCTCTCGGACGGCATCAGCCCGACGCAGGGCGCCGATAAGCAGGGTCCGACGGCGATAATCAAGTCGGTCAGCAAGATGAACGTGGAGACCATGAACATCGGCATGGTGCATAACTTCAAGTTCCTCAAAGGGTTGCTGGATACGCCTGAAGGACGCCACGGCCTGATCACGCTGCTGCGTACCGCCTCGATTCTCGGCAACGGCCAGATGCAGTTCAGCTACGTCGATAACGAAGTGCTGAAAAAAGCCCAGCAGGAGCCGGAAAAATACCGCGACCTGATCGTCCGCGTGGCGGGCTACAGCGCCTACTTCGTTGAGCTGTGCAAAGAGGTGCAGGATGAAATTATCAGCCGCACGGTGATTGAGAAGTTCTAGGCGCCATTTGAGAAATATTTGAGCCCTATTTGAGAAATAACAGGAAGTTCTTCACCGAGGGTGGGCCGCAGATAAGGTTGCTGCGGCCTGCCGGAGGGCGAGGAGGAGGCAAGCGTGATCGCAACACAAGAATTAACCGGGCGCATATTCAATATCCAGAAATACTCGATTTATGACGGGGATGGCATTCGCACGCTGGTGTTTTTTAAGGGCTGCAATATCCGCTGCCCGTGGTGCGCGAACCCGGAAGGGCTTACCAGTCAGTTTCAGGTGATGTTCTCGCAGGATAAGTGCGTGAACTGCGGCGACTGCGTCAGCGTCTGTCCGGCGGGTATTCACTACCGGGCGGAGGAAAACGGCGAAATGAAGCACTTCGTTGACCGCAATAAAGACTGCATCGGCTGCCGTAAATGTGAAGAGATTTGCACCCAAAACGCGCTGGATATTATGGGTAAAGACGTCACCGTCAGCGAGCTGATGGAGATAATCATGCAGGATTACGATTTTTATATCGCCTCCGGCGGCGGCGTGACCATCGGCGGCGGCGAGATGAGCCTGCAGACCGATTTTGCCGTCGCCCTGTTTAGCGAATGCAAAAAGATGATGCTCAATACCGCGATCGAAACCCAGGGCACCACCTCGCTGGCTAATTACCAGAAGCTCGCGGCGGTCACCGACACTTTCTTATTCGATATTAAGCAGATCAATAGCGCGCACCATAAAGCGCTATTCGGCATTGGCAACGAAGGGATCCGCCGCAATCTGGAGTGGCTGGTGGACTCCGGCGCCAACGTGATTGTCAGGATGCCGCTGGTGCGCGGATATAACGACTCCTGGGAGGCGATTACCGGCGCCATTGATTACGTACAGAAGCTAGCAAAACGCGGACATATTCGCCGCATCGATATGCTGCCGTACCACCAGCTGGGGCGTAAAAAATATGAGCGCCTGGATATGCCGTACCCGATCACCCAGGACCCGTCCTATTCGCCCGAAGAGTTAAACCAGCTGGAAACGTTCTTCGCCCAGTTTGATTTTGATATTCGTTTAGTCCGCCATTAACAGGAGCTGACAATGAAAAGTTTAGGCGTAATTGAAACGCGAGGGCTGGTCGCCGCCGTTCAGGCCGTCGACGCCGCCTGTAAAGCCGCAGGCGTAAGCTGCATCGGCTATCGTAAAATCGGCTCGGGGCTGGTCAGCGTCTGCTTTGAGGGCGAAATCAGCGCCATCCACACCGCGATTGAGCGCGGCGTCGAGGTCGTCGCCGCAGGCCAGCTCGTCGGCTCGCTGGTTATCGCCCGTCCGGAGCGCAGCGTGGTCGATGCCTTGGGTAAATTAAAAGGCCGCCCGTCGCGCCCTGCGGCTAAGGCCGAGGCACCGCTCCCTGCGGAAGAAAAAGAGCCGGCCGCCCCCTATCCGCCGCAGCCGGCGGCGGGCCAGGCGGAAGACAAAAACGCCGCGCAGAGGAAAGGGAAAAAGGCATGATCGACGCTCTGTTACATGAAAAAATCGCCGCCCGCCTGACCCGCATCGCCCCGGAGATCCCGGTCGGCATCTCTAACCGCCACGTTCACCTGGCGCAGCAGGATGTCGAGGCGCTGTTCGGCAAGGGCTACGCGCTCACCCCGCTGAAGCCGCTGCGTCAGCCGGGGCAGTTCGCCGCCGAAGAGTGCGTCACCGTGGTCGGGCCGAAGGGCTCCCTGACCCACGTTCGCGTCCTCGGCCCCACGCGCCCGCGCAGCCAGCTGGAAATTTCCCGCGCCGACTGCTTCACTCTCGGTATCAGAGCGCCGGTACGCGAGTCCGGCCAGCTGGAGAACACCGGCAGCGCGCTGCTGATCGGCCCGGCGGGCCACGTTGAGCTTCGTTCGCAGGTGATCTGCGCCTGGCGACATATTCATATGACGCCGCAGGACGCCCGTCGGCTGAACGTCAGCAACGGGCAGAAGGTCAGCGTCCGCAGCAACGGCGAGCGCCGGCTGACGTTTGATGAGGTGGTGATTCGGGTACGCGAGGATTTTGCGCTTGAGTTCCATATCGATACCGAAGAGGCTAACGCCGCCGGGCTGAAAAACGGCGCGCAGGTCATCATCACCCAGCGCGCTTAACGGAGACTGGCCATGACCGACGAAGAGATCGAACGCCTGGTGACGCGGATTGTTCAGCGGCTACAGCCGCCGGTGCTGGTGATGGTCGCCGCCGCCGACGGCTACCGGCAGGCGATCCACCGCCGCCTGGCGGGCTGCGGGCATCCTCTGCATATCGTACTGGACGACGATATCCCGGACGCCGCATGCTGGCAGGAAACGGGGGCGATAGTTCCGCCGTCCGTCTGGCAGGAGGCGCTGCCGGCAGTAGCCTGGCGCGCGGCGATCGTGCCGTTCCTCGACTATCCGCTGGCGGCAGACCTGACCAACGGCAGCCTGCGCAGCCCGTTCGCCAGACGCCTGCACGAGACGCTGCTTAGCGGCCTGCCGGTGCTGGCGCTGCGCTACCACTGCGATCCCGACAGCGAGCTTAATCAGCTGTACGGCGCGGCGACCGGCTCGGCCTACGCCGGACAGATGCGCGCGACGCTGGCCCGCCTGACGGCGTGCTGCGTGACGCTGTGCGACATGAACGAATTGCTGGAGCGGCTGAGGTCGGGCGCTGGCGCAGCGGCGGCGCCGGCAAGCGCGGCGCGGCGTTATCTTACCGTCACGGACGTAGTGAATAATCCGGCGCTAGCCGCCGCGCCCGATGCCGAGCTGACCGATGCCGCCATCGATTTTTTAAAAAACAGAAAAAAAGAACCTTATCTTAATAAATAGACCCGGAGTTTATTATGTCTTCCAAAACAAAATGTTGGCTATGGATGCTGCTGGTTATCGTCTCCGAAACCTCAGCCACCTCGACGCTTAAAATGTTCGGCAGCAGCGAAGGCGCAACCAAAATGATGCTGCTCGCGCTGCTGATTGTTCTCTACTGCACCTGCTACTACTCGCTCTCCCGCGCGGTGAAAGATATTCCCGTCGGCCTGGCCTACGCCACCTGGTCCGGTACCGGCATCCTCGTCGTTTCCACGCTGGGCATGGCGTTCTACGGCCAGCATCCGGATACCGCGGCCATTATCGGCATGGTGGTTATCGCCAGCGGCATCATCATCATGAACCTGTTCTCGAAAATGGGCAGCGAGGAGAGCGCCCCGGCGCCCGCCGAGCCGGTTACGCCTCTCGACAAAAAAATCGCCAACTGACTGAAAGGAATAGCATATGTTTAATCTCGGATTTTTGTGGCTGGCGCTGTCAATCGGCTCCGAAATCACCGGCACCTCGATGATCAAAAAGACCAACGGCTTTAGCAAACTGGCGCCGTCGGTGCTGGTAGTCTGCGCCTACGGGCTGTGCTATTTCGCCCTCACCCGCGCGATGAGCACCATCCCGGTGGGCGTGGCCTACTCGCTGTGGTGCGGCTTTGGGATCGTCGGCGTCACCATCTGCTCAATGATCCTCTACAAGCAGAAACCGGATCTGCCGGCCATCTTCGCCATGGTGCTGATTATTTCCGGCGGCATCATCATGAACGTCTTCTCTACGATGTGAAGGCCGGCGGCGCGCGGGTTTACCCCGCCCCCGTTTCGTGGCAGGATAGCCCGATGAACAGAAACGTTGTCGTTACCCGCTCACGCCGCTGGTGGCTGCCTGCATAACAGGCGGTACGATTAACGTTTCCATTTTTAAAGCCGCCGGAAGGCGGCTTTATCGTTTCTCAGCGACCCCTTTCGGCTTAACAGCATCGTAAGGAGTTTCTGATGAACACCAACCCAACCATTCTTACCGGCGATCGCCCTACCGGCCAGCTGCACCTCGGCCACTACGTAGGTTCGCTGCGCCAGCGCGTGCAGCTGCAGCATGACCACCAGCAGTTTATTCTGGTCGCCGACCTGCAGGGATTAACGGATAACGGCAGCGACCCGCAGAAAATCAGCAACAATATCTTTGAGGTGATGGCCGACTATCTGGCCGTCGGCATCGATCCGCACAAAACCACGATTTGCCTGCAGTCGGCCCTCCCGGCGCTGGCCGAGCTGAGCGCCCTGTACATGAATATCGTCACCGTCGCCCGCGTCGAGCGCAATCCCACCGTCAAACATGAGATTGCGCAGAAAGGCTTCGCCCGCTCGCTGCCGGTGGGCTTTCTGGCCTACCCCATCAGCCAGGCGGCCGATATCACCGCCTTTAAGGCCGCGCTGGTGCCGGTTGGCGACGATCAGCTGCCGATGATCGAACAGACCAACGAAATCGTACATAAGATGAATAGCCTGACCACGACGCCGGTGCTGCAGCCCTGCCGGGCGCTGCTCAGCGAGGTCGGCCGTCTGCCGGGCGTTGACGGCGGCGCAAAAATGTCAAAATCGCTCGGCAATACGCTGACGCTTTCGGCCAGCGAAGAGGAGATCCATCGCGCGGTCGGCGCCATGTATACCGACCCCGGCCACCTGCGCGTTGCCGATCCGGGCCAGCTGGAAGGTAACGTCGTCTTTACCTATCTCGATGCCTTCCACCCCGACAGGCCGCTGATTGCCGAAATGAAGGCGCACTATCAGCGCGGCGGACTGGGCGATCGGCAGTGTAAAAACGCGCTGGAGGAGTGTTTGCAGACGCTGCTGGCGCCGATACGCGAGCGCCGGGCGCGGTTTATTGCCGATAAAGGCATGCTGCTGGAGCTGCTGCGTCAGGGCAGCGAGCGGGCTAACGGCCTCACGCAGCGAACGCTGCATGAGGTAAAACGGGGTCTGGGCTTACCGATCCTGTTCTGAACGCGGCGACTCGCCATCGCGCTTCGCCTGCGGGGACCTGGCCGGCAGACGGCTTAGTCGCCGCTGGCGCCTTCATGCATCTTCACGCAGTTGCGTCCGTCGCGCTTGGCGGCATAGAGCGCGCTATCGGCATCGCGCAGCAGCAGATTGTAGTCAGGATGGCCGCTATGAACCGCGTAGCCGATGCTGGCGGTAATGGCGATTTCGGTCTCGCCACCGACGTTGAAGGCGAGCTGGCCGATATTTTTGCGCAGGCGTTCAAGGAGCGCATGAGCCTCGCGGGCATCGGTCTCCACCAGCACCAGCAGAAACTCTTCGCCACCGTAGCGGAAGATATAGTCGCTGGAGCGGATATTATCGCTGAGGAGGTCAGCAACGTGCTTAATCGCCCTGTCGCCCACCTGGTGGCCCCAGCTATCGTTAATCTCTTTAAAATGGTCGATATCGACGATCGCGACCGTCATCGGCCGCTCATACTCCATGGCGAGCGTGACCTCGTGCTTGAGGACCACCGGCAGGTAGCGACGGTTGAGCAGGCTGGTAAGGGCGTCTTTGCCATTTTGCATTTGCGACAGGCTGCTGAAGATAACCCCGAGCTGGCTGCTGATTTTCTGGCAATGGAGGTGGATGCTCTGGAGCAGAGTTTGCGTATTTTTATATTCTGCGCTGCTGTCTGAGGATTTCCAGCCGATGATTAAATTATCTACCTGCGTAATCAAATCGGCGATCTCTTCCATCTGCGCGTTCTTGTTAAAATAGCGCACGCATTTATGGCGGAACCACAGGCCAAACTCGGATTCCGATAATAACGTGGCGTTAATATCGTTTTTATTTTCGCTAACGATATTAAAAATAACGGTATTTTCCCAGCCGGAGAGCGCGGCCTGCTGTTTACCGTACTCCATCGGCACGTTATCCATCAGGCTGTACAGGCGATAGGCCTCTTCGTTTTTAGTGGCCCGATAGTGCGACAGGGTGTAGGCGTGGCACATCATCTCGATCGCCATATTAAACGCCATAATCGCATAGTAGATGGCGGCAATGCCGGTTTGGCGGTCAATCGCGCTGTCGCGAACGTATTCAATCACCCCGGCCTTGAGCTGCCTGGCGCCGCGCAGCACGGCCTCGGCGGGGATGCCGATCCGCGAGTGAATGCTGCCAATATGGTATTGCCTTTCCGCCAGCGCCTGCAGGTCGTCCTTCTCGCAGGTCAAAATATCTTTGACCCAGCCGGCCAGCGAGCGGCTCAGACGTTCCTGAACCAGGTCGTAGGTAAGGTGCCTGGCAATATCCGGGTCCTGAAAAATAAAGTCATAAAAACGGGCTGCCAGCGCTTCAGCCTGCCCGGTGGCAATATTATTAAGCACCGCCTTCACTTCCGGCGTCAGGCCGTCGTGCAGCGGCAGCCATTCCTTAAAAATAATCGCGATATATTTTTTGCTTTCATCACTCATTGAATAAAGCGCTCGCTGACGTTTTCGCCTTTCAGGGCCGCAGATCTTACAACAGTTAGCTATGACCAACCAGATTGAAAATGCAGCAATCGCCATTTACGCCATTCCATCCGGATGGTGGATGACGGTTCGACACGCGGCGGCAACATCCCACAGTTAACGGATGGATATACTCAATGCGCAAGGACGAGGTGCTGGCAAAGATAGATATTCGGTTAACGGGCAGCGCCTCGAAGCCGCCGCCCGGATCAGGGCTCGCCGCTCAGGAGACGAAACGACGCATCCAGGCCGATATTGACTGACAATAGTCATCTCAAAACGCCGCGCGATGGCCTAATTCAGTATCGCGTCGCCGAGTCGGGCGAAACGCTGGCCGCCGCCAGGCGGGTGCTGAATACGGTTAGCTTTTGCGGCTCATCACGCGGCGCAGCAGCCAGGTAAAGCCCATCGCCATGCTAAACAGAATGAACAGCAGCACGACCCAGCTCACGGAGATGCGGACCAGCGTGCCAAAGGTCATCAGCGGCTGCAGATAGACGGTAAACGACTCGCTTAACGGCTTACCCAGCAGCGTATACGCGCTATCGGCCAGCCAGACGCAGACCCGACACGCCAGCCAGATAATTGCCGGCCAGCAGAGCAGGACCAAAAAGGTGAGGCGTTCTTGTATGTAGCGGGTGAGCCGGCGTAAAGGGGGCCAGCTAAGCAGGATTTTCATTTATATTCTCATATTGCCGCCCGGTAACAGAGGTTATTTGGCCCCGTAAGCGACCGAAACAGGCATTAATATCGGCAGTACGCTTGATATTTTATATCACAATTCAGCTAACCCGAATCCGATCAAGTTAACAAAGTGTTAAGGACAGTAAATCATTTTTTTCGCAAAGTCCAGCTATTATGATATTACGCTTTAAACGGCGAAAGGTTATTTTGTAAGTGATTAATAATATTAAGTAAATATAATAAATAAATGAATTAATACTATTCAGAGCATTAATTAGAAAGCGTGTTTTTATATTTAAACCATAGCTGATTTATATTTTAAATATAGCATCGGGGAAAGAAAGGTTTTTTCTCATCAGAAGAGTGCGGGTCGCGGCGTGCGATTTGGGCTGCGGCAGGCGGTTTATGGCGGGCGCCCTGCACGCCACCCTCCGGGCCGTTGCTCCGCAACGTTCAAATCCGCTCCCGGCGGATTTGTCCTCCTCCGGAGAGCGCTTACCGACAAACGTCAGACAAAACAAAAGGCCCAGTCTTTCGACTGAGCCTTTCGTTTTATTTGATGCCTGGCAGTTCCCTACTCTCACATGGGGAGACCCCACACTACCATCGGCGCTACGGCGTTTCACTTCTGAGTTCGGCATGGGGTCAGGTGGGACCACCGCGCTGTTGCCGCCAGGCAAATTCTTTGTGCTCAGTACGCCATTCTTTATCGCATCAGCTGCGTTGCCTGCGCTCGTAAACTCAGTCACATACTCCAGTATGCTCCTTCTTTTCCTTCGCTTGCCGCCTTACTACTGCGCAAATTATTGCGTACTCAACTCTGAATCAGTGCTGAAAATCTTCTCAAATCCGCCAAAACAGCTTCGGCGTTGTAAGGTTAAGCCTCACGGTTCATTAGTATCGGTTAGCTCAACGTATCGCTACGCTTACACACCCGACCTATCAACGTCGTCGTCTTCAACGTTCCTTCAGGACCCTTAAAGGGTCAGGGAGAACTCATCTCGGGGCAAGTTTCGTGCTTAGATGCTTTCAGCACTTATCTTTTCCGCATTTAGCTACCGGGCAATGCCATTGGCATGACAACCCGAACACCAGTGATGCGTCCACTCCGGTCCTCTCGTACTAGGAGCAGCCCCCCTCAATTCTCCAGCGCCCACGGCAGATAGGGACCGAACTGTCTCACGACGTTCTAAACCCAGCTCGCGTACCACTTTAAACGGCGAACAGCCGTACCCTTGGGACCTACTTCAGCCCCAGGATGTGATGAGCCGACATCGAGGTGCCAAACACCGCCGTCGATATGAACTCTTGGGCGGTATCAGCCTGTTATCCCCGGAGTACCTTTTATCCGTTGAGCGATGGCCCTTCCATTCAGAACCACCGGATCACTATGACCTGCTTTCGCACCTGCTCGCGCCGTCACGCTCGCAGTCAAGCTAGCTTATGCCATTGCACTAACCTCCTGATGTCCGACCAGGATTAGCTAACCTTCGTGCTCCTCCGTTACTCTTTGGGAGGAGACCGCCCCAGTCAAACTACCCACCAGACACTGTCCGCAACCCGGATTACGGGCCCACGTTAGAACACCAGCCATTAAAGGGTGGTATTTCAAGGATGGCTCCACGCAGACTGGCGTCCACGCTTCAAAGCCTCCCACCTATCCTACACATCAAGGACCAGTGTTCAGTGTCAAGCTATAGTAAAGGTTCACGGGGTCTTTCCGTCTTGCCGCGGGTACACTGCATCTTCACAGCGAGTTCAATTTCACTGAGTCTCGGGTGGAGACAGCCTGGCCATCATTACGCCATTCGTGCAGGTCGGAACTTACCCGACAAGGAATTTCGCTACCTTAGGACCGTTATAGTTACGGCCGCCGTTTACCGGGGCTTCGATCAAGAGCTTCTCCTTACGGATAACCCCATCAATTAACCTTCCGGCACCGGGCAGGCGTCACACCGTATACGTCCACTTTCGTGTTTGCACAGTGCTGTGTTTTTAATAAACAGTTGCAGCCAGCTGGTATCTTCGACTGAGTTCAGCTCCACGAGCGAGTCGCTTCACTTACCATCAGCGTGCCTTCTCCCGAAGTTACGGCACCATTTTGCCTAGTTCCTTCACCCGAGTTCTCTCAAGCGCCTTGGTATTCTCTACCTGACCACCTGTGTCGGTTTGGGGTACGATTTGATGTTACCTGATGCTTAGAGGCTTTTCCTGGAAGCAGGGCATTTGTTACTTCAGCACCGTAGTGCCTCGTCGTCACACCTCAGCGTTAAAAGGTTCCGGATTTACCTGGAACCTCCGCCTACATGCTTAAACCGGGACAACCGTCGCCCGGCTAACATAGCCTTCTCCGTCCCCCCTTCGCAGTAACACCGAGTACAGGAATATTAACCTGTTTCCCATCGACTACGCCTTTCGGCCTCGCCTTAGGGGTCGACTCACCCTGCCCCGATTAACGTTGGACAGGAACCCTTGGTCTTCCGGCGAGCGGGCTTTTCACCCGCTTTATCGTTACTTATGTCAGCATTCGCACTTCTGATACCTCCAGCAACCCTCACAGGCCACCTTCAACGGCTTACAGAACGCTCCCCTACCCAACAACACATAGTGTCGCTGCCGCAGCTTCGGTGCATGGTTTAGCCCCGTTACATCTTCCGCGCAGGCCGACTCGACCAGTGAGCTATTACGCTTTCTTTAAATGATGGCTGCTTCTAAGCCAACATCCTGGCTGTCTGGGCCTTCCCACATCGTTTCCCACTTAACCATGACTTTGGGACCTTAGCTGGCGGTCTGGGTTGTTTCCCTCTTCACGACGGACGTTAGCACCCGCCGTGTGTCTCCCGTGATAACATTCTTCGGTATTCGCAGTTTGCATCGGGTTGGTAAGTCGGGATGACCCCCTAGCCGAAACAGTGCTCTACCCCCGAAGATGAATTCACGAGGCGCTACCTAAATAGCTTTCGGGGAGAACCAGCTATCTCCCGGTTTGATTGGCCTTTCACCCCCAGCCACAAGTCATCCGCTAATTTTTCAACATTAGTCGGTTCGGTCCTCCAGTTAGTGTTACCCAACCTTCAACCTGCCCATGGCTAGATCACCGGGTTTCGGGTCTATACCCTGCAACTTAACGCCCAGTTAAGACTCGGTTTCCCTGCGGCTCCCCTATACGGTTAACCTTGCTACAGAATATAAGTCGCTGACCCATTATACAAAAGGTACGCAGTCACCCCATAAAAGAGGCTCCCACTGCTTGTACGTACACGGTTTCAGGTTCTTTTTCACTCCCCTCGCCGGGGTTCTTTTCGCCTTTCCCTCACGGTACTGGTTCACTATCGGTCAGTCAGGAGTATTTAGCCTTGGAGGATGGTCCCCCCATATTCAGACAGGATACCACGTGTCCCGCCCTACTCTTCGAACTCACAGAATGTGCATTTTAGTGTACGGGAGTATCACCCTGTACCCTGCGACTTTCCAGACGCTTCCACTAACACACAAACTGATTCAGGTTCCGGGCTGCTCCCCGTTCGCTCGCCGCTACTGGGGGAATCTCGGTTGATTTCTTTTCCTCGGGGTACTTAGATGTTTCAGTTCCCCCGGTTCGCTTCGTTAAGCTATGTATTCACTTAACGATAGTGCAACGAATTGCACTGGGTTTCCCCATTCGGAAATCGCCGGTTATAACGGTTCATATCACCTTACCGACGCTTATCGCAGATTAGCACGTCCTTCATCGCCTCTGACTGCCAGGGCATCCACCGTGTACGCTTAGTCGCTTAACCTCACAACCTGAAGCTGTTTCGTAAAACAGTCGCGTTGCGAAAATTTGAGAGACTCGAACACACTCAACGTGTGTCGTTTCAATTTTCAGCTTGATCCAGATTTTTAAAGAGCAAATATCTCAAACATAACTCACTGAGTTAGTTTTGAGATACTGAGGTCGGCGACTTTCACTCACGAACCAGCAAGTGGCGTCCCCTAGGGGATTCGAACCCCTGTTACCGCCGTGAAAGGGCGGTGTCCTGGGCCTCTAGACGAAGGGGACACAAAAATTGCTTATCACTCACTGAGTGATATTTTTGTGTAGGGTGAGCTTTCATTAATAGAAAGCGAGCAGCCTTATTCAGCCTCACTCCCGACGCGTAAACGCCTTGCTATTTACTTTTCATCAGACAATCTGTGTGGACACTACAAAGGCAGGTTCTTTCAGGTAAGGAGGTGATCCAACCGCAGGTTCCCCTACGGTTACCTTGTTACGACTTCACCCCAGTCATGAATCACAAAGTGGTAAGCGCCCTCCCGAAGGTTAAGCTACCTACTTCTTTTGCAACCCACTCCCATGGTGTGACGGGCGGTGTGTACAAGGCCCGGGAACGTATTCACCGTGGCATTCTGATCCACGATTACTAGCGATTCCGACTTCACGGAGTCGAGTTGCAGACTCCGATCCGGACTACGACATACTTTATGAGGTCCGCTTGCTCTCGCGAGGTCGCTTCTCTTTGTATATGCCATTGTAGCACGTGTGTAGCCCTGGTCGTAAGGGCCATGATGACTTGACGTCATCCCCACCTTCCTCCAGTTTATCACTGGCAGTCTCCTTTGAGTTCCCGGCCTAACCGCTGGCAACAAAGGATAAGGGTTGCGCTCGTTGCGGGACTTAACCCAACATTTCACAACACGAGCTGACGACAGCCATGCAGCACCTGTCTCACGGTTCCCGAAGGCACTAAAGCATCTCTGCTGAATTCCGTGGATGTCAAGACCAGGTAAGGTTCTTCGCGTTGCATCGAATTAAACCACATGCTCCACCGCTTGTGCGGGCCCCCGTCAATTCATTTGAGTTTTAACCTTGCGGCCGTACTCCCCAGGCGGTCGACTTAACGCGTTAGCTCCGGAAGCCACTCCTCAAGGGAACAACCTCCAAGTCGACATCGTTTACAGCGTGGACTACCAGGGTATCTAATCCTGTTTGCTCCCCACGCTTTCGCACCTGAGCGTCAGTCTTTGTCCAGGGGGCCGCCTTCGCCACCGGTATTCCTCCAGATCTCTACGCATTTCACCGCTACACCTGGAATTCTACCCCCCTCTACAAGACTCAAGCCTGCCAGTTTCAAATGCAGTTCCCAGGTTGAGCCCGGGGATTTCACATCTGACTTAACAGACCGCCTGCGTGCGCTTTACGCCCAGTAATTCCGATTAACGCTTGCACCCTCCGTATTACCGCGGCTGCTGGCACGGAGTTAGCCGGTGCTTCTTCTGCGAGTAACGTCAATTGCTGAGGTTATTAACCTCAACACCTTCCTCCTCGCTGAAAGTACTTTACAACCCGAAGGCCTTCTTCATACACGCGGCATGGCTGCATCAGGCTTGCGCCCATTGTGCAATATTCCCCACTGCTGCCTCCCGTAGGAGTCTGGACCGTGTCTCAGTTCCAGTGTGGCTGGTCATCCTCTCAGACCAGCTAGGGATCGTCGCCTAGGTGAGCCGTTACCTCACCTACAAGCTAATCCCATCTGGGCACATCTGATGGCATGAGGCCCGAAGGTCCCCCACTTTGGTCTTGCGACGTTATGCGGTATTAGCTACCGTTTCCAGTAGTTATCCCCCTCCATCAGGCAGTTTCCCAGACATTACTCACCCGTCCGCCGCTCGTCACCCGAGAGCAAGCTCTCTGTGCTACCGCCCGACTTGCATGTGTTAGGCCTGCCGCCAGCGTTCAATCTGAGCCATGATCAAACTCTTCAATTTAAGTTTGATGCTCTTGAATTAAACTTCGTAATGAATTACGTATGTTCACTCAGAGACTTGGTATTCATTTTTCGTCCGAAGACGTTAAGAATCCATGTCACTTTGAGTGCCCACACAGATTGTCTGATAAATTGTTAAAGAGCAGTGCAACGCGGCTTTCGCTCACCGTTGCGAAGTGGCGTATAATACGCTTTCCTCTTGCAGAGTCAATCCTTTAATTCAGGATTTTTTCTCTTCCGATCCGGCTTAATCTGTGAAGTTGTTCACATTTTCCGTGTCAGTGGGAGCGCATTATAGGGAGTTCTTTTGGTATGGCAAGCCATAAAATACAAAAAACCTATCAAGCGCTCATTATTTGAACTTTCCCATCCATTTCACAAATATCCGAAGCCGATAAAACCCAGTCCTGGCGCGGCCTGCGGCTCATTGCAGACAAAATACCGTTTTTTCAAAAATGCGCGACGGCCTGCGCGCAGATGATTCCCTCCGGCTTAGAGATGCCCCAAACGGCGGATTAAGCAGCCGCTTTGACTCACGACAAGGCGCCCTCGGTTCACACCTTTCTATAATCAGGACCGTTTCTTCCTTAGTGGTGTGAATCTATGGCTTATCAACTGAACATTAACTGGCCCGAGTTTTTAGAGAAGTACTGGCAAAAGCAGCCGGTAGTATTAAAGAACGCTTTCCCGAACTTCGTCGATCCGATCACCCCGGACGAGCTGGCGGGTCTGGCCATGGAACCGGAAGTCGACAGTCGGCTGGTCAGCCTGGTGAACGAACAGTGGCAGGCCAGCAACGGGCCGTTCGAACATTTTGATGGTCTCGGCGAAACCGGCTGGTCGCTGCTGGCGCAGGCGGTAAACCACTGGCATATGCCCGCCGCCGAGCTGGTTCGCCCGTTCCGCGTGCTGCCTGACTGGCGCCTGGACGACCTGATGATCTCCTTCTCGGTCCCGGGCGGCGGCGTTGGCCCGCATATCGACCAGTATGATGTCTTTATTATTCAGGGCATGGGCAGCCGCCGCTGGCGCGTGGGCGACAAGCTGCCGATGCGTCAGTTCTGCCCGCATCCGGCGCTGCTGCACGTCGATCCTTTCCCACCGATTATTGATGAAGACCTTGCGCCGGGCGATATCCTGTATATCCCGCCGGGATTCCCGCACGACGGTATCACCCACGAAACGGCGCTCAACTACTCCGTTGGCTTCCGCGGGCCGAACGGCCGCGACCTGATCAGCAGCTTTGCCGACTACGCGCTGGAAAACGATCTTGGCGGCGAGCACTACAGCGATCCGGACCTGACCTGCCGCGAACATCCCGGTCGGGTAGAAGAGTATGAGCTCGAACGCCTGCGCGGAATGATGATCGACATGATTAGCCAGCCGGAGGAGTTCACCCGGTGGTTCGGCGGTTTTGCCACCACGCCGCGTCACGACCTGGACATAGCCCCGGCCGAGCCGCCTTATGCAGAAGAAGAGGTTGTTGATGCCCTGAGCGGCGGCGAAACGCTGGCCCGCCTGAGCGGCCTGCGGGTGCTGCATATCGGCGACAGCTTCTTCGTGAACAGCGAAGCGCTGGCAATCACCGATACCGACGCGCTGGATGCGCTGTGCCGCTACACTTCACTGGGTAAAGATGAGCTGGGCAAGGCGCTGCACAACCCGCAATTTATCGCCGAGCTGACGCGCCTTATCAACCAGGGCTACTGGTACTTCGAAGAGTAAGCATCCCGAAGCCCGGCACCGCCGGGCTTCTTTTTATGGCCTGCTGTTATTACGCTCGTTTTGGTAGCATCAGAATAAAGCGGGTTGAGCGCGCGTCGGACTCCACCGCCACGCTACCGCGATGGGCGGTGACGATTGATTTAACGATCGCCAGTCCTATGCCGCTCCCCTCGCCTTTACGCTGGCGGGAGGGATCGACACGGTAGAAGCGGTCGAAAAGCCGTGACAGATGTTCCGCAGGGATCGGCGTTCCCGGATTCTCAACGATCAGCTGGATCTGGTCACTGGCCTCCGTCAGATGCACGGTAACCGCCCGGCCGCCAGGCGTATAGCGGATGGCGTTAGAGAGCAAATTACTCATCGCCCGGCGCAGCATCAGCGGATCGCCAACCACCCAGCAGGCGCTGCCGCTAAAGCGCAGGGCCACTTCCCGCTCCTCGGCCCAGGCTTCAAAGAAGTCGAAGACCTTACTGACCTCATCGGCCAGATTCAGCGCTTTTAGCTCCGGGATCAGCTGATTATTGTCGGCCTGCGCCAGAAACAGCATATCGCTGACCATCCGCGACATCCGCGAGAACTCTTCCAGATTGGAGTACAGCACGTCCTCCAGCTCTTTCTGGCTGCGGGTCTGGCTGAGCGCAATCTCCGTCTGGGTCACCAGGTTGGTGATCGGCGTGCGGATCTCATGGGCAATATCCGCGGAAAAGTTGGACTGGCGGGTAAACACATCCTCGATACGTTCAAGCATATGGTTAAACGACAGCACCAGCCGCTCCAGCTCAATCGGCACGGACTGCGGGTTTAAGTGCACATCGAGGTCGCGGGAGGTAATATTTTGAATCTGCCGGCTGACCCGGCGAATCGGCTTATGTCCGTGATAGACCACGAACAGCACGATAAAGATGATAAGGATGCTGATCATCGTCGCCGCCGAAATCAGCCTCGCCTTCAGCTCGTTAATATAGTGAAGATGAAAATCGATCGACAGGGCCATCAGCAGGCGGTAGGCCGGCCTGCCGTCCGCCGCGCGGCTAAGCGGCAGCATAATCAGCCGCCAGGAGCGGGTCTGCATCTGGTGATTGTCATGGCTTAACGCCCGTGGATGCGGGTCTACCCACGAGACGACGTTGCCATCCTGCAGCCTGGCGGCAAGCCCCGGCGTACTCATGATATGGCTGAGATCGGGGCCGTTCGGCGACTGGAACAGGATCTTGCCGCTGCCATCATCAAGGCAAATAAAGACGTTGGCGTAGCCATCGATCACGTCCTTTAAGATCTCCAGCCGCCGCGCCTGGGGATAGTCGGCATGGTTGAGCACCGTCTCAAGCGTGGTGGCCAGCTGCCTGAGGTCGTGGGCGTCACGCTCTTCAAAATGCGCCTTTACCGAGTGGATCATTATCCAGGTGAAGGCGAAAAAGGCCACTATCGTCGCCAGGCTGATAAAAAAGGTCAGCCGCGTCGCCAGCGAAAAAGGCCGCTGCAGCAGCTTAATCGCCATCCGGCACCTCAAGCACATAGCCGACGCCGCGCACGGTCTGGATGAGCTTAGGCTCAAAATCATTATCGATTTTGCCCCGCAGCCGCTTCACCGCCACGTCAATGGCGTTGGTGTCGCTGTCAAAATTCATGTCCCAGACCTGGGAGGCGATCAGCGAGCGGGGCAGAACTTCGCCCTGATGGCGGATAAAGAACTCCAGCAGCGTAAACTCTTTGCTGGTCAACGTGATGCGCGAGCCCGCCCGGGTCACCCTACGGCTGACCAGGTCGAGCGTTAAGTCCGCCACCTGGAACTGGCTCTCAACGATCGTCGCCGCCCCGCGACGCAGGAGCGTCCTTACGCGCGCCAGCAGCTCGGCAAAGGCAAAGGGCTTCACCAGATAGTCATCGGCCCCGAGCTCCAGCCCCTTAACCCGATGCTCAACGGTCCCCAGCGCGGTCAGCAGCAGGATCGGCATGCCCTTATCGGCGGAACGCAGCATTCTGACGATATCCCAGCCGTTCACGTCCGGCAGCATGATGTCGAGGATCAGCAGGTCATAATCGCTGGTCATCGCCAGGTGATAGCCGTTCAGACCGTTATCCGCCAGATCGACAACAAAACCGGCTTCCGTCAGCCCTTTCGTCAGGTATTCACCGGTTTTCATCTCATCTTCGACGATCAAAATCTTCATCACCTGCTCCTTCACGCGCCGGTTGTGCGGGTTTTCAATTTTAGAGGAGCCAAACCGGATAGCAATGAATTCTCAGGAAAATGACAGCTTTGTCATTTTCCCGTCACGCGTCAAACAGACGCCGTTGCGTAAAGTACGAGACATTCCTTGATAGCCGATAAATCTGCCACCATGCGCCAGCTAAAGCTTATTTCACTCAGCGTTATTTTTATCCTGACGGGCTGCCTCTCCCTGGCCCCGGAGTACCAGCAGCCGCCCCTGCCGGTACCGCCGCAGTTCTCCCTCAGCCAGAACAAACTGGTTGCGCCGCCTGCGGGCTATCAGGACGCCGGCTGGCGCGCGTTTTTCGCCGATCCGCAGGTCAAATCGCTGATTGCCGCCGCGCTTGTCGATAACCGGGACCTGCGCATGGCTACCCTGAAAGTACAGGAGGCGCGGGCGCAGTACGGCGTGACCGACGCCGACCGCTATCCGCAGCTGGATACCTCCGCCAGCACCACCTACGGCGGAAAGCTCAAAGGCGATACCGCCACCACCAGCGACTATCAGGCCGGGCTGAACCTCAGCTTCGATCTCGACTTCTTCGGCCGCCTGAAAAACATGAGCGAGGCGCAGCGGCAGGCCTTTTTCGCCAGCGCAGAAGCCCGGCGCGCGGTGCACATCCTGCTGGTTTCGAACGTTTCGCAAAGCTACTTCAACCAGCGGCTGGCCGCGGCGCAGCTCGCCGTGGCGCGCGAGACGCTACAAAACTACCGCCAGTCCTACGCTTTTATCGAAAAACAGCTGCTGACCGGCAGCAGCAGCGTGCTGGCGCTGGAGCAGGCGCGCGGGGTGATTGAAAGCACCCGCGCCGACATCGCCAGGCGGGAAGGCGAGCTGGCGCAGGCCAATAACGCTCTGCAGCTGCTGCTGGGCAGCTATCAGCGTCTGCCCGACGACGCGGCGGACGACACGGCGGATATTCACGACGTCAGGCTGCCGCCCGCCCTCTCCTCGCAGATCCTGCTCCAGCGCCCCGATATTTTAGAGGCCGAGCACGGGCTGCGGGCGGCGAACGCCAATATCGGCGCCGCGCGGGCGGCCTTTTTCCCGTCGATTACGCTAACCAGCTCACTTTCCGCCAGCAGCGCCGACCTCTCCAGCCTGTTTAATCCGGCCAGCGGGATGTGGAACTTCATCCCTAAAATCGAGCTGCCGATATTCAACGCCGGGCGTAATCAGGCCAATCTCGACGTCGCCGAAATCCGCCAGCAGCAGTCGGTGGTGAATTACGAACAGAAAATCCAGACCGCCTTTAAAGAGGTGGCTGACGCCCTGGCCCTGCGCCAGAGCCTGGCGGATCAAATCAGCGCCCAGCGGCGCTATCTCGACTCGCTGCGAATCACCCTCCAGCGCGCCAGAACGCTCTATCAGCACGGCGCGGTGAGCTATATCGAAGTGCTGGACGCCGAGCGCTCGCTGTTCGCCACGCGGCAGGCCCTGCTGGATCTCAACTACGCCCGCCAGGTTAACGAAATTCAGCTCTTTGCCGCCCTCGGCGGCGGCTGGCTGGAATAACCCATTATTGAATATCAGGAGTGTTAATCATGAATCATGTCGCAAAAACGGTCATTTTTGGTCTTCTTCTGTCTGCCGTAGCCGCCGGAGCCCAGGCCGCCGGGCACCAGCACGGCGAAATGATGCCCGCCGCGTCCGCCGCCGGGCAGGCGCAGCCCATTAGCGCCACCGGCGAAGTTAAAATCATTGATATGGATACGAAAAAAGTCACCATCGACCATGACGCCATCCCGGCGGTGAACTGGCCGCCGATGACCATGCGTTTCACCATCACCCCGCAAACCCGGCTTAACGCGGTTAAGCCTGGCGATAAGGTCACCTTCACCTTTATTCAGCAGGGCAGCCTCTCCTTATTACAGGATATCCACGTTAACTAATAAGGTGTTCACGGAGCGCATTACGATGGTCTCTCTAAAACTTAAAACCGCTGCGCTCGTTATCAGCAGTATGTCTCTTGGCGGCATAATTGCGGCGGGTCTCTATATCGGGCTTGCGCCGGCGCACCCTGTGGGCGACGCGGAGCCTGCCGCCGGGCAGGCGCGTAAAGTCCTGTTCTGGTATGACCCGATGTACCCCAATACGCGGTTTGATAAGCCGGGAAAATCGCCGTTTATGGATATGGACCTGGTGGCCAAATACGCCGATGAAGAGGCGCCGCCCTCGGCCGCGCCGGGCGTACGCATCGACCCGACGCAAACCCAGAATCTGGGCGTTAAAACCGCCGCCGTCGCGCGCGGGCCGCTGAGCTACGCGCAGACCTTCCCGGCCAACGTCAGCTATAACGAATACCAGTTTGCCATCGTCCAGGCGCGCGCGGCGGGCTTCATCGACAGAGTCTACCCGCTGACCGTCGGGGATAAGATTAAGCAAGGCGCCCCGCTGATCGACCTGACGATTCCGGATTGGGTCGAGGCGCAGAGCGAATATCTGCTGCTGCGGGAAACCGGCGGCACCGCGACCCAGGTGGAGGGGATCCTCGAGCGGCTGCGCCTCGCCGGGATGCCGGATGACGATATCCGCCGCCTGAAGGCGACGAATAAAATTCAGACCCGCTTCACCCTGAAAGCGCCGATTGACGGCGCGATCACCGCCTTTGATTTACGTGCCGGGATGAACATCGCCAGGGATAACGTGGTGGCCAAAATTCAGGGCATGGACCCGGTGTGGATTAGCGCCTCGGTGCCGGAATCCATCGCCTGGCTGATTAAAGACGCCTCGCAGTTTGTCCTTTCCGTCCCGGCGCAGCCGGACAAAACCTTCACCGTCAGCAAATGGAGCATTCTGCCCGGCGTGGATGCGGCTACCCGCACGCTGCAGCTGCGCCTGCAGGTCGATAACCCGGATGAGGCGCTAAAGCCGGGGATGACCGCCTGGCTGAAGCTGAACGCGCAGAGCCAGCCGATGCTGCTGATCCCGTCGAAAGCGCTGATCGACAGCGGCACGGAGCAGCGGGTCATCACCGTGGACGGCGACGGCCGCTTCGTGCCGAAACGGGTCGAGGTCTTCCAGCAGTCCGGCGATATGACGGCGATCCGCTCCGGCATTCGCGAAGGAGAGAAGGTGGTCGCCAGCGGCCTGTTCCTGATTGATTCCGAGGCCAATATCTCCGGCGCGCTGGATCGGATGCGCGCGCAGCCGCCCGCCGCCGCGTCGGACAAGCCGGATAACGCGGCGCATGCGCACCGGGGAGATGACAAATGATTGAGTGGATTATCCGGCGCTCGGTGGCCAACCGCTTTCTGGTGATGATGGGAGCGTTGTTCCTCAGCATCTGGGGGGCGTGGACCATCGTCCACACGCCGGTGGATGCCCTGCCGGATCTCTCCGACGTGCAGGTGATCGTCAAGACCAGCGACCCCGGCCAGGCGCCGCAAATCGTTGAAAACCAGGTCACCTGGCCGCTGACCACCACCATGCTGTCGGTGCCGGGCGCCAAAACGGTGCGCGGCTTTTCGCAGTTCGGCGCTTCCTACGTCTACGTGATTTTTGCCGACGGCACCGATCCCTACTGGGCGCGCTCGCGGGTGCTCGAGTACCTCAACCAGGTACAGGGCAAGCTCCCGGCCGGCGTCAGCGCCGAAATGGGGCCGGACGCCACCGGCGTCGGCTGGATCTATGAGTACGCGCTGGTCGATCGCAGCGGCAGGCACGACCTCGCGGAGCTGCGCTCGCTGCAGGACTGGTTTTTAAAATATGAGCTAAAAACCATCCCGGACGTTTCGGAAGTGGCCTCGGTGGGCGGCGTGGTCAAAGAGTACCAGGTGGTGGTCGATCCGCTGAAGCTGACCCAGTACGGCATTACCCTGTCGGCGGTGAAATCGGCGCTGGATAGCGCCAACCAGGAGGCAGGCGGCTCCTCCGTCGAGCTGGCGGAAGCCGAGTATATGGTGCGCGCCAGCGGCTATCTGCAAAGCCTCGACGACTTTAACAGCATCGTGCTGAAAACCAGCGACAGCGGCGTGCCGGTATATCTGCGCGACGTCGCCAGGGTACAAATCGGCCCGGAAATGCGCCGCGGCATCGCTGAACTGAACGGCGAAGGCGAAGTGGCCGGCGGCGTGGTGATCCTGCGCTCCGGCAAGAACGCCCGCGAAGTGATTTCGGCCGTAAGGAGCAAGCTGGCGTCCCTGCAGGGCAGCCTGCCGGAAGGGGTTGAGGTGGTGACCACCTATGACCGCAGCCGGCTGATCGACCGGGCCATTGACAACCTCAGCATGAAGCTGCTGGAGGAGTTTATCGTCGTCGCGCTGGTCTGCGCCCTGTTCCTCTGGCACGTACGTTCGGCGCTGGTCGCCATTATCTCCCTGCCGCTCGGCCTGTGCTTCGCCTTTATCATGATGCATTTCCAGGGGCTGAACGCCAATATCATGTCGCTGGGCGGGATTGCGATTGCTGTGGGGGCGATGGTCGATGCCGCCATCGTGATGATTGAAAACGCCCATAAGCGGCTGGAGGAGTGGGATCATCAGCATCCGCAGCAGCGCCTCGACAACGAGACGCGCTGGAAAATCATCACCGACGCCTCGGTGGAGGTGGGCCCGGCGCTGTTTATCAGCCTGCTGATTATCACCCTGTCGTTTATCCCGATTTTCACCCTCGAAGGGCAGGAAGGAAAGCTGTTCGGCCCGCTGGCGTTTACCAAAACCTGGTCGATGGCCGGGGCGGCGCTGCTGGCGATCGTGGCGATCCCGATCCTGATGGGATTGTGGATCCGCGGCAAGATCCCGGCGGAGAGCAGCAACCCGCTCAACCGCTTTCTGATCCGCATTTATCACCCTCTGCTGCTGAAGGTGCTGCGCTGGCCGAAGGCGACCCTGCTGGTTGCGGCGCTGACGATCCTGACGGTCATCTGGCCGCTCAGCCGGGTGGGCGGCGAGTTCCTGCCGCAGATCAACGAAGGCGATCTGCTGTATATGCCGTCGACGCTGCCGGGGATTTCCGCCTCGCAGGCGGCGGATATGCTGCAGAAGACCGATAAGCTGATTATGACGGTGCCGGAAGTGGCCCGCGTGTTCGGCAAGACCGGTAAGGCCGAGACCGCCACCGATTCCGCGCCGCTGGAGATGGTCGAGACCACCATTCAGCTCAAGCCGCAGGATCAGTGGCGCCCGGGGATGACGATGGAGAAGATCGTCGAAGAGCTGGATAAAACCGTGCGCCTGCCGGGGCTCGCCAACCTGTGGGTGCCGCCGATCCGCAACCGGATCGATATGCTCTCCACCGGGATCAAAAGCCCGATCGGTATTAAGGTCTCCGGCACAAACCTCGCCGACATCGACGCAACCGCCGAGCAGATTGAAGCCGTGGCCCGCACCGTACCGGGCGTCACCTCGGCGCTGGCGGAACGGCTCATCGGCGGGCGCTATCTCAATATCGACATTAATCGCGAGCAGGCCGCCCGCTACGGCATGAGCGTTGGCGACGTGCAGCTGTTCGTCTCATCGGCCATCGGCGGCGCGATGGTCGGCGAAACGGTGGAAGGCGTCGAGCGCTACCCGATCAACATCCGCTACCCGCAGAGCTATCGCAATAGCCCGGAAGCCCTGCGCCAGCTGCCGATCCTGACGCCGCTGCAGCAGCAAATAGTCCTCGGCGACGTGGCGGAGGTGAAGGTGGTAACCGGCCCGTCGATGCTGAAAACCGAGAACGCCCGCCCGACCAGCTGGATCTATATCGACGCCAGGGATCGCGACATGGTCTCGGTGGTTCACGATCTGCAGCGGGCCATCGCTCAGGGAGTGAAGCTCAAGCCGGGGACCAGCGTCTCCTACTCCGGCCAGTTTGAGCTGCTCGAGCGCGCCAACCAGAAGCTGAAGCTGATGGTGCCCATGACGCTGATGATCATTTTCGTGCTGCTGTACCTGGCGTTCCGCCGCTTCGGCGAGGCGCTGCTGATTATCGCCAGCGTGCCGTTCGCGCTGGTCGGCGGCATCTGGTTCCTCTACTGGATGGGGTTCCATCTGTCGGTGGCGACCGGCACCGGGTTTATCGCCCTTGCCGGGGTGGCGGCGGAGTTTGGCGTGGTGATGCTGATGTACCTGCGCCACGCCATCGAAGCGGAGCCGTCGCTGGAAAACGCGGAGACCTTCAGCGCCGACGGGCTCGACGAGGCGCTGTACCGGGGCGCGGTGCTGCGCGTGCGGCCCAAGGCGATGACCGTGGCGGTGATTATCGCCGGCCTGCTGCCGATTTTATGGGGCACCGGCGCCGGTTCCGAGGTGATGAGCCGCATCGCCGCGCCGATGATTGGCGGGATGATCACCGCCCCGCTGCTGTCGCTGTTTATCATTCCGGCGGCCTATAAGCTGATGTGGCTGTACCGGCACCGGCGCCCGGCGCAGCGGGCATAATCCGGCGGCGAGCGGGCCGGACGCGCTTCGGCCCGCTCGCCCTCGCTAACTCTGGCAGGAGCGGCTAGCACATTGATGGCGACATCTTCAGGGTTCGATGCTGAATATGCGCCCGCAGCAGCTTCTCCATCTCCTCTTCTTTCACCTGGGGATCTATCTTTTGATACTCAAAGGCCAGCGCGCGCTGCCGGTAAGGCGCCAGCAATGAGTTATTATTTAATAATAATTCGCCAATCGCCTTAATCCGGCTCGCCTCCAGCCCCGGCTGCGCTTTAATAATTGCCCCACATGGAATATCGCCAGTGCCCTCAATCATTACCAGCGAATAAAAATCGCTGAAGGCTGAAAATTTCCATGCCGGCACGTTAAATTTATTGTAGTTAATCCCGCAGCTGTCGATATTTGCAAAATCGACGGTATAGAACGGAATAAAATCGTTGCCCTGTAGCGCCAGAGAAATAAAGGCGGCGTCCTCGGACTTGTGTATCGTTGCTAACAGCAGATTCAGCAGAAACTCCATCTGGGTGACGGCCAAATCCACAGAGATCACCTCCTCATTTTGCAAAAAGAAGAGAAAGACGATCTTATCCTGCCGCTCTTTCATCACAAAATCGGTTACCCGAAGCGCGGCGCTGGGATTCTGTATTTCATCAAGGGTGACGGAGAGCGTGCGGCCGTTCAGCCGCTCGCTATCGGCGATAGTACGCGCCCTGATGCCCTCAGGATCGTCGCGGAACATCATTTGCAGCCTGCGGTAGCCGCTGAAAACGGCAAAAAGCAGGTCCTGTACCCGATCGGGCGGAAGGTACATCAGCATTTCTGCAGTCAGGACGCTTTGCACCTTCAGGGCCAGCGCCAGCACGGCGTTGGGGGATTTAATTATCCCGGTATTAATACCCGTTAAGATGTTCATAAAATAGTCTCCGTAGTAGGCTGCTGTGGCAACAGGGTAAGTTTTGCCAGATCAATAATCCGATCGGCACAGGCGATGGTTGAAGGACGGTGGGCGATAATAATTCGGGTAATGTTTAAAGACTCAATCGCCGAGTTGACCAGCTTTTCATTATTAATATCGAGATGACTGGTGGCTTCATCCATAAATAGAATTTTCGGTTTTTGATACAGCGCCCGCGCAATGAGCAGGCGCTGCTTTTGGCCGCCAGAGATCCCGGCGCCAAGCTCGCCGATGATCGTTTCATAGCCCATCGGCATGCGCAGAATTTCTTCATGGATATTGCATTTCATCGCGCAGTCCACGATCAGCGCCTGGTCCATGCCATCATCGAAGCCGGAAATATTATCGGCAATCGATCCCGAAAACAGGCGGTCCTCCTGCAGTACGCAGGCGATGCTGCTGCGGAAGTTATTAATACCGATTTTGTTAATATCAAAGCCGCCAATAAATATATCCCCCCGCTCCGGCGTCAGCAGGCCAGACATGACTTTTAATAGCGTCGTTTTACCGACCCCCGATGCGCCGATCAGCGCGACGGATTCTCCTGCGGCAACGCTAATATTGACGTTAGAAAAAACGGGCTTTGACAACCGATCGTACTGATACGCCAAATTCTGCACTTCTAAAGAGACGCCGATATCGTCTGCGAAAATCTTTCTTACCGGCAGCTCCGCCTCCGGCTCGCTATAGACAATTTCTGAAATACGCTCGTTATGCAGCGACAGCATTTTCAGCTGCATAGTGAGATCGATGAGCGCGGCGGCACGCTGCGCAAACTGGCCGCGATAGGCGTTAAACGCCATAAACATCCCGATGGTCATGGTGTTATCCATAACCATCTGCGCCCCCAGCCATAAAATGACAACCTGATCGGCCGAGTTAATAAAGGTATTAATCCCACCAAACAGCATATCGAAACGCGTCTGCTTCAAGCCGGCGTTGCTGACATCAATATTGGTATTCAGCCAGTGCTGCGAGCGCCTGTTTTTGAGGTTAAGCGACTTTATCGTCGCGATGCCGTACAGCGACTCCATAAAATGCGAGCCGGAACGCGCGCGCTTGACGATTAGCTCTTCATTAATGGCGCGATAAAATTTATAGGTGATCGCGCGCATCGCGGCGTAGCAAAGGGTGAATCCCAGCACAACCCACACCAGCCAGCCGCCGTACAGGCTCAGCATAATAAGCAGGCCGATGGTCATGATCGAGTCAATAATTCCGTTCACAATGCTGTTAGTGAAGGTTGAGCGAATGGTATCCAGGGAAGCAAACCGCGACTGTATATCCCCGAGCTGGCGCTTCTCAAAGAAAGCGAGCGGCAGGCCGATCAGATGATCAAAAAAGCTCGTTTTCCACTGCACGTCGGTCAGCGTATTCAGCTTTAGCGAAACCCACGCCCGGAGCATGCTGACCCAGGTTTTAAAAATCGTAAAAAACATTAGCCCGATGCAGATGACCAGCAGCAGGTTTTCATCATGTGCGGTAATAACATGATCGGTAACAACCTGCGTGCCCATCGGCAGCAGCAAATTGACCGTTTCAATAACTATCGACAGCATCAATATTTTCGTCAGCGCTGACTTCAGGCCAACGATGTTGTGCATTAACTCCCGCAGCTTCAGCCGGGAGCGCTGCTTTTCCTGAACGAAGCCGCTATCCGGCCATGCCTCAAGCGCAATGCCGCTGAAGTTTTCTGATATTTCCTTACGGTGGACTACCCGTCGCCCCAGCGCCGGATCGTTAATAACGAAGCGCTTACCTTTTATCGCAACCAGCACCACAAAGTGATTCAACGACCAGTGGAGCACGCAGGGTAGACGGAGTTCCCTAATCTCTTCCAGATCGAGAGATAGCGCGCGCGTTTTCAGGCCAGCCTTCTGCGCAATCGTCGCCAGGGCATTCAGCGTCGTCCCCTGCGACGAGGAGCCGTAGATATTGCGAAAGTTGAACAGATCGATATCTTTGCCGTAAAAGCCACAAATCATTGATAAGCAGGCGTTGCCGCACTCCGTTGATTCAGACTGTATAATGACCGGGACTTTATTCTTAAGTGAAAAGTTGATCCTTCTAAAAATTGAATCAAGCACGTCTTTATTCATCGTTGGGTCCCTTAAGGCTCTGAACTACTTTGTATACTGGTGAAAACAGCCACTGATAAAGCGGCCTTTCCTCGGTAAAAACGATGCTCTTCGCCTTAAGGCCGTTAGATAGCACAAGCGTTCTGTTCTTATAAATAAACTCTTTCTCTTTAACGTTGATAATTGCTTTGTAGAGCGTGGGTAACGTATTGCTACTGGCCTGGCTGTTGCCATAGTCAGATAATTCCCGACGGGTAGCCGGCATTGATGAAATTGACATGACTTTGCCAGAAAATTGACCGAACTTATCCGCAGGAAAAGCATCGTAGCGGATATTAACGGTGTCGCCGATTTTGACATAAGGCAAACTGTTATCGGGGAGCCATAGCAGTAAATAGTAATTAATTCCGCTGAGCTGCTTAACCTGGGCTAAGCTGCTGCCGGCCTCGATCATTTGACCACGCGTAACGGCTATCGATTCCACCCGGCCATCGATCGTAGACTTAACTAAAATTCTTCCGCTCGCGCTGTTTTCAATAAGCTGGGTTTGCAGATCTCTCAGCTGGCTGTATTGTGACGTAATCTGATTATCAATCTCGGCGGTCTTTACCGTTAAATCGCTGCGGGTCTGGGTGAGCTGCAGCTCTATCTGCATTTTCTGCGATGATAGCGACTGAAACGCATTTTGCTGCTGGACGAAAAGAGAGTGCTGATTATTGTACTGATCTTTATTGATCAGCCCTCGCTGCAGGTAGCTGCTATAGTTCTGCAGCGAGGTCTCAATATGTGAAAGGCCTTTTTTGGCCGTCGTCAGCATTTTCTCAGTTTCATCAAGGGAGCGTTCATAGCGCTGAATCTGGCGACGCGTGGTACCAATAAAATCATCTTTGTTCGCTTTTAGTTTTTTTATGATATCTTCAGCGTTGACAATCTTGGCCTTCACCATCGAAACATTGGTATCACTGACGTTGCCGACGTCGGTGTTTTTGGATACATCAAGCTCAAATAATACCGCACCTTTCTTAACCACATCGCCAACCTCGACATACTGTTTGGCAATCGAGCCAGGCTGCGGTGAGGATATATTAAGAGGATGAGGCAGAGTGATAACCTCTCCGGCGACGTCAATTCTTTTGGTGTATTTAAAAAAGCCGAGCATGGCAATAATGACAGCTAAAAAAACAATACAGCATGCGGAAACAACTAAGGGTGAAACGCCGCCAAACAGAATAACTCTTCCTTGCCAGTAGCTTCTCTGATGCTCTATTGCTTCCTGCCTGAACAATCCTTTACCCATGAGTACCTGACCTGATATAAAAAGGCCCGACGCATCGGGCCAAAATGGAAGCTAGCCAAAATTAAGGCTTGAAGGTACCGTCAAGAAAACCATCAAGTGCTGTTTGGGTATATTTCCAGGTGTCCTCGAAACCGACGATCAGCCCGCCGATACCGCAGGTGATGCCACCGATAATACCGGCACCGATCATCCCAACGCCCTGGCCGATAGTGCCGAATCCGAGAACTCCGCCGCCGTCACCGCCGTGCTTTCCGCCAATGATTGTGCCAGTAGCAAAACCGGCAACCGCACCCAGCGTTGCGCTTACTACAGCTTCACCGATATTGCTAAAAATATCCCAAGGACTGCTCCAGGAGTAAGCGCCAGAAACGACGTTCATTTCTTCAAGAGAAAGTTCTTTCATCATTATTCCTTATCAATTTAAGTTGTATATTCCAGATGGTATAAATTTATCAATCACATATGCTGTGCTGATGGGAGGCTATTTTCGGCACTTCCTGTAAAAAAACAACTTTAGTTTCATGAATAATCCAAAGTTAAGAGTAAAATAAGAAGTGCAAATATGAATAAGAAAAGCGGCTATCGTCAGGACAATAATTTTTCAGGACTCAATCTGTTCTCTATAAACCTCGACCATACGCATGGTCCCTCTTCTCACCGCGGCTCCGATAGCGGGCCAGTTCAGGCTGGTTCTATCGCAACAGGCCGCTATTAATTTTTGTGAATCACAAAAGTAAATGATATTTTTCAAGCATTAACAACAAGATACGATGCATTTAGCAAAAGAGACGCCCGGCATACCCACCACTCTACGGCCCTTAAATAAGAGACCTGAATTCGCGCTGAAGGCCATCTCAGCGTTTTATCTGCCTGGTACAATGACTTTCAACGCGTTACCGCGTTCGATAACAGCGATATGACCGCCGCCACAAATAATAAACGGGAGAGCCGTCGCGTTAATACGATGATTATAAGCGTTTCACTAATATATCATCCCCCAAAGAGTGCTACCGCTCCCGGTTTTCAGACCAGGCTGAATAGAATCTTTGTAGATATTAACTTTGTTTAACTTCACGTTTTATCTCCGCGAATAATTTTTGCCGCCATACCGCCCTATAGCGCCCGCTACGAGCGCCCTTTCTGCCGCTCAGGGAAACCGCCTCCGGCCCGCAACGGTCGACTTTTTATATGTATTAAGTTTTATTGAAAAAAATTCAGATGAGTATTTTAACCGGCCGGGATTAATATAGCGGCACTTACCCATACAAGCCGCAAGGGTTGCAAAGTAAGTATATATGGATACATACGGGATAAGTTGCTGAAGACTATATTCGGCTTCTTTTCCGGTAATTAATAAATTAACTTTAAATGAATGGATTAAACGGATGAAAAAAACAATTCTGGCTATGGTTATTACTGCCGCTACTGCTTTCAGCGCTCAGGTTTTTGCATCGAACCAGGCTGAAGTCACTATCCAGGGCGATGTAACAGACTCTAAGACCTCTTGCGTCGTAACGCCGACCGGTACTCTTAATAACGGTATCGTTACGTTAATGACCGTAACCACAGCTGAAGCAACCGGTAAGGCTGCTAATACCTTATTTAAAAACCAGAAATTTGGTTTCCAGGTGAGCGACTGTGCTGTCGGTGGCCCGGATGAAAACAACGTAACTGGCCTGAGCGTTAAAGTTACCGGTACAACCTCTGCATCTCCTGAAATTCTGGACAACGTTGCCCCTAATGGCGCTGAAAACATCGGTATCGGTATCCAGAAACTGAGCAACAGCTCTCGTATCCAGTTCGATGGCACTCCGGTTGCCGAAGCCTATACTCCGCATCAAACAACTAACCTGGAATACGTCGCTGGCTACGTGAAAGTCAACGGCGCAAACCCGGTTACTGAAGGCCCGGTTAAAGGCGTTGCAACCTTTACCATTGATTACACCATCTAATTAATTCTTAAAGGGCCTGCGAATCCAGCAGGCCCTTTTAATTAAATGCTGAAGGAATCTAATGTACCAGATGATGATCAAGGCAATCATTGCCTTCGCCATGATGCTGAGCGGCTTTGCGCATGCGGGAATTGTTATCGAATCAACCCGCTATCTTTATAAAGAAGGCGCCCGCGAGATATCTGCGCAAATTGATAATAAAGACGAGATGCCTTATCTGATCAAATCGTGGGTTGAAGCACCAGAGGGAAAAGAACCTGCCTTTATGGTCACACCGCCTCTTTTTCGCCTGGAGATGAAACAGAAAAACACCGTCCGTATATTCTCCACCGCCACTATTAATGCCCCGACCGATCGCGAATCGTCTTACTTTTTCAACATTATGGCTATCCCGCCGTCTGATGATACCTATGCGAAAAGAAATACCATACAGCTCGCCGTTCGCCATCGCATGCGGCTGATTTACAGGCCAAAAGCGTTAGCCGAATTATCCAATAATGCCGAAGCCGGCAAATTAGAGTGGCGGAAGTCAGGGAAGCGGCTAACGATAAAAAACCCGACGCCGTTTTTCTTCTATTTTAGAAACGTACAAATTGGTGCCAGTGAATATCAGTCAGACATTAAATTCATCGAACCTTTTTCATCAAAAGCTATCACGCTAAAAGATGGCGGCAATGCTACCAAAGTAACGTGGAAAATAGTCAATGATTATGGAGGTGCAGGTTCCCTCTATTCATCGAGATTGCCATAAACAGTTCGCATTTATAAATGGATGTTTTTATGCCAATAGAACACAGAGATACCTTCAGGCTATCTACGCTCTGCATAGCGATTATTACTATAATGACGACGAGCATTCACACTACGGTGAATGCGCGTGAATTCTTCGATCCCGCATTTATTACCTCAGCCAACGGAGGTGATGCATCCAGCGTTCCCGATCTGTCAATTTATCAGTCGGTCAACGCTCAGGCGCCGGGCGACTACCGGGTCGATGTCGTTTTTAATGGCCGCTATGTGGAAACCAAAAACGTTAAGTTTGTTACGACCGAGCACAGCAGGCTTGATAAACAGTTAAACCTTACCCCCTGCTTTACGCTGGAAGAGCTTTCCCGGTATGGCGTCCGGGTTAAATCATTCCCCGAAATGAAAGAGAATGAACAGGGCTGCGCCAATTTCGATATCATTCCGGACGGCAAAACGATTTTCGACTTCACCGCCCAGCGCCTGGATATTTCCACGCCTCAGGCCGCGATGAGCACGGTGGCCAACGACTACATCCCGCCGGAAAAATTCGATGACGGCATAAACGCCCTGTTTGTGAACTATCAGTTTAACGGCTCGCAGGATTTTAAAAACGATAATGAATACTACGGCCTGAATCTGGTATCCGGGATAAATATCGGCCCGTGGCGCATCAGAAACCTTGGCATGTGGAACAAAAGTAAGGGGGAATCAGCTCATTTTGATTCCGCCTATCTTTATCTCCAGCGCAGCCTGCGCTCCATCAGCAGCAATCTGATTCTCGGCGAAAGCTCTTCTTTATCCGGCATATTCGACAGCGTCCCCTTTTCCGGCGTGCAGCTGGCGACGGATACCAGCATGCTCCCGGAGAGCATGCGCGGCTATGCCCCGGTGATTCGTGGTATTGCTAAAACCAACGCCCGCGTGGTGATCAAGCAGAATGGCTACCAGGTTTATCAGACCTACGTTGCCCCGGGCGCGTTTGAAATTACGGATATGTACCCCAGCGGCGGAAGCGGCGATCTGTACGTAACGGTTGAAGAGTCCGACGGCTCGAGGCAGAACTTTATCGTTCCCTTTGCGGCCCTGCCGGTCATGCTCAGGGAAAATCAGTTCGAGTATGAAATCACCTCGGGAAAATACCGCCCTTACGTCGGCACCATCGATGAAACCCCTTTCACCCAGGCCACCGCCAAATACGGTTTATCAACCAGCGCCACGATTTTTGGCGGCGTGCAGGCATCGGCAAAATATCAGGCCCTTTCTGGCGGGCTGGGATATAACCTCGCCAGCCTTGGCGCCCTGTCGGCAGACGTGACCCAGGCATGGTCTAAAAAACGCTATGACGATAAAACGTCCGGCCAGTCGTGGCGTATACGCTACGGTAAAAATATTATCGAAACCGGAACCAACTTTACTATCGCGGGCTATCGCTACTCGACGAAAGGGTTCAACACGCTGTCCGAAGTGCTCAATACGTATTCCGATAACGGACGCTACTACCTGGCGCGTTCTTTGCGCAATCGTACCAACCTGACGCTAAATCAGAGTCTGGGAAAATCACGAGGGAGCCTGTCCATCAGCGCGCTTATCGAAGATTACTGGGATAGCAAGCGTACAAATAAATCCTTAAGCCTGGGCTATAACGGCGGCTGGCATGGCATCAGCTATTATCTGGGCTATAGCTATAACCGCTACACCTGGGGTTCACACAGTTCCAGCCGTGAGGCGCGTAACGATCAGCGCCTCGCGCTAAACGTCTCCATCCCTCTGAGCAACTGGCTGCCCAATACCTATGCAAGCTATCAGCTAACCGAGAGTAGCCCGGGATCTACCGATCAGTACGTTTCGTTGGGCGGCATCGGGCTGGAAAACAATAATCTCGAATGGGACATCCAGCAGGGTTACAGCAACCGTGAGCACTACAGTGGCGATCTCAGGGGAACCTATAACGGCTCGCGCGGCAGCGTAAACGCCGGCTACAGCTACGACAATCACAGCCGGCGGGTCGACTACGGCGCCAGCGGCAGCCTGATCGCCCACGCGGACGGAATAACGTTTGGGCAGAATATCAGCGACGCGGCCGTGTTAATCAAAGCTCCGGGCCTGGACAACGTCAGGCTCACCTCAGATTCAACTATCGTCACGGACAATCGCGGCTACGCCATCGTTCCCTATATTACCCCCTACCGCGGTACCGATATTACTCTGGATAGCACATCCTTTGGCGACGATATGGAGCTGATGCAGACCACGCAGCAGGTTGTCCCCACCCGAGGCGCCATCGTACGCGCAAACTATGCCGGGAATATTGGGCAGCGGGCATTTATTCGTCTTAAAACCGCTGCAGGCCGCGAGGTGCCTTTTGGCGCGATGGTCACGCTTGCCGGTGCCGCTAAATCCCAGGCCAGTATAGTGAGCGACGCCGGGATGGTCTATATGACCGGCCTGCAGCCCACGGGCGTGCTGACGGTGAGCTGGGGTAAAAATGCGGGGCAGAAATGTACCGCCGCCTATACCCTTCCTGCCAGCAAGAAGAAAATTTCCGGAGTCAGCCAGGCTGAAGCCCTGTGCCGATAATAATCATAAAGAGATGAATAAAATGAAAAAAATGATTGTACTGCTGGCCGGGATATTTTTCTGCAGCGGGGTTTCGGCTGCACGGCTATGCTCTTATACCGATTATGCGGGTAATGAGGGTCCCAATGGTGGCACAGAAGAGCGTCAGGGTATGACGCTGTATCCATATATATCGGCCGATCCGACGCTTCCGGTTGGTTCAATTCTTTATAGCCGAACGATAGGCGGGATGAATCTACACCACCGACTCTATAATTGCGATCCGGGGGCGCAATATATCGTCGTCGTGAACAGGCCAGCGGTTCCGGGGCTAACCGTCCGCGGCATGCCGGTTTATGAAACCGGCGCTCCCGGCATTGGTATTCAGTTCAGCGGTAATGCCTTCAATCGATAGAAAACCATGATATGCTACTGGTATTTAGGGCTTTCTATGGCTACCGTTACTGTTCATTGTCCTCGTTGCCATTCCGATTCTGTTTATCGCCATGGGCACAGCTGTTCCGGGCACGAGCGCTTTCGTTGCCGGTCATGTCGCCGCGTTTTTCAGCTGGCTTATACCTATGAAGCCAGAAAACCCGGTGTAAAAGAACAGATAGTTGAACTGGCACACAACGGTGCCGGCGTCCGCGATACCGCCAGAGTTCTTAAGGTCGGTATCAATACCGTCATACGGACATTAAAAAGCTCTCGCCGTCCCGGATAACCGCTTCTCCTGTCGCTCATGCCGATGTGGCACTCATCTGCGAGCTTGATGAGCAGTGGGGCTTTGTTGGCAGTAAAGCCCGGCAGCACTGGCTCTGGTATGCTTACAATACCAAAACGGGTGGCGTACTGGCTTATACTTTCGGCCCACGTACCGATGAGACATGTCGGGAACTGTTGGCCCTGTTGACGCCCTTTAGCATCGGCATGATTACCAGCGATAACTGGGGCAGTTATGCCAGAGAGGTGCCGAAGGAGATACATCTGACTGGTAAAATTTTCACACAGCGCATTGAGCGAAACAATCTGACGCTGCGAACCCGTATCAAGCGGCTGGCACGCAAAACAATATGTTTTTCACGTTCCATCGAATTGCACGAAAAGGTCATCGGTGCCTTCATCGAAAAGTACATGTTCTACTGATTGGAGGCATTACCCAGTGTCTTTGAAATCAGTGAGTTGTATATTCGGCTAGTGATAGAAAATTTTTCGCGCAAATATTAACCGATCAAATAAGGATTAACAAATGGAATTTAACTATGTTCCGCTATAGAAAATCCATATCACAACGCGAGAAATGCGAGGGATATCTATTTATTTCAGCAAGATCCATAAATAGATTATCAGTTTGTTTCCAGGTTGGCATTGATGTAACCAGGTATAAATTCAAATGCATCCCGACAGGCCTGAAAAATGTTACCAGATTGCTTAATTTATTAAGTATTCCAGCCGGTAAACCATACCATTATTAATTCGGCAAGCTATCCGCCGGCGGCATATTTAGCAAGCTTCCGCCCCTGGTTCTTCATTTTTGGATGGCCAGATGCATGAAATAGTTAACGCAAATGTTAAAAGACGCTGGAGTATTGCGACGCCGGCCACCACGCTCTCCAGAAATATATTAAAACATTCATTAACCTTCCGAAAATATTGGCAGCCTCAGCAGACTGAAAATAACGACTGATAACATCTATATATTAAGAAAGGATGTTACCAGACGGCGCCGTTATTTAATTAATTTTAAACACCCAAATAACAACCGACAAGCATTTCATTTACCCGCGGGTATTCAGGTTTAAAACACGCGGCACCTTTATACAGGCCCCGATCACAAATCAGCCAGAACGCTAAAGCCTTCGCTATCACCGGCGTTGACGGCGTGTCCGATGCGGAACGCCATTCCCGGCGATCGTTACCGTCCGTCTTGACGCAGAAGAGCAAAACGCCGGACAAACTGGCACTCTCGGGCAGAATGACTAAGCTTAGTCAGGTAAACGGTTAATTCTACTTAGAGGGAGCGTATATGGGATTCTGGAGAGTTGTTTTAACGATTATTCTGCCGCCGCTTGGCGTACTGTTGGGTAAAGGATTCGGCTGGGCGTTTATTCTTAACATCGTGCTCACGCTGCTGGGCTATATTCCCGGCCTGATTCACGCGTTCTGGGTGCAAACCCGCGATTAACCGCCCCCCGCCATTACGGCGCCCAGGCGCCGTGCTTTATGCCAGGTCACTTTTCGCCACGCTGGCCTGCTACTAACATCTCTTTTTCATGCCGACGACGCCGCTGAACGGTTTGCGATACGGGCGACCGCTGAGAGCATGAAATTGAAATCCCCACCCGCCAACGAATAAACCCGCCCGCTCGCCGCCTTGTGCAATATTACAAAGCCGTTCCAATTTTGTTGAATTTTTGTTGTGAAGCATTCAGCAATTTCCGCTGCGGAAATTCTCCAGACTACGACAAGCCATCATGCTATGTCAGGAGAGACAAATGAGCAGCACCTCCGCCGACTTTCACAATTTATACCAGGCCTTGCGCCACAGCGCCTCACGCCGCCCGGACGCCCTGGCGCTGGCGTTTGAAGATCAGCGCTATCGCTACCGCGATTTCCACCAGCGGGTACAGCAGACCATGGCGCAGCTCGACCGCGTCTGGTCATTACGCAAAGGCGATCGTATTTTGCTGGCCTGGGGCAATCACCCGGCCTTTTGCGAGATCTTTTTCGCCGCCCTCGCCCTGGGCATCGAAGTGATCCCCTTCAGCACTAAGCTAAAACAGGCCGAAAGCGAGGAGCTGGTGGGCCATATCGCTCCCCAGGCGGTGTTATTCGATGCCAGCTTACAGGACTGGCTGGGGCACACGGCAAACGCGCGCTGCGTTGCGCTCACCGACTGGCAGGCGCTGACGCTGCCCGCCGCTTTACCGGAGCTGCCGGTGCAGGTGACCCGCGACGACACGGCGATAATGATGTTTACCTCCGGCACCACCGGCGAGCCCAAGGGCGCCATCATCACCCACGGCAACCTGCTGTGCGCCATCGACGCCTATGCGCAAAAGCTGAATCTGACGGAGGCAGACAGCACCATTCTGGCGGTACCGATCTATCACATCACCGGGCTGTCGGCGCTGCTGGCCCTGTTTATCACCCTCGGCGCGAGCATCTGGCTGCAGCAGCGTTTTAACGCCCCTGAGGTACTCAACACCCTGCGCGAGCAGAACATCACCTTTCTGCACGGCTCGCCGACGGTGTTTATCCTGCTCTGCCAGGCGGCGCGGGCGCGCAATGCCCTCCAGCCCACCACCTGGCCTTCGCTACGCGCCATCGCCTGCGGCGCGGGCCACCTGAACGAGGGGCTGATCGGCGAGTTAAAAACGCTGTTTCCGAATACCGCCATTCACCCGATCTACGGGCTGACCGAAACCACCTCCCCGGCCACCATTTTCCCGGTCGACGTCTGGGACAATGAGAAGCGCGGCAGTTCAGGACAGGCGATCCCCGGTCTGGCCATCCGCATTCTCGACGATAGCCAGCAGCCTCTCCCCAGCCGGCAGATCGGCCATATCTGGCTGAAAGGGGACGTGGTGATCCGCGAATACTGGCAGCGCAGCGAACGGCGCCCCAGCTGCGACGCGCAGGGCTGGTTCTGCACCGGCGATCTCGGCTATCTCGATGAGGAGGGCTGGCTGTATATCAAGGATCGCAGCAAGGACATGATCAATCGCGGCGGCGAGAAGATTTACTCCCTTGAGCTGGAAAACATTATTTCGACCCATCAGGGGGTGCGCGAAGTCGCGGTGATCCCCGCCCCCAGCCCGGTGTATGGCGAAGAGCCGGTGGCGTTTATCGTCCCTGACGCGCACTCCCACCTCACCAGCGAGGAGATCCTTGCCTGGCTGAGAGTGAAGATCGCCCGCTTCAAGCTCCCGGCCCGCATCATCTTTACCCGCACCCTGCCGCGCACCCATAACGGCAAGGTCAGCAAGCGGCAGCTCAAAACGCGGCTTGCGGAATCTATCACCAGCCTGACGACGGAGGAGAAAAAGTGAGCAGCAGGTTTATCAGCGCCCGCGAGGCGGCGCAGCTTATCCGCAGCGGCGACACGGTTTGTACCGTCGGCATGACGCTTATCGGCGCGGCGGAATCCATTCTGCAGGCCATCGAAGCGCGCTTTCTGGCAACCGATGCGCCGCGCGACCTGACCCTGATGCACGCCGCCGGGCAGAGCGATCGCCAGCGCGGCAACCAGCACTTCGCCCATCCGGGGATGGTCCGCCGTATTATCGGCTCCCACTGGGGGCTGGCGCCGCGCTGGATGGCGATGATCAATAACAACGACGTAGAGGCCTGGTGCCTGCCGCAGGGGCAAATGGTCCACCTGTACGGGGCGATGGCCGCCGGCCTGCCGGGACGGCTTTCCCCCGTCGGGCTGGGCACCTTTGTCGATCCGCGCATCGAGGGCGGACGCATGAATGCCCGTACCCGCGAGCAGCCCAACCTGATCGAACATGTCGAATTTCGCGGCGCAGAGTATCTCTTCTACCCGGCGATCCCGCTGGATGTGGTGATTGTGCGCGGCACCCACGCCGACGAGGCGGGCAACCTCACCACCGACGAAGAGGCGATGAAGCTGGAAGTGCTGCACGCCGTCCTCGCCGCCAAACGCTACGGCGCGAAGGTGCTGGCGCAGGTGAAATACCGCGTAGCGACGGGCTCGCTGCATCCGAAAAGCGTGACCGTGCCCGGAACGCTGATCGACGCCATCGTCGTCTGCGACGAGCCGGAGACGAATCATCGTCAGACCTCCGGCTGGGCGTTCGACCCGGCATTCTGCGGCGATATCCGCCTGCCCGCGGCGCAGAATGCCCCGCTGCCGCTGGACCTGCGCAAGCTGATCGGCCGCATCGCCTGCCGCTACCTGACGCCCGGCTGCGTCATCAACCTCGGCACCGGCATTCCCAACGACGTCATCGGCGCCATCGTCCACGAAGAACGGCTTGGCGATCGGGTCACTATCACGGTGGAGTCGGGCATCTACGGCGGGCAGCAGGCCGGCGGCACCGATTTCGGCATCGGCTGCAACCTGAGCGCGATGATCAGCCACCAGGACCAGATGCTCTATTACAACGGCGCAGGGGTGGACATCACCTTTATGGGCGCCGGGGAAATGGACCCATGCGGCCACGTCAACGCCACGCGCCTCGGCGCCTCCTGCCCCGGCGCCGGCGGCTTTATCGACATCACCCAGAACGCGCGCCACGTGGTGTTCTGCTCCTCCTTCACCGCTAAAGGGCTGGAGATCGCCTGCGAAGGGGGGGCGCTGCGCATCGTCCGCGAAGGCGAGGTGCGCAAGTTCGTCACCCGCGTCAACCAGATCTCCTATAACGGCGAGCTGGCCCGCGCGAAGGGGCAAACCATGCATTACGTTACCGAACGCGCGGTGTTCGAGCTGCGCCCTGAGGGGCCGGTACTGACGGAGATCGCCCCCGGCGTCGATCTGCAACGCGACATCCTTGCGCACATGGATTTTCGCCCGTTAATCGCCCCGGAGCTGACCGTGATGGACAGCGCGCTGTTTCAGCCCGCCCCCTGCGGGCTGGCGCAGCGCCTCTCCCCCGATTCATCATCACACACGTAAGGAACCGTTTATGAAACTTGCCACTAAAACCGCCATTGTCACCGGCGCCGCACGCGGCATCGGCTTTGGCATCGCCCAAATACTCGCCAGCGAAGGGGCGCGCGTGGTCATCGCCGATCGCGACGACCACGGCGAGGCCGCGGCCGCCGCCCTGCGCGACGCGGGCGCGGAGGCGCTCTTCATCAGCTGCAACATCAGTGAAAAAGCGCAGGTCGAAGCCCTGTTCGCCGAGGCGGAAACGGCGTTCGGCCCGGTGGATATTCTGGTCAATAACGCCGGGATCAACCGCGACGCTATGCTGCACAAGCTGACGGAAGAGAACTGGGATACGGTAATCGACGTCAATCTGAAAGGGACCTTCTTCTGCATGCAGCAGGCCGCCATCCGCATGCGCGAGCGCGGCGCGGGCCGCATCATCAACATCGCCTCCGCCAGCTGGCTGGGCAACATCGGGCAAACCAACTACGCCGCCTCGAAGGCGGGCGTGGTGGGGATGACCAAAACAGCCTGCCGCGAGCTGGCGAAAAAAGGGGTGACGGTAAACGCCATCTGCCCCGGATTTATCGATACCGATATGACCCGCGGCGTGCCGGAAAACGTCTGGCAAATCATGATCGACAAAATTCCGGCGGGTTACGCCGGCGAGGCGAAAGACGTCGGCGAATGCGTGGCGTTTCTTGCCTCCGAAGGGGCCCGCTACATCAACGGCGAGGTAATTAACGTCGGCGGCGGCATGATTCTGTAAGGAGAAAAACCATGGCACAGGCCAATGATATTGTGATCGTCAGCGGCGTACGCACCGCGATAGGAACCTTCAACGGCAGTCTGAAACATACCCACCAGCACGATCTCGGCGCGGCGACGATCCGCGAAGCGGTACGGCGCGCCGGGCTGGCGCCGCAGGAGGTGGATGAGGTGATCGTCGGCAACGTCGGACAGATCGCCGAAAGCGGCTTTATCGCCCGCGTCTGCCAGCTGCGGGCCGGGATCCCGCAGGAGAGCACCGCCTATTCGGTCAACCGCCAGTGCGGCTCCGGGCTGCAGGCGCTGGCGGACGGCATGATGGAGCTGCAGAGCGGCCAGGCGGAGGTGGTGGTCGCCTGCGGGACCGAGAACATGACGCAGCTGCCCTACTACCTGCGCAAAGCCCGCGACGGCTATCGCATGGGCAACGGCGAGCTGGAGGATGGGCTGATCTCCATCCTGACCTGGCCGGAAGGGCCCTATCACAACGGCATGACCGCCGAAAACGTGGCGGAGCGCTTCGGTATCACCCGCGAAGCGATGGACGATTTCGCCTGGGACAGCCAGCAAAAGGCGTTGAAAGCGATTGAACTGGGCCGCTTTCGCGAGCAGATCCTGGCGCTGGAAGTGCCGGACGGCAAAAAAGCGACCCGCTGGTTCGATACCGACGAACATCCGCGCGATACCCCGCGCGCAAAACTCGCCGCCCTGCGTCCGGCGTTCAAAAAAGACGGCGTGATCACCGCGGCCAACTCCTCCGGGATTAACGACGGCGCGGCGGCGCTGGTGATGATGACGCGCCGGCAGGCGGAGCAACGCGGTTTAACGCCGCGGATGCGCATTCGCGGCTGGGCGGTGGCAGGCTGCGGCGCCGACATTATGGGCTTTGGTCCCGCCCCCGCCACCCGTCGCCTGATGGATCGGCTCAATCTGGACGTGCAGTCCATCGATCTGGTGGAGCTCAACGAGGCCTTCGCCGCCCAGGCGCTGGCGGTGATCAACGATCTGCGCCTCGATCCGGCGCGGGTTAACGTCAACGGCGGCGCGATTGCGCTGGGCCATCCGGTCGGCGCCAGCGGCGCGATCCTGCCGGTCAAGCTGATGTACGAAATGGAGCGCAGCGGCGCGCGCACCGGTCTGGTGACCATGTGCATCGGCGGCGGACAGGGTATTTCGATGCTGTTTGAGCGCGAAGGAGCGTAGAAAAACGGCCCGAAGTAGGGCTTCGGGCCGGGCGTCGTTCGGGTCAGCGCCCGGCGACAACCTGAGAGCTGACATGCGGGATCGGCACGATCCCGGCAAGGCTTCTGACCACGATTACGGGGAAATAATAACCATGTCCGCAATAAATGAAAAGGCGATGAGCGATACGCCGCTCCGGCAAACGCATAAAAAGATCTACCGTCATTTGATGCCGCTGCTGATCGTGGCGTACATCATCAGCTTTATCGACCGCACCAATATCGGCATGGCGAAAGCCAGCATGTCGGTGGATATTGGCCTCTCCGCGACCGCCTTTGGGCTGGGCGCGGGGCTGTTTTTCCTCTCCTACTCGGTACTGGAGATCCCCAGCAACCTGTTTCTGACGAAGATCGGCGCCCGCCGCTGGATCGCCCGCATCATGATCACCTGGGGGATCATCTCCTGCGCGATGGCCTTCGTGACCGGGCCAACGTCGTTTTACATTATGCGCCTGCTGCTGGGGGCCGCGGAAGCGGGTCTCTATCCCGGCATCATCTACTATCTGACGCTGTGGTTTGGCCGGGAGGAGCGCACCAAGGCCACCGGCCTGTTTCTGCTCGGGGTCTGCTTAGCCAACATCATCGGCGCGCCGCTGGGCGGGCTGCTGCTGAATCTCGACGGCGCGGCGGGCTGGCACGGCTGGCAGTGGATGTTCTTTATTGAGGGCCTCCCGGCGATCCTCCTCTCCGTCATCGTGTGGCGCAAGCTGCCGGATAAGCCCGCGGATGCGCCGTGGCTGAATGCCGAAGATATCCGGGCGATCGACGCCGATCTCGCCCGCGAAGCGCGGGAGACCAGCCAGGCTCCCGCCCGTTTTTCCCTCAAAACCGCCCTCACCACCCGCGTATTCCTGCTGCTGGTGCTGATCTACTTTACCCATCAGTTCTCGGTATACGGACTGAGCTACTTCCTGCCGGGGATCATCGGCAGCTGGGGGCAGCTGACGCCGCTGCACATCGGTTTTCTGACCGCCATTCCGTGGGTGGCCGCCGCCTGCGGCGGGGTGCTGCTGCCGCGCTTCGCCCGCACGGAACAGCGCTCGCGCCGCATGCTGATGGCGGGCTACCTGGTGATGGCGATCGGTATGGCGATTGGCGCCACCGGCGGCCATAGCGTCGCCCTGCTCGGCTTCTCGCTGGCCGCCTTCATGTTCTTCGCCATGCAATCCATCATCTTCAACTGGCTACCTTCGATCATGAGCGGCCATATGCTGGCGGGCAGCTTCGGCCTGCTCAACTGTCTTGGCCTGTGCGGCGGTTTTCTGGGGCCTTTTATCCTCGGCGCCTTTGAGGATCGTACCGGTTCCGCCACCTCCGGGCTGTGGTTCGCCGTGGCGCTGTTGATCGTCGGCGCGCTGGTGGCGCTCTTTATTCAACGCCAACCCTCACATACCGCCGCCGCGGCCAGGCCCGCAGGCGGAGAAAAAATTTAACCAGGAGACAATCATGCGCATTGAAGTGTTGCTGGATTTAAAAACCCGGCTCGGCGAAAGCCCGGTCTGGGACGTAGAACAACAGCGGCTCTGGTGGGTGGACAGTCAGGACGGGCGGCTATTCGCCTGCAACGCGCAGGGCGGCGCGATTCAGAGCTGGGACGTGCGGCAGAAAATCGGCTCCTTCGCCCTGCGCCAGAACGGCGCAGGCGCGGTGGTGGCGCTGCAGCACGGCGTGCATCTCCTCGATTTCGCCAGCGGCGAACTTGAGCTGCTGCATCACCCGGAAGCGGACCGACCTTTCAACCGCCTGAACGACGGCAAGGTGGACCGCCAGGGGCGCTTTCTCTTCGGTTCGATGGATATGCGCGAAGAGGAGCCGAGCGGCGCGCTGTATCGCCTGGATGCGGATCTGTCGCTGCACGTGCTCAAGGAGAACATCATCGTCTCCAACGCCCCCTGCTGGAGTCCGTCGGGCGAGACCTTCTACTTCGCCGACACCTGGACCGGCGAGATCCGCGCCTGGGACTACGACGCCGCCAGCGGCAACCTCTCCCGCGAGCGGGTGTTCTGCGAGGTGGATCGCAGCGAAGGCGGCGCGGCGGACGGCGCCACCGTGGACAGCGAAGGCTGCCTGTGGAATGCGCTGGTCTACGCCGGCAAGCTGGTGCGCTATACGCCGGAGGGCAAGGTGGACCGCATTATCGAGATGCCGGTGAAGAAAGTCACCAGCGTGATGTTCGGCGGGGAAAACCTCGATGTGCTGTATGTGACCTCGATGGCGCAGCCGCCGCTGCCGCGTTTCCCGGAAGATAATCAGCTGCGCGGCAGCCTGTTCGCCATTTACGGACTGGGCATCACCGGCGTAGCGGAGCGGCGCTTCATTGGTTAAATGAATATCCGTTTCGCCGTCAAAATAATAATACCCGGTGAACTTACTCTGACCCTGACAACAAGCGGCGCCCATCACGCTGTCGCGGCGCCGTGGAGCAAACACTATGACAACGATTAATCAAACGCCTGCCAGCGAAAAAGGCGTGAAAAAGCAGCTAATACATCGCTTCTCCTGGGTTTCCCTGCTGGTGTGCTGGCTGATCTGGGTGCTTAACGCCTACGATCGCGAAATGATCCTGCGCCTCGGGCCGGTCATCTCAAAGGAGTTTTCCCTCTCCCCGGAACAGTGGGGTAACCTGGTGGCGCTGATCATGGTCGCCCTGGCGATCCTCGACATCCCCGGTTCGATCTGGAGCGATCGCTATGGCTCCGGCTGGAAACGCGCGCGTTTTCAGGTGCCGCTGGTGCTGGGCTACACCGCCCTGTCGTTCATTTCCGGGATTAAAGCCATCAGCCACGGACTGACCACCTTCGTGCTGCAGCGGGTCGGGGTGAACCTCGGCGCGGGCTGGGGCGAACCGGTCGGCGTCAGCAATACCGCCGAATGGTGGCCGAAAGAGAAACGCGGCTTCGCGCTGGGGGTCCACCATACCGGCTATCCGATCGGCGCGCTGCTGAGCGGGGTGGTCGCCAGCCTGGTGCTGACCACCTTCGGCGAAGGCAGCTGGCGCTACTGCTTCCTGCTGGCGCTGATTGTCGCCATCCCGCTGATGATCTTCTGGGCGAAGTATTCCACCGCCGACCGTATCACCACCCTTTACCAGCACATCGAGCAGCAGGGGATGACGCGCCCGGCGACGCAGGACAGCAGCCATGTCGCAAAAGGCGAAGGGATGCGGACCTTCCTGCGCACCTTGCGTAACCGCAATATCTCGCTTACCGCGGGCAACACCCTGCTGACGCAGATTGTCTATATGGGCATTAACGTCGTCCTGCCGCCCTATCTGTACCACGTCTCCGGCCTGTCTCTGGCCTCCGCCGCCGGGTTAAGCATCGTCTTTACCCTCACCGGCACCCTGGGCCAGGTGATCTGGCCGTGGCTGTCGGACAGCCTGGGCCGCAAGCGCACGCTGATCATCTGCGGACTGTGGATGAGTATCGGCATCGCGCTGTTCTACTTCGCCACCAATATGCCGCGGCTGATCGCCATCCAGCTCTTTTTCGGCCTGGTCGCCAACGCCGTATGGCCGATCTACTACGCTATGGCGTCGGATTCCGCCGATGAACGCGCCACCTCCACCGCCAACGGCATCATCACCACCGCGATGTTTATCGGCGGCGGGGTTTCCCCTCTGCTGATGGGCTGGCTGATCCAGCTGGGCGGCGGCTGGTCGAACCCGGCGGGCTATATTTACGCCTTCTTCACCATGGCGGGATGCGCCCTGCTGGGCATGCTGCTTCAGCTAATGACCACCGATAAAACGCCGCGCCAGGCGTCGTAAACCAGGAGAACCCATGAAAATTGTCATCGCGCTGGATTCGTTCAAAGGCAGCTGTAGCGCGCAGGCGGCCTGCGCCGCGGTCGCCAGCGGGCTACGCCGCGTCGGCGCGCCGCTGACGCTGGTGGAAATGCCGGTGTCGGACGGCGGCGAAGGATTGCTGGCAACGCTGGCGGAAAGCCCGCAGCTCGGCGCCGCGACCTGGCAGCGGCACCTTTGCCGCGATCCCTACGGCCAGCCCGTCGAGGCGGCGTTGCTGCTGCTGCCCGGCGGCCAGGCGATTATCGAGATGGCGCAAAGCTGCGGGCTGGAGCTCACCCCTGCGGCGCGGCGGGACGCGCGCCGCGCCAGCAGCTACGGTCTGGGCCAACAGGTGAAAGCGGCGCTGGACGCCGGCTGCCGGCGGCTGATTATCGGGCTGGGGGGCAGCGCCACCAACGATGGCGGCATCGGCTTCGCCCAGGCGCTCGGCGCGCGCTTCTGGTGCGCAGACGGTTCGCTGCTGCCGGCCGCCGCCGCGGGACAGGATCTGGCGCGCATTCAGCGCATCGACCTGCGCGAACTGGACCCGCGCCTGCGCCATATCGAGGTGCAGGCCTCCTGCGACGTCAGCAACCCGCTGCTGGGCGAACAGGGCGCCACCTGGATTTACGGCGCGCAAAAGGGGGCGGACAGCGCCGCGCTCAGCGAGCTGGAAGCGGGGATGACCCACTATAACCGGCAGCTAACGCAGACGCTGGGCTACGACGTCGGCGCCTTAAGCGGCGCCGGAGCGGCGGGCGGAATGGGCGCCGCGCTGATGGCCTACGCCGGCGCCACGCTGCGCCCCGGGATCGAGCTGGTACTGGAGCTGCTAAACGCCGATAGTCACCTCGCCGACGCTGCGCTGGCCATCGTCGGCGAAGGCTGGCTCGATCGCCAGAGCGCGTTCGGCAAAGCGCCGGTGGGGGTGGCGAACGCCGCCGCGCGCCGCGGCGTACCGGTGATCGCCCTGTGCGGCGGGCGGGATGACACCAGCCAGCAGCTTTACCAATATCATATTGACGCCATGTGGTCGATCTGCCCGCGGCCGATGCCGCTGGCGGAATCAATGAGCGCCTGCGAAAAGCTGCTCGCCGACGCGGCGGAAAATGTGCTTCGAACCTTTTTATGCGGGCAACGGCGGAATGAACACGAGCGGATAACAGCATGATTATTACAACAGCGCTGGCTAATGAGATCGTCACCCGGGCAATGGCGATCATCCATCACAACGTCAACGTGATCGATCATCACGGACAGATTATTGCCTCCGGAGAACGCCATCGTATTGGCGAACAGCACGAGATCGCCCGCGAGGTGATCCGCACCGGAAAGCGCATTTGCATCCATAACACCGCGGAAGCGGCGCGCTTTCAGAACGTCCATCCCGGTATTAATCATCCGATTATTTTTGCCGATCGGGTGGTGATGGTGGTGGGGATCAGCGGCGATCCGTCGGCGATCAGCCGCTATGCCGAGCTGGCGGTGCTTACCGCCGAACTGCTGGTGCGCCAGGCGATGGAGATGCGCGAAACCAACTGGCGGCAGCGCCTGCGCGACACTCTGTTCTGCCAGTATCTTGAGCAGGGCGAGAGCCACCCGGGCCAGGAGGCCCTGCGCCGCCTGGCGGAGCTGGGCTTCACCTTCGACACGCCGCTGGTGCCGGTGGTGGTCACCATCCAGGTGGAACAGCGCCATCTGAGCGAGATCCTGAGCACGCTGTTGCGCGAGTTCTCGCAGCTGGCCGGGGTCAGGGAGGTGATCCTGCTGGGCAGTAACGAAATCCTGATCCTCGATGCGCTGAACGAGCCGCAGGAGACGTTGCTCAAGGGGATCGAGTTTATCCTCAGCACCCAGATCAGCCATTATCACATCGGCGTTGGCGTACAGGCGGATAGCGCGCCCGACATTCGCGAGGCGATTCGGTTCGCCCGTTCGGTGATAGAAGTGGGCAGCAAAGTGCAGCCGCAGCGGCAGATCTACTATTTCCGCGAAATGGCGATGCTGTGCCTGTTTCGGGTGCTGGAAGACAGCTATATGGTCAACTTCTTTAACAACAACGTGCGGCAGCTGCTGGAGCATGATTCCGGCGAAGCGCTGCTGGATACGCTGGCCTGTTTTATCGCCAATAACGCCGAACCGGGCAAGACCTCGCTGCAGCTGGGGATCCACCGCAATACCCTCACCTACCGGCTACAGCAGATTAAAAAGCATATCCAGCTGGATCCGATGGTGTTTACCGACCTGGTGCAGCTCTCGGTGTCGGTTCATTGCTACCGGCGGCAGAACCCGCGGCAGAGCGAGTGGATTGATACGCTGAGCTGAGGCGACAACGAAAGAGACATGCCGCGAAGGAAAATGCACGCATCGCCCCCTAAGCCTGCACCGCGCCAGGGATACCGCCCCATCGCGGTGCAATACGGCAAAAGCGAAAAATCTAACCTAATGATCTCTCAGCACTTTAAAAATGGCATGAATTTTTCATATCGAATATATACAAGCCGGGGCAACCCTTAAGCCTTGTCCCCATTAAATATCGACAGGTAATGAAGCCTGATTGTCCTGCTAAGGACGATCGGGCTTTTTTTATTGTGGAGAGCGCACGCACGTGAAAACCATTGATATCGGCATTCTGCTGTCCACGGAGGGGACCTACAGCCACATGGCGAACAGCGCGCTGGCCGGTACGCTTCATGCGCTGGCGGAAATCAACGCCGATCCCACTTATCCGTTTCAGATTCAGGCCCGACATATTAATCCTGCCGGCGATCTGGCGGCCTACGGCGAGGCCGTGTGTTCCTTTATCGACCAGGGCATCCGCCATATCTTCGGCACCATCACCTCCGCCAGCCGGAAGGAGATCATTCCGGACCTGGAACAGCATAACCTTCTGCTGTGGTACGGCTCGCCTTACGAAGGGTTCGAAAGCTGCGAACAGGTGGTCTATCTCGGCGGCTGCCCGAATCAGACCCTGCTGCCGCTGCTGCGGCTGGCGCTGGAGACGTTCGGCACTCGCGCCTGGCTGGCCGGCTCTAACTACGTCTGGGGCTGGGAGAGCAACCGCATCGCACGCGAGGTTGTGGAAGCCTCCGGCGGCACGGTAGTCGGGGAAAAATATCTGCATCTGAGAAACCGCGGCGTAGCCGAGCTGGTGGAGGCGATTCTCAGCGCAGAGGTCGATTTTGTCCTCAACAATCTGGTGGGCGAAAGCGCTTACGCTTTTCTCCGCGCGCTGGACGAAGCCTGCATTCAAGAGCGGCGGACGTTAGCCGTGCTCAGCTGTAACTTTACCGAGGCCGAAGTGGCTGAAGTCGCGCCGCTGCGGGCGGTGCGTCTGCTCTCCTGCGGCCCGTTTTTTGAAAGCGTCGATCCCGACTTTTGCGCCCGGCAGCGCCTGCAGCACGGCGCGCGGCGCATTTCCCACTATTACATCGGCGCCTGGAGGGCGGTAAGGCTGTTCGCCGACAGCCTGCGTCAGGCCGGAGACAGCCGGCCGGACGCGGTGCTGGCAGCCCTACATCGCCAGTATGATGCCCGTTCGCCGGGCGCGCTCGCGGTGCTGGCGCAAAATAACCACGCCTGCCTGCCCTGCTATATCGCAGAGCTGCAACAAACCCACTTTCAGATTTTACATAGCGAATCGCAGCCGGTGATGCCCGACCCCTATCTTTCTGCCACCGACCTGCGCCAGGGCCGGACGGTTTCCGCCAGACCTGACCTGAGGATTGTGAAATGAAAACGCTACTCTCCCCGGATTTTGATGCTCAGCCGCTCCTGCTGGTGGACTGCGAAGCGAGGAGCCGCGAAGCGCTGGAAAAGAACCTGACGCGGATGGGCATTCGCTGGCATCACCTGACGGCGGATGACGCAGCGCCGCCGCTCGCCCCCTGCGCGGTGCTGGTGGAGCTGGAAGCGTTCGCCAGCCCGCTAACCCTGCAGCAGGTCAATCTGGCGGGGATACCGGTAATCGCACTGACCTCCCACGAAGGGCTTTCCCAGGTACAGCGCGCGCTGGATCTCGGCGCCACGGCGATCCTCACCAAACCCATTACCCAGCGGGCTATCTACACCACGCTGATGATGGCGGTGGGATTGCGCCAGCAGCTCCATGACGCCCAGCAGCAGCAGGCGTTGCTGCGCCAGCGTCTGGCGGCAGTGCCGCAGATTACCCGGGCGCTGGCGGCGCTGATGCTGGCGGAAAACATCGACGAACAGCAGGCCTGGGTTCGTCTGCGCACGGAATCAATGCGTAGCAACCAGCCGGTGGCGCAGGTGGCGCAGCAGTGGTTACTGCGGATAACGCCAGGCGAGCGGGGGACGCGATGAGCCAGGTCGGATATCTTCTGCGGCGACCCGCGCTGCTGCTCTCGCTGCTGTTTATTCTGCTGGTGGTGCTGGCTGCGCTGTTCGCCCCCTGGCTCGCCCCTTTCGATCCCGATGAACAGTTTGTCGAAGGATTAAGTCTGGAGGGCGCGCCGCTTCCGCCCAACGCCACGTACTGGCTGGGCACCGATCTGCTGGGGCGCGATCTGTTTTCGCGGCTGATTTACGGCGCACGCACCTCGCTGCTGATCGGCGTCGTCGCTAACGGCATTGCGGTGCTGACCGGCGTACTGGTAGGGCTAAGCGCCGGCTATTTGCAGGGGCGTATCGGAGGACTGCTGATGCGCTTTACCGACCTGATGATGGCGTTTCCGGCGCTGCTGCTGGCGATTGCGCTGGCGGCTATTTTCCAGCCCAGCGTCTGGATCGTGGCGATGGTGATCGCCATGGTGAACTGGGTGCAGATCGCGCGGGTTATCTACGCCGAAACCAGCGCCCTGAGCGCGCGCGACTTTATCGCCGTAGAACGCACCCTCGGCGCCGGTACCTTACGCATTCTCGGCGTGCATTTAATTCCGCATCTGGTGCCGACGGTGCTGGTCTGGGCCACGCTGGGCATCTCCACGACGGTACTGCTGGAGGCCACCCTCTCGTTTCTCGGGGTGGGGGTACAACCGCCGACCGCGAGCTGGGGCAACATCATCTTTGAAAGCCAGACCTGGTTCACCTCGGCCCCGTGGCTGGTGTTCTTTCCCGGCGCGGCGATCGTGCTGCTGTCGCTCTCTTTCAACATTGCTGGCGACGCCCTGCGCGATGCCCTCGATCCCGGCTTAAAAAGGAGAAGCTGATGCTGTTTCTGGGAAAACGTCTGCTGCACGCGCTGCTGATCCTGCTCGGCGTCACGCTAATCTGCTACCTGCTGCTGTTTATGCTGCCCGCCGATCCGGCACGCCAGATAGCCGGGCGCAGCGCCACGCCGGAAGTGGTTGAAAGCATTCGCCATCAGCTGGGACTAGACCTACCGTTTTATCAGCAGTATTTCCGCTACCTGACGGGACTGCTGCATGGCGATCTGGGGCGCTCTTTCATTCAGCGTAGCGAAGTAAGCGAGCTGGTTTCCGCCCGCATCGGGCCGTCGCTGCAGCTAATGGCGGCGGGGATTGTCTGCGAACTGGTGCTGGGCATCGTCTTCGGCACCCTGGCGGCGCTAAAACGCGGCGGGCTGGCTGACCGACTGCTGATGGCGCTCTCCTTTGTCGGCGTTTCGGCGCCGCAGTTCATCGCCGCGATGCTGTTTCTCTATCTCTTCGCCGTGGTGCTCAACTGGTTCCCGATGGGAGGCTACGGCGGCTTCAGCCATCTGGCGCTACCGGCGCTCACCCTTGGCCTGCTCGGCAGCGGCTGGTATTCGCGAATGTTGCGCTCGTCAATGATTGAGGTACTGCAGCAGGACTTTATCCGCACCGCGCGGGCCAAAGGGCTGGGCAGGACACGCGTACTGCTGCGTCACGTACTGCCGAATGCCGTACTGCCGCTGATCCCGATGATTGGCATTGATATCGGTATTTTTATGGGCGGACTGGTGGTGGTTGAGTCGGTCTTCGGCTGGCCGGGCATCGGCCAGCTGGCCTGGCAGGCGATTCAACAGGTGGATATTCCGGTGATTGTCGGGGTAACCACCGTCTCAGCGGTTGCCATTGTGGGCGGCAACCTTATTGCGGATCTGGTACTGCCGTGGGTCGATCCGCGCATTGATGTCAAAAAGTAGCAGGGGAAAATAATGAAAAAAGCATTACTGACGATGGCGATCGCCGCGGCCTGTTTCTCTTATGGCGCGCAGGCTGACGAGAAGACCGGCGGCGATATCGTGGTGACCTACCAGAACGACGTGGCGACGCTCGACCCGGCCATTGGCTACGACTGGCAAAACTGGTCGATGATCAAAAGCTTGTTTGACGGCCTGATGGATTACCGTCCCGGCACCACCGAGCTGGTGAACGATCTGGCGGAAAGCTACGCCATTTCCGACGACGGCAAGGTCTATACCTTCGTGCTGCGCAAGGGGGTGAAATTCCACAATGGCCGGGAAGTGACGGCGGCGGACGTGAAATATTCACTGGAGCGCACGGTTAACCCGAAAACCCAGAGTCCGGGCGCCGGGTTCTTCAGCCCCATCGCGGGCTATGACGAAGAGGCCAACGGTAAAACCACAACCCTGAGCGGTATCGAGGCGGTGAACGATCGTACTGTGAAGATCACCCTGAAAGAGCCTAACGCCACCTTCCTGCACGTACTGGCGCTGAACTTCGCGTCAGTGGTTCCCCGCGAGGAAGTCGAAAAATGGGGCGCGGATTTCGGCAAACACCCGGTCGGCAGCGGCGCGTTTGAACTCCAGGAGTGGAAACTGGGTCAGGAGCTGATCTTCCGCAAGAACCCGAACTACTTTAAACCCGGCGTGCCGCGGCTGGATCGCATTAAGTTCGAAATGGGGCAGGATCCCTCGGTCGCGCTGCTGCGCCTGGAAAAAGGCGAAGTGGATATTGCCGGCGACGGCGTGCCGCCCGCGCAGTTCCTGGCATTTAAAAACAACCCGGCTTATAAGGGCCTGATGGTCACCGGCGACCAGCTGCAGACCGGCTACGTGACGATGAAAACCACGCTGCCGCCCTTCGATAACCTTAAAGTCCGCCAGGCCGTAAACACGGCGGTAAACAAAGCTCGCATCGTGCGCATCATCAATGGACGCGCGGCGCCGGCCAACCAGCCGCTGCCGCCCGCCATGCCTGGCTACGACAAGGCTTATCAGGGGTTCAGTTACGATCCGGCGAAAGCGAAGCAACTGCTCAGCGAAGCAGGCTTCCCCAACGGTTTCGCCACCGAGCTTTATGTGATGAACACCGACCCGCAGCCGCGTATCGCCCAGTCCATCCAGCAGGATCTGGCGAAAGTGGGCATTCGCGTCAGCATCAAATCTCTGGCGCAGGCCAGCGTGATTGCGGCAGGCGGCTCCGCCAGCCAGGCGCCGATGGTGTGGTCCGGCGGTATGGCGTGGATTGCCGACTTCCCGGATCCATCCAACTTCTACGGCCCGATTCTGGGCTGCGCCGGCGCGGTAGATGGCGGCTGGAACTGGGCGCGCTACTGCAATAAAACGCTGGATGCGCAGGCGGCGGCCGCGGACAGCATGGTGAAACCAGACCAGCAGGACGCGCGCATTGCAGCCTGGCGCAAAATCTTCACCTCCGCGATGGACGACGCGCCCTGGGTACCGGTGTTTAACGAGAAGCGCTACACCGTGCATTCCGCGCGCATGGGCGGCGAAGACGCGCTCTATGTGGACCCGGTACATGTGCCGGTTAACTACGACTATATCGGGCTGAAATAATTTGCTGGCGCCGTGCCGCCATTACCGCGGCGGCGCCGCTGTTTAAAGGGGAGTTAAGATGTGCCAAAACTGTCTGGTAAAAACCATTCACCATGCTCAGCACCATTTCGGCTGGGACAATAGCCTCAGCCCGGCGGCGCGCGTAGCCTCCGGCAGCCAGTTGGAGTTTCACTGTCTGGATGCGTCTAACGGCTGGTTCAATCCCGTCTCCGCCGCAGCGGATATCTCTACGCTGCCGTTCGATAAGCTCAACCCGGTCAGCGGCCCAATCTATGTGGAAGGCGCCCGGCCGGGCGACGCGCTGAAGGTGACGCTGGAATCATTTCGTCCCGGCGGCTTTGGCTGGACCGCCAATATTCCCGGCTTCGGCCTGCTGGCCGATCAGTTTCCCGATCCAGCGCTGACGCTCTGGCAGTATGACAGCCAAAGCTTAACTCCCTGCGCTTTTGGCCGCTATGGCCGCGTGCCGCTGAAGCCCTTCGCCGGAACCATCGGCGTCGCGCCTGCCGCCACAGGCCACCATTCGGTGGTGCCGCCGCGCCGCGTGGGCGGTAATCTGGATATTCGCGATCTGGCCGCCGGCTGCACGTTATGGCTACCGGTGGAAGTGGAAGGCGCGCTGTTTTCTATTGGCGACACCCACGCCGCGCAGGGCGACGGCGAAGTCTGCGGCACGGCGATAGAAAGCGCCATGGACGTAGTAGTGACGCTGGAAGTGGTTAAAGATATGCCACTGAAAACCCCGCGTTTTGCCACGCCCGGCCCGGTCACCGACCATCTGGATCGGCACGGCTACAACGCTTTTACCGGCATTGGCCCGGATCTGATGACCGCCGCGCGGGACGCGGTGAGCTATACCATCGATGCGCTGTGCCGCGAACAAGGGATGTCGGCGGAGGAGGCCTATATGCTCTGCTCGGTATGCGGCGATCTGCGCATTAGCGAAATCGTCGACCAGCCTAACTGGGTGGTGTCGTTCTATTTTCCCAACAGCGTGTTTAATTAGGAGCGCTATGTCAGCAGCTATGTTTACGGCGCCGCTGCTCTCGGTGGAGCGCCTGTCGATCCAGTTTGGCGCGCAGCGGGTGGTAGATGACGTCAGCTTCGCGCTCTGGCCAGGCAAAACCCTGTGCATCGCCGGGGAGTCAGGCAGCGGTAAGTCGCTAACCTCGCTGGCGATCATGGGGCTGCTTCCTGAAGAGGCGCAGATTCCGGGCGGCGCGATTATTTTCGCTAATCAGGATCTGCTCAGCCTGCCTGAGCGGCAAATGCAGCAGCTGCGCGGCAAATCGATGGCCATGATTTTTCAGGAGCCGATGACCTCGCTCAACCCGCTGATGACGGTGGGCCAACAGTTGGAAGAGACGCTGCAACGCCACGAAGCGCTGGGCCGCCGCGAACGGCGTAGCCGGGTCAGCACGATGCTGGATGCGGTCAAACTCAGCCACGTCGAAAAGCGTCTGCAGCAGTATCCGCACGAGCTTTCCGGCGGCATGCGTCAGCGGGTAATGATCGCGATGGCGATGCTGTGCCAGCCGCAGGTGCTGATCGCCGATGAACCGACCACCGCGCTGGATGTCACAATCCAGGCGCAGATCCTCGATTTGATGCGTGAACTCCAGCAGGAGTTTTCCACCAGCCTGCTGCTGATCACGCACGATATGGGCGTGGTGGCGGAAATGGCCGATGACGTGCTGGTAATGAATCACGGCAACATTATCGAGCAGGCTCCGGTAGAAACGCTGTTTACCGCGCCGCAGCAGCCCTATACCCGCCAGCTGTTACAGGCGGTGCCGGTGCTGGGCCAGGCGCCCGCGCTGGCGCCGGTTGAACAGACCCAGCCACTGCTCAGCGTCCGCGACCTCTGCGTGCGCTTTCCGGTGCGCGGCGATGGCCTGCGCGTGCGTCGGGAAGTCCACGCCGTAGAAGGCGTTAGCTTCGATCTTTTCCCCGGCGAAACGCTGGGCATCGTCGGCGAAAGCGGCTGCGGGAAATCCACGACGGCGAAGGCGTTGATGAATATGGTGCCGTTTAGCGGCAGCGCGCGGCTTAACGGGCAGGAGCTGCACGGCCTGCAGGGCGAGGCATTAAGATCCGTGCGGCGTGATTTGCAGATGGTGTTTCAGGATCCCTGGGCGGCGCTCAATCCGCGCAAAACCATTTTCGAACTGGTAGGCGAGCCGCTGCTGATCCACGAACAGCTGCCCATCCCCCGGCGTCGCGAACGGGTGGCGCAGCTGTTGCAGCAGGTCGGCCTGCCCGCTGAGGCGATGCAACGCTATCCGCACCAGTTCTCCGGCGGCCAGCGCCAGCGCATCTGCATTGCCCGCGCCCTGGCGCTGAACCCGAAAGTGATAATCGCCGATGAGTCGGTTTCGGCGCTGGATGTGTCGGTACAGGCGCAGGTGCTGACGCTACTGGAGGATCTACGCCTGCGCCATCAGCTCAGCTACCTGTTTATTTCCCATGATATGGCAGTGGTAGAGCGCATCTGCCATCGGGTGGCGGTGATGTTTGGCGGCCAGATCGTGGAGATCGGCCCACGCGATCGGGTGCTGCGCCATCCGCAGCACCCTTATACCCGACATTTGCTTAGCGCCGTTCCTATGCCGGAGGTCGCGCACCAACGGGAACCCCGTATCGCCAGCGCGATGCCGGAGCGCCCTGACCCCATCAAACCCCTCGGCTGGCAGAGTGCGCAGCAGCGCTTTACCGATTTTGGCGACGGGCACCTCGCGGCTTGCTGAGCGGATCGTGCGTGAAGCCGGCGGGCGCTGAGCGCCCGGCACGGCCTGACGTCAGTAGCAAAGCGCACCCTCCACGGCGATGCAACGTTGCCCCAACTGCCGCCGCGTTCAGCGGTCAATCCCGGTGTGACCGACGGTTGCGAGGAAGCCGGAACGCGTCTCACCTCATCGCAGCCTGCTGGATTCGTAACATAATGTCCTGGGTATCCGTCACCTCGGCAAATTCATAGGCCATAGCGCTCAGAGAGATACGCTGGACATCAGTTGCGCTCACCTCGCCAAACCCCATATCCGGATAGGGCATCGCCGCATTGGCATCGCTTAAAGCAATCATCTTATATTCGCGATGTACGCCATCACGAATGGTGGTTTCACAACAGACGTTGGTCACCGTGCCACAGACAATCAGGGTGTCGATATCCTTCATGCGTAAAATCGCATCCAGGTCGGTGTTGTGAAAACCGCTGTAAAACAGCTTATCCACCACGATGTCGCCGGGCCTGGGAGAGAGCGCATCGATGATGTCAACCGAGGGATTCTCGCGCCCCAGCAGCGCATTGACGTTAGGGTAGAGATCGCTCATCCGCCCGGTGTCACTGCCATCTCCCCGTACCACGTGCCGCAGATAGATCACCGGCATGTTGCATTTCCTCACCAGGCTACTGAGCGCCTGAATGTTTCCGATAATATTCGCCGTGTCCGGGACGTATAACCCTTCGCCCGCCACACAAAATACCTTTTGCATATCCACGACGATCAGCGCGGTGCGGGCAGGATTAATCTCCCATGTCACTTTTTTCATCATAAGAGTGTCTCCTCCTCAAACGCCGGCTTGCGTAAACCGCGTACGAATACATTGATAATAAGATTGAGGGAAATCAGCAGGATGATGCCAACAATCATCGGCTGTGCCACAATCCCCTTCAGCGAGGCGGGCAGTAAATCCAGTACCGCCGGCGGTAGATACATACTGCCCATTGAGAGGATGAAAGCGGGCGCGGCGACCGCCAGGTTGAGTTCATCCCAGTGAATACGCGCCATTATCTGCACCCCGCTCAGGGCGATAATGCCAAACAAAATGGAGGACGCGGCGGAAAGGACGGGTTCAGGCAACGATGCCAGCAATAGCCCTACTGGCGGTAGCAGGCCAATAAGTAACGACAAGACCCCGGCGGTCAGAGTGACAAAGCGGCTGGCTACGCCAGAAACCCGAATAATGCCAACATTCTCCGGGTACGACGTCGTACCCAGCCCGCCTGCCGCCGCACCAACGGCACAGCCGATAAACTCAGTAAATAATCCACGATTAATACGCTGCGTCGTCAGCGTTTGTCCGCCCCAATCGGCCAGCAGAGAATACATGCCCATCGCTTCCGCTGATGCTTGCAAAAAGGCCAGCATCATCAGCAAAACCACCGGTAGCGACACGCCGAATCCAAAGGCGAAGAAGCGGGGTAATGAGATAAATGGCGTGCTGGCGAGCTCAGGCAGATGCCACGCCGTCATGAGCTTAAATACGATCGCGCCGACGCAGATCCCCCACAGCAGTGCGCCGCGTTTTATCAGGTCATAGCGGCCAAACACCATGCAGCCAATAATGGTGAGGACCGTCACCAGCGCGGCGATAAAACTACTACCCAACGTCCCGCCGCTGGCGGTGCTAAACCAGCCAGCCGGACCAATGCTGGCAAGCTGCGCGCCGATAATAACCAGGAGACAGCCAAAAACGACAGGTGGTGAGATATAGCGAATCATCAGGCCAGTAATCCCCAGCCGTTTTAACGGGATGGAGAGCGCCGCGAAAATTAATGCCGCCACAAACATCGACCCGAAGGTGGTACCCAGCCCAACGCTATGCGCCGACCCCAGGACGGCGACCATAAAAGCGGCCGTCGGCCCCTGAACGACCGGAAGGCGCAGGAATCGGCTCGATTGCAAAATGGTGACAATGCCGGTAGTGAAAAAACAGGCCTGCACGATGGTGCCGGTCTGCTGGCTGGTAAGGTTGAGCGAGGCGCCAATGATCACCGGAAAGACCCAGATCCCGGTCAACGCCAGAAGATGCTGGAGCGCAAACATCAACGTGCGGGTGGGCGACACCTTGTCTTCGATTCCTACCGATAGTACTACCGATGTGTTGGGCATGTTGATACCTGTAAAAGAGGGAGTGCATTGAGTACGGTACATAATCACAGGCAATAACCGTGCCGCTTATCTGACGGTCAGCGACATGATATGCAATGCCTTGTTTTGCATTCGGCCCGCCGGGACTATGGGGAACGGCGCGCCAAAAAACGATTCTGAGCAGGCAGTCCCTGCTCAGTCCCCGTCGTTAAACGCCGATTTGATAGCTGTGCAGCCAGGAGAAGTGCTGTTGCAGGCTGTTGAGTACCGCATTACGCTCGGCGCGTTGCTGGCCATCCGGAAGGTGAAGGCAATCATTCAGCCGCCTCGAGGATTTTTGGATTTTTTCACCGCGCCCCTTGCGTTCCTGTTCATAGCGTTTGAGCCCGTCAGCAAGGGACGTCGTGGCGTCATCATTGAGAATATGCGCCAGCGCCACCGCATCCTCAAAAGAGGAGATCGCCCCCTGTCCGTGATGCGGCATCATGCCGTGAGCGGCATCACCAATCAGCACCGCGCGCCCTCGGTACCAGGAAGACATCGGGCTGACCTAGAACATTCCCCAGCGTTCTGCCAGATTAACGTGTTCCAGCAGTTGGCCGACGGCAGGATGCCAGCCGCTAAAATGGGCGCGGACTTCCTCCGCATCCGCCGGAACGCGCCATGACTCTTCCTGCCACTTTTCCGGCCCATCCATAAACACCACGATGGTCTGATAAGCGAAATCTTTACCCACGGGAAAATTCAGCACGTGCATACCGTTGCCCATCCAGTCGGTAAAGGAGTGTGGTTCCGGCAACAGATCCAGATCGGCAGTTTTCGCCAGGCCCCGAAACGCGCTATTGCCGGTGAACAGCGGAGACGCGTCGGGGCTAACATACTGCCGCACGACCGACTTAATACCGTCGGCCCCCACCACTAAATCGGCACTGTCCATCGACCCATCCGCCCAATGTAGGGTGATTTCATCATCCGCGTCTTCCAGGCGCACCAGCTGCTTATTCAGACGAATAGTCTGTTTACCGATCACATCGAGTAATGCTGACTGAAGATGAGTGCGGAACGCCCCGTAATAGGGGTAGCCATACTCATTCCGATACCAGTTTTCCCTCGCCAACGCTTGAGCGCCGGCTACGCTACCGTCTTCATTTCTGAAAAACGCCATCTCCGTTTCACAGGATCTTTCCGCCATCTGCGCAGCAATGCCCATCTCTTCAAACAGGCGCGTGCCATTAGCCCATAAAGAGATTCCCGCCCCCAGTTCAGCCAGTTCACTGGCCTGTTCGTACACGGTCACCTCGTGTTGACTGTTTCGCATTACCGAAGCGAAAGCCAGACCACCCATGCCCGCACCTACGACTGCAATTCTCGCCATTTCGCTTCTCCTTATTCCTGGCCAGGATAGGTCAGATAACTCATCCCGGTGATCCACTCAGGTACTGATTCATAGGCGACATAATCGGGGCGGGCTCCTTTCATTGCGCCCATTAACGCCACCCAGTTGAGCGCGTCATGGCCCCCGTGACCGCCACGCTCTTCCACTTCGTCGTAGGTCAGCGCGCGCATGTAGTCGACATCGCCAGCTTCGAAACGCTCCAGCATTTCACGGTCCCACTCTTCGTTGACCAGCGGATGGCTATTACCTAGCGGCCACTCCATTTTGCTCATCATTTCAATTTCATACTGTGCGAAATCGGTATAAAGCGTCGGATCATTAATCAGCGCCTCTTTGCCAATGGTCTGGTAGACCTTCATGCGCTGCAGCAGCTCATCGCTTTCCGGGGCCCCTTCCGTCCAGACCGGAGGCCAGTGCGACAGTCCCCCGGTGGCGAGAAAGTGCACGCGGTACTCATCCGGTAAGGTGTCGATGATTTCACGTACTTTTGTACCGAGATCGTAGGCACGTGAATAGGGCATCAGCGGCGGAGAGAAGACGTTGATATATACAGGTACGACCGGGATATTAAATTCCGGATTAATAAATACCAGCGGCATCATCAGGTTGTTACCATATTCTATCGCGCCCATCCGTGTCGCTTCGAAACCGCCGTGAATAAGTTTCTCCAGTAACCGTTGCGCAATATCCGCATTGCTGGCGATGCTGTGCTGTTTATCAAACTTCAGCGCCTCCATCATATATTCCGCGGGACCAATATTCGCCTCGCTAATGGGGATGCCGAGTGTCGGCATTAAGTTACGGAAATTATTCTCAAAGTGATCGTCCAAAAAAGCGATGATCAAATTGGGCTTAGTTTCATCGATACACTGTTTTAACCTGGCATGAATTTCCGCCAACCGTTGACGCTGTTCGGGGGAAGGAGCATCGGCCCAGCCTAATGCCCCCGGAACGTGAGACATACTGATTGCACTGACTATCTTAGCCATAAGAACCTCATTCTTTTATATCAAATTATGGTATTGGTTAATTGCCCAATCTCATCCATAGAAACCGTTACGCTATCACCAGGAGCAAGGTAACGAGGCGGAGTAAATCCGAGCCCCACGCCTGCTGGAGTACCGGTGGCAATAACATCTCCCGGTAGCAGGGTAATATTCTGACCAATAGTTTTAATTAATCGTGGGATATCAAAAATCAGATCTGAAACAGGTGCCTGCTGGCGCAGTTCGCCATTCACATAACAGGAGATGGTTTGATTTGAGGGGGCGCCAAACTCATCGGCGGTGACCAGAACCGGCCCCATCGGACAGAAACCATCAATGCCTTTACCCAACAGCCACTGACTGTGCTGTTTCTGCAAATGGCGAGAGGTGACGTCGTTCACCAGGGTATAACCGAAGACGAAAGTCATGGGATCCTCATCCTGGGTAACCCGTCCCCTTTTCCCCAACACCACCGCCAGCTCGGCTTCATAATCAATGGTGTGGTACGGATCAAGCGTGCTGTCGATGGCGTCGCCGGGGCCGCAGATGGAGGTGCAGGGCTTACTAAAAATGATAGGATGAGCCGGTACGTTACCCGCCGCCGCGCTGGAGTCATAGCCGCTGTTAGCGAACTCCTCCGCGTGCGCATAATAGTTTTTGCCGACACAGAAAATATTGCGCCGCGTCATCGGGATCGGCGCCAACAGGCGTACGGCGTCAATTGCCACCTCATTTTCGCCGGCATCTTCACAGCATAATCTTAAATGGCTCTCGACCTCGGCAAAACGCTCGATAAGCACATTCATATCATTCGTTTTTACAATATCGCTGACGTCAATAATGTTACCAGCGTGATTAATGACACCAATTCTCGTGTTGTTTGAGTAGACATAAGTGACCAGCTTCATAATTAACCTTTCCTGCAGAACTGACATTAATCGCGTGAACGGGCAACGGCTTCCACTTCAATCAGGAACTCCTCTTTCACCAGGCGGTCAACCACCAGCAGGGTATTAGGAGCATAATCAGAAGTCGCAAATAGGCTGGGGAAAAGTTTTGCCCGATTTTTCATGAAACTATCTATGTGCTGTGACGCCACCAGATAGGTATTGAATTTAACGACATCATTAAAATCGCAATTAACGGCAGTGAGCACGTCAGCGAGATTTTTAAATACCTGGGCGAATTGCGCATCAAAGTCACCGTTACCAACCACGCTGCCGTCATAGCCGACCGAGAGCTGCCCGGAGATATAATAGAGATCGCCGGCACGAACTTTTGTCAAATTAGAGTAAAGCCCCTGGGCCGGGCTGGTATTTTCAGGATTGATATACTTAACGTTTGCAGACACAACAACACTCCTTATAGCAGGATAAATAATGGCAAGCATGCCCTATGTATTGCGAATAAATATTGGCGATAAAAATTAATACGATTCCCGACGACGAAAGCGGTCAAGAACCACCGCCAGAATAATGACCACGCCTACGGCAAGCGTCTGGTAATATGCCGACACGCCGACCATGTTCATTACGTTGGATAACAGGGTCAGAACCACCACGCCGGTAATTACCTGGCGCAGATTTCCGGCTCCGCCGGTCAGAGCGACACCGCCTAGTACCACGGCCGCCAGCGATTGCAGGGTCAAATTCGCCGCCGCAATCGGCTGTGCGGAACTGGTCCAGGCGGTGAGGATAATGGCGCCGATACCGGCGCAAAATCCGCTGACCATATAAACCAGCACCGTATTCAGGCGAACATTAATACCAGATTTCGACGCGGCAGAGACGTTAGAGCCCATGGCGTAAACGTAACGGCCAAACAGGGTATATTTCAGCAGCACGCCAATAGCCACGGTGAGCGCGACGGCGATCCACACCATCACCGGCACTCCCAGCAGCGTGCCGTAGCCGACCGCGTCAATATAAGCTGCGGGAACATCGTAGATAGGCACTCCGCCGGAAAGGATCAGCGCAAACGCCTGAGCAACCGAGAGCATACCCAGCGTGATAACCAGCGGCGAAGTATTAAAAAAGGAGATCAGCATGCCGGACACCGCGCCGGTGAGAGCGCCCACCAGCAGCATCACCAGCAGCCCGGCGGGAATACCGGCATGGTTCATCACCATCACCCCGGCCACTCCCGCCAGCGACATAGCAGAAGAGAGGGAAAGATCGAGCCCTCCCCGAATAACCGCCACCGCCTGCCCCAGAGAAAGGATTAATAGCGGCGCGAGCTGGCAGGCCAGGTTAATGCCGTTACTCACCGATAAAAACCGGGGTTGAATAATCCCGGTCACAATTGCAACGACAACCACCAACAACGGCAGCATCCAGTCAGACAGCGAGAACTGGCGTCTGATCGCTGGCTTCTGCGAGGCTACCAGGCTGACATCTCTGCTTGTATTCATCACATCCACTCCTGCTTCAGGCTAACACTTGATTGACTGGGGTCGTCATCGGATGTTTCTTGCCCCACCACATCGGCAATAATTGATGCTTTATCGTGCTCATCCGGCATGCGATACGTGTTCACCACGCTGCCGTGAAACAGGGTCCAGACCGTGTCGCATAGGGACATGGTTTCGCCTAAATCACTGGAGAGCAGGATTACCGAAACACCGCTGGCCGCCAATGTCCGAATACGTTGATGGATTTCATATTTGGCATCGATATCCACGCCTGCGGTCGGTTCCTCCAGCACCAGCACTTTCTTTGCGCTCGCCATTGCCCGCGCCAGCAATACCTTTTGCTGATTACCGCCGCTCAGGCTGGTCAGTAAATCGTGCTTGTCCGCAAACTTAACGCCACAATCCTTAATGCTGTTGTTGCGTGATAAACCAGAGCGTCCGAAGCGGGAGCATAAAGGCAAAATCGCGGTAGCGGAAAGCGATATGCGCTGGTGTTCAGACGGCTTCGAGTTCGGTTGTGACAACGGCGAGAAGCTTCGGGTGACGTTCGCACTGGACTGTTGCGACCGGGAGGCCATAGACTGGGCAGCGAGCACGGGAGGCTACAACAGTTCAACGGTACAGGATGTGATGCTGAGGTCAGTGGAAAGGCGCTTCGGTAGCACGCTGCCGGGTAAACCAGTGCAGTGGCTGACAGATAACGGTTCAGCGTACACCGCGCATGAAACGAAGAAGTTCGCGCGAGAACTGAATCTGGAGCCGTGTACAACAGCGGTGAGCAGCCCACAAAGTAACGGCATGGCCGAACGGTTCGTGAAAACGATGAAGGAAGAGCCTGTACATAGATTTGTGTAATTGCCTGATTTTGATATGTTCAATCCAACATCAAAAACAGGTTAATTTATGGACGAAAAACAGTTGCAGGCTCTGGCTAATGAACTGGCCAAAAATCTCAAAACCCCTGACGATCTCAACCAGTTCGATCGCCTGCTCAAAAAAATCAGTGTTGAGGCGGCGCTCAACGCCGAAATGACCCATCACCTCGGCTACGATAAACATCAGCCCAAACCGGCGACCAACGCCCGCAACGGCTATACCCAAAAGACAGTTATCACTGGCGATGGCCCGCTGGAGCTGCGTACACCGCGCGATCGCGATGGCTCTTTCGAACCGCAACTGGTAAAGAAAAACCAGACCCGGATCACCGGGATGGATAACCAAATTTTATCGTTGTACGCCAAAGGGATGACCACCCGTGAGATCGCCGCCGCGTTCAAAGAGCTGTATGACGCGGATGTCTCACCGGCCCTGGTCTCAAAGGTCACCGATGCTGTCATTGAGCAGGTTGTCGAATGGCAAAATCGTCCACTGGATGCAGTCTATCCCATTGTTTATCTTGACTGTATCGTCCTGAAAGTCCGGCAGGACAGCCGCGTTATCAACAAATCTGTGTTCCTGGCACTGGGTATCAATATCGAAGGCCAGAAAGAACTGCTGGGTATGTGGCTGGCCGAAAATGAGGGTGCGAAGTTCTGGCTTAATGTGCTGACAGAGCTGAAAAACCGTGGTCTGAACGATATCCTCATCGCCTGTGTTGACGGGCTGAAAGGCTTCCCCGACGCCATCAACGCGGTGTATCCGGAAGCCCGCATTCAGCTGTGTATCGTGCATATGGTGCGCAACAGCCTGCGGTTCGTCTCCTGGAAGGACTACAAAGCAGTGACCCGTGACCTGAAAGCCATCTATCAGGCTGCCACGGAAGAGGCCGGCTTGCAGGCTTTGGAAGCGTTCTCCAGTGCCTGGGACAGCCGCTACCCGCAGATAAGCCGGAGCTGGCAGGCAAACTGGACCAACCTGACGACGTTCTTCGCTTACCCGGCAGACATCCGCAAGGTGATCTACACGACCAACGCCATCGAGTCGCTGAACAGCGTGATCCGGCATGCAATCAAGAAACGGAAGGTATTCCCGACAGACGACGCGGTGAAAAAGGTGGTGTGGCTGGCAATCCAGGCGGCATCACAGAAATGGACGATGCCGCTGAGGGACTGGCGTATGGCAATGAGCCGCTTTATTATCGAGTTCGGTGACCGTCTGGACGGTCACTTCTGAGAAAAGGCATTTACACAGAATCATGTACAGGGTCTCACCCGCACAGTGCGCTGGGATATCACTCTCCGAGAGAGTACCGGCGGCAGCGGGCATCGTTAACTTAAGATACAAAAGCTGTCCGGAGATGGCGGGTCAAGATCACAAGATAGTCAGCCCACCATTGCACCATCAAACGCCGTTCATCCAAATGCTCGGAGGTATGAATATATGCAGCACGTACATTATTCCGCTCTGAATGGCTTAACTGACGTTCTATAGCGTCATCGCTCCATAACCCCGACTCCCCCAACGCACCGCGCGCCATCGTCCTAAACCCATGTCCGCAGACCTCGGTTTTCGTGTCATAGCCCATCGCACGCAATGCGCTGTTTACCGTGTTTTCACTCATAACCTTAGTTGCGTCATGATCCCCCGGAAAAAGTAACTCTTTATCACCACTAATCTGCTTAAGCTGCTCTAACAAAATCATCGCCTGCCGACTAAGCGGAACGATATGTTCCTCTTTCATCTTCATGCCACGGTACGAGTAACGCACGCCTTTAATTTCTTCTCGTTTTGCAGGTACGCGCCAAAGATATTTATCGAAGTCGAATTCATCCCAACGCGCGAAACGTAACTCACTGGAACGCACAAAAGTTAGTAAAGAAAGTTCGACAGCGATCCGTGTCATTACACGGCCACGATATGCAGCAAGACGAGCGAGAAACTCAGGGAAGTGGTTAGAAGGTAAAGCAGGATAGTGTCTTGCTTTGGTTGTTGATAAAGCACCAGCCATATCACTGGCCGGGTTAGAGTCGATGTAATCGTTCTGGACGGCATAACGCATAATGGCCGTGACACGCTGCTGAAGAAGCTGCGCGACGTCATGCTTGCCACTGGCATCAACCTTTTTAATCGGGGCTAACAGGTGACTGGTTTTGAGCTGGCGAATGTCGGACGAACCGATATGAGGGAAGATATAAAGCTCAAAATAGCGAAGAACTCGCGCTCTATGGTCTTCACTCCAGCGCTTGTTACTGGCATGCCATTCACGAGCGATAGTTTCGAAAGTGTATGCCCCCGAATTCTCAGCCTGAGCTTCTTTCTGTTCGGCTTTCGGATCAATGCCCTGCACTAACAGCTTTTTGGCTTCATCGCGCTTTGCTCTTGCCTGAGCAAGTGTCACTGTTGTCCAAACACCAAAGGCGATCCTCTTTTTTGTCAGAGGAGCGTCTGTATTTCATGCGCCAGTATTTAGACCCCTTAGCCGAAACTTCGAGATACAAACCGCCACCATCGGCCATTTTGTAAGTTTTGTCTTTGGGCTTTGTGGTCTCGACTTGGCGGGCGTTGAGCTTCATTTTGGGGGCACATTTTCAATCGAAGTGTAGATGCCCCCAATGACATCCGGATTTCAACGGACAACCTCGGACGACTCAGGACGTAAAAATCGCTGCAATAATTGATTTTTAAGGGATAATTGGACTTTCTCGGATGGTCTTGGAAGTGCTAATGGTGCCGAAGGCCGGACTCGAACCGGCACGTATTTCTACGGTTGATTTTGAATCAACTGCGTCTACCGATTTCGCCACTCCGGCACAGAAGGGATACGGAAACGTTGTGGATTATACCTGTCGATGGCCGCCATGCAAGCAACAGCATGTGCAAGCTGCGCTAAGTGTCGAAAAAAACAACACAAAGGAATCACGGGGCCGTACGGGCCACGTTTTTCCCCCTTCCCCCTCCATTTCCCATAACCGTAAACACAAAACGCCCCGCCCCCTTTCGCCAACGCCATCGGCCCCCAACAGATACCGTTGCTCCCTATCTCCCGCCACCGAAATCCCCTCACGACGCTTCGCTGAAAGACCTCATACCCCGGAAACGATTCATTCAGCGTTCACACTTTTCTCAATCCATTCTCACTTCATCCCCTTTCTCCCCCTTATCTCTCCCAACGCCGATAAACATTCCCGGCGCGGCGGCGCAGCCGGGCCCTGCGAACTCCTTTTTAGACATCCCCGCCCGCCCCGCGATATGCCTGTTAATCCCAGGAGCTCACGCAGCAGAAAGCACGCCGTTCCCTCTTCTTAGGGCAGGCATCCACCCCCCCAATGCTCTACACTTCCTTCTTATCTCCGCCAAACCAAGGAAACCGTCATGAGCACAATTAAAAGCTACGCCGCCAAAGAAGCGGGCGCCGATCTGTCGCTGTGGGAATACGACGCCGGCGAACTCCGACCGGAAGATGTCGAAGTCCAGGTGGAGTACTGCGGCATCTGCCACTCGGACCTGTCGATGATCGACAACGAATGGGGCGTGTCGAGCTATCCTCTGGTTGCCGGCCACGAGGTGATTGGCCGCGTGGCGGCGCTGGGTAGCGCAGCGCAGAATAAGGGGCTGAAGATCGGCCAGAAGGTCGGCATCGGCTGGACGGCGCGCAGCTGCGGGCACTGCGACGCCTGTATCAGCGGCCACCAGATCAAATGTCTGGAAGGCTCGGTGCCAACCATCAGCAACCGCGGCGGCTTCGCCGATAAGCTGCGCGCCGACTGGCAGTGGGTGATCCCGCTGCCGGAAAGTATCGATATCGCATCCGCCGGCCCGATGCTCTGCGGCGGGATTACGGTGTTTAAACCGCTGCTGATGCACAACGTCACCGCCACCAGCCGCGTCGGCGTCATCGGTATCGGCGGCCTCGGCCATATCGCCATTAAGCTGCTGCGGGCGATGGGCGCGGAGGTTACCGCCTTCAGCTCCAACCCGGCGAAAGAGCAGGAAGTGCTGGCGATGGGCGCCGATCGGGTGGTCAACAGCCGCGATCCTGAAGCCTTAAAAGCGCTGGCCGGCCAGTTTGACCTGATCATTAACACCGTGGCGGTAGATCTGGAATGGCAGCCGTACTTCGAAGCTCTGGCCTACAGCGGCAAATTCCATACCGTCGGCGCGGTGATGAAGCCGTTCCCGGTGCCCGCCTTTACCCTGATCCGCGGCGACCTCAGCATCTCCGGTTCGGCCACCGGCAACCCATCCGAACTGCGCACGCTGATGAAGTTCGCCGGGCGCAGCAAGGTCGCGCCGATCACCGAGCAGTTTCCGATGTCGCAAATCAACGCCGCGCTCAAGCACGTCCGCGAGGGCAAAGCCCGCTATCGGGTGGTGCTGAAAGCCGACTTTTGATGATATCCGTCGCATGCGTCTTGCCTGAGCGCAAATGATTCAGGCCATGCGCTAACCTTCCCGCCGGGCGGCCCGTCTGTCCGGCTGCGGTTCCCTTCCGTTCATTAAATAGTCATCTCTCCGCCATATTTTTGCAGTCAAAGCTTCTCACAATCCGTGCTTCGATAATGCCCGATTGAGACGTCGCCGTTATGAGAAAAAGCTGGCTCCCCTGGCTGATACTGTCGCCTTCGCTGCTGTTTTTACTGCTCTTTACCTGGTTCCCGCTGGGGCGCTCGGTCTACGACAGCCTGTTCGATACCCGGATGGTCAGCGACGGCGCGCAGTTCGTCGGCCTCGATAACTTCACCCGCCTGTTCGCCGATGGCGTCTTCTGGCAATCGCTGGTCAATAACCTGCTCTATATCCTGCTAACGGTGGTACCGGGCGTGACCCTCGCCCTGCTGCTGGCGGTGGCGCTGAGCGAAAACCACCGCCTCAACCGCTGGCTGCACACCGCCTTCTTCTTCCCGATGATTATCCCGATGGTCAGCGCCGCCGCGCTGTGGCTGTTTATATTTATGCCCGGCCTCGGCCTGCTCGACCACTATCTGGCGAAAATCTTCGGGCCCATGAACAACAACTGGCTGGGGCGCAGCAACACCGCCCTGCTGGCGCTGGCGCTGATCGGGGTGTGGAAGTTCGCCGGCTACTACATGCTGTTTTTCCTCGCCGGCCTACAGAGCATCCCCGCCTCGACCCGCGAAGCGGCGATTATGGAAGGCGCCACCCGCCGCCAGGTGTTCTTTAAGGTCACCCTGCCGCTGCTGCGCCCGACCCTGAGCTTCGTCATCACCACGGCGCTGATCTACTCCATCACCCAGATTGACCACGTGGCGGTGATGACCCGCGGCGGGCCGGACAACGCCACCACCGTGCTGCTCTACTACATCCAGAACCTGGCGTGGGATACCCACGACTTCGGCAAAGCCTCCGCCGCCACCTTCCTGACGCTGGCCGGGCTGTTCGCCTTCTCGCTGCTTAACCTCAAACTGCTGGAGAGAGGAGCCCACCATGAGCGCTGAAATCTCGCCGCTGGCCGTGCGCTCGCCGGGCGCATCGCGTCCGCTGTGGCTACGCCTGCGCCGTTCGCAGCCCTTTACCCTCAGCGTGCTGATGTGCTGCCTGGCGCTGCTGTGGGTCAGCCCGTTTATCTGGATGCTGGCGACCTCGTTCAGCGCCACTACCTTCGGTGAGGATATGGCCTCGCTGCTGCCCCGGCTGCCGCTGACCCTCGATAACTTCCGCGACGCCTGGGCCAGCGCCGACTGGCTGAGCCTCTACGCCAACACCCTTATCTTCGCCTTCGGCACCTTCGGCGTGCAGCTGCTGACCATCACCACCGCCGGCTACGTCTTCGCCTGCCACGAGTTCCGCGGCAAGCAGACCCTGTTCCTGCTGTTTTTAGTGCAGTTGATGATCATGCCGGTAGTGATGATGGTGCCGAACATGCTGACCCTGAAAACCTTCGGCCTGCTCAACACCCTCACCGGGGTGATGATGCCCTACTTCACCTCGGCGTTCGGCGTGTTCCTGATGCGCCAGGCGTTCCTCGCCATCCCCAAGGAGCTGGAGGAAGCCGCGCTGATGGAGGGCTGTCGATGGTGGCAGGTGCTGTTCCGCGTGCTGCTGCCGATGTCCTGGCCGTCGGTGCTGGCCTTCGCCACCGTCAGCATTACCTACCACTGGAACGAATACCTGTGGCCGCTAATGATGCTCAACGATCCCGATAAGCAAGTGCTGACCGTGGGGCTGGTCTCCTTCGCCATGGGCGCCGAATCCGGCGGCCAGTGGGGCACCATCGGCGCCGGGACGCTGATGGTCTGCCTGCCGCTGATGCTGGCGTTCATCCTTTTCCAGAAACAGTTCCTGCGAAGCTTCGGCTTCTCCGGGATCAAATAAGGAGTTATTGATGCTGTTAGCGCAAATTTCCGATACCCACTTCCGCAGCCGCGGCCAGAAGCTGTACGGCTTTATCGACGTTAATGCCGCCAACGCCGAAGTGGTATCCCGGCTCAACGCCCTGCAGGAGCGTCCGGACGCGGTGGTAGTCAGCGGTGATATCGTCAACTGCGGCCGCCCGGAGGAGTACGAGGCGGCTCGCCAGATCCTCGGCGGCCTGAACTACCCGCTGTATCTGATTCCCGGCAACCACGACGATAAAGAGCTGTTTCTCGAATACCTGCATCCGCTGTGCCCGCTGCTCGGCAGCGACCCGCAGAACATGCGCTACGCGGTGGACGATTTCGCTACCCGCCTGCTGTTTATCGACTCCAGCCGCGCCGGCACCTCCAGCGGCTGGCTGACCGACGAGACCATTAAATGGCTGGAAGCCCAGCTGTTCGACGGCGGCGATAAGCCGACGACGGTGTTTATGCACCACCCGCCGCTGCCGCTGGGCAACGCCCAGATGGACCCCATCGCCTGTGAAAACGGCTATCGCCTGCTGGCGCTGGTGGAGCGTTTCCCGTCGCTGACGCGCATCTTCTGCGGGCATAACCACAGCCTGACGATGACCCAGTATCGCCAGGCGATTATCTCCACCGTGCCGGGAACCGTCCATCAGGTGCCCTATTTCCACGAAGATACCCGCCCGTACTACGACCTGTCGCCGGCCTCCTGCCTGATGCACCGCCAGGTGGGTGAGCAGTGGGTGAGCTACCAGCACTCGCTGGCGCACTATGCCGGGCCGTGGCTGTATGACGAAAACATCAGCTGCCCGACGCAAGAGCGCTAATCACGATGCTGAGTCTGCAAAATATCACCAAAAGCTTCGACGGCAAGCCGGCCCTCAGCGCCCTGTCGCTGGATATTCACGAAGGCGAGTTCGTGGTGCTGGTCGGCCCCTCCGGCTGCGGTAAAAGCACCCTGCTGCGCCTGCTGGCCGGGCTCGATCGGGTTAGCGACGGTGAAATCTGGCTGCATGAGCAGAACATCACCGATATGTCGCCGCGCGAGCGCAATTTCGCGATGATCTTCCAGAACTACGCCCTGTTCCCGCATCTGTCGGTGCGCGACAACATCACCTTCGGCATGAAGGTGCGCAAAGAGGAGAAGGCCAGCTGGCAGCCGCGGGTCGATAAAGTCGCGCAGATGCTGCAGCTCGACGCCCTGCTGGATCGCAAACCGGCGAAGCTCTCCGGCGGCCAGCGCCAGCGGGTGGCGATGGCCCGCGCCATCGTGCGCAATCCGCGGCTGTTCCTGATGGATGAGCCACTCTCCAACCTCGACGCCCGTCTGCGCAGCGAGGTGCGCGACAGCATTATGGACCTCCACCAGCAGTTGAAAACCAGCACCGTGTACGTCACCCACGACCAGACCGAGGCGATGTCGATGGCGGACCGCATCGTGGTGATGAACGCCGGCCACGTGCAGCAGGTCGGGCGTCCGGAGCACCTCTACGCCCACCCGGCCAACCTGTTCGTCGCCGGGTTTATCGGCTCCCCGGCGATGAACCTGCTGTCGCTGCCCTGCGCCGACGGCGAGGTACGGCTCGGCGAGCTGAGTCATCCGCTGCCGCCGCGCTATCGCGACGAATCCCGCGTCTGGGTAGGCATTCGCCCGGAACATATCAGCGATCATGTGGAGGAGGGCCATCTGCGCCTGCCCGCCACCGTGCTGCAACGAGAACTGATGGGAGCCGACTATCTGCTCCACGTCAGCACCCCCATCGGCACCCTGCGCTTTAGCCGCCGCCATCGCGGCGCGGTGCCGGAGAAAGGCGATTCGCTGATCCTCGGCTTTTCGCCCGGGGATATTCATCTTTTTCATGCTGAGCAACAGCACAATTTAGCGCCCGCTCATCAGGCGTTTACTCCAGGAGATTGACCATGCTTAAAACTCTTACAGCGGTCGGGCTTTCGCTCGCGCTGAGCGGCGCGGCGCTGGCGCAAGAGAAGATCGATTTCATGTTCCCGGCGCCGGTAGACGGCAAGCTGACCATGGAGATGACCCGCGTCATCAAAGCCTTTAACGACTCGCAGCAGGACGTGGAGGTGCGCGGGATCTTTACCGGCAACTACGACACCACCAAGATCAAAGCCGAGTCGGCGCAGAAGGCCGGGCAGCCGCCGGCGCTGGTGATTATGTCCGCCAACTTCACCACCGACCTCGCGCTCAAGGATGAGATCCTGCCGATGGACGAGCTGTTTAAATACGGCGACCAGAAGGCCGGGGATTTCCTGGTCAAAGAGTTCTGGCCGGCGATGCACAAGAACGCCCAGGTGATGGGCACCACCTACGCCATTCCGTTCCATAACTCGACGCCGATCCTCTACTACAACAAAACCCTGTTCGAGCGGGCCGGGATCAAACAGCCGCCGCAGACCTGGGCCGAGCTGCTGGCGGATGCCAAAAAGCTGACCGACGCGAGCAAAGGCCAGTGGGGCATTATGCTGCCGTCCACCAACGACGACTACGGCGGCTGGATCTTCTCGGCGCTGGTGCGCGCCAACGGCGGGAAATACTTTAACGAAGACTATCCTGGCGAGGTGTATTACAACGCCCCGACCACCATCGGCGCCCTGCGCTTCTGGCAGAACCTGGTGTATCAGGACAAGGTGATGCCCTCCGGCGTATTGAACTCGAAGCAGATCAGCGCCTCGTTCTTCTCCGGCAAGGTCGGGATGGCGATGCTGAGCACCGGCGCGCTGGGCTTTATGCGCGAAAACAGCAAAGACTTCGAGCTCGGCGTGGCGATGCTGCCGGCCAAAGAGCAGCGCGCGGTGCCGATCGGCGGCGCCAGCCTGGTGAGCTTTAAAGGCATTTCCGACGAGCAGAAAAAAGCGGCGTATCAGTTCCTCACTTACCTCGTCAGCCCGCAGGTCAACGGCGCGTGGAGCCGCTTTACCGGCTACTTCTCCCCGCGTAAAGCCGCCTACGATACGCCGGAAATGAAGGCCTATCTGCAGCAGGACCCGCGCGCGGCCATCGCCCTGGAACAGCTGCAATATGCCCATCCGTGGTACTCCACCTGGGAAACCGTCGCCGTACGTAAGGCGATGGAAAACCAGCTGGCGGCGGTAGTTAACGATGCGAAAGTCACCCCGGAAGCGGCGGCCCAGGCCGCGCAGAAAGAGGCCGATGCGCTGATGAAGCCGTACGTGGATAAAACCGCCCTCGCAGAGATAAAGTAAGCCCCCGCCTCGTCGCCCCGCGCCGAGCGGGGCGACGGGACATTTTCACCCCAGCCGTTTGATTTTTCAGCGTAAAAAAGGTATTTTTTCACCCTCTCCCCGCGCGAATGGTCGTACATAATGCCTATTATTCAGTCTGTTGAACGTGCCTTGACGATCCTCGATCTGTTTAACGACCAGGCGAAGGAGCTCAAAATCACCGACATCAGCAAGCAAATGGGCCTGAGCAAAAGCACGCTCCATTCGCTGCTCAAAACCCTGCAGCTGCACGGCTATATCGATCAGAACCCGGAAAACGGCAAATACCGCCTCGGCATGAAGCTGGTGGAGCGCGGCCACTTTGTGGTGGGCTCAATGGATATCCGTCAAAAAGCGAAAAGCTGGCTGACGGAGCTATCCCGGCATACCGGGCAGACGACCCATCTCGGTATTCTCGACGGCCGCGAAGGGGTCTATATAGAAAAGATCGAAGGCCGGCTCGCCGCCATCGCCTACTCGCGCATTGGCCGCCGCCTGCCGGTGCACGCCACCGCCATCGGCAAGGTGCTGATTGCCTGGCTGAGCGACGCGGAGCTGAATACCCTGCTCGAAGGCTATCAGTACACGCCCTTCACGCCCACGACCATCACCTCCCGCGAGGCGCTGCTGGCAATACTCGCGCAAACCCGCGCCCAGGGCTACGCGCTGGATAGCGAAGAGAACGAACAGGGCGTGCGCTGCGTGGCGGTACCGGTGTGGAATCATGAATCGCGGGTGATTGCCGCGCTGAGCCTCTCCACCCTCACTTCGCGGGTGGATGATGACGAGCTCGCCCGCTTCCGGCTGCAGCTGGAAGAGGCCGGGCACCAGCTGTCAAAAGCGCTGGGCTACCCGGCCTGATGGCTACTCTGCTACCGGCAGGTAGCGGAAGTAGTCAAAATCAGCGTAGCAGCCGTCGCCGCTGATATCCTCGCAGTGCAGGCCGACGAACGCCCCGGTAAAGAACCCGCGGCCGCCGATATAGTCGTCCGACAGCTTCCACGCCGCGTAGTCGATCGGCACCCGGTGCCAGTTCTCGCCGTCAAACGAATAGCTATAGCGGTACACCAGATGGTCAACGTCCACCCGCAACCACACGCTCTGCGCCTCGTCCGGCACCGGGATCGGCTGGTCGTGCAGCGGCCAGGAAGGGACGTTGTGGTCGAGCTGCAGCACCTTCAGCGTTCGGCCCCATCCCTCTTCGAAGTCGACAAAACAGTAGCTCCAGTTTTTAGTGTTGTAATAGCAGGTTAAACCGGCGCTCTGCTGGAAGTTCTCCGGCGCAAACTCCATCCGCGTTTCAGCGCGGAAGGCAAAGTGCTGCCAGCGCCGCGCCACCGTGGACTGGGTAAAGGTGGAGTTAAGCGAATCGTTGCCGTACAGGCGCAGATAGCCCGGCCGGGCGCTGAGGGAGCCGAGCGTCTCATCAAAGGGAATGCGCAGGGTTTGCAGCTCCGGGTCGAGGGCCGCGCCGTCGAACTCGTCGCACCATGCTGGCTCTGCCGGCGCCTGGCTTTCCGCCATCTGCGGCCCCGGTACCGTCTGCGCCGCGTGCTTACCGCCCTCGATGACCGGCCAGCCGTCGCGCCAGGCGACGGGCGTAATGCCGGTTTCCCGCCCCAGCGAGCAGTAGCCGCGCCCGCCGGACGCCAGCAGCGGCACGCCGGGCAGGCGCTGCGGGCGGCTGACGAGGTAGGCCATATACCACTCGCCGGTATGCGTCTCCAGCAGCGAACCGTGGCCGCTTTTCTGCAGCGGGTTCTCCGGCAGGTGCCAGCTGCTCATCAGCGTCACCTCCGGAGAGAGCTCGTAGGGCCCGTCGATATTTTTCGCCCGCAGCACCACCACCGCGTGCTCGTAGCCGGTACCACCCTCCGCCACCAGCAGGTAGTACCAGCCGTCTTTGTGGTACAGGTGCGCCCCTTCGGTATAGCGCAGGTCGGTGCCGGTAAACAGGGTTTTGCGCGTCTTCGCCAGGGTTTGCGTCTGCGGGAAATACTCCTGCAGGACGATGGTACAGTGCGGATCGCTGTGGTGGCGCGGCCCCCACGGGCGATAGATGTAGTATTTGCGGCCGTCGCTATCGTGAAACAGCGACGGGTCAAAGCCGCCGTTACCCATCGCAATCGGCTCGCTCCACGGGCCTTCGACAGAAGGGGCAGTTACCAGATAGTTGCGGCCGTTTTTCCACGGCGAGTCGACAATTTTGACATCGGTATACAGCAGCCAGAACAGGCCGTCGGCGTAGGTCAGGCACGGCGCCCAGATGCCGCCGGAGTCAGGATTGCCTTTCATATCCAGCATCGACACGCGATCCAGCGGCGTGCTGACCAGCGACCAGTTTTTCAGATCCCGCGAGTGGTATATGCGTACCCCCGGAAACCACTCAAAGGTGGAGGTGGCGATGTAGTAATCCTCGCCCTGTCGGCACAGCGACGGGTCGGGGTTGAAGCCGGTCAAAATCGGGTTAGTAATCGTGTACATAGTGCCTCCCTTTTAATTAGATGCTGCGGCCGCGGCGCCGGGAACGTCTTCACTCTGCGCCGCGCGATGCTTACGTAACTGCTGGCTGATGGCCTCAACGCGCTCATCACTCAGCTTGTAGAGCGAGAGCATGATGAACATGCCGACGTAGAGCACCACCGGCACCACGCAGAACAGGATTTTAATGGTGGTGAGCACTTCCACCGGCTGCACGCTGCTGCTGGCGGAGTAGTTCACAAAGGCGAGAACCCAGCCCACCACCGCGCCGCCGATCGCCAGGCCAATCTTCAGGCTGAACAGATAGGTGGAGAACACCAGCCCATCGAGACGGCGGCCGCTGCGGCTCTCTTCGTAATCCACCACGTCGGAGGCCATCAGCCACTGCAGCGGCGTGGTGGTGTTAAAGATGAACAGGAAAACGATGTTGAGCGCGAAAATCAGCCCAATATGCTCGGCAGGGATAAAGAACAGCAGCAGGCTTAACAGCGAATAGATGACGATAATCCCTTTAAAGGCCTTCACCCGATCGAAGCGCCCCAGCAGGCGCGACGAGGCCAGCGAGCCGAACATGGTGGCGATGCTGCCGTACAGCAGAAACTGCATCGCCATCTCCGGGTGATCCATCACGTATTTGACGAAGTAGAGCGTCGCCCCGCCGCGCACCACGTTGGAACAGGTCGCCATCATTTTGAAGGTGCACATGATCCGCCACTGGGTATTGCCGAACAGCAGCCGCAGATCTTTCATCACCGAAGCGCCCGGCTGCACCTCAAAGGTGTAGCGCTCTTTGGTGGTAAAGAAGCAGACGTACAGCAGCGCCACGCCGGTCAGCCCCAGCACGCACATCGCGCCAAAGTAGCCCACCTGCTCGTTGCCCTTACCGATGATCCCCACCAGCGGCAGCGCGATACCGCTGATCGCCAGCGATCCGGCGGCGAGGAAAAAGCGCCACGACTGCAGCGTGTGGCGCTCTTTTGGATCGGCGGTGATCACCCCCGGCATCGCGCAGTAGGGCACGTTGACGAAGGTGTATACCAGCGTCAGCAGGATATAGGTGATGCTGGCATAGATGATTTTACCCTGCGCGGAGAAGTCCGGCGTGTAGAAGGTGAGCATGCAGACGAGGCCAAACGGGATCGCCCCCCATAGCAGGAACGGGCGGAACTGACCGTAGCGGGTGCGGGTGCGATCCACCAGCAGCCCCATCAGCGGATCGGTAACGGCATCCAGCACGCGCGAAATTAAGAACAGCGTGCCCATCACCCCGGCGGAAAGCCCAAAGACGTCGGTATAGAAATAGGCCAGCAGGAACATCGTCGCCTGCCAGACAAAGCCGCAGGCGGTGTCGCCCAGCCCGTAGCCAATTTTATCTTTCATGGTTAATTGCATATTTATCCCCAACCCCAGAGAGTGGAATGATGCAAACGTCAGGGGCCTGAAGAGGGCAAAAAAATACCCGCAGCGTCGTCAGGAAAACACCCGTGATGCGTGTGCCTAATTCACGTTATCGTGTTAATGGAGTGTAATTAGCTGCTCGTTTTTACAACAATGACCATTTTTAATTTATGAATTATGTTTTTTTGTTTTTGTGATTACGGTCGATATAAAGATGAAACTGAAAAATATTTTTAGCTTTTATTTTTAATGACTTATTGAATGATAAAATTGTCAAAAAATAGCCTTTTTAAGGAAACTAAAATTCGCCCGCGGAATATTTTCCGCAGGCTATAATTAACCGCTTAATTATTTATAAGCCGAGGGCTTTTTTACCAGCGTTAATAACCTCAATAATTTTATCGGTATCATAAATACAGCCTTTCCAGGTCCCGCCACTCACCGACTGCAGCGCGGCCCAGAGGCGAGTATCGTCCGGTAAAAAATCGTGGGGGTGCAGATCCGGATGCGGCGCTCTCGCCGCCAGCACCTGGGCACCCTCCTCCGGCGTCAGGCGCGCCTCCGCGTCGCCGATAAAGTTCACGCTGCCGGTCAGGGCAAGACGATCAACCACGATCTCGATAATATCGTTATCGCGCAGCCTGCCGATGGGCCCGCCCGCCAGCGCCTCGGGCGCCACGTGGCCAAAACAGGCGCCGGTCGAGACGCCGGAGAAGCGGGCGTCGGTGATCAGCGAAACCGTTTTGCCCCACGACACGTGCTTCAGCGCCGAGGTGAGCTGATAGGTCTCCTCCATGCCGGTGCCGGACGGCCCGCCGCCGATCACCACCATAATATCGCCCCGCTCAATCTCGCCGTTTTTAATGGCTCCGATCGCCCGCACCTCCGAGACAAATACCCGCGCCCGGCCGGTGTGGCGGTAAACGCCGTCGTCGTCCACCACCGAGGGGTCAATGGCGGTGGCTTTGATCACCGATCCTTCCGGCGCGATGTTACCCACCGGGAAGGCCACCGTCGAGGTGAGCCCTTTCGCCCTGGCGCGCTCCGGCGGCAGGATCACGTCATCCGGATCGACGCCGTCCTGCTCCAGCAGGCACTGGCGGAACTTCTGCCGACGCTCCGAGGCCTGCCACCAGTCGAGGTTTTCCCCGACCGTCTGGCCCGTGACCGTCATGGCATCGAGGTGCAGCAGGCCGAGATCGCGCAGGTGCAGCATCACTTCCGGCACGCCGCCGGCGAGGAACGCGCGCACCGTCGGGTGATAGTCCGGGCCGTTGGGCAACACGCTGACCAGCCGCGGGACCTTACGGTTAATGCGCGTCCAGTGCTCGACGTCGGGAATGGCGCAGCCCGCCGCATGGGCAACCGCCGGAATATGCAGCAGCAGGTTGGTTGAACCGCCAAACGCGGCGTGGATCACCATCGCATTTTCGATGGCCTTATCGGTCAGGATATCGCGGGTGGTAATCCCGCGGTTATCCAGCTCGCTCACCGCCCTTGCCGACTGGCGCGAAATCTCCAGCCACACGTCCTGCCCGGAGGGGGCCAGCGCCGAGTGCGGCAGCGCCATGCCCAGCGCCTCCGCCACCACCTGCGAGGTGCCGGCGGTGCCTAAAAACTGGCAGCCGCCGCCCGGCGACGCGCAGGCGCGGCAGCCGAGTTCCGCCGCTTCCTGCAGCGACAGCTCATGGTTGGCGTAGCGCGCGCCGATGGTCTGCACCTTTCCGGCATCCTCGCCAAAGGTTGGCGGCAGCGTCGCTCCGCCGGGCACGAGGATCGTCGGCAGATTATGCATCGCCGCCAGGGCGATCATCGTCGCCGGCAGCCCCTTGTCGCAGGTGGCGACGCCGATCACCGCCCGCCGGGTTGGCAGAGAGCGGATCAGGCGGCGAAACACGATCGCCGCGTCGTTGCGGTACGGCAGGGAGTCGAACATCCCGTGGGTGCCCTGGGAGCGTCCGTCGCACGGATCGCTGACGAAGGCGGCAAAGGGAATGCCGCCGTTGCGGGTGATCTCCTTTGCCGCCGCCTGCATCTGCAGGCCAATCTCCCAGTGCCCGGTATGGTAGCCCAGCGCGATTGGCCGGCCGTCGCCGGCGCGAATCCCGCCCTGGGTGCCGACGATCAGTACCTCTTTTCCCGTCAGCTTGTTGGCGTCCCAGCCCATACCGGCGTTTTGCGTCATGCCGAACAGGTTGCCGCTCGGCGACTCCATCAGCATTTGCGGCGTCAGCGGCAGCGCGCCCTGAGGGCCAGCGGCGTGGGTGGTGACCGCATAGAATGCATCGTCCTGCGGGGTGAAAATCTTGTCGATGGTCATCGTCTTTTTCCGTTTCAGCAGAGCTTGAGCCGTTGCAGCAGCGCTTTGAGCTGCGCCTTACCTGCGTCATCCAGCGGCGAGGCCGGCGGCAGCACGTGCGTCGACAGCGGCCGGCCGCACAGGACCGTCGCCTCTTTAATCACGTTCACGAACGGCGTATCGAGCTGGTAGATCTGCGGGATTTGCAGCAGCGTCTGATGATAGCCCGCCGCCTGCGCCAGGTCGCCGTCGCGGAAGGCCTGCAGCAGCTTAACCGACAGCTGTGGCGCAAAGTTAACGCTGGCCGAGATCGCCCCGTCACCGCCCAGCAGCAGCGTATTGAACAGGTGATCGTCGTAGCCGCAGAGTACCGAGAAGTTCGGGTGCGCCGACTTTACGGTCAGGATCATGCTGCGCAGGTGGGCAACGGAGTCGATAGTGTCCTTGATACCGACGATATTGCGGCGTGAATCCGCCAGGGTTTTGACCAACGCTGGCGTCAGGTCCTGGCCGCTGAGCGCCGGGAAGTTATAGAGAATAACCGGCAGCGTGACGCAGTCCGCCACCTGCTGGTAGTAACGGATCAGGTTCTGTTCCGATACTTTCCAGTAGTAGGGGTTAATCACCACAATACCGTCAGCCCCCGCCGCCTGCGCATGCTGGCTGAGCTCGATGGTCTCCCGCGCGTTGGTGCCGCCGGTGCCAATCAGGACCGGCACCCGCCGATCGACGTGGCCGATAGCGAACGCCGCAACCGCTTTACGCTCTTCGGCGCCGAGCTGCGAGAACTCCCCGCCGCTGCCGAGGAAGAACAGGCCGTCAACGCCCGCGGCTATCGTGTCGTCGATAAGCGCCGCGAAGCCCTGCTTATCAAGCTGGCCGTCGGCGGTAAAGATGGTGGAAACAGGCGGAATAATCCCCGAGAACTGCACGGTCTGCTGCATGAGATCTCCTTGCTGATGCATTGCTCGCTATGTTTGTTCTACATTATAGAACAGCGTTCGTTTATTTAACGATTATACTATGCTGTCGGGAAAGGGAAGGGAAAGGGGGTTGCGGACGCAGGTGTCCATTTTTCAGGCTGGATCACAAAATGCTGCAACGGCGCTGATTCATGGCCCGGTAAACACAGCGGAAGCGGGGAGAATACCAGGATGGTGCCGGCCCGAATTCCCCCCAGGCGGCACGGCGCCTGGCGGGATACTTCGGGGTAACGCTAACTCAGACCTTATCCGCCTGGGATTCGGCCCAGACCTTACGCGCGGCCTTGCGCTCTTCGCTGGTATCAAGCCGGTCCTGCAGATAGTGCTCAATCTGCTCGAGGCTGCGGTTGCGGGTTTCCGGCACGCATTTAATAACGAACAGCGCGCCAAATACGCCGATTCCGGCGAAGATAAAGAACGTCCCGGAGAGGCCAATCCACGACAGCAAGATCGGGAAGAAGAGTGAAATCAGGAAGTTGGCGATCCACATTGAGAACACCGCCCCGCCCATAAAGATCCCGCGCAGGCGGGTGGGGAAAATCTCCGACAGCAGCAGCCAGGTCACCGGCGACAGCGCGCCCTGCTGGAAGCTCAGGAACAGCAGCATGCCCGCCAGTACCATATAGGCCCGCAGCGCGTCCGGCTGGCCGTTGACGGTTTCCGGCAGCAAATAGCTCACCGCGCCGATAAACACCAGGCAGGCGGTACAGCCAAACTGGCCGATCATGGTCATCGTCCGGCGGCCAATTTTACCCAGTATCCAGATACCGACAAAGGTCATCAATACCGACACCACTCCGTTGGCGATGGTGGCGAACAGCGCGGCGTTGTCGCTCATCCCCACCGACGTCAGCACCGTTGGCGCGTAGTACATAATGGTGTTTACGCCGGTAAGCTGCTGAATAACGGCAATACCGATGCCAATCATAAACAGCTTGAACAGCCACGGAGTCATGATTTCGCGCAGCCGCGGCTTGCCGAGATTGCGTTGCTCGTCGAGAGTCTCGCTGATCTCCATCAGCTCCCACTCGACGTCCTCTTTGCGGCGGGTGCGCTCCAGAACCCGCCGCGCTTCCGCCAGGCGCCCCTTCATCGCGTACCAGCGCGGTGAATCGGGCATAAACATCATGCCGAACCACAGCAGCACGGCGGGCAGCGTGGCGACCGCCAGCATCCAGCGCCAGGTGCTCTCCCCGCCCCACACGGCGTGGAATCCGGCGTTCGAGATATAGGCCAGCAGCTGGCCCGAGACAATCATCAGCTCCTGCAGCGTCACCAGCTGCCCGCGCTTATTCGCCGGCGCCATTTCGGCGATATAGACCGGCACGGTCGCCGCCGCGCCGCCGACCGCCACGCCGAGCACCAGGCGAAAGAAAATCATCCAGCTCACGTCGGGCGCCAGCGCGGTACCGATGGCGCCGACGGCGAAGATAACCGCCAGCCAGAGGATGATTTTCTTTCTACCCGCCGCGCTGGCCAGATAACCGGAAAGCAGCGCGCCGAACGCGGCGCCAAACAGCAGTGAGCTGGTCACCAGGCCGGTGGTGAAAGGGGTGAGATGCAGCTCACTGCCCATAAACAGCAATGCGCCGGAGATAACGCCGGTGTCGTAGCCGAACAGCAGGCCGCCGAGCGTTGCGATCAGCGCGACGATTTTCACAAACGGCGTGGTCGGGGCATCGCTATTTGGCCCCGAGGCCCTGTTGAGGGTGAGATATTGTTCCTTTGACATAATAGACTCCAGTAACCTGCCTTGTTGGGGGAGATCCGCTCTGGTCCGAATGCAGAGGCGATGGCCTCACTGACGTGTGTATCTGATTAGCGCGCAGCGCCGGGAAAAAGCAGGCCACGCTGCCGCATGGCCTGAAGGGGGAGACAACGATTAGATCCCTGCCGTTTCGCGAATATATTTCCGCGCCTTCAGCGCATATTCAAAGGGGTTGGCCAGCGCCGGATCCTGCTCGGCTTCCACCACCATCCAGCCCTTGTAGCCAAAATCATCCAGCAGCTTAAATACCGGACGGAAATCGATTATGCCGTCGCCGGGGACGGTAAAGGTGCCCTTTTTCACGCCGTCGAGGAAAGAAAGCCCGTCGCGACGCACCTGCTCAATCACCGCCGGGCGCACGTCCTTCAGGTGCACATGGTTGATCCGCGGCAGATATTTTTTGAGGATCGCCAGCATCGGCTCTTCGCCGCCTTCGGAGTACCAGGCATGGCCGGTGTCGTACAGCAGGAAGACGCCGTCATCCACCAGCGACATAAATTTATCGATCTCTGCCGTCGTTTGAACGCCGGTGCCCATGTGATGGTGCAGGCAAACCTGCATCCCTTTTTCAGCGGCCAGACGGCCCAGAGTGTTATAGCCCTCGGCAACCCGCTGCCACTGCTCTTCGCTAAAGCAGGGCTTGGCGTCGGCCAGAATCGGCTTATCCAGCCCCTGGATGCTGCCGCTCTGCTCGGAGCAGCCGATCACCTTCGCCCCCATCGCATGGAGGAAATTCATATGGTTAACGAATTCATCAATGATTTTTTCGCGCTGCCCGTCGGCAAAAAAGGTGCTAAACCAGGCGTTACAGATCTGGATGCCGCGGATCGCCAGCATCGGCTGCAGCACCGCCGGATCGCGGGGGTATTTACTGCCAACTTCGCTGCCGCTAAAGCCCGCCAGCGCCATTTCGCTGACGATCTGCTGGAAGGTATTTTCGCCGCCCAGCTCCGGCATGTCGTCGTTAGTCCAGCCGATCGGGGCGATAGCGAGTTTGATATTATCTTTGTTCATTAGGTTGCTCCTGCCGCCGCGTCTTAACGACGCAGCAATTCACGTTCGATGAGTTCACGGGTTTCCACTGCCTGGTACTTCATCTTTTCCGGGTAGCCGAACAGGGAGGCGGCCACAATCGGCTCGCCGCCGACTTTGAACGTCCGTTCGGCAAATTTCATCTCGCGCAGCGTGCGGAACAGCGCGTTGAAATCAACGTCCCCTTCCCCGACGCCCACGTGCTGGTGCACGGCGGCATCAACGCCCGGCGGGTTGACGATGTAACGGCAGTGCCTGGTATGGTTGCGGGTATCGGCAATCAGCACGTGGGAGAGATCGCTGCCGGCGTAGCGCAGCATCTTCTCCACGTCGCCTTTCCCTTTGTCATAGAAGAAGGTGTGCGGCACGCTGTACACGTACTTCACGTTGTCGCTGCGGAACGACTTCACGATATCGACGGTTTCGTTGTTCTCTTCGCAGAAGTCCCACGGATGCGCCTGGATCTCGACGCGAATGCCTTCGCGTTCAAAGATCGGCAGCAGCTCTTCCATCGAGCGATAGAACATCTCTTCGCAGATCTCCGGCTGGTTGGGATCGCCGGAGAACTCGGTGTTGATCACCTGGACGCCCATCTCTACCGCAACTTCGATCAGCCGCTTCCAGTTTTTTACCGCCGCCTGACGACGCGCTTCATCCGGACCCGACCAGCGATAGACGCAGATGAGTGAAGAGAGCTCAACGCCGGTGTCGCGCAGCGCCTGCTTATACTCGGCAATCACTTCGCGCCCGGCGCGCGGGTGCTTATAAAACGGGTTAATCTGCGGGTGCGGCGACTGCTCAATATAGCGGTAGCCCCACTCCGCCACCTGATGCACCATCGCGCTAATTCCGAGGTCTTTAATCACATCCACATCAAAGGCAATTTTCATCGTCGAGTCCTGGTTGCAGAGGTTCCGGAGACGAAGTCCCGCTTAGCGCTGGTAGAACGCCGGGCATTCCGGCAGCGCGACCGCTACCGGCCCGGCGCTTTCCTGCGCCTGCAGGCAGGCGTCGGCGGCGACGGAGGCCGCATAGCCATCCCACGCCGACGGGCCCTGCAGCCTGCCGGCCTGCACGTCGTTAATAAAGGCCTGTAGCTCGACGTCGTAGGCTTTGATAAAGCGGTCTTTCCAGTCGGTGAGGATCGGGGTTGAAAGGTTGGCCGCTTTGCGCATCTGCACCGCCGACGGCTCCGGCAGGCGCGCAATCCCGGTTTCCCCCACCACTTCACACTGGATGTCGTAGCCGTACTGGCAGTTGACGAAAACCTCGACGTCGATCAGGGCGCCTTTTTTGGTTTCAAACGAGACGATCTGCGGATCTCTCAGCCGGGCGTGGGTGTGGGAGGTGGCGCGCGGGAAGCGAACCTGCACCGAGCGATAGTCGTCGTTAAGCAGCCAGCGCAGCACGTCCAGCTCGTGGATCAGGGTGTTGGTGATCGCCATATCGGTGGTGTAGTTCTCGCCAACGCTCTGGTTACGGTGCGCGCACTTCAGCATCAGCGGCGCGCCGATGTCGCCGTCATCAATCACTTTTTTCAGCGCCAGGTAGCCTTCATCGTACGGGCGCATAAAGCCGACCTGCACCAGCCGACGGCCGGCTTTTATTTCGGCATCGACAATGCGGCGGCAGCCTTCGGCGCTCATCGCCAGCGGCTTTTCGCAGAATACCGGCTTGCCGGCGGCAATCGCCGCGAGGGTATACTCTTCGTGGGTCGGGTCCCATGAGGTCACGAGGATCGCGTCAACGTCGCTGGCGTTAATCACGTCGTGACCGTCGGCGTAGACTTCGGCGTGAACGCCGGGCAGCGCAACCGCCGCCCGCGCGTTGTCGGCGTTAATGTCCGAAACGGCCACCACCGTGGCCCCCTGTAATACCTGCGTGCAGCGACGAATATGCTCTTTACCAATGGCGCCTGCGCCGATAACGCCTAATCTGAGTGACATAATTGTGTTCTCCCGCGATTCTGTAGGGTTCAGGGTAAGTGTTCTGTTTTAGTAGTCCCGCGCCTCGGCGCGTTTTTCATTAATCTGCTCTGCGACTTTACGGATCCGTTCGGAGAGCGCCGTCTGGGCCACGCCGACGTTCCACCAGCTGCCGTACGAGTGCACCATGGTTTTCGGCAGAACTTTAATATCAATCAGCGTACTGACCGTTTCACGACGCGCGGCGTCCAGCGCCTGGCGCAGCTCATCAAGGGTGGTGACGCGCCAGGTTTTGCAGCCGTAGCCCGCGGCGATGGTCGCAAAATCGACCGGCACCAGCCCACCCTGTAACTGGCCATTTTCCGCCGAACGATAGCGGAACTCGGTGCCGAAACTGCCCATACCGTGGCCAATCTGCAGGTTGTTGATACAGCCGTTGGCCATGTTGTCGAGCAGCACGACGTTGATCTTGGCGCGCTCCTGCAAAGAGGTGACCAGCTCGGAGTGCAGCATCATGAATGAGCCATCGCCCACCAGCGAATAGACCTCGCTTTCCGGCTGCGCCAGTTTGACGCCCAGCGCGGCGTTCACCTCATAGCCCATGCAGGAGTAGCCGTACTCAACGTGATAGGTGTTGATCGCCCGGTTGCGCCAGACGCGCTGCAGATCGCCGGGCAGGCTGCCCGCCGCCGCGACGATCACCGCATCGGAGGCCAACGTTTCGTTCAGCACGCCCAGCACGCTGCACTGCGTTAATGTTGAATCGGTGATCTGGCGGAATTCGCGGTACACCGCATCGCGATCCAGACGATCGTCAATTTCCGGGACGAAAGACTCCTCCTGCCATACCGCCTGATAGACGCGCCGGGTCTCTTTCAGCTGACGGCTTTGGGCGCTGTCGATCTGCGCTCCCCATTGCGCCTGCCAGGACTCGCCCGCCAGCGCGCCGTCCAGCGCGGTAAGCGCTTCGCGGGCATCGGCCAGCAGCGGGATCCCGTCGAGCTTCCAGGCGTCAAAGTTGCTGACGTTGACGTTGAGGAAGCGCACGTCGGGGTGCTGGAAAAGCCATTTTGAGGAGGTGGTGAAATCGCTGAAGCGGGTGCCGACGCCAATCACTAAGTCGGCCTCTTTCGCCAGCAGGTTGGCCGCGAGGCAGCCGGTTTCCCCCACTCCGCCGACGTTCAGCGGATGGGAAGAGACCACCGAGCCTTTCCCGGCCTGCGTTTCCGCAAAGGGAATGCCGTAGCGTTCGGCGAAGCGGGACAATGCTTCGCCGGCGCCGGCGTATTTCACCCCGCCGCCGCAGATAATCAGCGGTTTGCGGCTGGCCTTAATCGCCGCCAGCGCATCCGCCAGCTGCGCGGCGCTGGCCGGACGACGGTCGAGACGGTGCACCCGTCGGGCGAAGAAAGCGGGCGGATAATCCCAGGCTTCGCCCTGCACATCCTGCGGCAGACAGAGGGTGACGGCGCCGGTCTCTGCCGGGTCGGTCAGGACGCGCATCGCGTTGATGCAGGCGCTCATCAGCTGCTCCGGGCGCGTAATACGGTCCCAGTATTTGCTCACCGCGCGAAACGCGTCGTTGGTGCTGATGCTCAGGTCATAGCTCTGTTCAATCTGCTGCAGAACGGGATCGGGCTGGCGGGTAGCAAACACGTCGCCGGGCAGCAGCAGGAGAGGAATACGGTTGGCGGTGGCGGTAGCCGCGGCGGTAATCATGTTGGCGGCGCCGGGCCCTACGGAAGAGGTGCAGGCGATGATCTGCCGGCGCAGAGACTGCCTGGCAAAACCGGTCGCCGCGTGCGCCATACCCTGCTCGTTACGCCCCTGGAATACCCGCATTTCGCCGCTGTCCTGCTCCAGCGCCTGGCCCATCCCCAGCACGTTGCCGTGGCCGAAGATGGCAAAAATGCCTTTAACGAATTTATGCTCTTCGCCATCGACTTCCAGATACTGGTTATCAAGGAACTTCACCAGCGCCTGCGCCATTGTCAGTCTCAGTTTGCCCATGTTGCACAATCCTTATTATTCAGTATTTGTGTGTGGGTTAGCGCTTTTGCCCCTGCGGCAATCCCGGGAGTAGAGAGGGAAATCGTTAACGGCCACTGCAATACTGTTGGATTATAGGCAAACATTTTTTTCATTAAATACAAATACAGAAAAAACATTTCATTTTGCGAGAAGGATCAAACTCTCGGCGCATTTCATTCGTTTCATCGACATCGGCGCGCAATCCTCCTCGCATTCCGCGCCAACGCGAATGCCGATATCCTTTTAAAAATCATGTATAAAGGCGCTTATCATGCACCGATTTTCACCAGGACGCAGCCGGCGCCGGCAATCCTTTGTATAATGGTGCCCGGCGCCGCAGAGTGGTAGATCCCTCACACTTTTGGTTTTTTAATTTCGATCCAATTTGCAAATGAAATATTTATTTCTCAAACTAAGGGGAATCGTTCACACTCAGGCTGTTTGTGGAGACCTCGTCGCTATCGACCCTTCCGTACAGCAGACATGCAAAAGGAAACCCTAGCTATGAATGCAGCAGTAAAGCGGCTCGACGTCATCTGTATTGGCCGGGTGGCCGTCGACCTCTATGCCCAGCAGATTGGCGCAAGGCTGGAAGACGTCGCCAGTTTCTCTAAATATCTGGGCGGCTCCTCCGGCAACGTGGCCTTTGGCACCGCCATTCAGGGCTTAAAATCGGCGATGCTTGCCCGCGTGGGTGATGAGCACAATGGCCGCTTTTTACGTGAAACGCTAAACCGCGCCGGGGTCGATACCGAATATCTGATCACCGACCCGCAGCGCCTCACCGCGCTGGTGATGCTGGGGATTAAAGATCAGGAAACCTTCCCGCTGATTTTTTACCGCGACAACTGCGCCGATATGGCGCTGACGCCGGAAGATATTAAGGAAGAGTACATCGCCTCCTCCCGGGCGCTGGCGATCACCGGTACGCACCTTTCGCATGCCCACACCCGCGCGGCGGTACTGAAAGCGCTGGAGTACGCCCGGCGCCACGGCCTGCGGACGGCGCTGGATATCGACTATCGCCCGGTGCTGTGGGGATTAACCTCGCCCGGCGATGGTGAAACGCGTTTCATTGCTTCCGGTTCCGTCACCCGGCAGCTGCAGGAAGTGCTACATCTGTTCGATTTAGTGGTCGGGACAGAAGAAGAGTTTCATATTGCCGGCGGCAGCACCGATACGCTGACGGCGCTGAAAAACGTCCGCCACGCCACCCAAGCCACCCTGGTGTGCAAGCGCGGTCCGATGGGCTGCGTGGTGCTGGAAGGCGAGATCCCCGACAGCTGGGACAGCGTGCCGCTACAGCAGGGCGTGCGGGTGGAGGTGCTCAACGTGCTGGGCGCCGGCGATGCCTTTATGTCCGGCCTGCTGCGCGGCTGGCTGAACGACGAGGGCTGGGAGCAGGCCTGCCGCTACGCTAACGCCTGCGGGGCGCTGGTGGTCTCACGCCACGGCTGCGCGCCGGCGATGCCGACCAGGATTGAGCTGGATGACTATCTGCTGCGCGCGGAATCGGTGCCGCGTCCGGATCTCGACGCGCGGCTGAACCATCTGCACCGGGTGACCAGCCGCCGCCAGCAGTGGCCCGAGCTGTGCATTTTCGCCTTTGACCACCGCAAGCAGCTGGCGGAGCTGGTGCGGGAAACCGGCCGCGATACGGCCTGCATTCCTCAGCTCAAGCTGCTGCTACTGGCCGCTGCCGAAGCGGCGGCGCAGGAGGCTGGGCTCGATCGGCGCAGCGGTATCCTCGCCGATGGCACCTACGGCCAGCGCGCGCTGAACGCCATTACCGGCAAAGGCTGGTGGATCGGGCGGCCCATCGAGCTGCCGGGTTCGCGCCCGCTGCGTCTCGAACACGGCAATATCGGTTCTCAGCTGATCGACTGGCCGCTGGAGCAGGTGGTTAAGTGCCTGGTCTTCTATCATCCGGCCGACCCGGCGGCGCTGCGCGCCGAGCAGGACGCGCTGCTGCTGGAGGTCTGGCAGGCCTGCAATAAGTCCGGGCACGAGCTGCTGCTGGAAGTGATCCTGCCGGAGAGCGGCCCGGATAAGGACGAGCGCCACTATTACGCCATGCTGGAACATTTTTACCAGCTCGGTATCCAGCCCGACTGGTGGAAGCTGCCGCCGCTCTCCAGCGCGAACTGGGAGCAGATCGCCGCGCTGATCGAACGCGAAGATAGCCTGTGCCGCGGGATCCTGATCCTTGGCCTCGACGCGTCCCCCGACCGCCTGCGCGCCGGATTCGCCGAAGCCGCGAATCACCCTATCATCAAAGGCTTTGCCGTCGGCCGCACCATCTTTGGTCAGCCTTCACGCCGCTGGATGCAGGGCGAGCTTAGCGACGAGGGGCTGATCGATGAGGTGAAACGCAACTACCTGGCGCTTATCGGCTACTGGCGCGAGGCCCGCGACTAATCCTGCCCGGCCCGCACCGTCCCCCTCCGGTGCGGGCTTTCTGATTTCTTCGTGAAATGAATCGCGTATTTCATCGCAAAAAATGAAAAATTCGCTTCATTTGGTACACTGGAAGTTATATTTCTTTCATTTCATCAGAGCGCAATTTATGGCCAATAATCCAACCCAACTTACCATCCTGCAGGATGAGATCAGGCGCCGCTACGATACGTTAAGCAAACGCTTAAAACAGGTGGCGCGCTATATTCTGGATAACAGCAATAGCGTGGCTTTCGATACCGTCGCGTCTATCGCCCAGCAGGCCGACGTTCCGCCATCAACCCTGATTCGTTTCGCGAACGCTTTTGGCTTCAGCGGCTTTAACGAAATGAAGCAGATGTTCAGACAGCATCTGATGGAAGAGACCGCCAACTATACCGAGCGCGCGCGCCTGTTTCGCCAGACCACCAGCGATGAGAGCTCGCCGCCGGAAACCCCGACCGAAATTCTCAATATGTTTACCATGGTCAACACCCAGGCGCTGCAGCAGCTTGCGATGCAGACCTCGGGCGACGATCTTGAGCGCGCCGTGGCCCTGCTGGCGGAAGCGGAGAATATCTACGTCATCGGCCTGCGCCGCTCGTTTAGCGTCGCCTCCTATCTGACCTACGCCCTGCGCCATCTCGACCGCAAGGCCTTCCTGATTGACGGGCTTGGCGGCATGTTTACCGAGCAGCTGAGCCTGGTTGGCCCGAAAGACGTGGTAGTGGCGGTCAGCTTCTCGCCTTACGCCCGCGAAGTGGTTGAGCTGGTTGAGCTCGGCGCCCAGCGCAAGGCGCGGCAGATTGCCATCACCGACAGCCAGGTCAGCCCGCTCGCGGCATTCAGCGACGTCTGCTTCGTGGTGCGCGAGGCCCAGGTTGACGGCTTCCGCTCGCAGGTTGCTTCGCTATGCCTCGCCCAGACGCTGGCGGTTTCGCTGGCGCTGAACAGCAGCAAAGAGCCGCAGGCGCAATAGCGCCAGGCCAGATGCGGCGCACGCCCCATAAAGCCCGCTCAGGCAGCGCGACAGGAAAATCTCCGCCAACAAAAAAGGCCGGTTAGCAAATCTAACCGGCCCTGCGTAACGTTCATAACGTATCAGTCGTGGCGAGGGTAATCGGGGCTATTGATCCACGCGTGATCCTCTTCCCAGCTAAACAGCCACCGACGATCCGGCCCGGCCATCACGTTCAGATAGTAGCTGTCGTAGCCGGCGATCGCCGCCACCGGATGATAGCCGCGCGGCACCATCACCACGTCGTGGTTGTAGGGCGCCATGCAGGCGTCCAGGCTGCGATCGTCGGTATAGACGCGCTGGAAGGCAAAGCCCTGCGGCGGGTCGAAGCGGTGATAGTAGGTCTCTTCCAGCTGGGTCTCCCGGCCCGGCAGCGCGGTATCGTGCTTATGCGACGGCCACGAGCTGGTGGCCCCCTCATCGGTGTAGACCTCGACCACCAGCAGGCAGTCAGCCTGCGCGCTATCCGGCAGAATATTGTGCACCCGGCGCTGGTTGCGCCCTTTCCCGCGATGCTCAACGCCAACCTCCTGCGGGCGAATCACCCGCGCCGGGAAGCGCCCCTTACCCGGCGCGCTGCATACCGCCAGCTCGAGATCGGAATCAGCGGTAACCTCAACTTTATCCTGCGGCGGCACGTAGACCGACCACGGCGGCGTGCGCTCAAACGGCGACATTCGCTGCCCGAGGTCCGGGAAATCGGCCTTCGTCGTTTTGACCGAGGCCAGCCCGGCGACCAGCACCAGGCACAGCTCGCGCTCGCCGCTTTCCAGCGTCACGCTTTGTCCCTTTTTCAGCATCCAGACGTCAAAGCCGATATAGCGCCAGCCGGCGCTTTGCGGCGTAATATGCTGGATCTGCCCCTCTTTTTGCGATTTAGCCAGTAACGACATGGCGCTCTCCTTCGCCGATTAGCCTAAAGTCGGCATGCTGAATTCAGATACGGTTTGCTGCCCTTCCGGCCAGCGGACGGTGGCGGTTTTCATGCGCGTGTAGAAACGCACGCCGTCCGGCCCGTGTACGTTCAGGGCGCCGAAGACGGAGCGTTTCCAGCCGCCAAAGCTGTGGAACGCCATCGGTACCGGCACCGGCACGTTGACTCCGACCATCCCGGCCTGCACGTCATGGACGAATTCACGCGCGGTGTGGCCGCTGCTGGTAAAGACGGCGCTACCGTTGCCAAACTCGTGGCTGTTCACCAGCTCCAGCGCGCTGTGATAGTCGGCGACGCGCACAATTCCCAGCACCGGCCCGAAAATCTCTTCCCGCCAGATGGTCATCTCCGGCGTCACGTTATCAAACAGGGTCCCGCCAACGTAGTAGCCTTCGTCATAACCCGCCACGTGCGGCTTGCGGCCGTCGACGACCAGCTTCGCGCCTTCGCTGACGCCCTTATCAATATAGCCCAGCACTTTTTTCTGATGGCTGTCGGAAACCACCGGGCCCATTTCGTTCTCTTCGCTGCCGCGCATGCAGCCGGGGCCGACCTTCAGCGCCTGCACCAGCGGCTGCAGACGGGCAATCAGCTTGTCCGCCGTGGCATCGCCAACGGCGACCACCACCGGCAGCGCCATGCAGCGTTCGCCCGCCGAGCCAAAGGCGCCGCCCATAATCGCGTTCACCGTGGCATCGAGGTCCGCATCCGGCATGACGATCGCATGGTTTTTCGCCGCGCCGAACGCCTGCACCCGCTTGCCGTGGGCGCTGGCGGTTTTGTAGATGTGCTCCGCCACGCCGGAGGAGCCCACGAAGCTGACCGCCGCAATGCGCGGATCGGTGTAGAGCTGCCCGGCGTCTTCGTTGCTGCAGTGAATCACGTTAAAGACTCCATCCGGCAGGCCCGCTTCTTTTAGCAGCTCAGCGAGGCGCACCGCGGCGGTAGGCGCCAGCGCCGGCGGCTTGAGGACAAAGCTGTTGCCGCAGGCCAGCGCGAGCGGGAACATCCACATCGGCACCATCGCCGGGAAGTTAAACGGCGTAATCCCCGCCACCACGCCCAGCGGCTGCATCAGGGAATAGCTGTCCACGCCGGTACCGACGTCGGACGAATACTCGCCTTTAATCAGGTGCGGGATCCCGCAGGCGAACTCGACCACTTCCAGGCCGCGGATCAGCTCGCCCAGCGCATCCGACCACACCTTACCGTGCTCGCTAACGATGATCCCCGCCAGCTCTTCGGCATGTTGCTCCAGCAGCATTTTAAAGTTAAACAGCACCCGGGCGCGGCGCAGCGGCGTGGTACGCGACCAGCTGTCAAAGGCGTCGCGCGCGACCTGAATGGCGTCAGAGACCTCCTGCGCGGTGGAGAGGGTGACTTCGCGCACCACTTTTCCCGTCGCCGGGTCAAACACCGGCATCGTTTCATTGCTGCTGCTGGTCACGGTCTGCCCGCCAATAAAGTTTCCTGTGATCGTCATGTTCTCGCCTCATGGTGTGGAAGGCCAACGCTGCGGCCCATCTCCGATTTTACTGTGCTATAACCGTAGTAAAATGAAATTTATATTTCAACATAGATATAAAATGAAATTCTATTTTGGTGATGATGGTCGCAATTTTCAGCAATAACGCTTCTGTTCCGGCAAGAAAGCGCGATCGCCAGAAAACAGACGCCGTGGCGTTTTTCCCCGGAACGCCCAGGCTCTTTGTCACACGCTATTTTGCGAGTCGGCTCAAAAAATCGCCATTTCACTCATTGCCAATTATGAAATAAACGTTTTGACTAGAGGATAATCGAACGAACTCACTTCATCCTGTTCCCGGAGAGTAAAATGACTATTGCCCGGCACCGCTTCTGCATTAATCGCAAAATTGCCCCTGCGCTGAATATCGAGTCCTTCTTTCGCCTGGTGAACGGCCTCGGGCTGAACAAAGTCGAGCTGCGCAACGATTTACCCGGCGGTAATGTGACGGACGACCTCAGCGCCCGCCAGGTGCGCGAACTGGCCGAGCGCTACCATATTGAGATTCTGACCATCAATGCGGTTTATCCCTTCAACTGCCGTACGCCGGAGGTGCGCAGCCTGACCGAGTCCCTGCTGAAGGAGGCGCAGGCCGTTGGCGCGAAGTCGCTGGTGCTCTGCCCGCTCAACGACGGCAGCGCGGTCTCCACCGACGAGACGCTGAGCGCGCTGCGCGAGCTGGCGCCGCTATTCTCTTTTTACGGTATCCAGGGACTGGTTGAGCCGCTGGGCTTTCCACAAAGCTCGCTGCGTTCGGCGGCCCGGGCGCAAACGCTGATTCACGACGCCCGCGTGCCGTTTAAGCTGCTGATCGATACCTTCCATCACCACCTCTACCCGCAGGCGGATGAGGAGTTTAGCCAGCTGGAGATCGACGCCATCGGCCTGGTCCATCTCTCCGGCGTCGAGGATAGCCGCCCGCGCGAAGAGCTCACCGACGATGAGCGCATTATGCTGACGCCGGGCGACAGGCTGGAAACCTGCGAGCAGGTCAAAAATCTGGAAGCGCGCGGCTATCGGGGGGTTTACGCCTTCGAGCCGTTTGCGCCGGAGCTGGCGAACTGGCGTGAAGACGATATCCGTCGTGAGGTGGAGCAGAGCATCGCGCTGCTTCAGCAGCACGGCGCCTGAAGAAATCGGACGCCCGCGCCGGGTAAAGTGTCGATTCCTCTCACCTCTTTGCGGCGAGTCTGCCTATAATCGACGCAGGATAAATGGAGGAATCGACCATGAGCTCACCCCTGCTGATTGCGCGCACGCTGGAAAAACAGCTGCATCTACTTCCCGAAATGGCCAACCGTCACGGCCTGATTACCGGGGCTACCGGAACCGGTAAAACCGTCACCCTGCAAAAGCTGGCGGAGTCATTTTCCGAAATCGGCGTCCCGGTATTTATGGCCGACGTGAAGGGCGACCTCACCGGTATTGCCGAGGCGGGCCAGAGCAGCGAGAAACTGCAGGCGCGGCTGGACAAAATCGGCGTCAGCGACTGGCAGCCGCACGCTAACCCGGTGGTGGTGTGGGATATTTTCGGCGAGAAGGGCCACCCGCTTCGCGCCACGGTTTCAGACCTCGGGCCGCTGCTGCTGGCGCGCCTGCTGAACCTCAACGAGGTCCAGTCCGGGGTGCTGAATATCATTTTCCGCATTGCCGACGACCGCGGCCTGCTGCTGCTCGACTTTAAAGATCTGCGCGCTATTACCCAGTACATCGGCGATAACGCGAAAAGCTTCCAGAACCAGTACGGCAACATCAGCAGCGCCTCGGTGGGAGCGATCCAGCGCGGCCTGCTGACGCTTGAGCAGCAGGGGGCCGAGCACTTCTTCGGCGAGCCGATGCTGGATATCGCGGACTGGATGCGCGTTGATGCCAACGGCAAAGGGGTGATTAATATCCTCAGCGCTGAAAAGCTGTATCAGATGCCGAAGCTGTACGCGGCCAGCCTGCTGTGGATGCTCTCGGAGCTCTACGAGCGCCTGCCGGAAGCCGGCGATCTGGACAAACCGAAGCTGGTCTTCTTCTTCGATGAGGCACACCTGCTGTTTAACGATGCGCCGCAGGTTTTACTGGATAAAATCGAACAGGTTATCCGCCTGATCCGCTCCAGGGCGGTGGGGGTTTACTTCGTTTCGCAAAACCCGGCGGATATCCCCGACGCGGTGCTCGGCCAGCTGGGCAACCGCGTGCAGCACGCCCTGCGCGCCTTTACGCCGAAGGATCAGAAGGCGGTCAAAACGGCGGCGCAAACCATGCGCGCCAATCCGGCGTTCAATACCGAACAGGCCATTCAGGAGCTGGGCACCGGCGAGGCGCTGATTTCGTTCCTCGACGAGAAGGGCAGCCCTTCGGTGGTAGAGCGCGCAATGGTTATCGCCCCCTGCTCGCGGATGGGGCCGGTGACGGACGATGAGCGTAACGGGCTGATAAACCACTCCGCGCTGTACGGAAAATATGAGGAGGAGGTCGACCGCGAGTCGGCGTTTGAAATGCTGCAGAAAGGGGTGCAGGCCACCACCGAGCAGCAGGACGCGCCGCCGGCCAAAGGCCAGCAGAGCGGCGACGACGACGGACTGCTCGGCGGCCTGAAGGATATTCTGTTCGGTACCACCGGCCCGCGCGGCGGCAAGCGCGACGGTATTGTGCAAACGGCGGCCAAAAGCGCGGTGCGGCAGGTGACGAATCAGATAGTAAGAGGGATGCTGGGAAGCTTACTCGGCGGGCGGAAACGTTAGGTTAATCTCCCCCTCTCCGCGGCGGAGAGGGGGAAGTGCGCTAGCTTTTTCTCATCATCAGCCAGAGGCTTATCAGGAAGAAGCTGGCGCTCGGCAGCAGCGCGCCGATAATCGGCGGAATGCCGTAGACCAGGGTCAGCGGGCCAAAAATCTGGTCCAGCACGTAGAAGATAAAGCCGAAGCTGATCCCGGTGACCACCCTCACGCCCATCGCCACGCTGCGCAGCGGACCAAAGATAAACGACAGCGCCATCAGCATCATTACCGCCACCGACAGCGGCTGGAAGATCTTGCTCCACATATTGAGCTGGTAGCGGCCAGAATCCTGACCGCTGGACTTCAGATAGGTGACGTAGTTATGCAGGCCGCTAATCGACAGCGCGTCGGGATCCAGCGCCACCACGCCCAGCTTATCCGGCGTCAGTTTGGTATTCCAGGTGCCGCTAACCATCTGCGAACCGGTAATCTGTTTCGGGTCGGTGAGGTTGGACTCGTCGACCTGCGACAGGCGCCAGACCTTATTCTCGCTATCGAACTTCGCCGACGCGGCGTAGCGGACCGACTGCAGGCGCCGCGCTTCGTTGAAGGCGTAGATGCTCACGCCGCCCAGCTCATCGTTACCTTTAACCCGTTCGATATAGACAAAGTTGTGGCCGTCTTTCGCCCACAGGCCCTGCTGAGTGGAGAGCAGCGAACCGCCGTACATCTGCTGAGCGCGGTAGTTACGCGCCATCTGCTCGCCCTGCGGCGCAACCCATTCCCCCATCGCCATCGTCAGCAGAACCAGCGGGATAGCGGTTTTCATCACCGCCAGCGCCACCTGCAGACGGGTGAAACCGGAGGCCTGCATCACCACCAGCTCGCTGCGCTGCGCCAGCGCGCCGAGGCCAAGCAGCGCCCCGAGCAGCGCCGCCATCGGGAAGAATATCTGCACGTCTTTCGGTACGCTGAGCAGGGTATAGAGCCCGGCGCCCAGCGCATCGTAGCTGCCCTGGCCGGCTTTTTTCAGCTGATCGACGAACTTGATAATGCCCGACAGCGAAACCAGCATGAACAGCGTCATCATGATGGTGTTGAAAATCGTCTTACCGATATAACGGTCAAGTACGCCAAACGCCTGCATCACGCCGCTCCTTTGTTAAAACGGGCACGGAAGCGACGCATTGGCACCGTATCCCACAGGTTCAACAGCACCGCCAGCGCGAAATAGAGCAGGTTGATGCCCCACATCCAGATCATCGGGTCGAGCTTGCCTTTGCCGCCGTTGGACTTAATCGAGGTTTGCACCAGGAAGAAGACCAGGTAAAGCAGCATTGCCGGCAGCATCGACAGCACGCGGCCCTGGCGCGGGTTGACGACGCTCAGCGGAACCACCATCAGCGCCATGATAAAGACGGTCGCCACCAGCGTGAAGCGCCAGTGCAGCTCGGCGCGGGCGCGATCGGTCTGGGTATGCCACAGCGTGCGCATATCCATCTGTTCGGTATCATCGGGATCCGAGGTGACCGCCTGATGGCCGACAATCGCCTGATAGTTTTTGAAATCGGTGATGCGGAAATCGCGCAGCATCGCGGTACCCTCAAAGCGGGTACCCTGATTCATGGTCACTACCTGCGAGCCGTCTTTCTGCTGCGAGAGTTCGCCTGAATCGGCGACCACTACCGACGGGCGGGCGTTGCCCTTCGGCCGCAGCTGCGCGAGGAATACGTCCTGGAAACGCTTGCCGCTAACGTTTTCAATAAACAGCACCGCGCTCCCGTCGCTGGCCTGCTGGAACTGGCCCTGGGCCAGCGCGGCCATGCCGGGGTTCGCTTTCGCTTCCGACAGCACTTCGTCCTGATGACGGGACGACCACGGCCCAGCCCACATCACGTTAACCGCCGCGACCGCGCCGGTGAACAGCGCGAGGATCATCGCCGCCTTCACCAGCACCGCTTTGCTCAGGCCGCAGGCGTGCATCACCGTGATTTCGCTTTCGGTGTACAGTTTGCCCAGCGTCATCAGCAGCCCAAGGAACAGGCTCAGGGGCAGGATCAGCTGCGCCATCTCCGGAACACCCAACCCTAGCAGCGAGAGCACCAGATTGGTCGGGATCTCGCCATCGACCGCAGCGCCGAGGATCCTGACCAGTTTCTGACAGAAGAAAATGAGCAACAGGATGAATAGGATCGCCAACTGGCTTTTCAGCGTCTCACGAACCAGATATCTTATGATTATCACTATAAATACGCCCGTAAAAACCCGTCTTATTGCAGGAAAATTGCTTGTTTCATGGCTTAAACGTCATTTATTCTCTTTGGTCGTCGAAAACATCGCTAAGATTAAATGACTCATCGGTTCTGCGTATCAGGTTTTTTTCTGACGAACCAAGGCCGTAATAACGTTAAGATTAACACGAAGTCACCACAACAGCGGACATGAGTTACGAAAGCTTGCAATTCTATCCGTAGCCACCGTCGTTGTCTTTAAGATTCAGGAGCGTAGTGCATGGAGTTCAGTGTAAAAAGCGGTAGCCCGGAGAAGCAGCGGAGCGCCTGTATCGTAGTCGGCGTCTTCGAACCGCGTCGCCTCTCCCCCATTGCCGAACAACTCGATAAAATCAGTGACGGCTATATCAGCGCCCTGCTGCGCCGCGGCGAACTGGAAGGTAAACCAGGCCAGACTCTGCTGCTGCACCATGTGCCAAATATTCTGTCAGAGCGCATTCTGCTGATTGGATGTGGCAAAGAGCGTGAGCTGGATGAGCGCCAGTACAAGCAGGTGATCCAAAAAACCATTAATACCCTGAATGATACCGGGTCGATGGAAGCGGTCTGTTTTCTGACCGAGCTGCACGTCAAAGGGCGCAACAACTACTGGAAAGTTCGCCAGGCCGTTGAGACCGCCAAAGAGACGCTGTACAGCTTCGATCAGCTGAAGACCAACAAGAGCGAGCCGCGTCGTCCGCTGCGTAAAATGGTCTTCAACGTGCCAACCCGTCGCGAACTGACCAGCGGCGAGCGCGCAATCCAGCACGGCCTGGCCATCGCCTCCGGGATCAAAGCGGCAAAAGATCTCGGCAACATGCCGCCGAACATCTGCAATGCGGCCTATCTCGCCTCCCAGGCGCGCCAGCTGGCGGATACCTGGAGCAAAAACGTCATCACCCGGGTGATCGGCGAACAGCAGATGCGCGAGCTGGGAATGAACTCCTACCTCGCGGTCGGCAACGGGTCGCAGAACGAATCGTTGATGTCGGTGATTGAGTACAAAGGCAGCCCGGCGGAAGACGCGCGCCCGATCGTGCTGGTCGGTAAAGGCCTGACCTTCGACTCCGGCGGTATCTCCATCAAGCCGGCCGAAGGCATGGACGAGATGAAGTACGATATGTGCGGCGCGGCGGCGGTGTACGGCGTGATGCGCATGGTGGCCGAGCTGCAGCTGCCGCTGAACGTCATCGGCGTGCTGGCGGGCTGTGAAAACATGCCCGGCGGCCGCGCCTATCGCCCGGGCGACGTCCTGACCACCATGTCCGGCCAGACGGTTGAGGTGCTGAACACCGACGCCGAGGGCCGCCTGGTGCTCTGCGACGTCCTGACCTACGTTGAGCGCTTCGAACCGGAAGCGGTGATTGACGTGGCGACGCTGACCGGCGCCTGCGTGATTGCCCTGGGGCACCATATCACCGGTCTGATGTCGAACCACAATCCGCTGGCCCACGAGCTGATTGGCGCATCCGAGCTGGCGGGCGACCGCGCGTGGCGTCTGCCGCTGGACGACGAGTTCCAGGATCAGCTGGAGTCTAACTTTGCGGATATGGCCAACATCGGCGGCCGTCCGGGCGGAGCCATTACCGCCGGCTGCTTCCTGTCGCGCTTCGCCCGCAAGTACAACTGGGCGCACCTCGATATCGCCGGCACCGCATGGCGTTCGGGTAAAGCCAAAGGCGCAACCGGTCGTCCGGTGGCGCTGCTGTCGCAGTTCCTGCTCAATCGCGCCGGCTTTACCGGCGAAGAGTAATCTTGCGGGCCGGATAGCGCGACGCTTATCCGGCCCGTGAGTTCGAGCAATTAGAATTCTGTACCCTATGGATTTCGAGTTGCATCGCGGCGGCAGAGCGGCGCACACTCCCGCCAGCATAGTTGACTCTGCGGCTGGAGTGCCCAAAGGCGGCCAACCAGCAAGCAACGGGAAAGACAACGGGTAGAGATATGAAGAACGCAACCTTTTATCTTCTGGACAATGACGCGCAACAGGACGGCCTCAGCGCCGTCGAACAGCTGGTGTGTGAAATTGCCGCAGAACGCTGGCGCAGCGGCAAACGCGTGCTGATCGCCTGCGAAGACGAGCAGCAGGCGGTTCGCCTCGACGAAGCGCTGTGGACGCGGCCACCGGAGAGTTTTGTCCCGCATAATCTGGCGGGGGAAGGCCCCAGAGGCGGCGCGCCGGTGGAGGTCGCCTGGCCGCAAAAGCGCAACAGCAGCCCGCGCGATATTCTGATCAGTCTGCGGACAAACTTTGCAGATTTTGCCACCGCTTTCACAGAAGTGATAGACTTTGTCCCTTACGAAGACTCTCTGAAACAACTGGCGCGCGAACGCTATAAAGCGTACCGCATGGCTGGTTTCAACCTGAACACGGCAACCTGGAAATAATGGAAAAGACATACAACCCACAAGATATCGAACAGCCGCTTTACGAGCACTGGGAAAAGCAGGGCTATTTCAAACCGAATGGTGATGAAAGCCAGGAGAGCTTCTGCATCATGATCCCACCGCCGAACGTCACCGGCAGTTTGCATATGGGTCATGCCTTCCAGCAAACCATCATGGATACCATGATTCGCTACCAGCGCATGCAGGGTAAAAATACCCTGTGGCAGGCCGGTACCGACCACGCGGGTATCGCCACCCAGATGGTGGTTGAGCGTAAGATTGCCGCCGAAGAGGGGAAAACCCGCCACGATTACGGTCGCGACGCCTTTATCGATAAAATCTGGCAGTGGAAAGCGGAATCCGGCGGCACCATTACCCGTCAGATGCGCCGCCTGGGCAACTCCGTGGACTGGGAGCGCGAGCGCTTCACCATGGATGAAGGCCTCTCCAACGCCGTGAAGGAAGTTTTTGTCCGTCTGTACAAAGAGGACCTGATCTACCGCGGCAAGCGCCTGGTCAACTGGGACCCGAAGCTGCGCACCGCGATTTCCGACCTCGAAGTGGAAAACCGCGAGTCTAAAGGCTCGATGTGGCACATCCGCTACCCGCTGGCCGATGGCGCGAAAACCGCCGACGGTAAAGATTACCTGGTGGTCGCCACCACCCGTCCGGAAACCGTGCTCGGCGATACCGGCGTGGCGGTGAACCCGGAAGATCCGCGCTATAAAGACCTGATCGGCAAATTCGTGATTCTGCCGCTGGTTGACCGCCGCATCCCGATCGTCGGCGACGAACACGCCGATATGGAAAAGGGCACCGGCTGCGTGAAGATCACCCCGGCGCACGACTTTAATGACTATGAAGTCGGTAAACGTCACGGCCTGCCGATGATCAACATCCTGACCTTTGACGGCGATATCCGCGAAACTGCGGAGGTGTATGACACCAAAGGCAACGAGTCTGACGTCTACCCTAACGCGATCCCGTCCCAGTTCCAGAATCTGGAACGTTTTGCTGCGCGTAAAGCGGTGGTTGCCGCCGTCGACGCGCTGGGTCTGTTAGAAGAGATTAAACCGCACGACCTGACCGTACCGTACGGCGATCGCGGCGGCGTGGTTATCGAGCCGATGCTGACCGACCAGTGGTACGTTCGTGCCGACGTGCTGGCAAAACCAGCGGTCGAGGCGGTGGAGAACGGCGACATTCAGTTTGTGCCGAAGCAGTACGAAAACATGTACTTCTCCTGGATGCGCGATATTCAGGACTGGTGCATCTCCCGTCAGCTGTGGTGGGGTCACCGCATCCCGGCGTGGTACGACAACGAAGGCAACGTTTACGTTGGCCGCACCGAAGACGAAGTGCGTCAGGAAAACAACCTCGGCGCTGACGTCGCCCTGCGTCAGGACGAAGACGTACTGGACACCTGGTTCTCCTCCGCGCTGTGGACCTTCTCCACCCTCGGCTGGCCGGAAAACACCGACGCTCTGCGTCAGTTCCATCCCAGCAGCGTCGTGGTTTCCGGTTTTGACATCATCTTCTTCTGGATTGCCCGCATGATCATGATGACCATTCACTTCATCAAGGATGAAAACGGCAAACCGCAGGTACCGTTCCATACCGTCTACATGACCGGCCTGATCCGCGACGACGAAGGGCAGAAAATGTCCAAATCCAAGGGCAACGTTATCGACCCGCTGGATATGATTGACGGGATCTCCCTGCCGGAGCTGCTGGAGAAACGCACCGGCAACATGATGCAGCCGCAGCTGGCGGAGAAAATCCGTAAACGCACGGAAAAACAGTTCCCGAACGGTATTGAGCCGCACGGCACCGACGCCCTGCGCTTCACCCTGGCGGCGCTGGCCTCCACCGGCCGCGACATCAACTGGGATATGAAGCGTCTGGAAGGGTACCGTAACTTCTGTAACAAGCTGTGGAACGCCAGCCGCTTCGTGCTGATGAACACTGAAGATCAGGACTGCGGCTTCAACGGCGGCGAAATGGTGCTCTCTCTGGCCGATCGCTGGATCCTCGCCGAGTTCAATCAGACCATCAAAGCGTATCGCGAAGCGCTGGATGGCTACCGCTTCGATATCGCCGCGGGCATTCTGTACGAGTTCACCTGGAACCAGTTCTGCGACTGGTATCTGGAACTGACCAAGCCGGTGATGAACGGCGGCACCGAGGCCGAGCTGCGCGGCACCCGCCATACGCTGGTGACCGTGCTGGAAGCCCTGCTGCGCCTGGCGCACCCGATTATTCCGTTTATCACCGAAACCATCTGGCAGCGCGTTAAGGTGATTGGCGGCATCAGCGCCGACACCATCATGCTGCAACCGTTCCCACAGTACGATGCGTCCCAGGTTGATGAAGCCGCGGCTTCCGATACCGAGTGGCTGAAGCAGGCCATCATCGCCGTACGTAACATCCGCGCGGAAATGAACATTGCCCCGGGCAAACCGCTGGAGCTTCTGCTGCGCGGCTGCAGCAACGATGCCATTCGTCGCGTAAACGACAACCGCAGCTTCCTGCTGAACCTGGCGCGTCTGGAAAGCATCACCGTGCTGGCTGCCGATGATAAAGGTCCGGTTTCCGTCACCAAGATCATCGACGGCGCCGAGCTGCTGATCCCGATGGCCGACCTTATCGACAAGGACGCCGAGCTGGCGCGCCTGGCGAAAGAAGTGGCGAAGGTTGAAGCGGAAATTGGTCGTATCGAAGGCAAGCTCGCCAACGAAGGCTTTGTCGCCCGCGCGCCGGAAGCGGTCATTGCTAAAGAGCGTGAAAAACTGGAAGGCTATGCGGAAGCGAAAAGCAAGCTGGTTGAACAGCAGGCCGTGATCGCCGCGCTGTAACCCTCTGCCCCTTGCCTGACCGGGCAAGGGGCATAATCACCGCGTATTGCCACGCGTTAACGGCCGTCGCGTTGAACAGCGCTTGCGCTGCCCCCTTTTCCGATGTTATTAACAACAGCATCATCCGCCATTTTTGCTATGAGTAATCGTATGAATACGATCGCGACCATCACGGTGTCGCTGCGCCGGATCACCGCGCAAGACAATGCGGCCATCGCCGGCGTTATTCGCCAGGTTTCAGCCGAATACGGGCTGACGGCCGATAAAGGCTATACGGTAGCCGACCCTAATCTGGATGAGCTTTTCCAGCTCTACAGCCAGCCGGGTTCCGCCTATTGGGTGGTCGAGCAGAATGGTCAGGTGGTCGGCGGCGGCGGCGTAGCGCCGCTGGCCCATAGCGAGCCCGATATCTGCGAGCTGCAGAAAATGTACTTTATGCCTTCCGCGCGCGGACAGGGGCTGGCGAAAAAGCTGGCGCTGCTCGCGCTGGATCATGCCCGCGAGCAGGGTTTCAGACGCTGCTATCTGGAAACGACCGCCTTCCTCAAGGAAGCGGTGGGTCTATACGAGCACCTTGGCTTCGAGCATATCGACGCACCGCTGGGCCATACCGGCCACGTTGACTGCGAAGTGCGGATGCTTAAGACGCTGTAATTAGCGCGGTGATTTACATCCCCGGATGCGCTGCACCTGCCGGGGACCCGCTTCAGGCAACGAACGGCACTCCGCTATGGAAGCGAATCTCGGCCTCCGGCGCATTGATCAGCGCGGCTTCCGCGACGCCCAGCTGGCGCACGCGTTCGCTGATATCTTCTCCGGCAATCTGCTGCGCCAGGCGCAGGTAATCCTCGAAGTGGCGCGCTTCCGAACGCAGCAGCGACAGGTAGAACTTCTGCAGATCGCCCCCCAGCCACGGCGCCAGAGCGGCAAAGCGCTCGCAGGAGCGCGCTTCGATATAGGCCCCGCAAATCAGCTTATCGATTAGCATCGCCGGCTCATGGGAGCGCACCTCCCGGCGTAATCCGCGGGCGTAGCTGCTGGCGGTCATTTTGACGTAAGGGATGTCGTGCGCCAGCATGATCTCGCGTACCTGCCAAAAGTGATGCAGCTCTTCTTTAATCAGCAGCACCATGCTGTCAATCAGCTGGCGTCCCCACGGGTCGTCCGTATGCGGCATGGTGCTTTTATTGATCTGCCTGTGCAGCGCGACGAAATCCGGCTCCGGGCCCCAGCGGTAGGTAAAGTCCTCGTAGGGCTTCAGGCAGGCCAGCAGCTCGTCTGCGCCCTCTTTATCCGCGACATATTTACGCACCAACAGCATGGCGTTTTGCGCCGCTTTCAGTTCGCAAACCATATGATCGGTGAGCAGCAGCGGCAGGTTTTCCGGCTTACGGGCTTCATCAATCCACGCTTGCGGGGTGGTGCAGTGCAGGAAGTTGAGTACGGGGGAGAGTATTTGCGGGTAGTCCATCGAGATTCCTTGCTATACGGCGGCAGATACCGCCGTATCCATCAGCGGCTTAGTGACGTACGCCGTCGTCATCTTCATCGACGAAATCTTCGTCATCGTCTTCGTCGCCATCTTCACCGTTAGGGTCTTCGAAGTAGGTGCCCCAACCGTCATACTCCACGCCAAACTTTTCTGCCAGCGTCAGCAGCTGTTCAACCTGGGCATCAATCAGTTCAACCTTCAGCGCGCTCTCGCTGAGGATATCGCAGCAAATCACGGTGTCGCCTTCTTCGACTTCCAGCTCTTCCGGCTCGGTCACTTCATAACCCAGCTTGAAGGCTTCTACCGCAACTTTTTCCAGCGTTTCGAAGTCGTCGGCGGAGAGATGATGCTCAATGGTGTACAGCGCGTCCGGATCGCTGCCGTCTTCGAGCAGCTCTTCGATAATCAGACGCGTTTCTTCACGCTGTTCTTCCAGTAGTTCCGGGTTTGCCATGGCTCGTTCCTCATAATGTGCGGCAGTTACTTCTATTGTCACATACCGCCGTGATTGCCTCCACCTTTGCGCGAAAGATTTGTGTCGCGGGGTTGCAAATGAATATTCATACATATAAAGTGAATTTTAATTCAATAAGTGGCTTAAGCCATGCGAGGGAACTATGTCGACGTTTTATCAGAAGCATTTTTTGAAGTTGCTTGATTTTACACCTGCAGAAATCACCACCCTGCTCAAGCTGGCGACCAGACTCAAAACCGATAAAAAAAATAGCATTGAAATCCAGCATCTCGCCGGCAAAAACATCGCGCTCATCTTCGAAAAAGACTCTACCCGCACACGATGCTCTTTCGAAGTTGCCGCATTCGATCAGGGCGCGCGCGTAACCTACCTCGGGCCAAGCGGCAGCCAGATCGGCCATAAAGAGTCCATTAAAGACACCGCCCGCGTGCTGGGCCGGATGTATGACGGTATTCAGTATCGCGGCCACGGCCAGGAAGTGGTTGAAACCCTCGCCCAATACGCCGGCGTGCCGGTGTGGAACGGCCTGACCAACGAATTTCACCCTACCCAGCTGCTGGCGGATCTGCTGACCATGCAGGAGCATCTGCCGGGGAAAGCATTCAACGAAATGACCCTCGCCTACGCCGGCGACGCCCGTAATAACATGGGTAATTCAATGCTCGAAGCGGCGGCCCTTACCGGACTGGATCTGCGTCTCGTCGCGCCGTCGGCCTGCTGGCCGGAAGAGAGCCTGGTGGCCAAATGCAAAGCGCTGGCGCAAAAGCACGGCGGCAACATTACCCTGACCGAAGATATCGCCGCCGGCGTGAAGGGCGCGGACTTTATCTACACCGACGTGTGGGTCTCGATGGGCGAAGCCAAAGAGAAGTGGGCCGAGCGTATCGCCCAGCTGCGTGACTATCAGGTCAACAGCAGCATGATGGCGCTGACCGGCAATCCGCAGGTGAAGTTCCTCCACTGCCTGCCGGCGTTCCATGACGATCAAACCGCACTTGGCCAGCAGATGGCCGCCGAGTTCGGCCTGCACGGCGGCATGGAGGTCACCGACGAGGTGTTTGAATCCGCAGCGAGCATCGTCTTCGATCAGGCCGAAAACCGCATGCACACCATCAAGGCGGTGATGGTCGCGACCTTGAGTAAATAACCCGGCGGGGATTTCCCGGAGGCGGCGCGCGGCGCCTGCTCCGGGCTACCGCACCGGCCCGTCGCCCCGGTAAATGCGGCACGACCGGGGATTGACGGCGCTTAGCCCATCAGCATCTTCACCACCGCTTTGCGCACTTTGGCGGGCGAGCCCACCGCACACAGCGGCTTATGCACTTCCCCCGGATAAAACACCACAAAATCTCCCGCGCTGAGAATCATGGTTTTCTCCTCCTCGCCGGCGGCGAGGAACGCAATGTCTTTATCCGCCAGCCAGTCGATATCCGGCGTCCCGGCGGGTCGGGTGCTGAAGGTCATCCCCTCCTCGCCCTGCAGCACAATCTGGATATCCAGATAGCGCGCGTGATACTCGGCGCGGCGCTCGCTGAGCGCTTCGGTCGTGTCGTGCGAAATCAGATAAAACAGATTGTTGCCGTCAATATCATGCTTACCGAGCGGCGTCTCCTCGCTAACGTGAGCCTTAACGTATTCGATAGCCTGACGCAGGGGCTCCGGTAGCCAGGCCTGCAGATGGTGAATGTTGCCGACGATCATAATAACCCTCAAATATAAAACAGCTTTTCATTTCTGGTTTTTATACGCCCCTTGCGACTGCCATACCACCACTTTTTAACGCTTTTTTGCGCTGACGGGGGGTTATCGAAGCAAACGTTTACCTATTTGTGGACGAATCGCTTGATCCGAAATTTGAGCTGCGTATAATGCCGGTCGATTTGCCGGGAGGAAGCATGGTCTATTGCGTACGACATTCTGTCTTACCGCGTCTGAAAACAGGCGCTGGCGTAGCGTTTTTCTTTCCGTTGCTCAATGAATTTTCGAAGCCCCTTATTTAAGGGGCTTTTTTTTTGCCCAGGCGTCAGGAGATAAACATGGCTAACCCGCTATATCAAAAACATATCATTTCCATAAACGATCTCAGCCGCGAAGACCTTGAACTGGTCCTGGCGACCGCTGCAAAGCTGAAAGCGCACCCGCAGCCGGAACTGCTGAAGCACAAGGTTATCGCCAGCTGTTTCTTTGAAGCCTCCACCCGCACCCGACTGTCGTTCGAAACCTCCATGCATCGCCTCGGCGCCAGCGTGGTCGGCTTCTCCGACAGCAGCAACACCTCGCTGGGCAAAAAAGGCGAAACCCTCGCCGACACCATTTCGGTCATCAGCACCTACGTTGACGCCATCGTGATGCGTCATCCGCAGGAAGGCGCCTCGCGGCTGGCAACCGAATTCTCCGGCGGCATCCCGGTGCTCAACGCCGGCGACGGCGCCAACCAGCACCCGACGCAAACCCTGCTGGATCTGTTCACCATCCAGGAAACCCAGGGCCGCCTGGAAAACCTTAACGTGGCGATGGTCGGCGACCTGAAATATGGCCGCACCGTGCACTCCCTGACCCAGGCGCTGGCGAAATTTAGCGGCAACCGCTTCTACTTTATCGCCCCTGATGCGCTGGCCATGCCGCAGTACATCCTCGATATGCTCGATGAGAAAGGGATTGCCTGGAGCGTGCATAGCGCCATTGATGAGGTCATGGAGGAGGTGGATATTCTCTATATGACCCGCGTCCAGAAGGAGCGCCTCGACCCGTCGGAATATGCCAACGTGAAGGCGCAGTTTGTGCTGCGCGCCGCCGATCTGGAAGGCGCCCGCGACAATATGAAAGTGCTGCACCCGCTGCCGCGCATTGATGAAATCACCACCGATGTTGATAAAACGCCGCACGCCTGGTACTTCCAGCAGGCCGGCAACGGCATCTTCGCACGCCAGGCGTTACTGGCACTGGTACTGAATAGCGAGCTGGCTCTGTAAGGGGAAACGACCATGACACACGATAATAAACTGCAGGTAGAAGCCATTAAGCGTGGCACCGTCATCGACCACATCCCCGCGCAGGTGGGCTTTAAGCTGCTGACGCTGTTCAAGCTGACCGAAACCGACCAGCGCATCACCATCGGCCTGAACCTGCCATCGGGCGAAATGGGCCGCAAGGATCTGATTAAAATCGAGAACACCTTCCTCACCGACGAGCAGGTCAACCAGCTGGCGCTGTACGCCCCGCATGCGACGGTCAACCGCATCGACGACTATGAAGTGGTCGGCAAATCGCGGCCAAATCTGCCGGATCGCATCAACAGCGTGCTGGTCTGCCCGAACAGCAACTGCATCAGCCACGCCGAGCCGGTTTCATCCAGCTTTGCGGTGAAAAAACGTGAAAACGACATCGCGCTGAAGTGCAAATATTGTGAAAAAGAGTTTTCACATTATGTGGTTCTGGCCAACTAATTGAGGTTGGTATTGGCAACCCGGCTCCCTATAATGGCCGGGTCCTTACGCGCTATCCTTCAAGCTGCTTCCTTGACGGCGACTCGCCCCCTGCCGCGTCGATGCAACTCGAAGGATGCTGCGTCACTTCTTAATTAAGCTGTTATTCAGGAGAACTCATGTCTAAAACTATCGCGACGGAAAATGCCCCCGCAGCTATCGGCCCGTACGTTCAGGGTGTTGATCTGGGTAGCATGATCATCACTTCCGGCCAGATCCCGGTTGATCCTAAAACGGGTAGCGTACCGGAAGACGTTGCCGCTCAGGCGCGCCAGTCTCTGGACAACGTAAAGGCTATCGTTGAAGAAGCGGGCCTGAAAGTGGGCGATATCGTTAAAACTACCGTATTCGTCAAAGATCTGAACGATTTCGCCACCGTGAATGCCGCGTATGAAGCGTTTTTCACCGAGCATAATGCGACCTTCCCGGCACGCTCCTGCGTTGAAGTTGCGCGTCTGCCGAAAGACGTGAAGATTGAGATTGAAGCGATCGCGATTCGTCGCTGATTGTTCAGCCCTCTCCGCTGCGCGGGGAGGGTTATCTTCGGCAATTCATCTCATGACAACGCATTCCGCTCACGCACAAAATCAATAAACGCCTGCAGGGGCACGGGGATCAGGCGACGATCGTTGTAGTAAAGATAGGGACCGGAGAACGACAGCCACCACGGCTGTAATATTGGCTCGAGCTGGCCGCTGGCGATAGCGGGCTGCAGCCACTCTTCGAACAGATAGATAATGCCGGTGCCGGCAATCGCCGATTCGACCGCCAGGTCCACCGCGCTGCCGACGCTCACCACCAGCGGGCCATTCACCTCCACGCTGTAGCTCTCTCCCTCGCGCTCAAATTCCCACGCCGGCATGACGCCCGTAGCGTAACGCCCGCGTATACATTGATGGTGCATCAAATCGCGCGGATGCGTAGGCCTGCCGTGCTGGCTTAAATAGGCCGGGGCGGCGGCGACGGCAAAACGCTGACGGCGCGGCCCGATGGGAAGGGCAATCACATCCTGTTCGAGCCGCTCGTCGTAGCGAATGCCGGCATCGCAGCCGTCGCGAAACACATCCTGGACGTTACTTTCAGCGACGATCTCCAGCTGAATATTGGGATAACGGCGGATAAACTCCGGCACCAGCGAGGGCAATACCAGCCGCGCGGCGCTGACCGGCACGTTCAGCCGCAGCGTGCCGCCGGGAGTATTACGATAGCGATTGAGCGAATCCAGCGCGGCGTCCACTTCGTTCATGGCCGGCAGCAGACGCTCAATCAACGCCCTGCCGGCTTCGGTCAGCACTACGGTACGCGTGGTGCGATGAAACAGCCTGATGCCGAGCTGCTCTTCCGCACGACGCACCGCATCGCTTAGCCGCGACGCGCTGCTGCCGGTGATCCTTGCGGCCTCACGAAATCCCCCGGCCTTCGCCACTTCGACTACCGCATGCAGCAAACCTATATCCATCGACACTGTGCGCCACCTCGTACAGGTTGTTCTTATTTAGCCGGATAGTTGCACAGCGCATTCATCGATACAATCGAAACACACTCATACAGGAGAGCACCATGTCAAAACCCACAATGACTTACCGCCTCGGCGACCGCGAAGTTAACCGTTTAGGCTATGGCGCAATGCAGCTGGCAGGTCCGGGCGTTTTTGGTCCGGTTAAAGATGAAGCGCGGGCAATTCAGGTCCTCCGTGACGCCGTCGCCTCCGGCGTTAACCACATTGATACCAGCGATTTTTACGGCCCGCATGAGACCAACCGGCTGATTAAAAAAGCGCTGCATCCCTATTCCGACGAGCTGTGCATCGTCACTAAGGTTGGCGCGCGTCGGGATGAAAAAGGCGGATGGATCCCGGCCTTCAGCCCGCAGGAGCTGACCCGCGCGGTAGAAGATAACTTACGGAATCTGGGGCTGGACGCCATGCCGGTGGTGAATCTGCGCAGCATGCATGACGTCCACACGCCGAAGGAAGGCTTGCTGGAAAAAGAGCTGGAAACGCTGATTCAGCTGAAAGAGCGCGGATTAATCCGTCATATTGGCCTGAGTAATGTGACCGCCAAACAGATCGCCGATGCGCAAAAGATGACGCCGATTGTCTGCGTTCAGAATATGTATAACCTTGCCAACCGGCAGGACGACGAGCTGGTTGATAGCCTGGCCGCGCAGGGGATCGCCTACGTGCCGTTCTTCCCGCTCGGCGGTTTCTCGCCGCTGCAGTCCGCGCTGCTCGATGAGGTCGCCGGCGAATTACAGGCTACGCCCATGCAGGTCGCCCTCGCCTGGCTGCTCAAGCGCTCGGCCAATATTCTGCTGATCCCCGGCACCTCATCGCCGCAGCATCTGCAGGAGAACCTGGACAGCGCGCAAATTGCGCTCTCCGATGAGGTGATAGAAAAGCTGAACGGGATCGCTGGCTAAACCGCCGGTCTCTACGGAAAGCGTCCTCTGCCACCGTGCCGGCCCTTGAGGCCGGCACTGGCATATTCCCCTACTCGACCTTCGTCGCCCGCAGCAGCTTCTCCAGCGGATAGACCGCCGCAATCACCAGCTCATCCTGGGTTTTCGCCGCCTCATCCAGCTGCGCCTGCACCGACGCATACTCCTTATCATCCAGCGTGCCCTGGCGGGCCACCAGATCCGTCAGCCGCAGCCCCAGCGTCGCCAGCTTATCAACCTGCTGCACCACCGGGCCGATCGCCGCCAGCTGATAGCTGCTTTCCGTTAGCGCCAGCGCATCGGCGGTATTATTTTGCCAGCGGCTAAAGACGTGACGCAGCGCGTCCGCGCTTTCGCTATCTTCCGCATCGCTAATCAGCCTTTCGGCCCAGCGGTTAAGGCTGCGCACGGTGTCGCTCTCCGCCGGCAGCGCGTCGACCAGGCGATTCAGCGGCTCAAACTGATGATAGTTATTGGCCTGGAATTTCAGATGCTGGCGGGTGTAATAGTGCGCCGGCTCGATGGCCTGGGCGAGGATCTGCAGCGCCAGGGTGCTGCCGCCGTTTGCCAGCCGGGTGAACTGCACCAGCTGCTGGCCGTGCTGCTGCAGGCCGACCGAGACCGTTGACCAGCCGTCCATCGCCTGCAGGCGCTGGTACATATTGTCGCTGTCTTTGACATCCTGCGCCGACCACAGGCGCTCGGCAACCGCGAAGGCCCGCGGCCACAGCTTAATATCCAGCACCGGCGCCGCCACGTTTTCCGCCCACAGCGCCGCTTCGCCGCCGAGCAGGTTCTTTTGCTGTTCGGCATCGGGAACCACCGGCGGGATCCCCTCAGGCACCTCGTCCAGCCGCTGCCCGCTCACCGGATAGCGGGCGTTGCCCAGCAGGAAGTAGCCGCCAAGCTTATCGTCGTTAACGGTCAGCACCGGCCGGGTTTCCCCCATCCAGGTATCGACGCTGAAGGTTATCTGGTTATCGTTCAGCCACGCGATATCCTGCACCGCCCGACGTGATTTGCCTTTAAAATCAATAAACCCGCGCCAGCCGCTCTCGCCTTTTATCAGCGTGAAGCTGCCTTCCACCGCGCTCCCCTTCAGCCGCGGCATTACGAAGCTCCAGCTCTGGGCGCTATCGTTATCGGTAATGGTGTCCACGCCGTTCAGCCCCTGGGGCACGACTTCATTGCGGTAGTGATAGGCGGTGTACTGCGGCTGATCGAGATAAAATCCGGTAGAGAGGATCCCGCGGTAGCCGTGCTTCGCCACCTCTCCCAGCGCGTCCTGCCCCTGCCACGACTGGATCAAAATGCTTTTCGGCAGATCGGGGTGGTAGATTTCGTCCCAGCCCACCATCTGGCGGTGATGTTTTTCGAGGATCGCCTCCAGCCGGCGGTTGAAGTACGCCTGTAGCGCATGGCTGTCCGCCAGCCCCTTGTCGCGTATAAATTTCTGGATCGCCGGGTTCGCCCGCCACTGGCTGTCGTCCACCTCATCCCCGCCAATATGCAGATAAGCGTCGGGGAAGATCGCCGCCAGCTCGCCGATCATCGCCTCGGCAAAGGCGTAAGTGGCCTCTTTGGTCGGGTCGAGCACCGGCTTAAGCACGCCCCAGTGGCGCTCCATTTGATAGGGTCCCGGCGCGCTCATCAGCTCCGGATAGGCCACCGCAATAGCCGAGGCGTGCCCCGGCATGTCGATTTCCGGCACCACGCGGATGCCGCGATCCGCCGCGTAGCGCACGATCTCTTTCATCTGCGCCTGGGTGTAGAACAGCCCGTCGCTGGCCTGCTGCTGCAGCTTCGGATAGCGCGTGGAGGCAAAACGCCAGCCCTGATCGTCGGTCAGGTGCCAGTGGAAAACGTTGAGCTTGGCGGCCGCCATACCGTCAAGCTGCCGTTTTATCGCGTCCAGCGGCATAAAGTGGCGCGCGGAGTCCAGCAGCAGCCCGCGCCACGGGAAGCGCGGCGCATCGTCGATCGTAACGTAAGGAATGGCGGTATTCTCCGCGCCGTTCTGGATCAACTGGAGCAGGGTTTCCATCCCGCGCAGGGCGCCGAAGCGGGTATTCGCCTTGAGGGTCACGCCCTCGGCGCTCACCTTCAGCTGGTAGCTTTCATCGCTGTCGGGGCGCGGAATGGCCGGGACCTTTTTGGCAATCACCACGTTAATCGTCGGCGCTTTCGCCGGCGCCAGCTGCGGCTGCAGCGTCCAGCCGGTCTGGCGGGCGATGCGCTCGCGCCAGCGGCCGGCGGCATCCCCCAAATCGTCGCCGCTGACGTTTAGAGTCAGCTGATTATTCAGCACCAGCGCGCCCTGCGCCTGCGGGCGTTCGACGTGGGCTGGCCAGGGCATAAGCGGCAGGTCGCCCGCCGGGGCGGCGCAGGCGAGGCCGCTGAGAATTAATCCGCTGGTAAGCAGTCCATAGCGCACGGTGTTAAGCATGAGTTTTCCTTTTGATGACGGGCCAAAAAAAAGCAAAACATTTGGTTAACATGCGCCAAAAAGAGCGTCAAGGAAATGAAATGACGCGCGTCACAACTTGATGAAGTTTAAGATAAATGCCCTCTCCCTGAACGGGAGAGGGGCGGAGGAAGCCGGGGCTACTGCCAGCCGTAGCGGCGGCTGTAGAAGCCTTTGACCATCTGGGTCAGGGTCATGTAGCCCGCCAGAATCGCAATCAGCCACGGGAAGTAGCTCAGCGGCAGCGCCTGCAGCTGCAAATAGCCCGCCAGCGGCGAGAACGGCAGCGCGATGCCGACCACCATTACCACCAGGGTCATGGCGAACAGCGGCCACGCGGCGCGGCTCTGGACGAACGGAATGCGTCGGGTACGGATCATGTGCACAATCAGCGTTTGCGACAGCAGCCCTTCAATAAACCAGCCCGACTGGAACAGCGTCTGCGCCTCCGGGACGTTGGCCTGGAAGACCCACCACATCAGGCAGAAGGTGAGAATATCGAAGATCGAGCTTATCGGGCCGAAGAAGACCATAAAGCGCCCCAGCTCGGCCGGGTTCCAGCGCTGCGGCTTACGGATCTGCTCATCGTCAACGTTATCAAACGGGATCGCCACCTGGGATACATCGTACAGCAGGTTCTGGATCAGCAGATGCAGCGGCAGCATCGGCAGGAACGGCAGAAATGCGCTCGCCACCAGCACGCTGAAGACGTTACCGAAGTTCGAGCTGGCGGTCATTTTGATGTACTTTAGCATGTTGGCAAAGGTGCGGCGCCCTTCGATCACCCCCTCTTCCAGCACCATCAGGCTCTTTTCCAGCAGGATGATATCCGCCGCCTCGCGGGCGATATCCACCGCGCCGTCGACGGAAATCCCGATGTCCGCGGCGCGCAGCGCCGGGGCGTCGTTAATCCCGTCGCCCATAAAGCCCACCACGTGCCCCTCGCGTTTGAGCAGCGTCACGATGCGCTCTTTATGCAGCGGCGCAAGGCGCGCAAACAGGGTGGTTCGTTTCGCCAGCGCCGCCAGCTCGTCATCGCTGAGCGCTTCAATCTGGCTGCCAATAACCACCTCTCCCGCGTCGAGGCCCACTTCATGGCACACCTTCGCCGCCACCAGTTCGCTATCGCCGGTGAGAATTTTGACGGTAATGCCGCTGGCCTTCAGCGCTTTCAGCGCCGGGGCGGTGGTCTCTTTCGGCGGATCGAGGAACGCGATATAGCCTTCGAGGATCAGATCCGACTCGTCGGCCCGCTGATAGTCCCCTTCCCGCGCCGGCAAATAGCGGGTCGCAACGGCCACCACGCGCAGCCCCTGGCGGTTAAGAGTGTCGGTGACGCGGCGGATACGGCGCAGCATGGTCTCGTCCAGCGGCACGATGTCGCCGTTGTAGCGAACCTGGGTCGAGACGTTGAGGATCTCCTGCAGCGCGCCTTTGCAGATCAGCTGATGCACATCGTCCTGTTCGCTCACCACCACCGACATCCGGCGGCGCTCAAAGTCGAACGGGATCTCGTCGATTTTCTGCCAGCGCTCGGACAGGCTGCGGGCAGACTCCTGCTCTACACCTTCCAGCACCGCCACATCGAGCAGATTTTTCAATCCGGTCTGGTAGTGGCTGTTCAGCCAGGCGCTGTGCAGTACGAGTTCACTGGTTTTACCGGACACATCGGTGTGGTTCTCCAGCACGATTTTGTCCTGGGTCAGGGTGCCGGTTTTATCGGTGCAGAGAATATCCATCGCGCCAAAGTTCTGGATGGCGTCGAGGTGTTTAACGATAACTTTCTGTTTCGACAGCTTCACCGCCCCGCGCGCCAGGGTCGAGGTGACGATCATCGGCAGCATTTCCGGCGTCAGGCCGACCGCCACCGACAGGGCGAACAGCGCCGCTTCCCACCAGTCGCCTTTAGTAAAGCCGTTGATCAGCAGCACCACCGGCGCCATCACCAGCATAAAGCGGATCAGCAGCATGCTGACGCGGCTGATGCCCTTCTGGAAGGCGTTGGGTTCGCTCTCCTGCTCGCTCACCCGCCCGGCCAGCTGGCCGAACCAGGTGCCGCCGCCGGTGGCGAAGACGATCGCCTGCGCCGTTCCGCTCACTACGTTGGTGCCCATAAAGCACAGGGTATCGCACTCAAGCGGGTTGCTCTGCTGCGGGTCGCGGCTGCGGGCCACTTTTTCCACCGGCAGCGATTCGCCGGTCAGCGAGGCCTGGGCGACAAAAAGATCGCGCGCCTGGAGGATGCGCAGGTCCGCCGGGATCATATCTCCCGCCGAGAGCTTAACGATATCCCCCGGCACCAGCCGATCGATAGGCAGCTCGCACCAGCGGCTTTCGCCCTGCTCGTTGACTACCCGCAGCACCGTGGCGGTGTTGCTGACCATCGCCTTCAGCGCATCCGCCGCTTTGGTGGAGCGGGCTTCCTGAATAAAGTTGAGCAGCGTGGAGATCCCGACCATCAGCGCAATCACGCCCGCGGCGAACAGGTCCTCCGTGGAGTAGGAGATGATGCCCAGCACGGTCAGCAGCAGGTTGAAGGGGTTGCGATAGCAGGTCCACAGATGCACCCACCACGGCGAAGGCTGCTGGGCGGGGATTTGGTTGTCGCCGTGCGCCGCAATTTTCTGCGCTACTTCGCCGGCGTTGAGCCCTTCCGGGTGGCTGTCGAAGGCGCGCCAGATTTCGTTTTCATCCATTGCCGCCACGTTCAGGCAGCGCTTACCCAGCGACTCCGGGATCGGCGCGCTGGCCAGATTGCGGGCATCGGGCAGCGGATCGCGCTGCACCAGGCGGTGTGGCAGGTGGCGGCTAAGCTGCGCAAACAGCTGCCGGGTAAAATTTTTCAGCATAAACAGTCCCTCCGCGCTCGCACGGCGAACGCAGCAAAAGCGACAGACACGGTAAAACATACCTGTCAGGCATTATTTTTTTATGGCAGGGACATCAAGGACGTCACTGCTTTACGCTTCCGGTAAAGCAGTGCTAAGCAGGCTTACCGGAAAGGGGTATAACTCCATCGAGGATGAGGAGTGGGATCGGGGTCCATAAAATCTCCGGTAAGTGAGTAAAAACGGCGCGGATTATACCGCGACCTGCGATCTATTTGTGGCGATTATGGCTATGGTAACCCCGCGTAACTAAACCAAACGTATACGCGGAGCCGTTGAGGCCTGTTCATCACGCGTTCAGCATTGCTGACCGCATTAGCGCCGCCAGCGCATCGCCCAGCGCCGTCGCCATTTCGCCTAAGGCCTGCTTTGTCTCTTCATACTCTCCCGGCAGCCGATCGAACCACGGGCAGGTAATCACCGCATGGGCGTAGCTATCCGGCCCGAAAACCGGCCATGAGGCCGACGTCAGCCCAATAATGCGATCGTGGGGGATTTCCGCAAATCCCTGGGATTTGATGCGCGAGAGCTGCTCGACCATCTCCCCGCGTAGCGCCGTATCCAGCGCGTAATGACGAATCAAACGCCAGCTATCCTGGTCGCTGGCGAAGGCCAACAGCACCAGCGATGAGCTCGAGCGGATGGTATGCAGTAGCGCGCCTTCCCTGGCGCTGATCGCCGGGGCGAAGTCCGGATGACGATGGGCGATGACCACCACCCGATCGTCCCGTAGCCCGGCCAGATGACAGGGCTGATTGGTGCGCCAGGTGAAGTCTTTCATCAGCTGCTGGCAGCGTTCCGACTGCGCCAGCTGCTCGATATAGCGGTACTGACGGGTGAAGGAGAGTTTATCGGTCAGATGATAATAGCGCCGCGCATCCTGCCTGAGGTACCCCTCCTCTTCCAGACACTGAATAATCCGGAACAGGTGGTTGAAGGAGAGGCTGAGCGCCTGGCTTATCTCCCCCATCGTCATGGGGACGCCTGACGCCGATAAATATTCCAGTACGCGTAAACCCCGGCTAAGCGCCGGGGCTCGATAATCGGTCATAACGCTCCTTTCTGTGGCGTATCGGTATGGTGCAGCGGATCGTGGTCATCGCTGCGCCGGTGCAAATAGCGAATCGTCAATAGCGTTACCGCGCAGCCGATGGCCATACACCCGCCTAAATAGTACATCGGGGCGCTGACGCTCCCCGTCAGGTCGCGTACCGCCGGAACGGTATTCTGCGCGAAGAAGCCGCCGAGGTTAGCCAGCGAGTTTATCGCCGCTAATCCGGCCGCTGCCGCCGAACCGCCTAAAAACCGCGTCAGGGTCCAGAAGCAGGGCTGAATTGAGAATATAGCCATAATAACCAGGGTTATGCATAAAAAACTTAGCCAGGGCGTGGTGATGAACAGCGCGCTGCCGGCAAGGAAAATAGCGGCCACCAGCATCGGCAGGGCAATATTTTTCACCGGATCGGAGGTCCGCGCCGAATTGCGCGTCATCCACCAGAGCAGCAGCATCGCCATCAGCCAGGGGATCATGTTGATCAGCCCGTTGGTCATATCGGATACGCCAAACCCTTTGACAATGGTTGGCATCCAGTAGCTCAAACCATAGGCGCCGAAGGAAATAAAGCCCAGCACCAGCGCCAGCAGCAGCACCCGCGCGTCTTTCAACGTTTTCAGCACGCCGTTCACCTGACGATCCCGGTCCCGGCTCTGCTCCTGCTGCAGCATCGCCTCAAGCCAGTCCTTTTCCTCCGCGCTCAGAAAGCGGGCTTTTTCCGGCGTATCGGGCAGCAAAAACAGGACCGGAATAATAAACAGCAGCGCCGGCAGCCCGGTGCCAATGAAAATCCACTGCCAGCCTTCAAGATTCAATATGCCGTGAATGCTTAACAGCGCGCCGTTAATCGGAGCCCCGATCAGATTCGCCGCGAGGCTGGCCATAATCAGATAGCCCACCACCCGGGGACGATACGCCAAAGGAAACCAGCGGGTCATGTAATAAAGCAGGCCGGGATACAGGCCCGCCTCGGCGGCGCCCAGGCAAAAGCGTAAAACATAAAACATGCTGGCGCTGGTGGTAAAAGCCATTAAAACCGTAATCGCGCCCCACGTCAGCATAATCCGGGCAAACCACAGGCGGGCGCCAACTTTATGCAGCATGATATTGCCCGGGACTTCAAATAATAAATAGCCGATAAAGAATAACGATGCGCCAAGACCATAGGCGGTTTCGCTCAATGAAAGGCTTTCCGCCATATGAAGTTTTGCAAATCCTATATTCTGCCGATCGATATAGGCAATAACGTAGAGCATCACCATGATCGGTATTATTTTCACTGAAATTTTCTTTATCGTCGTTCTTTCGATACGACCGTCTGCAGAACACATAGTTGTATCCTTAATTTAGTTCTTCAAATAATGATGTCGCTACATAACCGTGATGGCAGAATAAAAGCGTGAAGAATCGCGAAACGGCGGTTACATAATACCGAACTTATCAAACGCCTCGACGGTACTCATGCCCTTTCTCAGCGCGAGCAGCACTTCATTTTCACCTTTGGCTTTTTCAAAGGCCCCGTGGAAGGCGTCGTCCACCGCCTCCGCAGGGATCACCAGCACGCCGTCGCGGTCGCCAAAAATCACATCGCCAGGCGCAACCCGTACGCCGTCCAGTTCAATAGGCACGCGCCAGTCAACCACCTTGCCGCGCGGCCCCTGATCCTGCGCGTAGCTGCCGAAGGAGGCTACCGGGAAGCCGAGATCCAAAATTTCATTGCTGTCCCGATGGTAGCCATGAATGACGGCGCCCGCCGCCCCGCACTGCATGGCGCGGGTTGACATCAACCCTCCCCATTGCGCATAGCGCGGCGAGCCGCCCGCACAAATATAAACCTCGTTCTTTTGCAGGTAATGCCTCCAATCAGTAGAACATGTACTTTTCGATGAAGGCACCGATGACCTTTTCGTGCAATTCGATGGAACGTGAAAAACATATTGTTTTGCGTGCCAGCCGCTTGATACGGGTTCGCAGCGTCAGATTGTTTCGCTCAATGCGCTGTGTGAAAATTTTACCAGTCAGATGTATCTCCTTCGGCACCTCTCTGGCATAACTGCCCCAGTTATCGCTGGTAATCATGCCGATGCTAAAGGGCGTCAACAGGGCCAACAGTTCCCGACATGTCTCATCGGTACGTGGGCCGAAAGTATAAGCCAGTACGCCACCCGTTTTGGTATTGTAAGCATACCAGAGCCAGTGCTGCCGGGCTTTACTGCCAACAAAGCCCCACTGCTCATCAAGCTCGCAGATGAGTGCCACATCGGCATGAGCGACAGGAGAAGCGGTTATCCGGGACGGCGAGAGCTTTTTAATGTCCGTATGACGGTATTGATACCGACCTTAAGAACTCTGGCGGTATCGCGGACGCCGGCACCGTTGTGTGCCAGTTCAACTATCTGTTCTTTTACACCGGGTTTTCTGGCTTCATAGGTATAAGCCAGCTGAAAAACGCGGCGACATGACCGGCAACGAAAGCGCTCGTGCCCGGAACAGCTGTGCCCATGGCGATAAACAGAATCGGAATGGCAACGAGGACAATGAACAGTAACGGTAGCCATAGAAAGCCCTAAATACCAGTAGCATATCATGGTTTTCTATCGATTGAAGGCATTACCCTTTTGCAGATCGTCCAGCGCGTGAAACATTAAGCCGAACGGCTTTTCGCTGAGCGTATTATGGCCCGGGACGCTTTGCTGGAAATAATCCGCCTCAAGAACCGGCATCGCCCGGCCAATAATAATCATATTTGCATCAATCGGTTTTAACTGCGGTGATAAAAACTGATGGAGTAATCCCATTGAATCCAGAATATCCCCCACTAATGCAACAAAGAGCTTTTCTTTTGCTAATGCAAATAACGTTTCATCATCGGACCAGGAGTGGCTCATAACATTTCCTCTGTTCATTATTCAGGATGGGGTTCACGTTTAATTTCGCTACCTGATTTACCCGGTAAAAAATTCAGGTCAGCGCCGGTATGGGCCTGCTGTACCGTCTGGATATAAAGGCTGGCGTAGCCGCGGGGATAATCAGGATATACCTGCGGTCTGTTTTCTTTACGCTTGCTCAGTTCGCTCTCGCTGACGTGCAGCGTCAGCCGGCGCTCGCGGCAGTTCAGCTCAATCATGTCGCCGTTCTCCACCAAAGCCAGGGTCCCGCCGATGGTCGATTCCGGGCTGACGTGCAGGACAATCGTGCCAAATGCGGTGCCCGACATGCGCCCGTCCGAGATGCGCACCATATCGCGCACGCCCTGCTGCAGGATCTTCAGCGGCAGGCCAAAATTACCGACTTCCGGCATCCCCGGATAACCCTTTGGCCCCACGCCCTTCAGCACCAGAATATCGTCGGGCCGCACGTCCAGGTTCGGGTCATTGATGCGCCGGTTATAATCTTCGATATTCTCGAAAACGACCGCCCGCGCGGTATGGTTGAGCAGCGCCGGCGTCGCGGCCGAAGGCTTTATCACCGCGCCGTCGGCGCAAAGGTTGCCCTTCAGCACGATCGTTCCGGCGTCATCCAGCAGTGCCTTTTGCCGCGGCGTAATCACGCGCTCGTTTAAAATCGCCGCCTCGCGGTAGTTTTCCTGCAGGGTTTTGCCGTTGCACTGCAGCGCCCGGGTATGCAGCTTGTCGGTAAGCTGGCCGATCACCGCCGGAACGCCGCCCGCGTAGTAGAAATCCTCCATCAGAAACTCTCCCGACGGCTTCAGGTTCGCCAGCAGCGGAACGTTCTGGCTAAAGCGGTCAAAATCCTCCAGCGTCAGCGGTACTTCGATGCGCCCGGCCAGCGCAAGAAGGTGCAGGATAAAGTTGGTAGAGCCGCCGATGGCGGCATTGACGACGATAGCGTTCTGGAAAGCCTCGCGGGTCAGGATCTGCGACATGCGCAGATCCTCTTTCACCATCTCGACAATACGGCGGCCGGACAGGCGGGAGACCCGCCGACGCGCGGCGTCAACGGCGGGAATGGCGGCCGAGCCCGGGAGCGACATGCCCAGCGCCTCGACCATGCAGGAGAGCGTGGACGCGGTACCCATCGTATTGCAGGCGCCGGGGCTGCGCGACATGGCGTTTTCCACCTCGTCAAATTCGGCCTGGCTCATCAGGCCTGCGCGCAGGTCCTCGCTAAATTTCCACAAATCGGTGCCGGAGCCGATATCCGCACCGCGATATTTACCGTTGAGCATCGGCCCGCCGCTGACCACCAGCGTCGGCAGATCAACGCTGGCCGCGCCCATCAGGCAGGATGGCGTCGTTTTGTCGCAGTTGGTGAGCAGCACCACGCCGTCAATGGGGTTCGCGCGAATCGACTCTTCAACGTCCATGCTGGCAAGGTTGCGAAACAGCATGGTCGTCGGCTTCATTAGCGCTTCGCCAAGCGACATCACCGGAAACTCAAAAGCCACGCCGCCCGCTTCGAGAACGCCCATTTTGACCTGCTCGGCAAGATCGCGTAGATGCGCGTTGCAGGGAGTTAATTCAGACCAGGTATTACAAATCCCGATAACCGGGCGACCATCAAAAATATCATTGGGCAGCCCCTGATTTTTTAACCAGCTTCTGGCAATAAACCCTGATTTATCCTTACGTCCAAACCACGTCTGGCTACGATATTTCTTCATTACGCTGCGCTCATTTTCCAGAAAAGGTGGGAGTTAGCGGCAGTGTAATTGATGTGGCGATCCCGTCAATTCGCCGCCAGATACGGGCAAAAGCCGCCGTTTGTGAGTGAACAAATAGAATCTTCGCCCCCGCTTGCCCCACGCTTTTACGGGTAAAAGTTAAAAATGTCCCATCGCCATTGTTGGTAAAAATATTATTTAATATCAGATCAATACAGTCAGGTTGCTTTTTTAAGGTTTCATATATAAAAGTTAAATTCCCGCGAATTAATAGCGAAAATGTGATCTGTATCGAAGTAGCCGCCGCGGTCTGGGCAGCGGCTGGCGCAATAAGCGGCGCAAAGAGTCCGCGGATCCGCTCCTGGGCATAAACCAGACTTTGCTCATTGCCGCCTGGTTGAGTAGCATTAGGCTCAATTTAATCGGACCACCGCGAGAATCCTGCATGCAAAACCGGCTGACCATCAAAGATATCGCGCGCTTAAGCGGCGTCGGGAAATCGACGGTATCGCGCGTGCTCAATAATGAAAGCGGCGTTAACGAGCGCACCCGCGAGCGCGTGGAAGCGGTCATGCAGCAGCACGGCTTCTCGCCCTCCCGCTCCGCGCGCGCCATGCGCGGTCAGAGCGACAAGGTGGTGGCGATTATCGTCACCCGTCTGGACTCGCTGTCGGAAAACCTCGCCGTGCAGACCATGCTGCCCGCTTTCTACGAGCAGGGTTACGATCCGATTATGATGGAGAGCCAGTTCTCCCCGGCGCTGGTTAGCGAGCACCTCAGGATCCTCGCCCGCCGCCACATCGACGGCGTGGTGCTGTTCGGCTTCACCGGCATTACCGAAGAGATGCTCACGCCGTGGCGCGAAACCCTGGTGCTGCTGGCCCGCGACGCGCCGGGCTTCGCCTCGGTCTGCTACGACGACGACGGCGCGGTGAAGATGCTGATGCAGCGCCTCTACGATCGCGGCCATCGCCATATCAGCTTCCTCGGGGTGCCGCACAGCGACGTCACCACCGGCCAGCGCCGTCATCAGGCCTATCTCGATTTCTGCCGGCAGCACCGGCTCACCCCCACCGCCGCGCTGCCTGGCCTCGCCATGAAGCAGGGTTATGAAAACGTCGCCAGCGTCCTCGGCGCCGACAGCAGCGCCCTGCTTTGCGCCACCGATACCCTCGCTCTTGGCGCCAGCAAGTACTTACAGGAGCAGCGCATCGATAGCCTGCAGATCGCCAGCGTCGGCAGCACGCCGCTGATGAAGTTCCTGCACCCGGAAATTCTCACCGTCGATCCGGGCTACGCCGAGGCCGGACGCCAGGCGGCGCGGCAGCTGATCGAGCAGATCGCCGGCAGCGCTAACCCCCGTCAAATCGTCATTCCCGCGACCCTGATTTAATCCCGTCGGCAGGATTTATGTGATCGTGGCTGCGTTTCGGGAACGTTCCCATTTTGCAAATGAAGCGGAGCGGTTAGGATTCGTCTCAGTTCATTACGCAATCTCTTCCCTCTGTTTTGAGGCCTCACAATGAGTAAAGTAAATCAGCAGGACATCGATAAATTAATCGAACTGGTGGGCGGGCGTGACAACATCGCCACCGTCAGCCACTGTATTACCCGTCTGCGCTTTGTGCTGAATAATCCGGCCATCGCCAGGCCGAAAGATATTGAGCAGCTGCGCATGGTGAAGGGCTGCTTTACCAACGCCGGCCAGTTCCAGGTGGTGATCGGCACAGACGTGGACGATTACTACAAGGCGCTGCTGGCCACCACCGGCCAGGCCTCCGCTGATAAAGAGCAGGCCAAACAGGCCGCGCGGCAAAACATGAAGTGGCACGAGCAGCTGATCTCGCACTTTGCCGAGATCTTCTTCCCGCTGCTGCCGGCGCTGATCAGCGGCGGCCTGATCCTCGGCTTCCGCAACGTGATCGGCGATCTGCCGATGAGCAACGGCCAGACGCTGGCGCAAATGCACCCGTCGCTGAAAACGATCTATGACTTCCTGTGGCTGATTGGCGAAGCCATCTTCTTCTACCTGCCGGTCGGCATCTGCTGGTCCGCGGTGCGGAAAATGGGCGGCACGCCGATCCTTGGCATCGTGCTGGGCGTCACGCTGGTTTCTCCCCAGCTGATGAACGCCTATATGCTCGGTCAGCAGGTACCGGAAGTGTGGAACTTCGGCCTGTTTACCATCGCCAAAGTGGGCTATCAGGCACAGGTGATCCCGGCGCTGCTGGCGGGCCTGGCGCTGGGCTTTATCGAAACGCGAATGAAGCGCATCGTGCCTGACTATCTCTACCTGGTAATAGTGCCGGTATGCTCCCTGATCCTGGCGGTGTTCCTTGCTCATGCCTTTATCGGCCCGTTCGGCCGCATGATCGGCGACGGCGTGGCCTTTGCGGTGCGTCACCTGATGACCGGCAGCTTCGCGCCGATTGGCGCCGCGCTGTTCGGCTTCCTGTATGCGCCGCTGGTTATTACCGGCGTCCATCAGACCACCCTGGCTATCGATATGCAGATGATTCAGAGCATGGGCGGTACGCCGGTGTGGCCGCTGATTGCTCTCTCCAACATCGCCCAGGCCTCGGCAGTGGTCGGCATTATTATCGCCAGCCGCAAGCAGAATGAGCGTGAAATCTCCGTCCCGGCGGCGATCTCCGCCTTCCTCGGGGTGACCGAGCCGGCAATGTACGGCATTAACCTCAAGTACCGCTTCCCGATGCTCTGCGCCATGATCGGCTCCGGCCTCGCCGGGCTGCTGTGCGGCCTGAACGGCGTGATGGCGAACGGGATCGGCGTCGGCGGCCTGCCGGGCATCCTCTCCATCCAGCCGACCTACTGGCAGGTTTACGGCCTGGCAATGGCTATCGCCGTCGTCGTGCCGATTGTTCTCACGACCTTCGTGTACCAGCGCAAATTCCGCCAGGGCACCTTGCAGATTGTCTGACTTTATCTTCCTTTCGGGGCGCGAATGCGCCCCCTCGTTGTAGCAGGAAAGCACTATGAATACCCTTCCCCTCTGGTGGCAAAACGGCGTTATTTATCAAATCTATCCGAAGAGTTTCCAGGATACGACCGGCAGCGGTACCGGCGATCTGCGTGGGGTCACCGCGCGGCTCGACTACCTGCGCAAGCTCGGCGTGGACGCCATCTGGCTGACCCCGTTCTACGTCTCGCCGCAGGTGGATAACGGCTACGATGTGGCGAACTATACCGCCATCGATCCGGCCTACGGCACGCTGGCTGATTTTGACGAACTGGTGGCCGAGGCGAAAGCGCGCGGCATCCGTATCGTGCTGGATATGGTCTTCAACCATACCTCGACCGCCCACGCCTGGTTCCGCGAGTCGTTAAATAGAGAGAGCCCGTACCGCCAGTTTTATATCTGGCGCGACGGCGAGCCCACCGCTGCGCCGAACAACTGGCGATCGAAGTTCGGCGGCAACGCCTGGCAGTGGCACGCCGAAAGCGGCCAGTACTATCTGCACCTGTTCGCCGCCGAGCAGGCGGACCTCAACTGGGAAAACCCGGCCGTGCGCGCGGAGCTCAAAAAGGTCTGCGAATTCTGGGCCGACCGTGGCGTTGACGGCCTGCGCCTCGACGTGGTCAACCTGATCTCTAAAGACCAGACATTCCCCTCCGACGAGCTGGGCGACGGCCGCCGTTTTTATACCGACGGCCCGCGCGCGCACGAATTCCTGCAGGAGATGAGCCGCGACGTCTTCACCCCGCGCGGCCTGATGACGGTTGGGGAGATGTCCTCCACCACCCTGGAACACTGCCAACAGTACGCGGCGCAGGAGGGCCAGGAGCTGTCGATGACCTTTAACTTCCATCACCTGAAGGTGGACTATCCCGGCGGCGAAAAATGGAGCCTCGCGCGTCCTGACTACGTGGCGCTGAAGGCGCTGTTCAGCCACTGGCAGCAGGGGATGCACAACCGGGCGTGGAACGCGCTGTTCTGGTGTAACCACGATCAGCCGCGCATCGTTTCGCGCTTCGGCGACGAGGGAGAATATCGGGTTCCGACGGCCAAAATGCTGGCGATGGTGCTGCACGGCATGCAGGGCACCCCCTATATCTACCAGGGGGAAGAGATTGGCATGACCAATCCGCACTTCTCGCGTATCAGCGACTATCGCGACGTCGAAAGCCACAACATGTTTATTGAACGTTCGGCGCAGGGGCAGGCGCCCGACGAGCTGCTGGCGATTCTGGCCAGCAAATCCCGCGACAACAGCCGGACGCCGATGCAGTGGAACGGCCGCGAGAACGGCGGCTTCAGCGAGGGCGAACCGTGGATCGCGCTGTGCGATAACTATCGCCACATCAACGCCGAGGCGGCGCTGGCCGATCCTGATTCGGTGTTTTATGCCTATCAGCAGCTGATCGCCCTGCGCAAAAGCACGCCGCTGCTGACCTGGGGCGACTATCTCGATCTTTGCGCGGAGCATCCAACGCTGTGGTGCTATCGCCGGCAGTGGCAGGGGCAAACGCTGGTGGTGGTGGCCAACCTGAGTCGTGAATTCCAGAACTGGCAGCCGGATGAGATGAAGGGCGAGTGGCGGGTATTGATGAGCAACTACGCGGAAGCGGCGAATCGCCCGGCGGCCATGACTCTGCGTCCGTTTGAAGCCGTGTGGTGGCTGCAGGCGTAAGAGCGACGTCCGCTCTCGCGCTGCGCTTAGCCGGGCTACGTTACGGTGGCCCGGACTGGCGCAGCGCGCCGCCGCTGTCGTCAGGCTCTGTCGGCCGTTGACAGCGCGCTGCCGGCCTCCTCGCGGGTCGAGGCGTGCTCCTCTTTCGCCTTCAGGCGATCCCACGCCCGGAAGAACGGATAGTAAACCACCAGCGAAATCGTCAGGTTCACCACCTGCAGAATGGTCCCGGAAATATGCCCGCCGGTTGCCAGATAGCCGCTAATAAAAATCGGCGTGGTGAACGGCAGCGCAATCCCCGCCGGCGGAGCAACCAGCCCGGTCGCCATCGCGGTATAGGAGACGATCACCAGCAGTACCGGCGTCAGAATAAACGGCAGGAAAAAATAGGGGTTCATCACCAGCGGAATGCCGAACACCATCGGCTCGCTGATATTAAACAGCGCGCCGGGCGCGGCGATTTTCCCCAACTGCTTCATCTGCTGACTGCGGCTTCTGAACAGCATAAAGAGCACCAGCCCCAGCAGGGCCCCGGTACCGCCAGGAGCAATCCACAGATCGTAAAACTGCTGCGTAATGATGTGCGGGATCGGCCGGCCGTTCTGGAACGCGGTGAGGTTTTCCGACATATTCGACAGCCATACCGGCTGAATAAATACCAGCACGATGGCATCCCCGTGCAGCCCCAGCGTCCACAGGATGCCGATCAGGATAACCGAGAAGATCATCCCCGGCAGCGTGCCGCCGACGTGGTGCATCGGAATGCCGATAATGGTCGAGATCATGCTGTTAATGTCGCCGAATGGCGAAGCTTCGACGATCAGGCGCAGCGCCAGCACCGCCGCCAGCACGCAGAAGCCGGGGATCAGCGCGAGGAACGATTTCGCCACCGCCGGCGGGACGCCGTCCGGCATGCGGATCACCAGGTTGCGGCCGGCGACAAAGCGATAAATCTCGGTGGAGAGCAGCGAAATCACGATGGCAACAAACAGCCCCTGGCTGCCGACCATTCCGACCGGGATCACCCCTTTGACCACTTCCGCCGCGCCGTGCGCCGGCGTAAACAGGGTATTTTGCGGGATCGTCATCACGAAGGCGACCAGCGACATCGCCCCGGCGGTCAGCGGATCGAGCGTGCGGTACTTCTCCGCCAGCCGGTAGGCGATGCCGAAGCTCGATATCAGCGCCATAATGTCGTAGGTCGCTTTGACCGGATAAAGAATTTTATCGCGCCAGACGTCGCCGAACAGACCGCTCATCATATCGGCATAGCCGGGAATGGGCAGATAGGCGAAGATCAGGAAAAATGAACCAATCAGCATAAACGGCATGTTCAAAATAATGCCGTCGCGCACCGACAGGACGTGCTTTTGCCCGGCGATTTTCAGCGCCGCGGGCATGACGTAACGTTCAATCCACGTAGTGTTCGACATGAGACGATCCCCAAAGGAAATAACGGTCAGTTAAATTGCGTCAGCCATTGACGGTTGATGGTTAGGACTTCGTCCAGCAGCGCCTGCGCGTCGGTGACGTTGCCCACCAGCGGATTGGTCACCAGCGCCAGCAACGCGCTATCGCGACAGCCGTGTACGGCGGCTTCAATGGTCAGGCGCTCGAAGGCCTTCACCTGCTGCGTCAGGCCGTTCATCGCCGGAGGCAGCGCACCAAAGGCCAGCGGGCGGGCGCCCTGGGCATCAATAATGCTGTTGGTTTCCACCACCGCATCATCGTCCAGGCCGTGAATCGCCCCGTTGTTGCGGGTATTCACCACCATCTCTTTGCCGAGATTGTTATGAATCGCGTTGATTAACTCCACGGCCACTTCCGAGTACCAGGCGCCGCCGCGGAAGCTGAGCTGCTCCGGCTTCTCATCGAGGGCCGGATTGGCGTATAGCTTGAACAGCTCCTGCTCGACCTTCATCACCTGCTCGGCGCGGGTGCCTTTGGTTTTTGCCGCCTCGATCTCCTCCGCCAGCATCGCCGGCGTCAGCCAGAAGTAGCGATGATAGGGGCAGGGAATAGCGTTCAGCGCGCGCAGGAACGGCGCCGGCCACGGCAGCTCTTTGATATTGTTCATCGACAGCGCCTGGCCATCGCACAGCATATCGATGACCTTACGGGTCACGTCTTCGCGCCCCTGCATCACTTTATGCACCCATACCATATGGTTGAGCCCGGCAAAACGCAGGTTAACCTGTTCTTCTTTCGCCCCCAGCATGCCGGTAATCATGTGTTGCATATTAATCGGCACGTTGCACAGGCCGATAATCTTCGCCTTGCTGTAGCGGCTCACCGCCTCGGTGACAATCCCGGCCGGGTTGGTAAAGTTGAGGATAAACGCCTGCGGCGCCAGCTGCTCAACCTTGCGCGCCACCTCAAGGAGCACCGGGATCGTACGCAGCGCTTTGGCGAATCCGCCCACGCCGGTGGTTTCCTGGCCCAGCAGGTTATACTTCAGCCCGAGGCGCTCGTCGCCGGCCCGCGCCGCCAGCTGCCCGACGCGCAGCTGGGTCAGCACGAAGCTGGCCCCGCGGATCGCCTCGTCGAGCTCGAAGTGGACGCTGACGGTAACGTGCTCCAGCCCTTTACGGGTGAGCATCCGGCGCGTCAGCGCGGCGATAATCTCAACCTTCTCCCTGCCTGATTCAACGTCAACCAGCGCCAGCTCCGTTACCGGAAGCTGTTCATAACGAACGATAATTCCTTCAATAAGCTCCGGCGTATAGCTACTACCGCCGCCAATAACGGTAATTTTTAGTGCTTGCATAGAGACCTCTTTCGGCATGCAGAAAGCCGCGCGCGGTCGACGTGAGCGCGCGTGATAGTTTCGGGATGTGAGAGAAAAAATCAGGGATGAAGCAGCGCGAGCGCCTTATCAAGCACCGCCGCGCCGCGCATCATGCCGTAGTCGGCCATATCGATCACCGCGACCGCTTTTCCGTGCGGGGCGGCCAGCGCGCTCAGGCGTCCGGCCTCATATTTCACCTGCGGTCCCAGCAGGATCACATCGGCGTTGGCCAGCTCGCGCTCAAATTCCGCCACCGCCACCGCATAGATATCCAGCGACAGCGCGCGCTGCTGCGCCTCGGCTTTCATCTTCGTCACCAGCATGCTGGTCGACATCCCTGCTGCACAGCACAGAACGATTCGTTGCATGACCTCTCCCCCAGATGGATTTATGACCTCGCCCGTTAGGGCCTCAGCGAATATATTGTTAAGATTGCGTGAAAGTGAAGGCTATATGAAAATAATTTTCATCGATGTGATCGAAACGTAATTTTTGATCATTATCGCTGACGCTGTTTGCCCGATTAACGGCGAAACCATAGGAAATACCTTGGGCTGATGCTATAAATAGGCACAGGCGGTAAGTGAAAAATATTTTCAAAGTGATGTTCTGCAGAAAGGGACGGTCAGGATGGATATCGTAGGTCAGTTGCAGCAAGGGCTGGTGCGTTTTAGCGCCCAGGAGTCGCGGGTTGCGGCATTTATTCTGGAAAATTTGAGCTTTACCGCCAGCGCGTCCATCGATGAACTGGCCGCCAGCGCCGGCGTCAGTCCGGCCACCATCACCCGCTTCGCCCGCTCGGTCGGCTGCGAGGATATTCGCGATCTTCGCAAGCAGCTGGCGCAGGCCAGCGAGCGCCGGACCAGCTGGGCGAGCCCGAATAGCCACGCCCTGCCCGCCGCCTGGCGCGACAGGCTGGGCTATCTTGGCGATACGCTTACCCGGCAGCTGGCGCAAACTTCTGAGGCGGCGGTCGAAAAGCTCAAATCCCGCCTGCTGACCGCGCGCGCCGTACACTGCTTCGCGCTCGGCGCCCAGGATGTCGCGCTGGCCACGCTGCTGCAGCACCAGCTGCTGCCCTCCGGTATCGCCATCAACCTGTGCCAGGACAGCGCCCTGATGCGCATGACGGCCTCGACGCTGAGCGACGACCACCTGCTGCTGGTGCTGGTCACCGCCGGCGCGGACGCTATTTTGCAAAGCGCGACCCTGCAGGCGCGAACCCAGGGAGTGACCATCATCGCCCTGACGCCGGAAAACCACGCCCTGGCCAACATGGCCGCCGGGATTATCCCGCTCCCCGATAGCCCGCAGCAGGCCCGCTACGCCCTGCTGCTGCTGGTCGATCTGCTTAACGATACGCTGATTGCCTGAGCCGCAATGCCTGCCGCCTTCCCGGGCGGCCTGCTGAGATTTTTATGCTTGTTTTTTAAGCAAATAAATTTACATTTAGCGCAAGCGCCCACCATCCGTACTCTCACCTTTTTACTTTGTCCTGCGTCAATAAAATCGCAAACATCTTTGATGCAAATCACTACATGTAGAACTTAAAATGCGTTCCGGCCCTATATATTGTATTAATCGTCTATTATGTCGACACAGCCCATCGTACTCAGGCGGTGGTGGGATGTGGATAAAATGGTCCGGAACCGAAGGAAGACGGCGGCGGCTATAGTCCCTCGCGCCCTCGGTATACCTTCCGCCTCTGTGGATAACCTGTTCTATAAATATGGAGTGATCATGACACCGCATGTGATGAAACGAGATGGCTGCAAAGTGCCGTTTAAGTCAGAGCGCATTAAAGAAGCAATTCTGCGTGCAGCTAAAGCAGCGGGAGTCGATGACGCAGACTATTGCGCCACCGTCGCAGAAGTCGTTAGCCAGCAAATGCAGAATCGGGCTCAGGTCGATATCAGCGAAATCCAGACCGCCGTTGAGAACCAGCTGATGTCCGGTCCGTGGAAGCAGCTGGCTCGCGCCTATATTGAATATCGCCACGATCGCGATATCGAGCGTGAAAAACGCGGCCGCCTGAACCAGGAGATACGCGGCCTGGTAGAGCAAACCAACTCGTCCCTGCTTAACGAAAACGCCAACAAAGACAGCAAAGTTATCCCAACCCAGCGCGACCTGCTGGCCGGGATTGTCGCCAAACACTACGCGCGCCAGCACCTGCTGCCGCGCGACGTGGTACAGGCGCACGAGCGCGGCGAGATCCACTATCACGATCTCGACTACTCGCCGTTCTTCCCGATGTTTAACTGCATGCTGATTGACCTCAAGGGTATGCTGACCCACGGCTTTAAAATGGGCAACGCCGAGATCGAGCCGCCGAAATCTATCTCTACCGCCACGGCGGTTACGGCGCAGATTATCGCCCAGGTCGCCAGCCATATTTACGGCGGGACTACCATTAACCGCATTGACGAAGTGCTGGCGCCGTTCGTGACCGAGAGCTGCAAAAAGCATCGTAAAATCGCCGAAGAGTGGCAGATCCCCAACGCCGAAGAGTATGCCCGCTCACGTACCGAGAAAGAGTGCTACGACGCCTTCCAGTCGCTGGAATACGAAGTAAATACCCTGCACACCGCCAACGGCCAGACGCCGTTCGTCACCTTTGGCTTCGGCCTCGGCACCAGTTGGGAATCGCGTCTGATTCAGCAATCGATTCTGCGCAACCGCATTGCCGGTCTGGGGAAAAACCGCAAAACCGCGGTGTTCCCGAAGCTGGTCTTCGCCATCCGCGACGGCCTGAACCACCGGTTCGGCGACGCCAACTACGACATCAAGCAGCTGGCGCTGGAGTGCGCGAGCAAGCGCATGTATCCGGATATCCTCAACTACGACCAGGTGGTGAAGGTCACCGGCTCGTTTAAAACCCCGATGGGCTGCCGCAGCTTCCTCGGCGTGTATGAAGAAAACGGCGAGCAGATCCACGATGGTCGCAACAATATCGGCGTGATTAGCCTCAACCTGCCGCGCATTGCGCTGGAAGCCAAAGGCGACGAAGCCGCCTTCTGGACGCTGCTCGACAGCCGCCTGGCGCTGGCTTATAAAGCGCTGATGACGCGGATTGCGCGTCTCGAAGGGGTGAAGGCCCGCGTTGCGCCGATTCTCTATATGGAAGGCGCCTGCGGCGTGCGCCTGAAGGCGGACGATGACGTGGCGGATATCTTTAAAAACGGCCGCGCGTCGATTTCGCTGGGCTATATCGGCATTCACGAAACCATCAACGCGCTCGCCGGCGGCCAGCATATGTACGATAGCGACGCGCTGCGTGAGAAAGGCATCGCCATCGTTAAACGCATGCGCGACGCCGTGGATCGGTGGAAGGAGGAGACCGGCTACGGCTTCAGCCTCTATAGCACGCCGAGTGAGAACCTGTGCGATCGCTTCTGTCGTCTCGATACCGCCGAGTTTGGCGTCGTCAGCGGCGTGACCGATAAGGGCTACTACACCAACAGCTTCCATCTCGACGTCGAGAAGAAGGTCAACCCTTACGACAAGATCGATTTCGAAGCGCCCTATCCGCCGCTGGCGAACGGCGGCTTCATTTGCTACGGCGAGTACCCGAACATTCAGCACAACCTGAAGGCGCTGGAAGACGTCTGGGATTACAGCTACCAGCACGTGCCGTACTACGGAACAAACACGCCCATCGACGAGTGCTACGAGTGCGGCTTTACCGGCGAGTTCGAGTGCACCAGCAAAGGGTTTACCTGCCCGAAATGCGGCAACCACGACGCGGCCCGCGTCTCGGTGACCCGCCGCGTGTGCGGCTATCTCGGCAGCCCTGACGCCCGCCCGTTCAACGCCGGCAAGCAGGAAGAAGTTAAACGCCGCGTTAAGCATTTGGGTAACGGGCAGATCGGTTAATTTCGAGCGATTTAGCCCCTCCCCCTCTCCCCAACGAGGAGAGGGGATCAATCAGTAGCCGTTTGACCATTCAGGAGCCGCTCCCGGATCGCGCCGCAAAGCGCTTTTTATCCAGGGCTACCGCCACTATATGGGTTTCCTCAAATCAGTTGGCGTTGTAGCAAGGCGGCAAGCGAGCAAGTCCCGGGGAGCTTACTGTAGTAAGTGACCTGGGCGCACGAGCGCAGCCAACGCCGCTACAGCGTCAAATGAGAAGAGGAAACAATGAATTATCATCAGTACTACCCGGTCGATATCGTCAACGGCCCCGGCACCCGCTGCACCCTGTTCGTCTCAGGCTGCGTCCACGAGTGCCCCGGCTGCTACAACAAGAGCACGTGGCGGCTCAACTCCGGCCTGCCGTTCACCACCGAAATGGCCGACCGCATCATCGCCGACCTCAACGACGCGCGCATTAAGCGCCAGGGAATCACCCTCTCCGGCGGCGATCCGCTGCACCCGCAGAACGTGCCGGAGATCCTCGCGCTGGTGCAGCGCATTCGCGCCGAGTGCCCGGGGAAGGATATCTGGATGTGGACGGGCTACAGGCTTGAGGAGCTCAACGACGCGCAGACGGCGGTGGTCGACCTGATTAACGTGCTGGTCGACGGCAAGTTCGTGCAGGATTTAAAGGACCCGATGCTTATCTGGCGCGGCAGCAGCAACCAGGTGGTGCATCATCTGCGCTAGCCGCGCTTAAAAGCGGCTGACGCACTCCATTGCCACGGTTTTAAATTCGTCAAAGCTGCCGGCGGCGGCAAGGCGGGCCATCGCCCGTTCGCGCAGGAAAGTCACGAAAATATCGTAGATCGCCATCGCCTCCTCATACTCGCTTTTGCTGATGGCCAGCAGGAAGATGAGATGAGCGGTTTCATCGCCCCAGACTATGCCGTTTGGGGCAATCACGGTATAGACCACCGTTTTTTTCGCCAGCAGCCCCAGGGCGTGCGGTAGAGCAATGCCGTCGCCAAACATGGTGCTGACGATGGCCTCGCGTTCGACAACTGAGTCATAAAACCCGGCATCAACAAAACCTTCCTGCTGCAGCTGCTGGCACAGCTCGGCGAACAGCGTCTGGCGATCGACGGGAGTGTCGATCACCCGGAAATGGGCCTCGTCGAAATACTTCTCCAGCATCCACGGGCGGGTTCTGTCCACCAGCACCAGCTTGCCGATCTGCTCCAGCTGATAATCCGTCGGGAACGGCGCGATGGTCACCACCGGCTTATCCTTTTCGCCGATGCGCACGGTGGAAATAACAAAATCCTCGGCAACGGCCGCAAGCTGATCGTACTCGCGCTGCGAAAGCGTGGCGGCGATCTCCAGCTGCGGATATTTACGCTGCAGGGTCGCTTCGATCATCCGCACCATCGCATTGCTGGTATCGCACACCAGCAGCACGCGCGGCTGGCGCTGATAGCCAATATTGTAGTGCCGCTCGAGGCCGACGCCGATGTGCAGCACCAGGAAACCGATCTCGTTTTCGCTGATCGCATAGGGGGTGTACTTTCCCCAGCTGGAGACCGCCGCCAGGGTCATATCCCACGCCATCGGGTAGTGCTGCTTGATGTTATCCAGCAGCGGATTGGGGATCATTATCTGGTAGCGCACCCGGGTAATCATGGTCTTAATATGGGTCAGCAGATCGGCATGCAGCTGGGCGTCATCGAGCAGGTTGTAGTTATACTGGGTATTGATGTAGCGCAGAATGTAGTTCACCAGCGCTTCGTCGTCGTCGGCGCTGATGGTGCCCGGATCGAGGTCCTGCACCTGACGGGCGGCAAGGTGCACGCACAGCCACTCCTCTTCCGCCGCGGAGAGCGCCTTCCCCGCCAGCTGCTGCAGCAGCCCGACCAGCTCCCGGGCGGCATCGCGCACGTTCTGCGCCACGTCTTCGGCGCTAAATTCGGCCAGCGGATAGCCCTCGCTGGCGCGGCGCACCACCACCGTGCTGTAGAGGCGGATAAAGCGCTCGCCTTCGTCAGTCAGGCGGACGTGGTGGCGGGTGAGGATCTCCTGCAGCTCGCGCGCCAACCGTTCGCGCACCTCGGCGCTCAGGCCGCCTTTATCAACCGGCAGCGGCAGTCCACCCTGCTGCGAATGCTCCCACAGAAGGTCGGTCAGGCAGGCACGAATCGATACTTCGCTGCCGAACAGCTTCATGCCGTGGCGCGGGCGAGTCTCCAGAGTCAGCTGGTAGCGCTGGAAACGTTCGCGCACCTCCACCATATCGCTCTGCAGCGTGGCGCGGCTGACGAACCACTCGTCCGCGAGCTCTTCGAGCTTTAGCGAAAAGGCCGAGGTCAAAAAGCGTATCAGTAAAAAGTTGATGCGATCCTGCGCGGTACGCGGAATATGCTGCGCCTTCGGGGCCGTTTCCGCCAGCGTCCGGTAGAGCGCCGGGTCGTCAACGTCGAGCCGATAGCCGCTGCCGCGGATCAGGATAAACTGCGCGCCGTAGGGCAACAGCAGCGCGTTAAGCGCCGTAATATCGGCGCGTACGGTACGGGTAGAAACTGACAGCCGCTGCGCCAGTTCATCCTGCGGCAGCGTTTCGTTTTGCAGCAGGCTAAACAGCTGTGCTAGACGTTGGTTGGGAAATCGCATGTCAGTTCCTTCATCTTTACGGCTCAAGGTTGAGCGGATATCACCATCTGTGACGGGCTGCCTACCGGAGTATAGTCCGGGGCAAAGGTCAGCCTGCCGCTTTTGGGCGCCACGCTGAAACGGGTGATATTATCGCTACGCTGGTTCATGACGTACAGCCACTGCCCCTGATTATCCAGCGTTAGCGTTCGTGGGTAGTCCCCGCGCGTCCAGATATCTTCCTGATGGCTCAGGCTACCGTCCGCCATGACGCTAAAGTGCGCGATGCTGTTATGCAGGCGGTTCGCCACGTACAGCTGCCTGCCGTCGGCGCTCAGCGCCAGACCGGCGGCAAAGCTGGTGCCTTTATACTCCTTCGGCAGCGCGGAAACCGTTTTGCCCTCGCGCAGCAGGCCGCTGGCCTTATCAAGATGATAGAAGGTTAGCGTCGAGGACTCTTCGTTAATCAGCCATAGCCCGTCGCCCTTCGGCGTGAAGACAAAGTGACGCGGCCCGGCTCCCGGCGAAGATGCGGCGATAAACGGCGGATCGTTGGGCGTCAGCTTGCCGCTGGCGCTGTCCATGCGGTACTGATAGATCCGATCCAGGCCAAGATCGGTGGAGTAAACGTATTTCCCGCTGGGATCGGCCGAGATCATATGGGCATGGGGGCCGTTATGGTCGCTAATGGCGAAACTGCCCTCAGCGGCCGCCGCCGGGCGCGCCGCGCCGGCCGGACCCTGGTCCTGATGAACGTCCACCGCCTCGCCCAGGCGACCGTCCTCCTGCACCGGCAGTACGGCCGTCGTGCCGCTAACGTAGTTTGCCACCAGCAGATGGCGACCGTCCGGCGTCAGGGAGAGATAAACCGGCCCGGCCCCGCCGGAAGAGACCTGGTTTAGCTCGCTCAGCTCGCCGTTCGCGGCAACGCGCCACGCCTGCACCACGCCCTTCTCCACTTCGCTGGCGGCATACAGGGTTTTGCCATCGCGCGAAGCGGTAAGCTGCGCGACGTTGGGCAACGAGCTCACCAGCGTTCGGTTGCTCAGCGCGCCGGTTTTCGCTTCGACGGTAAAGCGATACAGACCTTCGCCGTTGGGGTTATAGGTGCCGACCCAGGCGTACTGCGCCTGGGCGCAGGTGCTGGCGGCGAGCAGGGAGAGTGAAGCAACAAGCAGGTGACGAGCGGCAGGCATAGTGACTCCTTGATGGTTCGGTGGGATGAAAGTGGTTGTCCCCCGCCCTTACGGAAAGGTTCGGGGGACGGCAGAGCAATGACTATTTAACCAGCGCCCTGGTCATCTCCAGCAGCTGACGTACGTCGGCCGGGCGGGTGTTGCCGCTCTCTTTATCAATAATCGGGCTGTAGATGTGGGGGATGATTTTGCTGACGCCAGCGTCCAGCGCGATCTGCAGGATCTCGCCGTAGTTTTCCAGATCGATGCCGCCGGTCGGCTCCAGCCAGAAATCGTGGCGGGCGCAGGCCTCGGCGACGGCGAGATACTCATCGCGATGCTTCAGGCCGCCCATCGGGAAGTATTTGATCGAGCTGCCGCCCATGTCTTTTAGTAAGGCAATGGCGGTTTCCAGCGGCACAACGCCGTCCGCCGCGCCGCTGCTCAGCGGGCCGGTGGAGATCTTCACCATCCCCGGCGTGCCGGTCGGGGAGACCAGGCCGTTGACGACGGTTTCGCTCTGCCCCAGCAGCGCGCGGCTGGCGCCGACGCCGGTAAAGACCTGGTTGACGTGCTGCGGCTGCACCTGACGGGAGATCTCGCTGACCATCGCCGACTGGTTTGGATCGCCCGCGCCGAGTCCCACCGACAGCGCGTTATCGATAAGCCGGGCGTATTCACGCATATCGGCCACCGCGCTTGCCACGTCCGGATAGTTTTTAGAGAGCACGCCGACCAGAACATGACCTTCCGCCGCTTCGTAGATGTCGCGGGCGTTGTCTTTGCTCCCCGCCAGAACGTTCAGGCACACGCGATCGCGGTAAAAATTCGGGGTCAGTTTCATGCTTTCGTCTCCATGTTCAGAACTTCGCCGATGCGGCGGGAGACGATCTCCAGCTGCTGTGCGCTAACGCTGCGCACGTCGGCCTCAATAATGCCTTCGTTGGCCTTATAGCCGCGGAAGTAGATGGCGTATTCGCCCTGCTTCAGCGCCTCAACCAGCTCGCCGGTGGCGATGCCGGTGACGGCTTCAGTAAACTTAATTTCCGCTCGCGCGATATCGCGGCCGGCGCTATCCCAGACCACCCTGGCGCTCACCCCGGTGAGGGCGTTGAGCTGCTCAATAAACGGCGTCATTTTCGCCACCATCTCGTCGCCGCTCTCCTTGCGCGCCGTCAGGTAGTGTTCAATGGCGCAGGTCAGGCCCAGAATGCCCTCTTTACCGACCTTCATCGCCCGGCCAATGCCGGCGGACTGACGTTTGACCCACTCGACGTACTGCGTTTTACCGATCACCAGGCCGCTGGTTGGGCCCTCAATCGCTTTGGCGCCGCTGTAGATCACCAGGTCGGCGCCGGCGCTGTAGTAGCACTGCAGATCTTCTTCCGCCGCCGCGTCGACGATCAGCGGCAGGTTGTGCTTACGCGCCACCACCACCGCCTGCTCAACGCTGAGCATGCTTTTCTGCACGCAGTGGTGCGATTTGATGTAAAGGATCGCCGCGGTGCGCGGAGTGATCGCCGCCGCCAGCTGATCGGCGGAACATTCGTTGGCGTAGCCGGCTTCCACCAGCCTGCCGCCTCCCAGCGCCACCATAGTGCCCACCGGCGCGCCGAAGTTGACGTTGTGACCTTTCGGCAGGACGATTTCGTTGTTTTCGATCGGGGTGACGTGGAGGTTTTCCAGCAGCCAGCTGCTGTCTTTGACCAGCACCGCCGCCACCGACTGGGCGATCCCTGCGGAGGCGCAGGAGACAACCGTCGCCCCTTCGACGTCCAGCAGTTTCGCGATGTACTCGCCGGTCTTGTTGACCAGGTCCTTCATTTCGAAGTAGTGGTTCATGCCGCTCATGACGGCCTCGACCACTTCCGGGCGCGGCGTGGACACGCCCAGCGCCGTCATGCGGCCTGATGTATTAATAACCTGTTTTAAATCGTATTTTTCAAAAATCGAAGGCATTTTCCGCGCTCCCTTGTTCGGTCAGATAGCCCTTGCCTGCGCGAATCGCAGCAAGCGGCACCAGAATATTGTCAGCCTGCAGGCTCTCTTTTTCGGCGTCGACCAGTACCGTCGGCGCGTGCTGCAGGGCAAAGAGGGTTAAATCCGCGTCGTAGCCCACGGCCAGACGCCCTTTTTGCGTCAGGCGCAGCCCGTCGGCGGCGCTGGCGGTGACGCACTCCACCACCTGCGGTAGCGACATGCCGATGGCGAGAAACTTCGACATCACCAGCGCCAGCGAGCGCACCGGGCCGTCAATACGGTTGCGGCAGTAGATATCGGAGCTGATGGTCTGCGGCAGAATGCCCAGCGCTATCGCCCGGCGCGCCACCTCAAAGCTGAAGCTGGCGGTACCGTGGCCGACGTCCAGGCGCACGCCGCGCTTCAGCGCGCGGGTCACGGAGGCGCGCAGCTCGCCGGCGGCGGTCAGAATACGGTTCGGCTTGCCGTTATAGCAGTGGGTGATGATGTCGCCCGCGCTCAGCAGGTCGGCAATTTCATCGAGATTCGGCGGGTTGTTGCCAATGTGCACCATCAGCGGCAGATCGCCGTTTTCGCGCTGCATCGCCTTCGCCCGCTCCAGCGGGGTAATGCCGTTGTCGCCGACCACGCTGCTGCTCATGCGCGCCTTCAGGCCGACGATAAAATCAGGGTGGCGCTTCACCGCCTGGCTTACCGCATCGGCATCGACGTTGGCCATATTGGCCAGCTCGTTCTGGGCGATCAGCCCGACGCGGGAGATGTTGAGCAGCGCAAAGACCTCGGTGGCCGCGCTGCGGGTCAGCTGATAAAAATCGTCGATATCGTCCGCGCCGGTGCTGCCCGCGTCAATGACGGTGGTCACGCCGGTGGCGATGCCCACGCTGTCCGGCTGATCGTGATAAATCGGCGAATTCGGGTAGCAGTGAACGTGGGAGTCAATCCAGCCGGCGCTGGCGTAGCAGCGGCCGTCCAGCTCAACGGTTTTGCGCGCAGGCGCGCTAATCTCGCCCAGCGCCGCAATCTTCCCGTCCAGAATGGCGATATCGGTCAGGGTATCGTCGACGAGGCGCGCACGGCGCAGGAGTAAATCAAACATGGGTCTCTCCTGTTAAAGCGGGCGCTCACGCGCCCGCAGGACTTAACCAATAGCAATCGGGAATAGAGAGCCGAGGATCATCGCGCCGAGGATGGCGCCGCCGGTGATCGGCTTCTGCCAGATGTAGAACAGCAGGGCGCCGACCAGAGAACCGATACCGATAGGAATCGAGGCGGTCATCGCGCTGAGGATAATTAGCGGCCCAAGGAAGCGGCCGGAGGCGTTACCGGCCCCCATCATGACATCGGCGCCGTAGGTGGAGTCGCTCTGATTGATGGTGAACTTACGCGCCAGGATAATGATGTAGCCAACGGCCAGGCCCAGCGCCAGGCCGGTAGCCAGCGAGGCGCCGAAGTTGGCGACCGGGAAGACGAAGCCCGCGCCCAGCAGCAGCGCCGGCACGCCGAGGCCGATACCGGTTTGAATCGCGCCGCCGATATCGAGGATCCCCACCAGCGAACCCTCGATGATGCGCGCAAACAGGAAGCTGGCGCCAAACGCCGCGACCGCCCCGTAGGCGCCGGTATCGATGCCCGCTTTCAGCATCGCCACGAAGGCCACTTCGTTAAACGCGCCGATGCCGTAGAGATAGTACATGTGCGTCCCGGCGAAGACGCCGGAGGAGAGCAGGCCAACAAAGATCGGGAACGACCAGTCGGCATACCAAAAACCTTTATTCTGTTCCATTTAGAGGCTCCTGTTATTTGCCGCTGAGCGAGTTGTGAATCAGATCCAGCCAGTTCGGTACGCCCAGGTGGAAGGATTGCAGGGTCTTAATGTCGAAGCCGCGGAAGAAGGCGCTCAGCACGAACAGCGCAACAATGGCGGACATCATCACTTTGGTGACGCGATGCCAGCCGCTCTCTTCAACGCCCTTACCGATCAGGATCCCCAGCACCAGACCCGGCACGGCGTTACCCATAATCAGCTGCGCCGCGCCGCCGAAAATGGTGGCCCAGAAGCCCGATTTTTTCCCGGCATCGATGGCCGCCAGCCAGAAGATCACCGGCATCACCGTGTTAACCAGCAGGTTAGCCGCCGGCACCAGAACCTTAACAGCGGTGACCTGCAGCGCTTCCGGCACGGAAGAGGCGGTCAGGTTAAGGAAGGAGACCACGAACATGCCGATGATGCCGCAGGCAATCGCCATCTTCTTCGGATCGTGCAGCGTTTCGCCGACGTTGCGGTTTTTCAGCATCAGCGCGGCGGCGCCCCAGTTAGGAATGATGCGGTGGTCGACGTCCTGGGTGAAGGAGCCTGCTGCAACGGAAGAAGCCCAGGCGTTAAAGAAGAAGCCGAGGCCAAAGGAGAAGTGGGAAGCCGGATCGCCTTCGCAGGAGTTCAGCTCGCCCAACGTACGAAATGCGCCCATCCCTTGCGTGGTGGGCGCATGAAACATACGTGCCGCTCCGGCGCCCACGCCGACGCCAACCAGGCCGCCGATAATGAGCGATTTTATTAAAATTATCAGGAACATAGTTTAACCCTATGGTGAAAATCAGGTTTGCGTGACGAAATCCACTTTATCGAGATTAATGGCGGTCACGTTGACGGTAACGTTCAGCTCCACGCTGTAGGTCCGTCGTTCACGGCGCAGAAAGAAGAATAAAAACGCTTCTTTGCGCACCGCTTCACGCGCATGAACAACCTCCACATCCTGTGGCTCAATACGCAATAAAATGTGCGGCGAGGTTTTCATCACCGCCGCCTGCACGTGGTTCAGGGCATCGGCGAACGCCCGAGTTTTGCTCTCGCCTTTGCCCGTAACGCTCACCGTGGTGGTGAATTGCTCTTTCATGCTCAGACGCCGTATTTCTTTTTCCAGGCTTCGACCAGGCGCTCGCCCAGCTCTTCTTTATCCATAAAACCGAAGCCCAGAACGTTGTAGCCTTCGTTGATGGCGGTAACGCCTTCATCAACGGAACGCATGCCGTATTTCGCTTTGTAGCCGTGCTTGTTCTGCGCAGTGATGGCGCCTGCGCCGCCGCTGCCGCAGAAGGAGATGCCGAAGGTGGCGTTTTCTGCTTTCATCACGTCGCCCAGCTTCATATCAGCGGCAACGCCCGGAACCACGACTGCACGAGCTCCGGCTTTTTCCGCGCCAGCGGCAACTTTCTGTCCTTTACCCAGGCGATCGCCGATAACTAAGGTGATTTGTTCCATTTTTTAGCTCCTTACAGGTTTTCTTTTGCGACTTCGAAGTGGACGGACAGCAGCCAGGACTCTTCCTCTGGCAGGTTGCCGAATTGCGCGACCACTTCGCGGGCCAGCATCATTGAATCTTCTGAAATTTCTTCAAACAGGCTGGCGTCCACTTCCGGCAGCGGCTCGCCGCTAATTGACCGGTGGGCCATAGCCCGCACGTGGGAGGTCAGCATCTGCTCCTGAACGGCGTTGGGGATGATGTTACGGCGACCTAACAGGGTATAAACCTGCTGCAGCATCTTCTCGGCCAGCTGCTCGGTTTGCGTTGCCTGCTCCCCTACGTCGTGTGTTACCGCTCCGTTATTCACTTGTCTTACCCCGTTGATGTCTCTGGGGACAAAACTAACGCCGGGGGAGAGGAGTTTGTAGCGAGTTGTTTTCCACTTCGAAGTGGAAAGGCCGCCGGAAGATGCGATCCATTGCACATAATTGGCCTAAATTTGCCATTTACGGCCAAACGGCGTGATGAGGGTCACAAGCTAGCCACTGAGCTGGCGAGCGGAAGCGGCCGAAAAGGCGGCAGAGAAGAGCTGGAAAATGTGACAGGGATTGGGTTTTATGCAAGGACGACGTGCAGGAGGTACCGGCTGATACCTCCTGGAAAAGAACTTAACGGTACTTCTGGTGGTAGGTATTACGGGTAGTTTTGAACTCTTCCGCGGCGGCCTGCACCTCTTTGACCTTGCCTTCATTGGCCAGCTTCAGGGCGCCGTCAATCTGGCCAATCAGGATATCGAGGCCGTGGCGATAGTCCTTCATCTCCGCGCTGTCCGCGGCTTTACCTTCCAGCTTCGGCGGGGTCTCTTTCTGCGCATCGGCGGCGGCGTCGCGCATCTTCGTCAGCGCCGCTTTTTGCTCACCGGCATCAGAGGCCTTCTGCACCACCTGCAGATTTTGCGCGATGGTATCCATATCCTCGCCCAGATCGGCGGCAAACGCCGACGCTGAACCCATCGCCAGGGCTGAGACAGCCAGCGCTGCTAACAGTTTTTTACACATTGCTCACTTCCTTTTTTATTATTTAAGCACAAGGAAAAGGCGCCACCTGGGCGCCCTTACATACCCGTTACTCCTCAGGCCGTAGCCTGAACAATCCGGTATAACACGCCATTATTGCCCGGCGATTTTCATCTCTGGCAGCAGCACGGAACCACACTGGATGTTGCTGCGCATTTCGATATCGTCGGCGACGGTCACGATATTACGCCACATATCTTTCAGATTTCCGGCGATGGTGATTTCACTTACCGGATACTGAATTTCGCCATTCTCAACCCAGAAACCGGATGCGCCGCGCGAGTAATCGCCGGTAACACCGCTGACACCCTGCCCCATCAGTTCGGTGACGACAAGCCCGGTACCCATCTCTTTAAGCAACTTTGCAAAACTCAGGCCGCGGCCGTTGATTCGCCAGTTGTGAATGCCGCCCGCGTGGCCGGTGCTCTTCATGCCCAGCTTGCGCGCCGAGTAGTTGGTCAGCAGCCACTGCGTCAGAATACCGTCCTTAACGATGTCGCGCCGCTCCGTACGCACGCCTTCGCTGTCGAACGGCGTTGACGCCAGCCCTTTCAGCAGATGCGGATGCTCCTCGATGGTCAGCCACTCCGGCAGGATCCGGGTGCCAAGCGCGTCAAGCAGGAAGGTCGATTTGCGGTACACCGCGCCGCCGGCAATCGCCCCGACCAGGTGACCAAACAGCCCGGTCGCCACTTCATTGGCAAAAATCACCGGCGCCTTCATCGTCGAGAGCTTGCGCGGCGCCAGGCGCGAGAGGGTGCGGCGGGCGCACTCGTCGCCGACCCACTCCGGCGACTGCAAATCTTCAATCGCGCGGCCGATGGTATAGGCGTAATCACGCTCCATATCGCCGTTTTCTTCCGCGATAACGCAGCTGGAGAGCGAATGGCGGGTTGAGCAGTAGCCCTGCAGCATGCCGTGGCTGTTGCCGAATACCTTAATGCCGTAGTGGCTGTTGAAGCTGCCGCCTTCGGTGTTGGTGATGCGTTTATCGGCCTGCAGCGCCGCCTGTTCAGCGCGGGCGGCCAGCTCGATGGCCCGATCCGGGCTCACTTCCGCCGGGTGGAACAGGTCGAGATCCGGGGCGTCAAAGGCCAGCAGCTCTTTGTCGGCAACGCCGGCGAACGGGTCCGGCGAAGTATAGCGGGCAATATCCAGCGCCGCCTGTACCGTGCGGGCAATCGCCTGCGGGCTAAGATCGGTCGAAGAGGCGCTGCCCTTGCGATGCTGGTGATAAACGGTGATGCCTAAGGCGCCATCGCTGTTGAATTCTACGTTCTCCACCTCGCCGTAGCGGGTGCTGACGCTGATGCCGGTGGTTTTGCTGACGGAGACTTCCGCGCCGTCTGATTTACCTGCCGCCAGTTCCAGCGCCGTGGTCACGGCCTCTTCCAGCGCCTTACGCTGCTGTGCAACTTGAGAGATGACTTTCATCGCTAATGCCATAATGTAGGAAGGACTTAATTGAAGTCTAACAGAGAACCGTTTTTCAGTGCGCGCCTTAACTGGTAACATTAGCCTCTTTTTTAAGGAGCCTGAGATGACAAAGCAGCCCGATGACTGGCTCGACGACGTGCCCGATGATGACGTTGAAGATGAAGACGATGAAATTATCTGGGTCAGTAAAAGTGAAATTAAGCGTGACGCCGAAGAACTGAAGCGTCTTGGCGCCGAAATGGTAGAGCTGGGGAAAAACGCGCTGGATAAAATCCCGCTCGATAGCGACCTGCGCGACGCCATTGAACTTGCCCAACGGATCAAGAAAGAGGGCCGCCGCCGCCAGATGCAGCTGATTGGCAAAATGCTGCGCAGCCGCGACGTTGACCCGATTCGCCAGGCGCTGGATAAGCTGAAGAACCGCCACAACCAGCAGGTTGCGCTGTTCCATAAGCTGGAGATGATCCGCGATCGCCTGATTGCCGATGGCGATGACGCGGTGCCGGAAGTGCTGAACCTGTGGCCGGAAGCCGACCGTCAGCAGCTGCGTTCGCTGATCCGTAACGCGCAAAAAGAGAAAGAAGCGAACAAGCCGCCGAAGTCCGCGCGCCTGATCTTCCAGTATCTGCGCGAGCTGGCCGAAGCCGAAAGCTAGTTCCGCCGCCGCCCGCCTGATTTTCCCGCAGGCGGCGCCCGTCCGGGCTACCTGATAACGTTTAACCTGTAGCCCGGCATGCGTACGCTACGCATTGCCGGAAAGATTATCTTCCCAACGCCACCCGTCTGGGCTCTCCCTCTGTTCAGCCTTTGTTCAGCCGCCCTTTTGCTCTCGTTTTGCTCTCGTTTTGCTCTCGTTTTGCTCCCCCTTGCGCTTTTATCCTTTTATCCGGCTGACGCGCCGTTCTGCTGCTCGCCAGCGGACGCGGTTTTCCCGCCGCGCCTGTCGCCCACAAAAGCTGAATCGTTAAAGCTAAGCATGTTTAAATTCACATTTTTTTTCGGCAACAATAATAAAAATTGCATTAAAAAAGGACTAAAGTCGCAGTTAAAAACAGCAAATCGCACATATTCTCACCAGGTGAGGCACTTCACATTTTCATATGCCGCTAGCCATTAGATTTCCCTCATTGATAACAATATCGATTCAGCAAAAAGGCACGAAAAATGAAAAAAATAGTAGCGTTGACCGCAGTAGCGATGATGATTTCTGGGCAAGTCGCGGCAAAAACCTGGGTGCTGACAAGCGCTGAAAGCAGCATAGAGAAAGGAAACTGGCAGGTAAGCAGTGACCAGCTGAAGATAAAAGATCGCCATTTCAGCATAGAGCAAAAAGTCCTTCATGGCGGCAAGCAGGAGGGAAGTAAAGTTATCGTTATTCGCAGCCAGGACGGCCTGACTATCGCTCTCAGCCCGACTCGCGGGATGAATTTACTTAAAATCGAAGGTTTCGGCACGCGGATGGGCTGGGACTCGCCGGTCAAAGAGGTGGTTAATCCGGCCTTTATTAATCTGGAAAGCCGCAACGGGCTGGGCTGGCTGGAAGGTTTCAATGAGATGATGGTGCGCTGCGGCTACGAATGGACCGGCCACCCGGTCACCGCCGACGGGCAAATTTATACCCTGCACGGCAAAGCCGGGAACACGCCGGCATCGCAGGTCGAGGTTGAGGTGGCCGATAGCGCACCGTATGAAATTCGCGTTCGCGGGCTGGTGAAGGAAAGTACCTTCAAGAAAGCCGATTTGCAGACCATGACCGAGCTGCGCTACGTGCCCGGCAGCAACAGCTTCAGCCTGCACGATGTCTTAACCAACCACGCCGATTATCCGCATGATTATCAGATCATTTACCACAGCAATTTCGGTACGCCGATTCTGGAAGAAGGCGCGCGTTTTCTCGCGCCGATGGCCAGCATCAGCCCGTTCAACGACTATGCCAAAGCCGGTTTGAAAACGTGGCAAACCTATGCCGGCCCGACCAAAGATTTTGACGAGATGGTATTTAACATTCAGCCGCTGTCCGATGACCATCACCAAACGCTGGCGGCGGTGGTTAACAAGGCTGGCGATAAAGGGGCGTCGATTCAATTTGATACCCGCCAGCTGCCGGTCCTGACGCTGTGGAAAAACACCGACAGCCAAAAACAGGGCTATGTCACCGGCATTGAGCCAGGTACCAGCTATGCCTATCCGGTCACCGTTGAGCGCGAGCAGAAACGCGTGAAGCTGCTGCAGCCGGGAGCCAGCGCGCAGTTTGATCTGACCTATACCCTGCTGCACAACAATAAGCAGGTTACCGACGTTGAGCAGAGAATTGCGGCAATCCAGGGCGACGCGAAGGTCGCGGAAAACGAAGCACCGATAGCCAAAGAGTAACCTTACGCCGGCGCTGCTCCCGGGTCTCCGGGAGAGACGGAGCCCGCACAGCCCATCACCTTCCCGGCGTCAGCGCCGGGATATCGGCTCAGGCCATCACCACCTGGCGCAGCTGCTGCGCAAAGCGTCGGTACTGCGCTTCGTCAATTGCCTGCGGGTAGCTCAGCACCACCAGCGCATGATCGGCGATGCCGCAATGATAGGTCGGGTGGCTATGCGGCCACGGGTTGTCGCTAAAGCCCATCGCGGCGTAAAACTGCAGCCGCCTGCGGGCGATTTCCGTGGTGAGCGGATCGATCTCGAGGATGGTCAGCGGCGCGCGCTTGAGTATTTCCGTAAGCAGGCGCCTACCGTAACCGCGCGAGCGCAGGCCGTCGTCAATCGCCAGATGCTCAATGTAGCCGTAGTCCGCAAACTGCCAGCTGCCGCTCAGCCCGATAAACTCGCCGTCATCAAACCACGCCTCCAGGACATAGTGCGGGTCGCGCAGCGCCCGCTGCTTAGCCAGCGGCTCACGCTGTTCGTGCCAGGGAAAAGCCCTGGCGTACAGCGCGTCAAGCGCGGGGAAATGCGGGGAATCGGTGGAGGTTAGTTTTTCAGCAGTGAGCATGACAAAATCCAGGATAGCAAAAAATCTGCCCTCACGCGGAGGGCAGAGAGACGATCGTCGGAATTACTCTGCCGCGGCGGCCTTGCTGGCCAGCTTATCCAGCAGCTTCTGATGAATGCCGCCGAAGCCGCCGTTGCTCATCACCAGAATGTGGTCGCCCGGATGGGCGGTTTTGATAATCATATCCACCAGCACGTCGACATCCGCACTCCAGTGGGCAGGCTGCACGCAGGCTTCAGCCACCTCGGCGACCTGCCATGGAATATGCTGCGGCTGGAGCAGGAACACTTCGTCCGCGCGGCCCAGCGACGGCGCCAGATCGTCCTTGCAGACGCCCATTTTCATGGTGTTCGAGCGCGGTTCGAGCACTGCCAGAATGCGGGCGGTGCCGCCAACCTTAGCGCGCAGCGCCTGCAGCGTCGCCAGAATCGCAGTCGGGTGATGGGCAAAATCGTCGTACACGGTGACGCCGTTCGCTTCGCCGCGCAGCTCAAGGCGGCGGCGGGCGTTGATAAAGCTGCCCAGCGCGTTGGCGGCGTCCGCCGGCACTACGCCGACGTGGCGGGCGGCGGCAATCGCCATCAGGCCGTTGTGCATATTATGCTCGCCGACCAGCGCCCACTTCACTTCCCCGACCTTCTCGCCGTCAAGCCAGACTTCCCACTGCGAGGCGTCGGCGTTGAGCTTCTTCGCCTGCCAGTGGCCCTGTTCGCCGACCATCTCCTGCTCGCTCCAGCAGCCCATCGCCATGGTCTGCTTCAGGTTGATGTCGTTTTCCGGCAGAATAATTTTGCCCTGGCCCGGGACAATGCGCACCAGATGATGGAACTGCTTCTGAATAGCCTTCAGGTCATCAAAGATATCCGCGTGATCGAACTCAAGGTTATTGAGGATCAGGGTTCGCGGGCAGTAGTGAACAAACTTCGAACGCTTATCAAAGAAAGCGCAGTCATATTCATCCGCTTCGATAACAAAGAACGGGCTGCCGCCGAGGCGCGCGGAGACTTCGAAGTTGCCCGGTACGCCGCCGATCACGAAGCCGGGCTGGTAGCCGCAGGCTTCGAGAATCCAGGTCGCCATGCCGGCGGTGGTGGTTTTACCATGGGTGCCCGCCACCGCCACAACCCAGCGATCGCGCAGGACGAAATCATGCAGCCACTGCGGGCCGGACATGTACGGAATGTTGTTTTCCAGCACCGCTTCGACGCACGGATTGCCGCGCGTCATCGCGTTACCAATGATCACCAGGTCCGGCCGAGGCTCCAGCTGGCTGGCGTCATATCCTTGAATTAAATCGATTCCCTGGTTTTCCAATAGGGTGCTCATCGGCGGATAGACGTTAGCATCCGACCCCGTTACCTCATGACCGAGGGAACGCGCCAGCATCGCCAGCCCCCCCATAAACGTGCCACAGATACCTAAAATATGAATGCGCATTCGTCACTTCCCTCTTTAATCTGGCGCACATTTTACCCTTATGTTCGGCATCAGCGAAATGCATTTCAGGCGAATCCGTTTTTTGCTGGCGCGATTCACCTGTGCGTATTTTTTTTATTCTTTGTTAAGATTGTTGCGTTCGTTTTACTTCACATAAACATGCAGGGAACGGGTTATGAAAACGTTAGGTGAATTTATTGTCGAAAAGCAGCACGAGTTCTCCCACGCAACCGGCGAGCTAACTGCTTTGTTGTCGGCGATAAAACTAGGCGCCAAGATCATCCACCGCGATATCAATAAGGCCGGTCTGGTCGATATCCTGGGTGCCAGCGGTGCTGAAAACGTCCAGGGCGAGGTGCAGCAAAAACTCGATCTGTTCGCCAATGAAAAATTGAAGGCCGCACTGCGAGCACGCGATATTGTTGCCGGGATCGCCTCTGAAGAAGAAGACGAAATCGTCGTCTTCGAAGGCTGCGAACACGCCAAATACGTGGTGCTCATGGACCCGCTGGATGGCTCCTCTAACATCGACGTTAACGTCTCCGTTGGGACTATCTTCTCCATCTACCGTCGCATAACCCCGGTCGGTACGCCGGTCACCGTCGAAGATTTCCTGCAGCCTGGCAGTAAACAGGTCGCGGCAGGCTACGTGGTTTATGGATCCTCCACGATGCTGGTTTATACCACCGGCTGCGGCGTACACGCCTTCACCTACGACCCTTCTCTTGGCGTATTCTGTCTCTCCCAGGAGCGCATGCGCTTCCCGGAAAAAGGCAATACCTACTCCATCAACGAAGGCAACTACATCAAGTTCCCGCTGGGCGTGAAGAAGTACATTAAGTTTTGCCAGGAAGAGGATCTCGGGACCCAGCGCCCCTACACCTCGCGCTATATCGGCTCACTGGTGGCGGACTTCCACCGTAACCTGCTGAAAGGCGGCATTTATCTCTACCCAAGCACCGCCAGCCACCCGGACGGCAAGCTGCGCCTGCTGTACGAATGCAACCCAATGGCGTTCCTCGCCGAGCAGGCGGGCGGCAGGGCCAGCGACGGTAAAGAGCGCATTCTCGATATCGTCCCGGCCAGTCTGCACCAGCGCCGCTCCTTCTTCGTCGGTAACAACCATATGGTTGAAGACGTCGAAAACTTCATTAAAGAGTTCCCGGACGCGTAACGCCTCTGGCTTCCCCTCTCGCCCGGCGAGAGGGGATCTTTCTTATGCTAGCTCACCCGCGATACCGGCGAGTTCTGACGGTTTTCCCACAGCACCGTCAGCCCGCGCTGTAGCGCAATAAAGATAAACAGCAGAATACCGATCGCAATTTTCGTCCACCACGAGCTGAGCGTGCCGTCAAAGTTAATGTAGGTCTGAATCAGCCCCTGAATCGCCACTCCGAACAGCGTGCCTAATACCGTGCCGACGCCGCCGCTGAGCAGCGTGCCGCCAATGACCACTGACGCAATCGCGTCCAGCTCAACGCCCACCCCGGCCAGCGCGTAGCCGGCCTGGGTATAGATAGAAAAAACGATCCCCGCCAGCGTCGCCAGCCCGGTCGAGAGCATATAAATGCGGATCGTGGTTCCACGCGTCGAAATGCCCATCAGATTCGCCGAAACGGCGCTACCGCCCATGGCGTACACCTGGTTGCCAAAGCGGGTGCGGTGGGCCATAAAAATGCCCGCGATCACCACCAGCAGCATCAACAGCCCCATGGCGCTCAGGCGGCCGCCGCCGGGAATGGTCCACGCCAGCCCGGAGAGCGTGTCGTACACCGGATGATCGATAGGGATAGACTCTTCGGAAACCAGATAGCTCACGCCGCGCAGGAAGAACATCCCGGCGAGGGTAATGATAAATGCCGGGATCTTCAGCGTATCGATAAGCCAGCCCATTAGCGCGCCAAACGCGCAGCCCATCACCAGCACCAGCGGGAACGCCAGCAGCGGCGTAATTCCCCAGACGCCAATCGCTTTCGCGAGGAACACGCCGGTGAAGGCGATCACCGACCCGACCGACAGATCGATACCGCCGGAGAGGATCACGAAGGTCATCCCGACGGCAATAATGCCAAGAAAAGCGTTATCGGTGAGGATATTGCAGATCACCCGCGTCGAGGCGAAGCCGGGAAACTGGGTCAGGCAATAGAGATAGCCCAGCACGAATACGGCAAGGGTAATCATCAACGGCAGGTTACGTTTTATCACGGCCGCGTACTCCTTTCAGTAAGCTGATAAAGCGCGGCGACTGAACGATCAGTACGCACAGCACCACCACGGCTTTTACTACCTGGTTAAGCTCCGGCGGGAAGCCCGACAGCAGGATCCCGGTGTTCATCCCCTGGATAATCAGCGCGCCGATCACCGACAGCAGGAGGTTAAAGCGCCCGCCCATCAGCGATCCGCCGCCAATCACTACCGCGAGGATGGCATCGAGCTCCAGCCATAGCCCGGCGTTGTTGGCATCGGCGCCGCGAATGTCCGCGGCAACGACAATCCCGGCTATCGCCGCGCACACGCCGCTCAGCACGTAGGCCAGCATCACGACGATGCGGGTGTTGACCCCGGCATTTTTCGCCGCCCGAATGTTAATCCCTACCGCTTCAATGAACATCCCCAGCGCGGTTTTGCGGGTGAACAGCCAGAACAGCAGCAGCGTTGCGGCGGCGATAAGCACCGGCATCGGCAGCAGCAGCAGCGAGCCGCTGCCGAGCCACGCCAGATGCGGCGAGTCGAAGGTGACAATCTGCCCGGAGGTGATCAGCTGCGCGACGCCGCGCCCGGCCACCATCAGGATCAGCGTGGCCACGAACGGCTGGATCTTCAGCACCGCCACCAGAATGCCGTTCCATAGCCCGGCCAGCGCGCCCGCCCCCAGCGACGCCAGCAGCACCACCGGCAGGCTATGCCCGGCAACGGTCATCGAGGCGGCGGTGGCGCCGGCAATCGCCATCACAGCGCCGACCGACAGATCAATCCCGCCGGTGGCGATAACCAGCGTCATGCCTACCGCCAGCAGCGCCACCGGCGCCGCGCGGTTAAGAATATCGATGGGGCTGCCGAACAGGCGCCCCTCCTGGAGGACAATCTGGAAAAAATGCGGCGCCACCAGGCTGTCGACGACCAGCACCAACAGCAGCGCAATAATTTGCGGCATACCCTTCGGCCAGCTGAAGCGACGCTTCGTTTGGCCGGTTTGTGGAAGAGATCCTGGCATCATGATTTACTCCTATGCCGCAATTGCGTTCATGATCGCCGGAACGGAGAGCTCCCCGAGCGGGATCTCCGCCACCTGCCGACGATCGCGCATGATAATCACCCGATCGGCGTAGCCCACCAGCTCTTCCAGCTCCGACGAAATGACCAGCAGCGCCAGGCCATCGGCGCACAGGGTTTCAATCAGGCGGATGATCTCGGCATGAGCGCCGACGTCTATTCCGCGGGTCGGCTCATCGAGGATCAGAAACTGGGGTTTGGTCAGCAGCCAGCGGGACAGCAGCACCTTCTGCTGGTTGCCGCCGGAAAGAAACTCGATCGGCTGCTCGGCGCTGGGGGTTCTAATCCCCAGCTGGCGGATAAAGCGTTCGGCAATCTCATTTTGCTCACGGCGCGGAATCGGGCGCAGCCAGCCGCGCTGCGCCTGCAGGGCCAGCACGATGTTCTCCCGTACCGACGCCGCGGCGATAATGCCGTCGGTTTTTCGGTCTTCCGGACAAAAGCCGATCCCGAGGCTCGAGGCCTGGTGCGGCGAGCGCAGCGTCTGCGGCTTGCCTTTGATCCACGCGCTGCCGCTATCGGCCGGTTTGATGCCAAAAATGACTTCCGCCGTCTCGGTGCGTCCGGATCCCAGCAGCCCCGCCAGGCCAACAATTTCGCCGGGGCGAACCTGGAGATCGAACGGCTCGATGGTGCCCTTTTTACCAAACCCTTCAAAGGCGGCGATCGGCTTCTCGCTCAGCAGGGTGCGGCCCGCGCGCTGTAGCGCGTTGTGCTCCAGCTCGCGTCCCAGCATCATCTTCACCAGCTCAATCTGCGGCAGTTCGCGGGTCTCCCGGCAGCCGACGAAGCCGCCGTTGCGCAGGACGGAAATCCGATCGCTCACGGCGTATACCTGATCGAGAAAGTGGGTAACAAAAATCAGGCTGACGCCGCTATCGCGCAGCTGGCGCATCAGGGTGAAGAGCATCTCCACCTCCTGGGTATCCAGGCTGGCGGTGGGCTCATCGAGGATCAGCACCTTCGCCGACAGGTCAATGGCGCGGCAGATTGCGACAATCTGCTGCATCGCCACCGAAAAGCGGTTAAGCGGCTCACGAACGTCGAGGGAGAAACCGTAGGAGGCCATCAGATCGGTGGCGCGCTTTTCCATCTCTTTGCGCCGCAGCAGGCCAAAGCGGCGGGGCTCGCGGCCGATAAACAGATTGTCCGCCACCGACATATTCGGCAGCAGGTTCACTTCCTGGTAAACGGTGCCGATGCCCTGCTGCTGGGCGTGGGCGGTATTTTTCGGCGCTATTGCCTGACCCTCGAGCCAGATAGTACCGCGATCGGCGTGATAAACGCCGGTGAGCGCTTTGATCAGGGTCGATTTACCCGCGCCGTTTTCCCCCAGCAGGGCCATGATCTCGCCGCGGCGCAGGCTGAAGTTGACGCTATCCAGCGCCTTGACGCCGGGGAAAAATTTGCTCAGTCCCTCGGTACGAAGGATCTCCTGATGTACTTCGTCGTTCATGGTTTCCCCTCCCCTAACCCTCTCCCCACCGGGGAGAGGGCACTAAACCGAGCGTCCTGATGAACTACGCTCACTCAATAGCCCATATCTTTCTTCTTATCCAGCTGCTCTTTCGCCGTATCCGGCAGGAAGAGCATCGACTTCGTAATAGTCAACTTCTCAGGCAGGGTGCCGTCTTTCTTGAATTTCTCCAGCGCATCGAATGCCGGCCCGGCCATATTTGGCGTCAGCTCGACGTTAGCGTTCGCTTCGCCGGCGATCATCGCTTTGTAGATATCCGGGACGCCGTCAATGGAGCCGGTGAGGATATCTTTGCCCGGCTTCAGGCCGGCCTCTTTAATCGCCTGGATGGCGCCGATGGCCATATCATCGTTATGGGCGTAAACCATGCAGATGTTCTTGCCGTTGTTTTCCGCTTTGATAAAGCTCTCCATAACCTCTTTCCCTTTGCTGCGGGTAAAGTCGCCGGACTGAGAGCGGATAATTTTGATGTTCGGTGCCTTAGCGATGGCTTCAGCGAAACCTTTTTTGCGGTCAATAGCGACGCTGGCCCCGACGGTACCCTGCAGCTCAACGACGTTGCACGGCTTGCCGTCGACGGTTTTCACCAGCCAGTCGCCAATCAGCTGGCCCTCCAGCACGTTATTGGCGGTGACGGTGGTCATGTAAAGATCTTTGTCTTTTACATCAATGGAGCGGTCGAGCAGGAAGACCGGAATTTTGGCCTCTTTGGCTTCCTTCAGCACCGGCTCCCAGCCCGTCGCCACGACCGGGGCGATAAAGATGGCGTCGACGCCCTGCGCAATGAAGGAGCGTACGGCTTTAATCTGGTTTTCCTGTTTTTGCTGACCGTCGGCAATTTTCAGAGTAATACCGCGCTTCGCGGCCTCCTCTTTCGCAACGCTGGTTTCGGCCGCACGCCAGCCGGATTCAGACCCGACCTGCGAAAATCCTACGGTCAGAGGGGCAGCTATTGCCATAGACGACATAGCTGCGGAAACTGCTGAGACAAGAAGTAAGCGCTTCCACATAAGGCGATCCTCGTAGGGTTATTGTTAGTGAAATCGTTATCTGCGGAATTACTATAGACAATCAGAAATGTAACTGGATGAGTTACATCACACTTCAGAAAAGTAAATTTTATGTTGATTAAGGCCATTTACTGCACCTTATAGCGGATAAGAGCTGCGAAATGAGATCAGCATAGCAACCGCTGGCTAAATTTAAAGCTCATTAGCAGCAGCGGAAGATGATGTGTAATCGCTTACATAAAAGTATGTAAAATGTGGCTATATTTATGGATTTCAGGCCCGTTTAGCAGGGGGGAATTACGCTATCTTTCTGCCCCCCTGAATGAAAAGAAGCGAAGACATTCGATGTGAGTTGGCTATAATACCGGGCACTTGTTTGCTATACATTTAAAGGAACAGACATGAGCTTACTCAACGTACCTGCGGGTAAAGATCTGCCGGAAGATATCTACGTCGTGATCGAGATCCCGGCTAACGCAGACCCAATCAAATACGAAGTCGACAAAGAGAGCGGCGCGCTGTTCGTTGACCGCTTTATGTCCACCGCGATGTTCTATCCGTGCAACTACGGCTACATCAACCACACCCTGTCTCTCGACGGTGACCCGGTAGACGTGCTGGTCCCGACGCCGTATCCGCTGGAGCCGGGCTCAGTGATCCGCTGCCGTCCGGTTGGCGTTCTGAAGATGACCGATGAGTCCGGTGAAGATGCCAAGCTGGTTGCGGTACCGCACACCAAGCTGAGCAAAGAGTACGATCACATCAACGATGTGAACGACCTGCCGGAACTGCTGAAAGCACAGATCACCCACTTCTTCGAGCACTACAAAGATCTGGAAAAAGGCAAGTGGGTTAAAGTTGACGGTTGGGACAATGCTGCTGCAGCGAAAGCCGAAATCATTGCTTCCTTCGAGCGCGCGGCGAAGAAATAAGTTCGCCCCTGCGTAACGCCAGACCCTGAACGCCGGTCTCCCGGTCAGTAAGGGTTTTTTTATGCCTGCGGTTTGCCTGCGCCGGGTTAATCCGCGATAGCCGCAAAAAAACAGCGCCACCCGAAGGTGGCGCTGTCGTTTTTAATACTGGTCTCTGTCTAACCAGTTACCGCTCTCTATCAGCGTAAACCCCTCAACCGGGCGCTGATAGACATACATCCATGCGCCGCCGTACGGCGTCTGGATAAGATGGCGCGCGTATTCGCCGCCTTTGGTACGCAGAGCATCCAGCTCGGCCAGCGTCGATGCGTCAATACGATAAACTTCACCATGTACCGTGCCTTCACCGGGCACCGCGCCTGGATAGTGGCCCAGGCTGTACAGCTGATAATCGTTGACGCTATGATCGCCCAGCCACTGAGCGTTGGTCATCCAGTGGCTGTTGCCTTGTTTGCGTCGTAAACTGCCGTAAACAAATATTCGCATTGCTAAAACTCAAACTGATAGAGCAAATCGAGAGCCTGGTCTACGCCAGACACCGCTTCCATATATAGCTTAGGCATCAGGCGATAACGTAATGTCAGCGTCGCCAGGGAGTCGAAGATACCGACCCCGTATTTTACCTGCAGACCCGGCAGCACATAACCGCTGACTACCACCTGGGAAGAGTCGCCTACCCCCTCGGTATCCAGCGCCAGATTGCTTACGCCAAACGTCTCGCCGATTTTACCCACAACCTGACCACTTTGTGCAACCCCCAGGCCAATAAGCATTGACGTCATTGCGGCGCTATCGCTCTGCCCGCTGCTCAATCCCTGGCCACGCAGCAGATAAGAAAGCGCTTCCTGCTGCGACATGACCGGATCGGAGAAGATCTCCGCCTTCGGCTGGTCGGCGGAGCCGGTGACGCGAACGCCGGCAATCACGTCGTCTTCTGTGGCATCCGGGTTGCGAATGGCTTCGATATTCAGTGAAGGCTGATCCGGCGGACCGGAGAACAGCAGCTCGCCTTTACGCACGATCAGATCCTGACCGTAGGCGTGGAAGCGCCCTTCAGGAATATTAATCTGCCCGTTGAGGCCCAGACCTTGTCTATCCTGAGCCACTTTTAAATCGCCGGTCAGGCGCGCCTTCAGGCCAAACGCGCTGAGGCGAACGTTGTTACCGACGTGGATAGTCAGGTTGCTGTTGATCGGGATACCGGCGCTCTGCGGCTTAATCGGCTGCAGGGAGTCGTTCAGCATCACCTCATCGGAAGAGACGCCGACCGCGCTCTCCGGCACGTCGTTAACCACAATACGCGCCCACGGAACATCGACGCTACCGTCAAGATTAAACAGGCTCGGGGTCGCGGTAAAGACCACGTCCGGCGAAACGTCCAGCCGCACCATCGGCGGCACCGTGATCCGCACCCTGCTGCCCTTCGCCGCGATCTGCGCGCGCCAGTTGTCTATCTGGGTCCAGTCGGCGTTGCCGTTAAGGCTAATCTGGCCCTGGCTCGTATTCACCGTTCCCTGCAGCGTCGAGCGGGTGCCGTTGAAGTTCATGGCCAGCTGGCTCGGCTGCATATCGAACGGCATAAAGTTACCGTCAATGTCGACGCCGTTGAGCTGCATCTGGCCAAAAAGCTGCGGATTTTGCACATCGCCGCCGAGGCGCAGGTTGGCGTTGAGCCGGCCTTCCGCCTTCTCCCCGCGGGAGAAGATCGGATTAATCATCGCCAGCGAGAAGTTATTGATGTTGATATTACCGCCGAGATTGCGCCGGCCCTGCGGGTCGGTGACCTGTACCTGGCCATCAAGCTGGCCGTTATTGGTCAGGCGGATCAGCCAGCCGAGCTGCGCGCGGTTGTTGTGCAGATCGGCGGTGAGGTTCAGGGTATCGAAAGCCACCGGCAGCGGCGCATCGTTGACCGTCTGGGTCACCTTCACGTTGCGCCCGTTCAGCGTTACCTTGCCCTGCGGCAGCCCCTCTTTGGTGGTGTCCCAGCTGACGTCGGCGTTGCCGCTAAACACGCCGCTGGCCTGGGTGGCCTCCGGCATAAACGGCTTCAGCATCGCCAGGTCGAAACGGTTGAGGTTGACAACCGCCCGGCCGCTCGCGCCCGCATCGATCGCCTGCGGCACGCAGAGCTCGGCGTTCGGGTTGACCCAGCAGTGCGGCCCAATGTTAATTTTCTGCTCGCGGTTGCGGTAGTCCAGCGCGATATTGCGCGTCAGCGAAACCGGGCCCACCGGCGTCTGGAAGCGGGTATTGCTCAGCTTTCCCCTCCAGCGCTCCTCTTTGCGGTCAAAGCTCCCCGCCAGCGCCAGCTGACCGGAAACCGGGTCGCCCTGCACTTTGAGCTGCAGATCATGCTGCTTCTCGTTGCCCTTCGCATTGAGCTGCACCAGGCTGATATTGACGCCCGGCTGGCTGATGCGGTCGATACGCACATCGAGATTGCCGGCAATCTGATCGCTGGATTTAACGTCGCCCTTGACGTTAACCTGGGCGATCGACAGCTCCTGCCAGCGCAGGGCGCGGGCGCTGATATCCGCCAGCAGCTGCGGCGCCTCCACGGTGCCGCGCACTTTCACCAGCCCTTTCGCCGTCCCGCCGAGGCCCGGCAGCGCGTTGTCGAGATGCGGCGCATCAATGGTGGCGTCGAGATTCAGATCCTTAACCCCCAGCTCGCCTTTGACGTCGGCGCTGTTGGGGCCTAGCGCCAGATGCAGGCCGGGGATTTTCCACTGCATATAGCTATTGCCCTGCAGGGAACCGCTGACATCAACCTTGTTCTGCTTCACGTTACCGGTGATTTTCAGCTCCGGTACCGACATCTGCCAGCTGCCGCCGTACAGGCTACCCTGGGTTTTGATCAGGCCGTTGAGCTTCGAGGGCCAGTCCGGCACCTCTTTGGCCGTATTGATGCCGTCAAGGGTCAGCTCGCCGCGCCAGCTGATCGCCTGCTGCCAGTCGAGCAGCGCCTTCAGCTCGGTTTTCCCCTCCAGCGCGGCGACGGTCAGCTTATCAATATTCACCTGCTGCTCGTTGCCCTTAGCATTGAGGCTGATTTTCGCCGGCGGCAGAGATTGCCCCTTCACCGCGGTGCTCAGCGCCAGGGCGTAGTCGGTCATCTTGCCGCTGAATTTCAGCAGCAGATCGTCAGCCTGGAACTGCTTTTCCCCGCTGAACGGCCAGTAGAGCTGCTTGCTTTTCAGCTCCATATTGAGCGGCAGCCCGGCTTCAGCCAGCTGCGCATCGGCGCGCAGCGTCATCGCCACCGGGCCGGCTAAATCAACGCCGACCGTCAGCTTTTTACGCATCTCGCCGCCGACCTTCAGCTGCACCTTCTCGCCCTTGAGCGGGTCAATATTCAGCGTACCGTTAAGGGTGATATCAACCGGCCAGCTATCCTGCAGCTGCGCGCTGCCCGCGGCGCTGACCTTGCCCTGATCGGAATCGACGTCCAGCGCGTCGAGCTTCATCTGCCCGTCAATGCTGCTGACCTTCAGCAGCAGGCTGTAGATGGTCATATCTGTATCGCCGGTGAGCCGCAGCTGCTCGCCGCGGAACTCTTCGATATTGAGGTTGAGCGGCAGGTGGACGTCGGCCATTTCCGGCAGCAACGGCTTTGCAAAGAGCGCCTTCATCGTTTCGCCGAGCGGTTTTTCCTCCGGCTGCGGATGCTCTATCTTCGGTTCAACAACCTGCTCCTGCGCCACTTTGGCGACTTTCGGCAGCGCGATAAGCAGCCCCTGCAGCGACGTCGGCGTCAGGGTCAGGTTTTTCTCCTGCCAGCGCAGGCCGGTGGAGAAGTCGCGCACCGAGACGGCGGTATCATCGATTTTGACGTTAACGTTTTGCAGCGCGACGCGGCTCAGGGTGATGGGATACGGCGTTGAGAGATTCAGCGGCCCTGAATCCTCTTCTTCCGGCGGCGCGGAAGGCGGCATTTTTGAGGTATCGATAGCGACGTAGATATCGCGTAGCGAAATGTCGTTGACGCACAGGCTGCTGTCCCACAGGCAGCGTAGCTTCACCGCAAGATGGAACTGACCGGCGGTCACCGCCACGCCCGGTTGGGCAAAATGCACGTTCTCCAGCGTCAGGTCACGCCAGCCGCCGGTAACCTTGCCGATCTCCAGACCCGGCACCCAGCGGTCCGCCGCCTTCAGCACCAGATGCAGGCCGCTGGTGGTGCCGACCAGGAAGCCAACCGTGCCCAGCAGCAGGAGCAGAAAGAGCACGACCCCGAGGCTTATCTTCTTCCATAAACTCATAATTCAGGCCCCAGACCGATGTAAAACTGTAAACCGTGTTCGTCTTTGTCGCCGACCGGCGCGGCGATATCCAGCTTGATAGGACCGACCGGCGACTGCCAGCGAACGCCAACGCCGGCGCCGGTTTTGAAGTCGCTTTTGCGGATATCGCTTACCGCTTCACCGCCGTCGACAAACATCGCGCCCCACCACTTGCCGCTGACGTTGTACTGGTACTCCAGCGAGCCGGTGGCCAGCTTCGAGGCACCGATCAGCTTGCCGTCATCGTCTTTTGGCGAGATCGATTTGTATTTATAGCCGCGAATGCTGCGGTCGCCCCCGGCGAAGAAGCGCAGATCCGGCGGGACTTTGTCGAAATTGTCGGCCTCAATCCAGCCGAGGTTACCGCGCACCACAAAGCGGTGGCGATCGTAAAGAGTTCGGATCCACACATCCTGCGCCTGGGCGACGACGAAGTTAATGTCCGAGCCCCAAATGGTGTTGGAGTAATCGACCGAATAGCGCTGAGAGTCGCCCCAGGTCGGCATCAGGCCGCCCCGCGAGCGGGTGCGGTTAACCGAAACCCCGGGATAAATCAGCATGGTGGTATTGGTGACGTTAGCCTGGGTAAAGTGATCGAGGCTCCAGCGCAGGTTGATCGCGCGCTGCCAGCCGCTCGACATCTCCCAGTAGCGCGACGCCGCGAGGGTAGTGGAGTCGGCTTTGGTATCGTTGAGATCCGTACGCTTAAAGCCGCCCTGCATCAGGTAATACTGCTCCAGCGGGCTCTTCAGCAGCGGGACCTTATAGCTGAAATCAAACTGCTGCTCCGGCGCGGAGAGGCTGACGCTGGAGGTCAGGCTGTGGCCATAGGAGTTGATCCACGGCTTTTTCCACGTCGCCTTCACCCGCGGCCCGACGTCGGTCGAATAGCCGATACCGGTTTCGACGGTATTCTCTTTGCGCGGAGAGACGACGCCCTTCAGGGGCAGAACTTTCGTTTTTCTCGATTTCTCAAACTCCGGCGCGACCACCACCGAGCTGAACCAGCCGGTGGCCGCCAGGCGGCGGTTTAGCTCCGCCAGATTCTCGGAGGTGTACTCGTCCCCCTGCTTAAACGGCACCAGATTTTGCAGGTACTCGTCGCGGATCTGCGACCCGCTGAAGGTCACGGCGCCGAAGCGATAGCGCTCGCCGCTGTTGTAATCGATATCCCAGAAGGCCTGATGGCGATCGAGAGAGACCCCGAGCTGGCTTTTATTGAATTCACTATCAAAGTAGCCTTTGCGCAGCGCTACGCGGGTCAAGGAGCTTTTAAAACCGTCGTAATCGCCGTGATTCAGCACGGTGCCGATGGCCGGACGCGTTTTTAACAAATTCAGATAGTCGCGGTCGGTGCGCGCACCGCCGCGCAGAATGACGTCGGTGCCGCCGATACGCACCGGTTCGCCGGGCGTCACTTTGGCAATGAGCACCTGCCGCCCTTTTGCCGGCGGCGGACGTAAATCAAAATCGATCGTCGGTTCGTAGTAACCCAGCGCTTTCAGGCCTTCACGGATGGCATCATCAACGCGCGCGCGAAAGCGTCGATCCGGCGTGACTTCATCACTTTGGATCGTCGACAGCTGGGCACGGACGTTTCTTTGCAGCTCCCCGGATAGCCCCTCAACCTGCAAACGCACGCTCGCGGCGCTAGCGACCCCGCTGACCAGCAAAAGGCTGGTGACACATAACTGGCGGATTTGTAGCACGTTTTCTCCTGAATATCCTTGTTTCCCCCCGCAGGAAACGAAAGCGCCGATCCCCGGCTTAACAAAACCCTAACAGCTAAGGGTTGAAAAAATGACGATAACCCAAATAATTCTTATGTTTAATCCAGACGTAGCGATCGTGTTTATTGTGTAAAAAGACACGCATCGTTACAACCTTAACTACGACTTATGTTTTAGAGAGGCCAACCGTGAGTCTATTTGATAAAACGCATCTTGTCGCCCAGGCGGATGCGCTCCCCGGACGCAACACCCCCATGCCGGTGGCAACGCTCCACGCCGTCAATGGCCACTCCATGACTAACGTTCCTGCGGGAATGGAAGTTGCGCTGCTGGCAATGGGCTGCTTTTGGGGAGTTGAGCGCCTGTTCTGGCAGCTGCCCGGCGTTTACAGCACCGCTGCGGGCTATACCGGCGGCTACACCCCTAACCCAACCTACCGCGAAGTGTGCTCCGGCGACACCGGCCACGCCGAAGCCGTACGCATCGTGTATGACCCGCAGGTCGTCAGCTATGAGCAGCTGCTGCAGGTATTCTGGGAAAACCATGACCCGGCTCAGGGAATGCAGCAGGGCAACGACCACGGCACCCAGTACCGTTCGGCCATCTACCCGCTGACCCCGGAGCAGGATGCGGCCGCTAAAGCCAGCCTGGCGCGTTTTCAGACGGCGATGCGCGACGCCAACGACCCGCGGCAAATCACCACTGAGATAGCCACGGCGAAGCCGTTCTACTATGCTGAAGACGACCACCAGCAGTATCTGCATAAAAATCCGTACGGATACTGCGGGATCGGCGGGATCGGCGTATGCCTGCCGCCGCAGGCGTAATAGTGAATATTACCGGAGCGTACAATTAACGCTCTGGCGGCTTTACAGTGCCTTACGCTATACTACGCTGTGTTGTAGCCGGTCCAGTGCCTTCGGACCGGTTTTTTATGTATTCCACATTAGCGTTATCAACTTCCCTTCCGAGGATCTGGCCTCAACGGCTGGATAAACTATGTTAAACAGTATTTTAGTAATACTTTGTCTGATTGCCGTCAGCGCATTTTTTTCGATATCAGAAATCTCGCTGGCCGCTTCACGTAAAATCAAGCTCAAACTGCTGGCCGATGATGGTCACGTGAACGCTCAGCGCGTTCTCAAAATGCAGGAAAACCCCGGGATGTTCTTCACCGTCGTGCAAATCGGCCTCAACGCGGTGGCGATTCTCGGCGGTATCGTCGGCGATGCCGCATTTTCCCCGGCTTTCAATAGCCTGCTAAGCCGCTATATGTCGCCGGAGCTCTCCGAGCAGCTCAGCTTTATTATCTCTTTTACTCTGGTCACCAGCCTGTTCATCCTGTTTGCTGACCTGACCCCGAAACGCATCGGTATGATTGCGCCAGAAGCCGTGGCTTTGCGCATCATCAACCCGATGCGCTTCTGCCTGATGGTGTTCCGCCCGCTGGTGTGGCTGTTCAACGGCATGGCCAACAATATTTTCCGGCTGTTCAAATTACCGATGGTGCGTAAAGACGACATCACCTCCGATGATATTTACGCGGTCGTCGAGGCCGGAGCGCTGGCCGGCGTGCTGCGTAAGCAGGAGCATGAGCTGATTGAGAACGTGTTCGAGCTGGAATCACGTACCGTTCCGTCGTCGATGACCTCGCGTGAAAACGTTATCTGGTTCGATCTCCACGAAGATGAGCAGAGCCTTAAGAACAAGGTTGCGGAGCATCCGCACTCCAAATTTCTGGTCTGTAACGAGGATATCGACCATATCATCGGCTACGTGGACTCCAAGGATCTGCTGAACCGCGTGCTGGCTAACCAAAGCCTGGTGCTGACCGGCGGCGTGCAGATCCGCAATACGCTGATTGTCCCTGATACCCTGACGCTGTCAGAAGCGCTGGAGAGCTTTAAAACCGCCGGCGAAGACTTCGCGGTGATCATGAACGAATATGCGCTGGTGGTGGGGATTATTACCCTGAACGACGTCATGACCACCCTGATGGGCGACCTGGTCGGCCAGGGGCTGGAGGAGCAGATCGTCGCCCGCGACGAGAACTCATGGCTGATTGACGGCGGTACGCCAATCGATGACGTGATGCGCGTGCTCGATATCGACGATTTCCCGCAGTCCGGCAACTATGAAACCATCGGCGGCTTTATGATGTTTATGCTGCGCAAAATTCCGAAACGCACCGACGCGGTGAAGTTCTCAGGCTATAAGTTTGAGGTGGTGGACATCGATAACTACCGCATCGACCAGCTGCTGGTCACGCGCATCGACAATAAACCGACGGTGATGGTACCGAAGCAGTCGGAAACGGTGGTAAGCGAAAAAGAGTCGGCGTAATCGTCGCCTTCAGAAACACTAACGGCTCCCATCAGGAGCCGTTTTTTTACCGTACAGCTATACCACTTTTCAGATTAAGCCGTCTCCGTTTGCAGACGCAGAACCTGACGATTGACCTCGGACATCACAGAAAAATGCTGCTTGTCCTTTACCTTCGGGATAAGGATTTTGCCCTTATCAAACTCAAAAGCGCCAACATCCTTGATATATAACCGTCCACGGAACAGGATCTTCACGTACTTCGCCACTTGTAGTGGATTGTAGCGTTGGAAAATTTTCATTGTTGTCTCCTGCCAGGGTTACGCTCCTGTGGTGCCACACTTAGCCCACGAATCAAGAGCGCAAATTTTAATGCCCTGAAACTATAGTCCAGAACTTCTGTAATACCCAGCATGCATAAGTTTATTTACCTTTTGATGACATTAAATAAGAATTTTCTTTTCATACGCACGTAGAAGTGAGTATAAGTCACCGATTTTCTTCGAATATGTGCGTTAACACGCAATCTGGCACTCTGATTGCGTGTCATGCCGTTAAATCGCACTTATGCTTAAGCCAGACCAAGTGGTCGGATCACCTGCATCTAATAAGGAAACATCATGACCCTACGTAGAATTCTGGCGGCCTCCCTCCTTCTGCTTCCGCTGATCGCCTCGGCGCATAATTTTGTCGAGGGTCAGCGCGTCGCGCCGGTTGGCATCGCCGACCGGGGAGAACTCATCCTGGATAACGATAAGTTTAGCTATAAAAACTGGAATAGCTCACAGCTGGCAGGAAAAGTGCGCGTGATACAGCACATCGCCGGACGCACGGCGGCAAAAGAGAAAAACGCCACGCTGATAGAAGCGATTAAGGCCGCGAAGCTGCCGCACGATCGCTATCAGACCACCACTATCGTCAATACCGATGACGCGATCCCGGGCTCAGGGATGTTCGTGCGCAGCAGCATTGAGAGCAACAAGCAGCTCTACCCGTGGTCGCAGTTTATTGTCGACGATAACGGTCAGGCGCGTAAGGCGTGGCAGCTGCAGGAGAAGAGCTCGGCCATCGTGGTGCTGGATAAGGACGGGCAAGTTCAGTGGGTCAAAGACGGCGCGCTGACCCAGGATGAAGTGCAGCAGGTTATCGCCCTGCTGCACAAGCTGCTCAGTAAATAGAGACCCGGAAGCCGGGGTTGAGGAAGGATTCACGCGGCGTGTAGTCGAGGGTTCTTCCCTGCCAGTCGTGAACGTGCGCCCCGGCGGCAACCGCGACCGCATGGCCGGCGGCGGTATCCCAGCTATTGGTCGGCCCGAAACGCGGATAGAGCTGGGCCTGACCTTCCGCCACCAGGCAGAACTTCAGCGACGAGCCGATCGAGGTGGTTTGGTGTTCGCCAAGCTGCTCAAGGTACTCCTCGAGCTCAGGATCGTTGCCGTGGGAGCGGCTGATGACCACCAGCGGAGGCCGGGCGTCGCGGACCTGAATTTGCTTACGCCTGCCGCACTCCTCTTTCCAGGCCTTACCGTTCTCCGCGCAGTACAGCACCTTCATCACCGGCGCATAGACCACGCCAAGCACCGGTTTACCGTTTTCAATCAAGGCGATATTGACCGTAAACTCACCGTTGCGCTTGATAAACTCTTTGGTGCCGTCCAGCGGGTCCACCAGCCAGTAGCGCTGCCAGCGCTGGCGCACCTGCCACTCCTGAGGGTCTTCTTCAGACAGGATTGGGATATCGGGGGTCAGGGCCAGCAGGCCGCTCATAATGACTTTATGCGCGGCAATATCCGCCGCGGTGACCGGAGAATCGTCCTTCTTGCTGGCGACGTCCATCGGCTGATTTCCATCATAGACTTCCATAATGGCATCGCCCGCGATCCGTGCAAGCTGACATACTTGTTCTAACATTCTCCACCTCATCTGGTTGCAGTGGCGTTAACTCGTTGTTTTATTTATATCGCATCGCTGCGAGTTGCGCTATCTGTGATAGCGATGGCGGTTTCAATTGTCGCTTTTCTGGCATGATTCACAATTCTGTAAGCAACATAATGTAAATACATTTTCTTCTGTGCCATAGCTCATAAAAAAGGACGCCTCTGATGATTAAGTTTAGCGCAACGCTCCTGGCCACGCTGGTCGCTGCCAGCGTAAACGCGGCGACGGTCGATTTGCGGATCATGGAAACCACCGACCTGCACGGTAATATGATGGATTTTGATTATTACAAAGACGCCGCCACGGAAAAATTTGGCCTCGTGCGCACCGCCACGCTGATTGAAAAAGCCCGTCAGGAGGTGAAAAACAGCGTGCTGGTCGATAACGGCGACGTTATTCAGGGTAGTCCACTGGGCGACTATATGGCGGCGAAAGGTCTCAAAAGCGGCGATATTCACCCGGTTTATAAGGCCATGAACACCCTGGATTACGCCGTGGGCAACCTCGGCAACCACGAGTTCAACTACGGCCTCGATTTCCTGCACAAGGCCCTCTCTGGCGCGAAGTTCCCCTACGTCAACGCCAACGTTATCGACGTAAAAACCGGCCAGCCGATGTTTACTCCCTACCTGATTCAGGAGACCAAAGTCGAGGACAGCGACGGCAAAACGCAGACCCTGCGCATCGGCTATATCGGCTTTGTGCCGCCGCAAATCATGACCTGGGATAAGGCCAACCTCGCGGGCAAAGTGACCGTGAACGACATTACCGCAACCGCGCGCAAATACGTTCCGCAGATGCGCGAGCAAGGCGCGGACCTGGTGGTGGTTATCGCCCATTCGGGGCTCTCCGCCGATCCCTATCAGGCGATGGCGGAAAACTCGGTCTACTACCTCAGCCAGGTTCCCGGCGTTGACGCCATCATGTTCGGCCACGCGCACGCGGTGTTCCCGGGGAAAGATTTCGCCGGCATCAAGGGCGCGGATATCAAGCAGGGTACGCTTAACGGCGTTCCGGCCGTGATGCCCGGCATGTGGGGCGATCATTTAGGCATCGTCGATCTGGCCCTCAGCCACGATAACGGCCGCTGGCAGGTGACCCGGGCGCAGGCCGAAGCCCGCCCAATCTACGATCCGCTGGCGAAGAAGTCGCTGGCGGCGGAAGATAGCAACATGGTGACGGTGCTCAAAGCCGACCACGACGCGACGCGCGAATTTGTCAGCAAGCCGATCGGCCGCGCCTCCGACAATATGTACAGCTACCTTGCGCTGGTGCAGGACGACCCGACCGTGCAGGTGGTCAATATGGCGCAGAAGGCCTACGTCGAGCACTTTATTCAGGGCGACCCGGACCTGGCGAAGCTGCCGGTCCTCTCCGCCGCCGCGCCGTTTAAAGTCGGCGGACGCAAGAACGATCCCGCCAGCTTCGTCGAGGTGGAGAAAGGCCAGCTCACCTTCCGCAACGCCGCCGATCTGTATCTCTATCCGAACACCCTGGTGGTGATGAAGGTCAGCGGCAAGGAGGTCAAAGAGTGGCTGGAGTGCTCCGCCGGGCAGTTCAATCAGATAGACACGAGCAGCAGCAGGCCGCAGTCATTGATCAACTGGGACGGTTTCCGCACCTATAACTTCGACGTGATTGACGGGGTGAACTACCAGATCGACGTCAGCCAGCCGGCGCGCTACGACGGCGAGTGCCAGATGATTAACCCGCAGGCGCAGCGCATTAAGGATCTGACCTTTAACGGCAAGCCCATTGACCCAGCGGCCACCTTCCTGGTCGCGACGAATAACTACCGCGCCTACGGCGGCAAGTTCGCCGGTACCGGCGATAGCCACATTGCCTTTGCTTCCCCGGACGAAAACCGCTCGGTGCTGGCGGCGTGGATTAGCGCAGAGTCGAAAAAGGCGGGGGCGATCCACCCGGCAGCGGATAACAACTGGCGTCTGGCCCCAATCCACAGCAAGACGCCGCTGGATATCCGTTTTGAAACGTCGCCAACCGAAAAGGCGGCGGCATTTATTAAAGAGCAGGCGCAGTACCCGATGCGTCAGGTTGCCACCGACGATATCGGCTTTGCCATCTATCAGCTGGATTTGAGCAAGTAGCTTCCCGCTCAGGCAACGGCCTGCTCGTGGTTCGCCAGAACCGCAGGCAGGTTCAGCTCAATCCAGTCGGCCAGCGCCGCCACCTTCTCGCTCACCTCCTCACCCAGCGGAGTCAGGCTATATTCAACGTGCGGCGGAACCACCGGGTACGACACCCGGTCGATAAAGCCGTCCAGCTCCAGCGCCTGCAGCGACTGGGCCAGCATCTTTTCACTTACGCCGCCCATCTTGCGGCGCAGGTCGCTGAAGCGGTGGGTTCCCTCACGCAGCGCCACGAGGATGAGCACGCCCCAGCGGCTGGTGACGTGCTTTAACACATCGCGCGACGGGCACTGTTCGGCAAACAGATTGCCGTCGCGCAGCTGTTCACTTAGCGTCAGATTCGCCATTTCATACTTACCTTTTTGTACGTACTTACTAAAAGTTAGCTAAGGTGTTAGCTTACCACAACAGTCAATAAACACGAAGGAGAAGACCCATGATCGCAATTACCGGCGCCACCGGCCAGCTGGGCCACCACGTTCTGCAAGAGCTGTTAAAAACCGTTCCCGCCAGCCAGATTGTGGCGATTGTCCGCAACCCGGCGAAGGCCGAATCCCTTAGCCAGCAGGGTCTGGTCGTCCGTCAGGCGGATTACACCGACCAGGCGGCGTTCACCGCCGCGCTGCAGGGCGTGGATAAGCTGCTGCTGATCTCATCCAGCGAAGTGGGCCAGCGTGCGGCCCAGCATCGCAACGTCATCCAGGCAGCCAAAGCCGCCGGGGTCAAATTTATCGCCTACACCAGCCTGCTGCATGCGGATAAATCTCCGCTTGGCCTGCACGTTGAGCACGTGGAAACCGAGAAGATGCTGGCCGAATCCGGCATCGCCTATACCCTTCTGCGCAACGGCTGGTACACCGAAAACTATCTCGCCAGCGCGCCGCCGGCGCTGGAACACGGCGTCTTTATCGGCGCCGCCGGCGACGGGAAAATTGCCTCCGCGACCCGCGCCGACTATGCCGCCGCCGCCGCCCGCGTCGTCGCCGAAGAGGGCCATGCCGGGAAGGTTTACGAGCTGGCGGGCGACGAGGCCTGGACCCTGAGCGCGCTGGCCGCCGAGCTGAGCAAACAGAGCGGTAAGCACGTGGTTTATCAGAACCTTAGCGAAGCCGACTTCGCCGCGGCGCTGAAGGGCGTGGGCCTGCCGGCGGGGCTGGCGGATATGCTCGCTGACTCCGATATCGGCGCCTCTAAGGGCGGCCTGTTTGACGATAGCCATACCCTGAGCAGCCTGATTGGTCGCCCGACCACCTCCCTGGCGGAGAGCGTCAAAGGCATCCTGTAACTGTTGCAAACTGGTTAATTTTTGTAGCATCCCCGTAGGTCATCTCCGATAATCAAAGATGGCCTATGGGGAGAAAGCAGATGCAGGGCGTACCGGAACAGTTCAGCGATGAGAGAGACAGCGCGCGCTTTCGCCATCTGGCGCAGGTGCCTGGCGTTGAGCTGTATCATGCCCACATTTCCCGTTACGCCTTCGAACCGCACACCCACGAAGCCTTCGGCATTGGCGCGATTGAGCTGGGCGCCGAGCGCTTTCGCTATCGCGGCAGCCAGCACGTTGCCGCGGTAAACTCCATCGTCACCATGAATCCCGACGAGCTGCACACCGGTGAGGCGGAAACCGCCGAGGGCTGGCGCTACCGTATGGTCTATCTGGAGCCGCAGATGCTGGAAGAGGTCACCGGCGTGCGCCACTGGTGGTTCAGCGAAGTGGTGCGCCAGGATCCGCAGCGTTCGCAGCGGCTCTGCCATCTTATATACGACCTGTGGCACGCCGACGATCCGCTGGCCCAGCAGGGCCTGCTGCTCGACGTCATCGACACCTTTCGCCCGTTTGCCCGTCACGCGCCGGTGCTGACGGAAGCCGCCCACCGCTTCGAGCGCGTGCGCGAGTATCTGCATGACAACTACATGCGCGCGGTCACCCTTGATGAGCTGGCGCAGGTTGCCGCCCTCAGCCCCTGGCACTTTCAGCGCCAGTTTAAGGCCCATTTCCACGTCACGCCCCATCAAATGCTGATGGCTATTCGCCTGTGGCGCGCCAAGGCCTTCCTGACGCACGGGATGCCCGCCGCCGAAGTCGCCGCCGCCGCCGGCCTTACCGACCAGTCGCACCTGACCCGCGCCTTTACCCGCCGCTACGGGATCACCCCGGTGCGCTATCAAAAGCAGGTCATCCGGCGCTAATGCGCAATCTCATACAATATTCTCCCGCTGGCCTCGCCTACACTTTGGCCAACGATAACGATGATGGATGGCGTGATGATTAGCGGCGTGCTGTACGCCCTGCTGGCAGGGTTGATGTGGGGTCTGATTTTTGTTGGCCCTCAGGTGGTGCCGGAATACCCGGCGGTACTGCAGTCCATGGGCCGCTATCTGGCGCTGGGGCTCGTCGCCCTGCCGCTGGCGTGGCTCGGCCGCGCAAGGCTGCGCCAGCTTTCGGCACAGGACTGGTGGGTGGCCTGCGGGCTGACCATGATGGGCAACCTTATCTATTACGTTTGCCTCGCCAGCGCCATCCAGCGTACCGGCGCTCCGGTCGCCACCATGATTATCGGCACCCTGCCGGTGGTGCTGCCGGTGTTGGCTAACCTGCTGTACAGCCAACGCGACGGCAGTCTGCCGTGGCGGCGCTTATTCCCGGCGCTGGCGTGCATTGCGCTCGGCCTGGCGTGCGTCAATATCGCCGAGCTGCACCAGGGGCTGGAGGCGTTTAGCTTCTGGCGCTACGCCTCCGGCATCGCGCTGGCGCTGATCTCCGTGGCCTGCTGGGCATGGTACGCGCTGCGCAACGCCCGCTGGCTGCGGGAGAATCCGGATAAGCATCCGATGATGTGGGCGACGGCGCAGGCGCTGGTGACGCTGCCGCTTTCGCTGGCGGGCTACATCGCCGCCTGCTGGTGGCTGCACGGCCAGCAGGTCAGCTTCCCCCTCCCCTTTGGCCCGCGTCCGCTGGTCTTCGTGACGCTAATGCTGGCCATCGCCGTGCTCTGCTCGTGGGTCGGCGCCTTGTGCTGGAACATAGCCAGCCAGAAGCTGCCGACGGTGATCCTCGGGCCGCTTATCGTCTTCGAAACGCTTGCCGGTCTGCTGTATACCTTCCTGCTGCGCCAAAGCCTGCCGCCGCTGCTGACGCTCAGCGGTATCCTGCTGCTGGTCGTGGGCGTTATCTCCGCCGTGCGCGCCCGGCCGGAAAAGCCACGGCTGGTGGCGCAGGTCAGCGTGAACAAAAAATAGCCTGGTATCCGAAAGGGGTATTTCCTTGCCAATAAGATGCATTTAAAATGCATCTTATATTCTTGATGACGAGGTAATTGCTATGGCTTTCCGTGACCAACCTTTAGGCGAGCTGGCGCTGACGATCCCGCGCGCCTCCGCGCTGTTCCGTAAATACGACATGGACTACTGCTGCGGCGGGAAACAGACGCTGGATCGCGCGGCATCGCGCAAAGAGCTGGACGTCGCGGTCATCGAAGCGGAGCTGATGAAGCTTGCGCAAGAGCCGGCGGAGCGCGACTGGCGCGTCGCGCCCTACGCGGAGATCATCGACCATATTATCGTGCGCTATCATGACCGCCACCGCGAGCAGCTGCCGGAGCTTATTCTGCAGGCCACCAAGGTTGAGCGCGTGCATGCCGATAAGCCCAACGTACCGAACGGCTTAACCAAATACCTGACCATGCTGCATCAGGAGCTCTCCAGCCACATGATGAAAGAGGAGCAGATCCTCTTCCCGATGATTAAGCAGGGCATGGGAACCCAGGCCGCTGGCCCCATCAGCGTGATGGAAAGCGAGCACGACGAAGCGGGCGAGCTGCTGGAAGTGATCAAGCACGTCACCCATAACGTAACGCCGCCGCCGGAAGCCTGCACCACCTGGAAAGCGATGTACAACGGCATTAATGAACTTATCGATGACCTGATGGAACACATCAGCCTGGAAAATAATGTCCTGTTCCCGCGTGCCCTTGCCGGAAACTAAATAAAAAAGGCGCCCGCGGGCGCCCTCGATACCGTCAGTCTTATTGGCCACTCCGGGTGGCCTTTTTTATGACGGGCGTCCTGCCCGTCCCCCTACGGGCCGTTGCAAGCAACGTTAAAAATCTCTCCCGGCGATTTTTTATTTCGCCAGACGCTTCTTACCGGCAAAGAGCCAGCCGGCCGCCAGCAGAATAAACCACAGCGGCGTCACCATCAGCGCCTGCCGCGTGTCGGTCTCCAGGGTCAGCAGCACCAGCACGAAGACGAAGAACGCCATACAAACCCAGCACATCAGCTTGCCCAGCGGCATCTTATATTTGGACTGCTCGTGCAGCTGTGGACGCTGTTTGCGATAGACCAGGTACGAGCACAGGATAATCGTCCAGACGAACATAAACAGGATCGCTGAAACCGTGGTAATCATGGTGAACGCGGAGATCACGCTCGGATTGACCATCAGCATCACCACGCCGCCCAGCAGACACATGCAGGAGAAGGTCAGGCCCTTCGCCGGTACCGCACGTTTCGACAGCTTCGCGAACATCGACGGCGCCTGGCCATCCTGCGCCAGGCCAAACAGCATCCGGCTGGTGGAGAATACGCCGCTGTTCGCCGAGGAGGCCGCGGAGGTCAACACCACAAAGTTAATCAGGCTGGCGGCAGCCGGCAGGCCCACCAGCACAAAGAGTTCAACGAACGGGCTCTTAGTCGGCACCACCGAACTCCACGGCGTGACCGACATAATCACAATCAGCGCGAAGACGTAGAACATAATAATACGCAGCGGGATCGAGTTAATCGCGCGCGGCAGGGATTTCTCCGGATCTTTAGTTTCCGCAGCGGTGGTGCCCACCAGCTCAATCCCGACAAAGGCGAAGACCGCAATCTGGAAGCCGGCAAAGAATCCGCTAATCCCTTTCGGGAACCAGCCGCCGTCATTCCACAGATGAGCAAAAGAGGCTTCCACGCCGGTCGGCGATTTGAAGTGCATCAGCACCATCACCAGGCCAACGACAATCAGCGCCACGATAGCGACGATCTTGACCATCGCAAACCAGAACTCCATTTCACCGAACATTTTCACGGTGGCAAGATTCAGGCTCAGCAGCAGCAGGATCACCGCCAGCGAGGCCACCCAGTCGGAGAGGTCCGGGAACCAGAACTGGGCGTAGGCGGTAATCGCCACGACGTCCGCCATCCCGGTCACCACCCAGCAGAACCAGTAGGTCCAGCCGGTAAAGTATCCGGCCCACGGCCCCAGAAGATCGGCGGCGAAATCGCTGAACGATTTATATTCCAGATTCGACAGCAGCAGTTCGCCCATCGCACGCATGACGAAAAACAGCATGAAGCCAATGATCATATAAACAAAAATGATGGATGGCCCGGCGAGGCTGATGGTTTTACCGGACCCCATAAATAACCCGGTACCGATAGCGCCGCCGATGGCAATCAGCTGAATATGCCGGTTTGTGAGATTTCGCCGCAGCGATTGTTCCGTTGGAGCCTGCTCTTCAGCGGCTACTTTAACCTGATCTACCATGTGATATTTTCCTGTTATACCTGTCTGTGTTGTTCGAGCTCTACTGGCCCGTCATTGGTCATTACCCCTGGAAAAGGGCTTATCGATATTAGGTAAGAATCGGAAGGATGAATACTATGATTTAGATATAATGTTAATTTTATGTTTAAAGTGAGTGTTATATCACTCCGCTCACGCGAAACAGCTCACAAAACTACGCCAAAAAATCATTTAAGCAATATTAAACTCTAACAAAATTAAAACTTAAGCGTTTTACGCTACTTTTAAACTGCTTCCCCGCCATTGAGGAGAGGAAGCCACTACTGCTTAGATAATATCCAGCAGCTCTACTTCAAAAATCAGGGTGCTGAACGGAGGAATCGATGCGCCCGCGCCGCGCTCGCCGTAGGCCAGGTTGTGCGGAATAGTCAGCTCCCATTTTGAGCCAACCGGCATCAGGGTCAGCGCTTCAATCCAGCCGCCGATCACGCCGGTTACCGGGAATTCCGCCGGTTCGCCGCGCGCAACGGAGCTGTCAAAAACGGTACCGTCGATCAGTTTACCGGTGTAGTGCACGCGAACGTGGTCGGTACGCGCCGGGATAGCGCCTTCGCCCTGGGTCAGGACGCGAAACTGTAGCCCGGATTCGGTGCTGTTCACGCCTTCGCGCTCGCGGTTTTCATCGAGGTATTTCTGGCCATCTGCCGCCAGCTCCTGGAAACGTTCGCGACGTACCGCATCGGCACGTTCGTGAATTTCACGCAGCGCGCGGTGAACGGCTTCAACCGGCACCTGCGGCTGATTGCCTTCCAGCGCATCAGCAATACCGGCTACCAGCGCCTCAGGCAGCAGCCCCTGCAGGCCAGATTCGCTCAGCTGTTGTCCAACCTGCAAGCCGATACCGTAACTTGCCTGCGCTTCGATAGTGTCAAAAGTCGGGGTTGCCATCTTTGTTCCTTTTTTGGGTGGAAAATTCATACGCTATAAACTTCGGCCTGCGGGAAGGCGGCGGACTCCTAAACTCCGGCGGCATAAATAACGCCATAAGCGAAGCGAGCCGGCAACCCGAAAGACGACGAGTATAAAGCGGTGGGCAGCATATCAGTCACAGCGCGATGGGTAAAACTTTGTCGCTGGATGATGACAAATCTGAGGGAAACAGAAACAATAGGCAATATCAGGCTGGCCTCACGAAACATATCTTTGTCTCGTCCATCAGGAAGTTAGCCATCTATACTCTACGGAGCAGCATAAAAATATGCGGAGCAGGAGGAAAGCCATGCCCGGGCGCTTTGAAATAACACCTACCCTGGCGAAGATCTGGCACGCCCCGGATCACATTCGCATTATGGATCCGCTTCCGCCAATGCACCGTCGGGGCATTATCGCCGGAGCCCTGCTGGTGGTTATCGGCATACTGCTTCCCTCCGAGGACAGCAGCACGTCCGCTCAGGTCAGCCGCGACGCCAGCCTCGACGTGCAGTCACAGTCCCAGCCGCAGTCGTCATCGTCGCAGGCGATGCCGCTGCCGCCGATTACTTCAACGCCCACGGTAAGCGACGCCGACCAGATGGCGCCGGTAGCCCCGGAGCCCGTTCAGGATGAGCAGCCGGCCGAGCAGCAGAATCAGACCTACTCTCAGCCTCAGCAGCAGCAACAGCAATCTGCGCCGGGAATCGAGCAGCAGTGGCGTACCTATCGCATCGAGTCGGGGAAAACCCTCGCCCAGCTGTTCCGCGATCATAACCTGCCGCCAACCGACGTTTACGCCATGGCGCAGGTCGAAGGTTCGGGAAAACCGCTCAGCACGCTGCAAACCGGGCAAACGGTACAGATCCGGCAGAATGCGAATGGCGTGGTAACCGGCCTGACTATCGATATCGGCGGCGGGCAGCAGGTACTGTTTACCCGTCAGGCCAACGGCAGCTTTATCCGCGTGCGGTAATCGGCGCGCATAAAGCGCCGTGGGGGAATGCAGAAAAGCAAAACGCCGGCACAAGGCCGGCGTCTCGACGCGAGCAGAGTAAAAATTACTCAGCTACAACGTTAACAACCAGTTTCGCGAATACTTCGCTGTGAACCTGGAAGTCCACTTCGTGCTCACCGGTGGTGCGCAGAACGCCGTTCGGCAGACGAACTTCGCTCTTAGCGACGGCAACGCCAGCTGCAGTTACAGCGTCAGCGATGTCGCGGGTACCGATGGAACCGAACAGTTTACCTTCGTCGCCAGATTTAGACGCGATGGTAACGTTGCCCAGTGCATTGATTGCTTCAGCACGTGCGTTAGCAGCTGCCAGAACGTCAGCCAGTTTGGCTTCCAGTTCAGCGCGACGCGCTTCGAAGAATTCAACGTTTTTCTTGGTAGCTGGAACAGCTTTACCCTGTGGAACCAGGAAGTTACGAGCGTAGCCCGCTTTAACATTAACCTGATCGCCCAGGCTGCCCAGGTTTGCTACTTTATCAAGCAGAATAACTTGCATTACCTTATCCTCTTAAAGTCGTTAATAGACAGCGGCCGATTACTGATGACGATCGGTATATGGCAGCAGGGACAGGTAGCGAGCGCGCTTGATGCAGCGAGCCAGCTGACGCTGGTATTTTGCGCGAGTACCGGTGATACGGCTCGGGACAATTTTACCGCTTTCGGTAATGTAGTTTTTCAGCGTAGCGATGTCTTTGTAATCAATCTCTACAACGCCTTCCGCGGTGAAACGGCAGAACTTGCGACGACGGAAATAACGTGCCATTTGGCTAGTCTCCAGAATCTATCAATTCAATCTGCTCGGCATGCAGAACCATTTTGCTCAGGCCGTTCTTTGCCTTGTGGCAAGAGATGAACCCCCGAACGATTACTGCGCTACCGACCGTTATACTGTGAGTAATGGCCTGGTTTTGGTGTCCGCTAATGATAACGGGCATTTGGCACCATGCCTGCCGGTGAAAACCGGCTTCCTCCTGCACTGAACGATGCTCAAGCACGAACTGGCAGTGTGGAATTCCTGACGGGCTGACCTTACGAATTGGCGTCCTGCAGATAGTGCCGGACAGCTCCAGACGGTTGGTCATCAGGATTACTCTTCAGAATCCCCAGCTTCGGAATCATCGGTGGTTTCGTTTGCGAAATCTTCGCGACGCTCACGGCGCTCGTCTTTCGCTTTAACCATCGGAGATGCTTCGGTAACAGCGTGCTTAGTACGCATTACCATGCTGCGGATAACGGCGTCGTTGAAGCGGAAGTTTGTTTCCAGCTCATCGATCGCTTCCTGCGGGGCTTCAACGTTCAGCAGAACGTAGTGAGCTTTGTGCAGTTTGTTGATCGGGTAAGCCAGCTGACGGCGGCCCCAGTCTTCCAGACGGTGGATCGTACCTTCTGCTGCAGTGATTGCACCAGTGTAACGTTCGATCATACCCGGAACCTGTTCGCTCTGGTCAGGATGGACCATAAAAACGATTTCGTAATGACGCATCGAATTGCTCCTTACGGATTATTCAGCCTCCTGTCTGGGTCAGCCGCGGCCCATGGAGGCAAGGAACGTGGTTAAAGGGCGGCTGAAAAATTGACGCGTCATTCTACGTTCGGCGCCCCAGGAAGACAAGCGAATTGCGCAAATAATTCGCACTAACGGCAAAGCCGCGCTAAGTCGGTGATTTAAAATTAATCAACGGCGGCTGCGACACTTTTTTGAACAACTTCATCAGAAATGGTCGCGATGCACCCGGCAGGGAGTGATTACACTTATATCAAGAGTCATCCATAGCCCAAGGGAGCCCGGGTTAACGTCAGGACAGTTATAAGGAGCGTTGATTATGAAATACATCCTCATTGCCGTAATGGCTGCGCTTTTGTTGAGCGCCAACGCGCTGGCAGCCATCAAAATCGATGGACGCCAGGCACGTAACATGGACGATGTACAGAGCCTGGGCGTTATCTATATCAACCACAATATGGCCACCGAGCAGGAGGCCGACAAGGCCCTTAACCAGCTGAGCGACGCGCAGGGAGCGAAATACTTCCAGCCGATCCTGATCCACGAGCCGGAAAGCAACGGCGCGATCCACGCCAGCGCCGCAATCTATCGCTAAACGCAGGTCTTGTCCCCCTTCGCCTCCGCTACGGAGACGAAGGGTCCAGCCCGCCGCCGCGCTTAAAGCGTACGCTTAAAGAACCCGACCGTTTCATCCAGCGCCTCTGGCGTAATGCGATGGCGAACGCCCTGCTGCCAGACGCAGGTCAGGTTTTCGGCCAGCCCGCTTTGCTGCAGGGCCTGCTGGAGACGGAAGGTTTCGCCCGGCGGCACCACGTCGTCTTCATCGCCGTGCCAAAGCAGCAGCGGCCTGTCGGCGAGCGTCGCCAGCTGATGGCTGACGTCCCACTCGCTCAGCCGCGCCGCGTCCAGGGAGGGGGAGGGAAACAGGCTTTGCGCCAGGCTGGTGAAATAGCCGGATCCCATCAGGCAGGCGACGCTTTTCAACTCCGGATGATGGGTCATGATGCCCAGCGCCGTCATTCCGCCCATCGATGCGCCGGCGACCGCCAGCCTGCCATCCGCAATCCACCCCTGCGCGGCGATCGCCTCGCGCAGCGCGGCGAATTCGGTGAAGTTCTCCAGCAGAATGGGCCAAAAGCGCTGCATGCGCCCTTTTTCATCACCGCGGTAGCGCGCGCCATGCTCCGGGGCATCGGGCATAATGACCCGAAATCCCGCTTCCGCCAGCGCCACGGCAAAATAGCTATAGACCAGCTTCGAAGAGGTGAATCCGTGATAAAAAACGATACACGGCAGAGGCCGGTCTGACGCATTTTGCGGACAGGCATGAAGCACCTCGCCGCCCGCGAGATTACGCACTTCCAGTACAATCATTTATCGTCTCCAGTCTCTAGAGTAGCGCTGTACCATGGGCTAACATATAGCCCGAGGCGTGGGTTCCGCCGCGATTTATAATGTTGAGAACTGGGTTACGCTTTCACAACATTTTCATTCGAAAATCGCGTCAGAGATAACAATTCGGGAACATTCCCCGGAAATGTCATTCAGGCTACCACTACACTGTGACTAACAGGAAACGAGATATGGTTATGCGTAGGTTTACACCGTGGCTACTGGCGATCGTTCTGAGCGGCTGTAGCGCCCTGCAGGGAACGCCGGAAGCCCCGCCACCTGCGACCAGTCATCCGCAAGAGATACACCGTAACCAGACCAGCGGGCTACAAAAAATGGCGACGGTGAGCGTGCTGATGTACGGTTCGCCGATGGATGTTGAAGCTACGCTGAAGCTCAAAGCAGAAGCGGCTAAAGCGGATTACTACGTCATCATAATGATTGATGACACCGTGGTTCCCGGCCAGTGGTATTCGCAGGCAATTCTGTACCGTAAATAACGGCGCAGCGTCTTTAACCCCGCTTTACATTGCTTTGCATCCGTTCACGTTCTCCTGTGCATAATAACGTTCAGCCAGTCAACCTGGCAGGACGTTAGCAACGGACTGCCCTCGGGCCACGCAAAATGGAGCTGACGATGAAACGATCATTTACCCTACCCAGCCTGCTGTTTAACGCTACAACGGCGCATACTGCAGCACAGTCCGCAGAATTTGCCAGCGCGGACTGCGTCACTGGCCTGAATGAAATCGGCCTGATTTCCGTCAACAATATTGCCGGCAGCCAGCAGGACGCCGAGCATGTCATCGCCGTGAAGGCCGATGAGCAGGGCGCCTCCTGGTATCGCATCGTCCAGATGTACGAGGAACAGCAGCCGGATAGCTGGCGGGTCCAGGCCATTCTCTACGCCTGAGGCGCCTGGCGCCCGCGTCCGGTGCCGCGCAGCAGCAGGTCATCCAGCGTTTGCGCATCCAGCCGCATGCCGCCGCGCGGGTCGAGCATCATGCGACACCAGGCCTGGGCCAGCGGCGGCGAGGCGGAGCGCAGCATCTGCGCTCCCGCGCCGAGCCGGTATACCAGCCGGGTTATCTCCCGCCCCTGCTCTTCCTCCGGCCGCCTCAGCAGCTGCTGCAGCTGACGCCATGCGCGATCGAAATGGCGATTCTGCCCTTTAACTTCCGCACACTCCGCCGCCAGCAGCTCCAGCGCCGCCGGCTGCTTGCTCAGCACCCGCATGACGTCGAGACACATAATATTCCCGGATCCTTCCCAGATACTGTTCACCGGCATCTCCCGGTACAGGCGCGGCAGCTCGCTCTCCTCGCAGTAGCCAATACCGCCCAGCACCTCCATCGCTTCGGCAACAAACGGCATCCCGGATTTGCAGATAGCAAACTTAGCCGCCGGGGTAAACAGGCGGGCCCACAGCGTCTCCTGCCCATCGTCGCGCTTATCCCACGCGCGCGCCAGGCGGAATAAAAAGGCGGTTTGCCCCTCAAGCTGCAGCGCCATCTGGCCCAGTACCTGGCGCATCATCGGCTGATCGACGAGGCTTTTACCGAACGCCTGGCGCTGAAAGGCGTGATAGAAGGCGACCGACCAGGCGCGACGCATTAGGGCATGGCTGCCCAGCGCGCAGTCGAAGCGGGTCAGGCCGCCCATCTTGAGAATTTGCCGTACGCCGTCCCCCTCTTCGCCCACCAGCCAGCCGCTGGCCTCATAGAACTCCACCTCGCTGCTGGCGTTAGAACGGTTGCCGAGCTTATCTTTGAGCCTTTCGAGGTGCAGCGCATTGCGCTGGCCGTCCGGCAGAAGGCGCGGCACAAAGAAGCAGGAGAGCCCGCCGGGCGCCTGCGCCAGCACCAGGTGCGCGTCGCTTTGCGGTACCGAGAAAAACCACTTGTGGCCCACCAGACGATAAAACCCTTCCGCGCTCTTTTCGGCGCGGGTGGTGTTGCTCAGCACATCCGATCCCCCCTGCTTTTCCGTCATCCCCATGCCGATCAGCAGCCCGCGCTTCTGATTGCCCGGCGCCAGATGCGGATCGTAGCGATCGCTCAGCAGCGGCGACAGCCAGTCGCTAAACGGAGCGGGGAGCGACTGCTGCAGCAGAGGCGTGGCGGCGAACGTCATGGTTATCGGGCATAGCGTCCCCGCCTCCACCTGCGCATGCAGCATAAAGCGGGCCGCCCGGGCCACGAAAGCGCCGGCGCGCGCGTCCTCCTGCCAGGCGAGATTATGCACCCGGTTAGCGCACAGCCCCTGCATCAGCAGATGCCAGGCGGGATGAAAGCGTACATCGTCAAGCCGCGTGCCGGTCGCGTCATAGCGCAGCAGCTCCGGCGGATTAACGTTCGCCAGCCTCCCCAGCTCCAGCGACTCTGCCGTTCCCAGCTGCTGGCCGATGCTGGCCAGCAGATCGCCATCCCAGGCGGCGCCCTCGCGGGCCACCGCCTCGCGCAGCGCGCTGTCGGACAAGAATAAGTTGCTGTTCAGCAGCGGCGTCGGCTGATTAAACACGGTATGAGTTGGCCAGTGCATAGTGTTCCCTCCGTCAATGGCGTTGTACTCAGTATGGTCAGCCTGGGCCGGGAGCGCCCGCGAGCCGGGTCACAAAAAAACATCCGTCCCTTCGTGAAGCGCATCACAGGCATAAGAATTTAAAATTTCACTGAGATAAAGTTGTGGAATAATTTATTCACTTGTCGTTTTTTGTTGAAATCAGGATGGCCTATGCAGACCGCGACACGCCCTACCGGCGCGCACAAGCGCGCGCTGATCGCCGGATCTATCGGCAACTTTATTGAATGGTATGAGTTTGCGGTCTACGGCTTTCTGGCGACGGTTATCGCGCAGAATTTCTTTCAGCTGGCCGGCGAGGCGCCGCTGACGGGCCTGATCCTGACCTACGCCTCCTTCGCCATCGCCTTTTTCTTCCGCCCGCTCGGCGCCATTATTTTTGGCCGTATTGGCGATCGGATCGGCCGCAAGCCGACGCTGATCGTCGTTCTGGTGATGATGACGCTCGCCACCGCGGCCATTGGCCTGGTGCCGGTTTATGCCAGCATCGGGGTAGCGGCCCCTCTGATTTTAACCGGGCTGCGCATTCTACAGGGGCTGTTTGCCGGCGGGGAGTATGGCGGTGCCGTCTCGCTGATGACCGAGTTTGCGCCACGCGGCAGGCGCGGCCTGTACGGCGCCTGGCAATCCTTCACCGTCGCCCTCGGCCTGCTGGCCGGCGCCGGGATCGTCGCCCTGCTCTCCGCCCTGCTGAGCCCGGAAGCGCTCCACGCCTGGGGCTGGCGAATTCCGTTCTTCCTCGCCATTCCGCTGGGGATCGTCGCGCTCTGGCTACGGGTAAAAATGGAGGAGACGCCGGGCTTTCTCCGCCAGCAGCAGCAACGTCAGCATCCGCAGGCCAGCGCCGGCCTGAGCCAAACCCTGAAAGTGATTATCACCGGCATCGGGCGCCTGATGGTGTGGTCCGCCGCAGGCTACACCTATCTGGTAATTATGCCCGCCTACCTGCAGTCATCGCTGCATACCGGCTTTAACCAGGCGCTGCTGATCGCGGTGATCTCCAATATTGGCTTTGCGCTGACCATTCTTCCCGCCGGGATCCTCAGCGATAAATGGGGTCGACGTAACGTGATGGTGCTGGCCGCGGCGCTGCTGCTAATACTGGCGCTACCGCTGCTGAAAATTCTTCAGGCAGAGTCCAGCACGCTGCTGATAAAAGGCGCGGTAGTGCTCGTTGCCGGCGGGCTGGTGGGGATACTGGCAGGTCCGGGACCGGCGATGCTGGCGGAAATGTTCCCGACAAGGGTGCGCTATACCGGCCTTGGGCTGGCCTATTCGCTCTCTAATGCGGTGTTTTCCGGCTGCGCCGGGCTGATTATTACCGGCCTGATTAAACAGACCGGTAATCTTGATATTCCGGCTTACTACGTCATGGCGACGGCGGTGGTCAGCATTATCGCGCTAATGACCCTCAATAAGGACGATCACCTGCGCTCGCTGGACGAGTAGCCTGTTAATCAGCTGCGCTGGCGCACGGCTTCAAACAGGCAGATGCCGGTCGCGACGGAGACGTTCAGCGAGGAGACGCTGCCGGCCATCGGAATGCTGATCAGCTCATCGCAGTGTTCGCGGGTCAGGCGGCGCATCCCTTCGCCTTCGGCGCCCATCACCAGCGCCATCGGGCCGGTCATCTTGCTCTGGAAAAGGGTATGGTCCGCTTCACCGGCGGTGCCGACGATCCAGACGTTCTCTTCCTGCAGCAGGCGCATGGTGCGCGCAAGGTTAGTCACGCGGATCAGCGGGACGTTTTCCGCCGCGCCGCAGGCGACTTTCTTCGCCGTCGCGTTCAGCTGCGCCGAACGGTCGCGCGGCACGATCACCGCGTGCACGCCGGCTGCATCGGCGCTGCGCAGGCAGGCGCCAAGGTTGTGCGGATCGGTGACGCCGTCGAGAATCAGCAGCAGCGGCTGATCGAGTGAGGCAAGCAGGTCAGGCAGGTCGTTCTCCTGATACTGACGTCCCGGCTTCACGCGGGCAATAATCCCCTGATGCACGGCGCCTTCGCTTTTCTCGTCGAGAAACTGGCGGTTAGCGACCTGAATCACCACGCCCTGGGCTTCCAGCGCGTGGATCAGCGGCAGCAGGCGTTTATCCTCGCGGCCTTTCAGAATATAGACTTCCTGAAAACGCTCGGGAGCGCGCTCCAGCAGGGCCTGCACCGCGTGGATGCCGTAAATCATTTCACTCATTGATGTACTCGTTGCTTGTTAATATTGCCGTTTCGGCTTTACGGGCCGGATGTCCCGGCCAGTAAGATTGATACCCGCTTACTCAGCGGTTTTCTTTTTCGCCGCGCGTTTCGCTTTGGTTGCCGCCGCTATTTTCTGCGTTTTAGCCGACGGCTTCTTCGCTTTTTTCTCGCCTTTAGGCTGAGCGGCTTTGGGCTGAGACTTGCCTTTTTCTTTACGGAAGGCGCTGTCCGGCTCGAAGTTTGCCTGCTTCCCGACCTGGCGACGACGCCCGGAAGGTTTGCCGGCGTTGGACTTTTTCGCCTTCTCGCGTTCGGTCTTGCCGACGTTGCGCGGGGCGCGCTCGCTGGAGATTAGCGAGAAGTCGATTTTGCGCTCGTCCATGTTGACCGCTTCCACGCGGACTTCCACGCGATCGCCCAGCCGGTAGGTCTGACCACCGGACTCGCCGATCAGCCGCTGTCCGATCTGGTCGAAGCGATAGTAGTCGTTGTCCAGCGATGAAACGTGCACCAGGCCGTCGATAAACAGCTCGTCCAGGCGGACGAAGAAGCCAAAGCCGGTGACGCTGGCGATGACGCCCTTAAAGACGTTGCCCACCTGATCCAACATAAAGTCACACTTCAGCCAGTCGGCGACCTCGCGGGTCGCTTCGTCGGCCCGGCGTTCGGTCATCGAACAGTGCGCGCCCAGCTGCAGCATCTCTTCCATGCTGTAGTGCCAGCCGCCGGTTTCGGTGCTGTTGCCCTTGTGGCCCTGCTCTTTCGCCAGCAGATATTTAATGGCGCGGTGCAGCGACAGGTCCGGATAGCGGCGGATCGGCGAGGTGAAGTGCGCGTAGGACTGCAGCGCCAGGCCAAAGTGGCCGCGGTTTTCCGGATCGTAGACCGCCTGCTTCATTGAGCGCAGCAGCATGGTTTGCAGCATCTCATGGTCAGGACGATCGGCGATGGAGGTCAGCAGCTCGGCGTAGTCCCGCGGCTCCGGCTTATTGCCGCCGGGCAGCTCCAGGCCAAGCTCCGCCAGTACCGTGCGGAAAGCGGTGATCGCTTCAGTGGTCGGCTTATCGTGGATACGGAACAGGGCCGGCTCCAGCGCCTTCTCAACGAAGCGGGCGGCGGAGATGTTCGCCAGAATCATGCACTCTTCGATCAGCTTATGCGCGTCGTTACGCTGGGTCTGCTCAATACGCTCGATGCGGCGTTCGGCGTTAAAGATGAACTTCGCTTCTTCACTTTCAAAGGAGATACCGCCGCGCTCTTCGCGAGCGCTATCCAGAACTTTGTAGAGGGTGTGCAGCTCTTCGATATGCTTCACCAGCGGCGCGTACTGCTCGCGCAGCTCGCCGTCTCCCTGCAGCATGTGCCATACCTTGGTGTAGGTCAGGCGGGCGTGCGAGCTCATTACCGCTTCATAGAATTTGTAGCCGGTCAGGCGACCTTTTGACGAAATCGTCATTTCGCAAACCATGCACAGGCGATCGACCTGCGGGTTCAGCGAGCACAGGCCGTTAGAGAGCACTTCCGGCAGCATCGGCACCACCTGCGACGGGAAGTAGACCGAAGTACCACGGCTGCGCGCTTCGCCGTCCAGCGGCGTGCCGGGGCGCACGTAGTAGCTCACGTCGGCAATGGCGACCCACAGGCGCCAGCCGCCGCCGCGTTTCTTCTCGCAGTAAACCGCATCATCAAAGTCGCGGGCGTCCTCGCCGTCGATGGTGACCAGCGGCAGGTCGCGTAAATCAACGCGGCCGATCTTCGCCTCTTCCGGCACCTGCTCTTTCAGCACCGAGACCTGTTTTTCCACCGCCGGTGGCCAGGTATAAGGGATTTCATGGGTGCGCAGCGCCATATCAACCGCCATGCTGGTGCCCATGTTATCGCCCAGCACTTCAACGATTTTGCCCACCGCTTTAGTACGACGGGTCGGGCGCTGGGTCAGCTCAACGACCACCACAAAGCCCATCCGCGCGCCCATAACTTCTTCAGGCGGGATTAGGATATCAAAACTCAGACGGCTGTCGTCAGGCACCACGAAGCCCACGCCGGCGTCGGTGAAGTAGCGGCCGACGATCTGGCTGGTTTTCGGCACCAGAACGCGCACGATGCGCGCTTCGCGGCGGCCTTTACGGTCCGCGCCCAGCGGCTGCGCCAGCACCTGATCGCCATGAATGCAGGTTTTCATCTGCTCAGAAGACAGGTACAGATCGTCTTTACGCCCCTCAACGCGTAGGAAGCCAAAGCCGTCGCGATGGCCAATAACCACGCCTTTGAGCAGGTCAAGACGCTCCGGCAGCGCGTAGCACTGACGGCGGGTAAACACCAATTGCCCGTCGCGCTCCATGGCGCGCAGGCGGCGGCGCAGCCCTTCCAGCTGCTCTTCGCCTTCGATATTCAGTTCTATCGCCAGCTCGTCCCGGCTGGCCGGTTTTTCACGTTTTGCTAAATGATCGAGGATAAATTCCCGGCTAGGGATTGGGTTCGCGTACTTTTCAGCTTCGCGCTCCAGGAAAGGATCTTGTGACATGTCGGTTCCTCCGTTGTCATCTCTGGTGAAGTTTACCTCACTCCACCAGCAATAATTTATAAAGCGGTTGATTCTCTTCAACCAAATCAGCCAGCGTGTAGTTATCCAGTTCCTTGAGAAAACTTTGCGCCGCTTCTGCAAGCGCCTGCTTCAGGCGACAGGCCGGAGTTATGTGGCAGAATTCGCTGCTGCAGTTGACCAGCGATAGCGGCTCAAGATCGCGAACCACATCACCAACGCGAATCGTTTTTGCCGGCTTACCGAGGCGAATCCCCCCGTTCTTTCCCCGTACTGCCATAACGTAACCAGAGCGGCTCAGCTGATTGATTATCTTAACCATATGATTACGCGACACGCCGTAGACTTCCGTCACTTCGGAGATACTCGTCATTCGACCATCCGGTAACGACGCCATATAGATAAGCGCTCGTAATCCGTAATCAGTGAAACTCGTTAACTGCACAGCAACCTCAGGGTAAGGGGAAAGCGGTGGATCCGCAGGGTATGACTATATTGATGATAAACCAGCCGACGCTCAGGCCGCTAATTTATTTGAAATGGGGCGGGTAGGCAGCAAAACAAGGGGCGCCCAACCGGCGCCCCTGGAGATAATTACGCGTCGAACGGGTCGCGCAGAATCATCGTCTCGGTACGGTCAGGACCGGTAGAGATAATATCAACCGGTACGCTGGTCAGCTCTTCAATACGCGCGATGTAGTTCAGCGCCGCCTGCGGCAGGCCGCTACGCTCTTTCACGCCGAAGGTGCTTTCGGACCAGCCCGGCATGACTTCATAGATCGGCTCGATGCCTTCCCAGTTGTCGGCTGCCAGCGGAGTGGTGGTCACTTCACGGCCGTCCGGCAGACGGTAAGCTACGCAGATTTTAACTTCTTTCAGGCCGTCCAGCACGTCCAGCTTGGTCAGGCAGAAGCCGGACAGGGAGTTGATCTGCACCGCGCGACGAATCGCCACGATATCCAGCCAGCCGGTACGACGACGGCGGCCGGTAGTGGCGCCGAATTCGTTACCCTGCTTGCACAGGAACTCGCCGATGTCATCAAACAGCTCGGTCGGGAACGGACCGGCACCTACGCGAGTAGAGTAAGCTTTGATGATACCCAGAACGTAATCCACATAGCGCGGACCCAGGCCGGAGCCGGTCGCCACGCCACCCGCGGTGGTGTTGGAGGAGGTTACGTACGGATAGGTACCGTGGTCGATATCCAGCAGCGTGCCCTGCGCGCCTTCGAACATCACGAAGTCGCCGCGCTGACGCGCCTGATCCAGCAGATCGGAAACGTCTACGACCATCGCCGTCAGAATGTCGGCAATCGCCATAACGTCATCAAGGACTTTCTGATAATCAACCGCTTCCGCTTTGTAGAAGTTCACCAGCTGGAAGTTGTGATATTCCATCACTTCTTTCAGTTTGCTGGCGAAGGTGGCTTTATCAAACAGGTCACCCACGCGCAGGCCGCGGCGAGCGACTTTATCTTCGTAGGCAGGACCGATGCCGCGACCGGTGGTACCGATAGCTTTCGCACCGCGCGCTTTTTCACGCGCAACGTCCAGCGCAACATGATAATCGAGGATAAGCGGACAGGCTTCGGAGAGCAGCAGACGCTCACGGACAGGGATACCACGGTCTTCCAGTCCTTTCATCTCTTTCATCAGCGCAGCCGGAGACAGCACAACGCCGTTACCGATGATGCTGGTGACGTTTTCGCGCAGAATGCCTGATGGAATAAGATGCAGGACGGTTTTTTCACCGTTGATTACGAGAGTATGGCCTGCGTTGTGACCACCCTGGTAGCGCACAACATATTTAGCCCGTTCAGTCAGGAGATCGACGATCTTCCCTTTACCTTCGTCACCCCATTGGGTGCCCAGTACGACGACGTTGTTGCCCATTTTTCAAAATCACCGTTTGCTTAAAAATGGATTCTACCATCGCTTTTTCAGAGTTACAGCACTTTTTGCACTCAATACCAGGCAGGTCTGGCCACTTTTTGATCAGCCCAGCGATTTCGTCAACATGTAGTAGATGACTATCCCGGCAACCACAAGACCGCCGCCAAAACGGCGTAATAAATTATCCGGCAGCTGGCTCATAGTGGCGATCATCCGCCGCCAGGCGCGCGGATAAAGCAGCGGGCCCAGCCCTTCAAGTACTAAAACCAGCGCCAGTGCCAGCCAGATTGTTGAGTTCATGATTAACCCTTAGAGATAAACGAAACTACCGTCGCCGGACAGCGTCAGGGCCTGAGCCAGGATGCTTTTTACCCACGTCGCCCATTGTCCGGCATTTTGCGTTGATTATGCACTTTTTTTGTAAAGAAAACGTATAACTCATTGTGTTAAAAGTTATTTCTAAAATCAAAAATATAAAAAAGGCGCCTTTCTCAAGGCGCCTTTTCGCTGACTAAATCGCTTATTTGCGAGCGGAGTCAGGTGACTTCATGTAGCGGAAGAAATCGCTGTCCGGGCTGAGAACCATAACGTCCTGGTTACCCTGGAAGCTGTTCTCATAGGCGCGCAGGCTACGGATAAAGGCATAGAAGCCCGGATCCTGGCTAAACGCGTCGGCAAACAGCTTCGCCGACTCGGCATCGCCTTCACCGCGCGTGATGCGGCCCTGGCGCTCGGCTTCAGCCAGCGTCCTGGTCACTTCATAGTCCGCGGTAGCACGCAGCTTCTCAGCCTCTTCCTGGCCCTGTGAACGGTGGCGACGGGCAACCGCTTCACGCTCGGCGCGCATACGGTTATAAATCGCTTCAGACACTTCGGCCGGCAGGTTGATCTGCTTGATTCGTACGTCGACGACTTCAATACCCAGCGCCGCCATACTGTTCGGGTTCACCACCGGAACCTTACCGTTGGTTTCTGCCGATACGCGTTCCGCCGCTTTAGCGATAGCATCGTCGGCGGCCGGCGTGCTGACTTCATCTTCGGTACCCGCTGAGCCGGAGTTCAGGGCATCGCGGACTTCCAGAGTCAGGCGACCGCGGGAATCGGTTACGATATCCTTCACGTCCAGACGACCAATTTCAGAACGCAGACGGTCAGAGAATTTACGCTTCAGCAGCACCTCGGCCTGGGAGACGTCGCCGCCGCCGGTTGCCAGGTAGTAGCGGCTGAAGTCGCTGATCCGCCACTTGATGTAGGAGTCGACGATCAGGTCTTTCTTCTCTTTGGTTACAAAGCGATCGGCCTGGTTGTCCATGGTCTGGATGCGCGCATCCAGCGTTTTCACTGACTCAATCAACGGGATCTTGAAGTGCAGGCCCGGCGCATACACCAGCGGTTTATTTTCGCTATCGCGCAGTACCTTACCAAAGCGCAGCGTAATACCGCGCTCGCCCTCTTTAACCACAAAGATAGACATGTAAAGCACTACCAGCACGATGGCAATAATCGCAATTACAGGTTTACGCATCGTTATTCCCCCTGACGCTGGTAGTCGTTACGCTGCGCGTTGGCGCGACGTTGGTCCATAATGTTGCCATCCGTCGTGGTCGACGTGGTGCTGGCGCTGCTTGAGCTGGAGGCTGGCGGCAGGCGCAGCAGATCGTTCGCAGCGCTGCTATTGCTCTTTGCCGTCGGCGTGCCGGCGCCTTTCAGCATCTGGTCCAGCGGCAGAACCATCAGGTTGCCGCCCTTATCGTTAACCAGCACTTTGCGGGTATGGCTCAGCACTTTTTCCATGCTTTCGATATACAGACGCTCGCGGGTAATTTCCGGCGCGGCTTTGTACTCAGGCAGAATCTTCGCAAAGCGCGCGACTTCACCCTGAGCTTCAAGAACGGTCTGAGTCTTATACGCACGCGCCTCTTCGAGGATACGCTGCGCGGCGCCGTTAGCGCGCGGCTGAACTTCGTTGGTGTAAGCTTCGGCTTCGCGGATGTACTGCTGCTCGTTCTCACGCGCGGCAATCGCATCATCAAACGCGGCCTTCACCTCTTCCGGCGGACGCGCCGTCTGGAAGTTGACGTCCAGCAGGGTAATCCCCATGTCGTACGGACGAATCGTCTCTTCCAGCTCGCGCTGGGTATCGCTACGAATCACGGTACGGCCTTCGGTCAGAATACGGTCCATGGTGTACTTACCGATCACGCCGCGCAGGGCGCTGTCGGTTGCCTGGCGCAGGCTATCGTCGGCGCTGGCAACGCTAAACAGGTAGCGTTCCGGGTCGGTTACCCGATACTGCACGTTCATCTCAACGCGCACGACGTTTTCGTCAGAGGTCAGCATGACGCCAGAAGCCGCCAGTTCACGTACCGATTCAACGTTAACGGCCTGGACGTTATCGATAAAGGTTGGCTTCCAGTTAAGACCCGGCTCAACCAGGTGGCTGAATTTCCCAAAGCGAGTCACCACGCCACGTTCCGCTTCCTTAATGGTATAGAAACCGCTGGCAGCCCAGATAATAACCGCGGCGGCGGCAACAATGCCGACAATGCGTCCACCCATAGGGCCGCGAGATCCCTGAGAGCTGCTAACGCCTCCCGGTCCCCCTTTGCCGCCACCGAGACCGCCAAGTTTTTTACTTAACTTGCGGAAGATATCATCCAGATCGGGCGGCCCCTGTTCGCGACCACCTTTATTGCCATTTCCCCCGGAGTTGCCGCCTTGGTTATTGCTGCTCCCCCACGGGTCGCGGTCCTGTCCGTTATTACCGGGCTGATTCCACGCCATGTATATGCTCCATATTTGTTTTTGATATCCCCACAGGGGTTAATATCTTCAGGCAAGCTGCAAGGTCAAATCACGTAATCAACCAGCGCTGGCTCTTGTTTACAGAGGCGACGCCAGTCAACAATCGGCATGCGCACCTGCAGACTCACGCTGCCGTCATCCTCCAGCCGCTCTTTTTCTATCGCCTGAAGCTGATAGAACCGACTTCTCAGCCGCCCTTCCTGCGGCGGTAGGCGCAGAGTGTGCTGAGCCACTTCACCGGAAAGTCGTTCCGTCAAAGCCTGAAAAAGCAGCGGTACCCCAATTCCGGTCTGCGCAGAGAGCCAGACCCGAATCGGTTTATTCTCTTCATCCCGGTCGATACGCGGTTCAAAATCGTCAAGCATGTCGATTTTGTTCATCACCAGCAGCACCGGGATCTCATCGGCCTCGATTTCGGCGAGAACCGTATTTACGGCATCAATATTTTCCTGCAGACGGACATCGGCTGCGTCAATCACGTGCAGCAGCAGCGTCGCCTGACGCGTCTCCTGCAGCGTGGCTTTAAACGCGGCGACCAGATCGTGCGGCAGATGACGAATAAAACCCACGGTGTCCGCCAGAACGGTTTCGCCCACGTCGGTGACGTCGATGCGGCGCAGCGTCGGGTCCAGGGTCGCGAACAGCTGGTCCGCCGCGTAAACCTGGGCTTCAGTTATCTGGTTAAACAACGTTGATTTCCCGGCGTTGGTGTAGCCCACCAGCGACACGGTAGGAATATCGGCTTTGGCTCGTGACCGCCGTCCCTGTTCGCGCTGCTTCGATACTTTTTCCAGCCGCCCGAGGATCTGCATAATGCGGTTACGCAGCAGTCGACGGTCAGTTTCGAGCTGGGTTTCACCCGGGCCACGCAAACCAATCCCGCCCTTCTGTCTTTCAAGGTGGGTCCAGCCGCGAACAAGGCGCGTCGCCATATGACGCAGCTGCGCCAGCTCAACCTGTAGTTTCCCTTCGTGGGTGCGCGCTCGCTGGGCGAAAATATCTAAAATAAGCCCCGTACGGTCGATAACCCGGCATTCGCACAGGCGCTCCAGGTTACGTTCCTGGGCCGGGCTCAGGGCATGATCGAACAGCACGACCGACGCGCCGGTCGCTTTTACGGCTTCCGCAATTTCGACAGCCTTACCTTCACCAACAAAATATTTCGGGTGCGGTGCTTTACGGCTACCGGTAATCACCTGCATTGCTTCGACACCGGCAGAGGAGACCAGGGATTCAAACTCCTGAAGGTCTTCCATATCTTTGTCTTGCGAAAAATAGATGTGTACCAGCACCGCCTGCTCACCGGCATCATAACGGTCAAACAAGCGTAAACCCCTTCTAAAATACCAGCGGGGAACACAGTCACTCGTGGTCTTTCTGGCTGCGTGAGTATTGGCCTTACTCGTTTACCCCAGCCATTTACGGCTGTAAACGCCTGGGGATTCACTACATGCCGCCTTCCTGCAACCTAAAACTCATAGAGTAAAATCTGGCTCCCCGGTCTGGGAAAACAGCATTACCTTATTCGGCGTCTTCGCTGTCTTGCTGCGGCGCAGAAGAACCCTGCGCGCTACCACCGTGGTGATAGTTGTTTGTACCGCCGCCAGCATTATTGCTGTGATGAGACACCGGGCGAGACGGAACAACGGTAGAAATTGCGTGCTTGTAGACCATCTGGCTGACCGTGTTCTTCAACAGGATCACGAACTGATCGAAAGACTCAATTTGCCCTTGCAGCTTAATACCATTCACCAAATAAATAGAAACCGGAACGCGTTCCCGACGCAAAGCGTTCAGGAACGGATCTTGTAAAGATTGCCCCTTAGCCATTCTCTCTTTTCCTTATATGTATGCTTGTTTTGTACTCAGAACCTTACGATTCTTAAAAAAAATTACGCACGATACCGTTTAATTGTACACGTTCAGTCCTGGCTCGCACCAACTACCTGTAATACTTTGTTGAGCGCCTGTTCAGGTTGTTCACTGTCTAACCAGCGAATATCTTCCCAGCCGCGCAACCAGGTTATCTGACGCTTGGCTAACTGTCTCGTGGCGCAAACACCTCGATAAACCATTTCATCATACGGGATCTCGCCATCAAGATATGACCACATCTGGCGGTATCCGACACAACGAATGGAAGGCATATCCGTATGCAAATCTCCGCGGGCAAATAACGCCCTTACTTCTGCTTCAAAACCTGAAGCCAACATCTGATGAAAACGCTGTTCTATGCATTGATGGAGCAGTTCACGGCTCGCCGGGGCGATGGCGAACTGATGCACCTTATACGGCAGAGCGTCTCCCGACGTTTGCGTCAGTTCCGTTAAAGTTTTACCCGAAATGAAAAAAACTTCCAGTGCTCGGGAAAGTCTTTGCGGATCATTTGGATGAATACGCGCGGCGGCGACGGGATCGATCTCCTGTAGTTGCCGGTGCAGTACGTGCCACCCCTGCTCTGCTGCCTGTTGCTCAATCTTTGCCCTGACCTGGGGATCCGCCGAAGGTAACGGCGACAGCCCTTCCAGCAACGCTTTGAAATACAACATTGTTCCGCCAACCAGCAGCGGAATGCGCCCGGCAGCGACGATATCCGCCATTTCTGCCAGCGCATCGCGACGAAAATCCGCCGCGGAGTAAGCCTCTGCCGGGTCGAGAATATCCAGCAGTCGATGCGGCGCTGCGCTCAGCTCTGCCGCATCCGGCTTGGCCGTACCAATGTCCATTCCTCGATAGATAAGGGCGGAATCGACACTAATCAACTCTACCGGTAAAATTTTACGCAAAGCAATGGCCAGCGCGGTTTTACCGGAGGCCGTTGGGCCCATTAAAAATATTGCCTTAGGCAGGCTCGCCTCAGTTACATCACTCATCTTTCAGGGCATTCATCGCCGAATCCAGGTCAACGGGTTGTAACAGACCACCCGGCGGAGCTTTTACCAGCTGCGGACATAAACGCTCTACGTCCGCCAACACGCTAATCGCCTGCGCCATGTTCCACTGCGCATGCTCGCTCGCCAGATTGCGCGCGATCCACTGCGCGATGTCGTCGACGTCAAATGCCTTTCGCTGCGCCAGGTAGCCTATCAGTTCAGGAATCAAGATTTGTAAATTTTGTTGTCTTAAGGGTAAAGGCACCGCGCGAACCGTCAAATGCTGCGCATCGGACTGCAGATCGATCCCCAACGTCACCAGCGCCGCCTGCGCTTTCGCCAGCGCGTCCTTTTCCACGCTCGAAACCTTTAGCCGCAGCGGGATCAGCAGCGGCTGCCCGCAAACCGGCTCTCCGGCGGGGGTCAGCTGCGCCTGACGCAGCCAGCGTTCGGCCACCGGCAGCGCCAGAAGCGCCAGCCTGCCGTCACGCTCCAGCAGCGCGCAGTCGCCTTTAACGATGGTCAGCACGCGGCCAAAGCTCTGGCTGTGTCCGGATAAGCCTTCCGCCGCAGGCGCCGGGACGCTGCTTTTACGCTCGACGGCCGGCGTCTCCAGCAGCTGCCGATACAGCGCCCCCTGCTGCTTTTGGTATCCCGGCTGCGCGTGCGGCCAGCCGGCGCCGCCTCCGCCCGCCGGGCCGGAAGGTTCGCGCGACGTTTCGCGGCCGTAGCGCGCCGCGGCCGGCTCGCGCGCGGAGACCGGCTGAGCAAAATGGTTAGCGCCCGCCGCGACCCGGTTCTCCGGAACCTGAAGGCGCGCCGGCTGACCCTTATCTTCTTCCGCCAGCGGCGCACTGAGCTGCTGCTGGAGGACGCTCAGCACTCCCTGATAGATAAAATCGTGGACCAGGCGAGACTGGTGAAAGCGCACTTCGTGCTTAGCGGGGTGGACGTTTACATCCACCTGGTGCGGGTCAATCTCAAGGTAGAGGACAAAAGCCGGCTGCTGGTCGGCCCCGAGCTTATCTTCGCAGGCCTGGCGAATGGCGTGGTTGATCAGCCGGTCGCGCATCATCCGGCCGTTAACGTAGCAGTACTGGATCTCCGCCAGCGCCGGATTGGTATGCAGCGGATCGGCCACCCAGCCGCTGAGGGTCAGATCGCCGTGCTGCCACTCAATCGCCAGCGCCTGCTCGAGGAACGGCGTACCGCAGATAGCGCCCAGCCGCCGCTCGCGCTGCCCGCCTTCGGGTACGGCACGGTACTGGCGCATCGCCTTGCCGTTATGGCTGAGATTAATCGTGACGTCGAAACGCGCCAGCGCGATGCGGCGGACGATTTCATCGATATGATTAAATTCCGTCTTTTCGGTACGCATAAATTTGCGGCGCGCCGGGGTGTTATAGAATAGATCCAGCACTTCCAGCGTGGTGCCGACCGGGTGCGCCGCCGGCTTGACGGTCACGTCCTGATCGCGCCCTTCGGCGTAGGCCTGCCAGGCCTCCTGCTGCTCCGCCGTGCGGGAGGTCAGAGTCAGCCGCGCCACCGAACTGATGCTGGCCAGCGCTTCGCCGCGAAAGCCAAGGCTGATGATGGCTTCCAGATCGTCAAGGGAGGCAATTTTACTGGTGGCGTGGCGAGCCAGCGCCAGCGCCAGCTCGTCCTTTTTGATGCCGCAGCCGTTGTCACGAATGCGGATAAGCTTCGCGCCGCCGCGTTCGATATCAATATCAATGCGGGTCGCGCCGGCATCAAGGCTGTTTTCGACCAGCTCCTTAACCACCGACGCCGGACGTTCCACCACCTCACCTGCGGCAATCTGGTTGGCGAGCTGCGGCGGTAGAACCTGAATCGGCATGGCTGACTCCTTAATTTATCAACGTCCTGCCAGGCGACGCGGCGCTGGCCGTTTGCGCGGGCTCGCCGCGCGGGGCTGATTGCAGCGGGTGCTGCATAAAGTAATTACGCAGACCGTTATAAATCGCTTCGGCAATCTGCTGCTGATAACTGTCGCTCCCCAGCAGCCGCTCTTCGCCGGTATTGCTGATAAAGCCGGTTTCGACAAGGATCGACGGAATATCCGGCGAACGCAGCACGCCGAGACTGGCGTGTTCCGGACGGCGCTTATGGAGATCGCCGACCCGCTGCAGCTGGCTCAATACGTCGGTCGCTACATCATACCCGACGCGCTGGGAATGGCCGAACTGTAAATCCAGCACCGCCTGGCTCAGGTAGGGATCCGACTGGCTGTTCGCCAGCACGTCGCCCGCGCCGCCGAGCAGCTCGGACTGCTTCTCATGCTGCTCGAGCCAGCCCGCCATTTCGCTATTGGCGCGGCGGTTGGACAGCACCCATACCGACGCGCCGGTAGCGTCACGGTTCGGCGCCGCATCGGCGTGAATCGACACCAGGAAGTTGGCATTCTGCTTACGGGCGACGTCGGAACGGCCCATCACCGAAATAAAGTAGTCGCCGTCTCGGGTCATCACCGGCCTGAACATCGGGTCGGCGTTCAGCAGCGTACGCAGCTTGCGGGCAATGGAGATGGTCACGTTCTTCTCTTTGGTGCCGTTCTGGCCGATCGCCCCGGGATCCTGACCGCCGTGGCCGGCGTCGATCGCAATAATGACCTTATCGTCCGTTGCCGCGGCGCGAGCGGCCGGACGCGTCGCGGGATGGCTTTCGGTCATCACCGTTTGCCGTTCGCTAGTGGATGATTTAAACGGATTGCGCGCGGGCGCCACCGGCACCGGACGCGGCGCGATCGTCGGCGTTTCCACCCGCTTCACGACCACCGGAGGCGGTGGCGGAACATCGGCGTTAATCGTGAACACCACGGTATAGTTAGAGCCGTTTTGCTGCTTCACCGCGCGGGTTTTGCCATCTTCAGTCAGGTCCACCAGCAGACGCAGGGACTGCGTATCCTGCGCGGCGCCCGAGCGAATGCTTTTCACCAGGTTGCTGCCGCTAAACAGCAGCGGTAATCCCTGCAGGGTGCCGGTCTGCTTGATATCCAGCGCCACCGTGCGTTTGCCCTGCGGGCTGAAGGAGTATTCGGGATCGCCGATAAAGCTAATGGTAATACGGGCCTGCCGTTCTCCGTTAGAGACCTGGATATCGGATAAGCTTGCCGCAAGGGTCTGCATGCTAAACAGCATCAGCGCCGCGGCCAGCCAGGGGGTTATGCGATATTTCATCCCGCCATCCTTCAGGCTAAACGCGCCAGTAAAGACTCACCCAATGAGGAGACTGCCGTTACGCGCGCCTCACGCCCTTGTGCCTGATATTCAAGATGAATTTCCACATCCGGCTCGGGCAGCACGCCCGCGCCCTGCTGCGGCCATTCAACCAGGCAGATAGCATCGTCAGTAAAGTAGTCGCGGATCCCCATAAACTCGAGCTCTTCGGGGTCCGCCAGGCGGTAGAGGTCGAAGTGATACACCATCAGGTTTTCGAGGGTGTACGGCTCCACCAGCGTGTAGGTAGGGCTTTTGACATTCCCGCGGTGGCCGAGTGCGTGTAAAAAGCCGCGGCTGAAGGTCGTTTTACCCGCGCCTAAATCGCCATACAGATAGATGACCGTGGCGCCCGCACAGAGCCGCGCAATGCGGTTGCCAAGGTCTAAGGTTGCCTGCTCGTCGGGTAAAGGAATCACTCGGTTAATCATGGTCTACGTCAATCACATCCGGGTTAACAACACGCCTGAGCGTGGAAAAGAGATCGGTCGCCAGCATCCCACGGGCGCCATCTCTGGCAGCCAGTCGGTCTGCGGCTTCGCCGTGCGCCACGCAACCGGCGCAGGCAGCATCATACGGCGTCAGCTTTTGCCCTAACAGAGCGGCAATAATACCGGTGAGCACATCGCCCATTCCGCCGCTGGCCATACCGGCATTGCCGGCATCGATAATACCCATCTCGCCTGCTTCACTGGCCACCACCGTCCCCGCGCCTTTTAGCACGACCACGCCACCATAACGTTTTACCAGACGTTGAGCAGAATGTAAGCGATCGCTTTCAATTTCTGCCACGCTGCAGTTAAGCAGGCGGGCGGCTTCGCCGGGGTGTGGCGTCAGCACGCGATTGTGACGTTTATCGGCATTGATTGCCAGCAGGTTCAACGCATCCGCATCCCACACCATCGGTTTCGCAACGCTCGCCAACTGGCGTAGCGCTCGCGTCGCCCATTCGCTTTGGCCGAGGCCCGGACCGATCGCCACCACATCAGCCCACTGCAGGCTTTCATCGAGGCTCTGCGCCGTGAGCTCATCCACCATCAGCTCAGGCCTGGCGGTAATAATCGGCGCAATGTTTTCCGGATGGGTCAACACCCGGACTAGCCCCGCTCCCGCCCGCAGCGCCGCTTCTCCGGTCATCCTGATGGCGCCGGCGGTGCCGCGAGCGCCGCCAATAATGACCAGCCTGCCGTGATCGCCTTTATGGGAGGTTGCCCGGCGCGGCGGCAGCCAGCCCACCAGCTGCGAGGCGTCAAAGCGCGTTAGCGGGAACGGTTCTCCGGCAAGCCAGCTATCGAGGCCCAGAGAGTGATAGCGCAGCTGCCCCACCACGTCGCGGGCTTTACCGGTCAGCAGCCCCGGCTTAAGGGCGATAAACGTTAGCGTGTGGGCCGCATGGATCACCGCCCCCGGCGTAGCTCCGGTCTGCGCGTTGAGTCCGGAGGGGATATCCAGCGCCACTACCGGCGCCGGATGCGCGTTTGCGCGCGCGATCAGCCCGGCGGCAGGCCCGCGCGGAGCGCTGCGCAGGCCGGTGCCCAGTATTCCGTCAATAATCAGCGAGATCTCTTCCGGCCAGACAATATCCGCCGCGTGGATCGTCCCGCCGGCGTTGAGCCACTCTTCGCGTGCGGCATGCGCTTCCTCCGGCAGGGGCTTCTCGCTCTCCAGCGCCAGCAGCGTCACCTCAATCCCTTCAGCCTGCGCCAGACGCGCAACGACGTAGCCGTCGCCGCCGTTGTTGCCGTGGCCGCAAAGAATTAGCCAGCGCCGGCTGGCGGGGTACTGGCTTCGCGCCAGCTGGAAAGCCGCTTCGCCGGCCCGGCGCATCAGCTCAAACAGGGTCAGCCCGAGGCTATCGGCGGCCTCTTTTTCCGCACGCCGTAGCGCCTCTGCCGGCCAGATGAAGTGTGGTATACTGACAGGGTTTCTCGTCATTGTATGGTCCATCATGTTACAGCCCCTCGATCTCAATAAGTTAGCGCAACAAATCAAGCAATGGGGCACTGAACTTGGGTTCCAGCAGGTGGGTATCACCGATACCGATCTCAGCGTCAGCGAACCCAAACTGCAGGCATGGCTGGACAAACAGTACCACGGAGAGATGGAATGGATGGCGCGCCACGGCATGATGCGCGCGCGCCCTCATGAGCTTCTTCCCGGTACGCTACGCGTCATCAGTGTACGGATGAACTACCTGCCTGCAAATGCCGCGTTTGCCCGCACCCTGAAAGATCCTACGCTTGGCTACGTCAGCCGTTATGCCCTTGGGCGTGATTATCATAAGCTGCTACGTAACCGCCTGAAAAAACTCGGTGAGATGATTCAGGAACAGTGTGCTTCGCTCAATTTTAGACCGTTTGTCGATTCCGCGCCTATTCTGGAGCGTCCTTTGGCGGAAAAAGCGGGTCTTGGCTGGACAGGTAAGCACTCACTTATTATTAACCGCGATGCCGGCTCGTTCTTTTTCCTCGGCGAGCTGCTGGTTGATATCCCCCTGCCCGTCGATCGGCCGGTCGCCGAAGAGTGCGGACGCTGCGTGGCCTGCATGACCATCTGTCCGACCGGCGCCATCGTCGAGCCCTATACCGTCGACGCCCGCCGCTGCATCTCCTATTTGACCATTGAGCTGGAAGGCGCGATCCCCGTCGAGTTCCGCCCGCTGATCGGCAACCGCATTTACGGCTGCGACGACTGCCAGCTGATTTGCCCGTGGAACCGCTTCTCTCAGCTTACGGATGAAGATGATTTCAGCCCGCGAAAAGCGCTGCATGCGCCGCCGCTGGTAGAGCTGTTTGCCTGGAGTGAGAGTCATTTTCTGAAGGTGACCGAAGGTTCGGCAATTCGCCGTATTGGTCATCTGCGCTGGTTACGCAATATTGCCGTGGCGCTGGGAAATGCGCCGTGGGATGAAGCACATCTCAAGGCGCTGGAAAGCCGCCGGGGTGAGCACTCACTACTCGATGAACACATTGAGTGGGCGATAGAGCAGCAAATCGCCAGGCGCAGCGCCGGCGCGGTTGAGGTGCAACTGCCGAAGAAACAGCGGTTGGTCAGGGTGGTTGAAAAAGGCCTTCCGCGAGACGCCTGATTCATTCACAGGCTGTGAATAAAAACAAAAACACATTGCGTTTCAACATGCAGACGAACGTCAAGTGATCGTATTAACACTTTGAAATGAAATTTTATTATTAACTTTCAATGAGATGAACTGATATTATTCAAAAGTCGAAGTTTTTCAGCAACAAGTTGCTGACATCTAACCTGTGGATAACTCTGTTTACAGTATTTTCCGGTATGCAACGGAAAGCATCCCCGGCGCGCTATTGCACTGTGGATAAATTGAGCATGAGGAAGAAATTTGGAGCGGGAAACGAGACTCGAACTCGCGACCCCGACCTTGGCAAGGTCGTGCTCTACCAACTGAGCTATTCCCGCTTGGGTGTGGTAACTATCAAATTTGGAGCGGGAAACGAGACTCGAACTCGCGACCCCGACCTTGGCAAGGTCGTGCTCTACCAACTGAGCTATTCCCGCTTAATCTTCGTCTTTCAACCTGCCGCTACCTGGGTAGCTTTATCGCAAGCCGAAATCCTGTGATTAGGATAGTGCCTTTCAAATTATGGAGCGGGAAACGAGACTCGAACTCGCGACCCCGACCTTGGCAAGGTCGTGCTCTACCAACTGAGCTATTCCCGCGTACTTCTTGCCATATTTCTATGGCGTCGTGATTTGCATTTCTGCTTCGTCACGGGAGGCGCATTATACGAGAATTCGATTTAGCTGCAACCCCCCTGCGAGCACTTTTTTTCTATTTTTGTCTGAATGGACATTTTATCGCCATATAGCGCGCTGAATTGTATAAATAAGCAGCGCGTAAGGCAAAATAACTTTTTCCAGCCTTGCTAAAGGCGCAAAATTGCCCCGGTCCGCGGGTGCGATCGCCCCATTGACGGTCAACAACAACGACAAACAGGGAAACGAAAATGAAACAAGCGCTCTCCGTCCTGCTGCCGATGGCGATGGCGATGGGAACGGCATCGGCAACGACGCTGCATTTTGGCACCACCACGGCCAATCCGCCCTTTGAAACCGTCAACGCCAGGAACCAGCCTGCCGGTTTTGATATCGATCTCGCCAGGGCGCTCTGTAAACAGATGCAGGCTGAGTGCACGTTTACGCCTCAGGGCTTTGCTACCCTGATCCCGGCGCTGCGCTTTAAGAAATTCGACGCCATCATCGCCGGCATCGAAGTTATCCCGATGCGCGAAAAGCAGGTCGCCTTTACTCAGCCCTATCGCCAGCAGCTCTCCGGCGTGGTGGTCACCGCGAAGAATAGCGCCCACGGTTTTGCCGATCTGAAGGGACAAAAGATCGGCATCGCTAAGGGCAGCATTCACCAGCGCTATCTGCACGATAAGCAAAAAGAGGTGAACGTCGTCTCTTACGATGGCGACGCGGCTGCGTTCAGCGCGCTGAAGGAGGGAGGCGTTAACGGGGTGATGAGCGATCGCGCCAGCGCCGAGACATGGCTGCAGGACAATCCGGATTACGCCATCATCGACGAGCAGGCGACCGATGCCAAATATTATGGCAAGCAGCTGGCGATCGCGGTGCGTAAAGATGACCCTGAGCTGCTCAATGCGCTGAATGCCGCGCTGGAGGTCGTCAAGGCCTCCCCTGAATTCGGGCAAATGGAGCAGAAGTGGTTTAAATAGCCGGGGCCGCGTGACCCCGGCAGCATGATTACAGCTTGATAAAGTGCTCGCGGTAGTAGGCCAGCTCCGCCACCGATTCGCGAATGTCGTCCATCGCCTGGTGGGTGCCCTGCTTTTTAAAGCCGTTGAGGATTTCCGGCTTCCAGCGGCGCGCCAGCTCTTTCAGGGTGCTGACGTCGAGGTAGCGATAGTGGAAGTACTCTTCCAGCTCGGGCATATACTTGAAGAGGAAGCGGCGGTCCTGGCCAATGCTGTTGCCGCAGATCGGCGATTTACCCGCGGGCACCCACTGCCTGAGGAAATCGATAGTCGCCAGCTCCGCCTCGCGATCGCCCACGGTGCTCGCCTTGACGCGCTCCACCAGCCCGCTGCCGGTATGCGTACGCACGTTCCACTCATCCATCAGCGCCAGCTGCGCGTCAGACTGGTGTACCGCAATGGTCGGCCCTTCCGCCAGAATGTTGAGGTTTGCATCGGTCACCAGGGTGGCGATTTCGATTATGCGATCGCGCTCCGGATCCAGCCCCGTCATTTCAAGATCGATCCAAATCAGGTTGTTTTCATCTGCACTCATGCTATTTTCCACCCTTCTTGCGTGACTATATTCATCTAAAATAGCGTGTATCATAGAGGTTTTGCCCCTACAGGGCGACCAGGAGCCAGTTCGATTGAGTAAAAATAAACTCTCCAAAGGCCAACAGCGCCGCGTCAAGGCCAACCACCAGCGCCGCCTGAAAACGACTTCGGAGAAGGCCGACTACGATGACAATCTGTTTGGCGAGACCTCCGAGGGCATCGTCATCAGCCGCTTCGGCATGCATGCCGACGTCGAATCCGTTGACGGTAGCGTCCACCGCTGCAACATTCGCCGGACGATCCGTTCGCTGGTAACCGGCGATCGCGTAGTCTGGCGCCCGGGCAAAGACGCCGCCGACGGCGTGAGAGTAAAAGGTATCGTTGAGGCCGTGCACGAGCGAACCTCGGTCCTGACGCGTCCGGATTTCTATGATGGCGTTAAGCCCATCGCCGCCAACATCGATCAGATCGTCATCGTTTCCGCCATTTTACCGGAGCTGTCGTTAAACATTATTGACCGCTACCTGGTGGCGAGCGAGGCGCTGGACGTCGAGCCGCTGATTGTGCTCAACAAAATCGATCTGCTGGACGAAGACGCCTTAGCGTTCGTCAACGAGCAGATGGATATCTATCGCAAAATCGGCTATCCCGTGCTGATGGTATCAAGCCGCACCCAGGACGGTCTGAAGCCGCTTGAAGAGGCCCTCACCGGCCGCATCAGCATCTTCGCCGGGCAGTCGGGGGTGGGTAAATCCAGCCTGCTGAACGCGCTGCTGGGCCTGGGCGACGATCTAATCCTGACCAACGACGTCTCTGACAACTCGGGCCTCGGCCAGCACACTACCACCGCCGCGCGCCTCTACCATTTCCCGCACGGCGGCGACGTGATCGACTCCCCCGGCGTGCGCGAATTTGGCCTCTGGCATCTTGATGCGGAACAAATCACCAACGGCTTTGTCGAATTTCACGATTATTTAGGCCGTTGCAAATATCGCGACTGCAAGCATGATACCGATCCGGGCTGCGCGATTCGCGAAGCGGTTGAAAATGGCAGCATCAACGCGCACCGTTTTGAAAACTACCACCGCATCCTGGAAAGCATGAACGAAGTACAGGTAAAAACGCGTAAAAGCTTTTCATCATCCGATGACTGACATTTAAGCTGAACATCGCTATACGCTTCATCCTTCAGGCTGGCTGCGCCTCTCTCCCCGTCCGCATAATGCGCTATGCTGCCGGGAATTCGCAAACCTGCCGCCCTGATGTCACCCGGATGAGTTTACGTATAGAATCGACCCCTTTTTTAGATCCCCGACATGCTGCGGGGATCAGGAACGACAAATAATGGCCTGGAGGCTACCTTGTTAAACGATCTTAAACTTTCGCTGCAATACATTCTGCCTAAACTGTGGCTTACCCGCCTCGCAGGCTGGGGTGCGAGCAAACGAGCGGGTTGGCTGACGAAACTGGTCATCGATCTGTTCGTGAAGTGCTACAAGGTCGATATGAAAGAGGCGCAGAAGCCCGATACCGCCAGCTACCGCACCTTTAACGATTTCTTCGTTCGACCTCTGCGCGATGAAGCGCGCCCGCTGAACACCGACCCGAACGTGCTGGTGATGCCTGCCGACGGCGCCATTAGCCAGCTGGGCGCGATTGAAGACGATAAAATCCTGCAGGCCAAAGGCCACAACTACACCCTGGAAGCGCTGCTGGCCGGCAACTACCAGATGGCCGAGCTGTTCCGCCACGGTAACTTCGCCACCACCTATCTGTCGCCGCGCGACTACCACCGCGTCCACATGCCGTGTAACGGTATTCTGCGCGAAATGATCTACGTCCCGGGCGATCTGTTCTCCGTTAACCACCTGACCGCGCAAAACGTCCCGAATCTGTTCGCCCGCAACGAGCGCGTCATCTGCCTGTTCGATACTGAATTTGGCCCGATGGCGCAAATTCTGGTCGGCGCGACCATCGTTGGCAGCATCGAAACCGTGTGGTCCGGTACCGTGACCCCGCCGCGTGAAGGCGTGATTAAGCGCTGGACCTGGCCTGCCGGCGACAGCGAAGGCTCCATTGCCCTGCTGAAAGGCCAGGAGATGGGCCGCTTCAAGCTTGGTTCGACGGTGATCAACCTGTTTGCCCCGGGCAAGGTCAAGCTGCTCGAACAGCTGCAGAACCTCTCTGTGACTAAGCTTGGTCAACCGCTAGCAACCGCCGTTGAGACCACGCCCGCGGCCGAAGACGACGCCAGCACTCTGAGCGACGACACGCAAGACGAAGGTTAATAGCTAAAAGGGTTATGCCGTGCGCCTGATATATATTTTCCTGCTGGCCTGGAGCCTCAGTCTGGGGGCGTACGCAGCGACAGCCCCCGACGCGAAACAGATAGCTCAGGAGCTGGAACAGGCGAAGGCGGCAAAACCCGCCCAGCCTGATACCGTAGAAGCGCTGCAGTCCGCGCTGAACGCGCTTGAGGAGCGTAGCGCTTCCCTCGAGCGCACGCGCCAGTATCAGCAGGTTATCGATAACTTCCCCAAGCTGTTCCAGACCCTGCGTTCGCAGATCAACAACCTGGCCGATGAACCGCGCCAGGTCCCAACGACGCTCTCCACCGACGCCCTGAATCAGGAGATCCTGCAGGTCAGCAGCCAGCTGCTCGAAGCCAGCCGCCAGGCCCAGCAGGAGCAGGAGCGCGCCCGCGATATCGCCGATTCGCTCAACCAGCTTCCCCAGCAGCAAACCGACGCCCGCCGGCAGCTGAACGACGTTGAGCGCCGCGTCGGCTCGCAGACCAGCAATACGCCGCTGGCGCAGGCGCAAAATCTGAGCCTGCAGGCGGAATCCGCGCGCCTGAAGGCGCTGGTCAACGAGCTGGACCTGGCGCAGCTCTCCGCCAACAATCGCCAGGAGCTGTCGCGCATGCGCGCCGATCTGGCGCAAAAGCAAAGCAAGCTGCTCGACGGCTATCTGCAGGGCTTGCGCAATCAGCTCAACAGCCAGCGCCAGCGCGAAGCCGAAAAGGCGCTGGAAAGCACCGAGCTGCTGGCGGAGAACAGCGAAAACCTGCCGCCGCAGCTGGTGGCCCAGTTTAAAGTTAACCGCGAGCTGTCGCAGGCGCTGAACCAGCAGGCTCAGCGCATGGACCTGGTGGCTTCCCAGCAGCGTCAGGCCTCCAGCCAGACGCTCCAGGTGCGCCAGGCGCTCAATACGCTGCGCGAGCAGTCGCAGTGGCTGGGTGCCTCCAGCCTGCTCGGCGAAGCGCTACGCGCCCAGGTCGCCCGTCTGCCGGAGACGCCAAAACCCCAGCAGCTGGATACCGAAATGGCCCAGCTGCGGGTGCAGCGGCTGCGCTTTGAGGATCTGCTCGGCAGCCAGACACAGCTCCGCCAGCTGCGCCAGGCCGACGGTCAGGCGCTGACCAGCGAGCAGAATCGCATTCTTGAAGCGCAGCTGCGCACGCAAAGCGAACTGCTCAACTCGCTGCTGCAGGGCGGCGATACGCTGATTCTGGAGCTGACCAAGCTCAAAGTGGCCAACGGCCAGCTTGAAGACGCCCTGAAAGAGATGAACGAAGCGACCCACCGCTACCTGTTCTGGACCTCGGACGTCAGCCCAATCGGCTTTTCATGGCCGCTGGAAATTGCCCACGATCTGCGCCGCCTGGTCTCTCTCGATACCGTCAGCCAGCTGGGCAAAGCCAGCGCGATGATGCTAACCAGCAAGGAGACGCTGCTGCCGCTGTTTGGCGCGCTGATTCTGGTAGGTTTCAGCATCAGCTCGCGTCGCCACTTCACCCGCTTCCTTGAGCGTTCCAGCGCCCGCGTCGGCAAAGTGACCCAGGACCATTTCTGGCTCACCCTGCGCACGGTGTTCTGGTCGATTCTGGTGGCCTCTCCGCTGCCGGTATTGTGGATGACCCTCGGCTATGGCCTGCAGGCCGCCTGGCCCTTCCCGCTGGCGGTGGCCATCGGCGATAGCGTCACCGCCACGGTGCCGCTGCTGTGGGTGGTGATGGTGTGCGCCACCTTTGCGCGGCCGAACGGCCTGTTTATCGCCCACTTCGGCTGGCCGCGCAGCCGGGTCACCAAGGCCATGCGCTACTACCTGATGAGCATTGGGCTGATCGTCCCGCTGATCATTGCGCTGATCATGTTCGATAACCTCAACGACCGCGAGTTCTCGGCCTCTCTCGGCCGCCTGTGCTTCCTGCTGATTTGCGGGGCGCTGGCGCTGGTTACGCTGAGCCTGAAGCATGCCGGCATTCCGCTGTATCTCGATAAATCGGGGAGCGGCGATAATATGGTTAACCGCATGCTGTGGAACCTGCTGCTGGGCGCGCCGCTCATTGCCATGCTGGCGGCGGCCATCGGCTACCTGGCCACCGCTCAGGCGCTGCTGGCCAGGCTGGAAACGTCGGTGGCGATCTGGTTCCTGCTGCTCGTGGTCTATCACATCATCCGCCGCTGGATGCTGATTCAGCGCCGCCGGCTGGCCTTCGATCGCGCCAGGCATCGGCGGGCGGAAATACTCGCCCAGCGCGCGCGGGACGAAGATGAGGTCGCGCACTCCAGCAGCCCGGAAGGATCGGCGGAGATCGAAGTCAGTGAAATCGATCTCGATGCGATCAGCATCCGCTCGCTGCGGCTGGTGCGTTCGCTGCTGATGCTGGTCGCTCTGGTCTCGGTGATCGTGCTGTGGTCAGAAATCCATTCGGCGTTCGGCTTCCTCGAAAATATCTCGCTGTGGGACGCGACCTCGACGGTACAGGGCGTTGAAAGCATCGAGCCGATTACGCTTGGAGCGGTGCTGATCGCGATTCTGGTGCTGATTATCACCACCCAGCTGGTGCGCAACCTCCCTGCGCTGCTGGAGCTGGCAATCCTGCAGCATCTGGATCTCACGCCGGGCACCGGCTACGCGATCACCACCATTACCAAATACCTGTTAATGCTGATTGGCGGCCTGGTGGGCTTCTCGATGATTGGCATTGAGTGGGCGAAGCTGCAGTGGCTGGTAGCGGCGCTCGGCGTCGGCCTCGGTTTTGGCTTACAGGAGATCTTCGCCAACTTTATCTCAGGCCTGATTATTCTCTTTGAAAAGCCGATACGTATTGGCGATACGGTGACTATCCGCGATCTGACCGGCAGCATTACCCGCATCAATACGCGCGCCACGACCATCAGCGACTGGGACCGGAAAGAGATTATCGTGCCGAATAAGGCGTTCATCACCGAGCAGTTTATCAACTGGTCGCTGTCTGACTCCGTCACCCGCGTGGTGCTGACGGTGCCGGCCCCGGCGGATGCGAATACCGAAGAGGTCACGCAGATCCTGATTAGCGCCGCCCACCGCTGTTCGCTGGTTATCGATACGCCGGCGCCGGAGGCCTTCCTCGTCGATCTGCAGCAGGGGATTCAGATTTTCGAGCTGCGTATTTACGCCGCCGAGATGGGCCACCGTATGCCGCTGCGTCACGAGATCCACAAGCTGATTCTGGCGGGCTACCGCGAACACGGTATTGATATGCCGTTCCCGCCGTTCCAGATGCGTCTGGAGAGCATCGACGGCAGGAAGAGCAGCAGAGCGATGAACTCAGCGGGGAAATCCAGCCGCACGGCGGGCAGCCTGTAAGTTCAACCTGGCCGGCGGCTCGTGCGCCGGGTCAGGTCCGCTCTCCGAGCCGGGATGGCCGAAGCGCGATTCGCCCGGGTCAGGCGCGATCGACGGTAAAGGCGATCACTTCGCCGATGCTTTCGGCGCCCAGCGCCAGCATCACCACGCGATCGACCCCCAGCGCCACGCCGGAGCAGTCCGGGAGGCCCGCCTTCAGGGCCTCCAGCAGATTGTCGTCAATCGGCTGCTGCGGCAGGCCGCGGGCCGCGCGCTTGCGGTTATCCTGCTCGAAACGCTGCTGCTGTTCGCGGGCGTCGGTCAGCTCATGGAAGCCGTTAGCCAGCTCAATTCCCTTGTAATAGACCTCAAAACGCTCCGCGACGCGGTGATCTTCGGTGCTGATCTGCGCCAGCGACGCCTGGCTGGCCGGGAAGTGATAGATAAAGGTCGGACGCTCTTTGCCAATATGCGGCTCGACGCCCATGGTAAACAGCAGCTGCAGCAGCGTGTCCTTATCTTCTTCCGTATCGGCGATGTTGCTCAGATCGAGCTTAGCCGCCGCTTCGCGCAGCTGGGTCTTGTCGGCCGATAGCGGGTCGAGTTCGAGATGACGCAGGAACGCCTGCTGATAGGAGAGGCTTTCCGCCGGCTGGCACTCCAGCACCTGCTGCAGCAAATCATCGACCTCGTTAATCAGCCGATACATGTCATAACACGGACGATACCACTCCAGCATGGTGAATTCCGGGTTGTGGTGACGCCCCATCTCTTCATTGCGGAAGCTGCGGCACAGCTGGAAGACCGGGCCACAGCCGGCGGCCAGCAGGCGCTTCATATGGTATTCCGGGCTGGTCATCAGATAGAGATCCATCCCCTGCGAATAGCCGGGGCCGACGAAACGGGTCTGGAACGGAAAGAGGTGAATATCCGTTACCGTTGCCTGACTCATGCAGGGCGTCTCCACCTCCAGCACGCCGCGGTCGGTAAAGAAACGACGAATTTCCGCCATCACAGCCGCGCGTTTTAACAGGTTTGGAATAGACGCGCTCGGCTGCCAGGTTGCCGTCTCGCTCATGGTACTTTCTCCGATTTCAGACAAGGGCACGAAGTCTACTCGTAACCGGCGGGTGAGACAAATTTTGTGCTCGCGGCGGCGTAAAGAATAACGAAAATTTATTCACCGCCAGGAAGCATAAATTGTGTCGATAAATCACCGCATATATCGATAAAAAATCGAACACGTCAATTTTCCCTACCGACCCTAAGGCTATACTCCTTTACCTATAAAGGAGCAGTGACACATTTTCGCCAGCCCGGCGGCGAAATAAACAAAAACTGGAGGAATGTCGTGCAAACTTTTCAAGCCGATCTTGCCGTAATTGGCGCTGGCGGAGCAGGTCTTCGCGCTGCAATCGCCGCAGCGCAGGCTAATCCAAATGCCAAAATCGCACTGATTTCAAAAGTCTACCCCATGCGCAGCCACACCGTTGCGGCTGAAGGCGGCTCCGCCGCCGTGACCCAGGATCATGACAGCTTTGAGTACCATTTTCACGACACCGTCGCCGGCGGCGACTGGCTTTGTGAGCAGGATGTCGTCGACTATTTTGTCCATCATTGCCCGACGGAAATGACCCAGCTTGAACAGTGGGGATGCCCGTGGAGCCGCCGTCCTGACGGCAGCGTCAACGTCCGACGCTTCGGCGGGATGAAAATCGAACGCACGTGGTTCGCCGCGGATAAAACCGGCTTCCATATGCTGCACACCCTGTTCCAGACCTCCCTTCAGTTCCCGCAAATCCAACGTTTCGACGAACATTTCGTCCTCGACATTCTGGTCGACGACGGCCAGGTCCGTGGCCTGGTGGCGATGAATATGATGGAAGGCTCGCTGGTGCAAATCCGCGCTAACGCGGTGGTGATGGCCACCGGCGGCGCGGGGCGCGTCTATCGCTACAACACCAACGGCGGCATCGTCACCGGCGACGGGATGGGCATCGCGCTCAGCCACGGCGTTCCGCTGCGCGATATGGAGTTCGTGCAGTATCACCCGACCGGCCTGCCCGGCTCCGGTATTCTGATGACGGAAGGCTGCCGCGGCGAGGGCGGTATTCTGGTCAACAAGGACGGCTACCGCTACCTGCAGGATTACGGCATGGGTCCGGAAACGCCGCTCGGCGAGCCGAAAAACAAATATATGGAGCTTGGCCCGCGCGACAAGGTCTCCCAGGCCTTCTGGCACGAATGGCGTAAAGGCAACACCATCCCGACGCCGCGCGGCGACGTGGTTTATCTCGATCTTCGCCACTTAGGCGAGAAAAAGCTGCTGGAGCGTCTGCCCTTTATCTGCGAACTGGCGAAGGCCTACGTCGGGGTTGACCCGGTTAAAGAGCCGATCCCCGTACGCCCAACCGCGCACTACACCATGGGCGGCATCGAAACCGACCAGAACTGTGAAACCCGCATCAAGGGGCTGTTCGCCGTAGGCGAATGCTCGTCGGTCGGCCTTCACGGCGCCAACCGTCTTGGCTCCAACTCGCTGGCCGAGCTGGTGGTCTTTGGCCGCCTCGCTGGCGAGCAGGCCATCAGCCGAGCGGCGGAAGCGACAGAAGCCAACGCCGGCGCGCTGGATGCGCAGACCAATGACGTCGAAAAACGCCTGAAGGACCTCATCAATCAGGAAGGCGACGAGAACTGGGCGAAGATTCGCGACGAGATGGGCATGTCAATGGAAGAAGGCTGCGGGATCTACCGTACGCCGGAGCTAATGCAGAAAACCGTCGATAAGCTGGCCGAGCTGCAGGAGCGCTTCAGGCGCGTACGCATTACCGACAGCTCCAGCGTCTTCAATACCGACCTGCTGTACACCATCGAACTGGGTCACGGCCTGAACGTGGCGGAATGTATGGCCCACTCGGCCCTTGCGCGTAAAGAGTCCCGCGGCGCGCATCAGCGCCTGGATGAGGGCTGCACCGAGCGTGACGACGTCAATTTCCTCAAGCATACGCTCGCATTCCGCGATGCCGATGGCGCCACGCGCCTCGAGTATGGCGATGTGAAGATCACCACTCTGCCGCCGGCAAAACGCGTATATGGCGCAGAAGCGGAAGCAGCCGAGAAGAAGGAGACGAGCAATGGCTGAGATGAAGAATCTGAAAATCGAGGTGGTGCGCTACAACCCGGAAGTGGACACCGCACCGCATAGCGCGTTCTATGAGGTTCCTTACGACGAGCAGACCTCGCTGCTCGACGCGCTGAGCTATATCAAAGACAACCTCGCGGCGGATCTCAGCTACCGCTGGTCCTGCCGGATGGCGATTTGCGGCTCCTGCGGGATGATGGTCAACAAGGTGCCGAAGTTGGCCTGTAAAACCTTCCTGCGTGAATACACCAAGGGCATTAAGGTCGAAGCGCTGGCTAACTTCCCGATCGAGCGCGATCTGGTGGTCGATATGACCCACTTTATCGAGAGCCTGGAGGCGATTAAGCCCTATATTATCGGCAATTCGCGTACCCCGGATCAGGGGCCAAACAGGCAAACTCCGGCACAGATGGCGAAGTACCATCAGTTTTCCGGCTGCATCAACTGCGGTCTGTGCTACGCCGCCTGTCCACAGTTTGGCCTTAACCCGGAGTTTATCGGCCCGGCGGCCATCACCCTCGCCCATCGTTACAACGAGGACAGCCGCGACCACGGGAAAAAGGAACGTATGGCGCAGCTTAACGGTCAGAACGGCGTCTGGACCTGTACCTTCGTGGGCTACTGTTCGGAAGTCTGTCCGAAGCACGTCGACCCGGCGGCCGCCATTCAGCAGGGCAAGGTAGAAAGCTCGAAAGACTTTCTTATCGCCACCCTGAAACCACGCTAAGGAGTGCATTATGACCACTAAACGCAAGCCCTACGTGCGGCCGATGACGTCCACCTGGTGGAAGAAGCTGCCGTTTTATCGCTTCTACATGCTGCGTGAAGGAACGGCTGTACCGGCCGTCTGGTTCAGCATCATCCTGATTTACGGGCTGTTTGCTCTGAAACACGGGGCGGAAAGCTGGGTAGGATACGTTGGCTTCCTGCAAAATCCGGTGGTGGTGATCCTGAATCTGATCGCCCTGGGCGCCGCGCTGCTGCATAGCAAAACCTGGTTTGAACTGGCGCCGAAAGCCGCCAATATCATTGTCAAAGGCGAGAAAATGGGGCCAGAGCCGGTTATTAAAGGGCTGTGGGCGGTGACTGCGGTAGCAACGGCGGCGATCCTGTGTATCGCCCTGTTCTGGTAAGGAGGCTGGAATGATCAATTCTAACCCAAAACGTTCCGATGAACCGGTATTCTGGGGGCTGTTTGGCGCCGGTGGTATGTGGAGCGCCATTATTGCGCCGGTAATGATCCTGCTGGTCGGTATTCTGCTGCCGCTGGGCCTGGCGCCCGCTGACGCCTTCAGCTACGAGCGCGTGCTCGGCTTTGCCCAGAGCTTTATTGGCCGGGCATTTCTCTTCCTGATGATCGTCCTGCCGCTGTGGTGCGGGCTCCACCGCATTCATCACGCCATGCACGACCTGAAAATTCACGTCCCTAACGGGAAGTGGGTCTTCTACGGCCTGGCCGCGATTCTGAGCGCGGTCACGCTGGTCGGCGTATTGTTTATCTAAACGTCCCGATGCCCGGTAGCGGAGTGTTACCGGGCTCTCTTTTGCAGAATATTTCCCCGTTTTTTCCCCGCCAGAATCTACACTTAGCAAAAAATCAGTAAGGAAAATAGTATGCGTCTGCTGCCAATGATTGCCGCTGTTGCCGTCTCATTTCTGGTTGTTGCCTGTAGCACTCCGACGCCTCCGCAGGGCGTAACGGTGGTCAGCCCGTTTGTTACCCAGCGCTATCTCGGCACCTGGTATGAAATCGCCCGTTTCGACCATAGCTTTGAGCACGGTCTGGAGAAGGTCACAGCAACCTACAGCCTGCGCGACGACGGCGGGCTGAACGTCGTCAACAAAGGCTATTGATCTGGTCAAGTTAAACAGGACACTTTTTTCTCAGCCATCTGTTCATATCGCACTGGCGATAAATACCCATTCGAAGCATGGTTTCTGTCAAGATTGTAATAACGCATATAGTCTGCAACATCACGTTTCATACCTGCCCGCGTCTGCTGCGGGATCAACAGCACCCATTCATGTTTCAAACTGCCCCAAAAACGCTCCATTACCGCGTTATCCCAGCAGGCGCCAACATCTCCCATGCTGCTTCTGAGTCCGTAACTGGTTAACTGCGTTTGGAAGCGCTTGCTGGTATACTGCGCTCCACGATCGGTATGGACGACCAGCCCTGTCGGTGGATTGCGCAGGTTGTAAGCCTGCATGAGAGCCCGGCAAACCAGCGACGATGTCATTCTCTTGTCAATGTGCCAACCGACGATCCGGCGGGAATATAAATCCATGATCGCAGCCAGGTACAACCAGCCTTCACCCGTTTTCAGATACGTAATATCACTCACCCATATCTGGTCCGGTCCGGGAGGATTGAAGTTCTGATTCAACAGATTTGGTGCAAAATCAGCCCCTTTCTTCGGTTTCGTTGTGACCTTCCAGGCACGGCGTTGCCGGCAGAGAAGTCCCTCTTCGCTCATGATTTTTCTAACGCGCCAACGACTTATGGTGACGCCTTCTTCACGGAGCTTTTTAACCAGCGTTCGGCTCCCGGCACTTTCCCGACTGGCAGAGAATAACGCCTTGAGCATCACCCTGACTGCGGTATCTTTCGACGGGCAGGCTATCGGCTTTTTTCGCCAGGCATACCATGCGGACGGGCTAATGCGCATCACGCGACAAAGCGTCCGTAGCCTGTAATTACCTGCGTTATCGAGGATAAACTGGTATCTCACGACATGTGCTTCGCAAAGAAGGCGCTCGCCTTTTTTAATATTTCCTTCTCAATGCGTAACTCTTTGTTTTCTAGACGTAGCCTTCGGAGTTCAGCTTGTTCATCTTCACTAAGCGGACTTTCATGGCGCTGGCGCGCGGCGGCGACCCAACTGCGCAATGTTTTGGCGCTGATCCCCAAAGAAGTTGCGGCACGCGCAATGGAGTAATTTTGCGTCAGCACCAGGGCCACCGTTTCCTTCTTAAATTCTGGCGTAAACTTTCGCTTCTGATTCACTAAACACCTCCATTTTGGATGTAAGTTTAGTGTCCTGATTATTCGACCACAGCAGAGTGAAAAGGCGCGGATATTATAAACAACGGCGCAGGTGATGGGAAGAACGGTACGGCCAGCGACCGTACCGTCAGGTCTATTGCTGGGCTTTCGTCGCCGCGCCGGAAATGGCGCTGCCGCCTTCTGAAATATCCTGACCGACGCCGCGCGTTGTATTACATGCGGTCAGCACAGAGGAGAGAGCCAAAACCGTAAAGAACGCTGCAATCGCTTTTTTCACCATAATGTCATCCTTATTTACCAGTTTTAGTTATCGTGCCCTATAAGCATAGACAAACTGACCCGATATGAAGGGATCTCAGCGTTTTTTAAGAGAAAAAGCGATGCGGTACGCCGGGAGGCGCGAATTCAGAAGAAGAGGAGAGAAAGTCGGTGCTTAGCTGGCGGCGTGAGAGATGGCGTGCCCCAGGCTGCGGATATCTTCACCAACGCCGTGGACCGTATGACAGCCGGCCAGCAGAGCGCCGCTGAGCAGCAGCAGTGCCATAAGCTTTAAGGTGTTGTTCATCGTCCTTGCCTGCTTATCGATAGCTTGCGCGCCATAGAGGGCGCAGCATCGCTGCTGCGCCAATCATCTGAGACGTGAATTACTTCACGCGGGATACGTATTCGCCAGAGCGGGTATCCACTTTAATCACTTCGCCAATCTGCACAAACAGCGGAACTTTAACCACTGCGCCAGTGGTCAGGGTCGCCGGTTTACCGCCGGTACCCGCGGTGTCGCCTTTCAGACCCGGATCGGTTTCAACGATTTCCAGCTCAACGAAGTTCGGCGGGGTTACGGAGATAGGCTGACCGTTCCACAGGGTCACGATGCACTCAGCCTGATCCAGCAGCCATTTCGCGTTATCGCCAACGGCTTTCGCATCGGCAGCCAGCTGCTCGAAGGTGGAGTTGTTCATGAAGTGGTAGAACTCACCGTCGTTGTACAGGTAAGTCAGGTTCATATCGACAACGTCTGCGCCTTCAGCGGAGTCGGTAGACTTGAAGGTTTTTTCTACGCGGGTGCCGGTCAGCAGGCGACGCAGCTTAACGCGGGCGAAAGCCTGACCTTTTCCTGGTTTTACGAATTCACTCGCTTCAACGGCATAAGGTTCGCCGTCCATCATGATTTTAAGACCGGCACGAAAATCGTTGCTATAGTAAGTCGCCATAAGGCCCTCTGAAATTGTTAATTGGTAGCTAAGCCACAAAATGGCGCATATTGTAACCCTAAATACCCCATCCAGAGAAGATTGGTTAACGCAACTTGCCGATGTTGTGACCAGTCCTGATGAACTGCTGCATCTTTTAAATGTAGACGCTGATGCAAACCTATTGGCGGGGCGCGATGCGAAGCGCCTCTTTGCGCTGCGCGTTCCCCGGGCCTTCATCGCCCGTATGGAGCGAGGAAACCCCAACGATCCTCTTTTGCGTCAAGTACTTACTTCGCAGGAAGAGTTCATCGCCGTCCCCGGTTTTTCCACCGACCCGCTGGAGGAACAGCACAGCGTGGTGCCCGGACTGCTGCACAAATACGCCAACCGCGCGCTGCTGCTGGTTAAAGGCGGCTGCGCGGTAAATTGTCGTTATTGCTTCCGCAGACACTTCCCGTACGCCGATAACCAGGGCAATAAGCGCAACTGGCAGGCCGCGATGGACTATATTTCCGCCCATCCGCAGCTCGATGAGATTATTTTTTCCGGCGGCGATCCGCTGATGGCGAAAGATCATGAGCTCGACTGGCTGCTCACCGAGCTGGAGGCGATCCCGCACGTCAAACGCCTGCGCATTCACAGCCGGCTGCCGATCGTGATCCCGGCGCGCATTACCGAAGCACTGACGGCGCGTTTCGCCCGCTCCTCGCTGCAGATACTGCTGGTGAACCATATCAACCACGCCAATGAAATCGACGCCGAGTTTCGCGCGGCGATGGCGCGTTTACGCCAGGCTGGCGTTACGCTGCTCAATCAAAGCGTGCTGCTGCGGGGGGTCAACGATAGCGCGCAGACGCTGGCTAATCTGAGCAATGCGCTATTTGATGCGGGGGTGATGCCGTATTACCTGCACGTGCTGGATAAGGTCCAGGGCGCGGCCCACTTTATGGTCGAAGATGAAGAAGCCCGGGCCATCATGCGCGAGCTGCTGACGCTGGTATCCGGTTATATGGTACCGAGGCTGGCGCGAGAAATCGGCGGCGAGCCGAGCAAGACGCCGCTGGATTTGCAGCTACGACAGCGCTAGCGTTCTTTCCCCTCTCCCCAGTGGAGAGAGGGGAAAGCGATCAGTTCGGGCACTTATAGACCTGACCGTTCATTTCGCTATCGGTCGGCACAAAGCTCGACAGCAGGTTCTGCGTCGGGCTGCTGACGCCGTAAATCACGTTGCCGCCCATCGCCGCGGCCTGGTTACGCAGCGCGTTGGCCGCACCGCGCATGGAGCCGCCCTCGTCGCCGTTCTGCCCGGAGAGCCAGTTGCTCTGCTTACCGGTCGCGGTCCCCAACAGCTGGCAATCCGCCCCCGGCTTATCTTCAACAAAGCGTACGCTCTGCCCGCCTGAGCTCAGTTCGTTGCTGGAACTGCAACCCGCTAACAGTAGTGCTGCGCCGACAATCCCTGCTAAATATCTTACCTGCATGTTATTCCCCATGATCAATGAGCTGGACGCGCTGGCCCGGATGTACACCTTATACTAAAAAGCCGGAAAAAAGAAAAACCCCCGAGCATTTCTGCCCGAGGGTTTCTTTGTTTCTAAGCGGTAGAGCACATGATGTCGGGTAGCAGCAGCGCATTACTGCGCCGCCGCCCCCTAAGAACCGTACATGCAAGTTTCCCCGCATACGGCTCAAGCCTTTATAAACCCGCACTACTGTTTGGGCCGACAACATTTACCAAATTTAACACGCTTACTTATAACTAAGGCCATGAATTGCAATGTTAAGCCTGAAGGGCGCTCAACTCACGAGCCAGTTCTTCCTTGGCTTCGAAGGCTGACATTGCTTTCCATTTCCAGTAGCCACCTCTATCGATTGACGTAACCTGCTGATTTTTAATGCAATCATAGAAATAGAACACATCATTGATCAGAGCATTGGTATCCAGACGCGGAACCAACTTAAATTCCCGATTAATGTCTTCTACCACATATGAAACATCAATTGCTCCAGCCTGCTGTTCCAATGCGATACAGTAGTTTGCGATATGCATTTTGGCCAAATTAAGACGCTGGCCTTCAATTTTTCCGAACATCCTGACCCCTTGTACGCAGTTTGCCTAGTTGGCAAGAGACTACATGGGGGCAAAAACTGAGCAATCAAGGTACTGCTTAAAAATTTGAAGCTCAGTACAGACATTCTAAAAAGAATTGTTATGCACCAACCGATGGCAGTTAGGGTGCAACATCATTAAATTATCGATTTCGTCACCACCACCGTCTACCCGTCTGACAATGTGATGGACATCCCAGTCATCATTGTCTCTGAATATCTGGTGGCAGATCGGACACCGATGGCCTTGTCGCTCCCAAATTAATCTCAGTTTTCCTCGCTGCATTTTACCTTCTTTCCAGCGCTTAACCTGCCGCTGTTCAAAGTACAACTCGTCAACCGGATCGTATGGATTAGCCTCAGACCTGATTTTAATGTGACGTTTTATCGGGATATCTTTGCAGGAAACGAGCCTTTTCAGACCGTTATCCGCATCGATACTCTGGAATACCCAGTTTTCGCTACCTACAGAGTGAAAATACTTCCGTTTCACCCAGTACTTGTTGCGATTACCGTGCCGACGGCATGACCAGCGCCAGAGCAACTTCCAGACGCGATAGTCGATATAGCTAAACGTCTCTTTGGCGACAATATGACGATGATAATTTGCCCAACCCCGCAGTACCGGATTAAGTTGCCTTATCAGGTCACCCTGTTTTGACGCCGCATTTCGTTTCACTATTTGCCGGATTTTCTGAAGATGACTACGCAGTCCCTTGGCAGCGGGCTTTATCAGCATTTTGCCGCAGTACTTGCGCACGTTCTGCCCCAGAAAATCAAACCCTTCGGAAATATGCGTTATCACCGTTTTTTCGGGTGATAATTGCAGCCCCCGTTCCGCCATAAAGGCTTCAACGAGGGGTTTGGCTTCATCTTCCAGCAACTCTTTAGAGATCCCCGTAATGATAAAATCATCTGCGTAACGCACATAATTGACCTTGGTTTTGTAACTGGCTTTGGTGTTTTTCTTCCCAAAATGGGTTTCTAACACCGCTTCCAGCCCATCCAGTGCCATATTCGCCAGTACAGGGGAAATAATGCCCCCCTGTGGTGTACCAGCCTCCGTCGGGTATAACCGACCGGATTCCATGAATCCCGCTTTAAGCCATTTCCCGAGCACCTGTTTGTCCAACGGAATGTTGGCAAGTAACCAGTCATGGCTGATATTGTCAAAACACCCTTTTATATCGCCTTCCAGTACCCATTCAGCAGAGCTTTTACGACTGAGATTAACAAAACACTGCTCAATCGCATCTGCCGCTGAACGTGCCGGACGGAATCCATAGCTGTTGCGATCGGCCGTTGTTTCCGAGACGGGGTCAAGTGCCAGCAGGTATAACGCCTGCATCGCTCTGTCTTTCATCGTCGGTATACCCAGAGGACGGCGTTTGCCGTTGCTCTTGGGAATGTAAACACGCCTTAACGGAGACGGTTTGTAACCCGTCCGTTTTAGCTGACCTATCGCCTGCCACTTACTTCCGGGAGTGTTCCACAACTGGCGATCCACTCCGGCTGTCTTTTTGCCTCGATTTTCGGTAACTCGCCTGACAGCCAGTGCTTTGGCTGCAAACGAGCGCGTCAGCATCCTTTGCAGGGCTTTCACCCTACGCCAGCGCTTCTGCTCCGTTGCCTTTGCGATTCGTATCTGTAGCCCTCTGACCTGACGGTGTACCTGACGCCAGTTAATCTGGTGCCAATTTTCCGCCCTGCCGGAAAGCGCAGGTACTTTTATTAACGTACTCAACTTGCTACCCTCCTCAGTGCTTTGGTTAGAAAGCCCCGAGCGAATAGCAGACGGACAACCCCCTTACGGGAGTTATCTTATGCTCCCGCAAGGGTCTGGTTAGGGTGGGTATGAACCACCTTAGCCAGCTTTCTGCCACGTTAGATTGCTTTACAGTACTGCACACAATTAAAGACCAGTCGGAAGTCTGCCCCGTTTCCGGTGGAGGAACCTTTAACCCCCTATCCATTCCATTACAGAATGGCATTCGCTTTCTCCAACCACCTCTACCCGCACCCTCAACAGCTTGTCTTGCGACTCACCTGCCACATTGTGGCGAAGATACGGGCTTACCGAGTTCCGTACTCATGACACGAATCACTTAGGTTCTGCCTATACACCGAAGGTCTGTTGGTAACGTATTCCCAGATGTAAAAGGAATAACCGACCTTGTACCTTTTGGTCACAGCATATCAGTAGCTTTTGCTGCTTGCGGCTGACGGTGCTTACGGACAGTTCACTTAACGTTAACCCTATGATCCAGCCTAGCCTCTCATTTGCCTGCTACTGGCAAAATCCACTGCTTATCTCACGATAAAACAGCACCCAAACATCGGGGAGTACATTGTCAGAGCGCTCTCACACCTCACCATTACTGGCGACGCGCTGCTCCTAGGCTACTGCTAGTTACATAACAGGTCTGGCTCTGTATCAAACAGCAATACAGTCAGACAATCATGCGTACGGCTTCACACCGGTAGGTGCCAGCGTACATAACATTAATAAAGACGATGTTTTCCCCGCTACATCACAAGTTAAAACAGCAACTTGCTTCAGCGTGAATCTATTGAGACGTTACAATAGTTATAAAAGTTAATATATTTGATAAATTTCAAATAGTTATAACAGTTAATACATTTGTAAGTTTTAAGGGACTCTGACTTTAAAGCCATATCCGGAAGTTAGGGCTTCGCTAAGCGAAGCGCCGATGTTCCGGAGGCATTTAAAGTCCGGAACATCGGACATTTATTACATTTATGCTACTTAATGCGGGATATAGTGAACACAACAGAAGTTAGTGTTCACTATCGACGTAGCCCGCTAGGCTAGCTACCTACGCGACTCTCGTCGCACTACATCATGCCGCCCATACCACCCATGCCGCCCATGCCGCCAGCAGCACCTAAATCAGGCGCATCGCTTTTCGGCAGGTCGGTCACCATGCACTCGGTGGTGATCATCAGACCGGCAACAGAAGCCGCGTACTGCAGCGCAGAACGGGTCACTTTAGTTGGGTCGAGGATACCGAAGTCGATCATGTTGCCGTATTCTTCGGTCGCCGCGTTGTAACCGTAGTTACCTTCGCCCGCTTTCACGTTGTTAGCCACCACAGACGGCTCTTCGCCGGCGTTGGAAACGATCTGACGCAGCGGCGCTTCCATTGCGCGCAGCGCAACTTTGATACCGACGTTCTGATCTTCGTTCTGCGCAGTCAGGCCAACCAGTTTAGCCGCAACGCGCACCAGCGCGACGCCACCACCGGCAACCACGCCTTCTTCTACCGCAGCACGGGTCGCGTGCAGGGCATCGTCAACGCGCGCTTTCTTCTCTTTCATTTCAACTTCGGTCGCTGCACCGACTTTGATAACCGCAACGCCGCCTGCCAGTTTAGCAACGCGTTCCTGCAGTTTTTCACGGTCGTAGTCAGAAGTCGCTTCTTCGATCTGCTTACGGATCTGAGTCACGCGGCCCTGGATAGCGCCTTCTTCACCCACGCCATCGATGATGGTGGTGGTGTCTTTGTTGATAACAACGCGTTTTGCCTGACCCAGGTCTTCCAGAGTCGCTTTTTCCAGCTCCATACCGATCTCTTCAGAGATAACGGTGCCGCCGGTTAGGGTTGCGATGTCCTGCAGCATAGCTTTACGACGGTCACCGAAGCCCGGTGCTTTAACCGCAGCCACTTTAACGATGCCGCGCATGGTGTTAACCACCAGAGTCGCCAGCGCTTCGCCTTCAACGTCTTCAGCGATGATAACCAGCGGCTTGCCGGCTTTCGCTACCGCTTCCAGAACCGGCAGCATTTCGCGGATGTTGGAAACTTTTTTGTCAGCCAGCAGGATGAACGGGCTTTCCAGCTCAACGGCACCGGTTTCCGGCTTGTTGATGAAGTACGGGGAGAGGTAACCGCGGTCGAACTGCATACCTTCAACCACGTCCAGTTCGTCTTCCAGACCGGTACCGTCTTCAACGGTGATCACGCCTTCTTTACCGACTTTATCCATCGCTTCAGCGATCAGTTTACCTACGGTTTCGTCGGAGTTAGCGGAGATGGTACCAACCTGAGCAATCGCTTTAGAGTCGGAGCACGGTACGGACAGGGATTTCAGTTCTTCAACGGCGGCAACGACGGCTTTGTCGATACCACGTTTCAGATCCATCGGGTTCATGCCCGCAGCAACGGCTTTCAGGCCTTCAGCGATGATCGCCTGAGCCAGTACGGTTGCGGTGGTGGTACCGTCGCCCGCAGCGTCGTTCGCTTTAGAGGCAACTTCTTTCACCATCTGCGCGCCCATGTTCTCGAACTTGTCTTCCAGCTCGATTTCACGCGCTACGGAAACGCCGTCTTTAGTGATGGTCGGTGCGCCGAAGGATTTGTCCAGAACAACGTTACGGCCTTTCGGGCCCAGAGTCACTTTAACTGCATCTGCCAGTACGTTTACGCCGCGCAGCATTTTCACACGAGCGTCGTTACCGAATTTTACGTCTTTAGCTGCCATTTTTGTCTTTCCCTTAAATTCGTATGTTCAGTGTCGTTCGCAGATTAGGCTTCAACAATCGCCAGGATGTCGCTTTCGGACATGATCAACACTTCTTCATTGTCGATCTTTTCAGATTTCACGCCGTAGCCGTCGTTGAAAATGACGATATCGCCAACTTTCACGTCCAGCGGCTGCACGGTTCCGTTTTCCAGGATGCGGCCCTTACCGACAGCGATGATTTCGCCACGAGTTGATTTGGCTGCCGCAGAACCGGTCAGAACAATGCCGCCAGCAGATTTGGTTTCAACTTCTTTACGTTTGACGATCACACGATCATGTAACGGACGAATACTCATTGATAGCTCTCCTTTGAGAAAGTCATTATCAGTTATGGATGACACCGGCCCGTATACGGTTTTCCGGCTAGTGACCTGAGAGATGGGGATGGACTTTTACCGCTTCAAGGGGCGAATTGAAAAAAAATTTTTCGCGTGTCCGGGCGGCACACATTCACGGCGCGTCGGTCAGTCGTCATAAGCAAAAACGATTGTGATACCATTCGGGTTTTGCCGGCGACAGGGTTGCATCATGAGTGGTTTGAAACAGGAGTTAGGGCTGGCTCAGGGAGTGGGTCTACTCTCCACATCATTACTGGGTACCGGCGTCTTCGCCGTTCCCGCACTGGCCGCGCTGGTTGCGGGTGATAACAGCCTGTGGGCGTGGCCGGCGCTGATCCTGCTGGTCTTCCCGGTAGCCATCGTCTTTGCCGTACTCGGCCGCCACTACCCCAGCGCCGGCGGCGTGGCGCATTTCGTCAGCATGGCGTTCGGCCCCCGCATGGAGCGCGTCACCGGCTGGCTATTTTTATCGGTCATCCCGGTCGGATTACCCGCCGCTTTGCATATCGCCACCGGCTTTAGCCAGGCGCTGTTTGGCTGGCACGACGGCCAGCTGCTGTGCGCTGAACTGGGGACGCTGGCCATTATCTGGTGGGTGGGTTCGCGCGGAGCCAGCTCCAGCGCCAACCTGCAAACGCTGGTAGCGATACTGATTGTGGCCCTGATTGTCGCGATCTGGTGGCGCGGCGGTATCGATCCGGCGCAAATCCCCTTCCCGGCGCCGCAGGATATCGACCGGCCGCAGCTTTTTGCCGCGCTGTCGGTCATGTTCTGGTGCTTCGTCGGCCTTGAAGCCTTCGCCCACCTGGCTTCCGAATTTAAATCCCCGGAGCGCGATTTTCCGCGCGCGCTGATGATTGGCCTGCTGCTGGCCGGTACGGTCTACTGGGCCTGTACCGTGCTGGTGCTACATTTTCACGCCTACGGCAAGGAGATGGCCGCCGCCGCATCGCTGCCGGATATCGTGGTGCGTCTCTTCGGCGTACAGGCACTGTGGATCGCCTGCGTTGTTGGCTACCTCGCCTGCTTCGCCAGCCTCAATATCTATATTCAGAGCTTCGCCCGCCTGGTCTGGTCGCAGGCGCAGTACAGGCCGCAGAGCCGCCTCGCCCGCCTGTCGGCCCGGCAAATCCCGCGCAACGCGCTCAATGCGGTGCTGGCCTGCTGCGTCGTCAGCACGCTGTGCATCTACTGGCTCAATATCAACCTCGACGCGCTGATCGTCTACGCCAACGGCATTTTTATTATGATTTACCTGCTGTGTATGCTGGCGGGCTGCCGTCTGCTGCAGGGACGCTATCGGGTGCTGGCGATCATCGGTAGCGTGCTGTGCCTGCTGCTGCTGGCGATGGTCGGCTGGAAAAGCCTGTACGCGCTGACGGTGCTGGCGGCGCTGTGGCTGCTGTTACCCCGGCGCCGGCCGCTGAGCGAAACCCCAGGCGCTCGCCAATAAAAAAGCCGGATCGCGCTGCGCGTATCCGGCCTGTCACTCCACGCGCCCGGCGGCTGCGGGGCTGGCTGGATTAGCGATCGTCTTTGTGGTCCAGACGGTCGCGCTCATCATCTTTACGCTGATACTCACCATCAAAGGTATCGCCGCCCCCGGTTCCGGCGCTGAACCCGCCGCCCGGCATCCGGCTAAAGCGCAGATGCGGCATCAGCTTCAGAGTCAGGTGTTTTTGCACCGGCGGCAGCAGCAGAAGCAGGCCGAGGAAGTCGGTAAAGAAGCCCGGAATCAGCAGCAGCAGGCCGGCAATAATCAGCGATACGCTTTTGATCATTTCCGCCGCCGGGCTTTCGCCGGCCGCCATTTTTTGCTGCATCAGCATCAGGTTTTTGAAACCCTGGTTGCGCACCAGCGACATCCCGACCACCGAACTAAAGATCACTAAAATCAGCGTCAGCAGCACGCCCAGGACATGGGAAACCTGGATAAAGATCGAGATTTCAATGTAAACGTATAAAAAAAAGGCCAAAAACGGAATCCAACGCACCGGCGTCTCCTTCATTGGCGGGCGCCGCTATCGGCACCCGCAGCTTTAAGATGTGCTATTCGCATCCCATCAATATTGGGCTAACGCGACACATTTCAATCAGCGGAAACGCTTATTTTTTTCAAGAACTGCAAAGCGGTGACTCATTTCACAGATTAATAATTCTTATAGACCCCACTACATAATAAGTGATCAAGATTACTGATATTCGCTATCATCAGCATATGATCGTGGGCACCAGGCCGATTAAGGAAATAATCTTCGGCGAGAAAATGCGCTAAACCCTATAAATTCTGCGTATTTGGTGAATTCATTGGCAGCTTGAAAAAGAAGGTTCACATGTTAAACAACATTCGTATCGAAGAAGATCTGTTGGGTACCAGGGAAGTTCCAGCTGACGCCTACTACGGCGTTCATACTCTGAGAGCGATTGAAAACTTCTACATCAGCAATAGCAAAATCAGCGATATTCCCGAGTTTGTACGCGGCATGGTGATGGTGAAAAAGGCCGCTGCCATGGCCAACAAAGAGCTACAAACCATTCCTAAAGGCGTCGCGAATACCATTATTGCCGCCTGTGATGAAGTGCTGAATAACGGCAAGTGCATGGATCAGTTCCCGGTTGATGTGTTCCAGGGCGGCGCGGGGACTTCCGTCAACATGAACACCAACGAGGTGCTGGCGAACATCGGCCTTGAGCTGATGGGCCACCAGAAAGGCGAATACCAGTACCTGAACCCCAACGACCACGTTAACAAATGCCAGTCCACTAACGATGCCTACCCGACCGGTTTCCGCATCGCGGTTTATGCCTCCCTGCTGAAATTAACCGATGCCATTCACCAGCTCGGCGAGGGCTTCCAGAGTAAGGCCGTTGAGTTCCAGGACATCCTGAAAATGGGTCGTACCCAGCTGCAGGATGCGGTACCGATGACCCTCGGTCAGGAATTCCACGCCTTCAACGTTCTGCTGAATGAAGAAACAAAATGTATTCTGCGCACCGCAGAACTGCTGCTGGAGGTGAACCTCGGCGCCACCGCCATCGGTACGCGCCTGAATACCCCGGACGGCTATCAGCAGCTGGCGGTACAAAAACTTGCGGAAGTCAGCAACCTACCGGTTATTCCGGCGGAAGACCTGATTGAAGCCACCTCCGACTGCGGCGCCTACGTCATGGTGCATAGCTCGCTGAAACGTCTGGCGGTGAAGCTGTCTAAAATCTGTAACGACCTGCGCCTGCTCTCTTCTGGCCCGCGCGCTGGTCTGAACGAAATCAACCTGCCGGAGCTGCAGGCGGGTTCATCCATCATGCCGGCCAAGGTTAACCCGGTGGTGCCGGAAGTCGTCAACCAGGTGTGCTTCAAGGTGATCGGCAACGACACCACGGTCACGATGGCCTCCGAAGCCGGCCAGCTGCAGCTGAACGTGATGGAGCCGGTTATCGGCCAGGCGCTGTTCGAGTCCATTCATATCCTGACCAACGCCTGCTATAACCTGCTGGAGAAATGCGTAAACGGCATTACCGCCAACAAAGCGGTGTGCGAAAGCTACGTTTACAACTCCATCGGCATCGTCACCTACCTCAACCCGTTTATCGGCCACCACAATGGCGATATCGTCGGCAAGATTTGCGCCGAAACCGGCAAGAGCGTGCGGGAAGTGGTGCTGGAACGCGGTTTACTCACCGAAGCGGAGCTGGACGATATTTTCTCTCCGCAAAACCTGATGCACCCGGCCTATAAAGCAAAGCGTTTTACCGATGAAAGCGAACAGTAAGCTTTCAGGTTAAACTAGCCAAAGGCATGTCAGCAATGACATGCCTTTTTGCTTTTCTGGGTTTACGAAATGACAACAATTCAATATCAACTTGTTAAAAAACAAGGAAGGAACATATGTTTGGTGCAGAACTTGTTATTGTCCTGCTGGCTATCTACCTGGGAGCCAGGCTGGGTGGCATCGGTATCGGATTCGCCGGAGGTCTGGGCGTCCTCGTCCTGACCTTAATATTTCAAATTAAACCCGGCGCGATCCCCTTCGACGTCATTGAGATCATCATGGCGGTCATCGCCGCGATTGCCGCCATGCAGGTTGCCGGCGGTATGGACTACCTGGTCAGCCTTGCAGAGCGCCTGCTGCGCCGTCATCCGAAGTACATCACCTTCCTCGCCCCGCTGGTCACCTGGTTTATGACGGTCCTCGCCGGCACCGGCCATACCGCCTTCTCGACCCTGCCAGTGATCACCGAAGTCGCAAAGGAACAAGGCATTCGCCCCTCCCGCCCGCTGTCGATTGCCGTGGTGGCTTCGCAGATTGCGATTACCGCCTCGCCAATTTCCGCCGCGGTGGTGTTTTTCGCCGGCATTCTGGAGCCGCTGGGCGTCAGCTACCTGACGCTGCTGGCAATCTGTATTCCGGTGACGCTGATCGCCGTGATGATTACCGCCGTGGTGTGTAACTTCCTCGGCTGCGAGCTGAAGGATGACCCGATTTACCAGGCGCGCCTGGCGAAAGGGGAAGTCAAACTGCGCGGAAGCCAGGTGTTCCAGCTGAAGCCGCACGCCAAACGCTCCGTGCTGCTGTTCCTGATCGGCATCGTCGCGGTCATGTTCTACGCCACCGCCATCAGCGATACCGTCGGGCTAATCCAGAACCCGGTGCTGCCGCGCAACGAAGCGATCGTAGTCTTCATGCTGACCATCGCCACGCTGATTAGCATCACCTGTAAGATCGATACCAGCGAAGTGCTGAACGCCAGCACCTTTAAATCCGGTATGAGCGCCTGCGTCTGCGTGCTGGGCGTCGCCTGGCTGGGCGATACCTTCGTGAAGGCGCACATCTCTGATATCCAGGCCGTGGCGGGCGATCTGCTGCACAACTACCCGTGGCTGCTGGCGGTGGTGCTGTTCTTCGCCGCGACCCTGCTCTACTCCCAGGCCGCCACCACCAAAGCGCTGATGCCCGCGGCGCTGCTGCTCGGCGTGAGCCCGCTGACCGCTATTGCCTCTTTTGCCGCGGTCTCCGCGCTGTTCGTCCTGCCGACCTACCCGACGCTGCTGGCGGCGGTCGAAATGGACGATACCGGCTCGACCCGCATCGGCAAGTACGTCTTCAACCACGCCTTCCTGATCCCCGGGGTGATCGCCATTACCCTGTGCGTCATTTTGGGGTTCGTCATCGGCGGCATCGTGCTGTAAATGTGCTTAAATTCGGGCCACATCGTGGCCCGTTTGATTAATCCCCCCGCAGCTTGCGTGCTATAGTGCCTCTTTTCGCTGATACGAGGTTCACGATGACTACGCCTGATGCCGTTGTTGTACTCTGTACCGCGCCGGATGAAGCGACCGCCCAGGATTTAGCGGCCAAAGCGCTGGCAGAAAAACTGGCCGCCTGCGCCACTCTTCTGCCGGGCGCGACCTCCCTCTACTACTGGGAAGGCAAGCTCGAGCAGGAGTATGAAGTGCAGATGCTGCTCAAAACCGACCGCGCCCATCAGCAGGCGCTGCTTGACTGCCTTAAGTCCCATCACCCGTATCAAACCCCCGAACTACTGGTTTTGCCCGTCACTCACGGAGACACTGATTACCTCTCATGGCTCAACGCATCGTTACGCTGATTCTGCTGCTTTGCAGTACATCCGCCTTTGCCGGGCTCTTTGATACGCCCGGCCGCTCAAATTTTGTGCCTGCTGACCAGGCTTTTGCCTTTGATTTTCAGCAGAGCCAGCACGAGATAAACCTGACCTGGCAAATCAAGGAGGGTTACTATCTCTACCGCAAGCAGATCAAGCTCAGCGCCGCTGACGCCGCGTTTCTTGAGCCGTCGCTGCCGTCCGGCGAGTGGCACGACGATGAGTTTTACGGCAAAAGTGAGATTTATCGCCAGCGTCTGAGCGTACCGGTTACGCTTACCCAGGCAGCCAAAGGGGCCACGCTGACCGTGACCTGGCAGGGCTGCGCCGACGCCGGCTTCTGCTATCCGCCGGAAAGCAAAGTGGTGCCGCTCAGCGCGGCGCTGGCGCTCTCCAGCGATGGCCAGCCTCCCGCTCGCCCGGCCCTTCCTGGCGTCGGCGAGCCGAAGCTTAACCCGCCGCTTCCGGTCGAGCCGCGTCCGGCGCTCGCGGAGCAGCCGCCGGTGGCAACCGCCGCGCCGGACCGGTCCGTCACCGCGAGCGATAGCGATCAGCTTCCGTTTTCCGCGCCCTGGGCGCTATTGATTGGTATCGGGATCGCGTTTACGCCCTGCGTATTGCCGATGTATCCGCTGATCTCTGGTATCGTGCTCGGTGGCGAACGCCGGCTTTCCACCGCTCGCGCGCTGCTGCTGGCGGTTATCTATGTTCAGGGGATGGCGCTAACCTACACCGCGCTGGGCATGGTGGTCGCCGCGGCGGGCCTGCAGTTCCAGGCGGCGCTGCAGCATCCGTACGTGCTGATCGGCCTGTCGGCGGTCTTTATTCTGCTGGCGCTGTCGATGTTTGGCCTGTTTACCCTGCAGCTGCCGTCATCCCTGCAGACGCGCCTGACGCTGATGAGCAACGCCCGGCAGGGCGGATCGGCCGGCGGCGTGTTTGCTATGGGCGCCATCGCCGGGCTGATCTGCTCGCCCTGCACGACGGCGCCGCTGAGCGCGATTCTGCTGTACATCGCGCAAAGCGGTAACCTGTGGCTGGGCGGCGGCACGCTGTATCTCTACGCGCTGGGCATGGGGCTGCCGCTGATTCTGGTCACCGTGTTTGGCAACCGCCTGCTGCCGAAAAGCGGCCCGTGGATGGCCCATGTGAAAACCGCGTTCGGTTTTGTCATCCTGGCGCTGCCGGTGTTTTTACTGGAGCGCATTGTCGGTGAGGTCTGGGGTCTGCGCCTGTGGTCGCTGCTGGCGGTGGCCTTCTTTAGCTGGGCCTTTATCACCTCCCTTGGCGCTACGCGCCCGTGGCAGCGCATCGTGCAGATCGTGCTGCTGGCCGCCGCGCTGGTGAGCGTTCGTCCGCTGCAGGACTGGGCGTTCGGCGCGCCGACGGCGCAGCAGCAGGCGCACCTGGCGTTTACCCGCGTCGGCACCGTCGATGAGCTCGACCGGGCGCTGGCGCAGGCTAAAGGCCAGCCGGTCATGCTAGATTTGTACGCTGACTGGTGCGTGGCCTGTAAAGAGTTCGAAAAATACACCTTTAGCACACCGGAAGTGCAACAGGCCCTGAAAGATACCGTTCTGTTGCAGGTAGACGTCACGAAGAACAGCCCGCAGGACGTCGCCCTGCTCAAGCATCTGCGGGTGCTCGGCCTGCCGACGATTCTGTTCTTTAATGCGCAGGGAGAGGAGCAGCCCGCGCAGCGCGTAACCGGCTTTATGGATGCCGCGGCATTCAGCGCCCATTTGCGCGATCGGCAACCGTGAACGACACTTTAGGAGGTAAAATGGAGGAGAAAACCGTGCAACGTGAAGATGTTCTGGGTGAAGCCATACAAATTCTTGAAACCGAAGGTATCGCCAACACCACGCTGGAGATGGTCGCCGAGCGCGTTGCTTATCCGATCGATGACCTCAAGCGCTTCTGGCCAGACCGCGAAGCGCTACTGTATGACGCCCTCCGCTATCTCAGCCATCAGGTTGATACATGGCGTCGCCAGCTGCTGCTGGACGAGACGCTAACGGCGGAGCAGAAGCTGCTGGCGCGCTATGCGGCGCTGACCCGATGCGTGAGCAATCACCGCTATCCCGGCTGCCTGTTTATTGCCGCCTGTACCTTCTATCCGGATGCCCAGCATCCGATTCATCAGCTGGCTGAACAGCAGAAGCAGGCTTCGCTCGCCTATACGCACGAGCTGCTGACCCAGCTGGAAGTGGATGACCCGGCGATGGTCGCCAAACAGATGGAGCTTATCATCGAAGGCTGCCTGAGCCGCCTGCTGGTGAAGCGCAGCCAGGCCGACGTCGACACCGCCCGGCGCCTGGCGGAAGACATCCTGCGTTTTGCCCAGTGTCGAATGGGCGGCGCGTTAACCTGATTCCGATATCTTAACCCCTCCTTCGCGCATATAATTTCCCTCTCACCGATATGCTGACAGGGTTTTATATGCGTTCTCTCCTTTGGGCTGCCATCATCGGGCTATATCCGATCTCGCTGCTGGCGGCTCCCGTACAGGGTTTTTCTTTCGCGTATAAAGACTGGGAGGTCGCCTGCGATAATACCGGCACCTGCCGGGCCGCGGGCTACGGCGTCAACGTCGGCGAAGTCAGCGTCCTGCTGACCCGCAGCGCCGGCCCCGATCAGCGGGTGAGCGGCCAGGTGACCTTTGCCCAGACCGATCGCGATATTCCTCCTGACGCCACCGTGCGCCTGCTGATCGACAATCAGGATCGCGGGACGCTGGATGCCAAAGACGACAGCCACTTCCGCTTCGACAGCACGCAAACGGCCGCGCTGATTCAGGCCCTGGAACATGACGGCCGCATTGAGATTTCGCTCAACGGGGAGCGCAAGCCGCTCTCAAGCGCGGGCAGCAGCGCGGTGTTTCTCAAGATCGACGAATTTCAGCAGCGCCTGGGTACCGCGGATGCGCTGCTGCGCAAAGGCGATGCCGACGATAGCAATACGCTGAGCGCGCTGCCCGCCCCGGAGATTATTGCCGCCCCTACGCTCGCCAACGCGCAGCCGGAACCGCTGACCGCTAAACAGCGTCAGCGCTTCCTCCCGGAGCTGGTCCCGCTGCTGAATAACCGCTGTGATGACTGGCAAAACAAAGATATTCCCGCGCAGGAGCGGCAAATCACCGCCACCGCGATCGATAAAAGCCATTTGCTTCTCCAGGCGCTGTGCTGGCGGGCCGCCTATAACGACGGTTACGCCATGTGGGTGGTGGATAGCGCCCCGCAGGCTAAACCTCAGCCGATCTCCACCGATGCCTCCAGCTATGCCGATGGCGTCATCGCATTTTTCAGCAAGGGCCGCGGTATTGCCGACTGCGTGAGCGGGGAGCAGCGGGTCTGGGACGGCAAAGCGTTTGTCCAGAGCCTGAAATATACCACCGGCATGTGCCGCGAAATTACCCCCGGCGGGACCTGGATGCTGCCGACCTTCGTCAGTCAGGTGCGTCCTAAGCAGCAGAAAGACGCCGATAATCTCGCGCTCAAGGCGCTGTATAGCGCAGTGCTGAAAGAGCAAAAGGCCAACCCGGAGCTGGATCTGGATAAAATCGCCGAGCAGTTCCCGCTCACCGGGCACGTCACCAACTTTACGCTGACCTACGCCGACGATACGTTGGTTTCAACAAGTAAGCCCTCTCGCGATATCAGCGACGACGAATGGCAGGCGTTTCTCCATTCAGATATCAGCGCGGATTCGGAAAACGGCAAGGTCAGCTTCACGCTTATCGATCTCGATAACGACGGCAGGCGCGACTTAATTATCGATAGCTACGTCGGCGGAACCGGCTTGTTCAGCTATACCGGGGTCTTAAAACGCGGTGATGACACCTTCGATAGCGTCAACGGCAGCGATAGCGATGACGACGATGATTTTGATGCCGGCGTGCCCGGCGCGCTGTACTCCCTCAACGGGCGCGGGGCCAACCAGTGGAGCCGGTGGGTCAGAATTAACGGTCAGGTGTATGCGCTTTGGTACAACGGCCAGTTCGGCGAGGATAATCTGTACCTGCTGCGTCCGTTCAGCCCGACGGACAGGACCCCCGCGGTGACGATTCGCTACCGCTACACGCTGAATACCATCAGCTCGCCGGAGAAAGACCAGCCGCTAACGCCGGCGCTGAATGCCAGGGATAAGGCGGATTTACTCAGGTCGCTGGAGGTCATGCAGGGCACATTGCTGAAGGACAAGCCGCAAACCGATAGCGACGCGCCGATTTGCCCCATTCCTCCCGGCACCTCGGCCGACGATGCGGATAACTACTACAGCGGTGTCCCCTCAAACTATATCTATGAAACGGTGGCCTATATTCCCGTCTGGCTGAACGATAAATGCTTTATCGGCACGATTTTTAGCCACCACGGAACCTACCGCCACGGCGTCGATGCGGAGATTACCATCAGCTCGCCGCGCGAAGATGAAGAGGTGATCGGCGACTATAGTCTCTCCGGTTTACGCCACGTTATCTCTGCGGTCAGCGGCTGGAAAATCCGGCAGGGCGACAACGGGATGATGTGAATAATGGCCAAAACGCGGCGTCTGATGCAAATCTGCCGCAAAGTTAAGCAATCGGCAGGAAATTCAAGAAATGTGGTTGACGCGCGAAGTGGATTACGGTTTAATGCGCCCCGTTGCCCGGATAGCTCAGTCGGTAGAGCAGGGGATTGAAAATCCCCGTGTCCTTGGTTCGATTCCGAGTCCGGGCACCACTAATTCTGCATCAATGCACACTGGTTAAAGGATGAGAACTTTAACGGGTGGTTAATACGGAATCGACTTGTCAAAGTGATAACAGAATAACTGTTTACTACCGCGACGTTGTAAGTTGAATTCCTCAAGAAGGATGCCTGTGTTGCTGCACAGGCGTCCTTTTCTCGATCACTGGTGATATTCACAGCAAATCATGCCTGTGTCAAGCTTTGTAAGCTTCTCGTAGCGGTGATATCCGTATGTAAAACAAGCTCCTGTTCTAGTGCTTTTCCTGCTACTTCCATATCCAATTCGATATACTCCATTGTGGTACTGACGTTACGGTGACCCAGCAAATCCTTCACCAGCTTTAGATTTCTGTCCGGGGATTTCATCAACTCCGTGGCAAGTGTGTGACGGAAACGATGTGAGGAAATATCGAAGCCACTCTCCCTGGACAACCGACGATAGAAGCTACGAAATGACTGCAGAACGTTTTTCTCGTCATAGATGTAATGGGTATTCCGTGGATTGGTGAACCGTTTGACATCAAAAAGCAGGTCATGCTGACCCGCACCTCGCTCGATTGCACGTATCATGAGCAGCTCTATTCGCTTCCTTAATTGACGAACCACCGGTACTTTCCACTCTCGATGTGTTTTGCTACCTTCCAGTCGAAGTTCGATCCAACCTTGCTCAATGTTCACATCTCTCAGGCGGATGTGGATCATCTGATTGTTACGCATACCGGTATATCGAAATGTGTCTAATACCGTCATCCAGAACCAGGTAGGATAGAGTGCGCACTTTCCCCCCTTCACTGGTTTTCTCTCCTTCTCCCGCTGTTCATACTGTTGCATCACGAGGTAAAGACGGGTCAATTGAGACTTCGTCAATATTCGTTTTTTCTTAGTGTCAGATCGAACTACCGTTCCATTAAAAGGGTTCTCACCGTGCTGAACCAACGCTTTTTTAATACCCAAATTAAATATTGCCCGCAGATGGGCAACCTTATTGTTCCAGGTATGTACCGAAAGGTTTTTCTCCTTTAACAGATGCCGACGCCAAAGCAACACATCCCTTTGCGTCACCATAGCGGGTGTTATAGCTCCACCAATAAAACGCGTAAATGTTAGTGCTACTTTCCTATAACTCCATTCCGTTGCTGCACGTAGTTGTTTGGTGAAAAAGTATTCCTCGAGCAAGAACTGATGTAGCCCCCTGAAACACCGGACAGTAGCTGTATCTCCAGATAAGAGATAGGCTTAAATATATGTCTAACAACCATGTTAATTTGTAAGCGTTCAGCGAGTGCCGTATTGACGGCTATTTATTGGTGAGATCCACGTTCCAGGGCAGAAGTTCAGCCACTTTGTTGCTGGGCCACTCCGGCAGAACGCTCAGGATATGGCGTAGGTAAGCCTCCGGGTCGATGCCATTCAGCCTGCACGTACCGATCAGACCGTACAGCAGGGCTCCACGCTCACCACCGTGATCGCTCCCGAAGAAGATATAATTTTTCTTGCCAAGGCAGACAGCTCGCAGCGCGCGTTCTGCCACGTTGTTATCAGGCTCTGCCAGGCCATCATCGCAGTAGTAGCACAGCGCATCCCACTGGTTCAGGGCATATGCGAACGCCTCCCCCAGCCGGGATTTTTTCGACAGCGTTGCGCTTTTCTCCTCCAACCACACATGCAGGGATGCCAGCAGCGGCTTACTCCGGGACTGCCTGGCTGCCAGCCGCTCAGTTGCCGGGAGGCCGCGTATTTCCTCTTCTACCGCGTACAGTTCACCGATACGTTTCAGGGCTTCCTCTGCTGTGACCGTCTGAGTACTTATATAGACGTCGTGGATTTTTCGGCGCGCGTGGGCCCAGCAGGCTGCTTCTGTTAGCGGGCCGCCGTCACGCTCTGCACTGAACAACCTGTCGTAACCAGCGAAGGCATCGGCCTGCAGAACGCTATGGTAATGGCGAAGATGTTGTTGAGGATGTTTCCCCTGCCGATCCGGCGAGAAGGCGAACCACGCTGCGGGCGGGTCTGACGACCCCGCGTTCCGGTCATTGCGAACGTACGTCCAGATGCGCCCGGTTTTCGTCTTCTTTCTGCCCGGTGCCAGTACCGGCACCGGAGTGTCATCCGTATGCAGTTTGCGGCAGTCCATCACGTAGCGGTAAAGAGCCTCATCCAGCGGGACCATCAACCGGCAACAGGCATCCACCCAGTTGGAGAGCAGAGCCCGGCTCAGATCCACGCCCTGACGGGCAAAGATTTCGCACTGGCGATATAGCGGCAGGTGTTCACAGTATTTGGCCGTTAACACCCGGGCCAGCAGACCCGGACCGGCGATACCCCGATCGATAGGGCGTGATGGCGCAGGCGCTTCAACGATGCAGTCGCATCGGGTGCAGGCCTTTTTCACCCTGACCGTGCGGATCACTTTCAGAGCGCTGGAGACCAGCTCCAGTTGCTCTGCGCTGACTTCTCTGAGGTATGCCATATCGCTGCCGCAGTCCGGACAGCAGGTTTCGGCGGGCTCCAGCCTGTTTATTTCGCGTGGAAGATGGTCAGGCAGAGGACGGCGATGGCGCGACTGTCGAAGCTGACGCGGAACCTGCTGATCGTTATCCCGGCCGTTGTAACGATCGCTTTGCTGCTCCTGCTGTTTCAGCAGGGCTTCGGCGTCTTCAACCTGTCGGCGAAGTTTTTCGGAGCGGGTACCGAACAGCATCCGCCGTAGTTTTTCTATCTGTGCCCGCAGATGCTCTATTTCGCGCTCTTCGTTCTCTATTTTCTCTTCTGCGCGGGCCAGCGCAGAACGCAGGAACGACTCAGTCTCTGCAACGAGGCTGAGCCGACTGTCTTTCTGGCGAAGCGCGTCTTCCAGCGCGGCGATACGGGCGATATAGTCCTGACTCATGACCTCATTTATAATGCGGTCATGCTCTTTTTACAACATTGTCAGTGAGTTAAGTCGGGCTGTTTTTGGCTGACGCCAGTCCAGCTTATCGAGGAGCATGGCGAGTTGTGAGCGGGTGATGGCGATTTTACCCTCGCGTACAGCAGGCCAGATGAACTGGCCTTCCTCCAGCCGTTTGGTAAACAGGCACAGACCGTCAGCATCAGCCCAGAGGATCTTCACGGTGTCACCTTTGCGGCCACGGAAGATAAACAGGTGCCCGGAGAACGGATTTTCATCAAGTGCATGCTGTACCAGCTCGCCCAGTCCATTGAACGATTTACGCATATCCGTGACGCCAGCAACCAGCCAGATACGGGTGCCTGACGGGAGGGATATCATTGGCTTCTCCCGGTCAGCTCGCGGAGCAGCACGGCCAGCAACTCCGGTGACGGGTTCTCAAGCGTCATTTTGCCGTGGCGGAACTCGACGCAACAGGAGGAGGCGTTCAGCGCTGAGAACTGAGCTGGCTCAGTGTTCATCCTGCCAGATGGAGTCGGATCAGGTACAACCTCAACAGGTAGTATCGTTGGTAGTGATGAAGTCACTACGGTAGCCGGAAGGCGGCGCGATATGCGGCCTTCATTCTGCCAGAGCCGCAGCCATTTGAAGATGACGTTATCATTAACGCCGTTTTCACGGGCAATCTGAGCAACGCAGGCGCCGGGACGGGAAGCCAGTTCAACCATACGGAGCTTGAAGTCATTCGAATAATTCTTGCGGGGTTCTTTTCGCCAGTATTGGGATTCCATACTTAGATGTCCGTCTGTAACAAGTGGGCGTCTAAGTTACCAGTACTGGTTTAATGGCTACATACGGCACTGGGTTTACGCTTACCGTACTGATGCTTATCGGCTATGTTTTGTCTGGGCGGAATCAGAAAAGCAATGGTGTGCATCAGCCACCCACGGAGTCAGGCAAATAGCCATTGGTTGTTATTTAAGCTATAGTGATAAAAAGGCTAAACAGGTGTATGGAGGCATTATGAGCCAAGCCAGAGATCAACAGGCCTACCAGCGAGGTATCTGGGCTGCCCGTAAGTGGAGTCGTCTGAAAAATGTGATTATGAGATGGGATCGGCTTTGCGTATCTAAGGTACGAGCGTACAGGCTTCCTGCCTGGATAGGCCATGTTCCGATTGTTATCGCTCTCATCGGTTCAGTCACAGCTATGCTTTTCGGGGGACTTATCGTTGCTGGCAGTATGCTTTTTATTTGGGCAATAGCGTTTATCCTACAGAATGCCGATTTCAGCAACATGCAATTGTCCGATAGTACAAATGATAGTGATGATGATGGCTATAGAGCCGGTCCTGAGGGATTTGGCAACTATGTTGGCGGGACGCGAATAGACAATAAATAGCAGGAAATAGCAGGCTTTCACCTGCTATTTTACAGCTCTAACCTTTTTTAGCCCCCGATAAAGCGGCACTACTTAAGGTATCAACCGCTTTACCTCCACTGTTCTGTGCTTGTTTGGTGCCATTATTCATGGCCCCTTCGATTACTCCACCAGTCCGAATACCAGCCCAAGAAAGAGCGCCTACCCAGACAGCTGGTAATACCAAGAACATACACCCCATCACCAGGTTCATAATCAGGTCATCGGCACTATTCTGGAACCCGGCCACATTCCAACGACTGTGCGAGTCCGAACTGTACAATGCCTCCAGTAACCAGCTGTCCAGCCAGCGAGCCAGTTCCCACCAGAATGTCAGGAAGTTCAGCGCAAACACCACGAACGTCACCGTAATCACCGTCTTGTACTCGTAGGCAGCGAACGCCAGAATAAGCGGCACCATGATATAGACCGCCATCAGCAGTACCGCCTGCACCATCGGCAATGCCTGACGCATCGCATCAAATGCCGGGTACGCCGCCAGGCTCCCCAGCGCGGTTCCGCCCAGCGACGCGAGCCGGTTAACCGAGTTGTCCAGGGTAAAGTCTGCATTGCCGCCGTAACCGGCATAAGCGCGTCCGCCCTGGGAGACCGTCAGGTTATCCGGACTGACCAGGCGGCGCACCACCGCCTCTTTATAGTCCGCATCCGGTTGCCCCATCATCTTCAGCGCGGCAGACATCCGCAGCATGACGCCAGGATCGACCTGTTTCACCACGCGGGCTTCCAGCCCCGTTTCGCCGGCAGACCACCACTCGCTGCAGGTTGGATAGCCCCCTCGTCCGGTGTTTGGCCGGCCGCTGTCCCGCCCCTCATTCCAGGGAAAACTGGTACGCGGAGTTTTGGACTGCAGGTTGTTGTAGTAGCCGCCGTTCAGGAAGGTTTTCGACCCCAGCCACTCGATATCACGCAGCGTGGCCTTGTCGGTCGTTTGTCCCTGGTCGCGGTTCTGCCAGGTATACAGCGCCAGCGCGTAGCAGTCATTGGTGAAGTCCTGAAGCTCCTTCGCCAGCCCCGGATTGTTGACCCGGCTGTGCTGGACTTCAAAACGGACCTGCCGCAGATCCGGCCGGCACGGAATGGTGGCCACGGCCGCCGACGTGATGCCTTTTGAGAGTTTATGCACCACCAACCACCACACCGGCACCTTCGCCGTCTGGCCATTCATGCTCGACATGATGTTGGCGTAGCCCGTTTCATCCGGCTTCTTCGGGGTCCAGGTGCCACAGGTCGCCGCCCGGCTGCTGTCGTACTTGATGGTGTCCAGGCTGACATTCATCAGCGGCAGACAGCAGGCCAGCATCACAAAGAATGCCCCGTAGAGCAGGTTTTCGATGCGCGGCAGGGACAGCATCCCTTTGTTGCCCTCATCCTCCCCTTCCTCTCGTACCTTCAGCCAGATGGCCGCCACCTTGAACAGCAACGGCAGCACAAACAGCCCCGTACTGACCAGCAGCTCCCACAGGCCGTTGTTAATCAGCCAGCCGAGCAGCGTCAGGAAATACTCCAGATAGCTGTTGGTCATCATAACGACAGCCCTCCACCAAAGAGGCTGTATTCACAGGCCAGGGCAAATACCGCGCAGGCAATGGCCATGCGTTTGAGGGGTTGCCGGTATTCTGGTTTGCAGCCCGGCGCATGCCAGACTTTCCAGAACCCCCAGGCCAGTGCGGCGTAAAGCGCCAGGCGCCAACTCAGCCAGCCATAACGGGTGCTGTGCACCCAGTCACGCAGCGCGGCACTCTCTCCCGGGTGATTGACACCCCAGTGAGCCATGCCCAGCGCGACTATCATCGCTATCACCAGCATGCCCAACATCTGCAGAACACGCTTTGCCCGCAGACCAAACCGGCGCCTCCTGGTAGGCGTCACCGCATTTTTCTCTGTTCCGGTCATTGATTCATCCTCACAATTACTGGTCGCTTTCCGGCACGGCCAGCTGGTTGAATTTAGTATCCGGGCTGTCAACCGACTGACGCTGCGGGTTGGTTTCCGCCCGATTGTTCTCCCTATCGATGATTGTCAGTACCGCGTTACGCGCAATTTCACGCTTCATCTCCATCTCGTTCTTGAGCGCCGTGATCTCACGATCCAGCGCCTCGATACGCCGATCACCCTCTTCCATCGCGACTTTCTGCGCAGAGGCATTCGGCTCAGACATCCCGGTGGTGATCATGCGCCGCATGATAAAGGCCGTTTCGATGGTATCCGCCATCGCCAGTTCACTGGCCAGGCGCCCAACCAGGGCGGCATTATCCGGATCGCGCTGCAGTGCCTTGATAACGCCGGCGGTCACCGCCAGGCTACCTGTCTTAAGTTTGGCCAGGTTGCCCGCGGTGGGTTTTTCTGCCCCATTGACCAGCTTGGCCAACTGCTCATTATTCGTTTTCGTCGCCTCTTCCAGCATCGGCGCAAAACCTGTACCGGCTACGGTGCTGCCTGGCTGTTCGGTCCCTTCGCCACTGGTGCATTGCGCGGCGTCCTTGCAGGTGCGCAGCGAGGTGTCGCCCAACACCTTCACCACAGCGGCTGCCGCTTCTTCACTGCTGGCATATTTGGTACAGGCACCGCCGGTACAGCTGCTGCCGGATACGCTGGAGGTGCTGGTGACCGGCAACGCATTCATCATGTTGTAGCCGGCTGCAGCCAGATCGTGCGTCGGTTTGATGGCCAGCTGACCGGCGCCGCCGCGCTTCTGCCCACCGATCCAGGTCTGGCCGGATTGCCCGGTTACTTTCTCGGTGGCATTCATCGACCGCACTGCATCGGCATCCCCGTTATTGATCAGGCTTTTGGCCTCCTCCATCGCCGCCGCCTGACTCCAGCCGCCGGAATCCGCCATATCCATCATCCGTTTGGAGAGGTTCTGGCAATTGAGCTGGGCTTTGTCGAATGCCACATTGGCCTGCAATACCCCGTTGGTCAGCATTTCATACAAGCCTGGATTAGCACGCTGGATAGCCATCGCCGGCAGACTGGCTACCGCACCGGTAGCGCCCTGAATAACGTTACCCATCAGGCTCTTGAACCCGTCCGTCACGCCATTGAGCTGGTTACCGATGGTGCTCTTCAGGTCGAAATTTCCGCACATCAAATCCGAGCTCCAGCCCAGGTTCATCCCCAGGCGTTGCATATTGCCACGCGTAGCCGGCTGCGATATCACCGAGCCTCCGCCCAGGGAATAGAACAGTTTGTCCGAGACCGCGCCGCTGGCGTTCTTCCCGTAACCGATATTGCTGTCATTCACCTGGGGCAACGAAATACCAAACAGGGTGCCTGATCTGGTCAAGTTAAACAGGACACTTTTTTCTCAGCCATCTGTTCATATCGCACTGGCGATAAATACCCATTCGAAGCATGGTTTCTGTCAAGATTGTAATAACGCATATAGTCTGCAACATCACGTTTCATACCTGCCCGCGTCTGCTGCGGGATCAACAGCACCCATTCATGTTTCAAACTGCCCCAAAAACGCTCCATTACCGCGTTATCCCAGCAGGCGCCAACATCTCCCATGCTGCTTCTGAGTCCGTAACTGGTTAACTGCGTTTGGAAGCGCTTGCTGGTATACTGCGCTCCACGATCGGTATGGACGACCAGCCCTGTCGGTGGATTGCGCAGGTTGTAAGCCTGCATGAGAGCCCGGCAAACCAGCGACGATGTCATTCTCTTGTCAATGTGCCAACCGACGATCCGGCGGGAATATAAATCCATGATCGCAGCCAGGTACAACCAGCCTTCACCCGTTTTCAGATACGTAATATCACTCACCCATATCTGGTCCGGTCCGGGAGGATTGAAGTTCTGATTCAACAGATTTGGTGCAAAATCAGCCCCTTTCTTCGGTTTCGTTGTGACCTTCCAGGCACGACGTTGCCGGCAGAGAAGTCCCTCTTCGCTCATGATTTTTCTAACGCGCCAACGACTTATGGTGACGCCTTCTTCACGGAGCTTTTTAACCAGCGTTCGGCTCCCGGCACTTTCCCGACTGGCAGAGAATAACGCCTTGAGCATCACCCTGACTGCGGTATCTTTCGGCGGGCAGGCTATCGGCTTTTTTCGCCAGGCATACCATGCGGACGGGCTAATGCGCATCACGCGACAAAGCGTCCGTAGCCTGTAATTACCTGCGTTATCGAGGATAAACTGGTATCTCACGACATGTGCTTCGCAAAGAAGGCGCTCGCCTTTTTTAATATTTCCTTCTCAATGCGTAACTCTTTGTTTTCTAGACGTAGCCTTCGGAGTTCAGCTTGTTCATCTTCACTAAGCGGACTTTCATGGCGCTGGCGCGCGGCGGCGACCCAACTGCGCAATGTTTTGGCGCTGATCCCCAAAGAAGTTGCGGCACGCGCAATGGAGTAATTTTGCGTCAGCACCAGGGCCACCGTTTCCTTCTTAAATTCTGGCGTAAACTTTCGCTTCTGATTCACTAAACACCTCCATTTTGGATGTAAGTTTAGTGTCCTGATTATTCGACCACAGCAGCCGTTATCGTCATTGTCGTCAGCGTGCGCATTCACGCTGGCCAATGCCATACTGCTGACAACCAACAGAGACAGCAGGCTGCGCCGTCCCCGGAGAGATTTATTCATTGGTTTTTTCATCATTTATGCCTCAGAAATCTGTGCTGTAGAGGAAACGCTGCCCGCGGCGCTGGCAGCAGCTATAGGGTTGCCACAGGGCAAAGGCAGTGTTCCCATCCACGGCCGGCGGATGTTCACCGTCCGGGAACACAGCGCAGGACTGGCTCAGTTGAGGTGCCAGGCGTTGCCATTTGTGGTTGCTGGTTCCGGTATTTTCCTGAACCGCACCTGGTGGCCAGTACCCTTCCGAGCGTTGGCCCATCAGGGGCTGGTAGACGTGCGGCTGACCAGTTCGAGTAATGATGTCCGCCACACGCTGTGCCACCAGAGCACCCGCCTTGTCGTCATCAACCTGAGTCACAAATCCCGAACGGGGATAGACGTTGCCCCACATATTCGCGGCTGCCTGACTACCAACCTCGCGCTGACCGGGGATCAACGCCTCCGGATACAATGATTCCGGCATGCCAGTACGCCATGCCAGGCTGTCCAGCGTGCTGAGGAAATACGGCACGAAGGGGGTCGCCGCACTACGGCACGAATAGCCGGCAATGCTGCCGCCAATCAGGGACGTCGCCGGATGGCCAATGGCGTCAGCGTATTTGAAATGCAGGTTGGTTTTGCGCTGCCCAGGCGTTTTCAGCTCATTGTTGCCGCCGCCGGCTGCAACTCCGCCCAGCGCGCTGGTGATACTGCTCTCGAGTCCGCCGGCGGCCTGACTGACCATCGACATCTCACGCCACGGGTTGCCTCCCGGGGTGTTATACGCCGACACCACCGCCTCCGGGATGAAATGGCTAACTTTGACCGAAGTCCGGACAGTGCAGCCGCCCCAACTGCAGAACAACCAGTAACAAATGCCGCTTACCCGCCAGCTGATGCAGGACTGCGATACCGCACTGGCAACAATCTGCGCGCTGTTAAGTGCGGCATTCACTGCCGGCACGCCGGCCGCAGACAGCATCATGGCTACACCGAGGGATTTAAGGGTCTGCCGGGGTTGTCCGGAAGACGCCAACTGCAAGGGAAATCGTTGCATGTCACTGGCCCTCCAGTGACTTCGCGCGCAACGCGGTGGCCCGGGCGATATCAGCGGTGCCATACACCACATCCCGATCGTCAAACACGACCGCGGGGACTTTTTTGACGCCCAGTTCCCAGGCGCGCACCACCGCACGGTAAACCGTCGCCAGCTCCTGTTCATGCGCCTGCCATTGTGGTGACTGCAGTACGGCTTGCGCCTGCCGCTGCGCTTCATCCGGGTTCGACGACAGTGCGCCGAAGAGCTGCGTCTGCAACTGCTCCGGACCGTCAAGATAAATCACGGTCACGGAAGCATCATTATTCGTCGGAGGATGGTGGGAATCGGTATACAGTACCGTGCCGGCAAGCACCGATGCCGGCATCAGCAGAGGAAACAACGTCAGCAACGTGCTGATTTTCATGGCGTGCACTCCTGCGTGGATAGAATCCACACAGGGTGCTATGGAGCGCTCAGAAAGACAGCAAAGAAGTCTTTATTGGATTGCGATAATTTTACTACGCTAACGCTGAATCTATGCTGCAAGAATTTATGCAATTGAGTAGACCTTGTTATATGATTTTGGTCGACGGTATGACAAATCGCTTATGAGGGTATAAATGGATATTTCACAGCTTACAGGACAACGGACTAACGCCTGGTCAGCAACCATGATTAATCTGGAAGCTCGAAAACTCATTAATACCGCGAATACCGTTGCGTCTCACCATCTTCAGGATGGGCTCACAAAAATCAAGTTCATGGAAGATATTAAATCCTTCATATCACAGCAATTTTATCTTGCTCGCCAGGCAAAATCTGAAGAGGAAGGAATTTCCTATTTAAAGAACTTAAGAGCAGAAAATGAAAATCTTCTCGAGCAAGATCGCTTACTCAGAACAAAGGCCGCAAAACTGTATGCAAAGGTAGAATTTATCAAGGAAAACAACAAAGTCGTGGGTTATGCCATCACGGCAGTTAACGTCGTCCTGGCCGGTCTGGAAGTTGTAGGTGGATTTGCAATAGCAGCGACAGGAACCCCTATCGGCGTCATGGCGGGAGTAATACTTATCGCTGATGGCTTCAATACGCTTTCGCGAGAATTCGATCAGCAAGTACAAAGCAAACCTGGTTCTGAAGGGATCCTCGCTAATGGTGTCATGGCAACCGCTGAGTTTATGGGATTCAGCCGAGATAGTGGTCTCGGTGCTTTTAAAGCAGTAACCCTCACAGCTAACGCTTACAGCATATTCGGATTACTCAGAAGACCTGGAACATGGCGGCTGTTCCACTATCTACCGACTGATTTTTATCGCAAGGTCGAAACCATGAACAGACCTATGTTGACAATGAAAATAGTAGGCTATGGACTTAAGGCAAAAGTTGTATTCGATTTAATGACAACGACAACAGACTCAGCTCATTGAGCCCGTTTTCTGAAACGCCAGGATTTATATGCCAGGCCAGCCGGAACAGTTAACCAACCGATGGCTAAAACGAATAAACCGGCAAACACACCAGATAATGCGCTGTCAACAGACCCCAGAATCAGCGCTATCAAACACACCAAAACAACCCCAAACGTCACCCAGACATTGATCAAGAACCGCTTCGCCAGGTCTGAAACAATGACATCTACAGTTGAACCATAATTGGCACTATTATTTCGGAGCTTCTGTATATCTTTCGTCGTAAAACCTGACTTCGATAATGCTTCTTCAGTTATCGCCACGTCATCTCCTCCTGTAATACCGAATAGTATACCGTTATCCGGATAAAAAAAAACCGGCCAGAGGGCCGGTGATCAAATGAAAACATACTCTCAAAAATTGGCTCAGATACCAGATAGTATGAAGTGTTCGTTAACTTCTGCAGTGTTATCAGTTAACCCTAAATCGCTCACACAGCTCGCTCAGGTGGAGAAGCAGGTACACCACATCCGCCGCGTCTGGCACGGTAATATACCAGCGCGGGTGATCATACTCTTCCGGCTGAGGCCACAACGTACTGCCGGTCACCGTGATCAGCACATCGATGCAACGCCCAAGGCGCCCCTCAAGATGCAGAGCCACACTGGTACGACTCCCGATGCGATGCGGGTGGGCGGTAAGCCGAACTGGCCCTGACAACCGAGCCCGAATAGCCGTACAGAACGTGTCGAGTCCCTGCGCATCTGTTGCGCTCAGGGTAGCCACCCCCTGCGGGGGAAGGGTAAACAACGCCGGATCTCGAATGACCAGGTCTTGAGAACGCACAACCGGTTCAGGATATTTCAGGGTCATCATGCAGCCCGTGCCTCCCCGTTCGCCGCCAGACCACGCAGGCGGTCAAGCTTTTGCGCTACCCTTCGCGCCGCCTCGAGCTCGCTGCAGCCAAACTCCTGCATCAGCGCGCGGCGTTCGGCCTTCTCTTCTTTTTCGGTCATCCCCAGCGCCAGGTACAGGCTCGGCGGTACTGCACGGAACAGCGCCTCGAGTTTTTTCGACAACACCACACCTTCGGTATAACAGCCGGAGAGTTTGCTGGCTGACAGCAGCACCGCCTTTTGCTCTTCAGTCAGCGCCTTGAAGCGGGCAATGTCGTTGACCTCCTCCGGCGGCATGGTCAGACAAACCCACCACTCCGCCATATTCAACATTTTCTCGGCAATATCCGGGAAGTCTGATCTGGTCAAGTTAAACAGGACACTTTTTTCTCAGCCATCTGTTCATATCGCACTGGCGATAAATACCCATTCGAAGCATGGTTTCTGTCAAGATTGTAATAACGCATATAGTCTGCAACATCACGTTTCATACCTGCCCGCGTCTGCTGCGGGATCAACAGCACCCATTCATGTTTCAAACTGCCCCAAAAACGCTCCATTACCGCGTTATCCCAGCAGGCGCCAACATCTCCCATGCTGCTTCTGAGTCCGTAACTGGTTAACTGCGTTTGGAAGCGCTTGCTGGTATACTGCGCTCCACGATCGGTATGGACGACCAGCCCTGTCGGTGGATTGCGCAGGTTGTAAGCCTGCATGAGAGCCCGGCAAACCAGCGACGATGTCATTCTCTTGTCAATGTGCCAACCGACGATCCGGCGGGAATATAAATCCATGATCGCAGCCAGGTACAACCAGCCTTCACCCGTTTTCAGATACGTAATATCACTCACCCATATCTGGTCCGGTCCGGGAGGATTGAAGTTCTGATTCAACAGATTTGGTGCAAAATCAGCCCCTTTCTTCGGTTTCGTTGTGACCTTCCAGGCACGACGTTGCCGGCAGAGAAGTCCCTCTTCGCTCATGATTTTTCTAACGCGCCAACGACTTATGGTGACGCCTTCTTCACGGAGCTTTTTAACCAGCGTTCGGCTCCCGGCACTTTCCCGACTGGCAGAGAATAACGCCTTGAGCATCACCCTGACTGCGGTATCTTTCGGCGGGCAGGCTATCGGCTTTTTTCGCCAGGCATACCATGCGGACGGGCTAATGCGCATCACGCGACAAAGCGTCCGTAGCCTGTAATTACCTGCGTTATCGAGGATAAACTGGTATCTCACGACATGTGCTTCGCAAAGAAGGCGCTCGCCTTTTTTAATATTTCCTTCTCAATGCGTAACTCTTTGTTTTCTAGACGTAGCCTTCGGAGTTCAGCTTGTTCATCTTCACTAAGCGGACTTTCATGGCGCTGGCGCGCGGCGGCGACCCAACTGCGCAATGTTTTGGCGCTGATCCCCAAAGAAGTTGCGGCACGCGCAATGGAGTAATTTTGCGTCAGCACCAGGGCCACCGTTTCCTTCTTAAATTCTGGCGTAAACTTTCGCTTCTGATTCACTAAACACCTCCATTTTGGATGTAAGTTTAGTGTCCTGATTATTCGACCACAGCAGTCTTTCAGGTTCTGCGTGGCCAGCCACAGCCAGGCGCCGAGCTTACGCCACATCTTGACGATTTTGGTCATGTACGGCGCCAGCAGCGGGTTCACCGTCACAATGTGCGCCTCATCCACCGCGAACACGATATCCCGCTCCGAGTACTGGTCTCGCTCGGCAATGTTGTTGATGGTGTTGGTCAGGCTCACCATCGTCAGCGCCATCTGCGCCTCATAGCCCTCACGTGCCAGATGCCCAAGGTCAATCAGGGTCACATCCGCCTCTGGCCACAGGCTGCCCTCACGGTTAAACAGCTCTGCTTCAAAACTGCCTGCCTGGGTAAACATCCCGAGCGACTCCGCCATTTCGGCCGCTTTGGCCCGGCGCTGGACGTTACGGATATCACTCCCTTCGTCTTTGGATATGGCGTACAGTGCCTTCTGCAGGTCTGCCGGCAACATCTGCCGTCCTTCGTCATAGGTCTGCCGCGCTGCCATCAGCAACGCCTCGCGGATCATCGCGCGGTCGGCGCGTTTCAGTTCATGTTCTTCCTTCGCATCGCCGCCGGTGATCATCATGCGCGCCGAGATCTCCATTTCCCCCAGGTAATCGCGCTTATCTTCATCCTCGTCGTCATCGGCATCGATGTCCGGCAGTTCATTTTCATCCAGGGCCAGCGAGGTTAACGCATCGTCGACGAGTTTATGCGCGTAGGAGAACGGCGGCAGCGAGACGCCACTGCCCGGTTTGATACTCACCTTGTTGACGCTGAGCCCCTGGCTCTCGAAGTAATCGGCCAGCAGTCCGAACGAGTTCCCCGCTTCGGCAATAAACAGTCGCGGCCGGTGTATTGCCATCAGCTGCGACAGGGTCGCACACAGCGTCGCAGATTTCCCCGCGCCGGTCGGACCAAAATACAGCATGTGCGCATTCTGACTCCGGTCGTGCTTGTTGAGCGGGTCAAACGTCAGCGTATCCCCACCGCGGTTGAAGAAGCTCATGCCGGGGTGACCGGTCCCGGTTTCGCGGCCAGTCACCGGTAACAGGCCGGCCAGATGCTGTACCCAGGTCAGGCGGGTGTACCAGTGTTTCTTGTCCGTCTCCGGGTTAAAACACATCGGCAACGCCCGCAGGTAGGTATTGAGCGGCGCCACATCAAATTCCGGACGAACCGGTTGCAGGCCGGCGCCAAGCAACACGTTGGTGAGCTCGACACGTTTGTGATTGAGCGAGGTCAGATCGCCGGCACGCAGCAGGAAGGTGATACCGGCACGGTACAGTTTGTGGCGATTGCCCAGGTACTCTTTCACCTGCGCCACGTCCTGGCGCACGCGGCCAGATTCAGTATTCTCACCGACGGCATTTTTGGCCAGTCGATTGAAGTCATTCTCCAGCGTGTCTTGAGGCTGCACGACAATCGTCATGCACACCATCGTCCCCTCCGGGAACAGATCCATCAGCGCATTGATTTTCTTCTCGCCGCGTTTCATTTCACCGGTGATCGTGCCCGGCTCCGGCGGACGGCGCAGCTTCTCGACCGGGATCGCGCAATGCGCCTGGTTATCGAACCACCATACACCGTGGTCAGGATCGGATACGGGCGGGGTGAACAGCAGGGTTTCGGCAAAATCATTCTGCACCGGCATCGCGCCTTCCGGCGTGTTACGGCTGTCAAAATAGGCGGCATCGCGATACAGCGTCTCTTTATCCACCCACTCCGGGCTGGGGTTAAAAAGGCGAAGCATCCAGTCATGGAACTGCGCACCGTTCTGGCGTACGCAGGCAACGCCGGCACCGGCCAGGGCACCGGTCACGCGCTCACAGGTCTGATTCAGCATGGCAATCGGTGGCATCGGATCATGATTGCTCTTACCCATCCAGCGATAGACCACCATGCGGGTCCGTCGCTGCTGCCCACGCCACGGTTGGTCTGTTATCAGCGTATCTTTGAACAGGCCTTCCGGACGGGCAATCCCGCGCAGATGGCGCTCAGTCTCTTTCAACCAGTCTTCAGTAAACGCACTGCCCTGCGCGTGGGGTTTGACATACTGTCGCAGCCCGTCGATATACGCCTCGACATTGTTCTCGTCCTGGCAGAAGAACTGCACGATCCAGGGGTTTTCATCATGTTCGTCAAACGAGTCCTGCAGGGCATCCTCTACAGTATCGCGCATCTGCTCCAGGCGATCGTCCGTCCGCCCTTCGGTCGCCACCGGCGTGATGTCAAAGACGGCCCCGACGGATACGCCGTCATCGAGCAAGATACACTGCTCACGGTCGAGAAACTCCGCCCAGGGCAGGTAATCAACGATGGACGGATTGGCGTGGTACACCTGCTGCTCATCCTTTACCGTCATCTTGCCCTGGCGCCGTAATGGCTCACGGCCGTCGACAGACAGCGGCACACCGTCCTCGGTCACGTTCAGTGCGTCCTGGGCAACAGCTGCCGGCTTTTTTCGCGCCAGGCGCTTTTTATCAAACAGGGAAAACCGCATCAGTAAGCCTCCGTCCGTTCACCCGGCATCGCATACTGCACCTGGCTGTAGAAAGGAAACACGGTGCTGTACCCCGGCACCGGCGCGTTGCCATCCGCCAGGTGCGGGAACACGTACATCACCAGGTCGGGATTCGGCAGGCGCGGGAACTGCTGGCTGATTTCGCTTTCCTGTGTGCGGCTGTAGCTGCGATCGCTCGCGGCTGTTGCCTGGCTTTCGTTCTCGGTGAGCGGTCGGCGCAGGCTGTCGCGCGCCGCCACCGCATTGCGCGCCGTTCCGCCGCCATCCTCACCCTGCCACAATTCCAGCATCGAGCTGTCGCCTGGCGGCAGCATTTCTTCTTTCGACGTCGAACAGCCGGCCAACGCCATGACGCTGACAATGACAGCGGTCGCCAGGACCCGGTTAAACAGATTTTTCCGCATGATTATCATTCTCTTATAAGCAAACACAGCAGGAGCAGCACACCTAACCAAAACGCGCTGCAGGACAGCAAGACCAGCGCCCAACTCTGTGGGCGACTCAACTTTTCACATTGGCGCCACAGCATGCTTCTCCTCCTCTGAATGACGTGTTAATCCAGTCCGCCGGTGCTGCCGTCTTCGCCAGGCAGGCTGAAGTCGTAACGCACCTTGCGCCCTTTGGTCTCAAAGTCGATCGCCAGCTGGCGGGTAATGTGCACGGCCAGTTTCTGGCCCGGCGGAACGTACACGGCGTCGAACATCATGCCGTAGCGCTCACGCACCCAATCGGCGGTCTCTTTCATCCCGCCTGACAGCGCCTTGCCCAGCACGGCCTGGCCGGCATTACCAGTCATGGTCGAGGTGATGCCATTCACATTGTTTTGCGTGGTGTATTGCCCCTGGCTGATCCCTTCCCCGGCGGCGCTGGCGGCCGACAAGGCGGCGATAGTCGGCAGGTAGGTCGAGGCATTGGACTTACGCTCTCCACCGATGCACGGGATGCCGTTGTCATCAGAGATCCAGCCAATGCCGGCGGTGGTGCTGACGTCTTTACCATTGTTACCGCTATTGTTGTTGCTATTGGCCTTCATATTGGTGTCAGGATGCGGCAAGGTGCGTACCGTCCCGTCCGCAAACACGAAGGTGATGCTGTTGACCTGGCCGCGCACGCACGACAACGTCCAGTCGCCGCTGGCCGTCCCGGAGACAATCGCACCCTCGACGTCCGGCAACTCGATGCCGTTCGCCGTCAGGTTGTCTTTGCCAATCATCAGCTTGAACGGGTAAGGGTCAGTCACCGTGCCGTTGATCGGCACGCTGCTGTGGTCGAATAATCAGGACACTAAACTTACATCCAAAATGGAGGTGTTTAGTGAATCAGAAGCGAAAATTTACGCCAGAATTTAAGAAGGAAACGGTGGCCCTGGTGCTGACGCAAAATTACTCCATTGCGCGTGCCGCAACTTCTTTGGGGATCAGCGCCAAAACATTGCGCAGTTGGGTCGCCGCCGCGCGCCAGCGCCATGAAAGTCCGCTTAGTGAAGATGAACAAGCTGAACTCCGAAGGCTACGTCTAGAAAACAAAGAGTTACGCATTGAGAAGGAAATATTAAAAAAGGCGAGCGCCTTCTTTGCGAAGCACATGTCGTGAGATACCAGTTTATCCTCGATAACGCAGGTAATTACAGGCTACGGACGCTTTGTCGCGTGATGCGCATTAGCCCGTCCGCATGGTATGCCTGGCGAAAAAAGCCGATAGCCTGCCCGTCGAAAGATACCGCAGTCAGGGTGATGCTCAAGGCGTTATTCTCTGCCAGTCGGGAAAGTGCCGGGAGCCGAACGCTGGTTAAAAAGCTCCGTGAAGAAGGCGTCACCATAAGTCGTTGGCGCGTTAGAAAAATCATGAGCGAAGAGGGACTTCTCTGCCGGCAACGCCGTGCCTGGAAGGTCACAACGAAACCGAAGAAAGGGGCTGATTTTGCACCAAATCTGTTGAATCAGAACTTCAATCCTCCCGGACCGGACCAGATATGGGTGAGTGATATTACGTATCTGAAAACGGGTGAAGGCTGGTTGTACCTGGCTGCGATCATGGATTTATATTCCCGCCGGATCGTCGGTTGGCACATTGACAAGAAAATGACATCGTCGCTGGTTTGCCGGGCTCTCATGCAGGCTTACAACCTGCGCAATCCACCGACAGGGCTGGTCGTCCATACCGATCGTGGAGCGCAGTATACCAGCAAGCGCTTCCAAACGCTGTTAACCAGTTACGGACTCAGAAGCAGCATGGGAGATGTTGGCGCCTGCTGGGATAACGCGGTAATGGAGCGTTTTTGGGGCAGTTTGAAACATGAATGGGTGCTGTTGATCCCGCAGCAGACGCGGGCAGGTATGAAACGTGATGTTGCAGACTATATGCGTTATTACAATCTTGACAGAAACCATGCTTCGAATGGGTATTTATCGCCAGTGCGATATGAACAGATGGCTGAGAAAAAAGTGTCCTGTTTAACTTGACCAGATCACGCGCCCCAGCAGCGCCGTCATGGCGCGGCTGCCCACCAGGGTGGAATTCTCAGGCAGGGTAAACACCGGCTCGGCGTTCTCCTCCGCCCCTTTTTCATTGGTATGTCCTTTAACCTGCTGCTCATAGGCAGCTTTTTGGCGTGTGATCGCATTGTCCGACAGGAACGACGTCGGGAACTGCGGGCCGTCTTTGACGCTGTTCGGATTACGCGGGTCGGGTTCTTTCATGTCTTTCGGACCGACCCTCATCAAGCCATCCTGACCAGGAGCGGCCCCACCGTCCCCGGCACCCAAGCCATCCAGTCCCAGCCCCAGCGGAATATCACTGTCGCTTTTTGCCTTGTCCTTGTTCGCACTCAACTGCTCGGTCAGCGTCTGGATTTTTCCCATCAGCGTTTGCTGCTCTTGCTGAAGCTGCTGCTGGCGCTGCTGTGCTTGTTTTTGGAAGCCGGCCACGGCCTCATTGACCTGACCGGACACATTGGTATTGCGCTTGCGAAGTTCTTCGTTTTCTTTCAGCACTTTATCAATGTTTTTCTGCAGCTCGGCCTGCTGGGTTCGGGTAGTCCGTAGGGTGCCCACCAGGGTACGCAACGTGTCCTCCGGGGTATCCCCCTCCACGCCCAGCGCCCGCAGCTCTTCCGGCGACATGCTGGCCAGAACGTTATGCGCCTGCTGAGTCTCCTCCTGTGTTTTACCGCCGCTGCAGGCCTTAAGTCCGACGAGGATCGCGGTGGCCAGCACGCCGAACACAATCACTTTAGGCAACATGTTAGATTTCACATCAGCCATGGTTTGCCCCCTTCTTCGCCGCTTTTACGGCTTTGCGAACCGCTGATGGCTCCGCGACAAACGCCCCATCCGGGCGACCGGCAGTAACCAGGTACAGCGTGGTGGTGTCTTCCGGAGTCCCCACCGGGCCGAGATAGCGGTGCTGGAACGTCGCCGTCACAAACTGCCCCTGCAGTACCCGGGGATCGAGCGTGATTTTGCGGCTGGCGGTGTTTTGCACCTTCAGCGCTACCACGTTGCGGCTGCCAATACCCCAGCCGCCCAGCGGCGTGATGGTCACCGGCTCTGACGGGTACAGTGTGGTGATACGTTTCGGCAGGTGCGGGTTGACCGGATGAATACCGGGCACCGCTTCAACCGTACGCACCGGGCCGTACAGGCTTTGCGCTGCGTAACGCGTCAGGACAACCGGCAGCGGCGCGTTGTATTTGAATTTTTTACGCTTCGCCTGGGTGCCGTTATCCGCCCCAGGCGCCGCGTTGTTTCCCCCTGAAGCAGCAGGCGTGTCATTACTGCTGCTGACTGAGGTCACGTCACCGCTGTAGACAATACGCACCGGTTCAGCCGAGCCTTTGTCCGATGCCGTCACATCAAGGAGAATAACCTCCCCATTTTCCACGTCCTGCAGCTGCAGACGCGTAGGCGGGAAAGCCGCATCCGCTTTCAGGTAGACCGCGCCGCCACTGCTTTGTACCCGCAGCTTGCCGTTCAGCGCCGGCGGGAATCCGACGCGGACATTTTTATCGGCAAACAACACCCGCTCCTTGCCGACGGCCAGCGGGATTTGCAACGGGATACGCTCCCATTTCATCAGCTCTTCCGCCTGCGTAGCCGGCACGATAAACGTCGCCGCCAGGGGAAGTACACTCAGGGAAAGCGCCAGAACACGTGCTTTCATCATTGGAATACTCCTTTTTTCTCAGGCGCGGGTTCCGCCGGCGCTGCAGCAAGACGCTGTGGCATGCTGTCGTAACAATCCAGCGCCAGACCAAACTCATTACGTTCCGGATCCCCTTCTGCGCGCACCACTTTCAGCGGGTAACGTGTCAGTGCGCGTTTCACCGGTTCACCGGCAAAGGACTCGTCCGCCACCAGATCAAGGCGCACCACCCAGTTATCACGGCCTTTGACCGTCACTGGGCTCTGGTTATAACGGCCGTTGTAACCGTGCTCAGGGATTTCGAATACCACGCGCGTCCTGCCGGCAAGTTCACCGCTTTCGCTACGCTTTTTGGCGTCCGCTTTCAGAAAGCGCTCACACGACGGCGTCAGGTACGGTGACAGGCCATTGATTTTTGCCGGGTAATCCACCTCACCGTTCTTAGGCCAGGCATTGAGTTGCTGGAAGATATAAAAACCGAAGCTGTAAACCGTGGACGGTGGCACCTCCCACCAGGCGCGGGTAGAGCCGCTGCGCAGGTCTGGCGGGTTATGGATGGTCAAATTATCAGGCGCCCGCATCCAGCCGATGCTGGCCACCAGAAGGAAAACGACCAGCACACCGCAGGCAACCCGCAACGTGAGAATATGCTGATCGCGGTTTTTAACCGCATGTCTGAAACGGCTCATGTGGACCTCTTAACAACGCGGCTGCGACGCAACGACCAGCCCTGTTTGTCGATAATCAGGGTGGGATCCCCCCACCCCATGCGACGTTTACGCGCCTCGAGGCGCTGCCAGATATAATTCTCCGGTTTACCGCGCTTAAGGCGCGTCAGCCGGCTGCCCCCAAACCAGATGACGAGAAGCGGCATCACCAGCATGCCGGTGGGTATCACGACCCAACCGGCAAGAGGAAGAAACGGCAACGACACGAGCAGACCCAGTCCCACGCCGGCTAACGCCGCCAGCCCCATTTCCGGGGTCGTAAACCCCCGGAAAACGACGGGCTCGGCATTGAGGCGGTCAGGTAAAAATCGGATAGTCTGCATGGCGGATAACCTTAGAACAGGATTTCGGCGGACTTGCCAACCAGCCAAATGACGGTGACCAGAAGCACCACACCAACCAGCACGATGGCGCCGAACTTGGCCCAGGTCGCTTTCTGATCACGGACCTCGGCAAAGGTATGGATCGCAGCGTTGGCGACAATCAGGAAGGCCACCGCAGCGGCGACCAGACCGATAATAACGATCCCGTCCTGGAAATAGCCTTTGATGGTATCCATCAGACCACCGCCACCACCGGAGGACGGGGGCTCAACCGACGGCAGAGCCGCCTGCACCGGCTGGCTGGCGACATACGCCAGGGAAGTGGCTACTGCGACACGCGCGCAGAGTTGACGGAAAAGACGAACTGCAGCATTCATAAAACATTCCTTATTGGTGTGTGAAAATAACATCGTGAAATACGGTCCAGCGCCTCTTACAGGTCAGCTGGCAAACATCCAGATTGAAACAACCAGCAACAGCACGGTTTTGATGACGAAGTGAACCAACGCCCCATTGCGTACTTTTTCGTTACTCCAGCCCTGGTAAACATCAACCAGAGCCCAGGCCGCCCAGACAAACAGCACCGCCAGTAACCCACCGATGCAAATCAGCGACAGGATATTGATTTCAACGCCGCCGCTGGCCGCCTTGAAGGCCTGCTCCTGCGCACCGGTCATGGCCATCAGGGGCGCTCCCGACGGTAGTTGCCGGCCACCGCACTGCCATCACGTGGTTGCGCGCGTGAAGGCTCGAGGTAACGATCGATACCGGCATTGATGGTTTTGAGATCGGCGGTAGCGCGGGCATAGTCGAAGAAGAAACGACCGCGCTCCGACGGGTCCGCCTGCACGGCGGCAACACGCGCACGTTCAAGCGCTGCCTGTACCTGAATCAGCATCCGCTGGGCAGAGGCCAGCTCATCTTTTTCAGCAGCAAAGGCAGGCAATGCGGTCAGCAAAGTCAGCCCCAGCACACAGCCGGCGCCGAGACCACGAACAACGGGGATAGGCATACACAAGCACTCCTTGATGATGTAGGGTGCTCTCAGGGTGCGACAGATGGGGCGGGAGGTCAGCGGATAACTCTTTATGGAATTTTGATAATTTTCGGCTCAGTGAGGAGGGCTATATGCAAGGCTGGAGACCTTGATCCCAAAAACAGGTTTTGCAATATTAACCCTATACTAAAGGAGAGAGTATTCATGAATGTCTACAAGGTTGAGCTGAAATCACAAGCATACTATCCCATTGATATCACAGATTACGAGAAACGCACCGCTCGCAGACCACCCTGGTATAAAACCAGCGATAATGGAACTCCCCAATATTTTGCCATCTGCCCAGCGTGTAATAATCCTGTGCAAATTATCGGTTTTTACAAAAAACTGGCTAATACACCGAACCCCTATGGGAAACACTTTGGTCGCCCCATTCCAGGGGTGGGGATCTATGATCGCGATGCTTATGAATGGTGTCCTTATTCTAAGAAAAATACGGCGGATCAAGCAGAGCGCCCCAAAAGAGAAAAGGGCTATCTTGTAGAGCAAATTCTTAGCCTACTCATTAATCATTTTGATAAAATTGCCTATTTCATCAGTAAAGACTCAGGCGTATCCATCAATGAAAGGATCGCCAGAAATATGTTGCTGAAATTTCGAGATGAAGAAGGATGGTTGTACGCGCGAGCCACTTTGATGAATGCGCCATGGGCTTTTTTATACATGACTGATAATCAAGACATCATGTATACAAAGATCCTTGATAAATCCCTTGCAGCAACCTTGTGTGAGCGCTACCCAGAGGACCTGGTGATAAATGAATGGGGGCAGTTGAAAAAGCATCCAGACTGCAAAGACTACGTACATGTTGGCATGTATCAAACAAAACACGCACACCAGGTCCTGGATAATGAACTCACAGAAAGCATGGAGTGCGTGTTTACCTTTAAAAAAGGTTCTGAGCGTACCCACGAAATTTGCCGAAAAAAAATCACTTTCGATTACAGGTATTTCGCCAATATTATCAATTTTGCCAAATGGGAGGTGACTGAACGCAACCAAAAACTCCTCACCCTGGCCAACGACATCCTGGGGCCACGGCTCCGCTAGTTCACTTGACGATACCTTGTCTGCAGAAGCTGCCACCATTCCAGCGGCAGAGCGGGAATGTCACCATCCCGTTCTGCAAAGCGCAAGCACGACAAAACTGCCTCAAGCGTCATAATGAAATGATGTTGCTCATCCCTCAACGTAAAATGTATGTCATGGACATCTGAATTCGGCGAGCACTTTTGCTCGACTTGTGCGGTATTTACGCCTGCAAAAATCCTTTCACTTTTCATCATCGTTAGTTGCTCCTCTTCATGTCAAGAACATCAAGAGTGGGAAAATATATCCGTCAGGTCAGCATGGAATTCTTTCTGGTTTTATAAAGTTTTTTACTCCTGTATTTCATAAATTCCAGATCAACTGACGCGTCGCTACGCGACTTGCCTGCTGACGGCAGCGCACAAAAGCCAGTTTTGTACGCCGCCGTCCAGCCTGGATTTCAGACCTACAAATATTTCTTAAACGACGCTGTCGTCACTGTCACCGCAATGCCGAGCAGGATAGCGGCCGGCAACAACAGCAGATTGGGGTATACCGCTGTTGGCCAGGACAAGTACAGCATGCAGGGGATATACACCGCCGGTTTCACCATCCGCTTGGCGTGGTGGTACACAAAGCTCGACTCATAGCCGGCACCGTAGCGCCGAATATCACGCCGCCCCAGCCCCTCGGTCAGCGCAACCAGGACCACCAGGATAAACAGCGGGATGGACAGCACCAGAATGGTCACACGTACCAGGGTGATCACGGTGACGTACACCGTCGCCATCAGGTACTCTTTAAGCGTGGTAGCTAGCCAACCGCTCCAGCTGTTCAGCTCCCTGGCAACGGCATTCTGGCTGTGTACCTGCGTATCATACGCCTGCTTAATCCAGCCCAAAAAGCCGCTGTCCACGAAGGTCCATTGATACGCCGTCATAATCCAACGGGTGACGGTCACTGACGGTTCAGACAGCAGCAGACTACGCGTAAATTCAGAGGACAGGTACCCCAACTCGGTGTTCATCACCGCTTCACTGTGCGATGCGCCAAGCTCCGGCCAGAAGAAGGCCATCCCGACATATTCGATCACCAGGCTCACCAAAAGCGAAGCCAGGAACATCCCGATCAGCATCCAGGGCCAGCCCCACAGCACATTGTAAAACAGCCCATGCTTACGGGGTTGTACGGGCTGCTGAGGTTGATTATTCACCGCTTGTGACATTCAATCCCCCTTTGATGGCAACATCCGGCATTACCGTGCTGGCAGACCACCAGGATTCACTGGTACGGTAGTTGCGCTGCATCTCCTCGGCAATCTTCTGCAGGTTCGCCGGCATAAGCGCATCATCCCTGTCACCACTGGGCAGCGGCATCCGAATCTTCCACAGTTGACCGCCTTCCAGCAGCGCGAACGCCTGTCCTTTCGGGAGGTTAATCACATCCGCCGGGGCAAGCAGAGGGGCTTTCACAGTCCCGACGCGGTCCTGGGTATTGGAAGTAAAATCCTGTCCCTTCTCCACATCGGCCGTATCGGCATGCCCTGATACCAGGGTTTTGGTGTAGATATCCACTTCCGGCAACTGTGTGGTAAGCAACTGCGCGGTGCGGTTCTCACGGACACGGAGCATGATCAGGGTATTGAAGTTACCTGTCACCTGAGCCGCCTTCGCGGTACTGCCGATGCGCGCCTCGATATCCGACTCGGTTTGCGTGTAGGCCGTCACCTGCATACCGGCGCCGCCGCCTTTGTTGATAAGCGGGATAAATTCATCCCCCATGAGTTCGTTGAACTCGTCACAGTGCAGGTTGATTGGCAGTTTACCGTCTGCCCGGGTCGGCAACCCGCCGTGCATGCCGTGTTTATAGATATGACCGGCCACCGACACCAGGTCGGCAAACATGCTGTTGCCGACGGCAGAGGCGACCACCCCGTCCGACAAGGCATCCAGCCCCACGTAGACAATACCGCGCTTGCGGATGACCTGCTCCCAGTCAAAAATGGGCCTCGGGTCGCTCATATCCATATAGTTCGGTGCCAGAAGCTCGGCGGTCTTGCCGGTGGTGAGTTTTTCCAGCAGCGGCAACAGGGAGGCCACGATTTTATCGAAGTAGGTGCGGTCATAGCGCACGGCCGAGCGCAAGCCATCCAGGATAGGGTCATACAGTTGCTTGCCGGCTTCCGAGCTGAGGGCCATTTCCATCGCCATGATTTTTATCGCGTTCGGCTGGCCCTGCATATTTCGCGGGACATCGTCCTCCGTCAGCACCTGCAGGCTGTTGTCGATTTGTTGCTGCAGCGCCGGCATACGCGCCTCAATCACTTTCTTCGCGTAGGTCTCATACAGCTCGCTGATGTTGTTCACGTAACGGGTGATCAACTGATAGTCTGGACGTTGCCCTAGGGCGACCAGGGCACGCGCCACAATATTGACGAATCGCCACGCAAACTCACGGAACGCCGCACTGTTGCCCTCTCCGCTCAGTTGCCCGGAAATACGCCCGGCCACTTCCGACACGCGCTCAAAGCGCCCGACGGCGTTATAGCGTGCCGAGATATCCGGCCAGCCCAGATGGAAGATGAACAGCTCATCCCCGCGACCGGCACGGTGGGCTTCAGCCCAGACCCGGCGAAGCAAATCCGCATCGCCTTTTGGATCAAACACGATGGTGATATCACCGCGGCGAATATCCTGGGTGATCAGCAGTTCCGCCAGGCGGGTCTTACCGACACGCGTAGTGCCTAACACCAGGCTGTGCCCTACACGTTCGCCCAGTGCCATCGAGACATCGAGCTCATCGGGTTCAATACCATGGATCGCCGGGTTCCCCCCGACCGGTGGCAGCGGCCGCACCGGATTAAGCGGGGAGTCTTTGCGCAGCAGCTGGGACAACCACGGCAGGGTATATTCGGTTTTAAGCTCCAGTCGGCGCGCCATCTGGTACAACTGCGACGGTTGGACGTATTTTTCCACTTCCGGCCGACGGGTATCCATCAGGCGCTGGGTGTGCTTTTGCTGCCAACGGAAACCCCGCCCCAGGAACAGCCGCTGCCTGCTCACCGGGATCTGTCGACTTTCCATGACATAGCGCGGTAACCGACGCAGATTACGGCGATAACGGACCACCCGCAGGCCCTGCCGTGCTCGTACCGCGGACAGCACCGCAAACCCGCCGGCAGTAACATAACTCACCGACGGCGCCAGGGCGACCGACCAGGGAGCAGCAAAACAAATCGCTGCCGCAGCACCGGCAACGATCGCGGTATTCAATTCTACCGCCGGGCGCAGCAGCGCTTCCATGACATGACGATTACTCATGACGACCTTCCTTATCATTCGGGTTGGTGACCGAATTCACGGTTAAAAAAAGCAGCCACTCTGTATTGCCGGCTAGCAACGCAAGCAGCTTTCGGCCACTGACCAGGTGGACGTGGGGATGGTTCTGCAACAACACCCGGCTCAGTTGACCGGTACGGCCGGTATGAATGAAAAAACCATCACAATGGTGATGTCGCAGCAACGTACCAAAACGCGTGATATGGGACGGTGAGATCGTCCGTCCGTAACGTTTGGCCTGGATGAAATAGGTCTTGCCTTCGATAATGACCTGACCGTCCAGGCCGCCGTCGCCGCTGTAGGAGGTATTGCGAATAACGGCATACCCCTGACGTTCAAACGCCAGGAGCAACAGCTCTTCAAATACATAGGGGTTGATTTTGCGCAGATAGGCCAGACGCTGGCCATCACCGCCCAGCAGCGGTAAGCGCGCCAGTACCCGCGTGGCCGTCGCCTGATATCGGCGGTGGCGCCGACGGCTGGCTGTCTCCCGGCCACGGCAGTTCAGCCCAATCATGACAGCAACAAACAACACAACCAGCACAACCGTCAGCACAGGGTTTACCATTAATTCTGCAGCAATGTGTTGCGCCAATATCATGGTGTGACCTGCTGGGACAAACCGGTATCAGTGATGAGTACCGGGTAATTCGACAGCTGCAGCCGGCGCGCCAACTCACTGCCGGAGGCCGGCGCCATCGGTACCCCCGGCGCCAGCTCACGCAGTGCCTGCAGTGCAGGCAGGTTACTGACGTTAACGACGAGCCCCGCAGCATGCCGGGATTTGAGTTGTTCCGCATTCGCCTGCAGCCAGAGGCGACTGGCATCGTCATCCCCCACAATAAACAACGAACCAATCCCGGGCAGTTGCAGTGGGCGCGCCGCTACCACACCCGGCGTCAGCTCCGGTGTCATCACCGGCAATACGGTCACTTCAACTTCATCAGCAGAGGCAGGGGCTTGCGGCATGGCCGGCGGCGCTTCCGCGACACCCTGCCGATTAATCCCCTCAAAATAAGGTGATGCATCATCGCCACCGACATCGGCGATCACGTTCAGGTTGGCCAATGCCGTGGTGGTCACCAGACTCAGGCCGAACAGCAGAAAATTCACTTTTTTCATGATTATGGGTTCCTCAGCATGAATTCCAACTCTGCTACGCGCTGCTCGGCATTTTCCGCTCGTTCTTCCTGAGCCAGCGCCTCCGGCGTAAACCCCGATTGCAGCTGAGACTCCAGCTCCCCGATGCGCTGATGCGATTTTTCCAGCGCAGCAAACACAGCGAGTACGTCAGCACTGGCAACAACGGTGTTGCGTTCCGCCAGGTTTTTAATCATCTCAAGCGTTTTCATGCGTCCTCCTGCTCATGGCCATCGAGCAGCTTAAGCAAAGCGCCGATGACTTCAGGGTTAGCGGCATGCATCCATCCAACGGTGATTTTCCCGCCTTTCGACTGCTGCCATGTAGCCAGCGCCGCCGGCAATTGTTCTTTCAGTTCTTCCAGTTGCTTCGTCACATTCACGTTCATCATGCTTACTGGCTCCGTGGCTCAACCCATGTCAGCGCCGCCGTTTGTACCGCTAACACCGTAGCCGTGGGGGTTTTACTGGTCACCCGAACCGGAGCAGCCCCCCTGCCGTTCAGGCGTGCCAGCTTGCCACTCACGATGGATTTATACCGGGCTGCCGGTGCGCCGCCGGCGGGATGGTGATAACACCCGGCGGCAACCAGCCAGCTCCCAGGGTTGCGGTCATAGCATTCCCGCAGGATGGCCGCTGCCGCGTTGAGGTTGGTGTAAGGGTCAAACGCCTCCCAGGTCGACATGAAATGATGGCCATTCCAGCCCAGATTGACCTGGGCAATCCCGACATCGATGCGCTTGCGAGGATGTGTTTTCAAAAAGTGCTGCAGTGCTTCCCAGGCCTGCAGGCGGCTGGCGTAACGATACCCTTTGCCGGCCACGTTGATAGTCTGATCTGGTCAAGTTAAACAGGACACTTTTTTCTCAGCCATCTGTTCATATCGCACTGGCGATAAATACCCATTCGAAGCATGGTTTCTGTCAAGATTGTAATAACGCATATAGTCTGCAACATCACGTTTCATACCTGCCCGCGTCTGCTGCGGGATCAACAGCACCCATTCATGTTTCAAACTGCCCCAAAAACGCTCCATTACCGCGTTATCCCAGCAGGCGCCAACATCTCCCATGCTGCTTCTGAGTCCGTAACTGGTTAACTGCGTTTGGAAGCGCTTGCTGGTATACTGCGCTCCACGATCGGTATGGACGACCAGCCCTGTCGGTGGATTGCGCAGGTTGTAAGCCTGCATGAGAGCCCGGCAAACCAGCGACGATGTCATTCTCTTGTCAATGTGCCAACCGACGATCCGGCGGGAATATAAATCCATGATCGCAGCCAGGTACAACCAGCCTTCACCCGTTTTCAGATACGTAATATCACTCACCCATATCTGGTCCGGTCCGGGAGGATTGAAGTTCTGATTCAACAGATTTGGTGCAAAATCAGCCCCTTTCTTCGGTTTCGTTGTGACCTTCCAGGCACGGCGTTGCCGGCAGAGAAGTCCCTCTTCGCTCATGATTTTTCTAACGCGCCAACGACTTATGGTGACGCCTTCTTCACGGAGCTTTTTAACCAGCGTTCGGCTCCCGGCACTTTCCCGACTGGCAGAGAATAACGCCTTGAGCATCACCCTGACTGCGGTATCTTTCGACGGGCAGGCTATCGGCTTTTTTCGCCAGGCATACCATGCGGACGGGCTAATGCGCATCACGCGACAAAGCGTCCGTAGCCTGTAATTACCTGCGTTATCGAGGATAAACTGGTATCTCACGACATGTGCTTCGCAAAGAAGGCGCTCGCCTTTTTTAATATTTCCTTCTCAATGCGTAACTCTTTGTTTTCTAGACGTAGCCTTCGGAGTTCAGCTTGTTCATCTTCACTAAGCGGACTTTCATGGCGCTGGCGCGCGGCGGCGACCCAACTGCGCAATGTTTTGGCGCTGATCCCCAAAGAAGTTGCGGCACGCGCAATGGAGTAATTTTGCGTCAGCACCAGGGCCACCGTTTCCTTCTTAAATTCTGGCGTAAACTTTCGCTTCTGATTCACTAAACACCTCCATTTTGGATGTAAGTTTAGTGTCCTGATTATTCGACCACAGCACCAGTTGGTACTGCACCGCCGGCAACGCCTGCCGGTACAGCACGCCGTTTGCCGGTCCAGTCGCGCACAGTGAATAGCCCGACTGGCGCAGCGCATAACGCAACGCGTCAGCCACCGTCGGTTTTACTGATGCCGGAATACGGATATCGATGATTTGCGAGAGCGGATCACGCTGAACGGCCGCCGGGTCGGTGCTGACCAGTAAATAACGGTCGTAGCGCACGACCTCAGGCACCTGCCCGTAAGCATCCGGGCTGACCGGTTGAACGTTGCGGGTGACGGTAACCGAAGGCGTGACAGGGGAAATATCGCGTTGCTGCAGTGGCTGCTGAGTAACGCACCCGGTCAGCATGAGTGCAGCCAGGGAAGAGAAGAGAATTGTTTTTTTCATCCGGAAGATTTCCTGTTCAGTGACAATTGGCAGATGTCACTGTGCGGTTACCGTCCGGGAGGCTCAATTAACAACTCTTTATTGCTATTCAAAAAAAAACGCCAACCCGAAGGTCAGGAGCCTGTACATAGATTTGTGTAATTGCCTGATTTTGATATGTTCAATCCAACATCAAAAACAGGTTAATTTATGGACGAAAAACAGTTGCAGGCTCTGGCTAATGAACTGGCCAAAAATCTCAAAACCCCTGACGATCTCAACCAGTTCGATCGCCTGCTCAAAAAAATCAGTGTTGAGGCGGCGCTCAACGCCGAAATGACCCATCACCTCGGCTACGATAAACATCAGCCCAAACCGGCGACCAACGCCCGCAACGGCTATACCCAAAAGACAGTTATCACTGGCGATGGCCCGCTGGAGCTGCGTACACCGCGCGATCGCGATGGCTCTTTCGAACCGCAACTGGTAAAGAAAAACCAGACCCGGATCACCGGGATGGATAACCAAATTTTATCGTTGTACGCCAAAGGGATGACCACCCGTGAGATCGCCGCCGCGTTCAAAGAGCTGTATGACGCGGATGTCTCACCGGCCCTGGTCTCAAAGGTCACCGATGCTGTCATTGAGCAGGTTGTCGAATGGCAAAATCGTCCACTGGATGCAGTCTATCCCATTGTTTATCTTGACTGTATCGTCCTGAAAGTCCGGCAGGACAGCCGCGTTATCAACAAATCTGTGTTCCTGGCACTGGGTATCAATATCGAAGGCCAGAAAGAACTGCTGGGTATGTGGCTGGCCGAAAATGAGGGTGCGAAGTTCTGGCTTAATGTGCTGACAGAGCTGAAAAACCGTGGTCTGAACGATATCCTCATCGCCTGTGTTGACGGGCTGAAAGGCTTCCCCGACGCCATCAACGCGGTGTATCCGGAAGCCCGCATTCAGCTGTGTATCGTGCATATGGTGCGCAACAGCCTGCGGTTCGTCTCCTGGAAGGACTACAAAGCAGTGACCCGTGACCTGAAAGCCATCTATCAGGCTGCCACGGAAGAGGCCGGCTTGCAGGCTTTGGAAGCGTTCTCCAGTGCCTGGGACAGCCGCTACCCGCAGATAAGCCGGAGCTGGCAGGCAAACTGGACCAACCTGACGACGTTCTTCGCTTACCCGGCAGACATCCGCAAGGTGATCTACACGACCAACGCCATCGAGTCGCTGAACAGCGTGATCCGGCATGCAATCAAGAAACGGAAGGTATTCCCGACAGACGACGCGGTGAAAAAGGTGGTGTGGCTGGCAATCCAGGCGGCATCACAGAAATGGACGATGCCGCTGAGGGACTGGCGTATGGCAATGAGCCGCTTTATTATCGAGTTCGGTGACCGTCTGGACGGTCACTTCTGAGAAAAGGCATTTACACAGAATCATGTACAGGGTCGAAGGTCAGCGTTTAGTGTCAGATGACGAGGAACAACATCAGGATAATGAAGGGGTACGAGTAACGCCTTTCGCTCCCATCAACAACCCTTCCGTACTTAAGTCCTCATCCAGATCTGGCCAGTGTATACCCATTCCAGCCCCGCAGAGTTCCCAGTTTTCCCGTTGCGCCTGCGTACCGGCCGCAAGCCGGGGATACCAAGCTAACGGTGCCGAAATAGTTCGGCCATCCATCAAATCAACCGACAAACGGTCATCATCGATGCGGACATTCATTACACGCAGATCATTTTCATTGCGTAAAGTAAGCATCCCAGGCCTCCTGTAAAAGTGTCCGATGTTCAGTCACCAGACGCTGCAGTATACGCAGTTCATGTGATGCAAATCCCACACTACGCGCAATACTGACATCATGTAACCATATTTTAGCGGTTGCATTGCCCTTATCAATATGGACATGCGCCGGTTCGTTAGGTTCATGACTGTAAAAGTAAAAGCGAAAACCACCTACTCTAAGTATTGTCGGCATAATGTCTCCCGACGATCACAAAGCGTAAATGGCTGATTTTGCGATACCATAACCAAACCCAAGGAACGGTATGTCATCGTCAAAATCCATCGGCGCGGCATTTCCACCCGATTGAGCTGGCTGGGGTTGCTGAGCCGGCGTGCCGCTATGCGAAGGTTGCGGTTGCTGAGGTTTCCCCCAACTGCCCTGGCCTGATTGTCCGGCGTTGGCAGGTTGCGAACGCCCCCCCAACATCTGCAGAGTGCCGCCAATGTTGACGACGACTTCAGTGGTGTATTTTTCAACACCGGCCTGATCGGTCCATTTGCGGGTCTGCAGGGAGCCTTCTATGTAAATCTGCGAGCCTTTACGCAAGTATTCGCCGGCAATTTCAGCGAGCTTGCCGAACAGCACGATACGGTGCCATTCGGTTTTTTCTTTCTGCTCACCGGTTGCCTTATCGCGCCAGCTTTCAGAGGTCGCCAGGGTAATGTTAGCCACCGCACCGCCATTTGGCATGTAACGGACTTCAGGATCCTGGCCGAGATGACCGACAAGTATGACTTTGTTTACGCCGCGAGACGCCATAATCGAATCCTCATAGGGGAATAGAATTAGAAAGGGAAAAACGCCCCGAAAAATCGAGGCGTAGAGGGCGTTATCAGAAAGAGTTTTCCGCGTATTGTTGCTGTGCGGAACCCTGCTGAGGCGGCGTAGAGTCGGACTTCTCAGCCTGATATACCTTTTCCTGACCGATTTTGATCCAATCGACCTTGATAAGGCGGGCTTTGAGACTGACGCGCTGTTCACCGGCATGTTCGCCGCTGTTGAGTGTGAAGATGTCCGTTTTTGGATTGCTGAGCACAAAACCAATCAGGACTTTCTTGTCTTCATCAACCGATTTTTGACAGCGGTTGATCAGGCTGCTGGCTTCTTTACCGGCGACCGTTACATCGAAACGCGTGTAACTGGCGTTATCGGTAGGACCGGAGAGTCCATTGACGACACAGCTGATAAAGGTGCCATTCGGTCCATTGACTTGACGAATGTTGCTGAGGTACCCCATGCCCTTGATAGTCAGGTTGAAGTATTCAGTTTTGGTAGATGCTTGCTGAGATTGGGTAGACATGATGTTTTCTCCAGGAGTAAAGATTCGGTGACGGAGAAATACACCTTCCCTGACGGGAAAAGTATTTCCCGTCGGGAGCCAGGTATGGGTATACGCCATATCCTGACAGTCTGATCAGATTGAATAAGCCTTAATCGTTACGCAAAGTCGCGCTCACTATCAACGATATCTACTCTCAAAGGCGGGCAGATGTACCACGCAGCTAAGCTACGTACTCCCTCTCAGGCTAAGGAAGCGTTCTTTTGTTACCACCCGAAGGCGATCCTCTCAGGTAACGGGATCATTAGTGGCTGTCAATTAACAGCAGGGTCACCCGAAGGCGCTCATCACAGACCCACTGAGCATTGGTGGTTGTCCGAGGACAACAAGTAAGCCTGTTCATTTTTAGTTCAGGTGCTGCTGCTGTCAACCAGGAATATCATTTTTGTGAATTGAGAAAACAAAAACGGCACAGTCAAAGACTGCGCCGCGGAGTTTGCACCATAACTGGTAGTAAATCTCATCTGACTTCGAGGAGGGGTAGTAAACTCCTGGCGCGCTTTTCACGAAGTCGCATGCGCTTAATCAATCAACCTGAGTGTGGAGGCCATCGATACGGGCTGAAGCAGAATTGTCCATGCATTAAACTTTCCTGCCATCCGCAGCCACGGGGTGCTCTGCATCAAAGCTTGCTCACATTAGCAAAACTTTCAGCGATAAACATCAGACAATCTCTTACTCCGCTCCGGTTGTTTTATTTTTAGCCGGTGATTTTGCTTTATAGCGCTTGGCCTTACGGCTTCCTTTGGCATCAATGTTGATGATGCCCTGGCAAGTGGGATAACTACTGCAGCCCCAGAAGGCACCGCCACCTTTCTTGCCTGCACGCCGGCGCATCGTCCCTCCGCATGTCGGGCACGGCGGTGAAGGAGGCGCAGTGAACTTCACCGCCTGCGTCTTCCCTTTCTCCACCAGATGGCCCGTCCACTGTGCCTGGCGGCTCATGAACGTCTCGAGTGTCATCTGCCCCTGGGCAATCTCGTCCAGCGCCTGCTCCCACAGCGCCGTCATCCCGGGGTTGGTCAGCGCCGTCGGTAACGCATCTATCAGTTCGCCGGCAATCGGCGTGGAAAGCAGGATTTTTCCCTTCTTCTCCAGGTAGCCGCGTTTAAACAGCGTTTCCAGGATACCGGCACGTGTCGCTTCAGTACCCAGCCCCGCGTTCTCTTTCAGCACCTTCTTCAGTTGCGGGTCACTGACGAACGCCGCAGCATTTTTCATGGCGGCGATCAGTGTCCCGTCAGTAAAATGCCCCGGGGGCTTCGTCTGCAGCGTTTTAAGCTCCGCGCCGGCAACCGCGACGGATTCACCTTTTACCAGCGCCGGCAGCCGGACATCATCCGTGTCCGCCGACTCCTCTTTCACCTCGCTCACGTCATGCTGGAACAGAGCTTTCCAACCTACCACCGCCTCGACCTTGCCACGAGTGCGGAACAGTTGCCCGCCGATACTAAAGGTAGCCTCAGTCACATCCACTTCATGTAACGGCAGGAACTGTGCCAGGTAATGCTGACGGATCAGCTGATAGACCTTCAGCTCATCGGCAGACAGCTTGCTCAAATCGAACGGCTGCTTAGTCGGGATAATCCCATGGTGCGCCGTGATTTTTTTGTCGTTCCAGATGCGGGAAACAAAGGCCCTGTCGAGCCTGGCCACAATTTCGCTCTGCGTTGGATCCGTGCGGGTAACTGCACTCAGCACATCGGCAACCTCTTCCCGCATCGATGTCGGCAGATAGCCGCAATCTGTCCGGGGATATGTGGTCGCCTTGTGCGTTTCATACAGCGACTGCGCGATACTCAGCACCTGATTTGCGCTCATCCCCCACTTGCGTGAGCAAGCCTGCTGCAGCGTCCCCAGGTCAAAGGCCAGCGGCGCGGACTCTTTCTTACGCTCGGTCCCTACCTCAAGCACAACGGCATGACCTGTTTGCTGACACAGCTGCACCACGGCCTGCGCCACATTCTGCTGAATACAGCGCTTCTCTTCATCGCAGTAGTTGGCAGCCGGCACCCAGTTCGCAGGAAAAGTAATGCCATCCTTTTGCAGGTTCGCCCTGACTTGCCAGTACGGCTTGGAAATAAAGTTGGCGATTTCGCGGTCACGGTTCACGACCAGCGCCAGCGTGGGGGTCTGTACCCGCCCGATCGACAACACCTCGCCGTATCCCTGTTCCCGCGCCTTTAGAGTATAAAGTCGGGTCAGGTTCATCCCCGTCATCCAGTCAGCCCGGGCGCGTGCCAGGCCGGCCTCATACAGGGGTGCAGTCTTCTCGCCTGGGAGTTTGTTTGCCAGAGCATGCCGGATACTGGCCTCGTCCAGCGCAGACAACCAGAGGCGCTGAACCGGGCCGGTAAAGTGGCAGTGTTCCAGCAGCTCCCGCGCAATCACTTCTCCCTCTCGGTCGGCATCGGTCGCTATCACGACCGAATCCACCTGTTTGAGCAGCCCGCGGATGACCGCGAACTGGTCAGCCGTGTCTTTCTTGACGGTCATCTTCCACAGGGAGGGAACAATAGGCAGCACGGACTCCCGCCAGGGGTTACCGAACTGTTCACCGTAGGTCTCCGGCTGAGCCTGCTCCAGCAGGTGCCCGATAGCCCAAGTAACGATGACGCCGGCGCCCGCCAGATAGCCCTGCTTACGCTGGGTCGCCCCGAGAATGGCGCCGATATCTTTACCCTGGCTGGGTTTCTCACACAGGTAGAGCTGCATCAGATACCCTCCCTCATCCCTGACCTTTGGCAACCTGCTGCAGCTCCGTCATCAATCTCCCAAGGTAAGCGTCGGTCAGATGCGACGCATCCGGTGAGCTGTATGTCACTTTCAGACGGCTGCCGGCACCGGACTTGACCACTTCGAGCTCAAGGCGATCATTGCCTTTCCATTCCTGCCCCATCTTGTAATAACTTCCCCGATTTGCTGACCAGACCGGGCGTGCTTCATCAATGGAGCTCGCGCTCCAGTCGCCGTGCTGATCACGCTGGCGCAGACTCTCAAGTTCCTCGGAGGAGATGAACTGATAATGACTTTTCAGGCGTGCCGCCGCGGTATCAACGTCCACCGGGAGGCTATAAGTATGATGCACATCCTGCCGGGGCCCGGAAATACCGGCCCGGGTCATCCAGGGCATGCCGCCCTCGCTTGCGCCGCCGCTGCCACCGGTTGCCAGGGAATGGGCAGCGTCACTGATTTTTTTGTTCCATTCACCCAATTCAGTGCCTGCGCACCCCGTTAACAATAACGCGGTGCAGAGTACACCTGGCATCAAAAAAGACTTTACCTGTCGATTCATACTCATGATTTAGCTCCTTTTTTAGAGGAAATTAATGCAGAGGTCTTGAGTGGTGGAGAGAAAGAGGAGCGTATTGCGCCCGACATAATACCTTCGTCAGGCATACCCAAACGGGTGATCGCATCCTTACCTGCGGGCGTTTCGAGACGAATATCATCTCGAGTCACCTTCGCGGGACGATAGTGTTGGACGACACCGTATACGCTACGGATCCAGTGCCCCCCTCGGTCCAATAAAGTGTCGCGTTCCGAACGTGATATAAGCCCATAGTGCCAGGCTTGAAAGGCTTTCATCGCAAGCTGGTCATAGCCGACCAGAAGGAAAACGCAGCGATATCCCACAGGAGTGCGACTAAATACACCAATATTTAAAGGAGACACGGAAGCAACATCTGAAAGAGAAATTTGTGCAGGGATGTTTGCCAGTGTTTTGTCCAGCTCGGCAACAGCCTGTTGAAGTAACTGCGTACCTTTATTTAAGGTCTCTTCCAGGGCGACCATTGCAGCATCGGCATAAGGGTTATCTTCACCAGAAGCCTCATTGATCTGCCCTGCTCGTAGAATAAAACGGGGCATACTATAAATATCAGGGCGTCGCTTCCCCGACGTTTCAGGATCAGCGTTTTGGCTACGTCGCCCTTCCCATAAACGAATGGCATAGAGGGTATGAAGCTCTACGGTAAGAGTGGATTTTAATGCACCAGCGCGTGCAGCCGCCGGTTTTTGTTCATTATTCTTTGCTGATTCAACCATTAGAAGCATCCTTCCGGGAACGTGTGTGGCTTGAAATAGTCTCGGCAGACACCATTAGCAGCAATCCAAAACTCTTTTTGGTTTCTAAAGGAAAAGTTTCCAAGCCAACGACTGCCTACATTTTGCACAGTGCTGACACTGTCAGCACTGAGCGTTATTTAACCAGCGCCAAATTCCTCAGCAGAGGCACAAACAAATCTGTGCAATTTTCATACACTGCTGACACTGTCAGCAGTGTGCATTTTTTGAACAAACCTAGTTTTGCAATCACTATTAATTTTTTGCCCGCATCATTTGCTGACGCAATTTGGCCACAACACCGCTTACATGATCCCGCGACGCCAGGTGTTGACGGACCGGACCTGTTGGTTTAGCTGGCGCCGCAGAGCAAGGTATTTGGCGTCGCGGTACAGGCCTGGCAGGTTCTGGGGATTTGGCACTTGCATACAGCTCACCATTTCTGGCCCGTTTGATCACCGCCAGCAGCCAGCCAGTGGGATTATTCAGGGTGCCTTTGGCCATTGCCTGCTCAAGACTCTCCAGCACCTGACGGGCAACCTCTGCAGGCAATGCCTTAAGCTGGACACCAATCTGCCGCTGATCATCCGTCGCGATGATGTTCTGCAGTTCGGTCGGTAACTCAGGTACGTACGTTGTTTTATTCACACTCTGTGTGAAAGAACGTACGTTACAGTTCGGTTTCGTTGATGCACCGTAAGTAACTGATTTCACCATGAGTTCGGAAAGCGAACCCGGTGTTTTGTCTTCCTGTTTTACACTGGGTTCGGTATCCGAACCGGGCTTAATTTGACTTAGTTCGGTATCCGAACCCGGGGATTTTTTACTGAGTTCGGCGTCCGAACTGGGGATATTTTCCTGTCGTTGAGACACTCTGACGGCCATCTGTTGCGGGGTTTGTGGCGACCCCAGCCGTTCTGCAATCGCCGCCATCTGAGAATGCTGATGACGCATTGTCGGATCATGCTGAATATCCGACAGTACCGACCAGGCCGTCTGGCTGACGGTGCGATTTTTATGCGCACAGCCCATGGCGACCGTATCCAGCCAGGTCGGATCCAATGTCTCCGCATCACGGGCCGAGAGTGGTTCATCGTGTTGGGCATAGATATTCCCCCTCACCCGCCCCTGGCCGTCACGCACACGCCGGCACAAACTGAGCCAGCCGGTCAGGCGTAACATCAGCAGCACGCGGCTGACGGTCTCGCGAGACGCCTTACCATTGAAGGGCGAGGCAAGCTGCAGCTGCAGCTCGTCATAGGTCGGGAACACTGCACCCTGGTTCTGTTGTGCGTACAGGCGGATCATAATCCACGCAGTTTTATCCAGCGGTGACAGACGGGTGTCCAGGAGCAACCGGCGGGGGATGGAATCATGTACATTGCCCATGTGCTGTGGTCGAATAATCAGGACACTAAACTTACATCCAAAATGGAGGTGTTTAGTGAATCAGAAGCGAAAGTTTACGCCAGAATTTAAGAAGGAAACGGTGGCCCTGGTGCTGACGCAAAATTACTCCATTGCGCGTGCCGCAACTTCTTTGGGGATCAGCGCCAAAACATTGCGCAGTTGGGTCGCCGCCGCGCGCCAGCGCCATGAAAGTCCGCTTAGTGAAGATGAACAAGCTGAACTCCGAAGGCTACGTCTAGAAAACAAAGAGTTACGCATTGAGAAGGAAATATTAAAAAAGGCGAGCGCCTTCTTTGCGAAGCACATGTCGTGAGATACCAGTTTATCCTCGATAACGCAGGTAATTACAGGCTACGGACGCTTTGTCGCGTGATGCGCATTAGCCCGTCCGCATGGTATGCCTGGCGAAAAAAGCCGATAGCCTGCCCGCCGAAAGATACCGCAGTCAGGGTGATGCTCAAGGCGTTATTCTCTGCCAGTCGGGAAAGTGCCGGGAGCCGAACGCTGGTTAAAAAGCTCCGTGAAGAAGGCGTCACCATAAGTCGTTGGCGCGTTAGAAAAATCATGAGCGAAGAGGGACTTCTCTGCCGGCAACGCCGTGCCTGGAAGGTCACAACGAAACCGAAGAAAGGGGCTGATTTTGCACCAAATCTGTTGAATCAGAACTTCAATCCTCCCGGACCGGACCAGATATGGGTGAGTGATATTACGTATCTGAAAACGGGTGAAGGCTGGTTGTACCTGGCTGCGATCATGGATTTATATTCCCGCCGGATCGTCGGTTGGCACATTGACAAGAGAATGACATCGTCGCTGGTTTGCCGGGCTCTCATGCAGGCTTACAACCTGCGCAATCCACCGACAGGGCTGGTCGTCCATACCGATCGTGGAGCGCAGTATACCAGCAAGCGCTTCCAAACGCAGTTAACCAGTTACGGACTCAGAAGCAGCATGGGAGATGTTGGCGCCTGCTGGGATAACGCGGTAATGGAGCGTTTTTGGGGCAGTTTGAAACATGAATGGGTGCTGTTGATCCCGCAGCAGACGCGGGCAGGTATGAAACGTGATGTTGCAGACTATATGCGTTATTACAATCTTGACAGAAACCATGCTTCGAATGGGTATTTATCGCCAGAGCGATATGAACAGATGGCTGAGAAAAAAGTGTCCTGTTTAACTTGACCAGATCACTGTACAGCAGACCGCTGCGCAGATTCGTGACATCGGGGCTCCCCGCGTGCTTTTCCGCACCTATTCGCTCCGCCAGGCGGGCATTCATTTGTTCGAGCGTAAAGGTGATCAGGCTGTCATCAGGTGTGTTGTTTATGCTCATCGATTTTGCGCATCCTTTTACGCTGCCCCCGCCCACAGGGCGAAGGCATCAAGCGGTTGTTGGCCTAACGGCACTCAGGCCTGTACCCGATACCAGGTACAGGGTGAATGCCATCACTTCCACAGTTCGTTGTTGTAGCGTTCATGGGTCAACAGCTCCCAGTCATCACCACTGTTTCGGCTGAGCAGTCGCCAGCTGGTACCGATATCAATCTTCATCCAGGCACGCCCGGGGGCGTGCTTGCCTTTAACATGAAGGTGCTTGTAGTTACGTTCCCCGCGGCGGAAACGCCTGACCTGCTCCTTCGCCTTTCTCTGGCAGGATGGTGGCGCCGAACGGGGGACCTGCAACCCCGGCATTAACATCACGGGCTTCATGCCAGCCTCCTTGTATTTCCTCCCGGCGTAGCGCGTGGCGTACGCACCGCCTGAATGGCTTTTCTGGCCGTTGCCGTCTGAGGGGCATCGAAGCTGCGGACGGCGTGCCAGACAGCCGTCAGAGAAACATCCATCTGTTCGGCGGCCAGCATCATGACGTCCAGTCCATCGGCACTGGAGGCGTCATCGATGTCGGCCTTTTGCCACTGGCGCCACAATGCCGCGTTCTCGTCGTCGCTGAGCGCTGCACAGCGCCCCTGGCGAATGTTGATACCGGTCATGCGTCGGCGGGCTGCAACTTCAACGGTCGAGAGGCCAAAATAGTGCTGCATCATTTCGATAGAGCCCCCCAACGCCAGTGCACGATCAATCCGCTGCATGCGCTGCTGTTCACGGCGCGCATGTTGCAGCATCAGGGAGAAATTCTCGTGATGGATTTGGAAGGTCAACACTGATACCGAGCTGTTCATCAGGTAATGCAGATCTTCAATGGTCAAACCGTGCAGCAGCTGCATCTCTTCGGTGGTCAGTCCCAGGGACTCACAGCGGCGGATATAGCCTGATTTAAGTTCCATCACGAGCTGAGTGAGCAGGCTGTTCGTCGCCTGAGACAAGCTATTACTCATAGTGAAGCCCCCTGGACTTTGGAAAAATATCTCGAAAAAACAGCAAACAAACATGCCAGCAACACCATGGAAACGAACAGGAATGGCAGCGCTGAAAGGAAGTTTTTGCCCTTGTCCTTAAACCACGTTCTGGGATCAGTGATCTGGTCAAGTTAAACAGGACACTTTTTTCTCAGCCATCTGTTCATATCGCACTGGCGATAAATACCCATTCGAAGCATGGTTTCTGTCAAGATTGTAATAACGCATATAGTCTGCAACATCACGTTTCATACCTGCCCGCGTCTGCTGCGGGATCAACAGCACCCATTCATGTTTCAAACTGCCCCAAAAACGCTCCATTACCGCGTTATCCCAGCAGGCGCCAACATCTCCCATGCTGCTTCTGAGTCCGTAACTGGTTAACAGCGTTTGGAAGCGCTTGCTGGTATACTGCGCTCCACGATCGGTATGGACGACCAGCCCTGTCGGTGGATTGCGCAGGTTGTAAGCCTGCATGAGAGCCCGGCAAACCAGCGACGATGTCATTTTCTTGTCAATGTGCCAACCGACGATCCGGCGGGAATATAAATCCATGATCGCAGCCAGGTACAACCAGCCTTCACCCGTTTTCAGATACGTAATATCACTCACCCATATCTGGTCCGGTCCGGGAGGATTGAAGTTCTGATTCAACAGATTTGGTGCAAAATCAGCCCCTTTCTTCGGTTTCGTTGTGACCTTCCAGGCACGGCGTTGCCGGCAGAGAAGTCCCTCTTCGCTCATGATTTTTCTAACGCGCCAACGACTTATGGTGACGCCTTCTTCACGGAGCTTTTTAACCAGCGTTCGGCTCCCGGCACTTTCCCGACTGGCAGAGAATAACGCCTTGAGCATCACCCTGACTGCGGTATCTTTCGACGGGCAGGCTATCGGCTTTTTTCGCCAGGCATACCATGCGGACGGGCTAATGCGCATCACGCGACAAAGCGTCCGTAGCCTGTAATTACCTGCGTTATCGAGGATAAACTGGTATCTCACGACATGTGCTTCGCAAAGAAGGCGCTCGCCTTTTTTAATATTTCCTTCTCAATGCGTAACTCTTTGTTTTCTAGACGTAGCCTTCGGAGTTCAGCTTGTTCATCTTCACTAAGCGGACTTTCATGGCGCTGGCGCGCGGCGGCGACCCAACTGCGCAATGTTTTGGCGCTGATCCCCAAAGAAGTTGCGGCACGCGCAATGGAGTAATTTTGCGTCAGCACCAGGGCCACCGTTTCCTTCTTAAATTCTGGCGTAAATTTTCGCTTCTGATTCACTAAACACCTCCATTTTGGATGTAAGTTTAGTGTCCTGATTATTCGACCACAGCACAGGAACGTTGCCCATACCGAGAAGTAGGAACCAAAAAACGAAGGTCTGCATTGTGAGAAGGTATAAATAAGGGTTCATGAATTGCGTCCTCCCTGATAACCAATACCAGTGGCAACAGCCCCCTGTACTCCCTGGTGTAAACGGGCGTTCTGGCCTGCTTCGAATCCACGTAAACGGGCAATATCATCACCGCGGCAGGTTTTCGGGGCGCGCGTTTGCAGCTCACCCATCTTTTGGCTTTCCAGCCAGGCTCCCATCAGCTCGCATTCCTGTTCTGTCACGGTAAACGTCGTGATGACTCTCCGGACGCCGGCAACCCAGCCGGCACGAAACTGCTCAGCCCGGGCACGCCGCGTGCTCATTTTCAGGCGCTTATTCTGGGTTTTCAGGTAGTCTGCAGTCGCATCTTTCAACTGCCGGCTCAGCACATCGAACGCATAAGCCGCAACGGCCGGCCGCTCACTAAAACCGTAGAACGTCACGTTGCGGCGCGGGCCCGACTCGCTATCCCGCCAGGAAAAATACAAACGGCATCCAAAGGCGCGGGCAATCGCCCACGCCAGACCGGACATCCATTCAGGCAGTTTTTGTTTCGCTTCGGAAGGCGCTCCCCGGCTCGGTGCCGTCTGAATAGATGACAGGCTGGCTTCCAGCTCGCTGATACCGTATTTCTCCATCAGTTTTTGCGCCCGGGCTAACGCCAGTCCAGCCTCATGCGCATTACTGTTGCTACGGGCCAGCTCAAGCAGTTTGCGCACCAGTTTCACCAGGCGCACCTGTCGTTGTGAATGGCTCATCAGGCTGTCTCCTCTGTTGCAGATAAGTCACGCTGCAGTTCACGCAGACGGCGTAAGACGCGAATAAGGCGCATCAATTTCACGGCATGAATATCGTCAAGCAACGGCCAGTCAGCAGCATTTTCCGACCCGATGAGGGCTTCATTGAGCGAGCTGGATGAGGCGCCGTCCGGGTTGTTGCCGGCAAGGGTCAGGAGTAACGCGGTGAAGCGAGAGGGACGTTCGGCAGTCAATGCGTAGCCGGCAGCCTGCAAGTTGGCTTTATCAGCTTTGATTTCAGCCTCGCAGCCCGCCACTTCGGCCAGTTCGAATGCCAATCGGAAGGTGATCACCTGCAGGTGTTCGATATCATCCTGCAGGGCAGAAATAGCCCAAATGGAGGAGACTGGCTCAAGTCCTACCTCGGCAAAAGGCACCTCTGCAACAGGGGTTACACCTTGATTTGGCTGTGTCCCGGTATTGCTGTGAAGGGCTGTCGACTCATGAGTGTCAGGCAGGGGGACGATGGTATTCTCACCGTCTAAAACCGTTTCAACGTCACCTGACAAGACCGAAGGCGCACCATATAAGTCAGGCTGGGTTTCAACACGGCGTTCAGTTTGAGCTGTGGGCGTTTCCTCTTCCTGAGCGTTCTGTGATTCATCATCGGCATCACCCGTTGACCCAGGCAACGCGCTGTCCAGTACCAAAGAAGAGCCCTCCCCCTGTACTTCAGGTGCCGTCGGTCCGTCGGTATTTTCCTGCTGCAGTGCTGGCGCCAACTCGACAGTATTGCCCTTGCCTGACAGCTCAGGCGTTAATGCCGGCTCAGGCTCACCGAGGTGCTTACGCCGGTTTTGCTCTTTGGGATCGAGCTCCAGTAGCCAGCGGTCATAATTGAGCAACGGGTGTGGCAACGCGTTAATGAGCGCACCGATCAACTCATCACGAAACATATCCAGCGAATAGACTTCAGGGTCATCAAAGTGACTGCAGACTGCTCCGAAGACTGCATCAAAGGTACAAGTTACTTCAACATCAATGATAAAACGCTGCCATGTTTTGTCAGCATTCCCACGTAAGGCTAACAAGAGTTGAATCTGTGGACGTCCTAAACCTGACTCGAGTAAACGTGGAATATAAGGGTATAAATATTGGATCGTATCTTCCATCCGACTGATATTGGAGTTATGAACCGGATAGCCGGACTCACCCAACAGCGTTGAAAGTTCACGTAAAGAAACTGTTTTTCCCAACTGCTCTTCAAAAAGCGTACGTGCCTGCTTGATCCCAAACGCTTTCTCGATAAACGTCAGATCTCCACGCACTTCATTTTCAGCCAAATGACCAATGACACAGGACAGCCGACCTGGCCAGGGTTTGAACACACAAGAAAAGCGGTAGAATCGCTCTTCGCCTGTTTCTTGCCAGAGTTCGGAAAGGATCGCATAACGCGTATTCCCCCCATCACTGAAGAAATATCCCAGCTCAGGACGCTCTGGATCACGAGTTACTTTTGGCACTGTGTCCAAACCGCGTGCCCGAATTGACGCTTTAATATCATCATATTTGGGGTTGCGGGTGGTGCGCGGGTTATCCGGATTCGGGTTCACTTCATCCAGGGTCAATACCAACGGCATTTCACTGACAGGGGTTTCCGCCAGCACAGGGGCTAAAGGTTGCGTGCCTGCTGCAGTCTTGCCCTGCTGGAGCAAAGCACTGTTCAGATCGAGGATCTTGGTTTTAGTACGCGCCATAGTTACGCCCTCCCCGAGTATTGGTCATACTGACCATCGTGGAAGTCACTGAACGCGGTGAATTGCCCTTCAAACTTGACGCGAACGGTGCCCGTTGCCCCCTGACGCTGCTTACCAATGATAATTTCTGCCGTGCCGGCATCATCAGAGTCAGCGTAATAGACCTCATCCCGGTAGATGAAGGCGATCACATCGGCATCCTGCTCCAGCGCACCAGAGTCTCGCAGGTCACCATTAAAGGGACGTTTGTCAGCACGGCTTTCCAACTGTCGGTTCAGCTGAGATAGCGCAACAACGGGACAATCAAGTTCTTTGGCCAGCGCTTTCAGACTGCGGGAAATTTCTGAAATTTCCTGAGTGCGATTTTCCTGGCCAGGGCAACGCATCAGCTGCAGGTAATCGACCATGATTAAACCCGGATTACCATACAACCGGGTATAGCGCCGTGCCCTGGAGCGCAGCAGTGAGGGGGTCAAATACGATTCATCGTCAATAATCAGGCGGTTTTCCAATGGCAACAACCGCTCCATCGCTTTGGAAATACGCGCCCAATCTTCATCATCCAACTGGCCGCTGCGCAGCCTTGAAAGTTCAACCCGCCCGTCAACAGCAATCAGGCGTTGCAGCAACTGCTCGCGCGGCATTTCCAGGCTAAAGAAGAATGCCGGTTTCTCCGTGCCTCGAAGTGCGCTGGTGTAGGCGCTCAACGCAAAGGCGGTTTTACCCATCGAAGGCCGTGCGGCAAGCAAAACCAAATCTCCCGGCTGCAAACCACACGTCATCACATCGAGCTCTGAGAAGCCGGTCGGGGTTCCTGTGATCCCATTACCGCCATTCACCGTCTCCAGATAGGTCACGACAGCATTCAGCCCATCGGTCAGGCTGACATTCTGCTGTGAGTGGGTTTGCTCAGAGAGCTGGAACAATTGCTGTTCAGCCCTTTCGGCCAGGGCGGCAGAATCTGCGCGGGGATTGGCAGCATCAGCGCTCAATTCACGCCCGATCTGCAACAGGCTACGCAGTCGACTGCGTTCAGCGACAATCCCGGCATAGGCGACAATATTTGCTGCGCTCGGTGTGTTTTTCGACAACTCCGCCAGATAGGCAAAACCGCCGACCTGCTCGAGCTCACCATTTTGTTCCAATGACTCATGGAGCGTAATCAGATCAATCGGCTGCTGAACAGCCATTAGGCGAGCCATGGCCTGGAAAATACGACGATGTACCGCCAGATAAAAATCACGATCTTCAACTAATGGCAGAATGTCATCCCACCGCTCGGTATCCAGCATCAAGCCGCCGAGAACGGCCTGTGCTGTGGTCGAATAATCAGGACACTAAACTTACATCCAAAATGGAGGTGTTTAGTGAATCAGAAGCGAAAGTTTACGCCAGAATTTAAGAAGGAAACGGTGGCCCTGGTGCTGACGCAAAATTACTCCATTGCGCGTGCCGCAACTTCTTTGGGGATCAGCGCCAAAACATTGCGCAGTTGGGTCGCCGCCGCGCGCCAGCGCCATGAAAGTCCGCTTAGTGAAGATGAACAAGCTGAACTCCGAAGGCTACGTCTAGAAAACAAAGAGTTACGCATTGAGAAGGAAATATTAAAAAAGGCGAGCGCCTTCTTTGCGAAGCACATGTCGTGAGATACCAGTTTATCCTCGATAACGCAGGTAATTACAGGCTACGGACGCTTTGTCGCGTGATGCGCATTAGCCCGTCCGCATGGTATGCCTGGCGAAAAAAGCCGATAGCCTGCCCGCCGAAAGATACCGCAGTCAGGGTGATGCTCAAGGCGTTATTCTCTGCCAGTCGGGAAAGTGCCGGGAGCCGAACGCTGGTTAAAAAGCTCCGTGAAGAAGGCGTCACCATAAGTCGTTGGCGCGTTAGAAAAATCATGAGCGAAGAGGGACTTCTCTGCCGGCAACGCCGTGCCTGGAAGGTCACAACGAAACCGAAGAAAGGGGCTGATTTTGCACCAAATCTGTTGAATCAGAACTTCAATCCTCCCGGACCGGACCAGATATGGGTGAGTGATATTACGTATCTGAAAACGGGTGAAGGCTGGTTGTACCTGGCTGCGATCATGGATTTATATTCCCGCCGGATCGTCGGTTGGCACATTGACAAGAGAATGACATCGTCGCTGGTTTGCCGGGCTCTCATGCAGGCTTACAACCTGCGCAATCCACCGACAGGGCTGGTCGTCCATACCGATCGTGGAGCGCAGTATACCAGCAAGCGCTTCCAAACGCAGTTAACCAGTTACGGACTCAGAAGCAGCATGGGAGATGTTGGCGCCTGCTGGGATAACGCGGTAATGGAGCGTTTTTGGGGCAGTTTGAAACATGAATGGGTGCTGTTGATCCCGCAGCAGACGCGGGCAGGTATGAAACGTGATGTTGCAGACTATATGCGTTATTACAATCTTGACAGAAACCATGCTTCGAATGGGTATTTATCGCCAGAGCGATATGAACAGATGGCTGAGAAAAAAGTGTCCTGTTTAACTTGACCAGATCACTGCTCGGCATCCGAAGAATAAGGAATATGCATATCAACCTTCATAGATTTGCCTCCTGACGCAGAACGTCGAAGTCGGCAACCCAGTGAGGGAACAACTCGCAGGCCAGCTCATACATAGTGTCAGCAGCAGCGAGCGTTGATGTACGGGTTGTGGTTCTTTCGAGACGATGAACAGGTTGGCCGGAAGCATGCCCCATTTTGTAAATTTCAAGCTTGGGGATGATGGTGTCGAGAAGGGAGACGTCGAAGGTATCTGCACGCAGATACTGCCCGTTTGCGATAATGCCGCGCAGACTGTCCAGAGTCTGCCAATCCAGATTAGTGTACTCCATGCAGTTCGTCAGAATGCGGATACGCGGTAACGCAATACCGTAGCTGGTCAGCGGCAATAATCCTTCCATCAACCCCAATGTGCCACGCAGAAACTCACGCGTATCCGGCAGTATAGGCTTGATAACACCGACAGCGAACTCCGTACTGGCAACCAGAATCAGTTCGAGCATCACAGACGCCGCACCTTTGGAGTCAATGATGATGACGTCGTACTCGTTGAACAAAGGGTGCTGCAGAACATTCTTCAGCCGCATACGACCATCAGGGGCATGCAACATGGCAGAGGATAAACGGTCGTGGGGATCGTTGGAAACGATGATGTCTAAATTTGGGATAACAGAACGGGAGATGATTTCTTCGGGGTGATTGAGATCGACTGTCTTCATCAACAGTTCATACAAACCGTTGGGGGCTTCATATTCCAGGGAGAAAATGCTGCTTGCGGTGGGTTGGGAGTGGTCACCATCGATGAGGAGAGTTTTTTTACCTGCATCGGCAAGGAAGCCTGCAAGGTTGGCGCTTTGAGTGGATTTACCTTCGCCCCCTTTGGTTGAGACCATAGGGATAACACGAGGTGCCGGGTGGCTAACACCTATAGATGTGGATTTAGCTAATGTATGCATGTTTTACACTCGAATTTATCAATTCGCGTGTAAACGGTTAAATTATATATCATTTAACAATTTTGCAACAAGCACAGGGATTGAAAATCCCCGTGTCCTTGGTTCGATTCCGAGTCCGGGCACCACTATTCAGAGAACCCGCCAAAAAGGCGGGTTTTTGCTTTTCTACGGCCAGACTCTCCATCGAACTGCGTTCGATTATTCGCCGCCAGCGGCTCACCCCTTCGGGGCCGACGCGACACGCGCGTCGTTCAACGCCTCCGGCGTTAGTCCGAGTCCGGGCACCACTATTCTTTTTTTATGCCTTCCTATGGATTCCTGTGTTGTTGAAATTCAACAGGTTGGGGTAAAAAGTCTTTCTGATACGTTTTGATTTATCCCTTCGTATCCAGAGAATTTGGGGTCAGATTGCGGGTCATTCAGTTCGACAACTGGAGTGACCCTCATATGTTAACTGACAGCAAAATCCGCTCAGCAAAATCTCTTGTAAAATCATACAAACTTACCGACTCGCAAGGCCTGTACCTAACGGAATCGACCAGCGGCGCTAAGTTATGGTATTTCCGCTATCGCCGCGGCGGTAAAGAAAACCGTCTGGCCTTTGGTCCCTATCCACAGACTACTCTGACGGAAGCCCGCGAAAAACGCGATGCCGCGCGAAAGTTACTGGCGTCCGGTATCAGTCCCTCCCTGGTTCGGAAGGCGCATAACACCGCCGTTGATGAATCGCGTGCATTAAAGTGCATCGCTACCGCATGGCATAGCAGTGGCTTTAAACTCTGGTCGAAAGCTCATGCCAATAAAATACTCATCTGCCTGAAACGCTACGTTTTCGCCGCCATTGGCGAAATGGATATCGCTCAGGTTGAAACCCGCCATCTGGCGCAGCTTGTGAAGGCGATTGACGATAAAGGCGTACATGACGTCGCCGGACGGGTACGCCAGCACCTGACCAAAATCATGTGCCACGCCGTACAGCAGGGTACGATTAAATATAATCCGGCTTACGATTTAGAGGGTGTCGTGACCCCCGTGGTGACCCAACATCACCCCGCCCTGCTGCTGAAACGCCTGCCGGAGCTTCTGGAGAAGATTGAGAACGACAAAGGCTGGCGGTTATATCAAATAACCTCCGGCCATTTTCAGTTCCTTACGACGATGAAAAACAATGAGAAAGGTAGTCGGTTTCTCTCCCGGGTGGAGCCAGTTTTCAGGCCCGTTGCAGTACGGTATAATTTGCGACGCCATTCTTCCTGAACCAGGCATTATGTTATCTGAAAAGAATAAGAACACATCTTCTCACCTCATCTTTTGTGCACTAACTGCGCTCCATCTGGCACGTAAAGACAACATATTGTCTTCACCACAGGCAGAAAATATCTTCCTTGTTCGCTGGTTTATTCAGGCCCAAAAACAAAAACGCTTCCCGAAATCTGTCGCAGAAGATATCGCTCTTTGCATAAAAACAGGTCAAAAAAAGAATAAGCACGTCAGCCTGCGTCGCATTCTCGAGGAACTGTGGAATGAAGAAAATCCCAATTCCCTGGTGCGTCTGACCCGGGCAGTTGAATCCTTAATATCCTCAGGCTGGCAAAATGCAACCCTTACCAGTAATGAATGGCATACAGGGGACCTACAGCCAGAAAAGGGTGGCCCTGCTTTTTTCGTTTCCAGAAACGCATTAACTGAAAGTTTTTCTGAGACCGGAGACCTGATTAACCCGGTCGATTTTCTGGTCTATGGCAACGCTGAACTGTTTATCGGGACATTCAGGGCTCATGCCAGCATGAAAGCTGATGCCGGTTTTCATGGGAAAAAAACATGCCTGGAATACGTACCTTCTGGCCCATTCATTCACCCAATATTGTAGGGCGAATGAATGGGGTAACGATGAGGGACGTTCTTCGATGTGAGATGCTCACAGCGGAAGGTTCGGTCTTCCATGAAAATTACGCGCCGTAGTATATCAACGGTGAAGCGAGAAACTAAAAAAATGATTACCAGGAAAACAAAACATATATTTTAACCTCAGTCACCGCTGTTATAATCAGCAAAAAAAAGTACCCGCAAAAAAAACACTAATAAGCTCAAGTTATTAATTTCTTCAACCTGTAGCATCTGTATTCAGACGTGTTATTTTATGCTAAGACTATTGATGGAATTAAAATTTCTGTTTTCATGAGGGCGCAGTCCCTTTGCCACCCACCTCGTAACCTCTGGATATTTCGGTCTGGCAGTGATACTCGGTTGGAATATCCGGAGATTATTTTCAACATTAATAGCTTGCCTACAGGATATACTTAAAACCACATTCCATCTTTTACGGCTTATTCCGTCCCCCCCATTACAGAATAATGTACTTTTGACGTTGTTCTGGGCGTTCTGAAAATATCACGTTTGTAATTTCCAGGTGCATTCACCCTGGACGCAATATTACACGCATGCTGAACCTCGCCCTTGTTCCCACAAATCAGCCATCAGAAAAGCACTCCCGGGTTCCGCGATAATTTATTCCTATACGTAGCTCTCACTGCCACATTTACCTTCCATTACCCGGTAAAACATCTTTTCCACCCAGTGGACAAGCTAATCCAGCCCGGAGGCGTGGAAGCCAGTCGCCTGCACCTGTATGTAAACAACCTAACGTGAATCACTGAATCCCAGCTTCGAGGCTCGGCATCACAACAGCATGATATTCATCACGCTGCAGACCACACCGGTGACGCAACTGATCGGTAAACCGGGCAGACCCGGAGTTCAAAAATAGATGGTCGGCAACCAGGCCGACCTTATGAATTAAACAGTAGCAATCGGCGTAGCTGGCGATCCCACCGCACCAGGCAACCGCAGCGGCGGTGCGGTAAGCAGAAAGGCGTGACGTTGATGCTGTGCCAGCCAGTCTGCAAGAGGACTCAGCAGCATCAGTTCGCCGAGATATACGCCCAGACGGAACAAACACAAATCATGAAGAGGATGAGACGGATAAAAAGCATCGTTCATTGGACGTGCCGGTAAAATTTCCACCGCCGGATTATCCGCAATCAGCGCCACCACTCCGCTCTCGACAATCCAGTTGCGCAACTGCTCATCACTGCCATCCAGCCCGGCAAAATGGTTATTGAGGAAAGCCATATCAGGCTCGCCTCGCATGGAGATAATTGATTCATCCATACCGGTACGGAAACAAACCATATCGCCAGGGCGAATCTCTATATCATCCGCTTGCAAAACCTGCTGCAAATGTTGATAGCCAAACGCAAACCGCTCTGAACCAAAGTGGCGTTTGATATCAATCATCACCGCACGACCTTGCATACCATGTTGCGCCACATTTTCGATGCCGAGTTTCCTGGCTCCTAAGTGGCTGCCGAGAGCGCAGCCACAACCACCGCGATAATCGGTTTCACCGACGATATCCACACTGGCCCTGTAGCCGTTATAAAACACCATCTCTGGTATGCCATTGTCGTTGACATCAAACCACTGCCCCATGTGTGCCAGACTGTCCCACTGCGTTGAGTATTGCAGCGCAAGAGTGACGGTATCATCACAAATCACATCGGTAAGCAGCGGATTATCACGTGATAGCGGATACGTCATGTTAGCATACTCTCCGCGTCGTGTTGCATTAAGCCGAGGTGGCGAACGACGCGGATTCATTGCCGTTCCGCCAGGCAAATCGAGAGGCAAACTCAGGCAGAAAGTTTGCCCGATTTTCACCTCGGCTACACCTTCCAGAACTTTCTGCGCGGTGAGCAGATTCAGGCGCCCCAGCTGATCGTCGGCCCCGAAGTCGCCCCAGGTGGATTGCTCCGGGCGTTTCTTCCAGCGAGCATTCATACTTCTCTCCTTAATTTATCATCCAGCGCAGCAGCGGTTTGCGTGCCCATCGGTTGTACTTGCGGTAGCCAGAATGCATAAATCAACGCTCCCACCACACCGATCACTCCAGCAATTTCCAGAGGGATCATAAATGAGTGCGTGTACTGCATGATCACCCCGATCAGGATCGGCGAAATAATACCTGCCAGATTGGCTGCCATGTTTTGAATACCGCCTATCGTTGCCACGTTAGCGCGGTTCGGTGCGACATCGGAAGGCAGTGCCCACAAAGCAGCGGAAGCAAAGGTGGCGGCAAAGTTCGCAAAGCAGAGTGAGGCCAGCGCCAGTTCAACTGTTGGCGAAAACGCCGCTAAGCCGATAGTAGCGCTACCTAACATACCGCCCACCAGAGAGATCTTACGCGCCACGCTCAGTGAATAGCCGCGACGCACCAGAGCATCTGACAGCAACCCACCACACCAGCCGCCAACGATCGCCGCCAGCCCAGGTAACATACCGAGCAGACCGAATTTCATCAGCGATAAATGGAAAGTTTCCACCAGATAGGTTGGGAACCAAGTGAAGAAGAAGTAAGAGACAAAGTTGATGCAGAAGAAGCCTGCCATCATCGCCTGTACGGCTCGCTGTCCCAGCAGTTGGCGCACACTCATGGGATCACCCGTTTGTGGATCCTGGTTGGCCTCAATAAACTCCACTTCTTCGCGCGTTACGGTTTTATGGTCACGCGGATCACGATACCAAAAATACCATGCCAGGGCCCAGATCACGGCCACCGCCCCTGAGATGACAAAGGTCATACGCCAGCCGACCAGGGCAATCAGGAAGGAGATAATGGGAATAGCCAGCGTGCCGCCGATTTTACTGCCGTTGTTAAAGGTAGCTGCGGCAAAGCTGCGCTCCTGGCGAGGGAACCAGCGCGTGACGGTTGAAGAGCTGGCGGGATAACTGGGGGCCTCGACTGCGCCCAGTACAAAACGAAAACCCACCAGGGCAGCAATTGAGCTGGCAAGGCCGCAAGCTGCTGTAGCTAAGCCCCAGCCGAGGCTGCTGACGGCAAAGGTGATGCGTGGTCCCAGTTTATCCACCAGCCAACCGCCGGGTAGTTGGAACAGTACATAGCTCCAGAAAAACGCCGAGAGCAGTAAGCCGCTGTCAGTGGGCGAGAAGTGCAGCTCCTGGCTCATAAACGGCATGGCGACACTCATGGCAGCGCGATCGATGTAGTTGATAGCGATGCCGACGGACAGTACTGTGAGAATGACGAAACGAAATTTCCCTTTCGCTTTACTTGCCTGAATTGCAGCAGGTGATCCATTGGAATTTAGCGACATGTCGCCTCCAATTGTTTTTATTTTCTGTAGGGGAAACGCCGCATCAGGTCGATACGGCAGGTTTGGCACTTACGCACCGCTTACAACGGAATGTGAATGATGTCGCTGTTCCTCATCCACGATAGGTTCAACTCTCCCCATCAGGAACAGGTAGTTAAGAATACCAATCACGACCAGCACAGCAGAGAACACCAGTGCCCATGTAAAGTTTCCAGTTGCGCCGACGATGGCACCGGTTACGATCGGCCCCACCGCGCCACCCATGTTTGATACCGTATTTTGCAGGCCAGCCACAATTGATACGCTGTTTTTCGGTGCCACATCACCCGGTAGAGCCCAGACTTGAGAAGCTGCTACAGTGGTACCGGATTTAGCGATACACAGCAGCAACACGGTCGTAAATACCGAATCAGTGAACGGAGCGAAACCGATGCACAGGGCCATCAGCAGACCAATGGTGAGGAACAGTTTGCGTGTAGCCGTCAGCGACAGCACTTTGTTGTGTACCATACGATCTGATGCCCAACCCGCCAGCACTTCAATCACCATACCGCAAATCAGGGGCAGAGCAGCGACCATCCCCATCTTGAGGAAATCCATGCCTTTGTCTTTCACCAGATACGTCGGCAGCCAGGTGATAAAGAAATACGAGGTGTAGTTGATGGTGAAGAAACCAATACACATTGCCCAGATGTTGCGATACCGCAGCAGCTTGTACCATTTCATTGGCAGCACGCTCTTATCGCCGTGCTTTTGGGCCTGACCATCACGTATCAAACGCACTTCATCCTGACTAATCGATTTATGATCTTCAGGATTCTCGGAGTAGATGAAGTACCAGGCAATCACCCAGAGCAACCCGATAGCACCAATCGCAAGGAAAGTCAGACGCCAGTCAAACATGGCTATCATGAATACGATCAGCGGCATAGCAACGGCACCACCAAACTTCGATGCGCTATCAAACAGGCCGGAAACGGTGGCGCGTTCACGATCCGGGAACCAGCGCGCGGTGATGCCCGCATTGCTGGGATAGGCAGCGGCTTCGCCGACACCTAGCGCTAAACGCAGTGCCAGCAGTGATTTAAAGCCCGTGGCGAGGCCCATAGCCATCGTAGCGATTGACCACCATCCCACGGCAATACCGAGGCCTTTTTTCTGACCAAAGCGGTCGGCGAACCAACCTGCCGGGATCTGCAATAGCGCATAGGACCAGAAGAAAGCCGCCATAATAAATCCCATCAATTCAGGATTCATGTCGAATTCTTTGATCAGATGCGGCGCGGCTGCAGAGAGTACCGTTCGGTCAATATAGTTAATGGCGATCGCCAGCCACATCAGGCCAGCAATCCACCAACGAATGCGGGTAGAGCGAGAGGTGTTGTTCATAATATTATTTCACCTGTCAGAAAAAGGGCCGATTACTCCAGCCCGTTCATCACGTTTACCGGGCGTTCGCCCTGTTTGATGCACTGCACAATCTGTGTCACGCAACGTTCTCCAATGGCACTGATGGCGCCATCGGTATAACCCGCGATATGTGAAGTCGGAATAAAGTTGCTCAGGCTGAACAGCGGATGTTCTGCCAGGGGTTCCTGTTCGAACACGTCGGCAGCGGCACCTGCAATGACGTTATCCAGCAACGCCTGATACAGATCCTTTTCATTCACTATTCCACCGCGTGAGGCATTGATCAGGAAAGCGCTCTTCTTCATACATTTGATGCGTGAAGCATCGAACAGGTTGCGTGTTTTGTCCGTCAGCGGCATGTGCAACGTAATGAAATCGCTGTTCTCGGTAAGTTGATCCAGCGTGACAAATTCGATGCCGTGTTCAGCGGCAAAGGTTTCATCGTGATAGAAATCAAAAGCAACCACACGCATGTTGAAACCCTTGGCTCGGAGCGCTACTTGTTTGCCGATATTGCCGAGGCCAATAATTCCCAGCGTTTTGCCATATACATCGGTGGCAAAAATACGTGGCCACTTACCGGAGCGGGTTTCAATTGCCGCCTGGGTTATCTGACGTGCGCTGTTCAGGATCAGCGCAAAGGCAAAATCAGCAACCGCGTGTTTGTTGGCATCCGGTACGTTTGTTACATAGATGCCCCGCGCGCGCGTCGCATCCAAATTGATATTGTCGACGCCAACGCCGTGTTTACAGACGATCTTCAGCCGCGGCGCTTGCGCTAACAATTCTTCATTGACATCGGTAAAGGCGACGATCATTGCCACGGTATCCGCCAGATGAGGCGCCAGTTCGCTCAGTGGCGCATCGGCTGGCAGTGTGATCAGCTCGAAACCATGTTGTTGCAGGGCGTCGATAGGCTGCGCATCGTATTTGGCGAATGAGGGCGAAGTACAGATTATTTTCATAGTTCTTCCCGGTCCTGATATTGGAACGGGCAGCAACGGCTGCCCAATCGGTCATTACTGCAAATACTGGTTCACTATCTGGCGGATCTTCTGCTCTTCTTCTGCAGAGAAGCTGACCGCATAACGGCTGCTCCCCACATCGGAACCCAGCAGTGAAACAGCTTTCTTCACGGTCGCAGGCGGAAAACCGACGCTATAAAGATCGGTGCGCAGGCCAGTGATGTTCTCTTGTGCCTGGCGCGAACCTTCGATGTCGCCCGCGTGGAAACGTGCCCAGATGGCATTGATCTCTTTTGGCGCCACGTTTGCCAGACCAGAAATACAGGCGGTGCAGCCTTCGACAAAGCCGCGATGGATCAACGAGTCTGGACCGGTAAGTACGTTAAAATTATCCATTCCTTCTACCGCCTGTAGGAAACTGCTCAGGCTCTCATAACTGCCAGCACTGTCTTTGATGCCGATGATGTTCGGGTGCGACGCCAGAGTACGTACTGTCTCCGGCTGCAGAGTGTTACCGGTACGTGCCGGTATGTTGTACAGGTAAAGCGGCACATCGATATCGTCAGCAACAGCGCGGTAGTGTGCAATCAGCTCTTCCTGCTTCAGCGGGACGAAATAGGGGGTGATCACAGAAACCGCATCGACGCCCAGTTTGGCAACCTGTTTGCCCAGACGGATAGTTTCACGTGTGGAAATCTCACCGATGTGCGCCACAACCGGTACAGCTCCATTCACTTCATCAACGCAGGTTTCGGTGACCGCCAGCTTCTCTTGCTCGTTCAGCACAAAGAACTCCCCGTTGGTGCCGCCGCAGAAAATACCGTTGCCTGCGTTCAACTGCCGCTGGACCTGAACCCGTTGAGCCGAAGGATTGAAAGCGCCTTCGCTGTCAAAAGTGGTGACGATGGCGGTTAATACGCCCTGAATTTTCTTGTTCATGATTCCCTCATTAGTCCTTAGTGATTCAAAGCCGGAAAGAGCGTCAGGTAGACGTTTCGCACGTCATCGGCGCCTACTTTCATCGGTACATTCTTCATCAGACGCTGGACATCGAGCGCGGCTTCAACCAGATACGGCAGGTGATCCGGGCCGATGCCTAATTCTTCCAGGCTGGCTGGAAGTTTGAGGCGTTTCACCAACGCGGCGAAATAAGCCACCAGCGCGTGAGATTTGGCTTCTTCATCCAGTGTGCTGTCGGCGTCAGGCAACAAATCGTAGGCCTGCGCGAACTTACTCACCGCGGCCGGACGTACAAAACGCATGCACGGAGCCAGCAGAATGGCATTCGCCACACCATGCGGCAGATGGTATTTGCCGCCCAATGGATAGGACATGGCGTGAACCAGATGGGTACCGGCGTGGGCAATGGCCGCGCCGCCGTAGTAAGAGGCCCAAAGCATGTTCAGACGCGCTTCCAGGTTGCCCGGTTCGGCAATGGTGGTTTCAAGGCTGGCAAACAGTTTTTTCATGCCGATTAGCGCGTAGTTGTCACTCACCGGGTTGGAAATGGTGGCGGTAAAACACTCGATCAGATGGCACAGCGCATCGATACCGGTTGAAGAGGCGATATGAGGCGGCATACTGGTGGTCAGTTCTGGCACCAGTGCCACATAATCTGGCAACATCACGGGAGTGATAATGCCGACTTTGGTCTCTTTCTCTGGGATCGCCAGAATGGCGTTCGGGGTGGCTTCTGAGCCGGTGCCAGCGGTGGTCGGGATCAACAGCGATGCAGTACGGGTTTGCGGTTTCTCACCGGCCAGTAGCTCATCCAGCGTGGGAGCGCTGTCAACGCACAGGATGGAAAGCAGTTTCGCCACATCCAGCACGCTGCCTCCCCCAACCCCAATCACCAAATCGACATCGGTTGAAGGTAACGCGGCAATAATGGCCGCGACATCGTGCTGGCTGGGTTCGGGCGGTACACTGTTGATAATGCTCAAACTGCTGATCTGCTGCTTCAGCTGTGCGATCAGCGACTTAACCGCTGAAATGCCTTCGATATTCTTGTCGGTTACCAGAAGCGCCTTCTTTTTGTCTTGCAGCAGATAGCTGAGGTTGTTCAGCGCCTGAAAGCCACTGATCACGGTGCTGTTGATATTCATTTCATACCCTTCTCGCGTTTTTGCACAAAATGATTACTTTTACTCATTCAGTGCGGCCTTTGTCACTACAGCGCCTAAATTTATAGGACAAAGCGGTTTCAAATAATTTGATCTTGATCACATATAATCAATCATGATTTAATATAATCATAAACAGTACGATGAACCACCGGTAGCAGAGCAAAGAGAATGACTAAACAATCATGGAAAACGCCGGTCCTGGTGATCGCGGATGACTTTACTGGTGCCAATGATGCCGGAAGCGGGCTGGCGCGAGTTGGCGCAAACGTGCATGTGCTGTTTGATAGCAGCACGCCAAACGATGCCGAAAACGCCGATGTATTGGTGATCAGTACTGATAGCCGCGCGATGAGTGCAGCAGACGCTGCGTATCGTACGGCGCTGGCCGTACAGCAGTATCAGTCGATAGCCCGGGATGGTTGGCTATTTAAAAAGATCGATTCAACGTTACGTGGCAATCCCGGTGCAGAAATTGAAGCCGCCTTGCGCACCAGTGGGAAAACCTTAGCCCTGGTGGCGCCTGCCGTTCCCAGGCTGGGCCGTACGACACGTGAAGGCGAGGTGTGGATCAACCAGCAACGTCTGACCGATACCGAATTTGCCAGTGATCCTAAAACCCCGGTTACCAGCGGTCATGTTTTAACGTGCCTGCAAATGCAGAGTGAGATGGCAGGAGAAACTCTCGACCTGGCTACGGTGCGCGGCGGCAAGCTGGCGCAAGTACTCGCCAGTAAGCGGGGGTTAGTGGTGGTGGATGCTGAGCTGGATACCGACATCGCGCTATTAGTGGCGGCTGCAGCGACCTTACCTACGCGCCCGCTGCTGGCAGGAGCCTCCGGGTTGGGCGATGCGCTCGGTGAGTTTCTCGCGGAACGCCCTTCGCGGCCAGTGCTGGCGATCGTGGGTTCGATGAGCGCCATTGCACAGCAACAGATTGCCCGTCTCGCCATGCAGCGCAATATCAGCATTATCGACATCGATATTCGCCAACTGTTTGCTCAGCCTGCATGGCCGCAGGCGGCCGAATGGCAGCTGTCGATACAGCAGAAATTGCGAGCCGGTGCGCATTGTGTGGTGCGTACCACTCAGTATACCGATCAGCGTCACGACATCGAACAGCTGTGTCAGCAACATCAGGTCTCACGTCAGGAATTAGGGGAAGGCATTTGTCTGTTCCTCGCGCAACTGACGCGCAAAGTGTGTCGCGATACGCTCCCTGCCGGCTTGTATCTCTCCGGCGGAGATGTGGCGATTGCCGTGGCACAGGCGCTTGGCGCCAAGGGTTTCCAGATTCAGGGCCTGGTCGCGGGCTGCGTACCGCACGGGGTTCTGCTTAACAGCGAATTACACCTGCCGGTGATGACCAAAGCAGGTGGCTTTGGTGATGAAAACACCCTGGTAGAAGCCATACGTTTCATTGAGGAGAAGTCGAGTGAATAAAATTATTGCGGTGACCATGGGCGATCCCGCGGGCATCAGCCCGGAGATTATCATTAAAGCGTTAGCAGAAGGCGAACTGGCAGGTATTCCCGCCGTTGTAGTCGGCTGCGCCAGCACGCTGCGCCGGGTGATAGGATTGAACATTACGCCGCAGGCTGAACTACGCGTACTGAATAACGTGAAAGATGCTCATTTCGCCCCGGGGATCATCAACGTTATCGACGAGCCTCTGGCCAACCCTGCTGCCCTGAAGCCAGGCGTAGTTCAGAAAGAAGCAGGCGACCTCGCCTGGCGCTGTGTGAAGCGCGCAACCGAACTGGCGTTGGCCGGTGAAGTGCATGCCATTGCCACCGCTCCGTTAAACAAAGAGGCGCTGCATTCCGCCGGGCACATCTATCCGGGGCACACCGAGCTGCTGGCGCATCTCACGAACACCAAAAATTACGCAATGGTGCTCTATACCGATCATCTAAAAGTGATACACGTAACCACGCACATAGCGTTGCGTAAGTTCCTCGACACCCTGAACGGAGAGCGCATTCGAACCGTGATTGGTATGGCCGACAGCTTCCTGCGCCGGGTTGGTTTTGAGAAGCCACGCATTGCGGTAGCTGGTGTGAACCCACATGCGGGAGAGAATGGTCTGTTTGGCGATGAAGAGATCTCCACGGTCGCGCCAGCAATCAAAGCGATGAAAGAGAAAGGTATTGATGTGTATGGCCCTTGCCCACCGGATACCGTGTTCCTGCAGTGTCAACAAGGTCAGTACGATATGGTGGTGGCTATGTATCACGACCAGGGGCATATTCCTCTGAAATTATTAGGATTTTATGATGGTGTAAATATTACCGCTGGTCTACCGTTTATCCGTACCTCAGCGGACCATGGCACGGCGTTCGATATCGCCTGGACAGGTAAGGCAAACTCTGCGAGCATGGCGATATCGATTAAACTTGCGATGCAGCTTGCATAGGGAAATATGAAGGGACAAAGCCGTCTCGACCAGATTATGGATTATTTAAAAAGTCATAATCTGGTTACTGTAGAACAGCTGGTGAGTGCAATTTCTGCCTCGCCAGCGACTATCCGCCGCGATCTGATCAAGCTCGACAAAGAAGGCGTCATTAGCCGGAGTCATGGTGGAGTTGCACTCAATCGCTTCATTCCCTCGCAACCAACGACACTGGAAAAAATGCAGCGTAACCTGGCGGAGAAGCAGGCCATCGCGCAGCTTGCCGCCAGCTGTGTGCAGTCAGGCGATTCGATCGTACTGGACGCTGGCACCACCATGCTCGAGCTGGCGCGTCAACTGACTCATCTGCATTTGCGGGTAATTACCTCCGATCTGCATATCGCGCTATTCCTTTCTGAATTCAAACAGATTGAAACCACCATCATTGGCGGCCGTATTGATGACTCCAGCCAGTCCTGTATCGGCGAACACGGGCGTCGACTGTTGCGCAGCATTAATCCGGATATTGCGTTTGTGAGTTGTAACTCATGGAGTATCGATCGCGGCATCACCGCGCCCACAGAAGATAAGGCCGGGCTGAAGATTGATCTATTGGCCAATGCCCGCCGCCGCATACTTCTGGCCGATAGCAGTAAATATGGTTCCTGGTCCCTTTTTTGCGCGGCACCTATTGATAGTCTGACTGGTGTCGTGACCGATTCAAACCTCAACGAGGCTGTATGCAATAATTTGCGCGAACGAGGTATATCCCTACAGATTGCTGCATGCACAACACTATAATTGAATATTTTCTAAATATTCAGCCTGTTATGGCAATATCCATTAAATACTGAATACTCATGTCAACAATGACGTCCGCCTGCAATTTGTATCAGTACAGCTGAATCGAACGCCTCCCCTGCGTCCTCATCTTTCACAGCTTAATAAACCGGACGCAGAGAAACTCACGCGATATGCCGAAAATCAGGGAACGAAGGTCGATGATGAAACGTACCGTGCGACATTAAACGCTGAACAGAAATGCCGGGCTGAAATAGCCCGCAAGCAGCTGTGGACTACAGACATCGATAATGTACCGAATGATTCAACAGAATGATAGACGGCGGGTTTTAGGCATCTCTTATAGCGAGTAAGCGCCTCAGACTCAATCTCTGCTTTAACAATGTGTGATATCTATCAACTCCCCCCAACCAACCACGCCATAAAAAAATAATAATAATCTATTTCAGGTATGGCACAGACAGACCCACAGATGCAATTACATACTGTAATATTAATACGATCCCACTACCTGATATTTTAGATGAAAACCGTTGCTGATCTTGACCCGCCATCTCCGGACAGCTTTTGTATCTTAAGTTAACGATGCCCGCTGCCGCCGGTACTCTCTCGGAGAGTGATATCCCAGCGCACTGTGCGGGTGATTTTCATTCTAGTGATTGAACGCCGCTGCAAGGTTCTGTAGCGCTGTTCCCACATCTGGTTTTGGCATGAACGCGATGTAATCTTCCTTCATCGTTTTCACGAACCGTTCGGCCATGCCGTTACTTTGTGCGCTGCTCACCGCTGTTGTACACGGCTCCAGATTCAGTTCTCGCGCGAACTTCTTCGTTTCATGCGCGGTGTACGCTGAACCGTTATCTGTCAGCCACTGCACTGGTTTACCCGGCAGCGTGCTACCGAAGCGCCTTTCCACTGACCTCAGCATCACATCCTGTACCGTTGAACTGTCGTAGCCTCCCGTGCTCGCTGCCCAGTCTATGGCCTCCCGGTCGCAACAGTCCAGTGCGAACGTCACCCGAAGCTTCTCGCCGTTGTCACAACCGAACTCGAAGCCGTCTGAACACCAGCGCATATCGCTTTCCGCTACCGCGATTTTGCCTTTATGCTCCCGCTTCGGACGCTCTGGTTTATCACGCAACAACAGCAGGTTATGCTCGCTCATTATCCTGTAAAGCCGTTTGGCGTTCACCGGTGGAAGTCCCTCTACACGGCGTTGCTTACGCAGGATACCCCACACCCGCCGGTAACCGTAGCTGGGCATGTCGCTGATGATGCCGAGGATCTCCGACAGTATCTCTGCATCAGCTTCGTCATTACGCCGGTTGCTGCGCCTGTCCTGCCAGTCGGCAGAGCGGCTCACCCGCAGTGATAACTGCGCACGCGACACGCTCATGGTGCGACTAACCAGAGCTATTCCCCGTCCTTTGGCAACAAGGGCGCGTGCGCTATCCATTTTCGCGACTGGCCGTACTCCACCGCTTCTTTGAGGATCTCAACTTCCATCGTCTTCTTACCCAGGAGACGCTGTAGTTCCCGGACCTGTTTGAGTGCAGTCGCCAGCTCCGAAGCCGGAACCACTTCCTCTCCGGCCGCAACGGCGGTGAGGCTACCTTCCTGATATTGCTTCTTCCATTTAAACAGCAGACTGGGCTGAATACCGTGCAGACGAGCAACGTGGGAGACATTCATACCCGGCTCCATTGTTTGCTGGATGATGGCAATTTTCTCTTGCGGAGTCTTACGCTTACGGGCTTCTTGCCCTAACAGGATCCCGGTCATCTCAAAATTAACATGGTTGTTAGACATATATTTAAGCCTATCTCTTATCTGGAGATACAGCTACTGTCCGGTGTTTCAGGGGGCTACATCAGATGAAAACCGTTGCTAAGCTTGACCCGAAATACTGTTCCATTCAGAAACAGAATTCTTGCATTCCCCCCTACACGAAGGTAGGCCGATGAAAAAATACTATTCGCCGAAATACATTTTCCCCAGAACCAGACCCAGGATACGTGGCGCAGAATCGAGGCCTGGAGCAAATACTATAACCAGAGATGTCTCATTCTGCACTGGGATGGATAACTCCGTGTGAATTCGCTGAGAAATCCACCGATTGCTAAAATATACAGCAGGACTGAAGCCAGTTGTTACTGATTATGACTGGATCATATCCGAAATCAGGGTCATCATTTTTATCTACATATAAAATACGGGTCAAACCATGGGTCTTGACAGCAATCTCGATTATAATTTATGTCATATCTCAACTTAATAAAAAGCTGAATGTTCCCGAGTCCGGGCACCACTATTCAGAGAATCCGCCCACAAGGCGGTTTTTTGATTTTCTGCGGTCGGACTCTCCAGCGAACTGCATTCGATTATTCGCCACCAGCGGCTCTCCCCTTCGGGGCCGTCACGAAACCCGTTGTGTTTTATCCAGTGACTGGAATATCGCATTTTTAGCGCAGGGGTATTTCCCATAAACGTCCGAGTCGTGAAAGCTTGTCCGGGTTGCGTACAATAAATATCTGCGCAAGATGACCATCGATATCAAGAGCAAAACTGACTGCCGCTGCGATATGGTTTTGGTCAAAGAGCAAAACGCCTTGCAGGCCGTTGATGCGCGCGGGTCGCCATTCATAGGTTCGCCAAAATACAGACAGTTTACCGCCGATGAACTCAAGAACGTCGATTTTGCCGATAATCGGTGTCGGATTGGCGGAAACTTTGCCGCCGCCATCCGCGCTGAGCGTAATATCTTCTGACAGCAGAGCAGAAAGCGGTTTGATATTCCCGGTTTCCACCGCGGCTTTGAAAGAGGCAAGCAACGTTTCCTGCCGTTCCTCTGGAATAACGCTACGTACCTGCGAGTGGCCAACTTTTTCCCGCGCGCGTGACACCAGTTTACGACAGGTTGCCTCTTCTGCGTCCAGAGTTATGGCAAGATCTGCGTAGGGGAGGTCAAAGATATCATGAAGCAAATACGCCGCGCGTTCGCGGGGCGTAAGCCTTTCGAGCAGTAGCATAAAGGCCATTGATAGCGATGATGAAAGTTCCAGCATTTGCTGCTCGGATGTTTCAACGGCCATTGTCTGAAGAGGTTCCGGAAGCCAGACGCCGATATAGTCAGTGCGAGCCTGCTGCGCGCCGCGCAGCAGATCAAGACAGCGACGAGTACAGACCGTAGTCAGCCAGGCAGCTGGATTCAGGATTGGGCGTCGATCCGCATGCAGCCACTTAATAAAGGTGTCTTGCACAGCATCTTCCGCATCGGCCAAAGAGCCTAAAATGCGATAGGCGAGGCCGTTCAGAAACGGCCTTCTGGATTCGAACAGATCTGCGTACTTTTCGTCTTGCATATTAATGGCCGGAAATATGGATTCTATTCCAGAGATTTATCATAGTGATATTGGCGGTCAGCGCACTAATTTCCTCCTCAGAAAAGTGCTCACGCAACTCCGCGCGCAGAGGGCCATAATCGGTGTGACGTTCAAGCCGCGTTAGCGCCTCCGTCCAGGCTAACGCCGCCCGTTCGCGAGACGTGAAATCATCGACATGCCTCCATACTATCACGCTGTCCAGACGAGCATCGGTTTCACCGTCCTCGCGAGCCTCTTTGGTATGCATTTTGACACAGTAGCCGCAGCCGTTGATTTGCGAAGCACACAACAACACGAGATGGTAGATCTTACGTTCCAGACCGTGCGAGTCGATACTGCCATGCACTTTCAGCAGGGCGGAGAAAACATTGGCAATTGTTTGCGAGTGATTTACCGGGGCGGTATTCATTAAAGGTGTCGACATTTCAATTCCTCATTTATGTAGTTAGCACATAAAGATGACGAATGAGAGAAGTGAGCTGTGACCGCCCGGACAATAAAATTTAGAAGTCGGAAGGTCATGTAAAACCACATCCATACATTGATAAGGAACGGCGCGGATTTAATAAAACGACCGTGGCGGTCGCTAACAAAATCATGGCAATAAGCCTCTCTGTGAGCAGGACGAAAGACCGGATACTTCAGTTTAGACTGGCACTGTTTTCAGGGAGGAGATCAAGTCCATAAATGACTCTGAGGCGTCTGTTAAACCCGTGGCGACTCAAAAGAATCGCCGACATAAGTGAGAATAATTATCGTTTCCTCTTGTTCGTTATATCTCTTTGGTCTGATAATACTTCACCATCGTTTCCTGATTTCCTGTGACGAATATGACCAACCACCACGCCGCCACGCCGTCGCCGCAATCATTTTTAGTTGAAGACTTCTTAGATTTTGGCGAACGTTATGGAATCGACTACCGTTTCCCGACGCTTTCGTCGCGCAACAGTTGTGATAAAGATCGGCACACTGTCGTACGAGGGAGCGTTGAAGAGACGTTGCTGCCATCAGGTATTCAACTCACCCATTCCCACGTGCAGGTTATGCAGCCGTATGAATCCACTTCGCTGCGTAGTTCACCGATGTGCTCGCTGATCGTTCTGGAGGGTTGCTTACGTATCCGGCTGGACAAGCGGTATTTTATCGTGCGTCCAGGGATGGCGCTAACCACCCGACTAGGCGAGCAATGGGTGATGAACGTTAGTCATCAGGCGGATGCGCAATTGAAGACGATGGTGCTGGGATTCTCTCCTGAGACCCTGCAGCTATCGCCAGCAATGGCCGATCTGTTATCCGAATGGGGGCAGATGAAATATCCTTGCTGTCTATGGTCCGTGCCGGAGTATTTACTGGCCGGCATCCATGCGGCCCTGGCGTGCAGCTCCCCGCTTATAACACGCCAGTTGCTGTTGGACGGGGTGGCAATGCAGGTTCTGGGGCATGCAATGATGGCGGAATGCCCGGTATCGCCACTGTTCCCTCCCGGCGAGTGGAGACGGCTTGAAGGCGTACGTCAGCGACTGGAGCAGCAGCCGCAACAGGAGCATACGCTGTACGAGCTGGCGCGCAATGCGGCAATGAGCCCCAGTAGCCTCAGCGCTAAGTTCCGTCAGGCGTATGGCGACTCAGTGTTCGATTACCTGCGTGACCGTCGGCTGGCGCTGGCGTATCAGCATCTACAACAGGGTTACAGCGTCCAGCAGGCGGCGTGGATGTCCGGCTATCAACACGCCACGAATTTTGCCACTGCTTTTCGCCGCCGCTACGGTATCGCGCCAAGCGCGGTACGCAATAGTTAACTCTCTTTTGTTGTTGCTCATACATAACTCATCGCCGCGCATAGCCGGAGAATGGCATGGCGCAGTGATAATGGCGTTTCCTGTGCTTTAAATAATGAGGATTTAATAATGGGAATCGCCTTTACGCTGAAACGCTCTGTTCTTTTGTGTGGTCTGGCAGCCACCTTTCCCTCCTGCGGCTTTGCCGAAGATAGCATGACGGTTACCGGCTCTGCGGCGGACGCTTCGGATGCACCAACCAGCGGCTACACGGTTACCAGCAGTAAAGGAGCGACCAAAACAGACAAACCGTTGATCACCACCGGGCAGTCGATTTCAGTCATTACCCGTCAGCAGATGGAAGATCAAGGCGCTTTAACGGTCAATGAAGCGCTGAACTACACCGCCGGAGCTTTCACCAACTTTGCCGGAGCGGCAACGCGCTATGACACAGTATCTCTGCGAGGATTCCACGGTAGCGACGTCGACAACGTATTCCTCGATGGCCTACGGCTGATGAGCGATGCAGGTAGTTATAACGTATTACAAGTCGACCCCTGGTTCCTCGAACGTATCGACGTGATTAAAGGGCCCTCCTCCGCACTGTATGGCCAGACCGTACCGGGAGGTCTGGTGATGGAAACCTCAAAAAATCCGCTGTTCACGGAGCAGGGCCATATCCGCCTGATGGGCGGCAGCAATAACACGAAAGGGGCTGCTTTTGATTACACCAACGCGATTAACGATCAGCTGGCGTTTCGCCTGACTGGCCTGACGCGTTCCAGCGATACGCAGTACCAGCACACGCGTGAAGAAAAATACGCGATTTCGCCGTCGCTGCTCTGGCAACCCAACGCAGACACCTCGTTACTGCTGCGAGCCTATCTGGCAAAAGATCCATCCGGGGGCTACCACAGCGCGGTACCGGGCGAAGGCAGCATTACCGAACATAACGGCTATAAACTGAGCAATGGTTTCTATGATGGCGACAGTAAGCTCGATCAGTTCAAACGCCGTCAGCAGATCTACAGCCTGGCGTTTTCGCATAGCTTTAACGAAACCTGGGCATTCCGCACTAATGCCAGCTATTCCCACTCTAATGTCGATCTCGATCAGGTGTATCAGATAGGCTGGGATTCCAGCAATTCGGACTTGTTAAATCGCTACTACTCCGGCTCGCGATCGTCTCTGAACGCCTGGGCGATCGATAACCAACTGGAGGCGGACTTCAACACTGGCGAGCTTCAGCATAAAGTCGTGCTCGGCACAGAATACCATCAGTATAAAAACAACCTCAGAGACGCAAGCGGCTACGCCAATCAGTTGAACGCCCGTACCGGTGAAGCGGTGGGCCCCCGCTATAATTATGACTTCTATGGCAGTCAGCGGCGCTACTCTCAAACGGGGGTATACCTGCAGGATGAAATGGAGTGGAACCGCTGGCATCTGGATCTTTCAGGTCGCTATGATCGCATTGTGTCACAGACCGATACCTACGCCACCGGCGTAAAACACCGCCGTCAGGACGACCATGTCGGTGGCCGCGCCTCATTGCTTTACGCGTTCGATCACGGTATTTCACCCTACGTCAGCTATAGCCAGGCCATTACGCCACAGTCGCTCTCCGGACAGGACGGCAACATCCTGAAGCCCACCACCGCAGAACAATATGAAGCCGGGGTGAAATACCAACCGGTCGGCACCAGGGATCTCTACAGTATTGCGATATACGACCTGACTCAGAAAGACGTGGGCAACCGCATCGTACGCGAGGCTTACTACGAGCCGGTCGGGAAAGTTCATTCGCAAGGGATTGAGTTGGAAGCACATAACCAACTGACGTCAAATTTAAGCGTCATCGCCAGTTATACCTTGAGCCGGGTACGTTTTAAAGACACGGTTGACGGCAACGATGGACACACGCCATACCTGTCCCCCAATTCCATGGCTTCAGCCTGGGGTTACTACCAGTTTGACTACGGTTTGTCCGCCGGCGCTGGCGTGCGCTACATCGGTAAGCAGTGGGCTGATAACGAAAACAGTACCCGTTTAACATCTGTGACGCTCGTGGATGCTTCCGTACGCGCCAATCTCGGCGCCTGGAACAGTAGCCTGAAAGGCGCCTGGCTACAGCTGAATGCCAATAACTTGACCGACCGTAAATATGTGGCGGCCTGCTATGGTACCGGATATTGCTACTGGGGAGCAGAACGCGCCATCGTTGCCACCGTGGGTTACGATTTCTGATCTTTAGCGCCTTGAGCCCTTCGATGACCAGGGTATCCATACCTGTAGCGGGAAGGGCCGTTAAGCAGCAAACTGTAACGGTGTGACTGCTCCTCGCCGTTTATGGCGGGGAGCAGTCACTGTTCAGATATCTTCGCAACTCATCAATAAATGTTCGAACACGCGCTGGTAGATGTCTGCGGCTGGGATATATCACATGGACGGCGATCTCTGCCGCACTTATTCCCGGCAAAACTTCAACCAGCTTGCCTTCGTCAGTTCCCGTGCCACGACAAAGGGAGGCAGAAGCCCGATCCCCATGCCTTCCGTCGCTGCGGCCCGGAAGGGGTGGTGTTCACCAACGGGGAGTATATGCAGATGACCGCCGCTCAGAACGTGGCGACGAGTTACGGGCATTAGCCCCCCGATGTGGGCTGATATTTATCGTAGCCCGGAGGTGGCACATTTCGGCGTTGAGAGCCGCCTCAACGCCGATTTTCTTCATGAGGAGATCGAACTGGCTGAGATCTTCATGGATTTTGAGATTTTTGGCCAGTTCGTTAGCCAGAGCCTGCAACTGTTTTTGTCCATAACACAACCTGTTTTTGATGGTGGATTGAACCTATCAAAATCAGGCAATGACACAATCTTATGTACAGGCTCGCAGGGCCGGCTTTTCCACGCTATTTCAGTTTCCCCAGCCCGGAACCTCAAACGGTAAAAAACTCAGTTACTGACAGGGATCACCGCGCCTTTATACTTAGTGCGGATCCAATCCTGAATCTCTTTCGAGTGCAGCACGGTCACCAGCGCTTTAATATCCGGCTTATTCTCATCACCGCGATGTACGGTAATAATATTAGCATACGGGTTATTCTCACCGCTCTCTACCGCGATAGGATCTTTAACTGGGTTCAGGCCCGCATCAATCGCATAGTTGGCGTTAATCACCACCGCATCGCCTTCATCATTGTTATACATCTGCGGCAGCAACGCGCCCTCAACGTTAGGCAGGAACTTCAGGTGCTTCGGGTTTTCAACGATGTCGGTAATGCGCGCATCGATCTTGCTCACGCCTGGCTTCAGCTTAATCACGCCCTCTTTCTCAAAGATAGACAGAATACGCCCCTCTTCCGCCACCGCATCACGCATAATCACTTTGCCGTTCTCCGGCAAGTCTTTCAGTGACTTAAACTTCCTGGAATAGATACCGATTGGCTCGATATGAATTGCGCCCGCGCTGACAAAATCATAGGTCTTATCGCCCGCGTGATCTTTCAGTACGCTGTTCAGATACGGAACATGCTGGAAATAGTTAGCATCTATATCACGGCTCGCCAGCGCAGTGTTCGGCAGGATGTAATCCTGGAACGGTTTGATCTCCAGATCGATACCCTGCTTCGCCAAAATTGGCTTCGCCTGCTCCAGAATTTCAGCGTGCGGTACGTTGGATGCGCCAACGGTCAACGTGTCCGCCCATGCGCTCAGGCTCATGGCACCCAGGGTTGCTGCAGCCAGCAGCGTCAGTGTTTTTTTCATTTGGATTTTCCTAAAAGTTAACGTTTATCGAGCCATGTGGTCAGAACATCACCTAAAAACTGGATGACAAAAACAATCACCAGAATCATTACCGTCGCTACCAGAGTTACATCGCCGTGGTTACGTTGAAAACCCTCAAGATATGCCAGATTACCCAGGCCACCTGCGCCAATGACGCCTGCCATCGCGCTGTAGCTCACCAGCGCAATCAGCGTCACGGTAATACCGGAAACCAGGGCGGGCGAAGACTCCGGCAACAGCACGCGGAAAATCAGCGTACTCAACCGCGCGCCCATTGAGCGCGACGCTTCAATCACGCCTTTATCCACTTCGCGCAGGCCAATCTCCACCAGACGGGCATAGAACGGTGCCGCGCCTACAATCAGTGCGGGCAGCGCTGCGTTTGCGCCGAGGATGGTGCCAATCAGCGTTTTGGTAAACGGGATCAGCAAAACAATCAAAATAATGAAAGGAATGGAGCGGAACACATTTACCAGAATGGAAATCACGCCGTAGATGGCGCGGTTCTGGAACAGGCCACCGCGCGCAGTCAGAAACAGCGCCAGCCCAAACAGGATGCCAAGCACAAAGGTCGCCAACCCGGAAAGTGCAGTCATATACAGCGTTTCACCGGTGGCAGCCCACAGCTGGTCAACTTTCAAATGCGGGAACAGAGACTCAAACATGCTTTACCACCTCGGTTGAAATTTCATGGGCGTGCAGATCGGCCAGAATGCTTTCCAGCTGCGTGCCAGAGGCAGGAACCTGCAGCCACAGCTCACCAAAGGTGCCGTTGGCAGTTTGCATCATCTTTCCGTGCAAAATATTAAATGGCAGGGCGTACTTCAGTATCAACTCACCGACGATCGGCTGCTGAGTGTTCTGCCCAACGAAGGTCAGTTTCAGCACAGATCCCGCCCCGGCATCCACCAGGTCGGCATTAAAAGGCGTATCGGCGCTGCTGTATACGGCGGTCTGTTTCACGAACTGGCGTGTGATTGGCTGCTGCGGGTGGGTAAAGACCGACAATACCTCGCCCTCTTCCACAATGCGGCCCGCTTCCATCACCGCCACGCGATGACAGATTTTGCGTACCACATGCATCTCGTGAGTGATCAGCACAATGGTCAGCTTCAACTTGCGGTTGATATCCAGCAGCAGATCGAGGATCGCGTCGGTAGTCTGAGGGTCAAGCGCCGAGGTAGCCTCGTCGCACAGCAGCACATCCGGGCTGTTGGCCAGCGCACGGGCAATCCCCACTCGCTGCTTCTGACCGCCGCTCAACTGGGAGGGATAAGCACGTTCTTTACCGCTCAGGCCGACCAGTTCAATTAGCTCCTGCACCCGGCGCTGGATCATCGCCTTTGGTGCCCCGGCAATTTGCAACGAGAAGGCGATGTTTTCACTGACGGTACGCGACCAAAGCAAATTAAAATGCTGGAACACCATGCTGATTTTTAGCCGTGCCCGGCGCAGCGCTTCGCCGCTGGCCTGAGCAATATCCTGGCCGCTAATCATCACACAGCCGGAAGTGGTTTTTTCCAGGCCGTTCAACAAGCGGATTAGGGTACTTTTCCCCGCACCGCTGTAGCCGATAATCCCGTAAATCTGGCCCTGTTCAACCTGCATACTGACGTTGTCAACGGCGGTAACCTGACCGGAACGGACATTGAATATTTTAGAAACGTTGCGTAAAACTATCATCCATCTCCAGCCTGTTTTCTGCCGTCACATCAGGCAAATATATTGATTAATTAAATTGATTATTATATGTGGATTATTGATAGAACTAATTCCCAAATGATATTAAGCAGGAAGGAAACTATTGGAAATGACTGAAATGATATGAATTATATCTATAAAGAATATAAACGCAGCTGTTGAACCTCTGGCGTTCTGAAAACAGGGGATTTTGGGACAGGGCTGCAACGAAATGATTGCACCACTGGACAGTGGCGCTGAATGTGGTATCAGACCAGCATTTGCACTTCTATGAATTCCTATTTTTTTGATTCAACAGGCTGGCGTAAAAAGTCTCTCCGATCGACAACTGAAATGCCCCTCGCATGTTAACTGACAGCAAGATCCGCTCAGCAAAACCTCTCGTAAAATCATACCAACTCACTGACTCGCAAGGCCTGTACTTCACAGTATTGACCAGCGGCACGAAGCGATGGTATTTCCGTTATCGCCTCGGTGGTAAAGAAAGCCGTCTGGCCTTTGGCTCCTATCCTCAAACCATGCTGGCGAAAGCCCACGCCGATACAATTCTCATCTGCCTGAAACTCCTATCTGGACTGTTTATTTAGCGGGGCGAGAATCAACAGAGCATGCTTTGCCATTTTCGTTATAAGAAAGAATGAATTTCTATTTCATCCCTCATCCTTATGCTGCTAGCTTCGCTGGTTTGTATATACAAGTAAATTCATGCTTTTTTTTTCGGAGATACCGGGGATGAACATAAAAAACAAACTGGCAGCATCCTGGCTGGCGCTGGGACTGATTACCGTGCAGGCGCAGGCAGCAGATTTCGTTGTTGGCAGTAAAAACTTTACCGAACAATATATCCTGGCGGAAATTTATGCCCGAGCGCTGGAGCAGTCGGGCCTCTCCGTTGAGCGTAAAACAAACCTGGGCGGAACCTTAATCGCCCACGCTGCTCTGCTGAAAGGCGAAATTGATATGTATCCGGAATATACCGGTACGGCGCTCAGCGCGGTGGTGAAAGGCACGCCCTCCTCCGACGCCGCACAGGTATTTAAACAGGTCAGCGACGCCTACCAGCAGCAATACCATCTTACCTGGCTACAGCCTGCCCGCGTGAACAACGGCTACGCGCTGCTGATTAGCAAACAGACGGCAGAAAAATACCACCTGAAAACGCTCTCCGATCTCGCTAAAGCCGCTCCGCAACTGACTATTGGGGCAGGCGCGGAGTTTGGCGATCGCCAGGACGGCCTGAAAGGGCTGGAGCAAACCTATGGCATTAAATTTAAAGCCTTCCGCCAGTTTGCCAAAGTCGGCCTGCGTTACGACGCCCTTGCAGCCGGACAAATCGACGTAGCAAACGGCTTTGCCACCGACTGGCAAATCGCTGAAAACCAGTACGTTGCGCTTGACGATGACAAACACCTCTTCCCTCCTTACGAAGTTGCGCCAGTTGTGCGCGACGCGGCGCTGCAGGCGCATCCCCAGGTTCGCGATATTTTAAATAACGTCAGCCAGCTGCTTGATAACGCCACCATGCAAAAACTGAATGCGGAAGTGGAAAAGAATAAAGAAGAACCGCGCGACGTGGCGGAAGACTTTTTGCGCAAAAAGGGCCTAATCAAATAGGGTACGCTCGTGACAACGACACTTATGCTGGGTGATGCACCGCTCACGCTTGAAGACGTGCGGGCGGTCGCCGACTGCGGCCAGACTGTCGCGCTAGGAACGCAGGCGCAGCAGGCCATTAGCGCATCTTTTGATTTTCTGATGCACAGCATCAGCGCCGGAAAGCGTATCTATGGCGTCACCACCGGACTCGGCGCAAATGTCGATACCACGCTACTGCACGCGCAGGATGGCCGCCACGATGAGGATCTGCTACAGGCAATTCAGCGGCGAATCCCGCTGGCGCGGGCGGTCGGCGTAGGGCAGCAGGCAACGCCTGCGCAGGTCCGCGCGATAATGCTGGCGCGTCTTGCGGGCCTGGCACAGGGCGCATCGGGCATTTCTTTGCCCGTGGTGCAGACGTTGCTGGCCTTTCTCAACGAAGGCATTCATCCCCGCGTTCCGCTTATCGGTTCGATCGGCGAAGCGGATCTCGCGCCGCTGGCGCATATCGGCCGTGCGCTCGTTGCCGATGGCGAGGCCGAATATCGGGGCTCGGTGGCACCGGTCTCCACGTTGCTGCACCAGACTGGAGTGGCGCCTGCACCGCTGCGCGGAAAAGACGGGCTGGCGCTGGTCTCATCCAATGCCGCAAGCGTCGGCCTCGGTGCGCTGCTTCTGCTGGATATAGCCCGGTTAATCAACGCTCACGCGGGTGCCATAGCGCTCTCGTTTGAAGCGTTTCGCGCCAACGTCACGCCGCTAACTCCCTGGGCGGCGCGAATGCGCCCTGCGCCGCAGCAGGCAGAAACCGCCGCCTGGCTGCTGTCGCTGCTGGACGGCAGCCCGCTGCTCCAGCCCGACGGCGCACGCACCTTGCAGGACCCGCTCAGCTTCCGCTGCGTCGCACCGGTGCTGGCCTGCGTGCGCCACGCCTGGCTAAATGCGCGCGCGGCGGTCGAACTGGAGCTCAACAGCGCCGACGACAACCCCGGCCTGCTGGCAGAGCCGGAACTGGTGCTGGCAAATGCCAATTTTGACGTCACGCATCTGGCGCTGGCGCTGGAAAGCCTCGGGCTGGCCCTCGCCCGCCATGCCGCGTGCAGCGGTGAACGCATCATGAAACTGATGTCGCCCGCCGCCAGCGGCCTGCCGCGTTTTCTCACCCGCCACACCGGACAGACAGGTTTCGCCACGCTGCAAAAAACGGTTTCCGCACTGGTCAGCGACATCGCACACCATGCCCAGCCGCTCTCCCCACTGACAATACCGGTGGCCGATCGGGTTGAAGATTATGCCTCGCAGGCAATGGGCATCGTAGCCAAAACCACGCGACTGCTGGAAAGCCTGCGCTATCTGGTAGCAATTGAACTGTTGGTGGCCGCGCAGGCGCTGGATCTTCAGGAGGCCCCTCAGCCCGGGCGCTATGCGGCGGCGCTACATGACAACATTCGCGCCCGGGTGGCGCCGCTGGATGAAGACCGCGCCAGCGCTGGCGACATTTCCGTTCTGGCCGACGCGATAATGCAGCCGGAATGGCTTGCAGGCCAGGCCGTATTGCTGGAGACCTCCTGATGCGCTGGGCGACACGACACTACGACGACATTCTACTGGCGCTCTGGCAGCACCTGGTACTGGTCGGCGCCGCGATGCTGATGGCGTTCGTTATTTCGCTGTTTCTCGGCATTACCACCGCCCGCCGCCCGCGGCTGTACGCGCTGGTGATGATGGTAACCAGCATGATTTTTTCCATTCCGGGGCTGGCGCTATTCGCCCTGCTCATTCCGTGGCTCGGTATCGGCATGCTGCCGGCTATCGTCGGATTGACGGCCTATGCGCTGATGATCCTCACCCGCAATATTACTGCCGGTTTTCACGCTGTTCCGCTGGACGTCCGCGAAGCGGCGCGCGGAATGGGGTACGGCACCTGGCGCAATCTGCGCGAAGTGGAGCTGCCGCTGGCGCTACCGTTCATCATCACCGGCCTGCGCATTGCCACCACCACGCTTATCGGCATCGCTACGGTCGCGGCATATATCAACGCCGGTGGGCTTGGCTCGATTATCCTCGCCGGGCTGGATCAGCGCTATCCGGAGAAAATATTTATCGGCGGCGGCTTAACGTCACTGCTGGCGATCGGCGCGGATCTGTTTTTTGTCCGGCTCCAGCGGCGTATTTCACAAGGGAGAAGCCAATGATAACGCAGGCATGGCAATGGGTGCTGGATAACCAGCCGCTGTTCTGGCAGGCGGTGGGGCAGCATCTGACTATGTGTGGGCTTGCGCTCAGCATCGCCCTGATTATTGCGATCCCGACGGGAGTGCTGATCGCAAACCTCCCTCGCCTCGCCTTTATCATCACCAGCGGCACCAGCACGCTGCGGACGATCCCAAGCCTTGCGATCCTTGCGGCAGTTATGCCGTTTCTCGGCATTGGCCTGCTGCCCTCGGTCGTCGCGCTGGTGGTGCTGGCCGTGCCGCCGATTTTGCTCAACACGTGCACCAGCATTCAGTCCGTTAACCCGGATACGCTCTCAGCGGCGCGCGGCATGGGGCTCACGTCCTGGCAGGTAACAGGCAGAATCGTGCTGCCTTTGGCGGCCCCCGGTATCCTCGCCGGCTGCCGTACCGCCGCCGTACAGGTGGTCGGCGGAGCGGCATTGGCGTCATTTATCGGCGGCGGCGGTCTGGGTGATTTTGTCACCACCGGCATTGCCATCATGGACATGTCGCGCCTGTTAGTCGGTGCGGTGCCAATTATTCTGCTCGCTGTGGGTATCGAAGCGCTTTTCGCCCTGCTGGAGCGTCTGTTTTATCGGCCTATTTAAAGGGCTAATCTAATGATTAAACTGGAAAATATTAGCAAAATTCATCCCGGATCGCCGCGTAAAGCGCTTGACGATCTCTCCATGACGTTTGAAGAGGGAACCACCACGGCCCTGATTGGCCCTTCCGGCTGCGGCAAAACCACCACCATGCGCTTAATTAACCGCCTGGAACAGCCCACCTCCGGGCGCGTCTGGGTAAACGGGCGCGATGTCGCAGCGGAAGATCCGGTGATGCTGCGTCGGCATATCGGCTACGTCATTCAGAACGTCGGGCTGTTTCCGCATATGACCGTCGCGGACAACATCGCCACGGTGCCGCGCCTGCTGGGCTGGAGCAGCGCGCGCATTCAGGCACGGGTGGAAACCTTGCTTGAGCTGGTAGGACTGGATGCCCGGCACTACGCCAGCCGCTTTCCTGCGGCGCTTTCCGGCGGTCAGCGACAGCGGGTAGGCGTTGCCCGCGCGCTGGCAGCCGATCCGCCCGTCATGCTGATGGATGAACCGTTCGGCGCCATCGATCCCCTGGTTCGTGGGCGGTTACAGATCGAGTTTAAGCAGATTCTGCAGCGCGTGAAAAAGACGGTGATTATCGTCACTCACGATCTTGATGAGGCTATCAAAATGGGCGATCGCATCGCCATTATGCGCGAAGGGCGACTGTGCCAGTACGCCCCGCCCGCCGAAGTGCTCTCAGCTCCGGCAGATGAGTTCGTCGCGGCTTTCGTCGGCAGCGATGCGGCGCTGAAACTGCTTGCTATTACCCCGGTGGCCCAGGCGATGGAAACGTCTCTGACCGCTAATCATCCGCAGCGGCTTGACGTGAACGCCACCCTGAAAGACGCGCTGGCGCTGATGCTTTCCCGGCACGCCGACAGCATCACCATCACCGAATACGGCTCACCCGTCGGCGTATTAACCCGCCAGCGGCTTTTCGACCACGTGCGGTCCAATGCGGACCATACGACCTATGAGAGAAATTTATGACTCAAAGCATCCATTTAACCTGGCTAAACGGCCCTGACGTTGACCAACTGCAGCTCACGGACGCGGAAATCCTCGTGGCGGTGGAGGACGGGCTGAGGGCGCAGGGGCAGAAAAAAACCGTCATTGAACCGCGCGTGCATTTAATTCCCGATAAAGCGTTTAACGGCCACTTCAACGTGCTGCGCGGTTATATCGAGCCGCTGGGGCTCGCGGGGGTGAAAATCGTCGGCGATTATGTCAATAACTATACGCTCGGGCTGCCCTCGGAAATGGCTCTGCTGAACCTTTTCGATCCGCGCACCGGCATGCCGGTTGCCATTCTGGATGCGTCGGCGATTACCGATATGCGCACCGGCGCGCTTACCGCGCTGGGCGCTCGCCACCTCGCCCGCCGCGACAGTAAGGTGCTGGGGCATATCGGCGCACGGGGCACCGCTTACTGGAACGTTCGTCTGCTCAACAGCATTTATGATTTTGATGAAATCCGCATTCATTCCCGTCGCCCGGAAAGCCGTGACGCTTTTGCACGCCGTCTGGAGCAGGATCTCGGCAAAAAAGTCATCGTCACGGACGACTGGGAAAGCTGCGTGCGCGACGCGGATATTGTGGTCGAAGCCTCGCGTCTTGATGCACCGACGCCGCTGTTAAAAACAGAGTGGATAAAACCCGGCGCCTTTGTCGTGCCCTACGGCACCATGAGCGCCGTGGAGCTGTCGCTTACCGACATTATGGATAAGCTGGTGGTGGACGATTGGGGACAGTGCAAAGGAGGCATGTTTGGATCGCTACGGGCCCACGTAGAGGCCGGAAAATTAAGCGAGCATACCCTGCATGCCGAGCTGGGCGAAATTGTCGCCGGGGCGAAACCCGGTCGTGAAAACGATGGCGAAACTATCCTCTTCTGGCATCGCGGGCTGTCGCTAAGCGATATTGCACTGGGGCATGCGATGCTGGAAAAAGCTCGCACGCTGGGTATTGGTCAGGAACTACGCTACCGGTGATCGTTAACGCGCGAATGTACTCGGTCACCCCGGCGGCCGCAGAGGGGTGGAAAAGGCTCCTGCTCGAAGCAGTACGCCGCGCCGGGCTGAAGGCAGAGATTTTTGACTACCCTGCCCCGGCCAGGCTGGAAGGGCTGTGGGCTCGTTCCGATCTGCTGGCGGTATTCATGTGTGGCTGGCCCTTCGCGCAGCGGCGCTTTCCGGTACGCCCCGTGGCCGTGCCGGTTACGGAAGACGCCGCCGGAGAAGGAATACCAGGGCACTACCGTACTCTGTTTATGGTGCCGAAGTCGTCTACCGCCGAAAGGCTGGAAGAGACCTTCGGCGGGCGGCTGGCGTATACCAACCCTGAGTCGCACTCCGGCTATAACGCGGTACGCTATCATCTGTCGACGTACCTTAGCGAGTCGCGAAAAACGCTTTATCGCACGCTTGTCGGGCCGCTGGTGACCCCACGACGCGTGCTGGAAACGCTGGCGGCGGGCGAAGCGGATGTCGGCCCGCTGGATAGCTATGCCTGGTCGCTGCTGTACCGGTATGAACCGGAATTAACGCGCCATGTGCGTATCCTGGCGCGCAGCGCGCCCGCACCGATGCCTTTACTGGTGGCAAGCGACAGGGTTGACCCGCAGACCATTATGGCGCTGCAAACGGCGCTGCTGTCGCTGAATACAGAACAAGATGCCACGCTATTGCGGCCTCTGGGGCTTCGGGGGTTTATCGCCCCCTCCGCCGACGCCTGGCAAGTGCTCTGCGACCGGGAAGAAATTGCGTTCTCCAGGAGCTATAACATGCTGCGCTGAAAACGGCGTGTCATTCTGTCGCCCCATTATTCGCGCCGTATGCTATTACATCGTTATATGGTAGCCACTTCACGCCTTGAGCCGCTCTATAATAGTTTGCCATCCTCGCGCACGCACAAACCGTCATCACGCCCACCCTCTATTGGCAGTTCGAAAATATTCACCAGCTCGCCCGTATCAAGAGATGGCCTGGTGAATAGGTACCTACAGAAGCACAGTCAGTGATAGTCCGTTGTATCACGGGGTACTACAGCGTGCTTCGGTCCTACGGGTATAATAACGGCGGTTTAACGCCAAATAAATCAGAACGGCCGCTCCATGAACAGTCAGGTCGTGTGGCCAAAATTAGTTGACGGCTACAATGATTTAGAGATTCTTTGACGGAATAGAACCAAAGGTACGAACCGGACATTTTTTATCGCGCGTGTTAAATCTTTTTGATCTACAGATGAAAATACGGGTCAAGCCAAGGGTCTTGACAACAGGCAGGCATGAAATTTATGCTAATTTTCAACTTAATAGATAACTGAATGATCCCGAGTCCGGGCACCACTATTCAGAGAACCCGCCCAAAAGGCGGTTTTTTGCATTTCTGGGGTCCCGGTAGATTTCTGGTCGAGATGCTCGCTGATGCCCCTGCCCTGTTTCTGCCATTCAGCATGAACATTTCTCTTGAGCGCCCCCTACCCTTCCGGTCACAGCGCCGCTGCCTGTCAGGCTTCAAACAACTATCCCCATCATTTACAACCTTTGGCTAGTTTCATCAACACAAGTTGACATCTGGTCTTTGTCCAGTCCTTATGTACCGGGAAAAGACTGAAACTATTCATCTCCTGTTGCGGCAATATTCTGATTTTCAGGGTACTAATAAAAAAATCGTTGTCTGAGCTGTTCATATAAAAAACAATAACCCACATTTATTTTGCGTATTAACTGGCTGTGGCTTGCTCTTCACCCTGGAAGGTGTCCCGTTGATGGATTTAACTGCACTCGCCCTGAATAAATCGTTATCGCTCTACAGGCTGGATATTAATGACAGCACGGTTATCCCCGATGTGCTGAGATTCAGAGGCCAGGAAGCCCTGAGTCAGCCGTTCTCGTGGCGTATCGAGTTCACCACGCCGCAGATCGTGCAAGGTGAAGATGTCCTGATGAAATATGCCAGTTTCGATATGAACGGAAATAAAGCCGTTCACGGTATGATTACCGCTTTCGAATGGCTCTCCACCAGCACCGATCAGTCCCACTACGCCATTACCCTTGAATCCCGGCTTGCCCTGCTTTCCCGCTCCCGTCGTTGTGCTGTATTCCAGAATCTCTCTGTACCCGAAGTGGTGGAACAGGTGCTTCGTGCTCACGGGCTGGAGGGACCTGACTTTGAATTCCGTCTCGCCCTTGAATACCCGAGTCGTGAAGTAATTTCGCAGTGGCGTGAAACTGACCTCGAATTTATCCAGCGGCTGCTGGCAGAAGTAGGTATCTGGTTCCGTTTTGAAATGAATGACGCAGCAGAACTGGACGTTGTTATTTTTGGCGATACCCAGCTTCAGTATCTGTTTGATGTCAGACTGCCCTACCGGGAGCCTTCGGGTCTGTCGGCGGAAGAGTGTGTCTGGGGTGTACGCATATGGCACAACGTGGTACCGGGCGGGGTGCACGCAAATACGTATAACTACCGTACCGCCACCACACCGCTACATGCCAGAGTCTCCGTACGCAGTGATGCGGTGACAGCGGGTGAGCATTACCGTTACGGTGAAACATACCTGAAAGACGGGGACGATACCGACCCGGAGCCCGCCACTGAGAGTGGCGCATTCTATGCGCGAATTCATCACGAACGCGAACTGAATCGGTCAGCCCGGCTTCATCTCTTCAGCAACGCGCCTCACCTGACGCCCGGGCAGGTACTGGAGCCGCAGGGGGATGTCATTACCGCCCTGAAAGAAGGGGTGATAATGACGCTGGTGACGTTTATCGGCTCACGTGATTCCCGTCTGCATGTCTCTGTATGGGGACAACCTTATACAGAGCGCTACTGCTTTCGCCCTGTCGTTCCTGAGCGCCCTGAAATTCACGGGACGCTTCCCGCCCGCACAGAGAGCCGTGAGAAACACGATATCTATGCCCATCTTGATGAGCACGGACGTTACCGTGTGAAGCTGGATTTTGACCGCAGTGATAGTGAACAGGGCTACAGCTACCTGTGGCTGAGAATGGCTAAACCCTACAGTGGTCAGGATTATGGCTGGCACACACCACTCACTGACGGAACTGAGGTCGCCATTGCATTCAGCAGCGGTGATATTGACTTGCCGTATATTTCCCATGCCATGCATGACTCTGAGCATGTCGATGTTGTGACCCGGGACAACCGCAGCCAGAACATTCTGCGCACCGCTGGCGGGAATAAACTGCGGATGGAAGACCTGCGCGGTGAGGAGCACATTGCGCTAACCAGCCCTTATGGAGCTTCACCGTTAAATCAGGGCCATATCACTGACGAACAAGGTAAACAACGCGGTTCGGGTTTTGAGCTTCGCACTAATGAGCACGGCGTGATCCGGGTGGCAAAAGGGCTGTTCGTCACCGCAGAAGGCCAGACTAAAGCAGCGGGTGACGTACTGGATATGGATACCGCTTTGCGTGAAATTGAAATCTGCCAGAACCAGTTGCAGGCACTGGCTGCTGCTGCGGAACAGGCTCAGGCGCTGGAAGCGGGTATCGCCAGTCAAATAGCCATGTTCGACAAACGCCTTAAACCGCTGAACGAGATGATTCACTTTCATGGGCCGGAGGGTGTGGCCTTTACCAGCAGTGAACACATGCAGCTCGCCGCAGCGAAGAACATTGCCATGAATGCCGGGGGCGATATCAGTACGGGTTCAATGGGGAACACAGCCCTGCTGGCCGGAGAAAAAATCGGCCTGTTTGCACGTACCGGGAAACTCAGCCTGATTAGCGGTGAAGGTCCGGTAGATATCCAGGCGCAGAACGGCAATATGCAACTGTTTGCAGAGCAGAAGCTGAGCATAGCAGCGGCGAGCGACATTCTGTTTGCCGGAAAAAAACGCGTCACACTCATCGGTGGTGGTAGCTACCTGAGAATTGAAGCCGGGAAAATAGAATACGGCACCACCGGGGACTATATACGCAAAGTGAAGCGCACGTATTTTGGAGCATCAGCCACAATGCCTGTTGATTTGCCCTCTCACGATAAAGTGGCGGACCTGCCTCCGGCTCTGAACGCGTTTTCATTTTCATAAGCAAGGAATGCACTGATGCACATTTCTCCACCCATTATGTTTCCCCGCCAGAATAATGAAGAGTATGCCGCATGGGTCATGCGGACGATGCCTGTCGACCCGCACCGTGGTTTTCCGGTCAACGGGGTGGAGTCATGGCACGGTGGCATCCATATTCCCCATACCGATACCGGTGCGTTAGCCAATCCGCTGAGAGCCGTTGCCGACGGTGTAGTTGTCTATGCCAGCTATCCTGCGCCCACGGAGAAACGTGATACAAAACCGCTGAATTACGATGGCGCAACGGATAACGGATGCGTGCTTATTCGTCATGAAATGCTCATTGGTGAAGACCCTGTAGCGTGCGTGTTTTACTCTCTGACCATGCACATGAAGCAGGTACGGCCCGAAATTCAGGATAAAGCGGGTGTCACCGTCAGACGGGGTCAGGTCATTGGCACCACCGGTATGGTCAGTGGGAAAAATGCGTACCATTTTCAGATGTGCTGCTCTTCCGACATGCTGAAGATAGTGTGTGGACGCGATCACGGTCAGCCTGGTGTCAGCGCGCCGGGTAGAGCAAAACCTGTTTATGGCCATCGCTATTTCTTTCTTCCTGAAGGTACCGCTATTTACGAAGGAGGCACACCCTATGGGCTGTCAGCCTACCCTTGCTGCGTCACTACAGAAGCGCTCTATGTTATCCATGAAGGTACTAAGACCCGGACGCTGATTAAGGTCAGTGATGATTACCAGCCTGTCGGGGAAACGGCCATCGCGGTGGACTATATCTGCGAACCCACACCGACAGTCGGCGGACATAAAACCTACAGTGAGTGGATGCGGGTGGTCTACCCCGGCGGTGAAGGATGGGTGGATGTTTCTTCTCCGGCAGTGAATGGCTGGACCGATGCCGATTTCCCTAACTGGGCGGGCTGGACGCTTGTTGATGACGATGCAACGCCCGACGGTCAGTGCAATTCAGCGACCGTGAAAAAAGCGCTAGAAAAGCAGGATCCCGACTTTACCCGGTTTATCTGTAAATTCCCTCTGGAGTGGGATTTTGCGTCTTTCGATACCCGTTTTTCATGGCTGAAAGCGCCGAATGACTCGCTGCCTGAACCCATGAGTGAGAAGAGTTACACAGAGCTGAAGGAACATGCGAAGGCACTGTCGTTCTTCGATAAATTCCCCATGGACATTCAGAAGGAGTTAACCGGTCTGGTCTGGCATTTTGACCCGCGTGGTCTGATGATCCAGCTTCAGAAAGCAGAGCGTCGACTCATCTATAATACAAAAAATATGATGAATGATTTTACTGCTGACGATATGCGTTACGGGGATTTATCCAAAGAGCAGATACTGGCGCAGGGGAAGCTGAACCGGGTAAACGTATTTGGTGAAGAATTTAAGATCAATCTGTTTAATTTTAACAAAACAGTGGATGAGCACTTCGCCAGCATGGACAGTATGGCTTTCTGGACGGCAAGTGGTGAATATGCCCCCCTTATCCAGATCATGCTTGAAAAATTCAGAAAAAATGAAGGTAGGATAATGCAACACGAGTTGCTGAACAAGGCATTTCTGGAGCATAAAACTACTAAAGAATGCGTTGAGGTCATTCGAAAAATTATTGATGAATTACTCATAAACAATCAATGTAATCAACTATCAGAAAACGACCTAGTAGAGCTTAGAGCAAAAATAGGACGTAATGTTACACTGCCAAAATTCACTGATTTGGATTGGTTCAATGGACTAGGAATAACCATCCATGATACCTACTCAACGAAGATATATCTGGATGATTTAGAGATTATAGAAACTGAAACTAGGGGATTACGCCGTAAAAATTTCAAAGCACGATTAACATTTCAGATACAGGATCATTTTGGATTGGATATCGCAGATGTGAATGGAAAAATTTTCGAACTATCCTCGTGGTTCTGTTCTTGGTTTATTTTGCAGCGCTATAAATATTATGGTTACAAACCTTTCATCAATGAATCAAATTTCAGCATATGGATTGGCGGGTAGGGATATGAAATATATCAAAATGATTTCCGTTATAACTTTCCTCTGTACACTTTACATAATTTATGCATTTTACCTAAGGCAGGGGCATATAAAAGAAATATACCAACATTCAGAGCACAGTGGATTATGGGAACGAGATTGTAAATCTACTGTAATCTTAGTGGATAATGCTCCCCTGTCTCATTATGCTCAGAAAAAATTCTGGGAGAAGAACAGCTCGGAAATAATGAAAAAATGGACACCATTAACGGATAGATGTGATGAGATTCTTTTCATTAATAACAGAATTGATCCCATAAAGCGAAGTGGCAACATAAAATATTGGATTGCTGACGATGAAGTTTGCTTGAATGGCATGCTTAGTGGCTGCATTTCCTGGAATGAACGCCTGTTCTATGTTCAAATTGGCCCCCCTAAATGGAAAGATGAAATCGTAACAGATACAAGCGGCATCCGCGTCCACCTTAGTTTTATTGATTGAAGTTAATTTTTATATAATATAATTTACACATGCCTCATTTTCGTTGAAAGTGAATAATGCGAAATTTAGAAGAAAAGACGACAACACCCTAAGCATTATTATTTGGAATGATATGAATGAACCATACTGACTATCATGATTTAAAAACAGAAATAAAATCATACACTAGAAAGATGAATAAATGGTGGAAAGATCTACAGAGGGATTCAGTAGCCGAATGGATGCTACTTACGACTTTTGGTTGTTGGGGAATACCTAATCGCCCTTTTCAGCTCATAGCTTTCATTATTACTTTGCTCTTCTTTGCTGGAAAATTACGTAGACTTCAGCGTGGAGCATCTTTTATAAGATCGGAGAAAAGCATTCTTGAGCATATCGAGAAAGCCACTATCAATAGCAGTGAGCGCGAGGAACTTTTGCATCGACTGAATAAAGTAAGAAAGTTCAGAAAAAACCGAAACTTTATGTTTGCCATCAGAAGAAACTGGAGATTTCTTCTTGGCTACGCGTTCATGATGGCTTCATCAGTTTATTACCTTCGCACCGTATACATTTCTTTTATTCATAAATGAGGAAGATGCTGATTATAAATATCATATTTAGTGGTGCAAGCAACTCTTCTCGAGTTGTTTGACTATTCAGCAGTGAAATAATCACAATCCCCCGCAATTTCCCCGTAACATTCCCGTTGTTTTCCCGCCCCAGAGATCTGCGTACTCCTTGCATATCAACACCTTCTCTGAAATCTCCCGTTTTCCCGTTCGATTTTCAATAGATGGCGTTAAGCATTTACCACCACTGAACACACTTCTTATCTTTCCCCCATCATCTGGATGCTCTGATAAAATGAAAAAAAACATCTCAACTAAACATCATTAGCTTATTATTATTAATATACTACATTAAGAGAAAACAGTTTTCATATTTCTCCATAAATAGATATGATAGTTTATTTTACATGATTAATATTAATGATCCTGGTAAGCGTGGAAATTCATCATTAATTGAACAAGTCTGAAATAATCGAAATTAGTCATAAGATGTCCCCCTACACCAATCAAAACAAAAATTCATTGATGAAATGAAATCATATATATATTCATTTATATATTATTCATATAGTTTATTTATTATCAGTCAGTTTACCCTCTTCACTGAAAGACCAAGAGTAAACACTACACCATTGCCTTTCATTCAGTGCCCACCCCAGCACGTTATAACGGGGAAACGGGGAATTGCCCGTCAAACCATTATGCCGAAACGTTTTTTCACCTCCCGTTTTAAGGGATTTCACCGGGTAAGCCTCGGGAAGACCAGAGACAGACCGGAGAATACCGATTGCTCATGTCATTCAATTCCGCCACAGTTCGCATAACACACTGAGGCACGGGACTCTTCCCTCCCTGCCTCACTTTCTGACCACATTCACGCATTAAATCACCCACTGCATAAGGAGACTTCTGCATGCCCACACCACGTCGTTTCAAATTCACTCACCACCTCATTGATGGCCTGCCGCCTAATGAATCCGATGCCGCTTCCCGGGAAGCCGAGTACAGCGATACCGAAATCAGCGGGCTCAAATGTCTGCTTGGTACAGGTCGCGTTAAACATAACACCTCTCCGATTCCAGTCCCGTTTTCGCCATGTATAAAACATTGACAGATAGAAATCAAAATGAACAATAATGATGAAGTAAGAAACTACAGCGCAGATATTTATGGGATGAATGAAAAAATAGCACGAACGATCAACCGAAGCGATTTCGTACTTATTGTTTTATTCCTTTCACCCCAAGCGGGGTGTTGCCCAAAAGTTTTTATTTTGAAATCTTTGTCTGATACTATAGAATTATTTTTAATTTTATTCTTTATGTAGCCTTTATCAATAACTAAACACTCTATTTAATTTCGCAATAACAGCACATACATCCACAGCAAAACAATAGTCTGGACTTATTGAATCCATAAAAATACAATCAATTAAAAATTAACCATTGACTATGCGTGCTAAATATGACAATTTTAGTCAAGAAAATAAATGAGAAGTATTCATCCTTAAAGGAGATATCAGTGGTTCGTATACCAATTACGTATAAATAGTATATTCCCAGCCTGAATTTTCAATATGCTGTAGGTAATAGTGATAGCAACTCACATGCTCCCTATCCCCAATAAACCTCAATATACAGGTTTATTGGGGATAGGCAGGAAAGACAAGAAATTAACAAGGGAAATAGCACATGAGAGAATTGGCTATTGAGGAAATAAATACTATTGCTGGTGCTGAATGTACCCTTAATGGACCTGGACAGTCTGCAGTGAGCGTTGGTATTGCCAGTTCAGTTGCCGGGATGGCAACCGGCACTATGACGCTGCCTGTCTTCGGTACCGTTGCTGGTTGGGTGGGCGGAGAAATCCTTGGTACAGTTGGGGGAGCAGCAGGTTATGCCGGGACATGTTGGTGGAATAACAATACTCAGAATTAGTCTGACAAGCCTGATTCTTTTTATTCTCACACTACTAGTTAATATTTATTTCAATGAAGAAAAGGGGTTAATAAAACCGGTCATTCAATCAATCATTTCCACCTTGATTTTTGGTGGTGGATTATTCTTGTTCTCAAGAAATAAATGATCTAACTTTTACCGGATAATCAACAAAAAGATGTTAGCGCCTATCCTGGCCGGAGTTATTGACGCAGCCAGTTTGAACACCGACAGCGCGTAGAAACCGGAGCGTACATCTAGTACGTGAGGATTTTGAGCAATGTCCAGAGCCAAAATAGCAAGTAAAATAGACCTAATGGGATAGGCTCTTATTCCACTTTATACAGGCATATATTTTATCGGTGAATACATTTATAGGCAGTCGAAAATGAATAGTAGATCGCTAGCGGCATTTTCGCATCAGCGTTATGAACACTACATACATACAAAATCCAGATAACATCAGACACTACAGAACGGATATAAAATAGAATGAAAAATCTATCAACTCTTATCGAGTGTCTAATCCCCTTCATCGCGAAAAAAGTGACTACCCGGTGGCTCTGGACTAATAATTTAGATAACGCCCCACTAAGAGCCTATCCCAAAAGGAATTATCGTATAATACGTTACGGTAATTTCTGAGGGGGAATGTATGGCGGGTAGCAAGTGGCAGATCAGCGACGAACTATGGGAAAAAATGGCTCCACTCATCCCGGAGCATAAAACCAGCCACCCACTGGGGACTCATCGTAGACGCGTTGATAACCGTGCTGCCATGGATGCCATATTCTTCGTCCTCAGGACCGGTTGCCAGTGGAACGCCCTGAACGCCACCGGGATATGTTCATCGAGTTCTGCACACCAACGCTTCCAGGAATGGCGCGATGCGGGAGTCTTCGAACGCTTCTGGCAGAACGGTTTGCTTGCCTGCGAACATCTGGACGGCATTGACTGGTCCTGGCTGTCGATGGACGGCTGTATGACCAAATCGCCATTGTCAGGAACAAAAAAACAGGCCGTAATCCCACGGACAGAGGGAAACAAGGCGTAAAGCGTAGCCTGCTGACAGACGCCAACGGGCTTCCTCTGTCGCTGGTTGTTGCAGCAGCGAACACGCACGATATCAAACTGGTTGCAGATACGCTCGATGCACCTCAGACGGGGCGTCCGGGGCAAAAACTCAGACTCTGCCTGGACAAAGGTTACGAAGCTGGCTGGCTGAAAACGTATCTACAGAGCCGCCGCTACGAGCCGCATATCCAGTCCCGTAAAGAGGAGTCTGATGCAGGTAAAAACACCGACTTCAAAGCCCATCGCTGGGTTGTCGAGAGGACTCATAGCTGGATGAATCGCTTTCGCCGGGTTCTGACCCGATGGGAAAAGAAGGCCGAAAATTACGAGGCCATGTTGCATTTTGCCTGCGGCATCATTGTCTGGAACAAAATCCTATTGGGATAGGCTCTAAAGGCGCTCATAAAGGATTCCAAGCCCAGCGCCACGCCAGCGTAATAAACAAGCCCGCGTTTCTGGCACGATGCATCTCGCAACTACAGCCACCACCCACCTTCCATAAAGCCCCCAACCCCTCCCCTTCTCACCCAATCGCATTGGCCTACTTTTTTTTCCTTACATTAAATGTTACGTTATAACATAACATAACATTTAATAATTTGATGCCGAACGATGAAAATTAAACCCTCTTTGCTGGCTCTCGCAGTCGCACTAAACGTTTCACCACTGACCTATGCAGCAGATGAAACTCTGGTGGTCACCGACGGCGCGTCCGACGATGCCGCCCTGGCCGATTCGGCGCTTCTCTCATCCGGTTCGGCCTCGCGCCTCGGTCTGAGCGATAAACAGACGCCGCGCCACACGGAAATCCTCAGCGCAAAAACTATCCAGGCACAGGGCAAACGGACCCTCACCGAAGTCGTCGAGAGCGCGCCGGGGATGTCCGGCACCAGCTCGCCAACGCTTGCAAACAGCGTTTCGCTGCGCGGCTTCTCCGGCGTCTCCTGGCTGCTAAACGGCGTAGCGGTACCCGGCAGCACGATTCAAATTGCCGATCCGGTGCATTACGAAAACGTCGATATTCTCTACGGCACCGGCTCGGTTTTGAACGGCCTGAGCTCCGCCGGCGGCAGCGTCAATCTGACCTCGCGTAAAGCCACCTTTGGCCGCCAGCCGGTGGAAGCCGACTATAGCTGGTCAAGCTATAGCAGCCATCGCGCCCATATCGGCGCGGGAGGCACGCTGGTTGAGGGAATGGCCGCCGGCCGCGTGGACGTCAGCGCCGCCAGTACCGGCACCCAGGTTGAGAAAGAGCGCAGCCGTCCGGAACGCGTCAGCGCGCAGCTCCTGCTGACGCCGACCGCTAACACCCAGATAACCTTTGATATCGACCGTAGCTTAACGGATATGCGTAATCCCTACTTCGGCACGCCGGTTATCAATGGCAAAGTCGATCGCGATTTACGTCATGTGAACTACAACAACCTTCAGGATGCGCATATCCGCAGCCAGGCGACCTCATTCCAGTCAACCCAGTCCTGGTACGCCACGCCTGATTTGACCTTTGAAAACCAGTTCTACTATTACAAAGGCTTTCGCGAATGGCAGAACGTTGAGCGCTACTATCAGGCGCAGAAAGCGAGCTACGTGACCCGCGATTCTTATGGCGATATTGCGCACGATGACAAGCTGACGGGCAACTGGACCATGGTCACCTGGGATCGCCCGATTGCGTCATTCGCTAACCGCGTAACGGCCGGCGTCGATTTTTCAAAACGGGAATTTCAGTACTACTCCAACGGCTTCCCCGGCGGGGAAGATGTTCTGCTGACCGACCCGGCCGCCAATGATTTCCGCACCGGCGCCGGCGGCAAGATGCGATCGCCCATCCGCCATATCACCCAGAACCAGTATGCCCTGCTGCTGGAAGACAACCTGAATATCACCGATGCCGTCGCCCTGTTAAGCCAGGCGCGCTACACCAATCTGGACACGCACTGGCACTATCAGCAGGATAATCAAACCCGCAATCGAAACTATAGCTTCATAAGCTTTGGCCTGGGGCCGAGTTGGGCCATTAACGATAGCTGGACGCTGTATGCCAACTATTCCACGGGCAAAGAGCCCGGCAGCGATATCTTCTTTATCAGCCCCGAACAGACGTCGCTGCCGCTTACCGCCGTTCGGCAATACGAAGCGGGCGTAAAGGGGACGTTCGCCCGCGGCGCAATCAAGCTCGCCGTTTACGATCTGCAGAAAAAGAATCTTTATCAGCAGTCGGCAACCCAGACGGAAGTCTGGAACGCGGTTGGCAAGCAGACCTCTCGCGGCATCGAATTAAGCGGGTCGCTTAAGCCGCTGGATAGCGTCACCCTGACAGGTAATGCCGCCTATACCCACGCGCGCTTTGACGATTTCAAACAGGGTACGCAGGACCTTTCCGGCAACCGCCCGCGCTACGTTCCGGAGTGGACAGCGAATCTTTCCGGGCGCTATATGCCGACCAACCAGCTGGGGCTCGGCGCGCAGCTCCACTATGTGGGCAGCAGCTATAACGATGACGCCAACACCAACAAAATGGGTGATTACACCACTCTCGACCTGAACGCCGACTATGCCGTGCTGAAGGACGTTATCGTGGGCACCCGCGTGCGTAACCTGACGGATCGTTTCTATACCTGGCAGCGAACCTATGCCGGGCAGGAGATGATTGCCCCAGGCCGCACTTATGAAGCCTATATCAACATGCGCTTCTGATGAGACGCCTGGCCTACCTCGCTCTGCTGGCAGCTTCTGCCAGCTTTGCTCATCCCGTGACCTTGCAAAACTGTGGGCGATCCTGGACCTTTGAGCATACGCCACGGCGGACCGTGGTCTATATGCCGACCGCGATGGAAAACATGCTCGCGCTGCGCCTGGGGGATTCCATTATCAGCGCCGTCGGCTACCGGCCGGATGAAGATACCGCGCCGTCTCCGTGGTACAAGCCGCTAACGGCTCGTCTCGATGATGCTCCCTGGTCGGCGGAAGCCCTGCTGGCCTCCCGGCCAGATTTTATCTATTCCGGCAGCTACTACTGGTTTAACAGCCCGGAAACCGCCGGTCGTGAAAGGATGGCCGAATGGGGCATCGCCAGCTGGCTGATTGCAGGGATGTGCAATGGCCTGCAAAGCGCTTCCCCTGCGTCCGCCACCTTCGCCAGCATCTATGCCGAGCTGCGCAATATTGCGCGTATTTATGCCGTAGAGCCGCGCGCCGAGGCGCTGATCGCCGATCTGAAGCAGCGGGTCGCTGCCGACAGCCGCATAACGCTGCCGCCGAGAACGCTGATGTGGTGGTATTCCGGGACGGCGACCCCTTATGTGGCGGGCGGTCATGGCGCGGCGCAGCTGCTAACCCAAACTATCGGCAGCAAAAATATCTTTGCCGATAGCAAGGAACTGTGGCCCGCCATGAGCTGGGAGGTCATCGCCGAACGAGATCCCGACTACCTGATTCTGGCCGATCTACGCCGGGGCGGCGCCGGCGACAGCGCCCGCAGCAAAATCGATTTTCTGGAACAGAACCCGCTCACCGCCGGCATGAAGGCGGTGAAAGCAAAGCGTTACATCATCTTACCCGGCTACGACATGGACGCTTCCGCGCGTTCGGTGCTGGCCCTTCACCGACTTGTCACGCAAATACACGCTAAGGAACAACCATGACCTTTCCCGCCCGCGAATTACTCAAGAACTGGGATCAACAACAAAGCGCCTACATCGCCCACCGCGAAGCGCGCTATAGCGCCGCGCTGGAGGTGCTGGCGATGAGCTATGGCGAAGCCTTCCACGTGGTGGATCTGGCCTGCGGCCCGGGCTCGTTTAGCCTGCGTATTTTGCAACGTTTTCCGGCGGCAACCGTCACGGCCATTGACCTCGATCCGCTGCTGCTGACGCTGGCCAAAGAAGCGTTGTCTGAATACAGGGATCGCATTCGGTTCCTCAGCGGCGATATCGCCACCGCGGATTGCTTCGCCGCTATTGCCGACAGGCCCCAGGCGGTGGTTTCCAGCACCGCCATCCACTGGCTGCTGCCGGAGCAGCAGGTGGCGCTGTATCGCAACGTGTTTAACCTGCTGGATGAAGGCGGCCTGTTTATGAACGCCGACCACCAGCGCTTTGACCAGCGCAGCCCGCAGCAGCTGCTGCTGGCCCGCACCCACGATGACAGCACCCAGGAGAAGGCCTGGGCCGCCGGCGTGCAGGACTGGGACGGCTGGTTTGCCGCGGCCACCCGCTATCCCGAGCTGGCCGCGCGGGTCGATGAACGCGCCGCCATTTTTGCCGACCGCCCGACGCCGCTGGCCACCACGGTAGAATTCCAGCTGGCCGCCCTGCGCCAGGCCGGTTTTACGGAAACCGGTACGCTGTGGCAATTCCTCGATGACTATATCGTCGCCGGCTGGAAATAATCATGCTGCGTTCCCCTGTTTTTCGCCTCGCCATGCTGCTTCCGGCGCTGCTGCTGGCCCTGGGCATAGCCATCATGTATGGCCCGGTGACCTTCTCCATGCAGGAGGTGGCACACGCCATCCTGGCAGGCTACTGGCATAGCGATACGGCGGGAACGCTTCATCAGCGGATCGTCTGGTCCCTGCGCGTGCCGCGCTCCCTGCTGGCGGCCCTCGCCGGCAGCGCGCTGGCGCTGGCCGGGACGGTTCTCCAGTCGCTGACCCGCAATCCCCTTGCCGACCCCTGGGTGCTGGGCATTTCATCCGGCGCGGGCCTCGGGGCGGTGCTGGTCATTGCGCTCGGCCTCAGCGTGGGCTGGACCGCGGTGCCTGCCGGCGCTTTCGGCGGCGCCATGCTGGCTTTTGCGCTGGTGCTGCTGATGGCGCGTAAATCGCTATCCGGCCAGTCCAGCCGCTTTGTGCTGACCGGCGTCGCCGTAACGCAGCTGCTCTCCGCGGCCACGTCGTTGATTACGCTCTGGAAAACGGATGCCGACACGACGCGAGGCGTGATGTTCTGGCTGCTGGGGAGCTTCGCTCAGGCATCCTGGCTACAGGTAGCGCTCTGCGCGGCGGCGCTGCTGCCAATATTTCTGATCTGCTGGTGGCGGGCAATAGAGCTGGATGTCCTGACGTTCGGCGGCACGACTGCGGCGTCGCTCGGCGTGGAGGTCGGCACTCTCAAGCTGGCCCTGTACTGCCTGCTGACCCTGTTAACGGCGGTGGTTGTCGCCTGCTGCGGGGCTATCGGTTTTATTGGGCTGACCGTGCCGCATATCGCCCGCATGCTCATTGGCCACCGCCATCGCGCGCTGCTGCCGGCATCCATGCTGTGCGGCGCTATCTTTACCGTGCTGGCCGATACCCTCGCCCGCACGCTGTTTACGCCGCGCGAACTCCCCGTCGGCATCCTGACGGCGATGCTCGGGGTGCCGCTATTTCTGTTGCTTATCTCGCGAACTTCACGGTAAAAACGGCTTTCGGCGCAGCAGTAAAATCATCCACCCGATAACCTGGGTAACCCTCGTCTGCCAAGCGGCGGCAAAGACATATCGGCCTGCGGGCTAATGCGTCGACGTGGCCGCTTCAAGCTGAGCGGGCTCCATCAAGGCAAATGCTGAGCGCATCTTACGCGCCTCTTCTCCAGGGCTACGGCCAAATAGCCGTTTGAATTCGCGATTAAACTGCGATGCGCTTTCGTAGCCAACCCGGGCCGCGGCCCCCGCGGCGGTAACGTTGTCGCGGATCATCATCAATCGCGCCTGGTGCAGCCGCACCGATTTGATGTACTGAATGGGCGAAGTGGCAGTCACGGTCTTGAAGTGCACGTGGAAAGCCGGCACGCTCAGGCCCGCCTCGCGCGCCAGTGAAGCCACATCGAGGGGCTGGGCGTAATCGCTATGAATACGCCGCAGCGTACGTGCGATGCGACCAAAGTTGCCGTGACAGGCCAGCGCGGCGCGGATCGCCCCGCCCCGTTCGCCCAGCAGAACGCGAAAGATCAGCTCCCGCACGATACCCGGCCCCAGAACCCGGGCTTCAAGCGGCGAGCGCAGCGCCTGCAGCAGACGTACGGTCGTATCTGCCAGCGTATCGTCCAGCCGCGTCGAGACAATGCCGACAGGCGTTCCGTACGCCGCGCAGGCGTGCTGATCTACCGCAATGACAAGGTCCGCTACGGCGGTCATGTCCAGACGAACGGTGATGGCCAGCAGCGGTTCTTCCGGGCTGGCATCGGTCTCGCTTGAAAACGGCAGAGGTACCGACAGCACCAGATAGTGCAGAGGATCGTAGCGGTAGACCCGATCGGCCAGATAGCCGCGCTTGTGTCCCTGGCAGACAATGACGATGCTCGGTTCATAGAGCACGGGCGTGCGGGCCAACGCCTCGTCGGCGCGGATCAGGCGCACGCCATCCAGCAGGGTACGGGTGTGCCCTTCGTGCGGGGCAAGCTGCCGGATCAGCGTCACCATTTCGGACTGTAGGGATACGCAGGGCCGTCTTTCTGACATGGAGTAGACCTATTCAACTGACTTTCCACGCGTATTGTTGCCTTTTGAATACGTAAAGATCAATGCGCCGAATAGGATTAGGCAAGGACGCAAGAGGCTTAGACCTGATGCGCACAGGCCCCCCCCATTATGATACCAGCGTGTTCGATATCCCACGGCGATCCCTTTGACGGGCGAAGACGGGCAAGGACGGAGCTTAAAACCGGCCGTATCCGCAACCGTCAGGATAGTCGTACTTACCGGTATCAGTAGCGGTACTGCGCCGTTCAGCTATGCCACGCATTTTTCAGCATCAGGAGTCGTCATCTATGCAACAACAAACACACCCGGCAAAAGTTTGGTTCATCACCGGTGCCGCACGCGGCATCGGTCTGTCGCTGGCTCGTCAGGCGCTGGCCCGGGGCGATGCGGTGGCCGCAACGTCTCGCACGCTGGCCAGCCTGCGCCAGGCGTTCGGCGATGACGGCGCCCGGCTGCTGGGGCTGGAGGTGGATTTGGTGAACGAAGCAAGCGTTCAAACGGCGATCGGCAAGACCATCGCGGTCTTCGGCCGCATCGACTACGTCGTCAACAACGCCGGCTACGGCCAGCAGGGTACGATAGAAGCCTTGACAGACGCCGAGCTGCGGCGCAATTTCGAGGTCAACGTGTTCGCCCCTCTGCACGTTCTGCGCCATGCCCTGCCGCACATGCGCGGGCAGCGCAGCGGCCACATTTTCAACGTGGCGTCCATTGTGGGCTTCCAGGGTGGCTATGCCGGTTGGGGCAGCTACGTTGCCGGCAAGTTCGCGCTGGCCGGCCTGACCGAAACCCTGGCCGCCGAACTGGCAGAGCTGGGCATTAAGGCCACGGTGGTCTATCCGGGCCCCGTACGCACCGGATTTTTGTCCAGGAATACGCTGGTCGTGGCTCAGCGCTCAATCGCTGAATACGCCGAGGCCCAGGCGTCGCTCGATCTGCATCTCAACGGGCTGGACGGGAAGCAGGCGGGCGATCCCGATAAGGTCGCCGCCCTGATCCTGCAGGCCGCCAGCGCCGCCGAGCCGCCGGTGCACCTGTTTGCAGGGCAGATAGCCAACGCCCTGGCGGAGCAGAAAATGCAGGCGGTTCATCGGGACCTGGAGGTGTGGCGAAACGCGTCCGACGCCACGGATTTTACCGAGTAATAACCCGCGCTTCGGGGGAGCCCCTTCCCCCGAGCCTGCCACTCTGGAGGAGATATCATGCCTGACAGCCTGCCCGCGGAAAAAGCGTACCGTATTCTTGAATCCGGCCCCATTGTCCTGGTGTCCACCCGATCGGCCGAGGGTCGAGCGAATCTCATGACGGTGGGTTTTCACATGATGATGCAGCACGAGCCGCCCCTTGTCGGCGTGGTGATTGGTCCCTGGGATTACAGCCATCGGGCGCTGTCCGATACGGGCGAATGCGTACTGGCCGTGCCGACTGCGGACCTCGCGGAGATTACGGTCGACATCGGCAATTGTTCGGGAGAAACGCGCGACAAATTTGCGCATTTCGGCCTGACGCCCGCCAGCGCGCAAACGGTCAATGCGCCGCTGGTGCGCGAATGCTGGGCAAATCTGGAGTGCCGGGTCGTCGACGATAGCTGGGCGCAGCGCTACAACCTGTGGGTGCTGGAAGTCAGCCGGATATGGCTCGACGCCGCGCAACAGGACGTGCGTCTGATCCACCATCAGGGCGATGGCCGCTTCAGCGTGGATGGCGAGACCATAGACCTCAGTGAAAAGATGGTGAAATGGCGCTACCTGATGGATTGAAGCCATCACGTTAGACGATAACGGGGAAGAGGCCCGGGATAAGGACCTCTCCCGGCTCGCTCCGCGGGAGCCCAATATATAAACCTGCCGCTCGTTGATACGTCATACGCAAATAAAACAAGTATCCAGGATACCCGCAGACCGCCGCTAGCCGTCCCGCAACGTCATGCGAAAACTGACGCCCCCCAGCCTGCTGGGCTCACAGAATACCTGCCCACCATGAGCCAGCGCGATGGCTCGCACCACCGACAGACCCAGCCCGGACGCACCGGCGGGCGAAGAAGAGCCGTTATCCGCACGATAAAAAGCGTCAAATATTCTTTCCCGCTGTTCGGAGGCGATCCCCGGCCCTTCATCCTCCACCACAATCTCAATATTACCGGCCTGCCGACGGCAGGAGACCGCCACTTTGCCCTGGGCCGAGTAATCCAGCGCGTTATGCAGCAGCGCCAGAATGCTCTGCTTAATGCGGAAGATATCGATATAGCATGTCATATCGTCAAGCTGTTGCACCAGCTCCTTCCCTTTCTCGGCAAACTGCGGCTGCAGCGTGAGCAGGAGATCGTACATTTCGCTTTTCAGATCAACAAATTCGCGGAACAGACGCAGCTGACCGGTGTCAGCAAGGCTGATAAGACGCAAATCCTCAATCATGTGTATCAGACTGTCGGTGTGCTTAATCAGCCCGGCGAGATTGATGCTATCGAGCTGGATGACGCCATCATGAATACCCTGCAAATTAGAGCGGAGCACCGTGACCGGCGTACGTAGCTCATGGGCAATGGCGGCGTTCCACTCTTTCATATCCAGCGACATACGTTCGAGCTTTTCCGCCATATGATTGAAATCGCTGACCAGATGATCCATTTCAGTAACGTGATATTTTCCCGTGCTGGCCCGCGCCGACAGCTTACCCTCGGCGATTTGGCGAGCGCTATCAACAATCGAGGAGATAGGGGTGATCATGCCGCTGATAAAGCGCAGCGACAGGCCGACGGCGATGGCAATGGCGATGAAGATGGCAATCAAAGCGTTGAAATAATCGCTGGTTGTGGTTGTTTCAAACGCCGTGCCGTTGACAATCCATGAATAGAGGTAGCAGACCAGAAATGAAATGATCATGCTGATACTCGTCACTCTGGCTGAGAAGAAAAATAACCAGCAGCGAATGCTGTACTTTTTCACGCTTTAATCCCCCAGTCGGTAGCCAAAGCCGCGAATGCTCTCAGGCACAAAATTAACGCCTACTTTTTCCAGCTTTTTACGTAACTTACTGATATGGCTATCAACCGTACGCTCCCCCGCGCTGCTTTCGGCAAAGCAGGCGTCGAGTATCTCGGTTCGGCTAAACACCCGCTTCGGGTAGCGAATCAGATGCAGCAAAATGCGGTATTCGGTGGACGTCAGCAGATTAGAAATATCGACGCGTTCGGGTCCAACCTGCACCTGGTGCGTCATTTGATTGATATACATATGCTTAGTCTGGTAAATCTTGCGCACATCGTCCCTGGTATGATGACGCAGCCGCTTCAGGATCACGAGGATACGCGCAATCACCTCGCTCGGATTGAACGGTTTTATGACATAATCGTCCGCGCCGGTGCGCAGCGCGTAAACCTTATCGGCATCGGTATCCAGCGCGGTCAGCATCATTATCGGCGCATCGCTGAATCTGCGGACCTCTTCTAAAACGGCCCAGCCATCTTTGCGCGGCATAATAATATCGAGAATGATAAAGTCTGGTTCATGCTCCTGTATATAATCAACCGCCTTTACACCGTCATCCGCATGAAAAACAATGAATCCTTCGCGATGTAAATATGCCATCAGCGCGCTGGCGATGTCCCGATCATCTTCAGCCAGGACAATTTTTATTTCGTTGTTTGAGGATGCTTTCATTTATTAACACTTCTCCATGCACTCTCCATATAACCTCCACGTAAAAGAGAAAAATGGCCGATAACATCTCTATATCAAAATTCAGTGTAGTATTAACGACTAAAAAAAATTTTACCACACTCAGAAAATATTTATTTCATACAATAACAAACCATTGTAACCATTGACTTAATAATCATTAGCAACGGCCGAATTATTCATCAAACCTGCATTCAGGAGCGCTCGATGAAAAAATCATATATTACCGCCGTAATATTACTGACTCTTACTGCTTCCGCCTCTTCAATGGCGGCAACGAACGCCTCAGGAGCGCAAAAAATTGTTCGCAACAGCTAAAGTGCTGAACCACTCATCCACTCCTCAGGCCCGGATATAGATTGATATTTTTAACGGCTAAAACACCTGATGTCTCTTGTCAGGTGTTTTATTTTCAAGGGTAGCAGTTAGTTAAAATAGTCACTGAGCTCATCAACCAGAATTCTATAACGCGTCTCTTTTAGCCGTGAAGGGTCGTACAGCAGATTCATCGTGCGTTCGGGAAACGTATAGTCAGCCAGAATAGCGACTAATCGCCCCTCCTTAATAGGCTGCTCAAGCCCCTTTTCATAACCAATCAGGACCCCAACGCCTTTCAACGCGGCTTCAAGCATGGCACCCCAGTCGTTAACGATCAGCCGTGAAGTCACCTCAACTTCAATGAGCCCCTTCGTGCTGTAGAAGGGCCAGCGATGGGTTGCTCCCTCAAACCACGGGGAGAAACCCAGACATTCGTGATCGGCGAGATCGGCGGGATGAAGTGGCCAACCGCGCCTTGCCAGGTATCGGGGGGCCGCACAGGCAATAAGCCGATATGCGGATAGCGGTTTGGCCGCTAATCGCAGGTTGGCGTCAAGTTCGCCGATGCGGATCGCGACATCGCATCCTTCAGCCGCCGGATTGATGACCTCATCAGATAACGTGAGCTCAACGCGGAGTTGCGGATAGCGCTGGAGAAACTGGCTGACAAAGTTCACCAACGCATAGCGTCCAAACGTGACCGGAGCGTTTAATCGAAGCATTCCGGAGAGGGATTCAGCCGCTCCGTTAGCTTCACGATCGGCATCGTCAATGGCCTGCAGAGTGGCTTCACAGCGCCGAAAGTATTGGCTACCGGCGGGCGTAAGGCTGTGTTTGCGCGTCGTTCTGTTAAGCAAACGGGCCGACAGCTGTTTTTCCAGCGTGGCGATATGGCGTGCCACCATTTGCGGAGACATCCCCAGCCTGTCTGCCGCCGCGACAAAAGAGCCTTCCCGCACCGCGGCAACAAAAACGCGAAGACCGGTAAGTTTATCCAGCATTAACAACTCCTGATTGTTTCACAACCCAATACCAGCCTATTTTAAATACTGTCAGCGGTCATTATGCTTCTGTTTCTTCACCATCGAGCAGGAACAGACTATGGGTATCTATATTGTAAGAATGGACCATCCGGAAGGAACGGAGTGGAATACGTTTGTTCGGGAGCATGTGATCTACCTGAAGGATCTTATCCAAAAAGGCAAACTTATTGCATCGGGACCACTGAAGAACACCCCGCTACGAGCGGGTTTTCTGATTTTCAGGGCCGATACGGTGGAAGACGTTCAGGATATGGTGAATGCGGATCCTTTTATGCGCCAGGATCTTATCGCGCACCTGGATATTCAGGAATGGGACCCGCTGTTTGGTCAGCTTAGCGCCCTATCGAGCCGCGTTACGGCCAAAGAGCTGCAGGATCTGGTTGACTGAATCTGATTTCACGATTGCCAGAACACTGCCGTTATCGCAGTTCACGAGATGCCGTCGCATTCGTGGTCAGTGGGCTTGCCTGCCCGCAAATGCGGGCTGTCACGCTCCGGTCTCGCCCATCGGTTCAGCACAATAAGCGCTTTTCGTACGGCATTCAGCCGCATCGCCGGCTGTTCCCCAAAGCAATTTCGCGAGGGTCATATGCGGCGGCCAGGCGCCGAATTTCAATCCTGATAAATATAAAATAAGATACATCACCGGCAGCCCAATAACATTCATAAATAGCCACCTTTGCAAAATGCCATAAAATTCTCACTCGGGCATTCGACACTAATTATCGGCACGGCGCCGCCGGTTATCCTCTGAGCCGTTAGCCATCAGACCTTAATGCCGAATGAAAAATACCACCACAATAAAATTGTTTTATGCGGATATCGCATAACCAAATGACATTTTCTGGTAAGCCATACATCCTCATTGACCGAACTCGCGGAGAAGATATCATAAAAAAATAAACATAAAACGGACATCACCCAATGAATAAACTAAAACTTAACTTCACCAGGAAATTCATCGCCATCATCGCCCTGCTGTCGCTTATTTCCGTTAATGTCTCAGCGGCGCCGCAAAAAGTATTAAGAGTGGGCTATCAGAAATTCAACTCCATTAATATATTAAAAGGAAGCGGTGAACTGGAAAAGGCGCTAAAAGACCAAAACATCACGGTTAAATGGTACGAATTTGCCGCAGGCCCCCAGCTGCTGGAGGCGTTAAGTACCGGCGCTATCGATATCGGCCATGCCGCGGATGCTCCGTCGGTGTTTGCTCAGGCTGCGGGTAAATCAATTACATATCTCGCCGTCGAGAAGCCTAATCCTCTCGGGATCGGGATCGTGGTTAACAATAACTCGGCAATCAAATCGGTTGCTGATTTAAAAGGTAAAAAGATTGCTACCGGTCGTGGATGGAATGCGCAATATTTATTAGCGCTGGCGCTTAAACAGGCCGGGCTAACTTATCAGGATATCAAACCGGCTTACGTCAGCAGCGCGGCCGATGCCACCGCTGCGCTGGAATCAGGCAGCGTTGACGCCGCAACGCTGTGGGACCCGTTCCTCGCAGCCGCAGAAAAAAAATTGCCGGTACATGTTATTCGCAGCGGAGAAGGTCTGAGCAATAACCGGACATTTTATTTAAGCACCACAGATTTTGTGAACAATAATCCACAGACGGTTAAGATCTTCTTCTCCCAGCTGGAAAAAGTCAGCCAGTGGGCAAATAACCATCCAGAAGAAGTCGCAGAAAAATTAGCTCCGCAGTTGGGCATAACGCCAGACGTTTTGCTATTAGCGACTAAAAGACGAAACTATGAGGCGGGAGAAATAACGCCGCCGGTCATCAAAGAGCAGCAGCAGGTTGCAGATACTTTCCAGGAGTTAAATCTTATCCCGGAGAAAATCACCGTCGGGGATATTGTCTACCCAAAATCTTTCGTAAAAAATAATCCATAACGAGCGGGAGATTGCCATCATGGCGGTAAAAAAAATCAGATTTAATGCCTTTACGATGAATTCAACCACCCATCAGTCTCCTGGGCTATGGCGACATCCGCAAAACAGAAGCGACGAGCACAACAGTATTGAATACTGGCAAAATCTGGCCCGCTTGCTTGAAAAAGGATTATTTGATGCGGTTTTCATCGCTGATGTTATGGGGGTTTATGATGTTTATAAAGGCAATGCGCAAGCCTCCATTAAGGGAGGAGTACAGTTTCCGGTTCACGATCCTTTGTTGATTGTTCCGCTAATGGCCGCCGTAACGCAAAATTTAGGTTTCGGCGTGACCTTCTCCTTAACTTATGAGCACCCCTTTCCTTTTGCACGCAGGATGTCCACATTAGACCATTTAACCAATGGTCGGGTCGGCTGGAATATCGTCACCGGCTATTTAGATAGCGCAGCCCGGAGCCTCGGCCTGGATAAGCAGCTGGATCACGACCAGCGTTATGACCTTGCCGATGAATATCTTGAAGTATTGTATAAATTATGGGAACACAGCTGGGAGGACGAGGCGATCATAAAAGATCCGGATACCGCCCAATATCTCGACGCGACGAAAATACATAAAATAAACCATCAGGGTGAATACTTTACCCTTTCCGCCTATCATTTAACCGAACCTTCTCCTCAGAGGACGCCGGTACTGTTTCAGGCAGGGACTTCCGCGCGGGGAAGAACCTTTTCCGCTAAACACGCGGAGTGCGTTTTCATTAGCGGGCCAACCAAAAGCGTGATCGGAAAAATGGCCAGCGATCTCCGCGAGAGCCTGCTGGCGTCCGGCCGCAGCCCTCACGAGCAGCTCATTTATGCGCAGGCTTTACTCATTGTGGATGTCGATCCTCAGCGCGCCCGGGAAAAATTAGATGACTACATACGCCATATCGATTTCGAGTCGGCAATATCGTTACTCTCCGGCTGGACGGGTCTCGATCTTTCTGATTTAAAACCCGATCAGGTCATTGAGTATATTGAGAATAATGCCGGAAGATCGGCGCTAGCCTCTTTTACCCGTAGCAACCCAAACCATAAATGGACCGTCGCTGAAGCGGTGAAATTTATCGGGCTCGGCGGCCGCGGGCCGATTATCGTCGGCTCTCCCACGGAAGTGGCCGACCAGCTCGAGGAGTGGATTGACGAAACCGGCGTCGATGGATTCAACTTAACCTACGGCATCGCACCGGGTGATTTTAGCGCGGTGATAGAGTTACTGATCCCGGAATTACAGCAGAGAGGCCGGTATCCGCAGGCATATTCCGATGGAACGCTCCGGCACAAGCTATTTGGTCAAGGCAGCCGCATCAGAAATAACGGAACCTCGACGCCGCGCTAGCAGGTATGGCTCGTCCATAGCCAGCCCCGCTGGCGGGCTTTACGCATAAAACCCGGGCCGCTAACCTAATCGACGCGCGGGCGTATGGCATAAATATCAAAGACGGCTTGCGCCTTCGCACGCGGCGGAGGTGTGCGAATTCAGCTCCGCCTGGTAATCAGCTACCGCCGGCTTTTTTGATCGCCGCATCCAGCGAGTCTTTATCGGCAAGACCCGGGAAGACGGTGATAGTGGCTTCGGTCGCCCCGGTGGTCGGCATGACGATAACGCCCGGCGTGCCGCTTAAGCCGATCTCCTGCGCCAGCTGGTTAGTCGCCTCAAGCGCCGGCTCAACGTCCACAGCCTTCTTCGCGTCGAAATTGACCTTCTTCGCCTGCTGCTGAATATCCGCCGCCGTCAGCTTGCCCTCGTTATGCCCGGTGGCATAAATCCCGTTGTGGTAGGTCAGGTAGGCTTCCGCCCCCAGTTGCTGATAAATCTGCATCCCGGTTTTCGCCGCGGTCAGCGACGTCTCCCAGCGGCTGCCGAAAATAGGCCACTCTTTAAAGGCAAAACGGGTCTGCGGATTTTCCTTAATCACCTGCTCCATCACCGGCGCCAGGCGGCTACAGTAAATGCACTGGTAATCAAAGAATTCAATCACCGTGACCTTGCCATCCGCCGGTCCGTAGGTCGGCGTATTTTTATCCTGGGTCAGCGCGGCCTGGTTCTTAATCACCGCCTGGGTTGCGGCGCTGGCCTGCTGCTCTTGCTGAATCTGCTGCAGCTTCTGGCTTGCCTGCAGCAGCACCTCCGGATGAGCAACTAAATAATCCGCGGCAATCTTGCCGATGCGCGCTTCCTGCTCCGGCGTAAAGGTAGCTGCGGGGGCATCAGCAGCGACAGCCAGGGCCGGAAGCAGCGTGGCGCCAATCAAGGCGAGGGTCACTATTTTTTTCGAGCCGGACATGAGGATGATCCTTGCGATAGGTAAACGGCGGGTAAGTCTGTTGAGACAAAGTAACACTCTTTTACCCGCGAATAATCATCAGGCGATGCATTGATTCGTAACTTTATTTTTCAACCACGGGCAGACGCGCCGCCGCTGGTATTCACCCGAGCGGTGGTCAACGCGGTCGAACGGGAGTACCCTTGCCCCTCCTTTTACCCTGGGGAAGGGCGCTTTCCCGGTTAGATGAGTCAGGCATGAACGAGCTAGTTATTCAGTGGGATTTTACCGTCATTTTGCTGCAAATCATCGCTATCGACCTGCTGCTTGGCGGCGATAACGCGGTGGTCATTGCCATGGCCTGCCGCAAGCTGCCGCCGCATCTGCGCACCAAAGCAATCATTATCGGCACCTTTGGCGCCATCGTGGCCCGGGTGCTGCTGGTCGTGGCGATCTATCTGCTCTCTTTACCGTGGCTCAAAATAATCGGCGCTCTGCTGCTGCTGTGGATTGGTATCAGGCTGGTCGCCAATCAGGAGGAGAACGAAGAGGTCAGCAGCTCCAGCAGCCTGTGGCGAACCGCCGTCACCATCACGGTGGCAGACGTCATTATGTCCCTCGATAACGTGCTGGCGGTGGCCGCCGCCGGCAAGGGCCACCTGCTGCTGGTGGCGCTGGGGGTACTGATCAGCATTCCGATCATCGTCGCGGGCAGTAAGCTGGTGCTGGCGATATTGAATCGTTTTCCGGCCATTGTCCTGCTGGGCGGCGCGTTAATCGGCTGGATTGCCGGCGCCATGCTGGTCACCGATCCGACCATTATTCAGCTGTTCCCCACGGCTCCTGACGCGCTCCCGACCATCGCCGGGGCCGCTGGCGCCGGGCTGGTGATCGCCGAAGGGATGCGTCGAAGCTAGGGTAAAAATTCAGGCCAGCGGGCCGCTCGCCGCCCCCTCTTTCGCCGTCGATCCCGACGGCGTCAAGTTTCAGGCACATTCCTCTCACAGGCGTTTTCATTTGCCCTAAGCTTAATGGGGAAAGTTGTTACCACCCCACTTTGTGAAAATGAGATAACGATATGGAATTAAAGGATTATTATGCCATTTTAGGGGTTAAGCCAACGGACGATCTAAAAACCATTAAGACCGCCTACCGTCGCCTGGCTCGTAAATATCACCCCGACGTCAGCAAAGAAAGCGATGCTGAAGCCCAGTTCAAAGATCTTGCCGAAGCCTGGGAGGTGCTGAAAGACGAGCAGCGCCGCGCAGAGTATGACGAGCTCTGGCAGCATCGCAACGATCCGCACTTTGGCCAGCAGCAGGCCTCCCACGAGCAGAACTACAGCCAGCAGGACTTCGACGATATCTTCTCCTCGATGTTTGGCCAACAGGCGCACCACGCCCGGCGCCAGCAGGCCGCACGCGGCCACGATTTAGAAATCGAAGTCGCGGTATTCCTCGAAGAGACGCTTGCCGAACAGTCCCGTACCATCAGCTACAGGCTGCCGGTGTATAACATTTTCGGCATGGTCGAGAGCGAAACGCCTAAAACGCTGAACGTGAAAATCCCCGCCGGCGTCAGCGACGGCCAGCGCATCCGCCTGAAGGGTCAGGGGACGCCGGGCGAGAACGGCGGGCCGAACGGCGACCTGTGGCTGGTTATCCATATTGCCCCGCATCCGCTGTTCGATATCGTGGGCCATAACCTGGAAATCGTCCTGCCGCTGGCCCCGTGGGAAGCCGCGCTGGGCGCTAAGGTGACCGTCCCCACCCTCAAAGAGAGCATCCTGCTGACGATCCCCGCGGGCAGCCAGCCGGGTCAACGCCTGCGCATCAAAGGTAAAGGGCTGGCGAGCAAAACCGCCACCGGCGACCTGTTTGCGGTGATAAAAATCGTTATGCCGCCGAAGCCAAACGAAAAAACCAGCGCGCTCTGGCAGCAGCTCGCGGACGCAGAGGCGAGCTTCGAGCCGCGTAAAACATGGGGGAAAGCATAATGGCGAAGATGACAGTGACGTTCTCCATCACCGAGTTTTGTCTGCATACCGGCATTTCTGAAGACGAGCTGAGCGAAATCGTCGGCCTCGGGATGATTGAACCGCGCCAGCCGCAAACCGAGGTCTGGCTGTTTGACGACAGCGCGGTAACGATCGTGCACCGCGCGGTGCGCCTGCGCCGCGAGTTGGAGCTAGACTGGCCAGGGATCGCCGTAGCGCTGACGCTGCTGGATGAGAACGCGCGCCTGACCCGCGAAAACCGGCTGCTGCACCAGCAGCTGGCGCGCTTTCTGACCCACAGCTAATCTGCCCATTTCCGACTGGCCTCCTCCCGGCTTGCGCTACGCTGATCCGGGCGACGAAAATTAACTTCGTCTCGTCGCCCGAGGCAGGCGTTAAGCCGCGATCCGCGAAAGCGGGGGCTTAATCCGGCAGCGAGCCGGCAAGATTACGGGCGGAAACGCTCTCCACCGCCTTCACCTCTTCGACCACCGGAGCCGGCGCCTGCGCCATCGGCGCAGCATTCGGAGCAGAGGCCGCGGCTGCGGGCTGAATTTCCAGAAATGATGCCAGCATCGTACGCAACATCTCCGGCCGGGTATCTTCCGCCAGTAACGCCGCCAGCATTGACGGTAAGCGGCCGTCAATTTCCCCCAGCGCGAGGCCGGCCAGCAGGGCAGTACGCGACATTTCGCCGCGGTCGCCACGATGGTGGGCCTCAATTTTGGCATCGGCAAAGCGCTCGCTGGCGCTGATATCCGGGCGCAGGTAAATCAGAACTTTTCTGCGTTCCAGAGTCATACCCGCTCCTTAGCCTATGATTTTCAGACCGCGAACCAGCGCAAACTGCGGTTCATCAGCAACCACAAAGCGATCGTCACGCAGGCCAACCCGCGCGCGGATGGCGTCCGCCACCAGCGGCGCGCCGCCGCCAATCACAATCACGTGAGAATAGCCCTTAAAGCTATCAATGGTCGTCAGCACGCGCGTGGTGAGCCGCTCGATGCTTCCGGCAATCACCTTTTTCACATCGGAGACCGCATCCGGATCGTTGATGTTGTCAGCCAGATAGGCATCGTCATCGCGGTTAATGATGATCTGATCGACGTTGTAGCTGGAGGTGTCGGTATTCGCTCTGGCCAGCGCCAGCTTCACCGCATCAGTTACCAGCGATACGCCCAGCTTCGGGTCGCCAAAAATGCGCGAAACCGAGGTCATCTGACCGGCCACCATGGAAATATCCAGCGTGGTGCCGCCCAGGTCGACAATCAGCACGGAGTGCGACGGTTTGAGCTCATCGCACAGGCTGATACCGGCCGGGATAGACTCCGGGCGCACGGTGACTTTGGTGATATTGAACACTTCGCCTTTGTTCAGTTTGACCGCGCGGCGCAGGCTCTTTTTCTTGCGTTCGATATTGTCGAGGCGGTACTGGGCATCTTCGTCGTAAAACTCGGTCAGCGGCAGCGTCACCACGATCTCCACATCCTGTGGCTCAAGTCCGCTGGTCAGCAGAGCGTGATGCACGGCGATAGAGTTCAGCGGGCTGTACTGCCATTCGATATTGTTGGTCGGCAACGCATCCGGCGTAATCAGATCGAAAGAGTACTTCTCCTCATCCACGGTGTAGTTATAGGGCTTCCCGGTACCGAAGGTGGCAGACCATCCACGCTTGAAGCTGTTCGGGCTGATATGGGTCAATGTTTCACCATCTTGTTCCCACAGCATTTTGATATTGGTTGAACCATCATCGATAAAAATGCGCATCGTATCGCTCCGTCTCTGCGACAAATAAGAGAAAAAATAAGACTACAAAAGAGTAGCAAGCGTTAAGTGACCGTGCAATAGCGCAAAAAAGAGACAATTCCGAGAAATAAAAGAGACATATAAGATAAAATTAAAATCAGCGACCACAAAAAGAGAACAATTAGAGAATTAATAGATAATTATCAGAGATTAACTTCTTGTGCTTTTTGGTGAAAAATGAAGGGAAAAACCCGCGCGAACTCAGCGAATTTTCGCCTACGCTCGCGCAAAATCCGCGGGTTTTATCATCGGCTGCGGCGTCGGCCATAGCGCAGCGCGTCATCTTTTATGATGCTGCGGCCGGTTCAGGATGTCGGGGAGATTTCGGCGGGGATGCCGCGGGAAATGAAGTTGCGGCGAATATCGTCGGGCCGGATGGCCCGACGGCGGAGGAAGTATTAACGCCGCAGCCAGGCCGGCAGCCAGTCGCCGTGGCTGGCAATCAGATCGTCCACCAGCGCATAGATCTCCTCAATTCCCAGCACCGCCGCGGTGTGCGGATCCATCATCGTCGCATAATAGACGTAATCGCGGTTCTCGGTGAGGATCGCCTCGGTCAGCAGGCTCTGAACGTTGATGTTGGTTTGCATCAGCGCCGCCAGGTGCGCGGGCAGCTTGCCAACTTTAGTGGGCTGAATACCGTTGGCGTCCACCAGGCAGGCGACCTCCACGCAGCATCCTTGCGGCAGGTTGTCGATCAGCGCGTCGTTGCGCAAGTTGCCGTACACCACGCTCGGCTCGCCGGTCCAGATGGCGTTCATAATCGTGCTGGCGTACTCGCGCGAAGGCTTAATCTCGATGCGATCGCGGGTTTTATACATCTCCAGCTCTTTATGCCAGTTCGCCACCTGCTCGACGCAGCGCTTCGGGTATTCATCCAGCGGTACCTGATAGCGGGCAATCAGGTCTTCACGCCCCGGCTTGATAAACCACGGGGTATATTCCGCGAAGTGCTCCGACGATTCCGTCACGAAGTAGCCCAGCTTTTTGAACATCTCGTAGCGAACGATATTCTGGCAGCGCGAGTTCTCGCGGTGCTTCGGCGCGCGCCCTTCGGCAAAGGCCTGCAGCATGTCCGGATAGATGCTGACGTAGCTGCCGTCGCCCCTCTTTTTCTCCAGCGACAGGTAGAACGCCATGTGGTTAATACCGGCGCAGCGGTAGCGCAGATCCGCCGGGTCGAGGTCAAGGTCGTGCGCCAGCTCTTCCGCCGTGCCCTGCACGGAATGGCACAGGCCGACCTGCTTAATATGCGGATAGCGCGCGTACATCGCCCAGGTGTTCATCGCCATCGGGTTGACGTAGTTCAGCATCGTCGCGTTCGGGCAGACCTCGGTCATATCGTCACAGATGCGCCACAGGTGCGGAATGGTCCGCAGCGCCCGCATGATCCCGCCCGGCCCGAGCGTATCGGCGATGGTCTGCTCCAGCCCGTGCCGCTTGCAGACCTCAAAATCGGGTAATGCCTTCAATCGATAGAAAACCATGATATGCTACTGGTATTTAGGGCTTTCTATGGCTACCGTTACTGTTCATTGTCCTCGTTGCCATTCCGATTCTGTTTATCGCCATGGGCACAGCTGTTCCGGGCACGAGCGCTTTCGTTGCCGGTCATGTCGCCGCGTTTTTCAGCTGGCTTATACCTATGAAGCCAGAAAACCCGGTGTAAAAGAACAGATAGTTGAACTGGCACACAACGGTGCCGGCGTCCGCGATACCGCCAGAGTTCTTAAGGTCGGTATCAATACCGTCATACGGACATTAAAAAGCTCTCGCCGTCCCGGATAACCGCTTCTCCTGTCGCTCATGCCGATGTGGCACTCATCTGCGAGCTTGATGAGCAGTGGGGCTTTGTTGGCAGTAAAGCCCGGCAGCACTGGCTCTGGTATGCTTACAATACCAAAACGGGTGGCGTACTGGCTTATACTTTCGGCCCACGTACCGATGAGACATGTCGGGAACTGTTGGCCCTGTTGACGCCCTTTAGCATCGGCATGATTACCAGCGATAACTGGGGCAGTTATGCCAGAGAGGTGCCGAAGGAGATACATCTGACTGGTAAAATTTTCACACAGCGCATTGAGCGAAACAATCTGACGCTGCGAACCCGTATCAAGCGGCTGGCACGCAAAACAATATGTTTTTCACGTTCCATCGAATTGCACGAAAAGGTCATCGGTGCCTTCATCGAAAAGTACATGTTCTACTGATTGGAGGCATTACCAAACCCGCATACCGTACCGTTACCCGCCACAAAATCTGAGCTTTCGGGAACAATATGGCGGAAAAGGAGAGAAAACGGGCGATTGAATCCGCTAAGATAGCTGCATACCGGTGCAAAAAAACAGCAGCTATGACGATTCAGGAATCCGCCGCCTCATGGAAAAAAACCTTACACCGCCTCCCGACTCGTATATGAGCAGCAGCGACGAGAAAAATAACCGCAGCCCGCTGGCGCTCTACTCCGAGTATCAGCGCATGGATATTGAGCTCCGCACCCCGCACGCCATGACCACCAGCCACTGGCACGGCCAGGTGGAGATTAACGTCCCTTTCGACGGCGACGTGGAGTATCTGATCAACAACGAGGTGGTGAGCATTAAGCAGGGCTATATCCCCCTGTTCTGGGCCTGTACGCCGCATCAGCTCACCCGCCCCGGCAGCTGCCGGCAAATGGCCATCTTCAACCTGCCGATACATCTGTTTTTGTCCTGGCCGCTGGACCGGGAGCTGATCAACAACGTCACCCACGGGATGGTCATTAAATCCCTCGCGGCGCAGCAGCTCAGCGTCTTTGAGGTCCAGCGCTGGCAGCAGGAGCTCGCCAGCGACAACGAGCAGATCCGCCAGCTGGCGATCGAAGAGATCGCCCTGATGCTCAAGCGCTTTAGCCTCTCAGGCTGGCAGCCGATTCTGGTCAACAAAACCTCGCGAACGCATAAGTACAGCGTCTCGCGGCACGCGCAGTTTTACGTCAGCCAGATGCTCGAATTTATCGCCGCGCACTACGATCGGGCGCTGACCGTCGATGCGGTTGCCGAACACGTTAAGCTCAACCCCAACTACGCGATGGGCATTTTTCAACGGGTGATGCAGCAGACCATGAAGCAGTACATCACCGCCATGCGCATTAACCACGTCCGCGCCCTGCTCAGCGACACCGACAAAACCATCCTTGATATCGCCCTCACCGCCGGCTTTCGCTCCAGCAGCCGCTTCTACAGCACCTTTAGCCGGTACGTCGGCATGCCGCCGCAGCAGTACCGCCGGCTCAGCCGGGAGCGCCGACAGAGCCTGCCGCCGGATGGCGCCTGAGCGGCCATAAAAAATGCCGCCGGGGGAGGCCCACGGCGGCATTTTTCACATTCCTGGCGAATTAATCAGTCGTTAATTCGCGGGTGCTGGTCCACCAGACGGGAACGTTTCGCCTGCAAATCGGCGATTTCCTGATCGATATCTTCGATTTTGTTTTCGATGTTATCGTAGTGCTCACCGAGGATCTCTTTCGCTTCCTGAATATCCGATGCCGCAGGCGTCGCCCCTTTCAGCGGACGGTTCGCCGTCTCCTTCATCGACACGCCGGTGATCAGGCCGATAACCGCAATCACCATCAGATAGTAGGCCGGCATCATCAGGTTCTGCGTACTCTCCACCAGCCAGGCCGCCAGGGTTGGCGTCAGACCGGCAATCAGCACCGAGATGTTGAAGGCGCTGGCCAGCGCGCTGAAGCGGATATGGGTCGGGAACATCGCCGGCAGCGATGACGCCATCACTCCGATAAAGCAGTTCAGCACCACCGCCAGCAGCAGCAGGCCGGCAAAAATCAGGCCGATAACGTTGCTGTTAATCAGGATAAAGGCCGGAATCGACAGCGCGAACAGCGCCACGCTGCCGATCAGAATAAACGGACGGCGGCCGAAGCGGTCGCTGAGCATACCGATAACCGGCTGCACAAACAGCATCCCGACCATAATCGCGATGATAATCAGCACCCCGTGATCTTCCGAGTAGTGCAGGTTATGCGACAGGTAGCTCGGCATATAGGTCAGCAGCATGTAGTAGGTCACGTTGGTGGAGATCACCAGACCGATACAGGTCAGCAGGCTGCGCCAGTGTTTGGTGGCAATCTCTTTGAACGAAACCTTCGGCCCATCCTGCAGCCCTTCGCGATCGCCCTGCTCGAGGGTATCAACGTGCTGCTGAAACGCCGGGGTCTCTTCCAGAGCGTGACGCAGATAGAGGCCGATAAGCCCTAACGGCAGCGCGAGGAAGAACGGCAAGCGCCAGCCCCAGCTGAGGAAGTTCTCCTCGCCGACCACGCTGGAAATCAGCACCACCACGCCCGCGCCGAGGACAAAACCGGCGATGGAGCCGAAGTCCAGCCAGCTGCCCATAAAGCCGCGTTTGCGGTCGGGCGAGTATTCGGCGACGAAGATCGAAGCGCCGGTATACTCTCCGCCCACCGAGAAGCCCTGCGCCATCTTACACAGCAGTAGCAGAATCGGCGCCCAGATACCAATCGACGCATACGACGGAATCAGGCCAATACAGAAGGTACTGATCGACATGATAACGATGGTTATCGCCAGAATTTTTTGCCGACCGTATTTATCCCCCAGCATGCCGAAGAACAGGCCGCCCAGCGGACGAATCAGGAACGGAACGGAGAATGTCCCTAGCGCGGCAATCATCTGCACGCTGGGATCGGCATCGGGGAAGAAGACTTTACCTAAGGCATAGGCCACGAAGCCGTATACGCCGAAATCGAACCACTCCATCGCATTACCCAGCGACGCCGCGGTGATCGCTTTTTTCAGCTTGCCATCGTCAATGATGGTCACATCCCGCAGAGTGATTGGCTTTACTTTTTTCCTTTTAAGCATATTTTTCCTCTAAAGCTTCGCCGTGAGCGCACGGATCTGCGCCAAACGGCAGTACCGTTTGCGTCGTGCGTTGGGAGCGGCGAACTGCCGAGCTCCTCTATCTCAAGCGTAGCAGGTTTGCCTGCACTGTCTGCTGACAGTCCGTACAACCGAACCTGTTGACGCCTGCTCTGGCGTAAATGAATCAATAAATAGAGCTACGAATAAACCTGACGAATTTACGAACTCGCCTTTTTACCCTAACAGCGTTTAAATTTGGGATCAACTTCACGAAAAATTGTTCGCTATATTACGCAGTCGAGCAGCATTAATAAGTTCAATAAACGTGCGCAAGCAGTGATTTATTTGTGAATATCCCCGGCCCGGCAGCACGGTGAATATCGCCAATAGTGGGGCGAAAAACGGAATATTCCCGCCGCAGTACTCGCGGAAAAAGTGGCCGACAAATGGCCGGTAGTGCGCTATAATAGCGGTTACTTTCGGCTATCAGCCGCCTTTTAGCGGGCCAAGGGCCTGTTTTATACAGTAATCACGAGGAACGCCATGCAACTCCCACAGTGTCCTAAATGCCATTCTGAGTACACCTATGAAGACAACGGCATGTTTATCTGCCCGGAATGCGCCCATGAATGGAACAACGCCGAGCCGGCTGAAGATAATGACGCGCTGACGGTGAAAGATGCCAACGGCAATTTACTCGCCGACGGCGACAGCGTTACCGTGATTAAAGATCTGAAGGTTAAAGGTAGCTCTTCGATGCTGAAAATCGGCACTAAAGTGAAGAATATCCGCCTGGTAGAAGGCGATCATAACATCGACTGCAAAATTGACGGTTTTGGTCCGATGAAGCTCAAATCCGAGTTCGTCAAAAAGAACTAACGCTATTTCCTTTTCGCAGAATCGTTATTTTCCCGGCAAGCCCCACCGGCCGGGAAAATGAACGAATATACCCGGGCGCCATCGCCGCCTGTTTCCCGCCTCATTCGCCATGATTGCACGCCGCATAGCGCCTGGCGCAGGCCGCTATTTTCGCCGCCCTCCTCCTGACCTCGCCGCCTGGCTTAAATCGCCTGGCACCCTCTACGCTTAATGGGTCATTCGTTATCTGAGGTCATGATTATGTCTTTAAGCCCCCATATCGCCTTTAGCGGCAACTGCGCTGCGGCCATCGCCTTCTACCAGCAGGCGCTGGGCGCAGAGCTTGTCCACCAGATCACCTACGGCGAAATGCCGCAGAATATGCGGGATGCCGAGGACGGCTGCCCCTCCGGCCAGCACCTCGCCGCCGACTGTATCGCCCACGCCAGCCTGCGCGTAGCGGGCAGCGGGCTGATGCTGTGCGACAGCCCCACCAGCGACGGCGAACGCTACGCCGGCTTTACCCTGGTGCTGGATACTCAGGACCTGGATGAGGGTAAACGCTGGTTTGACGGCCTCGCCGCTGAAGGGCGTATCGAAATGGAGTGGCAGGAAACCTTCTGGGCCCACGGCTTTGGCAAACTTTTCGATCGCTTCGGTATCCCGTGGATGGTGAACGTCGTCAAGCAGCCTTAACGCTTTCCCTGCGGGCGGGCTCTCCCGCCCTGTCATCGCCCTGGCGCTAACTCTTCATCCTGCGGTCATTATGTTTTAACCGCAATGTCACAAAAACAGGTCAGGATCGGGCCACTCTCAGAGGGAAATCCCTTCTTCTGCTTAGTGAGGCTCGACTGACATGTACTTATCCAGACATCCGACCCGTTATCCAACCCGGTATCAGGAAATTGCCGCCAGGCTTGAGCAAGAGCTTCGTCATAACTACCGCTGCGGCGACTATCTGCCCGCGGAGCAGCAGCTGGCCACCCGCTTTGAGGTCAACCGCCATACCCTGCGCCGGGCGATAGACCAGCTGGTCGAACGCGGCTGGGTGCAGCGCCGTCAGGGCGTCGGCGTGCTGGTGCTGATGCGGCCGATCGACTATCCGCTGAACGCCCAGGCGCGCTTCAGCCAGAACCTGCTCGAGCAGGGAAGCCATCCGACCAGCGAAAAGCTGCTGTCGGTGCTGCGCCCGGCCAGCAGCCACGTCGCCGAGGCCTTTGCTATCAACGAAGGCGATAACGTCATTCATCTGCGCACCCTGCGCCGGGTGAACGGCGTCGCGCTGTGCCTGATCGACCACTACTTCACCGACCTGCGCTTCTGGCCCGCGCTGCAAACCTTCAGCCAGGGCTCGCTGCACGATTTTCTGCGCCAGCAGCTGGACGTCGAGCTGACCCGCGCGCGTACCAAAATCAGCGCCCGCCGCGCGCAGGCCAAAGAGAGCAACATTCTGGGGATCCCCAACATGGCGCCGCTGCTGTGCGTAAGAACCCTCAACCACCGTCCCGGCGAGCAGAACGCGACGGAGTACTCCGTCAGCCTGACCCGGGCGGACATGATCGAATTCACCATGGAGCACTGAATGCACTTTGATACCGCCACCCGCCAGCGCTGGATGTCCGTGCTGGCCCACAGTGAACCGCAGGAGCTTCAGGCGCGGATGCAGACCCTGCAGCTGGCGCCGCAGTACGAATCCATCCGCGCCCCGGAGACCGGCCTGGTGCAGCTCCAGGCGCGTATGGGGGGCATCGGCGATCGTTTCTTCGCCGGGGACGCCACCCTGACCCGGGCGGCGATCTGTCTCGCCGACGGCACGATCGGCTACAGCTGGATACTGGGACGCGATCGCCCCCATGCCGAACGCTGCGCGGCCATCGACGCGCTGCTGCAGTCGCCCCATTACTTTCATTCCCTCATGGAAACCCTGATTACCCCGCTGGAAGAACTACGCAGCGCGCGCATTGAAGCCCGACGCGCCGAAGTCAACGCCAGCCGGGTAGATTTCTTTACTCTGGTTCGCGGAGATAACGCATGACCTTACAAACCGCCTTTACCCTACCGGCGCAGGATGCCCAACACAGTTTTCGTCGCCTGCTAAAGGCCATGAGCGAGCCGGGCGTGATCGTCTCCCTGCAGCAGCTTCAGCACGGCTGGCAGCCGCTGAACGTCGCCTCTACCAGCCTTCTGCTGACGCTTGCCGATCGCGACACCCCGGTATGGTTTACCGCCGCGCTGCATAACGATCTCGTCGGCCAGAACCTGCGCTTTCATACCGGCGCGCCGCTGGTTGAGCAGCCGCAGCAGGCGGTCTTCGCCGTCACCAACGAGCGTATCAGCGCCGAACAGCTGAACGAGCTCTCCGCCGGCACCGTTGTCGCCCCGGAAACCGGCGTGACGCTGATCGTCCAGCTCCCCAGCCTCAGCGGCGGGCGCATGCTGCGCCTGACCGGCGCCGGAATTGCCGAAGAGCGGATGATCGCCCCGCAGCTGCCGGACTGCATCATTGATGAACTGACCGAGCGCCCGCACCCGTTCCCCTTAGGCATTGACCTGATCCTGACCTGCGGAGAGCGTCTGCTGGCCATCCCGCGCACCACCCACGTGGAGGTTTGCTAATGTACGTTGCCGTCAAAGGCGGCGAGAAGGCGATAGTCGCCGCTCACGCCCTGCAGGAACACAAACGACGAGGCGATGGACGGCTTCCTGAAATTAGCGTGGAACAGATTACCCAGCAGCTGAACCTGGCGGTTGACCGGGTGATGACCGAAGGCGGCATCGCCGACCGCGAGCTGGCGGCACTGGCGCTCAAGCAGGCCAGCGGCGATAGCGTCGAAGCCATTTTTTTACTCCGCGCCTACCGCACCACCCTGCAGCGGCTGGCGGTGAGCGAACCGGTAAATACCGCCGAAATGCGTCTGGAGCGGCGCATTTCGGCGGTCTATAAAGATATTCCCGGCGGCCAGATGCTCGGCCCGACCTACGACTACACCCACCGCCTGCTCGATTTTACCCTGCTGGCCAACGGCGAGGCGCCGGCGCTGAAAACCGCCGGACAGCCGCCGGAGGCCACGCCGCACGTCTTTAGCCTGCTGGTGCAGCAGGGGCTGGCGAAAGCAGAGCGGCAAACCTTAGCCGAGCCTGACGATATCACCCGCAGCCCGCCGGTTTACCCCTGCTCGCGCTCATCGCGCCTGCAGCAGCTGGTACGCGGCGACGAAGGCTACCTGCTGGCGCTGGCCTACTCAACCCAGCGTGGCTACGGCCGCAACCACCCGTTTGCCGGTGAAATACGCAGCGGCTACGTGGCGGTAGAGATCGTCCCGGAGGAGCTGGGCTTTGCGGTCAATATCGGCGAGCTGCTGATGACCGAATGCGAAATGGTCAACGGCTTCGTCGCCCCGCAAGACGAGCCCCCGCACTTCACCCGCGGCTACGGCCTGACCTTCGGCATGAGCGAGCGCAAGGCGATGGCGATGGCGCTGGTTGACCGCGCGCTGCAGGCGCCGGAGTACGGCGAAGAGGCGGCCGGCCCGGCGCAGGACGAAGAGTTTGTGCTGGCCCATGCCGATAACGTCGAGGCCGCGGGCTTCGTCTCGCACCTTAAGCTGCCCCACTATGTCGATTTCCAGGCCGAACTGGCGCTGCTGAAACGCCTGCAACGGGAGAATGAACGTGGCTAACACCCTCTCCGGCTATAACTTCGCCTATCTTGATGAGCAAACCAAGCGCATGATCCGCCGCGCCATTCTGAAGGCCGTCGCCATCCCCGGCTATCAGGTTCCGTTCGGCGGCCGCGAAATGCCGATGCCCTACGGCTGGGGCACCGGCGGCATCCAGCTGACCGCCAGCGTGATCGGCGAGAACGACGTGCTGAAGGTGATTGACCAGGGCGCCGACGACACCACCAACGCGGTGTCGATTCGCCAGTTCTTCACCCGCGTGACCGGCGTCGCCACTACCGAGCGCACCGAAGACGCGACGCTGATCCAGACCCGCCACCGGATCCCGGAAACACCGCTGGCGGAAGATCAGATCCTGATCTTTCAGGTACCGATCCCGGAACCGCTGCGCTTTATCGAGCCGCGCGAAACCGAAACCCGCACCATGCACGCGCTGGAAGAGTACGGCGTGATGCAGGTCAAGCTGTACGAAGATATCGCCCGCTTCGGCCACATTGCGACCACCTACGCCTACCCGGTGAAGGTCAACGGCCGCTACGTGATGGACCCGTCGCCAATCCCCAAATTCGACAACCCGAAGATGCACATGATGCCGGCGCTGCAGCTGTTCGGCGCCGGGCGCGAAAAGCGCATCTACGCGGTGCCGCCGTTTACGCCGGTGGAAAGCCTCGATTTCGACGATCATCCTTTCACCGTCCAGGAGTGGGATGAGCCCTGCGCCATCTGCGGCTCGCGCCACAGCTATCTTGATGAGGTGGTGCTGGATGATAGCGGCAAGCGCATGTTTGTCTGCTCCGATACCGACTACTGCCGCCAACAGAGCGAGGCGCAACAAAAATGAGCCAACCGTTACTTGCGGTCAACAATCTGACCCACCTCTACGCGCCGGGCAAAGGCTTCAGCGACGTCTCCTTTGAGCTGTTCCCGGGGGAAGTGCTGGGCATCGTCGGTGAATCCGGCTCCGGCAAAACCACCCTGCTGAAGGCCATCTCCGCGCGCCTGGCGCCGCAGCAGGGCGAGGTGCTGTACCACAACCGCTCGCTGTACGCGATGAGCGAAGCGGACCGCCGCCGCCTGCTGCGCACCGAGTGGGGCGTGGTGCATCAGCACCCGATGGACGGCCTGCGCCGCCAGGTCTCGGCGGGGGGCAATATCGGCGAACGGCTGATGGCCACCGGCGCGCGCCACTACGGCAATATTCGCGCCACCGCCGGGCGCTGGCTGGAGGAGGTGGAGATCCCGGCGTCGCGCATCGACGACCTGCCGACCACCTTTTCCGGCGGCATGCAGCAGCGCCTGCAGATCGCCCGCAATCTCGTCACCCAGCCGAAGCTGGTGTTTATGGATGAACCCACCGGTGGGCTGGACGTATCGGTACAGGCGCGCCTGCTCGACCTGCTGCGCGGCCTGGTGGTGGAGCTGAACCTCGCGGTGGTAATTGTCACCCACGATCTCGGCGTCGCGCGCCTGCTGGCCCACCGCCTGCTGGTGATGAAGCAGGGTCAGGTGGTGGAAAGTGGTTTAACCGATCGGGTGCTCGACGATCCGCACCATCCCTATACCCAGCTGCTGGTGTCGTCGGTCTTGCAGAACTAGCCAACGAACCAATCCGCTGGCTCAGGTAGCCCGGAGGGGCGCATCGCGTCGCCGCCGGGAAAACTCAGGCACTATGAGGCAACACATGAACGCCATCCGCGTTGAAAACGTACATAAAACCTTTGTCCTGCATCAGCAAAACGGCGTGCGCCTGCCGGTGCTCGCCGACGCTTCGCTCACCGTTAACGCCGGAGAGTGCGTGGTGCTGCACGGCCACTCCGGCAGCGGTAAATCCACCCTGCTGCGCTCGCTGTACGCCAACTACCTGCCGGATGCCGGGCATATTCACGTTCGCCACGGCGACGAGTGGGTCGACCTGGTCAGCGCCCCGGCGCGCAAGGTGCTGGAGGTGCGTAAAACCACCATCGGCTGGGTGAGCCAGTTCCTGCGGGTGATCCCGCGGATTTCGGCGCTGGAGGTGGTAATGCAGCCGCTGCTGGATCTCGGCATCCCGCGCGAAGCGTGCGCCGCCAAGGCCGCGCGCCTGCTGACGCGCCTGAACGTTCCGGAACGCCTGTGGCATCTCGCTCCGTCCACCTTCTCCGGCGGCGAGCAGCAGCGGGTCAATATCGCCCGCGGCTTCGCCGTTGACTATCCGATCCTCTTACTCGACGAGCCTACCGCCTCCCTCGACGCCAAAAACAGCGCCGCGGTGGTGGCGCTGATTAACGAAGCCAAAGCGCGCGGCGCGGCTATCGTCGGCATTTTCCATGATGAAACGACACGCAACCTGGTGGCCGACCGGCTGCATCCGATGGGAATAACAGCATGATTATCAACAACGTAAAACTGGTTCTCGAAGATGAAGTAGTGAGCGGCTCGCTGGAGGTGCAGGAGGGCATGATTTACGCGTTTGCCGAAAGCCAGAGCCAGCTGCCGCAGGCGATCGACGGCGAGGGCGGCTGGCTGCTGCCGGGGCTCATCGAGCTGCATACCGATAACCTGGACAAGTTTTTTACCCCGCGCCCGAAGGTTGACTGGCCCGCCCACTCGGCGATGAGCAGCCACGACGCGCTGATGATCGCCAGCGGGATCACCACCGTGCTGGATGCGGTGGCGATTGGCGACGTCCGCGACGGCGGCGACCGGCTGGAGAATCTGGAGAAGATGATCAACGCCATCGAAGAGACGCAAAAGCGCGGGCTTAACCGCGCCGAGCACCGCCTGCACCTGCGCTGCGAGCTGCCGCACCACACCACCCTGCCGCTGTTTGAGAAGCTGGTTGGCCGCGAGCCGGTGAGCATGGTCTCCCTGATGGACCACTCCCCGGGCCAGCGCCAGTACGCCGACCGCAGCAAATATCGCGATTACTACCAGGGAAAATATCATCTGACCAACGAAGAGATGGACCGCTTCGAGGAGGAGCAGATGGCGCTGGCGGCGGCCTGGTCGCAGCCGAACCGCGAGACCATCGCCGCCATCTGCCGCGAGCGCAAGCTCGCCCTCGCCAGCCACGATGACGCCACCCGCGAACATGTCGTCGAATCGCACCAGCTTGGCAGCACGATCGCCGAATTTCCCACCACCCTGGCCGCCGCTGAGGCCTCGCGCCAGCACGGTATGAACGTGCTGATGGGGGCGCCGAATATCGTGCGCGGCGGATCGCACTCCGGCAACGTCGCCGCCCACCGGCTGGCGGCCGATAACCTGCTGGATATTCTCTCATCCGACTACTACCCCGCCAGCCTGCTGGATGCCGCCTTTCGCATCGCCGATGACGACGGCAACGGCTTCTCGCTGCCGCAGGCGATTCGCCTGGTGAGCAAAAATCCGGCGCAGGCGCTGGGGCTAGGCGATCGCGGAGCCATTGCCGAAGGTAAACGCGCCGACCTCGTGCTGGCCCATCGCCGCGGTGAGCATGTGCATATCGACCACGTCTGGCGTCAAGGAAAGAGGGTCTTCTAATGCCCGGAAAACTGATTTGGCTGGTGGGGCCTTCCGGCTCAGGAAAAGATAGCCTGCTGGCGGCGCTCCGACAGCGCGAGCACTCGCAGCTGCTGGTCGCGCATCGCTATATTACGCGCCCCTTTAACGCCGGAAGCGAGAACCATATCGCCCTCAGCAAGCAGGAGTTTTTCAGCCGCGCCGAACGCCAGCTTTTTGCGCTCAGCTGGCACGCCAATAACAATTACTACGGGATTGGCATCGAAATCGACCTCTGGCTGCACGCCGGTTTCGACGTGGTGGCCAACGGCTCCCGCGCGCACCTGCCGCAGGCCCGGGCGCGCTACGCCGACGCCCTACTGCCCATCTGCCTGCAGGTGACGCCGGAGGTGCTGCGCCAGCGTCTGCAGCAGCGCGGGCGGGAGAACGAAACGGAGATCGCCCAGCGGCTTGAGCGCGCCGCGCGCTACGCGCCGACGGACTGCCTGATGCTCAATAACGACGGCACCCTCGGGCAATCGGTGGAGCAGTTCTTCACGCTGCTGCGCCGCCGCTACGCCCGACAAGAGAATCAGCATGCCTGACCGTCGGCGACGCGAAGCCTTCATGTTAAAAAAGCGCCGTGAGGAGGAAGTATGAGCCTGACTATTCGCTTAAGCGGAACCGGCGGCGCCCAGCTGGTGCCGGTCTTCGGCTGCGACTGCGCCGCCTGTCGCCGCGCCCGGATTGATGAGGCCCACCGCCGCCGTCCCTGCAGCGCGACGGTGAAGTTCAACCACGCCGTGACGCTGCTCGACGCCGGCCTCCCGGACCTGATGGAGCGCTGGCCCGCCGGGAGTTTTCAGCAGATTTTGCTCACCCACTACCATATGGATCATGTGCAGGGCCTGTTCCCGCTGCGCTGGGGCGTGGGGGAGCATATCCCGGTGTTTGGTCCGCCGGACGAAGAGGGCTGCGACGATCTGTTTAAGCATCCCGGGCTGCTGGATTTTAGCCATACCGTCGCCCCTTTCGTGGTTTTTGAGCTGCAGGGGCTCAGGGTGACCCCGCTGCCGCTGAACCATTCAAAGCTGACGTTCGGCTATCTGCTGGAGTCGGCGCACAGCCGCGTGGCGTGGCTGGCGGATACCGCCGGGCTGCCGGAGAAGACGCTGAAGTTCCTGCTCAATAACCAGCCGCAGGTGATTATTATCGACTGCAGCCACGAGCCGCGTGCGCAAACCCCGCGCAACCACTGCGATTTAAATACGGTGCGGGCCATCAACCTGATCGTTGGCTGCCCGCGCGTCATTCTCACCCATATCGGCCATCAGTTTGATGCCTGGATGATGGACAACGCGCTGCCGCCGGGGTTTGAGGCGGGCTACGACGGCATGGAGATCGTGCTGGACTAGTAGTCGTCATCCAGCCGCCGGCGATCGTTCTCTAACTGCCGACGGTCCTGATCCAGCTGGCGCTGGCGATCGTCAAGCTGGCGGCGGCGATCGTCCAGCTGACGCAGCCGATCGTCGTACTGCCGCTGGCGATCGCGGCTTTGCTGCCGACTCTCCTGATAGCGCCCGTCATCATCGCGGCCGTCGCTATAGCGATCGTCGTCATCGGAGCGGTTATCGCCAGGGCGGTAAGCGTCGTTAATCGCCTGCTGAATATTGCCGATGGCGTCGTCAATAAGATCGGCGTGCGCAAGCTGGCTGCTCAGCGACAGGGTGCAGAGGATCAAAGCGGTCAAATAGCGTTTCATAGGGCCAGTCTCTTCGGGGGGCTGGGCCTACGGTAATCAACGGCCGCCGCGGCGAGTAGCGGAGGAATCTCAATTAGATGCCGCTAGCGGGGCGCAACCACGGCGCTCCGCAGCGCCTACTGCAGCTGGGCGCGGGTGAAGGGCTTACGCAGCAGCTCGACGTCCGGCAGCCGTGATCGATCACCTCCAGCGCCACCATATCCTGCCGCCGCCCGTCGCTGCGCCGCCACCGCCAGCGCCTCGCCGCCGGTTTGGCACACCAGCACGTCAAAAACGTGCGCGCTGAGCACATCGCCCAGCAGTTCGCAGATTGCGCTGTCGTCATCAACAACCAGAATGACCGGTTTCATAGCTTGCCTCTGCCCGCCGGGGATGATGTCTGTATGATTAATTCAGCAAACCAACTCCAACAAATCCATTGCCGAATGGCGTTTCTTCAACCCATGTCACAACTCCGCCCGCCTCAACACGTCAAAACTGATGATGCCCCGCTTTTCATCGGCGCTTCGCCCAAAAAGCCGGCTTATCATCAGGAAGTCCCTGCGTAGCGACGGCGGCCAGACCGTTTATCCGCAGGGGCGCGCCGCGCCTGTCCGGGGTGCGGATCGGCCCTTCCGGCGGTGCGATGCTTACCGGAGGGACACATTTATCGCCCCGGTTTCATCGCCCCTGCTTCGCGCCTGTCATTTTCTTCTCTTACTCCTCCCTTTATACTGTTAGCCGTATCCCTAATAGATAATAAAAAATGAAATACCTCTATTTATTGCTGGCGCTGGTCTCCCTCGCCGCAGGCGCCGTGGAACCCGGCAGTCAGTACAAACAGCAGGCGGAATCGGGCGACCCGCGCGCGCAGTACTACCTCGCCGATACCTACGTCAGCTCCGGCGATTACCCGCAGGCCGAATACTGGGCGCAGAAGTCGGCGGAAAACGGCGATGGCGACGCGCTGGCGCTGCTGGCCCAGCTGAAGATCCGTAACCCGCAGAACGCTGACTACAAGCAGGCCAGGCAACTGGCGGAAAAGTCGGTGCAGGCGGGGAGCAAGGCCGGGGAGATCGTGCTTGCCCGGGTGCTGGTCAATCATCAGGCCGGCAAGCCGGACTATTCGCACGCCATCACCCTGCTGCAGGACGCGGCCCAGGACCCGGAAAGCGACTCCGCCGTCGACGCGCAGATGCTGCTCGGGCTGATTTACGCCAGCGGCGTGCAGGCTGCGGAAGATGACGCCGCGGCTACCCTCTATTTTAAACGCAGCTCCTCGCTGTCCCGCACCGGCTACGCCGAATACTGGGCCGGGATGATGTTCCAGCAGGGGGAGAAAGGCTTTATCGAACCCAATCAGCAGAAGGCTCTGCACTGGCTGAACGTCAGCTGCCAGGAGGGGTTTGATACCGGATGCGAGGAGTTTGAGCGGATTACCAAGGGGTAGCCTCTTCGCGCCTGAATGGCTTTTTTACGGTGGTTTGGGCGAAGGCGTTTTTTCTTAGCTTGTTCCGTGAAATGTTCGGTGGAATGTTCCGTTCACGATGAATCCAGCGCTTTTCTGATACCCGCTGCGGGTGAACGGCACGGGGGGCGTTTCGCCCGCCCCCCGTGGCCCCCGGCATGGCGCTGAAAACTGCCGCTGCGCGGTACGCTCCACTCCGGCTTCATCTGGCGGACCGGGCAGGACTCGACGTCCCTGTCTCGACCTGCCTCTCTGGCCGCTTTATTCGTCCCATCCATGGAACTCACCCCTTCGGGGCCGACGTTAACGTCGTTCAAAAACGCTCCCGGCGTTTTTGTCCTGGCGGCCAGTCCTGGATGCGCGCCTGCGTTCCCGCCAGTTTTCTTGATGCGCCTTACCCCTCGCGCTGTCAGCCCGTAGATACCAGCAGCCAAATCATTGCTGAAGGCTTTTTCAGCAATGACCATGCAGGCATGAGGCATCGGGACATACAGCAGGGGGGTTGGGCCGGCTAAAAATCGCTGAGGCGCAGGCGGCTGGCCGGGGCCGCCAGCATGGATGCTGGCGGAGGCAAGCCTTACAGGGACGTTACCTCTTGCCGTCCCCGAATAGCCAGACGGCGGAGACGAAGGTATCGCGCAGCGACGATTTTTCTTGCCGGGATGCCGGGTCCCCAGGGCCGGGCGAAACCGGCCCTGGGCCGTTCACCTATGCAGCAGTAAACAGAAGTATGCGGGACCAATGGTGAACGGAACATTCCACCGTAACCTGGCATACCACATGTAAGCGATCCGGACTTCGCCCAAACCACCGTTGGCTGGAATCCCCTGCCCTACGATAAAAAAAACCCGGCGCAGGGCGCCGGGCTTGCTATTTGATCGCGCGTTTACTGCGCGGTCTTATCAAACTTACCCAGCACCTCACGTTCGTACGCCAGCGCCTTCTTACGGTCAAACTTATGTTCCCACTTGGCAATCACCAGCACCGCCAGGGCATTCCCCACCACGTTCAGCGCGGTACGCGCCATATCGAGAATACGGTCAACGCCGGCAATAAAGGCCAGTCCTTCCAGCGGGATACCGACGCTGCCCAGGGTCGCCAGCAGCACCACGAAGGAGACGCCCGGCACGCCGGCAATCCCTTTCGAGGTCACCATCAGCGTCAGCACCAGGGTGATCTCCTGCCACAGCGACAGGTCAATCCCGTACAGCTGGGCGATAAAGATCGCCGCAATGCTCTGGTATAACGTCGAACCATCGAGGTTAAAGGAGTAGCCGGTCGGCACCACAAAGCTGGTGATTGAGGCCGGCGCGCCGTAGGCCTCCATCTTCTCAATAATACGCGGCAGCACGCTCTCGGAGCTGGCGGTGGAGTACGCCAGAATCAGCTCGTCCTTCAGAATGCGAATCAGGATCCAGATGCTCAGGCCGCAGAAACGCGCGACCAGCCCCAGCACCACCAGCGCAAAGAACAGAATCGCGAAATAAACCAGAATCACCAGCTTGGCCAGCGGCCACAGGGAGGCGAAGCCAAAGGTAGCGACGGTCACCGAGATCAGCGCAAATACCCCCACCGGCGCATAGCGCATCACCATGTGCGTCACTTTGAACATGGTCTCGGAAATGGAGCGGAAAACGGTCACCAGCGGCTCACGGTGCGTGGCCGGCAGCGAAGAGAGGCCAAGGCCGAACAGCACCGAGAAGAAGATAATCGGCAGCATATCGCCTTTGGCCATCGAGGCGACGATATTGGTCGGCACCAGCGACAGAATCGTCCCCATCAGCCCGTGCGCGTGGCTTTGCACCTCAGCCGTCGTACTTTGGTATTTCGAAATATCGACCGCCGCCAGCTGCGACATATCAATGCCGCTTCCCGGCTGGAAAACGTTGGCCAGGGTAATCCCCAGCACGATGGCCACCGTGGTGATCACTTCAAAGTAGATAATCGTTTTGGCGCCAATACGCCCCAGTTGCTTAGCGTCGCCAACGCCCGCAATCCCGACCACCAGCGTCGAAATCACAATCGGCACCACGATCATTTTGATCAGGTGAATAAAGATATCGCCCGCCGGCGTCAGGAGATTCGAGATTAACCAATCACGATTTTCGGCATGGTAATGCAGGTAGCTACCCAGGAGTATGCCCAGCACCAGGGCCAGCAAAATTTGCCAGGCCAGGCTGACTTTTGTTTTTTTCATCACTACAGACTTCCTCAATGAAAGGCACCATTACCGGAGGTAATGTTACCCACTGAAAGGGGTATGAATTGTGTTGCGTTGCTCTATGGGATTTTTTAACGCGCGGTATGAGTATCATTTGCACGGCATGCTGCGCAAGCCTTTAAGAACAGGCCTTTACTCTGGTTTTATGCATAAAGCCGCTAATTACCCCCACTTACATTGCATAAGTATCTGTTATAAAAAAATTTTAATCGATTCCATTTCTATAAATTCACTGACGAAATTATTACACTCAAAAGTTTCATTTGATTAATTTTCATTCAGTTGAATTAATGCGTGATCTGCCCCCCAAATAGCAAACAAAGCGCTCAAAGCCCCTACTATTAACGTTTATTTGACATATATTTAACAATCCAAAGGAGAAAAAAAGCCATGAGCCAAATACATAAACACTCTATTCCCGCAAATATTGCGGACCGCTGCCTGATTAACCCGGAACAGTGCAAGGCGCAGTACCACCAATCCGTGACCGACCCCGACGCGTACTGGGGCGAGCAGGGTAAAATTCTCGACTGGATTCGGCCCTATACGCGGGTGAAGAATACCTCGTTTGCCCCAGGCAACGTCTCTATCAAATGGTATGAAGACGGAACCCTGAACCTGGCGGCTAACTGTCTCGATCGCCACCTCGCGGAGCGCGGCGAGCAGACGGCCATCATCTGGGAAGGCGACGACGCCAGCCAGAGCAAGAAAATTACCTATCGCGAGCTGCATCGCGACGTGTGCCGCTTTGCCAACGCCCTGCTCGGTCTCGGAATTAAAAAAGGCGACGTGGTTGCTATCTATATGCCGATGGTGCCTGAAGCGGCGGTCGCTATGCTGGCCTGCGCCCGCATTGGCGCCATCCACTCGGTTATTTTCGGCGGCTTCTCGCCGGAAGCGGTGGCCGGACGCATCATCGACTCCAGCTCGCGGCTGGTGATCACCGCCGACGAGGGCCTGCGCGCCGGTCGCGCCATTCCGCTGAAGAAAAACGTCGATGACGCGCTGAAAAACCCTAACGTGACCAGCATTGAAAACGTAGTCGTCCTCAAACGTACCGGGGGCAAAACGGAGTGGCACGAGGGTCGCGACCTGTGGTGGAGCGATCTGCTGGAAAACGCCAGCGACCAGCATCAGCCGGAAGAGATGAACGCCGAAGACCCGCTGTTTATCCTCTATACCTCCGGCTCAACCGGCAAGCCGAAAGGCGTTCTGCACACCACCGGGGGTTACCTGGTATATGCGGCGACGACCTTCAAATACGTATTCGATTATCACCCTGGCGACATCTACTGGTGCACCGCCGACGTTGGCTGGGTGACCGGCCACAGCTATCTGCTGTATGGCCCGCTGGCCTGCGGAGCGACGACGCTAATGTTTGAAGGGGTGCCAAACTGGCCGACTCCGGCGCGCATGTGCCAGGTGGTGGATAAACACCAGGTCAGCATCCTCTATACCGCCCCGACGGCGATCCGCGCGCTGATGGCCGAGGGTGATAAGGCCATCGAAGGCACCGACCGCTCTTCCCTGCGTATTTTGGGCTCCGTCGGCGAGCCGATCAACCCGGAAGCCTGGGAGTGGTACTGGAAAAAAATCGGCAACGAGAAATGCCCGGTGATGGACACCTGGTGGCAGACCGAAACCGGCGGCTTTATGATCACCCCGCTGCCGGGCGCCATTGAGCTGAAGGCCGGCTCCGCCACCCGTCCGTTCTTCGGCGTGCAGCCGGTGCTCGTCGATAACGAAGGCACGCCGCTGGAAGGGGCCACCGAAGGCAACCTCGCCATCGCCGACTCCTGGCCTGGCCAGGCGAGAACCCTGTTCGGCGACCACGAGCGCTTCGAGCAAACCTACTTCTCGACCTTTAAAAACATGTACTTCAGCGGCGACGGCGCGCGTCGAGACGAGGATGGCTACTACTGGATAACCGGCCGCGTGGACGACGTGCTGAACGTTTCCGGCCATCGCCTGGGCACCGCCGAAATTGAATCGGCGCTGGTTTCACACCCGAAAATCGCCGAAGCGGCGGTGGTCGGCATTCCGCATAACATCAAAGGCCAGGCTATTTACGCCTACGTGACGCTGAATCACGGCGAAGAGCCGACGCCGGAGCTGTACGCGGAAGTGCGCAACTGGGTGCGTAAAGAGATCGGCCCGCTGGCAACCCCGGACGTGCTGCACTGGACCGATTCGTTACCGAAAACCCGCTCCGGTAAAATCATGCGCCGCATCCTGCGCAAGATTGCCGCCGGCGATACCAGCAACCTCGGCGATACCTCAACGCTCGCCGATCCTGGCGTGGTGGAAAAACTGCTCGAAGAGAAGCAGTCCATCGCAATGCCATAGTCAATACGTACTGATTCCCTACACCCTCTCCCCAATCGGGGAGAGGACATAAACATAAAACCTTCCTGAGGATTCCAGGCAGCAGGAAAGCGGTAAGCAGGCGAATCCCCGGCGGTTAGCTGCCGGGCGGACGCGTGCTGCCGATGTCCCGCGCGTGGATGACGAAAGGAATACCTCTGGAGACGCTATGATGAATGATCAAATTTGTCAGCGGATAGAAAATAGTGAGCATTTCAGGGAGTTAGTTGCAACCCGGCAAAGGTTTGCCGCCATTTTGTCACTCATCATGCTGGTTATCTACGTCGGCTTCATTTTGCTTATCGCCTTTGCCCCCGGCTGGCTCGGGACGCCGCTGCATGCGGGAACCAGCGTCACCCGCGGGATCCCCATCGGCATCGGCGTTATCGTTATCTCCTTCGTGCTCACCGGGGTTTACGTCTGGCGCGCCAACGGTGAATTCGACCATTTGACGAAAAGCATTATCAGCGAGGTGCAGGCATCATGAAGAAAGTTCTGACGGCGCTTGCCGCCACGCTCCCCGCCGCCGCGAACGCCGCCGACGCCATTACCGGCGCGGTGCAGCGTCAGCCGACAAACGGGCAGGCGATTATCATGTTCCTGATCTTTGTCGCCCTGACGCTCTATATCACCTGGTGGGCGTCCAAGCGGGTACGCTCGCGTAAAGATTACTATACCGCCGGCGGGAACATCACCGGCTTCCAGAACGGTCTGGCGATTGCCGGCGACTTTATGTCCGCCGCCTCCTTCCTCGGGATCTCCGCGCTGGTTTATACCTCCGGCTACGACGGGCTGATTTACTCGCTCGGCTTCCTGGTCGGCTGGCCGATCATTCTGTTCCTGATCGCCGAACGTCTGCGCAACCTCGGACGCTATACCTTTGCCGACGTCGCCTCCTATCGCCTGAAGCAGGGGCCAATCCGCACCCTCTCCGCCTGCGGCTCGCTGGTGGTAGTGGCGCTGTATCTGATTGCGCAGATGGTCGGCGCCGGCAAGCTTATCCAGCTGCTGTTCGGCCTTAACTACCACGTTGCGGTAGTGCTGGTCGGCGTGCTGATGGTGCTGTACGTGCTGTTCGGCGGCATGCTGGCGACCACCTGGGTGCAGATCATTAAGGCGGTCCTGCTGCTGTGCGGCGCTAGCTTTATGGCCTTTATGGTGATGAAGCACGTCGGCTTCAGCTTCAATAACCTGTTCAGCGAAGCGATGGCGGTCCACCCCAAAGGGGCGGCGATCATGAGCCCCGGCGGGCTGGTGAAAGACCCGATATCGGCGCTGTCGCTCGGGCTGGGGCTGATGTTTGGTACCGCCGGCCTGCCGCATATTTTGATGCGTTTCTTCACCGTGAGCGATGCGCGCGAAGCGCGTAAAAGCGTATTCTACGCCACCGGCTTTATGGGTTACTTCTACATCCTGACCTTCATTATCGGCTTCGGCGCCATCATGCTGGTGGGCGCCAATCCGGTGTTTAAAGACGCGGCGGGCGCGCTTATCGGCGGCAACAACATGGCGGCGGTGCACCTCGCCGACGCGGTGGGCGGTAATCTGTTCCTCGGCTTTATTTCGGCCGTGGCCTTCGCCACCATCCTTGCGGTGGTCGCGGGCCTGACCCTCGCCGGCGCGTCGGCGGTCTCCCACGACCTCTACGCCAACGTCTTCCGTAAGGGCGCCAGCGAGCGCGACGAGCTGCGGGTATCGAAAATTACCGTGCTGATCCTCGGCGTGGTGGCCATTCTGCTGGGGATTCTGTTCGAAAACCAGAACATCGCCTTTATGGTTGGACTGGCGTTCTCGATTGCCGCCAGCTGTAACTTCCCGATCATTCTGCTGTCGATGTACTGGTCGAAGCTGACCACGCGTGGGGCGATGATTGGCGGCTGGCTGGGGCTGCTGACCGCGGTTATCCTGATGATCCTCGGCCCGACTATTTGGGTGCAGATCCTCGGCCATGAGAAGGCTATCTTCCCGTACGAATACCCGGCGCTGTTCTCGATTGCCATCGCCTTTATCGGCATCTGGGTCTTCTCCGCCACCGATAACTCGGCGGAAGGGCTGCGCGAACGCGAGCTGTTCCGCGCCCAGTTTATCCGTTCACAAACCGGTATCGGTATCGAACGCGGCCAGGCGCATTAAGCCTCTTAACCCCGGCCAGGCGGCCGGGGCTCATCAAAACATCAGCAGGCGCACCAGCGGCGCCGCCAGCACCATCACCACTCCCGAAAGCATCATCACCAGGCTGGCGACAACGCCCTCCTGCTGCCCGAGTTCGTAGGATCGCGCGGTCCCGGCGCCGTGCGAGGCGGCGCCGAATCCCGCCCCTTTCGCCATTCCTGCACGAATCGACAGGCGCAAAAACAGCACGTCGCCGATCGCCATGCCAAATACCCCGGTGACCACCACAAACAGCGCGACCAGATCCGGCTGGCCGCCGAGGGGCCGGGCCGCGGCCAGCGCAAACGGCGTGGTGACCGAACGCACCGCCAGGCTGCGCTGAATCTCATCGGAAAGGGTGAACAGGCGCGCCAGCCAGACCGAGCTGCAGACCGCCACGATTGAGGCCGTCACCACCCCGGCGCTCAACGACATCCAGTGGCGTTTAATAATCGCGAGGTTGTCATATACCGGCACGGCAAAAGCGATCGTCGCCGGCCCCAGCAGCCACAGCAGCCAGTGGGCCTCCCCCATATAGCTTTGATATGAAATATGGCCAAAGACCAGAATCAGCACCAGCAGGAGCGGGGTAAAAACCAGCGGCATCAGCGGCAGCTTGTGAAAGCGGCGGTAGAGGCGTTTATTGGCAAAATAGAGCGCCAGCGTCACGATCAGGCACAGGATGCTCAAATGGAGATCACTCATTCTTCAACCTACTGATTTCGTAGCGATAAACTTTATCCACCACCCACGCCGTGACGCCCAGCACCAGCGTCGTGCTCAGCGCAATCACCAGTAGAATGCGCCAGCCGTCCAGCAGCAGCAGCTGGGTGTAGTTGACCACCGCCACCACCGCCGGCACGAAGAACAGCAGCATTTCCGCCAGCAGCCAGCGGGCGCCGGCGCGCACCCAGTTCAGCGGGATCACCCGACAGACGATGAGCGCCAGCAGCAGCAGCATGCCGACCAGATTCGCCGGGAGCGGCAGGTGCAGCCAGTTAACCAGATATTGAGCGCAGACAAACAGCCCGGCGTAAACCAGTACCTGAAGCGGTACCTGGAGGCGTTGCACAATGAAGGGGGTAACGCGAGCTGGCGCGAAGGCCATGAGCGATATTCCTGAAAAAGAAGCCAGGCGAGCAGTATAGTGAGCCGCCAGGTTGGACAGAAATGAATTAAAATCATCACAGGCATAGTCTCAGGGAATAATTATGGATATCCGCACGCTGCGTTATTTTGTCGAAGTTGTCCGCCAGCAAAGCTTCACTCGCGCGGCTGAGAAGCTGTTCGTCACGCAGCCCACCATCAGCAAGATGCTAAAAAACCTCGAAGATGAGCTCAACTGTACGCTGCTTATTCGCGACGGCCGCCGGCTCCTGCTGACCGATACCGGCCGGGTGGTTTTCGAGCGCGGACAGGCGATTCTCGGCGAATTCCGCCAGCTGGAATCCGAGCTTAGCGATATTAACCATCTGCATAAGGGCATTCTGCGGCTGGGGATCCCGCCGATGGTCGGGATGCTGATGGCCGAGCCTATCGGCCTGTTTCGTCAGCGCTATCCGGGCGTGGAGCTGAAAATTGCCGAGTTCGGCGGCCTGACCGTGCAGCAGGCGGTCAGCAACGGCGAGCTGGATCTGGCCATGACCGCGCTGCCGGTCGATGAGGAGAGCGGCCTGGCGACCCTGCCGCTGTTCAATCATCCGCTGTGCGTGCTGGCGCCGAGAACGCCGCAGTGGGAGCGCGTCAGCTCGCTGTCACCGCAGGAGCTCGCCGCCCATCCGCTGGTGATTTATAACGAAGATTTCGCCCTCAGCCAGCAGCTGATGCAGCTGTTTAGCGAGCATGAGGTGAAGCCCAGCATCGCAGTGCGCAGCGGGCAGTGGGATTTCCTCGCCGCGATGGTTCAGGCGGGAATTGGCGTGGCGATTCTGCCGCAGCCGATTTGTGAACGCCTCGAGACCCGACATTTCTGCACGATCCCGCTGCAGAGCGGGCTAAGCTGGGAGCTGGGGATGATTTGGCGGGAGGGCGTTTACCTGTCGCATAGCGCCCAGGCGTGGCTGGCGTGCAGTAAGCGCTTCTGGCTCAATGAATAAGCGCCCGGAGGCGGCGCGCTGCGCCGGTCCGGGCGATCCACGACAGACTATCCACCGCACGGCCCCGACCGGGCGCGGCGGCGGCTATTGATCTTCGATTAACAGCGCTTCCAGCAGGTCAAGGTCGTGCAGCAGCTTCTGCAGCGTCTCGTTGCTGATCTGACGGGTGGCGCGCAGATGATACAGCTCGCCGCGCTCTGACCGCAGCGCCGCCAGGCGGAAGCGGCGCTCAAGCTGCTCTTCGAGGATCGAGGTTTCCACGTCGTTGCGCCCGTCGACCCGCCGGCGCAGGTTACCGATCACCCGCGAGCTGACCTCCGTCAGCAGCTGGTTATCGATATTCTCTTTGGTATCCGCCGCTAGCCGCTCCTCCATTTTTTGAATCGCCACGATCGCCACGTCCGCGGTGGCCGCGCGCGCCAGGCGCTCCTCTTTACGCTGTTGAACATGGTCGGTCGACTCAATGTGGCGCAGCAGAATCGGTAGCGCAATCACGCCGACAAACAGCGAGAACAGAATCACCCCGGCGGCAAGGAACACCAGCTCATAGCGCGCCGGGAAAACGTCGCCGCTCGGCAGCAGCAGCGGTATCGACAGCACGCCGGCGAGGGTGATAGCCCCGCGCACCCCGGCCACCGAGGAGATCAGCAGCTCGCGGGTTGTCCAGGAGCCAAACTCCATCGGTTTATTCTTCAGGAAGCGCTGGCTGAGCTTGCGCATCGTCCACAACCAGCCAAAACGAACCAGCATCAGCGCGGCGTAAATCAGGACAATATCGGTAAACAGCATCCAGGTTTCGACGTTGGGGTCCGCTTCCGCCGCCACCAGCGAGCTCGACAGAATATCCGGCAGCTGCAGGCCTAACAGCAGGAACACCATGCCGTTAAACACGAACTCCAGCATCGCCCAGGTGCTGTTGGCGCGCAGGCGCATCGCCAGCGGCGCGGTGCGCATCACCCCGGAACGCGTGATGGTCATCCCCGCGGCGACCGCGGCCAGGATCCCGGAAAAGCCGATGTGTTCGGCGATCAGGTAGGAGGCAAACGGCAGCAGGAACAGCAGCACAATCTGCGTGGCCGGCTCGTCGCCGCCCCAGCGGCTGAGGAAGCGCATCGAGCGCCCGTACAGCCAGCTGACGACAAAACCGGCGAGGATGCCGCCTATCGCCACCTTGAAGAACTCGACCGTCGCGCCGCCGACGGTAAAGACCATCGTGCCCATCGCCACCGCGACGGCAAACTTCAGCGAGACCAGGCCGGAAGCGTCGTTCATCAACGCTTCGCCCTGCAGTATCCCCATAATTTTTTTCGGGATCCGCCCTTCGCCGACAATCCCGGAGAGCGCGACCGCATCGGTTGGCGACAGCACCGCCGCCAGCGCAAAGGCCGGGATCAGCGGAATGCCCGGGACAATCCAGTAAATGAGGTAGCCGATCCCCACCACCGTCACCAGCACCAGCGCCAGCGCGAGGCCAAAAATCTCTCGCCCGTGCTCGATGAACTCGCGGGTCGGCGTCTTCCAGCCGTCGGCAAAAAGCAGCGGCGGAATAAAGAGGACCAGGAAGAGTTCAGGATCGAATTCGACGTGCAGCCCGAAGGTAGGCCAGGCCAGCAGCGCGCCGATGGCGATCTGAATTAAAGGTAGCGGAACCTGAAAGGGCAGTACGCGTGTAACCACCCCGGAGAGAGAGACCACGAGGGTCATGATGAGTATGGTAAAGAATATTTCCATGTGTTCCCTGTTTGCTGCGTGTTCTTATTTTTACATCTGAGGCGTCATGTCTCGAAATGATACGCTACCCAGATTAACGCAAAAGGAAACAGGATGTGGCTTAAAAATTAAACGGGCGGCCTGAGCCGCCCGTTGTCAGCAAAAATAGCTTAAATTGCCCAACCGCCGGCGTAGAAGATAACCAGCGCCGCGGCAATGATCACGGTGCCGAGGTTCAGCTTGCGCCACTCCCCGGAAACCAGGCGCCCGATAACCAGCGACGCGAAGCCGATCATGATGCCGGTAACGATGTTGCAGGTCAGCACGATAAAGACCGCGGTAATCAGGCCCGCCATCGCATCGACAAAATCGTTAAAGTCGATTTTCGCCACGTTGCTCAGCATCAGCAGGCCGACGTACATCAGCGCCGGCGCGGTGGCGTAGGCGGGAACCAGATAGGAGAGCGGAGAGAGGAACAGGATCAGCAGGAACAGCACGCCAACCGTCACCGCGGTCAGGCCGGTTTTACCGCCGGCGGCGGTACCCGCGGCTGATTCGATATACACCGCCGCCGGCGCCGCGCCGACCAGGCCGGAGAAGACGCTGCTCAGGGAGTCGGTGGTCAGCGCTTTACCGCCGTTGATGATCTGCCCGTCTTTATCCAGCAGGTTCGCCTGCCCGGCGACCGCGCGAATGGTGCCGGTGGCATCGAAGACCGCCGTCATCACCAGCGCCAGCACGCTCGGCAGCACCACCGGATTCAGCGCGCCGATGATATCGAGGCTGCCGATCAGCGAGTTGCCTTTGTCGTCGCTCAGCGACGGCATGGCGAAAATCCCGGAGAAGTGGACGTTAGGGTCGAAAATCAGGCCGACGATCGACACGCCGATAATGGTCAGCAGAATGCCGCCCGGCACCTTCATTTTTTCGAGGCCGATAATCACCGCCAGCCCCACCAGCGACATAATCACCGGGAAGCTGTCGAAATGCCCCAGCGTTACCGGCAGGCCGTCCAGCGGGTTCTTAATCACCAGGCCCACGCCGTTGGCGGCGATCAGCAGCAGGAACAGACCGATACCGATGCCGGTGCCGTGCGCAACGCCCTGCGGCAGGTTGCGTAAGATCCAGCTGCGAATGCCGGTTGCGGAGATAATAGTAAACAGCACGCCCATCAGGAACACGGCGCCCAGCGCAACCGGGATGCTGATGTGCTGCCCCAGCACCAGGCTGAAGGCGGTAAAGGCGGTCAGCGAGATAGCGCAGCCGATTGCCAGCGGCAGGTTGGCCCACAGCCCCATAACCAGAGAGCCGACGCCCGCCACCAGGCAGGTGGAGACAAACACCGCCGCCGGTGGGAACCCGGCTTTACCCAGCATGCCCGGTACCACGATGACCGAGTACACCATCGCCAGAAAGGTGGTTAAACCGGCAACAATCTCCTGACGCACGGAGCTGCCGCGAGCTGAAATTTTAAACCAGGCGTCTAATGAACCGCCGGTACGCGCTGAAGGCGTAGACATAGAAAACTTCCCCTGAGAATTTTTATCATTCGTCGGTATGCGTGGTGGACCATCCACTGCCAGTTCAACGCGATCTCCTTGTGCTATATCGCAGCGCCAGGGGGGCTGCAAAAAAAGCAAACGTTTAACTCCGCGCATACAATACGGTGGTCAAAATTACTTTGCTCCCCTCCTGTTGGCAGGATAAATAGCGAGCAAAATAATAAGGCAAACGATTATCCAGCCTTTAGATGGCCCTTTTCAACTGGAGTTTGACGTCTTTCGCTAAATTTCGCTTATGACGTTCAGGAAATAACCAGCCGATGCGCAAACGTTATCGTCTATGCGCAATCTGCTAACATTTTTGCATAGCGCCGATAGCAATTCGCGCCGGCCATCGTAAAAGGTGATGCCTCAGGCGCCCTGCAGCGTGAAGGGGCCGCCGCGCTCAATGGCGCGCTGCCAGGCCGGACGTTGTTCGATACGCTGGGTCCAGCGGGCGATGTGCGCAAGACCGTCGATTCCGCCGCGCGACTGCAGCGCCAGCAGCGGAAAGCTCATCTGAATATCGGCCATGCTCAGGTTTTCGCCGGCGAACCACGGCCATCGGGAGAGGTGCTCTTCGATAAAGGCGGCGTGGGTGGCAATCTGCCGGTCAAGCCAGGCCTTCTGCATCCCCTTCCCCAGCGCGCCGCCCAGCGTGCGCATGCCGAACGGCACCGGCGCCTTGCCGAGACGAGACAAGACCAGCTTCATCACCATCAGGGGCATCAGCGAACCTTCGGCATAGTGCAGCCAAAAGCGGTACTGCAGCCTGTCCGCCAGCGCCTGGGGCCGCAGCTGCTGCGTGCTATCGTAGGTCTCCTGCAGATATTCGAGTATCGCCCCGGACTCCGCCAGCACGTAGCCGTTGTCCTCCACGACCGGGGACTTGCCCAGCGGGTGAATGTTTTTTAACTCCGGCGGCGCCAGCATATTTTTCTGCCGCGAATAGCAGACGATCTGGTAGGGCAGCTGCAGCTCCTCCAGGGCCCAGAGCACGCGCTGCGATCGCGATTGATTCAGGTGATGTACCGTCAGCATGGGTCTCTCCCGTCATTTGTTCAAATTAACTATAGGAACTGGCGGCGAATGGCGGGAAAATTTCGCTGAAATAAACGAGTAGACGTCAGGGGATGTGCCACAATTAGATTGTCGGCGCAATCCGGAACCTCCATCAACCGTTGCGCAATACTGAGGTGAGCCGACGTCGGGGGAAACCCTCCTGCGAACCAGCGGGATAGAGCGAAAGACAAAGACCGGAAAACAACTAAAGCGCCCTGTTGTGGCGCTTTAGTTTTTTAATCATCCTCCAGCAGTCGCGCGCCGGTTCCCTCTTCGCCCAGCTTGTCTCCCGGGTTGCGCAGCGGGCAGTCCCGTCGCGACAGGCAGCCGCAGCCAATGCAGCCATCCAGCTGATCGCGCAGCGCGGTCAGCGTATGAATACGCCGGTCCAGCTCATCCCGCCACACCGACGACAGCTGCTTCCACTCTTTGGCGCTTAAGTTGTGGCCTTCGGGCAGGACGCCAAAGGCGTCGCCGATGGTGGCCAGAGGAATGCCAATGCGCTGCGCAATTTTGATAATCGCCACCGCGCGCAGCACGTCGCGACGATAGCGCCGCTGGTTGCCGGCGTTGCGCTGGCTGTGAATCAGCCCTTTGCTTTCATAGAAATGGAGCGCCGAGACGGCAACGCCGGTACGTTTCGCCACTTCGCCCGGGGTCAACAGCGTTTTAATACGGGGTGATTTCTTTTCCATAAAGCGCTTTACCTCAAGTTAACTTGAGGAATTATACTCGCCCGCAGACAAAACGACGAATCGAGAATTGAGAGAGAGGCCGCTTTATGTCCCATCAGGATATTATCCAAACGCTTATTGAATGGATTGATGAACATATCGATCAACCACTTAACATTGATGTAGTCGCCAAAAAGTCGGGGTACTCGAAATGGTATCTTCAGCGGATGTTCCGCGCCGTTACGCATCAGACGCTGGGTGATTACATTCGTCAGCGCCGGCTGCTGCTGGCCGCGGAAGCCCTCAGAACCACCCAGCGCCCGATCTTTGATATCGCGATGGATCTGGGCTACGTCTCGCAGCAGACGTTTTCACGGGTGTTCCGCCGGGAGTATGACCGCACCCCCAGCGACTATCGCCATCAGATTTCCGCCTGACGGCTTTGCGCGCAGGGGCTAAGCCGGGCTGGTACCTTAATCAGCCACTGCTTAAACTCCTGCACCGGCATCGCCTTCGCAAAGTGCCAGCCCTGGCAATAGCGGACGCCGCGCTTCTGTAGCCACTTAACCTGGTCCGACGTTTCGACGCCCTCGGCCACGGTTTTCAGGTGCAGGCTGCGCGCCATCTCAATAATATGCTCGGCGATCATATGGCTGGTGCCGTGGGTCGTCAGCGTATCGATAAAGGACTTATCGATCTTGAGAATATCGACATTGAGCGAAGAGAGGTTATGCAGGTTGGAGTAGCCGGTGCCGAAATCATCGATGGCGACTTCATATCCCGCTTCGCGAAAGGCCTGGATCACCGGCGTCGTTTTCTGCACGTCAATAAACCCGCGCTCGGTCACTTCGATTTTAATCTGGTTGATGCACACCGCATGGCTTCGCGCCTTTTCACTAATCTGGCTAATCAGCCGCGCGGAGTGGAAATCCGTGGCCGAGAGGTTAATCGCGACGTACAGCTGAGGATGGCTGGCGAGGAATTCGCCCAGATCGGCAAACACCTCATCCACCACGTAGTCCGTCACCTGCGCGATCAGCCCTTCGTTTTCCGCCAGCGGGATGAACTCAGCCGGGCTCATCACCGGACCATCGCGCCCGGGCCAGCGCAGCAGCGCTTCGGCCCCGACGCAGCGGTTCGTTTTAATATCAACGATCGGCTGATAGTGCAGGCACAGCTGGCGGCGGCACAGCGCGCGCTGTAGCATGCTGCGCGGGGAGTGATACTGCCGCCGGGTTCTCAGCCACATCAGTAAAATCAATGAGCTACAAATCAGGCCCAGCGGCAGGGTAATCATTATCTGGTCATATAAATTTTTATAATAACCAACGCGCGAGGTGGACATGATCACCGCAATAGGGCGCTTCGCCGAATGGGCAACGGTGTAGACCCGGCGATCCTGCTGGAAAAAGGTATCTTCAGGGCGGATCAGCGGACGTAGCGCCGCGGCGTCGGTATTTTTGCTGACGGAGAAAAACTGATTCGTTTTGGTATCGAACAGACCGTAGGCTAAATCTCTATCGCTGGATATGAGCGTACTATAGGAAAGTGGGTTAATCACCGCGACATAGTGACCGCGCTGCATATAGGTCATGGCAAAACCGGGATAAAACGGCGTATCACGATAGTAATAGATAGCGATATCCGGTTTCTTTGTATAATTAGCTGTCCCGATACGCCATGCCGTATCGGGGCGAACGGCGGTTGAGCAAAAGAAATCAGCGCCTTTCGCATAGATTAAATCATCGACGTAAAGCAGGCTGCGAACAATATCCAGCATATATCTCTGATGCTGCGGCGAACATATTATCCCCTGGTATTGCAGGGCCTTTTCCCGCGCTTGTTCGACCTCATGAATAACCATTTCGGTTTGCTGCAGCGCCAGTTGAGAAAACGAGCGGAGCTGGTCGTCGGTTTCCACCCTTGCCCGGTGTTGGGCAAGCCACGATGCCACAACCACTGGCAGCAGGATGAACAGGGTAATACCGAATATTCTCAACGCCTTATGCGAAACACTACGACTCATTTCCGCTTTATATCCATGCGATACGCCTTAGTCACGGTAAAAGCCCACAATGGCAGATGCCTACTCTTATACAACACTCAGTCATTTAGCAATCGGCTATTTGGCGTAAAAACCATACACCTGATAATGATGAATAATACTAATTTATAGAACAATCGAGAAACATTCTCGACATAATGAGAGCGGCGCCGCGTTTATAAGTATGGCAAAAAAAGAGTCCGGCGTATTAAAGCGCCAGCTTTACCGTCATGGCGGGCGTGGCTATGGCTCGCCGCGCCATTAACCACAATATTAAAATGGTTTAAGAGCACATAAAAAACGCAATTTTTGGCTGGTGAATAAAAGAACAAGTGTGATATAGTTCACATATCCTAATGAAACGGAAACATTGTTTCATTGTTCGTTTGTTTGCCCGTCGATAGCCAGAGCGCCACGTCATCGTCAGTCTCGCCAGGTTGTCAAAGGCCCCGACTTTCTTTGAGGATCAGGTTAATGGCTTCCATTACTACCAGTGTCATACTGCTGCGCTGGCCGCTGGTGAGCGCAGTGCTGATGTTTTTAGCCAGCTCGATGAATATTCAGCTGCGTAAAAGCGACTACGCCGGCTTAGCGGTGATCTGCAGCGGCCTGGGGCTGGTCGCCGCCTGCTGGTTTGCCACCGGCCTGCTCGGCATCACGCTGATCGACGTTGCCAAAATCTGGGGCAACATTAAAGACGTCATGGTTGAAGTGATGAGCCAGACGCCGCCAGAGTGGCCGATGATTATGACCTGATAGTAAAAACGCTTCCCACCGGGAAGCGTTTTTACTGGCGGGTAGCCTGAGCGCTATTTGCCCATTTTCGCCAGCATTTCCGGGCGCATAAATTTATGAATAACCAGCATAAACAGCAGCGACGGCAGTAATAAAATCAGCGCGGTAATAGACGACACCTGATAGTTTCCCGACATGCTGGCGTTGTATAGCAGCAGCGGCAGCGTGGTGATATCCGGCGCGCCGACAAAAAAGGTGCCGGTAAACTCATCCAGCGACTCCAGAAACACAAAGATGCTGGCGGCGATTATCCCCGGCGATGCCTGGGGCAAAACGATATGCCAAAACGTATACACCGCCCCGGCTCCCAGATTACGTGACGCTCTTGCCAGCAGCGGATCGACCGCTGAGAACGCCGCCACGCAGATCCATACCGAATACATCAGACCGTGCACGCTGTGCACCAGCACCACGCCGGCCACGGTGCCGTTGAGCCCCCACTGATAGAAAAGTCGGGCGATATTCATATATACCGTCAGGTTAGGGAAGGCCTGCGGAATAAGAAACAGCAGCATAAAGCCCACCCGCAGCGGCATGCCTCGCCGCGATAGCGCATAGCCGGCGGGGATCGAAATCAGCAGGCACACCAGCACCGACAGCACGGCAATCAGCACGCTGGTCAGCAAAGAGCCGGAGACATCGCTATAGGGGCTGAACACCTGATACCAGTATTTCAGCCCCCACTGGCTGGGCAGGGCGTGGGGAAAAAACCAGCTTTCGGCCACCGTCCAAATCAGTAGATTCAGCAGCGGGCCAAACATCGCCAGCAGCATCAGAACCAGCAGCAGCGTCTGCAGCGGCAGGCTGGCGCTTAGCTTTCTCCGCCCTTTCGCCAGCAGCGTCGCGGGTGGCGTCATCGTAACCTCCTTCATCATTCTCCCCCTTTTTGCCGCAGGCTATGACGCAGATAAAACCACGACAGCGCGCCACAGATAAGCAGCGAAACGACGCCCAGGGCGTTAGCTACGGCGTAATCTCCGTAGGAGTTCACGCGAAACGCCATATCAACGGTGATCATCGTCGGCGTGCCGACGCCTATCATCAGCGGCACCGACAGCACCGACATCATGGTGACGGTCGAGAGCACCAGCACCACGCCGATAGCGGGCAGCACCTGCGGCAGAATAATATCAAACAGGATCCGCGGGCGAGAGGCGCCGAGGTTGCGCGCCGCCAGAATTTGCGACTGCTCAAGCGCCGCCATAGCGCCGCAGATCAGCAGCGTGGCGAACGCCAGCTGCTTCCAGACGAAGGTGATAATGATGCCCTTCCAGCCCAGCCAGGAAATAGTCTCCAGCGGGGTGAGCAGATCGCTGGCGACCAGCGCGTTGTTCATGAGGCCGTTTTTGGCCAGAAAGGTGCGCATCATCTGCGCCGCAACGATAAAGGGAATAAACAGCGGCAGGCGATATAAAAATGCCAGCATCCGCACAATCGGCCGACAGGAAGACAAGGTAATCACCGCGGAGAGGGTGATGGAAATCAGCGCCAACAGCGCCACGGAGCTCAGCACCACGATCAGCGTAAACAGAATATCGTTGGAGTAGAGCGCATAGACTTTGCGAAAGTGGGCCAGGGTCAGCCGCTGCGCATCGTCGGTAAAGGCGGCAATCAGCGAGAAGCCCAGCGGATATAAAAACAGCACGGTGATGGTCAGCGCGGCGGGAGCCACCAGCAGCAGATATTTCAGCGAAATACGCATAGCAAACCTGATATTAGCGGAGAGAAACGCCCGGGCCGGCGCGGAGCCGTTCCGGGCATCGACGAAGATTAGTTGGCGACCTGACTTTCGTAGCCTTCTTTAATATCGTCAAAATAGGCGCTAATCGGGAAGCTTTTGCCGTATTCCGCCAGCGCCTGCGGCGAGATCTCAGCAAACAGCTTTTGCCACGTCCCCGCATCCAGCTGCGGCTTAACGTGCTGCGCATCGATGCCGGGATACCAGTTAAACTGCTTCACGATCCCCTGCGCCTGTACCTCCGGGCTGGTCGCCAGCGCAATAAATTCGCGCGCCAGCTGCGGATTCGCCGCCTTCACCGGAGTGACGTAATACATCGGCTGCCCGGGCATGCCCGGCGCCAGCAGGGAGAGCTTGATCGACGGCGGCAGTTTGCCCTGATCTTTCCAGCTGTAGAACATATCCACCCATACCGGCCCCATCGCGATCTCCCCGCGGGTCAGCATATCGAGCGTCCCGGCGTTGCCCGGCGTGAAGGTGACGTTTTTATTAAAAGCCTTCAGCTTTTCATAGGCCTGGCCCCAGTTTTTCTCCACGCCTTTATCGTACGGCAGGGAGGAGAGGCGCTGCGCATCGGTGCCGTAGGCGTACATCCATCCCACCACGAAGCTGACCCCGGACATGCCGTTTTTAATCCCGTTATAGCCGAAAGCCTGCGGGTTTTTCTGCGCCCAGGCCACCAGCTCATCGTAGGAGGCCGGCGGGGTTTTGATCGTCTCGCTGTTCCAGGCAATGGCGGTCTGGCTTAAAAACATCGGCATCACGTAGCCGTCAACGTTAACGCCGAGGGCATTTTTAGCGTTATCGGCGCTGACCAGGCTGCCGGTCTTAATCTGCGAGCGGTACTTCGCCAGCAGCCCCTTCTCGACCAGCTCGCCGCCGGCGTTTTGATGCACCACGGCAACGTCAATATCCCAGCTGTCGGCGCCGCTCTCCTTCTGCGCCGTCAGCTTTTCGATAATTTTGTTCGATCCCGCGTCCCCCGGCCCGGTGCCGATAACCTGCACCTTGACGCCCGGATGCGCGGCCTCGAACTTCGGCCCCAGCCAGGTTTTTACGTAATCCACCATATTCTGATCGCCCGCCGTCGCGACGTTCAGGATGGTATCGGCCTGCGCGCCGTAGCTCAGGAGTACGGCGGCCGCTAGCGCAACGTTTGTTTTCGTAAACATGGTTTATCCCCAGAATGAACACGATGATGTCAACTTGCATGAGATGAAGGAAAAATATGCAGCGCCGGCGTCGGCACGTGCAGCCTGACCGGCGAGCTGGCGGGCCAGCAGCGGGTAGAATCCGCCAGCAGCAGGCGATCGCGACAGCGCACGCTGTGGCGATATAAATGGCCGAGGAAGGCGCTTTGTTCGACGATGCCGTCGAGGGTCAGCCCCTCCTGCGGCGCGCTATCCGTTAATGAAAAGAGCGCCGCGTCGGTACTGCGGAAATAGATCACCTGCTCGTCAGCATCGGCGTCTGAATATGCCGTTGGGCTGCGCCAGTTAATAACGTCGAGGGTGCGGATATCGCGGCTATTTATTTTATTATCGGCGCCCATAAAATCGGCGACAAAAGGCGTGGCGGGTCGCTGATATATCTCCTCCGGCGTCCCTAACTGCTCAATGCTTCCGTTATTTAATACCGCGACACGATCGGCCATCACCAACGCCTCCTGCTGGTCGTGGGTGACAATTAATGAGGTGAAGCCGAGCTTCTTCTGCAGCGCTTTTATTTCATGGCGGACGTTAAGGCGGACTTTGGCATCCAGATTGGAGAGCGGTTCATCCAGTACCAGCACGTCCGGCTCAATCGCCAGGGCGCGCGCCAGGGCAACCCGCTGACGCTGGCCGCCGGAAAGTTCGGTCACCTTCATCTCCGCCAGGCCCGGCAGGTTAACGATATGCAGCAGCTCCGCCACCCGGCGGTCGATATCGTCGCGACGCCACCCGCGCAGCTTCAGGCCGTAGCCGATATTGCGGGCCACCGTTAGATGCGGCCACAGCGCATAGCTTTGAAAAACCATCGTAATATTGCGCTGCTCCGGCGCGCTATGGGTAATCTCCCTGCCGGCGACAACGATCTCTCCGCTCTGTACCGGAATAAAGCCGCAGAGCGCGTTGAGCAGCGTGGTTTTGCCGCAGCCCGATGGCCCCAGCAGGGCGATCATCTCCCCCTTCTCTACCGCCAGATCGATATTATGCAGAACAACCTTATCGCCGTAGCTAATTCTCAGATTAGCAATGTGCAGATAGCTCATATTCGGGGTAATGCACCCAACTTGCTGATTTAGTGTATGATGGTGTTTTTGAGGTGCACCTGTGGCTTCCGTCTCCGTCTGCTGTCCCTCCTGTTCCGCCACTGAGGGCGTGATGCGTAACGGCAAAAGTACTGCCGGGCATCAGCGTTATCTCTGCTCTCACTGCCGTAAAACATGGCAGCTTCAGTTCACTTATGCCGCTTCTCAGCCCGGTACACACCAGAAAATCATTGATATGGCCATGAACGGAGTCGGTTGCCGCGCTACCGCACGCATTATGGGCATTGGCCTCAACACCATTTTCCGCCATTTAAAAAACTCAGGCCACAGTCAGTAACCTCCCGGATAAATCCGGGAAGTGACGTCATCGTCTGTGCGGAGATGGACGAGCAGTGGGGTTACGTCGGGGCCAAATCGCGCCAGCGCTGGCTGTTTTACGCGTATGACAGGATACGCAGGACGGTGGTGGCACACGTCTTTGGTGAGCGGACCATGGCCACACTGGAACGTCTTCTGAGCCTGCTGTCGGCTTTTGAAGTGGTGGTATGGATGACAGACGGCTGGCCGCTGTATGAATCCCGTCTTAAGGGAAAGCTGCACGTTATCAGCAAGCGTTACACGCAGCGTATTGAGCGGCACAACCTGAACCTGAGGCAGCATCTGGCGCGGCTGGGCAGGAAGTCGCTGTCGTTCTCAAAATCAGTGGAACTGCATGACAAAGTCATTGGGCACTATCTGACGATAAATCATTACCAATAAATTGGAGTCATTACCTTCTTCAGGATAAGCACATCACCTGTTCCGAGGGGCAAACGGTATATATCACCAATCACTATCCGTCGAGCAGAACGTCGCTGATCGTTTGTCGCTATCCGCTCAAATCAAGCAAAAAGTCATTTTGTACCTCATCTTACTACTTAAAATGGTAATGCCTCCAATCAGTAGAACATGTACTTTTCGATGAAGGCACCGATGACCTTTTCGTGCAATTCGATGGAACGTGAAAAACATATTGTTTTGCGTGCCAGCCGCTTGATACGGGTTCGCAGCGTCAGATTGTTTCGCTCAATGCGCTGTGTGAAAATTTTACCAGTCAGATGTATCTCCTTCGGCACCTCTCTGGCATAACTGCCCCAGTTATCGCTGGTAATCATGCCGATGCTAAAGGGCGTCAACAGGGCCAACAGTTCCCGACATGTCTCATCGGTACGTGGGCCGAAAGTATAAGCCAGTACGCCACCCGTTTTGGTATTGTAAGCATACCAGAGCCAGTGCTGCCGGGCTTTACTGCCAACAAAGCCCCACTGCTCATCAAGCTCGCAGATGAGTGCCACATCGGCATGAGCGACAGGAGAAGCGGTTATCCGGGACGGCGAGAGCTTTTTAATGTCCGTATGACGGTATTGATACCGACCTTAAGAACTCTGGCGGTATCGCGGACGCCGGCACCGTTGTGTGCCAGTTCAACTATCTGTTCTTTTACACCGGGTTTTCTGGCTTCATAGGTATAAGCCAGCTGAAAAACGCGGCGACATGACCGGCAACGAAAGCGCTCGTGCCCGGAACAGCTGTGCCCATGGCGATAAACAGAATCGGAATGGCAACGAGGACAATGAACAGTAACGGTAGCCATAGAAAGCCCTAAATACCAGTAGCATATCATGGTTTTCTATCGATTGAAGGCATTACCAAATAGCCCTGCATAACTTTACAAAAAAATATCGACGCGGAATTCAGATTAAACAACGACATAACGGCAAAATAGACTATTTTGCCGTCCATGCTCACGCTTACCCCTGGCGGGCAGCTCGCCGCCGGGGGTTATGGGAGTAGAAAGGCCTCGGCGCCCACTGCGTGAATGATAGCCATCAGAGCGTCATCTCTCACGCGGCGGCGCGGCGGCGCGGCGGTAGTAGAAAGGTTCTTTGCCCCCCGCTTACCAGGTTTTGCCGATATTAAACTGGAACTGCTCGGCCTTATCGCCATCGTACTTTTTAAATGGCTCAGCCCAGGAGAAGACCAGCGGCCCCAGCGGCGACATCCACTGTACCGCAATCCCCGCCGACATTCGGATATGCAGCGGGTCGCTATAGTCCGGGATCCCCGCCGCCAGAGTTTGGGCGTTATTCTGCCACGAGGTGCTCCATACCGTGCCCGCATCAACAAAGAACGAGGTCCGCAAACTGTCGGCATATTTGTCGCTAATAAACGGCGTAGGAATAATAAACTCGCTGTTCAGCACCGCCATCGCATTTCCTCCAACCGCGTCGGAAGAGCTCTCCAGCGGGCAACCGCTATAGCTGCTTTCAGAGCCATTACAGCGATAATAGGCCGCCTTCGGGCCGATAGTATTTGAGGAGAAGCCGCGCACCGATGACGATCCCCCGGCGTAGAAATTATCGTAAAAGGGTACCGTGCTCCCCTGCAGGCCGCCGGCATAGCCCGCTTTCAGATGCTCCATCCATACCCAGCTTTGGCCTTCATTTAGCGGCACATACTGGGTGCTATCAAGGGTGAGCTTGTAATAGCGGTTATCCGATCCCGGGACGGTCACTTTGCCGCTCAGGCTGCTTTTATTGCCGGAGCGGGGGAAAAACCCGCGATCGAGATCGTTATAGCTCCATCCGAGGCTGATAAAAAAATCGTTGGCGCTGTATTCCGCCCCGCTGTCGCCATCTTTGGTCACCACCTGCGGATAAATGCCTCGCGAGTTAAGGTAATTCCAGGTCGTGAGCTCCGGATCCATATTGGTCAGGCGGTTGTGGACATAATCAACGCCCAGATTCAGCGAGTTATTTTCGGTAATCGGGAAGCCGAGATTGCTGCCAAGGCCGTAGCTTTGCTGGTTGTAGCTGCCGGAGTCGGCATCGGAGGCGTCATAGCTGTTATAGAAAATCTTGCCGCCCAGACTCACGCCGTCGACGGTGAAATAGGGGTTAGTCGCGCCGAGCTCAACGTAGGACTGATAGCTATTGCGGGTGCCGTTAAAGCTGACGCTGTTGCCGGTGCCCAGCCAGTTATCCTGGGTCACTCCCAGCTGGTAGCTGACGCCGCTATCGGTACCAAAGCCCAGGCCAACGTTAAATGAGCCGGTATTGCGCTCTTTCACCTTATAGACGACGTCAACCTGGTCCTGGCTGCCGGCAACCGGGGTTATCTCTTTATCAACGCTCTCGAAATAACCCGTGCGATCAAGACGCTCTTTTCCCTGCTGTACCTTTTCATCGTTGAGCCACGCGCCCTCCATTTGCCGCATTTCGCGACGTAAAACGGCATCGCGCGAGGTATCGTTGCCGATAAAACGAATCTGGCGTACGGAGTAGCGGCGCCCGGCATCGACGCTAATACGCAGCGTCACGCTTTTCTGCCGATCGTCAATTTCGGCGTGCGTCGTCACCTGCGGCCAGGCATAGCCATATTTACCGAAGCGCTTTTTAATCGCATTTTCGACGGCGGTAATCTCGGCTCCGCTATACCACCTGCCGGACAGCGGCTGGGCCAGCTCCTCAATTTCCTGGCCATGCGTGGCCATCTCACCCGTCACCACGGTGCGGCTGACTTTGTAGCGTTCTCCCTCTGTAAGGTCGATCGTAAGATAGAGCGATTTTTTATCCGGGGTAATACTGACCTGGCTGGAATTAATGGCAAAACGCGCATAGCCACGATCGAGATAATAGCTGCGCAGCGTTTCAAGATCCGCCGCCATTTTTTGTTTTTGATATTTTTTATCACCGATAACGTTCCACCACGGAACCCGATCGCGGAGCTGAAGTTGGTCGAGCAGCGTTTCCTCGCTAAACGCTTTATTGCCAATAATATTAATCTGGGCAATGGTTGCCGACTTCCCTTCCTGAAAGACAAATTTTAAATCCACGCGGTTGCGCGGCAGCGGCGTCACCACCGCATGGACCGTGGCGCTATATTTCCCGACGCTGTAATAGAAATCCTGCAACCCCTTTTCTATTTCACTGAGGGCGTTACGATCCAGCGCGCTACCCGCATCAACGCCGCTGGCGGTGAGGTTCTCTTTCAACATCTCGTCCTTCACCGATTTATTGCCAGCGAAGCTGATACTGGCAATGGTCGGGCGCTCTTTAACCTGTACCACCAGCGCACGGCCATCGCGCAGGATCTGCACGCTCTCAAAGTTGCCGCTGGCGTACAGGCCACGTATCGCGTCGCTGATATCGTCGTTCGAGATCTCTTCTCCCGGATGAACGGGCATGTTCAACAGTGCCGCTCCTACGGTAACGCGCTGCAAGCCCTCAAAGCGAATATCATCAATAGTGTACGAAGTCGCGGCATAAAGCGTTAAGGGTGAAATCAATAATCCGGCAATGATATTTTTTTTCTTTAGCATGGGCGTTTTATTTAAAAGAGATTTAGAAATAGCAGGAGTCTGCTGGGATTAACCTAAGCGAGGCGCAGAATTGCACTTAATTATGGTGAAACAATGGAGAAAAAATGGATCTTAAAGAACCGTAAATAAAAACATTTATCGACGGAACTCGAGCCTATTTTTTCGGTCTGAGAGGGTCAGGAAGTAATATATAGCGTACTTTTAATTAATTAAAAAAAACAAAAAGCCCCCTTTCGCATTGGTTGAAAGGGGGAAAGATCTTGTTAGGAATGATGCTCTCTGGGGTTGACCAGGAACACGCAAAAGTTATCTTAAAATACCGCAGATAAAATGAAGAGATATTGAAAAAATTATGCAGTGATCTTGACCCGCCATCTCCGGACAGCTTTTGTATCTTAAGTTAACGATGCCCGCTGCCGCCGGTACTCTCTCGGAGAGTGATATCCCAGCGCACTGTGCGGGTGATTTTCATTGTAGTGATTGAACGCCGCTGCAAGGTTCTGTAGCGCTGTTCCCACATCTGGTTTTGGCATGAACGCGATGTAATCTTCCTTCATCGTTTTCACGAACCGTTCGGCCATGCCGTTACTTTGTGGGCTGCTCACCGCTGTTGTACACGGCTCCAGATTCAGTTCTCGCGCGAACTTCTTCGTTTCATGCGCGGTGTACGCTGAACCGTTATCTGTCAGCCACTGCACTGGTTTACCCGGCAGCGTGCTACCGAAGCGCCTTTCCACTGACCTCAGCATCACATCCTGTACCGTTGAACTGTCGTAGCCTCCCGTGCTCGCTGCCCAGTCTATGGCCTCCCGGTCGCAACAGTCCAGTGCGAACGTCACCCGAAGCTTCTCGCCGTTGTCACAACCGAACTCGAAGCCGTCTGAACACCAGCGCATATCGCTTTCCGCTACCGCGATTTTGCCTTTATGCTCCCGCTTCGGACGCTCTGGTTTATCACGCAACAACAGCAGGTTATGCTCGCTCATTATCCTGTAAAGCCGTTTGGCGTTCACCGGTGGAAGTCCCTCTACACGGCGTTGCTTACGCAGGATACCCCACACCCGCCGGTAACCGTAGCTGGGCATGTCGCTGATGATGCCGAGGATCTCCGACAGTATCTCTGCATCAGCTTCGTCATTACGCCGGTTGCTGCGCCTGTCCTGCCAGTCGGCAGAGCGGCTCACCCGCAGTGATAACTGCGCACGCGACACGCTCATGGTGCGACTAACCAGAGCTATTCCCCGTCCTTTGGCAACAAGGGCGCGTGCGCTATCCATTTTCGCGACTGGCCGTACTCCACCGCTTCTTTGAGGATCTCAACTTCCATCGTCTTCTTACCCAGGAGACGCTGTAGTTCCCGGACCTGTTTGAGTGCAGTCGCCAGCTCCGAAGCCGGAACCACTTCCTCTCCGGCCGCAACGGCGGTGAGGCTACCTTCCTGATATTGCTTCTTCCATTTAAACAGCAGACTGGGCTGAATACCGTGCAGACGAGCAACGTGGGAGACATTCATACCCGGCTCCATTGTTTGCTGGATGATGGCAATTTTCTCTTGCGGAGTCTTACGCTTACGGGCTTCTTGCCCTAACAGGATCCCGGTCATCTCAAAATTAACATGGTTGTTAGACATATATTTAAGCCTATCTCTTATCTGGAGATACAGCTACTGTCCGGTGTTTCAGGGGGCTACATCAGAAAAAATTATGCAGAGAAACCATTACGTATGCGCAAAATATATCTGCAGGGATATTAATCCAGATTCTTCATATTTTCCTCAAAATGACAGGATATGGTCGCAGAGGCTTAGGGGAGCATCATCGAAAGCCGATTGCGATATCTAAAAGCAAAGTAGTGGCGCCTTGCCAGGGACGGTAAGGCATTTCCCCGCGGCGGCGCTGGACACCAGGGCCCGGCAGAGAGCCATGCCGGGCGATAACCTGACCGCGACTTCACCCTCTGCCCGCGCCATGAAGCGACGGGCGCCATCGTTCTGGAACCGGCATGAATCAGCGTAAAAAAGGGATCCAACAGGCCGTGCTGCACGAACTGGTGCGCTGGATAAAAAATAATCTCGAGAAAAAACTCACCGTCAATGCGCTAAGCGTTTTTTCCGGCTATTCAGAGTGGCACCTGTTTCGCCTCTTCCAGCAATATTTCCAGATGTCGCCAATGGAATTCATCAGGCGGCAGCGGATGCTGCTGTGCCGGGATTTGCTGCAGATAAAGCCAGCCTTTCGCATCGTCGATATCTGCATTATGGTCGGCTATGAGGACATCAGCGCATTTAACCGAACCTTTAAAAAATACTATTCGGTCACGCCCTCGCAGTTTCGTAAAATTTCGGCGGTATAAAGCCGCCGTCCAGGCGCCTGACCGACACGCTAACCCGGCAGGGTTGACTAAAATAAACGGATGTCCCTGCGGAGCGCCGCGCCATGAGCATCCTCTGTTTGCCGCGATTATTTATCGCCTGGTCTACCTGCCTCCTCGCGATGCTGTTAGTTGGCTCCGTTTATGCCGCTTCCGCTGAGAAAAAACCGCCGCCGCCCGGCGCGAGGAGACGCCGCTCAAGACGGGAGACGTCCCTGCAGTGCAGTAAGGCGCAGAGGTACTAAAAAACCCCGCCGAAGCGGGGTTTTCGTCAGCCGGCACGGTGCATTCCACAACGCGCGTCCTTTACCCAATCAGAAGAAGTATTTGAAACGCACCCGCGCGCCATAGCGTTCATCGGTATTGCCGGTTTTCGCTGCCGACGAGTCCAGCCACGATGCGTAGGCCCCGAGGTAAATATTAAAGTTCGGCATATCCATAATATTCGGCAGCTGCCACGAGGCGTGAATGGTATGGATGTCATAGCGTCCCGGCGCCAGAATCGCACAGTCACCGTCGCACTCCGCGCTCACGCCGGACAGATTGAACTCGTCGATTTTGTTATGCGCGTAGATATAGCCCAGCTCTACGCGATGCCATAGCGCATTGATACCGGCGCTGAAGTCCTTTTCGTCCGCCGCATCCAGATACGCGGTGCTCAAATTGACCACCGCGCCATCCTGCGGATCGGCCTTCTGCGTATTCCAGCTTAGGGTCATTCCGTAGCCGGTACGGCTGGAGCGATCGACCCAGCGGCCATTTTGGTCCTGATAACCGTAGGCGTTATTCACGAGGTTGCTCTCCAGCGCCGCCGCCACCGACCAGTCTCCGGAGCGCCACGCCGCCACCGGGCGCACGTAAACCACGTTTTTACGATTATCCAGCGCATTGCCGTGATAGCTCTGGCCAACAAACAGCGAGCTGCCGTCCTCCACCAGCGTATTGACCTCAAAATACCAGTCATCCAGGGTTTTGCTGAGCAGGAAGTTGCCGCCGCTGCTGCTGCGCCCGCGCCCCTCTTTCATCATATAGATATAGCCATAGCCGTCGCTGTACAGATCGTTCGCCGTATTACCAGAATACTGAATAAACGTATCCTGGTTCAGCGGGAACATATCGTAGGCTTCGAAGCGACCGATTTTAATTTTCCAGTCATCCTCCTGACCAAAGAAAAACGCCGCGTCATCAAGATTCATTTTGCCATTCATATCCGCCAGCGGCTGTACGCTAAACCCGGCGTATTTGCCGTTAGCGCCTTTACGCAATCCATCAAAGCCCAGAAGAATTCGTCCGTTAATATCCCAGCGCTCTTTGTCTCCCGGAGCCCAGTTTTTATTAGCGCTGGTTTTTATCGAGGTCAAACTACCGGTACGGCTGGCGCCGTCCATATTAAACTCGACGTCGCCGTAGAATTTTATATCGCCATAATCATTAAGCTGTAAAGCGGGTTTAGCCGGCGCGGCGCTGGCTACCGCCGCCGGCTTATCCTGACGTTTTAGCTGGTCGATCTCCGCCTCCGCGCTTGCCGCCCGCTGCTCGGTCGCCTTCAGCCGTTGTTCCATTTGTGCCAGTCGCTCCTCAAGGGATAACGACGCCTGTGCATTGACCAGAGGGGTAAATAAAGACGTCAGAAAACATCCGACCCAGATTTTATTCATCGGTAAAGCCTTTTATTATTTAATTAAACGAAGTTTATTTTTAGGGTTTATGAATAAAGCATGACGATGATGACAATAATAACCCGCCCGTCGTCACGGACGGGTTATTAACGACAATAGCAATATTATTCGTGCGACCGGACGGCGGCGCCAGCATCCCGCGGCGACATAAGCGCAGGGCTATTCAGGCCTGCCGGTCTATTTTCTCCTGAGGATATATCTCCGCACAGGAATATCATCACCGATTCCCCGGACGGTATATTTTATCGGCGTAACTAGTTTATCGGCAGCGGCTGCTTCAGATTATCCTCACTATCGTTTTCCGGACGCGCAGCCTGTCGGCGCTCCGCCAGTAAAGCGCAAATCTCAGCGTGCTTATCTTCCGTAAAGGTGTAGCGCGACATACAGCCCATACGAATCAGCGAGCCAACCGCGGGCAGCAGGCAGATGCCGAAGAACAGACCGTTAAGCACGCTCTCGCTTTGGCTGGCCGCCTGCGGCACGTAGCCTATCAGCGTCAGAAATACGCCGATTAATCCGCCGCCGACGGCCACCGACATTTTGCCGGTAAACGTTTGCCCGGAGAAGGTAATCGCCGCGCAGCGTTTGTTGGTGTGATATTCGGCGTATTCAATGGTATCGGCAATCATTGACGAGGTCAGAATATTGGACATCATCACAAACAGCGTGCTTAAACCCAGCAGAATAAAAAGCAGCATTGCGTGCTGATAGCCGGAAAACCACATCACCACGCGCACCAGGATATCCAGCCCGCAAAGGATCATAAACAGCTTCCGCTTCTGCATTCTGCGCGTCAGCATCGGGGCCACGAGGCACAGCACCGCGGCGACGATCCCCATAATACCGATCGCCATTTGCAGCCCGCCGTCGCCCATATTGTAGATAAAGAAATAGATGTAAATACCGCCGGCGACGTTGTGGAATATGCAGAAAAAGAACGACAGCAGGACAATAAATAGCGGCTTATTTTGCCGCAGATTATGGAAGGTATCGCGCATGGTGACCTTTTCCGGACCGGCCTGCACGCGCTCTTTAATCTGGAAAAAGCCGTTCAGCATCAGCGGCAGGCCGACCATCATCATCACCAGCGCCGCCATAAAATAGCCCTTATCGTTGCTGTATTGGGCAAAGAACGCCGCAAGCCTGGGGAAGAAGATATTGGCGCAGGCGATACCGGCATTGACCCCCAGCATTGCCGCCGTCACCGCACGGGTGCGCTGACCGGAGTCGTTGGTCATCACCGAGGACATCGACCAGAACGGAATATCCGATATTGCGTACAGCGTGCCCCACAATATATAGGTCACCCCGGCGTAGATAATCATGGTGGTCATATCTGCTTCGATTTTATAAAACGCCAGCAGCGTGACCCCGGTAATTAACAGCGGCGCAATCAGCAGGAAATGACGAAACTTACCAAAGCGGCTGTTAATGGTATCCATAATGCTGGCGAACAGCGGGTCGTGAACCGCATCCCACGCGCGCGCAATAAGGAAAATCGTACTCGCCGCCAGCGCCGAGATCCCCAGCACATCGGTATAAAAATAGTTAATAAACGAGCCCACTAAACCAAAACTAAAACACTGACCTAAACCATAGCCAAAATAAGACCACAACTCCCGAGACGGTATTTTCATTGTCGTTGCCATAGTGCGTACCCTAATCCCGGCGGCGTACCGCCGGATATATTATTATTATGCCCGTGACGGCTGGGCAATGTGACGAAGCCTGCGCATAAGCGCAATCTCTTTGCGGGAGAACGGGATCCCATTCTCTTCAAAGACGTCGTGGAACCACAGCCGGCAGTAATCGCCAGACTCCTTCATCACCACCGGCCACGGCAGCCACGTTTGGGTTTTACCGCGCACCAGGCCCCACTGGTAAGGTGCGACTTTCGCTATATACATCAGCGGCAGCTGCTCTTCGATGGTGCTGCCGACGTGGCGAGCCAACCATTCGGTGCAAAAAAGCGGCCGCTCCAGCTGCTGGAGCTGCTGGATAATCGCCGTCATGCGGGCGGTATTGGTGTAGGCGTGATAGCTGATCACGTCCGAAAGCGCCAGCGCGGCCCGATCCAGCGGATGCTGGTAGAATGTCTCTCCTTCAACTTCCTCCGGCAGGCGCCACGCGCAGACGGTAAGCGGCTGCGTCGGGTCCTCTTCCCTCGCCCAGCGGAAGGCGAGCTCCATCAGCTCCTGGGCATAGGTTTCCAGCTTTTCGTCGTACAGCACCTCAACCGTACCGGTGGCAAAGATGCCGCGATTGCCCGGCTCGTTATAGAGATCCCAGAGCAGAACCCGCTTATCGTCGCGGAACTGGCGGATAACGTCGCGGATATAGCATTCGATCTGCGGCCAGCAATCCCGGTCGCAAACCTTCTCCCGTCCGGGGCTCGCCGCCGCCTGGCTGTTGTGCTTGCCGGGTACCGGCGGCTTTTGCGGCCCCAGATAGGGTTCGTCGCCCGAAAAACCGCAGTCGTCCATCAGCGTCAGCATGGTGCTAAAGCCGTGGCTATCCGCAATTGTCAGGAAACGCTCGATGCGGGCCATCAGGCCATCACGGTCGTCCTCCCAGACGATAAACGGCAGGTTGATGCGCAGCGTGTTGTAGCCCGCCTCTGCCGCCCAGCCCAGTTCGCGATCGATGGTTGGCGCATCGAACGTCTCCTCCTGCCAGATATCGGTCCAGTTGACCGCCGTCGAAGGAAGATAGTTAAACCCGCAAAGCCAACCCTGCTGCTGATACCACGCCTGCGCCTGCTCTTTACTCCACTGCTGTTTCATCGCTGCTCCTGACCGCTGATAATAATTAGCTAATAAATATTAGCTAAGGCATAAATGAGCAAATAGCGGCGTTCAGAAAAGAGATAATCCTCACAATCCTGAGGCCCTGATGGCGATGAAACGTGATCGACTGCGCAGAAGGCGCGGACCGGAAGAACGGGGCTATTTAGCCAGAAGGTAAGAGAAGGATTGGGAAGCGGTGGAACGAAAGAAACATATTAACACTTTGTTTATAAAAATAATTTATTTAAAACCGACGTCAGATGCGGCGGTCTGATCCGGCCCGCAGTCGGAGCGGGAAGCTGAGAAGCGCAGGCGGGAAATGGGAATAAGAAAGCGGGAAGCAGGAAGCAGGAAGCAGGAAGCAGGAAGCAGGTCATATTAGTAAAAAAACCCTGCCGCAGCAGGGTTTATGGTTCTTAAACCGCCGTTCTAAAACTCAGAACGGGATGTCGTCATCGAAATCCATCGGCGGTTCATTAGAAGGCGCTGCCGGAGCCTGCTGCTGCGGACGAGACTGCGCGCCGCCGCTGAACTGGTTCTGGTTGCCGCCCTGCGGCTGCTGAGGCTGACCCCAACCGCCCTGCTGCTGGCCGCCGCCTGCCGGAGCGCCGCCGCCCTGACGGCCGCCCAGCATCTGCATGGTACCGCCAACGTTGACCACGACTTCGGTGGTGTATTTCTCAGTACCGGACTGATCGGTCCATTTGCGGGTACGCAGCTGGCCTTCAATATAAACCTGCGAGCCTTTACGCAGGTATTCGCCAGCCACTTCCGCCAGCTTGCCGAACAGCACGACGCGGTGCCATTCGGTCTGCTCTTTCATTTCGCCGGTCTGCTTATCGCGCCAGGATTCGGAAGTCGCCAGCGTGAAGTTAGCGACTGCGCCGCCACTTGGCATGTAGCGTACTTCCGGGTCCTGCCCCAGATTACCGACGAGAATCACCTTGTTTACGCCTCTGCTGGCCATGATCGAATCTCCTGAATACGTTTCTTAATAAGTGTAAACCGGTAATACTAACACCACAAAGGTGCATTTTGATAGCTGGGACGGCGATTCCAGTAAACATCTTATCGCTATACAATTTTTCACCATCAACTCCCGTCGCCATTCCAATACTGTATATTCAAACAGGTCGGATTGTGCCATAATTAGCCGTTTCCGCCGTTTGTTCTTCATACAAACCAGGCAATCCGTGTATCTACCTACCGGGAAAGGTGAATGGATAAGATCGAAGTTCGGGGCGCCCGCACCCATAATCTCAAAAACATCAACCTCGTAATCCCCCGCGACAAGCTGATTGTCGTCACCGGGCTTTCAGGGTCAGGCAAATCCTCGCTGGCTTTCGACACGCTGTATGCCGAAGGGCAGCGCCGCTACGTTGAATCGCTCTCCGCCTACGCGCGTCAGTTCCTGTCGCTGATGGAGAAGCCGGATGTCGACCATATCGAGGGGCTGTCGCCGGCGATTTCCATCGAACAAAAATCAACGTCCCATAACCCCCGCTCTACGGTAGGCACCATTACCGAAATTCACGACTATCTGCGTCTGCTCTACGCTCGAGTCGGCGAGCCGCGCTGTCCGGACCACAACGTCCCGCTGGCGGCGCAAACCGTCAGCCAGATGGTCGACAACGTGCTTTCCCAGCCGGAAGGCCAGCGCCTGATGCTGCTGGCGCCGATTATTAAAGAGCGTAAAGGCGAGCATACCAAAACCCTGGAAAACCTGGCCAGCCAGGGCTATATCCGGGCGCGGATCGACGGTGAAGTCTGCGATCTTTCCGATCCGCCAAAGCTTGAGCTGCAAAAGAAACATACCATCGAAGTGGTTATCGATCGCTTTAAGGTGCGCGACGATCTCGCCCAGCGGCTGGCCGAATCGTTTGAGACCACGCTGGATCTCTCCGGCGGCACCGCCGTTGTTGCCAATATGGACGACCCGAAAGCGGAAGAGCTGCTGTTCTCCGCCAACTTCGCCTGTCCGATTTGCGGCTACAGCATGCGCGAACTGGAGCCCCGGCTGTTCTCCTTCAACAACCCCGCCGGCGCCTGCCCAACCTGCGACGGCCTGGGCGTGCAGCAGTACTTTGATCCCGAGCGGGTTATCCAAAACCCGGAGCTGTCGCTGGCGGGCGGCGCGATCCGCGGCTGGGATCGGCGCAACTTCTATTATTTCCAGATGCTGAAGTCGCTGGCTGAGCATTACCAGTTCGATATCGAAGCGCCGTGGGGCACCCTCAACGCCGACGTGCAGAAAGTCATTCTGTCCGGCTCAGGCAAAGAGAACATTGAATTCAAGTATATGAACGATCGCGGCGACACATCCGTGCGCCGCCATCCGTTCGAAGGCGTTCTGCACAATATGGAACGTCGCTACAAAGAGACCGAATCCAGCGCGGTGCGCGAAGAGCTGGCGAAGTTTATCAGCAACCGCTCCTGTACCAGCTGTGATGGCACCCGTCTGCGCCGCGAAGCGCGCCACGTCTTCGTCGAAAATACGCCGCTGTCGACGATCTCCGATATGAGCATCGGCCACGCGATGGACTTCTTCAACAACCTGAAGCTCTCCGGCCAGCGGGCGCAGATCGCGGAAAAGGTGCTGAAGGAGATCGGCGATCGCCTGAAGTTCCTCGTCAACGTCGGCCTGAACTACCTGACGCTCTCGCGTTCGGCGGAGACGCTGTCCGGCGGCGAAGCCCAGCGTATTCGTCTGGCAAGCCAGATCGGCGCCGGGCTGGTGGGCGTGATGTACGTTCTCGATGAGCCGTCCATCGGCCTGCATCAGCGCGATAACGAACGCCTGCTCGGGACGCTGATCCACCTGCGTAATCTGGGTAATACGGTCATTGTCGTTGAGCATGATGAAGACGCGATTCGCGCCGCCGATCACGTGATCGATATCGGTCCCGGCGCTGGCGTACACGGCGGACAGGTGGTGGCTGAGGGCACGCTGCAGGATATTATGGCGGTGCCGGAATCCCTGACCGGCCAGTACATGAGCGGCAAGCGCAAGATTGAAGTACCGAAACAGCGCGTAGCCGCCGACCCGCAAAAGGTGCTGAAGCTGACCGGCGCACGCGGTAACAACCTGAAGGACGTTACCCTGACGCTGCCGGTGGGCCTGTTTACCTGCATTACCGGCGTCTCCGGTTCCGGTAAATCAACGCTGATTAACGACACCCTGTTCCCGATTGCCCAGCGCCAGCTCAACGGCGCGACTATCGTCGAACCGGCGCCGTATCGCGACGTGCAGGGGCTGGAACATTTCGATAAGGTTATCGATATCGACCAGAGCCCGATTGGCCGCACGCCGCGCTCTAACCCGGCAACCTATACCGGCGTGTTTACGCCGGTACGCGAGCTGTTCGCCGGCGTGCCGGAATCACGTTCACGCGGCTACACGCCGGGGCGCTTTAGCTTTAACGTTCGCGGCGGCCGCTGTGAAGCCTGTCAGGGCGACGGCGTCATCAAGGTCGAGATGCACTTCCTGCCGGATATCTACGTACCGTGCGACCAGTGCAAGGGCAAGCGCTATAACCGCGAAACGCTGGAGATTAAGTACAAAGGTAAGACTATCCATGAAGTGCTGGATATGACTATCGAAGAGGCGCGCGAGTTCTTCGACGCCGTGCCGGCGCTGGCGCGTAAGCTGCAAACCCTGATGGACGTTGGCCTGACCTATATCCGCCTTGGCCAGTCAGCGACCACGCTGTCCGGCGGCGAGGCCCAGCGCGTGAAGCTGGCGCGCGAGCTGTCGAAGCGTGGAACCGGGCAGACGCTCTATATTCTCGATGAGCCGACGACCGGTCTGCACTTCGCCGATATTCAGCAACTGCTGGAAGTCCTGCATCAGCTGCGCGATCAGGGCAACACTATCGTGGTCATTGAGCACAACCTGGACGTTATCAAAACCGCGGACTGGATTGTGGACCTCGGGCCGGAAGGCGGCAGCGGCGGCGGGGAAATTCTCGTTTCCGGGACCCCGGAGACGGTTGCCGAGTGCGAAGCCTCGCACACCGCGCACTTCCTCAAACCGTTGCTGAGCTAATCACGGCGAAAGCTGCTGTCGGGCCGGCTCCGACAGCAGCCGAACCGCCTGCTGATAAGAGGCGTCGACCAGGTAGTAAATCTGCGAATCCGGCAGCGAACCGTCAAGGAACACCGTACTCCAGTGGGCCTTGTTCAAATGCCGGCTAGGGCGAACGTCAACGTGCTGCTCCCGCAGAAGCTCGGCAAGTTCCGGGCTGGCTTTCAGCGACACCGCCGGGCGCTTATCCTCCACCTCTTTGACCATCGCAAACAGCACGTCCGACACTTTAATCTGCGTGGCCTTCCAGTCGCTGTGCTCGCTTTGCTCCGCGCCAGGTTTGGCCATGCAGTAGAGCAATAACTCCGAAATTGTCATCTAATCTTCCCCCATGAGCGTCGCGACGCGATGGCGCGAACCGCCGTGAATGCGATATTCCGTGAGCCACACCGCGGCCCGACTGTCGATGTCAGAAAGCCATCCATGCTGCGAATGAATCTTTCTAAGTGTGCAGCAATAAGCGAAAAGGTAAAACCTTCCGGGGCGGATTTTGTACAAAAAAACGGCAGCCCGCTGGCTGCCGCTGTTGCTCGCTATCATTTCACCCGCAGGCGATCAGTAATCGGAGTTCACAATAACCTCTTCCCCCTGGGCCCCGGCCATCGGTAAAGGCTTGTAAGAGGAGTTGGAGGCGCGCAGAACGCGAATACCTCGCGCGCCCGCCTCTCGGGCGGCGGAAATATCGTTATCCGAGTCGCCGTAGAAGACCTTAATGCTTTTCTCCTGCAGCCACTGGGTTTTAGTATTCTGCTCCGGCTTATCGCCGGCAAAAATGACCGGATTCATGCTTGTCGCGGGGATCAGGAAATCATCCTGCAGGGTTTTTGATACCGTTTCGGTTTTGGTCTGACTGCGGCCGGTCACAAAATAGATGCTATCACCGCGCTTCACGTGCATCGCAATCAGCTGACGCGCGACCTCTTTCGGCATGCTGAAATCATCCCAGCCGTTGTTCATTTTTTCCCAAAACTCGGGATTTTTCAGGTAAGCATCGCTGCCGGGCGAGAAGGTTTTCTGGCCGCGCCAGAATCCTGGGCTGGAAAACAGCACCGTATCGTCAATATCAAAGCCCACCGCAATCGGCGGACGCCCCAGCAGGCTATTTTCAATCTGCGCCACCGATACCCAGTGGATCGGCGCCTGTTCCGCGAGCTTAGCAACGTTGGTTCCCGTCGAGAGGGGCTGCGGCATCGAGGCGCGGGCAACGACGGCGCAATTGAGCGTCAACAGCAGGCAGGCGGCCCCGAAGGCCAGGGTGATTTTGCGCATATTTATCCCTTTTAACGTCATCATTCAAACTGCCTCCCTGTCAGCCACGATTAGCCGAACGCTCCCGGGGGCTCAGACGCATTTTGCATGATTGCGTGTGTAAATAACCGAATAATTATAATTTTCAATAATGTGGGTGCTTATAAATTCACCATGACCTTAACCCCGGCATCCGGTGATGGAAAGAGGTTTCTGCGCGAATGTCATAGAAAAAGAGAATGATCACACTTCAGGAAAGGGATTGCCCTCTCCTTTATACGCCGGAAAGGGCCAGATATTGCCGAGGGGTTATATCACCGCAGAAAATGCCTGCGCCACGCGCTGGACGTTGCGCGAGTTAAGGCCCGCCACGCACATCCTGCCGCTGGAAATCAGGTAGACGCCAAACTCTTCGCGCAGGCGATCGACCTGAGCGGCACTGAATCCCGTGTAGCTAAACATCCCGCGCTGCTTGAGCAGGTAGTCGAAATTAACGCCGGGTACCGCGTCTTTCAGGACGTTCACCAGCTCCTGGCGCATCTCTAAAATGCGCGTGCGCATCTCTTCGACTTCCGCCAGCCATGAGGCCTTCAGCTCCGCGTCGTTCAGCACGGCGGCGACAACCTGCGCCCCGAAGCTCGGCGGGCTGGAGTAGTTACGGCGTACGGTCGCCTTCAGCTGCCCCAGTACGCGGCTCGCGGTCTCTGAATCTTCGCAAACCACCGACAGGCCGCCTACGCGCTCGCCGTACAGGGAGAAGATTTTCGAGAACGAGTTGCTGACCAGCATCGGCATGCCGGCGCTGGCAATCGTGCGGATCGCCCAGGCATCATCGTCCATTCCCGCGCCAAAGCCCTGATAGGCGATGTCGAGGAAGGGGATCAGGTTGCGCGCTTTCAGCACTTTTGCCACTTCATCCCACTGGGCGTGGCTCAGATCGGCGCCGGTTGGGTTATGGCAGCACGGATGCAGCAGCACGATGTCGCCTTCAGGCAGCGTCCGCAGCGTCTCGAGCAGCGCCTCAAAGCGCACGCCGTTGGTCTCATTATCAAACCAAGGGTAAGTACTTACTTCGAAGCCAGCCCCTTCAAAGATGGCGATGTGGTTTTCCCACGTCGGATCGCTGACCCATACGCGGGCCTGCGGGAAGTAGCGCTTGAGGAAATCCGCCCCCACTTTCAGCGCGCCGGAACCGCCCAGCGTCTGAATGGAAGCGACGCGCTGCTGCTGCAGTACCGGGTGATCGGCGCCAAACAGCAGCGGCGCAATGGCGCTACGGTAAGGATTCAGGCCTTCCATCGGCAGATACAGCGAGGCGCCGTGCGGCTGCGCGTTAAGGCGCGCTTCCGCTTCCGCCACCGCCTGCAGCTGCGGGATAATGCCGTCTTCGTTATAGTACAAACCGATGCTGAGGTTTACTTTGTCACTCCGCGGATCTTCTTTGAAACGCTCCATCAGGGAAAGAATGGGGTCGCCAGCGTAGGCGTCAACTTTCTGAAACACGCGATGTTTCTCCAGGTTTACAAAAGGCAGGTAATAACACAATAAACCGGAAGCCGTGGCAGGTCGAGAGGATGTTGGCGGATTGCCGACGTCGAACGTCCCGCGGAGCGCATCCGGGATTTTTCCCGGCTCGTGGCGTTAACGCCGTAGCCGGGCCGTCGCATATCGCCCCGGTCCCGCTAATCGTAGCGCCACCGGGGAACGTTGCGGCAAATCGGGGTTAATCGACGTACTTCATCGCAACGCGAGAAGTCAGGCGCGTGATAAGTTCGTAAGCACTTACTTTTGTAATTTCTGCAATCCGTTCAACGGGTAAACCTTCCCCCCACAGCACTACCGGGTCGCCGGACTTATCCTGCGCCTCGGGGCCGAGGTCGACGCAGATCATATCCATCGCCACGCAGCCGACAATCGGCACTTCCCGACCGTTAACCAGCACCGGCGTACCGGACGGCGCGGCGCGCGGATAGCCGTCGCCGTAGCCCATCGCGACTACGCCCAGCCGGGTATGGCGTTCGCTAATCCAGGTCCCGCCGTAGCCCACCGGCTCACCCGCTTTATGCTCGCGGACGGCAATCAGGCTCGAGGTCAGCGACATCACCGGCCGGCAGCCGAAATCGGCCCCGGTGGATTGATTCTCCAACGGCGACACGCCGTAGAGAATAATGCCCGGACGCGCCCAGTCGAAGTGCGACTGCGGCCACAGCAAAATCCCGCCGGAGGCGGCGATAGAGCGCAGGCCCGGCTTGCCATCGGTAAAGGTGGTGAAGATATCCAGCTGCCGCTCGGTGGCCCCGCATTCCGGCTCATCCGCCCGGGCAAAGTGGCTGACGACGTTCACCGGCTGGCGGACGTTTTTACAGCGGCTCAGGCGCTGGTAGAACGCCTCCGCCTCTTCCGGCAGCACGCCCAGCCGATGCATACCGGTATCGAGCTTCATCCAGACGCTGACCGGTTCGCTCAGCTCCGCGTTTTCAAGCGCTGCCAGCTGTTCGGGGCTATGCACCGCCGTTTGCAACCGCTGGGCGGCAATAACCGGCAGGTCGGTGGCCGCAAAAAAACCTTCCAGCAGCAGGATAGGCTGAGTAATGCCGCCCGCCCGCAGGCGTAAGGCTTCTTCAAGACGGGCGACGCCAAAGGCGTCGGCATCAGGGAGCGTTCGCGCGGTCTCGATAAGACCGTGTCCGTAAGCGTTCGCTTTCACGACTGCAACGAGCTTGCTGGCAGGCGCCAGTTCACGCAGGCGTTGCAGGTTGTGTCGCAGAGCGCGGCGGTTAATGACTACAGTTGCCGCTTGCATTTCAATTCCTTAATAAAAGAATCACCGGTATCCATCGCGCTGCGGGGAGGCGACAGGCCCGGGAGCCCCGGAACAGGCTAAGCGATCGAGGCGGGCGGGCGAGTCAACGTACCAGCGGCGTGCAGGACTACGGAGATTTACTCATCATCATACTGAGGGCCGGCATAGTTATCGAAGCGCGACCATTGCCCGTTAAACGTCAGACGTACCGTACCAATTGGGCCGTTACGCTGCTTACCAATAATAATTTCGGCGATGCCTTTCAGGTCGCTGTTCTCGTGATAAACCTCATCACGATAGATAAACATGATTAAGTCGGCATCCTGCTCGATAGAGCCTGATTCACGCAGATCGGAGTTGACCGGGCGCTTATCGGCGCGCTGTTCCAGCGAGCGGTTAAGCTGCGACAGGGCCACCACCGGCACCTGCAGCTCTTTGGCCAGCGCCTTCAGCGAGCGGGAGATTTCGGCGATCTCCAGGGTACGGTTATCGGAGAGCGACGGTACGCGCATCAGCTGCAGGTAGTCGATCATAATCAGGCCGATCCCGCCGTGCTCGCGGGCGATACGGCGGGCGCGGGAGCGCACTTCCGTCGGCGTCAGGCCGGAGGAGTCATCGATATAGATATTGCGCTTTTCCAGCAGAATGCCCATGGTGCCCGAAATTCGCGCCCAGTCTTCGTCATCGAGCTGGCCGGTACGAATGCGGGTCTGGTCGACGCGCGACAGCGAGGCCAAAGAACGCATCATAATCTGCTCAGATGGCATCTCGAGGCTGAAGATAAGCACCGGTTTATCCTGCAACATCGCCGCATTTTCGACGAGGTTCATCGCAAAAGTCGTCTTACCCATCGACGGACGCGCCGCGACGATGATTAAATCCGACGGCTGCAGACCCGCGGTCTTTTTATTCAGGTCGTCATAGCCGGTATTCACGCCGGTGACGCCGTCGTGCGGCTGCTGGAACAGCTGCTCGATACGCGCCACGGTGGCATCAAGCACTTCGGCGATATTTTTCGGACCTTCGTCTTTATTGGCGCGGCTTTCGGCGATCTTAAACACCCGGGACTCCGCCAGATCGAGCAGGTCTTCGCTGGTGCGGCCCTGGGGGTCAAAGCCCGCTTCGGCAATTTCGTTCGCCACCGAGATCATCTCCCGGACAACCGCCCGTTCGCGCACGATATCGGCATAAGCGCTGATGTTCGCCGCGCTTGGCGTATTTTTTGACAGTTCGGCCAGATAGGCGAATCCGCCTACGCTGTCCAACTGCCCCTCGCGCTCCAGCGATTCCGCCAGCGTAATAAGGTCAATCGGGCTGCCGGTTTCCTGCAGGCGGGCCATTTCAATAAAGATATGCCGGTGCGGACGCGTGTAAAAGTCTTCCGCAACCACGCGCTCGGCAACGTCGTCCCAGCGCTCGTTGTCCAGCATTAAACCGCCCAACACCGACTGCTCCGCTTCAATCGAGTGCGGCGGTACTTTCAGCCCGGCGACCTGCGGATCGCGAACTCGGGGTTCAGTCTGGGGTTTGTTGAAGGGTTTATTTCCTGCCATATTGAATGGAATTCCCGCTATAGAAATTGGCTCGAAAGGTTACCACATAGTTCAGGAGGAAGCATGGCAACACGTATTGAATTTCACAAGCACGGTGGCCCGGACGTTCTGCAGGTGGTGGAGTTTGTGGCACGGGATCCGGCGGAACACGAGATCCAGGTAGAGAATAAAGCCATAGGTATCAACTACATCGATACCTATATTCGCAGCGGCCTCTATCCACCTCCTTCGCTTCCGAGCGGATTAGGTACCGAAGCCGCCGGCGTGGTGAGCAAGGTCGGGCGCGGCGTCACGCATATTAAAGCCGGCGATCGCGTCGTTTACGCCCAGTCGGCGCTGGGCGCCTACAGCTCGGTGCATAACGTTCCCGCCGATAAAGCCGCGATTTTGCCTGCGGCTATCTCCTTCGAGCAGGCGGCGGCCTCCTTCCTTAAGGGGCTGACGGTCCATTATCTGCTGCGTAAAACCTACGAAATCAAAGCCGGCGAGACGTTCCTGTTCCACGCCGCGGCCGGCGGCGTCGGGCTGATTGCCTGCCAGTGGGCGAAGGCGCTGGGCGCAAAGCTGATCGGCACCGTCGGCAGCGCGCAAAAAGCGCAGCGCGCGAAGCAGGCCGGCGCCTGGCAGACGATTAACTACCGTGAGGAGAATATCGCCGAGCGGCTGAAAGAGATCACCGAGGGTAAGAAGGTGCACGTGGTCTACGATTCCGTGGGCAAGGACACCTGGGAAGCCTCGCTCGACTGTCTGCAGCGCCGAGGATTGATGGTCAGCTTCGGCAACTCCTCCGGACCGGTTACCGGCGTTAATCTGGGGATCCTCAATCAGAAAGGCTCGCTGTACGTGACCCGCCCTTCTCTGCAGGGCTATATCACCAGCCGCGCAGAGCTGGAGGAAGCCAGTAACGAGCTCTTTTCGCTGATCGCCAGCGGGGTGATTAACGTCGACGTCGCGGAGAGTCAAAAATATCCGCTGGCCGAGGCGCGACGCGCGCATGAGGTTCTCGAAAGCCGAGCCACCGAAGGCTCAAGCCTGCTGCGGCCTTAATGCAAAACGCACCTGCTGCCTGAAGTATGGCGGGAGACCCTCCCTAAATAATTCGGGCTACAGGAAGGCGGCAAGATAACGAATCCCCGAGAGCTTACTCCGGTAAGTGACCGGGGTGAGTTAACGCAGCCAACGCGCCTGTAGTCTGAAGTATGACGGGAAGCCCTGCCTAAATAATTCGGGCTACAGGAAGGCGGCAAGATAACGAATCCCCGGGAGCTTACTCCGGTAAGTGACCGGGGTGAGTTAACGCAGCCAACGCACCTGTAGTCTGAAGTATGACGGGAGAGGCGGGAGGGTAGAAAAGTTTAGGGCTTCCAAACGGAAGCCCTGACTTTTTTTAGTTCGGCTGTATGTAGGGTACAGCGCGATGAATTCGTTAACGCGCTAATAGTGACAGATTTAATAAGCAAAACCTACGCCGTTTTATGCAAAATTCCTCAGGTTGTGACCGACCACTCACTCCCTTAATAACGCCAGCGGTTGTTGCTACGGTAGCGGGTGATTTTTGGCGTATTTATCGCCCGAATCACCCATACCGCCGCAACGGCCAGCAGCAGCCACGGCAGCAGCTTAATCATCATCGCAAACAGACCGCCGACGAACATCAGCGCCGTCGCCGCAACAATGGCGGCAATAATGCCCAGCAGCGACACGCCAGTCATCAGCAGCATGACGAAAAATCCAATAATAAATAGCAGTTCGAACATCGTCTTCTCTCCCAGGTAATAACCCTCATTGCTCAGATATTACAAGAAGCGTGCCAGGTATAATTTATTGAATTTAAATAAAAACGCCCCAAAGCAAGCTTCAGGGCGTGGCGTATTTGACTAAAATTTAGCGAAACGTTAACGCTTATCGGCAACCAGCTTCAGCGCGTGTTCCAGAACGTTAATATCGGCCCCGGCCTTGTGCGCGTTCTCACTCAGATAGCGACGCCACTGGCGAGCGCCGGGGATCCCCTGGAACAGGCCCAGCATATGGCGGGTCACGTGGCCAAGATAGGTCCCGTTGCTCAGCTCACGCTCAATATACGGATACATGGCGCGCACTACGGCAACCGGGTCAGTATCCGCGCCATTGGCAGCAAAAATCTCCCGATCAACGGAGGTCAGCATGCCTGGATTCTGGTACGCCTCGCGGCCAACCATCACGCCGTCCATATGCTCAAGGTGCAGCTTCGCCTCTTCCAGCGAGCGGATGCCGCCGTTGATCGCCATCGTCAGATGCGGAAAATCACGCTTTAGCTGATAGACGCGCGGGTAGTCCAGAGGCGGGATTTCGCGGTTCTCTTTTGGGCTCAGGCCGGAGAGCCAGGCTTTACGGGCGTGAATGATAAACATGTCGCATTCGCCCTTCCCGGAGACGGTCTCGATGAAATCGCACAGGAACGCATAGCTATCCTGGTCATCAATGCCGATGCGGGTTTTTACCGTCACCGGAATCGACACCACGTCGCGCATCGCTTTAATGCAGTCGGCAACCAGCTGCGCATTGCCCATCAGGCAGGCGCCAAACATCCCGTTCTGCACGCGATCAGACGGACAGCCGACGTTGAGGTTGATCTCATCGTAACCGCGCGCTTCCGCCAGCTTCGCACACTGCGCCAGCGCCGCCGGATCGCTACCGCCCAGCTGTAGCGCAACCGGATGCTCCTCTTCGCTATAGGCCAGGTAGTCGCCTTTACCGTGAATAATCGCCCCGGTGGTCACCATTTCGGTGTACAGCAGCGTATGGCGCGTCAGCTGGCGCAGGAAATAGCGGCAGTGCCTGTCGGTCCAGTCGAGCATCGGGGCGATGGAAAAACGGTGGGCAGCAAAAGCGGTTGACGTTGATTCTGGCATCATGGCGAATAAATAGGCATCCGGGTAAAAAGGGGCGCTACTATAGCACAAAGATAAACCACAGGCGCATAGCGCCAATGGCCGTATCCTGCGCTGGAAAAAACGCTATTTCCTGCGCGGCTTACCGTCGTGAGGGCCGAAGAACTGCGGCGGATGGTCGACCCAGCGATCCTGACGCGTCGCGGCATAGCCGGGGTTTAGCGGATAGTAGATCCGGTTAAATTTTTTGTTCGCTTCGCCCACCACCAGCAGGCACGCCTCCTCCTCGGTGTTATTCAGAAAGGTATGGCATACCCCGGTGCCGGCGGGAAAACCGACGCAATCCCCCGGCTCCAGCTTCCACAGATAGCCGTTTATCCACACCTCCGGATACCCCTCCAGCACGTAGATAAACTCTTCTTCATCGCTTTCCGCATGCGGATAAGAGGTGCGCCGTCCCGGCGGCAGGCGCTCATGATGGATCCCCAGCCGGTTTAGCCTTAGACCGCGGGCCAGCGGAGCGCCGATGGAAAAGAGCTCGCCGCTGTCGGGGTAGGTGGCGTCATCCGGCCCTTCCAGCTCGCGCCAATGTCGAATGCAATCAGGTCGTTTCATCGTTTTCTCCCGAAAATGAGATGCATCAGGTATAGCACAAACCGTGGGTTCTCGGCGTTTTGCCAGGATCGTGATAAAGTAACAACTTCATCGTTACGCAACCAGAGGATGCTCATGGATAAGTCCACTTCGCAAGACATGTTAGCGCATGCTGAAAAGCTCTGCGCGCAGCGGGGCGTGCGCCTGACTCCGCAGCGCCTGGAAGTGTTGCGCCTGATGAGCCTGCAGCAGGGAGCGATCAGCGCTTACGATTTGCTCGATCTCCTGCGCGGTAAAGAGCCGCAGGCCAAGCCGCCAACGGTCTATCGGGCGCTGGAGTTTCTGCTGGAGCAGGGTTTCGTGCACAAGGTGGAATCAACCAACAGCTACGTGCTGTGCCATCTGTTCGATCAGCCAACCCATAGCTCAGCGATGTTTATCTGCGATCGCTGCGGGGTGGTGACAGAAGAGTGCGCGGAAGGCGTAGAGGACATCATGCATACGCTGGCGGCAAGAATGGGCTTCGCCCTGCGCCATAACGTGATTGAAGCGCACGGCCTGTGCGCGGGCTGCGTCGAGGTAGAGGCCTGTAACGCGCCGGATCGCTGCCATCATGACCACACGATCCAGATTAAAAAGAAAGCCCGCTGAGGCGTTAGCCACAGCGGGAATCAGGGGATTTCGCACATCCTTGTCGCGTTCGGGCAGGCAATAACAAAGGGTTAGCGCTCTAAATTTGCTCGCTACCAGCGATAGTCATTTTTGCTTTCCCAGTCGGACACCTCTTTCTCCGCCCGATCTTTAGCGTAACCGTAACGCTCCTGGATTCGACCGACCAGCTGATCGCGCTTGCCCTCGATGACGGTCATATCATCGTCGGTAAGCTTGCCCCACTGCTCTTTTGCTTTACCTTTTAACTGTTTCCAGTTACCGCCGATTTCGTCTTTATTCATGATTCAGTCCTCATCGTTCGGTGAGTTAACAGCCCGCTGTGTGCCGGACATAGAGTTAACTATAGATGAGAATGCTGGGTTGATTTTATTATTCGGAATCTTTAACCATATTAAAGACAGAATGCGTTATGAAAACCAGGTTCCGCGCCGCCAGTGCCGTCGCCAGATCAGCGCCAGCGACAGGCCCCGCAGCGCCAGGAACACCGTCAGCGCCAGCCACAGGCCGTGGTTACCGAGCACCGGCAGAGTCAGCAGGGTTAAGGCAAAGCCCGCAGCGGCCACCGCCATGCTGTTACGCATTTCGCTGCCGCGCGTCGCGCCGATAAACATCCCGTCCAGCAGATAGCACCAGACGCCAATCACCGGCAGAATCATCTGCCAGAACAGATAGCGGTCGGCGAGCTGCTGGAGCGAGGGTATCGAGGTCAGCAGGGCGATAATCTGCTCTCCCGCCACGCTGTAGATCAGCGCAAAAGCCAGCGCGACCATGCCAGATTGTCGGCAGGCGGCACGCCACACCTCCAGCAGCCTGCTGCCATCGCGCGCGCCGTAGGCCTGCCCGGAGTGGGCCTCCACGGCGTAGGCAAAGCCATCTAACGCATAGGCGGTGAAGGTGAGCATAGTCATCAGAATAGCGTTCACCGCCACGATATCGCCCCCCAGACGCGCGCCAAACACGGTCACCGCGCCAAAGCAGAACTGCAGCAGCAGGGAGCGCAGCATAATGTCGCGATTCAGGGCCAGCAGCCGCCGGATATCGCCGCGCCAGGCGCCCTTGAGCATAGCGAACGACACGCCGCGCAGCGTCAGTACGCGTTTCGCCATCAGCAGGCCAATGATAAAGGTGGCGTATTCGGCGCTCACCGTCGCCAGCGCCGCGCCCTGCACGTTCATGTGCAGGCCCATCACCAGCCACAGGTCGAGGACGATATTCAGCAGGTTGCCGACAATCAGCAGGATCACCGGCGCGCGGGCATACTGGACGCCCAGCAGCCAGCCCAGCAGCACCAGGTTCGCGAGCGAGGCCGGGGCGCTCAGCCAGCGGATTTCGAGGAAACGCCGGGCCTGCTCCAGCACCGCTTCGCTACCGCCGACGATATGCAGCGCCAGGTTAATGAGCGGCATACGAAACAGAACGATCAGCAGACCGGCGGCCAGCGCCAGTCCAAGCGGCTGCACCAGCGCGCGCGCCAGGCGAACGGGATCCTTTGCGCCGAACGCCTGCGACGTCAGGCCGGTGGTGCTCATGCGCAGAAAGAGCAGCAGCATGAACAGAAAGCTGGTTGCCGTAGCCCCGACCGCCACGCCGCCCAGGTAAACCGGGCTATCAAGATGGCCGATAACCGCCGTATCCACCAGCCCCAGCAGCGGGACGGTGATATTGGAGAAAATCATCGGTAGCGCCAGGCGCCACAGGGCCTTATCAGCAGCGTTAAAAAACATGGAGAAGAGCCTGAGCGAGGAGAGACAGCGCAGCATCACGCATCGGACGATGCTGCGTCAGAACAGAGGGTTACAGCCACTCGCCGTTGCGGATGACGCCGACGGCCAGTCCTTCAATAGTGAAGTTTTGCTCGCGCAGGTTCACCACGATCGGTGAAAACTCGCTGTTTTCCGGCAGCAGTTCGACGACGTTACCCTGCTTTTTCAGGCGTTTAACCGTCACTTCTTCGTCGATACGCGCAACCACCACCTGTCCGTTACGCACGTCCTGCGTTTTGTGTACCGCCAGCAGATCGCCGTCCAGAATACCAATGTCTTTCATCGACATACCGCTGACGCGCAGCAGAAAGTCGGCGCTCGGCTTGAACATGGCCGGATCGACCTGGAAGTGGCCTTCGATGTGCTGCTGCGCCAGCAGCGGCTCGCCGGCGGCGACGCGGCCAATCAGCGGCAGGCCGGGCTCTTCTTCAGTCAGCAGGCGGATGCCGCGGGAAGCGCCGGAAACGATCTCGATAGCGCCTTTACGCGCCAGCGCTTTCAGGTGCTCTTCCGCCGCGTTTGGAGAACGGAACCCCAAGCGCTGAGCAATTTCCGCACGCGTCGGCGGCATGCCCGTCTGGCTGATGTGATCCCTGATGAGATCAAACACCTCTTGCTGCCTGGTCGTTAACGCTTTCATCCCGCCCCCTGGGTGTATATACAGTTATGCTGTGAGTATATACAGCTAACGGTGATTTTGGAATCAAATTTCACACAAAAATCAGGAGATTCTTTTCTTTTGCCGCCCGCTACGGCCGGTTAGCACGGAGGAAGTTGCGGCGAAGCGCTGCTGCTCCACGCGGCGCAAAAAAAGCCGCGCGGAGGGCGACCGGGCGGCCTGATGCTGCGGAGGCTTAGCGATAGTGCGCCCACAGCAGCGTCACCCAGACGATCAGCGCGATGGCGATCGCCAGAAATACCGCCGCAGAGCCCATATCCTTCGCCCGTCCGGAAAGCTCATGGTGCTCAGGGCCGATCCGGTCCACCACCGCCTCAATCGCGCTATTAAGAATTTCGACTATCATCACTAACAGGACCGAGCCTATCAAAAGCACGCGCGTAACGGCGTCAACATCCAACCAGCAGGCGATCGCAATGGCAATAACGGTGGCGATACCTTCCTGACGAAAGGCGGCCTCATTTATCCATGCCGCACGAAAACCTTTCCAGGAATACCCAGCCGCTTTAATGATTCGGGTTAACCCGGTGGTATTATTGGCCATCAAAAGAACCTTTTTATGTAAATGACGTCAATGAGTGTACGCGTTTGCCGCGTGGCAACGGAAATTTTGCGCACTTTCTGTTATTCTTGCCGCGCATTTGCATGATTAACCAGAGGCTTCACATCGTTTATGTCCGGCTGGCAACGAATTTACTATAAATTACTGAATTTACCATTACGGCTGCTGGTAAAAAGCAAGTCTATTCCCGCAGAACCTGCTCAGGAACTGGGACTGGATACCTCGCGTCCGATTATGTACGTTCTGCCCTATAACTCGAAGGCAGACCTGCTGACGCTGCGCGCGCAGTGCCTGGAGCACGATTTAGCCGATCCGCTCGAACCGCTGGAAATCGACGGCACCCAGCTGCCGCGCTACGTCTTTATCCACGGCGGCCCGCGCGTCTTTACCTACTACACGCCGAAAGAAGAGTCCATCAAGCTGTTCCACGACTACCTCGATCTGCACCGCAACCACCCTGACCTCGACGTGCAAATGGTGCCGGTTTCAGTGATGTTTGGTCGTGCGCCCGGACGCGAAAAGGGCGAGGTCAATCCGCCGCTGCGCATGCTTAACGGCATTCAGAAATTCTTCGCCGTGCTGTGGCTCGGCCGCGACAGCTTCGTGCGCTTCTCGCCGCCGGTGTCGCTACGCCGAATGGCGTCCGAACACGGCACCGATAAGACCATTGCCCAGAAGCTGGCCCGCGTGGCGCGTATGCACTTCGCCCGCCAGCGCCTGGCCGCCGTCGGCCCGCGCCTGCCGGCGCGTCAGGATCTGTTCAACAAGCTGCTGGCGTCAAAAGCCATCGCCCGCGCGGTGGAAGACGAAGCCCGCAGCAAGAAAATCTCCCATGAGAAGGCGCAGCAAAACGCCATCGCGCTGATGGAGGAGATCGCCGCCAACTTCTCCTACGAGATGATTCGCCTGACCGACCGCGTGCTGGGTTTTACCTGGAACCGCCTGTATCAGGGGATTAACGTTCATAACGCCGAGCGCGTGCGCCAGCTGGCGCATGAAGGACACGAGATCGTCTACGTTCCGTGCCACCGCAGCCATATGGACTACCTGCTGCTCTCTTACGTGCTCTACCATCAGGGGCTGGTGCCGCCGCATATCGCCGCCGGCATCAACCTCAACTTCTGGCCGGCTGGGCCGATTTTCCGCCGCGGCGGCGCGTTCTTTATTCGCCGCACGTTTAAGGGCAATAAGCTCTACTCAACGGTATTCCGCGAATATCTTGGCGAACTGTTCAGCCGCGGCTATTCGGTGGAGTACTTCGTCGAGGGCGGACGCTCCCGTACCGGACGCCTGCTGGACCCGAAAACCGGCACCCTGTCGATGACTATCCAGGCGATGCTGCGCGGCGGCACCCGCCCGATCACCCTGGTGCCTATCTACATCGGCTACGAGCACGTGATGGAAGTCGGCACCTATGCCAAAGAGCTGCGCGGCGCGACCAAAGAGAAAGAGAGCCTGCCGCAGATGCTGCGCGGCCTGAGCAAGCTGCGTAACCTCGGCCAGGGATACGTTAACTTCGGCGAGCCGCTGCCGCTGATGACCTGGCTCAACCAGCACGTGCCGGAGTGGCGCGAGTCCATCGATCCTATCGAAGCCATTCGCCCGTCCTGGCTGACGCCGGCGGTAAACAGCATCGCCGCCGATCTGATGGTGCGCATCAACAACGCCGGCGCGGCGAACGCCATGAACCTGTGCTGTACCGCTCTGCTGGCGTCGCGCCAGCGTTCGCTGACCCGCGAGCAGCTGACCCAGCAGCTGGAGTGCTATCTCGATCTGCTGCGTAACGTGCCTTACTCCCCGGATGCGACCACGCCGCCGGCTTCCGCTAGCGAGCTTATCGACCACGCGCTGAAGATGAATAAGTTCGAGGTCGAGAAAGACACCATCGGCGACATCATCATTCTGCCGCGCGAGCAGGCGGTGCTGATGACCTACTATCGCAACAACATCGCCCATATGCTGATGATGCCTTCGCTGCTGGCGGCTATCGTCACCCAGCATCGGCGGATCGCCCGCGCGGAAGCGCTGCGTCACGTCAAGATGTTCTATCCGCTGCTGAAGGCCGAGCTGTTCCTGCGCTGGGAAAAAGAGGAGCTGGCGAGCGTTATCGATGCGCTGCTGGTCGAAATGCAGCGCCAGGGGCTGATTGTTCTGAGCGATGATGAAATAAGCATCAATCCGTCCCACTCCCGCTCCCTGCAGCTGCTGGCCGCCGGCGCGCGCGAAACGCTCCAGCGCTATGCCATCACCTTCTGGCTGCTGAGCGCAAATCCGGCGATTAACCGCAGTTCGCTGGAGAAAGAGAGCCGTACGATGGCTCAGCGCCTGTCGGTTCTGCACGGCATCAACGCGCCGGAGTTCTTCGATAAGGCGGTGTTCAGTACGCTGGTGCTGACGCTGCGTGATGAAGGCTATATTAGCGATACCGGCGACGCCGAGCCGGAAGAGACGCTGAAGGTTTACCAGATGCTGGCGAACCTGATTACATCGGACGTGCGTCTGACGATTGAAAGCGCCGCGCAGGATGGAGCGTAGCGCCTGAGACTTGCCCCGGCTTGCGCGACGTAAGCCGGGGAGTCAGGACCCTGCCAGAGAAAACTACGCCATATAGCCCATCGCCAGGCCGAGGAACAGCACCAGCCCGACGTAGTTATTGTTTAAAAACGCTTTAAAGCAGTCGTCGCGTTCACGGCGGAAAATCAGCTTCTGCTGCCAGAAAAACAGCCCCGCGGCGATAAACAGCGACCAGTAATATTCCCAGCTCAGACCGTTCAGCCACCCTACCGCCGCCATCAGGACCAGCACCGCGATCTGCAGCATGCCGATAATCAGGCGATCGTTTTCGCCAAACAAAATCGCCGTCGATTTGATGCCGATTTTAAGGTCATCGTCGCGGTCAACCATCGCATACTGGGTATCGTAGGCCACCGCCCACAGAATATTGGCGAGGAACATCAGCCAGCAGCTCAGCGGCAGCGATTCGCTCACCGCGGAGAAGGCCATCGGAATCGACCAGCCAAACGCCGCGCCCAGCACTACCTGCGGCAGGTGGGTGTAGCGCTTCATGAATGGATAGACCCACGCCAGCGCCAGCGCCGCCACCGACAGCAGAATGGTCATGGTATTGAGGGTCAGCACCAGCAGGAACGAAAGCAGCACCAGCACGACAAACAGCACCCGGGCCTCTTTCTCCGTCACCTCCCCGCTCGGCAGCGGACGGCGCGCGGTACGTTTAACGTGACCGTCAAATTTGCGGTCGGCATAGTCGTTGACCACGCAGCCGGCGGCGCGCATCAGCCACACCCCGGCGACAAAGACGGCCAGAATCCACAGCGGCGGGATACCCGGCGTCGCCACCCATAGCGCCCACAGCGTCGGCCACAGCAGCAGCAGCGCGCCGATCGGTTTGTCAGTACGCATCAGGCGGTGAAACGCCAACAGCTTATTCTGCGTCAGACTCCACTCCATTTTCTCTTCCTCTTAATACAGCGGCGATGCGGGCAGAAACAGTTCTGTCAGCAGCAGCGGTTTACCGCTCAGCCGCAGGCGGGAACGACGCCCCCAGAGCTCTGCATAACGCCCAATTTCAATAAAATCACGGGTTAACGTCGAAGACGTGAACAAATAGCGGCCCAGCGGCGTCTGCCCAAGCTGCTGCAGCGCCAGTTCGGGACCGCTCAGCGTCGATTCCGGGACGATAGTGCGCCCGGCCAGCCAGGGTTCATTATCGGCGCAGAGAATGATTTCCCGCAGCCAGTAACGCGCTTCATCCGGCAGCAGCGCCTCTTCACCGACCAGCGCCTCGCGTCCGACGAACGCTTCGTTGATCAGCATAACGCTAACCTTTTTTCCCTGCTGCTCAAAGCGTTTGGTCATTGAGTCTTCCAGCAGCAGCCAGTCGCGCAGCGAGGGTTCCAGCGGGGGCATAGCGGCAAAATAGCGCAGCGCACGCAGTTGCGTAAGCGCAGGATGTGACATGCCTGATTCTCCGATACATAACGTGAAGGCATTGTATCGCAGAATAGGCCAATCGGGGCGGGCAAACATCAAGATACGATCTTCCGCGCAACAGCCATGCAACAGAAGCCGCGCGCGAGAAAAAAGGCGCGTCCAGGCGGACGCACCTAAAGGCTGTGCCTAAACATCAGCATTGTGGGGAGACGATCACCCCTTGCCTTTTACACTGCTGATAAAGGTGGAACGGGCAGATTTCGAGCCAAGGCGTTCAGCTTCGTTCATCAATTTGAGGGCTTTGTCGATATCTCCTTTCGCAACCGCCTGCTTGATGCCGTTGTTAAAGTAGGTTTCCGTATCGTCCAGCATCGGCTCGCTCTTCGCCGCCGGCGCGGCGACCGGGGCCGGAGCGGCGGCCGGCGCGCTGTATACAGGCGCGGCCGTATTGCCAACGGTGACCGGACCCGGGCCAGAGGAGCCAAACAGCGGGCCAACCAGCACGCTGGAGCCGGAAGAGGTTTTCACTTTCAGGCTCAGGGAACCTTCGGTGGTGTGTCTGGCAATCGGGTCCGGAATATCCGGTACCGCATTACCGGTACCTTTGGCGTAGGCCTTCGCCGGATCGATTAATTTGGTGGTTTGCTGCAGATCCTGCGGCGTGGTAAAGACCAGGACGTAAATCTTTTGCTGGCCCAGCGCCGGCGTCAGGCGCATCACCCCTTCGAGGCGATCCGAGCTCATCACGCCCGGCTCGAGGTAGGTAAAGTAGCTGCTGGGGAAGTACGCAGATGGCGTCATGTTCTGGTCAAGGATCAGCACGTTCGGCGCAAATACGCTGGTCTGTTTGTTGACTTCGCTGGTCAGCGTAATGGTCAGCTCACCGATATTCGCCGGGACGCTATAGGCGGCAACCGGCCCGGTGATACCGGCGATATTCAGCGACTGTCCTGCCGTCGCTAAGCTGGTGGTCTGGGTCTTCGATTGATCGACCGGCGTCCAGGTTAACTGCTGTAGCGCGGAGGCGGGGATCGTCGGTGCGGCAGAGGTATTCTGCGGCACAAAATTCACATCGGCAAAACTGACTGCGGGTACGCTGGCCAGCAGGCCGGCGGACAGGCAGAGGGCAACGAGACTTTTATTCATTTTCATTGTTATCACCTCAATTCCGATGGCCGAGCGGTAGCCAGGCAATAGCTCGCTGGGCCTAAGATAGAGAGGGGCTTGCGCCCCTCTTTTGCTTATGACAGGTCAGACTGGATTACCACCAGATTTCCATCTGGGCGCCGAAGGTCCACTCGTCGTTATCGCCACGGCTGAAGGTCTTCGCGGAAGTGTCGTTATACGCCACGCCGGAGGTGTAGCCGGCACCGGAGTCGCCGTTCGCATAGCCCCATTTCTCATCCCACTTGGCGTAGGTTGCGAATACGCGGATTGCCGGACGGGACCAGATGCTGTCGCCAGCCTGCCACTGCTGTGCCAGGGTGATTTTGTACTGGTTGTTGTTGTCGCCGGTTCTCTGCGACTCGACGTTGTCGTAGCCAACTTCCAGCAAGGTGCTCATGATCGGCGTCCATTTGTACATCGGACGTACGCCGACGGTCCACCATTTGGTGCCGTTGTTGTTGTCCAGGTTGATATCCTGGTACATACCGACGTACATCAGATCCCAGCTATCGCCCAGCGAGATCGCACCGTGGTCAAGCACGCGCCACAGGGAGCCATCGTTGTTGATGCTGCCGCCCTGCGGAACGCCTTTACCGTTGGAGGTCATCGAGTCGGTGGCGTACTGCAGCACGAACTTGTTGTAGCCTTTCAGCATGCTCTGGGTGTGTTCAGCGGTCAGCATCCAGCCGTCTTTAGACGCGTCCGGCTGCAGGTAGTAGTTATCTGGAACGTTGGTGTGACCGTAGTCGACGCCGAGCTCCAGGGTACCGCCTGGGTTGATTTCCATCTGCGCTAAACGCACGTCGAAGACGTCGTTCGGCACCAGGTTGTCATAAATACGGTTGCCCAGCGCATCGCGTTCAGCGAAGGTGGCAGAACCGCCGGACTCAGAAGAACGGGTTGCCGCCAGAGACAGCTTACCGAAGCCCAGATCGATGTTTTCGATACCAGCACCAGGACCTGAAATATCCCAGTAGTAGAAGTCGATCATGTGAACGTCATGACGCTGGTAGAAACGCTTACCGGCCCAGATGGTGGAACCTGGCAGCCAGTCGATCAGGTTTTTACCCTGCACGTTGGCTTCACGGAATGCCGGGCTGGTTGATTCCCAGTCATTCTGCTGCGATACGGAGTACGCAACGTTAGTATCGAAGTAGAAGCTCTTATCACCTTCTTTCCAGACTTCCTGGCCCAGTTTTAATTCCGCATAGGTTTCACATTCGTTACCAAGACGGTATTTACTTTGAGCACCGGTTGCCTGGAAGCACTGCTGTTCGCCACCGCTGCCGGTCCAGCCGATACCGGAACGCGCATAGCCGTGGAAATCGACGGCCATCGCCTGAGCAGACATAACGCCTGCTGCGACGGCGACCGCCAGTGGAAGTTTGCGCAGAGTAATCATCATTCTATCTCCTGAGATCATTGCTTTTCTTTGAACACTTCGCCCGTCGTGCCGCCTGCTGCTGCAGCGCTAAGGGGTTCGCGTTTTTTTTTAATGGGAAGCCTTACACGCCTGGCTCTTTATGCAACCGACGACACGCCGTGCCATCCTCACGGAATAAATGGCAACGTTCCGGCGGCAAACCGATGGCGAATGTAGCTCCCTCTTTTACCAACACCACGTCGTTCTGGCGGTAGACCAGGTTCTGACGGATGGCGGGGATCTGGATATGAATTTGCGTTTCGTGACCAAGCTGCTCAACCACCTGCACTTCCCCTTCGAGGGTCACGTCGGCAATATCGCTGGGCAGCAGATGTTCCGGGCGGATGCCTAAGGACATATTGGCGCCAACCTGAACGCGGGCGCTGTCTACCGACAGCCAGACCTGCTGGCGGTTTGGCAGCTCCACCTGAACCTGCTCAATGGCGGTTGCGGTGACTTTCACCGGCAGGAAGTTCATCTTCGGCGAGCCAATAAAGCCCGCAACGAAGCGATCGGCCGGGTAGTGATACAGCTCAAGCGGTTTCCCTACCTGCGCTACGCGACCCGCATCCAGCACCACAATCTTGTCGGCCAGAGTCATCGCTTCAACCTGATCGTGGGTCACGTAAATCATCGTGCGTCCCAGCCGCTTATGCAGGCGGGAGATTTCGATACGCATCTGCACGCGCAGCGCGGCATCGAGGTTGGAAAGCGGTTCATCCAGCAGGAATACGCGAGGCTCCGCCACCAGGGTACGACCGATTGCCACGCGCTGACGCTGGCCGCCGGAAAGCGCCTTCGGCTTACGCTCAAGCAGGTGCGCCAGCTGCAGCACCTCAGCCACCTGGGTGACGCGCTGGTTGATCACATCTTTTTTGGCGCCGGCCAGCTTCAGGCCGAAAGACATATTTTCTGCGACGGAGAGATGGGGGTAGAGCGCATAAGACTGGAAGACCATGCCGATGCCGCGTTCCGCGGGTGGGATATCGTTCATCCGCGTATCGCCGATAAACAAATCACCGCTGGTGATGGTTTCCAGCCCGGCGATCATACGCAGCAGGGTAGATTTGCCGCAGCCCGATGGCCCGACAAACACCACGAACTCCCCTTCCTGGATGTCGAGATTGATATCTTTCGATACCACCACGTCTCCCCAGGCTTTCGTTATATTCCGCAGCTGTACGCTCGCCATGCCATCTCCCTTCCTTACAACTTGTCACTTAAAGACACATTCAAGATGGGCTGACTATGCGGCATTCATTAACCTGGTGAATCCTCCACCCCCGGCTTTTTTATGGGGGAGGAGACGGGAGGATGAGAGATTTCGTCTCGCTGCCGGGGACGGCGCGCCAAAGTCAATTTCGTGACACAGGTTGCAAAAATAGCCGCCTTTTTATGTGCTCCACGCCCCAATACCGGCGTTTCTGCAAGCCAGATCACACAAACCAGGGGTGGGGCGTAGACATAGGGAGGATGGAAAGGGGTTGTTAAAAAAGGAAACTCGTCACCGTTAAGCCACCTAAGTGTATCCACAAGCACGTCACCAAAAAGGACTGGTATATGAAAATCAAAACCGGCGCCCGCATCCTCGCGCTGTCCGCATTGACCACGATGATGTTTTCCGCCTCTGCCCTCGCCAAAATTGAAGAAGGTAAGCTGGTTATTTGGATCAACGGCGACAAGGGCTATAACGGCCTCGCTGAAGTGGGCAAAAAATTTGAAAAAGACACCGGGATTAAGGTCTCCATCGAACACCCGGATAAGCTGGAAGAGAAATTCCCGCAGGTTGCGGCAACCGGCGATGGCCCGGATATCATCTTCTGGGCACACGACCGCTTCGGCGGCTACGCGCAGTCCGGCCTGCTGGCCGAAATCTCCCCGGACAAGGCTTTCCAGGACAAACTCTATCCGTTCACCTGGGACGCGGTGCGCTATAACGGCAAGCTGATCGCTTACCCGATCGCGGTTGAAGCGCTGTCGCTGATTTACAACAAAGACCTGGTGCCAAATCCGCCGAAAACCTGGGAAGAGATCCCGGCGCTGGATAAAACGCTGAAGGCGAAAGGCAAGAGCGCGCTGATGTTCAACCTGCAGGAACCGTACTTCACCTGGCCGCTGATCGCCGCCGACGGTGGCTATGCGTTCAAGCTCGAAAACGGCAAATATGATGTCAAAGATGTCGGCGTGGACAGCGCGGGCGCGAAAGCGGGTCTGACCTTCCTGATCGATCTGATCAAGAACAAACACATGAATGCTGATACCGATTACTCCATCGCTGAAGCGGCGTTCAACAAAGGCGATACCGCGATGACCATCAATGGTCCGTGGGCGTGGGCGAATATCGATAAGAGCAAAATCAACTACGGCGTGACGCTGCTGCCAACCTTCAAGGGCAAAGCGTCGAAACCGTTCGTCGGCGTACTGAGCGCCGGTATCAACGCCGCCAGCCCGAACAAAGAGCTGGCGAAAGAGTTCCTCGAAAACTATCTGCTGACCGATCAGGGTCTGGACGAAGTGAACAAGGATAAACCGCTGGGCGCCGTTGCGCTGAAATCCTTCCAGGAGAAACTGGAAAAAGATCCGCGTATCGCCGCCACCATGGCGAACGCCCAGAAAGGCGAAATCATGCCGAACGTACCGGAGATGTCCGCCTTCTGGTATGCCGTACGCACCGCGGTTATCAACGCAGCTAGCGGTCGTCAGACCGTCGACGCCGCGCTGAAAGACGCACAGGCTCGTATCACTAAGTAACCCTGCTAGTCCCCTCTCCCTTCTCGGGAGCGGGTCGGAGTCCGGGCCAGCCAGGCCCCGTTCCGACCCGCTGTCCTGAGGGGAGAGGGAGAACAAAATACGTTGTAGAGGATGATCCCCATGGATGTCGTTAAAAAGAAACACTGGTGGCAAAGCCCGCAGCTGACATGGTCTGTGATTGGCTTGCTGTGCCTGCTGGTGGGTTACCTTGTTGTTTTGATGTACGCCCAGGGAGAGTACCTGTTTGCCATCCTGACGCTGATTTTAAGCTCGGCTGGCCTGTATATCTTTTCTAACCGCAAGGCCTATGCCTGGCGCTATGTCTATCCGGGTCTTGCCGGGATGGGGCTGTTCGTCCTGTTCCCGCTGATCTGCACCATCGCTATCGCCTTTACCAACTACAGCAGCACCAACCAGCTGACCTTCGAGCGTGCGCAGCAGGTTCTGATGGACCGCTCCTTCCAGGCCGGCAAAGCCTATAACTTCTCGCTGTATCCGGCGGGAGATGAGTGGAAGCTGGCGCTGACCGACGGCGACAGCGGCAAAAATTACGTTTCCGACGCGTTTAAGCTCGGCGGCGTGCAGAAGCTGGCCCTGAAAGACGCCGATGCTCAGCCGGAAGGCGAGCGTGCCAACCTGCGCGTGATTACCCAAAACCGTACCGCGCTGAACCAGCTGACCGCCGTCCTGCCTGACGACAGCAAGGTCATCATGAGTTCACTGCGTCAGTTCTCCGGCACCCAGCCGCTGTATACCCTGGCGGGAGACGGCGAGCTAACCAACAACCAGAGCGGCGTCAAATACCGGCCAAATAATAAAGCCGGCTTCTATCAATCAATCAATGCCGACGGCAGCTGGAGCGGCGAGAAGCTCAGCCCGGGCTACACCGTCAGCATCGGCTGGGATAACTTCACCCGCGTCTTTACCGATGAAGGTATCCAGAAACCGTTCTTCGCCATCTTCGTCTGGACGGTGGTCTTCTCGATCCTGACCGTGATCCTGACCGTGGCGGTCGGTATGGTCCTCGCCTGCCTCGTACAGTGGGAGTCCCTGAAAGGGAAAGCAATTTACCGCGTCCTGCTGATTCTGCCCTACGCCGTACCGTCGTTTATCTCGATTCTGATTTTCAAAGGGCTGTTCAATCAGAGCTTCGGTGAGATCAACATGATGCTCAGCGCGCTGTTCGGCATTAAGCCGGCCTGGTTTAGCGACCCGACCACCTCGCGTTCGATGATTGTGATCGTCAACACCTGGCTGGGCTACCCGTACATGATGATTCTGTGCATGGGCCTGCTGAAAGCGATCCCTGACGACCTGTACGAGGCCTCGGCAATGGACGGCGCCGGTCCCTTCCAGAACTTCTTTAAAATTACGCTGCCGCTGCTGATCAAGCCGCTTACGCCGCTGATGATCGCCAGCTTCGCCTTTAACTTTAACAACTTCGTGCTGATTCAGCTGTTAACCAACGGCGGTCCGGACCGTCTCGGCACCACCACGCCGGCGGGCTATACCGACCTGCTGGTGAGCTACACCTACCGTATCGCCTTCGAAGGCGGCGGCGGCCAGGACTTCGGTCTGGCGGCCGCGATTGCCACCCTGATCTTCCTGCTGGTAGGCGTGCTGGCGATTATTAACCTGAAAGCTACACGAATGAAATTTGATTAAGGAGGGCTCTGAACATGGCTATGGTACAACCCAAATCTCAGAAGCTGCGTCTGCTCACCACGCACCTCCTGCTGCTCATTTTTATCGCGGCGATTATGTTCCCGCTGCTGATGGTTATCGCCATCTCTCTGCGCGAAGGTAACTTCGCCACCGGCAGCCTGATCCCGGACCAGATCTCCTGGGAGCACTGGCGGCTGGCGCTGGGCTTCAGCGTCGAACACGCTGACGGCCGCGTCACCCCGCCGCCGTTCCCGGTGCTGCTGTGGCTGTGGAACTCGGTGAAGGTCGCCGGGATCACCGCCATCGGCATCGTGGCGCTCTCCACCACCTGCGCCTACGCCTTCGCCCGCATGCGCTTCCCGGGCAAGGCCACCCTGCTGAAAGGGATGCTGATTTTCCAGATGTTCCCGGCGGTGCTGTCGCTGGTTGCCCTGTACGCCCTGTTTGACCGCCTCGGCCAGTATCTGCCGTTTGTCGGCCTGAACACCCACGGCGGCGTTATCTTCGCCTATATGGGCGGCATCGCGCTGCACGTCTGGACCATTAAAGGCTACTTCGAAACCATCGACGGTTCGCTGGAAGAAGCGGCGGCGCTGGACGGCGCGACGCCGTGGCAGGCCTTCCGTCTGGTGCTGCTGCCGCTGTCGGTGCCGATTCTGGCGGTGGTCTTTATTCTGTCGTTTATCGCCGCGATTACCGAAGTCCCGGTTGCGTCCCTGCTGCTGCGCGATGTGAACAGCTATACCCTGGCGGTTGGCATGCAGCAGTACCTCAACCCGCAGAACTACCTGTGGGGCGACTTTGCCGCGGCGGCGGTGCTCTCCGCCATCCCGATTACCGTGGTCTTCCTGCTGGCGCAGCGCTGGCTGGTGAACGGCCTGACGGCGGGGGGAGTGAAAGGTTAAGTTTCATTGTTATACCCGCCCCAAATTTCAGAGGAGGGATGGTGGCTCAGTTGCTGTACACGAACCCCAACCGGGTACGGCAGCCGCCTCCCTCAGCTGAAAAAGTAGGGCAAATGCCACTGCTATCCTCAACTGGACCCTACATAAATTAAATTTGTGACTGTTGGTCAGCGGTCCTGGAGGCCGCTTTTTTTTATTCGCGCTTCAGGCGATTGGAGTTACACAGCCACAGCGTAATCACCAGCAGCAGGATCGCCGCGGAGTAGATCAGCACCGCCATCGGCGAGTCATGGTCGACGATAATCAGGCGCACAATCGCGGTAATACCGATGTAGACGAAATAGCGCAGCGGGAAATGAAAGCCCGACTCAAAGTACTTCACAATCAGCGCGATAAACTCGAAATAGAGAAAATATACCACCAGCCCTTCCACCAGCTTGTACTTGCTGACCGGCTCCGGAGTAAACAGCACGTGCGCCAGATGGAAGGTCTCCTTGCCGAGAAAGACCACCAGAATCACGCCCAGGCACAGCAGCGCCAGGTTCAGAACGGCCTGCATGGCCGTCGCAATAAAATTCACCAGCGGACGATAGACCGACGGCATACTCACACCTCTTATATTCATTATTCCTGCCGATCTGTATAACGCAAAAACGTGATCCAGATCGATATTATTCGTTAACTTTTTGCGTCCGTTGCGCCAAATGTAACAATCACTTGCCATACTGGCGGGTTAAAAAGGAGACAGCCATGCTGACAATACGTACAGCGCAGCGGGAGGACGCGGCCCTGCTCGGCGAAATGGGTAACGCCAGCTATCGCCACCACTTCACCCACCTCTGGCGCAGCGCCAGCGAGCTGGAGCTCTTTCTCCAGCAGGAGTACGCCACCGAAGCCCTACAGCGCAGCCTCGCCGGGACAAACTGCCGCTGGCTGATTGCCGAAGCGCAGCGCCCGGTAGGATTCGCCAAATACACATATCGTCAGCGGATTGAGCCCGACGGCCCGCAGGGTACGCTGCTGCATAAGCTCTACCTGCTGCCCGGCGAAACGGGGCATCGCTACGGCGAACGGCTTTTTAGCGCCGTCGAAGCGCGGGCCAAAGATGAGGGCGAACGCTGGCTGTGGCTGGAAGTGCTGGCCGCGAATAGCGGCGCCCGGCGCTTCTATGAGCGCCAGGGCATGCGGCATATTAAAGACACCGTTTTCCGCTCCGCCACCCAGCAAAGCACCCTGCATATTCTGGCTAAACGGATCGGAGAGGAATGATGCACACTCTGCGTGATACCGGCGTTCGCAACGTCGAAAGCGGCGAAAATGTGGTGATCTACCAGCCCGCTAACCTGTATAACTGCCGCCTCGGCGATAACGTCTTCGTCGGGCCGTTCGTCGAGATTCAGGGCAATACGTCGGTCGGCGCGGATACCAAAATCCAGTCGCATACCTTTATCTGCGAGTACGTCACCCTCGGCGAGCGCTGTTTTATCGGCCACGGCGTGATGTTTGCCAACGACATGTTCCGCGACGGTAAGCCCAACGCCGACCGCGAGAGCTGGGGACGAATTGTGATTGGCAACGACGTCTCTATCGGCAGCGGAGCAACCATTCTGGCGGTCAGCATCTGCGACGGCGCGGTAATTGGCGCGGGCAGCGTGGTCACCCGCTCAATTAGCGAGAAAGGCGTGTGGGCGGGGAATCCGGCGAAATTATTGCGCCGTCTGCCATAAAAAATGCCGGCCCTGAGGCCGGCATTGAAGCTGATTAACGCTGATTACGCGCGCCAGGATTTATAGCGGTTAATCAGGCCGTTGGTCGAGCTATCGTGGCTGCTGACGTCAGCGCCATCTTTCAGCTCCGGCAGAATACGGTTAGCCAGCTGTTTACCCAGCTCAACGCCCCACTGGTCGAAAGTGAAGATGTTGAGGATCGCGCCCTGGGTGAAGATCTTATGCTCATACAGCGCGATCAGCGCGCCGAGGCTGAACGGGGTGATTTCACGCAGCAGGATCGAGTTAGTCGGGCGGTTGCCTTCGAAGACTTTGAACGGCACCACGTGATCCAGGGTTGCCGGATCTTTACCCTGATCGCGATACTCCTGCTCAACCACGTCGCGAGATTTGCCGAACGCCAGCGCTTCGGTCTGCGCGAAGAAGTTGGACAGCAGCTTCGGATGGTGGTCAGAGAGCGGGTTGTGCGTGACCGCCGGCGCGATGAAATCGCACGGCACCATTTTGGTTCCCTGGTGGATCAGCTGGTAGAACGCATGCTGGCCGTTGGTACCCGGCTCACCCCAGATAATCGGGCCGGTCTGGTAGTCCACGGCGTTGCCGCTGCGGTCAACGTATTTGCCGTTAGATTCCATGTTGCCCTGCTGGAAGTAGGCAGCAAAGCGGTGCATATACTGGTCGTACGGCAGAATCGCTTCGGTTTCTGCGCCGAAGAAGTTGTTGTACCAGATACCGATCAGCGCCAGCAGCACCGGCAGGTTTTGCTCGGCCGGCGTGGTGGAGAAGTGTTTATCCATCGCGTGCGCGCCGGACAGCAGCCCAACGAAGTTGTCAAAGCCCACGGAGAGGATGATCGACAGGCCGATCGCCGACCACAGGGAGTAGCGGCCGCCAACCCAGTCCCAGAATTCAAACATGTTGGCGGTGTCGATACCAAACTCGCCCACCGCTTTACCGTTGGTGGAGAGCGCCGCGAAGTGTTTCGCCACGTGTTTGTCATCGCCGGCCGTCGCCAGGAACCAGTCGCGCGCGCTGTGGGCGTTGGTCATCGTTTCCTGGGTGGTGAAGGTTTTTGATGCCACCAGGAACAGCGTCGTTTCCGGATTCACGCCTTTCAGCACTTCCGCAATGTGGGTGCCGTCGACGTTGGAAACAAAGTGCATATTGAGGTGGTTTTTGTACGGGCGCAGCGCTTCGGTCACCATAAACGGACCGAGGTCGGAGCCGCCGATACCGATGTTAACCACGTCGGTAATCGCCTTGCCGGTATAGCCTTTCCAGCTGCCGGAGATGATCGCTTCAGAGAAGGCTTTCATCTTCTCCAGCACCGCGTTGACTTCCGGCATCACATCTTTGCCGTCAACGATGATCGGGGTATTGCTCCGGTTGCGCAGCGCGACGTGCAGCACGGCACGATCTTCGGTACGGTTGATTTTCTCGCCGGAGAACATCGATTTGATGGCGTCGGCCAGCTCGGTCTCTTTGGCCAGATCCTGCAGTTTCGCCAGCGTCTCTTCGGTAATGCGGTTTTTGGAGAAATCCACCAGCATCAGATCGTCGAAGGTTGCGGAAAACTTAGTAAAACGATCGCTATCTTTAGCGAAAAGCTCGCTGATAGTGACGTCTTTCATTTCATCAAAGTGTTTCTGTAGCGCCTGCCAGGCAGATGTCTGCGTTGGGTTGATGTTTTTCATGAGCAATACTCTTCTGATTTGAGAATTGTGACTGCGGTCGATTGTAGCGCCGGAGGCAAAAAATTGTGATGATTTTTGTGTTATGCCGTTGACGCGCGTCAGGAACAGGGTCAGATCAGGGTAAAAAACCACTACCAGTATAGACATAAACTCGGGCAAAGCGCCCCGAGGCAGTGCGCGGGGGATCGTCCGCGGACGTCGGGCAGAGCGGCAGACTCCCGGCCACCGGGCGGCGGCCCGCCGGAGAGCGGCCGGCCTCATCATAAGGCTTTTTGCTGTTAATGGCCTGCGTATGAAAAATCCGCATAACCGCAGCGTTGACATACCCCCTCCGAAGCCTTTATATAGCTGCACTGCCTGCGTATTACCAGGTATGTATTGCTCGCGCATTTCACGCTACAGCGAAAGGGTATGGCAGGGGCTATCATGACCAGCGCCCCCAGGCAAAGTGAAAGACGTCGGTAATTGCCAGAAGAGGTGCGTTGCCCAGGTAACCGTATTGGAGGAACCAGTCCGGGGAAAATACGTGAGGGGGAGCAACGCCGAGGTGAAAGAGCGTCCTGGTACGTTCATCACCGGCCACAGGGGCTGAATCCCCTGGGTTGTCACCAGAAACGTTCGCAGTCGGGCGTTTCATACTCAGGAACTGACGCAAAAGGTCGGGGAACGGGTCTACAAGGTGGAGCACTTCTGGGTGACATCGTAGCTGTTTATCTCTCTGCGCCCACCCTGTTTTTCGCTCTTCCCTTGTGCCATGGCTGAATAATTTGGCCTGGCTTATTAAGACATTTTATGACTGTTAGGTTGTTTCCAGCCCAAAGCCAATCAGGAATCGTTTTAATAAGTCAGGCCCCCCTGACACGAGGTTGTTATGACAGATTTAGTTGTAGCCAAATTCGGCGGCACCAGCGTTGCCGATTTCGATGCCATGAATCGCAGCGTTGACGTTGCGCTGATTGATGAAAACACTCGCGTGGTGGTGCTGTCCGCCTCTGCGGGGGTCACCAATCTTCTGGTTGCCTTAGCCGACGGGCTGGAACCCACCGAGCGTTTCGATAAGCTTGAAGCGCTGCGCCAGATTCAGTTCAATATTCTCGAACGCCTGCGCTATCCCAACGTGATTCGCGAAGAGATCGAGCGCCTGCTGGAGAACATCACCACCCTGGCGGAAGCCGCGGCGCTGGCAAGCTCGACGGCGCTGACCGATGAGCTGGTCAGCCACGGCGAACTGATGTCCACCCTGCTGTTTGTCGAAATTCTGCGCGAGCGCGGCATCGCCGCCCAGTGGTTTGACGTGCGTAAAGTGATGCGCACCAACGATCGCTTCGGCCGCGCCGAGCCCGATATCGCCGCCCTGGCGGAGCTCACCCAGCTGCAGCTGACGCCGCGCCTTGCCGAAGGACTGGTGGTCACCCAGGGCTTTATCGGCAGCGAAGCGAAAGGCCGCACCACCACCCTCGGCCGCGGCGGCAGCGACTATACCGCCGCCCTGCTGGGCGAGGCCCTCAACGCCAGCCGCGTCGATATCTGGACCGACGTCCCGGGGATCTACACCACCGACCCGCGCGTTGCCCCGGCGGCAAAACGCATCGACGTTATCGCCTTTGCCGAAGCCGCCGAAATGGCCACCTTCGGCGCCAAGGTGCTGCATCCGGCCACGCTGCTTCCCGCGGTGCGTAGCGATATCCCGGTCTTCGTCGGCTCCAGCAAAGAGCCGAAAGCCGGCGGCACGCTGGTGTGCAATAAAACCGAACACCCGCCGCTGTTCCGCGCGCTGGCGCTGCGCCGTCGCCAGACGCTGCTGACCCTCCACAGCCTGAATATGCTGCACTCTCGCGGCTTCCTGGCCGAAGTGTTCGGCATTCTGGCGCGCCACAATATCTCCGTGGATCTGATCACCACGTCGGAAGTCAGCATTGCCCTGACCATGGACACTACCGGTTCAACCTCCGCCACCGATACCCTGCTCACCCAGGCGCTGCTCACCGAGCTCTCCTCCCTGTGCCGCGTAGAAGTGGAGCAGGATCTGGCGCTGGTCGCGCTGATCGGCAACGAGCTCTCAAAAGCCTGCGGCGTCGGCAAAGAGGTCTTCGGCGTACTGGAGCCGTTCAACATTCGCATGATCTGCTACGGCGCATCCAGCCATAACCTCTGTTTCCTGGTGCCGGGCGCCGACGCGGAGAAGGTTGTGCAGAAGCTGCATCATAATTTGTTTGAATAATATTTCTTCACGCGATAAATATTACCTATAGCCGGGCTCGAACCCGGCTTTTTTATAACTATATCAACACAACCTACTCGCAATCGTTCGGGCAGCGGGCACCCCCGGTCTGGAAGATGACGAGCCAATGGCAAGGAAAACAACATGCTCGCTATGCTGACACGGCTGTTCCCGCTCTGGGCGCTGCTGCTCTCCGTTCTGGCCTATTACACGCCGGCCACCTTTACCCCTATCGGCCCCTGGGTTACCACCCTGCTGATGCTCATCATGTTCGGGATGGGCGTACACCTGAAGCTGGACGACTTTAAGCGCGTGCTGTCGCGCCCGGCGCCGGTGGCGGCGGGGATTTTTCTGCACTACCTGGTGATGCCGCTCGCCGCCTGGGCGCTGGCGCTGCTGTTCCACATGCCGCCGGAGCTGTCGGCCGGGATGGTGCTGGTGGGCAGCGTTGCCAGCGGTACGTCATCTAACGTAATGATCTACCTGGCGAAAGGCGATGTGGCGCTCTCGGTCACCATCTCTTCCGTCTCCACGCTGGTTGGCGTGGTGGCGACGCCGCTGCTGACGCGCCTGTACGTCGATGCGCATATTCAGGTCGACGTCGCGGGCATGCTGCTCAGCATCCTGCAAATCGTGGTTATCCCGATTGCGCTGGGGCTTATCGTTCACCACCTGCTGCCGAAGGTGGTCAAGGCGGTCGAGCCTTTCCTGCCCGCGTTTTCCATGCTCTGCATTCTGGCGATCATCAGCGCCGTGGTGGCCGGCTCCGCTTCGCACATTGCCTCCGTGGGCCTGGTGGTGATAGTCGCGGTGATCCTGCATAACGCCATCGGGCTGCTCGGCGGCTACTGGGGCGGGCGTCTGTTTGGCTTCGATGAGTCGACCTGCCGCACGCTGGCCATTGAGGTGGGGATGCAAAACTCAGGGCTGGCAGCGGCGCTGGGGAAAATCTACTTCGGCCCGCTTGCCGCCCTGCCCGGCGCGCTATTCTCGGTCTGGCACAACCTTTCCGGATCGCTGCTGGCCGGCTACTGGTCCGCTAAGCCCACCGAGAAGAAAAAGAAGTAACGCCATGCCTTCATCGCCCGGACAGGCCGCTTACGGCGCCTGTCCGGGCGTTTTCCCGCCCTCTCAGCGCCCGGCGCGTAACCAGACTGTCAGTCGACCCGGTATTGCCGTACACTGAATTATCGGCTGACTGAGGGTTCTACTATGGCACTTCCCCGCATTACGCAACAAGATATGACCGAGCGCGAGCAGCGCGAGCTAAAAACGCTGCTGGACCGGGCGAGAATCGCGCACGGCCGCCTGCTGACCAACGCAGAAACCAACGCCGTCAAAAAAGAGTACATCGATAAGCTGATGGTGCTGCGCGAAGCTGAAGCCAAAAAGGCCCGCCAGCTCAAGAAAAAGCAGGCCTATAAACCCGACAGCGACGCGTCGTTCTCCTGGTCGGCGAACACGCCGACGCGCGGCAGGCGCTAGCGCCCTTTCTTTTTCCGCCCCGGCTGGTTAAAACGTTTGCCGTTTGCCGCCGGGCGGCCTTTCTCGCTGCTCTTTTCCACGTTCACCGCCGGACGTTTGATGCCCGCCGTTTTCGGCTTCGCTTTCGCCTTCGGTTTGGCCTCAGAGGACGAATTCTCGATCAGCTTAAATAGCGCAACCAGCTCATCATCCGTCAGATCGCGCCACTCGCCGAGGGGTAATCCCGACAGGCCGATATTCATAATTCGCGTGCGCTCAAGTTTCGTCACCTCATAGCCAAAGTGTTCGCACATCCGGCGAATCTGCCGGTTAAGCCCCTGAACCAGGGTAATGCGGAAGACGAACGGCGCCTCTTTTTTCACTTTGCACTTCTTCGTTACCGTGCCGAGGATCGGTACGCCCGCCCCCAGCCCGCGCACGAACTCGTCGGTCACCGGCTTATCGACGGTCACCAGGTACTCCTTTTCGTGATCGTTACCGGCGCGCAGGATCTTATTCACCAGATCGCCATGATTGGTCAGGAAGATCAGCCCCTGGGAGTCCTTATCCAGCCGGCCGATAGGAAAAACGCGCTTGCTGTGGTTCACAAAATCGACGATGTTGTCGCGTTCGCTGTCCTCGGTAGTGCTGACGATCCCCACCGGTTTATTCAGCGCGATAAACACCAGATCCTCCGCTTCACGCGGCTCGATGAGCTGGCCGTTGACCTTCACGACATCGCCCGGAGCGACCCGATCGCCAATGGTGGCGCGCTTGCCGTTGAGGAACACGTTGCCTTGTTCAATGTAGCGATCCGCCTCGCGACGCGAGCAAATTCCGCTTTCACTGATGTATTTATTGAGTCGGGTTGATGAGTCGGACAGCATGACGTCTCCTGAAACACTTCATCCTTCAAGTTGTCTCCGCGTTGGCTACGCCGACCACATAGATTTCTATGCTGCCGGGAGTTCGTTCTCCTGCCGCCTCGATAAAACTTGAACGCTTTTATATGTAAAGCGAGAAATATACCTCAGCCGGCGGGCAATCGAAAATAATCACGCGCCGGCGCCCTGGCGCTAAATGTGATCTGCCGCGTCTTTCTACACAAAAGTGTCCCGCGGAACCTCCTGCAATTTTGCCCGGTGAAAATAAGCAGAATCAAGCGATTAGGCAATCCGGCACAAAGGTGCCAGCCGCCGGCGAGCGGATAAGCAAATGTGCAATACAAACGCCCGCCATAGCCTAATGAAACGGGTGAAAATTGCTTTGTGGTCGGTCGTTGATGGGGTTATATCAGATCAAGGTAGCGACAACGTGATTTGCACAAACGTGCAGGAGCCCGCAGATGACCGCCGAAAATAGCGACGATATCCGCTTAATCGTGAAAATTGCCCAGCTCTATTATGAGCAGGACATGACCCAGGCGCAGATTGCCCGCGAGCTGGGTATTTACCGCACCACGATTAGCCGCCTGCTAAAACGCGGCCGCGAGCAGGGCATCGTCACCATCGCCATCAACTATGACTACAACGAAAACCTGTGGCTGGAGCAGCAGCTGAAGCAAAAATTTGCCCTTAAAGAGGCGGTGGTGGCTTCCTGCAGCTCGGCACAGGAAGAGGACCAGCTCAATACCATCGGGCAGCACGGCGCTCAGCTGGTCGATCGGCTGCTGGAGCCCGGCGATATCATCGGCTTTTCCTGGGGACGCGCGGTGCGGGCGCTGGTCGAAACGCTGCCGCAGGCCAGCCAGTCGCGGCAGGCGATCTGCGTACCGATTATCGGCGGCCCCTCCGGTAAGCTGGAGAGCCGCTACCACGTCAACACCTTGACCTATAGCGCAGCGGCGAAGCTGAAGGCCGAGTCGCATCTCGCCGACTTCCCGGCGCTGCTGGAAAATACCCTGATCCGTAACGGCATCATGCAGTCCAGTCACTTTCAGACTATCTCATCCTACTGGGACAATCTGGATATTGCGCTGGTGGGGATCGGCTCCCCGGCGATCCGCGACGGCGCGAACTGGCACGCGTTTTACGGCAGCGAAGAGAGCGACGATCTCAACGCCCGCCAGGTCGCCGGCGATATTTGCTCGCGCTTTTACGATATCAACGGCGGCGTCGTTGAAACCAATATGAACGAAAAAACCCTCTCTATTGATATCGCCCGGTTGAAGCACGCGCGCTATTCCGTGGGTATCGCCATCGGCGCGGAGAAATATAGCGGGATCGTCGGCGCTCTGAACGGCGGCTACATTAATTGTCTGGTCACGAACAGAGAAACCGCTGAGCTATTGCTGAAATAAAATAAGAAGCTCTATTCACGCCGCCGGCGCGGCGCGGACTCCCTTTATCTAAATAACGAGAACACGACGATGAAAACATGGCTAAACCTCAAAGATAAAATAGTTATTGTCACCGGCGGCGCCTCCGGAATCGGCCTGGCCATTGTCGATGAATTAATTAAACAAGGCGCCAGGGTGCACATGGCCGATATTCACGGTGGCGACAAATATCATGATAATGAAAACTATACGTTCTGGCCGACAGATATTTCCCACGCCGGCGAAGTGAAGCACAGCATCGAGCAAATTATTCAGCGCGGCGGACGCATCGATGGCCTGGTGAATAACGCCGGGGTTAACTTCCCCCGGCTGTTAGTTGATGAAAAGGCCCCCGCCGGCCGCTATGAGCTAAATGAAGCGGCCTTTGAGAAAATGGTCAACATTAACCAAAAAGGCGTCTTTTTAATGTCGCAGGCGGTCGCCCGGCAGATGGTGAAGCAGCGCGCGGGGGTGATTGTTAACGTCTCGTCAGAAAGCGGGCTGGAAGGCTCCGAGGGCCAGAGCTGCTATGCGGCCACCAAGGCGGCGCTGAATAGCTTCACCCGTTCATGGTCGAAGGAGCTGGGCAAACACGGTATCCGCGTGGTGGGCGTCGCGCCGGGCATTCTGGAAAAAACCGGGCTGCGCACGCCGGAGTATGAAGAAGCGCTGGCCTGGACCCGCGGCATCAGCGTTGAACAGCTGCGCGAGGGCTATAGCAAAAACGCGATTCCCATCGGCCGCGCCGGGCGTCTGAGCGAGGTGGCGGACTACGTTTGCTACCTGCTTTCAGAGCGTGCGAGCTATATAACCGGAGTAACCACTAACATTGCCGGCGGTAAAACCCGCGGTTAAGGAGATCGTATGGTCAACGCTATTTTCTGCGCCCACGGCCAGCTGGCCTGCGCCATGCTGGACTCTGTCCGCATGGTCTACGGCGACGTCAGCGTCAGCGCCGTGGCGTTTGTCCCCGGCGAAAATACCGGCGATATCGCCACGAAGCTGGAAAAGTTAGTAAGCACCCACAACACCAATGAGTGGCTGATTGCCGTCGATTTACAGTGCGGTAGCCCGTGGAATGCCGCCGCCGGACTGGCGATGAACAACCCGCAGCTACGGGTGATCAGCGGCCTCTCTCTGCCGCTGGCGCTGGAGCTGGTGGATAACCAGCACTCCATGACCGTTGATGCCCTGTGCGACCATTTGAGCGCAATCGCCAGCCAGTGCTGCGTGGTCTGGCGGCTCCCGCAAACCGTTGAGGAGGATTTCTGATGAACGTAACGCTCGCCCGTATCGATGACCGGCTGATCCACGGCCAGGTAACCACCGTCTGGTGCAAAGTGGCCAATGCCCGGCGCATTATTATCTGCAACGACGATGTGTATAACGATGAGGTACGCCGAACCCTGCTCCGCCAGGCCGCGCCGCCGGGAATGAAGGTTAACGTCGTTAATCTCGAAAAAGCGGTTGCCGTTTATCATAACCCGCAATATCAAAACGAATCCGTTTTTTATTTATTCACCAATCCCCAGGATGTCTTAACGATGGTCCGCCAGGGCGTGAATATTACCACCTTAAATATTGGCGGGATGGCCTGGCGACCGGGTAAAAAACAATTAACCAAGGCGGTCTCATTAGATGAGGCGGATATTCATGCGTTTCGCGAACTGGATAAATCAGGCGTCAGGCTGGATTTACGCGTCGTCGCATCGGATCCGTCGGTAAATATTCTCGATAAAATAGCTGAGCAGTCCATTACAGAATAACAAAACAGCGCCTGTATTAATCTGCGCGCCTCAACGACCCCATATTAATGCCGTAACGGGCAGGGATTCGTATACCCTCAAGGTGACATATTATGGAAATAAGTACCCTACAAATAATCGCCATATTTATATTTTCCTGTATTGCCGGAATGGGCAGCGTGCTGGATGAGTTCCAGACCCACCGCCCGTTAATCGCCTGTACGGCGATCGGTCTGATTCTCGGTGATTTAAAAACCGGAATTATGCTCGGCGGAACCCTGGAGCTGATCGCCCTCGGCTGGATGAACGTCGGCGCGGCGCAGTCTCCGGATTCAGCCCTCGCCAGCATCATTGCAGCCATTTTAGTCATCGTCGGCCAACAAAGCATCACGACCGGTATCGCCATCGCCCTGCCGGTTGCCGCGGCCGGACAGGTACTGACCGTCTTTGCCCGCACCATTACGGTGGTCTTCCAGCACGCGGCGGATAAAGCCGCCGAAGAGGCCCGCTTTCACACCATCGATCTGCTGCACGTCTCGGCGCTCGGCGTTCAGGCACTACGCGTCGCCATTCCGGCGCTGGTGGTGTCGATGTTCGTCAGCGCCGATATGGTCAGCAGCATGCTGAATGCCATTCCGGAATTCGTGACCCGCGGCCTGCAAATTGCCGGCGGTTTTATCGTCGTCGTTGGCTATGCCATGGTCCTGCGCATGATGGGCGTGAAATATCTGATGCCCTTCTTTTTCCTTGGTTTTCTCGCCGGCGGTTACCTCAACTTTAGCCTGCTGGCCTTCGGCTGCGTGGGGGTCATCATCGCGCTGATTTATATCCAGCTCAATCCGCAGTGGCGCAGGCCTGAACCCCAGGCTAACGCCGCCTCTTCCAACGCCATTGACCAACTTGACGACTGATGGAGCCGACCATGGAACAGAAAAAACTCACGCAAGGCGACCTGGTTAGCATGTTTCTGCGCTCCAACCTGCAGCAGGCCTCTTTTAACTTCGAACGTATTCATGGCCTGGGATTTTGCTATGACATGATCCCGGCGATCAAACGCCTCTACCCGCTGAAGGAGGATCAGGTTGCGGCCCTCAGGCGTCACCTGGTGTTCTTCAATACCACGCCCGCGGTTTGCGGCCCGGTGCTGGGCGTCACCGCCGCGATGGAAGAGGCGCGCGCCAACGGCGCGGCGATTGACGACGGCGCGATTAACGGCATCAAGGTCGGACTGATGGGTCCGCTGGCCGGGGTCGGCGATCCGCTGGTCTGGGGAACCCTGCGCCCGATTACCGCCGCGCTCGGCGCCTCGCTGGCGCTCTCCGGCAATATTCTTGGTCCGCTGCTGTTCTTCTTTATTTTCAACGCGATACGTCTGGCTATGAAGTGGTACGGCCTGCAGCTTGGCTTCCGTAAAGGGGTCAACATCGTCAGGGATATGGGCGGCAACCTGCTGCAAAAGCTCACCGAGGGCGCCTCAATCCTCGGCCTGTTCGTCATGGGCGTGCTGGTGACGAAGTGGACCACCATCAACGTGCCGCTGGTGGTCTCCCAAACCCCGGGCGCTGACGGCGCCACCGTCACCATGACCGTACAGAACATCCTCGACCAGCTTTGCCCGGGCCTGCTGGCGCTGACGCTGACCCTGCTGATGGTGCGCCTGCTCAATAAGAAGGTGAACCCGGTGTGGCTGATCTTCGCCCTGTTTGGCCTCGGGATTATCGGTAACGCGCTGGGCTTCCTGTCCTGATCTTTCGCCCCGGCGCTGCCGTCGGGGCGGTTTCAATAAACTAACCCCGCAGTAAAGGGGATGAGGTGGTAAATATGAAAACGACGGCTCTACGTCTTTATGGCAAACGCGATCTGCGCCTGGAAACCTTCGAACTCCCGGCGATGGGGGAGGATGAAATTCTCGCCCGGGTGGTGACCGACAGCCTGTGTCTCTCCTCCTGGAAAGAGGCCAATCAGGGCGAGGACCATAAAAAGGTCCCGGACGATGTTGCGCTCAACCCGATTATCATCGGCCATGAGTTTTGCGGCGAAATCCTCGCGGTCGGCAAAAAGTGGCAGCATAAGTTCCACGCCGGCCAGCGCTACGTGATTCAGGCCAACCTGCAGCTGCCGGATCGCCCGGATTGCCCCGGCTACTCCTTCCCGTGGATCGGCGGCGAAGCCACCCACGTGGTGATCCCCGACGAGGTGATGACCCAGGACTGCCTGCTCCCCTGGGAGGGCGATACCTGGTTTGAAGGCTCGCTGGTTGAGCCGCTCTCCTGCGTCATCGGCGCCTTCAACGCCAACTATCACCTGCAAGAAGGCACCTATAATCATACGATGGGCATCCGCCCGCGGGGGCGCACCCTGATCCTCGGCGGCACCGGCCCGATGGGCCTGCTGGCGATCGACTATGCCCTGCACGGCCCGATCAACCCCTCTCTGCTGGTGGTCACCGACACCAATCAGCCCAAGCTGAGCTACGCCCGTCGGCACTATCCTTCAGAACCGCAGACGCTGATCCACTACCTCGACGGCCGTGACGCCAGCCGGGAGACGCTGATGGCGCTGACCGGCGGCTACGGGTTTGATGATATTTTCGTTTTCGTGCCGAAAGAGGAGCTGATTACCCTGGCCTCCTCGCTGCTGGCCGCCGACGGCTGCCTGAACTTCTTCGCCGGCCCGCAGGATAAACAGTTTAGCGCGCCGGTTAACTTTTACGACGTTCACTACGCCTTTACCCACTATGTCGGTACCTCCGGCGGCAACACCGACGATATGCGCGCCGCGGTTGCGCTGATGCAGGCGAAAAAGGTGCAGGCGGCGAAGGTGGTGACCCATATTCTTGGGCTCAACGCCGCCGGGGAAACCACCCTCGATTTACCGGCCGTCGGCGGCGGCAAGAAGCTGGTTTATACCGGGAAATCGCTTCCGCTGACTCCGCTGGGCAGCATTGCCGATCCGGCGCTGGCGGCAATTATGGAACGCCACCACGGGATCTGGTCCGGCGAAGCCGAGCAGTATCTGCTGGCCCATGCGGAGGATATTAGCCATGATTAATCGCGAATCGCAGGCTGCGGCGACGCGGTGTGTCGCAACCTGACAACATCGTGAGCCACATCAGCGAGCGCGAGGGCAAGCGGTGGTAGGATCGCCAGCCGACTTTGTCATTATGGCCAGACCAAAAGCGTTCAGGCGCAGCGACGCGCTTCGCGGCTCCGCCAGGCGCAAACGGCCTGAACGACGGCGGTTATCACGGAGAAAAGATGGAACTACTGCTACTGAGTAACTCAACCCTGCCCGGCAAGGCATGGCTGGAACACGCGCTGCCGGTCATTTCCGGGCAGCTAAACGGCCGTCGTTCGGCGGTGTTTATCCCTTTTGCCGGCGTCACGCAGAGCTGGGATGATTACACCGCTAAAACCGCTGCGGTCTTTGCCCCTCTCGGCGTAACCGTCACCGGGATCCACAGCGTCGCGGACCCTATCGCGGCAATTGAGACCGCCGACGTGGTCATCGTCGGCGGCGGCAATACCTTCCAGGTGCTCAAAGAGTGCCGTACGCGCGGCCTGCTGGCGCCGGTGGAGGACGTGGTCAGGCGCGGCGCGCTCTATATCGGCTGGAGCGCCGGCGCCAATCTCGCCTGCCCAACCATCCGCACCACCAACGATATGCCGATCGTTGACCCTCAGGGGTTTGACGCCCTGGGGCTATTCCCGCTGCAGATTAACCCGCACTTCACCAACGCCCTGCCGGAAGGGCATAAAGGCGAAACCCGCGAACAGCGGATCCGTGAGCTGCTGGTGGTGGCGCCGGAGCTGGTGGTTATCGGCCTGCCGGAAGGAAACTGGATTCAGGTTGCTGACGGTCACGCCACCCTCGGCGGCCCGAACCCGACGCTGGTGTTTACCGCCGGAAAAGACGCGGTCCCTGTCGAAGCCGGCCACCGCTTTTAACCGCTTTCCCCGCCGGGGAGCCGCAGCGCCTGGGAGGATTTCCTCGGGCACTGCGTCCGGCCGGCGGCCTTAGCGCTTAATAGTCGTCCCGCTCGTCATCTTCGTCCGGCTGCTCCATCACGCTGTAGGCAACCGAACAGAACAGCGAGTTGAGACGCTTCATATCGCCCAGCAGCCCGAGATGCAGCGAGCTGGTTTCAATGCTCTGCACGTTCTGCTGATGGAGGCGATCGACGTGCGCGTGCGAGTAGCGGCGGTTCATAATGCGGAAACGATGCTTGTTGCGGCGCAGGCGCCGGGCGCTCGGGACGTCGCTGGAGAAGAAGACCGACATCGCCAGCTGGAGGTTGCTCAGCAGCTGATCGTACAGGCCGTCCAGCTCCTTCAATCCTTCAACGGAGAACGCCCGCCGCGCGGCCAGCGATTTATCGGCAATTTCGCTGCCCATTCTCTCAACGATATCGGACGCCTGCTCGAGGTTGAGCGCCATTTCGATAATCTCCGCCCAGCGGCGAGACTCCTCTTCGGCCAGCTCATCTTTCGGCATCCGCGCCAGATAGAGCTTGATGGCGGTATAGAGCACGTTGATATCGTCCGCTAGCCGACGCAGCGCCTTCTCTTCCCGCGGCTCGCCGTGCATCACCTTGCGCAGGCCGTCCAGCATCTGCTCCATGGCGTCGCCAATGCGCAACGTCTCGCGCGCGGCGTTGGCCAACGCCAGGGCCGGCGTATCCAGCGCCGAGGGGTCGAGATGCTTCGGCTTCAGGTGCAGATCCTGATCCGGCTCTTCCTGAATCAGGCGCCTGCAGAGCCGGGCCATCGGCTCGGCGAACGGCACCATCGCCACGCAGCGGATTAGGTTGTAGAAGACGTGGAAGTAAATCACCAGCTCCGCCTCCGGTAGCGGCAGCCTGTGCATCGTATTCGCCAGCAGGTGGACAAACGGCAGGATAATCAGGCTGCCCACCAGCTTAAACAGCAGGCTGCCAAGCGCGACGCGGCGCGCGGCGGCGTTGGCGGCGCTGTTGTTAATCATCGCCAGGATCCCGGAGCCGAGGTTGGCGCCGATCACCAGGCACAGCGCAACCGGGAACGAAATCACGCCGGTGGAGGTGAGCGTGGCGGTTAACAGCACCGCCGCGAGGCTGGAGTAGCTCACGATGGCGAACATGGCGCCAATCAGCGCATCCAGCATGATATCGCCGGTCAGCGAGGCGAATATCACCTGCACGCCGTTGGCCTGGGTGATGGGGTGCACCGCCTGCACGATCAGCTCCAGCGCTAATAAAATCAGCCCCAGCCCGATACCGACCCGCCCCAGCTGTCCGGCGCGGGTTTGCTTGCGGCCAAGGAAGAAAATCACGCCGATAAAAATCAGCAGCGGCGAGAGCCACGAGAGGTCGAAAGTCAGCACCCTCGCCATCAGCGCGGTCCCGACGTCGGCGCCCAGCACGATCACCAACGCCGGCGCCAGCGCGACCAGGTCCTGGGCGACAAACGAGGTGACCAGCATGGTGGTGGCGTTGCTGCTCTGGACCAGAGCGGTGACGCCAATACCGGCGCAGAAGGCGAGCGGCTTTTTCTCGACGCTACTGCTGAGAACGGAACGCAGGCGCGCGCCATAGACGCGCATCACGCCGGTACGAACAATATGGGTGCCCCAAACCAGCAGGGCGACGGCAGACAGCAGGTGTAGCAGAGTTAACACGGATTGTTGTTCTCCTTATTATCCGACGGATAAATGCAGATAACCCGATACGGAATTCCCCCGGCGGCGCTGTGCGTAGCCGGGCTACATCGTCCGGGCGTTCTGAAGCAATACCCCAGTATAAGGGTTTAGCAGCAATAAAGAGACAGGGCGCCCTCTGAGCGCCCTGTAAGTTGTAAGATAAGATGACAAATTTGTGACAGGCTGCGGCTAGTCCGCGTCATAGCCCAGGTTTGGCGCCAGCCAGCGCTCAACTTCGCCAGGGGTCATCCCTTTACGCAGAGCGTAGTCTTCAACCTGATCGCGCTGGATCTGCGCCACGGCGTAGTACTTGCTGTCAGGATGGCTGAAGTACCAGCCGGAGACAGAAGCGCCCGGCCACATGGCGAACGATTCGGTCAGCTTCATGCCGGTATGCGCCTCCACGTCCAGCAGCTCCCAGATAACGGCTTTTTCGGTATGCTCCGGACAGGCCGGATAGCCCGGCGCCGGGCGGATCCCCTGATAGTTCTCGCGGATCAGCTCCTCGTTGCTGAGGTTCTCGTTGGCGGCATAGCCCCAGTAAACCTTGCGCACCCGTTCGTGCAGATACTCCGCAAACGCCTCGGCCAGACGGTCGGCAATCGCCTTGACCATGATTTTGTTGTAATCATCGTGCTGAGCGTCAAAGGCCTCGGCCAGCGCATCTTCCTCCAGCCCGCCGGTAACCGCGAACGCGCCAAGATAGTCGGCCTTACCGCTCAGCTTCGGCGCAACAAAATCAGCGAGGCAGTAGTTGGCAAACCCGACTTTCTCGGTCTGCTGGCGCAGGTGATGGCTGACGGTCAGAACGTGGGTGCGCGTCTCGTCGCGGTAAATTTCGATGTCGTCGCCGACGCGGTTAGCCGGGAATAATCCCACCACCCCGCGCGGGTTCAGCGACTTCTCCGCGCTCAGCTTGTCCAGCAGATCGTTGGCATCTTTAAACAGCCGCTGCGCCTCTTCGCCCACCACGTCATCTTCGAGGATGCGCGGGTATTTCCCGGCCAGCGACCAGGTCATAAAGAACGGCGTCCAGTCGATATAGTTACGCAGCGTTTCGATGCTGGCCTCAACTTCCTGCACGCCGAGGCGATGGGCCACCGGCGGCGTATAGTTCTCCCAGTCAAAGGCCAGATCGTTTTCGCGAGCGGCCGCCAGGGTAACCGGCGGAGTGCGCGGCTTCTTGCGTCCGTGCTGGATACGCACGGCTTCATACTCTTTACGCGTACGGGCGACAAAATCATCGCGCTGGGTAGCCGAGAGCAGGGCTGAGACCACGCCCACGGTACGCGAGGCGTTCTGCACGTAGACCGTCGGGCCGCTGTAGTTCTGCTCGATTTTGACCGCCGTATGCGCTTTGGAGGTGGTGGCGCCGCCAATCAGCAGCGGCAGGGTAAAGCCCTGGCGCTCCATCTCTTTCGCCACGTTGACCATTTCATCCAGCGACGGGGTAATCAGCCCGGAGAGGCCAATCAGGTCGGCATTCACTTCACGGGCGGTTTTGAGGATTTTGTCCGCCGGGACCATCACCCCCAGATCGATGATTTCGTAGTTATTACACTGCAGCACCACGCCGACGATGTTTTTACCGATGTCGTGCACGTCGCCTTTGACGGTGGCGATCACCATCTTGCCGTTGCTGGAACCTTTTTCTTTGCTGGCTTCAATGTACGGTTCGAGGTAGGCCACCGCCTGCTTCATCACGCGGGCCGATTTCACCACCTGCGGGAGGAACATTTTACCCTCGCCGAACAGATCGCCCACCACGTTCATGCCGTCCATCAGCGGGCCTTCAATCACCTCAATGGGGCGGGCCGACTGCTGACGCGCCTCTTCGGTGTCGAGCTCGATAAATTCGGTGATCCCTTTCACCAGCGAGTATTCAAGGCGCTTTTTAACGTCCCAGCTGCGCCATTCCGCCTGCTGGGCGTTGGCAGAGTCGTCCGTTTTGCTGCCGCGATACTTTTCCGCCAGTTCCAGCAGGCGATCGGTGCCCTCGTCATGGCGATTGAGGATCACGTCTTCGACGGCATCGCGCAGTTCGGCGGGCAGGTCGTCATAAATCGCCAGCTGCCCGGCGTTAACAATCCCCATGTCCATGCCGTTGCGAATGGCGTAGTAGAGGAAGACGGCGTGAATCGCCTCGCGGACCGGATCGTTGCCGCGGAAGGAGAACGAGACGTTGGAGACGCCGCCGGAAATCAGCGCGTGCGGCAGCTCGCGTTTAATATCTTCACAGGCGCCGATAAAGTCCTGCGCGTAGTTGTTGTGCTCTTCAATACCGGTCGCCACCGCGAAGATATTGGGGTCGAAGATAATATCTTCCGGCGGGAAGCCCACCTCTTCGGTCAGAATTTTGTATGCCCGGCGGCAAATCTCGATTTTGCGCGCGCGGGTATCGGCCTGGCCCTGCTCGTCGAAGGCCATCACCACCACGGCGGCGCCGTAGCGGCGCACTTTTTTAGCATGATCGATAAACGGCTCGATCCCCTCTTTCATTGAGATAGAGTTGACGATGCCTTTGCCCTGAATGCACTTCAGGCCCTTTTCGATGACCTCCCACTTCGAGGAGTCGATCATAATCGGCACCCGGGCAATATCGGGCTCGCCGGCAATCAGGTTGAGGAAACGCACCATCGCCGCTTCCGCGTCGAGCATCCCCTCATCCATGTTGATATCGATAATCTGCGCGCCGCTCTCGACCTGCTGGCGGGCTACGTCCAGCGCTTCGTTATATTTTTCTTCTTTGATCAGGCGCTTAAACTTCGCGGAGCCGGTCACGTTGGTCCGTTCGCCGACGTTAACAAACAGGCTGTCGTCGCCGATATTCAGCGGCTCAAGGCCGGAGAGGCGGCAGGCCTCCGGGATTTCCGGCAGCGCGCGCGGCGCAAGGCCGGCCACGGCGCGCGACATGGCCGCGATATGCTCCGGGGTGGTGCCGCAGCAGCCGCCGACGATATTCAGGAACCCGGATTCAGCCCATTCGCGAATCTGCGCGGCCATGGTATCAGCGTCCAGATCGTATTCGCCAAAGGCGTTCGGCAGGCCCGCGTTGGGGTGCGCGGTGACGTAGCATTCGGCGATGCGCGAGAGCTCCTGCACGTACTGGCGCAGCTCGTCCGGGCCGAGGGCGCAGTTGAGGCCGAAGGTGAACGCATCGGCGTGGCGCAGCGAGTTATAAAAGGCTTCGGTGGTTTGCCCGGAGAGCGTGCGTCCGGAGGCATCGGTGATGGTGCCGGAGATCATGATCGGCAGCTCCACGCCCAGCGCCTCAAACTCCTCTTTCACGGCAAAGATCGCCGCTTTGGCGTTGAGGGTGTCGAACACCGTCTCGATCATAATCAGGTCGACGCCCCCTTCCACCAGCGCCTTCGTTGACTCGCGGTAGGCTTCCACCAGCCCGTCGAAGGTGATGTTGCGGTAGGCCGGGTCGTTAACGTCAGGAGAGATGGAGGCGGTGCGGTTGGTCGGGCCGAGAACGCCCGCGACGTAGCGCGGCTTGTCCGGCGTGCGGGCGGTCCACGCGTCGGCGCTGGCGCGCGCCAGCTGCGCCGCGGCAAAGTTGATTTCCGCCGACAGGGATTCCATCTGGTAATCCGCCATCGCGATCGTCGTCGAGTTAAAGGTGTTGGTTTCAATGATATCCGCCCCGGCCTCGAAGTAGGCGTCGTGAATGGCGCGGATCACGTCCGGCTTGCTGAGCACCAGCAGGTCGTTATTGCCTTTCAGATCGCAGGGCCAGTCGGCAAAGCGCGCGCCGCGGAACTCCTCTTCACTCAGACGATAGCCCTGGATCATGGTGCCCATGCCGCCATCCAGAACCAAAATACGTTTTTTTAACTGCTGATGCAGTTGCTCAACTTTGCTGCTCACACTCGCTCCCGACAACGCTCAACCAGACCGAAAAACTCAACAAACCATACTGGCATAAACCACAGGGGCGGGAAAGGGAACGGCGGACAATATGAGACATGTTCAGTTTCACTCCTCCGATCAGTCCGGTTGTGATTGCAAAATGGGCAAATAAAACGAAAACTATTTCCACGATACAGAAAAAGGAATCTGCGATGGCCACTCCCGTTCCCGCAAAGCGCGGCAGAAAACCCGTGACGCCCGCCGCCCCTCAGGCTGGCGGACAGGTTCAGTCGCTTACCCGTGGGCTAAAATTACTCGAATGGATTTCTGAATCGCACGGCAGCGTCGCCTTAACCGAGCTGGCGCAGCAGGCCGGCCTGCCGAATTCGACAACCCACCGCCTGCTGACGACCATGCAGCAGCTGGGCTTCGTGCGCCAGGTGGGCGAGCTCGGGCACTGGTCGGTAGGCGCCCACGCCTTTGTGGTCGGCAGCAGCTTTCTGCAAAGCCGCAACCTGCTGGCCATCGTCCACCCTATTCTGCGCCAGCTGATGGAAGATTCCGGCGAAACGGTCAACCTGGCGGTGCTGGATCAGGGCGACCATCAGGCGATTATCATCGACCAGGTGCAGTGCACCCAGCTGATGCGCATGTCGGCGCCGATTGGCGGCAAGCTGCCGATGCACGCCTCCGGCGCGGGTAAAGCCTTCCTGTCACAGCTGAGCGAAGAGCAGGTCACCGGCCTCCTGCACCGCAAGGGCCTGCACGCCTACACCCACGCCACGCTGGTATCGCCGGTGCATCTGAAAGAGGACCTGGCCCAGACCCGCAAGCGCGGCTACTCCTTCGATGATGAAGAGCACGCTCTGGGCCTGCGCTGCGTCGCTTCCTGCATCTATGACGAACATCGCGAGCCGTTTGCCGCTATCTCCATCTCCGGGCCCATCTCGCGGATGACCGACGATCGCGTCACCGAGCTGGGCGCGCTGGCGATTAAAGCCGCCAAAGAGGTAACCCTGGCCTACGGCGGGGTTCGCTGAGATGAACGATCTGCAGGCCCTTTGGCAGCAGCGCTATCCCGGCGCCTTCTGCTGGTCATTTGGCGACTCCCCCGAGCTGGCCGACGAGCTGGCGGCGCTGGTTATCGCCGGCAAAAAGCGCGGCACCTGCGGTTCGCTTGCTAGCTATCGGCAGGAAAATCCGCCGGTCACTCCCGGCGCCTGGCACATCGTGCTCAACGGCGCGAGCGAGCCGGTTTGCGTTATCCGTACCCTGGCGCTCAGAATTATTCGCTTTAATGAGATGACCGCGGAGCTCGCCGCGCTGGAAGGCGAAGGCGATTTGAGCCTGCGCTACTGGCAGCAGGCTCACCGGGCGTTCTTCGAGCGCGAAGGGAGCTGGTCGCCGGAGATGGAGCTGGTTTATGAAGAGTTCGCGCTGATCGAGGCCGCCGATGCGCCGTTGCCCTGAACCGCGAGCGAGACGATCCTGGCCTGCAGCGGTATGCGTTAATTTCCGCGAAAGCTGTATATAATATGTGCTCTTAAAACAAAAATGAGCACGCAACTATGGAAAAGGAAATCCAGGATCGCCGCCCCATCCGGGCACGCGAGACTCGCTGGGCCACCGCCGCCGCGCGGTATCTACGCCGTAAAGGCTGTACGCCGAACGGTATCTCTCTCTTCAGAATCGCCTTTGCCGCGCTCTCCGCGCTGTGCTATCTGGCCGCATGGAGGGTTGAAGGTGAAATCGGGCAGCGGATCCTCTTTATCGCCGCCGCCGTCGGCATTCAGGGACGATTAATCTGCAACCTTCTTGACGGGATGGTCGCCGTCGAGGGCGGTCTGCGCAGCCCGGCAGGCGCCGTTTATAACGAGCTTCCCGATCGCGTATCCGACACGCTGCTGCTGCTCGGCGTGGGCTACGGCATCACGCTTTACCCATCGGCGGAAGCGCTCGGCTGGGGCTGCGCGCTGCTGGCGATCGCCACCGCCTATATCCGCCTGCTTGGGGGCACCTGCGGACTGCCCCAGCGCTTCAGCGGCCCAATGGCCAAACAGCATCGCATGGCGCTGCTGACCGCGGTCTCGCTGCTGGCGGCCGCGTTTCCGCAGTGGAGCCAGCAGGGCTTTTTAGCGGTTCTGTGGCTGATTCTGCTGGGCGCTCTCGTCACCTGCATCAGCCGGGCGCGACTCATTATCCAGGATCTTAACGCAGGAGAATCACCATGAGCTTTTCGCCGGACAAAGCGCTGGTACGGGCGCTGCTGGTCAGCATATGCCGGCTGCTGACGGGCATTAAATCGCGCTGGAGATCCACTCCGCAGCCCGGGCAGGCCACGCTCTACTTCGCCAACCACAGCAGCCATCTCGACGGGCTGGTGATCTGGGCCAGCCTGCCTACCGCGATGCGCGAAAACGTCCATCCCGTCGCCGCCGCGGATTACTGGAAAAAGAGCCGACTGCGCCGCTACCTGGCCTCCCGCATCTTCGGGGCGGTGCTGATTGAGCGTAAAGGCCGGGCGGCGTCGCCGTCCTCAGGCGAAGATCCCCTCGCGCCGCTGGTCGCCGTGCTGGAAAACAGCGAGTCGCTCATTTTCTTTCCCGAGGGCACCCGCGGCAGCGGCGACGAGCTGGGCGAGTTTAAAAGCGGCCTGTACCACCTGATGCAGCGCCACCCCGACGTCCGGCTGGTGCCCGTCTGGCTGGAAAACCTGAACCGGGTGCTCCCGAAAGGCTCCAGGCTGGTGGTACCGATTATCTGCAGCGCCACCTTCGGCGAACCGCTGGATGGCCCGGCGGAAGGCGAAACAAAAGCGGCGTTTTTAGCCCGCGCGAAATCAGCGCTGGAGGCGCTATCCCATGCATAATATCGATCATCAGCTCCTGCTGCTGCTGGCGGGACTGTTTTCCCTGCTGGTTATTGCGAGCCTGATTGGCTATCTGCTGTCGCTCAGAAAGCAGAACGAAACCATCGCCAATCTCAACGCCAGAATTCGCGCCTGGTGGGTCATGTGCATCATTTCGGTCTTCGCCATGCTCATCGGCCCCATCGGCTCGGTGATTTTATTCGCGCTGATGTCCTTCTATGCGCTGCGCGAATGCGTCACCCTGACCCCCACCCGCCGGGGCGACCACGAGGCGCTGTTTTGGTGCTTTTTCGTGATCCTGCCGCTGCAGTACCTGCTGGTGGGGATCGAGTGGTACAGCCTGTTCGTGATATTTATTCCGGTTTATGCGTTCCTGTTTATTCCTGCCCGCATCGCGCTGGCCAGCGATACCACCCACTTCCTGGAGCGCTGCGCCAAGATTCAGTGGAGCCTGATGATTGCGGTGTACTGCGTCAGCCATGCGCCGGCGCTGCTGATGATCGATATTCCGGGTTTTGCCGGCGAGAACATCAAGCTGGTGCTGTTCATGATGATCGTCGTGCAGATTTCCGACGTGCTGCAGTACGTGTTCGGCAAGCTGTGGGGCAAGCGTCCTATCGTGCCGAAGCTGAGCCCGAACAAAACGGTGGAAGGCTTCGTGGGCGGGATTCTGAGCGCCAGCCTGGTGGGCGCGGCCCTGTTCTGGGTTACGCCGTTCAGCATGATTCAGGCCTTTTTTATCTCTCTGCTGATCACCCTGCTGGGGTTCGCGGGCGGCCTGTGCATGTCGGCAATCAAGCGCGATCGGGGAGTGAAGGATTTTGGCGCCATGCTGGAAGGGCACTGCGGCATGATGGACAGGATTGATTCCCTCTGCTTTGCCGCGCCGGTGTTCTTCCACGTGGTGCGCTACTTTTACACCTGACCTAGCCCGCCTGCCGCATCGCGCCGTAGCGCACGCAAAAGCGCTGGCGGCGGCGGTAGGCGTAGACATCCTCCACGTGGCCGCTGCGAATGCGCGTCTGCAGCTCGCGCCAGTAGTCGGCCCGCAGCAGATCGGCGTGCATCTCCTCAAACAGCGGCCCGATACGCGGGTCCGCGCAGAGCCAGTGGCGGAACTCTTCCGGGAAAACGTCCCCCGGCGACACGCTGTACCACGGCTCGCTCGCCAGCTCATCTTCCGGATAGCGCGGCGGCGGGATCTCGCGGAAATTAACCTCCGTCATGTAGCAAATCTCATCGTAATCGTAGAACACCACCCGGCCGTGGCGGGTCACGCCGAAGTTCTTAAATAGCATGTCTCCGGGGAAGATATTGGCAGCGGCCAGCTGGCGAATGGCGTTGCCGTACTCTTCGACCGCATCGCGCAGCGCCTGGCCGTCAACCTGCTCCAGCCAGATGTTCAGCGGCACCATGCGCCGCTCGATATAGAGATGGCTGATGGCAATCCGATCGCCAAGGTCGGTAATTTTAGCCCCGGCTTCCGATTGCAGCAGCGCCATCAGCTGCGGCGCGATTTGCCGCTTATCCAGCACGAAGTTTTCAAACTCCTGGGTATCGGCCATGCGCCCGACGCGATCGTGCTCTTTAACCAGCTGATAGCAGGCGCGGACGTGGGCGGCGGTCATCTCCTTTTGCGGCGCAAAGCGGTCCTTGATGATCTTAAATACCCGGTCGAAGCCCGGCAGGGTAAAGACCAGCATTACCATCCCGCGGATGCCCGGCGCCTCGATAAACTGTTCGTCGCTGCGGGCGATGTAGTGCAGATATTCGCGGTAGCTTTCCGTTTTCGCGTGTTTCTGGCAGCCAATCGCCATGTACAGTTCAGCGGTGGTTTTCCCCGGCAGGATCTCGCGCAGCCACTCAACCAGCGCCCCGGGCAGCGGGGCGTAAACCATAAAATAGGAGCGCGCAAAGCCAAAGACGATGCTCGCCTCCGCGTGAGTGGTCAGGCAGGCATCAATAAACAGCTCGCCTTCATCGCTGCGATGGACAGGCAGCAAAAAGGGCAGCGTCGCCACCGGCGTCACCAGTTTGCCGACCAGCCAGGCCGCCTTATTGCGATAAAAGAGTTCGTTGGCTATTTGCAGATGGGAGCGGGAGAGCATCTCGCTGCCGAGAGCTTCCTCCAGGCAGGCGGTAATATAGCCAATATCCCGCGCCTTATTTTGCCACGCCAGCCGCAGGGGGAGATCGGATAACACCTTGCTTAATAGCGTTTCCCAGCCGCGATCGGGGAAAAACGTTTTCGCCAGCGGGCGGGGAATGGAGCGGAAGCTGCGTTCCGGCTGCGAGCTGAAAATAAAGAGCCGCTCGGGAGTCAGCGAGCGGTGGTCAAACAACCGGCAATAGACGGAGTTGAAAAAGCTCTCCGCAATTTCGAAGCGAGGGTAATCCGGCAGCAGGTGGGTATAGTGCTCTTTCACCCGCAGTAAAAAATCGACGTCGGTACTTTTGCCTTCGGTAATACAGCGCAGCTGTTCAACCACCAGGCCGACGTGGTGATCGTAGAGATGGATGCGCTGCTTCATCGCCTGCTGAACGGCGTGCCAGTCGGCGTGCTCAAAGCGCTGCTGCGCGCCCGAGGTGACCTCAAGAAAACGCCCGTACTGGGCGTCAAATCCCTGCAAAATCGTCTGTGCGATCAATAATTCCAGGCCACGCGTCATATCGTCCCCCTCACCCCAGCCCCCTTCCGGCAAGGGAGAGGGGGAAACCTATCAGAACTGCTCTTCTTCCGTTGAACCGGTTAACGCCGTTACCGAAGAGGCGCCTCCCTGGATAATCGTCGTCACCTTGTCGAAATAGCCGGTGCCCACCTCCTGCTGGTGGGAAACGAAGGTGTATCCTTCCGCTGCGGCGGCGAACTCCGGCTGCTGAACCTTCTCAACGTAGTGCTTCATCCCCTCGCCCTGCGCGTAGGAGCGGGCGAGGTCGAACATGTTGAACCACATGCTGTGGATGCCAGCCAGAGTAATGAACTGATATTTGTAGCCCATATCGGACAGCGACTGCTGGAAGCGAGCGATGGTGGCGTCATCGAGGTTTTTCTTCCAGTTAAACGACGGCGAGCAGTTGTAGGCCAGCAGCTTGCCCGGAAAGCGGGCGTGAATAGCTTCGGCAAAGCGCTTAGCCTGCTCAAGATCGGGCTTCGACGTTTCGCACCATACGAGGTCGGCGTAAGGCGCGTAGGCCAGGCCGCGGCTGATCGCCTGCTCAATGCCGGCATGGGTGCGGAAGAAACCTTCACTGGTGCGATCGCCGGTAATAAATTCACGATCGTACGGATCGCAGTCGGAGGTGATCAGATCCGCCGCGTCGGCGTCGGTGCGGGCGATGACCAGCGTCGGTACGCCCATGACGTCGGCCGCCAGGCGAGCGGCCACCAGTTTCTGGATCGCTTCCTGCGTCGGAACCAGCACTTTTCCGCCCATATGGCCGCATTTTTTCACCGACGCCAGCTGATCTTCAAAGTGAACCGCCGCTGCACCGGCCTCAATCATCGATTTCATCAGCTCAAACGCATTCAGCACGCCGCCGAAGCCGGCTTCAGCATCCGCCACGATCGGCAGGAAATAGTCGGTATAGCGCGGATCGTCTGCTTCAATACCGGCAGACCACTGGATCTGATCGGCGCGACGGAAGGTATTATTGATCCGATCGACCACCGCCGGCACCGAGTTCGCCGGGTACAGCGATTGATCCGGATACATGCTGGAAGCGAGGTTGGCATCCGCCGCCACCTGCCAGCCGGAGAGATAAATCGCCTCGATCCCCGCCTTCGCCTGCTGCAGCGCCTGCCCGCCGGTCAGTGCGCCCAGGCTGTTGATATAGCCCTTTTTCGAACCGCCGTGCAGCAGTCGCCACATTTTGGCCGCACCGAGCTGCGCCAGGGTACATTCCGGGTTGACCGAACCGCGTAATTTCACCACTTCTTCCGCGCTGTACGGGCGGGTAATGCCTTCCCAGCGCGGCTGTGTCCACTCCTGGTTTAATTCTTCGATTTGCTGAGTACGAGTTTTCATGTGCAGATGCTCCATAGGGTCACGAGTGGGTGAATTACGCCAGCAGGCGGTAGCCAGGCAACGTTAAGAAATCGATCAGTTCATCTGAGGTAGTGATTTGTTCCATCAGCCGCGCGGCATCGTCAAAGCGGCCGCTGCTGTAGCGGTGTTCGCCCAGCTCGTCCTGAATAACCATCAGCTCCTCGCTCAGCCATTGGCGGAACAGCGCTTTGGTTACCGGCGTCCCGTCGCTCAGCGTCTTCTGATGATGGATCCATTGCCAGATAGAGGTGCGCGAGATTTCGGCGGTGGCCGCATCTTCCATCAGGCCATAAATCGGTACGCAGCCGTTGCCGGAGATCCAGGCTTCGATGTACTGCACCGCCACGCGAATGTTGGCGCGCATCCCGGCTTCGGTGCGCTCGCCGTCGCAGGGCTCCAGCAGCTGTTCGGCGGTAATCGGCTCATCCTGTTCCCGGCTGACATCCAGCTGGTTAGTCCGTTCGCCCAGCACGCGATTGAAAACCTCCATCGCCGTATCCGCGAGGCCCGGGTGGGCAATCCAGGTGCCGTCATGGCCGTTTTTGGCCTCCAGCTCTTTATCGGCGGTGACTTTGCCGAGCACCTGACGGTTGCGTTCGGCATCTTTGCTGGGGATAAAGGCCGCCATGCCGCCCATCGCAAACGCGCCGCGCTTGTGGCAGGTTTTTATCAGCAGGCGTGAATAGGCGTTGAGGAACGATTTGTCCATCGTCACCACCTGGCGGTCAGGTAAGACACGGTCAGCATGGTTTTTTAACGTTTTGATGTAGCTGAAAATGTAGTCCCAACGTCCGCAGTTCAGGCCAACGATGTGGTCCCGCAGCGCGTGGAGAATTTCATCCATCTGGAACACCGCCGGCAGCGTTTCAATCAGCAGCGTCGCCTTGATGGTGCCGCGCGGCAGTTCAAAGCGATCTTCGGTGTAGCTGAAAACGTCGCTCCACCAGGCCGCTTCCTGCCAGGCCTGGGTCTTCGGCAGATAGAAATAGGGGCCGCTTCCTTTCGCCAGCAGCGCCTGGTGGTTATGGAAGAAGTAGAGCGCGAAATCAAACAGGCTGCCGGGAATCGACTCCCCGCGCCAGGTGACGTGTTTTTCCGGCAGGTGCAGACCGCGTACCCGGCAAACCAGCACCGCAGGGTCTGGCTTCAGCTGGTAGATTTTCCCCGCTTCGTTGGTATAGCTGATGGTGCCGTTGACCGCATCGCGCAGGTTTATCTGACCATCGATGACTTTGTTCCAGTCAGGCGCCAGCGAATCCTCAAAGTCAGCCATAAATACTTTTACGTTAGCATTCAGGGCATTAATCACCATCTTACGTTCAACCGGGCCGGTAATCTCCACCCGACGATCCTGTAAATTGGCCGGAATACCGCGAATCGTCCAGTCACCGTTACGAATGGAAGCCGTTTCCGAAATAAAATCCGGCAGCCTTCCGTCGTCAATGTCCTGCTGCTGCTGGATACGTGCCGCCAGCAGCTTATTGCGCTCAGGCGTAAAGCGGCTCACCAGTTCCGCCAGGAACTCCACCGCCTCAGGCGTTAAGATCTGCTTTTCCTGCTCGCCATAAGGCTGGCCGAAGGCCAGTTCGTCAGTGATTGTCGCCTGTTGCGTCATTGTGCTGCTCCTCTTGGTTGATCCAGTTGGCGCGAGTGAAAGATCGTTGTCTGCTTTTCGCTCAACACAATTAAGACTACGCATTATTTTTCCAAAATCAAAAACAATTTCCATTTTAATTTTAATATCAATTCAACATATTGATAACATTAAAATTAAAGTTTATTTCATGTATGAATTGAATTTCGGAAATAAAAAAGGCACCCGAAGGTGCCAGAGGCAAAATGCTGAAACGCTTTAGGATCGCGTTGGCTGGAGGATTAATCCAGAGTCGGATTCATATGCCGCAGATCGTATGGCGTGATTTGGTAGACATAGTAGTTCAGCCAGTTGGCAAACAGCAGGTTTCCGTGACTTCTCCAGCTGGCCCGCGGTGTGTTTTGCGGGTCATCGTGCGGGAAATAATTGGCCGGAACTTCCGGGCTGAGGCCCGCTTCCACATCGCGGAAAAACTCGCCCGCCAGGGTATTAGCATCGTATTCCGGGTGGCCGGTGACGAAGGCAATGCGCTTATCTTTGCTGGCGAACAGATAGGCATCACCCTCTTCGGTTTCTGCCAGGATCTCTAAATCGGTATAGTCGCGGATCAATGCGGCCGGAAAATCGGCGTAGCGCGAGTGTGGCGCGAGGAAGGTATCGTCGAAACCGCGGGTCAGCAGCGCGTGCGGGTGCAAAATATGGTGCTCAAAGACGCCGGAGATTTTTTCAGTGCGGGTTTGCTTGGGGATGCCATAAAGGATATTGAGCGCGGCCTGTACGGCCCAACAGGCAAACAGCGTTGAGGTCACGTGATCCTTTGCCCACTCCAGCACCTGCTTAATCTGCGGCCAGTAGGCGACGTCGTTAAATTCGACCAGCCCCAGCGGCGCGCCGGTGACGATCAGGCCATCAAAGTTCTGGTCACAGATGTCTTCAAAGTTACAGTAGAAGTTGTTCAGATGCTCGGTTGGCGTGTTGCGGGATTCACGCGCGTCGATACGCAGCAGCTGGATATCAAGCTGGAGCGGAGAGTTCGATAGCAGCCGCAGGAACTGGTTTTCGGTCTCGATTTTCTTCGGCATCAGGTTAAGGATAAGCACCTTCAGCGGGCGAATTTCCTGAGTCGTTGCGCGCGTTGTCGTCATCACAAAAACGTTCTCACTGCGCAAGAAATTGACGGCCGGTAGCTCGTCCTGCACCCGAATAGGCATAACTTTATTACCTCATAGCATACGTATAAACGTTTAGACATCCAGACAGCTAACAATAACCAGGAATAAATAAAATGTCGAGTCTGCAAGCGGAAGGTGAGAAAGTTTCAACCCCATTCGGTTTAACGTAGCGAGACGTTGTGAGATTGACGGCCCGAGCCGTGTCTATCCGTTACTGCTTATCAAAGAATAAAAAAGATAAAAAGGCCATCCCCGCCAGGAAGATGGGAGCAATTCGCGATCCGTATCAAATATTTTAATTAATCTCGCCAACCGCTGGTGATGTGTAAACCGTTTGACAGCCTTCCCGAAAGACCATTGCTACATTGCGGCAATCCATCAGGTCTCCACAGGAAGCAAGCATGAAAATCACCAAATTGACGACATTTATTATGCACGTGCCGGTAACAAAAAATATCATCGGCGATTCTACACACAGCATTACACACTGGGGCATGCCCGGTGTCATGATTGAGACGGACAATGGTCTGGTCGGTTACGGTTATACGGGTACCCATGCTGATATCGCTACCGACAGATTGCTCACCACCATTATCAGCGATGTTTTCGGTCCGATGCTACTCGGAGAAGATGCCAATGAAGTTCGTTACCTGCACCGTAAATTATCCCACAGTTCAACCAATATCTGGGTAGGACGCGGAGGATTGATGCAGATGGCGCTCTCTGCCATTGATATTGCGCTGTGGGATCTGAAAGCCAAGATGGTCGAACAGCCGCTGTGGAAAATTTTTGGCGGCTCACAGCACACTCGCATTACCGCCTATAACACCGATTGTGGCTGGTTAGTCAGGGAGACCGCCGAGTTGGTCGATGACTGTAAGAAGATGATTTTTGAAGAGGGCTTTAATGCCATCAAAATGAAAATCGGCAAGCCAGACCCGCGAGAAGACCTCAGGCGGATTGAAGCCGTCAGAAAAGCGATCGGCGATGACGTCAATCTGATGGTGGATGCGAACGCCAAATGGAATATCAGCACTGCCAAACAGTATGGTTCACGGCTGGCTGATTTTAACATTACCTGGTTTGAAGAGCCGATGTGGCACGACGATGTATCCAGTCACCGCGCGCTGGCCAGGCATATCAGCACACCTCTAGCCCTAGGAGAACTACTATATCATTTTGATTCTTTTAAAGAGTTTGTACTCGCTGGGGCGGTCGATTACCTACAACCAGACGCCACGCGCTGCGGTGGACTGACGGCAGTCTGGGAAATTGCCGACCTCGGACTGGCATTTAACCTACCGGTAACACCACATCACGGCGACATGATGCAGGCTCAGTTGCATCTGGTCATGGCGCACCCGGCCTGCTCGCTGCTGGAATTCATCCCCTGGACGCTGGAGTGTTTCGTCGACCCGGTAGAAGTGAAAGAGGGATTCTATTCTCTCCCCACGGCGCCAGGCGCAGGCACCACGCTGCGGCGGGAAGCCCTTGAGCGTTTCAGCGTCAGATAACTCTTACAGGTACATCGTCTGGACGACAAAAATAATGACAAATACCAAGAGGTGAACTATGCCCGCCCCTACCGATCTTGATTTATCACAGGCAATACGTAAATCCATACGACGGATCATCCCGATGGTCACGCTGATGTTTATTCTGGCCTATCTGGATCGTTCAAATATCGGCTTTGCAAAACAAGAATTCCAGCTGGACACGGGGCTAAGCGATGCAGCCTACGCTTTTGGCGCCGGTATCTTTTTTATTGGTTATGCCCTTTTTGAAGTCCCAAGTAATATTCTGCTTTACCGCATTGGCGCCCGAGTCTGGCTGGCGAGGATCATGATCACCTGGGGTCTGGTCTCTGCGGCAATGATGTTTGCACATACAGAAACGATGTTTATCTTCTTACGTTTTCTGCTGGGGGTGAGTGAAGCAGGGTTCTTTCCCGGCGTCATTCTCTATCTGACTTTCTGGTTCCCGCAACATATCCGCGCACGAGTTACCGGCTATTTTCTGTTTGGTGCACCGCTGGCCTTTATCATCGGCGGCCCGCTTTCCGGCTCGCTGCTTTCTCTGGAAGGTACGACGCTGGCATTCGGCCTACATGGCTGGCAGTTGATGTTCGTCGTCGAAGGTTTGTTGGCCTCAGCCGTCGGGATTTGGGTCTTTTTCTATCTGGACGATCGTCCTGACGACGCCAGGTGGTTAACGCAGCAAGAAAAAGTGGCGCTAAGCCAGACGCTTAATCATGAAGAGCAGATGAAACTGGCCCATGGTCCGAAAGGCGTGTGGCAAGCGCTACTGGATGTACGCGTGCTCTACCTATGCCTGATTTGGTTCACCGTCCAGGTTTGCGGTTACGGGATCTATTTCTTCCTGCCAACCCAGATCGCCACTCTGATGGGCACGAAAGTCGGTCTGCTGGTTGGCTTTGTCACCGCTATCCCACCGTTGTGTGCCGCCATTGCGGTGTATTACGTGCCACGGATCTCCGAAAAACTGCAGGAACGCCGCTACGTTGCAGCTGTCACTTTCATGTGCGGAGCCGTGGGGATCGCGTTATCGGGCTTCGCTGAGAGTATACCGCTCATCGCGATTGTCGCCCTATGCGTTGCGGCTGCGGGACACCTTGCCATGCAGCCGCTTTACTGGACATTTCCCTCATCGTACCTGGGCGGAGCAGCCGCGGCTTCGGGGATCGCTCTCATTAATTCAATGGGCAATTTAGGAGGGTTCGTCGCCCCGAATTTACGCGTCTGGGCAGAGCATTCCTTCAACTCACCGCAGGCAGGGCTCTATTTCCTCGCACTAGTCACGGCATCAGGTAGCCTGATGATTCTGGCATTGCGACGGTTTGGGATTGATAAAGCGCGGATGGTAGCCTCCCCGGCACACGCCATGAAATCCAGTGAGACGACGTATCTCAGTCACTCTGATTAATCGGAAATGATACAGTGCTGCGACAATAATCAACATCAGGACAGCAACAACGATGGTTAAGATATTGGCTGTAGCACAGGAGTCACATGAATGGAATCTTCAGCAGGATGAGATCCAGGCTATCCTGCTGACCAGTAGCTGGTTCCGGGCGCTACCTGATTATCTTAGTGGGCAGATGTTGTCCCGTGCCAGCTTTTATCAGTATGAAAACGGTGAAGTGATCCACTATCGGGGAGATGAATCACAGGCGCTGTATGCGGTCATTACCGGATCCGTCAAAGTCAGCTCCGTCTCAGCCGATGGCAAAGAGTGCATTTTCCGCTATCTTTCACCCGGTAACTGGTTTGGTGAAATCGGTATGATCGACAAATCAGCCCGTACCCACGATGCCAGAGCTCTTGGCAAAACAATACTGCTGACGCTGAAACCACGCGACGTGGAGTCGCTTTTGCAGCACTATCCCATCCTCCACCATTTTCTGGCACTACTGCTGTGTAAAGTGGTGCGCAACGCCTTCACGATGCTCCATGACAGCGCGCTTTTATCCGTCTCAGCCCGTCTGGCGAAACGTCTGGTGAGCTTGTCGGAAGGCTATGGCGAATGGCATGAGAAAGGCGTATTAATCAACCTTTACTTAACCCAGGACGACCTGGCAACCATTATCAATACCACCCGTCAGACTATTAATAAGCGTCTGGTTGCATGGGAAAAGTTGGGATGGATTGAGGCAAAATACGGCAAGATTTTAATCGTGAATATGAGCGCACTCAGGCAACTCTATATTGATGAAGATGAATAGTCCAAAACGCAAAAAGCCCATCCGCGAGGATGGGCTTTTTACTGATTTGATGCCTGGCAGTTTATGGCGGGCGTCCTGCCCGCCACCCTCCGGGCCGTTGCTCCGCAACGTTCAAATCCGCTCCCGGCGGATTTGTCCTCCTCCGGAGAGCGCTCACCGACAAACGTCAGACAAAACAAAAGGCCCAGTCTTTCGACTGAGCCTTTCGTTTTATTTGATGCCTGGCAGTTCCCTACTCTCACATGGGGAGACCCCACACTACCATCGGCGCTACGGCGTTTCACTTCTGAGTTCGGCATGGGATCAGGTGGGACCACCGCGCTGTTGCCGCCAGGCAAATTCTTTGTGCTCAGTACGCCATTCTTTATCGCATCAGCTGCGTTGCCTGCGCTCGTAAACTCAGTCACATACTCCAGTATGCTCCTTCCTTTCCTTCGCTTGCCGCCTTGCTGCTGCGCAAATTATTGCGTACTCAACTCTGAATCAGTGCTGAAAATCTTCTCAAATCCGCCAAAACAGCTTCGGCGTTGTAAGGTTAAGCCTCACGGTTCATTAGTATCGGTTAGCTCAACGTATCGCTACGCTTACACACCCGACCTATCAACGTCGTCGTCTTCAACGTTCCTTCAGGACTCTCAAGGAGTCAGGGAGAACTCATCTCGGGGCAAGTTTCGTGCTTAGATGCTTTCAGCACTTATCTTTTCCGCATTTAGCTACCGGGCAATGCCATTGGCATGACAACCCGAACACCAGTGATGCGTCCACTCCGGTCCTCTCGTACTAGGAGCAGCCCCCCTCAATTCTCCAGCGCCCACGGCAGATAGGGACCGAACTGTCTCACGACGTTCTAAACCCAGCTCGCGTACCACTTTAAACGGCGAACAGCCGTACCCTTGGGACCTACTTCAGCCCCAGGATGTGATGAGCCGACATCGAGGTGCCAAACACCGCCGTCGATATGAACTCTTGGGCGGTATCAGCCTGTTATCCCCGGAGTACCTTTTATCCGTTGAGCGATGGCCCTTCCATTCAGAACCACCGGATCACTATGACCTGCTTTCGCACCTGCTCGCGCCGTCACGCTCGCAGTCAAGCTAGCTTATGCCATTGCACTAACCTCCTGATGTCCGACCAGGATTAGCTAACCTTCGTGCTCCTCCGTTACTCTTTGGGAGGAGACCGCCCCAGTCAAACTACCCACCAGACACTGTCCGCAACCCGGATTACGGGCCCACGTTAGAACACCAGCCATTAAAGGGTGGTATTTCAAGGATGGCTCCACGCAGACTGGCGTCCACGCTTCAAAGCCTCCCACCTATCCTACACATCAAGGACCAGTGTTCAGTGTCAAGCTATAGTAAAGGTTCACGGGGTCTTTCCGTCTTGCCGCGGGTACACTGCATCTTCACAGCGAGTTCAATTTCACTGAGTCTCGGGTGGAGACAGCCTGGCCATCATTACGCCATTCGTGCAGGTCGGAACTTACCCGACAAGGAATTTCGCTACCTTAGGACCGTTATAGTTACGGCCGCCGTTTACCGGGGCTTCGATCAAGAGCTTCTCCTTACGGATAACCCCATCAATTAACCTTCCGGCACCGGGCAGGCGTCACACCGTATACGTCCACTTTCGTGTTTGCACAGTGCTGTGTTTTTAATAAACAGTTGCAGCCAGCTGGTATCTTCGACTGAGTTCAGCTCCACGAGCGAGTCGCTTCACTTACCATCAGCGTGCCTTCTCCCGAAGTTACGGCACCATTTTGCCTAGTTCCTTCACCCGAGTTCTCTCAAGCGCCTTGGTATTCTCTACCTGACCACCTGTGTCGGTTTGGGGTACGATTTGATGTTACCTGATGCTTAGAGGCTTTTCCTGGAAGCAGGGCATTTGTTACTTCAGCACCGTAGTGCCTCGTCGTCACACCTCAGCGTTAAAAGGTTCCGGATTTACCTGGAACCTCCGCCTACATGCTTAAACCGGGACAACCGTCGCCCGGCTAACATAGCCTTCTCCGTCCCCCCTTCGCAGTAACACCGAGTACAGGAATATTAACCTGTTTCCCATCGACTACGCCTTTCGGCCTCGCCTTAGGGGTCGACTCACCCTGCCCCGATTAACGTTGGACAGGAACCCTTGGTCTTCCGGCGAGCGGGCTTTTCACCCGCTTTATCGTTACTTATGTCAGCATTCGCACTTCTGATACCTCCAGCAACCCTCACAGGCCACCTTCAACGGCTTACAGAACGCTCCCCTACCCAACAACGCATACGCGTCGCTGCCGCAGCTTCGGTGCATGGTTTAGCCCCGTTACATCTTCCGCGCAGGCCGACTCGACCAGTGAGCTATTACGCTTTCTTTAAATGATGGCTGCTTCTAAGCCAACATCCTGGCTGTCTGGGCCTTCCCACATCGTTTCCCACTTAACCATGACTTTGGGACCTTAGCTGGCGGTCTGGGTTGTTTCCCTCTTCACGACGGACGTTAGCACCCGCCGTGTGTCTCCCGTGATAACATTCTTCGGTATTCGTAGTTTGCATCGGGTTGGTAAGTCGGGATGACCCCCTAGCCGAAACAGTGCTCTACCCCCGAAGATGAGTTCACGAGGCGCTACCTAAATAGCTTTCGGGGAGAACCAGCTATCTCCCGGTTTGATTGGCCTTTCACCCCCAGCCACAAGTCATCCGCTAATTTTTCAACATTAGTCGGTTCGGTCCTCCAGTTAGTGTTACCCAACCTTCAACCTGCCCATGGCTAGATCACCGGGTTTCGGGTCTATACCCTGCAACTTAACGCCCAGTTAAGACTCGGTTTCCCTGCGGCTCCCCTATACGGTTAACCTTGCTACAGAATATAAGTCGCTGACCCATTATACAAAAGGTACGCAGTCACCCCATAAAAGAGGCTCCCACTGCTTGTACGTACACGGTTTCAGGTTCTTTTTCACTCCCCTCGCCGGGGTTCTTTTCGCCTTTCCCTCACGGTACTGGTTCACTATCGGTCAGTCAGGAGTATTTAGCCTTGGAGGATGGTCCCCCCATATTCAGACAGGATACCACGTGTCCCGCCCTACTCTTCGAACTCACAGAATGTGCATTTTAGTGTACGGGAGTATCACCCTGTACCCTGCGACTTTCCAGACGCTTCCACTAACACACAAACTGATTCAGGTTCCGGGCTGCTCCCCGTTCGCTCGCCGCTACTGGGGGAATCTCGGTTGATTTCTTTTCCTCGGGGTACTTAGATGTTTCAGTTCCCCCGGTTCGCTTCGTTAAGCTATGTATTCACTTAACGATAGTGCAACGAATTGCACTGGGTTTCCCCATTCGGAAATCGCCGGTTATAACGGTTCATATCACCTTACCGACGCTTATCGCAGATTAGCACGTCCTTCATCGCCTCTGACTGCCAGGGCATCCACCGTGTACGCTTAGTCGCTTAACCTCACAACCCGAAGCTGTTTCGTAAAACAGTCGCGTTGCGAAAATTTGAGAGACTCGAACACACCGCTTTTCCTTTCTTAATTACGGAGGAAGGAAACGATGTGTCGTTTCAATTTTCAGCTTGATCCAGATTTTTAAAGAGCAAATATCTCAAACGTGACTTGCTATTTTCATAGCGTAATCAGTTTTGAGATACTGATGGGTTGTGCCTTTCACTCACGAACCAGCAAGTGGCGTCCCCTAGGGGATTCGAACCCCTGTTGCCGCCGTGAAAGGGCGGAGTCCTAACCGCTAGACGAAGGGGACACAAAGTGTCTCGACTTCGCAGCCGTCTTGCTTCTCTACATCTATCAGACAATCTGTGTGAGCACTACAAAGGCAGGTTCTTTCAGGTAAGGAGGTGATCCAACCGCAGGTTCCCCTACGGTTACCTTGTTACGACTTCACCCCAGTCATGAATCACAAAGTGGTAAGCGCCCTCCCGAAGGTTAAGCTACCTACTTCTTTTGCAACCCACTCCCATGGTGTGACGGGCGGTGTGTACAAGGCCCGGGAACGTATTCACCGTGGCATTCTGATCCACGATTACTAGCGATTCCGACTTCACGGAGTCGAGTTGCAGACTCCGATCCGGACTACGACATACTTTATGAGGTCCGCTTGCTCTCGCGAGGTCGCTTCTCTTTGTATATGCCATTGTAGCACGTGTGTAGCCCTGGTCGTAAGGGCCATGATGACTTGACGTCATCCCCACCTTCCTCCAGTTTATCACTGGCAGTCTCCTTTGAGTTCCCGGCCTAACCGCTGGCAACAAAGGATAAGGGTTGCGCTCGTTGCGGGACTTAACCCAACATTTCACAACACGAGCTGACGACAGCCATGCAGCACCTGTCTCACGGTTCCCGAAGGCACTAAAGCATCTCTGCTGAATTCCGTGGATGTCAAGACCAGGTAAGGTTCTTCGCGTTGCATCGAATTAAACCACATGCTCCACCGCTTGTGCGGGCCCCCGTCAATTCATTTGAGTTTTAACCTTGCGGCCGTACTCCCCAGGCGGTCGACTTAACGCGTTAGCTCCGGAAGCCACTCCTCAAGGGAACAACCTCCAAGTCGACATCGTTTACAGCGTGGACTACCAGGGTATCTAATCCTGTTTGCTCCCCACGCTTTCGCACCTGAGCGTCAGTCTTTGTCCAGGGGGCCGCCTTCGCCACCGGTATTCCTCCAGATCTCTACGCATTTCACCGCTACACCTGGAATTCTACCCCCCTCTACAAGACTCAAGCCTGCCAGTTTCAAATGCAGTTCCCAGGTTGAGCCCGGGGATTTCACATCTGACTTAACAGACCGCCTGCGTGCGCTTTACGCCCAGTAATTCCGATTAACGCTTGCACCCTCCGTATTACCGCGGCTGCTGGCACGGAGTTAGCCGGTGCTTCTTCTGCGAGTAACGTCAATTGCTGAGGTTATTAACCTCAACACCTTCCTCCTCGCTGAAAGTACTTTACAACCCGAAGGCCTTCTTCATACACGCGGCATGGCTGCATCAGGCTTGCGCCCATTGTGCAATATTCCCCACTGCTGCCTCCCGTAGGAGTCTGGACCGTGTCTCAGTTCCAGTGTGGCTGGTCATCCTCTCAGACCAGCTAGGGATCGTCGCCTAGGTGAGCCATTACCTCACCTACAAGCTAATCCCATCTGGGCACATCTGATGGCATGAGGCCCGAAGGTCCCCCACTTTGGTCTTGCGACGTTATGCGGTATTAGCTACCGTTTCCAGTAGTTATCCCCCTCCATCAGGCAGTTTCCCAGACATTACTCACCCGTCCGCCGCTCGTCACCCGAGAGCAAGCTCTCTGTGCTACCGCCCGACTTGCATGTGTTAGGCCTGCCGCCAGCGTTCAATCTGAGCCATGATCAAACTCTTCAATTTAAGTTTGATGCTCTTGAATTAAACTTCGTAATGAATTACGTATGTTCACTCAGAGACTTGGTATTCATTTTTCGTCCGAGGACGTTAAGAATCCATGTCACTTTGAGTGCCCACACAGATTGTCTGATAAATTGTTAAAGAGCAGTGCAACGCGGCTTTCGCTCACCGTTGCGAGGTGGCGTATAATACGCTTTCCTCTTGCAGAGTCAACCCTGAATTTCAGATGTTTCTCTGTCAACCCGGCGGCTTGTTTGCCGTTGTTCCGTGTCGATGGAGGCGCATTATAGGGAGTTCTCGAGCGCCCGCAATAGTTAAATTGCAGAAAAATGACTGACTGCTGCATTCCCCAGCAAAACCCCGGTTTATACCCTGTTACGCACAGAATTATCCACAGACCGTCGGCGTTCCTTCTCTATAAAGGCCGTCGTTACGCTCTTCTATTAAGGAGAGATAAGGAAAGATTTCGCCCTGCTAAGAGAAAGATAAAAATTCGCGAGCGTTGCGCAAACGTTTTCGTTACAATGCCGCGCTATGACACGGACGCCCGGTTGGGTGCGTTAGGTGAGTTTTTAGGCAAAAACTCACCTAACGCTCTCTGTAATGTTCAAATCCTGGGGATTTAATACCATGCAACAACGTCGTCCAGTCCGCCGCGCCCTGCTCAGTGTTTCTGATAAGGCCGGTATCGTCGAATTCGCGCAGGCTCTTTCCGCTCGTGGTGTTGAGCTACTCTCTACGGGCGGTACCGCACGCCTGCTGGCAGAGAAAGGCCTGCCGGTAACCGAAGTCTCTGACTACACCGGTTTCCCGGAAATGATGGATGGACGCGTGAAGACCCTGCATCCGAAAGTACACGGCGGTATTCTGGGTCGTCGCGGTCAGGATGATGAGATCATGGCGCAGCACGCTATCTCTCCTATTGATATGGTCGTCGTTAACCTTTACCCGTTTGCCCAGACCGTCGCCCGTGAAGGCTGCTCGCTGGAAGATGCGGTTGAGAACATCGATATCGGCGGCCCGACCATGGTGCGCTCCGCAGCCAAGAACCATAAAGATGTCGCGATCGTTGTTAAGAGCAGCGACTACGCCGCCATTATTAAAGAGATGGACGCCAACGAAGGCTCCCTGACTCTCGAAACCCGTTTTGACCTCGCCATTAAAGCTTTTGAGCACACCGCCGCCTATGACAGCATGATTGCCAACTACTTCGGCAGCATGGTTCCGGCCTATCACGGTGAAACTCAGGAAGCTTCAGGCCGCTTCCCGCGTACCCTGAACCTGAACTTCATTAAGAAGCAGGATATGCGCTACGGCGAGAACAGCCATCAGCAGGCCGCCTTCTATATAGAAGAAGAAATTAAGGAAGCATCCGTTGCCACCGCCCAGCAGCTGCAGGGCAAAGCGCTTTCCTACAACAACATTGCCGATACCGATGCGGCGCTGGAGTGCGTGAAAGAGTTCAGCGAGCCGGCGTGCGTTATCGTCAAGCACGCCAATCCGTGCGGCGTTGCGGTAAGCGATTCCCTGCTGGATGCCTACGACCGCGCCTATAAAACCGATCCGACCTCAGCGTTCGGCGGCATTATCGCCTTCAACCGCGAGCTGGATGCCGAAACCGCGCAGGCCATTATCTCCCGCCAGTTTGTCGAAGTGATCATCGCCCCCTCCGCTAGCGAAGAGGCGCTGAAAATCACCGCGGCGAAACAGAACGTCCGCGTGCTGACCTGCGGCGAGTGGACCTCACGCGTACCAGGCCTTGATTTCAAACGCGTTAACGGCGGGCTGCTGGTGCAGGATCGCGATCTGGGTATGGTCACCAGCGGTGAACTGCGCGTGGTCAGCAAGCGCCAGCCAAGCGAGCAGGAGCTGCGCGATGCGCTGTTCTGCTGGAAAGTGGCCAAGTTCGTCAAATCCAACGCTATCGTTTATGCCAAAGAGAATATGACCATCGGCATAGGCGCAGGCCAGATGAGCCGCGTTTACTCCGCCAAAATTGCCGGGATTAAAGCCGGCGACGAAGGCCTGGAAGTGAAAGGCTCAGCCATGGCATCCGACGCATTCTTCCCGTTCCGTGACGGCATTGATGCGGCCGCGGCCGTGGGCGTGAGCTGCGTGATCCAGCCGGGCGGCTCTATTCGCGACGATGAAGTCATTGCCGCCGCCGACGAGCACGGCATCGCGATGATCTTCACCGACATGCGCCATTTCCGCCATTAATTCACGGAGTAACAGATGAAAGTATTAGTGATTGGTAACGGCGGGCGCGAGCACGCGTTAGGCTGGAAAGCAGCGCAATCGCCGCTGGTTGATACCGTTTATGTGGCTCCGGGTAATGCCGGCACCGCCCTGGAACCCGCGCTGCAGAACGTGGCGATCGGCGTGACCGACATTCCGGCGCTGCTGAGCTTCGCACAGCGTGAAAATATCGATCTGACCATCGTCGGCCCTGAAGCGCCGCTGGTAATCGGTATCGTGGATGCCTTCCGCGCCGCCGGACTGAAAATCTTCGGCCCAACGGAAGGTGCCGCTCAGCTCGAGGGCTCTAAGGCCTTCACTAAAGATTTCCTCGCGCGCCATAAGATCCCCACCGCCGAGTACCAAAACTTTACCGAGATTGAGCCTGCCCTCGCGTACCTGCGGGAGAAAGGCGCGCCGATCGTTATCAAAGCCGACGGCCTGGCGGCCGGGAAAGGCGTGATTGTCGCGATGACGCTCGAAGAGGCGGAAGCCGCCGTTCACGATATGCTGGCAGGCAATGCCTTCGGCGACGCCGGCCATCGCATCGTTATTGAAGAGTTCCTCGACGGCGAAGAGGCCAGCTTTATCGTGATGGTCGATGGCGAGCACGTTCTGCCGATGGCCACCAGCCAGGACCACAAACGCGTCGGTAATGGCGATACGGGTCCTAACACCGGCGGCATGGGCGCGTACTCTCCGGCCCCGGTGGTCACCGATGAGGTTCATCAGCGCACCATGGAGCGTATCATTTGGCCAACGGTCAAAGGGATGGCGGCGGAAGGCAATACCTATACAGGCTTTCTCTACGCCGGTCTGATGATCGATAAGCAGGGCAACCCGAAAGTTATCGAGTTCAACTGCCGCTTCGGCGATCCGGAAACGCAGCCCATCATGCTGCGCATGAAGTCGGACATGGTGGAGCTGTGCCTCGCTGCCTGCGACGGCAAGCTGGATGAGAAAACGTCAGAGTGGGACAGCCGCGCCTCTCTCGGCGTGGTTGTGGCCGCGGGCGGCTATCCGGGCAGCTACGCTACCGGCGATGAGATCTTCGGCCTGCCGCAGGAAGACGCGGCGGATGGCAAAGTGTTCCATGCGGGCACCCGGCTTTCTGCCGACCAGCGCGTGCTCACCAACGGCGGACGCGTACTGTGCGTAACGGCGCTGGGCGATAGCGTGGCTCAGGCGCAGCAGCGCGCCTATGAACTGCTTACCGACATCCGTTGGACCGGCAGCTTTAGCCGCGGCGATATCGGCTGGCGCGCCATCGCTCGCGAGCAAAACTAACGGCGTCATTTCATCCGTCGGGTTTACGCTCCCTTCTGTATTAACGGGCGGCCTCATTAATTTGTGGCCGCCCGTTTTATTTGTCATGCGCGGAGTACGGCTCTGCAAGGAGCGGCGAAGCAAGAGGAGATGAAGCGCGGATAAAGCGTTAGAAGGTTTTTTCCTGCGGTTGCCAGGTACAGAAGTCTTCGTTTGCCACCAGCAGCAGCTGCGAACCTTCAGAGGCTTCCAGCCACGCGACGCTGACCTCTACGGACGAGTGATCCTGACGGCGGGCGATATGGGCTAACGACCGGGCATCGAGGTCGGGCTTAACGGTCTGCCCTTCACAGGTGGTGACGGTCCGATCGGCGTGCCAGCGTCCCTGACGCAGCACAACGCGGCCCTGACGCAATGCGTCGCTGGTCTGGCGAATCTGCGTCGCCCGGTAGCGGTAGAGCGCGACCTGGTCGCTGGAGAGCTGCTGCTTTTGCCCGTCGATTTCACGCTGCATAAAGCTCAGCTCGCCCTGGTCATCAAAGCGGGCGCGAATATGTTCCGTGGTCTTGCCGTAAACGTTGAGCTCAATCAGCGTCAGCCGATCGTCCTGCCAGCGGTACTCGCTGGTTGAGGTATTGCCGTGACGCCACGGGCTAAAAGCGGCGAGAAGATGCACCTCGCCATGGGAATCCTGGCGCCAGATCCGCATCGCTCCCTGATTGTCAGCATAGCCGCTGGCGGTAAAAGGCGGGAGCGAGGAATCATGGCTGCAGGCAGTGAGCAGCAGTACGCCTGCCAGCGTCAGCGCGCGACGCCAAACAGACAAAAGGGGCTTCGAGGCCCCTTCGGTAAAACAGTTCACTGCCACGCGGTCTTACTTAACTGCGTCTTTCAGTGCTTTGCCTGAAACAAACGCCGGCACGTTAGCAGCGGCAATTTTGATTTCATTACCGGTCTGCGGGTTGCGGCCAGTACGCTCAGCGCGGTGGTTCACTTTGAAGGTACCGAAGCCAACCAGTTGGACAGCATCACCTTCTTTCAGAGACTCAGTAATTGCAGCCAGGGTAGATTCCAGGGCAGCTTTTGCCTGCGCTTTGGACAGGTCAGCTTTGTCCGCAATTACATCAATCAGTTGAGTCTTGTTCATAAGTTATCCTTACAATGTGTTTATCGCTTGCTAAGCACCGAGTGCGACGGAAATGCTGAAAAACACTCTCCTGCATACACGCACCGATAGCCACTTTTTTTCGCCCTCCAAATGTAGACCAGACGGGGGGCGGAATGGAAGCCTTCAGACGCTACAATTCAGGCGGTAAATCACGTTTTCTGGTCTCATTGCTTAAAATTTATACCAATATTGCTCTCGCCGGCTTCACGAAGGTCGGCACGCAGTCCTTTTATCAGTTCAATATCGCGCTCTTCGCACTCGGCCAGCAGGCGGAAAATTTCCCACTGAATGTCCCATTCTTGTTCAACCGCCGGGTTCTCTTTGAGCTCTTCGTCGGTCATTTCACGACCTGCCTGGGTCATTTCCAGCATCGCGACGGTGGTAATGGAACTCTTGCTCACCTCAATGGCGTGCTCGAGGGTTTCGCCGCTCAGGCGCGAATGAATCAGTTCACTCAGAGCAACACAGGCATCGATCGCCGGATAGACGCCGTACAGATCATAGTCGTCAGCCACCGGAATCGCCTCTTCCAGTTTCTCCAGCTGGCTATCGAAATTCACCTTTGCGTCTTTAACCGTTAAGGTTTCCCAGATCAGATCGAGGATACGGCGATACAGCTGGCCATCGGCAAATTCGGTTTGCTGGCAAAACATGGCGTAATTGGGGTACATGCGCTCACACAAGCAGGCCATAAAAGTGACGTGCTGCCAGCTTTCCAGCTTCTCCAGGCGCAGATGAATCGGGTTTTGTAACATGATGAATTCTCGAAGTCAGAAATTAGCCGCAGTTTACCTGAATCAGCCGTGATTTGCTTGCCAACGGATAAACGCCGGGCGCTCCGATGCCACCGCATCCGCCCAGCGCGTCGGCTCCGGCAGGCGATAGCCTCTCATACAGCGCTCCACCCACATTAGGGCGCTATCCAGGCCAACCCGGTGGCCGGTGCTGACAAAGAGCGGGTTACAGCGCACCTTGCTGCGCAGCACCCACGCCAGCTGTTCGTTTTTATCCATCAGCGGCGACAGTGCCCCCGGTTCATCGCCCGGAGAGTCGCATTTGCCGCACAGGCGCTTTTTCGCCACGCCGATGGTGGGCACATCCACCAACAGCCCGAAATGGCTGGCTACGCCAAGACGGCGGGGATGGGAAATGCCGTGGCCGTCAACGAACAGCAGATCCGGTTTCTGCGAAAGCAGCTCCCACGCCGCCAGCAGCGCGGGAGTTTCACGAAAGGAGAGGAAGCCGGGAATATAGGGCATGGTGGTGGCAACGCGCGCCACCTGATACTCAACCAGCTCCAGCGAAGGCCAGGCCAGCAGCACCATCGCCGCGCGGGTGACTTCTCCCTCCTGCTCAAACCCCACATCCGCGCCGCCGATCAGCCGCGGCGGATCGCGATCCAGCCGATCTTCACGAATGACCGATTCTGCTAAATCCCGCTGCAGGGTCCGGAGAGAAGCCAAATCCATAGTCGCTCCTTAGCGATGATACTGCGCCGACAGCCGGTGTACCGCCTCCACAAACACGCCGGCATGCGCAGGATCCACGTCCTGATGAATGCCGTGACCGAGGTTAAAGACGTGGCCTTCTCCCTGCCCAAAGCCGGCCAGGATGGTCGCCACCTCTTCTTCAATGCGGGCCGCGGGTGCATAAAGCATGGAGGGATCCATATTGCCCTGCAGCGCGACCTTGTGGCCAACGCGACGGCGCGCATCGGCGATATCGGTAGTCCAGTCGAGGCCCAGCGCATCGCAGCCGGTCTCCGCAATCGCTTCCAGCCACTGTCCGCCGCCTTTGGTAAACAGGGTCACCGGCACGCGGCGGCCTTCATTTTCGCGCAGCAGGCCATCGACGATTTTATGCATGTAGTAGAGCGAGAACTGCTGATAATCGCGGCCGGTCAGCGCTCCGCCCCAGGTATCGAAAATCATCACCGACTGCGCGCCGGCTTTAATTTGCGCGTTCAGGTACAGCGTGACGCTTTTGGCCAGCTTATCGAGCAAGGCGTGCAGCGTCTTCGGCTCGGCGTACATCATCTTCTTGATCACGGTAAAGGCTTTGCTGCTGCCGCCTTCAACCATATAGGTCGCCAGCGTCCACGGGCTGCCGGAGAAGCCAATCAGCGGAACCTCGCCTTTTAGCTCACGGCGGATGGTACGCACCGCGTTCATTACATAGCCGAGCTCATCTTCCGGATCGGGGATCGGCAGTTTGTCGACGTCGGCTTTGCAGGTAACTGGCGAGGTAAAGCGCGGGCCTTCGCCGGCTTCAAAGTAGAGCCCCAGGCCCATCGCGTCCGGAATGGTCAGAATGTCTGAAAAGAGGATCGCCGCGTCCAGCGCATAGCGGCGCAGCGGCTGCAGCGTCACTTCGCAAGCCAGCTCGGCATTTTTACACAGCGACATAAAATCGCCCGCTTCGGCGCGAGTGGCTTTGTACTCCGGTAAATAGCGGCCCGCCTGGCGCATCATCCACACCGGGGTCACGTCAACGGGCTGGCGCAGCAGCGCACGCAGATAACGATCGTTCTTCAGTTCGGTCATTTTGCAGTTCCTTAATGCGTCAGGCCGTCATTGTATCACGTCATTCATAGTCGGCCCGACACATTGCCACCGTATCTTCAATCAGCCGGCGCGCCACGGTTCCCGGCGGCGGCAGAAGCGGCAAGTCGTCGTAGCGATACCAGCCCGCCTCCAGCAGCTCTTTGCGATCGATGACAATCTCCCCGCTGTCGTATTCCGCCATAAATGCGGTCATCAGCGACTGCGGAAACGGCCACGGCTGGGAGGTCACGTAGCGCAGATTCTTCACCTTAATGCCGCACTCTTCCATCACCTCGCGCGCCACCGTCTGCTCGAGGGTCTCCCCGACTTCGACAAAGCCGGCCAGCACCGTATGTACGCCGTTGCGGTGGCGGGTATGCTGCGCCAGCAGAATGGTGTCATCCCGGCGAATGGCGACAATCATGCACGGCGCGATTTGCGGATAGTAGCGCTCGCGGCAGTGGCTACACAGCATCGCCCATTCGGTTTTGCTCGGGTGCATCGGATGCCCGCAGTAGCCGCAGAACTTATGCGAGCGATAAAACTCGGCCAGCTGAATGCCGCGGCCCGCCAGCTGAAACAGGCCGGGATCCTGATCCAGCAGCTGCCGCAGCGATCCCATATCCTGTCGACGATCCTGGCGTATCAGCCATACCGCGTCGCCTTGCCATTCGCCAATCCGCAGCGCCTGCTGGCCGACAAGATTAAAATTTACCGCTTCGCCGTGTGGTAATTCCCCGTCGGGTAACCATAATTTTTGTTCGTGACTGACGATCCACCAGCCGCGATCTAATTTTTCAATAATACGATCCATATCTATTGCACTACCTTAATTTTACTGGCACTTTTAACATTATATTTACATTTTGGTGAGCAACGTTATTTTTCTTAATCTTGCGGAGTCAACCATGTTAAACCAGCTGGAAAACCTAACGGAACGTGTTGGAGGCAGTAATGAACTGGTCGATCGCTGGCTGCATGTACGTAAGCATTTGCTCGTGGCTTACTACAAGCTGGTTGGCCTGAAACCTGGCAAAGAGTCATTTATGCGGCTTAATGAAAAGGCGCTGGATAACTTTTGCCAAAGCCTGGTGGATTACCTCTCATCCGGCCATTTTAGTATTTATGAACGCATTATCGGAGAAATGGAAGGCGATACGCCACTTTTAGCCGCTACCAGGCTCTATCCACAGCTGGAAGCCAACACCCAGCAGATGATGGATTATTACGACTCCTGCCTCGAAAACGCGATCGATCACGATAACTATCTCGAGTTTCAGCAGGCGCTCTCAGATATCGGTGAAGCGCTGGAAGCGCGTTTTGCGCTTGAAGATAAGCTGATCGCGCTGGCCGTGACCTATAACCTGAAAGACAGCATCAGCGACAATATCGCGCCGACTGCTTGAGTTGTGAGCCGTTAACGAGTAGTTTACATACATTCTCCCTCTGCGGAGGGAGCGTTATCTTGTCGGAGTGCCTATTTTCCACAACAGCATTCGTGATGCCTCAAGATGGCAAGTCAGTGAACCTCCAGGAACTTATATCAGTAAGTGACTGGAGTGAGCGGACGAAGCCAACGAAGAGGCAGCGCGAAGGATAAAGTGGAAAAGGCTGAGACCGTTAATTCGGGATCCGCGGAACCTGATCAGGCTAATACCTGCGAAGGGAACAAGAGTAAACTGCAAAGAGCGGCCGTCCCTCAGGGACTAAACGCATCTGTTACTCCATCCGTCGTCTAACAAGCCATCTCCTTTTCATCTGGAATGAGCTATGTCTACAGAAAAACTGACCCGCCGACAGCAGCGCGAACGCGCCCAGCGTTTTATCGACACGCTTGAAGGCTCGGCCTTCCCCAACTCGCAGCGTATCTACATTCAGGGTTCGCAGGAGGCTATTCGCGTCCCGATGCGGGAAATCCAGCTTAGCCCCACTCTTATCGGCGGCGGCAAAGAAAATCCGCGCTATGAAGATAACGCAGCGCTCCCGGTGTACGACACCTCCGGTCCCTACGGCGACCCCGATACCACGATCGATGTCCACCAGGGTCTGGCAAAGCTGCGCCAGCCGTGGATTGACGCACGTAACGATAGCGAACCGCTGAACAATCGCAGCTCCGCTTACACCCAGCAGCGCCTGGCCGACGACGGCCTCGATGAGCTGCGCTTCAGCCGCCTGCTGACGCCAAAGCGGGCCCGCGCAGGCCGCCGCGTGACTCAGCTCCACTACGCCCGCCGGGGGATCGTTACGCCGGAGATGGAGTTTATCGCCATCCGCGAAAATATGGGCCGCGAGCGCATTCGTAGCGCAGTACTGCGCCACCAGCACCCGGGGGAAGGGTTTGGCGCCCATCTACCGGATAACATCACGCCGGAGTTTGTCCGTGACGAAGTGGCCGCCGGGCGCGCCATTATTCCCGCCAATATTAACCATCCCGAGTCGGAGCCGATGATCATCGGCCGTAATTTTCTGGTCAAAGTTAACGCCAATATCGGCAACTCTGCCGTCACCTCGTCCATTGAGGAGGAGGTGGAAAAGCTGGTGTGGTCAACCCGCTGGGGAGCGGATACGGTGATGGATCTCTCCACCGGCCGCTATATCCATGAAGCCCGCGAATGGATCCTGCGCAACAGCCCGGTGCCTATCGGTACGGTGCCGATCTATCAGGCGCTGGAAAAAGTGAACGGTATTGCCGAGGACCTGAGCTGGGAAGCGTTTCGCGATACCCTGCTGGAGCAGGCGGAGCAAGGCGTTGACTACTTCACCATCCACGCCGGCGTCCTGCTGCGCTACGTGCCTCTGACGGCGAAACGCCTCACCGGCATTGTCTCCCGCGGCGGTTCGATCATGGCGAAATGGTGCCTGTCGCACCATCAGGAAAACTTCCTCTATCAGCACTTCCGCGAAATTTGTGAAATCTGCGCCGCCTACGACGTTTCGCTTTCGCTCGGCGACGGCCTGCGCCCGGGCTCGATCCAGGACGCCAACGATGAAGCGCAGTTTGCCGAGCTGCGAACCTTAGGTGAGCTGACGAAAATCGCCTGGGAGTACGACGTGCAGGTGATGATTGAAGGTCCTGGTCACGTGCCGATGCAGATGATCCGCCGCAACATGACCGAAGAGCTGGAGCACTGTCACGAAGCGCCGTTCTATACCCTCGGGCCGTTAGCCACCGATATCGCTCCCGGCTACGATCACTTCACCTCCGGCATTGGCGCCGCGATGATCGGCTGGTTTGGCTGCGCGATGCTCTGCTACGTGACGCCGAAAGAGCACCTCGGTCTGCCGAACAAAGAGGACGTGAAGCAGGGGCTGATTACCTACAAAATCGCCGCCCACGCCGCCGACCTCGCCAAAGGCCATCCCGGGGCGCAGATCCGCGATAACGCCATGTCAAAAGCGCGTTTTGAGTTCCGCTGGGAGGACCAGTTCAACCTCGCCCTCGACCCGTTCACCGCCCGCGCCTATCACGATGAAACCCTGCCGCAGGAGTCGGGAAAAGTCGCCCACTTCTGCTCCATGTGCGGACCCAAATTCTGTTCAATGAAAATCAGCCAGGAAGTGCGCGACTACGCCGCCCGCCAGGATATCGAAAGCGGAATGGCCGATATGTCGCAGGACTTCCGCGCCCGCGGCGGCGAAATCTATTTACGTAAGGAGCAAGCCTGATGTATCAACCCGATTTTCCCCCGGTCCCGTTTCGTTTAGGACTCTACCCGGTCGTCGATAGCGTGGCGTGGATTGAACGCCTGCTGAAAGCGGGCGTGCGCACCATCCAGCTGCGAATTAAGGATAAGCGCGAGGCCGACGTTGAGGAGGACGTTATCGCCGCTATCGCGCTTGGCCGTCAATATCACGCCCGGCTGTTTATCAACGACTACTGGCAGCTGGCCATTAAGCACCAGGCCTACGGCGTGCACCTGGGCCAGGAGGACCTGGAAACGACGGACCTGAACGCGATCCGCAACGCCGGGCTGCGCCTCGGCGTCTCGACGCATGACGATATGGAGATTGACGTCGCGCTGGCCGCCCGCCCCTCGTATATCGCATTGGGCCACGTTTTCCCGACGCAAACCAAGCGGATGCCTTCCGCTCCGCAGGGGCTGGAGCAGCTGGCCCGGCATATCGGCCGCCTGCAGGACTACCCGACGGTGGCCATTGGCGGCATCAGCCTCGAACGCGCGCCGGCGGTTCTCGGCACCGGCGTTGGCAGCATCGCCGTGGTCAGCGCGATTACCCAGGCGGCGGACTGGCAGCTGGCCACCGCGCAGCTGCTGGACATGGCGGGAGCAGGCGATGAACGATAGCGATTTTATGCGCTACAGCCGCCAGCTGATGCTGGAAGATATCGCCATCGAAGGCCAGCAGAAGCTGCTGGCCAGTCGGGTGCTGATCGTTGGCCTCGGCGGGCTCGGCTCCCCCGCGGCGCTCTATCTGGCGGGCGCCGGCGTCGGTACGCTGGTCCTCGCCGACGACGACGATGTCCACGTCAGCAACCTGCAGCGGCAGATTTTGTTCACCAGCGACGACATTGCCCGGCCGAAAGCGACAGCGGCCCGCCAGCGGCTGGTGCGGCTCAATCCGCAAATCGATGTTATCCCCCTGCGACAGCGATTGGCCGGCGAAGCGCTGCTGGCCGAGGTGGCGCAGGCCGATCTGGTGCTGGACTGCACCGACAACATGGAGAGCCGTCAGGCTATCAACGCCGCCTGCGTGGGCCAGAAAACGCCGCTAATTACCGCCAGCGCCGTCGGCCTTGGCGGGCAGCTGATGGTCCTGACCCCGCCGTGGGAGCAGGGCTGCTATCGCTGCCTGTGGCCGGATACGGCCGAACCCGAGCGCAGCTGCCGCACCGCGGGCGTTATCGGGCCGGTGGTCGGCATAATGGGGACGCTGCAGGCGCTGGAGGCTATCAAGCTGCTCTCCGGCATGACCGCGCCGCGTAATACGCTGCGGCTGTTTGACGCCCGCTGCAGCGCCTGGCGCAGCCTGACGCTGCAGCGGGCGCAGAGCTGTCCGGTATGCGGAGGACAACATGCAGATTTGGTTTAACGACGAGCCGCTCCGCTGCGCCGACGCGATCACCGTTGCCGCCCTGCTCGTTCAGCTGGAACAGCAGCAGGCGGGCATCGCGCTGGCGCTCAATCAACAGGTTCTGCCGCGCGAGCGGTGGGATCACCATCTTCTGCAGGAAGGCGATCGGGTCCTGCTTTTTCAGGTTATCGCCGGAGGCTGACATGCTACGTATCGCAGACAAAACGTTCGACTCACACATTTTTACTGGTACCGGGAAATTTTCCGCACCGGAGCTGATGGTCGAGGCGATCCGCGCCTCGGGAAGCCAGCTGGTGACGCTGGCGATGAAGCGCGTCGATTTACGTCAGCACAATGATGCGATCCTCGCGCCTTTACTGGCCGCCGGCGTCAGCCTGCTGCCGAATACCTCGGGAGCGAAAACGGCGGAAGAAGCCGTGTTCGCCGCCCGCCTGGCGCGGGAAGCCCTTGGCACTCACTGGTTAAAGCTGGAGATTCATCCGGACGCGCGCTGGCTGCTGCCGGACCCCATCGAAACCCTAAAGGCGGCGGAGATCCTGGTACAGGAAGGTTTCGTGGTTCTCCCCTACTGCGGCGCCGACCCGGTGCTGTGTAAACGGCTGGAGGAGGCGGGCTGCGCGGCGGTGATGCCGCTCGGTGCGCCCATCGGCTCCAATCAGGGCCTGGAAACCCGCGCTATGCTGGAAATCATTATCGCCCAGGCCACGGTACCGGTGGTCGTTGACGCCGGTATTGGCGTGCCCAGCCATGCGGCGCAGGCGCTGGAGATGGGCGCCGACGCGGTGCTGGTGAATACCGCAATCGCCGTTGCCGACGATCCGGTAGCGATGGCGCGCGCGTTTCGTCTGGCGGTAGAAGCGGGCCTGCTGGCCCGTCAGGCCGGGCCCGGCGCGCGCAGCTCGCAGGCGCAGGCCACCAGCCCGCTGACCGGTTTTCTGGAGGCGCTGGCATGAGCACCTTCACCGACCGCTGGAAGCAGCTGGAGTGGGATGACATCCGCCTGCGCATCAACAGCAAAACGCCTGCCGACGTCGAGCGGGCGATAGCGGCAAAACAGCTGACTCGCGACGATATGATGGCCCTGCTCTCCCCCGCCGCCGCCGGCTATCTGGAGCCGCTGGCGCAGCGCGCGCAGCGCCTGACCCGCCAGCGCTTTGGCAACACCGTCAGTTTCTACGTTCCCCTCTATCTCTCTAACCTGTGCGCTAACGACTGCACCTACTGCGGCTTTTCGATGAGCAACCGCATCAAGCGCAAGACGCTGGATAGCGATGAAATTACCCGCGAGTGCGCCGCCATCCGCCAGATGGGCTTTGAGCATCTGCTGCTGGTCACCGGCGAACATCAGGGCAAAGTGGGGATGGACTATTTTCGCCAGCATTTGCCGGCGATCCGCAGCCGCTTCTCCTCCCTCCAGATGGAGGTGCAGCCGCTGAGCACCGAAGAGTACGCCGAGCTGAAAACGCTCGGCCTGGACGGCGTGATGGTCTATCAGGAAACCTACCATGAAAGCATGTACGCCCAGCATCATCTGAAGGGGAAGAAGCAGGACTTCTTCTGGCGCCTGGATACGCCGGATCGCCTTGGCGAAGCGGGGATCGATAAGATCGGCCTGGGGGCGCTCATTGGCCTCTCCGATAGCTGGCGCGTGGATTGCTACATGGTCGCCGAGCACCTGCTGTGGCTCCAGCAGCATTACTGGCGCACCCGCTACTCGGTCTCCTTTCCCCGGCTGCGGCCGTGCGCCGGCGGGATCGAACCGGCATCGCTGATGGATGAGCGCCAGCTGGTACAGACCATCTGCGCCTTCCGCCTGCTGGCGCCGGAGGTTGAACTGTCGCTCTCCACCCGCGAAGCCCCCGATTTTCGCGATCGGGTGATCCCGCTGGCCATCAACAACGTCAGCGCATTTTCAAAAACGCAGCCCGGCGGCTACGCCGATAATCATCCCGAGCTGGAGCAGTTTGCGCCTCACGATGGCCGCCGCCCGGAAGAGGTCGCCAGCGCCCTGGTCGCTCGCGGGCTGCAGCCGGTGTGGAAAGACTGGGATAGCTGGCTGGGACGCGCGACGCAATCCTCCTGAAGAGGAGCGTAACAACGTGATCATTTTGCGAGCCTGAACGCGACAACAAAAACGGCAGATTGCTTACCCTCTGCCGTTTTCCTATTCTGCCCCGGTCAGCAGCGGACGCTGACCAGGGCGATAATTTCTCTTCCTCATTTTCGCCCTGCCTCCTTTATGGGCAACGGACGAAAGCCCCGGCGCGGGCCTCGGCGATGGAGTATGGAGTATGGAGTCACCGGATAAACGGGCGGTCAGCGTGGACGAAGCGCGCCGTAAAGCGAAGCCGCAGGGCAAGAATCGTCTCGTCAGAACGTCAAGCCTGCCTCCCCGCAAAGCCCGAGTCGGTGGACTGTTTTATCATTTAAACACGCAAACCGAAACCGGTTTCATTATTTTGTGATGCCTTACACACAATCGCTGCATAGCGGTTGTTCCGCCACCCTGCCCGCGTTAAAGATGATACATCAAGGAACATAAAGGCGACGAACTATGAAGAATATCGTTTTATGCTGTGCCGCAGGTATGTCCACCAGCATGCTGGTTCAACGTATGCAAGCTGCCGCGCAGCAGAAAGGGGTGGAAGTCTCGATTAAAGCCGTGCCGGTTGCCGAGTTTAAGGACAATCTGGCGGCTGCCGATATTATCCTGCTGGGCCCGCAGGTGAAGTATGAGCAGGCCAAACTGCAGGCGCTGGCCGATCCGTTCGGTAAAAAAGTTGCCGTTATCGATATGATGGATTACGGCATGATGAAAGGCGATGCCGTTCTGGATAAAGCCCTGAAGTTGATGGAGTAAGAGATGGAAGATTTAGAAACGATCATTATGGAGCTGCTGGTTAACGCCGGTTCGGCGCGTAGTTCTGCCTTAACCGCGCTGCAGCTGGCGCGCAAGGGCGATTTTTCCGCCGCCGAGCAGGCGATGGCAGAATCTCATGAGTTTGTGAAGCACGCGCATAAAATCCAGACCCAGCTTATCGGCCTGGATGAAGGGTCCGGCAAGCTTCCGGTCAACCTGATTACCGTTCACTCTCAGGATCATCTGATGAACGCGATGGTAATCCAGGATCTGGCGACCGATATGATCGAACTGTATCGCCGTATTCCGCAGTAAATTACACCGCTTTATGCAGCAGGTGCCCGTTCGGCACCTGCTTTTTTTATTACAAAAATCCGTATAGCGCAGCAAATATCCAGCCAAATACGCACGAGACGCTGACGCCAATGAGCCCCGGCAAAATAAAGCTGTGGTTAATGACAAAGCGGCCGATTCGGGTCGTCCCCGAGCGGTCGAACTGAATAGCGGCCAGGTCGCTGGGATAGGTTGGCAGAATATAATAACCGTAGCACGCCGGCGCGGACGCCACGATATAGGCCGGGTCGACGCCAATCGCCAGCGCAACGGGGACAATAGCCGCCAGCGCCGCCGCCTGGGAGTTGACGAATTTGGAGACAATCAGCAGAACAATGGCGTAGGCCCACGGATACTCTTTTACCATCTCGCCCAGCACGCCCTTAATCTCAGACATGTGCGCGCCAAACATGGTCTCCGCCATCCACGCAATACCGTATACCGCCACAATGGCGATCATTCCCGAGCGGAATACCTCATTTTTAGAAATAGAGGCCGGATTGGTTTTGGTGATGATGATGATCAGTGCCCCGGAAAACAGCATAAACATCTGGATAACCAGCACCATCGACAGCGGCTTGCCGTCAAAAGCGGGCCGCAGTCCGGAGAACGCGCCCAGCAGGGCGACCACCGCAATAGAGGCAAGGAAGATCCACATCGCTACCCAGTTGCTGGTCGGCAGCTTGCGGTCCAGCAGCGTGGCAGTATCGCCGTATACGTAGTGGCGGTTTTCCGGCGTCGCGATAAATGCCTGGAACTCTTCGTCTTTATCCAGGTCCTTGCCGCGAAACCAGCTAAAAATACCGATCGCCAGAATACCCAGCAGGGTTGAAGGAATGGTGATTGCCAGCAGATCGAGAAACTCCAGGTGCTTACCGTTAAAGGTAAAGTTACCGAGCATTGCCACCAGCGAAACGACCGCAACGGAGACCGGGCTGGCGATAATACCCATCTGTGCGCCAATGGAACTTGCCGCCATAGGACGCTCGGGACGAATATTGTTCTTAATCGCGACGTCATAAATAATGGGCAGGATGGTATAGACCACGTGGCCGGTGCCGCAAAGGATAGTCAGCGTGCAGGTCACAAACGGCGCGACGATTGAAACATACTTTGGATTGCGCCGCAGGAGCTTTTCAGCAATCTGCAGCATTACGTCTAAACCTCCGGAAGCCTGTAGCGTTGCCGATGCGGCCACGACCGCAATAATCACCAGCATAACGTCAACCGGCGGCTTGCCCGGCTGAAGATGAAAAACAAAGACTAAAATAACCAGCCCGATACCGCCCAGAAGACCGAGCGCGATACCGCCTTTTCTGGCACCATAAAACAGACAGATTAAGATAATGATAAGTTGTATAGCAAATTCCATACTTCCCCCAGAACCACTCTATTAGGTCGAAATCATCTATCGCGTCGTCGCATTCTTATTTACCGGCCTCCTCAATGGCATTTTAAATAGATGAAGCGGCGCCTCAGCTTGTAAAAACTGACGATAAGGAAAGGCGCAATCGCCTGATTATCCGGATTTTTTGACTATACCTTTTTTGATTTTTATTTTTTTGATACGCGTAGAACTTTTACCCATATATTTACTGAGGAATAAAAGAGATTCGGCCGGCGGGATTTATATTAATAAAATAAGACTTAATTGCTGCCCGTATATTAATGGAATGTAATCAAATATAGATTAAATAAAATAACGCGCCGATGCGGCGGCGTAAGAATAAAAAAAGCCAGTCAGGAAACCTGACTGGCTTTTTTAGCATAGCGTCAACGATTAATCGTTGTCTGAACCGCCAAGGCCCGCGTTCAGCAGCTCTGCCAGGTTGGCAGACGCTTCTTCAACGGTGACCTGCGGTGCAGCAGGCTGCTCGCCAGCGGCCCTGCGGCGCATACGATCCTGGTGGTACGCGTAGCCGGTACCAGCCGGGATCAGACGACCCACGATAACGTTCTCTTTCAGGCCACGCAGTTCGTCGCGTTTGCCCGCAACGGCTGCTTCGGTCAGGACACGAGTAGTCTCCTGGAACGATGCTGCAGAGATGAACGATTCGGTTGCCAGAGACGCTTTGGTGATACCCAGAAGGTCGCGGGAGAAAGTTGCCGCAACTTTGCCGTTCGCTTCCAGATCGCGGTTAGCAATCTTGATGCGGGAGTATTCAACCTGCTCGCCTTCGAGGAAGTCGGAGCTACCGGCGCTGTCGATGGTCGCTTTACGCAGCATCTGACGAACGATAACTTCAATGTGCTTATCGTTAATCTTAACGCCTTGCAGACGGTAAACGTCCTGTACTTCGTTGGTGATATAACGCGTTACCGCGTGTACGCCACGAAGACGCAGAATGTCGTGCGGCGCTTCCGGACCGTCGGAAACCACGTCACCACGTTCTACACGTTCACCTTCAAACACGTTCAGCTGACGCCATTTCGGAATCATCTCTTCGTATGGATCGCTACCGTCTAACGGAGTGATGACCAGACGACGTTTACCTTTGGTTTCTTTACCGAAGGAGATGATACCGCTGATTTCGGCCAGGATTGCCGGCTCTTTCGGACGACGCGCTTCGAACAGGTCGGCAACGCGCGGCAGACCACCGGTAATATCCTTGGTACCGCTGGATTCCTGAGGAATACGCGCCAGTGCGTCACCCGCACTAATCTGGATACCATCTTCCAGCTGGACAATCGCTTTACCCGGCAGGAAGTACTGTGCCGCCATATCGGTGCCAGGGATCAGCACGTCGTTACCGTTGGCATCAACGATTTTCAGGGCCGGACGCAGGTCTTTACCACCCGCGGTACGTTCTGCAGAATCCAGAACCACCAGCGAAGACAGACCGGTCAGCTCGTCGGTCTGACGAGTAATGGTCTGGCCGTCAATCATGTCAGTAAAGCGGATGAAACCGCTAACTTCAGTGATAACCGGCATGGTGTGCGGATCCCAGTTTGCCACGGTTTCCCCGCCGGCAACCTGCTCACCGTCGCCTTTCGCCATCACCGCACCGTAAGGAACTTTATAGCTCTCTTTGGTACGACCGAATTCGTCGATCAGCTTCAGTTCGGTGTTACGCGAGGTCACTACCAGCTTACCGGCAGAGTTCACAACCGATTTAGCGTTGCTAAGACGGATGCTACCTTTGTTTTTCACCTGGATGCTGGATTCAGCAGCCGCACGAGATGCCGCACCACCGATGTGGAACGTACGCATCGTCAGCTGTGTACCCGGCTCACCGATGGACTGTGCCGCGATAACGCCGATAGCCTCACCTTTGTTGATGATGTGGCCACGCGCCAGGTCACGACCGTAGCAGTGCGCACATACACCAAAGTCGGTGTCACAGGATACGACAGAACGCACTTTGACGGAGTCAACGGAGTTCTCTTCCAGCAGGTCACACCAGTGCTCGTGCAGCAGCGTGTTGCGTGGAACCAGAATATCCGCAGTACCCGGCTTCAGAACGTCTTCAGCGGTCACACGACCCAGAACGCGATCGCGTAGCGGCTCTTTAACATCGCCACCCTCGATAACCGGGGTCATGGTGATGCCTTCCAGGGTGCCACAGTCGTCTTCAGTAACGACCAGGTCCTGTGCAACGTCAACCAGACGACGAGTCAGGTAACCGGAGTTCGCTGTTTTCAGTGCGGTATCCGCCAGACCTTTACGCGCACCGTGCGTGGAGATGAAGTACTGGAGTACGTTCAGACCTTCACGGAAGTTCGCGGTGATCGGCGTTTCGATGATGGAGCCATCCGGCTTCGCCATCAGACCACGCATACCCGCCAGCTGACGAATCTGTGCCGCAGAACCACGCGCACCGGAGTCGGCCATCATGTAGATGCTGTTGAAGGAAACCTGCTGCTCTTCGACGCCGTCACGGTTAATCACGGTTTCGGTTTGCAGGTTATCCATCATCGCTTTGGATACACGATCGTTCGCCGCAGCCCAGATATCGATAACTTTGTTGTAGCGTTCGCCCGCGGTCACCAGACCGGACTGGAACTGTTCCTGGATTTCAGCAACTTCAGCTTCCGCTTCGCTGATGATCTCGTATTTTTTCTCCGGGATGACCATGTCATCAATACCAACGGATGCACCTGAACGCGCTGCATAAGCAAAGCCGGTGTACATCGTCTGGTCCGCAAAAATAACGGTCGGTTTCAGGCCCAGAATACGGTAGCAGGTGTTCAGCATCTTAGAGATCGCTTTCTTGCCCAGCGCCTGGTTCACGATAGTGAACGGCAGACCTTTAGGCACGATCATCCACAGAATCGCACGGCCAATGGTCGTGTCTTTCAGGCTGGTTTTCGCGACGAACTGTCCGTTTTCATCTTTTTCGTATTCGGTGATACGCACCTTAACGCGCGCATGCAGAGAGGCCAGGCCAGCGCGATAAATACGCTCGGCTTCTTTCGGGCCAGTCAGCACCATGCCTTCGCCTTTGGCGTTAACACAGTCACGGGTCATGTAGTACAGGCCCAGTACAACGTCCTGAGAAGGAACGATGATTGGCTCGCCGTTCGCCGGGGACAGGATGTTGTTGGTAGACATCATCAGCGCACGCGCTTCCAGCTGGGCTTCCAGCGTCAGCGGTACGTGAACAGCCATCTGGTCACCATCGAAGTCGGCGTTATAGGCCGCACAAACCAGCGGGTGCAGCTGGATAGCTTTACCTTCGATCAGAACCGGTTCAAACGCCTGGATACCTAAACGGTGCAGGGTTGGCGCACGGTTCAGCAGTACCGGGTGTTCGCGGATAACTTCGTCCAGGATATCCCAAACGACGGCTTCTTCGCGCTCAACCATTTTCTTCGCGGCTTTGATGGTGGTGGCCAGGCCACGCAGCTCCAGCTTGCCGTAGATGAACGGTTTGAACAGCTCCAGCGCCATTTTCTTCGGCAGACCGCACTGATGCAGACGCAGGTATGGACCTACGGTGATAACAGAACGACCGGAGTAGTCAACACGCTTACCGAGCAGGTTCTGACGGAAACGACCCTGCTTACCTTTGATCATGTCGGCCAAAGATTTCAGAGGACGTTTGTTAGAACCGGTGATCGCACGACCGCGACGGCCGTTATCCAGCAGGGCGTCAACCGCTTCCTGCAGCATACGTTTTTCGTTGCGTACGATGATATCCGGCGCAGCCAGATCCAGCAGACGTTTCAGACGGTTGTTACGGTTAATGACGCGACGATACAGATCGTTCAGGTCAGAAGTCGCGAAACGACCGCCATCCAGCGGTACCAGCGGACGCAGATCTGGCGGCAGAACCGGCAGAACGGTCAGGATCATCCACTCCGGCTTGTTGCCAGACTGCACGAACGCTTCCAGCAGCTTGATACGCTTGGTCAGCTTTTTACGTTTGGTTTCGGAGTTGGTTTCGTTCAGCTCTTCACGCAGCTGTTCGCACTCCTGCTCCAGATCCATGCTCTTCAGCAGGGCCTGGATAGCTTCCGCCCCCATCTTCGCGTCGAACTCGTCGCCAAACTCTTCCAGCGCGTCCAGATACTGCTCTTCGGTCAGGATCTGGTTGCGTTCGAGGTTGGTCATCCCGCCTTCGATAACAACATAAGATTCGAAGTACAGAACGCGTTCGATATCGCGCAGCGGCATATCGAGCAGAAGACCGATACGGGACGGCAGCGATTTCAGGAACCAGATGTGGGCAGTCGGAGACGCCAGCTCGATGTGGCCCATGCGCTCACGACGCACTTTAGTCTGGGTCACTTCAACGCCGCACTTCTCACAGATCACACCACGGTGTTTCAGGCGCTTGTACTTACCGCACAGGCACTCGTAATCTTTTACTGGCCCGAAAATACGCGCACAGAAAAGGCCGTCACGTTCTGGTTTGAACGTACGGTAGTTGATGGTTTCCGGCTTTTTAACTTCACCGAAAGACCATGAACGGATCATGTCTGGCGAGGCCAGAGCAATTTTGATCGCATCAAACTCTTCGGTTTTAGTCTGCGCTTTCAGAAACTTTAATAAATCTTTCACGGATTTGCTCCCGTCGGAGTTAGCACAATCTGGCGCCGGGTATGACCCCGGCACCAGTGACCTGTTTGAGCGAGAGTTACTCGTCTTCCAGTTCGATGTTGATGCCCAGCGAGCGAATCTCTTTCAACAGTACGTTGAAGGATTCCGGCATGCCCGGTTCCATCTGATGGTTGCCGTCGACGATGTTTTTATACATCTTCGTACGACCGTTAACGTCATCAGATTTAACGGTGAGCATTTCCTGCAGGGTGTATGCTGCGCCGTATGCTTCCAGCGCCCACACTTCCATCTCACCGAAGCGCTGGCCACCGAACTGAGCCTTACCACCCAGCGGCTGCTGAGTAACCAGGCTGTAAGAACCGGTAGAACGCGCATGCATCTTGTCATCAACCAGGTGGTTCAGTTTCAGCATGTACATATAGCCGACGGTAACCTGGCGCTCGAACTGCTCGCCGGTACGACCGTCAAACAGGGTAATCTGACCGGAAGTCGGCAGGCCACCCAGCTGTAACAGTTCCTTGATTTCAGACTCTTTCGCACCGTCGAATACCGGCGTTGCGATCGGCATACCTTTTTTCAGGTTTTCAGCAAGACGCAGAACTTCATCATCGGTGAAGGTATTCAGATCGACCTTCTGACGAACGTCTGTACCCAGATCGTACGCTTTCTGGATGAATTCGCGCAGTTTGGCGACTTCCTGCTGCTGTTTCAGCATGGCGTTGATTTTCTCGCCGATGCCTTTCGCAGCCATACCCAGGTGGGTTTCCAGAATCTGACCGATGTTCATACGAGACGGTACGCCCAGCGGGTTCAGTACGATGTCTACCGGCGTGCCGTTTTCATCGTAAGGCATATCTTCGATCGGGTTGATCTTAGAGATAACACCCTTGTTACCGTGACGGCCCGCCATTTTATCACCAGGCTGAATCTGACGTTTAACGGCCAGATACACTTTAACAATCTTCAGCACGCCCGGTGCCAGATCGTCGCCCTGGGTAATTTTACGGCGTTTCGCTTCGAGTTTTTTCTCGAACTCGTGTTTCAGTTCGTCGTACTGCTCAGCCAGCTGCTCCAGCTGATTTTGTTTCTCTTCGTCGGCCAGGCCCAGTTCCAGCCAGCGGTCGCGCGGCAGCTTGTCGAGCTTCTCAGCTTCAACACCGCCGGAAACCAGCACCGCGTAGATACGACCAAACAGGCCAGCTTCGAAGATCTGCAGTTCTTCAGACAGGTCTTTTTTCGCCTGCTTCAGCTGCATCTCTTCGATTTCCAGCGCGCGTTTGTCTTTCTCAACGCCATCGCGGGTAAAGACCTGAACGTCGATAACGGTACCCGATACGCCGTTCGGTACGCGCAGAGAAGAGTCTTTAACGTCAGACGCTTTCTCACCGAAGATTGCACGCAGCAGTTTCTCTTCTGGCGTCAGCTGAGTTTCACCTTTCGGCGTAACCTTACCAACCAGAATGTCGCCGCCGGTCACTTCTGCACCGATGTAAACGATACCGGATTCGTCCAGTTTGGAGAGCGCAGCTTCACCCACGTTCGGGATATCAGCGGTGATCTCTTCCGGCCCCAGCTTGGTATCACGGGACACACACGCCAGTTCCTGGATGTGAATCGTGGTGAAACGATCTTCCTGAACCACACGCTCGGAGACGAGGATGGAGTCTTCGAAGTTGTAGCCGTTCCACGGCATGAACGCTACGCGCATGTTCTGACCGAGAGCCAGTTCACCAAGATCGGTGGACGGACCGTCTGCCAGCACGTCGCCGCGCTCAATTGGCTCACCCAGGGACACGCAAGGCATCTGGTTGATGCAGGTGTTCTGGTTAGAACGGGTGTACTTGGTCAGGTTATAGATGTCGATGCCGGCTTCGCCCGGGTACATCTCATCATCGTTAACTTTGATAACGATACGGGATGCGTCCACGTACTGAACGGTACCGCCACGTTTAGCAACCGCAGTAACACCGGAGTCAACGGCAACAGCACGTTCCATACCGGTACCAACCAGCGGCTTATCAGCGCGCAGAGTCGGAACCGCCTGACGTTGCATGTTCGCACCCATCAATGCACGGTTGGCGTCATCGTGTTCCAGGAACGGGATCAGGGACGCACCGACGGAAACCACCTGCTGGGTGGATACGTCCATGTAGTCAACCTGGTCGCGGCTGAACAAGCTGGATTCGCCTTTGCTACGGCAGGTTACCAGGTCTTCTTCAAAGTGGCCTTCGTCATCCAGGTTGGAGTTCGCCTGAGCGATGACGTAGTTACCTTCTTCGATAGCAGAGAGGTAATGAATTTCGTCGGTGACAACGCCGTTGGTCACTTTACGATACGGAGTTTCGAGGAAGCCGTATTCGTTAGTCTGTGCATACACGGACAGGGAGTTGATCAGACCGATGTTCGGGCCTTCAGGCGTTTCGATTGGACATACGCGACCGTAGTGGGTCGGGTGTACGTCTCGAACTTCAAAGCCTGCGCGCTCGCGGGTCAGACCGCCTGGGCCGAGGGCAGAGATACGACGTTTGTGCGTAATCTCGGACAGCGGGTTGTTCTGGTCCATAAACTGAGACAGCTGGCTGGAACCGAAGAACTCTTTCACTGCTGCAGAAATCGGCTTGGCGTTGATCATATCCTGAGGCATCAGGGTATCCAGATCGCCCAGGGACAGACGCTCTTTAACCGCACGCTCTACGCGAACCAGGCCAACGCGGAACTGGTTTTCCGCCATTTCGCCAACGGAACGGATACGACGGTTGCCGAGGTGGTCGATATCATCGACTTCGCCAATACCGTTACGGATACCGATGAGCTTCTTCATCACTTCAATGATGTCGTCTTTGCTCAGGATACCGGAACCTTCGATTTCGTCACGCAGCAGAGAACGGTTGAACTTCATACGACCAACCGCGGACAGATCGTAGCGGTCTTCGGAGAAGAACAGGTTCTCAAACAGGTTTTCAGCCGCTTCACGAGTCGGCGGCTCACCCGGACGCATCATGCGGTAGATTTCTACCAGCGCGCTCAGGCGATCGTTGGTCGGGTCGACGCGTACGGTTTCAGAGATGTACGCACCGTGGTCCAGATCGTTGGTGAACAGAGTTTCAATGCGCTTATGACCGGACTGGCTCAGTTTGGCCAGCAGATCGAGGCTCAGCTCCATGTTCGCCGGGCAGATCAGTTCGCCGGTCGCGGTATCGACATAGTCTTTAGCCGCAACTTTACCCGCGATGTATTCAACCGGAACTTCGATAAGCTTAATATCGTCTTTTTCCAGCTGGCGGATATGGCGAGCGGTAATACGGCGCGCTTTCTCGACGTAGATCTTACCGTTAGCTTCGATGTCGAAGGACGCGGTTTCACCACGCAGACGCTCCGGCACCAGCTCCATCTGCAGCTTGTTGTCGCGAATCTCAAAGACCACTTTTTCGAAGAACAGGTCAAGGATCTGCTCAGTGGTGTAATTCAGCGCGCGCAGGATGATGGTTGCCGGCAGCTTACGACGACGGTCGATACGGACAAACAGGTTGTCTTTCGGATCGAATTCGAAGTCCAGCCAGGAACCGCGGTAAGGGATGATGCGTGCGTTATACAGAACCTTACCGGAAGAGTGGGTCTTACCTTTGTCGCTGTCAAAGAAGACGCCCGGGCTACGGTGCAGCTGAGAAACGATAACACGCTCAGTACCGTTGATAACAAAGGTACCGTTGTCGGTCATGAGCGGGATTTCGCCCATGTAGACTTCTTGTTCTTTGATGTCCTTAACGGTGCCTTCCGGCGCTTCACGCTCGTAGATCACCAGGCGCAGTTTTACGCGCAGCGGTGCCGAGTAGGTCACGCCGCGGATCTGGCACTCTTTAACATCAAATACAGGTTCGCCCAGACGGTAGCTGACGTACTGCAGCTCGGAGTTACCGCTGTAGCTTTTAATCGGGAACACGGAACGGAAGGCAGCTTCCAGACCATATTGCCCTTCAGGATCTTGCTCGATAAACTTCTGAAACGAATCAAGCTGGATAGAAAGGAGATAAGGTATGTCCAGAACCTGCGGACGTTTACCAAAATCCTTACGAATACGTTTTTTCTCGGTATAGGAGTAAACCATAGGGTTCCTCAGCTCGCTGACAAGTCGACCCGTCTGCCTCAGAAAGGCAGTTTTTTATGCAACACTATTTTGTGGACCGGAAAATGGAACACTTTCCGCAATACCTGTTGCTATCACGCTTAAACCATTTCGTCGCGATTTACACAGAGCGAGCACCCTGTCGCAGTATATTAAGTCGTCGATAGAAACATGCATTGTCAGGACAACCAGCAGTCAAACAGTGTGAAATGCTACTGGCGCCTTACAGCGCAAAAAGGCTGGTGACTAAATAGTCACCAGCCATCAGCCTGATTACTCAGGCTGCAACCGGAAAGGTTGGCTTATTTAACTTCAACTTCAGCGCCAGCTTCTTCCAGAGATTTTTTCAGTGCTTCTGCGTCATCTTTGCTGATGCCTTCTTTCAGGGCAGCAGGTGCAGATTCTACCAGGTCTTTAGCTTCTTTCAGACCCAGGCCAGTTGCGCTACGTACTGCTTTGATTACAGCAACTTTGTTAGCGCCAGCAGCTTTCAGAATTACGTCGAATTCAGTTTTTTCTTCAGCAGCTTCAGCCGGGCCAGCAGCTACAGCTACAGCAGCAGCAGCGGAAACACCGAATTTTTCTTCCATTGCAGAGATCAGTTCAACAACGTCCATTACGGACATAGCGGATACTGCTTCAATGATTTGATCTTTAGTGATAGACATTTAAATTGTTCCTGAATATCAGAATAAGTTTATACGTAAGCGAGTGCTTTATAAAGACAACTGCGATTAAGCAGCTTCTTTCGCATCGCGTACAGCAGCCAGAGTGCGAACCAGTTTGCCAGCCGAAGCTTCTTTCATGGTTGCCATCAGGCGTGCAATTGCTTCTTCGTAGGTCGGCAGAGTTGCCAGGCGGTCGATTTGCGACGCCGGGATCAGCTCGCCTTCAAAGGCTGCGGCTTTAACCTCAAATTTTGCATTCGCTTTCGCGAACTCTTTGAACAGACGAGCGGCAGCGCCCGGGTGTTCCATAGAGTATGCAATCAGGGTCGGACCAACAAACGTGTCTTTCAGGCACTCGAACTGAGTACCTTCAACGACGCGGCGCAGCAGGGTGTTGCGGACAACACGCATGTAAACGCCAGCTTCACGACCTGCTTTACGCAGTTCAGTCATTTTATCTACAGTAACGCCACGGGAATCCGCAACTACTGCAGACAGCGCGCCTTTGGCTACTTCGCTGACTTCAGCAACAATCGCTTGTTTGTCTTGAAGATTTAAAGCCATTAGCTTTGCTCCTGGATGTTTGCCAGAGCTCATGCTCTGGGAACTCACTTCACCCTACTCAACGAATAGAGCGTCTTAATACGGTGAGCAGAAACAAGCCAGAGTATCCAAAAAATAATCTTAGCGTTCTGTCACCGTCTACGCAGGGCATTAAGTTTCTTGCGAAACACCTGCGGTCTTCGACGGAGGCCTGGATAGGCCAGGCTCCAACGAACAAATTCTTTCTATGTCTTCGTTCTTCGAACCACAGCTGCGTTAGCTGCTTTCGCTCACACCGGTCACGTAGTTAACTACGCTCCCGGCGATTCACTCAATTGCCGCCTTGCTGCAATTCGAATAACTCGCATAGTCTCTGTTTATTTCAACAGAATCGTGGGGGTAGAATTGTAGACAAATCCACCGCCCACGTAAAGCTAATCTTAGTTCGCAGAAGCGCTCAGACCAGCTTGATCAACGGCAACGCCAGCACCCATGGTGGTGGAGAGGCTAACTTTCTTGATGAAAACGCCTTTCGCCTGAGTCGGTTTTGCTTTTTTCAGCGCAACCAGCAGGGCTTCCAGGTTTTCTTTCAGTTTGTCAGCGTCAAAGTCCACTTTACCGATGGTGGTGTGGATGATGCCGTTTTTGTCGTTACGATAGCGAACCTGACCTGCTTTAGCGTTCTTAACAGCTTCAGCAACGTTCGGAGTAACGGTACCCACTTTCGGGTTTGGCATCAGGCCACGCGGACCCAGAACCTGGCCCAGCTGACCAACAACGCGCATTGCATCCGGGGAAGCAATAACAACGTCGAAGTTCATTTCGCCTTTTTTGATCAGGTCTGCCAGATCTTCCATACCTACCAGCTCGGCGCCTGCAGCTTTAGCAGCTTCAGCGTTCGGGCCCTGGGTAAATACGGCTACGCGAACGGAACGGCCAGTGCCGTGCGGCAGTACTGTTGCGCCACGGACGTTCTGGTCAGATTTACGAGCGTCGATGCCGAGGTTAACGGCAACGTCTACACTTTCGGTAAATTTAGCGGTGGCCAGCTCTTTCAGCAGAGCAATAGCTTCATTGATGTCGTACTGTTTAGTCGCATCAACTTTGTCACGGATCACGCGCATACGCTTGGTCAGTTTAGCCATTTCTTAATCCTCTACTACCAGGCCCATGGAACGTGCAGTACCTTCAATGGAGCGAGTCATCGCTTCAATGTCAGAACCAGTCATGTCGGCAGCTTTGGTCTGCGCGATTTCCTGCAGCTGAGCGCGGGAAATTTTACCTACTTTATCTTTGTTCGGCTTACCGGAACCAGACTTGATGCCTGCAGCTTTCTTCAGCAGAACAGCAGCCGGTGGGGTCTTGGTAACAAAGGTAAAGGAACGGTCAGCGTAAACGGTAATAACAACCGGAGTCGGCAGACCTTTTTCCAGGGATTCTGTTTTGGCGTTGAACGCTTTACAGAATTCCATGATGTTCACACCCTGCTGACCCAGAGCTGGACCAACCGGCGGGCTCGGGTTTGCCATACCAGCTGCAACCTGCAGCTTGACGTAGGCTTGTACTTTCTTAGCCATTTAAATTTCCTCGTTTGGGTATAACGCCTTTAAAAAAGGCTCCCCGTTATCAATATCGCTTTACGGACGCTGGGCCCATAAAAACAAAAGGCGCGAAATTGTATGTCAATTCCGCGCCTCATGCAACGATTAAATCGCTGCTTTTTTGATCGTCGCTTAGGCTTTTTCTACCTGAGCAAAGTCCAGCTCGACCGGAGTCGCACGGCCAAAGATCGAAACAGAAACCTTCAGGCGGGACTTCTCGTAGTCAACTTCTTCAACAACACCGTTGAAGTCAGCAAACGGACCATCGCTGACGCGGACCATTTCGCCCGGTTCGAACAGCGTTTTAGGACGCGGCTTATCGCCAACCTGCTGAAGACGGTTCATGATCGCGTCAACTTCTTTGTCGCTGATCGGCGCAGGACGGTCGGATGTACCGCCGATAAAGCCCATCACGCGCGGTACGCTGCGCACCAGGTGCCAGCTTGCGTCGTTCATCACCATCTGGACCAGAACGTAACCCGGGAAGAATTTGCGCTCGCTCTTGCGGCGCTGGCCGCCACGGATCTCGACCACTTCTTCGGTCGGCACCATGACTTCGCCAAACAGCTCTTCCATATTGTGCAATTTGATATGTTCACGCAACGAGGTAGCTACGCGACCTTCAAAACCGGAAAACGCCTGAACGACGTACCAACGTTTTTTAGGAGCTTCAGACATCTCAGAACCTCAGGCCAGTGATAAAGGATACCAGGCGAACCAGAATACCATCCAGTCCCCACAGGATCAGTGACATTACCGCAGTTACCGCGGCAACGATCAGCGTGGTGTGCAACGTTTCCTGGCGAGTTGGCCAGATTACCTTGCGGACTTCGGTTCTCGCTTCACGGGCGAAAGCTACGGTCGCCTTACCTTTTGTGGTTAACAGCGCGACGCCACCGGCAGCGGCGATCAGAATCACCACGGCCAGCGCACGCACCGCCAGCATAATGTCACGATAAAGGAAGTTGCCTACGATGGCCACAATCAGCAGCACGGCAACGATCGTCCACTTCATCGCTTCCAGGCCGCGCCCGCTCCCTTGAGCTTCGGTATTCGCACTCATAAACCAACCTGTCACAAGAATTCAGACAAATAATTTTGCCCCGCAGGAGCGAGGCAACCAAACCGAAATGCTCTGCTGCGTTTCGGATTTAACGCCCTCTACAGAGCCTGTCTCAGCAATGATTATGACAAAAAAAATCACTGATGAGCCAGGTTCTGGTTCGAAAGCGTGCAAAAAGGGCATCAAATGATGCCCTTTTATTGCGCATTGCGTCAAATGTTATCAGCGATTAGCTGAGAACTTTAGCAACAACGCCCGCGCCTACAGTACGGCCGCCTTCACGGATCGCGAAACGCAGACCGTCGTCCATCGCGATCGGGTGGATCAGGGTAACAACCATTTTGATGTTGTCGCCCGGCATTACCATCTCTACGCCTTCCGGCAGTTCGATGGTGCCAGTCACGTCAGTTGTACGGAAGTAGAACTGCGGACGGTAGCCTTTGAAGAACGGAGTATGACGGCCGCCTTCGTCTTTGGACAGAATGTACACTTCAGATTCGAATTTGGTGTGCGGCTTGATAGAACCCGGCTTAGCCAGTACCTGACCACGTTCGATTTCTTCACGTTTGATACCACGCAGCAGAACGCCAACGTTCTCACCCGCACGGCCTTCGTCCAGCAGTTTGCGGAACATTTCAACGCCGGTACAGGTAGATTTCGCGGTGTCTTTGATACCAACGATTTCAACTTCTTCGCCCACTTTGATGATACCGCGCTCTACACGACCGGTAACAACGGTACCACGACCGGAGATGGAGAATACGTCTTCGATCGGCAGCAGGAACGGCTTGTCGATAGCACGTTCTGGTTCCGGGATGTAAGAATCCAGGTAGCCTGCCAGTTCGATGATTTTCGCTTCCCAGTCGGCTTCGCCTTCCAGCGCTTTCAGCGCGGAACCACGAACGATCGGGGTGTCGTCGCCCGGGAAGTCGTACTGAGACAGCAGCTCACGCACTTCCATCTCAACCAGTTCCAGCAGCTCTTCGTCATCAACCATGTCGCATTTGTTCAGGAACACGATGATGTACGGAACGCCTACCTGACGACCCAGCAGGATGTGCTCACGAGTCTGCGGCATCGGGCCGTCAGTCGCAGCAACAACCAGGATCGCGCCGTCCATCTGCGCAGCACCGGTGATCATGTTTTTAACATAGTCGGCGTGGCCCGGGCAGTCTACGTGTGCGTAGTGGCGAGTCGGGGTGTCATATTCAACGTGGGAGGTGTTGATGGTGATACCACGAGCTTTTTCTTCCGGCGCGTTATCAATCTGGTCGAATGCACGAGCAGAACCACCGTAGGTTTTAGCCAGAACGGTAGTGATTGCAGCAGTCAGCGTTGTTTTACCATGGTCAACGTGGCCGATAGTACCGACGTTAACGTGCGGTTTTGTACGTTCAAACTTTTCTTTAGACATCGATTGTCCCTCTAAGACACGGATAAATCGGTGATATCACCACATCAACCAGGCAACATGCCCGACTTGTTGAATGCAATAAATAGAGAGAAACAGGGAAGGAGAGATAAAGAAGTGGTGCTGATACCCAGAGTCGAACTGGGGACCTCACCCTTACCAAGGGTGCGCTCTACCAACTGAGCCATATCAGCACGTCTGGAGCGGGCAGCGGGAATCGAACCCGCATCATCAGCTTGGAAGGCTGAGGTAATAGCCATTATACGATGCCCGCATCCTGAAACTCGGCTACCCAGTTCTTTCTATAACAAAAAAAAGAGAGTTATCTCTTTTTTTGTTTGAGCTGATTAGCTTAACCAATCAACTCTGGCTTCGCAAAGCGTTGCCGAAAGATGGTGGTGGGGGAAGGATTCGAACCTTCGAAGTCGATGACGGCAGATTTACAGTCTGCTCCCTTTGGCCGCTCGGGAACCCCACCAGGCACTTGATGGTGCCGACTACCGGAATCGAACTGGTGACCTACTGATTACAAGTCAGTTGCTCTACCTACTGAGCTAAGTCGGCATCAAGTAGCGCGCATTTTAGGGAGACCTGCGGATTCATGCAACTAAAAAATTGCATAAATCGTTCTATCGCTCATATTTTGCTCTCAAACACCAAAAAGCGGTGTAATTTCAATCGACGAAGCGCAAAAAAACGCCATTCCTCTCGCAATATTTCCATTCAAAGCCCGCTGCGGATGGCCAGGGCCGCATTTTGGTACGACGGCATGACCTTCGCCGCACCCCCGGCATGATAAAGTTGCTTTGTGCTCTGCTACATATAGGTAGCCGATTGGCCTGACCGGTTCGTTGACTGCTCAGCATGCGTTTACTGCCCCTGCCGTTTGTGCCTGTATCAGCTTTGACGACCATTTATTGACAAATTTCACTCTTGTGATGTTGGCGTGAGAAAGCATCATTCAATGCGTTTTTTTCTTATTATTCCCTGCAATCTGGTGTTACCCTCCTGCCCATTGTCCTGATTAACTTATGTGAAGCATCTCCGCCGGTCTTTAATTTGGCGATGGTAAGAAAATGCTTATGAGCAAAAAAGAGCAAACGTTAATGACACCGTATCTACAATTTAACCGCAACCAATGGGCTGCACTTCGTGATTCCGTTCCGATGACGCTAACAGAGGAAGAGATCACGCGGTTAAAAGGCATCAACGAAGATCTTTCGCTGGAAGAAGTCGCGGAAATTTATTTGCCGCTGTCGCGTTTGCTTAACTTCTATATCAGTTCCAACCTGCGCCGTCAGGCCGTGCTGGAACAGTTTCTTGGTACCAACGGTCAGCGTATTCCTTATATCATCAGTATCGCCGGAAGCGTCGCGGTAGGGAAAAGTACAACCGCCCGCGTGCTGCAGGCGCTCCTTAGCCGCTGGCCAGAGCATCGGCATGTTGAATTGATCACCACCGATGGCTTCCTGCATCCTAATGCCGTGCTGAAAGAACGCGGCCTGATGAAGAAAAAGGGCTTCCCGCAGTCTTATGATATGCATCGGCTGGTCAAGTTCGTCTCCGATCTGAAATCAGGCATCGCCAACGCTAAGGCCCCGGTCTATTCACACCTGATTTATGATGTTATTCCCGATGGTGATAAGACGGTTTCCCAGCCGGACATTTTGATTCTTGAAGGATTGAATGTTTTACAAAGCGGGATGGATTATCCACACGATCCCCATCATGTGTTTGTTTCTGATTTTGTTGATTTTTCGATATACGTTGATGCGCCGGAAGAAATGCTGCGAAACTGGTATATCAATCGTTTTCTAAAATTCCGCGAAGGCGCGTTTACCGATCCCGATTCATATTTCCATAATTATGCCAGGCTCTCTAAAGATGAGGCTATCAATATAGCCACATCGTTATGGAATGAGATTAACTTAATGAATCTTAAAGAAAATATACTACCAACCCGGGAAAGAGCAAGCCTGATAATGACCAAGAGTGCAAACCATTCGGTCAACCAGGTCCGTTTGCGGAAATAAAAAAGGGAGCCTCGGCTCCCTGTTATTTATTCGGCGCTACGCAGAGATATTTCACCGCCCACCCAGGGCTTAATCACCCCATCTTGCTCAAGTAATAAGGCTCCCTGGGTATCGATGCCGCGAGAGATCCCGAAGATTTCTTTGTCTCCGATAATAAGCTTAACCGGACGATTGAGGAAATTATCTAATTTCTCCCAGCGCGACAAATAAGGAGCCAGCCCTTCCTGTTCAAAGAGCTGCAGGCCCGCCCGGAGTTCTTTAATCAGGCGCGCGGCCAGCGCATTACGATCGATTGAGATCCCGGCTTCCTGCAGGCTAATCCAGCCCTGATTGACAACATCAGACTCCACGCGCCGCATCGCCAGATTGATCCCTGCGCCGCTCACTATCTGCGCTGCATCTCCCGTTTTTCCCGTCATTTCCACCAGGATGCCGGACAGCTTGCGGTCCTCAAGGTACAGATCGTTTGGCCACTTCACGCGAACCTTATCGGCGCCGAGGCTCTGCAGTACCTCAGCGATGACAATGCCAATCACCAGGCTCAAGCCTACCGCTGCGGCAGGTCCCTGCTCCAGTCGCCAGTACATGGAAAGATAGAGATTCGCACCGAATGGCGAGAACCACTTGCGCCCGCGGCGACCGCGCCCAGCCTGCTGATACTCCGCAACGCATGCATCGCCAGACTGCAGCTCGTTAAGCCTGTCCAATAAATACTGGTTTGTGGAATCAATAACCGACAGCACGGTGACACGACCCTGCTCGCTCTGCCCGACAATCAGCTCTTCATTGAGCAGTTGAACCGGTTCCGGAAGGCTGTAGCCTTTACCTGGAACGGTAAAGACATCAACTCCCCAGTCGCGCAGCGTCTGAATATGCTTATTGATTGCCGCCCGGCTCATTCCCAGATGCTCACCGAGCTGCTCTCCGGAATGAAACTCGCCGTCCGCCAGAATAGATATCAGAGTCAGGGGAATGGTATTGTCCCTCATGCAATCGCCTCCTCAGCGTTAACTTCACCGGTTGCGCCAATAAAGCGGACCTCGGGCTGCAGCCAGACGTTGAACATCTCGCCAACCCGCTGGCGGACGTAGTGAGCAAGCTCGATCACATCGTCGCTGGATGCATGGTGATCGTTGATTAATACCAGCGCCTGCTGGCGATGTACCGCCGCGCCGCCGATGGTTTTCCCCTTGAGCTGGCATTGATCGATAAGCCAGCCCGCAGCCAGCTTGATACTGCCGTCCGCCTGCGGGTAGTGCGGCGCATTTGGGAAAGCGGCCAGCAGCTGCTGCCCTTTCTCCGCGCTAATTACCGGGTTTTTGAAAAAGCTGCCGGCGTTGCCATTAACCTTTGGATCGGGAAGCTTGCTCATCCGCATATGGCAAACGGCATTAAATACCTGTCGAGGCGTCACGGTATTTGGGTCAAGACGGACTAAATCGCCGTAAGTCAGCACCGGCTGCCAGACTTTAGGTAATCTCAGGCCAACGGCGACGATGGCATAGCGATCCTGATACTCATGTTTGAAGATACTATCCCGGTAGCCAAAACGACATTCGTTGGCGGAAAGCCGCTGCTTGTGTCCGGTTGCCAGCTCAATACAGTCGACATACAGGCAGACGCGCTGCAGCTCGACGCCATAAGCACCGATATTTTGAATGGGCGAAGAGCCGGCGCAGCCGGGAATTAAGGCAAGGTTTTCCAGGCCCGGCATTTCATTATCTAGCGTAAACTGCACCAGATGGTGCCAGTTCTCCCCTGCCCCAACGTGTAGATGCCAGGCATCAGCCGTTTCTGTGACCTCAATCCCCAGGATGCGGTTGATAATGACCGTACCAGAATAGTCCTTTAGAAAGAGCACATTGCTTCCTTCCCCGAGGATTAAGACCGGCTGTTCTTCTGCGGTGGCATTCTGCCAGGCAGACAGTAGCTGCTGTTCATTTTCGGCGCGCACAATTGCTTTGGCGGTACGATCGATGCCAAAGGTATTCCAGGGTTTAAGGGAGAGATTCATAGTGGCTTCCTGATGCAAAATCTGCACTAGTTTACCGTATATGTCAGGGGAAGGCTTGTTTGGTTTGATTGCTGATACATCGCTTTTCCTGAACCGCGGACAACAAAAAAACCCCATGCTTTCGCATGAGGTTTTTCTGTTTATTTGATGCCTGGCAGTTTATGGCGGGCGTCCTGCCCGCCACCCTCCGGGCCGTTGCTCCGCAACGTTCAAATCCGCTCCCGGCGGATTTGTCCTCCTCCGGAGAGCGCTCACCGACAAACGTCAGACAAAACAAAAGGCCCAGTCTTTCGACTGAGCCTTTCGTTTTATTTGATGCCTGGCAGTTCCCTACTCTCACATGGGGAGACCCCACACTACCATCGGCGCTACGGCGTTTCACTTCTGAGTTCGGCATGGGATCAGGTGGGACCACCGCGCTGTTGCCGCCAGGCAAATTCTTTGTGCTCAGTACGCCATTCTTTATCGCATCAGCTGCGTTGCCTGCGCTCGTAAACTCAGTCACATACTTCAGTATGCTCCTTCCTTTCCTCCGCTTGTCGCCTTGCTGCTGCGCAAATTATTGCGTACTCAACTCTGAATCAGTGCTGAAAATCTTCTCAAATCCGCCAAAACAGCTTCGGCGTTGTAAGGTTAAGCCTCACGGTTCATTAGTATCGGTTAGCTCAACGTATCGCTACGCTTACACACCCGACCTATCAACGTCGTCGTCTTCAACGTTCCTTCAGGACTCTCAAGGAGTCAGGGAGAACTCATCTCGGGGCAAGTTTCGTGCTTAGATGCTTTCAGCACTTATCTTTTCCGCATTTAGCTACCGGGCAATGCCATTGGCATGACAACCCGAACACCAGTGATGCGTCCACTCCGGTCCTCTCGTACTAGGAGCAGCCCCCCTCAATTCTCCAGCGCCCACGGCAGATAGGGACCGAACTGTCTCACGACGTTCTAAACCCAGCTCGCGTACCACTTTAAACGGCGAACAGCCGTACCCTTGGGACCTACTTCAGCCCCAGGATGTGATGAGCCGACATCGAGGTGCCAAACACCGCCGTCGATATGAACTCTTGGGCGGTATCAGCCTGTTATCCCCGGAGTACCTTTTATCCGTTGAGCGATGGCCCTTCCATTCAGAACCACCGGATCACTATGACCTGCTTTCGCACCTGCTCGCGCCGTCACGCTCGCAGTCAAGCTAGCTTATGCCATTGCACTAACCTCCTGATGTCCGACCAGGATTAGCTAACCTTCGTGCTCCTCCGTTACTCTTTGGGAGGAGACCGCCCCAGTCAAACTACCCACCAGACACTGTCCGCAACCCGGATTACGGGCCCACGTTAGAACACCAGCCATTAAAGGGTGGTATTTCAAGGATGGCTCCACGCAGACTGGCGTCCACGCTTCAAAGCCTCCCACCTATCCTACACATCAAGGACCAGTGTTCAGTGTCAAGCTATAGTAAAGGTTCACGGGGTCTTTCCGTCTTGCCGCGGGTACACTGCATCTTCACAGCGAGTTCAATTTCACTGAGTCTCGGGTGGAGACAGCCTGGCCATCATTACGCCATTCGTGCAGGTCGGAACTTACCCGACAAGGAATTTCGCTACCTTAGGACCGTTATAGTTACGGCCGCCGTTTACCGGGGCTTCGATCAAGAGCTTCTCCTTACGGATAACCCCATCAATTAACCTTCCGGCACCGGGCAGGCGTCACACCGTATACGTCCACTTTCGTGTTTGCACAGTGCTGTGTTTTTAATAAACAGTTGCAGCCAGCTGGTATCTTCGACTGAGTTCAGCTCCACGAGCGAGTCGCTTCACTTACCATCAGCGTGCCTTCTCCCGAAGTTACGGCACCATTTTGCCTAGTTCCTTCACCCGAGTTCTCTCAAGCGCCTTGGTATTCTCTACCTGACCACCTGTGTCGGTTTGGGGTACGATTTGATGTTACCTGATGCTTAGAGGCTTTTCCTGGAAGCAGGGCATTTGTTACTTCAGCACCGTAGTGCCTCGTCGTCACACCTCAGCGTTAAAAGGTTCCGGATTTACCTGGAACCTCCGCCTACATGCTTAAACCGGGACAACCGTCGCCCGGCTAACATAGCCTTCTCCGTCCCCCCTTCGCAGTAACACCGAGTACAGGAATATTAACCTGTTTCCCATCGACTACGCCTTTCGGCCTCGCCTTAGGGGTCGACTCACCCTGCCCCGATTAACGTTGGACAGGAACCCTTGGTCTTCCGGCGAGCGGGCTTTTCACCCGCTTTATCGTTACTTATGTCAGCATTCGCACTTCTGATACCTCCAGCAACCCTCACAGGCCACCTTCAACGGCTTACAGAACGCTCCCCTACCCAACAACACATAGTGTCGCTGCCGCAGCTTCGGTGCATGGTTTAGCCCCGTTACATCTTCCGCGCAGGCCGACTCGACCAGTGAGCTATTACGCTTTCTTTAAATGATGGCTGCTTCTAAGCCAACATCCTGGCTGTCTGGGCCTTCCCACATCGTTTCCCACTTAACCATGACTTTGGGACCTTAGCTGGCGGTCTGGGTTGTTTCCCTCTTCACGACGGACGTTAGCACCCGCCGTGTGTCTCCCGTGATAACATTCTTCGGTATTCGCAGTTTGCATCGGGTTGGTAAGTCGGGATGACCCCCTAGCCGAAACAGTGCTCTACCCCCGAAGATGAATTCACGAGGCGCTACCTAAATAGCTTTCGGGGAGAACCAGCTATCTCCCGGTTTGATTGGCCTTTCACCCCCAGCCACAAGTCATCCGCTAATTTTTCAACATTAGTCGGTTCGGTCCTCCAGTTAGTGTTACCCAACCTTCAACCTGCCCATGGCTAGATCACCGGGTTTCGGGTCTATACCCTGCAACTTAACGCCCAGTTAAGACTCGGTTTCCCTGCGGCTCCCCTATACGGTTAACCTTGCTACAGAATATAAGTCGCTGACCCATTATACAAAAGGTACGCAGTCACCCCATAAAAGAGGCTCCCACTGCTTGTACGTACACGGTTTCAGGTTCTTTTTCACTCCCCTCGCCGGGGTTCTTTTCGCCTTTCCCTCACGGTACTGGTTCACTATCGGTCAGTCAGGAGTATTTAGCCTTGGAGGATGGTCCCCCCATATTCAGACAGGATACCACGTGTCCCGCCCTACTCTTCGAACTCACAGAATGTGCATTTTAGTGTACGGGAGTATCACCCTGTACCCTGCGACTTTCCAGACGCTTCCACTAACACACAAACTGATTCAGGTTCCGGGCTGCTCCCCGTTCGCTCGCCGCTACTGGGGGAATCTCGGTTGATTTCTTTTCCTCGGGGTACTTAGATGTTTCAGTTCCCCCGGTTCGCTTCGTTAAGCTATGTATTCACTTAACGATAGTGCAACGAATTGCACTGGGTTTCCCCATTCGGAAATCGCCGGCTATAACGGTTCATATCACCTTACCGACGCTTATCGCAGATTAGCACGTCCTTCATCGCCTCTGACTGCCAGGGCATCCACCGTGTACGCTTAGTCGCTTAACCTCACAACCCGAAGCTGTTTCGTAAAACAGTCGCGTTGCGAAAATTTGAGAGACTCGAACACACTCAACGTGTGTCGTTTCAATTTTCAGCTTGATCCAGATTTTTAAAGAGCAAAACTTCGCAGTGCACCTTTTCAGGAACACTCGGAAGTTTTCTTGTTTCGGGCAGTAAAGGATGGTGGAGCTATGCGGGATCGAACCGCAGACCTCCTGCGTGCAAGGCAGGCGCTCTCCCAGCTGAGCTATAACCCCATCGTAATTGCTAATCTCTTGTACCGGTAATTCAGACTGAGACAAGGCGTGGAAGGACGAAGCATACTGAGGTATGCGAGTCGTTTCACAACGCAGTATTCAGGATGAATTTGGTAGGCCTGAGTGGACTTGAACCACCGACCTCACCCTTATCAGGGGTGCGCTCTAACCACCTGAGCTACAAGCCTGCAGAGATTTTTTACTGCTTATTTTTCATCAGACAATCTGTGTGGACACTACAAAGGCAGGTTCTTTCAGGTAAGGAGGTGATCCAACCGCAGGTTCCCCTACGGTTACCTTGTTACGACTTCACCCCAGTCATGAATCACAAAGTGGTAAGCGCCCTCCCGAAGGTTAAGCTACCTACTTCTTTTGCAACCCACTCCCATGGTGTGACGGGCGGTGTGTACAAGGCCCGGGAACGTATTCACCGTGGCATTCTGATCCACGATTACTAGCGATTCCGACTTCACGGAGTCGAGTTGCAGACTCCGATCCGGACTACGACATACTTTATGAGGTCCGCTTGCTCTCGCGAGGTCGCTTCTCTTTGTATATGCCATTGTAGCACGTGTGTAGCCCTGGTCGTAAGGGCCATGATGACTTGACGTCATCCCCACCTTCCTCCAGTTTATCACTGGCAGTCTCCTTTGAGTTCCCGGCCTAACCGCTGGCAACAAAGGATAAGGGTTGCGCTCGTTGCGGGACTTAACCCAACATTTCACAACACGAGCTGACGACAGCCATGCAGCACCTGTCTCACGGTTCCCGAAGGCACTAAAGCATCTCTGCTGAATTCCGTGGATGTCAAGACCAGGTAAGGTTCTTCGCGTTGCATCGAATTAAACCACATGCTCCACCGCTTGTGCGGGCCCCCGTCAATTCATTTGAGTTTTAACCTTGCGGCCGTACTCCCCAGGCGGTCGACTTAACGCGTTAGCTCCGGAAGCCACTCCTCAAGGGAACAACCTCCAAGTCGACATCGTTTACAGCGTGGACTACCAGGGTATCTAATCCTGTTTGCTCCCCACGCTTTCGCACCTGAGCGTCAGTCTTTGTCCAGGGGGCCGCCTTCGCCACCGGTATTCCTCCAGATCTCTACGCATTTCACCGCTACACCTGGAATTCTACCCCCCTCTACAAGACTCAAGCCTGCCAGTTTCAAATGCAGTTCCCAGGTTGAGCCCGGGGATTTCACATCTGACTTAACAGACCGCCTGCGTGCGCTTTACGCCCAGTAATTCCGATTAACGCTTGCACCCTCCGTATTACCGCGGCTGCTGGCACGGAGTTAGCCGGTGCTTCTTCTGCGAGTAACGTCAATTGCTGAGGTTATTAACCTCAACACCTTCCTCCTCGCTGAAAGTACTTTACAACCCGAAGGCCTTCTTCATACACGCGGCATGGCTGCATCAGGCTTGCGCCCATTGTGCAATATTCCCCACTGCTGCCTCCCGTAGGAGTCTGGACCGTGTCTCAGTTCCAGTGTGGCTGGTCATCCTCTCAGACCAGCTAGGGATCGTCGCCTAGGTGAGCCGTTACCTCACCTACAAGCTAATCCCATCTGGGCACATCTGATGGCATGAGGCCCGAAGGTCCCCCACTTTGGTCTTGCGACGTTATGCGGTATTAGCTACCGTTTCCAGTAGTTATCCCCCTCCATCAGGCAGTTTCCCAGACATTACTCACCCGTCCGCCGCTCGTCACCCGAGAGCAAGCTCTCTGTGCTACCGCCCGACTTGCATGTGTTAGGCCTGCCGCCAGCGTTCAATCTGAGCCATGATCAAACTCTTCAATTTAAGTTTGATGCTCTTGAATTAAACTTCGTAATGAATTACGTATGTTCACTCAGAGACTTGGTATTCATTTTTCGTCCGAAGACGTTAAGAATCCATGTCACTTTGAGTGCCCACACAGATTGTCTGATAAATTGTCAAAGAGCAGGTGCGACGCGCTTTAGCGCTCTGTCGCGAGGTCCCGTATATTACGTTTTCCTCATTCAGAGTCAAGCGTTTATTTTGCTTTTCTCCGTCGGCTTTCGCGGCTGATATTCAGCGCTGAAGCCTGCTGACCCGGCGGCGTGCTGGCCGTTGTTCCGTGTCAGTGGAGGCGCATTATAGGGAGTTCTCCGGCGTTGACAAGCCCTGTTTGCAAAAAACTTTTCAACCGCTCGATTTACCATCACCACGGCGATTTTATCCGCTATTTGCTGCTCATTTGTGCGATCTCTCGCGCAAAATTAGCGACCTGCTGCCAGTCGGTATAGACCACTTCTTTACTGGTATCCGTTTCACCGCCGGTCATCTTCATAATCAGGCGGATCATCACCCGATCGTACCAGCTGTAGCGCGGATAGCGCAGCGCGCCGGCGAACACCGCGCAGCGCTGCGGCTGCCACGGCGAGCTGAGCAGGAACTTGCGCGTATAGCTATTGGTTTGCGGAGTACGCTTCTCAGGTTTACGCGCGACGAGGTTAACCGAAAAAAACGCCCCGGGCAGCGCGTTCAGCGATTGCAGGTGCTTCTTCACAAAGCGGTCAACCGCAGGATGGAAATGGCCGTAGCGAATGGACGCCCCAATCACCACGCGATCGTAGTCATGCCATGCAACCGCATCGGCGCGGTTAAGGTTGAGGGTGTCCGCATCAACGCCCAGCTCTTTCAGCTCGGATGCCAGAAAGGAGGCAATTTCACGCGTCTGCCCGTCACGGGTGGAAAATAGAATCAACGTTTTCACAAATACTCCAGCTATTCACGCCAGAAAGTGGGGGTAAACAGCACCAACAGGGTGAATACTTCCAGACGACCAAACAGCATATTAGCAATCAGGATCCATTTTGCGATCGGATTCATCGTCGCAAAGTTATCCGCTACTACGCCAAGCCCCGGTCCCAGGTTGTTTAAGGTTGCGACGACCGAAGCAAATGCGGAGAAGTCATCGACGCCGGTAGCAATAATCGCCAGCATACTAATGATAAATACCAGCGCATAGGCGGAGAAGAATCCCCATACTGCTTCAAGGATACGTTCCGGCAGAGCGCGACTGCCCAGCTTAATGCTGTATACCGCATTCGGATGTACCAGTCGCTTGAGCTCGCGGTTCCCCTGCTTAAAGAGTAGCAGGATACGAATAACCTTCAGCCCGCCGCCCGTCGAGCCGGCACAACCGCCGATAAATGCCGAGCACAGCAGCAGCACCGGGAGGAATAGCGGCCAGCGCGCAATGCTATCGGTGGTGAAGCCCGCCGTCGTGGCCATTGAGACAACCTGGAAGAATGCCTGGTTCAACGTGGTTAACGCTGAGCTATAAACATCATGCAGCCACAGCACCAGCGTGCAAATCACCACCAGCGTCAGCTGGACGCCAATAAACATGCGGAATTCCGGGTCACGCCAGTACACCTTCAGGCTTCGGCCGCTGAGTAATGAAAAGTGCAGACCATAGTTACAGCCGGAGATCAGCAGGAACACCGCAATAATCGAGTTAATCGTCGGACTGTTAAAGTAGCCGACGCTGGCATCATGGGTGGAGAAGCCGCCAATGGCGATGGTCGAAAAGCTATGGCCGATGGCGTCAAAGGCCGGCATCCCGGCGAACCACAGCGCCAGCGCGCAGGCGACGGTCAGCAGGACATAGATGAGCCACAGCGTTTTTGCCGTTTCGGCGATTCGCGGGCGCATTTTGTTATCCTTCAGCGGCCCGGGCATCTCAGCCCGGTACAGTTGCATCCCACCGACGCCAAGTATCGGCAGTATCGCGACCGCCAGGACGATGATCCCCATACCGCCAAACCACTGCAGCATCTGACGATAGAAGAGAATGGCGTGAGGCAACGAGTCGAGGCCGACCAGCGTGGTCGCGCCCGTGGTGGTAAGGCCAGAGAAGGATTCAAAAAACGCATCGGTGACCGTCAGGTTTGGCTGTTCGGCGAAGATAAACGGCAGCGCACCGACGCTGCCCAGCACGGTCCAAAAGAGGACAACGATCAGGAAGCCCTCACGGGATTTCAGCTCACCCTTTTCCCGGCGATTCGGCCACCATAATAGAGAGCCAATCGCTAGCGCGACAAAAAAGGTCTGGGTAAACGCCCGCCCGGCACCATCACGGTATATCAGGGCCACTAATCCCGGAAGGATCATGGTCCCCGAAAATAAAATGACCAGCAGTCCAACGATTCGGGTAATCGCGCGAAAATGCATCTCTGGCGCTTCCTTTGATATGCAAAAAATCAGGTGGGGATTATTCGTCAATCTTCAGTAATTGCAACGAGCCACGGCTAAAATCAGCCAGTTTTGCTGAAAATGACGCTACTTCAGCTTGAGGAAGCGCAACACGCAGCTGGACGAACGCCTGATATTCGCTTTCGACAATGTGCCCTGCGAACTGGGTCAACAGCGCTTCAACACCGGCTAATTGCCCGTATTCACACTGCAAAGTATATGCGGTCAGCGGCGTCTTGCGCTGCGTTGTTAGGTGGGCAAGCGCCTGGTGTACCCCACCGCCGTAGGCCTTCACCAGGCCACCGGTGCCCAGCAGAATACCGCCGTAGTAGCGCACTACGACGGCGGTTATCTCACCGACGCAGCTGCCCATAAGCTGCGCCAGCATCGGTTTACCCGCCGTTCCCGCCGGTTCGCCATCGTCGGAGAAACCCAGCTGCTGTGAATCATTCGGCGGCCCGGCCACCCACGCCACGCAGTGGTGGCGAGCGTCCGGGTGATCCGCTCTCACTGATTCAACAAACGCCTTTGCCGCCATTACGCCATCGGTATGCGCCAGTAGCGTAATAAAACGGCTCTTTTTAACCTCTTCGACAAAGCTCACCGGCGAGGCCGGGATCAACCAGCTGTCCATCAGGCCAGTTTCAGGTCACGCGTCATATTTTCGACACTGTTCTCATGGATAACGACGTTATCTTCAATACGAATGCCGCCAAACGGCTTCAGCGCTTCAATTTTCTGCCAGTTGAAGTGCTTGCTGAACTGCCCTTCACGCCACGGAGCCAGCAGAGATTCAATAAAGTAGATACCCGGCTCAATGGTCAGCACCATCCGCGGCTGAATCACACGCGTGCAGCGCAGGTACGGATATTTAGATGGCGCCGCCAGATGGGTACCGGAATCATCCTGCATAAAGCCGGCAACATCATGCACCTGCAGACCCAGCGGGTGGCCAATGCCGTGAGGCATAAACGGCCCGGTGAGGTCGTTTTCGACCATCTCCTCTTCGCTCATGTTGGTGACGATCTGATGTTTGCGCAGCAGCTTAGCAATGCGCTGATGGAACTGGATATGATAATCCACGTAGCTGATTCCGACTTGTAGCGTGCTAATCAGCGCCAGCTGCTCGTCATTAACGTCCTTAATCAACTGGGCAAAGTCGTTATCGCCGTGCGCGGCCCAGGTACGCGTGAGATCCGCCGCATAGCCGTTATATTCCGCCCCGGCATCGAGCAGGAAGCTGCGCGCTTCCGCCGGCGCACGGTGATCCAGTTTGGTGTAGTGCAGCACCGAGGCGTGCTCATTGATGGCAACGATGTTGCTGTACGGTACATCGGTATCGCGGTGGCCGGTCGCGGTTAGATAGGCCTGGTTGATATCGAACTCGCTCATCCCGGAAAGGAAGGACTCATACGCCGCCCGATGGCCGTTGATCGCTGATTTCTGCGCTTCGCGCATGCAGGCCAGCTCGTAATCCGTTTTATAGGAGCGGTAGAAATGCAGATAGTCGATAACCCCTTGCGGGTTGATTTTATCCGCGGCGATCTCTAACCCCAGCGCGCGCTCGGGGACCGGTCCGATATAGCCAATGTTGCCGCGAGCCGCCGGGAGCTGGCTGCCGATAGCGTCCGCCTTCGGCAGAGCAATCACCTCCACCTCTTCGGTCCAGAAGGAAGTCGGCAGCGGCTCAACGTTATGCCAGTAATCAACCGGCAGGTAGAACCACAGCTTGGGCTTATTGACGCCATCCACCAGCAGCCAGCAGTTCGGAACCTGCGTGACGGGCACCCACGCTTTAAACTGCGGATTGACCTTGAACGGGTACGGATGATCGTCAAGGAAGACGTTAACCAGCTCGCCGGAGTGGATCAATAAGGCATCGAGCTTGAAACGAGATAAAACATCACGGGTACGTTCTTGTAGGGTAGCAATGTGGTTTTTATAGAGCGCAGCTAGTGATTCCATCTTTTTATCCTTTGATTTTATTAGATCGTGACTCTCCGCATCTTAGCACATCGGCTTCCGGCAGGGCGATTTCCAGCGGATGTGATCCGACCAGCATTTATTTAAAGACTCGTTTGCAATTCTTTAACATAAATACCACACTCCGCTTCATCTGGTACGACCAGATCATATTGCTGGATTCAGGAGACTGACATGCTCTACAAAGGCGACAACCTGTACCTCGACTGGCTGGAAGATGGCATTGCCGAACTGGTGTTCGATGCTCCCGGCTCGGTTAACAAGCTCGATACCGCAACCGTAGCCAGCCTCGGCGATGCGCTGGACGTGCTCGAAAAGCAAAAAGATCTTAAAGGGCTGCTGCTGCGCTCTGACAAAGCGGCCTTTATCGTCGGCGCCGACATTACCGAATTTCTCTCCCTGTTCCTGGTGCCGCAGGAGCAGCTAAGCCAATGGCTGCATTTCGCCAATAACGTTTTCAACCGCCTCGAAGATTTACCGGTCCCCACCGTTTCAGCTATCAACGGCTATGCGCTGGGCGGCGGCTGCGAGTGCGTACTGGCAACGGATTATCGTCTGGCCACGCCGGATCTGCGCATCGGTCTGCCGGAAACTAAGCTGGGCATTATGCCGGGCTTCGGCGGTTCAGTTCGCATGCCGCGCCTGCTCGGCGCCGATAGCGCGCTGGAAATTATCGCCGCCGGCAAAGACGTCGGCGCGGATCAGGCGCTGAAAATCGGCCTCGTCGACGGCATCGTCAGGCCGGAGAAGCTGCGCGACGGCGCCCTCAGCATTTTACGCCAGGCCATTAGCGGCGATCTCGACTGGCAGGCGAAGCGTCAACCGAAGCTGGAGCCGCTGAAGCTCAGCAAAATCGAATCGGCCATGAGCTTCACCATTGCGAAAGGCATGGTCGCCCAGACCGCCGGGAAACACTATCCGGCGCCGATGACCGCCGTCAAAACCATTGAAGCCGCCGCGCGACTCGGCCGCGATGAGGCGCTGAAGCTGGAAAACCAAAGTTTCGTCCCGCTGGCGCACACCAAAGAAGCCCGCGCGCTGGTCGGCATCTTCCTCAACGATCAGTACGTCAAAGGTAAAGCGAAGAAGCTGACCAAAAACGTTGAAACGCCGAAACAGGCCGCTGTGCTGGGCGCCGGGATTATGGGCGGCGGCATCGCCTATCAGTCTGCCTGGAAAGGCGTGCCGGTGATTATGAAAGATATTAACGACAAATCGCTGACGCTCGGCATCAACGAAGCCGCCAAGCTGCTCAACAAGCAGCTGGAACGCGGTAAGATCGACGGTCTGAAGCTGGCAGGCGTCATCGGCACCATTCACCCAACCCTGGACTACTCCGGCTTTGAGCGCGTTGACGTGGTCGTGGAAGCCGTTGTCGAAAACCCGAAAGTGAAGAAAGCGGTGCTGGCGGAGACCGAAGGTAAAGTGCGCCCGGACACGGTGCTGGCCTCTAATACCTCAACGATCCCGATCGGCGAACTGGCAAGCGTGCTGCAGCGTCCGGAGAACTTCTGCGGCATGCACTTCTTTAACCCGGTACACCGTATGCCGCTAGTTGAAGTGATTCGCGGTGAAAAAACCTCGGACGAGACGATTGCCAAAGTGGTGGCCTGGGCCAGCAAGATGGGCAAAACGCCGATCGTGGTTAACGACTGCCCCGGCTTCTTCGTCAACCGCGTGCTGTTCCCCTACTTCGCCGGCTTCAGCCAGCTGCTGCGCGACGGTGCGGACTTCCGCAAGGTCGATAAGGTCATGGAGAAGCTGTTCGGCTGGCCGATGGGCCCGGCGTACCTGCTCGACGTGGTCGGTATCGATACCGCCCACCACGCCCAGGCGGTGATGGCCGCCGGCTTCCCGCAGCGCATGCAGAAAGATTATCGCGATGCGATTGACGCCCTGTTCGACGCTGGCCGCTTCGGCCAGAAAAACGGCCTTGGCTTCTGGCGCTATACCCAGGACAGCAAAGGCAAACCGAAGAAAGAAGAGGACCCGGCTGTTGACGGCCTGCTGGCCGACGTCAGCCAGCCGACGCGCGACTTCAGCGATGAAGAAATTATCGCCCGCATGATGATCCCGATGGTCAACGAAGTGGTGCGTTGCCTGGAAGAGAGCATTATCGCCAGCCCGGCGGAAGCGGATATGGCGCTGGTTTATGGCCTCGGCTTCCCTCCGTTCCACGGCGGCGCCTTCCGCTGGCTGGACACCCTGGGTAGCGCAAAATATCTCGATATGGCGCAGCAGTACCAGCACCTCGGCCCGCTATATGAGGTGCCGGAAGGTCTGCGCAACAAAGCGCGCCATAACGAACCCTATTACCCCCCGGTTGAGCCTGCCCGCCCGGTAGGCGAGCTGAAAACGGCTTAAGGAGTCACAATGGAACAAGTTGTCATTGTCGATGCAATTCGTACCCCGATGGGCCGTTCAAAAGGCGGCGCGTTTCGCCACGTGCGGGCGGAAGACCTCTCCGCGCACCTGATGCGTAGCCTGCTATCGCGTAATCCGGCGCTCGATGCGACCGCGATCGACGATATCTACTGGGGCTGCGTACAGCAAACGCTGGAGCAGGGTTTTAACATCGCCCGTAACGCCGCGCTGCTGGCGGAGATCCCGCACTCGGTGCCCGCGACGACGGTTAACCGCCTGTGCGGTTCATCGATGCAGGCGCTGCACGATGCGGCGCGCATGATCATGACCGGCGACGCCAGCGTCTGCCTGATCGGCGGCGTGGAGCATATGGGCCACGTCCCGATGAGCCACGGCATCGATTTCCACCCGGGCCTTAGCCGTAACGTCGCTAAAGCCGCCGGCATGATGGGCCTGACCGCCGAAATGCTGGCGCGTCTTCACGGCATCAGCCGCGAAATGCAGGACCAGTTTGCCGCACGCTCCCACGCGCGGGCATGGGCAGCCACGCAGTCCGGGGCCTTTAAAAATGAGATTGTCGCCACGGGCGGTCACGATGCCGACGGGGTACTGAAATCATTTAACTATGACGAAGTCATTCGCCCGGGAACCACCGTCGAAGCGCTGGCCGCGCTGCGGCCCGCCTTTGACCCGGTCACCGGCACCGTCACGGCGGGAACCTCTTCCGCCCTCTCCGACGGCGCTGCCGCCATGCTGCTAATGAGCGAGAGCCGCGCCCGGGAGCTGGGGCTGAAGCCCCGCGCCCGCGTACGCTCAATGGCCGTAGTTGGCTGCGATCCGTCCATCATGGGCTACGGACCGGTTCCGGCATCAAAGCTGGCGCTGAAAAAGGCCGGACTGAGCGCCAGCGATATCGACGTTTTTGAAATGAACGAGGCGTTTGCCGCGCAGATCCTGCCGTGCATCAAAGATCTGGGCCTGATGGAGCAGATTGATGAAAAGATCAACCTTAACGGCGGGGCGATCGCCCTGGGCCACCCGCTGGGCTGCTCCGGCGCGCGCATCAGCACTACGTTAATTAATCAGATGGAACGCAAAGACGCGCAGTTTGGGCTGGCCACCATGTGCATCGGTTTAGGTCAGGGGATCGCGACGGTATTTGAGCGGGTTTAATTGAGGGGGTTCTCAACGCCACTGACGCCAGAACAGCCGAAGGCCGCATTCGGTGAGGGACACAGAAGTCCCTTATTCATCCCGCTGAGCTGACGCAAGTGAGTAATGCGGGTGAATGAGCGTAGCCAACGCAGTGATGGTGGCAATGTCGAAGAGAGAAGGTTTAGTTGCCGTTCTTCCCGCCTGTCAGGGGCGGGTTTTTTATTTCCGCAATCTGCTATCAGCCGCCCCGTCCCGCAAGAACGGGGCGCCGGGAGTCAGATAAACGCGAAGGCGTCGCCGAACAGGCGATCTTCACGGGCATGACGCTCGTTGCAGAACAGATCGCGGGCAATTTTAGCCATCTCGAAGCGACCGGCGATGTAGATATCATGCTCCGCCAGGGTGCCGTAATCCTGCAGCACCGCGGTCAGCACGGTCCCGGAACGTCCGCGCCAGTCTTCTTCCGGCTGTTCAACAACCGGCTCGATGCGCAGGCCAGGATGCTCGATGCTCAGCGCTTCCAGCTCAGACAGATCGTAGAGGTGCTTCGCCTCGCGACCTCCCCAGTAGATGGCAATATCGCGATTCGGATTGCGGGCCAAAGCCGTTAACAAAATGGAACGCACGTATGAAAAACCGGTTCCCCCGGCAATGAGAATAAGCGGACGATCCTCATCTTCACGCAGCCAGGCTTCGCCATGCGGGATATCAACCTCAATCTCACGCTCTTTCAGGATGCGATCCATTACCGCCATCGCATACAGATTTAGTTCAGAAGCGCCGATATGCAGTTCAATAAACTCCTGCTCTGCGGGGGTAGAGGCCATAGAGAACGGACGCTTGTCGCGCTCGTCCATTACCACCATCAGATACTGGCCAGCGCGGAAAGAGAACGCCGCTTCAGGCACTAATCGAACGCGATACACGGTATCGGTAATCGCCTCCACCGAGGTCACTTTACAGCTTAAGGTTGTCATGCGTCCCCTCTGTCGGGTCAATAGAGCAAAACAGCGGCGTTAGCCCCGCTTACTGTTATTTAAAGATAGCCAGCTCGTCCCAGATGGCGTCGACGCGCGCCGTCACCTCAGGATCTTTTTTAATTGGGCGGCCCCATTCTCGCTGGGTTTCGCCTGGCCATTTGTTGGTGGCATCCAGCCCCATTTTTGAACCCAGGCCGGAAACCGGCGAGGCAAAATCCAGATAATCAATTGGCGTATTTTCTACCAGTACCGTATCACGAGCCGGGTCCATCCGGGTAGTAATCGCCCAGATCACATCGTTCCAGTCGCGCGCGTTAACGTCATCATCGCAGACAATAACGAACTTGGTGTACATAAACTGGCGCAGGAACGACCATACGCCCATCATCACGCGCTTGGCATGTCCGGCGTACTGTTTCTTCATGGTGACCACCGCCAGGCGGTAAGAGCACCCTTCCGGCGGCAGATAGAAATCGACAATTTCCGGGAACTGCTTTTGCAGAATCGGCACGAAGACTTCGTTTAGCGCCACGCCTAATACGGCGGGCTCATCGGGCGGCCTGCCGGTGTAGGTCGAATGGTAAATGGCATCTTCGCGCCGGGTGATATGGGTCACCGTAAATACCGGGAAGCTATCCACTTCGTTGTAATAGCCGGTGTGATCGCCGTACGGCCCTTCCGGCGCCATTTCTCCCGGCTCAATATACCCTTCCAGCACGATTTCAGCGCTGGCGGGCACTTCCAGATCGTTAGAAATACACTTCACGACTTCCGTTTTCGTTCCGCGCAGCAGGCCGGCAAAAGCGTACTCTGAAAGAGTATCGGGAACCGGCGTCACTGCCGCAAGAATTGTCGCCGGGTCGGCGCCGAGCGCCACGGAGACCGGGAAACGCTCCCCCGGATGCGCCGCGCACCACTCCTGGAAATCCAGCGCGCCGCCGCGATGGGACAGCCAGCGCATAATCAGCTTATTTTTGCCAATCAGCTGCTGGCGATAGATGCCCAGGTTCTGCCGCTCCTTATGCGGGCCGCGGGTTACCGTCAGCCCCCAGGTAATCAGCGGCGCGGCATCATCCGGCCAGCAGGTCATAATCGGGATCTGCGTCAGGTCAACGCTCTCGCCTTCGATAATTTTCTGCTGGCAGGGAGCGCCGCGCAGGCGCTTAGTCGGCATGTTCAGTACCTGCTTGAACTGCGGCAGCTTATCGAAGAGATCGCGAAAGCCTTTTGGCGGCTCGGGCTCTTTGAGGAAAGCTAACAGCTTGCCCACTTCCCGCAGCGCGCTAACGTCTTCCTGCCCCATGCCCATCGCCACGCGCTTCGGCGTGCCAAACAGATTACAGAGCACCGGCATGGTGTAACCTTTAGGATTTTCGAATAGCAGAGCCGGGCCGCCGGCACGTAAAGTGCGATCGGCAATTTCGGTGATTTCCAGATGCGGATCGACCGGCAGGGATATCCTTTTCAGCTCCCCCTGCTGCTCCAGTAATGTCAGAAAGTCGCGTAGATCGTGGTATTTCATGGAGTTGTTATTGACCTCTATACAGGCGGCTGATTATACGGTGTTCGCCGGCGCCATGCTGTACTTTTGTTAAATTAGCGTGAAAGAATATAGAATTTTAGTTTTCACTTATAATGGCTTTCGCGATCGCTCCAGGCTTTTGTTATGCTTGCTACTAATCGAGTGGAAAGAGTTATTATGCAAGCCTGGTATTTACTGTATTGCAAGCGTGGGCAGCTTCAGCGCGCCCAGGAACATCTCGAACGGCAGGCGGTCAATTGCCTGATGCCGACGATCGCACTGGAAAAAATTGTCCGCGGTAAACGCACTACGGTCAGCGAACCCCTGTTCCCTAACTATCTGTTTATCGAATTCGATCCGGAAGTTATCCATACCACAACCATTAGCGCTACGCGCGGCGTGAACAGCTTCGTGCGTTTTGGCGCCCAGCCGGCGACCGTACCCTCGGCGGTTATTCATCAGCTCTCGATCTATAAACCGGAAGGCATTACGGACCCGGAAACGCCGCACGGGGGCGATAGCGTGCTGATTACCGACGGCGCGTTCGAAGGCCTGCAGGCGATCTTCAGCGAGCCGGATGGCGAAACCCGCTCGATTCTGCTGCTAAACCTGCTTAACAAGCAGGTGCTGCAAAGCGTCAAAAATACCGACTTCCATAAAATCTGACGGCACGGTTAAAAGCGAACGCCAAACAGCGTTCTGGCGTTCGCGTCCGTAACCTCTTCCAGCCTCTGAGCCTCCTCGCCGCGCCAGCCGGCAACGCGCGCCAGAATATGCGGCAGATGCATGGGCTCATTACGCCGGGAGTTGGGTTTAGGGCTCAGGTCCCGCGGCAGTAAATAGGGCGCATCGGTCTCAATCAGCAGGCGATCGGCCGGGATCTCCGTCAGCAGATTGCGCAGCTCAAGGCCGCGGCGCTCGTCGCATACCCAGCCGGTGATCCCGATATACAAACCTCTTTCCAGACACTCGCGCACCTCATCACGACTGCCGGTGAAGCAGTGCAGCACCGCGCCGGGCAGCTTATCCAGCCACGGCGCGAGCAGCGTCAGAAAGCGCTCGTGGGCGTCGCGGCAGTGCAAAAAGACCGGCAGCGAAAGCTCGGCCGCCAGCGCCAGCTGCGCGCTAAACGCCGCTTCCTGCTCCGCCGGCGTCGAAAAGTTGCGGTTGAAATCGAGGCCGCATTCACCAATAGCGACCACTTCCGGCCTGCGCGCCAGCTCGCCGATCGCCGCCGCGACCGACTCCGTCCAGCTGCTGCCGTCATGCGGGTGTACCCCTGCGGTTGACCAGCAGCGGGAATAGCGTCGCGCCATCTGCTGCGCCTGTTCGCTTTCATGGAGATTGGTGCCGGTCAGCAGCATACCGGTCACTCCGGCGGCCTGAGCGCGGATAACGACCTCATCGCGATCGCGGGAAAACTGTGAACTGGTCAGATTTACGCCAATATCAAACATCGCCACTCCCATATGACAACCGCCCTGACGGGCGGTTAGTTACTCTTCTTTACTGCCCGCCTCTTCGGCGGCGGCATCTTCATCACGCGTCAGTCGTTTTCCGGTGTAGAAGCGGGCGAAGAAGACGCCAACTTCAAACAGGCAGTACATCGGAATCGCCAGCAGCGTTTGCGAGAATACGTCCGGCGGCGTCAGCAGCATACCCACAACGAAGGCGCCGACCAGCACATAGGGCCGCTTCTTACGCAGATCGTCCGGCGTGGTAACGCCCATCCAGCACAGCAGCACGATGGCCACCGGCACTTCAAACGAGACGCCGAAAGCGATAAATAGCGCCATAACGAAGTCGAGATAGCTGCGGATATCGGTGGAGACCTGCACGCCTTCCGGCGCCGCGTGCGTCAGGAAGCCAAACGCTAGCGGGAATACCACAAAGTAGGCGAAGGCCATACCGGTGTAGAACAGCAGCGTGCTGGAGACCAGCAGCGGCATCACCAGCCGGCGTTCATGCTTATACAGCGCCGGCGCCACAAACGCCCAGACCTGATAAAGAATGACCGGCACCGACAATATGATCGAGACCATAAACGTCAGCTTGATCGGCGTAAAGAAAGGAGAGGCTACGTCCGTGGCGATCATCGTCGCGCCAACCGGCATCTGTCGGATAAGCGGAGCCGAAACCAGCTGATAGATGTCGTTGGCAAAGTAAACCAGCGCCAGAAAAATCACCAGAATCGCGAGAATGCTGTTGATCAGACGCTTACGCAGCTCAATCAGATGCGAAATTAGCGGTTGAGTATCGTCTACGCCCATTTTTACGGTTTATCACTCGATGCGGGGGAGGAATCGGTCGCTTTTACGGCGGCGTTTTCTTTGGCTTCAGGAAGCTCGGCCGACGGCGACAGCGGCTCATCGACAGCGCTGGCTGGCGCATGAACCGGCGCGCTGGCCTGATGCTCGGCCGTCGCCGGCGTGATGTCCTGGCGCTGTTCTTCGCTGCCCTTCACAACCGGGTTATGGATAGTGTTCGCTTCGTCACTGGCTTTCTCAGGATCGTGAGCGGAATAAGATCGCTTCATGGATTCGGCCGCTTCACGCAGTTCGTCCATGGAGGCCTTCAGCTCAGGCGTCAGGTTGTCCAGGCTCGCCTTTTCGACCTTCTTCAGGCTTTCCTGAAACTCCTGCAGTTTTAGTTCCTGAGTAATCTCATTTTGTACGGTGGCCGCCAGCGAGCGCAGCGTACGGATCCAGCTCGCCACCGTTTTTACCGCTACGGGCAGCCGCTGCGGCCCCAGCACGATGAGGCCAATCACAAACACCAACAGTAGTTCACTAAAACCGATATCGAACACGAATTACACCTGCTCTTTGTCGTGGCGTTTTGTCTCGTCTTTTTTCGCATCATCCTGCTTATCAGCGATGGATTTCGCCGCGAAATCCGCGTCCGGAGCCCCATTTTCAGGCTTTTCATCATCATTCATGGCCTTTTTAAAGCCCTTGATTGATGCGCCTAAATCCGACCCCAGCGAGCTCAGCTTTTTTGTCCCAAAAAGCAGAACGACGATGACGACAACAATTAATAACTGCCAGATACTGATACCACCCATACACATTCCCCTATGACAGATGATGAATTAATGGGACGCATTATACACGTCATCTCGCGGGCCGCCTCTTCGTCAGGACGCACGCATGACTTCGCGCAACAGCCAATGCGCCGTGATGAAGGCAATATCGCTTAGCCCGTTTTGCGCCAGCCAATCAGCCAGGTCACAACGCCACCGGCCATTAGCCAGCCGGGCATCAGGCCCCACTCCGGCCGGTGGATGAACAACAGGGTACCGCTAAGTAATAAAACGGCGCCTATACCAAACAGATAACGGGACTGTCCCTGACGAACGTGCCGCACCTGGATATCGCGGACAATCGTATCAACGCTGTTCTGCAGCTGTTTGCTTTGCTGCAGGCTTTGGTACACCAGCTCCGGTATCTCCGGCATTCTTTCGATCCAGAACGGCGCTTTTTCCTTGAACGCGCGTACCAGCGCCGGAATGCCGACCTGATCTTTAATCCACGACTCAAGGAAAGGCTTCGCCGTTTTCCACAAGTCTAACTGAGGATAGAGCTGGCGGCCTACCCCTTCTACGTAAAGTAATGTCTTCTGTAACAATACCAGCTGCGGCTGAACTTCCATATTAAAGCGCCGGGCGGTGTTGAACAGGTTCAGCAGCACATGGCCAAAGGAGATTTCAGCCAGCGGCTTTTCGAAGATGGGTTCGCAGACGGTGCGGATGGCAAATTCGAACTCTTCAACGTTTGTATCCGCCGGCACCCAGCCGGAATCAACGTGCAGCTCGGCAACTTTGCGGTAATCGCGGTTGAAGAAGGCAATAAAGTTTTCCGCCAGATAGCGCTTATCCTCTTTATTCAGCGAACCCACAATACCGCAGTCAATACCGATATATTTCGGGTTCTCCGGATGCTCATAGCTGACAAAAATATTCCCCGGGTGCATGTCGGCGTGGAAGAAGCTGTCGCGGAATACCTGGGTGAAAAAGACCTGCACACCCCGCTCGGCGAGCAGCTTCATATTGGTGCCCTGAGCCTCCAGCGCCTCGACATCGGAAACCGGGATGCCGTAAATCCGCTCCATCACCATCATGCCTTCGCTGCAGTAATCGGAGTAAACCTCCGGCACGTAGAGCATCGGGCTATCTTCAAAATTCCGCCGCAGCTGGATAGCGTTTGCCGATTCGCGCAGCAGGTTAAGCTCATCGAGCAGCGTTTTTTCATATTCGCGCACCACTTCCTGCGGGCGCAGGCGGCGGCCGTCGGGCAACAGGCGAGGTACCCAGCGCGCCAGGCGATAGATAAGCTTCATATCCGCCTTAATAACCGGCACGATATCCGGGCGGATAACCTTAATCACGACCTCTTTGCCGTTCTCTTTCAGACGCGCGGTATGCACCTGGGCAATCGAAGCGGAAGCCAGCGGCTCAATCGAGAAATCATCAAACCATGCCTCAACCGGAAGGCCGCCCATCGCCTGCTCGATCTGTTTTTTGGCCAGTTGGCCATCAAACGGCGCCACGCGATCCTGCAGGAGCGCAAGCTGATCGGCAATTTGCGGAGGAAAGAGATCGCGGCGGGTTGACAGCATCTGGCCAAATTTGATCCAGACCGGCCCCAGCTCCTGTAACGCAAGGCGTAAGCGCTCGCCGAGCTGTTTGTCTTTATGGCGATTCGGCATCCAGAACAGCATCCGTCGCCAGATACGCAGCGGCAGCGTGATGCGCATTTTGGGGATCAGCTCATCAAGCCCGTAACTCAAAAAGGTGCGGATAATAAGATACAGGCGCCGTAATTCTCCTGGCGTCATTTGCCCTCCAGCATGTCCAGCCGTTTTTCAAGCGCAGCCAGGGCGCGTTCCGCAGCGGCGGTCTCTTCGCCAAACCAGGCCATTTCCAGCGGCCCCGGCGTCAGACGCCACTCTTCGGTGAGCGCCTCAGCGATATACCGCTGCTGGCGCTGCGCGCCGTGCAGCAGGAAGCGGGCGCCGGTGCGGAATACTTTGCTGACGCCCTCGGCGACGATATCGCCGGTATACGGGGCCAGCAGCTCTGCGGGATCGAACTCCGCCAGATCGCACAGCGTCACCATATTCTGCACCACCTGCAAATCGCCCTGCACCTGCAGGTCGCCGCTGCGGATAAGCGCGGTAAGCTGCTGACGATTGCGCAGCTGCGACAGGACGCTCAGGCGGGTGATGACGGTACAATCCGCTACGCCTTCCCACGCGCCGAGTACATCGACCTGGCGGTCGCTAAAGGCCAGAACCACCGGCGTCGCCAGCTCCTGCAGCTCCACGCGCAGCACTTTCCCTGACAAACGCTGACGCGCCGGTTTTAAGGCTTTATCACGCCAGAGAAAGGTATTCAGGACCGTCTCAATACCGGCGGTGACCAGTGGTTTGAAAGGCATAGCGTCCCCCTGTCAGAACTTATAACCGCGGTGTAACGCCACGATACCTGCCGTCAGGTTGTAGTAGTCGACGCTTTCAAAGCCCGCATCCTGCATCATACCCTTCAGGGTTTTCTGATCGGGGTGCATGCGAATAGATTCCGCAAGGTAGCGATAGCTTTCGCCATCGTTGGCCACCAGCTCTCCCACGCGCGGCAGGATATGGAAGGAGTAGGCGTCGTACGCTTTGCTCAGCGGCTCAATAATCGGTTTTGAAAACTCCAGCACCAGCAGACGTCCGCCCGGCTTCAGCACCCGGTACATGGAGCGCAGCGCTTTTTCTTTATCGGTGACGTTACGCAGGCCGAATGAAATAGTGATGCAGTCAAAGGTGTTATCGGCGAACGGCAGCGCTTCCGCATTGGCCTGAACGTATTCAACGTTGCCGATAATGCCGACGTTGCGCAGCTTTTCGCGGCCCATTTTCAGCATTGAATCGTTAATATCTGCCAGCATGACGCGGCCAGTCTCGCCGACCAGGCGGGAGAATTTTGCCGTCAGGTCGCCGGTGCCGCCGGCCAGATCCAGCACGGTTTGCCCGCGACGCACGCCGCTGCAATCGATGGTGAAACGCTTCCACAAACGATGAATACCGAACGACATCAAATCATTCATCACATCATATTTTGCGGCCACAGAATGGAATACATGCGCCACCATGTCCGCCTTCTGCTCTTTGGCAACCGTCTGAAAGCCAAAGTGCGTCGTTTCTTGTGAATCCTCAACCATCTCAATGCCTGCTTGCTTATCAAGAAAATGTTCGTCGAGTGTAACAGATTTAGCGCATTTCCCATACGGTTCAACGCGGCTGAGAACCCTCACCCGACAGCGATGCAGCGAAAGATTCTGACGAAAAATCGTTATTTTCCGATGAGTTATCTTCATCATCCGGCCGGTATTCATCGTCCCGGGCGGTTGCCTGTTCGACTAAGTCAGGATTAATCCCGCGCTTAACCTCCACCCCGAGGCCGCGAAAAGCTTCAGCCTGCATCAGCAGGTTACCGCGGCCGGAGGCCAGCTTTTTCATCGCCTGGCGGTAATTATCCTGCGCTTTGTCGAGGCTCTGGCCTATTGCGGACATATCATCGACGAACAGCCGCATCTTGTCGTACAGGCGGCCCGCACGTTCGGCAATTTTCTGCGCATTGCGGCTCTGGTGCTCATAGCGCCAGAGATTGGCAATAGTACGCAACGCCACCAGCAGCGTGGTGGGGCTGACCAGCATAATATTGTGCTGCAGCGCTTCGCTGATCAGTTCGGGCTGGCGGTCTATCGCCAGCAGAAATGCGGGCTCAACGGGGATAAACATCAGGACGTAGTCGAGGGATCGCAGCCCCGGCAGCTGTTGATAATCTTTCCTGCCAAGCAGGCGGATATGGCCGCGCACCGACGCAATGTGCTCCTGCAGCGCCGCCTCGCGGGCGTCATCATCTTCGGCGTTGAAGTAGCGCTCATAGGCCACCAGCGTCATTTTGGCATCGATGACCACGTCTTTTCCCTGCGGCAAACGGACGATCACGTCCGGCTGCATTCGCGAGCGGTTTTCCGTTTCAATGCTGACCTGGGTCTGATATTCGTGGCCTTCCCGCAGCCCGGAAGCCTCCAGCACGCGGGTTAGAACCACTTCCCCCCAGTTACCCTGGGTTTTGTTATCGCCCTTAAGGGCGCGGGTCAGGTTGAGGGCCTCCTGGGCCATCCGGGTATTGAGCTGCTGCAGATTGCGAATTTCATGGGCCAGCGTGTGGCGCTCCCGCGCCTCCTGGCCGAAGCTCTCCTGCACCTGACGACGAAAGCCGTCCAGCTGCTCACGCAGCGGCGTCAGCAGGCCATGCAGGCTTTGCCGGTTCTGCTCGTCAACCCGTCGGTTGCTGTGCTCGAAAATACGGTTAGCCAGATTTTCAAACTGCTCGCTAAGGCGCTGCTCGCTGTTGACCATCTGGCGAATTTTCTCTTCCGCATGTAGCCGGGTGGAGTCAAGGCGGGTGGTGACTTCGCGGAGATCGGCCTCCAGCGAGCTGTTGATCTCGCGCAGGCTGCGCAGCTCATTATTCAGCAGCTCGCACTCATCGCGCCAGTGGGCCGCCTGCACCAGTTGCTGGCGGGCCGAGCTCAGCTCAATATCCAGCTCGCGCCGCTCTTCGATAAGGTCGGCACGCGTCCGATCGGCGGCGGCCTTCGTCGCCAGCCAGCCGACGACCAGCCCTGCGACCAGCGCCGCGATGGCACTTATAATCATTGAGATATCCACAACGCCCCCTGCTACTGCAGCCGCTTACGGCACAAAAATAGGATTGTGCTGTACAAACGTCCAGTTTAAAAGGAATTTCCTGCGAGGCGCAGCGCAAAAAAGAGAGGCCGGACGAGCCGGCCTTTGCAACAAGGGGAGGAACTACAGCAGACGGCGAGCCGCTTCAACGACAATTTTCACCGCATGGCTTTCAGTTTGCTTCATGGTTTCAGCGTTAGGGATTTCCTGCTGGGTGCGGTTGACGATCACCCCGGCAACCATCCCGGCGCGCAGGCCCTGGCTGGAGCACATGGTCAGCAGCGTGGCCGATTCCATTTCGTAGTTCATCACGCCCATCGCCTGCCACTCTGCCATCGAGCCTTTAAAGCGGCTCACCACGCGGCCGGAGACGGTGTCATAGCGCTCCTGGCCCGGATAGAAGGTGTCGGAAGAGGCGGTCACGCCGATATGGGTCGTTGCGCCGATAGATTTGGCCGCTTCCACCAGCGCGGTGGTGCAGGCAAAGTCAGCGACGGCCGGATACTCCATTGGCGCGAAGTGCAGGCTCGCGCCGTCGAGACGCACGGATGCGGTGGTCACCAGAACGTCGCCAACGTTGATATTCGGCTGGATGGCGCCGGTGGTGCCGATACGCAGGAAGGTATTGATTCCCAGCTGGGCCAGCTCTTCCACGGCAATCGACGTTGATGGGCCGCCGATACCGGTAGAGCATACGATCACCGGCTTGCCGTCAAGCTCGGCGCGCCAGGAGGTAAATTCGCGGTGGGATGCCAGCTTGACCGGCTTATCCATCAGCGCGGCGATCTTTTCCACACGCTCCGGATCGCCAGGGACGATAGCCAGCGTAGCCCCTTGTAAATCGTTTTTGGTGAGGCCGAGATGAAAAACATCAGACTTAGACATAAAAAACTCCTCTGTGGGTCGAATTATCAGCAGAAGCAAAACGGTACTTTATAGAAGCCACCCGCTTAATTTTGTGACGACAATCACCATGAATGAAAATCATTGCAACTCTATTCCACTAAATAGTGAGATTCGTCACATTAACAAGTTATATTCGCTGCGCCTGAACAAAAGATAGCCTGTTTCGGGCACTGTGATTTGTTAACGACTGGTCTTAAGAGTCTATAGTTATCGATGCGCTAATAAATTAAGGGTACGGAGAATACCATGACCACAACCAAGCAACCCGGCTTTGCACCTGCAGCCATCCCGCATGCATCTACCGCCGTTCATACGCCGGAAGAGAGCATTACCGCCGGAGAAACCTCGATCCCTTCCCAGGGAGAGAATATGCCGGCGTACCATGCCCGGCCGAAAAATAGCGATGGACCGCTGCCGGTGGTTATCGTGGTACAGGAAATTTTCGGCGTCCATGAGCATATCCGCGACGTTTGCCGCCGCCTGGCGCTGGAAGGCTATCTGGCGATCGCCCCAGAGCTGTACTTCCGCCAGGGCGATCCGAACGAGTACACCGATATCCCAACGCTGTTCCAGGAGCTGGTCAGCAAAGTCCCGGACTCGCAGGTGCTGGCAGACCTTGACCACGTCGCCAGCTGGGCGGCGCGTCATGGGGGCGATGCCCATCGTCTGCTGATCACCGGCTTCTGCTGGGGCGGGCGTATTACCTGGCTCTACGCCGCGCATAATCCGCAGCTGAAGGCCGCCGTCGCCTGGTACGGCAAGCTGGTCGGGCAGAAAACGCTGAACTCCGCGAAGCATCCGGTGGATGTTGCCGTCGATCTTAACGCGCCGGTGCTGGGACTCTATGGCGCGAAAGATGACAGCATCCCGCAGGATACGGTAGAGACCATGCGCCAGGCGCTGCGCGCCGCCAACGCGACGGCGGAGATCGTGGTCTATCCACAGGCCGGCCACGCGTTTAATGCCGACTATCGCGCCAGCTACCATGAGGAGTCGGCGCAGGACGGCTGGCAGCGCATGCTGGCGTGGTTTGCCCAGTACGGCGGCAGCAAGAAGGCTTAAGCTTACGCTTTCGGTGCATAAAAAAGAGGAGGCCTTAGCCTCCTCTTTTATTGCCTTATTAGCGCAGCGGCGCTTCAGGCGGATTCGCGCAGGTTCTGCGCGGCTTTCACCATGTTAGCCAGCGCGGCGCGGGTTTCCGGCCAGCCGCGAGTCTTCAGGCCGCAGTCCGGGTTCACCCACAACCGCTCCGCCGGGATGCGCTGGGCGGCTTTCTCCAGCAGGGCTTCAATCCACTCCACGCTCGGGACGTTAGGCGAGTGGATATCATATACGCCCGGGCCGATTTCGTTCGGGTATTCGAACTCCTCAAACGACTCCAGCAGCTCCATGTCGGAACGCGAGGTCTCAATGGTAATCACGTCCGCGTCCAGCGCCGCGATAGAATCCATGATGTCGTTGAACTCGCAGTAGCACATATGGGTGTGGATCTGGGTGTCATCCTGCGCCACGGCGGCGTTGATGCGGAAGGCTTCCACGCCCCACCGCAGGTATGCATCCCAGTCGCTACGCTTGAGGGGCAGACCTTCGCGCAGCGCCGGTTCATCAATCTGGATAATACCGATACCGGCCGCTTCCAGATCCGCCACTTCGTCACGCAGCGCCAGCGCAATCTGCTTAGCGATGGTTTCGCGGCTGACGTCTTCCCGCGGGAAGGACCAGCACAGAATCGTCACCGGGCCGGTCAGCATGCCTTTCACCGGTTTGTCGGTGAGAGACTGCGCATATTTCGCCCACTCAACGGTGATGGCCTCCGGGCGGCTGACGTCGCCGATAACCACCGGCGGCTTCACGCAGCGCGAACCGTAGCTCTGCACCCAGCCGTTTTGCGTAAAGATAAAGCCGTCGAGATGCTCGCCGAAATACTCCACCATGTCGTTACGCTCGGCTTCACCGTGGACCAGCACGTCGAGGCCTAAACGCTCCTGCTCAACGATCGCCTGCTTAATATGTTCCGCAATGCCGGTACGGTAGCTGCTGGCGTCGAGATTGCCCTTCTTGAAGTCCAGGCGCAGGCCGCGAATCTCGGTGGTCTGCGGGAAAGAGCCGATGGTCGTGGTCGGCCACGCCGGCAGGTTAAAGCGGGCGCGCTGCGCCCGGGCACGCTCTGCGTACGGGCTGTGGCGCTGGCTGTCCCGGGCGGTAATGGCCGCCAGACGTTTTTCCACCGCGGCGTTGTGTACGCGGGTCGAGTGGCGACGGGCCTGAATCGGCGCGCTCCACTCCGCAAGCGCGGCGGTATCGCCGCTGTTCAGCGCATCGCGCAGCAGCGCCAGCTCGGCGCATTTTTGCAGGGCGAAGGCAAACCAGCTTTTCACTTCCGCATCCAGGCGGGTTTCCACGCTCAGATCGATCGGGCTGTGCAGCAGGGAGCAGGAGGAGGCCACCCACAGCGGACGTTTGCCGACGATCGCTTTAATTTGGCTATATTTCTCCGTGAGATCGGCGCGCCAGACGTTACGCCCGTTGACCAGGCCGGCGGAGAGCAGCCAGCCTGACGGCAGGCGCTTGTTGAGCTCGGCAACATCATCTTTACCGTGAACCAGGTCAACGTGCAGACCCTGCACCGGCAGCGCGGTGATGGTATTGAGGTTAGCGCTGACCCCTTCGAAATAGGTGGTCAGCAACAGCTTAACCTCGCCCTGGAGCGCGTCGTATGCCGGCCTGAAGGCGTCCAGCCACGCCTGCGGCAGCTCCAGCACCAGCGCCGGTTCATCAATTTGCACCCACTCAACGCCGCGTTTTGCCAGCTCCGCCAGCACCTGCCGATAGACCGGTAGAATGTCGTTCAGCAGCTCCAGGCGATCGAACTGCTCGCCCTTCACTTTACCCAACCACAGATAAGTGACCGGGCCCAGCAGCACGGGCTTCACCTTATGGCCCAGCGCCAGAGCTTCGTCCACTTCGTCCAGCAGCTGGGTCCAGGTCAGCTTGAACGTCTGACCTTTGACAAACTCCGGCACCATGTAGTGATAGTTGGTGTTAAACCATTTGGTCATTTCCGCCGCTGCCGCTGGCTCTCCGGTCGGCGCGCGGCCGCGGCCAATGCGGAACAGCGTATCGATATCGACGGAGCCGTCTTTGTTCTGATGACGAGCCGGCACGTTGCCCAGAAGCAGGCTGGTGGTCAGAACATGGTCGTACCAGGCAAAATCGCCCACCGGCAGCAGATCGATACCCGCCTGCTTTTGCTGCTCCCAATGGCGGGCACGCAGTTCGCGCCCCACCGCCAGCAGCTCTTCACGGGTCGTATTACCCGCCCAATAGCTCTCTTGCGCTTTTTTCAGCTCGCGGCGTAGGCCAACGCGGGGGAAACCGAGGGTGTGATTAATAATTGTCATTTTTTGAGCCTCATGATTTGCAAATCCTAAGGATTTTAAATTCAGAGAAGGCGGCAAACTTGCTCATCCCCGGGAGCTTACTGAAGTAAGTGACCAGGTGAGGAAGTGCGGCCAACGCACCATAAATTCGAAAGATACAGGATTTAGACGTCCAGATGTTTACACATCCATAATTGGCGGTTACTGTATATTCCTCAAGCGCAAATTATTCATGCCGAAGTGAAGGACTTTCATGATCGAAATTAAACACCTGAAAACGCTGCAGGCGTTGCGGAATAGCGGTTCACTGGCGGGCGCTGCGGCGGCCCTGCACCAGACCCAATCCGCCCTGTCCCACCAGTTCAGCGATCTGGAACAGCGCCTTGGCTTCCGCCTGTTTGTGCGTAAAAGTCAGCCCTTGCGCTTCACCGCCCAGGGGGAGATTTTGCTGCAGTTAGCAAACCAGGTGCTGCCGCAAATCACCCGCGCCCTGCAGGACTGTAACGAGCCGCAGCAAACCCGGCTGCGTATCGCCATTGAGTGCCACAGCTGCATCCAGTGGCTGACGCCGGCGCTGGAGAGCTTCCGCGCCAGCTGGCCGCACGTTGAGGTTGATTTCCAGTCCGGGGTCACCTTTGACCCGCAGCCCGCTCTCCAGCAGGGCGAGCTGGATCTGGTGATGACGTCCGATATTCTGCCGCGCAGCGGGCTGCACTATTCGCCGATGTTTGATTTTGAAGTGCGTCTGGTGCTGGCGCCGGATCATCCGCTGGCTGTGAAAACGCGGATTGCGCCGGAGGACCTGGCCGCGGAGCTGCTGTTGATTTACCCGGTGCAACGCAGCCGCCTGGATATCTGGCGCCACTTCCTGCAGCCGGCGGGCATCAGCCCTCAGCTGAAGAGCGTCGATAACACGCTGCTGCTAATTCAGATGGTTGCCGCGCGCATGGGCATCGCGGCGCTGCCGCACTGGGTAGTGGAGAATTTTGAACGCCAGGGTCTGGTGGTGACCAAAACCCTGGGCGAGGGCCTGTGGAGCCGGCTGTACGCCGCGGTGCGCGACGGCGAGCAGCGCCAGCCGGTTACCGAAGCGTTTATTCGCTCAGCGCGGAACCACGCCTGCGATCATCTGCCGTTCGTCCGGAGTGCGGAGCGACCCAGCGGCGATGGACCCACAGCGAGGCCAGGATCACCAGAGCCCCGATAATAAAGCTCGGCCAGTGGGGCTGCTCCTGCCAGATGGCAAGATTAACCAGCAGCCCGGCTGGAACATGGACGTTGTTCATGATGCCCAGCGTTCCGGCATCCACCTGCGTCGCCCCGTAGTTCCACATAAAGTAGCCCAGGCCTGACGCCGCCACGCCGAGCCATACCAGAATACCCCACTGGAGGGTGGTCGTCGGCAGCCGCTGCGGGTTGCCCAGCATCAGCCAGGCCGCAGCCGCCACCAGCAGCGCCCCCATATAGAACCACGCAAAAGCGTTGTGCTGGGGCATCGGCCGCAGCTCCATTAGGCGTTTGTAGCCTACCATGCCGATGGCAAAACAGATATTCGCCAGCTGCACCAGCAGCAGCCCGGTCCAGAAATGATCGCTCACCTTATCGTAGCGGATAATGGCCGCTCCCAGCACCGCCAGCCCGGCGCTAAGCAGATAGCCCCAGCGCAGCTTACGCCCGCTGATCAGGTCATAAATCAGGGTGATATAGAGCGGCGTAAATACCGTGAACAGCAGAAATTCAGAGACCGTCAGGTAGAGGTAGGCGCGGAACGATAGCAGATACATAATGCCAAGCTGCATGGCCCCTACCAGCATATACAGCACGATAGTCCGCGGCGACTGCCCGCGGGTGCGCAAAAACGGCAGGAACACCAGCGCCGCCAGCCCAACGCGCATCAGCGCCGAAAAGTAGCTGTCAACGCTGCCCGCCAGGTATTCGCCGATCAGGCTAAAGGAGAAGGCCCACAGGATGGTGGTAATAATCAGTAGCGCCACAATGAATGTCTCTCAGGAGGAAGTGCACTCATTGTAGCGAAGAGTCAGGTTGACAACTGGACAATAAATCGCCAGTCGTCAATCTTTATCAGGAGAGATAGAGCCTGCGTAGATAGTGCGGCACTGCGTCGTCAGCGTTGCTACCAATCACCTCCAGCTCGGGGTGAAGATCTTTCAGGCGCTGGTGCGCGTTCAGCATAATGCAGCCTTTGCCCGCCATCGACAGCATCTCCGCATCATTCATGCCGTCGCCAAAGGCGATACAGTCCTTCAGGCCGTAGCCCAGCATTTTGGCCACCGCTTCGAGGGCATGACCTTTCGATACGCCGCCCGCCATCACTTCCAGACAGGTCAGGGTTGAAAAGCTGACGTTTACGCGATCGCCCCAGCGGGCGTTGATCGCCTGCTCCAGCGGCAGCAGATGCTGATGATCCTCGCAGGTGAAAAACACCTTGCTGATCCCCTGAGGATCAAGCTCGCCGGCTTCGTACAGCTTGTAGTTAAACACCGCCTCTTTGAAGAAACGCATCTCTTCCGGGCGGTGGCGGTTCATGTACCATTCGTCGTCGCGATAGACGTTGGTAACGACCCGCGGATCGCTGCGCATCATCTCAAACAGATCGACGGCAATATCGCGATCGAGGTTATGGGCAAATATCTGATTCCCCTCGCTATCGTGCACGCGCGCGCCGTTAGAGGTGATCATGTAGGACTTAATGCCGAGATTATCGCGAATCTGCCCGACATCGATGTAATGACGGCCGGTAGCAAACACAAAATTGATGCCGCGAGCGGTCAGCAGCTGCAGCGTCTCTTTCGCGTAGGGGGTTAAGTAGTGATCGGGGGAAAGCAGCGTGCCATCTAAGTCAGACGCAACAACCTGGTACATAAAAATGTTAACCTCTAAGCAGGGCGACGAGCGTTTTCGTCGGTTTAAGAGCCTATCCCATCAGGCTCTAATTGTGTCGAGTGAAAAAATCGACAATGGCATTGAGCGCGACTGAGCGCATGGCGTCCTTTTCAAAAAGGATCTCATGGTATGCCCCTTCTATGACAAGCGGCTTATTACCTTCGCAGGGGTGGCCCGCCGCAGCGCGAAGCTCGCAGTAGCGTTCGTGCATGCGGTTGTCGACCACGCGTTCTTCTTCAGCCTGCAGCAGCAGCGTGGGGGTAATATCTTTTTCTACGCCAGCCAGCGCCTCTTCGCCCGCGAGGATCCCCTCGCGCACCCAGTGGTACGTCGGCCCGCCGACCCTCAGCTGGGGTTCGTCCGCATAAAAACGCAGGTTACGCCGGTAGCGCTGGCGGCTATGCGTCAGGACGTTAACCGAGAAGGGCAGCGCCCGCCAGCGGCCGGTGCCGATGGCGTACTCTTCACGAATGCGCTGATAGCCCTCAGCCCAGTCGAGAATATGGCGCACCATCCAGTCCGGGAGGCGCATAACGATCCCGAACATCGGCGCGCATAGCGCGATGGCGTCACAGTGCTGCTGGTGGCGTTGCAAAAATAGCGTCGCGATGGCCCCGCCCATTGAGTGGGCCAGTATAAAGCGTTTTCGCCAGTGGCCGGGCGCCACTTCCTGCTGCCAAAGCGCGGCGAGATCGTCAACATAATCGCTGAAGTTGACGACGTGGCCGCGGTGGCTGTCGGTTAATAAGCGCCCCGATCGCCCCTGTCCGCGATGATCGATAATCATCACGTCAAAGCCGCTGTGGAACAGATCGTAGGCCAGCTCGGCGTACTTCACGTAGCTTTCGATACGCCCCGGGCAGATGACCACCACCCGGTCGTGTTTTTTAGCGCAGAAGCGCACGAAGCGGACCGGGATGCTGTCCACGCCCGTAAATTCCGCTTCTTCCCGCTGTTGCCAGAAATCGGTCAGCGGCCCCATAGTAAAAGCCGCAAACTCGTTTTCTCGTGTGTCCCAGTCCTTTTGCTGCCCAAACATCGGGTTTACACCCCTGTTAACCGCCAGAAATCGTTTTTTTATCGTGTATCACACAAGGCTTACACAATAGCGTATTGTGGCATAAAAACAGACAATCAGGGAGTTTCTCATGACGTTCGAGTGGTGGTTCGCCTATCTGCTGACATCGATTATTCTCAGCCTGTCTCCGGGCTCAGGGGCGATTAATACCATGACCACCTCAATCAACCACGGCTACCGCGGGGCGACGGCCTCGATTGCCGGCCTGCAGACCGGCCTGGCGATTCACATCGTGCTGGTAGGTATTGGTCTGGGAACGCTGTTTTCGCGTTCGGTACTGGCCTTTGAAGTGCTGAAATGGGCGGGCGCGGCCTATCTTATCTGGCTGGGCATTCAGCAGTGGCGGGCAGCGGGAGCTATCAACCTGACGACTCTGGCCAGGGTGCAGACCCAGGGGAAATTATACCAGCGGGCGGTTTTCGTTAATTTAACCAACCCGAAGAGCATCGTGTTTCTGGCCGCCCTGTTCCCGCAGTTTATCGTGCCGCATCAGCCCCAGGTGATGCAGTATCTGGTTCTGGGCGTCACCACCATCGTGGTCGATATCATCGTGATGATTGGCTACGCCACGCTGGCGCAGCGCATTGCGGTATGGATTAAGGGGCCGAAGCAGATGACGGCGCTGAACAAGGTCTTTGGATCGCTGTTTATGCTGGTTGGCGCGCTGCTGGCTTCAGCGCGCCACGCCTGAGGCGAACAGCCTGACCGGGCTTAACGTGAAATAATCAGATGAATGCCGAATCCGGTGAACAGCGCGCCGGCGACGCCGTCAATCCACTTCGCCATCCGCTGGTAGCCGCGGCGCATGGCCGGCAGGGCAAACAGGCTGGCCACCACCGCAAACCACGCCAGCGTTTCGAGGACGATCAGCAGGAAAATACCCCAGCGCTCGCCTGCGCCGACGTTATCGCCAACGAACAGCGAGAAAACCGAGCCGAAGTAGATAATCGCCTTCGGGTTAGCCAGGTTGGTGAGCAGCCCTTTGAGGAAGCTGCGGCCGCTGCGGGCCAGCTCAACCTGCGGCTCCGCGGCGGGCGCCTCGCTCTTCTTCAGGGCGCCGCGCAGCATCTGATAGCCCATCCAGCAGAGATAGAGCCCACCGCCGACCATAATAATGGTGTGCAGCCAGGCCATTTTTTCAATGATCAGATGCAGGCCGAGCAGCGCCACCCCCGCCCAGACCATCACCCCACAGGTAATCCCGAGTACGCCCATCATCGCCTCTTTGCGCGAGCGGCTGACGGCGGTTTGCGAAACGAAGAAGAAGTCCGGGCCCGGACTCATCAGCGCGATAATGTGCACCAGCGCGACGGTAAGGAAAAGCATCAGCATAGTTAACCCACTGGAATTAAGTGATCAAGATGCGCCAGGGTGACAAATGAGGACATTCCCAGGCGCGAAAAACAGCCGACGACGAGGGTGAGTGAGCGCAGTCAACGCAGAGCAGCTTGAAGGATGAAGAGGATATCCTGACACCTTTTCGCCCGCCTGACTACTCCTCTTCGCCATCAATATGCGCGCGGATCAGCGCCATAAACTCTTTGCCGAAGCGCTCCAGCTTGCGCGTACCGACGCCGTTGACGCTGAGCATCTCGCCGGCGGTGAGCGGCGATTGCTCGGCCATCTCGATCAGCGTCGCATCGTTAAACACGACGTAGGGCGGGATATTCTCTTCGTCGGCAATCGCTTTACGCAATTTGCGCAGCTTGGCAAACAGCTTGCGATCGTAGTTGCCGCCGAAGGATTTTTGCATCGCTTTCGGCTTGAGCGCCACGATGCGCGGTACCGCCAGCTGCAGCGGGACCTCGCCGCGCAGTACCGGACGCGCCGCTTCGGTGAGCTGTAGCGCCGAATGCTGGGCGATATTCTGCGTCACCAGGCCGAGGTGAATCAGCTGGCGAATCACGCTCACCCAATGCTCGTGGCTCCGATCGCGACCGATGCCGTACACCGGCAGCTTATCGTGCGCCATCTCGCGAATACGCTGATTGTTGGCACCGCGCAGCACCTCCACCACGTAGCCCATCCCGAACCGCTGGTTGACGCGATAAATCGTCGACAGCGCCTTACGCGCGTCCATTAAGGCATCGTACTGCTTTGGCGGATCAAGGCAGATATCGCAGTTGCCGCACGGCTCCTGACGCCCTTCGCCAAAATAGTTGAGCAGCACCAGGCGGCGGCAGGTCTGTGCCTCGGCAAACGCGCCCATGGCGTTCAGCTTATGGCGTTCAATGTCCTGTAGCGGCCCGGCAGGCTTCTCCTCGAGGCAGCGGCGCAGCCACGCCATATCGGCCGGATCGTAAAACAGCATCGCCTCCGCGGGCAGGCCATCGCGGCCGGCGCGGCCGGTTTCCTGATAGTAGGATTCAATATTGCGCGGAATATCGAAGTGCACCACGAAGCGAACGTTCGGCTTATTGATGCCCATGCCGAAGGCCACCGTCGCCACCACGATTTGCAGATCGTCGCGCTGGAATTTTTCCTGCACGTCGGCGCGGACCTCATGCTCCAGCCCGGCATGGTATGCCGCCGCGCTGATGCCGCGGCTTTGCAGACGAGCGGCGGTATCCTCGACTTTCGAGCGGCTGTTGCAGTAAATAATGCCCGACTTGCCCCGCTGATCCTGCACATAGCGCATTAGCTGGTCCAGGGGCTTAAACTTTTCCATCAGCATATAGCGGATGTTGGGGCGGTCGAAGCTGCTGACCTGAATCAGCGGGTCGTTCAGCCCCAGCAGGCGCACGATATCGCGACGGGTGGTGTCATCGGCGGTGGCGGTCAGCGCCATAAACGGGATTTGCGGCATCCGCTGGCGCAGTTGCCCCAGCGCGGCGTATTCCGGACGGAAATCATGCCCCCACTGGGAAATACAGTGCGCCTCGTCCACCGCCAGCATCGACAAATTCCAGTGGCTGAGATGCTCGAGGAAATTATCCAGCATCAGGCGTTCGGGGGCGATATAGAGCAGGCGAATCTGTCCGCTGCGGCAGCCGGCCATCACCTCCTGCTGCTGCTCGCGGCTCTGGGTTGAGTTCAGACAGCCCGCCGACACACCGTTCGCCAGCAGCTGATCGACCTGATCTTTCATCAGCGAGATCAGCGGCGACACCACCACCGTCAGGCCACTCAGCACCAGCGCCGGGACCTGATAGCACAGCGATTTGCCGCCGCCGGTTGGCATCACCACCAGGCAATCGCGCCCCTGCAGCGCGGTGTCGATAATGGTTTCCTGACCCGGGCGGAACTGCTGGTAGCCGAAGGTTTCCTGTAAAACCTGCTTTGCCAGCAATGTTTGATTCAATACTTCCGCCTGTGCCACGTTGACCCCGTCTGCCTGAAAAGAAAAACAGGCGCTATTTTCAGCGCCCGTGAGCCAGAGTGCAACGATTAAAACAGATCGTTGAGCGTCACGCCGACACCGACGCGCGTCTGGTTAAAGTTATAGTCGATAAGCGACTCGCCGTAGCCGCTGTAGACTTGAGTATAAAAACGCACGTGGCGGGTAATCGGGTAGCTGACGCCAACCTCTGCGCCGCCGTAGCCGGTATTCCAGTTATATTGCCCCTGCGCACTGAGTATGGCATCGCCCAGCTTATAGCCAACTTTCAGCCGGTAGTAGCCCATATATTTGGTGATATCCGGATTATCATCGGTGCTGCCGATCACGTACCAGGGCTTCACCTCCACCAGCCAGCTGCCGTTCTGCGCCATCAGGCGGGTATAGAGGCGATTCCAGCTGCGGGAGGTGGGATCGGAGCGGCCGTTGGAGTCGTGGTTATAGCCTACCTCGATATCGCGCAGCGTCCAGCCGGCAAGCCGATAATCCGTCGCAAAGCCGAGGAACAGCTGCGGCTCATAGTTCGTTTCTCGAAACGGCGCGGACTCCTTGCTGTTTGACAGCTGCCACCAGGATTTCTGCGTGTAGGAGGCGCCGAGCAGCGAATTATCGCCGAGGATCCCCCGCCACAGCGGGAAGGCCAGGCTGAGCTGGAATTTCACCTCATCCTTACGGGCATTTTCGGCCCAGTCATAGCTGGAGATAGCTTCCTTGTTGATATCGCTGCTCCACGTATAGAGCAGGTAGTTGCTCTCATAGGGATAGAGCAGGAAAGGATTATCATGATCCTGCAGCAGGTTAGCGATAATGCTGCCGCGCACCGCCGGCGTATCGTGAACCTGATGAGCAACCGGCGCGTCCTGCGCCAAAACGCCGGCCGGAAGCGCAGCCAGCGCCAGCAGCCAGGCTAAAGAGATACGCATTGCTGTTCTCCTGAAAGAGTGATTTTTATTTCTATTTTACCCGGACCTCATTTTACCTGTTTATCACATCCCTGCCCGGTTATCCGTTCCGAAAGTGGAAATCAATACTTTAGAAGCATAAAATCAACATCTCATTAACGAATGGATACGCCTGCCATGTCTGAACTCACTTCCGAAGCCGCCCTTAAGCTGGTGGGAGAAATTTTTGTCAACCATATGCCGTTTAACCGCGCCCTGGGCCTGAAGCTGGAACGCTACGAAAAGGAGTTCGCCCAGCTGAGCTTTAAAAACCAGCCGATGATGGTCGGCAACTGGGCGCAAAGCATTCTGCACGGCGGGGTGATCGCCTCGGCGCTGGACGTAGCCGCCGGCCTGGTGTGCGTGGGCAGTACGCTGACCCGCCACGGCACTATCAACGAAGAAGAGCTGCGCCAGCGCCTGTCGCGGATGGGCACCATCGATCTGCGCGTCGACTATCTGCGGCCGGGCCGCGGAGAGCACTTCACCGCCACCAGCAGCCTGCTGCGCGCCGGCAATAAAGTGGCGGTCGCCCGGGTAGAGTTACATAACGAAGATCAGGTTTATATCGCCAGCGCCACGGCGACGTATATGGTGGGTTGATCGGTGTAAATCGAGTAACATCGCTGTTTTGGCGTAACGGATTTTACCGATGGATGCAAAACAAACGCGGCTGGGGATTATTCTGGCGCTTGCCGCCTATTTTATCTGGGGTATTGCACCCGCATATTTCAAGCTTATCTACTACGTTCCCGCTGACGAAATTCTGACTCACCGCGTGATCTGGTCCTTCTTCTTTATGCTGGCGCTGATTAGCTTTAGCCGCCAGTGGCCGCAGGTGAAAAAGCTGCTGCAGACGCCGAAAAAGGTGTTCCTGCTGGCGCTGTCGGCGGTGCTGATTGGCGGCAACTGGCTGCTCTTTATCTGGTCGGTGAATAACCACCATATGCTGGAGGCCAGCCTGGGCTACTTTATTAACCCGCTGGTCAATATCGTGCTGGGGATGATTTTCCTCGGCGAGCGCTTTCGCCGCATGCAGTGGCTGGCGGTGCTGCTGGCCCTCTGCGGAGTGCTGGTGCAGCTATGGACCTTCGGTTCGCTGCCGATCATTGGCCTCGGGCTGGCGTTTAGCTTTGCCTTCTACGGTCTGGTGCGCAAGAAGATTGCCGTCGATGCCCAAACCGGGATGCTGTTTGAAACCCTGTGGCTCCTGCCGGTTGCCGCTCTTTACCTGTTCGGCATTGCCAATAGTCCCACCAGCCATATGGGACACAACCCGTGGTCGCTGAACCTGCTGCTGATCGCCGCCGGCGTCGTGACCACCATCCCGCTGCTGTGCTTTACCGGCGCGGCCACCCGCCTGCGCCTCTCGACGCTGGGCTTTTTCCAGTATATTGGCCCGACGCTGATGTTCCTGCTGGCGGTGCTGTTTTACGGGGAAGTGCCGGGAGCGGATAAGATGGTGACCTTCGCCTTTATCTGGGTGGCGCTGGCGGTGTTTATCGCCGACGCCCTGTATACCCAGCGCCGGCTGCGTCGCGCGTAGCGTCGAAATCACGCGCCGGCCTCTCATCCGCGGAGGCGGGCGCGTAATCTTACTGCTCGGTGAGCTCCAGGTCGGCAATCAGCGGTAGATGATCGCTGGCGGATGACCAGGCAAAGGCCGGTGAGTTATGCGGCACCTCGATTTTCTTCACATTCCATTTTTGCCCTTTGAAGGTAAAAATATGGTCAATATCTATCGCCGGGTTAACCGCAGGCCAGGTGCGGTAATCCGTTCCCTGCTTCGCCACGGGGTTAAAGAAATAACCCACCTCTTTTAACGGCTGCTCATCGTGCGTGGAGTTAAAATCGCCGGCGAGGATTTTGATCGATGAGGCAATATCTTTAAAGTCCGACGGGGCATCGCCGATGCTCACGTCCAGCAGATGGCGAACCTGCGCCACGCGCATCGTCGGGTCCTTCTGCCAGTCGAGATGGGTCACCATCACCAGCACGGGGCTGTCAAAGCCGGGAACGGCGATTTGCGCCAGCAGGGCAATTCGCTGCTCGGCATCCCCCGACGGCAGCTTAATCACCTGGGTGTGGTCGATTTTATATTTGGACAGAATGCCGAGACCATACTCACCGCCGTCGAAATCCAGCGCTTTGCCGAAGGCGTAATGATAGTGGTTGGCGTCCGCGATGGTTTTTAGCTGATCGATTTTCTGGCTTCTGGCGGTTTTATTATCGACTTCCGGAACCGCAATAATATCGGCGCCGATGTTCTTAATCGCTAAATTGAGTGCAGTAAAATCCGTCACGTTATCGGAAGCTTCATTTTTGCCGATGTTATAGGTCGCAATCTTCAGCTGAGGATAATTCTCGGCGTATATTTTATCCGCAACGCCGCCCTTTTGAACCGCGAGAATTTCATTACCAGCAAGTTTATCAGCAGCTTGTGTATTGGCAGAGAGGCAGGCAAGGGCCAGGAAGGTTAGTGTAAAGATACTTTTCATTATGAAATTTCACCTTTGTTTAGCGGGAATATTGCGATGGTAACAATTATCTCGCACCGTTCTTGTGATACACGGCCCATACTTTTGATGCGAAGAGAATTAAGTCAGCGGCGATAGGCAACGTATATTTCCGCTAGCCAGCGCGGCTGGCCGGCAATAAGGCGAAAAAAAACCGGCCACCTGATAAGGCGGCCGGTTTTGATATAATCAATTGTTTTAAAGCCAGTTTTTACGCTTAAAGTAGAGATATGGCGCCAGTCCGGCGAGCATCATAAAGACGATCGCCCCCGGATAGCCAAAGCTCCAGTGCAGCTCAGGCATAAACTCAAAGTTCATCCCGTAGCTGGAAGCCACCAGGGTCGGCGGCAGGAACACCACCGAGACCACCGAGAAGATCTTGATGATGCGGTTCTGCTCGATGTTGATAAAACCCATCGCCGCCTGCATCAGGAAGTTCACCTTCTGGAATAGAGACTCGTTATGCGGCAGCAGGGATTCGATATCCCGCAGGATCTCCCGCGCCTGCTCCAGCTGGCCCGCCGGCAGGCGCGCCTTACGCACGAGGAAGTTCAGCGCCCGCTGGGTATCCATCAGGCACAGGCGCACCTTCCAGCCGATATCTTCCTGTTCCGCCAGGGTAGAGAGCGCGTCATCGTACTCGTCGCCCTGGCGGCCTTCCATAATTACCCGGCTCAGCTTTTCCAGGTCGCTGTAGATATTTTCAATTTCATCCGCCAGTTGTTCGATTTTAGTTTCGAACAGATCGAGCAGCAGCTCATAGGCATTACCATCAACCATTGCCTGGCTGCGCGCGCGCATGCGGTAGAGACGAAACGCAGGCAGCTCACGCTCACGCAGGGTAAACAGGCGCCCCTCGCGGATGGTAAACGCCACCGTGGAGTTGCCGGCGTGATCCTCCGCATCTTCAAAGAAGAAAAATGAGTGAATGTGTAAACCGTCTTCATCTTCGAAGAAACGCGCCGACGCTTCGATATCTTCCAGCTCCGGACGGGTTGCCAGGTTCTGGCCCAGTTCCGTCTGCACGCGGCTACGTTCGTCATCGTCAGGCTCGACCAGATCGACCCACACCGAGCTGGCAAGGTGCTTGATCTCGTCGGCTTCGAGGCGCGTCAGACGATTATTTTCCAGTTGAAATGCGCTCAGCATGACCGGGACTCCCAATGCAAAAAAATTATCGGACAGTTCGGTGGGCACACAGAAACAAAAGGGGTTTCAGACCATTAAGCCTGACTCAGAGCGACGGGTACGACGGGTCGCTGACAACCGCTAAGGCTATCAGCATAAGAGGATAGCCTTAGGAGTTGTTCCTGACGGACAGGAAGTTGAGCCAGCATCTACTGGGTGTGTCCAAGGCGAATGTCCTCTTAGCGTAATCGTGCGCGCATGTTACGCCAGCGCAAAAACGGCGTCAACACGCAACGGAACGCTAAAGAGCAAATCCTGCTCTTTAGCATATAAGGCTAGCAGATTATTACAAAAAAACGATACTTTTCTTACTGTTACACTGTTTCCAGCCGCGCATAGGCCGCCACCAGCCATTTGATACCCTGCCCCTGGAAAGCCACCTGCAGGCGGCTATGTTCGCCGCTGCCTTCCAGATTGACGATGGTGCCTTCGCCGAACTTCGGATGGCGTACGCGCTGGCCTAATTTGTAGCCGGTATCGTTTTCCGCCATCTGCGTGCCCATTCGCTGATGGCTAACCGGACGGCTCACCGTTGCGCGCAGGCGCACCTCTTCCACGCACGTTTCCGGCAGCTCGCCGATGAAGCGCGACGGACGATGGTAAACCTCTTTGCCGTACAGACGACGGGTTTCGGCGTAGGTCAGGGTGAGCTTCTGCATCGCGCGGGTCACGCCAACGTAGGCGAGGCGGCGCTCCTCTTCCAGACGCCCACCCTCGTCGAGCGCCATCTGGCTCGGGAACATCCCCTCCTCCACGCCGACGATAAACACCTGCGGGAATTCCAGGCCTTTCGCCGAGTGCAGGGTCATCAGTTGGACCGCATCCTGCCAGGTATCCGCCTGCCCTTCGCCCGCCTCCAGCGCGGCGTGGGAAAGAAACGCCTGCAGCGGCATTAAATCCTCATCTTCATCGTTGTAGCTGAACTGGCGCGTTGCCGTCACCAGCTCTTCTAAGTTCTCGATACGCGTCTGGCCTTTTTCGCCCTTCTCCTGCTCGTACATGATGCGCAGGCCGGAATCTTTAATCACCCGATCGGTCTGGACGTGCAGCGGCATATCCGCCGTCTCCTGCGCCAGGGCGTCAATCAGCTCCATAAAGCGCTGCAGGGCGCTGGCGGCGCGGCCGGCGAGGGCTTTATCTTTCAGCAGCTCGCGGCACGCCTGCCACAGCGTCATCTGGCGGTCGCGCGACGTTTGACGCACCACGTCCAGGGTGCGATCGCCGATGCCGCGGGTCGGCGTATTGACCACGCGCTCAAACGCCGCATCATCGTTGCGATTGGCAATCAGGCGCAGGTAGGAGAGCGCATCTTTAATCTCCTGGCGTTCGAAGAAGCGCATGCCGCCATAGATACGGTACGGCATGCTGGCCTGCAGCAGCGCCTCTTCCATCACGCGCGACTGGGCGTTGCTGCGGTAGAGGATAGCGCACTGCTCCAGCGCCCCGCCGTTTTCCTGCCAGGTTTTAATCCGGTTAACCACGAAACGCGCTTCGTCGAGATCGTTAAAAGCGCAGTACAGAGAGATCGGCTCGCCGTCGGCGCCGTCGGTCCACAGCTTTTTACCCAGGCGCCCGCTGTTATTTTCAATCAGGGCGTTGGCGGCGCTAAGAATATTGTTGGTAGAGCGGTAGTTCTGCTCCAGGCGAATGGTCTCGGCGCCGGGGAAATCGCTCAGGAAGCGCTGGATATTCTCAACCTGCGCGCCGCGCCAGCCGTAGATCGACTGGTCATCATCGCCGACGATCATCACCTTGCCGCTATCGCCCGCCAGCAGGCGGACCCAGGCATACTGAATATTGTTGGTATCCTGGAATTCATCGACGAGGATGTTGGTAAAGCGCTCGCGGTAGTGCCGAAGAATATGCGGCTTATTGAGCCACAGCTCGTGCGCGCGCAGCAGCAGTTCGGCAAAATCCACCAGCCCAGCGCGATCGCAGGCTTCCTGGTAGGCCTGATAGACCTTCTGCCAGGTCTGCTCCACCGGATTGCCGTAGCTCTGGATATGATGCGGGCGCAGCCCCTCATCTTTTTGGCCGTTGATATACCACATCGCCTGACGCGGCGGCCACTGCTTCTCGTCGAGGTTCATCGCTTTGATCAGACGCTTCAGCAAGCGCAGCTGATCTTCGCTATCGAGGATCTGGAAATCCTGCGGCAGGTTAGCATCAAGATGGTGGGCGCGCAGCAGACGGTGCGCCAGACCGTGGAAGGTGCCCACCCACATGCCGCCCTGGGTGGTGCCCATCAGCTGGCCGATACGATGGCGCATTTCCGCCGCCGCTTTATTGGTAAAGGTCACCGCCATAATGGAGAACGGCGAACAGTTCTCTACGCTTATCAGCCAGGCAATGCGATGCACCAGTACGCGGGTCTTACCACTGCCCGCTCCAGCCAGAACCAGCATATTGGTACGCGAGGCCGCGACGGCTTCACGCTGTTTATCATTAAGGCTGTCGAGCAGGTAAGAAACGTCCATTGGCACCGCCGGAAATAAGCCGCCCGGCAGCGCTTCGCCGACCGGGCATACTGTTAATATATACAGAAGTAATGGTGATTATATCAGCGAGGTCAGAGATGCCAACCGCGAAATTTCAATGTGCGGCAGCAGGCGGCTGTCGGCGGCGCGCATTAGATCGGCGCCCTGCGGCTTGATCCAGCAGGCCTGCATGCCGCAGCGGATCGCGCCCGCCACGTCGGTGGTCAGGTCGTCGCCGACGTGCAGTATCTGACCCAGCGGCAGCTCAAGCCGTTTCGCCGCCAGATGATACATATCGGCAAAGGGTTTCGATCGCCCGTCCGGCCCGGCGCGCAGAACAAAACGGAAATAGCCGCTCAGGCCGAACAGCTCCGGCTGCGCATTGCCGTTGGTCACAGCCACCAGCGGCCACTTTTTCGCCAGCGCCGCCAGGGTATCGTGGGTTTCCTGCGGCACATCGATCGCGCTGCGCCAGCGGGCGAAGTTTTCCATCGCCGCATCGGCGCCGAAGGCGGCCTGCTCGGCGGTCAGCCCGGCGTTCATCATCCCCAGCGCCAGCGCGCGGCGGCGCCACTCGGTCACGTCGTGGTAAATTTCGGGCTCGGTCTCCAGCAGCGTCTGGCGCAGCTGCTGCAGCTCGTTGGCGTCGAACTGGCTTAATGACGGGTGGTAGCTGCGCACGAAGGCCAGCGACTCATGCAGCGTCCGGTCAATCACCGGGCGGTTGTCATAAAGGGTGTCGTCCAGGTCAAACGTCAGGGCAGAAATCTGGCCCAGAGGTCGGTAAAAGCGCATTATTTCCCCCGTTTGGCGCGCGGATGCGCCGCATCGTACACCGAGGCAAGGTGTTGAAAGTCAAGGTGGGTATAGATTTGAGTGGTGGAGAGGTTAGCATGGCCCAGCAGCTCCTGCACGCCGCGCAGATCGCCGCTTGATTCCAGCATATGCGTGGCGAAGGAGTGGCGCAGCTTGTGCGGATGCACGTGGCTGTTCAGCCCCTGCTTAATTCCCCATTCGGCAAAACGCTTTTGCACGTTACGGGCAGAAATGCGTTTACCCAATTTTGATAAGAACAGCGCGTCGTCATCGGTGCCGAACAGGCCGCGGAGATCCAGCCAGTGCTCAATCCACGCCACCGCGCTGCGGCCGATCGGCAGGCGGCGCTCTTTGCTGCCCTTCCCCATCACCCACACCTCGCCGGACTCCATATCAAGGTGCTTAATGTCGAGGTTTACCAGCTCAGAAAGACGCAGGCCGGCGCCGTACATCACTTCCAGCATCGCCCGGTCGCGTACCGCCAGCGGATCGTTGAGATCGATATCCAGCAGCCGGTTGACGTCGTCGACGTCGATATTTTTCGGTAAATGGCGCGGTATTTTGGGCGCCGAAATCCCCTTTGCCGGGTTCGCGGTCAGCTCGCCCTGCGCCACCAGCCAGTCAAAGAAGCTGCGCAACGCGGAGAGGCGCAGCGCCAGGCTTGCCGGCCCCAATCCCTGTTTGCGGCTCCGCACCGCCAGGCCGCGGACCTGGGCGGCATCGCACTGCTGCCAGCTTTTCAGCCCGGCCTGCTCAGCGAGCGCAATCAGCGCATCGAGCTGGCGGCGGTAGTTAAGCAGCGTAATCGGGCTAAGCTGACGCTCCACGCCAAGATAGCGCAGGAAGCGGGCAACGGCGGTAAACAGGGGAGAGTCGGTCATGCGCGTTCAACCCAGCGCTCCAGCAGGCCTGGCAGCATCAGGGCGATTTCCTGCAGCAGCTGCGTGCCCTGCCCCTGCTGATAGTGCTGCGCATCGCGGCTGCTGAACAGCATCACGCCGGGCGCATCATCGCCGCCCAGCAGCGACATCGCCACCGAGCCGATGGCTTTCGCTTCCGGCAGCACCACCAGCAGCTCCGGCCCGTTCAGCGGACCGAGGTAGTGGCGCTCTTGCCTGAGACGCTGAATGCGCACGGGTTCGAAGGCCTGTCGGGTCAGCGCCAGATGGGTGAATTTTGAAGGCGCGCCGAGCCGCCAGCTATCGGGGAACAGGCGTACCGTCGCCCCGGCCAGGCCCAGCTCGCGGGCCCAGCGATGAAAGCGATTGAGCATCTCATCGAGGCTGTCTGCCGCCGCCAGCCGCGTCTGCAGATGAAAGAGACGCTGGAACAGGCTTTCGTTGGCCGTCGCCTGCTCCATCAGCAGCGTCATGTTCTCTTCCAGCACGTTGATATGATTACGCGCGCGGGCCATGTGCCACTCGACCAGCGAAACGGTACCGCGAACCGGGTGAGGAACCTGCATGTGCTCCACAAGAGCGGCATTACGAATAAAGAATTCAGGATGTTGCAACAGATAGTCCACCACCGCGCGGTCATCCAGCGCGCCGATCGTATCCTGCTGTTCTTCCCCGAGTTGTTTCATAGATGAATAAATCCGTCGTAGACGTGTGCCGCCGGGCCAGTCATAAATAAAGGTTGGCCCGGGCCTTTCCAGGCGATATCAAGCCGCCCGCCAGGTAATTCCACGCGCACTTCCTCGGCCAGCAGCCCCTGCTGGATACCGACCGCGACCGCCGCGCAGGCGCCGCTGCCGCAGGCCTGAGTCTCGCCCGCGCCGCGTTCATAGACGCGCAGGCGAATGCGATGACGCTCGACTATCTGCATAAAACCGATATTCGCACGTTCCGGGAAGCGTTCGTGGCTCTCCATCACCGGGCCAAGCGTTTCCACCGCCGCGGTTTCCACATCATCGACCTGGATGACGCAGTGCGGGTTCCCCATTGAGACCACGCCGCACAATACTGTCTGTTCCGCGGCGCGCATAATATAGGTCTTTTCCGCTTTGTTCGCGCGGAACGGGACCTGGGAGGGCTCGAAGTTCGGCTCGCCCATATTCACGCGCACCAGATCGTCTTCCGTTACGCTTAATACCATACGCCCGTTCGCCGTGCTGACGCGGATATCACGTTTATTGGTCAGGCCTTTCAGACGAACAAACCGCGCAAAGCAGCGCGCGCCGTTGCCGCACTGCGACACTTCGCTGCCGTCAGCGTTAAAGATGCGGTAATGAAAATCCAGATCCGGATCGTAGGGCGGCTCGACAACCAGCAGCTGATCGAAGCCCACGCCAAGATGCCTGTCTGCCAGCCGGCGAATCAGCTCCGGAGAGAAAAAAACATTCTGTGTTACCGCGTCAACGACCATAAAGTCGTTACCCAGGCCATGCATTTTAGAAAACTGCATCATCTGTACTCTAACTAATTTGCGTTTCAGGAGGACGGCAGGCCGTTCGTCCCGGGGAGTATCGTCAGTAGTCTACCTGGGTCGGGCCACCGCTATCGCCGCGATCGTTACGATCCGGCGTCGCGCTCTGGATACCGCTATCGACCGGTTTGGTCGGCGGCGGCGCCGTTTTATCCGCCGGTGGGAAATAGAGCGGCCCCTTCAGACCACAGCCGGTGAGGCTGAAGATCGCCAGCAGAACGGCAAGCGTAGGAAAAACGTTTTTCATTGATAGTTGCCCGTGAGTCATTCTTTCTGCTTTCTATCATCGCAGGAGAAGACGTAAAAGCAAGCGTTTAGCATCCGACTGCGCGCGCTTTTGTTTCGCGCTATACTGCCGCCATCTTCAAAAAAGCAGGGTAGAACCATGAATGACAGTGAATTCCATCGCCTAGCCGACAGCCTGTGGATGACTATCGAAGAGCGCCTGGACGAGTGGGACGGCGAGAGCGATATCGATTGTGAAATTAACGGCGGCGTGCTGACCATTAGCTTTGAAAACGGCAGCAAAATCATTATCAACCGTCAGGAACCGCTGCATCAGGTTTGGCTGGCGACCAGGCAGGGCGGCTACCATTTTGACCTCAAAGGCGACGAGTGGATTTGCGATCGCAGCGGCGAAACCTTCTGGGATCTGCTGGAACAGGCGGCAACGCAGCAGGCAGGCGAAGCGGTCAGTTTCCGTTAATCCGCGCGCCCGGCTCAGCGCCAGCCGGGCTTTTCGCTCAGGAGTAGTGCTGCTGGAGCATTGGCGGCACCGCGGTATCCTGGTTCATCGGGGCCGTCACCGCGCCGATAGCCTGGCTGCGGAAGGGAATAACCTGATACCGGCCGTCAACGGCAACGATCTGGTAGAACTGCGGCAGGTTGAAGTTGATAAAGCTGGAACCGTAGGTGAACCGATCGTGCGATGACGAGTAGAAGCGGCTAACGTCGCGCACCAGCTCCTCTTTACTGCCCTCACAGTGATGGTAAACCTCGGCGCGGTTGCTCTCATCGAGAATATAGATATTAAACCCGCTGTCGTTATCCGCATCTTCAAAGAAGAACTGAATAATCCCTTCGCTGGCAAAACCATCCACCACCTGCGGCAGCTTAACGTGGTTAGTTTCCACCTGCACCGACAGGCCGTGCAGCTTGTTGTGCGAGATAGCGCCATAGAATTCGATGGCGTTTTCCAGCTTCTGCACCGAAACGTTAAGACGCTCGAAGAACAGACCCCACGTCTGTCCGGCAACGCGCAGCGCCTTGAAGCGGCCGGTATCCTGACGGGTGCTGGAAAGGCGCAGCTCAATGCATTCGGAGACCATCTGCTGCACGCGGGTGCGGATGAGCCCGCGCAGATGCTGGCTGTAGCAGAACACTTCCACGCTATCCGGCGGCGCGGCGTCCTGGTGCATTTTACCCAAAATGGTCTTCAGCGCTTCGATTGTCGCCTGCTCGCCGTTGAAGTGCAGGGTTCGCACTTCATTCCACGAGTTGCGATACAGCAGATCCACGCTGCCTATCAGGCACTTCTGCTCTTCGCCAAAGCTAAATACGTCCAGCTTGCGGAAGTCAAAATGCACCACCTGATTGCGGAACGCGGCGGTCGGATCGTATTCAAGGTTTACGATAATCGCCAGATGGCGGATTTCGCAGGGGCTATATAGCGCTTTCGGCGTAGGTGAAGGCAGACGCAAAGGGAAGTGGTGAGCAACATCGGCCACCATCTCCTGCAGCTTCGCCAGGTCGACAACGCCGTTACCCTTAATAAACAGCCGGGTACGCGAGGTCAGCAGGCCGTTAAACCACGCCCACGCCACCAGCTTGTTGAGATAGCGGTTATATTCCAGCGGCTGATGGCTAACGATCGATTCCATATCCGGCGCGCGGTTATAGACGTACCAGCCGGTGCGGTTAGCGCGGCCCGGCGGGACGTGGATAAAGGTCAGATTCGGTTCGGAGAGATCCGGCGATATCTGCGGGTTAACCAGGGTCACTTTCCCCGGCAGCGCTTCGAACGCCGCGTACAGCTTGCGGGTCAGGACGCCAATATCCTGCGGGCTGGCGGAAACGCTCAGGTTGTTGCGGCGCGCGAAGCGAATCAGGTTGCGGTAGCTCTGCATCATCGCATCAAGCAGTTCGTTGTGCGCTTTGCGTACTTCGTCGATCTTCCAGTTGGCCCGGTTGTCCAGCATCGCCAGGCGTTTTTCATCCCAGCCCCACTCTTTCACCAGATGGCTTACCACCTCGCGACGCCAGCCCACGCAGGCGCGCTCGCGGCTCAGCTTCTCGCACACTTTCAGGTAGAAGCAGCGGCGTACCAGGTCGAGGCGCGTATCGTCCTCAATGGCCTGCAGGTAGATCGTGACGCGTTCCAGCATCATGCAGTAGGGATCGAGACCGAAGGAGACGATCTCGCCGTCGTGCAGGCGCTGTTTAATATCTTTCGCCAGCAGGCGGTTATTTGGGTATTCCCAGGAATAGGCTTCCAGCAGCAGCGTTTTCAGCACCGCTTTATAGGGCGAATCAATGCTTTTATACAGCTGCCACAGGCTGGCGCCGAAATACTCTTCCGCCGACAGCGAGCTCAGGCCGCCGAGATCCAGCCATTCGTTCGGCGTCAGCACGCCCTGGGCGTAGAGGCTCATGACGTAGTCGTCATAGTGCTCTTCTTCGTCGCACGGCACCATATTCCACAGAATACGCTTGCCGGCAAGGCGCACGGCGGTGCGGTAGAACTCGTCCAGCAGCAGGATGTGCTGGGTTGAGCCGCAGTCTTCACCGCCGAGGCTGCCGCTTTCGTTATGGCGGAAGCGGTTTTCATCGATCAGGAAGAAACTAACCTCCACGCCCAGCGACGCCGCCCAGCTCTCCAGCAGGCTGCATTTACACTGCAGCAGCTGACGCTCATCGGTATCGAGCCAGGCCTGGTGGCAAACCCATATATCAAGGTCGGAAGAGCAGCTTTGGCCGACGGATGAGGTGCTGCCCATCGAGTAAACGCCGGTAATCGGCAGCTCGCCTTTCGGCGGCTCCTGCGTCAGCATGCCGTGGTGCAGCTCAAGCTCGTCAAGGTAGTGGCGTTGGGTTTCATCAGGCGTGTAAAGGCAAATGCCTCGGGGAACGTTACCGTCAAGGTAACCCGGCATCAACGGGTGATGATAATGTAGTAATGTCGGCAGTAGACTGTAAACCTGCTGGAAAGCGGGTCCCATAGCAGCAAGCGCGCGATCTACGCGCAGTTGGTTGATGGCATCCAGTCTCTGTTTCAGTGTCTCAATATAGAGGTACAAGACATATCGCCTGATGTTCAAAAACCCGACGTACCATAGCCAGTACCGGGTTTCAGTATTTCAACAAAAACCGTCACCATTCGTCGTCGGTGTGGTTGTGATGAACTGCTGACGGACAAATGGTTTAAAACGTGATCAATCTAACACCTTGCTGATTGACCGTAAAGAAAGATGCGCTACATACAAGTGTAGCACCGTTTACCGCGTGTAAATTCCTCTCTACGGTTCGGCAACCGATATGCGCATAAAAGGCTAATAAAGAGATGGCCGAGCTCCTGACCCACAAAACTAACATCCTTAAGACAACAATGTTAGGATGGTTTGTGGTCGACAATGACGGTAACAAGCATGTTAGACAAAGTTTTAAAAATTGCCACACGGCAAAGCCCACTTGCGCTATGGCAGGCGCATTATGTGAAAGAGCGCCTTGAGTCCTGCCATCCGCAGCTCAGGGTTGAACTGGTGCCGATGGTGACACGCGGCGACGTGCTGCTTGATACGCCCCTCGCAAAAGTGGGCGGCAAGGGCCTGTTTGTCAAAGAGTTAGAGCTTGCCATTATGGAAGGACGCGCTGATATCGCGGTCCATTCTATGAAGGATGTTCCCGTCGAATTTCCCGAGGGATTGGGACTGGTAACAATTTGTGAACGAGAAGATCCACGCGACGCTTTTGTCTCAAATCACTATTCCTCCATCGATGCGCTGCCTCCGGGCAGCATTGTTGGCACGTCAAGTTTACGCCGCCAGTGTCAGCTGGCCGCACGGCGCCCGGATCTGCAGATTCGCTCCCTGCGCGGCAATGTCGGTACCCGGCTGGGCAAACTTGATAGCGGTGAGTATGACGCGATTATTCTCGCCGCCGCGGGGCTGATACGCCTCGGACTGGAAGCGCGAATTCGCCAACCGTTAAGCCCTGAACAATCGCTCCCCGCCGTCGGCCAGGGCGCAGTCGGCATTGAGTGCCGCCTTGACGACCAGTGGACGCAGGCGCTGCTGGCTCCGCTGAACCATACGCCAACGGCGATACGGGTCTGCGCCGAGCGGGCGATGAACACCCGCCTTGAGGGCGGCTGTCAGGTTCCCATCGGCAGCTACGCCGAGCTTATTAACGGGGAGCTGTGGCTACGCGCGCTGGTCGGCGCGCCGGACGGTTCGCTGATGGTTCAGGGCGAACGCCGCGGACGCCCGGAAGACGCCGAGCGCCTTGGCGTCTCTCTGGCGGAAGAGCTGCTGGATAACGGCGCCCGGCAGATCCTGACCGCCGTTTATGCCGGAGAAGCGCCACGATGAGTATTCTGGTCACCCGTCCGCTGCCGCAGGGCGAAGAGCTGGTCAGCCGCCTGCGCGGGCTGGGACGCGTGGCCTGGAGCTTTCCACTGATTGAATTTACGCCCGGCCGCGAGCTGCACGCGCTCGGCGACCGGCTGGCCGCCCTCTCCGCGGGCGATTTACTATTCGCACTCTCGCAGCACGCAGTGGAGTTTGCCCACGCCCGCCTGCAGCAGCAGGGCCGGCGCTGGCCGCCGGTTCCGGGCTATTTTGCCATCGGCCGCACCACCGCGCTGTCGCTGCATAAGGTCAGCGGCCAGGACATTCGCTACCCATTAGATCGGGAAATCAGCGAAGTCTTGCTACAATTACCTGAATTACAAAACATTGCAGGTAAGAAGACCCTCCTGCTTCGCGGCAACGGCGGCCGGGAACTACTCGGCGAAACGCTCCGCGAGCGCGGCGCGGATGTCACTTTTTGCGAGTGCTATCAACGCTGTGCAAAGCATTATGATGGTGCAGAAGAAGCAATGCGCTGGCAGTCTCGCGGCATCTCCACGCTGGTCGTTACCAGCGGTGAGATGCTGCAACAGCTTTGGACGCTGATCCCGCAATGGTATCGAGAACGGTGGCTCCTCCGCTGTCGCATTTTAGTTGTCAGCGAGCGCCTGGCCCAGCAGGCACGGGAATTGGGCTGGCAGGATATCCAGGTTGCCGAAAGCGCCGACAACGATACGCTGCTACGCGCATTACAATAACTCTCAACATTGGAAGCCATAATGACGGAACAACAAGATCAATCCGCCGTGGTTGAAGAGACCAGGGAGGCCGTGGAAAAGACGCCACAGCCAGAGAAAACCGGGAAGGAAAACGGCGGGAATAAAACCAGTCTCGTTTTGAGCGCGGTCGCTATCGCGATTGCCCTCGCCGCCGGTGTGGGCCTGTACAGCGTGCATAAGCAGCAGCTATCCCGGCAGAACGCGGCCAGCTCAGCGTTGGCCGAGCAGATTACGGCCCTGCAAAAATCACAGGAAGGCCAAAAAACCGAACTCGAGGGCATCATCAGGCAGCAGGCTGACCAGCTGACCGCGGCTAAAAGTCAGCAGGACGCGCTGGCGAAGCAGCTGGAAGAGGTGCAGCAGAAAGTAGCCGTTATCTCCGGCAGCGACGCCAAAACCTGGCTGCTGGCGCAGGCGGATTTCCTGGTGAAAGTTGCCGGACGCAAGCTGTGGAGCGATCAGGACGTCACCACCGCCGCCGCGCTGCTAAAAAGCGCCGATGCCAGCCTCGCCGACATGAATGACCCCAGCCTGATTGGCGCCCGCCGCGCCATCACCGACGATATCGCCTCGCTCTCCGCGGTAAGCCAGGTCGACTACGACGGCATCATTCTCAAAGTGAATCAGCTCGCTAATCAGATAGACAACCTGCGTCTGGCGGATAATAACGACGACGACTCGCCGATGGATTCCGACAGCGAAGAGCTATCCAGCTCCATCGGCGAGTGGCGCATTAACCTGCAGAAGAGCTGGCAGAGCTTTATGGACAGCTTTATCACCATCCGCCGCCGCGACGAAACGGCGGTGCCGCTGCTGGCGCCGAACCAGGACGTCTACCTGCGCGAGAATATTCGCTCCCGTCTGCTGGTCGCCGCGCAGGCGGTGCCGCGCCACCAGGAAGAGACCTACAAACAGGCGCTGGATAACGTGTCGACCTGGGTTCGCGCCTATTACGACACCGACGATGCCTCGACCCGGGCCTTCCTTGAGGATATCGATAAGCTGAGCCAGCAGAGCATTACCATGAACGTGCCGGATAATCTGCAGAGCCAGGCGATCCTCGAGAAGCTGATGCAAACGCGAGTACGCAACCTGATGGCCCAGCCCGCCGTCGCGCAGAGCGCGACCCCGGCACCTGCCCCGACGCCAGCCGTGCCGGCACCTGCGCCACAAGGAGAGTAACGCATGTTGAAAATTCTTTTACTCTTCGCACTGCTAATCGCCGGGATCGTTATCGGTCCCATTATTTCCGGGCATCAGGGCTACGTGCTGATCCAAACCGATAACTACAACATTGAAACCAGCGTCACCGGCCTGGCGATCGTGCTGATCCTCACGATGGTGGTGCTGTTTGCCATTGAATGGCTGCTGCGGCGTATTTTTCGCACCAGCGCCCATACCCGCGGCTGGTTCGTAGGGCGTAAACGCCGCCGCGCGCGCAAGCAAACCGAGCAGGCGCTGCTAAAACTAGCGGAAGGCGACTACCAGCAGGTTGAAAAGCTGATGGCCAAAAATGCCGATCACGCCGAGCAGCCGGTGGTTAACTATCTGCTGGCGGCGGAAGCGGCCCAGCAGCGCGGCGATGAAGCCCGCGCCAATCAGCATCTTGAGCGCGCGACGGAGCTGGCCGGAGACGATCTGATCCCGGTAGAGATTGCCCGCGTGCGCCTGCAGCTGGCGCGGAACGAAAATCATGCGGCTCGCCACGGTATTGATAAACTGCTGGAAATCACCCCCCGCCATCCTGAAGTCCTGCGCCTGGCGGAACAGGCCTACACCCGCACCGGCGCCTGGCACTCGCTGCTGGACATCATTCCGTCCATGGCAAAAGCCAACGTCGGCGATGAAGAGCATCGCGCCGCGCTGGAGCAGCAGGCGTGGATCGGCTTAATGGATAAGACGCTGGCCGATCGGGGCAGCGAAGGCCTGCGCGAATGGTGGAAAAACCAAAGCCGTAAAACGCGTGGCCAGGTCGCGCTGCAGGTGGCGATGGCGAATCTGCTCATCGAGAGCGATGACCACGATACCGCGCAGCAAATCATTATCGACGGCCTGAAAAAGCAGTATGACGATCGTCTGGTGATGCTTATCCCGCGCCTGAAGACCAATAATCCGGAACAGCTGGAAAAAGTGCTGCGCCAGCAGATCAAAACCGTCGGCGATCGTCCGCTGCTGTGGAGTACGCTGGGGCAATCGCTGATGCGCCACGGCGAATGGCAGGAGGCCAGCATCGCGTTCCGCGCCGCGCTGAAGCAGCGCCCGGATGCGTTTGACTACGCCTGGCTGGCCGATACGCTCGACCGCCTGCACCAGCCGGAAGAGGCCGCCGCTCTGCGTCGCGATGGCCTGCTGCTAACCCTGCAGAACAATACATCGCAGTAGCCGTCCCCGCCGCTGTCGCCTCATCGGGGGCGGCAGCGCGCTTCTCCTCGCGCCGCATTCTTCGTTTATCCCCTGCGCTTTTCTTACCAGCCCCTGAAAGAAAAAAACGCCCGCACTGATAATCAGGGCGGGCGTTAAAACAGGTCTGTATGACAACAAATTGGGTGCTTCACTCAACGTCGTGTCCATGGTGTTTGATGAGACCAGATAGTGGCGACATCTGTCAGTGGACGATAAGCACCGTAAACGGCTCTGCATCATTCCTGAGTTTATGAGGCGCAAAGGCGAACATAAGAGATGGAATGAGCATCTACCCGCTTATTATCGCACAGGTTCTGTGGAGATGACATCTCCCCCGATGACGAATTGGGAGTTTTCTGGACAAAAAATGACGCCGAAGACGAAGAGGTTTTATTTTTTAAATCAGGGAGATATGAAGGTTTCCTGAAGAGCGGAAAACAAAAAACCCCGCCGAAGCGGGGTTCAAAATTGGTCGGCGAGAGAGGATTCGAACCTCCGACCCACTGGTCCCAAACCAGTTGCGCTACCAAGCTGCGCTACTCGCCGATATACTGCTTTTTGAATTTTTAGTTCAATTCTTTAAAGTCGTGGTGCGAGGGGGGGGACTCGAACCCCCACATCCTAAGGACACTAACACCTGAAGCTAGCGCGTCTACCAATTCCGCCACCTTCGCAATTCACAACTCTATCAAATAATGGGGTGGCTAATGGGATTCGAACCCACGACAACTGGAATCACAATCCAGGGCTCTACCAACTGAGCTATAGCCACCACGACAAACCTTTTCACGCGGCACTGTCTAAAACAGTCCACCGCAGCTCAAGCACCGGGTTAAATGGTGCGCCCGACAGGATTCGAACCTGAGACCTCTGCCTCCGGAGGGCAGCGCTCTATCCAGCTGAGCTACGGGCGCTTAGCGCCGTTGCGGGGTCGGATATTACGGACTTCCCCCCCCGCTGTCTAGTGCCTTTTTAAATAAAATTTCCGTTTGCTCACACTTTATGCGCTTTGCTGCTTATTCAGCCGCTTTATCGACATTTCCATGCCGCCCGAGGCCAAAAGCCTTATAAATAAAGGTCACCAGGGCCAGAAAAACAATGCCGACAAACAGCGACATCCGGGTATCGTCGTTAAAACCCATGCCGATCAGCACGCAAATCAGAAATGCCATCGTAAAATAGTTCGCCCACGGGAAGAACAGCGAGCGGAACGGGTGGCTGGCCAGGGCCTGCCGATGGGTGCGACGAAAACGCAGCTGGCTAATGAGGATCACAAACCACGGCACCATCCCCGGCAGCACGCTGGCGCTGTAGACGTAGACGAATACCCGCTGCGGGTTCGGAATAATATAGTTCAGGCAGGAGCCGACCAGCAGGATCAGGATCGACAGCGCGACGCCAGCCGCCGGTACGCCGTTGCGGGAGACCTTGCCGACTGCCGCCGGCAGCTGACGGTTTTTGGCCAGCGCGTAGAGCATGCGGCCGCAGCTGTACATTCCGCTATTGCAGCCGGAAAGCGCCGCCGTCAGCACCACAAAGTTGATAATGCCCGCCGCCGCCGTGATGCCGATCTTAGCAAAGGTCAGCACGAACGGGCTGCCGCCGGAGCCAATCTGATTCCACGGGAAAATAGTCACAATCACGAAAATGGCGCCCACGTAGAAAATCAGGATGCGCCACAGAACTTTGCCGACCGCGCTGCGCAGGGTAACCTGCGGGTTCTTCGCTTCTCCGGCGGTAATACCGATAAGCTCAACGCCCTGGTAGGAGGCTACAACAATACAGAGCGCGGTCAGGAAGCCCTTCCAGCCGCCGGCAAAGAAGCCGCCGTGTTCGGTCAGGTTGCCAAAGCCGATGGAGTGCCCGTCGTTACCAAAACCAAAGAAAATAACCCCCAGTCCGACCACGATCATCACGATGATAGTCGTAACCTTAATCATCGCAAACCAGAACTCGATCTCACCGTACAGGCGCACCGCCGCCAGGTTCGCCAGCGCCACCAGCCCAACGGCAATCAGAGCCGGTATCCACTGCGCCATGTCGGGGAACCAGAACTGAACGTAAACCCCGATGGCCGTAATCTCCGATATCCCTACCGCCATCCACATAAACCAGTAGGACCAGGCGGTCAGATAGCCGAAGAACGGGCTCATATAGCGGTGGGCGTAAACGGCGAACGATCCGGTTACCGGTTCGAGGAACAGCATCTCCCCCATCGAACGCATGATGAAGAAGACAAATAAGCCCGCAATAATATACGCCAGCAGAACGGACGGGCCGGCCCACTTCAACGTACTCGCCGATCCCATAAATAAACCGACGCCAATCGTACCGCCAAGAGCGATTAGCTCGATGTGCCTGGCCTCCAGCCCGCGCTGAAGTTCCGTTTTTTTCTCCGTCATATAGCCTCTTGTGTTTGCCCTGCTCCGGATTTTACGGGTTCCCGTCGAACGGCATCGCTATTGGCGGCCCGCACTTGTCCCTCCGTCATGATTATCGCTGTCGGAAAGTTAGCTGATGAGCCCGTCCTGATACCCTTCTGAAGGTCCCGCGCATATACCGGTTATTTTTATGTGAAAGGAAATAGCCCTGCCTGCGCGCCGGCAAAGCGTGCCGACGCGCATTAAGCATACGAATGGTTAATGAATTTTGCCGAAATGGCAAATAAAGTATCAGCCAAGTGAATGTATTACACAGAATATGGGTGAAAAATCGCCAGATTGCAGTGGAATATTAGAGCTGGCCGGTATAATACCAACGTAAATATCGTAGCAGCCTGATCTGTCTTTTAATTCGGCTGGGTTGTGATATCAAACGATAGAACCACTCCAGCCCCATGTCCTGCCAGAATCTGGGCGCCCGATGAACGTGGCCGGTAAAGACGTCGTAGGTGCCGCCCACGCCCATGTAGAGCGCCTGGGGATAGACCTGCCGGCAGTCGCGCATCAGGATCTCCTGGCGCGGTGAGCCCATCGCCACGGTGACAATCCTGGCGCCGCTGTCGCGAACGCGCGCAAACAGCGCCTGACGCTGGTCGGCGGAGAAATAGCCGTCCTGGCTGCCGACAATGTTAACGTTCCAGCGCTGGCGCAGCTGCGCGCAGGTCTGGGTCAGCACCTCCGGCTTGCCGCCGATCAGAAAGACCGGCGTGCCCTCGGCTCCGGCGCGCTCCATCAGGGCTTCCCATAGATCGGCCCCCGCCACGCGCGATACCTGCGCCTGAGGATATTTTTTACGTAATGACCGCACCACGCTAATGCCGTCGGCATATTTAAATTCAGCCGCTTCAATCAGCGCCCGAACCTCGGGATCGTCCTCGACTGCCAACATCTTTTCGGCGTTGATTGCCACCAGCGTACCCTGACGAATTGCGCCGTCAGCGTAGAGAAAATCCAGCGCATGCTGCATATCGCGCCATCCGATGAGCTGTAAATCTCTCAGCGGATACAACGGCGCGGAAGTACTCTCAGACATGTTAATCCTTATCAGACCTGAGGTTGCGAAAGCGGTTTGGTCCGCTTATGAATCAGTCCTACGCTATCCAGGAACCAGTACAGCAGCTTCGCCGCCAGCAGGCAGAGGCCAAAGATCGCGAGGAAAAACACCACGCGGGAGCCAAAAGAATCCAGCCCTTCGCGCGCCAGCACGATCATATTGAAGATCGCGCCAAAACAAAAACTATGCAGAATCGCCGCCTTGTAACGGTTACTCTCACGGTTGCCCAGCTCATACAGCCAGTCAAACCACTTGATGATCAGCCCGACCGCGACCGCCCCCAGCGGAATAAACCACACCCCGCCCATCACCACCAGCGAACCAATCAGCGTCGGCGAGATGGCCAGCCCGGAGTGATTATTCAGCACCTCCCAGGTGAAGTAGTTGGCGGTATTCAGGACCATCGAAGGCCGGCCATGCCACATCCAGCCGGGGATAAAGACGTAGAAATCCCTGATCATCGGCGCCAGGCCCTGGAACGCTATCTTATCGTAGTTCTGCAGCAGCAGCGCCAGGTTCTCCCACGGCGAGAAGGTGTCGCGGGTCAGATAGAGGAAGGTATAAAACGCCTCATCGCCGCTGACGTTCATCCCGTAGCGTTTCAGCGCCAGCCAGAACATCCCGACAATACCCAGCACGCCGGCCGCGGCCAGCATCCACAGGCTTATCCAGCCGCGAATAATACCGATAAACAGGAAGATGGCGAAGGCAATAATGATATTCGCCCGCGTGCCGCCGACGATGGCGTAGGTCAGTAGACCGAAGGCGGTGGTGCTGATAAGGAAGAAAATCCACGCCTTATAGTCCTGGCGCAGGAAGTAGACCACCAGCATCGCCGGGATAAAGAAATAGAAAAAGCGCTTCAGCGCCACACCGGAGACTTCGCTGGAGAAAATCTGGCTATAGGAGTTGAGCCTGAACAGCAGGAATCCGTTGTGGGCAAAGAAAATGCCGACGCACAGCAGGGCCACGCCCAGCAGAATCATCCACGCCAGGTGGGTCTCCACGCGGTTCATGGTGAACAGCGGACGGCGCTGATGATCGTGCGCGGACGAGCGCAGCCGCGTTTTGTAGGTGACGTAATACACCGCGTAAAAGCACACCGAAACCAGCAGGGTTTCCAGCAGCACTTCCGGCGGCGCCACGCTGACGTCAAAGCGGAAGACCAGAATGCTGGTCAGCGGGAAGCCGAAGAAGAAGGTCAGCAGAAACAGCAGCGAAAAGAAAACGTTGAAGTTAAAACGCACCCGACGAAACTCGAAATACGTGGCGGTGGCAATAAACAGCGACGACAGCAGCCAGACCACCAGCAGCCCGCAAAATTGCATCAATGTCATACGCTCTCCCCCGCAGCAACCCGCAATGCCTGCCGCCAGCCCGTCAGGTAGTTGGGCCGGAAAAAGGCGATCTGGTTTTTATCCACACTGGCCAGCTGACGCTGGGCTTCACGCACGATGGCAACATCCAGCGTATCGCCGGTAAAGAGTACCGGAATATTCTGCTCCGACATATCCTGCCAGAACGGATTCTCCCGATTTAGTACGCAGGGGATGCCCGCCTGAATCAGCAGGCACAGCGTACCGATCCCCTGCTGGCGGGCAAAGAGGAAATAGCCCAGATCGCAGCGGCGCAGCAGCGCCAGATAATCGTTAAATTCCAGCCTGTCGCTGAGTATCTGTAAACGCCCGGGGCTAAACAGCGCCGCGCCCGCCGCGCGCACTTCGTTAATATATTCCGCGTTGTTGGCCGGATAGCCCATCGGGACAATCACATTTACCGTATCGCCAAACTGCCGATGAATAGCGCGCAGCGCCGCAATATGTTCATTGCTGCGATCGCCCGAGTTGCCCACCAGAATAGTCAGCGTTTCGGCACGCGGAGCGCTATCCGCCAGCGCGTTCAGCGCCGGATCCATCCGGGTCGGGAAGTAGAGCAGATCCCCCGCCACCTTAGGGTGACGACGGGCAAACCAGCTCAGGTCGCCGCGGGTGGCAAAAACGCGCCCTACCCGCCCCTGCGCCAGCCGGCGCAGCGGATAGAAAAGCCTGAACTTCAGGCTGGAGGAATTCTCATACAGATCGGCGCCCCAGATATGCCAGTTGAACTGGGAAGGGCGAATTCCGCCGCCGAGCAGCGCCAGCCACAGGCCGGTATTGAACTGACCGTGAAAGAAAAAGCGCTGGCGCCGATCCGCTTTCGCCGCGGAAATCACCGCCTGCGCCAGAGACTTCTTTCCGGGATAACAGGTGATAGATAGCGCCGGGTACGCCTCGCGGACGCCCGCTGCGTCGCCGACGACCATAAACGTGCGCGCCTGCTCGTCGTCGCCGGCCAGCTGGTCATTAAAGAACCGCAGAACGGTCTGGTTGTGGTGTGGAATATCCGATCCCAGTACGTGTATCAGTGCTGTCATGCCCGTTTACGCCAAAGTAAAAACACGCCGCTACAGAGGACGAAATAAACAATATACGTAGCCATATACGCCTGCGCCGCGCCAACTGCGCCGTGCGCCGGAATAAGCCAGTGTGAGAAGGCGGTCAACAGCGTGAACTGGCTGATTTCCGTCAGAATATAAAAACGCAGCGACGCTTTGGCGATCACCAGGTAGCCGTAAACATAGGCTCCGACCTTCAGGACATCGCCCACCAGCTGCCAGGCAAACAGATCGCGCATCGCCGTAAAGCGTTCGGAAAACAGCAGCCAGATGGCAAAGTCGCGCAGCAGCCAGACGGTCAGGCTTGCCGCCGCCACCGCCGGCAGGACAAACTTTAACGATTTGCCGATCTCGCGGGTAATATCCGCTTTGGCGGTTAGCCGGGAGAGCGTAGGCAGCAAATAGACGCTGAATGACGCGGTGATAAACTGCAGATAGGCGTCGGAAATACTGCTCACCCCCTGCCAGATCCCGACCGCTTCCCAGTCGTAATGCTCCGCCAGCAGGTTACGCATCATCACGTAAGCGACCGGCAGCGTTACCGAGGTAATCAGCGCCATCAGGGTAAATTTTGACAGCTGCCCCGCCAGGCCGTTATCCCAGCGCGGGCGCAGCGCGCTAAGCGGGATGGTCCCCCGCCGCCACAAAACGATAGCCGCCGGAACCACCACCAGCGCCGGCACCAGCGCCAGCCCAAGCAGCGCGCCCTGATAGCCGCCGAAAGAGTAACAGGCATAGTACGCCACCACGCCGATCAGGCTACCGGCAATTAGCGATACCGCGTTCCCCGCCGCATCGCGGAAGCCTTTTATCAACGCCAGCAGGAAGTTAGCCCACGCAATGCCCATCTGCACCAGCGCCACCAGCCGCACCAGCCCCTGATACTGCGTATGACCAAACAGCCCCTGGCTGACGGGCGCCGCGGCGAGTAAAAATATCAGCGCCAGCAGCGTCGAAAAGCCCAGCACCATCGAAGAGGAAGTGCCGACTACCCGGGTAAGCTGCTGGCGATCGTCATGATGCTGCGCCACCAGCTTGGTTACGCCATTGAAAATACCGGCGCCGGCGAGGACGCCAAGCACGGTGACCAGTTGGCGAAAGTTACCGGCCTGGCCTACGCCCGCCGGCCCGAAGGAGACGGCAAGCAGCTTAACCACCAGCAGCCCGGCGCCGATTTTGACCAGAGTGGACGCCGCGGTCCACAGCGAAGCTTTTGCCAACGACATATCAGGAGAAGTAGCTCAGCAGCGAGTTAATCACCGTCCGCTGGTTCACCGACGACAGATTGTAGAACAGCGGCAGGCGCAGCAGGCGCTCGCTCTCCTGGGTGGTAAAACGGTCTTCGCCACGGAACTCGCCGAAGTTCTCCCCTGCCGGGCAGCTGTGCAGCGGGATATAGTGGAAGACGGCGAGAATCTCGGCCTCTTTCAGCCACGCGATCAGCCTGCTGCGGTCGTCGATATCCCGCAGCTTGATATAGAACATATGCGCGTTATGCCCGCAGTCGGCAGGGACAATCGGCAGCTCGATGCGCCCGGCGCGCGCCAGCGGCAGCAGGGCGTCGTAATAGCTCTGCCACAGCGTCAGGCGCTGCTGATTAATTTTCTCCGCCGCTTCCAGCTGCGCCCACAGATAGGCGGCCTGCAGGTCGGACATCAGATAGCTGGAGCCGATATCGCGCCAGGTGTACTTATCCACCAGTCCGCGGAAGAACTGGCTGCGGTTGGTGCCTTTTTCGCGAATGATCTCCGCGCGCTCGACCAGCTGGCGATCGTTGATCAGCGTCGCCCCGCCTTCGCCGCCGGCGGTATAGTTTTTGGTTTCATGGAAGCTAAAGCAGCCGATGTGCCCGATGGTGCCCAGCGCGCGCCCTTTGTAGGTCGACATGACGCCCTGGGCGGCATCCTCCACCACGAACAGGTTATGCCTGCCGGCAATAGCCATAATGGTGTCCATCTCGCAGGCCACGCCGGCATAGTGAACCGGCACAATCGCCCGGGTCCTCTCAGTGATGGCGGCTTCGATCAGCGTTTCGTCGATATTCATGGTATCGCGACGAATATCGACAAAAACAATTTTGGCTCCCCGCAACACAAAGGCGTTGGCGGTAGAAACGAAGGTATAGCTCGGCATAATGACTTCGTCGCCCGGCTGGATATCCAGCAGCAGCGCCGCCATCTCCAGCGAAGCGGTACAGGACGGGGTCAGCAGCGCTTTTACCGTGCCGAAGCGCTGCTCCATCCACTGCTGGCAGCGGCGGGTAAATCCGCCGTCGCCGCACAGCTTGCCGCTGCTCATCGCAGACTGCATATAATCAAGCTCGGTTCCCACCACCGGCGGCGCGTTAAATGGAATCATCATGTCACCTGTATAACCAGTACGCGGTGTTTTCCACATTCGCACCGCTGAGAATATAACGTTTAAGCGCGGCGGTATTCCCCATCTGGGTCGCCACCCGCAATGTAGAGAGCCCGCGCGATCCGGCCCAGCTTCGCGCCGCCTGCATCAGCTCAGCGCCGGCGCCGCGGCCGGCCAGCAAGCCGATCCGCGCGTCCGTGGCGTTGAGCTGGCGCAGGGAGACAAAAGCGCGGATATCGCCGTCGGAGGCGCGAAAAATCAGGCACTGGTTATCAAAGGTCCCCAGCACCGCATTTTCAATCCATTGGGCGTAGAAACGGCCGCTGGCATCAGCGGCATACCACGGCGCGCGAAAGCGGCTGAGGGCAAACGCCTGCGCCGCCAGTTCCCGCAGGCGCGGAATGTCCGACGCGGTGGCGACTTCGCCCCCGAGGTCGTCAGCCGTCCCGACCGGCAGCGCCAGATCGATTTCCCCTTCCACCAGCTGGAAACCCAGCTGCTGTAAGGCATCCAGCCGTTCGGTATCGTCCGCCGCAATCTTCGCCTGCAGACGCGACCAGCCGGCCAGCGCCTGGCTGGTCAGCGGCGGAGCGTCGTCGCGAAAGCGCACGATCGCGCTATTCACGCCAAAGAAGCGGTTTTCCCACTCCAGGGGTTCAATACTGGCGCGGACGGACACGGACGAGATCCAGTAAATATTGGCCATAGCCTGAGCCAGGCAGCGGGACCTGGCTCATTCCGGTGACCAGAATCGTTCTCACCGCCATACCCCTTTGGTATCGACGATAAATGCCTGGGTCACGCTGTCGCCGCCGATCGCTTTAAACTCATGGTGATCGACCAGCATCACCAGTACATCGGCGTTCGCCAGGGCATCATTCAGCGATGTCAGAGTACACAGACCGTCGAGCTTCTTCGGCAGCTGGTGAATATTAGGCTCGACAACCAGCGTTTCGCCGCTATGCCAGCCCGCAATTTGCATGGCGATAGCCATCGCCGGGCTTTCGCGCAGATCGTCGATATTCGGCTTAAAGGCCAGGCCAAAACAGGCGATTTTCAGCTCGCTGGCGCGCCGGTCGCTGGCGGCAAGACACTCCGCCACCCGCGCCTTCACCTGCTCGATAACCCATTCGGGCTTATGGTCGTTGACCTCACGCGCGGTGCGGATCAGCCGCGCCTGCTGCGGGTTTTGCGCCACGATAAACCACGGATCGACCGCGATACAGTGGCCGCCAACGCCCGGTCCCGGCTGCAGGATATTGACGCGCGGATGGCGATTCGCCAGGCGAATCAGCTCCCAGACGTTAATCTCCTGCTCGGCGCAGATCAGCGACAGTTCGTTGGCAAAGGCGATATTGACGTCGCGGAAGCTGTTTTCGGTCAGCTTGCACATCTCTGCGGTGCGGGAGTTGGTCACCACGCACTCGCCTTCGAGGAAAATTTTATACAGCTCGCTGGCGCGGGCGGAACAGACCGGCGATATCCCGCCAATCACCCGGTCGTTTTTAATCAGCTCAACCATCACCTGACCCGGCAGCACGCGCTCCGGGCAGTAGGCGATATTGACGTCCGCCGCTTCGCCTGCCTGCTGCGGGAAGCTCAGATCGGGACGCAGCTCCGCCAGCCAGCCCGCCATCAGCTCCGTCGCGCCGACGGGGGAGGTGGACTCAAGGATAACCAAAGCCCCCCTCTTCAGCACCGGCGCGATCGATTTTGCCGCCGACTCGACGAAGACCATATCCGGCTCGTGCAGATCCTTAAAGGGCGTCGGCACGGCAATCAGATAGGCGTCCGCTTCAACCGGGACGGTCGTGGCGCTTAAATAGCCCTGCTCGACCGCCGTCTTAACGACGCTGGCCAAATCCGGCTCCACGATATGAATCTCGCCACGGTTAATAGTCTCCACGGCGTGCTGGTTAACATCAACGCCGACCACGCGCTTTTGCCGGGAGGCGAACGCGGCAGCGGTTGGCAAACCGATATACCCAAGGCCAATCACTGAAATGGTAGAAAAACTCATAGCGTTACCCGATTATTTTTAAGTGCGGTCAAAATGCGGCTACATGCCTGTCCATCGCCGTAAGGGTTATGCGCCCGGCTCATCGCCTGGTATGCGGCATCATTGTGCAGCAGATGCGTGACTTCCGCGACGATGCGCTGGCTATCGGTACCGACCAGCGTGACGGTACCAGCGGCCACCGCCTCCGGCCGCTCCGTCATCTCACGCATCACCAGAACCGGTTTGCCCAGAGAAGGGGCTTCTTCCTGAATACCGCCGGAGTCGGTGAGGATCAGCCATGCGCGATCCATCAGCCAGACAAACGGCAGGTAATCCTGCGGTTCAATCAAAATCACGTTATCAACGTGGCCAAGAATGCGGTTGACCGGCTCGCTGACGTTTGGGTTCAGGTGCACCGGGTAGACAATTTGTACATCGGGATGGCTGGCCGCAATTTCCGCCAGCGCCTGGCAGATTTGCTCAAACCCGCGGCCGAAGCTTTCGCGACGGTGGCCGGTGACCAGAATCATCTTCTTTCCGTTAGCAAGGAACGGATAGCGCTGCGACAGCTCGATGCGCAGCGCCTCATCGCCCAGCACGCGATCGCGAACCCAGAACAGCGCATCGATAACCGTATTACCGGTGACCGTGATGTGGCTATCGGCAATATTCTCCCGCAGCAGGTTCTGCCGCGAGGTCTCCGTCGGCGCAAAATGCCAGGTTGCCAGCCGCCCGGTTAACGTCCGGTTACCCTCTTCCGGCCACGGCGAGCTGAGATCGCCGGTCCGCAGCCCCGCCTCAACGTGCCCCACCGGGATACGCTGATAGAAAGCGGCCAGGCTCGCCGCCATCGTCGTAGTGGTATCGCCATGCACCAGCACCACGTCAGGCTTAAACGACTCCAGAACCGGCTTCAGCCCTTCGAGGATGCGGCAGGTAATCTCCGTCAGGCCCTGACCCGGCTGCATGATATTCAGGTCGTAATCCGGAACAATAGCAAACAGCTTCAGCACCTGATCGAGCATCTCCCGATGCTGCGCGGTTACGCACACTTTCGCCTCAAAATGAGGATCTCTGGCCAGCGCGTGAACCAGCGGTGCCATTTTGATGGCTTCGGGTCTTGTGCCAAATACAGTTAGTACTTTCACATCGATTCTCTTCGATTAGGTGATGAAGTCCGCATGAACGTCATCACAGGCCGCATTCACTGGATACGACGTCGCGATAGCGCCACGCCTGCGCCGATGAGCGCGCCCACAATCCCCCACATCACCATCAGAAATACGCGGCGCGGGCTATCGCGTTTTACAGGCTCTTCCGGCGTACGCAAATACCGGTAAGTCTGAAAACGCGGATCTAAAGTCGGCCCGACGTTCAGGGTATTCAGCATCGCGCGGTTCTGGTCATAGTCAAGGTCGTATTCCGGACCTACCGCCTGCAAATTCTCTAACCGCGCCTGCAGCATCGGCCTGCCGAGTAAAAACAGCTCGGAATCCGGCAGCTGATCGGCAGGAACGTCGGTTTCGCTGCGGGAGATATTATGCTGCTGGGCGATTTTCAGCGCCTCTTCCACGCTGTGGGTGCGGCGGTTGAAAATCTCCCGGGCAACCTCTTCCTGACGTTTAACCTGCGCTTTCATCTGCACGGTACGCGCCGCCCAGGCGCCCTTCAGCTCGTCATTCAGGTGACCCGCCGCGCGCTGGCTGGCAAACGCCACGTACTGGCGCAGCAGATTATTGGCGTCCGGCGCGGTCTCGGCCGTCAGCTTCACGCTATCGTTGATATTCTTTACCGCATCGCCCGGCATAAACTGAATATTGTTAATCAGATCGTCCAGCAGCGCGGCATCGGCGCGCGAATTGCCCGACTGACGCTGTTTGTAATAGTCGGTTTGCAGCCAGAAATCACGGCGGGTATCCCAGGACCCCTGCTGCATGATGAACTCTTTATAAGCGTCGTCCATTGCCGAAGGCTGATCGACCGGCGCAAGATTGGCTTTGATATCCAGATTGCGTAAAAACTGCTGTTGCGAGTAGTAGCTGCCCAGCATATTCACGGTTGGCCGGTCGGTAATCGCCGTCGCGCTCCACTCCTGGCGAGCAAAAAAGGCGTAAACCAGTACGATCAGCGCAAACAGCACGGCCATCCCCGCTATCCAAATTTTCCCTGCCCATAAGGCGCGAAACAGCCCGCGAATATCCAGCTCATTCTCAACGTTCACTGCTTGTGCTCCCGGTAATGGTTGAGTCATCACGTCCCCAGTTCTACTTGGTTAATTTTGGATTATTACTGCTGTGTCGCCGTATTCTGCGTCTGATGCGCTTAACCAGGCGTGCCACTTTCCAGGCGCGTTTAATGCAGTAGCCGTAAAGGAAGAAGGCTAACAAAAAGAGTATTAACATCACCCATTCAGGAACGATACGGGTATATTCCGCCACCACACCGACCAGCGCCAGCAAAGCGGCCGCCAGCGTGATCAGGACGAATGCCTGCCGGGAAGTAAACCCGGCGCGCATGATCAAATGATGAATATGCTGGCGGTCCGGAGAGAACGGACTCATGCCTTTGCGCAGGCGACGATACATAATCGCCACCATATCCATCAACGGAATTGCAATAAGCCACAGCGCGGTCACCGGGCTAATGGGATGCGTTTTACCCTGCGTGGTTTCCAGCAGGATCCAGATAATGGTGAAGCCAATCATGGTGCTGCCGGCATCGCCCATAAAAACCTTGTAGCGGCGGCCAAGCGCGCCGAGGTTAAGTAAAATATAGGGCAAAATGGCGGCGATCATCGCGAAACACCACATCGCCAGGCTGTACTGACCGTCAAACCACAGGATAATGCCCGTCGCTGCGAAAGAAACCGAGGAGAGACCGCCAAGCAGGCCATCAATGCCATCAACCATATTAAAGGCGTTAATTGCCGCCCAAACGGCGAAAAGCGTGAGGAAGAAGCCGAAGGGGCCGAGCACCAGCTCCCATGAGCCAAAAATAAAACCCAGGCTGCTAAGATGCAGGTTTCCTGCCATCATCATGACGACGGCAATGGCGGCCTGCATAACCGCGCGAATTTTTACGCTGATATCAAATCGGTCATCCAGCGCGCCGACCAGTACCAGAATACCGGCGCACGCCAGGTACAGCGAGGCATGGGGGATGTAATAATCCGCAATCGCAAATGTAAAACAAATACCCGCGTAAACTGAGATGCCACCCACTAACGGAACCAAACCCTGATGCCGCTTTCGATAGTTAGGCTTATCGACTAACCCAACCTTTTTTGCCGCCTTACGAGCCACAAATATAAATAGGGTAGTGAATAAGAAAATACTGATTAATTCAGTAATAGCAGTGAGTAAATTCACAACGCATGTGCTCTCAGCATGGTTAATCCGGGAAGTATAACGACGATGTCTCAACTCCTGAAGGGGTAATGCAGATCATTACAAATTTATTGTATAGATTTTAGTCTGTTAAAGTTATCTCCGCCAGGAGAGGCGCGCTCATCATACGATAATACCCGCTCAGATTTCCCTTTCTGGATCATACAAATCCCAAAAACAAAACGCCACGCGGTTGCGTGGCGTTTTTTAGCTTTTTTAAACTTACGAACGCTTCATCATGTCAAAGAAATCATCGTTAGTTTTGGTCATAGCCAGCTTGTTGATGAGGAACTCCATCGCATCGATTTCACCCATCGGATGGATGATTTTGCGCAGGATCCACATCTTCTGCAGCTCTTCCTGAGTGGTGAGCAGCTCTTCTTTACGCGTACCGGAACGGTTGTAATCGATAGCCGGGAAGACGCGTTTTTCTGCGATCTTACGGGAGAGGTGCAGCTCCATGTTGCCGGTGCCTTTAAACTCTTCGTAGATAACTTCGTCCATCTTGGAGCCGGTATCAATCAGCGCCGTAGCGATGATAGTCAGGCTGCCACCCTCTTCGACGTTACGCGCGGCGCCGAAGAAACGCTTCGGACGGTGCAGGGCGTTGGCGTCCACGCCACCGGTCAGAACTTTACCGGAGGCCGGCACGACGGTGTTGTAGGCGCGAGCCAGACGGGTGATGGAGTCGAGCAGAATGATAACGTCTTTCTTATGCTCAACCAGGCGCTTGGCCTTCTCGATAACCATTTCGGCAACCTGAACGTGGCGGGATGCTGGTTCATCAAAGGTAGAAGCAACGACTTCACCTTTAACCAGACGCTGCATCTCGGTCACTTCTTCCGGACGTTCGTCGATCAGCAGGACCATCAGCACGCAGTCAGGATGGTTGTAAGCGATGCTCTGCGCAATATTCTGCAGCAGCATCGTTTTACCGGCTTTCGGCGGAGCAACAATCAGACCACGCTGACCGCGGCCGATCGGCGAAGCCAGATCCAGCACGCGAGCGGTTAAGTCTTCAGTCGAGCCGTTACCACGCTCCATACGCAAACGTGAATTTGCGTGCAGCGGCGTTAAGTTCTCGAACAGGATCTTATTGCGCGCGTTTTCCGGCTTGTCGTAGTTAACTTCGTTGACTTTCAACAGCGCAAAGTAACGTTCACCCTCTTTAGGAGGACGAATCTTACCGGAAATGGTGTCACCGGTGCGAAGGTTGAAACGGCGGATTTGGCTAGGGGATACGTAGATGTCGTCGGGGCCGGCGAGGTAGGAGCTGTCTGCGGAGCGGAGGAAACCAAATCCATCCTGCAGTATCTCCAGCACGCCATCGCCAAAGATATCTTCGCCACTCTTCGAATGCTGCTTGAGGATGGCAAAAATAATATCCTGCTTACGCATACGGGCCAGGTTTTCCAGCCCCATATTTTCGCCGAGAGTAATCAGCTCAGAAACCGGCGTATTCTTTAATTCGGTAAGATTCATAATGGTGTGGGTTCTTAAACTCGGGGTAGAACTCGAACTTCATGTTGTGAATGGTATGGCAGGAACATCCATGCCTGTTAGCGGCCTACATCTCGTGTCTGTACGTTGCCTGGTCACAGGAAAAAACGCAGAGCTGAAACGACAAAACGGAATGAGTGATAAGGCCCGGAATTTTTAGCTTCACGCGCATTTCTGCGGGATGCTTCGGGTAAAGCAAGATTCAAACAATAAAGGTATGTTTAAAACGAAGTCTGAAGTTAACTTAGCACGACTCAAGCCGGGCGTCCAGAGTTCCGCAAAAAATAGGAATCCGGACGCCGGAATGGCAAACTGCTTACGCCAGATTGGCGTCGAGGAAGTCTTTCAGCTGGCCTTTAGACAGTGCGCCAACTTTGGTCGCCGCCACTTCGCCGTTCTTAAACAGCAGCAGAGTCGGGATGCCACGGATGCCGTATTTCGGCGCGGTGCCCGGGTTCTGATCGATGTTCAGTTTCGCTACGGTCAGCTTGCCCTGATACTCGCCGGCGATCTCATCCAAAATCGGGGCGATCATTTTGCACGGACCGCACCACTCTGCCCAGAAATCGACGAGGATTAGCCCGTCAGCCTTGAGTACGTCCGTGTCAAAACTGTCGTCAGTCAGGTGAATAATTTTATCGCTCATATTTAACTCCACAGGAATAAGCCTGGTGTGCTGGTGTCGCAGACATCAACGACGCGCTGATGCTACGTTATACACGTCATTCTTCAGGATGCCCCTTTAACTGACAGCCTGTGCGACCCGGTCCATCATGGACCTCGCCGCGCAGGAGTCAAAGCAAACCGTGTTCAAATCCGTTACCGGTAGATTATTCACCTTCGGTCCGCTTAGTAGTCTAAGCTTTCGAAGATTCATTCGGTTGCCGCAGAGCACCTTCAGTCATTTCGCGTATAGCCAACGAAAGGTTGACGTTATTTCAACGGATACGCTTTCTTAATGCAATAGTTAGCTGATATTCTACCACACTATGAGCAAAACACATTTAACAGAACAGAAGTTTTCCGACTTCGCCCTGCACCCGGCAGTTATCGAAGCTCTTGAAAAGAAAGGGTTTCATAATTGTACGCCCATTCAGGCACTCGCTCTTCCACTAACGCTGGAAGGCCGTGATGTCGCCGGGCAGGCGCAAACCGGTACCGGTAAAACGATGGCGTTTCTGACGTCAACGTTTCATTATCTTCTCTCTCACCCGGCTATCGCTGACCGCCAGGTCAACCAACCGCGCGCGCTGATCATGGCGCCAACGCGTGAGCTGGCGGTACAGATCCATGCCGACGCGGAACCGCTGGCGCAGGCCACCGGCCTGAAGCTCGGTCTGGCGTACGGCGGCGATGGCTACGATAAGCAGCTGAAAGTGCTGGAGAGCGGCGTCGACATTCTGATCGGTACCACCGGTCGCCTTATCGACTACGCCAAACAAAATCATATCAACCTTGGCGCTATTCAGGTTGTCGTCCTCGACGAAGCCGATCGCATGTACGATCTCGGCTTTATTAAAGATATCCGCTGGCTGTTCCGCCGCATGCCGCCGGCTAACCAGCGCCTGAACATGCTGTTCTCCGCCACCCTCTCCTATCGGGTCCGCGAGCTGGCGTTTGAGCAGATGAACAACGCCGAGTACGTTGAAGTAGAACCGGAACAGAAAACGGGTCACCGTATTAAAGAAGAGCTGTTCTATCCTTCCAACGAAGAGAAAATGCGCCTGCTGCAGACGCTGATCGAAGAAGAGTGGCCGGATCGCGCCATTATCTTCGCCAACACCAAGCATCGCTGTGAAGATATCTGGGGCCACCTCGCCGCGGACGGTCATCGCGTAGGCCTGTTGACCGGCGACGTGGCGCAGAAAAAACGCCTGCGGATCCTCGAAGAGTTTACCCGCGGCGACATCGATATTCTGGTGGCAACGGACGTTGCGGCGCGCGGGCTGCATATTCCAGCCGTTACGCACGTCTTTAACTTCGACCTGCCGGATGACTGCGAAGACTACGTGCACCGCATCGGCCGTACCGGTCGCGCCGGCGCCAGCGGTCACTCCATCAGCCTGGCCTGTGAAGAGTACGCGCTGAACCTGCCGGCGATTGAAACCTATATCGGGCATTCCATTCCGGTAAGCAAGTACAACCCCGATGTGCTGATGACCGATCTGCCACGGCCGCTGCGCCTGGCGCGTCCACGCACGGGCAACGGCCCGCGCCGCAACGGACCGCCCCGTAACCGCCGTCGTTCGGGTTAATAAGGTATGTCATACACAAATCATTCGGGATGCATCAAGACGCCAGGTTAGCGAATCCCGAATGACTTACTTTAGTAAGTGGTTCGGGTGACAAATCTGCGTCTGACGGATTTGAACGCTGCTTGCAGCGGCCCCATCGGGGTGAGTCCCTGGGATGGGCCAAATAAGCACGCTACTTTCGCAGAGGCAATTTGAAGGATGAAGTGTATGAGTTCCACCTCGCTTTATGCAGCTATAGATCTTGGCTCTAATAGCTTTCATATGTTGGTTGTTCGCGAGGTGGCCGGGAGCATACAGACTCTCAGCCGTATCAAGCGCAAAGTGCGTCTTGCCGCGGGCCTGAATAGCGACAACGCGCTCTCCGCGGAAGCGATGGAGCGCGGCTGGCAGTGTTTACGGCTGTTTGCCGAGCGCCTGCAGGATATCCCTCCGGCACAAATCCGCGTGGTGGCGACCGCGACTCTGCGTCTGGCGGTCAATGCCGATGAGTTTCTGGCCAGGGCCAGAGATATTCTCGGCTGCCCGGTGCAGGTCATTAGCGGCGAGGAAGAAGCGCGCCTGATTTACCAGGGCGTTGCGCATACCACCGGCGGAGAAGACCAGCGCCTGGTGGTCGATATCGGCGGAGCCAGCACCGAGCTGGTCACCGGAACCGGCGCACAAACGACCTCTCTTTTCAGCCTGGCGATGGGCTGCGTTACCTGGCTGGAACGCTACTTCGCCGATCGCAACCTCACGAAAGACAACTTCGATCTTGCCGAAAATGCGGCGCGCGAAGTCCTGCGTCCTATCACCGATACGCTGAACTATCACGGCTGGAAAGTGTGCGTTGGCGCCTCGGGCACCGTTCAGGCCCTGCAGGAAATCATGATGGCGCAGGGGATGGATGAGCGCATTACGTTGGCCAAACTGCAGCAGCTCAAACAGCGGGCGATTCAGTGCGGGCGGCTGGAAGAGCTTGAAATAGAAGGCCTGACCCTCGAGCGCGCGCTGGTTTTTCCCAGCGGCCTGGCGATTCTCATCGCCATATTTAGCGAGCTGAATATCCGCTGCATGACCCTGGCCGGCGGCGCGCTGCGCGAAGGTCTGGTTTACGGCATGCTGCACCTGGCGGTCGATCAGGATATCCGTAGCCGGACGCTGCGCAACATTCAGCGCCGCTTTATGATCGATACCGAGCAGGCCCAGCGCGTCGCCCGTCTGGCTGCAGACCTGGTGAACCAGCTGGATAGCTGCTGGGAGCTGGAGCCGCTTAGCCGTGATCTGCTGCTCAGCGCCTGCGCCCTGCATGAAATTGGCCTGAGCGTTGATTTTAAGTCTGCTCCGCAGCACGCGGCCTACCTGGTGCGTAATCTCGATCTTCCCGGCTTCACGCCGGCGCAGAAAAAGCTGCTCGCCACGCTGTTGCTCAACCAAACTAACGCTATCGATCTATCTTCACTCCACCAGCAGAACGCGGTCAAGCCGCGGGTTGCGGAGCATTTATGCCGCCTGCTGCGTCTGGCCATTCTGTTTGCCAGCCGCCGTCGGGACGATCTGCTGCCGTCCGTCAACCTGGCCGCCGAGGATGAAAAGCTGATGCTGAGGCTGCCGGAAGGCTGGCTGGAAAACCATCCGCTGGGCAGCGAGATGGTTGAGCAGGAGTGCCAGTGGCAAAGCTATGTCCACTGGGCCTTAGAAGTCGTCTGATACCGGGGCGAGCGCTACTTCTCCTTCGCCTTTGCCAGCATCGCCCGGATGTTGGCAACGTTAGCCTGTCCTTTGTGCATACGTTCTTCCGCCGAGATAACCTTGCGCGCCTGCTCCCAGATAAGATCGTCCTGCGGTAGCTCCAGCAGAAAACGGCTTGGCTCCGGACGCACCAGTTCGCCGTACTGGCGGCGCTCTTTACATAGCGTAAACGTCAGCTCTTTCTGCGCCCGGGTGATGCCCACGTACGCCAGCCGGCGCTCTTCATCGACGTTATCTTCGTCAATGCTGCTCTGATGCGGCAGCAGCCCCTCTTCCATGCCGACCAGATAGACGTACGGAAACTCCAGCCCCTTCGAAGCGTGCAGGGTCATCAGCTGCACCTGATCCAGCTCCTCATCTGATTCGCCGCGCTCCATCATATCGCGCAGGGTAAAGCGGGTGACCACCTGGGTGAGCGTCATCGGCTCATCGATATCGCTGCCTTCCAACATCTCGGTCATCCAGCTGAACAGCTGGTTGACGTTTTTCATCCGCATCTCCGCGGCCTTCGGGCCGGGCGAGGTTTCATACAGCCAGGATTCATAGTCAATGCCGCGGATCAGATCGCGCACCGCGGCAACTGGCTCACTTTCCGCCAGCCGCTGAATTTCGGCCAGCCACTGCGTGAAGGCGGTCAGCGAATCATAGCCGCGCCCGGTCAGCGTCTGGGTGAGGCCCATATCAAAGCTGGCGGTAAACAGGCTTTTATTGCGGGTCATCGCCCACTCGCCGAGCTTTTGCAGCGTTGCCGGGCCAATCTCGCGCCTCGGCGTATTGACGATACGCAGGAACGCGCTGTCGTCGTCCGGGTTGGTCAACACCCGCAGATAGGCCAGCAGGTCTTTGATCTCCGGACGGGAGAAGAACGAGGTACCGCCTGAAATTTTGTACGGGATGCGGTTTTGCATCAGCATTTTTTCAAACACCCGCGACTGATGGTTGCCGCGGTAGAGGATCGCATAATCCTTATACTGGGTTTTATTGATAAAGTGGTGGGCAATCAGCTCCCCGGTCACCCGCTCCGCTTCATGCTCTTCGCTATTGGCGGAGAGGACTTTCAGCTCGACGCCGTAGCCCAGCTCGGAAAAGAGGCGCTTCTCAAACACGTGCGGGTTATTGGCGATCAGGATATTGGCCGCTTTCAGTATCCGTCCGGAAGAGCGGTAGTTCTGTTCCAGTTTGATAACCTGCAGCGCCGGGAAATCCTGACTCAGCAGGACCAGGTTCTGCGGCCGCGCCCCGCGCCACGAATAGATCGACTGATCGTCATCCCCCACCACCGTAAAGCGCGCCCGCTGTCCCACCAGCAGCTTCACCAGCTCATACTGGCTGGTGTTGGTATCCTGATACTCATCCACCAGAAGGTAGCGGATCTTGTTCTGCCAGCGCTCGCGGACCTCTTCATTACGCTGCAGCAGCAGCGTCGGCAGCAGGATCAGATCGTCGAAGTCCAGCACGTTGCAGGCTTTCATATGCGCGTCATACAGCCCGTAGCAGTGGGCGAAGATCCGATCCCGCTCGCCCCTGGCGCTGGCCGCCGCCTGCGCCGGCGTGCGTAGATCGTTTTTCCAGTTAGAGATCGTCGAGATCAGCTGCTGGAGCACTACCTTGTCGTCTTCGATCAGCCCTTCGGTCAGATCCTTGAGCAAACCCACCTGGTCGGTATCATCGAACAGGGAAAAGTTGGATTTCATCCCCAGCGCGGCGTATTCGCGCTTAATAATGTCCAGCCCCAGCGTGTGGAAGGTGGAGATCATCAGGCCGCGCGCCTCTTTGCGTCCCAGCGTTTGCCCGACGCGCTCTTTCATTTCGCGCGCCGCTTTGTTGGTAAAAGTCACCGCCGCAATATGACGCGCCTGATAGCCGCAGACGCGGATCAGATGCGCGATTTTATTGGTGATCACGCGGGTCTTACCGGAACCGGCGCCCGCCAGCACCAGGCACGGTCCGGTAACGAATTCGACGGCTTGTTGTTGGCCAGGGTTTAAACGCATGGGAGTCTTGCTCAATCTTCGAACGGGGTGAGGATTGTAGCAGAAAGCCGGGAGGAGATTTACCGGCTAATGGTAAAGTGTTGGCCACACCCGTCATCCTGAGAGCGAAACTATGGCAAAGTCCGCAGCGGCCCTGCATATCCTGGTCAAAGAAGAGAAGCTGGCGCAGGAGATCCTCGCCAAACTGGAGCGCGGCGTCAGCTTCGATCACCTGGCGAAGCGCTATTCCCGCTGCCCCTCCGGGCGCAACGGCGGCGATTTAGGCGAGTTCCAGCAAGGCGCAATGGTTGGGCCGTTTGATAGCGCGATCTTCACCTGCCCGCTGCTAAAACCCTTCGGCCCGGTCAAAACCCGCTTTGGCTACCATATCATTAAGGTGCTATATCGCCGCTAACGCATGCTAAGATTGCGCCCTGATTCATCGCAACCTATCAAGGCACAATCATGGCTAAAACAGCGGCAGCAATGCACATCCTGGTAAAAGAAGAGAAGCTGGCACTCGACCTGCTGGAACAAATTAAAAACGGCGGCGATTTCGAGAAGCTGGCGAAGAAACACTCTACCTGCCCGTCAGGCAAGAAAGGCGGTCATCTGGGCGAATTCCGCCAGGGTCAGATGGTTCCGGCGTTTGATAAAGTGGTCTTCTCCTGCCCGGTGCTGGAGCCGACCGGCCCGCTGCACACCCAGTTCGGTTACCACATCATTAAGGTGCTGTACCGTAACTAATGCATTAAAAAGCCTCTCTGGCGCAGAGAGGCTTTTTCTTATTTCGCCTGCAGCGTTTTTTGCGCTTCATGCTTCATGACATGCATGCTGATAGCTGCCTGGAACACCTTAAACATCAGTCCGTTAATCAACGTCGCGAAGGTGATGGTGATAAACGCCGTCATCACCCAGTCAATCAGCGCAAAACCGCTGTGCAACAGCGCCGGGCGATACACTGCCATCCCGCCAAAAACCACCCAGTGGCTTAAGCAGTAGAAACACTGAAACAGATGCCCCATCAGCGCATTCTTTTTTGCCGTCCACTCGCGGAACGCGGCAAACAGCTCCGTCTGCGTCACCGTCATCGAAATACTGCTAGCCGCCAGGGCAATCATCAGGCAGGTCGTTAAGGTAGCAATCATGGGTTATGGCCTTTATCGTTGAAGTAGTTAATAAATTCGCTGCCAATATCCTGTAGCGTCAGGCTTTTAAAACGATCGAGGATCAGCGTTTGCGCATCGGCAAGCGTCGCCGACATCACCCGGTTTACCCCCTGTTCCACCAGGCATTGTGGGTTTTCGCTGCGGTTGCCCAGCGCAAACAGCGCCGGTTCGCCTAATGCTATGTAGATGTCGTAAAGCGTAATCTCGCTTACCTGCCGACATAGCCGCCAGCCGCCGTGATGCCCCTTGGTGGCACAGACAATGTTTTTTTCCCTGAGGCCGGCAAGCAGTTTGCGGATAAACGCCGGATTACCATCAATAAAGGTGGCCATCTGCTCCGACGTCAGGGGTTTATCCATCTGCTCCAGGTGCAGCAGGATGTGCAGCGTTGCTGAGAATGAGTTATTTGTTTTCATGTAACTTACGATATTACATAATGGCTATGCTGCGCAATTCCCGTTAACGCAATAAAACCAAAAAACTCATCAATACACTGATAATTAAACGAATTTATATTTTCACCTCATGCTGTTGACCAAAATGAATCTTATGTTACTTTGAACATTACATGATTTTTCCGTTAACGATGAGGTAGGTATGCACAATCAGGAACAGACGCCGGAAGAGTTTTGGGAATCGCATTATGACGCGATGTCTCCTCTCTCCAACGGCATTCCAGGTAAAATTCTGGTGCGCTTTACCGAAGGATTAGTCCCGGGCAAAGCGCTGGAGCTGGGCTGCGGGCGCGGGGACGATAGCGTGTGGCTGGCGAAAAAAGGCTGGCAGGTCACTGCCGTGGACCTATCCTTGAGGGCGCTGGAATACGCCGCCGGCAACGCGGAACGCTCCGCGGTCAGCGATCGTATTACCTTCACCCGATGCGATCTGACCGCAGGTTTTCCTGAGGGCCAGTTCGATCTGATTGTGGCCTCTTTTCTGGAATCGCCGCTCACCTTCGATCGGCAGAATATCTTCCGCGCCGCATTTGCCCACGTTGCGCCGGGAGGCACGCTGCTGATTACCTCCCACGCTAAACCGCCGTCATGGTCAAAGTATGCCGATCGTCCGTTCCAGTCGGCAAAAGAAGCCATCGCGTCGCTTGGTCCGCTACCTGAAGGGTGGGAGATTATTTTCTGCGATGATGTGTCGCGAGTGATGCGCGGGCCGGAGGGCGAGGAGGGAGAGGTATCGGATTCGGTTATTGCGTTAAGGCGTAAATAAGCAGGCCCGGTAGCGCTTATGCTTACCGGGCCTTTAGAGGATTTGCCGGTCGATGCGGCCCGCGGGCCGCAAGACGGCGGGAATTAACCTGCGACAGCGATACGTTTCATATCGGTCATGTAGCCGCGCAGCTTGTGGCCAACGCTTTCGATAGCGTGGCTGCGAATCGCTTCGTTCACATCGCGCAGCTGGGCGTTATCTACGGCACCTTCAGCAATCGCCTTGCCCAGGTCACCGGTCTGCAGCGTGGTCATGAACTCTTTCAGCAGCGGTACGCAGGCGTAAGAGAACAGGTAGTTACCGTACTCGGCGGTATCGGAGATAACCACGTTCATTTCATACAGACGCTTACGCGCGATGGTGTTGGCAATCAGCGGCAGTTCGTGCAGCGACTCATAGTACGCGGACTCTTCGATAATGCCGGATGCCACCATGGTTTCAAACGCCAGCTCAACGCCCGCTTTCACCATCGCAATCATCAGAACGCCTTTGTCGAAGTACTCCTGCTCGCCAATTTTACCTTCAAACTGCGGAGCGGTTTCGAACGCGGTTGCGCCGGTCTCTTCACGCCAGGTCAGCAGTTTCTTATCATCATTGGCCCAGTCAGCCATCATGCCGGAGGAGAATTCGCCGGAGATGATGTCATCCATATGTTTCTGGAACAGCGGCGCCATGATCTCTTTCAGCTGCTCTGACAGCGCGTAAGCGCGCAGTTTAGCCGGGTTGGACAAACGGTCCATCATCAGAGTGATGCCGCCCTGCTTCAGCGCTTCGGTGATGGTTTCCCAGCCGAACTGAATCAGTTTTTCCGCGTATGCCGGGTCGGTACCTTCCGCCACCAGATTATCGAAGCACAGCAGGGAACCCGCCTGCAGCATACCGCAGAGGATGGTCTGCTCGCCCATCAGGTCAGATTTTACTTCCGCAACGAAAGAGGACTCCAGCACGCCTGCACGGTGGCCGCCGGTGGCCGCGGCCCACGCTTTCGCGATAGCCATACCTTCGCCTTTCGGGTCGTTTTCCGGGTGAACGGCGATCAGGGTTGGTACGCCGAAACCGCGTTTGTACTCTTCACGAACTTCGGTACCCGGGCACTTCGGCGCTACCATCACAACGGTGATGTCTTTACGAACCTGCTCGCCAACTTCAACGATGTTAAAACCGTGGGAGTAGCCCAGCGCCGCGCCGTCTTTCATCAGCGGCTGTACGGAACGAACAACGTCAGAGTGCTGTTTGTCCGGCGTCAGGTTAACCACCAGATCGGCCTGCGGGATCAGATCTTCATAGGTGCCGACCGTAAAGCCGTTTTCGGTCGCTTTACGCCAGGAAGCGCGCTTCTCTGCAATCGCTTCTTTACGCAGAGCGTAGGAGATATCCAGGCCGGAGTCGCGCATGTTCAGGCCCTGGTTCAGACCCTGAGCGCCGCAGCCGACGATGACCACTTTTTTACCCTGAAGGTAGCTCGCGCCATCGGCGAACTCTTCGCGCGCCATAAAGCGGCATTTGCCCAGCTGTGCCAGCTGCTGGCGCAGGTTCAGTGTATTAAAGTAGTTAGCCATGGTGATGTACTCCGTGATGTTGCGTGTCTTATTGTTCGGTTCGCTTTTGCGAGAATGAACTTACTATATGACAGGAAATACATTGCGGAAATTGATATATTCACAACGTAATGTTGCAATATCTGCAATATAAAATCGTGGAGTGCGGCCCGTGGATTTACGCGATCTGAAAACCTTCCTGCACCTGGCTGAAAGCCGTCATTTTGGCCGCAGCGCGCGGGCCATGCACGTTAGCCCCTCGACCCTTTCGCGGCAGATCCAGCGCCTCGAAGAGGACCTCGGCCAGCCGCTATTCGTACGCGATAACCGCACCGTGACGCTAACCGAAGCGGGCGAAGAGCTGCGCCTTTTCGCCCAGCAGACCCTGCTGCAGTATCAGCAGCTGCGCCACGCCATTGACCAACAGGGGCCATCGCTCTCCGGCGAGCTGCATATCTTCTGTTCCGTGACCGCAGCCTATAGCCATCTGCCGCCGATTCTCGATCGCTTTCGCGCCGCCCATCCTTCGGTAGAGATCAAGCTTTCGACCGGCGATGCCGCCGACGCGATGGAGAAGGTCGTCACCGGAGAAGCGGACCTGGCCATTGCCGGGAAACCGGAAACGCTGCCCGGCTCGGTTGCCTTCTCGATGCTGGAAAATCTGGCGGTGGTACTGATCGCCCCGGCCTTAGCCTGCCCGGTGCGTAACCAGGTCACCCAGGAGCAGCCCGACTGGTCGACCGTGCCGTTTATCATGGCCGATCAGGGGCCGGTACGTCGGCGCATTGAGCTGTGGTTCCGGCGGCATAAAATCAGCAATCCGTCGATTTATGCCACCGTCGGCGGCCACGAGGCGATGGTTTCCATGGTTGCCCTCGGCTGCGGCGTCGCGCTCCTGCCGGAGGTGGTACTGGAGAACAGCCCGGAACCGGTGCGCAACCGGGTGATGATTTTAGAGCGCAGCGATGAGAAAACGCCTTTTGAGCTCGGCGTGTGCGCACAAAAAAAGCGGCTCTATGAGCCGCTTATCGATGCATTCTGGTCGATTTTACCCAACCCGGGCCACTAGCCGGCGAGGAAAAAGCGGAACGCCGGATTATGCGTTTCGTCGTGGCAGTCGTAGCCCAGCTCATGCAGTCGGGTTTCAAAATCCGGCTCATGATCGCCCAGCTCAAAGCCCGCCAGCACCCGGCCATAGTCGGTACCGTGGCTACGGTAGTGGAACAGAGAGATGTTCCAGTGGGTGCCCAGGGTATGCAGGAACTTGAGCAGCGCGCCCGGTGATTCCGGGAACTCGAAGCTAAACAGGCGCTCCTGCAGCGGCTTCGACGGACGGCCGCCGACCATGTAGCGCACGTGGAGTTTGGCCATCTCATCATCGGAGAGATCGACGACGCTATAGCCCCCCTCGTGCAGCAGGTCCAGGATCTCTTTACGCTCTTCCAGCCCGCGGCTCAGGCGAACGCCGACAAAAATGCAGGCATCTTTGGCATCCGCAAAGCGATAGTTGAACTCGGTGACCGAACGGCCACCCAGCAGCTGACAGAACTTCAGGAAGCTGCCCTTCTCTTCCGGGATCGTCACCGCCAGCAGCGCCTCGCGCTGCTCTCCCAGCTCGCAGCGTTCGGAAACGTAGCGCAGGCCGTGGAAATTCACGTTAGCCCCGGACAAAATGTGCGCCAACCGTTCGCCGCGAATATTGTGCTGCGCGATATATTTTTTCATGCCCGCCAGCGCCAGCGCGCCGGAGGGTTCAGCCACCGCGCGCACGTCTTCAAACAGGTCTTTCATCGCCGCACAGATGGCGTCGCTATCGACGGTGATAATATCGTCGAGATACTCCTGACAGACGCGGAAGGTCTCATCGCCGATGCGCTTCACCGCGACGCCTTCAGCAAACAGCCCAACGCGCGGCAGATCCACCGGATGGCCGGCGTCCAGCGCCGCCTTCAGGCAGGCTGAATCCTCCGCCTCCACCGCAATCACTTTAATCTGCGGCATCAGCTGCTTGATCAGTACCGCCACGCCCGCCGCCAGACCGCCGCCGCCCACCGGCACAAACACGCGGTCAAGATGGGCATCCTGCTGCAGTAATTCGAGCGCCAGCGTGCCCTGCCCGGCAATGACCATCGGATGATCGAACGGCGGGACCCAGGTGAAATTCTGCTGCTGCGCCAGTTCGATGGCTTTCGCTTTCGCTTCGTCAAAATTAGCGCCGTGCAGCAGCACTTCGCCGCCAAAGCCGCGTACGGCATCAACCTTGATGTCGGCCGTCGCGGTAGGCATAACAATCAGCGCCTTAACGCCAAGGCGAGAGGCGGAAAACGCCACGCCCTGGGCATGGTTGCCCGCGGAAGCGGTGATCACGCCGCGCGCTTTTTGCGCTTCATCCAGCCCCGCCATCATCGCGTAAGCCCCGCGGAGCTTGAAGCTATGGACCGGCTGGCGATCCTCCCGCTTCACGAGGATGACGTTATCCAGCCGCGAGGAGATTTTTTCCATTTTTTGCAGCGGCGTGATCTGCGCCGCTTCATAGACCGGCGCGCGTAGCACCGCTCTGAGATATTCCGCCCCCTCAGGGGCGGCGGAAAGGGGTTGTGACTCGGCCATGGTTAGCCCCCAAGTTTTGATTTATCGCGTACCGCGCCTTTATCCGCGCTCGTCGCCAGGCTGGCGTACGCCCGAAGAGCGAAGGAGACCTGACGTTCACGCGTTTTCGGCGTCCAGGCTTTATCGCCCCGGGCTTCCTGCGCTTCACGGCGTGCGGCAATGTCGGCGTCGCTCAGCTGCAGCTGAATACCGCGGTTCGGGATATCAATGGCAATCATATCGCCGTCTTCGATGATGGCGATATTGCCGCCGCTCGCCGCTTCTGGTGAAACGTGACCAATCGACAGACCGGAAGTGCCGCCGGAGAAGCGGCCGTCGGTGATCAGCGCGCAGGCTTTACCCAGGCCCATTGATTTCAGGAAGGTCGTCGGATAGAGCATTTCCTGCATGCCGGGACCGCCCTTCGGCCCTTCGTAGCGAATCACCACCACGTCGCCCGCGACGACTTTACCGCCGAGGATAGCTTCTACCGCATCATCCTGGCTTTCATACACTTTTGCCGGGCCGGTAAACTTGAGGATGCTGTCATCAACGCCTGCGGTTTTTACGATACAGCCGTTTTCAGCAAAATTGCCGTACAGCACGGCAAGGCCGCCGTCTTTGCTGTAGGCATGCTCCAGCGAACGAATGCAGCCTTCAGCGCGATCGTCGTCCAGCGTATCCCAGCGACAGTCCTGCGAGAATGCCTGGGTGGTGCGAATACCCGCTGGGCCGGCGCGGAACATCTCTTTCACCGCATCGTCTTTGGTCTGCATCACATCGTAGCGATCGAGCGTTTGCGGCAGGGTCAGGCCGAGAATGTTTTTCACCTCGCGGTTCAGCAGACCAGCGCGATCCAGCTCGCCGAGGATCCCTAGCACGCCGCCGGCGCGGTGAACGTCTTCCATATGGTATTTCTGCGTACTCGGCGCGACTTTACACAGCTGAGGAACCTTGCGCGAAAGCTTATCGATATCGCTCATGGTGAAGTCAATTTCGGCTTCCTGGGCGGCGGCGAGCAGGTGCAGGACGGTATTCGTGGAGCCGCCCATGGCGATATCCAGGGTCATGGCGTTTTCAAATGCCGCTTTGCTGGCGATGTTGCGCGGCAGCGCGGAGGCATCGTCCTGCTCGTAATAGCGTTTGGTCAGCTCCACAATGCGTTTCCCGGCGTTGAGGAACAGCTGTTTACGATCGGCATGGGTGGCCAGCAGGGAACCGTTGCCCGGCTGAGACAGGCCCAGCGCTTCGGTCAGGCAGTTCATCGAGTTGGCGGTAAACATCCCGGAACAGGAGCCACAGGTCGGACAGGCGGAACGCTCAACCTGCTCGCTCTGTGAGTCGGAAACTTTCGGGTCCGCGCCCTGAATCATCGCATCGACCAGATCGAGCTTAATGATCTTGTCAGAAAGCTTGGTCTTACCCGCTTCCATCGGACCGCCGGAGACAAAGATCACCGGAATATTCAGGCGCAGAGAGGCCATCAGCATCCCTGGGGTGATTTTGTCGCAGTTGGAGATGCAGACCATGGCATCGGCACAGTGGGCGTTGACCATGTACTCTACCGAGTCGGCGATCAGCTCGCGGGATGGCAGTGAATAAAGCATACCCCCGTGACCCATGGCGATCCCGTCATCCACCGCGATGGTGTTGAACTCTTTAGCAACGCCGCCCGATGCCTCAATTTGCTCGGCGACCAGCTTGCCCAGATCGCGCAGGTGCACGTGGCCCGGGACGAATTGGGTAAAGGAGTTCACAACGGCGATAATCGGTTTACCGAAATCAGCGTCGGTCATCCCGGTTGCGCGCCACAGCGCGCGGGCACCCGCCATATTACGGCCATGAGTGGTGGTGGCGGAACGGTACTTAGGCATGCTTTTACTCCCAGTTTCTGTTAAACGGGGCGCTGCGTGTCGCCCTGTCTTTTATGCTTATTTACCCTAAATAGCTCAAGCTGCAGAAAGGTGGCAGGAGCGAGAATCTCCGGCCGGCTGCGGTAAGTGAGCGCAGCCAAAGCACATGCAGCTTAAAATATGACGGATATTTATTGATTAACCTGATCCAACCAGCCCCATTTATCCTCGGTTTCACCGGTGAAGAGGCCAAAGAATGCTTGCTGAATACGCTTAGTCACCGGGCCACAGCGGCCTTCGCCGACCTGAATGCCATCAACGCTGCGCACCGGCGTAATTTCTGCTGCAGTACCGGACATAAAGACTTCATCCGCCAGGTACAGGGATTCGCGCGACAGCACCTGCTCGCGAACTTCGATATCCAGATCTTTTGCCAGCTTAATGATGGCGTCGCGCGTGATGCCCGGCAGCGCGGAAGAGGTAAACGGCGGGGTAAACAGCACGCCATCTTTCACTTCAAACAGGTTCTCACCCGCCCCTTCGGAAATGTAGCCGTTCACGTCCAGCGCGATGCCTTCCTGGTAGCCGTGTCGACGCGCTTCGCTGCCGACCAGCAGGGAGGAGAGGTAGTTACCGCCGGCTTTCGCTGCGGTCGGGATGGTATTCGGCGCCGCGCGGTTCCAGGAAGAGACCATGGCATCGATCCCCTGATCCAGAGCTTCGGCGCCAAGATAGGCTCCCCACGGGAACGCCGCGATGATCACGTCAGTGGTATATCCTTCTGGCGGATTTACGCCCATGCCTACGTCACCCACGAATACCAGCGGACGAATATAGGCGCTGCTCAGGCCATTTTTACGGATCACTTCGCGACAGGCTTCCATCAGCTCATCAACGCTCTGCGAAACCGGGAAGCGGTAGATTTTGGCTGAATCACGCAGACGCTGCATATGTTCACGATGACGGAACACCACCGGCCCTTTGTGCGAGTCATAGCAGCGGATGCCTTCAAAGACGGAAGTACCGTAATGCAGCGCATGCGACATAACGTGGACCTTCGCCTCGCCCCAGGCAACCATCTCGCCGTTGAACCAAATGTAATCAGCTTTTTTCGTCGTCATTTTTCTTCCCTTGCGCCTATGCGCGGATTTGTTGTGATGTGGGTTGCTGGATTTCGACGCAGGCAACGTCCACCAGTTTGCTTAATTGACTAAACAGTAATTCGACGGGCCGCTGGCTGGCAACGGTCAATTCGATATTTATATTGCGGGTATCCGCGGCGGTCTCCATATTCATGGCGCAAATCTGAAAGCCACGATGACGCACCACGCGCAGCACGCGCTCTAAGGTTTCCGGGTTGGAGCGGGCCTGCAAAGCGACCTGATGTTGCATCATGATAATTTCTCCAGCATTTCTGAGTTACTGGCGCCGGGCGGCACCAACGGCCAGACATTCTCAAGCTCATCGATTGAGACATGAAGCAGGTATGGCCCCTGGCTCGAAAGCATGGTGTCGAGAGCCGCTTCAACCTGGTCTTTACGGGTGATATGTTGGCCAGGAATGCCGAAGGCGCTGGCCAAAGTGACAAAATCGGGGTTATCGGTGAGGATCGTTTCGCTATAACGCTCCTGGAAAAACAGCTGCTGCCACTGACGAACCATGCCTAAACGCTGATTATCCAGCAGCAGGATCTTCAGCGGCAGCTGCTTGCGTTTTACGGTGCCCAGCTCCTGAACGTTCATCATGAAGGAGCCGTCACCGGAGATACAGATTACCGTATCGTTCGGGCGCGCGACCTGAGCGCCTACCGCCGCCGGCAGGCCGAAGCCCATCGTCCCTAAGCCGCTGGAGGTGATGAAATTCTCCGGGCGGGTGTAGGTCATATGCTGTGCAGACCACATCTGATGCTGGCCTACGTCGGTGGTCACCACGCTTTCAGGCGGTTTGCGATCGGAAAGCTGCTTGAGCAGCAGCGGGGCATAGATACCTTCGCCCGGATAGTCATAGCGCCATGCGTGCTCGGCGCGCAGCTCCGCGTTGTGCTGACGCCAGGCGTCAATAGCCAGCGGCTGCTGCAGGGCCGGCAGCAGCGTATTGAGATCGCCGGTCAGGGCAATATGCGCCTGACGCAGCTTGTTCAGCTCCGCCGGATCGATATCCATATGGATAACTTTGGCATGCGGAGCAAAAGTATTCAGCTTGCCGGTCACGCGATCGTCAAAACGCGCCCCTACCGCAATCAGCAGGTCGCACTCCTGCACCGCCAGGTTAGCCGCCTTCGTCCCATGCATACCCAGCATACCCAGGTAATAGGCATATTCTGCATCAACCGCACCCAGCCCCTTCAGCGTACAGGTCGCCGGCATTTGCGTAACCGCAATAAACTCACGCAGGGCGGGAACTGCCTGCGCCATACCGACGCCGCCGCCGACGTACAGCATCGGCTTTTGCGCCTGAGTCAGCATCTGCAGCGCTTGCTCAATCTCGGCGTAGGGGAAGGTAACGTCATCAGCGACCGTGGAAAAATAGGGCTCGAACTCGCTGGTCGCCAGCTGAATATCTTTCGGAATATCAACCAGCACCGGACCCGGGCGGCCTGAGTTCGCAACGAGGAAAGCTTCAGCAATGACCCGCGGCAGCTCTTCCGGAGACTGTACCAGGAAACTATGTTTGGTACAGGCCAGCGACAGTCCCAGCACGTCGATTTCCTGAAAGGCATCGGTACCGATAAGCGGCGCCGCCACCTGGCCGGTAATCGCAACAACGGGGATAGAATCCAGCAGGGCATCCGCCAGGCCGGTGATCAGGTTCGTCGCACCGGGGCCGGAAGTTGCGATGCAAACACCCGTTTTACCGGTTGCCCGCGCATAGCCGATGGCCGCCATGGCTGCCCCCTGCTCGTGACGGCACAACAGGTGTTCCACGCCGCCGTCATACAACGCATCGTAAACCGGCATAATCGCGCCACCCGGATAGCCGAAAACCGTATCGACCCCCTGTGTCCGCAAAGCATGTACTACCCACTGCGCGCCATTCATAGTTACTTCCCCGTCATAGATCGGAAGAAACAGAATTTTATGCTGATATTCATTCTCTGCTCCCCGCCTGTCATTTTTAAGTTATAAAAAAACCCCCGGACCTTTCGGTGCGGGGGTCTTAGTTCGTTAAGGCTTGATTTCTATGCCTTTCCTCGTCCAAGTGCTGCCCCGCACGGTGGGATAATAATCACCACCACGCTAATCACGACCAGGCTAATCACTCGTAGAAGGGCTGTCATTTTATGTACTTTCTGGCTTCTTGTTCGAAGGAATACCTAAAGAGGTACCACAGACGTCACGTTAAACACAAGATTTTTTTATGGCTCGTTTTCTTATCATGCTAACCATTTTCCGTGAAACAATTGTTTTTAATGGGAAAAATATAAAGTGAAGATATTTCAATTTATCACCTTGCGGTATCGCTTTTTATAACGCGCTATCCTGCCCTGGCGACAATCTGCGAGCCGGGTTCAATAACGAAAAGTATGTAACGATCTGCGGCGAATTATCTGGAACGTGGCGCGTAAAGCACAGTTCCGGCGGATGACTAATGGCGACGTTGCCGACATGATGCCGACACTCAGGAGGCACTATGTCACTCGCGATCGTCTACACGCGGGCCGCTCTCGGTATCAGCGCCCCGCTTATCACCATTGAGGTTCATATCAGCAGCGGCCTTCCCGGACTAACTATGGTTGGGCTACCGGAAACAACCGTGAGGGAGGCTCGTGATCGGGTACGCAGCGCAATCATCAACAGCGGCTATACTTTTCCGGCAAAAAAAATCACCATCAACCTCGCACCTGCCGATTTACCAAAAGAGGGAGGGCGATACGATCTCCCCATCGCTCTTGCGCTTCTGGTCGCCTCCGGGCAGCTGGAGGCTCCCGGATTGAATCAATATGAGTTTATCGGTGAGCTCGCGCTTACAGGGGCCCTACGCGGCGTTCCTGGCGCTATCTCCAGCGCCATGGAGGCCATCAGGGCCAAACGGCAAATTATCGTTGCCGAAGATAACGCGGCCGAAGTGGGGCTGATTGGCGGCAGCGGCTGCCTTATCGCCGGGCATCTGCAGGAGGTCTGCGCCTTCGTGGCAGGACAACATCAGCTCTCCTCGCCCGCGGCGGCGGCAGAAGATCCGCAGGAAACACGCCACGATTTACGCGACGTCATTGGCCAACAGCAGGGCAAGCGCGCGCTGGAAATCGTCGCTGCCGGCGGGCATAACCTGCTATTAATCGGCCCTCCGGGTACAGGGAAAACGATGCTTGCCAGCCGGTTGCCTGGATTACTGCCCCCGTTAAGCAATCAGGAGGCGCTTGAAAGCGCTGCTATTCTCAGTCTGGTAAGCACCAACTATGCGACCACGCGGTGGCGTCACAGGCCATTTCGCGCCCCGCATCACAGCGCTTCGGTCGCTGCAATGGTCGGCGGTGGCGCCATACCCGCGCCCGGCGAGATCTCACTGGCCCATAATGGAGTGCTGTTTCTTGACGAGCTGCCGGAGTTTGAACGCAGAGTGCTGGACGCATTGCGTGAGCCAATTGAATCGGGAAAGATACATATTTCTCGTACCCGGGCAAAAATTGACTATCCGGCGCATTTCCAACTGATTGCGGCCATGAATCCCAGCCCAACCGGACATTATCAGGGCCATCACAATCGCGCCTCCCCCGAGCAGACGCTGCGCTATCTGGGGCGGCTGTCCGGCCCCTTCCTTGACCGCTTCGATCTCTCTTTGGAAATACCGCTACCGCCGCCCGGAGTGCTCAGCCAGCAAGGTGGTGGAGGGGAGGATAGCGCGACCGTACGTCGGCGGGTTCTTGCCGCGCGTGAGCGGCAGCTGGCCCGACAGCACAAGCTCAACGCTGATTTAGACAATAGCGAGATGAAAACCTGGTGCCCGTTGAATAAGAATGATGCTATCTGGCTTGAGCAGACTCTGACGCAGCTGGGACTCTCTATACGGGCCTGGCAACGGTTGCTTAAGGTGGCAAGGACTATTGCCGATATAAAGCACGATCCGCGTATCGAACGCCATCATCTGCAGGAGGCGCTGGGCTATCGGGCGATAGACCGGATGCTGAACCATCTGCAAAAGCTTATGCCATAAAAAAAGGGCTTTCGCCCTTTTTCTTATTCATCGCTTTCAGTGTAATCTTCAGCGCCTTCTACCTGCGGTTTACCGCCGGAGAGCGTATGGAAACGCTTAGGCCGCTTAATACGCGCCATGTACTTAATCCACACGCGCTCTACTTCTGTTACCGGCTCACGTTCACCGCGGCATACCGAAACAAACTGCTTTTCATCTTCAGTGACAGGTTCGCGTTTACCCAGTTCCAGTTCGTTAAAGGCATAACCATGCTGTTCCAGCAGTTGCGCCTCTTTGATGGTGAAATCACCATGACGGGAGAACCCGCGCGGATAATTTTTATTATCGAAAAAACGATTAGTCGTCATAAAGCTTTCCGCCATCCTACACACTCCTGATTCTTCGGCCGAGCTATTTATGGCGCGGAGTATTAGTTACGCTTGACAGAGTGTAAAACAAAAGATTTAAATCATTACGACAAATAATTTTGCGGAGAAGAGTGTGGATACGGAATTGCTCAAAACTTTCCTTGAGGTGAGCAGAACTCGCCACTTTGGGCGGGCAGCGGAGGCGCTTTACCTGACGCAGTCAGCGGTTAGCTTTCGTATTCGTCAGCTGGAAAATCAGCTTAGCGTTAACCTGTTTACCCGCCATCGCAACAATATCCGTTTGACCCCGGCTGGAGAGAAGCTGCTTCCCTATGCTGAGACCCTAATGAATACCTGGCAGGCCGCGCGTAAAGAGGTTGCCAACTCCTCCCGACACAATGAGTTTTCAATTGGCGGCAGCGCATCTCTTTGGGAGTGCATGCTTAACGGATGGCTCGGGAGGCTGTACAGGGAGCCCTATAACCTGCAGTTCGAGGCCCGTATTGCCCAGCGTCAGTCGCTGGTCAAACAGCTGCATGAACGGCAGCTTGATCTGCTGATCACGACAGAATCGCCGAAGATGGATGAGTTAAGTAGCCAGTTGCTCGGTAATTTCACGCTGACCCTTTATTGCGCAACGCCGGTTAAAAACAAAAGCGAATTGAATTACCTGCGCCTGGAGTGGGGGCCGGACTTTCAACAAAATGAAGTCGGATTGATTGGCAGCGACGACGTACCTTTGCTTACCACCAGTTCCGCTGAGCTGGCGTACCAGCAGCTCGCCCCTCTCAATGGCTGTACGTGGCTACCAACGCACTGGGCAAAGGGTAAGAACGCTCTTCATCCGGTAACGGATGGCACCACGCTTTCGCGCCCGCTGTACGCCATCTGGCTGCAAAACAGCGATAAACAGGCGCAGATCCGTGAGATTCTGAAAACCAGCATCCTGGAATAAGCACACCTCTCCAGGGACGGAGAGCGTTGAGCGATCGTAACCTCATGGAATTTAAAGCAAAAAAAATCCTTTGCCGAAGCAAAGGATTATTGTATGGCAGGGGCGGAGAGACTCGAACTCGCGACACCCGGTTTTGGAGACCGGTGCTCTACCAACTGAGCTACGCCCCTAAATACTGCTTATTATTAAGCCTGCTAGTTAAGCAGGCTTAATTTTCTAATAAGTGGCGGAACGGACGGGACTCGAACCCGCGACCCCCTGCGTGACAGGCAGGTATTCTAACCGACTGAACTACCGCTCCACCGAATTTCTTTACAACTACCGGTTTATTGCCCCGGTTCACTGCTAATTTGATGCCTGGCAGTTCCCTACTCTCACATGGGGAGACCCCACACTACCATCGGCGCTACGGCGTTTCACTTCTGAGTTCGGCATGGGGTCAGGTGGGACCACCGCGCTGTTGCCGCCAGGCAAATTCTGTTTCCGACACGCCATAAGGCCTGTCAGTTAATCTGTATCAAGCTGACTATTCGTCTCTTCGCCAAAACAGCTTCGGCGTTGTAAGGTTAAGCCTCACGGTTCATTAGTATCGGTTAGCTCAACGTATCGCTACGCTTACACACCCGACCTATCAACGTCGTCGTCTTCAACGTTCCTTCAGGACTCTCAAGGAGTCAGGGAGAACTCATCTCGGGGCAAGTTTCGTGCTTAGATGCTTTCAGCACTTATCTTTTCCGCATTTAGCTACCGGGCAATGCCATTGGCATGACAACCCGAACACCAGTGATGCGTCCACTCCGGTCCTCTCGTACTAGGAGCAGCCCCCCTCAATTCTCCAGCGCCCACGGCAGATAGGGACCGAACTGTCTCACGACGTTCTAAACCCAGCTCGCGTACCACTTTAAACGGCGAACAGCCGTACCCTTGGGACCTACTTCAGCCCCAGGATGTGATGAGCCGACATCGAGGTGCCAAACACCGCCGTCGATATGAACTCTTGGGCGGTATCAGCCTGTTATCCCCGGAGTACCTTTTATCCGTTGAGCGATGGCCCTTCCATTCAGAACCACCGGATCACTATGACCTGCTTTCGCACCTGCTCGCGCCGTCACGCTCGCAGTCAAGCTAGCTTATGCCATTGCACTAACCTCCTGATGTCCGACCAGGATTAGCTAACCTTCGTGCTCCTCCGTTACTCTTTGGGAGGAGACCGCCCCAGTCAAACTACCCACCAGACACTGTCCGCAACCCGGATTACGGGCCCACGTTAGAACACCAGCCATTAAAGGGTGGTATTTCAAGGATGGCTCCACGCAGACTGGCGTCCACGCTTCAAAGCCTCCCACCTATCCTACACATCAAGGACCAGTGTTCAGTGTCAAGCTATAGTAAAGGTTCACGGGGTCTTTCCGTCTTGCCGCGGGTACACTGCATCTTCACAGCGAGTTCAATTTCACTGAGTCTCGGGTGGAGACAGCCTGGCCATCATTACGCCATTCGTGCAGGTCGGAACTTACCCGACAAGGAATTTCGCTACCTTAGGACCGTTATAGTTACGGCCGCCGTTTACCGGGGCTTCGATCAAGAGCTTCTCCTTACGGATAACCCCATCAATTAACCTTCCGGCACCGGGCAGGCGTCACACCGTATACGTCCACTTTCGTGTTTGCACAGTGCTGTGTTTTTAATAAACAGTTGCAGCCAGCTGGTATCTTCGACTGAGTTCAGCTCCACGAGCGAGTCGCTTCACTTACCATCAGCGTGCCTTCTCCCGAAGTTACGGCACCATTTTGCCTAGTTCCTTCACCCGAGTTCTCTCAAGCGCCTTGGTATTCTCTACCTGACCACCTGTGTCGGTTTGGGGTACGATTTGATGTTACCTGATGCTTAGAGGCTTTTCCTGGAAGCAGGGCATTTGTTACTTCAGCACCGTAGTGCCTCGTCGTCACACCTCAGCGTTAAAAGGTTCCGGATTTACCTGGAACCTCCGCCTACATGCTTAAACCGGGACAACCGTCGCCCGGCTAACATAGCCTTCTCCGTCCCCCCTTCGCAGTAACACCGAGTACAGGAATATTAACCTGTTTCCCATCGACTACGCCTTTCGGCCTCGCCTTAGGGGTCGACTCACCCTGCCCCGATTAACGTTGGACAGGAACCCTTGGTCTTCCGGCGAGCGGGCTTTTCACCCGCTTTATCGTTACTTATGTCAGCATTCGCACTTCTGATACCTCCAGCAACCCTCACAGGCCACCTTCAACGGCTTACAGAACGCTCCCCTACCCAACAACGCATACGCGTCGCTGCCGCAGCTTCGGTGCATGGTTTAGCCCCGTTACATCTTCCGCGCAGGCCGACTCGACCAGTGAGCTATTACGCTTTCTTTAAATGATGGCTGCTTCTAAGCCAACATCCTGGCTGTCTGGGCCTTCCCACATCGTTTCCCACTTAACCATGACTTTGGGACCTTAGCTGGCGGTCTGGGTTGTTTCCCTCTTCACGACGGACGTTAGCACCCGCCGTGTGTCTCCCGTGATAACATTCTTCGGTATTCGTAGTTTGCATCGGGTTGGTAAGTCGGGATGACCCCCTAGCCGAAACAGTGCTCTACCCCCGAAGATGAGTTCACGAGGCGCTACCTAAATAGCTTTCGGGGAGAACCAGCTATCTCCCGGTTTGATTGGCCTTTCACCCCCAGCCACAAGTCATCCGCTAATTTTTCAACATTAGTCGGTTCGGTCCTCCAGTTAGTGTTACCCAACCTTCAACCTGCCCATGGCTAGATCACCGGGTTTCGGGTCTATACCCTGCAACTTAACGCCCAGTTAAGACTCGGTTTCCCTGCGGCTCCCCTATACGGTTAACCTTGCTACAGAATATAAGTCGCTGACCCATTATACAAAAGGTACGCAGTCACCCCATAAAAGAGGCTCCCACTGCTTGTACGTACACGGTTTCAGGTTCTTTTTCACTCCCCTCGCCGGGGTTCTTTTCGCCTTTCCCTCACGGTACTGGTTCACTATCGGTCAGTCAGGAGTATTTAGCCTTGGAGGATGGTCCCCCCATATTCAGACAGGATACCACGTGTCCCGCCCTACTCTTCGAACTCACAGAATGTGCATTTTAGTGTACGGGAGTATCACCCTGTACCCTGCGACTTTCCAGACGCTTCCACTAACACACAAACTGATTCAGGTTCCGGGCTGCTCCCCGTTCGCTCGCCGCTACTGGGGGAATCTCGGTTGATTTCTTTTCCTCGGGGTACTTAGATGTTTCAGTTCCCCCGGTTCGCTTCGTTAAGCTATGTATTCACTTAACGATAGTGCAACGAATTGCACTGGGTTTCCCCATTCGGAAATCGCCGGTTATAACGGTTCATATCACCTTACCGACGCTTATCGCAGATTAGCACGTCCTTCATCGCCTCTGACTGCCAGGGCATCCACCGTGTACGCTTAGTCGCTTAACCTCACAACCCGAAGCTGTTTCGTAAAACAGTCGCGTTGCGAAAATTTGAGAGACTCGAACACACCGCTTTTCCTTTCTTAATTACGGAGGAAGGAAACGATGTGTCGTTTCAATTTTCAGCTTGATCCAGATTTTTAAAGAGCAAATATCTCAAACGTGACTTGCTATTTTCATAGCGTAATCAGTTTTGAGATACTGATGGGTTGTGCCTTTCACTCACGAACCAGCAAGTGGCGTCCCCTAGGGGATTCGAACCCCTGTTGCCGCCGTGAAAGGGCGGAGTCCTAACCGCTAGACGAAGGGGACACAAAGTGTCTCGACTTCGCAGCCGTCTTGCTTCTCTACATCTATCAGACAATCTGTGTGAGCACTACAAAGGCAGGTTCTTTCAGGTAAGGAGGTGATCCAACCGCAGGTTCCCCTACGGTTACCTTGTTACGACTTCACCCCAGTCATGAATCACAAAGTGGTAAGCGCCCTCCCGAAGGTTAAGCTACCTACTTCTTTTGCAACCCACTCCCATGGTGTGACGGGCGGTGTGTACAAGGCCCGGGAACGTATTCACCGTGGCATTCTGATCCACGATTACTAGCGATTCCGACTTCACGGAGTCGAGTTGCAGACTCCGATCCGGACTACGACATACTTTATGAGGTCCGCTTGCTCTCGCGAGGTCGCTTCTCTTTGTATATGCCATTGTAGCACGTGTGTAGCCCTGGTCGTAAGGGCCATGATGACTTGACGTCATCCCCACCTTCCTCCAGTTTATCACTGGCAGTCTCCTTTGAGTTCCCGGCCTAACCGCTGGCAACAAAGGATAAGGGTTGCGCTCGTTGCGGGACTTAACCCAACATTTCACAACACGAGCTGACGACAGCCATGCAGCACCTGTCTCACGGTTCCCGAAGGCACTAAAGCATCTCTGCTGAATTCCGTGGATGTCAAGACCAGGTAAGGTTCTTCGCGTTGCATCGAATTAAACCACATGCTCCACCGCTTGTGCGGGCCCCCGTCAATTCATTTGAGTTTTAACCTTGCGGCCGTACTCCCCAGGCGGTCGACTTAACGCGTTAGCTCCGGAAGCCACTCCTCAAGGGAACAACCTCCAAGTCGACATCGTTTACAGCGTGGACTACCAGGGTATCTAATCCTGTTTGCTCCCCACGCTTTCGCACCTGAGCGTCAGTCTTTGTCCAGGGGGCCGCCTTCGCCACCGGTATTCCTCCAGATCTCTACGCATTTCACCGCTACACCTGGAATTCTACCCCCCTCTACAAGACTCAAGCCTGCCAGTTTCAAATGCAGTTCCCAGGTTGAGCCCGGGGATTTCACATCTGACTTAACAGACCGCCTGCGTGCGCTTTACGCCCAGTAATTCCGATTAACGCTTGCACCCTCCGTATTACCGCGGCTGCTGGCACGGAGTTAGCCGGTGCTTCTTCTGCGAGTAACGTCAATTGCTGAGGTTATTAACCTCAACACCTTCCTCCTCGCTGAAAGTACTTTACAACCCGAAGGCCTTCTTCATACACGCGGCATGGCTGCATCAGGCTTGCGCCCATTGTGCAATATTCCCCACTGCTGCCTCCCGTAGGAGTCTGGACCGTGTCTCAGTTCCAGTGTGGCTGGTCATCCTCTCAGACCAGCTAGGGATCGTCGCCTAGGTGAGCCATTACCTCACCTACAAGCTAATCCCATCTGGGCACATCTGATGGCATGAGGCCCGAAGGTCCCCCACTTTGGTCTTGCGACGTTATGCGGTATTAGCTACCGTTTCCAGTAGTTATCCCCCTCCATCAGGCAGTTTCCCAGACATTACTCACCCGTCCGCCGCTCGTCACCCGAGAGCAAGCTCTCTGTGCTACCGCCCGACTTGCATGTGTTAGGCCTGCCGCCAGCGTTCAATCTGAGCCATGATCAAACTCTTCAATTTAAGTTTGATGCTCTTGAATTAAACTTCGTAATGAATTACGTATGTTCACTCAGAGACTTGGTATTCATTTTTCGTCCGAGGACGTTAAGAATCCATGTCACTTTGAGTGCCCACACAGATTGTCTGATAAATTGTTAAAGAGCAGGTGCGACGCGCTTTAGCGCTCTGTCGCGAGGTCCCGTATATTACGTTTTCCTCATTCAGAGTCAAGCGTTTATTTTGCTTTTCTCCGTCGGCTTTCGCGACTGATATTCAGCGCTGAAGCCTGCTGACCCGGCGGCGTGCTGGCCGTTGTTCCGTGTCAGTGGAGGCGCATTATAGGGAGTTCTCCGGCGTTGACAAGCCCTGTTTGCAAAAAACTTTTCAACCGCCTCTTTTTTCATCAAAACGCGCCTAAACTGGCAGTTTTTCCAGCGTTTCAAAGCCGTAGCGCTGTAAAACGGGTAAAAGCTGTTCAGTTTCCGCCGTCAGCGCCATGCAGTATGCAAGGTTTGGATCGCTGGATTTCGCATCTGGCGCCTCATGCTCCAGCAGCCAGACGGTGCGACGGGCGATGGCGGCACCGGAATCAATCATTCGCGTCCCTTCCGGCATCACCTGCTGCAGCTCTTCCTGTAATAGAGGGAAATGGGTGCAGCCCAGCACCACCGTATCGGGCGGTTCGGCCATTCTCAGCCACGGACGCAGAATGCGCCGTAGCTCCTCCAGCGGGACCGGCTCACCATGCAGCTTCGCTTCCGCCAGTTCAACCAGCTCTGCGGAACCCAGCATCTCTATTTTGCATTCATTAGCAAAGCGGCTGATCAGCTCACGCGTATAGGGGCGCTTCACCGTACCGCGCGTCGCCAGCAGGCCGACGACGCCGTTCGCCGTCAAGCGGGCCGCAGGCTTAATCGCCGGAACGACGCCCACGACGGGAAAAGCAAAGCGGTCACGAAGAGCGGGGAGGGAAACGGTGCTGGCGGTGTTACAGGCTATCACGGCCAGCGCCAGCGGATAACGCTGCTGCACGGCGGTGACAATTTCAAGCACGCGCTCAACGATGAACTCTTCGCTCTTCTCCCCGTAAGGAAAAGCCACGTTATCGAAAGCGTAGATGTAATGCAGATTCGGCAGCAGCTGCCGAATCTCATTATAAACCGACAACCCACCGACGCCGGAGTCAAAAACCAGCACGGTGGGGCGTGGATCAGAAGGTGTAGCTGCCAGACAAGTAGTATTCCCGTCCTGCAGTTTGGTAGCCATAAGCTGTCTCGTAATCTTTATCGAACAGGTTGGCTATTTTACCACGAACTGTCAGGCAATCGGTGATCGGATACGCCGCAGAAACGTCAACTGTGCTGTAGGATGGCAAAATTCTCTGCGTATTATTGTACTGAGAGGTGTTGTTGTCGTAACGCTTGCCATAGTACTGCCACGATACGTCCATATCGACGTTGAACATCGTCCAGTCCAGCTGGTACTTCGCCTGCCGCTTAGAGCGTCGGGCCAGGACTTCACCATTGTCATCATTACGCGGATCGACGTACTGCAACGTCACGCGATGGCTGAAAATACCGGTATCCACGCTTCCCGTCCATTCAACGCCCTTGATCGTCGCGGCGTTGATATTGTCATACTCGCCTTCGAAGGTGACAGGATCTGAATAGTAGGTAATCAGGTTAGTAATCTTGTAATGATACGCCGAGAGGCGCCAGTCCAGCGGCCCGGTGAGCCCTTCAAGCCCGGCTTCCCACTGCTGCGACTCTTCAGGCTTCAGGTTTGGATTTGAGCTGATTCCAAAGCGAGTAGAACCGAACTGCTGTCCCAGCGAAGGGGCAAGGAAGCCGGTACCATAGCCCAGGGTCACACGATAGTTTTCGACAAACTCCCAGCCGGCAGTGGTCTGCCATGTTCCGTGCCAGCCAAACTGTTCGTCGTGATCTTCGCGGCCGGAGGCTTCGAGGGTCACGTCGCCAAACTGCTGCTGCCCGGTCAGATACAGGCCGGTATTGTCGCGCTTGTAGGTGTCCGATAATACCGTATCCGAGGAGGTCAAACGCTGCTGCTGCCAGTCTACGCCAGCGCTCACCGAGCCATGACCAACAATAAGGTTGTTACCCCACTGCAGATTACGCTGGGTCATGCGATCGAGCGTGGTGCCATCATTATAACGGCCATAGATGCTGCTGTAGTTATAGTCTTTGACCTTCTGATAGCTGGCAACGAGCTGCGATGAGTAGATCCCAGAGCTGTACTTCAGTCCCGCGTCCCAGCTCTGATTATAGAGCTGCTCTTCATCTGCGCTGTAGGCTGGGGTGTACGGCGGGCTTCCCAAATCGTAGTCAGTGTTGTTGGTGTAGCTACGACCGCGGAAGAAGCCATCAAAGCTATCGTTAAATTTATGCTCCAGGCTGCCCCAGAATGCTTTGCTACGGAAGCCGTCGCGATCCTGGTCATGGTCCCAGGTTGAGTCTGGCTGGACGTTAAAGCCTTTATTACCCTCATAAGAGCCGGCCACCGTGGCAACCGTATCGCCAAAGCGGTGACGCAGGGTGCCATCATATTGCTGATAGCCTTCAGAACCGACGCCGGCGGTAATCTTAGATTGCTCTTTATCGGAATGGGTAATGACGTTAATCACGCCCCCCATTGCGCCGGAACCATAAATAGCCGAACGCGGGCCGCGGATATATTCCACGCGCTGTACCAGCGACAGCGGGATTTGGTTCAGATCGGGGTTATTCGTAATACCCGGGCGGGACATGGGGATACCATCAACCAGTACCAGCACCTGCTTAGCCTCAGTACCGCGAATAAACAGGGAAGACGTCTGCCTCATTCCTCCGTTCTGCGCGACGTCAACGCCAGGCAAACGACGCATCACATCGTTTAAATTCTTCGCCTGCCAGCGATCGATATCTTCCCGGGTCACCACATCGGTCGGCGCAAGGACCGTATTAACCGGCTGTTGAAAACGATTTGCTGTCACCACTAACGTGTCTGAATTGCTGTCTTGCGCCCAGCCAGAAAATGCCGTGACGGAGAGAGCCGTCATCAGCGAAGCTTTTTTAATCATTGTAAAAGCATCCGTAACATATAAAGGATGCCGCGGGTTTCATCAGTAGCACGCGATGATAGAAACCAAATGCGACGTATACCGGCAGGTCTTCGGGCTCGGGGCGTGTTATGGATGAGGACTTCCCACCGAATATCGGCAGTGTCTGCAGATTGCGTTCATCCCACCTTCCTTACCGCTGCGCGTCAGCCCCAGATTTACACTGGGTTCCCTTTTAACTCACAGGACCGGTTACACAATGCTATAATCAGAAACATATAGAAGTCCAGACTTCTATAATTATATTTGATCCCTCATCCGGGCTGGACTTCCCCGATGCTTTCCCTACAATCCCCGCGTACTTATTTTATTCAGGATGCATCATGACCCCCGAACACCTTCCCACCGAACAATATGAAGCGCAGCTGGCGGAGAAAGTCATTCGTTTGCAAAAAATGATGGCGCCTTTTGCCGCCCCGGTTCCGGAGGTATTTCGTTCGCCGGTCAGCCACTACCGCATGCGCGCTGAATTCCGCCTGTGGCACGATGGCGACGATCTCTACCACATTATGTTTGACCAGCAGACCAAATCGCGGATTCGCGTCGATAGCTTCCCGGCGGCCAGCGAGCTTATCAATCAGCTGATGGTCGCTATCCTCGACGGCGTACGCGATAACCCGGTTCTGCGCCATAAGCTGTTCCAGGTCGACTACCTGACGACCATGAGCAACCAGGCCGTGGTATCGCTGCTGTATCACAAAAAGCTCGGCGACGAGTGGCGTCAGCAGGCGGAAGCATTACGCGACGCGCTGCGCGCGCAAAATCTCAACGTGCAGCTGATTGGCCGGGCAACCAAAACGAAAATCGAGCTCGATCGGGACTACATCGACGAACGTCTGCCGGTAGCCGGTCGGGAAATGATCTACCGCCAGGTTGAGAACAGCTTCACCCAGCCGAACGCGGCGATGAATATCCAGATGCTGGAGTGGGCGCTGGAGAGTACGCAAGGATCGACCGGGGATTTACTGGAGCTGTACTGCGGTAACGGCAACTTCTCCCTCGCGCTGGCGCGTAATTTCGATCGCGTGCTGGCCACGGAAATCGCCAAACCTTCCGTCGCCGCGGCGCAGTACAACATCGCGGCCAACCATATCGATAACGTGCAGATTATCCGTATGGCGGCAGAGGAGTTTACCCAGGCGATGAACGGGGTGCGGGAGTTTAACCGCCTGCAGGGTATCGACCTGCAAAGCTACCGCTGTGAGACGATTTTTGTCGATCCGCCGCGCAGCGGGCTGGACAGCGAAACGGAGAAAATGGTGCAGGCGTATCCGCGAATTCTGTACATCTCCTGCAACCCGGAGACGCTGTGCCAGAACCTGGAAACCCTCAGCCAGACCCATTATATTACGCGCCTGGCACTGTTCGATCAGTTCCCGTACACCCATCATATGGAGTGCGGCGTCTTATTAACCCGCAGGTAGGCGATATTCACAGAACCCGGCATCGCAATGCCTGCCGGGTTCTGGCGTTAAGCGATTACTCTGCCGCCGCATCCTTCCGGTTACGCATCCGGTAGCCGATCCAGAATACCGTAATGACCGACAGCACGGCCGGGAAGAAGTTAGAGCCGATGTCCGGATATTCCGCCCGCACCACGGTGCTGTACAGCAGAACCCCGAGAATAAAGCAGGCGGCAGCCAGGCCCGGCAGCCCCACGGGCATGCTCCGGTTCTGGTAGCGCTGATGCAGGCAGTAGACCGTCAGCAGCAGGGAAAGAATCGGGAAGATGGAAAAGGGAACAATCGAGCTGAACAGCGCGGCGAAGGTTCCGTTAATCGACAGGCCAGCGATCAGCGCCAGCAGCAGCGTACCTTTATCTTGAACTGAGTGTTTCATTGCTCGTCCTTCACGTTATTCGGAATGATTTGATATTTTTTCTTGTTCACGGCGATACCAGTAATACGCGCCTTTCGAGATCATTCTTAGCTGCAGCACCAGCCGTTCTTCCAGCTGTCGACGCTGTTCAAGCCCGACGTCCAGCGCCTCAGCGCCGGCGCTAAATACGATGGTGACCATAGCTTCGGCCTGCGCTTCAGTAAAGGCGCGCGGCATGTGGTTTTCGATTTCTAAATAGTCGGCAAGTTCCGCGATGAAATGCTGAATTTCGCGCGCCACGGCGGCACGAAACGCCGCGGAAGTCCCTGAACGTTCGCGCAACAGCAGGCGAAAAGCGTTCGGGTTATTGCCGATAAACTCCATAAAGGTCGAGACCGAGGTGCGAATCACGCTGCCGCCTTTGGCAATACGCTGGCGCGCCTGACGCATCAGTTGGCGCAGCATCAGGCCGCTTTCATCGACCATCGTCAGGCCGAGCTCATCGACATCGCGAAAATGACGATAAAAGGAGGTCGGCGCAATCCCCGCCTCGCGCGCAACTTCACGCAGGCTTAAGCTGGCGAAACTCCGTTCGGCGCTAAGTTGGCTAAATGCCGCTTCTACCAGCGAACGCCGGGTTTTCTCTTTTTGTAGCGCTCTTACGCCCATCACGTTGTATGAATCCTTCCAGTAACCCTGCTGGCACTATACCAGAGATAAAACTAATCGGTTTACACTGGTTTGTGAAAGATTGTTTACGAGCCGATCATGCTTTTATGCCGCAAAAAAGCGCAACGATAATTGGGTTAAACATCGGTGAATGTTATCATCGTGTTTATTTTATGTATAAAACAGGTGAGTAATGCCATGTCGCACTCTTGGGATTATGATGCAATAGTAATTGGTTCCGGCCCCGGCGGCGAAGGCGCTGCGATGGGGCTGGTGAAACAGGGAGCCCGCGTTGCCGTTATTGAACGCTACCATAACGTCGGCGGTGGCTGTACCCACTGGGGAACCATCCCGTCGAAAGCGCTCCGCCACGCCGTCAGCCGTATTATCGAGTTTAACCAAAACCCTCTCTACAGCGACCACTCCCGCCTTCTTCGCTCCTCCTTCGCCGACATTCTTAACCATGCCGACAGCGTCATTAACCAGCAGACCCATATGCGTCAGGGTTTCTATGAGCGCAACCACTGCGAAATCCTGCAGGGCAATGCGCACTTCGTTGATGAACATACGATCGCCCTGGAGTGTCACGACGGCACCGTTGAAACGGTCACCGCCGAGAAATTCGTTATCGCCTGCGGCTCGCGCCCGTACCACCCGGCAGACGTCGATTTTTCCCACCCGCGCGTGTACGACAGCGACTCCATCCTCAGCCTTCAGCACGAGCCGCGCCATGTGATCATCTACGGCGCGGGGGTCATCGGCTGCGAATACGCGTCGATCTTCCGCGGGATGGAAGTGAAGGTGGATCTGATCAACACCCGCGATCGGCTGCTGGCGTTCCTCGATCAGGAGATGTCCGACTCCCTCTCCTATCACTTCTGGAACAGTGGCGTGGTGATTCGTCACAACGAAGAGTACGAGAAGATTGAAGCCGTGGATGATGGCGTGATCATGCATCTGAAATCGGGCAAAAAGCTGAAGGCGGACTGTCTGCTCTACGCCAACGGCCGTACCGGCAACACCGACTCCCTGGCGCTGGAAAATATCGGCCTGCAAACCGACAGCCGCGGCCAGCTGAAGGTGAACAGCATGTATCAGACCGCGCTGCCGCATATCTATGCCGTTGGCGACGTTATCGGCTATCCGAGCCTGGCTTCGGCCGCTTACGATCAGGGACGCATCGCCGCGCAGGCGCTGATTAAAGGCGAGGCTTCGGCTCACCTGATCGAAGATATTCCGACCGGGATCTACACCATTCCGGAAATCAGCTCGGTGGGTAAAACCGAACAGCAGCTGACCGCCATGAAGGTCCCGTACGAAGTGGGTCGCGCGCAGTTCAAGCACCTGGCGCGCGCGCAGATCGTCGGCATGAGCGTGGGAACCCTGAAAATCCTGTTCCACAGGGAAACGAAAGAGATCCTCGGCATTCATTGCTTTGGCGAGCGCGCGGCCGAAATTATTCACATCGGCCAGGCGATTATGGAGCAGAAAGGTGGCGGTAACACCATTGAGTACTTCGTCAACACCACCTTTAACTACCCGACGATGGCGGAAGCCTATCGGGTAGCCGCGTTAAACGGCTTAAACCGCCTGTTTTAACACTTCGTCGAAATGGCCATCCATCGTGCTACGGATGGCCTCCGCCAGATGTTCATAGCGGCTGCGCAGCGGCGAACCGGGGCGATAAACCAGCCCAATGGTGCGTCGCGGTTCGGGCTTAATGCACGGAATGTACACCACGCCGTCGCGCTTTCTCTCCTGCGGCACCGCCAGCGCAGGCAGCAGGGTAATCCCGCTCCCGGCGGCAACCATGTTACGCAGCGTTTCAAGACTGGTGGCGCGGAAATGCGTATCTTCATCGGCACCGGCTTCAAAGCAAAAGCCCATCGCCTGATCGCGCAGGCAGTGGCCATCTTCCAGCATCAGCAGCTTCTCCCCGGCTAAATCGGACATCGGCACGCGGTCGCGGTTGGCCCACGGGTGATCTGCGTAGATAGCCAGCATCATCGGCTCATCGAACAGCGGCACCTCAATAAAGGCTTCGCTCTCTTTAACCAGCGCCAGGATAGCGCAGTCGAGCTTGCCGCTATCCAGCTGGGCCAGCAGCTGATGGGTTTGGGCCTCATGCAGATACATTTCCAGCTTGGGAAAAGTCTGGTGCAGCATCGGGATAATATGCGGTAGCAGATACGGGCCAATGGTTGGAATCAGGCCGATATGCAGCGGCCCGGACATCGTCTCGCCCTGTTGGCTTGCCATTTCCTTGAGCACTTTTACTTCGCGCAACACCGTACGCGCCTGATCCACCAGCAGCAGGCCCGCCTGGGTAAACAGAACCTTACGGCTGGTACGCTCCAGCAGCATGACTCCAAGCTCATCCTCCAGCTTGCGGATCTGCCCGCTAAGCGTCGGTTGGCTAACGTGGCAAGAGTCCGCCGCGCGCCGGAAGTGGCGGTGCTCGGCTAGCGCAACCAGGTATTCAAGATCGCGAATATTCATTATTCATCCTCCGTCGCCATGATAGTTCATGGCGATAGATAGAATAGCAACGAACGATTATCCCTATCAAGTTTTCTGTTCAATAATAAACCCAGAAACGAGGCAGGTATCAGAAAATTACCGAATTGCCTCAGCGTTTTCCCTAACCGAACAACTAAAGCCAACGTGAACTTTTGCGGACCTCGTGTCCGCTTTTTTTTGCATAAAAAAGCCCGGGCATCGCTCGAGCTTCTCATTTTTGTTCCCTAAGGCGACCGGTTTACGCCAGGCGCTGCTGCGCATCGGCGATCGCCTGCGCAACCTGCTTCGGTGAAACGCCGCCTTTGGCCGCGCGCTTATCCAGACAGGATTGCAGCGACAGAATGGGATAGACATCATCGGCAATCACGCTGCTAAATTTCTGCAGGTCGGCGAGCGCCAGCTCTTCCAGCGGCTTGCCCTGGGCGATCGCTTCGACCACCGCTTCCCCCACGATATGGTGCGCTTCGCGGAACGGTACGCCCTTCGCCACCAGATAATCCGCCAGCTCGGTCGCATTGGCGTAACCCTGCTGCGCCGCTTCTTCGCAACGCGGGCGCTTCACCTGAATGCCGTCCAGCACCAGCGCGGCCATATGCAGGCAATCAAGCCAGGTGTCGAGGGCGTCAAACAGCCCTTCTTTATCTTCCTGCATATCTTTGTTGTAGGCCAGCGGCAGGCCCTTCAGCGTCATCATCATCCCGGTCAGCGCACCCTGAACGCGGCCGCACTTACCGCGGATCAGCTCCAGCGCGTCCGGGTTTTTCTTCTGCGGCATCAGGGAGGAGCCGGAGGTCACGCGATCGGAGAGCTCAATAAAGCCCGCCTCGCCGGTATTAAAGAAAATCAGGTCTTCAGCAAAGCGCGACAGGTGCACCATCCCAATCGCGGCGCCGGAGAGCAGCTCCAGCACGTGATCGCGGTCAGACACGCTATCCAGGCTATTGCGGGTTGCCGAGGCGAAGCCCAGCCAGCCGGCCAGCTGTTCGCGATCGATTTCATAGGCGGTCCCCGCCAGCGCGCCGCTGCCCAGCGGGCTAACGTCGAGGCGCTTCAGGGCGTCCTGCAGGCGGCTTTCATCACGCGCCAGCATTTCTACATAGGCCAGGCACCAGTGGGCAAAGGTCACCGGCTGCGCGCGCTGCAGATGGGTGTAGCCCGGCATCACGGCATCCTGATTACTCTGCGCCGTTTCAACCAGCGCGCCCTGCAGCTGACGATTCGCAGAGAGCAGCTCGGCGATAGTATCCTTGCACCACAGCTTGAGGTCGGTCGCCACCTGGTCGTTGCGGCTACGGCCGGTATGCAGCTTTTTACCCAGCTGGCCGACTTTGTCGATCAGCTTGCCTTCCACCCAGCTGTGAATATCTTCCGCATCGCTTTCAAGGATTTGCTGCGGGTTAGCCCGCACCTCTTCCAGCAGCACGCCCAGCGCCTCTTCCAGCTCCAGCTGCTCACTGGCGCTCAGCACGCCAACCGTCACCAGCGCTTTGGACCAGGCAACGGAGCCAATGATATCCTGCTCCGCCAGGCGATAGTCGAAGCGCAAAGAGTCGTTGAACTGTTTGAACCGCTGATCTGCTGCCTGAGTAAAACGCCCGCCCCAAAGTGCCATAATGTGCTTCCTTCAAATTTGTTTATTTCTGCCGGGAAGCCCTGCGCTCCCCGTCTGCAAATGTTTTCAATCAGGCCAGAATACGCGTGCCGATCGGCGTGCCGTTAAACAGCGCCGGCAGCTGCTCCGCGTGGCGCCAGGAGGCAATATCCACCGGGCGACCCAGCGCGCGCGCCGCATCCAGCGCGGCGTTCACTTTTACGATCATGCCGTCGGTAATAATACCCTGTTCAATCAGCTGTTCCGCCTTCTCCGCGGTCATCTCCGCGATGCGCTGGCCTTTACCATCAAGGATACCGCTGACGTCGGAAAGTAGGATCAGATCGGCGCCGAGGGTGGCCGCCAGCGCGGTCGCGGCCTGATCGGCGTTGACGTTCATCAGCTGCCCTTCATCGGTCACGCCGATAGAGCTCACCACCGGCAGGTAGCCGCCCGCCAGCAGGGTATTGATCAGCGCCGGCGAGCCCGGCAGGGCCAGGCCAACGTGCCCCAGCTCTTCGGCAAGCTGGGTCACCTTAACGCTATCGCCATCGCCGAGGAACAGGCCAACGCTGGCAATACCGTGCTTTTTCGCCCACGCCAGCAGCGTTTTATTGGCGGTGCCCGCCAGCGCGCCGGTAATAATGTCGATTTGATCCGCCGGCGTTACCCGCAGCCCATTTTTCTTGCTTACCGGCAGGTTAAGCTGCTTCATCAGCTCATCGACCACGCAGCCGCCGCCGTGCACGATAATCAGCGGACGCTGATGCGTTTCACGGTAGTTCACCAGCGCGGTAAACAGGCGCGCCAGCGCTTCTTCGCTATCCAGCAACACGCCGCCGAGTTTGATAATTAATGGGTTCATAATCACACCTTAAATAAGAGACTGCGTCTCAGCGAAGCCGAAACGAATATTCGCGCACTGGACTGCCTGCGCCGCTGCGCCTTTAAGCAGGTTATCTTCCGCCGCCACCACGATGATATGCTCATCCTGGACCGCAAAACCGATATCACAGAATGGCAGACCCACGACATTTTTCAATGCCGGCAGCGCGTTATCGTATAAACGGACCAGCGGTTTATCGGCGTATGCCTGCTGGAAGACGGCGGCTACCTGCTCTTTGCTGACGCCCGGCTTCAGACGACAGGTGATGGTTTCCAGAATACCGCGCTTAAAGTTGCCCAGATGCGGGGTAAAAATAACCTCCGCGCCAAGGTGAGTAGAGATTTCCGGGTGGTGACGATGGTTGAAAACGCCGTACGGCTGCAGGCTCACTTCACAGAAGCTGTTGCCGATCGCCGCCTTACGGCCCGCTCCGCTCACGCCGCTGGTGGCGTTGATCACCGGCCACTGATTAAGATCCAGCAGCCCGTCATCGATCAGTGGTTTTAGCGACAGCTGGGCCGCGGTCGGGTAGCAGCCAGGAACGGCGATTAAATTGGCCTCTTTCAGCCGCTCGGCGCCCCACTCGGCCAGGCCATAGACCGCCTGCTCGAGCAGCGCCGGATGCTGATGGGTAAAGCCGTAATATTTCTCGTAGAAGGCGCCGTCGTTCACGCGGAACGCGCCGGAGAGATCAAACACCACGCAGCCGGCGGCGAGAAACTGCGGCGCCAGGTCGTGGCTCACTTCATGGGCGGTCGCGAGGAAGACGACGTCCACCCCGGCGCTAAATTCGCTGATATCTGACATGGGCTGCAGCGGCAGATCGACTATGCCTTTCAGCTGCGGATGTAAATCGGAAATTAATTTCCCCGCATCATTACTTTGCGAGGAGACCGTCAAAGCGGTTATGGTCATATGAGGATGGCGATTTACATAGGTCACTAGCTCTGCGCCGGCATAACCGCTGGCACCCACTATCAGCGTATTCAACATTGGGGCTCTTCACCTTCTTACATCTGTTTGCCTGGGAAGACCGTTATCTTCCTCACCCTGTTAAGCCGTAAGAGCATTTCCTTACATTCGATGGGTTTTCTTACGCTCAACGATAATGTATTTTTATTCACAAATACTGCATGAATATTGATACTATCACGACCCGAGGTGTGTCAACAATGAAAAACAATTTACCGCCGTTTATCGAGATTTACCGCGCATTGATCGCCACACCCTCCATCAGCGCAACCGAAGAGTCGCTGGATCAAAGCAATGAGACTTTAATCAATTTGCTGGCAGGCTGGTTCCGCGAAATTGGCTTCAACGTCGAAGTTCAGCCGGTGCCGGATACGCGCAATAAATTCAACATGCTGGCCAGTACCGGCCAGGGCGCCGGCGGCCTGCTGCTCGCCGGGCATACCGATACCGTGCCGTTCGATGATGGCCGCTGGACCCGCGATCCGTTCGCCCTCACCGAGCATGACAACAAGCTCTACGGTCTCGGCACCGCCGACATGAAGGGCTTCTTCGCCTTTATTCTTGACGCCCTGCGCGATGTCGACGTCAGTAAGCTCAAAAAACCGCTCTATATTCTGGCCACCGCCGATGAAGAGACCAGCATGGCCGGGGCTCGCTACTTTGCCGAAACCACCCGCCTGCGCCCGGACTGCGCAATTATCGGCGAGCCAACCTCCCTGCTGCCGGTGCGGGCGCACAAGGGCCATATCTCCACCGCCGTTCGCGTCCAGGGCCAGTCGGGCCACTCCAGCGATCCGGCGCGCGGGGTTAACGCCATTGAGCTGATGCACGACGCGATTGGCCGCATTATGCAGCTGCGCGATACGCTGAAAGAGCGCTATCACTTTGCCGCCTTCACCGTCCCCTACCCGACGCTCAACCTAGGCTCGATTCACGGCGGCGACGCCTCTAACCGCATCTGCGCCTGCTGCGAGCTGCATATGGATATCCGCCCGCTGCCGGGCATGACGCTCAACGATCTCAACGGGCTGCTGGATGAGGCGCTGGCGCCGGTCAGCGAACGCTGGCCGGGCCGTTTGAGCGTGAGCGAACTCCACCCGCCGATCCCCGGCTATGAGTGCCCGCCGGATCATCAGCTCGTTCAGGTGGTGGAAAAACTGCTCGGCGCACAAACCGAAGTCGTCAACTACTGCACCGAAGCGCCGTTTATCCAGACCATCTGCCCGACGCTGGTCCTCGGTCCAGGCTCCATCAACCAGGCCCACCAGCCGGATGAGTATCTGGAAACCCGGTTTATTAAGCCGACCCGCGAGCTTATTACCCAGGTTGTCCATCATTTCTGCTGGCACTGAGACCGCTTTTTTCCCCGCCCTTTATTCAGGGGCGGGACAGTGACAATTGTCACATTCCCATAAGCAATGCTTATCAAGCGACCTCTGAGTTAAATTTCGCAAATTGCCGCCATTTATTCGTTTGCTGAAGCGATTTCGCAACAATTGACGTAGGGGTTTTTACGTGGCTTTATAAAAGACGGCTGCTTATCCGCGGCTCATCGTTGCCGAGTAGCGGATATAACAAAATAAAATGAGATGGGGTGTCTGGGGTAACATGAACGAACAATATTCCGCTTTGCGTAGTAATGTCAGTATGCTCGGTAAGGTGCTAGGCGATACCATCAAGGATGCGCTGGGAGAGAACATTCTTGATCGTGTCGAAACTATTCGTAAATTGTCCAAGTCTTCTCGCGCCGGCAATGAAGCCAATCGCCAGGAGCTGCTCACCACGCTGCAAAATTTGTCCAACGATGAGCTGCTGCCGGTTGCACGCGCCTTCAGCCAGTTTCTGAACCTGGCCAATACCGCAGAGCAGTACCACAGCATTTCGCCAAACGGCGAAGCGGCCAGCAACCCGGAAGTGATTGCCCGTACCCTGAGAAAGCTCAAAGGCCAATCCCATCTCAACGAAGAGACCATTAAAAAAGCGGTGGAGTCGCTGTCGCTGGAGCTGGTATTAACCGCCCACCCGACCGAAATCACCCGCCGCACGCTGATCCACAAAATGGTGGAAGTGAATAACTGCCTGAAGCAGCTTGATAACAAAGAGATCGCTGACTACGAGCACCACCAGCTGATGCGCCGCCTGCGCCAGCTGATCGCCCAGTCATGGCATACCGATGAAATCCGTAAATATCGCCCGACGCCGGTTGACGAGGCGAAGTGGGGCTTTGCGGTGGTCGAAAACAGCCTGTGGGAAGGCGTGCCGAACTACCTGCGCGAGCTGAACGAACAGCTGGAAGAAAACCTCGGCTATCAGCTGCCGGTCGACTTCGTACCGGTGCGCTTCACCTCCTGGATGGGCGGTGACCGCGACGGCAACCCGAACGTGACCTCCGATATCACCCGCCACGTGCTGCTGCTTAGCCGCTGGAAAGCCACCGATCTGTTCCTCAAAGACGTCCAGCTGCTGATTTCTGAGCTGTCGATGGTCGAGTGTACCGACGAACTGCGCGAAATGGCCGGCGCCGAAGGGGCACAGGAGCCGTACCGCTATCTGATGAAAAAGCTGCGCGGCCAGCTGATGGATACCCAGTCCTGGCTGGAAGCGCGCCTGAAAGGGCAAAAGCTGCCGAAACCCGCTGGCCTGATTACCCAGAACGCACAGCTGTGGGAGCCGCTTTACGCCTGCTACAAATCCCTGCAGGCCTGCGGCATGGGCATTATCGCCAACGGTGAGCTGCTCGATACCCTGCGCCGCGTGAAGTCTTTCGGCGTGCCGCTGGTACGCATCGATATTCGTCAGGAAAGTACCCGCCATACCGAAGCGCTGGGCGAAATGACCCGCTATCTCGGCATCGGCGATTATGAAAGCTGGTCAGAAGCCGACAAGCAGGCCTTCCTGATCCGCGAGCTGAACTCCAAGCGCCCGCTGCTGCCGCGCCAGTGGGAGCCGAGCAATGAAACCCGCGAAGTGCTCGATACCTGCAAAGTGATCGCCGAAGCGCCGCACGGATCCATCGCCGCCTACGTGATCTCCATGGCGAAGACGCCGTCTGACGTGCTGGCCGTACACCTGCTGCTCAAAGAAGCCGGCATTGGCTTCGCGCTGCCGGTTGCTCCGCTGTTTGAAACCCTCGACGACCTGAACAACGCCAACGACGTGATGACCCAACTGCTGAATATTGACTGGTATCGCGGCTTTATTCAGGGCAAACAGATGGTCATGATCGGCTACTCTGACTCGGCGAAAGATGCGGGCGTCATGGCCGCCTCCTGGGCGCAGTACCAGGCTCAGGACGCGCTGATCAAAACTTGCGAAAAAGCCGGTATCGAGCTGACGCTGTTCCACGGTCGCGGCGGATCTATCGGTCGCGGCGGCGCCCCGGCGCACGCGGCGCTGCTTTCTCAGCCTCCTGGCAGCCTGAAAGGCGGCCTGCGCGTAACCGAACAGGGCGAGATGATCCGCTTCAAGTTCGGTCTGCCGGAAGTCACCATCAGCAGCCTGTCGCTGTATACCAGCGCCATTCTCGAAGCGAACCTGCTGCCACCGCCGGAACCCAAGCCGGAATGGCGCAATATCATGGCCGAGCTGTCCGACATTTCTTGTGAAATGTACCGCGGCTACGTGCGTGAAAATAAAGACTTCGTACCTTACTTCCGCTCCGCCACTCCGGAGCAGGAGCTGGGCAAGCTGCCGCTCGGCTCACGCCCGGCGAAACGCCGTGCTACCGGCGGGGTAGAATCTCTGCGCGCGATCCCGTGGATCTTCGCCTGGACGCAGAACCGCCTGATGCTGCCGGCCTGGCTGGGCGCCGGCACCGCGCTGCAGAAAGTGGTGGAAGATGGCAAACAGAGCGAGCTGGAAACCATGTGTCGCGACTGGCCGTTCTTCTCAACCCGTCTCGGGATGCTGGAAATGGTGTTCTCGAAGGCCGACCTGTGGCTGGCGGAATATTACGATCAGCGCCTGGTGAAACCCGAGCTGTGGGGCCTCGGCAGCGAGCTGCGCGAGCTGCTCTCTTCCGGTATCAGCGTGGTGCTCGATATCGCCAACGATTCCCACCTGATGGCCGATCTGCCGTGGATTGCCGAGTCTATTCAGCTGCGTAATATCTATACCGACCCGCTGAACGTCCTGCAGGCCGAGCTGCTGTACCGTTCGCGTCTGGCGGAAGAGCAGGGCAAGGATCCGGACCCGCGCGTTGAGCAGGCGCTGATGGTCACCATCGCCGGCGTGGCTGCCGGCATGCGTAACACCGGCTAACCACTCTCCTGCATCAGCATAAATCCCCGGATGGCGGCGTACGCGCCCCCGGGGATTTTTATTAATGGTGCAGCATCTCGTCGACAATCTGCTCTTTATGCAGCGCATAAGGGTAGTACGTCGGCCAGTTATCCATCTCTTTCAGCAGGGACTCCTGCGAATCGCTCCCCATATAAATATGAAAGTGCTGCGATTTTCTCGGGCCAATCGTATGATCGCTAAACTGAACGAATTTTGGCGCCTTCGAGTCTGCCTGCTGGCATTCAAATAAATAGCGCACGCCCTTCTTGCCGGAAGCATAGTGCAGGATCTTATAGCCGGAATAGGCGTACCGACAGGCGCTAACCTCTTTCCCGACGTGGAACTCCATCACGTTGTCTTCAATCCCAATTTGATCGACGTCGGTGGCATAGCCCTTCTTATAATATTCCCGATACTCGGCGACGCTTTTCGCCCCCGGCTTTTTGGCCTTCTGCTCGAGCACCGGATCCAGGTCCCCTTTAAGCAGATACGGATTCACCGACTGCCAGATACCGTCCCAGTCGCTTAGCGGGCGATCCTTGACGTCCTTATCGGCGAAAATCCCTTCACTCGCCTTCACTTCCGCCTCCGTCAATGCGGGGCCGTGGTCATGGTGCCCGTGGGCAAAAGCCTGGCTACCGGCCAGCAGCAGGCCAGCGCCAAGCGCAAATAGGGATATCTTTGTGGTCATCACTCTCTCCTGAGTTAACTTTTGCAATAAAACGTTACGATATAACATAACATTTATGTTGTGCAACATCTGATGCGTACAGGTTCCCCCCGACTTTTGCCCTTCCCGCGATGTCGGGTATGATAAAAATGTGGGGCTTTTTAAGGAGCAGAAATGGACGGCCATCTCAGTCAGCGCATCGACGCCTTAATTAAAGGCCAGACGGCGATCGGGCAGGTCCGCTTTACTACCGAACATCGCCCGGCCTCCGCGCTGGCGCTGCGGGTCGATTTTCCGCGCCTCGAGGTTATCCTCGAAGGCCAGCGCGGCGATCCCGGTATCAGGGCCGAGCCGGCTCTGCTTGCCCGCTATGATGTGCTGTATATCCCCGCAGGCGGCTGGAATCTTCCGCAGTGGCAGGCGCCCTGCACCGCGTTGAGCATTCAGTTTGGTAAGCAGCAGCTGGAGTTCACCCTCCAGCGCTGGGACGGCGAAACGCTGCATATTGCAGAGAGAGTGCAGACGCCGCGCCGCGGCCCTCGCGTGGGCTCCTTTTTGCTACAGGCGCTCAATGAAATGCAGATGCAGCCGCAGGAGCAGCAAACGGCGCGCTGCATCGTGATAAGCCTGCTAAGCCACTGCGCCGATCTCCTCGGCAGCCAGGTGCAAACCGCTTCCCGCAGCCAGGCGCTGTTTGAAGCGATCCGCAAATATATCGATTCCCGTTTCGCCGACCCTTTAACCCGCGAGTCGGTCGCCGAGGAGTTTTACCTCTCCCCCAACTATCTCTCCCATCTGTTCCAGAAATGCGGCCCCATGGGCTTTAACGAATACCTGAACCACGTGCGTCTCGAACAGGCCCGAATGCTGCTAAAAGGCCACGATATGAAGGTTAAGGATGTCGCTCACGCCTGCGGCTTTGCCGACAGTAACTACTTCTGCCGCCTGTTTCGTAAAAATACCGAACGTTCGCCGTCAGAATATCGCCGCCAGTATCATAGCCAGCTGACGGAAAAGCATCCGTCGGCGAAAAACTAGACTTTTGTAAGTTTTCCCTTACGGCCATCCCCGCGGATCTCTCCAGGGATGCCAGGCACAGGCGGATAAACGTGATCTAAATCACTCTTAGCCGCAATGCGTACATTTATCCAGTTTTTGGCAAATTTGTCATCTGGCGACCCGCCGGACGGAGGCCGTATTCTTATCTCAACATCATTGAATTGAGAATTGAGGAAAGGCTATGGAACTCTATCTGGACACCGCGAACGTAGCAGAAGTTGAACGCCTGGCACGCATCTACCCGCTGGCCGGAGTAACCACCAATCCCAGCATCATCGCCGCGGGAAAAACCTCGGTTTGGGACGTGCTGCCCCGTCTGCAAAAAGCCGTTGGCCCGGATGGGGTCCTGTTTGCCCAGACCATGAGCCGCGATGCGCAGGGCATGGTTGAAGAAGCCAAACGCCTGAGCAACGCCATACCCGGCATCGTGGTAAAAATTCCGGTAACCGCCGAAGGCCTTGCCGCGATAAAGCTGCTGAAAAAAGAGGGTATCACCACGCTCGGCACCGCGGTGTACAGCGCCTCTCAGGGTCTGCTGGCGGCGCTGGCCGGGGCAAAATACGTCGCGCCTTACGTCAACCGCGTTGACGCCCAGGGCGGCGACGGCATCCGTATGGTGCAGGAGCTGCAGACCCTGCTGACGCTGCACGCCCCGGGCAGCAAGGTCCTGGCCGCCAGCTTTAAAACCCCGCGTCAGGCGCTGGACTGCCTGCTGGCCGGGTGTGAAGCTATCACCCTTCCTTTAGATGTAGCGCAACAAATGCTCGGTACGCCCGCGGTAGAGTCAGCAATTGAGAAGTTTGAGCAGGACTGGAATAGCGCTTTTGGAAATCTGAACCTGTAACCCGATCGGCGAACCGCCCGCGGGCGGTATCACGGTCATCCAGGAGGAATAGAAATGGATCGCATTATTCAATCGCCAGGCAAATACATTCAGGGTGCAAATGCTATCACCCGCCTCGGCGGCTATCTCAAACCGCTGGCCGAGCGCTGGCTTATCGTTGGCGACAAGTTTGTGCTGGGCTTTGCCGAAGAAACGCTGCGTCAAAGCCTGACCGAAGCCGGCCTGGTCGGCGAAATCGCCCCGTTCGGCGGCGAATGCTCGCATAATGAAATCAATCGCTTGCGCGATATCGCCGGCTCAGCCCGCTGCGATGCCGTGCTGGGTATCGGCGGCGGTAAAACGCTGGATACCGCAAAAGCATTAGCGCATTTTATGAATCTACCGGTAGTAATTGCCCCCACCATCGCCTCCACCGACGCCCCCTGCAGCGCGCTCTCGGTTATCTATACCGACGAGGGCGAGTTTGACAGTTATCTGATGCTGCCGCGCAACCCAAACATGGTTATTGTTGATACCCGGATCGTTGCCGGCGCTCCGCCGCGCCTGCTGGCGGCCGGTATCGGCGATGCGCTGGCCACCTGGTTTGAAGCCCGCGCTTGCTCGCGCAGCGGCGCTACCACCATGGCCGGCGGAAAATGCACCCAGGCGGCGCTGGCGCTGGCTGAGCTGTGCTACCACACGCTGATTGAAGAGGGTGAAAAAGCGATGCTGGCGGCGGAACAGCACGTCGTCACGCCGGCGCTGGAGAAAGTGATCGAGGCCAACACCTATCTCAGCGGCGTCGGCTTTGAAAGCGGCGGACTGGCAGCCGCGCACGCAATCCACAACGGCCTGACCGCCCTGCCGGACGCCCATCATTACTATCACGGCGAAAAGGTCGCCTTCGGCACGCTGACGCAGCTGGTGCTGGAAAACGCGCCGGTTGAAGAGATTGAAACCGCCGCCGCGCTGTGTCACAGCGTGGGCCTGCCGCTCACCCTGGCCCAGTTGGATATCAAAGAGGATATTCCGGGTAAAATGCGGATCGTCGCCGAAGCCGCCTGCGCGGAGGGGGAAACTATCCATAACATGCCCGGCGGAGCCACAGCGGATGAGGTTTACGCCGCGCTGCTGGTCGCCGACCAGTACGGGCAACGTTTCCTGGAGGAGTGGGAATAAATAAAAATGGCCCTCAAGGAGGGCCATTTTTTTACACCGCCGGGCGCACGCCCAGGGTGTGGCAAATCGCGTAGCTCATCTCCGCGCGGTTTAGGGTGTAAAAGTGGAAATCCTTCACCCCTTCGCGGCTTAAAATTTTGACCATGTCCATAGCGATGTTCGCCCCCACCAGTTGGCGAGTTTCCGCATCATTATCCAGGCCTTCAAACATTTTCGACATCCACGTTGGGATGCGCACGTTGGTCATATCGGCAAATTTCTTCGCCTGCTTGAAGTTGGATACCGGCAGAATGCCGGGGATAATTTCGACATCAATTCCCGCGGAGACGCAGCGATCGCGAAAGCGCAGGTAGCTTTCAACATCAAAGAAGAACTGGGTGATCGCGCGGTTCGCGCCGGCCTCAACCTTACGCTTCAGGTTCAGCAGATCCGCCTGGGCGCTTTTCGCTTCCGGGTGCACTTCCGGGTAGGCCGCCACGGAGATATCAAAGTCGCCCACCTCTTTCAGCAGCGTCACCAGGTCCGCGGCATACATATCCGGCTTACCGCTGCCCGGCGGCAGGTCGCCGCGCAGGGCGACGATATGGCGGATCCCGTTGTTCCAGTAATCCTGAGCAATCGTGCGCAGCTCGTCGCGGCTGGCGTCGATACAGGTCAGGTGCGGCGCCGCCTCAAGGCCGGTGCGCTCTTTGATACCTTTGATGATGCTGTGGGTACGGTCGCGTTCGCCAGAATTCGCACCGTAGGTCACCGAAACAAATTTTGGCTTCAGGCTGCTTAAGCGATCGATGGATTTCCACAGGGTTTGCTCCATTTCACTGGTCCGCGGCGGAAAGAATTCAAAAGACACATTAATCTGGCCCTGCACTTCTGCCAGGCTCTGATTCAGGGCTTCCCGCTGATTGGCGTGAAAAAAGCTCATACCTTACCTCATCAATCGCATTTTATTGTTTGTCGTGTTGCGAACTTCTATACGTTTAGACGTCCAGATGTAAAAATGACGGAAAAGAGCCCGGGCGTCAATAGAAAAATCAGCGTAAAGAGTGAGGAATATTCAGAGAAGATGAAATTGGTTCACGTCGTTTATGCTAAACGCCACAGGGTTCGGCGCTAAGCTAATGATTCCTCAAGCAAGGGGAGCAGCCACGCGCGCAAGGCATCATTTTGCGGCAGCGTGACCACGCCCAACGCCAGCGGAAAATGCAGGCTGGCCTCATCCAGCGGATAAAAGACCACACCCTGACGCTGGATAGCGGCAAAGGACGCCGGCAGCAAAATCATCCCCTCCCCGCGCGCGATGCGGGCCAACAAAACGTCATGTTCTACGGGCTCTTCCACGTAGGCAGGCGCATACCCCGCCCGTTCAAACATCCGTCGGGTGTAGTCAAAAAATGCCGGATTGCGCTCGCGTTTAAACCAAAACAGCGGCCGGTGGCTAAAGTCCCTTAGTGCCAGCCCGGCGACGCTGGCTTCCGGCCATGACGCCGGCAGAGCGGCGATCAGCGGCTCCTGATAAGGCAAGGGGGACAAAACCAGCCCGCCGGCATCGAGGGGAAGCGCCACCAGCGCCGCGTCCAGCCGGCCCTTGCGCACCTGCTGCGCCAGGGTTGGCGAGCCGTGACGGCTAATCTGCAAAGTGCGGGCCTTATCCCTCAGCGCAGCTTCGGCGGCGGTAAACACGCCCTGCTCAAAGGCGGTTGTCAGCCCGATCTGCAGCGGTGGCTGCCCGCTATCAGACAGCTGGCCCAGGGCGGTTAAGGTTTGTTCCTGTAGCGCCAGCAAGGGGCGAATGATATCCAGCACCCGCTGCCCCTCCTCGGTCAGGATCAGGCCCCGGGTATGGCGCACGAATAGCGCGGTCCCCAGCTGCTCTTCCAGGTGACGGATATGACGGCTGAGCGGCGGCTGTGAGATAAATAAGCGCTGCGCCGCCCGGCTAATATTGTTCTCCTCCGCCACCACGGCAAAATAGCGCAGCAGACGAAGATCCAGAGAATAGAGGCGTGAATTTGTCATACCGAAAAGGTATCACGAAAAGGGTATTACTCAAGCCCGGCAAACTTTCTTACCCTCCTCATCACACCCCACATTATGAGGAAAGATCGTGACTTCAGAACGTTTTACTACCGGTATGGAGATGCTGCAGCGCGTTGACGGTAAGGGCGGCGAAGCCGTCGTTAACAGCCTGAGCGACATCGCCCCTGATTTTGCCCGCTATCTGATTGAGTTCCCTTTTGGCGATATTTACGCCAGACCCGGACTCGATTTACGCAGTCGTGAAATCGCCACCATTGCCGCACTGACCGCCTTGGGCAACGCCGCCCCGCAGCTGAAGGTGCATATTGCCGCCGGGCTGCACGTCGGCCTGACGCAGGAAGAGATAGTTGAAGCGATCATGCAGATGGCGGTGTATGCCGGATTCCCGGCCGCCCTCAACGGGCTGTTTGCCGCCAAAGAGGTGTTCGCCAGGCCTGGCGGGAAAAGAGACCGGACGGGCGTCCGGCCTCTCTGACAGGGAGATTACAGCAGCTGCGCCAGGCGATTAATATCCGATTGAATCGCGCCAGCGGTAACATCGCGCCCGGCGCCCGGGCCGCGGATCACCAGCGGATTATCACGATACCAGCGGCTGTCGATAGCGAAGACGTTATCGCACGGCAGCAGCGCCGCCAGCGGATGCTCCTGGCGCACGGCCTCAACGCCAACGCGCGCCTTGCCGTTGGCGTCGAAACGCGCGACATAGCGCAGAACCAGCCCCATTTCACGGGCGGCCTCAAGGCGCTGCAGCATCTGCTCGTTCAGCTCGTCGCCATTCTCGAAGAAGTGATCGACGGAGCCCTCTTCGCAGTGCGCCGGCACCAGCGATTCCACGCGCACCTGGTCAGGTTCGATATCATAGCCCGCCTCACGGGCGAGGATCACCAACTTGCGCATCACGTCTTTGCCGGAAAGGTCAACGCGAGGATCCGGCTCGGTCAGCCCCTGCTGCCATGCCTGATCGACCAGATCGGTAAACGGCACCGTGCCGTCAAACTGCAGGAACAGCCAGGAGAGCGTGCCGGAGAAGATACCGCTCAGCGCCAGAATGGTATCGCCGCTGTCGATCAGGTCGCGCACCGTATGGTTTACCGGCAGCCCGGCGCCAACGGTCGCGTTGTACAGCCAATGACGCCCCGTTTTCTCAAACGCGTCGTGGATCTGACGGTATTTATCGCTGCTGCTGGCCCCGGCCAGCTTATTGGCGCTGATCACGTGGAAGCCGTGGCTGGCAAAATCAAGGTACTGATCCGCCAGCTGCTCGCTGGCGGTCACGTCCAGCACCACTAAATCATCATACGGGTGGGCGCGCATCCACAGGAACAGCGACTCTTCGTCCTGCTCAACGGCTTCATCATGGAAGAAGGCCAGCGCGCGGCTGGCGTCGAGCCCTTCGTAATTCAGCAGGCTGCGGCGGCTGTCCACCACCCCGGCGAGAACAAACTCGAAGCCGGTGCGGGCGGAAAGCGTGGTCTGCTCGCGGGCAAACAGCTCCAGCCAGCGGGAACCGATATTGCCTTTACCAAACAGCACCAGGCCGATGCGCTTTTCCGCGCGGAACAGCGACTGGTGCAGGCCCTGAATCAGGCTCTCGGTTGGGCCCGCGCGCAGCACGGCCACCAGGCTAATCCCCTCTTCAGACTGCCAGGTAAACTCGACCGGCTGCCCCTTCAGCTGCTGCCAGAAGCGGTGACAGTGCAGCGGATTGCGGGTAACGCCGGCGCCAACCATCGCCACCAGCGCCAGCTTCTGGCGCTGGCGTAGCTCGCCCGGTAAACCGGCTTCGTCGAGCAGCCTCAGCGCGCTGTCCGCCACTTCGGCGGTATAGCAGAACTGCAGCAGCCTGCGGTCGGCATGGACGCCAACGGCCAGCGGGCGAAGCTGGGCGCGCTTAAAGATAAGATCCAGCTCCTTGTGCGCCAGCTTGAAATCCTGACCCGCGGGCACCTGGAACTCAATCAGGCACACGTCGTCATGGCTGGTAACGATCCGCGCCCCGGTCCCGGAGGCCAGCACGCGTTCAATACGCGTAGAGCCTTGTTCAGGCGTGTAGCTGCAGCGCAGCTGCAGATCGATATCGCTGCCGGAGACCGGCTGGAGCGTGCGCGCGTGCAGCACCGGCGCTGCCAGGCGAGCCAGCTCGCTGGCCTCATCCAGACGCAGCAGCGGCAGCAGGCAGGCATCCTTCACCTTACGCGGGTCAGCGCTGTAAACCCCGGCAACGTCGCTCCAGATAGTAACGCGGGACGCGCCGGCCAGGGCGCCAATTTGGGTGGCGGAATAGTCGGAACCGTTACGTCCCAGCAGCACGGTTTCTCCGGCGTTATTACGCGAGATAAAACCGGTCACCACCAGGCGTTTGTTCGGATGCTGCGCCATGAGCTGCTGCAGCAGCGGGTAGGACAGGCCTTCATCCACCTGCGGCTGCGCCGAGCGCTCGGCGCGCAGGAAGCTGCGCGCGTCAAGCCACGCGGCCTCCAGCCCCAGCTGATTGAGGACCGCGGCCATCAGGCGCGCGGACCAGACTTCGCCGTGGCCAACCACCTCAGCGTATACCGCATCGGTGACGCCGCTATCCAGTAAACCCGCCAGCCGTTCAAGATCGTGAATAAAGGCCGCGATAAGCGTGTCGGCGGCGTCGGCCGACAGCAGACCGGCGATCAGCTCCATGTGATAACGACGCAGCGACTGCTGGACCTGATGCGCAGAGAGGCGATCGGTCTGGCTGAGCTTCAGCCAGCTAATCAGCTGGTTGGTGGTGCTGCCAGCGGCGGAGACAACCATCATGTCGCCTGCCTGCGAGTATTCCGTCATGATCCCCGCGACGCGCAGGTAACATTTCGCATCCGCTAAACTACTCCCACCAAATTTGTGCAGCTGACGACCCTTCGCCCCTGCCTGCGCAATCACACTCATGTTTATCCCTCGTTTGCTGCCCGGAAGCCATTTTCCAGGTCGGCAATTAAATCTTCACCATCTTCAATACCGGTCGAAATACGCAGAAGCGTTTCTGAGATCCCCGCCGCCGCGCGCGCTTCAGGCGCCATGCCTGCGTGGGTCATCGTCGCAGCGTGAGAAATCAGACTTTCTACGCCTCCCAGCGACTCCGCCAGCGTAAATAGCGACAATCCGCTCAGGAAACGGCGCAGCGTCTGCTCATCGCCATCCAGCTCGAAGCTTAGCATCGCACCAAAACCTTTTTGCTGACGCGCAGCAATCTCATGCCCCTGATTTTCCGGCAGAGACGGATGATACAGTTTTTTCACCAGCGGCTGAGTTTTCAGATAGTCGACGATCGCCTGCGCGTTGCGCTGGGCCACCTCCATACGCGGGGAGAGCGTACGCAGGCCGCGCAGCAGCAGGTAGCTATCGAAGGCCCCGCCAGTGACGCCAATATTATTCGCCCACCATGCCAGTTCGGTGACAGCCTGCGGATCTTTGGCAATCACCACGCCGGCGACGACGTCTGAATGGCCGTTCAGGTATTTGGTGCATGAATGCAACACCAGATCGGCCCCCAGCGCCAGCGGATTTTGCAGAGCCGGGCTCAGGAAGGTGTTATCTACCACGCTCACCGCCCCCGCTTCACGCGCCAGCGTGCAGATTTTCGCAATATCCACCACTCTCAGCAATGGATTACTTGGGCTTTCAACCAATACCAGCTTCGGTTTTTCCGCCAGCGCCGCGCTCAGCGCCTGCTCGTCGTTTTGATCGACAAACAGCACGCGGTAGCAGCCGCGTTTCGCCAGGCTATCAAACAGACGGTAGCTGCCGCCGTAGCAGTCGTGCGGCGCCACCAGCAGGTCGCCCGGTTTCAGGTAGACGGTGGTCACCAGCAGAATAGCCGACATCCCGGTATTGGTCAGAACCGCACCGGCGCCGCCCTCCAGCTCCGCCAGCGCGCGCTGTACCACGTCGCGAGTTGGGTTGCCGCGGCGGGAATAGTCATGGGCACGAGGTTCGTTAAAGCCGGTAAAGTTATAGGTGCTGGAGAGGTGGATCGGCGGGACAACGCAGCCGTACTGTTCGTCGTCATTTAAACCGCTACGCACTGCGATGGTGGCCTGTTTACGCGTCATGTTGGGCAGTTCCTGGGCTGAATCGGTGAAATGTCAGGCTCCAGAGTAATCATTGTCACAATAGACGTCAATACATCTGGACATCTAAACTTCTTTGCGTATAGATTGAGCAAACAGGAAATAGCCGTTAAAATTATATGCATTAGCGCACATCCGTATCGGCTTATCTCATGTCAGAAAGACGACTCATGCGGTAAACTACGCGCGATTATGGCCCGAACTCAAGCTTCAGGCCCTTAACTAATGACTAGAGGATTAAAGGTATCTCATGGCTGAATGGAGCGGCGAATATATCAGCCCATACGCTGAGCACGGTAAGAAGAGTGAGCAAGTAAAAAAAATTACGGTTTCCATTCCTCTGAAGGTGTTAAAGATCCTCACAGATGAACGCACGCGTCGTCAGGTCAACAACCTGCGCCACGCCACCAACAGCGAGCTGCTGTGTGAAGCGTTCCTGCATGCATTTACCGGTCAACCGCTGCCAAACGATGAAGACCTGCGTAAAGAACGCAGTGATGAAATTCCGGAAGCGGCGAAACAGATTATGCGTGAGATGGGTATCGACCCGGATACGTGGGAATACTAAGCCAATAAAAAAGGCAGAAGAAAAATTCTGCCTTTTTTATTTCTCCGCGTTTGACGACGAGAGAAACAAAAAAGCCGCCCTGAGGCGGCTTTTTCTTTTGGCTTCCGGCAACTTACTTGCTGGTGCCCGGTACGCTGAAGCGCTTGTTGAAGCGGTCAACGCGGCCACCGGTCGCAACATCACGCTGCTTGCCAGTGTAGAACGGGTGGCATTTACCGCACACGTCGAGGTTCAGGTCGTGACCAACGGTAGAGCGGATTTTCATGACGTTACCGCAAGAGCAGTTAGCAGTAACTTCTTCGTATTTCGGGTGAATATCTTTTTTCATGGGAGAACCTCAGTTAAGGCCGCGTCGCTCTTCCAGCCCTAACGCCAGACACCACGCGATGTTAATAATTTCCCGTAGACTTTCCGCCGTGCGGAACTCATGGGTAATAGTATATGCTTTGATGCTGCACGAAGCACACCAAAGGCGGCGAATCATACAGAATTTGACCGGTGGATGCAAACTGATCCGCGAGCCCTTATCACAATGTGTATACTAAGCGGCCAGATTTCAAGTCAGGAAGATGACATGCCCGTCGCCCACGTAGCCCTGCCCGTTCCGCTGCCCCGTACCTTTGACTATTTGCTGCCTGAGGGCATCGCGGTCAAAGCGGGCTGTCGCGTGCGCGTGCCGTTCGGTAAGCAGGAGCGCATTGGGATTGTCACCGCGATTAGCGAGCGCAGCGAGCTGCCGCTGGACGGGCTCAAGCCGGTCGCCGAAGCGCTGGACGCCGAGCCGGTCTTTTCTTCCTCTATCTGGCGGCTGCTGCTGTGGGCCGCCGACTACTACCATCACCCAATTGGCGATGTACTGTTTCACGCCCTGCCCATCGCCCTGCGTCAGGGAAAACCGGCCAGCGCGACGCCGCTCTGGTACTGGTTCGCCACCGAGCAGGGCCAGGCGGTTGACATCAACGGCCTCAGGCGTTCGCCGAAGCAGCAGCAGGCGCTGGCCGCGCTGCGTCAGGGAAAAATCTGGCGCCACCAGGTGGCGGAGCTGGAATTCAGCGACGCGGCGCTGCAGGCGCTGCGTGGGAAAGGGCTCTGCGAGCTGGCGAATGAAGCCCCGGCCCTCACCGACTGGCGGGCCGGCTTTTCCATCCCCGGAGAGCGGCTGCGCCTGAATACTGAACAGGCCACCGCCGTCGGGGCGATCCACAGCGCCTCTGACCGCTTTTCCACCTGGCTGCTGGCGGGGATCACCGGCTCAGGGAAGACCGAAGTTTATCTGAGCGTGCTGGAAAACGTGCTGGCGCAGGGCCGCCAGGCGCTGGTGATGGTGCCGGAAATCGGCCTGACGCCGCAAACCATCGCCCGCTTTCGCCAGCGCTTTAACGCCCCGGTTGAGGTCCTGCACTCCGGCCTTAACGACAGCGAGCGTCTCTCAGCATGGCTAAAAGCCAAAAACGGCGAAGCGGCCATCGTTATCGGCACCCGCTCGTCGCTGTTTACCCCGTTTAAAGACCTCGGGGTGATCGTTATCGATGAAGAGCACGACAGCTCCTATAAGCAGCAGGAGGGCTGGCGCTATCACGCCCGCGATCTGGCGGTGTGGCGCGCCCATAGCGAGCAAATCCCGATTATCCTCGGCTCGGCAACCCCGGCGCTGGAGACCTTATACAACGTCCGCCAGGGGAAGTATCACCAGCTGAAGCTGACGAAGCGCGCGGGTAACGCCCGTCCGGCGCAGCAGCACGTGCTGGACTTAAAAGGACAGCAGCTGCAGGCGGGCCTCTCCCCGGCGCTGATTGCCCGCATGCGCCAGCACCTGCAGGCCGATAATCAGGTTATCCTGTTTTTAAACCGTCGCGGCTTCGCCCCGGCGCTGCTGTGCCATGACTGCGGCTGGATCGCCGAATGCCCGCGCTGCGACAGCTACTACACCCTGCACCAGGCCCAGCATCATCTGCGCTGCCACCACTGCGACAGCCAGCGCCCCGTCCCGCGTCAGTGCCCCTCCTGCGGCTCGACGCATCTGGTGCCGGTAGGGCTCGGTACGGAGCAGCTGGAGCAGGCGCTGGAACCGCTGTTTCCCGGCGTGCCGCTGTCCCGCGTTGACCGGGATACGACCAGCCGTAAAGGGGCGCTTGAACAGCATCTCTCGGATATTCATCGCGGCGGCGCGCGTATTCTGATTGGCACCCAGATGCTGGCAAAAGGTCACCACTTTCCGGATGTCACCCTGGTCTCTCTGCTCGACGTCGACGGGGCGCTGTTTTCCGCCGATTTCCGCTCGGCGGAGCGCTTCGCCCAGCTCTACACCCAGGTATCAGGCCGCGCGGGCCGCGCCGGGAAACAGGGCGAGGTCATTCTCCAGACCCACCACCCGGAGCATCCGCTGCTGCAAACGCTGTTATATAAAGGCTATGACGCCTTCGCGGATGAGGCGCTCGCCGAACGCCAGGCGATGCAGCTGCCGCCGTGGACCAGCCACGTGCTGATTCGCGCGGAAGACCATAACAATCAGCAGGCGCCGCTGTTCCTGCAGCAGCTGCGTAACCTGCTGCAGGCCAGCCCGCTGGCAGATGATAAGCTGTGGGTGCTCGGCCCGGTTCCGGCGCTGGCGCCAAAGCGCGGAGGCCGCTGGCGCTGGCAGATCCTTCTGCAGCATCCGTCGCGTATCCGCCTGCAGCACATCGTCAGCGGTACGCTGGCGCTGATCAATACGCTGCCGGAAGCACGCAAGGTGAAGTGGATGCTGGACGTCGATCCTATTGAAGGTTAAGCCTTCTCTTACGAGGCGGATCGAAAAAATTCAATGCTCATCACGTTTTTCATGAAAATTCTGTAACTCTCCGCAGCGACTATCTGTTAAAAATGTTGTTGATGTCAGAACGCAAGGGATGTGTCTGCGCCAGTCAGCGAGGAGAAAACAGGTGAAGCCAAAAAAACAGGTGGTTGCCGCCACAATGAAAGACGTCGCCCTGAAGGCTAACGTTTCAACGGCAACCGTATCCCGAGCGCTAATGAATCCCGATAAGGTTTCACAAACTACCCGTAATCGGGTGGAGCAGGCGGCGCTGGAAGTCGGCTATTTGCCGCAGTCGCTCGGGCGGAATATGAAACGCAACGAATCGCGCACGATTCTGGTCATCGTGCCGGATATTTGCGATCCCTTCTTCAGTGAAATCATCCGCGGTATCGAAATCACCGCTGCGGAACAGGAGTACTTGGTGCTGATCGGCGACTGCGCCCATCAAAACCGTCAGGAAAAAACCTTTATCGATCTGATTATTACCAAGCAGATCGACGGCATGCTGCTGCTCGGCTCCCGGCTGCCGTTCGATGCCGGCGTAGAGGAGCAGCGCAATCTGCCGCCGATGGTAATGGCAAACGAATTTGCGCCAGAGCTCGAGCTGCCGACGGTGCATATCGATAACCTCACCGCCGCCTTCAACGCCGTCAACTACCTCCACGAGCTGGGACACAAACGGATTGGCTGTATCGCCGGTCCGGAAGAGATGCCGCTGTGCCACTACCGCCTGCAGGGCTACGTTCAGGCGCTGCGCCGCAGCGGGATAACCGTCGAGCCGCAGTATATTGCCCGCGGCAATTTTACCTATGAAGCCGGCTCTAACGCCCTCGAGCAGCTGTTATCGCTGCCCGTGCCGCCGACGGCCGTATTCTGCCATAGCGATATTATGGCGCTGGGGGCGCTGTCGCTGGCAAAACGCCGGGGCCTGAAAATTCCTGACGATTTGTCTATTATTGGTTTCGATAACATCTCTTTGTCTGAATTTTGCGATCCGCCATTGACGACCGTTGCGCAACCGCGCTTTGATATCGGCCGCGAAGCGATGCTGCTATTGCTGGACCAGCTGCAGGGCCACAGCGTCAGCAGCGGCTCGCGGTTGCTGGACTGCGAGCTGGTCGTTCGCGGCAGTACGCGAAGAATCAGAGTATAACCATCAGGCTTTCGGGCCTGCTCTTCTGGTCAAAGGCCCGCCGCTTAAGTAACATGGCGGACTGACGAATGAATAAGACAGCGAAACGATAGTGGCACAACGAGATTATGTACGCCGCAGCCAACCGGCTTCTTCGCGGCGCAAAAAGAGCAATACCCGAAGCTCAAGGAACAAGCAAAGCGGCCTTTCTGCTGTTTCACCAACTATGGTGGCAATCGCGGCGGCCGTGCTGGTGGCCTTTATCGGTGGACTGTACTTCATCACGCACCATAAAAAAGAAGAAGCTGAAGCGCTGCAAAACCGCCAGGCGGCAGGTAACGGCCTACCGCCGAAACCGGAAGAGCGCTGGCGCTATATTAAAGAGCTGGAAAGTCGTCAGCCCGGCGTCCGCGCGCCGACTGAACCGACGGCCGGCGGTGAAGTGATGAAGCCCGAACAGCTGACCAACGAACAGCGCCAGCTGCTGGCGCAAATGCAGGCCGATATGCGCCAGCAGCCCACTCAGCTGACCGAAGTGCCGTGGAACGAACAGACTCCGGCGCAGCGCCAGCAGACGCTGCAGCGCCAGCGTCTGGCTCAGCAGCAGGTACAGCAGCAGCAGTGGACGCAAACCCAGCAGCAGGCGCCGGTACAGCAGCCGCGAGCGCAACAGCGGGTCGTCGAGCAGCCGGTTCAGCAGCCTAAGCCGGTACAGCAGCCGAAACAAACTGCGGCAGCGCAGCAGCCGTATCAGGATCTGCTGCAGACGCCAGCGCATACCGCAACGGCGCCTAAAACGCAGGCCCCCGCGCCGGTTGCGCGGGTTGAAGAAGCGCCAAAAGCCGCCGCCGAGAAGAAAGACGATCGCAGCTGGATGGTCCAGTGCGGCTCCTTTAAAGGCGCCGAACAGGCGGAAACCGTGCGTGCTCAGCTGGCCTTTGAAGGCTTTGCTTCGCACATCACCACCAACAACGGCTGGAATCGCGTGGTCATTGGGCCGCTGAAAGGCAAGGAAAATGCCAACGACACGATCGTTCGCCTGAAAATGGCCGGACACGCAAACTGCATTCGTCTCGCCGCCAGGGGTTGAAACCCTCAAAATCCCCCCCATCTATAATTGCATTCCGCCCCGCGTAAAGCGCGGGGCCCCTATTCCGCTTTTGTAACCAAGGGGTCCGCTCGTGACAACAATAGTTAGTGTTCGCCGTAACGGCCATGTGGTTATTGCCGGCGATGGCCAGGCCACGCTGGGCAACACCGTAATGAAAGGCAACGTGAAAAAAGTCCGCCGTCTCTACAATGATAAAGTGATTGCGGGCTTCGCCGGCGGCACCGCAGACGCCTTTACGCTGTTTGAACTGTTTGAACGTAAACTGGAAATGCATCAGGGCCATCTGGTCAAAGCCGCCGTTGAGCTGGCGAAAGACTGGCGTACCGACCGCATGCTGCGCAAGCTGGAAGCGCTGCTGGCGGTAGCGGATGAAAACGCCTCCCTGATCATCACCGGTAACGGTGACGTGGTGCAGCCAGAAAATGATTTAATTGCTATCGGCTCCGGTGGTCCCTACGCCCAGGCCGCTGCCCGCGCTCTGCTGGAAAATACCGATATGGGCGCTCGCGACATCGCAGAGAAGGCGTTGAATATTGCAGGCGATATCTGCATTTATACCAACCATTTCCACACCATCGAAGAATTAGCCTCTAAAGCGTAAGGATCTCCCATGTCTGAAATGACCCCACGCGAAATTGTCAGCGAACTGGACAAACATATTATTGGTCAGGACGCGGCTAAGCGTTCTGTCGCTATCGCCCTGCGTAACCGCTGGCGCCGTATGCAGCTTACCGAAGAGCTGCGCCATGAAGTTACGCCGAAAAACATTCTGATGATCGGCCCAACCGGCGTCGGTAAAACCGAAATCGCGCGTCGCCTGGCAAAGCTGGCCAACGCGCCGTTCATCAAAGTTGAAGCGACCAAATTCACCGAAGTGGGCTATGTCGGTAAAGAAGTGGACTCCATCATCCGCGATCTGACCGATGCGGCGATCAAAATGGTTCGCATGCAGTCCATCGATAAAAACCGCTATCGCGCGGAAGAGCTGGCGGAAGAGCGCATTCTGGACGTGCTGATCCCGCCGGCGAAAAATAACTGGGGCCAGGCTGAGCAAACTCAGGAGCCGTCCGCGGCTCGTCAGGCGTTCCGTAAAAAGCTGCGCGAAGGCCAGCTCGATGATAAAGAGATCGAGATTGACCTTGCCGCGGCGCCGATGGGCGTAGAGATCATGTCCCCTCCGGGCATGGAAGAGATGACCAGCCAGCTGCAGTCCATGTTCCAGAACCTGGGCGGCCAGAAGCAGAAACCGCGTAAGCTGAAAATCAAAGACGCGATGAAGCTGCTGATTGAAGAAGAAGCGGCGAAACTGGTTAACCCGGAAGAGCTAAAGCAGGATGCTATCGATGCGGTCGAGCAGCACGGCATCGTGTTTATCGACGAGATCGACAAAATCTGTAAGCGCGGCGGCAATAGCTCCGGCCCGGACGTGTCTCGTGAAGGCGTTCAGCGCGATCTGCTGCCGCTGGTTGAAGGCTGCACCGTCTCAACCAAGCACGGGATGGTGAAAACTGACCACATTCTGTTTATCGCCTCCGGCGCATTCCAGGTGGCCAGTCCATCGGACCTGATCCCTGAACTGCAGGGTCGTCTGCCGATTCGCGTTGAGCTGAAAGCGCTGACTACCGAAGATTTCGAGCGCATCCTCACCGAGCCGAATGCTTCGATTACCGTGCAGTATAAAGCGCTGATGGCCACCGAAGGCGTGAACATTGAGTTCACCGAAGAGGGTATCAAGCGTATCGCCCAGGCCGCATGGCAGGTCAACGAAACGACCGAGAACATCGGCGCGCGCCGTCTGCACACCGTCCTGGAGCGTTTGATTGAAGATATCTCCTACGATGCCAGCGAAATGAACGGCCAGAGCATCACCATTGATGCTGAATATGTCGGTAAACATCTCGATGTTCTGGTGGCAGATGAAGATCTGAGCCGTTTTATCCTATAATCCGGTTCAATATATTTTCATCACAATCGATGGGGCTATATATAGCCCCATTTTTATTGGCCGGGAACCATGACTGAACAACCTATAAACCGCACCCAGGCCTGGCTGGAAAGCCTGCGCCCAAAAACGCTGCCTCTGGCCTTTGCCGCTATCGTTGTCGGTACAGCGCTTGCCTGGCACCAGGGCTATTTCGATCCCTGGGTGGCTCTGCTGGCGCTGATTACCGCCGGTTTGCTGCAAATTTTATCCAATCTGGCTAACGATTACGGCGATGCGGTAAAGGGCAGCGACAAGCCCGATCGCCTGGGCCCGCTTCGCGGGATGCAAAAAGGGGCGATCAGCCAGGCGCAAATGAAACGCGCGCTCATCCTCACCGTGGTGCTGATCTGTCTTTCCGGACTGGCTCTGCTATTTTCCGCCTGGCAAACCATGGCCGATTTTATTGGCTTTATGGTTTTGGGCGGCCTGGCCATCGTAGCGGCCATCACCTATACCGTCGGCACCCGCCCTTACGGCTATATCGGCCTTGGCGACATTTCGGTGCTGGTCTTCTTTGGTTGGCTGAGCGTGGCGGGCAGCTGGTACCTTCAGGCCCACACGATTGCCGCCAGCGTCTTCCTGCCGGCAACGGCCTGCGGCCTGCTCGCGGCGGCGCTACTCAATATCAATAACCTGCGCGATATCGATAGCGACCGGGAAAACGGCAAAAACACGCTGGCCGTGCGCCTTGGCCCGATCAACGCCCGTCGCTACCACGCCTGCCTGTTAATCGGCGCTCCGCTATGCCTGGCGCTGTTTAATCTGCTTTCTCTGCACAGCCCGTGGGGCTGGCTGTTTATCCTCGCTACGCCGCTGCTGGTGAAGCAGGCGCGATTTGTCATGCGCGAGCGCGAACCGGTGGCGATGCGTCCGATGCTGGAACGAACGGTAAAAGCGGCTCTGTTAACCAACCTGCTGTTTGTCATCGGGATTATTTGCAGCAAGCTGCTGGGTTAACTGACAAATATCAATTAACAATTGATGATTTTGCCAACAATGGGTTTCGCGAGATATACTAAAAACTCTCGCAGCAACTGAACGTTAAGCCTATGAAATACGATACTTCCGAGCTTTGTGACATCTACCAGGAGGATGTCAACGTAGTGGAACCTCTGTTCTCCAACTTTGGGGGACGGTCGTCGTTTGGTGGACAAATCATCACGGTGAAATGTTTCGAGGATAACGGGTTGCTATACGATATGCTCGAACAGAACGGCCGTGGTCATATTCTGCTGATCGATGGCGGCGGTTCCGTCCGACGGGCGCTAATTGACGCAGACCTGGCGCGTCTGGCGGTACAGAATGAGTGGGAAGGAGTGGTGGTTTACGGCGCGGTGCGTCAGGTAGACGATCTGGAAGAGCTGGATATCGGCATCCAGGCGCTGGCGGCCATTCCCGTAGGTGCCGCAGGTGAAGGCATCGGCGAAAGCGACGTCCGCGTCAACTTCGGCGGCGTGACCTTCTTCTCCGGCGACCATCTGTACGCCGATAATACCGGAATCATTCTCTCCGAGGATGCGCTGGATATCGAATAACCCGCCCAATAAAAAAAGCCTTCTCTCTGAGAAGGCCTTTTTGTTTCACGCCGAAACTTAGTACAGTTTCTTCGCGCAATCCAGCCAGTCATTTTTGAACGGACGCTTCATATTTTCGATAGCGTCGATGATGTCGTGATGAACCAGCTTCTCGTTCTGAATACCGACGCAGCGGCCGCCAAAGCCCTGCTGCAGCAGTTCAATCGCGTATGAGCCCATGCGGGATGCCAGGATACGGTCGTAAGGAACCGGAGAGCCGCCGCGCTGAATGTGGCCCAGAACGGTAGCGCGGGTTTCGCGGCCGGTTTCCTTCTCGATGTAGTGCGCCAGCTCGTCCACGTCGCACATATGTTCGGTAATCGCCACGATGGCGTGTTTCTTCCCTTTGGCGATGCCCGCTTTGATTTCTGCGACCAGATCGTCACGCGAGTATTCTACTTCCGGCACCATGATGAACTCACAGCCTCCGGCAATCGCCGCGGCCAGGGTCAGGTCGCCGCAGTAACGGCCCATCACTTCAACAACGGAAATACGCTGATGGGAAGAAGAGGTATCGCGCAGGCGGTCGATTGCTTCAACAACGGTACTCAGCGCGGTGAAGAAACCGATGGTGTAGTCGGTGCCCTTGATGTCGTTATCGATGGTGCCCGGCAGGCCGATACACGGGAAGCCCATTTCAGTCAGGCGCATCGCCCCCATATACGAACCATCGCCGCCGATAACCACCAGCGCATCCAGGCCGCGCTTTTTCATGTTCTCAAGGGCCACGGCGCGAATATGCTCTTCGCGGAATTCCGGGAAACGCGCCGACCCCAGGAAGGTGCCGCCACGGTTGATCATATCGGAAACGCTATAACGGTCGAGCTGAACCATGCGATCTTCATACAGGCCGAGGTAACCGTCATAGATTCCAAAAACTTCCAGACCTTCCGTTAATGCCGCGCGCACAACGCCGCGAATTGCCGCGTTCATGCCCGGCGCATCACCGCCACTTGTCAACACACCGATTTTCTTAATCATGACCACCTCTGAACTTAGGAAGCAAAAAATAATCCTGTTGCCTGAAGCGCTCCCTTATCAGGAGTGCACGACGATAATTGCAATAGTATATCAAACGCTTCTGGCTGAATTGATTCAGGTCAGACCAAACGGCGGTAATTTATACAAATAATGCCGGGCTGCCCCACATTTTTACATCGAGTTTACAGACTATAACTCAAAGCTTAAAAAACGCCCTGCCGCGCCAGCGGCACCACAGAACAGGGGTCCTGATGGATAATGACATCAGAACCCGGAAAACGGTGCAGAATCTCCTGCTCCACCTGGTCGGCAATGACGTGCGCCTGAACCAATGGCAGGTTATCTTCCATTTCCAAATGTATTTGAATAAAGCGAGTCGGCCCTGACTGCCGCGTCCGTAGATCGTGTGCTCCGCTGACGCCCGGCCATGCGGTCACGATATTGATAATGTCCTGACGTTCCTCATCAGGCAGCGCGCGGTCTAACAGCGACTGGACGGCCTCATAGGCCATACGCAGCGCGCTATACAGAATATAGACGCCAATTCCCAGCGCAAATAGCGCATCGGCACGATGCCAGCCGTACCAGGAGAGGCCCAGCGCCACCAGAATAGCGCCGTTCATCATAACATCAGACTGATAATGAAGCATATCTGCGCGCACCGCCTGACTCTGCGTTTTTCTCACCACCCAGCGCTGAAACGTCACCAGCACCAGCGTACTGAACAGCGCAATCAGGGTCACAATCATCCCGATGCCCGCCGCCTGCATCGGTTCCGGGCGCGCCAGATGCTGAATGCCGGTTAAAAACAGGAACAGCGCCGACCCGGAGATAAACATACTTTGCGCCAGCGCCGCCAGCGACTCGGCCTTACCGTGGCCAAAGGTATGCTCCTCATCGGCAGGCTGCAGCGAATAGCGCACCACCAGGAGGTTGGTTAACGAAGCGGCAATATCCACCAGCGAGTCCACCAGCGCAGCCAGAATACTCACAGAACCGGTGTACCACCACGCAAAAATTTTGATCAAAAGTAACGTGGAGGCCATCACCGTCGCCGCAACAGCCGCACGACTCACCAGCCGGCCATAAGATTGATTCATAAACGCTCCTTCACCCGCAATGCGCTTAGTATAACCCGATCTATTGCGACGACGGATGGCAAGCGGGGGGTCGTTTAGCTGAATGACAGGCAAAAAAAACCCCCACATCATGTGGGGGAAGACAGGGATGGTGTCTATGGCAAGGAAAACAGGGTTTGTTACTGGGGTTGCACGGTATTGCTACTACTTGAAAGCATCTTCGCTGAGCCTTTCTGCATCCTTACAACCTCACGCAGCTGATCCATTCGCTGCTGGTGCTTAGCATTTAAAACCGCTTGCTGCTCTGGCGTTAACAGGTGGTACATCTGGTTGCGAACCTTCGCCATTTCGATCTGGCGGTCAACCTGTTCCTGCGCCATCTTATCGGCCTGAGCGCGCACAGCGTTTTCATCAAAATTTTCTGCGATGACAAGGCGATGCATTGTCTCCATTTCGCTAACATTAACGGGTAACCTATCGTGGCGTGCCCGTTGCATAAGATCTCGTAACTGCTGCCGTTGCTGTTCGGTTAAACTTATGCCATCAAACATATGGCCCTGGCTGCTGCGCTGCGCCCCTTCTTCTCCCGGGAGCCAGTTAACGCTGGTAACGACTTCAGCGGCCTGGCTATAAGCACTTAGCGCCAGCGTTGAGGCCATGACGGCAGCAATAACATTGCGCATCACATACTCCCAAAACGTTTGTGTCGCGATTCAACGAGAGACAGTCTACGATTCGGGCTGCAAACATGCGTCAGGGGGTGTAAAACAACGTAAAGTCATGGATTAGCGAGCCTTGATGACGTAATTTCTGCCTCGGAGGTATTTAAACAATGAACAAAATCCTGTTAGTTGATGATGACCGGGAGCTCACCTCCCTGTTAAAAGAGCTGCTCGATATGGAAGGCTTTAACGTGCTCGTGGCCCATGACGGGGAACAGGCGCTGGCTCTCCTGGACGACAGCATCGATTTACTTTTACTTGATGTGATGATGCCGAAGAAAAACGGTATCGATACGCTTAAAGAGTTGCGTCAGACACACCAGACTCCCGTTATCATGCTAACTGCCCGCGGTAGCGAGCTGGATCGCGTTCTCGGCCTTGAACTGGGCGCGGATGATTATCTGCCTAAGCCGTTTAATGATCGTGAGCTGGTGGCGCGCATACGCGCGATTCTGCGCCGTTCCCACTGGAGCGAGCAGCAGCAAACCACCGAAGTGGGCTCGCCGACGCTGGAGGTTGACGCATTGAGCCTCAATCCAGGCCGCCAGGAAGCCAATTTCGATGGTCAAACGCTGGAGCTGACCGGCACGGAGTTCACCCTGCTGTACCTGCTGGCGCAGCACCTTGGCCAGGTGGTCTCTCGTGAGCACCTGAGTCAGGAAGTATTGGGTAAACGCCTGACGCCCTTCGACCGCGCCATCGATATGCATATTTCTAACCTGCGGCGTAAGCTGCCGGAACGAAAAGACGGCCACCCGTGGTTTAAAACCCTGCGCGGGCGCGGCTATCTGATGGTCTCAGCTTCATGATTGGAAGTTTAACCGCACGCATCTTCGCTATTTTCTGGCTCACGCTGGCGCTGGTGTTGATGCTGGTTCTGATGCTGCCTAAGCTGGATTCGCGCCAGATGACCGAACTTCTGGAAAGCGAGCAACGCCAGGGCATCATGATTGAGCAGCACGTTGAGGCCGAACTGGCAACCGATCCCCCCAACGATCTGATGTGGTGGCGTCGTCTGTTTCGGGCGATAGATAAATGGGCTCCGCCGGGACAGCGCCTGCTGCTGGTCACCAGCGAAGGGCGCGTTATCGGCGCAGAACGCAACGAAATGCAGATCATTCGCAACTTTATCGGCCAGGCCGATAACGCCGATCATCCGCAGAAAAAACGCTACGGTCGTCTGGAAATGGTCGGCCCGTTTTCCGTCAGGGATGGCGAAGATAATTATCAGCTCTATCTGATCCGCCCCGCCAGCACGTCCCAATCCGATTTCATCAACCTGCTGTTTGACCGTCCGCTGCTGCTGCTTATCGTCACCATGCTGGTCAGCGCCCCGCTGCTGCTATGGCTGGCGTGGAGTCTGGCAAAACCGGCGCGTAAGCTGAAAAACGCCGCCGACGAGGTCGCCCAGGGGAACCTGCGCCAGCACCCGGAACTGGAAGCCGGCCCGCAGGAGTTTTTAGCCGCCGGGACCAGCTTTAACCAGATGGTCACCGCCCTGGAACGGATGATGACCAGCCAGCAGCGTCTGCTCTCCGATATCTCCCACGAGCTACGCACGCCGCTTACGCGCCTGCAGCTGGGCACCGCGCTGCTGCGCCGCCGCAGCGGCGAGAGCAAGGAGCTGGAGCGTATTGAGATGGAGGCGCATCGGCTGGACAGCATGATCAACGATCTGCTGGTGATGTCGCGCAATCAGGCCAACAACGCGCTGGTTAGCGAGACGGTAAAAGCCAACCAGCTGTGGGGCGAGGTGCTGGATAACGCCGCCTTTGAGGCCGAACAGGTAGGGAAATCGTTCACCGTGGAGTATCCGCCGGGGCCATGGCCGCTGTACGGCAACCCCAACGCGCTGGAAAGCGCGCTGGAGAATATCGTCCGCAACGCCCTGCGCTACTCGCATACCCGAATTTCGGTGAGCTTCTCGGTGGATAAAGACGGTATCACGGTTAACGTCGATGATGACGGGCCGGGCGTCAGCCCTGAGGATCGCGAGCAGATTTTCCGTCCGTTCTACCGCACCGACGAAGCGCGCGATCGCGAGTCAGGCGGTACCGGCCTGGGGCTGGCGATTGTCGAAGCCGCTATTCAGCAGCATCGCGGTTGGGTGAAGGCCGACGACAGCCCGCTGGGCGGCCTGCGGCTGACCATCTGGCTGCCGCTGTATAAGCGCACCTGACGAGATGTCCCCCGGCCTGCGTCCGCAGCCGGGGGAGCATTATTTTCCCCACAGTCGGCGGGAACTATCTTCGATCTGCCCACTTAAACGCCGCTTCTGCATGGTGCGGCTCCAGCTTACCGACAGCCCCGCCGCAGAGAGCAGGCGATGATACTGCTCATCATCAAACGGCATATGCCAGGCAATCGCGCCGGCCTCGTGTACGCTGATATCGCTCACCCGGGACACCAGCTCCAGCGGCGCGTCGCAGGACACCACGCCCCCCGCCACCACCCGATACAGCCAACCGGTTTTGCCGCTATTCTGCATTCGCTGGGCCATATCGCTGATAGCAAAATGGAAATTGAGCTTAAAGCACGGCGATCGCGGTTGCGTCACCTGAATCAGCGCCTCGCCCCAGCGAAAGATATCGCCGATATAGACGTTTTTCTCGGTCATCCCTTCTGCAGAGAGGTTTTCGCCAAAGGCCGGCGCGCAGAAAAGGCCGGCCTGCTGGGGGAATTCGCGGACCCAGTCGGCGTAGTGCTCACGCGGGTACTGGCAGAGCGCGCGATCCGGACCGCCGTGAATTTTCGTTTCCGCCTGCTCATCGCCTTCCAGCCCCAGATCGCCGAGGGTTAACTCGCCATCGACCTGGATTTTCCCGATGGCGCTCGGACGGCTTCCTTCGTAATCCCTTATTTTGCCTACAAAGACGTTCACCGGATAGTGCATCTGCTGCCCCCTGCTACAGGTATAAAAAAAGCGAGTCATCAGACTCGCTTCTCGGTCAGCACAATGCAACCTTATTTTTTGGCGGCAAAACGCGCTGCGGCTTCGTCCCAGTTAACCACGTTCCAGAACTCTTTGATGTAGTCCGGACGACGGTTCTGGAATTTCAGGTAGTAAGCGTGTTCCCACACGTCCAGGCCCAGGATCGGGAAACCGGAAGCGCCGGAGATAGCTTCACCCATCAGCGGAGAGTCCTGGTTCGCGGTAGAAACCACGGCCAGTTTGTCGCCTTTCAGCACCAGCCACGCCCAGCCGGAGCCGAAACGAGTGGCTGCCGCTTTCTCAAACTCGGCTTTGAAGTTATCAACGGAGCCGAAATCGCGCTCGATAGCCGCTTTCAGGTCGCCCTGCAGGGTGGTACCGGTTTTCAGGCCTTTCCAGAACAGGCTATGGTTAGCGTGACCGCCCGCGTTGTTACGCAGAGGACCTTTTTTGTCAGCCGGCAGCTGATCCAGTTTAGTAATCAGCTCTTCAACAGACAGATCGGCGAATTCCGGCAGGCTTTCCAGCGCAGCGTTGGCGTTGTTAACGTAAGCCTGGTGGTGCTTAGTATGGTGGATTTCCATAGTCTGCTTGTCGAAATGTGGTTCCAGGGCGTCATAAGCGTACGGCAGGGCTGGCAGTGTAAAACTCATAATCATCTCCATTATTGTCGAGCGGCTGCGAGTGTTAAGGCCGCGTAAGCAGTTGGTTCATTATAGTTAATTAAATGATATTGAAAACGCTTATCAATGCCGTATTTTTAATAAGGTTATAACAGAGTGTGATACCTGCGATTTTGTGAGCTGGAACAAGTAATTAAGCCGTTGGTTGCCAGAGTTTTCCAACACGTGGCAACAGCCTGAAGGCGATAAAACTGACCGATTTTTACACTCATCGGGTCGGAAGAAGATTTATCCGATAAAAAATAGATGAGGATAAGATCAATGAATCACGCGATTACGATGGGCATTTTTTGGCATTTGATAGGTGCGGCCAGTGCAGCCTGTTTCTATGCTCCGTTCAAACAAGTTAAACAGTGGTCATGGGAAACCATGTGGTCTATCGGCGGGATTGTCTCCTGGCTGATCCTTCCCTGGACTATAAGCGCCATGCTGTTGCCTGATTTTTGGGCCTATTACGGCTCCTTCAGCACCTCGACTCTGCTACCGGTCTTCCTGTTCGGCGCAATGTGGGGGATCGGCAATATCAACTACGGCCTGACCATGCGCTATCTCGGCATGTCGATGGGGATCGGTATCGCCATTGGTATTACCCTGATCGTCGGAACGCTGATGACCCCCATTCTCAACGGTCAGTTCGGGGTTTTAATCAATACCAAAGGCGGCCAGATGACGCTGCTCGGCGTGCTGATCGCAGTGATTGGTGTCGCTATTGTGACCCGCGCGGGGCAGCTGAAAGAGCGCAAAATGGGCATTAAAGCCGAAGACTTCAATCTGAAAAAAGGCCTGCTGCTGGCGGTGATGTGCGGGATTTTCTCGGCGGGGATGTCGTTTGCGATGAACGCCGCCAAACCGATGCACGAAGCCGCCGCGGCGCTGGGGGTCGACCCGCTATACACCGCCCTGCCTAGCTACGTGATCATCATGGGCGGCGGCGCGCTGGTAAACCTCGGATTCTGCTTTATTCGGCTGGCCAAAGTGAAGAATTTGTCGATAAAAGCGGACTTTTCACGGGCAAAACCGCTCATCGTCGCCAATATTCTGCTTTCCGCACTCGGCGGCCTGATGTGGTACCTGCAGTTCTTTTTCTACGCATGGGGCCACGCCAGCATTCCGGCGCAGTACGACTATATGAGCTGGATGCTGCATATGAGCTTCTACGTGCTGTGCGGCGGGCTGGTTGGGCTGGTGCTGAAGGAGTGGAAAAACGCCGGGCGGCGTCCGGTCAGCGTGCTCAGCCTCGGCTGCGTGGTGATCATTATTGCCGCCAATATCGTTGGCCTTGGGATGGCGAACTAAATCGCCTGGGCGGCGACGCGACTGCGTTGCCGCCACTGTCCCGGCGTCATGCCAATCTCACGGTTAAAGACCACCGAAAAGTAGTTACTGTCTTCAAATCCGCACTGCATGGCGATTTCGCCGATCAGCCGCTCCGTATGCTGCAGCAGATACTGCGCGTGGCAAATTCTCAGCTGACGTAAATAGTGGTTGATCGTCATCCCCGTCTGCTGGCGAAACTGCTGGCGCAGGGCGCGCTCGCTGCACGCCTCCCGTGCGCAAAAGCGATCGAGAAAAAAAGGCCGGTTCAGGCTGCCCGCCAGCTCGGTCAGCAGTTTATCAAGGAGGGCTTCGCTTTGGGTCGCCGCCAGGTTGTCGGTCGCATAGCGATGCCGGTGCAGGCTCAGCGCCAGCTGGGCGAACAGCAGTTCGGCCATCTGGTTGGCCTGGGCGTCGCTGCGGTTGCTCTCCTGCTCAAGCAGGGTAATTACCTGCCGCACCTGGGTCATACCGGAGCTGCCAATTCGCCAGTGCGGAAGCCACGGCGTACCGAACAGGCCGGGAATATGGGCCGCCCAGTCAAAGTTGAGCCGCAGCCGATCCGGGCAGTAGATGACGTTTTGCAGGACCAAATCGTTAACCGAGGCGTAGGAGTGCTTATCTTCGGCGCGGATATAGAACAGATCGCCGCGGGTAATGCGCCACGGGCGATCGTTAAGCACGTGCAGGCCGTTTCCCCGCCATACCAGCACCAGTTCGCAGAACTCGTGGGTATGCTCGGCGAAAACGTTTTGCGGGTAGCGATCCGCTACCGCCACCGCCTGAGAGGGCGAGGCAAAAAACTCATCTTTGCGAAGAATCAACTGACCGGCCACCGCGACAACTCCAGGCGCAAATAACGTTTCATTATTCGCATTTTTGCTCGCTAAAACGTTGACTGCTCTCGCGTTACTGAAGAATGGCGTCGCGCCCCTGGCGGACATCGCGCGGCGACCAGGAAAACTCTCGGCGAAAAAGCGTCGAAAAGTGGTTACTGTCGCCGAACCCGCAGTGATAGGCGATATCCGTGACGCTGTCATCGCTGTGGCGCAGCAGGTGGCGCGCCTTCATCAGCCGCACCCGGTTCAGGTAGCGCTGCGGCGTCAGGCCGGTCTGCTGCTTGAGCTGGCGATGCAGCGTACGCAGCGACAGTGAAAACTGCGCCGCCACAGCTTCCCAGCAGACATCCTCGGCAAAGTGATCTTCCAGCCAGGCCATCAGGTGATTGAGCCGCGCCTCGCTATCGGCGGCCCCTTCCGCGAGGCTGCTTTTGCGCAGCAGCACCAGTAGCTGCATAAAGAGAATTTCCCGGCTGGCGATGGTATGCACATCCGACTCGGCGCCGAGGCCTTCCATCTGGTTGACGATCTGCCGCACCTGCTGCAAAGCCCCCTGATTAACCCGCCAGTGCGAGAGATAGTTGCCTTCCTGCTCCTGCGGCAGCAGCAGGTTCAGGCCGTTCAGAAAGCGAAAGGCGTCCGGCGCGCGGTAGAGCACGTTGGTCAGGCACAGATTATCGGTATGTTCATAAAGATGGCGGTCGCGATCGCGAATAAAGCACACCGAGCCGCCGCTGATGGTATAGGGCTGGCCGTTGAAAACGTGGATCCCCGTCCCGTGCTCGACGATAACAATTTCATGGAAATCATGATGATGTTCCGGAAACGCCGGCTGAGGGAGGCGTGGCTCAATAGCAACAGCAGAAGTCCCGGACTTAAAGAAATCCACACTGTGCAATATGGTCATAGCAGCTCCCTCGTAATGAGAAATGTTATCAATCAGTGTGGCAAATAGTAATTAAGGACCGGCAATCCGACCTTCAATTTTTGACCGCAAACGGCGTAAAGCCTGCCGGTTTTTCAAGAAACAGCCGGAAAGATCCGGAACTGCGGACAGCGTCACATCACCCGCGCCCATAGCGACAGAATGAAACTGTGAGCTCTCTCACTGTCACCTTTGCTTTCTTGCCAGCCGGGAAATTTCCCTGTCCGTGGCAAGAAGGTGCGCGACCGGCGACTTTTTTAGACTGCTGGCAATGATTTTTAGAAGGATCTCTGCCATGAGTTTTCGTCATTGTGTTGCCGTTGATTTAGGCGCCTCCAGCGGGCGGGTGATGCTCGCCCGCTATAAAAGCGGGCAGCGTGCGCTGACGCTGCGTGAAGTCCACCGTTTTACCAACAGCCTGCACAAGGTGGACGGCTACGACTGCTGGGATATCGATAGCCTGGAAGGCGACATTCGCCGGGGGCTGGAGAAGGTGTGCGCGCAGGGCATCCTTATCGATAGCATCGGCATTGATACCTGGGGCGTGGATTATGTCCTGGTCGACAAGCAGGGCCAGCGCGTCGGCCTGGCGGTCTCCTATCGCGACGCTCGCACCCTCGGCCTGATGCAGCACGCCGAAGCGCAGATGGGCCGCGCGGATATCTATCGCCGCAGCGGCATTCAGTTTCTGCCGTTCAACACCCTGTACCAGCTGCGCGCCCTGGTTGAGCAGCAGCCGGAGCTGGTGAGCCAGGCCGCGCACGCGCTGCTGATCCCGGACTATTTCAGCTTCCGCCTCACCGGCCAGATGAACTGGGAATACACCAACGCCACCACCACCCAGCTGGTCAATATCAACAGCGATAGCTGGGACGAAGAGCTGCTGAACTGGAGCGGCGCGCCGCGCGAGTGGTTCGGCACCCCGACCCATCCCGGCAACGTCATCGGCCGCTGGAGCTGCCCGCAGGGCAACGCGATCCCGGTCGTCGCCGTCGCCAGCCACGATACCGCCAGCGCGGTGATCGCCGTTCCGCAGCAGGACCCGGACGCCGCCTGGCTCTCCTCCGGCACCTGGTCGCTTATGGGCTTTGAAAGCCAAACCCCCTACACCGGCGACGATGCGCTGAAGGCCAATATCACCAACGAAGGCGGCGCGGAAGGCCGCTATCGGGTGCTGAAAAATATTATGGGGCTGTGGCTGCTGCAGCGGGTGCTGAAAGAGCAGAACGTCAGCGACCTGCCCGCGCTGATTGCCCATACCGCCGGGCTCCCTGCCTGCCGTTCGGTGATTGACTGCAACGACGCGCGCTTTATCAACCCGGCCAGTATGAGCGCCGAGATTCAGGCCGCCTGCCGTGAGTCCGGGCAGCCGGTCCCCGCCAGCGACGGCGAGCTGGCGCGCTGCATTTTCGACAGCCTGGCCCTGCTCTACGCCCGCGTGCTCGGCGAGCTTGCCCGGCTGCGGGGGCGTCCTTTCAGCCAGCTGCATATCGTCGGCGGCGGCTGTCAGAACGCGCTGCTCAATCAGCTGTGCGCGGACGCCTGCGGCATTACGGTTATCGCGGGCCCCGTCGAGGCCTCTACGCTCGGCAATATCGGCATCCAGCTGATGACGCTAGACGAGCTGAACAACGTCGATGATTTCCGTCAGGTAGTGCGCGACAACTACGCGCTCACCACGTTTACCCCTAATCCTGAAAATGAAATTGCCCGCTTCGTTGCGCAGTTTCAGCCACAACAGACCAAGGAGCTTTGCGCATGACCACTCAACTTGAACAAGCCTGGGAAATCGCTAAACAGCGCTACGCCGCCGTCGGCGTGGATGTCGAGGAGGCCCTGCGCCAGCTGGACCGGCTGCCCGTCTCCATGCACTGCTGGCAGGGCGATGACGTCGCGGGCTTTGAAAACCCGGAGGGAAACTTAACCGGCGGCATTCAGGCTACCGGCAACTATCCGGGCAAGGCCCGCAACGCGGGCGAGCTGCGCGCCGATCTTGAGCAGGCGCTGAGCCTGATCCCCGGTCCAAAACGGCTGAATCTGCACGCTATCTATCTGGAGTCTGATGTCCCGGTTGCGCGCAACGAAATCAAACCGCAGCACTTTAAAAACTGGGTGGAGTGGGCCAAAAGCAACGGCCTGGGGCTCGACTTTAACCCTTCCTGCTTCTCGCATCCGCTGAGCGCCGACGGTTTTACCCTGTCGCACGCCAACGACGAGATTCGCCAGTTCTGGATCGATCACTGCAAGGCCAGCCGCCGGGTTTCCGCCTATTTCGGCGAGCAGCTGGGCACCCCGTCGGTGATGAATATCTGGGTCCCGGACGGCATGAAGGACATCACCGTTGACCGCCTGGCGCCGCGCCAGCGCCTGCTGAACGCGCTGGATGAGGTCATCAGCGAGAAGCTCGACCCGGCGCACCATATCGATGCCGTGGAGAGCAAGCTGTTCGGTATCGGCGCGGAGAGCTACACCGTCGGCTCCAACGAGTTCTATATGGGCTACGCCGCCAGCCGCCAGACCGCGCTGTGCCTCGATGCCGGGCACTTCCACCCCACGGAGGTGATTTCCGACAAGATCTCCGCCGCCATGCTCTACATTCCGCGCCTGCTGCTGCACGTCAGCCGCCCGGTGCGCTGGGATAGCGATCACGTGGTGCTACTGGATGACGAAACCCAGGCCATCGCCAGCGAAATCATCCGCCACAACCTGTTTGACCGGGTGCATATCGGCCTCGATTTCTTCGACGCCTCCATCAACCGCATCGCGGCGTGGGTGATTGGTACCCGCAACATGAAGAAAGCGCTGCTGCGCGCGCTGCTGGAACCAACGGAACAGCTGCGCCAGCTGGAAGCCGACGGCGATTACACCGCCCGCCTGGCGCTGCTGGAAGAGCAGAAATGCCTGCCGTGGCAGGCCGCCTGGGAGATGTACTGCCAGCGTCACGATACGCCGGCGGGCAGCCAGTGGCTGGATAGCGTGCGCGGCTACGAGAAAGATGTGCTGAGCCAGCGCGGGTAGCCCGGCAGCCGGCAGATAAACAACCTATTCAGGGCGCGGGGTCAAGCCCGCGCCGAATCAACAGGAAGCACAAGACTATGCACACCATTATCGACTCCTGGTTCGTCCAGGGCATGATTAAAGCCACCTCCGACGCCTGGCTGAAGGGCTGGGATGAGCGCAACGGCGGCAACCTGACGCTGCGCCTCGACGAGGCCGATATCGAACCTTTCGCGGCGGATTTCCACGCCAAACCGCGCTATATCGCCCTCAGCCAGGCGATGCCGACGCTGGCCAATCAGCCGTTTATCGTCACCGGCTCCGGTAAATTTTTCCGCAACGTCCAGCTCGATCCCGCCGCCAACCTCGGCGTGGTCAAAGTCGACAGCGACGGTGCGGGATATCACATCCTGTGGGGCCTGGAGAACGAGGCGGTGCCGACTTCGGAACTGCCGGCCCACTTCCTCTCACACAGCGAGCGCATCAGGCTAACCGGCGGCAAAGATCGCGTGATCATGCACTGCCACGCCACCAACCTGATCGCCCTGACCTACGTGCTGGAGAACAACAGCGATCTGTTCACCCGCAAGCTCTGGGAAGGCAGCACCGAATGCCTGGTGGTGTTCCCGGACGGCGTCGGCATTCTGCCGTGGATGGTACCGGGTACCGACGAAATCGGCGGGGCCACCGCGCTGGAAATGCGTAAGCATTCGCTGGTGCTGTGGCCGTTCCACGGCGTCTTCGGCAGCGGCCCGACGCTGGATGAGACCTTTGGCCTGATCGATACCGCCGAGAAATCGGCCGAAGTACTGGTGAAGGTTTACTCCATGGGTGGCATGAAGCAGACCATCACCCGCGAAGAGCTGATTGCCCTCGGCAAGCGCTTTGATGTGCAGCCTATGCAGTCCGCGTTAGACCTTTATCAATAATTACATCGCGCCCCGCTCACCGAGACGGGGCGAACTCTGTCACCTGCAAACCCAACCCCACCTCTTCGCCCTGCGGCAGACCACGCATCGGCAGGCTGAAAGATAAGGGGAAACTAACTCAATCATGTGGAGTAAAAGCAATGAAAACAAAGACAAGCTTGATCCTCACCGTTGCCGCCCTGGCGTTGTCCGGTTCCGCTTTAGCAGAAGTTAAAATTGCCCTCGTGGCAAAATCATTGGGAAATGGATTCTTTGAGGCAGCGAACGTCGGCGCGCAGGAAGCGGCGAAAGAGTTAGGCGATGTGAAAGTGATTTATACCGGCCCCACCACCACCACCGCCGAAGCGCAGATCGAAGTGCTGAACGGGCTGATCGCCCAGGGGGTGGACGCGATCGCCATTTCCGCCAACGATCCGGACGCCGTGGTGCCGGTGCTGAAAAAAGCGATGCAGCGCGGGATCAAAGTGGTCTCCTGGGATTCCGGCGTGGCGCCGGCGGGCCGTCAGATCCACCTGAATCCCTCCAATAACGCACTAATCGGCGAGACCAACGTTAAGCTCGCCGCGGATGCCCTCAAAGCGCTGAACGTCGAAAAAGGCGACGTGGCGATCCTGAGCGCCACTCCAACCTCAACCAACCAGAACATCTGGATCGAAGAGATGAAGAAGGTGCTGCCGAAGTACCCCTCCGTCAACCTGGTCACCGTGGCCTACGGGGACGATCTCTCCGATAAGAGCTACCGCGAAGCGGTCGGCCTGCTGAAGTCATATCCGAATCTGAAAGCGATCGTCTCGCCTTCGTCGGTAGGGATCGTTGCCGCCGCCCAGGCGGTGAAGGATCAGGGCAAGATTGGCAAGGTGTACGTTACCGGGCTGGGGCTGCCGTCCGAAATGGCCGGGGCGATTAAATCCGGCGCCAGCAAAAGCTTTGCTATCTGGAACCCCATTGACCTCGGCTACGCCGCCACCTACCTCGCCGACGATTTAGTCAAAGGTACGGCCACCAAAACCGAAGCCAATATGGGCAGACTGGGCAAGGTGAAGCTGGATGCCGACGGCAGCGGCGCGATGGCGCAGCCGTTCGTCTACGATGCCGGCAACATCGATAAGTTTTCCAAAATTTTCTAATCCTCAGCCCCCGTTTCGCCTGGAAACGGGGATAAAACCGGAGACTTATCATGACGGCGTCCACCCCGCTGCTGTCGCTGAAGGGCATCACCAAGGTTTTCCCCGGTGTACGCGCCCTTGAGAACGTACAGCTCGATCTCTGGCCCGGCAAAGTGACCGCCTTAATTGGCGAAAACGGTGCCGGCAAATCCACGCTGGTCAAAGTGATGACCGGCATTTATCAGCCCGAAGAGGGCGAAATTCTTTATAAAGCGATCCCGATTCATCTGCCCCATCCGGAGTCGGCGCACAGGGTCGGGATCACCGCCATCCATCAGGAAACGGTGCTGTTTGACGAACTCTCGGTGACCGAGAATATTTTTGTCGGCCAGTATCTGCATAAGGGCCTGCTGAAGAAGCTCGACTGGCCGGCAATGCACCAGAAGGCCGGGGATATTCTCCGCCGCCTGGAAGTGCAGATCGATCCGCGCGCGACGCTAAAAACCCTGAGCATCGCCCAACGCCACATGGTGGCCATCGCCCGGGCGCTCTCCTTTGAGGCGCAGGTGGTGATCCTTGACGAGCCGACCGCCGCGCTCTCGCAGCACGAAATTCTGGAGTTTTATCAGATAGTCGAGCGCCTGAAGCAGGACGGTAAGGCGATCCTGTTTATCTCGCATAAGTTCGATGAAATCTTCGAGCTGGCGGACTACTACACCATTTTGCGCGACGGCGTATACGTGAGCTCCGGCGCCATCAACGAGATCACCGAAGAGCGGATGGTGGCGATGATGGTCGGGCGCGCCATTACCCAGACCTACCCGAAAGTGAGCTGCACGCCGGGAGAGACGGTGCTGGAGGTCAACAACCTCTGTCATCCCACCGAGTTCGCCAATATCAGCTTCACCCTGCGCAAAGGCGAAATCCTCGGCTTCTACGGCCTGGTCGGCGCCGGGCGCACCGAGCTTATGCAGGCGCTTTCCGGCGTATCGCATCCCTGCTCCGGCGAAATCGTGCTGAAAGGCAAGCCGGTACGCTTTCGCCAGCCGGCGGACGCCATTCAGGCCGGTATCGTCTGCGTACCGGAAGAGCGGCAGAAGCAGGGGGCGATTATCGCCCTGCCGATCGCGCAGAACATCAGCCTGCCCCAGCTCGCCAGGCTCAACCCCCGCGGCGTGCTGAACGACGTGCGCGAATGGCGGCTGGCCGATGAGTATGCCAAACGCCTGCAGGTCAAAGCCTTCAGCTGGCGGCAGGCGGTAGAAACCCTCTCCGGCGGCAACCAGCAGAAGGTGGTGATTGGCAAATGGCTGGCCACCCATCCGGAAGCGATCATTCTCGATGAGCCAACGAAAGGCATTGATATCGGCTCAAAAGCGGCGGTACACCAGTTTATGTCCGAGCTGGTGAGCCAGGGGCTGGCGGTCATTATGGTCTCATCAGAGCTGCCGGAGGTCATGGGAATGGCCGACCGCATCATCGTGATGCATGAAGGGCTGATGGTGGCCGAATATCGCGCCGGCGAAGCGACGGCGGAAACGATCGTCAGCGCCGCCAGCGGCATTGCCCGGGAGGCTGCGTAATGTGGCGACAACTACTTAAACACCGCGAAGCGCTGCTGGCGGCGGTCATTATCCTGATGGTGGCGGGGATCGGCAGCCGGGTGCCGTCGTTCATCGCGGTGGAAAACCTGATAGAGATGTTTAACGACACCTCGATTCTGATCGTTCTCACCCTCGGCCAGATGATGGTGCTGCTGACCAAAGGGATCGACCTGTCGATGGCCGCCAACCTGGCGCTGACCGGGATGATCGTCGCCCTGCTCAACGCCCATCACCCGGAGATTCCGGTATGGGCGCTGCTGCTGCTGGCCACCCTGCTCGGCCTGCTGATGGGGGTGATTAACGGCCTGCTGGTCTGGCGCCTCGGCATTCCGGCGATCGTGGTGACCCTCGGCACCATGAGCATCTACCGCGGCATTATTTTCCTGCTCTCCGACGGCGGCTGGGTTAACTCGCACCAGATGAGCGCGGACTTCCTCGGCCTGCCGCGCGCCTCGCTGCTGGGGCTGCCGCTGCTGAGCTGGTGCGCCATCGCCGCCCTGCTGCTGGTGGGCTACTTCCTGCGCTATAGCCGCACCGGACGGGCGCTGTATACCGCAGGCGGCAACGCCACCGCAGCGTACTACACCGGGATCAACGCCGGGAAAATGCAGTTCATCAGCTTCTGCCTCTCCGGGGCGCTGGCGGGATTTTGCGGCTATCTGTGGATCTCCCGCTTCGCCGTCGCCTACGTTGACGTCGCCAACGGCTTCGAGCTGCAGGTCGTGGCCGCCTGCGTCATCGGCGGCATCAGCACCATGGGCGGTACCGGGCGCGTGGCGGGCTGCCTGTGCGGCGCGCTGTTCCTCGGGATTATCAACAACGCGCTGCCGGTTATCGGCATCTCCCCTTTCTGGCAAATGGCTATCTCCGGCGCGGTGATTGTCATCGCCGTGGTGCTTAACGAGCGCGGGAACAAACGTCACGGACGGCTCATTCTGCGCAGCGCGGTGCTGGCTTCGCAAAAACAGACGGTGAAACCATGAGCAAAATAATGACCACAGAAGAGATGACAAACCGCCCGGCGGCGCCGTCGCCGATGCGCCGCCTGCTGTGCTGGGAGGGCTTCCTGCTGGCGGTGACGCTGGCCGTTTTCGCCGCCAACGCGCTGGCGTCGCCCTACTTCCTTAATATCTGGAACCTGTCGGACGCTACCTTCAACTTCACCGAGAAGGCGATTATCGTCCTGCCGATGGCGATGCTGATTATCGCCCGAGAGATCGACCTTTCGGTCGCCTCAACTATGGCGCTGAGCTCCACGGCGATGGGCTTTTGCGCGGCGGCGGGGATGGATACGCCGCTGCTGGTTGCCGTTGGGCTGGGCGTCGGCCTGCTGTGCGGCCTGTTTAACGGCATCCTGGTGACGCGCCTGAACCTGTCGTCGATCGTCATCACCATCGGCACCATGAGCCTCTATCGCGGCCTGACCTATATCCTGCTGGGCGATAAGGCGCTAAACCACTATCCGGACAGCTTCGCCTGGTTCGGCCAGGGCTACGTCTGGGGAGCGCTCTCGTTTGAATTTGCGCTGTTCCTGCTGCTGGCGGCCGCCTTCACCTTCCTGCTGCATAAAACTAACTTTGGCCGCCGCACCTACGCGATTGGCAATAATCCGACCGGCGCCTGGTTTTCCGGGATCAACGTCAAGCGCCATAACCTGATCCTGTTTGCCCTGGTCGGGCTGATGGCGGGGCTGGCCGCGGTGCTGCTGACGTCGCGGCTGGGCAGCACCCGCCCAACGCTGGCGGCGGGCTGGGAGCTGGCGGTGGTGACGATGGCGGTGCTCGGCGGCATCAATATCCTCGGCGGCTCCGGCAGCATGGTTGGGGTGATTATCGCCGCCTTCCTGATGGGGCTGGTGACCTTTGGCCTGAGCCTGCTCAACGTACCGGGCATCGTGATGTCGATAATCATCGGCGCCATGCTGATCGCGGTGATTTCACTGCCGATTATCGCCCGCCGGGTGCTGCAGCGAAGACATTAACCCTTCGCCTGACGGTGGGGGGATACGGGATTTTCTTAACAGGAGAGTTATTATGAGCTTTATGTTGGCATTGCCGAAAATCAGCCTGCACGGCGCGGGCGCCATTGGCGATATGGTCAATCTGGTCGCCGATAAAGGGTGGGGCAAAGCGCTGATCGTCACCGACGGTCAGCTGGTGAAGCTGGGCCTGCTGGACAGCCTGTTTGCCGCGCTTGATGCGCACCAGATGTCCTGGCACCTGTTTGACGAGGTATTCCCCAACCCCACCGAAGCGCTGGTGCATCAAGGCATTACCGGCTTCCACGACGCGCAGTGCGATTACATTATCGCCTTTGGCGGCGGTAGCCCCATCGATACCGCGAAAGCGGTTAAAATCCTCACCGCCAATCCCGCCCCTTCCACCGCCTATTCCGGCGTCGGCAAGGTGAAAAACGCCGGCGTACCGCTGGTGGCGATAAATACCACCGCCGGAACGGCAGCGGAGATGACCAGCAATGCGGTCATTATCGATTCCGCGCGCCGGGTAAAAGAGGTGATTATCGATCCCAATATTATCCCGGACATCGCCGTCGATGACGCCAGCGTGATGCTGGATATCCCGGCCTCTATCACCGCGGCCACCGGTATGGATGCCCTAACCCACGCTATTGAAGCCTACGTTTCAGTCGGCGCCCATCCGCTAACCGATGCCAACGCCCTTGAGGCCATTCGGCTGATTAATCTGTGGCTGCCGAAAGCCGTCGACGACGGGCATAACCTTGAGGCGCGCGAGCAGATGGCGTTCGGCCAGTATCTGGCGGGCATGGCGTTCAACAGCGCCGGGCTCGGCCTGGTTCATGCGCTGGCGCATCAGCCGGGCGCGACTCACAATCTGCCCCACGGCGTATGCAACGCCATTCTGCTGCCGATCATCGAAAACTTTAACCGCCCGAACGCCGTCGCCCGCTTTGCCCGCGTGGCGCAGGCGATGGGCGTCGATACTCGCGACATGAGCGATGAGGCCGCCAGCATGGCGGCGATCGAGGCGATTCGCGCACTGAGCAAACGCGTCGGCATTCCGCAGGGCTTCAGCCAGTTGGGAGTGAGCAAAGCCGACATCGAAGGCTGGCTGGACAAGGCCCTCGCCGACCCGTGCGCGCCGTGCAACCCGCGAACCGCCAGCCGCGACGAAGTGCGTGAGCTGTACCTGGAGGCGCTATGATCCGCAAGGCGTTTGTGATGCAGGTGAATCCCGACGCGCACGAGGAGTATCAGCGCCGGCATTCGCCAATCTGGCCGGAGCTGGAGGCGGTCCTGAAGGCCCACGGCGCGCACCATTACGCCATTTATCTCGATAAAGAGCGCAATCTGCTGTTCGCCACGGTGGAGATTGAATCGGAAGCGCGCTGGAACGCCGTCGCCGAAACCGAGGTCTGCCAGCGCTGGTGGAAGCATATGCGCGACGTGATGCCGGCAAATGCCGATAACAGCCCGGTCAGCGCCGAGCTGAAGCCGGTATTCTATCTGGATTAAATCCCCGGCGGCCCCGCCGGACGATGTTTAGCGGGGCCGCTTTTTACGCTCTTCAGAAGAAGTATTTAAAGCGCACGCGCGCGCCGTAGCGATCGTCGTCATCGCTCTTATTGGCCTGCACATCGCTATCAAGAATGGAGTAGTAGGCCCCGAGATAGATATTAAAGTTCTGCATATTCATCACGTTCGGGATTTGATACGAGGCGTGGAAGGTATGAATATTGTAGGTTCCCTCATCCTTAATCCAGCAGTCGGTATCGCAAATCACCCCGGCATAGTCATTGATTTTATTATGGGCGTAGATATAGCCCAGCTCAAAGCGCTGCCACAGCGCGTTAACCCCGGCGGTGAAGTCTTTTTCATTGTTGGCATCCATATACGCGGTGTTCACATTCACCACCACGCCATTGGCAGGGTTGGTTTTCAGGTCATTCCACGTCATGGTCAGCCCATAGCCGGTACGATCGGACTGATCGACGAAGTCTCCCCGCGCGTTGCTATAACCGTAGGCATTTTTCACCACGTTTGACTCCATCGCCGCGGCGACGGAGAACTCATCCTTGGCCCACGAAACAACCGGACGCAGGTAGGCGACGTTCTTTTTCTGCTCCATGTCGCGGCCGTGGTAGTCTTCGCCGTCATACAGCGAGGTGCCGTCCTCCAGCAGCGTATTCAGCTCAAAATACCAGTTATCCAGCTGCTTGCTGAGCAGGAAATTACCGCCCGCGTCGGATCGCCCGCGCCCCTCTTTCATCATGTAGATATAGCCGTGACCGTCGCTATAAAGATCGTTGGCGGTATTACCCGAATGCTCAACAAAGGTGTCCTGGTTCAGCGGGAACATGTCATAGGCTTCGAAACGGCCGACCTTTATCTTCCAGTCCTTCTCCTGACCAAAGAAGAAGGCGGCATCATCAAGGTTCATGGAGCCGGTCATATCGGCCAGCGGCTGAATCGAGAATCCGGCAAAATAGCCGTTGCTCATGGTGCGGATGCCGTCAAAGCCCAGCAGAATGCGGCCGTTTAAATCCCAGTTATCGTAGGTCGGGTCGCTGCCAACATCGGCGTTAGTCATCGCCAGCAGACCGTGCTTGCTCTCGGCGTCCATGTTGAACTCAACGTCCCCGTAGATCTTCAGATCGCCATAACCGGAGAGTTTAAGCTCCGGCGTGGTAATATTCTTTTTGCTCTCTGCGACAGACGCAACGCTTTTTACCGCAACGGTCGTTTGTGCCAGCGGAATAGCGGCATTCTGCTTTGCCTGTAATTCCCGCACCTGGCCTTCCGCCACCGTTGCCCGACTTTCAGCCGCGGCAAGCCGCGCTTCCAGCTGTTCCATACGCTGTTCAAGCGTCAGAGAGTTATACCCGTGATCATTGAAACTGCTTGATTTCGTCGGTGCTGAGGATCATGCTCAGGCCATGAACGTAAAACTGACCTCCGCACAGATTGCCGCCCTTGAGGCTCAGCACCGGCAGAGTCGTGACCGCCGTGTCTGCGACCGGATACGCTGCGTGCTGCTTTCTGCTCAGGGCTGGTCTCCTGCCATGATTGCGCAGTCTCAGCTCATTCATGAGACCACGGTTCTGCGTCATCTATCGGATTATCTCAGCGACGGTAAGCTCACCTCTGATAACGGCGGTTCGCAGGAGCATCTGACTCCCGGGGAGTCTGCCGAACTTCGTCAGCTTCTGACTGACACTGTTCACATCACGACGGCCAGTATCGTGTCGCTTGTCCGTGACCGCTTCGGTGTGCGCTACAGCATTCCGGGTATGAATAAGTGGCTTCACCGCAACGGGTTCACCTGGAAAAAACCGTCAGGTATTCCCCATAAGTTCTGCCCGGCACAACAGCAGCAGTTCATGACGCATTATGAAGCGCTGAAGCAGGCTGCCGGTGACAGCGAACCCATTCTGTTTATGGATGCGGTACATCCGACGCAGTCAACGAAGCTGAGCTGTGGCTGGATAAGAAAGGGGGAACTGAAAGCGGTGAAAACCACCGGGAGCCGGACCCGCCTGAACATCATCAGCGCCCTCAGCGTGAACGACCTGGCCCGGACGGTGACCCGTGATTATCCGCAGATTAATGCGGATGCTATCTGCCGTTTTTTTATTGCAGTTCGCCAGACTTATCCGGTGTCGCAGAAAGTGCATCTGATACTGGACGGTGCGCCTTATCACCGGGCATCGCTGGTTAAGGACTGGGCCTTCGTGATGAATATTGAACTGCATTATCTGCCGCCGTACAGCCCGAACCTGAACCCGACAGAACGGTTGTGGAAGGTGATGAATGAGCATGTGCGGAATAACCGGTATTTTGCGTCAGCGAAAGCCTTCAGGGACGCGATAAGAGGATTTTTTGAACGAACCCTGCCGGAACTGGGGCAGAAACTGGGCTGTCGTATCAACGACAATTTTCAGGTGCTCAGTTCCGTGTCAGAGACATAACGACGTATAGCGTAAGGTGTTCACCTGTGAACAAAATAACTCTCATTGATCATGTTGCAATAACTGTTGCCGACCTTGAAGTATCTTACTGTTTTTACGATAAATTGTTTGGTGCAAAAATTCATGCAGAGTACGCCCCCTTTGGGAAACTGCTTGTAAGGCAGGTATCGCTGGGTGATATTGTCCTGAGTTTACATCAGGTTGAGAATGGCGTGGAACTTGTAGCTAAAAGGCCAATGCCAGGGAGTGCTGATTTATGCTTCCGGTGGGGAGGGACAATTCTCAGCGTGTTAGAGCTACTTGAGAAAAACGATATCGAAATAATCCATGGCCCGGTGCCCCGTGAAACGAGTTCAGGTCAGCCATCACAATCTGTTTTCTTTCGGGATCCTGATGGAAATCTGCTGGAGTTAATGGCTGCTGATAATAAAGACCAAGGTTAAAATACTCAATAAAGTCAAAAATAAATATTTTCATCTGCAGGACTTAATGTGGCTCCCTGAAACAATCTGCACTTTGAAGTTTATTGAGTATATTACCATAAGCATGGAAAGATCTACCACTATTATAAATATGAAAAGAAATATTCCAGTGTGCAGCCAATTCTCGCAATGGACTCGTATCTATAATTCCTCTATCAACATTACCAAAGTCAATTAATGGAAAATGATAAGAACTACCAAATCCCTGTATCGTTGAGTGGAATGCCAACTCTTCAGACACATCCATACTCATCATAATATCATATAGTATTTTTTCGTTAAATGCTTTGAAAGGGATAACTAAATTTGAACGTTCATCTGAAAATGACTGAGGTGTATATTTATACCGACTGAAGTGTAGCGAAATATCCTGTGATATGTATTTTTTATTTATATTAAAATCAATAAGATGTTTGACCCAAGTAAATGGATGTTTTTGAATATGTGTATAAAATTGTTGGAATTTTTCCATATCACCTCACCTTAATACCTTTAAGAAGCTGATACATTTCCATAGAAAATTGATCAGTCATACCTGAAATGAAATCAACAATTAAATGTATTCTTAAGGAAAGTTCATTTTCTCGAGAAATATCATTAAATTTATCCCTTAACAACTCATTACTAAATTTTTCATTATTATAGGGGAGACCGACTATTGCGGTATAGTATGATTTCAAATGCTTACCTGGCAATCTATTGAATAATCTCCTTTCAATATGCAAATTATTACAACGTATTTGCTTGTTTTCTTTTAAGATAAGATGTAAAAATTTTTCTTTTGGTAGTTTTATTAACGCAGTATACTCATCAAGAATACCTTTTATTATAGCGAACCCTGATAATTCCATACACTCTGCTTCAGAAGATGTAAAGAGATAGATTGAGGTATAGTCTTTTAGAATATCTAAAACATCATACTCAAACGTCCCTTCAGATATTATTTCTTCTGTCCGCTCTTGATTCACAAATAAGGAGTAATCTTTTACAAAAATCTCTGCCACTCTTTTAACTAAGAAATTAGAAAGAGTAGTTTTAAAGAAAAGGAAATTCCCAATAGGTACTGTATTACTCTGAGTTAAACATGATATCAGTTCATCACATTGCTCTTTGAAATCGCTATGAATTTCCTTTAATGACTGAATTTTACCACAAGTAAATTCACTAAACTCACTAACAGTGATTATTCCTTTTTCTATTCCATCCTCAATATCACTAATACAATATGAGATATCATCGGATGCCTCCATTAAAAATCCAAGAGGATGTCGAGAATTTTTTTTCATCGATAAGGTTTGCCATGCTGTTTCCATTACATGCTTTTCTGTGGGAAAATAACCAATTTTTTTACTGAATGGAAGTTCAGATTTTATATCATCAGGACAAAAGGTATATTTTATAAACGATGCTAATTGAGTATAAGTTAAGTTAAGTCCGTAATAACCATCGTCACCCTGTAGTTTTGTAATTATCCTCAACCCTTGGGGGTTTCCATCAAAATGTTTAAAATCAGAAAGTACAGAGTTACAAATTTTCCTTGAGAAAGTTTCAGCAAGTGAAATTTTTAATGCACTTTCAACAGATTCTGATTTACTCCACTCTACAATTGCAGCCTCTCCGAAATGACCAAAAGGCGGGTTTCCAATATCATGCATTAAACATGCAGTTTCAACAATATTTGATATAGATAAACTATTCTTCTGCCAAAAAATCTTAACATCATCATCGAGAACATTACTATTAGATATTTTTTCTAAAATTGTTGCAACAATATAACGCCCAATATGAGAAACCTCTATAGAGTGGGTTAATCTCGAGCGTACTGCTGAATTACTTTCTAAAGAAAATACCTGAGCCTTTTGCTGTAGCCGCCTGAATGCTGCTGAATATATTAACCTGGCACGATCACTTTGTGTGGAAGCAAGGATAGTATCATGTTTTGCACTGGATGTTCTGTGACGAGATGTAGAGATTAATTTTTCCATTTTTAGCCTCTAAAGGAGAATTTTTTTTGCTGTGCTAACCGCATTAGGCAAGCCTCTTTCACCCATTTACTGAAATTCCCTTTTCCTGCTGCTTTCTCAATCTGTTCCAAAAGCTCATCCTCAAACCGGATGTTCTTCATCGTGCTTTTAGTGCGGTCAAAATTTGGTTTCTTTTTCTCTTGCATGGTAGGTACCACTTAGGTTAATTTATCCACATATGGTACCTACCATATGGATTTGAAATTATTACAACGCCCGATAGTGTTGGAGCACTAAAGGGCGTCCAACCTCACCAACTATCAAGGAGTTGATTATGGCTGATTCGCATTCTACCCCAGATATCACCGTTAGCGGAACCGAGCGTCAGCTGCTGGTTGGCTATCGGCCAAATGGCCGGGATACCAGTACACCAAGTCTTACCCTTTCCGGCAAGTGGCTGCGCGAAGCGGGATTCGATACCGGGAAGCCGGTCACGGTTAAGGTAATGGACGGCTGCATTGTGCTGATGCCGCTCAATGAAAAAGAAGAGATGCTCAAAGCCGAATTAAAGAAAATTCAGCATTCGCTTAAAAGCGTCAATAGCACGCTCCATCTTGCCTGACGCCTGAAAACCTTCAGTTCGAACCATTAACACCAGCATTTTTTCTACAGGCCAACCGGGTCAAAAGGTAACTATCCGGAAAATCCGGATAGTTCGCCAGCAACCTGTACACCATATTCCCCTGTCAGAAGTAATAGCCAATATTAACGTTAGTGCGGAAATACCATTTTCCGTTGCCCTCAGACTCGGTGCTGGTCCAGCCCGTGGCGTTCAGCGCCCCGCCCCAGGGGTTGGCGTTCTTCGCCCAGCTGAGGTCGACCCACAGCATCACCGGCAGGGCAAATACCTGCACCCCAACGGTATTCATCTGCGAATCCTGCCAGCCGCTTTTGTCCTTCCACAGCACGCTGTAGTCGTTATAGAAACGCAGCTTTGACACCGCTCCCCACTTCACATCAACGTCGCGGGCGAGGTTTAGCGACGCGGTGGTGCCCTTGGCCGGAATAAGATAGGCCGGCGTCAGGCCGTTGCCGCCCATCAGGATCGTATCGTCGCTGACGCCCGCGGGGTTCTTAGGATCGTACTGATAGCGAATGACCTGCGACGTGAGCTGCCACGGCCCGTTGTGCGCCATTCCGTGCAGGCCTGCCGCCCAGAAGGTGCCGTCATCGTCCGTTTCGCGATTGTGCAGACGCGCCAGCGCCAGCGAGCCGCCCAGCTCGTTATTCCAGCCTCCACCGCGAAACTCCCGGGCGATGCGGACGTTAACCTGATCGCGCTTCTCGTTACGCTGCTGGTGCTGGCTGGGATAGAAGGTGTTCTTCAGGCGGCTGTAGTCGCCCGCCTCCGGCGCATAGCGCAGGTTTTCCGGCTCCATCCACGGAAAGTAGGCCATATCCAGCGACCAGTTATTATCGTGGGTAATGCCTTCAATCGATAGAAAACCATGATATGCTACTGGTATTTAGGGCTTTCTATGGCTACCGTTACTGTTCATTGTCCTCGTTGCCATTCCGATTCTGTTTATCGCCATGGGCACAGCTGTTCCGGGCACGAGCGCTTTCGTTGCCGGTCATGTCGCCGCGTTTTTCAGCTGGCTTATACCTATGAAGCCAGAAAACCCGGTGTAAAAGAACAGATAGTTGAACTGGCACACAACGGTGCCGGCGTCCGCGATACCGCCAGAGTTCTTAAGGTCGGTATCAATACCGTCATACGGACATTAAAAAGCTCTCGCCGTCCCGGATAACCGCTTCTCCTGTCGCTCATGCCGATGTGGCACTCATCTGCGAGCTTGATGAGCAGTGGGGCTTTGTTGGCAGTAAAGCCCGGCAGCACTGGCTCTGGTATGCTTACAATACCAAAACGGGTGGCGTACTGGCTTATACTTTCGGCCCACGTACCGATGAGACATGTCGGGAACTGTTGGCCCTGTTGACGCCCTTTAGCATCGGCATGATTACCAGCGATAACTGGGGCAGTTATGCCAGAGAGGTGCCGAAGGAGATACATCTGACTGGTAAAATTTTCACACAGCGCATTGAGCGAAACAATCTGACGCTGCGAACCCGTATCAAGCGGCTGGCACGCAAAACAATATGTTTTTCACGTTCCATCGAATTGCACGAAAAGGTCATCGGTGCCTTCATCGAAAAGTACATGTTCTACTGATTGGAGGCATTACCTTATCGTGATATTGATAGTTCACCCCGCTGCCGGCATTAACGCCAAAGCCTAAATAAAAGGGAATGCCGTAGGACCAGCCGAATTGCGGATAGGGTTCAAGGCCAAAAGGTTTACCCGGAATACCGAGCGTAATATTGTTATTATCGTTTAAACGATAGCCCACATAGGCCCGGTCGACGGCATATTTATGATGATCCTGAAACCAGAATCCGGCATCGAAGAAATAGTTATTATAAAATCCGCTGCTGTCGATACGAAAGGTATCGAAACGCAGATGCGGCGGATTGCGATAATTACTGCCCTGCCAGTCTTCATAGCGGTAGTTTGCCCGCAGGGCGCCGCCAAAATCCACGCCGGCGAGATTATCGGCGCTGCGCCAGCCGATATGCGGAAACGACTTTCCTTGCTCCGCCTGGGCGAAGCCCCCGGTACACGCGCCCAGCAGCAGCGTGATGATAATTTTACGCATAGCACATGCCTCACTTTATATTTTAATAAGCAACAGAAGTCCGCCGCCGCTAAATAGTGGCGTTTTTAATTAATTTGTCTCAGCGGTGAAACAATCAGCTAAATATCGCGATGATGATATTTTTGTCTCAAATATGAAACTCTGTTTATTATTTGATATAGAGAAAGTCGCATGCAGCCTGGCGTGAGTCAAGGCATAAACTTTGAGCTATAACGCAATATTATTATTCATTACTTCAGGAATTAATATTTTTGAAGTCTACGCAAAATTATTCTCAAATATGAAACAGCGGGGCCCATATCGTCCTAACCTTGTACCCTGAGCTGATTTTCTCTTTTTGAATATAACTCTTATCGCCGCCGGACCGTTTTTCCCCGGACGGCGCCGGTCTATCCTCGACGCATTCAACCGATGAACCCATTAGCAAACCGGAGAGTATATGAAAGCAATCGCCATTACCCGCGCCGCGGCAGAAGGCCGCAATATCCCCTTTTTAAGCGCCATCGAGCTGCCGGTTCCGACCGCCGAGGGCCATGACCTGCTGGTTGAGGTCAAGGCCATTTCCGTTAACCCGGTGGACACCAAGGTGCGCGCCGGATTCGATGCCGATACGCCGCGCGTGCTGGGCTGGGATGCGGTTGGTACGGTCAAAGCCGTTGGCGATGCGGTCACCCTCTTCGCGCCGGGCGACGAGGTCTGGTACGCCGGCGCGCTGGGTCGTCCGGGCAGCAACACGGAGTTTCAGCTGGTGGACGAACGGATCGTCGCCCTCAAGCCGCGCTCGCTGGATAACGCTTCCGCGGCCGCCCTGCCGCTCACCGCCATCACCGCCTGGGAATTGTTATTTGACCGCCTGGGCGTCCAGGAGGGCGGCAACGCCGGCGACACGCTGCTGATCGTCGGCGCAGCGGGCGGCGTCGGGTCAATCCTGACCCAGCTGGCCAGCAGGTTGACCGGGATGACGGTGATCGGGACGGCATCGCGTCCGGAGAGCCAGAAATGGGTGCTGGACGCCGGCGCGCATCAGGTTATTGACCACAATAAGCCGCTGAGCGAAGAGCTGGCCCGCATCGGGGTGAAGGAAGTGACCCACGTCGCCAGCCTGACCAACACCGAGCAGCACTATCCGCAGCTGATTGCCGCCCTCGCGCCGCAGGGCAAGCTGGCGCTGATCGACGATCCGCAAACTCTCGACGCCCGGCCGCTGAAGGCCAAAAGCATCTCGCTGCACTGGGAGTTTATGTTTACCCGCTCAATGTTTGAAACGTCGGATATCATTGCCCAGCATCGGCTGCTGACCCGCGTCGCCGCGCTGATTGATGATAAAACGATTAAAACCACGCTCGGCGCACACTACGGCGCCATCACCGCGGAGAATCTGCAGAAAGCCCACGCTCATCTTGAAACCGGACGCGCGGTGGGCAAAATCGTGCTGGAAGGATTCTAAGACAACGGTTTGCGGCACTGAAGCGCCTTTCTGACGGCCGTTGAGCCCCGATAACCCCTGACTCCCCCGCCGGCCGGGGGAGCGTCCGCCCCTTTTTAACCCTTTGAGCTAATCCCCTCCCATCCGGCGCTAGCCAGGCTACGCTTAGCGTTGCCGCGCAAAAAACACGCACCTCCCTCCGCCCCATTCAGCACGTTTATTCAGAAGAGGTTTCGCTATGCAGATCAACGCTATTGGTACCAACTCCGCCAGCCAGCCGCTGGCCGCGATGGCCATCTCCCGCCGCGAGCCGGGGCCGCACGATGTGCAGATCGCCATCGACTACTGCGGCGTCTGTCACTCCGACCTGCACCAGGCCCGCTCGGAATGGGCAGGGACGATCTATCCCTGCGTGCCGGGGCATGAAATCGTGGGCCGGGTCACCGCCGTCGGCGACCACGTCTCCGGCCACGCGGTGGGCGACCTGGTGGGCGTCGGCTGTATGGTCGACAGCTGTCAGCAGTGCGATGAGTGCGAGGCTGGGCTGGAAAACTACTGCGACAACATGGTGCTCACCTATAACGGCCCCACTCAGGATGCGCCCGGCCATACGCTGGGCGGCTACTCCCAGCAAATCGTGGTTCACGAGCGCTACGTGCTGCGCGTGCGCCACCCGCAGGAGCAGCTGGCCGCCGTGGCGCCGCTGCTGTGCGCCGGTATCACCACATACTCGCCGCTGCGCCACTGGAACGTCGGGCCGGGTAAAAAAGTAGGCATCGTCGGCATCGGCGGGCTGGGGCACATGGGGATCAAGTTGGCCCACGCCATGGGCGCCCACGTGGTGGCCTTTACCACCTCGGAATCCAAGCGTGACGCGGCCAGGGAGCTGGGTGCGGATGAAGTCGTGGTGTCGCGCAACGAGGCGGAAATGGCGGCGCATGTCAAAAGCTTCGACTTTATTCTTAACACCGTGGCGGCGTCACACAACCTCGATGCCTTCACCACGCTGCTTAAACGCGACGGTACCCTGACCCTGGTGGGCGCGCCGGCGACCCCGCACCCGTCGCCGGAAGTGTTTAACCTGATATTTCGCCGCCGGTCGATTGCCGGCTCGATGATTGGCGGGATCCCGGAAACCCAGGAGATGCTCGATTTCTGCGCCGAACACGGTATCGTCGCCGATATCGAGCTGATCCGCGGGGATCGGATCAACGAAGCGTGGGAAAGGATGATCAAAGGCGACGTCAAATACCGCTTCGTGATCGACATCGCCACCCTCGCCGGCTAAGCCCCGCGGCGGAAGGTCCTTCGCCACTCCGCCGGGCTGACGCCGAAGCGGGACTTAAACTGCTGGCGCCAGGTGACGGCGGAGCGAAACCCGACCATTTCCGCCACCTGCTCAACGGGCATCTCGCCCGCTTCGAGCAGGATCTGGCTGCGCCGCAGCCGCTCGGCGGTGAGCCAGTCGGCAATGCTCATCCCGGTGGCCTGCGCAAAATGACGGGTCAGGGTGCGGCGGCTCATCGCCACCAGCTGGGCCAGCGAATCGAGATTGTGCGCTTCGTGAATATGCTGCTGGAGATACTCAAGCAGGCAGTTAATGCGCGCATCGCGGGTGCTTTTCGGCACCGGCTGGGCGATAAACTGCGCCTGACCGCCTTCGCGATGGGGCGGAACGATCATCCGGCGGGCAATCTGGTTGGCCGCCAGGCTGCCGAAGCGCTGACGAATAATATACAGGCAGCAGTCGAGCGCCGCCGCGGTGCCCGCTGAGGTGATTATCCGCCGGTCATCAACGTACAGCGCGTTGATATCCAGCCGCACCTGCGGGAACAGGCGCTGAAAATCCTGCTCAAACTCCCAGTGGGTCGCCGCCCGCCTGCCGTCCAGCAGCCCTGCGTAGCCCAGCACGAACGCCCCCACGCAGAGACCGACAATTTCAGCGCCGTTGTCGCTCGCCCGCACCAGGCTATCGAGCAGCGCCTGCGGCGGGCGCTGATTTACCGCGCCCCAGTAGGGCACCACCACAATATCCGCCCGCTCAAGGGCGGTAAAATCATCCCGGGCGTGAAGCGCAAAGCCGTCGCGGGCGGTCAGCAGCCCTGGCCGCTCGGCGCACAGATGGAGGTTAAAGCGCTTCGTTTCTGACACGCTGTCGCCAAACAGCATGCAGGGAACGGAGTAGTGAAACGGGCTAAACCCTTCCACCGCGACAATCGCCACGTCGGTTAATTTCATCGCTGCCTCCTCTCCCCGTCAGGAAGTTAAAATACCATGCTTTCCCCATCCTGCGGGATGCTGACCACCCCGGCAATCTGGTTGTCAGCCACGTACTCGCTCAGCTCCCGGCGGCTCAGCAGGCAGTGGTTCACCGCCTCCATATGGCCGACGACGATCTGCGCTTCCGGCAGGGTAAAGTGCGTTTTCAGCACGTCTTCTTTACCCATGATGATCGGCCCAAAGCCGATGACGTGGGCATATCCGGCATTCAGCACCACCACGTCGGGGCGCAGGCGGATCATGTCGGCTTCGATTTCATCGCGCCAGATGGTGTCACCCACCAGCCACAGCGTTTTCTCCTGCGGATGACGCAGCACCACGCCGCAGGCTTCGCCCAGGCGCTCCGCCATCGCCGGCACGGCATAGGTGCGATCGCTCCCATGCTGCCCGGAGGTGGTTTTCTGCAGGGTCACGCCGGCAAATTCGCTGCTCTCAGACAGCAGGCGAATATCGCTAAACCCCTGACTACGCAGCAGCCGGGCATCGGCCTCATGCTGGACAAAAACCGGCAGCGCTTTGGGAATCGCGGCGATCGCCGCCGCGTCCCAGTGATCCTCATGGGTATGGGTCACGATAACGGCGTCGACGTCAACAATGACAGAGAGCGGAAAAGGCAGCCCCACCAGCGGGTTACGCAGCTCGCTGCGGGCGGTGCCGACAAATCCCGGCCAGGCGGCCTTATCCGCCAGCATCGGATCGATGAGAAACTTTTTACCCGCGTATTCAATTATTTGGGTCGCGTTACGGATGTGGGTGATGTTCATGATGCGCATGCCTCTTCGGGGGAATCTGGCGAACATCGTACGTCCCGCAAGCCTGGCGCAATATGGGCATTCGGGCAATGATCGATGGGATTGGGCCAACTTTCCGCGCTTGCCAGCCGCCGCCGGCTATGGTGTGCTGAACGCTCAATTTTCTGCACAAGTGGCCCCGATGAAAAAGAGACTGACCGCCGACGATATGCACGATGCCGAAGTGATTGCCGACACCCCCTGGTTCAGCATGCGCAAGGTGGCTATCGACGTCACCGCCGACCAACGCCGCGACTTTTACTCCATCCACTACCCGCGCCCGGCGGTAGGCATTGTGGCGATGCAGCAGGATAAAGTGCTGCTGATCCGCCACTACCGCTATCTGATTGACCAGGTGGTATGGGCTATTCCGTCGGGCGGCATCGATGAAGGCGAAGAGCCGCGGGCGGCCGCCCTGCGCGAGCTGCGCGAAGAGACCGGCTGGCAGGCCAAAAACGCCGAAGAGATTATCCGCTACAACCCCTCCTACGGCAGCAGCGACCAGCTATTCATCACCTGGCTTGCCCGCGATCTGGAGTACGTTGGGATGGACGCCGATCAGGATGAGGTGATGGAAACCGGCTGGTTTACCTTCGAAGAGATCGGGGAGCTGATCGCCCGCGGCGAGATGCCGGACGGGCTATCGCTGGTGCCGCTGCTGCACCTGATGGCGCAGCAGCGCGGCGGTTTAGCGTAACGGCTTAAGCATGCGCCAGCGGAACCACAGCTGGGCGACCAGGATCAGCACGCCGCCGACAATTTTCTGCAGCGGCAGCTGCTCGTGATACCACAGGGCGGCGGCAATCACCGTCAGCAGCGGTTCGAGCACCATAATAATCGCCGCGCTGGCAACCGCCGCGTACTTCTGGCCCTTCATCTGCAGGCCGAAGCGCAGGCTGGTGGCGATAACGATACTGGCGAGCAGCCAGCCGAAGGTGGGCAGGGTAAACGGCCGATCCCAGCTTTCAAACGCCACCGAGATCGCCAGCCCCACCAGGCCGGTGATCCCCAGCTGCACGGCGGTCAGCGGGATCAGCGGCACCTCGCGGGCGCAGCGGCTGGTGTAGCAGAACCAGATTGACTGCACCAGCGCGGTAAGCAGAAACCAGCCCTGACTGGGGTGGAAGGCAATCGGCATATGCAGGCTCAGCAGGGCAAGGCCGACGATCGCCAGCGGCAGGCACTCCCAGTAAGCGCGCGCCGGGCGCGTTTTCATCATCACCCATGCGGTCAGCGGCACGAAAAGCATCGACAAGCTCATGATAAACGCCCCCTCGCCCAGCGACGGCGTGGTCGATACCGAGTAAATCCACAGGCACAGGTTGAGCGCAAACCACAGGCCGCTGATGAGTATCTGCGGCCACTGCCGCCTCCCGACGCGGAAACCGCGGCAGAAGGGCAGCAGCAGCAGCGCGGCGAAAAAGAAGCGCAGGCCGAGGAAGGCAAAAACCGGCATCCCGGCGATGGCTTCACGCGAAAATATCCACCCGCACGCGGCGATGACCGTGGCGGCGACCAGCAGCAAATCCGCCTGACGTTGCCGAATCATAGACCCCCCTCCCTGCGTGAGTGATTACCAGCCCGGCACCGCGCCGCCGTTGAAGATCGTTTCCGCCGCCTTCGCCACTTCCGGCGACTGGTAGGACTGCATAAACTCCTTCACGTTCTGCGCATCTTTATTGTCTTCGCGGGTGACGATGATGTTCACGTAGGGGGAGTTTTTATCCTCGATAAAAATGCCGTCGCGCACCGGAGAGAGCCCGGTTTGCTGGAGGTAGGTGGTGCTGATAATCGCCACATCAACTTTGGGATCGTCGATCACCCGCGGCAGCTGCGCGCCTTCGAGCTCCATGATTTTCAGGTTATGCGGGTTGGCGGTGATATCGATTGCCGTCGGCAGCAGCCCGGTGCCGGCTTTGAGGGTAATCAGCTTCTGCTGCTGCAGCAGAAGCAGCGCGCGGCCGAGGTTGGTCGGATCGTTAGGAATGGCGATAGTCGCCCCGTCTTTCAGGTCGGCGACCGATTTAATCTTGCGCGAGTAGCCCGCCATCGGGAATACGAAGGTGTTGCCGACCGCCACCAGGTGATAGCCGTGGGCTTTATTATCCTGCTCGAGGAACGGCCGGTGCTGGAAGACGTTGGCGTCCAGATCCCCGGCGTTCGTCGATTCGTTCGGCAGCAGGGAGCCGCTAAAGCCAACCAGCTCAACGTCAAGGCCATACTTCTCTTTCGCCACCTTCTTCGCCACTTCCGCCACATCCTGCTCTGCGCCGTTAATGACGCCAACTTTAATGTGTTTCGCATCGCCGTCCTGCCGATCGCAACCCGCCAGCAGCAGGCCCGCCAGCGCCACCGCGGCGGCTGCCCATAAACGCAAGTTCATTATTTTCACCCTGTTAGTCCATTAGAAAGTCATTATTATTTTCGTACGAAACTATAACGGCTTTATGGCCAGCTTTTAAACATCAAAAGCAGCAACAGGAAATAAAATCATCTGCTGAATTTCGCCTCATGGGCCAGCAGCCACTCTTTGCGCGCCAGGCCGCCGCCATAGCCGGTGAGCGAGCCATCTTTGCCAATAATCCGGTGGCAGGGAATAACGATCGCCAGCCGGTTGGCGCCGTTGGCGTTGGCCACCGCGCGTACCGCCCCGGCGTTGCCCATCTGCTCAGCAAGCCCCTGATAATGCTCGGTTGTGCCGTAGGGCACCGCCCGCAGCTGTTGCCAGACCGCCTGCTGAAAATCGCTGCCCGGCGCCTCAAGCGTCAGGGAAAAGCGCTGCCGCTGGCCGGCAAAGTACTCCCCGATCTCCGCCACCGCCTGGCGCGTGTGGGCGTTTTCCCCGGCAATAATATTGGCCGCCAGCAGGCGCTGAAGATCGCGGAATTCGCTCTCCAGCATCCGTCGGTCGACAAACTCCAGCAGGCAAACCCCGCGCTCGGTAGCGCAAACAAACATCGGCCCGATGGGGGTGGTAAAGCGCTGGATCAGGATCACCCGCCCCGCTTTGCTCGGCGCCCGGCCGGTGAGCTTTTTGCAGGTATAGCCGAAGCCGCTTAGCGAATCGTAGCCGCTGTCAAACGCCACCTCGGTCGCGCTGCGCCCGCCCTGCAGCTCCTGCAGGGCGGTATTGACCCGCAGCATCCGCTGGAAGGCCTGAAAGGTCATGCCGTAGTTCTGGCTAAACCAGCGGCGCATGCGTTCCGGGCTGATGTGCTGCTGGCGCAGCTGGTCGTCGGTGATCCGCACCTTGGGCGCGGCGCGCAGCTGCTGCATCACCTGCTCCACCATCGGCGGCGCGGAGCTGGCGTTTTCCGTCGGCCGGCAAATTTTACACGGGCGAAAGCCGGCGCTGAGCGCGGCTTTGAAATCGCTATAAAACTCCACGTTTTCCCGCTTTGGCTTGCGGGCGCGGCAGGTGGCGATGCAGAACACGCCGGTGGTTTTCACGCCGACGTAAAAAAGCCCGGCGTATTGGGATGAGCGGGCCACCAGCGCCTCATACCAGGTATCGCATAACCCTTTATCAGTCACCTGCATGGCTGAATACCCCTTTAAACGATTGCTGCTGTCGCACGTTTTGCAGCAGAGAGCGCAGATGCTCCTGCAGGGCGCTATGCAGCGCGTTGCCCATAGAAATCCGCTTCACTCCGAGACGAGTCAGCTGGTCAATATCGGGCAGCGCGGGCATCGCCATGACGTTCAGAGGCAGCGCAACCGCCGCCGCTATCGCCGCAATATCCGCCGCCTCGGTAACGCAAGGGACAAACAGGCCGTCAGCCCCATTTCGCGCGTACAGCTGACCCCGGGCAACCGTCTCAGCCAGCGCCTGCGGTCGGTTAAGCAAAAACGGATCGGTGCGAATATTAAGAAACAACGCGACGCCAGCCTGCTCCAGCCCCGTTTTAACCGCCCGCAGGCGGCGGGCATAGGTTTCCGCATCCACCAGACGCCGCTCGCCGTCGATCACCACGCTGTCCTCGAGATTAACGCCTGCCACGCCGGTTTGCGCCAGCGCGCACAGATTATCTACCACCTCGGCGACGCTGGCGCCATACCCGAACTCCATATCCACGCTCAGCGGCAGCGCAACCTGCACGCGGATACGCGTGACGAGCAAGAGCAGCTCAGCAAACGCGAGCTCTTCACCATCGTTATAACCACAGGTGTCGGCAATAGCGGCGCTGGAAGTGCCTACCGCCGAATAGCCCGCGGCAGCCGCGGCTCTGGCGCTGGGGACGTCCCAGACGTTAGCCAGCAGCACTGGCGTGGCCTGATGATGTTGTTGTGCGAAATCCATATGTCCTCCGGTTTTGTTGTTATGCGCAGGATTCTGGCGCTTCGCCCCTGGAGGCGGCAACCGAAAACCGGACGACTATTTTCGCCTGAACCGGCGTCGCCACTCGCCGGACGCAATTCTGTTCACCAACATGGTGAACCGGGTTAACGATACGGTTGTTGATTTCCCGCAAGCCGATTAACCCGTAAGTTAACGCCTGCTTTACAGCCCCAGAGCGCTGAGCCCCGGATGGTCATCAGGGCGGCGGCTCAGGGGCCAGTGGAACAGGCGTTCGCTTTCGGCGATCGGCAGATCGTTGATGCAGGCGTAGCGCGTGCGCATCAGGCCGTGCTCATCAAACTCCCAGTTTTCATTGCCGTACGAGCGGAACCAGTTGCCGCTGTCGTCATGCCATTCGTAGGCGAAACGCACCGCAATGCGGTTATCGCTCCACGCCCACAGCTCCTTAATCAGCCGGTACTCCTGCTCTTTGCGCCATTTGCGCTGCAGGAAGCCGACGATTTCCGCGCGCCCGTGCACAAACTCGCTGCGGTTGCGCCATTCGCTATCGGGAGTGTAGGCCAGCGCGACCTTCTGCGCATCGCGGCTGTTCCAGCCATCTTCGGCGGCGCGTACCTTTTGCGCCGCGCTTTCGCGGGTAAACGGCGGCAGCGGCGGGCGTTGTTCAGTCATGATCTTCTCCTGTGTGGGTTAACTGCTGCAGGCGCTGATTCTCCTGCTCGAGGTCGTGAATACGCTGCTGCAGCGTCTGGCTATACTCCGCCACCTGCTGGGCGCTATAGCGCGGCGTAATATGCTGCGGGCAGTTCCAGTCGAACGCCTGCAGATGAAAGCGAAAAATGCGCTCAACCCTGCCGCGGTAATTTTCCGGCTTTACCCGCGCCAGCAGCGCGGGATCGTCATCCACCGCCAGCACCTCAACGGTGGCGTAGATTTTCAGCCTGGCACGGCGCGGGTAATCCATCAAAAACAGGCACGCCCTGGCGCTTCCCCGCAGGTTGCCGGTGCTGATGTACTGCCGGTTGCCGCTAAAATCAGCCATTGCCAGGGTCGTCTCATCCAGCAGATGCAGAAAGCCGGGCGGCCCGCCGCGATGCTGGATATAGGGCCAGCCGGTTTGCGAAACGGTGGCCAGATAAAAGCTATCCCGGGTGGTAATCATCGCCTCCTCGCTGGCGGTAAAGCGCTCCGCCTGACGGTGGCTATGGGGCGATTGCCACAGCCCGTCGCTGCCCATTTCATGCTGGACATCCATCACATCCGGGGTGATGGCAATGCCAAGAAAGTCACCGGCCATAGATCCTCCGCACCTCGTATCGCTGACCACAGCATGGACTCTGCTGCGACAAATGATAATACTGGAGATCTGGCAATCATCTTTCCGTAGAGCGGGATAATAATGGACCGATTAAGCGCGATGGCGCTGCTGGTGAAGGTTACCGAACTGGGCAGTATGTCGGCGGCGGCACGCGCGCTGAACACGCCGCTGACCACCGTCAGCCGCAATATTGCCGAGCTGGAAAGCGCGCTCGGCGCGCGCCTGCTGATCCGCACCACCCGCCGGCTTACGCTGACCGATGCCGGCGTAGAGTACGTCGCCGCCGCGCGGCGGATCCTTGAAGAGGTGGACAACGCCGAGCGGCAGGCGGCCGGGGAGTATCTGCAGCCCAAGGGCGAGCTGGTGATCGCCGCGCCCACGATGTTCGGTCGCGTCCACGTTTTGCCGGTGGTGACCGATTTTCTCGCCCGTTATCCGCAAATTAACGTTCGTTTGCTGCTCAGCGACCGTAACGTTGACCTGATAGACGACCACGTCGACCTGGCGGTGCGCATCGGCGCGCTGCCGGATAGCGGTATGGTGGCCACCCGCCTCGGCGAGATGCGTATCGTCACCTGCGCCCACCCGCTGCTGCTGACAAAGCACGGCGTGCCGCAGCGCCCGCGCGAGCTGGAAGGGCTGCCGATTATTAGTATTGAATCGCCGATGCCCTATCGCGGCTGGCGCTTTCGCGCCGCCGAAGCGGCAGATCGGCTGGTAGCTCTGCGCGCCGTGCTGTCGGTCACCACCCCGGAAAGCGCCGCGGACGCCGCCCGGCTGGGGGCTGGCGTGGCGCGGCTGCTGCACTATCAGGCCATCGACGGCCTGACCCGCGGTGAGCTGCAGCTCATTCTGGAATCGGTGGAACCCGAGCCGGCGCCGGTGCACCTGCTGTATACCAGCCGGGATCTGGCCCCGCTCAAGCTGCGCAAGTTCCTCAGCTTCGCCGCGCCGGCTTTGCGCCGGGCGCTGCTGCGTATCGCCGGAACCGCCTAGCCAGCCGCCTTTTTCAGCGGCACCTCTTTCAGCAGCCATGAAAGCATAAAGGCAACGGCCATAATGCCGGCGGCCATCAGGAAGGCGGCGTGAATGGCCGCGCCGAAGGCGTCGAGATAATCGAGGCGGATCGTCGTCGGCAGGGCCTGTACCGCCTCCGGATTCAGCGCCCTGGGCAGCTCAGCGCCCTCCGGCAGCAGGCACTGCAGGTTGTTTTGCAGTACGTGGGTAAAGACCGCGCCGAACAGCGCCACGCCGATCGAGCCGCCAATCGAGCGAAACAGCGTCACGCCCGAGGTGGCCACGCCGTACATCTGGGCGGGCATCGCGTTCTGTACCGCCAGCACCAGCACCTGCATCACCAGCCCCAGGCCCGCCCCCAATACGCCGGTAAACAGATACAGCTGCCACATCGGCGAATGGATGGTAATGCGGGTCAGCAGCACCATCCCCGCCACGCCCAGCAGAGTGCCGAGAATCGGGAACAGGCGGTATTTACCGGTACGGCTGATAATGCGCCCGCTGACGATCGACGTCAGCAGCAGGCCGCCCATCAGCGGGATCAGCTGCAGCCCGGCTTCGGTCGGAGTGGCCGCCTTCACCACCTGCAGATAGAGCGGCAGGAAGGTCACCGAGCCAAACAGCGCCATGCCGATCACAAAACCAATCATGCTGCACAACAGAAAGGTGCGGTTACGGAACAGCGAGAGCGGAATAATAGGTTCAAGGGCCAGCCGTTCCTCATAAATAAAGCCAATCATCCCCACCACGCCAAAGGCCAGAGTGCACCACAGCTGCGGGTCATTCCACGGCCGCACGCTGCCGCCTTCGGAGGTAAAGAGGATGATGCACACCAGCGCCATACTCAGGTAAAACGCCCCCAGCCAGTCTATCTGGTGCGCGCTGCGTCTGTTGCTGCTGTGGAACACCGCGCCAATAACCAGCAGCGCAAACAGCCCCAGCGGCAGGTTGATATAGAAAATCCAGCGCCAGGAGGCGTGCTGCACCAGAAAACCGCCGATCAGCGGCCCGATGACCGTCGCCAGGCCAAAGACTCCGCCGAATAGCCCCTGATAGCGGCCGCGGTTCGCCGGGGGGATCACGTCGGCGACCGCCGCCATGCTGATCACCATCAGGCCGCCGCCGCCCAGCCCCTGCAGCGCGCGCATCAGCACCAGCTGCGTCATATTCTGCGCCAGGCCGCACAGCGCCGAGCCGACGAGAAACAGCACGATCGCCACCTGGAGCACGATTTTTCGCCCGAACAGATCGCCGAATTTACCGTACAGCGGCACCACGATGGTCGAGCTCAGGATATAGGCCGTGACCACCCACGAGAGCTTATCCAGCCCGCCGAGTTCGCCGACGATGGTCGGCAGCGCGGTCGAGACGATGGTCTGGTCCAGCGCCGACAGCAGCATTACCAGCAGCAGCGCGCTGAACAGCAGGCGGATCGACGGCGCCGGCCGGGCGGCGATTTCAGATGTCATAGCAACACTCGCTTGAAATTAATTAAATACATAATTAATATTTAGGGAAATGATGAATCTGGTCAAGAGACAGTGAAGAAATGACGGCACAAAAAGACAATGATGCGCCTCGCCGTCCGGGCCGCCCGCGCGGCAAAAAACCGGGCACCGCTAACCGTGAACAGCTGATGGATATTGCGCTGGCGCTGTTTGCCCGCCAGGGCATCGCCCGGACGTCGCTGAACGCCATCGCCAAAGAGGCCGGCGTCACGCCGGCGATGCTGCATTACTATTTCGACTCGCGGGAGATATTAGTCGACCAGCTACTGGAGGAGCGCTTTATGCCGCTGCGCAGCGAAATCAGCAAGATTTTTATCGCCCATCCGCAAGATCCGCTGACCGCGTTTACCCTGCTGATTGAGGCGCTCGCCGCGCTGGCGGAGCAAAACGACTGGTTTGCGCCGCTGTGGATGCAGGAGATGATTGGCGAAATGCCGGTGCTGCGCCAGCATATGCACGCCCGCTTTGGCGACGATAAGTATCACCGGATGCTGGAGACCATAAGCCGCTGGCAGCAGGAGGGAAAACTCAACCCGGCCCTGTCGCCGGAGCTGCTGTTCACCAGCCTGATTAGCCTGGTGCTGGTGCCCTATTCGCGCATTCGCACCGACGCGAGGCTAAAAGCGATCCCCCGGGAAACCATCGTCAGCCACGCGCTGGCGATGATCCAACGGGGGATTGGCGGCTAATATCCGCGTCGCCAGCGGCCTTACAGCGCCTTCGATAGATAATGACGTTCCATGCCAGGGTGCGGGAAATCAGGCAGGTTGCATTCTCGTGGCCCCGCCAGCAGCGCTTCCCGATCCGCGGGATTAATGCTTGTTGTTATTATTAGAGCCATTAATGCCTCCAGCTTAAATGACGTCAGGGTATTATTGGCGCTTACTTTCACAAAAAATTCTTATTTCCTCCATTATTTTTTGTCTTAATTTTCACGATTCAAATGTAGACAAAAAAACCTTTTGATGACCCGTTAGAGACGTATAACGAGAAAAAATGAGAATGATCGTTCGCACAATAAATCCAGGAGTGGAGGCATCTCTGCCGCAGAGGAGCCAAGAAATGACCGCTCCGGCGGCCATCGTCGAATAACAGCATACAGGAACGCCTGGGTTCCCTTTTTGTCATTTTCGTTTACCCGAAAATGCCTCAGCGCCCAGCCCATCACCTCACGATTTAATTAGCGGGTCGGACGTCGTTCATCCTGAGAGAATATAATGAAACACACCATCATACCCATCGCAACAGCATTATTTCTGCTGGCTGGATGCGATAATTCGCAAACATCCGCCCCGCCGCAAACGACGCCGGAAGTCGGCGTTGTCACCCTGAAAGGTCAGCCCGTTTCCGTTATCAGCGAACTGACCGGCCGCACTACCGCATCGCTCAGCGCCGAAGTGCGCCCGCAGGTGGGCGGTATCATTCAAAAGCGCCTGTTTAACGAAGGCGACATGGTAAAAGCCGGCCAGGCGCTGTATCAAATTGACCCGGCCAGCTATCGAGCAGCCTATAACGAAGCCGCGGCCGCCCTGAAGCAGGCGCAATCGCTGACGGTTGCCGACTGCCAGAAGGCCCGGCGCTATACGCAGCTGGTAAAAGATAACGGCGTGTCGCTGCAGGATGCCGATGACGCGCAGTCGACCTGTAACCAGGACAAGGCCAGCGTCGAGTCGAAAAAGGCCGCGCTGGAGAGCGCCCGCATCAACCTGAACTGGACCACCGTCAGCGCGCCGATTGCCGGGCGGATTGGTATCTCCTCCGTCACCCCGGGCGCGCTGGTCTCCGCCGATCAGGATACCGCCCTGGCGACGATCCGCGGGCTGGAGACGATTTACGTCGATCTCACGCGATCGAGCGTTGATCTGCTGCGCTTACGCCAGCAAACGCTGGCAAGCAACGCCGATACCCTCAGCGTCACCCTGAGCCTCGAAGACGGCAGCACCTATGGTGAAAAGGGCCGCCTGGCGCTGACCGAAGTGGCGGTGGACGAAGCAACCGGATCGGTCACGCTGCGCGCGGTATTCCCCAACCCGCAGCACCTCCTGCTGCCGGGAATGTTCGTGCGCGCCCACGTCGATGAGGGCGTGATGGACGATGCGATCCTCGCCCCGCAGCAGGGCATCACTCGCGATGCCAAAGGTCACGCCACCGCGCTGGTGGTCGATGCCAGCGGCAAAGTCGCCCTGCGTGAGGTCGAAACCGGTGAAGCCTACGGCGATAAGTGGTTGGTAGAGAGCGGCCTGAAGAGCGGCGACAGGCTGATCGTTGAAGGAACCGGCAAGGTTGCCGCCGGGCAGCAGGTCAAAGCCGTTGAAATGAAAAACAGCGGAGGCAACGCCTGATGTTCTCCCGCTTCTTCGTCCGGCGCCCGGTGTTCGCCTGGGTTATCGCTATCCTGATTATGCTCGCCGGGATCCTCGCCATCCGCACGCTGCCGGTCGCCCAGTACCCGGACGTCGCGCCGCCGTCGGTGAAAATTTCCGCCACCTACACCGGCGCCTCTGCCGAAACCCTGGAAAACAGCGTGACGCAGGTTATCGAACAACAGCTTACCGGGCTGGATAACCTGCTCTACTTCAGCTCCACCAGCAGCTCCGACGGCTCGGTCAGCATTAACGTAACCTTTGAGCAAGGCACCGATCCCGACACCGCGCAGGTGCAGGTGCAAAACAAAGTTCAGCAGGCCGAATCGCGGCTGCCCAGCGAAGTGCAGCAGTCCGGCGTGACGGTGGTGAAATCGCAGAGCAGCTTCCTGCTGATCCTCGCGGTGTACGATAAAACCGACAAGGCTACCAGCTCCGATATCGCCGACTGGCTGGTGAGCAACATGCAGGATCCGCTGGCGCGCGTTGAAGGCGTCGGCAGCCTGCATGTATTTGGCGCAGAATACGCGATGCGCATCTGGCTGGACCCGACCAAACTGGCCTCCTATGCGCTGATGCCTTCCGATGTCGAAACGGCAATCGAAGCGCAGAACGTGCAGATCTCGGCGGGTAAAATCGGCGCGCTGCCGTCCTCTAACACCCAGCAGCTCACCGCCACCGTGCGCGCTCAGTCGCGCCTGCAAACCGTCGATCAGTTCAAAAACATCATTGTGAAGAGCAAGACCAACGGCGCGGTCGTCCGCCTGAGCGACGTCGCCCGGGTTGAAATGGGCAGCGAAGATTACACCGCCTCGGCGAACCTCAACGGCCACCCTGCCGCCGGCATCGCGGTCATGATGGCGCCGGGCGCCAACGCGCTGGATACCGCGACGCGCGTGAAGGATAAGATTGCCGAGTATCAGCGCCAGATGCCGCAGGGCTACGATATTGCCTATCCGAAGGACAGCACCGAGTTTATTAAAATATCGGTCGAGGATGTGATTCAAACGCTGTTTGAGGCCATCGTGCTGGTGGTCTGCGTGATGTATCTGTTCCTGCAGAACTTCCGCGCCACGCTTATCCCGGCGGTGGCGGTCCCGGTGGTGCTGCTTGGCACCTTCGGCGTGCTGGCGCTGTTTGGCTACTCCATCAATACGCTGACGCTGTTTGCGATGGTGCTGGCCATCGGCCTGCTGGTGGATGACGCCATCGTAGTGGTGGAGAACGTCGAGCGAATTATGCGCGATGAGGGGCTCTCCGCCCGTGAAGCCACCGAGAAGTCGATGGGCGAAATTTCCGGGGCGCTGATCGCCATTGCCCTGGTGCTGTCGGCGGTGTTCCTGCCGATGGCCTTCTTCGGCGGCTCAACCGGCGTGATCTATCGCCAGTTCTCGGTGACCATCATCTCGGCGATGCTGCTCTCCGTCGTGGTGGCGCTGACCTTAACCCCGGCGCTGTGCGGCGCGCTACTTAGCCATCCTAAGCCTCATACCACGGGCTTCTTCGGGGCGTTCAACCGCCTGTGGGGGCGCACGGAGCAGGGCTATCAGCATCGCGTGCTGGGCGGCCTGCGCCGCTCGGCGACGATGATGGGCGCCTTCGCGCTGATTTGTGCCGTCATGGCGCTGGCGATGTGGAAGCTGCCGGGCAGCTTCCTGCCGGCAGAGGATCAGGGCGAAATCATGGTCCAGTACACCCTGCCGGCAGGCGCGACCGCCGTGCGCACCGCCGAGGTTCGCCGCCAGGTGACCGACTGGTTCCTGACCAAAGAGAAGGCCAATACCAACGCTATCTTTACCGTCGACGGATTCAGCTTCAGCGGCAGCGGACAGAACGCCGGGATGGCTTTTGTGTCGTTGAAAAACTGGTCCCAGCGCAAGGGCGAAGCCAACACCGCGCAGGCCATTGCCCTGCGCGCCACCAAAGATCTCGGCAGCATCCGCGACGCCTCGCTGTTTGCCATGACGCCCCCTTCGGTGGACGGCCTCGGGCAGAGCAACGGCTTTACCTTTGAGCTGCTGGCCAGCGGCGGCACCGATCGCGACAGCCTGATGAAAATGCGCAGCCAGCTGCTGGCGGCAGCCAATCAGAGCCCGCAGCTGCAGTCGGTGCGCGCCAACGACCTGCCGCAGATGCCGCAGCTGCAGGTGGATATCGACAACAACAAGGCGGTGGCGCTGGGGCTATCGCTGAGCGACGTCACCGACACCCTCTCCAGCGCCTGGGGCGGCACCTACGTCAACGACTTTATCGATCGCGGGCGGGTGAAAAAGGTCTATATCCAGGGCGATAGCGATTCTCGCGCCGCACCCGCCGATCTTGGCAAATGGTTCGTGCGCGGCAGCGATGACGCCATGACGCCGTTCTCCGCCTTCGCCACCACCCGCTGGCAGTACGGTCCGGAAAGCCTGGTGCGCTACAACGGTTCCGCCGCATTTGAAATCCAGGGCGAAAACGCCGCCGGCTCCAGCTCCGGCGCGGCGATGGATAAGATGGAGGCCCTGGCTAACAGCCTGCCGGCGGGCACCACCTGGGCATGGAGCGGCATGTCGCTGCAGGAAAAACTGGCCAGCGGCCAGGCCATGAGCCTGTACGCCATCTCAATTCTGGTGGTGTTCCTGTGCCTCGCGGCGCTGTATGAGAGCTGGTCGGTGCCATTCTCGGTCATCATGGTTATCCCGCTCGGCCTGCTCGGCGCGGCGCTGGCGGCCTGGCTACGCGATCTGAATAACGACGTCTACTTCCAGGTGGCGCTGTTAACCACTATCGGCCTGTCGTCGAAGAACGCCATCCTGATCGTTGAATTCGCCGAGTCGGCGGTCGATGAGGGCTATTCGCTTTCGCGGGCGGCAATCCGCGCCGCGCAGACCCGCTTGCGCCCTATCGTCATGACTTCGCTGGCGTTTATCGCCGGTGTGCTGCCGCTGGCGGTGGCCACCGGCGCGGGGGCCAACAGCCGCGTGGCGATCGGCAGCGGGATCATCGGCGGCACGCTGACCGCCACGCTGCTGGCTGTCTTCTTCGTTCCCCTGTTCTTTGTGCTGGTGAAGCGATTCTTCACCCGCCAGCGTCCTTCTCAGGAGTAGGTTATGTTTCGTTTTACGTTAGTTTTTATCGCGCTCCTGAGCGCAGGCTGCGTCTCGCTTGATCCACACTATGAGCGCCCGACAGCGCCGGTGCCCTCTACGCTGCCCGGCGCCCACGGCGAAGCGACGACGGTCGTCAGCCAGTGGCAGCAGGTGGTGAACGACGCGCGGCTCAAAAAGGTGGTGACCATCGCGCTGAACAGCAACCGCGACGTACAAAAGGCGCTGGCCGATATTGAAGCCGCCCGCGCCGAATATGGCGAAACCCGCGCTTCGCTGTTCCCCACCGTTGACGCCGAGCTGAGCCATACCCGCAGCAAAACGGTGGCCAGCGGCCTCACCTCATCGGCGGAAGCCGACGGGGCTGTCTCCAGCTTCGAGCTGGACCTGTTTGGCAAGAACCAGAGCCTGAGCCGCGCGGCGCGGGAAACCTGGCTTGCCAGCGAATACACCGCGCAGAATACGCGGCTGACCATGATTGCCGACCTGACCACCGCCTGGATCACCCTCGCGGCGGATAACAGCAGCCTGGCGCTGGCCGAAGAAACCATGGCCAGCGCCGACAGCTCGCGCAAAATCGTCGCCCGCCAGATGGCGGTCGGTACCGCTGCGGCCAGCGATCTGAGCGATGCCGAAGCGGTTTACCAGCAGGCGCGCGCCAGCGTCGCCAGCTATCGCACCCAGGTCGCGCAGGATAAAAATGCGCTCAATCTGCTGGCCGGCGAAACCGTCCCTGAGAGCCTGCTGCCCGGCACGCTGCAAAGCCTCGGCGCCAACAGCATCGCCCTGATCCCCGCCGGCGTCTCTTCATCGGTCCTGCTGCGCCGCCCGGATATTCAGGAGGCCGAGCACAACCTCAAGAGCGCCAACGCCGATATTGGCGCCGCGCGCGCCAACTTCTTCCCGAGCATTTCGCTGACCGCCAGCGCCGGGGTCGGCAGCGATTCGCTCTCTTCGCTGTTCAGCCACGGGATGCAGGTGTGGTCGTTCGCGCCATCGATCAGCCTGCCGCTGTTTACCGGCGGCAGCAACCTGGCGCAGCTTCGCTATGCCGAAGCGGAGAAAAAGGGGCTGATCGCCACCTACGAGAAAAGCATTCAGAGCGGCTTCAAAGACGTCGCCGATGCGCTGGCGCGCCGGGAGACGCTGGGTGAACAGCTGGATGCCCAGCAGCAGTACGTCGCCGCCGAGCAGAAATCGCTGGATATCGCCACCCGCAGCTATCAGGCAGGGATCGGCAACTATCTGTCGGTGCTCACCGCGCAGCGTACGCTGTGGTCGGCACAGGCCACGCTGATCTCCCTGCAGCAGACAGATCTGGAAAACCGCATTACGCTCTGGCAGTCGCTGGGAGGCGGCGCCAGCTGATCTGCTCCCGCCGGGCCGCAGGGCCCGGCATCCTCATAAGGACCCGCTATGCCGCGTATTTCTCTCTCCTGGGTTGTTATTCTCGGGCTGCTCTCGGGCATTGGCCCGCTCTGTACCGACTTCTACCTGCCGGCGCTGCCGGATATCACCCGCCAGCTGAACGCGACCAGCACGCAAACCCAGCTCTCGCTGACCGCCGCGCTGCTCGGGCTGGGCCTCGGCCAGCTGTTTTTTGGCCCGCTCAGCGACCGCATCGGCCGCCGCAAGCCGCTGATTCTCTCGCTGCTGCTGTTTATCGTCTCCTCGGTCATGTGCGCCCTGACCCAGGATATCCATCTGCTGATTGTATGGCGCTTTTTGCAGGGCTTTGCCGGCGCGGGCGGCTCGGTGCTGTCGCGTTCGATTGCCCGCGACCGCTACCAGGGCGCGCTGCTGACGCAGTTCTTTGCCCTGCTGATGACCGTCAACGGCATTGCGCCGGTTCTGTCGCCGGTGCTTGGCGGCTACGTCATCACCGCCTTCGACTGGCGCACTCTGTTTTGGATAATGGCGGCGATTGGCGGCGTACTGCTGCTGTTAAGCCTGGCGATCCTCCACGAAACCCTGCCGCCAAAAGGCGCCGCTACCTCGCGTAAAGCGGGCGGCACCTCGGTGCTGAAAAATCGCCGCTTTATGCGCTACTGCCTGATTCAGGCCTTTATGATGGCCGGCCTGTTCTCCTATATCGGCTCGTCGTCCTTCGTGATGCAGAGCGAATTTGCCATGAGCGCCATGCAGTTCAGCCTGCTGTTCGGCCTGAACGGGATCGGGCTGATTATTGCCGCGCTTATCTTCTCCCGCCTGACGCGCCGCTTTTCGGCAGAGTCCCTGCTGCGCACCGGGCTGATGCTGGCGGTGTTGTGCGCCGCCGGCATGCTGCTGTTCGCCTGGCTGAAGCTGCCGCTGCTGGCGCTGATCGGCCTGTTTTTCACCGTGTCGTTTATGAGCGGCATCAGTACCGTGGCCGGGGCCGAAGCGATGAATGCCGTTGATGCCGGGCAGTCGGGCACCGCGTCCGCGCTGTTAGGTACGCTGATGTTTGTCTTTGGCGGCATCGCCGCGCCGATCGCCGGACTCGGCGGTGAAACCATGCTGAAAATGAGCCTGGCGATGGCGATAAGCTATTTTCTGGCCCTGCTGCTAAGCCTGAAAAACCCCGCTGCGCCACGCTAGCCCAGCCTGCGGTAATAAAATATTCCAGTTTTATTACCGCACAATCACCCGTCATACCTGAAAATATCTTATTATCCGCCATGCGCTAATCGTGATAACCTTCACATGAATGGAATAATTAATTCCTTAGAATACCCGCCACCGTGAATAATGAGGTTTTGTTATGAGTATCGACCTGAGCAAATTGCTGACCGAGCAGCGCAACGCCAATAGCGCCAATATTGACACCCTGCCGACCGTTGAGATGCTGACGGTGATTAACCAGGAAGATCGGCAGGTAGCCGAGGCAATTACCCCCTATTTGCCGCAGATCGCTCAGGTTGTCGACAAGGTCGCCGCGGCGCTGCAGGCAGGCGGGCGCCTGATTTACATCGGCGCAGGCACCTCCGGGCGCCTCGGGATCCTCGATGCCAGCGAGTGTCCGCCCACCTTCGGCACGCACCCGGAGCAGGTAGTCGGGATTATCGCCGGCGGGCATAAAGCGATTCTTAGCGCGGTGGAAAACGTCGAAGACAACAAAGCGCAGGGCGCAATGGACCTGCAGAACCTTAATTTCAGCAACCGCGACGTGCTGGTGGGCCTTGCCGCCAGCGGACGGACGCCGTACGTCATCGGCGCGATGGAGTACGCCCATAGCCAGAACGCCTTTGTCGCCATCGTCAGCTGCAATCCGCACGGCGAGATGGCCCGGCTGGCGGACGTCGCTATCACCCCGACGGTCGGCCCGGAAGTGGTGACCGGCTCGACCCGTCTGAAAGCCGGCACCGCGCAAAAGCTGGTACTGAATATGATTTCTACCGGGGCAATGATCCGCATTGGTAAGGTTTACGGCAACCTGATGGTGGACGTTGAAGCGACCAACGCCAAGCTTATCGAGCGTCAAATCTCCATCGTTATGGAGGCGACCGAGTGCGATCGCGACGTCGCCCGGCGGGCGCTTGACGCCTGCGGTCGCCGCTGTAAGACGGCGATTGTGATGGTGCTTGCCGATATCAGCGCCGAAGAAGCGCAGTCGCTGCTGGCTAAAAATAGCGGCTATATCCGCAAAGCGCTGGGCAACGCCTGAGCGCTAACAGACAGGTAATCTGCAATGGCAAAAATAAATAAAGAGATGATAGCGCGGATCCTTGCCCACGTCGGCGGAGCCGCAAACGTGGCGCAGGCGGGCAACTGTATGACCCGCCTGCGCCTGACGCTGCGTGACGAAGCGCTGGCCGATAGCGCCGCAATCCGTCAGGTTGAAGGCGTGATGGGGGTTATCGTCAGCGATGAGCAGTTCCAGGTCGTCCTTGGCCCGGGAAAAGCGCAAACCGCGGCGGAAATAATGAACGCCATGCTGGAGGATTCGCCGCAGGATGCATCGTCGCTGGCGGATATCGCCGCTGAGAAAAAGCAGGCGCTGAAGAGCAAGCAAACCAGCGGGGTGCAGAAGTTTCTCGCCAAATTCGCCACCATTTTTACGCCGCTGATCCCCGGCTTCATCGCCGTCGGCCTGCTGCTCGGCTTCGCCACTCTGGCAGAGCAGATCTTCGTCCTGGAGAATACGCACCCTAACGCCGGCCTGGTGGCGCTGATCGGCTATATGAAGATCTTCAGCAAAGGGATGTTTACCTTCCTGAGCATCTTAATCGGCTATAACGCCCAGAAGGCGTTCGGCGGCTCCGGGGTTAACGGAGCGATTATCGCCTCGCTGTTCGTCCTCGGCTACAACCCCGAAGCGACCAGCGGATTTTACGCCGGGATCTCCACCTTCTTCGGTCACGGCATCGACCCGCGCGGTAATATTATCGGCGTGCTGATCGCCTCGATTATCGGCGCATGGGTGGAAAGACAGGTGCGGCGTATCATGCCGGCCAACCTCGATATGATCCTCACCTCGGCGGTCACCCTGCTGATTATGGGCGCGGTCACCTTTACGGTGATCATGCCGATTGGCGGCTGGCTATTTACCGGAATGTCGTGGCTGTTCCTGCACCTCAACGGTAATCCGTTCGGCTCCGCGGTGCTGGCGGGGCTGTTCCTGTTGGCGGTGATGTTTGGCGTCCATCAGGGCTTTGTCCCGGTCTATTTCGCGCTGGTGGATGCGCAGGGCTTTAACTCGCTGTTTCCAATTCTGGCGATGGCCGGCGCCGGGCAGGTGGGCGCGGCGCTGGCCCTCTACTGGCGGGCGAAGCACGGCTCGCTGCTGCGCACCCAGATCAAAGGGGCGATTATCCCCGGCTTTCTCGGCATCGGCGAACCGCTGATCTATGGCGTCACCCTGCCGCGGATGAAGCCGTTTATCACCGCCTGCATCGGCGGCGCCTGCGGCGGCTTCTTCCTCGGCCTGATCGCGTGGCTGGGCCTGCCGGTGGGGTTGAATACGGTCTTTGGGCCCTCCGGCCTGGTGGCGCTGCCGCTGATGACCTCCGGCAGCGGCATTTACGCCGGGATGGCGGTCTACGCGGCGGGACTGGCCGTCTCTTACCTGTGCGGCTTTGCGCTGACCTGGCTGTTTGGCAGTAAAAACGTTGATTTGAGCTAAGGCACAGCGCTGGTCAGGGGAGCGCCTGGCCAGCCCTTCCCCGGCCTGCGCCACGCTTATCCGGACGCGACTACCATTTCCTTCCCCGCCGTCCGAACGCGCCCATGCTATGATTCCCTTTTTGCGATATACCACCTGAGGGAAAGATGGGCTCCAGTAAAAAAGGGATGCTGAATGTGCTTATAGCCGCCGTGCTATGGGGGAGTTCCGGCGTCTGCGCGCAGTACATTATGCAACAAAGCCAGATGTCATCGCCGTTTCTGACCATGACGCGCCTGCTGTTCGCCGGCCTGATTCTGCTGATGCTCTCTTTCGTCCACGGCGATAAAATTTTCCGCGTCCTGCAAAACCGCAAAGATGCCGTCAGCCTGCTGATTTTCTCGCTGTTTGGCGCGCTGACCGTGCAGTACACCTTTCTGATGACCATCGAAAAATCAAACGCCGCGACCGCGACGGTGCTGCAGTTCCTGTCGCCGACGATTATCGTCGCCTGGTTCGCGCTGGCCCGCAAAACGCGCCCCCGCCCGCTGGTTCTGGCGGCCATCGGCACCTCGCTGGCGGGGACGTTTTTGCTGGTGACCCACGGCAATCCGACCACGCTCTCCATTTCGCCCGCGGCGCTGTTCTGGGGGGTGGCTTCGGCCTTTGCCGCCGCCTTCTACACCACTTATCCGTCAACGCTTATCGACCGCTACGGCACCCTGCCAATCGTCGGCTGGAGCATGCTGCTCGGCGGGGCGATGCTGCTGCCGTTCTACGGCGGTCAGGGCAGCAACTTTGTGGTCAACGGCCCCCTGCTGCTGGCCTTCTTCTATCTGGTGGTGATCGGCACTTCGCTGACCTTCAGCCTTTATCTGAACGGCGCGCAGATGATTGGCGGCGCGAAAGCGGGCATTCTCAGCTGCGCCGAACCGCTGAGCAGCGCCCTGCTCTCGCTGCTGCTGCTGGGTATCACCTTTACGCTGCCGGACTGGCTCGGCACGCTGCTGATCCTGTCGTCGGTGGTGCTGATAGCCATGGATTCACGGCGGCGCGTTCGGGTGGCATAGCAAAGCAATCTACTGATTTTAAATAAGTTAAAGGCGGGGTGATTTGCATGTTTTGCACGCTATGCATATAGTTTGGTATCCCCTTTTACGGAGAAGCGCCATGAAAGCAGCATGCTGGATGTTGTGCCTGGTCAGCGCCCTCAGCGCCACGGCGGCGCGGGCCGAATCGCCGCTACAGAGCCTGCAGTTCGAGCAGCAAAAACAGCAGGTATTGAAAGCGGTAAAGGAAAAATGCGCCCCGGCGACGGCCATTAGCGATAACGACTTTGCCAATAGCGTTCTGGCCTCAAAAGAGAATCAAACCTACGTGCGCGAGGCCACCCTGGCAAAAGAGCGCAATAACCAGAAGAACTACCGGGCGGCGATCGACAAAATTACCTGCCCGGCGCAGTGATGCGTTCGCGAGGTGCCCAGCGGGCCGTCCGCCGCGCGGATGAAGATATCTGTCAGCTACGCCGCTGGCAGGTATTTTTTTGCCTCAATCACCGCTTTACGCGTCCCCGCGCGGGCCGCCTTAGATTTTCGGAATAATAAGATCCCCGCGCAGCATGCTGCCACCGAGCATTTGCGTCTTTTCCGTCAGCCAGTTGACGATCCGCATCGCCATCACATCCATCGAGTACTCAATCGCCGGAATGGTCGGAATACCGGGCAGCTGTAGCGATCCCGCCAGGCTAAAAACCATCACCTTCTCCGGCACCGCGCGACTGAACGCCTGCAGCTGCGGGACAACCCGCTGCGCCTGCTGCTCATCGGCAACCAGCAGCGCATTGAAATTCAGCGTCGTCGCGTTGCTCACCAGCTCCTGCACCGCCACCGAAGGCGAAATGCTGTCAAGGAATACCAGGTTACGATTAAATGGCAGGAAGTTTTTCTCCAGCGCGTGCTTGTAGCCCAGCAGCACCTGATCGGCAAAGCCGCTTCCCTCAGGGTGGATAAGCGCAATCTGGCGTCGACCTTGGCTAATCAAATAGTTACAAGCAGTTTCCGCAGCAAAAGCGTGATCAAACTGAATGCTGTTCGCCCCTTCGCTCTCGAGGCAGTCAATCAGCGCCACGTCCGGCCGGTCGATATTCAATGGAAAGCGGGCGCCGATAATCAGGATATCGTCGCACAGGCCGCAGCTGAGCTCTTCGAGCGAGTTCATCACCCCGTCGCGGGTGTTCGCAAAACGCAGCAGGAGATGCTTTTGATGCTGGCTAAGCTGTTTTTCCAGGGCATACAGATAGCTGGTGGTTTGGTTGATATTATCCTGGGCGCAAATCACCCCGATGCAGCCCGTGCTCTGGCTGAACAATGATTGGGCAATCATATTTGGCCGATAATTGAGCTCTTCCGCCGCCTGCAGTACCGCCTGGCGACTGGCCTCTTTGACTCCGCGAGAACCGCTCAATACGCGTGAAACCGTGGCCTTTGAGACGCCAGCTAAGCGTGATACATCGTTGATTGTAGACATCATTCTCCCCTGACAGGGTCGGGCCGATCCCTGTAAATCTTAAAACCTGAATCGCTTCAATAGTAACCAACGGCAGTATATCCGTTTCCTTTTTTATTTGGAAACCGATTTTCCGTTTCATGGAAAATCATCGCAGAAACCACGGAATTATGTGAGCAGAATCTAATTAATCAGCCCTTACACCGTTAGTTCTTGACGGTTATCACAGTTCTGTTTTTTATAAATGGAAACCGGTTTCCGTCTGATATCAAATCATCCACGCAATAACTTTTTACATATTGAGGATGAGTGTCGATGTACAAGATTATGCTGTGCTGCTCTGCGGGGATGTCCACCAGTCTGCTGGTCAGGAAGATGGTCGATGAGGCGAAGGAGCGTAACCTGCCGGTGCAGATAGATGCCTACGGTGTTTCCGAATTTGACATGCAGTTTCCGCAATACCAGGTGGTGCTGCTCGGACCCCAGGTAAAATACATGCTGAAAACCTTATCTGAGAAAGCCGCTTCCCTGAATATTCCTGTCCAGCCGATAAACGCGATGGACTACGGAATGCAGCGGGGAGATAACGTCCTGGATTATGCTTTGTCGCTGATAGCAGCGGCGCATTAAGAGGTGTGCAAATGAGTTCTCTGTATCAGTCCATGATTGCCGCGATCGAGCAATCTATTACTCCGCTGGCAGGACGCCTTGGGCAGCAGAAATACGTTATCGCCATCCGCGATGGCTTCACTGCCGCATTGCCGTTTATGATCATCGGCTCTTTCATGCTGGTATTTATCTTTCCTCCTTTTTCACCCGACACCACCAACGGTTTTGCCCGCGGCTGGCTGGATTTCTCACAGCAGTATCGTGAACAGCTGATGCTGCCGTTTAACCTGAGCATGGGGGTCATGACCTTCTTCATTTCCGTCGGGATTGGCGCCAGCCTCGGTCGCCAGTTTCAGCTCGACCCGGTGATGTCCGGCCTGCTGGCCTTTATGGCCTTCCTGCTGGTCGCGGCGCCCTACGCTGACGGCAAAATCTCCACCCAGTATCTGTCAGGCCAGGGGATCTTCACCGCCTTAATTACCGCCATCTACTCCACCCGTATTTATGCATGGCTGAAGCAGAATAATATTACTATCCGCCTGCCGAAAGAGGTGCCCACCGGCGTCGCTCGCTCGTTCGAAATTCTGATCCCGGTGCTGGTGGTGATCGGTACGCTGCATCCGCTGAACCTGTTTATCGAAGCACAGACCGGCATGATCCTGCCGCAGGCGATTATGCACCTGCTGGAGCCGCTGGTATCGGCCTCCGACTCCCTGCCGGCAATTCTGCTCTCGGTGCTGATGTGCCAGATTTTCTGGTTCGCCGGGATCCACGGCTCGCTGATTGTGACCGGGATTATGAACCCGTTCTGGATGGCAAACCTGTCGGCAAACCAGGCGGCGCTGGCCGCTGGCGCCGCGCTGCCGCACGTTTATCTGCAGGGCTTCTGGGACCACTATCTGCTGATTGGCGGCGTGGGCTCGACGCTACCGCTGGCTTTCCTACTGTTGCGCAGCCGCGTGGCGCACCTGCGGACTATCGGCAAAATGGGCATCGTGCCAAGCTTCTTCAACATTAATGAGCCGATCCTGTTCGGGGCGCCGATTATCATGAACCCGATGATGTTTATCCCGTTCGTGTTCGTGCCGATGATCAACGCGGTACTGGCCTACGGCGCAACGCGTCTCGGCTGGCTGACTCAGGTGGTCTCGCTGACGCCGTGGACCACGCCGGCCCCCATCGGCGCCTCCTGGGCCGCCAACTGGACCCTGAGCCCGGTAGTGATGTGCGTCATTTGCATGGTGATGTCTGCCGTCATTTACCTGCCATTCCTCCGCGCCTATGAACGTTCATTAATGAAAACTGAAGTCGAAAAAGCCAAAGGCGCCGTTCCGGTTGCTGAAACCGTCAGTCAGTAATAGTCGGGAAATACGCTCTCAGCGCTATTTCCCGGAGCATCCGATAAAAATAACACCGTCATCAGGAATTATGCGGAAAAGGGACTTTCGCCGTACGCTTTAAATAATAAAGTTAATACCTCAGGAAATATTATGATCGAATTAGAAGACGCGGTAATGGAAATTATCGTGAATGCGGGACAGTCACGCTCATTATGTTTCGAAGCGCTTCACGCTGCCCGCCACGGTAATATTGATGAAGCCAGGATGCTCCTTAATGAAGCCGATGGCTACGCCCGCCGGGCGCACCAGATGCAGACCCGGCTGATCGAGCAGGATGCAGGCGAGGCGCGCCAGCCAATGACGCTGATTATGGTTCACGCTCAGGATCATCTGATGAACTCGCTGCTGGCTCGCGAATTTTCACAGGAAATTATTCACTTATACCAACGTTAATATATATCCGTCATCCTGTCGTTTTCCCTGGCTATAAACCGGGGCGGGATGGTTATTATCTTAATATATAAATTATTACACGCGAGATAATTATGAATAATGTAAAAGTGCTGCCATTAGCCATGGCGGTCGTTGCCGCGCTGTGCCCAATTTCTGTATTAGCGCAAGATTTTACTCAGCAACAAATAGACGCCATTGTGGCGAAAGCCGTGGATAAAGCCCTGGCCGACCGTCAGGCCAAAATCGATGCCGCCGCCGATAAAAAAGTGGACGTCATCACCAACCCACAAACCACTGCGACCTCGCCGGATATGGCTATCCCGTTCGGCCTCAAGTTTAGCGGCTACGCCCGCTACGGCGCCCAGTTCCAGACCGGCGACCAGAAGTTCGTCGGCGTCGACGGCTCCTATAACGGCGCGTCGGCTATCGGCCGTCTGGGCAACGAAGGTAACGGCGGCGAATTCCAGATAACCAAGGCCTTTAAGAGCAGCCAGGGCGCCATCTGGGATATTAACGTCATGTTCGACCACTGGAGCGACGAAGTTAACCTGAAAAAGGCCTACGTCGGCGTCACCAACGTCCTCGAATCAAATCCCAACGCCTATATCTGGGCCGGCCGCGACTTCCACCAACGGCCGCAGCAGGGGATCAACGACTACTTCTGGATGAACCACGACGGCCAGGGCGCCGGGGTGAAAAACTTTGAGATCGGCGGCGTGCAGTTCGACGTGGCAGGGGTCTCACAGGTTGAGTCCTGCAGCCCGGAGGTGATGGCCGATGAATCCAACCCGTCGCGCATCACCTGTACCGGCGGCTCGGGCACCGGCGATAACGGCCACTATGCGCTGACCTCAAAAATCCACAATATGAAGGCCGGGCCAATCGACGTTGAGGTGTACGCCAACTACGGCTTTGATTCGAAAGCGGTGGATAACGACGCGCGGCTCGATGCCTGGCAGGGCGGCCTGGTGCTGAGCCATACCAACGACCGCGGGGTCAACAAAGTTATCCTGCGCTATTCCGATAACTCGGATAACAGCGTCTATAACAAAACCGACGATCTGACAGCCATTTACGCCAGCTTTGAGGGCAGCCACAAGTTTACCCAACAGGCGCAGGTGGAGTATCTGCTGGCCTTCCATGATTACGATAACGGCAAGGACAATACCGATAACCGTAAAAACTACGGCGCGATTGTTCGTCCGATGTATTTCTGGAACGACGTGCATTCAACCTGGCTGGAGGCCGGCTATCAGCGCGTTGACTACGATCGGGGCGGCGACAATAAGGGCTGGAAGCTGACGCTGTCGCAGAACATTGCTATCGGAATGGGGCCGGAGTTCCGGCCGATGTTGCGCTTCTACGTCACCGGCGGCCAGGTGGATAATAAGCATACCGCCAGGGTCAACGGTACCAGCAGCGACCAGCTGGACTCGCTGAACGTCGGCGGTATGTTCGAGGCCTGGTTCTAAGCTAAAAAATGGTCCCGGGTCGCGGCGTGAATGCCCGGCCCGGGTTCGCCCGCCCGGACGACATAGCGCCCCGGGAAAACGACAATTATATCCGCACCTTCGTGGTGACCAGCAGCCCGGTCAGCAGCATCAGGGCGCCCGAGATAAACAGCGGCGATAGCAGGCCCAGGTGGTCCAGCGCCACGCCGCCCGCCGCGGCCCCGCAGGTGTTGGCCAGCTGAATCACCGCGACCTGGATCGACCCGGCTTTTTCCGCCTGGTCTGACAGCGAACGGGTGATCCACGTGGACCAGCCCACCGGGATCAGGGCAAACGCAAAGCCCCAGATAATCGCCACCGCCGAGGCCACGATCCGGCTTTCTCCCCACAGCACCAGCACCGCCGCGCAGACCGCCAGCACCAGAGGCGCCGCCGCCAGAGCGGTTTTCACCGACCGCTTCAGGAGCACCGACGACAGCGAGGTCCCGACAAAGCTGGCGATACCAAAGCTCAGCAGCACCAGCGTCAGGCCATCAACGTCAAAACCCGCGAGGGTCATATAGACCGGGCGAATGTAGGTGAAGAAAGAAAACTGTCCGGCGAAGGCCATGAAAATAGCGCCCATCCCGGCCATCACGCCGGGACGCTTCAGCAGGCCCAGCATGTTTTGCTGCTGATGCGGCGCTTCGCCGGGCAGCGACGGCAGCACCTTCAGCAGCCAAATCGTGCACAGCACGCCCATCACCGCCGCCGCGTTAAAGACGTTGCGCCAGCCGATAATGCCCCCCAGGAAACTTCCCAGCGGCGCGGCGATCACCAGCGCAATCGACACCGCCCCAAAGATCACCGACAGCGCCTTCGGCACAACCCGCGCCGGCACTATGCGCATCGTCAGCGACGCGGACATCGCCCAAAAGCCCCCGAGCGCCAGCCCCAGGCAGGCGCGCCCCAGCAGCAGCAGCCAAAAGCTGTTGGCAAAGGAGACCAGCAGGCAGGAGAGCGTCAGCAGCACGGAAAACAGGATCACCACGTAGCGGCGATCGGTAGCGCGGATAACGGAGGTAATAAACAGGCTGGCAAACATGGCCACAAACGCGGTCGTGGTGACCGACTGGCCGGCCATCCCCTCGGAAATACCTAAATCCTGCGCCATCGGCGTCAGCAGGCTCACCGGCAGGAACTCAACGGTTATCAGGCAGGCCACGCAGAAGGCCACCGCAAAGACCGCCGACCAGTTTGGCCGTGAAATCTCTTTGGTCTGCGATTTACTCGTGGTGTTGATATGTTCTGTCATGACGTCACCTGAAGCTAAAAACGTGCGGAAAAGCCACGCAGTCTATCATCAAAACTGTGACGAATTTAACGCGTTGACAGTTTTTCTTTTATTACAACGCGCTATCAGATAGCCACAGCGTATCTCATGGAGAAACTCAACGACGAGACAGAACGGGCAGCACAATAACTCGTGATATCAATGAAGATAAAATACTCCCTCTTCCGGCAGGAAGAGCTGGTTGTAGCGCAGCTGGAAAGCGTTTAGCTCCTGCGGATCGGGCTCTATTTCGCGCATAAAGCCAAGCGTCAGGCGGATTTGCGCATCGGTTATCGGCGCGGCAAGCCGGGCTTTACGCAGCAGGCGGTGCCAGCTGAGCAGATTCTCTTCGCTGCCATCAACAATACAGACCTGCCAGATCAGCAGCACCTGCGCGGCATTCTGCAGATGGGCCTCATCAGGACGCTCAAGGTAGCGAATAAACTCGGTTCCAGCCGCTTTACCAAACTGGTCGATCATCGACTCAATCGCAACCGGCGTGATCCCCAGTCGTTCGTTTAAGCGTTTGATCGCCCGGCGGGAATCAGAGGTCAACACCCGAAATCCGACCATAAACACCACGCCAAGCGTTGCCAGCATTATCCAGACCATACGTTCTCCTTAAATCAGCCGCTCATCATAGCGGGAAACCCCCGACCTCGACAGCAGGCAGCGCCAGATTAATGAGCTGAAGAAAGGGAAAAACGATATGCAGGCGGACCTGCGCATGCGGGGTCTTAACCAGCTAAAACCCGTGGTGGCTGAGGGGATTGCAGCAAGAAACCGGCCCGCGGCAGGTGGGAGAAACGATTAAAACTCATTGTTAGTTTTCAGAACGCGTTTTATTCCTCGCTATGCTATTTATATATGCCTTTCAATAATTCATTTATATATCTTATATAACACAATCTCTTTTACTATATTTCAAAATTATGTTTATATTGACGCCACTAATAATACATTTTGGCCAGTGGCGCCTGCAATAACTTCAACGCCCTCTAATTACTATAATTTTAAGATTCTTCGCGTAAATTCCTTTTTCTTGCTCGTTAAACTCAGGCGTAGTATCGATATAAATATCAATAATGGACAAGGAGGATATTGAATGCCAGTAGATGAAAGAATAAGACCGACATCAGGAACGGCGATAAACCCAGGTGGCGTAAGACAACTAACAATTGGTGAGATCGCTCTGGCGAAAACGCTTTTTGGCGAAAGTCTTAACTATAGTCGGATTTGGGTACACCGTGAAAGTTACTTACCCTTTAACCTTCAACCCGTTGATGTTGCCATGACCCCTAACGGTGAACTATGGTTCAGAGAAGAAACCTATTCACCAGATTTTTCATTAGAGCGAGATCTCGCAAAGAAACATAGATTCATGCATGAAATGGTTCATGCGTGGCAAACCCAAAAAGGTATGTTTGTCAGGACAAGAGGTTTATTTTCTCGCTTCGCTGATTATAGCTACAGTCTGGATAAAGCAGATTTTCTCCATTACGGGTTAGAGCAACAGGCATCAATCGCCAGTGATTATTGGCTATTGATTAATTATGGTTTCGAAAATAACAGAGGGTTATATGAATATCGTGATTATACATCAAAAAAGACTCTTTATGATTTAGAGCCTATCCCAATAGGATTTTGTTCCAGACAATGATGCCGCAGGCAAAATGCAACATGGCCTCGTAATTTTCGGCCTTCTTTTCCCATCGGGTCAGAACCCGGCGAAAGCGATTCATCCAGCTATGAGTCCTCTCGACAACCCAGCGATGGGCTTTGAAGTCGGTGTTTTTACCTGCATCAGACTCCTCTTTACGGGACTGGATATGCGGCTCGTAGCGGCGGCTCTGTAGATACGTTTTCAGCCAGCCAGCTTCGTAACCTTTGTCCAGGCAGAGTCTGAGTTTTTGCCCCGGACGCCCCGTCTGAAGTGCATCGAGCGTATCTGCAACCAGTTTGATATCGTGCGTGTTCGCTGCTGCAACAACCAGCGACAGAGGAAGCCCGTTGGCGTCTGTCAGCAGGCTACGCTTTACGCCTTGTTTCCCTCTGTCCGTGGGATTACGGCCTGTTTTTTTGTTCCTGACAATGGCGATTTGGTCATACAGCCGTCCATCGACAGCCAGGACCAGTCAATGCCGTCCAGATGTTCGCAGGCAAGCAAACCGTTCTGCCAGAAGCGTTCGAAGACTCCCGCATCGCGCCATTCCTGGAAGCGTCGGTGTGCAGAACTCGATGAACATATCCCGGTGGCGTTCAGGGCGTTCCACTGGCAACCGGTCCTGAGGACGAAGAATATGGCATCCATGGCAGCACGGTTATCAACGCGTCTACGATGAGTCCCCAGTGGGTGGCTGGTTTTATGCTCCGGGATGAGTGGAGCCATTTTTTCCCATAGTTCGTCGCTGATCTGCCACTTGCTACCCGCCATACATTCCCCCTCAGAAATTACCGTAACGTATTATACGATAATTCCTTTTGGGATAGGCTCTTAATTCATAAATATAAATCCGTCATGAAAGGATTCCCTGGATGAAAAGACTCGTCATTTTCCCTTTAATCACTCTTATCTCAGGTTGTCCGGGAGGTAAGCCGGCCCCTTCCCAGCGTAGCATCTTCATTCATGGAGATACTTTGTGCTTTAGTGTAAATAAAAATGATACGTTAGAATATTACAATGTCTACTATTATCCGAAAGGTAGCCACACGGTTATTAAAAGCGATAAAGGAATAAATGTATCCTATCCCAACACATGTTTTAAATTCAAATTAAGAAATGGTTATCAATACAACATCCATTATGGCTTAAACGGCAAACAGTACACAGATTCATTTTTTATTGATAACGACGGGAGATTATGAAAATGTCATTACCAGCATATTTATTTTTATATGATGAGAATGGAGTTCAGGTAAAAGGCGACTGTCTGATGCCAGGTAGAGAAGGCGCTATTGAAATCATGAACAGTAGCTACGGTGTAAGGCAAGGTGTAGATAGTTTTACTGGAAGCATGACAGGGACACGGCAGCACGATCCTGTTACCGTCCATAAACAGTTAGACAAAACGAGTCCCTTTTTTGCTCTTGCTGTTTGTGAATCCAAACGCTTACAGAAAGCCGTAATTAAATATTATGCTATTATAGAGGCAGGCGTTGAAGTTGAACTATATAAAATCACATTAGATAGTGTAGTTATTTCTTCCGTTGATTTTACGCATGTCTACTATCCTGGTAGCTCTTCTCCGAATATGCATGAAGTCATAGGATTAAGATTTAGAGGGATTGAATGGAACTATCTTAGAGGGAATATAAAGTATGATGATGCATGGATGAAACCGTCAAAAAACCAGAAAAATCATCAGTAAGCCAGAAGAAGCCTATACTCGATAAACCTCAAGATGCATGAACGACTCATCGCTAAGCCCGGAACAACGCGACTAGGCTGTGTCCCTTAATCTCCTGAGCTATAGTAACTGTCTGTTTCCACAACACATTGAACTATGGCTCGCTACGAACTCCCCGATGAAGCATGGGCTCTCATCCAGCCACTATTACCTGCTGAACCAGCAATACCAAGGGCCGGACGTCCATGGGCAGAACATCGTATGATCATCAACGGCATGTTCTGGGTGCTGTGTTCAGGCGCACCCTGGCGCGATTTGCCTGAGCGATATGGTTCATGGAAGACCGTTTACAACCGTTTTAACCGGTGGTCAAATTCAGGGGTAATTAACATTATTTTCAATAAGTTACTATCATCTCTTGACGCTCATGGCCTTGTTGACTGGTCAGCGACGGCGCTGGATGGCAGTAATATCCGAGCGCTCAGATGTGCCGCCGGCGCGCAAAAAAACATCCCGATATCGTCGGAGATAGCGGCCTGGGTCGCTCTCGCGGTGGTTTTGGCACCAAAATCCATCTGGCGACAGACGCAAGCGGTCTCCCGTTAAACATCTTGCTGAGTCCCGGCCAGGCCCATGAAAGCCAGTTCGCACAACGTCTTCTGGATGGCATTGTGTTCAGCGGCAGAACGGCAGCATGAAGCGACGTGGTCATGCCGTACTGGCTGATAAAGGCTACTCCGGACATGCGTTACGTAACGAGCTGAAAAGCAAAGGTATAAAAACTGTCATCCCCCGCAAATCAAATGAGAAAATGGCCTCGGATGGTCGCTCACAACTCGACCGTGATGCTTACCGCAATCGCAACGTAGTTGAAGGTTGCTTTGGTCGCCTGAAAGAATATCGTCGCATTGCCACACGCTACGATAAAACGGCGAGGAATTATCTGGCGATGGTGAAACTGGGCTGCATCCGACTGTTTTACAGAAGGTTATGCAATTAAGGGACACAGCCTAGTCTTTTTCGCAGTCAGTAATGGCAGGGTTTGTCACACAAATGACCGGTTGAGTGACAATCATTAAAACAACGATTTTGGCGCTGAACCATGTCACATAACCCGTAATTTATTCAATTCCATGTAAATCAGTTGGTCTTTAGCTTTGGTTACGGAATTTTCTGGTATTACGGCGTAGACCCCCTCTCTCATTTCTTCACCTTCCCGTCCTGGCGGGCCAGAGCCAGCAGTTCGGTCTGAAGCTGACGGCCGTCCTCCCGGGCTTCCTTCAGCTCCGCTTTCGTGTCCTGCAGCTGCGCCGCCAGGTGTTCGCCGGTGGCGGTCAGGCGGGCCACCTGCTCGCGCAGCGGCAGCGCCTCCGTGCGCAGCTCGCGTACCTCCTGCAGCAGGCGGTCACGTTCGGCCACCACCTCGCGCAGCACCGCCAGCTCGCTTTCCAGCGCGGCCACGTTCGCCAGCGCCTCATCCCGCTCCAGGTCGGCCCGGGCAATGTCGTCGTCGGCCTGCTCGCGCGCCGCCAGGGCCCCGGCTTCAGCCTGTTTCACGGCTGCCTGCCACAGCAGCCCCAGCTGGCCGGTCAGCAGCTGCGCCAGCTCCGGCGGCAGGGGCGTGGCCTGCTCAGCGGCCTGCTCGCGCTGGCGGGCGCGGAACGCGCGCATCACCGGGGAGATGTGGGACAGGGAGCCGCCGCCGAGGTGCTGACGGACCTGCTCGTTGGTCGGGTTCGGGGTGCCGGCGGCGATCAGGGCGGCTGCGGCGTCTTCAATGCGGCGGACGGTGTCCGGGGAGAGGGTGGTCATGGTCTGGCTCCGGTATCTCAGGGAATGGCGCCATCGTACGCCTGGTGTAAAAAATACACAATACACGTAATACAAATAATACACACAATACAATTAATACATATAGTACATACAGTACAGAACTTACATACACTCTATCTCTTTTCCCGGTCAGATCCGATTTCTGCCGGTTCCGGATCGCGGCGATTATTTGCACGATTTTTGAGACAAACAAAAAAAATGTGATATAATATTAGGTAGTTAGATTGTATTTCCCTCCCGCATTTCAACCCGGCATGATTGGTTAATCCCTACAATCACTCACGCATCATTTCCGGAAATCTTGCTATTATTGATTTTTCGGAAGTGCTGGAAAGGTGCGTACGGTAATTTAATATTGTTACTATATCAATAGTAATTATCACTATAACTACATTAATAATTGTGAAAGTCAACAAAGTAAACTGACAGGGTGATAACCATATGCGCTAAAAGATGCGGTTTTACCAGCATCATGGATGTATACTTATTTATGTATCCAGAATATGCGCAGGGTCGTGCACTATGAAACAACGTATTACTGTCACGATTGACAGCGACAGCTATCAGTTGCTCAAACAGGCTGATGTCAACATCTCGGGGCTGGTCAATACGGCCATGCAGAATGAAGCCCGACGACTGCGTGCTGAACGCTGGCAGACTGAAAATCAGGAAGGGATGGCCGAGGTCGCCCGGTTTATTGAAACAAACGGCTCTTTTGCCGACGAAAACAGGGACTGGTGAGATGCAGTTCAGGGTTTACACCTATAAAAGAGAGAGCCGCTACCGTCTGTTTGTGGACGTGCAGAGTGACATCATCGACACGCCCGGCCGGCGGATGGTGATCCCGCTGGCCAGTGCCCGTCGGCTGTCCGATAAGGTCTCCCGCGAACTGTATCCGGTGGTGCATATCGGGGACGACAGCTATCGCCTGATGACCACGGACATGGCCAGCGTCACGGCCTCCGTCACCGGGGAGGAAGTGGCCGATCTCAGCCACCGGGAAAATGACATCAAAAATGCGATAAACCTGATGTTCTGGGGAATATAAATGTCAGGCTCGGTTATTAATCCCCCTTCACCCGTCACCTTACCGGCAGAGTATTCCACCGGACAGCCTCCACAGCTGCCTGTCGCCATCGATTATCCGGCGGCACTGGCCCTGCGTCAGATGGCGCTCGTTCAGGATGAACTGCCGAAATACCTGCTGGCGCCGGAAGTCAGCGCCCTGCTCCACTACGTGCCGGATCTTCACCGCAAAATGCTGCTGGCAACCCTCTGGAACACCGGTGCACGCATTAACGAGGCGCTGGCGCTGACCCGGAGTGATTTTTCGCTGGCGCCGCCCTGGCCGTTCGTGCAGCTGGCCACACTCAAACAACGGACCGAGAAAGCTGCCCGAACGGCAGGCCGCACGCCGGCCGCCATTCAGGCTCACCGGCTGGTCCCGCTTTCCGATCACCACTACGTCAGCCAGCTACAGATGATGGTGGCCACGCTGAAAATTCCGCTGGAAAGACGCAACAAGCGCACCGGCAGAATGGAAAAAGCCCGTATCTGGGACATCACTGACAGGACCGTGAGAACGTGGATTAATGAAGCGGTTGAAGCGGCTGCTGCCGACGGGGTGACATTCTCGGTACCGGTGACACCCCACACGTTCCGGCACAGTTACGCCATGCACATGCTGTATGCCGGCATTCCGCTGAAGGTCCTGCAGAGCCTGATGGGCCACAAGTCAGTGAGCTCAACGGAGGTTTACACGAAAGTGTTTGCGCTTGATATTGCGGCAAGGCACAACGTGCAGTTCCAGATGCCGGGGACCGAGGCGGTGGCGATGCTGAAAGGACAGAGTTAACTGCTGCAGGCTGTATTAGTCGCGACTTGATCTGACACTGGACCTTGAAAGGTTGAGAGTTACCGGTTTTGATATGGGTGCCGAATCCTTATACAAAACACGAGGTAACTCTCATGCTTTATACTAACAATCCCATCATCAAACACAAAGCCGGCCTGCTCAATCTGGCCGAAGAACTCGGTAACGTATCAAAAGCCTGTAAAATCATGGGCGTATCACGCGATACTTTTTACCGCTACCAGGAGCTGGCTGAAGCAGGCGGCATTGACGCGCTGGTGAGTCAAAACCGTCGGGTGCCCAACCTGAAGAATCGGGCCGATCAGGCCACTGAACGGGCGGTTGTTGAGTACGCCATTGAGTTCCCGGCCCACGGTCAGCACCGGACCAGTAATGAGCTGCGTAAAAAAGGCGTATTTATCTCCGGCAGCGGCGTGCGCTCCATCTGGCAACGACATAACCTGGAGAACTTCCGTAAGCGGCTGAAGGCGCTTGAGGAAAAGGTTGCCAGAGAAGGCATTGTGCTTAGCGAAGCTCAAATCGTTGCGCTGGAGAAAAAGGCGCACGATGACGAAGCCTGCGGTGAAATCGAAACGGCTCACCCGGGTTATCTGGGGTCGCAGGACACCTTCTACGTTGGCAATCTGAAAGGGGTGGGCCGCATTTACCAGCAGACGTTCGTGGATACGTACTCGAAAATGGCTCACTGCAAGCTGTATACGAGTAAAACGCCAATCACTGCAGCGGACCTGCTTAATGATCGGGTACTGCCGTTCTATGAGGCCCAGGGGCTGCCGATGCTGAGAATACTGACGGACAGGGGCACCGAGTACTGCGGTAAAGTAGAGCAACATGATTATCAGCTGTATCTGGCCATCAACGATATAGACCATACGAAAACGAAGGCGATGTCCCCTCAGACGAACGGTATCTGCGAGCGCTTTCATAAAACCATTTTGCAGGAATTTTATCAGGTTACGTTCCGCAAGAAACTATATGCAGACCTGGAGAGCTTGCAAATGGATCTGGACAACTGGTTGTGGCATTACAATAATGAGCGAACTCATCAGGGTAAAATGTGCTGCGGGCGTACGCCAATGGCCACGTTACTTGATGGAAAACGGGTCTGGGCAGAAAAGAATCTGAACCAGATTTAATCTGACAGACACCTGTATAAATAACCGGTAACTGTCAGATCAGGTCTGAGCTAGTACACGCCAGCTGGACTTCATTTGGCTCGGCGGCATAACGTCCATAATTCTGAACCTGGCTGTCGGTGAGAAAATCAGCGCTCATCAGTACGTTCCTTCGCGATTCATTGTTCCATAATCTTTATGAAGGTATCATATATTAAGATTTATGAGACTGCATCTTAAGGGCAAAAAAGCGGTTCCAAATGTCGTTTTTTGGTCATTTTGATACCGTGTCGTATCAGAATTGATTTCTGATACTGCTTAGCGTGGTTTTTTACATCAATGGCCGTCAAACCCCGTATCCAGTCGGGATGTCGGATAGGTTATCCTTATTACATATGTAATACATTTGTAATCACTCATCAACCACCAAAGACGTAATACAGGGTTATGGTATATTGGTTGCAATAACACATGAGGTCACTATAATACAGTTAAGGATGCAGCAGACTGGTTAATCCAGACATCCCGCTACCAGTTACGCTGGTCAGGCCAAGTCCGGTAAAGGCGCTTCTGAATACCAGAGATACTTTCTGGCGAAACCCACCTTAAGGTGGGTTTTGTTATTACAGTTCACCGATACGTTTCAGGGCTTCCTCTGCTGTGACCGTCTGAGTACTTATATAGACGTCGTGGATTTTTCGGCGCGCGTGAGCCCAGCAGGCTGCTTCTGTTAGCGGGCCGCCGTCACGCTCTGCACTGAACAACCTGTCGTAACCAGCGAAGGCATCGGCCTGCAGAACGCTATGGTAATGGCGAAGATGTTGTTGAGGATGTTTCCCCTGCCGATCCGGCGAGAAGGCGAACCACGCTGCGGGCGGGTCTGACGACCCCGCGTTCCGGTCATTGCGAACGTACGTCCAGATGCGCCCGGTTTTCGTCTTCTTTCTGCCCGGTGCCAGTACCGGCACCGGAGTGTCATCCGTATGCAGTTTGCGGCAGTCCATCACGTAGCGGTAAAGAGCCTCATCCAGCGGGACCATCAACCGGCAACAGGCATCCACCCAGTTGGAGAGCAGAGCCCGGCTCAGATCCACGCCCTGACGGGCAAAGATTTCGCACTGGCGATATAGCGGCAGGTGTTCACAGTATTTGGCCGTTAACACCCGGGCCAGCAGACCCGGACCGGCGATACCCCGATCGATAGGGCGTGATGGCGCAGGCGCTTCAACGATGCAGTCGCATCGGGTGCAGGCCTTTTTCACCCTGACCGTGCGGATCACTTTCAGAGCGCTGGAGACCAGCTCCAGTTGCTCTGCGCTGACTTCTCTGAGGTATGCCATATCGCTGCCGCAGTCCGGACAGCAGGTTTCGGCGGGCTCCAGCCTGTTTATTTCGCGTGGAAGATGGTCAGGCAGAGGACGGCGATGGCGCGACTGTCGAAGCTGACGCGGAACCTGCTGATCGTTATCCCGGCCGTTGTAACGATCGCTTTGCTGCTCCTGCTGTTTCAGCAGGGCTTCGGCGTCTTCAACCTGTCGGCGAAGTTTTTCGGAGCGGGTACCGAACAGCATCCGCCGTAGTTTTTCTATCTGTGCCCGCAGATGCTCTATTTCGCGCTCTTCGTTCTCTATTTTCTCTTCTGCGCGGGCCAGCGCAGAACGCAGGAACGACTCAGTCTCTGCAACGAGGCTGAGCCGACTGTCTTTCTGGCGAAGCGCGTCTTCCAGCGCGGCGATACGGGCGATATAGTCCTGACTCATGACCTCATTTATAATGCGGTCATGCTCTTTTTACAACATTGTCAGTGAGTTAAGTCGGGCTGTTTTTGGCTGACGCCAGTCCAGCTTATCGAGGAGCATGGCGAGTTGTGAGCGGGTGATGGCGATTTTACCCTCGCGTACAGCAGGCCAGATGAACTGGCCTTCCTCCAGCCGTTTGGTAAACAGGCACAGACCGTCAGCATCAGCCCAGAGGATCTTCACGGTGTCACCTTTGCGGCCACGGAAGATAAACAGGTGCCCGGAGAACGGATTTTCATCAAGTGCATGCTGTACCAGCTCGCCCAGTCCATTGAACGATTTACGCATATCCGTGACGCCAGCAACCAGCCAGATACGGGTGCCTGACGGGAGGGATATCATTGGCTTCTCCCGGTCAGCTCGCGGAGCAGCACGGCCAGCAACTCCGGTGACGGGTTCTCAAGCGTCATTTTGCCGTGGCGGAACTCGACGCAACAGGAGGAGGCGTTCAGCGCTGAGAACTGAGCTGGCTCAGTGTTCATCCTGCCAGATGGAGTCGGATCAGGTACAACCTCAACAGGTAGTATCGTTGGTAGTGATGAAGTCACTACGGTAGCCGGAAGGCGGCGCGATATGCGGCCTTCATTCTGCCAGAGCCGCAGCCATTTGAAGATGACGTTATCATTAACGCCGTTTTCACGGGCAATCTGAGCAACGCAGGCGCCGGGACGGGAAGCCAGTTCAACCATACGGAGCTTGAAGTCATTCGAATAATTCTTGCGGGGTTCTTTTCGCCAGTATTGGGATTCCATACTTAGATGTCCGTCTGTAACAAGTGGGCGTCTAAGTTTGCAAAATGGCATCTGAATCGATCAATGTTTGGCATTCGAATCGATCATGATTTGGCATGCATCTCCGATCGTGGTTTGGCATCACAATCGATCACGATTTGGCACGCATCCGATCACTGATTGGCATCCTGTCGAGCACTCCGGGAATTAACTCTTTCCATTACAGTCTTCATTGCTGTTTTTTAATCCAATGGAGACATCGATGTCCAAAAAGAGAAAAGCCAGGAGTTCCATGGAAACCTGTTTTAAGATCCTTCAGCTCAAGTTCGACCAGAAGCTGACCAACCGCTGTATCGGGCTGACAATGAAAATCAGCTCCTCGACGGTTTTTGAAGTCCTCGCCCGCTTTAAAGCCACCTCTCTGTCATGGCCCCTCCCCGCAGGGATGTCCCACGACGCCCTTGAAAAACTCATCTTCCCGGCTAAAGGCACATCCGCATCAGAACTGGTGATGCCTGACCTGCTTCACTTCGATACCGAGATGAGAAAGCCTGGCGTGACACGGCAACTGCTGTGGATGGAATACAAGGCTCAGGCGGGGGAACTGGCGATGGGGTACTCCCACTTCTGCCGCTGCTACCGGGAGTGGAAAAAAACACGCCGTCTCTCCATGCGCCAGGAGCACCGGGCCGGGGAAAAGCTCTTTATCGACTTCTGTGGTCCGACGGTCCCCGTTATCAATCCGGATACCGGAGAAATACGCCGGGTGGCCATCTTCGTGGCCGTGATGGGGGCATCCAGCTACACCTATGTCGAGGCGTGTGAAGGTCAGGACATGATGTCCTGGCTGAACGCCAACAGCCGCTGCCTGACCTTCCTGGGCGGCGTGCCGAAGCTGCTTATCCCCGATAACCTCAAAAGCGCGGTGAAAAAGGCCGATCGCTATGAGCCTGTCATCAACGACAGCTATCAGGCGCTGGCGGAGCACTACGGCACCGTTATTATCCCGACCCGCCCCTATAAGCCGAAAGACAAACCGAAAGCAGAAAACGGCGTCCTCATTGTCGAAAGATGGCTGCTTGCCCGCATCCGCAATGAAACCTTCTATACGCTCAGGGCGCTGAATACCCGCCTGCGGGAGCTGCTGACGGATATGAATAACCGGCCAATGAAAGGGTACGGCAACCAGACCCGTGCAGAGCGCTTCCGCATGCTGGATGCACCGGCACTCTCACCGCTGCCTCTGGTGACGTATGAATACAGAGAATACAAGGCGGTGAAGGTCGGTCCTGACTACCACGTTGAATATGCCCGCCACTGGTACTCGGTCCCGCACGAACTGGTTGGTCAGCGTCTGTCGCTGAAGGCGGGTCAGTCGGTGGTTCAGGTCTGGCACAAGGGGCAGTGCGTGGCGCAGCATCCGCGCAGCTCGCATGAGTATAAGCACTCCACCAATCCGCTTCACATGCCGGCTCAGCACCGGGGGCACGGTACCTGGACACCGGAACGTCTGCTCGAGATGGGGTGCAGCATCGGCCCGTTCACCGGCAGAGTGGTTGACGCCATGCTGAAAGCAAAGGCCCATCCGGAGCAGGCCTACCGCGCAGTCCTTGGCCTGACTGCGCTGCAGAAAAAATATGGCAAAGAGCGGCTGGAAAAAGCCAGTTGCGTCGCCTGGCACTATAACGCGCCGGACAGACGGTTCATCGACAACCTGCTGCGTCACCACCGGGAGAACCAGGAGCTGCCGTTATCCCGTCATAGCGAGCAACACTCAGCAACGTCACCTGAGCATGAAAACCTGCGCGGCCCGGGCTACTACCATTAACTGCCAACCAAAGGAACCTGTTGTATGAGCGATAACCTGTTGAATAAACTGACCCAACTGAAGCTTCCGGCGATGGCCGGTAGTCTGATACGCCAGCGAGAAACGCCCCAGACCTACGACGAGCTGTCGTTCGAGGAACGGCTGACCCTGCTGGCCGATGATGAGTTGCTGAACAGAGAAAACGGTCGTGTTGCGCGGCTGAGAAAAAGCGCCAACCTGAAGTACCAGGCAGCCCCGGAGGGGCTGCATTACCCGGTCTCACGGGGGTTGCGGGCCGAACAGATGCGGGAGCTGCTGAACGGCCACTACATCACCCACAAGAAAAGCCTGTTGATCACCGGTCCGACGGGGTGCGGAAAAAGCTGGATAGCCAATGCGCTGGGTGAGCAGGCATGCCGACAGAAACACAGCGTGCAGTACTGGCGTACGGGGCGGCTGCTGGAGATGCTGGCGCAGGGTCGTGTTGACGGCAGCTGGCTGAAGCATCTTAAACAGTTGCAGAAAACGCAGGTGCTGATACTGGACGATCTGGGTCTGGAGCCGCTGACCAACGCGCAATGTAACGACCTGCTGGAGATAATCGAAGACCGCTACGGACAAAGCAGCACCATCGTGGTAAGCCAGTTCCCGGTAGACAAGTGGCACGGTCTGATGGAGAACCCGACAACGGCCGATGCGATCCTGGACAGGCTGGTGCATAACGCGCACAGGCTGATACTCCAGGGTGAGTCAATGAGGAAAAATAAACCGGCAGTGGAAAGCGACGAAAAAACAGGTTAAAAAGCAGCAGGAAAAGTTAAGTTCCCGGTTGATCGAATAGATGCGAATCGCTGATCGAACTTCGATGCCAATCCGTGATCGAATAGAGCGGAATACGCACTAAGTTACCAGTACTGGTTTAATGGCTACATACGGCACTGGGTTTACGCTTACAAAACTCCGGCTGCAGACAATCTGCTGTTTCGGGGGAGGGGCTTCTTCCAGCGAAATACAGGCCTCTCCGTTCAGCTCCCGGACCGTTCTCTCCTGCACCACGTTAAAGTTTTTTCTGATGAAGGCCGGATCCGCGCGCGCCAGCTGCAGCGCTGTGGTGATGCCCATCGTGTTCAGTTTCTTCCCGATGCGGCGTCCGACGCCCCAGATTTCCTCCACCGGCTGCAGCGAGAGCAGTTTCTCCGTCCTGCGGCGATTTCCTGCCGTTAATGCCAGTATGCCGCCAAATTGCGGCCATTCTTTTGACGCCCACTGGGCGGATTTTGCCAGTGTTTTCGTGGGGCCCATCCCGACGCCGATGGTCAGTGCGGTATGGCGGAGAACATGCTCACGCAGCTGACGACCGAAATCCTCAAAGGCGATGCAGTTGTCGATGCCGGCGATGTCGAGGAACATCTCATCAATACTGTACTGCTCCACGCGCGGTGACAGGTCCTCAAGACAGCGCATCACGCGTTCTGACATACTGTGATAAAGCGAATAATTGCTGGAAAACACCGCCACGTTGTGCTTTTCCGCCAGCGCCTTCACCTTAAACCAGGGGGCGCCCATCGGGATATTCAGCAATTTTGACTCCCTGCTGCGTGCGATGACGCAGCCGTCATTGTTGCTGAGCACTATCACCGGCCTGTCGCGCAGGTCCGGGCGAAACACTTTCTCGCAGCTCGCATAGAAGCTGTTCACGTCAGCCAGGGCAAACATACCGGCACTCCTTACAGGCGGGCCCGGGTACGGTGAATGAAGTGCATCACCACCCCGAACAGGGTGAGTTCTTCCGGCCAGAGCGTCGGATAAGCGGGATTCATCGGCTCCAGGGCAGGGCGGGGGTGCAGGCGCAGCCGCTTCACGGTAAACCCGCCGTCCACCTCCGCAATCACCACGTCGCCGTCCACGGCGGTTTCCGCCCGGTCCACCACCAGAATGTCGCCGTCATACAGACAGAGGTCTTTCATGCTTTCCCCGCTGGCGCGTAAAAAGTACGTCGCGGCAGGGTGACGTATGCACAGGCTGTTTAAATCGAGCTCCTGCTCAATATAATCCCCGGCAGGGCTCGGGAAACCCGCCGCACAGGCATCCGCAAACAGGGGCATCTGCAGGGAAGAGGGCGCGGCCGGAAGCGTGAGCACCGCCTCCGGGTCAAACAGGGGCTCCCTGCGACTCATTCCGGCAGCCATGCGTCATCCTGCCAGATGGCTTCGAGCATGTTCATGATGTCCGACTTTTCCTGGTCGCTGCGCGCGCCGCTGACATCCAGCGCAGTCTGCGAGCTTTTCCCGATATTCAGCCAGAGTTGAGGGTAGCGTGGTGTCAGGCGGCGCTCAATTTCCTGCTGCAGTGCGGCAAAGGTACCGCTGCGCATGGCTTTCACCTGCTCCGGAGAAAAACGAACGGAAATCTGTAACATGATGCACCTCATTACTGTATGGATGTACAGCTATTATTTTTCCGTTCGGCAGAATTTGCAAGCCTCTTTATACAGGTCTGTGCTGATTCCCTGCTGTCATGGCGAAAAGAGCGAGTGGCGGAAAAACGGGGGGCAGGACTGCACAGGCGCAGGTATCCTGTCATATACAGATATCCGATGTGTTTTTTTCCCCGAGGAGCGCTTTATGTCACCCGGCTTCAGAAATGTTCTCCGGTTTGCCGGCGTTCCCGTCGACAGCCGTGAACCGGTACGCAGAAAATTCGGCAGCCGGCTGATACTGACCGTGACCCTCTGCCTGCTCCCGCTTCTGGTGTTCGACGTACCGCAGTGGGTTTTTGTTCTGTCGCAGGTTATCTGGGGCGCAGGCGTGTATATCGGCCTGTCTGTGGCCGGGGATACATCCCGGTACCGCTGATTATTCCCTTCCGGCTGTTCAAAAAAGGAACAGTCGTTGTGACGCCTGTCTTCCCGTGGCTCTCCGCTGCCTGCCTTCAGGTTATCCACAGGGTTAAACAGATGCATTGTGGACAGATGTGCCGGTGACGGGCACAGGTGGTTGTATCCGGACGGCGACGTCTGGTTTAACAGCATCATTCTGCTCGATGACCTGGAGACCCGTATCCTGCACGGTCTGAAATTCCTCGACACCTGGCGTGTCTTCGGTAAGCCGGAGGCGCCAGTCGTCTGCGACGAGTGGGGCGATGACTGGCGGGATATCACCCGCTGACCTTTTCCTGACCGGGCGTTCTGCCCGGTTTTTTTACCCCGGCAAAGGTTGTCGCCTCATCCCGGCTCCGCTTTTATCCGCGACGGCGTCGCGGGGAATGAGACTGCCGCACGCTGCCAGTGTCTCGCGTCCGGTCTGGTACGGGGCGGGCGGCTTTTCCGCTCCGGCCCGGCGTCGTTGACAGTTTACGCCAGTCCCTCGCCCTTTAAGGAACGCCCTTCAAGCCGCTTTTGCGGCATATCCTCGCCGTCGAAAAGACTGACGGCTGCGGTATTCCACAGTCGGCCTGACCCGTGACCGGACGCGATGAACAGGCAGCGTGCGGCAGGGAACGGTATCGCGGTGATGCCTCCTGCCCCCTCTGACTACAGGAGTGCTGCCATGTCCAGATTCATTCTCGGGGGTAGAGTCTTAGGACGTGGTGTAAATTCAGCAGGATGGTGAGCGCCATCGGCTTATCCGGTAAGGTAATGGTTACGAAGACATTATCTTAAAAGGAACAAACCGATGGCTGACAACAGCATGACATTCAGCAATACCCTGATGCAACTTGGCGGTGAGGACTTCCTGCGTGAACTCACCGAATTTATGCTCAACCGCATCATGGAAGCCGATGTCACCCAGCGCATCAACGCGGAACCTCATGAGCGAACGGATGAGCGTGAGACTTACCGTAACGGCTACCGCGACCGTCAGTACAACACCCGCGTCGGCACGCTGGACCTGCGTATCCCGAAGCTCCGGGAAGGCTCGTACTTCCCGTCCTTCCTCGAGGCCCGCAGGCTGTCGGAGAAGGCGCTCAACGCGGTTATCCAGGAGGCGTGGATAAATGGCGTCTCCACCCGCAAGGTGGACGCCCTGGTGCAGTCGATGGGGATGACCGGCATCTCCCGCAGCCAGGTGTCGTCCATCTGTCGCGGCATCGATGAGCGTGTGCAGGCGTTCCTGCAGCGACCGCTGGAAGGCGAATGGCCTTACCTGTGGCTGGATGCGACTTACGTGAAGGTGCGCAAGAACGGCCGGGTGGTCAGCGTGGCGGTGATAATCGCCTGCGCGGTCAGCTCGGACGGTCGCCGGGAGATTATCGGGATGGGCATCGGTGAGTCAGAAGCGAAAGCGTTCTGGCTGGCCTTCCTGTTGGGTCTGAAAGAGCGCGGCCTTGAGGGCGTAAAGCTGGTTATCTCCGACGCGCACAGCGGGCTGAAAGCGGCAATACAGCAGGTGTTCTGTGCCAGCTGGCAGCGCTGCCGGGTCCACTTCATGCGTAACGTTCTGGGCCGCGTCAGCAGGGCGAACCAGTCAGTGGTGCGCGCGGCGCTGCAACAGGTGTTCGTGCAGACCGATGAGAAAAGTGCCCATGCGACCTGGCGTGAGGTCGCCGGCCAGCTGGAAAAAAGCGCGCCGACAGTCACGGAGATGATGGACGAGGCGGAAGCAGACGTGCTGGCGTACTTCGCCTTCCCGAAAGCGCACCGGGTGAAAATCCACTCCACGAACACGCTGGAGCGTCTGAACAAAGAGGTGAAACGGCGTGCTGATGTAGTGGGCATCTTCCCCAACGAAGAGAGCATCATGCGGCTGCTGGGTGCGGTGCTGACGGAGCAGAACGAGGAATGGCTGCTACAGAACCGCTACCTGCCACAACACAGCATGGCGGAGATAGACCAGACCGCTGAAGAGGACGTAATCGAAGCGCTGCCGGTCAGCGCATAACAGGCCCATTACCGGACCGGAGAGCTGGAACCGAATTTACACCACCTTGACGGACTTGACCTTCTCGGGGACTGTACTGACGTGATGCGCGGATTTCCCGACCGTGCCGTTGACCTTATTGTGACCGATCCGCCTTACCTCGTCGGCTTTAAGGATCGTTCAGGCCGCCAGATTGCCGGCGACGTCACCGATGAATGGCTGGAGCCTGCCACCCTTGAGATGTACCGCGTGCTGAAAAAAGACGCGCTGATGGTCAGCTTCTACGGCTGGAACCGCGTTGACCGCTTTATGGCGGCGTGGAAAGCGGCGGGGTTCTACGCCGTGGGGCAGATTGTGTTCACCAAAACCTATGCCTCCAACCGCCGCAGCGCGAAGGGGCGTCGCGGATTTGTGGATTACCGCCATGAAGGGGCCTACGTGCTCGCCAAAGGCCGCCCGGTGCCACCTGAAAAACCGCTGCCGGACGTGCTGTCTTTCCCGTACACGGGTAATCCGCTGCATCCGACCCAGAAGCCGGTGGAAGCGCTACAGCCGCTGATTGAGTCATTCAGTGCCCCCGGCGCGATTGTCCTCGACCCGTTTGCCGGCAGCGGCTCGACCTGCGTCGCCGCATACCGCGCCGGACGCCGCTATATCGGCATCGAAATGCTGGAGCAGTACCACCGGAAAGGGGCCGAACGGCTGGCCGGGCAGAGCCTGCGACGCATCAACACCTTGCTGAATGAGGCTTACAACGAAGCCCTGATGCTCGACGAATCTTTTAAGGACTGAACCCCGGGCGGCGAGGCCGCCCCACTGAATCACGGAGAAAACACCATGCTGTACGGCACCCGTAAAGAACTCAACAAGAAACTGAAACGCATGTTCGGCGACGAAGAACGTTACGCCCTGCTGGTCTGGACGAAAGAGGACGTGATGGCCCAGGTGGAGAACATGACGGAAGACGAAGCCCACATTGTGCTCGAACTCATCGGACAGGCAGGCACCGGCGACCATGCCGAAGAAGGCGTGTCATTTTGCACCGTTCAGGCGCTGTATGCGGGCATTCAGGAGAGCACCCGCCGCGTCACTGTCCCTGCCGGTATGCTGGCGAAACTGACCTGTATCGCCGGGCAGGCGCTCAGCGAGGAGGATGCGCGGGTCTGGCCGCTGGTCTGCCAGCAGTATCCAACCGTCGCCGACGCGCTGGCAGATATCAACTGGCTCAGGCAGCAACTGGCCGCTTAACGCACCCGCCCCGCCAGCGCTGCGGGGCCATCAACCGGATCAGGAACAAAACATGAGAAATGAAACCCTTAACGCGCTCATCCTGCGCCACGGCGACCGCCTGCTACGTCAGGCTGGCTGGCCCGATCCCATTGATATGACACCGGTTGCACCGGACACCGTTCCCGGCTGGCTGGCCGCCTGCGGCTCGCTTGATGCCGCGCAAATCCTGGCGCTGACGACGCACCTTTGCCAGCCTCTCACGTATGGCCGGGCGGAGTTGTTAACCGCCAGCGCCCGGCGACTGGCGGGAACCCCCGCGCGTCTGCATCTCTTTCCGGCGAAGGCATATCTGCACCCCGAACGGCTGGCTGACTGTCAGGTTATCCGGCTGCCCTACGCGCAGGAGTGGCTGACGGCGGCGGAATGTGACGACCTGCTGGCCTTTCTGAAAGCCTCAGCAGACCAGATAGCGGAAATCGTGCGCCGGGATGCGCAACGCCTTGCCGCTGCCCTGCAACCGTCCTCCGCCCCGCGCCTGATGGAGAGGCGTATCGGTGACTGGCGGCTGCTGGCCGACGAGTACGATCATGACAACGGGCTGGACGAAAGCGAGACCGACAGGCTGGATCAGGTTCTCGACGCCATCCTGCTGCGCGATGCGCGTTTCTGCCCGGTCCTGCTCACGCTGGTTAACGAGCGGGAGGAAAACATAGAGGGCGCAGACGTTATCACTGACATGCTCCGTTTTCCGGGCGATCCGGCCCGCCGCTGGCTTGATCGCTGCGTATTACGGTACGTGGTGAGCGAGGCCCGCGCCGTCAGAACTCAGGCGTGACACGCCGGAACAGTGGGGGAGGGGAGACCCTCCCTTGTCTGCCTGCCATCGCCGGAGGTCCGGTGCGATAAGATACCCTCTTAATTTGCAACTTTCTATTGAGTCTAAAAGGATTCAATCTAGATGGGGGGCATGTGTAGGTCAGCACTGAGCGAGGAGCAGACCTTTAAAAATGATATTAAATAGATTGATTGCAGGGAACTAAATGATTAGCATCTTCTCTTTCGGACAAAGAAAATGACTGTTAACGATTCCCTCTTCGCATTCTCTCTCGCAGCACTGTTACTTACCCTGACTCCCGGCCTCGATACGGCACTGATTCTGCGCACCGCTTGTGCTGAGGGCGGTAAAAAGGCTTTTCACGCTGCGCTTGGCATTGATGCTGGCTGTTTTATATGGGGCGCGTTGGTCGCGTTAGGTCTTGGCGCTCTTCTGGCGGTTTCAGAGATGGCCTACACTGTGCTTAAAGTTTGTGGCGCTGTCTACCTGAGCTGGCTGGGATTACAACTGCTGATACGTCCCCGAGCCTCTTTCAGTGATGGCGATGACAACAACGGTTCTCAGGGGAACTGGTTTATCAGAGGAATGCTGGGCAATGTGCTCAATCCCAAAATGGGCATTTTCTATGTCTCTTTTCTGCCGCAGTTCATACCTTCCGGTCATTCACCTTTGATATGGACTTTTATTCTGGTCAGCATCCACGTGGCGATTGGGACTATATGGTCAGTCACACTCATTTTATCCACGCATTTTGCGTCAGCTTTATTGAAGAAAAGCCGCGTTGTCCAGGTGATGGATAGGGCAACAGGGGGCTTATTTTTATGCTTCGCGGCTAAACTTGCTATGAGCACGAGATAGCCTTGGGTTAGCTGTAAACGTCCGCTCATGGCACAAAGCTGCCCGTTGGCCAAATGGAAGCTGGCACATTTGAACCTGTCGAGTATCTGCCAGTTTACTGTGATCAGTTTGTAACTACAGAATGTACAGCTATGCGTGAACTGAACGCAGTGCCTGACTTTAGTACCCCGAATACTATATGGATTAGTTTCCGCATAACGGCACCGACGACAAGCATCCTCGGTTTGCCTGCAAGCAACAGTCTGATCTGGTCAAGTTAAACAGGACACTTTTTTCTCAGCCATCTGTTCATATCGCTCTGGCGATAAATACCCATTCGAAGCATGGTTTCTGTCAAGATTGTAATAACGCATATAGTCTGCAACATCACGTTTCATACCTGCCCGCGTCTGCTGCGGGATCAACAGCACCCATTCATGTTTCAAACTGCCCCAAAAACGCTCCATTACCGCGTTATCCCAGCAGGCGCCAACATCTCCCATGCTGCTTCTGAGTCCGTAACTGGTTAACTGCGTTTGGAAGCGCTTGCTGGTATACTGCGCTCCACGATCGGTATGGACGACCAGCCCTGTCGGTGGATTGCGCAGGTTGTAAGCCTGCATGAGAGCCCGGCAAACCAGCGACGATGTCATTCTCTTGTCAATGTGCCAACCGACGATCCGGCGGGAATATAAATCCATGATCGCAGCCAGGTACAACCAGCCTTCACCCGTTTTCAGATACGTAATATCACTCACCCATATCTGGTCCGGTCCGGGAGGATTGAAGTTCTGATTCAACAGATTTGGTGCAAAATCAGCCCCTTTCTTCGGTTTCGTTGTGACCTTCCAGGCACGGCGTTGCCGGCAGAGAAGTCCCTCTTCGCTCATGATTTTTCTAACGCGCCAACGACTTATGGTGACGCCTTCTTCACGGAGCTTTTTAACCAGCGTTCGGCTCCCGGCACTTTCCCGACTGGCAGAGAATAACGCCTTGAGCATCACCCTGACTGCGGTATCTTTCGGCGGGCAGGCTATCGGCTTTTTTCGCCAGGCATACCATGCGGACGGGCTAATGCGCATCACGCGACAAAGCGTCCGTAGCCTGTAATTACCTGCGTTATCGAGGATAAACTGGTATCTCACGACATGTGCTTCGCAAAGAAGGCGCTCGCCTTTTTTAATATACCCGTGATCATTGAAACTGCTTGATTTCGTCGGTGCTGAGGATCATGCTCAGGCCATGAACGTAAAACTGACCTCCGCACAGATTGCCGCCCTTGAGGCTCAGCACCGGCAGAGTCGTGACCGCCGTGTCTGCGACCGGATACGCTGCGTGCTGCTTTCTGCTCAGGGCTGGTCTCCTGCCATGATTGCGCAGTCTCAGCTCATTCATGAGACCACGGTTCTGCGTCATCTATCGGATTATCTCAGCGACGGTAAGCTCACCTCTGATAACGGCGGTTCGCAGGAGCATCTGACTCCCGGGGAGTCTGCCGAACTTCGTCAGCTTCTGACTGACACTGTTCACATCACGACGGCCAGTATCGTGTCGCTTGTCCGTGACCGCTTCGGTGTGCGCTACAGCATTCCGGGTATGAATAAGTGGCTTCACCGCAACGGGTTCACCTGGAAAAAACCGTCAGGTATTCCCCATAAGTTCTGCCCGGCACAACAGCAGCAGTTCATGACGCATTATGAAGCGCTGAAGCAGGCTGCCGGTGACAGCGAACCCATTCTGTTTATGGATGCGGTACATCCGACGCAGTCAACGAAGCTGAGCTGTGGCTGGATAAGAAAGGGGGAACTGAAAGCGGTGAAAACCACCGGGAGCCGGACCCGCCTGAACATCATCAGCGCCCTCAGCGTGAACGACCTGGCCCGGACGGTGACCCGTGATTATCCGCAGATTAATGCGGATGCTATCTGCCGTTTTTTTATTGCAGTTCGCCAGACTTATCCGGTGTCGCAGAAAGTGCATCTGATACTGGACGGTGCGCCTTATCACCGGGCATCGCTGGTTAAGGACTGGGCCTTCGTGATGAATATTGAACTGCATTATCTGCCGCCGTACAGCCCGAACCTGAACCCGACAGAACGGTTGTGGAAGGTGATGAATGAGCATGTGCGGAATAACCGGTATTTTGCGTCAGCGAAAGCCTTCAGGGACGCGATAAGAGGATTTTTTGAACGAACCCTGCCGGAACTGGGGCAGAAACTGGGCTGTCGTATCAACGACAATTTTCAGGTGCTCAGTTCCGTGTCAGAGACATAACGACGTATAGCGTAAGGTGTTCACCTGTGAACAAAATAACTCTCATTGATCATGTTGCAATAACTGTTGCCGACCTTGAAGTATCTTACTGTTTTTACGATAAATTGTTTGGTGCAAAAATTCATGCAGAGTACGCCCCCTTTGGGAAACTGCTTGTAAGGCAGGTATCGCTGGGTGATATTGTCCTGAGTTTACATCAGGTTGAGAATGGCGTGGAACTTGTAGCTAAAAGGCCAATGCCAGGGAGTGCTGATTTATGCTTCCGGTGGGGAGGGACAATTCTCAGCGTGTTAGAGCTACTTGAGAAAAACGATATCGAAATAATCCATGGCCCGGTGCCCCGTGAAACGAGTTCAGGTCAGCCATCACAATCTGTTTTCTTTCGGGATCCTGATGGAAATCTGCTGGAGTTAATGGCTGCTGATAATAAAGACCAAGGTTAAAATACTCAATAAAGTCAAAAATAAATATTTTCATCTGCAGGACTTAATGTGGCTCCCTGAAACAATCTGCACTTTGAAGTTTATTGAGTATATTTTTAGCTACTGCTGAACTCGCCATCAAACATAAACTCATCGCTAACGCTATCGTCTTTTTATTCATTTTTATTTTCCGGAGGTAACAGGGAGGTCAGGTGAGTTAATAACTCATCTTTTTATCTTCATTATTTTTATATAGTCAAAACGGCTAATTAATATGCAATATTAATTTATCAACCGGTATATATATGATATTTATTTTTATCCTCATCGGTAATATCTCTTAATACCCGGCAAGGCACCCCGGCGGCAACAACGTTCGCCGGGATCGAGCGATTAACCACGCTGCCGGCGCCAATCACCGAGTTTTTGCCGATGGTAACGCCTGGATTAATAATCACCCCGGTGCCAAGCCAGACGCCATCCTCAATGATGACCGGCAGAGAGAACTGCTGCAGCGTATGGCGCAGATCCGGATGCACCGGATGGCCGGCGGTAGAGATCGTCACATTCGGTGCGAACATCACGTTATTGCCGATAATAATCTCGGCATCATCGACCAGCGTCAGATTGAAGTTTGCGTAGAAGTTATCGCCAATAGTAGTGTGAATTCCGTAAGCAATATTGATCGGCGGCTCGATCCAGCACTGTTTACCCACGCTCGCAAACATGCGCTGAATAATATCGTCTCTTAGCTCCTGACCGAAAGGGTGCGAGTGGTTATATTCATAGGCCCGCCCCTTTGCCATCAGCCGCTCCTCCGGCAGCCCGTAGCCACCATCAGTGTATAATTCACCGCTGTTCATTCTTTTTTTAATATCCATCGCCAACCTGTTCTCCATTTATTCAGCACATCCCTGTGAGAATTTAGTCTGTTAATTTATCAAATGGTCATTGCTTTATTACCGACGCTGGCAGCGGCGGATTTCCCTGAAAGCGTAAAGGCCGATATTAACGTCACGGACAATGCAATACCGCCAAGGATCATATACGTCTCCTGGAAACCAATCCGGTCATACATATTGCCAGCAAATGCGGAGAGGAAAATCGCCGCCACCTGTTTGGAGAACTGGAAGCCAACCAGATAAATCGTCGCCGACAGCCGGACGTCAAATACGCCGGTAATATATTTAAACGCCCCCACCAGCAGGAACGGCACTTCCAGGGCGTGGAGCATTTTCAGCGCCACGACCTCAACCGCGGTAGTGGCGAACGATGACCCGATCATCCGCGCCGCCATCACCATCCCGGCAATCAGCAGGGTGTTCTTCGCGCCGATGCGGTTAATAATCCACGGCGAACTGAACATGATGATCGCGTTGCAAATCTCCCCGGCGGTGGTCGCAAAACCAAAGGCGCGGGTGCCCGATTCCGGCGTAGCGAAGAAGGATTTAAAGAAGGTGGCAAACTGCTGATCGAAGACGTCGTATACGCACGCCACGCCGACCACATACAAAATGAACATCCACATTTTGCGCTGACGGAACATCCGTAAGGCGGTTTTTAAATCCACCGATGGGCGATTCGCTCCCAAAGAATCCATTACCTGGGCGGTCTGGCTGGCCTGCGGTTTCGCGATAGCCACCAGTACCACCAGCAGCAGCGCGGCGGCCGATCCCATCCAGAATACCCACTCGGGATTGACGCTAAACAGCATCCCCGCGGTCGTCGCGCACAGCGCCCAGCCAAGGCAGCCAAAGGTACGCGCTTTACCGTACTCAAACCCGCTGTTGCGGCTAATGCGTTCGATATAGGCTTCCATCGCGCCGGCGCCGGCGGAGAACACGAAACCAATATAGGCGCCCCCGCTTAATGCCCCCAGCCAGATATTGATTTTCAGCAGCGGCGCAAAGACATAGAGGAAGAACGGCGCAATCAACACCAGCAAAATCGTCACGATCCACATCAGGTGTTTTTTCAGCCCCAGCTTATCGGAAATGACCCCCAGAACGGGCTGGAAGCAGATTGCAAACAGGGAAAGGCTGGAGAAAACGATGCCGGTCTCGGTTTTATTCAGGCCAATAACGTCCGATAGCCAGATCGGCAGGAACGGGAAGCAGGTAGCCATAATGAAAAAGTAGAGAAAAAAGAACAGGCCGAAAATCCAGAAGTTAGGGTTGTTTTTGTGGGTACAGGCAGTCGGGTTCATTTTATATTCCTCAGTCAGGGCCGCCTGGCGGCCCGTCACCATTACACGCGTTGCAGGCCAATCAGAATGGCGCTTTCCGGATCGAGGATTGGCAGCGCCAGCCCCGCCTGCTGTAGCCACTCGCCGCTCACCGTTTGTGGGGTAATCATCCATTCCGGCAGCTTGCGCATGGTATGACCGCCCTCTCCCGTAATCTGAATATCCGGGTGATCGAGCAGCGTTACCCGATAGCGGGCGCCCGCGTCCAGCCCCGCTACCCGCAGCGGCGCCATCAGGGTGTAATCCGGCATCGCCAGCTGGCTGACGAGGAAAATCGCCTGGCTCTTATCTTCACTGACCACGCCGTGCGCCAGCGTGGTGGCGTCCGGCATATCCATACGCCACTGCACGCCGTGATGAATGACATCGCGCCACTGCTTATGCAACGCGGCATACTTGCGGTAGCCCGCGCGCTCCTGTTCGTCGGCGCTCACCGGATCCAGCTCCAGACCCATATGGCCAAACAGCGCGGTCAGGCCGCGGAATGCGATGCTGTGCTGGCGGAAGGTGGCGTGGCAGCGGCGGTTGCCGATATGCGCGCCCATCACTTCCGGCGGGAAGAAATAGCTCATGCCGCGCTGGATAGCGTTGCGCTCCAGGGCATCGTTGTTATCGGAAGCCCAGAAGCGATGGCTGCGCTTCAGCACCTCATAATCGATGCGTCCGCCGCCGGAGGAGCAGGATTCAAATTCGATATGCGGGAAGCGGGCAACCAGGGCGTCCAGCAGACGATAAAACTCGCGGGTCTGCGCATCGGCGGCGGCTTTACCGTTATGGCCCGGCTGTACCAGCTCGCGGTTCATATCCCACTTCACATAATCCACGGCGTGCTCGCCCAGCAGCCAGCTCATCCGCTCCAGCAGATAGTCAAAGGCCTGCGGAATATTGAGGTTCAGGACGTACTGATGGCGGCCAGTCAGCGGCGTATAGCCCGGCAGGGCCAGTACCCAGTCGGGGTGCGCGCGGAAGAGGTCCGAATCCGGATTGATCATTTCCGGCTCAACCCAGATGCCGAACTCCATGCCCAGCGACTTCACGTGGTCGATAACCGGCGTCAGTCCGTTAGGGTACTTTTTCTCATCCAGATACCAGTCGCCAAGCGCCGCCCAGTCGTCGTTGCGCCCTTTAAACCAGCCATCGTCAATGATGAAGCGTTCGACGCCAAGTTCCGCCGCCTCGTCCGCCATACGCATGATGTACTGCGGATCATGATTGAAATAGATCCCTTCCCAGGTATTCAGATGCACCGGACGCGGCTTATTATCCGGGAAGCGCACGATCTGCTCGCGCAGGTAGCGATGGAACTGCTGGCTCATGCCGTTCAGCCCTTGCGCCGAATAGCTGGCGTACAGCGACGGCGTCCACAGCGTTTCGCCTTCGGCCAGCGCCATCTCACCCGGTAAATAGAGCGCTTCCGCCTGCAGATAGCGGCGACCATCGGTTTTTACCTCAGCGCGCAGGCGGTGGTTACCGCTCCAGCCGAGGTGTACTCCCCACACTTCGCCCTGCATCTCGCTGAAGGCGGTGCTGCCGGCGATCAGCGCCGGGAAATGCTCGTGGGAGGTGCGCCCGCGGCGGTTTTCCAGCACGAAGCTGTCGTGCTCAAGAACCAGCCGATGCGGCTGAAACTCGCGGATCCAGCGGCCATGAAAGGCCATCACTTCGTGGGCACGTTCGGCAACCGGCAGAGTGACCGCAAGCCGGTCCACCTGCCAGGACTGCGCGCGTAGGTTGGTCAGTCCGTGACGAACGCTCAGCACGCCGCTGCTATCGAGCACGATTTCGCTACGCAGGCGCAAGCCGGCATGCGGGTCCTCGCTGATAATGGTTAGATTTTGTCCATCCTGCACAACCTCAGCGGTGGCGAACACCGGCGAGCCGTCCAGCCCATGGCGGTGTCCTTCGATCCCCGGCGCGCCAAACAGACCATGACCCAGCTCGGCCATTAACGTCACCGGGGAATCAACGTCCAGGCGACCGTTCGCCACCGGACGCGCCAGGCTGGCCGCATCCTGCGGCGAAAAATGGCTTAAATGCGGCCCCCAGTAGATAATTTCGGCAAACGGATGGGTTTTGATTACCACATCGGCCCCTGCGCTTTGCAGGCGTAAAATCGAATCAGACATCAGACATCTCCACAACAAGGAATGCCTTACTGTTGATCCGAAACGTTTCGGATGCCAACCAAAACGTTTCGGATTCGTGATCGAGTGCAGAAATTAGCGTAGCGGGAGGGTAATCAGGCGGTGTCGCCGGGGGTAAATTCGGGCTGCCAGAGTACCTGCAGGGAGGAAAGGTCGTCGCCGGCAATCAGCCGACGGACCATGCCGGCGATCTGGCGACCAACGACCTGGCGAGTGGATTGAATTACCGCCGCGACCGGGGTTTCAATAATGCTGTCCTGCGGCAGTCCGTCGTAAACCACCAGCGAAACGCGATTATCGCCGGTCAAGCGCCCCAGCTGGGAGAGCGCCATCGCCGCGCCGTCGCCGTGGGTATTACAGTCGGTCACGATCGCCGTGGGCGGTTCCGGCAAACGCAGCAGCTCCATCGTCGCCTGATAGCCGCCGCGGCGGGTTGGCGGTACGCTGCGCAGCCAGGTATCCGCTAATCCGGCCTCGCGCAGCGCCTGCAGATAGCCGTTGCGGCGCTGGGTGATAAACGCCTGATTGTTGTTTTCGCTCAGCAGCGCGATGCGCCGATGCCCCTGGCTAATCAAATGGCGGGTCGCACGCAAGGTCCCGGCCTGATTATCAAAATCAAACCAGGCATAGGGCTGCGGCAGCCGGCTGCGGCCAAGGGCGAGGAAAGGAAAACCGGAGGAGAGAAGCTGCGTCAGGCGGGGGTCGTCATCCAGGGTATGGGCGACAATCAGCGCATCGACCCGCCGACTCTGGACCATCCGCATATAGCCGTGCTTATCCGCCTGCTCGTCGTCGGCAATTAGCAGCAAATCAATCTCATAGCGCGACAGCTCGTGGCTAATTTCGCCGACCATGTCGAGAAACACGTTGTTATTCAGCGGGGCCGGGCTGATGGGAAATACCAGACCCACGGCGTCAATTTTACCCATTTTAAGCCGTCGCGCGAAGGTATTGGGCCGGTAGCCACGGCGCTGCGCTTCCGCCTCCACGCGGGCGCGCGTCTCCTGCGACACATCGTCATAGCCGTTCAGCGCGCGGCTGACGGTGGTTACCGAGATCCCAAGTTCTTGAGCAATAGCTTTCAGCGACATACGTATCCCAGTCGACGGTGGAGGAAACGACTAGTGTCCCGCAATACGGGCGGGACGTCCAGAGAGCGGCGCGGCCATCGCCGCGCGATGACGCTAGTTTTGCTCGGCCACCAGAATAGCCTGGGTATCCGGCTCCAGCGCCTGGAAGAGATGCTCCCGATCCGCGGGATAACAGATGTAATCCCCGGCGCCCAGCTCTTCCGGGGCTTCCGTCAGGCCCACCAGCGCGCGCCCCTGGGTGACGATAATATGTTCTATCGATCCCGGCGGATGCGGGTGAGAAATACGGTCCGCGCCCGGCTGGGTCAGCAGTAAATAGATATCGCGCCGGGCGCCGGGCGGGCAGGCCGCCAGCAGAATTGCCTGATAGTGGGCCTGCTCAGCCACCACCTTAATCCCTTCCCCACGGCGCAATACCTGCGTTTTTTGCGCCTGCGGCTCCAGCAGCCTGGCAAACGGAATATCGAGGGCGACGCAGAGCGCCCACAGCGTTTCGAGACTGGGGTTGCCGTTGCCTGACTCCAGCTGCGATAGCGTCGATTTGGCAATACCGGCCCGGCGAGCGACTTCCGCCAGCGAGAGTCCGGTGCGCGAACGCTCGCGTACCAGACTCGCGGCAATCAGGCTAATTGGCTGTGTCATACACGGCTCCGCGTTTTTTATATAGAACGATTCGTTCGACTTGAAAGTCGAAAGGGTTGCGTTCATTATAATGGAAATTCGTTCGATATGGCTAAATAGTATGAAGCAGCACTTCTCCAGTCTCAAAGGAGACACGATCAAAGCGATATTCTTAGTCTGCCTGGCCGTTGGCGTCGTCGGCCTCTCCTACGGTTCGCTGGCGATAGCCTATGGCTTCCCGGTGTGGGTGCCGTTTGTGCTGTCGATTTGCGTGCTGGCGGGGGCCTCGGAGTTTATGTTTATCGGTATCGTCGCCAGCGGCGGCAATCCGCTGGCCGCCGCCGCGGCAGGCTTACTGGTCAACGCTCGCCACGTGCCGTTCGGCGTGACGGTTCGCGATCTGGTCGGCAGGCGCGGCGCCAGCCTGCTGGGCTGCCATATTATGAATGACGAGAGCGTGGTCTTCGGGCTGTCGCAAAAAACGCCGGAGCAGCGTAAAGCCGCCTACTGGCTGTGCGGGCTCGGCGTAGCCATTATCTGGCCGCTGGGGGCGCTGCTTGGGGCGCTGGTCGGCAAGATCCTGCCGGATCCGCAAACCATCGGCCTCGATGCCGTCTTCCCCGCCATTCTGCTGGCGCTGGTCATTCCCGCGTTGAAAAACCGCACCACCTTAATCCGCGCCTGCAGCGGCGCGGCGCTATCCCTTGTGTCGGTCCCCTTTGCCCCGGCGGGTCTGCCGGTGCTGTTCTCCCTGTTCGGCCTGCTGGCGAGGAAAAAATAATGGGCAATATCACGCTGTTGATCGCCGGGATAGCTCTCTTATCGGCAGGAACCTACCTGATGCGCCTCGGCGGCGCCAGGATCGGCAATCGGCTGGCGCTTTCCGAGCATTCTCAGGCGCTGCTCTCCGATGCCGCGACGGTATTGCTGTTTTCGGTCGCTCTGGCAACGACTCTGTATGAAGGCGAACATTTTGCCGGGATGGCGCGGGTGCTTGGGGTAGGCTTCGCGGTGTTTCTTGCCTGGCGTAAGATGCCGCTGATCGTGGTGATTATCGCGGCGGCCATCGTTACGGCGCTGCTGCGTCTGGCGGGTATAAACTAAAAAAGCGCCCCAGGGGCGCTCTTTCGACGGTAGCACTTCGCTTATTTGTTCAGTTCCGCCGTCATGTGCACGCGGTTACCGGTAAAGGCTTCGGTAATTTTATAAGACGATGCGCCAGCGGCCTGTGCCTGAGCGGCAATTTTCGCTTCAGCCCCGTCCATGGTTGCGGCGGTGGCGGTCACACTTTCAGCGGCGAAAGAACCAAAAGAAGCGGCCAGAGCGATAACTGCGACAAAAGTTTTGATGCTTTTCATGATGTAAATCCTTCAATTAGGTTGTTTGGATAAGGCGCTGTGCCTTGATGTGATAAATAATAGCCCTCACATTCCATAACGAAAAGCGGAAGGATTTGTTGTCATTATTCAAAAAAGTTGACCTTTATTACCCCGCAATAAACCGCTGCGGATGGGTGTAAATCGTCGCCCTGCCCGGCTTGCAAAACCCCACCAGCGTCAGGTTGCAGCGTTCCGCGACCTCAACCGCCAGCGCGGTCGCGGCGGAGACCGCAAACAGGATTTCCACGCCGCACATGGCCGCCTTCTGCACCATCTCGTAGCTGGCCCGGCTGGAGACCAGCGCCGCGCCGTTCTGCCAGTCGCTCCCCTCTTCCACTCGCCGTCCGAGCAGCTTGTCGAGGGCAACGTGACGGCCAACGTCTTCATGCCCGCCCGCCAGCTGGCCTGACGGCCGAACCCAGGCTGCCGCGTGGGTGCACCCGGTGATGCGGCCAATGGGCTGCACGTCGTTAAGGCGCTCCAGCGCGCGATCGAGGTTCGCGAGGTTGAAAGTTTGCGTAAACGCCAGCGGGCGCACCGGCCTGCCGATATCGTTGAGCTGTTCGACGCCGCATACCCCGCAGCCGGTTCGCCCGGCCAGCGCGCGCCGATGCTCTTTTAACCCCATAAAACGGCGGCTGGAGAGCTCAATCTGCACTTCCAGACCGTTGCAGGCCGGCACCACCTCCATCCCGTAGATCTCTCGTCGATTTTCGATAATCCCTTCGGATAAGGAAAACCCCACGGCAAAACGCTCCAGATCCCCGGGAGAGGCCATCATCACGACGTGGGAGATACCGTTATAGACCAGCGCGACCGGAACCTCCTCGGCTAACTCGTCAGACTGAGGATGTTGCAAATTCTCGCGCTTCCACAGCGCGACCTGACGGTAACCTGAGACATTCGTCACATTTTCAGTTTGTTGGTGAGGGTTCTTATTCACTTTGTCTTAACCGTATTGGAACAGGCATACACACAATGTGGTATTCTTCCGTATACCCCTTCAAGCGAAAGGGCGATCGTCTCTCAATTCTGAACCTTCGCGGTCCTCACCGCAAAGTAAATAACTATATGTGACAATGTCGAGACAAGGAGTGAACCATGCAGGTCAGCAGAAGGCAGTTCTTTAAGATCTGCGCTGGCGGTATGGCAGGCACTACGGCCGCGGCGCTGGGCTTTGCCCCAGGCGCCGCGCTGGCGGAGACCCGGCAGTATAAGCTGCTGCGTACCCGCGAAACCCGTAACACCTGTACGTACTGTTCTGTCGGCTGTGGGCTGTTAATGTACAGCCTCGGCGACGGGGCGAAAAACGCCAAAGCATCCATCTTTCATATCGAAGGTGACCCGGACCATCCGGTCAACCGTGGTGCGCTCTGCCCGAAAGGGGCCGGTCTGGTGGACTTTATCCACTCCGAAAGCCGCCTGAAATTCCCGGAATATCGCGCGCCAGGCTCCGATAAATGGCAGCAAATCAGCTGGGACGACGCCTTCGATCGCATCGCTAAGCTGATGAAAGAAGACCGCGATGCCAACTTTATCGCCAAAAACGACGCTGGCACCACCGTCAACCGTTGGTTGACCACCGGGATGCTGTGCGCTTCCGCATCCAGTAACGAAACCGGCTATTTAACCCAGAAATTCACCCGTGCGCTCGGTATGCTCGCGGTCGACAACCAGGCGCGCGTCTGACACGGACCAACGGTAGCAAGTCTTGCTCCAACATTTGGTCGCGGTGCGATGACCAACCACTGGGTTGACATTAAAAACGCCAACCTCATCGTGGTTATGGGCGGCAACGCCGCTGAAGCGCACCCGGTAGGGTTCCGCTGGGCGATGGAAGCTAAAATCCACAACGGCGCCAAACTTATCGTTATCGATCCGCGCTTTACGCGTACGGCATCGGTGGCCGATTTCTATACGCCAATTCGTTCCGGGACGGATATTACCTTCCTCTCCGGGGTGATCCTGTATCTGCTCAACAACGAAAAAATTAACCGTGAGTACACCGAAGCCTATACCAACGCCAGCCTGATCGTGCGTGAGGATTACAGCTTCGATGACGGTCTGTTTAGCGGCTACGACGCCGAAAAACGCAGCTACGATAAGACCAGCTGGAACTACGAGCTGGACGAAAACGGCTTTGCCAAACGCGATACCACCCTGCAGCATCCGCGCTGCGTGTGGAATCTGCTGAAGCAGCACGTTTCCCGCTATACGCCGGACGTCGTAGAAAATATCTGCGGTACGCCAAAAGCCGACTTCCTGAAGGTCTGCGAATATATCGCCGAAACCAGCGCCCATGATAAAACCGCGTCGTTCCTCTACGCTCTCGGCTGGACGCAGCACTCTATCGGCGCGCAGAACATCCGTACCATGGCGATGATCCAGCTGCTCCTCGGCAATATGGGGATGGCGGGCGGCGGCGTGAACGCGCTGCGCGGCCACTCCAATATTCAGGGTCTGACCGACCTCGGGCTGCTCTCCACCAGCCTGCCGGGCTACATGAACCTGCCGAGCGAAAAACAGGCCGATATCCAGACCTACCTGGCCGCCAGCACGCCGAAACCGCTGCTGAAGGATCAGGTGAACTACTGGGGCAACTACCCGAAATTCTTCGTCTCGATGATGAAGGCCTTCTACGGCGATAAGGCAACGGCGGAGAACAGCTGGGGCTTCGACTGGCTGCCGAAGTGGGATAAAAGCTACGACGTGCTGCAGTACTTCGACATGATGAGCCAGGGCAAAGTGAACGGCTATCTATGCCAGGGCTTTAACCCGGTGGCCTCGTTCCCGAATAAGAACAAGGTCGTCGCGTCGCTGTCGCGGCTGAAGTTCCTGGTCACTATCGACCCGCTTAACACCGAAACGTCCACCTTCTGGCAGAACCACGGTGAGTCGAACGACGTCGATCCGGCGAAAATCCAGACCGAAGTCTTCCGCCTGCCGTCAACCTGCTTCGCCGAAGAGAACGGCTCGATCGTTAACTCCGGACGCTGGCTGCAGTGGCACTGGAAAGGCGCGGACGCCCCGGGGATCGCCGTCACCGATGGCGAAATCCTCGCCGGCATCTTTACGCGCCTGCGCAAAATGTACGCCGAAGAGGGCGGCCCGACGCCGGAGCCGGTGCTGAATATGACCTGGGACTACTCCACCCCGCATGAGCCGGCTTCGGAAGAGGTGGCGATGGAGAGCAACGGCAAGGCGCTGGCGGATATCACCGACCCGGCCACCGGCGCGGTTATCGTCAAGAAAGGGCAGCAGCTGAGCTCGTTTGCGCAGCTGCGCGATGACGGCACCACCGCCAGCGGCTGCTGGATCTTCGCCGGCAGCTGGACGCCGGATGGCAACCAGATGGCACGCCGCGATAACGCCGACCCGTCGGGGCTGGGTAATACGCTGGGCTGGGCGTGGGCGTGGCCGCTTAACCGCCGCATCCTCTATAACCGCGCCTCCGCAGACCCGCAGGGCAAACCGTGGGATCCGAAGCGTCAGATCCTCAAATGGGATGGCGCCAAATGGGCTGGCATGGATATTCCGGACTACAGTGCCGCCGCGCCTGGCAGCGACGTCGGGCCGTTTATCATGCAGCCTGAAGGGATGGGCCGCCTGTTTGCCATCGACAAAATGGCGGAAGGACCGTTCCCTGAGCACTACGAACCGTTCGAAACGCCGCTGGGCACTAACCCGCTGCACCCCAACGTGGTCTCCAACCCGGCCGCCCGCGTCTTTAAGGGTGACCTGGAGCAGATGGGTAAAGCGGATAAGTTCCCGTACGTCGGCACCACCTATCGCCTCACCGAGCACTTCCACTACTGGACCAAGCACGCGCTGCTTAACGCCATCGCGCAGCCGGAACAGTTCGTGGAAATCGGCGAGAAGCTGGCGAACAGGCTCGGTATTGCCCACGGCGATACCGTCAGGGTCTCCTCCAACCGCGGCTATATTAAGGCCAAGGCGGTGGTGACCAAGCGTATTCGCACGCTGAAGGTGGACGGCAAGGATGTCGATACTATCGGTATTCCGATCCACTGGGGCTATGAAGGGGTGGCGAAGAAGGGCTTTATCGCCAACACGCTAACGCCGTTCGTCGGTGATGCGAATACGCAGACGCCGGAGTTCAAGGCCTTCCTCGTGAACGTGGAAAAGGTGTAAGGGAGACGATTTATGGCTTATCAATCGCAAGACATTATTCGTCGTTCCGCGACTAACGGTTTCACCCCCGCGCCTCAGGCGCGGGACCACCAGCAGGAGGTCGCAAAGCTTATCGACGTCACCACCTGTATCGGCTGTAAAGCCTGTCAGGTGGCCTGTTCAGAGTGGAACGATATCCGTGATGAGGTCGGTCACAACGTCGGCGTGTACGACAACCCGGCCGATCTGACCGCCAAATCCTGGACGGTGATGCGCTTCTCGGAAGTAGAGCAGAACGACAAGCTGGAGTGGCTGATCCGTAAGGATGGCTGTATGCACTGCGCCGACCCGGGCTGCCTGAAGGCGTGTCCCTCGGAAGGGGCTATCATTCAGTATGCTAACGGTATCGTCGACTTCCAGTCCGAGCAGTGCATCGGCTGCGGCTACTGCATCGCCGGCTGTCCGTTCGACGTCCCGCGGCTCAACCCGGAAGACAACCGCGTCTACAAATGTACGCTGTGCGTCGACCGCGTGACCGTCGGCCAGGAGCCGGCCTGCGTGAAAACCTGCCCGACCGGTGCTATCCATTTTGGCTCCAAAGAGGATATGAAAGCGCTGGCCGGCGAGCGCGTCACCGAGCTGAAAACCCGCGGTTACGACAACGCGGGCCTGTACGATCCGGCCGGCGTCGGCGGAACGCACGTGATGTACGTGCTCCATCACGCCGACAAGCCGAATCTGTACCTCGGCCTGCCGGAAAATCCGCAAATCAGCGCCACCGTGAAGTTCTGGAAAGGCATCTGGAAACCGCTCGCGGCGGTGGGCTTTGCCGCAACCTTCGCAGCCAGCATCTTCCACTACGTCGGAGTTGGTCCGAACCGCGCGGACGAGGAAGAAGACAATCTGCATGAAGAGAATGACGAGGTGCGCAAATGAAAAGACGTGACACCATCGTGCGCTACACGGCGCCGGAACGAATCAACCACTGGGTAACCGCCTTCTGCTTTATGCTGGCGGCCATAAGCGGGCTGGGATTCTTTTTCCCCTCCTTCAACTGGCTGATGCACGTCATGGGCACGCCGCAGCTGGCGCGAATTCTGCACCCGTTTGTCGGCGTGATCATGTTTGCCTCGTTCATCATCATGTTTTTCCGCTACTGGCACCACAACCTAATCAATCGGGATGATATCTTTTGGGCGAAGAATATTCGTAAGATCGTCGTCAACGAGGAGGTAGGCGACACCGGGCGCTATAACTTCGGCCAGAAATGCGTATTCTGGGCGGCGATTATTTTCCTGGTTCTGCTGCTGGTGAGCGGCGTGATCATCTGGCGTCCCTATTTTGCGCCTGCGTTCTCAATCCCGGTGATCCGATTTGCGTTAATGCTGCATTCATTTGCCGCAGTGGCGTTAATTGTGGTTATCATGGTGCATATCTACGCCGCCCTGTGGGTGAAAGGCACCATTACCGCGATGGTGGAAGGTTGGGTTACCAAAACGTGGGCCAAGAAGCATCACCCGCGCTGGTATCGCGAAGTCCGCCAGAAACAGGAAAAAAAGACTGAATGAGTATTCGCATAATCCCGCAAGATGAGCTGGGTTCGAGCGAGAAACGCACGGCGGAATATATTCCGCCGCTACTGTTCCCCAGGCTAAAAAATCTTTATAACCGCCGCGCCGAGCGCCTGCGCAAGCTGGCGGAAGACAATCCGCTGGGCGACTACCTGCGCTTCGCCGCGCTGATCGCCCACGCCCAGGAAGTGGTGCTGTACGACCATCCGCTGCAGATGGATTTAACGGCTCGCCTTAAAGAAGCGAATGGCCAGGGCAAACCGCCGCTGGATATTCACGTCCTGCCGCGCGATAAGCACTGGCACAAGCTGCTGCATTCGCTTATCGCCGAGCTGAAGCCGGAAATGAGCGGCCCGGCGCTGACGGTGATCGAAAACCTGGAAAAAGCGTCCGAGCAGGAGCTTGAGCTGATGGCGAGCGCGCTTTTCGCCTCCGACTTTGCCTTAGTCAGCAGCGATAAGGCGCCGTTTATCTGGGCCGCGCTGTCGCTCTACTGGGCGCAGATGGCGAGCCTGATCCCCGGTAAAGCGCACGCCGAGTACGGCGAGCAGCGCCAGCACTGCCCGGTTTGCGGCTCGATGCCGGTCTCCAGCATGGTGCAAATCGGTACCACTCAGGGGCTGCGCTACCTGCACTGCAATCTGTGCGAGACCGAATGGCACGTCGTGCGCGTGAAGTGCAGCAACTGCGAACAGAGCCGCGATTTGCACTACTGGTCTCTGGACAACGAGCAGGCGGCTATCAAGGCCGAAAGCTGCGGCGACTGCGGGACTTACCTGAAGATTATGTATCAGGAAAAAGATCCCAACGTCGAGGCCGTTGCCGACGATCTTGCCTCGCTGGTGCTGGATGCCCACATGGAGCAGGAAGGTTTTGCCCGAAGCTCTATCAACCCGTTTATGTTCCCGGGCGAAGGCGAGTAAATCGTCCCCCGTGGCCGGGTAACGCAGGTTGCCCGGCCGCTTCTCACGCCGCGTACGTCAAAGCCCCACCGGAGTTAACCGCGCGCTTTTTGCACGCTATTCCCCCGCACTCGCCCTGCATAATCCCGTGTTCATCCGCCATAAACCAGGCTATAAAGCTGTATATCCATACAGAAAAAGGAGTGACAGATGACGCTGGAAAAAGGCATTAGCCGGCTGGTGGATGAGTTTATCACGGCCGGCCGCCCCTCTTCGCGGGAGCAGAATATTGATGACCGGAGAGCGGGCTACGTGGCCAGTACGGCGCTGGCGGGAGAACCTGAAACCCGCGTGCTGGTCGAGGATATCGTGATAGAAGGCATGACCTTTCGCGTGATATCGCCGCAGGACGCCGTCGGCCTGCTCCCCACCGTTATTTACTATCACGGCGGCTGCTTTATCAGCGGCGGCTTCGCCACCCACGACCCGCAGCTTCGCCAGCTGGCGTATGAGAGCCGCTGCCGGGTCATCGCCGTGCAGTATCGGCTGGCCCCCGAGTATACCTTCCCCGCCGCACATGATGATGCGCAGCGCGGCGCCGAAATTATCCACCGCCACGCCGGGCGGCTGGGGGTCGATACCGCGCGCATCACGCTGGCCGGAGACAGCGCCGGCGGGCATCTGGCACTGGTGACCGCCCTGCGGCTGAAAACAACGGCACAGTGGCGGCCCGCGCAGCTGATCCTGATTTACCCGATGCTGGACGCCACCGCCCGCTCGGCAAGCTACGCTAGCAACGGCGAAGATTACATCATCACCCGGGATACGCTGCTGAGCGGCTACGAGATGTATCTACCCTCGACCGACTTTGCCCATCCGGAGGCGAGCCCCCTGTGGCGAGAAGACTTCAACGGCCTGCCGCCGGTGCATATTATTACCGCCGAATACGACCCGCTGCGCGATGAAGGCGAAGCCTTATATCGCCGGCTGCTAGAGCAGAACGTTGAGTGCAGCGCGCAGCGCTACCTCGGGGTTATTCACGGCTTCTTCCAGCTTGCGGGGATCAGCCCGGCGGCGCGGGATGCGATGCGGGATGTCGCCTGGCGAAGCGGTTCACTAGGCGCCGCATAAGGTAAGAGGGGCGGCCTACTCTTCTTCGTTGCCGCCCTCTTCGTACGAGCCAAACGGCTTCGCGGGCAGAACGATATAAATGCCTTCAAAAACGGCGCCGAGATTCTCATCGCCAAACAGCTCAACCTGCAGCTGTACCCGCGCCTTTCGGCCGCGGGCGAGGCGGTCAAGATCGCCGCTTAGGGAGCCGAGGTCCGCCACAGCGCTCGGGCGGCCGCTAATCGGCTGGCTGTAGCGGATATGGGCGTCGGCGAGGATAATCGTGCCGCCCAGGTGCCGCTCGCGCAGCATCAGCCAGATAAGCCCCCAGCCGGTGAGGGTTGCGAGGGAAAACAGGCTCCCGGCGAACAGCGTATGGTGCGGATTCTGGTTGCCGGCTTCCGGCATGGTGGTGATAAATTTTTTCCCGGTGTACTGCTGGATGCGCACGCCCATTTTTTCGCTGAGCGGAATGTGCTGATACCAGGCCTGCTGCAGCTGTCCGCACCAGTCGCCGCGGTGAAGAATATCGTCCAGCGAGGCAATGGGCTTGATCATCAGGAAATGGCGGATGGGCGTGGTGGTGGGCGTGGTTATCTCGCCCTGGTTGACGAACCCCAGTTTGGCGAAGAAATCCACCGCATCCTCACGGGCGCTGCAGGTCACGCGCTTCACGCCTTCCTGACGCGCCACCGACTCGAGGGTCATCGCCATCAGCGTCCCGAGTCCTTTATCCTGGACGGAAGGGTGCACCGCCATAAAGCGAATGGAGGCTTCATTTTCGGCGTTAATATACAGCCGCCCTACGGCAACCAGGTTTCCATCTTCATCGACCACCATCTGGTGATGCGCCATGGCATCCCAGGCATCGCGTTCCGACCCTTTTGGCTGATGCAGCGGTTTACGCAGCATCTCCCAGCGGAACTGATAGTAGCTCTCTAACTCTTCTTCTGTTTGCGGTACACGAAGGTGATACATAGTCGTACTCTCTTTTGTTACCCGCAGCCTGCCCGGAAGCTGACTCATACCTGTAACCAGAAGGTGACAGGGCCATCATTAACCAGCGAGACCTGCATATCCGCAGCGAATCTCCCGGTCCGCGTGTTCATTTCCTGCTGGCGACAGCGCGCGACGAAATAGTCATACAGCGCCTCAGCGGCGTCGGGCGCGGCGCCTTTTGAGAAGCCCGGACGCATGCCGCGCTCGGTATCCGCCGCCAGGGTAAACTGAGAGACCACCAGCACGCTGCCGCCAGCCTGCTGGACGTTGAGATTCATTTTACCTTCCGTATCGCTAAAGATGCGGTAGCCCAGCACGCGCTCGCAGAGGCGGTTCGCTTTCTGCTCGTCGTCATCTTTTTCGACCCCCAGCAGCACCAGAAGGCCCGGGCCGATTTCGCCCGTCACCTCGCCCTCCACGGTAACGCTGGCACGGGATACGCGTTGAATTAATGCAATCATGGTTGTTCTGTTTCTTCTTTTTTTAGTTTGCGGTATTCCCCGAGAGTGACAGTAATTTCGGCCCCAAGCAAGACGATACACCACGTCCAGTACACCCAAACGAACAAAATGGGCACCACGGCTATCACGCCGTAAATCAGCTGGTACGACGGAAAGGCGGTGATATACAGGGCAAACGCTTTTTTACCGGCCTCAAACAGCAGCGCGGCCACCAGCGATCCGATCACCGCGTCGCGGTTTCGCACCTGCGTCGTCGGGACAATGCTGTAAAGCAGCCAAAACGCCGCCCACGATAGAATCAGCGGGAAAATGCGCAGCACGTCATCAATCACGCTGTTGAGATCGCTGGCCCAACGCAGCGACAGCAGGTATGAGCTGATCGCCAGGCTTGCCCCCGCCAGTAAAGGTCCGAGGGTCAGGATCATCCAGTAGACCGCAAAAGAGTAGATTTTCGGCCGGGCGCGCGCGCTGCGCCATATGGTATTCAGCGCGCTATCGATCGAATACATCAGCAGCAGCGAGGTCACGATCAGCCCGCAGGCGCCAACCGCCGTCATTCGGCTGGAGTTCGCGACAAACTGCTCGATATAGCGCTGAATGACGTCCCCCGTCGCCGGGATAAAGTTGGCAAAGATAAAGTGGCGAATCTGCCCGCTCACTTCGGAAAACATGGGAAAGGCGGAGAAAAGCGCGAATATTACGGCAACCAGCGGCACCAGCGCGAGCAACGACACGTAGGCAAGATTTCCTGCCAGCGTCGTCATATTGTCTTCATCAATCCGGCGCCACAGCAGCTTTAGCCAGGCCAGCAGCGGCCGGCAGCGACGCTTCGCTTTTTGATGAACGGTTTTTAACATAATCATTGCGCAAAGTAGTCGGGGATGGTCTCCTTTCCGGTCACCAAAATGCTGGTTATTCCCAGCCGGTTCGCACCCGCGATATTTTCGGCATTATCGTCAAAGAAGACCGTATCGGCGGCGGAAAAACCCTCTTCCTGCAGGACGCGTTGGTAGATCCGCTCCTCGGGCTTGCGCATCCCCATCTCCTGCGAAAGATAGATACGATCGGCCGCGGCGCGCACCTCGGGGTATTCATCAGGCCAGAAAGTGGTATGCAGACGGTTGGTATTCGACAGCACGACCACGCGATGCCCCTGCTCGCGCAGCTTCTGCATAATCGCAATGACCTCCGGGCGGAGAGCCACAAATACGGCCTGCCAGCCGTGAGAAAACTGCTCATAGCTCAGCGGCATATTCATCTCATGGCACATCGCTTCAGCGAAGGCTTCGTCGCTGATGTCACCGCGCTCGTGCTGGCGAAACGCCTCACCCATGGTGAAGTGCTGCTTCAGCGTCGCAAGCGGAATGCGGCTTAAATCACTCCACGTCCCGAGTACCCGGTTGAAGTCGATGTCGACAATCACATTACCTAAATCAAAGATATAGAGCATGGCCCTCTCCTTTTGCACCGTGGAAAATTAACTGTAGCGGGAAAGGCGAGGTTTGACTATGAGATGGGGGCTTTGCAGCCCAAAAAGAAACCCCGCCATTAAGGCGGGGTTTAGGTATCAACGGACGGCGAGAATTAGTCTTCTTTCGCACCGCGCATGGCGCGTTTACGATCGTTCTCGGTCAGGTGACGTTTACGGATACGGATAGACTGCGGAGTCACTTCTACCAGTTCGTCGTCATCGATGAACTCCAGAGCCTGCTCCAGGGTCATCTTGATCGGCGGAACCAGAACCGTGGCTTCGTCAGTACCGGACGCACGCATGTTGGTCAGTTTCTTACCGGTCAGGCAGTTTACGGTCAGGTCGTTAGAACGGCTGTGAATACCGATGATCTGGCCTTCGTACACTTCTGCACCGTGACCCAGGAACAGCTTACCGCGATCCTGCAGGCTGAACAGGGCGAAAGCAACCGCTTTACCCTGACCGTTGGAGATCAGTACGCCGTTGTTACGCTGACCAACTTCACCCGCACGAACGTCGTCGTAGTGGCTGAAGGTGGAGTACAGCAGACCGGTACCGGAAGTCATGGTCATGAACTCAGAACGGAAGCCGATCAGACCACGGCTTGGGATCACGTAGTCAAGACGTACGCGGCCTTTACCGTCTGGATTCATGTTTTTCAGATCGCCTTTACGCTCGCCCAGCGCCTGCATCACGGAACCCTGATGCTGCTCTTCAACATCCAGCGTGACGTTTTCGAACGGCTCTTGCTTGCGCCCGTCGATTTCGCGGAAGATAACTTTCGGACGGGAAACCGCCATCTCGAAACCTTCACGACGCATATTTTCAATCAGTACGGACAGGTGCAGCTCACCGCGGCCGGAAACGCGGAATGCGTCAGCGTCTTCGGTTTCTTCAACGCGCAGGGCCACGTTGTGGACCAGCTCTTTGTTCAGACGGTCGAGAATCTGACGAGAGGTCACATACTTCCCTTCTTTACCGCAGAACGGAGAGGTGTTGACGTTGAAGAACATGGTAACGGTCGGCTCATCAACGGACAGCGCCGGCAGCGCTTCAACATTCTGCGGATCGCAGATGGTGTCGGAGATGTTCAGCTCGCCCAGGCCGGTGATCGCGATGATATCGCCCGCTTCGGCGATGTCGCTGTCGATACGTTCCAGACCCAGATGGGTCAGCACTTTACCGACTTTACCGTTACGAGTTTTGCCTTCGCTATCGATGATAGTGACCTGCTGGTTCGGCTTCACTTTGCCGCGTTTGATGCGGCCGATGCCGATAACGCCAACATAGTTGTTGTAGTCCAGCTGGGAGATCTGCATCTGCAGCGTACCGTCCAGATCGACGTTCGGCGCCGGAACGTGGTCAACGATCGCCTGATACAGCGGAGTCATGTCTTCCGCCATATCTTCGTGGTCCAGACCCGCGATACCGTTCAGCGCGGAGGCATAAACGATCGGGAAGTCCAGCTGCTCATCGGTAGCGTCGAGGTTTACGAACAGATCGAAGACCTGATCGACAACCCAGTCAGGGCGCGCGCCCGGACGGTCAACCTTGTTGATAACCACGATCGGCTTCAGGCCGTGGGCAAAAGCTTTCTTGGTGACGAAGCGCGTTTGCGGCATTGGGCCGTCAAAGGCATCAACCACCAGCAGCACGGAATCGACCATGGACATAACACGCTCAACTTCACCTCCGAAGTCGGCGTGCCCAGGGGTATCAACGATGTTGATACGGTAATCATTCCATTTGATTGCGGTGTTTTTCGCGAGGATGGTAATCCCACGCTCTTTCTCCAAATCGTTGGAGTCCATCACACGCTCTTGTGTTTCGGCACGTGCATCGAACGTACCGGATTGCTGGAGCAGCTTGTCAACCAGGGTAGTTTTACCATGGTCAACGTGCGCGATGATGGCGATGTTACGCAGATTTTCGATCACAAACTTTGCCTCAGGCATTAGAAATAGCGCGTTATTGTACACGTAATAAGCGAAGGACTGAACAGGATCACAAACATCCTCCGCAAACAAGTATTGCAGAGTTTCTTTGTGATCGCTTTCACGGAGCGATAAAAGGGCACCGCAATAAAAATTGCACCAAAATAGTGCCCAACGTTCACATTGAGGCACTATTTTGGTGCATTATTCCCATCATGGTGCAGTTCTTTTGCACTATGGTGCGCATGATACAGCGTTTTACATAGCATTTAAAAGTTGGCACAGATTTCGCTTTATCTATTTTAAGGCAACAACGCCACTTTAAGTAGTAAAAAAAGTTTTCGTTACCACGACGACAATGACCAATCCGGGAGAGTTTAAGTATGTCCGCTGAACACGTTTTGACGATGCTGAACGAGCACGAAGTGAAGTTTGTCGATCTGCGCTTCACCGATACCAAAGGTAAAGAACAGCACGTCACAATTCCTTCTCATCAGGTTAATGCCGAATTCTTCGAAGAAGGCAAAATGTTTGATGGCTCCTCGATTGGTGGCTGGAAAGGTATTAACGAATCTGACATGGTTCTGATGCCGGATGCGACCACCGCGCTGATCGACCCGTTCTACGAAGAACCGACGCTGATCATTCGCTGTGATATCCTGGAACCAGGCACCCTGCAGGGCTACGATCGTGACCCGCGCTCCATCGCGAAACGCGCTGAAGAGTATCTGCGTTCTACCGGTCTGGCAGACACCGTCCTCTTCGGGCCAGAGCCAGAGTTCTTCCTGTTCGATGACGTCCGTTTTGGCGCTTCTATCTCCGGTTCCCACGTGGCTATCGACGATATCGAAGGCGCATGGAACTCCGCCACTAAATATGAAGGCGGCAACAAAGGTCACCGTCCGGGCGTGAAAGGCGGTTACTTCCCGGTTCCGCCGGTTGACTCATCTCAGGACATCCGCTCTACCATGTGTATGATCCTGGAAGAGATGGGCCTGGTTGTTGAAGCTCACCACCACGAAGTCGCGACTGCCGGTCAGAACGAAATCGCGACCCGCTTCAACACCATGACCAAAAAAGCGGACGAAATTCAGATCTACAAATACGTTGTGCATAACGTTGCTCACCGCTTCGGTAAAACTGCGACCTTTATGCCAAAACCAATGTTTGGCGATAACGGTTCCGGTATGCACTGCCACATGTCCCTGTCCAAGAACGGCGTAAACCTGTTCTCTGGCGACAAATATGCGGGCCTGTCTGAGCAAGCGCTGTTCTACATCGGTGGCGTCATCAAACACGCTAAAGCAATTAACGCCCTGGCTAACCCGACCACCAACTCCTACAAGCGTCTGGTCCCGGGTTACGAAGCGCCGGTTATGCTGGCCTACTCTGCGCGTAACCGTTCCGCCTCTATCCGTATTCCGGTGGTCACCTCTCCGAAAGCGCGTCGTATCGAAGTGCGCTTCCCGGACCCGGCTGCCAACCCGTACCTGTGCTTCGCTGCGCTGCTGATGGCTGGTCTTGACGGTATCAAGAACAAAATCCATCCGGGCGAAGCGATGGACAAAAACCTGTATGACCTGCCGCCGGAAGAAGCGAAAGAGATCCCACAGGTTGCCGGCTCTCTGGAAGAAGCACTGAACGCGCTGGACGCGGACCGTGAGTTCCTGACCGCAGGCGGCGTATTCACCAACGACGCTATCGATGCCTACATAGCCCTGCGTACGGAAGAGAACGACCGCGTACGTATGACTCCGCACCCGGTAGAGTTCGAGCTGTACTACAGCGTTTAATTTTGCTGTAAATCCTCGGTATTCCGTGTTGTGGCGTGGGGTACCAGGGATATTTTGTTGCCGTGGAAACTTTCAGCCCATCTCAGGATGGGCTTTTTTCTCCACCAACATGCTGATCTTATGCGCTTTTTACTTATAAAAAGCTATACTGCACTAGAATAGTGCACTCTTTTCAGGAGACTGTCAGATGGCAACAGGCACTCAGCCCGATGCTGGGCAGATCCTTAACTCTTTAATCAACAGCATCTTATTGGTCGATGACGACCTGGCGGTGCATTACGCGAACCCGGCGGCGCAGCAGCTGCTGGCGCAAAGTTCACGTAAACTATACGGCACGCCGCTCCCCGAGCTGTTGAGCTACTTTTCGCTGAATATCGGTCTGATGCAGGAGAGCCTGCAGGCGGGCCAGGGCTTTACCGATAACGAAGTCACCCTGGTGATCGATGGCCGCTCGCATATCCTGTCCTTAACCGCCCAGCGCCTGCCTGAAGGGCAAATCCTGCTGGAGATGGCGCCAATGGATAACCAGCGGCGTTTGAGCCAGGAGCAGCTGCAGCACGCGCAGCAAATCGCGGCGCGTGATTTAGTCCGCGGCCTGGCCCACGAAATTAAGAACCCTTTGGGCGGCCTGCGGGGCGCAGCGCAGCTGCTGAGCAAGGCGTTACCCGATCCGGCGCTGGTGGAATACACCAACGTCATCATTGAGCAGGCCGATCGCCTGAGAAACCTGGTCGATCGCCTGCTGGGACCGCAGCATCCCGGAATGCACGTTACCGAAAGCATCCATAAAGTCGCTGAGCGGGTGGTGAAGCTGGTTTCTATGGAGCTGCCGGATAACGTCAAGCTTACCCGTGATTACGACCCTAGCCTGCCGGAGCTGGCGCACGACCCGGACCAAATCGAACAGGTCCTGCTGAATATCGTGCGCAATGCGCTGCAGGCGCTGGGGCCAGAAGGCGGAGAGATAATTCTGCGCACCCGTACCGCCTTTCAGCTGACGCTGCATGGCGAGCGCTACCGTCTCGCCGCGCGCATCGATGTTGAAGACGACGGCCCGGGAATTCCGTCCCATTTACAGGATACGCTTTTTTATCCCATGGTTAGCGGTCGCGAAGGCGGTACCGGTCTGGGGCTTTCCATTGCCCGCAGTCTCATCGATCGACACTCCGGCAAAATTGAATTTACCAGTTGGCCAGGGCATACCGAATTCTCGGTGTTCCTGCCTATTCGGAAGTAGAGGTGTTTATGCAACGAGGGATAGCCTGGATCGTTGATGACGATAGCTCCATCCGTTGGGTGCTTGAACGCGCGCTCACCGGGGCAGGCTTGAGTTGTACAACGTTTGAAAGCGGCAACGAGGTGCTTGATGCACTGACCACCAAAACCCCGGATGTACTGCTGTCTGATATTCGGATGCCGGGGATGGATGGGCTCGCGCTGCTGAAACAAATTAAGCAGCGCCATCCGATGCTTCCGGTCATCATAATGACCGCGCATTCGGATCTGGATGCCGCAGTAAGCGCCTACCAGCAGGGCGCCTTTGATTATCTGCCGAAACCGTTTGATATTGACGAAGCCGTGGCGCTGGTTGACCGCGCTATCAGCCACTATCAGGAGCAGCAGCAACCGCGAAATGCGCCGATAAACAGTCCGACGGCCGATATCATCGGCGAAGCGCCGGCGATGCAGGATGTCTTTCGCATTATCGGCCGCCTGTCGCGATCGTCCATTAGCGTGCTGATCAACGGTGAATCCGGTACCGGTAAGGAGCTGGTCGCCCACGCTCTGCACCGCCACAGCCCGCGGGTAAAGGCGCCGTTTATCGCCCTGAATATGGCCGCAATCCCAAAAGATTTGATCGAGTCCGAGCTGTTCGGTCACGAGAAAGGGGCGTTTACCGGCGCCAATACCGTGCGCCAGGGCCGCTTTGAGCAGGCCGATGGTGGCACGCTGTTTCTCGATGAAATTGGCGACATGCCGCTGGACGTGCAGACGCGCCTGCTGCGCGTGCTGGCCGACGGTCAGTTCTATCGCGTTGGCGGCTATGCGCCGGTGAAGGTGGACGTCAGGATTATTGCCGCGACCCACCAAAACCTCGAACAGCGCGTCCAGGAGGGAAAATTCCGTGAGGACCTGTTCCACCGTCTGAACGTGATTCGCGTCCATCTGCCGCCGCTGCGCGAGCGGCGGGAGGATATTCCGCGCCTGGCGCGCCACTTCCTGCAGGTTGCGGCGCGCGAACTTGGCGTTGAGGCGAAGCTGCTGCACCCGGAAACGGAAACGGCGCTCACCCGCCTGGCCTGGCCCGGTAACGTGCGCCAGCTCGAAAATACCTGCCGCTGGCTGACGGTGATGGCCGCCGGTCAGGAAGTTCTGACCCAGGATCTCCCCGGCGAGCTGTTTGAAACCTCGGTGCCGGACAGCCCAACGCATATACAGCCGGATAGCTGGGCGACGCTGCTGGGACAGTGGGCCGATCGCGCCCTGCGATCCGGTCATCAAAACCTGCTCTCTGAGGCTCAGCCGGAAATGGAGCGGACGCTGCTGACCACCGCCCTGCGCCATACCCAGGGGCACAAGCAGGAGGCCGCACGCCTGCTGGGATGGGGACGCAACACCCTAACCCGCAAGCTGAAAGAGCTGGGAATGGAATAACGCGGTTCGCGCTGGCCGAGCGGCCAGCCGCTTTATCGCCCCGGCTGGCTATGCGCCGCCGGGGTTTTGCTTAAATCACCCGTGAGAACTGCTGCATCCGCGCTTTCTGGCGCAGATAGGTATCAAAGCACATGCAGACGTTGCGGATCAGCAGCCGTCCTTTCGGCGTCACCTCAATCCCTTTTTCATCGACGTCCACCAGCCCATCTTTCGCCAGCGGCGCGAGCAGCTGCAGGTCTTCGGCAAAATAGTGCTGACAATCGATCTCCCACTGCGCGGCGACGGCAGAAAAATCGAGACGGAAATTACAGATCAGCGATTTGATCGCGTCCCGGCGGATGCAGTCATCGCGGGTCAACACAATGCCGCGCCACAGGCCGTTTCCGATGTCATCAACCTGCTGATAGTACTGCTTCAGCTCTTTCTGGTTCTGCGCGTAGCAGTCGCCAATCATGCTGATTGCGGAAACGCCCATCCCCAACAGGTCGGTGCCGCCCTGCGTGGTGTAGCCCTGGAAGTTGCGGTGCAGGACGCCTTCACGCTGAGCAATCGCCAGCTCGTCGTCCGGGCGCGCAAAGTGATCCATACCGATAAACTGGTAGCCGGCATCGGTAAGGGAGCCAATCGTCTCCTGCAGGATATCCAGCTTCTGTTCCGCCGTTGGCAGGTCAGCTTCTTTGATTTTACGCTGCGCGGCAAAGAGCGTGGGCAGATGTGCATAGTTAAATACGCTCAGGCGATCGGGGTTGAGTTCGGCCACCTTCCGGAGCGTAAAGGCAAAACTTTCCGGCGTTTGCTTTGGCAGACCATAAATCAGATCGATATTGGTCGAGGTAAAGCCAATCTCACGCGCATGGTTGAGCAGAGCAAAGATAAAGGCTTCATCCTGCTCGCGGTTCACCAGGCGCTGCACCTCTTTATTGAAGTCCTGCACGCCCATACTCAGGCGATTAAAGCCCTCAGCGCGCAGGTGGTCCAGCACGTCCAGCTCAATTTCCCGCGGATCGACTTCAATTGAAATCTCGGCATCGGCAATAAAATTGAAGTGGCCGCGCAGCAGATTCATCAGCCGGCTGATTTGTTCTTTATTCAGATAGGTTGGCGTTCCGCCGCCCCAGTGCAGCTGATGCACCTGGCGCCCGGTAAAAAGCGGGGCCCGATGAATAATTTCCTGCTCAAGCACGTCCAGGTACTGGTCGGCCTTATGCTGCTGGCGGGTCACAATTTTATTGCAGCCGCAGAAATAGCAGAGCTTATGGCAAAACGGGATATGCACATACAGCGATAGCGGGCGCTGCGGATAGCGAGCCACCGCCTCGTCGAACTCAGCGGCGCCAAATTCGGGAGAAAACTCCAGCGCGGTGGGGTACGAGGTATAACGCGGCCCGGAATAGTTATATTTTTGGATCAGGGCCAGATCCCAGTCGATTAACTGCACAGACATGCTCACTCCTTCCGATGGTGCCGCCGGCGGGTACGCCGCTCCGGCCCAACCGCACTTCGGGTAATGAGCCGGTTGCGCAGCCATTTCTGACGCCGCGACAACCGTCGTAGTTTAGCGAATAACCACAGCAGATAACACATAACCAGAAGGGTTATAAGCAGGACCGGGAATCCGATCGAGTGCAAACGTTAGTTTCCACCCTTCAGCAGGCGCATCATATCTTCCTTGCGCTCTTCTTCTTCTTCCTCATCTTCATCGTCGTCGTAGGAAAGGCCGAGCTGCTGCATAAGCTCATCAATACGATCGAGTTTGGCATCAACCCAGCTCTGCTCTTCAGCATTCAGGGAACCCCCCTCTTCCAGACGTTCCAGCAGCGCGTCCAGGCGCTCATCGTTTTCCAGCAAATCCAGCTCAGCCTGCGGTGAAAGCATAGGTTTCTCGCTCTTTGGTTTGTGCTGCTTAGTTGCCGGGGTGCTCTCGGTCACGCCCAGCGGAATCGGTTTTTTACTACCAATACGCGGATCTTGCTGCTGACCTGCTTTTTTGCCCGCCGAGGAGCTCTCTCCGCCGGTGGCGCGACTTCCTGCCGTATGACCGCGATGTTTCTTCTGACGCTTGCGATCGCGGGCTTCCTGATTCAATTCTTCACGCGTCTTGCGCTGTGTTTTACCACGGGATACAGCTGTCGGTTTTTTCATGGTGTGTAATCTTCAGATCGTTTTCTTCAGTATAGAATTGAGGCGGAATCTAGCAGAAAGCAAGCAAAGAAAAAAGGCGACAGATTACTCTGTCGCCTTTTTCCTCACGAACAACCCGTAAAGGGTTCCACATTCCATGTTAGCTAACGACAAACCCTGTCTTTCCCTTAGCTAAAACGTTCCTTGTTACATCCCTTTCCCTTTGAAAACGTCTCCAGACGTCCGTCATCCTGACAATCCCTGGTCTTCGCCTCCTGGCGCTCCCTGACCGCTCATCCTGAGCCCGAATCCTGCCGGCATCCTCGCCTTGACCACTACTTTACCGGGTTAAGGGAAACCCACAACCAGCTGCCGTGCAAAAAAGCATTTTTCAGAATTCTCCTCAACAAATAAGTAATTGATATATAATTACTTTACCTATTATCCCGCTACTCTTTCTCACGGATTTCGTATACCACGAATGGTCAATATCTCACAAATAGCATGGTTTTTACCTACGGCGGCCTTAATTTGAGCGATGCGGTAAAAACAGTCTTTTTCTGCTGTTCAGGTATAATCCCCGCCATAGCCTTATTTAACGGAGACGACAGTCTTGACCAACTGGAATTATCAACAGACGCATTTTGTCACCAGCGCACCGGATATCCGCCATCTTCCTTCCGATACCGGAATCGAAGTGGCGTTTGCCGGCCGCTCAAATGCCGGGAAATCCAGCGCCCTGAATACGCTGACGAATCAGAAAAACCTGGCACGTACCTCAAAAACGCCGGGACGTACCCAGCTGATTAACCTGTTCGAAGTTGCCGACGGCAAACGCCTGGTCGATTTACCGGGCTACGGCTACGCTCAGGTCCCTGAGGAGATGAAGATCAAATGGCAGCGGGCGCTGGGTGAATACCTCGAAAAACGCCTGTGCCTGAAAGGGCTGGTGGTTTTGATGGATATCCGCCATCCGCTGAAAGACCTCGACCAGCAGATGATCGAATGGGCCGTAGAAAGCGATATCCAGGTGCTGGTGCTGCTCACTAAGTCCGATAAGCTGGCCAGCGGAGCCCGCAAAGCGCAGCTCAATATGGTGCGTGAGGCGGTACTCGCCTTTAACGGTGATGTGCAGGTTGAGGCGTTTTCTTCGCTGAAGAAATCAGGCGTCGATAAGCTGCGGCAGAAACTCGATAGCTGGTTTAACGAAATCCCGCCTCAGGAAGAGATCGAAGACGGAGAGTAATCTCCGCCAGACTCCCCGGATAACGGCGCGTGGCGCCTTATTCGGGCGACAAAATCAGACCGACTCCCGCCATTGCGTCCGATAAAAAATTTTCTTTCGCGCAATAAAAAACGCCCCGGTCATAAATGACCGGGGCGGCTAAAATATTCAGCCAAATCCGATTACGTGAAGTAAAAGGTCTGAAAGATAGAACATCTTACCTCTGTACCCTACGTCACTAACTCTACTCTTCTTTCAGTTATGGAGAAAGCACTTTTTGTAGTTTTTTTTCACTCCTTACATAGCAAATTCGAATGATCGTCACAAAACGCTATAAGTTATGTTGCTTACTTACAGAAAAAGGCTATCTCCACGAAATACTTAGTGCGCTTGATCCCAGTTTTCTCCGCTACCGACTTCCACCAGCAGCGGTACCGCCAGCGTGGTGCTGCTTTCCATAAGTTCATGGACCTTTTTCGCCACGCTATCGAGGTCATCTTTATGCACTTCGAAGACCAGTTCATCGTGCACCTGCATGATCATCCGCACCCGCGGCTTCTCGCTCAGCAGCCACTCATCAACGGCGATCATCGCCCGCTTAATGATATCCGCCGCCGTACCCTGCATTGGCGCGTTGATTGCCGCTCGCTCAGCCCCCGCGCGACGTGCGCCGTTGCTGGATTTGATGTCCGGAAGATAGAGCCGGCGGCCGTCCAGCGTTTCAACATATCCCTGCTCTTTCGCCTGCGCGCGGGTCCGTTCCATATACTCCAGCACGCCCGGATAGCGCTCGAAGTAGAGATCCATATACTTCTGCGCTTCCCGACGCGGAATATTGAGCTGGCGCGCGAGGCCAAAAGCGCTCATGCCGTAGATCAAACCAAAGTTGATCGCCTTAGCGCTACGGCGCTGCTCGCCGCTGACGCTCTCCAGCGGCAGGCCAAATACCTCCGCCGCTGTCGCCCGGTGGATATCTTTCCCTTCAGCAAAGGCGGTCAGCAGGCCTTTATCGCGAGATAAATGGGCCATGATGCGCAGCTCAATCTGCGAGTAGTCGGCGGAGACGATGAGATAATCCTGCGGCGCGATAAACGCCTGACGAATGCGTCGCCCTTCCTCGTTACGCACCGGGATATTTTGCAGGTTAGGGTCCGTTGAAGAGAGACGCCCGGTGGCGGTGACCGCCTGGTGATACGAAGTATGAACCCGGCCGGTTTTAGGGTTAATCATCAGCGGCAGCTTATCGGTGTACGTCGACTTCAGCTTAGCCAGCCCGCGGTACTCAAGAATCACCTTCGGCAGCGGATAGTCCAGCGCCAGCTCTTCCAGCACCTCTTCCGAAGTCGATGGCGCGCCGCCCGGGGTTTTCTTCAGCGGCTTAATGCCCTGTTTCTCAAACAGAATCGTTTGCAGCTGCTTCGGCGAGGAGAGATTGAACTCTTCCCCGGCGATTTCATAGGCTTTCTGCTCCAGCTCAACCAGGCGCTTAGCAAGCTCCTGAGAATGGGCGTGCAGCACCGCCGGATCGATTTTTACCCCGTTACGCTCAACGCGGGATAATACCGGAACCAGCGGCATCTCGATGTTTTTAAAGACGCTCAGCGGCCCTTCGTGCTGCTGCAGCTTCGGCCACATCTTGAGGTGCAGCTGCAGGGTCACGTCGGCATCTTCGGCCGCATAGCGCCCCGCTTCTTCCAGCGCAATCTGGTTAAACGTCAGCTGGTTCTTTCCTTTGCCGGCAATCTCTTCGAAGGTGATGGTTTTATGTTTTAGCCAGCGATCGGCGAGGCTGTCCATGTCATGGCGCCCCGCCACGCTATCAAGGATGTAGGACTCCAGCATCGTATCAAAGGCGATGCCGCGGAGCTCAATGTCATAGTTCGCCAGAATCCCGCGGTCATACTTCAGGTTTTGCCCAACTTTGAGGAGGCTGTTGTCTTCCAGCAGCGGCTTGAGCAGCTCAAGGACGCGATCGCGCGGGATCTGATCCGGCGCATCGAGATAATCATGCGCAACCGGCACATAGGCCGCGACGCCGGGTTCGATGGCGAACGACAGGCCGACCATGTTGGCAGAGATGTTATCCAGGCTGTCCGTTTCCGTATCGAAAGCAAACAGCGGCGCTTTCTTCAGCTTCTCGATCCACGTCATCAGCGTCTCTTCATCGAGAATGGTGACGTAGTTTTCGGCAGATAGCGTCGCCGCAGCTTCAACAGCCTCTTCTTCAGCGGCCGCAGCCTGCACGGGTTTTGCCGCGGGTTTACCGCCTTTTGCCTGCATCCATTTGCCGGACTCCACGTCGGTTATCCAGCGCTTGAATTCGTACTTTTTAAACAGCGTCAGCAGATCGTCCGCCGCCGGTTCCTCAACCAGCAGCTCCTCGCAGCTCAGATCCAGCTCCACGTCTGTTTTAATGGTTGCCAGCTGATAAGAGAGGTACGCCACCTCTTTATTCTGTTCCAGCTTCGCCGCCATAGTTTTGGCGCCGCGGAAGCTCAGGCCTGCGATTTTTTCCGCTTCGGCATACAGCGTATCAAGGCCGCCTAATCCCTGCAGCAGGGCCTGAGCGGTTTTCTCGCCGACGCCCGGAACGCCGGGAATATTATCCGAGGAGTCGCCCATCAGGGCGAGGAAGTCGATGATCAGCTCTGGTGGGACGCCGTACTTCGTCACTACCTCATCCGGGCCGAGGATCGTATTGGTCATGGTGTTAATCAGGGTGATACCCGGAGTCACCAATTGGGCCATGTCCTTATCGCCGGTACTGATCAATACCGGACGCCCCGCTTTTTCAGCCTCACGCGCCAGGGTGCCAATCACATCGTCGGCCTCCACGCCGGGTACCGCCATCAGCGGCAGGCCCATGGCTTTCACCATCGTGTGCAGCGGCTCAATCTGCGCGCGCAGATCGTCTGGCATCGGCGGGCGATGGGATTTGTAGTGCTCAAACAATTCGTCACGGAAAGTTTTTCCTTTGGCATCAAACACCACTACGGCATGAGTGGGCTGGTACTGCAGGATCAGGCTTCGCAGCATATTCAGCACGCCATACATTGCGCCGGTCGGCTCACCAGCGCTGTTCGTCAGCGGCGGGAATGCGTGATACGCCCGGTAAAGGTAAGAGGAGCCGTCAACGAGGATGAGAGGGTTTTCAGGGATCTGAACCATAATTTCCGTGCCTGTTTATCAGATTATGGGTAAAGGATGCCACAGACAGGCATGAAAACCTGAATTTTTCCCACATTTCACCGAAAAGATTCATCGATCCGGTCGATCCTGCGGCAGGGCCGTCTGTGGATAAGTTTGTGTATAGTTTTAGGCTGGTAGCCAGAGCGTCTAAAAAAAGATATACGTCATTATAATTAAGTTTTATTTATCATAATGTTATATATAGATTATTGATTTGAAGCCGCAGAGATGACTCAATGCTCCATGTGGATATAAGATCCGCCTGTTTTTCTGTTCTCGTTAGACCCGTCATTTGCTGCGTTTTCTGATAAAATCAGGCTTTTGCGCCGTTTAATTGCGCTCTTTCTCAGCCTAACTTTCTGAATAAAATAACTATGTCGAGATTACTCGTTGCGATAACGCTTCCTTTGAGTATCGCTCTTACCATCTTAGTCACCATTATTTGCTCCGTGCCGATAATCCTCGCCGGACTGATTAAACTGCTGGTGCCGATCCCCGCGGTATGGCGGGCTATATCTCATTTTTGTAATTTCATGATGTACTGCTGGTGCGAAGGGCTGGCGCTGCTGCTATACCTCAATCCGCAGCTGAAGTGGGACGTGCAGGGTCTTGAAGGGCTGAATAAAAAGAACTGGTATCTGCTCATCAGCAATCATCATAGCTGGGCGGATATCGTGGTGCTCTGCGTTCTGTTCCGCAAGCATATACCGATGAACAAATACTTCCTCAAGCAGCAGCTAGCCTGGGTGCCCTTTATCGGCCTTGCCTGCTGGGCGCTGGATATGCCCTTTATGCGCCGCTACTCGCGAGGCTATTTAATTCGCCACCCGGAGCGCCGCGGCAAAGATGTTGAAACGACCCGTCGTTCCTGCGAGAAATTCCGCGCCTACCCAACAACCATCGTGAACTTCGTTGAAGGGTCGCGTTTCACCGAGGAAAAGCAGCACCAGACCCGTTCGCCTTACGCCAACCTATTGCCCCCAAAGGCGGCAGGCATTGCTATGGCGCTGAACGTGCTGGGTAGTCAGTTCGATAAGCTGCTGGACGTGACGCTATGCTATCCGCAGAATAATCGGCGCCCCTTTTACGATATGCTCTGCGGCCGCCTCACGCGCATTGTGGTCCGCGTTAATCTGATGCCCGTCGCTGAAGAGCTGCACGGTGATTATGTGAATGATAAAAACTTTAAACGTCGCTTTCAGCGCTGGCTGAACGAGTTATGGCAAGAAAAAGACGCCCGGCTGACGGAAATGCTGCAACGGCAGGAAAAATAATCTTATTGGGCCCGAAAACAACAACGCCGGTCAGTGACCGGCGTTATTTTTTTATTTCTTCTCAACCAGCTGTTTAACAGCATCAGCATACTGGGCGACAAAAGCGTCCATATTGCTGGTATCCATCCCCTGCGGGTTCAGCTGATATTTACCATTAACGTACATTGCCGGTACGCCCTGCAGCTGCAGGTCAGCAGCCGCTTTTTCCTGCTGGGCAACCAGCGATTTCACTACGAAGCTGTTCCAGGCCGCATCGTAATCTTCACCCTTCACGCCGGCGTCAACGAAGACTTTACGAATATCGGCAACGGTCTGCACGGTTTGGGTTTTCTGTACCGCTTCAAACATTGGCGTGGTGATCCGATCCTCAACGCCCAGCGCCATGGCCACCGCCCACGCCTGAGTTAAATCTTTGCCCAGCGGGCCAAGGAACTCCACGTGATATTTGGTCATTTTGACGCCTTCCGGCAGCTTCTTCTTCACGTTTTCGGAAACGTGTAGAATTTCTTCAAACTGATAGCAGTGCGGGCAGTAGAACGAGAAGAATTCGAGCACCTGAGGCTCGCCGGCAACCGGCTTCTCAAGGGTAATATACTGCTTGCCATCGGTTATCTGGGCAGCGGATGCGCTAAAAGCCAGAATCATACCAGCCAGCGCCAGCCAAATTTTTTTCATTTTTAACTCTCTCCTGGAAATATCAGATTAATACATTGGCGTTAACTGAAGAGGGGGTTCCTGTAGAACCTTCACCTGCTCAAGAAAAGTTGTGGTCTGCCCGCGCCAGTAGTCTTCCCCGGTTAACCATGGGAAGTTGATAGGGAAGGCAGGATCGTCCCAGCGTCTGAGCAACCACGCAAGGTAGTAAGCTAAGCGCATGGCGCGTAAAGGTTCGATGAGGGCAATTTCGTCGGTGTTAAACGGACTGAATTCTTCATAGGCTTCAACGATCGTCTCCAGCTGCATGCGCTGCTCGGCCTTATCGCCGTTCAGCAGCATCCAGAGATCCTGGATAGCGGGGCCGTTGCGGGCATCATCCAGATCGACAAAAAGCGGACCGTCGCGCCAGAGAATATTTCCGGCGTGGCAGTCGCCGTGCAGGCGCAGGATCTGCGCGCCGCCGTCCCACTTCGCCGTGACCGCAGCGATCAGCTTATCAGCGGCAGCAAGAAAGCGCTCTTTCAGGCCGGCCGGTATCAGCGTTGAGCGCTCAAAGACCGCGCGCGGTTCGAGTAAATACTCCTTAATGCCGATCTCCGGTCGGGCAACAAAGAGCTGCTTGCGCCCGGTTTGATGCAGGCGGCCAAGAAAACGCCCGACCCATTCCATCTGATCGAGGTTATCCGCTTCAAACTGACGCCCGCCCAGGCTTGGGAAAACGGCAAAGAAGAAGCCCTGGTGCTGGTGAAGCGAGCGACCGTTGAAGAGCAGCGGCGCGGCGACGGGCACCTCATCCTGCTCTAGCTGGAAGGTAAACTGGTGTTCTTCGAGGATCTGTTCGGCAGACCAACGTTCAGGACGATAGAACTTCACCACATAGCGGCGGCGATCTTCGTCCTGAAACTGGTAAACGCGGTTTTCATAGCTGTTTAGCGGGGTAAGACCTGAGTCTACCCGCATCCCCAGATCAAACAGGCCATCAATGATGGTATCCGGGTGAAGCGTCTGAAAATTGAAAGCCTTATCGTGCATCCTGACATCCGATAATCGTACGAATAGTTCAGGATATCATCTCATAACTCATTCTGCGGTCGCACTTACAACCTTTTACTCTTTAATCACGCCGCGAGCGCGCAGCAGCGCCGTTTTGAAATCTTCTTCGTAATCTTTCTGAATCCCCGGAATAACGGCTTCTTTTGCAGAGTCACGCATTTTCAGATGGTAAATAAGAATATCGTCAGAGAGATCGGCAAGTTCCCCCTTGTAACCGGCCTCTTTCGCCAGTTTCTCCAGGAATTGAATCAGATTCAGTTCCGGCTCTTTTTGCCAGGCCGGCTGGAGGAGTTCAATAACTTCATTCAGACGTTTACATTTCATGGTCATGCTCCTTACTCTTGATAGGCACAAGTTAACAGGGTCAATCCCACAATGAAAGAGGCGATATTTATATGCAAGGCGAGGCAATAACCGGCATCGTGCTGGCCGGCGGAAAAGCCACGCGGATGGGCGGAGTGGATAAAGGACTGCAGCCGCTAAACGGCCAGCCGCTGTGGCGCTATGTTACCGATGCGCTGGAACCGCAGGTGACAAAGCTGGCGATCAGCGCTAACCGTAACCTGGAAAGATGGCACGCGACAGGTTACCCCATCTATACCGATAGTCTTAACGATTTTCCCGGGCCGCTGGCCGGTATGCTGTCGGTGATGCAGCGGATAGAGTGCCCCTGGTTTGCGTTTTGCCCCTGCGACACGCCGTTTATTCCTCCGTTTCTGGTTGAACGTTTGCTGCAGCAGAAACAAGGATCCCCGGTAGTCTGGGTGCACGACGGGGAGCGGGATCATCCCGCTATCGCCCTGATGCATCGCCGGCTGATACCACAGCTTGAGGCCTATCTGGCGGCCGGAGAGCGACGGGTGATGGTCTTTATGCGCCAGGCGGGCGGGCATAGCGTCGATTTTAGTGACGTAAAGTCGGCGTTTATTAATATGAATACGCTTGCTGATTTGCAGAATATTCACGATACCCAGGAGCCTTCATGATCCCTGTATTGGCCATATCGGCCTGGAGCGGAACCGGCAAGACAACCTTATTAAAGCAGCTGATCCCGGCATTATGCGCCGAGGGGTTGCGTCCCGGTTTGATAAAGCATACCCATCACGATATGGATGTCGATAAGCCCGGAAAAGACAGCTATGAGCTGCGCAAAGCGGGCGCTGCGCAGACTATTGTCGCCAGTAGGCAGCGCTGGGCGCTGATGACGGAAACCCCGGATCAAGAAGAAATAGACCTGCCGTGGCTGGTTAGCCGGATGGATGCCGCAAAGCTGGATGTTGTGCTGGTAGAAGGTTTTAAGCATGAGCCTGTGGCAAAGATCGTACTCTTTAGGCAAAACGGCGGGCATGGTGTTGAGGATCTTGTGCTGGATGAGTACGTTATTGCCGTGGCCAGCGATGCTCCGGTTGCGACCTCTTTGCCTCAGCTGGATTTAAATAATATCTCGCAGATCGCAGCGTTTATTGTGCGCTGGTTAGAAGAAGAACGAGGGTGATGACGCAAGGTTTCGTTGCGTATCTCGGCGCCCAGCGCAGCGATACATCGCTTTTCCTGAACCGCGGACAACAAAAAACCCCATGCTTTCGCATGAGGTTTTTCTGTTTATTTGATGCCTGGCAGTTCCCTACTCTCACATGGGGAGACCCCACACTACCATCGGCGCTACGGCGTTTCACTTCTGAGTTCGGCATGGGGTCAGGTGGGACCACCGCGCTGTTGCCGCCAGGCAAATTCTGTTTCCGACACGCCATAAGGCCTGTCAGTTAATCTGTATCAAGCTGACTATTCGTCTCTTCGCCAAAACAGCTTCGGCGTTGTAAGGTTAAGCCTCACGGTTCATTAGTATCGGTTAGCTCAACGTATCGCTACGCTTACACACCCGACCTATCAACGTCGTCGTCTTCAACGTTCCTTCAGGACTCTCAAGGAGTCAGGGAGAACTCATCTCGGGGCAAGTTTCGTGCTTAGATGCTTTCAGCACTTATCTTTTCCGCATTTAGCTACCGGGCAATGCCATTGGCATGACAACCCGAACACCAGTGATGCGTCCACTCCGGTCCTCTCGTACTAGGAGCAGCCCCCCTCAATTCTCCAGCGCCCACGGCAGATAGGGACCGAACTGTCTCACGACGTTCTAAACCCAGCTCGCGTACCACTTTAAACGGCGAACAGCCGTACCCTTGGGACCTACTTCAGCCCCAGGATGTGATGAGCCGACATCGAGGTGCCAAACACCGCCGTCGATATGAACTCTTGGGCGGTATCAGCCTGTTATCCCCGGAGTACCTTTTATCCGTTGAGCGATGGCCCTTCCATTCAGAACCACCGGATCACTATGACCTGCTTTCGCACCTGCTCGCGCCGTCACGCTCGCAGTCAAGCTAGCTTATGCCATTGCACTAACCTCCTGATGTCCGACCAGGATTAGCTAACCTTCGTGCTCCTCCGTTACTCTTTGGGAGGAGACCGCCCCAGTCAAACTACCCACCAGACACTGTCCGCAACCCGGATTACGGGCCCACGTTAGAACACCAGCCATTAAAGGGTGGTATTTCAAGGATGGCTCCACGCAGACTGGCGTCCACGCTTCAAAGCCTCCCACCTATCCTACACATCAAGGACCAGTGTTCAGTGTCAAGCTATAGTAAAGGTTCACGGGGTCTTTCCGTCTTGCCGCGGGTACACTGCATCTTCACAGCGAGTTCAATTTCACTGAGTCTCGGGTGGAGACAGCCTGGCCATCATTACGCCATTCGTGCAGGTCGGAACTTACCCGACAAGGAATTTCGCTACCTTAGGACCGTTATAGTTACGGCCGCCGTTTACCGGGGCTTCGATCAAGAGCTTCTCCTTACGGATAACCCCATCAATTAACCTTCCGGCACCGGGCAGGCGTCACACCGTATACGTCCACTTTCGTGTTTGCACAGTGCTGTGTTTTTAATAAACAGTTGCAGCCAGCTGGTATCTTCGACTGAGTTCAGCTCCACGAGCGAGTCGCTTCACTTACCATCAGCGTGCCTTCTCCCGAAGTTACGGCACCATTTTGCCTAGTTCCTTCACCCGAGTTCTCTCAAGCGCCTTGGTATTCTCTACCTGACCACCTGTGTCGGTTTGGGGTACGATTTGATGTTACCTGATGCTTAGAGGCTTTTCCTGGAAGCAGGGCATTTGTTACTTCAGCACCGTAGTGCCTCGTCGTCACACCTCAGCGTTAAAAGGTTCCGGATTTACCTGGAACCTCCGCCTACATGCTTAAACCGGGACAACCGTCGCCCGGCTAACATAGCCTTCTCCGTCCCCCCTTCGCAGTAACACCGAGTACAGGAATATTAACCTGTTTCCCATCGACTACGCCTTTCGGCCTCGCCTTAGGGGTCGACTCACCCTGCCCCGATTAACGTTGGACAGGAACCCTTGGTCTTCCGGCGAGCGGGCTTTTCACCCGCTTTATCGTTACTTATGTCAGCATTCGCACTTCTGATACCTCCAGCAACCCTCACAGGCCACCTTCAACGGCTTACAGAACGCTCCCCTACCCAACAACGCATACGCGTCGCTGCCGCAGCTTCGGTGCATGGTTTAGCCCCGTTACATCTTCCGCGCAGGCCGACTCGACCAGTGAGCTATTACGCTTTCTTTAAATGATGGCTGCTTCTAAGCCAACATCCTGGCTGTCTGGGCCTTCCCACATCGTTTCCCACTTAACCATGACTTTGGGACCTTAGCTGGCGGTCTGGGTTGTTTCCCTCTTCACGACGGACGTTAGCACCCGCCGTGTGTCTCCCGTGATAACATTCTTCGGTATTCGCAGTTTGCATCGGGTTGGTAAGTCGGGATGACCCCCTAGCCGAAACAGTGCTCTACCCCCGAAGATGAATTCACGAGGCGCTACCTAAATAGCTTTCGGGGAGAACCAGCTATCTCCCGGTTTGATTGGCCTTTCACCCCCAGCCACAAGTCATCCGCTAATTTTTCAACATTAGTCGGTTCGGTCCTCCAGTTAGTGTTACCCAACCTTCAACCTGCCCATGGCTAGATCACCGGGTTTCGGGTCTATACCCTGCAACTTAACGCCCAGTTAAGACTCGGTTTCCCTGCGGCTCCCCTATACGGTTAACCTTGCTACAGAATATAAGTCGCTGACCCATTATACAAAAGGTACGCAGTCACCCCATAAAAGAGGCTCCCACTGCTTGTACGTACACGGTTTCAGGTTCTTTTTCACTCCCCTCGCCGGGGTTCTTTTCGCCTTTCCCTCACGGTACTGGTTCACTATCGGTCAGTCAGGAGTATTTAGCCTTGGAGGATGGTCCCCCCATATTCAGACAGGATACCACGTGTCCCGCCCTACTCTTCGAACTCACAGAATGTGCATTTTAGTGTACGGGAGTATCACCCTGTACCCTGCGACTTTCCAGACGCTTCCACTAACACACAAACTGATTCAGGTTCCGGGCTGCTCCCCGTTCGCTCGCCGCTACTGGGGGAATCTCGGTTGATTTCTTTTCCTCGGGGTACTTAGATGTTTCAGTTCCCCCGGTTCGCTTCGTTAAGCTATGTATTCACTTAACGATAGTGCAACGAATTGCACTGGGTTTCCCCATTCGGAAATCGCCGGTTATAACGGTTCATATCACCTTACCGACGCTTATCGCAGATTAGCACGTCCTTCATCGCCTCTGACTGCCAGGGCATCCACCGTGTACGCTTAGTCGCTTAACCTCACAACCCGAAGCTGTTTCGTAAAACAGTCGCGTTGCGAAAATTTGAGAGACTCGAACACACCGTTTTTCCTTTCTTATTACGGAGAAAGGAAACTGTGTGTCGTTTCAATTTTCAGCTTGATCCAGATTTTTAAAGAGCAAAATTTCACAATGCACTTAACAGTACATTTTGAAATTTATCATTCATCAGACAATCTGTGTGGACACTACAAAGGCAGGTTCTTTCAGGTAAGGAGGTGATCCAACCGCAGGTTCCCCTACGGTTACCTTGTTACGACTTCACCCCAGTCATGAATCACAAAGTGGTAAGCGCCCTCCCGAAGGTTAAGCTACCTACTTCTTTTGCAACCCACTCCCATGGTGTGACGGGCGGTGTGTACAAGGCCCGGGAACGTATTCACCGTGGCATTCTGATCCACGATTACTAGCGATTCCGACTTCACGGAGTCGAGTTGCAGACTCCGATCCGGACTACGACATACTTTATGAGGTCCGCTTGCTCTCGCGAGGTCGCTTCTCTTTGTATATGCCATTGTAGCACGTGTGTAGCCCTGGTCGTAAGGGCCATGATGACTTGACGTCATCCCCACCTTCCTCCAGTTTATCACTGGCAGTCTCCTTTGAGTTCCCGGCCTAACCGCTGGCAACAAAGGATAAGGGTTGCGCTCGTTGCGGGACTTAACCCAACATTTCACAACACGAGCTGACGACAGCCATGCAGCACCTGTCTCACGGTTCCCGAAGGCACTAAAGCATCTCTGCTGAATTCCGTGGATGTCAAGACCAGGTAAGGTTCTTCGCGTTGCATCGAATTAAACCACATGCTCCACCGCTTGTGCGGGCCCCCGTCAATTCATTTGAGTTTTAACCTTGCGGCCGTACTCCCCAGGCGGTCGACTTAACGCGTTAGCTCCGGAAGCCACTCCTCAAGGGAACAACCTCCAAGTCGACATCGTTTACAGCGTGGACTACCAGGGTATCTAATCCTGTTTGCTCCCCACGCTTTCGCACCTGAGCGTCAGTCTTTGTCCAGGGGGCCGCCTTCGCCACCGGTATTCCTCCAGATCTCTACGCATTTCACCGCTACACCTGGAATTCTACCCCCCTCTACAAGACTCAAGCCTGCCAGTTTCAAATGCAGTTCCCAGGTTGAGCCCGGGGATTTCACATCTGACTTAACAGACCGCCTGCGTGCGCTTTACGCCCAGTAATTCCGATTAACGCTTGCACCCTCCGTATTACCGCGGCTGCTGGCACGGAGTTAGCCGGTGCTTCTTCTGCGAGTAACGTCAATCGACAAGGTTATTAACCTTATCGCCTTCCTCCTCGCTGAAAGTACTTTACAACCCGAAGGCCTTCTTCATACACGCGGCATGGCTGCATCAGGCTTGCGCCCATTGTGCAATATTCCCCACTGCTGCCTCCCGTAGGAGTCTGGACCGTGTCTCAGTTCCAGTGTGGCTGGTCATCCTCTCAGACCAGCTAGGGATCGTCGCCTAGGTGAGCCGTTACCTCACCTACAAGCTAATCCCATCTGGGCACATCTGATGGCATGAGGCCCGAAGGTCCCCCACTTTGGTCTTGCGACGTTATGCGGTATTAGCTACCGTTTCCAGTAGTTATCCCCCTCCATCAGGCAGTTTCCCAGACATTACTCACCCGTCCGCCGCTCGTCACCCGAGAGCAAGCTCTCTGTGCTACCGCCCGACTTGCATGTGTTAGGCCTGCCGCCAGCGTTCAATCTGAGCCATGATCAAACTCTTCAATTTAAGTTTGATGCTCTTGAATTAAACTTCGTAATGAATTACGTATGTTCACTCAGAGACTTGGTATTCATTTTTCGTCCGAAGACGTTAAGAATCCATGTCACTTTGAGTGCCCACACAGATTGTCTGATAAATTGTTAAAGAGCAGGTGCGACGCGCTTTAGCGCTCTGTCGCGAGGTCCCGTATATTACGTTTTCCTCATTCAGAGTCAAGCGTTTATTTTGCTTTTCTCCGTCGGCTTTCGCGGCTGATATTCAGCGCTGAAGCCTGCTGACCCGGCGGCGCCCTGGCCGTTGTTCCGTGTCAGTGGAGGCGCATTATAGGGAGTTCTCCGGCGTTGACAAGCCCTGTTTGCAAAAAACTTTTCAACCGCCTCTTTTTTCATCAAAACGGGTCGCAGAGTGGCAAAAACCCGGCGTTTTGCCGTTTTAAACAACGAAACGCCCCGCCTGGTGGCATACTGATAGAGTAGAAAAGAGAAAGGAACGGCATTTATGTCTCTAAGCGCACAGCAACTGGCGGCACAGAAAAACATCTCCTGGGTACTGGCGGAGAAACTGGCCCAAAAAATTCTAACCGGCGAATATCAGCCGGAAAGTATTCTCCCCGGCGAAATGGAGCTGGGCGAACAGTTTGGCGTCAGCCGAACGGCGGTACGAGAGGCGGTCAAGACGCTGACAGCGAAAGGTATGTTATTGCCGCGCCCGCGCATCGGTACCCGGGTTATGCCACGCAGTAGCTGGAACTTTCTCGACAAGGAGCTGCTCTCCTGGTGGTTAACGGAAGATAACTTCGAAGAGGTGGTGACCCATTTCCTCGTCATGCGCAGCAGCCTTGAGCCGCAGGCCTGCTTCCTGGCCGCTACCCTGGGCAGCGCGGAGCAGAAAGCGCAGCTCAACAGCTTAATGGAAGAGATGGGTGAGCTGAAAAGGCGCTTCCAGCGCGAGCGCTGGATTGAAGTCGATATGGCCTGGCATGAGCACATCTATGAAATGAGCGGTAATCCTTTCCTGATCTCTTTCGCCTCGCTATTTCATTCGGTCTATCACACCTACTTCACCTCTATTACCCAAAATGAAGTGGTGAAGCTCGATCTCCACCAGGCCATTGTTGACGCGATTCTGAACAGCGACGGCCCGCAGGCGCTCAGCGCCAGTCAGGCCCTGCTGAGCGCGCCAAACCATTCAGCTAAATAAAGGGTTCCGCATGACCGAGAAGAAAGGGCGTAGTATGGCCGGACTGCCGTGGATTGCGGCGATGGCCCTTTTTATGCAGGCGCTGGACGCCACCATTCTGAATACCGCCCTTCCGGCAATAGCCCATAGCCTCAACCGTTCGCCGCTGGCAATGCAATCCGCGATCATCAGCTATACGCTAACGGTGGCGATGCTCATTCCGGTCAGCGGGTGGCTGGCCGACCGCTTCGGCACGCGTAAAGTGTTTATTATTGCCGTTGGCCTGTTTACGCTCGGCTCCCTCGCCTGCGCGCTTTCCGGCTCCCTGGCGGAGCTGGTCATCTTTCGCGTCATTCAGGGGATCGGCGGCGCGATGATGATGCCGGTCGCGCGGCTGGCGTTACTGCGGGCCTATCCGCGCAGCGAGCTGCTGCCGGTGCTGAACTTCGTGACGATGCCGGGGCTGGTCGGCCCGATTCTCGGACCCGTGCTCGGCGGCGTGCTGGTGACCTGGGCCAGCTGGCACTGGATTTTCCTGATCAATATTCCCATTGGCATTATTGGCATCCTTTACGCGCGTAAATGCATGCCGAACTTCACTACCCCACGTCGCCGCTTCGATACCCGCGGATTTTTGCTGTTTGGGCTGAGCCTGGTGCTGTTTTCCAGCGGCATCGAACTGTTTGGCGAGAAAATCGTCGCCACATGGATCGCGCTGGCGATTATCACCCTGAGCGTCCTTTTGCTGCTGGCCTATGTCCGCCACGCCCGCCGCCATCCCACGCCGCTGATCTCGCTTTCTTTATTTAAGACCCGAACCTTTTCCGTGGGGATCGCCGGCAATCTGGCCACCCGTCTGGGCACGGGCTGCGTGCCGTTCCTGATGCCGCTGATGCTGCAGGTCGGTTTTGGCTACCCGGCGATTATCGCCGGCTGCATGATTGCGCCGACCGCCGTCGGCTCTATTATCGCAAAGTCCACCGTCACGCAGATTCTGCGCTGGCTCGGCTACCGGAAAACGCTGGTTGGGGTCACGATATTTATCGGCCTGATGATCGCCCAGTTCTCGCTCCAGTCGCCCGCGATGCCGGTCTGGATGCTGCTGCTGCCGCTGTTTGTTCTGGGGATGGCGATGTCCACTCAGTTCACCTCAATGAACACCATTACGCTTGCCGACCTGACCGATGATAATGCCAGCAGCGGCAACAGCCTGCTGGCGGTCACGCAGCAGCTATCAATCAGTCTCGGGGTTGCGATTAGCGCGGCAGTACTGCGCTTCTATGAAGGATTCGACAGCGCCAATACCGTGGAGCAGTTTCACTACACCTTTATTACGATGGGCGCGATCACCGTGGTGTCCGCGCTGGTGTTTATGCTGTTAAAAGCGAAGGATGGCCGCAACCTGATAAAGGAACGGCACAAACGCTAAGCTGAACCGCGAACGATAAGCTCGGGCGTGAGCTGCACGCGCTGCTGCTGCTGTCCGGGATCGGCCATCCGGTGGATCAGCACATCAATCGCCAGCTCGCCCAGCTCATCCTTCGGCTGATGGATAGTCGTCAGCGGCGGCGTCATATAGCGGGCCAGCTCAATATCGTCATAGCCCACCAGCGCCATATCCTGCGGAATACGCAGCCCGGCCAGGTAAAGCGACTGATACGCCCCAAACGCCATGGCGTCGTTGCCGACAAATACTGCCTGCGGCCGTTCAGATAACGTCAGCAGCTCCTGCATCGCGCTGAATCCGCCGCCAAACTCAAAGTCGCCGCTAATCACGTATCCCTCCGCTATCTCCAGCCCGGCGCGGGACATCGCGGCGTGATAACCTTCCAGGCGCAGCCGCGACGGCGTTTTATCCCGCGGACCGGCAATACAGGCGATCCGGGTATGCCCCTGATCAATCAGGTACTGGGTCGCCATATCGCCGCCCAGCAGCGAGTTATCCTGAATCAGATCGCTGTCGCCATCAAACGGCGCCCAGTCCATCATCACCGTTGGCACCGAAGGATAGCGCTGCATAATTTCTGGCGAAGGCTGATGGGTCTCGGTACAGAGCAGCAGTAAACCATCAACGCGCTTTTGCATTAGCGTTTCCAGATTACTGTTCATGCGCTGCTCATCGCCTTCCGTATTGCACAGCACCAGGCTATAGCCGCGTTCAAAACAGCTACGCTCTACGCCGCGCACCAGCTCAGAGTAAAACGGGTTGGTACTGGCAGTGATGAGCATACCGATGGTACGGGTTTGATTGAGCTTGAGGCTACGCGCCAGAGCGGACGGCGCGTAGTTAAGATTTTTGATCGCCGCGTCCACTTTGGCGGTAACCGCCTCGCTGACGAAACGATCTTTATTAATGACGTGGGAAACCGTCGAGGTGGAAACGCCCGCCTCGCGGGCCACATCCTTCATGGTAGCCAAGCGTTACCCCTGTTGACGTAAAAATTCGTCGATTTCTTTTCGCCACGGCACTGAAGGCTGAGCGCCCTTGCGGGTAACGGCAATGGCGGCAGCGGCATGGGCGAAGCGGATAGCGTCTGCCAGCGCGGTGCCCTCCAGTAAGGCGGTCACTAAGGCGCCGTTAAAGGTATCGCCTGCGGCAATGGTATCGATGGCCTGAACCTTAAAGCCCGGAACCCGGCGGCCTTCACCGTCGTGGCTCACCCAGACGCCGCGGCTGCCCAGCGTGATAATAACGGTGCCGATGCCTTTCTTGTGGAGCGCGTTAGCCGCTTTGGCCGCATCGTCATCGTTTTCGACGCGAATACCGGTCAGCTTCTCCGCTTCCGTTTCATTAGGCGTGATGATGTCCACCAGCGCCAGCAGCTCATCCGACAGCTCGCGCGCCGGGGCCGGATTCAGCACCACGCTTGTTTGATGCTGATGAGCGATTTTGGCCGCCGCCAGCACGCTCTCCAGCGGCGACTCCAGCTGCATCAGCAGCGCATCCGCGTCGGCAATCCGCGTCTTCTCCGCCTCCACCTGGGCGACGGAAAGCGCGGCATTGGCGCCGGCATGAATGCCGATGACATTCTCACCTTCACCGTTAACAAAGATCAGCGCCACGCCGGTTGATTCATCTTTTACCGCACGTACCGGCGCGATGTCGATGTTATCGCTCGCCAGCTGGCGACGAACGCGCTCGCCGATATCGTCATCGCCGGTACAGGCGATAAACGCAATATTTGCCCCGCTGCGCCCGGCGGCAACGGCCTGGTTGGCCCCTTTACCGCCGAAAGCTACCTGATAATGGTTACCGGTGACGGTTTCGCCCGGCGTCGGGAAAGATTTAAGGTTAAGAATGTGATCGGCATTGATGCTGCCAAGGACGACAAGTTTGCCTGAGGTTTTCATCATTTGAGTTCCCGGGAAAGCGCGCCACCGGACTCCGGTGGCGCATGCCCTGCTTTTCTTTTTTATGTTGTCCCTCGGACCGTTGCCGGCCCGAATCGCATATTACTGCTTAATGACCAGTTTCAGCTCAACCGGATAGCTGGCATCCACTTTTTCGCCCTTCAGCACTTTATCAGCAGTCTCGACGCCTTTCACGCCGATCTGCTCAGGCAGCTGGGCGATGGTCGCAGCCAGTTTGCCACTATTTACCGCTTTCTCGCCATCCGGAGTACCGTCAAATCCAACCACCATCACATCGGATTTACCCGCCGTTTGTAAAGCACGCAGCGCACCCAGCGCCATTTCGTCGTTCTGAGCAAATACCGCCTGCACGTCCGGATGCGCCGTCAGCAGGTTCTGCATGACGTTCAGGCCCTTGGTACGGTCGAAATCTGCCGGCTGGCTCGCCAGCACGTTAAATTTGTGCGCCGCTACGGCCTGCTTAAAGCCTTCGCCACGTTCGCGCGCCGCGGATGTCCCTGCGATACCCTGCAGCTCAATAACCTTCGCGTTCTCGCCCGCTTTCTGCGCAATATAGTCGCCGGCCATTTTGCCGCCGAGCACGTTATCAGAAGCAATATGGCTGACCACGTCGCCTTTTGCCGCCTGGCGGTCAAGGGTAATAACCGGGATCTTCGCCTGGTTAGCCATCTTCACGGCGTTACCTACCGCATCAGAGTCGGTCGGGTTGATCAGCAGCAGCTTAGCGCCGCGCACCGTCAAATCCTGCACGTTGGCCAGCTCTTTCGCCGGGTTATTTTGCGAATCCAGCACCACCAGGTTGTAGCCCAGCTTGTCGGCTTCTTTCTGCGCGCCATCTTTCAGGGAGACGAAGAACGGGTTGTTAAGAGTCGAGATAACCAGGGCAATGGTATCTTTCGCCATCGCGTTGGCGCTCACGGTCGCGCTTAAAGCAACAGCAGATACCAGGGTCGCCAGTTTTTTCATATTCATAGTTAAGATGTCCTGTAGAGTTCTTAGTTACTGCTTTTTGTTATCTACCAGTACCGCCAGCAAAATAACCACCGCTTTTACGATCATCTGGTAATAGGAAGAAACGCCTAATAGGTTCAAGCCGTTATTCAGGAAGCCGAGGATCAGCGCGCCGATCAGGGTGCCGACGATACGCCCCTTGCCGCCGGCCAGGCTGGTACCGCCCAGCACCACCGCGGCAATGGCATCCAGTTCATAGCCGGTCCCCGCCGTCGGCTGCGCGGAGGAGAGGCGCGCCACTTCGATAATGCCCGCCAGCGAAGCCAGCAGGCCGCACAGTGAGTAGACGATGATTTTGACTTTATTGACGCTGATGCCGGACAGCCGCGTGGCCGCTTCGTTGCCGCCCAGCGCGTAGATATAGCGGCCCAGACGCGTGTGGTGCAGCATGTACCAGGCGGCCAGGAAGACGATCGCCATAATCCACACCGGCGTCGGAACCCCTAACGGGCGGCCGATACCAAACCAGCCAAACAGATCGGCATTATCAGTAAACCCGGTATTGACCGGGCTGCCGTTGGTGTAGACCATCGTCACCCCGCGCAGCAGCAGCATCATCACCAGCGTGGCGATAAAGGCCTGCACGCGCCCCTTAGCCACAATCACGCCGGTCACTGCGCCAATCGCCGCGCCTAAGGCAAGCGCCGCGGCGATCGCCACCAGCGCATTAACCTCCAGGCCGACAATCGATGCCGCGACCGCGCCGGTCAGCGCCAGCAGGGACCCCACCGACAGGTCGATCCCCGAGGTGAGAATAACCAGCGTCATCCCCACCGCCATAATGGCGTTAACCGACGTCTGCTGCAGGATATTGAACAGGTTATTGACGGTAAAAAAGTTGGGGCTCATGGTCGAGACAATCGCTATCAGCACCAGCAGGGCAATCAGCGATTTTTGCTCCATCAGCCATGCCTTTGTGAAATAGCGGCGACCAGCAACAGCCTGGGTTGTCATCTTTTTTACTCCTGATTCACACGGTTAAGCTTGCCCACAGCGGCAGCCATCAATACTTCCTGGGTGGCCTGCTCGCGTGTAAATTCACCGCCGAGATGCCCTTCATGCATCACAATGATGCGATCGCTCATGCCTAACACTTCCGGCATCTCCGAAGAGACCAGAATGATGCTCAGACCATCGGCTTTAAACTGGTTAATCAGCTGGTAGATCTCTTTCTTCGCCCCCACGTCAACGCCGCGGGTAGGCTCATCAAGGATCAGGACCTTCGGGCGGGTCATCAGCCCGCGGGCGATGGCCACCTTCTGCTGGTTACCGCCGGAGAGCAGGCCAATCGCCTGCTCCATCGATGGCGTTTTGACATTGAACAAGCGGATAAAATCGCCCACCGCCTGCTGTTCATCTTTATGCTTCAGCCGGCCGCCGGCGTGGCTGAAGTAGCGCAGCGCGGTCAGCGACATATTTTCCTTAACCGACATGCCGAGGACTAAGCCATCGCGCTTGCGGTCTTCGGAGATATAAACGATGCCGTTTGCCAGACCATCCTGCGGGGAGCGGGTGACCACTTCGTGCCCGTCGAGGGTGACGGAGCCGCTGCTGCGCGCCAGCGCGCCGTACAGGACCTTCATCAGCTCCGTGCGCCCGGCGCCCATCAGCCCGGCGACGCCCAGGATCTCCCCCTGGCGCAGGGTAAAGGAGACGTTTTCCACGCCCGGCCCGCACAGGTTATCAACCTTGAGACGCACGGCGCCCGGCGCTTTATCCAGGCGCGGATACTGGTCTTCCAGCTTGCGGCCGACCATCATCTCAATCAGCAGGTCTTCGTCCAGGCTCGCCACCTCGCGCTCGGCAATAAACTGCCCGTCGCGAAAGACGGTAACGTCATCGCAAATCTCGAAGATCTCTTTCATACGGTGGGAGATATAGACTATTCCACGCCCCTGAGACTTCAGCTCGCGGATAACGCGGAACAGAGAGTCCGTTTCGGTGTCGGTCAGGGCGTCCGTCGGCTCATCCATGATGATGACCTTCGACTCAAAGCTCAGCACCTTGGCGATTTCAACCATCTGCTGGTCGCCGATCGACAGATCGCCCACCAGCTTCTGACTGTTAAAACGTAAGTTCAGCTTCGCCAGCAGCTTGTCCGCTTCGGCATACATCGTTTTCCAGTCGATTTTGCCAAACCGGTTAACGAACTCGCGGCCGAGGAAAATATTTTCCGCGATCGTCAGCTGGGGGATCAGGTTGAGCTCCTGGTGGATAATACCGATCCCGGCTTCCTGGGAGGATTTCGGCCCGCTGAAGGTGGTCTCTTTTCCTAACCACGTTAAGGAGCCGGCGTCGCGGGCGTAGATCCCGGTCAGCACCTTCATCATGGTGGACTTACCGGCGCCGTTTTCGCCCACCAGCGCCATCACCCGGCCGGCATAGACGTTGAGCGCGGCGCCGGAGAGCGCTTTGACGCCCGGGAACGCTTTATCGATCCCTTTTAATTGCAATAAGGCTTCCATATCGGCGACCTCAGAACGTGACGCCGGCACAGAGAATGACGTTCGCAAACGGGGAACACTCCCCGCTGCGAATCACCGCCTGACTATCCGCGGTTTGTTTTTTAAACTGCTCATGACTGGTGTAACGAATTTCAATGGTGTTTCCCTGGTATTGCTGCAGCAGCTCAAGGTGAGTGAGCAACGTCGCATGGAGCTGCGGATTATGAGTTTTAATCTCTTCCGCAAGGATCGCCGCCTCAACCTGCATTTCCGTCGTTACCACCTCCAGAACCTGCATAAAGGAGGGAACGCCCTGGGTTAACGCCATATCAATACGCGCGCTGCTGCGGGGAACCGGCAACCCGGCGTCGCAAACCACCAGCGTATCGGTATGACCCAGGCGGGAGATAACCGAGGAAATATCAGCGTTAAGTACGGTACCTTTTTTCATTTTTCTCTTCTGCTCCAGTAGCGAAACGTTTCGCTGAACAGAGTATTGTCAAAGTGCGCGCAGAAAACCACCGCCAGAAGAGAGAAATGTGATCGCCATCGAAACGTTTCGCAACGCGCGGGGAGAGAAAAGTGAACGCAGGCCAATAGCGGTAAAAAGCCCTTCGCAAGGAAGGGCTTCGGAACATCAAATTTCGACCTGGGTACCCAGCTCAATGACCCGGTTAGGCGGGATCTCAAACTGATCCGGCGCCCGCAGGGCGTTGCGCTGCAGCAGCAGATAGAGCTTGCCGCGCAGGCGCAGATACCACGGTCGTTTACCGATAATCAGCGATTCATGCGACATGAAGAACGAGGTTTCCATCATCCGGCAGCTCAGCCCTTCCAGCCCGCAGCGGTGGAAAACCTCTTCCATATTCGGCGTTTCGCGCCAGCCGTAGCTCGCCACCACGCGCCAGAACGACGGTGAGATTTGCTCGATCTGCACCCGGCGAACGTTATGCACGTAAGGCGCATCTTCGGTCCGCAGCGTCAGCAGGATCACCCGCTCATGCAGCACCTTGTTGTGCTTGAGGTTGTGCAACAGAGCAAACGGAATGACGTTCAGGGCGCGGGACATATACACCGCAGTGCCCGGAACGCGGACCGGCGGCGATTTCTCCAGCGAGGAGATCATCGCTTCCAGCGAGTTGCCGTGTTCGTGCATCCGGCGCAGCAGGCGGAAACGCTCGCTCTTCCAGGTGGTCATCACGGTGAACATCACCAGACCGAGGGTCAGCGGCAGCCAGCCACCGGAGACGATCTTATCGAGGTTGGCCGAGAACAACGGCAGGTCGATGCACATAAAGGCAATAAACAGCAGCGCCACGAGGAATTTATTCCAGTGCCAGTTCTGACGCGCCACGGTGGTGAACAGAATGGTGGTCAGCACCATTGTTCCCGTCACCGCAATACCGTACGCCGCCGCCAGGTTGGAGGAGTGCTCGAAGCTAATAATCACGATGACCACCGAAACGTACAGCAGCCAGTTGATGAACGGGATATAGATCTGCCCGGATTCCATCTCGGAGGTATGAATGATGCGCATTGGCGACAGATAGCCGAGGCGCACCGCCTGGCGGGTCAACGAAAAGACCCCGGAGATAACCGCCTGGGAGGCAATCACCGTCGCCAGAGCGGCGATAATCAGCATCGGGATCAGCGCCCATTCGGGCGCCAGCAGGAAGAACGGGTTTTTAATCGCCTCAGGATGCTTGAGCAGCAGGGCCCCCTGGCCGAAGTAGTTCAGCACCAGCGAAGGCAGCACCACCGAGAACCAGGCCAGGCGAATAGGCAATTTGCCGAAGTGGCCCATATCGGCATACAGCGCCTCAACGCCGGTAATGGAGAGCACCACCGCCCCGAGGGCGACAAAAGAGACGGTCTTATATTCGAGGAAGAAGTGCACCGCCCAGTACGGGTTCAGCGCCTGCAGGACTTGCGGATTCGCAATAATGCTGCGCGCGCCGAGCACCGCCAGCAGCAGGAACCAAATCAGCATAATCGGCGCAAACAGCTTACCCACCATACTGGTGCCGTGCTTCTGGATGGCAAACAGCAGGGTCAGCACAATGATGGAGATCGGGACAATCCAGGTATCCAGATTGGGTGCAATAATTTCCAGCCCCTCAATCGCCGACATCACCGAGATCGCCGGGGTAATGACCACCTCGCCATAGAAGAAGCTGCCGCCAATCAGCCCGAGGATAACCAGCACCGAGGTTGTTCGCGCGGAGGTATTGCGCCCCGCCAGCGACATTAGCGTCAGGATCCCCCCCTCACCGGCGTTGTCCGCCCGCATAACGAAGGTAATATATTTGAGTGATACGGTAAAAATTAACAGCCAGAAAATTAGCGATAGAAAGCCAAAAACAGCATCACGTTCAACGCCAAACCCAAACTGACCTGACAGACATTCACGTAGCGTATACAGCGGGCTGGTACCAATATCGCCGTACACCACGCCGATTGCCGCCAGCGTTACTGCCGGAAGCGATTGCTTATTATCAGAGCTCATAGACTAGTCTTTTCGTTTATACATATCATTTTTCAAGCTGCTTCTGCGCTGCTGGCGTCCAGAAATCCCGGTCACATAGCCGTGCGCCAGGGGATTTCATCCCTTGCTGCCTTGCCGCAACTTGAATGTTTTTGTGTATATAAAACAAATGTGTTCCCGGTCCTCAGGCTCACAAAAAGCGCACAGTATGCACGATTATTTGCTGAATCGTACCCCTAACGGACATCATATTAACCTGGCTCAAAGAAAATAAATCGAATCTTCAGGCTATTACCGCACCTAATCAAACATCTATACTCGACTCAATAACGACACATGAAAAAGCATGCAACTCAATTATGGCTCAATCACATTTACTGGCAGAAAGAATTTCCCGGCTGAGCGCGGCGCTGGAAAAAGGTTTATTTGAACGCAGCCACGCGATACGACTCTGTCTGCTGGCCGCGCTCAGCGGCGAGAGCGTGTTTTTGCTGGGCCCGCCGGGTATCGCTAAAAGCCTGATCGCCCGCCGTCTCAAATTCGCCTTCCAGCAGGCTCGCGCCTTTGAATACCTGATGACCCGCTTCTCGACTCCGGAAGAGGTTTTTGGTCCGCTGTCGATCCAGGCTCTGAAGGATGAAGGCCGTTACGAACGCTTAACCGCAGGCTACCTGCCGGAAGCGGAGATCGTCTTCCTCGATGAGATCTGGAAAGCCGGCCCGGCCATTCTTAATACCCTGCTGACCGCGATCAACGAACGCCATTTCCGCAACGGCGCCAGCGAGGTGAAAATCCCGATGCGCCTGCTGGTGGCGGCCTCCAACGAACTCCCGGAAACGGATAGCAGCCTGGAAGCGCTGTATGACCGAATGCTGATCCGCCTGTGGCTCGACAAGGTACAGGATAAAACCAACTTCCGTTCCATGCTGCTCAGCCAGCAGGATGAAAACAGCAATCCCGTCCCGGCATCCCTGCAGATTAGCAGCGAAGAGTTTGCCCAATGGCAGCAGGATATCAGCGGCGTGAAGCTGACGGATGGCGTATTCGAACTGATCTATCAGCTGCGCCAACAGCTGGAGACGCAGCCCAAAGCGCCCTACGTTTCGGACCGCCGCTGGAAAAAGGCTATTCGCCTGCTGCAGGCCAGCGCCTTCTTCAGCGGCCGCGATACCATCGCGCCCATCGACCTGATCCTGCTGAAAGACTGCCTGTGGCACGACATCGAAAGCATGAACCTGATGTCGCAGCTGCTGGAAACCCTGATGACCAACCACGCCTGGCAGCAGCAGGCGATGCTGACGCGTCTCGGCGCGATTACCCAACGGCGTATTCAGATCCAGCAGCAGCACAGCGACAAAACCGCGCTGAAGGTCACCCGTCTCGGCGGCATGTTCAGCCGGAAAGCGCACTATGAGCTTCCCGCCGACGTAGAAGGAACCACGCTTCTTTTACTGCTGCAGCAGCCGCTTAAGCTGCACGATATGGAGGTCATCCATATTACCTTTACCCGCGAGGAGCTCTCCCACTGGCTGGAGAAGGGCGGCGAGATCCGCGGCAAGCTCAACGGCATTGGTTTTGCCCAGCCGCTAAATATGGATGTCGATACCAGCCAGCATCTGGTGGTGCGCGACGTCAGCCTGCAGGGTTCGCGGCTGGCTCTTCCCGGCAGCGAAGCGCAGGAAAACATGCCGGCGGAGATCAGGCAGCAGCTGGAAGCCCTCGACGACGAGTGGCATCAGCAGCACAACCGCTTTAGCGAACAGCAAAAATGTCTGTTTATTCCCGGTGACTGGCTGGGACGTATCGAAGCCAGCCTGCAGGACGTCGGGGCGCAGATCAAACAGGCCCGTCAGCCATGACGCTGGATATGCTGAATGTCATGCTGGCAGTCAGCGAAGAGGGGATGATCGAAGAGATGCTGCTGGCGCTGCTGGCCTCCCCGCAGCTTGCCGTTTTCTTTGAGAAATTCCCGCGGCTGAAGAATATTATCGCCGCCGATATCCCGCGCTGGCGCGAAGCCGTCAGAGCCAGGCTAAAAGAGACGCATATCCCGCCCGAGCTCGATGCTGAAGTGCAGAACTATCAGCGGTCGCAGCTTCTTTCGACCTCGCAGTTTATCGTTCAGCTGCCGCAAATTCTTACGCAGCTGCACAAGCTTGAGTCCCCTTTTGCCGCCCAGGCCCAGCAGCTGGCGGATGATAACCCGCACTTTACGCCCGCGTTGCACACCCTGTTTCTGCAGCGCTGGCGTCTGAGCCTGGTGGTGCAGGCCACCACCCTCAACCAGCAGCTGCTGGATGAAGAACGCGATCGGCTGCTCAACACCATGCAGGAGCGGATGACCCTCAGCGGCCAGCTCGATCCGGTGCTGGTGGAAAACGATAACTCGGCAGGGCGCCTGTGGGATATGAGCGCAGGCGAGCTGAAGCGAGGCGATTATCAGCTGATCGTTCGCTATGGCGATTTTCTTACGCAGCAGCCGGAGCTGATGCAGCTGGCTGAACAGCTCGGGCGCTCGCGGGAAGCAAAATCGGTCCCGAAAAAGGATGCGCCGATGGAGGCTTTTCGCAGCCTCGTTCGTGAACCGGCCACGGTACCGGAGCAGGTTGACGGCCTGCAGCAAAGTGACGATATCCTACGCCTGCTTCCGCCGGAGCTGGCCACCCTCGGGATCACCGAACTGGAGTTCGAGTTCTACCGCAAGCTGGTGGAAAAACAGCTGCTGACCTACCGGCTGCACGGCGACGCATGGCGGGAAAAAATTACCGAACGGCCGGTTATCCACCAGGATTTTGACGAGCAGCCGCGCGGGCCATTTATCGTCTGCGTCGATACGTCGGGATCGATGGGCGGCTTCAACGAACAGTGCGCCAAGGCCTTTTGCCTGGCGTTAATGCGGATTGCGCTGGCGGACAACCGGCACTGCTTTATTATGCTGTTTTCCAGCGAAGTGGTGCACTACGAGCTCACCGGCCCGCAGGGACTGGAGCAGGCGATTCGCTTCCTCAGCCAGCGCTTTCGCGGCGGTACCGATCTGGCCAGCTGTTTTCGCGCCATTATCGAACGCATGCAAAACCCGCAGTGGGCCGATGCCGATGCGGTGGTGATTTCCGATTTTATCGCCCAGCGCCTGCCGGACGAGGTGATCGGTAAGGTGGGAGATCTTCAGCGCAGGCACCAGCATCGCTTCCACGCGGTGGCGATGTCGGCGCATGGCAAACCCGGGATCATGCGCATCTTCGATCATATCTGGCGCTTTGATACCGGGCTGCGCAGCCGCCTGCTGAGACGCTGGCGGCGTTAAGAAGCGAATTAAAGCAGGGAAGCGACGCTTTCACGGACCTGTGCAGGCCATACGCCGCACTGGACCTGGCCGATGTGATCGAGCTGCAGCAGCAGCATCGTCAAGCGCGACTGGCCAATACCGCCGCCGATGGTCTGCGGCATTTCGCCGCGCAGCAGCGCCTGGTGCCACTCCAGCTTCAGGCGATCCTCATCACCGGTGATCGCCAGCTGGCGCTTCAGGGCCTCGGCATCGACGCGGATCCCCATAGAGGAAAGCTCAAAAGCATCTTCCAGAACCGGGTTCCACACCAGAATATCGCCGTTCAGGCCGGCAAAACCTTCGGCAGCCTCGGTGCTCCAGTCATCATAATCCGGCGCACGAACGTCGTGGCGCTGGCCGTCGGTCAGCTTGCCGCCAATCCCGATGAGGAATACGGCGCCCAGCTCTTTGGCGATCGCCCGCTCGCGCCCTTTAGCATCGAGATCCGGGTAGCGGCTCAGCAGCTCCTGGCTATGAACAAACTGGATCTGCTCCGGCAGGAACGGCGTCAGGCCAAACTCTTTGCCGACGGCGGCTTCGGTCGCTTTGATCCCGGCATAGATGGCTTTTACGGTGGATTTCAGCGTCCCGTCGTGGCGTTCGTCGTCGCCCATCACGCGCTCCCAGTCCCACTGGTCAACGTAAACGGAGTGGATGGCGGTCAGCCGGTCTTCGTCGGGGCGAAGGGCCTTCATGTGCGTGTACAGCCCTTCGCCCGCGCTGAAGTCGTGTTGTCCCAGGGTTTGCCGCTTCCATTTAGCCAGGGAATGAACGACTTCAAACTGGGCGTCCGGCAGCGTTTTCACTTTACCTGAACCGCTTTTTCGCAGCCAGACAGGTTGTCCTGAGTCCCGTCCCCGACGCGGCTTAAAATGGGAGCCTGGACTTCGATCAGGCCCAGTTTGTCTTCCAGCTGGCGGGAAAAGTGAGACTTAACGAAGCTGATCTGGCGTTGTTTTGCGATATATGCGGTTTTCATTTTTATGACTCCTGCGTCCTGTTGCTTTTGATTAAGCAACAAAACAGGCCGTCAATTCAATAATCAAACAACAAAAAGGCGCATACACTTTTGATTCATTAAAATATAGGGCTAATATAGAAAGAACCTTCAAACATCATAAGAAAAACCTATGGAAAATTATCAGATCGACAATCTGGACCGCGGCATCCTTGAAGCCTTAATGGCCAATGCGCGCACCGCCTACGCCGAACTGGCCAAACAGTTTGGCGTCAGCCCGGGGACTATCCACGTGCGCGTGGAGAAGATGAAGCAGGCGGGCATTATTACCGGCGCGCGAATCGACGTGAATCCGAAGCAGCTCGGCTATGACGTCTGCTGCTTTATCGGCATTATCCTGAAAAGCGCCAAAGACTACCCTTCCGCGCTGGCCAGGCTGGAGAGCCTGGATGAAGTGACCGAGGCATACTATACCACCGGCCACTACAGCATCTTTATTAAGGTAATGTGCCGCTCGATCGACGCCCTCCAGCAGGTACTTATCAACAAGATCCAAACAATCGATGAAATTCAGTCCACCGAGACGCTGATCTCCCTGCAAAACCCGATTATGCGCACCATCCGCCCGTGATCGGGCTTTTTTAATCCCACATTTTCCACAGGTAGATCCCAGCTCACACACAGCGTACAATGTGCCACACTGAATAAATGAGCGGACGATCATGGCAGACATTACTCTTATCAGCGGCAGCACCTTAGGCAGTGCGGAATATGTAGCGGAGCATCTGGCGGAAAAGCTGGAAGAAGCGGGCTACAGCAGCGAAATCCAGCATGGCCCGCTGATTGAGGATCTGCCGACGGACGGGATCTGGCTGGTTATCTCCTCGACTCACGGCGCCGGCGATATTCCTGACAACCTGACGCCTTTCTATGAGGCGCTGCAGGAGAAGGAAGCGGACCTGTCGGGCATACGCTTTGGCTTAGTCGGGATCGGCAGCCGGGAATATGACACTTTCTGTGGCGCAATCGACAAGATTGACGATGCGTTAAAGGCGTGCGGGGCAAAACAGATCGGCGAAACGCTGAAAATTAACGTCCTCGATCATGAAATTCCGGAAGATCCGGCCGAGATTTGGCTGGGATCCTGGAAAAATTTGATCTGATTTTTGTAAAGATCGCTCGATCATCTGTGGATAAATGTGCTTAAAACCGTTGATCAACCGGTAGTTATCCAAAGTATAACCGTTGCCTTGTTTTTGAGCTGTGCATAACCCTTCATTTTGATCCCAGCTTATACGGAACAGGATCACCGATAGTTCACAGTAAGTGATCCTCCTTAACCGATTGATCTTAAAACGCGGATCCGGCTTATCCACAGAGAGCTTCGATCCTAATAAGAGATCACAATAAAACAGATCTCTAAATAAAAGATCTTCTTTTAAATACTCAAGATCCCGGAGCTTTCTCGGAAGTCGAAAGTTGAGTAGAATCCACGGCCCGGGCTTCAATCCATTTTCAAACCGCTTTATGCGAGGCATACCACCATGTTTTATCAGGATCCTTTTGACGTCATCATCATTGGCGGGGGTCATGCAGGCACTGAGGCCGCAATGGCCGCAGCGCGAATGGGTCAGCAGACCCTGCTTTTGACACACAATATCGACACTCTGGGGCAGATGAGCTGCAACCCGGCGATTGGCGGCATTGGGAAAGGACACCTGGTAAAAGAAGTGGATGCTCTTGGCGGCCTGATGGCGAAAGCGATCGACCACGCGGGCATTCAGTTTAGGATACTAAACGCAAGCAAAGGCCCGGCAGTGCGCGCCACTCGCGCTCAGGCAGACCGCGTGCTCTACCGCCAGGCGGTACGTACCGCGCTGGAGAACCAGCCCAACCTGATGATCTTCCAGCAGGCGGTTGAGGATCTTATTGTCGAAAACGATCGCGTTGTCGGCGCAGTGACCCAGATGGGGCTGAAGTTTCGCGCCAAAGCGGTGGTCCTGACCGTCGGTACCTTCCTCGACGGCAAGATCCACATCGGACTGGATAACTACAGCGGCGGTCGTGCTGGCGATCCGCCGGCTATCTCGCTTTCCCGCCGCCTGCGTGAACTGCCGCTGCGCGTCAGTCGTTTGAAAACCGGTACTCCGCCGCGTATTGACGCGCGCACCATCGATTTCAGCGTCCTGGCGCAGCAACACGGCGATGACCCAATGCCGGTATTCTCGTTCATGGGATCCGCGGATCAGCATCCGCGCCAGGTTCCGTGCTACATCACCCACACCAACGAGAAAACGCACGACGTCATCCGCAATAACCTCGACCGCAGCCCGATGTACGCCGGGGTGATTGAAGGGATCGGCCCGCGCTACTGCCCGTCGATCGAAGATAAGGTGATGCGCTTTGCCGATCGCAACCAGCATCAGATCTTCCTCGAGCCGGAAGGGCTGACCTCTAACGAAATTTATCCGAACGGCATCTCCACCAGCCTGCCGTTCGACGTACAGATGCAGATTGTTCGCTCAATGCAGGGTATGGAGAACGCCAAAATCGTTCGCCCGGGCTACGCTATTGAGTATGATTTCTTCGATCCGCGCGACCTGAAACCAACGCTGGAAAGCAAATATATCCAGGGTCTGTTCTTCGCCGGCCAGATTAACGGCACCACCGGCTACGAAGAGGCGGCGGCCCAGGGCCTGCTTGCCGGTCTCAACGCCGGTCGCTTCTCTGCGGAAAAAGAGGGCTGGGCGCCGGGTCGCTCTCAGGCCTACCTGGGCGTGCTGGTAGACGATCTCTGCACCCTCGGAACCAAAGAACCGTACCGCATGTTTACCTCCCGCGCGGAGTATCGCCTGATGCTGCGTGAAGATAATGCCGATCTGCGCCTGACCGAACAGGGTCGCGAGCTGGGTCTGGTGGATGATGAGCGCTGGGCGCGCTTCAATCAGAAGCTGGAAAGCATTGAGCTTGAGCGTCAGCGGCTGAAAACGAGCTGGGTGAACCCGCTGGCCGAAAGCGCTGAAGAAGTGAACGCTCACCTCACCTCACCGCTCTCACGCGAAGCCAGCGGCGAAGATCTGCTCCGTCGTCCGGAGATGACCTATCAGCAGCTGGTGCAGCTATCGCCTTTCGCGCCGGGTCTGCAGGATGCGCAGGCGGCTGAGCAGGTTGAGATCCAGGTTAAGTATGAAGGCTATATCGCTCGCCAGCAGGATGAGATCGCAAGACAGCTGCGCAACGAGAATACCTTGCTGCCCGCTACGCTTGATTATCGCCAGGTCATTGGGCTCTCCAATGAGGTAATTGCCAAGCTGAACGATCATAAGCCATCTTCAATCGGCCAGGCGTCGCGCATTTCTGGCATAACGCCTGCGGCAATCTCCATTTTGCTGGTTTGGCTGAAAAAGCAGGGGATGCTGCGCCGCAGCGCCTGATCCTCAGGCAGGTTTTTGGCGGATAGCTTCCCGTTATCCGCCTCGTTGTTCATCGGCCCGGTAAGCGTTTTCGCCTCCGGGCTCATTATTTTTAGACAGGTACCGATCGTGCTCAACAAACTTTCTCGTCTCCTGGATGAAGCGGCTATTACGCTCACCGATCATCAGAAAAATCAGCTGGTGGCGTATGTTGGACTGCTGGATAAGTGGAACAAAGCCTACAACCTGACCTCCGTTCGCGACCCGAATGAGATGCTGGTGCGGCATATTCTCGACAGTATCGTCGTTGCCCCCTATCTTCAGGGAAGCCGTTTTATCGATGTCGGTACCGGTCCCGGGCTGCCCGGCATTCCGCTGGCTATCGTTTGCCCTGAGTCACATTTCACCCTGCTGGACAGCCTCGGCAAGCGCGTGCGCTTTCTCCGTCAGGTTCAGCATGAGCTCAAGCTCGAGAACGTGACGCCGGTGCAGAGCCGGGTAGAGGCGTTCCCGGCCGAGCCGCCGTTTGATGGGGTGATCAGCCGCGCGTTCGCCTCGCTGAGTGATATGGTGAGCTTGTGTCATCATCTGCCGGCTGAAGAGGGCCATTTTTACGCGCTTAAAGGCGTGGCTCAGGCTGAGGAAATCACCGATTTGCCAGCCGGATACGCGGTGAGTGAGGTGATTAAACTGCATGTTCCTCAGCTGGAAGGGGAGCGTCACCTGGTGGTGATTCACTCAAAAATGATTTAATTTTTATCAAAAAATGTGGAAAAAATGTCGCCTGCGGATGTTACAAAAATGAAGATAACGCCGGGGTAGTATCGGGGGGTATTTAACCTTCTTTTCACTATGGTTTTTCTGACGATTAACTTTTGCCGATTCATTTACCAGCATAATAGTCAACTTAGAAAATATCAGTCCGCTACAAATCAAGGCGCTGAACAGGCATATGGTTGTTAAATATTTATTATAAATGTCAATAAAAGGTTTTTAATGTATGTGGGGTTGTTTTGGAAAAAGTCGCTGGTTTTTATCTTGAATATCAAAAGGATGAAAATGCATGATTTATGAACAAAATTAATTCACGAAAACCTTAAATGTTTATAATGTGATCTAATGCACGCTTTGTAGGCCGTATTTTCTCGGTATTTGCAGTTTTGCATGATCGCTCACAGATTGGCAAAATGCAGGAAAAATTGCCTGTCAGAAAATAATTAAACATTTATTCACTATTTTGCTACTTATTGTTTGAATTCACGGGTTGTCACCGTATAATTTGTCCGCTTTTTGATGCTTGACTCTTCGCCTCAAAGGACGTCTTATACGACACGCGACATACCTCGAAGGGAGCAGGAGTAAAAACGTGATGTCTGTGTCGCTCTTGAGTCGAAACGTTGCTCGTAAGCTTCTGTTTATTCAGTTACTGGCAGTAATAGCAAGTGGACTGCTGTTCAGCCTCAAAGACCCCTTCTGGGGCATCTCCGCAATAGGCGGTGGTTTGGCAGTGGTTGTGCCGAACATTATGTTTATGATTTTTGCCTGGCGTCATCAGGCGCATACACCAGCCAGAGGCCGAATGGCCTGGACCTTCGCTATCGGCGAAGCTTCCAAGGTGTTGCTGACCTTCGCCCTCCTGGTGATGGCGCTGGCCGTTTTCAAAGCGGTATTTTTACCGCTGATAGTGACGTGGGTTTTGGTGCTGGTGGTACAAATTCTGGCACCAGCTGTAATTAACAACAAAGGGTAAAAGGCATCATGGCAGCAGAAAATATGACGCCGCAGGAATACATAGGACACCATCTGAACAACCTTCAGCTGGACCTGCGTACTTTCTCGCTGGTGGATCCGCACAACCCCCCGGCCACCTTCTGGACGCTCAACATTGACTCCATGTTCTTCTCAGTGGTGCTCGGTCTGTTGTTCCTTACCATTTTCCGCAGCGTGGCGAAGAAAGCGACCAGCGGAGTACCAGGTAAACTCCAGACGGCTATCGAGATGACCATTGGCTTCGTCCATGGCAGCGTTAAAGATATGTACCATGGCAAGAGCAAGCTGATTGCTCCTCTGGCCCTCACCGTGTTCGTCTGGGTATTCCTGATGAACCTGATGGATCTGCTGCCAATCGACCTGATTCCTTATATCGGTGAACACATTTTCGGCCTGCCTGCACTGCGCGTGGTTCCGTCTGCGGACGTAAACATCACCCTGTCGATGGCGCTTGGCGTGTTTATCCTGATTCTTTTCTACAGCATCAAAATGAAAGGCGTGGGTGGGTTCGTTAAAGAACTGACGCTGCAGCCGTTCAATCACTGGGCGTTCATTCCTGTCAACTTAATCCTTGAAGGGGTAAGCCTGCTGTCCAAACCTGTTTCACTGGGTCTGCGACTGTTCGGCAACATGTATGCCGGTGAGCTGATTTTCATTCTGATTGCTGGCCTGCTGCCGTGGTGGTCACAGTGGATTCTGAATGTGCCATGGGCCATTTTCCACATCCTGATTATTACGCTGCAAGCCTTCATCTTCATGGTTCTGACGATCGTCTATCTGTCGATGGCATCCGAAGAGCATTGATTTTTACCAACATACTACGTTTTTATTGAAACAAACTGGAGACTGTCATGGAAAACCTGAATATGGATCTGCTGTACATGGCTGCCGCTGTGATGATGGGTCTGGCGGCGATCGGTGCTGCGATCGGTATCGGCATCCTCGGGGGCAAATTCCTGGAAGGCGCAGCGCGTCAACCGGATCTGATTCCTCTGCTGCGTACTCAGTTCTTTATCGTTATGGGTCTGGTGGATGCTATCCCGATGATCGCTGTAGGTCTGGGTCTGTACGTGATGTTTGCTGTCGCGTAGTAAGTTGTACGTAAAAACCTAAGCCACAGAGTTAATTTAAGAGGTATTGTGCTGTGAACATGAACGCAACAATCCTCGGCCAGGCCATCGCGTTTGTTCTTTTCGTATGGTTCTGCATGAAGTACGTATGGCCGCCTTTAATGGCAGCCATCGAAAAGCGGCAGAAAGAGATTTCTGACGGTTTAGCTTCTGCAGAACGCGCTAAGAAGGATTTGGACCTTGCACAGGCCAACGCGACCGACCAGCTGAAAAAAGCGAAAGCGGAAGCCCAGGTAATCATCGAGCAGGCGAACAAGCGTCGCGCTCAGATTCTGGATGAAACTAAAGCTGAAGCAGAACAGGAACGCACCAAAATCGTTGCACAGGCGCAGGCTGAAATTGATGCCGAACGTAAACGTGCTCGTGAGGAGCTGCGTAAGCAGGTCGCTATCCTGGCTGTTGCTGGCGCCGAGAAGATCATCGAACGTTCCGTGGATGAAGCTGCTAACAGCGACATCGTGGATAAACTTGTCGCTGAACTGTAAGGAGGGAGGGGCTGATGTCTGAATTTGTAACGGTAGCTCGCCCCTACGCCAAAGCAGCTTTTGACTTTGCCGTCGAACACAAAGGTGTTGAGCGCTGGCAGGATATGCTGGCGTTTGCCGCTGAAGTGACAAAAAACGAACAAATGGCAGAGCTTCTGTCCGGTGCCCTGGCGCCGGAAACGCTCTCTGAAGCGTTCATCGCGGTCTGCGGCGAGCAGCTCGACGACAGCGGCCAGAACCTGATTCGGGTTATGGCTGAAAACGGTCGTCTGCAGGTGCTCCCGGATGTTCTTGAGCAGTTCATTCACCTGCGCGCTGCCAGTGAGGCAACCGCAGAGGTAGAAGTTATTTCTGCCACCCAACTGAGTGAAGAACAGCTCGCGAAGATCGTCGACGCGATGGAAAAACGTTTGTCACGCAAAGTTAAGCTGAATTGCAAAATCGATAAGTCTGTACTGGCAGGTGTTATCATCCGTGCGGGTGATATGGTCATTGATGGCAGCGTACGCGGCCGTCTTGATCGCCTTGCAGACGTCTTGCAGTCTTAAGGGGACTGGAGCATGCAACTGAATTCCACCGAAATCAGCGAACTGATCAAGCAGCGCATTGCTCAGTTCAATGTTGTGAGCGAGGCTCACAACGAAGGTACTATTGTTTCCGTCAGTGACGGCGTTATCCGCATCCACGGCCTGGCCGATTGTATGCAGGGCGAGATGATCTCCCTGCCGGGTAACCGCTTCGCTATCGCACTGAACCTGGAGCGCGACTCCGTAGGTGCGGTGGTAATGGGTCCGTACGCTGACCTGGCCGAAGGCATGAAGGTTAAATGTACTGGCCGTATCCTGGAAGTTCCCGTCGGTCGTGGCCTGCTGGGCCGCGTGGTGAACACCCTGGGTGCACCAATTGACGGTAAAGGTCCGGTTGAACACGATGGCTTCTCGCCAATCGAAGTTATCGCACCGGGCGTAATCGAACGTCAGTCAGTCGACCAGCCGGTACAGACCGGTTATAAATCCGTCGATGCCATGATCCCAATCGGCCGTGGCCAGCGTGAGCTGATCATCGGCGACCGTCAGACCGGTAAAACCGCGATGGCAATCGATGCGATCATCAACCAGCGTGATTCCGGTATTAAGTGCGTGTACGTGGCTATCGGCCAGAAAGCGTCCACCATCTCTAACGTGGTCCGTAAGCTGGAAGAGCACGGCGCGCTGTCCAACACCATCGTTGTTGTGGCGACCGCTTCTGAATCCGCTGCGCTGCAGTACCTGGCTCCGTATGCCGGCTGCGCAATGGGCGAATACTTCCGCGACCGCGGTGAAGATGCGCTGATCGTATACGATGACCTATCTAAACAGGCCGTTGCTTACCGTCAGGTGTCCCTGCTGCTCCGCCGTCCGCCAGGACGTGAAGCATTCCCGGGCGACGTGTTCTACCTCCACTCCCGTCTGCTGGAGCGCGCATCCCGCGTTAACGCGGAATACGTTGAGAACTTCACCAAAGGTGAAGTGAAAGGTAAAACCGGCTCCCTGACCGCGCTGCCGATTATCGAAACTCAGGCTGGTGACGTTTCCGCATTCGTTCCGACTAACGTAATTTCGATTACCGATGGTCAGATCTTCCTGGAAACCAACCTGTTTAACTCCGGTATTCGTCCGGCGGTCAACCCGGGTATCTCCGTATCCCGTGTGGGTGGTGCTGCTCAGACCAAGATCATCAAGAAACTGTCCGGTGGTATTCGTACCGCTCTGGCACAGTATCGTGAACTGGCTGCGTTCTCTCAGTTCGCATCCGATCTGGATGAAGCAACCCGTAAACAGCTGAGCCATGGTCAGAAAGTAACCGAGCTGCTGAAACAGAAACAGTATGCGCCGATGTCTGTAGCACAGCAGGGCCTGGTCCTGTTTGCTGCTGAACGCGGTTACCTCGAAGATGTGGAACTGGCGAAAATCGGTAGCTTCGAAGCCGCTCTGCTGGCTTACGTTGACCGTGACCACGCTCCGCTGATGCAAGAGATTAACCAGACCGGTGGCTATAACGACGAGATCGAAGGCAAGCTGAAAGGCATCCTCGACTCCTTCAAAGCAACCCAGTCCTGGTAAAGTCTGGCGGCTTGTCTTAGGGCAAGCCGCACGGCATTGAGGAGAAGTTCATGGCCGGCGCAAAAGAGATACGTAGTAAGATCGCAAGCGTCCAGAACACGCAAAAGATCACTAAAGCGATGGAAATGGTCGCCGCTTCCAAAATGCGTAAATCGCAGGATCGCATGGCGGCCAGCCGTCCTTATGCAGAGACCATGCGCAAAGTGATTGGTCACCTTGCGAACGGTAATCTGGAATATAAGCACCCTTACCTGGAAGAACGCGACGTTAAGCGCGTAGGCTACCTGGTGGTGTCGACCGACCGTGGTCTGTGCGGTGGCTTGAACATTAACCTGTTCAAAAAACTGCTGGCGGATATGAAAGTCTGGTCCGATAAAGGCGTTCAGTGCGATATCGCAATGATCGGCTCTAAAGGCGTTTCTTTCTTTAATTCCGTAGGCGGCAATATTGTCGCTCAGGTGACCGGCATGGGTGATAACCCGTCCCTGTCCGAACTGATTGGTCCGGTAAAAGTGATGTTGCAGGCCTATGATGAAGGCCGTCTGGACAAGCTGTACGTTGTCAGCAACAAATTTATTAATACCATGTCTCAGGCTCCGACCATTACTCAGCTGCTGCCGCTACCGGCGTCAGAAGATGCTGATCTGAAGCGTAAATCCTGGGATTATCTGTATGAGCCAGATCCAAAAGCGCTGCTGGATACCCTCCTGCGTCGCTACGTTGAGTCTCAGGTTTATCAGGGCGTGGTAGAAAACCTGGCCAGCGAGCAGGCCGCACGTATGGTGGCGATGAAAGCCGCTACCGATAATGGCGGCAGCCTGATTAAAGAGCTGCAGTTGGTATACAACAAAGCTCGTCAGGCCAGCATTACTCAGGAACTCACCGAAATCGTCGGTGGTGCATCCGCGGTATAACCAGGTTAATTCGTAGAGGATTCAAGATGGCTACTGGAAAAATTGTCCAGGTAATCGGCGCCGTGGTTGACGTCGAATTCCCTCAGGATGCCGTACCGCGCGTGTACGATGCTCTTGAGGTACAAAATGGTAACGAGAGTCTGGTGCTGGAAGTTCAGCAGCAGCTCGGCGGTGGTATCGTACGTGCTATCGCCATGGGTTCTTCCGACGGTCTGCGTCGTGGTCTGGAAGTGAAAGATCTCGAGCACCCGATCGAAGTCCCGGTTGGTAAAGCAACGCTGGGTCGTATCATGAACGTGCTGGGTCAGCCGATCGATATGAAAGGCGACATCGGTGAAGAAGACCGTTGGGCTATCCACCGCGCGGCGCCTTCCTATGAAGAGCTCTCCAGCTCTCAGGAACTGCTGGAAACCGGCATCAAAGTAATCGACCTGATGTGTCCGTTCGCTAAGGGCGGTAAAGTCGGTCTGTTCGGCGGTGCGGGCGTGGGCAAAACCGTAAACATGATGGAGCTGATCCGTAACATCGCGATCGAGCACTCCGGTTACTCCGTGTTTGCGGGCGTAGGTGAACGTACTCGTGAGGGTAACGACTTCTACCACGAGATGACCGACTCCAACGTTCTGGATAAAGTATCCCTGGTTTACGGCCAGATGAACGAGCCGCCGGGAAACCGTCTGCGCGTTGCGCTGACCGGCCTGACCATGGCTGAGAAATTCCGTGACGAAGGTCGTGACGTACTGCTGTTCGTCGATAACATCTATCGTTATACCCTGGCCGGTACGGAAGTATCCGCACTGCTGGGTCGTATGCCTTCAGCGGTAGGTTATCAGCCGACTCTGGCGGAAGAGATGGGCGTTCTGCAGGAACGTATCACCTCCACCAAAACCGGTTCTATCACTTCCGTGCAGGCGGTATACGTCCCTGCGGATGACTTGACTGACCCATCCCCGGCAACCACCTTTGCTCACTTAGATGCAACCGTGGTACTGAGCCGTCAGATCGCGTCTCTGGGTATCTACCCGGCCGTTGACCCGCTGGACTCCACCAGCCGTCAGCTGGATCCGCTGGTTGTTGGTCAGGAACACTACGACACCGCGCGTGGCGTACAGTCTCTGCTGCAACGTTATCAGGAACTGAAAGACATCATCGCCATCCTCGGTATGGATGAGCTGTCTGAAGAAGACAAACTGGTGGTAGCTCGCGCGCGTAAGATCCAGCGCTTCCTGTCCCAGCCGTTCTTCGTGGCGGAAGTATTTACCGGTTCTCCGGGCAAATACGTCTCCCTGAAAGACACCATCCGTGGCTTTAAAGGCATCATGGAAGGCGAATACGATCACCTGCCGGAGCAGGCGTTCTACATGGTTGGTTCCATCGACGAAGCCGTGGAAAAAGCCAAAAAACTTTAACGCCTTAATCGGAGGGTGATATGGCAATGACTTACCACCTGGACGTCGTCAGCGCAGAGAAGCAAATGTTCTCTGGTCTGGTCGAGAAAATCCAGGTAACGGGTAGTGAAGGTGAACTGGGTATTTTCCCGGGTCACGCCCCGCTGCTCACCGCCATTAAGCCTGGTATGATTCGCATCGTTAAACAGCACGGTCATGAAGAGTTTATCTATCTGTCCGGCGGCATTCTTGAAGTGCAGCCTGGCAGCGTGACCGTACTGGCTGATACGGCAATTCGTGGCCAGGATCTCGACGAAGCGCGAGCCCTGGAATCGAAGCGGAAAGCGGAAGAGCATATTAGCAGCTCTCACGGCGACGTAGATTACGCTCAGGCGTCTGCGGAACTGGCCAAAGCGATCGCCAAACTGCGCGTTATCGAATTGACCAAAAAAGCGATGTAACACCGGCTTGAAAGTTAAAAAGCCAGTCTGGTTTCCAGGCTGGCTTTTTTTATGGTTTGGTTTCAGTAATTTCAAAACTAAAAAGATATTTTAAAAATTTTGTGATAATGATCTCATTTTTGTTGATCGCTCAAAAAATGAGGCGTAGACTTCTTTTTGTGACATGTATCACAAAAAAATAATTTATCAAAACGTCTCTCTATTCAGGAAGCCATCATGAAACTGCTCAATAAAATCATCGCCTTCTTCAGCACTATGAACGTAACCTTCGGTACCTTCAATAACTAAGAAGCCCGCTCTCCGGCCTGCGTTTGCGCTGTACCGCTAACTAAAACGACAACACATGCGGTGTGAAGCAGGAAAGAAAGTAAAAGGTCGCCCGTGGGCGACCTTTGTGTTTCAGGGCCTCTTTGCGCAACCGGCTAGTTACGGCTGAGGAAATGACCGGTATTAAAGCTGCCGTCAGCATTACGCTGCAGCGGGTCCGGTAGCGCCAGCGTTTGATAATCGTCGCTCTTGATACTCTTTCCCTGGCCGTTGATGCTTTTACCGTCGTGGATAAAGAAGTTGCTGTCGTCAATATTCCCGACGACGGCATCATCGTATTTTCCCGGCCGGCTGCGCAGGGAGATATTGTTGCTGAATGTGCCCTGCGTTTCGGCTTTACCGTACGGGCTGGCGCGGAAGATGTAGTTAAAGCGCTGGTTATCCACCGCCGCGTTGTTGACCACCACCAGCCCGCCGGGGTTGAAGTTATCCGTAAAACCGTCCAGGTGATTACCTATCGCAATACTGTTGCGCACTTCATGCGCCACCGGCTGCCCTTCCCCGCCCAGCTTGAAACCATTGCTGGTATTGTTCCGGGCAATTGAGTTCTCGATCGTCACAACGCCATTGGCGCCATCTTCAATTTTGTTGAACAGGTCAAATCCGTCGTCGATATTATCGTAAGCGTAGCAGCCTTCCAGCCGGTTTCCCTCACCCACCCGCATTTTGACCGCAAAACCATCGGCGTTAATCTTGCCCGGATCTTCATTACTGAATGATTCGGAGTTGACCACCCGGTTATAGCTGGCCCACAGCGGGCGACCTACGTCCGACGGCGAGGAGATTTGAATCCCGGTATCATCGTTGCGATAAGCGCTGACGTTCTCAATCAGATTATGGCTACCCTGCACGCGCAGACTTTTATCGGTGACCTCTATGCCGTTGATATGCCAGTAGCTGGCGTCGAGCAGCAGGCCATGAATGACCGCCTTTCCCTCGGCCCGCAGCGTCTTATTTTGCCCTTTGAGCCCGCTGGCGCTAAGCGGGATTTGCGTTTGCGGATAGTCTCCGGCGGCCAGGATAAGCGTGCCGCCAGCGGGCAGTAATTCTATGGCGCGGGAGAGAGTGAGCGGAGAGTCTGCCGTTCCGAGAGCATTCTCCTGCCCCTGCGCGGAGGCATACAGGGTGTTGCCTTCAACGCCGACGCTGCGTTCCACCGTCAGGGTGTGCGCCACCGGCTTGCCGCTGGTGCCCGGCGTGAACAGAACCTCGAAGGTGTTCTTGTCTTTGAGTGTGGCGGGCTGTGTCAGCATCTCCCCGGCTTTGATGGCGATATCCTTCCCGATGATGACTTCGTCCTGGCGGACGGTAAAGCGCCCGTCATAGTTAGCCCGCGCCTGCAGAGTGTACTCCGCGCTTTGGCTTTTGTTGCCAGAGGCTATTTGCATCACTACCGGCCAGGCTTTCGCAATATAGGGCGGTGAGGCCTGAGTATTGGCTGCAGAGGTGGTCAGCGAGGCGTCGCTGATGGTGATTTTGGCGTTACGCGAGGCGAAAAAGCCGACATAGTAATTGTCTTTATCCTGCTGGGCTATCGTATCGCTATGGTCTACCTTCTGGCTTACCCAGTCGCTGCTGCCCGTCGGTGCCCATGAGGAGATAAAACCATCGTTGGTGCGTTCCAGCTTGAGCTGGAAGGTTGGCGTCTGCCGGATATCGATATTTTCTTTATAGCTCTTTCGGGTGATAGACGATCCGGCATTTCCCCAAGGCTGGGTGATTCCTTCACGACTGATGGCCTGCAGCTTTATATGCGAATGATTTTTTTTATCCTGCGTCACGATAGCGTTCATTAGCATATTCGATGCCGCCGGAAACTCTTCATAGCCCACCTTTAAAGGCTGCTGGCGCGGCACGCCGATGACATCACGTACCAGCAGCCCCGCTCCTTCCTGCGCTGCCGGGCGGGCGCCGTTCTCCGGGCCGAACTGATCCACCGTGACCGTCGCCTGCAGGATAAAATTTTGGCTAACCGGCAACGTGGTATAAAAGAACGTCAGGCCATCGTGCGAATTAGCGATCTTGCCGCCCCGGCTCTCAATGGTAATGGGCGCGCTGAGATCGGCCGTATCCTGAGGCGTCAGCTTTTTGCCGGCAATCGTGACGTCGTTAACCCCGATTTTTTCCGGCAGGACGTTGGAGGAGAAATTCATATCGGTTGATTGACCAAAAGCGATTCCTCGCCAGATATGAACCTCGCCAGCGTGCAGCGGCAATGCGATAATTGAGCTACAAAGGGCTAATGCTAAAGGGATTTTTTTATTCATTTTTTCTCCAGAGTAAATAATGAGCAGCATTATCATCATAATGAAACGATGTTTCTATTTACCCTGTCACAATAAATGGATATTAAAATGGCGTTTTAATTTTGCATTTGCGCTTTATTCAGGTGTCGAAAAAACAGGAAAAGCAGAGGGATAGAAAATATTCGTCTCCCTTATCGGTTTTTTTCGGAGATAAACTGATTTGCAGTGACTAAAAATAGCGCCATAAAATGGCGTATAGCGTTGAGCCTGAGCGTTTTATCCTCGTCTCGTTTTATGATGAAAAATATGTAGTATTTTCAACGTGAAAGGCTTTTACTTTTCGTTCTAACAGCTGTCAGGATGCGTATGTCAAACAGTGCGATGAGCGTGGTTATCCTTGCCGCAGGCAAAGGGACCCGCATGTATTCCGATCTTCCCAAGGTGCTGCACGCCCTGGCCGGGAAGCCAATGGTGCAACATGTCATTGATGCTACTAAAGATTTAGGCGCATCGTCCGTACACCTTGTCTACGGGCACGGCGGCGATCTGCTGCGTCAGACGCTGCATGAAGACAATCTGAACTGGGTTCTGCAGGCGGAGCAGCTGGGGACCGGCCATGCGATGCAGCAGGCGGCGCCGTTCTTCGCCGATGACGAAGATATCATGATGCTGTACGGCGACGTCCCGCTGATCTCCGTCGATACCCTGCAGCGCCTGCGCGCCGCCAAACCGCAGGGCGGTATTGGCCTGCTGACGGTGAAGCTGGACGATCCGAGCGGCTATGGGCGCATCACGCGTGATAACGGCCGGGTTAGCGGCATCGTTGAGCATAAGGATGCCAGCGAAGCGCAGCGTCAAATTCAGGAAATCAATACCGGGATCCTGATCGCCGGCGGCGCGGATTTAAAACGCTGGCTGGCTAAGCTGACGAATAACAACGTCCAGGGCGAATACTACATTACCGATATCATCGCGATGGCCTATCAGGAAGGTCGGGAAATCGTTGCCGTCCACCCTCAGCGCCTAAGCGAAGTTGAAGGCGTCAACAACCGTCTGCAGCTCTCCCGCCTCGAGCGCGTCTATCAGTCTGAACAGGCGGAAAAACTGCTGCTGGCGGGCGTTATGCTGCGCGATCCGGCGCGTTTTGATCTCCGCGGCACCCTGACGCACGGGCGCGACGTTGAGATTGATACTAACGTTATCCTTGAGGGCAAGGTGGCGCTGGGCGATCGGGTTAAAATCGGCGCCGGCTGCGTGATTAAAAACAGCACCATCGGCGATGATTGCGAAATCAGCCCCTACTCGGTGGTAGAAGATGCCCATCTGCAGGCGGCCTGCACCATCGGACCTTTCGCGCGTCTGCGTCCGGGGGCGGAGCTGCTGGAAGGCGCGCACGTCGGCAACTTTGTCGAAATGAAAAAAGCGCGCCTGGGCAAAGGCTCGAAGGCGGGGCATCTCACCTACCTCGGGGATGCGGAAATCGGCGATAACGTGAATATCGGCGCAGGCACCATCACCTGTAACTATGACGGCGCCAATAAATTTAAAACCATTATCGGCAACGACGTATTTGTCGGCTCGGATAGCCAGCTGGTGGCGCCGGTAACCGTCGGCAACGGCGTGACGATCGCCGCCGGTACCACGGTGACCCGCGATATTGCCGATCATGAATTAGTATTAAGCCGCGTGCCGCAGGTCCATAAGCAGGGCTGGCAGCGTCCGGTGAAGAAAAAGTAGGTCATTTATCCCTCGTCCTTTCGGGATGAGGGCCGGGGTGAGAGGATAAAATAATCCTCCCCCCATAGCAGTAACCATAAAAATAACCCCACTCTCTACAAGGCTCGGGGCGCCCGGAAAGGGCATTATCCAACGTAAATGCGTTGGGTAAACACAGGTCAGCGACAACGCATGGCATAACGCCATTATCAGGAAATTTAACTATGTGTGGAATTGTTGGCGCAGTCGCGCAGCGTGATATTGCTGAAATCCTTCTCGAAGGTTTACGTCGTCTGGAATACCGGGGCTATGACTCTGCCGGTCTGGCAGTGGTTGATAACGAAGGGCATATGTCCCGCGTTCGTCGGCTCGGTAAAGTCCAGATGCTGGCTCAGGCGGTAGAGGAGCAGCCGTTGCACGGCGGTACGGGCATTGCCCATACCCGCTGGGCGACCCACGGCGAACCGTCCGAGAGCAACGCGCATCCGCATGTTTCTGAACATATTGTGGTGGTCCACAACGGCATCATCGAAAACCATGAACCGCTGCGTGAGCTGCTGCAGTCGCGGGGCTATATTTTTGTATCCGAGACCGATACGGAAGTGATTGCTCACCTGGTGCACTGGGAGCTGGAGCAGGGGGGCACCCTGCGGGAAGCCGTTCTGCGCGCCATCCCGCAGCTGCGCGGCGCCTACGGAACCGTGATCATGGATACCCGCGATCCGCGCACCCTGCTGGCCGCTCGTTCAGGCAGCCCGCTGGTTATCGGTCTGGGGATGGGGGAGAACTTCATCGCCTCCGATCAGCTGGCGCTGCTGCCGGTAACCCGCCGCTTTATCTTCCTCGAAGAGGGCGATATTGCGGAAGTCACCCGCCGCTCGGTGGTGGTGTTTGATAAGTCCGGCGCGGAGGTTAAGCGTCCGGATATCGAATCCAACCTGCAGTACGACGCGGGCGATAAGGGCATCTACCGCCACTACATGCAAAAAGAGATCTACGAGCAGCCGAACGCTATCAAGAACACCCTCACCGGGCGGATTAGCCACGGAGAGGTCGATCTGAGCGAACTGGGCGCCAACGCCAACGAGATGCTCTCTCAGGTTGAGCATATTCAGATTGTCGCCTGCGGCACGTCGTATAACTCCGGAATGGTTTCTCGCTACTGGTTTGAAGCGCTGGCCGGGGTGCCGTGCGATGTCGAAATCGCCTCCGAATTCCGCTATCGCAAATCGGCAGTGCGCCGCAACAGCCTGATGATCACCCTCTCCCAGTCCGGCGAGACGGCGGATACGCTGGCCGCCCTGCGCCTGTCGAAAGAGCTGGGATATCTTGGATCGCTGGCTATTTGCAACGTGCCGGGCTCATCGCTGGTTCGCGAGTCCGATCTGTCGCTGATGACCAAAGCGGGCACCGAAATCGGCGTGGCTTCCACCAAAGCCTTCACCACCCAGCTGACCGTGCTGCTGATGCTGGTGGCGAAGCTGGCGCGCCTGAAGGGCCAGGATGCGGCAATTGAACACGATATCGTGCATGGTCTGCAGGCGTTACCGAGCCGAATCGAGCAGATGCTGTCGCAGGACAAGCGGATTGAAGCGCTGGCGGAAAGCTTCTCTGATAAGCACCACGCGCTGTTCCTCGGCCGTGGCGATCAGTTCCCTATTGCTCTTGAAGGGGCGCTGAAGCTGAAAGAGATCTCGTATATCCATGCGGAAGCCTACGCCGCCGGTGAGCTGAAGCACGGTCCTCTGGCGCTGATTGACGCCGAGATGCCGGTCATTGTGGTCGCGCCGAACAACGAACTGCTGGAGAAGCTCAAATCCAACATCGAAGAGGTTCGCGCCCGCGGCGGCCAGCTGTACGTCTTTGCCGATGGCGATGCGGGCTTTAGCAGCAGCGACAATATGCACATCATCCAGATGCCGCACGTTGAAGAGGTGATTGCGCCGATCTTCTACACCGTCCCGCTGCAGCTGCTGGCCTATCACGTCGCGCTGATTAAAGGCACCGACGTTGACCAGCCGCGTAACCTGGCAAAATCGGTAACCGTAGAATAAGCACTACCCATCCTACAAGGGCTGCCATTCGGTGGCCCTTTTTGTTATCCGCAGATCGTTTTTTATCGCGGCGGTAAACAGTTTGGCGACGCTGGTTTATGACAAACTGTCATCTTTGACGACGGTTTTGGCTGTCATAAAAAGAAAATATTCCCGCAAAATTCCTGTCATTAAAATAATTAACGCCATGATTTATAGTGTTTTTATTTTATTCTGTTGCGCATCTTTTTGCGTGTCATAAAACTGTAATAATTCGTACATTTTACTGTCACCTCTTTGTCCTATTTTGCTCACCATAGCCTCGAAACAACGATTTACGAATCCAGCAGGAGACATTATGAACGTTATGCGTACCACCGTCGCAACAGTTGTCGCCGCGACCTTATCTATGAGCGCTTTTTCTGCATTTGCAGCAGCAAGTCTGACGGGCGCAGGCGCAACTTTCCCTGCGCCGGTGTATGCCAAATGGGCTGATATTTATCAGAAAGAGACCGGCAATAAAGTGAACTACCAGGGCATCGGCTCTTCCGGTGGTGTAAAACAGATTATTGCCAATACCGTTGATTTCGGTGCTTCTGATGCTCCTCTGGCTGATGACAAGCTGGCTCAGGAAGGTTTGTTCCAGTTCCCAACCGTTATCGGCGGCGTGGTGCTGGCCGTTAACCTGCCAGGCCTGAAGTCCGGCGAGCTGGTGCTGGATGGTAAAACGCTGGGTGATATCTACCTGGGCAAAATTAAGAAGTGGGATGACGAAGCGATTGTCAAACTTAACCCGGGCAAGAAACTGCCGGCACAGAATATCGCCGTCGTGCGTCGTGCCGATGGTTCCGGTACTTCCTTCGTCTTCACCAGCTACCTGTCGAAAGTAAACGAAGAGTGGAAATCCAAAATTGGCGCCGGCTCTACCGTTAACTGGCCGACCGGCCTGGGCGGTAAAGGTAACGACGGTATCGCCGCGTTCGTTCAGCGTCTGCCGGGTTCCATTGGCTACGTTGAATACGCCTATGCTAAACAGAACAATCTGGCCTACACCAAACTGCTGTCCGCTGACGGCAAGCCGGTTAGCCCAACGGAAGATAACTTCGCGAACGCCGCGAAGGGTATCGACTGGAGCAAGTCCTTTGCCCAGGACCTGACTAACCAGAAAGGTGATAATGCATGGCCGATCACCTCAACCACTTTCATCCTGGTGCACAAAGCTTCCAGCAAGCCTGAGCAGACGGCTGAAGTGCTGAAGTTCTTCGACTGGGCGTATAAAAACGGCGGTAAAGAAGCTAACGCCCTGGATTACGCAACGCTGCCGGAAAGCGTGGTTGAGCAGGTTCGTGCTGCATGGAAAACCAACGTGAAAGACAGCAGCGGTAAAGCGCTGTACTAATACTCGCTATACTTCGCGCTGCAGGCTACGTTGCTTGCGGCGCGAATTATTTTGGGTATAGCATTACCTTTGTCTTACAGGTCAGTAATATAGAGGCCTTTCGGACCCGAACTTAAAGAGTAACCTATGGCTGCAACCAAGCCGGCATTCAACCCTCCGGGGAAAAAGGGTGACATAATTTTCGGCATGCTGGTCAAACTGGCGGCGCTGATTGTGCTATTGATGCTGGGCGGCATCATCATTTCCCTGATTATCTCTTCATGGCCAAGCATGCAAAAGTTTGGCTTTGCCTTTTTGTGGACTAAAGAGTGGGATGCGCCCAACGAAATCTTCGGGGCGCTGGTTCCGATCTACGGTACGCTGGTTACCTCATTTATTGCGCTGCTGATTGCCGTTCCCGTGAGCTTCGGCATTGCGCTGTTCCTGACCGAACTCTCTCCTGCCTGGCTTAAGCGCCCGCTCGGTATTGCGATCGAGCTGCTGGCGGCGATTCCGAGTATCGTTTACGGCATGTGGGGCCTGTTTATCTTTGCCCCGCTGTTCGCGACCTACTTCCAGGAGCCGGTTGGCAACATCATGTCGACCATTCCTTTCGTTGGCGCCCTGTTTGCGGGACCGGCGTTTGGTATCGGTATTCTGGCGGCCGGCGTCATTCTGGCCATCATGATCATTCCTTATATCGCCGCGGTTATGCGCGATGTGTTCGAGCAGACGCCGGTGATGATGAAAGAGTCGGCCTACGGCATCGGCTGCACCACCTGGGAGGTTATCTGGCGCATTGTGCTGCCCTTTACTCGCAACGGGGTGATCGGCGGCGTGATGCTCGGTCTGGGGCGCGCGCTGGGGGAAACCATGGCGGTGACCTTTATCATCGGTAATACCTACCAGCTGGATAGCGCTTCTCTGTATATGCCGGGCAACAGTATCACCTCTGCGCTGGCGAATGAGTTTGCCGAAGCCGAGTCTGGCCTGCACGTCGCGGCGCTGATGGAGCTGGGGCTGATTCTGTTTGTTATTACCTTTATTGTTCTGGCCGCATCTAAGTTCATGGTGATGCGTCTGGCGAAGAATGAGGGGGCACGCTAATGGCGACGATTGAGTTACAAACCACCGCCGAGCTGGCGGAGTCCCGTCGTAAAATGCAGGCTAAGCGGCGCCTGAAAAACCGCATCGCGCTGGGCCTCTCTATGGGGACGATGGTATTCGGTCTGTTCTGGCTAATCTGGATCCTGATGGCCACCGTGACCCGCGGCATTGACGGTATGAGCCTGGCGCTGTTTACCGAAATGACCCCGCCGCCGAACACCGCCGGCGGCGGACTGGCTAACGCCCTCGCCGGCAGCGGCCTGCTGATCCTGTGGTCAACGATCTTCGGCACGCCGCTGGGCATCCTGGCGGGGATTTATCTGGCGGAATATGGCCGTAAATCCGCGCTGGCGGAAGTGATTCGTTTTATTAACGATATCCTGCTCTCTGCGCCTTCTATCGTGGTCGGCCTGTTCGTTTACACCATCGTTGTCGCCCAGATGCAGCACTTTTCCGGCTGGGCGGGGGTGATTGCCCTGGCGCTGCTGCAGGTGCCTATCGTGATTCGTACCACCGAGAATATGCTGAAGCTGGTGCCGGACAGCCTGCGTGAAGCGGCCTACGCACTGGGGACGCCGAAATGGCGCATGATTTCCGCGATTACCCTGAAAGCCTCGGTTTCCGGCATTATGACGGGCATCCTGCTGGCTATCGCGCGTATCGCCGGGGAAACGGCGCCGCTGCTGTTTACCGCGCTCTCTAACCAGTTCTGGAGTACCGACATGATGCAGCCGATTGCCAACCTGCCGGTCACTATTTTCAAATTTGCCATGAGTCCGTTCGCGGAGTGGCAGCAACTGGCGTGGGCCGGGGTACTGATTATTACCCTGTGCGTACTGCTGCTGAACGTTCTGGCGCGCGTGGTTTTCGCGAAGAATAAACACGGTTAATTTTTGCGGCGCGGCGAAACGCGGCGCTGAATGAGGAAGAGATTGATGAGTATGGTGAATGCTACCCCGGGTAAACTTTCAGTTCGTAACCTGAACTTCTACTACGGAAAATTCCATGCCCTGAAAAACATCAACCTGGATATTTCCAAAAACCAGGTGACGGCGTTTATCGGCCCGTCAGGCTGCGGTAAGTCGACCCTGCTGCGTACGTTTAACAAAATGTTTGAGCTGTATCCGGAGCAGCGTGCGGAAGGCGAAATTTTGCTGGATGGCGATAATATTCTCACCAACACCCAGGATATCGCCCTGCTGCGCGCCAAGGTCGGGATGGTGTTCCAGAAGCCGACGCCGTTCCCGATGTCGATTTATGACAATATCGCCTTTGGCGTTCGCCTGTTTGAAAAGCTGTCGCGCACCGATATGGACGAGCGCGTGCAGTGGGCGCTGACCAAGGCCGCGCTGTGGAACGAAACCAAAGATAAGCTGCATCAGAGCGGCTACTCTCTCTCCGGCGGCCAGCAGCAGCGTTTGTGCATTGCGCGCGGTATCGCGATTCGCCCGGAGGTGCTGCTGCTTGATGAACCCTGCTCCGCGCTGGACCCGATTTCCACCGGGCGCATTGAAGAGCTGATCACCGAGCTGAAGCAGGATTACACCGTCGTTATCGTTACTCACAACATGCAGCAGGCTGCGCGTTGTTCTGACCATACGGCATTTATGTATCTTGGCGAGCTGATTGAATTCAGCAACACGGACGATCTGTTTACGAAGCCCGCGAAGAAGCAAACTGAAGATTACATTACCGGCCGCTACGGTTGATATGCTCCTCAGCTTTCAGGCTGTACCCGCGCTGGCTGCCTTTGCTCACCCCGGTTACGTACGCGCCCGGGGATTTGCGCTGTTGCCGCCTCGCTATGGCCAGAAATCTCTTGGGCATCTGGAGGAACGATGGATAACCTAAATCTTAATAAACATATTTCCGGCCAGTTCAACGCTGAACTGGAGTATATCCGCACCCAGGTCATGACGATGGGTGGGCTGGTGGAGCAGCAGCTTTCTGATGCGATCACCGCGATGCACAACCAGGATAGCGAGCTGGCAAAGCGCGTTATCGATGGCGACAAGCAGGTCAATATGATGGAAGTGGCCATTGATGAAGCCTGCGTGCGCATCATCGCCAAACGTCAGCCTACCGCCAGCGACCTGCGCTTAGTGATGGCGATTATCAAAACCATCGCCGAGCTGGAACGCATCGGCGACGTGGCGGATAAAATTTGCCGCACGGCGCTGGAGAAGTTTTCCCAGCAGCATCAGCCGCTGCTGGTGAGCCTGGAGTCTCTCGGCCGCCACACCGTGCAGATGCTGCACGACGTGCTGGACGCCTTTGCGCGCATGGATCTGGACGAAGCCGTGCGTATCTATCGTGAAGATAAGAAGGTGGATCAGGAGTATGAAGGCATCGTGCGTCAGCTGATGACCTACATGATGGAAGATTCACGTACGATTCCGAGCGTGCTGACCGCCCTGTTCTGCGCCCGCTCGATTGAGCGCATCGGCGACCGCTGCCAGAACATCTGCGAATATATTTTCTACTTCGTCAAAGGCCAGGACTTCCGCCACGTTGGCGGCGATGAGCTGGACAAGCTGCTGGCGGGTAAAGATCCGCAAGAGTAAGCGGCCGCACCCCGGCCGCGCGACGCTGGCCGGGGTGACAGTTTCTTGCGCCACCCTGGACCGGGCGCAGCGGCGCCGGAAGCTTAGCGGGTAACTGCCCAGCCCCGCGCTTTCCACAGCGCCGGGAGCTGCGCTAAATCGGTAAACATCGTCACTTTCGGATGCACGATCGGCGGGTTATGCGGATCGGCGCAAAAGTAGAACACCTCCATTCCGGCAGCAATTCCCGCGCGGGCGCCGGCGCTGGAGTCATCAACCAGAATGCAGTTTTCGACGTTAACGTTCATCGCTTTCGCCGCGTGGAACATCAGCGCCGGATCGGGCTTCCAGCGTTGAATATCGTAGCCGCTGTACAGCCTGTCGGGGAAATGGTGCAGCATGCCGGTTCTGCCGAGCGAGTGCTGCATTTTGCTGACCGGGCCGTTCGAGACCACGCATTGGGGTACGGTCACCGCATCCAGCAGCGCTTCAGCGCCGGCGATAGCCTCCAGCTCTGAATCAAACAGGCGCGCCACCTCGTCGCGATAGACCGGCTCAAGCGTCGCCTTTTGCAGGCTAACGCCATACTCCTCATTGATGGTATCGATGATCTCGTAGAGCTTTACGCCTTTGAAGCGCTTAAAGATCTCTTCTAAATCCAGCGTAATGCCGAACTCTTTGAACATGTGCACATAGGCGCGGGAACAGATCACTTCGCTGTCGACCAGCGTGCCGTCACAGTCGAAAAACAGGGCTTCTATTGGGGACATGCCGTTTCCATTTTAACAAGTTTAACGTTTTCGTAATGCGGATTTGCGCAACGCAATCGTTGCCGTATAAGCAAAAGCAATGAAAAAAAATTAACACACAACTGCACCCGGTGTCGCATTTTGGTATAGGATAGCGTCGAATTTTCCCTCCTTTGTTCGGAAACCGATAATGAGTCAACAACAAACCAGCCAGTCTTCTGGCCAGGGTCTGCTGGAGCGCGTGTTCAAGCTGCGCGCACATGGTACGACGGCACGCACCGAAGCGATCGCAGGTTTCACCACCTTCCTGACGATGGTCTACATTGTTTTCGTGAACCCACAAATTCTCGGCGTGGCGGGTATGGATACCAGCGCCGTATTTGTGACGACCTGTCTGATCGCGGCATTCGGCAGCATTATGATGGGGCTGTTTGCTAACCTGCCCGTCGCCCTGGCACCGGCAATGGGCCTCAACGCCTTCTTTGCCTTTGTGGTGGTTCAGGCAATGGGCCTGCCGTGGCAGGTGGGGATGGGGGCGATTTTCTGGGGCGCCGTCGGCCTGCTGCTGCTGACGATTTTCCGCGTGCGCTACTGGATGATTGCCAACATTCCGGTGAGCCTGCGCGTGGGGATCACCAGCGGGATTGGCCTGTTCATCGGCATGATGGGGCTGAAAAATGCGGGGGTGATTGTTGCCAACCAGGACACGCTGGTCAGCATCGGTAACCTGACTTCCCACAGCGTGCTGCTGGGAGTCCTCGGCTTCTTTATCATCGCCATTCTGGCGTCGCGTAACATCCACGCGGCGGTGCTGGTTTCTATCGTGGTGACAACGCTGCTGGGCTGGATGCTGGGTGATGTTCACTACACCGGTATTGTTTCTGCGCCGCCGAGCGTGATGACGGTTGTGGGTCATGTCGATTTAGCCGGTTCGTTTAATCTTGGTCTGGCCGGCGTTATCTTCTCCTTTATGCTGGTCAACCTGTTTGACTCCTCCGGTACCCTGATTGGGGTGACGGATAAAGCCGGTCTTGCCGATGAGAAGGGTAAATTCCCGCGCATGAAGCAGGCGCTGTTCGTGGACAGCATCTCTTCCGTTGCGGGTTCCTTTATCGGTACCTCGTCGGTCACGGCCTATATCGAATCCTCCTCCGGCGTCTCCGTCGGCGGACGTACCGGCCTGACGGCGGTGGTGGTTGGCATTCTGTTCCTGCTGGTGATTTTCCTGTCGCCGCTGGCGGGAATGGTGCCAGCCTACGCGGCGGCCGGGGCGCTAATCTACGTCGGCGTGCTGATGACTTCCAGCCTGGCGCGCGTGAAGTGGGACGATCTGACGGAAGCGGTACCGGCGTTTATTACCGCGGTGATGATGCCGTTTAGCTTCTCCATCACCGAAGGTATCGCTCTGGGCTTTATCTCCTACTGCGTGATGAAGATTGGCACCGGTCGCCTGCGCGACCTCAGCCCGTGCGTAATCATCGTATCACTGCTGTTCGTGCTGAAAATTGTGTTTATCGACGCCCACTGATTTGCCCGTACGAAACCCTCTCCCGGCAGGGAGAGGGCTGTCACTTAGGCTTTAACGCGCTGAATATAATCGCCAAAGGCGCTCAGCTGGCCGCTGAGATGATCGAGCGTGCTCTGATCGACCACTTCTCCCGACTGCGGGTCCACCTTGTTCTGAATAACCCCACCCATAAACTCTGGCTTGTTCATCACCATCGCGTCGAGGAATACCAGAATCTGCCGCAGGTGATACTGGCAGCGCGCGCCGCCGATGGCGCCCATCGAGCTGGTTTGGATCAGTACCGGCTTCCCGGTGAGCGGCTGTTCAGGCAGGCGAGATAGCCAGTCAATTGCATTTTTCAGGCCGCCGGGAACCGAATAGTTATATTCCGGCGTCACGATGACCACGCCATCCGCTTCGCGAATCTGCCGCGCAATCTCCTGCACGCTTTGCGGGAATCCCTCTTCCTGCTGGAGATCCGGATCGTATAGCGGAATGTCGCCAATCGACGGCAGCGCGGAGATCGCCATCCCCGCAGGGGCGATGCCCGGCAGAGTGCGTGCGACCATGCCATTAAACGACTCTTTGCGCAGACTTCCGAGTAACGTAACAACTTTCAACGTATCAGACATGATTGTTCCTTTGCATCATGATGGCCGGGACGAACCGGTCAGTTGAGGGAGAATGCTTTTTCCGCCGGCAGGCTGGTAAAGCGCATCAGGCGGGCCGAGGACTCTTTCGCGCGCGCCAGAGCGTCCGGCAGGGTACGCCAGCCGTCGCTGCTCGCGTATTCCCAGACTTTAAGCTGGCCAATACCCGGAGTGGCGGCAATCGACCAGACCAGCACCGTCTCGGCGTCGCAGAGCGCCTCTATGGGCTGGACGTTGGCGGTACGCAGCCGACCTGAGCCTGGAAGCAGCTGCAGGCGTACGGGCGCTTCGCCGGTGAGCTTGAGGACGCTGCGGCGCAGCGCGACCAGCTGGGCGCGAGCTTCATCGGGATCGTGCTGGTTGTTAATCCACAGATTTTCGTTGCTGTTGAAAACATACCGATTGGCGTCGTGCAGCGGATGCACGCCGCGCGAAGCGTGCTGCAGCTCCATGTCCAGACCGCAGTCGCCTTCCGTGGTTAGCGTGACGCCAACGATATTTCCGGCATACGCAATGGAAAAGCGGGGAAGGTGGCTGTCGCGAAAGACGGGCCTGCCATTGGCTTCCCGGATGATTTCGGGGAGCTCGCGAATGCCGTACAGCATAAACAGCAGCTCAGCGAGCAGCGACCGCGAGGCGCGGTAGCGGGTCTGCCGGTACTCCGGCAAACTTTGTGCGGTTTGATGACAGGCCGCCGACAGGCGTGTCGATAGCGGCTCCCTTGCGCTCAGTATCCCTCTTGCAAAATGCGTTGCCATTCGTCGCTCCGTGATTAATGGTCAGAGATAAAAATTGAGAATTACATTATCGCCTGGAATTGATAGGTTTTAATGCGGAAATCATCCCTTGAAAAGGGGGATTATGTGACTTTTACAAATTCTTGCGTAACAAAGAGAGGGTGATACGGATAACAGCGCTATAGCGGGTCCGTATAGAGCCGCTTCAGGGCTTCCCGGAGCCAGATAATTTTTGGGTTGTAGCTGTTGCGCTTATGCCACAGCAGGACGAACGGCACCCGGACTTTTTCCAGCAGCTGGGGCTCCAGAGGGAGCGGGCGGGACACCAGCGGCAACTGGTGCTGGCGGTTATAGTGGTGGCAGTAGCGCGGCGCCGTCGCCAGCATGTGGTGATCCGGCTGGGCGGCCATAAACAGCGATTGCTCAAAGCCGGGTAGGGTCAGGGCGACGCTGCGCTTGTGGCCCAAATCGTGCAGAACCTCGTCCAGCGCCCAGGTATCGCTTTGCTCCCAGCTGATATTGATATGCGGGTAGCGTAAAAATGTCGCAAGATTCCACTCTTCGCTGAGGGCCGGATGATCCGCCCGCAGCCACACCTGCGGCAGGTCGGTAAACAGCACCTCAAAGTCGATATACCACGGCAGCTGGCTCAGCTGTTCGCGCGAGCGCGGGTGCGTTTCCCGCCCGCAAAATCCAATATCAACCTCGCCGCGAATAATGGCATCCAGTGAATCATAGTCCCAGCTGCGCAGGCGGATCAGCGCCTGGGGATAGCGCTGGTAGATCTGCCGGGCAAGGGTATCAAACAGGATCATCATCAGCGGAATTTCCGCCGCCAGCTCGAACTTCAGGCCGCTGGGCGTGGCGTGATGCGGCTTATCGAGGATCTGGTTACCCATCTGCATCCAGTCCGCCAGATCCTGCTCCATGCTGGTCATCAGGGGCGTTGGCGTCAGGCCGAGAGGCGTTTTAACGAATAGCGGATCGTCGAACCAGGCGCGGAGCTTGGCCAGCGACTTGCTCACCGCCGACGGCGAAACGTTCATCCGTTTCGCCGTGCGGGTGACGCTGAGCTCCTGGGTTAAGAGCTGCAGGCAGAGTAATAAATTAAGATCGAGACTCGACAGGGGTTTCTTCATAAGTTTGCGCGGCCCGTACGGGGGCGGCGGCCACAATCAGCACAATGCTGACTATGCTACAGCCAATGAGTATTCCGATCAGCATATTCATTGCGCTTAAGCCAACGATAGCGGCCAGCCAAATCCACAGCGAAGAGCCGCACACCTGGGCGATACCCAGCGCGGAGCTGGCGACGCCGGCGCGCAGGGTAAACGGCCCCAGCGCCTGGCTCATTGCCACGCCGAAGCCGACGGAGAACCCCGCGCAGATCAGCGCCAGCCCCAGCATGGTCACCGTTTGGCTGGTGGCGAGGCTGAGCAGCGTCCCGGCGATAAAGAACATCACCTGCGAGGTCAGCATCAGGGTGCGCGGCTTAAACAGGGTGAGCGCAAAGGGCGTGGAGAACGAGACGGCCATGCTGATCAGCGCCATCAGGGCCATCGCCATTGAATATTTGCCGCGGTCGAAGCCCATCTCCTCCATCATCAGCACCGGCGAGACGTTGACGTAGGTCAGGATGGCGGTGACGCTGAGGGTGGTAATTACCACCCGGCTGAGGAAAAAGCGGTTCAGCAGCGACTCGGCGCCGGCAGGTTGCTGAGCCGACTCGCCTGGCAGCGCGGCCGGCCGCGTCTCCCGCAGCACGAAGATCGAAAGCAGGCCGACCATCACGCCCATGCCGGTCATGGTGTAAAACAGGCTTTGCCACGGGTACCTAAGCATAATCAGATGGCCCAGCACCGGCGCCAGCACCGGGATAATGCAGGTAATGCCGTTGAGGAGCGATAGCACCTTAGCACGCCGCCGGTCATCGAGGGTGTCGCGCAGCACCGCAAAGGCCACCACATAGCAGCTCCCGGCGCCGATGCCCTGAATAAAGCGGCCGATCAGGAAAAGGGGGCTGGTATGCGCCAGCGAGCAGAGAAGGGAGGCGAGAATAAAGATAAAGGCGCCAAATATGGCGACCGGCTTGCGTCCGGACCTGTCGGCAATGCGTCCGGCAAACAGCATCGCGGTGGCCATACCCGCCAGGTAGACCGAGAACGCAATATGCAGCTGCGCCTCGCTGGCCCCCAGATCCTGCGCAATTCTCGGTAGACCGACCAGATACATATCAATACCGGATGGATAGAGCAAAACCAGCGCAAAACCACAGATTAGAAAGCGTGCCATAGGACCCCTCGCGATAATAGTGCCGTACAGAGTAATGGGGAATGCCAGACAGTACGAGTTGCCATTTGGACAACAATGATTTCCTGAGAGGAAAAACGGGGCTTAAAAAGTAAAAAACCGCATCAACGGCCGGTTAATGCGGGTTAGTGAACGTTTACGCACTACGCGAGTTGCCGATTACTTACCAATACAGAAGCTGGAGAAAATGCGCCCCAGCAGATCGTCAGAGGTAAACTCACCGGTAATTTCGCTTAAGGCCTGCTGCGAGAGCCGCAGCTCTTCCGCCAGCAGCTCGCCGGCCCATGCGCCAAGCAGCTGGGCCTTACCCTGCTGCAGATGGTTGGCCGCCGTTTCCAGCGCCTGCAGGTGGCGGCGGCGGGCGAGGAAGCCGCCCTCCATATTGGTCTCGAAGCCCATGCTCTGCTTAAGATGGCTGCGCAGCGCCTCAACGCCCTCGCCGGTACGCGCCGAGAGGCGAATAAGCGAGTGACCATTTACTTCACTCAGACCCAGCGTTTCGCCGGTGACGTCGGCTTTATTGCGCACCACGGTAATCGGCAGTTTTGCCGGCAGGCGTTCGATAAAGTCCGGCCAGATCTCCGCCGGGTCGACGGCGCCGGTGGTGGTGCCATCCACCATAAATAGCACCCGGTCGGCCTGGGCGATCTCCTGCCACGCGCGCTCGATACCGATGCGTTCAACCTCATCGTTGGCGTCGCGCAGACCGGCGGTATCGATGATGTGCAGCGGCATGCCGTCGATGTGGATATGCTCGCGCAGCACGTCGCGGGTGGTCCCGGCGATATCCGTCACAATCGCGGCTTCACGCCCGGCCAGCGCATTCAGCAGGCTCGACTTCCCGGCGTTCGGCCGCCCGGCAATCACCACCTTCATCCCTTCCCGCAGCAGGCTGCCCTGACGGGCCTCCGCGCGAACCGCGTCGAGATCGGCCATCACGTCGTTAAGCTGGGCCTCTATTTTACCGTCGGAGAGAAAATCAATCTCCTCGTCCGGGAAGTCGATTGCCGCTTCGACGTAGATACGCAGGTGGGTCAGCGCCTCCACAAGGTGGTTTACGCGCGCGGAGAAGGCGCCCTGCAGCGAGTTCAGCGCCGAACGCGCCGCCTGCTCGGAGCTGGCGTCAATCAGATCGGCAATCGCCTCGGCCTGAGCCAGGTCGAGCTTATCGTTGAGAAACGCGCGTTCGGAGAACTCTCCCGGGTGAGCAATGCGCAGGCCCGGAAGCGTCAGGATGCGTTTGAGCAGCAGATCGAGAATAACCGGGCCGCCATGGCCCTGCAGCTCGAGGACGTCCTCGCCGGTAAAGGAGTTTGGCCCCGGGAACCACAGCGCGATACCCTGATCCAGCGCCGTCCCGTTAGCGTCCTTGAACGGCAGATAGTCGGCATAGCGCGGCTTTGGCAGCTTGCCGAGCACCGCCTGCGCGACCTCGCGCGCCTTGAGGCCGGAGATGCGCAGGATGCCCACACCACCGCGTCCCGGTGGGGTTGCCTGGGCGACGATAGTGTCGTTATGGCTCATGATGACTCTCTATGTAAATGTAAAAAAGGCGGTCTATTGACCGCCTTCTCTGGCATTAACTTTACCGTATATTCTCGAAATAGTTCAAGTTGCAGGAAGGCAGCAAGTTAGAGAGGCCCCAGGAGCTTACTGAAGTAAGTGACTGGGGCGAACTAACGAAGCCAACGCATCTGCGGCTTGAAGAATGAAGAGAATCAGGTTTTTTTCTTCTCGCGGCTATGCAGGCCACGCTTCTCCAGACCACGATAAATCAGCTGCTGCTGAATAATGGTGACCAGGTTGCTGACGATATAGTAAACCACCAGGCCAGACGGGAACCACAGGAAGAACACCGTGAAGATGACCGGCATAAAGGTCATGATCTTCTGCTGCATCGGGTCGGTCACGGTGGTTGGCGACATCTTCTGAATGAAGAACATCGTTGCGCCCATGATGATCGGCAGGATGTAGTACGGGTCTTGTGCAGACAGGTCGTGGATCCACAGGATAAACGGCGCATGACGCAGCTCAACCGAGGCGCTCAGCATGTAGTACAGCGCAAGGAAGATCGGCATCTGGATAATCAGGGGGAAGCAGCCGCCCAGCGGGTTAACCTTCTCCGCTTTATACAGGGCCATCATTTCCTGACTTTGACGCTGTTTATCATCGCCCAGACGCTCACGCATCGCCTGAATCTTCGGCTGCAGCATACGCATCTTCGCCATGGAGGTGTACTGCGCTTTAGTCAGCGGGTACATGATGCCACGAACGATAAAGGTAATAACGATGATCGAGAAGCCCCAGTTGCCGAGGAAGCTATGGATCCATTTCAGCAGCTTGAACAGCGGCTGAGAGATAAACCACAGCCAGCCGTAGTCAACGGTCAGATCGAGGTGCGGCGCAACGGCAGCCATTTTGTCCTGAATTGCCGGGCCGACCCACAGCACGCTTTCCAGCTTATCGGTTTGACCCGGCTGTACCAGAACCGGCTGAGATTTGTAGCCGATAGCGACAAGACCGTTGCCGAGGTTAGCGGTATAGAAGCTGTTGGTGCCGCTATTCTGCGGAACCCATGCGGTAGTGAAGTACTGCTGCAGCATGGCAACCCAGCCGTCTTTGGTGCTGACGTTCAGGTTTTCGTTATCGACGATGGTATCGAATTTGTATTTTTCGTACTTGGCATCTGCTGTTGAGTACGCGGCACCGCGGAAGGTGTGCATCGTAGACAGGCCGCCGGTCTGGGTATCGCGAGCGGATGGCAGGTTAGCAGACTGTTTCAGCTGACCGAAGGTGGAGATCTCCAACGGTTTTTCGCCGACGTTCTGTACGCTATAGCCTACGTTCACCGCATACTCACCGCGTTTCAGGGTGAACGTTTTGGTGAATACGTTGCCGGCCTGGTCGGTGTACGTCAGCGGAATGACGATTTCGTTCTGGCCATCGGCCAGCACAAACGCATCTTTATCGACGTTATACAGCGGACGCGAGCCATTCGCCGGGTTATCCGGGCCATCACGACCGGTTAAACCGCTCTGCGCCTGATAGATAAACTGCGGGGTGGTCTCCAGTAGCTGGAACGGTTCGGTAGACTTCAGCGCTTTCGGGTAAGCCGGAAGCAGCACCTGCTCAACATCACCACCGCGGGTGTTGATGGTCAGATCGAGCACGTCTGTTTTAACCGTAATCAGTTTCCCCTGGCCACTGGCCGGTACGCCCTGGTCGGCGGCGCTACCCGCTGCTGTGGTCGTTGTCTGCGTGGTCTGCTGCTGCTGGGCTTGCGGATTGTTATCCTGCTCCCAGGCTTGCCAGATCATGAAAGACACGAACAACAAAGCGATGATAAGAAGATTGCGTTGCGAATCCATCGTTAGTGTTCTCTGGTATCAAATGGTCCAGGCGGGACGGGATCGTCACCACCAGGGTGTAAAGGGTGGCATTTTAATACGCGTTTCACTGTCAACCAACTGCCTTTTACCACCCCAAACCTGCGCAATGCCTCAATTCCGTAGCTTGAGCAGGTTGGAGTGAAACGACAATGCGGCCCGAGTAGCGGACTAATCAGGCGCTGATAGACCCGAATAAGGCCTATCAGGACCCGGGAGCCAGGCGACAATGGCGGCGCCATAATTTTTCCAACGCTTCCGAGAGAGCACGGTTATCGAGTTCGGCAACCCCTTTCTTCGCCACCACCACGAAATCCATTGGCGGGAGTTCATGCTGACGTAAACGGAAGCTTTCACGCGTCAGACGTTTAATCCGATTGCGTTCATGCGCGCGTTTGACGTTTTTCTTGGCGACAGTAAGACCGATGCGGGGATGCCCCAGCGAATTCAGGCGGCCGAGGATGGTGATTTGCGGCGTGCCAGCCCGTTGTGGCTGCTGGAAGACGAAAGTGAAATGACTGGGAGTTAACAAACGTAACTCCCTGGGAAATGCTAGCTTAACCACGCAGGGTTAGCTTTATTACTTGGAAACGGTCAGACGAGCACGGCTTTTAGCACGACGACGTGCCAGAACCTGACGACCATTTTTAGTAGCCATACGTGCACGGAAGCCGTGAGAACGGTTGCGCTTCAGTACAGACGGTTGAAAAGTGCGTTTCATGGCGGTTTCTACCTAAACTTGAATAATTTCACTGACTTTTGCGTATACCCGAACGAACTTCGAACGGCTAACGCCTCAGCGATGGTGATTAAAGAGGCCGGATTGTAATAATTGTACACTCCGGAGTCAATTCTCTTTCCTTATTTCTCACACCTTGTCGCATAAAAAATGAGCTGAGACAGGCTGCTGAAAACGGGCATTACGCACCGGGTGGAGGATTATACGGCCTGACGGGTAAAGCGCAAGGATCGCCGGGGATCTTTGTTAGATCGTTTAAGCCCAAAAGCGGCATAGCTCATTAATTTTTCCAATATGTGGGCGAAATCGTGCCCCTCCTTTCCCAGGATCGATTACACTTACCCGGCTTCGATCCTTCCTGTGGATAAAACGGGAAGAATCTGTTGAGAAACACAAGATATCTTTTGCAGTTTAGGCTATGATCCCCGGTCCCGATCGCGATCCCCGGATCCGCATCGGACAAAAACCGCAGATAGCGGTTCGCACGTCCCCCCTTTTGTGCAGGGGCATTCGGCTTATGCAGGGCCTTGTCGACGTGTGCCAACAATCACGATTGTTTCTTTTTTTCTTGATATCGATTTTACGTTCGAGTGGAGTCCGCC